>NZ_CP031165.1 GCF_003344865.1 Euzebya pacifica
ATGGACCTCGAAGGCCAAGACCTCGTCGACGTCTGGAACACGGCGGTGAGGCAGCTCTCGGCCGACGTCCCCAGCGCCGCACAGCTGACCTGGATGGCCGAGACCCACCCGATCGGCCTGTCCGATGGGGTGTGTGTGCTGTCCGCCCCGCACGAGTTCGCCCGGGAGCAGCTGCGCCGGAAGTTCCAGGACAAGATCTCTGGCGCCCTGTCCGACGCGGTCGGGTCCCCGGTGACGCTGGTCATCACCGTCAGGCCCGACACCGCCGAACCGACATCCACCAGCGACCCGGCACCGTTCGTCGAGGAACCCGACGACGTGCGCATGGCCCCGCCGACGCCCCGTGTCGACAGCTCGGTCCCCGGCAACGTGCACCCCCTGCCGACGTCGAACCTGTCCGACAAGTACGTCTTCGAACGCTTCGTGATCGGGCCGGGCAACCGGTTCGCCCATGCCGCGGCGTTCGCGGTGGCCGAGGCGCCCGCGAAGGCCTACAACCCGCTGTTCATCTACGGCGGCTCCGGGCTGGGCAAGACCCATCTCCTCCAGGCCGTCGGCCACTACGCCGGGCGGCTGTACCCCCGCTCCAAGATCACCTACGTGACCTCCGAGCAGTTCACGTCGGAGTTCATCGAGGGGGTCCGCAGCGGGCACCAGGCCAGCTTCCAGCGGCGATACCGCGACGTCGACATCCTCCTGATCGACGACATCCAGTTCCTGGAGAAGGCCGAGCGGACGCAGGAGGAGTTCTTCCACACCTTCAACGCGCTGCACCACGCCGAGAAGCAGATCGTGCTGACCTCCGACCGGCCGCCACGGGCGCTCGAGCGCCTCGAGGACCGGCTGCGCACACGGTTCGAGATGGGCCTGCTGACCGACGTCCAGCCCCCGGACCTCGAGACCCGTCAGGCGATCCTGCGTCGCAAGGCGGAGCTGGAGGAGGTCGACGTGCCCGCTGGGGTGCTCGAGCTGATCGCCAGCCGCATCTCCACCAACATCCGCGAGCTCGAGGGGGCGCTCATCCGTGTGATCGCGGCCGCCAGCCTGTCCAAGCAGCCCGTCAGCATGGCGCTGGCCGAGACCGCGCTCAAGGACATCTTCCCCGCCGCAACCCTGGGGGAGATCACCGCCGACGTGATCATGGACGAGACCGCCAAGTACTTCGGCTTCTCCACCGACGAGCTGTGCTCGGCCACCCGGACCCGCTCGCTGGTGACGGCCCGGCAGGTGGCCATGTACCTGACCCGTGAGCTGACCGAGCTGTCGCTGCCCAAGATCGGCGAACAGTACGGCGGCCGGGACCACACCACGGTCATCCACGCGAACAAGAAGATCCAGAAGCTCATCCGCGAACGGCCAGCCCTGTTCGAGCAGATCCAGGAACTCACCGGGCACATCAAGGCACGGTCCCGTGGTTGAGATTCACCCACAGGACCTCGTGGACAACCGGTGGACGGTCCTCGACGCTCCACGAGCAGAACGCGACACTGGGCTTGTCCACATGCGCGTTCCCGGAATTACACGTGTGCCGCACAGCTTCCCCACGAGGCGGCCAACAGGGTCAAACGGCCTTTGACCTGCCGAAACAGTGGTTACCCACAGGCATTCGTCGCCCCTACAACTACAACTGTTCCTAGAGATCTGACATCAACCCCTTAACCCGAGGGCCCGGGGAGCGGTGGAAAACACCGCCACGAGCCGAGGAGATCCCATGAAGTTCCGCGCCGAGCGCACCGAGTTCGAAGAGGCCATCAAGTGGGTGCAGCGCACCGTCGGCGAACGCGTCAGCTTCCCCGCCATGGCCGGCATCAAGCTGAGCCTGGCCGGTGACGAGCTGACCCTGTCCTCGACCAACGGACAGATCGACTCCGAGCTGACCCTGCCCGTCCAGGGCGAACGGGACGGCGGGGCCCTCGTGTCCGGCAAGCTGCTCAGCAACGTCGTCCACCTGCTGCCCAACGACGCCGTGGAGATCGCCGCCGTCAACGAGGCCATGAACATCCGCTGTGGCCGCGCCAGCTTCGAGCTGCGGCTGATGGTCCTCGAGGACTTCCCGTCCATGCGGACCCCGCTGGAGGATGCGCCCTCCGCCACCCTCCAGGCCGGCGAGTTCTCCCAGCTGATCACCCAGGTCGCCCGCTCCGCCAGCACCGAGGACGCCCGCGCGGTCCTCACCGGCGTGAAGCTGGAGGCCAGCGACGGCAACTTCACTGCCGCGGCCACCGACTCCTACCGCCTCGCCGTCCGCACGATCCCGTGGGACGAGGCGGGTGAGATGAGCGCCCTCGTGTCGCGTCGTGCGCTGGAACAGGCCAAGCACGCTGCAGACATGCTCGGGAGCGCCGTGAAGCTGGTCCTGGAGCCCAGCTACGCCACCTTCGTGTTCGCCGACCGTCGTCTGGTCTCCACCCTCGTCGAGGGCAAGTACCCCGAGTACCGCGGGCTCATCCCCGACGGCTACGAGCGGCGCATCCGTGTCGACCGCCAGGCCCTGACCGAGGTCGTGCGACGCATCGCCGTCGTCGGTGAGGCCGACAAGGCGATGACGCCGGTCATCCTCGGCATGGACAGCGACACCCTGACGGTCAAGGCCGACTCCACCGAAGCCGGTCAGGCCGAGGAGTCCCTCCCGATCGAGCTGGAGGGCGAGCCGTTGCAGATCGCCTTCAACCCGCGCTTCCTGATCGACGGGCTCGACGCCATGGGCGGCGAGCAGGTGATGTTCGAGTTCCGTGACGAGCTCAAGCCCGCCGTCATGCGCCCGCCGGCCCCCGAGGAGGGCGACGACGAGTCCGACGCGGACTACCTGTACCTGCTGATGCCCGTCCGGGTCTGACGTGGGCCTCGCCGAGCGCGTCGACCCGGTCGGCGCGACCGACGAGAAGACCATGCTGGTGCAGTACCTGGACCACCAGCGGGCGACCGTGGCGATGAAGGCCCGCGGCGTGGATGCCGCGGGCACCGCCGCCACGGTCGGCGCCTCGACCCTCACCCTCGGCGGGCTGGTCAAGCACCTGACCCTCGTCGAGCACAGCTGGTTCGAGCACCGCTTCGTCAACGGCCCCGAACGGGAGCCCTGGGCCAGCGTGGACTGGGACGCTGATCCCGACTGGGAGTTCCGGACCGGAGCGACCGAGGACATCGACGAGCTGCTCGCGGACTACGCGGCGGCCTGCGAACGATCCAACGCCGTCATCGCCGCGGCGAAGCTCGACGACCGGCTGGCCTGGCCCGGCTGGGACGAGGCCGAGCGCGAACGACCGAGCCTGCGCTGGGTCATCCTGCACATGATCGAGGAGACGGCCCGCCATGCGGGGCACGCCGACCTGCTGCGCGAAGCCGTCGACGGCGCCGTCGGCGAGTGACCCGCCCGACCACGGCACGGGTGACCTGATGCGGCTGGAATCGCTGCACCTGCTCGACGTGCGCAACTACGAACGGCTGGACCTCGAGCTCCAGCCGGGGGTGACGACGTTCGTCGGCTCCAACGCGCAGGGCAAGACCAACCTGCTGGAGGCCGTGCACTACCTGTCGCTGGGCCGTTCCCACCGGGTCTCCAGCGACCAGGCGATGGTCCGGGCCGGCGCGGACGCCGCGGTCATCAGGGCCGAAGCGCGCAGCGACATGGGCCAACGGATCGCCGTCAGCGTCGAGCTCCGCCAGGGACGCAACCGTGCGCAGCTCAACGGGCAACCCATGCAGCGGATGTCCGACGCGTTCGGCGCGATCCGCTCCGTCATGCTGGCCCCGGAGGACCTGACCCTGGTCCGCCGTGACCCCGGCGACCGGCGTCGGTTCCTCGACGACCTGCTGGCGGGGCGACGGGCCACGTTCGCCGGCGTCCGGAGCGACCTCGACCGTGCGCTCGCCCAGCGCAACGCGGTCCTCAAGGACGCCCGGATCACGGGTCGTCTGCAGCGCGACGTGCTGGAGGTGTGGACCGACACCTACGTCAACACCGCCGGCCCGGTGCTGGCTGCCCGCATCGCCGCCATCAACGCCCTCGCGGCACCCGTCGCCGAGGCCTACGCCGACCTGGTGGCCGCCAGCCCCGCCCAGGACGTGGGACGACTGCCCGTCCTGGCCTACGAGCTGTCGTGGGGGCGTACCGTCACCGGGACGGCGGGCCAACCGGTGCCCGACCCGGCCGAGCTGGCCGCAGAGCTGCGCGAAGCCCTGGCCGAGCAGGAACGCGACGAGGTCCGCCGCGGCATGACGCTGGTCGGACCGCACCGCGACGAGCTCTTCCTCGGCATCGGGGACCTGCCGGCCAAGGGGTACGCCAGCCACGGGGAGCAGTGGTCGCTGGCCCTCGCCCTCAAGCTCGCCTCCCACGAGGTCATCGGTGAGATCGGCGATCAGCCGATCGTCCTCCTCGACGACGTGTTCGCCGAGCTCGACGCCGATCGACGCCGTCGGTTGGCCGCGCGCTGCGCAGCCTTCGAGCAGGTCCTGGTCACCGCCGCGGTCGGCACCGAGGTCCCCCTGGAGGGGATGCGCGTGCACATCAGGGCCGGTACGGTCATCGACCCGCCGTCGACCGGAGGATCCACGTGAAACCGACTGCCCTCCGCCCGGTGCTGATGCTCGCCCCGAACGCCCGAACGCCCGGATGAGCCGGCGACCACACCGTCCCGACCCCCAGCCGATCGGGCGGGTCATCGACGAGATGATCACCCGCCGTCGTTGGGCCGGGCGACTCGACGGGGCGCGGATCTTCGACTTCTGGGACGAGGCTGCGGGGCCCGACATCGCCGCGCATGCCAACCCCGTGCGGCTGCACGGCGGCGTCCTGGTGATCGCGGCCGAGGACGCCGGCTGGGCAACCCAGCTGCGCTACTTCACCGGCGACCTGCAGGCCCGGGTCAACTCGATCATGGGACCGGACACTGTCCGCAAGATCGAGATCGTGGTCCAACGCTCGGGCAAATAGCCCCTGACCTGCTGAAACGCCACTGTGTGGCTTCCAAGGGTCGACGGCAACCCGCGTGGTAGTCTTTGTGGTCACCGCAAAATGCTTCCCACAGGGCCGTCTGGCGCGACATCGCGCGCGGCTCGTTGGGATCGATCCGGAAGGCGTTCTGTGTCCGACGACCAGACCCCGAAGGACGACGTCGCGGGCGAGCAGGCCGAAGTACCCACGCCTGCTGCCGCGCCGGAGTCCTCCTACGAAGCCAGCGACATCACCGTCCTCGAAGGACTCGAGGCGGTCCGCAAGCGTCCCGGCATGTACATCGGCTCGACCGGCCCGCGTGGCCTGCACCACCTGGTGTGGGAGATCGTCGACAACTCCGTCGACGAGGCGATGGCCGGACGTTGTGACAGCATCGACATCCGGCTCCTCGCCGACGGTGGGGTCAGGGTCGAGGACGACGGCCGCGGCATCCCCGTGGAGATGCACCCGACGCAGGGCAAGTCCACGCTGGAGGTCGTCCTCACGATCCTCCACGCGGGCGGGAAGTTCGACAACCAGGCCTACGCCGTGTCCGGTGGCCTGCACGGGGTGGGTGTCTCGGTCGTCAACGCGCTGTCCAGCCGCCTGATCGCGGAGGTCAAGCGCGAGGGCAAGCTGTGGCGCCAGTCGTTCCAGCGCGGCGTCCCCGACGCGCCCATCGAGGCCGTCCGGGACCTCGAGCCCGGTGAGGGCACCGGCACGATCATCACGTTCTGGGCCGACGACCAGATCTTCGAGACCAACGAGTACAGCTGGGAGACGCTGACCACGCGGTTCCGCGAGACCGCCTTCCTGACCGCTGGCCTGCGGATCACCGTCGCCGACGAGCGCACCGGTCACACCGACGAGGACGGCAACCAGCTCAGCCAGGAGTTCCACGCCGAGGGTGGCCTGTCGGACTTCGTGGCCTACCTGAACTCGACCAAGAAGACCGAGGTCCACGACGACATCATCGCCTTCACGGCCTCGGAGACCCACGAGACCGAGGGCATCGCCGAGATCGACATGGCGATGCAGTGGTCCAACGAGTACCACGAGTCCATCCACTCCTTCGCCAACACCATCAACACCCACGAGGGCGGCACCCACGAGGAGGGATTCCGGGCGGCGCTGACCTCCACGGTCAACCGCATCGCCACCGACGCGGGGATCCTGCCGATCAAGGGCCAGGGCGGCATCGAGCGGCTCGAGGCCAACGACATCCGCGAGGGCCTGACCGCCGTCATCTCCGTCAAGCTCGGTGATCCCCAGTTCGAGGGGCAGACCAAGACCAAGCTCGGCAACACCCACATCCGGTCGTTCGTGCAGCGCACGGTCAACGACCAGATCAAGACCTGGTTCGAGGAGAACCCGGCCGAGGGCAAGCGGATCTTCATGAAGGCCATCGACTCGGCGCGCGCCCGCAAGGCCGCCCAGCAGGCCCGTGACCTGACCCGCCGCAAGGGGCTGCTGGACTCCACGTCCCTGCCGGGCAAGCTGGCGGACTGCCAGTCGCGTGACCCCGCAGAGTGCGAGGTGTTCGTCGTCGAGGGTGACTCGGCCGGTGGCACCTCCAAGCAGGCTCGTGACCGGCGGTTCCAGGCCATCCTCCCGCTGCGCGGGAAGATCCTGAACGTCGAGAAGGCCCGCCTGACCAAGATCCTCGAGAACAAGGAGGTCCAGGCGCTGATCACCGCGATCGGCACCGGGATCGGCGAGGAGTTCGACATCGAGAAGGCGCGGTATCACAAGATCGTGATGCTGATGGACGCCGACGTCGACGGCGCCCACATCCGCACCCTCGTGCTGACGTTCCTGTTCCGCTACATGCGGCCGCTGATCGAAGCCGGGTACGTCTACATCGCCCAGCCGCCGCTGTACCAGATCCAGCCGCGTGGCTCGAAGTCCAAGAAGTCCATCCGCTACGCCTTCTCCGACCGCGAGCGCGACGCCATCCTCCGCGAGATCAACCCCGAGGGGACGCGGAAGATAGAGGTCCAGCGGTTCAAGGGCCTCGGTGAGATGGACGACGAGCAGCTCGAGATGACCACCATGGACCCGTCGAAGCGGAACATGCTGCAGGTCACCCTCGCCGACGGTGCGGCCGCCGACCAGATGTTCTCCATCCTGATGGGCGACGACGTGCAGGCACGTCGCGACTTCATCATCCGCAACGCCAGCAACGTCCAGTTCCTGGACGTCTAGGGCCCTTGAACGGTCCAGCAGAGGTTCACCATCATGGCTGACGACACCACTCCTGACGTGCCCGAGGACGCCACGCCCGAGACCCCCGCGGGGGAGGGCGAGGCGACCGTGGCCACCGAGGTCTTCGAGGCAGTCGAGATCGAGGAGGAGATGCAGCGCTCCTACATCGATTACGCGATGAGCGTGATCGTGGGACGTGCGTTGCCCGACGTCCGTGACGGCCTCAAGCCCGTCCACCGCCGCATCCTGTTCTCCATGTGGGAGGGCGGCATGCGCGCCGGCACGCAGCACCGCAAGTCCGCGGCTGCCGTCGGTGATGTGATGAAGAAGTACCACCCCCACGGCGACTCCTCGATCTACGACGCGCTGGTCCGCATGGCCCAGCCGTGGGCGATCCGGTACCCGCTGATCGAGGGGCACGGCAACTTCGGCTCCGTCGACGGCGACCCTCCGGCGGCCATGCGGTACACCGAAGCTCGCCTGTCCCCCCTCGCGATGGAGCTCCTCCGCGACATCGAGGAGGAGACCGTCGACTGGCAGGACAACTACGACGGCCAGGAGTCCGAGCCGCTGGTCCTGCCGAGCCGCTTCCCGAACCTGCTGGTCAACGGCTCGGCCGGCATCGCCGTCGGCATGGCCACCAACGTCCCGCCGCACAACCTCGGTGAGGTCACCCGGGCCATCGTGGCGCAGATGGCCAACCCCGAGATCACGCTCGACGAGCTGATGCAGATCATCCCCGGGCCGGACTTCCCGACCGGGGCCCTGATCATGGGCGCAAACCCCATCCGCCAGGCCTACGAGACGGGTCGCGGGTCGATCCGGATGCGCGCCGTCGTCGACATCGAGGAGAACCGCGCCGGCGAGCAGCTGGTCGTTACCGAGCTGCCCTACCAGGTCAACAAGGCCAACCTGGCGCTGAAGATCGCCGAGCTGGTCAACACCAAGCGGCTCACGGGCATCCGCGACATCCGCGACGAGTCCAACCGCAAGGGCATCCGGCTGGTCATCGAGCTGAAGCGCGATGCCAACGCCCAGGTCGTGCTCAATCAGCTGTACAAGGCCACGCAGCTGCAGGACACCTTCGGCGTCATCAACCTCTCCCTGGTCCCCACCGGTGAGGACGAGATCGGCCCCGGGGTGCCGCGCACGATGGGTCTCAAGGACACCATCTCGCGCTACATCACCCACCAGATCGAGATCATCACCCGCCGGACGGAGTACCGGCTGCGCAAGGCCCGCGAACGAGCCCACATCCTCGAGGGCCTGATCATCGCGCTGGACAACCTCGACGACGTCATCCAGCTGATCCGCAACTCCGCCTCCGCCGACGCTGCCCAGTCCGAGCTGATGTCGCGCTTCGACCTGTCCGACGTGCAGGCCACCGCGATCCTCAACCTGCCCCTCCGCCGCCTGGCCGCCCTCGAGCGCCAGCGGATCCAGGAGGAGTACGCCGAGCTGATGGAGCGGATCATCGAGCTCGAGGGCATCCTCGCGGACCCCCAGAAGGTCAAGGACATCATCGTCGAGGAGCTGGAGGAGATCGCCGACCGCTTCGGCGACGCTCGGCGGACCCGGATCGTCCCGGCCGAGGGCGACCTCGACATCGAGGACCTCATCGCCGAGGAAGAGGTGGTCGTCACGATCACCCAGGCCGGCTACATCAAGCGGGTCTCCGCCAGCGAGTACAAGGTCCAGAAGCGCGGCGGCAAGGGCATCAACGCCGGTGGCCTCAAGGACGAGGACATCATCTGGGACCTGTTCTCCACCTCCACCCACCACTGGGTGCTGTTCTTCACCTCCAAGGGTCGGATGCATCGCATCAAGGCCTGGCAGATCCCCGAGAAGAGCCGTACCGCCCGTGGCGTCTACATGGCGAACGTGCCCGGCCTGGAGCTGGACAAGGACGAGGTCGTGCGCACCGTCGTGCACCTCGAGTCGCTCGAGCAGAACGGCAAGCACCTGCTGTTCTCCACCCGCAACGGCATCGTCAAGCGCACGAAGCTGGAGGAGTACGACTCCCCGCGGTCCACGCTGATCGCGATCAACCTCCGCGACGGCGACGAGCTGATCGACGTGCGGCTGACCTCGGGTGACGACGACGTGATCCTCGTGTCCCTCAAGGGCCAGTCGATCCGCTTCCACGAGTCCGACGCCCGCGCCATGGGCCGCAACGCCAGCGGTGTGAAGGGCATGAACCTTGCCGACGGCGACGAGCTGCTCGCCTGCGCCATCGTCGAACCCGACGGCTACCTCGTCGTCATCACCGACGAGGGCTACGGCAAGCGGACCCCGCTGGAGCGGTACCCCACGCAGAAGCGCGGCGGCATGGGCGTGAAGACCGCCAAGCTGACCGATGGTCGTGGTGGCCTCGTCGGCGCGATCGTCGCCGGGTACGAGCAGGAGATCTTCATCGTCACCGACCGGGGCACCATCATCCGGATGGACGTCAAGGACGTCCGGCCCACAGGGCGCAACACCCAGGGCGTGCGCGTGATGACCCCCAGGGACGGCGCCAAGGTCGCCTCCGTCGCGAAGGTCATGGAGCTCGAGGACGACGACGAGGAGTCCGAGGACGGCGAGGCGACCGACGGCGAGTCGACGGTCGACCTCGACCAGCAGGTGTCAACGACGGAGGTCGAGGGCATCGATGACGAGATCGATGGCGACGGCGAGTCCTCGGACGGAGCCGACGAGGAGGAGTAGCCTTCACCCGGCCGATCGGCCCGCACGGCGCCGTCACCGGGTCAACTAGACTGCGAGCACCATGTCAACCACCCAACGCCCCAGCAGCGGGAAGAACAAGCCCGCCACGCGGGTGAGCAACCAGCAGCCCCCGCGCGAGCGGGTCAGGACCGGTCAGGTCGTCCGTCGTCGGGCCACCGTGCGCCGCATCGACCCCTGGTCGGTGCTGAAGCTGTCGGTCATCTTCTACTTCTGCTTCCTGCTCGTGGTCATGCTGGGGCTCAGCGTCTTCTGGTCCGTCATCCTCCGGATCGGCGTGCTCGAGACGCTGACGTCGTTCCTCGACGAGCTGCAGCTGACGCTGGTGATCAACGGTGGGAACATCGCCCGTGCGGCGTTCCTGTTGGGTCTGCTCAACGTCGTGCTGTGGACCGGCATCAACGTTTTCCTTGCCTTCCTCTACAACCTGGTCGCCGATCTCCTCGGCGGACTGCGTATCGAGTTGGCAAGCGAGGAGTAGTCGACCTACACTCCTTGACTCCCGCGCGGGCTCTCCGCATCCGCGCAACAAAGGGCCATTAGCTCAGGCGGTTAGAGCGCACCCCTGATAAGGGTGAGGTCCGAGGTTCAAGTCCTCGATGGCCCACATACTTCCGACTCGCTGACGCTCGCCGTCGTCCGTGGGCCATCGAGGACATCCTTTGGTTTCCCGCTCCGCTCGGGCCGTTCGGGCCACGGAGGCCCCACATACTTCCGACTCGCTGACGCTCGCCGTCGTCCGTGGGCCATCGAGGACTCCTTTTGGGTTTCCGCTCCGCTCGGGCCGTTCGAGGCCACGGAGGCCGGGGCGACCAAGCTGGTTGCTTGCGCTTCTCGGTGCCGTTGAGGGTGTCGGGTGGCACACCACGAGTGGTTGAGCTGGGCGGGGGTTTGTTGGCGCGATCGGGGCCTGGGTCGCGTATGGGTGGGTTTGGGCACGATCGTGGGGGGTGAGGTGGTTCAATCCGTCCATGCAGCCATCCGCTCGAGCTTCGTCGACGACCGACGCCAGTGCGCCGATCGCGTTCCCGGAGCCGCGGAGTGGTGGGGGGCAGGTGACGATCCTCACCCGGCGGGCTCGCGTCGGGGTGTCGGGGGCGCACCAGCGAGAGCCCCGGGAGGACAGCGCCCTGCTCGTCCTCGGCACCGGGACCGCCGTGCTGCGTTCCATCACCCTTCGGACGCCGGCCGAGCATCGCCACGCCGGTCGCATCCCGCCCGCAGAGCTCCAGCTGCGCTTCACCGCCGACGAGGGCGCCCAGGTGGGCATCGCCGTGCCGATCGTCCCCGGCCCGGCCAGCGCGGCCCTCGATGACCTCGAGCGCGGGATCCTCGACGTGTACGGCCTCCTGGCACGCCCTCGGGAGTTCGCGGGTTACCACGGCACCGAGACCGTGCCGCCCTTCCTCGACCCGATGATGTGGCTGGTCGCCCTCACGCCGGCCACCGCCGGTATCGCCCAGATCGACCGGATCGTGACGGCGACGGCCGACGGCCAGCGCCCCCTCCCACCCCGGGCCCTGCAGCCCAGCCGTGGGCGACCGGTCGTTCGACTGCGAGCAAAGGTCCTGATCCTGCGCACGGGCAGCTCGGGGGCCGAGACCGGCGAGCTGGCGCGGACCTGACGCATCACCTGCCCGCCCTGCCGTCCTCGGGTAGGCTCCGCGGCCGAACACCCCCATCGTGACGCGAGCCCTGCCCGACCGAGGCAGACGGAGGAGACCGAGATGAAGAAGCTGATTGTCCTGCTGGCCGTCCTCGCCGCTGGAGCCATGGCGCTGAAGCGCCAGCGCGACATGGAGCTCGACGAGGCGATCTGGGAAGAGCCTCGCGACCTGTAGGCCACCCGACGAAGGGGCGGCTGTACGACGGGTCCAGGACAGGTCTGGGCCCGATGCCTCGTGGCGCGCTACCCTTCGTTCTCCCCCAGGGGCCATAGCTCAGTTGGTAGAGCGCTGTCTTTGCATGGCAGATGTCGGCGGTTCGATTCCGCCTGGCTCCACGACATCCATCCACCGCTCACGCCCGACCGGAAGCCGAGTCAGCTGCGGCGCTCGAAGGTGACCGCGAGGGACTTGACCGGGGCGACGTACTTGCCCCACCACGTCCGGAGCAGCTGCTCGGCGCGGGGGTCGTCGACCGGCAGCGGATCACCTGGGTCATCGGTGCGGTGCAGGACGGTCATGTGCAGGTCGAGCCGCTTGGCCAGCCGGCGCAGCCGCCACATCGACATGTTCTGCGTCCGCATGCCCCGTAGCTCCCGGTACTTCTGCCGGCGGTCCGCTGACAGGCCGGGCAGCAGGGCCAGCAGTCCGAAGATCGTGTCGGCCAGGCCGATCGGCAACCACGGCGGACCGGCGATGCCGAGGTGCTGCTCGACCGGCCAGATCCGGTTCGGGGTGACCACGAGGATGATCCCGCCGGGTGCCAGGACCCGTCGCAGCTCCCGGAGGTAGCGCTCGTCGTCCGGCACGTGCTCGATGACGTCCATGGACTCGATGAGGTCGACGCTGCGGTCGGGGATCGGCAGCCGCGCCTCCGGAGCCAGCTCGTGCACCTCCACGCCTTCGACGTCGGCCACGCGGGACCGGGCCATGTGGGCGAACTGGGCGTCCACCTCGACACCCTCCACGAGTGCCGCGCCGGCGTCGGAGTAGGCCAGCAAGGACCCGCCGGCGCCACACCCGCTGGACAGGACGCGTGCGCCATCGAGGGGCCGCAGGCGGTCCATGTACCCAGCCCAGCGGTGGAACCGCTCGATGTCGGTGAAGGTGTGGACCAACGCCTCGTAGTTGAACTGGGCCTCGCGACCGGCCAGGTAGGACTGGACGGCCTCGAGGAAGGCGGGAGGTGTGGGGTCGGTCATGGCAGGCTGGGGACGATGAAGCGGTTGGTGATGGTCCTGTTCCTGGTCGGCGTGGTCGCCGCATCCAGGGGGCTGATCCCGTGGCAGCTGGTCTTCGCCCCGCTGCTCGGCTTGCTGATCTGGTCGATCGGCATCGCCTCGTTCGGGTCGCTCAACCGTGGTGCCGCCCACATCCCCGACGGGCCGCCGGAGGCGGTGGATCCCGACGAACGGGTCACGTACACGTGCACCGGCTGTGGGGCCGAGGTCCTGCTGCTGGTCCGCGGGTCGGCCATGCCGCCCCGCCACTGCGGGGAGAAGATGCACGAACGACGCGAGGTCCGCAGCACCCGCGCCTGACGCCGGGGCAGGAAATCGCACACCGGGGTGCCCCCTGGTTCGTCCACAGCTGTGGAGAACCCTGTGGAGGAGATTCCCGGTGTGTAGTTCCGCCCTCGGAGTTCATCCACAGACGTGGACAACCCTGTGGATCCGCGGGTGCGGGCGAGCGTTGCCCGTCAGCGCCACTGGCTGAGGATGCCCAGCCCGACCGCCATCATGACGAAGCCCACGATGATCGCGTAGTTGCCGCCCGGCAGGAAGCCGGGGAACACGTAGTTGATCAGGATCACGATGATGCCCAGGGCGATGAGCCCCGTGCCGGCGACCGGCACCCACTGCGGGCTGGGCGGCGGATTCGGCCTCGGCGGCGGTGTGTACTGGTCGCGCTTCGACTTGGACTTGGGCACGTCGGCACCTCTGAACGGCTGGCGTTGCGGTTGGCTCCGCACCCATCAGGAGGGCTGGAGCACAGGGACAGTAAAGGGTGATGGTACCGCCACCGTGCGCCGATCGAGGCACGCGGGTGGGGGGCGTCCGGTCGACCCGCCCCGACGGACGATCGGCTGTGCCCGTCGACGCGGCTACCCTCGCGCGTGGACCGTGACGTGGCGTCGCCCGCTCGTCGCCCACGCGGTCCCGATGTTCCCGCCCTTCGACGACCCGGATCCTCCTCATCATGCGTACGGCCTTGCGTTCCCTCGGCTGGCTGTTCATCGCCGGCGGTGCCGTGCTGGCCCTGTACCTCGTCTACTCCCTGTACTGGACGGGCATCGCGACCAGCAGGGCCCAGGAGCAGTTCCTGGACGACTGGGTCCTCGAGGTCGGCGAGCTCGACGACGGTGGCGACCCCCTGCTCCCGGTCGAGACCGAGCAGCCGTTGTCGGCCGTCGAGGTCGGCGAGGCCGTTGCGGCCCTGCAGTTCCACCGGCCGGGCAGCGCAGAGCAGCCGGTGTACGAGGGCCCGTTGTTCATCGTCGAGGGTGTCAACGCCGAATCGCTGAGCGAGGGACCAGGCCACTACCCGGGGACCGCCTACCCCGGTGAGCAGGGCAACTTCGCGGTGGCCGGACACCGCACCACGGCGGGCGCACCCTTCTACGACCTCGAGACCCTCGAGACCGGGGACGAGATCCACGTGACCGACCGCAACGGGGTGCGCTGGGTCTACGAGGTCGTCGAGCAGCGGATCGTCGACCCGTCGGAGAACTACGTGCTCGGGCAGGACCCGATCGGCACGGGTGCGCCGGTCCTGACGCTCACGACCTGCCATCCTCGCTGGTCCAACCGCGAACGCCTCATCGTGTTCGCCGAGCTGGCGGCCGACCAGCAGCAGACCGCGTCCGCACCGTCGACCGTGACGACCGCGTCGTGAACCCGTGGCTTCGTGGCGGCCTGATCACCGTCGCCGTCCTGGTGGTCGTCTACTTGCTCTTCACGGTCGTCTTCCCGTGGGTCGAGATCCGCTACGTCACCGACCCCGTGCTCGGCGCCTGATCCGCCAGCGGATCGTGTGGGCGATGCCGACCAGCCCGAGGAGGGTGGCGGCGGCCAGCGTGACCATGTCCTCCTCGCCGGGGGTGGCGACGTCCGTGCCGTCCACCGGTGACGGCTCGGTGATCGGCTGATCCAGAGGCTGGGTCGCCACGGTCGGTTCCCCGGATGGTGTGCCGCCGGCGGGCACCGCACCCTCCTCCACAGCAGCATCCGCGGCCGCGGTCGGGGCCGTGCTCGCGGGAGCCGTGGCAGGGGCTGATGTGGTCGGGACCGGCTCCACCGTCGAGCCGGGCGCCGACATGGCCGCCAGCTGGGCGTCCAGCGCGGTCCACACGTCGGGCTGCTCGAACCCGGCCCGCCAGGCGGCGATGCCGGCGAGGCCGTGCACGTCGACCAGCTCGGCCTTGCGCTGCAGGCTCGCGACGTCCTCCAGCCACACCCGGTTGGGACGTCCGTGCTCGTCGGTCCAGGTGTGCAGGTCCTGCCCGGCAACCGGGTCGTAGGTGACCGCCTGGGACCGTTCGGCCACACGGTTGGCCATGGCGGCCATGCCGAGCGTGGCCTCAAGCGAGATGCCGTCGCGCGCCGAGGCGTCGGTGGCCCAGTGCCGTGCGTACAACGGCAGGCCGAGGACGACCTTCTCCGCCGGCACCGTGCGCAGCAGGTACTCGGTGGACTCGCTGACCCACTGCAGCCCGGCCACCGGCCCGTCGCGCCGCAGGGAGTTGTGCTGGTCGTAGCTCATCAGCATCACGTAGTCGGCGACCTGTCCGAGGCCCTCGCGGTCGAAGGCGGTCGACCAGTTGCCCAGCACCCACGTGTCGGTCATCGCGGTCACGTCCACGGACACGATCACCTCCGGCAGGGCCTGCTCGAGCTCGCGAACGATATCGGTGAGGAGGAACCGCGTCTCGTCGTGGAGGTTCTCGAAGTCCACGTTGACGCCGTCCACCCCCGACCGCCGGACCTCGGCGACGATGCCGTCGACGACCCGCTGTCGCAGGGCCGGGTCACGCAGCACCTGATCGGTCAGGTCGGGGTCGATGTGGTTGCCGAAGAGGGGCCACACCGCGAGGCCCCTTGCCTGTGCCCACGCCACGAGGTCGTCGTCGGTGTCGAGCTCCAGCCCACCCGGATCGTCCTCGTCCAGGTACCACCACGTCGGGGAGATGGTGGTCAGGCCCGCCATCGCCTCGATCTGCGCACGGTAGTCCGCAGAGGACCCACCGTAGAGCCAGGCGAGGGACACGTGGCCGTCCGCGCGGAGGTGGGGGGTGTCGGCCGGTACCGCGGCGGCCGAGCCCGGTGCACCGCCGGTGAACAACAAGACCATGGCCGACAGCAGGATCCCTGCGACGACGGCCCGTGCTGGAGGGACTAAGGTGCGTACGGAGCCCACCCGGGTCAACGTACCAGCGTGCCCACGGCGCCGCCGACGAGGTTCGCACGGGTGGATACATGATGGAACAATGCGGCGTCCACGAACCAAGAAGGCGGCAGCGGTGTCCAGAGACGAAACGAGCGCGAAGGAGCGGGCCGAGCTGGCTCGGCAGCAGGCCGAGGAGGCCCGCCGCAGCGCTGCGCGTCATGCCGCCGCCCGCCGGGCCGTGCAGGACTCCGCCCGTCGCCAGGTTCCGGACCGTCGACCCCCGGCGCTGAGCCGCAAGCCGGGCCTGGAGTTCCGCGGTGGTGGCATCAGCGTGGACCCGACGGTCACGCGAACCCGCCCGACCCCGCCGACCCCCGAGGTCGAGCCGGCTCCCGAGCGCCGGGAGGCACCGCCCGAGCCCAGCTCCGACAACGGCAGGGCGGCGCGACCGCGTCCCAGCACGCCGGCCCGCCGTACCGGGGACCGGCCGCAGCCCCCCGCCACGCTTCGCACCCTGCCGCCGGTGGCCCGTCCGCGCCCCCCGGCGGCCACGCCCCCCGACACCAACCTCCCGGCGTCGACGTCGGCCCCTGTCGAGGAGGCCCCGGAGCCGGACCTCGACGAGCCGACCGAGCAGCCGTCGTCGACGACCTCCACCGCGGCACCCGCAGCGGCGACCGTTGCAGGCACGCCCGCGGTTGCCGACCCGCAGCCCGAGGCCGCGGAACGCCTGGGTGCGTTGACCGGCCTGCCCACCGACATCCCGGCGCTTCCCGACCCCCCATCGCAGGACGCACCCGAGGAATCCGTTGCGCGTGGTGCCTCCGAGGCACCGGAGGCGGCGGAGTCGGCTGTCGACACGGCCGCCGAGTCCACGGCGCCCGACGACATCCCGGCCCTGCCCACCCCACCCATCCGAATGGTGACCGCGCGCGACCTGGAGGCCTCCTCCGCTCGCGCAGGCGCGGTCCAGGACTCGGTGGCGGACGAGGCGCCGGCGGAGCCCGCGGTGGACGACCGTCCCGTCGATGCCGACATCGAGGCCCCGGCTTCGGTCGTCGAGCCGACTGCCGACGACGACGCCCCGACGATCGTGGCGACGTCGGACACACCGCCGGTCGACGACGAGGCGCCCACCCTCGTGGTCGCGTCCGAACCCTCCGCCGTGGAGCCCGAGGGCAACGAGGACGACGGCGTGACGGTGGATGCCGACGACCCCGACGTCGATGCGCCCGCCCTCGTGCTGCCCCTCCCTCCGTCGCGGCCGGAGATGCCGGACACCGACGGACCAGTCGACGGTGGCGCCCCCGCCCCGCTGTCGCTGTCGACCGTGTCGATCGACGTCTCGTTGCCGACCGGCGACGAGGACCCCACGCTCGTGGCCGAGGCGTCACACGTGGAACCGTCCGACGACGTGGAACCGTCCGACGACGCATCCGACGACGAGGCGCCGGCTGTCGAGGCCGAGGCCAGCGACGGGGTAGATGCCGTCCCGGGCGATGCGGTCATGGACGCGGAGGTCGCTCCGGAGGCTGACGACGACGCCCCGGTCGTCGACACGGCGGACACCTCCTCGATGGAGGGAGCGGACCGCACGGTCGACCTGTCCCAGGTCCTCGACCAGCTGCCCTCGGCCGCGGACGCGCCGCAGGCGATGCCCGAACGGCCCTGGATCCGGCTGTACCCGCCGGGTGTGCCCGACACCTATCGCTACCCCCTCGTGCCGATGACGCGGCTCCTCGACGACGCGGCCCAGGACTTCCCCGACGCGACCGCGGTGCAGTTCCTCGGCACCGAGACGTCCTACCGCGCACTGGGTGAGCAGGTCGACCGCCTGGCCACCGCCCTGCTGCAGCTCGGCCTCGGTCGCGGCGACCGCGTGGGCGTGGTCCTCCCGTGGTCCCCCCAGCTCGTCCTCGTCCTCCACGCCTGCTGGCGTGCCGGCCTCGTCGCCGTCGTCTGCGACCCCGACGCCGGTCCCGAGGTGGTGCTCAGGCAGATCGACACGGCCGCACCGACCGCGCTGGTGGTCATCGACACCACCTACCCGGCGCTCGCCGCCTCCAGGGACCAGCTGGCCAGCGTGCAGCACGTGGTGACCACGGGCCTGCTCGACGTCCTGCCGGCCATCCGTGCGAAGGTCCAGGCCGTCAAGCTTCGCCTGCCGGCCATCACGATCCCCGCCGAGGACGGCGTGCTGTCGCTCAACGACATCCTGGCGCAGGCTCCCGCGGCCACTCCCCAGGTCGAGCTCGCCGTCGACGAGGCCACCGCCGTGGTCGTCTTCGACGGTGACAACCCCGTGGCCCTCAGCCACCTCAACATGATCGCCGCCAGCTTCCAGGCCCGCCTGTGGGTCCCGGATGTCCAGGCCGGCAAGGAGTCCGTCGTCCTCGTGGGCAGCCCGGCGTCGGCGTTCGTGCTCACCGCGGGCCTCGGACAGGCCCTGCTCTCGGCCGCCACCCTGGTGCTCCCGGAACCCCGTTCCGGTGCGGCTGCCCGAGTCGTGGACGACATGCGCCCGAGCCTGCTGGTGGGAACCGACGCCGGCCTGACCGACCTGCTGGCGCCGGAGTCCAAGCGACGCGACCTGACCTCGATCCGGGTGACCCTGTCGGCCGCGCCCCCCAGCGAACCCGCCATGGCGGCCGCCATGCGCAACCGGACCGGCGGCCGCTTCCGCACCGCCGTCTCCGGTCAGGCCGTCGGCGGCATGGTCGCGGCCCAGCCGGTGTACGGCGAGTCGCGAACCGGCATCCAGGGCCTGCCGATCACGGACACCGAGGTCGCCGTGGCGGCCGTCGGCAGCGACGGCGTCGGCACCCTCGTCGCCCGCGGCCCCCAGGTCCCCGGCGACGACGACACCTGGGCGTCCACCGGGTACCTCGGGCAAATCGACGACCGTGGTCAGGTCAAGGTCGTGGGTCCGGCCGACCGTGTCGTCAGCCACACCGGCGGTACCTCCGACCCGACCGTGCTGGCCACCGCGCTGCGTCGCACCGACGGTGTGCTCGATGCCATGGTGCGGACCGAGGTCGAGGACGGCGACCTGCTGATGACCGCGGCCGTCATGGTGTCCGACGACACGGTGACCGAGGAGCGGCTGATCGCCCGCCTCGGCGAGGTCGTCCCCAACCAGGCGCCCCCGGGACGCTGGACCATCACGGTGGTCACGCCGCCGGAGCCCGCGGTGGAGGGTGCTGATGCGCCTGCCGCCGGGGACGTCGTCGATGGCCCCACCGCCGACGACGCAGGTGCAGCACCTGCCGTGGACGGGTCCGCGGACGCGGGTGCCGAGGACGACAGCTCCGGCCCGACGGGGTCGGCCGCCGCCGACCACGGGACCGTGGGCCCGCTGCCGCTGCCGCCCCGCTGAGGGTGGGCTGCTGATGCCGACCCGCGACGCCTCCCGGACCCGCTCCCGCGCACGTCGCGGTGACGGTGCCCGGCTGCGCGAGGAGATCCTCGAGGCCGCGACCGAGCTGTTGCTGGAGACCGGCGACGAGGCGGCCGTGTCAGTGCGGGCCGTCGCCACCCGGGTCGGCGTCACCCCTCCCTCCATCTACCTGCATTTCGCCGACAAGAACGAGCTGCTGTTCGAGTGCTGCAGCACGCTGCTCGGCCGGCTGCGGCGCGACATCCTGCAGTCCGCCACGGCGCTGGAGGACCCCGCCGAACGGCTGCGGGTTGCCGCCCACGCGTTCGTGCGCTTCGGGATCGACAACCCCGAGCCGTACCGCATCATCCTCATGTCCCCCCACCACGACCTCCCGGCGGGGTTCGACCCGCAGGCCTACGAGGGGTTGCTGGCGTTCAACGCCCTGCGAGGCCTCGTGGCCGATGCCATGGACGAGCGGGCCGGTGATCCGGACGACCCGAGCTCGCCGGCGTCGATGCATGCCATGGGACTGCTCATGGCGGTCCACGGCGTGACGAGCATGATGGTGGCCAAGGCCGTGGAGCCCATCGACTTTCCCTGGCCGGACGTGGACCGCCTCGTCGACCACGTCATGGACGTCCACCTGGCGGCGATCCGCCGCACCGCCACCCCACCCCGATAGGCCATCCCGTGACACGGATCCTGCTGATCGACAACTACGACAGCTTCACCTACAACATCGCCCAGGAGCTCGGTGAGCTGGGTGCGGACGTCACGGTGACCCGCCACGACGCGTTCGTCCTCGAGGACGTCGCCACGGACCGGCCCGACGGCATCGTCATCTCGCCCGGCCCGGGTACCCCGGACGACGCGGGCCTGTCGATGGACGTCATCCGTCGGTTCGCAGGGGACATCCCGATCCTGGGCGTGTGCCTCGGCCACCAGTGCATCGCGCAGGTCTACGGCGCGACGATCGTGCAGGCCCCCGAGCTGGTCCACGGCAAGGTGTCGGCCATCCACCACGACGGCCGCGGCGTCTTCGCCGGCCTTCCGCAGCCGTTCGACGCCACCCGCTACCACTCCCTCGTCGCTGACCCCGCCACCGTGCCCGACGTGCTGGAGATCACCGCCCGCACCGGCCCCGAGTCGACCCACCCCGACATCATCATGGGCCTCCGCCACCGCGAGCTCGCCGTCGAGGGCGTCCAGTTCCACCCCGAGTCCATCCTCACCCGCAGCGGCATGAAGCTCCTCGGCAACTTCCTGGCGGAGTTACCGGTCAAGGTGTAGGAGGAGGGCTGGGTTTGCTGGTCCGCGTTGTTTGTTGGTCCTCGCTCCGCTCGTCGGGTCCTCGGGCTCTGACCCGACGAATCACTCCCTCGATTCTCGGCCCTCGCTCCGCATCGGGCACTGCGAGCCTCACTCGCGTTTCGTCGGCGCCCTGCGGCGGTGCATGGGAACCTCTGTGGGCTGCGCACACGACGGTGTGTGCGTTCCCCCGCTCCGTGTGCTGCTGATCGCACCTACCCTCACCTGCCGTGCGACTTGGACGCCGTCAGGAGGCATGCAAGCCACACGAGCCCTCACCCCGGGTGCGGTCGACCACCCTCAGAGGTGTCCAACGCACACGCCACCCTGACCACCGCAGCCGAACCGGGCACCGGCCGCCGCAGGGCGCCGGCGATCCGTGAGCAAGACTCACAGCCACGAGCCTGCGAGAGGCGAGAATCGGCGCAGCGGATCGGCGGTTACGAGCCCGAGGACCGTCCGAGCGCAGCGAGGCAGTGTGAAAGGACCCGACGAGCGGAGCGAGGACCAACAAACAACCCGAGGACCTACTCCGAGGGAGCGGGGACCGTGGGGGGTGGGGCTGGTTCGGGGGTGGGCTGGGGCTCGGGCTCGGTCGGGGTCGGCTCGGGCTGCTGGGTGGGGGTGGGCTCGGGCGGCTCGGTGGTGGGCTCGGGCTCGGGCTCCGGCTCCTCCGTGGTGGGCTCGGGCTCGGGCTCCTCGGTGGTGGGCTCCTCGGTGGGCTCCTCCGTGGACAGCACGATGGTGACGCGGGAGCCGATGAGGACGTCCTCGCCCGACTCGGGGTCGGTGCGGATGACTCGCCCGTCGCCGGTCACGGTTGCATCGGTCGTGGCGACCACGACGGCACACGGGGTGTCGTCCTCGCGGTCGCAGGCCCCCTCGATCAGCTCGCGGGCTGCCTCCTCGGTCAGGTCGACCACCGGAGGCATGCGGAACGTCTCCTGGCCGGCGGAGATCACGAGCGTGATGGCGGTGCCCTGCTCGACCTCGATGCCGGCGGCGGGCTGGGTACGGATGACCAGCCCCTCCTCCACGTCGGGGTCCTGGGCCGTCTCCTCCCCACCGACGACCAGGCCGTCGGCGGCGAGCAGCTGCTCGGCCTCCGCGGCCGTCAGCCCCATCACCTGCGGGATCCGGATCAACTCCGGCCCTTCCGACAGGATCAGCGTGACGGTGGAGCGGATGTCGACCGCCGTCCCCTCACCCGGCTCGGTCCGGAGGACGGTGTTGGGCGGTGCGGTGGCGCTGGGCTCGCGTTCGCCGATGGCCGGCTGCAGCTCGAGCGCGACGAGCGCCTGCTGGGCCGCGTCGACGTCCATGCCGATCAGCGACGGGACCTGCACCTGGGTGATGGCCTCCTCGTCGCCACCGAGGTCGGAGAACAGGAACCACGCGATGCCCACCAGCGCGGCGATCAGCACGACGAGGAACGCGTAGGCGGCGATGCGGCCGTAGTCCGGCCCGGACCGCTCGTAGTACTCGTCGCTGGGCCGTGGGGTCTCGCGGACCGGCGTCGCCACCGGGGCGGACGCCACCAGCGTGGGGTCGTGCGGGGCGGCGGTTCCCGCCTGCTGTCGCGGGATGGCCTGGGTGGCGGCGTAGGCGGCGGTCTGCCCGGCCGACGCGGCGACCTGCTGGCCAGCAACGGCACGGTTCAGGTCGTCGGCGAAGTCCTTGCCCGTCTGGTACCGCTGCGCGGGGTCCTTGGCCATGGCCTTGAGCACGACCGCCGACAGCGCCGGGGGGATGTCGGGGTTGATCGACCGGGGTTCGGGCGGCGCCTCGGACACATGCTTGTAGGCGAGGGTCACGGCGGTGTCGCCGGAGAACGGCTGCTGGCCGGTCAACATCTCGAACAGCACACAACCCAGCGCGTACAGGTCGGTGCGACCGTCGACCCGCTGTCCCTGGGCCTGCTCGGGGGCGACGTAGGCGGCGGTGCCGAACACCGCGGCGGTCTGGGTGACCGACTCGACGTTGACGGCCCGGGCGATCCCGAAGTCGGTGACCTTCACCCGTCCGTCGTCGCCGATCATGATGTTGGCCGGCTTGATGTCGCGGTGGACGATCCCGCGTTCGTGGGCGAAGTGCAGCGCCTGCGCGGCCTCGGCCCCGATCTCTGCGGCCCGGCGGGGCAGCACGCCCTCGCGCTTCATGATCTCGCGCAGCGAACGGCCGGCGATGTACTCCATGACGATGTAGGGCCGGCCGTCATCGGCGCCGGTGTCGTACACGCCGACGACGTTGGGGTGGTTCAGCGCGGCGGCCGACTGGGCCTCGCGGCGGAACCGCTCGACGAAGGAGTCGTCCCCGGTGTAGCGCTCGTGGAGCATCTTGACCGCGACCTGGCGGTCCAGCACCTCGTCGTAGGCCAGCTCGACGTCGGCCATGCCGCCCTGGCCGAGCAGGCCGCGCAGCACGTACCGGCCGGCGATGACGCGCCGATCCTGTCCGTCGGTGGTGCTCACTCGAGTGCCTTCTTTCTGTCGTGATCCGGGGAAGTGCAGGCGTCAGATCCCCAGCGCTGCTGCCATAACCGTACGGGCGATCGGGGCTGCGATCCCACCACCGGTGCCGGACTCGCCGCCGTTGCCGCCCTCCTCGACGACCACGGCGACGGCGACACGCGGGGCCTCGGCCGGCGCGAAGCCGATGAACCACACGTCCGGCGACTGCCCCTCGCCCTGCTCGGCGGTGCCGGTCTTGCCGGCGACCTGCACCCCGCCGATGGCGGCGTTGGTCCCGGTGCCGTTGTTCACGACCCCGACCATCATGTCGGTCAACGTGGCCGCGGTGCCCGGACTGACGGCCTGGGAGCCGTCGCGGCTGGGGATGGACTGCGGTTCGGCGGGGTAGTCCCGCAGCACCCGTCCGGCGTAGTCCTGCACCTCGGTGACCAGCCGTGGGCGCATCATCACGCCACCGTTGCCGATCGCGCCGGCGATCATCGCCATCTGCAGCGGCGAGACACGGACGTCACGCTGCCCGATGGCGGACTGGGCCGTCTGCGGCGGGTCCAGTTCGGTGGGGATCCGGCTGGTTGCGGTCGGGACGTCGAACTCGATGTCAGTGTTCAGCCCGAACGACTGGGCCGTCTCGACCAGGGCGTCCGCACCGATGTCCAGGCCGATCAGGCCGAAGGTGGTGTTGCACGACACCTCCAGGGCACGGCGGAGGGTGATGGTGCCGCCGGCGCAGCTGCGACCCGACGAGAAGTTGCCGATCTGCGCGGTGGTCTGCGGCAGGTCGAGGAACGGCGGGTCGTCGAAGGTGTCCTCGGGGCTGCCCCCGCGTTCCAGCAGCGCAGCTGCGGTGACGACCTTGAAGGTCGATCCGGGGGCGTACAGCTCGCTGGTGGCCCGGTTCAGCCGCGGGTTGGCGGGGTCGGCCTCGAGCCGCTCCCACGCCTCGCGGATGGCTGTCCCGTCGTGGCTGGACAGCTCGTTGGGGTCATAGGTGGGGCTGGACACCATGGCCAGCACCGCACCGGTGCGCGGGTCGATCGCCACGATGGCGCCGGTCTGGCCGCCGAGCGCCTGGACGGCGGCCTCCTGCACCGCCGGCACGATGGACGTGACGACGGTGTCGCCCTGCCGTTCGCGACCCTGCAGGGCGTCGGCGAGGTTGCGGAACAACGCGTCGGGCGAGGACCCCTGGAGGAACTCGTTGTAGCGCTGCTCGAGCTGCGTACGGGCGTAGATGAAGGAGTGGAAGCCGGTGACGTGGGCGTAGGTCGGGCCGTCGCTGTAGACCCGCTGGAACCGCAGCTGGTCCTGGGTGTCCTGGGACCGGGCGATGGTCCGCTGCTGCGTCCCGCTGCCCGCGGTGATCGATCCGCGCTGGATCTCGTACTCCGCCAGCAGCTGGCGGCGGTTGCGTTCGTCGCGGGCCAGGTCGTCGGCCTGGATGACCTGCAGCCAGTTGAGGTTCACGAACAGCAGCCCGAACAGCACGAACACGGCCCATGCGGTGTGGCGGATGGATCGGGTCATCTCAGCCGTCGATCCGGGCGAGGTCGGCGCGGGCCGAGCGGCGGGCCACCGGGGCACGGGCAGCGGACACCCGCACGAGCAGGGCGATCAGGACGTAGTTGGCCAGCAGGCTGGAGCCACCGTAGGACACCAGCGGCAGGGTGATGCCGGTGAGGGGGATCAGGCGGCTGACCCCGCCGACGATGACGAACACCTGCAGGCTGAACACGAACGTCAGCCCGGCTGCCAGCAGCTTGGAGAAGTCGTCGGGCGCCCGCAACGCCGTCACGAACCCGCGGCCGGCCAGCAGGAAGTACAGCAGGAGGACGGCGGTGGTGCCGAGCAGGCCGAGCTCCTCACCGATCGCGGAGAAGATGAAGTCGGTCTCCACGTCGGGGATCAGCTCGGGGTTGCCCTGCCCCCAGCCCACGCCGGCCACCCCGCCGGTGCCGAAGGCGAACAGCGACTGCACCAGCTGGAAGCCCGACCCCTGGGCGTCGGCGAAGGGGTCCAGCCAGATCGACACGCGGGTCTGCACGTGGCTGAACACCGACCACGACGCGAGCGCCCCGGCCCCGAAGAGCGCTCCGCCGAAGACGACGTAGGCCAGCCGACCGGTCGCCATGTAGAGCATCGCCACGAAGATGCCGAAGATCAGCAGCGACAGGCCCAGGTCCCGCTCGAAGACCAGCACGCCGAGGGAGACGAACCAGGCGAGCGCCACCGGCCCGAAGGCCCGTGCCGGCGGGACGTGGAGCGGACCCAGGCGCGACGTGGCGGCCGACAGCAGCGCCCGCTTCTCGGCCAGGTAGGCGGCGAAGAAGATGACCAGGCCGATCTTGGCGAACTCGCCGGGCTGCAGCGAGAAGCCGCCGGGGATCCGCACCCAGATCCGCGAGCCACGACCGAAGTCGGTCCCGAGGACGGGCAGGAGCGGAGTCATCAGCGCCACGACGGCGGCGAGGCCGATGATGTAGCGGTACCGGTCCAGCACCGTGTGGTCGCGCAGCAGCAGCAACGTCCCCGCGAACAGCGCCACGCCCACGATCGTCCAGATCGTCTGCAGCGGCGCGAGCTCCAGCCCGCTGTCACGGGACGCCTCGGCGAAGTCGACCCGGCGGATCATCACCAGGCCGATGCCGTTGAGGAGGAACGCGATCGGCAGCAGCAGCGGGTCGGCACCCGGCGCCAGCCGTCGGCTGACCAGGTGGGCGGCCGCGGCCAGCGCAGCGAGCGCTCCGCCGTAGGCCAGCAGCCCGGCGGGGATCACCGGTTCCTGGGCCAGGCCCACCAGCGTGTAGGCGCTGAGGGTGATGATGATCGCCAGGACCAGCAGGCCGACCTCGGTGTTGGCCCGCCGCCGCACCTCCGGGGTGCCCCGGAGCTGGTCGAGCGACACGCTCACGAGCTGGCCGGAGCGGGCGTGGGTCGTGGCGCGGTGGTCGGTTCCGGAGTCGGGCCGGGCGCGTCGGCCCCGATGGTCGGGGGGTCCTTGGGTTCGCTGGTCGGCGTGGGGGACGGCGTCGGCGACTCGGTCGGCAACGGCTCCTCCGACTCGACCTCCAGCTGCGGTTCGAGGACGTCGCTGACGTGCATGCGGGCCTCGGCGAGACTGGAGAAGGCGATGCCGCCCTCCAGACCCGGGTGCAGGCCCTCGGGCAGGTCGTCGAGGCCGAAGGACTCCGACTCGACCAGCCCGATCGAGAACGCGGGGATGCCCCTGTAGATGCCGACCTGGCCGTCGTCGTCGACGCCGACGAAGAAGCTGCGGTTGAGCAGCAGCAGCGCGCCGCCGATCAGCACCGCAAGCACCAGCAGCACGCCGAGGAGGGTCGCGCCGAGGCGACGCCGGCCCGAGCTGCGTTCCTCGGCCTGCACCTCCTCGGGTTCCTCGCTGCCGCCGCCCAGCTCGGCAAGGCGGCGGGCGTCCAGCTGTGCGGGGTCGCCGAGCTCGGCGGTTGCGTCGTCGTCGGAGGACGTCGCCGGACCCGGCATCGCCGCGGGGGCGGTCACGGTGCCGTCGCCCTCGACGCGCAGCAGGACGCAGGTGATGTTGTCGGGCCCGCCGCCGGCGTTGGCGGCGTCGATCAGGCGACGACAGGCGATGTCGCCGTCGTCCTCGGTCATCAGGATCTCGGCGATCAGCGACTCGCTGACCGGTCCGGTCAGGCCGTCGGAGCACAGCAGGACCTGGTCGCCGGGTGCCAGCTCCAGCGGCTCGACCATGGTGTCGACCTGCACGCCGAGCTCAACGCCGATGGCGCGGGTGATGACGCTGCGCTGCGGGTGGCTCGCAGCCTGCTCCTCGGTCAGGCGGCCCTCCTTGACCAGCTGGTTCACGAGGGTGTGATCCTCGGTGAGCATCTCCAGCATGCCGGCGCGCAGCAGGTAGGCCCGGCTGTCGCCGACGTGGGCGAGGTGCAGCCGCGACCCACGGACCATCACGGTGGTCAGGGTCGTGCCCATGCCACGCAGGTCGGGGTCGGCGGCGGCGCGTTCGAGGACGAGCTCGTTGGCCTGGCTGACGGCGTGGGACAACGCGTCGGTCGCGGCCTGTGGGTCGCGGTAGGTGCCACCGTCGATCTCGCGGAGCGGCATGAGGGCTGCCTCGGAGGCGACCTCGCCAGCGGCGTGGCCACCCATCCCGTCGGCAACCGCGAAAACGGTGCGACCGGTGAGGAAGTTGTCCTCGTTGATCTCACGGATGCGGCCGACGTTGGAGTAGCCGAAGGCATGGACGACAAGGGTCATTCCCGGCTCATCTCCTGACTTCCACTGTGGTCCGACCGAAGGAGATCTGGTCGCCGGCCCGCAACGGCGTGGGTGCCGTCAGGCGGACCTGGTTGAGGAACGTACCGTTCGTCGAGCCCTCGTCGGTCAGCGTCCACCCGTCTCCGTCGAAGTCGATGCGGGCGTGGAAGTCGCTGGCGTAGAGGTCGGTGAGGACCACCGACGCGGTCTGGTGTCGGCCGAAGGTCACGCTTCGCCCCTCTTCCAGCGGCAGGACACGCGGGGCGGAATCGGGGAAGTGGATGACCAGCTCACGGGGACGGGCACGCTTCTGCTTCGGTTGGCGGCCGCGCGCGGCGCGTGGCTGGCTCGACGCCATGGCCGGTCCGGGGTTGGCGACGTCCTTGATGACCCATCGGACGGCTCTGGCCACGAAGGCGTACAGCAGGACCAGGAAGAGGACCTGCAGCGCGGTGAAGACGATGGGCGGCACGTCATCAGCCCGTGAGGAGGAAGGTGAAGGTGATGTCGCCGACCTCGACCCGGTCGCCGGGCTTGATCTCGCTGACCTGGATGGGCTGGGCGTTGACGCGGACCCCGTTGGTGGAGCCGAGGTCGGTGATCGTCCAGCGCGACCCCTCCTGCTGCACCCGGGCGTGTCGTCGGGAGACCGCCGCACCGGTCAGGGTGATGTCGCAGTCGGGCAGCCGTCCGATGACCAGCTGTGGGCGGTCGAGGGTGAAGACCTTGCCGGTGTCGGAGCCCTGGACGGCTCGCAGGACCGGTGCGGTACCAGCCGCGGTGGCCGCGGGTTCGGGGCCGGTCGGGACAGCGGGCGCGGGTGCCGTGGGGGTCGCCGGCGCCGCCGGCGTGGCGGGGGCGGGCTGAAACACCGGCTCGGCGGGCAGCGGGGCGGGCGCCGGCTGGGACGGCGACGGGACACCGGCAGCCGCAGCCTGGCCGGGGGTCTCGGTCTTGCCGCGCAGCTCGAAGGTGCCGACGCGGATCTCCTCGGACCGTTCGAACTCGATGCGGATCGGGCCGTGCGTGCGCCAGCCCTTCTCGTCGGCGGTGCGCCGGGCGACGTCGGCCAGCTCGCGCTGCAGCGACCGGGTGAAGCCGCTGAACCGCTCCAGGTCGGTGGGGGAGAGGGTGAAGCGGTAGACGTTCGGCACGAACACCGCGTCGACCCCTACCTGCTGGTAGTTGCCCTCGTAGCGCTGGACGGCCTTCGCCAGCTCGACCGGCTGCAGGCCGGAACGGAAAGCGCGCGCGAAGAAGCCCTCTACCGCGCCTTCCAATCTCTTCTCGAAGTCCCTGAGGATGCTCATGTGTGCGGTGCCTTGCCGGCGTCGTTCGCTCGTCGACGCTGGATGTTGCGGGAAGTCTACGGTCCGTCGCCGTCCCGCACGGGTGCCCCGTCGGGCTAGTCCGCAACCGGACGGTCGCGACGCGACATCAGGGGCTGCACGTGGAGGGCCACGACCCGGCCCTCGTCGAACCCGATCAGCAGGGGCATCGTGGTGCCGTCGGGCCATTCCAGCAGGGCCAGGACGTGCGCAGTTCCGACCAGGAGGTCGGCCACGTCGGGCCGTTCCCGTTGCCCATCCGACGCGGCGTCCATCGCCCGGCGCAGGGCGTCCACCACCGCCGGCGGGCCCAGGTAACGGGTTCCGTCCTCGGCGAGCAGCACCACGTTGTCGCCCATCAGCCGCTGCACCGCCGGCCACCCACCGGTGCGAGCGGCACCCACGAACTTCTGTCCGACCCGCCGGTGCGACGGCGCGAAGGAGTCCGATCGCCGGACGTGCATGACCAACAGCTGCTCGATGCGCCAGTGGGCGACCTGCTCGGGACCGATGCCGATCAGCCGGGTGAACAGGGCTTCGTGCAGCACCCGGGCGTAGGGGTCGTCGCGCACGTAGGTCAAGCGCTGCCAGGCGTCGTCGAGGTCGTCGCCGATCCAGTGGATCAGCAGCAGGGCCGGACAGTTCGAGGTCGGCTCCTGCAGCCAGATCCACTCCTCACGGATCGAGGCGTCGGCCAGGAACTGCCCGTGGGCTCGGGACAGGTCGCCGTGCTCGATGCGTTCCACGAGCGACCGGACCGCATCGATGCCCTCCGTCGGGATGGGCAGCGCGAACATGGTCTGGCTGCCGGCAGTCGCGGTCGCCATCGTGGTGGTGCCGCTGAGCAGGTGCACCTGCGGCAGCGCGGCCCCCACCGGGTCGAGTCCGTGGATCTGTCCGACGACCTGTTCGGCCATCCAGTCGTCGTGGCGGTTGCCGGTGCCGATGCGGGACAGGCCGACACGGTCGAGGTCGTCGCAGTCCCAGAGGACCAGCGACAGCGGTGGGGTGCCGGCCCCCGTCTGCATCCACCAGCGTTCCTTGAAGATGCCGCGCTCGAGCAGGTGCTGGCGGTGTTCGGTGGCCCGACGGACCGGGATCTCCCCAGCGGTCGCACGCCACTCGTCCTGCTTGTGCGGCAGGAACGGCACGGCGAACGCGAAACGAGGCATGGGGAGACGGTCTCTTCGGGTTGTGGAGGGTGCTCCCCACCGGCACCCACCACGGATCGTAGTGCTTCCCCGGCCCCGGTGACCCCCCTTCCGGGCATTGGTACCCACCGCGAGGGCTCGTGCGCGCTGCGTTGTTACCCTCCCGCGAATGCAGTCACGTCCGGTAGCCCTCTCCCTGTTCGTCATCGCCGCCCTCGTGGCTGCGCTCCTGGCCCCGGTCGTCGCGCCGGCCCGTGCGCAGGACGGCCCCGTCGACACCCCCCCGGACGGGGTGACCGCCGTGTCGTTGATGCCGCCGGGCAACTCGGGCTTCACGTCGGTGACCGACCAGGTCGCGGGCACGGCCGGGGGCAGCTTCGGTGCGCACACCGACGACCAGACGTCGATCTACTGGGGCCTGGAGGGGTATGCCGGCCAGGGGTTCCTGGACCCGGCCGACGCCGTGCGCACCGAGACGCTGCGCGACGGCGCGGTCCGCGTGTACTGGGACGAGTTCGGCACCCCGGCCATCCACGGCGACACCGCCGAGGATGTCTGGTTCGGCACGGGCTGGGCCGTCGCCCAGATCCGCCTGTTCCTCATGGACGCCGTCCGCCGTCAGGGCAGGGGGACCTTCGCCGAGCTCGTCGGGACCTCCGGCGTGCCGCTGGACGTGCAGACGCGCACCCTCACCTACAGCGACGCGGAGTACCAGGCCATCATCGACGGGTTGTCCGCCGATGCGTTGACTGCCGTCCAGGGTTACGTCGACGGCGCCAACGAGTGGATCGCGGAGGTCAACGCCAACCCCGACCTGCTGCCGGTCGAGTACGCGCTGCTGTCGACGCGACCCGAGCCGCTGGAGCTGATCGACATCGCGGCCGCCGGTGTGCTGATCACCCGATCCGTCGCGGCCGAGGGCGGCAACGAGATGGACAACGTCCGCCTGCTCCGCGACCTCGAGGACGCGCACGGTGAGGAGGAGGGACGGGCGATCTTCGCCGACCTGGTGTGGCAGGACGACCCGCTGGCGCTCACCACCGTCCCGCGGGAGGAGGGGACCTTCCCCAACTCGCCGCTGACCGACCTCGACGCATCGCTGGACGCCGCAGCGGACTTCGCGGCCACCCTCCCGCTGGAGCTGGCCGACGGGCCGGGCACGGGCGCCTACCCCGAACCGACCACCCTGCCGGCGTTCGCCGAATCCGGTGAGTCCACCTCCGACGGGTCCTCCTCCGACGACGCGGATGCCGTTGCACGGGCGCAGGCCTTCCGGGCCAGCGAGGCGCTGGCGGAGTGGGCGGCGTCGTTGCACGGTGGCTCGATCGGCATGGCCATCGGCCCGTCCCGCACCGCCGACGACAACGCCATGCTCATCAGCGGCCCGCAGCTCGGCTGGAGCTACCCGAGCCTGCTCGTGGAGTACGAGGTGCACGGCGGCGGCTACGACGCCCGTGGCGCATCCGTCCCCGCCCTCCCCGTTGTCGGCATCGGCTACACCGACCGGGCGGCCTGGGCCCTGACCACCGGCTACTCCAAGACCGTCGACAGCTTCATCGAGACGGTGCGCGACAACCCGACCGACGGCGGCCCGCTGCAGTACCTCCACGACGGGGAGTGGAAGGACGCCGACTGCCGCACCGAGACCATCGACTACCGCGAGTCCACCCAGGGCCTGCCCGTCACCCCGCCGCTGCGCTCGGTCGACGTGGACGTCTGCCGCACCGTCCATGGGCCGATCGTGGCCCAGGAGGACGGCAACGGCGAGCGGCTGGCCCGATCGGTGCAGTACCAGATGTTCGGCCAGGAGGTCGACACGATCGACGGTGTCCTGGCGTGGAACCGTGCGGAGTCCCTCGAGGACTTCGAGGCCGCCATGCGCCAGGTCACCTGGAACGAGAACACCACCTACGCCGACGCCGACGGGCACATCGCCTTCTGGCACCCCGGCGTCCACCACGAACGGCCTGCCAACGACCTGCGGTTCCCGCTGCCCGGAGACGGGTCGGCGGACTTCGGCGACCGCATCCCGTTCGACGACCTGCCCCACGCCGTCGACCCTGCCCAGGGGTTCCTCGTGAACTGGAACAACAAGCCGGCCCACGGCTGGCTCGACGGTGAGGGCATCGGCCCGACGTCGCGTCCCGGCGGTGCGGTGCAGCGGGCAGCCACCCCCGTCGCGCTGGCCGCCTCCCGTGACGACCACACCTTCGAGACCCTCCAGGCCATCGAGATGGAGTCGGCGCTGACCGACCCGCGCGCCGAGCCGTTCCTGCCGCTCGTGCTCCGGGCCCTCGAGGCGGGCGACGACGCTCGCCTCGGCGCCGTGGCCGACCTGCTGGCCGGGTGGAACACCCGCTTCTACGACCCGCCCAACGCGCCGACCACCTTCCGCGGCCCCGGCGGGCAGTCCTCCCTGGAGGACGGCACCGACGGTCCGGCAGCCACGATCTTCTCCGCGGTCGTCGACGCGCTCGTCGAGGAGGTGCTCGGCAGCGTGTGGGGCGGCCCGATCGCCGACGCCGACGCGGCGGCGGCCTGCAACTCCGGCCGCGGATGCCCCGACCTCGTGTCCCGTCAGCTGGGTGTCGGCGGCCACCGCTACGACATGTCCCCTGCCCTCAACCTGGTGCTGCGTGTCCTCGATCCGGCATCGTCCGGGTTGGCGGTCCAGCACGACTGGCTGGGTGACCGGACCGCCGACGACGTGCTCCTGGCCGCGGTCGAGTCGGCGCTGGCCACGCTGGAGGACCGCTTCGGCACCGACGACCTGTCGGCCTTCCGTCGGACGACCTTCACCACCGAGGTCAGCAGCCTGACCGGGGTGACCGGGCCGTCGTCGGTGCAGCCCTACCTGGAGCGTGGGTCCTACGTGCACCTGGCGACCTTCGACGGACTGCCGGCGCTGACCACCGAACGGGCCGGCGGTCCCGAGCGCGTCGCCACCTCGGTCGCTGCCGCGCTGGCGGCCCACCCCGACGGCACCGACACGGTCGTGCTGGCCGATGCGGGGACCTACCACGACGCCCTGCTGGCCTCGCCGCTGGCCGGGTTCCTCGACGCGCCGATCGTGCTGGTCGACGGGGCGCTCTCGGGGGTGTCCCGCGAGGGGATCGCCCGGCTGGGGGCGACCGAGGCGGTCGTTGTCGGGTCGCTGGTCGGCCCCGACGTCGCGGCAGAGCTGCAGGCCATGGGCCTGACCGTGCGTCGCGTGGGGGAGGGAGACCCGTTCGCCGTCGGTGCGGCCGTGGCTGCCGAGCTGCCCGGTGCCGTCGGCGACGACCGGGCCCCCGAGGCCTACGTCGTGACCGCCGACGGGTTCGCCGACGCGGTGTCGGTGACGGGTGTTGCGGCACGGACCCACCGGCCGATCCTGTTCGTCACCCGCGACGAGATCCCGCAGGCCACCGCCGAGACCATCGATGCGCTCGGCATCGAGCGGGTGGCCGTGGTCGGTGGCACCGCCGTGATCGCCGACGCGGTCGTGGACGGCCTGCCGGATCCGGTGCGCCTGGCCGGCCCCGAGCGGTACACCACCGCCGCGGCTGTCCTCAACCACGCCCGCGCGATCGACCTCTCCTTCGACACGCTGGTCCTGGCGACCGGGGCGAACTTCCCCGACAGCCTGACCGGGGGCCCGGTCGCGGCCGCGCTGGACGGCGTCGTCGTGCTGGTCAACGGACTGGACCCGGCATCGCCGGGGGCGGCCCTCGGCCACGCCCTGTCGCAGCGGGCATCCATCCAGCGGGTGATCGGGCTGGGCGGAACAGCCGTCGTCAGCGACGCCTTCCTGACGGCCGTCGGGACCGCCTCCTGAGCGGAGGATTACCGGGTGGCAACATCCGCCGGGAGGCGCCCGTTACCGGTATAGGGTGATGCCTCGAACGAGGGTCGGCGGACGTCGAGGGGGCGTCCGCACCGATTCGAGCGAGCCAGCGAGGGAGGGAAGGCCTGTGCACGAACCGATCGATCTCAACCCGGACCGGCTGACCGTCGCCTTCGGCGGCCCGCTCCAGCCGGCGCTGGCGAGCTCCACGCTGACCCTGCCGACCACGACCGTCGAGGTGGCCGTCCTGTCGGCATCCCACCAGGTCCGCACGCTGGAGGGGCACGCGATCGAGACCCTCGCCTGCAACACCGGTGGACGCATGCCGGGCCCTCGCCGGGTGATCGTCCACACCGGCGTCGACCGCTGGGACATGGCGTTCGACTACATCGTCGAGACCGTCGACCCGACCGGGTTGGCGGCGCTCGTCGGGCACCTTCGGGAGCGTGCCCGCACCGAAGGGGTGGTCCACGCCTTCCCCGGTCACCCCCATGCTGTCACCGCGGTCCTGCCCACACCGAGCGGCGACGGCTGGGCGACCTGGCACTGCTACCCCGAGCACGGCCGTGTCGCCCGCAGCACCACCACCGTCCTCGCCCACGACCGCATCGCGGTCGCCGTCCACGGAGCCAGCCGATGACCAGCCTCCGACCCCGCCCGACCTTCCTCGTGACCCTCGTCGTCCTGGCGCTGGCGCTGACCGGCTGTGGTTCCTCCACCAACCTCACCGAGGCCACCGCGTTCCTCGACGGCGCCTACAGCTACGACGCCGCCACGTCGCAGTGGCGGACCGGGGACGCGCCGAGCGTCGTCGCTGACAACATGCAGATCAACCTGAAGGCCGACGACAGCGTCCGCGAGTCCGGCAACTACTACCTGCGCGGCTCGGACTGGCTGGCGGTGGTCCGCACCGAGGCCGAGGGGTCCAGCATCGAGCTGGACGACTACGACGCCGGCTACCGGCGGCACAGCACCTTCATCGCCGGCTACTGGGGCAGCCGTCCCGGCTCCTACGGCCCGCGGTCCTCCGGGGGCAGCTCCGGCGGCGGCGGGTTCACCGGCGTCCGCGGCGGCGGCTCCGGCAGCGGCAAGTGACGTTCTCCATGCACCCCGACTTCACCCGAAAGGCCCACAAGCGATGATCGACATGGCAGCCATCCTCGCCGACGCCTCCGAGGGCCTGGCCTGGGGCGTCCTCGCCCTCGTCCTGCTCGCGGTCAGCTTCGGCGTCATCGACGTGATGACCCCCGGCAAGCTGGGCAAGCAGATCACCGAGGACCACAACCGCAACCTGATCATCGTGGTCGCCTCCGGCATGCTGGCCAACGCCATCGTGCTGGCCACCGCCATCGTGACCTCCGCCGACGGCTTCGCGCTGGGCCTGACGACTGCCGGCATCTACGGCCTGCTCGGCATCCTGCTGAACGCCGCCAGCTTCGGCCTGGTCGACGTCATCACGCCCGGCAAGCTGCGGGACACGGTGGCGGCGACCGAGCCGACCCCGGTCGCGTGGTTCGTCGCGGCCAACCACGTCGCCGTCGGCATCGTGGTCGCCGCCGCGATCAGCTAGGGGCGCGGACCCGACCGTGGCGACCCTGACCAGCCCCGCGGCGACCGACGCCCCCACGGGTCGTCGTGTCGGTCGGACGGCGCTGCTGTTCGTCGTCGCGGTCTGCGCGGCCTGTGGGCTGGTCTACGAGCTTGCGCTGGTCGCCACGGGCAGCTACCTGGTCGGCTCCTCGATCACCCAGACCAGCCTCGTCCTCGGCGTGGCGCTGGCGTCGATGGGCATCGGGGCCCTGGTCGCCAAGCGGCTGATCGGCCGGCCGGCAGCGGGGTTCGTCGCCGTCGAGCTGGTCCTCGGGGTCGTCGGGGCGTTCTGCGTGCCGGCGCTGTACACCGCGTTCGCGTGGCTGGGGCTGTACACCCCAGCCCTGCTGGTGGCAGCCGTTGCCGTGGGCACCCTGATCGGTGCGGAGATCCCGCTGCTGATGGCGTTGATCGGACGGCTGGGCGATGACGACCCGGCGTTCGTGGTGGCCGACATGTCCGCCGCGGACTACGTGGGCGCGCTGGTCGGTGGGCTGGTCTTCCCGTTCCTGCTGCTCCCGGTCTTCGGCCTGCTGACCGGATCGTTGCTCGTCGGTGCGGTCAACGTCACCGCCGGGTTGGCCACGGGGCTGGTGCTGCTGCCCGACCGTCGACGGTGGCTGCTGGCGGCCGGGGTGGTCGCCCTGGGGCTGATCGGCCTGATGCACGTCAAGACGGGCGACTTCGAGCTGACCGCCCAGCAGAAGCTGTTCCGCGATCCGATCGTGCTGCACGAGCAGACCGCCTACCAGGACCTGGTCATCACCGAGTCCACGACCCCCGACGGACCCGACACCCGGTTGTTCCTCGACGGTGACCTGCAGTTCTCCACCCTCGACGAGCACCGGTACCACGAGGCGCTCGTGCACCCGGCGATGAACGGGCCGCACGACCGGGTCCTGATCCTCGGTGGCGGCGACGGCCTGGCGGCGCGCGAGGTCCTCGGCTACGACGACGTGGAGTCGGTCACGCTGGTCGACCTGGACCCGGCGGTGGTTGCGGCCGCCCGCACCGTCCCGAGGATCGTCGAGGCCAACCGGGGGTCCCTCGACGACCCGCGCCTGGAGGTCGTGCACGACGACGCCTTCACGTGGGTACGCGACGGCGGCAGCGGGCCGGTCGACGTGATCGTGGTCGACCTGCCCGACCCCGACACCGTGGACCTGGCCAAGCTGTACAGCGTGGAGTTCTACGGGATGGCCGCCGGGCTGCTGGCCCCCGGCGGGCGCATGGTCGTGCAGTCCGGCAGCCCCTACTTCGTGCCGTTGGCGTTCTGGACCATCCAGGCCACCGTCGAGGACGCGGGGCTGGCCACCGTGCCCTATCACGTCGACGTGCCGACCTTCGGGGACTGGGGCTTCGTGCTCGCGACGTTCGGTGGGGAGCCCGCCCTGCGCATCCCCGGCGATGCGCCTGCGTTGCGCTTCCTGACCGACGAGGTGCTGGCGGCCGCCGCGGTGTTCCCGCCGGACCGTCTGCCCGACCCGGCGTCCGTCGAGGCGTCGACGCTGCTGGACCCCGTCATCGTCGAGGCGGCCCGCTCGGGCTGGGCGGGATACTGATGGGCCGCCTTGCCGTCATCGCCTCGGCTGCGGCCGCGGAGGTCCGGACCCAGATCAACGTCGACGACATGGACCTCGATCGGGCGTCGTCGATCGGCCGGATGCTGCGCTGGGCGTGGGAGGCGCTGATGATCGCGGCGGCCGTCCTGGCGGTGTTGTGGTTCAACCGCGACGACCAGGTGGCGGTGACCACCCAGTGGGCGATCTGGGGCCTGTTCCTGACCGACTACCTGGCCCGGCTGGCCGTGGCGCAGAACCGACGGCAGTTCGTGCGGACCAACGTCATCGACCTGGTGGCGATCATCCCGCTGGACCTGCTTCGTGGCTTCCGGGCGCTCCGGGTCCTGCGGATCGTGCGGTCGGGCGTCGTCATCTGGCGGGTCCTGCGCACGACGAGGGACGTCCTGACGACCAACCACACCGGGTCGTTGCTGATCGTCGCCGCCGGGCTCGTGGTGGTCGGTGGGACGCTGGTGTCCACCATCGAGCCGGGCATCGACGGGATCGGTGACGGCGTGTGGTGGGCGGTCGTGACGGCGACCACCGTCGGCTACGGCGACATCTCTCCGGTGACGGGCGCCGGTCGGGGGATCGCGACGTTGCTCATGCTGACCGGGATCGGCGTGCTGGGGTCGGTGACGGGTTCGATCGCGACCTACGCCGTACGGCTGGGGAACCGGCCCGACACCGACCCCGACGATCCCGACGTCGCCCACACCATCACGCGACTGACCCACTGGGACGAGCTGACCGTCGAGCAGCGCGTCCGCCTGACCAGCCACCTGGCCGAGCTGGCCGCCGACCCCTCCACCGGCCCGGACACCCCCGCCGACTGACCCGGTCCGTCGCGTCCCGAGGGCCGGCGCGCCCCCAGGGTCGGGAGTGCCCCGAGGGCCGGCGCGCCCGGCGCGCTCGGCGCGCTCCGGGGGCCGGGAGTTGTGCAGCTCGGCCGGGGGGCCGGCCCTGCTGCACCTTTGCCCTGACGTGCTGCGCAGCTCGGCGGGGAAACCGGCCTTGCTGCACATTGAACATTCGTTTAGCATGTTGAACATGCGTTCAACCGATGATCGTTCGACCAAGGCGCGGATCCGGGACGCGGCCATCGACGTGGTCGCCGAAGCCGGCCCCTCGGCGCTGACGGCTCGAAGCGTGGCCACCCGGGCCGGCGTCTCGGCCGGGTCCGTCATCCACCACTACGGGTCGATGGAGGAGCTCCGCGACGTCTGCGACACCCACATCGTGGGAGAGGTCCGCCGCCTGAAGACCGAGGCGATGGCCCAGGGGGCACAGGTCGATCCGATCGCCGCGCTTCGTGATGCCTCGGACGGACCGCCGCTGATGGCCTACCTCGCCCGCACGATGGTCGACGGGACGCCGCGGGTGACCGCCCTCGTCCGCGAGATGGTCGACGACGCCGTCGTCTACATGAAGGCCGGAGCAGCAAGCGGCCTGCTGAACGAGCTCGACGACCCCGAGGGCTGCGCGGCGGTCCTGACCATCTGGTCCCTGGGCGCGCTGGTCCTGCACGACCACGTCAAGGCCCTGCTCGATGTGGACCTGCTGAGCCCGTCGCTGCAAGCGGACCCGACCTACATCCGCCGCTACATGGCTCCCGCGTTCGAGCTGCTGAGCGGCGGCATGGTGACCGACGAGGCCGCCGCCGGGATCACCGCCGCCATCGCGGCCACACAGACCACCACCACGGAGGACAGCTGACATGAGCGACACCCCAGCGATCCAGACAGTCGGCCTGACCAAGGACTACGGCGACTTCCGGGCCCTCGACGGCCTCGACCTCGAGGTCCGCCGTGGCGAGGTCTTCGGCTTCCTCGGCCCCAACGGGGCCGGCAAGACCACCATGATCCGCACGATCCTGGCCCTGCTCCGGCCCACCGCTGGATCGGCCTCGATCCTGGGCATGGACAGCCACCGCCAAGCGGTCGAGATCCGCCGGCACATCGGCTACCTCCCGGGCGACCTGTCGATGTACCCCAACCTGACGGGCCACGACACCCTCACCTACTTCGCGAACCTGCGGGGCGGCGTCGACTGGTCGGTCGTCAACGGGCTGGCTGAGCGGCTGGACGCCGACCTGACCAAGAAGGTCGGCGACCACTCCACCGGCAACCGGCAGAAGATCGGCCTCATCCAGGCCTTCATGAACACCCCCGACGTCATCATCATGGACGAGCCGAGCACCGGCCTCGACCCCCTGGTCCAGCAGGAGTTCCAGGCGATGATGCGCGAGGTGGCCGCCGCGGGCCGCACGGTCTTCCTGTCCAGCCACACCCTGTCGGAGGTCCAGCGTGCCGCCCACCGGGTCGGCATCATCCGCGGAGGGCTGCTGGTCGACGTGGAGTCCGTCACCGACCTGCGGTCCAAGGCGCTGCGCACGGTGGAGATGGCCTTCGCCGACCCCGTCGCCGCCGACGCCTTCTCGACTGTCGAGGGGGTCAGCAACGTCCGCGTCGTCGACCGGACCGTCACCCTCTCCTTCGAGGGGCACATGCAGGCCCTCATCGCCGAGGCGACCAGCGGCCGCCAGCTGATCGACATCTCGACCGGCGAGGCGGACCTGGAGGAGATCTTCCTCGCCTACTACCGAACCGACGGCCCCGACGACGTGCACCCCGCGGCAACCGATGCGGAGGTGCGGGCCTGATGCTCGGCAGCGTCTACGCCAAGTCCCTGCGTGACCGCTGGACCTCGGTGGCCGGTGCGGGCGTCGGCATCGGCCTGCTGCTGTGGATGGCCATGGCTGTGTACGCCGAGATCGACACGTCGTTCTACTACGAGCTGCCGGCGGCGTTCCTCGAGGCCGTCGGGATCTCCGCGGAGGTCGGCGGGATCGGCGGCATCGCCTACGGCGCCATGTACAACCTGATGGGCGCCATGACGCTGGCCGGTGTGGCCATCTCCTTCGGGGCCAGCGCCATTGCCGGGGAGGAACGGGCTGGGACGCTCGGGCTGCTGCTGGCCAACCCGCGCAGCCGCACCGACGTGACGGTGTCGAAGCTGGCGTCGATGGCCACCCTCCTCGCTGGAGGAGGGCTGATCTACCTCGGCGCCGCCCTGCTCGTGCCGGCCGTGCTGGGTGTCGACATCACCGGCATCCACGTCGCAGCGTTGATGCTGCACCTGACGGTCAACGCGCTGGTGTGGGGCATGGTCGCCTTCGCCATCGGCGGCTGGACGGGCAACCGCGGTGCGGCCGTCGGGGTGGCGGCTGGAACCATGGTCGTGTCCTGGCTGGCCACGTCGTTCCTGCCGTTGATCGAGGGCCTCGCCGACGTCGCGAAGGTCTTCCCCTGGTCCTGGTTCAACGGCAGCCAACCCGAGCTCAACGGCGTCGGCTGGGGCCACCTCGGCCTGCAGGTCGGGCTGTCCGTGGTCCTCGGCGCCGTGGCACTCATCGGTGTCCGCCGACGCGACCTGCGGGGCGCGAGCACCGGGACCACCATCCTCGACCGCTTGCGCACCAACCCACGGACCCAGGCCATCGTCGAGCGCCTGGCGGGGTCCGCCCGGGTGTCGGGGATCACCGCCCGAACGATCTCGGACCACCAGGCGCTGCTGTCGGTCGTGCTCGCGATCATCTTCTACATGGCGCTGCTCGTGGTGCCGATGTACAACCTGCTGCCCGACTCGATCGGCGAGGTCTTCAGCAACCTGCCGGACGCGATGATCGCGGCCATCGGTGGCGTCGACCTGTCCACGCCGAGCGGCTGGATCCAGGGTGAGCTGCTGGCGTCGGTCTTCCCAATCGCCGCCATCACGCTGTTCGCGTCGATGGGTTCGCGAGCCCTTGCGGGGGAGGAGGAGAACCGGACGATGGGGATGTTGCTGGCCAGCCCCATCTCCCGCAGGCGGGTGCTCGTCCACAAGGCCCTGGCCATGGTGGTCTTCGCCGTCGTCCTGGCCGTCGGCACGTTCGCCGGGTTGGCCATCGGCGTGCTGATCGCGGGGTTCGACCTGCCGATCGCCGGCGTCGCGGCTGCGTCGGTACTGGGCAGCCTGCTGGGCCTCGTCTTCGGCGGTGTCGCGCTGCTCATCGGTGCGGCGACCGGCCGGGTGAAGCTCGCGGTGTACGGCGCCGCCGGGTTGGGTGTGGTCGGGTACTTCGTCGACTCGTTCTTCCCCCTGGCCGAGTCCTTCGAGCCGTTCGCGGTGCTGAGCCCGTTCCACTACTTCCTGTCCAGCGACCCGCTGGTCAACGGGATGGCCTGGGGGCATGCCGGCGTGTTGGTCGGCATCTTCGTGGTGCTGGTCGCCGCGGCGGTCCCGCTGTTCGACCGGCGGGACCTCCGCGGCTGAGGAGATGTGCAGCTCGGCCAGCTGGCCGGCTGAGCTGCACCAGACGGTCGAGGGGTGGTGCAGCACGGCCAGCACGGCGGCCGAGCTGCACAACTCGGGTCGTGGTGGAGGGCCGGCCGTGGCGTCGGGTCAGCGCTCGATGGCCAGCGCGACCGCCGTGTGGGCGTCGCCCTGCTCGCCCGCCCAGGAGAGGGCGAGGTGGTAGGAGCCGGGCTCGAGGGTCGAGACGTCGATCAGGTTCACGCCCGGGTGCTCCTCGACCACGGTCAGCTCGGTGCGGTCGGCGTCGGCTGGCTCGGCGGCGGGGTCGGCCTCGTCCAGCGGCCAGGCGTAGGCGGTGACGGTGCCGGGTTCGTAGGTGACGACGAGCTGGGCGTCGGCCTTCAAGGGGTACTCCATCGGCGTCGGGGCTCCGTCGCTGCAGACGCCGGTGTCCTCGGTGGTCCAGCAGGAGGCGTACGGGTCGGCCGACAACGAGTCGGTTTCGGAGGAGACACCGAAGCTGGGTGGCTCGGCGAGCGGGCCGGGAGGGCCGGCCCCGTCGCCGATGCCGCCGTCGGGTTCGACGGGGATGGGCCCGTCGTCGATCGGGGCGGAGGAGTCGCCGGGGGCGCCGGCACCATCACCGATGCCGCCGTCGGGCTCGACGGGGATCGGGGCCTCGCTGGCGGTGTCGTCGTCGGCCGGCCCGCCGGCGCCGACCGCGGTGCCGTCGGCACAGGCGGTCAGGGCGAGCAGGAGGACGGACAGCAGGAGCAGTCGCGGGATGGTCAGTGTTGGCATGTCCCTTCCGACGCCGCTGACGGGGTGATCGTTCCATGTCCGGGAGGGCGGAAATGTGAGTTGGCCGACACGCCGGGGCCTCGCTACACTCTCCGTTCCTCACTGCGATGAGGCCACGGGCGAGTGGCGGAATTGGCAGACGCGCACGGTTCAGGTCCGTGTGGACTTAGGTCCTTGGGGGTTCAAGTCCCCCCTCGCCCACCCACAGTCGGATTCTCCACCGGCCAGCACCCGTCACCTCGTGACGGCCTGACCGTTCCGTCGGACCACTCTCCGACGTCGATCGGTCCACGCACCCATCCGGTGCCGACGCCACACCGGTGGTCTGTCACCGCCGCCGCTGCCCTCCCCCGCGGGTGTTCCCGTCCCCGAACGATCGGCAAGCTTCCCCGGGCCGGCGAGGGTCACGGGATAGGGTCCGGCGCCCAAAAGTCCCTGACCCACGGAGAAAATCGCATGCACCGCTCCACCCGACGACTTGCCACGACGCTGGTCGTCCTGACTGTCCTGAGCCTGTTCCCCAGCGTCGCCCACGCCCAGCCCCAGGCCTTGAGGCGCGCGGCAGACGTGGGCAGCGGCCAACCCGTGGAGGCTGCGCTCGCCGTGTCCCAGGAGGTGTTCGCCGACGACAGCGCGCCGGCAGTGGTCCTCGGACGCAGCGATGACTTCGCCGACAACCTCGGCGGCGCGGTGCTGGCCCGGACCCTGGGCGCTCCGCTGCTGCTGAACCCGTCCGACAGCCTGGACGAGCGCGTCCGCGCCGAGATGGACCGCGTCCTGCCGCCCGGGAACTGCGCCGAGCTGGTGGACCGCGGCGAGTTCGAGGTCTACATGCTCGGTGGGACCAACGCGCTGTCGCAGGAGATCGAGGACGAGCTGTTCGGGGAGTACTGCTACAAGAGGGTGAGCGGACCCACCCGTGTGGAGACGTCGCTGCAGGTTGCCGAAGAGGTCCTGCACATCCGCGAGAACCGCGGCGAGACCGGCGAGCCCGAGCTCCTCATCGCGCGCTCCGACAACGCCGTGGACTCCGCCACCGGGGGGGCGTACGGAGGCATGTTCGGTGCCCCGGTCCTGGTGACCCCGTCCCACACGCTCCACCCGGACATCGGTCGCTTCATCAACCTGGGTGTCAGCTCCGTCACCCTGCTCGGCGGTGAGGCTGCCCTCAGCGCCGAGGTCGAGGCCATGGTCAACGAGGCGCTCAGCGACCAGGAGATCGTCGCCACCAGGCTGGCCGGTGCCTCCCGCGACGACACGGCTCGCGTCATCGCCGAGGACTTCGCCGCGCGCAGCAGCGGCATCGACGCGGTCACGCTGGTCAACGGGTACGTGGACGACGCCTGGGTCCTGGCGTTCACCTCCGCCGCGGTCAACACTGGCGAGCCGGTGCTCTACGTGGCCGCTGACGACCTGCTGGAGACCACCCGGTCGTTCATCGGGGCCCAGGCCCCGCTCAGCACGGTGAGCGCCTTCGGCGACAGCAGCCTCGTGTCCGACGTGGTCCTGCAGGAGGCCGCCAGCGCGGCCGGCTGATCGTTCGTGGTCGGTCGTCGGAGGGGTGTCCCACCGGCGGCCGACCCGCTCTGCTACCCGCCCGCCGCTCGGGCCCGAGGGGCGTCGGTGGGCGCCGTGGCCCCCTCGGACGACCGCGGTTGACCTCCGTGGCAACGGACCGCATGCCGGGCCCTCGACCACGCGAAGGACCTGCCGTGACCCTGCACCAGGGCCGTGGTGGCGAATCCCACACGTACGAGGCAGCAAGTCCGCGCGCCGATCGCGCGGTTCGTAGGCTGAGTCGGAGGAGGTCGGCGTGGACGTGTTCGGATCGTTGAGGCGGCAGACAGGACGCGGCGCGATTGCCTCGATCCGAGGGGGCATGTGGGTGGCGACCCAGGTGGTGCGGAAGGCAGAGTCCTTGGCCAGCTCGCTGGACACCGATACCCGGCACGCACTGCGCAACGGGCCGCCCGGCGAGGTGGTGGACCTCAACCGGGACGACGGCGCCCGAGTTCGGGTCCACCTCGCTGGCGACCCGAACGGTGACGTCGTGGTGCTGACGCACGGCTACGGGTTGACCGCAGCGTCCTGGAACCTGGTGGCGACGCCACTGGTCGAGCAAGGGTTCCGCGTGGTCACGTTCGACTGGCGAGGACACGGCGGCTCATTGGACGACGACCGCCACGTCACGACCGACGAGTTGGTCAGCGACCTGCGCACCGTGCTCGAGCACCTCGAGGCCGACGACGCGTTGCTCGTCGCCCACTCGACCGGCGGGTTCATCACGCTCGCGACGCTGGTGGAGCACCCGGAAGCCGCTGACCGGCTGCGCGGACTCATCCTCGTCGCGACGCTGGCCGGTGACCTGTTCGACGGGGCGCCAGCCGACGCCGTCGACGGAGCCGCCACCCGCACGAGCGTGCCGGCACGGCTGCTGCGCAACAGCACCCTCGGCCTGCTGCTCGGCGGCTTCGCGCAGGGCGCCGGGGTGTCCTCAGCGGTGTCCGAGGAGCTCCTCGACGAGTTCGCCCGCACAAACCACCATGCGCTCGCGACGCTGATCGGTGAGCTGTCGAACCGCAGCTACTAAGGACGGCTGCACCGGATCGACCTGCCGGCCATCGTCGTGGTCGCCGGCAGCGACAGCACCACCCCGTCGGGACACGGCAGGTCCATCGCCAACGAGATCCCCAACGCTCACCTGGTGACGGTCGATGGTGCGAGCCACCTCCTGAACTGGCACCGCCCGCAGCGCATCGTGGAGCTCGTGGTTGACTTCGACGCCGTCACCCGGCCGCCCGAGGACGCCCCCGATCGCCGCAGCGCCCTGGTCGTGCTGAACCCGGCGTCGGGTGACCACGACGCCGACGAGACCCAGCACGCGATCACCGAGACCCTGGGAGCCGACCGCGTCGACGTCGAGGTGCGGCGCACCGAGGGAGAGGGGGACGCGCGGCAGTGGGCCGCAGAGGCCGCGAGACAGGGCAGCCACGACATGGTGGTCGCCGTCGGCGGCGACGGCACGGTCCGAGAGGTCATCTCGGGGGTGGCGTCCGCCGACGGCGGCGTGACGGTCGGGATCGTGCCGACGGGGACCGCCAACCTCCTCGCCCGAGCCCTCGCCATCCCGGTCGACGACCCCGGTGCGGCCGCGCAGGTTGCCGCCGGCGCTCGCGCGCGTGACCTCGACGTGCTGCACCTCCTGGACCGCGACGAGCACGCGGTGCTCATGGTGGACGCGGGCTTCGACGCCGAGCTGGTGCGCGACGCCTCCCGCGGTGTCAAGAACGTGCTCGGCTCGCTGGCCTACGTGCTGGCCGGGCTGCGCAACACCGTCGGGCTCGACGAGCGCCACCTCGAGCTCGAGGTCGACGGCGAGCGACGCACGGTCCGGGGCCACTCCGTGCTCTGCCTGAACATCGGACGCATCGGGCAGAGCGTCATCGTCGATGCCGACATACGACCGGACGACGGTCGGCTGCACGTCGGGATCGTCCGACGCGCCACACCATGGCACGTGCTGACGACAGCAGCAGGCATGACAGCGCTCGGTCGCGACGCCCATCCGAACACGGAGTGGGTTTCGTGCCGGCGGCTCCGGCTCGAGGCCGAACCGGCGCTCGAGCTGCAGGTCGACGGCGATCCCGCCGGCCAGACGCCCGTCGAGCTCGAGGTGCTGCCGGCGGCCGTCAGGGTTGCGGTGCCCGAGCGCAGCAGCCGCTGAGCCGGGCGAACGGGCCGCGTGGTCGGGGCGCGGGGCCGGCACCAGACGGGACCGGGGTGCGGTCCGGGCCACACGCACACCGTCGCTACGCTGGGGCGGATGGGAGCAGACCCTGTTGACGGGACCGGAGCCGACCTCCACCGGCTGCTCGACGTCCGGACGATCTACCTGCAGCCGGCAGTCCTGGACCTGCCGACCGGCCGACAGGTGCTCGACCGATTCCCCCATGCCGAGCGCATCGAGGTGGAGGGACACCAGGGCATCGCGGGGCTGCACGGCAACGAGGGCAACGCCGAACGCTGGATGGCGGTCAAGCGGCACGCCCTCGTCCTCGGTGTGCTGTCCTCGCCGAGGGTGCGGCCAAACGGGCGCTCGGCGGACTTCATCGCCCCGTCGCTGGCCAACGGGTGTGCGATGGCGTGCGCCTACTGCTACGTCCCGCGCCGCAAGGGCTACGCAAACCCGATCACCGTGTACTGCAACACCGAGCGGATCCTGGCCACCCTTCGCCGGCACGCCGACAAACAGGGTCCCAAGACCACACCCAACCAGTGCGACCCCGACCGCTGGGTCTACGACCTCGGGGAGAACAGCGACGCGTCGGTGGATGCGTTGCTGTCCGACGCCACACGGCAGGCCGTGGGGCTGCTGCGCGACCACCCCCACGCCAAGGCCAGCTTCGCGACCAAGTACGTCAACCGGGACCTGCTCACCTGGGACCCCGCGCAGCAGCGCATCCGGTTCTCGCTGATGCCCGCCGCCATGGCTGGCCTGCTGGACCTGCGAACCAGCCCGATCTCGCAGCGCATCGCGGCCATCAACGACTTCGTCGACGCCGGATGGGAGGTCCACCTCAACTTCTCGCCCGTGGTGCTCCACGAGGGGTGGCAGGCGGAATGGGCACCGCTGCTGGAGGAGCTGGCCGATGTGCTGTCCCCGGCTGCCCGCGCGCAGCTGGCCGCCGAGGTCATCATGCTGACCCACAACGCCGACCTCCACGAGGTCAACATGCGCTGGCACCCCAAGGCCGAGGACGTGTTGTGGCGCCCGGACATCCAGGAGGTGAAGCGCTCGCAGAGCGGTCAGGTCAACGTGCGCTATCGGACCGGCTGGAAGGGACAGTGGGTGCAGCAGTTCCGCGACCTGGTGGACCAGCACCTGCCCGGATGCCGGATCCGGTACGCCTTCTGATTCGCTCGGCCCCGACATCGTCGCCGGTACGAAGTTGCTCAGCTCGGCGGCCAACCGTCCGATCAGAGATGTGCGAACCACCCAAGGACGGGTGGTGCGAACCCACTCACGGAGGAGGCGGGCATGCGCATCAACAGCAACTTGATGAGCGTCAACGCGCACAGGAACCTTTCACAGACACAGAACGCGCTCGGGAAGAACCTCGAGAAGCTGTCGTCGGGTCTTCGGATCAACCGGGCCGGCGACGACGCCGCGGGCCTCGTGATCAGCGAGAACCTGCGCAGCCAGGTCGGGGGCCTCGCGGTCGCTGGTCGCAACGTCCAGGACGGCATCTCCCTCGTGCAGACCGCCGAGGGGGCGCTGAACGAGATGCACGGCATGCTCCAGCGCATGCGTGACCTGGCCGTCCAGGCCAGCAACACCGGCGCCAACGGCGGCTCGGGCGGGGCGTCGGTCGCGGCCGCACAGGCCGAGGTCGACCAGCTGCACGACGCGATCCAGCAGATCAACGCCACCACCCAGTTCAACGGCGCCAACGTGCTCGACGCCGGGACCTTCACCTTCCAGGTCGGGGCCAACGGCGGCGAGACACTGAGCGTCTCGGTCTCCACCTTCATGGACGTCAACTTCCTCGGCACCGGCGCCAATGAGCTGATCTCCGACCTCAAGTCCGGCGGTGTGGCCGACTTCGACTCCTCGGCCACCGCCGCCAGCGACGCCATCGGGATCATCGACGACGCGATCGCCCAGGTCTCGGCGCAGCGCGCCACGTTCGGCGCCACGCAGAACCGCCTGGAGCACACGCTCAACAACCTGCAGGTCGCCAGCGAGAACCTCGCCGCCTCGGAGTCCCGTATCCGGGACGTCGACATGGCACAGGAGATGACGGCGTTCACCCGCAACCAGATCCTGTCCCAGGCCGGGACCGCGATGCTGTCCCAGGCCAACGCCGTCCCCCAGGGTGTGCTCTCGCTCCTCGGGTAGTCCTTCGGGGAGGTCACGGCCACCCCGGTTCAGCCGCGCGTCGCGGGGTAGGACCGGTGGATGACCTCCCCGTCATGGGCCCTCGGATGGGCCATCGCCGCGCTGCTCCTTTCGGGCGGCGTGCTGGTCACCGCCGGTGTGCGGCTGACCAAGGTCGTCGACGACCTTGCCGATCGCCTCGGCATCGGTGAGGCGATGGCCGGGGCGGTGCTCCTTGGCGCCGCCACGTCCCTGCCCGGCCTGGTCACCACCGTCGTCGGTGCGGTGTCCGGCGATGCCGGGTTCGCGGTCTCCAACGCCGTGGGTGGTATCGCCGCGCAGACGACGTTCCTCGCGATCGCTGACATGGCCTACCGCCGCACCAACCTCGAGCACGCCGCCGCCTCGGTACCCAACATGGTCCAGGCGCTGGTGCTGACCAGCCTCATCGGGGTGGTGCTGGCCGCCACCGGGAGCCCCGAGGTGACCGTGCTGGGCATCCACCCGGCCACGGTCCTGCTCGTGGGCCTATACGTCTACGGCCTGTCCCTGGCAAGGCGTGCCCATCGCGCACCGATGTGGGAGCCCGCACGAACCGAGGACACCGTCGTCGACGAACCCGACGAGGAGGGCCTCGACGCCTCGACCCGTCGGCTGGGTGTCGAGTTCGGTGTCCTCGCGTTGGTCGTGGGCGCCACGGGCTGGGTCGTGGCGACGGCCGGTCTGTCGATCGCGGCAGGAACCGGTCTGTCCGGCTCGCTGGTCGGTGCGCTGTTCACCAGCGTCATCACCTCCCTCCCCGAGCTCGTCACGGTCGTGACCGCCGTGCGCATCGGGGCGTTGACCCTCGCCGTCAGCGACATCATCGGTGGCAACACCTTCGACGTGTTGTTCGTCGCCGCCGCCGACGTGGCGACGCGCGAGGGATCGGTCTATCACCTGGCCGACACCCGGGCGGTCTTCCTGATGGCGCTGACGGTCGTGATGACCGCGGTCCTCGCCGCCGGGATGCTCGAGCGAGAGGAACGCCACATCGGCTTCGAGGGCGTCGGCATCCTCCTCCTCTACTCCCTCGGTGTGGTGTCGCTGATCGTGCTGGGCTGACCAGCGGGTGGAGGGGAGTTGGCCCGCACGTCCGCGCCCGGTACAACCAGCCGATGGCACGAACGTCCGTCAGTCGCGTCCTCGTCCTCGCCGTGGTCCTGCTGGTCGGGCTGCAACCCGGCCTGGCGGTGGCCGCGGAGGGCAGCCAGTACCAGCCGGTCGTCCGTGGCCACGGCGGGGTCGTGGCGACCGAGTCCTTCGCCGCCGGACAGGTCGGGAGGGACGTCCTGGACGCCGGGGGCACGGCCGTCGACGCGGCGATCGCCACCGTGTTCGCCCTCAACGTCGCCCGTCCCCAGTCGTGCGGCATCGGGGGCGGCGGGTTCGCGGTCGTCCACCAGATCGACGGCGAGGTGGCCGCGCTGGACTTCCGCGAGACCGCACCCGCGGCCGTCACCCCGGACACCTTCGGTGGCCTCGGGCTGTACCAGGCGTTCACCGGCCACACGACCGTCGGCGTGCCCGGCACCGTGGCCGGCCTCTGGGCCCTCCACCAGCGGTTCGGGACCGTCGACTGGGCCGACCTCGTCGCCCCGGCCGAGGGCCTGGCGCGAGATGGGGTCGAGGTGCCCCAGTCGCTGTCGGAGGCCATGGCGGTCGCGGCCCCTCGCCTGCGTCTGTTCCCTGCCGCTGCCGAGCAGTTCCTCGTCGGCGGCCTGACCCCGTACCCGCCCGGGGCGACGCTGGTCCAGCCCGACCTGGCCGACACCCTCGCCCTGACAGCCGAGGACGGACCGCCCGCGTTCTACACCGGACCGATCGCCGAGCGCATCGTGGCCGACATGGCCGACAACGCCGGTGCCTACCCCGGCGACGACGGCTTGATGACCGCCGAGGACCTGGCCGGCTACGAGGCGAAGTTCCGCGAGCCCCTCGTCGCCGACTACCGCGGCAACACGGTCCTGGCCATGCCGCCGCCCACCTCGGGCGGGATCGCGGTGGTCGAGATGCTCAACATCCTGGAGAACTTCGACCTGACCGCGGCCGGGCAGTCCAGCGCAGATCACCTGCACCTGGTCGCGGAGGCCCAGAAGATCGCGTGGGCCGACCGCGGTGCCTACGTCGCCGACAGCGACTTCGTGGACGTCCCCGTCGACCTGCTGACCAGCCAGGCCTACGCCGACCAGCGCGCCGCCGAGATCGACCTCGACAGCGCCGGCAGCTACGAGCCGGCTGACCTCGAGGGGGACCCGCCGGCGGACGGCGTGGACAACAACCCGATGGGCAACACCACCCACCTGTCGGTCATCGACGCGGCCGGCAACGTGATCGCCCTGACGTGCACGATCGAGCAGGCCTTCGGGTCCGCGGTCGTCGCCCCGGGAACCGGCTTCCTGCTGAACAACGAGCTGACCGACTTCTCCGGCGCCGGCACCGCCAACGAACCCGGACCCGGCAAGCGGCCCCGCTCCTCCATCTCCCCGACGATCGTCCTGCGTGACGGCCGCCCGGTGATGGCCGTCGGCGCCGCCGGCGGGGCGACCATCATCATGGGCTCCCACCAGGCGGTCGTGAACGTCCTCGACTTCGGCCTCGACATCGCCCAGGCGATCGACGCCGAACGCCTCGACGCCAGCACGGCGGACATGCAGCTGGAGAACGTCCGGGTCCCCTTCGACGTCCAGGCCGAGCTGATCGGCCGCGGACACCAGATCGTGCCCAACGGCGAGTACGGGGCCCTCCCCCGCGTGCAGGCCATCGGTGTCGACGCGACGACCCGCGAGCACCTCGGCACCAGCGACTCCCGGACCGACCAGGCCACCTACGCCCAGGAATCGGTGGTGCTCCGGGCCGCTGGGCCCGACCGGGTCGCCACGGCGGTCGCGATCAGCCAGCAGACGTTCGGCCGGGCGGGGACGGTTGTCCTGGCGGCCGGGTTGATCGACGCGCTGGCCGGCGGGCCCTTGGCCTTCGCCGAGGGGGCGCCGCTCCTGCTGACCGGCCCCGACGCCCTCGACGATCGGGTCCTCGCCGAGTTCGAGCGGCTGGACGCCGAACGGGTCATGGTCCTGGGCGGCGAGGCCGCGGTGTCGCGCGCCGTGACCGACGCCCTCGATGCGGCCGGCCTGTCGGTCGACCGTGTCGCCGGTCCGGACCGCTTCGCCACGGCGGCGGCCATCGCCGAACGGCTCGGTGGCGACGAGGCGTTCGTGGCCAGCGGCCGCGCCCCGGCCGATGCACTGTCCGTCGGGCCGCTCGCCGCGATCACCGGTCAGCCCATCCTCCTGGTGGAGCGGGACTCGGTCCCGGCCGTCACGGCCGCCGCGCTGGAGGGGCGGAGCGCCACCACCGTGGTCGGTGGTACGGCTGTCGTCGACGAGGGGGTCGAGCGTGCGCTGCCGAACCCGACGCGCCTGGCCGGCGTCGATCGGTTCGCCACCAACGACGCCGTGCTGGCCGCCAGCGTCGACGCCGGCCTGCGCACCGTCCGTCGCTGGATCGCTGCGGGAGGGGCCACGGCCGACGCGCTGGCCGCAGGCCCGGCCGTGGCGGCCGACGGGGCGACGTTGCTGCTGCTCGACCCCACCGACCCCCTCCGCGGGCTGGAGGACACCCAGCGGGTCACCCTCCTCGGCGGCAGCGCCGCGATCCCCGACGCCCTGGAGGAGACGATCCGCGCCGCCCTGCGAGACGCGGGGGAGGAGTAGGCGACGGTCGCGCCGGGCCGGAGCAGTCCCCCACCCCTCGCGTGTCGGCGAACCGGCCTTGATGTCAACCGGTGGGTGCAACAAGTTGGGCGAGTTGGGCGGCTGGTGTCTTCCAGCCGAGGGTTTGTCGGGGGCGGGTGTTGAGGCTCTCGGCGAAGTCGTTGAGGTTCGCTTGGGTGTGGACTGACAGGTCGGTGCCCTTGGGCATGTACTGGCGCAGCAACCCGTTGGTGTTCTCGTTGGAACCGCGTTGCCAGGGCGAGTGGGGGTCGCAGAAGTAGACGGGCACGTCGGTGTCGATGGTGAACTGGACGTGCTCGGCCATCTCGATGCCCTGGTCCCAGGTGATGGACCGCCGCAGGTGCTCGGGCAGCCCGGTGATCGCGGTGGTCATGGCATCGCGCACCGTCGCGGCGGTCCGGTCGCCATCGAGGTGCATCAGCATCACGTAGCGCGTGGAGCGCTCCACAAGGGTGCCCACCGCGGACTTGCCGTCCTTGCCGATGATCAGGTCGCCCTCCCAGTGACCGGGCACGGCACGGTCCTCCACCTCCGCGGGCCGCTCGCTGATCATCACCATGTCGTGCATGCGTGGCCGGGGAGACCGACCGGAGGGGACCCGCTTGGCCCGACCGGTCCGCAGGCACGACGTCAGCTCGCGTCGCAGCTCGCCCCGCCCCTGGACGTACAGCGACTTGTAGATCGTCTCGTGTGACACCGTCATCGACTCATCGTCGCCGAACCGCTCCTTGAGATCTGCAGCGATCTGCTGGGGCGACCACAGTCTGCGCAGGCCGTGCTCGACGAGGCCGGCCAGCTCCGCGCAGCTGGCGAGCTTGGTCGGCTTGGCCCGCCGTGCCTGCTCGTGGGCACGCTTGTGGGCAAGCATCGGCCGGTAGGCCTCACGGCCACCGTTGCGGTCCACCTCGCGCCACACCGAGGACTTGTGCCGGCCGACCCGATCGGCGATGGCCTGATAGGTCTCGCCCCGACCGATCCCCAACCGGATCTCCACCCGATCATCAAGCGACAACCGGTGCGGTGAGGGATCAGTCGCAAGCTCTGCCCGCAACACCCCACCGAACGGCTTGAGCACGTTGAGGAAGCTGCCCACGGAGATGTCGACCTCCTCAAGGATCTGCCGGCGGCCCTGACCGGCTCGTGCCCGACGGATCACCTCCGCCCGCACCTCATCAGGCAACCGCAACCACCGCTTCTCACCCTTGGCCCTCGACCTCACCATGACCTACCGCCTCCACCTCGAAGTGTCGTGTTGCAACGAAGTCTTGAGGCTGCCGGCCACATGTCGTGATCGGCCGACACGCCCCGGGTCCGGTCGGCCCACCCCACCCCTCGCGTGTCGGCGAACGGGCCACATGTCGTAATTGGCCGACACGCGTCGCTCGTGCCGACCACCACGGCCCCTCCCTCGCTACCATCCGCCCCGATGTCCGCCGACGACGAGACCCTCACCGCACGTGCCCGGAAGGCGCGCGTGGACTCCATGCAGCGACACGTGCTGGTCTGCACGGCGGGCGACTGCCCGTCGGGCGAGGCGGTTGCCACGGCGATGAAGCACGGCGTCGCCCTCGCCGGGGCACGGGATCGGATCGGCGTGCTCGAGACCCTCTGCACCAGCATCTGCAAGGGCGACGGCGCCACCGTGGTCGTCTACCCCGAGGGCACCTGGTACGGCTCCGTCGACGTCGAACTGGCCGAGCGCATCGTGGCCGAGCACCTCCTCGACGGGCAGGAGATCAGCGACGAGGTGTTCCTCCGCAACCCCTTGGGGGACCCACCTTCACGCTGATGCGTTGCGGGACGCATGGTTGTCGTCGGTGGCCTACTGTGGCCGCATGATCGTGGCGTTCAGCATCTCCCCAACCGCCGGCGACGACGACGGCGGGGTGTCAGCGGCTGTGGCCGAGGCCGTCCGGGTCGTCCGCGAGTCGGGCCTGCCGAACGAGACCAACGCCATGTTCACCAACATCGAGGGGGAGTGGGACGAGGTGATGGCCGTGGTCAAGCGTGCCGTCGACGTCGTCGCCGCCACCTCACCGCGGGTCGGGCTGGTCCTCAAGGCCGACATCCGCCCCGGGCACGAGGGCCAGCTGGCCGCCAAGGTCCAGCGCATCGAGGAGCACCTCGACGGCACCGGCTGACGCACCTCCCGGAGGACTGCCGGTCAGGGGACGATGACCAGCTTGCCCTCGAAGTCGCCCCGGGCGAACCGCGCCTGGGCCGCGTGGATCTCCGCCAGCGGGTACTCCTCTGCCACCGACGGGAGGACCGAGGCGTCCCGGGCCGCCTGGACCAGCGCGGCGAACTGCTCCGGGGTGTGCAGCGTCGAGCCGATGATCCGGCGGTTCGGCAGGTACAGCTGGCGCAGGTCGAGCTGCACGTTCGGGCCGGCGATGGCCCCGGCGATCACCAGGGACCCGCCGGGGGACAGGGTGCCGAGCACCTGCCCGAACGCCGGCCCGCCGACCACGTCGGCGACGACGTCCACACCGCGGCCCTCCAGCACCTCGCGGACGGCATCCCCGAGGTCGCCCTCGCCCCGCAGGACGAGGTGGTGCGCGCCCGCCGTCCGCACCGCGTCGGCGTGACCGGCGCTGGTGACGGCGACGACCTCGGCCCCACGCGCCGCACCGAGCTGGACCAGCGCCGTTCCGACCCCGCCGGACGCACCGGTCACCAGCAGCACCTGGCCGGCCGCGACCCCGGCGCGCTCCAGCATCCCCATGGCGGTCCCGTAGGCGGTCGGCAGGCAGGCGAGCTGCGCGTCCGACAGCGGGCTGTCGCTCACGTCGTGGGCGTGGCTGGCATCGACCACCACGTACTCCGCGAACGCCCCGTCGCGTTCTGATCCGAGGAACGCCTGGAGTTCACCGGCGTCGTCGAACCACGCGGGGTCGATCAGGACCCGTTGGCCAACGCTCCCCCGGTCGCCGCCCGGGCCGATTGCCACGATGCGGCCGACCGCGTCACCACCCTGGATGCGAGGGAAGTCCAACGGCACACCCCGCCAGCCAGCGACCGCATCCGCGTCCTCGGCGCTGCCGTAAGCACCCTCCCTTGACCACAGGTCGGTGTTGTTGATCGCCGCAGCCGCCACTCGGACCAGCACCTCACCGGTCCGGGGTTGCGGGACGACGACGTCGCGGACCTCGATGGCGTCGGGGCCGCCGTGCTCGGTCAGGACCGCGGCGCGCATGCTGTCGGGTGGGGTGTTCACCCCGACGCAGCCTAGGGTGTCGGGCCCCGGAGCCCGTGCCGACGACGGTCCTACTCCACGGCCCAGTCCACGAAGGTCGGTTCACCGGTCGCGGGGCGCGAGAGGAACGTCACCGTGGCCACGTCGGTCCCGGGGTCGACCACGAAGAGGGTGCAGTCCTCGAGGGTCTCCCCCGGGGCCAGCTCGCCGTCCTTCACGTCGACGCACGGTCCTTCGGGGTCGCCGCCCTGTCCGCCGGAGAAGTCCAGGACGATCGTCGGCGAGATCAGGGCATCGGTGTCGTCCTCCAACGCCACCCGCATGCCACGACCGACGGTTTCCGACCCGGTGTTGGTGTAGCGCGCGTCGACGTAGAACGGCACGAGGTCCTGCTCGTCGTCGTCGAACTGCAGGCCGGACGCCACGAGCTCCGCCACGGTGCCCTGCCGGACGCCCAGGACGGTCACCTCCAGGTCGGTGGTGACGTTCGTGGTGTCGTCGGTGTAGGCGACCGCGACGGACGTACCGAGCGGCGAGGCCGAGGTCCCACCACCACAGGCGGCAAGCAACAGCCCGAAGATCGCTGCACACGGCAGCACGATTCGACAGTCACGCATGACCGGCCCCTCCTGGTCCACACGCCCGACGCGGTGCGGTCGGGACGACGCGCAGACCAACGGCGGAACGGTACTCCTGCGGCCGCGCCGACGGAAGGGGCAGGAGCGGTCGCGCTCGCCTCGCGTCGGGACCTTCGTCGCGACGGTCCCGGGACCTCCGGCACGTCCCGATGGCGCAACCGGAACCTACGGTCGGCCTCGACGAAACACTCCGAAGGGACACGTGATGGGCAAGCTCCTCGTACTCGGTGCGGGCACGGCGGGAACGATGGTCGCCAACAAGCTGCGGCAGCAGCTGACCGACGACTGGACCATCACGATCGTCGATCAGGACGACACGCACCACTACCAGCCGGGCTACCTGATGCTGCCCTTCGGCACCTACACGCCGAAGCAGATCGTGCGTCGTCGTTCCCGGTTCATCGGCGACGGCATCGACCTGCGGTTCGGCACGGCCGACCGAATCGACACCGAACGGTCCGTGGTCGAGATGCGGGGTGGCGAGACGCTGCCCTACGACCAGCTGGTCATCGCCACCGGCGCGGGCATCCACCCCGAGGAGACCCCCGGGATGATGGAGGAGGAGTGGCAGCGGTCGGTCTTCGACTTCTACTCCCTCGAGGGCGCGACGGCGCTGCGCGACAAGCTGAAGACCTTCACCGGTGGACGGCTGGTCGTCCACATCACGGAGATGCCGATCAAGTGCCCGGTGGCGCCGCTGGAGTTCGCATTCCTCGCCGACGACCACTTCACCGAACGGGGCATCCGCGACGCGGTCGACATCACCTATGTCACCCCGCTCGACGGGGCGTTCACCAAGCCGGTCGCCTCAACGCACCTCGGCGGCATGCTCAGCGACCGCAACATCAACCTCGAGACCGACTTCATGGTCGAACGGATCGACAACGACGCCAAGGCGCTGGTGTCCTACGACGAACGCGAGATCCCCTTCGACCTGCTGGTCACCGTCCCCCTCCACATGGGCGCGGAGTTCGTGGGCCGCAGCGGCCTGGGTGACGAGCTGCGCTTCGTCAAGGTCGACAAGCACACCCTGCAGGCCGTCGGGCACGACAACATCTTCGCGCTCGGCGACGCCTCGAACATCCCCGCATCCAAGGCCGGGTCGGTCGCGCACTTCGCCGCGGAGATCTTCACGGAGAACTTCCTCGACCACATCGCGGGTCGCCCGATGGCGAAGTCCTTCGACGGCCACGCCAACTGCTTCGTGGAGTCCGGCGCCGGCAAGGGCCTGCTGATCGACTTCAACTACGACACCCAGCCGCTGCCGGGCACGTACCCGCTGGCCGGCGTCGGGCCCCTCGCCCTCCTGAAGGAGAGCCGCCTGAACCACATCGGGAAGCTGGCGTTCCGCTGGATCTACTGGCACATGCTGCTGCCCGGTCGACGCCTTCCGGTCCCGGCGCTCATGTCGATGCGCGGAAAGCTTCCCGCTCCCGAGATCCCCCAGACCACCGGCGAGACGTTCGCCCAGCCCCAGAAGGAGCGCACCCCGTGAGCACCGCAACGATCGTCGGCCGCGAGATCCACGTCAACGACGAGGGTTTCATGACCGACCACACCGAATGGACCGAGGACGTCGCTCGTGCGCTGGCCGCCAACATCGGCATCGAGCTGACCGACGCCCACTGGCAGGTCCTCCGTTTCGTCCGGCAGGACTACGACGCAGAGGGCGAGAGCCCCACCCTGCGCCGCGTCGCCAACATCGGCGGCGTGCCGACCAAGCAGCTGTTCGCCCTGTTCCCCAAGAAGCCCGCCAAGAAGATGTCCTACATCGCCGGGGTCCCCAAGCCCGTCGGCTGTGTCTGAGGAGGCACCATGACCGCTGTTCTTCCAGTCCCGTCCTTCGACGACACCGACCAGGAGGGTCGCAAGCTCGTCATCATCTGCTCCAAGGGCTCCCTGGACATGGCCTACCCGGGCCTGGTGCTGGCCAACGCCGCGCTGGGTGAGGGCATCGAGACCCACCTGTTCTTCACGTTCTGGGCTTCGACATGATCAACAACAAGACCATGGATCACCTGGCGTTCAACCCGGTCGGCAACCCGGCGACCCACATGCCGACCGCGGTCATGGGCCTGCCCGGCATGCAGGCCTTCGCGACCCACATGATGCGCAAGCAGATCGAGGGCCTCGACCTGCCGACCGTGCCGGAGTTCATGGAGCTCATCACCGACGCCGGTGGCCACCTGTGGGCCTGCCGCATGTCGGCGGACATGATGCACTTGACCGAGGACGACCTCTACGACCGCGTCGAGGGCATCATCAGCGCCTCGGACTTCATGGAGATCTCCGAAGGGGCCCAGACCCTGTTCATCTGAGCACCGATCATCCGAACGGCTGTCCAGCGCCGGCGAGTCACCCGACCCGCCGGCGTTGTCGCATTCGTTGCCACGGATTATTGACAGTGTCCAAGGTTGGACGCAGACTACGGTTCGTGCTCAGCGACCCGACGGCGTCCCTCCGGACGCATGGACTCCAGGTCACTGCCCAACGCCTGGCGGTGCTCCGAGCGGTCGACTCCTGCCCGCACATCACCGCCAACGGCGTGGCCGAGGCCGTCCGCCACGAGATCGGGACCATCTCCCGCCAGTCGGTGTACGACACCCTTGCCGTGCTCGTCGACAACGGGATGATCCGGCGCATCCAGCCGGCCGGGTCGGCCACCCGTTACGAGGGTCGGGTCGGGGACAACCACCACCACCTCGTGTGTCGCAGCTGCGACCGCGTGGTGGACGTCGACTGCGCCGTGGGGGAGGCCCCCTGCCTGACCCCCGACGACGAACACGGCTTCGCGCTCGACGAAGCCGAGGTCGTCTACTGGGGCCTCTGTGGCGACTGCCGACACGTCGCGAGCTGAGCCGTTCGCAACCCGCAGACACCGAGATACCGCAACACAACGGAGACGTCATGACCGAGAGCAAGAAGAACAGCCCCGAGTGGGGCTCGCTCACCTCCGGTGAGTTCCAGTCCAACGAGAAGTGGTGGCCCAACGCGCTGAACCTGCGCATCCTCCACCAGCACCACCCGGACTCCACGCCCCTCGGCGTCGAGTTCGACTACCGGTCGAACCTGGAGAACGTCGACATCGACGAGCTCACCAGGGACGTCGACGCGCTGATGACGGACTCGCAGTCGTGGTGGCCTGCGGACTGGGGTCACTACGGCCCGTTCTTCATCCGCATGTCCTGGCACGCCGCAGGGACCTACCGGGTCAGCGACGGTCGCGGTGGCGGGGGCACCGGTGCCCAGCGCTACGCCCCGCTGAACTCCTGGCCCGACAACGGCAACCTCGACAAGGCCCGTCGCCTGCTGCTGCCGATCAAGCAGAAGTACGGCAAGGCCATCTCCTGGGCCGACCTGTTCGTCTTCGCCGGCAACCGTGCGCTGGAGACCATGGGCTTCCGCACCGCCGGGTTCGCCTTCGGTCGCGAGGACATCTGGGCGCCCGAGGACGACATCTACTGGGGTCCCGAGAACGAGTGGCTGTCGACCAACGACGACCGCTACACCGGCAGCTTCGAGGACGGCAACCGCCTGCTCGACAACCCGCTGGCCGCCGTCCAGATGGGCCTGATCTACGTCAACCCCGAGGGCCCCAACGGGATCCCGGACGCGCAGAAGTCCGCCCAGGACATCCGCGAGACGTTCGGCCGCATGGCGATGAACGACGAGGAGACCGTCGCGCTGGTCGTCGGTGGCCACACCTTCGGCAAGATGCACGGCGCGTCCAAGCCGGAGTTCCACGGGCCCGAGCCCGAGGCCGCCGGCTTCGCCGACCAGGGGCTCGGCTGGGCCAACTCCCACGAGACCGGCCTCGGCGAGTACACGCTGACCTCCGGCCTGGAGGGTGCATGGACCCCGACGCCGACCACGTGGGACAACAGCTACCTCGAGACGCTGTTCGGTCACGAGTGGGAGCTCGTGGAGTCCCCCGCCGGCGCCAAGCAGTGGGAGCCAAAGTCGGTGCGCGAGGGCTTCATGGTCCCCGACGCCCACGTCGAGGGTCGTGAGAACAAGCCGGTGATGTCTACCGCCGACATGGCGATGCTGGCCGACCCCACCTACCTGGAGATCGCCACCCGCTTCCGCGAGAACCCCGCCGTGCTGGCGGACGCCTTCGCCAAGGCGTGGTTCAAGCTGCTGCACCGCGACATGGGCCCGGCCGAGCGCTACGTCGGTCCGCAGGTGCCCGACGAGACCTTCGTGTGGCAGGACAACGTGCCGGCCCACGAGGGCCCGATGATCGGCGACGCCGAGATCGCGGAGCTCAAGTCGACCATCCTGGGCAGCGGCCTGACCACCGCCCAGCTCGTGAAGGCCGCGTGGGCGTCGGCCTCGACCTATCGCACCACCGACTTCCGGGGCGGCGCCAACGGTGCCCGCATCCGCCTGTCGCCGATGTCGGAGTGGGACGCCAACGTCACCTCCGGCGTCAACCAGGTCATCGCGAAGCTGGAGGAGATCCAGCAGGCCTTCAACGGCAAGGGTGGCCCCCAGGTCTCCCTGGCCGACCTCATCGTGCTCGGTGGCTCGGCTGCCGTCGAGGCGGCGGCGAAGGCTGCCGGCCACGACTTCACCGTGCCGTTCACGCCGGGTCGCACCGACGCGGACCAGGAGTCGACCGACATCGAGTCCTTCCAGTGGCTCGAGCCGAAGGCCGACGGGTTCCGCAACTACCAGCAGAAGCAGGGTGGCATCCCCAGCGAGCACCTGCTGATCGACAAGGCGTTCATGCTGAACCTGACCGCGCCGGAGATGACCGCCCTCGTGGGTGGCCTGCGCGTGCTGGGCGCCAACGTTGGCGACGAGGGCTACGGCGTCTTCACCGACCGTCCGGGCCAGCTGACCAACGACTTCTTCGTCAACCTGGTCGACATGGGCACCAAGTGGCACTCCATCGGTGAGGCCGAGGACGTCTTCGAGGGCGTCGACCGCGAGACCGGCGCGCCGAAGTGGAAGGCCACCCGCGTGGACCTCGTCTTCGGTGCCAACAGCCAGCTCCGCGCCATCGCGGAGGAGTACGCGGCCGCCGGCGGCGACGAGCTGATGCTCGACGCCTTCATCCGTGGCTGGGTCAAGGTCATGGAGAACGACCGGTTCGACCTGGTCTGATCCGGGTTCCACCGACCCTCCCGGGTCGGTGACCGTCGAGAGGTGGGGCGTCGCTGCGGCGGCGCCCCACGCTCGTCCGGTGGCACGGGGGGCCATCGGATCGCCCGACGGCGACTACCCTGCGGGTACCCGATCCGGAGAATGGTCCACCACGATGGCTGAAGCCAAGCCGCTGCCCCTGTGGCGTCAGGTGCTCGAGGACCTCGAGCGCCGGCTGGAGCGCGACGAGTTCACGCATCGCTTCCCCACCGACCGGGAGCTGGTGCAGCACTACGGGACGAGCCGCCACACCGTCAGGGAGGCCGTGCGCCACCTCAAGGCGCGGGGACTCGTCGAACGGGAGCGTGGACGTGGTGGCGTCGTGACCGACCCCTCCCTCTCCCAGCCCATGGGGGCGCTGTACAACCTGTTCGCCACCGTCGAGCAGGCGGGTCGCCTCCAGGACAGCCGGGTGCTCGCGCTGGACATGCGCCCCGACGCCGCGGCCGCCGAGAAGTTCGGCTACGACCCGGTGACGCCGTTGGTGCACCTCGAACGCCTCCGCCTGATGGACGGGGAACCGCTGGCCCTCGACACGGTCTGGCTCGCGCCGGACATCGGCCGCACCCTGCTCGACGTCGATTTCGCGCACACCTCGCTGTACGACGAGCTGGCCGCCCGCACTGGCGTCCGACCGACCGGCGGGACCGAGACCATCAGCGCGGTGGTGCCCGACGAGGCGCTCGTCGAGGTCCTCGAGCTGGCCCCGGACGAAGGACTGTTGCGCATCGAACGGGTGACCACGCACGCCGAGCGGGTGGTGGAGTGTCGCCTGACCCTCCTGCGCACCAGCCGGGTCGCGCTCAGGTCCACCTGGCCGTCCGAGACCGCGCTGGAGGGCCGGGTCATGCCGCCGCCAGCTCCGTCAGCGGAGGCTCGGTCCCAGCGGTGAACAGGTTGATGCCGTCGCCCTGGTCGTGGTCGGCGGTGACGCCGACGCGTGGTCCGTGACGGCGGCATCTTCCGGCGGCGAGGGGCCGCGTGGCCCCTCGCCGGTGGTGGTGACGGTCTGGTCGAGGGCGTCGTCAGCGGGTGAGGACGACCTTCAGCGCGCTGGTGTCGGCTGCCCGTTCGAAGACGTCGTAGGCAGCCATGAAGTCGTCCATCGCGAAGTGGTGCGTGACGAACTTCTTGGCGTCGACCTGTCCCGCGGCCAGCAGCTTCAGCAGCCGGGGCGTGGAGTAGGTGTCGACCAGCCCAGTGGTGATCGTGACGTTGCGGATCCACAGGTCCTCGAGGTGGAGGGTGGCGGGTGCGCCGTGCACCCCGACGTTGGCGACGCGACCGCCGGGACGGATCAGGCGGGTGCACTGCTCGAAGGTCGCGGGCACGCCGACCGCCTCGATGGCGACATCGGCGCCCAGGCCATCGGTGAGCGCCTTGACCTCCTCGACCGCGTCGTGGGTCGACGGGTTGATCGTGACGGTGGCACCGAACTGCTTGGCCGCGTCCAGCCTGGCGTCGGCCAGGTCGATCGCCACGATGTGGGCTGGTGAGTAGAACTGCGCGGTCAGCATGGCCGCCAGCCCGATGGGTCCGGCGCCGACCACGGCGACGACGTCGCCCGGCTGCACGGCACCGTTGAGGATGCCGACCTCGAACCCGGTCGGCAGGATGTCGGCGAGCATCAGCGCGGCCTCGTTGTCCACGCCGTCGGGGAGGTGGTACAGCGAGGTGTCGGCGAACGGCACCCGGACCTTCTCCGCCTGTGTGCCGTCGATGAGGTGGCCGAGGATCCAGCCGCCACCGTTGAGGCACTGCCCGTACGCGCCGTCGCGGCAGAACCGGCACCGGCCGCAGGAGGAGATGCACGACACGAGCACCCGGTCGCCCGGGGCGACCCCAGTCACGGCCGAGCCGACCTGCTCGACGGTGCCAACGGCCTCGTGGCCGAGGATCCGTCCGTCGGTGACGGCGGGGACGTCACCCTTGAGGATGTGCAGGTCGGTGCCGCAGATCGTGACGGCGTCGACGCGCACGATGGCGTCGGTCGGATCGATGAGGGTGGGGTCGGGGACGTCTTCCCAGGACTTGCTCCCGGCACCATGGAATACCACTGCCTTCATCACAGCTCCTTCGCCGGCGGGATCGGCGAGGACGGCGTGTCCAACAAGTCCGCCAGCCTCCGGAGCGTGCGCGCGAGCCGCCCCCGTCGGAAGGGTCCAATGGCACGCTCCGGAGGTCCGTTCGTCCCGGTTGGGCGCACGTCACCGCCCGCACCGGCTTGACCTGCCGAATTGTTCGGACAACTATGTACGGCGATGGGTGATCTAGCGGGTATCGGCGTCCTCGCGGGCCTGTCGTTGCTGACGGCCGGCATCGGCGCGCTGGGCGGGCTGGGCGGCGCCATCCTGCTGGTCCCGTTGCTGGCGCTGACCGGGACCCCGGCCAGCGAGGCTGCGCCGCTCGGCCTGATCTCCGTTGCCGCCGGTTCCATCGCCGCTGGGGGGCTCCAGCTGGCCGAGCGGACGGTGAACCATCGCCTCGGGGTGACCACGGAGCTCGCGGCGACGCTCGGGGCGACCATGGGGGCGCTCGGATCGGGGTTGGTCGGCGACACGGTGCTGACCATCGGCCTGGCGGTGGTCGCTGCTGCCGCGGCGCTGGTGATGCTCCTGCGGACCTCGTCCAAGGGCGAGTCGACGCCGCAGGACCGGACGGTCGGGGAGTGGCCCGGACAGATCGCTGGTGTGGCGCCGACGGCCCGCATGGCGGCCGGCGGTGGGGTGGTGTACGAGGCCCGGCGTATCCCGACGGGCCTCGGCCTGATGTGGGTGTCTGGTGTGGTGGCCGGCGTGGCGGGGGCGAGCGGTGGGTTCATCAAGACCCCCGTGACCACCGAGGTCATGGGCATCCCGTTGAAGATCGCGGCGTCCACGACGACGTTCACGATCGGCGTGACGGCCGCAGCCGGGTTGGTGGTCTTCGCCCTCCAGGGCCGGATCGACCCCTTCGCCGCAGCCGCGGTGATCGCCGGAAGCCTGATCGGTGGACAGGTCGGTGCGGCACTCCAGGCTCGAGCGCCGACGTCGATCATCCGCCGGGGCCTCGGCGGCCTCCTGCTGCTGATCGCCGTCCTGCTGGTGGCGTCGGCCTGATGCGGGTCAAGCAGGACGAACCGTTCGAGGTCCAACCCCGGGCCAACGCCGCCCTGGCCAAGGTGCTGCGGGTCGGCACGGGCGCCGCCCTGGTGGTCGCGCTGGCCGCCCTCGTGGTCGGTGGGATGGGTGCCGATGCCCCCGGCCGCGCGCTGGCCTGGTCGGCGCTCGGGATCGTCGTGGCCGTCCCGCTGGGACGGGTCGGCCTGCTCGGCATCCGATGGATCGCGCGTCGTGACTACCTGTTCGCCCTGCTGGCGTTCGGGCTGCTGGCCATCGTGGTGGTGGGCGGCGTCCTTGCCATCCGGACCTGACGGGTTTCTCGAAGCCCCTTGACAGGGCGCGCGAGGAGCCCAATAGTTTCCACGGACAAGTTGTACGGATAACTTCCTCCGTCTGGAGCCGTTCGATGGACCTGCTTCCCCTCCACCCGTCCACCCCCCAGGCCGACGGGGTGCCCAGCTGGGTGAAGGTCATCGACCAGACCAAGTGCATCGGGTGCCACGCGTGCACCACGGCGTGCAAGTCCGAGAACGATGTGCCCGTGGGGGTGTCGCGGACCTACGTGAAGTCGGTGGACGTCGGCACGTTCCCGGAGGCCAGCCGCGCCTTCCAGGTCACGCGGTGCAACCAGTGCGTCGACGCCCCCTGCGTGACCGCCTGCCCGACCTCGGCCATGCACAAGCGGCCCGACGGGATCGTCGACTTCGACAAGGAGGCGTGCATCGGCTGCAAGGCCTGCATCGCCGCCTGCCCGTACGACGCCATCTTCATCAACCCCGAGGACCACTCGGCGGAGAAGTGCAACTTCTGTGCCCACCGGCTGGACGTCGGGCTCGAGCCGGCCTGCGTCACGGTCTGCCCGGTGGAGGCCATCCTCGTCGGTGACCAGAACAACCCCCTGTCCAAGGTCTCCCAGATCGTCGGGCGTGAGGAGACCCAGCAGCGTCGGCCCGAGAAGGGCACGAAGCCGAAGCTGTTCTACAAGGGCGCCCGGCAGGTGACCCTCGACCCGTTGGCAGCCACGCTGCCGCCGGGCGGGATCTTCGCGTGGGCGCAGCAGCCGCCGACCGATGACCACCACATCAACTCCGGCGCACCCGAGGGCCACCAGACGTCAGCGGCCGCCGCGATCCTGTCCTACGACGTGCCGCACAACGTGCCCTGGGACTGGCGGGTCGGGCTCTACACCTGGACCAAGTCCATCTCGGCGGGCACCTACCTGGTCGCGGCGCTGCTGGTGCTGATGGGCGTCCTCGACTCGTCCTCGACCCTGTGGCGGTGGACGACCCCGATCGTGGCCCTGGCCTTCCTCGGCATCACCGGGGCCGTGCTGGTCTGGGACCTCGAGCATCCCGCCCGGTTCCTCTACATCTTCACCCGGCCACAGTGGAAGTCGTGGCTGGTCCGTGGCGGCATCCTCATCTCCGGGTTCGGGGCGGTCTTGGCCCTGCACCTGTTGGGGTCGTTGCTGGGTGCCGACGCGTTGACCCGGTGGCTGATGGTCGCCGGTATTCCCCTGGGGATCGGCGCGGCGGTGTACACCGCATTCCTGTTCGCCCAGGCCAAGGCCCGTGACCTGTGGCAGAACCCCCTGCTGCCCCCGCACTTCCTCGTCCAGGCGACGCTGGCCGGCTCGGCCGTCCTGTCCCTGGCCGCCCTCGGCGCCGACGACCGTGTCGGTGACGCCCTCGGCTGGACGGTCTTCGTGTCCGCCGCCGTCCACCTGGTGATGATCGCTGGCGAGGTCACCCTCCCGCACGTGACCGCGCACGCCGAGCTGGCAACCCACAACCTGGTGCGCGGTCGGTTCGCCCGCTTCTTCTGGGCCGGGGTCGTGACCAGCGCGGTGGCCCTCCTGGCACCGATCGTCCCGGTCGTGGCGGGCCTGATCGGGCTGGCGGGCCTGCTCGCCTTCGAACACGCCTACGTCCAGGCGGGCCAGTCGGTCCCGCTCGCCTGACCCCAACGAAATCCACGACAGGAGCCGCGCCACATGTCGGAGTCGATCCAGCAGCTCAACGAACGGGTCTCCGCGGCGCGGCACGAGGCCGAGCGTCGGGGCGAGACCTTCTACCCCGGGGCCAGCCGCATCCACCTGGCAGCGTTCCCGCCGAAGGAGCGATGGGACAACTGGGTCGAGCTCGACAGCCGTTCGTGGCCCCGCCGCGTGGAGAAGCGGTCGATGCTGGTGCCGACGACCTGCTTCAACTGCGAGTCCGCGTGTGGCCTGCTGGCCTATGTCGACCCCGACACGCTGTCGGTCCGCAAGTTCGAGGGCAACCCCGAGCAGCCGGGCTCCCGCGGCCGCAACTGCGCCAAGGGCCCGGCGACGCTGAACCAGGTGACCGACCCCGACCGGATCCTCTCGCCCCTCAAGCGGGTCGGCGAGCGGGGTGAGGGCAAGTGGGCGCAGGTCTCGTGGGACGAGGCGCTGGACGACATCGGCGGGCGCATCCGCGCGGCCCTGCAGGAGGGCCGCAACAACGAGGTCATGTACCACGTGGGCCGGCCGGGAGAGGACGGCTTCACCGAGCGGGTGCTGGCGGCCTGGGGCGTGGACGGCCACAACTCCCACACCAACGTCTGCTCCTCCGGCGCACGGACGGGCTACCAGTTCTGGTGCGGGATCGACCGTCCGTCACCGGATCACGCCAACGCCGAGGTGATGCTGCTGATCTCGGCGCACCTGGAGACCGGCCACTACTTCAACCCCCACGCCCAGCGGATCACCGAGGCCCGCGAACGCGGCGCCAAGCTGGTCGTGCTCGACGTGCGCATGTCCAACACCGCCACCCATGCCGACCACTGGCTGGCCACCTACCCGGGGTCGGAGGCCGCTGTGCTGCTGGCCATCGCCCGGCACCTCATCGCCACGGACCGCTACGACCGGGACTTCGTGCGGAAGTGGTGGAACTGGCAGGAGTACATGGCCGAGGTGGAGGGACGCCCGGAGGCGTCGTTCGAGGACTTCCACGACGCCCTGCTGGAGATCTACGCCGAGTTCACCTTCGACTTCGCCGAGGCGGAGTCCGGCATCCCCGCCGCGAAGCTGCTGGAAGTGGCCGACCTCGTCGCCTCCGCCGGGACACGCCTGTCGACCCACAACTGGCGCTCGGCCGCCGCCGGCAACGAAGGCGGCTGGCAGGTGTCGCGCACCCTGTTCATGCTCAACGCCCTGACCGGGTCCATCGCGGTGCCGGGCGGCCTGTACCCCAACGCCTACAACAAGTTCGTCGCCACCCCGATCCACACGCCCCCGCACCCGGCGGTGTGGAACGACCTCACCTTCCCGCTGGAGTACCCGGTGGCGCAGAACGAGCTGTCGTTCCTCCTGCCCCACTTCCTGGACGAGGGACGAGGGGTCATCGACACCTACTTCACCCGCGTCTACAACCCGGTGTGGACCAACCCCGACGGGTTCCGCTGGATCGACATGCTCCGTGACCCGGACAAGATCGGGCTGCACGTCGCGCTGACCCCGACGTGGAACGAGACCGCCTACTTCGCCGACTACGTCCTGCCGATGGGGCTTGCGTCCGAACGCCACGACATCACCAGCTACGAGCAGTACGACGGCCAGTGGATCGGCTTCCGCCAGCCCGTGCTGCGTGCGGCCGCGGAACGGCTCGGCCGGCCGGTCTCCGACACCCGGGAGGTCAACCCCGGCCAGGTGTGGGAGGAGAACGAGTTCTGGATCGACCTGTCCTGGCGCATCGATCCCGACGGGGCCATGGGCATCCGCAAGTACTTCGAGTCACGGCAGGACCCGGGGACCAAGCTGACCGTCGACGAGTACTACGGCTGGATGTTCGCCAACTCCGTGCCTGGCCTTCCCGAGAAGGCCATGGCGGAGGGGCGGACCCCCCTGGAGTACATGCGTCGCTACGGCGCGTTCGAGATCGCCAAGGGCGTCGGCCCGATCTACGCCGCCGAGGTGGACGAGGCCGAGCTCGACGACACCGCCGAGGATGCCTACGGCCGCGTGTACACCCGCGCCTCCGCGCCGAAGAAGGTCAACAACGCCCCGACCGGTGCACCCCCCGGGGACGGGGAGGGACGTCGAGCCGTCGGCGTGTCCGTTGACGGCGTGGTGCGGCGCGGCTTCCCCACCCCCTCGGGGAAGCTGGAGTTCTGGTCGCGCACGTTGCACGACTGGGGCTGGTCGGAGTACGCGATCCCGACCTACATCCGCAGCCACATCCACCCCACCCACCTCCGCCCGGGGCAGATGCCGCTCATCAGCACGTTCCGGATCAACACCCAGATCCACACCCGGTCCGCCAACAGCAAGTGGCTGGACGAGCTGTCCCACACCAACCCGCTGTGGATCCACCCGGCGCAGGCCGACCCGCTCGGCGTCCGCACCGGCGACCTCGTCCGGGTCACCACCGCCATCGGCCACTTCGTCGTCAAGGCCTGGGTCACCCAGGGCATCCGCCCGGGTGTCGTGGCCTGCTCACACCACATGGGCCGCTGGCGCCTCCAGGGCCACGAGCAGGGTCACCGCCTCAACACCACCACCGTTGCGCTCAACCAGGACGGCAGCACGTGGTCGATGACGCCGCGCAAGGCCGCGGGTGCGTTCGAGTCGACCGATCCCGACACCGCCCGCATCTGGTGGAGCGACGTCGGGGTCCACCAGAACATGACGTTCGGGGTCCAGCCCGATCCCATCTCCGGCCAGCACTGCTGGCACCAGGCCGTGACCGTGACGCGCGCCGACCCCGGCGACAACCCGGGCGACATCGTCGTGGACACCGACGCCAGCGAGGCCGTCTACCGGCAGTGGCTGGCCAAGACCCGCCCGGCCGGTCCCGAGGCACCCGACGCCGAACGTCGCCCCCGCTGGTTGATCCGCCCGCTGAAGCCGGAGGCCGGGGCCTTCGCCGTCGACGGGCCGGTCGGACGCCGCACGAACCCGCAGCCCCAACCCTCCGGGCAGGCCTGATGGAGCTGCTGCGCGCACTCGGGACCCTCGCCGAGCAGCCCGACGTCCACACCGCCGACCTCGCGCGGCTCGTGGGGCTCGACCCACCCACGCCCGACGAGTGGCACGCCACGTTCGTCGAGCGGTTCTACCCCTACGCGTCGGTCCACCTCGGCCAGCAGGGGTTCCTCGGGGGCCCCGTGCGCGACGGCGTTGCGGGGGTCCTGGACACCATCGGTGCCCGGGTCGCACAGGAGGCCGACCACCTCGCCGTCCTCCTGGACGCCTTCGCCCACGTCGACGAGCGGGGCTGGGTCCCGGGTCGGGCGGTCCTGCTGTGGGAGCACATCCTGCCGTGGACGCTGCCCTTCCTCGATCGGGTGGCCCTGGAGGGGGCCGGGCCCTTCCGCGACTGGGCACAGCTGCTGTCGGCCGTGCTGGCCGACACTGCCGAACGCGTGCCGCGGCCGAGCGGCGCCGAGCTGGTCCTCGTGGAGGAACCCGACGGCCTGCCCGACCCTCGGCTGGGCGGCGAGGACGACCTCGTGCAGGCGCTCCTCGCCCCCGCTCGGTACGGCGCCATCCTCACGCGCGACGACCTGCTGCTGGCGGCCGGTCGACTCGACCTCGCGCCCCGGGTCGGGGAACGACGCTACGTGCTGCGGGCGCTGCTCCAGCAGGACCCTGCGGGGACGCTGGGCTGGCTGGGCAACCACGCCCGAGCCGCTGATTACCGCACCCGCACATGGCCCGAGGTCGTGGGACACCTCGCGGCCTGGTGGTCGTCTCGGGCCACCCGTTCCGCCGACCTGCTCAATGACCTCGCCGACGACGCCCGTACCGCGAAGGCGGTGGCCTAGAGGCCACCGAGCCGAACCACAAAGGAGGACCCGATGGCTGGAGATCCAGACGCTGGCAGCATGACGATCGTGTGCTGGTCGGGAGACCTGGACAAAGTCTGGCCCCAGTACATCCTCGCCACGACCGGCGCGGCCTACGGCATGGACGTCATGCTCTTCTGCACGTTCTGGGGGCTGTTCCCGCTGAAGAAGCCGGGCGTCGGCATCACGGGCAACAACTGGATGACCAAGGCGCTCGGCGTCATGAACCGCGAGAACCTCAGCCATCTCAACGTGGGTGGGGCCGGGGCGAAGATGATGCGCACCATCGCCGCGGAGCAGGGCGTGGCGCCGCCCGAGGAGCTGATGGAGATCGCGCTCGAGCTGGGGGTTCGCATCGCCCCCTGCCAGATGACGATGGACCTGATGGGGTTGGAGCGCGAGGACCTCATCGACGGCCTGCAGGAGCCGTTGGGCGCGGCGGCGGCCGTGGCGGAGATGAAGAAGTCCGAGATCAACCTGTTCATCTGAGCGCCCACGGGTGGAGCACCCCGGGCAGACAAGGAGCTGACATGGCCGACATCGCCAAGACCCTCGACGCGAGTGGACTCGCGTGCCCGATGCCCGTGGTCAAGACCCGGATGGCCATCACCGACCTCCAGTCCGGGGACGTGCTGGAGGTCATCTCCACCGACCGGGGGTCGTGCACCGACATCCCCGCCTGGACGGAGGGGACCGGCAACAAGCTGATCGAGCAGCGGGAGGAGAACGGTTCGTTCGTCTTCCTCATCGAGAAGTCGTGACCGGCATCACGACCGACGGGCTGGTGGTCATCGACACCACCAGCCTGGGCGACCGCAGCTACCTGCTGACCGACGGCGACGTGGGCGTCGTCATCGATCCGCAGCGAGACATCGAACGCGTCCTGCGCGCCGCCGAGGACGCATCGGTGCGCGTGACCCACGTCCTGGAGACCCACGTGCACAACGACTACGTCACCGGGGGGCTCGCCCTGGCCGGTGCCGTCGGCGCCAGCTACGGCATCCCCGACGGCGAGGCGATGGCCTTCGAGCACGACGTCGTGCGGGACGGCGCCGCGCTGGAGACCGGCCACCTGCGCCTCGTACCGGTGCACACGCCCGGCCACACGCCCACCCACATGTCCTACCTGGCCATGCGCGACGACGAGGTCATCGGGCTGTTCACCGGTGGGTCGATGCTGTACGCGGCGGTCGGTCGCACCGACCTGATCAGTGAGGCGCTGACGCACTCCCTCAGCCTGCAGCAACACGCATCGGTCCGGCACCTCGCCGGCCTCGTCGACGGCGGGATCCCGGTGTTCCCCACCCACGGGTTCGGCAGCCACTGCAGCTCCGGGACTGCCGACATCATCCACAGCGGCACGGTGGCCGACGAACGAACCCGCAACCCCGCCCTCCTCACCGCCGACCCCGAGGCCTTCGCCGACGAGCTGATCGCTGGCCTCGGTCCCTACCCCACCTACTACGAGCGGATGGACCCGGCGAATCGCCAGGGGCCCGGTCGGGTGCCCACCGAGCTGCCCGAACGCCTCACCGCCGGCGACGTGGCCGCCCACATCGACAGGGGCTCGATGGTGGTCGACCTCCGCGCTCGCGGACCGTTCGCGGCCGGGCACCTGCCCGGGAGCGTCAACGTGGAGCTCCGTGACGACCTGCCGACCTACCTCGGCTGGGTCCACGATGCAGCCGATCCCTTGCTGCTGCTGGCCCCCGACGAGCGCGACCTGCGGGAGGCGCAGGTCATGCTCGCCCGCATCGGCCTCGACGACATCGTCGGCGTCGGCATCGGGCCGGTGACCGACTTCGCCGGTCCCGGTGGCCTTGGCGTGACGCGCCGCGTCCGATGGCCCGAGGTCAACGACGCGCGTCCTGCAGACGCGGTGGTCCTCGACACGCGTGACCAGCACGAGTGGGACAGCGGCCACCACTCGGCCGCCATCCACATCCCCTTCCACGAGGTGCTTGCCCGGGAGGGCGAGCTGCCCGCCGGGCCGGTCTGGGTCTACTGCGCCACCGGCAACCGGGCCGCAGTCGCCGCCTCGCTGCTGGCGAGGGTGGGCCGCGAGGTCGTCCTCATCGACGACTTCTGCCTGCCCGGCGACGTCCCCGGCTGACCGCGTCGTCCGTGACATCAGTCCCCGGGGCTTCCTACAGTGACCGACCGATCGTAGGAACCCCGCAACGACAGAAGGACTGACCATCTCGACCCTGACCGCAGACCTGTTCGTCACCGTCGACGGCTACGCCAAGGGCAAGGACGCCCCCGCCTACTTCGGCCTGTACGGCCCCGACCTCGGTCGGTGGATCGATGCCGAGATGGCGGTTCCGCAGTGCCTGCTGATGGGTCGGGTGACCTACGAGACGCTCTTGGCGGCGGCGGTGGCCGACCCCTCCGACAGTCCGGACCGGATGACGGAGCTCCCCAAGGTCATCTGCTCGACGACGCTGGACGAACCGCTCGCGTGGGCGAACAGCCGGATCACCCGCGACGCCGTCAGCGAGGTACGGACCCTCAAGTCCTCCCTCGACGTCCCCCTGCGGACCTTCGGCAGCCTGTCGATCGTGTCGACCCTCGTGGCGGCCGACCTGGTGGACCGCCTGCGGCTGGTCGTCTTCCCGCTGGCCCTCGGCGAGTCCGGCAGGGAACCCGCCCTGGCCGGCCTGCCCGACGTGGACCTCGAGCTGCTGTCCACCGAGACGTTGGACGGACGCCTCGTCGTACTGGAGTACCGACCCCATCGCCGCTGACGGATCGGCTGCTCCTCCGACGACGTCCGCCCGGGACCGGCCCGCGGGTCAGCGCAGGACGGGGATGTTGACGTAGGACGCGTGGGCCGTGTCGTGGATGATCTCCACCGTGCCGCCAAGGCTGTTGCCGAGCATCGGGAGCGGGGACATCGCGTGTGGCACGTCGGAGGGCCCGACGCTGATCCGCAGCGAGTGGCCGGCCTTGATGACGGCGTTGGTCGGGAAGACCTCGACGTTGACCGGGATGGCCTCGCCCGCGGGCACCGGCATCTGCGCCTCCCTCGTGAAGTCGTGATACGGCATCAGCATGTGGCCGTCGACCACCCGGGTCCGGTCCACGTTCAGGCGCCGGTGCGAGGCGGCCATCAGGCCCGTCGACAGCTCGGTGGAGGTGCCGTCGGGCGCCACGTCCTGGACGCGCACGACGACCACGGCGTCCTCCCGATCGGTGCGGATCCACATCCGGGCGCCGATCGGGCCGTCCAGGCGCAGGTCCTCCTCCAACGGTTCGGTGGTGTAGAGGACCTCCAGCTCGTTGTTGAGCCGGTTGTCGGTGGTGCACGGCGAGCTCTCGGTCACGCCGATCAGCCACTGGGTGCTCGAACCGGTGCATGCCCCGGAGATGGGCATCATCCGGTAGCTGTCGGCCGGCTCGTCGGTGGAGGGCGCCTCCGTGGACAGACCGCCCTCGCCACGCAGGTAGAACCGCTCGGGTGCCATGGCCGGGTTCGGCCAGTTCTGCTGCGGGGCGAACACGCCGGCGCCGCGCACCCACTGCGTGACAGCCGGGATGCGGTTGATGTGGGTGTTGTCGCCCTTCAGGTAGTTGTCGAACCAGCGCAGCGCGATGCTGTCGAGGGTGACGGGCAGCTCGGCGGTCGGCAGGCCGTCGCCGAAGTCGCCGTGGGTCCAGTTGCCCATCAGCAGCTTGGTGTCGTGCGGCAGGCCCCGGGCCAGCGCCTCGTAGACCAACGGCTCGCCCCGCTGGAAGATGTCGCGCAGGCCACCGACGACGAACGCGGGCACCTCGACCCGGTCGATGACCTCGATGGGGGAGCGCAGCCGGTGGAACGGTCCGTCGTAGGCGTTGTCGCCCCCGGTCACGCTGTCGATGACCGTTCGGCCCTGGAAGGCCGGCACGCTGCCGGCGTGGCTGGCGACGGCGCCGGCCGCCCCGAGCGGGTCCTGTGCGGTGTAGGTCGGCGGCTGCACTCCCGTGCCGGTCACGAGCCCCAGCCACAACGGGATGAACGCGGTGTTGACCTGGCCGCCGGCCATGACGATGTCGCGGTAGGTGTCGGCCGACGGGACGATCGGGAAGATGGCCTTCAGCGACGGCGGCTGCAGCGCCGCGGTGAACAGCTGGTTGATCGCCAGGTAGGAGGCCCCCCACAGGCCCACGTTGCCGTCGGACCACTCCTGCGCTGCGGCCCACTCCACCAGCTCGTAGCCGTCGCCCTGCTCGGACTCGCCGAAGGAATCCCACTGCCCCTCCGACCCGCCGGTGCCGCGGACGTCGACGACGACGTGCACGTAGCCGCGCTCCACGAAGTAGGGGTTCGCGCCGCCGAGTCCGGCGCCGCCCTTGGAGTAGGGCGTCTGGGTCAGGATGACCGGGAACCGGCCCGGCGCGTCCGGGCGGTGCACGTCGGCGCGCAGCCGGATGCCGTCGCGCATGGTGACCGGGATGTCGGTCTGGCTGACCACGCCGTACTCCGCGTCCCGGTCGTAGGCCTCCCAGGCCACGACCTCCTCCGCGGTCAGGGCGGCGGGCAGCAGGCCCAGGACCAGCAGGACGGACAGGACGCTGATCAGCGTTCGACGGCTCATGTGACCGGGGGTTCGACATGACCACGGTCAGTTCCTGCTGGCGAGGTGTAGGGGAACCCCTGATTCGGGCGGAGGTGGTGCGGCCTACCGTGCCCCACAGATCCGTCCGACCGGACGGGCCCGCTCGAGGGGAGCTCTCCTGTGTCGAACTCGCGTTCCCGACGACTGGCCACCATCCTGGCCCTCGTCAGCCTCCTCGGGCTGCTCCCGCCCGCCGGTGCGCAGGAGCCGGGTACGCCGCAACCGGGCCTCCCGACGGAGCGCCTGCAGGGTGACAGCCGCTTCGGCACCGCGGCAGCGGTCGCCCGTGCGGCGTTCGAGCGGTCCGACACCGTCTACGTCGCCCCCGGCGGTGCGTTCGCGTTCGCCCTCGCCGGCGGACCCCGCGCACACCGGGCGGCGGCGCCGATCCTCCTGACCGACGGTCCCACCGTGCCGGACGCCACGATCCAGGAGCTCCAGCGACTGCAACCCCACGAGATCGCCGTGCTCGGCGGCGTCGATGTCGTCCCGGAGGAGGTTGTGACGACCCTGGCCGGCTTCGGCACCGTTCGTCGCATCGCTGGCGACAACGTGGTCGACACCGTCGCGCGCATCGCCCTGGACGGCTGGCCCGACGGTGCCGACACGGTCTACCTGGCGACCGCCCAGGACTTCCCCGATGCCCTCGCCGGCGGGGTCGCCGCTGCCATCGACGACGCACCGATCCTGCTCGTCCAGCGCGACTACCTCCCGCCCGAGACAGCAGCAGCGCTCCGGCAGCTCGGCCCCAGCCACGTCAGGCTCCTCGGCGGCAACGCCGCCATCACCGATGGCGTCGCCCTCCAGCTGGGGGAGGTCACCGACGCGGTGCCCGGTCGCCTCGGCGGCTCGACGCGCATCCACACCGCCGTCGAGGTCAACACCGCCGTCCGCCCGTCGGGGCTGGACGTCGCCAACGTCTGGATCGCAACCGCCGAGAACTTCCCCCGACGCCATGGCCGCCACGCCAGCAGTCGTCGCGTCCGACGGCGCGCTGCTGCTCACCCGCCACGACTGCCTGCCCCACGTGGTCCGTGACGAGATCGCGCGGCTGGCCCCCGAACGGATCATCGTCCTCGGAGGCCCTGCCGCCGTCTCGGAGGACGCCGCAGCGCTGGAGGTGTGCGAGACCCTCCCGCCGCCGCCCACCTTCGAGGTGCGCCCCGCCGACCCCGTCGGCATGGAGCCCGAAGTCGGCGATCTCGGGCCCCGGCCGGTCGCGGAGATCCTGGACGACGAAGGGACAGCCACCCGCCTTGTCGAGGACGAGCTCGTGGTGTCCACCCGTGACGAGGCGGCCTTCGACACGTGGCTGCACGAGGTCGACGGGCAGGTGCTGCAGTCCATCCCCGGCTCCGACATCATCCCGCCGACCTGGGTCGTCCGACTGCCGACCCCCGGCAGCTCGTTCTCCCGCGTGGAGGTCGAACAGCTCGGATCGGACCTGCAGCTGCTCAACGGCATCGCGACGGGACACCACATCGTCACCTCCGACACCGCCCTGTCGACGGTCGCGACCGCAACGGCTGCCGTCGCCGACGGCCTGACGGTTGGACTCAACGTCGTCGCAGAGCGCGACGAGCTCCTCGACGGCGAGGTCGAGGAGTCGCCCAACATCGACGGGGTGGTGGAGTTCGCCAACCCGTTCACCTGGCCGCAGTTCGCGCGGGACGGCCTGCCGGGGACGGGGACGGCCGAGGCCTGGCGCCTGCTGGCCGCCAATGACCGGGCGGACGCCGAGGTCACAATCGGGATCCTCGACTCCGGCTTCGCGGAGGACAACGACGACTACCCCGAGGGCACCCTCGGCCGGGACGGCATCCGCAACACGACCCCGTGTGGCGGTCGGCCGTGTCCGTGGCACGGCACCGATGTCTCGGTTGCGGCCGCGGGTGTCCTCGACAACCAGTTCGGGTCGGCAGGCGCAGCTGGTCCGATCGGCCGAATCCGTCAGTACGGCCTTCTGGGCACCACGACGGGATCGATGATCGCCGCGCTGGCGACGATGGCCGGGGAAGGGGTGCCTCCTGTGATCAACGCGAGCCTGTCCTTCACGGTGCCTGCTGCCCTGACGCCGATGATGCGCCCCCTGGAGCACGTGACCCGGGGGCTGCAGATCCTGGGTGACGCCGTCTTCGTCGCGTCGGCCGGCAACCAGGGGCTGGACCTCAACCGCACCGACTGCCTCCCCTTCGGGGTGTGCTGGGAGCGAACGGGCACCTACCCCTGCGAGCTGGACGGCGTCTACTGCGTGGGTGGTCTGACCAGCGGTACCCGTGACAGGCACCCGAACTCGAACTTCGGCTTCGAGGCGTGCGAGAACCCGGTCTGTGCGGTGAAGATGTTCGCACCCTTCACCGTGCTCGTCGGCGCGAACCCCGACAACACGGGCAACCGGTTGCGACCGGTGAACGGCACGAGCTACTCCGCGCCGTACGTGGCAGGTGTCTTCGCCATGATGCGGGCCGCCGATCCGGACCTGCACGCACTCCAGCTCATCCACCTGATGAACGCCACGGCCCACTCCTCGACCCATCCACAGGTCGGCCGGGTGGTCAACGCCTACGGCGCGGTGCTCGAGGCGCTGGGGCCCGACGCACGCACGGTAATCGGCGCCAACCGCACGCCGTCCCCCTTCCCCGTCGATCCGGTCCCGGCCACGGGATTCAGCAGCGTCCTCAGCACCGATCAGGGGACCCTCCGCGGCGACGGCACGACCCCGTCGACACCCCCGACGGTGGGGTGGTTCGGCACGCTCCCCGGAACCACGTACTGGTCGGATGCGCCTTGGGCCGGGACCCCCCTGATCGCCGGCGACGTGCTGGTGGTCCCGGCGGTCGACACCCGGGACGAGCGACGAACGGCCAACGAGATCTCCCTGTTCGGCATCGATCTCGGGACGGGCGACATCCGCTGGTCCATCAGCGACATCGAGGGGACGTGCCCTCCGGTGGTCGACCGCGACGGGCGGGTCTGGGCCATCCGCGGATACGAGCAGACCAACGTCCTGGAGTGGAGCTTCGTGCTGCTGCGCATCGACGCGGCGACCGGGCGGGCCAGCCGCACGTTCTCCACACCTCGACACGCGACGGGCGGGGGATTCGCCGACGCAGACCCCCTGCGCGACTGCGACGGCCACCCACTTCGCCTCTCCCCCGATGGCACGCGGCTGCTGGTCTGGCAGGGCGAAGCCGTGGACTACGTGCGCTACAGCTCGCTCAGGTTGCTCGACATCACCCTGCCCGACGTGGTCGAAACCGCGAACATCCGCATGGACCCCACCGTGCCGGGTGGGGCGGCGTCGGACTTCAACGGTGACCGTGCCTGGGTCGAGGACCTGCGTGTTGCCGCGGACCGCCACACGGCATATGTCCTGCAGCGCGGCGCAGGAGACGACTCCGACGACATCACCGACGACGAGTGGTGGCTGCACGCCATCGACATGGCCGGTCTGCCCCGAACGGCCGACCTGATCGACCCGGGGATCATCGACCGCTCGGTCCGCCTCCCGGTCGGAGCGGTCGACATCGGGGCCTGGGCAGTCGTCGGCGATGACATCATCGTCTCCGGCGAGGAAACGCTGTCGGGCCGCCATCGGTTCCCCACCGACGGTGGCCGAACGAGCGGGCGCACGTTCCGCATCCACGACAACGGCACCGCCCTCGTCGAGCAGGCGCGTCAGCTCAGCGACAGCGGCGCCCCGGCCCGTCCCGGGGAGTTCCCGGATCGTCCGAGGACCATCGGCGTGGCGCCCACCGGCCAGCTGTACGGGCACACGAGCATCGCGGGGCTGCTGGGCATCGAGCCGGCGACCCTCACCCAGTCGTGGCGCACGGCCGCGGGGAGCTTCGAGGTCCCCGACTACGGCAGCCTCCTCGTCGACGTCTCCGGCAACGCCGTGGTCGCCGGCCAGTTCGCCGAGACGGTTGACTCGGTGACGCCGACGGGCACGACCCGGTGGTCGTTCCGCCTGCGCGGCGACGGCTCGGTCCACGTCGGCGCCGATGGCACTGTGATCGACTACTCCACCGTCGACCGAGTTCGGCTCGTCGCCATCACCGCCGACGGCCGGACGGTCCTGATCGGTGTCACACCACTCGGGCTGGCCGTGTTCGCCCTGGAGTAGCCGCGCAACGGCACCTGCAGACACGGAACTGCTGCCGTCGGCACGAACGCGGCTGTATCCTGACGATCCGAGGTTCCGGGGGCAGCTCAGACCCCGGTCGAGGATCGGGGAGCAGTGGACTCCGATGCGCTGCGCCGGCTCTGGGGCCGGGCCGAGGAGGTCGATGCGTTGCACGACCTCCTCCATGACGACGTCGACCATCCGAGTGGGATGGTGCTGCACGGTGACGGTGGCATCGGCAGGACCGCCCTGTGGTGGGCCGCGGTCGACATGGCCGAAGCCGCGGGCCACCGGGTGCTGCGTGTTCGGGCGTCGGTGGCTGACGAGCTGCTGGCCTTCGCCGGCCTCGCCGACCTGCTGGACGGGGTGGACGAGGAGGTCCTGGCCTGCCTGCCCGCACCCCAGCGACGCGCCGTCGACAGCGTGACCCTCCGGACCGATCCCTCGATCGACGTCGAGCCCCGCACCGTCGGCACCGCCCTGTCCACGCTGTTGCGAATGCTGTGCGCCGGTGGTCCGGTCCTTGTCGCCGTCGACGACGAACCGTGGTTGGACAGGCCGACGGCGGATGCGCTCTCCTTCGCGCTGCGGCGCATCGACCACCACGCCGTTCGCGTGCTCCTGACCGCGCCTGCGACCGCTCCGCCAGGACGTGTCCGGCAGACGCTGGTCGACGCCTTCGGCACCCGTCTCCACGAACGGACCATCGGCCCGCTGGATGCAGACAGCATGCGCCGCATCCTGGCCGAGCTCGATCGACCGTCGCTGCCCCGCACCCTCGTCGAGCGCCTCGTCGCCGCCGCCGGGGGGCACCCGCTGCTCGCCCTCGAGCTGGCCCGGGGCGTGCGCATGCTGGACCGGCTCCCCCGGGCCGACGAGCCCCTGCCGCTGCCGGCTCGCCTTCGTGACCTCGTCGCGGCCCGCGTCGAAGGGCTGGAGGAATCCGACCGCGCACTGCTGCGGCTGATCGCGTTCGCGTCTCGCCCGACGGTCGATCTGGTCCTCGCACAGGCCGGGGGTGCGGCGACCCTCGACGCGTGGGAGGCTGCCGGCCTCACCACCGTCGATCGCGGGGTGGTCAAGCTGGCCAACCAGATGCTGGCGGTGGCGGTGCGCGAGGGCGCAACCGGCCCCCAACGCCGTGCCACGCATGCGGCCCTGGCCACACTCGTGCCCGAGGTCGAACAACAGGCCAGGCACATGGCACTCGCCGACAGCCGTCCGGACGGCGCCGTCGCCGATGCGCTGGAACGAGCGGCCACCGCCACGGCGGCCCGGGGGTCGCCGAGCGCGGCTGCGGAGCTGGCCGCGCTGGCGGTGGCCCGGACACCCGAGACCGACCACGATGACCGTGCTCGGCGCCGGCTGGACTTCGCCGCGTTGTGCTTCCGCCTCGGCGACACCGACGAAGCCGTCGGGCTCGCAAGGTCGGTCCTCGGCAGCCCGACCACGGACGACATGCATGCCCGGGCACTGCTGTTGCTGGGAGAGGTCGAGTTCGAGAACGGCATCAGCGAGATCGCGGTTGCACATTGCCTGTCGGGGCTGCAGCTGGTCACCGACGACGTGGGGCTGCAGGCGCGTCTCCACGCCCAGGTCGCCGCAGTCGCCACCCACGACATGACGCTCGCCCTCGGGCATGCCGACCGGGCCATGACGTTGCTGGCCGGAATGGACGAACCCGACCCGGCGACAGCATGCATGGCGTTGCAGGGACGGATCGCCGCCACCCTCGCCCTCGGCGGTGGTCTGGTGATGGAGGACGTGGAACGGGCGATCCTCCTGGAGGGCAAGGCGCCCGCACCACGGGTGGCCGATCGGCCGAGCGCTGCCCTCGGGGCATGGTTGGCGTGGACCGACGACGTGGACGGGGCGAAGGAGGCGCTGGAGGCCACCCTGCAGACAGCCCGAGACGAAGGCGACGAGTCCAGCGTTCCCTATGCCCTGTCCCACCTGCCGTTGACCCTCCTCCGGCTCGGCGAGCTGGCCGAGGCCCGTGCGGTCGCCGAGCAGGTCCTCGAGGCCGCCGAGGCGACCGCACAGGACTACCAGCGGTGCCAGGCGCTGTGGATGCTCGCGATCATCGATGCCCACCTCGGCGACCTCGATGGCGCCACCCGCGAGGCGGAGGAGTGCCGGGTCGTTGCCGGGGCAGGCGAGGACCCGTGGGTGGTCCGTCAGGCGCTGTCGACGATGGGGTTCGTGGAGCTGTCGCGAGGGCGACCGGACGCGGCAGTCGGCCACCTGCGGGCCGCTGTGGAGCTGGAGGAGCGAATCGGCCTCCGCAACCCCGTGCTCAGGCGCGGTGCCCAGCTGCTCGCCGACGCCCTGGTCGAGGTCGGGGACCTCACGGCGGCTGCAGTCCTGATCGATGACCTCGCCGAGGCCGCGGATGTGCTCGACACCGCACCCACCCAAGCGGTCTGTCGGCGACTGCGGGCCCAGCTCGCTGCGGCCGACGGGCGCCTCGAGGACGCCCTCGACCACCTCGAGGAGGCGCGGCGGTACCACGCCAGGCGACCGTTCCCCTTCGACGAGGCACGAACCATGCTGGTCCTCGGACAGGTACAGCGTCGGCGACGACAGCGCGGACAGGCGGCGGCGGCGCTGCAGCACGCGAGGGACGGCTTCGCGGCCATCGGCGCGCAGGGCTGGGTGGCGCGGGTCGATGCGGAGATGGTCAGCAGCGCCGGGCGGTCCCGAACGGGGGCGTTGACGGCAGCCGAGCGGCGTGTGGCGGACGCCCTGCTCGCGGGCGCGACGGTCAAGGAAGCGGCGCGTCGGCTGCACATGAGCCCCAAGACCGTCGAGGTCCACATCACGCGCATCTACCGGAAGCTCGGCATCCGCTCGCGTGCCCAGCTCGGTGCGGCCCTCGGCGCCGCCGACACCCCGTCGCAGTGACGGGGTACGTCCCGCCGCACACACACCCTTGCCCGATATCTTGTTCCACAATATATTCTGGCCATGGCACCACGACGCATGACCGAGCAGGCGTTCTTCGTCCTCACGGTGCTCACCGGTGGTCCTCGCCACGGGTACGGGATCATGCAGGAGGTCGACGAGCTGTCCGACGGCCGCGTCGACCTGAAGGTCGGCACGCTGTACGGAGTCCTGGACCGCCTCGTCGAGGACGGCTTGGTCGAACCGGACCGAGACGAGGTCCACGACGGTCGGCTGCGCCGCTACTACCAGATCACCGACGCGGGCGGGCAGGTCCTCTGGCGGGAAGCCCAACGGCACGCAGCCAACGCCCGCATCGCCAGCGATCGGCTCCGGGCCCTGCGCCCGTCGTGGGAAGCCGGCGGCGCATGAACCGCACCGCGGGCAGCGAGCAGGAACCGACGATGCTGGAGGTCCGCTACCGACGGTTGCTGCGCATCCTGCCGACGGCCTACCGCCGGCAGTGGGAGGAGGAGATGGTCTCGACCTTCCTGGCGAGCATGGCGACCGATGACCCCGAGGAGGCGGAGTACCTGGCGTACTGCGGACGGCCCGGATGGTCGGAGCGGGCAAGTGTCGTGGCGTTGCCGGTGCGGCTGCGGCTGGGCGGTGTCGATGCGCCCCCACAGGCCTTCCTGTGGGGCGAGGCGGTCCGGCGCGTCGCCCTCGTCGTGCTGCTGGTCAACGCCGTGGGCGCCACGGTCATGGTGGCCCAGCAGGCGTGGCTCGCTGGCTTGGTCCCATGGCCCGCCGTGCCCGACCACGTCGTGGCAGCCGCAGACGGTGGACGACCGCTGCCGCTCGACGTTGCCGAAGCGACCGCGTGGATGGGCGCCTACGCCAGCCTCGTCCTCGGCCGCTGGCGAACGGCCCGGGTCCTCGCCGCGCTGGCGTTCCTCCCGTCGATCATCGGGGCGGCCACGGCCGCGGTCGCACTGCTTGCCGGTGCCGATTCGACGCCTTGGCTGACCGTCGCCATGCGGTGGATCGCCCTGGCCCTGATGGCGGTGCTCCTGCTCGGCCTCGCGGCGTTCCACGAAGGCGTCGATCGCGTCCCTTTCCGCCCGTGGATGCTCGCGTTCGTCGTCGGCCTGTCCGCCACCGCGGTGGTGCAGATCGGGCTGCTGGCCACCCCGGCCCTGCCCGGACCGCTGCTCGTCCCGTCCGTGGTCTGGTCCGCCTGGCTGCTGGTCGTGGTCGCCTTGACGTGGACGGGTCGGGGCTCGACCGACGTGGTGGGCTGGACGTTGACCCTGGCGATGCTCGCGGTTGCCCTCCTGGGCATGCGGGTGGTGTCCCTCCTGCCCCAGCTGCTGTCGAGTACCGGTGGTGCGGCGACCCACCCGTTTCAGCTGGTCGATGTCGTCGTCCTGTCCACCGTCGCAGCAGTTCTCGTCGGCAGGGCCAGGCGGGAGCTCCGCGCTCCAGAGGATCTGGCGCAGATACTTCACACTTGAACTTTACAAGTGCGAAGGACTGTGGTTGAACTGACCACATGAAGATCGCCTGTCTCGGTGGTGGCCCAGCCGGGCTGTACTTCGCCATCAGCGCGAAGCTGCGCGACCCCGACCACGACGTCGTGGTCCTCGAGCGCAACCGGGCCGACGACGCGTTCGGCTGGGGTGTCGTGCTGTCGGTCGAGACCCTGGACAACCTGGCGGCCAACGACCCGATCAGCGCGGCCGCAATCCGATCCCATTTCGCTTACTGGGACGACATCGCCGTGCACCACCGCGGCACGCGCACCCTCTCCACGGGCCACGGCTTCTGCGGCATCGGACGCCGGAAGCTGCTGGAGATCCTCCAGGGACGGGCCCGCGAGCTGGGCGTCGACCTGCGGTTCGAGTCGGAGGTTGCCGATCCGACCCCGCTGATGGACGACTACGACCTGGTCGTCGCAGCCGACGGGGTCAACTCGAAGGCGCGCATGGCCTTCGCCGACGTGTTCGAGCCCGACATCGACGTGCGTGCCTGCAAGTTCGTGTGGCTCGGCACCCATCAGACCTTCGACGACGCGTTCACGTTCGTCTTCACCGAGACACCCCACGGCTGGGTCTGGGCACACGCCTACCAGTTCGACGCCGACACCGCGACGTTCATCGTGGAGTGCGCGGAGGACACGTGGCGGGCCTGGGGCTTCGACGAGATGACCCAGGCCGAGTCCATCGCCACCTGCGAGGAGATCTTCGCCGACCACCTCGACGGCCACGCGCTGCTCAGCAACGACCGGCACCCGCGTGGTTCCGCATGGATCAACTTCCAGCGGGTCCTCTGCGCCACCTGGAGCCACCGCAACCTCGTCCTGATGGGCGACGCCGCGGCCACCGCGCACTTCTCCATCGGGTCGGGCACGAAGCTGGCGCTGGAGAGCGCGATCGCCCTGGCCGACTACCTGCAGGACGAGCCGGACATGTCCGCCGCCTTCTCGCGGTACGAGGACGAGCGTCGGTTGGAGGTGCTGCGCCTGCAGTCCGCGGCCCGCAACTCCACCGAGTGGTTCGAGGACGTCGAGCGGTACCTCCACCTCGACCCGGTGCAGCTGAACTACTCGTTGTTGACCCGCTCCCAGCGCATCGGCCACGAGAACCTGCGGCTGCGCGACCCCGACTGGCTGGCCGACGCCGAGGCCTGGTTCCAGCGTCGGGCCGGCGCCGAGGAGTCCGCCGTCGACCGGCCACCCATGTTCGCCCCCTACCGGCTGCGTGACCTGTCGCTGGTCAACCGGGTCGTCGTCTCGCCCATGGCGCAGTACCGCGCCGTCGACGGCTGCCCCACCGACTGGCACCTCGTCCACTACGGCGAACGGGCCAAGGGTGGCGCCGGCCTGGTCATGACGGAGATGACGTGCGTCAGCCCCGAGGGACGCATCACACCGGGCTGCACCGGCTTCTACGCCCCCGAGCACGAGGAGGCGTGGCGGCGCATCGTCGACTTCGTCCACGCCGAGAGCCCCGCCATGATCGCCGCCCAGATCGGCCACTCCGGGTCCAAGGGCTCGACCCAGCTCGGCTGGGAGGAGATGGACGCTCCGCTGCCGGTGGACTCGTGGCCGCTGATGGCCGCGTCGGCGGTGCCCTGGTCGGACCGCAACGACGTGCCGAGGGCCATGGACCGCGACGACATGGACCGGGTGCGCGAGGAGTTCGTCGCCGCCACCGAGATGGCGCTGCGCTGCGGCTTCGACATGATCGAGCTGCACATGGCGCACGGCTACCTGCTGAGCAGCTTCATCACCCCGGTCACCAACCGCCGGACCGATGCCTACGGCGGTTCGCTGGACAACAGGATGCGCTTCCCGCTGGAGGTCTTCCACGCCGTGCGCGCCGTGTGGCCGCAGGACCGGCCGATCTCGGTCCGCATCTCGGCCAACGACTGGGTCGGCGAGGACGGCATCACCCCGACCGATGCCGTCGACGTCGCCCGCGTGCTGCAGGACGCCGGGGTCGACATCTGCAACGTGTCCGCTGGTCAGACCTCCACCGCCGCGCGGCCCGTCTACGGCCGGATGTTCCAGACGCCGTTCTCCGACCGCATCCGCAACGAGACGGGCATGGCGACGATGGCCGTCGGCAACATCTACGAACCCGACCACGTCAACTCCATCCTCATGGCCGGCCGGGCCGACCTGGTCTGCCTCGCACGACCACACCTGGCCGACCCCTACTGGACGCTGCACGCGGCTGCCCAGCTCGGCGACCGGGGCGTCAGCTGGCCGCTGCCCTACCTGCCCGGCCGCGACCAGCTGTACCGGCTGGCCGAACGCGGCGAGACCCTCGGGACGAACGTCTGATGGCGGATCCGCTGGGCCCCCTCGAGGGACGGACCGCGCTGGTCACCGGCGGCGGGACGGGCATCGGCGCGGCCATCGCCCGGACCCTCGCCGGCGCCGGCGCCCGGGTCACGATCGCCGGCCGTCGCCCCGACCCGCTGGCCGACGTTGCCGACGCCCACGACGCCATCACCGCCGCACCCCTCGACGTGACCGACGAAGCGGCGGTCACGACGCTGTTCGCCGACCGCGGCCCCTTCGACATCGTCGTCGCCAACGCCGGCGCCGTGGCCAGCGCACCCGCCACCCGGACCAGCCTCGACCAGTGGCAGCAGCTCCTCGACGTCAACCTGACCGGGACGTTCCTGACCCTGCGGGAGGCGCTTCGCCAGCCCGCGACCGGCTGGGGGCGCCTGCTCGCCGTCGCCTCGACCGCCGGCCTCGTCGGGTACCCCTACGTCGCCGCGTACTGCGCCGCGAAGCACGGCACCGTCGGGTTGGTCCGCGCGCTGGCCAAGGAGGTCGCCGGGAGCGGTCGGACGGTCAACGCCATCTGCCCCGGCTACACCGACACGCCGCTGGTCGAGCGCAGCGTCACACGGATCACCGAGGCGACCGGCCGGTCGGCCGACGACGCCCTCGCCGGACTGCTCACCGGCAACCCGACCGGTCGGCTGGTGCAGCCCGACGAGGTCGCCGCCACCGCGCTGTGGCTGTGCGGACCCGGCTCGGACATGGTGACGGGTCAGGCCATCGCCGTCGACGGTGGCGAGACATGACCGCCCCGTCGACATCCACCGACGCCCAACGGCTGCGGCTGTGGCTGCGCATGCTGCGAGCGACCCGTCGGATCGAGTCCGACCTGCGCGAACGGCTCCGCGAGGCCCACGACACCACGCTTCCGCGGTTCGACGTCCTGGCGGCCCTGTACCGGGAGCCCGACGGCATGCGGATGACCCAGCTGTCCAAGCGGCTGATGGTCTCCAACGGCAACGTCACCGGCCTGGTCGACCGCCTTGCCGCCGACGGCCTCGTCGCCCGTGCCGCCATCGAGGGCGACCGTCGCGCCACCCGGGTCCACCTGACCGACGCCGGCCGGACCACCTTCGAGGAGATGGCGCCCACCCACCGGGGCTGGATCGACGACATCTTCGGCGACCTCTCCACCGAGGAGGTCAGCACCATGATCCACGCGCTCGAGAAGCTGCTGCACCCCGAGGAGCACACCCGATGACGATGTCCGACCGCACCCCCGAGCACTTCCTCTGGGAGACCGACGGCCGTGTGGCGGTGATCCGGCTGGACCGACCCGAGCGGAAGAACCCGCTGACCTTCGACAGCTACGCCGAGCTGCGCGACACCTTCCGCGACCTCGCCTACGCCACCGACATCGACGTGGTCGTGCTGGCCTCCAACGGCGGCAACTTCTGCTCCGGCGGGGACGTGCACGACATCATCGGCCCGCTCGTCGGCATGGACATGGCCGGCCTGCTGGCGTTCACCCGGATGACCGGGGACCTGGTCAAGGCCATCATCGGCTGCGGCAAGCCGGTGATCGCCGCGGTCGACGGCACCTGCGTCGGGGCGGGCGCGATCCTGGCGATGGCGGCCGACATGCGGCTGGCCACCCCCGAGGCCCGGACGGCGTTCCTGTTCACCCGCGTCGGCCTGGCGGGCTGTGACATGGGCGCCTGCGCGATCCTTCCCCGCATCATCGGCCAGGGCAGGGCTGCCGAGCTCCTGTACACCGGCCGGACGATGACCGCCGAGGAGGGCGAGCGCTGGGGCTTCTGGAACCGGCTGACCGCCGCGGAGGACCTGGACCGCGCCGCGCTCGAGCTGGCCCACCGGCTGGCCGACGGACCCACCTTCGCCCACGGCATCACCAAGACCCAGCTGAACCAGGAGTGGTCGATGAGCCTCGAGCAGGCCATCGAGGCCGAAGCGCAGGCCCAGGCCATCTGCATGCAGACCCGCGACTTCGAACGGGCCTACTCCGCCTTCGTCGACAAGCAGCGACCGGTCTTCGAGGGCAACTGATGGCCGATCGCAGCTTCCTGTCCTGGCCGTTCCTCGACGACCGCCACCGCGACCTCGCCGACCGGCTGGAGGAGTGGTGCACCGCCAACCTGCCGGTGGACCACACCGACGTCGACGCGGCCTGCCGCGACCTGGTGCGCCGGCTGGGCGACGACGGCTGGCTGGCCCACACCGCGGCCGATGCCGGCGACCGCTTGGACGTCCGCACGTTGTGCCTTGTCCGCGAGACCCTCGCCCGCCACGACGGGCTGGCCGACTTCGCCTTCGCGATGCAGGGCCTCGGGGCGGGGGCCATCACCCTGTTCGGCACCGACGCGCAGCGGGCGTGGCTGGACGAGACGCGGGCGGGCCGTGCCATCGCCGCGTTCGCGCTCAGCGAACCCCGCTCCGGGTCCGACGTGGCCGGCATCGAGACCACCGCGACACCCACCGGCGACGGCTGGCGGCTGGACGGGGAGAAGACGTGGATCTCCAACGGCGGCATCGCCGACCTGTACGTCGTGTTCGCCCGCACCGGTGAGGCGCCCGGCGCCCGCGGACTGTCGGCGTTCGTCGTGCCCGGCGACGTCGACGGCCTGGAGGTCGTGGAACGACTCGAGACGATGGCGCCGCACCCGTTGGCCCGCCTCCGCTTCGACGGCGTCTCGGTGTCCGCCGACGCCATGATCGGTGACGCCGGCGCCGGCTTCCGCATCGCCATGTCGGTGCTGGACGTCTTCCGCGCCAGCGTCGGCGCCGCAGCACTCGGGTTCGCCCGCAGGGCCCTCGACGAGTCGCTCGCCCGTGCCCGTGACCGGGTCCTGTTCGGCGCCCCGTTGGCCGACCTGCAGATGGTCCAGGGCCACCTCGCCGACATGGCCCTTGCCGTCGACTCGGCGGCCCTCCTCGTCTACCGCGCCGCGTGGACCAAGGACTCCGGTGCCGCCCGGGTCACCCGTGAGGCGGCCATGGCCAAGCTGTTCGCCACCGACGAGGCGCAGAAGGTCATCGACGCCGCCGTCCAGCTGCACGGCGGCGACGGCGTCCGGGTCGGGTCGGTCGTGGAGCAGCTGTACCGCGAGATCCGTGCGCTGCGGATCTACGAGGGCGCAAGCGATGTCCAGAAGGTCGTCATCGCCAGGCAGGTCCTGGCAGGAGGGTGAGGGATGCTCGGAGCCACCGCACACGTCGACACGTTCACACGGGACAACCTGCCACCGCCCGATCAGTGGCCGGACTTCCTGCTGGACCACCTGGACTACCCCGAGCACCTCAACGCCGCGGTCGAGCTGACCGATCGCATGGTCGAGCGAGGCTTCGGTGACCACACCGCCCTGATCGGCAACGGCCGCCGCCGCACCTACAAGGAGCTGTCGGACTGGACCAACCGGCTGGCCCACGCGCTGGTCGAGGACTACGGCGTGCAGCCCGGCAACCGGGTGCTGCTGCGCTCGGCCAACAACCCGGCGATGGTGGCCTGCTGGCTGGCCGTCACCAAGGCCGGCGCCGTTGCGGTCAACACCATGCCGTTGCTGCGCGCCACCGAGCTGACCGCGATCGTCGACAAGGCCGAGATCGCCTTCGGCCTCTGCGACACGCGGATGATGGACGAGCTGACGGCGTGCGCGAAGGACAGCCGCTTCCTGCGCAAGGTCATCGGCTTCGACGGCACCGCCAACCACGACGCCGAGCTGGACCGGATCGCCCTCGGCAAGGACGTGCGGTACGAGTCGGTGGACACCGGCCGCGACGACGTGGCGCTGCTGGGCTTCACCTCGGGCACGACCGGCACGCCCAAGGCGACCATGCACTTCCACCGCGACCTGCTGGCCATCGCCGACGGGTACGCCGCCGAGGTGCTGCAGGTCACCCCCGACGACGTCTTCGTCGGGTCGCCGCCGCTGGCCTTCACCTTCGGCCTCGGCGGCCTGGCGATCTTCCCGCTGCGGTTCGGCGCCACCGCGACGCTGCTGGAGAACGCCGCCCCGCCCAACATGATCGAGATCATCGAGACGTACGGCGCGACGATCTCCTTCACCGCCCCGACGGCCTACCGGGTGATGCTGCGGGCCATGGAGGAGGGGGCCGACCTGTCGTCGCTGCGCTGCGCGGTCTCCGCCGGCGAGACCCTCCCCTCCCCGGTCTTCGAGGAGTGGGTCGAGCGGACCGGCAAGCCCCTCCTCGACGGCATCGGCACGACCGAGATGCTGCACATCTTCATCTCCAACCGGCTGGACGACGCCACCCCGGCCTGCACCGGCCGGCCCGTCACCGGGTACGAGGCCAAGGTGGTCGGCGACGACATGCAGGAGCTGCCGACGGGTGAGGTGGGACGGCTGGCGGTGCGCGGGCCGACAGGGTGCCGCTACCTGGCCGACGACCGGCAGGCCGGCTACGTCCGCGACGGCTGGAACCTGACCGGGGACTCCTTCAGCCGCGACGAGGAGGGTCGGTTCCACTTCGCCGCCCGCAACGACGACATGATCATCTCCGCCGGCTACAACATCGCCGGTCCCGAGGTGGAGGCGGCGCTGCTCGGCCATCCCGACGTGGCGGAGTGTGCGGTGGTCGGGGTCCCCGACGAGGAGCGGGGCCACATCGTCCAGGCCCACGTCGTGCTGACCGACGGCGTGGACGGCGACGACGCGTGCGTGCTGCGGCTGCAGACCCACGTCAAGGCCGCCATCGCGCCGTACAAGTACCCGCGCTCGATCGAGTTCCACGACGCCCTGCCGAAGACCCAGACCGGCAAGATCCAGCGCTTCCGGTTGCGAGGGGAGATCCGTTGACCGAGCGGTCCACGTCCCTTCCCGAGCCCCTCCATCCGGCGGGGTGGCGGCGTGCGGTGGGCTATGCCAACGGCATGGTCGCTGAGGGGCGGCAGGTCCATGTCGCCGGGCAGATCGGCTGGACCGGCGACCAGGTGTTCGAGACCGACGACTTCGTCGGACAGGCACGTCAGGCGATGCGCAACATCGTCGCCGTGCTCGCCGAGGCCGACGCCGGCCCCGAACACCTCGTCCGGTTGAACTGGTACGTGGTGGACAAGGCCGAGTACCTGGCTGGCGTCCGCGAGCTCGGGGCTGCCTACCGCGAGGTGCTGGGCGACCACTACCCCGCGATGACGCTGGTGCAGGTGGTCGCGCTGCTCGAGGACCGGGCGCGCGTCGAGATCGAGGCGACGGCCGTTGTGTCCTGAGGGCAGGGACCCGCAGGCGGACCCAGCGGCGCGGTGCCGTGGGGCCGCCTGCCGATGTCAGCTGGCGTCGTCCTCGTACTTGAACGAGACGTTGACCTTCGCGCGGTAGTGCGTGACGGCGCCGTCCTCGAGGACGAGGTCGAGCTCGGCGATCTCGGCGACCCGCAGGTCGCGCAGCGAGGAGGACGCCCGTTCGACGGCTGCTGACGCAGCCCGCTCCCAGCTCTCGGTGCTGGTGCCGACCAGCTGGATGACCTTGTAGACGCGCTCTGTCATGGTGGAGCCCTTCGTACTGGCGCAACCGGTGTCACGCCAACGACCAGCCGACCGCGTGCGGACCAGCCTGTCAACATCGATCGAGACGATCGGGACGTCGGCACGCACCTTCGGCATCCCCTAGGGTTCGCCGCACCACGGGGACCCGCTGATCCAAGGAGCTGTCATGTCCGTACTCGCGAGCCTGGTCGACGCGCTCGGCAACGGATCGATCGAGGTGGTCGACCTGACCGCCCCGCTGTCGTCGGACACCCCCCTCCTCGAGCTGCCGCCGGAGTTCGGGCAGACCGCCCGGTTCGAGCTGGAGGAGATCAGCCGCTACGACGACCGTGGCCCGGCCTGGTACTGGAACAACTTCCGTACCGGTGAGCACACCGGCACCCACTTCGACGCCCCCAACCACTGGGTCACCGGCAAGGACCTGGCCGACATCGGCTCGGTGACCCCGTCGGCCTTCGTCGCGCCGGCCGTCGTCCTCGACGTCACGGCCGAGGTCGAGCAGGACCCGCACTTCCTCGTCGAGCGGTCCCACCTCGACGCCTTCCAGGACGAACACGGTCCCTTCCCCGCCGGTGGCTGGCTGCTGTGCCGTACCGGCTGGTCGTCGCGCACGACCCAGGAGGAGATGCTCAACAACACCGACGTCGGCCCCTCCTCACCCGGGATGAGCCCCGAGTGCGCCCGCTGGGTCGCCGAGGAGTCGGTGCTGCAGGGCATCGGCGTGGAGACCGTCGGCACCGACGCGGGCGCCGCTCACTCCTTCGACCCGCCCTTCCCCTGCCACTCCTTCCTGCTGGGCAACGACAAGTACGGGCTGGCCCAGCTGCAGAACCTCGACCGGCTTCCCGCGACGGGTGCGGTCGTCATCGCCCCACCGCTGAAGATCGTCGGCGGGTCCGGCTCGCCGGTGCGCGTCGTCGCCCTCGTCGAACGGTCGTGAAGGTCGCCGAGGCGCTCGGCCGGGCGTTGGTGGCGGAGGGGGCAGGACAGGTCTTCGGCGTCGTCGGCTCGGGCAACTTCCACATCACCAACGCCCTCGTCGCCGCGGGGGCACGGTTCGTTGCCGCCCGTCACGAGGGCGGGGCGGCGACGATGGCCGACGCCTACAGCCGGATGGGTGGTGGCGTCGGGTTGCTGAGCGTGCACCAGGGCTGCGGCCTGACCAACGCCATGACCGGGATCGCCGAGGCCGCCAAGAGCCGCACGCCGCTGCTCGTCCTGGCCGCCGAGGTCACCAACCGCCAGTCCAACTTCTGGGTCGACCAGACCGCTCTTGCGGAGTCCGTCGGCGCGGTGTCCGCACGCATCACGTCCGCCGACACCGCCGTCGAGCAGGGGGTGGCCGCCTTCCGACGGGCACGGGACGAACGTCGCACGGTCATCCTCAACCTGCCGTTGCCGGTCCAGGACATGGAGGCCGGGCACGGGGCGACCAGCCGGAACCCCGACACGCACCCGGAGGCGTCGTCGGTGATCCCGAGTGACGAGGACGTCGCGCTGCTGGTGGCGGCGCTGCGGGACGCCGAACGTCCGGTCTTCGTCGCCGGCCGCGGATCGCGTGGCCCCGGCTGCCGGGAGGCGCTGGAGGCGCTGGCCGACCGGACCGGTGCGTTGGTCGCCACGTCCGCGGTGGCCAAGGGCCTGTTCAACGGCAACCCGTGGTCGCTGGACGTCTCGGGCGGCTTCTCCTCACCGCTGGCCGCCGAGCTGATCCGCGACGCCGACCTGATCGTGGGGTGGGGCTGCGCGCTGAACATGTGGACCACCCGCCACGGCCACCTGATCGGCGAGGACACCCGTGTGATCCAGGTCGACCTCGAGCGCAGCGCCATCGGGGCGTGGCAGGACCGTGCCGAGGGGGTCATCGGCGACGTCCGTGCCACCGCCACGGCCGCCCTCGAGGAGGTCACGGCCGCCGACGGCTATCGGCGCGAGACCATTCGGGACCGCATCGCCGCGGAGGTCCGCTGGCGCGACGTGCCCTACGACGACGAGGGCACCGAGGACCGCATCGACCCGCGGACACTCACCATCGCGCTGGACGACCTGCTCCCGGCGGAACGGATCGTTGGCGTCGACTCGGGCAACTTCATGGGCCACCCCAGCATGTTCCTGTCGGTCCCCGACGAGCAGGGCTTCTGCTTCACCCAGGCCTTCCAGTCCATCGGGCTGGGGCTCGCAACCACCATCGGGGCCGCGCTGGCCCAGCCCGACCGCCTGCCGGTCGCGGCCGTCGGCGACGGGGGCCTCCTCATGGGGGTGTCGGAGCTGGAGACCGTCGCACGGCTCGGCCTGCCCATGGTCGTCGTCGTCTACAACGACGAGGCGTACGGCGCAGAGGTCCACCACTTCGGACCTCATGGGCACGAGCTGGGCACCGTGGAGTTCCCCCCGACCGACATCGCCGCGGTCGCCCGTGGCTTCGGCTTCGAGGCGACCACGGTCCGGGTGCCGTCGGACCTGGCGCCGGTTCGTGCATGGTTGGACGGCCCGCGTGACCGGCCCCTCCTGATCGATGCCAAGGTCATCAGCCAGGCGTCGTGGTGGCTCGAGGAGGCCTTCGCCGGCCACTGACGTCCACGGCGTCGTCGGGGGTGGACACGACGACGCCCCGACCAACGGTCGGGGCGTCGTGAGCTGGATCGAGCTTGGTGCTAGTCGACCTCTTGGTCGGCGGCGTGACGGGCCATGGCTGCCACCTCGTCCGAGACCAGGTCGGTCGGTCCGAAGGTGATGATCGTCGACGGCTGGTTGTCGTACAGGTAGTTGAACGGCCCGTCGGGGATGGAGTCGGTCTGCACGTAGACCAGGGGGGCGTCGGTGACGGAGGCGGCGGCACCACCGGTGAGGGCGTAGACCCATCCGTCGGGGAAGAAGCCGTTCACGAGGCCGACCGAGGCCGTGCCGCCGCCGCGAACCTGGTACTCGTTGGCGATCGCCACCGAGGTCTCGTCGCGGGTCGAGCCCGAGATACGGACGATGCTGGCGGGGTCGGGGGCGTTGGCCCGCAGCTCCTCCTCCACTCCCTGCGAGAGGGCGCCGGTGCCGCCGAGCAGGGTCACCCGGTCGAAGAAGGTGATGTCCCGGGCGAACAGGAAGTCACGGACGGCAGGGTGCAGCGCCGTGCCCTGGGTGACCAGGATGGGGACGTTGAAGCGGCTGCCGTAGGCCCCGGCGGCTGCCGAGTCGGCGAAGTTGTCGCTGCGGGCGACCATCGCCTCGACGTTGCCGTTGGTGCGACCCTCGATCACCTGGGCGACGACCACGGAGGTTTCCACACGAGACGGGCCCTCGAGTCGCTCGACACACCAGCCCTGGATGCTGATCTCCTCAGCCGCCGCGAACGACACGGCGTTCGGGCCGCCGAGGATGTAGACATCGGCCGGCTGGTCGTCGCAGTTGGGACCAGCGTTGGGGGCAAGGAGGGTGTTGATCTCCTCCAGCACCTCTTGGCGGATGGGGGCGTCCGGGCCCCCGTCGGTCAGCAGCAGCGGACCGCCCACGGTGCCGGCCAGGGCCGATCCGCCGAGGTTGTCGGCAAAGTCGTCGTTGCGTCCGACGACGAGCGTGTCGACGGTGCCGGGCCCGAAGGTGCTGGCCGACACCTCGATCGAGGCCAGCGAGGGGTCCAGGGAGTCGGCGGTGCGGAGGTCCTGGGCTGCGGCAGGTGCCGCGAGGAGGGTCGTTGCCAGCGCGCCGGCAAGGACGGCGCGGTGACCGCGCCGAAGGGTGAGGGTCAAGTGAGGGACAGCTTTCTGGTTGGTGATGCTGGGGGACTGGCGGAACGTAGGCCCAGCCGTGCGGTCAACGCACGCGGTGTGCACCTGGTGGGACAGTCGACCGTTCACTGCCGCGGGCTCCGTCGGTCAGGCCGACCGGGGCGCGTACATGATCACCGCGACGCCGATCAGGCAGACCGCGGCGCCGATCAGGTCGTAGCGGTCGGGCCTGAACCCGTCCGCCAGGACGCCCCACAGCAACGATCCGGCGACGAACACGCCGCCGTAGGCCGCGAGGACCCGTCCGAAGTTGTTGTCGGGCTGCAGGGTGGCCACGAAGCCGTAGCCAGCCAGCGCCAGGATGCCCGCACCGACCCACACGAGGCCACGGTTCTCGCGTACCCCCTGCCAGACCAGCCACGCCCCACCGATCTCGAGGACGGCCGCGGCCAGGAACAGCAGGATCGAACGAAGGGCGTCGGGCATCGCCGGAACGTAACAGCGGGGCGGGCCGCGGCTACGGTCATCCGATGCCGAACCGCCCCACGCCCCCGGAGACCACGTCCATCATCGCCCTGCTCGAGGCGCGATCGTCGGTCATCCGCTACATCGGCCAGTCGGTGGCGCCCCGCCCGACGTTCGTCCGCCACGCCCGCGGCCACGCCAAGGACTTCCGCCGGGTGGTACTCCACGAGGCGGTCGAGGTCGGCGACGTGGCCGCCTACCACCAGCAGGAGGAGATCGCCCACGCCGTCCGTGCGGGGCATCCGTTGCTGAACGAGCAGGGGCTCCCGACCAACCTGATGACCGAGCCGACGGTGCGGGCCGCCCGAGACCGTGCGCTCGAGGCAGTCGCGGCCGGCGACGGCACGCTCGACGACCTGCCTGCCCAGCTCGAGGCCGATCGGGTGATGTGTGCATTCCAGGCCGAGGCGCGGACGTCGGGTGTGACGCAGCCGCTGGCCCACCCGACGTGGCGGCTGGACGTCCGGCCCGCCCGGACCGGCACCGTCCCGGTGGGGTTCGCCGACATCGTGGAGGACCCCGTGGCGCAGGCGCCGCTGCTGGACACGTCGGCGCTGGACGACCGGGCCGCCGCCCTCCTGCGTCGCTTCGCCGTCGTGCGAACCGCGGAGGGCCTCCAGGCCATCGCCGACGGGTACGCCATGTGGGCAACGGGCCAGCGGGCCCGGAACAACCGCGACGCCACCGCCGCCCGGTTCGTCCGCGACGGGCTCGCCGAGCTGCGCATGCCCCGCCGCGACCTCGGGGCCATCCTCGACCGGCACCTCCCGGGCGCCACCGACCGGCTCGTGGACATCGACGGCATGGAGATCGGACGCCGGGACTCCCTCGTCCTGATCACCGACGACGCCGACCGGCTGGACACCCTGGCCACCGCGCTGATCGGCATGGCCGTCGACGTCGACGCCTCCACCGCCAAGCCGGTCCGCCAGCGCACGACCAGCCACGACACCCAGCAGGTCCTGCTCCGGGCCTCCCAGGCGATCGTCCTGGCCGACGAGCTCCGCCGGGCCAGGGCCTGACCCGCGTGTCGCCTCAGTCGCGCCGTGCGCGACTGGTCCGACACGCCTCCGATGCGTGTTGTCTCAGTCGCAGGGGGCTCGACTGGTCCGACGCACATGGGAGGGTCCGCCGAAGTCAATACCCGCCGGCGGGTAGGCACTGCGAGAGGTGAACGGCGTCCGGTTGGCGAATGACCCGCTGGTGACCGAGGACCGATCCCGGTCCCTTCCCAAGGAGCATCCATGCGTGTTGCCCTCAGCGTCGTCGCGCTCTTCCTGGTCACTGCCCTCGGGCTGCCGGCCGGCGCGGTCGAACCAGCCCCCCACATCACCGACCCGGCCGGTGACGCCAACGCCATCAACGGTCAGGGCCTCGTCACCGGCAGCGCCGCCCAGGGCACGTCGACCCCCGTCGGCTATGCACCTGCCGACCTCCTCGCCGTCCGCTACGCCACCGCCTACAAGGCCGTGCCGGTCGGTGGGGACGGCCTCACCTACGTCCAGTCCGGGCTCGAGGCACACATCACCACGGCGGCCCCGGCCACCAGCGCCGGCCCGACCCTGATCTACCGGCTCAACGTCGAGGTCGGCAGCTGCGGCGGCTTCGTGCAGTACTACCTGAACGGGCCGGCCAGCGGACCCACCGACGGCACGACCCTGGAGTTCCGCCAGTTCGCCAGCCGCGGCTGCGCGGCCGACGCCACCATCCGGCCGGCCGGCTGGTACGCCTCGGTCACCGGCAACACCCTCGTGTTCCACATGCCGCTCAGCGGCCTGTCCGGCGCGGACAGGAGCAACTTCTCGGTGGGCCGTTCGGTGGTGACCTCGACGGCGGAGGTCCGCACCCAGCTCGCCGCCCTGACCGCCCCGGCGATCGACCTGACCGCCCCCGGGACCACGTTCGTCATCGGGTCCGACCGACCGGCCGACGTCCCGTGCACGGTGGGCTGCCCGTAGGCCACGGCTCGAGCTGGCTCCCGCCACACAACGACCGGCCCCGAACCGGGACCGGCCGTTGTCGTCTCAGTCGCGTTGGCCTCGACTGGCACGACACACCTCGGAGGTGTGTTGCCTCAGTCGCAGACGGGTCGACTGGACCGACACGCCTCCGATGCGTGTTGTCTCAGTCGCAGGAGGGTCGACTGGTGCGACACACCTGGGGGTGACCGGTCCGACACGCCCGGGGGGTCAGCGTTCGCCGGGCTGGTAGTTGGGGGCCTCGTGGACGACGTCGAGGTCGTGGACGTGGCTCTCGCGAGACCCGGCGGCGGTCTGGCGGACGAAGCGGGCCTTCTCAGCGAGCTCCACCAGGTTCTGTGCACCGACATAGCCCATCCCGGACCGCAGGCCGCCGATCAGCTGACCGGTGACGTCGGCGACGGGGCCGCGGTATGGCAGCAGGCCGGACACACCCTCGGGCACCATCTTCTCGGGCTTGCTGCCGGAGTCCTGGAAGTACCGGTCGGCCGAGCCGGCGCGCATGGCGTCCAGCGACCCCATGCCGCGGTACTCCTTGTAGCGACGGCCACCGGCCAGGACCAGCTCGCCGGGGGACTCGTCGGTGCCTGCCAGCAGGTTGCCGACCATGATCGCGGTGGCGCCGGCGGCCAGCGCCTTGACCATGTCGCCTGAGAACCGGATGCCACCGTCGGCCACGGTGGAGACGTCCAGGTCAGCGGCAGCCTCGGCGGCCTCCATGACGGCGGTCAGCTGGGGCACGCCGACACCGGTGACGATGCGGGTGGTGCAGATCGAGCCCGGGCCGACCCCGACCTTGACGACATCGGCGCCGTGGTCGACACAGGCGCGGACGGCGTCCGCCGTCGCGACGTTGCCGACCATCAGCGCGGTCTCGGGGTGGCTGGCCTTGACCTTGGCGGCGAACTCCAGGATCCCGGTGGAGTGACCGTGGGCGGAGTCGATCGCCAGCAGGTCCACGCCGGCGTCGACCAGCGCAGCCGCGCGATCGAGCATGCCGTCACCGACGCCGATCGCCGCTGCGGACAGCAGCCGACCCTTCAGGTCCTTGGCGGAGTTCGGGTACGCCCGGATCTTCTCGATGTCCTTGAACGTGAACATGCCGACCAGCCGACCGTCGTCGTCGACGATCGGCAGCTTCTCCACCCGGTGGGTCTGCATCAGCTTGCGAGCCGTCTCGAGGTCCGTGCCGACGGCCGCGGTCACGAGGCCCTCGGAGGTCATGTAGGTGGAGACCGGCTTGGCGGGGTCGGCGTCGTCGCGCAGGTCTCGGTTGGTCACCACGCCGAGCAGCCGGCCGTCGGTGCCGACGACCGGGAAGCCGGAAATGCGATACCGACGCATCAGCTCGTGGGAGCGGGACACCGGGTCATCGGGGCCGAGGGTGACGGGGCCGGAGATGAAGCCGGACTCCGAACGCTTGACGCGCTCGACCATCGAGGCCTGCTCCTCCACCGTGCAGTTCTTGTGGATGACCCCGATGCCGCCCTGGCGGGCCACGGCGACGGCCATCTCGCCCTCGGTGACCTTGTCCATCGCCGCCGACAGCAGGGGCACCCGCAGGTTCACGCCCTGGGCCAGCTCCACCGCCACGTCGACGTCACGGGGGAGGACCGAGGAGGGTCCGGGGAGGAGCAGCACGTCGTCGTAGGCGAGCGCCTGGGGGATGTCAGCCACCACTGTCGGATCCTTGATTGGGGGAGGAGCGGAACGCCCATGGTCCCACTCGACCCCGGAACGTGCACGTGCGCGACCGTACGGGCCTACGGGGAATCGCCGACCCGTGTGTCATCGGACGGAGCGAACTCGACCCGGTTCCTCCCGGCGGACTTGGCCCGGTACAGCGCCGCATCGGCTCGGCTCATCCAGGTGAGGACGTCGTCGTCGGGTCGACGCGTGGCGACCCCGATGGACGCCGTGACCGGAGAGGACGCCGCGACCGTGACCCGCACGCGCTCGGCAACTGCGGCGGCATGGAGGGCGTCCGGCCCGTGGAGCAGGAGCACGAACTCCTCCCCTCCCCAGCGTCCGACCAGCGACCGGTCGGTCACCACGTCGACGAGGGCCATGGCGACCAGGCGCAGCGCGTCGTCGCCAGCGGCATGGCCGGCGGCGTCGTTGAGGGCCTTGAAGCGGTCGAGGTCGACCATCAGGAGGCTGGTGGGGCCGTGGTCCGGTCCCGTGCCGATGTGCTCCTCGAGCTGGTGGAGCACGGCACGCCGGTTGGCCAGCCCGGTGAGCTGGTCGGTGTGGGCGATGCCCCAGGCCTCGTCGGCCGAGCGGGCGTGCCGCTCGAGGACGCCGAGGAGCGTCCAGAAGAGCGCGACGAACGCGGTGAGGGCCACGAACCCACCCGGTGCCTCGGGCAGGATCGACCGCCCTCCGGCGACCAGGCACAGCAGCACCGTTGCGGCCCCCCACGACAGCCGACGGTGGCGAGGTGCAAGCAACAACGCGAGCGGCAACATCAAGGCGACCGCGGCGATGACAACAAGCGCGGCGCGCTCGACGGACACCTCGCCGAGGAACCACACCCGTGCGACCGCCATGCCGAGGCCCAGCCAGAAGAGGAGCCGCTCGGCGGCGGATTGGCGGACGATGCCGAGGTGCACGGCGGCGCCGATGCCCGCGACCGCCGCGGCTCGCGCGGGCAGCGTGGCCCGCAGGACCGGGTGCAGGTCGTCGAACCAGGACAGGACGACCATGGCCGTGGCGACGCAGACGATGCCCAGGAACGCCCGCCGTCCGAACCGCGAGGGGGTCAGGGGGGAGGCCATCCCGTACACATCGGCGGTCGGGTCCGACGGGTGAGGACAATTGGTGCTGGACGGCCACACGGGCCTCGGATAAACCGGAGCAGTTGCACGATCCTTCGCCTCCTGAACCCTCGCCGCCACCCGTCGACCTCGGCATACCCGACCTCGGGCCGGCGAGGCTGATCGGCGAGGGCGCCCGGGGGACGGTGTACCGGGCGCCCATCCCGACCGGCCACGACGTTGCCGTGCGGGTGGTGTCGCCCTTCGGCGGGGACCCCGCCGAGCTCGACGGACTGTGCAGGACCGCGGGGCTGCTGACCACACGTGCCCACCCGCATGTCTCAGCAGTCTGGGCGGCCGGTGTGACCGACACGGGCGCCGGCTACCTGGTCGAGGAGATCCGAGCCGGCGGCAGCCTGCGGACCATGCTGGAGAAGGGTCCGCTCGACGTGGCAGACGTGCTGTCCCTCGGTGTGCGGCTGGCGGCGGGCATGGCGGCCGTCCACGCCTGCGGGTCCCTCATCGGCTGGGTCGCGTCGGACAGTGTCCGGACGGATGCGTGGGGTCAGCGAACGTGGTGCGGTGTCGGGGTCGACCTGCTGCTGCGGGACGGGGACAGCCGTCGGGTGCCCAGCATGTACGCAGCCCCGGAGTGGTTCGAGGGTGGGGGCCCCACGGTGGCGACGGAGGTCTACGGACTCGGCGCCGTGCTGGCGCATGCGTTGCGCGGGCGGGCCCTCGCCGACATCGGGCATGTGGAGGAGACGATCCTGCCGCTGATGACGCGGGTGAGGACCGGGGACCTGCCCGACCTCGCCAAGGAGGGATTTCCCGAACCCGTCGCCGCCCTGATCCACACGCTGACCGCGCTCGACCCGGCGGACCGGCCGGATCCCACCGGTGCTGGCGCCATGATCCGTGCGGTCCAGGCGCGGCTGGGACAGCCGGTGACCGAGGTCGGACCGTGGTCCCCTCCCTCGAGGGCCGTGCCGGTCGGAACGAAGGGCCCCGAACGCGAACGTCTCGCGGTCCCACCGGCGCCCTCCCCTCGGCCGGCCCCGCCTTCGCCCTCCCCGCGGCCGGTCCCGCCGAGCCCGCGTCCGTCCGCACGGGGGTGGCTGGTGACCGAGCGAGGGGATCACTGGCCGGTCGCCGGCGAGGTCAGGATCGGAACCGGCACGACCGTGCGTCCGGTGGGCACGGGCGTGGTGCTGGAGAACCGCGACGAGGGAACCCTCATCGCGTCGAGCGGTCAGCCTCCTCGCCGGATCGCCTGCCCGTCGGCCACGTTCCTGGAGGAGGGGGACGTCGTTCACGTCGGTGGTGAACGCCTGCGGTGGCGTGCGTTCGTGGAAGCGCCGTTCCCTGTGCCGGCGCCAACGCATGCGCTGACGGCCGCGGCGGCGTGCGCCGGCCTGTACGGGGAGCCCTGGGTCGGTGCCCTCCTGGATGCGGCGAAACGCTGCCGGACGTCGGTGGTGGCGGTCGATGTCGGGCTGCGTACCGCGGCGGACCTGGCCCCGGTCCCGTGGGTGGCGCGAGGGGATCGGGTCGGGCTGGACCTGCCGGTCGGACGGGCGCGTGTCGTGACCGCCGGGCCCGACGGGGTGGCCGTGCCGCTCGAGGGTCGGCGGGTCGTGGCGTGGGATCGTGTCCGGGAGCTGAGGTACAGCGTCTGGGGGGCCAACCAGCAGGAGTTCGCCATCGAGCACGCGGACGGACGGATCAGCTGGTCGCCGGTTCTGGGGTGGCCGTCGGCTGGGTCCGGTTTCCTGAGGGCCGTCGCCGGGATCTGGCGCGCAGCGGCCCCCGACGTCTGGCGGCAGGCGCGGGCGGCACACACCGCGGACCTTCGCCAGCGGCACGGACTCCCTGACACGGGACCTGCTGACGACGCCGAACACGACGAGCTGCGTCGCCGAATCCTCCAACCGCGGGTGGGCGGGGACTCCCACCTGGTGACCTGACGTCCACTCTTCGCGAGGAGCCCGCATGACCAGCCACCATGACCAACGCGAGGCCCAGCAGCTGCGCGAACGTGCGGCTCCTGCGTCCGTGCCGACGCCAGTCGGCGTCCCGGTGGCCCCACCCCCGCCAAGCGTCGGAGGCGGCCCGGTGGGTTGGCTGGTCAGTGACCGAGGAGAGATCCTGCCGCTCCACGGCCTTACTTGGCTCGGCAGCGCCCCATCCGAGGCGGGAGCGCAGGAGCGCCGTCACTGTGTCGAAGGGCTCCACCCGACACACGCGTGCCTGCTTCCAGTCGGCACCGGCCTCGTGGTCAAGGAGCACCGGCTTCCCGCCGCCATCGTGTCGAACGGGCAGACACCCCAGATGCTGGACGGACAGTCCCTGACCGGCCTGGACGACGGGGACATCCTTCACCTCGGGCCGGTGCGGCTGCGCTGGCTGGCCAATGCGACCATGCCGGACGAACCGATTCCTCCGCCGGAGGACGAGCTGACCGCTGTCGCTGCTGCGTCCCGTCTGTACCGCCAGCCGTTCGTCAGCGCGCTGTTGGCCGCCGCCGCGCGCACACGCGGCATCGTGGCCGCGGTGGACGTCGGCCTTCGGGATGTGACCGATGACGCGCCGGCGGAGTGGGAACTGCGAGGGGCCTCCATCGTCCAAGACCTTCCCGTCGAGCGTGCCAGCGTGGTCGTGGTCGGCCCCCGCGGTGTGTCCGTACCGCTGGAGAACAGGCGCCCGGTGCCCTGGAGACGTGTCCGCCAGCTCCGGTACGGGACAGGGGACGTCAATCAGCAGTTCGAGATCCTCAGCGACTCCGGACGGATCGAGTGGGCAGCGCTCAGGGGAGGGCCAACCATGGGAACCGCGCTTCTCGGTGCAGCGGCGATGGCGTGGCGAGCAGCTGCCCCCGATGTCTGGCAGCAGGCACGCGCGGCCCACAGCGCGGACCTGCGGCAGCGCCACGGCTTCCTCGACACTGGGCCTGTTGACGACGCCAGCCACGAGGCGCTGCTCTTGCGGACGCGTCCCCCGCTGGTGCGTGGTGACTTCCACCTGGTGACCTGACGTCGACCCCGAGCGAGGAGACCACATGACCGACCGCTACGACGGACGCGAGGCCCCGCCGCCCGTGCCGATCGACGTGCCACCGATCGTGGGCGCCAACCCGTGGGGCGCTCCCCCTGGCTGGCGGATCGAGCACGGCCTGCCGCTCGTCGAACGTCGCGACTACCTCCCCTGGGCGGTTGTCCGCGGCGACGTCCCGCCGGAGGTGGTGTACCCGGGCACGGCCGAGACCGCGACCGAGGTCCTGCTCGTGGACGGTCCGTTCATGGGCCGACCGGTCCGCTTCGGCGCACGCTTCGACGACGACGGCGTGCTGGTCGGGCTGGAATGCCACCGCTTGGCGCACTGGGCGTGGCCGGACGTCCCGGCGGTCGGACTGTCGCCACAGGTCCGCACGCACCTGGCCGCCGCGCTGGGTTTGCCCACCACCCATCGAACCGACCGGCAGCAACCAGCCGACGAGTACGACGTGGGATGGCTCCACGCGCGCCACGAGGTCCGGTACAGCCCGTCCAGCCGCGATGCCATGGACGACTCCTGGGACGAGGCGCTGGTGATCACCGTCCGAGCTGGCGGGTCCTGACGTCGTGCCCGGGGGTCACGACACGCGGTCCATGGTGGGAAGGTCCCGGCCCTCGGCAACGCCCTCGAGCGCGATCCGCGCCGCCATCCTCCCGCGCGTCCACGCGACTGTGCGCTGGAGTCCTTCCTCCAGGGACACGGGCGCCACGTCGGGCACGAGGGTACGAAGGCGGTCGACGTCGGCCCGGCTGTGGCGGATGTCGCTCACCCGTTCGGGGCCGTGGTGCACGACCAACGGGTGGCCCACGACACGGCAGACGACGTCGATCAGCTGGTCCAACGACGTCGGCTCACCGGAGGCCACGTTCACCGCGGCGGCACTCGTCAGCCCACGTTGCAACGCGGTGGAGATCACGTCGGCCACCGTGTCGACGAAGACGAAGTCCCTTGTCTGCCCACCATCACCGTTGACCACCAACGGCTGTCCGTCGAGCGCGGCCTCGACGAACGCGGGGATCACGGCCGCGTACGCGTGGCCGGCCGGTTGGTGGGGCCCGTAGACGTTGAAGAACCGCAGCGGCAGCACCGGCAGGCCGTAGCTGCGCCCGTACGACAGCGCGTAGCCCTCCGCGGCCAGCTTGCTGGCTGCGTACGGGCTCAGCGGATCCACCGGCAGCCCCTCGTGCTTCCGTGCTGCCGGGTGCTCGCCGTACACCGCAGAGGACGAGGCCAGCACCACCGGGACGTTGCCGACGGCACGCGCCGCATCCAGCACCCGCAGGGTCCCCGTGGCGTTGACCTCGTGGCAGAGGACGGGATCGGCGACCGACGCGGCGACCGACGCCATGGCCGCGAGGTGGACGATCCCGTCGCAGCCCTCCACGGCGGACCGCAGCGCGGTCCAGTCCAGGATCGAGGCGTCGATGTCGGTCACCGGAAGGCCGTGGAGGGTGCCGTGGTCACCCGCGGAGCGATCGTCGATGACCCGGACCTCGTCGACCTCGTCATCGTCCAGCAACCGACGCACGAGGTTGGCACCGATGAAACCCGCACCACCGGTGACGAGGATGCGGCGGGGTCGTTGCAGCGTGGAGCGGGTCATCCCGACACCTTTCGTTGGCGCAGGAGCAGGCCCGCCGTCGCCGCGACGACCGTCACCCCCACGAGGATCTGGAGGGCCCGTGGTCCGGACCACGGGCCGATCAACAGGACGGTGGTGCTGACGACCACGGACACGGCAACCGACACGACGACGACAACGCCTGCACCCAGCCGGCGCACGTCGGGCCCGACGACGGCGAGTCCGGGACCGACCGCGACGAACGCCAGGACAAGCGCCCCGCGAAGCGCGATCGGCATGGGCACGGCCAGCGCGAGGGCGGCCAACGCCGACAGCGCCAGCGCACCGACCCGTCCCCGGCGCGTGGGGTCCATCAGCCGCGGGGTGTCGAGCGACCGCGTGGGGTCGATCAGCGGCGTGGTGTCGGTCTGCGGCGAGCGGTCGGTCATCGGGCACCCACCCCTCCCACCTCGGTGACGCCCCGGTCCTCGGGGGCTCGACCCCACACCACACCAGCGTCGTTGCGGGCCAGCTCGACGAAGGCGGGATCCGCGGCGAGCGCGGCGTCGATCGTGGCGATGCCACCCGAGGGCAGCGAGCCCGACGCCTCGGTGGCCGCGACCATGCTCCGGGTCAGCAGCAGGTAGGTGGCGCTGTACGCCTCGTTGTCCAGCCACTCGCCCAGCACCCCGGCGGGGTCGGCGAGCACCCGACGACGACCGTCGACGGGTTCACGGTCGATGGGGACGTAGGTGAAGACCTCGTACCGCAACGACTGCGTGGGGTAGTTGCGTGATCCCTCGACCAGCAGCGACCCGGGCGGGGCGGTCGCGTAGAGGTCCTGGACCAGCGCCACCTCGTCCTGACCGAACGCGTACTGCCGCTCGTTGCCCAGGTGGGCCAGCAGGAACAGCGGCAGCAGCACGGCGCTCGCAACCGCCACGACGGCAGCGCCCCCACGACGCGACCGGTCGGCCACGAGGAGGGTGCCGACGAGGAACGCCAGCGCCGGGAGCCCGAACAAGACCACGCGGAACAGCACCTCGCCGCCGTAGCTGCTCAAGCCGACCAGCAGCACCGGCAGCCCGGCCAGCAGGGCCATCAGGCCGTGGGTTCGTCCCCGACGCCATTCCCGCAGCAGGCCGATCAGCGCCAGCAGCACCACCAGGACGGTCAGCACCCGGGCCGACGCCGCCACCAGCGCCTGGCCGCTGCTGACCGCCGCGAGGTCGACCACGGTGCCGTCGAGGTTGCTGCCGACCGAGCCAACCGTCTCGAGCTCGTCGGCGTTGTCCATCAGCAACGGCGCGGCGAAGACCACGGCCCATGCCGCGCCGACGCCGACGATCACCGTGGCCAGCCACGGCGTCCCGGCGTAGGCCCCCACGACCAACGCCACACAGGTGAGGGCCAGCATCACCGGGGTCAGCTGATGGCTGCAGGCGATGGCGAGGGCAAGGACGTAGACCTCCCGCGGGACGACCCCCAAGCGCTTGCGGACCGAGGTCGGGCCCAAGCGGCGCACCCCGCGTCCCACCCGTGACATCGCCCTGCTGCTGGCCGCGCCGATGCGCGTCAGGGCCGGGGTGGCCCGTGTCGCCAGCCGCAGCGACACCGGGCGTCGTGCCGCCGTGAGGCAGACCAGGACCACGACGGCGGTCAGGTACATGACGAAGGCCATGGCCTGCGGGCTGAAGTAGTCCTGCCCGACCCACGACCCGAGTACGTACACCCAGCACGCCACCGGGCCCACTCGCCGATCGTCGGTGCACACGGCGAACAGGACCGACAGCAGCCAGACGACCAGGAGGTTGACCACCAGCGGCCACCACCGGCCCAGCTGGGCCGCGTCGATCCCGGTGGTCTCCGCGATCATGGCGTTGAGGGCGAAGAAGCCGGGCCACCCGTGGTAGGCGCCCAGCGTCTCGATGGTGGGGTCGACGACGCCGTTGCGCGTGATGAAGTCGATGACGCCCACGTGCTTCCACGCCCACGGATACCGCATGGTCCCGTACACCAGCGTCGGCGTGGCGTGCAGCACGACGAGCATCGCGACGACATGGGCCCGGAGGACGCCCGGCACGACCACGGGCATCGCCAGCGCACGGACGAAGCCGGCGACGAGGAAGCCCAGCCCGACCAGGCAGGTGACCGGCAGGACGCTGACGAACCCGAGGTCCGTCATCTCCTGCCAACGGATGCCGCCCACGATGCCCACGCCCCACAGGGCCACCCCGCCGATGAGCAGGGCCAGCGCGTCGAGCCGTTCGCGACGGCCGACCGCCGGTTCAGCGGAGGACGAGATCAACATTGAGCGCGAACCAGCGGGTGCCCGGCTGGTAGCGGGGTGAGGTGGGGATCGTGGCCGTGACCAGGCCGAGCCAGCCGAGGACCACCGCATCGTCGGGGGGCAGGGAGCCGGGGGTGGCGCCGGCCTCCTCGATGCCCGCGGTGGCGAGGATCGCCAGCTCCCACGGCTCAAGCTGTCTGCCGGACCGCAGGCCGACGACATGCGGACCCAGCTGCTCGCCGAGGGCGTCGATCCTGCTGCTGAGCACCAGGGTGGCCAGGTCCACCAGTGGGTTGCCGTACGAGGAGGCCTCCCAGTCGACGAGGCCGACCGGCGCGTCGGGACCGGTGGGACGGCCGTCCCACCACGACGAACCGGGGCGAACCTCGTCCAGGCGGGTCCCATCGATGACGACGTTTCCCAGCCAGGCATCCCCGTGCACGACCGCGTGGTCGGCGTCCGCGAGCTCGAGCCGGGTGGCGATCCGGTCGAGGGTCCCCTCGAGGCGGTCGAGCGCGGCCGGACGGGCCGAGGCGACCAACGCCTCGACCAACGGTTCGGCGGTGTCGTGCACCCAGCGGCGACGTTCGGGCGCGGTGGTCGGGTGGGCCGTTCGCTGGTGCAGGTGGCGCAGCGCCCGGGCGGCGATCTCGGTCGCCTCGCGCCGGGACAGCCCGTCGCCGACGAGGTGATCTGCCCGGACTCCGGCCAGCCGGGTCTCCACGCTGATGGTTGTGGCAGGAGTGGTCGGCACCGTGGTCAGGTCGATGATCGCGGGGTGGGCCACGAGGCCGTCCAGCGGGAGGGACGCGGAACGGGTCAGGACGTCGGCCGCGGCCTCGATCGCGGTCGTCCCGTGCGATGCGGTGGCGGTCCGCACGACGAGCTGCGCCCCGGACGTCCGGTCGGTCACCGAACGGATCGTGACCTCACCGCCGCCGGACATGGCCTCCACCTCCAGCGCTCGCCCCCGCAGGGCAGGGAACGGCACCAGCGGGTCGGTGTCTCGCCGGCGACGGCGGCGGGCCGCCCGCTGTCCGTCCACGTGCAGCCACAGGCTGGTGGCGATCGCGCGGATGGGGGACTCGCGCAGTGTGTCGTTGAGGGCCAGCGCCGCCACGAGGTTCAGGCCGAGCCACAAGCAGCCCACCCCGGTGATCCCCGCCTGCTGGACCGCCGGGCCCGCGCCGCCGACCACACCCACCGCCAGGCCAGCCGAGACCAGCAGGAGGCGTCGGTAGCGGCCGGTGGCCCGCAGCACCGCCAGCCCGTTGGTCACCACCAGGCCCGGAAGGGTGGCCACGACCAGAAGCCGGAGGAGGGTCGTGCCGGCGGTGCGGTACTCGGGTCCGAACAACGACAGCAGCAGCGGTGCGGCGACGACGCCGACGACCGCTGCCGGAACCAGGACCACGGCGCCGCGACGCAGGGAGCGCAGCGCCAACGAGGTGGCGTTCCTCGGCGCTGCGGCGGCCTCGGTGAGGAGGGACATGCCGAGGCCCCGCCCCAGCAGGTACGGCACGTAGGCCGTGGACCAGGTCAGCGTGAAGTAGGCGGTGCGTGCTGGTCCCACGTGCCCGAGGAGCAGCACCGGCAGCAGGCCGTGGGACGCCGAGCTGAACAGCGAGGCGACGTGGTCGACGGTCAGGAACCGGCCGACGCCGCCCAGCGAGAGGTCGTCCGGTCCGGCGGTCGTCGGGCCGGACGTCGCCGGGAGGGACCTCGCGACGACCAGCCAGACGGTGCCGACGACGATCGGCAGGGCCGCGACCCAGGCCCAGAAGACCGCGAGCGCTGCGGTGACGGGCAGCGCGAGGAGGACGACGAGCTTGACGATCGCGTAGCCGAGGTTGGAGGCCAGCAGCACCGAGCTGCGGCGAAGTCCAGCCAGGACTCCGTGCTGGACGACGAAGAGGGTCCAGCAGGCCGAGACGGCGGGGAACCACCACCACGCACCGGTTCCGTCGAGCGCGGGCACGAGGTCCGGGGCCCACCGCGACAACCCCAGCAGGAACACCACACCGGCCAACCCGCCGGCAGCGGCGGCGGTCGTGCCGCCGGTGCGCAGGAACCAGCGCGCGCGGTCCCCGGCGACGGGCAGGTAGCGGTTGAAGCCGTTGACCAGGCCCAGCTGGGCGAAGTTGCCGAGCAGTCCGAGCACCGCGACGAGCGCAGCCCCGATCCCGACCGTCGCCGCGCCGTATCGCCGGGCGGCCACCGTCCAGAACGCGACGCCGAGGACCGAGGTGGCGAGCGAGGACAGCCCGATGACGTAGCCGTGGCGTGCCAACGGATCGTCGCCGAGCGCCCGCACTGTGTGCATCGTGCGGGCTCGAAGGCCACCCGCCGGTGCCCTGGCTTCCTCCACCTGCATCATGATCCGCACCGGGGACGGATCACGACGTCCTCGACGTCGAAGGACGCCGGGAACGTGGTGTCCGGGCCGGGCGGCCCGGCCCATTCGCCGCCGACCGCCAGGTTGATCAGGAGGTACATGGGCTCGTCGGGGATGGCGTCGGGCTCGGTGACCTCCCAGACCGTGCGGCCGTCCAGCAGGAACTCCAGCCGGTCCGGCGCCCAGATCACGCCGTAGGTGTGGAAGTCCTCGGAGAGGTCGTCGACGTCAACGTCCTGGCCGAGGGACTGGCGTTCGCCATCGCCGTCGACGTAGTGCACGTGCATGCGCAGGATGTCGGTGGAGTCGCCGAGGACCTCCATCAGGTCGATCTCCGGTCGGGACTCCTCCGTGGCCGGCAACATCCAGATTGCCGGCCAGAGTCCCGACCCAGAGGGGACCCGGGCGCGGACCTCGACCTCGCCGTAGGTGAACGCCAACCGCGGTTCGCCGTCGTGGACCGCCGGGCCGGTGGTGATCATCCCCGAGCGGTGGCTCCACCGGGTGCCGTCGTCGGTGGTGTGCGGTCGGTCGTCGGCCACCAGCCTGACCATGCCGTCCGCGACCTGCACCTGATCGGGCAGGTACCACTGCAGCTCGTCGTTGCCGAGGTTGGTGCAGCCGTCGTCGTCCCACCAGTAGCAGCGCGTCCATGCCGCGTCGTCCAGCCGATCGCCGTCGAACCGGTCCACCGTCGCGAACTGTCCGGGTTCGCGCCGGCGGTAGAACTCAAGGCTCTCGCACGCCCCACGGGCGGCGTCCTGGGTGACCACCGCGAGGACGAGCAGGGCGGCCACCACGACCACGAGGCGCCGGGGCTCGAACCATCGTCGGATGGCGTCAGGCACTGGCACCCGCCTTCGCGTCAGGGCCGGTCGGTCCGGGCGTTCGCACGAAGAGCGTCCGGGCCGTTCCACGTGCGACGGCCTCCAATCGGCTCAGGGGCAGGCGCTCGAGCCGGTAGGACGCGTAGGGCACGGGCACGGCGCCAAGCCCTCGCTTGAACGCCTCCAGGCCGCTGCCCGCGGCGCTGTCGCCCATGTGGTAGTGCGCGCAGCCGGCACGGGCGGCCGCCTCGATGGCGGTGGCCTGCAGCAGGTGGGTGGCGCCGCTGTTGCCCACGGCGTCGATGTCCATGGCGCCACGGGTGTAGTGCGCGTTGGTGCCCTGCAGGACGAGCGCACCGCTGACGGTGCGGTCGCCGAGCGAGGCGAGGTAGAGCCGGAAGGACGGGCCGATGGCGTCACGCAACCGCTGCAGCCGTCGTCGGGGATCCCTGATGCTCCGGCGGAGGTGCGCGACCGCCGGGACCTCGCCGTCACGTCGCGCCCAGCGGGTGACGGAGGTCCGGAGCAGCAGGAGGAAGGCATCCAGGTCGTCGTCAGTTGCCGAGCAGCGAACCTCGACGCCCTCCCTCTCGGCGCGTCGGATCAGGCGCCGGGTGCCCTTGTTGAACGCGTCGTCGCGGACCCGCTCCCACCCGTCCCGCAGGTCCACGACCCCGGCCCGGGCGGGACGCACGACGGGCAGACCGTCCGCGGCCTCTTGCCACAGCGAGGCATCCAGCGGGTTGGGACGCAGGTGCACCTGTGCGGGTCCCCGGTGCCGCAGGTCGTCGAGGACTGCGGCCAGGTGTCCCGCGCGGAGCGACCGGTCCGCGATCAACCCCCCGAACCCCCAGGCCGCCGGCTGCGATGCCAGGCGGGCAGCGCCACCCAGCCCGATCCGGACGCCCGGGAGGACGGCACGGGTGCCGTCGAGGAACACGTACAGGCGGCTCCCGTCAGCGGCGCCCCACGCCCGGGCGGCTGCCCGGGTGGCCGCCGGCGTCTGCGACACGAGGGTCCTGGGGTCGGCGGCGGCGACGGCGGACCACTCGGCGGGCGGTGCTGGGGTCAGGACCTCGCGCAGCCTCGTCCCGTTCATCCCACACCTGCCAGATGGCGTTGCTGGCGGCCGAGGGTGCCCCGCCTGATCACTCGCCAGGCGCTGCGCTTCACCCGCCCCAGACGCGGATCCCGGGTGCCGCAGGCATGCAGGTGGCGAAGCAGGTCGTCGGGCTCCATGTCCCCCCGGACCTCGACCCGGGCGAGGGCGAACGGGTCGTCGGCGTGGCCGTGGAGCCGGTCGCCCACCCCGAGTCCGGTGCGGTACCCCAGGTCCGCGGCGGCACGCCTGACTTCCCTCGTCGAGTAGCCGTGTGGGTAGGCCACCGTTGTGACCGGTCGGCCGACCACGTCCTCCAGCACCGCCCGACCGGTGGCCAGCTCGGCACGTGCTCGGTCGCCGTCCAGCAGGTCCATCATGGCATGGGTGTGCCCGTGGGCACCCACCTCCACGTGGTCGGGCAGCGCGGCGAGGTCGGTCGTCGACATCATCGGCACGTCGCCTGCCCCCAGCGGTGCCAGCCACTCGGCCCGGCCCCCCACGTAGCCGGTGGTGACCAGCACCGTGCTCGGGACGTCCAGCAGCTCGAGCACGGGAAGCGCCTCGCAGGCGAAGTCAGCGAACCCGTCGTCGACCGTCACCGCGTACGGTCGTCGTGGCAGCGGCGCCCCGTCGCGGGCCGCGACGACCCGCTGCAACGTCACCGCCGTGTAGCCCTCCTCGGCCAGGGCGAGGAGGTGGGCCGCCATCCGCCAGGGGGTCATCTGCCAGCGCGACAACGCCTCGGGCCCGGTCGGGGCGATGCTGTGCAACATCAGGATCGGGATGCTCACGCGTCCTCCTCCGTCGTCGCCGTCAGCCCGACGCCGACATGTGGCCGGATCCGTTCGGCGCGGCGTCGGCCGGCCATGTAGGCCCACGGGCCCGACAGCAGTCCGACCAGGTGCACCATGTCGTGCCCCCGTCGGCGACCTGCCCCGGGTGCAACCCTCGCCGACTGGCTGACAAGCCGTCGCACGCCTGCCGGGATGGCCTGTCGCAGGATCGTCGCGCCGTCGGGGTCCTGCAGCGCACACCGGGCGAGGTACGCGCCCAGGCCGCGACCGTAGCCCTTGGCCTGGCGGGCCAGCGCCCTCGGGTCGTCGGGGTGGTGGTGCCGAACGACGGCCGCCGGTTGGTAGACGATGGCCATGCCGCGCACCAGGAGGTCGTGCATCACCGCGAGGTCGTCCCCGCCAGCGCTGGGGCTGCCCGCGCCGAGCGCCAGGTCGAAGCCGCCGAGCTCCTGCAGGGCGCTGCGCCGGATGGCGATGTTGGCACCGGATCCGCATTCACCCACGAGCAGCGGGAACAGCCGGTCGGAGGGACGGTCGTCGTCCAGGTCGAAGCGACGTTCGGTGAACCCCTTGCCGAGGCCGTTGCCCTCGGCCCGGGCCTGGGTCACCGTGTCCAGCCGTGCGGGATAGATCAAGCCCGTGACGGCTCCCGCATCGGGGTTGCGTGCGAACGTGTCGACGATGGCGGACAGCCAGTCGGGATCGACCTCCACGTCGTCGTCGGTGATGGCGACGATCGGGGTGTCGACCAGGCCCAGCCCGGCGTTGTGGGCGGTGGAGAGGCCGGCCAGCGGTTCACGCACCCACGTCACGTCGAGGCCGTCGTGGCATGCCGCGCGGACGACGCGCTGGGTCTCCTCGCCCGTGACCGCGTTGTCGACCACGAGGACGCTGAAGGGCCGGTAGTGCAGGCGTGACAGGGACGCGAGGCATCGTTGGAGGGACGCCGGCCGATCACGGGTGGCGATCAGCACGGTGACCAGCGGCCCCCGATCGGCGAACGACCTCGCGGGGCTCGGGGACCGGTCCGCCCGCGCGATCGCGCTGTCCATCGCGGAGGGGTCCACGACCCCGCCGGGCGCATCCACGACGGCCACACCGACGGGACGACCGCGGTCCCGCAGCAACATCTGGACCCGCTCGTAGCGCCGGCCGTCGGGGGTGGAGCCGGTGACGATCCGTCGGGGCGGTTCTGCCACGTCGATGTCGACGAGCTGCACCGGCCGGAACGTCATGCGATCGCCTCCTCGGGCGTGGGCCGCCGGTCCTGCCTGGCCGGGCGCTGGTGCTCGGAGGCGTAGCCAGCCGCGGCGGCGATCACCCCGACGACGATGGCTGCAGCCTGCACCGGTCCACCGGTGCGCCACCCGTCGGGCGTGCCCAGGCACCGTCCGAGCGCTGAAGGGATGGTCGCCCGAAGGTGCGCGCGTTCGCTCGAGAGGGCGTCGTCGAACCCCTGGGTGGACGACACGCGGGCCTTGGAGCGTCCCTCACCATGGCAGCGCCGCAGGTAGTAGCGCATCCGCGCTCGGTCGTCGTCGACGTGATGGCGCACGCGGATCGCCGGGTCGAACAGCACCGAGTCGTTGCCGAGCAGGCGGCGGAGCCGGATGCAGAGCTCGGTCTCCTCTGCCCCGAGGGCGTCACCAGCCCCCCTGCCCACCCGGGTGTCGAACCCGCCCAGCGCGGCCAGGGTGCTGGCCCGGAACGCCATGGAACAACCGATGACGTTGCGCACCCTTGCCGGGGCGGTCGGGGAACCCTCGTGGGTGCAGCCCACGACCCAGTCGAAGGTCGGGTGGAACCAGCGGGGTCGTTCACCCGGCCACTGGGGTTCTGCCGTTCCGCCGACGGCCTGCACCGTCGGGTCGTCGAAGGCCGCGCCGATCCGTTCCAGCCACGTTGCATCGGCCTCGGCATCGTCGTCGAGGAAGGCCACGATCTCGTGGCGCGCGGCAGCCACACCGGTGTTGCGAGCCGAGGACAGGCCAGCCGGATCGTCGGCGGCCACGATGTCGATGGTGGGCCATGCCAACCGGGCGTAGGTCATCAGCGCGTCGTTGTGGTCGATGACCAGCACGACCTGGTCGGGCTGCTGTGTCTGGGCGGCCAGGGATCGCAGCGCCTGCCCGAGGACCCCGATCCGTTCGGTCGTGTGGGCGCAGACGACGACGGAGACCGATGGCGACCTCACGACGCCGCCGACAGCGACACGTCGTCCAGCACGATCACCCGGTCGGGTTCGGCCGCCACGGTGGCCAACGGGACGGGCAGGTCCAGCCGCCACTCCCGCACGATCGTGCGCAGGACCCGGAACCCGTCCCGGAAGGTCCGCAGGTTGCTGCGGCCGTGCACCCGGGGCGACTCGAACGAGGCCACCTCGGTGATGCGGTGGCGCGCCTTGACTGCGCGGAGGGCCATGAGCGTTTCGATCTCGAACCCGTCGCAGTCCAGCGCCAGCTGGTGCACGCGGTCACGCCAGAAGGCGTTGTAGCCGTAGCACAGGTCGCTGAAGCGGACCCCGAAGAGCGCGCGGGCGATGAGCTTCAGGCCATGGTTGCCGGTGCTGCGATACCACTCCATGTCGGTCGTGCCGCCGCCCTGGACGAACCGCGACCCCTTGGCGAAGTCCGCACCCGACAGCAGCGCCCCCACGAACGCGGGGATCTCCGCGGGGTCAGCGGATCCGTCGGCGTCGAGGGTGACGACCACCTCGCCGGTCGACGCGGAGATCCCGGCGATGAGCGCGTGTCCCTTGCCGTTGCGCGGCTGCTCGATCACTCGCAGTGATGGGAGGAGTACCCTCGCGACGTCCACCGTGCCGTCCGTCGACTCCCCGTCGACGAGGATGACCTCGTGCACCCAGCTCGGGATCCGCGGCAGCACGTACGGCAGGTTGGCGGCTTCGTTCACCGTGGGCACGACGACCGAGATCGTCGGCCACTCGGCGGGTTGCGGGGGGATCGGCTCGAGCGGGCGGGGGTGGAACATCGGACGTCCTGTGCTTCTCGGAAGTGCCGCGGCGGCGGTGGCCCACCGTCCACGAGGTTGCAGTTCGAGAGAGAAGTGCGACGGGGCGTTCGAACAGGTACATAACTTCTTGCAACGTGACGCGACTTCAGCGTAGGGTCACGGACTGTGAGCAATCCGCGGGGATCCGAGGGGACCCGGTCGACACCTGACCGGGTGGGGGGCGGCTCGCTGCTGGACCGGTGCCGGGCCGGTGATCAGGCGGCATGGGAGCGGTTGCTCGCCCGGTACGAGCGGCTGGTGTTCTCCATCCCCCTCAACTACGGCCTGGACCGCGAACAGGCGGCCGACGTCATGCAGTCGACGTTCACCGAGCTGCTCGCCAACCTCGGCACCGTTCGGGACGGTGACCGCCTCGGCGCCTGGCTCGCCACCGTGGCCAGGCGCTTGACCTGGCGGACGATCGAACGGCGGTCGCGGGACCAGCAGGTGGCCGAGCTGGCGGATCGGCTGGACCCCATCGGCGACTTCATCGACGCCTGGAACCAGCGCAACTGGGTCGTGGAGGCGGTGCTTGCGCTGGACGGGCCGTGCCGCGACCTGCTCGAGGCGATGTACCTGGACCCCGCCAGGCCGTCCTACGACGAGATCGCCGAACGCCTGGGTCGGTCACGGGGAGGGTTGGGGCCGGCGCGGGGACGGTGCCTCGACAAGCTCCGCGAGCAGCTCCGCCGCCTGGACGAACACGCCTGACACACAACGACCTGCGCACGGGCCGGTCGTGTTCACCGGTCCTCGAGCAGTCGCCGTTCGTACTTGGCCCGGACGCGCGCCCGACGGGCGACCTTCTTGGGTGGGGTGGGCTGGCGCACGACTCGGACGGCACCGCGGGCGTCAGCGACGTCGACCCACTTCCGTTCCAGCAGCCTCGCGCGCACGATCGCGCCGGTGCGGGGGCCGGCCGCGGCCGCGACGACGCTGGCCAGGTCCGAACGTGCCATCCCGGCGGTCCCGCCGGCCTGCCCGGCCTCGGCCACCGCGGTCTTGAGCTCGGGCATCCACAGCAGGTTGGTGAGGGCCAGGTGGTCCTGATCGGGGTTGTGGCCCGTCGGCCTGACCTGGTGGACGCCGGCGGCATCGACGTCGGTCAGCCCCCACCACGACGGCAGCAGCTCCGCCGCCGCGGCAACGTGGCCGGCATCGCCGGCCAGGACACAGCGGTCGCACACCCGGCCGTACCACCCGGCCTGGGTGGGCAGGCGTGCCAGCGTGTCCGCGGCGGACTTGATCTCCACCCCGATGATCGCGTCGGCGTGGATGACGACCAGGTCGGCTCGTGCCGATCCCCGGCCGAGCCCCAGCTCGTGGACGACCAGGACCGGCTCGTCCATCCCGCCGAACGTCTCGACGAGGTCGTCGACCACCCGCGCCCGGACCTCGGCCTCGGACAGGGCGTCGGCACCGGTCGTGGAGCGTCCCATGGGCCGAGCGTACGGCCGGTCACTGGCCCGGCGGGGGAGGGGCCGACGTGGGGTGACCCTGTCGTCGTCTCAGCAGGTCCCGAAAACGGCGGTCGCCTCGCCGGCCAGCTCCGGGCACGGCCCCTCGACGACGACCTCCACGTTGGAGGCGGCAACGACGTCGTGAACCCGGAGGCCGACGGTCGGTCCGTCGCCGGAGTCCAGCTCGGCGATCATCGGGGCGGAGAGCACGTAGACGAGGCGACCGATCCCGGCCTTCACGTGGGCGGTGGCGCACATCGCACAGTGCTCCCCGCTCGTGTACATCGTCGCCCCTGCGCGTTCGTCGGGGTCGAGGTGGCGCGATGCCCACGACGCGAGCGCGAGCTCCGGGTGGGCGGTGACATCACCCGTGGTCACCACCTCGTTGCGACGCTCGGCAAGGACCGCGCCATCGGCAGAGACCAGCACGGACCCGTACGGCTGGTCGCCGGCGTCCACAGCCGCTGCCGCCAGCTCGATGCAGCGGCGAAGGTGCGTGAGGTCGGTCTCGTTCATGGGGGTGGCCGGTCGCGGGTCGACGATGGTGGAGGGACTCTAACCACGGTCCTGTCGGGCACCACCGCACAACGTCACCGAGCTGTCCGTGCGACTTCCCTGGCGAAGTCCTCATCACCGGGTGGGGCCTGCCGATCCGGTACAGAAGGGCAACTCCTCTGAACCGGGACTCGGTGATGGCGCACGCAGGCGCGGACAGTGTCGACCGGCGCGACGGACTCCGTCGACGCATCTATCTCGCGTGCCTCATCGTGGGAATCCCGATCCTCCTGACCGTGTGGTGGACCCACCGCGCCGACGACCCCTTCCTGGCCCTTGCCTATCCCTTGAGCGCGGCCTCGCAGGTCGTGGTCGTCGTCGGGCTGCTGCGCGGCAGCATGGGGGTGCGGACCGCGGAACGTGTCGTGCTGGCGGGCATCGTCGTGACCTACCTCGGCGGCCTCGGGGTCGGGGTGGTCACCGCACCCGACCTCGCCAGCGTCGACGAACAGCTGACGCTCTCGGCCCTGCTGACGGTCAACCTCATGCCGATGCTGGCCTACGTCACCTTCGACACCGCTCGCGCGCTCCAGGTGTCGCTGGCGATCGTCGGGGCCTACATCGGGATCGTCGGGATCCGCTTGGTGCCCGAGGCGCTGTCGGGACGGCTGGGCGGCGAAGCGACGGACTACCTCAGCCAGATGATCTTCCTGCTGGCGGCGGTCGGCCTGCTGCACGTCATCGCCCAGGTGAAGTCGCAGGCGGCAGAGGCGCGACTGACCGCCGAGGCGATGGAGGAGCTGGCCAACACCGACGCCCTGACCGGCATCGCCAACCGCCGGCAGCTGCACCAGGTGCTGGAGGAGTGGGTGGGCGCCGCGGCGGCCGACACCAACCTCGCCGTCGTCCTGATCGACCTCGACCACTTCAAGCGGGTCAACGACCGCCACGGGCACGAGACGGGCGATGCGGTGCTGCGCCGGGTCGCCCGCACGCTCGTCGATGTTGCGCGTCCGGGAGACCTCGTCGGTCGTTGGGGCGGTGAGGAGTTCCTCGTGATCGCCCCGGCGACGACCAAGGACGAAGCAGTCGTGCTCGCCGAGGCCTGTCGCGTGGCCCTGTCGGCCACGACCGCCCCAGCGGTGGGACGGATCACCGCGAGCTTCGGTGTCGCGGTCCACCTCGACGACGACACCGCATGGACGTTGCTTCGTCGGGCCGACGACGCCCTGTACCAAGCCAAGGCGCAGGGTCGTGACCGGGTGGAGATCGAGGTGGCCGAGGGACGGGAGCTGCGCACCTCCGGCGTGGCCTGACACTCGAGGCAGGCACACTGGTCCGTGTGATCTCGTGGCCCCGCACCGTTGTCGTCGTGTCGCTGGTCGGTGTGCTCCTCGGCGGGTGCGGGATCGGTGGCGGGGTGCAGGAGGTCCGCCTCGAGCGGCTGGCCGACGAGCAGGATGCATGGGACGGGCGTGACGTCCGCACCCGCGGCATCGTGAGGATGGCCGAGCAGCCCCTGCACTACTGGATCGAGGACGACGTCCCGAACCGGGTCGAGATCCAGCCCGCCGACGCCGTGGAGGACCATGTGGGACGGCAGGTGATCGTCGAGGGAACCTTCCGCTTCCGCGACGACGAGGGTCGCCGGATCACCGTCGGCACCGTCGAGGTCGTCACCCCGGACAGCTGACTCGGGCAGGTCAGGTCCAGTCCAGGGCCGACCGACGGTTCCAGTAGGCCGCCGGGTCCTCCGGGGTGACGGTCGGCAGGTCGTCGGGGTCCACCTCGACCGCGCCGACGTTGGATCGCAGGTGGGCCTCCGTGGCCGCCCCGGACAGCACCACGTCGACGAACGGCTGGGCCAGGACGGCGGCGATCGCCAGCGCATCGCTCGACGCCGGTCCCCTGAGCGCGTGGTCGCCGCGGGCGGTCAGCCGACCGTTGGCCAGCGCCTCCTTGACGATCACTCCCCACCCGGCGTCGTGGGCCTCCGCCAGGGCTGGGCCGGCGGAGGGCTCGAGGACGTTCCACGTTGCCTGCACACAGCGGAAGGGGCTGCCGGGGATCGCCAGGGCCCGGCGGATCGTGTCGGCCTGACCGGGACCGGAGACCGACAGGCCGACCGTGACCGGTTCGGCTCGCAGGGCGTCGAGCACCGCCTCGTCCTCGAGGATCCCCGAGTCCAGCGTCGCGGAGTGCACCTGGTACAGGCCCAACCGATCGCCCAGCAGCGCGTCGGTCTCGGCCCGCTGCCGCTCGAACGTCGCCAGCGAGTGGTCCTTCACTTCGTGCACGTCGGCCTCGACCTGCCAGTCGGCGGTGTAGGTGTAGCCCCACTTCGACCCGATCGTCACGGGCGCCGACGGCGACCAGTCCGACAGGAACGCCTCGGCGCGCCCGTACGAGCGGGCCGCATCGACGTAGGTGATGCCCAGCGCGACGGCGAGGTCGAGGACGCGGTGTGCCCTGCGGCGCATGCCCTCCACGGAGCGGTCCTCGCCGACGTCGTCGGCGTGACCCACGTTGATGTAGCCAGGGCGTCCCAGCGCCGCCAGGCCGAGCCCGATTCGGCCGATCGTGGGGCCGCCGCGGCCGAGGGTCGTCGTGGGCAACCGGTCGGTGTTCGTCATGCGGCGGACCCTACGACGCGAGGGCCCGACCGACGCGGGGGCGGACGCCGGTAGGCTGCCGCGCCGTGAGCCGACACCCGCTTCTCCCTGCCAGCGCGGCGCCATGACGAGCCGTCCGCTGCAGGGCCGGCTGGTGCGCGAGGACGAACCCGGGGCGGAGGAGATCCTGCGGTTGGTCGGGGTGGTCGGGGACCGGCTGCAGGCCCGGTTCCCCGAGATCAACGACACGATGAACCTTGCCATCGAGGACGCCATCGACGTGCTCGACGACCCCGAGATCCTCGACTCGATGCACGCAAGCGTCGAGGGCAACGTCGTCACCATCCTCCACCTGCTGCGCCAGGGCATCCCGCTGGAGCACGCCCAGCCGATCACGGCGGCCACCGACTACGCCCGGCGAACCGCCCAGCAGGGGGTGCCGTCCGCCGCCCTCCGCCGGGCGTACCACATCGGCTCTGACGACCTGCTCAACCACATGTTCGAGGAGATCCAGCAGCTCGACGCCGAAGCCGACGTCAAGCTGCGGCTCCTCCACCACCTCGCCGGGTGGATGCACCAGTACGTCGACTGGATCACCGCAGTCGTGCTCGAGGTCCACGAGGAGGAACGGCGCCACGTCCTCCAGCGCCGCGCGAGCGTCGTCTCCGGGCTCGTCCAGCGGGTCCTCGACGGCCGACCGGTCCCCCCTGCCGACTTCCTGAACCGCACCGGCTACCGCCTGTCGCAGGTCCACATCGCTGCAGTCGCCTGGCTGGCAGGGGCCAACCAGGGCACCGACCGGACCGCCGACCTGACGGAGGTCGGGCACCGGCTGGCCGGGCTGCTCGACAGCCACGGCGCGCCGCTGCTGGTGCCGGTCGACCGCAACGCGGTGCGGATCTGGATCGGTCTGGGGCAGCGGTCCGACCCCGTCGACATGGCCGACCTGCGTCGGCGGCTCGACGTCGACGCCGACGTCAGGGTGGCGCTCGGCACCCCGCTCGACGGACCGGATGGCTTCCGCCGCAGCCTCGAGCAGGCCGAGGTGGTCAAGGTCGTCCCGACGGTGGCAAGCACGTCGGTGACGCGAGCCGTCGGCTGGGCCGAGGACGGCATGACCACGGTTGCTCGGCTCGCCCACGACCTCGGCGGGACGCGACGCTGGGTCCGCGAGGTGCTCGGACCGTTGGCGGAGGACACCGAGGGCGCCGAGCGATTGCGCGAGACCGTCCGGGTGCACCTCCGGAACGGCGGCAGCTACGTGCGGACCGGCGAGGTGCTGCTGCTGCATCGCAACACCGTCAAGTACCGGATCCAGCAGGTCGAGGCGATGCGTGGCCGACCGCTCGAGGACGGCCGGCTGGACCTCGAGCTCGCGTTGCATGCCTGGCACCTGCTGGGGTCGGTGGTCCTGGTCGGCGGAGGACACACCCGCTGACCACGGTCATCTGCGGTTGTGCAGCGTGCACAACAAGGCAACGGATATTCGTCCTGCCGGACCGTGTTGCCGTCGGTGACCTCGGGCCTACGTTCACCTCCCCGACATCAACCGAGCCGCAGCGCTCGACGCGGAGCCGACATGAGCCTGGACTACCTCCCTTGGCGTTGCCCTGCCGACCGCCGAGCAGCCGTCGCCGTGCGTGATGACCGCACGGAGCTGACCTATCGGCAGCTCGACGACTGGACCCGAGCGGTAGCGGGACAGCTGGCCGGGTCGGGCCTGGGGCGGGGTGACGTGGTGGCCATCGTGCTGCCCAACCGCGTCGAGCTCCTGGTGGTGATGCTGGCGGCCTGGCGCCTCGGCGCCGTAGCCACACCCGTCAACCCGGTGTTCACCGAGCACGAGGCCAGGTACCAGATCGAGGACGCCGACGCGCTGATCGTGGTCAACGAAGGCCTGGACGAGAGCCCTCGTGGAGGTCGCATGGCCACCGGCGTCGACGACCTCGCGCGCCCGTCCGGCGACCGGCCACCCGTCGGGCCGGAACCCGCCGACCTCGACGGCAGCGACCTGGCCCTCCTCATCTACACGAGCGGGTCCACCGGGCGGCCCAAGGGCGTGATGCTGGACCACGACAACGCTGAGGCGATGACCAGCCAGATGGTCCGTCACTTCGGCCTGACATCGGAGGACCACTGCATGCTGGTCCTTCCGCTGTTCCACGTGAACGCCATCATGGTCAGCGTGCTGTCGGTCTGGCGTGCCGGCGGGCAGGTGTCCGTCGTCGGCCAGTTCTCCGCCAGCCGGTTCTTCGATGACGTCGAGCGGTTGCGGCCCACCTACTTCTCCGCCGTGCCGACGATCTACGCGATGCTGGTGGCCCTGCCCGAGGAGGTGAAGCCGGACACCTCGTCGCTGCGCTTCGTCGTCTGCGGTGCTGCACCGGTGTCCGAGGAGCTGCTGGTCGCCAGCAACGAGCGCTACGGCTTCGAGATGGTCGAGGGGTACGGGCTGACCGAAGGCACCTGTGCCTCCGCCTGCAACCCCGTCGACGGCGTCCGCAAGCTGGGGACCGTCGGGCCCGCCCTTCCCGGTCAGCAGATCCGTGTCGTCGACGAGGACGGGCACCCCGTCCCCAACGGCCAGCGCGGCGAGGTCCTGATCGCCGGCCCGACCGTCATGCGGGGCTACCTCGGGCGTCCCGAGGCCACCGCAGAGACCATCGTCGACGGCTGGCTGCGCACCGGGGACGTCGGCGTGCTCGACGACGACGGCTACCTCCGCATCGTCGATCGCGTGAAGGACATGATCATCCGCGGAGGCGAGAACCTGTACCCCAAGGAGATCGAGTCGGTCCTGACCACCGTCGACGGCGTGCTCGAGGCCGCCGTCGTCGGCCAGCACGACCCGTTGTTCGGTGAGGTCCCCGTCGCGTTCGTGTCCCGGTACCCCGGCTCGGATGTCGACGAGGAGACCCTCCTGGACCACTGCCGCCTGCACCTGACCAGGGTCAAGGTGCCGGTGGCCATCAACCTCGTCGAGGAACTGCCGCGCAACCCCGTCGGCAAGATCGACAAGCCGGGCCTTCGTCGGTCGCTGCAACCGCAGCCGACCTAGCGGACCAGCGCCCACCACCGTCGGCGACCGTCGACGTCCGACCACGAGCCACCGCTCGGGGGACGTCGTCGTGGGCCCTGCGCCGGCCTGCCCGCACACCTGCCAGCCAAGGAGAAGGACATGGGTTTCAAGACCGCAGACATGCCGCCGGTGGATCCGGCGGAGTACGACTCGATGCCGTTCATGGACCGCATGCGCATGCTTGCCACGCACTGGGTCGAGTACGGCTTCGGCGGCCCCAAGCAGATGCACATGCTGTACGTGTACAAGCTGCTGTTCTACGTGATCGCAGGTGTCGTGGTCGTGGGGGTCAGCACTCCCGGCCTGTCGTTGGCCGACCTCGGCGACTGGTGGGGCGAGCCGATCGTCTACGAGAAGTTCATCGTCTGGACCCTGCTGTTCGAGATCACGGGGTACGCCTCCTCGTCGGGTCCGCTGGCGTTCAAGTTCGCCCCCTTCACGGGTGGCTGGCGCTACTGGACCAGGCGCAACACCCTGCGGCTGCCGCCGTGGCCGAGCAAGGTGCCCCTCACCGCGGGTGACCACCGCACCCTCGCCGACGTCACCATCTACGGCACCATCCTGGTGCTGCTCGTCGGGTTGCTGCTGGCGCCCGGCACCCAGGACAACGCCTTCCCCGGAACCGACGCTGGCCTGATCCACCCGATGGGCCTGCTGGCCTACGTGGTCCTCATCGGCATCATGGGCCTGCGCGACCGCGTGGTGTTCCTGGCCGCCCGGTCCGAGCAGTACGTCGCCATCCTGTTCTTCTTCGCCGTCCTGTCGACCCCCGTCGACATGATCCTCGCCGCCAAGGTCGCGATGGTCAGCATCTGGATGGGCGCCGGCGTGTCGAAGTTCGGCCATCACTTCACGTCCGTGGTCCCGCCGATGGTGAGCAACACGCCCTGGATCACCTCGACGGCGTTCAAGCGGAAGCTCTACCGAGATTTCCCCAACGACCTGCGGCCCTCGCGGCTGAGCTGGGCGTTCGCCCACATCGGCGGCACCGTCGTCGAGCTGTGCCTGCCGGTGGTGCTGCTGTTCTCGACCAACACCACGCTCACCTGGCTGGCAATCGGCGGGATGATCCTCTTCCACGTCTTCATCACCTCCACCTTCCCGCTGGCCGTGCCGCTGGAGTGGAACGTGTTCTTCATGTTCGCGGTGGCGTGGCTGTTCGGCGGGTTCCCTGCAGGTGAGGGATGGGGCCTCGGCGACGTCAGCTCGCCGCTGGTCCTGCTGGCCTTCGCCGTGGCGTTCCTGACCATGCCGATCCTGGGCAACCTCCGGCCCGACCTGGTCAGCTTCCTGCCCTCCATGCGGCAGTACGCCGGGAACTGGGCGTCGGCCACCTGGGCGTTCCGTGGCGACGCGGCCGAGGACAAGCTCAACCAGCACCTGGTCAAGTACAACGCCAACCAGATCGACCAGCTGGCGGCGGCCTTCGGCAAGGAGGTCGCGGAGATCTTCATGCAGAAGGCAGTCGCCTGGCGGACGATGCACAGCCAGGGTCGGGCGTTGATCTCGCTGATGATGCGTCACCTCGACCGGCTCGAGAACTACCGCATCCGCGAGGCCGAGTTCACCTGCACGACCCTCGTCGGCTGGCAGTTCGGCGATGCCCACCTGCACAACGAGCAGACGATCACCGCGGTCCAGAAGCGCTGCAACTTCGAGCCGGGCGAGTGCGTCATCGTGTGGATCGAGTCCCAGCCCATCCACCGCAAGCGACTGGAGTACAAGGTCATCGACGCCGCGCTCGGCGTCGTCGAGCGGGGGCACTACCACCCGGCCGACGCCGTCAACGAGCAGCCCTGGCTGCCCAACGGCCCGATCCCCCACACCGTCACCTGGCGGCGCGAGGGCTACGTGCCGATCGGCGAGTGGGCGCACCCGTCGGTTCGTGCGACGGTGGGGGCATGACCCTCCAGGTGCGCAGCCGATGACCGACGCAGTGGTGGTGGGCAGCGGGCCGAACGGCCTCGCTGCCGCCGTCACGCTGGCGACCGCTGGCGTGACGGTCCGGGTGCTGGAGGCCGCCGACACGATCGGCGGCGGGGTGCGCAGCAGCGAGCTGACCGTGCCCGGGCTGCTGCACGACGAGTGCAGCGGCTTCCACCCCCTGGCCGTGGACACCGCGTTCAGCCGCTCGGTGGACCTGGCCGCCCATGGCCTGACCTGGCGGTGGCCCGAGGTGCAGTACAGCCATCCGCTGGACGGGGGAAGGGGGGCCGCGGCGTTCCGCTCGGTGGACGACACGGCCGACGGGCTCGGCGTCGACGGGCAGGCGTGGCGACGGCTGTTCGGGCCGTTGGTCGACCGCTTCGACCGGATCGCCGAGGACTTCCTCCAGCCGATGCTGCACGTCCCGTCCAACCCGTTCGCCCTGGCGCGGTTCGGGCTGCGGGCCGCCCCGTCGGTGCAGCTGTTGGCCTCGCGGATGTCGACCCCGGAGGCCCGGGCGTTGTGGGCCGGTGCCGGCGCGCACGCGATGCGCCCGTTCGGCCAGCCGCTGTCGGCGGCCATCGGCGCGGCGCTGGCGACGGCGGCACATCGGTACGGCTGGCCGGTGGCCGAGGGCGGGTCCCAGGCGATCGCCACGGCGATGCGCTCGGTCATCGAGGCGCACGGTGGGACCATCGAGACCGGTGTCCGCGTCGAGTCGCTGGACGAGCTGGGTACCCCGGACCTGACGGTGCTGGACGTGGCGCCGGGCGCGGTCGTGCGCATGGCCGGCAAGCGACTGCCGGCGCGGGTGGCCAGGGCGTACCGGCGCTACCGCCACGGACCGGGGGCGTTCAAGGTCGAGTACGCCGTCGTGGGTGGGGTGCCGTGGAGCCACGAACCCACCCGACGGGCCGGCACCGTGCATGTCATCGGCGACTTCGAGGAGACGGCGGCGGCCGAGCAGGCGGTGCACCGGGGGAGGATGCCCGAGCGCCCGTTCGTCCTGCTCGGCCAGCAGTCCCTCGCCGACCCCGGGCGGGCCAACGGCGACGTGCACCCCATCTACGCCTACGCCCACACCCCGCACGGCTGGACCGGCGACGCCACCGAGGCGATCACGGGACAGGTCGAACGGTTCGCCCCCGGCTTCCGGGACCGCATCGTCGCGACACACGTGCGGTCGACCACGGACATGTCGGTGCACAACCCCAACTACGTCGGTGGGGACATCGTCACGGGGGCCAACACGCCGTGGCAGCTCGTCTTCCGACCGCGGGTGGCGCTGGACCCCTACGCCACCGGCATCCCCGGGGTGTACCTGTGCTCGGCGGCCACCCCGCCCGGCGCCGGCGCCCACGGCATGTGCGGCTTCCACGCCGCCCGGTCGGCCCTGGACTGGCTGGGCCGCCGGTAGAGGCTGGCTTCGAGCGGACGTGGGGGCCGGGCGACCTGGGCCACGCCGCGTGTCGGGTGTTTACGGCGGGCGGCCCCGAATCCGACACGCGTGGCCGAGGGGTCAGGGTCGGACCGGGTCGTGTGTCGGGTTTCTGCGACGGGCGGACCAGAACTCGACAAGCGTGGACGTTGGTGACCGGCGGCTCACCGCGCTGTGAACCGCCGGCCGGTCGTGCGCCTCGTCAGTAGTTGCACCAGAGCAGGTCGTCGGCAACGGCGTCGAAGCCGTAGATCTCACCGCTCCAGGGGAAGACCTCGAACTGGGCCCAGATCAGGTCCCAGCCGACGTCCACGTTCATGGTGACCGTGTAGCCACCGTCGGGGAAGGGACCGTCGACGAAGGTGTCGAGCGCCGGGGTGTAGCCACAGGCGTACATGGCGTTCTCGGCGACCCACATGGCTTCGACCCATTCATCGGTCGGCGGCGCCGGGGTGGTGAAGCCCCAGTACGCGTCGATCTCCCACAAGGGGTAGACGGTCTCGCAGGGGATGCCGTCGACGTCGGCGTCCATGCGGTCCGGTGCGCCGTCGGCGTACCAGTAGTCCATCGCGTCGGCGTAGCTGTACCCCATGTCGGCCAGGTCACGGCAGAACAGGCCGGTCGGCAGGCCGAAGCTGTTCACCGGCGGATTCGGCGCAGGGGCCGGGGCCGGTGCCACCGGCGCGTTCGGCACGGGTGCCGGGGCCGCGGGGGCGGGAACGGGGACAGGCGCAGGGGTCGTGGTGGTGATGGCCTGGAAGGTCTGCACGATCCGGACCGCTGCATCGACATCGGCGGTGGAGACCATCTGGACCTGCACCGCGAGGATGCCGTTGGTGCCGTCGGTGGCTGCGATCTGCAGCATCGCGCTGTCGGTCGAGCCGCACCCGGCGTAGAGGACCGCCGTGCCGACGTACCAGCCGTCGTCGTAGGCGTAGGAGCGCTGTTCGGTGCACGTCGTGTCGGCGGCGATGGCGCCGCCCATGTCGGCGAGCACGGTGTCGGTGGTCCCGGTTGCGGCAGTCCGCAGCTCGAGGATGGCCCCGGCGCCGTCCCAGCGATCGATCAGGCCCTCGAGGTCGGGGGCCGCCCAGATCGACGGGATGGCGACACCGTCGCTGGTGTCGTTGCGCAGGTCGCGGTCGGCCCAGGCCGTCGGGATCTCGACGGTCAGCTGACCGCTGTCGTCGGTGACCCACTCGTACGTGGTGTACGGGGATGCGGAGGCGAGGGCAAGCCAGGAGAAGTCAACGCCGGCCGCCGCCGCGGCGACCGTCGCGTCCTCCGAGCCACGTTCGGGCTTGCCCTCGTCCAGCGGTGCCGGCGGCAGCGCCTCGGTCGTCGGCTCCTCTTCGGGGGCCGGTGGGATGGCGGCGGCCGGCTCCTCCGGCACGTCGACCTCGGCAGGGGGAGGGGCCTCGGCCTCGGTGGTGGTCTCGCCGCTGTCACGGAGCAGCAGCAGCCCGACCAGCCCGCCGACGACCACGAGGAGGACGGCGAGGGCGGCCACGATCCATGGCGTCGCAGACGACTGAGGCAGCACTGGCGTCGCAGACTGGGTCTCGTGGGGCGGGGTCGGGGGCAACGGCCCAGACGGTCCACCGAGTCCCTGGGGAGTCGAGCCGGGCATCTGGCCCTGGTAGGGGCTCGCTGTCGGACCGGGATCGAGGCGGATCTGGTTTCGTTCTCGCGTGTCGCTGAGCATGACCACCGACGTCCTTCCCGACCGGAACGGATCCGGTCGAGTCCAGCATGCGACGGGGGCTGTGCGAGGACACGAGGCGAACGGCCCCCTGCACGTGCCGAACGACCTGCCCCCTGAGGGACCTTCAGCGGTGGTGTTCGTTGGATGTCGTCGGTCCATGCGTGTCGGGTGATCACGACCGGCGGCCCGGAATCCGACACGCGTCTGGCGGGACTGGGTCGGTCACCCCCGCGTGTGTCGGGTAATCACGCTTGTTGTCAACCGGTGGGTGCAACAAGTTGGGCGAGTTGGGCGGCTGGGGTCTTCCAGCCGAGGGTTTGTCGGGGGCGGGTGTTGAGGCTCTCGGCGAAGTCGTTGAGGTCCGCTGGGGTGTGGACTGACAGGTCGGTGCCCTTGGGCATGTACTGGCGCAGCAACCCGTTGGTGTTCTCGTTGGAACCGCGTTGCCAGGGCGAGTGGGGGTCGCAGAAGTAGACGGGCACGTCGGTGTCGATGGTGAACTGGACGTGCTCGGCCATCTCGATGCCCTGGTCCCAGGTGATGGACCGCCGCAGGTGCTCGGGCAGCCCAGTGATCGCGGTGGTCATGGCATCGCGCACCGTCGCGGCGGTCCGGTCGCCATCGAGGTGCATCAGCATCACGTAGCGCGTGGAGCGCTCCACCAGGGTGCCCACCGCGGACTTGCCGTCCTTGCCGATGATCAGGTCGCCCTCCCAGTGACCGGGCACGGCACGGTCCTCCACCTCCGCGGGCCGCTCGCTGATCATCACCATGTCGTGCATGCGTGGCCGGGGAGACCGACCGGAGGGGACCCGCTTGGCCCGACCGGTCCGCAGGCACGACGTCAGCTCGCGTCGCAGCTCGCCCCGCCCCTGGACGTACAGCGACTTGTAGATCGTCTCGTGTGACACCGTCATCGACTCATCGTCGCCGAACCGCTCCTTGAGATCTGCAGCGATCTGCTGGGGCGACCACAGTCTGCGCAGGCCGTGCTCGACGAGGCCGGCCAGCTCCGCGCAGCTGGCGAGCTTGGTCGGCTTGGCCCGCCGTGCCTGCTCGTGGGCACGCTTGTGGGCAAGCATCGGCCGGTAGGCCTCACGGCCACCGTTGCGGTCCACCTCGCGCCACACCGAGGACTTGTGCCGGCCGACCCGATCGGCGATGGCCTGATAGGTCTCGCCCCGACCGATCCCCAACCGGATCTCCACCCGATCATCAAGCGACAACCGGTGCGGTGAGGGATCAGTCGCAAGCTCTGCCCGCAACACCCCACCGAACGGCTTGAGCACGTTGAGGAAGCTGCCCACGGAGATGTCGACCTCCTCAAGGATCTGCCGGCGGCCCTGACCGGCTCGTGCCCGACGGATCACCTCCGCCCGCACCTCATCAGGCAACCGCAACCACCGCTTCTCACCCTTGGCCCTCGACCTCACCATGACCTACCGCCTCCACCTCGAAGTGTCGTGTTGCAACGAAGTCTTGAGGCTGCCACGACCGGCGGCCCGGAATCCGACACGCGTCTGGGGGGTTGGGTCGACCCCCGCACGCGGCTGGGCCTGCCGGACGGCTCATGGGAAGCGGGTCGTTCGGCACGGTCCCTGCGGGCCGCGTCGCTGCACCATCGAGTCGACTGCCCACGGATCGAGGAACGACCATGACCGCGACGTCCATCACCGACACGTCCATCTCCGACGCCCACAACGCGCAGGTGATCGACGACCTCCGCGCACCGACCAGGGCCTTCCGAAAGGCTGCGCCAGAGGCGTGGGCCGGCTTCGGTGCCCTCCACCAAGCGGCGGTTGCCGACGGGGTCGTGCCCGCATCCATGAAGGAGCTGGTCGCGCTCGCCATCGCGGTCACACAGCACTGCGACGGCTGCGTGGCCTATCACGCCAAGGCGGCGGTGATGAAGGGCGCCACCCGCGAGCAGGCGGTGGAGGTCCTCGAGGTGGCGCTGCTCATGGCGGGCGGCCCCGCGTCGGTCTGGGCGCCCAGGGCCCTCGCGGCGTTCGACGAGTTCGCCGACGTGCGCGGCACCACGACCTGACGAGCGGACGTCCCCGTGACGATGCCCGACGGGCTCCGCGCCGCCCGCCTCGCGGTGACGCTGGCGGCGCTGGCTGTCGGCGGTGCCTTCGCCCTGGCGGGCGGGGACGACACGGCTGCGTGGATCTGGACGGCCGGAGCCCTCGTCCAGCTGGTGCCCCTCGTCCGGGCGACCGTGCGCAGCGTGGTCCGACGCCAGCCCGACGTCGACGTCATCGCCCTGCTGGCCATCGTCGGCGCGCTGCTGGCCGGCGAACCACTGGCGGCCGTCGTGGTCGCGGTGATGCTCGCCACCGGTGAGGCGCTGGAGGACTGGGCCGCCGGTCGGGCCGAGCGTTCCCTCACCGCCCTGCTCAGCCACGCTCCCGACCGGACCCAGCGACGGGTCGGCGGAGTACTGGAGGACGTGGCGGTCGCCGATGTCCGGCCCGGCGACCGGCTGGTTGTCGTTTCCGGCGAGGTCGTGCCCGTCGACGGCGTCGTGCTGGACCGGGCGGTCCTGGACGAGTCCACCCTGACCGGCGAGGCCGTTCCCGTCGTCCGCGACGCCGGCCAACCCGTGTTGTCGGGGGTCACCAACATCGGCCCACCCGCCGAGCTCCGAGCGACCGCCACGGCGGCCGACAGCACCTACGCCGGCATCGTGCGGTTGGTGTCCCGCGCCCGGTCGACCAAACCCCCGATGGTCAGGCTGGCCGACCGCTGGGCCGCGTGGTTCGTCCCACTGACCCTGTTCGTTGCTGGTGGCGCCTGGGCGTGGTCGGGGGATCCGGTCCGCGCGCTCGCGGTGCTGGTCGTGGCCACGCCGTGCCCGCTGCTGCTCGCCACCCCCATCGCGATGGTCTCCGGCATCTCCCGCTCCGCCCGCTCGGGCGTCATCGTCAAGGACGGGCGAGGACTGGAGGCGCTCGCCCGGGTCCGGACGGTGTGTGTCGACAAGACGGGCACGTTGACTGCCGGCCACCCCGAGGTCGTCGACGTCACCCTCTTCGGCGAGGTGTCGGAGGCCGATGTCCGCAGCTTGGCCGCTGCCGTCGAGCAGCTGTCGGCCCACCCCTTCGCGGCCGCCATGGTCGCGGCCGCCGGGTCGGCTCCGCTGCCGGTACCCACGCAGGTGGAGGAGGTGGCGGGCGAGGGGGTCCGTGGCCGTGTCGAGGGCCGGGTGGTCGCGGTCGGCACACGGGCGTTCGTGTCCGCGAACGGGGCGTCGGTGGGCCCCGCCGATCCGGTGGCCACGGGCGTGCCGGGCGACACCGTGGCATGGGTGGGGGTCGAGGGGCAGGTGGTGGCGGCGATGCGACTGCGGGACCCCGTCCGGCCCGAGGCACGCCGCACCGTCCAGCGGCTGAACAGGGCCGGCGTGGCACGGACGGTCCTGGTCACCGGCGACTCGCTGGACGTGGCAACCGGTGTCGCGGACGCGGTCGGCATCACCCGGGTGCACGCCGGGTGCACGCCCGCCGGCAAGGTGGCGAGGGTGGCAGAGGAGCAGTCCACGCAGCCCACGGCGATGGTCGGCGACGGGGTCAACGATGCGCCGTCCCTGGCCGCCGCCGACGTTGGCATCGCGATGGGGGCACGCGGGGCGACGGCGTCGAGCGAGGCGGCCGACCTCGTCATCACCGCAGACCGCATCGATGCCCTTGCCGACGTGCATCACATCGCCCGGGACACCATCCGCATCGCCCGGATCAGCGCGGTCGGCGGCATGGCCCTGTCGGGCGTCGCCATGGTGGCTGCGGCGGTCGGCCTGCTGACGCCGGTCGCGGGCGCGGTGCTGCAGGAGGGCATCGACGTCCTCGCGATCGCCCACGCCCTCCGCGCGCTCGGCCCCCTCCGCCGCCGGCGGCCAACCCCAGCGATTGTCGGGTTGTCCCCGCCGGCCGCCCCGAACCCGACACGCGTCGGGGGGTGAGGGGTGGACCGCCCAGCCGGTTGTCGGGTTATCCCCGCCGGCCGTCCCGAATCCGACACGCGTCGGGGGTGAGGTCAGGCCGGGGTGACGTCGACCACGGCCGCGCGGGGGATGGGGCCGTAGACGTGGGGGAACGCCTCGCCGCGTCCGGTGGTGTCCTCGCGGACGATCGGCGCCTCGACCCTCCCGACATCGATCTGGAGGAGGAGCAGGTCGTCGCGGTCGGCGTAGTAGCGCTCGATGACGCCGGCGACCTGGTCGGGGTCGGCGCAGTGCACGAACCCCTCGACCTCCAGGCTCGCCGGGGCCAGCACGTCGGCCACCGCCGCCCACTCGTCGCGGCCGATGACGTGCACGATGACCGGACCGGCCGTCACGCCGCGACCACCGGCAGGATCGTGGCCTCCTCGACCACGCCGTCGCGGAGGGTCAGCCGACCCATCGTCGCCACGGGCTGACGACGGCGTTGGGTCGGTGAGCCCGGGTTGAACAGCAGCTGCCCGTCCACCCCCGTCTCGTTCCACGGGATGTGGCTGTGCCCGAAGACGACCACGTCGGCCTCGGGGAACATGCCGTGCAACCGCTCGGCCCTGCCCTTGGCCTGTCCGCTGTCGTGCACCATCCCGATGCGCACCCCGGCCAGCTCGACCTCCAGCCGCTCGGGCAGCACGCCGGCAAGCGACGGGTCGTTGTTGCCGAGGACCGCGTGCACGGGGGCGTGGCGAGCCAGCACGTCGAGGACCTCCTGCTCGACGATGTCGCCGGCGTGCAGGATCACGTCGGCGTCGCGCACGAGGTCGAACACCGCGTCGGGCAGGTCCCCGGCACGGTCGGCTCGCCGGTGGGTGTCGGCCAGCACGGCCACACGCATGGACGGATCAGGGGTGGACACGGGACCAACCGTACCCACCCCTCCCCCCGGGTGACCGATGACCCGGTCAGCGGGTCGGCCACCCCCGGGTCAGGCTGATCGACTCCACCCGCCAGGTGCGGCCGGGGGCCTCGTCCTCGTTGGGATCGAAGCGCAGCCCGGTCACCGGGGCGGCCTGCCACAGCGGGGTGTTGGGCTCCAGCGAGTGGGGGCTGGTCATCTCCACCACGTAGGTCCGCTGGTTGGGGTAGGCAACGATGTCGTTGCCGTTGCGCCACGCCTGGTCACCCTGCTGGTACAGCACCCGACCCATCGTCCCGCCACCTGGTGCGAAGGCCAGGTCGAAGGGACCGTCGACGGAGAACTCCACGACCACGTGGGTCCACACGGCGGTGTCGATCGGGGCGGGGACGTCCAGCACGACGTAGGGGTCGCCGGAGTGGTTGGTGTTGCGGCCGGTCAGGCCCGGTCCGTCGATGCGCTCGGCGTTGGTCAGCTCGATCACGTCGTCGGTCCCGGCGACCAGCCCACCGGCCGCGAAGTCCCACGCGTTGCCACGGACATCGCGGGCCCACTCACCGTCCAGTACCAACGGGCCCTCGGACAGGCCGGGCGAGACGATGTCGATCGGGCCGGCGGTGCTGCCCGCGGTCCCGTCGGCCGCGACGGTGTGCAGCCAGTAGCGGCCGGGCGGAAGCACGTCGGGGTCCAGCACGCCGCCGGGCAGCTCGCCCCACAGCGCCGACGTCGGGTCGGTGTTGTTGCTCGGATCCTCGTCGAGGTCCCACCGGACGGCCACGCCGGGAGCGGTGGTCGTGGTGATGGTCGATGCGGTCGAACCGTCGGTGATCCGGAGGTCATCGACGATCGTGCCGCCGTTGGCGTACAGGTAGATCGTGTGGATCGGGTTGCCGGTCCACGCCGGGTCACCGGCCAGGTCGATGGCGACGGTCTGCCAGCCCGGCTGCAGGTTCGTCCCTGCGCGACCCTGCGCCACCATCGACGCCGGGTTGATGCAGTCCACGTTGGGGGTCGTCGAGCACGACCGGAACTCCAGCCCCAGCGGGCCGGCAGCAGGGCTGTAGACACGGGCGAGGAACCGCGTGAACCGGGTGGTGTCGACCGGGACGGCCAGCCCGTCCGGCGGCACGGGAACGGCGCCGCCGAAGCCGGACCACAGGACGGGCACGTTGCCCGGTTCGCCGCCGTAGCGAAGCACCGACGCGCCGGTGTCGACCTGGGCGCCCTTGCTGTTGTTGATGTCGGCGGCAGGGCGGACGTCGACGGCCTCGTCGAAGTCCCAGCGGCCACCGGCGAGGGGCGACAGGTACTCCGTGGGCGCCTCGACCGTGGTGTCGGAGGTGATCAGCGCCGGCCAGGTGACGGTGGCGGTCCGACCGACCCGGTTGTCGTCACCGGCGACCCGGACGACGACGGTGCAGTCACGGGCAGCGTCACCCGAGCGGGTGCCACCGGTCAGGCAGCCGCCATCGTCGTCGAGGGTGACCTCGGTCTCGCCGGTGAAGGACACGGTGGTTCCGACGGGCAGGGGCGAACCCGGGGCAGGGGCCACCGCGAGGGGGACCAGGGGGGCGAACCCAGCAGCATCCCTTGCGGCGTTGCACGCCACGGCTGGGGCGGCACAGATCAACGCGGAGGGGGACAGGTCGTCCAGCGCGGCGAGCGTCGCCGTCGGCAGCTCATCGCCGTTGCTCAGCAGGATGGCGGCGTCGCCGGTGGCCGCGGGATGGGCGGCCGCGAAGCCCGTGGTCCAGGCCTCGGGGTCGGTGCCGTCGAGGAGCACGACGGTCTCGGCACCGTCGGGGCGGGTCTCCTCGGCGATGCGGGCGGCCGTCGTGAACCGCTCGGGACCAGCGACACGGCGGATGTCGCGGCCGGCGGCGACGGCCTCGGCCGCTTCCTCCGACACCGCGGCGGTGCCACCGATGACGACCAGCTCGTCGGGGTCGAGGTCGGCCATCGCCGCTCGGGTGGCGTCGGTCACGAAGTTGTTGTCCACCAGGAGCACCGGGTAGCCGGTGGCGGCGGCCCAGGCTCCGGCGCCGATGGCGTCGATGAACCCAGCGGAGGGGTTGTCCTCCGGTCCGCGGGCGCGGGCCAGCAGGACCGTGGAGACGTCGCCGGTGGCGGCCTGCACGGCGGCCTCGGCCGCGGTCTCCGTGCGGTCGAGGCCGGAGATGCGGGTGACGTCGGCGCCGACCGGCAGGTCGTCACGAACGTCCTCGGGCACGGCGGCGACGCCGCCGAGGATGATGACCTCGTCGACGCCGGCGGTGGTCAGGAGGGCCTTCGTGGCGTCGTCGAGACGACCGTCGGTCGCTCCGACCAGCATCGCGTCGTCCTGCAGGACGCCGGAGGCCAGCGCGTCGGGGAAGGCACCTGTCGTCGTGACGATCGCACGGCTGGTGGGGGCCAGCGCCGCGACGGCCCGCATCCGTTCGGCTGGCGCGGCGCCGTCCCACGGCACCGCGGTGACGTCGTCGGCAACCGAGGACACGCCGGGCGGATCGGGGTCGGGCTGGGCGGCGGCGGGGGCGAGTGACCCCACGAGGAGGGGGAGGAGCAGGGCGAGGAGCCCGACGGCGGACATGAATGGTCGGCGATGCGACAGTGATGACTGCATGCCGCGGAGCGTGCCCGAACCGATACGTGGGTTCAACTTTCCTCACCTGGCTGGCTCCCCGGCCGGTCGCCGATGGGTCGGCGGTGGAGCCGGACGCAGCACATGTCGTCGTGGGGTTCCAGGGACGCATCCAGCGTCACGCCGGCGGACTCCATGGCCGCTGTGAGCAGGCAGTGGTTCATCCCGCAGATCAGGGATGTGTGGCTGCGTGCGAGCTCGTGGAACGGGCAGTTGCGCAGCAGGATGGTGCCGTCCTGGTCCTGGGTGGGTTCGAACCCACGCGCCTCGAGGGCGACCATGGCTGCCTCGGCTCCCGGGCCTCCTTCGTCGGCGCCGGCGGCGATGGCTGCCCCCAGGGCGATGCCCTCGCGCCGGGCGGCCTCGTCCAGCAGGCGCCCTGGGTCCTCCCCGGTCGTCGATGCGGCCACGAGGGCATCGGCCAGCAGCCGACCGGGCAGGGCGTAGTCCCTCGGCGGTAGGCTGACGTCCACGTCACGGCGGGCGCGGCGATAGACCTTCGCCGGTCGGCCCGCCCCCGGCCCGCTGCGACCGCTGAGGCGCTGGTAGTCGACCTCCAGCAGGCCGAGCTCCGCCAGCTTGTCCAGGTGGTGGGCGGTGATGCCCCGGCGGAGGCCACTCGCTTCCGCGGCGGCATCGCGTCCGACCCAACCGTTCGCCTCGACCACGTGGTCGTACAGCTTGCGGCGGTTCGGGTCGCCGAGCGCGGCAACGGTCTCGATGGGGTCGGCGATGGACTCGGTGGGGTCGGGGGTGGGTGCGGACGGCATTCGGAGAGCGTACTCGACCAAAAACAATCTCTGTTGACTTTTCCCCGGGTGGCGGACCACTATCAACAACATCCATCGTCTATAGAAAGGTTCAATCCGATGTCCGCTTCCGTCCCCGCAACCCGCAGCCGCGTTGACCACCTGTCGGTGGAATCGACCGACCGGCTCCCGACCCCCGTCGTGCAGGCCTTCTGGCTGCTCCGCATCGGCTTCACGGCCGCGCCGATCCTCTTCGGGCTCGACAAGTTCGCCAACGTGCTCGTCGACTGGGACACCTACGTCGCGCCCCTGTTCACCGACTCCTTGGGCATCTCGGCCGGGACGCTGATGTCGTTGGTCGGCGTCGTCGAGATCCTCGCCGGGTTGCTCGTCTTCGCCAGGCCGCGCATCGGCGGCTACGTGGTGGCCGCGTGGCTGGGCGGGATCATCCTCGACCTGCTGGTCCTGGGGGACCACTACGACGTCGCCCTGCGCGACTTCGGGCTGCTGCTCGGCGCACTGACCCTCGCGCGGTTGGCCGCGGTCGTGCCACGCGACGCCCGCCCCTTCCCGTCGGCTGCCGCCACCAGCTGACGACGCCTCGACGCGACTGGAGCAACACCGTGACTGCATCCCCGACCCACGTCATCGTCGGTGCCGGCCTTGCCGGCGCCAACGCCGCGCGTGCCCTGCGGGAGGAGGGCTTCGACGGGCGCATCGTCCTCATCGGCGACGAGGCCGATCTGCCCTACGACCGGCCGCCCCTGTCCAAGCAGTACCTGCGGGGCGAGACGAGCCCGGACGACATCCGCGTCCTCGACGCCGACGGGTGGTCCCAGCTTGACGTCGACCTCGTCCTCGGCGCGGCCGTGACCTCCGTCGACATCGATGGCCGGCATGTGACGTTCGGCAACGGCACCACCGTGGGCTGGGACCGGCTGCTCCTGGCCACCGGGGCCGAACCACGCGCCCTGCCGGTCCGGGGCGGTGACCTGCCAGGGGTGCACCTGCTGCGTCGCCTCGCCGATGCGGACCGCCTCCGGGCCGCACTCCAACGGGCCGACCGCATCGTGGTGGTCGGTGCGGGCTGGCTGGGCTCCGAAGTTGCGGCATCCGCCCGGCAGATGGGTGTCCAGGTCTCGCTGGTCGAGATGGGCTCGGTGCCGCTCGCCCGCACCCTCGGCGAACGGGTCGGCTCGATCTATCGTGACCTCCACGCCAGCAACGGCGTCGCGTTGCACATGCGGGCGTCCGTCACCGCCATCCTGGGCGACAGGCGGGCCACGGGTGTCCAGCTCCACGACGGCACCGTCCTGCCGGCGGACCTCGTCGTGGTCGGCGTCGGCGTTCGGCCGCGAGCGCAGCTGGCCAGCCGCGTCGGCCTGGCGGTCGGCAACGGAAACGGCATCGAGGTCGACGCCGAGCTGCAGACGTCGGCCCCCGGCATCTACGCCGCGGGCGACGTGGCGTCGGCCTGGCACCCAGTGCTCAACCGCCGGCTTCGGGTCGAGCACTGGGCCAACGCGATCCACCAGGGCCGTGTGGCGGCGGCCAACATGCTCGGTGCCAACCGCCCCTACGACCGGCAGCCCTACTTCTTCTCCGATCAGTACGACCTCGGGATGGAGCTGACCGGGCATCCCGACCCGGCCATGGAGGTCGTGTTCCGAGGCGACCCGTCGGACGGTGCCTTCATGGCGTTCTGGCTGGCCGACGGACGGGTGAGTGCGGCCATGAACGCCAACATCTGGGACGTCACCGACACCCTCCGCGAGCTCGTGGAGTCGGGCCGACCGATCGCCAGCGAACGCCTGGCGGATCCCTCCGAACCCCTCGACGCCCTGGTGTCGTCGTGACGGGACCGTCGCCGACCATGCGCGATGGTGTGGGGGCGCCGACGCGGGTGCCGCCACCCGCGTCGGGCGGTGTCGATCGTCCTGCAGCCATCGCGGCGGTCCACCGGCTGCTGGTGGCCCTCGGCCAGGACACCGCCGACCCACAGCTACGGGACACCCCCCGTCGGGTGGTGGATGCCCTGGAGGAGATGCTGACACCCCCGCCGTTCGCGACGACCACCTTCCCCGACGAGGTCGGCTACGAGGGGGCGGTCGTCGTCCGCGACATCCCCGTGCAGTCGCTGTGCGCCCACCACCTGCTGCCCTTCGTGGGCGTCGCGCACGTGGCCTATCTACCGGGCGCTCGACTGGTGGGCCTGTCCAAGCTGGCTCGGACCGTCGAGGCCCACGCGCGTCGACTCCAGGTACAGGAGCACCTGACGGTCCAGGTTGCTGACTGGGTGATGGCGGAGCTCGCTCCGGAGGGTGTGGCGGTGGTGCTCGAGGCCGAGCACCTCTGCATGGCCATGCGCGGCGTCCGTTCGCGCGGCACCTCGACCATCACGACCGCGGTGCGGGGGCGCGTTCGTGACGACCCACACCTTCGGACCGAGGTGCTGGCGCTGCTGGCGGTTCGGTGAGGACACCTCGTCTTGCGCGGCCGACCCCACGGTGCTTTATTCATGGCCCATGCCATTTAATTGGCGGATGACCATCAAAAGGAGTGCTTCGTGACGGTTGTCGACGATCGACGGGCGTCCCGTACCCGACGCAGCGTCTTCGCCCGCCCGACGGCGACGACCGGGTGGCGGTCGTGGGTCACCACCGTGGACCACAAGCGGATCGGGATCATGTACGGCGTCGCCTCGTTGGCGTTCTTCGCGGTCGGCGGGCTGGAGGCGCTGCTCATCCGCGTTCAGCTGGCCGGTCCGAACGGCAGCCTGGTGACGGCTGACCAGTACAACCAGATCTTCACGATGCACGGGCTGACCATGGTGTTCTTCGTGGTCATGCCGCTGGGTGCGGCGTTCATGAACTTCCTGCTGCCCCTGCAGATCGGTGCACGGGACGTGGCGTTCCCGCGGCTCAACGCCCTCAGCTGGTGGGTCTTCCTGGCCTCAGGCATCTTCGTCTACAGCGCCGTCCTGTTCGATGGGCTGCCCAACGGGTCGTGGGTCGGCTACTCGCCGCTCGCGGGCACCGTCGGCCCGGATCCTGCCGGCCTGACCTTCGGCGCTGACAGCGCGGCCATCCACCAGTCACGGATGCTCTTCTATTCACTCGGGCTGCAGATCGCCGGTGTCGCGTCGCTGGCCTCCGCGGTCAACTTCATCACGACCACGCTGAACATGCGGGCGCCGGGCATGACGTTGATGCGGATGCCGACGTTCGCGTGGATGACGTTCGTGACCGCAGCCATGCTGCTGTTCGCCATGCCCATCCTGGGCATCGCCCTGTGGCAGATGATGTTCCAGGTGCGTTGGGCCGCACCGTTCTACGACCCGACCAACGGTGGCGACCCGGTGCTGTGGCAGCACATGTTCTGGCTGTTCGGGCATCCCGAGGTCTACATCATGATCCTGCCCGCCTTCGGGATCGTGTCGGAGATCCTGCCGGTCTTCAGCCGCAAGCCCCTGTTCGGCTACTCCGCCGTGGTGTTCTCCGGCATCGCGATCGCGTTCATGGGGTGGGGCGTGTGGGCGCACCACATGTTCGCCACCGGCCTCGGCCCGGTGGCCGATGCGGCGTTCGGCATCAGCTCGATGGTCATCGCCGTGCCGACGGGCATCAAGATCTTCAACTGGATGGGCACGATGTGGGGCGGCCAGATCCGCTTCACCACGCCCATGCTGTTCTCCATCGGCCTCGTGTCGATGTTCACCATCGGCGGCCTGTCGGGCGTCACCCACGCGCTCGTGCCGAGCGACACCCAGCAGCACGACACCTACTACATCGTGGCGCACTTCCACTACGTGTTGTTCGGAGGCGCGCTGTTCGCCCTGTTCGGCGCCATCTACTACTGGGCGCCCAAGGCGTTCGGCCGGATGTTCGACGAACGCATCGGCAAGGTGCACTTCGTCCTGATGCTCATCGGGTTCAACCTGACGTTCGGGCCGATGCACCTCCTCGGGCTCAACGGCATGCCCCGGCGGTACTACACCTACGCCGACGGCATGGGATGGAACACCTGGAACCTGGTGTCCAGCAGCGGGGCGTTCGTGATCGCCCTGTCCTTCCTCGTCTTCCTGTACGGCTGCTGGCGCCTGCGGCGCAGCGAGCAGGACCTGCCACCCGACCCGTGGGACGCCCGGACCATCGAATGGTTGACCCCGTGTCCCGCCCCTGCCCACAACTTCGACACGATCCCGTTCGTCAGTGAGCGCGACGAGGTCTGGTACCGCAAGCACCGTGACGGTGGCCTGGAGCCACCCGATCCCGTCGACCCGTCGACGATCCACATGCCCTCGCCCTCGTGGTTCCCGCTGGTGCTGTCCCTCGGCCTGCCCGTGGCGGCCTACGGGGTGTTCACCGAAGGGGCGGCGCAGGTGGCGCTGTTCGTCGTCGGAGGGATGCTGGTCACGGGCGGCATGCTCGGCTGGGCGGTCGAGCCCAGCTCGGAACCCAGCGCGGAGCCCGATCCGGCCGGCCGCTCGACCGACGATCCGGGCCCCCGGGCGGGGGAGCGCTCGTGACGGCCCCTCCCGACGTGGCGGTCGACGCCCCGACCCGCGATCATGCAGACGCACGGATGAGTGACGCGACGAAGGTGCACCGGGCGATGGGCGACGACAGTCGCAGCCACATCGTCGACGTGCTGCGTGCCACCCCGGACCCGATGGGTATCCGCGACATCGCTGATGCGGTCGGCCTCCACGTCTCCACGGTCCGTGGCCACCTCGACGTGCTGCAGGACGCGGGCCTGGTCACCTCCGAGCAGGTCGTCACCGATGCCCGGGGTCGACCACCGCTGGCCTGGACGGCGACGGCCGCGGCGACCACGTCCGCCGACGGCGGGTACCGGCTGCTTGCGGAGATCCTCCTCAGCCAGCTCGTGGATCGGCCGGCTTCGCCGCTGGAGTCGGGCCGTCGTTGGGGTGCCCACCTGATCGAGGCACCGCGGCCGGGCACCGTGGTGTCCGACGACGAGGCCGTCCAACGAGTGCTGGCCCTCCTGGATCAACTGGGGTTCGCCCCGTCCCTCGATGACGACACCGTGCTGCTTCGCCGCTGCCCGTTCGCCGACCTCGCACGGGGCCACGAGGACCTGATCTGCCAGACCCACCTCGGCATCGTGCGAGGGGCCCTCGACGCCCTCGGGTCCACCACGCGTGCGGAGGCCATGGCGCCGTTCGTCGAGCCCAGCCTCTGCACGGTCCGGCTGTCGACCAGCTGAGTCACCAGGGGTCCCCACGACCTCGTCCATGTCGACGCCCCTCGGCGTCGATACCCCGTCTCGGTGATCACCGAGGCATCGACCCCTCCGAAAGGTGCCCCAGGCATGCGCATGCGTCAGCTCACTCCCGACATCGAGGTCAGCGAGATCGGCTTCGGCAACTGGACCGTCACCACCGGCTGGTGGGGCGACTACTCCCGACAGGAGGCCGTGGCGCTGCATCGCGCAGCCTTCGATGCGGGCGTGACGTTCTTCGACACGGCCAGCGTCTACCGCGACGGCTACGGGGAGGAGGTCCTGGCCGAGGCGCTCGGTGAGGTCCGGGAGCAGATCGTCATCGGTACCAAGTTCGGCTACGACCTCGACGTCGACACCGGATCACGCGGTCAGCAGGAGCGCCCCCACCGCACGGACGTCGTCAGCGTGGCCGCGGCGCTCGACGACTCGTTGCGCCGGTTCGGGACCGACGTCATCGACGTCTGGCAGCTGCACAACCCGCGCATGGCCCACCTCGTCGACGACGAGCTGTTCGCGTTCCTGCAGCAGGTGAAGGAGGAAGGGAAGGTGCGTGCCACCGCCATCGCGCTCGGCCCGCGGATCGGTTGGCGCGACGAGGGACTGCACGCGATGCACACGCGGGACCTCGACGTCGTCCACATGATCCACAACATGCTCGAGCAGGACCCGGGGCGCGACCTTGTCGCCGCGGCCCGCGAGACCGACACGGGCCTGATCGTCCGGGTCCCCCACAGCTCGGGGCTGCTCGAGGGGCACCTGCACGCGGACACGGTCTTCCCGGCCAACGACCATCGCCGTCACCGGCCGCGGAGCTGGTTGCTGGAGGGCGTGCAGAAGGTCGAGCGGCTGCGGTTCCTCGAGCGGTCCGACCGCACGCTGGGGCAGGCGGCGCTGCGCTGGGTGCTGGACCACGACGTGGCGGCCACGGCGCTTCCCAACATCTACAACGTCGACCAGCTGCAGGAGTTCGTCGGCGCGTCGGATGCCGCGGAGCTGACCGACGAGGAACACCGGATGGTCGCCGAGCTGTACGCCGACGGCTTCGGCGTCGTCCCGGAGGCGGACCAGGAGACCCGCCTCCGAGACGTCAGCTGACGGGGATCAGCTGAGCCGGCGACGATCGAGGATCGTCAGCTCGTACGGTCCGGCGGGGGCGTCGACGAGGACGCGCTCGCCGGGGCGGTGGCCCAGGAGCGCTCGGGCGAGGGGCGAGTCGACGGAGATGTGGTCCGCCCCCTGCCGGGCCTCCAGCGGGTGCACGATGCGGACGGTCTCCTCCGCGCCGACGGCGTCCTGCACGACGACCTCGTCGCCGAGCTCGACGATGGTGGGGTCCTCCTGGACCTCCTCGACCGCCACGGACTGGCGCAGGGCGTCCTCCATGGCGGTGATCTCGGCCAGGAAGCGCTGGCGTTCGGCGCTGCCCTCGTCCGTGCCTGCTGCGGCTCGACGCGCGCTGGCAAGGCGCTCCTGCAGCCCGGCCCGACCGGCGGTGGTCAGTACGACTGGCGTGGTGGACAACATCACCTTCGACACGGCATCCGTCCTTCCTGTCTCGACGCGAACTCAACCGTGAAGCATAGCTTCATGCAACGGCGCTGGCATGAAGCAATCAGGGTCAGCGGGTGATCGTCCAGACGACGGTCGCCGGATGGTCCGCGGGGTTGGCCCAGCCGTCGATGACCGCGGCGTCCAGCACGATGGCGTCGCCGGCCTGCAGGGTCTCGGTGGCCTTGCCGATCTCGAGGTCCAGCATCCCGTCGCGCAGCACCACCGTTTCGGTGCCCTTGCCGGGGAACAGGGGGCCTCGTCCCCTCGCCCGTGGGTCGACCCTGACCTCCCATGCGGTGCTGCCGGGGCTGGCGACCAACCGGCGGCCGGTGACCCCCGTGGCCAGGGGCGTTGCCTCCTCCCCGGTCCTGCGGCCGATGTGGTACCCGTCTGTTGCGTCCTCGTCGGGACCGACCGGCACACCGAGTGCTTCCCACAGGCGCAGCACGGTTTCGCCCGACACCCCACGCACCCCGCGTTCGGCCTGTGACAGCGCCGACGGGCTGATGCCGATCCTCCGCGCGAGCTCCGCCTGGCCGACGCCGCGGCCGGTCCGGAGCTGGCGGATGGTCTCGCCCAGGCGGGTGCCGTTGCTCGCGCCGGATGTCATGTCGACGAGGACGCCGTCGTGCAGGGTCGCCTCGAGGGTCCGTCCGACCACGTGGGCTGGTCGTCCTGCGGCCTTCTCGACGGTCACGAGCAGGCGCTCCTCGGTCCCGTCGACGGTGGCGACGACCTGGGTCACGTCGCGCAGCCGACGGAGGAATCGCTCGTCGTGGCCGCTGCGGCGGAGGATCCACAGCGCGATGCTGCGACGGCGGTACAGCCGGGGACAGCCGACCAGGAAGAGGTCCAGCGCCGTCTGGCTGCCCCAGGTCGAGGCGACGCCGGTCAACGTGTCCACGATCACCCGTGCGTCGGTACCCACCAGCTCGTCGGCCCGGTCGAAGGCGGCTCGCGCCTCCTCCGCGGGAGTGGTTGCGTCGGTCCACGCGAGTACCGCCCGCGCCGCGTCGGGTTCGTGCCGGCCGGACGTGTCGACGATCACGAGCTGCTCGCGATCCGATGCCCGGACGCAGGCGTCGACGAACCAGTCGATCGGCGTGCCGTCGCCGACCAGCAGCACCAGGTTGTCGCCGATGGCGATGCCGTCGAGCAGCTCGTCGAAGGCGGGGACGCCGCTGGTCAGCAGGGGAGGGGCAGCCATCGGGCGACGTGTGTGGTGGCGGGGGTCAGCTGGCGACCGCGCAGCCATCGACCCCGCAGGTGTCGCCCGCGTGCTCGTGGTCGGCGTGACTCGCGGCCGAGGCGGTGTCCTCGGTACGCGCGGCCCAGGCCTGCTCCAGCGCCTGCAGCAGCACCTCCGTAGGCTGTGCACCCGAGACGCCCATCCGGCGGTCGAGTACGAAGAAGGGCACACCGGAGATGCCGTACTCCACGGCCTGGTCCTCGTCGGCTCGGACGGCGTCGGCGAAGTCGTCGGTGGCGAGCATGGTCCGAACCTCCTCGGCATCCATGCCGGCGTCGGCGGCCAGGCGAACCAGCACGTCGTGGTCGCCCACCTCCTCGCCCTCGGAGTGGTAGGCGTCGAGGAAGCGGTCCTTCACCTCGTGCTGCAGCCCGCGCTCGGCGGCGAGGTGCAGCACCCGGTGGGCGTCGAAGGTGTTGCCCGGCTTCACGATGTCGAAGCGGAAGTCCAAGCCCTCCGCTGCGCCCTGGTCGACCATGCGATCGATCATCGCCTGGGCCCGGTCGGTCGTGGTGCGGTACTTGGTCGCCAGCATGGCTGCGTAGTCGCCGTCCCGGCTGGCCGGCGCATGCCGGTCCAGCTCGAAGCTGCGCCACCGCACCGTGACCTCGTCGGCGTGCCCGAAGGCGGCGAGCGCACGTTCGAACCGCACCTTGCCGATCGCGCACCACGGGCACACGACATCCGACCAGATCTCCACGTCCATCATGCGGCCCATCATGACGTGCCGTGCAACGCGGTGGTGCGCCCGCGGCTCCGCTGGGGGGGCTCAGGTGGGGGCCGGAACAGCCGATGGATGAGGGCGTCATTCCGCCCCTCCGAGACCGGAGCGTCCGTGCTCAACCGTGCCACCATCTCGACCCGGCTCGCTGCCCTCACCGCTGTTGCGCTTGCCGGCCTGCTCGTCGTCGTCACCTTCGGGCTGCTCGGCACCCGCGGCGACATGCTGGAGGCCCGTCGCGTCAAGACGCAGGAGCACACCGAGCTGGCGTTGTCACTGATCACCCACTTCCATGCCCTCGAGGCGTCCGGGACGATGACCCGCGAGTCAGCGCAGCAGGCGGCCGCGGACGCCGTCCGTGACCTGCGATACGACGGCACCGAGTACTTCTGGATCAACGACACCACCCCGACGGTGGTCATGCACCCCATCAAGGCCGAGCTCGAGGGGCAGGACGTCTCGATGCTGGAGGATGCCGACGGGACGCGCTTGTTCGTGGAGTTCGTCGACGTCGTCGAGGCGGACGGGGCCGGCTTCGTGGACTACCTGTGGCCCAAGCCCGGCGAGGAGGACGCGCAGCCCAAGGTCAGCTACGTGACCGCCTTCGAGCCCTGGGACTGGGTTGTCGGGACCGGCATCTACATCGATGACATCGACACGCAGTTCTGGGCGAAGGTGCGCTCCTTCAGCCTTCCGGGGTTGTTCATCATGGCCGTGGTCGGTGGCCTGAGCCGGTGGATCGGCCGTCGGCTGGCCCGCGACATCGCCCGACAGGCCAAGGAAGTCCACGAGGCCTCCGAGGAGCTGTCGGCCTCGAGTGTCCAGGTCGACGGCGCGTCGGCGGAGACAACCCTCAAGGCGCGTCGGGTCGGGGCATCCGCGGATGACGTCCACGGTCACCTCGCCACGGTGGCCACCGGTGTGGAACAGCTCAACGCCTCGGTCGCCGAGATCGGCCGGGCAGTCACGAGCGCATCCCGGGTCGCCGACGGCGCCGTCGCGGAGACCACGGCCACGCGTGACGCGATCGACCGGCTCGGCGCGAACTCCGTGGAGATCGGGAAGGTCGTGGAGGTCATCGGCGCCATCGCCGACCAGACGAACCTGCTGGCGCTGAACGCCACCATCGAGTCGGCTCGTGCCGGCGTGGCGGGCAGGGGGTTCGCGGTCGTGGCCAGCGAGGTCAAGGACCTGGCCCGTGAGACGGCCAACGCGACCCAGCAGGTGGCCGCCCAGATCGGGGCGATCCAGGACGACACCGAGGAGGCCGTTCGGGCGATCGGCCGCATCGCCGAGGTCATCACGCAGGTGGCGGAGACCCAGCAGACGATCGCTGCCGCAGTCGAGGAACAGCAGGTGACGACCGCGGAGATCTCCCGCAGCGTGAGCACGGTTGCCCACCGTTCCTCGGCGATCGCCGACGACGTCAACGCCACGGCCCGCACCGCCGAGCACACCGCGGACGTGGCGGCGGGAGTCCGACTCACTGCCCAGCGTCTGCTGACCGTTGCTGATGGGCTGAACCAGCTGGTGGGGCTGGGCGACGCGGACGTCGACGCCTCACGCGGACCGGACGACGAGCCGCACGACACCAATCCGGTCGAGGAGGACTCCACGTCGGTGGATCCGAGGTCCACCGACGTGCTCAGCAGCGTCTGACGTCAGGACAGGGCGGCGTCGAGGGTGATCTCGGCGTTGCCGTTGAACAGCTGGGACACCGGGCAGCCGTTCTTCGCGGCCTGCGCGGCGGCCTCGAACGCTTCCGCGTCCATCCCGTCGACCCGGGCGCGCACGGTGGGCGCGACGGTGGTGATCCTCACCGTGGTGGTGTCCAGCGTGACGGTGGCGCGGGTCTCGATGTTCTGCGGTGTGCCGCCGGCCTTGTCGATTTCGTTGGACAGCGCCATGGAGAAACAGGAGCTGTGCGCGGCGGCGAGCATCTCCTCGGGGCTGGTCTTGCCGTCGGGCGACTCGGCCCGGGCCGGCCAGGACACGTCGAAGGTGCCGATGCCGGAGGAGGCGAACTCGGTCCGCCCCTTCCCCTTGGCAAGTGCGCCTTCCCATTCGGTGCGTGCGGTGCGGTCGGTCATCGGTGATCGATCCTTTCGGGGGCTGGTCTGTCAGAGGAGCTGGTCTGTCAGATGAACTGGCCCTTCGGGTGCGTGCACCGGGTTTGCTACCCGCACCCCGTGACCTGACACGCGAGGCGTCGTGCGCAGGGCCACGCACGATGCACATCGTTGCACAGCAGCCTGCTGGTTCGTCTCGGCTCGGAAGGGGAAACGTGCGGTGGCGAGTCCGCTTCGAGGACTCACCGACCGAAACGGGAGGGACCCCCATGAGCAGCTACGACAACCCCCGCGCTCCGCGCTCCGACGTCGACGACCCACCGAGGGTCGAGCGGCTGGACGACCCCAGGGGTCCCTACGACCCCGACCCGCTGGTCGACCCAGTCGGCCACGTCGACCCGGCCGATCCGGTGGCCCGTGCCCACGACTCGAAAGCGGCCCGCACGGTGCCGATCCCGCGGACCGACGTGGGTGATCGACCGGTCCACGCCGGGGACCGCCCGGACATCGACCACCGGGAGACCCCCGAGGTCGTCAAGGACCTGCGCGAACCCGACAACCGGGCGAAGCTGCTGCTCCTGATCGCTGGGCTGAGTGCCCTGACCTTCATCCTGGTGCTCGTGAACACCATCACCCTGCAGAGCCAGGGTGGCGACGAGCCGATCCTCGTGGACGGCGTCCCCTGCCTCGTCGACGAGGCTGCCGGGGAAGGCGAGGAGGCCGTCCTCTACTGTCAGCGCTGACGCGACTGGCGTCGCACCGACGCACGAACGACGACGGAGGGCAGCCCCCAGGGCTGCCCTCGGTCATGTCTGTGACGGTTCGCAGGATTCACTAGTTAGCACCGTCCGGTCAGCGGGTATCCGGTCCGCTGCGCTCGTCGATCGACGGGCGCGTGACGAACGGGGTCGCGTTCCCCGTCGGGATGTCCGAACACGAGGAGCACAACATGCATGACCGCCTGCCCGCACAGGGCGCCCGCCTCTCCCGCGCCGAGCTGGACGCCGAGATGGCCCAGCCGTTGCCGCACAAGGAGGTGCTGTCCCTGCTGAACCTCAACGTCGACCTGGACCTGATGCTGGACCTGGCCGCACCGATCGACCTGGCCGTGGCGGCCAACGCCAACGTGGCGGCCCCGATCGACGCCGCGGTGGCGGCCGACGTCCTGACGGTCGACTCGATCTCGCAGTCGATGGGCACCCAGAACGCCACGATCGAGCAGACCATCTCCGGTGAGGCTCTGGCCGAGGCGCCCCAGTCCGCCGTGGTCGACCAGACCGGTGGCGGGACGAGCGGTGGGACCGACGGCGGCATGGTCGCCCCGCGCAGCTTCGATGTCGTGCAGCCTGCGACCGGCGACGTGACCGACCCGGTCGGCGGCGCGGTCGGCGACGTGACCGACCCCGTCGGCGATGCGACCGGCGATGTGACCGGTGCCGCTGACGACCTGACCGACGTCGTGGGCGAGGCCGCCCAGGACCTCGGCGGTGCCGTGACCGACGCCGTTGGACAGCTCGACACCAGCAACCTGCTGCAGGACGGGCTGCTGAACGTCGACGTGAACGCCAACCTCGACGCCGCCCTTGCTGCGCCGGTGGCCGGCGCCATCGCGGCCAACGCCAACGTCGCGGCTCCGATCACCGCGGCGGTCTCCGCCAACATCGGTGCCGTGGCATCCGAGGCGACCGCCGTCACCGACCAGACGGCCGTCATCACCCAGAACCTGGACGACGTCGTGGCCGAGGCTGTTGCCGACCAGGACGCCGAGGTCATCCAGTAGCTCCGGCTCCCCTGCGCATCCGATGACCACCACCGCCACCCCCCGGCCGCCCGAGCGCGCGTCGGGGGTCGACCTCCTCGGCCCCATGCAGGGGTCGGGGTACGTCCGCCCGCCCATGCTCGTCCGTCGACTCGACGGCCAGACCGTCCAGCTCAGCCCGCTGCTGTACGAGGTGCTGTCCGCCATCGACGGTCAGCGCAGCTGGGACGAGGTGGCGGCGGTGGTGGCCGAACGCGTTGTCCGGCCGGTCACGGCGGACGACGTGGAGTACCTCGCGCAGGAGAAGCTGTCCCCGGCTGGCCTGCTGGTCCGTCCCGACGGATCGCAGCCGGCACCCCGCCGCAGCAACCCGCTGCTCGGCCTGCGCTGGCGGTTGGTGGTCAGCAACCCGCGGGTGACCCGGTGGCTGGTCCGCCCGTTCGCGTGGCTCTTCGCGTGGTGGGCGGTCATTCCGGTGCTCGTCGCGTTCGGCGTCGCGATCTGGTGGACCATGGTCGAACGGGGCCTCGGCGTGGCGATGGACGAGGTCCTCCAGCGCCCCGAGATGTTGCTGCTGGTCGTGGCGAGCACCGTTGCCTCCGCGGCGTTCCACGAGCTCGGGCACGCCGCAGCCTGCCGCTACGGCGGTGCCACTCCCGGTGCGATGGGGGCAGCCCTGTACCTGGTCTGGCCGGTCTTCTGGACCGACGTGACCGACTCCTACCGGCTGGATCGACGAGGACGACTGCGGGTCGACCTCGGCGGGCTGTACTTCAACGTCCTCTTCGCCCTCGGCGCGGTCGGGCTCTGGGCCGTGACCCGCCAGGACGCCCTCCTCGTCCTCCTCCCGGTCCAGCTGCTGCAGATGCTGCGCCAGCTGATCCCCCTCGTCCGGTTCGACGGATACCACATCCTCGCTGACCTGACCGGGGTACCCGACCTGTTCGCCCGCATCAAGCCGATCCTCCTCGGCGTGGTCGGCCGGGGCGACGGATCGCAGCAGGCGCTCCGCCCCTGGGTCCGGGCGGTCGTCACGGGCTGGGTGCTGGTCGTCGTGCCGTCGCTCCTCGCCCTGCTCGTCCTTGCCGTCATCGGGCTCCCGTCGGTGCTGTCCTCCGCGGGGGAGAGCATCGCGTTCCACGTGACACAGCTGCGGGCCAACCTGGACGCCGGAGACGCCGTCCGTGTCAGCCTCGGCGTCGTCGCGATCCTGACCGTCGGACTCGTCCCCCTCGGCATGGTCTACCTGCTCGGTCGCGTGTCGACCCGGAGCGCCACCGCCCTGTGGGGTGCCACCGAGGGCCGGCCTGCCGCACGGGGGCTGGCCAGCGTCGCAGTCCTCGGCCTGCTCCTCGCGACGACGACCAGCTGGATGCCGGCACCCCAGCCGGCCGGCCCGATGCTGGCGTCCTCCCTGCCGCTCCCGCGAGCCGCCGAGCCCACACCGGCGACCATCGACCCCGACCGCTGGACGGTCGCGGTCGAACCGGCAGCCACCGAACGTGTGGCGGCCCCCGGACGTCCGTTGGCGGACTCCACCGCGCGCTGGCTCGTGCTGTCGGGCGAGCGTCTGGCGTCCCTCCGCGGCAACCGAGCCACGAGCGCGCAGCCGACGGCCGCCGTGGTCGTGGCCCCGGTCGACGACTGGCCGTTCCCGTTCGACCCGCCGGCAGATGCCCGACCGGGCGACAACGTCGTGCTCGCCGTCAACACCGTCGACGGGTCCTCCATCACCGACTTCGTCGCCCAGCTGTCGTGGCTGGCCGACGAGCCCGTGGTCGACGAACGCAACGTGGCCTACGCCGCGGCCAGCTGCGTCGACTGCAGCAGCCGAGCGGTCGCCTTCCAGGTGATCGTGGCGACCGGCCGCGTCGACGTGGCCGTCCCCAACAACCAGGCGGTGGCGGTCAACCACATCTGTGTCGGCTGCACCACCGAGGCGCTGGCGGTCCAGATGATGGTGACGCTGGAGGAGATGCCGTCGGTGGCGACCATGGAGGCCGTCGAAGCGCTGTGGGCCCAGGTCGACGCCCTGCAGTCCACCGTCGAGTCGGCCGCGATCGAGGTCGTGCACGGCGAGCTCGTGCGCATCCAGGACGAGATCCTGACCACCCTCGGTGTCGAGCTGCCCACGGCCGACGCCGACGGCCCGGAGGAGCTCGCCGGCCCGACCTACGCCGAACGGCGCGGCGACGGCACGCTCGAACCCGCCCCGATCGGTCGCCGGACCGCGGCGGCCACGACCAGCTCCGCCGGACCGGTGGAGCGGCGAGGCGCCGAAGCCGCCATCGACACCGACAGCCTGGACCAGCTCGAGACGCCCGACCCGTCGGACGTCGTCGACCCCGCTGATCTGGCCGATGCCGCTGATGTGACCGATGCCGCTGACGTCGTCGGGCGTGCCGGTTCCGCTGGTCGGAGCGACACCGTTGATGCCGGTGGGGTCGTGGAGGAGGACGTCGTGGAGGAGGACGTTGTCGACCAGGACGTTGTCGAGGAGGACGTTGTCGACCAGGACGTCGTCGACGGGGACGTCGTCGACCAAGGTGCCGTCGAGACCCCGGAACCTGTACGAGACGCCGCGGACGACCCCGCCGATGACACCGTCGACGCACCCGCCAGCGATGAGGAACCGGCCACGATCCCGCCCGCCGCGGACCCGCCGCCGGTGGCGCCGATCGGGCGCCAGGGCCTCGTCGTGACCGCGGACTCGCCGTCGAGCTCCGGCGAGCGAGTGGCGATGTGACCTCGCACCTCGCTGCGCCGGAAGGGGTGTGAGCAGCCCCGGAACAGGGGTATCGCTTGGGCCCATGCAGCCGCTCGTCGTCGCCTCCGTTCCCGCCCGCCACGTCTACACCCGACACCTGGCGCACCCGGCGGTACCCGTGGCCCGGGTGGCGACTCCGGCGGCGACGTATCGCGCCACGCAGATGATCTCGGCGGAATGGGTGCAGGTCCACGCCGAGGGCATCGACGTCGCACACGTCCACTTCGGATTCGGTGACGTCACCGACCGGGACTGGCGGGAGTGGCGGGCAGCCCTCGCCGCCCATCGCATCCCGCTCGTGTACACCGTCCACGACCTCGACAACCCGCACGTCGACGCACAGGACCGCCATCACCGACAGGTCGCCTTCCTGTGCCGTACCGCCGACGAGGTCATCACCCTGACCGCCGCCGCCGCGGACCGCGTCCGACAACGAACCGGCCGTCGCGCCACCGTGATCCCCCACCCCCACGTCGTCGACCTGGCCACCATCGCGGCCACCGACCGACCGCGACGCGAGACCTTCACCGTGGCCATCCACGGCAAGGACCAGCGGGCCGGCATCGACGCCCGTCCGTTCGCCGAGGCCGTCCTCGACGTCATGGCCGACCGTCCCGACGTGCACCTCCGGCTGGACGTGGCGCCGGAGCTGGTCGACCGCGCCCCGGAGGAGTACCGCCACCTGGCCGCCGCAGCCGCCCACCCTCGGGTCGCGTTCCACCGCACGGGCTGGCTGGACGACCACGAGCTATGGCGGTACCTGGCCGACGTCGACCTGGTCGTCCTTCCCTACCGGCTGGGCACCCACTCGGGATGGGCGGAAGCGTGCGTCGACCTCGGCACCCCCGTCGCCGCCCCGGCCCACATGCCGATCGTCGACCAACACCAGGCGCCGAGGATCCTGCCCCTGACGATCGACGCGTCGGGTCGGCCCGCCCCCGATGCCCTGGCCGGCATCATCGACCGCCTGCGCCACGGCAGCCGACCCGTACCGATCTCGCCACGCTGGCGTGACGTCCAGCGGCTCGACATCGCCCGCGCCCACGAGGCGGTCTACCGGCGGGCCATCGAACGGCTCGCCGAGCACGCCGACCCGTCAGCCGACGAGGAGCCCCTCGGACGCGTCATCGACCTCACCGGGGTCGACGTGTCCGAGCCGACCACCGCGGCAGTCCCGTGATCCGCCACGTCGAGACCCGACGGTCGGGGTCCACGCGGCCCGCGCGCTCCCTGCTGCTGTGCGGAGTGCAACGGGTCGGCACGACCATGCTGTGTGACCTGCTGACCACGAGCGATCGCCTGGGCTACCCCAAGGAGTTCTTCCTGCCGCAGGCCCGGCCCGCGTTCCTCCGCGCGTGGAACTTCCCCGACACCGTGGCCAACTCGACCTTCCTGCATCGGATCCTGCACGACGGCACCACCCGCAACGGGGTCTTCGCCGCCAAGATCATGGCGGACCAGCTCGACGAGGTCGACCGGGTCACCGACGGCGCCGGCCTGCGAGCATTCCCCGACCCACTCGCCGTCGTGCTGACCCGCGACGACAAGGTCGCTGCCGCCGTCTCACAGTGGCGGGCCGAGGTGACCGGTGAGTGGTCCAGCCGCGCCGAACGGGCCGCCCACCCCATCGACCCGGCGGCGGCCGACATCGACCGGATCAGCGAGCTGCACGACCGCAAGCACGAGGAGGAGTCGGCCTGGCGACGGCGGCTGTCGCTGGACGAGATCCCGTGGATCGAAGCGGCCTACGAACGCTGGTCCCCCCGGCCGTTGCGGCTGATCGGCGACATCGCCGACCGCCTGGACGTCGACCTCGTCGGCGCCTCGGCCACCACGGCCCTTCGACCCCAGCGCGACCACGCGAGCGCCCTCGTGCTGGATCGCTGGGAGCAGTCGACCACCGGGTGCCGACGGTGTGCGGACGCCCGACAGCGCCTGCAGCGCAGCCCCGGCCCTCGCCCCCACCGGTCCACCGGCCCACGCCCACCCGCAGTGAGGACACGTCAGCGATGAGCAGCCACGAACCCGTCTGGACCCCCCACCCCGCACCCTCGGTCCCCGACCGCCTGCCCGACCGCGTCCAGGTCGTCGTCATCGGTGCCGGGATCGCCGGGCTGTCGACCGCGGTCCAGCTGGGGCGGGCCGGTGTGGAGACCCTGCTGGCCACCGCCGAGGTGGTCGGGGGCGGCGTGACCGGCCGCTCCAACAGCAAGGTCACGGCGCTGCACCAGATGATCTACGCCGACCTGGTCGACCGCCACGGGATCGAGACGGCGCGGGCCTACGTCGAGGCCAACACCGACGCGCTCGGCTGGTTGCGTGACCTGGCCGGGGACGTGTGGCAGCCGCGTGACGCGGTCACCGTCGCCCGCGACGTCGACGAACGCGAGCAGCTCGGACAGGAGATCGACGCCGCGCAGCGAGCCGGTCTGGACGTCCTCGACAGTGCCTCGGACGACTGGCCCGACCCCCACCGCGGCATGCGCCTGTCGGGTCAGGGACAGGTCGACCCCGTGGCGCTGGCCCTTCGCATGCGCGACCGGCTGGGGGAGACGGTGACCGTCGCCGAACACACCAGGGCCACCGGCCTGCACCCCGCACCGGGCGGTCGCATCGTCCGCTTCGGCGACCGCTCGGTCCGCGCGGCGCACGTGGTCGTCGCCACCGGCATGCCCGTGTTCGACCGTGGCGGCTACTTCGCGCTGTGCGAACCCGAGTCCAGCTACCTCGTCGCCATGCGGCACCCGGGGGAGGGCGGCGACATGATGATCACCGTCGGCGACCCCAAGGTGTCGATCCGCTGGGTGGAGGGGGCGACCCCCGACGATCGCCTGGTCCTGGTCGGCGGCCAGCCCCACCGCACCGGCGCGGGTGGCCTGACCAGCCAGCGCTACACCGCCCTCGAGGCGTGGGCCCGCGACAACCTCGACGGGGTCGGTGAGGTCGTGGCTCGCTGGAGTGCCATGGACTACATGTCCCCGGACCGCCTGCCGTTCGCCGGCCCGCTGAACCGGGTGGGCGACGGCAGCTTCGTCATCACCGGCATGTCCAAGTGGGGGTTCACGCTCGGGGCAGCCTGCGCCGCCACGGTGTCCCGGGCGATCCTTGGGGAGGAACCCACCACGTTCGACCGCGCCGTCCACCCGCGTCGGCTTCCCGACCTGTCCGGCGTGAAGTCCGTCGTGCAGTCAAACGCCCAGGTCGGCACGCACATGACCGGCGGGTGGGCGGGTGCGGTCCTCAAGCGCCTCCCCGACGAGCTGGCCGAGGGCGACGGCGTCGTCGGCCGCAAGGGCATCGACGTCGTCGCGTCCTGCCGGGTCGACGGCGAACGCCACGACAACCGGGCCGTCTGCCCCCACCTGGGTGGCATCGTCACATGGAACGACGGCGACCGCACCTGGGACTGCCCGCTGCATGGCAGCCGGTTCGACCACGACGGAGCCGTGCGCCACGGCCCCGCCAACCGCCCCCTCGGCTGAGGGGGCGCCTCGGCCCCCAACCCATCACCCCCCAACCGACGGATTCGCCTCGCGATTCGGGCTCAGATCGAGCTCGCGAGGCGATCCCGTCGCACCGGGTCCACGGATGCGGAGGTTTTACGACGGGCCCGAGGCGATTCCGTCGCGATGCGAGGCGATTCCGTCGCGGAGGCACCCTCGGCTGAGGGGGCGCAGGCCGGTCAGTGGCCGGCGGAGACCACGTCGGTGGTGCGGGAGTGCAGGCGCTCGGCGTGCTCGTTGAGCCCGACCACGTCGGCGAAGATGCCGCGTTCGGCGAACTTGGCCACGACGGTGTCGAGGGCGACGACCGCGGACGTGTCCCAGACGCGGGCCTCCGACAGGTCGATCTCGACCTGTGAGACCTTGACGGCGTCGTAGTCGAAGGCGTGGATCAGCTCGTTGGTCGAGGCGAAGAACAGCTCGCCGCTGACGGCGTACAGCCGCTCGTGGCCGTCGGGGTCGACGACGCTGGTGACGTTGACGACGTGCACGACCTTGCGGACGAAGAAGACCGCGGACAGCACGACACCGGCGCCGACGCCGTAGGCCAGGTTGTGGGTCAGCACCACGATGCCGACGGTGACCGCCATCACGGCGGTCTCGGCCCGCGGCATGTGCTGCAGGGCGCGCGGCTTGATGCTGTTCCAGTCGAACGTGCCGATCGCCACCATGATCATCACCGCGACGAGCGCAGCCATCGGGATCGCGGCGACGAGGTCACCGAGGACGAGGATGAGGATCAGCAGGAAGACACCGGAGGCCAGCGTCGACAGGCGGGTCCGGCCGCCGGAACGGTGGTTGATCATCGACTGGCCGATCATGGCGCAGCCGGCCATGCCGCCGAGGAACCCGGTGATGACGTTGGCGATGCCCTGTCCGCGCGACTCCATGTTCTTGTTGGAGTTCGTGTCGGTCATGTCGTCCAGCAGCTGGGCGGTCAGCAGGGACTCGAGCAGGCCGACCAGCGCCAGGGTGATGGAGAACGGCAGGATGATGCGGAGGGTCTCCAGCGTGAACGGCACGTCGGGCAGCGCCAGGCCGGGGAGCGTGTCGGGCAGCGCACCCATGTCGCCGACGGTCGGCAGGTCGATGCCGGCACCGATGGCCAAGCCGGACAGCGCGACGATCGCGACCAGCGGCGCGGGGACGGCCTTCGTGATGCGGGGCAGGCCGTAGATGATGACCAGGCCACCGGCGATGAACGCCAGGTTCATCGGCAGCATGGAGGCGGCGTCGGCCTCACCGGTCAGCAGGATGTGGGGAACCTGCGCCAGGAAGATGAGGATCGCCAGCGCGTTGACGAACCCGGTCATCACCGTACGGGGGATGAACCGCATCAACGAGCCGACGCCGAGGACGCCGAGGCCGATCTGCAGGACACCGGCCAGGACGGTGGCGGCGAAGAGGTAGCCCACGCCGTAGTCGGCGACGAGCGGGACGACGACGAGGGCCATCGCGCCGGTGGCGGCGGAGATCATGCCGCGACGTCCACCGGTCATGGCGATGACGATGGCGATGGAGAAGGAGGCGTACAGACCGACCTTCGGGTCCACGCCGGCGATGATCGAGAACGAGATCGCCTCGGGGATCAGCGCCAGGGCGACGACCAGGCCGGACAGCAGGTCGGCCCTCGGGTTGCTCCGGATCGCGTCGCGCAGCTCGGCCACGACGGACCGGCGCACGCGCGCAGGGGAGATGGAGGGGAGGGAGGTCACAGCGAAAAGCCTTCGGTGGCGGGGTGTGGTGTGCGCACCTCGGCCAGCCGTGTCGTCGTTGACGACGGCGATGCGTGGAACTCAAGAACTAGACGGCGTACGCGCCTGTACTCGATCGGCGCGCGAGCAGGATGACTGAGTGTATGGCCTGAAGTGACGCTGTGGTCCAGGCAGCCCGTCCATCCGCCGGGGGTCAGCCGGGAAGGATCGTGTCCACCGACGACGGCGTGATGGCGGCCTCGCCTCCCGCGAGGGCAATCCGGGTCACGTCGTGGTCGGCCATCCAGGCCATGGTGGCGTCGGTCGGCGCGGTGCCGTCGACCAGCAGCACGACGTCGCCGGCACGGGCAGCCGCGACGCCGACGGCCAGCGCGTCGGGGAAGTCGCGACCGGTGGCCAGCCACGTGCGGGTCGACTCCAGACCGAGCGCCAGGCTGGCGTCGGCGACGGCAGCGGAGGTGGCGTAGCGATCGGGACCGGCTAACCGGTCGGTCGTGCCCAGGGCGTCGGCGACCTGCGCCGACACCACTGACTCGCCGCCGACGACGGTCACCCGCGCCGGGGCCAGCATCGCCAGCGCGGCCGCGGTCGAGGCAGGCACCGACCCCGTGGGGCCACCGTCCACCAGCAGCAACGGCAGGCCGCCTCGGGCGGCCAGCGCCGACGCGGCAACGGCGTCGGCGAAGGCGTTCCCGTCGACGACCAGCACGCCGTCGGCGGCATCACCGACCTCGGCCGCCAGCAGCGCCGCGGTCTCGTACCGATCGCCCCCACCCACGCGGTGCACGACGAATCCCGCCTCGACCAGCCCGACCTCGACGTCCTCGCCGATCGCCGCCGGCCCACCGACGAGCTGCACCTCGAGCGCGCGGAGGCGGATCAGCTCGGCCACGACCGCCGGGTCCAGGGTGTCGCCGACGAGGAGGATCGGGCTGCCCAGCTGGAACGCCAGCGGGGCGGCGGCCAGCGCGTCGGCGAACCCGCCGGCGGAGGCCACGATCACGCGGTCGGCCGCCTCGAACGTTGCCCGTGACACCGCCAGCGCGGTCGCGACCCGCCCCGGGCCGGCGAGCCGCTGGACACGACCGGGCACGTCGACGGCAACGTGCGCACGATCGGTGGCGCCCGTGTCGTCGGTCACCGTCACCACGATCGTCCGGGGACCGGGGTCGTCGAAGGTGTGGCTGACCAGCCCGTCGGACAGGGCGTCGCCCTCGTCGGTTGTGCCGTCGTCCCAGTCGACCGACCAGCCCGTGATCGTGTGGTCGTCCCATCCGGCCCACGACCGGCGCAGGTCGACCGTGACCGCCCCCTCGTCGGTCACGATCGCCCGCGCCAGCGCGGTCGGCTCGATCGCGTCGTCGGCCGCCGGACACGCGTCGACGGGGCGTCGTTCGGCATCGCCGTCGGCCCGGGTCACCGCCGACAGGTCGAGGGTCTGGTCCGCCAGCGGAGTGCCACCTGCTGGTTGGGCAACCGTCGGTGCCGCCGTGGTCGTCCCGTCAGGGTCCAACCACGTCCCGAACCACTCCAGCGCGGCGGCCTGGGTCCACCAGCGGTCGTAGAAGTAGGCGTGGTTGCCGGCCTGCACCAGCACGGTGCGGTGGTGGGCCAGCGCGTTGGTGCGCGAGGCCAGCAGGGTCGCGTGGTAGTCCTGCACGAGCGTGTCGTCAGCGGCGTAGAAGTGCACCCCCGGCACCCGGTCGACGTCGGCGCCGCCGATGATGCCGTCGACCGCATCGACGGCCGAACCGTGGCGCAGGATGTGGTTGGGCGAGGCGCTGAACTCCTCCCGGGCCCCGACCTCGGCCAGGTAGCCGCAGGGGTCGGGGTTGTTGACGACCGTGGTCAGCAGCGCCGCCGTGGCCACGTCGTTGCGGGTCGACTGGGTTGCCTGGTCGGCCGGTCCCGAGAAGGTCATGACGGCGTCGATGATCCCGTCGTGGTCCTCGGCGAGCGCCAGCAGGGTGTTCTGCGCGCCCTCGGAGAACCCGAGCATGCCGATGGCGGGGACACCCCGGTCGTGCAGCTCCGTCGCCGCGGCGAGGAAGTCCTGCGCCTCCTTCCACCCGATCGTCTGGCCGCGCCGCTCCCCGGAGGGGTGCCACGAGCCGCCCCGGACCCACTCGCGACCCATGTCGCGATGGTCGGGGGCGATCACGCTGTAGCCGTTGGCGGCCAGGAACGCGGCGTACCGGACGATCGAGTGCTTGCCGTTGGTGTTGAAACCCTGGGCCACCACGATCCCCGGGGCACCCGGGACGACCGAGATCATCGCGTGCAGCGGCGTGCCGTCGGCCGAGGTCAGCTGGATCCGGTCGAACGACGCCGGGAAGTCCGCGAACGGCGGCGCCAGATCCGCCAGCGGCGGCTGGTCGGGCACGGGGCCGCTGCAGCACGGGCCGCCGGCCGTGTCGGTCACCGGGAACGCCGCCGGGTAGTCGTCCTCACCGAACGCCGAGTCGGCGCCCTGCGGTTGGTACAGCGGGGTGTACGGCAACGCCAGCAGCCGGTCCACCGTCTCGTCGACGGTGGTGTCGGCCGTCCCGCGCATGACGCCGGACAGGGGCGACACCGGTGGTGGTGGCGTGGCCCCCAGCAACAGCAGGGCAAGGACAAGGACTGCTGACCAGCGCACGTGCGACTCCTACTTGACAGATGAATCACCTCTCATGTTAGTGTCCTGCATCGAGTTGCGTCCACCCCCGATCAACCCCCAGGAGCCACCATGAGGCGTTCGAGCCTGCTCTCCCTGCTTGCTGCATTCCTGCTGCTGTTCACCGTTGCGTGCAGCGGTACCGACGACGCCAGCACGACCGACGACACCGCCACCGACGACGCGGCGGTGGACGACACGGCCGACGACGCCGCGGACGAACCCACCGACGACCCGGCCGACGAGGCCACCGACGACACCGACGAGGCCACGGAGGACGAGGACGCGGACGACGCCGCGGACGAACCTGCCGCGGACGGCGAGCCGATCGTCGTCGGCATCGTCACCTCAACCAGCGGACTGCTCGGCGGCTTCGGCGAGCAGTACCTCGCGGGCCTCGAGGCCGGCATGGACTACGCCACCGACGGCACCCGCGCCGTCAACGGCCGTCCGATCGAGCTGGAGATCGTCGACGACGGCGGCGACGCCGAGCAGGCGATCACCGCGGCCACCGACCTCGTCGGGCAGGGCGTCACCATCCTCGCCGGCACCGTGTCCTCCGGCGTGGCCACCCAGATCGGTCCGTTCGCCGAGGAGAACGACGTCCTCTACATCTCCGGGCCCGCGGCATCCGACGCCATCACCGGGCTCAACAGCCACACCTTCCGGTCCGGCCGCCAGAGCTTCCAGGACGTCGCCACCGCCGCCAGCCTGCTCGACGACGTCGATGGCGGCAGCGTGCTGGTCTTCGCCCAGGACTCCGAGTTCGGTGCCGGCAACGTCGCCGCGGTCGAGGCCGTCCTCGGTGACACCGTCGGCAGCGTCGACTCGCTGCTCGTCCCGCTGAACACCAGCGAGTTCACGCCGTTCGCCCAGCAGGTGATCGACGCCGACCCCGACCTCCTCTTCGTGGCCTGGGCCGGTGACACCGCTCCGGCGATGTGGCAGGCGCTCGAGCAGCAGGGCGTGCCCGAAGCCGTCACGGTCGCCACCGGCCTGGCCGACCGCGCCGTGTGGCCGGTCTACGCCGCCGGCGTGGAGTTCCTGTCCCACTACTTCGCCGAGGCCCCCGACACCGAGGCCAACGCCGCCCTGGTCGAGGCCGTGCCCGAGGCCGACCTGTTCACCCCCGACGGGTTCGTGGCCGCCCAGATGATCGTGCAGGCCCTGACCGAGGGATCGCCCGACGACACCGCCAGCATGATCGCGGCGCTGGAGGGTTGGGAGTTCGACGCCCCCAAGGGCACCCAGACCATCCGGGCCAGCGACCACGCGATGCTGCAGCCGATGTTCACCGCCAGCCTCGACGGCGACACCGCCACCCTGCTGGACACCCTCGACCCCGAGGCGGTCGCCCCGCCCGAGAGCGAATGACCATCGAGTCCGTGCCGGCCCGGTCGACGTCGGTCCTCTCCACCGAGGGCCTTCGTTGGCGGGTCGGCGGGTTCGAGATCATCCGCGGCATCGACCTGGACATCCACGACGGCGAGTTCCTGTCCGTCATCGGCCCCAACGGGGCCGGCAAGTCCAGCCTGATCAACCTGCTGTCGGGTGTCCACACGGCATCCGACGGCAGGATCACGATGCACGGTGAGGACATCACCGGGCTGCGGCCGGCCGACCGGACCCGCCGTGGCATCGGACGCACCTTCCAGACCTCCAGCCTCTTCCCGGGGCTGACGGTGCTGGAGAACGCCCGCCTGGCCGCCCAGGCCGCGCTCGGCGGCAGCCTCGACCTGGTCCGCCGCCCCAAGCGCAACGACCTGGCCACGACCACGGCGCTTGACCGCATCACCGAGGTCGGGCTCGGTGACCGTGCCGACCAGCCGGTCACCGACCTGCCCCATGGCGACAAGAGGAAGCTGGAGATCGCGATCGTGCTGTGCACCGAACCGAAGGTGCTGCTGCTGGACGAACCCACCGCGGGCGTCTCGGCGGAGGAGGTCGGCCCGTTGGTCGACGTCGTCCGCGAGGTGCACGGCCGCGGCCGGACCGTCGTCATGGTGGAGCACCGCATGGAGATCGTCCTGGACGTCAGCGACCGCATCGCCGTGGTGCATCGCGGCGAGCTGCTCGCCTGTGACGTGCCCGGTGTCGTCGTCGCCGACGAACGGGTCCGCGACGCCTACCTGGGAGCCGAGCTGTGACGCCCGCCCCCACCCCCGCGGTCGCACCTCGCAGCGACAGCGCGGCCCGGCCGGCGCTGCAGGTCGACGACCTGCACGTCCACCGCGGGGAAGCCCACGTGCTGCACGGGTTGTCCTTCACCGTGGCGGCCAACCGCGTGACCGCCCTGCTCGGCCGCAACGGTGCCGGCAAGACCACCACGCTGCTCGCGATCCTCGGACTGCTGCCCGGCACCGGATCGGTCACCGTCGACGGCGAGCAGCTGCTGGGCCAGCCGACCCACCGCATCGTCGCCGACGGCATCGGGTACGTGCCGGAGGACCGCGAGGTCTTCAGCGAGCTGACGGTCGCGGAGAACCTCAAGCTGGCCGCCCGCACGCCCGAGGCCGCCGACCGCCTCGACCTCGTCCACGACGTCTTCCCGATCCTCCACGACCGCCGCGCACAGGCGGCCGGGACGCTGTCCGGCGGACAGCAGCAGATGCTGGCGATCGCCCGCGCCCTGCTGAACCCCAACCGGCTGCTGCTGGTCGACGAACCCTCCAAGGGGCTGGCGCCCGCCGTCGTCATCGACGTCGTCGAGGCCCTCGAACGCGCCGCGGCCGAGACGACCATCCTGCTGGTGGAGCAGAACCTGCGGGTGGCCCACCGGCTGGCAGCCGACGTGGTCGTGCTGGACCACGGGACCGTGGTGCACGACGGGGCCATGGCCGACCTGTTCGCCGACGAGGCGTTGACCCAGCGCTACCTGGGGGTGAGCGGCTCGTGAGCACGTTCGTCCTGCTCGTCGCCACCGGCCTGGGACTGGCCGGGCTGTACTTCCTCCTCGCTGCCGGCCTCAGCCTGATCTTCGGCCTGATGGACGTCCTCAACCTGGCCCACGGTGCCTTCTTCGCGCTCGGCGGGTACGCCGCATGGACGGCCATGGACGCCCTCGACGTCATCGAACCCGTCGGGCTGCGGTTCCTCCTCGCCCTCGTCATCGCCGGAGGGGTGGGCTACCTCGTCGGCGTCGTCGTCGAGCGGCTGCTGATCGCCCGCAACTACGGCGACCACCTCGTGCAGATCCTCGTCACCCTCGGCCTCGGCTTCGCCGGGGTGGCCTTCCTCGGGGGGCTCTACAGCTACGACCCCCGATCGTTGGCGCAGCCCGAGTGGTTCGCCGACACCACGACCGTCCTCGGCGCCCGCATCCCCAACAGCCGCATGCTGATCTTCGCGGTGGCCGTCGTCGTGCTGGTCGGCCTCCTGACCTTCCTCAACCGGACCCGGCACGGCCTGATCATCCGGGCCGGCGTGGAGAACCGCCAGATGGTCCAGGCGCTCGGCATCGACGTCGGCCGGTCCTTCACCCTCGTCTTCGGCATCGGCGGCATGCTCGCCGCCATCGGCGGGACGCTCGGTGCCGTCTACTTCAACGGCATCACCCCGGGGCTCGGCACCACCCAGCTGATCTTCGCCTTCATCGTCGTCGTCATCGGCGGACTCGGCTCGATCACCGGGACGGCCATCGCTGCCGTCGTGGTCGCCCTGACCCAGCAGATGGGCAACTTCTACGTCGCCACCGGCGTGGGCGACATCGCCGTCGTGGCCCTGCTCGCGCTGGTGCTGCTGGTCCGTCCGCAGGGCCTGCTCGGAAGGACCGCCCGATGACCGACACCGCCGACACCGCCGACACCGCCGTGCAGCCGACCTCGCCGGCAGCCGCACCCCTGCCCGCCAGCCGCTCGACCTCGACACGGGGTGGCCTGATCGCCCTGGTCGTGGTGGCCGTCCTCGTGGCGCTGCCGTTCGTGGGCGTCCCGATCCCCGGCGTCCTGCCGGGGGAGATATCGAGCCCGGGCAGCCTGCAGGTCCTCGCCATCGGCTTGGTCTTCGCCGGCATCGCCGTCAGCTACGACATCGTCTTCGGCTTCACCGGACTGCTGTCGTTCGGGCATGCCCTCTTCGTCGCCCTCGGGGCCTACGGCACGAACCTGCTGATGGAGTCCACCGGCCTGCCCTACGCCGTGGCCGTCCCCCTGACCGTCGTGCTGGTGGCCGTGATCGCCGCCCTGCTGGGCGGGGTCGCGCTGCGCGTGGGTGGGGTGGCGTTCGCCATGGTCACCCTCGCCTACGCCGAGGTCTTCTCCATCCTGCTGCTCGCCGACCCGCTGCGGATCTCCGGTGGCGAGGAGGGGCTCGCCCTGGTCAGCGACGGCGTCCCCGACCTGCTGCGCGGCGTGGTCAACATCCGCAACCGCTACTGGTTGGCCCTGGTGTTCCTCGTCGTGGCCTACGTCATCGCCCGCATGGTGACCGCATCGCGGGCCGGCCGGGTGTGGGAGGCCATCCGTGAGAACGAGGACCGCGTCGAGCTGCTCGGCCTCAAGCCGCTGCCGTTCAAGCTCGTCTCCTTCGTCATCGGTGCGTCGTTGGCGACCCTCGGCGGCGGGGTGTACCTGCTGCTGGTCCGCGGGGCGAACCCGTCGCTGGCCAGCGCAGACTTCACCCTCGCGCTGCTGGTGATGGTCGTCCTCGGTGGTGCCGGTCGGCTCTGGGGGGCCGCGATCGGCGGCATGCTCTACGGCCTGCTGACCCTCCGGTTGTCTGCCCTGGGTACGTCCGGGGTGCTGGACGGCCTGCCCGATCCGATCGAGGGTGTGCTCTCCGAACCGCTCTTCGTCCTCGGTACGCTCTTCGTGCTGCTGATGTTGTTCGCCCCCGGAGGGATGGCGGGTATCAGCGACCGGCTGCGCAGCACCCTGCGCCGCGCCGACGGTGCTGCTCCCACCACTCGAGCCCCCGGGACCCCGCCATGAGCATCGGACAGACCACACCGATCGACCGCGACGTCGAGCCGGTCGGGGTGGACGGGCAGGCCCTGTCCACCCGTGGGCTGCGGACTCGGCGGAAGCTGATGGACGCGGCGGTCGAGACCTTCGCCGAGGAGGGGTGGCACGACGCGTCGATCGTCAAGATCACCGAGGCCGCCGGGGTCGCGCAGGGGACCTTCTACCGGTACTTCCCGTCCAAGCAGGCCATCTTCGACGAGGTCGTCGTGGACCTGAACCGCCGGGTGCGCCAGGCGATGAGCGAGGGCGCGGCGACGGGCACCACTCGTTCGGAGAAGGAGGAGGGGGGCTTCCGTGCCTTCTTCGAGTTCACCGCCAGGCATCCCGCCCTGTACCGCATCATCCGCCAGGCCGAGTTCGCCTCGCCCGCCGCGTTGCACCTGCACTACGACCGCATCGCCACCGGGTACGTCGACGGGCTCAACGAGGCGATGGACCGTGGCGACATCCTGCGTGGCAACCCCGAGCTGATCGGCTGGATGCTGATGGGCATCGGCGAGATCGTCGGCATGCGCTGGGTGTTGTGGAACGACGCCCGGGAGATCCCAACGGAGGTGTTCGACGAGATGATCGCCTTCATCAGGCGTGGGCTGGGCGCCACCGACGACGTGCCGGACACCACGTGACCCACGACCTCGGCGTCGCGCTGGCGGTCGACGTGCCCGGCGGGCCGCTGGCCTGTCGGTCCTGGGGGGCCGAGGACGGGGCGCTGGTCGTGGCCGTCCACGGCATCACCGCCAACGCCGTCTCGTGGGCGCTGATCGGACAGGCCCTGCGCGGCAGGGGCATCCGGCTGGTCGCCCCCGACCTGCGGGGGAGGGGGGACTCCGCCGACCTCGGGGACGCCTCGATCGGTCGTCACGCCGAGGACGTGTGGGCCATCGCCGACGCGCTCGGCCACGAACGGGCGACGCTGCTCGGCCACTCGATGGGCGGGTTCGTCGTGGCGGTCGCCGCCACTCGTCACCCCGAACGGACACACGCGGTCGTCCTGGTGGACGGTGGCCCGCCGCTGACCGACGAGCCGGTCGCGGAGGACCGGGTGGAGGAGGTCCTGGCGGCCGTCGTCGGTCCCGCCCTCGCACGGCTGGACCGGTCCTTCGTCGACGCGGCCGCCTACCGGGCCCTGTGGGCGAACCACCCGGGCGTGTCGGCCGGCACCCCCGACTGGTTGCTGGACGCCTACGCCGCCCACGACGCGGCACCCACCGGTACCGGCACCGAGGTGCGATGCCGGGTGGTCCGCGAGCAGGTCGTCGCCGACGCCCACGACACGCTGGTCGACACCGAGGTGCTCGAGGCCGTGCGCCGGCTGGCCGTCCCGACGTGGATGCTGGTCGCCGAGCGCGGGTTCACCGACGGGCCCGATCCGCTGTACCCGGACACGGCCGTGCAGCAGATCCGTGACGACAGCGCCCTCCGCGACATCGTCAGGGTCCCGGGCACCAACCACTACACGATCACCACGTCACCCGTGGGCGCCGCAGCGGTCGCCGACGCCGTCGAGCAGGCGGTCCAGGGGGTCGGCTGAGCGGTCGTGTCGTCAGCGGACGTGCGTGCGCTGGGTGGGGAGGCGGTGCGGCGGGGTCAGGCGGTGAGGCTCCGACGAGGCGTCCTCGCGACCGGCTGGGCGAGCGCCGCCGGGAGGGTCAGCCGGCAGCGCGTGCCCAGCCCGGGGGTGCTCGCGATGACCAGCTCGCGATCGTGCAGGCGCAACGTCTCCTTCGCCATCGCCAGGCCCAGCCCGAGGCCTCGGCCACGGGTGTTGATCTGACCTGCGCGGAGGAACGGGGTGCCGAGGCCGTCGAGCACCGCCGGGGGGATGCCCGGACCGCGATCGAGCACCTCGACCTCCACATCGCCGTCCACGGGTCGGGCGGTGACGGCCAGCAGGGTCGCGGCTGGGGTGTACACGGCGACGTTGCGAAGCAGGTCGTCGAGGACCCGGGCCAGCAGGCCACGGTCGGCCATGACGAACACGTCCGTCGTGCCGGAGACCACGACCTGGTGGCGGGCGAGGTCCTCGTCCAGCCCGTCCAGGACGGAGGAGACGAGCTGCCCGAGGTCGACGGCGACGATGTCGGGACGAAGCTGGCCGGCCTGCATGGCCGACAGGTCCAGCATCGTCCTGATGACGCGGCTGAGGTGGTCGACGCTGGCGTTGGACTGCACCAGCAGCTCCTGCCGCGTCCGATCGTCGATGGCGTCCCACTCCGTCGACAACATCCGACCGGCGCCGGCGATCACCGTCAACGGGGTCCGCAGCTCGCGGGAGACGGTCGCCAGGAAGTCGGTCTTCATCGCGTCCAGCTCGGCCAGCCGTTCGTTGGCCTCCTGCTCGGCCCGGAAGCGGTCGGCGTTCTCCAGGGCCTGGGCGGCGAAGCCAGCCAGCAGCTCGAACTCACCGGCCTGGTCCTGCTGGACCAGCCCGCGCTGAGCGGTCCCGCCCAGCAGCACCGCGACCACGACCTCGTCGACCTGGATGGGCACCGCCACGAACTCCACGACGCCCTCCCCACGGATGGGCGCCACCGATGGATCGTCGAGTGGACAGTCCTCGAGCATGATCGTCCGACCCGTGCGGAACACCTCGCCGACCACACCCACGGCCATCGGGATGAGGTCGTGCTCGCCGTCGTCGGTCAGTCCGGTCGCGGCGTCGACGCGACAGCTGTCGTCGTCGACGCGGACGACCAGGGCGGCGGTGTGGAAGCCGAGCTGGCCAAGGGCGGTCAGCACGGCGAGCTTGGCGCGTTCGGGGTCGAGGTCGTGGACGTGGCGGGCCGAGTCGGCGACCTGTGCCAGCAGCGCGGCGTGTCGTTCGGCACGATCGCGTGCGGCCGCGTGTCCGGCAGCGGCGTCGAGCAGTTCGCGGGACAGGAACGAGCTCATCCACGCGATCAGGCCCAGCAGCATCAGCCGTTCGGCGACGTCGGCGACGGCAGGCATCGTGTCGGTGACCGCCCCCACCGCCAGGTAACACGTGACGGTGAAGGCGACCAGGGTGCCCTGACCGCTCAACGGATAGGACGCCGCGAAGAACACCGTCGTCAGCGCATAGGTCCAGAACAGCGGGGAGTCGGCACCCCCGGTGGGGACCAGGAGGGCGGTGACCAGGAGGATGTCCCCGATCGACCACAGGTACAGCAGGTGGTGTCCCCAGCCCCGGTCGATGAGCGACGGCCACGGCAGCCGGCCGATGACCAGCGCACCGGCTGCGGTGACGGCGACGACGGCGAGGTAGGCCGTGCGGTCGTGCACCGGGGTTCCGGGCAGCCACGGCAGCATGACGAAAAGCGCAACCATCGCAACGGTGACGAGGACACCGATGCGGACGGTGCGCAGGAGGTAGTCCTTGAGCTGGGTGTCCATGGGGATGCTGTGCCGGTCGGGTGGGACGGGGGGTTGGTCCTCAGTGCTCCGGATCGGCAGGCACAGCGGCAGTCTGAGCCGACGCGACGTAGGCGCGGTGGGCACCGCGGCCGCCCCGCTTCACCTCGTACAGGGCGATGTCGGCCTTCATCAGGAGGTCGGTCACGTCGAGCGGGCCCACGCAGGTGGCGATGCCGACGCTGATCGACAGCGACACCGGATCGGCGTCGGTCGGGATCCGCTGGCGCCGGACGTCGTCGATCAGCCGCTGTGCGGCGAGGCCGGCCTGCGCGCCCGGGTCGCTCAGGTCGTGGGCGAGGACGACGAACTCGTCACCGCCGAGGCGAGCGGCGATGGCGTCGCCGGGCAGCGCCGCGGCAGCACGTCGGGCGGCTGCGGCGACCGCCTGCAGGGCGTCGTCGCCCACCGCATGGCCGTAGCGGTCGTTGATGCCCTTGAAGTGGTCGAGGTCGAACAGCAGCAGGGCGTGGGCATCCCGGTCGGGCGCCACCGTCGCCGTGGCGTGTTCCTGCAGGCCCCGTCGGTTGGCGATCCCGGTCAGCTGGTCGACCAGGGCAGCCCGGCGCCAGCCGATGACGCGTCCCCACTGCACCCGACCGATGCGCACGGCGACGACGACCAGCGCAGCGGCCAGCAGCACCCCGCCGACGACGACGGCGGCGCGTCGGTCGCGCAGGGCGACGGCGTCTGCCCGGGAGGCGTCAGCGCGGTCCTGGAGGGCGGACTGCACGAACGGGTCGACGCGGTCCGACACCGCTCGGGCGGCGTCCCGCAGGTCGGCGAGGGCGACGGGCGAGGCCTGGACCGTGCGAGTGGGCCAGTCGCGGACCCAGGCGTCGAACGCCAGCAGCGTGGCCACGTCCTCCCCCGTGCTGGTCAGCGCGACGAGCCCGGTCCACAGCTCGGGCTGATGGGTCCGCAGGTTGGCGTCCTGGACGAACGGGGAGGGCAGCATCGCGTCGTCGGCGAGCCATCCGCCGTCCCCGCTGGTGATGTAGGCCTCGGAGGTGTCGAAGTAGCCGTCGGTCCACGTCGCCGCGACGCGGTCGTGCGGGGTCAACCAGGCCACGTCCAGCGCGTCGTTGACGACCAGGTGGGGCAGGGACGCGTGCACGACGAGGTCGGCCAGCGCCAGCAGCTCGACGTTGCTGGCGAGGGCCGACTCGAGGATCAGCTCGGCGTCGGTGACGAGGTCCAGGACCTCGTCGGGGTGGGGGTGCTCGTCGGGGGTGGCGGGCAGCTCGGCGATCAGGTCCGCCACGGTGTCGGCGGTGGGGCCGACGATCGGATCGTCGAGCACGCTGTCCAGCCATGCCTCGGCCCGGACGACCGCGTCGGCCCGGGCCTCGGCCGCTGCGGCGACGTCCGGCCCCGAGGGGCCCTCACTGGACGGTGACGACAGGCCCTCGGCCACGAGCGCGTTGAGCTCCCGGAGGGCCGCCTGGTCGACGCGATGCACCGTCGCGACCAGCTCGGCCCAGCGGGCGTCCTGCTCGGCGGCGGTGGCGGTGCGGGACTGGCCGGTCGCCCAGACCAACGGTCCGACGGCCAGGACCGCTGCGGCCACGGCAGCGCCGATCACCAGGGCAGGTCCCCGTCGGCCGGTTGCGGTGCGTTCGGTACGGCCGGGCTGGTCGGGGGTGGTCATCCCTTCGAGGATCGGCGGCTGCAGCGCCGGCCTGAGGGCTCGGCGGGACGGTAGCCTCGCCTCAGTGGACCTTCCCGTCATGCCGCCCCTCAAGCCGATGCTGGCCAAGCCGTCGAAGACGCTGCCCGACGGCGAGCTGTCGTTCGAACCCAAGTGGGACGGGTTCCGCTGCATCGTCTTCCGGGACGGTGACGAGGTCGTCATGGGGTCGCGCAACACCAAGTCGCTCAACCGGTACTTCCCGGACCTGCTCGAACCGTTCCGGGCCAGCCTGCCCGACCGTTGTGTCGTGGACGGCGAGGTCATCGTCGCCATCGACGGGGTGCTGGACTTCGACGCGCTCGGCCAACGCATCCATCCGGCCGAGTCCCGGGTCACGATGCTGGCGGAGCGGACGCCGGCGGACTTCATCGCCTTCGACGTGCTGGCGCTGGGCGATGCGTCCTTGATGGATGCCCCCTTCACCGAGCGGCGCGTCCGGCTGGAGGCGATCGCCGACGGGTTCGCCCCACCGGTGCACCTCGCCCCGGCAACCCGCGATCGCACCCTCGCCCTGCAGTGGTTCGAGCGGTTCGAGGGGGCGGGCCTCGACGGCCTGATCCTCAAGCCGGTCAACGACCCCTACGTGCCCGACAAGCGAACGCAGCTGAAGCTCAAGCACGTCCGTTCCGCCGACTGCGTCGTGGCCGGCTACCGCATCCACAAGTCCGGTGACGGCGTCGGCTCGTTGATCCTCGGGCTGTTCTCGCCGGAGGGGCAGCTGTGGCACGTGGGCGTCGCCGCGAGCTTCACCGCCAAGAAGCGGGTCGAGCTGCTGGAGGAGGTGGCCGACTTGGTCCTGGAGGACCGCTCGGCCCACCCGTGGTCGGCCTGGATGGACGCGGAGGCCAACGCCGACGGGTCCATGCCGGGCGCGCCGAACCGGTGGAGCGGCGCCAACGGCCGTGACCACTCGTGGATCCCGCTGCGTCCCGAGCGGGTGGTGGAGGTCTCCTACAGCTGGGCCACGTCCGGCCGGTTCCGCGGGACGACGAAGATGCTGCGCTGGCGGCCCGACCGCGACCCGGAGTCGTGCTCGACCGAGCAGCTGGCCGAACCCGAACCGGTGCCGATCAGCGAGGTCCTGGGGGCGCGTTAGTCGGCCGGGCCGACCAGCAGGTCGTTGTCGGCGAGGACCTTCGCGGAGAGGGAACGGTGGCCGACCTCGTCGAAGACCACGGTCAGCCGGTCGCCGTCGACGCCCTCGACGATCCCCTCGCCGAACGAGCGGTGGCGCACCTCCTGCCCCGTGCGGAACCCGTGCGCCGGATCGGCCTCGGATGGGTGGGCCTCGGCGTGCCCGGGCCGCTCGCACACGTCGCAGCGGCCGCAGTCGCCGTCGATGTCGGCACCGAAGTAGCTGGCGATGAACCGCCACCTGCAGCTGGAGGTGTCGAGGTACTGGGCCAGCATCTGGCGGGCCGACCGGGACAGGCTCTGGTCGCGTTCGTGCAGCCCGTGTGCCCGCTCGACGGCGTCCTCCGGGTCGGTCCCGTCGGTCCACGACAGCTGGCCCTCGTGGTCGACGTGGACCGCGTCGAGCCGTGAGAGGTGTTCGACGACGATCATCAGGTGGGTGCGGGGCAGGCCGAGGTCGTCCCTGATCGCCTCGACCTCCACGGGCTGGTCGATGGCGGACACCCCGCGGACGACCCGGTCGAACGTCGATCGTTCCACGACGGTCGTGCCGCCCTGGAAGGCACGTGCGCTGCCGTCGGCCACGGTCCGCACGAGCACGGCGTCGGCCGGCTCGCCGTCGCGGCCGGCACGACCGAGCTCCTGGTAGTAGCTGTCGAGGGAGTCGGGGGCCTGGTGGTGCACGACGAACCGCACATCGGGCCGGTCGATACCCATCCCGAAGGCGGTGGTGGCGACGACGACCATGTGTTCTCCACTGGAGAACCGGCGTTCGACGTCCTCGCGCTCGTCCCGGGACAAGCCCGCGTGGTAGGCGACGGCGGGCCGGTCCGGACGGTCGATCCGGGCGGCCATGTCCGCTGCCCCGGCGCGGGTGGGGACGTAGACGATGCCGGTGCCGTCCAGCCGCTCGGCCTGCTCGACCGCGAGGTCGAACGCGCGGTCGCGCTCGGCGGTGTCGACGACCTCCAGGCGGATGTTGGGCCGCAGGACCCCGGCGGTGACCACGACCGGGTCCTCCATGCGCAGCTCCTCCGCGATCTCCCGTCGGACCGGCGGCGACGCGGTGGCGGTCAGGGCCAGCACCGGCGGATCGCCCAGCGCGTGGCGTCGTTCGCCGAGCATCAGGTACTCGGGACGGAAGTCGTGCCCCCAGCTGGCGATGCAGTGGGCTTCGTCGACGACCATCAGCGCCACGCCGATCTCGGCCAGGCGGGACAGGGTGTCGGGGTTGGCCAGCTGCTCGGGCGCCATGAGCAGGAACCGGACCTCGCCCGCCTCGGCGGCGTCCAGCAGCTCGCGGTGTTCCTTCGTGGTCAGCGTGGAGTTCAGGGCCCGCGCCCCACCCATGCGGCCGTCGAGCGCGGCGATCTGGTCGCGTTGCAGGGCCAGCAGCGGCGAGATGACGATGACCGTGCCGGAGGCCAGCGACCCGGCCAGCTGGTAGATCGCGGACTTGCCCGACCCGGTCGGCATGACGGCCAGGACGTCGCGGCCGGCCACCACGGCGCTGGCGGCCTCGGCCTGACCGGGACGGAGCTCGTCGTGGCCGAGGGCGGCCCGAGCCACCGCCTCCAGCAGCAGCTCGCGTTCCTCGTCGGCAGGGACGTGGTCGTCGGCGGTCTGATCGGCGGTGCGCTCGTCGGCGGCGTGGTTGTCGGACACGCGGAGGGGATGCCCGCGGGCACCCCTCCTCAACCTCAGGGCTTGATGACCATCAGCACGATGGCGACGAACAGCAGGAGGGTGTTGACGGTGGACCACATGGCGATCTGCTTGCTCGCGCCCTCGGCGGCGGCGACGTCGCCACCCTCGTAGCCGGCGGCGATCTGCTCGCTCAGCGGCTTGAACTTCACCGGGCCGAGGACGGCGGACACGATGATGGCGAGGAACCCGAAGGACACCCAGATCGACTCGAACTGGAAGTCGCCGACCACGACGAGGCCGATGCCCGTCAGCAGGGTGAGGATGGCCACCGGCATGTAGACCTGCGTCCCAAGGTTGACCTCGGACCGGGCCAGCGTGGCCTTGGCCGACATGTCGTTGGTCCCCGCGATCTTGGCGTTGATCACGCCGTTCATGATCGAGCCGCCGAACCACACGGCGATGGCGGCGATGTGGACGATCAGCAGGACGTTGCGCACGACTGGCTCCTCGGGGATGGCGGGATGGGCGTGCGACGGATCATGCCTCGTGATCGCCACATCGACGACCACACCGACCAGCCCCTCGTGCTCGGTTGGCTCGGCTCGCGGGGGCTGGCGCGTACCGGCGCGATCGGGGCCCAACTCGCCCATACGTGGTTCAGGCCCCGATCGCGCCGATCGACGCGTCGCCGGCGGTCACCCGGCGCGAGGTCGGGACGTCAGGCGGTGACGGGGCCGCGGAAGAGGGTGGTGCAGCCGTTCGGCGTCGCGACGAGGACGTCGGCTCGGTCCAGCTCGGGGGTGCCGCGGACGACCAGGTAGGCAACCGCGTCCTGCCCGTCGTGCACGACCGACTCGACGGCTGCCACGACCGCCGGGGTGTCGCCGGCCAACGCCTCGTCCAGGCAGGCCGCCGGGTGGGCGCCCGAGGTGAACGACGCCGACTTCTCCACCACCGCACGGTGCTCGGCCGCCCGGTCACGGGCCTCCTCCTCCGGCAGGCCGAGCAGCTGGTGCGTCTCCTCCCGCCCGCCGAACCACGCGCGGACGTCGTCGTCGGTGGGCAGGTCGGCACGGCTGTCGGCGACCGTCGGGCGGGAGGGGGGCGCGGCCGGAGCGGCCTCCGGCTGGGGTTGGCCGTCCGCGGGGGCGTCGCCCTCGTCGCCTGCCGCCGGGGGCGGGGCGCCGGGGTCGTCGGGCTGGGCGGTGGTGTCGCCCTCCTCGGTCGGACCGCCACCGGACCCCGCGGCATCCTCCGTGGGCTGGGGGTCCACACCCTGGGCAGGGGTCGGGGCCGGCGCCGGGGTCGGAGGAGCGGGGGTCGGGTCCCCGTCCCCGTCGCCGTCCTCGGCAGCCGTCGGGCCGGTGGCCGCCACGGGAGGGGAGGGGGCACCTGCGCCGTCACCGGTGTCCGCGGGCTCCGGGGCGCCGTTGGTCGAACCGCCGGCTGGTCCCGGCGTGGCAGCCGGCCCCGCGGGTACGTCCTCGGCGACCCCCTCGTCCTGGCTGGGGCCGGCCTCGGTGGGTTGGGCGCCGTCGTCGACATCACTGTCCTCGTCGTCGCCGCCCGTGGCGGAGGACGGCTCGGGGTCGGTCGAGGCGGGGTCGACGAGCCCCTCCTCGCCGGGGCCGGACGGTTCGGTGTCGTGGGTCGCGACGTCCGGATCCGGGGGCAGGACGCGGTCGGTGCCATCGCGCAGCGTCCGGACCAGCAGGCCACCGCTGGCCACGACCAGCAGCAGCACGGCCAGGCCCGACGTCAGCCGTTGCAGGCGACGGCCGGTGCGCGGGGCGCCGGGACGTCCGGCGTCCCGGCGTCCAGCCGGTCGCTGGGACACCGCTGGCGGTGGGGTGGGTGCCTCGGGCGCGGCAGGCACCGGGGTGGCAGGTGCGGCCAGGCCCAGCGCCGCGGCCAGGCCGGCGTCCAACGACTCGGCGAAGTCGGCGGGTGGCGGGTCGGCTGCGGCCATCGCGAGCCCGGCGAGGACTCCGGCCAATGCGTCGGCGCGGGCCGCCACCGCAGGGTCGGATTCCACGGCAGCGCTGACCTCGGCGTCGGCGATCGGGTCGAGGTCGCCGGCCAGCCAGGCCGTCAGCTGTGCGTCGGAGGGCGTCATGATGGGGAAGGAGGGTCTGGACTTGGATGCACGGGTGGGCCGGAAGGTTCCATCCGATCCACATCCGTGTCGGTGATTCGGTCGGCGGATCGATCGGCGTCGTCGAGCGCACGGGCGACCTGGGCGAGGCCGCGGTGCACTCGTGACTTGATGGTCCCGACCGCCGCCCCCGTGTGTTCGGCGATCTCGACGTAGGTGTAGCCGTAGTAGGAGTGCAGCACGACGGCCTGCCGATGGTCCTCGTTGAGCGTCTCCAGCGCACGGGACAGGTCCATGCCCAGCTCCAGCGCCCGGACGTCGTCGTCGGCGGTGCCGGTCCAGTCGGGGTCGAACGCGACGGTCTTCGGCCGCCGCTCGCGCTTGCGGGTGATGTCGTGGCAGGTGTTGGCGGCGATCCGGTACAGCCACGTGGTGAACAACGACCGACCCGTGAAGGTACCGGCGCCCCGATGAAGGGCGAGGAACGTCTCCTGCGTGGCGTCCTGGGCGTCGGTCGGATCGCGGAAGTACCGCAGGCAGATGGCGTGTACCCGGTCGCGGTGCCGGTGGACCAGCGCGGTGAAGGCCGCGTGATCACCGTGTGCTGCCGCGCGAAGCAGCACCTCGTCGGTCGGCTCGCCGTTCGAGGTGGTGCCGGCCGTCTCGGCGCGTGCCCCTTCCTCCTGCGTCACTGCTGCGAAAAGCTACGCGACCGACGGGCAGGCGTTGGATGACCCCCTCGACGGGTATCACCGGTGCCATGCCCACAACCGACCTGCCCGACCACGTTCGCGTCGCCGTCCTCGGTGGTGGATCGGCCGCCGAACGGCTTGCTGGCCTCCTTGCTGGCGAAGGGGTCGCCGTTGCCGTTGTCGAGCGCCACCTCGTCGGTGGCGAGTGCCCCTACTACGCCTGCATCCCCTCCAAGGTCATGCTGCTGACGGCCGCGGCGCGGACGGCCATCGGTCGGGCCCACGACATCGGTGCCGCCGATGCGCCGCTGGACCGGGGAGACGGTGCCGAGGCCTACCGCATCGCCGCCGGACGACGCGACGACGCGGCCGCCGACCACGACGACGCCGACCACGTCCGATCACTGCGGGACAAGGGCGTGCACGTGATCCGCGGCGAGGGACGGGTGTGCGAACCGGGACGGCTGGCCGTCGACACCGGCGAGGACAGCCACGAGCTGCGCTACGACGAGCTGGTCCTCGCAACCGGGTCCACCGTCGTCGTGCCCGACATCCCCGGCCTGGCCGAGGCCGAGCCGTGGACGTTCGTGGAGGCATGGACGGCCACCGAACGGCCGGCCTCGATGCTGGTCATCGGCGGCGGTGCCGTCGGTTGCGAGATCGCCCAGGCCCATGCCCGCTTCGGGACGTCGGTCACCCTCGTGGAGGGCGAGGAGCTGATGGGCGGCGGGGTCGAGCCCGAGACTGCCGAGGACCTGGTGGCGTTGTTGCGGGCAGACGGCGTGGACGTGCGGACCCATGCCGAGGTCAGCGGGGTCGACGCCGCTGGACAGGGGTGGCGGGCGACGCTCGCGGATGGCGGCACCGTCACCGTCGAGCGGATCGTCGTGGCGACCGGCAAGCGCCCGGTGGTCGACGGCCTCGGCCTGGAGCACCTCGGGTTGGACCCCGACGACCTCGCGGACGGACACCTGACCATCGACGATGCCTGCCGGGTGGTGGATGCTGACCACCTGTGGGCCATCGGTGACGTCGCCGGCATCGAGCCCTTCACCCACACCGCCAACTACCAGGGGTGGGTGACCGCCCAGAACCTGCTGGGACGGCCGACGACGGCGGACCACAGCGGCATCCCCCGAACCGTCTACACCGCACCCGAGCTGGCGGCGGTCGGCATGACCCGTGCCGAGGCGGAGGAGGCGGGGCACGACGTCGTGCATGTCGTGTTCGACCTCGCCGACACCGCTCGGGGCAGCGTCGACCCGGCGGATGCCGGCCGGCTGGTGCTGGTCGCCGACCGGTCCTCCCGGCTGCTGCTCGGGGCGTCGTTGCTGGCCCCCGCGGCCGGCGAGTCGATCAGCGAGTTCGCGCTGGCCATCCGGGCCGAGATCGGGGTGGACCTGCTCGCCGAGCTGGTCCACCCGTTCCCGACGTGGTCGGAGGGGTTCGGCTACGCCCTCCACCGGCTGCGGAAGGCGGTGGGGGCGTGATGGCCGATCCCTCAGCTGGCGCGGCCTCGGGAGGGATAGTCGTTGTCCTTGATCCAGCCGATGGCCTTCACCAGCTCCTCGGGGTCGGGGCGACCCCACGGCATGGAGGTGACCGCGGCGTAGAACAACGAGCGGTCCGGCCCGACCAGGAACAGGCCCGGTTCGCTGAACCGTGCGGGTTCGCCGTCCTTGATGGCGGTGGAGATGTAGAGGCCCCATGTGCGGGCGTCGTCCTCGGTGAGTCCGTAGCCGACTGGCAGGTGCTCGATGCCCCACTCCTCCACCGACTCCGTCGCCCGGGCCTGCGTATCCATGCTGAGGGCGATGGGCTCGACCCCCAGGTCGGCGAAGTCGCCGGCCATGCGGTCCAGCTTCCGGTTGTAGCTGCGGCAGACCGGGCAGTGCAGGCCGCGGTAGAACACCAGCATGGAGAAGGCGTCCGGGGTCTGGTCAGCAAGCTTCCAGCTGCCACCGCCGACGAGGTCGACGTTCAGGTCTGGCGCGGGCTGGCCGGGAGTCGGTCGGTCGATCATGGTGAGGGATCCTCGGGTGTCGATGGGCGTACCGTCGTGATGCCCGTCGGGGACGGTCGGTCACACGTGGCCTGTGTCGCGAAGGCGCGGTGTGTGCGCGGCCGGCGTGATGGAGGAGCGCGGGCGGTGGGCTCGTGGTGACCCCGGCCGCCGCCGAACCGCGAGGGCCGCTGGCCGTCCTCGTCGCCTTCGGTCGTCCGCACACGCTGATCGGCACGACGCTGGCCACCGTGGTGCTGTGGGCCATGGCGCTCGCGCTGCTCGACGTCGGTGTCCTCGACGGCCTGCCGACGTTGGTGGTGACCCTCGTGGCGGCGCTGGCAACCAACGTCTTCATCGTCGGCATCAACCAGATGACCGACGTCGAGATCGATCGGATCAACAAACCCGAGCTGCCGGTCGCGGCCGGGGACCTCAGCGTGTCTGCCGGATGGTCCCTGGTCGGGGGCACCGCCGTCCTTGCCGTCGTCCTCGCCGCGTTCAGCGGCCCCTACCTGCTGGCCGCCATCGTGGTCGGCCTCCTCGTCGGTGCGGCCTACTCCCTGCCGCCGGTCCGCCTGAAGCGATTCCACCTGGGGGCCGCCGCCGCCATCACCTCGGTCCGGGCGGTCGTGGTCAACCTGCTGCTGTTCGCCCACTTCACCGACGTGCTCGGCAACGGACCGTCGGTGCCCCGGTACGTGTGGGCGCTCACGGGGATGGTGCTGGGGCTGACCATCGCCATCGCCTGGTTCAAGGACGTGCCGGACATGGTCGGCGACGCCCGGCACGGCATCGCCACACTGGTCCTGCGGCTGGGGGTCCGTCGGGTCCTGGCGCTGGGCCTGGGCATCCTCGTGGCCTGCTACGTCTCGATCGTCGCGGCCGGCATCGTGGGCCTCGACGGCGTCAACGGCCCAGCACTCGCGGTCGGCCACGTCGGGCTGCTGGGCGCAACGGTCGCGATCACCCGACGTATCCACCTCTCCGACCCGTCGACCCTCGTCGTCTTCTACCGCGACATCTGGCGGTTGTTCTTCGCGGAGTACCTCGTCTTCGGCGCGGCGGTGCTGCTGGCCTGAACCCGGCCGGCATGCTCAGCCGGTCAGCCCGGATCCCTGCGCGACCAGCGTGCCCACCAGCAGCAGCCCCGTCGCCATGCTCAGGCGGAAGGCCAGCCCCGGCCGGCCGGCCCGATGGCTCGCGACGACACCCACGAGCAGCGTGGCGACGACCGCCATGCCGAGGACCGCGCCGACGCCGACCGCCTGACCACCCCGCACCGCCGCCCCGAACAACGCGCTCGCTGATCCGACGCCGAGGAAGGTCACCGCCATGGCTGCCGCGCCAGCGGACCCCAACCGTTGCGGCAGCCCGCCGATGCCCTGCGCCCGGTCGCGCTCGAGGTCGGGCAGCACGTTCGCGGCGTGCACGCCAGCGCCGAAGCACGCGGCGGCAACCACGGCCCACCACGCCGGCCACCCGGCGTCGGCGGTCGTGGTGACGACCACCGGCAGCAGGCCGAACGCCACCAGGTAGCTGACCGGGCTCCACGCCGTTCCCTTCAACCCGGCGTTGTAGGCCCACGCCACGGCGACGGCCACCAGGTGCAGGCCACCGGGGAGCGGGCCCAGCCACACCGAGGTGACGACGGTGACGGCCAGCGCACCCATCGCAGCCCGGCGCACCGCCGTCTGCGTCACCGAGCCGACGGCGGCCGGCTTGTCGGTCCGCCCGTCGTCGCGCCCCTGCCGCGCATCGATCCAGTCGTTGGACCACCCCACCGACAGCTGACCGCTGAGGACCGCCACGACGAGCAGGGCCAGGCGCGGACCGCCGACCCCCACGCCCACGGCAAGCCCCGCGGTGACGACCACGACGACGACGGACGGCTCGAGGTGCGCGGCACGAAGCAGATCCGGGATCGAGGATCCGGAAGCTCGTGCGATCGGCGCACCTCCGTCGGTGTGGGCGACGGGACGCAGGCTACGCGAGGACGGTTCGGTGACGGCAGGGATGGGCATTCCTGCCCCCATGCACAACGACGTCGTCCACCGTCTCCAGGCCGAGCTCCGCGACTACTTCGTCGCTCCCCAGCCCGAGTCAGCCCCTCGGCGAGCCGACGTGTCGGTCGACTTCGCCGCCCTCGCGCCGGCCATCGAGGCCGCACGGGGCACCACGACCCGGACTGCCCAGGCCCTGCAGGCACCGTCGGCCCGGACGCTCCTGCGCATCGCCCTGCTGTTCCTCGTCCCGGCCATCCTGATCGCGCTGGTCGGCGTCCCCATGGCGGCCGACCTCGCCGACACGCTGGCCGCGACCGCCGATGAGGTCATCGCCGGTAGCTGATCAGCGCGACCCGCGCCCCCCGCCGGGGCGACGGGTTGCGCCCTCGAGGTCCTCGACGTCGTCGAGGTCGACCTGCTCGGCGGTGGTCGGAAGCCGACGCTTGTGGCGGTACATGGCCCTGTCGGCACGTTCCATGAGGGTGTGCGATGACGTCTCGCCGGGCGTCGCGATGGCCATGCCGACGCTGGCGCGGACCACGATCAACGGCTCGGCCGCCACGGTGACCGACTCCAGCGCGGCCGTGACCTCCTTGCGGAGCGTCAGGGGATCGGCGGTCTGGACGACGACGGTGAACTCGTCGCCCGACAACCGGGCGACCAGGCCACGGTCGCCGACGACCTTCTCGAGGCGGGCCGCGACGGCGATGAGCGCCTGGTCGCCGGCCCGGTGGCCGTGACGGTCGTTGACGGCCTTGAACTCGTCGACGTCGGCCATGAGCACGGCCACGTCGGCGTCGGACTCCGAGTCGAGCAGCAGGCTGTCCAGGTGGTCGGTCAGCTGTCTGCGGCTGGCGACCCCGGTCAACGGGTCGGTCGCGAGCTCCTCGTCCAGTCGGGCGCGGTCGAGGTCTCGGTCGATCAGCATCAACGAGAACCTCCCGACCCACAGGGCCGACAGCGCGGTCATGCCCATGGCCAACCCGAGGTCGGGCGGGCTGCCCAGGACCATCCGTGACCACATCAGGGCGGGCGCCGCCGTCAGCGCCAGGCACATCAGCGCCACCGACGCCGCGGTGACCCGACGGTAGACGGGGGCCGGTCCCGGACGGATGGTGGACAGGTCGCGGTGGGACAGGGCATGGACGAGCAGCAGGCTGGAGACGACGGTCCACACGTCGACCGAGCGTGGCCGGACGGGTCCGAGGCCCTGCAGCGCGGTCAGGATCGTGCCGGGGATGGCCAGGCCGGCAGCCAGCGCGAAGGACCGCACCGCTCCGGACGGGTCGGTTGCGATCGCCCGCAGCCACAGGCTGGTCCCGACCAGTCCGATGATCAGCATGGTCGACGGCGTCGAGGTGGCCACCAACGGGTCACCGGTCAGGGCCGCGATCTCGCGCAGCCCCATCGACGCGATCAGTCCCACGATGAGGCCGTCGAGGATGATGTGGCGGCCGTGCCCCGGCCGGATGCCCCGCACGAACACCGCACCCGCGCCCAACAGGAGCAACGAGGCCAGCCCGTTGAGCAGCTCACCCGGACCACCGTCGGGCAGCGCGACCCGGGTGCCGTTGCTCAGCGCGTACAGCGTGCACGCCCCGACGAGCAGCCAGAACGCCGGCAGGCGGGGCCCCTTGGCGCGTCGGACGCGGAGCAGGCTGACCGTTCCGGCCGCGGCGGCGAGCAGGTACTGCAGCCCACGCACGGCCACCCGGGTCTCGTCGCCGACGAGCAGGGCCAGCGCGGCCAGGAGCACCGCAGCGAAGAGCCATGGTGCCGAGCGCGCACCAGCGATCCCCCGCGTTGGTGTTGGGTTGGCCATCGGCCCCCAATCGGCGCCCGGAGTCGGGACCTGAGGCGTCCCGCGGCGTTTCGCCTGCCGGCCCCGCGGGAACGTCACGAATGCGCTTCACCCAGCTGACGCACCCAGCTGACAACCCCGACGGAGGACCCTTCCAGTGACGACGACGACCGAGCCACGCGGCCGCCGCTCCGGCGCGACCGCCGACGACCCCACCGACATCCCCTCCGAGGGCTGGCGACAGATCCTCCGGCGCACCAAGGACGAGATCAAGGACGATCGCGTCACCCTGATGGCGGCGGGCATGGCCTTCTACGCGATGCTCGCCCTCTTCCCAGCGCTTGCCGCGGCCATCACGATCTGGGGTCTGGTCGCCGACCCGGTGCAGGTGCAGCAGACCATCGCCGACGCCGCGCAAGCGCTGCCCTCGGGTGCCGCCGACCTGCTGTCGGAGCAGATGACCCGGATCGCCGACAGCTCGGGCACGGCCCTCGGGTGGACGCTGGTGGCCACGCTCGGTGGTGCGCTGTGGTCGGCGTCCAGCGGGACCAAGGGGATGATGGAAGCCGTCAACGCCGCCTACGACGAGGACGAGACCCGTGGCTTCGTCCGTGTCCGGGGCATGGCCCTGGCCCTCACCCTCGGCGGGATCTTCTTCGGGCTCCTGCTGGTCGGCCTCGTCGCGGTCGTCCCCGGTGTCCTGTCGCTCATCGGCCTGGGTTCGCTGGCGGAGAACCTCGTGCGCTGGGGTCGCTGGCCCGTCCTCGCCGTCGTGCTCGCACTCGGCCTCGCTGTCATCTACCGCTACGCCCCCGATCGCGATCAGCCCAAGTGGCGCTGGATGAGCCCGGGCAGCATCGCCGCGGTCGTCCTGTGGCTCGTGGCCTCCGCCGGATTCGCCTGGTACGTCAACAGCTTCGGCTCCTACAGCGAGACCTACGGCTCCATCGCCGGCGTCATCGTCCTGATGTTGTGGTTCTTCATCAGCGCGCTGGCCGTGCTCGTCGGCGCCGAGCTCAACGCCGAGGTCGAACGCCAACCGCGCCGGGTCGGGATGACCGACGACAGCCGGCAGATCGACCTCCGCGACCCCGACGCCGCCCAGCGACCGGTGCGCAGCGGTCCCAGCTGACCCTGTTGCCCCGGACCTGACCGCGCTGGACCTGACCGCGCTGGACCTGACCGCGCTGGACCTGACCGCTCCGGACCTGACCGCGCCGGACCGTCCCGCTACGGTCCGGCCATGGCACGCATCGAGTCCCTGAGCGCCGTGACGCTCGCCGTGGCCGACATGGCCCGGTCGACCGCCTTCTACGACGCGCTCGGCCTCGAGCGCGTCCACCACCAGGCCGACTTCACCTCCTACCGCTGCGGGGAGGGGTTCCTCAACCTCCAGCAGGTGGCCGCACCGTCCCCGTCGGGGTGGGGCCGGGCCATCCTCTGGGTCGACGACGTGGACGCGATGGCCCGCGTGGCCGTCGCGGCCGGTGGGGTGCTGGACGGCGAACCGGCGGATGCACCGTGGGGCGAGCGGTACGTGCACTGCACCGACCCCGACGGCCACGAGCTGTCCTTCGCCCGTCCCGTCGACAACCCGGTCTTCCGGCCGGCGGCACCGGAGGACATCGACCACCTGCTCGAGCTGAACGAGGCGGAGGTGCCGGCCGTCGGATCCCTGGATCGGGACGGCTTCGACCGGCTGCTGGATCAGGCGGACCGGACGGTGGTCGTTCGCAGAGGGGGGTCGATCGCCGGCTTCGTCGTCCTGGTCCGCGAGGGGTCGGACTACGCCAGCCCCAACTACCGGTGGTTCGCCGAGCGGGTTCCGTCCTTCCTCTACGTGGACCGTGTTGTGGTCGCCCCCGACCATCGCCGACGCGGGATCGGCCGGGCGCTGTACCGCTGGGTCATCGACGCGGCCGGTGACCTGCCCGTGCTGGCCGAGGTCAACACCATCCCGCGCAACGACGCGTCGCTGGACTTCCACGCCGACATGGGGTTCGAGGAGATGGGACGGGTCGCCCACGCCGCCGACAAGGAGGTCGCCATGCTGCGCCACGACCCGGTCGGCGCGACCCTCCGGTCGGGTTCGTTGACGGCCTCGTCCGAGGCGCCCGGTGCCGGGGAGACCTTCACGACCCTGCTGTGGCAGCCGGGGGTCACGGTGGAACAGATCGTCTCCTCCGATGCACCCGACACCCACGAGCAGGTGGGTGATGCCGACGAGTGGGTGGTCCTGCTCGACGGGAGCGCCGACCTGGAGGTCGAGGGGGTCGTCCGGACGCTCGCCGCGGGTGACTGGGTCGTGCTGCCGGCGGGCACCCCGCACAGGGTCTTGTCGACGTCCAGCGGCGCACGATGGCTGGCGGTCCACGTCGACCCTCCGGGGACACCAGCCTGATGCGGTGACGCGCGTCGGGGCGGGTCATCCGTCCCGGCGGTACCGCGTGACCACGCGGGAGACGGCCGGCGCTCCCGGTGCGGTCCGGACCGGGAACAGCCCCGCGAGCACGTGGCTGGCAACGACCGCGCCGACCGCCCCCCACCCGGCCCGGGACAGCACGGCCCCGACCACGCCGCCGATGACGGTGGCCACGACGACGGCCAGCAGCCCGGCGTTGAACACCACCACCCGGGTGGCGGCCAGTCGTTCGAACCTGGCGACCAGACGGTCCCGGCCGGCGAAGGTCCGACCGCGCAGCATCGGGGCGACGTGGGCCAGCACGCCGATGATCGCCTGCAGCAGCACCCCCATGCCGACCGCCACCCCGAGGGCGTCCAGCCGGTCCCACCAGCCGTAGGCCACCACGGCCACGTCGGCCCAGACCACCGCGGGAAACCACAGGCAGACCGCCACGACCGCCCATCGTGCCGGCGCCCCGTGGGACCGCAGCCCCGCTCGCACGACCGCGCCGCACGTCGCCGTGGCCGCCCACGCGAGGGCGCCCAGCGCCACCGCCGCCAGGCACCGGACGATGATGCCGAGGACCCCGCCGACACCGGTCGCCAGCAGCAGCAGGGTGGCGATGCTCAGCCCGGTCGCGCCGTGGCGCAGCACGACGGCGGCCCGGTCGTCGGCCCCGGGTTCGATCCGGGTGCGGGCGAGGGTGGGCCCGAAGAACACGAGTGTGGCCAGCAGCGTCAGCCCGCCCCAGCCGAGCACGTTGACGTGCAGGTGGGCGATGCGGGCCGAGACGTACCACGGCCCGGACAGCACCCCGAGGCCCATCAGCACCCCGAGCAGGGCACCGTGCACGAACATGCCGTGGGCCCGCTCGTAGGCCCGCACGATCCATGCGAACCGAGCCCCGACCGCCTGCGTGCGCATGCCACGGAGCTGCCACCACGACCACATCACGGCCGCGGTCAGCGCGGTCGCGCCGGCCGCGAGCAGGACCCGTCGGCCCTGGACGACCCCGACAAGCATGGCGGCGGCGCCGACATCGGCCAGGACGAGGCGGGCCGTCGGGCTCGTGGCGGGGCTGCGCGTCAGGGTCGTGCCGAAGTGGTCGCTGAAGGCAAGGACGAGGTTGGACAGGACCCCGAGGGTGAACAGGTGCACCGCCAGCCACCGGCCGCCCGGCAGCCGCTCGCCCCCCACCGCCCAGACGACCACGGCGATGCCGAAGGCCACCGCGAGCAGCACCGCAGGCACGGTCGGCCCGAAGGGGGAGCGGCCGAGCCGTCCCTTCCGGTGACCGCGGACGGCCCGCGGTCGGGATGTCGTCGGGGAGGGGTGAGTCGGCACGGACGCAGGGTCGACCGGACCGCGCTGGGCTGTCCAGCACCGTTGGTCCCGGTGATCTCGGGACCATGGACGTGCGCTGTACGTGCCCATGTCTTACGGGGAGTTGTGTCACCGCACGTGCAGTCGTAGCGTCGGCACATCGGGCGCGACCGGTGTACCGACGGCAGAAGGTTGAGGGACTTCCATGCGCGTGTCTCGTATCCGCCCCATCGTGATCGGCATGCTCGTCGGCCTCGTGGCCGCGCTGCTGGCCGTACCGGCCGGTGCCCAGGACCGTCCGGGTACGGACCCGCGTGGCAACGAACCCGGCCTCAGCCAGGTCCTGAGCGACTATGCGCGAGGAGAGGTCGACGAGGTCGGTGCCAGCAGCAGCGAACCCGGGGTCCGTGCGATCCCCGATGCCATCATCAACGACGGACAACGGCTGCTGGTCTACGTCCAGGCCGACCGGGCGCTCGACGCCGCGTTCGAGGCGGGGCTCGGCGACGCGGGCGCCGAGATCACCCACGTCGCCCACGACCACCGCGTCGTGACCGCCTTCGTCGCCCCGGCCGATCTGCGTTCGGTCGCCGCCGTCGACGGGGTCGTGTCGCTCCAGGAAGCGTGGGCCCCCGACGTCAACGACGACGGGACCGTCACCGGTGCCTGCCCGACCGGCATCAACAGCACCGCCGACATCCAGCTGCAGGCCGACATCGCCCGACGGGACTTCGGCGTCGACGGAAGCGGGGTGACGGTCGGGGTGCTGTCGGACACCTACGACAACACGACGACCGACGCGACCGACGAATCCGACGACATCGCGTCCAACGACCTGCCCGGCGCGACGAACCCGTGCCTGCGCACCACACCGGTCAACGTCCTGGCGGACCTGGCCGGCGGCATCGACGAGGGCCGCGCCATGGCCCAGCTGGTGCACGACCTCGCGCCCGAGGCAGACCTGTCGTTCGCCACCGCGTTCGAGGGCTTCTTCCAGTTCGCCGATCGCATCCGTGACCTTCGCACGGCCGGTGCGGACGTGATCGTCGACGACATCACCTACTTCATCGAACCGGTCTTCCAGGAGGGGCCGATCTCGGTCGCGATCGACGAGGTCGTCGCCGACGGTGCGGTGTACCTGTCGAGCGCCGGCAACAGCAACGTGGTCGTCGGTGGCAAGAACGTGGCCAGCTACGAGGCGCCGGCGTATCGGCCGACGACCTGCCCCCCGGCGCTGCAGGCGAACTACCTCGACTGCCACGACTTCGACACGACCGCCGCTGTCGACCCCACGTTGGAGTTGACGTTGCCTGCCGGTGGCTTCCTCCGTGCGTTGACCCAGTGGGCCGAGCCGTGGCACGGCGTCGTGACCGACATCGACGTGTTTTTCCTGAACGCCGCAGGAAATGGCCTTGCGTCCGGCGCCAACCCCATCGGCGTCCAGCCGTTCGAGGCAGCCCAGTTCACCAACGGGGGCGCTCAGCAGACCGTCTCGGTCGTCGTGGCGCGGTGGCCGTCGCCCACACCCGGGACACCCCGCATCAACCTCAACTTCGGGCGCAGCAGGATCACGGCGTCGGAGTATCCCGACGGGCTGAACGGGGACATCGTCGGCCCGACCATCTGGGGCCACAACGGAGCCGAGAACGCGCTGTCCCTGGCCGCCACCCCCTACAACGACGTCGGGCTGCTGCCCGAGACGTTCAGCTCCCTGGGACCGGTGACCCACTACTTCGAGCCGACCGACACCGTCGGACCGAACCTCCCCGGCACCGGCACCCCCTCGGCGCCGCTGGCCACCCCCAACGTGTTGGCCAAGCCCGACATCACCGCCACCGACGGCACGTGCACCACGTTCTTCGGCGGGTTCTCCGACGGCTGCAACCGGTTCTTCGGCACGTCCGCTGCAGCACCCCACGCCGCAGCCGTTGCCGCGCTCGTCGTCGACGCCGCACCGGACATGACGCCGGCGCAGATCCACCAGCTGCTCGAGGACACGGCCACACCGATGAACGCCCCTGCTGCGGCGGTCGGTGCCGGTCGCGTCGACGCGCACGCCGCCCTCGATGCCCTGCGCCCCACGGCGGTGGCGGGCACACCCGGCAACGGGCACGTCGACCTGACCTGGGACGCACCGGCCAACGAACCGGGAACGATCTCCGGTTACCGGATCCGCACGTTCGACGGGGGCGTGCTGGTGGGCGCACCACTCGACGTTGGGGTTGTGACATCTGCCGCGGTTCCCGGGCTCGCCAACGGCACGACCTACACCTTCACCGTCGCGGCGCTGACGGCATCCGGTGAGGTGCTGGAGTCCGACGAGAGCGCCGGTGTCGTCCCCGCCGCCACGACGCCCGACGCGCCCATCGACCTCGCCGGGACCACCGGCCCCGAGCAGGTGTCCCTCACCTGGAACCCGCCCGCCGATGACGGCGGCAGCCCGATCACCGAGTTCCGCGTCCGGACCTTCGACGGAGGCGTCCAGATGGGGGCCTTCCAGACCTCGGCCGGTTCGCCGGCCGTGATCACCGGGCTGACCAACGGCACGCCCTACACCTTCACGGTGTCGGCGGTGAACGCCATCGGGGAGGGGCCCGAAACGGCCGACGCCGGTCCGTTCACCCCCGTCGACGTCCCCGCCGCCCCGACCGGCGTCGGCGCGACGGCTGGGAACGCCCAGGCCACCGTCTCGTGGGTGGCCCCGGCCGACGACGGCGGAAGCGCGTTGACGGGCTTCCGGGTCCGGGCGTTCGACGGCGCCGTCCTGGCCGCCGGTCCGGTCGATGTCGCCGCGGCGACCACCCAGACCCAGGTGGCCGGCCTGACCAACGGCACGCCGTACACCTTCACGGTGTCGGCGACCAACGCGGTCGGCGAGGGTGCCGAGTCCGCAGCGTCCGGGGCGGTCACCCCGACGGCACCGCCGCCGCCGCCGCCTCCGCCGCCGCCTCCGCCGCCGCCCCCGCCCACCCCGACACCCACCCCGACCCCGACGCCCACCCCGACACCGACCGAAACGGCGCCGCCCGAGGACATGCTGATCTACGTCCCGCCGGCCGACGGTGACGGTGGCGGCTCGGACGTGGCGATCGACTTCAGCCAGCTGACCACACCGGACGGACCGTCAGGGTTCGCCCAGCGGATCCTCGGTGTCCAGGAAGTCGAGGTGCTGCTGGCCAGCGAGGCCGTCTTCGCCGACGCGCTTGCCTCCGGCACCCTCCAGGACAGCCGAACCCTGCTGCTGACGGACCCGGCCGAGCTCGAGGCCACCGTGCTCGCCGAGCTGGACCGCCTCGGTGCGACCTCCGTCCGCATCCTCGGTGGCGAGGCAGCGGTCAGCCCGGCCGTGGCCGACGCCCTGATGGCGGAGGGCTACACCGTGGGCCGCACCGCCGGGGCGACCAGGCTCGAGACGGCTGCGGCCATCGGTGCCCTCGCCGCATCCAGCGACGGGTTCCTCGCCCGGGCGTTCCCCACATCGGCCGACCAACCCACCCAGGGTTTCGCGGACGCGTTGGCGCTCGGCGGCTGGGCCGCCGAAGCCGGTGGACCCGTCCTGCTCAGCGAAACCGACCAGCTGAGCGCCACCACCACGACTGCCCTCGGCCAGGCGGGGCTCGACTCCCTGCGGCTGGTCGGCGGCGAGGCTGCCCTGGCCGGCCCGGTCGCAGACGCTGCCGGGGTCATCGTGGCCGACACCGACCGGGTTGCGGGCCCCACCCGGTTCCACACCGCGGTCGCGGTGGCCGAGGCACGCGGGGCCACCGCCAGCAGCCCGGCCGACGCGGTGGTCGTCATCGATGGCGGCTCGGCCTTCGGCTGGACGGCCGGGTTCTCCGCAGCCCGGCTGTCGGGCGAGATGGACGCGCCGATCGTGCTGCTCGACGGCGACACCATCCCCGACATCACGTCGGAGTTCCTGACCGACGCCCTCACCGATGACGCCGAGGTCATCTGCTCGGCATCACCGACCGCCTGCGACGCGGTCGCTGACCTGCTCGGGCTCGCGGGGTAGCGGCGGTCGCACCCCACCCACGCCGCCGGGGTCATCCGTCCCCGGCGGCCTTCCTGGCCCGATAGGCCGCCACGTTGGCCCTGTTCCCGCAGTTGCCGACATCGCAGTAGCGCTTCGACCGGTTGCGGGACAGGTCGACCAGCACGGCCTCGCAGTCCTCGGCCGCACAGCGTCGCAGCCGCGAGAGCTCCTCGGCGCGGACCAGGTCGACGACGGCGAGGGCAGCCTCGACGGCGATTCGCTCGGCGAGGGGATGGTCGGCTCCGACGGCATGGATGTGCCAGTCCCAGCCGTCGTGGCGCACCAGCTGCGGCAGGGCCTCGTGCTCCCGGAGCAGCGTGTTGACCCGCTCGACCACGGCCTCGACGTCGTCGGTCCACAACTCGCGAAGCCTCGGCCTGAGCGCCCGGACCGCATCCAGCTCCACGTCGTCGCGGGTTCGTGAGCCCGAGTACTGGTTGTCGGCGACGAACGCCTCCAGCTGCGCAGCAGAAGACATCTCGTCCTCGCCGCTGTCGGACGCCGACGGGGCGGTGTTGACCAGCGCGGCCGTTGCGAGCAGGGCCATCTCGGTGTCATGGGTGAAACGCACGTTGACTCCTGACATACTCTGCCGCTACGGTCATGACCGTAATGCTACTTGACTCATGACATGCCGGTCCGGAGGGGCTGGCCAGAGGAGCCATCCCGTGTCCACCGCCGTGCTGAGGTCCATCCCCACCCTGCGTCCCCGTATCCCGACCCGCCTTCGTGCCGGGTCGCTTGCCGGGCTGCGCCTGCGTCGGGCCGGCGGCCCACCCCGTCAGGGCGGCTCGGCCGGGGCGATCGTCCTGGCCCTGGTGTCGGCCCTTGCGTTCGGCACGTCCGGCCCCTTCGCCAAGGCGCTGCTGGAGTCCGGCTGGTCGCCGTCGGCGGCGGTGCTCGTCCGCGTCGGTGGCGCCGCACTGGTTCTGCTGCCGGCCCTCGTCGTGGTGTGGCGCCGCAAGCGGCCGGCCCAGCGCGACAGCCGCATCGTCCTCGCCTACGGGGTGATCGCCGTGGCCGGGGCACAGATCTGCTACTTCTCCGCGGTGCAGACGCTGTCGGTGGGTGTGGCCCTGCTGCTGGAGTACCTCGCCCCGGTGCTGTTGGTCGGCCTGGCCTGGGCACGGACCCGCACCGCCCCCGGACGCCGGACCCTTGTCGGCTCGGTCGTCTCGATGGTCGGCCTCGTGCTGGTGCTCGACATCGGCGGTGCCGTGGACGTCGACCCCATCGGCGTCGTGTGGGGCCTCGGCGCGGCCGTCTGCCTGTCCGCGTACTTCCTGCTGTCGGCGAAGGTGTCGGACGACCTGCCGCCCGTGCTGCTGGCCGGTGGCGGCCTGGCGGTCGGCAGCGTGGCCATCGGCCTGCTGGGCGTCCTGGGCGTCCTGCCCCTGCACGCCTCGACCGCGTCCGTCGAGCTGATGGGCCGCACGACGAGCTGGATCGTCCCGGTCGTCGTGCTGGTGCTGATCTCCTCGGTGCTGGCCTACCTGACCGGCATCGTGGCCGCGGGACGGCTTGGATCGCGCGTGGCGTCCTTCGTGGGCCTGACCGAGGTGCTGTTCGCCGTGCTCGCCGCCTGGCTGCTGCTCGGCCAGCTGCCGGTGGCCATCCAGCTGCTCGGTGGCCTGTGCATCATGGCTGGCGTCGCGCTGGTCCACGGCGACCCGGACTCCGGTGCGGATGCCCTGACTGCCCCGGACGGTGCCCCGACGGCCGAGCCGCACCCGGGCAGCCCGCTGGTCGGGTGATCGGTGGTCCCGCTGACCCACCCGGGGTCAGCGGGGAAGCTGGCCGTGGACCGCGGTCGGGGTCAACCGCAGGACGAGCCGCTGGTCGTCGACCATGGCCTGCATGAACTCCGTCGGGTCCGGGTGGGGCTTGCCCCGGACCGCCTCGAAGACCGCCAGCAGCTCCTGTCCGGTGGCGTCACCGGGTTCGGTGGACACCGGCGAGAGCTCCACGTCGCAGGTTGCGGCGACGTAGGACCAGAAGTCGTCGCTCGACACGTGCATCACCGCAAGCGGTCGGCGTCGCAGGTTGTCGGTCTTCGCCCGCCCGTCGGTGACCGACACCCGGAACGTGGTGCCGTCGAAGGCGTAGACCACGTTCGTCGCGTGCGGCACCTCGCCCTCCGACAGCGTCACGATCACCGCCTGATGGCGAGCTGACAGGAAGCTGGCGGCGTCGCTGATCTCCATGGCCATGATGCTATCCAGCCCGGTGCGGGACCAGCGCGCCCGGGATCAGCGGTGGCCGAGGACGTTCACCACGTTGCCGTTCGCGTCCCGGACGAAGAACCGGCGGACACCCCAGGGTTCGTCGTGCGGCCCGTGGACGACCTCCAGGCCCTGCTCGACGGCGAGCGCATGGGCGGCATCGACGTCGTCGACCTCGATCGAGGCGTCGGGGTTCACCGGCGCGGTCTCGTCGCGGGTCATCAGGCTGAGCTGGTGGGTGAGGGTGTCGTCGGCGAGCGTGACGATCCACCCGTGGTCCATGACGACCCGCAGGCCGAGGATGCTGGCCCAGCGCGGGGCGTCGGTGGCGATGTCGTCGACGGTGAGGACGGGCACGACCCGTCGTGTGGTGGTCATGTGGGTTCCTCTCGTGTGGGTGAGGCTAGGGTCCGACGAACGTCACCGTCGTCGAAGCCGGCCCCGAGGGAACCATGTCCACCATCCGTCCGCGCCCTGTCCACCTGCTGCTGGTCGCGGTGTTCCTCCTGCTGGGGGCCTGTGCTGGTGGTGGCGAGGCCGACGACGCCACCGAGCCCGTCGACCAGGCGGCGAGCGGGACGGACTCCGCCGAGGACGACGGACCCGCAGCGCAGCCCGGCGCCGATGGCGTGGGCGACACGCCGGAGCCGGTGCCCCCGTCCGCGACGCCGACCCCCGAGGCGTTGGCCACCGCGCCGGCGCCGACCCCCGAGGCGCTGGCCACCGCCGACCCGCAGCCGACCGATGCCGGCACGACCGGGGGCACCGAGGCGTTCTGTGCGGCGGCCGCGACGTTCGTGGAGCTCTTCGACGGTCCTGACCCATCCACTCCGGAGGAAACCCAGGCCTACTTCGAGACCGCCATCACGATCCTCGACACCATGGCCGACGTGGCACCCGGCGAGGCAGCGGAGACCGTCACCGGGACGCGGGACTTCTTCGTCGAGGTCGACCAGCTGGCGGCCGACGTCGGCTATGACGTCGACGCGGCTGACGAGGACGCGCTCGAGGAGCTCGAGCAGCGCTACGGCGCGACGCTGGACGGGTTCGAGACCGTCGTCGCAGACGGCTGCGGCCTCGACCTGTAGGACAGGGGGGGCCCCGCTGCCGCCTCGGAACATCGGTTGGGCGACTGGCGTTGGGGGGAGGGATTCGACGTACGGCTCGACAAAGGAGACCCCAATGAGCACCGTCACCCTGACCGCAGACAGCTTCCAGGACACCGTCACCGACAACGACATCGTGATGGTCGACTTCTGGGCCGAGTGGTGTGGACCCTGCAAGTCCTTCGCTCCGGTCTACGAGGCGACGTCGGAGTCCAACCCCGACATCGTGTTCGGCAAGGTCGACACCGAGGCCGAGCAGGCCCTCGCCGGCGCTGCCGGCATCCAGTCCATCCCGACCCTCATGGTCTTCCGTGAGGGCGTCATGGTCTTCCGCCAGTCCGGCGCCCTTCCCCAGCAGGCGATGGACCAGCTGATCTCGCAGGTCCGCGAGCTCGACATGGAGGACGTCCACGCCAAGGTCGCCGAGGCCGAGGCCGAGGCAGCGCAGGCCAGCCAGTAGGGCTGAGCCGCGTTTGCCGGTCACGGGACCGGGGATGGGTCGGAACGAATCCGCGTTCGTCCGACCCTCCGGAGTTCTCCCAGTGACCACCACGGACCTCGACCCCGATGACGTCAGCCTGTCCACCCATCCCATCGAGGAGCTGGTGCAGGACTACGAGTGGTTCCACACCCTGTTCGGGATCATCGGCAACGTCGCGTTCGTCATCGGCTCGATCTTCTTCCTGTTCGAGTCGCTCAAGACCGCAGGGGTGTGGCTGTTCATCATCGGCTCCTCCGGGATGCTTCTCGGATCGCTCGGCCAGATCGTGGTGCGTCGGACACGCCGTCGCCGACAGGAACGCGGCAGTGGGTGACCCCCTCACGGGTACCCTGCCGAGATCGTGACCGACCGCACCGCTGACCTGCCCGCTGCCATCCTCGACCGTCTCCAGGCGGTGCCGCGCGACGAGCCCATGGTCCTCGACCTCGTCGGGACCGTCGACCTCGGGCCAGGGCCGGATGCCGAAGAGGTCCGGCTGCGCATCCTCGCCGCCGACCCGTTGGAGGGTGACCGTGAGGGCGCTGACCGGTTCGTGGCGTCTCACCCGGCCGGCGAGGGCCGCGAGGTCATCGGCTACGTCTCCTTCGGTCAGGCCGAGCTCGATGCGGCCGGCTCCGGCTGGGCCGAGCTGCTCGGGCGGGCAGCCCGCGCCGTCGCCGAGGCCATGGCCGGATCCGACGGCCTGATCGGTGCTGCCCACGGCGAGGACCCGCTTGCCGAGTTGCCGGCCGACGCCGTGTCCCTGGAGGACTGGACCGTGGGGGACTGGCTGCCGTACTCCGTCGGCGTGCTCATCGACATCGCCGAAGCCGAGGACGGGACCCTGGGGTTCCCCGTCGAGGCGTTGCTCCCCACCTCGCCGTCCAAGCGCACGGTTGGCTGCGCCGGTTGCGCGGGCACCGTCCTGCACCCGCCCCACATCCCGCTGGAGGTCGTCCACGGCCTGTGCCCCACCCATCAGCGGCAGCACGAGAGCTGGATCGCCGACAACCTGCCGATGGCCGAGGAGGACCTGCACACCCTCCACTCCCTGATCATCGACATGGAGGCGGTCTACGTCAGCGGTGTCGGTGCAGGGCTGGTCGCGATCGACAACGGTGACTCGACCCCGACCGAGCTGCTGCGTCGTGCGCGGACCTGGTTCGACGAGCCGGGTGGCCTGACGCTGGTCTACGCCGACGATGACGACCTTGCCGGCGTGCTGGACCGGGCCACCCAGGACATCAAGGAGGCCGAGGGTGCCGAGGCCGGGCTGGCCGCCCTGGACGACCTGCGCTTCCTCGTGCCCGAGGCCTGCTGGATGGTCGACATGGACGCCCTGGTCTGGCTGGAACGCGACGACCCCCGTCAGCGGGAGCTGCTCGACCACGTGCTGGCCGACCACCAGGACGAACCGGGTGCGATCCTCGGTGCCGCGGAGATGCACGAACGCCTCGACGACCACGACTCGGCCACCGAGCTGTACCGCAAGGCGTGGACCCGTGGGCTGGCCTCGGGTCAGCCGATGATCGCGGAGGTCGCCGAGCAGGGACTCGGGCGCATCGGCGAGGAGCCGCCGCAGCCCACCAGCAAGGTCGGTCGCAACGACCCCTGCCCGTGCGGCAGCGGCAAGAAGTTCAAGAAGTGCTGCGGCCGCTGAGCGGTGGCTGGGGCCGGACGAGCGGGCCGGACGGTCGGGTCGGCGAGGCCGCTCAGTCGGTGATGCGGGTGCCGTCGGGCCGCCAGCGGTCCGACAGCAGCAGCGCCAGGTCGATGGGTTCGCCCATGACCTCCAGCGTGTCGTCGGGACCGAGCTCCTCGATCGTCGTGTAGCCCTCGGGGGCGGGATCGGTGTGCACGACCGCTCGGGCACCGGCCATGTCCAGCACGACGTAGAGGGGGACACCCGCGGCGGCGTAGCGGGGGGCCTTGTGCACGAGGTCCAGCCGCTGGCTGGTGACCGACACCTCGATGGCGACGTGCGCGACCAGGGGGTGGGCCGACGGGGTCGTGACATCGGTGACCGCAACGTCCGGCTGGGGCAGGGACACGTCGTCGACAGCCAGCGGCAGCTGGATCCGAACCTCCAGCCCACGGCTCATCAGCGGCGCCAGCATGGCGTTGAGGCGGGTGATGGCCCACCCGTGTGGTGACCCCTGGGGGCTCATCTCGACGAGTTCCCCGCCGAGCAGCTCGATCGGCTCGCCCTCGAACATGCCCTGGGCGACCATCTGCTCGAACTCGACCCGGCGGAGCCCGCGGACACGGACTCCCTCATCGGGACGGATCAGGTCGGTCATCGTCGTGGACCAGTGTAGGGACGGGGCCGGCGGGCATGGGGGCACGGTACGGATGCCGGCGCGGCGGATGGGGAAGGATCCGACTGTGGCTGTGGACAACGTCGACCGAGTCGTCAACGACGCCGTCGCCGACGATCTCGTGGAGATCGCGGCGATCCTGTCGACCCGACGCGGCGAGCGCTTCCGTGCCCGGGCCTTCCGCACCGCCGGGCGGATGGTGGCCGCGCTCCCGGTGGCGGTGGACCGGCTGGGGGAGGAGGAGCTGCGGGCGCTCGACGGCGTCGGCGACGCGGTGGCACGGGCGATCCGGAGCCACCTGTCCGACGGGGTCAGCGGCTACCTGGCCCGGCTGCGGGAGGAGGAGCCCGACGGCTTCGGACAGCTGGTGCAGGTGATGGGCGTGTCCACCAAGCTGGCCCGCGAGCTCTCCTCGCGCGGGGTGGTGGACCGTGCGGGGCTGGCGGCGCTGGTGGCCGACGGGGGCATCCTCGACGTGCCGGGGGTGCGGGAACGGACCGCCGAGGTCATCGCCGACGGCCTCGGCCGCATCGACCACCGCGGCGCCGGGTTGCCGGTGCTGCGACAGGCCCGGCTGGAGGCCGACCGCTGGGCCGTCGCGCTGGGTGGCCTGCCGGGTGTGGCACGGGCCGTCGTGGCCGGACAGGTGCGACGGGGTGTGCAGCAACCCAGCGCGCTGGAGCTGCTGGCGGTCTGCACGGCCCCGATCGCCCAGGTCGCCGTGGCGGTGTGCGAGCACGACGGCTGCATCCGGACGCTGGCCGACACGGGGGACCGGGTGGACCTGCTGACCTCGGCCGGCCGCCACCTGGTCGTCCACCTCACCGACGAGCGCAGCGCGGGTTCGGCGCTCGTCGTTGCCACGGGCAGCGAGGCCCACGTGCAAGTCCTGCGGGAGCGGGGGATGGGCGACGTGGCACCGGACGAGCCGACGGCGTACGCCATGGCGGGGACGATCCCGGTCCCGCCGCCCCTTCGCGAGGTCGATGGTCCGCCCGTGCCCGATCGGCTGGTCACCCTCGCCGACCTGGTCGGCGACGGGCACGTGCACACCGAGTGGTCCGGCGACGGCCACGACTCCATCGACGTGCTCGCCACCGCCGCCGTGGCCCGCGGGTACGAGTGGATCGCCCTGACTGACCACGCCGAGAACCTGACCATGAACGGCCTGACCCGCGAGGCGCTGCGCCGCCGTGACGCCGCCATCGACGAGGCCCGCGAGCGCCACCCCGACGTCCGGCTGCTGAAGGGGCTGGAGCTGAACATCGGGCTCGACGGCGGCCTGGACTACGACGAGGAGACGGTGCTCGGCCAGGACTGGTGTGTGGCCAGCGTGCACTCGGTCTTCCAGCGGCCCGAACCCGTCCAGACCGACCGGATCCTCGCCGCCATCGCCCACCCGGCCGTCCACGCCATCGGACATCCGGTCGGGCGCCTGCTCGGCATGCGGCCGGGCTACCGGATCGACATCCACGCCATCGCCCAGGCAGCCGCCGAGACCGGCACGGCGCTGGAGGTCAACGGGTCACCCCGCCGGCTGGACCTCGACGCGGAGATGGTCGCGATCGCCGTCGCCGCCGGGGCCACGTTGGTCCTGGACTCCGACGCCCACCGCGCCCGCGAGCTGGACTACGTCGTCGAGGCCGTCCTCACCGCCCAGCGCGGCGGCGCCCCCCTCCACCTGATCCGCAACGCCCGCCCGGCCTGACGCCCCCCGGTCCGGCCCCGGGGTGGCGCCCAGGCCAAGCCCGGCCCGGACCGCCCCGGCCCCACCCGCCCCGGCCCCGCCACACCGAGTTGTGCAGCTCGGCCGACAGGCCGGCTGACGTGCCCAGACGCCGCCGGGAGATGTGCAGCTCGGCCGCGATCTCGGCTCAGGAGCACGAGAGGGAGGAGGGGGGCATGCCAGTCCCAGGACGTCGGCCGGGGGCGCGTCAGTCCGACGGCGCGTCGACGGCGTGGGCCTTCAGGTCCGCCAGCCCGCACCACTCCAGGGTGAGGATGTGGGTGGCCGCCAACACCACCTGTGGGGCCGCGCCGGCCTCCAGCGCCTCCTGCCAACGGGGGGCGCACAGGCACCACTGGTCGCCGGGGGCCAGGCCGGCGAACCCGTACTCGGGCATCGGCGTGGCCAGGTCGTTGCCGACCGAGGCGGAGTAGGCCAGGAACTCCGCGGTCATCACCGCACAAACGGTGTGCACACCGGTGTCGCCGGTGCCGGTGTTGCAGCAGCCGTCGCGGTAGTAGCCGGTCATCGGGTCGCGGGAGCAGTCGGACAGCTCGCCACCCAGCACGTTCTTCGCCATGCCCGCAGTATCCCCCCTCCGGCGGACGGGTTCGACGCACGTGTTGCGTGGGTACGAGACGACCATGTCCGCACCCCCCACCGACCGTCCGCCCGCGACGGCCGACCTTCCTGCCGTCGACGGCCTCGCCAACCCCTGGTCAACCCCGGTGGAGGCGGTGGCGCGCGCCCTCGACGTCGACCCCGCCAGGGGCCTGACCGGCGACGAGGCGGAACGCCGCCTGGCGGCTCACGGCCCCAACGAGGTCGCCCAGGAGGAGGGGACGTCGCTGTGGCGGTTGGTGGTCAACCAGTTCCTCTCCCCGATCGTGGGCGTCCTGGTCGCCGCCGGGTTGGCGGCGCTGCTGGCCGGCGAGATCGTCGAGGCGGTCGCCGTCCTCATCGCCGTGCTGATCAACGCCGTGATCGGCTTCGTGACGGAGTACCGGGCGCTGCAGTCCGTGGAGTCGCTGCGCGAGCTGGGCCGGACCACCGCCGTGGTCACCCGGGACGGCACCCCGACGGAGATCGCGGCCGCCGACCTGGTGCCCGGCGACATCGTGCAGCTGGAGGAGGGGGACGTCGTCCCCGCCGACCTCCGGCTGGTCGAGGGGGCCAACCTGCAGGTCGACGAGGCGCCGCTGACCGGTGAGTCCGCCCCACAGGCCAAGGCCGTCGAACCTGTCGAGCCCGACACGCCGTTGGCCGAACGCGGGTCGATGGTCTTCAAGGGCACCCGCGTCACCGTCGGGTCCGCCAGCGGCGTGGTCGTCGCGACCGGCGCCGACACCCAGATCGGTGAGGTCGCCAGCCTGGTGGAGCAGGCCGACGACGGCAACGAGACGCCGCTGGAGCGGCAGCTCGACAAGCTCGGCCGGGCGCTCATCGTGGCCGTGATCGGCGTCGGTGTCGTCGTGGCCGGTGTCGGCATCGCCGTCGGGCAGGACGTGCAGGAGATGATCGAGACGGCCATCGCGCTGGCCGTCGCCGCCGTGCCCGAGGGCCTGCCCGTCGTTGCCACCCTCGCCCTGGCGCGTGGGGTCGTGCGCATGTCCCGTCGCAACGCGCTGGTCAAGCGCCTGTCGTCGGTGGAGACGCTGGGCTCGGCTGCGGTGGTGTTCACCGACAAGACCGGCACCCTGACCGAGGGCCGCATGACGGTCACGATGCTGCAGACCGGCCCCTCCGCCGTCGAGCTGGCGTCGATAGGTGAGGACGACGAGCAGGCACGGGCCGCGCTGGCGGTCGCCGCGTTGTGCGGCAACGCCACCCTGGGGGAGGAGGATCCCGCCGACGACGTGGGCGACCCAATGGAGACGGCGCTGCAGCGTGCCGCCATCACCGCCGGTGTCGGCGGCCGCGAGGACCTGCTGGAGGTCGCCCCGGAGCAACGAGAGGTCGCGTTCGACCGCGACACCAAGATGATGGCCACCTACCACCGTGTGGCCGAGGCAGGCGGGCCGGGCCTGCCTGCCGGCTCGACGCTGGTCGCCGTCAAGGGCGCGCCCGGTGCCGTGGTCGCCAGCGCCACCCGCGGGTGGGACGACGAACCGCTGACCGACGCCGACCGCGACGACTGGCTGCAACGCCAGCGCACCCTCGCCGGCCAGGGGCTTCGTGTGCTCGCGCTGGCCCGACGGGTGGTCGACGCCGGTGACGATGCCGCGTCGATCGAGCCGTACGAGGACCTGCAGCTGCTCGGCATGGTCGGGCTGCTGGATCCGCCCCGCGAGGCCACCGCCCAGGCCGTGGCCGACTGCCATCGGGCCGGTGTCGAGGTCGTCATGGTCACCGGCGACCAGCCGGCCACGGCCGCCGCGATCGCCCGTCAGGTCGGGCTGCTGGACCCCGACGGTGAGGGTGAGGACGAGGTCATCCGTGGCGCGGACCTCGAACCGGCCGAGGAGTGGGACGACGCGCGCCGCGACCAGCTGGCCAACACCCGCGTGTTCGCCCGCCTCGACCCGCGGCAGAAGCTGGACCTCATCGCGCTGGCTCAGTCACGTGGGCACGTCGTCGGCATGACCGGTGACGGCGTCAACGACGCACCGGCCCTGAAGTCCGCCGACATCGGCATCGCCATGGGGGACAAGGGCACACAGGTGGCCCGCGACTCCGCCGACATCGTCCTGCAGGACGACGCGTTCGAGTCCATCGTGGCGGCGATCCGCGAGGGCCGGACGATTTTCGAGAACATCCGGCGGTTCGTCGTCTACCTGCTGAGCGGCAACCTCGGCGAGATCCTCGCCGTCACCCTGGCGGCCGTCGGTGGGTTCGCCCTGCCGCTGCTGCCGCTGCAGATCCTCTTCATCAACCTGGTCTCCGATGTCTTCCCCGCTGCCGCGCTCGGCCTGGTCAAGGGTGACGACCACGTGCTCGACCGTGATCCCCGTGACCCCGAGGAGGCCATCCTCGACCGCGCCCGCTGGACCGAGACGATCGCCTGGTCGGTCCTCGTCGCCGCGGCGACGCTCGGCACCTTCGCCCTCGCGCTCGGCCCGTTCGGCATGGAGGAGGACGCCGCCGTCACCGTGTCCTTCCTCGCCTTCGTCGTGGCCCGCCTGGTGCACACCTTCAACATGCGCGCCCCCGACGAGCCGTTGCTGCGCAACCCCATCGTCCGCTCGCCGGTCGTGTGGGCCGCGCTGGGTGTGTCGGCCGGCCTGACCGCCCTCGGCGTGTTCGTCCCGCCGCTCGCCAACGTCCTCGGCGTGGTCGTGCCGGACGCCACGATGTGGGCCCTGATCGCCGCCGGCGGTGGCTCCGTCCTCGTCATCGGCCAGATCGCCACGACGATCCGCGGCTGGCTCGCCCGCCGCTGACCCCTTCGGGCCCGCCGAGCCGACGGGCGGGCCCACCGCCCCGGCGGCCCCGCCGGATGGAATCGACTCCACCCACGGATGGTTGGTGCCCAGCCGACGGGCACCAAGGCCGAGAAGACGCGGTCGGCCGGATGCAATGGACTCCGACGCCGGCCGGCGCCGCTCGAACTGGAGTCGATTCCGTTCACGAGGCCCGCGGTGCTGAGGCGGCTGCAACGCGATCACGGCGGCGGCCGTTCCGCCCTGCGGAACGTTGTAGGGTGCTGCGTCGGCCGTTGGTGGTGACAGGAGACCGGGTGTCGGAGGGTGAATCGAAGCAGCTGATCGCGACCGTCGAACGAGCTGCCGACGTGCTGACGTTGTTCACGACGGTCGAGAGCTCCGATCTCGGCGTGACCGAGATCGCCAAGGAGCTGGAGCTGTCCAAGGCCGTGGTCCACCGCGTGCTGAACACCCTGGTCTCCAAGGGGTTCATCGAGACGGACGACCGAACACGGCGCTATCGCCTGGGGCCGGCGGTGCTGGCGCTCGGTGAGGCCTACGTCGAACGGCTCGACCTGCGAGCCCACGCCCTGTGGTTCATGCGGAAGCTCTCGGATACGACCGGCGAGACCGCCACCGTGTCGTTGCGGTACGAGCACGAACAGTTCTATGTCGACCAGATCACCCCCTCCCGGCAGGTGAAGCTGTCGGTGTCGCTGGGCCGTCGACGGGCGCTCCACGACGGTGCGCCGGCGCTGGTGTTCCTCTCACTGCTCGACGAGCAGGAGCGGGAGGCCTACATCGCCGAACACGGACGGACCGGGGAGATTCCCGACCCCGACGCGCTGCGGCAGGAGCTGGCCCTCATCCGCGAGCAGGGGTATGCAACGGACGAGGGCGACGGTCCGAGTGAACCCTCGTCCATCGCCGCGCCGATCCTGGACCATCGAGGGGAACCGACGGCCGTGATCGGTCTGTGCGGGCCACGCGAACGGTTCGCCGACGTCCGCGACGAGGCGATCACCCTCCTCCTGGACGCGACGACCCACCTGAGCTACCACCTCGGCAGGCCACGCAACTGGGCGATCAGCCCTCCCGAGTTCTGATCCGACCGGCTGGCCTCAACCGCCGCCTGCCCGAACCGTGGCTGCCTTTCGTCGGCGGGCCTCCCTGACCCCCTCCACTGCTTCCAGGACGTCGTGGACGGTGTCGAGGATCAGGTCGAGCTCCTCGGCGGTCGGGGGCATCTCGTAGGCGTGGTGGTGGCTCGCGGCTGACAGCCGGCCCCACGCGAACGCGGCCCGACGGGCGGGCTCGCGGGGGAACACGTTGGGCAGGACGAGGAACATGGCCCGGCCGCTCAGCTGCCGCAGCTCGCCGAACAGGCCGAACAACGCTTCCTCCAGCGCGGCACGGCCGAGCAACGCCGCCCCGCGGCTGGCGGTCGAGCCGAGGTTGCCGATGCCACGCGAGGCCAGCAGGCGGGCCTGCATCAGCAGCTCGTCGGGTGTCGGTGCGGCCTCATCACCGCCGGGCCCACCCGTGCCGATCACGATGCCTCCCGGCGGATCCGGTCGATCAGGTTCCGCAGCTGGCGCACGAACTCTCGCTCGTCGGTGATCCGGCGCTCCCCGACATGCGCGCCCTTCTTGCAGTCGTTGAACACATCGGCGAACGACCGCCCCCATCGGTTGAGGGTCGGGAACAGCTGGTCGCCCTGCTGGTCGTCGTCGAACAGCGCGAGGGTGAGCAGGTCGTGGGTCGAGGCGTCGGCCAGCAGCCGGTCGACGGCGTGATGGTCCTCTCCCGGCCCAGCCGCCGCCGGCGCACGAGCTCCACCGACAGCGCCTCGAGCGCGCCGCGTCCCATCTGGGCGACCAGGCGTGCCCGCACCCCCGGCTTGAGGTCCGCCGTCCGGGCGATCGCGTGGGCGTCGTCGAGGTGGCGGCCGACCGGGTCGTCGACGACCTTCAGGTCGACCACCGACCGGGCGCGCCGCTGCACCTCCACCACCGTCGCCTCGATCTGCAGCTGCCGGACGGCGTCGGGCAGCCGGGTGTCGTGGGTCAGCACGATTACCTGTCGGGTCTCCGCGACCTCCGCCAGCACCCGCGCCAGCCCCTCCACCTTCGAGGGGTCCATCGCTTGCACCGGGTCGTCGAGCACCAGGAAACGGAAGGGGCTTGCATCCAGCGTCGCCCGCGGCAGGAACACCGCCAGCGCCAGCGCGTGCAGCTCGCCCTGGCTCATCACGCCCAGCGCCGAGGCGTCCCGGTCGTCGACCGCCACGTCCAGCTCCAGCGAACGCCTCGCCCCGGACCGCTGGAGGTGGAGGTTCTTCAGGCTGACGTTGGACTGCAGGCGCAGCCGGTCCCAGTATCCCTGTACCGCTTCGCGGATGGGGTCGAACCGGGCCCGCTCGATCTCCGTTGCGCACTCGGCCAGCCACGTCTCGGCCTGCTTGGCGCGGCCGGCGCGGATGTCTGCGGCGAGGGCGTCGTGGGCGTCGTCGACCCAGCGGGCCACGGCGTTGGCCAGCGGCCGCCAGTCGTCCTGCTTGGCGTCCAGCGTCGAGGCGGCCAGCGCGTTGAGCGTGGTGACGGCGTCGTGGACGGCCGGCACCGCCACCTCCACGTGCGCGGCCAGCTCCAACGGGTCCTCGGGGATGCCCTGCCCGTCGGGGCCGCCGTGCAGGGTCGCCCACGCGATGGCGGCGGCCGAGGCGTCCAGACCGACCAACGACGCGGTGGCCAGCGCATCCGGCGGGGTGGTCATCAAGGCCGTCGCGGCACGACGCGCGGCGGCCAGCTCGGCGTCGGCCCGGCGGACGGCCTGGGCCTGTTCGGCCAGCTCGTCGGCGCGGGTCCGAGCCTCCTCCGCCCAGCTGGCGTCGAGGGTCGTGCCGGAGCCACACAGCGGGCAGGGGACCGGGCCGTCGTGATCGACGTGGCCGATGGCCTGGCGCAGCAGCGCCGCGACGCGGTCGGCCCGTCCCGCGTCTGTGGTCGTGGCCTCGGCGTGTGCCGACTGGGCGTCTCGCAGCGCGGTCGCCGCGGCGGTTGCATCGACGGGATGGGGGCTGTCGAGGGTCGCCAGCGCTCGAAGTCGGGCCAGGTCCGACGTGGGCTGGGTGCTGTCCTCGGTCATCGCGTCGGTGGCGGCCTGGAGATCCCAGGTGCGCCCGTCGATGGCCGCGAGGACCTGATCCGCTCGTGGGTCGCGTGACGCCCTGAGCTCCTCGACGAGGGTCTTGCGGCGGTCCTTGACGGCCTTGATGGGCTTGGCGTCGGCAAGGCGGGCCTGGCGCAACACCTCCACCGCATCACGGAGCGGCTGGACACCGAGGATGTCGGCGATGGCGTCGTAGAGGTCGGCCGGGCGGCCGTCGAACATGCCGCCCAGCTCGTTGAACGACAGCATCGGCCGGTACTGCGCCAACGGGGTGGACCAGCCGAGCTCCTGCACCGTCCGACCGTCGTCGAGGACCGAGCGGCCGGTGTCCACGTCACCCTCGTCGGGCCAGCTGTGGGTGAGGGTTCGGGGGCGATCATCCAGCCCGACCACATCGACGTCGACCCGGGCGACGTCGCCGTCGTGGAGGTTTCGCCACGTCTCCTTCCACGCCTTGCTGCGGCCGGCCCAGCGGTGCGACTCGCCGGTCAGGCACATCTCCAGGCCCTCGGCGAAGGAGGACTTGCCCGACCCGTTCCGCCCGACGACGAGGGTCAACCCGGGACCCGACGGCAGGTCCAACCGGCGGGAGGTGCCGATGCCCCGGAAGCCCTGCACGGTGATGCCGTCGAGGAAAACCTGGGTCGTCCCGGAACCGACGGCGTCCCCACCGGAGACGTTGTCGGGCCACGTGGCGGTGTCCGCCGCCTCCAGCGGGGTGCCGGTGCATGCGGCCACCACCATCGCGGCGACCCCCTGGTCCAGTCCCGCTCCCTCGAGCCGGTCGCGTACGACCGTGGTCAGCTCCTTGTCCACCCTGTGCTCCTCGCATCGTGCCGAGGCGCAACCGTGCCCCACACCCTCCGTCAGTGGTGACGGAGGCTACTGGATGCGTGGGCGAACGGGACCGCTGGCGCCGTTGTCGTCGGTGGAGTCGAACAGGGTGTACCCGACGGCCGGCCCGGACTAGGGTCGCCGGTGGAGCCGAGACAAGGGGAGATGTCATGGACAGGGGAATCGACAGGCGAGCAGTGCTTCGCGGGACGGCGCTGGCCGCAGCGGCGATGGCAGGCGGACCGTTCCAGGGATTTACGGCGTGGGCCCAACCCCAGGAGCGCCGCGGCCGGCCGATCGGGTACGGCGCCCTGGGACCGGTCGCCGACCTGCGAGACGGCCAGGTCAGGCTGTCGCTGCCCGAGGGGTTCCAGTACCGCTCCTTCGACGTGACGGGCGGCACGCTCGGGGACGGGACGACGATCCCGGGGCGCCACGACGGCATGGCGGCCTTCCGGGTGCGCGGCGGCCGGACGTTGCTCGTTCGCAACCACGAGGTCAACGGCCCCGTCGGCGCCATCGGCGACCCCGGCACCGCCTACGACCCGGCTGCGGGTGGCGGCACCACGACCATCGAGGTGGACCGCTTCGGCAACGTCGCCAGCAGCGCGGTCAGCCTCAACGGCAGCCAGATGAACTGTTCGGGCGGGGCGATGCCGTGGGGCAGCTGGCTGTCGTGCGAGGAGACCGTCAACGGCCCGGACGTCGGCAACGACTTCACCGGCCAGGACAACAGCCAGCTCCAGCAGAAGCACGGGTACGTCTTCGACGTTCCGGCCCAGCTGCCTGCTGACCCGACCGAGGCCAACGAACCGATCCGCAGCGCGGGACGGTTCGCCCACGAGTCCGCCGTCTGGGACCCCGGCACCCGGGCGCTGTACATGACCGAGGACAACTTCGCCTTCCCCTCGGGCTTCTATCGCTACCTGCCGCCGACCAACCCGATGCGAGCCGGCCGGCTCGTCGACGGCGGTCGTCTGCAGATGCTGGCGGTGGTCGGGCAGCCGAACGTCGACCTCGCTGGTGAGGGCGGTCCCGCGCCGGCGGTCGGCAGCACCTTCGACGTGGAGTGGGTCGACATCCCCGATCCCGACCCGACGTTCGCGCCGGGCACGACGAACGACGAGGCCATCCAGGCGGTCGGTCAACAGGGCCGTGACGCGGGTGCCGCGATCTTCTCGCGCCTCGAGGGTGCGGCGACCCGGGGCGGCACCGTGTGGTTCACCTCGACGCAGGGTGGCGCCACGCCACCGGGTGCTGGTGATCCGTCGGGCTTCGGTGGAGGACGGGGACAGGTCTGGGCGTATCACGCGCCGACGGCGACCCTCCGGCTGGTCTACGAGTCGCCGTCCACGGACGTGCTCGACTTCCCCGACAACATCGCGACCAGCCGGTCCAACACGCTGGTCCTGTGCGAGGACGGCAACGACGGCAACTTCCTGCGCGGCCTGACGCGGGACGGCCGGATCTTCGACTTCGCCAGGAACGACATCGCGGGCCGTACCGACGACGAGTTCGCCGGCGCGACGTTCGGGCCCGACTGGAAGACCCTCTACGTCAACATCCAGGCACGCAGCGGCCTGACGTTCGCGATCTGGGGGCCCTGGCAGCGCGGCGGCTTCTGAACGACCGGGTCGTCCACCGAGCCGTCAGCCGTCGTAGTAGGGGTAGGCGTCGGTGGGCGACCACGCGGGGTAGGTGTCGCAGCCCCACCCGTCGGTGGCGGTCGTTGAGTTGCCGTCCAGCCGGAACGGGTCGTCGTTGCCGAGGAGCTCGACGGTGTGCCCCACCTCCGCACAGTCCAGGTCCGGCCCGTCGGGCAGGCACTCGCGATAAGCCGGGTGGCACGGCCACTGGCCCGTGCGTCCGGCGTGGGCAGTGTTCGCTGCGGGCTCGGCCGCACCGCCACGGTCCTGGGCCGCTGGTGCCCAGCAGGTCTGCCACAGTCCGACGTCGGTCGCCCGGGCCTCGGCGAAGGCGGTGTCCAGCTCGTTGGCGTAGCCCGGATGCTGGTGACGGAACTGGTCGAGGTAGCGGTCGTCGACCAGTCCCTCCCGCGCCATGAGGACCCCGAGGTCGCCGGTCGACGTGTGGATCCGGGCGACGCTGCGGCCGTAGTCGTCGGTGGCGTAGGTCTCGGTCGTGAAGCCCGTCGACATCAGCTCGTAGGCCCGTCGGGACGCCTCGGTCCCGCCACACGCCGATCGTTCGGGCGCGTTGACCATGCCGACCCGGTACTCGACCCCGTCGCTGGCGACGAACGAGTCGCCGTCCTTCTCCTCGACCACGTGCAGCAGCGCCGACCCCTCCAACGGAACCGCGGTGGGAACCGCTGTAGGGGTCGCCGCCGGGGCCGAAGGGGGTGGCGTTGGGGTACGGGACGCCGTCGGGGTTGGGGTCGGTGTGGAGTTCGGGGTCGGCGTCGGCTCCGGTGTCGGCGTCGTGTCCTCGAGGACGGCCGCGTCCTCGGACGGTTCCTTGGCCGGAGTCGACGTACAGCCCACGAGCAGGAAGCCGAGTGAGAGCACGCACGCCAGAACGGCTGCTGGCCGACCTCCCGACAACGCCACGCCCACCCTCCGGTCCTCTGATCACGACGAAGCGTCAGCGTGCCTCGCCCCCTCCGTCAGTGGTGACGGAGGGTACCGGTTGGGTCGGGACTATTCGTCCACGGGTCGCGAGGCGGCCGCGGGCTCGTCGACCACCGGCCGTCTGAATCCGGGCGCGTTGTAGCGGGGCCGCCACACCGTGATCAGCACCGCTTCCAGCCGCTTCGCCCGGTCGACGTCGATGCCGAGCTCCTCGAGGGTGACCCACGAGACGACGTAGCGTTCGCTGATCCAGGCGACCGTCGGTGCGCCGGGGGCCAGCACATGGGCGCGGGCAACGCTCTTCCGGAAGGCCGACTTCTCCACCACCGGCCGGCCCTTGCCGTCGACGACGCCGTGCAGCAACTGGGCGGCATCACGGGCGGTGGGCCTTCTCGGGGCGGGGTTCGAGGTAGGTGGGGCGGAGGTGCTGGCCCCAGATGCGACCTCGAAGCCCCTTCTGACCCAGGGCCCGGCCGACATAGACCGGATGATCCGGTCCGTCCCGTGGCCACCATGCGTACAGGCCCGGCGCGCGGGGAACGGCGTCGGCGGTGAGGCCGCTGACCGGGTGACGTAGTGCGGCGGCGAGCTCGAGCTCGGGATGTGCCTCGGGGGCCATCTGCGCCATTCCTTCCATCCCCCCGCACGGGACGAAGAACGGACGCATCCTTTCACATCGGCGCGGCGGCTTGTCGGGCTATGGTCTCGATGCGTCCCGGACACCGCCGGTCCGGGCTGGAAGCCGAGGAGAGGGACGTTGATGCGCTGGGTCGGTCGGATCGCGATCGGGTTGCTGGTCGTGGTCGTGCTGCTGGCGGCCACCGTGTGGTTCACCACGTTCCATCCCGACGACGTCCAGGCCGAGGACGTCGTCTGCGCCGACGATGCGCCGACCCTCCAGCCCGGGCAGGACGTCACGATCCTGTCGTGGAACGTCCAGTACATGGCCGGCAAGGACTACGTCTTCTTCTACGACCTGCTCGACGAGTCGGGTCCGGACGAGCGGCCGTCGCCCGAGGCGATCACCGCCACCTTCGAGGAGGTCGCCCGGGTCATCGGCGACGTCGACCCCGACGTCATCCTGCTGCAGGAGGTCGACGACGGGGCCGCCCGCACCGACGGCGAGGACCAGCTGGCCCGCCTGCTGGACATGGTCTCGCCCGACTACGCCTGCCACACCTCGGCGTTCTACTGGAAGGCCGCCTGGGTGCCACACCCGCGGATCCTCGGGTCGGTCGGCATGAAGCTGTCCACGGTGTCGCGGTACCGCATCGAGGACGCCACGAGGTACGCCCTGCCCATCATCCCGGCTGACCCGGTGACCGAGCAGTTCGGCCTCAAGCGGGCGATCCTGGAAGCCAGCCTGCCGGTGGAGGGAGGGGAGTCGCTGCTGACCTACAACACCCACTTCGACGCCTTCGCCCAGGGCACCGACACGATGCAGCGCCAGGTCGCCCAGGCGTCGGAGCGGCTGGCGTTCGTCACCGCCCAGCAGATCCCATGGGTGTTCGGCGGCGACCTCAACCTGCTCCCGCCCGGACCGCAGTACGACGACCTCGGCAGCGACGAGCAGGCCTACTACCTGCCCGACAGCGAGCTGGCGGTGCTGACCGACGCCTACCCGGTCGTCCCGTCGCTGGAGGAGTCCAACGGCCCCGGACGGGCCAGCTGGTACACCCACTTCCCCAACGCCCCGACCATCGACAGGCCGGATCGCACGATCGACTTCGTGTTCCTCAGCCCCCTGCTCGGGCTGGGCGACCACGAGGTCCGCCAGGCCGACACCCTCGACATCTCCGACCACCTGCCGGTGATCCTGGACGTCACCCTGCCCTGACCCGGCGGCGGCACGCCCGAACGAGCGTGCCGCCACCGCCCACCCCTCGTGACGGATCTTGACCCAGCTCACGGGGTCAAGCGTCTGTGGTGGGTCACCATCCACCAGCCCGGCGGCGCGTTCGCGGCCGTGAGGACGGAAGAGCGGGGCGGATTCCGCCACACGGTGGGTCAAGATCCGCCCGGGGCGGGGGTACATGCCTGCCCGCGGGGGAGGGGTGGCCGGCCCCCGTGGGGCGGGGCGAGCGGTCAGCCGTTGGCGGTCAGCCGGGCCAGCTGGTCGACGAGGACGGGCTGGGCGACGGGGCGGGACTCGAGGTGGCCGGGGGAGGGGTGGCCGGCCGCGCGGACCATGCTGGAGACCAACGGCCCGCAGACGCCGCCCTGGCAGCGGCCCATCCCACACCGGGTCAGGCCCTTGACGGCCCGGGCGTTGGTGGCGCCGTCGGCGATGGCCCGGCCAACGGCCTCGGCCGGCACCTCCTCGCACCGGCAGACCGTCACGTCGTCGGGCAGGCCCACCGTCCACTCGTCGTCCCACGGGTACAGGCGGGCCAGCGCGTCGCGGAACCCGTCCCAGCGACGCACGGCCCTGCGCGCGCCCGAGGGCACCGCCGGGCCGACCGTCGACGCCAGGATGGCCGCGCCGGCCAGGTGGCCCTCGGCGACCGCCTTGTCGGCTCCGGCCACCCCGGTCAGCTCGCCCGCCGCCCACACGCCGGGCACCGACGTCGACTGCTCGTCGTCGACCACCACGGCCGGTCCTGCGGTTCCCGGCCGGTTCACCAGCTCACATCCCAGCTGGACCGCCAACGTCACGTCGGGCAGCAGCCCGTCGGAGACCGCCAGCGCGTCCACTGCCATCCGCGCCGTGCGGCCGGACGGGGCGCGCATGGCCACCTGCTCGACCGCCTCGCCGTCTGCCGACGCGATGGCCTCGACGACCCGCCAGCCGAACCGTGGCGGCCGGCCACCCGTCAGCCGGGCGAGGTCGGCCAGCTTGCCCGGGTGCCCGAGGCCCACGGGCAGCCCACCGACCGCGAGCCGTCGCAGCGACTGGGCCTCCAGCGTCAGCAGCGGCGGCGTCCCCGCGGCACGCAGCGCCGACGCGACCGCCAGCAACAACGGCCCGGTCCCCGCCAGCACAACCCGTTCCCAGGGGCTGTGACCCTCCTGCTTGACCATCGCCTGGGCGGCCCCCGCGGTCAGCACTCCCGGCAGCGTCCAGCCAGGGAACGGGCGCACGACCTCCCGGGCGCCGGTGGCCAGCACCAGGTGATCGGCCAGGACCAGCCGCAGCTCGTCGTCCACCGACACCATGACCTGGAACCGCCTGGTCGCCACCCCGGCGACCTGCTGCACGGCCACCACCTGCGCCCCGCCGAGGTGCTGGACGCCCCGGCTGCCGTCATCGATCAGCTCGGCCCAGGGCCCCGAGGGAGAGGCGGTACCGGCACGCTGTCGTCCGATCTGGCCACCAGCCGACGGATACCGGTCGACGAGCCCGACCGACAGCCCGTTGCCACGCACCGTCGCCGCTGCGGCCAGGCCGCCGGGTCCCGCGCCGAGCACGGCCACATCGACATCCATCACCACCGAACCCGCACCCGTCGAACCCGCCGCCGAGTCCGGACCGTCGTCAGCCCCCGACGGCTCGCCAGCGGTCGGTTCGCCAGCGGTCGGTTCCCCAGCGGTCGGCTCGGCAGCGGTCGGCTCGAGGCACGCCCTGACCGTGGTCCCGTCCGCCCGGGGCAGGACGCAGTCGTGGCAGTGGCCGATGCCGCAGAACAGGCCGCGGGGCCGATCCTCGAACCGGGTGCGCCGCCAGGACTGCTGCCCGTCGGCGAGCAGCGCCGCGGCGACGGTGCTGCCACGGCCTTCCTTTCCGCCCGTCAGCCCCGACCCACACGAACCGGTCGTCGACGCGCACGACGGGGAGAGCACGAACGGCGTCGGACCCGGCACCCGGTCCACGACGCGTTCGTCCGTGTCGTGCAACCGGCGGGGGTCGAACGCCTCGTCGGTGCGGCCAGCCAGCACGGACTCGGCCAGCACCTCGGCAGAGCCCAACGCCAGGCCGATACCCGCACCTTCGTGACCCGAGCAGTGGAACAACCCCTCCACCCGGACGTCCGGACCGATCAGCGGCAGGTGGTCCGGCGTGGCCGGCCGGAAGCCCTGGTAGGTCCGGATGATCCGCACCCTGCCCAGCGACGGGAACAACGACGCGGCGTTCCGGCTGAGCTCGCCGACCAGGTCCCAGCGCTGCTGGGTGTCCCAGCCGACGGCCTCGCGGGTCGAGCCGATCAGCACCGTGCCCGAGACGGTCGACTCGATGACCGGTGCCACCTGGGCCGCCCCGTCGTCGCTCGCCACCGCCTCCACGTAGCGGCCGTCGTAGACCTTGTGGCGAACCGTCCCCGGCGGGAGGGGTTCGGTCACCAGCAGCAGGCCACGACGGGGGAACACCGGCGCCACGCCACCCAGCCGGGCAGCCAGCTCGCCCGACCACGGGCCGGCCGCGAGGACGACGGCGTCGGCGTCGATCCGCGACCCGTCGGCCAGCTCGACACCCACCCCGGCGGTCAGGGACGACAGGCCGACCACCGACACGCCGACCCGCTCCTCCACCCCCAGGTCGAGCGCCGCACGACGCAACGCCCGGACGGCGTGGATGGGCATGACCTGTGCGTCCTGCGGGAAGCTGATGCCACCCACCAACCCGGGGGACAGCTGGGGCTCCATCTCGCGCAGCGCCGCCCGGCCCAGCACCACCGACTGCACGCCGAGCGGACGCTGCCCCTCGGCCTGCGCGGCCAGCAACCCGAGCTGGCTGTCGCTGCTGGCGGTGATGATGCCGCCCTTCTCCTCGAACTCGAACGGTTCGGCGGACTCCGCGGCGAAGGCCTTCCACAGCTCGATGGACCGCAGCGCCAGCCGCGCCTCGGCGGGGATCTCCTTGTCGCTGACGAGGATGTTCCCCTCGCCCCGGCTGGACGTGCCGGCGCCGGCGACGTGCCGTTCGACGACGGTGACCCGTGCACCTCGGCGCGCCAGCTCGCGGGCGGCCGCCAGGCCGATGATCCCGGCGCCAACGACCACGACGTGGGTGGTCACCGAGCTACTGCGCCCAGGTGGGCAGCGCGTCGTCGGAGAAGGACTGGAAGGCCACCGGTCGACGGAACCGGTCGATGGCGGCCAGCCCGACGCTGGTGTGCAGCGGCGCGGTGGTCGCCGGGTACGGGCCGCCGTGGTGCTGGCCGGGGCTGACCCGAACACCCGTCGGGTAGCCGTTGGCGATGACCCGACCGACCTTGCGGGCCAGCCGGTCGGCCATGCTGCGCGCCCACGACGACTCCTCGGGGGTGAAGTGCAGCGACGCGGTCAGGGCCGGCTCGAACGCGTCGACGACCTCGTCCAGCTCGTCGTCACCGGCGAGCACGACCAGGGTTGCCGGACCGAACACCTCCTCGCGAAGGACCGGCTCGTCGACGAACGTGGCGGCGTCGGTGGACAGCACGGCCGCGGCACACCCACCGTCGGCATCGGGGGCGCGGACGACCTCGACGCCGTCCACGGCCGCCGCACGGTCCAGCCCCTCGACGAAGCCGCTGACGATCCCGCCGTGCAGGAGCGGGTGGCCCGGCGTCCGATCGCCCAGCGCGTCGCAGAGACCGGTCAGCACGGCACGGCCGTTGTCGTCGTCGGGCAGCACGATCAGCCCGGGCTTGGTGCAGAACTGGCCCTCGCCCAGCAGGTAGCTGCCGGAGATCCCCTCGACCATGCCAGCCACGTCGGCCGCCGCACCGGCGGAGACGACCAGCGGGTTCAACGACCCCATCTCGGCGTACACGGGGATCGGACGGGGCCGTGTGGCGGCCAGGTCGAACAGGGCACGGCCGCCGCGCAGGCTGCCGGTGAACGCCACGGCGTCGACGTCGGGGTGCGTGACCAGCGCCTGGCCGACCTCGTGGCCCCCTTCGTGCAGCACCGAGATCATCCCCTCGGCGAGGCCAGCGGACCGCAGGCCCTCGGCGAGCAGCCGACCGCACAGCTCGGCGGTGGCCGGCTGGGCCGGGTGGGCCTTGGCGACGACCGGGCAGCCGGCGCCGAGGGCGGCAGCGGTGTCGGTACCGGCGACGCCGAACGCCAGCGGGAAGTTGGAGGCGGCGAACACCGCGACCACGCCGAGCGGCACCGTGGTGCGGTGCAGCGCCGGGGCGGCCGGGCCATCGCCGGCCGGGTCGACCACGACATCACGACGGCTGCCCGTGCGGGCCTCGGTCGCCATCATCCGCAGCTGCCCGACGGTGCGGGCCAGCTCGCCACGCAGCCGAATCTCGCCCAGGGCGGTCTCGGCGTCGGCGGTGGCGACCACGACATCGGCGGCGGCCTCGAACGCATCGGCGGCCGCCTCCAGCCCCTCGGCGATCGCGGCCATGTCGATCGGGTCGGCCAGCGCCTCGACGGCGGCGGTGACGGCGTCGTCCAGCTGGTCGAACCCGACGGTGGTGTAGCTGGGTGTCAGCGCCTGACCCGTGCGTGGGTCGGTGGCGGAGAAGGCGTCGCCGTCACCTGCGGTGGGCTGGCCGGCGATGACGGACTGGCCGGTCGGCTGGATGGAGGAGGTGGTCATGACAGGTCTCCAGAGGGAGGGACTCGCGGATGTTGGGCGGGGCGGTCAGCCGAGCAGGAAGCCCTCTGACCAGGGGTCGGTGGGGTCCAGTACGAGCTGGTTCAGGCCGGTCACCCACGCGCGACCGGTGATGGAGGGCACGACCGCCGGTAGCTCCCCGACCGTAGTGGTCCCCAGCAGCTGGCCGGTGAACCGCGAGTCGATGATGGAGGTGTGGACGAACGGCGTGTCCAGCGCCAGGTCGCCTCGGGCGTGCATGGATGCCATGCGGGCCGAGGTGCCGGTGCCGCAGGGCGAGCGGTCGAGGTACCCGGGGTCGATGACGACGGCCCCCCGACCGTCCACCTCGTCGTCACCGGGCGCGGTCACGAGGACGTGGTGGGTGCCGGCGATGTCGGGCCGTTCCGGATGGACGATGTCGAGCTGGTCGTTGGCGGCCGCCATCACGCGCATGCCGGCGTATAGGACGGTGCCGGCGTGCTCGGGCCGGAGGGTGACGTCGAGGTCGTCAGCGGAGACGAGCACGTAGAAGTTGCCGCCGTAGGCCACGTCGACGGTGACCTCACCGATGCCCTCGACCTTCACGACGGCGTCGCGCAGCAGCAGGAAGGAGGGGACGTTGCGAAGGGTGACGGACGTGCAGGCGCCGTCGACGACGCTTGCCTCGGCGACGACCAGGCCGGCCGGGGTGTCCAGCCGCACGGTCGTGACCGGTTCGATGACCTGGACCAGCCCGGTCTCCACGGCGGCCGTGACCGCGCCGATGGTCCCGTGGCCGCACATGGGCAGGCAGCCGGTGACCTCGATGTAGACCACGCCGAGGTCGGCATCCGGACGGGTCGGCGGGCACAGGATCGCCCCCGACATCGCCTGGTGGCCACGCGGCTCGAACATCAGCAGCTTGCGCCAGCCGTCCAGCGTCGTGGCGACGTGGTGGCTGCGCTCGGCCATCGTCTCGCCGGGCAGCACGCCGAACCCGGAGGTGACCACCCGGGTCGGCATGCCCTCGGTGTGGGTGTCGACGGCGGTGAAGACCTTCCTCGCTCGCATCGCGGTCGACCTCAGCCCTTGCCGGCGGCGAGGGCGCGACGGGCGTCGGCGCGGACCTGCTGCTCGACATCGGCCGGCAGGGGCAGGCGGGGCAGCCTGGACGGGCCGCCGTACCGGCCGGCCTCCTCCTGACCCAGCTTGATGGCCTGCACGAAGCGTGGTTCGGCGTCCCAGCGGAGGATGGGGAGCATCTCGTCGTACAGCGCGAGGGCGTCGGCGATCTTGCCGGACTCCGACAGCTCCAGCAGGCGGACCGACTGCTCGGGGAAGGCGTTGACGAACCCGCTGATCCAGCCGCGGGTGCCGACCAGCGCCGACTCGACCAGGACGTCGTCGCAGCCGCAGATGACCTGCAGCTGGGGGACCAGGTCGGCGAGGTGGCGGACCCGGCGGACGTCCATGGAGAACTCCTTGAGCCCGACGACCTGCGGAACGGCCTCCACGGTCTTGGCCATCAGCGCCGGCACCAGGTCCACCCGGGTCGACCACGGGTTGTTGTAGGCGATGATCGGCACACCGACCTCGGCCACGTGGGCGTAGTGGGCGACGACCTCGTCGTCGGTGGGGGCGTGCGACGTCGGGGGCAGCAGCATGACGGCAGGGCAGCCGTGGGCGGCGGCCTGCTCGGTCCAGCGCCGGGCCTCACCGGCGGACTTGCCGGCCACGCCGGGGATGACCCGGTCGGCACCGACGGCAGCGACGGCGGCGTCGACGACCGCAGCCCGTTCCTCGTCGGTCAGCGCCTCGTACTCGCCGAGCGAGCCGTTGACGACGACGCCCTCGCAACCGGACTCCACCAGCCACGCGCAGTGCTCGGCGAAGCGGTCGAGGTCCAGGGTGAGGTCGTCACGGAAGGGAAGGGTGGTGGCGGGCCAGACCCCGCGGAGCACGTCAGTCATGGTGTGGACCGTACGGCACGGGCCGACACGGGTATATCGACGATCGTCGAACGTTTGCGCTGAGCTGGCCGATGATCATCGAGGCCGACTTGTGGCACTGTGGACGACATGGACGTCACGCTGCTGCAGGAGGTCGTGAACGCGCTCAGTCGGGACGTCGAGCGGCCGGTGGTGCTCGAGGACGAGGACCAGCAGCCGATCGTGCACAGCCCTCATTACGGGCAGACCGACCGGATGCGTCGGGACACCATCATGCACAAGTCCACCAGCAAGGAGACGGTGGAGTACTTCAGGCGTTATGACCTGGCCTCGCGGACCGAGCCGTTCGTCGTCCCGGGCAACGAACGTGGCGTCCTGCCCCGGCTGTGTGTGCCCCTGCGCTACGACGAGAAGCTGCTGGGCTACGTATGGGTCCTCCTCCCGGATGAGGAGATGTCCGACGACCACCGACGAGCGGTCGAACGCGTCAGGGAACCGCTCGCCGAAACGCTGTGGTTGGACCGCCTCTCCCGCCTTCGCGAGGGACGAATCGTCGAGGACCTCCTCAATGACGACCACGACCGGCGGCTGCGTGGCCTCGTCGCCGTCGAAGCGAAGCACGCCTTCGATGCGCCGGCGAGGACCATGGTCCTCGTGGCCGTCGGCCCCGGCTGGGCGGTTCGTGCGGCCAGGCGGGCCTTCGTGATGCAGCGATGGGTAGCCGACCCGGCTTCACAGCTGCGGCTGGTCGACGTCGACGAGGGCGTGGCTGTCGTTGCCCACATCGCCTCGGGCAGGGATGCCGCGGATGGGGTGCTGGCGGGGGGACTCGATCTCGATGCGCTGGAACGGTCCATGGGACAGATCAACCGAGTCACCGACGGTTTGCCAGTCATGCTGGGCGTCGGTCCGTCCGTCGCCTCCCCTGGCGCGCTGCCCCGCTCCCACCGAAGGGCCCGGCAGGCGGCAACTGTCGCCCTGCGGATCGGTCCTTCCAAGGGCTTCGTTTCGACGTGGGAGGGGCTGGGCGTTTACCGGCTGCTGGTCCAGCTGCCACGCGACGCGCTTGCCGACGGCGTCGACCCGCGGTTGGTCGGCCTCATCCAGGACGTACCGGAGGTGGCCGCCACATTGGAGGTCTACCTGGACGGCGGTGGAGCGGTAGCGGCCGCAGCCGACACCCTGCACATCCATCGCACCACCCTCTACTACCGACTGGAGAAGGTGACCGAGGCGGGTTTCGACCTGCACTCGGGAACCGATCGCATGACAATCCAGGTCGGGTTCGCCGCGCTGCGCCTGCTTGGACGCTGGCCGGCTTGAACCGACAGTCGCAGGGTCCGTAGGCCGAATCCTCCAAGAGGAATCGAACGTCTTCCACGCTTCGACAATAGTCGAAACGAGGGCCCGGAAATGTTCGACCGATGTCGCTGGAGCACCGCTCCTCGCCGCGAATAGCGTCCGTCATCCAACCCACAGAGCCCCGCGGCCATCACGGTCCGGGCAACTGTCGAAGGGATGACAGATGGCAGACAGGACACGGCTTGCGATCGACGTCGGCGGCACCTTCACCGACGTCGTCCGCCTGACACCGGACACCGGCGAGCTCCGTTTCGAGAAGGTGCCCACCACCCCCGACGCACCGACCGATGGGGTCATGGCTGCCTTCGAACGGGCCGATGTGGCACCCAGCGACGTCGTGATGTTCAACCACGGCACCACGCTTGGACTGAACGCCCTGCTCACCCGTACTGGGGCACGGATCGCGGTCGTCGGCACGAAGGGGTTCCGCGACGTGTACTTGCTCGGCCGCACTGACCGCCGAACCAACTACGACATCACCCATCGCAAGCCCCAGCCACTGCTCGAGCGGTACGACACCTTCGAGGTGGCGGAACGGAGCACCTTCGACGGCGGAGTCCACCAGCCGTTGGACACCGACGATGCTCGACACGTCGCCGAAACCCTCGCCGAGCGAGGGTACGACGCCGTCGCGGTGGCCTTCCTCCATGCCTACGCCAACCCGGCCCACGAACTGGCGATGCGCGAGATCCTCAACGAGGTCGCCCCGGGTCTGGAGGTGACGCTCTCCCACGAACTCTCACGTGAGTATCGGGAGTACGAGCGCACCAGCACGGCCGTCCTCGACGCCTACATCAAGCCCATCGTCAGGCGCTACCTCCAGCAGCTCGACGCGGAGCTGACCGACCGGGGGTTCACCGGTCGCTTCCTGATGACCCGGTCCGGTGGGGGCGCGATGACAGCCACCGCAGCCCGTGACCAACCGGTCAATCTGATCCTCTCCGGTCCTGCCGGAGGGGTCATTGGTGCAGCCGCGCTGGCACCCAGTCTCGGCCAGCCGAACCTCATCACCATCGACATGGGTGGCACGTCCCTCGACGCGTCGCTGGTCATCGACGGGGAGCCGGTCAGCCACCAGGGTGCCGAGTTCGAGCACATGCCGATCAACACGCCATCGCTGTACATCCACACCATCGGCGCCGGTGGTGGCTCGATCGGCTGGCTCGACGAGGCCGGTGCCCTGCAGGTCGGTCCGCAGAGCGCCGGAGCGATGCCCGGACCCGCCTCGTACGGTCGTGGTGGAACCGAGCCCACGTTCACCGACGCAGCGCTGGTCCTCGGCTACTTGGGCGGCGACACCCCGTTGGGTGGCACGCTCCAGCTCGACCGTGACCTGGCCGAGAAGTCCCTCGAACCTGTCGCCGCGGCGCTGTCGTTGACGGTGCAGGCCCTCGCGAAGGGCATGGTTCAGATCTCCGCGACGAAGATCATGGGAGCCGTTCGCGCCATCACCGTCGAGCTGGGTCGTGATCCCAAGGACTTCGCCCTCCTGGCGTTCGGCGGTGGCGGCGGTCTGGTGGCCGTGGACGTCGCCAGGGAACTGCAGATTCCCACGGTCGTCGTCCCACCGGGGCAGGGCGCGTTCTCTGCGCTGGGCATGCTCGTCGCCGACGTCCAACACGACTTCGCCCGCACCGCCGTCACACCCTTGGAGGGTGTCGAGCTCCGCGTCCTCGAGGAATCGTTCGTCGAGATGGAGACCGAGGCTGCCGAGGTGCTCCGCGAGGAGGGCTTCACGCCGGACCGCACCCAGCTGCTGCGCAGCGTTGACGTGCGGTACGCAGGTCAAGAGCACAGCGTCACCGTCTCCTACCCCTCCACTGGACTGGATCCGGTCAGCGCGATCGAGCAGCAGTTCTCCGAACTCCACGAGCGGCAGTACGGCCACACGATGCAGGACCCGGTCGAGCTGACGACACTCAGGGTTCGGGCGGTCGGGATCGTGGACAAGCCCGAGCTGCCGCAGATGGCCAGCCGCACCGACGACGGACCCCCGTCCCTGGGGACCCGGCCCGTCTACGTCGACATCGACAACCCCGCCGTCCCCTACGGCTTGTACGAGCGCGAATCGCTGCTTGCCGGTGACACCGTCGAAGGGCCGGCGGTGGTCACCGAACACACCGCCACGACCGTCCTGCACATCGGCGACAGCCTGCGCGTGGGTGACCACGGCGAGCTGGTCATCGACGTGTCGCCGACCCCCTCCGCCAGGACCGCCAAGGAGCACGTCGCATGACCGACGCAATCACCACCGAGATCATCCGCCACGGCCTACTGGCCAACGCTCAGGAGATGGCACGCAACCTGTGCCGAACCTCTTACAACACCGTGGTCTACGAGATCCACGACTACGGGATCGGAATCCACGATGCAAACGGGGACGTGGTGGCTGATGCCCCGGGCATCGCCATCTTCACCCGAGGCAACGACCACGGCATCAAGAAGGCAGTGGAGTTCCTGGGCCGGGAGAACCTCCACCCCGGCGACGTCGTGATGCTGAACTACCCCTACTGGTCGTCGGCCCACACGCTGGACCCGTTGGTCTTCGCACCGATCCACGACGACGGCGAGATCATCGGGTTCGCGTCGTGCCGGATCCACGTCCTGGACCTCAAGCAGAAGGACGCCGGGTACGTCCTTGACTCCACCGACATGTACCAGGAAGGGATCTTCTTCCCGGCCAGCAAGCTGTACAACCGCGGTGTCCAGAACGACGACATCTTCAACCTCATCCGGTTCAACAGTCGGATGCCGGAACGAACGATCGGGGACATCCAAGCGCAGGTGTCGGCCTGTGTGACGGGCGTCCGTCGGACCCAGGACCTCGTGGTCAAGTACGGTCGGGAGACGATCGCCGAGGCCATGGTTGCCATCAACGACCACGGCGAACGGCTGGCGCGGCTCGCACTGGCCAAGCTGCCCAAGGGAACGTGGCGGGCGCACGACTTCGTCGACACCGACGGCATCGACCTGGACCGCATGGTCAAGCTGGATGTCGAGGTCACGATCACCGACGACGAGATGATCCTCGACTGGACCGGCAGCGACACCGACGTCAAGGGCCCGATCAACCTGCCCATCGGTGGCACGGAAGCGTTCTGCAGCCTGATCTTCAAGTCGTTGACGACCCCTGACACATCGGTCGTCGCCGGCAACTTCCGGCCCATGCGGATCATCACCACACCGGGTTCCGTCGTGCACGCTGTGCCACCCATGCCCACCTTCACACTGTGGACCGGGCTGCTGGGGGGCGAGGTCATCCTCAAGGCCCTCGCGCAGGGCATGCCCGACCTCGTGCCGGCCTGCTCCGGCGGGGACGTCTGCTCGATGATGGGCCTCGGGGTCAATCCCCGGAACGGCGAGGCCTGGCTGGAGGCGACCAACGAAGCCGTTGGCTTCGGCGGGCACGCTGGTGGCGACGGTGAGGACGGGATCATGCACCTCACCGAACCGGGCTGTCGGAACAACCCGGTGGAGGTGCTGGAGACCAAGTCTCCGATGTTCATCGAGTCCTACGGATACCGGCCGGACAGCGGTGGCGCCGGCGAACATCGCGGGGGCGTCGGCGTGGGGCGGGCCTACCGCTTCCTGGCCCCGTCGACCGGCATCGCCATCGTCTACAAGACCCTGACCAAGCCGTGGTCGATCGGGGACGGCCAGCCCGGTGACAACAACCACATCGTCCTGAACCCCGGAACTGATCGCGAGGTCGTCAAGGGCGGCAGCTACAACGCCCTCGACACCGGTGACGTGCTGGTCAACAACACCGGCGGAGGCGGCGGCTGGGGCGACCCGTTGCGACGCGATCCCGCGGCGGTGGCCGCCGACGTCCGCAATGGCTTCGTGTCCGCCGAGGCAGCCCGACGCGACTACGGCGTCGTCGTTGACCCACGGACCCACGAGATCGACGACGAGGCCACACGACGACTGCGGTCCGCCGCGTGAACCACCAAGCACCCAATAGGTCCACGAGAGAAGGAACAGACATGCGAACACCCACCCACCCTGCACGACTCCTGCTGGCCTCCTTCCTGCTGATGGCCGTGATCGCCGCCGCCTGCTCGACGGATCCGTTGGAGAACGACACCGGCGCCGAGGACGTCGGGACGGCGGACACCGTCGCCGGCGACGCCACCGACGCAGCCGAAGAGACCGGTGATGACACCGCCGCCGACACCGACGCGGACAGCGCCTCGGACGACGGCATCGCGATCGCGTTCTTCGCCTCATCCAGCCAGAACGGCTACAACCAGGCCACCTACGAGGGCATACAGGAGGCCGCCGAGGCCGCCGGCGGGGTGACCACGGAGATCTTCGACGGCGAGTTCAGCGCCGACGTCCAGTTCAACCAGATCGAAGACGTCATCGCGTCGGGACGATTCGACGGCTTCGTGGTGGTGCCCAACGACACCGTCGGCATCGCCTCGGCGGTTGAGGAGGCCATCGCCAGCGACATCGGCGTCGCCACGGCGCTGTTCCCCATCGGCCCTGACCTCGGGACGATCGAGCCCCAGGTCGAGGGCATCATCACCGCTGCTGCCCCTGTCGAGCCCCAGTCGGCGGAACTGGCAGAGGGCGTCGTGGATTACTGCGCAGACATCGATCCGTGCCGCGTCATCATCCTCATTGGGCAGCTGCAGTTCCCCTTCGACAACGTCCGGTACGAGGCCATGACGAGCGTCCTCGCCGAGCACGACAACATCGAGCTCGTCGCCACCGGCGAGGGCAACTACGACCGTGACCAGTCCCTGACGGTCATGCAGGACCTGATCCAGGCCAACCCTGAGTTCGAGGTCTTGCTGTCCAACGCCGACCAGCACGTCGCCGGCGCCCTCATCGCTCTCGACGAAGCCGGGTTCGACATTCCAAGCATGTACATCGCCGGGGGTGGCGCCACCGAGACCGCCATCGAGGGCATCCGCGCCGGACGCTGGGACGCCACCGCCACCAGCTTCCCCGCCAGCGAAGGGCGCCTTGCCGCGGAGAACCTGATCGCCTCCCTCCGGGGCGAAGAGTTCGACCAGGTCATCAACATGAACGAGGCCGGCGCGATCCCCTCGGCGGTCATCACGGCAGAGACGCTGGAGGAACACCCCGATTTCGAGGCCGAATGGGACGGCTGATCGTGGCCCCCTCCACCGTGCACCCCATGTCCAACTCTTCCGCCTCGCCTTCGGGCGAGGCGGGCCGTGGGGCACGGATCGGCCTCCGTTCCGTCAGCAAGCGATTCGGTGCGACGCAGGCCCTTGACGACATCGACGTGGACATCGACGCGGGAACGATCCATGCCCTGGTCGGCGAGAACGGCGCGGGCAAGTCCACCCTCGGCAAGGTCGTCGGCGGCATCCACCACGCTGATTCCGGCCAGCTGCTGCTCGATGGCCAGCCGGTCGGACGATGGGACGCCCCGTCCGCACTCGACCACCGCATCGCCACCATCCAGCAGGAGCTCTCCCTGGTGCCGGCGATGTCGGTGGAGCGCAACGTATTCCTCGGCATGGAACCGTCCCGAGCGGGCGCCCTCGTCGGCGGAATGCGGGAACGCTACGAGGCGCTCGATGCCGCCGTCGGCTTCGGCCTCGACCCGAGAACCCCAGTCCGTGACCTGCGGCTGGCCGACCAGCAGAAGGTCGAGATACTCCGTGCTATTGCGAGGGACGCACGGCTCGTCGTCATGGATGAGCCGACATCCTCGCTGACCCAGGACGAGGCCGACCGGCTGCACGAGATCATGGCCCGGCTCAGGGCCGAGGGTCGGACGATCATCTACGTGAGTCACTTCCTCGACGAAGTGCTTCGCTGGGCCGATCGCGTCACCATCATGCGCGACGGACGCGTCGTTCGGACTGCGGACACCGCAGAGGAGACCAAGGACTCCTTGGTGGAGGGAATGCTCGGCCAGCCGGTCGAGCTGAGCTTCCCGCCGCGGATCTCCCCCGCCCCTGAGGCCCCGGTCGTGCTCGAGGTCGAAGGGCTGTCGGGCGGGATCGTCGAGGACGTTGACCTGACCATACGGAGCGGCGAGGTCGTCGGTCTCGCCGGCCTCGTGGGGAGCGGTCGGACCGAGATCGCCCGTCTCCTCTTCGGCGCCGATCCGGCTACCAGCGGCGTGGTCCGGGTCGACGGGACGGCTGTGGACCTGCACGGGCCGTGGTCGGCCATCGACGCAGGACTGGTCATGCTGCCCGAGGACCGACGCGGGCAGGGCCTGGTGATGACCCAGAACGTGCGCGAGAACATCACCCTGCCGCGGCTCCGACACTTTGCCCGCCGCGGACGGGTCCGGCGCAGCGACGAACGCAAGGCGACCAGGTCGGCGATCGAGCGCCTCGACATCACCCCGGCCCGCGTCAACGGTGAGCTGCAGCACTACTCCGGCGGCAACCAGCAGAAGGCACTGTTCGCCAAGTGGACGCTGCGTCCCCCGCGGGTGCTGATCCTCGACGAGCCCACGCGCGGCGTCGACGTCGGCGCCAAGCGCCGGATCTACGAGGCCTTGCTCGAGGAGGCCAGTAACGGGGCGGCCGTGCTGCTGATCTCCTCGGAGCTGGAGGAGGTCGTGGAGCTGTCCACGCGGGTCCACCTCGTCGTGGACGGACGCATCACCGGTGAGGTGGATCCCACGACCACCGACGCCGACGAGATCCTGAAGCAGCTCTTCGGCACCACGCCCGTGGCCCCCGACCCGCACACCGGCCCGACCCTTCCCACGAAAGCGAGCTCGGCATGACCACCAGTGACCCCACCCTCGCGATTGGCTCCGGCGGACTGTCGTTGGAGCGGATCGGCAGATGGCTACGGCAGTACGGCGTGCTGGTGTTGCTCGTCGCCCTGTTCGTTGCCCTGTCGATCGGCAGCGATGCGTTCCTGTCCAGTCGCAACCTGCTGAACATCCTCAACCAGAACACTCCGTTGGCGATCATCGCCATGGCCGGGACGCTCGTCATCATCGCGGGCGGCTTCGACCTCTCCACGGGGGCCATGTTCGGTGTGGCGTCAGTCACCGCCGCATGGGTCGCCGTCAACATCGACCCTGTCCTCGGCTTGGCAATCGCCCCGCTCGTCGGACTCGCGCTCGGCACCGTCAACGGTTTGGTCATCACAGGGCTGAAGGTGCACTCCTTCCTCGCGACCATCGCGTCGTCGCTGGTGTACGGCGGACTCGCGATCCTCATCACCGGTGGGTTCCTCATCTCGGTGCCCGACGAGGCCTTCGCCGCGCTCGGCCGTGGCCGAGTCGGTCCGATCAACGTCGCGGTGATCGTGCTCGTCATTGCCATGGCGGTGTTCACCTACATCCTCAACGGTACGACGGTCGGCCGGTACGTCTACGCCGTCGGTGGCAACGAGGAGGCCGCCAGTCTCTCGGGTATCAGGGTCGGTCGAATCAAGGTCATGACGTTCGCCCTCTCGGGGTTGGCGTCCGGCGTCGCCGGTGCGATTGCGGTGTCCCGTATCGCCAGCGGACAGCCGCAGGCCGGGGCGGGACTCGAGCTGGAAGCGGTCGCGGCCGTCATCCTCGGCGGCACCAGCATCTACGGCGGCGAAGGGGCCGTGTGGCGGTCCGTGGCCGGCGTCATGCTCCTCGCGCTCATCCAGAACGGCTTCAACATCCTCAACGCCAACCCCTTCTACAAGGACCTGACCACCGGCTTGGTCATCGTGCTTGCGGTGGCGCTGTCCGCCGGTCGGAAGGGGAAGTGAACGTGGCGGTCGCCGGGACGCTGTCGATCATCGGCGCACGGGTCCTCGACGTCGACCGGGGGGAGTTGCATCAGCAGGACGTGCACGTCACCAATGGATGCGTGTCTGCACTCGGCGACCACGACGGGCCCCCTTCGGACGTGGTCATCGAGGGCCACGGTCACGTCATCGTCCCCGGGTTCATCGACGCCCACTTCCATGCCTACGGCATCGGCCTGGACATGCTGGTGATGGAAGCCACGCCCATGAGCTATGTCACTGCCAAAGCCGCCGAACGGTTGGGAGGAGCACTCCGTCGCGGCTTCACGACCGTCCGGGACGTGGCCGGCGGCGACATCGGCCTGCGTCGGGCGCTGGACGAAGGTCTGATCGTGGGTCCTCGGTACCTGTTCACCGGCCCAGCGCTGTCCCAGACGGGCGGCCACGGTGACCCCCGCCTCGGAGACCTGGCAATCGATACGTGCTGTCACCGACTTACCGAGGTCGTCGACGGAGTGGACAACTTGCGGGTCGCGGTGCGAGAGCGCTTCCGTACCGGCGCCCATGCCATCAAGGTCATGACCTCCGGTGGGGTCGTGTCGTTGACCGACCCACTGCGGATCCCGCAGTACTCCGCTGAGGAGGTCCGGGTCGTCTGTGACGAGGCGACCCGTCGGGGCAGCTACGTGGCTGCGCATGCCTACTCGCCGGAGGCGATCGCACACTCTGTGGTCAACGGCGTCCGTTCGATCGAGCACGGCAACCTGCTCGACGTCGCGACTGCACAGCTCATGGTTCGAAACGACGCATTCCTCGTCCCGACACTGGCTGCCTACGACGCCATGGACCGGCGCGGCGACAGCCTCGGACTGACAGCCGTCCAGAGGGCCAAGAACCTCGAGGTCCTCGACCACGGCAAGCAGGCCATCGAGATCGCCGCAGCTGAAGGGGTACGCATCGGGTTCGGTAGCGATCTCATGGGAGATCTCGAGGACGACCAACTCGTCGGCCTTCGGCTGCAAGTAGAAGTCCAGGGACCGATCGCGGCCATCCAGTCGGCCACAGCGGTGAACGCGGCGCTGATCGGGCGTCATGACCTCGGGAGGGTCGCGGTCGGTGCCGTTGCCGACCTGCTCGTCCTTGACGCCGACCCGACCCAGGACCCCTCGGTGCTGTGGGACGAGTCCCGTCGCACCGTCATCAGCGGTGGTCGTCCGCTGGGGACCTCTCGACCGGCACTCACCCCCTTCAGGGGGAGGACATCATGATCAGGACAGTCCTGCGGCTCGACATCCTTCCCGGGCACGCCGACCATCTGGTTGAGGCGTTCCGTGGTGCAGAGATCCTCGAGACATCCTTTGCACAGGACGGCTGCCTGTCGACCGAGATCGCCATCGCCGAAGACGGGCTGGAGGCGATCGTCACGGCCACATGGGACGACGTGGATGCATACGCGCGCTGGACGTCACGCACCGACCGGGGTTCCAGCGCCGAGTTGCTCAACCCCCACTTGCGCGAGCCGCTCGACGCATCCAGGGTCGGGCTGGTCTACGACGTTGCGCACCGGCCCAGCGCATGATCGACCTCCCCCGTCCAGACGATCGAGATGCGTGCACAGTGGTCCTGGGCTCGCTTGGAACCCCCGACTTCGTCGTGCACGGGATCACGTTGGAGCAGCGGCCGGCGCTGACGGGTTGGCAGGCTCGGCTGGCAGCCGTTGATGGGTTCGACGCACAGCTCGGGAGTTACAGCAGCACGCTGTCGTCCGATGGGTCCCACGTCGACGCGCTCGTCGGACTTGGGTCGCTCGATCTGCTGGATGTCGAACGGGTTCGCATCGTCGCCTCCTCGATTGCGGGCCGAGGTGCTGCGGGTATCACCATCGACACCGATCTCGCTGCGGTGGCTGGGCCCGCCATTGGTCGTGCCCACGCGCTCGGTGCGGTGGCTGAGGGACTGCGAGATCGCCTGGGGCGTGGGCGTGCCTACGGGCTCGTCGGGTCCGGCGGCGACGAGGACGTCAAGGTCCTCGATCGGGCGGCGTTGGTGGCTGAGGCCGCCGAACTCGGCCGCCGGCTGGTGGACGCACCGCCGAACGTCATCAACCCACTGACCCTGGCCGAGGTTGCCTCCACCATTGCGGCACGCGAAGGGCTGGACATCGAGATCATCGGGCCGGATCAGCTGGAGGCCGAGTCCATGGGCGGGCTGCTCGCGATCGGCAAGGGCTCGGATGTCGGCCCGCGCCTGGTGGGGCTGCACCACCGTCCCCGGGGGGCACGGGGCCACGTCGCCCTCGTCGGCAAAGGGATCACGTTCGATTCCGGCGGCCTGTCCCTGAAGGACCCGGAGGGCATCGTCGACATGAAGCTCGACATGGCCGGTGCGGCCGCGGTTCTGGCAGCCATGTCGGTGCTGCCCCGCTTGGGTGTGGGCGTTGCCGTGTCCGCGTGGCTGCCGCTGGCCGAGAACATGCCCGGTGCCTCGGCGGCCCGTGTCGGAGACGTCGTGACCACCCGCAACGGGACCACGATCGAGATCCGCAACACCGACTTCGAGGGCCGTGTCGTCATGGCCGACGCCCTCGCCCGAGCGAGTGAGGACCGGCCGGACCTGCTGGTCGACCTCGCCACGCTCACCCATGCCTGCACTATCGCGCTGGGGGACGACATCGCGGGTGTGCTGGGCAACGACGCAGCTGCGGTCGGGACGGTTGTGGCGGCGGCAGACCTCGCCGGTGAAGCAGTTTGGGAGCTGCCCCTCGCACGCCGGTACAGCGGTCGACTGTCGTCCACGGTGGCCGACGTCTCGAACCATCCCGGAAACGCCACCGGCCGGGCCATCACCGCCGCCTTGTTCCTCGAGCGGTTCGTGGGAGAGGGTGTGCCATGGGCGCACCTCGACCTCGTGGGCCCCGCATGGCGACCGGGACCCGACGGCGGTGCGACCGGATTCGGCGTGCGCACGCTGCTCCGTCTTCTGGAAGACGTGGCGTTGGGCTGACCACGTGGGCCTGCGAGGTGACGGGGAATCCACTGTTGTTCGGATTCCAACGGAATTCGTTGTCGGTCGTTCCGGTTGGCACGCACTCCGTCCGGACACGACTGGGTGGAACCCCATCAGAAGGATCACCCCATGAAGGCAATGGCACAGACCGAGTACGGCGACCCCGAGGTCCTCACCCTCACCGACGTCGACGACCCCACACCCGGGCCCGACACCGTCGTCATCGACGTGAAGGCCGCTGGCGTCAACCCCGTCGACTGGAAGCTCGTCGCCGGCTATCTGCAGGGCGCGTTCCCGCACTTCCTCCCGCTCGTCCCCGGCTGGGACGTCGCCGGGGTCGTCTCCGCCGTCGGCCCCGCCGTGCAGGAGTACGTCGTCGGTGACGAGGTCATCGGCTATGTCCGTCACGACCACATGGCCGCCAACGGCGCCTACGCCGAGAAGGTCTCCGCCCATCCGCGGCACCTCGCCCCCAAGCCCACCAGCGTCGACATGGCCGCGGCGTCCGCGCTGCCGCTGGCCGGCCTGACCGCGCTGCAGTCCCTGCGCCTGGCGGGCGTCGGCGAGGGCGACACCGTCCTGGTCCACGCCGCCGCCGGCGGGGTCGGGTCGTTCGCGGTGCAGATCGCCGTCGACCTCGGCGCCACCGTCATCGGCACCGCCTCGGAGTCCAACCACGAGTACCTCCGCTCGCTGGGCGCCACCCCGGTGACCTACGGCGACGGCCTGGTCGAGCGGGTCCGCGAGATCGCACCCGACGGCATCACCGCCTCCGTCGACTACGTCGGCACCAGCGAGGCCATCGAAGCGTCCGCCGAGCTGATCGCCGACCGGTCGCGCAGCACCTCCAACGTCGACCCGACCGCCATCACCGAGGCCGGCGGGCGGTACTGCTTCGTGCGACCGCAGGCCGACGACCTGGCGCACCTGGCGATGCTGGTCGACAAGGGCGTGCTGGCCATCGAGGTCCAGCAGACCTTCCCGCTGGCCGACGCCGTCAAGGCGCTCCGCACCAACATGGAGGGCCACGTCCGCGGCAAGCTCGCCCTCACCGTCGACTAGCCCGGAACCGGCCGCCCGCCGTCCCGACTCCGGACGCGTGTCGGGTTCCTGCGACGGGCGGCCCGATTTCCGACACGCGTGAGCCTGACGGCGTGCCGGCGTCGGGCGCTTGTCGGGTTCCTGCGACGGGCGGCCGTTTTCCCGACACGCGTGGGGTCGGTTGCGCCGCCGGCCCGCTGGGGGTAGACGACCGCGAAGACGACCAGCGCCGCACCCAGCAGCTGGGCCGGGGTCAACGTCTGGCCCAGCACGACCCAGCCGAGCAGCGTCGCGACGACCGGGCTGAGCAGCCCCAGGAACGTCAACGAGCTGACCGGCAGCCGCTCGATGCCCCGGAACCACAGGGCGTACGCCACCCCCGTCCCCACCAGCGTCAACCACGCCGTGGCAGCCAGGTTCACGGCCGAGTACGCCGGCGGCGCCCCCTCGACGAGGAGTGCGAGTGGCAGCAGCAGGGCCCCACCCGCGGTCAGCTGCCAGCCGGTCATCGTCAGCAGTCCGACCGGACGGCCCCACCGCTTGGTGAGGACCACACCGACCGCCATTGACAGCGTCCCCGCCAGCGCAGCGACCACCCCGATCGGGTCCAGCGCGGCGTCGGGGCCGAGGACCAGCAGGGCGACGCCGGCCACACCGGCGGCACCGGCGACGGCGGTCCGACGACGGAACGTCTCGCCGAGCAGCACCGCGGCGAGGCCGGCCACGACCACCGGCTGGATCGCACCGGCCGTCGCGGCCACCCCGCCGGGCAGGCGGTAGGCGGCCACGAAGAGAAGGGCGAAGAACGCCCCGATGTTGAGGGTGCCGAGGACGAGGGCCCGCCACCACCACTCGCCGCGGGCCAGCGTGCGGGACCACGCCAGGAGGAGCAAGCCAGCGGGGAGGGCCCTGAGCGCGGCCACGAGGAGCGGTCGGCCCGGGGGCAGCAGCTCGGTCGTGACGACGTACGTGCTGCCCCAGACCATCGGGGCGAGCGCCGCAGTCAGCAGCGTTCCACGCCTCGACCCGGGGCCCGTCACGCGCTCACCAGCTCGTGGGTGACCGCCGGCTGGCGGAGCTGGCGGAGGACGGCGGCCACGCGGGCGAGTCTCGCCCCCTGGTGTCGCGCTGCCGCCAGCACCGCGTCGAGGTCCGCCGCGCCGCCGCCGGAGACGTGGGTCGTGCCGTAGGGGTTGCCGCCGGCGACCGCGACGCTGTCGTCGGTGTACCCCGGCGGCACCAGCACGGCTCCCCAGTGATAGAAGACGTTGGACAGGCCAAGCAGGGTGGACTCGACGCCGCCGTGGGCGTTGTCCGCCGACCCGAAGACGGTCGCCGCCTTGTCGGCCAGCGCCCCCTCGGCCCACAACCCGCCGGTGGTGTCGATGAACTGCTTGAGCTGCGCGGCGGGGGTCCCGAAGCGCGAGGGCGTCCCGAAGGCGAAGCCGTCCGCCCAGCGCAGGTCGTCCAGCGTCGCGATGGGCACGTCCGCCGTCGCGTCGGCATGGGCTCGCCAAGCGGGGGTTGGCGTCCAGCACAGCGGCAGGGGCCAGCTCGGCGACACGGCGCAGGCGGACGTCCGCGCCAGCCCACCTCGCCCCCTCGGTGATGGCCTCTGCGATCCGGTGCACGTGACCGGTGGAGCTGTAGTCCACGACTACCAGACGGGTGGACACGGGTGTTCCTTTCTGAGAAGTAGCTTCCAAGTAAGGAACAGGTGTCGGCAGGGCGCTATTCCTTCCAAGGAAGTAACTTTCTCACTGTGAAGAATGACGACGCCCCGGACGCGCGGGACACGTTGGACGCGCTGGACGTGATCCGCGGTCACCTGGCCGAGACACACCCCGACCTGGACACCACCGGCCTTGCGGTCACGGGCAGGCTGCTGCGTGCCGCCAGCCGGCTCGACGCCCTGCGGGCGGAGCGGTTGCAGGCCCACGCCCTGACCGTCGCCGACTTCGACGTCCTCGCGACCATCAGACGTCGTCAGGGTCGGACGGGGATCAACCCGTCGGCCCTGCAGGACGCCGTCATGATCAGCTCGGGCGGGATGACGAAACGCCTGGACCGACTCGAGTCAGCAGGGCTGCTGCGCCGCAAGCCCGACCCGGACGACCGGAGGGGGGTCATCGTCCAGCTCACCCGGTCGGGACGTCGGCGCATCGATGCGGCGCTCGTCAGCCTCCTCGAACGTGAACGCGAGGACATCGAAACGGCGCTGCCGAACGCCGCGGACCGCGACACGCTGGTCGGGCTGCTCCGTCCGGTGCTGCGCTGTCTGGAAGGGGAGGAGTGACGTGCCGTACACCGAACGCGTCGACCTGGACGCCGCCGGGTCCATCGGGATCACCATCGACGTCGACGGGGTCCTCGTCGACGACGTGTCCGCGGCCCCCGGCTGGCAGATCGTGGCCCAGCACCCGAAGGCGGGCCTGCTGCGCCGTCGGGTCAAGCCCGCACCGAGCGCCGTCGTCGTCCTCACCCGCACCGGGCCCGATGGCCACGAGGAACGCGAGCTGGAGGTGGGTCAGCTTGACGACGGCAGCTGGGAGCTGGCCGTCCGCCGGCAGGGCCCGTGCCCCTCGAGCGGGCCGATCACGACGCCCGGCGGCAGCGTCACCGTGTCGTCGGCCACGACGTCCGCCCGAGCTTCCTCAGCTCCTGTGGTGCAGGTCGCACCCGCCGATGGTTGGGGCGTCCGCAGCCGGGAGGAGGGGCCCGACGACATCGTCGTGGTCTTCGCCCGGGACGAGGAGGAGTGGGAGGTCGTCGTCCTGCTCGACGACGACGCCCCACCGGTCGCCGACATCGACCACCGCCGTCAGCTCGGCCACCTCACCTGACTCCCCTCCCTCAACAGAGGTGTGTCGTCCAACCACGGCATGTGGCCGGTTCGACGACACACCTGAAGGGGTGAGGGGCGGGCAGCCGATCAGCTGATGTGGCTGGAGATGGCGTCGGCGACAGGGGTCTCCCCGCCGACGACCTCGACGACGCGGCCGGCCATCGCGGGGGTGGCAAGGACGGCTGCCAGCACGGCGGCGACGTCGGCACGGGGGATCTCGCCGCGGTCGACGTGGCGGTCCAGGGCGATCGTCCCGGCCGGCTCGTCGTCGGTCAGCCCGCCCGGACGCACGACGGTCCAGGCCAGGTCGCTGTCCATCAGCGCCTGGTCGGCCTCGGCCTTCGCCCGCAGGTACTGGGCGAACACCTCGTCGCCCTCGGGCGGGTCGTCGGTGCCCATGGAGGAGACCATCACGTAGCGGTTGACGTCGGCGATGCGGCAGGCCTCGACGAGCTTGACGGCACCGTCGCGGTCGACCGTCCACTTCCGTTCGGCTCCGCTGCCCGGCCCGGACCCGGCGGCGAAGACCACGGCGTCGGAGCCGGCGATCGCGCCGGCCAGCGTCTCGGCGGTGTCGTTCTCGAGGTCGACGACGGCCATCTTCGCGCCGGCCTTGGCGAGGTCCTCCTGGTGGTCGGGGTTGCGGACCACCCCGGTGACCTCGTTGTCGTCGTGGGCAGTCAGGATGCGGGTGAGGTGCAGGGCCACGGTGCCGTGGCCGCCGATGATGGAGATGTGGGACATGCCATCGGGCTTACCCACGGGGAGGGGCGGACAACCGGTGAGGTTCCTCGGTGCACCGTCCTCCGGGCATCGATGAACGATGTTCGGTTGTCCTCGCCCTCCGATGGCGTGGGTGGATACGATGCAGCCCCCGCGCCTCCCCGAAACGCCCGGCTGGCCGGTCCGGCGGGACCGGCCAGTGAGCGGCGATCAGCCGCAGTCGGCCGGGGACTCGCGTTCGGCCTCGGGCACCCGGGGGAGGGGTTCGGGCTCGGGGGCCTCGTCGGCGGTGGAGAACCCGATCCGCCGATGGCTTGCGTCGCAGTACGGCTTGTTCTCGCTGGCCCCGCAGCGACAGAGCGTCACCCGGCTGGATCGGCGCACGACCGTGCCGTCGGGCTGGACGATCTCGACCTGCCCACGGATCATCAACGGGCCGTTGGGGACGAGCAACACGTTGGGCTGCTCCGGCAGCGCCTCGGCCGGATCCACGTTGCCGATCCGGCGAACGGTCAGGGCCCCCGTCGGGCACTTCGCGACCGCGCCGATGACCTCCTCGGCCGATCCAGCATCCGGCACGATCCATGGTCGTCGGTGGACGTCGAACACCTCCGGCGCGGCCTTCAGGCAGCGGGCCGTGTGGATGCAGAGCGAGGCGTCCCAACCCACCTCGATCTCGTCGGTGGCGTAGGTCCGTCGCGTCATGGCTCGACGATACGCCCGCCTGCGGGTCCGATGTCGTCCGCAGGGAGCGCTCGTCGTCCACGAGCGCAACGGCGCCGGATGCGCTGACCAGGTGGCGGACCGGGTGGCCGACCCCCTCTCTTGATGTCAACCGGTGGGTGCAACAAGTTGGGCGAGTTGGGCGGCTGGTGTCTTCCAGCCGAGGGTTTGTCGGGGGCGGGTGTTGAGGCTCTCGGCGAAGTCGTTGAGGTTCGCTTGGGTGTGGACTGACAGGTCGGTGCCCTTGGGCATGTACTGGCGCAGCAACCCGTTGGTGTTCTCGTTGGAACCGCGTTGCCAGGGCGAGTGGGGGTCGCAGAAGTAGACGGGCACGTCGGTGTCGATGGTGAACTGGACGTGCTCGGCCATCTCGATGCCCTGGTCCCAGGTGATGGACCGCCGCAGGTGCTCGGGCAGCCCGGTGATCGCGGTGGTCATGGCATCGCGCACCGTCGCGGCGGTCCGGTCGCCATCGAGGTGCATCAGCATCACGTAACGGGTGGAGCGCTCCACCAGGGTGCCCACCGCGGACTTGCCGTCCTTGCCGATGATCAGGTCGCCCTCCCAGTGACCGGGCACGGCACGGTCCTCCACCTCCGCGGGCCGCTCGCTGATCATCACCATGTCGTGCATGCGTGGCCGGGGAGATCGACCGGAGGGGACCCGCTTGGCCCGACCGGTCCGCAGGCACGACGTCAGCTCGCGTCGCAGCTCGCCCCGCCCCTGGACGTACAGCGACTTGTAGATCGTCTCGTGTGACACCGTCATCGACTCATCGTCGCCGAACCGCTCCTTGAGATCTGCAGCGATCTGCTGGGGCGACCACAGTCTGCGCAGGCCGTGCTCGACGAGGCCGGCCAGCTCCGCGCAGCTGGCGAGCTTGGTCGGCTTGGCCCGCCGTGCCTGCTCGTGGGCACGCTTGTGGGCAAGCATCGGCCGGTAGGCCTCACGGCCACCGTTGCGGTCCACCTCGCGCCACACCGAGGACTTGTGCCGGCCGACCCGATCGGCGATGGCCTGATAGGTCTCGCCCCGACCGATCCCCAACCGGATCTCCACCCGATCATCAAGCGACAACCGGTGCGGTGAGGGATCAGTCGCAAGCTCTGCCCGCAACACCCCACCAAACGGCTTGAGCACGTTGAGGAAGCTGCCCACGGAGATGTCGACCTCCTCAAGGATCTGCCGGCGGCCCTGACCGGCTCGTGCCCGACGGATCACCTCCGCCCGCACCTCATCAGGCAACCGCAACCACCGCTTCTCACCCTTGGCCCTCGACCTCACCATGACCTACCGCCTCCACCTCGAAGTGTCGTGTTGCAACGAAGTCTTGAGGCTGCCTCTGGTGTGTCGGCCAACCGCGACATGTGGCCGGTTCGCCGACACAGTGGGGGCAAGGTGGTGGTCGGGCCGGTCTGGTGTGTCGCCCAACGGCGACGGGTGGCCGGTTCGACGACACGGTGGGGCGGCTGTCGCTGACGATTGCATTGCGGCGACCGGCCGCCGGATGGGTGCGGGCTAGGCTCGTCCACGAGAGGGATCGGAGCGGCGATGAACTGCGACGGGTGCCAGCGGCCGATGGCCGAGGGGGCCTCCACGTGCGCCTCGTGCGGCCACGAACACCGGACGCCCTCCCGAGCACGCGAGACGATCGTGTTCCGTCCCGACCAGCTCGGGCTTCCCGGCCAGCTGCCGCCCGGACTGCCGGAGGCAAGGCCTGCGCCGCAGACTCCTGTCCCCGGCGACACGACACGCTGGGCGTGGGGGCTGCTGGCGGTCGGACTGATCGCTGCCCTCGGGGTCGGCGGGGCGCTGTTCCTCCTGCGCGCCGACTCCAACCCGGACGTGGTGGCCGGCGCGGTACCTGCCACATCGACGATCCCCGCAGCCGCGCCCGCCACCCCCGTTGCGCCGACCGCAACGCCCGGCCCCGACGCGACCGCCACACCCGCCGCCGCGACGGCAGCCACGCCGGCGGAACCACCGACCCCCGGGGCCACGCCGTCGCCACCAGCGGGGGTACCGGCCGCCAGCGGCGTTCCGACGTCCGACCAACCACCGTTCGTGCCGGAGGAGGAGGGGTACCTGCTGTCCGACAGCGGTGGCCAGGAACGCCTTCCCGCCCCCGTCGCCAGCGCACCGTCACCGGCGTGGACGACCGCACTCCCCGGCGACGTCGTCGGCGTCACGGGTGACGAGGACCTGGTGGTGGTCGCGGTCGACACCGATACCGGTGGCCGGCTGGACGCCGTCGAGCTCGACACGGGCGAGTCCAGGTGGTCGGCCCCGTTCGCGGGCGGCCTGTCCGCCCCGGTCGTGACGGGCGAGACGGTTGTCGTCGTGCAGCGGACGGAGGGTGCGGACGCGCGGGTCGTGGGGCTGGACCGCCAGGCCGGCAAGGAGGTCTGGTCGACCACGACGCCCGACAACGGCGGCCTGTTCGCCGTCCTGCTGGACGACGGCGGGGTCCTGCTGGGCGACGTCGACAGGGTCGACCGCCTCGACCCGCTCACCGGCGAGCTGAGCGCCCTCCTCAGCGGCGAGCTCGTGCGCAGGGGGTCCGATGCGGTGGCCGCGTACACCGACGGGACGGTCCGGGTGGCCGAGCTGGCCGACGGCACGCCGCGCGACGAGCGGTTCGTCGGACCCATCGGTGAGGACGGCGACTTCGTCTTCACCGACGAGCGGGTCGTGGTCTTCGACGGCGAGACCATCTGGTCCATCAACACCGTCGGGCAGCGCGAATGGGACTTCACCCCCACCGAAGACGCAGCGCAGGTCCGGCACATGGTCCTGATCCCCGGAGGCACGCTGCTGGCCAGCTTCGCGGGCGGCGACGGCACCGTGGCCCTGGACGTCGAGACCGGCGCGGTGCGCTGGCGCAGCCCCGTTCCCGTCGACCTGACCGGAGCCTTCGACGGCGTGCTGCGTGGCGTCGGGGCGCCCTCGCCGGTCCAGCTGCTCGACCTGCTCGACGGCAGCGGCGTCGGCTCGTTCCTCGACCTCGGCGCGTCGGGCACCCCGTTCGCCAACGGGCTGTACTACGCCGTCACCGACGAGGGACTCACCGCGTACGGGATGGCCGACGGTCAGCCCGTCTGGGCGGTCGCGGCCGACGGCCTGCTCGACCGCCACGCCATCCCCGGCGGGATCGTCCTCACCAACGCCGACGGCACCCTCACGCTGTTGCGCTGAGCGAGCGGACGCCCGATTCGTGCGTCAGGAGGCCAGGCGGTCGGTGGTCTGCATCCACGCGTCGGTGCCCGTGATCGGTCGCACGGCGGTGTCGGAGGCGAGGAACGTCGTGCGGAGCTGGACGGAACGGGTCGCAGCCTCCTCCGCCAGCATCCGCGCCCACGAGCGGTCCGACCGGGTGACGATCGTCGCGCCGGGACGGGTCAGGAGGATGCCGGCCGACCAGCCGGACCGGTCGTCCTCCAGCGTCCAGGCGAGGGTGTCCAGCATCGTGGCGGCAAGGGGCCGGTTCGGGACCACGGGGACGTCCTCGATCACGGGGAGGGTCGGCAGCACCCGGTCCCGGCTGTCCAGGATCGTGATCCACAGCCGTCGGCTGCCGAACCCGAGCTCGCCCATCAGGCGCTGCCAGTGCCGCTGGAGGTCATCGGTCGAGCGGATCGGCGGTGTGTCGTGCGCGGACAGGAGTGGTGGTGGTGAGATCGTCATGGGACACATCATCCCACGACAAAACACGTCAGATCAGGTTGTCCACAGGGGGAAGAGTCGAACGCGGCGGGTCAGGATCCCAGCAGCTCGGTGATCCGCTCGGGTGGGCGACCGACGACCGCCCGGCCGTCGTCGCTGATCACGACCGGCCGTTCGATGATGCGGGGGTTGGCGGCCATCAGCGCGATGACGGCGTCGTCGTCCAGGCCATCCATCTGCAGGCCGAGCGTCTTCGCATCGGCCGTCCGGACCAGCTCCCGCGGGGCAAGGCCGAGCATCCCGACGACCTCGGCGAGCCGCTCGGCGCTCGGCACGTCCTCCAGGTAGCGGCGTTCGGTGAACGTGACGCCGGCGTCCTCCAGCAGGCCCTTGGCCTGCCGGCTCTTGCTGCACCTCGGGTTGTGCCAGATCTCCATGCCCGTAGTGCACCACCCGACAACGGTGTACCGCGAACCGACCCGGCCATAGGATCCGCGACGATGCCGATGATCCCGCCCACCGCCGGCGCGCCCTGGTCCACCGAGCTGGCCGGCCGCCTGGACACCCACCTGGTCGACAGCGCAGCCCTCCGGGGCAACGCCCTCGGCGACCCGCACGTCAGGCCGCTGCTCGTGTACGTGCCGCCCGGCGCCGACGGGCCACTACCGGTCGTCTACCAGCTGCAGGGGTTCACCGGGCAGGTCGACATGTGGGCCAACCGTGCCCCGTTCCGACCGACCTACCTCGAACGGCTCGACGCGTTGTTCGCCGACCCCGATGTGCCCCGCGCGCTGGTCGTGCACGTCGACGCGTGGACCTCCGTCGGGGGCAGCCAGTTCCTCGACTCACCGGGAACGGGGCGCTACTCCACCTACCTGGCAGAGGACATCGTCGGGTTCGTCGACGCCCACTACGACACCCTCGCCGACCGCGACCACCGGGCGCTGACCGGCAAGTCCTCCGGCGGGTACGGCGCGATGGTCAACTGCATGCTGCACCCCGACGTGTTCGGCGCGTTCGCCACCCACGCGGGCGACGCCGGGTTCGAGCTGGCCTACCTGCACGACGAGGCCGCGGGCGCCCGGGCACTCCGTGACAGCTACGACGGGTCGTGGCAGGCGTTCCTCGAGGACTTCCGCAGCCGGCCGGCCCTGTCGAAGGCCTCCGATGCCTCCCTCCTGGAGTCCTACGCGATGGCGTGCTGCTACAGCGCCGACCCCGACGGCACCGTCAACCACCCGGTCGATCCGTCCACGGGCCTCCTCGACGAGGACGTGTGGGCACGCTGGCAGGCGTGGGACCCGGTCAGGATGGCACCCGGCCACGCCGACGCGCTGCGATCCATGCGCGCGATCTGGATCGACGCCGGTCGACGCGACGAATGGTTCCTCGACCTCGGCGCCCAGGCGTTCGCGACGGCCTGCGAAACCGCGGGGGCGACGGTCAGCCACTTCGAGCTGTTCGATGCCTCCCACATGGGCATCGAGTACCGCTACCCCCTGTCGATCCGTCACCTCGCCGAGGCGATGGCGTAGTCCTCGATGTTCTTGCCCGTTCCTCGTCGACGGGCAGGAGTGCGGTCGCCTTCCAGTGGCGGGACGTCAGGCGTCGTGGCCGACCATCCGGGCCTGCAGGTCGGTCTGCTGCCGCAGCTCCCGGGCGACCGCAGCCCCCAGCCGCAGCGCCACGCTCGTGGCCCACAGGCCGAACGCCGAGGCGGCCCCCCCGACCAGCGGCGCCGCGAGGACGCCGCCGTTTCCCTGCGATACGGAACCCAGCAGGGTGAGGAAGGACGCGAGGGCGGCGACACCCACGGCGAGGGCAAGCCAGGACAGGACGGTCGCGGCCCGATCCGCCAGCGTCGCCGCGCGCAACGTCGGATGTGGCGGCGTCCTGCGCAGGGTTGGATGGTCTGGAGACTTCACGGCTGCCCCCCGGGTGGCGTGACGGACGATCGTGGCGAGGATAACGACACTCACGGATCTGTCAGCGGCGCCCCGGTGAATGACGTTCGCCTCATTTGGGTACCCCCGGCATGTGCCTCATCGTCCCGACTCTCGCTTCAGGACCGGCCCCCAGGTCGCTGGCCTGTACGACCGGCTCGCACCGCTGTACGACCGGCTGGCCGCTCCGTACGACTGGATCGGCGGGCGGCGGCTGCAGCGCGACCTGATCGACGCGCTCGACCTGCGTGCAGGCGACACCGTGGTGGACCTCGGGACGGGCAGCGGCTGGAACCTCGTCTCGCTCGCCCGCGCCGTGGGACCGACTGGGCGCGTCGTGGGGTACGACATCTCCGCGGGCATGCTCGAGCGAGCCCACGAGCGGGTACGGGAGGAGGGGCTGGCCAACGTCGAGCTGCGCCGGTCGGACTCCCGCGAGGTGGACGTGCCGTCGGACACCGCAGCCGTCATCTCTGCCTTCTCCATGGAGATGGTCCCCGACCACGACGACGTCATCGCCCGGCTCGTCGACCAGCTCCACCCGGGGACCCGCATCGGCCTCGTGGGGCTGCGCGAACCCTCCGGCTGGCCGGAGTGGTTGATCCGCCTCGTCACCTCGATCAACGCCCCGTTCGGCGTGGGACCGGAGTACCGCGAGGTCCAGCCCTGGACCTCCATCCAGGGACACCTCGTCGGGGTCGACTACCGCGAGGCCATGGCCGGCACCGTCTACTCCGCGATCGGACGCGTGCCCGGACCGACCACACCCGACAGGCCGTGACAACGGCGGACAACGGATCACGCCAGCCCGAAGAAGGCCTCCATTCAGTCGGGGCACGGGCAAGCGGGGCAGGTCGGTCACCGCAAGCCTCCGTCTCGAGGGCTGTGCCCGCTCCCCATCAGCGTTGCGCCCAGTCGACCTCGGCCGGGAGTACGCTCGCATCCGCCGTCCTACCCCGGCGAGGAACGAGGCCCACCGTGGCCGCCAAGGACAAGGGCAGCAGAAGCACCAAGACCGCCGCCGCGAAGTCGCCGAAGGAGAAGAAGCAGGCGAAGCGGGACAAGAAGGCCGAGAAGGTCCGCCCAGGGAAAACCGTCTGACACACGGGGATCACTCGCGACGTCGTCCGGTGCGTCATTCCCCAGCGGGTGGGGTACCAAGCTTGCATGGCCCTGGATCCCCCGAGCGGGCAGCTCGGCGACACCAGCGTGATCATCGACCTGGCGTCGCCAACGGATCTGCCCAGCATCGACCCGTTGATGAACGTCGACGAGGCAACCCATCTGGTCGTGGATTTCCTCACCGACCACGTCGGGCCGTACGGCTGGACGGTCTCTCGATCCGCTGACGACGGACGCGTCCACCTCCGGGCACGCGACGACGCCGTTGCGACGGACGCCGAGTCCCGAGCCACGGTCCTGCGCCCGCACGGCCCGCTGCTGGACCTCCTCGGCAGCATGCTGTCGACCGTCCTCTCCTGCGACTTGGCGAGGCTCGAGGAGGCACGCCTGCGAGGACGTGCCGAGATGGCCGCCGACACCGACGTGCTGACCGGACTGCTCAACCGACGGGGATGGGCACGGGCACTGGAGGCAGAGGAGGGACGCTACCGACGGCTCGGCGATCCGGCCGTGGTGATCCTCGTCGACCTCGACCACCTCAAGGAGGTCAACGACGGGCTCGGCCACGTCGCCGGCGACGTCGTCATCCAGAGCGCAGCACAGATCATCGAGGACTGCACCCGGCCCTACGACTACGTGGCCCGCCTGGGTGGCGACGAGTTCGCCGTCCTCGCCGTCGACGTCACCGAGTCGCAGGCACAGGACATGGTCGACCGGATGCGGGTGGCCCTCGCCCAGGTCGACGTTGCCGCGTCGGTCGGCCATGCCCCCTACACCCCCGAGGGCGGGTTCACCGCGGCGGTCACTGCCGCTGACCGGTCGATGTACGCGGAGAAGCGGCGCCGCAGGGCCACCCACGGCTGAGGCGCCCGCCCGACGGGGCGTCGCCGCCTACCATCGTCAGGCGGTGGCCGCCGGCCCCGTGCGCCGCCTCCGGCTCGCTCAGGTCGGCGTCTAGATCGCCGATCAAGGCCTGTGGGGGGTCCGTACCCATCGTCAGGAGCGTTCCACCCGTGCCGGCCCCCGAGCTCCCGAGCATCAGCACGTTGATGAACTTCGACGAGGCGTCGCGCATCGTCGTGGACTTCCTCAAGGAGCACGTGCCGCTGGGCTACTGGGCGGTCACGCGCTTCGACGGGGAACGGCAGCTGTACCTCGAGGTGCGCGACGACGTCTACGGGGCCGGCCCCGGAGGGTCCCATCCATGGAGCGGCTCGTTCTGCGTGCGGATGGTGGCAGGAGAAGGGCCGCGGGTCGCCCCTGACGTGTCGGCCGTGTCGGCCTACGCCGACGTCCCCGTCGGCGACCAGCTCGACATCGGCGCGTACGTCGGCATCCCCATCACCTACGGCGACGGCACGCTGTTCGGGACCCTCTGCGGGCTGGACCCCCAGTCGCAGGCCGACGACTTCGCCGCGCACGAGCCGCTCCTGCAGCTGCTCACCAACCTCCTGTCGATGATCCTCGCCAGCGACCTGGACCGCACCGAGCAGGCGCGCCTCCGCGAACGGGCCGAGCTGGCCGCCGACACCGACGTGCTGACCGGGTTGCTCAACCGCCGTGGGTGGGAGCGGGCGCTGGAGGCAGAGGAGGGGCGCTACCGACGCTTCGGCGACCCGGCGGTGGTCCTGCTGGTCGACCTCGACGAGCTGAAGGAGATCAACGACACGATCGGCCATGCCGCCGGCGACGTCATCATCCAGAGCGCCGCGTTGGTGGTCAGTTCCTGCATGCGTCCGTATGACTACGTTGCCCGGGTCGGCGGCGACGAGTTCGCGGTGCTGGCCACCGACACCACCGTGGCCGACGCCCAGGTCATCATCGCGCGCATCCGCGAGGCGTTCGACGCGGCCGACCTCGCGGCCTCGATCGGGTTCGCCCCGTTCTCGATCGAGACCGGGTTCGCCGGTGCCGTCGCGGCCGCCGATCGGGCGATGTACGAGGAGAAGCGCCGCCGCCGGGCCGGCAACCAGGGCGCCTGAACCCGAACTGCCCACGGGACCGGCCGGGGAGCGAGCGCCGGCGGTACGCTGCCCCGACCATGCCGATGTTCGTCGGGCGGGCACACGAGCTCGAGCTGGCGCAGGACGGGCTGCGCCACGCCGGCCGCGTCGTGCTGATCCACGGGCCGGGCGGCATCGGCAAGACGAGGCTGCTCCGCGAGGCGCTCGACGGCCTCGAGGGCGGCCTGACCCTGCACGGGCGGGCGAACCAGCTCGACGCCGAGCTGGCGTTCGCCCCGTTGATCGACGCGATCACCCACCACCTGGACGGCTGCACGCCGGCAGGACAGCTCGAGCTGCTGGAGGGACTCGACGACCTCGGTGAGTTGCTGCCCGGATACGGCCTCCCGGCCCCACCGGTCGACGCGCAGGCGGACCGGGACCGGATCCGACGGACCCGCCGCCTCGACGCCCTGCGACGGCTCGTCAGCCGGCTCGACGGCACCCCGGTCCGGCTGGTCATCGACGACGCGCACTGGGCCGACGACAGCACGCTCGGCGCGCTGGCCCACCTGTCGAGATCGCTCGGCGACGGTCCCCTGACGATCGCCCTCACCTTCCGGGATGCCGATGCCGGGCCCCTGCTGCGGACCACCCTGACGACGCTGCGACGAGCCGCGAGGGTCGTCGACCTCGGCCTGGGCCCGGTCGACGAGGACGCCGTCGCCGCGATCCTCTCCACCCATCTCGACGCCCCACCCGCGCCGTCCCTCACCCAGCTCGTACGGGACCGCGCCGCCGGCAACACCCTGGCCGTCACCTCCCTCGCCCGGCACCTGCGCGACGAGGGGCTGGTCCGCCCCGGGGTCGACGGCCGGCTCGGCCTGGTCCCCGGGACCGAACCGGGCGTGCCGGCGGAGATCACCGACATGCTGGCCGCCCGCCGCGACCGCGTGTCCGACCCTGCCGGTGACGTCCTGGGCGCGCTCGGGGCTGCAGACGCGCCGACCACGCTCGACGTGCTCGCCGAGGTCACCGGCCACCCGCTGGAGGTGGTCGAGGACGCGGTGGACGAGCTCGTCGCCGCAGCCCTGGCGGAGGAGGACGGCCGCAACGGCACCGTCGCGGCGGCGCATCCCCTGATCGGCGAGGCCGCCTACGAGGCCCTGGGCGAACGTCGTCGTGCCCGGTTGCATGCCGCCTTCGTCGCGGTCCTCGAACGCGCCGGCGAGGTCACGGACGTGCCCACCGGCGGGAAGGAGCTCGGACGGCTGGCCCGCCACCATCGCCTCGCCGGCCGACGCACCGACCCCGGACGCGCGATCGACGTGCTCGGCGCCGCCGCAGTCGTCGCCCTCCGCCGGTACGCACCCCGAGAGGCGCTGCTGCACGCCCAGGCCGCCGTCGACATCGCCCGCCGCTCGGCCGCGCGACCGCTGCCACCCCTCCTCGGCCAGCTCGGGGTGGTGTGGCGTCGCCTCAACGAGGACGAGACCGCCGATGCGGTGATCCGCAGCGCCATCGACATGGTCGACGAGGACGAGCAGCCCGAGCTGGCCGTCGAGCTGCTCGCCCAGCGCGCGACGGTGCTGTACTACATGGCACGCCCGGAGGAGTCGATGGCGTGCCTGGAGCGGGCCACTGCCATCGATCCCGCGGGAGCAGTTGAGGCCGGGGTTCCGTGGCGCAAGGCCCACCTCGCCTTCAGCTTCGGCATCAGCGATGCCCTCCAGGCGGTGGCAGCGGAGGTCCTCGACGGGACCGATCCGCTCGTGACGGACCTGATCCGGGCGATGGCAGCCCAGGACCGCGGCGACTTCGACACGGCCGTCGAGCTGGCGACGCCCCTTGCCGACAGCGGCGAGGACACGCTGCTGCAGGGGATGTTGTTGCTGCCGCTGCGCGCGTCGATGGTGCTGATCCAGGTCTCGGCGTTCCGCGGTTCGTCGGACACGATCAGGGCTCGTATCGCGAGCGTGGATGCCTACGCCGAGGCAGTGCAGACACCGGCGGTGCGGTGGCGAGTCGTGCTCTCGCAGCTGCTGCTCGCCCACCTCACCGGGCACGACGAGACGGTCGAGGAGCACCTTCGCGTCCTCGGCTCCTACGGTCGAGCCCGTGCCGAGACCATGCGTGGGTACCGGGCGATCACCGCGCTGCCGCTCGCGTGGAGGGGGGACAGCGCTGCCCTGGTGTCGCGTTCCGATGACCCGAGCCTGCCGCCGGCAGATGCGGACACGTGCCTCAACGACCTGAAGGCCATCGCCGCAGCGCGTCGCGGCGAGGACGACCCGTCGGTCGACCTGCGCATGGCGGCACACGGGCACTCGGTCATGCCACCCCTCAACCGAGCCGCCCGCGCGCTGCTCGCCGTCCACAGGGGTGACACGGGACGAGCCACCGAGGAGATCGCCCGGCTGCGCGCCATGGGTGGGCCCGACACGGTCCCCGGCGTCCTGGCGGACCTCGCGACCATCCACCTCGACGCCGTGCACCCCGACGTCGACCCGGCGGCGCTCGCCGCCAGGGGCGCCGACGCCGCGGACCGGGTGGCAGCCCTCGACCTGAAGCGGCTCGAGGCATGGGTCGCCCGCGCCGTGGCGCAGCTACTGGTCGACCGGGACGCGTCGGCCGCCGTTCCGCTCGCCCACCGGGCCGTCGACATCGCCACCGACCTCGGTGATCGGCTCGACGTCGACGCCGCCCAGGCGGTGCTGCGCGCGGCGGGTGTGCGGCGGTCGCATCACCGTCGCTCCGCCGGTCCGTTGACGGCCCGCCAGCAGGAGATCGCCCAGCTCGTCGCCGAGGGGCTGACCAACGCCGACATCGCCGAGCGGCTGTTCGTCAGCGTGCGCACCGTGACCACCCACCTCGACCACGTCTACCAGCGGCTGGGGATCTCCTCGCGCCACGCCCTGGCAGTCCGCGTGCGCGACCACGACCTCGAGGTCGACCGGATCGGCACGACCGCCGACGAGGTTACGTAGGACTGCGTACGCGCCGATGACCTCCCCTCCGCACGATCGAGACATGGCTGACGTCATCGACCTGACCGATCACACTCCCGCCCCCGGGGACCGCGACCTGCTCGGCGGCAAGGCGCTGCACCTGGCCGAGCTCCATGCCGCCGAGCTGCCCGTCCCCCGCGCCGTCACCGTGCCCGCCGACCATCCCGAACCCGACGCCGCTGCCGCACAGGCCCATGCGACGCTGGACGCCGCCCGGTACGCGGTGCGATCCTCCTCACCCGCCGAGGACGGGGGTGCCACCTCCGGGGCCGGCCGGTACGAGAGCCTGCTGCGGATCGCCCCCGACGCCCTAGGGAGGGCCATCGCCACGGTCCGCGACGCCGAGGGCGACGGCCCGATCCCGGTGATCGTCATGCCCTTCGTCGAGCTCGCCGCCGGGGGCGTGGCGTTCTCCACCGACCCGCTGCACGGCGGACCGGACCGCGTTATCCACGCCGTCATCGGCCATCACGCCGCGGTCACCGACGGGCTCGACCCGGGCGTCGCCCACCGCGTGGGTCCCGACGGTGGGGTCACCGTGGACGGCGACCGGGTGCTGACCGACGGCCAGGCGGAACGCATCGCGTCGCTGACCGACCAGTGCGCCGCGCTGCTCGGCACCGGGGTCGACGTGGAGTTCGGCGTGCGCGACGGGGGTGGTGACGTCGTGGTGCTGCAGGCCCGCCCCCTCACCTCGTTCCCGGTGTGGGCGGCCCCACCCGGCGTGTGGGTCCACGACGGGGCGTACTCCTCCAGCCCGGTCCCCCCGCTGCTGGCGCCGAGGCTGCACGCGCTGCGGACCCGGGTGTTCGGCGAGGGCCTGGCTGAAGCCGGGGCGCTGATGACGCGGTTGGAGCACCGGTGCATCGGGGGGCACGCCTACAGCCAGATGTCCTTCGCGGGCGCCCCGGAGGATGCTCGCGGCGGCCCGCCCCCCGCGATCGTGATGGGCATCCTCGCGCGCGTGCACCCCGAGCTGCGCCGCCGTGCCCGGGCCGCCCACGCGTTCCTCCGTGACGACGCGGTCACCCGTCACGAACGCGAGCTCGTGGCGTACGACTGGGAGGAGGCAGCGGCCGAGCTGGCCGACCTCGCGAGCCCCAGCCGGCTGGCCGCCGACGCCGCGGCCAGCCTCACGCGGATCGTCGCGCTGCTCGACGAGCTCTTCGAGCTGCACTACCGGTGGGTCCTCCGGGTCAGCACGCAGCGGGTCGGCGCGGCCGGCCGGGCGCTGGAGCGCTCCGGGATGAGCAGGACCCGATCCCAGCGCATCGTCTCCGGCCCGTTGCGGGCCGGCACCGACACCGGGCGCCAGGCCCGCCTGATGCGCGACCTCGCACGGACCATGGCGACCGACCCCGCTGCTGTCGACGCGGTACGGACCGTCGGTGCGGGCCCGGACGTCGACACCCGCGCCGCCGAGGTCCTCGCCCACCTTGCCGACCGTCCGGGCGAGCTCGGCCGGGCGGTCACCCAGCTGCTGCAGGCTGCCCGGGTGCAGTCGATGGGCATCGACGTGGACGCGCGCACCCTGGGGGAACGGCCCGCCGCGCTGGTGGAGGTGCTCGTCGGCCTCCTCGACGGCGGTGACGATCCGCAGGAATCCGAAGCTGACCGGCAGGGTGCGGCCGACAGGCTGCTCGCCGATGCCCCCGCGTGGACCCACGACGGCATCCGTGCCGCGTGGGAACAGCACCACCAACGAGATCGTCAGGGGATGGCCCTCTGTGCGGCCATCGGGGCCATGCGGATGGCGGCCCTGCACGTCGGCGAATCGCTCGTGTCGTCCGGTCAGCTGGAGACGTCCGAGCAGGCGCTGTGCCTGACCACTGAGGAGCTCGTCGCGGCCGTTGTGCCCGCAGGCGGCACCCCAACGATCCCGGAAGCGGTCGCCGAGGCCGCCCGTGAACGGGACGCGACCCTGCGGCGCCTCACCCGGTTGACCCCGCCCGCGGTCATCGGCGCGACGACACCTCCCGAGGGCGGTCCTCCCGACCTGCGGTTCGCCCCGCGTGCGCTGCGGGTGGTCAACGAACGGATCGCCTGGACCGTCGAGGCGATGTTCGGGGGCAGGACCCCACCCGCGGACCGGACGCCCGAAGGCCACGTGCATCACGGCGTGCCGGCCTCGGTCGGCGTCGTCGAGGGCACGGCTCGCATCGTCGCCGATCACCGGGACGTGGTGGTCCTGGAGGACGGCGAGATCCTCGTCTGTCCCTACACCAGACCGGTGTGGACCGCCGTCCTCCAACGGTGCGGTGGCGTGGTCACCACCCACGGCGGACCCCTCTCCCATGCGGCGATCGTCGCCCGCGAGCTGGGCATCCCCGCCGTCTGTGGCGTCGGCGATGCCCTGACCGCGATCCACGATGGCGACCGGCTGCGCGTCGACGGTGAAGCCGGCACCGTCACCGTCCTCGATGGCTGAGCACGCCGTCCCGCTCGCCGAGCCCACCATCCCCGAGGGCACGGCCATGCTGGCCCTGCAACGGCTCAACGACGCTGCCGGCCTGGTCGCCGCAGCGGACCTGGCGCTGGAACGCGGTCTGCTCGGGCTGCTGGCCCCGGGCCCGATGGACGTGGGTGCCCTGGCGGTGGCAGCGGGCCTCGACCCCAAGCCGTGCGAGGTGCTGGTCCGCCAGCTGCAGCTCGCCGGCGCCGTGGCCCGCACCCCCGACGGTCGCGTGGCCGCACGGGTCGACGAACCGGGACTGCGCTACACCCTGCGCCGCTGGCGCACGTTGCCTCGCGTGGTCGACGGTGGACCGCCCGAACCGACCGCCCACCTGTACCCGACGCTGACGCCCGTCCTCGCGGACTGGATGCTGCCGTCGCACCGGGTCGTGGCACGCACCGTGGGACGCGCCGGGATGCATCTCCTCGACCTCGGTGGCGGCATGTCGCCCGTCGGACAGCTGGTCGTCGAGGCACATCCCGACGCCCGCGTCACGGTGGTCGACCGCCCGGAGGTCCTGCGCGTCCTTGCCGACCGCCTCGATTCCCGTGCGGACCGGTTCTCACTCCTGGCTGGCGACCTGCTCGTCGATCCCCTGCCGGCCGACGCCGATGTGGTGCTGCTCAGCGGGGTGCTGCACCTGTTCGACGACGACGACGTGCTGCGGATCCTCCGCCGGGCGGTCCGGGCAACCGTCGACGGTGGCACCGTGGCGGTGGCCGAGCCGCTGCTCCGGGAGGACGGCGAGATCGACGAGACGATCACCGCCTACGAGATCGGCCTGCACCTGCGCCATCCGCAGGGCGGGATCTGGCCGTACTCACGGCTGGCCGGCTGGTTCGCCCGGGCCGGCCTGAGCGACATCCACCGCCTCGCCCTGCCAGGTGCGGGGTCCCTCGTCCTGGGGACCGTGGGCCGACCGGCGACGGACCGTACGTAGCCGCGTCGCCCCGGATTACGTAGTGGTGCGGATGGCCGCCGTCGGGACGAGGACGACGGTGGCGACATGGCACTCACCACCCGACACCCGTTCCCCACGACCGCTGCTGCCGTCCTCGCCCTGCTGCTGCTCCTCGCCGGATGCGGCAGCGACGACGCGGCATCCGACACCGCCGACGCGGCATCCGACACCGCCGACGCGGCATCCGACACCGCCGACCCCACCGAGGAGGTGGCACCCACGGCCGCCGAGGCGGCGGCACCCACGGCCACCGAGGAGGCGGCGGCCGAGGCCGGCGACACCCTCGAGCTGACCGCCGTGGACTACGCCTACGACGGCGTGCCCGGCGAGGTCAGCGCCGGCACCCAGCTCGCGCTCGTCGGCGCACCCGACGCCGAACCGCACGAGGCCGTCGTCTTCCGCCTGGCCGAGGACGAGACCCGTTCGGCCCAGGAGATCCTGGCCGAGGGCGGCCCCGACGCCCCACCGCCGGGTGAGTTCGCCGGCGTCCTCATCGCCCCACCCGGCGGTGCGCCCGGCTTCGCCCCGGAGGGCCCGGTCGTGCTCGACCAGCCCGGCCGCTACCTGCTCGTCTGCTTCATCCCCGTCGGCACCACACCGGACGCCTTCGCCGCACTTGCCGAGGGCGGTGGCACCGCTGCCGACCTGCCCGCCACCGGGCCCCCGCACTTCACCCAGGGCATGGCCGCCGAGCTGACCGTCGCCGCCTGACCCGCCACCACCCCCACTGAGAGGACCTGCCATGACTGCTGACCTGACCGCCCCGACCACCGACCGAACGAACCTCGACCCACCCGGGGGCAGCACCCCCGACGGTAGCTGGGACCGCACCCTCGCGATCCTGGCCGCGGTCGTGGCGGTCGCCGACCTCGCCATCCAGCCCCTCGCCGGGCTGATCCCCCCGTTGCTCGCCTTCGGCGTGCTCGGCCTCGCCGGTGTGGCCGTCCTGCCACGACGCCCGAAGGTCGGCCGCATCGGCCTGCTGGTCGTCAGCCTGCTGGGGACCGCTGGTGGTGCCCCGTTCGCGCTGGCCGGCCTGGCCCACCCCGAGTCGCCCATCGACTTCGTGCACGGCGTCACCTCGCTGCCGTTGCGAGTCGTCGTCATGGTCGCCGCCGTGGCCGCCCTGCGCGGTGCCTCGACCGGCGCCCGACGGACCAGGGTCGTGGCGCTCGGCAGCCTCGCCGGCCTGGTCGTCGTCGCCGTCGTGTCGTCGTTCGTGGTCGGGTCGTCGGTCGCTGCCGACCCGGGCGATGTGGTCCTGCGGACGGAGGGTGCCGTCTTCGTCGACGGCGACCAGCTGGCCGTCGCGACGGGAGAGCGCCTCGTCGTCGACAACGCCGATCCGTTCCGCCACACGTTCACGATCGAGGACGCCGGAGTGGACGTCGAGATCCCGGCCGGGCGCACGGTCGAGGTCCCGCTCGACCTGCAGCCCGGCACCTACGACTACATCTGCGCCGTGCCCGGCCACGAAGCCATGACCGGCACGCTCGAGGTCGGGGCCTGACCCGACCGAACCAGCCAGTGAGGGGGATCGCGGCGGTGTCCGATGGACGCCGCCGCGATCGTGCGTGGACCTGAATGACCGTCACTTCCGTGTCATTCGTGGGGGCGAAAAGCAGGAATGTGGCAGTCGATCGCGAACCCCCGGCAGGAGCCCCGACACCGAGGTCGGACCCCGCACGAGGAGCCGTCATGAAGCGAACGTCGAACCTGCTGCTGATCGTCGCCCTCCTGGGTACCGTCGCCTGGTCTGCTGCCGTGCCCGACTGGTCCGCCGGATCGGCCCACGACATCAAGGCCATCGGCGCGTACCTGATGGCCGACGACGTCTCCGCCGCGGGGTTGGCGGCGCTGGACACCGCCCTGCCGGGCCAGGCCGTGGCGTGCACCGCTGGGGTGGCCGGCCCGTACGGCTGTGACGACGTCGACCTGCTCGGGCTGGTCCCCCTGGCGGGGCTCGGCGGCGCGCTCGGCAACGACTCGTGGGGCTGGACGTCCGCGGACGGCCAGGAGATCGCGATCATGGGTACCGGACGCAACACCGCGTTCGTCGACGTGACCGACCCGACCAGCCCGACGGTCATCGCGCAGCTGCCCAACGCCGGCGGCGACCGCGACGAACCCGACGGGGCCCTGTGGCGCGACGTCAAGGTCAACAACGACCATGCCTACATCGTCAGCGAGCGCGGTGGTGGCCTGCAGATCGTCGACCTGAACGCCCTGGTCGAGCTGCCGGCCGACCCGACCCGCGTCATCGCCGCCGACGCCACCTGGACCGGTGGCACGGGCGCCTTCGCCCTCGACGGGTTCCACAACCTCGTGATCAACGAGGAGACCGACACCGCCTTCCTGGTCGGCGTGGACGCCTTCAACGGCCGGGGCATGTTCATCGTCGACATCGCCGACCCGCTGGCCCCGGCGTTCTCCGGCCGGTTCGACCACGGCCTGACCGTCCACGATGCCCAGTGCACGATCTACCGCGGCCCCGACACCGACTACAACGGCAGCTACGCCCACGGCGACGCCGACGGTGACCCGTCCAACGGCACCCAGGCCGAGCTGTGCTTCACCTTCGACGAGGACGAGATCAACATCGTCGACGTCACCGACAACGCCCAGCCGACGATCATCAACACCCTCGACTACGTCAACCGCAACGGCGCCGGCACCGTCGGCACCGACAACGGGGTCACCGGGTTCTACGCCCACCAGGGATGGCTCAGCCGCAACCACGACTTCCTCATCTGGGGCGACGAGCTGGACGAGCTGAACACCCGGGTCGGCGCCCTCACCGGCGGCACGACCACCTACTGGGTCGAGCTGGCCGACCTCGACGCCAAGGACGCCGACGGGTCCTTCGACGGCGCGGCCGTGACGGCCTTCGCGCACGACACGCTGGCCACCGACCACAACCTCTACGTCGTCGACGACCTGATCTTCCAGGCCAACTACACCGCGGGACTGCGGGTGCTGCGCTACACCGAGGACGGGCTGCGCAACGGCGAGCTGGAGGAGGTCGGCTACTTCGACGTCGACCCGGGCGTCGACGCACCCGGCTTCAGCGGCGCATGGAACGTCTACCCGTTCTTCGACTCCGGGACCATCGTGGTCTCGACCCTCGACGAGGGCCTGTTCGTCCTCGACTTCACCGGCGACGACGGCTGACCGGCCACGCTCGGTTTCTGCCTCCTGCGTGACGGTGCGTGACTGATCGGTCACTCGGTTCTTGAGGTTCTGGTTTCCCGGGCGGCACCCTGCCCGACATGAGCCGCGCTCCCGTCCTCCTCCTGACCCTCGTCCTGGCCGTCCCGTTGCTCGGGGGCGCGCCACCTGCCGACGCGCAGGCCGGGCCGCGCGACTGCGTCACCGTCGAGGCGCCGGACGGCAACGAACCGCCCTGCAACCCCCACCTGGCCCAGCCCATCTGGTCGGCCTCGCACCGGGGTCCCTACGCGCAGGCGTCCTCGCCGCTGCCCGGCCCGGCCGGACCGGCCGAGGAGGTCGACGTCTTCCACGACTTCCTCTTCGACGCGCCGATCCAGATCCAGTTCTCCACGCCATACGCCGACGGCCGTCGCGTGGCCTGGGGGTCCACGGTCGGCTTCGACGGCTCGATCTTCAAGTTCGACCCCGAGACCAACAGCTTCATCGACCGGTTCAGCCCGACCCTCGAGGGTGGTGAAGCACCCGGCCCCGGCTCCATCAGCGGCGCCTACAACCTGATCGACGCCGACGACCACCTGATCGTCGGTCGCGAGGGTGCCGTGGAGGTCTACGGCGACGCGATCCCCGGTGACCGCATGTCCCCGGTGGCCCGGCTGCACCAGTTCGCGCTGCCCACCGAGGCGCTGTGCCGCGACACCGACAAGCTGGTCGGCATCACCATGGCCGCCGACGGGCGCATCGCCTTCGCCACCGAGCTCGGGGTCGTCGGCGTCGTCCCCCGTCAGCCCGCACGCATGAACGCCGACGAGCTGCAGGTCCTGTCCCTCAACGGTGACGCCTGCACAGATCCGGCCGTCGAGGACGACCAGCTGGAGAGCGTCTCCAACTCCATCGCTGCCGACGAGCAGGGCGGCATCTACGTCGTCACCTCCGCCGCCCAGTACCGCGTCGACGCCCCCGACGGTGCGGCCCCCACCCTCACCTGGCGGGCGGCGTACCCGACCGACGACGCGGCGGGTGGCACCGGCATCGGCGGTGGTGGTCGCCTGGGAGTGGGGTCAGGGTCGACGCCGTCCCTGATGGGCACCGACGCCGGCGACGACCGCTTCGTCGCCATCACCGACGGTCGTGACCTGATGCATGTCGTCCTGCTGTGGCGCGACGACATCCCCGCCGGGTGGCAGCCGATCGCCGAGGGCTACGACCCGCGGATCGCGTGTGAGTTCCCCGTGACCTTCGGCGAGGAGGACGCCGAGTCGTCGCTGTCGGAGCAGTCGCTCCTGGTCCGCGGCAACGCCGTGGTCGTGGTCGACAACTACCAGCAGCTCGACCCCGTGCTCGGCCAGTTCCCGCCGCAGTTCGCCCCCTACAGCCAGCTGCTGTCGGGCCTGCCCGGCAACCAGCCGACCGGGCTGCAGCGCATCGACTGGAACCCCACCACGCGGACCTGTGAGGAGGTGTGGGCCAACCCCGAGATCTCCATCCCCAACGGCATCCCGAGCATGTCGGCCGCCACCGGGATGATCTACGGCATCGGGTCGCGCGACGGCGTGTGGACCCTCGAGGGCATCGACTTCGAGACCGGCGAAGCGGTCCTGACCGTCCCCACCACGGGCTTTCCGTCCAACAACTCCTTCTACGCGGCCACCCAGGTCGGCCCCGACGGGTCGGTGTGGACCGGCAACTTCGGCGGCATCACCCGGTTCGAGCAGTGCGACCCGATCACCCAGACGACCTGCGGCCGTCGGCTCGACCCGTTCGAGGCCGGCCTCGGCCCGTTCCCCACCGATCCCGGCGGGGATGTCGTGGGCAGCCCGTCGGCGGAGCCTCAGCCCGACAACCGTCCGGCGCCGACCATCGGCCGCGTCGGTGGGGCCGACCGGGTCGCCACCGCCGTCGCCCTCTCATCCCGTCGGGCCAGCGCCGACACCGTGGTCCTGGCCACCGGGTCGGCCTACCCCGACGCGCTCACCGGCTCGCCCCTGGCGGCCACCCTGGACGCCCCGCTCCTGCTGACCACCGCACCCCGGCTGGAGCCCAACGTGGCCGCGGAGATCACGCGGCTGGGCGCCGACCGGGTCATCTTGCTGGGCGGCACATCGGCCGTCCCTGCCGGCGTCGAGCAGGACCTGATTTCGCTGGGCCTGGCCGTCGACCGCCTGGCGGGAGAGGATCGTTTCGCCACCGCCGGGCTGGTCGCCGACACCATCGGCATCGGCGACGTCGTTGTGCTGGCCGAAGGCGCCAACAACGACCCCGCACGCGGCTGGCCGGACGCCGTCACCGGCTCGGGCCTGGCTGCCGGACTGGGTGTGCCGATCCTGCTGACCACCGTCGACGTGATGCCCTTCCCCACTGCCGAACGCCTGCTGGACGTCGAGGAGGTGCTGCTCGTCGGCGGCGAGGCGGCCGTGTCGGAGACGATCGCCGCCGAGGCGACGCATGGCACGTCCTCGGTGATCCGGCTTGCCGGTCCCGACCGCTACGCCACCAGCCACGACGTGGCGTTGGAGGCACAGCGACGCGGCGTCGACCCGTCCGTGGCCTACGTGGCGACCGGACGGGACTGGCCCGACGGGCTGGCGGCCGCGGCCGCCGCCGGAGGGGTCGGCGGCATGTTGCTGCTGGTCGATGGCATCGACCTCGACGCCTCGTCGTGGACCGCCAACCTGATCGCCCAGCAGGATCGCGTCATCGGCCACCTGCTCGTCGTCGGTGGCACCGCCGCCGTCACGCCCGACACCGTCGCGCGCCTGGAGGCGCTCGTCCGCTGAGCCGCGGAGGTCAGGACGCCCGTCCATGACCGGACCGTTGCTGTCGCAGCAGACGGCCGCCCCGGTGGAGCCGGGCGGCCGTCCCCCTCATCGCGTGTCGCGGGAGGCGCAATGGCAGAGCCTCCCGCTCCTTGTACTGGAGCCATGGGGACGCTACACGGTGGACACCGTCTCGTGAACCCGGTTCACAAAGGTTGTTCGATCCGTGCTACCCCGGGCTCGTGATCCCGTACAGCTCGGCGACGTCGGCGGTGAAGGCCGAGCGGCTGTGGCCCAGCGTGTAGAACATGTGGCCGCCGTCGTAGGCACGCAGGCGAACGCGGCCGGCGGCGGTCGGGTCCAGGCGCATCTGGTTGACCAGCCGCTGCGAGGTGTGCAGCGCCGTCACCAGGTCGTGGCGGCCGTGGACGACCAGGACCTGCAGGTGCGGGTTGACGGCAAGGCCATAGCGGAGGTCGTCGGTGGCACCGCCGGGGCTCTCCAGCGCGTGGGCGTCCTCGTCGGCCCGCCATGCCTTGTTCACCGCCATGCTGAGCAGGTGGTACTGCCGCTCGGTGGCCACGCCGATCTCGCCACGGATCACCTGGTTGGCGCCCATCGTGAAGGCCGCGGTCATGCCGTGGAGGGTGTGCTCGGCGCCGCCGAAGGGTTCGCGGTCCGGGAAGGGGTCGACGACGGTCTGGGTGGCGTCGTAGAGGCCGAGGACCTGCTGCTCGTCGCGCAGCAGCTCACGGACGAACCGGTCGATCGGGATGCGGCCGTGCAGCCGCTCGACCAGCGCCGGGTCGAGTCCGGTCAGGTCGGCCAGACGGGACAGGACCGCCGCTCGTCGTTCGGGGGCCATCGCCGCGCCCTGGGCGAGGAACGTCACGTAGTCGGTGGCGGCGAAGCTCGTGGCGGCGGCCATGACCTCCTCCACCCCGGCGGCGTCGTCGACCCCGCGGATCCTCCCGTGGTGCAGGGCTGCGGCCGCCATCGTCGGGACCACGTCGACGAACCCCTCCACGGAGTAGTCGGTCATCGTCAGCGGCGCGAGCTCCATGGCGGGGGAGATCAGCACCACGCCGGACAGGCCCACGCCTTCGTCGACGGGGAGGGAGCGGGCCAGGCGGCCGATCCGGTAGCCGCCGTAGCTCTCGCCGGCCAGCCACACGGGTGAGGCCCAGCGGCCGTTGGCCGACAGCCAGCGGGAGGTGAACTCGCGCAGGGCGGCCAGGTCGCTGGCGAAGCTGTAGTAGCCCGGGTCGTCGGCCTTGGCGTCCTTGCCGTTCTCCTTGCCGTCCTTGGCGGGGACCGGGCGGGAGAAGCCGGTGCCGACGGGATCGACGAACACCAGGTCGGTCCACGGCAGCCAAGAGGCGTCGTTGTCGGTCAGGCGGACGGGCATGGCGGGCAGCGAGCCGTCGTCGGGGACGACGATCCGGCGAGGTCCGATGGCCCGACGTGGAGGAAGGCCGAGGAGGCGCCGGGGCCGCCGTTGAAGACGAACGTGACCGGCCGTTCGCCGGGGTCGGCGCCGTCGAGGGTGTAGGCGACGGCGAACATCTCCGCGGCGGGCGACTCCTCGCGACGCAGCACCGTCCACCCGGCGGTCGCGGTGACGTCGAGGGACTCGTGGCCGTCGGGTGCCCATGTCATCGCCGCGCTGGCCCCAGCAGGCGGCCGGTGCTCGGGCGTCACCGTGTCTGCGCTCGGCGTGTCTGCGGCGGTGTCTGCGGCGGGGGCGGCGTGGGTGGGCGCGTCGGTGGGCTTGTCGGGGGAGCGGTCGTCGGTCGGCATGCGCGTCAGCCTATTCGCGTGCCCACGGCTCGGGCGGCCGCGTCCCCGTGGCCGGGCGGGCGTGTGCGATCGGCGGCCTGGAGGGTGGTCGATGTCACCCGGGTCCAGCCGGCGTGCGCGTTCCACAGCCCGAGCGGTCGGGGATCGCACACGTTGGAGGAGGGTGGGCGCGTTGGACGGCTGTAGCGGTCGGGGATCGCACACGCCGGGGGAGGGGGTGGGTGCGTTGGCCGGCTGGAGCGGTCGGGGATCGCACAGGCCGGTGGAGGGGGTGGGTGCGTTGGGCGGCTCGGGAGGTCGTGGACCGCACACGCCGGGGGAGGGGTCAGGTGTCCTCGGACAGTGGGCGGAGGCGTTGGTGGGCGTCCATCCGCTCGGCCAACGCGGGGTTGTGGTGGGGGCCCTCCTGGCGCAGCGCCTCGATGACCCGCTGGACCACCTCCGGCGGCTTGTCCTGGCTCATCTTGTCCTTGGCCTCGTAGCGCTCGACCCGTAGCGAGAACCCGACCGTCCCCGACACCAGCCGGTCGGCGTAGTCGCTGTTCTCGGCGTCCCGTCGCAGGCGGAACGGTTCGGGCAGCGGCGCCTCGAAGTAGTCGACCAGCCGTTCGAGCACGTCGAGGTTGGTGTCGGTGTCCAGCACCTCCGGGGTGCCGTGGCAGTGCACGGCCACGAAGTTCCACGTCGGGACCGCCGGGCTGGTGCCGTACCAGCTGGGTGACACGTAGCCGTTGGGGCCCTCGAAGACGACGAGCACCTCGCGGGTCCCCAGCTGGTGCAGCTCCTCGTCGGGCCGTCCGACGTGGCTGAGCAGGACGATGTCCTCGGCCGTCTCGTCCAGCAGGAACGGGTAGTGCGACGCGACCAGCCCGTCGTCGCCGTGGCTGATCATCGTCGCCCACGGGTTGCGGCGGATGACGCCCTTGACGACGTCGTCATCGGACAGGACGGTGTCGGGGTTGTGGCGCATGCCCAGTCTCTACCCGGCTACCGGCCCACCCATGACATGTCGCGGTAGCGGGCACCGGCCACGCCGTCGGCGAAGACCGCCTGGATGGCCGCCAGCTCGTCGTCGGTCAGCTCGACGGCGACGGCGGCGACGTTCTCCTCCACCCGCGTGGCCTTGGAGGTGCCGGGGATCGGCACGACGTCGTCGCCCTGCGCCAGCAGCCAGGCCAACGCCAGCTGGGCCGGCGTGACCCCGCGGTCGGTCGCCATCGCCCGCACCTGCGTCACCAGGTCGAGGTTGTGCTGCAGGTTGTCGTCGTCGAAGCGGGGCAGCTCGCGGCGGAAGTCCGTCTCGCCCAGGTCGGCCGTCGACGTCACGGTGCCGGTGAGGAACCCTCGGCCGAGGGGGCTGTAGGCGACCAAGCCGGCACCGAGCTCGCGGCACAGCGGCAGGATCTCCTCCTCCACCTCCCGGCTCCACAGCGACCACTCGTTCTGGACCGCGGCGACCGGGTGCACAGCCGCCGCCCGGCGCAAGGACTCCGCCGATGGTTCGGAGATGCCGAGGTGGCGGACCTTGCCGGCGGCGACCAGCTCGGCCATGGCGCCCCACGTCTCCTCCACCGGGACGTCGGTGGCGACGCGGTGCTGGTAGTACAGGTCGATGTGGTCGACGCCGAGCCGGTCCAGGGAGGCGTCGCAGGCCCGGTGGACGTGGTCGGGGTGCCCCGAGATGGTCCGCTGGCTGTAGTCCTCGGGGTCGGCCACGATGCCGAACTTGGTGGCGATCACCACGTCGTCCCGACGGTCCCGAACTGCGGCCCCCAGCAGCCGCTCGCTGGTCCCGGCGCCGTACACGTCGGCGGTGTCGAACATCGTCACGCCGAGCTCGATCGCCCGGTGCACCGCAGCCGTGGCGCTGACCTCGTCGGCCGCGCCGTACATCGAGGCAAGGGACATGCAGCCCAGCCCGACGGCACCGACGGGCAGGTCACCGAGCTGGCGGGAGGGGAGGAGGGGATCAGCCATGGGCCGGCAGCCTACGAGCCCTCGTCAGCCGGGGGCATCCAGCTCGTCGCGCCAGGTGTGGACGGGGTCGAACCCCACCAGCCGATGTGCCTTGTCGATGGCGTAGAACGTCTCGTGCGGTCCCATCTCGCGTCGCACCTCCACGCCGTCGTAGAACCGATCGAGGATCTCCTCGGTGGTCGCGGCGACGGAGGTGTCGGCGTTGGCGACGTTGAAGACCTCGTAGCCCAGGCCGTCGGTCTCCAGGCAGCGCTGGACCATCTGCCCCAGGTCGCGCGCGTCGATGTAGGCGAAGATGTTGCGCCGCCGCAGCGACGGGTCCTCGACGTAGGCGGGGAAGTTCGCGGCGTACTCGTGGGGCTCGATGACGTTGTTGATCCGCAGGCCGTAGACGTCGATGCCGGAGCGGGCCTGGAACGACCGGGCGGTGACCTCGTTGGCCACCTTTGACATGGCGTAGCTGTCCTCGGGGACCGTCGGGTGGTCCTCGTCGACCGGCACGTAGTCCGGCTTGCGCTCGCCCTGCGCGAAGCAGACGCCGTACGTGGTCTCCGACGACGCGAAGATCACCTTCGGGATGCCGAGCGCCATCGCCGCCTCGAAGACGTTGTAGGTCGACAGGACGTTGATCCGGTACGTCTCGCTGTCCGGTTCGATCAGGATCGCGGGGATGGCGGCGAAGTGGACGATCGCGTCGTAGGACGGCACGGCGTCGAGGTCGAGCTCGTCGAACCCGGCCGGGGCCTTCAGGGCCGAGACGACCTGGCCGGCGTCGGTCAGCTCCACCCGCAGGTCGTGCACACCATCGAGGCCCAGCGGAACACGGTCGGCGTTGGTGATGCGGTGCCCCTGCTCGAGGAGGTAGGGGACCACGTGGCGTCCGGCCTTGCCGCTGCCGCCGGTGAAGAAGATGCGCATGCCCCCGGTCTACCCCATGGCGGATGGACGCGAACGGGCCGCTACCCGCCGTCGGATCCTCTCAGCCGATCAGCTGAGCGACGTCCTGGCGCCGCGACGAGCGCCAGCTGGTCGCCGCGGCGGGCCTTGGTTGACCCCCGGCACGCCCGGGCAGCCCAACGGCCCCGCCGGTCGGCGGGGTGCGGGTCAGATCGGCAATCGACCATCGCCGTCGGCGGGACCGTTACCGGGGTGGACGCCGGGGTCGTGATCGAGGTCGTCGTGATCGAGGTCGTCGTGATCGAGGTCGTCGTGATCGTGGTCGTCGTGTTCGTGGGCGCTGCCGGGTGGATCGTCCGGGCCGGGCGTCGGTCCGCCGTTGTGGTTGTCGCGGGGGAACACCGCCGATCGTCGGACCGTCGTGCCCCGGCGTCGACGGTGGATCGTGACGGTGCCGGTCGGCAGGTCCCACTCAAGCGTCCAGCCGTCGTGGTGCACCGCCGTGTGGTGAAACCGGCACAACGGCACCCCGTTGTCCTGATCGGTCGGACCGTCGTGCCGCCACCAGATCACGTGATGCAGATCCGTCCAGCCCATGGGCCGGCCGCACGGCTCGCCCTCTCCCGATGGGAACGCACAGCCACCGAACAACAGCTCGGCGGCACGATGCTGCGCGGCCGTCCACACCCGCGTCGACCGTCCGATGTCCAACGGCATCCCCGACGGCGACAACACCGCCCGCGTCAACGACGCATCGCACGCCAACCGCCGAGCCGTCTCGGGCGAGATCACCGTCCCGAACGACGTCACCCCCGGCCGGTCCGCATCACCGGTCAACGTCTCGGCCGGCACCGTCACCGTCACGTGTGGCTTGACCCCCCGCGAGGTCGGCAGCTCACCCGCCGCCAGGCCCGCCGCGACCAGATCGAGGAACGCGTCGTAGCGACGTTGCTCGGGGGTCCGCAGCTCCGCGGCCGGGGTGTTCTTCGGGTCCGGCGCCTCACAGGCCTGCAACCCGGCGCGCAGCAGGTCGTAGTCGTCATCGGTCAGGTCGGCCCGCAACACCCGTTGCCCGGTCGTGCGATCGGTCCACAACCGCACCGACCGGCGGGACCGCTGGGCGGCCGCCGCACGCTCCAACGCCTCGGCATCCTGCGACCGCAAGCGGGTCGCCTCTCGCCGGACACGGTCGGGCGATGACCCCTGGACGGCCTGCTCCACCAGCGCGTCCTGGCGGGCACGCCGGGCCGCTTCCTCTTCCGCCGCCTTCGCTGCCCGCTCCTCGGCGCGTTCCCTCGCCAGCTGCTGCTCCCGCTCGGCAGCCTCCCGGGCCAGCCGCATCCGCTCGGCCATCGACGCGGCGTCGGCCTGCGCCTGCTGGTCGGCCCGTCGCCGCCGTTCCCGCGCCTCCTCCTCTTCCGCCATCCGGACACGAGCAGCAGCTTCCTGATCCGCCGCCTGCCGTTCCGCCGCCGCCACGATCCCTGCCGCGTGGTCGTGGGAGATCGACCCCGCCTGCAGCATGTCCACCACGTCCGGCCGGTCGATCAGCCCCTCCGCCAGCCGTACCTCTCTCGCTGCGGTCGCCGAAGAGACCGACAGGGCCTGCGTCGCCCACGCCTGCAACGAGACCGCCCCCTCGGCCTCCGGCAGTCCTGCCTCCCGCGCCGCCAGCATCGCCCGCAACCGAGCCGCCGACAGGGCCGCATCCAGATTGGCCAGCCCCGCGACCACGGTCTGCAGCTCGGCCGGGTCGGCCAGGTCCGCCGCATCGGAACCCGCCAACCATCCGTTGATCCGTCCCAGCCCCTCCAACGCCCTGGTCACCGCCGGCACCGGCCCATCACCCACCGGCGGCATCCCCGCGAGATCGTCCGCGGTGGTCCAGACGCTGACGGGAACGTCCCCGAGGCCCTGTGCGCGCAGGACGTCGACCAGCTCGTCCCAGCCGACCTCAACGCCGCGTTCCACCACCGTGTTCACCTCCTGCAGAAGCTCGATCTCGATGTACTTCGCACCCTACGCCGGGGGTGTGACATCGGGATCGGCGGAGGCGTCACGCTGCGGCCGCACACCCAACCATCACCGAGGTGATTCCGGTTCGGCAGCGCCGTCCGGGTCACCCGGTTCGGTGGTGGGGTAGGACCAGTCGCGGCGCTTGCGGTGGTAGTCGGGGTCATAGCGGACCACCCCGTCCTCCAGCAGGACGATCTTGGGGACGTCGACGGCGACCTCGGGGTCGCCGGGCACACCCAGCCGGGAGCGGAAGGCCTCGCCGAACTCCTCCATCATGCTGCCGATGGTCAGCTGCGCCCCGACCGGCAGGTAGCAGCGACGGCTGTTGGTGACCGTGGACAGCGTGGCGCGGATCTCCGCGAGGTCGCCCGTCGTGCCGTCCCCCGCGTCGATCCGCTTGAGGGCGTCAGCCATCGTCGCGGTGCCGAGCTGGCAGGCGTTGCACTGTCCACAGGACTCCACCGCCAGGAACTCCGCGAGCCGCTCGGTGACCTGGACGACGTCGCGGTGGCTCCCGTAGACGACGAACCCGCCGGAGCCCAGGCCGGTGCCCGCCTCGGCGAAGGAGTCGAAGTCCATCGGCAGGTCCAGCAGCCTGGGGGTGATGACGGTGTTGGAGACCCCGGAGATGACGAACCCGATGTCCTCAGCTCCTGCGTGATCCACCAACAGCTCCCGCAGCGAGGTACCGAGCGGCAGCTCGTACAGCCCGGGACGCGTGCAGTCGCCGGACACGGTGAAGATCATCGTCCCGGCGGCGGTTTCGGTGCCGACCTGGCGCCAGGCCGCGGCGCCCTCCCGGAAGACGTGCGCGACGTGGCTCAGGGTCTCCACGTTGTTGACCGCGGTGGGGTTGGGCTGGTCCATCGTGGCGTGCAGGCCCTGCATGTAGGGCGGCAGGATGCGTGGCATCGGCAGCTTGTGCTCGATGACCTCCAGCATCGCGCTCTCCTCGCCGTAGAGGTACTCGTCGGGACCGGTGACCACGATGATCCGATCGGCGCCCTCCCAGCCGGCGGCGGTCGCCTCATCGACCGCGTTGCACAGGCGGGTCACCTGGTGCTCGTCGTGGGCCTTGACCCCGATGACTGCCTCGACCGCACCGATCCCGTGCAGGGCGATGCAGATCCCCTCGATCAGCTGGAAGGGGTTGGCGGCCACGAGCGCGCGGTCCTTGGCAGTGCCCGGCTCCCCCTCCGCACCGTTGCAGACCAGGTAGGCGGTGGAGTCGGACTCTCGCGCTCCCTCCCGCACCGACGCCCACTTGGTGCCCGTGAGGAACCCCGCGCCGCCACGGCCCCGGAGCCGTGACTCGCGGACCTCGTCGATGACCTCCTCCGGGGTCAGCTCCAACGCCGTCGCCAACCCCTCCCCGCCACCGCCGTCCACGTAGGCAGCGAGCGACGGAACGGGGGTCGGCGGGAGCAGCAGGGCCATCAGGTCGCCAACCTAACGCCCTGCAACCGGCGGGGCAGGTCCGCGCCAGCAGGAGTACGCCGCGGCCCGTTCGCCCCGACCTCAGTGCTCGTGGACGACCCCGTTGCCGTGGGTGTGTCCCGGCTCCTCCACTCGCGCGTCGGGGGAGATCACGTGCTCCTCCGGCAGGTGGGAGTGGCCGTGGGACGCCTCGATCGCGTCGATCATCCGCTGACGGGCCTCGGCCTCGGTGAACCGGTCGGCCGGCTGTCCGCCGGGCAGGTCGTCGGTGCGGACGCCGTAGGGGTTGGTGTGGGTGTTGGCGTGGCTGCAGGCCGGGTAGTCCTCGTCGCCCCACGGCTGGATGCCCGACAGCTCGACGGCCACACACGCCACCCACGGCGCGAAGGTGGAGGAGACCGACACGGTTTCCTCGTAGTGGCCCTCGCCGCAGGACTCGTACTCCAGGCCGCCCAGCGGCACGAGGCCCGGGCCGACGCCGGGGTAGCCGGCGTCGCCGATGGGGTCACCCGGCGCCTCGATCAGGTGGAAGTCGTAGCCGGGGATGATGTAGCCCAGCTCGTCCTGGCCGAGGCCCAGCACGAACAGGTGCTCGGCGTCGGGGTAGGTGTCGCTGATGACGGGCTCGTGGGGACGACTGGTGTCGGCCTCGGGGCACGCGTCGTAGGTCCCCTCCCCACCGTTCCAGTGCGGGAACGTCTGGTCGACGCGACCGTAGCCGCCCAGCTCGATCTCCGGTGACAGCTCGCCGGGCACCGTCAGGAACACGGCGTCACCGATGGTGACGCGGACCATCTCGGTCTGGTTCTGCGGGCCGAAGGAGTCGACGTACACGCCGTCGGTGCGGTCCTCGGGATCACCCCACGACTCGGCACCGACGAAGGTCGGCAGGTCGAACACACCGCGGAAGCTGAGGGCGCGCAGGACGTTGTTGTCGGCGTCGAAGGTGAAGACCCGCCGCTTCGCGTCGATGGTCGGCAGCGCCTCCACCGGGGCGTCCTCCAGCGCCTCGAGCGCCGAGATGGCGACGAGCTCACCGATGGCCTGGGTCCGTTCCCAGCTGACCGACGAGCCGTACTGGGTCCCGTCGGGGCCGGTGATGTCGACACCCAGCGGGGTCTGCAGCCCGCCGACGGCCCCGGTGAAGAAGATGGCCGGGGCGCCGGTCTCGGCGGTCAGGTACTCGCGGGTCCAGGTCGGGAAGTCCGAGGAGATGTACGGGTTGTTGGAGCCCTGCGCCTCGGGGTGGTTGGACCAGTTGACGATCGTGCCGATCACCTCGCCCGTCTCGGCGTGGACGAACTGGCCGGACGGGACCTCGCCGTCGACGACGAAGGGCGGGCGCGAGTCGCGGATGCCCATCGGCTGTGCGCCGCTGGCCCACTTCGCCTCGGCGGGGACACGGGCCTCCCACGCCTCGCGGACCGCATCGATGATCTGGGAGCGGATGAACGCCTGGTAGGCGGGGAACTTGCCGTCGGTGTTGAGGAACAGCTGGCCCCAGTAGCCCATCGTGTCCACGCCCTCGTGGGTGTGGGTCGAGCTGACCACGAGCTCGTCGATCGGCATGTCGGGGTAGCGGGCGACCAGCTCGCGGCGCATCCGCTGGACCTCGATGTTGAACAGCCCAACGACATCGAGGGACACCATCGCCACCGTGGTCTCGCCGTCGTCGACGACCATCGCCGAGGCGAGCGTGTCGTCGTTGGCACCGAGGGCGCAGATGGCGCCGAAGCCGGCGTTGCCCCACACGCCGTCCCACTTGCCGGTGGAGTCGGGGTCGCCGTAGATGTCGACGCCGCGCACGCCGTACGGGCCGGGAACCTCCACGCCGTCACCGGCGGAGTTCCACGGCTGGTCGACGAACGGTTCGGGCGCGGCACCGGTCGGCGGCTCACCGTCGAGCACCGGCGCGGCGTCCTCGTTGGTCACACCGGAGTAGCAGCCGTCGCCGTCGAGGTCGACGTAGGGCTCGCCCCACACACCGGTCTCCGGGTGAGGCGTGAAGAACTGGGCCCACTCTGCCGGAGGTTCACCGACCGGCGTGATCGTCCGGACCCCGAAGCCGACACGGACGGCCGGGTCGTCGGCGGTGGCGGGTGCGGCGGACTGCAGCAACGGCAGCACCAGGGCGATGGCCAGCGTGGCGACCGCGATCGGCAGGAACGAACGACGGCGTGACATCTTGCTCTCCTCGTGGAGGCGACGTCGGCTCTGTGGTCGCCCCGAAGAAGAGGTTCGACGCGGTGGTCGCGAATTCCTGCCGTGGCGGTTCGGGTCAGGCGACGCGGGTGCGGGCGTACCGGTCCACGAACGTCGCGAGGATCCGCATCGGGTGCTCGACGGTGCGCTGGCGGGCCCTCGCGATCAGCAGATCGGCCTCGTGCGGTTCGAAGTAGCCGGCATCCTTGTACACGTCGATGCGGGTCTCGATACCGGGGAGGTCCAGCTCGGGGTGGAACTGGGTGGCGTAGACGTTGCGACCGATCCGGAAGGCCTGCACCGGACAGGTCGGGGAGGAGGCGAGGCGCACCGCGTGGGCGGGCAGCCGGCGGATCGCTTCCTTGTGGCCGAGGTAGGCCTCGAACGTCTCGGGCAGGCCGGCCATCAGCGGGTCGGCCGTCCCCTCCTCGGTCAGCGTGATCGTCATCGGTCCAACCGGTTCGGAGTGGGTCCGGTCGACGATCGCGCCCTGATGGGTGCCGAGCGTGCCGATGCCGTAGCAGGCACCGAGGAACGGCAGGTCCCGGGCGACGACCTGGTCGAGCAACGCGCTGACCTCGGCTTCGACGCGTTGCTGGGCGGCGGACTTGACCGGCTCGGTCACGTTGTAGGGGCCGCCACCGAGGATCACGCCGGAGTAGTCGTCGAGGTCGACCGGCCCGAGGGGGCCCTGCTCCATCCTGACCCGGTGGAGGGTGGACTCCTCCAGGCCGGAGAAGCGCAGCATGGCGGCGTACTCGTCGTCGGCGGCACGGTCGACGGTGCGGTGGGCGAGGAGGAGGAACGGCTTCACGGCCCGTTGATCCTACGCCCCCGGACGTGTCGGGCCGGGGTCAGGCGATCTCGGCGAGGCGCAGCCGCACCATCGCCTCGACCACATGGTCGGGGATCGGCTGCGCGGCGGTGAACCGGATGGTGCCCTTGGACAGCGAGGAGCCGTCCAGCTCCGAGGCGACGGCGTCGACCACGGGCGGGCTGAACGGGTGGGCCGACAGGTGGTTCTTGCTGGACGTGAATCCGATCAGCGGCTTGCCGCCGGACCGGAAGGCGGCCATGCCGTAGCTCGTCGACTGCTCGGCGTCCGGCGCGACCCGCATGACGATGTCGGCCGCCCGCCGAACGGCAGCGCGGTCGGGCTCGGCCAGCCCCTCGATGAACGCGTCCACGGTGCCCACGTCCGCACCGTACCGCCTCGTCCCTGCCGGCCACTCGGCGATTGCGCGACAGGCACACTGCGGGGCGTGGGCCGACCCAGATACCGATCGCGTGACGAGGACTCCAGTCGCTGGGGTGGCCTGTCGCGCCGGGACGGCGACATCGTCGTGTCGACGCGGACCAAGCACGGGACGACCTGGGCCCAGGCGATCCTGCTGCACCTGATCCACGGCCCCGACCTGCCGGCACCCCTCCCCGTCGTCTCGCCGTGGATCGACCACCTGGTCGAGCCGTTGCTGGAGGTGCTCGGCCGGCTCGAGGCGCAGGAGCACCGGCGCGTCATCAAGACCCACACGCCGCTGGACGGGTTGCCGTGGCGAGAGGGCCTTGGCTATGTCGTGGTGGCCCGCCATCCGCTGGACGCCGCCACGTCGTTGTTCCACCACATCCGCAACCTCGACCGGCGACGGATGGCCGAGCTCGCCGGGCAGCCGGTGCCCGCGGGTCGACCGGTCGTCGAGCTGGGCACGTGGCTCAGCCGCTGGGTCGTCGACGACGCCGATCCGCGCCAGCACCTCGACTCGCTCAACGGCGTGGCTCACCACCTGATCGATGCGTGGCAGCGCCGTGAGGAACCCAACGTCGTGCTGGTCCGCTACGCCGACCTCGTGGTCGACCGGCGACGCGAGGTCGAGCGCCTGGCCGTTGCCCTGGACCTGCCGCTGGAGCACGTCGACTGTGCCGTCGAGGCCACGTCGCTGGAGGCCATGCGCGACAACGCCCACCGGATGGTCCCCGACCCCGTCGGCATCATCCTCGACCCCAGCCAGTTCTTCCGCGGCGGCCGGGTCGGCGACGGCCGGCGGCTGGATCCCCGCCTGGTCCAGCGCTACGAGGAACGTGCGGCCGAGCTGTTCCCACCGGACCTGCTGGAGTGGCTGCACGGCGGCGAACCGGTGGGGGACGCGCCGGCCTAGTACCCGGTCAGGCGCGGGGCAGGACCACCTCGAAGCAGGCACCGCCGTGATCGGTGGCGCGGTAGCTGGCCTCGCCGCCGTGGGCTCGGGCCAGCTCCTGGACCAGCCACAGGCCCAGGCCGATCCCGCCCGACCCCGACGTGGTGAAGGCGTCGAACAGGCCGTCCTGCCGTTCGGTCGGGACACCCTTGCCCTGATCGGTCACGGCGATGGTCACGGCCCGGCCGTCCTCGGTCGCGGTCACCTCGACCGGCGGTCGGCCGTGGCGCATCGCGTTGCCGATCAGGTTGTAGAGGATCTGGTCCAGCCGGTCGGGGTCAGCCTCGACCATCAGCCCGTCGGGGATCGCGACCGACACCTCTCCCTCCTTGGGAGCGAGCGCCTCGAGGGTGGCGGCGACCACCTCGGCCAGGTCGGTCGGGTGGAGCTCCAGCTCGAGCTGACCTCGTTCGACACGGGCCAGGTCGATCATGCCGTCGGCCACGCGGGCCAGCCTGGCCCCCTGTCGTCGGGCGAGGCCGACCAGCTGCTCCTGCAGCTCCGCTGGCTGGTCCGGGGTGATGGCCTTGAGGGCGCCGTTGATGGCGGTCAGCGGCGAACGGAGGTCGTGGGCGAGCGAGCCGACGAGACGGGCACGCAGCAGGTCGACCCGGGCGACCTCGGTCAGCGCCTGGGCGGTGCGTTCCCGCTCGCGCGCCAGGTCGCGGGCCAGCAGGCCGGCGACGAGCGCGACGAGGAGGGCCAGCCCCATGCGGAACCCGATGGAGGAGGGGGAGAAGCTGATGTCCTCGAAGCGGTCCGCCGCGAACGCCTGGCGGGCGGTGTACAGCACGGCCGTGCCGCCCCACGCGATCAGCGCACCCGGCAGGCGGAACCGGGCCGCGCCCAGCAGCGGGGTGAGGAACAGGATCGCCCAGTGGGCCGACCCCGGATCGAAGCTGTAGGCCAGCACCAGCCCGTTGGCGACGAGCACGTCGAGGGCCGTCGTGGTCAGGGCCAGGCCACGGGCGCGCGGCAGCGTGGACGCCCAGCGCGTCATCAGCAGGGCCAGGACGACCATGTTGACCACGGCCATCACGACGACCAGCCCGAGGGATGCACCGGCCCACCCCGGCGGATAGGGCAACGCCGAGTACGTGATGATCTGGACCAGGGCGAAGACCGCCGCGAGGGTCCGCACCCAGAGCATGGTGCGTTCGGACCGCAGCAGGTCCGCATGGCGGCGCTCCGCAGGGGAGGGTGGCAGGTCCGGAGTGGTCATCAGCCAGTGCATGGTGCCCGACGTTCGGTGGAGGGGAGGGGTCGGACGGCCAACTCGGCCTCGTGTCGTGTTGGCCTGTCGTGTGAGCAGCGGGGCTGCCGGGTACCGGCCCTGCATGACGACGACGTGGGTGACGGGATTCCTCGCCGTCTGCCTTGCGGGGCTGCACCTGGCGGGGCGGCGGCTGTTCGAGGTGGGGGCGGTGCCCCGTCGGGCATGGCTGTCCGCGGCGTCGGGTGTCTCGCTGGCCTACGTGTTCGTGCACCTCCTGCCCGAGGTGGCGCACATCGCGGCGGAGCTCGAGGAGTCCACCGGCTGGCTGGCGTCGGTCGAGCGCAACGCCTGGCTCATGGCGCTCGTCGGGTTGCTGGCGTTCTACGCCCTCCAGCAGCAGGCCGAACGGTCCAAGGCGGCCGAGCAGGACCGCCAGACCGACGACCGGGTCGGGTGGGTGCACATCGGTGCCTACGGCCTCTACAACATGGTGATCGGCTACTTGCTGCTGGAGCAGGCCCGGCTGTCGGACAGCTCGGTCTGGTTGTTCGCCGCGGCGATGGGTGTGCACTTCGTCGTCAACGACCACGGCTTGCGCGAGGACCACGGCCGGCTGTACCACGACACCGGCCGCTACGTCCTTGCCGCAGCGGTGCTGGTCGGGTGGCTGGCAAGCCTGGTCGTCGTGTTGCCCGAGGTCGCCGTCGGCCTGCCCCTGGCCTTCCTCGCCGGGTCCATCGTCCTCACCGTGGTGAAGGAGGAGCTGCCCGAGGAACGCGAGAGCCGGGTCGGCCCCCTGGTGCTGGGTGCCGCTGGATACGCCGCGATCCTCCTGGTGATCTGACTGCCGCGGTCTGCTCCGCGCGCGGGTGCAAGGATCGCGTCATGCACCAACAGGACCCCGCACGACCCGCCCGCGTCGTCGGTGAGGACGAGCTGTCCGTGGCCGACCCGACCCCCGGCATGACCCGACGCCTCGCGTTCCGGACTGACCGCACCTGGACGGGGACGGTCGAGACCGCCCCCGGCGTGGCCAGCGGATGGCATCACCACGGCGACCACGACAGCACCCTGTACGTGGTCGCCGGGACGCTGCGCATGCAGTCGGGGCCGGGCGGAACGGTGGTCGACGACGCCGGCCCCGGCGACTTCCTGCACATCCCGCCGTACGCCGTCCACCGGGAGTCCAATCCGGGCGAGGTGACCTCGCGAGCGGTCATCGTCCGGGCAGGGGAGGGTGTGCCGACGATCAACGTCGACGGGCCCGCCCCGGCCTGACACTATTTCGGCGGGGACCGCAACGGCACCTGCGGTGTAGCGTCACCGTCGATGGTTTCCACGACCGTGCCGGACCTGCCCGAGGGCTTGGTCGCCGTGGTCAAGCGCGACTGCCCGACCTGCGTGATGGTGGTCCCCGTCCTGGAGCGGCTGTGGGCCACCGGCCTGGTGACGGTCGTCACGCAGGACGACCCCGCGTGGCCGGCCAGCGTCGACCCACTCCACGACGAGGACCTGGCGCTGTCGTGGCACCACGACATCGAGGTGGTGCCGACGTTGCTGAGGGTCGCCGACGGAGAAGTGGTCGACCGGATCGTCGGCTGGGATCGCGAGGAGTGGGAGGCGTTCACCCGCCTGTCCGGGCTGGGTCCGGACCTGCCGGAGTTCCGTCCGGGGTGCGGGTCGCTGTCGGTCGACCCCGACGTCGTCGACACGCTGCGGGCACGGTTCGCCGGCGACGGGCTGACCAGCCGCCGGGTGGAGCTGGCGTCGGCCGAGGACGACATCGAGGCGATGTTCGACCGTGGCTGGACCGACGGCCTGCCCGTTGTCCCGCCCACCCCCGAACGGGTCGCCGCCATGCTGACCGGGACCACCCGCGCGCCCGACGAGGTCGTCGCCGTCGTCCCGCCGAACCTGGCCGAGGCGACGGTGGAGAAGGTCGCAGTCAACGCCGTCATGGCCGGCTGCCGGCCGGAGTACCTCCCCTTCGTCATCGCCGCCGTCGAGGCCGCCTGCTCGGACCGCTTCAACATGCACGGGCTGCTCGCGACGACGTGGTTCGCCGGGCCGGTCGTCGTGGTCAACGGGCCGGGCGCCACGCGGATCGGCATGAACAGCGGCATCAACGCCCTCGGGCAGGGCAACCGCGCCAACGCCACGATCGGGCGGGCGCTCAACCTCGTCGTGCGCAACCTCGGCGGCGGGCATCCCGGCGGGGTCGACCGGGCAACGCTCGGCCAGCCGGGCAAGTACACGTTCTGCTTCGCCGAGGACGAGGCTGGCTCGCCCTGGACATCGCTTGCGGTCGACCGCGGGTTCGCCGCCGACGCGACCACCGTGACGGTGTTCGCCGGCTGTGGGGTGCACGGGATGATCGACCAGATCAGCCGACGGCCCGAGTCGCTGGCCGCGTCGATGGCCGCCAGCCTGCGCAGCGTCGCCCACCCCAAGCTGGCCATGGCGTTCGACGCGATGCTCGTCGTCGCGCCCGAACACGCCCGGGTGTTCGCCGATGCCGGCTGGGACCGCGGACGCCTGCATGCCGAGCTGACGTCGCTGCTGACCATCCCGGGTGCGGAGATGGTGCGGGGGGCCGGCGGGATCGACGAGGGCCTGCCCGAGGGACTGGCGGAGATGGACATCCCCAAGTTCCGGCCCGGCGGGCTGCTGATCGTCCATGCCGGCGGCGGGGCCGGGATGTTCTCTGGCATCATCGGCGGATGGGTCAGCGGCGAGGCCGGCAGCGACCCGACGACCGTGGAGGTGAGGACGTGAGCTCGACGAGATGGGTGCTGGACCCGACCGACGAGACCACCCCTGCGGTCCGGCCGCGTACCCCTCGCCCCGCCATCCTGGATGGGAGGGTCGTCGGGCTGCTGGACATCTCCAAGGCCCGTGGCGACGTGTTCCTCGACCGGATCGACGAGCGGCTGCGAGCCCAGGGGGTGGAGGTCCGGCGCTACCGCAAGCCGACGTTCGCCAAGCCCGCCCCCGTCGACCTGCGGCAGGAGATCGCCGAGCAGTGCTACGTCGTCATCGAGGCGCTGGCCGACTGAGGCTCCTGCACGTCGTGCAGTGTGCATGACATCGCCGACCTCGAACGCCGGGGTCTCGTGGGCGTGATGGTCGCCTCGACCGAGTTCGTGACGGCCGCCGACACCCAGGCCGACGCGCTCGGGTTCGACGTCGCGAGGGTGTTCGTCCCCCACCCCATCCAGGACCGCACCGACGAGGAGCTCGTGGCGCTCGCGGATCAGGCGTTCGAGGAGATCCTGTCGCGGGTGACGTCGGACTCGTGACCGAGGTCGCCTGAGGCACGGCCGTGCACCGTCACGCCTTCGGACCCGGCGGTCAACCAACACGGGTGGCCCCCTGCGTGGAGCGGCGTTGGTTGGGCATGGTGGGTTCCATGGTCCAACGAACGGCGATCGGTGTCCGAGGCGTGCTCCTGTGCGTCGTGCTCCTCCTGACGGCTGCCGCGTGCGCCGACGACATGGAGAGCTCGTCGGAATCGGCGTCACCCACGCCGACGCCATCGAGCGAGGCGGGGGCAGCGGCGGATGATGTCGACGGGTCGTTCCCGGACGTGATCGACGCGGATCTGGAGCGGTCGGGTGACACGTGGACGCTGTCAGCGACGATCTCCTCGCCCTATGACTCACCCGAGCGGTACGCCGACGCCTTCCGCGCCGTGGCGCCCGACGGGACGGAGCTGGGCCTGCGGGTCCTCACCCACGACCACGCCAACGAGCAGCCGTTCACCCGTTCGTTGACCGGGCTGGTCATCCCCGACGGCATCGAGGAGATCACCGTCGAGGGCCGAGACCTCGCCAACGGCTGGGGTGGTCAGACCGTGACCGTGGCCATCCCCGACTGAGGGGAGCGAGGGGGTCGACCGTTGTCGACCCCCTGCTGTTGGTCAGCGGCTGTCCTTGCCGGTGTTCACGAACTTGATGCACTGGCCCTGGTTGCGGAAGCCGAACCCGTCCCAGCCGCCGTTCTTGCAGTCGTCGGCGTTCTCCGGGTCCGCGGCGAACAGCTCGTGGTTGTCCACCTTGATGCCGCCGTCCACGTCGATCACGGTGAACCAGCCGTAACGGTTGCCGCCGACCTCGCCCGGGATGGTGTCCGCCGGGGTGTTGCGGGTCTCGGTGAACAGCACGGTGCCGTTGCTGTCGAGCAGGTTGAGGTCCACGGCCAACGTTCCATTGTGGTCGCGGAACACGTGCTGGAGCGTGTACCAACCGGCGTCGGTGACCTCGACGTGGTTGCGGGTCTCGAGGTCCTCGAACACGGCGAAGTTGGTGTTGTTCGAACCGGCGACGAGGAGGGCGTTCTCTGAGGCGTCCTTGGCGACGTGGAAGATGAAGTCCCGCTGGTGCAGTCCATCGGTTCCGGTGGCGGCCACCGAGTAGTCGAAGCCCTCGCCGGCGTCCCAAGAGGGGTCCAGGTAGACGTCGATCTCGGCGGTCCAGCCAGCGGTCCAGGTGGCCCGATAGCCGTCGAAGGGGGAGAACGGCGCCGACACTTCGTCGCCCTCGAAGGTGGCGGTGCCCGTGCCCGGGTTGTGGGTCACCGTGCCGTACCAGTCGTCGTCGCTGTCGTTCCAGCCGTCGGCGTCATCGGAGAAGTCCTGGACGTACAGCGGCCCGAGGGCAGCAGCGGCCGTGGCGAGACCCATGACGAGCATGGCGGCCAGGAGCGTGGTGGTCAGTGTTCTGCGCATGGCGGGATCGATTACTTGTCAACTCGCGGGGTCCGACACGGCTCCGTCGAAGGCCTATCCCTGCGGCTTCCCCCAGTTCGGAACCCACCCGGCCCGTGCCGACGGCCTCCCCTCCCCTCTGATCGTTGGGAGACCGATGGGCACGCTAGTCCACAGCGATACGTACCGAAAGGTCGAACGGGGAACGTTTTCAACTAGTCATCGCAGGCCGTGATCGCCCGGATGGGGTGGTCCTCCCGGCCCGTCGAGGTCCCCACGGTCGTAGACTCCACTCGTGTGGCAACGCACCCTCGACTTCTCCTGACCCTGCTGTCCGTCTCGCTCGTCCTGACCGCCTGTGCCGGTCAAGCCGACGTCTCGGACCCCGGCGCGTCGACCGGCGACGCGCCCGTGGCGACCTCGTCCAGCCCGGCCGACCCGGAGCCGTCTTCTGACGAGCCCACGGCCACCGATCAGTCGTTCGCCGAGGGTGGGGACGGCCCCACCATCGCCGACAGCGCGGATCTGACCCCGCCCAGCTTCCCGCTCGCCGTCGACCCGACGGGCAACCACCTGGTCGACGCCGACGGCGACCCGTTCCTCATCCACGGTGACGCCGCGTGGTCGCTGGTCCTGCAGCTCGACCCCCAGGAGACGGCGGACTACCTCTCCACCCGGCGGGACCAGGGCTTCAACGCCCTCGTCGTCAACCTGATCGAGCACGAGTTCGCCGACGACCCGCCACGCGACGAGGCCGGCCGCGACCCGTTCCAGTCCCCCGGGGACTTCTCCGCACCCAACGACGCCTACTTCGACGCGGCCGTCGACCAGGTCCGCCAGGCCGCCGACGAGGGCTTCATGGTCCTGCTCGCGCCCGCCTACCTCGGGTTCGACGGTGGCGCGGAAGGCTGGTACCAGGACATGCTGGCCTCGGGCGAACAGGTGATGGAGGACTACGGCCGGTACGTCGGGGAGAAGTTCGCCGACGCCGACAACGTCATCTGGTTGCACGCCGGTGACTACTCGCCGCCGCCGGAGGGGCTTCGCCTGGTCGAGGCGGTCGACCGGGGCCTGTCCGCCGCCGGGGCCACGCAGCTCCGCACCGCCCACGGCAGCCCCGGCGACAGCGCCAGCGACCTCGGCCTCGACATCGCGCTCGACATCGACGCCACCTACACCTACGACCTGACCTACCTCGGGTCCCGCGAGGACGAGACCGACGAGGTGGACATCCCCCACTTCCTGTTCGAGACCGCCTACGAGACCGAGCGCGACCTGACCCGCCAGCAGTTCCGCGCCCAGGCCTACGGGCCCCTGCTGAGCGGGGCCGTCGGACAGGTCTACGGCCACTCCGCCATCTGGCAGTTCGTGTCGACCTGGCGAGAGGCCCTCGATGCGCCGGGTGCACAGGACCAGGTGCACGTCCGCACCCTGTTCGAGCGACTCCCGTGGCCGCAGCTCGAACCCGACCTCAACGCATCCGTGGTCGTGGAGGGGTCGGGGAACTACGGGCAGGGCGACTTCGCGATCGCTGCGTCGACGCCCGGCCGCCAGGTCACTGTGGTGTACCTGCCCGCCCTTCGCACCATCGGCCTGGACCTCCAGCAGGACCCGTCCGGCGCGACGGTGCAGTGGTACGACCCGGTCGAAGGCACCACCGTGGACGCCGACCCCGAGCTGACGGGCACCGGCCTGCGGGTCACGCCACCGGGGCCGAACGCCGGTGGGGACGACGACTGGGTCCTGCTGGTGGAGACCACCGGAGACGGCGTCCCCGAGGAGCTGTCCAGGGTGGAGGGCAGCGAGCGGATCTCCACCGCCGTTGCGGTGTCCCAGCGGGTGCTCGACGGGGCCGGGGCGGTGGTCCTCGCCAGCGCGGCGGACTTTCCCGACGCCCTGGTGAGCGCCCCGCTGGCGATCGCCGAAGACGCGGCGTTGCTGCTGACCGACAGGTCGTCGGTGCCGCAGGTGACGCTGGACGAGATCGAGCGGCTCGGCGCCGGGCGGGTGGTCGTGCTGGGTGGCCCGGCAGCGATCGACGAGGAGGTGGTTCGGGCCCTGCGCCAGCGGGGGCTGGACGTCGAACGCACGAGCGGTGAGGACCGGATCGCCACCGCGGTGGCGGCAGCACAGCGGAGCGGTGGCCAGCCCCCGGTAGTGGTCCTCGCGTCGGGCTTCGCCTTCCCCGACGGGTTGTCGGGTGCGGCGCTGGCCGGCGCGCTCGGGGCACCGCTGCTGCTGACGGACGGCACCACGGTGTCGCCGGCTACGGCGGACGTGATCGGCCAAGCCGAGGTCCTGGTGGTCGGCGGACCCGCGGTGGTGGCAGAGCGCGTGCTGGTCGAGCTGCGGGACCAAAGTGCCGACGTGACCCGCCTCGGCGGCGACGGCCGCTACGACACCTCCCGGCTGGCAGCCGAGGAGGTCGCCGGCCGGACGGGCCAGCCGTCCTCGGTGTGGATCGCCACCGGCCGCGACTTCCCTGATGCGTTGTCGGCTGCGGCCGCGGCCGTTCGCGACGACGGTGTTGTGCTGCTGACCGAAGGCCTCGCCGACGCCGTCCCGACCGCGACGGGTGCGGCCCTCGGTTCGTTCGGCACGTGCCGCTCGCAGGTGCGCCTGGTCGGGGGCACCGCAGCCATCTCCACCGCCCACGAGGGCGCGATCGCCGGACGGCTCGCCTGCTGACCTGGGGCAGCGCGAGGGGGTCGACCTAGAAGTCGAAGAGCTCGTCGAGGTCGACGGTCACGTCCGCCACGGCGACCGGCTCGATGACGCCGTCGGTCAGGTGCTCGATCGTGGCCCACGTCCCGTCGGGCTTGGGGGCGGTGTGGCGGATGACGACCCGCTTGACCGCATCGATCACCCAGTACTCCGGATACCCGGCTGCCGCGTAGCGCCGCGCCTTCTCCCCGAGGTCGAGCGCCAGGCTCGACTCGGCCACCTCGATCACGAGCAGGGCCTCGCCGGTCTTGCCGACGCCGCCGTACTTGGGCAGAGGCAGGATCGACAGGTCCGGTTCGGGCTCGGAGATGTCGTCGACCTGCAGGGGCCCCTGGACGTTGACCGAGTGCCGGCCGTGGACCTGATGGGCGAGCATCATGTTCAGGTCGACGACAAGCTGGAAGTGCGGGTCCTTCTGCGGGGTCATCTCGATCAGCAGCCCTCCGACGAGCTGCACCCTCGTGCCCTCGAAGACCCCTAGGTCGATCAGGCGGTTGTACTCCTCCCGCGTGAGCGGGCGGAACTCGTCGGGGAGCGTCGTGGGTGGTGCGAGCAACGTGGTCATCTCCTGCGGAGTGTCGCCGGCTGGAGCTCGCCGGGTCGTCCAGCAGCCCGGCGCCTATGGACAACGGTAGTCCGCCCTGGGCCCGGTGACGAGGGCGCAGCCGGACCTACGCGATCTGGGGGATGTGCGTCGTCCGCCCGTCGGCGATGATCGCGGCCATGGACGTTGCGCTCCTGCTGGCTGCCTTCGGGTTCGGCTTCCTCGCGCGCACCGTCGGCCTGCCGCCCCTGATCGGCTACCTGGCGGCCGGGTTCGTCCTCCACGGCTTCGGGTTCGAGACCACCTCCGCCATCCAGGCGATCGCCGACGTCGGCATCCTGCTGCTCCTCTTCGGCATCGGCCTGAAGCTGCGGGTCCGCACGCTGGCCGCCCCGCAGGTCTGGGGCACCGCCACCGCGTTCGCCGTGGTGGCCACCACCGCGACGGCGGGGGTGCTGTGGATCGTCGCCCAGCTCGGCCTGCCGTTGGCCGCCGACCTGGACCTCGTCGGCCTCGCCGTCATCGGGTTCGCGTTCTCCTTCTGCTCCACCGTGTTCACCGTCAAGGTGCTCGAGGAGGGCAACGAAACGGCGTCGGTCGCCGGCCGGGTCGCCATCGGCGTGCTGATCCTCCAGGACGTCTTCGCCGTGGCCTTCCTCGTGGCGGTGGGCGGCACCCGTCCCTCCCCCTGGGCGTTGCTCGTCGTCCCGGTCTTCCTCCTCGTCGGCCCCGCGTTGTGGTGGCTGCTGGACCGGGTCGGGCACGGCGAGACGCTGGTGCTGCTCGGGTTCGCCGCCGCCGTGGGCATCGGTGCGGAGCTGTTCGAGCTGGTCGACCTCAAGCCCGACCTCGGCGCACTCGTCGCCGGCATCCTGCTGGCCGCCCACCGGCGTGCCCCCGAGCTGGCCGGGCGGCTGCTGGACTTCAAGGACATCTTCCTCGTCGCGTTCTTCCTCTCCATCGGGCTGCAGGGGTTCCCGTCGGGCGCGGCATGGGCGATCGGCGGGATCGTCCTGCTCGTCCTCCCGCTCCGGACCTTCCTGCTCTTCTGGCTGTTCACCCGCTTCCGCCTGCGTGCCCGGACGTCGCTGGGTGCGGCGCTGCACCTGTCGACCTTCAGCGAGTTCGGCCTGATCGTCGCTGCGGCCGCGCTGGGGGAGGGGCTGATCGGCGAGGGGTGGCTGGCGACCCTCGCGGTGGCGGTCGGGCTGTCGTTCGTCGCGGCGTCGGTTGCAGGCCGGCTGCGGTACGCGCTGCACGGACGGCTGGGCGAGCGCCTGGCCGCCTTCGAGCGGCACCCGACCGTGGCGGGGGACGCCGTCATCGACATCGCCGACGCGCGGATCCTGGTGTTCGGGATGGGGCGGGTCGGCACGGGTGCCTACGACGAGCTGGTGGTCCGCCGTGGGGGGCGCGTGCTCGGGGTGGACGTCGACGAGGCCAAGCTGCTGCGCCACATCGGGCGGGGACGCAACGTCATCCGTGGGGACGCGCTGGACCGGGACTTCTGGGAGCGGGTCCGGCTGCACCCCGACATCGAGTTCGCCGTGGTGACGATGGGCCGGCACCACGCCAACGTCGAGTGCGTCAAGCGGGTCCGGGAGTTCCTGCCCGACGTCCGCATCGCCGCGGTCGCCAACTACCCCGACCAGGTCGCGGAGCTGCAGGCGGTCGGTGTCGACGTGGCCCGCAACCTGCACGAGGAAGCCGGACAGGCCCTTGCCGACGACGCCCTGGGTGCGGTCTTCGGCTCCTGACGGACGCCTCCCCCGGCACGTCGTCGACGCACCTCTAGGCGGATATTGATGCGCCTGGTTGCTTGTGTGCTCTAGTGTTCTACCGAACAGTCAGTAAATCGCTTGTCGGCCGCCGGGAAACGGCGCCTCGACGGGACATCAATCGCCCACGGGCGAGAGCCGGCCGCCCTTGGGCGGTGATGACACAGGGAGAACACGCGATGCACGACAGGGCCACCACGACACCGACCCGGGCGATCGCCATCGCGCTGCTGCTGGTCATGCTCATGACCGCCTGCAGCTCGAGCGACGCCGATAGCGACGCTGCCGACACCGGCGCCGACGAGACGGCCGAGGCAACCGACGCGGCCGACGCGTCGGGCCCCGACGACGCGGCTGCCGGGACCGAGGAATGCGAGACCGGCATCGAGACCCGCTTCGCCCACCACCTCGGCGACACCGTCATCGGCCACGAGGCGTTCGTCGCCATGGGTGAGGAGATCGAGGCCGAGACCGACGGCCGGATCACCATGGAGGTCTTCCCGGCCGGGCAACTCGGCGGCATCGCCGAATGGGCGGGCCTGCTCCGCGACGGCGTGATCGAGTTCGCGTGGACCGACGCCTCGACCCTGGGTGCGGTCGTGCCCGACGTCGCCGCGCCCAACCTGCCGTTCCTCTTCGAGAACGAGGAGGAGTTCCACCAGATCATGGACGGGCCGATCGGTGAGGACATCAACGCGCTGATCCGCGAGGAGGCCGGCATCGAGATCCTCGGCTGGTCCTCCGTCGGTGCCCTCATCCCCTTCTTCGGCGGCGTCGAGGCCGCCACGACCCCCGAGGACCTGCAGGGCCTGGCGATCCGCGTCCCCGAGGCCCCCGTGTCGGTCGAGGCGTGGCGCCTGCTGGGTGCCGAGCCGGTCGCGATGCCCCTCGGTGACGCATACACCGCGCTGCAGACCGGCGCGATCAACGCCTACTGGCTGCCGTACTGGGCGACGCGAGCGACTTCGATGTACGAGGTCAGCGACGCCATGAGCGAGCTGCCCGTCGCCTACGCCAACCTGGCAATTGCCGTCGACCCCAACTTCCTGTCCGGGCTGTGCGAGGCCGACCAGCAGGCCATCCGCACCGCGGCCAGCAACGCCGAGACCGCCAACCGCGAGGGCTGGCCGGCCGCTGACGTCACCGACCGCGAGTACCTGATCGAGCAGGGCATCGAGGTCGCCGAGGTCGAGGACGTCGACGCCTTCCGCCAGCTCGTGCTGCCGCAGTGGGAGGAGTTCGAGGCCAACGCCACCACCGACCTGTTCACCCGCATGCGGGCGGAGCTCGGGCGGTGACCACCGCCCCCAGTGGACTCGACTCGGCCTGGCGGCTGTACGTGCGTGGGCTGCAGGTCACCGCAGCAGGGCTGCTCCTTGCGGTGATCGGCATCACGCTGATGAACGTGCTCAACCGCTGGTTCGGCCTCGGCACGGTCGCCTGGACCGACGAGACGGCCCGCCGGATCCTGATCTGGATGACGTTCGTCGGTGGCGCCCTGGCGGTGGCCAACGGCTCGCACCTGCGGATCGACACGTTGTCGGTTGATGCCGGGACGCGCCTCGGGCGGGTCCTGCGATGGGTCGTCGGGGGCGTCTCGGTGGTGTTCTTCCTGCTGCTGGTGGTGGAGGGGGCTCGGTTCGCCCTCTCCAACGTGGACCGGCTGAGCCCGGCCATGGAGGTGTCGACCGCATGGACGTTCGCCAGCGGCCCGATCGGTGGCCTGCTGTTCCTGCTGGCGTTCCTCGGGCGGGTGGTCGTCGGGGAGCCGGACCCGGTCCTGATCGACGACCCTCCTCCAGTGGACGTCGACGCGCGCGCGACCGCTGATGTCGGCGGGGAGGTCTAGCGATGGAAGGCGCCGCCCTCATCCTCGTCTTCCTCGTCATGTCGGCCATCGGCGTGCCGCTGGCGTATGCCATGGGCGTGTCGACGCTGGCCGCCATGGTGTGGCTCGACATCCCGCTGACCGCGTTGTTCAGTCGGTCCTTCGCGGGTATCGACGCGTTCAGCCTGCTGGCGATCCCCTTCTTCATCTTCGTCGGTGAGCTGCTGACCGGCGGAGGGATGTCGCAGCGGATCATCGACTTCGCCAACTCGCTGACCGGCTGGGTGAAGGGTGGGCTGGGCCTGGTCAACGTTGGCGGCAGCGTGCTGTTCGCCGGGGTCTCGGGGTCCTCGGCCGCCGACACCGCCGCCATCGGTGGGGTGATGATCCCCGCGATGAAGAAGGCCGGGTACGAGCCGGGCTTCTCCGCGGCGGTCACCGCCAGCTCGGCCACGATCGGATCGTTGATCCCGCCGAGCGTGCTGCTGATCATCTACGGCGGCATCTCGGGGCTGTCGATCGGTGACCTGTTCCTTGCAGGGGTGCTGCCGGGCCTGTCGGTCGGGTTGGCGCTGGGTGTGATGACGTGGTGGACGGGTCGCAAGCAGGTCGGTGCGCAGGTGCCGTTCTCGCTGGGCAACGTCTGGAGGACTGCCCGGCGGTCGATCCTCGCCGGGGTGCTGCCCGCGCTGCTGGTCTACGGGATCCTCGAGGGGCTGTTCACCGCGACCGAGGGTGGCGTCGTCGCCGTCGTGTACGCGCTGGTCGTCGGGAAGCTGGTCTACCGCGAGCTGACGTGGGGGATGGTCGGTCGCATGGCGATCCGGACCGGCGAGCTGACCGGGGTCCTGCTGCTCCTGCTGTTCGTGGCGACGAGCTTCGCGTGGGTCCTGGCGTTCGTCGGCCTGCCGCGTCTGGTCGTCGACACGCTGGTCGGGCTGACCGACAACCCGCAGATCATCCTGCTGATCGTCATCGGCTTCCTGCTGGTGTTCGGCATGTTCGTCGAGACGGTCGCGGCGGCCACGATCATCACGCCGGTGTTGCTTCCGCTCGGGCCCGAGCTCGGGTTGGACCCGCTGCACCTCGGCATGATCATCATCACCGCGCTGCTGGTCGGCACCGTCACTCCGCCGGTGGGCATCCTGCTGTACATCTGCGCCGGGCTGGCGGAGGTCGGGACCGGCAAGGCCGTTCGTGCAGTCATGCCGTTCCTCGCCGTGCTGGCGCTGGTTGTCGTGGTGGTGGCGTTCGTGCCCCAGCTGACGGTCTGGCTCCCGTCCCTTGCGTTGTAACGGGGCGGGTCGACTGACGTCGGCCCGCCTCCGGTTCATCCTCTAGGTTTCGCGCATGCGGATCGTCGTCTCTGGCACCCATGCGAGCGGCAAGAGCACCCTCATCGCGGACTTCGCGCGACGGTCCGCAGGGTTCGAGGTGTGCCCCGACCCCTACGAGCTGCTCGACGAGGGCTTCGATGGCCCCGACGTGGACGCCTTCCTCGCCCAGCTGTGGCTGGCGGCCGACCGCCTTGTCGAGCTGCCGGCCGGGGCTCGGGTGATCGCCGAACGGGGGCCGCTGGACTTCGTCGCCTACCTCGACGCGCTGGATGCACTGGGCCGCCCAGCCGCCCCGGCGGCGGTCCGCCGGCGAGGGCTCGCGACAGCGGTGGAGGCCATGCGCCACGTCGACCTGCTCGTGGTGCTCCCGCTGTCGGCGCACGACCACATCGAGGTGCCCGAGGACGAGGACCCCGAGTTGCGCACGGCGATGGATGCGGCGCTGCTGGACCTGGTAGATGATCCCGTCGTTGTGGCAGAGACCCGGGTCCTGGAGGTCAGCGGGACGCCGGAGAAGCGGCTGACGCAGCTGGTCGCTGCGGCCGCTGGATGACGGCTGATGCCTCCGTGGTGCAGCCCCTGTCAGTCGACCCGATGGGAGGTCTGTGCCTGCACCTGGGCGGCCACGTCGTCGCTGACCGCCAGGACGCCGCCGAGCACGATGACCTCCGTGGGGTTCAACCGGGCGACTTCGTCGAGGACGACCTGTGGGACCGGTCCATCGGCCGGGACGTACAGGATCGGTCCGCCGCTCAGCTTGGCACCCGGGAGCGCGTCGACCTGGACGTTGGCGTTCGCCAGGGTGAGTCGTGAAGCCCCGTTGGGGAAGGCGAACCGGCTGACCTCGACGGCGGTTTCGTAGCGGGACGCACCGGCGAGGCGCTCGATGGATGCCGGCTCGAAGGTGGGCTCGGGGATGTCCCCGCCGGGAGAGGTCAGGTCCACCGGTCCGAAGACGTTGGACGTGTCGCCGCCCTCGATGTTGGTTCGCTGCACGAGCATGGGGTAGGTCCCCTCCTGGATGCATCCCGCTGGGATGGTGGTGGTCCACTCCTCCTGCCCGTTGCTGCTGTCGAAGGTCGTGGCGATACCGGGGCAGTCGACCCCCTCGCCGTTCTGGCGGATGCTGGTGTGGGAGCCGAGGTTGCCTGCGGAGATGTACAGGGCGTTGACTCGATCGTCGGTGTCCTGCCTCCAGCTGAGCTCGCCGAAGGATCGCGGATTCTGGATGGTTGTTCGGAGGACGATGTGCTCGGCTTCGACCGTCGAGGTGGCAGCGGTGATCTGCCAAGCTCCTTGTTGGGACGCGGCGACGGTGGCGCCGACAGCGACCAGCGTGAGGCTGAGAATCACGAGGATCAGGGGGCGGTTCATGGGGGATCGGTTCCTTCTGGTTACGGCGACTGCGGACCCTGCCGGAGCTCCGGCACGGATGACGGACAGCATCCTGCATGACGATCGTCACATGTGACGTACGCGGCCGAGGTCGGTCCATTGCTCCATCCCGCCCCCTCCATGGTTTGCGGCAGAGCCACGGTTGGGCCAAGCCGGACGGGGTCTGGAACCACCGTGTGCGCGCGAAGATGTTCAGCATCCTTCTGCGCTACCCGCCGGTGGTTGTTTCGATGTCGATGGCGAGGGCGGTCTAGGCACTTCGAGTCGTGGCCGGCCGGGCAGGGGCCGATCGGGCGGGTGCAGCGGGGAGGGGGCGCCGCACAGTGGACCGTCGACGTGCCGCCCTGCCGCCGCGCCCGAGCCCCCTTGCTGCTCTGCGCCTGCGGCCCTGCTTGACCTTCCCCCCTGACGGTGCGTCGACGACACGAGGAGTCCTTCCCCATGCCCGTCCTTCGACGCCTGTCCATGTCCCTGCTGTTTGCCGTGATGGCGCTGCTGCCGTCGGCAGCCTCGGCGCTGCCGCTCGGCCCCACTGTCCCGTCGACGAGCCAGACCGACAGCATGACCGCCGAGTCCGATGGTGCTCCCGACGCCTACGAGGGGATCTTCTTCCCCGTCAGGCTGCCGCTGGACGCAATGGACAACACCTGGGGCGCGCCGCGCTCGGGCGGCCGCAGCCACGCGGGTACCGACATCCTCGCCCCGCAGATGGCCCCCGCGTACGCCACCGTCGACGGCGAGATCATGCGTGCGAGGGGCGAGGACTGCGTTGAGGGGCAGGTCTGCCGGGACTACTACCTGGCGATCGCCGGCGACGACGGCCGCGGGTACCTCTACATCCACCTCAACGACGACACCCCCGACCGACCCAACGGCTGTGATGGTCTCGGTGGGGTCGAGCACGCCTTCGCCCCGCGTCTCGTCGAGGAGCTCAAGGAACGCGGGACGCTCGAGGGCGTTCGCGTCGAGGCCGGCGAACACATCGGCTACACCGGCTCCTCCGGCAACGCCGACTGCGGCGTGGACCACATCCACTTCGAGATCTGGGAGGCCCACGACTGGGGCGCCTCCGGCCGGGTCAACCCCTACGACGAGCTGGTCGCGGCCATCGACGCTGGTAGCACACGCCACGAGGTCGACGACCTGGGTGCCCCAGCCACCCGCGCGCTGCTGGCCTCCCAGCTGGCGATCACCCAGTAGGGCGCGGGGTCACGCCGAGGTGGGTATCCCTTCTGCAGATCCGGCAGCGCTCATGGGCAGTTGACGTACACGACCGGGTGGGCGTTTCCATACTTGAAGTAGTGGCGGACGTCGCCGTGCAGGTACTTGCTGCGGACCTCGTCGTCGGCCCGTTGCCCATCGAACTCCCAGCGGTCCGGTCCCGGATCGAACGTCCGGGTTCGGTACTCGAGCGTCCCCGCCGGATGCCACGAGGAGATCGTGTACACCTCCTTGACTTCGCCCTTGTAGACGGCAAGGGCGAGGCTTGCCTCCTCCCGTCGCGGACCCACCCGCCACTGACCTCGGGTTGCCTCCAGCAGCGCGAGGTCCGACATGTTCGGGTCGAACATCCTGTTGATGCGGATGAGCAGGGCGGGTTCTGTGATGTGCACGTCCACGACGACATCTCCGTGTCGGTCCAGTAGGGCGCCGGGGCGACCGGTCGCTGTTCCGCAGCACAGTATGGGGGGCCGGACGTCATTTTTGACGGCAGCATTGCTGTTCGGGACGACCGGTATCGTTGGGTGGCAGGGTAGTTCGTGGCGTAAACGGTCACGGCTCCGAAGTGCACCACGCCGTGAATGGGAGGGAGTCGCATGAACGCGGACAGGACGTTCTACGTCGCAATCGGGGAGGGTCCACATCGAAGCTGGGATGACATGCGCCAGTACGGGTTCGTCTGCGGGGGACAACGTCGCTGGTACAGCCGGACGCTGCACCAGCTCGAAGCGGGCGACCTGGTGTTCGCATACGTGCCCAAGCGCGGCTATGTCGGTGTGGGTGTTGTGGAGGAACCGGCCTGTCCGGTCCGTGACTTCACCGTCGAGTTCGGGGGCGGGCATCGTTCGCTGCTCGACATGCCGTTGCGGCAGCCGAACCTCGCGGAGAATGCCGACGACGACGAACGGTCGGAGTACTGCGTTCGCGTGCGGTGGTCCGACACGAGGTCAGCTGACGCTGCTGTCCGGGAGTCCGGTATGTACGCCAACCAGAACACGGCGACGAAGCTTCGCGACCAGGAGACGCTGGCGGTGTTGAGGAGGGAGTTCGACCTGCCTACGTGAGGTCGTCGAACGCACTCGATGTGGTCGACTGGTCACATGGGTGATCGGGGTGTTGAGGCGCGATGGGCCGAGGGGACGTCGCCGGCTGAGCGGATCGTGCACGACACGTTGCGGCTGGCCGTTGCTTCCGATGTTCGGTTGCTGCCGCAGGTGATGCTGCGCGTTGGCGAGCGCGGAACAGCCCAGGAGGTGGAGGCGGACCTGATCGTGGTCGACCCAGCCCACGGTGTCACGGTGGTCGAGGTCAAGGGCGGGACGATGCTCTTCGACCCCGGCCGTAACCTGTGGCGGCGGCGCGAGGCTGCCGGGCAGGAGGTCCGGGACCCCGTTGCGCAGGTCAAGCGTGCGCTTGCGATCGTCAAGCGTCATCTCGACCAGAGCCGCTTCCCGGTCGAGGCCATCCCCTTCCGATGGGTCGTGGCCACGCCGGACTGCACCCTCGACTCGCCGGGGGAGGGGCTGCTGCCCGAGGAGCTGCTGTGGGACGCGCGGGCGTTGGGCGAAATGGCCGGCGCGCTGGCCAGGACCCAGGGGAAACCCGACGGCGGAACCACGCCCATCGGCGAGGTCCGGGCCGAGGCGATCGCCAGAGCCCTCCGCGGACGAGCGGTTGAGGGAACACCGAGCGACGCCGCCCGTGTGGCGGCGCACGAGCAGCAGGTCGTGGCACTGACCGAGTCGCACCGCAACGTCATGCACCAGTTCCTGCGCCACCAGCGGGTGCTGGTCCGCGGGGCGGCCGGGACGGGCAAGACGATGCTGGCGCTGGAGGTGGCGGCCCTGCATGCCTCCCAGGGTGCGCGTGTCCTGGTGACGTGCTGGCACAAGCTGCTGGCCACCCACCTTCGGGAGGGCCTGCTGAACCGGTTGTCGACGTTCGGCTCGCCCGCCGCCGATGACGTCACAGACGACCCGACGGGAAGGGTGGTCGTCACCGACCTGGCCTCGCTCGCTGGGGGAGCCGAGCCGCCGGCTGGAGCAGATCCGCGGGAGTGGTTCTACGAAGTCCTCCCCGACCGGTTGAGTCCCGACGCCACGGGCGGGCCCTTCGACGTCATCGTCCTCGACGAGGCGCAGGACCCGGGTGAGCTGTGGCACCTGGCGTTGGCCGGGCTGAGCGTTGACGGCGGTCGCTGGTTCGCCTTCGCCGACCGGCAGCAGGACCTGTTCGGTACCGCGCCAGCGCTCAAGGACTTCGTGGACGTCGCGCACGAGCTGCGGGAGAACTTCCGCAACACCCGGCAGATCGCCGCGTTCGCGACCTGGTTCGGTGATGTGGAAACCGACTGCCTGACCGGCGACGGCCCGGAGGTCGTCAAGGTCGCCGTGCCCGCCGACCGGATCGTCGGCCGAACGACGGAGATCGCCAAGAAGCTCCGGCGCGACGAGGGCTACCGCCCCGACCAGGTCGCCGCCATCTGGCTGTTCCACAACCCGTGGAAGCACGACCCTGACGGACTGGTTGCCCAGCACCGCGGCGGTGAGATGGTCACCACCAACAGCGCGGCGTTCAAGGGCATGGAGCGTGAGGTGGTCGTGCTCGGCATCGACCTCCGGCCGGGTCTCCCGCTTGATGACCTCAAGCGACTCGTCTACACCGCAGCCACCAGAGCGAGGTCGAAGCTGGTCGTCGTCGCCGATCCCGATCAGCTACGGCAGGCCGAGCTGTACATCCTGGCAGGCTTGTTCAAGCGCTCGTCCCCCTCGACACCCGGTTGAGAGGACCTATCGGGTATCTCACCGATCTGACGCGGGAAGCCCGAAGAAGGCACAGCGTTCGCGTTGGGCGCCTGTTGCAACGACCAAGGGACCGCGGCAGAAGATCGTTCGCCCGTGCTCAGATCCCTTGAGTGACGCAGAGCGAGAAGTCGCTTGTCCCGGCCCTTGTCGCCGAAGGGCTTTGTTGCTGTGGACCCGTAAGGAGTGCAGGCCGGGACGTGCCACGCGTGCTTATAAATCGACGATCGAAGCAGCACGGGATTCTGTGGGACTCAACCCGTGTCCTGAGACCAGTCGATCGCAGGACCTATGCGGCCGTGTGACCCGCGAGGCGGAGGTCTCTTGGGTATGGGCTGCCATATCGGGGCTTCGTCGTCCTCGTTGATGCCATAGTGACTTTCCTTGGGACGTTCAAGTGGTGAGTAACACAGCCGCGGCGTAGGGCGCGCTGGCATGACGGCGCCGCATGCGGCTGCCAGTTCGGTGTCATCTAGATACTCGCGTAGGACACCTTCCTCCCAGCATCCGTCGGAGAACCACGATGCGAGACGGGCCACGACCACACTTTGCAGCCAGGGGTCGAGGGGCCTTTCTGTCAACAGCGGGCGAAATCTGACCCCCTTGCAGCGGTTGAATCTTGACCCCCTCTGGAGTTCATGGTGCTGGGTCGGCGGCGGGGACGCGGCCGAGGTCGCGGTCCTTGAGGCGGTAGCTGTCGCCCTTGAGCGGGACGACGTCGGCGTGGTGGACGAGCCGGTCGATCATGGCTGCGGCCACGACGGGGTCGCCGAAGACCTCGCCCCACCGGCTGAATGGCTTGTTGGAGCTCATGATCACGCTGGCGCGTTCGTATCTGGCGGCGATGAGTTGGAAGAACAGGTTGGCGGCCTCGGCCTCAAACGGGATGTAGCCGACCTCGTCGATGACCACGACGGGGACGCGGCCGAGGGCGCGGAGTTCGTCCTGGAGCCGGCCGGCGGCGTGGGCGGCGCCGAGCCGGTCGACCCATTGGGCGGCGGTGGCGAAGGCGACGCGGTGACCGGCCAGGCAGGCGCGGATGCCCAGCGCGATGGAGAGGTGGGTCTTGCCGGTGCCGGGCGGGCCGAGGAACACCACGTTGGCGCGGGCGTCGACGAAGTCGAGCTGGCCGAGATGGCCGATCAATTCGCGCTTGACGGAGGTCTGGTGGTCGAAGTCGAAGTCCTCCAGGGTCTTGCGGGCCGGGAACTTCGCGGCTTTGATGCGGGCCTGGCCGCCGTGGGCGGCGCGGGCGTCGACTTCTTTCTCAAGGCACGCGGCGAGGAACGCCTCGTGGGTCCAGCCCTCCTCGCGGGCCCGGTCGGCCAGCCGCGGGGCGGCCGCCGCGAGGGACGGGGCCTTCATGGCCCGGCACAGGTAGGCCAGGTGGCTGTCGGTGGCCGACGCCGGCGTGGTTGCCATCAGGCCACCCCGAGCAGCCGGTCGTAGTCGGCGAGGTCCCGCTGCTCCACACCGGTGTCGGGGCCGGCGACGGGCAGCTCGAGCAGCTGGGCGCGGGCCTTGCGGGCGGCGTCGTGGGCCGGGTCGGTGATGGTCTGATGCTTGGCGAGGACCCGGTCGTGGCGGGCGACCTCGTCGCGGCCACAGGTCACCACGACCTGATCGGCGGTGCGGCGGATGGTGACCTTGCGGCCGATCGCGCCCGGGTGGACGGAGTAGTCGTTGGTGTCCACCCGCACCCAGTGGTCGGCGCCCAACCGGACGGTGTGGGTCCAATCGACATCGGGCGGCACCGGCGGCAGCGGCAGCATCGCGGCCAGGTCGGCGTCGATGCGTTCGGAGGGCCGCTGGCGCAGCCCGGCGTGGACCCTGACGTTGGCCCGGTCCTCAAGCCACAGGCCCAGCTGGGTGTTGAAGTCGTCGATCGAGCCGAAGCTGCGTCCGGGCATGAAGCTCGTTTCCAGGTAGCCGTTGGCCCGCTCCACCACCCCCTTGCGCTCCGGGTGGCCCTTGGCCAGCACGATCGAGCCCATCCCCAACGTGCCTCGGAACGCCAAGTACTCCTGGGTGTAGACCAGCTTGCGGCCCCGCCGGACGCTGATCGCGGGCTCGCCGTCATACACCCCCTTGCGGGGCACCCGGCCCAGGTCGCGGAGGCACCACAGGTGCCCGCCGAGCACGTCGTGTTTGTCCTTGGACGGGATCATCCGGGCGGTGATCCACCGCGAGTAGCAGGGCACCCCGACGATCACCGGCAGCACCGCGGTCTGTCCGAACCCGACCGGCACCTTCAGGTCCTCGGGGAACCACAGGTCCCACTGGGCCAGCTCGCCCTCCCGATAGACGGTGCGGCCATACCCCTCCGGCAGCAGGTAGGCCGGACGCAGCTCACGCACCCGGTCGCGCAGCACCGTCATCCCCCGCGACCAGCCGATCCGCTCGGCGATCACCGTGGCCGGCATGTCCGGCGTGGCCTTGAGCAACTGGCGGATCTGCGGCTCGAACGCATCCACCGCCGACCCCGCCGCCTCCCGCTCGTACTTCGGTGGCGACGCCGAGCGGATCGCCGCCCGCACCGTGTTGCGCGACAACCCCGTCGCCCGCACGATCGCCTTGATCGCCATCCCCTCAGCGAAATGCAACCGGCGGACCTCAGCCCACTGCTCCACGTCAATCACAACCCTTCCTCCTGACTCGACGACACGATCGAGTCAGGGTCAGATCCCACCCGCCCACAGCAGGTGAACCACGACGAAGGGGGTCAAGATTCGCCCGTCGTCAGGGGGTCAGTATTGGGCCGCTACCGACACTTTCGGGTTGATTCCTCAGAGTGGTCCAGTCGCGGCCAAGCACCGTCTCAGGAAGCCTCTCGTCAGTAACTGCGAGTCGTATAGCTCCGTCGGTCGTGGGACATCGGTCCAATCGGACCTTCGGCATCGCTTTCGCGAACCACGATTGGGCTTGTCCGTCAACGCTCCATGTCTCGTTGAAGAGACGTATGGCTGTGCCCTTGAAGAGACTTATCCTTGTGAGATGGCGCTGCTGTCGCTTGGCGCTCGAATCGTCGACGTACACGTACCTGGGTCCGTTCCACTCGTTATGCGTGAACCTGTAACCGACCATGGTGCTTCCTTTCGGGTTCCTTCTCGGTCGAAGGAGCAGAACCCTTTAGGCCCATCCCATTGGCCTACATCGTCAGGCAATGGCTCTGAGGGCCTTCTCCAGCGTGGCGGCTACGGCATCGTCGTCGCGCAGTCGCTCGGCGAGCGTGTGCATCGCCAAAGGCAGAGGCAGGCATTCGTTGAACTTCAGGCCCGTGACGGCGCCGGGGGAAACCCCAGGAAGCAGGTCCGACGCGTCGCTGCGCTTCAACTCGGCGATGGCGGCGGTCGCACCCGCTTGGGTCGTGCCCGGGCGCAGGGGCACGTACAGCTCGGTGGCCGCGTTGACCGACCCGGCGCAATCGAGGTGCTCGGTCAGCGCAAGGTTGGCCTTGGTGCCCGCGAACGTCCACCACACCGGGCGGCCGCCGTCGCTGCCGACCACTGTGCCGTCCGGTGACGCCCACTCGTGCCACGACCGTTGCTGGGCCAACACCGACTTCGCCCGCTGGGACCAGGTCACTCCGGGGGTGTGTCCCTCGAGGACGCGGGCCATGGCCTGCGCCAGCTCGTAGGAGATCGCGGGACCACCGGAGTTCCACCGGCTCTTGCCCATGTCGTCGCTGGGCTCGACGAACACGAGGCGACGCGGCCAGTCGACGTCCTTGACCCGCCACGGCCGGCCACCCAACAGGATCACCGCCGGGCCGTCCTGACGGCGCTGGAGGCTGAGGGGGTCGATGCTCCCGAGCTCCCGCCGGCCGTGCCAGACCGTCATCAGCGGGGCCGCGGTGAACACCGCGATCAGGTCGAGGAAGTGGCGTCGGCCGTAGCTCTCCTCGCCCTCGATCCCGAAGGAGAGCATCCCGCCCTCGTCGACAAGGATGGCTTGGTTGACCATCCACTCGACGATCTCCTCGACCGGCTCGGGGTCCATCGCCGCGAATGCGGGCAACGGTCCCATCCACTCACGCCACAGCTGCCGACCGACACGCCCCTCCTGCAGGGACAGGGCCATCAGCTGCTGGGCGAACAGGTGCGCGGGGGCCGGGGGTGGGGTGACCGGTTCCACCCATCCGTCCTCCCACAGGGCCAGCAGCCCAGCAGCCTGCAGCACCGCCGCGTCCTTGGTGCACAGAAACAGGCAGTTGCGGCTGGTTCCCGATCGCCGGCCGGTCCGACCGATCCGCTGCAGGAACGACGCCACGGTCGAGGGCGCGTCGATCTGGATGACCCGATCCAGGTCGCCCACGTCGATGCCCAGCTCGAGCGTCGAGGTGGCCACGATGACGCAGTCGCGAGCCTCGGTGAACGCCCGCTCGGCATACCGCCGCTCATCTGCTGACAACGACGAGTGCGACACGAAGGTGGCCACGTCGAGCAGCCGCAGGGCGGTGGACAGCTCCTCCACCCGCGCTCGGCTGTCGACGAACACCAGCCGCTTCTCTCCGCGGTGCAGGCGGCTGATGACCGTTGCCGCGTTGTCGATCGTGCCGACGAAGTCGACGGTGATCTCGGTCTGGTCGGTCGTCGCGTCGGCCGCCGGGTTGATCACGCCACCGGCCCGACCGGTGTCGCTGCCCTTCAACCACTCCAACAGGCCGCCGGGGTCCCCGACCGTTGCCGACAACCCGATGCGCTGGACGGGTCCGCCGGCCAGGTGGCTGACGCGCTCCAGCAGCGACAGCAGGTGCCAGCCGCGGTCGTCCCCGGCGAAGGCATGCACCTCGTCGACCACCACGGTGCGGACGTTGCCGAGGAACGCCCGCGCGTCGATGGTCTGGGAGATCAGCATGACCTCCAACGACTCTGGTGTCGTCAGCAGGATGTCCGGCGGCTCGGCCAGCATCCGACCCCGCACGCCCCGCCCGATGTCGCCGTGCCACACACCCGCGGTCCGCCCGACCATCTGCGCGTAGGACTCGAGCCGCGGGAACAGGTTGTTCAGCAGTGCCTTCAGCGGGCACACGTAGAGCACCGACAGCCCGTTCCAGTCCTCGGTCAGCATCCGGGACAAGATCGGAAAGGTCGCGGCTTCGGTCTTGCCTCCCGCTGTCGGCGCCAGCATGACCGCGTGCTCCCCGGCCATGACCGGCTCGATGGCCTGCTGCTGCAGCGGCCGAAGCGACGGCCAACCAAGCGTGTTGACCACGTGATGAAGGACAGCGGGGTGCAAGCGCGGTGCGGCTGGTTCAGGCACGACTGGAACTCTACTCTAAATCCTTTAGAGTAACGAGCATGCAGCGAGAGGTCGAACGAGTGCTCGCTCTTCCGCTGGAGGAGCGCGGCCCCGGAATTGTCGCGCTCCCGGAGACGCAGTGGTTCGATCGGAAGAGCGCCAGGTTGAAGGCCACCGACCTTGCGCCGGCGCTCACCGCGTTCGCGAACGCGGAGGGTGGGACGATCGTGATCGGACTGCGTGATGGTGGCGTTGAAGGGATCGATCACGTGGCGCCGCAGGAGAACGAGTGGCGGCAAGCCGCGGTCGACTTCACCGTCCCCCCGGTCGGCTTGAGCATCGACAAGGTTCCCTGCCTCAAGGCCGATGGTCACGAAACCAACCTCCTGGTCCTCGACATCCCGGCCAGCGATCGTGTCCATGCCACCCACAAGGACGAGGTCTATCTCCGCATCGGAGACGAGAGCCGAAAGCTGACCTTCCAGCAGCGCCAAGAGCTTGAGTTCGACAAAGGTCAAAGCACCTTCGAGAGCACTCCCGTGGAAGGCACGGTCGCCGACCTGCTCGACCGCAACCTCCTGGATGGCTGGGCTGAAGCGGTGGACCACCCGGACGTAGAGCGACTCCTGGCGGCCCGGGGCCTCATCACCCGGTCAGGGAGCCTGACGGTGGGCGCGGTGTTGCTGTTCGGACGGGCCCCGCAGGCGAGCTTTCCCTCAGCGCACGTGCGGATTCTCCGATACCGCGGGACCGACAGGGGCACGGGGCGTCGCCAGCAGGTCGTTGCTGACGAGCGACTGGAAGGGCCGCTGCCGCATCAGATCACTCAGGCAATGGAGAAGATCGCCGCGTTGCTGCCGACTCGGCGGGCGCTGAGCCGGGCCGGACGCTTCGAGGCTGTCGGCGCCATTCCTCATGACGCCTGGTTGGAGGGGCTCGTGAATGCGGTGACTCACCGGTCCTACAGCCAAGCGGGTGACCACGTTCGGGTGGAGATCTTCGATGACCGCCTCGAGATCGAGAGCCCCGGGAGGTTCCCAGGCGTGGTCGATCTTGACGACCCGGAGGCCATGACCCGGTTTGCTCGCAACCCCCGGATCGCGCGTGTCCTTGCCGACCTGAGCCTTGTCCAAGAGCTGGGTGAGGGTGTCCGCCGAATCTTCGAGGAGATGCGGCTCGCTGGACTGGAGCATCCCCGCTACCACCAGACCGCGGGGAGTGTGCGCCTGACCCTGTCGACGGAGCCGGTTGACCGGGCGCTCGAGGCGCGACTGTCCGAGACCGGTCGCGACCTGGTGAGGGCGATACGCCAGCGGGAGCGGGCGAGCACCGGCGAGCTGGCCGATCTTCTTGGCCGTTCACGGCCTGTGGTCATCCGGGATCTGAAGATTCTTGAGCAGGCTCGACTGGTTGAGTGGGTGGGCTCGAGCCCGAAGGACCCCCGGGCCTACTGGCGACTGCCCCGCTGAGCGAATCACACGTGTGGCATTAAACAAGCTCGTTTAGAGCTCCAAGTCGATGTCGTCCACGCTGGTGGCGGCGCGGGCGTTGCGTTCGAGGTCGGTCAGCTCGGCGTCACCGATGGTGAGGGTGTAGTGCTGCCGAGGGTCGAAGTCGTCGAACTGATCGACGCGGTCGAGGACGTCCTCGACGAGCTTGCGGAGGAAGACGCGGGGGGCGATGCCGACCTGACCTCCGAGGTCGCCGGTGACGGCGTTGGCGAGCGTGGCGACGAAGGAGTCGTCGACGTGCTGGCGGACCCTGTCGGGGGCCGCGGGCCCGTCGGCATAGATGTCGCGGACGCGAGTGCCCACCTCGACCAAGCCGTCGTGGCTGAAGCCGGACAGGCGGATCTGCACCGCCCGTGGGTTGTCGAACCGGGCGTCGGTCGTGAAGTCGGTGTGCAGCCGCTGGGCGAGCGGCGGCAGCCGCTTGACGCCCTGCGGTCCGTCGAAGAACGCAGGAGTTCCCGTGATGACCAGGTACAGGCCGGGGAAGCGACCGCCGTCGATCTCGTCGATCAGCTGGCGCAGTCCGTTGAGGGCTCGTTCGCGAACGTCGCCTCGGACTCGCTGGAGGGTCTCGACCTCGTCCAGCACCAGGACCAGCCCGGAGCGGCCGGCATCACGCAGGACGGTCAGCAGCCCGGAGAGGAACGACAGCGCGCCGCCGTGGTCCAGGTCGCCCTTGATCCCCGCGGCACGCTTCACCGCGGCGGCGACGTGGGGCTGGCCGCCGAGCCATGCCAGCAGACCCTCGGCCTGTGCCACGTCTCCGTCGGCCACCGCACGTCGGTACGCGCGCAGCACGGTTGTGAACGCGGGGGCCTGGCGGGCGACCTCGGCCAGCCGTCGCTCGGCCAGCGCCTCGGTGGCGGCCAGCAGACCGGCTTCGTCGGACTCCTGGACCTCGCCGCCGGCGAGCACGTCCTCCTCGAGGGCGAAGAACCAGCCGTCGATGACCGACCGCAACGCCCCTCCAGCCATGTCTGGGGTGGTCAGCCGCTCGCACACCCGGCGGTAGACGGTCTGCAGCTTGTGCAGCGGCGTCTCGCCCTCGCTGATTTGCACCTCGGCCGTGGCGAACCCCTGGCGGCGAGCCCGCTCGGCGAGCCACCGGACGGCGAAGGTCTTGCCGGACCCGTACTCACCGCGGATGGCCTTGAAGTTGGCCCCGCCTCGCTGGACCTTCGCCAGCTCTTCGTCGATGGCCGTCTCGAACCGGTCCAGCCCGACGGCGAGGAGGTCCAGGCCACGCTCCGGGACAGTTCCTCGTCGAAGCGCGTCGATGACGTCCTGGCGTCGTTGTGGGCTGATCGTAGACACGCTCGACAACCTGCCACACCGACTGAAGGACTGCTGGCATGCCCTTCGTCTGATCCGCCTCAAGATTCGGCCGCGTCTTGCCGATGCTCGCTGGACCAAGTTGACACGCCGGGGTGGCGGCTGACCGGGTCGGCTGCTCGTGTGATGACATGACGAACATGTCGAAGGAGTAGCTGAGGACATGCACGAACAGATGACCATCCTGGATCTGGGGAGGCCCAGCGACGTCGAACGCTTCGCGGTGCAGAAGGCGTTGGATTTCTACGCACGCCAAGGCGCGTGGGTGACCAGCGCCGAGCGGCGAATGCGCTTCGGGGCAGACCTCGTGGTGAAGCAAGGGGAGTCCCTGCCGGTACACGTTGAGGTCAAGGGCACGACGCGCGGTCTGGCCGCGTTGCGTGGATGCCTGCAGCCGTCACAGGTGGACGCGGCGAAAGCGCATCTGGACGATGGATTGTGGAAGCTCTTTGCGGTCTACGAGATCGAGCTCACGGGTCGTCACCGCATAGTGCAGCTGGATGCCCGACAAGCGCTTGACCTGCACGACATCGGCGTAGTGCCCGTGGAAGAGCCAGAGGGGCCCGAAGCGGACGCACAGCCCAGCGCTGCGTTCCTGCTGACATGGAACCCGTTGAAGTACACCTGGGACGGTTACAACGACTGGGTGTCTGCGACCGCCACGGGCCGTCAGGCCTTCACGTGGTCCACCGGATCCCGCAAGCGTGGCATCTCACCGGGCGACGACCTCTTCTTGCTGCGTCAGGGTCCCGAGCCGCGAGGGCTCATCGGGCACGGTGTCGCGCTCAGCGAGATCTACCAGAAGACCCACTTCACCGACTCCTCGAAGATCTCGAACTACGTCGATGTGGAGTTCGACACATTGCTTCTCGAGGAGCACGTGCTCCCGCTCGACGATCTGCAGGCGCGCTTCCCGGACGTCAACTGGACGCCCATGGGCAGTGGGATAACGCTGGGCAGCAGCAGCAAGGAGATCGGCGAGCTCTTCGAGGCTCACGCTCGAGCCGTCCGGTGAGCGGTGGATCCGCCGGTTGGTCTTCGCGACTCTGAATCGTGAACGATGATGATCACTGGTCCAGTGGCGGCGTCCGATGCGGCACCATCCGCATCCCCGGTCGATGGAGGACGCCCACGTGCAAGTGGCCGGCCATGTGCTCCAGCGGAAGCGGTCGGATGTGCCACGGCGCGGCAAGTCGGGCCCGCGGGTATCAGCATCAGAGATCGGGGTGATGGCACCCTCCGCGATTGTGCTGACCAAGCTGTCCATCGTCCCAAGTCCCCCAGTCGATACTGGACTCACGGTGCCGACTCAGTGTGACACTCGGACCCGCGCCGAGGGGTGGGCCTTGACAAACGCATTGACGATCGGGATGAACCATGATGAACACCGGCTTTGCAGACGAACTGGAAGCACGTCTCCTGCAGAACCGAGCCGCCAATGATCTACAGAGGTACTTCGGCGGAGGATGGACCGGAGGATTCTGGGACCGGGCCGTCGCGGCGTTGCCGTCTGACGCGATCGGGGTGGCAGACGCAGCAGTCAGCCAGCTGCTCGCGATCGGCGTCACGCCGAAGGGTGGACGGGGTCGTGTCGGCACTCATGGACTGACACAGCTTCTGGAGCTGGACGGACAGATCGAGGAACTGCTCTCCCAGATCCCTGTCGACCGTGATCTGCACACGCTGACGGAGGAGGAGTTCGCGAAGTGGGTAGGTGACCGTGACGCACCGAACGGATTGGCAAACCAGCTGTTCGAGCTTGTCCGAAGACAGCTCCACCCGAAGGAGGACCGCGCTGTCGCCACCTACAAACTATTGGCCGCGAAGCGGCCACGGTTGCTGCCGATTCGGGACACGAAGGTCGCACGACTCCTCACCGGCAAGGCTGCGCCCAAGTGGTACCGCCCACTCTGGACTGCGTTCCGTGAGCGCCAAGGGATCGTCGCCCGACTGGAGGATCTGCACGAAGAGCTGGGCCGAAAGGACGTCTCGTTGCTGCGGATCGCGGACGTCGTCCTGTGGATGCAAGCCACCGAACCCGACGCGAACGCTACGTGTCTCGACCATGACTGGGTAGAGCACCGACAGAGCTGACGGACACCACCTCGAAGACCGCGTTCACGCGCGTAGTCGACGGCCGACAGGAGTACATCGGGGTGTTCCTCCTGGACGGGGTCCCCGCGGTTCGTCCGATCAATGATGAGATCGGCTTCTGCACGTCGTACCGCGGGGAGGACATCCCGGAGGAGTACCGCGAGTTCGTGAAGAAGCATGAAGGAGCGGTGGCACGGCTGCCCAAAGGGTGAAACCGGCTCCGGCCAGATGTCTGTGACGTCAGCCCGACAGTCCGAACTGGATGCGCAGGACCGAGCGGTCGATGCGGACCTCGCTGTTGGCGTTCACGAAGACCGCCGGGTAGCCGTCGACGTTCAGCAGGGCGCCGAGCGCGGTGGCTTTACCGCGGGCCCGTGACACGCTGACACCCAGGGCCAAGGCGAAGGCCTCACCCGTCAGCGTGCCGCCGGCGCGGTCGAGCTGGGTCAGCAGGTGCACGACGGTGTCGCGGTCGAGGGTCTGCCGCCCTGCGGACTGCTGCTGCACCACGAACACCTCCGACTCGACCAGCTCGGTCACCCACGCCGGTGCATCCATCGGCGCTGGACTGACCTCCGAGGGGATCTCGGCATCAGCCCCGAAGAGGGTCGGAACACCCTTGTCGTCGGTCGGCGGTTCCGCCGGAACGGCCGGGGCGGGCAGGTCCGGCGCAGCGGTGGACATCTCGCTCCACCACGACGGCGATTCTGGGAGCGCAGGCAGCCACCCGTCGATCTCCACGGACGCTGGTAGGAACACCGCCAGCGGGCACAGGACCTCCTGCGGGGTGGCGCCGCCGTGGTAGCCGAGCTTCTTGGTCGCGTTGTAGCGGACCGACTCCGTCGCTGGCGCGATGATCCGCCCTTCGCCCTTCAGCACTCGCGGCCCCTCCAGCAGGACCTCGTCCTCGGCGGGCTGACCCTCGGCAGGCCGCCAGCGCTCGCCGCCGCCGGAGGCCGGACGAACGGTCGAACCGGTCTCGCGGATGTGGCCGTGGTCGGCCACGACGACGACGGCCCGGCCGCCCTCCATCGCCCACTGGAGCAGGTTGTCCATCGGCTTGATCGCCCGCAGCCCGTCGGCCAGCTCGAGCTGTCCGCCCTTGTCCAGGTGGTCGTCGGCGCCGTTGACGACCACGCCGACGACCTGCTGCTCGGGGTCGGTCACGGCGGCACGGACGTCCGGCGCGGGCTGCCCATCGACGGCGTACAGCGAAGCCTTGTGGAACAACCTCGGCGCGACGCCCTTGCTGACCTCGAGCAGTCCTGGATGGTGGGCGAATCCTTCGATCTCGACGTCCTGTCCGCCGGCCTCGGGCCGGCCGGCGAACAGCGATGACCGGCTGACCTGGGTGACGCTGGGCAGGGTCGACACGACCGGCGCCCACCGGCCGTTTGGCGCGACGCGGCGGAAGCGCCGGCCGGCGATGTCATCGAACATCCGGTGAGCCTGTGCCCAGGACAACCCGTCCAGCAGGAGCACCAGCACGGGCGAACCCGACTGGACGACCGGCCGGGCCACGCGGTCCAGCACCGTCTCGATGGGGATGAGCGGGTCGGTGCCGGTCGGGGCGTGCTGGCTCCACTGGGCCAACCGGGTGGCGAAGGCCCGGTCCTCGGCCGCCCGCTCCTCGGACACCGCCTTCGCCAGCTGGTGGGCGGCCGCCCCGAGGGCCGACACGGGGTCACCGGCGAGCAGCGCCAGGCGGGCGTCGTCCACCCACGCGCCCTCCGACACGTAGGCGTTCGCCGCCTGCGCGAGGTCGGCGGGGTTGGCGGTGTCGCCGGGCCCCCGGACCAGCCGGCGCAGCAACCGCTCGACCATGTCCACGGTCCGCACCCGGTTGGTCAGCCGTTCGGCGTCTACGTGTTCTCGGACGGATGCCGCTGCACGCGACACGGCCTCCAGCGCCTTCTCCGAAGGGTTGGCGATCGCGTCCGTCGCGGTTTGCCCAACCCGCTCGGCCCGCGCGTCGAACGCGGCGGGCAGGACGGGGGACTGCACGATCAGCTGGGGGGTCTTTGTCGTCTCGGTCAGGACGGCGGTGGCCCGGTTGGTCCACGCGGTGAACGCGGTCTGGTCGGGGTCCTCGGCGGCCTGCCGTACGAGCTCGGTGGCTGCCCTTCCCCAAGCTTGGGCGTCGACCGTCGACAGGCCGGGGTCGCCCAGGTCGACTTCGAAGCGGGCACGCCCGCCGTCGCCGGTGTCCAGCCCCGCGGGTGTCCAGAGCACGGCCGCCACGAGCCCGAAGGGGACGACGTCGGCCTGCCTGCCGGCGCGGATGAGGTGCACCACCGGCTTGGCGGCGCCGCCCACCCGCTCGGCAAGCCAGTCGGCGATCCGGCCCACGTTCTCCTCCGACAGCCGTGCCAGCGCCGCTACGGACGAGGGACCCGCCGCCCAGGTCAGCAGGTCGGCCAGTGATGGCTGGTCCTTGGGGAGGGACAGCCCGTGGGTCAGCAGTGCCCGCCACGCGATGTCCAGGTCGAGGATCCCGCCCGGGGGCGGGGCGAACGTCCGTCCGACGGGGGCGACGTCGACCAGCAGGTCGGCCAGCCACTGGTGGTCGCGCAGCGACTGGTGGATCTCGCTGACGCGGAACAGGTCCTTGAGGATCTCGTACGCCTCGGGCTGCAGCAGCTGACGGCGGTACAACCGGGCGACGACCTCTGCGCCGATGTCGTCGCGATCGGTCAGCACGACCAGCAAGCGGCCGTCGTCGGCGTCGAGGTGGTCCCAGACGGCGGCCCGCACCGCGAGGGTCGAGGGGCATGCGGCCACGACGACACCGTCCCCGAGCGACCCGTTTTCCGTCCACACCGGTGCGGCCCTGAAGCCGACGACGCGGGCGTCGTCATGGCGGGCCTTGTCCACGTAAGCGCGAAGCTGCGCGGCGGTGACGGGCCTGGCGGTCATCGATGCACTCCACACGGTTGGCTGCGTTGGTCAAGACGGGCGGGTGAAGGGTCGCACACACCGCCTCCCTACCTCGAAGTCCACCCCGACTTGTCTGGGAGAATGCACGCAGCGCCCGCCACCCGCCACAGGGCAACGAGCGCCGCCTGATGCGGGGCGTCCTGACGGTCTAGGTGCCCGCGTCCGGAAGGTGGTGGATCCAGTTCTCGAAGAACTTCGGCATCCCATCGAAGTCGAGGCGCTGGACGAACGGCCGCCACGCCAGACCCCGGTAACCCGCGTGGTCGTCGCCCTTGACCGAGAGCAGCGCGAACGTGGTGTCCCGCTCCAGGACGTCGGTGAAGAGGAACCGCTGCAGGTCCAGCTGACCCACACGGTCGAGGCCACGCTCGCTGAAGACCGTCTTGTCCGCTGCGGAGGTCGGGTAGCTGGCGAGTCCTGACTCGAGCTTGGCCTCGAGACAGATCGCCCGGTCCCGTGCCAGGACGACCAGATCAGGCTTGATGTTGAACGCCCACTTGACCATGCAGGCCCGCATCAGGGTTTCGTTGTCCAGGGGCCCGCCGCCGTCGACTCGCCGGGCTTGATCCATGGCCGGCAGTGACCAACGGCTGGGGGACTGGATGAACGTCGTCGACACCTTGCCTGCGACCCCGAACCGGGTGTTGAAGTCGAGGACGGAGCAGTGGCGCAGGGCCTCGGCGTCGGGTGGTCGAACGGCGTCGATGACGAACTCACGGCGCAGCGTCTCGTCGGGGTTGCGGTGCCACCAGTCGCGCAGCAACGCGAACTCGACGAAGACCTCCGTGTCGCCCGCCGAGGGGTCGTAGGTCAGTCCGTGGACGCTGAGGGCGTCTCCGAGCCGCTGGAGGTTCTCCTCGCGGAGGAGAAGGGCGTAGAGGGAGGCGACGGCGTTGCGCTCCTCGCGGTTGAAGGTGCAGTATGGCTGGCTGAGGAACTCGAACCCGTACTGCGGTGTCTCCTCCTCCGCCGTCACCAACCCGGCCTCGTCGAGGTAGTCGAGCTCTTGGTCCAGGACCCGCTCGGCGTCCTCGGCCGGGATGCCGAAGAACTTCTCGGCGTCCTTGGCGAGCAGTCCGTGGTCGACGACGTCGTCGTTGCCCCCGAAGTCCGCGGGATCGTAGTGCGTGAGCTCGACCCCGGTGCCGTCCACCAACCCCATCGCCACCATGTACTCGAGCTTCAGGTCGAGGACGGCCTCGACCATGGACAACGGCAGTCCGGTCCGGACGGTGATCCACGCGGCCAACTCGTCGCTGTCGATCTCCACGTACGTGTTCTCGTTGCGGGTCACGACCCACCCCTTCGTGTCGCGCCAACCCGCGTCATACGGACCGGCCTGTGCCTGCGAAGTCTCGTATCGGCGTGGAAGAGGAAGTTCTTGAGGGGCAGTGGCTCGTCAGGAAGCGGGGTCGTCCGGATCATCCGGGCGACGTCGCCAGCGGCCTTTCGGCAGGCGGTCGGTGGGGAGGCGGTCGCCGACACGATCGGTCATCGCACCCCTGAGGCCGGAAAGCAGGTCCAGTGCCCCCAGTCCCGTGTCGACGCTGGCCTCGATCGCGCGATTGGCACCGCGCCCCAAGCGCTGCTGCACGGACTCCACCATCAGCAACGGGCCGGTACCGGCGTCACCGTCGGGGTCGAGGTACTCGGGCACCTCGACCGCCGCCTGGCCGAGGGTTTCGGCGTAGATGTTGAGCACCCTGGCGACCTCTCGGCGAAGCACACCGAGCCGATACCGGTTGACGAAACGTGCACGGTCCCTCCAATCGACGTCGTCGGGGTCCCGCTCGAGGAAGGCAGTGAGGTCGTCGAAGAGCTCGTGGAGGGAGTCACGTCGGGCCTTGGCCTCGGCGTCGATGTGGGCGGCCTCCGAGGGGATGAGATCCGGGGCGACCGTCATCTGCCGCACCAGGTAGAGCAGCTCCCAGCGCTTCATCGTCAGCTCCGCCCAGACGTAGAGGCGGATCCAGGCTGCGACGTCGCGTAGCTCGACGGACTTCTTCAGCTCCGTCACCAGCTCGGGAACGCGAGCGTCCTCGACCTTCAGCAGCTCCCGGAGCGGGGTCAGCCACCGCAGCACGTGGTGGTAGGCCTTGCGGACGTCTGCCTCCACGCTGGCCAACGCGTCCCAGCCATCTGCATCAACCTCGCCGAGGCCGGCCAGCCGACGTTCCTGGGTCTCGATCGTCGACAGGCTGCTGACCAGCGTCGCCTCGATCTCGATCTGGGAGTGCTCGAGCAGCAGGTCGACCTTGTCAACCAAGCTCTCGAGCTGCCGCTCGATGCGGGCCAGCGTGGCCTGGATCGCCAAGCCGGCGATCAACGTCGCACCCGTGGGATCCATCACGACTCCTGGGGTGAACTCCAGGTGCTGCGTGATGCTGCCGGTGCCGCTGCGAAGCACGCCGGTCATGGCGGTGCCCGCGGCGTTCATCGACGGGCCGAGAGCCTGCAGGTTCGCAGCGGACTCGGCGGTCAGCTGCACCCACCGACCGGTCGAGAGCCCCGCGGCTGCCACTACCTGCGACAGGGCTCCTGCGCCCTGGAGGGTCTTCATCGCCGCGTCGGGCGCCGTGGCGATGACCTTACCCAGCCGGTCAGGGATGGTCGCTCCACCGATCACCAGGGCCAGCTCGGGGTGGTCCGGCGAGGGGATGATGACCAGCTCGTTGCGTCCAGCCCTCGAACTGGCTCCGAGGGGTGGAGGAGGGATCTGGGGCAGATCACTCACCGTCGGCCTTCTTCCATCTCACCTGCAGCTCGATCAGGTCGTCTGCCTCCGCCAACAGGTGCTGGAGCAGGGCTCGGCTGTCGGCTGCGCCCACGACCTCGCGGGAGCCATGACGAGGCAGCCGCTCACCACCGACGTCGATCTGAGGGGCTTCGATGACCGGCTTTGGCTGCGGCTCGACAACCGGTGCGGTCGATCCGGGCGGTACCGCTCCCTGTGCGGCACGGCCGAGCAGGTCGGTCGCGGCGCGTTCGGCGTCGTCGATCGCGGTAGCCAGGCTGGTGGCCAGCTCGTCGCGGCTGGCCTTGGCCGACAGGGTCTCGGCGATCGAGCGGGCGGCGGTGGCGTGGTCGCCGCCGAGGCTGGTGGCGCTGGCGATCAGGCCGGTGTTCATGCGCTCCAGCCGCGCGGACACCCTCTCGGCTGACTTCAGCGACGTGCCCATGGCCTCTGCCGAGGTCGGGACGTCGCAGGCGGCCAGGACGGCGATGGCGGTGTGGTCCTCGCCGCCGGCCAGGGCGGTCAGCAGGTCGGTCACGGCCTTGGCCGTCCGCAAGCGGTCGCTGCCGGTGGTGATCCCGAGCGCTTCGGCGTGGTGGTGGAGCTGGCTGAGCAGCTGGGTGGCCGCGTCGCGATGCGGGGCGGCCTCGGCCCGGACCTGGGCGACCAAGTTGGCCACGCCGGCGGCGGACAGCAGGGGGGCGGCGGTCGCGCCGAAGATGGCGGCGGCCTTGGGGCGGGCGGCGTCCCACTCCTCCTTCGAGGGCAGGACCTGGGTGCGCAGCTCGACGGCGTCGTCCAGGCGGTCGACGGCGGGCTGGACCGGCTGGTCGCCGTGAACCATGACCCGGTCGTCCATCAGCGCGAACGCGCAGATCACCAGGTTCTGCACCCGCGTGTCCAGGCCCCACGAGTCGGGCTGGTCGATCCACTCGCGCAGCCGGCCGACGGTGACCGGTCCGGCCTCCTCCGCCTGCTTGCGGTGGAAGTGCTCGCGCCAGTGCTGGTCCATGACCAGGTGGGCCTCGCCGGTGGTGGCGACCTTGAGCGGGCCGAGCACGGTCCGCATGGACTTGCGGTCGCTACTGCCGATGTTGTCCAGCCGCATGTTGGGCTGGCTGACGGCCTTCTCGATCAGCGACAGGCAGGTCTTGAGGTCGCCGATCCTGACCTCGTTGTCGAACTCCGGGTGCTTGGGGTGCTGGTGGGCCATCAGCTGGTCCAGCACCTCGGGCAGGGCCGCGGTCAGGTTGCCCGACGTGGGTGGGCGGACGGTCAGGGTCGGGTCGAGGGTGGGGAACTGCTCGCCGGGTGACAGGTCGGTCTGGACCAGGTCGGCGTCGGGGGTGGTCAGCCCGTAGGCCTGCTGCAGGATGATCCGCATACGGGTGCGCAGCGTGTCGGCCTGGTTGCGCAGCAGGGTGCGGGCCTCGCTGCGGTCCTGCGGGGACAGGTTGGTGGTGTAGGACTCGAACCGGTCGCCGTTGAGGACGTGGTCGACGACGACGAGGTCGCCGAGCAGCTGCCCGGCCTTCTCGGTGAGGAACAGCGGCAGCCAGCAGACAGTGGCCGAGCGGGTCCCCTCCTGCTGCAGCTCTTGCACGCGGGCCCGGTCGTCGGCGGGGGTGAAGCCGTGCTCGTCGAACGGGAAGTCCACGACCAGCCGGGGGACGTCGCGGGCGTGGAGCTCGCCGTCGGGCAGGTCGCCGCGATCGCGGATGTTGCCGAACTTGATCTCGACCTCACGCTTGGAGCCGCGCCACACCCACTGGTAGCGGGTGGGCAGCAGCGAGGAGTCGAGGGTGATGGCGAACCCGGAGGCCAGCAGCTCCTTGATCTTGGCACGGCGGGCGCCGGTGGAGTCGACGTTGCGGGCCTGGTCGAGGATCGCTGTGGTGTCGACGCCGGTGAGCTTGAGCGACACCTGCGGGTCCTGCCCGTCCTCGATGCGGATCTCGGGGACCTCGGCGGCCCACTTGGTGAGCTGGCCGAGGACGACGGTGCGCTCCTGTCCGGGGATGGGGGTGGCGATGGTGCCGTGGTTGAGGGCGGCCAGGCGGCTGACGGTGAGGTTGCGGAGCGGCTCGACCTCGGGGACCAGCGCGGACAGCAGGAGGGTCTTGACCAGCCGGTCGTCACGGCGGAACGCGTGCGTGTCGGGGAGGCCCTTGACGTGCTCTTCGTCGACCCCGTGTTCCTCAAGCAGGTTGGTGCGCAACCGTCGGTAGAGGGCGCGGGCGCGGTCGAAGTGGACCTTCAACTGTGGGGAGAAGGAATCCTCCCCCGAAACCTGGTCCCACAGATCACCCAGGGGAACGAGGTCGCCGACCTGCAGGGTTTCGCGTTTGTCGACCAGTAGCTGGAGGAGCAGGCGGAGGGCCGTGCGCTCGCGCTGGAGATACCCGCTGACTGCGACGAGCGTCTCGACCAAAGCGGGTGAGAAGGGATAGACGCGGCGGAAGTCGTCCTGGTCGCCGTGCGACGTGATGAGGGTGTCGCGGGAAGCCTTGGCTTGCTCCCACACCCGGTTGAAGGACTCTTCGAGCTGCTGGGCCTCTGCCTCACCCTTGGGCTTCAGCAGCCGCTTGGAGACGATCTCGGGAAGATTCTTGTCAGCCAACTCGATGACACTGAATCGGCCAGAGATGTGTTTCAGCTGCTCGCTCAGACTCGTCTGCGAGGCACCAGTGAGCCCGACACCCGTGAAGTCCGTGAGATCACGTTGCCGAGCGATGAAGCTGATTATTGGAGCTGGTCTGTCAGCCTTGGACGACTCGACCAAGGTTGCCAACTTGGACGCCTCGAACTGAACGAATCCGGGGATGGCCAGCTTGGTCGCCAGCCACAGAATCAGCTCATCGAGGAATAGGACCAGGCCGTCGTAGCCGAGCTGTTTCGCGTGCTGACTGATGGCGCTCAGCCCGGTGTCAAGGTCGACCATGTCCCCCTGCCGCCGATAGGCCGTGAAGATCGTCGCCACGAGGTCGGCGATCAGTCGCCGGCCCTCTGTGGTCGACGGTCCGTCGGCCACCGCACGGTCGAAGTCGTCGGGTGACCAGCCGGCAGCGAAGTCACCGAACCCGTCGTCGTCCTCGCCTGATCCCCCGAGCGCCTCGAAGAAGGCCTTGTCGCCTAGTCGGCCGCGCATCTCCTTGGCGTCGGCCAGGATCTGGTCGCCCGCGAAAACCGCGGGCAGCTTGGCCTCAGGGTGCAGCGTGGTGACGTGGTCGACGTATCCACCGAGGACTGCTTGTTCCAGTGACTCGGCCCCGATCAGGCGGTAGGGGATTTGCAGGAACTTGAGCCCATCTAGGCGGGCGTCGTGCTTGGTGATGACCGGAGCCAGCTCTGGCCGCGACCGTGCCGAGTCGTTGCCCTGCAGCAGCAGATGCAGCACCGCCATGAAGTGGCTCTTACCGGATCCAAACGACCCGTGCAGGTAGGTGCCCTTGCTGGATCCCTCGCTGACCGCAGAGGTGATGAGGGACAGCGCCTCGTCGAAGCATTCGGCCAGCTGGGGCGTGACGACATAGGCGTCAAGCGTTGCGTCAGCTTGCGTGACGCCGTCCTTCAGCGCCATGACGAAGTCGGACTTGTGGACCTCATGCGGTATGTGGATCAGGTCTTGCAGCACAGTCACGTCAGGTCCCCATCCCCGCGGGGCGCGCGGGTGTTGATGCTCTCGGGTGCGATTCCTCGGCCCCGGATGCTACGACTTCGCCGAACGCGGCTCCCACCGGACGGTCGGGGCACTTACTCACAGCGGTGGGGGAGCGATGAAGCGGTACGTGTCCATCTCGTCGTTGAGCAGCACGCCTGCGTCGACCAGTCGGTCGAGGGAGGCGTCCAGCGCAGTCTGGATGTTGGCACCCGCGCGGGAGAACTCGAACACGGTCTTGAACGCCTCCTTCACGTCGTCGCGCAACATCGTGATCCCATCTCGGATGACCGCGGCGACTGCCGCGTCGATCTCGGAGCGGTGGATCTCGTCGACGTTCCTCCGAAACGAGCGGTCCTCTGTGCAACACCGGACTCGGACTGGGGCAGAATCGGTCCGGATGACGAAGTCCCCGTCCCGACTCAGCCCGGGCGACGTCCGGATGGCGGCCTCCACTGCGTTGGCAACAACTTGTCGAACCTTCTTGGTGAGGCTGCAACCCCACGCATCGGCGACGCGGCGTCCGATCACCGGAATCGCGACCGGTGCTTCCACCCGGACCACCTCCGCGACCATATCCCTCACGCGTGCTGCGGCCTCGGGATCGGTGGGCCTGCCGGGGAACGGCCCACGGCGTGGCGCGGTGACGTACCACTCCACCCAGTCCGGCGGGGCGTCAAGGTCGATCTCATAGACCTCGTCGTGCTTGACGGGTGCCAGACCAGTTGGGCCCGTGGGCTCGATCCTGCCCACGACCGCGGCCTCGATGGCGGCCTTCAGTCGAGCTTCCTGCTGGGTGCGGTCCCGGTACCAGCTGGTCCCCCAGATGCGGTGCAGGTTCCAGCCGAGCCGCTCCAGCACCTCCTGACGCAGGCGATCCCGGTCCCTGGCAACGGCGGAGCTGTGGTACGCGGCCCCGTCGCACTCGACGCCAAGCACGTACCGGCCGGGCTCGTCTGGATGCCGCACGCCCAGATCGATCCGGTACTGGCTGACACCCACCTGGGGGGTCACGTCATAGCCCCACCCACGGATCACGCGCAGGACTGACTCCTCAAACGGTGATTCGACGTCCCCCTCGCCGTCCCCAGTCTCTTGGGCCAGCGCACTGATGCCCTGCTGGGCGAACTCCAGATACCGCTTCAGCTCATGAACCCCACGGGCATTGGTCCCACGGGTGTCGAGTTGACCAGGACCGAACGAGCTGAAGATCTCCACGCGGCGCTTTGCCCGGGTGATCGCAACGTTGAGCCGTCGCCAACCCGTTTCGCGGTTCAGTGGCCCGAAGTTCAACGTCAGTTTGCCGGCCTCGTCCGGCCCGTAGCCGACGCTGAAGAGGATCACATCCCGCTCGTCGCCCTGGACGCTCTCCAAGTTCTTGACGAAGTACCCGTTGAGGCGGTCTTCGGTGAACCAGTCATCGAGCTCGGGCCGTTCCCTGCGCTTCATCTCCAGCGCGTTCTCGATGGTGTGTTGCTGGGCGCTGCTGAACGCCACGATGCCGACTGACAGTTCTGGGTGCGTGGCTGCGATCTCTAACATCCGGTCAGCGACGTGCTCGGCCTCAATCGGGTTGTCACGGGACGCACCACGCATGTAGATCCCGTCGACCACCTTCAGGGACACGCCGAGGTCGGGCGCGGTCGACATTGCGCTCGGGAACGTCACGAGCTCACCCTCGTAGAAGCGTCGGTTGCTGAAGGTGATCAGGTCCTCGTGCTGGCTGCGGTAGTGCCACCGCAATCCCAGCTGTGGCAACCCGCCTTGGCTCTTGACCAGGCCAAGCACCGACTCGAACTCATCCAACTGGTCTGCTTGGTACCCGTCGTCACCATCGGTTCCGACTGTGGAGAAGAAGCTCGTAGGCGGCAGCTGGCGGTCGTCGCCGGCCACGATGAGTTGTTGGCCGCGATAGATGCAGTTGATCGCATCCGCCGGGGTCACCTGGCTGGCCTCATCAAAGATGACGACGTCAAACATTCCAGGTTGGGCGGGCAGGAACTGGCTGACCGACAGCGGACTCATCATCAGGCACGGCCGAAGCTTCAGGATGATCTCTTGGCACCTCTCCAAGAGCGTTCGGACCGGCATGTGTCGCCGCCTTTTCTGCGCCTCCGTCCGTATTGTCTGCGTGCTCGCACTGCTCTGTGTGGGTCTGCCTTCCAGCGCGGTTGCGAGGATCGCGTGAGGCGCTCGCTCAAGAAGCGTCCTGTCGTCGGTCCTGTAATCGGCTACCAAAGCGTCCAAGTCGTCGGCTCTCTGGTCGGCCAGCAACGGGTCGCCCTGCATCTGATGGTCCACCCAGCTGGCGAACGTCGCCCGAGTGAGTGCGTCGACGACGTCATCCGGGTCCGCGGCGGTGGAGGTCAGGTGCTGCAGCCCGTGGGTGTACCCCCGGTTGCGGAGGGTCCCCTCGTTTCTCAGCAACTGCTGGTAACCCGTGAGGTCGTCGATCCGCTCGACCATCTCGCCGAGAAGCTCTTGAATGTCGGCTGTGCGGCCCGCGAACTCCTCTTGGACACGGGTCCGGTGCTCGTCCATGAACGCGGCTGCCAGCTTGCGGAGGCGTTCGGCGAGCGCCGCGGCGTCGTTGCGCATGTCGGCGGTGCCTGGGACGGTCTCGGCGTCGTGCAATGCCGACGCTGCCCGGGAGGTGAGCGGTTGGGGGACCAAGTCCTGAAGGGTTGCGGTCCAGCTGAGTCGCTCCTCGACCTCGTGGACGGGCGTGTCCAGCCCCTCGTAGAGAGCCGCGAGGTGTTTACGGTATTCCGGTTCTGCGGCCTGGAGTTCACGCACTGCGGCAGCGTGCTGTCGGACCTGCACCGGAATCTGAGCAACCTCCGTGAGGTCGAGTGGCTTGGACGGCTCCAATGTCGTCAGGACGGCGTGAAGTTCCCCAAGGAGGGGTTCGATCCGACCCAGTCGACCGCTGACCGCGGTGACCGTGTGGTTGTCCGCGAGCGAGGCGATCGCCTCGGGTGCGGTGCGTCGCCAGGCTAAGAAGTTGTCCAAGGCTTCCTTGGCGCGGGTGGCAAGGGACGGGTCCTTCGGGGCGTCTCCTGCGAGTTGCCCCGCGAGCGACGGGCCGAAGTCTGGGCCGAGCGCGTCGTGGGCCCGTTCCAATATGGCGAGTGCTGACCGGGCCGCGTCGACGTCGGTTTGGACGGCGTCAAAGTGCGCCCCCAGCAAGGTGCGTTGCTCGTTGGCGCCGACGGTGTCGGCAAGTCGTTTGAGGTCCAACGCTTCAGCCAGCCTCGAAACCTCAAGTGGTCCGGCTTGACCACTGCGGGCAACGGAGCGCACCGCGTTTCGGTCGGCGCGATAGGCCGATCCCAGCTTGCGCAACCCCTTGTGACGGGTGCGGTAGCGCTCCTCGATGGCAACGAGGTCCAAGTCGAAGACGGCGTCGGTGAACACCCTCTCGAGCAGGGCCTTCCTGGCCCTGTAGTCAGTGAGAAGGGGCTCCAAGCTGTCCAGCGCTCGCCGGACTTGCTGGATCGCCATCGGGCTGACCCAGCCCTCCTCGGGGCGGACCGGGGCGTCGGACGCACTAGCAACCTCCAGGACCGCGATGCTTGCAGCCGTTGTGCGATCCCTCTCGGGAATGCCTAGGGCGGCTGCCGCCGCTGCCGTCGCGCTCTCAAGCGCCTTGAAAGCTGTTGAAGCACCTTTCAACACGGTGATTTCTAGAGAGAGATCCTCGGTGCTTCGTGCCACCTTTGGCGGGACGACGTCGCGGTGTGCGGCGAGTTCGCGCACGACTTGGTAAAGGCGTTCGATCCGCTCAGGGTGGACCACGCGCCATCGGCCGACCGTGGCGGCGAGTTGGGAGGCCTGCTTGGTGATCTCGATGATCTGTGCGCCCAGAGTCCCTAGGGATTCTCGAACTGGATTGAGGTCCCCCGTCCACCAAGCCAGGGGGGTGTCGGGACGGTCACGGAGATGCTCGGTGAGGTCGCACAACCGGGAGATGCCAGCAAGGGAGTCAGGAGCTGGAACGAGCAGTTCGAGCGCGAGTGACTCCGCGCGTACCTCGAGGTCGGCCACCGTGTCACGGAGTCCCCGGAGCTCCAGTTCGAGGTTGCTGATGTCACCTTGGGTCAGTCCGGCCGCGTCGTAGCCAGTCCAAGGGAAGTCGGGTTCTATCCGGAGGTGCCAGACGCGCGCCAGTGCGGCGAACGCCTCGTTTAGCTCTTGGAGTCGGTCAGCGTCCAGATCGGCGACGTCCAAGTTGGGTGCGGGTACCCGGAGGGCGTCCTCGAGCAGTGCGACACGCCCGATCGCCTGAGCGAGTGACATGCCCAGTGGCTGCCGGATCCTATTCATCTGCTCAGCCCGGTTGCTGAGTTGTGTCCGGTGTCGTTGGGCGCTGCTGCGTTCCTGGGGGCTCAGCGTTTGACCGGGCTTGGGATACTGCTTGAGCGCGTTGGCCAGCTCGTCGACGACGGCCTTGCGGCTGGTCTTGTGGCTGTGCAGCTCAAGGAAGAGCTCTCCGAGTCCTCGGTCCTCCAGTCGGTTGGCGACGACTTCCAGCGCTGCGGCCTTCTCGGACACGAACAGGATGGTCTTCCCCTTGCGGGTCAACTCACCGATCATGTTCGCGATCGTTTGTGACTTGCCGGTTCCTGGCGGGCCGTCCATAACGAAGCTGATGCCGTCCAGCGCGGCTTGGATGCAGGCCCGCTGCGTGGAGTCGGCGTCGCGCGTCAGGAGCGCATCCTCCGGGGGTGCCACCCGGTCCATGTCGGCGGGACTGGGCGGGTCTTGGTTTTGTGCCACCGCCTCGCCGGCCAGTGCCTGGACGAGTTCATGGGCCAAAATGGCGTCCGCGTTATCCAACAGGTCACGGAACATGGCGTCCTTGTGGAACGTGGCGCGGGTCATGACTGTTCGCCCCGTCACCGTCCAACCCCGAGGTCCGACCAGTGCCCGCACCCGCTGGGTGAGCGCCTGGAACAGCGCGGGGAGGCCGCCTTCGAGGTTCTCCGTCAGGGCATCGAGGGCGGGAAGCTCGATGTCGAAGTCGCGCAACAGCTTGGCCTGCAGGGCCGCGTTGACGACAGGATCGGCATCGTCCAAGGTGATCCGGTAGGAGTCACGGGGTGATGGTCGGGACATCTGGACCGGGACGTAGAGGAGGGGGGACGCGACCGTGTCGTCGCCGTCGTCCCAGTCCAGCATGCCGAAGGCCATGTACAGCGTCTGCAGACCGGCGTCCTGGAAGTCTTCCCGTGCCGCTCTGGCGATCGTGTCCAGGGCCCTGTTGGTCCGCGTGGCGTTCGGCTTGTCCGACAGCATTTCACCCGGGCCCAGCTCAACCACGTCCGGGTCGGGAGTCCATTCTTCGTCGTCACCCGGCGGTATTAGGAACGTTGCCGTGTCACCGCGCTCGAACCCTTCCAGCACCGAGACCGCCGACGGTGCGAGCACCTCAAGCGAGCTGTTTTTCGTGGGCTTGTAGTAGAGCGCACGGTTCCGCTTGCTGAGATCGATCAGCTCCTCACGCCACTGGCCGAGCTGCGCCCGCGCCCGCGCCTCCCCTGTCGACAACTCCGTCATTGATCTCCACCCTCGCCTTGCCAAAGTCCAACCATTGAATCACGTCAGTTCCGTCATTTCTGACGGACTTGGAAGCGTTCAGACCGAAGGATGGCTATGAGAGTCGACCGTGAGTCGCACGGATCATGCCTACCTCGATGGGCCTCTACAATTGGCCGAGTTTGAGTCCCGGCAACAGGTGTAAGTCGGAGTTGGTTCCCCAGACGGTGTTGGCCACCGTGTGACTGTTCGTGAGGTCTTTCCACGGATCTCTCGAAAGGGGCCACACGATGGCCGACATTGATAATGACCTGCTGACCGACGCTGCGACGAACCTGCTGACCGAGGAGCACCGCAGCCTGTTTCGTGATCTGCTCCAGAACGCGTTGCAGACACTGATCGAGGAAGAGCTGACCGCCTCAATCGGGGCGGCGCTGCACGAGCGCACCGATGACCGGACGGGGCAGCGCAACGGCCACCGGCCACCCCGGACCCTGTCAACACCGGCTGGTGATGTGGAGCTGGCGATCCCCAAGGTTCGGGCCGGCAACTTCTACCCGTCGCTGCTGGAGCCGCGCCGCCGGGTGGACCAGGCCCTGTGGGCGGTGATCATGACCGCCTACGTCAAGGGCACCTCCACCCGCAAGGTCGACGACCTCGTCAAGGCACTCGGCGTGGACTCGGGCGTGTCGAAATCGACGGTGTCGCGGATCTGCAAGGAGATCGACGGGCACGTCGAGGCGTTCCGAGCCCGCACCCTGGCCCACACCGACTTCCCCTACGTGTTCTGCGACGCCACCTACGTCAAGGGCCGCGTCGGCCGCCACGTCGTGTCGCGCGCCATCGTCGTGGCGTTCGGCGTCGCCGCTGACGGCACCCGCGAAGTCCTCGGGCTGGACGTGGGCGACAGCGAGGACGAAGCGTTCTGGGGTGCCTTCCTCAAGAGCTTGAAGACCCGCGGACTCGGTGGTGTGCAGCTGGTCATCTCCGACGCCCACGAAGGGTTGAAGGCCGCCATCCGCCGGCACCTGCAGGGCGCGGCGTGGCAGCGTTGTCGGGTCCACTTCAACCGCAACGTCCTGGCCCGGGTCGGCAAGGCCCACGGCGAGATGGTCACCGCCATGATCCGCACCATCTACGCCCAGCCCGACCAGGCCGCCGTCACCGCCCAGCTCCGCGCCGTCGCCGACATGCTCACCGACCGGTTCCCCGCCGCGGCCCAGATGCTGCTTGACGCCGAACCCGATCTCACCGCGTTCGCGGCGTTCCCCAGGACCCACTGGCGCAGGGTGTGGTCAACCAATCCGCTGGAACGGGTCAACAAGGAGATCAAGCGCCGGTCCAACGTGGTGGGCATCTTCCCCGACGACAACTCCATCATCCGCCTCATCGGCGCCGTCCTGCTCGAGCAGCACGACGAATGGCAAGTCGCCGAACGCAGCTACTTCTCCGAGGAATCCATGAAGACCATCGCCGCCGACACCACCATCGAGGTGACAGCCACCACCACCGCGGCATAGCCTGCCAACAACTTCACGAACGGTGACCTTCTACTTCCACCACCTCACGGGACTCAGCCTTGGCCGAGGAAGACGGGTGACAGCAACCGACGTCGTTGGGGGCACCTAGCGGGCAAGCAACCCCTGGGCATCCACGGACCGCACCGCAGGTGGGAAGTCGCAAAGAACAGGCCGCCCTGCCCCATGATGGCGAGGGGTCTGTGATCGGGGATCCAACCTGGTCACCCGAGAGCGCGTACTCCGGCCCAGAAAGCAACTTGGGACGGCAGGCCCTTGCCGTCTTCGGCTTTGAGCAAGTCCTCTACCGAGGTCGCCATCCGCCAAAGCCGTCCGGAACCTTTGCCTCTCCATCTTTGTGGGATGAGAAGTTCATTGTCTTCAAGAAGACTGAGAACCGAGTCCAAGTGATCAAGATTGCCGTACTTCCGCTCTATGTCCATAGAAGATAGGATCGTAGAGCGATGGAAGTGGCGCAAGAGCTTGTGGGCGTCCTTTAGTGCGCGGGAGTCTTCGTGCGGTTCCTCCTCGTCGACCCTCGCGGTGCCCTCCTTGTCTACCCACTGGATTCCCTGTTGGTGGAGAAGGGACACCATGTGCTCGGGCGAGTATGCTCGCTTCTCTTGGCCATCGTGATCTACGACGATCAAACCATCAATATGACAATTGACCATGGAAACGGATTCCAAAATGCATTCGGCGAGGATGGTCAATTCACCAAGATTGCAGTCCGAGAGGGTGACGTCATGCCAGGTGGCGCGTTCTAGGCGTACATTAACGAAATTAGCATGACGCAGGGCGACGGCGCGCAAGTGTTTGCCAGCGAACGCAAGGCTGCTGAAGAGTGCGGGGCATTCGATCTCCTTGTTTCCCAAACTCAAGCCGTCGATCAGTGCGGGCAGCAGCGTTCCGATGTTGCTCTCTATCAGGGTTGGTCGTGTCTGCCCTCGGATAATCGCTGAGAGGGAATCAATCAACTGGAGGGTGTCCTCCTTCGAAAGCTCGGCCAACGAGGCGACGTAACTCGCAGTGGACTCAGAAATCTGGTCAATGCGCAGATGGTTGCGCAGCGGCCGTATGCTTTCCCCTCTGGCTGCGTTCAGCAGATGATCCTTCAATGCGACGGCAAGGAAGAACGACTGGAACTCGGGGTGATCGAAGGAACGAGTTCGACCTCCGTCGCTCGAATGCAGTAGAACGTGGACCCGCATCATGTCGATGATAGCTGGGTGCAGGGTTCGGTCTATCCCCCAGTCGTCCACACGAACAGAAGCCAGGGTCTCGATGATATCCAGAGGGATTCGGTCGGTTCCTGCCCGATGCATCTCCTCGGCGACATCGCCCAAGATCGCCATGTGCTGCTCATCACTCAAATAGGGAAGGCCCGTCTCACGTACCTTCCATTTTTGGGTGACTTCACGCTCAACGAAGGCCTCGACGACGTTCTGCACCCCCTTCAAAGGATCATTTCGGCCGTTTAAAAAGCGGTGGGCACTCAGGTCTGTCATGAGCATTCCCTTCGCGACCTGGGAGAGCAGGAAGGGACGTTGGAGCATGGGATGATCGGCGCCGCCCAATTCGCTGCGCAGATCATCGTATGCGACTGAAGGGTCTGAGAAACCGCTTCCCTCGAATTCGACGGCTGTTAGGAACTCGAGAGCATGACTTGGCCCCCAGGGATGCAGGTGAAGCTCCGAGAACTCGCAAGCAGTCGCCATGTTCCTTGTAAGAAGGCCGGAGCGATGGGCAAAACGGTCGGAATCGAAGAAGGCTCGCCGTGATGCTGCGACCAACGACCCTCCTCCGTCAAGTTGATGAATCAGGGTCGATAGTGCGCCGAAGGCATCGTTCGATCCCTGCTCAGCAGCCAACTCATCGAATCCGTCAACAGCTAGGACAAGCAGTCGGTGCCGCATTAGGGCGAGGATCCCCGACATCCAGAGGCCGGCCACCCGAAGGTCGCCCAGGTCCCCCATTAGTGCCTCGCTTAGCCGAAGGAGTTGTCGACCCTGGAGGTCAACGTGCCAGAAGAGATAGGGAGATGTGCCGCGCAGGAATGAGTTTGCATTCCTGTGCATATATTCGCGAAGCAGTACGCTCTTGCCATGCCCGCCATCAGCTGTTATGAATGTCAATCTCGTGGCGAACGCCGGCGGGTCGCTGCATTGGTCGCTCAACAGGTTCAGACTTGAGCCGAGTTCCCCGTGGGACTCAGAGTCCTCCAAGGATGCGGGCCCATCGACAAAAAAGGGGTCACGTTCCTTTCGCTGCAGCAGTCGTTCCGCAAGGATGTCGAGTCTGCCAAGGTGTCTGCCTAGAAAGGTCGAGTAGGATACCGTGGTTGTGTCATCCATCTCCACCCGGAGACCATCGGCCGTGGGCCGGAGTCGAACCTCTTCCTCACGGCCTTGGACGACGTAGATGAGTGTGCCCCTGGCATCGATTAGCACGTCCTCATCGTTGTCAGCGAAGGCCGCAACATCTTCCTGAATGGCACTCTCGTCCATCTCTAGACCTCCGTCCAGACTTCGACCCCATGATCGCGGAGTCTGTCCCCGTAGTAGTCCTGCCGACAGTTGTCGGGATCTAATAAGGCCAAAGCGCTGTGCTCCGACCGAGGAAGCATGGCGGCGGCCAACGCGGGTGGAATAAGGTCGAGATCGCATGAGGCAAGCACAACCGTGTATCCGGCAGCTGCGGCCGATATCAGATCGGATGCCAGCATGGTGTCGACCATTTTTTGCCTTGTCTGTTTGAATACTTGGGCATTGCTGGCGCTACATCCATCCGAAGAGCAAGTGGTGGTGGGGCGACGAGTGAATCGCGAGGCGAGGTGGGCAGGGCAACTACTGGAGTCCTTCGCTCCGCAAACCGCTGCCAACCCGTCCACGTCCTTTCGGATTCTGGGCGAACCGCGGAGTTCGCGGACTGTGTCTGGCCACCGAATGCCTGCTTGGCCGATGGGGCCTGATGCCAATTCAATTACGCCGCCGATGACCGTTCGGGAATCCGGTCTAAGAAATGGAAAGAGGGTTCTATTGGTCAGCGTTGCGGCAACTTCTGAGCCGGCTCGAGAAAGGACGCCTCCCGAGAACCATCCCCCGTAGAGCCTGACGGTCAAATGGGCCAGATCTGTTACCTCTCGAACGACGCAGTCGATAAGATCTGTGATTTCTATGCCAGCTTTGGCCCGGCTTGCGGCGTCCAAGTCGTAGTTGTCGTAGTCAACTAGGAGAACGGCCTGCCCTGGGTCACTCAGGTGCAGGGCCATGGCGCTCATGTTCTGAGTTGAAGAAGGACTCGTAGAAGTCGCCGAGGCGTTGGCCGTAGGTTTCGTCTAGGTCGTTGTGCCACTGCTTGAGCCAGGGGACGAGTTCGGCGAGGCCGGCGAGGAGGGGGCGGAGTTCGTCTGACTCGGCGGCTTCGGACTGGCGTTGGGTGTAGTGGGCTGCTAAGGCTTGGGCTTGTTCGAGGTGGTTCCAGCCGGCCCAGCCGATGACGGGGCTGGAGTCCTCGCCGATCCTGGTGTCGGGGTAGAGGATGAAGCGTTCCTTGGGGACGTCGAGCTTGCCTCTCAGCTTCCAGTAGTTGGTCTTGGCGAAGTCGCTGGACTTGTACTTGGGGGGCACGGGGATGGCGTCGAGGCCCTGGTGCTTCTTCTCCAGCGCCTTCTCGTCATCTGACAGGTCGTCGCGGGCGTCGATGACGTCCTCGGCGCGTTGGAGGTCCCACGTCTCCTCCCAGGCCTTGCGCTTCTTCAGCCCCGTTGCCTTGTAGCGCAGCTCGGACAGGTAGGGGACGGCTTCGTCGAGCACGAGCTTGCGGACCAGCTCGGCCAAGTCCACATCGACGGCGTCGGTGTAGAGCTGGGCGGCCTCCAGAAACTCGGCGTTTCCGCGGAAACGTTCGGCGAGGCGAGCCGTGGTTGTCAGCTCGGCGTCCCAGACGTCAGGCGATTCCAGCCGGTCGAGCAGCCACGAACGGAGGGCGTCCTTGGCGAGGTCCTCCCAAGAGTCCCAGTTCCAGCGGCGCTTGTACTCCGGCCGCTCCATGAGGTTGATCGCCCGGTCGGACTCGATCAGCGCGATCCGCCGCTCGACCAGCTCGCGGTACTCGGCTGGCCAGTGGGACGGGAGCTCGGTGATGGGCGTGGATCCGTGGCGCTCGAACCACGTCGGCTCCTTCTCGCCCGCCGCCACCTGGCGGGCGAGGATGATCTCGAACGCGCGCTCGCCCCTGTTGAGATCGGGGATGGAGTCGGGGTCGGCGGTTAGTGGGGCCTCGGTGATGCCGTAGTGGGCGTAGGTGGACCAGTCGAGCTCCTCCTGAAGCGCCACCATGCGGCGCCGAAGGTGTGCGACCCGCTGCTCGGACTGGTTGAGGGCCACCCGGGTTGGGGCTGCCTGCTGGATGAGGGTTTCGGGAAGGGCTGCGGCTAGCTGTTGGGACAGGATGTCGAGCTGTGTGGCCAGATCGGTCGGTGCGGTTCGCGGGATGGGGAACTGCTGGAGCTTGGTGCCGTCGAACTCGTACCGGTCGCCCCAAACGGTCTTGCTCAGCCGGGCGCCCTCTTGGCCAACCTTGTCGCCCCCCTTGGGGTAGAAGACCTGCTTCATCCAGAAGCAGGCGGTGGAGCTGTTGAGGAGGCCGAGAAGGCGGAGGTGGTCGGCCTCCGTGGCGGTCTCGGGGAGCTTGATGACCGGCGCCGAGTGCCGACAGATCGTCCCCGAGGGCAACAGCACAAAGTGATTGTGCGTTGCGACGAGGGGAAACGCGATGGTGTGGTCGCCGTTCCAGAGCTTGTCGCGTCGAAACTCACGCCACTCATACCAAGCGACGTCTGTTTCGGGAAGCGGGACGCCGAAGAGCTTGCGCGAAAGCAGTCGGTGCTTGAGGGGCCACAGTTGGCATTGAGACGTCCAGGGCAACTCGTTGAAGGGCACAAGCGCGGAGGGTCGAGATTCTTCGTACGGCCAGATCTGAGGGCTGGTCTCTGCAACGGCCCAGTCTCGGACGGCATCGCCAAGCAGGGTGGGTACGCCGGTGCTGGTCCGTGTGGCGAAGGCTGCGTCTTCACCGGTAATTCCGACAGACCCCACTTGTGCGCGCTGACCAAGCCGACTTGTGACGCCTTGGTTGATAGCCGCTAACACCGCGGGGGCCGCGCCACCTTGCAGGCTCCAAGGGTGTGTGCCATAGCTCTCCCGATTGGCATCTTCGCTGCTCGTGTACTCGTCCTCCCTGCCGGCGACCTCGATACTTCCGAGGATGGAGGTCCAGACCTCGCCGCGGGCCGGATCAGTGGGCTTGCCGGGCTCGCCGCGAATGCCCAAGACGGCGCGGACGGTGTTCAGCACGGGCGCCTGACGGCGGCCGAACAGGATCACCGTGGGGGTCCCGTGGCCAGGGATGTAGGCCCCTGACGTGTCGATGACGTGGGTGAGGTCCCGTTGGGGGAGCCACTCCTGGATCAGCTTCTTGCCGAACTCGCGCTTCATGAACGAGTTGGCGGTGATCATCCCTACGTAACCAGCCGGGCCATCCGACGAGGCGGCCGCGGCCAAGTCCCAGAAGCGCTCGGTGAAGGGGACGCCCAGGGAGTACTGGCGGTGACAGGTCTCATACATCCCGCGGTACGCCTTGTTGAGCGCCTTGTCCTTGACCGTGATGTACGGCGGGTTGCCGACGACCGCGTGATACCGGCCGGCTTCGAGGATGCGATCGGCCTCGTCGGCGTCCTCGGTGGCGTAGTGGTGTTGCTTCAGCCGGTCGATGACGTCGTCGCCGCCGAACAGCCTCTGCTCGGTCGTGCCGTGCAGCAGTGAGTCGCCCGTCGCGAGGTTGATCCGGAACGCGGGCGAGTCCGCGAGCCGGCCGATCCCGCTCGCCTTCAGCGCGGCAACCAGCAGGCGGAACCGCGCCACCGCCACCGCAAACGGGTTGAGGTCGACGCCGTGCACGCCGTCCAGGGCTCGCTGCGCCAGCTCACGGGCGTGGGTACCGGGCTCGCGCTGCTGCCACAGGTTGAACAACCGGTGGAAGGAACCGAGGAGGAAGTGGCCGGACCCGCAGGTGGGGTCGATCATCTTCAGCTCGTCCAGCCCGAACTCCTCGATCGCCGGGTCGAGGGTGCGGTCGAGGATGAAGGACTCGACGAACTCGGGGGTCTGCAGCAGCGCGTAGGTCTTCTTCGCGTGGTCCGACAGGTCCTGGTACAGGTCACCGAGGAAGCGGCTGTCCATCTCCGGGTCGGTGAAGTCGAAGGCCAGCTCGCCGGTGGACTCGTCCAGGTCCCACCAGACGTCCAGCAGCGACCTCGCCCCATCCGCCGACGGACCGACCTGCCAAAGCGGGTTTGTGTCGGCGAACAGCCCCGCCGTCGCCGGGAGGGCCTGGTAGCGGCGGAACACCTCCTCCAGCCACTCGCGGTCGCCCGCTTCGGGTCGGTCGGTCAGCCAGGCCAGCCGGAAGTCCTGGGCGATACGCCTGCGCTCGCCCGGGCCGGACAGCAGGGGGTCGTCGACCAGGCCGTTGTCCTCGCAGAACCGGACGAACACGCACCCCAGCACCCAGGCGACGGCGACCTGGTTGAGCAGGTCTTCCCGCCACTCCACGTAGGACCGGTCGGTGCGGCCGGCCGACTGGGCGCGGGCGTACTCACCGCGCACGTGATCGTGCACCTCCTCCACCTCATCAGTGCGGGTGGTCAGGTCCTCGACCAGCGTCGAGGTCAGCGCCTTCAGACGGGTGAGCAGGGCGGAACGGTCGATCATCTAGGCAGCGGCTCCTGTGCGGTCGAGCCAGGCGGTGGGCAGGTGGGTCCAGTGGGCGGGGGTGATGACGGGGACGGGGACGCCGTCGACGACCGGCTTGGCGGTCGGGTCGGCGCCGGGCACCACCAGCGCCAAACCGCGCAGCGCGTGGTCGCCGTCCTCGCGGGTCAGGCGCTCGCGCAGCCGGTCGACCAGGCCCATCTGCTCATACCGGCCAAGCAGGCCGATCCCGTCGGCGACCACGATCCCGTCGGTCGCCAGCAGGTCGGCCTCGACCCGGGCGGTCGCGTCCTCGGCCAGGCGGAGGAGGTACCTCCAGCCCTTGGAGGTCGGGTCGTTGTCGGCGTTCTCGAAGGCCGACCACTTGGCGCCCTTCTCCTGAGCCATCGCCCGCATGGTCGCCAGCAGCATGGCGTCAAGCCGGACGTGGGTGCCGCCGGTCGCGGTGGTCAGCCGGCGGATGGCGTCGTCCAGCGAGCGGTCCTTGACGGTGACGGTGACGAACCCGCCCTGGCGGACCAGCCGGTCGATGCGCTGGTCGAACACCTCGGTCGCGGCGTCCTTCGCCTCGACGCTGGCGTAGCTGGTGGACGGCCGGTGGCTGGTCATCGTCGACGGGTTCGTGCCGGCGGGGCAGTAGCGTCCCTCACCCCGATCATTGACCACCCAGGTCAGGCCGGCGTCGGCCGCGGCCAGCAGGGCATCGAGCTTCGGCCTCTCGGGCAGCGATGGGACGTCGGGGAAGCGGGTGGCGACGCGGCTTCGGAGCGCCTGCTCGGTCAGCCCGTTCCGGACCTGCAGCGAGACCCGCAGCAGCCGGACGGCGTCCACGGTCGAGAGGTCCCGCGGGTACAGCTCCAGCCGGCTGGACAGCGCGGCGGTGGCGGAGGCCTCGGCGGCCAGTCGGAGCAGGCGGGCGTCGGTGAGGGCGGCCGTCCCCTCCTCCACCTCGATCTCGCGGAGCCGGGTCACGGCCTGCTCGCGGGTGGGCAGGGGCGGCAGGTCGCCGGTCCCGCTCTTTTCGGTTTCGCCCTCTACGGCTGATGCCTCCAGCAGCGGGGCGACGATCGTGTCGGCCTCCTCGCCCAGCAGCTCGGCGTAGGCGAAGCGGGTGTCGGCGCTGACGCCCTCTCCGCCCTCACCCGCTTGCTCCAGGGCGACCAGCAGGCCGTCGCCGGCGCGGCGGAACCGCATGCGGGGGGACTCCAGCTGCTGCTCGGCTTCCAGCGCCGCCCGGACGACGGCGCGGGCCCGGACCGAGCGGAGCGGCTCGTCGGCGGTCGAGCCGCGCAGGGTCAGCAGGGCGGCGGCAAGCTCGTTGCCGCTGGCCACCCCGCCGCGGCTGTCCAGCGCCTCTACCAGGGCGGTGCGGACGGCGGTCAGCTCGGGCACTCGCTTGACCCAGCGGGCGCGGGAGGACACCAGCGCCGCGGCGACGGCGGCACGGTCCAGGCCGGTCCGCTCGGCCACGACGGCCTGCGAGGGCCAGCGATCGGTGTCGTGCCCCTCCCCCGGGGTTTGGGTACTGAGCGCCAGCAGCTCGCGGATGACCGTCTGAACGTCGGCGTCGGTGCGGGCCGACGGCAGGATCGCCTCGACCACGCGGTCGACACGAGCGGTCTGGGCGGACTCATCGCCCCTTACGGTGTGATCGGCGAGGGCGCTGGAGGGGGAGGCGGCGGCGTCCAGGTGGGCCGACAGCCGCTTGGCCAGCTTGACGATCTCCTTGCGGACCGTCGCGCCGACGCTGGACATGCGGGTCAGCTCGGCGGGGGGGATGACCGCCAGGTCGGTGACGGTCTCCACGCCCTGCCGGTCCAGGGCGCTGGTGACCCGCGGGGACAGGCCGAGCTCGGCGATGGTGGTGGTCTCGGTGACGGCGGACAGGTCGACCTCGGCGGCGGGCAGGCCAGGGCGGGTCGTGGCGGTGTCGTCGTCGGTGGTGCGGGTGGCGGGGGCGTCGAGGGCGGCGAAGACCCGCTGCCAGGCGGCCAGCATGTCGGCGGCGGTGTCGAACCGGCTGTCGGCGTCGCGGTGCAGGGCGGTGGACAGGAAGGCGGCGAGGGGCTGGCGGACGGCGGCGTCCATCACCTCGGTGGCCAGGGTCGGGGTGCGGACGTCTTCGCCGAGTAAGGAAGGGTCTGTGGTGCCGTCGCCCCAGGCGGGCCTCGTGCCCGTGGCCAGCTCGTGGAGGGTGACGGCGGCGGCGTACCGCTCGGCCTGGGCGTCCCACCGCTTGGTCGGCCGCTCGGGCAGGAACGGGTCGACGTAGCCGGGGGTGCCGGCGCGCAGGTCCTCCGGGTTGGCTCGCGAGAGGGAGAAATCGAAGAGGATCAGGTGCTTCTCGTGGTTGCGGCCGCGCTCGGTGAGCCCGGCATTGTCGGGCTTGATGTCGCGGTGGGCCAGCCCGTCGTCCTCCAGTGCCGTGACGGCCTCGAGCAGGTCGGTGCCCCAGCGCTGCAGGAGGTCAAGGCCCGGGGTGCCCTCCTTGGCGAGGAAAGCGGCGAGGGTCTGCTCGGCGGCCTCCATGCGCAGGACGGTGCGGCCGGCGATCTCGGTGAGGCCGTGGACGGTGACGATGCGGCGGCGGTCCTTGACGGCGCTGGCAACCTCGAACTCGTCACGCAGGCGGTTGGCGGCGTCGGCGTCGCGGGCGACCTTGAGGACCTCGTGCCGGCCGTCGTCGGTGCGGGCGAGGAGGACCACGGCGGTGGAGCCGGCGCCGAAACGCTTGACGACGGTCCAGGTGTCGTCCAGCAGGTCACCGGGCTTGGCGTCGAGGGGGTCGACGGTGTCGGCTGCGGTCAGCTGCTCCTCGGCGTGGGAGAGCTCGTCGAGGAACTCCGCGACCGTGACCAGCCGCATGGCGGGCTCGGCGTTGGTGGAGAACGGGATGAGGGTCTCGTCGAGGATCGCGGCCAGGCCGGGGTCGGCGACGGCGGCGAGGGTCAGGTAGCCGGGGTCGCGCAGCTGGGCCTGCTTAGCGGCCAGGTCGGCGGCGGGGGGCTGGCCGGTGAGGATGAGGATGGCGAGGGCGCCGAGGGAGAAGATGTCGGCGGTGCGCGGGTCGGCGTCCGGGAGGGCCAGGACCTCGGGGGCGAGGTAGAGGTGCTCGTCACGGCTGACGTGCTCGCCGACGTGGCGGGTGCCGGTTTGTTGTTGGTTGGTGGCCGTGGTGGTTGTGGCGGTGCCGGTGGCTGAGTGGAGGCGTGCGGCGGTCTGCCAGTCGCGGATCTTGAGGCGTGGTCGGTCGGGGGTGCCAGCGACGACGATCGAGCGGGGGGAGAGGGCGCGGTGGTACAGGCCGTGGCTGTGGGCGCTGCGGAGGCCCTCGGCGAGAAGGCGGACCAGGTCGAGCCGTTCGGCCAGCCCGAGGGAGTCGGCGTGCTCGGCCAGCCAGTGGTCCAGCCGGGTGGCGTTTGGGTCGTAGGGGAAGACGACGGCCGGGCCGGACTGGGCGGCGACGAGGTCGCTGGGTCGGTCGATGGCGGGGTGGTCGACGCCCTGGAGGAGGGTGACCTCGCGCTTGGCGGAGGTGATGAAGGCGGCGCGCTCCTCATCGGACGTGGCCTTGGTCAGCGGGTAGAGGCGGATCCGCTGGTGGGTGTCGGGGAGGTTGGGGTGGGCGGCCTTGAAGTCCTGCCAGTCCTCCCCCTCGTCCAAGAGCTCGCCGAGGGTGAAGTGGCCGACCTTGCGGGCTTGGGCCGAGCGGCGGATGCCCGCCTGCTCCATGGCCTTGGCGACCATGGCCGAGGTGGGCCGGTCGACCTGCTTGCCGTAGCGGGGGTCGAGCTTGGTGAGGTGGGCCATGAGGCCGTCGAGGGTGCTGGGTCTGTGTGGGTAGTCAGCCTCGTCGAGGCCGAAGACGTGGTGGCGGCCGTCGGGGGAGAGCTTGCAGGTCAGGTTCTCGGCGTGGAGGAAGACCGCGGACTCGAGGTAGGGGAACCGGCCTTTGTGGGCCCTGGCGGCGCGGGTGTTCTCGAGCTGGGACTTGAGCTTCTTGGCCTTGAGGTTGGCCAGGTGGAGCGGGTTGTCCAGCGGCTTGGGGCGGGTGTGCTTCGGGCTGGTCCAGCGCCACTGGCCGGCGTCACCCTCGATCAGGCCTGGGTAGCCCTTGAGCTCGATCAGGACCATGCGTGCCGGGGTGATGACCAGCAGGTCGACCTCGTTGAGGCCCCCGCGGGAGTCGGTGAAGGTGAAGTTCGACCAGGCGCGGTAGGGCTCGGGCTCGGGCAGGCGCTTCTTGACGTAGTCGAGGCCCTGCCGCTCGTGCGGAAACTCCGATGGCGTCACCTCGACCCACACGAAAATGCCCACCCTTCCTCGGTCTTCACATTGCTCCCCGGCGCGGGATCCTAGCAGAGTGCGTCTGGCGCACGGAGCCCGGTCAGCGGTCGACGAGTTGCGCGTCTTCGGGCTGGTCGCCGTGCTCCTCGCTGGTCGCGAGCGTGGCGTCGTGCGTGCCGGTGTCCCGGTCGGGGGTCGGGACTGCAGCGACGGGAGTCGCGTGCGTGGGGTTGGTGCCTCGCAGGTTGGTCAGCGTGCCGAGGCCGAGGATGAGGACGGCGGCTGCGAGCAGGACCGTCGGGCGGTGGTCCACCGTCGAGGCCTCGATCGCCAGCAGGTCCCTCATCGTCCACGCGGCGACCACCGACTGCTGAGGTGCGCCCTCGGCACGGTCGTTGTTGAGCTCTCCCAAGAGCAGCGCCTCGGCGACGTCCTCTGCGGGCTGCGGGGTGAGCGTCAGCGTCAGCGCAACCGCCAGACCCATCACGGCAATGATCAGCGTCTTCATCAGTACAGTTCCTCCATCGCGAAGTGGTTTCGCGAAACCGTACGAACCGCCTCTCGTCGCATCTGACGGATCTCGGGCTGCGCGGGGCACATGGCGTGGAGGACTTGGGATGAGCGGAGCAGACCGGCGAGCCGAGGAGCAGGGCTACTACCAGGTGGATGCGGCCCCTGCGCGAACCAGGCCGGCGCAGGCGCTCGAAGTTCCCCTCTCGGAGGTCTGCGCGGGCAAGGGCCACAAGCCCTCGGCGACCGAAGGAATGAAGACGTGTGCGTGCGGCGAGCGGACCTACGAACCCGACCCGCCGACAGGTCTCTTCTAGGACGCGTCGCTCGCGCGAGCCGTCAACAAGCCGACAGTTCAGCGGCGTCGTGAGCCTTATCGGCGGTTGCTCGCAGGACTCTGGGTCGTGGACAGAGCGCGACATGGCGATGGCAGCCCCACACACGGATAGGCGCAGCCGGGGGTTCTACGGGCGCATCCCGAGAGCGTTGAGAGCGGCCTCGGCTTGCTGCAGTTCCATCGCGGCTTCCTGCATACGCATCGCGACCTCCGCTGCTTCGGCTTCTGCCAACTGTCGCTTTTGCGGCAAGGCGCCGGCCGCACGCTGCGCCTCGCCCATGATCCGTGTCCGTTCCTTTGCCAACTCTGCATCGATCCGTGCGACAGCTGTCGGATCGAGAGGGGCGTTGGGCCGGAAGACGAAGCGCCTTTCCACACTGTCTCTCCAGGCCAAGAGGTTGTCGGCAGTCTTGGGCCCGATCCCCGGGACCGCCATGACACGGTGTCGAGTGATGTCATACGCGCTCTCGATCCCGTAGCTGGCCAGGGCCGAAGTCCGACTGGAGCCGATGCCGCTGATCGAAGCACGCATGATGAGTGTCGACTTCAGGTGGTTGTCCCTTTGGGTCCGCTCCTCGTTCGTGCGCAGTGCTCGTAGCTTGGCGTCCCGCTCCGCAGGCAAGGCGTCGACGGCGTCCTTCAAGCCCTGCAGGTCACGGATCGCCTTGGCATAGACGTTGTCATGGCTGAACGACCGCGAGAGTGATTCGGCCTTCTCGAGCCCCTTCTTCGCAGATGCGTACGCGCGTCGAAGCTGGAATCTTCGGCCGCTCTTCGTGGTGGCCAACAAGAGGCAAACGACCGCTCCCGCGAAGGGAACCGCCGCGAGCGTGGGGTCCACGACAAGGGCTGGAACGGTAGCCCCTATCAGGCACCAAAAGAGAACCCATACAGTCGACGCGGATGACGTTGGTGCCGCCGCGGGGAGGGCTGCTTGCGCGACAGGCATCGGAGGGGGGTGAATGGTCTGGACGTTGACCAAGGGCTGCCAAACATCGGGGGAGCTTGACCAAGACGCGGCGACGCGGGGAGGTGCTACGTCGCCGAACAACTGCAATCCGGACGCGGACTCGAAGGAACACCAAGGACAAGACTGGAGACTCGAGGCGAAGTGGTGACTCCGGTTGACGCCGCAATTGACGAGACTACGCTCAAGCGTTGCGAGAGCTGAGATCCACTGCGTACTGCTGGGTCGAGTACCAGATCGGCCGAAGGCGTTCTCGAAGAGCTGAGCGACAGGTGGCGAAAGCGAAGCGAGCGGAAGTGCACTGGGGGGAGGCTTCACGCCGAGCCGATGTGCCTGGTCTCCATAGGCGAAGCGGCCCTGCTTGATCGACTCCTCCAAGGACAGGTCCCTTTGGTCCAGTTGCACTCCGGCGTATGGATGGCGCCCCTGCATGAGTAGCTGGAAGAGCAGCACGGCAAGACCGAAATCGTCGTGTTGCGTGGTTCGTTCAGTCCGTGAAAGGTCGCGTCCCTGCAACTCCGGTGGGGTGAACATCGGGACGCCGACGCGGCAGTGCAGAAGCTGGCCGTTATGCCTCAGCTGGAAGCTGTCAGTGTCAATCAGCTGGACGGTAGCTTGCGGGGAAACAAGAACGGACCCATGGTTAACGTCGCCCACGACAGCCCCGATGGCGTGCACGGCACTGAAGGCGCGGGCCATGTTCGTTCCGGCTCGGACAAGGAACCGCCAGTCCGCGCTCGGGAAGGCTTGCCTGCGGCTGCTGGGGCCGTAGAGATGGTGGATATCGTGGTAACCCTCGAGCAAGGGCATCAGGATCCCCACAGGAAGCCGCTCGCCGTTGTACAGGAGGGACTGAGGGAAGGCTGCCAACTTCCTGACGGACTCGTCGGTTACGCCAATCAGCGCGGTGACCTTCTGAACGCGCTGTGGGCTCATCGGCTGATGGAAGACCTTGGCCGCTTGGTAGCTGCTTGCGGACAGTCGGTAGACAGTCCCCTCACCGCCCCGCCCGATACGGTCGCCCAATGGGACGACCTGGCCGTTCGCGCCGTAAACGACAACCATGATCCGAACGAGGTCAGCGCCTGCTGGCCAGAATGAGCGTGATGTCGTCCGATGTCCGGGCCGACACGATTGATGACCCGAGGTAGGCGGCCAAGGAAGCCGACAGATCCTCGTACAGGCCCGCCTCGCTTCGATGTCGGATCGGCGGCATCATCTTCTCGAACCACACGTCTTGCACGGCTCGTTCGGCCATTCGTAAAACGAGGTGCTGGAGTCCATCGCTGAATACGGCGATCTCGTCGACCACATGATCGGTGGTATCGAACTGGAACTCCTGTAGGTCCACCTGATGAGTGACGAACGTTGTGGTATTTGCATATTCGCCCTGATGCGGCCAGTGGATCCACGCCCAAATCCCCTCTTCGTCAGCAGGAGTGACCATTGCCCCATCCCCGACTTGGAAGAACGCGGCACCGGATGGACCGACTACCGTCGCGACGAGAGTGCTCGCTAGATCACGCACTCCAACTGCGAGCTCCTCGGCCAGCCTTACTGCAGCCTCGTGTACGGCTGTCGCGATCACCAAGCCGGTCTCTCGGGGCCACAACGCCGGGTCACTCTGGGACTGAAGGAGCTCCCGCGCTACTTTCGCGAAGCTTCGACAAGCCTCTTCGGCCCCGGCATCGCTGTGACTGGCGCTACCGGCCCCGTCAGCCACAGCGGCAATCAAGATTTCTCCATCAGCGCCCTCGTCGACCTCGCAAAGATGAGCGTCCTGGCACGGGAGATCATTGCGGACGTGGTCGCTCCCGATTGCCGACGCGACCGCAAACCCCCACCGATTAGACAATAGCCCAGCCGTCCGGAGTGGCAGGATTGACCAAGGCAATCTCGTCTGTTGGCTGGGACCGTGAGACGCTGCTCATGGAGTTGGAGAGCCACGAGAACAACTCCTGGAACTGCAGTCCCTTCAACTTCAGCGGGGTTCGAGTGGCGATCTGGCCCAGTTTGCTCATGTCCGCACCCTCGACCCCCACGGCGAAGAACGATAGGGAGCGGCTCTTCTCGGCTGCTTGGACCCGCGTCGCAGCGCTCTTCCAAGAGTCCGTCGGCGATCCATCGGTGATGAGGAAGACCCACGGTCGGTAGTAGGAGATCCCTTGGGATCGATATACGCTCTTGCGGGCATCGACCATGTCGAGCCCCCAAGTGATTGCTTCCCCCATCGGTGTGGCCCCTGAAGCCCGAAGACGTGGCGGGGTGAAGAAGTCCGGCGTGGTGAACTCAGACTCCACCATCACCGGACCGAATGACACGACGGCGACCTCGACGCGCTTGGCAGCCATGGAGTCCGCCATCAACTCGCTCTTGAAGCCAAGAAGCCCTTCGTTGAGTTGGTTGATCGGATCGCCCTGCATCGAACCGGACGTGTCCAAGAGCAGGAGGCAGGGGCAGCGTGGTTCCGGATTCTCCGCGAACTCGGCTGCGTGGAATGGTTCCTGTTCGAACTCGTTCATACTCATCGCTCCTTGGACTCTGGCCCACGGCATCCCCATGCCTGTTGGCCGACGACGTGCTGCACACGATGTAAACCTGCCCCGACGGTGCAGGGAAGGCTAGCGTGTCTGCCTGATTCCAGTTCGAGAGCGGCCACTACCGACCTCCCATGGCAGAACCCCAGTGATGTCGGACCTGTCAGTCCAACAGACCCGCGACTGCGGCCATTGCGCCTGGCTCACCGGTGGCGTCCATCTCGGCGAGTGCCGCGCGTTCGTTGGGGGCCAGCCAGCGGGCTTGGCTTCCGCGGGAGCCGTGGGTGACGGCCAGGACGTGGTTGACCTGCTCGGCGACTGCCCGGACGTGGGAGATGACGGCGACCATGCGGCCGCGGGCGGCGACTTGGGACAGTGCTTCCACGGCCGAGTCGAGGTTGCCCCGGTCAAGGGCGCCAAAGCCCTCGTCCAGCCACAGCGACTCCAAATGGCCGCCGGACCGGGCCATCATCTCGACCATCCCAAGCGCTAGGGACAGCGACGCCACGAAGGTCTCACCGCCAGAGAGGCTCGCCGGCGACCGGGGGAGCCCCGAGTCATTGTCGATGACCTTCCAAGGGTCGTCCGGGCTCACCACCTCTGCGAAGCTGTAGCGACCGGCCGTCATCTCTTCCAGCAGCACCGAGGCGTGCAGCAACAGGTCGTGGGACCTGCGCATCGTCAGCCACTTCGGGAACGCCCCCGGGTTCAGCGCGGCCGACAGATCTTCCAGGACCAACCGCTGCTCCTCCAGTCCAGCCGACGCCTCGCGGAGTTGCCGGATCGGCTCGACCCGGGCCTCGAACGCCTCGGCTTCGTGTTGGGCGATACCGGCCTTGACCTCCGCGTCCTTCTGACGTCGTTCCAGCTCGGCCACCAGTTCCACGTCCCCGCTGGTCCCGATGGCCTGGCCGACCTCGTCCAATACCGCTCGCGCCACGATCAGGGCCTCGGTCGACTCGTTCAGTCGTGTCACCGCCACCTCGGCCAACCGAGCAGTTCCGGAGTGGAACGCGGCCACCACCGCCGGCGCCGAATCGGCGGTCACGCCGACCAGGCTGGGCACCTCCACCCCATCCACGCCCAGCGACGCTTGCAGCCGCTCGAGCTGCTGCCGCTCGCCATCCAGCTTCCGGACGAGGCCCTCCAGCGGCTCCGTCAGCTCACGGCATCGCCGCTGGTCCAGAGCCGTCCGCTCCTTCTCCAGCTCAGCGAGCTTGGCCTGCAGCCGCAGCCGGGCCGCGGACCGCTCCGCCAGCACAGACTCGCGCTCGGTCAGCTGGGCGGCCGCCTCGTCCAGCCCGGCCATCTGGGTTGTCGCACCGGGGCTTCCGTGCTGGACGAGGATCTCGAGTGCTGGGGGAATCAGCCCGACCGCCTCCTCGCACTCCTTCCTCGCCCGAGTCAACGCGGCTGCCGCGCGGGCCTCCGCTGCCACGGCCGCCTGATTGTTCGCAGTAGCTATCGTGGCCGCGGTTCTGGCTGCCTGAGTTGCCTCCGCCAACTCGCGTCCGGCCGCGTCGTGGGACGTCAACGCCGCGCGAGCAACCTCGGCCTTCTCCCTCAGACCGGTGAGTAGCTCCTCGTCGGACCGGGTCACGTCAACCGGCCCGAGAACCGCGACTAACGCCGACTCCGCCGTGCCGACGGCGGCGGTGCGTTGTTCCACCGCCTTGGTGGCCGACTCCAACTGGGCTTCACCCGACTCGAGAGTGGCGGTCGCCTTGGTCAGTGCGGCGTCGGCCTCCCGCTCCGCCGACACCGCCTTTCGCGCCGCTGCGGCGATCGCGTCATGAGCAGAGTCCCCCGGAGCTGACCAGCCGTCAGGCAACGGGCGGTGGCAGACGGTGCAGTCGTCGCCAACCGACAGGCCTGCCGCGGCGGCGATAGCGGCGTGTTCGCGGTCCGCCGACTCCTTGGCTGACTGGGCCCGTGTGGCTTCTTCGTGCGCGGCTTTGGCCGCCGCGTCCGCCGCGTCAACGGCGGACCGAAGCCCGGCAAGCCCATCCTGCAACCGGGCCGCCGAGGCTTCGGCCGACTCCTGCTCCGCCAGCGCGGAACGCCACGCGCCCAGCCGCTGCTCGGCGGCGTGCACGGACGCTTGAGCTTCCTCCACCGCGGTGGTCAGTGCCGCGCGGCCAGCTTCGTGCTGCTCCTGCTGCTCCTTCGCCGCCGCGACTCGCTCGTCGGCATCCGCGGCCTCGTTGCCCAGCCGGTCGATCTCGGCGCGGGCCTCAACCAGCGCCGAGCCCGCCTCGTCCACGTCAGCTGCCAGCCTGGGCAGCCGGGCGAGAACCCCTTGGGCCGTCGTCACCTCGGCCACCGACATCCCGTCGTCATCGGCAGGGACCGCCGCGAGTTCTTCCCGAGCGGACGCGGTCACGGTCGCCTGTGCGGCCTCCGCCTCTGCCAGCTCCTTGGCAACCGCGGACAGTCCGTTGGCCGACGTGGCGAGGCTGTTATCAACGAGCAGCAGCCGCCGGGCGTTCTCAGCCGCCGTGTTCTTGGCCGACGCCTCCTCCACCGCGGCTACTGCGTCCTTGGCCCGTGCGGTCGTACTCGCGGCCGAGCCGGCGACACTCGTCAGCCGCTCGACGTCCTCGCGCAACGCGGTCAGGTGCGCGGCGGGGTCCTGCGGGGCGTCGGCCAGCGCCTGCTCGACCCGGCTAGCGGTCGGCACGATGTCCCGGAGCGTTTCGTCGGCGGCGGCCTTGATGTCGGCAAGCCCCTCGACGCCCCAGACCTGCTCGAGGATCGAAGCCCGAACCCGTGGGTCGTCGGCCACCAGCAGCTGGGCGAACTGGCCCTGCGGCAGGACCACGGTTCGTTTGAAGGCTTCGTAGTTGAGGCCGATGAGCTCTTGCACCCGGTCGTTGACCGCCCGAACCTTGTCGACGCCGTCGACCTCCTTGAGCGCCCCGTCCCCCTTCTCCTCCAACCGCACCAGCTCGGCCTGCGCGGCGCCGACCGTCCGGTCGTCGCGGCGGCGCAGGGTCCGGGTCGCCCGCCACGTCTGGCCGCGCACACTGAACGTCAACACAACCCGGGTCGCCGTCGACGTGTCGTGCATCAACTCCTGGTTGGGTTGACCGGACCACGAGGTGTTGCCGTACAGGGCCCAGCCCATGGCCTCCAGCAGCGAGGACTTCCCCGCCCCGGTATCCCCGATGATCGCCAGATAGTCCCGGCCGGTGAAGTCGATCGTCTCCGACGCGCGGAAGGACCGCAGCCCCTCCACCGTCAACGTCAGCGGTCGCATGCCCCTAGCCCTCTTCCCCGTCGGTGCTGAACGCCTTGAGCGCGGTGTCGGCGGCAGTGACCAACTCGGAAGTGCCGAACCCCGCGGTTCGCTCGACCCCGTCGCCCATCGCTCGGCTGAACGCGGCGACCACCGCGGCGTCGGGGGCGTTGCGCTTGCGGGCGTTGCCGGAGGACCGCCACTCGGCGAACAGGTCCTCGATCGGCGGCGCGTCCCCGGCCTCTTCTGTGGCGGTGATGGCCTTGACCGGCTGGTTGGCGACCACGTTGGCCAGGTCGAAGATGTCACAGTCGGGCGCCCAGGCGGCGACCAGGTCAGCCAGGTCGGCGATCGGGTCCGCTGACTGGACCCGGGCCTTGAGCAAGGTCCCGTCGAGCTTGCCGGCCGCGGCATCGGCCTCCAGTTGCTCCAGCGACCCCTCGAACTGGTGCAGCGGACGACCGCCGGGCAGTGGCCGCTCCGTCACCCGCACGTCATCGCCCAGCTCGACGATCACGGCGTGCTTTCCCTGAGTCCGTTCACCGAAATCGATCGGCACCAGCGACCCTGCGTACCGGCCGGCCACAAGTCCTCCGGGTAGCAGCTGCGGGTCGTGGATGTGCCCGAACGCGGAGTACATGGCTGCGCCGAGCGACTCGACGGTCGTGGTGTAGTCCTCGCCGACCGTGATGACCTTCTCCGACTTGCCGGGTCGCGCACCGGCGACGTGCAGGTGGGCGGTGTAGGTCACGATCCCCCTGTTGCCCGCGATCTGCTGGGCTTGTGCGAGCAGGTGAGTGTTGAGGCTGCGGACCCCATCGGCGTAGTTGCCCTCCAGCTTGGCCAGGTCGGCGATCGACAGGCTGCTGATCAGGCTCGGCGGGATGAAGGGGACGGCGGTCAGGGCGAACCCGTCGCCGAGCTGCGGGATCTCCAGCACCTCCGGCGAATCGATGAACCACAGGCGGCGGGGGTGGGCGATGCCGGCCATGTCGTGCAGCACGCGGAACAGCGCCAGCGAGTCGTGGTTTCCGGCGATCACGACGGTCGGGGCGACCGCCGACAGCCGGGCGAGGGCGCGAACGCCGAGGCGCATCGGCTCGTACGGCGGCCGGGACGAGTCGAAAAGGTCGCCGGAGTGGACGATCAGGTCTGGCTTCTCCTCCTGCGCGATATCGATCAGCGCCTTCATGGCGAGCGATTGGTCAGGGGTGCGGTCGTTGCGCCCGAGGCGAAGGCCCAGGTGCCAGTCGGAGGTGTGCAGCAGCTTCACTAGAACGGCATCCCGTCGTCGGAGTCGGGCTGGGCCTGCCCGGCGAGCTTCTCGATGATGTCGGTGGCCACCGTCGCGGTGCCGGCGTCCTTGGCCTCGTCAGGATTGGTGGCATACGGCGGCCACGGGAACCGGATGGGGACCGGCTCGGGCACGACCGGCTGGGCGACGACCATCGTCCCGGGCATGAACCGGGTGGCGCGCTCACGCAGGGTCGGAGAGAGGAACTTGTAGGCGTCGGACTCGCCCGCGTCGAGGCGGCCCGCCACCTTCAGCGCGGCGTTGCGCGGCAGCGCCGGGTTGACCGCTGAGGCGGCCTGCTGGGCGCCGATCAGCAAGACGCCGAGGGAGCGACCACGCTCGGCGATATCCACCAGCAGCTCCTTCAGCGGGCTGAACCCCTGCCGTGGGGCGTACTTGTTGAGCTCGTCGAGGACGACGAACCGGAGAGGAAGCCGGCCGACGCCCTGCTTGTCGGCCCACACCTTGTCCAGCAGCGCACCGACGACGAACCGTTGGGCGTCGTCGTGGAGGCGGGAGATGTCAACGACGTGGATCCGCCCGTTCTCCAGGTCGACAGGGGTGACACCGGTGGAGACGAGCCGGCCGATCCGGCGTCGGAGCTTGGCCAACCGCCGGATGAACGCGCCCCGCGTGCCCATCGCCGAACGGCCGAACCACTCGTTCTGGGTTTCTTCGTCGGCGTCGGACATCGCGACCAGGTGGTCGATCAGGTGCTCGAAGCTGCGGATGATGGTGCCCGCGGACCCGGGTGCTTGGTCGGGTTCGCGGCCAGCCAGGCGGTCGGGGTTGTAGCCGGCGTCGGCGGGGGAGTGCTTGAGCAGGACGACGGCGCCCGTCGTGTCGTTCTGCAGTCGGCGCACTCGGCGAAGCAGTTCGATGCGGACGTGCTGTTCAACGAGGCCGACCTGGGTGTTGCGCTCGTCCTCGGCGGTGAAGCAGAACTGCAGCAGCTGCTGGCGGATGAAGTCCTCGGGCGTCCAGCCGTAGGGGTGGACCTCGTTGCGGTTGCGGCTGTGGATGTCGGCGATCACGCTGCCGGACTGCGACTCCAGTCGAGGTGCGTACAGGCTGACGGACTGGAAGGGGGCGGGGTCGTCGGTACCGAGCGTGGCCCACTGGTCCGGGGCGTCCGGGTGCTCGTCCCAGCGGCTGTTGGCCCGGTCGATGTGGAGGAGGTCCTCGCCCTTGGTGTTGAACACCAGCGCCCGTGTGCGGTTCCGCTCCGTTCGTCCGCCGAGCAGGTCGATGCCGGCATCGGTTTCGAGCAGCTGGTAGAGGAGGAACAGGGCATAGGAGGTCTTCGTGGCGACGCCCGAGACCCCGGAGATGGAGACGTGACCGCCAGCGCGTCCGTCGACGAACCGCATGTCGGCGTGGACAGGCCGACCCCCCATGTCCAAGCCGATCGGCAGCTTGGCGTCCATCTGGTCCTCGAACAACGCGAGCGCGCGAAGGTCGCCGTCCGATCGGTGGACTGCAGAGCCGGCGTTGGGTGCGACGAAGGTCTCGGGGAAGACCCGAAGGAGCGTGACCTCGGCACGGCGAACGTGCTCGGCTGGGAGGATCCGGTCCGCGACGCGGGCGGTGTCGGAGGGAAGGTCTGCGCCTTCCAGCCGGCTGAAGAGCTCGGTGACGATCCCGAAGTGGACGACCTCTTGTCCGCCCGGGAGGGTCGTCGGGATCGCGAGAAGTTCGTCGAGCTGAACCAACGCGTCGTCTTCGAGGACGACATGGATACGACGCGACGAGCTTTCTTGTGAGCCGTCGACGAGGCCGATGGGCGGGGTGGTGGGCTGCGGGATGTCCATGAGTCCTAGGGGGTCTGAGCGTTGAGCTGGAGTACGGCCGCGCGAACGGCGCGAAGTGCGAGGGCCGGGTTGCCTCCGACGCGGTGGAGGTGACGCTCCAGCCCCGCGATCGGCGTCAGGTTCACCGGTGCGCGGGGGTCACGATGGGGTGTTGAGGCGTAGCCCGGAAGCCATGCGCTGGCCTGTTCGAGGGTCTGTTGCGCGGTGCTGAGGCCGGCGAGCGCGGGCACCTCGATCCGCACGATGCCTGCCCAGGGGGACGCCCACGGGCCGCTGTCGCCGATCCGGAGGTAGCAGGCGAACGTGTCGGCGCCGATGGCGAAGATGCTGGTGCGTTGTCCGGGCTTGAGTTCGGGCACGCGGGCCCAGTGCTCGGGTGCAAGCATGCGACGGTGATGCGTCTTCACGTAGCCGATGACCGGTGTGCTTCGACTCTTGCGGATGTTGCTCAGGGGACCGTCGAGGACGGTGAGCCACCCGTTGTCACACAGCATTTCGCCGAGCTTGCCTTCGGCGTCGCGCATCGCCCGCTGGAGTCGGTTGCGGGCGTCGTTCATGTCCCCCGACACGGCGAAACCTGTCCAGCTCCACCCCTGCGACTGGGAGGGCAGGTCGATGGGGTAGCCACCGCACATGATGCTGACGCGTTCATGGGTGACGTAGTCGATGCGCAGGGGTGCATCGACCATGCCCAGCACGGCTCCTGTCGCCCAGCACCCGGCCAAGCCGGGCGTGACGGTGCCATCCGACTCCATACGGGTGAGTCGGGCCTCGGTGAGCATGGTGCCGTCCACGAACGCGATGCCGTCGGGCGGCCCGCACGGGGGCGGAGTGGTTGCGGTGAAGCTCCCGTCGCCCTCCACGATGTCGCACTCGACGTCCGCGGGTCCTTCCTGACCTGCGTTGAACGCAGCCCCGTAACCCACGTCGAACGGTTCGACGCCGTACAACCCTGGCAATGCTCTCTCTCCTTCTGCTCATGTGGATACTGATGCGAGCATGCCGAGTCCATCTCGTCACATGTGACGCCACAACCCTATCGGGTTCGCAGGTCTTCCATTCGTGGCGCCGTGCGAATTCGCACGGCGCCTGGAGCGATCTAGCCCCAGTGATCGCGTTGGTAGTCGATCATGTCGTCGCCGTGGAGCTGCTTCGTCGCGTTTCCCGTCCTGACCCAGAACTCGGTGGGTGATCCGCCTCCCTGATGGGGTTTGGCGAAGACGGGCTTGCCGGACGCCGCAACCGAAACGATGCAGACGTCGCGGCCCTCGGCCTCCTCGAAGTGGATTCGCACAGTGGCAGCCGTGTGCACCGACAGGTTCGCGTCGAGCACCTGTCGGAGGAACAGCTCGTAGCCGTCTCGGTTGGCCTTGCTGCCGAGCGTCTGCATGTCCAAGTCGAGGCCGATAACGTTTCCGTCGTCCTCGACCCCGACGAGCAGATTTCCACCCTCCGCGTTGAGGAACCCACAAACTGTCTTGACGATGACGTGCTCCATCTTCTTGTCGGCTTGACCAGCGCGAACGTTCCAGCGTGCGGTCGACTTGAACTCCTGCGTCTGCGACTCGCCGATGGTGATCATGTCGGCCAAAGTGGTGGAGGGGCTCGAGTGGGACCGCTCCTCCCACAGCCGCTCGAACCCGTCTCGGACTACCTCCGCGATAAGCGACCTCCGGCGCTCCAGGAACGTCATGTAGTCAAGTTGCTCCCAGCCCACGGGTAGGGCGTGCCAATAGGCCTGCCGCTTCACTCGCTCCGGTTCCATGGCCTCAGTCATCGCAGGCCAGTAGACGACCGGATCGTCGGCGCTGATGGTTGCGTTTTCGGGCCAGTCGAGGAACGCCATGTTGGCGATGGCGTTCACGCGACGTGCGCCGCTGACACCTTCCTTCCCGAGGAAGGCCTTCGGGAACAGGTGGTGGCGTTCGATGGAACGTGGAGCGGTGACGTTCGGGTCCAGCAGCTCGCGGATCCGCAGGTCGCTGAACAGGGCCTCGGCGTCGAGGAGATTGAGCGAGGCCCAGTACGCGAAGAGGACTGGCGAGCGCGCAGAGGAAGTGTCCAGACGATTGGGTAGAGAGATCTCCCAGTAGTCCCGGGTGAAGTTCGCCCGAACGATGCGGTCGAGCTCGCCGCAGAAGGCGTCTGCGTCGCCTGGGTCCAGCGCCGCGACGCGCCCGAGGTCTGCCTCGATCTGGCTCTCCGGCGACGAGGTGTAGCGGCCAGTCGTGTGGGACATGAAGAACCACCTGGCGATGACGCCGCGCAGTCGCTTGTGATCCAGCCCGAAGTCCCTCTTGCCGATCAGCCAGAGGATGTAGGTGAAGACGACCGCGTTCTCCGACGTGATCATTCGCCGGCTGCGAAATCCAGCGTGGGTCAGGCACTTGAGGAATTCGTGCCAGTTGGTCAGGTCGAGGACCTCGTCCTGTGCGTGTCGGAGTTCGTCGAACTGTTCGTCACGCCTCTCCTCAGACACATCGCCGGTCTCGAGATCCTTGCCTCGAAGGATGTTGTAGACGTGCTGCAGTCGGCCGCGCCGGAACGCAAGACCGATTCCAGCGCGGAGAAGTTGGTCGGGACTCGGGTCGATGAATGGGTTCTTCGGTGAGGGCCCCTGAACGCCGGGGTCGACAGCATCGCGGCAGAACTGCTCGAGCTGACGACGACCCTTCTCCCAGTGCACCGACATCAAGGTGAGGATGAAGTCGGCTTGGTTCAGCTTGACGCCCTCGGAGTTGATGCGAACGAAGATCTCTGCGACCTGCCCCTCGTCGGCCGCTGCGTTCAGCTCGATGACCTGAAAGCGAAAGTTCTGCAGGTCGTAGACGCGGTCGATCCTGTCCTCGAGTGCGTCCTCGTCTGCCTCGGTCAGATCGCCGTCCCGAGCCTCGGCGAGACGAGCGAGGAATCCCCGGACGGTGGGTCGATACCCGTTGTTCCACAGCGCAGTGATGTCCGGTATGAACTCTGGGTCCTTCTCGATGGCCGCGTCCGTCACCTCGAAGGACTCGTCGCTCGGTCGGAAGGCGATACGAATGCGCTTCTCCTGGAACGTCTTGGTCAGGACTGCCTGGCCGGTGAGGACCGCGTAGAGGGACGTGAGACGTTGCTGACCATCGACGATCAGCATCTTCGCCACACGTTCGCTGTCGCCCCCACCCACCTGTCGGGTACCGACATCGGCGCCGGTCTCCCAGAACATCAGCGTGCCGACTGGATAGCCGCGGTAGAGCGAGTCGAACAAGTCGCGGGTCTTTGCCGAGGACCAGACGAATGGCCGTTGGATGTCAGGAAGCGCGATGTTTCCGTGCTTGATGTCCTCGACCAAGTGGGTCAGGGAGTAGCCGGTGTCGCGGTAGAGCGTGGGGGTCAATGGGGGGCCTTCGGAGAAGCTGGGCGGGTACTGCATGGACTAGAACGACAGTTGGTCGCTTGCGTTGCGGTCCTGCTGCACCGGTCCTCGCCCTTCCTGTAACCCATGTACAGCTAGCCGGATTGTCGCTAGGCTGTCTGGATGGCCCCTCCGCGGGTCGGAGTGTTCAGTCGCGAGGGGTGTTCACATGGGCGATCTGCATTTGGGTGGATCCAAGGTCTCGCTGCGGGCGCACGCGCAGAGGGACGGACGGATCCTGCTCATCGCTGAAGCCACCGGCGAGGTGGTCCACACGTTCGAGGACCACGCCGAGGGGATGCAGTGTCTGACGAGCTTGGCCACGGCGTTGACCAGCCCCGATGCACGGACTCGCACACGGGTTGAACGCACGAGTCGCGCCCAGACCCTTCAGGACGACGGGGACGGTCGGGCCTACCGCGTTGAGGACATCCGACGGGTCCCTGCTGAGCGATCCCAAGGGCCCCTCCGAACCGTTCCCGACGGGGCTGCCCATGACTGTTGAGGGGACAAACCGCGCGGACGAGCAACTGTCGCTCTTGGGAATGGAACAAGGGTCGGAAGGCCCCGAAGAGCTTGGCGGCGCACGGATTGCCTACAAGGACACGTCGACAATCCTCACGCGGGCCAGCGGGTTCATGTCCGACTACGACTTCACGCTCAACCCCTACCGCGGATGTGCGTTCGGTTGCCCCTACTGCTACGCCGCCTTCTTCACGCGGGACACGGCGGAGCAGGACTCCTGGGGACGTTGGGTGGAGGTCAAGTCCAACGCACTCGCGAAGCTGCGTCGCATGCGCACGCCTCTGGAAGGTGCCCGCATCTACATGAGTAGCGTCACCGACCCCTACCAGCCCATCGAACGCCATCTCCAACTGGTCAGATCACTGCTCGAGGAGCTCGTCAATCTCCAGCCGCGACTGGTTGTCCAGACCAGGAGCCCGCTCGTCACGCGTGATGTCGACCTACTCGGTCAGCTGCGGACAGTCCGCGTCAACATGACGGTGACCACCGACGACGACGAGGTTCGGCAGGCCTTCGAACCTCGGTGCTCCCCCATCGATGCGCGGTTGCGTGCCATCGCAGAGGTTCACGAGGCGGGACTCCCCGCCTCGATCACCATGACTCCTCTGCTGCCAGTCGCCGATCCGACGAGCTTCGCGCAACGCCTCCTGGCGACTGGAGTCACACATTTCGTCGTGCAGCCGTTCCACACCGGTCGCAGTCGGTTCGTGGCGGGGACCGGCAAAGCGGCGCTGGCCATGGTCGAAGAACGGTCGTGGACCCAGGAGCGCTACCGAGAGACGGTCGAGGTCCTGCGGGCACTACTACCGACACTGGACGAGGGACGGGAGGGGTTCGCACCAGCATGAAGGACGACCGGATTGTCGAGCTTCGAGGCGCCCTCGCGCAGGCAATCGTCAGGGGATGCCGGGAGCTCTTCGGAGGACGCCGCTGGTCACGATTCGATCTGGCCCGCAGCCTGGAGGAGCTCTGGCTGCTCAGCCGGGGTGAGGACTGCTGCTACGACCGGCCAAGCATCGGGCTGAACTACGCGCTCTGGTACCAAGGGCGACGAGTCCAGGACGTGCTCCGCACGGTGGGGCCGTCGTGGGGCGACCGCCCAGTCGACACCATTGTCGACCTCGGTGCCGGAACCGGGGCGACGGCATGGGCGCTGGCGGTGGCGATGACTGGTGGACTCTCGGTCGGCCACCCCCGTGTAGTTCTGGTAGACGGCAGCCCGCCCATGTTGCAGGCGGCAGAAGCCCTCTGGGAGAGCCTGCAGCGCGACACCACCTTCGGTCCGGCGGCGCGTCGAATAGAGATCACGTTCGAGTGCACGACCTGGACCCGGCCCCCGTTCAGCGCCCCTGGTGCGGAGTGCATCGCCTCGTACCTCTTCGACCACTCGAGCCGAGCACGTCTCGGCGAAGTCGCTTCCGCCTTCGACCGAGCAACCTCGACACTCGGTGTCCGACGGGTTCACCTGCTCTCAGCCAACGGCAAGCGGCCTGTTCTGGACGCGGTCGTCACGCGGTTGGGCGGTCATGGATGGGTTCCCCGCCCGGCTTCGCAGCACCCGCCATGGTGGACAGGTGCTGTTGAGGGCCTGGGAGATGCGCGTGAAGCAGTGCTGGCTGGCGTGCCGACCGATCTTCCGTGGCGGAACAAGGCCCCATCCTTCGATGGGGATTCCGTCGTCGCCACCCGGTTGGATCGGGAGGAGTTGGCCGTCGCCCCCGACCATCCTGTTGCTCCCTTCCAACCCGATCCCGCACAGGAACGAGCCTGCATCCCGGACGGCCGGCTGACGCTCGTCGTGGGGGCCGCAGGTTCCGGCAAGAGTCGCGTGCTCGTCGAACGACTCCACCGGACGCTCGAGACCAGTCGTGATGCTGCAGAGGTTCTCGTCACCACGTTCAACATCGACCTGCTGCACCAGCTGGGTCGCTGGTTCGCCGAGACGATCGATCCGACCGAGTGGGAGCGCCGCAAGGCCTGTGATGGTGACTTCACCTTCAGTGCGCGACATGACCTGCTGTCCCGACACCGTGTGCGGTTCCTGAACTGGGACAAGGTTCCGACGAGGCTCTTCGGTCAGAAGGGAAACGTCAACATGGACAGCGAGCTGCCGCTCGAGCGGAGGGTCCAGCAGCTGGCCGCACAGAACGGGTGGTCGCTGGACGAACCGGGCAACCGGACCGCCCTGCAGCCACAGTTCCTCCTCGCCGAGTTGCACAGGGTCATCTGGGGGCTGGATGCCAGAACGCTCGACGACTACCTCCGAGTGAACCGCGTGGGACGGCTGCTCCCGCTGCACGGCTTCCTGCGTCGGCGAGTCTGGGACGTGGTGATGGGCCCGGGGCACCCAGAAACCTTCAGTCACCGACGTATTGCGATCTCGCCGCTCGCCCAGCCCAAGGACGTCTTCGACCACGTGTTCATCGACGAGTGCCAGGACTTCACGCCTGCCGACTTCACGCTCGCTGCTCGGATGGTCGCGGATACGAGGAACCTCGTCGCGGTAGGGGACTCCGCTCAGTCGATGCATCTTGGTCCCGCGTATCGCCGACCGGGCCAGATGCCAGGCGCGAACGGACAGCGGCGGCTCTGGAGTCGGCACGAGCTGGACGCAACCTACCGACTGCCGCTCCGGCTGTGCGAGGCGATCATTCCGGTCGCACGGAAACTCGGGCTCGCTCGCGGTCAGACGCTCGCCGACGAGGTGGACCTTCTCGACACGGTCGACTTGCGGGCCGTCAGCAGCGCGCTCCTCGGAATGCGGCCGGTCGTCCTGGCCGGAACGGACGACGAGATCGTCAGTCAGCTGGCCGAGGTTCTCGCGGAGTACGAGCCGCTGTTCCATCAACGCGACGGAGCCGGGATCATCACGTTCGCTGACGGACGGCCCGTGCCGGAGCGCCGAATGGTCGAGCAGGCGATCCCCTCGTCGTGCACGGCAGAGTTCCGTTCGATGCGTGCGATCAAAGGGCTGGAACGCCCGGCGGTGGTCTGGACCACAGGACTCGAACTGCCTACTCACGAATCCGCAGAACAATGGATCTACACCATCCTCACGCGTCCCACCGCGCTGCTCGTTGTCGTGCTGTCCGACTTCATGGACCAAGTCGCCACGGACGTCATTGCGTCCCTCGACCCTCGGCGCCTCATCCCGTGGACACCTGACGCAGAAGCAGCGCTGCGAACGATCCGTGACACAACTACGACCCAACCAGTGCCAACGGCCGGTTGAGCCAGCGAGCATCCCCGGATGCTCCCCGAGTCGAAGGACACCAACCACGTTCTAAAGAAATCGACGTTTCGGACCGACGGTCGTTGTATTGGTCGGTGGAAGGGGTCCGCCGGGTTGGGAACTGGAGGGAACATGTCGCAACTCATGGCATACCGAGGCTGCTCTCGGCTGGAGTACCGGAACCAGAACATCAAGCTGCTCCGAGGGCTGGAGGGGGAACGAACTCGGTCGAGCTACCGAACGGTTTGGCTCGGCGACAACGTTCGAGATCTCCTGCGCCAAGATCCCAACCCGGTTGTGATCGCGGGGCTTGTCGATCGAGCGCAGACCCAGGTGCTTCCACTTCGACAGATGATCGTCATCGATCACGAGTTCACCGGCGACGTCCTGCGTCTCACGTTCGAGCTGGCCTCATACATCTCTGTGGGGGACGGCGGTCCCGTGCCGTTGACATCGTGGGCCGCCGGCCGCCCCGCTCCTCCAAGGTGCTACCTGTCGACCTTGGAGAACCCCGCGTTGCCCGTCCGGGTGCTCCGGGATCCCGAGGTGAGCCAACGCTGGAGGCAGGCGGTCGATTTCCTGGCCGCGTCGTGGGACTTCTCGTCCACCGGGTTCTTCCGGCTACAGGCGCCCGGGGCCGGTCTAGTCGGGCACGCCCGCGGCCCCGTTCTGGAGGCTTCGGAAGGGTCTCGAAGCTCGGTCCGACTCGAGTCCTACAACCCTCACCTCCCCGAGGAGACATGGAGCGCGATGCGACTTCGGGTGGCAGGGAGTGGGAGCTTGGTCGAAGTGGAGGGCGGGGACGTCCATCTGGACCGCGATGGCTTCATCGATCTGTCGCTGCGGCCCATGGAAGAGGGTCCAGGACAGCTGCAGATCCGGGTCGACCCGGACCCGCAGTTCTCCACCTACATCCCACTGACGGTCAAGGCCAGCCGTGACGTGACACGCAGGCATCACAAGACCGTCATGCTCGGGCGCGAGTGGGAACGCTGCCTCGATGGTCTTCGAACGACCTTGGATGATCGCACCACACTTCTGTCGGTGCTGAACCAGCTGGCTCAGGTGTTCCCGGACAGCGCTCCTCTCCAGCAACACCGAGGTCGCGTTCTGTACGACCAAGAGCGTTTCGTCGAGGCGAGGGAGGCCCTTGATCGATCCTTGGCGCTGCGCGAGGACTCTGCAACGGTGGCCTACAACCTGTTCGCGGCGCTCAAGCGTGGTGAACGCGCCGCATCAGCAGAGCTGCTCGGACGGCTGAATCTGTCCGTGCACAGGTTCTTCGAGGAGCTCCTTCGGATTGTGAGTGAACTCGACGAGTCGATGGCGTTGCACGTCGTCGAGGTCGGGTTCGACCTGTTCGACGACGACAAGCGGCATCGGTTGATTCGCTCTGCGGCAGCGGTCGTCCGCACCGAGTCCGGAGTCGTTCGGTTGGGAGATCTTTGGGGCATGTCGGCTCCTCTGGACGCACTCCGGTACGTCCACGAAGTCGCCGCCGACCAGTCCGACTGGCACCGTGCTAGCTGCCTGGTCGTCGAGATGGCTGAACGGATCGGCGGACATTCTGTTGCGACGGGCCATGCTCGCCGCATCGTGCGTTGGCGAGGCGGTGCTCCCGCTGATGCGCTGGCGTGCTGGCACGCCTACGGACGGTCGATTCGCGATCCACGCGAGAGAACTGCCGTGCTGCTCGACAACGCCCGTGGCGTCGTTGCAGACCACCCAGGAGCACCCGAGGGGATCGAGTTCGCACTCCTCGCAGCAAGTCGAGCTCTCGACTTGGGGCAGATAGAAGTTGCCTCGCAGGCCCTCCCCATCGCCGCACACCACATCGCGGTCGGCGGCTTCACCGGAACCGAGGTTCAGGGTCGTCTCGACGCTCTCCGGGTCTCTCTGGAGGCCGCACTCGCGCAGTGGACTGTGGTGGAGGACGCGACCGAAGCCCGACGCCGTGACCTGTCGGTGCGACTGCGGCCGTTGCTGAGCGGTCGCACTCTGGCGATCCTCGGCAGCCCGACCGCTCGAGCCGACGTGGACCAGATTGCGGCAGACCTCGGCGTTCGGGTTCTGTCCTTCCCCAGCACCGTGGAGAACCCGGTGGATGAACGGCGTCTCCGTGCGCTCTCACCACAGGGGCTGATCGTGGTCGCACTCTGGGAGCACATGAATCACCTCAAGGCACCCACGAAGGAGTGGTTGAAGCAGTACGACGTCCCGTTCCTCCAGATTCGTGGCACTGGGGGGTTGTTGATCGAAGAGCTTTGGGAGCGATTGGGGCGCGATGGCGTCCCTCTGGCGGTTCGTTAACTCCCCAGACCTTGGTCCTGTCCGGAACCTCGCATCGGGTTGGCTGTCCCTAGCGGCGCGAGGACCTTGGCGAGGGTTGCCGAGTCACGGTCGCGGTGGCGGGCTTTGCCTGCCGCGGAGCACTCCATGATGGAGGCGCACCGGACGTGGTGAGCGCCTACGACGCGGCGAGGATCGCCGTCAGGTGATCCGGCTTGACGCCGTATGGCTCGGGGAAGTCGATGCTGGTGAAGTGCATCGCGTCGAGCACGTCGAGGTCGAGGTGGATGTGGACCGCCGACGCCCCGTCGAGGGCGGCCAGAACCTGGTCTACGGAGGCGTCGACGGGGAGGACGGGGATGGTGTGTTCGTCGATCCAGCGCTGCTCCTCCGGGTCGGTGGCGCGCACGCCCAGGTAGACCAGCCGGTTGGGGGCCTCGGCCATGGCGGTCCGTGCAACCATCCCGTGGACCGCGCCGGACGGTGAGCTCATCACCGTGTTGGCGTCGGCGTGGGCGTCCGGCCACAGCACTCGCACGCCCGGGTCGGCCACCGAACGCTGCAGCGCCGCGAGGTCGGCGGAGCAGTCCCCTCCCACGATCCGGATCGGCGCGTCCGGTGGCAGCTCCGCCAGGGTCGCGGCCAGCGCAACCCGGGTGGCCTCCACCGCCGCACCACCACGCGGCAGGTCGGGGACGGCCAGTGACTCGTGGTCACCGCCCAGCGCCTCCAGCACCATCTGCGTCCCCGCCTCGATCCGCTCGGCGTCGGCGACGGACGAGCCCTGCCACAGCGGCACGGCGATGGTCAGGGGCGGCGCGGACTCCGGGGTGGTGGACACGCCCCCACGCTAGTGCGAGCTGGCGAACCGACGCTGCAGCGCCCGGCCGGTGGTCAGCAGCGACGTGGGGGCGACGATGCGGGCGGCGTCCAGCAGCAGCCCCGCCGGCGGCGCCAACCGCCGGGGACGGTCGACCATGGCGCTGGCCAGCATGTTGGCGGCCTGCTCGGCGGTCAGGGCCGGCGCCCCGTCGTAGCTGGCCGTCGGGGCGATCATCTCGGTCCGCACCAACGGCAGGTACGCCGACGTCACGCGGATCCCCTCCTCCACCAGCTCCGCTGCCACCGATCGGCTGTAGGCATCCAGCGCCGCCTTGCTGCCCAGGTACGCCGCGAACTTCGGCGGCGTCGCCAGCACGCCGAGGGTCAGGCAGTTGATGATGTGCCCGTCCCCGGCCTCCAACATCCCGGGCAGCACCCGGTGCATCAGCCGCACCGGCGCGAGGTAGTTCAGCTGCACGGTCCGCTCGACGTCGTGGAACCGGTCGAAGGAGTCCGTCACCCGACGACGGATCGACCGGGCAGCGTTGTTGACCAGCACGTCGACGTGGCCGTGCGCGGCCAGCACCTCCTCCGCCGTCGCGTCCAGCGCCTCGAGGTCCGACAGGTCACACGGGTGCACGCTCACCGTCCCGCCCTCGGCGCGGATCTCCTCCGCCAGCTCGGCCAGCGCGTCCTCCCGCCGGGCGACCAGGGCAACCGTGGCCCCCGCTCGGCCGCACTGCAGGGCCAGCGCCCGACCGATCCCCGCCGACGCCCCTGTGACGAGGACGGTCCGACCGCCGATGGCGCGCCGCAGCTCCTCCTCCTGCGGCTCCTTGATGCGGGGCCCGCCCATGGTGACGGAGTAGGCGGCGCTGGCGAGTCGACTGCGGGTGCTCATGTCGGCGAGTCTCGCAGCCGCCGCCCGGCCCACCGCGGTCAGCCGGCGTCGGCCTCGTAGGCCTCGGTGACCAGGTCCAGCAGCGCCGGGCTGATGTCGTCGGGCGTCCGCAGGTTGTAGGTGTGGAAGTGGGAGGACCCGTGGGACTGGACCTTCAGGTCCGGGCGCGGGCTGGTCACGACCCGGGGCAGCTTGACCATCAGCGCCACCCACCAGGTCTTCGTCCGCAGCTGCGCGAACGTGCTGGACCGCTTGACGAACAAGCCGACCTGGACGGGCTCGACAAGCGCCTCCGGCAGCTGGGCGAGGTGGGCCAGCACCGGCCGGACCACCGGCGGTTCGTGCGGCGGCGCGGTGGCCAGGTACTCCTCCAACGTCAGGCCGGGGGAGCAGGTGTGGCCCTGCCGGGGCTTGCCGAACTGCCGACCGCACTCGGGGCACGTCCATCGCACGAGCTGCAACCCCGCCCGGCTACGCGGGTGGCCAGCGGAGCGGTTCGCCCAGCTTCACGGTGACCGACCGGGCGGCGGTGTGCTCGCCGGAGGAGCGGAGCAGGCCGTCGGCGCCGATCAGCATCCAGCTGACGCCGAGGCCGCCGATGTGGGTTGCCTGGTCGCCCCGCCATTGCTCCTTCCACACGCTCTCCCCGATGGCGGTGGTGCAGTCGAGCACGAGGACGTCGGTGGTCGACCCTGCTCGGGTCAGCTCGTGGAGCAACGCGGCCACGGCGGTCGGGGTCAGGCCCGACGGGCCCGGCGTCTCGGCTGCTCGGAGGTACTCGTCGGCCCGCGTCACCAGCCGGGTGGCCACGTCGACCGCCGCGCGGGCGCGATCCACGTCGGGTTCGTGGGCGGCCAGCCACTCCTCCAGCTTGGCGATCCTGGCCTGCAGCTCGGCCCGGCCCTTCCCGCTGTCGAGCAGGTCGTCGTGGGTCTTGACCAGCCCCGCCAGGACTCCCCGCTGCCGCGTGACCTCCGCCGCACGGCCGCCCGTGACGTGCTGGGCGGTGAACGACGTCACCTCGTCGGCCAGGCGGTCGCGCGTGATGGCCAAGGTCGCCAGGGCCTGGGTGACCTCGTTGTCCGGGATCGTCGTGCACGCGGCGAGGCGCACCAGCACGTCCCGCTGGCGCAGGCTGCGGGCCACGGCCGCGACGACGACCTCGTCGGCGACCGACACGGTGCTGGGACGAACCGTGATGTCGGTCTTCAGCAGCTCGAGCACCGCCGGCGCGGCAGCCGCCACGGCCCCGAGCGCCTTGAGTCCCGTGACCATGGCTCCCGGCGGGATACCCATCAGGATCTCGCCCAGCCCGTCGATGCCCTTCCCCTCCTCCTCCCGCACGGGTTCGGGGAGCGGGACCGGCGTGGCGGCGTCAGGCGGGACGAGCGCGGCGCTGGCGGCTTCCAGCCGGTCGGTCAACGCCGCCACCTCGGCCATCATCTGCCGGGCTTGGCTGCTGGCGTGGGTGACGTCGAGGTCGGTGACGACCAGCACGGTCCGTCCGGCCATCGACGCGTCCTGCACGATGCGCTGCACCACCCCGTCGGCAAGCTCGTCGGCCGCGTCCTGGGCGATCAGCCGGGGCAGCTGGGACTCGCCGTCGCCGACGTCCAGCGACCGGTCGGGCACGTCGACCGACAGGTCCGGCATCGTCGCCGTCGCCCCCTCCGCGATCGTCTTGCGGTACCCGGCCATCCGCGCCTCGCGCTGGAGTGCAAGCTCCTCCGGGTCGAGCACGATCTCCTGGTCTGCCATGGCGTGCACCTCCGGCACGTGACGAGCCTGTCCGTGGACTCTACGCCCGTGCGGGGCATGCGTGAGGTCAGGACTCGTCCTGCGCAGCGGCCCACCGACGAACCTGGTCGATGAACTGCTGCAGCTCGTGGAGGTCATCGAGGCTGTCGAGCACGATCTCGTCATCCACGTCGGCGTAACCGTGCACCAGGACGTTGCGGAAGCCCGTCGCCCGGGCCAGACGGTCGGCGAGGGCCGGTTCGATGACGTCATGCTGGCCCAGGAGTCGCACGGCGTGGCCCGAATCCTCCGCCGGCCCCCACAGCTCGGACGCCAGCAGATGGTGGGCGACGTCGAGCACCGCCTCGATCGCCGTGACGAACCGGTACTTGGTACCGGACAGGCGTGCTTCGTCCTCGCGAAGTGTCTGTCGGTCCTCGTCTGCGCGTGCCAGCAGGATCGACAGCTGTTCCCCGAGCCGCTGGAGGAGCCGGGCAAGCCGGACGGCGTCAACCACGATGCAGCACCGTCTCGACGAGCGCGCGGCGGCGGTGTGCCTCGTCGAGGTAGCGCTTGGAGGTCTCTGCCTGCCACGCCACGCGCGCCGGAGGGTCGTCGTCGAGGATCAGTATCCCGTGCTGCGCGACGCGCCCCGCCAGTTCGAGTCCGGCGTCGTCGAGGACGAGCAGGTCCACGGTGGCGGGCAGCTCGACGTTCCACGGGCGTGTGGGTTGGCCGAACCAGGCGGCGACGTCGACGTCGGATCCCGGTCGATGGGTTCCTGCCACCCGGCTGCCGTGGAGGTAGGCGAACACGGCTCCACCGGCTCGAAGGGCCGCGCTGACACTGTCGAGCGTCACGCCCGACGGCAGCTCCACCTCGTCACTGGCCACGCCTCGAGTCTACGGGCCGGTGGACTGGTTCGGCGGTCCACCGGGCCCCCACGACCATGCAGCGCCACGGCCCCAACCCGTCACGCTCGCCCCCGCCGACGGGGACCTGCTGATCTTCGCGGGCGACAACGTCCCTCACCAGCGGAGGGAGAGGCAGGTCAGGCCGCCGTCCATGCGTCCGATATGGGTGAGGGGGACCTCGATGACCCGGGTTCGTCGTCCGGCGATCCGGGCGGCGGCGCGGGCGCCCTCCGGGACGAGGGTCACCTCGCCGAGGGGGACCACGTTGGCATGGTTGACGTCGTCGACGAGGACCTCGTCGAGCCCGGCCAGGGCGAACACGTCGGCGGGTGGACGCATGGCGGCGGCACGCAGCACCGTGCCCGGCGTCACCTCGGTCAGGCCGGTCTTGAGGTGCAGCACCCCCTGGATGCGGATGATGGAGACGGGCCAGGCCGGGTGGTGTCGGGCGAGGATGCCGGCCAGCGCCCGGGCTCCAGCGATGTTGGTGCGCCTCGACAGCCCGACGAGGACCCGGTCGGCGGCGATGAGCACGTCGCCCCCGTCGAGGGTTGCGTCGGGCCCGCCGACGTCGGTCAGGCGGAGCTTCGTGGGATGGGGGAGCGCCTCGGCGACGGCGTCGACCTCGCCCCGTCGTTCGGGCGCCCCCGGGTTGGTCAGTACGACCAGCTCCGGGCCGAGGCAGACGGCGACGTCCTCCACGAAGTAGCCGTCGGGACGGTCGGGATCGGCGGGCAGCTCGATGACCTCCAGTCCCGCGTCGCGGAGGGCGGTCACGCTGGCGGCGTGCTCGGCGGCGATCGCCTCGGGGTCGGCGGGCTCGTGGACGTCGGTCAACCCCTCCGCGGCGTTCGGTCCGGGGTGGCGGACGAGCGCGTGGGTCGGGGGTTGCAGCAGCACCCGGGCAGCCTACTGCCCTCTGTCAGACGAGGAGGGGTGCCGGCCGGCCGCGACGCAGACCGGGACGCCTGGGGTCGACGTCGTGGGCTACGGTGCGCGGATGGAGTCCTTCGTGCTGTCCATGATCGGTGCCGACCGGGCCGGGCTCGTCGAGGCGCTCGCCGAGGTCGTCGCCGACCACGGTGGCAGCTGGGAACGCAGCCAGGTCACGGAGATGGCCGGGGTGTTCGCCGGCGTGGTGCTGGTGCGCCTGCCGGCCGAGCGGTCCGAGGACTTCCGGGGTGCGCTCGAGCCGTTGCACGATCGAGGACTTCTCGACGTGACCGTCCGACCGGCGACCGTGGAGGACCCGCCCAGGAGCGCGCTGACGGTGCGGGTCGAGGTCGTCGGAGCCGACCGGCCCGGGATCGTCCACGACGTCTCCCGCCGCCTGGCCTCCCTCGGTGTCGGCATCGTGGACCTGCGCACGTGGACCGAGCCGGCCGCGATGGCCGAGACGCCGTTGTTCAAGGTCGCCGCGGTGGTGCGCCTGCCCGAGGGCACCGACGGCCACGACGTCACCGCTGCGCTGGAGGACCTGTCCGGCGACCTCATGGTGGACGTCGTCGTCGACTGACCCCGCTGGCGTCGCGGTCGAGTCGGCCTCACCGTTCGGACCGTTCGAGATGGGGTAGGCCTTGGGGCACGAGCCCGAGCCGCGGGCGACGATGCAGGAGACACAGCCATGAGCACCGAATCCACCGGAAACCGACTCGAGGGCAAGGTCGCCCTGATCAGCGGAGGGGCCAGGGGGATGGGGGCGAGTCACGCCCGGGCGATGGTGGCCGAGGGAGCCCGGGTCGTCATCGGCGACATCCTCGACGAGGAGGGCAACGCGCTTGCCGACGAGCTCGGTGATGCGGCTGTCTATGTCCACCTGGATGTGACCGACCGGGCGCAGTGGGCGGACGCGGTCGCCACCACGGTGAAGCGGTTCGGCAGCCTCAACGTGCTGGTCAACAACGCCGGTATCGCCAACTTCGCGCCGATCGGTGAGTACACCGGTGAGCAGTGGGACACCCTCATCGGCATCAACCTGACGGGGGTGTTCAACGGGATGACCGCCAGCGTGGATGCCCTCAAGGCCGGGGCGCCCAGCTCGATCATCAACATCTCCTCCACCGCGGGCCTGCAGGGCTTCGCCAGCCTGCCGGGGTACAGCGCGGCCAAGCACGGCCTCGTCGGCCTGTCCAAGTCCGCCGCCCTTGACCTCGGCGCCGACAACGTCCGGGTCAACACCGTCCACCCCGGTGTGATCGCCACCCCGATGACCGATGGCATGGAGACCCCGCAGACCCACGTGGCGATGAAGCGGGTCGGCCAGCCCGAGGAGGTGTCGGCGATGATCGTCTTCCTCGCCAGCGACGAGTCCAGCTTCTCCACAGGCGCGGAGTTCGTGGCCGACGGCGGCGAGACGGCAGGCCTGGCGCCTTCTGAGTAAGCCGCTCTGCCGTCAGGGTTGACGGTGGGAGGCATGCACAGTGCGGTCGGACGTGGTGCGAACCGAGCACTACGAGGGGGCAGCGGGCGACGCCATGCGTTGTTCCCCCCACCGCTCACTGATGCAGAGGACAGCCCTGATGAACGCCGAACCCGTCACCCCGCCCAGCTCGTCGAGGAGGGACCGCCGCACCTTCCTCGTCATCACCGCCGTGATCGTCGCCGTCCTCGGCGGCGTGGCGGTCAACAACTACGCGACCAACCAGCAGACGCTGGACAACCTGGCCGCCGCCCGGTCGGACGTGGCCGAGCTCGAGGAGGACAAGGAGGCGTTGTCCTCCGCCCTCGACGGCGTGACCACCGAACGCGACGAGCTCGTGGGCCTGCTCGACGACGCCGCCGGCCAGCTCGACGACACCACCACCCAGCTGGCGGACGCCCACGCCGACAACGCGGCCCTGGTCGAGGAACGCGACGACGCCCTGGCCGCCCAGGAAGCAGCCGTGGCCCAGACCCTCGCCCTCCGCGAGCAGTACGACCCGCAGATCGCCGCCGAACGGCAGGCCGCCTTCGACGCCGGCGTCGCCGCTGACTGTGCGTCCTCCATCGACGCCGGTGCCATCCGGCTCCCCTCCTGGGACGACGACTTCGCGTCCATCGACGGGCTCGACCGCCAGACCTACGAGACCGCCGTCGACGCCTGCGCCACGCCGGTCATCGCCCAGGGTGTGCGCGGCCGTTGCCAGGATCCGGCGGACGTCGAGCAGGTCGTCCGCGACCCCGACGCCTTCACCGGCGACTGCGTCGAGCTGGTCGTCGACATCGTCCAGTTCGACCAGGCCACCGGCCCGTGCGGGTTCCGCGCCTACTTCGACACCACCGCCCACCGCTGGTCGCACGACTACAAGGGCGACAACGGCATCTTCGCCGCCGCCGACCCCTGCCCGTTCCTGACCGCCGTCGGCGTCGACGACGTCGTTCGGATCTGGGCCGAGGTCCGCGGCGAGCTGTCGTACTCCACCACCCTCGGCGGCACCAGCCACGCCGTCTCGTTCCACGTCGTGGATGCCGAGCTGATCACGGACAACTAGGTGTTTGGGGGGAGGGTGGGGGCCGTCCATCCGCGCGGTGACAGGTCGCGGCGTCTTTCCGGGCCGGCGGCCTGCCCGCGGTCCACAACCCTCGGCCGAGGCGATGTCACACCCCCTGCGTATGGTGCGAAGTACATCGGATCAGGTACGTCGATCGGTTTCTCGGAGGAGGTGGCACGAGCGGTGGAACACGGGGTGGAGGTCGGGTGGGACGAGCTCGTCGACGTGCTGCGTGCCGAGGGTGTCGGCGACGTCCCGATCGGCGTCTGGATGACCGCGGAGGAGCGGTCACGGGTCACGGGGGCGGACGCATCCAAGGACGGTGTGGAGGAGTCGGAGGGGCAGCCGGTGTCCGCGGTGACCCGTGCCCTCCGAGGACTGGGCGACCTCAACGCGTGGCTGGCCGGTGGGGAAGTGGCCGACGTGGCGGCGCTGCGGACGATGGTCGAGGGGTTGGCCGGACTGGACGCGGCGCTCTCGGCGGCCCGGTTGCGGGCCATGCTGGCCGCGCGGGAGGCGGGGCTGCCAGAGGCCGATGGGGCGGTGTCGTTGCAGGCGTGGGCGACCTCGACCATGGCGCTGTCGACCGCCACCGCGACGAGGGAGGTGCGCCTGGCCGAGGGTTTGGCGGACCGACCCGACGTGGTGGACCTGTTGCAGTCGGGGTCGATCTCCCACGACCACGCCGCGGGGATCGTCGCCGCCGCCGAACGGCAGCAGGCCGACCAGGAAGCCGCCACCCGGGCGCGCGCAGCAGCAGAGGACGAGGAACGGGAACGACGGCGTCGGGCCGACCAGCTGGCGCAGGCGGAGGCCGAGTCGATGGCCGAGCGCACGAGGCTGGCCCGGGAGACGGCCGAACGCGAACGGAAGCTCGCGCAGGAACGGGCTGAGCGCGCAGCGGCTGAGGTCGCCGAGAAGGAGGCGGCACGGCGGGCTCGGCAGGATGCCCTGCTGCAGTCCGCGACGTCCGGTGCGTCGCCCGACCAGCTCAAGCGGAAGGCCGCGCAGCTGCGGACCCGTGACGCCGACGCGTTGGAGCGGGCGGTCGCCGCCCAGCGGTCCCGACGGTCGGTGCGGACGTGGACCGACCGCACGACCGGCCAGCGTGTCCTGCGGATCGACCTCGTCGACGACGACTACGAGATGCTCACCGCGGGCCTGCAGGCCTGCTCGACGATGGACCCGCCGGGCACCCCTGACGCGGAACGCCGGACCCCCGAGCAACGTCGCTACGACGCGTTCGTCGACCTGATCGGCGCGGGACTGAAGGCCGGTGAGCTGCCGACCATGCGGGGGGTCCGTCCGCACGTGACGGTGACCGTGCCGGTGGACACGCTGACCGGCGATGCCGACTACCCGGGTGTGGGTGTGTTCGGGGTGACGCTGTCCCCGGAGACCGTCCGGCGGTTGGCCTGCGACGCGCGGCTCACCCGAGCGGTGCTGTCGCCCACCGGGATGCCGCTGGACATCGGCCGGGCGACGCGGGTCTGGACCGCCGCGCAGCACCGGGCGGCCGAGCTGTTGTTCGGTGGCTGCGCCTTCCCGTCCGCTGACGGGCAGCCATGCGGCCGGCCCATGGCCTGGACCGACCTGCACCACGTGACCTGGTGGCGCCACGGTGGCCGGACCGACCGTGCCAACGGCGTCCCGCTCTGCCGACATCACCACACCGCCGTGCACCACGACGGCTGGCGGCTCTCGTTCGACGTCGCCACGGGCACGGTCACGATCAAACGCGGGCGAGGCGGGACGGCGATCAGCCGGACGACGGTGTTCCCGCGCGACAACCCGAGAAGCGGCCCGTTGATCGAAGGCGAGGACGACCCGCCGGCTGGCCACGGTGACGGCCGATTAGCCATCTGACCCGCACCCCGCCGCCGGCGGGGACGTCGGGCTGCCCGGAGTCGTGATGCTGGTCAGCGGCGCCGTTGCCCAATTGGGGCCTTGCGTTGAGGTGGACACTTCTGTCATTGCCACGGTGGCCCGCACGACCCGATCGCCGTTGGGCGACGGTCGACGTCGACCAAGGCGATTCGCGCCCTCGGGTCCAAGCTGGCTGCGTGGACCCGCTACTTCTTGGGCTTGTGGATCTGCACGTTGCCTCGGAAACGGGGCACGTCGAACCCGCGGGAGTACCCATCGGCCAAGACGAGTTCGAAGCGGTCGTCACGCCCGGGCTCGTCCATGTCGACCAAGTGCAGAACGAATCGCTGGTCGATGTCGTCGTGCAGCACGCGCCCCCAGACCCAGGCGTGGAGGCGGTCCTCGGAGACAAGGATCCCGTCGATGTCGTCGGTGTGCAGGTTCAGACCCATCTCGTGGTCCTGATACTGCAGGGTGCCGCGAACACCATGCGCCGGGTTGGTCTGGAACTCGAAGCCTGCCGTCGCGAAGCCATCCGGAACGGGCATCCGCATCCCGCCTGTGACCTTGCCGTCGGAGGCGGTGAACACGCGGAGAGTCACAGACGTCGTCTCGCACGGATTAACCGTCACCTCCTTCACGATCGCGAAACGACCGTCCACCACGACCAGATCGGGGTCGTCGCTGAACACGTCATCGGGCAGGAATGCCGTCACCCTGTACGTGCCGGGCAGCAGTCCGTCCCATCCATCGAGATCGGCCCCCGACGCTAGTGCAAGGGGCTCGTTGTCCAGGATCCCCGGGACGTCGACCTCCTCGAGGTGCATCTCCAGAGCCAGGGGATCCAGGTCTCCCTGCACGTTGACCACGTCGACGGCCACCTCGCCGAGACAGACGTTGCCGAAGTCGACGTCGGTCATGACGTCCCCGCTTCGCACAGTGACCTGCTGGTTCCCGGTGGAGGGAGCGGTCTGGCGCCACCCGTCCTGCAGGAGTTCGGCGAGGGTGTAGGTGCCCGGGACGAGGGCGTCGAAGGCGTAGCTGCCGTCGGACGCCGTCGTGGTGGTGGTGCTGGGAGCCAGCTCGATCGACCATCCTTCGAGGCCGACGTCGCCGTCCCCAGCCCCGTCGACGCCGACGTCGTGGAACTTGCGTCCCTCGATCCTCGCGGGCCGGAAGTTGCCGAAGTCCAGTCCGGTCACGACCTGACCGGACACGACGTCGACCGTGTGGGAACCCGACGCGGGGACGGACTGAATCCAGCCGCCCTGCAGGACCTCGTGCACGGTGTAGTCGCCTGGGTCGACCAGGACGGTGTAGCTCCCGTCTGCCGCCGTGATGGCATCCGCGATCACGGTCCCGCCACGGCGAACCTCGATGTCCCAGCCAGCGAGTCCTGGGTCGCCCGCGTCGACACCGTCGGCGTCGAGGTCCTCGACCTTGTGTCCTCGGAGCGTGGCGGGCCGGTAGTTGCCGAAGTCGCGATTCCCGTAGTGGGTGTCCTCGGCGCCGTACGGCACGACCACGGCGGCGGGTGCCTCACCGGCGATCCAGCCGCTCTGCTGGACCTCTCGCAACGTGTACCGCCCGCCCCCGATGGGTTGGCCGCCGGCCCGCAGGGTGTTGGCGTCCAGGCGGAAGGCGTATCGGCCGTGCGCGTCGGTGATGTCGTGGGTCACGTACTGGCCGTCGAGCAGCAGCTCAATCCGCCAGCCGCCCAATCCGGGCTCGCCGGTGTCCCGGTCACCGTCGGCGTTCATGTCTTCGTACTTGGTACCGCTGATCGTCGGGGCTGGTCCATCGGGGGCGCCGCGGGAGTAGTTGCCGCACACCAGCGCGATGAACCCGCCTTCATCACCGATGACGGTCAGCCTGGTGTCGACGAGCGTGTTCTCGACCGGACCGAAGTTGGGCGTCACCCCAGGAGGGCAGATGCCCTGTGTGCCGCTCGGGCGGTTCAGGCAGCCGGACCAGAACAGGCCTCGCGCGTCGATCGTGGTGATCGAGGACCAAGTCATGAAGTTGTTGTCGAAGCCCTGACCGTTGTAATAGCTCCGCTCAGTGATGAGTTCGCTGTGGGTCACGTCCCGTCCGGGTGTGCCCGTGTGCGTGAACGTCTCGCGAGCCGTGCCATGAGGCAGGTTCCGCAACGCTGCTTCGTCTTGCGTGGCGGCGTTCGCCGAAGCCGGAAGGAGCGTAACTATCAGCGCCGTGATCGCGAGCACGATCGCAACCCTGTGCCGTCCCCCTGCGCGTCCACACGCAAGCATCGCAACAACGTTCCCCATGACCCCACACCCCTCGTGTCGTTTCCCACCGTTGGTTGTCGCGCCACGCGCACCCCGGCCACGACGAAACGGAACCTAGCGTGTCCTTGGCGACGAGGGAAGGCCTGATCTCGATCGGAACACGTACCTCGGCGGAGCGGACGACCCGCGCCGTTGGTTGGCGACGCGGTAGAACGCGCGGTGATGGATACCGATCGGCTCGATGAGGCACTGCAGGGCCGCAGCCCGTTGACCAACTCGTTGCGGCCCGGACGCGACCGGGGAGGGCTGGTGGCGGTGCGGGTCGATGGGTACGGGCTGCCCGAGCCGGTCGTCGAGTGGTTCGCGTGGCACGACGGCGCGGACGGCGCGGACGAGCTGGTGCCCGGCGGCCGGCCGCTGGCGCTGGACCACGCGGTCGCGATCGCGGCGGCCCGTCGCGGGGCAGCCGACCGGGTGGCGCGGGACGCGGGGATCGACGCGCCGATCGGCTGGCAGGACGGGTGGTTGCCGCTGCTCACCTCCCAGCAGGAGGAGCGATGCTGGGTCGTGGACTGCGGCCGAGCCGACCCCTCGGTGCTGCTGGTCGACGTCGAGGATCCCGACCCGGCGACAGCCCACGAGTCCGTGGCTGCCATGGTCGAGGCCATCATCGTTGCGTGGACCTCGGGGGAGTGGACGGCCCGCGATGACGGACGGATACGAGTGGACCCGGACCAACGCGGTGAGCAGGCCGTGGACTCGACGCTCCTCGACGGCCTGTACGCCACCGACGAGGACGAGGTGTACGACACCACCCTCGCCATCGAGGCCAAGCTGAACCCGGGCCTCGTGTCCGGACTCCGGCGTGCGGTCGTCGAGGCACCGCTGCCCTGGACTCGCACAAGGGCGGTCGAGCTCCTCGCTCGCATCGGGGGACGCGACGCAGAGGCCGCCCTCCACGACGTGCTGGCCACGGCGCCCGACACGGGAGTCCGCGAGACGGCCGCCGCCTTCCTCGACCCGTACGACACACCGGCAACCGCCGACGCGCTGGTCGGTGCGCTGGACGACCCCGCCTCCGCCGTGCGGGCGAAGGCGGCCTACTCCCTCGCGGGCATGGCCAGCTCGATCACCGCCGTCCACCTCGAGGCGCTGGAGGCGCACCGTGCGTCCGCCGACCCGGAGGTCGCGAAGGCCATCGACTACACCCTCGGTGCGTTGCGCCGCTGACCGACGCGGTGACCGTCAGACAGTGCCCCTCAGGCGGTCATCCTCTACGCGGCGGAGACGGCGCGGAGACCCGCGCCCTGCCCGGCCATGCGCGAGTCCAGATGCCCGGCCAGGCGTGCGGCGTCGCGGCCGACGCCGTGGATCATCTCCGACGCCATCGAGTCGAGGAACAGCAGCCCGAGGAAGTACAGGCCGGGTTCGTCCTCGGCCACACCGCTGCGGTGGCGCGGCTCGAGCTCGCCATGCACGGGCAGGTCGATCCAGGGGAAGTTGTGGGCGTAGCCCGTCCCCCAGACGACGCTGGACACCTCGACCCGCTGACCATCGGCCAGCACCGGCATGCCGTCGCGGACGCCCTCCACACGCGACACCCGCTCGATGCCGGCCGAGGCGATCTCGCGTGGCTTCAGCCTGATCAGCGGACCACCGCTGGAGAGGATCTTGGGCCGGGCCCGCCGACCGATCGGGGTCCGCACGGTCAGCACGTGGCTGAAGATTCCCCGCAGCACCGTCCGCACGCCGACCAGACGGCCGAACCAGCCCTCGATGCGGAACGGGATCTTGCCCGTCGCCCGTCCGGCAAGCAGCACACGGCGGCCGGTGCGGCCGACCCGCGCGTCCGCACGGGCCAAGTCCATGGCGATCTCCGCCCCGGAGTTGCCCGCCCCGACCACCAGCACGTCTCCCTCACCGACCTGCCCCGGCGCTCGATAGGCCGAGGAGTGCAGCTGCACCACCGACGGGTCCAGGTCGTCGGCGACCCCCGGGATGTGGGGCTGCTGGAAGCCCGCCATCGCCACGACGACGTTGTCGGCCGTCCAACGACCCGTACCGGACTCGACCAGGAACCGATCGCCAGTCCGCGAGACCCGCTCGACTCGAACCCCGTGGCGGATCGGCAGCGCGAACCGTTCGGCGTAGGCCGCGAGGTAGTCCGCCATCTCGTCCTTGGTCGGGAAGTGCCACGGCTCGGCCGGGAACGCCATGCCGTCCAGGGCGTCGTACTTGGCCGGGGTGAACAGCCGCAGGGAGTCCCATCGCTGTCGCCACGCGTCGCCCACCCGGGCCCGGTCGTCGAGGATGAGGAACGGCCGGACCAGCCGCTGCAGGTGGTAGCCCATCGACAGGCCCGCCTGCCCGGCCCCGATGACGATCGTCTCGACGTACCCCTCGTCCACGAGGCGGTCGTCGTTGGAGGTGGAAGTGGTCATGGTGGGCTCCTCGCCGAGGTCGCTCGAGCGGTGCCCCTCTGGCACCGCTCCTGATGACCTGATGCTGCGCCGGGACACGACGCCACCGCATCGCCGGCCCTGACCATTCCTGCCGACCCACCGATGGTTGATCCTGACCATCGACCGGTCACAGGACCCCGTGCTGGAACCCCCACGACGCCGCCGCCGTCCGCGAGTCGACCCCCAGCTTGGCGAAGATGTTCTGCAGGTGGCGGGCGACGGTGTGTTCGCTGATCACCAGCGCCTCGGCGACCTCCCGGTTGGAGCGGCCGTCGGCCACGAGGCGCAGCACCTCAAGCTCACGGTCGCTCAGCCCGCCGGCATGGGCCATCCCCGCCCCAGCCCGACCGGTCCCAGCCCGACCGGTCCCAGCCCGACCGGTCCCAGACGGAGCGGACCCAGCCCGACCGGTCCCAGCCCGACCGGTCCCAGACGGAGCGGACCCCGACGGGCTCGACCGAGCCAGGAGCGACTCCACCGACCGCAGGTCCGTCACCGCGCCGAGCTGCTGGAACACCGTGCGGGCGGCGTCGAGTTCGAGCAGAAAGCCGTCCTCGTCACCCATCGCCCGGCACGCCCGGCCGAGCAGCACCCGCACGCACGCCGTCTCGTAGGGAGCCCCCAGCTCCTCCCACTGGCGCCACGCCCCGCGCAACACAGGCAACGCCTCACCCGCCCGTCCCTCCTCCACCAGCACCGTCCCGAGCGCTTGGTCCGCGGTTGCCGCGAGCAGTGGCGAGCCCACCCCGCCGGCCAGCTCGACCGCCTCGCGCGCCGCCGCCCCCGCATCCTCCAGCCGATCCTCCGCCAGCAGCGCCACGACCGACGCCGCCAGCAGGTGCACTCGCTCGGGCGGGTCCTGCGGCTCCTCCAGGACCCGGCGCAACGACGCGCTGGCCGCATCCGGCCGCCCCTGCGCCAGCCGCAGCAACGCCAATCCCGGTTGCGGGGACCGGCCCCACCGGCTGGCCTCCTGGTACGCCTCCTCTGCCTGGCCGAGCGCGCCGCGCAACCGGTGCAGCTCGGCCTGCTGGTAGTGCGCAGCCCCCACTGCCGGGTCGATCGGCGGGTCGGCCAGCCGACGGCACGCATCGACGGCCGCCGACATCGCCGCCGGCCAGCGGCCCTGCACCTGCAGCACCTGCGAACGGTGGATCAGGCACTGGCCGCGGAAGGGGACGAGGTCGGGATGTTCGTCGCACCACCGGCCCAGCGACGCGGTCCACTCCGCCGCCCGCTGCAGGTCGGCGATGCGCTGGCAGGTGTCGATCGCGCCGCAGTAGATGATCCCCGCCGGGATGGGCGAGACGGCGCCGGACCGCACGGCAAGGATGGCCTCGTCCAGCAGCGCCAGCCCCTCGTCGGGACGGCTGAGGTGGAGGAGCGCCTGCCCGAGTCCCAACCGGCCGATCGCATCCAGGTCGGGGTCGCCGGCCCGTTGGGCGTGGTCGAGGATCCGGCCGAACAGGCCGGCGGCGGTCTCGGGATCGGCGCTGTCGTTGGCGCCCAGGGCACGGGGGACCAGCAGGTAACCGTGCTCGACGGCGTCAGGCCGGTCGGCGACCAGCCGCTCGGCACGAGCCAGCCACCCACCGCCACGAGCGGGCTCGCCCCGCCGGGACAGCTGCATGCCCAGCCAGAACGCACATCGTGCCGCCCGCTCCGGCCGACCGGCGTCGACGTGGGCCTGGATCGCCCGTTCGCGTGCCGCGTGGCCGGCCTCGTTCCGGCCGGTCAGGTGGGCGACGACGGCCAACCGTTCGAGGTCGTCGGCGTCCAACCCCACGTCACGGTCAGCCGCCGAGAGGGTGCGGTACGCATCGCCCCACGCCTGGCGGTCGAACGCCAGGCGACCCTCCTCCACCAGCTGTGCCGACATGCAGCCTCCGAGTGGCCCGACCCCCGGTCGGGACTGCCCTCGAGCATGCGACCGACCCCTTCGGTGGTCAACCGTTCAGCCCGGTGGTTCCTCGATGGCGCGGGTGGCCAGCTCGATCCCCACACCCGTCGGTACCCCCAGCTCGCGCAGCCGGGCCGCGTAGGCCTCCGCGGCGGCCTCGGCGGCCCGACGCCAGGGCTGGTCGGCGGTATCCACGACGAAGGTGCCCTTTCGCCCGCGGGTCGCCACGATGCCAGCCTGCTCGAGCTCCCGGTAGGCGCGGGCGACGGTGTTGGCGGCGAGTCCGAGCTCGGTGGCCAGCCCCCGCACGGTGGGCAACCGCTCACCCGGGGCCAGCTCGCCGGTGTCGATCCGTTCGGCCATCTGGTTGCGGACCTGCTCGTAGGGCGGAAGGGCTCCGTCGGCATCGATCACCAGCACGCGCTGCACGGTAGGCAAGGGGGTTGTCTGTCGCAACACCGCGACTTGCGTGATCGCCTCGCGCCAAGGAGGGACACGGCGTAGGGTCCGGATCACGTTCAGTGCGGGAACGGGGAAGCGCCGTGATGGTGCGGCCTCGTTGCGTCGACAGTCACCACGAAGGAATGCGCATGGCCACTCGTCCCACCCACCTCGCAGGACTGGTCGTGCTGGCCTTCCTGGCGCTGACGCTCCCCCTGAGTGGCTCGGCGTCCGCACAAGGGGGAATGACCTGGTACCTGGAGGACGTCGTGTTCGACTCCGGGGCCACCGCGCACGGATCCATCGACTACGACGAGACCACCGACACGTGGTCCAACCCGAACATCCAGGTCCTGGACAGCCCCGCCTACGGGCAGCCGGTCATGACGTTCCTCAGCCCTGACCACATCCAGCAGCCACGAGAAGTTGTCGTGGTGCCAGAGGTGCCAGCGGACATGACAGGCGTCCCGCTCGTGGTGCTGCGGCCGGACGTCGCGCCAACGAACGCTGGCGGAACAGTGCCGCTCGAGACTGGGGTCGTGACCTACCTCGGCACCTGCAACGAGCCGTGCTCGACGTTCAGCGGTCCGTTCGAGGGTCTGGTCAGCGGCCGGTTGACGACCGAGCGGCGAACCTGGTTCGTGGAGGGCCTGGCGTTCCACACCGGCGCCACCGGCAGCGGGTCCTACACGTTCGACGCGGCGGCGAACACCGTGAGCGACATGGACGTCACAGTCGTCGGCAGCCCGGCCCTCGGTACCACGGTCTACGGGGACCCGAACCCCAACCATCCAAGCTGGTCCGGCTACCTCCATTCGGTCGAGCAGGCGTCAGCGGACATGACCAACGTCCCTGGTGTCCTGTTGCAGCTGGACGGCAACATGACCCACTCGGGCGGAGTCGTCGCGATCGTCCCCTTTCCCGCCGGAAGTTCGGGCCATGGCTGGTGTCAGGATGCGACCTGTTCGTCAGTCGGGGCCACGGACCTTGTCGACGCTGGTCGGGTGAGCACGTCGAGGACCCCTCCGGCCATCACGAGCGCCGGAACTGCCAGCGCCCCTGAGAACCAGACCGCGGTGATCGACGTCGAGGCCACCGATGACCTCGACGCCGAGGGCAACGGGCTGACCTACGCGATCACCGGCGGTGTCGACCAGGCGTCGTTCGCCATCGATGTCGCCACTGGCGTGCTGACGTTCGACCCTGCCCCGGACTTCGAGGACCCCCAGGACGCGGGGACGGACAACGTCTACGACGTCCAGGTGACCGCCAGCGACCTCGGCAGGCTGACCGACGTACAGGACATCGCCGTCACCGTCACAGGAGTCGAGGAAGCTCCCACGGCCGACGCCGGCTCCGACGCCACCATCGCGGAGGGCAGCGACGTCACGCTGGACGGCACGGCGTCCACCGACCCCGAGCAGAGCGCCGCATCCCTCACCTACCGCTGGGACTTCGACGAGGACGGCATTCACACCGACGCCACCGGGGCCACACCGACGTTCACGGGACCGGACGGGCCCGACACGATCACCGTTGGCCTCGAGGTGGAGGACGCCACCGGACGCACCGACCGGGCCACCGTCGACATCACGATCACCAACGCCGACCCCGTCATCACCGCGGTCACCGACGACGGGCCCGTCGACGCCGGCAGTCCCGCCACGATCACCGTCACCGCCACCGACCCGGCCGCGGCCGACGACCCGCTCTCCTACGCCTTCGACTGCGACGGCGACGCCACGTTCGAGGTCGGCCCGCAGGCAGCCAACAGCACCACCTGCACCTTCGCAACGGCCGGCGGACATCCGGTCGACGTCCGCGTTGCCGACGACGACGGGGGCCTGGCCACCGGGTCCACGACGGTGACTGTCACCGACCCCTCAGCCCCGGTGGTCACCCCGGTCGTGCCGGCCCCCGGTGGCCTCGCCGGGTGGCACGTCGCCGACGTCGCCGTGACCTGGAACGTGTCCGACGCCGAGTCCGCGGTGACCACCACCACAGGCTGTGGACAGACCGACGTCACCAGCGACACCACCGGGCAGGTCGTCACCTGCGAGGCGACCAGCAGCGGTGGCACCACCACGAGCTCGGTGACGATCACCCGTGACGCCACCGTCCCCGATGTGGTGGTCACGGGCGCCAACGACGGTGACACCTACGCCAACCGCAGTGCGCCGACCCCCGGCTGTGACACGACCGACACGACCTCCGGCGTGCAGACGGCAGCGGTCGTGACGACCACGGGCGCCAACCCCGACGGCAGCGGGACGATCACCGCCACCTGCAGCGGGGCCGACGACGTCGCCGGCAACGCTGCCCCACCAACCTCCATCACCTACCGGGTCCTCCCGCGGCCCCCGTCGACGGCGCCAACCGTGGCCCCTGTGGTGGAGGGGTCGTCCACACCCGGACTGCTGACGGTGACGGTCACCAACCCCAACGACCGCGAGGTGACCGTCGAGCCGTTCGAGCTGACGGTGCACGGGGTGGCGGCGCTGACGCTGCCCGAGTCCTGCCAGGCCGACAACGTCGACAGCGACACGACCCTCCTCACCTGTGACGTGGGCCAGATGGACGCCGAGCAGGTGGTCGCGCTGGAGATCGGCGTCGACGGCACCGGGCTGCAGGCCGTGGACGTCACCGGCCCCGACGGCCTGGCGCTGCAGGTCCAGCCCTCGATCCCCAAGGATCCGGCAGTCCTGGCCGAGCTGGTGTCGTCCACGAGGTTCGCCTCCGTGGGCACCCGCGGGGCCGACGAGCGTCGCCTGGCCGCCCACGTGGTGCTGTCACGCGATGACGTGTTCGCGGACTCCCTCGCCGGGTCGGTGCTGCTCGGTGACGGCCCCCTGCTGTTCAGCGCGTCCGGCGCGCTGGACGACGACACGCTCGCCGAGATCGACCGCGTGCTCGGCGGCAGCGGCACCGTCCACCTGCTGGGCGGACCCGCTGCGTTGTCCGCTGACGTGGCGGCGCGCCTGACCGACGCCGGGTACACCGTGAACCGCCTGGCCGGCCCGAGCCGTGTGGAGACGGCGATCGCGATCGCTGACTTCGCGGTGGACGGGACGGGTGCACCGGCGCAGGTGGCCATCGCCCGTGCGGACGCACCCGCCGACAGCCCCTCGGCGGCATGGGTCGACGCGATCACCGCAGGTGCATGGGCTGCCGACAGCGGGCAGCCGGTGCTGCTGACGTCCACGGCCGCCCTGCACCCCGCCACCCGCGACTGGCTGGCCGGCGCCGGCCAGGGCGACGTCGTCGTCCTCGGTGGCCAGGCGGCGGTGTCGGAGGCGGTCGAGACGGCGCTGGTCGACGCGGGCCACGAGGTGACGCGGATCGACGGTGCCACCCGGTTCGAGACGGCGGTGGCGGTCGCTGATCGGTTGTGGGCGTCCCCCGCGGCCGGGCGGGTCCTCGCGGCAGGCGAGCTGGAGACCGACTGGGCCCATGCCCTGGCGCTGGCCGGGATGGCGGCCGATCGCGACCAGCCGCTCCTGCTGACCCTTCGTGACCAGCTGCCGGAGCCCACCGGTACGGCGCTGTGCAGCACCGACGGACCCCGTCCGTACCTGCTGGGCGTCCCGGACCCGGCCGCCGGACTCCTGGCCGACCTGGCAGCCATCTGCTGAGGCACGGAAACGCCCCGGCCGACGCGACACGTCGACCGGGGCACACGGCCTCGGCACACGGTGCAGCAGGGAGACGAGCGTCCCACGTCGAACCCAGTGCGTCGACGGGATCATGACCGACCGTCCGAGCCTGCTGGAGTCCGTCATCCAGGACATGGGCGTGGCCTACTGATCCTGCGGTCCGCCGAAGGTCCCCGCCGGCGGGGGCACGACGGCCCTTCGTGACCGGACTGGCCGTCCCACCATGAGGGCATGGGCACCGCCATCCGCACCGAGGGCCTGACCAAGGTCTACGGACGGCTGCGTGCCCTCGACGACCTGGACCTCGAGGTCCCCGAGGGTGTGGTGTTCGGCTACCTCGGCCCCAACGGGTCGGGCAAGTCGACCACCATCCGGATGCTCGTCGGCCTGCTCCGCCCCACCGCCGGCCGTGCCACCGTGCTCGGCCACGACGTCGTCGACGACCGCCTGGCCGTGCAGTCGCTCGTCGGGTACCTGCCCGGCGACTTCACCGCCCCTCCCCGCCTGACCGGTAGCGAGTACCTCCGGTACCTGACCGGCCTGCGACGAACACACGCCATGCCCGAGGCCGAGCTCCTGGCAAAGCGGCTCGGCCTGGACCTCGACCGGCGCATCGGTGAGCTGTCCCACGGCAATCGGCAGAAGGTCGGGTTGGTCCAGGCGTTCATGCACCATCCGCCGGTGCTCGTCCTCGACGAACCAACCTCCGGCCTGGACCCACTCGTCCAGCGGGAGTTCCTCGCCATGGTCCGTGAGGCCCGCGACGCCGGCACGACCGTCCTCCTGTCCTCCCATGTCCTGTCGGAGGTCGAGGCCGTCGCCGACGTCGTCGCCATCCTCCGGGAGGGCTGCTTGGTCGCCGTGGAGTCCACCGAGGACCTGCGCCATCGGGCACGTCGACACGTCGACCTCACCTTCGCCGACAGCCCACCGGCGACCGAGCTGGCCGCCGTCCCCGGCGTGCAGGCGGTGACGGTCCTCGGCCACACCGCATCGGTCCTCGTGGAGGGGTCGATGCGCGAGCTGTGGCAGGCCGCCGCGCCGCACGGCATCGAGGACGTCACCAGCCACGAGGCCGACCTCGAGGAGATCTTCCTCACCTACTACTCGGGGGAGGGGCAGCCATGACCGTCGTCCTCCTCCGCACCCTCCGGGACCTCCGCCGAGGCCTGATCGGCTGGACCCTCGGCGTTGTCTCCCTCGTCGCCGTGATGGCGTGGGTGTGGCCATCGATGCAGGACATCCCCGACCTGGACGCCCTGCTGGCCAACTACCCCGAGCCGATGCGCGAGCTGTTCAACATCGACGCGTTCTCCACCGGTGCGGGGTTCTTCAACGCCGAGCTGTTCAGCCTCGTGGTTCCCATCCTGTTCGCCATCTTCGGGATCTCCCGCGGCGCTCGGTTACTCGCCGGGCAGGAGGAGGCCGGCCACCTCGAGGTCACCCTCGCCCAGCCCGTCCCCCGCTGGCGGGTCCTCGCCGGCCACGCCCTGGCCCTCGCAGCAGCCATGACCGTCCTCGGCACGGCGTTGCTGGCAAGCCTGGCGGTGGCCAACGTCGTCGTCGACGTCGGCCTCGGGCTCGCCGACATGACCGCGGCCTCGGTCTCGATGGTGCTGTTCGGCATCGAGTTCGGCCTGATCGCCCTGGCGGTCGGTGCCGCCACGGGTCGGCGGGGCCTGGCCATGGCGGTCGCGTCGGTCGCGGCCATCGCGGCGTACCTGCTGTACGCGCTCAGCAAGCTGGTCGACCCCCTCGACGGCTGGGAGGTCATCTCCCCGGTCCAGCACGCCCTGCGCGACGGCCCGCTCGGCACCGGCTGGTCGCCCGGCTCGCTGCTGGCCATGGCCGCCGTGGCCCTCTCGGTGACCCTGCTGGCCATGCCGATGCTCCACCGCCGGGACATCCACGGATGAATTTCGTCCAGTTGCCTCAGGTCGACAGGTCCCCTGCCGAGGAGGGCACGTGAGGGGACTCACCTGCAAGGAGACCGGTCTCGTGACGACGAACACCGCGACGCTGCCAGTACTCAGTCCGTTGATGGGTTTCGACGAGGCCTCGGCCATCGTCGTGGACTTCCTCAAGGAACACATCCCGCTGGGCTACTGGGCGGTCACCCGCTACGACGGGTACCGCCAGCTGTACCTCGAGGTGCGCGACGACGTGTACGGCGTCGGTCCGGGCGACTCCCACGCGTGGGACGACTCGTTCTGCGTGCACATGCTCGCGGGAGACGGCCCCCAGATCGCGCCCGACGCCATGGCGGTGCCGGCCTACCGGGCTGCTCCCGTGGGGAAGGCCATCGATATCGGCGCTTACGTCGGCATCCCGATCGTGCACGGCAGCGGTGAGGTGTTCGGCACGCTCTGCGGTCTCGACCCCGCGGCCCAGCCGGACGAGCTGGAGGAAAACGCGGCGCTCCTCGCCCTCCTGTCCAACCTGCTGACGATGATCCTCGACGTCGACCTGGCCCGTAGCGAGGAGGCGCGCAAGCGCGAACGGGCCGAGATCGCCGCGGACACCGACGTGCTGACCGGCCTGCTCAACCGACGTGGCTGGGAACGAGCCATGTCGCTGGAGGAGGACCGGTTCCGTCGCTTCGGCCACCCGGGATCGGTGATCGTGATCGACCTCGACCGGCTGAAGGTGATCAACGACACCCTGGGCCACCAGGCCGGCGACGACTACATACGTCGCGCCGGGCAGACACTGACGGGCTGCCTGTCACGCGAGGACTACATCGCCCGGCTCGGCGGCGACGAGTTCGCCATCATGGCGACCGACGCCACGCCCGAGGAGTCCGCGGCCATCGTCGACCGGATCTACGCCGAGTTCGCGGCGGCAGGGGTTGCGGGCTCGATCGGCTGTGCGCCCTACACCATCGTTGCGGGCTTCCCCGGGGCGTTCGACGCCGCGGACAAGGCCATGTACGAGGAGAAGCGGCGCCGCCGCGCATCCGAGGGCTGACCCACCACGAACACACGACCGCCCGCCACGAGAAGTGGCGGGCGGTCGTCGTTCGGGTCGGCCTGTGGCCTACGGCGTCTCGACCAGGTGGTCGAACTCGATGAAGGAGTCGCCGCTCATGGCGATGGTCTGGTTGGCCTGCACCCCGCGGATGATGACGCTGACCTTCAGGTTGCCGATTTCCGTGCCCGCGAGGGCGTCGTCGATGTCGGTCTCGAAGTCGAACTCGGGGTTGGCACCGGTCATGGGCACGTTCTCGTACACCTCGTCGACGAGCGTCGCGGTGTTGAAGCCGCTGTGGGAACCGGTCACCGTGACCTCGACCGTCAGCAGGCCAGCGGTGGCACCCAGGCCGAAGAAGTCGGTGGTGGCGATCGTGCCGCGGACGGTGCCGGCGGTGTCCAGCACGTAGGTCAGGCCGTCCTCCTGCGGGAAGTCGTAGGACAGCCCGAGGCCGGCCTCGTTGGCGACGCCCGCCACGTAGGCGCAGCCCTCGCTGTCCTGGCCTGACCTCGTTGCCAGGTGCAGGTGGTCGGCGTCACCACCGCAGTCGTCGCGGCGGAGGAAGTATCTCTCGTCCTCGCTGACCAGGTCGGCGGCGATGGCGAAGGTCGAGAACCCGACGGCCATCAGGGCGGCCAGGCAAAGGATGGCAAGGATGCGGCGCATGGGAAGTCTCCAGTTGTCGAAGGGTCGCGACGGTCAGTTCGACACCCAGCGGCGGATCTCCTGCCTCCGTCGTGGAGGGATGGGCCGGGCGGTCTGTTAGCGATCCGTTAGCGGGGTGTGGCCACCATGTCGTGCACCTCGCGCGACTGGAGTAGCGGAATGACGCCGGTTCGAACGACGAACACGATCGCCCTCGCGGCGGTGGTGGCAGTGGTCATGGCTCTGCTGCCAGCGATCGTGCCGCCTGCGTGGGCGCAGGCACCCGCGGGCGACCCCGTCGAACGGGTCGGGGGTACCGACCGGGTGGCCACCGCGGTCGCGGCCTCGCAGCGGTTCTACGACCGGACCGACACCGCCGTGCTGGCCACCGCCATCCGCTACCCCGACGCGCTGGCCGCAGGCCCCCTCGCCCGTGCCGTCCGCGGCCCGATCCTCCTTACGCCGAGCGAGGTGTTGCCGCAGTCCGTCAGGGACGAGCTCGTCCGCCTGGGGGTCGACACCGTCCTCGTCGTCGGTGGGGACGCGGCGGTCAGTGACACCGTCGTCGAGGGCATGCGCGCGGACGGCCTGCAGGTCGAGCGCATCAGCGGACCCGAACGCTTCGCCACCGCCGAGGCGGTCGCGCGCTGGATGGCCGAGCGGTACTCGCTGGCCAGCGCGACCCTAGCGCGGGGACGGGGCGACACCCCCGACGACGGGTTTGCCGACGCGTTGACCGCGGCGACGCTCGGGATGCTGGCCGACCGCCGACCCACCGTCCTGACCGAACGCGACGTCCTGCCGGCACCCACCGCGGCGGTCCTGGGGGAGGTGTCCGACACCGCCCTGCTCGTCGGCGGGACGGCGGCCATCTCCACCGACGTCGCCACCGCCGTCCACGGGCTGGTCGACGACCTCGATCGCGTCCAGGGGCGCAACCGAGCGGAGACCTCGGTCAACCTCGCCGAGATGGTCATCGAGCGGGTCGGTCCGCCCCGCCAGGTCCTCGTGGTCACCGGGTCGACGTTCCCCGACAGCCTCGTGGCCGGCGGACTGACCGAGCTGATCGGGGCGCCAGTGCTGCTGGTCCCGTCCAACCTCGTCGACGGGTTCCAGGGTGGCACGCCGACCCCGGCACGGTTCGAGCCGGCCGCGCCCGAGGTGACGGCGTTCCTGCAGCAGTACTGCGAGGACATCGAGCGCGCCACCGTCCTCGGCCTCGAGGCGGCGGTCTCGCCGGTGGTGGAGGAAGCGGTCGCCCGCCTGATCAACTGCGCACCGCTGGGGGAGGAGCCCGAGCCCGAACCCACCCCGACCGAGACGCCAACGGTCGAGCCGACCGAGACCCCCACCGGCGGGCCAATACCGAACCCGACCGTCACACCGACGCCGACGCCCACCCCGACGCCCACCCCCACACCGACGCCGACCCCCACCCCCACCCCCACACCGACGCCGACGCCCACCGAGACCGAGCCACCGCCCGGTGGCGTCATCGTGCCTGCAGTGGTCGGCCTGCAGCAGGGCGAGGCCATGAGCCGCATCACCGCCACGTCGCTGACGCCCGCGTCGGGCGGATCACGCCACGACGCCACACCCGCCGGGACCGTCCTGGAGCAGACCCCCCCGGCCGGCACCGAGGTCGAACGCGGCACGCCCGTGGAGATCCTCGTGTCGCTCGGCCCGGAGCTCGGCGTCATCCCCGACGTGGTCGGCCTGGACGAGGACGGCGCCCGCGCACGGATCACCGACGCCGGGTTCGACGTCGGGGACATCGGGCAGGGCCAGTCCGACGACTTCGCGGTCGGCGAGGTCAACCACCAGCTGCCACTCGCCGGCCGGCAGGCCCTGCCGGGCACACCGGTCGACGTCACCCTCACCACCGGCACCGTCAACGACCCGCCGACCATCACCTCCACCCCCACGACGACCCACACGACCGGCAGCCCCTGGACCTACGATGCTGCGGCGACCGACCCCGACGGCGACACGCTGACGTTCGTCCTGCAGGCCGGCCCGCTGGAACCAGACGGCAGCCCGGCTGCGACCATCTCGCCCAGCACCGGCCTGATCACCTGGGACCCCACCGACGACGACGCCGGTCCGACCGACTTCGTGGTCCGCGTCGAGGACGGCCGCGGCGGCATCGACACCCAGTCCTTCACCCTCGACGTGACGGTGCCGAACCGCCCACCGGAGGCGACCGACGACGTCCACGTCGTCGAGGTCGGCAGCGTGCTCGACGTCCCCGCGAGCGAGGGGGTGCTGACCAACGACAGCGACCCCGAGGACGACGACCTGACGGCCGCGCTGGTCACCGCGCCGCAGAACGGCACGGCAGAGGTGAACGCCGACGGGTCGTTCACCTACACCCCGGCCCCACCACCGATGGGCGTCGACGTGATCGTCGACGACGTCGACCTGACACGGCTGACCAACCCCTCGGTCACCGCGAGTGGACAGCATCCCGCTGACAGCGCCGACCGGATCATCGACGGCTTCCTGGGCACGTCATGGCGGGTCCTCAACCAGTCGGAATCGGCCTGGGTCGAGATCAGCTTCCCGGAACCGGTCACCGTCCGGGAGATCCAGTACCGGGGAAGCCGTCAGCACGCCGCCAGCCACTACGACTTCGAGGCAGGCATCTTCACGCTGAAGGACGCCAGCAACACCGTTCTGTGGACCAGCGGTGAGGTCGAGCTGGACGCCGTGGGGGAGGTCTTCGACCTGGACCTCGATGTCGAGGGGCTCGCGGGTGCGCCCGTCGCCGACGTCAGGGTCGTCCGCTTCGACGCGACCCGAGGCGACAGCAACAACACGAGCAGCAACAAGTGGAACGGCTTGGGCGAGATGATCGTCCTGGGCGATGGGCCGGTCCTGGAGCTCGCGCCGACACTGGAGTGGGCGTGGACCGACGACGACCCGACGACCCCGTTCCCCCGGGTCGAGGGGGCGGCGGCGAACATGCCCGTCGTGGGGGACCTCGACGGTGACGGCGTGCCCGAGGTCGTCGCGCTGATCCGGGATCAAACGTTCCAGCCGCGGGAGCCCGCCCGCGTACTCGTGCTCGACGGCGCCGATGGCTCGACGGTCTGGACCACGCCAACGGACTACCGGACCTCCTCACCGCCGACGCTGGCGGACCTCGACGCCGACGGCACGTTGGAGGTCATCGTGGCCGGCGTCAGCGACCGCAACTACGCCGAGGTCGTGGTCCTGGACCACGCGGGCGACGTCGAAGCGCGCCTCGACATGTTCCCCGCGACCCAGTTGGGGAAGTTCTCCGTCGCCGACCTCCAAGCCGACGGTGTCCCGGAGGTCATCGTGCCGGCGGACAGCCAGATCGCGGCGCTGGAGCTGCGCGGCGGCGGCCTGTCGGAGCTCTGGAGGACCAACGACGTGCCGGCCAGGCACTGCTCGGTGGAGAACTCCAACCATGTCTACTGCGCACCCATCGTCGCCGACATCGACCTGGACGGCAGGCCGGAGATCGTCCACGGCGGCCGGGTGTACGGACCGACCGGAACCCTCGACGCCGTCAACGCCGGCGTCGAGGGCGGCTTCACCGCGGTGGGGAACCTCGACGGCGACCCGTTCGCCGAGATCGTCCAGGTCCGCAACGGCCAGGTGTGGATCCTGGAGCACACCACCGACATCGCGGTCGGTCCGATCGACCTTCGCCGCCCCGCTGACTCCGGACCGACCCGCGGGGGCCCACCGACGATCGCGGACTTCGACGGCGACGGGTCGCCTGAGATCGGCATCGCCGGCAGCACCCGCTACGAGGTCTTCGAGGCCGACCTCACCTCCCGCTGGGATGCCCCGACCACGGACCCCAGCTCCAACTTCACCGGTTCGACGGTCTTCGACTTCCTCGACGACGGCTCTCCCGAGGTGGTCTACCGCGACGAGGACCACCTGTGGGTCTTCGATGGGCCGACCGGGGACGTGCTCGCCCAGGTGCCGATGGGCTCCTTCACCCTCATGGAGTACCCGGTGGTGGCCGACATCGATGGCGACGGTCAAGCGGAGATCGTCGTCGGATCCGACAAGCCGGTGACGCTGGCCGACGGAAGCGTCCAACCCACCGGCCTCTACACCTTCGGTGGCCCCGCCGACAACTGGGTACGGGCCAGGCCGATCTGGAACCAACACACCTACCACGTCACCAACATCGAGGCGGATGGGCGGATCCCGCGGGTCGAGGACGTCAACTGGCTGACACCGGGGCTGAACAACTTCCGCCAGAACGCCTTCCTGCCCCTCGAGGCCTCACGTCTGGACAGGTTCAGCTATGTGGCCGACGACGGCGCCGCCGGCGACACGGCCACGGTCTTCGTCGACATCGTCCCGCCGGAGAACGATCCCGTCTTCACCTGCACCCCCGCTCCGATCGCGGTGATCGGGTTCCCCTACGAGTCGCGGATCTGCGCCACCGACCCCGACCCCGACGACACGCTGACCTACGGCGTGGACGATGCCGGCGTGCAGGTGGTCGTGCCCGGACACTCCAACCCGTTCCTGTCCGCCCAACCCGACGGCACCACCGCCAGCGGCGGGGACGTCGCCCCCGACCAGTCGCCGGTGTGGGTGCAGGCGATCACTCCTGTGCCCGGAGAGGCGATCCGGTTCGACGCGTCCGGCTTCTCCAGCCACGCGGGCGGCGCGTCCGGCCCCGGCCCGGACGGTGCCAGCAGCGTCTCGCGTGGTGAGGAGCTGGGGATCGCCGGCTACACCCTGCCGCTGAACTCGCTGGTCGGCGTGTTCCTCGGCAGCGACATCCCCGCCGACCCAGCCACCCCGCCTGCGGGCCTGGACTTCTCCACGCCCGAGTCGCGCAACCAGACGGTGATCGCCCCCGAGGTCGAGCAGATCTTCTTCATCGGCGACGGCCGAACCGATGACGGAACACCGCAGGACGTCATCGTGCCCGCCGGCGCCACCCGCCTGTACCTCGGGACCAGCGACGGATTCGGTTGGTACAACAACACCGGGGCCTTCGAGGTCAGCGTCGTCAGCGGCGTCTACGACGGTCCGGCGGTCGACCCGGGGACGGGGCTGATCAGCTGGACACCCGACAGCGCCGACGAGGGCACCCACATCTACGTCTTCGAGGTGGTGGACTCCACCGGCCGGCGGACGTTCCGGTTCCACACCATCACCGTCGTTCGGCCGGTCGACGTGCCCGACGTCGTCGGCCAGGACCGGGCCGACGCCGAGGCGTCGATCACCGGGGCCGACCTGCGGGTCGGACAGGTCACCCAGGTGCACGATCGCGACGTCCCCGTTGGGCAGGTCATCACCCAGCAGCCGCCGGGCGGCAGCGTCGCCGCCCCCGACGACCGCATCGACCTGACCGTCAGCCTGGGCCCAGCTCCAGGTGACGAGGACGACGACGGCGACGGCGTCACCCCCAACGAAGGTGACTGCGACGACACCGACGACACGGTGTACCCGGGTGCCACCGAGGTCGACGGCGACGGCATCGACAGCGACTGCGACGGCTACGACGGGCAGCCACCGACCCTCGACGGGCTGGCCATCACCCCGGGCGATCCGGTGATCCGGGTCGGCGAGACCTTCCCGCTCCGGGGACGGGCCAGCTACAGCGACGGGACCTCCCGCGACGTGACGGTGATCGGCGCGTGGTCCAGCGGCACCCCCGCAGCGGCCACCGTCGACGCCGCCGGCGTCGTCCGCGGTCAGGCGGCCGGGACGTCCATCATCACCTTCGACCACGACGGCCAGCAGGCGACCGTCACCGTGACCGTCCGCGTCCCCGCGCCGGCTGATCGCACCCCACCGACCGCGGGTATCACCACCCCGACCGCGGGGGAGACGGTGACCGATCCGGTGGATGTGGTCGGGACCGCCAGCGATGCCGAGCTGCTGCGGTGGACCCTGGACCTGGTTGACGGCACGGAGGTGGTCAGCCAGCTGGCGACCGGCACCATCCCGGTCACCGACGACGTGCTGGCCACCCTCGACCCGACGATGCTGATCAACGGCAGCCACGAGCTGTTGCTGACCGTCGTCGACGTCACCGGCAACACCTCCACCGCCCGCCGGCCGATCACCATCGACGGACAGCTGAAGGTCGGCACGTTCAGCCTGTCCATCACCGACCTGACGGTGCCCATGGCCGGCCTTCCGCTGGAGGTCACCCGGCAGTACGACACCCGCGACGACGGGCTCGGCGACTTCGGTCACGGCTGGCGGCTCGGGCTGTCCAACCTGCACGTGACCAGCACGGGCACCCAGGGGCTCGGGTGGGCGATCACCGGCGGCGGGTTCAGCTATCGCCTGCAGCCGACCAGGCCGCACACGATCACGATCGTGCTGCCCGACGGGCGTACCGAGCAGTTCGAGGCGACCACCACCCCGGCGGCCACCGCGTTCGTCCCCCCGACGTTCGTGACGATGGGGTACGTCCCGCTGCCGGGCACCCGCGGGCGGCTCGAGCCGCTCGGCAACCGCAACGTCATCGTGCTCGGCAGTCTGGGACAGGAGGCGGAGCTCGCCGACGACACGACCCTGGCAACCTACGACCCGGCGGGCTTCCGCTACACCACCGGCGACGGGACCGTGTTCGTGATCGACGCCGTCGGCGAGATCCGCTCGATCACCGACCCCAACGGCAACCGCATCACCGTGGGGGCGGGTGGGATCACCCACTCCGGCGGCCGCTCGGTGGTGTTCGAGCGCGACGCGCTGGACCGCATCACCGCGATCGTCGACCCCGACGGCAACCGCCAGACCTACGCCTACGACGCCACCGGCGACCTGGTCGCCCACACCGACCCCGAGGGCAACCGCACCACCTACCGCTACACGGGCAGCCACGACCTTGTCGAGGTCATCGATCCGCTCGGCAGGACGATCGACCGCCGTGAGTACGACGCCGATGGTCGGCTGACCGCCATCACCGACCGGGCCGGCAACCGCCTCGAGCTGTCCCGGGACATCGGCGCCAAGCGGGAAGTCGTCACTGACATCGACGGTGACTCGATCGTCTACGACTACGACGACCGAGGCAACATCCTGCAGGTGACCGACCCGCTGGGCGGCGTGACCACGAACACCTACGACGCCGACGGCAACCAGACGTCGACGACCGATCCGCTGGGCAACACCACCACCCGTACCTTCGACGCGTCCGGCAACGTCCTGACCGAGACCGATCCGCTGGGCAACACGACCACTCACTCCTTCGATACCGCCGGCAATCCGCTGACCGAAACCGATCCGCTGGGCCGGACCACCACCTTCACCTACGACTCCGCGGGCAACCGGTTGGGCGTCACCCGCCCCGACGGGTCGACGGTTGCGCGCAGCTACAACTCCGCGGGTGAGCCGATCACCGAGACCATCGGCGGTGCCACGACGGTGTTCAGTCGCAGCGATGCGGGGCTGATCACCCGGGAGGTCGACCCGATCGGGCGAACGCGGTCGTTGTCCTACAGCGACGGAGGTCGACTGGAGGAGATGATCGATCCGGCGGGCAACGTCACGTCGTTGACCAGCGATGGGCGTGGACAGGTGTCGAGCATCACCGACCCCCTCGGCGCCACTACGCTGCTGGACGTCGGGCTGACCGACGAGGTCGACACGGTCACCGACGCCAACGGCGCAGTCGTTCACACCACCCGAGACGCGGCCGGCAACCCGATCAGCGTGGGCCTGCCGGACGGCTCCACCGTGGTCAACACCTTCGACCTCGACGGCAACCTGCGGTCGGTGACCCAGCCCGATGGCACGACGACCTCGATGACCTACGACAGCCTCGGGAACGTGCTCTCCGAGACCGACCCGCTGGGGGCCACGACGTCGTTCACCTACGACGCCGTTGGGAACGTCCTCACCGAGACCGACCCGCTGGGGGCCACGACGTCGTTCACCTACGACGCCGTTGGGAACGTCCTCACCGAGACCGACCCGCTGGGGGCCACGACGTCGTTCACCTACGACGCGGCCGGGAACCTGCTGACCCGCACCGACCCGCTGGGGGCGACCACCGGGTTTGCCTACGACGCGCTGGATCGGCTGGTCCGGACCACCCATGCCGACGGCACCATCATCGACCGCACCTACGATGCCCTGGGCAACGAGGCCTCCATCACCGATGCATCGGGCACGACCGCGTTCACCCATGATCGGGCCGGCCAGCTGGTGGCCGTGACCGACGCCGCAGGAGGTGTGACAACCGCAACCTACGACGCGGCCGGCAACCAGACCTCGATCACCGACGCCGAGGGGCGGACCACCCGCTACGCCCATGACGCAGCAGGGCGTTTGGTCACCACCACGTTCCCGTTGGGCTCGACCGAGCACGTCGGCTACGACGCGGCCGGCAACGTGGTCAGCCGGATCGACCGGAACGGTGTGCAAACGCTCATCGACCTCGACCCGCTGGGTCGCCCCGTCCAGGAAACCGTCGGCGGTGACCCGGTCCTCGCCGTGACCTACTCCGCGACAGGTCAACAAACGAGCATCACCGACCCGAGCGGAACGGTCGCGCTCGCCTACGACCCTGCTGGCCGACCGATGCAGGTGGCCAACGCGAACGGTTCGACGCTGGACTACGCCTACGACGCGGCTGGCAACCGGACCAGCATGCAGGCCCGCCCCGTCCCAGGTGGGCCTGCCCTGACCACCACCTACACCTATGACGCCGCCAGCCGGATGGCGTCCGTGCAGGCCCCCGACGGGGCCTTGGTGGCGCTGGTGTACGACGCCGCCGGCCGCCGCCAGACCACCGACCGGTCCAACGGCACCACGACGAGCTACACCTACGACGCGCGTCACCGGACGACCTCGATCGTCCACGAGCGCGGTGGCACCGTGCTCGGTTCGATGGCCTATGCCCGTGACGCCGCTGGCAATCCGACGTCGATCACCGAAGCCGACGGCGCAGTGTCCAGCTACACCTACGACGCGCTGGACCGGGTGATCAGCGAGGACCACCGTCGGAGCGACGCCTCGACGATCCTGGCTGCGGGATACGTCTACGACGCGGTCTCCAACCGGATCGCCAGCACGGACGCCGGGGGCACGACCACGTGGACCTACGACGACGACGACCGCCTCGTGACCCGAGACGATGGCACGTCCTGGACCTACGACACGGCCGGTAGGCAGCTGTCCCGCAGCGAGGCGGCCGGCACCCAGCTGCTCGGGTACGACCGTCGAGGCCTCCTGACCAACAGTCGGAGCGTCTCCGGCACCAGCACCACCCACGCCCTCGACGCGTTGGGCAACCGGGTCGGCGAGGGCAACCGCACCTTGCTGGTCGACCCGTTCGCCCCGACCGGCGTGCCCGAGGTCGTGGCCGAGCACCAAGACGGGACCGTCCTCGCCACGTACACCCACAGCGCCCACGGCCTGGAGGTCCAGTCCGTCGCGGGCACCGTCTCCTTCGTCCACGCTGACGAGCTCGGCAGCACCAGGCTGCTGACCGATCAGGCCGGCGCCGTCGTGGGTGAAGCGCGGTGGTCAGCGTTCGGTGAACCGTTGCAGGACACCCTCCCGGCCGACGTGCGTCACCGGTTCACCGGCGAGCGGCAGTCCGCATCGACCGGCCTCGTCCACCTCCGCGCCCGCCAGTACGACCCGGCGGCCGGCCGATTCACCTCCGTCGACCCCGACGTCGGCACGCTGACCGCACCCGACAGCCGCCATCCCTACCTGTACGCCGAGGCCAACCCGCTGACGGGAACGGACCCGACCGGACGCTTCACCCAAGGAGCGATCGGGACGGCAGTGGTCGCGGGCATCGCCACCGCGGTCTCCGCTGCCCTGTTCGCCCCGGCCGGCATCAAGGGCATCCAGCTGGCGAAACGAGCAGTCGTGGCGGGTAGCCTCGCCGCCGTCTCCACACTCCTCACCATCGAGCTCGCGGCCATCCTGGCCGGGTCAACGTTCGTCTTCGTAGTGGGGGCGGGTCTCCTGGCCAGCTTCGGCTTCGGGGCATCGCTGTCCGCCGCTGTGGGCGCCGCGATCGTGGTGGTCCTTGCATTGACGATCGTCATTGCCATCGCCAGCAACTGCATCACCGCGGTCATCCTCGACGGCTCGTGCGACCTCGGTGCGGTTGCCATCAGCACGGCCCTTGTCACGCTCGCCACCTTCGGCCTCGCCTCTCGACTTCCAGCGGCGCAAGTCCAGTCATTGGCCAACCGCATCGTCGAGAAGATCCTCGAGGTGCTGCCCCCGTTCGCAACCGACTACCTGACCAACGCTTTCTCGGATTGATGGCGGGTGGGGGGTGGTGTGCTGTCCGCGGCAGGCTTCCCGGGACCGGCACGTCCACACCCGTACGAACCCATTACGGCTCGCTGGTTCCTGCCCGACCGTGAAACACTCCCAGCCCGGACCGGGTTCTGCCCCGTCCGTACAGCGCGAACCTATGAGGGGATCGCGCCCTGGCAAGGAGTTGACATGCCCTTTTCGAGTCCTGTCCGCCTGTCGCGAGTCGGCGCTGGCCCGGTGCTGCTGGCCCTGCTGGCGCTCGTCGCGTCGTTGCTCGCCGCCGCCGGCCCTGCCGCCGCCGTCCCGACCGGTCCTGCCGAGCTCATCAGCACCAACGCCGATGGTGACGACTCCGGCGACGACCAGTCCACCGGGCCGCCATCGATCTCCGACGACGGCCGCTACGTCGCTTTCACCTCCCGCGCCACCGACCTCGTCGACGGCTTCGTCGACGGCAACGGCGCCAACCTCGGCGACGTGTACCTGCGCGACACCGCCATGGGCACCACCACGCTGGTCTCCCACGCCGCCGGGTCGCCGCTGACCTCGGCCGCCGGTGGGTCATCGGGCAACCCGCGGGTCTCTGCCGACGGCCGCTACGTCGTCTACGACACGTTCGCGACCAACCTCGTCGCCGGCGTCACCGACACCAACAACGAACGCGACGTCTACCTCTACTCCGTCGCCAGCGGCACCAACACCCTGGTCTCCCACGCCCACGACGACACGGCACAGACCTGCGACCAGGGCCAGTCGTTGGGGGCAGACATCGCCAACGACGGCAGCGTCGTCGCCTACCAGTCCGCCTGTGACGACCTGATCGACAACATGCAGGCCTCCGGGGACTCCCAGGTCTTCCGCTGGGACCGGATGGCCGACACCACCGAGATCGTGTCCCGCCCCAACGCCTTCAACCCGAACAGCGTCGTGCCCGGAAACGGCAGTTCGCAGAACGCCGACCTCTCCGGTGACGGCCAGTTCGTCGTCTACACCACGGCCGCCACCAACATCGGGGCGGGCGGCGATGCCAACGGCACCTCCGACATCGGCTACTACCGGATCGACGGTGTCAACGGCGGCAACCTGCCGGCCCTGTCGACCTACCTGTCGCTCAACAACGCGCTGAGCGGAACCGGCAACGGCTTCGCGTCCCGCGCGACGATCTCCGACGACGGTCGCTGGGTGTCCTACGAGACCGAGGCCACCGACATCGGCGGCGGCACCGACGGCAACGGCGGCCTGGACGTCATCCTGGCCGAGGTCCCGCCGGGCCAGGTGCCCACGTGGACCCGCATCTCCTCCGAGGCAGGCGGCGACGCCGGCAACAACCAGTCCTTCAAGGCCGTCGTGGCCGGTTCCGGCAGCCACGTGGCCTTCCTGACCCTCGCCACCGACCTGGTCACCACCGGTCCGGTCAAGGCGACCGGCGCCAGCTGGGACGTCGTCCGCTACGACGTCGGATCCGGTGACATCCTCCTGGCGTCCCCCAACGCCGCCGGCACCGACGGCGGCAACGACGACTCCGGCGCGCCCGGCCTGGCCGTCGGACTCGGCATCGCCTCCAACGGTGACGTGATCTACAGCTCCGAGGCCACCGACCTGGTCAACCCGGCGATCGCCAACGTCCAGCAGATCTGGGCGTTCGACGGCAGCGACGTCACGCTCCTGTCCGCCGTTCCCGACGGGTCCGCTCCCGGCGGCGCCAGCTCCCGGCAACCGGTCATCGCCTCCAGCGGTGACTGGGCGGCATGGGCCACCACGGCCACCGACCTCACCGAGACCCCCGACACCAACGGCGAGAGCGACATCGTCGCCATCGTCCCCGAGCAGGCCCTGGGGCAGCTCGCCATCGACGACGTCGAGATGGCCGAGGGCACCGGCGGCGAGACCACCTTCGCCTTCACCATCACCCTGGACACCATGGCCCCCTCCGACGTCACCGTCGACTGGGCCACCGCTGACACCGGCATGGGTGAGGGACACGCCACCGGTGGCGGCTCCGCCATCGAGGGCGTCGACTACCTGACCGCGTCCGGCACGGCGACCATCACGAGCGGGAGCACGACCGCGACCGTCGAGGTGACGGTCTACGGCGACACGATCACCGAACCCGACGAGACGTTCGCCGTCGTCCTCTCCAACCCGGTGGGCGCGATGATCGCCCCCGACGGCGACACCGGCATCGGCACGATCCTGGACGGTGCGGCGATCGACGTCGCCGACCTGCGCGACGGGGTCAACGACACCCTGCGCGTCATCGTCGAGGGCGGCCCCAGCAACAACGAGAACGCCGAGGTGGCCCTGCGGTTCTCCCGCTCGACCTTCCCCGACACCAGCGAGCCCACCTTCGCCCAGGACGGGCCACGGCGTGCGCTCCTGGCCACCGACGCCGGGTTCGCCGACGCGTTGGCCTCCGGCGCGCTGCAGGGCAACACCGTGGCCGACGGTCGTCCGCTGCTGCTCACCGCCACCGATGAGCTCTACCCGGAGGTCGTCGCCGAGCTGGAACGGCTGGACGTGACCGAGGTCGGCATCCTCGGCGGCATCGCCGCGATCGACCAGTCCGTGGAGGACGAGCTGGTCGCGGCCGGCTACACCGTCGTCCGCTACGCCGGCCCGTCCCGGCTGGAGACCGCCATCGAGGCGGCACGGATCGAGTACCCGTCGGCGACGACCGGCATCCTCGCCCGTGCCTTCCCGGCTGCGGGTGGCGACGACACCCAGGCGTTCGCCGACTCACTCGCCGCCGGCGCGTGGGCAGCCGACGAGGGCTGGCCGCTGCTGTTCACCCAGACCGAGGTCCTGTCGACCTCGACGTCGAGCTACCTGGACCAGTCGACCATCGAAACCCTCTACGTCGTCGGTGGTGAGGCCGCGATCAACGAGACCGTGCTGGACGCCGTCCGTGCGCTGGGCATCGAGGTCATCCGTGTCGCCGGTGGCACGCGGTTCGACACGGCGCTGGAGATCGCCGGGCAGCGTGGCTACACCGACGAGCGGGACGCCGAACGGGTGATGGTGCTCGACGGCACCGCCCCCGACGCATGGGCAGCCGGGTTCGCCGGTGCCGCCCACTCCGCCATCCACGGCGCCCCCGTCGTGCTGGGTGTGGAGGACCAGATCGTCCCCCAGACCGCGGCGTTCCTCGACCCGCCCTCGTCCTTCGCGGTCGACGTGGACGACGTCGACGGGTACGTGCTGGTCTGCGGCATCGCGCCGGAGCGGTGCACCGAGAGCCGGTCGCTGCTGGGCCTGCCCGACCTGGCCGACGTCGTCGAGCCCGAGGGCAGCTACCCGCAGGGCGGGACCGTCCCGTTCGAGCTGTCGGGCACCTACAGCGCCAGCGGGTACGAGACGCTGCTGGACTGCGACGGCGAGCAGGCGCTCGTGACCGGTGGTGCGGTGTCGGGCTCGACGACGATCTCGGTTGACGTGCCCGCCGACCACCCGGCCGGCGCCTGCCTGGTGAAGGTCAAGCTCGTCTACGCCAACGGCAGCGAACAGCTGGCCGTGGCCGACGTGGAGGTCACCGAGGTCCCCTGAGCCGACAGCAACGAACCACGGCCCCGGGCACGCGCCCGGGGCCGTGGCCTGTGGACAACCGGGTTGCCGGAACGCCCCATCCTCCCTACCGTCCATGTATGACGATTCGTAGTACAGTTGTCGAGGTGGAATCCAAGGCGATCTCGGCCCGTCTCGACGAGGACGCGCAACGCGCGCTTGCCGAGCTCGAGGCAACGGGACTGAGTCGAACCGAAGCCGTTCGCCTCGGATTGCTGGCAGCTGCGCAGCAGTTGCGGGACCGCAGCCGACTCGAGGAAGAGGTCGCCGCGCTGGCCGCTGACGCGGAGGACCTCGCGGAGGCTCGCCGTGTGGCGGCGATGATGGAGGACCTCCGTGACCCGTGGTGACGTGTTCGAGCTGAGGCTCCGTGGCGGAACGGGGCACGAGCAGTCCGGCCGCCGGTTCGGGGTCGTGGTGCAGTCCGACGCCATGAACCGGCTGTCCACCGTCCTCGTCGCACCCACCTCCCGTTCAGCGCGAGCCGCGACGTTCAGACCGGAGATCGAGATCGACGGTCAACCCACCCGGGTCCTGGCCGAGCAGATGTCGGTCGTCGACCCTTCCCGGCTGGGGAACCTTGTCGGACACCTGACCCCTCAGGAGCAGTGGGGCGTCGACCTGGCCCTGTCTCTCGTCCTCGGGCTGGGTTGAGCTCGGCCACATCCTGCAAGGATGGACGGCAGAACCGCTGCCCCCGAGGAGCCCCACTCCGTGGCCAACAACCTGTACATCGCCTCGCTGGAACCGGCGTCCGGCAAGTCCGTCATCGCCCTGGGTGTGATGGAGCTGCTGTCCCGCCGGCTGGACCGGGTCGGCTACTTCCGACCGGTCGTGCCGTCCACCGATCCCGTCGACAGCCGCCTGGCGCTGATGGACGGGCGCTACGAGCTGGCCGGCGAACCCGAGGAGCGCTACGCCTTCACCGTCGACGAGGTCGAGCGGCTGCTCGCCCAGGGTCGGACCGACGAGCTGTTCAAGGGAGTCCTCGAGGCCTACCGGGCGCTGGCCGACAAGGCCCCGTTCGTGCTGTGCGACGGCACCGACTACACCGGCGTCTCCACGGCCCTGGAGTTCGAGTTCAACGCCAAGCTGGCCAACCACCTCGGGGCCCCGGTCCTGGCGATCGTCAACGGGCGCAGCCGGACCGCCCACGACGTCGTCGAGGCCACCCACGTCGCCCGCGAGTCCCTCACCGCCGAGGGCTGCACGCTGCTGGCCACCGTGGTGAACCGGGTCGACCCCGACGACCTCGACACCATCCAGGAGGCCGCCGACGCCGTCTCGCACGACGACCCCATCTGGGTCGTGCCCGAGGTCCCCACGCTGTCGATGCCGACGGTCCGCGAGGTCGCCACCGGCATCGGCGCCAAGGTCCTGCTCGGTGACACCGACGCGGCCATGGACCGGGTCGCCTCGAAGATCACCATCGCCGCCATGACCCTGCCCCACGTCCTGGACCGCCTGGTCGACGGGGCCATCGTACTGACCCCCGGTGACCGCGCCGACGTCCTCCTCGGCGTGATCGGGTCGCGGATGGCCACCACGTTCCCCAACGTCGCCGCCGTCGTCCTGACCGGCGGGTACCAGCCCGAGGACTCGCTGGTCCGCCTCCTCGACGGATTCTCGAGCATCCCGTGCCCGGTGCTGTCGGTCGACGACGACACCTACGGCACCGCCACCGACGTCAACGCCGTCCCGGCCGTCCTTCGCCCCCGCCAGACCCGCAAGATCGCCACCGCGCTGGACACCTTCGAGGCCCACGTCGACATCGACGTGCTGGCCAACCGCATCGAGGTGACCCGCTCCACCGTCGTCACCCCGCTGATGTTCGAGTTCGACATCATCGAACGGGCCCGCCAGGACCGCCGCCACATCGTCCTGCCCGAGTCGTCCGACGACCGGATCCTGCGTGCCGCGGAGATCCTCCAGCGACGTGGGGTGGCCACCCTGACCCTCCTCGGCAACCCCAAGGTCGTGGAGACGCGCGCGGCGACGCTCGGGGTCGACCTGACCGGCATCGACGTGATCGATCCCGCGACCTCGCCGTTGCGGAAGGTCTTCGCCGACCGGTACGCCGAGCTGCGCGCCCACAAGGGCGCCACCCCCGACCTGGCCTTCGAGATGCTGCTGGACGTCAGCTACTTCGGGACGATGATGGTGCTGTTGGGCCACGCCGACGGCATGGTCTCCGGGGCGGCGCACACCACCCAGCACACCGTCCGTCCGTCCCTGGAGGTGGTCCGCACCAAGCCCGGCGTGGCCATCGTCAGCTCGGTGTTCTTCATGCTGCTGCCCGACCGGGTGCTGGTCTACGGCGACTGCGCGATCAACCCCAACCCCGACGCCTCGCAGCTGGCCGACATCGCCATCAGCTCTGCCGAGACCGCCGCCGCGTTCGGGGTGTACCCGCGGATCGCGATGCTGTCGTACTCCACGGGCGAGTCGGGGCAGGGCACCGACGTCAAGGCGGTCCGCGAGGCCACCGAGCTGGTCCGTCAGCGACGGCCCGACCTGCAGGTGGAAGGGCCGATGCAGTACGACGCCGCCGTCGACGTCGGCGTGGGCGAGAAGAAGCTGCCCGGCAGCCAGGTCGCCGGCAACGCCACCGTGTTCATCTTCCCGGACCTCAACACCGGCAACAACACCTACAAGGCGGTCCAGCGCTCCGCGGGGGCGGTCGCCGTCGGACCGGTCCTCCAGGGCCTGAACAAGCCGGTGAACGACCTGTCGCGCGGCTGCACCATCCCCGACATCGTCAACACCGTCGCCATCACCGCCATCCAGGCACAGCAGGAGGCCGCGGCCGCCGCCAGGACGCAGCAGGAGCAGGGGGCGGGCGTCTGATGCGGGTCCTCGTGCTCAACGCGGGGTCGTCGTCGTTGAAGTACCGGCTGCTCGCCGACGACGACACCCCGTTGGTCGACGGCATCGTCGAACGCATCGGTGAGGAGGGGGGCGTCGCCGACCACACCGACGCCATCGATCGGGTCGTCGCCGACCTGACCGACGCCGGGCTGGACGACACCGTCGAGGCGGTGGGCCACCGGGTCGTGCACGGCGGTGCGACGCTGACCGAACCGGTGCTGATCGACGACGACGTCATCGCCACCATCGAGTCGCTCGTGCCGCTGGCGCCGCTGCACAACCCGGCGAACCTGCTGGGCATCCGCGCCTCGATGGCCCGGCGACCCAACCTGCCGCAGGTCGCCGTGTTCGACACCGCCTTCCACGCCACCATCCCACCCGCCGCGCACCGCTACGCCCTGCCGGAGTGGACGTTCACCGAGCACGGGGTCCGGCGGTACGGGTTCCACGGCACCTCGCATGCATGGGTGTCCCGGGCTGCCGCGGACCACCTGGGCAAGCCGCTGGCCGACACCAAGCTCGTGACGCTGCACCTGGGCAACGGGGCGTCGGCGGCCGCAATCGACGGTGGCGTCTGCGTCGACACGTCCATGGGCATGGCTCCGCTGGAGGGGTTGGTGATGGGCACCCGGTCCGGCGACGTCGACCCGGCCGTCATCTTCCACCTGATGCGGGAGGACGGGCTGTCGGGCTCGGCCGTCGAGGACCTGCTGACGCGACAGTCCGGCCTGAAGGGCCTGTCCGGGGACAACGACATGCGCACCATCGAACAACGGGCGGGGGAGGGGGACGAGGCCGCCAAGTTGGCGCTGGACGTCACCGTGCACCGCCTCGTCCGCTATGTCGGCGCGTTCGCCGCCGTGCTCGGCGGCATGGATGCGCTGGTGTTCACGGCCGGGATCGGCGAGCACAGCGCCCTGATCCGCCGGCGGGTGTGCGAACGGCTCGGGTTCCTCGGCGTGTCACTGGACGAGGCCGCCAACATCGCGGCCGTCGGGCCGGACCGGTCGACCACCATCAGCACGGGCCCGACCCCGGTCCTGGTCGTCCCCACCGACGAGGAAGCCGAGATCGCCCATCGCGTCCGGGCGGTCGTCGCCGGCTGACGCGCGATGCGACACCGGCCCCTCGACCGTCGCCCGCGGGACGAACGGCGTCCATGCGGTTCCGTCACCGTTCGGGGCCGGCGGGCAGGACCACGGGGCGGTCGTGGCGAACGTGGTCTGCATGAGCCGATTCCTTGCCGTGCCGCTGCTGCTGGTCCTGATCGCCGTCGGTGTGGCCGCGCCGACCGTCGGGGCCGACGGGCTCGCCCCGCCGATCCGCAGCGCCGCGCTGGACGCCGCCGTCGACGCGGCGCTGGACGGGCTGGCCTGGGTGCCGTTCGACATGCACCTGCACACCGACCACTCCTCCGACGGTGGGGTGTTCCACCAGGAGTTCGACACACCCGAGAGCCACGACACGTTCCTGGACGAACAACGCGATCAGGCGCTGCGGGCCGGCATGTCGGCGGTGGCGTTCACCGACCACCGCAACTTCGCCCAGCACTACGACCCCGACTTCGACCTGGACCGGTCGCCGTTCGCGATCGGTGACCGGGTGCTGCTGACCGGTGAGGAGTGGGGTGGTGGCCGGCACGGCACGGCCTTCGCCATCCAGACCCGCATCGACCACGGCTCCACCGACCGGGTCGGCTGTGGCCTGGCCGAGATGGCCCTGGAGGTCGCCGCCCAGGACGGGTTGCTCGGCATGGCCCACCCCAAGGACGGCGGCGCCGACGGCTGCATGGCTGAGCTGGTCGACTTCCCCCTGTCCCACATCGAGGCCCTCCGCGGCGGCGACAGCGCCCTGCAGGACGCAGGTTTCCCGGGGGGCGGCAACGGCTCCAACGAGGCGTACTACCAGGCGCTGGCCGAGGCTGGCGGACGGGTCGCCACGGTCAACGGATCCGACAACCATTTCAAGCAGGTGTGGGCCGGTCCGTCCGGCCCCGGTGGCAGCGCGGCCTACGTGCTCACCACAGGGGTGTCGGAGGAGGCGCTGGTCGACGGCATCCGGGCCGGTCGCACGCTTGCCGGGCTGGGCATCACCGGCATCCGCGTCGCCACCCTCCTGGACGCCGACGGGGTCGACGGGTTCGAGGCGGTCACCGGCGGCTGGGCCGAACCGACCGGCGACACGGTCACCCTCGCCCTCGCCGTCGAGAACGGCACCGGCCACACCGTCCGGGTCGTCGACGACACCGGCGCGGTCGTCGCCGAGGTCGTGCCCGACGGGGTGTCGGACACCGTCGCCTTCGAGCTGCCGTCCTCGTCGGCCTTCTACCGGGTCACCGCCATGACCGTCGGCGCCAGCCGCGTCGGGCTGCCCGATCCGCTGGACTACGTCGACACGTTCGTCATGAACTCCACCCCGGTGTGGGTCACGGCGCCCACCTCGGCAGCACGGACACCCGCCCTCGCAGACGGCACCCCGCTCGTGTCGCTGACCGACGCCGACTGGGGTGGCTTCGCCGACCTCGCCCGCCACGGCGACGTCGTGCACCTGGTCCAGCAGCAGCGGACCGGCGATCGGGCGAGGGTCGTCACCCACCAGCGTTCGCTCGACGGCGGGATGACCTGGTCGCCGGCGGTGCCGCTGGGGGAGGGGCGGTCACCCTCGGTGGTGGTCCGCGAGGACACGGTCACGGTGGCCTTCGAGGTGCACGACCCGCGACGGTTCGGCGGCGACGTGGTCGTGCGCCGCTCGACGGACGGCGGGACGTCCTTCGGCCCGGCCGAGGTGATCGCCGCAGGCAACGCCGCCCGTCCGGTGCTGGCCGCTGGGGACACCGTCGACCACCTGGTCTGGCAGGCGCAGGTCGACGACGGGACGTGGGCCATCCACCACCAGCGGCTCGACGGGCTGTCGACCACGACCCGGTTGTCGTTCGCGGAGCCGTGGAGCGGTGGCATGACGCAGTACGCCGTCCCGCCCCGCGAGCTGCAGCACATCCCGGCGTCGGTGGAGCCCACCGTCGCCGTGCACGGCCACACCGTGGCGGTCGCGTGGGAGGACAACCGCGACGACCCGACCCCGGGCCGCAGCGGCAACCCCGATGACGTCGCCATCTTCGGTGCGGTGTCGACCGACGGTGGCGCGACCTTCTCCGCCGACAGCCGCTGGACCGAGCGGATCCTGCGGCGCGACGAACCAACCGCCGAAGGGGTGGAGGGCAACCCTGCCCTGTCGCCGTCGCTGGCGATCACCCCCGACGGCGGGATCGTCCTGGCCCACACCAGCACCGTCGACTCGGCGTTCACCGACGTGTGGGTCCAGCGCTCCGACGATGGAGGTGCGACCTGGTCGACGGCCAGCCGCGTCGACGTCCCCAGCGAGTGGTCCTACCAGCCCCAGCTGCAGGTCGAACTCGGCGGGCTGCGGGTCGTGTGGCAGCAGGCGACGGACCCGACGTGGTCATTGCGGACGGCGGTCTCGACCGACGGCGGCCTGACGTTCGGGTCGGCGTCGACGCTGACCGGCGACGGCCGGTACCACGGCTGGCCGGCGCTGTCGGACGGGATGATGGCGTGGACCGCGGAGCTGACCGGCGGGGTTGGCGTGGTGGCCGCCGCGCTGGGCTGATCCGAGGGGCACCCCGGCGGGGTGCCCCTCGTCGTTCGTGCGGAGGGTTGTCGGTCTACTCCGACGCCTGCCCGTGGTCGATGTGCGAGCCGCCACCGCTGAGGAACGTGCCCTGCGGACCGTCGATCGCGACGTCATCGGGGCCACGCCCCGGCAGGCTCGAACCCGGCACGCCGTTGATGGCCTCGGTGGAGGCCGCCAGGTTGAAGATCGCGTAGCCGACCGCGTCGACGTTGACCTCGATCGCCTCGACCGACACGTTGTCGAACGTGTCGCAGGCCAGGTGGTAGCAGGGGTCGTACTGGTCACCGGCGGTGCCACCCCAGATGCCTGCCTGCTCCTCGGTCTTGATGCCCTCGGCCCCGGTGAATAGCCCGCTGGCGGGGATCCCGACGTCGATGAACGCCTGGTAGTCCGAGCGACCCGAGAACTCCGAGTCCTCGTAGGGGATGTTGTTGTCGGAGTAGTAGGCCTCGAAGAGGTCCTCGAGCTCTGCTGAGCCCGGCGGGATGAAGACGGGTGCGGGGAACGTGGACTCGTCGGCGTCGTAGACGCCGTAGATGAAGTTCGGCGAGCCGACCATGTCGAAGTTGAGGTACAGCGCGAGGGCGTCGTACTCCTCCTGCGTCAGGCCGAAGTCCGGGTTGAACACGTACTGCTCGGACCCGATGAGGCCGGACTCCTCGGCACCCCACCACGCGAAGCGCAGGGAGTTGGTCGGCGTGTACTTCTTGTTGTTCCCCAGCGCCAGCGCCACGGCCAGGATGGCTGACGAGCCGCTGCCGTTGTCCTGGATTCCGGGTCCTTCGCCGACGGAGTCGAGGTGGGCACCGGCCATGACGACGTTGTCGGGGTTCACGCCCGGCAGGTCGCCGATGACGTTCTCGGTGGTGCTGGTGACGATGGTGGTGTCAGCGGCCAGGTCGACCGTCGTCGCGTCGAGGACCACCAGGCCGTCGGAGTAGGAGGTGTCCAGGACCGGGATGGTGAGGACGCCCACGACACCCTCGCCGAGCGTGCCGCCGATGATGTCCTGGCGGGCCGGGGCGGCGGTGTTGCCCTGGTTGAAGATGATGACCGCCTCTGCGCCTGCAGCTTGCGCGTTCACGGCCTTGAGTCCGAACGCGCACGTCCCCCGCTGGATCAGCGCGATGTCGTTGCTGCCGGACCAGTCCGGCCCGACGAAGTCCGCCACCTCGCAACCGGAGGTGGAGGTGTTGCCGAGCCCGAGGTCCAGGTCGACGGGGATCACGTTGCCGCTGGTGATGGTCCCGCTGCCCGAGAAGGACATGGTCTGGGTCTCGATGGGCACGCCGTCGGCGGTCAGGGAGCTGGAGTTCTCGGAGAACAGGCTGAAGTCGAAGACCTGCCGCTCGACGTCGAAGCCGGCGTCCTCGAGCAGGTCGGCGACGTAGTCAGCGGAGGCGTCGTAGCCGGGGGTGCCGGATGCACGGGTTCCCCCGTTGGCGTCGGCGATGGCCTGGAACGCCGCGAGGTGGACGAACACGTCGTCGGCGTCGACACACGACAGGAGCTTGGTGGTGGTGTTCAGGTTGCGGTTCAGGCACGCGTTGTTGGACGGTGCTGCACCGGCGACGGCTGGCAGCAGGCTGAAGGCGAGCAGCAGCGCACAGAGCGCGCCGAAACGGGCATGGCGAGTCATCAGACATCCTCCTCGTGGCAAAGATGTCGAGGTGCCCACGTCCCGACCCTGACCTCGCTGACCCTAGTCCTGCCTGCGTGCGGTGAACACCCCCCGGAGTCGATTTCCCGGTCTCGGTCACCGCAGGGCTCCCCGAGCGCAACACTGGGCAGGTGACGGCGACCCGGTCATCCGACGACGATGCCCGTCTGGTCGTGTCGGTCATCACGGCGCTGCTCGATGAGCTCCGGCCCCATGGGCATCCGACGGTCACCCTCGACAGCGACCTCGAGCGTGACCTCGCCCTGGACAGCCTTGCCCTGGCCGAGCTGCTCGCCAGGCTCGACGACGCGCGCGGCACGCGGATGTCGACCACGTTGCTCGGCACCGCCACCACGCCACGGGACCTGCTGGTCGACCCGGCAGGCCCGCCCTCGCACCCGACCGTCGCGGCGGCCTCGCCCACCCCGGCGCCGGTCCGTCCGCCGGGTGCGGACGGGCCCCGTCCCACAGACCTGCCAACCCTGATCGACAGCCTCGACTGGCACCTGGCGACCCACCCGGACCGGCCGCACCTGCGGCTGCTCGACGAGACGGCGCCGGTCGAGCTGACCTACGCCGAGCTGCACGACCAGGCGCTCGCCGTGGCCAATGGACTGCGAGGCCGGGGCACCGAGACCGGCGACTCGATCGCCCTGATGCTGCCGACCGGACGCGACTACTTCGTGGCCTTCCTTGGCGTGCTGTTGGCCGGCTGCACCGCGGTGCCCATCTACCCGCCCGACCGGCCGTCCCGCATCGGCGAGCACCTGCAGCGGCAGCGCCACATCCTCGACAACGCCCGGGCGACGGTCCTCATCACCGTCCCCGAGGGACGGTCGCTGGCCCGGCTGATGCGCACCCACGTCGCCTCCCTCCGCCAGGTCTGTACTGCCGAGGAGCTGGCCCAGACCGACGGCGACACGATGCCGCTGCCGCGCGCCGGGCACGACGACGTGGCGCTGGTGCAGTACACCTCCGGCAGCACCGGGGCCCCCAAGGGGGTGGTGCTCAGCCACCAGGACCTCGTCGTCAACATCGACGCGATGGCGCAGGTCATCCGCGCGACCCCCGACGACGTGTTCGTCAGCTGGCTGCCGCTGTACCACGACATGGGGCTGATCGGCGCGTGGCTGGGCAGCCTCCACGTCGGGATGCGGCTGATCTCCATGCCGCCCCAGGACTTCCTCGTCCGGCCGGCGTCATGGCTGCAGGCCATCACCGACCACGGCGGCACCCTCGCCGCATCGCCCAACTTCGGCTACGAGCTGTGCCTGCGTCGGGTCACCGACGAGCAGATGGACGGCCTGGACCTGTCGACCTGGCGGCTGGCGTTCAACGGGGCCGAGGCGGTCGGCCCGGACACCCTGCGACGGTTCGCCGATCGGTTCGGACCCGTCGGGCTACGGCCCGAGGCGCTGGCCCCGGTCTACGGGTTGGCGGAGGCGGCGGTCGGGCTTGCGTTCCCGCCAGTCGGCCGGCCGCCGATCATCGACCGGATCAGCCGTGACCGGCTGGTGCGCGGTGGGGTGGCCGAGCCGCTCCCCGACGGGGCCGCCGGTCCGGACGTGCTGGAGCTGGCAGCCTGCGGACAGCCGCTGCCCGGCTACGCCATCCGTGTGGTCGACCGCGCCGGCAGCACGCTGCCCGACCGGACGCAGGGACGCATCCAGTTCACCGGCCCGTCGGCGACCCGTGGCTACCTCCGCAACGACGAGGCCACCCGTCGGCTGCGAGACGGTGAGTGGCTGGACACCGGCGACCTTGGCTACCTGGCCGACGGCGACATCGTCATCACCGGCCGGGTCAAGGACCTGATCATCCGCGCGGGCCGCAACCTGCACCCCCAGGAGCTCGAGCAGGTCGTCGGCGCCGTCGACGGTGTCCGGGCCGGCTGTGTGGCGGCGTTCGGGGTGGGCGACGCCGAGCGTGGCACCGAACGGCTGGTCGTGGTGGCCGAGACCCGCGAGACCGACCCTGTGGCACGGGAAGCGATCCGGAGCGGGATCGTCGACGCCGCGGTCGACGTGGTCGAGACCCCTCCGGACGAGATCGTCCTCGTCGGGCCGGGGACCGTGCCGAAGACGTCCAGCGGCAAGCTCCGCCGGGCCGAGACGGCCAGGCGCTACACCGACGGGTTGCTGGACCAGCCGGTCCGTGCCGCGTGGGTGCAGCTGGCCCGGTTCGGGTGGGGCGGGCTGCCCCGGGCCGTGCGCGGCCTGGTCGCCCGACTTCGCGAGACCCTTCATGCCGCATGGGCTCGGCTGCTCGTCGTCAGCGTGGTCGTCCCCCTCGCCGTCATGGTCGTCCTGCTGCCCGGTCACCGGCTGCGCTGGCGGCTGGTCCGGCGCGTGCTGCGCGCCCTCGTCCCGCTGATGGGCACCCCGATCGAGGCCGACGGCGCTGCGCTTCCGGCGCCGCCTGCGGTGATCGTCGCCAACCACGCGAGCTGGCTCGACGGGTTGGTCCTGTCGGCGCACCTGGAGGGTGGCGTCCGGTTCGTCGTCGGCGAGGTCCTGCGCGACAAGCCCATCGAGGGGTTCGTCCTCCGGCGGCTGGGCGCGGTGTTCGTCGAACGCCACGACCGGGAGCAAGGGGTCGCCGACGTGGCCGCCCTGTCAGAGACGTTGGACGACCGCAGCTACCTGGTTGCCTTCCCCGAGGGCGGTCTGGACAGCATCGTCGGGCTCCGGCCGTTCCGCCTCGGGGCCTTCAGCGTCGCGGCCACCGCAGGGGTGCCGGTCGTGCCCATCGCCATCAGGGGCAGCCGATGGGTGCTGCCGCCCCACACGACCCACCTGCGGCGCGGGACCATCCACCTGGAGGTGGGCGCGCCGATCCTGCCGGCCGGGTCGGGCTGGTCAGCGACGCTGCAGCTGCGGGACGCGGCCCGGGCGCACATCGCGCGCCACTGCGGCGAGCCCGACCTCGGCTGAGCCCTGAGGTCGAGCGGCAGCGCTCTTCGGTCGCACCTTGCAGCGACAACGGCGCAGCGGGCGAGCCTCAGGAGGTCAGCGAGAACACCGTCGGGAGGGGGACGGTGACGCCCAGCACCTCGACCGCGGCATCCTCCGACGTCGTGTCGACCGTGGTGTAGGCCCCGTCGACCGGGTCGGTGTGCACGACCAGCCGGCGCTGGACCAGGTCCAGGACCCAGTACTCGGGCACGGCAGCCTCGGCGTACAGGCGGGCCTTGACCACGAGGTCGCGCCGACGGCTGGAGTGGGCGACCTCCACAACCAGCTCGGCTGCGGCGACCGCGTCGGTGATGGCGTGGAAGTCCGCGGTCCGCACGATCGCCAGATCGGGCACCGGCTGGCTGTACTCGCTGACCGCGTAGGGATGGGAGACCCCAACCATGCGGTCGGGATCGAGGTGGCGGGCGAAGTGGTTGGTCAGCCACATCACCACCTTCAGGTGCGGTCCACCCTCTGCTGCCATGGCCACGATCACCCCGTCGATCAGCTCGACCCGCTCGTCGTCGAACCAGCCGTCGGCACCCCACGCGTTGAACTCCCGACGGGAGATCGGGCGGATGGTGTCGGACAGCTCGGCGAGCACCTCGGGCATGGCCATGACCCCAGTGGCGCACGTCCGGGGCAGGTCCGTCAAGGTCGGGACGGTTGTGGACAATGGGGTCGGGAATGCGGCATGGGTCGATATTGTTAGAGTTCTAACTACTACTGCTGCGAGCTGAGGAGAGGTCATGGAGTCCCGTATCGAGCTGGGTGTCGACACGTTCGGCGACGTCACCGTCGACGCGTCGGGGAACCGGCTGCACCCGGCGGCGGTCATCCGCAACGTCGTCGACGAGGCCGTGCTGGCCGAGGAGGTGGGGCTGGACTTCATCGGCATCGGCGAGCACCACCGCGACGACTTCGCCGTGTCCTCGCCCGAGGTCGTCCTGGCCGCCATCGCCGGCCGCACCGAACGGATCAAGCTGGGGTCGGCGGTGACGGTCCTGAGCTCCGACGATCCGGTCCGGGTGTTCCAGCGCTTCTCCACCCTCGACGCGGTCTCCAACGGGCGCGCGGAGGTCATCCTCGGCCGTGGGTCGTTCACCGAGTCCTTCCCGCTGTTCGGGCTGGACCTGCACGACTACGAGCGGCTGTTCGAGGAGAAGCTGGACCTGTTCGCGAGGCTGCTGGAGGAGGGCCCGGTCACCTGGCAGGGCACCGTCCGCGCGGGCCTGGACGAGCAGGTCGTGTGGCCGCCGACCGAGGGTGGCCTGAAGGCGTGGGTCGGTGTTGGCGGCAGCCCCGAGTCCGTCGTCCGGGCCGCCCGCTACGGCCTGCCGTTGATGCTGGCCATCATCGGCGGATCACCCGTGCGGTTCACGCCGCTGGTCGACCTGTACCACCGTGCGCTGGACCAGCTGGGCAAGGACCGCCAGCCCATCGGGGCGCACCTGCCCGGCCACATCGCCGAGACCGACCAGCAGGCGCTGGACGAGCTGTGGCCGCACCATCGCGCCATGCACGCCCGCATCGGTGCCGAGCGCGGCTGGCCGCCCATGACCCGCGACCAGTACGAGGCAGCGGCCGGCCCCGAGGGGCCGCTGATGGCCGGCTCCCCGGAGACCGTCGCCGCCAAGCTGGTCGAGGTGGCGAGGGACCTGTCCCTGGACCGGATCGACCTCAAGCTGTCGGCCGGCACCCTGCCCCACGAGGCGATGATGCGGTCCATCGAGCTGTACGGCCGCGAGGTCGCCCCGCGGGTCCACGCGGCGCTTGCCGAGGACGTCGCGGTCGGCTGACCGCTCGACCCGTCCTAGACAGTCGCGGGCATCGTCTCGCGCATCCTGATCGCGAGCGCCGCCGCGGCCAGCAGCAGGGCGGCGGTGGTGACGAACGCGCTGGTGAAGCCGAACCCCTCGACGAGGGCGCCGAGGACCAACGGTCCACCGACGGAGCCGAGGTCCCCGGCGGTGTTGAGCACCCCCACCGCCCGGCCGGCCCGGTCCTTGCTGACCACGTCACCGACGATGGCAGCCGGCAGCGGGTTCGTGGCGCCGGTCACGAGTCCGAAGGCGCCCATCGCGACCAGGAACGGCCACGTGCCGTCGAGGACGACGAAGCCCAGCGCCACCACCGCGAAGGTCGTGAAGCCGATGACCCCGACCGGTCGTCGACCGCGGATGTCGATCAGGCGACCGGCTGGAACGACGAGGAGGAGCTGGCCGACCGACGCGACCGTCAGCCCGATCCCGAGGAGGGCGGGACCGAGGGACAGCACGTCCTCGGCGAACAGCGGGACGACGGAGAACCGCAGGCCCGAGAGGGTCCAGCGGACGGCCGCCATCATCACGAGGGCGGCGATCAGCTCACGGGTCCGGAGCAGCTGCCCGAAGCCGGCGAACGGGTTGCGCGAGCGGTCGGGCAGGACATCGTCTTCGGTCGGGGCCTCGGGGCCCGGCAGACGACTGAAGGCGACCAGCCCCGCGATGCCACAGGCGGCGGCGTAGACGACGAAGGGCCAGCGCAGGCCGAGGGGTTCGGCAAGCGCCCCGCCGACGGTCGGGCCGAACGAGGAGCCGATCAGGAACGAGGACTGGATGGTCCCCACCGCACGGCCGCGGAGGCTGGCCGGCGCGGTGACGAGGGTGAGGGTCACCAGCGCGCCGAGGAACAGGGCACTGCCGAACCCGCCGATGCCCCGGGCGAACAGGAACCACCAGTAGGTCGGGGCGGCGGCGCTGGCCAGCGAGGACGCCCCGACGATGAGCGCACCCCAGCCGACGGCCCGGCGCATGCCGATGGTGTCGATGAGCGGACCCACGGCCAGGTTGGACACCAGCCGCACCCCGGCGAACACGCTGACGATCGCCGTCGCTGCGAACACCCCGACCCCGAAGGATCGGGCGAAGGCCGGGATGATCGGGATGACCAGCCCGAACCCCAGCCCCACGACCACGCCGATGGCGAGCGCCGCCGTGAACCCGGGGACCTCCCGCAGGTCGGCAAGGCCGGGTCGGCTGTCGGTCGGCGCGTTGTCGTGGTCGGTCATGGGTGGGTCGAGCATGCCCGACCGACGCGGGGGCAGCAGGCTGTCGGCGAAGTCACCCCCGCGTCCACGCGGCGCTGGCCGAAGACGTTCGGTCAGCTGAACGCACGACAGGGCCTGTACAGCTCCCGAATTCGAGGCGTAGGTTTGGAGTGGGAAGCAGCATGTCGCTGGGAACGAGGGGCTCATGGGCAACGCATCCGTTCGGTATCGCGTCGCGGTGGTGGTGTTGCTCGCGCTGACGACATCGGTCATGGCGCCTGCGCCGGCCATCGCACACCCAGCGCCGTTCGAGGTGGTGGTGCTCGGCGGCCCGGCGACGGTGTCGGAAGCCGTCGCCGACCAGCTCGACGACGACAGGCACGACGTGGTGCGGCTCGCGGACGAGGACCGCTACGGCACGGCTGCGGCGATATCGGCGTCGCGGTTCGGGCCGGGCATCACGACGGCGTTCGTGGCGACCGGGGAGGACTTCGCTGACGCCCTCGCCGGCGGACCGTGGGCTGCCCGGAGCGGCGGACCGATCCTGCTCACCCGCCACGGGGACCTGCCCGAACCGACCCGGGCAGAGATCCTCCGACTGTCACCGGACCGCGTCGTGATCCTCGGTGGCCCGAGCGCGGTCAGCCCGGTTGTCGAGGCCGAGCTCGCCGACCTCGTGCCCACCGTGGAACGGATCGGCGGCGACTCGCGGGTCGAGACGGCGGTGTTGGTCGCGCAGGCGTCCCACCCCTCGGGCGCGGGAGAGGTCGCCATCGCGCGGGCCGATGACTTCGCCGACGCGCTGACCGCCGGCCCCCTGATGGCGGCCCGCGACGGGGTGATCCTCCTCTCCGACACCAACCAGTTGCCCGACCGCACCCGCACGGAGCTGCAACGACTGGACCCGGATCGGATCACCGTCCTCGGCGGCACCGCCGCCATCGACGAGGACGTCGAGGCCGAGCTGGCGACCCTGGCCGACTCCGTCGAACGCGTGGCCGGCGCCACCCGCACCGAGACCGCCGTGGCCATCTCCGCGGCCCAGTTCGCAGCCGACACCGCCCGAGCCGTCTACGTCGCCAACGCCGGTGCCTTCCCCGACGCGCTGGCCGGTGCCGCACTCGCTGGAGGGACCGGCGGGACGTTCGCCGGCGGGACGTTCCAACCGAACGGACCCATCCTGCTGACCGACACCGATCGCCTGCCCGACGCCACCGCAACCGAGATCCGGCGCCTGCACCCGACGATCGACGATCCCGACGACAACCTGCCTCCCGTCGCGGAGGACATCGACGCAATCGCGACGGAGAACGTCCCCAGGATCGTCCCGCTGGTCGCGACGGACCCCGACGGCGACCCGCTGACCTATGCCATCGTCGACCAGCCCTCCTCCGGATCGGTCACCATCGACGGCGACGATGCCCGCTTCGTCAGCGGACTTCCGGGACAACGCACCTTCACCTACACCGCCTCCGACGGGCAGGCCACGTCCAACGTCGCCACCGTCACGGTCACCGTGCGGCGACGAAGCGGAGCGCCGACCAGCCCGATCGTGATCGGTCCAGACACCTTCGATGCGTTCGGCAACACCCAGCTGGTCATCACCCCGGACCTGGGCACCGGGCCTGACCTGGACGGGCCGGGGGTCCGCATCCAGGACAACCTGCTCGACAACGACACCGACACCGGTGGAGGGACACTCGACGTCGTGCCCAGCAGCACCGGGACGGCCAACGGCGGGACCGTGACGACGTACGCCGACGGGTCCTTCAGCTACCTGCCGCCGGTCGGCTACACCGGTGCCGACGACACCTTCACCTACACCGTGACCAACGGCACCGACAGCGCCGACGGCACGGTCACCGTCAGCCTGACCGACATGATCTGGTTCCTCGACGCCGACGCCCCGCCGGGCGGTGACGGCCGTTCCCACGCCCCCCTCGACACGGTTCCGGCCACCATCGGCGGTGCGGGGGACACGATCCACATCGGCGAGTCCGCCGCGGCGATCGGCGGGGCCGGCATCACCCTGGTCGATGGGCAACAACTCCTCGGCGTCGGCGCCGCGCTGGAGGTCGGGCCGGGACCCACGACCCTCGTTCCCGCCGGCATCCCACCGGTCCTCGAGAGCACGGCGTCCGGTGTGGCGCTCGTGCACGACAACACCGTGCGCGGCCTGGACATCGGGTCGACAGCCGGTGACGGCATCGCGATCGACGGCGGTTCCGGCACCTTCACGCTGGACAGCGTCACGATCACCGATTCCAGCGGCGCCTGTCTGCGGGTGGACTCGACCGTGGGCGACATCACGATCCAGGACTCCACGATCACCCAGACCAACGACGCGGCCGGCATCGACATCACCAGCCACACCGGCACGTTCTCCTTCGGCCCGACGAACACCCTGGACGCCACCAACGGCACCGGACTGCAGTTCACCGACGCCGACGGCACCTACGACGTCACCGCCGGCGTCACCCTCAACGGCGGCGATGCCGGCATCGACATCCTCAACGGCTCGGCCGGCACCTTCACCTTCGCCGACACGACGACCATCACCAACCCCACCGGGGCCGCGGTCCTGGTCCGTGACTTCGACGCCCCCGGCCAGCTCGACTACGACGGCAGCATCGTCAACGACAACGGCGAGCTCGTCCTCATCGACACGACCGCAGCCGGTTCGTCGGTGCGCTTCAACACCAACGGCGGCAACTCGTTGACGTCCACCGGCCCCCCCGGCCCGTCCATCGACCTGTTCGACGTGGACGGTGACCTGACGATCACCACCCCGACCACGGCCACCGATTCACAGTTCTCGCCCCTGTTCGCCACCGACGGCAGCGGCACGTGGACGTTCCACGACCTGACGATCATCGACCTGACGGGACTCAACGGTGGGGTCGACGTCTTCGGGAACACCGGCACAGTCAACTTCCACAACCTCGACATCACCACCGACTCCGCCGGAACCGGCGCCGCCGCCACCGGGTTCCTCGCCGGCGGCAACAACGTGATCAACGTCACAGGCACCAACCGCATCGACGCCGACGGAGGACCCGCCCTCGTCCTGATCGACACCGTCGAGGTGGACATGAAGTTCGAGAGCCTGACGGCGAGGAACAACCTGAGTTCGCAGATCGGGTTCAGCGGTGACGACGGGGTCAACCTGCTGAGCGTCGGTGCTGGATCGATCACCGTCGTCGGCACGACGACGGTGGCGAACGTCGACGAGGTCGGCATCCGCATGGATGGGGTCGGTGCCGACGTCACGTTCGGGTCCGTCGCCATCGACACCGTCGGAGAGGACGCCGTGAGCGCCGGTGCCGTCTTCACCAGTACCGGCGCCCTGCGCATCGACGGAGGATCCATCAGCAACACCGGGCGGGAGGGGCTGCGTTTCGGTGGCATCTTCGACGGGACCTCCGCGAACGCCACGGTCGACGGCGTGGCGTTCAGCAGCATCGGTGGCTTCGTGGTCCAGGCCGCCAACAGCACCCTGGCCGGTACCGGCAACACCGCGGCCCCGTTCTCCTGCAACGACCAGGGTGGCAACACCGGGTTCATCGCCTTCAACGGCGGGGCGGACACGTGCCCGTGAGCACCGGTCAGCGACCGGGTGTGCCGGGCCGAGGGCCGGGCGGTACGGGCACGCGGGTGAAGAACACGTCGTTGGCCCTGTGGACTGCACCGGGTTCTGTTGCCGCGTGGTCGAGGTTTCCGTAGGGCCTACGGATGGCCGGGCGCCCCACCCCGGCCATGGTGACGGCAGCGGTCGGACACCGACGTACCCGCTGGCCCATCAGCCGACCGCGACTGGGCCGGCACCGAGGAGGAACGATGGCACACACCAGATCGACCCGGGGGCTCCGCGCGGCGCAGGTGGCCGCCGGCTTGATGATCGCCGTCGCGGTGGTCGAGGCGCCGGTCTACTGGGGTGCGGAGCTGCAGCAGGCCATGACGCACCCGCTCTGGCTGCCCGCCACGACAGCCGCGCTGGCCGCGCTCGGCCTGCTGATGTGGGCGCTGCCCGCGCTCGCCGACGCACAGGGATCGGCGTTGGGCCGTTGGGGACGGCGAGGCGCTGCTGCGGCAGTCGTCGGCCTGTTCCTGAACAGCGGCCTGCTGTACACCCACACGTTCGTCACGCCCGTGCTGGCCGCCGATCATCCGTCGGCCTATGCGGCCTTCTACGGTCCGGACATCCCACCCGTCGGGCTGCTGGTTGCCTTCCTCCTCGGACGGGTCGGACAGCATGCCGGACTCGTCGTCTTCGGGGTGGCCTCGTGGCGAGCGGGGACCGTGCCGCGAGCTGCTGCGGTGCTCGTGGTGCTGGGCGGCGCCCTCGGGCTGCTGACGTTCGCCGCCGGGCTGTCCATCGGGGTGGCCGGTGTTGTCAACGTCGTCCCGCTGGTCGGGTTGGCCATGATGGCCAGCGCGCTGCGACGACACGACGAGGTCCCGGCGGCGGTGACCGTCCCGCGTCCCTCGACCGTGTCGTGACCTCGGTCGAGCCCGAGGTGCTCACGGTCACCATCGAGTTCGGCGACGGCCGCCCCCGAGCGGGGGTGGTCGTCGCCGGCTCGGTGCGGTACCCGTTCACGGGGTTGATCGGGCTGCTGCAGGTGATCGAAGAGCTGTGCGGCGCGAACGCAACCAACCTTCTGCCAGCACGTAGCAAAAGATAGTTGACTGACCGCACAAACCTTGACTAGTTTCCGGCACAACGCCTCCCGCATCGTTCCCGCCAGGACGTGACCAGGTCCGCGGGGGGCCGATCCGAGCCGAGGAGCCGTGTCAATGCCTGCCGTCACCCGCCGTTTTCGCCATGCCGTCGTACTTGCCCTGGTGCTGGTCGTCGCCAGCGCAACGCTCGCCGCGGCCCCTGCCCTGGCGCAGGAGGAACCGGCCACCCAACCGGGTGTCACGCTGCGGGTCTTCGACCTCGGCGGCGTCGGCCTGTCGGAGATCTGCACGCTCCGCGGTGGGCAGACGCCCAACGTCGACAAGCACATGCCGACGATCGACTACTCCAGCGAGGCGGACTTCGGCTTCGCCGACAACTTCCTGTCCCACACCGTCGCCGACCTGGTCGTGCCGACCGACGGCGAGTACGCGTTCCGCCTGTACTCCGATGACGGCTCCCGGCTGTCCCTCAACGGCGACGTGGTGGTCGACCACGACGGCCTGCACGGCATCGATCCACCGGCCGAGGGCACGGCCACGCTGACGGCGGGCAGCCACGAGCTGTTCCTCGAGCACTTCGAGGCCGGCGGCGGCCAGCAGGTCACCCTCCAGTGGCAGCCCCCGGGTGCGAGCGGCTTCGAGGTGGTCCCATCGGAGAACCTGGCCACCCCCGCCGACGTCGTCCGTGTCACCTCCCCCGGCACCAAGTACTGCGAGGGCGCGACCGACACCGCCGGTGACGGCCTGCCCCTCGACGCGGTCCACCCCAACTACGACCTCATGGACCTGCGCCCCGACGACTTCGAGCCGATGGTCTCCGCCCTCGCCTGGACCGCCGACGACCGACTGCTCGTCGCCACCGCCGGCAACGTCAGCCCGGGCGGGCCGGTGCCCAACCCCGAGACCGGCGAGCTGTTCGTCCTCGACGGGGTCCTGGGCGACACCAGCCCCGAGCAGGTCAGCGTCACCAAGCTGGCCGACGGGCTGCACAACCCCATGGGTGTCCTCGAAGTCGATGGCACGATCTACCTGTCCGAGCGCGACGGCCTGACCGCGCTGCGTCCCGACAGCAACGGCGACGGCCTCCTCGAGCAGGAGCAGGTCGCCGCGTGGCCCTACGGCGGCAACTTCCACGAGTTCGCCTTCGGCCTGCTGTACGAGGACGGGCACTTCCTGGTCAACCTGTCGGTCGCCATCAACCAGGGTGGCAAGTCCACTGACCCCCAGCCCGCGGAGAACCGTGGCACGACCATCCGCGTGGACCCCGAGACCGGCGACGTCGAGTTCGTGGCAGGCGGCCTGCGCACCCCCAACGGCATGGGCTTCGGCCCCGAGGGCTCGCTGTTCGTGATGGACAACCAGGGGGACTGGCTGCCCGCATCGCAGCTGCTCCACGTCACCGACGGGGCGTTCTTCAACCACCGGACCAACCCGCCCGGACCCTTCGACGACAACCCGGTGACCCGCCCCGTCCTGTGGCTGCCGCAGGGCACGATCGGCAACTCCCCGTCCAACCCGGTGATGCTCGAGGACGGCCCCTTCGCCGGCCAGATGGTGTTCGGCGACGTGACCTACGGCGGGCTGCAGCGCGGCTTCATCGAGCAGGTCGACGGCGTCTATCAGGGTGCGGCGTTCCGTCACTCCGCGGGCCTCGAGGCCGGCATCAACCGGACCATCCTCGGTCCCGACGGCGCGCTCTACGTCGGCGGCATCGGCGAGGCGGGCAACTGGAGCGAGTCCGGCAAGCTGGACTACGGCCTGCAGAAGCTGGCGCCCAACGGCACCAACGCCTTCGACATCCGCGAGATGCGCGCCACCCCGACCGGCTTCGAGCTGTCCTACACCCAGCCGCTGTCGGCGGAGACGATCGCGTCTATCGCCGAGGCCTACGAGGTCCAGCAGTGGGCCTACAGCCCCGCCCCCACCTACGGCGGTCCGCGCATCGGTGAGGAGGACCTCGAGGTCGCTGCGGCAACGGTGTCGCCCGACGGCATGACCGTGACCCTCGACATCCCCGGCCTCCAGACCAACCGGGTCGTCCACGTCCGCAGCCCACGGCCCTTCGCGTCGGCGGACGGTGAGGAGCTGTGGAACACCGAGGCCTGGTACACCCTCAACGAGATCCCCGGCGACGACGGCGACCGCACCTGGTACGAAGCCGAGGCCGGGATGCTCGACGGCGGTGCCACCATCGCATCGGACCACCCCGCCCACTCCGGCACCGGCTTCGTCGCAGGCCTCGACGAACGCCACGCCGGGACCCGCTTCACCGTCGACGTGCCCGTGGACGGGGCCTACGACCTTGGCCTTCGCTACGCCAACGGCCCGCACCCCTTCGCTGGCGACAAGACGATGTCGCTGGTCGTCGACGGTGGCCCACCACAGCAGCTTGTCTTCCCGCCGACCATCGACTGGCCGATCTGGGCCACCCACCGGGAACGGGTCCAGCTGACCGCCGGCACCCACCTGATCGAGGTGGAGGTCGGCCCCGACGACACGGGTGAGATCAACCTCGACGCCATGTCGGTCCGACCGGCTGGTGAACGCATCGTGCTGCTCGGCGAGGACGGCGACCTGTCGGAGTGGCAGCACACCGACGGCAGGGCCCCGGAGTGGCCCGTCGTCGGGGACGGCGCCGTCGAGGTCATCAACGGCGACCTGCGCACCATCGAGGCCTTCGGGGACTACACCCTCCACGTGGAGTTCTGGCTGCCCGAGATGCCGCCGGAGGTCACCGGCCAGCAGCGCGCCAACAGCGGCGTGTACCAGCAGGAACGCTACGAGCTGCAGGTCCTCGACTCCTTCGGCATCGATCCGCTGCAGACCAACGACGCCGCGGCGATCTACCTCCAGAAGGCCGCCGACGTGAACGCGGCGACGGCGCCGGAGACCTGGCAGACCTACGACATCGACTACACCGCCGCCCGCTTCGACCCGGCAGGCGAGAAGGTCGCCGACGCCCGCATCACCGTGGAGTGGAACGGGGTGCTCGTCCACGACGACGTCGAGATCACCGGACCGACCGGCGGGAACCTGCCGGAGGGACCGGCGACCGGCGCCATCCGGCTGCAGGACCACAACGACCCCGGCGAGAACGTCCGCTACCGCAACATCTGGATCGAGCCCGAGTACAACGAGGTCCCGGACCTGACCGCGACCGCCACTCCGACCAGCGGCCTCGTCCCGCTCGACGTCGCCTTCGACGCAACGGCCACCGACCCCGAGGGCACCGACGTCACCGTGCAGTGGGACTTCGGTGACGGCAGCGACCCGGTGACGGCGCTGTCCACGAGCCACACCTACGACGTGCCCGGCCGTTACCGCGCGTCGGTCACCGCCACCGACGAGGCCGGCCGCACCGCCGCACGCAGCTTCACCATCGAGGTCGATCCCGACTGCTCGGGCGTCGTCGTCCCTGACGACGAGTTCGACGGCGAGTTCATCGACCGCTGCCGCTGGACGGAGATCCTCCGCGAGGACGGGGACCACCTGCGCGTGGCCGACGGGGCACTCCAGATCGACGCCGTCGACGGCGACATGCAGGGCGGCAACACCAGCGCCGCCAACGTCGTCCTGCAGGACCTGCCCGACGGGCAGGACACCTGGCAGGCCGTGACCCACCTCGTGCTGCCCGAGGGCGACACCTACGAGCAGGGCGGGCTGATGGTCCACGAGGACGACCGGCACTTCGCCAAGCTGATGCTGATGGACGTGCCCGACCTGGGCTGGATCGTCGAGTTCGGCCAGACCCTCGACGGCCAGGCCATCTTCGACGCCGGCGTTGATCGCTCGCCGGTCCTGCCCGCCGGCATCCACGCCGACGGCATCTGGCTGCGGGTCACCAGCGACGGCATCGGACTGACCGCCGCCTGGTCCGCCGACGGCGAGACCTGGAACCCCGTCGGTCGAACCCGACCGCTGGACGACATGCCCGACGCGATGGTGGGCCTCGCCGCCTACAACGGCAACGGGCAGGCCGCGTCCTTCGACTTCTTCCGCCTGCAGGACGGGCCCGCCCCGTCGTGCACCACGCCCGCCACGCCCGACGACGGCTTCCGGATGCTGTTCGACGGCACCCCCGCGTCGGCCGACGAATGGATCATGGCCGGTCCCGGCGGCTTCGCCCTGCAGCAGGACTGCTCCCTGCTCAGCCAGGGTGGGCTCGGCCTGCTGTACCACCCGGACTCCTTCGAGTCCTACCGGTTGCGGCTGGACTGGAAGCTGGCCGGTGACGACAACGGCGGCGTGTTCGTTGGGTTCCCCGACCCGGGCAACGACCCGTGGGTCGCCGTCCAGCAGGGTCACGAGATCCAGATCGACGCCACCGACGACGCCGACTCCACCACCGGGGCGGTCTACAACTTCCAGGCCGCCGACGTAGCTGCCCGGGACGCCGCCCTCAACCCGCCGGGGGAGTGGAACGCCTACGAGCTGGTCGTCACCGGCGACCGCATCCAGGTGCTGCTCAACGGTGTGGAGGTCAACGACTACACCGACGCCGACCCCGAGCGGATGAACGCCCCCAGCCACATCGGCATCCAGAACCACGGTGGTGGCGACGAGGTCTACTACCGCAACATCCAGGTCGCCGAGATCCCGACACCCGAGGGTCCGGCCCCGACGCTCGCCGTCACCGCCCCGGAGGCGGACGCGACGGTCGTCGGTGACACCGTGACCGTGACCGGCACCACCGACGGTGTCGAGGTCGAGGCCCGTGCCGGCACGGCGCTGGCCAGGACCACCCCAGCCGACGGTGCCTTCAGCGTGGACGTGCCGGTCGAGTCCGGCATCGTCGAGCTGGCCGTCACCGCGGTCGCCACCGACGGGTCGACGACCGTCGATCGTCGCACGATCACCGTCAGCCCCGACCACGGGACCCTGCTCGGCGCCCTGACCGACCCCGCGGGCGACGACGACGGCCCCGGCACCTACGTCTACCCGACCAACGAGGTGTTCGAGGACGGCGTCTTCGACCTCACCGGGCTGGAGGTGTACGCCGACGGCGACGACCGGACCTTCGTGATCGGCATCGACGGCCCGGTGACCAACCCGCCCGCGTGGAACGGTGACCAGATCGCCATGCAGCGCGTCAACGTCTACCTCGGCGACGGCAGCGCGGGTGTGCAGCCGGCCCTGCCGGGGACCAACATGGACACCGAGTCGGCATGGCAGGCCGTCGTCGTCATCGACGGTCGCTACGACGCCGCCGGCGTCTACGCACCCGACGGCACGATGATCGCCGCGGGCGAGCTGTTCAGCGACCCGGCCAACGGCGAGTTCGGCGTGGTCCTGCCCGCCACCGCGTTCGGCGGTATCGACCTGGCCTCGGCCACCTACGGCACCGCCATGTTCGTCAACGCCGAGGGCGGAGAGGGCATCGGCAACGTCCGGCCCGTCTACGACCTCGAGTACTGGCAGAACCCCGGCCCCGGCATGGGCTACATCACGGAGTGGCGCATGGGTGGTGGCGCCGGTGTCTTCGACAACAGCCCGGCCCACGACACCGATGTGCGCGACTCCAACGCCCTCGACGTCATCGTCGGCGAGGGTCAGGCCCAGTCGACGGTGCTGGACTGGACCATCGGTTCGCCGACGCAGCTGCCGATGGTGCCGCTGCCCGTGATGCCCGATCCCCTGACCATCGAAGTGTCGGTCGACCCGGCTGCGCCGGATGGGGCGGAGGGGTGGTACACCTCGCCGGTCACGGTGACGGCGGTCGCCAGTGACGCCGAGGCCGTGGTCGAGTTCGACATCGACGGTGGCGGGTTCGTCGCCGACGACGACGGCGTGCTCGTTGTGGACGCCGACGGTGTCCACACGGTGACGGCGCGGGCGGTACGCGGTGAGGAGGTGTCGCCGGTTGCCTCCGTCGACGTCTCGCTGGATGCCACCCCGCCGACCGTGACGATCGACGGGGTCGCCGACGGCGAGACGGTGCCCCAGGACTCCGATGCGCGGATCACCTGGTCGATCGCCGATGCCGTGTCGGGCCCCGGTGCGGTGGACGTCGTCCTCGACGGTGCCCCGGTGACCGAGGAGGACGTCGAGGTGGCGTCGCTGGAGCCCGGTCAGCACGTGCTGACGGTCTCTGGTGCCGACGTGGCGGGCAACGCCGCGCAGGCCGAGGTGACGTTCGTCGTCGAGGCGCCCGAGCCCCTGACGATCGAGGTGTCGGTCGACCCGGCCGCCCCGGATGGTGCGGAGGGTTGGTACGTCTCGCCGGTCACGGTGACGGCCGTTGCCAGTGACGTCGAGGCCGTGGTCGAGTTCGACGTCGACGGTGGCGGGTTCGTCGCCGACGACGACGGCGTGCTCGTCGTGGACGCCGACGGTGTCCACACGGTGACAGCGCGGGCGGTGCGTGGTGAGAAGGTGTCGCCGGTTGCCTCGGTCGACATCTCGCTGGATGCCACCGCACCGACGGTGGTGATCGACGGCGTCACCGATGGTGAGTTCGTCCCACGAGGATCCGGCAGGGTAATCACCTGGTCGATCGTCGATGCCACGTCGGGTCCCGGGGTCACGCTCGCTCATCTGGACCGGACGAGCGTGGACGGCGACTCGATCGAGGTGTCCTCGCTGCGGCCGGGCCGGCACGTGCTGTCCGTGTCGGGCAGCGACCAGGCCGGTCATGACACCGAGGGGATCACCGTGACGTTCCACGTCGTCCCGTCGACCCCTGCCCCGGGCAACCCCGGGCCACCCAGCCCCGAGCCCGAGCCCGAGCCGGAGCCCGAGCCCGAGCCGGAGCCCGAACCCGGGCACTCGGTCGGTCGCATGTCCGGTGAGAACCGGTTCGCGACGGGTGCAGCGCTCGCCGAGCGCTGGGAGCCCGGAGTCGAGCGGGTGTTCCTCGCCACGGGTGGCGGCTTCGCCGACGCCCTGGCCGCCGTGCCGATCGCCGGCATGCGGGAGTGGCCGATCCTGCTGGTCGAGGAGGGACGCATCCCCGACGAGACCGCCGCGGCGCTCCAGCGGCTCGAGCCACAGGCAGTGACCGTCCTCGGTGGCACCGCTGCCATCAGCGACGCGGTCGCGACGATGGCTGCCGAGCTGACGGGCGTCGAGGTCGATCGGGTCGCCGGCGCCAGCCGGTTCGACACCGCGGCTGCCCTGGCTGCCCGGTTCGTCGACGACGCCGATGTGGTGTTCGTCGCCACCGGGGCCGGGTTCGCCGACTCCCTCGCGATCGGCGCGGCTGCCGTCGCCGAGGGTGGTCCGCTGCTGCTGACCCTGGCCGACACGCTGCCGTCGGCGACCGTTGCCCAGCTGGAACGGTTGTCGCCGGAGCGGATCGTGGTCGTGGGTGGCGAGGCGGTCATCACGCCCGCCGTCGTCGCTGCGCTGGGTGGCCTCGCCCCCGAGGTCGTCCGCTGGGCCGGTGCTGACCGGTACGGCACGTCCGCGGCGATCGTCCGCGAGGCGTTCCCCGGCAGCCACCCGACGGTCTGGATGGCGACCGGTGAGGACTACCCCGACGCCCTCGTCGGTGGTGTGTCCGCCGGCATTGACGGTGCGCCGCTGGTGGCGGTGCGTCCGGACTGCGTCCCGGCGGTCGTCATGACCGAGGTCGACCGGTTGTCGCCGGACACCGTGATGGTGCTCGGCGGCCCCTCCACCGTGGGCGACGACGCGGCTGGCCTGACCAGCTGCGCCACCGCGCCGCCGGAGTAGCCAACCGCCGTCCGGCTGACCCCCGCGCCCCCCTCGGATGCGCGGGGGTCAGCCGTTGGCAGCTGCGAGGAACTGGGTGGTCAGCCCGGTCAGCTGATCGATCGTGTAGTCCTCGAAGGTCTTGACCACCAGGACGAATCGGTCGTTGAGCAGGACGTGGACCCCGTTGGTTGCGTCGGTGGACGCCGTCAGCGCCGGCCGCCCCAGACTGGTCAGCGGGGCGACCTCGGTGTTGGGGTTGCCGGGGGTGGACTGGGCGAGCAGGGTTTCACCGGTCGCGTCGTCCGGGTCGTCGGCGAGCCAGGTGCCGAAGTCGATCGTGCGGCCGTCGGAGGGCAACCACAGGCACCGGTCGTCGCCTGGCTGGAGCTGGCCGTTCGGTGCGTCGTGGACGGCGCTGAAGTCCAGGGACGCCACGACGTCGCAGATCGCCTGCCCGGTCGGTTCGAGCTCGATGGCGTCCAGGGGTTCAGCGACGGTGGCCTCGGCGGGCGTCTCCGTGCTGGGAGTCGGCTCCTCAGCCGGCGTCTCGACCGCTGGGGTCTCGACGGGTTCGGTGGCGGCCGACGGTGTGGCTGCGTCCACCGTGGACTCGGCGACAGCGGTCGCGTCGGCAGCGGCACCGGCCTCGGCGCCGGCGGAGTCGTCGCTGCCGCAGGCGACGCAGGACAGCAGCAGCAGGGCGGTCAACAGGAAGGTGGAGGTGCGCATGGCGCCACTCCACCGGTTCCGGTCGGGCGGTGCATCAGGGGGGCACCCCAAACCTTGACGTCCGACGATGTGGATCGCGCCGAATGAATAGGGGAACCCCTGATTCGGCCAACCCGAGGCGGGACCTACCGTCGCCCCAGCAGCCGTCGTCCGGGCGGCCCAAGCGAGGGGAGTCGGACATGTCGCAGTCGTTGTCCATGCGGTGGTTGTGCGCCGCCGTCGTTGTCGGCCTGATGCTCACCGCGATGCTGGGGCTGCCGGTCGCGGTCGCCCAGGATTCCGGCCCACCCACAGAAGTCGATGTCGTGCCGACGGTCGTCTTCCTGGCCGCAGCAGACAGCTTCGCCGATGCCCTGCCGGCCAGCGCGGTGGCAGGCTCGCTCGGCGCGCCGCTGCTGCTGACCCCTGGCAAGGACCTGGGCGAGGCCGCCGAGGCCGTGCTCCGGAGTCGCGCCCCGGGGCTGGTCGTCCTCGTCGGTGGTACCGCGGTCCTGACGGATCAGGTCGCGGCGGACGTCGAGGCCCTCGGCCTGCAGACCCGTCGCGTGGCGGGTGCCGACCGGACACGAACCGCCGAGGCCCTCGTCGCGTTCGCGGTCGAGATGGGCTACGGGCGTCCGGTCCTGACGGGTGCACCCGTGACCACCGACCGCATCCCGGGCCTGGACGCCGACTCCGTGGACGGGATGGACGCCGCTGACCTTCGCGGCCTTGCCGGACCGCCCGGGCGGCAGGGCCCACCCGGTGCACGGGGCCCTGCTGGCCCAGCCGGTCCCGCGGGCAGCCCCGGACCCGACGGGCCCCGTGGTGCCGCTGGGCCCGCCGGACCGGTGGGCGCGGACGGACCCGCCGGACCGGTCGGAGCGACAGGACCGGCGGGCGCAACGGGCGCCGACGGCGATGCCGGCCCCCAGGGGCCTCCGGGACAAGCCGGACCGGTGGGACCTGCAGGCCCTGCCGGGCCCGCGGGCCCGGCAGGAGCGATGGGGCCGGCCGGCCCAGCGGGGATCTCACGGGTCAGGTTCGTACCCATCCCCGTCACCCAGGTCGGTTGGCCGGACTACACGACCGTGGCCACCGTGGACCTGCCCGCGGGGAACTTCGTCGTGTCAGCGGCGGTCCAGTCAACCGCTGACACCCGTGACGCCACGATCGACACGCTGGAGTGTCGCCTGCGGCAGGGGACCAACTTCATGGCCTCCCTCGCGTCGGGGTTCCCCGAGGACCGCTTGGCCGCGACAACCACCGTGACGTTCAGCGGAGGGACGAGCCTGCCGTCAGGCGGCAACGTGAACTTGCAGTGCCAGGTCCTGGCCCGTTCGGAGGGCGCCGTGGCCGGCCTGGTGACGGTCTACGAGGTCGGCGGGTTCTTCTGACCTGCCGACGTGGTGACGGCGAGCCTGCGTGCGGACGTTCAGGCGGCGAAGGCCTGCTCGAAGGCGGCCTCGAACTCCGGGGTCGCCGGGCCGCTGTAACCGCAGTAGTTGACGGTGCCGTTGGAGGCGGTCAGCAGGTACCGCTCGCCGACCTGCAGGTCGAACCCGGCGATCAGCGCCTCCATCCCAGCGGGGGCGTGCAGGACGACGGACTCGGCGTCGCCGCCGGTGAACCAGCGGTCGACCGACAGGGTGACCGTGTCGCCGTCGACGCCCGTGGCGGTGGCCGCGAAGGCGGGGGACATGTCGGCCAGGATGGCGACCTCGAACGGCAGGCAGCTGGCGAGGGCGTCGTCCTGACCGAGTGACAGCTCGAGTGGATCCTGCGCGCTGATGGCCGGCTGGCGGTCGTTCTCGCCGACGAGCAGGTAGACGCCCGTGGTTAGCGCCGCGATGGCCACGGCGATGGCGATGGCGGCGGTGGACCGGCCACCCGGACCGGGGCCGCGGCTCGGGGTGGGTTCGTCGAGGACGATGACCCTGCTGGGGGTCTCGACGGTCTGCGTGGTGCGCTGCATGGCCTCTCCAAGTGGGTGGTGACGGCGGGGCGTCAACGGGGTGGGAACCTGGCGGCCCGGCGGGATGGTGTCCTTGTCGGGTCGACGTCCTCTCGGCTCGGGCCCTCGTGGGCCGCGCGGCGGGGTCGTCATGGTCTTCGACGCGCGACATCCACCGGTGGTTCCCATCGATTTCGTCTCTCGGGACCAGGACTCGTGGGTTCTCGGGGTCAGAAGCGGCCGGCGACCTCCTCGTACACCGCCGGGTCGAGGGTGTCCTCCACCGCGAGCAGCTCGAGCCGGGTCGCGCCGAGGCGGTCGACCTCGGCCAGCATCTCGGGGGTGACGGCGCTGTCGCCGACGAGCAGTAGGGGCGCCTCGAACGCCCATGCGGCGGATGCGGCGATCAGCGCCTCGCCGAACCGGTCGCCGGAGGCGGCCAGCACCGTGTCGGCACCGTCGGCGAACCGCGCCTGCGACACGGCGACGGCGGTCTGCTGTCGGCCCGCCCCGGCCAGCCGGGTGACGGTGGGGGCGTAGTCGCGGAGGGTGGCCTCCATCGACTCGGGGACGACCGCCGTGCCGCCCAGCACGACGATCTCCCGCGGGGCCAGGCGCCGCAGGGCGGTGTCGGTCTCGGCGGGCATGCGGTCGCCGTCGACCAACAGCACCGGTGCACCCTCCACCGAGGCGGCGGCCCCGCCGGCGAGGGCGTCGGGGAAGTTGGCGCCCGTCGCGACGAACACCGTGTCGACGGGGTCGGGCCAACCGGTGTCGGCCAGCACCTGTGCGGTGTGGAACCGGTTGGTGCCGGCCAGCCGCCCGGTCGGAGCGCCCGGTTCCCCGGCTGCGGGCAGGCTGGCAGACGGGACCACGGCCTCCCCGCCAACGACGACGATCTCGGTGAAGGCGGGGGAGAGGAGCTCCAGCAGCCGGGCGTTGCCCTCTGGGTCGTCGGGGTCGACCAGCACGGTCAGCCCCCGCGTGCGTCCGGCGAGTCCGGCGACGGCCAGCCCGTCGGGGAAGTCGGCGTCGGTGGCGACGTACAGGGTGAGGTCGGTGGGTGTGCCGCGCTGGTCGGCCGGTGTGGGATCGAGGCCGTCGAGGCCGAGGTGGGCCAGCGCAGCCGCGATGAAGGCGATGGCGAGGGCCTGGTCGTCACGTCCGCCGCGCAGGGTGGTCCGGCGGGCGGTGACGTAGGACTCCTGACGGGCGTTGCCGTCGGGGTCCTCGTAGAGGACGTCGAGCTGGCGAGCGCCACCCTCGCCGGACAGGCTGAACATGGCGGGCACGACCGTCTGCAGCTCGCAGATGACGCCGCGGCGTGCGTACAGGCTGACCTCGCCGCGGGCGTCGTTGTCGTCGACGGTGTCGGTGATCCGCCAGATGTCGACGTTCGGAGGTGGGCAGGTCGAGTCGTCGTTGGCGGTCAGGCGACCGAGGAACGGTTCGGTCGGTTCGCCCGTCCATCGGAGCGAGACGTCGCGCACGACGCCGTCGGTCGTGATGCGCCAGTCACCGGCGAGGTCGAGGTGGTCGGCGGGGTTGGCGACCGGGGTGCGCTCCTCGGGTGGGAGGGGTTCGGGTTGGGCGCCGGCCAGGCGGGAGAACAGCATCATGCCGGTGCCGCCCGGGTCGGGGTGGGCGGCCATGGTGAGCTGCTGACCGAAGGTGAAGAAGCTGACGCTGCCGCCGCCGGTGTGCAGGCTGCAGTCGTCGTAGCGGCCGATCCGGAAGCCGTCGGGCATGCCCCAGGCGCGGTTCTGCTCGGTGCCGGTCTGGATCAGGCCGTGGCCCCAGGTCAGCCCGTCCCACCAGACCTCGCCGGGCACGAAGCAGGATCCCCCCTCGGCCTCCACGACCGTGGCGGTGAACGTCGGGGAGCTGCCGGTGATCCGCAGGACGGTGCGGCCCGGCGGGCTGTCGGGGTCGTCGGTCCCGGCCAGCAGCCAGTCGCCGACGACGCGGTGCTCGACCTCGACCCAGTCGTTGGTCCCGAGGTCCATCCGCATCCGGCCGGTGGGGGTGTCCCAGACCAGGAAGGGGGCGGTGTCGGCGTCGGTCATCTCCAGCTCGACCCGGTGCAGGGTGCAGTCGGCGTCGAGGGCGAGGCCGTCGAAGGTGGAGGAGCCGTTGGACCGTTCGACCATCTCGGTGATGACCACGGTGCCCGGGGCGAAGCAGTCGGCGTAGCCGCCGTCGACGACCGTGGCCTCGAACACGGAGGGACGGACCTCGGTCCACTCGACGATGACGCCCTCGACCTGGTGCTCGACGGGTGCGCGAGGATGGTCGGGCCCGACCGGGTAGTGGTCGGAGGTGACGATCCACCGGTCCTGCAGGCGCGAGGAGGGGGCGTCGGGGTCCGGACCGGCGGCCGCCGGGGCCAGCATCGCGATGGCGAGGAGGAGCGCCAGGGCGATGGCGAGTGGGGAGCGCAACGGTCGACCTTCCGTGACTGCAGACGGGTTCGTGGTCAGCCGAGCGTCCAGACTGATCGGTGAGGGTGTCAAGGGGTGCGTCATGCTTGGGGCGTGATCAGGAGATTCCAGCCGGAGGACACCGACGCCGTCGTCGACGCGTGGCGTCGGGCGAGCGCGCTGGCCCACCCGTTCCTCGATCCCGGGTTCGTGGCGGAGGAGGAGCGGCGGACGCGCGAGGTGTACCTGCCGAACGCCGAGACGTGGGTGGCCGAGGTCGACGGACGGCCGGTGGGGTTCGTGGCGCTGGTGGACGACGAGATCGGCGGGTTGTTCCTCGACCCGGCGTTCCACGGTCGGGGGCTGGGACGGGCGCTCGTGGACAAGGCGGTCGAGCTGCGCGGGGCGGTGCGGGTGGAGGTGTTCAGCGCCAACGTCATCGGTCGGCGCTTCTACACCGCGTACGGGTTCGTCGGGGACGAGGAGTACCTGCACGAGGAGACGGGGCAGATGCTGCTGTGCCAGCGGTTCGACCCCGTGCCCCGTTGACGGTCGGGTGGGCGTTGGCGTAGCGTTTCGGGTCACGGCGTCCTGTCACGCCGGACCTCCACATCGGGCCTCCACGCGGCCCGGTCCCGGGGAGGCAAGGTCACCGAGTGGTCGACAGGAGTGGTTGATGGACTTCCGTCGTGTGCTCGGCGCATCGGTGGGGCGTGGCGAACCGGTGGTGGTCGAGCAGGAGACGAGGACGTCATGACCACACAGCAGACCTTCAAGCGCCGTGTCCGCGAGCGGATGGCCCGGACCGGCGAACGGTACGCCCAGGCAAGGCGGGTGCTGCTCGAGCAGCAGGCGGCAACGCCCCGAGTCGGTGGCAGGGGGTGGGTGTCCCAGCCGGAGATGTCGGACGAGGCCATCCGCGCCAACACCGGGCGCGGGTGGAACGAGTGGTGCGACCTGATCGAGGCCTTCGACGGGCATGCCGAGGGGCACTCGGCGGTGGTCGAGCACCTGATGACCGAGCACGACCTGACCGGCTGGTGGGCGCAGGGCGTGACCGTCAGCTGGGAGCGCATCACCGGCCAGCGGCTGCCGTACCAGCAGTCCGATGGGCTGTTCGGCGTGTCGAAGACGAAGACGATGGCGGTGGACGCCGACGAGCTGCGGGCACTGCTGCTGGATCCGGAGGGGCGCGACGCGCTGTTCCCGGACATGACCACCGAACTGCGATCGCGCCCCACATCGAAAAACGTGCGCATCGCGATGGAGGAGGGAAGCGTGGAGTTCACGCTGACCCCCAAGCCAAACGGCCGGACCTCGGTCAACGTCGCCCACACCCGCCTGCCCGACCACACCGTCGTCCCCGCCTGGCAGGACTTCTGGACAGAGTGGCTGGAGGCCTTGGAGAAGTCGGCCGGGTAGACGCGTTGTTCGCTCGTCGGCGGCTCCAGTGGCTGAAAGGGACCTCAAGGCTGCGAATCGCGTACGGTCTGGGAACGCGACCCAGGATGATTGCCTGCGCTGCTTCGGGGGCGTCCTGCAGTTCGGGAGTTGAGAGCTCGTCAAAGCTGACGCTGGCCCTGAGGAACACTCTCATCAGTCGCCGAAGACGAACAGTAATTCCAGGAAGGTCAGAAGTGTCTGCAGTTCCGCTCACCGAGTGGCTCTCGTCGTTTCCCGAGTCGGGCCCGCATCGCCGAATGCTCGCGGCGTTGGCGGATGGCGGCTCGGGGGACGTCGTCGCCCTCCTTCGGCATCTGTTGCGTCAGCAAGAGATGACGGGCAACGGAGTGCCCAGCCTGAACTACGCGGAGCTTGCCGAAGTCGGCATCACAGCCTCCGCTGCACGTGACGCAGGAATTGACGTCCTCGGGAGCGGACTCCGAGTTTCCGGGACACGTCAGTGGTCTCCCCAGTGGATCCGGGGCGATCTGCGCGCTGTGGACTTGGCCATCAGCGCGCCCTTCGGCATGCAGAGCGCGGTCGGAACTGTGCCCTCGCTGTCGAGGACCGACAGCAGTGTTCCCCTCGACCCGTTCTTGGCTGAACGTTTCGACTTCCCCGGCTACCGCGGGATCGGGCAGCGAGAAGCCGTTCGTGCGGCTCTCCGGTGCCCCGCCGGCGAGGCGCTCTACATCGTGCTTCCGACCGGGACAGGAAAGAGCCTGGCCGGCATGGCCCGGGGACTCGTGGAGCAGGACCGGACAACCGTCGTCGTGGTGCCCACGATCGCGCTGGCGCTGGACCAAGAACGCGAGGTCCTCCAGAGTCCTGCTGCGAAGAACCTACCGAACCGTCTCGCCTACACCTCCGACCTGAGCCCGGAGGACCGCGCAGCGGTGCGCGAACGCCTGCGCCTCGGCACGCAACGGCTGGTGTTCACCTCCCCGGAGAGCGCCACGGGTTCCTTGGCTCCCACGCTGCTATCCGTTGCGTCGGCCGGTCAGCTTTCCACCCTCGTTGTGGATGAGGCGCACATGGTCTCAGCGTGGGGCGACGACTTCCGTGCCCACTTCCAGCTATTGCCCGCCCTACGGCGGGCCTTGGTTGCGGCCGCTCGGGAGAGCGGCCAACGGGCACCCGCAACCCTGCTGATGACCGCGACGCTCACCCAGTCCACGTTCGAGCACCTCAACTCGCTTTTTGGACTCGCGCGGCCAGAGATGGTGTCCGTGTCCGCCCTACGGCCGGAACCTCGTTACCTCCTCGCGGAGGAGGTTGGCCTCGATCTACGCGACCAACGGGTCATCGAAGCGCTGAGGTTCCTTCCGCGTCCCATCATCGTCTACTCGACGAAGCGCGAGGACTGCGAACGACTCGCGAGCATGGCCCGGGAAGTCGGATATCGGCGAACCGCGACCTTCCACGGCGACACTAGCTCCGCGGACCGCCGTAGGGTCCTCGAGGGCTGGTCGAGCCGGAGGCCGACCGTGGACGTCGTGTTCGGCACGAGCGCGTTCGGCCTGGGCGTCAACCTCGCCAACGTCCGATCAGTGGTTCACGCCTGCATCCCGGAGTCGCTGGACCGCTACTACCAGGAGGTGGGCCGTGGCGGTCGAGACCATCACACCTCCGTTGCACTCCTTGCTCCCTCCCGGGGTGCTGACGAGCCGATCGCGAGGAGCTTGGCTTCGAGTCGACTCATCCAAGCCCCCAAGGGATTCGCGCGGTGGTCGGACATGCGTGACCTGGCGGTGTCAGACGACGGGTACCTCGACGTCCGGGTCGACACCGTGCCGACACCCCGGCCCGACATCGACCTGAAGATCGACCGCCGGTCCGACCGAAACCAGATGTGGAACCGGCTCACGCTCAACCTGATGGCGTCGGCAGGCGCCATCAGGCTCGAGCTCGTGCCTCCCCCGACAAAGACCGAGGCCGAGTCCGACGAAGCGTGGGAGGCACGCAGGGACCTGGCGTTCCAGGATTGGGCCCAGACGCAGCGAGTGACGGTCCTGGCGCACGACCTTTCCACCCAGGAAGGATGGGCCACGGCCACCGCCGACGCCAGACGACGCAGCGGCGACGGGTCTGACTCCAGCATCGAACGCATGCTGCACCTCGTCGGGGCGAAGAAGTGCTGGCGATCCGCACTCCTGGAGGAGTACACGATGGACGCCGCTCTGGCGACAGGGGACGTCAGGATCGTCCCCTTCGGGGGGTGCCCCGGCTGTCCTGGATGCGTGCCCGACGAACCCGAACCGCTCACGCCGATGGTCGCTCGCGTCGATCGTCGGACCGCCGTAGCGGCATTCCGGGCCTCGAGTTCGGCGGACCTCCCGGACGGGGTGCACAGTCTCCTACTGACGGCGCCTGGTGACGCACGGTCGTTCAAGAGGGCAGCGAAGCGTGTCGCTGAGGTCGCGGTCACGCAATGGCGCATCGAACGGATCGTGGACGAGCGTGGGGTACTGGGCCCACCTGAGGGCGCGGCGCTCCAGACGATCAACCGGTCCGCGGACTCCGGGTGGGTGGCGCTTGATCACGCCCTTGGCGCGCCGGCCTTCCCCATCCCCACCTTGGTGGTCGTGGACCCAGTCGACGAGGTGCCCCCCGAGTTCTTCGATGTCGATGGAGCTCCTCGTGTCCTGCTGTGCGCAGACGGCGCAGAAGCGTTCGATGGCCGGAGCGCGACCCCGCAACCACTCTCGACCTGGCACCCGACCACGTCCTTCGAAGAGGTGATCTGAGTATGGCAATGCTCACCCCGCCCGAGGCGCTCCCCGCGCTGCTCCTGGCGGTCATGCGTCACGTGCAGGCGGAGGGGCGCGTTCATCGCGAGCTTCTGCACAAGCGCTTCGCTCCCCAGGCGCTGTTCGATGAGCCCAGGGGGCCTGACGACGGAGCCTACGGATCCACAGTTGCCATGGGAAGGTCCATCGGCGTGCTCCACGGAGGCACGGTGAGGGATCCGGAGGTTCGGCTCGATGAGGAGTTCGAGTCCTTCTCCGACGAAATCAACGCCGCCGTACTGCGGTCGTGGACGATGAGAATCGACGCGGACGATCCGGATCCCTACAGCATGGCCGACGGCAAGGTTGTGTCCACGGGGTGCCGTGACATGCAGCGGGCTTTGGCTTGGTTCCTGACATTGGATCCCCGCGGGCCGGCACTCACCTGGACCAGCAAGAAGGTCCATAGCGTTGATGAACATCAGCAGACCCTCCCCAGGCACCTGTGGCCATTCGAGAACTCGACGCGATGGGGGGGTTTCACGCGGTGGGCAACCCTGCTGGGCTTCACGAGACCTCGGCCGTCGGAGAAGGTGGACGGTTTCGTACCCGATCTGTACGTCCCGACACGGGACGAGATCGGCGGTCTGCTCACTGATGATCCTAAAGAGCTCGCCGGGGTACTGGACCGCCTCGCAGCCCGGCTGCCTGTGATCGCGGGTGGTCAGATCCGTGGCTACATGCTGAAGCACCTCCAGTCCCAACAGGACGGGGTGGACGTGGCGCTTGCCCAAGCGCTGCTCCGGCTCGAGTCCGAGGGGGTCATCGCCCTGTCCACGGTCCAGGACTACACCATCAGCAACCCAAGCGGCATCGTCCGCTTGCTCTCGGGGTCGCGCGAGGAACGAGCGTTCACCCACATCGCCCAAGGGGTATCCGCATGAGCACCAAGACCTGCTGGTCCCGGACAGACGCCACCGACATCATGCTTGTCGACGCCGGGGAACCAGACGAGCAGAGCAACCGGAGGTTCCTCGCAACTCACGTCCCTCAGGACGTCCAGATGTGGACGGGGCGGCAATGGGCGCAGACCCCGCAACCCGAGGGCGCCACAAGCGACATCGACTCGCTGGCCTCGCACATCGCCGACGCGCCGATGGACGCGTCGATGTGCTGGGTTGCCGGCGATCCAGGAACCGGCAAGTCCCACCTCGTCAGGTGGCTGTGGCTGGCCAGGGTGCGCGACGCCCGTGCGGGCGAGCGGACCGTCTTCGTACCCCGCAGCGACACCTCATCCCTACGCCGGGTTGTCGACCGAATCATCGGCGACGAGTCCGGCGAGGAAATGGATGCTGTGCGGGAAGCGCTGTCCGAAGCCGCTGACAGCTACCCGACGATGACCTCCGCTCGCCGGACCCTCATCCTCGAGCTCGCAAACATCGCGGCCGATGATTGGGCCTTGGCGGAGTCCGAGAGCTTCAGGCCGTTCACTGAACGAAGCTGGTCCAGCGACCACGTTCGAGTGGCACGAAACCTGTTCTCCTGGCTGACCGAGGAGCAGTTCCTGAACCAGTTGCTGTCCGACGATGGTCTGGCCGCGCGGGTCGCCGGTACACGTCTCGGGCGTCGCCGGGCGGAGGAACGCGAGGAAGAAGATCTCGTGTTCGCTCCCCGTGACCTTCCGCTGGCCCCTGAGAAGGTTGAGCGTGCGTCTGCTCCAGCCAGGGAGCTCCACGAGCTGATCTCTGACGACGGGCATTTCCAACAACGGCTGGTCCAGGTGCTGAACACCTACCTCGATCGGGCGGTGCAGAAGGTCTTCGGTGTCAGGCAGGGAATGGTCACCGACGCCGCGCTGGAGCTGCGACGTCGACTCAAGGAACGCGGCGAGACCCTCTGGCTCTACTTCGAGGACTTCGCGGTCCTTCAGGGGGTACAGCAAGAGCTTCTCGATGTCTTCGTGGACAACGCCCCCGCCCTCTGTGATATCCGCGTGGTGGCCGCGATCACCCCGGGCCCGCTGAGCCAGCTCCCGACGATGGTGTGGGGCCGGACGTCCGCTGTTGTGGACCTCAATATGGCGACCGGTGCTGCTGGACAGTTCCGCGACCAGCTCGTGGGGCGCTACCTCAACGCCGTCCGTGTCGGTACGGATCGGCTGGCAAGCCTGTCCATCGACGCTCCCACACCGAACCAGTGCAACGACTGCCCCTTGGGACTGTCGGCGGAGTGCCACGAGGCGTTCGGGACCGTGGAGGTCGAGGGAGTCGGGCACGTCGGTCTGTATCCGTTCAACCGTCAAGCGCTCGAACGGGCGGTCGCGGCCAAACTGGGGGATGAAGAGTCCCAAACGTTCGTGCCGCGGTTCGTGATCACCGATGTGCTACGCAACATGGTGCACAGCAACCACGCGGTGCTCGAGGGGGGTCGGTTCCCAAGGCCCGCCGTTGTCGATCAGTTCACCGTTGCGGACGACCGGATCCGTCAGGGCGTGAGAGACATGCTTCACGACGGCTGTGTGGATGCTGGGATGGACACCTCGGCCGCTGAGCGACTCGTAGCGTTCCAGGGGCTGTGGGGTAGGTCAAGGGTTGCGTTCGATGAGGTTCCTGAGGGCGCGAGGTCCCTGTTCAACCTGCCGGCCCCTCCAACCTCCCAGATGGAGGTCAACGAACCGAAGGGTGCCCCTCCGACCCGGAAGCCGCGACCCCAACCCGGCGGAACGCCTCCAGCTACCGTCGCGCCGCCGACCCGCCCCGACAAGGTGCAGGAGGTTGACCGGTGGACAGAAGAGCCCTCTCGCGAGCTCCCCGAGGCGCTGCGCCGGGACGTTCGTCAGCGCATCCACGCTCGCGTTGTCAGCAGCCTTGGCCTGCACGATGGCCGTCACAGCGCGAAGGCGTGGTCAGGACGGGATGGGTTCGAGCCTGAGGACATCGTGCTCGACGGTCGTGCTCCCGCAGGCCGACGGCCCCAGCTGGTTCACCTCGACAAGTCTCCGGAGGTTGCACTGGCGCTGGAGGAAGTCGTCTGGGATCAGGCGAACCCTTTCCTCGGCGGCAACGACACAGCTGCACGTCAGCGACGGGCGGCAGACATGCTTGTCGACCGTCTGGCCGAGCAGGTTTCCGCTGAGACGCTCATCGGTGGGCCGGAAGCGGAACATGCACAAGCGGTCCACCTGCTCCGCTTGCTCCTCTCGACGGGAGCAGTGCTCGGGCTTCACTGCGAGAGCGATACGCCCGAGGCGGTGATCGACGCTGCCCTCCGAGAGCCCTCGGCGCTTCCGCCCGTCGGTGATCCCGCCTGGGGGAAGCTGCGCGACGCTGCGTTGGGCAACGCCTCCCGGACTGCGGAAGGCAGTCGGCAGATGGCACGGGACCTGCTCCTCCGGCTTGTCGCGTTCACCCGTGAGGGAGGCAACGTGCACGCCGTGGACTTCGACCGGCTCAAGGGTCCGGCTGCCGAGGCGTCCGCAAGCTGGGTCGTGGACCTCAAGGCGCTGCCGCGAGGCGTGCAGGACTACGCCAGGACCTTCCAGGAGAGCCTGGCTGCCAACCTTGGCCGTTCCTTGGAGTCTGCGAGGGACTGGGCAGAGAAGGTCCAGGCTGATCTGGATGGTGATCTCCTCACCATGGCCAAGAAGGTCAGGACATCCTTGACCGCGGGCCGTGGCAGGTCCCTCTTCGTGACGGCTGACGAGCAACGGGTGGTGAACGATGCGATCGTCACCTGTGACCGGGTCATCGAGCGCGGCCAGCAGGTGGACACCGCCGCGCTGCGACATCTGGCCAAGGAGGTCGCTGCCGTTGATCAGGTCGATGAGCGAGCGACGCTACAGGTCCTCGAGCACTACCACCGGTCCCAAAATCAGGTCGGCTTGGTCCGATCGTTGCTGGGCGACGGGAGAGCTGCGCTGGAGATGGCGCTCTCGAACGCCACCAAGGACCGGAAGGATGGCGACGCCGCCGTCGATCTACCGGATCCACGCGCAACCGTGCAACGCGTTTCCGCCACAGCCCGAGCACTGAAGGAGGCCATCCGATGACGACCATCGCCGCGTTGGCGGACCAGCTCATCTCCGTGTGTGACACACTTGCGGAGGGGGCGGCATCCGCGAGCCGCATCGCCTCGGCGCTGCGCAGGCTAGAAGGACTGGAGGACGCAGCTGAGGAGCTCGATGACCTCCTGGTTCCGATGAACGAGCTTGCCCTGGTCGAGGCCACGGTCGACCTTCCCGAGCGTCTGAGCATCCTTGCGCAAGCCCCTGACATCGAAGAGGGGATGGCCTGGCTCGGTGCCGAGGATTCGGTCAACTACCGGGACCTCGTGCGAGGCGTCGCGAACGACCTCCGGTCTGCTCTTGCCGACGCTTGGACGAATCGGTTGGAAGCAGTCGAAGCGCCTACCGCGAGCCGGACCGTGCTCCACGCGTTGGAAGGACTGGGGAAGTCCAACCCCGTCGTCATGGCTTCCGTGGCCGTGATTCGCAAGCGTTCGGACGACTTGGCAGAGATGCAGCGGACAGACACCCCCGAAGAGGGGGAGGGTGCCGCGCTGCTGTTGGCCGAGCACGAGCTGAAACGGGCCTGGGCGTCGATCCACGATTCGGGCGTTCCCGAGGACCGTCTGGAACTGCTCGAACGCTTGGGCAGCGTCAAGGGCGTACCGATCAGCGAGGTCACCGACGACCAGATCGCGTGGTTGCGTGAAGCCGGACTTGCAGGTGATTTTGCGCTAAGGCGAAGCGCGATGTGAACCGAGAACCCGGGTGTGACCAGATCCGTCGGGGATCTGTCGCAGGGACGGGACCGAACCCGAGGGTGGTGTTGAGTGATGCTGACGATTGATGTGAGTGAGGGTTCGCAGGGAATCCACCGGTACTTCACCGGAACGGTTTCCATTGCCGAGCTGGACGGGCGGGTGGTGTTCCCTGAAGACCTCGCTGAGCGCCTCGAGGCGGATGAGGAGATGCAGCGAGCACATTCCGCCTCCCGCACTAGGAAGATGTCCAGCTACCTTCTCGACGCCGCGGATCACTTCTACAGCGCGGTAACCCTGATCATCATGCCCCTGGACCTGGACGACGATCTGGTCGAGGGCGATCCAGAGAACCTGGGTGAGGACTGGGGCTGGGCGTTCGAACGGGCCCCCAAGTGGGGCATCAGTCCCGGTCGAAGCCGGTTGGGACGCCTGCATCTCACGGGCAGTGTCCGGTTGTTTCCCGGAGACGGTCAGCACCGGCTGCTTTCATGCTTCGCCGCGATGCAGACGGACCCCAACATCGGCGTGGAGCAGATCCCCGTAGTGCTCTTGCCCTTCACAGGATTCGAACAGGTCCGTCAACTGTTCGCGGACCTCAACCTCAACGCCCGGCCGGTGTCGAAGACCATCGGCTACGACTTCGACTCCCGCGATCCGGAGGCGCTCCTGGCCAAGGCTGTGGCAGATAGCGTGGATCTCTTCAAGGGGAGGGTCAACAAGCGAAACGGACGTCTGCCAGGAGACTCCGTGATCACGCTGAACACCATCGTCAAGGGCGACTTCGAGATCGTCACTGCGCTGGGAAAGATCGACGAAGGGCTGCACGAGCAAGTGGCACCTCCGTCCCGGGCGGCGGTCGCATCAGCGAGGAACCGTCTCTTTGATGGCGACCTCGATGTCCTGACGGAGCGGGTCTGCCGCGTTTGGGACGTTGTCGTCCGGTGCTTCCGGGACGAATGGGACTGCGTTCTGAGGAACGAGCCCACGTCCTCCAAGCTTTCGCCCGCGGCCCTCCTTCGTCAGGACTACCTCTTCCCCCACGGCCTAGCCATGCAAGGTCTCGCCATGGCTGCCGGGGAAGTGATGTGCCTGTGGGGCGATGACTGGCAGCTTCGGTTCGAGAAGGCGGTTGCTTCATTCGACTGGCGGCGCGAGTCGCCGGACTGGTTCGGTACCGCTGTGGTCACCGGGCCCAACGGACCGCGGATCAACAACACTGGGGCCGCGGTCAAGGACCTGGCACGGACGGTTGCCGCCAGGGCTTGAGCCGCCCCGTCATTCGTTGGGGTAGCCTCCGCGACCGCTCGTTCCTGAAAGTCAACGCAGGGGGAAACCGATCAGCGCACTGAATCGAGACGGTGACGACGGGACCCGATGGCCGGATGGTGTTGCCGAGGATCTGCTCGACCGTCTGGAGGCCTCGGAGGACGCGCTCCTCAGCTGGGGGGTGGTGGATGGCGGACTCTCTTCTGCCGAACTCGACGACCTCATCGAGGCCTGGCTGGGGGCCCACTCGCTGGACGACGACGTTGATGACGTCATCGATTGGCTGAAGCTTCGTGGTCTGCTTCACGAGCACCAAGTGTCCGGGCAGCCCATCTTCCGGTCCCGGCTGGGCGAGGGGGTCCGGCTGCTGGCCCGACTCCGACAGCTGTTCCCCGACCGGCCAGACCGAGTGGGATCTTGGCGGGGAGCCCCAACCTTGGTCGGGGGGTTCCGCTTCCTCCGCCGCCCTCGCCGGTATCCGCTCCGAGACGTGCTCCCCCCCGATCTGCTGGACGACGTGGCCCAGGACGGTGGCCTGCGACGAGCGGTCGGGGACGAGCTGACCGCCGGGTTCAAGCTGTCCGGCTTCCAGAAACGTGCGACCCAGCAGATCCTGGATGACGTCAAGGCGACCAAGTCCCGTGGGGTCATCGTCGGGGCGGGGACTGGCGCGGGTAAGACCTTGGCGTTCTACCTGCCCGCCTACATGGCGGTCAGCGATCTGCTCGATGGCCAGTCGTGGACGAAGGTCGTCGCCCTCTACCCCCGCAACGAGCTCTTGAAGGATCAGCTGCAAACCGCGGTCGAGAACGCCCAGAAGGTTCGCGGGACCCTCGTTTCTGCCAAGGGGCGCCCGATGCGGATCGGCGTCCTTTTCGGGGACGTCCCCCACGGGGTGAGCCACCTCAAGGGCAAATACGGTCGCTGGCCCAAGCGGGGCAAGGGCAGCTTCGTCTGCCCGTACCTTCGCTGCCCTGGACCGGCCTCCACGGGGACCGGTCGCTGTCACGGGGACCTCGTGCTCGACACCTCCAGCAGCGGCTGGGACCCGTCGGAGCTCTGCTGCGCCGACTGCGGGTTCGTGCTGTCCTCCGACGACTTCGCCATCACGCGCGACCAGATGCGTCGCAGGCCACCGGATCTGCTCTTCTCCTCCACCGAGATGCTCAACCGCGGGCTGCTGGACCCCAGCAGCGCCCACGTCTACGGCATCGACGCCCATCGGGGGCCGGCCCTGGTGCTGCTCGACGAGGTCCACACTTACGGCGGGACCACAGGTGCGATGACGGCGTTGCTTCTTCGCCGTTGGCGTCGCAGGCTGCGCACCGAGCCAGCGTTCGTCGGCCTCTCCGCAACGCTCACCGACGCGGGACCGTTCTTCGCTGACCTCATCGGTCTGGATGAGGATCGCGTGACGCCTGTCGAACCGTACGACGACGAGCTCGTTCCCGAGGGCGCCGAGTACCTCCTCGCGGTGAGGTCCGACCCGGTCTCGGGCGCCGGGGTGCTCTCCACCACGATCCAGACCGCCATGTTGCTGGGCCGCGTCCTCGACCCCATCGGGCAGCCGGTCTCCGGAGGACTGTACGGCAGCAAGGTCTTCTGCTTCACCGACGATCTGGACGTCACCAACAGGCTCTACTTCGACCTCCTCGACGCCGAGGGGATGCGGGCTCAGCCGTGGGCGGCCACGGACAAGCCCTATCGCGCATCACTCGCCCACCTGCGCCACCCGACGCACGGCGACGTCACCGAACGCCGAGCCGCTGGCCAGCTGTGGGACCTTCCGATTTCCCTTGGGCACGGGCTTTCGGAGAGCGACCGGCTCGAGGTCCAGCGGGTCTCCAGCCAGGACGCCGGCGTCGACAGCCGCAAACCGCTCGTCGTCGCAACCGCGTCGCTCGAGGTGGGCTTCGACGATCCCGACGTCGGAGCTGTCATCCAGCACAAGGCACCGCGGGACGTCGCCTCGTTCCTGCAGCGCAAGGGTCGCGCGGGCCGTCCGCGCGGGATGCGGCCCATCACGGCGGTCGTGCTGTCCGACTACGGCAGGGACCGTCAGGCGTTCGAGAGCTGGGATCGGCTGTTCGACCCGGTCCTCCCCGCGCGACGCCTACCCGTTGCGAACATCCACGTGCTCCGTATGCAGGCGACTGGATCACTTCTGGAATGGGTCGCCCGGGAGCTGAAAGCCGACGACGGCAACCTGTGGCAGGACCTGCAGGGACCCAACAACAAGGGCGACAAGTGGGGCGACGAGGCCCGTCAACGACAGCAGGACGCGGCCGGCCTGTTGCGCGGCCTCCTGTCGAGCAAGGATCTGCAGCGAGCCCTGCGGTCCCACCTTCAGGAGTCGCTCGGCATCGAGCCGCAGGTCGCGGACGAGCTGCTCTGGCACCCCCCGCGCGCGATCCTTCTCGGCGCCGTCCCAGCTCTGCTTCGCCGGCTGGAGACCGGCTGGCGGGCTGTCACGGTCGACGGCGCCGGGCCGCCGCTTGACCGAGGAGCCAAGCAGCCACTTCCGGAGTTCATGCCCGAGAATCTGTTCAGCGAGCTTGCCCTCCCTGAAATGGTGCTCCACCTTCCGGTCGGACCACCCGACCGTGGCTACGACGATGACGTGCAGCCGATGGGGCTCGTCCAAGGCCTGCGCGAGTTCGCGCCAGGACGGGTGTCTCGTCGGTTCGCGATCAAGAGCGGGCTAGACCTCCACTGGATCGCCCCGCCATCCAACCCCCGGGGGTCACTGGAGATCGGCACCTTCGTCGATGCGTGGCGCCGCGAGGGCAGCATCACCATCGACGGGCCCGACGGCCCTGCCCAGCTTCCGCTCCTCCGTCCGACCGGTGTCCAAGCGGCCCGCCCGCCGGACGACATCAAGCCCTCCAGCAACGCCCGTCCGATCTGGCGCTCCCAGCTCCTGCCTTCCGGAACCGGCAGTGACCTGCCGGTCGTCACCGCCGATCCGGTCGGCAGCGTTCTCAACGGACTCACCGCGTTCCTCCATCGCGACCATGCCGAGGTCGAGGCGCGACGGGGCAGCATCGGCTCACACGGCCGGTTGACCTTCAAGGGTGGCGGCGATCTGGGCATCGACGTGCGGTTCGAGAACGATGGCGGTCCGGCGGCGCTCGGTGGCGCGTTCGACGTTGACGCCATCAGGGGCACCGTCACTATCGGGACCGACGACGTGCGGTGGGACGGCGCGCACGGCCGCGGCCTCCGAAGCGCATGGTTCCACCACCGGGTCACGACCGACGAGGCGCTCAGCGAGCAGGCCAACCCGTTCCTGCTCGGCTGGCTCCACGACGTCGTGCTGACGTCGATCCTCGGCGTCGCCACCTCCCAGAACCTTGGGTTGCCCGAAGCGTGGGAAACCGTGAGGGCCGACCTCAAGAACCGACTGGAGGAGTCGATGTCGATCCTGTTCTCCAGTCCCGGTCTCAAGATCGACGAGGTCGATGTGGACAGCGGCCCGGCGCGGCTCGTCGGCGAACTTGAGGACCTGCTGGACCGCGACGAGGTCGCCAGCGGAATCGCGCGCATCGTGCCAGTCCTGTGGTCGGACCCTGACGAGGAAGCCAACAGATGGGTGGCCACCCGCCTTCGTCGCACCCTCGGGGAAGCCATGCTCGTCGCGGCCGCGCAGCAGTGCCCCGCTCATGACCCAGAAGGTGTGGTCGTCGATGTGGAGCCCGGCTTCGACGCGGAGGGCAAGCCGAGGACGGGCGAGGTTTGGCTGTCAGAAACGTCTATCGGAGGCGGTGGCTTCCTCGAGGCCGTGGCCGAGGCGATAGGCAGGGACCCCGTTCGCTTCCAGCGGCTGGTCCGGACCGCCATGCGGCCGGGACCGGAGCAACGCATCGGCGACGCACTCGAGCGGGTGCTGGCTGCCGCAACCAGCGACACGAGCCTTCGATCAGCCTTCGCCGCATACCGGGCCGTGCAGACGATGGAGTCGCGCGTGGCAGCGCTGGCCACCGTCCGGAGCGCGATGGAGGAGGCAGGCGTGCCAGCCGTGCCTGACACGGTCGCGGCCGTCGCCAACCGACTCCTGCGCCCTGGCTCCGACGCCACGATCGACCAGCAGGTCCACGACTCGCACACACGGTGGAAGGAGCTTGAGGAGCGCCTCGGGATCGATATCGAGGTTCGGACCTGGTGCTTCCTGGACTCAGCCAACTCGGGGAGTCTGGACCGCAAGCTCTTGGAAACGCTGCAGCTGGTGCTCTGGCCGCGCGGCTGGCGGTTGCAGGCCGCGAACCTGTCCAGCTGGAACCCGTTCGACGACGCTCCGGCCCCCGCCCCCGCGCTGCTCGAGACGCTCCTGACAGGCCACGACCCAGTCGTCGTTGACCTGACCGATAACGGGGCCGAAGTCAAGGTTGCGGACGCGCTCCGCTCGCACGCTGCGGTCGACGTGCGGGCTGCGGGGACCGAACGGGAACGGTTGGCGTCGTTCCTCGCCAGCACTACCGTGACCGCCGTCGACCTGGACTACCTGCAGCTGTACCCGCGTGTGGCCCAGATTCGTGAGTTCGACGGCGGCGGGCTTCTCGTTCGTCTCGAGCTGCCGGAGGACGCGTGATGGGATCCCGCGACATTTCACTCCGTGGCGACGGCGCCGAGCCCGCGCTGGACCGGGAGCTGCACAAGCTGTTCGTCAGCGAGCTCATCGCCCCGTCGAAGCCGTTCTGGATCGTGTCGGCATGGCTCAGCGACGTGGACCTGGTCGACAACCGGGGCGGCGAGTTGCTTGAGATCGCGCCGGCGCTCCCGGTCCGGAGCCTCAGGCTCATCGAGCTCTTGGACCACCAGGTCTCCGTTGGTGCCGAGGTCAACGTCGTGGTTCGGGACGTGAGCCACAACCGACCCGTCCTCCGGCGTCTCGAGGACATCCGCGGCAGGTCGACCTCGGGGGTGCTCCGGCTGGCAACCAAGGAGGACCTGCACGAGAAGATCCTGCTCTCCTCGCGTCTGATGGTCAGCGGGTCCATGAACCTGACACACAACGGACGGATCAAGAACACCGAGCACGTCACGTTCACCGACGACACCGACCGAATCGAACGGGAACGGCTCTCCTTGGAGCAGCTGTACGGAGGAAGCCTGTCATGACGTCGGTGATCGAGCAGTTCTTCGGTGATGGCAACGCGATCAGTCCGGCCAGTCTCCCGACGGAGTTCCGAGCCGCCTTGGATCCGTGGGTCGCCCGGTTCGAGAGCCGGGAGGGGAGTGCCTTCTTGCCACGTGCCCATGATGGGACGCTGCGGTGGTACGGACTCACCCCCGGCGGCAACGCCCGCCGGGAAATGGAGGGGTTGCTGATCCAGTGGCTCGGCGCGTCGTTCACCGACATGGAGGCCAACCGCGGTGTCCTGGATCCTGACGACCCCTTCGATGCGTGGCTGGAGGACGAACTTCCGGGCCGCGTCGTGCGATTCGAGGTTCTGCCCCGTGGGGACTCGACGCATCGGGAGACCGTCCGGTCTCGTCTCTCGTCTCTCGTCGATCTTGTTGACGGCAGGCCGGACCGTCCTGCGTTCAGCTCCTTTCGCCTGCGCGCGCTCATCGAGGACATGCACAAGGCGGCTGGCCGAGGACAGCGGGACGCCGCGGCAGCGGTGCTGGGCGTCATCCGCGACCGACGACTGGTTGACGAGGCCAACCTGCTTTTCCTCCGCGTGGAGATGCTGCACCGGCTTCACGCTTGGGATGAGCTCCTGGCCCCGACCATGCTTGATCGTCTGGAGCGGATGAGGGTCCCGCCAGGAGTGGTCAGGGCGATCGACGACGCCGTCTACCAGCGTGATCTGGCGGAGCACGACGAGGCTGGCGACGTTGACGCGCTGATGCGGTTGCGGGACCAGATTCCCCCGGAGGTTCCCGGCATCGCGATCCAAGGCGGTGCGCCCGCCGGCCGCGCTGACCTGATCGTCCAGGCGTTGCTTCTCGGCGACCGCCCACTGACGGTCGAGCGGTTGCTCAACAGCACCGACGACGCCATCGTCATCGAGATCCTCGGCCATGGTGACGCCGCTGGCGGCGCAGGCTCTGCGAGTGCTCCCGAAGCTCCTACCGTTCCAGACCTTGGTCAGCTCTACAGCGCTGCGGGTCAGCACGACCACGCTGGGGTGCTGACCATCGCCGAGCGGTTGCCCGGTCCGATTGATCCGTTCGCAGCGCAGACCGTGCTCCAGGCAGCGCACACGCTCGGGGACAAGGGCGCGGCAACCCGCGCGCTCGCCGTGACGTCGCGGGATCTGGGACCGCTCGGCAACGTTCAGTGGACCCATGTGAGCATCGCCTCGATCGTGGAGGACTTGCAGGCCCGGGCTACCGGCGGTGCACCCACGTCCTGGGCGGCCTGGCTCCGGTTGGCGGCTGACGGCGACGAACGCGCCCAGACCTACGAGCCGTCCGGTGACTGGGCTGCCGCGGATCCCGAGCAGGTGCTGGAGATCGTTCCGGGGATCGAACCAGGCCTGCTGGCGTCGGTCGTCGGTCAACTGCGCTCCGCGCACCGGGATCTCCTGACCGGGGAGCAGCGCGCCGACCTCGGCCTGACCTGTCTGCTTGCGCTATCCATCAGCGAAAGCCGGCGAGAGCCGGACCGCCTAGCGGCCAGCGAGATGCTCGAGGACGTTCTCGACGGGGGCGGAGTGGTGCCCCTCGAAGATGTGGTCGACGTGCTGGAGGACCTGGTCCACGCCCACATGGGGCCGAGTTCCGCGGAGTGGGCCATCGACGTACTCGGTGAGGTTGTCGAAGTGGCCGTTGGCGACGACCGGGCGCTCGCCGCGCGGCTCACCACCAGGATCGTCGACGAGCTCCGGACCTGCTGGTCGAGCGTGAACCGGGGCCTGTACGAGGCGCTCCTGGACTCCGCCACCGCCTGCGGCACCGACATCCCAGCCGACCTCAAGCACTCCGCGGCGGCCGAGGAACCGCTTCCCTACGAGCACCTCCGCGGCAAGCGGATCCTGATCTACTCCCTTATGGAACGCCCGGCGCGCCGCGCCGCCGCTATCCTCCGCGCTCTTGGCGGCGGGACCCAGGTGCACGTTGCAAACGACCACGGAGGAAGCGATCGTCTCGGATCCATTGCGCAGAACGTTGACATCGCTGCCATCGTCACGGTGGCTGCGAAGCATGCTGCGACAGACTTCATCAGGGCCCAACGCGCCCCGTTCCCCTGTCTGGATATAAACGCATTGGGGACTACCGCGATCCTCAGGAGGTTGGCCCGTGACGGCTAAGGTCGCCGCTGGTTCGGTAATGGACTTTATTCCGTTTGCCACAAGGGGAGAGCGCCTGTTCCGTCGCATACGTGATCTCTGTCGGGTGGAGATACAGATAGCCGCGGAGATTGATCGACGTGCTTCCCTCATCGACCGGGAGGAATTGGGTTCCAACTTCCTCTCGACAACCCAGGCGTTCTCAATGTTTGGAAGACTTATGAAGGGGGCCCGGTGGGCGCGGAGTGAAATGCTTAAGAGTGACCCGGTTGCATTCGACTCCTATCTGACGGACCTTATCCTGCATGAGTGTCACGTCGCGGTGGAACAGGTACGCAGGATTTTACCCTTGCTCATGGATGCCCTCGAAGTGTGTGACAAGTCGCCAAGTCCGGCACTGAGCAGGGAAGTGCGTGATACGCATCCAGACCATTGTATTTACTGTGGGCGCAATTCAACGGAGGCGGACGGGAAGCGGTTGACCGTCGAGCATGTTTGGCCGAGCAGTCTCGGTGGCGACACAGACTTTGAGAACCTTGCCCCCGCGTGCAAGGGCTGTAATTCCGCCCGGAATCACGCTGCGTTATGGACCGAATTCTGGTTTCAGGGGTTCCACGTTAGACCGCGACCTTCGCAGAACGAAGTCGAAACTTTTGACTCCACCAAATACCGGATCGCTGTGATGCTGTTTCGGGCGGAACGAGACTCCCAAGCCAAATCGCTGAAGGAAGCACTGTACGCCCGAGGACCCATCCAGTCCTTAGAACTTGAAGGACGAACACAGCCTGTGGACTTCATAGATGTCGCTCGCGAGGCAAGGAAGTACTATTGAATACAAATACTGAAGGAACTTCTGTGTACCAATACCCTTGCTTGCAGGTTGAACAGAGGCCGTCAGTTGAAGAGGCGCCTGTCTGCGTCCTCTTCTCCGCGCCCGCAGGCGACCTCCTGGAGTGGTGCGAGGTTGATAGGGCCGAGGTTGGCAAGAGTGGGGGAGTTCAAAGGCGAAAGAGTCCGGCCAAGACCAATGCCATTTCGAAGTACTTGGAGCAAGACCCAAGGAACACGATTCCCGCCGCGCTGACAATCGCCCTCTATGGCGTCCGTGTCATCGACGAATCGGGTTCAACCCATATTAAAGTTGAAGGCAAGTCCAAGTCGCTAGTAATTGATGGTCAGCACCGACTCTATGGCGCGGCTGCGAAGCATGGTGACATGCCACTCAACATCGTTGGTCTGATCGATCCATCGGACCTAGAGGTCGCATTTCAGTTCCTGGTCATCAACAATAAGTCTACCCGAGTCCCAAGTGATCACATTCGCCTCCTCGCACTTCAGTACGACGACGAAGAGCTGAGGGCGCGTCTGGCGACTGCTCGAATAAACCTTGATTCGAGTGCGCCGTATGTCGGAATAGTCGATGGTGACGAAGCCTCACCATTCTACCGAAGTCTAATGTGGCCGGTTGATGATAACCGTAAGGGCCAGGTGAACCTTGTCCGGCCGGCGGCTATTGAACTGGCACTGAACTATTGTGGTAGGAAGGAGTTGCCGGGGTTGGAGAACGATGATGCGCTTATCGGGTTCTTCTTTGCTATGTGGGGCGCTATCAAGGAGGCGTGGTCAGATCTCTGGGTAGCGGATTCCCGCCTCCTGAGTAAGGCGGGGTTGGTGGCCATGACGATGTTCATGGTAGATGATCTCACGCCGCTTATTGATCGAGGTGAGGTGGACGCTGGAGACCCCGACTCCGTCTATGGGGAGACCCGCAAGGTTTTGGAAAGCCTAACCCCTGAATTCTGGGCCGCCGAGTGGGACCTAAAGGGCCTAGATACGCAAGCGGGTCGACAAGTGATCGTGGAAGCACTGCAGAAGACTCGGCGAAATCTACGGCGGGATCTGCCTTGGGAGACCGAGGTGCGCTTGGTCTCAGATCGCCAACCGGCCCAGTAAACCGGCCTTCCACGACTGAGCGTGGAAAGAGGGTTCGTGACGGCTGACCTGAGGTTCTGAGGTCTCGCGATGATCGCGGTTGTCGATACAGCAAGCTTCGGAGACCTCAGGGTGGGTGACGACACGACGTTGGGCACCGTGTTGCTCGGCTTGGGGCTTCGCGCTGCGCGAAGCCACGCTCGTGGACGGCGAGGTGTGGCTGTCGGTGGAGACCACCATCCGGCCCCCCGACTGTCTGGACTGTACGGTGGTGGGCCACGCCACATGGCCGCCGCACGGTGCAACTACGGGACCTGGCGATCGGCGGACGGCCGTCCCGGCTGGTGTCGTCCAAGCGGATCTGGCGCTGCCGCGAAACGCTGTGCCCCAAGGCGACGTGGACCGAGCGGCGCGATGATGTCGTCAGACCCCGCAACGGCATGACGGAGCGGGCCCGGGCGGAGGTGTGCCGGCAGGTCGGCAAGCTCGGCCGGCCCGTCGCGCAGCTGGCCGGCGAGTTAGGGGTCGGCTGGCAGGTCCCGCCTTCCAAGTCTTTTCTGCCGTCCCATACGGAACGGATGGAGCAACGCTGCCCGATTCTGACCCCAGGTGTCGGTCATGTTCCTTGAAGGGGCGAGAAAGGCGACGTCGAACCGCATCACCATCTCCCCGCACTGGCTTGAGAATCGACCAGCCGAGACGATGGCTAGGTTGATGTCATCCGGTACTGAGCGAGCAAGTAGTTGCTCAGCAACTGCTGATCCTTGGACGTGTTCTGTAGCTCGTTCCAGCGGCGCTCGACACCCGGGCCGAACTCCCAGAACCCCCGGGTCCAGCGACACACCTCCTCGATCGAGCGGATCTCGGTCTCGAACGTCTCGATGGTCGGGACCCTCACGTCGTACTCACGGTCGAGGATCGCGTCCATGAGGAAGCCCATCGCGATGACCCCGGCGCCGTGCACGAGGCGTGATCGCCGGGGAGTCTCCTCCCAGGCTTCCGGAAAAACCTTCGCCACAGCCGTCCAGTAGTTCTTGAGGATCGCGAGCATGGGTTCTTCGTCTCCGGCGCCCGTGAAGGGGTCCCGGAAACGGTAGAGGCCACCCTCGGTGAGAGAGTTGTCGACCATTCGGAGGACCGAGTTGTCCTTGATGATCCCGTCAGGGTTGGTCGAGGTGCGGATGCGGAGGTGCATCGGGCTGTCGGTGTCGTAGTTCAGGCGCTCCAGCAGGTACGCCGGGAAGCGCTTGCGTTCCAGGAGCCTCGGCAGCTTCGCCTGGGTCGTGGGCAGCAGCTCGTGGATCAGGCCCTTGGGCAACGGCTTGGTGGAGTTCACGAGGATGAACTGGGCGCGCTGCTCCTCGAGCGAGTCGGTGATGAAGGCGGTCACGGCCATGGGGAACGCCCCGACGTTGGCCTCCCGCACCGCGGCCGATCGTTGCTGGCCGTCGACGATGAAGCCTGGCTTGTCCTCTCCCGAACCGTTGACGATCGGGATCTCAAGGTGACCATGGCTGGCGTAACCCACCTCATCGGCCGCCGCCAACGGGGTGAACTTCACACGTGAGTCGAACGCCACCACGAGGGCGTTGGGGATCATCGGATCCTCGGCCTCGAGGTAGTCCTTGATCGCCCGAATGTGCTTGACGGCCTCCGGGCGCTGGTAGCCCTCGACGGCGTTGGCCTCGTCACGCTTCGCTCGGGTCACCGATGCGAAGTCATGGATCGACTTGGCGTCGACCGCGAAGGAGTACAGCGTTCGGTTCTCGCCCTGCTTGATCTCGATGGCGGGCACGCGGATGGTCGTTGTGGTGGTCATCTAGTGCCCCTCCTGGAGCTTGTCTCGCAGTGTCTGGGCGAACATGGCCACGTTGTGGAACCCCCGCCGCTTGTTTCGTTCTGTGCCCCGGAACAGCACGACCTCGACGTCGACCTCGGCGCAGATACCGCACTGACAGGTCTCCCAGGGCCGGTCCCTCAGCGTTTCGATGTATCTGTCGGTACGCACCCTGCCGTCCCACATGGCGTGGTACTCCGCCAGGGCCTCCAGGACCTCGTCCATCTCGATCTGCCGGTCGGCGTAGGCGCGCACGAGCCGTAGGCATCGCTGCTCGGCCTGATGGGCGACGTCGTGGTCGATCTTCCCGCTCTTGATCGCTCGCTTAACCTTGGCGTTGCCGTCGACCGGGGGGATCCGGATCGCCGTGTAGCGGCGGTCGGCGGTGAAGTAGTTGTCGGTGTCGTCCTTGAACGCCCTGAAGAACGGCGACGTCGAGTCGAAGCTGGTCACCCCGAACCGTGCGAAGTCGTGCATGTGCTCGACCCGGGTGAGTCCGAGCAGGTGGAGCTGGGTCTCGGGCAGTCGAACCGCGTCGACTGCCTCCAGCACCTCGAGGATCTGCGGGTTCTTCAGCGGCACCATGCCGCCCAGGGCAACCCGTCGGTACCCCATCTGCTGGAGCTGCTCCACACACGACGCCATCGACGACGGGCTCCAGCCCTGCGCAGCCCCGACCGGTTCGAAGGTGCATCCGCGTGCGGCATGCCGGGTCAGGAACTCACCCGCCAGCTCGAGGGTGATGGCCTGCCGCTCCTTCCACATCGGATCGACGTCGTCGGTGCCCGGCAGGGTGGGCTCGAGGTCGGACTGATGGGCCAGGATGACGTGGTCAGGGGAGATCCCGGCGTCGAACCCGCAGCCGTCGTAGAAGTCAATGACCTCGTCCGGTGTCACGGGCGGTACCGGCTCATCGACGTAGGTGAACGCACCGCAGTCGCCGAGGGTGATCAGCGGCGGTCCCTCGCTGGCCTCGAGCCGGAAGAAGCGGTGGGCCCCCTGCCGGTACAGCCGGTGACGCTGGGGGACCGTGTAGCGACCGCTGCTGCCACCGACCCCGTCCACCATGGCCTTGGACACGAGCATCCCGTCGTAGGCACGCAGCGTCAGAGCCTCGTGGGCGTAGCGGTCGTCGCGCTGCCGAACGTGGAACGGCGGGTGCTCCTCTCGCTCCATGTCGAAGGTTGGATCGATCTGGTCCTGGCTGTCCGGGAAGTAGAACAGCATCACGCAACCTTCATCCGCTGCGTGACGTAACGACGGATCAGCAGGTTCGACAACGCCCGGACGTGCTTCGGGGTGTTCTGGATGTCGTTCCACGCCATGTCGCCGAGGTCCTCCCACTGCCCGTCCAGCCAACGGCAGATGGGCGCGACGGTCCCGAGCTCGGCCATGATCTGCTCGTGAGCGTCGTCAGCGTTGGGGTTGACCGTCGCCATCACCTTGTCCATGAGACGGCCCATGGCACGTATGCCCGCACCGTGCATCAGCCGGCTCTCCGTTGACGGCAGCCCCCAGGCTTCGGGGAACGTGTCCCGCACCGCTGCCCAGTACGCGGTCACGGTCAGCCAGATCGTCTCCGTGTCGGCCTCGCCGGTCGCCAGGTTGCGGTAGGGGAACAGACAGCCGGATGACTGCTGCAGGCTCTCCTCCAGCATCTTGACGATCGACGTGTCGGTGATCGGCGCCTGCTTCCGCTCCTCCGGAGCCGAGGACGGTCGGCGGATCATCCCCTGGAACGGGGAGTCGTCCTGGCGGTTGAGCTGATCGCAGATGGCCGCAGGGAGCTTGCGCATGCCCAGCTTCCGGGAGATGGGCACGACGACCTCCGGGAGGAGCTCGGTCACGAGGCCGCGAGGCAGCGGCTTGGTGTTGTTGACCCGAAGGAACTGATCTCGCTGCACCGACACCTGATCAGCGACGAACGCGCTGACGGGGATGGGCAGGTCATCACGCATGACGTCGGCGAGCGCGAAGGCGCGCTGCTGTCCGTCGACGATCCAGGCCGGCTTCCGATCTCCACCCAGGCAGATCTCGAGCGTCCCGCTTCGTGACAACCCGTCGGTTGCCCCGGGACCACGAGAGGACCGGAAGCGGTGCTCACCGTCCAGCGCGAGGATGATCGCGTTTGGGAAGACGATGTCATCGCCACGCAGGTAGTCGCGGATGTCGTTGACATGGCTACGGACCTGGTCTCGCTGGTAGCCGATCAGCTGCCCCTCGTCATCGCGAGAGATCCGTGAGATGTCGGCGACCTGAAGGATCTCAGACGGGGACAACGTGAACATGTAGAGGACGTGCCCGCCGGGCTGCTCCAGCTGGAGGGCGCGGCGTTCGATGGTCTTGGTTTCAGACAAGGGTGTTCTCCCGCTTCTCCTGCTTGACCGCCTCGAAGAGCTTCCCGAAACGCTTCTGCTCGCATGCCTTGCCGGCGTCGTCACGGAACTTCCGCAGGAGCGGCGACCGGGTCAGCGTCGGGTCACGGTCCAGCTGCGTCCGGATGAATGCCTTCACCTGCTCGTCGGTGGTCACCTCACGGTCAGGGACAACCTTGGGACGGGCCAGCGCGGTGGTGTCACGCAGGCTCGACGCGATCTCGTCACGGTCAAGCCCCCGGCCGAGACGCTGGACCACCAGGCTGGCTGCCCGCTGGTTGAGCGACAGGCGGGTGCCAGGTGCGAGCTTGTCCTCGATCCGTGCGTCGAAGGCGGGATCGTCCGCGGTGCCGTCCAGATCCTTGCCTGCGCACACCAGCATGGCCTGTGGATGGGAAAGCAGCTCGCTGAGGTCCGTGCCGAAGGCGGCGGCGTACGCGCTGGACGCAACGACCATCACGGGTGCCCCGCCGTTGCTGGGTGGTAGCTCGGCGAGGCGGCGGGGTCTCCCGGTCCGCAACGCCCGCGACCGCGCTAGCGCCTTCCACCACTGTCGACGACGGACTGCCGAGCGGCGTCCCGACGGGTCGAGTCCGGCGTCGTCCTCGCTCGGCGGGGAGAACGTCGCTCCGTAGCCGACGATCTCGTCGTCCGCGGCTATCAACCCGTAGCCCGCGGAGGCGACCCAAAGGACGGGGGAGAACCCCGCCTCCCGGGCGTCGTCCTCCAGCTGCTGGGACTGCAGCCATGCCTCGCCCATGTACCGTTCTCGGGCCGTCATCGCGTCACGCGCAGGGGAGAGCAGCTGCTCCTCCCACAAGGCGAGTTGCTGGTCGAGATCTGCACGACGAACGCTGGCCAGGCTCGCGGACGTGGCAGCATCCGCCCGCTTCCGGTCCACGCACGGCACCACGATGTCGATCCTGCTCACGTACACCCCTTCTTCGAAACTGCATCCCACTATGGAACAACCCGCGTGTAGTTACAAGCTCTGGACACGTTCAGAAACTGCGGCTAGCCTCGCCTCAACGCCGTCCCGGGAACCTAACCAGGCGGTGTGACAGGCAAGCAGCGCAAACGATCAAGGGGTGTGGACAACATGAGCTACGCGGTAACGGTGCTGAGCGGCGGCATGGACTCGACGGTGCTCGCGCACCTCTCGAAGGGCCTGAACGAAAAGGTCGACCTCGTCTCAGTCGACTACGGCCAGCGGCACCGGACCGAGCTGGAGTTCGCGGCACGGACGGCCGACAAGCTCGGCTGTCGACACGACGTGGTCTCCCTGCCGATCGGCGAGGCGCTGTCCTCCGCGCTCACCGACACCGACGTCGATGTGCCTCACGGCCACTACGCCGAGGACAACATGGCCGTCACGGTCGTTCCCAACCGGAACGCCATCTTGATCTCCGTCGCCTACGGGATCGCTGTCGCTCGGGGAGCCACGACCGTCCAGGTCGGCGTGCACGCCGGTGACCATTTCGTGTATCCCGACTGTCGTCCGGCCTTCGTCGACCAGCTCGGCGTGGCGCTCAAGACCGGCAACGAGGGCTTCGGCCAGGTCGAGCTCGTCGCACCCTTCGTGCACCAGTCCAAGACCGACATCTGCAGGCTCGGTGACGTCCTCGGCGTGGACTGGACCGACACGTGGTCCTGCTACGAGGGTGGCGCGGTCCACTGCGGTCGGTGCGGCACGTGTGTGGAGCGGCGCGAGGCCTTCCGTGACGCCGGTGTCGAGGACCCGACGGAGTACGCCGACCCTGACTACGCCTTCGAGGTGCTCGCCCGGGGGAGCGGGTCGTGACCTACGCGGTCAAGGAGGCCTTCCACACCCTTCAGGGCGAGGGCGCACACGCAGGCCGGGCCGCAGTGTTCCTCCGGTTCGCGGGCTGCAACCTCTGGTCCGGACGAGAGGACGGCCGTGCGTCAGCGATCTGCAAGTTCTGCGACACCGACTTCGTCGGGACCGACGGCGAAGGCGGCGGTAGCTTCGCCGACCCCGTCGAGCTCGCGACGCACGTCGCCAGCCTGTGGACCGTCGACGACGACCCCGCCGGGCGCCGCTACGTCGTCTGCACCGGCGGTGAACCCCTGCTTCAGCTCGACCCCCCGCTGATCGACGCCCTCCATTCCGAGGGCTTCACGATCGCGGTCGAGACCAACGGCACGATCGAGGCGCCTCCCGGCATCGACTGGCTCACGGTCAGCCCCAAGCTGGGATCCACCTTGGTCCAGACGTCCGGCAGCGAGCTGAAGCTCGTGTACCCGCAGGTCGCCGGCGACCCGGCGCAGTTCGTCGACCTCGACTTCGACCACTTCTACCTGCAGCCCATGGACGGCCCCGACGCGGTCGACAACACCAAGCGCACCGTCGAGTACTGCCGACGCCACCCACTCTGGACCCTCAGCCTGCAGACCCACAAGCTGCTGGGCATCCCATAAAGGACCCGTCATGAGCCAGGACACCACCACGACCTCCGTGCTGTTGGACCTCGAACGGTCTCTGCCGACCGGCACGACGCTGATCGCCAAGCGGTTCACGTTCGACTCGGCCCACATGCTCCCCAACGTGCCGGAAGGGCACAAGTGCGGACGTGTCCACGGGCACACCTACCAGGTCAAGATCTTCCTCCGCGGGCCCGTCGACGAGCACGCGGCGTGGATCGTGGACTTCGGTGATCTGAAGGCCCGATGGAAGCCGATCGAGGAACGCCTGGACCACCACATGCTCAACGAGCTTCCTGGTCTGGAGAACCCGACGGCCGAACGGCTCGCGGCATGGATCGCGGCGGAGATCGACGCCGGAGGACCGCTCGCCGACGACGTCCAGGTGGCGGCGGTGGAAGTGGCCGAAACTCCTGACTCCTCCGCGATCTTCCTGCCGGGGTCCGCCAGGACGGGCAACACCCTGTCCTCCGCCTCACGTGCTGCTGCACCGGTGGCTAGAGAGGCAGTCGTGGGTGCGGCGATCGAAGACGTCCAGGGTCGCCCTGATTCTCGGGGTGTCCGCCTCGACGAGGTCGGCGTCAGCGACGTTCGCTTCCCGATCACCGTCCTGGACCGCGAGCGCGAGCGACAGGCGACCGTCGGCACGCTCTCCATGGGTGTCGACGTGCCCGCGGAGGTCAAGGGGACGCACATGTCCCGCTTCCTCGAAGCGCTCAACGCCCACGACGGTGCATTCACCCTCTTCACGATGGCGCACCTGGCCAGCGACCTCCGGCGGCGGTTGGGAGCAACCGATGTTCGCGCGCGCGTTCGCTTCCCCTACTTCGTGATGAAGGCGGCCCCGGTCACCGGTGCGGGAGGGATCGTCGACCACGACTGCGAGTTCGACATCCGCGACCACGACGGCGACGTCCGGTTCCGCCTGACCGTCGAGGCACCGGTCACCACGGTCTGCCCCTGCAGCCGCGACATCTCCGACTACGGTGCTCACAACCAGCGCGGCACGGTACGGATGACCATCGACCTGGCCGTCGACCTGTCGGGCCAGCCCGAGCTGGTCTGGATCGAGGAGCTCATCGAGCTCGCCGACGCGAAATCGTCCTCGCCCGTGTACTCGGTCATCAAGCGACCCGACGAACGACACGTCACCATGGCTGGCTACGACAACCCGCGGTTCGTCGAGGACCTCGCACGCGACGTGGCGATCGCGATGGAGGAGGACCCGCGGATCGCGGGATACGAGGTCTGCGTCGTCAACGACGAGAGCATCCATTCGCACAACGCCTACGCCACCGTGCGCAGCGAGGGCTGGCAAGCGTAGGGTCCTGCCATGGGCAAGTACGGGCTGCTGGCTGACTATCTGCGTCACGCTGCGTCGCCGGTGTCCATGACGTTCGACGAGATCGACCACCTCGTCGGCGGGCTGCCCGCCTCTGCTCGTCGACATCGCGCGTGGTGGGCCAACGAGGCAGACGGGCGTCACGTCCAGGCTCGGGCCTGGGTCCAGGCGGGTTGGCGCGTCGGGGACGTGAGCCTCACCCAAGAGCGCGTGCGGTTCGCCAGAGCGTCAGCGACAGATGCCTGAGCGGCTCCTCAGTTCCCTCCCTTGCCGTTCGTGCCATGCCGGAGCTCCGGAACGTAGTCGGCGCGGCGATCGGAAGCGATGAACGCTGATGGGCACCGGCCCACCAGCGGGCACGCGTGACATGCCGGGGCCCGCTGGGTGCAGACCTCGCGGCCGTGCTGCACCAGCAGGACGTGGGCGTCGTAGCGCAGACCGGCGGGCACCCCCTCCTCGATGAGTCGTGTGGCCCGCGCCCACGTCATGCTTGGTTCCAGCATCCCCAGCCGCTTGGCGACCCGAAGGACGTGGACGTCGACGGCCATGACGTCCCGGCCGAAGCTGTAGGCAGCGACGCACCGGGCACCCTTGGGGCCCAGCCCGGGAAGCGCCATCAGCTCCTTGAGCAGGTCGGCGTCGGCGAGGTCGTCGAGCGTCATGAGATCACCGCCGTGACGGTCCGCCATCTGGGCCCCGAACGACATCAGGTTCTCGGTCCTTCGGGTGATCAGCCCGAGCGGTCGCACCGCATCCGCGACCCGTCGCGGATCCGCGTCCGCTAGCTCGGTCCAGCTTGTCGGCGCCAGCGCTCGCAGATCATCGAACGCGGCCTCGACGGTGCGCTGGCTGCGGGTCATGTATGTCAGCTGGATGAACACCGCCTCGTCGTTGGGGTCTGCGTGGTTCCCCAACGGCAGCGGCGATCGAGCGGGCTGACCGTGCAGCGAGGCGAGCGATCGCAGGATGCTTGGCCACGTCTGGACGCGCGAACGCGTCCACGAACCGTTGCGTCCGGTCATAGGGTCGCGCCCTCGGGCTTCGACGCCCTCCGCAGGGCCGCGATCTCGGCTGTGCCGGGACCGCCCGCCACCATGTGGACGCCAGATGGGATGCCGTCCTCCAGCGAATGCACGATCTCATCCAGCCAGGAGTACTTGTCGTGGTGGGCTGGGACCGGCGGGCTCGGCTGCGTGCGCCCCCCGAGAAGAATCACCTGCTGCTGCGCCCTGGTGACTGCGACGTAGAGCAGTCGCATCTCCTCCTCCAGCAGCGCACGACGGTTGCGTGTCAGCATCCGATCCCATTCGGCTGACCGGGTGGTCCCGCCGTCCCGGAGCGGCAGGTTGAGGTCAAGACGGTCGTCGTCCCCGATCAGGTAGTGCGGGTCCGTCGCGGCCGACGCCAACGCACGGTTGATCCAGGGTATGAACACCACCGGGTACTGCATTCCCTTCGATTGGTGGATCGTCATGACGCGGACGTAGGGAGGTCGCCGGTCGCCGCGCCGGTCCCGTGGGGACGGGAACCCGTTGAGGACGGCGATCCTCAGCCATTCGACGAAGGCGTCAAGAGTCAGCGCTTGCTCCCGCTTGAAGACGTTCCTGGCGTCCTCCCGGAGATCCTCCAGGACCAGCGCCGAGTCGGTCCGCCCCTCCGCGCGCAGACGGTCGAGCACTCCGGAGGTCTCATAGAGGCGGGCGAGCACTTGGGGGGCCGAGTCGGAGCGGGCGGTGCGCCGGCAGGTCGTGATCCACGCCATCGTGTCGGGGTGATGGTCGATGAGCCAGTCGGTGAGCGGGCTGCCGCGGTCCTTGCCGTACTGCACGAGGCGGGCGATCTCCGATCTGGCGTCGATGTCGGTGAAGTACATCGAGTCCAGAGCGATGGCCAGCGTGGCATCGTCGCCGGGTCTGAGCAGCATCTCCAGCACCTGCAGCGTGGCCACCACCTCCGGTTGCTCGAAGAAGGACTCCCCGCGGCTGCGGCGGACCTCAGCCACGCCGGCGAGCTCGCTGGTGAGCTCCGCGACGGCTTGGTCAGCTTGGGAGTTCGTCCGGCAGAGGACGACGAGGTCGGCAGGTTCGAGGAACATAGGGTTGGGAAGGACGGACGGCGTGCCGAGCAGCTCCTTGACCCATGTCCCGAGGTTGGCAGGGACATCGTCCCAGCCTGACTGGTCAACAACGAGCGGAGCCAGCGTGGTTGGTGACGTCGGGCTGCCGTCGTAGGCGAGGAGCTTCTCATCCAGATCGGTGTATCGGGTCCCGATGCGGGAGAACAAGGCGTTCTGGGCGTCGAGCAGTTCCCTGCTGGGACGCCGGCTGACGTGGAGGGGGAGGGGCTTGACGCTCAGCCGCTTCGCGAGCTGGTGGAGGAGCTTGGCGTCGGCGGCACGGAAGCCGTAGATCGACTGCTTCACGTCGCCGACGACCAGAAGCTTCTGGAGGTCGGTAAGCAGCCGCTCTATGACGTCGATCTGCACGCGGTCGGTGTCCTGGAACTCATCGACGAACAGAACCGGATGCTGCCGGGCGGCCTTGGACGCGCCATCGGGATCGGCGCGGAACGCCGAGACCAAGCGCAGCAGCAGGTCATCGACATCCACAGAGCCCCGTCGGACCTTGTCGTTGGTGTGCGCGTGGTCGGACGCCACCAGCCAACGCACGAACGCACGGGTCACCTCATGGGCGCCCGCGTGGTCGGTTGCCGCAGCAACCGACTCCGGGTCGATCCCGACCCTGGACAAGTGGTCGAGGACGTTCTCCGCCTCCTTGACCAGGCGGTACTCGGGGAGGTCCACCTCCAGCAACGTCGTCATGCTCGGGTGCCCGGCGAACGCCACCTCGAGTGCGTCCGCGATGGCCTCCCGACGAGCGGTGCCGCTGCTGTTCAGGGTGGAAGACCTCGGGACGGTGCTGTCATGCCCGAAGTCCTTGAGAAGCTGATGCGCGAACGAGTGGATCGTACCGATGAACGCCGAGGGCAGCCGCTCGCGCTGCTCCCACCAGTGATCGCGGTTGGTGGGGTCCTTCGTCAACGCGGCGAAGATGGCCTCGTCGGTTTCCGCCCGAAGCTGCTCCGCGGCTTCGACCGTGAACGTCACGAGCGCGAGTTGGTCGGCCGTGAACGCTAGATGCGTCCCACCCGGCGGCCTCAGGAGCTCCATGACGGTGGCGATCATGGTGTAGGTCTTCCCGGACCCTGCGCCGGCGGTTGCGATCGTGACCTTGTTGCCGAGAACGCTGTCCACGATGTTGGACTGCTGCTCGTTGACCTCCCGGAATCCTCTCAACGTCATCGCGACTCCCTCCCAAGGCACGTCGTGAGGGCGGGACAGTGGGCGCAGTGGTCCCCAGGGTTCTTCGGGAACGCCTTTCGCTCGATCGACAGGATCAGCTGCGACGCGAGGTCGCGGATCCGGTCCACGTCGTCGCCCGACGGGTTGCCCCTGTTGAGGAGGCGTTCGCCGTCGGCGATGAAGCGGAGCGCGTCACCTCGTGTCCTGAACACGCTTGCGTCCTGCCGTTCGACAAGCTCGAGGTCCACGTTCTCGGTGTACTTCTCCGGGTAGGAGAAATGGCGGAGCACCAGGGGTTCGTGCAGGAAGTAGCGGCCGCTTGGGGTCTGGAGCATGTGCTTGACGGTTGTCTTGAGCCGGATCCGGTGGTCACCGTCCCGGAGAACATCGGCCCGAGACCATGCCTGCTCCACCGACAGCGGCCCGTCTGTGACGTGACTGAGTCGCGTGTCGAGCAGGTAAGTCATGTTCTCGCCGGTTCGTTCGGTGATGACCCTCCACGAGGCTTCGCTGAGACCGGGGAAAGCGTCGCGTAGCGCCCCTCTGGCCGTGACGTAGCACTCGCGCAGCAGGGCACGGAGTCCGGCCATGTCGTCCACCGGCCTCGCCGATGCTGCGTTGTCGAACGTCGTTTCCAGCAGGGCGACCTCAGCGATGACACGCAGGTGGAATTCGTCGCTCATGACACCGGCTCGTTCATCAAGCATCTCGGCTCGGTACCGGTAGGGGCAGAGCCCGTAGACGGCGACCTGGGGAAGGAGGTACTCGTCTCGCCGCCACACCCCTGGGTCGGGGGTGGTAGGAGGTGGTGTTGCCGGGGGGCTTGGCGTAGGCGCACGGGTGTGCTGCACGGGTGCAACGGCGTCGAGGTACACCGAGGCCGAGACGGGGCCGCGGTTGGTGTTCTCTGCGTAGGAGATGTGCAGCTCCTGGCTGGCGGACCACAGCAACGTGCCGAAGAGGTAGCGCTGGATGTCGAGGTGAACCCCGAGGTCCTCCCTGGGAATCGGCCAGCCCGGGGTGAACCGTTGGGGCACCTGGGTCGCGTCGAAGCCCAACGCCAGCACGAGCTGTCGCGACACGACGTCGATCCCCTTTGGCGTCGTCAACCACACTTGTCCCTCGGGGGCGGCCTCCGCCACTCCATCAGCCTCCTCGGCTTCCCGATAGCGCTGTGACAACGCCACCAAGACCTCGCCGAACTCCTCCGCCTCTAGCTCCATGCCTCCGGAGTCCGCGGCTTCCTCCAGGGACAGCCGCACCTCCTCGATGATCTGCTGCTCGATGGAGAAGTCCGGGGATCCGCTGAGCGTCTCCAGCTGCTCGAGGAGCAGTCGGACGTGGCCCCCGATTGTCCGCGGTCCGGTGCCGAAGAGTCGTTCGGCCAGCCCGCTGACGATGCCGATTGCCTCCGCCCAGAGGCTGGGCAGCTCGCTGCGGCGGCCGACGAGCGAGGTCGGGAGGCGCTCCGTGCTCCCGTCGTCGGGAGCCCGAACGAGCTGGCCGAGCGACGTGCGCCATTCGTCAGCGGTCCGGCACCGGTCGAACCACTGGTCGCTGAGCAGGCGTAGGGTCGTCGCCGATGCCTGAGCGGCCTCACCCAGCCAGCCCGAACCGATGATCTCCGCCAGCTGGGCCGGTTCCAGACAAAGCTCCCCGTCGACCCACACCTGGTAGAGGAGCAGGACGAACCGGCCGACTGGAGTAAGCAGCAGCAGTTGCGGAGGCACGCCGATCTGAACCGGCAGGTCACGAAGCTCGGCCTGCTCGCGAAGCAACTGATCGTACTGGCCGCGCATCGGGGTCACGATGGCGATGTCGTCGGCCTTGCCGCCGCTGGCAATGTGGGCCTCGATCCGATCCAGGCAAGCATCAACCTCGGCATGGCGGTGGTGGTAGCCGCGACAGGATGCCAAGGGGCTTGGCGCAGCGGAAACACCCAGCTTGAAGGATCGTCGGAGCGAGGCCATCCCTGCAGGACTGACGGGAACCGTCTCGAGCCTGCGGGTGGAAGCGGGCCACCAGTTCCGGTGCGTGTGCTCCAGGGCCTTGAAGAGCGCATCGTGCTGGCGGTGGCGCATCACGACGTGCACTTGGCCACGGGTCATGTGGGTCTTGACCAGGTGGCGCTGGACGGGGGTGAGGAAGGTGAAGCCCTCCATGACGACGACGTTGGGCAACCCGTCCCAGGCCTCGATCGTGGTCCGGAGCAGCTTGGGAAGTGGCAACCGCGTTCCGCGATCGGGGTGCGACATGATCCAACGGTGGAGGTCCACAAGTAGCTTCGCGAGGTCCTTGCCGATGTGCTCGTCCGCCGGGATGCCAGGGGTTGTCCCACGCTGCCAGGCGTCATCCAAGGCCTCGACAAGCAGGCCGGCGTCGTGACGGATCTGCCACGAGCGCTCCATGTCGCTGATCTGGTTGGCGTACCTGCGAACGAGGACCCGAAGGTCGGTCGTCGTGAGGTAGGGGCCATCCACTAGCAGCGACATGGCGTCCGGGAACCACACGTGCGGCGTGCCGTCCCCATCGTGCTGTCCCGAGCCGGCGAGCCCGAGTCGGTCCTTCTCCTGCGGCTTGGTTGCGGTCAGGAACAAGACGTCGGCAGGTAGCCCCATCTGCCGCGACAGTTCATCGTTCGAGGGCCTCCGATCCTCGAATGTCCACATCTGCACGCCACCACCCACCCCCATCACCGTATGTGGCGCGGATGATGGGTGGAAGCTTCAAGGGGAAGCCGGGCTACCGGTTTGCTGCGCACATGGCCTCATCTTCCTGGCGTCAATCGACACGGCCACACTTCGGTCGGCGATCGAGAACTCTCGAGGCAGTATGCCAAGGTGCCCTCGTCAGGGATGACGGCGCGCAGGAGGGACCGGTCTCACCAGTGCTTGGTCAGTGGCGGCGCGGGCCACGTCCGTGCGAGTCGCGCACTGCGGTGGAGTTCCGCCAGTCGTTCCGGGTCGAGAACCGTTCCATGGGACTCAAGCCATCGCTTGATGGTCCAGTTCGTCGTGACGCCAACGTCGGCTGGGCGCTGCTTGATCGTCAGATCGCCACCGACGAAGACCAGCGCTGACCGGACGTCGACTGTCTGGCCCGTGGCCGTCGACAGGAGGCTCGCCACCGTCCTGGCCTCCCACCTGGCCGTTCGGAGATAGGAGGTGCGCTGGCCGTTGATCATGACCATTCGCTCACCGACCCAGATCTTGCCGCGCACCTTCTTGGTGTTGAGCGCAAAGACGCCGCCGGGGCCGATCACGAGGTGGTCCAGGTTCGACCCCTTTGCGTTGAGGGGCAGATCGTGAAGCACGGTCCAACCATCGCCCAGCTTCGCCAGCTTCCGTCCAACCGCTTCTTCTCCCTCGGCGCCGCGCCGCCACGCCCGCTCGTCGTCATGCACTCCGAAGAGCATTCGCACAACGCGTAGCCATCCGGGGGTGGCGGCCGCAGCCTCGGCTTCCATCTCGCGAGCTCCCTGTCCGGGGCGGCGATCGAGCCAGGCGGGATCCGTTGTCCATGGTCATGGGCAGAACAACGGTCGAGATACAACAGGTCTTGAATCCCCTCTTCGAAAGAATCCCTCGGTCAGGAGCCGACCGGCCCGAGCGGACGCCGCCAGCACTCGGGGCTCAGGTAGTCGGGGTGGTCCTCATCGAGGATGTTGGGCTGGATCCAGTCGGCCAGCTGCAGCACACGGTGAGGCCTCAGCAACCCGAGATCGTGCTCGTCGAGCTGGTCGTGGACGCACTGCTCGGGGTCGATGTGCAGGGCCGCGAACGCGACCCCGGCGTTGAAGGCGTAGTCCGGTGAGGTAAACCAGAGGTGGGTCCGGTCGGACTGGCCGAGCGTGAACCAGCGGTCGTCCCGCAGCTCGCCGGGGCAGACGCTGATATCGATCAGGCCAGGGACCTCCAGGCCGTACCAGCGGTTCCACTGGTCATCGGCGTCTCGCCAGAAGCGCGGCAGACGGCCCAGGCGGCTGTCGTTGGGCATGGTGATGGAGAGGTGCTTGAGCACGGAGAACACGGGCGGCTCCTTCGAGGGTCGCGAGTCATCGGGGATGACCATCGGTGGGCCCGACCGCTGACGGGGCCGTGCCCGGTCATCTGATGTGCGTGTTCACGGCGGGGACCCTACCCCGGCGAAGGTCTCGCAGCGGGCCCTGATCCCGCCGGTGCTCACCGACCCGGCTCTCTACCACTGCTAGGGCTTCGCCTCGACTCCCTTCGTGGAACAGAGACCGCGTCTCCACCTCGGCCAGGTCAGCCTCCTCGGCAGGAGAACGCCGGCCCCACGACGAAGGGGCCGACGAGTCGCCCCCGACGAGCCGAGGGTGCGGCCGAACCGAACAGGGGCACACATGCGCACGATCGTTCCGAGGATCTTCGCGGTCCTCGCCTTGCTGTCCACGCTTCTCCTCGCCGTCCCGGTCGGGGCATCCGGGCCCGAGCTCACTATCTCGACGCTCTCCACACGGGCCGATCTCGTCTCCGGCGGTGACGTCCTGGTCGAGATCACGCCCACCCCGCCGGCGGGCACCGCGATCGACCTCGACGGCACCGACATCACCGATGCCTTCGCGACCGGTCTCGACGGCCGCTACCTCGGCCTCGTCACCGGCCTGACCGTCGGCGACAACGTGCTGACCGCCACCCAGCCGGACGGATCCGGCGCAACCCTGACGCTCACCAACCACCCCATCGAGGGCCCGGTCTTCTCGGGGCCGCATCTGCAGCCGTGGGACTGCCGCACCGCCGAGAACGGCCTGGGCGAGCCCACCGACGAACACTGCAACGCCCCCAGCATCGTCGACTACCACTACGTCGCGACCGGCGGTACCAGCTACCAGGCCTACGACGTCGACAACCCCCCGACCGACGTCGCCACCATCACCACCGACCGCGGTGACACCGTCCGCCACATCGTCCGCCGGGAGCGGGGCAGCCTCAACCGCGGCCTCTACGCCTTCGCGTTCCTGCACGACCCGGCCCTGGGCGACCCCGACCCGCGCGCTCCGCAGGACGGCTGGAACCGCAAGCTCTACTACCCCTTCGGCGCCAGCTGCAACACCAACTACACCCAGGGGTCGATGCCCGGCGTGCTCAACGCAACCCGCCTGGCCGAGGGCTTCGCGATCGCCACCTCCTCCCTCAACGTGCTGGGCCACCACTGCAACCCGGTCCTGTCCGCCGAGACGGCGCTGATGCTCAAGGAGCGGGTCGTCGAGACGGCCGGCCCCATCCGCTACACGATGAGCACCGGCGGCTCCGGCGGCGCCATCGGCCAACTGCAGGTCTCCAACGCCTACCCCGGCATCACCAACGGTCTGATGCCCGGCTCGACCTTCCCCGACGTGTGGTCCACCGCAATGGAGGTCCACGACTGCGTGGTCCTCGAAGCCACCGCCAGCCCGATGACGCCGCTGCAGAAGGCAGCCGTCGACGGCCACGGCCCACCCCAGTCCACCTGCGCGGCCTGGACCGGCACGTTCGCGCCCGGCTCCATCCCCTTCAACGGCTGCTTCTCCGACTCCGGCGTGCCGACGACCAACACCCCCGACCCGACCCGCGACTACATCCCGGTCGTGCAGTCCGACGGCTGCCGGGCAACCATCCAGGACATCCAGGTCAACGTGTGGGGTCGCGGTGACGACGGCTTCGCCAACCGGGCGCTGGACAACGTCGGCGTGCAGTACGGCCTGGCCGCCCTCAACCTGCCGGTGACCGACCCGGGCAAGATCACCATGCAGCAGTTCCTCGACCTCAACACCCGGGTGGGCGGGGTCGACATGGACGGCATCCGCCAGGTCGAGCGGACCGCCATGGACCCGGCGACGGCGGAGATCGCCTACCGCTCGAGCATGCTCAACGACGGTCGTGGCCTGGCCCGTACCGCCATCATCGACTTCGCCGCGTCCCTCAACGTGGAGATCCACACGCCGTACCACGCCTACGCCATCGAGGAGCGGATGGCGAGGATCGGCCACGAGGACAACCACGTCATCTGGCACAACGGCCCGTCGGGCACGGCCTGGGACACGATGGACGACTGGCTGGCGGCGGTGGAGGCGGACGGCGGCATCGACCCGCTCACCGGCCTGGACCCCGACGCGGTCAAGGAGACCCGACCGGCGATCGCCGTGGACTCCTGCTGGAGCTCCGGTGACCAGGAGGACCTGTCGGCATGCGCGCCGGAGGTCTTCGCCGACTCGCGCATCCAGGCGGGCATGCCGCTGTCGCACGACGTGTTGAAGTGCACGCTCAAGCCGATCGACCCGGCCGACTACGCCGGCGCGGTCCCACCCGTCACCCCGGTCGACCTGCTGGTGCTCGAGCAGGCGTTCCCCGACGGCGTGTGCGACTACTCCGTTCCCGGTGTCGGCCAGGTGCCCTCGGTGCAGTGGCTGACCTACAACGACGGCCCCGGCGGTCGTCCACTCGGGCCACCGCCGACGTCCACGGCCTTCTGACCCACTCACCCGAACGAACCGACGCCGCCCCTTGCGAAGGGGGCGGCGTCATGGGTTCGGTGCGAAGCGGTCTGCTCAGCTGGGTGTCGCGGTCGCGGCGATGCCGACCCGCTCGGTGCGGAAGGGGCCGGTCACCTCGTAGGTGATGCCCTCGCCCGGACCGTCCAGGCCGGCGCGTTGGGAGGAGAAGTACAGGCGGGTGCCGTCGGGGGAGAAGCAGGGGCCGGTGACCTCCGAGCCCTCGTGCGCCGGACCGGGCATCTGGACCAGCGGCACGACCTCGCGGGTGTCGGCGGTGATCATCCGGATCTCCATGTTGCCGCCGTCCTCGGCGACCAGGACGTCACCCGACGGGGCGATGGTGACGTTGTCGACGCCGGCCAGTCCCCCCTCCGGGTCCTCGACACCGTCGTACAGCACCGATATCCGCTGCCCGGCGATGTCGTGAACCCACACGCGGGTGTCGCCCTTGGTGGTGAAGTAGACGAAGCCCGAGTCGTACCAGATGCCCTCCCCACCATCGAACGGCGTCGCGTCGACGCTGTCGCGCAGGGGCGTGGCCGTCGGGTCGGGCACGTCCACCCACTCCACGGCCCCGTCCTCGGCCATGACGGCCGCCTGCAACGTCCCGTCCTCCGGGTCGTCGGCACGCATCCTGCCGCTCGCCATGGCGTCGTCGAAGCGACCCTCGGCCATCACCCACCGGTAGAAGAGCCCGCCGGGGTCGTCCTCGGTCAGGAACAGGTGCTGGTTGACCGGGTCGACCGCCACCGCCTCGTGGTTGTACAGGCCGAGCATGGGATGGGGCACCCCCTCCCACGACCCGTCCGGCGCGCACTCCCACACCTGTCCGCCGTCGCCGGCCTCCTCACACGACAACCACGTGCCCCACGGCGTGACGCCGCCGGCGCAGTTGCGGGAGGTCCCCTCCAGCACCGAGTAGGCCTCGAGGGGCGAGCCGTCTGCGGCGAAGCGGATGCCGCCCACCCCGCCCAGGCCCCCACCGACCTCGGAGTTGTTGACGTAGCGCCACCCACCGTCGGCCTCGGGGAAGCACGCCGCCCCGTCGGGCGCGGTGTGCCACACGTACGGCGACGCTCCGTCCACCAGTCCGACCCGCAGCCCGGACACCGCGACGATCCGCGACCGGAAACCCTTCGGCAGCAGCAGCCCGTTGGCGTCGGGTCCCAGCAGCGCCCCGTACGGTCCCGCACCGCGAGCGACCGGGCCGGCAAGCAACGTCCGGTACTGCGCAGGCGAGCAGGCCAGGGCCGCACCGAGGACGGTGGCCTTCAGCAACGCCCTGCGCCGCAGGGCCGTCTGACCGATGTGCACCCGCCAGATGGTAGGTGGCACCACGCGTTGCGCCCGAGTGCGTGGGATGTCTGGCAGCCTTCCACCCAACGCGTACAGGAGGCGGGGACCACAGGTGGAACGAGCCATACGAGAAGCGCTGACCCGCCGGATCGGGGCGGTCCTGCAGGGTCGGCCCCCGGGCTGGGCACAGGTCCCGACGTCGGTCGCCGCGCTGCCGCCCGGGTGGCGGATGTGGCGAGCCGACCCCACGAGCGGGTGCTCGACGGCGATCGTGCTCGTCGTCCACGATCATGCCGACATCATCCAGCTCGAGGCGCGTTGGTCCCGGCTCGGCCCGGACGGGCTGCTCGCGCCGGCGCCGCGCTGGCCCGGTGAGGACCTGCTGGATGGGGACGCCGCAGCGGTCCGGGCACAGGTCGTCGATCCCACGCTCGAGGGCGAGCACGACCTCGCCGCGGGGTCGTGGAGCGCAGCCGAGCGACAGCAGATCATCACCCGGGCCATGGCTGCCCCATCGCTGGAGGAATGGCTGGCCGCCAACCCCGACGAGGCCGCCATCGTCGCCCCGGCGCCGCTGATGACGCTCGACGACGCGGGGCCGGCCATCGATCGTGCCGTCGGCTGGGCAACCGGTGTGCTCGACGAGGTGCTGCTGCCCTACCTGGACCGAGTCCGCGTCCAGCCCGGCGGCCGTCCCGGCTGAGGCCCGGACTCACCCGCCGGGCAGGGTCCAGTGGGGGTCGGTCAGGCCCAGGCCGTCGAGGATCGCCTGGCCCTCGTCGCGGCTGCGGGGTGTCCAGTCCGGCGACAGACGGTCGCCCCACCAGGCATGGGCCAGCGCGGACAGGGTCGACAGGCTGGTCGTCGCGCCCGCCGGGCGGCCGTCCAGCCACCGGGTGATGTGCTCCTCCGACCGGAAGGGGGCCATCGTCAGTCAGGTGAAGGCGATGTTGTCCCACCAGCGACTGGCCGGCACGAGGCAGTGGAACAGCAGGTCGTCGTCGACCGGTCGTTGGTCCCGGACCTCCACCGTCAGGTCGTCGCCGCAGTCCGGGCAGCTCGTCTCGATGCGCCCGTCGACCCCCAGGGCCGCGCACACGCCGAAGGCATCCCACGCACAGTTGGCGTCCCATTCGCGCCCGTCCGCCTGCACCCGGAAGTTGGTCGGCTGGGCCGCGAACGGGTTGGCCATCAGCAGCTCGGCAGGGCCGTCGCGGTCCACCAGCACCAGGGCGTGCGCGTCGTGCAACCGACGCCAGGCCTCCTCGACCTCCTCGACGGCGTGGCCAGCCACCGCCTCGGCGACCTGCCCCGGCGTCGGCGCGGCACCGCGCTCGACGAACAACGCGTAGGTCGCGTTGCGCACCGCCAGGTCGCGTGGGTCCACACGCCCACCCTCCTCCCGTGCGGACCGCCGGTCAATGGCGACAGCGACGCGATACTGCCCCTCAGCGGCGGGAGGTCACGTCGTCCGTCGGTTCGGGGTCAGGCGGCCATGGCCGGCACGCGGTCCAGGCGCTGGGCGACCGTGGAGGCCGTGGCGACTGCGGCGTAGTAGCTGGCACGCCGGCGAGCCGCGTGTCCGTTGGGCCGCTGCTCGACCGGGGCGGGAGTGTCCTCCAGGGTCGCCTCCATCGCCGCGCGGATCATCTCGAAGGCCTCCGCGCGGATCTGGCTGATGCGGGACTCGGTCACGCCCATCTCGTCGGCGATGTCGGCCATCGGACGCTCCTCGAAGAAGTAGGCGTTGATGACGGCCTGCTGGCGCTCGGGCAGCACGGCGATGGCGTCCAGCAGGATCGCCCGGCGCTCACGGTCCAGGATGTTGGCCTCGGGGGTGGCGTCGGGCGCCGGCAGCATGTCGTCGACCCCGTCCTCGGTCAGCGCCTGGTAGTTGAGCACCGTGCCGCGGTGCACGTCGTCGACCATGTGGCGCGCCTCGTCGACCTCGACACCCATCTCGGCGGCGGTCTCGTCCAGGCTTGCCGTGCGGCCCTCGCGGGAGACGAAGGTGTCCCGCGCCGCCTGCATGCGGCGAGCGTTGCGTCGCACCGACCGGGACGCCCAGTCGCGGGATCGCAGCTCGTCCAGCAGCGCGCCCTTGATGCGGAGGCGGGCGAAGCGGTCGAAGGGGACACCGGTGGAGGGGTCGTAGGCCTGCGCGGCCTGGGTCAGGCCCAGCATCCCCGCCGACATCAGGTCCTCGCGGGGCACGTGACGCGGGATCCGCGCGGCCATGCTGCTCACCGCGTACCCGACGAGGGGCATGTTCGTGCGAATCATGTCGTCGTGGTGGGCGGGGGCGGTGGGGCGCGTCGTCTGCATGCCTCAACCGTGTGGCCGACCGCGTCGCGCCACTATCCCCCGCCGGGTTGAACTTCGGCGCGGAGGCGGCGCGCCTCGGCGCAGCGTACGTAGTCACTCGTGACCAGAAACGGACGCCTCGGCAACCCCGGTTGCCCGGATGTTGTCTCACCCATCGGCCGGGACGGCCCCGACCTGAGGCGTCGGGGTCAGCCGATGTGGCCGCGCAGGGGACCGGCCAGCCCGGCCGTCGTCGGGCCGCTCAGCACGCCGGGCGTGGACGCCGTGACCGCACGGTCGAGGTAGCTCGACACCGCCGGGTGCAGCCCCTCACCGGTCCCCGACAGCAGCACGGTCGGCCGGCGCGATGCCAGCTGTGCGGCAAGGAGGGTCGGCTGCCAGCCGTTCGGGGCGAAGGTGTCCACCATGGCCACGGTGTCACCGATCTGGAGGGTCGTCCGGCCCCACACCTGCTCGGCGATGGCGACGGAGGTCTCCACGCGGCTCGGACCCGACACGCGGCGGACGGGGTGGCCGCGGTCGCGCAGCTGCTGCACCACGGTGTCGCTGATCGCTCCGGTGCCACCGAGCACGACCACCTCGACACCGGGGATACCCGCCAGCCACTCGGCCACAGCGGGGTGCAGACTGTCGGTGGGGTTGAGCAGCACCGGCGTGGTGGTCGCCGCGGCGAACGCGCCCACGGTGATCGCGTCGGCCCAGTCCCCGTCACGGGCGAGCAGCACCCTCGCCGGGGTCTGGTACAGCGTGGATGAGGCGATGGCGATGGCGGTCTCGACGCGGCCCGCGCCCGACATCCGCTCCACGGTGGCGCCCAGCTCGCGCAGCCTGGCGACCTGGCCCTCGCTGATGGCGTTGGCGCCGCCGATCACGCGGATCGGCACGTTCTCCGCCGGGGCCAGGGCGCGGAGCCGGTTGATCTCGGCCTCGACCTCCGGTGGCAGCATGCCCGTGGGGCCGCCTTCGGTGAACAGGAGCGCCGTGCCTTCCGACAGCACCGGCGTGACGGCCAGGCAGTCGGCGAAGACGTCCTCCCGACACAGCACGATCTGGTGGTAGGGCGTGACGGCGTGGCCGAAGGGATGGTGGTCGAACAGCTGGCCGGCCATGGCGATGGCAGCCTGTCGGGCGGAGTCCTGCTGGGCCACGAGGGCCACGTCGCCCGGGTCGGCCCGCAAGCCGGGACCGAACTCGACGACGTCGACCGGGGTGGAGAAGGACCAGTCGACGGGCCCTTGGTCGGTGGTCAGCGACACCTCCACCGCTGCGGCGGGCGGGAGGGGCTGGCGGGGCAGGACGATGATGGCGTTGTACTGCTCGAGCCGGCCGACGCTCAGTCCGGGGTCGGTGTCGTGGGGGTTGTCGTAGCTCGCTGCGGTCATCGCGCAGCTCTCGACGACCGTGCCGCCGACCCGCACTTCGTGGCTCGTGACGTGGACCTAGGGGCTGTGATGGTCCATCTGCACCATCATCGGGAAACCGAACTCGATGAAGGCGGTCGGGTCGTGCCACCCGCAGGCACCGGCAGGGGGAGGGAACTCGCCGCTGTGGGTCCTGCCGGCAGCGACCGACCCGTCAGCGGGCCACACGATCGGCCAGTCGACGTCGTCTGCCGCAGCGGGCCGTTCCTCGGGTGAGTCCGGACGGATGTGGAGGCCGCCTGCTTGGCGGTTGCCGCCGCGCCACCCGCCCATCCCGGCCCAGCGCGAGTAGGGGTTGAGCGCGTTGAACCAGTGGAACGGCGCCTGGGCGAGGTCCCGCACGATCTCCGGTCCACCCAGCCCGCTGGTGACGGACCCGAGGTAGCCCTCCTCGGTGTGCCACGGGCTGGAGCGGTCCTCGTCGTGTGCCTGGCTGCTGGTGGCGACGCTGTACCGGGCGTGCAGCCGGTTGGCCTCGACCTGCGTCCAGTCCAGCTGCAGGGTCTGCAGGCCCATCTGCTGGCGGAAGCGGTTGAGCAGCTCGTGCTGGGCCAGCACCTCCGCGTCGCTCGTCGGGCGACCGGGCAGCTCGTCGGTCGGTCGCGTGGCGGGATCGAGGGACACGTCGATGCCGGGTGTGTCGGCGTCGGCGGCCACCGTCACCCTGGTCGCCGTGGCCAGCGAGTCGCCACCATGCCACCCCCAGGTCGTCGTCGATCCGCAGTGCTGGAACTCCACGACGTACTCGCCGGCCGGGACGATCTCGCGGGTGGCCCAGCGACCGTCCTCGTCGCCCCACCCGCGGGTGACCAGGTCACCGCCGGGGGTGCGGACCAGGCCACAGGTCCACGGGACCGCGGTCCCGTCGGTCAGCCGTGCGGTCCCGCTGATCGAGCCGCCCTCGGGAACGACGACGGTCTGTTCGTCGAGCCATGCGCCGTTGCGGAGGGACAGGGTCGTGGATCCGGAACGACCGGCCGTGCCGCCGAGCCACATCACCGAGCCGTGGGCGCCCGAGGGCTCGAAACGCACGGCGATGTCGCCCTCGTCGTAGAGGAAGGCCTTGCCGTCCTCGTCGGTCCACGTCCAGTCGAAGAGCTGGAGCGGGCCGCCGTTCGTCCAGCGGACCTGGACCCCTTCCAGCGGCGTGCCGGCCTCGTCGACCACACGGAGGAACGCCCCGGCCCCGTTGTCCTGGCCCACGGCCGGCCCGACCTGGATGGTGGCGAGCACCATCGCCATGACGGCCCCCACGACGATCATCCTGCCCATGGCATCCCCTACCGTTCGGTGAACGACCTGTCACCGACAGTCATCCATGGATCGGCGGTGGGGACAAGCCCCAAATCTCGGAGCGCCTTCACGAGGTCGGACGTGGGGCGTAGGGTCAGGGCTCCTTGAGGAGGAACCCGATGCCGACCCTCGTGTCCACGCTTCGACCGCACTCGGTGTCGCGGGAGGAGATCGCCTACCGCTATCCGGGCCCGACCGGGCTGGTCTCACGCATCCTCGGGGTGATCCCGCACTCCTTCGGCCTGCTGGAGGTCTGGCCGCCGGCGCTGCACAGCACGATGGTGTCGGTGCCGGCCCTGTTCGACGTCCCGGCGGTCGACCTCGGCCGGTCCGTCAGCCCCGACACCCGGGCGTTGGCCGCCCATGCCGCCAGCCGGGCGTTCGGCTGCAGCTACTGCACGGCGCACACCGCGATCATGGGCAGCGTCGTCCGCGGCCCGGCCGATGCGCCGACCATCGACGGCAGGGTGGCCTCGGTCAGCACGCCGGAGCGGCTGGACCCCGCCAGCCGGGCGGTCGTGGATTACGGCAGGGCGGTCGGAACGATGCCGCCGGACCGGATCGAGGCAGCCGTGGCCGAGCTGGAGTCCCACCACGACGCGATGGACCTGGAGGCCATCGTGCTGGTCACCGTCTGCATGGGCCTGCTCAACCGCCTGTTCGACACCCTCGGGGTGCCCCTGGAGACCGCCGTGCAGGAGGCCGCCGGCGACCCGCTGACGGCGTCGGCGGGCTGGAGCCCCGGCAAGCACGAACAGGAGGGTGACCGGCTCGACGAGGGCGAACGGCTCGTGACCCAGCCTCGCCTGCTGATGGTGAAAGAGGTCCCCGCCGCGGAGGCGCACGCCCGCCGGGTCCTGGCCGACGTGCCGAAGCGGAAGGGCGAGCAGCGTCGCGCCCTGCAGGACGCCGCCGGGTTCGTGCCCTACTGGATGGAGACCCTCCACCGCGGCAAGGCCCGCCGCCTGTTCGTCCACTGGATGCTCGAACGAATGCTGACCGGTGGGGTCGACCCGGCGGTCGATCCCGGGCTCAAGGCCACCTTCGGTTGGGTCCAGGCGCGTGCCGTCGGCAACACCATCCTGGCCAGCCACATGGCGTTCCTTGCGGTGCGGGGCGGGGTGTCCCCCGGCGAACTGGCTCGTGTCGGTGACCGGGACGACCGCGACGGCAGCCCTGATGACGCCGTGGCGGCCGCCCTTGCCCTGGCCCGGGCGACCGCCGGTGGGGCCACGACCCTCGAGGAGGACCTGGTGGCGGCGCTGGATCGCCACCTGCGCCCGGAGGGCATCGTCGAGCTGGTACTCGTCGCCGCCATCGTCACCGCGATGCACCGGTACACCGCCAGCATCCGACCGGACCGGCTGGCGCCCGAGGTCGAGGCGTTCGTCGTGGAGCACGGCGCGTTGCTGGGGCTGCCGGCACGCTCGTGACCCCACCGAGGTGGGGGGCTACATCTCCGGCATCGGGGCGATCTCGAAGACGTCGACGGCGAAGTTGCCGTTGCCGTCGCTGAGGAAGGGGTGGCCCTTCACGTGCGCCTTGGCGCCGTCGATGTCGTCGGCCTGGATGATGGAGTAGCCCGACAGCGGCGTGGCGGTGCCCTCGGTGCCGTCGTCCACGACGGAGGTGGACTCCGCCAGCGGGGACCCCACGTCGACCAGCGCGTCGCCGGTCCGGCCGATCCATTCGCCCCAGGCAGCCATCACGGCCTCGTGCTGCTCGGGGGTCATGTCGGCGGTGTCCGTGGCCGCACCCTTGTAGGTCAGCAGGTACTTCGGCATGGCGTTCTCCCTTGTTGGTGGCGACGACGTCCTCTGCGCCGTCACCCCATACGACGAACGGTGCCGAGGCGAATCGACAGGTCCGGAGAGAACGGTCAGGCGGCCGTGGTGTCCCACTCCTCGATCGACACCACGACCGCGCTGACCGTCACCATGTCGTCGGAGACATAGCGCAGGCGTTCGCCCAGCTCGACGGGGGCGATGAGGAACCCGGCGAACCACCAGGCACGACCGACCTGCACGAAGACCCGACCGCCACCGCCGATGGCGTGGAGGGGGTCACGGACCGAGGCGGTCCGCAGGACCCGGGTGATGCCCTGTGTGGTCGTCGTGGCGGTCATTTCGTGCTCCTGTCGATTTGGGTGAACGTCGCTACGACCCGTCGCCCCTCGTGGAGTTTCGGTTCGTCCACCGAAAACCCACCGGACGGACACAACGCATGCCGTTGTTCGCACAGGGAGACGAATTGCCTCCGTAGGGTCACGCGGTGGTGGCGTGGTCCACGGCGTCACCGTCGATTCGTGCCGGCGGCCACGCGGCCGCATTCCAGGGACTACCGTTCGGACGGCCGAACGAGGGAGGCCATCAGTGGACATCCAGGTCAGGTACGCCGAGACCGAGGACGAGCGCGAGGCGGTGTACCGGCTCAGGTACGACATCTACAGCCGGGAGATGAACCTGGAGAGCCCGGCCGTCGACCACGAACGCCAGGTCCTCACCGACGCCAACGACGACACCGCACGGATCCTCTACGCCACGGTCGACGGCGAGCTCGCCGGCACCCTGCGGATCCACTGGGGCGGGGACGCGCCCTTCCCCGAGGAGTTCGAGGAGACCTACCAGTTCGGCCACTTCCGTCCGGTGGTGCGCGACGAGCAGATGGTCGTCTTCTCCCGGCTGATGGTGCGCAAGGAGTACCGGGGCTCGATGGTGCCCGTGGAGTTCTTCGCCCACATCGCCCGGTTCTCCATCGAGCAGGGTGCACGGCTGACCTTCTGTGACTGCCAGCCCCACCTGCTGAACCTCTACACGATGATCGGCTACCGGACCTACGCCACGACGTACAACGACATCATGATGGGACTGCTGGTCCCGCTCGTCGTGGTCGTGGAGGACCTGGCCCACTTCGCGGCCATCAGCTCGCCGCTCCTGCAGTTCTCCGGCGAGGACTTCCGGCCCGACCCGCCGACGGACATCCTCGCCCTGCTGCCCGCCGCACCCACGGTCCAGCCCGTCCCCGGGGATGCCGCCGCGGACTGGGCCCGGACCTTCGGGCTGCTGGCGGAGAGCCACGAGGAGACCACACCCATCTTCGAGGGGCTCTCCGACGACGCGGTCAACCAGATCATGCGCCGCAGCTTCGTGATCACCTGCGAGAAGGGCGACCTGGTGATCCAGAAGCGTGCGGTGGACCGCACGATGTTCATCGTGCTGGCGGGCCTGCTGGAGGTCAGGGAGGACGAACGTGTCGTCGCGGTGGCCTCCAGGGGCGACGTGCTGGGGGAGCTGGCGTTCCTGCTCCACGGTGAACGGCTGTCCGACGTCCACGCCGCATCCGACGATGTCAAGGTCCTCAGCCTCAACGAGAAGGCCGTCATGTCGCTGATGGAGGAGCAGCCGGCGGTCGCCGCCAGGCTGTTCCTCAACCTCTCCCGTGTCGTGGCCGCCAAGGTGACGTCGCTCTACCACCAGGCCACTTCGCCGGCATGACCGCGTCGACCGACCGCCTGCACGACCTCCTGCGCAGGACCGGGGTCTTCGGCGGGCTCGCGCCTTCGGTGCTGGACGAGGTCGTTGCCGAGCTGGAGCTCGTGCCGCTGGACAGCGGCGACATCGTGATGGCGGTCGGGGAGGAACCCGACGCGCTGTACGTGATCGTCAGCGGTCGGCTGGGGATCAGCCCGGCCGGGGACACCAACCGCATCTCCTCGGGACGCGGCCAGACCGTGGGCGAGCTCGGGCTGCTGACGGGCGAGCCCCGGACCGCGACGGTGCAGGCGCTGCGCGACACCCTCGTCGCACGGCTGTCACGGGACGCGTTCGGCGCCCTCCTCCGGCGTCACCCCGAGGCGATGGTCCAGCACTTCGCGGCGCCGATCATCACGAGGTTGCGCACCGGGTCCGACGACGCCGATCGGACCGCCGGGTTGGTGGTGGCCCTCGTCCCGGCCGACGCGACGGTGCCGCAGCGCGACGTCAGCGAGGCCCTCGTGCGCGCCCTGGCCACGTTCGGCCCCACCGTCCACCTCGACAGGGACCGGGTCGACGCCCAGCTGGGCTCGAGCGGGATCGCCTCGATCACCCGCGAGGACCCCCGCAACGACGACCTTGTCCTGTGGCTCAACGAGCAGGAGGCCTCCGACGCCATCGTCTGCTACGAGGCCGATCCGCAGCTGACCCCATGGACGAAACGGTGCCTGCGACAGGCCGACCTGGTGCTGGTCGTCGCCGCCGCCGAATCCTCGCCGGAGCCCGGACCGGTCGAACGGTGGCTGGCAGAGGACCCGGGAAGCCGACGGTCCGACAGGGCCGTGCTGCTGATCCATCCGCCCGGTACTGCCGGCGCCCGCTGGACATCGCGGTGGACGGCCCCACGTGACCTGCGCGCCTGCTACCACGCAAGGCGCGGGTCCGACGAGGACTACCTGCGCGTGGCACGGCTGCTCACCGGGCACGGGGTCGGGCTGGTGCTCAGCGGCGGCGGTGCCCGAGCCCTGGCCCACATCGGGGTCATCCGGGCGCTGGCCGAGGCCGGGGTGCCCGTCGACGCGGTGGCTGCGGTCAGCGGCGGGGCGATCGTGGCCGGCCTGCTGGCGATGGGTCACGACGCCGACGCGATCACCGCGCGGGCACGGGCCGCGATCGACCGCATCGACTACACGCTGCCCGTCCATGCCCTCACCAGCGGGCGCAACTGGACGAACTCCATGCGCACGCTCTTCGGTCGGACCGCCATCGAGGACCTGTGGATCCCGTTCACGTGCCATTCCGCCAACCTGTCGGAGGGTCGGGCGGAGGTCCACGCCTCGGGGTCGTTGATGCATGCCGTCCGCGCCAGCACCGCCATCCCCGGCTTGCTGCCCCCGGTCTTCCACGACGGCGACGTGCTGGTCGACGGCGGCCTCGTCGACAACCTGCCGACGGCTCGGATGCGGGCGATGCCGGGGATCGAACGGGTCATCGCCGTCGACGTGGGCAGCGCCGACCCCGACTGGGTCGTGCCGCCCTTCGACTACAGCCTGTCGGGTTGGGGGTCGCTGTGGCAGCGGCTGTCGCCCTGGGAGCGGACGGCGACGTCGGCCCCGCGCCTGGCCGAGACGTTGATGCGCTCGATATCGATCACCAACACCGCGACGACCAAGGACGCGGCAGGACGGGTCGACTGGTACCTGCGGCCGCCGGTCGAAGGGTTCGGGTTGCTCGACTTCGCCGCCATCGGCGAGCTGGCTGCCGTCGGGCATGCCAGCACACGGGAACAGCTGATCGAGACCCCGCCGCGCTTCCTGGCCACCCACGCACTAGGGTCGTCGTTGTGAAGAGCGACTCCACTTCCCGTCCGTCCCTCACCGACCGCCTGCGCCAGCAGGGGATGCACCTGGCCTACACCGCCGTTCGCACCGCCATGCGCGTCACCGGTGACCCCACGTCCCGGCTGCTGGAGGGGCAGGAGCTCCTTCGCGACCCCTACGCGGTCTACGCCGACCTCCGGGCTCGTGGTCCGCTGCTGACCAGCCGCTTCCCGGGGCTGGCCGTCTCGACCACCCATGCCGTGGCCGACGCGGCGCTGCGCGACCTGCACGTCGGCGCGCCCTCGGGCACCGAGCTGCCGCCGCACCTGCGCTGGGACAGCCCCCTCTCCCCGTCGTTGCTCGACACCGACCCGCCGGGTCACACCCGCATCCGCCGCCTGGTCGCCCAGGCCTTCACCCCTCGCGCCACGATGCGGATGGAGGAACAGGCCGAGGTGATCACCGCCGAGCTGATCGATGCGGCGGAGGCGAAGGAACGGGCGGGCGGGCAGGTCGACCTGATCGCCGACCTCGCCGCCCCGCTGCCCATCCGGATGATCTGCTCGATGCTGGGCATCCCCGAAGGCCGCACCGACCGCTTCACCGAGTGGGGCAGCGCGCTGGCCCTGTCGCTGGAGCCCGTCCGCCCACCCGAGATGCAACGGCGCATCCAGACCGCCGGCGCAGAGGTGCGCGCCTTCATCACCGGGCTGTTCGAGGAGCGTCGGCAGGCGGGTGACCCGGGGGAGGACGTGCTCGGCCGGTTGCTGGCCGCCCGTGACGGCGAGGACCGGCTGACCGACGACGAGCTGGTCGCCACCACGATCCTCCTCCTCGGGGCGGGGTTCGAGACGACCGTCAACCTGATCGGCTCGGGCACCCTCGCCCTGCTGCGCCATCCCGAGCAGCTGCGCATCGTCGCCGAGGACCCCGACAACACCGTCGGCAACGCGGTGGAGGAGCTGCTGCGCTACGACAGCCCGGTGCAGATGACCGGTCGGCTGGCGTGGGAGAACACCGACCTGGCCGGCTCGACGTTGCCCGGTGGCACCTCGGTCATGGTCCTGCTCGGGGCGGCCAACCGCGACCCCGACGTCTTCGAGAAGCCCGACGTCCTGGACGTCACCCGTCCCAACGCCAAGGCCCACCTGGCGTTCTCCTCCGGGGTCCACCACTGCCTGGGCGCTCCGCTGGCCCGGCTGGAGGCGCAGACGGCCTTCGCCCAGCTGCTCAGCCGGTTCCCCGACCTGCGCCAGACCGGCCCGGCCCGTCGTCGGACGACCCGTGTGCTCCGGGGTCTCGAGACCCTGCCGGTCAGGTTGCGTCCCTGACCGTCTCAGTAGGCACGGTGCGCGGTCGCGAGCGCGGCGGCCGGGCTACTGGGTCGGACGGATCGCCAGCATGACCATGATCCCGTCGTCGTTGATCGACGCGGTGGCGGTCCTGGTGCCGGTTGCGCCGGTACCGGCGATCGACTGCTGGGCCACCTCGATGGTCCGCGACAGGCTCCAGTCCTCGTAGATCTCCGTCATCGCCGGGTCCGGGGTGATCGTGTTGCCACGATCGGTGCCCTCCTCGTGGAAATGGAGGGTCAGCAGCCGGGTGTTGGCGACCGATGTCGTGATCGAGGGTGCGGTCAGGATGTCCTGCTTGATGTAGGTCACGCCGGTGTGGCTGTCGAAGGGCTGGACCTGGTCCACGCCGCGGAACGCCAGCATCACCGAGGCGCCGGCATAGGTGCTGCCGCCGGAGGTGAACGTGTAGCCGGTGCCGGGGTCGCCCGCCGTCGCGATGCGCCAGAACACCCGGGTATAGGCGCCCTCGACCGGTTCGTCGTCGGCGCGGAGCAGGTTCCAGCCGGCCGGCGCGTTGACGGTGCCGCTACCGGTACCGGTGAACACCACCAGCAGGTCGCCGGCCTGCACGCTGCCGGGAACCGTGTGAGTGGCGCTGCTGCCGAGCGGCTGGAACGAGGTGTTGGTCACGAAGGTCGGGGCCGGCGCGCTGCAGCTGGTGGTCAGGTTTACCGTTGCAGGTGCCGACCGCCAGGTCCCCTTGTAGGCACTCAGTCCCCACGTGTAAGTGGTGTTGTTGCTGACCGTGGTGTCGGCGAACGTCTGGGTGCTGGCGGGGTCGATCCGGCGTTGGGGGGAGGACGTCCGCTGCAGGGCGTAGCCCTGGGCCTGCGGTGACGTGGTCGCGGTCCAGTCCAGCGTGACCGTCGGGGTCGTACCGCTGCAGCTCTGGGTGGCCGTCAGGTTGGTGGGCGGGGCAAGGACCGCTGCCGCGAAGCTGTTGGAGGGGTTGGCGGTGGCCGCCACGAAGGTCGCGGTCGAGGCAAGGGTGACCACCACCATCGCGATGGAGGTGAGGGTCCCACTGAAGGGAGCGGGCTTCAACCGGCGGGTCAGGCGGCCCTCCGTCCACGAGCGACGCCACCGGCCGAGGCGCAGCTGCGGGCCGCGCGGGTCGATCAGCAGGATCAGCAACGGCCAGAGGACGGAGAGGACGCCGAGCTCGGTCACGACCAGGCCGGCGGTGACCGCAGCCAGGGTCGTGGGTCCCCAGCGTCGCACAGGCCCGGCCACCGCTGCCGGTCCACCGAGCACGCGTGACAGGCGGCCGGTCGGGCGTCGCGTGGTCCGGGCGTGTTCGGTCGGGGCGTTCGGGTCGACGAGGTCCCTGATCCGTGCGACCACGACCCAGGCGGTGATGGTGAGCAGCGCCCAGACGGCTGCGGTCGCCGGCGCGTCGCGCAACCACAACATCGGCAGGCCGATGTAGGGCACCAGCAGCCGGCCGGCCCCCATCACCGCGTCGGGCTGGATGGCGGTGGAGTCGGCCACCCCGGACCCGTCGCCGCGAGTCCGGAACGAGCCGTCGTCCAGCCGTTCGACGATCCGGTGGGTGACCAGCATGTCAGGCCATGCCGGATCGTCGAAGGTGATGATCGTGCCCCTGTCCAGGGTGGCCACGTCGACATCGGTGTCCACCAGGACCACGTCGCCGGGCTGGATCACCGGCAGCATCGACCCGGCGTCGATCATGACCGGTTGCCAGCGGAACCCGACCATCGGGCCCAGCACCCACATCGCGAGCAGGAACAGCACCCACAGGTAGGTGGCGGCGCTGGCCAGCACGAGGACCCGCCGCCACGTGCGAGCGGCGGACCAAGTCGTGCCGTCGCGTTCGGGCTCGGGGGTGGCGGAACTGCGCGTGCTCATCTGACGTACTCCCAGTGCCACGGCTCCCGAGGGATCGTCCTGAACCCGTAGCGGCCCGCGTTGTCGACCAACCACTGCCCGACGCCTCCGCTGACGTCGAGGTCGACGGCACGACCCATCCCGTGGTTGCTGGTTCCGGGTGTCGCGGCCAGCCCTCCTTGGGAGTACAGCCCCTTGCGTGCGGCAACATCGACCTGCTGCTCGTAGGTCCGGTAGGAGTCGGTGATCCGATCGGTCAGGCTGAGGCCGAGGTCGGCTTGGATCGCCGCGTCCATCGACAGGAACGCCACAGCGGCATCGCCCTGGAGCCGATGGTGGTCGGTGATCGACGCCAGGGCGTCGGGGTCGAGCCGGCCGTTGCGCCCGTCCGCCGGTGGGATGGCGCTGCGGACCGAGGCGAAGCCACCCGACGCCGGCCGCAGCGCCACGAGGAACCCGCCCCACGCCGAGCTCGCGGCCGACGTCGCGGTTCGCGTGCCGGTCGGCCCCACCGCGGCCACGACCTCGTCGGCGGCGAGGATGGTCCGGGTCCCGGCTGTGCCCTGTGCCCGGACGGCCATCCCGCCCGGCGGCGTGATCGTGGTGGACGTCGACTGGAACCACAGCCCCACGACGGTGGTGTCGGGGTCAGCGGTGGTCACTTCGTTCTGGACCAGGGTGGCTGTGGACGGGTCCTGGTGGTCGGAGGTGGAGACGAACGGCGAGGACTGGTCGACGCCGTCGTACACCAGCATCGTGGCGGCGCCCACGCCCGCCCGCACCGTGAAGGTCTGGGTGGTGCCCGCGTCGCCAGCCGTGGCGATGCGGTACCACAGGCGAACGAACTGGTTGGATGCGAAGGCGTCCTTGCTGCGGTGCAGGGTCCAGCCCGCCGGTGCGCTGTGGTTCTGGTGTTCATCAGCGCCGAGGAAGACCACGAGGAGGTCGCCGACCTGCACGTAACTCGGGACGGTCATCGGGTACTCGCCGGATGCGTTCTGGGCCACGATGGCCGAGAGTGGGACCGAGCAGTTCGTCGTGAGGCTGACCGTCGCCGGGGTGGACGTCCAGTCGCCGTCGAGGGTGGTCAGCGTCCAGGTGTAGGCGGTGTTGTTGGCCGTGCCCGTGTCGACATGGCTGGACGCCGTCCCCGGCGTCACGGGACCAAGGTTCGTGGCACCGCGAGTCAGGCTGTACCCGTCCGCGTCAGGGGAGGCCGTCGGGGTCCAGTTCAGGGTCACCGTGGGAGTGGTGCCGCTGCAGCTCTGCGTCGCGGTCAGGTTCGTCGGTGGCGCCAGCGTTGCTGCGGCGAAGCTGTTGGTCGGGTTTGCGCTCGCGGCCACGAACGTCGCGGTGGAGGCGAGGGTCACGACGACCATCACGACCGACAGGGCGGTGCCGCCGAGGGGCGCCGGGGCCAGCCGACGGGTCACGCGTCCCTCTCGCCACCTGCGGTGCCACCGGCCGATCGGCAGGTGCGGACCGCACGGGTCGACGAGGAGGATGAACAGCGGCCAGGCGATCGGCAGCGGGCCGAGCTCGGTGACAAGGAGGCCGGCGGTCACCGCTGACAGCGTGGTCGGACCCCAACGGCGGACGAGGCCCGCGATGGGAGTCGGACCGCCCGACACTCGCCGGGCGGCTCGGGCGATGCGGCCACGTGGCCGGCGTCGTCGGGCCGACGTGCCTCCGGCCGGTGCGTCGGCGTCCCCGCCGGTCAGCGGCCGCGCCAGCTCCTTGACCCGGGCAACGACGAGCCATGCGGTGAGGGTCATCAGAACCCAGACCCCGGCGGCCGTCGGGTCCTGATCGACCCACAACATCGGCAGGCCGATGAAGGGGACCAGCAGGCGGCCCGAACCGAGGATCGCCTCGGGCTGGATCGACGTCGAGTCGGCCACGGCAGACCCGTCGCCCCGTGTGCGATAGGCCCCGTCGTCCAGCTGCTCGACGATGCGGTGGGTGACCAGCAGGTCGTCCCACGCCGGGTCCTCGAAGGTGATGACCGTGCCCGGGCTGAGGTCGTCGACGTCGGCGTCGGTGTCGACGAGGACGACGTCGCCGGGGTTGATCGCGGGCGTCATCGACCCGGCGTCGATCATCACCGGCTGCCAGCGGAACCCGACCATGGGCCCGAGCACCCACAGTGCCAGGCAGACCAGCACCCAGAGGTAGGTGGCGGCCGCCACCAGCACGACGACCCGACGCCACAACAGCCTGTTGTCGGGTCGTGACCGGGAAACGACAGGGACCGAGACGGTCGCATCGGGTGATGCACCAGCCATCTCGGTCACCGTCCTTTCCCCTCGTGGATCGGGACGGGCCCCGAGGTGTCGGAGCCCGTCCCTGCTGTCTGCGTGCTATGGACTAGACGCCGGCCTGGATCTCCCAGACGAAGTCGACGGTCGCGGAGTCGCCCTGCGCGTCGTTGGCGGTGTCGGCGCCGAGGGTCACCTGGATGCGGAAGGCGCGGGTCTCGGGGGTGCCTGCGGGGGTCCACGACGGGTCGATACCGTCGACGTAGCCGGTGTGGTCGGCTGCGAAGCCGCCCAGGGTGCCGTCACTGCCGACCGGGGTGCCGGAGGTGTACACGGTGGTGGCGGTCGGCACGCCGGTGGCGCAGGTCTCGCCCGCGGCGTAGACGTCGACGACGACGTCGAGGTCATCGGACAGGGTCGCCGCCGCACCGGCGTCGGCGGCACCGTCGACGTCGGTCAGGTTCGCGGCGAACAGGCGGACCCCGCTGTTGGAGCTGGCGTCGCCGTTGTAGGTGACGTCGAAGCATTCGGTGGCGCTGTCGCCGGGGACCCAGCCGGAGGCGTTGAACCTGGCGGAGGTGGGGGCGTCGTGGGTCAGCGCCAGCGAACCGGCCGCGAAGCTGTTGTTGTCGTTGACGGTCTGTGCGGTGAATGCGGCACGGGAAGTGGTCAGCACCAGGCCCGAGACGAGTAGTACTGCCACGAACGCGGCGAATGAGACGACTTGCAACTTTCCGGTCATGAGATGTGCTCCTGTATGTGGGTATCGACACCCCCTTGGGAGCGCATCGATGTGGATGTGGATTCGTTGTTGGCATCGACGGGACTGGTTGCACCTTTAGCGACCTTTTCTTCTTTCGGGGGTCCTGGAGCCCTTGTTCTCGCGGTTTTGTCCAGATGGGCCACTCGGAACTACGTATACGAGTGGCGCATTCATACGTATGTGACTCGGTTCAGTGTGAAGTCATACGACCCGTCGGCCGAAGCGTGCTGACGCCGTGCTGTTGTCATCGCAACAACTGCTCACGATGTCGCCATTGATGCCGATATCCCTATGGACAACATCCAATTCGAGAGGGGGAATGACCATGCAGGGCGACACGTCGCAACGACACGAATCACTCGTGCCCGTGCTGGACCGCGCGCGATATCTCGCGGGCTTCCGGACACTCGCCACGGTCGTCCTCGTCGTGCATGCGTTCACCGAGTGGTCGACGTGGCAGGTCGACCCCTTGCAGGTGGTCGGCATCGCAGCCGCCTACGCTGCGCTGACCTGGCTGCTGGCCTGGCGGATGCGGGAGGAGCCCAACCACCGGGGCCTGACCGTGCTCAACGCCACCCTGTTGCTCGACGGGATCGCGATCGGCCTGCTGGCGTACTGGACAGGGTGGATGGCCAGCCCGCTGCGATACCTCTTCGTCGTCCATGCCCTCGCCGTCACCCTCGGCGCCTCGTTCCGCAGCGGCATCAAGATCTGCGTCTGGCACGTGCTGGTCGTCCTGTCACTCGCAGAGGCCGACGCGGTCGGCGTCCTCGTGCGACCGGCCGGTCAGGCGTCAGGCGACGAACCATGGTGGTTCCTCGGCCTGACTGCTGCGGCGGTCCTCGTGGCCGCGTCGGGGGCGTGGGTCAACGAACGCGACCTGCGGCGCAACCGGTTCGACCTGGACGCCCTGGCAACCATGGGGTCCCGCTTCGAGCAGCTCGACAGTCCCGCGGAGACCGCACGGGTTGCCGTCGAGGCGATCTCCTCCACCTTCGAGACCGAACGAGTGGTCCTGTTCGAGGCGGCTGGCGGATCCCTCCAGCCCCTGGCATCAGTCGGTTCGGTCGGTCCGGTCGCCGGCCTGTCCTCCGACATCGGCTCCGGCGTGCTGGACCGGGTCGTGACGTCTCGCGAGATCGTGCTGGCCGCCAGCCTGTCCCCGCGGGACGACGTCTGGTTGGCCTCGTTGCTTCCGGCCGCCACGAACCTGGTGATCATCCCGTTGGTGGCCGACGACGCGGTCTCCGCCGTCCTCGTGGTCGAACACGGCCCGAAGTTCGGCAGCCGGCTGGAGCGTCGCAGCCATGACATGATCCTCCGCTTCGCCGCCCATGTCGGGCTGGCGTGGTCCAACGCCATGATGGCCGAACGGATCCGCGAGATCGCCCGCCGCGACGGGCTGACGGGTCTGTTCAACCGTCGAGCCTTCGACGAGTCCCTTGCGATGGAGCTCGACCGTGCCAGCCGAACCGGCACGGCTGTCGGCCTGGCGATGATCGACATCGACCACTTCAAGCGGCTCAACGACGGGCACGGCCACCAGGTCGGCGACGAGGTCCTGCGTGTCGTCGGCGAGGTCCTGCGGGAGGAGTCCCGACGGATGGACGTCGCGGCACGGTACGGCGGCGAGGAGTTCGCCGTCATCTTCCCCGGTGCCGACACCGCTGACTGCACCCTGGCAGGCGAGCGGATGCGCAGTGCCCTGGCCGCCGCGGCTGGGCCCGTGCCGATCACGGTCTCCGTCGGGGTCGCCAGCGTCCGCGCATCCGCTTCCTCACCCGATGTCCTCATCCGGCGCGCGGACGACGCGCTGTACCGGGCCAAGGCCCAGGGACGCAACCGGGTGTGCACCGCCCGGCCCGCGTCCCCGGTCCGGTCCATCGCCTGACCCCACCCCCTGATTTCGATTTCCCCCCGATTGTCAAGAGAAGGAGAGCCCGACATGGAACAACGCCGACACAACACCCGAACAGTGGTGCTCGTGATGCTGGCCGCCCTCGCGGTGGTCTTCGTCCTGGTGCTCCGCACGTCGAGCGCCGCGTTCACGGCCACCACCGACAACGACGGCAACAGCTTCGTCGCCGGTGACGTCGTGTTGTCCGACGACGATGCAACCACGCAGTCGCTGTTCACCGAGACCGCCTTCGCGCCGGGCTCCACCGTGCGCGAATGCATCGAGGTCACCTACGACGGCACGATCCCCGACCCGGCTGCCGTGCGTCTGTACTCCGGCGGCTTCACCGACGTCCCGGGCCCCGACCCGACGTCGACCGGCCTGTCGGACCACCTGGTCCTGACCGTGGAGGAGGGGACCGGCGCCACGTTCGGGGACTGCTCCACCTTCGTCGCGGGATCGACCATCGTCTCCGGCATCACCCTCGCCGCGTTCGACACCGCCCGGACCGACTATGCCACCGGCGCCGGGGTCTGGGACCCCTCGGCAACCGGCGAGGCCATCAGCTACCGCTTCAGCGTGACCCTCGACGCCACCACGACCCCCAACGAGGAGCAGGGCGCCGGGACCTCCGACATCGCCTTCGTCTGGGAAGTCACGAGCTGACGTGGCCACCGACGTCCTGGCCGCCGACGGCCTGACCGGCGCATCGTTGGAGCGTCGTGCACCGACGATCGGCACGTTCGTCGTGGCCCTCTTCTACCTCTGCGTCCTCGGATGGCTGATCGTGTGCGTGGCCGTGCCGGCGGTCGGGTTCGGTCTCGACCCGGTCGTCATCACCTCCGGGTCGATGCAGCCGGGCATCCGCGCAGGTGACGTCGTCATGCTGGCCCACCCCGAGGACGTCGACCACATCGCCCCCGGCACGGTCGTGGCCTTCCGTGACCCGACCCGTCCCGGCGGCTTGATCACGCACCGGGTCACCGGCATGACGCCGGCGGGGGACTATCGCACCCGCGGCGATGCTAACGCCGATGCCGACTCCACCCCCGTGCCGGCCGACGACGTCGTCGGCGTCGCGCACCTGCTGGTGCCGATCATCGGTACCCCCGTGGTGTGGTTGGAGCAGAACACGGGCCTGTTCGTCCTCTGGGGCCTGATCACCGTCGCGGCCTGCGTGATCGCCAGCCGCCCACCCAACGACGAGGCCGGTCCGACCGCCTCGGGGGACGTTGCCTGACCATGGCTGGATACCGGGTTGATGCCGCCGTGGAGCGGGGCCGGATGCGGCCGCGCCTGCTCGGCGTGCGCCTCCTGACCGCGCTCGCCGCGCTCGTCCTGGCCGGCGGGTTGGTCGTGCGGATGTCGGCGCCGCTCAGCAGCACCTCGCCCAGCGCACGGCAGGTCCTCAGCTCCAACGGGGTGCTCGAGCTCCACGCCGACCGCGACACGCCGTTGTTCGACCAGGTGTCGCTGCTGCCGGGGCAGCCGGTTGCCGCGTGCACCCGTCTGCGGACCGACGCGCTGGACGACCCGGCGCCGATCCAGCTGTCGATGAAGGGGTACCAGGGGAGCGAAGCCCTGGCCGCCGCCACGCAGATGACCGTCGAGCACGGCGTGGTCGAGGACGATGCGGCTGGATGTGGGTCCTTCGTGGTGGACGCCGTCGTCGTCAGCGGGTCCATCGCCGACCTGCAGGCCCGACACGGCATGGACGGCACGCCGATCGACGGTGGAGACCCGTCCGCCGGCCAGACCGATACGTGGCTCCGGGTCACCGTCGAGCTGCCGCAGTCGGCACCCTCGGCCGTGCAGGGCCAGGCGATCGGTGACCTCGGGCTGCGGTGGTCCACGTCGATGGCGTCCCCGGCCGAACGGGGCTTCCGCGACCGGGCCACGCTGGTGATGGCTGCGGTGACCGAGCACTCCGTCATCCCGCTGATGCTCGTCGTCGTCCTTGCCCTGCTGTTCCTCGGCGTCCAGGACCGGTTCGACCGGCGGGACCCCAAGCTGGCGCTCGCCCCCATCGTGCGTGGGGCCGTGGTGTTCGAGCCCCCGCCCGAGCGTCCGCCGCTGGTCGGTGCTGGTCAGGGTGGGAACAGGACTCTGCGCACGTAGGTTGTCGGGGGCATGGTCGTGCCCTGGCAGCTTGTCTGGCGGCTCGCCGCGGCGATCGCCGTCGGTGTGGTCGCCCTGTTCGGCGTGGGGGCCCGACGCGAGCGCCTGAACGTGACGTTGGATGTGGTCCTGTCCCTCGTCCTCGGTGCGGTGGTGGGCGGCCGGCTGATGGTGCTGGCGCTGGATGTGGCGTTGCTCGGCGCGTTGCCCGATCCCCGCGCCCTGCTCGGCCTCGGCCCGGGCCTGTCGGTGCCGGGGGCCCTGCTGGGCGCGACGGTCGCGGGATGGCGTCGTCGAGGTGTGCCGGTCGAGGTCTGGGCCGACGTCGGGGTGGGCGTGGCGGCGGGGCTGGCCGGGTTCGCGGCGGTGCACCTGCCGGGCGGCCTGGCCGCCAACGTCGTCCGTGCGGTGGGGTTGTCCGCGGGTGCCGTGTGGTTGTGGCGTGCGGATGCGTCGAGGTGGCATCCGGGCCTGCGGCTGCTCGCGGTGGTCTCGACGGTCCACCTGGTCTCCTCGGCGCTGGTGCCGAGCCTGCCGACCGTCGACACCGACCTCGACGTCGTCCTGACCCTCGTCGTGGGCGTGGGCGCCCTGCTGACCCATCCGCGGGTCGCGGCGTCCGTGCGCCGCATCGCGGGGGTTGCGATGGGGCTGCTGGGGGCCGTGGTGGTCCTGTCGGTGGTGCTGTCGGTCCCGGCGGAATCGGTGCTGCCGTCGGGGTCGGGGTCTGGCTCGGTGGCTGGGTCGGCGTCGCTCGTCGGTGCGATCGTGGGCGGGTCGGCTTCTGGGTCGGGCTCTGGCGAGTCGGGCTCGGGCTCTGGCGAGTCAGGCTCTGGCGAGTCAGGCTCTGGCGGGTCGGGCTCCGGGTCGGGCTCGGGCTCTGGCGAGTCCGGGGGCGTGCCGGCTTGGGGTGGGGAGGAGCTGGCGGCCTTCGTCGAGGGGCAGGAGCTGCCGGTCGTGGTCAACCTGTGGGCCTCCTGGTGTCCGCCGTGCCATGCGGAAGCGGCCGCGGTGGGTCGTGCCGCTCGGGCGCTGGAGGGGCGGGCGGTCGTGCTCGGGGTGCTGGTCGACGACGACCCGGCGGATGGGCAGGAGTTCGCCGACCGGTACGGGCTGGGGTTCCCGACGGTGGTCGATGCGGGGGTCAGCGACGCGGTGGGGATGGCCGGGCTGCCCACGACCGTGGTCCTGTCCGCTGATGGGTCCGTGGTGCAACGGGTCGTCGGCGGGGTCAGCCAGGGAACGCTGGCCGATGCGGTCGAGCGGGCGGGTTCAGCCGGCTGACAACCGTCCCGCGGCTGTGTCGGTGCGGGCCTCGCGGAGGAACACGGCGAAGTCGGTGCCACCCGTGCCCGTGCGTTCGGCGTCGCCGGAGGGGGCCACGACGTACTCCATCGCCAGCGCCATGTGCCGACGACGGAACAGCTCGAGCTCGTCGACGGCGGCGTTGTAGGCCTCGGTGAGGCGACGGGACCCGTCGGTGTCGGCCACGTGGCGGATGCGGGAGGTGGCGGCCAGGTCGGCCAGGTAGCGCCGGTGCGCGGGCGGCATGTAGTCGCGCATGTGGTCGAGGAACGGGCCGGCGGTGGGGCCGTGGACGATCCCCAACCCGGCGTCGAGGGCCTGGACCAGCGAGCTCTGCCCGGCGCTTCCTCCGGCCAGCATCACTGGGGCGGGCGAGACACCTTCGTAGACCACCCCGGGGGCGGGCCAGCCAGCCAGGAAGGGACGGAGGCGGTGGTAGAAGATGTGCGGGTCGCACCACTCCCGCATGCGGGCCAGCGCCACATTGAGGGACGGCATGGCGTCGGCGACGACGGTCAGGTGCAACTCGAGGGCGTCGATGTCGTCGTTCGCCGAGGCGTTCGCCGCGTCGTGGAGGGCGGCGAGGACGGGGGCGCCTGCCAGCTCCACGCCGAGGGTGGCGGTGAAGAACCACGTCTCGTCGGTGCCGCCCATGACCGTCTGGAGCAGCTCGCTGTTGTCGGCCGAGACGGGCTCGGTGGGGTCGATGCGTCGCCAGTTCCACAGGCACATCGAAGCGTGGTGGACGATCGGTTGCCGTCCGAGGGTGCGGGCGAGCTGCCACAGCGGCCTGGCGAGCTGGGCGGGTATGCGCAGGTTGCTGTCGGGGTCGCTCCACACCCAGGCGTTGGCCAGCGTGGTCAGGACGAGGAGGACGCGTTCCTGCTCGTGGCGGGTGGCGGCTGCAGAGGCGTCGACCTCGGGCATGGCCTCGACCGCCCGTCGGACCCGTTTCCAGCGGAGGAGCCCGGGAAGGTCGTCGGCCACGGTGGCGAGGGGGGCGAACGCCTCGGGAAGGTCGATCAGCGGGTCAGTGTCGGGGACGAAGCCGGTCGTCGGGCTGACCTCGTAGGACTCCAGGTCGGCCAGCGTCGACGGGGGAGGGGCAGCGGCCATGTGCCCATCATCCCAGACCCGTGTCGCGGGGTGATGTCACACCCCAGGTCCAGTGTGATCGGTGGGAGAAGGACTGGGTTCTCGGGGAGGACTGGGTCTTCGGGAGGCGGTGGGTACGGAGATGACGGTGGTGGACCGGCGGGTGGCCGGTGGACGTCGCGTGTGGGCGACGGGGCTGGGTCGTGTGTGTGCCGGGCCCCGCGGGGTGATGTCACACCCCAGGTCTAGGTTGATCGGTAGGTGATGGGTTGGGTCTTCGGGAGGAGGTGAGTGCGGGGATGAGTGCGGCGGTGGCCGGCGGAGGTCGCGTGTTGGCGACGGGGCTGGGTCGTGTGTGTGCATGGGCCCGCGGGGTGATGTCACACCCCCGGTCCAGTGTGATTGTCAACAGCGGGCGAAATCTGACCCCCTTGCAGCGGTTGAATCTTGACCCCCTCTGGAGTTCATGGTGCTGGGTCGGCGGCGGGGACGCGGCCGAGGTCGCGGTCCTTGAGGCGGTAGCTGTCGCCCTTGAGCGGGACGACGTCGGCGTGGTGGACGAGCCGGTCGATCATGGCTGCGGCCACGACGGGGTCGCCGAAGACCTCGCCCCACCGGCTGAATGGCTTGTTGGAGCTCATGATCACGCTGGCGCGTTCGTATCTGGCGGCGATGAGTTGGAAGAACAGGTTGGCGGCCTCGGCCTCAAACGGGATGTAGCCGACCTCGTCGATGACCACGACGGGGACGCGGCCGAGGGCGCGGAGTTCGTCCTGGAGCCGGCCGGCGGCGTGGGCGGCGCCGAGCCGGTCGACCCATTGGGCGGCGGTGGCGAAGGCGACGCGGTGACCGGCCAGGCAGGCGCGGATGCCCAGCGCGATGGAGAGGTGGGTCTTGCCGGTGCCGGGCGGGCCGAGGAACACCACGTTGGCGCGGGCGTCGACGAAGTCGAGCTGGCCGAGATGGCCGATCAATTCGCGCTTGACGGAGGTCTGGTGGTCGAAGTCGAAGTCCTCGAGGGTCTTGCGGGCCGGGAACTTCGCGGCTTTGATGCGGGCCTGGCCGCCGTGGGCGGCGCGGGCGTCGACTTCTTTCTCAAGGCACGCGGCGAGGAACGCCTCGTGGGTCCAGCCCTCCTCGCGGGCCCGGTCGGCCAGCCGCGGGGCGGCCGCCGCGAGGGACGGGGCCTTCATGGCCCGGCACAGGTAGGCCAGGTGGCTGTCGGTGGCCGACGCCGGCGTGGTTGCCATCAGGCCACCCCGAGCAGCCGGTCGTAGTCGGCGAGGTCCCGCTGCTCCACACCGGTGTCGGGGCCGGCGACGGGCAGCTCGAGCAGCTGGGCGCGGGCCTTGCGGGCGGCGTCGTGGGCCGGGTCGGTGATGGTCTGATGCTTGGCGAGGACCCGGTCGTGGCGGGCGACCTCGTCGCGGCCACAGGTCACCACGACCTGATCGGCGGTGCGGCGGATGGTGACCTTGCGGCCGATCGCGCCCGGGTGGACGGAGTAGTCGTTGGTGTCCACCCGCACCCAGTGGTCGGCGCCCAACCGGACGGTGTGGGTCCAATCGACATCGGGCGGCACCGGCGGCAGCGGCAGCATCGCGGCCAGGTCGGCGTCGATGCGTTCGGAGGGCCGCTGGCGCAGCCCGGCGTGGACCCTGACGTTGGCCCGGTCCTCAAGCCACAGGCCCAGCTGGGTGTTGAAGTCGTCGATCGAGCCGAAGCTGCGTCCGGGCATGAAGCTCGTTTCCAGGTAGCCGTTGGCCCGCTCCACCACCCCCTTGCGCTCCGGGTGGCCCTTGGCCAGCACGATCGAGCCCATCCCCAACGTGCCTCGGAACGCCAAGTACTCCTGGGTGTAGACCAGCTTGCGGCCCCGCCGGACGCTGATCGCGGGCTCGCCGTCATACACCCCCTTGCGGGGCACCCGGCCCAGGTCGCGGAGGCACCACAGGTGCCCGCCGAGCACGTCGTGTTTGTCCTTGGACGGGATCATCCGGGCGGTGATCCACCGCGAGTAGCAGGGCACCCCGACGATCACCGGCAGCACCGCGGTCTGTCCGAACCCGACCGGCACCTTCAGGTCCTCGGGGAACCACAGGTCCCACTGGGCCAGCTCGCCCTCCCGATAGACGGTGCGGCCATACCCCTCCGGCAGCAGGTAGGCCGGACGCAGCTCACGCACCCGGTCGCGCAGCACCGTCATCCCCCGCGACCAGCCGATCCGCTCGGCGATCACCGTGGCCGGCATGTCCGGCGTGGCCTTCAGCAACTGGCGGATCTGCGGCTCGAACGCATCCACCGCCGACCCCGCCGCCTCCCGCTCGTACTTCGGTGGCGACGCCGAACGGATCGCCGCCCGCACCGTGTTGCGCGACAACCCCGTCGCCCGCACGATCGCCTTGATCGCCATCCCCTCAGCGAAATGCAACCGGCGGACCTCAGCCCACTGCTCCACGTCAATCACAACCCTTCCTCCTGACTCGACGACACGATCGAGTCAGGGTCAGATCCCACCCGCCCACAGCAGGTGAACCACGACGAAGGGGGTCAAGATTCGCCCGTCGTCAGGGGGTCAGTATTGGGCCGCTACCGACAGTGATCGGTAGGTGAAGGGTTGGGTCTTCGGGAGGAGGTGGGTGTGGGGATGATGGTGGTGGACCGGCGGTGGCCGGCGGAGGTCGCGTGTTGGCGACGGGGCTGGGTCGTGTGTGTGTGCATGGGCCCGCGGGGTGATGTCACACCCCCGGTCTAGGTTGATCGGTAGGTGATGGATTGGGTCTTCGGGAGGAGGTGAGCGCGAGGATGACGGTGGTGGTGGACCGGCGGGTGGACGCCGTTCCGGACAGCTGGTTTGGTGGCCGGCTGGCGGAGGTGTGGTTGTCGGAGGACGAGGTCGCCGTCTACCTCGCCGATCCTCGGGCTGACTCGTCGCGCGACGTGCCGCCGTCGGTGTCTACGGACGACAGCGGGGCCACGGGACAGAGGGGCAGCGGTGGGGCTGGGGACTGGCCGGGCGAGCCGTCGGGGGTCAGCTCGTGGGGTGGTCGCATCGGGGAGGTGTGGCTGGCGGAGGAGGACGTCGCCGTCTACCTCGCCGATCCTCGGGCTGACTCGTCGCGCGTTGTGCCGCCGTCGGTGTCCACGGACCACGGCGGGTCCGCGGGGCCGAGGGGCAGCGGTGCGCCTGGGGACGGGCCGGGCGAGCCGTCAGGGGCCAGCTGGTGGGGTGGTCGCATTGGGGAGGTGTGGCTGGCGGAGGAGGACGTTGCCGACTACCTCGCCGAGCCCCCGTCGGAGGACGATGGCGGATCGGCTGGTGGTGGGACGGCGGCTGAGGGTGGAGGCCAGGCGTCGGGGTGCACATTCTGTAGGGCGGCTGGCGATGGTGGCGACCCGGCATCGGGGTCGGCGTCCGGCGTGGCGGCTGCGGTGCCGGCGGGTGGAGAAGGGTCGGCGGGTCCTGCGGTTGCTGGTGGTCCGGCGGTGTTAGTGGGTGAGGCGTTGGGGGTGCTCGGCCGGCTGAACGGGTGGTTGGCCCGGGCATCTGCGGGCGAGGCCGGGGAAGGGATTGGGGCTGCTGGCGGGCCGGTCGATGTGGAGTCGGTGCGGCTGGTGGTGGACGGGCTGGCCGGGGTCGATGCGGCGTTGACTGCGGCCAGGTTGCGGGGGATCGTTGCGGCGGATCAGGCGGCCCTGCCGACGGTGGACGGGGCGGCATCGCTGTCGGCGTGGATCGCGGATCGGTGGGGCCTGACCGGCAGCACAGCCGCGCGGGAGGTCCGGTTGGCGGTCGGGCTGATCGACGAGAAGACGGCGCTCGACCAGCTGCAGGCCGGGGTGATCTCACGGGACCATGCCGCCGGTCTGGTGGCGGCAGCGGAGAAGCAGGCCGCCGACCATGACGCCGCCGCCCGGGCCCGGGCTGCTGAGGAGGACCGTGCCCGCGAGGAACGCCGCCGTGCCGATGAGCAGGCGCAGGCAGACGCCGCGTCGATGGCCGAACGGATGCGGCTGGCCCGCGAGGCTGCTGCACGGGAGGAACAGCTCGCCCGCGAGCGGGCCGAGCGGGCCGAACAGCAAGCCGCAGCCAACGACGCAGCCCGCAAGGCCCGACAGGACGCCCTGCTCCAATCCGCAGTACAGGGGGCGTCACCGGATCAGGTCCGAACCGACGCCAACCGGATGCGCGCTGCCGATGCGGCAGCGCTGGAGCGGGCGGTCGCGGCCCAGCGGGCCCGCCGATCCGTCACCTTCCGACCCGATGGGATCACCGGGCAGCGGGTGATGCGGGTGGTGCTGACCGATGCCGACTACGAGCTGCTCCAGTCCGGCATCGAGGCCGCCCACACCTTCGACCCACCCAACACCCCCGAGGACGACCGACGAACGGCTGCGCAGCGGCGCTACGACGCCTTCCTCGACCTCGTGACCGCCGGCGTGCAGGCGGGAGAGCTGCCCACCTCGCGTGGCACCAAGCCCCACGTCACCGTCACCATCCCGCTCGCCACGTTGACGGGTGAGGCGGAGGTCGCCGGTATCGGCGGGTTCGGGACGGTGATCTCGCCAGAGACGGTTCGGCGGTTGGCGTGTGATGCCCGGTTGACCCGGGCGATCGTTGACGCCAACGGGATGCCGTTGGACATCGGTCGGACCAGCAGGGCGTGGACGACCGCGCAGCACACCGCGGCGGCGCAGCTGTTTGGTGGGTGTGCGTTTCCCATCGCGGATCGGTCGCCGTGTGGCCGGCCGATCGGCTGGACGGATCTGCATCACGTCATCTGGCGGCGTCACGACGGCCCCACCGACCAGGACAACGGAGTGTCGTTGTGCCGGCATCACCACAACGCCGTGCACCACGACGGCTGGCAGCTGTCCTTCGACCTGCCCACCGGCACCGTCACGGTGCAACGGACCGCAGACGGCCGCACGGTCACACGCACAACCAGATTTCCCCATGACAACCCCAGACGCGGCCTGGAACAGGACTCCCAGTCCACCGCGGCGACGTCCGGCCCCAAGCGCTCGGACGCCACGACGGACGACCCAGGCAACGACCGGGGTGGTCCCGAACGGCCTGGTCCTGATCGGGACGATCCCGGTGACGGGCGATTGCCGATCTGACCTGCACCCCGCCTCCGGCGGGGCCGTCGGGCTGCCCCGAGTTCGGGGTGGGCCTTCCCCGCAGGCGCACACTGCCGGCGGCCAGGGGTCGGCAGGTACCCTCGACGCCACGGCGAATGGTGACCACGTGACGACGACCGACGGACAGCTGCAGGAACCGGCCTTTCGGCTGCCGCTCACCCGGCAGCGTGTCCTCGTGGCTGCGGTCAGGATCGCCGACGAGGAGGGGCTGAAGGCGCTGACCATGCGTCGCGTGGCCAGCGACCTCGACGTCGAGGCCATGTCGCTGTACCACCACGTCGACAACAAGGAAGCGCTGCTCGACGGCATCTGTGAGGTCCTCGTCGAGGAGATCATCGCCGAGGTGGGCGACGCGGATCCGCCCTCGGACCCCGATGCCTGGCAGGCCGCAATGCGCGACATGATCATGACCGCGCGCCGCGTCATGCTCGCCCACCCCTGGGCGCCGTCGGTGTTCGAGACCCGCAAGTCGATCGGTTTTTCGATCATCCGGTACTTCGAGCGCCTCCTGGCCGTCATGCGGGCGGGCGGCTTCTCCTACGACCTGGCCCACCACGCGATGCACGCGCTGGGCAGCCGCGCCATCGGCTTCTCCGGCGAGCTGTTCCAGCCCGACGACGGCCAGACGGACGACGAGTCGATGGCCATGCTCGAGGGCATGCGCGACCAGATCCCCCACATGGTCACGATGCTCTCTGGCGCCCTCCACACCGACGAGGCCGGACAGACCATCGGCTTCTGCGACGACCAGACCGAGTTCGAGTTCGGCGTCGACCTGCTCCTGGACGGCCTCGACCGCCGCCGCCGCGAGCAGCCCGACACGTAGCCCGGTAACCAGCGCACCCGAGCCAGCGCACCTGAGCCAGCGCACCTGAGCCAGCGCACTCGGTAACCAGCACACCCGGCAGCTGGGCGCCCGAGCCAGCGCGCCCGCAAGCAACGAGATCGGTGTGTCCGACGCTGTCGGTCGCTGCCAGGACATCCAGCCTTGACACGCCTTACTCTGTAAGTCAATCTTACGCCGTATGGAAACCTTACAACGTAAATCCATCCACCATTCCACCATCACGGACATCGCCATCCACGCCGAAGGGCTGGTCAAGGAGTTCGCCGGCGTGCGTGCCCTCGACGGCCTCGACCTCGACGTGCCCACCGGTTCGGTGCTCGGCCTCCTCGGGCCCAACGGCGCCGGGAAGACCACGGCCGTGTCCATCCTCACCACCCTGCTGCGACCGGACGGTGGCACCGCCAGCGTGGCCGGCCACGACGTCGCAACCCAACCCGAACGGGTCCGGCGGCTGATCGGCCTGTCGGGGCAGTACGCCGCTGTCGACGAGAACCTCACCGGGGTCGAGAACCTCGTCCTGGTCGGCAAGCTCTACCGACTGGGTGCTCGACGTGCCCGCCAGCGCGCCAACGAGCTGCTCGAGCAGTTCTCGCTGGTCGAGCCCAGCACTCGCTTGGTCGGCACGTACTCCGGGGGCATGCGCCGCCGCCTCGACCTCGCAGGCGCGCTCGTCGCCGAGCCGCCCGTGCTGTTCCTCGACGAGCCCACCACCGGCTTGGACCCGCGCAGCCGCAACGAGCTGTGGGCGGCCATCGACGACCTCGTCACCCGCGGGACGACGGTCCTGCTGACCACCCAGTACATGGAGGAGGCCGAACAGCTCGCCGACGACATCGTTGTCATCGACCACGGTCGGCGCATCGCCCAGGGCACCGCCGACGAGCTCAAGGCGCTCGTGGGCGGCGACCGGATCGAGGCCCGGCTGCAGGACCCGCTGGATGCCGCTGCCGCCGAACGCGCCTTGATCGGCCTGGCCGACGGCGTCATTGTCGTCGATGGTCGGTTGGTGACTGCCCCCGTGCTCGGCGGAGCGGAAACGCTCGGCCACGCCGTTGTCGCCCTCGCCGCCGGAGGGGTCACCGTCACCGAGGTCGGGCTGCGCCGGCCCACGCTTGACGACGTGTTCCTCACCCTCACCGGGCAGGTGTCGTGATGGCCGCTCCCGCTGCTCCCACAGGGGCTGTCCCGAGCCCGCTGCTCGCCAACATGGTCGGCACCCTGACCGACACCCTGGCCCTGACCGGACGCAACCTGCGCAAGGTCCGCCGGGTGCCCGAGATCCTCTTCAGCGTCCTCGTCAGCCCGGTCGTCTTCGTGATGCTCTTCGCCTACGTGTTCGGCAGCTCCATCGAGGTACCCGGCGGGTCCTACCGCGAGTACCTCATCGCCGGCACGTTCGCGATGATCCTGTCCTTCAACGCGGTGTTCACCGGCATCGGGTTGGCCGAGGACATGAAGAGCGGCATCATCGCCCGCTTCCGCTCGCTGCCGATGTCCCGTTCGGCGGTGGTCCTCGCCCGGACCGCCAGCGACGTCCTCTACAACGTCCTGTCACTCCTCGTGATGGGGACCGCCGGCCTGCTCGTCGGCTGGCGTATCCACACCGACGTGGGGCGAGCGTTCGGCGGCTTCCTGCTCCTGCTCGGCTTCGCCTATGCGATCTCGTGGATCATGGCGTTCGTCGGGCTGACGGCCAGTGCCCCCGAGGTCGTCAACAACGCCTCGTTCATGGTCATCTTCCCGCTGAGCTTCCTCGCCAACACCTTCACGCCGACCGACGGCTTCCCCGCGCCGCTGCGGGTCTTCGCCGACCACAATCCGGTCTCGGCAGTCACCCAGGCGGCGAGGGTGCTGTTCGGCAACATCCCGCCGGGGACACCAGAACCCACGGCGTGGCCGCTCCAGCACCCCGTGCTCTACAGCGTGCTGTGGATCGTCGGACTGATCGCCGTCTTCGCCCCGCTCGCCGTCAGGCGCTACCAACGCCTGACGTGACCCCGGGTGCCGAGCTGCTCGGCTGGCGAGCAGTTCGGCGAAGCTCTCGAGCCGAGAAATGGTCGCTGGGTCGGGTTCCATTCGCAGCGCTGCCAGGGACCGGGCGACTTGCTCGTGTACGGCCGTTTCGATTCCGCAGCGCTCGCAGTGAGCGAGGTGATGCTCGACCAGCGGGATGGCGTCCTTGGGCAGCTCGCCGTCGAGGTAGGCGTGGATGACGGCTGCGACCTCCTCGCAGCTGGGCATCGACCCATCGTGGAGGGTGGCGACGGCGTCGGCGTGACGACGTTCGGCGCGTCGGCCCGTCCATCGGGTCAGCGGACCGGGGAGCGGCGGGGTCATTCTCGTTCCTCCAGGAGGCTCGACGGGCTGCGCACGTGTCGGCGGAGCTTGGCGCGTGCTCGGTGCAGTCGGCTCATGACGGTGCCGACGGGAACGCCCAGGACGTCTGCGGCTTCCCGATAGCTCAGACCGTCGATGTCAACGAGGGCGACGACGGCGCGGTGGTGCATTGGCAGTGCTTCGAGGGCGGCCACGACCGCCTCACCGGACAGGCCCTCGGCGACGAGTTCGGCGGGCCCGTCCCGGCCGTCGGCGCCGGCGGCGGGCATGCGGCCAAGCGTGGTCCACTCGTCCTCCAGCAGGTCGGGCATTCGCTTGCGCAGCCGGTTGGTGTTGGTGTTGCGCAGGATGGTCAGCAGCCACGACCGTGCGTATCGCCCGTCGAAGGTGCCGATGGCGCGGAACGCCTTGACGAGGGTGTCCTGCACGAGGTCCTCGGCGTCCTGGGGGCTGGTGGTCAGTCGGCGCGCGATGCCGAAGAGCACCGGGATCTGTGGAAGGACATGCGTGCGGAACGCCTCCTCCGCAGACCGTCGGTCGACCTCGGTCGTCCCCCTCCTACCGTCGCTGGAGTCGACAGCCGGAGCGGCCGCGACGAGACCGGCGCTCGTGCTGCGCGGGGTCGGGGAGTGGGGCACGGGTGTCCGGAAGGGGTCGGGAGGGCGACACGCGGACGCGTGCGCTTGAGGAGGTCAACACGATCTGCGGCCGGCCTCTTCCATGTTCGTGGTGGCGGCCGCGTGACGGCCTCCGAGAAGTGGAAGCGATGGGTCTGGGTCGGGGTTTCCCCTCGCGCAGTCCACGGCCCGACGTCTCCGACGCTCCGGGCTGTCCCTACGTCCTCAGGAGTCTCATCGTGTCGACCATCCATGCCATCCACCGTTCGTTCGGCCGGGCGAGCGCAGCGGTTCCCGTCGTCGTCCGGGTGGTGATCGGCATCATCATGGCCACCCACGGGTGGCAGAAGCTGACGCAGATGGGAGCGGCGAACTTCGGCAACGGCATGCTCGCTGACCTCGGGGTTCCGCTGCCGGGTGTCATGGGCCATGTGGTGACGTGGCTGGAGCTCGTTGGTGGCATCGCCCTGGTGGTCGGGTTCCTCACCCGGGCGTCCGCGGCCGTGCTCGCCGTCGTGCTGGCCGGTGCGACCGTGCTGGTCAAGGTCGATCTCGGCCTGATCGCCGGTATGGGCGCCCCGCTGCCAGGCGCCGAGCTCGACTTGGCCCTCCTCGTCGGCTTGTTCGTGTCGGTCGTCATGGGGCCGGGCCGTCCGTCGCTGGATCACCTGCTCGGCCTCGAGGACACCACAACGGTGGTCGTCGACGTGTCGGACCGGGCAGCCACGCCGGTCGGCTGATCGGCCGACCCGATCAGCGCACGACGTTCGCCACCTGCGGGCGGCCCCGCTGTCAGCTGCGGGCCAGCTCCAGCTCGTGGTTCAGCTGGATCATGGCGATCAGGCAGTTGGTCGTGGTGAGGACCCCGACGAGGATGCCGTTGCCGTCGACGACCGGTACCGCGTTGATCTGGTTGGACAACAACACCTTGCCGGCTTCGATCAGGCCGTCCTCGGGACGAACGGTGATCGGCTCGCGCGTCATCACGTCACGGACCAGCCCGTCGAGGTCGTCGCGCAGGTCGCGATCGCTGATGATGCCGATGAGGACACCGTCCTCGACCACCGGGAGGTGGTGGGCCTGGATGGATGCCATGCGGTCCCATGCCGCGTCCACCGTCTCGTCGGGGGACACGACCTTCGGGTCGGGAGTCATGAAGTACTGCACCTGCATGGACGATCACCTTTTCGTGTTCGGCTTCTTCTCGGGGGTTTCGCTCACCACCGACCATCGTCGTTCGGTCCCCCCTTCGAGAGGGTCGAGGGTCCCTCCGCGTCCGGGACCGAGGACCCGATACGCTGCGACCAGCCGGACGGCCGAACGACAACGGGGAGGGGCTGGACATGGGATTGGTCAAGCCGACGTGTCCGAGGTGTGGCAAGCGGGTCGCGAAGCTCGTGCAGACCCCGGCGATGCAGCAGGCGTGCGAGGACTGCCTGGACGACGTCCTCGGCCTCGCCGCGGGGATGCTGACGAGCGGTTCGATGACCGGGGTCCTCTCGACCCACGGCTGGTTCCGTCGCGTCAAGGGCTGGCGCCGCCGAGAGCGGTCCTGAGGCAGCGGTCCCGCGGTCGCGGTCCTGAGGCCCGGGTGTCAGAGGTGGGTGACCGCCAGCCCGCCCCAGGCCTCGGCGAGGTGCTCGGCGACCACACGTCGGTGGCAGTGGTCGGGGTCGGCCTCGCTGCACAGCAGCGCCGTCGGCCCCTCGAACGGTGTCCGGTCGCCGCCGGCCACGTCTCGTTGGACCAACAGCGTGCGGAAGGCCGCGGCGTACTCCTCCGGCCCGACGCGCTTCTGCTGGTAGTCCTTCAGCAGCTCGGCGGTCGGCGCGAGGTCCAGCCGGTGCTCGTAGGCCACGTCGAGCAGCTCGGCCAGGAACCACTCCAGGTCGCCGGCCTTGCTGAACCCGGCCAGCTGCGAACGGTTGTGCAGCCGGACGTCCAGCAGCCGACGGACGCCGGCATCGCGCAGCCGGCCGAAGAAGTGCTCGGCCGAGCTACGGGTGAACCCGATCGTGTACAGCGTCCTCACGCCCCCCACCCTGCCCCGGATTGACGCAACGGGCGACCGGGAAGGACTGTGCGCATGGCGAGCTATGAGGTCAACGCCGACGCGGTCGAGAAGGTCCGCGACATGATCGACGCCCGGCAGTACGTGCTGGACAGCGAGTGGGGGGAGGTCCAGCCCGACGCCGACGCCGAGAACGCCTACCTCGAGCGGCACTCGTGGCAGGCGTACGCCGCGTGGCACCTGGGGTTGACCGTGGGGGCGACCGACAACACCAAGGGTCGCTACGGCTTCGTCGTCGGTGACTTCCGTCGCATCCACCGGTCGGCGCTGCTCGCCTGCCGCTACCGGGCCACCCAGTGGCGTCACAAGGACGTCGAGCTGGCCGCCCACGACCTGCTCCAGCACCTCGACCGCACCGCCGACATCGCGTGACGCCCGCGCCGCCCGGCTTCCACCCGCACCCCGACCCGACGGACCTGACCCCGTTCCAGCAGGCGGTCGTCGGCGTCGTCACCACGTTGCGGAAGGGTGAGGTCGCCACCTACGCCGAGGTCGCCGACGACGCCGGCCATCCCGGCGCGGGTCAGGCGGTGGCCAACGTGCTGCGGCGGGTCCCCGACCTCCCCTGGTGGCGGGTCGTGCCCGCCGGGGGGCGGCTGTACCGCACGCACGCGCCCACGCAGGCGCCCCTGCTCAGGGCCGAAGGCGTCGAGCTGACCGAGGACACGACCGGCCGGCTGCACGTCGACGTCGGCTGACCAGCCACGTCCCGGAGATGGGCAACGCCCCGGTCGGGGACCGGGGCGTCAGGCGGACGGGGTGACGGGCCGCACGGCTGGGGTGCCCGCCGCGCGGGCCGGGGCTCAGCTGGTGGCCTCGCCGAGGGTCGCCTCCACCGTGGTGCTGACGTTGTCCCGGACGACGTCGAGCTGGATGACGTCGCCGGGCTGGTGGGCGCGGATGGCCACCGACAGGTCGGCGATCGTGTCGACGGACTCGCCGTCGACCGCGGTGACGATGTCCCCGGGCTGCAGGCCGGCCGCCGCCGCTGCGGATCCCGGCTCGACGGTCGCAAGGACCGCGCCGGCGTCGACGTCGAGGTCGTAGAGCTCCGCGGTGCGGGCATCGACGGTCTGGCCCGACACCCCCAGCGCCGCGTGGACGGCGCTGCCGGTGGCGAGGATCTGGTCGGCCACGTTCTGCACCGTGGCCACCGGGACGGCGAACCCGACCCCGGAGGAGGTACCCGAGCTGGACAGGATCGCGGTGTTCAGTCCGATCAGCTCGCCCTGCCCGTTGACCAGGGCGCCGCCGGAGTTGCCCGGGTTGATGGACGCGTCGGTCTGGATCAGGTCGCCCAGCACGCCGGTCTGTCCGCCGAGGGTCCGGTTGGTCGCCGAGACGATGCCGGTCGTGACGGTGCCGTCCAGGCCGAACGGGCTGCCGATCGCGACGGCGGTCTCGCCGACCGTCGCCTCCGCCGTGGCGAACGGGACGGTCGGCAGGTCGACGGCGTCGATGCGCAGGACCGCCACGTCGGTGGTGGGGTCGGTGCCGACGACCTGGGCGTCGTAGGTCTCACCGCTGGGGAGGGTCACCTGGACCGAAACGGCGTCGGCGACCACGTGGTTGTTGGTGACCAGCAGGCCGTCGGCGCCGTAGACGACCGCCGAGCCGGAGCCCTGCCCGGCACGCGTGGTCACGCTGACCAGGCCGACGGAGGGGGCCACGGCCGCCGCGACGTCGCTGATCGACATGGCCTCGGCGATGTCGGTGTCGCCGGCGCCGGTGCCGTCGACGATGAACGACGCCGGCACCTCCTCCGCCGTGGAGGTGTCCTCGACGGTGGATCGGGCGATCGGGAACGACACCCCAGCCGCGACGACGGCCGCGAGGGTGGCCGAGACCAGCGGGGTCACCCACGGTCGTCGCCGGGGGTCGGCGGCCGTCGCGGTGGCGGACGGTCCGTTGGGCGGCACCGCACCGCTGGGGTTGGAGGGGCCGTATCCGGTCGAGTGGTCGTAGCCGGTGGCGTGGTCGTACCCGGTGCCGCGGGCGTACCCGGTGCCGCGGTCGTACGCGGTGGCGGGGGCGTAGCCGGTCGCCGGCCCGTACGTCGGGGCGGTCGGGTAGCCGGCCGGCGGACCGTACGCCGGGGCGGACGGGGACGTCGGCTGCGCGACAGGCTGCTCGACGGGCTGGGCCTCCCACCGGTCACCGGGGTGGCTGGAGAACGGGTAGCCGCCGTCGGCGTCGCGGGCCTCGGGGCGGCTGGGCTGCTGGTCGGGGTCGAGAAGGGTGGACACGGGGGCCTCCAACGGGGTGGGGTGCGAAGCGGCCGGTCGAGGTCTCGGCCGGATACGACATCCACCTTGTGGACTTCCACGTCAACCCGTGCCTCCGCCTCCCCCAAGACTCGGCAATGACCACCCCACGCAGCGCAAAGCCGACTTGGCCTACCTCTCGTGGTCCTCTTGGGGAAGAATGCGGGCGTGGAGTTCCGGCCCCTCACCGACGACGACCTGCCGATGCTGCACCGCTGGCTGAACGACCCCGCGGTCGTCCGGTGGTGGGAGGACACCGACGTGTCGTGGCTCGGGGTGGTGCGCGAGTGCGGGTCCACCAACACCGATCCGGTCGAACACTGGGTCGCGGTCCACGACGGGGTCGACATCGGCTGGATCCAGACCTACGCCGCCGCAGACTTCGACGACGAGGACGAAACCAGGCACTGGTTCCGGCTCGGGGTCCGACGCACCGCCGCCGGCATCGACTACCTGATCGGCCCGTCCACCGGGCGCCACCGTGGCCTGGGCACGTTGATGATCAACACGTTCGTCACCGACATCGTGTTCGGCCGACACCCCGAGTGGACCGAAGTGTGCGCCTCGCCCCTGACCGCCAACGTCGCGTCCTGGCGGGCGCTGGAAAAAGCCGGTTTCACGACTCGCGGGACGTTCTTCGACGAACACGGACCCGCCCGACTGATGGTGCGCCAACGACCATGATCAACGTTCCCGGCTTGCCCGACGGCCTGACCGCCCGCCCACCCACCCTCGACGACATCGACGAGGTGGTCGCCCTCTGCCGGGCCGAGCAGGTCCGGTCCGGCGTTGCGGCCCACACCAACGCCGCCGACTTCACCAGCGAGTGGCAACGCCCCTCCATGGACCTCGACCTCGACGCCGTCGTCGTGCAGGAGGGGCCACGGATCGTCGGGTATGCCGACCAGTCCGACGGACGTGCCTGGGTCGCGGTCGACCCGTCGGCCGAAGGGCACGGCATCGGCACGGCGTTGCGTCGCTGGACCGAGGCGAACGCCCGCCATCACGGCCTCCCGCGGATCGGCCAGACGTTGCCGCGAACGGCCACCGAGGCCATGTCGTTGCTCGCCGATGCGGGCTGGACCGCCCGTTGGGACACGTGGGTGTTCTCGATCCCGCTGGGCCCGGACCTGCCGCCCCCACACCTGCCCGACGGGGTGGTGGTCAGGTCGATCAAGCGGCCCGACGAGGAGCGCGCGGCGTACGACGTCGTCCAGGCGGCCTTCGGTGAGTGGCCGGACCGGGACAGCAGTCAGACCTTCGAGGACTGGCGAGCGGAGAACCTCGATCGCGACGATGCCGACGCGGACCTGCTGCTCGTCGCCGTCGAGGACGACCGGGTCGTCGGCGCCGCCCTGTGCCTGGAGGACGAGGACGAGGGATGGGTGGCCGAGCTGGCCGTGCCGCGGGAACACCGGGGTCGTGGTCTGGGCCGCGGCCTGCTGGAGTCGGCGTTCCAGCGCTTCGCCGCACGTGGCCGTCTGACCGCTGGGCTGTCGACGGACTCACGGACGGGGGCGCGGACCCTCTACGAGCACGTGGGCATGACCGTCACCGAGGACTGGGCACGCTGGGCGCTCGACCTCGACTGATCACACCCCGGGTCCGGCACCTCCAGGGGCGCGTGTCGGGCGACCACGACGGGCGGCCCAGAACCCGACAAGCGGGTGGTTGGGTCGGGCGGCCAACCCCGTCGCGTGTCGGGCGACTACGACGGGCGGCCCAGAACCCGACAAGCGGTCAGTGGCGGGACCAGAACACCTTGTCGGCCTGCTGGTCCCAGAGGTACTCCCAGATCTCGGTGACCTGGGTGTCGTCGGTGTGGATGACCTGCACGATGTTCTGCGCGAGGGTGTCGCCGTCGCGTTCGACCGTTGCATGGACCAGCACCACGACGTGTTCGGGGGTCCACAGGATGTCGTGGACCTTCACCGTGTCGTTGGTGGTGTCCGGTCCGCCGTCGGCGACACCGCTGATGCCGAGGACCCGGTCGCGTCCCACGTAGTCCCCGGCATGGCGACCGTCGCCGGAGACGTGCAGGACGACATCGGGATGGTGCAGGTCGTACAGGGTCTGGCGGTCTCCGGCGGCCATGGCCTCGTAGACGCGGTTGACGACGTCCAGGTTCGGGTGCGACGCGGCTGGGCTCATCGTCGCGGATGCTACTCCTGCCGGACCATCCACGTCGCGGCCTCCAGCTCGTCGTCGGCCTGCCGCCGACCGTTCGACCGCAGGTGGTGGACGTCGGTCCCGTTGGCGATCAGCAGCCGGGCGATCCGACGTCGCGGGCACCACGTCGGGTCCTCCGCCGCACCGAGCAGGATGACTCGCTGCCACGTGCCACGCCCCTCGATCCAGGTCAGGGCGTTCCAGAAGGCATCCGGTGGGTCGAGCACGTCGTGATGGCCGAGATCGGACGCAAGGTCGATGTACTCCATCCCGAGGTCACGCAGGTCGCGGTCCAGGGCGGCCGCGTCCATCTCGGGTCTCCCCGATCGGGCCGAGGCGTCCCGGACGTCGACGACCATCCGGGTCCCGGCCCACCCGAGCAGCTCGACGAAGGCGAGCATGTCGAGGTCGCCATGACCGACGGTGTCGACTCCGCAGGGGGAGGGGGGAGGGGTGGCGAAGCGCAGTCGCAGGCGGCGCATTGGGGTGGCTCCTTCGGACGCGGGGTGAGGGGGTCCGGGCCTGACCGCGGGATGATTCCCGCCGCGGGGGCCGGCAAAACAGGCATTTCGCGGCCAGCAGCCAGGGAGGTGCTGGCCGGTGGGTCAGCCGGTCGGCATCAGGTCCCCGACCCGGGGCAGGTCGGCCCACACCTCGGCCAGGCGCTCGCGAACCCAGCGGGTCGCCTCCACGTCGTCGGCGTTGTAGTCCAGCAGGCGTCGCTGCTGCTCGTGCGACCCAGCCACCGCGTCGCCGTACCAGACCATCGACTGGCCGCCGCCGGGGTCGTCGTCGCGCCACTGGAACCCCAGCCGGCCAGCGACCACCTTCAGGCCCAACGAGCCGCCGGTGGTGACGTGGGCACGGGCCACGCGGTGCAGGTCGACCCACTCGGGGGAGGTGATGAAGGACTCGACGTCGACACCGATGCGCGGGCCGTAGAGGCGCAGGTAGCGGTCCTCCGCCCCACCGCCGGCCCAGCAGTACGCCGCGAAGGACCGCTCGGCATCGATCGCCGCCTTCCGCGTCCGCTGCAGCCAGTCCCAGAACGCCACGAACACCGCGGTGTCGTCCAACTCGGGGGCGAAGTCGACGAAGGGCACGTACTCCGGCGGCGTCCCGGCACGCCGGTCGGTGACCAGGCAACCCCAGAGGTAGACCCGGCCGTCGGCGGTGGACTCCATGTCGACGTCGACCTCGACGTCGGCGCGGGGCAGCTCCAGCACGTCCGCGCCCCGCACCTTGGCGAGGGGAACCCCGCTGGTCTGCACCCGCGCGTGGTCGGCGGCCTCGCGGATCGCCTTGGTGGGCAGGGCCGTCGGGTCGGCCAGCGCAAGCGCCGTCCGGGTGGTCAGGCCAGAGGCATGGAGGCGCTGCCGGACGTCCCAGGTGACCTTCGGCAGCAGGGTCAGCTCGTCGGCGTCCTCCATGCGTGGGGTGCAAACACCCTCGAACCGGCAGCGGTCGCATTCGCTGGAGCGCGCCGGGACGACCAGCGGGTCCTCGTCGGTCAGGCCGTCGACACGGTCGGTGGCCAGGGCCGCGACGTCCAGGCGGAAGCCGAACTCGCGGTCGTACTTCTCCAGGGTCGACCAGCGCCCCGTGGTGTTGCGCCACGACTGGAAGGTCGGTGCCGTCAGGTCCACCAGGGCGAGGGTCCGGTCCGACCCGATGACGCCGGCCCAGCCCGGTCCGGCATGGCCGTGGTGCTCGAGCAGCCGCTGGTAGTGGGCAAGCTGCAGCAGGTCGTCGGTCCGTTTCCGGGTCCACGGTCCCTCGACCTCCGCCATGGCAGCGGGGTCCAGCCCGTCGGCCACGTCGGTGTGGGCGCAGGCCCGCAGCGGTCCGAGGGATCCACCCTTCGCCTTCGCCGTCACGAGGTGCGCCTTCACCTCCACCGGCATGTAGGCGGTCCTGCCCCCGGGGGTGGGGTCGGGCAGGGCGACCAGCAGGTCGGGCCGGCCGGTCCGGCGACCCTCGTGATCCCGTAGCTCGGCCTGGGGGATGACGGGTACCCCGGCCGCCATGGCCGCCAGGGTGGCAGCCTCGTCGCCGGTGAGGGTCGGCAGGTCACCGACCGCGGCGGCGACCTCGGCCATGACCTGGTCCTCGAAGGCCCGTCCCTCCTCGATCCGTACGAGCACGTCGACGGGCAGGGGCTGCTCCACCACGTGCTCGGGCGGCTCGATCATCAGGTGGGTGCGCAGCGGGCAGCGTGTGGCGGCGCGGGCATCCAGCAGCGGCGCACGGCGGACGTCTCGGTTGGACAGGGGCTTGTCGGCGGTCATCGTGCCCCGGAGTGTGACGGTTCGCCGTCGTCAGATCCGACAGCGACCGTCGAGCGGCCGTGCAGCGGCCGCGGGTGTGGCGGAGGTCAGCCGACCGTCGACGCCACCGGGTCGTCGCTGACCACGATGGAGGAGAAGCTCACGACGTGGTCGCTGATGATCGTCATGCGGGCCCCGATCTGCACCGGATCCATGATCGTGCCGAGCGGTTGCCAGCCATCGGCGGTCTGGGCGTAGATCCGCCAGCCGTCGCCGATGCCGTACACCGTCGCGTTCGGCGAGGCGGTCTGGATGATGCGCCGGACGGGCGAGGACGTGGACATCGTGGACATGGCTTGCGGCTCCCGTTCGTGGGGGGTGTCGTACGGTCGTTGGACCGTCCGGATCGGCGAAAGTTTCTCGGCGGGTGGGTCTGGAAGGTCCGCGGCAACGGTGGGAGGATGCCCAGTGACGGAGGATGCTGAACTGCCTTCATCACAAGGGAGCCATGCCCATGCCTGACATCCGCCACGACCGGCCCGGCCACGAGGGCTTCATCCCCTACCTGATCGTCGAGGGGGCCGCAGCTGCGATCGACTTCTACACGGCCGCGTTCGGAGCGGAGGAGAAGATGCGGCTGGCGATGCCGAACGGCCAGGTCGGCCACGCCGAGATGGCCGTCGACGGTCACCCCTTCTACCTGGCCGACATGTCACCGGAGATGGACGACGGGCCCACGCGAAGTCCCGACCGGACCGGGGCGACGTCGGTCATCCTGCACCGCTACGTGCCCGACGTCGATGCCGCGGTCGCGCGTGCCGAGGAGGCCGGCGCCACGGTGCTGCGTCCGCCGAAGGACGAGTTCTACGGCGAACGGGCGGCCACCGTGCAGGACCCGTTCGGGCACCAGTGGAGCCTGCACACCCGCACCAGCGAGGTCTCGATGGAGGAGATGGTCGCGGCCATGCAGGGCGACCCCGCAGGGGAGTGACCCCGCGGGGGACGATCAGGTCGTGCGGACGTCCAGGATGACCGAATGCAGGCGCAGCCGGTTGAGGGGCACCGCACCCGGGCCGGAGCGGGGGACGATCGTCTCGCGCTGCCAGTCCTCCAGCATCGTCCACGCCTCGTCCTGCTCGACCAGGTCCTGGTGGGTCTGCTGCCACGCTTGGGACCGCTTGGCGAAGTGGCCGACGGTCCGGCGGTCCAGCAGCGGGTAGACGGTCGGCAGCTTGTGGTGCAGCACGGCGTGGGTGGTGCGCATGCCGACCCCGCGGACGTTCATCAGCAGGGCCCAGGGCCGCCACAGCTCCCCGTTGGTGGTGGCCATGCCGCCCTTGCCGAACAGCTCGGCGCTGGACATCTCCCACAGCACGGGGGCCGGGTCGGGCAGCGCCAGCAACGCCTCGTCCAGCGCGGGTCGCAGGCCGAGGACCGCGTCGACGGCGTCATGGTCCATGCCGTCGCCGAGCCCCGCGCCGACCAGCACGTCGATGGGCTCCAGGGTGCGTCCGGGGGCGGCCGGCACGCAGTCGTAGGTGCGGTAGCCGTGGGCACGGAAGATCGGGGCCGGGGTGCCGGGGTCGATTGGCCGGGTGCGGTCGGGCTCCCAGCGGTCGGCGGGGGCACCGCAGTACCGGCCGATGCAGGACTGGGCGGCCTCCAGCGACAGGGTGTCACCGGCCACGGTCACGTGGGTGGATGCCATCAGCGTCTCCTCCAGGGGCGCGCAGGCGGTCCACGCGAACTCCGAACCGTACCGGGCCGGACGGGCGCGGGCTCCGGCCGCTTGGCCCCTCCGTTGGTGACCCTGACCGGCGTACGCTCGTCCCAGCCGACCGAGAGGGAGCCGACATGGGCGAGAAGGGTGCACGGCTGACCGCCGACGCAACCGCACGGGCGGAGCAGCTGGTGGAGGAATGGCAGCCGCTCGGCCCGGTCACCTCCAAGAAGATGTTCGGTGGCCACGGCATCTTCCACGATGGGTCGATGTTCGGCATGGTGGACTCGAAGGCGGATGTCTTCCTCAAGGCAAGGGGCGAGGACAGTCGCGTGTTCGAGGACGCGGGTTCGACCAAGCACGGCCGCATGCCGTACTGGTCGGTCCCGCCCACGGTGGCCGACGACGAAGCGCTGCTGCGTGAGTGGGCCCAGCACGCGATCGACGGGATCGACCGTTGAGGCACTGAGACGGTCGTGCGATCGTTGTCTCAATCGTTGTGGAGGGTCGAGCCGATGATCAGCAGCCTTGCCAGCAGGGTCTTCCCCCGCGGGGTGCCCGGCGTCCGCTCGGTCATGCAGCACGGCGTGCACACGATGTTCGGGGATCCGTTCGACGCCACGGTCGATCCCGGTGACCCGGGGCTGATGGGGCCGGGGTCGGCCACCTGGCAGCTGCTCGGCGAGCCGTGCGTGATGCCGATGGGCTTCCGCGCCCTGCTGGTGCAGATGCTGCACCCGATCGCCCTGGAAGCGGTCCACACCCACGGGTCGTTCGCCGATGACTTCCTCGGCCGGATCAAGCGGACGGCCCTGTACCTGCAGCTGGCCAACTTCGGCAGCACCGGTCAGGCCCTCGACATCAGCGCCACGGTGCAGCGCATCCACCGCCGGGTGGTCGGCCGGACCGCGCAGGACGAGCCGTACTCCGCCGGTGACCCGCACTACCTGGCGTGGGTCGGCATGACCTTCACCGAGTCGACGCTGGCGGTCCACCGGGCCTTCGGGCAGCGCCCCGTCACCGACGAGCTGGCCGACCGGTTCGTGGCCGAGCAAGCCGTCCTGAACGCGCTGCTGGACCCGCGGGTGGACCTCGATGCCCTGCGTGGTGACCCCGACGCGGGTGCGCGGCTGCGCGACGGCGAGGTGCCCCTCCCCCTGGTGGAGGAGGGCTGGGTCCCGACCGACGTGGTCGGTCTGACCCGCCGCTTGGCCGAGTTCCAGCCCGAGCTCGAGCTGCGCGAGCTGGGACGTGCGTCGTTTCGCTGGTTGCTGGACCCGCCCGACCTGCCGAGGGCCCAACGAGCGGGCTGGCGCGTGTTCGTCACGAGCACGCTGGCCACCCTGCCGCCGCAGTGGCGCGACCTGCTGGACCAGCCCGACAGCCCGCTGCGGGACGCGGTGGTCGCCGGGGGAACCCGGACACTGTTCGACCTCTTCAGGGTGCTGCACGGCCCGCTGACACTCCCGTCGCTGGCCGCGTCGCGCGTCGAACGACGACCTGTGGCCGGCAACGGCAACACCGGCGACGAAGGGGCTCAACTGCAACGGGCGACCTGACGATCACGGGACGAACGGCGCGGGGGAGGGGGCCCGCCCCGAACCCCGCCGACGTCGACAGATCGAGTCAGACAGTGTTGTCCCGCCTTGCCTCCGCCCTTCTCGTCGTGCTCGTGGTCGGGGCGGTGGTGGCCCCTCCTGCGTTGGCGCGACGCTCGACCCCTGCCCGCTCGGACGCACGCGGCGTCGCCGCCAACGTGGACCTGATCGGCCTCGACATCATCCCGATCGACGGCCTTCCCTCGGTCGAGGCGCAGTCGCCGCCCACTCGGCCCGCGGTGGATGCAGCGACCCTGCTGTCGGTTCCCCTGACCCCGCTCGCCGATGTCGGGGCCGTCGAGCTCGACGCGACTGCAGACGCCGACACCGGCACCGCCACGGCTACCGCCGAGGTGGCTGACGTCGTGCTGCTGGAGATCCCGGGAGTCGGGCCGGCCGTGGAGGTCGGTCTGGTCCGGGCCCACGCCACGGCAGGCTGTACCGGCTTCGAGGGCACGGGGACGACCGTGGACCGGGTTCGCGTCTTCGGCCAGGACCTGCCCCTGTCGGGCCTGGTCCCGGCCAACCTCACCGTGCCCGTCGAGCTGCCGCTTTCTGCCCTGTCCGCCCTCGGGCTGGCCGAACCGCTCGAGGTCGCCACCCTGGTGCTCAACGAGATCACCCCCGACAACAACGGCAAGGGCACGACCGTCCGGGGCCTGCACCTCTACACCGGCGACACCCTCGCGTCCCTGCCGCTGCTCGGCCTGGACGCGTTGGTCGACGCCGATGTGATCGTGGCCGAGGCCCACGCCTCCTCCACCTGCGCACCCCGGACCGATGCAGGCGTATCGGGACAGCTCGTCGTGCACGTTGTCCGCCTCGACGGTGGCGTGTTCACCATCGAGGTCGTGAACCAGGGCGACGAGCCGGTCACCCTCACGCAGGTCATCATCGACGCCACCGACGACGCCACGATCACCGGGACCGACGGTGACCTGCTGGCCGACCTCGACACCGACGCGGATCACGCGTCCGGCGATGTCCACATCGTCCTGGACGGCGGGGACGCCGTCTCCGGGACCGTGGCCGTCGACGGCGGCGATGCCTCGGTGCTGCTCGACGTCTCGATCGCCTCGACCGACGGCATCGCACGAAGCGGACTCGAGGACGGTGTCGACGGGGACGCCGACAGCGACGAGGACGGACTGACGACCGACGAGGAGTACGGCGCGGGCACCGACCCGTTCGACGCCGACACCGACGGCGACGGCATCTCCGACGGCGACGAGGTTGCATCCGGGGATGACCCGACCGAACCCGACCACGGCACGTCGCCCGGGGGCGACGACCGCTGGATCGACGACGACGACGATGACGACGACGGGGTCTCCGACGTCGACGAGCGTGCGGACGGTACCGACCCCTACGACCCGGACACCGACGACGACGGCCTGTCCGACGGGGAGGAGGCGGCTTCCGGGACCGACCCGACGGACGCCGACTCCGATGACGACGGACTGTCGGATGGTGACGAGGTGGCCGCGGGGACCGACCCGTCGGATGCCGACTCAGATGACGACGGGACCCTCGACGCGGTCGAGGCCGGCCAGGCCACGGGCGACGACCCCGACGACGACGGGCTGACCGGCCCCGAGGAAACGTTGGCCGGGACCGACCCGGCGGACGCCGATTCCGATGACGACGGTCTGTCGGATGGTGACGAGGTCGCCACCGGTACCGATCCGACGGATGCCGACTCCGATGACGACGGACTGTCCGACGGGGACGAGGTCAAGGCGGGCAGCGACCCCGCCGACGCGGATTCCGACGACGACGGACTGTCCGACGGGGACGAGCTGACGGCCGGGACCGATCCGACCGACGCCGATTCCGATGACGACGGTCTGTCGGATGGTGACGAGGTCGCAGGCGGTACCGACCCGTCGGATGCCGACTCCGACGACGACGGGCTGGACGACGGCGACGAGCTGGCGGCGGGGACCGATCCCACCGACACCGATTCCGACGACGACGGCATCCCCGACGCCGTGGATGCCGGTGTGGCCGACGAGGCCGACCGCGATCACGACGGACGAGACGACGGGCAGGAAGCGGTCGCCGGGACCGACCCGACCGACGCCGACTCCGATGACGACGGACTGTCCGACGGGGACGAGGTCGAGGCGGGCAGCGACCCTGCCGACGCGGATTCCGACGACGACGGACTGTCCGACGGCGACGAGCTGACGGCCGGGACCGATCCGACCGACGCGGACTCCGACGCCGACGGCCTGCCCGACGGCGACGAGGTCGGGCGTGGCACCGATCCGACCGCCGCGGACTCCGACGACGACGGCCTCGAGGACCGCGAGGAGATCGTCATCGGGTCGGATCCGACGGATCGTGACAGCGACGACGACGGGCTGTCCGACGGCGACGAAGTGGCTGCGGGCTCGGACCCCGCGGATGCCGATTCCGACGGTGACGGGACCCTCGACGCCGTCGGGGCCGGTGTGACCGACGAGACGGACCCGGACAACGACGGGTTGACCGAGGCCGAGGAGCTGCTCGCCGGCACCGACCCCGAGGATGCCGACTCCGACGACGACGGCCTCGCTGACGGTGAGGAGGTCGCCCTGGGGTCCGACCCGACGGATGCGGATTCCGATGGTGACGGACTGTCGGATGGTGACGAGGTCGGACGTGGGTCCGACCCCACAGACGTCGATTCGGACGGTGACGGCCTGGAGGACGGTGAGGAGGTCGATCGTGGGTCCGACCCGACGTCCGTCGACTCCGATGGTGACGGCCTGTCCGATGGCGACGAGGTCGCTGGCGGAACCGACCCAACCGATGCGGACTCCGACGACAGCGGCACCAGCGACAACGCCGAGCTGGCTGCAGGCACCGATCCGACCGACCCGACCGACGACCCCTCCGAACGGATCGACGGCGACAGCCGCGTGGAGACGGCGGTGGAGGTGTCGCAGCACGGCCGGACCAGTGCCCCGGCTGCGGTCATCGCCCGCGCCGACGAGTTCGCCGACGCCTTGACCTCCTCGACCCTGGCGGCAGAGGTTGACGGACCGATCCTGCTGACGAATCCCAGCCGGCTCGACGGCCGCGTGCTGGACGAGCTCCAGCGGCTCGACGTCGAGACCGTCTACCTTGCCGGGGGCACCGCGGCCCTATCGATCGACATCGAGCGGTCGCTGGCCGACAACGGCTACCGGGTGGTTCGCCTGGCCGGGCCGAGTCGTGTGGAGACGGCGGTCCGCATCGCGGAGGAGGTCGTCGCGCTCGGCGGAGGTGTCCAGCAGGTGCTGCTCGCCCGCGCCGACGCCTTCCCCGACGCCCTGGCCGCCGCCAACCTGGCCACCTGGGGCCGCACGCCGATCCTGCTGAGCGGGACCGACGCGGTCCCCGAGGCAACCCTCGACGCCCTCGACCGGGTACTGGACGAAGGACAGGACAGCGTCTGGCTGGCCGGAGGCCCGTCGGCGTTGTCATCTGGGGTCGCCGAGCAGCTGCAGGACATCGGCATGACGACCGAACGGTTCGGCGGTGACGACCGGTACTCCACGGCGCTGCTGCTGTCGGAGGCGGCCCGCACGCGCTTCGGCGCCGGCATCCAGACGGTCTGGATGGCCTCCGGGACGGCGTTCCCCGACGCGTTGACCGCCGGCGTCGCCGCATGGCGTGACGGCAACGTCTTGCTGCTGGCCGACCCGACCGACCTGACCTCGAGCCCGGCGGTCGGACGGTTCCTCGACGAGGAGGCCGACCTGATCGACGGTGCCGTCTTCGTCGGCGGGCCTGCCGCGTTGTCCCGGCTGGTCGAGGAACAGGTCGTCAGCACGATCGCTGGCTGATGCCCTCCGTCATCGGACGCGTGGCAGCCGGTGGGACGATCCGCCGGCGCACGCGACGATGTCGAGGTGGTCGTCGTCGATGACGTAGACGGCGTGCTGTCCGAACGCCCGCCCGACCGCGAGCAGGGTGTGGAGGGACGGGCGGCCGCCGTCGAGGGGCACCGCGAAGGAGTCCTCTGACCACCCGCCGTCCGCGGCAGTCCCACGGGCGGGCAGGACCGTGGCGCCCATCGCCAGCAGCACCGCAGCGAGGTCGGCGTTGGCCTGCCGGTTGGTCGCCTCGTCGGTGGGTCGGCTCTTCGGGTTCCAGGCCGTGATCACCACGACGCGTGTCGGGAGATCACGACGGGCGGCCGATCCGGCGACACGCGTCCGGGTGGGAAACCACACGTCGACGTCGGTGGCGGCGTACGCCTCGAGCACGTCGTCGAGGGAGGGGGCGGACGGGTCGGTCACCACCCGGATTGTGCACCTGGCCCGACCGGCCGGCCGAGCTGCACCACTCCTCCACCGCCTGGTGCAGCACTGCCGAGGGGCCGGCCAACCTGCACAGTTCAGGGCGGGCCGTCAGTCGTGGGCGACCTCGACGGGGATGCCCCGACGGACGGCCTCGCCGACCACGACTTCGGTCAGCCCGCGTGACAACAACGCGGTCAGCGCCAGCGGTCCCTCCAGCCGAACCCCGTCACCCGACGTCGTGCGCACGCCCACCAGCACCGACGGGCTGCCGTCGATCACCGTGGTGGACACGTCAGCGACGACACCGGCCAGGCGGTCGACGACCCTGCCGGCCAGCCAGCGCAGGCCCGGGATGGGGACCCAGCGGCCGACGAGCGTCCCGGCGGTTCGCCCGATCAGCCGTCGCGCCGCCATCGCCGCCATCGGTTCCAGCACCACGGCCTCGGTGTCGTCCCACCGCGCCGTGTGCGAGCGGATGATCCCGCGGCTCTGCACCCGGTCCGGGTCGACCCGCACGCTGTAGCGGTTGCCGACCGCGCCGATGACGCGGCGGGCACGGGGGCCGTGCAGCACCCCTCCGGCGCGACGCCCGAGGTCGTCCAGCAACGGACCGAGGCCCGCGACGAACGGCCCGTCCAGCGGCAGCGCGGGCGCAGGATGCAGGTTCGCCCAGATCCGCTCCAGCGAGCTGTCGGGTGGGGTCAGGGGGCTGTCGGGCTGGGTGGAGGGCATGGGCAGGGTGTTCCCCGACCGCCGCGAGCCCACACGAGAGACTGCGCCGCATGACCGACCCCACGGCCCGCGACCTGATCGACCGGCTCGGCATGCAGCCCCATCCGGAGGGCGGCTGGTACGCCGAGACGTGGCGTGCCCCGGCCGCCGACGGCGAACGGGCCACGAGCACCGCGATCCACTTCCTGCTGGAGGAGGGGCAGCGGTCGCACTGGCACACCGTCGATGCGGCCGAGATCTGGTGCCACCATGCCGGCGCACCGGTGCGGCTCCGGCTGAGCCCCGACGGCGAGGCGGTGACCGACCACGTCCTCGGTGGCGACGTCATGGCCGGTCAGGAACCGCAGGTCGTCGTGCCCGAGGGGCACTGGCAGGCCGCCGAGGCAACCGAGGGCTGGAGCCTCGTGACCTGCGTGGTCGCCCCCGGATTCACCTTCGACGGCTTCGTGCTGGCCGCCCCCGGATGGGAACCGGGGTCAGCTCGCGCAGGAAGATGACACCGGGGTGTCGAAACCCACGGCGTGGTCCCGACCCGACGGTCTGGATCGCGGCGCCGGGTCGGCGTCCCACCCCCTCAGTCGACCCGGCGTCCCCTGACCCCGATCAGGTGATCTTGTCCTCGCGAACCTTGGCCTTCTTGCCACGGATCTTGGTGCGCATCAGCGAGCTGATGACCTCCTCCGCCGCGGCCGCCGGCACCTCGACCAGGCTGAAGCGACCGTGGATCTGGATGGCCCCCACGTCGCGACCGGTCAGGCTGGTCTCGTTGGCGATGGCCCCGACCAGGTCCTTGGGCCGCATGCCGGCCTCGCGACCCAGGTTCATCCACAGCTTGGTGGTCGGACCGGAGGAGGAACGGGGCTTGCCGCCGCCCGGCCCGCCTCGGCTGTTCTTGCCCTGGTAGCCGCCCTTGTCGCCCTTGCCCTTGCCGGAGAAGGACGCCTCGGGGACGTCGTCGTCATCGGCGTCACTGTGGGTCTCGTCGTGCGCCAGCTTGATGCCGGCCAGCGCGATCTCGACCAGGTCGAACTCGTCGGACAACGACTCCACGACCGGGCGGAAGGTGTCGAGGTCGTCGCCGTCGGCCAGCAACATCTCGCGCATCGACGCGCGGAGCATGCCCAGGCGACGGGCGCGGAGGTCAGCCACCGTGGGGACGGTCTCGACCTGCATCTTGCGGCCGGTGTGGCGCTCGATGGCCTTCATCGCACGGTGTTCGCGCGGTTCGACCAGCGAGATGGCCATGCCCTCGCGGCCGGCGCGGCCGACGCGGCCGATGCGGTGCGTGTAGGACTCCACCGCTGACGGCAAGGAGTGGTTGACCACGTGGGTCAACGTGTCGATGTCGAGGCCGCGGGCGGCGACGTCGGTGGCGATCAGCAGCTCGGCGGCACCGGAGCGGAAGCGGTTCATCACGCGGTCGCGCATGCCCTGGTCCATGCCGCCGTGCAGCGCCTCGGCCCGGTAGCCCCGGCCGTTCATGGTGGAGGTCAGCTCGTCGACCTCCAGGCGGGTGCGGCAGAACACGATGGTGGCGGCGGGGTCCTCGACGTCCAGCACGCGTGCCAGGGCGGCCGGTTTGTGGTGCCGGGTGACGACGTAGACGACCTCCTTGACCTTCGGCGCCTCGCCCTCGGCCGGCTCCTCGCGCTTGATCTGGATGCGCACCGGGTTGTTCAGGTGGCGGTCGGCCAGGTAGGAGATACGACGGGGCAGGGTGGCGGAGAACAGGGTGGTCTGTCGCTCGGCCGGGGCCTGCTCGAGGATGGCCTCGATGTCCTCGGCGAAGCCCATGTCGAGCATCTCGTCGGCCTCGTCGAGCACGACGACCTCGAGGCTGTCCAGCGCCAGGGAGCCACGGCCGAGGTGGTCCATCGCCCGGCCGGGGGTGGCCACGACGATGTCGACGCCACGGTCGAGCTGCTTGAGCTGGCGGAAGATCGGCTGGCCGCCGTAGATCGGCAGGACGCGGGCGCCCATGGCCTTGCCGTAGGTGTGGATGGCCTCCGAGACCTGCATGGCCAGCTCGCGGGTCGGGACCAGGACCAGCCCGATGGGCTGTCGTCCGCGGTCGACCTCGTCGGGGATGCGCTGCAGCAGGGGGAGGGCGAAGGCGGCGGTCTTGCCGGTACCCGTGGCGGCCTGGCCGAGCAGGTCACGTCCCGCCAGGAGCGGCGGGATCGCCTCGGCCTGGATCGGGGTGGGCTCCTCGTAGCCGAGCTGGTCGAGGGCCTTGACGAGCTCCTCGCGCAAGCCGAGGTCGGCGAACGCGGGCGGTGCGTCCGGCCCGGCGTCGGGCGCCGCGTCGGGCCCGGCGTCGGGGCTGGGGGAGCTGGTGTCGGTGGTGGGTTCCGCGTCGGGAACGTCGGGTTCTTGATCAGGGGGTGTCACTGGAGAAGCCTTTCGAGGGACCTCCGAGTGTGCCTGCTCGTGACACAACAGCGCCCCCGACCGTTCGAGACGGTAGGGGGCGCGGTGTTCTGGCGGGCCGGTCGGCCTAGTTCTGGTGCGACTTCTGCTCGGCTTCCTCGGCCTTGGCCTCGGCGCGAGCCTTCTCGGCCTCGGCTTCCTTCTGGGACGCCTCGCGCTTGGCTTCGGCCTTGTCCTGCTGGGCCTCGCCCTCGTTCTCGAGGTCGTCGTTGCCCGTCAGCACGCCGGCAGCCTCCTTGGCCTTGCCCTTGGCGTCCTCGACGACGCCCTTGGCGCCAGCTTCCGGTCCGGTGTCCTTGTCAGCCATGGTGTTCGCTCCTTGGTGTTGCGGGGTGGGGTGTTGCCCTCTCGTCCGAAGCGATGCCCGCTGCGTGGGCGCACAAACACCCGCGAACGGGCAGGGTCCCGCGAACCGTCACCTGTGCCGCCAAGGCCCGCCCGTCAGGCGCCGATCACCGGCAGGATCCAGCCCTCCTCGCGGACCGTGGCCGTGATGGCGGTGACGTTCAGGTCGGGCGGGCCGATCGCGGTCAGCAGGCTGCCGTCGCTGGCCATGCGGCGGTAGGCCCTGACGAGGGCGAGCACCTGCGCGGCGTCACGGACGGGGTGCAGGGCCGGGTCGTGGGGCAGCAGGCTCGGGTAGACCTCGGCGACGACGACCCCGGGGGAGGGGAAGCGTCCGGTGTTGTAGCCGGTGTCGAAGGGCCAGACGAGCAGCTGCTCCTCGGCGAAGGCCTGGCGCAGCCGGTGGATCACGGGCAGGGCAACGAGGGTCTGCCCGCCGACCGACCCGTTGTAGGCCACCTGCCACACCGACTTGGGCTGATGGCCCCGGTCGCGCCAGTGCCGTTCGGTGTGGCGCAGCTCGGCCAGCGGCCAGGCGTGCGGCGTGGTCACGGGATAGGTCGGCTTGGTCGGGTGCAGGTGGGGGAGGGGCTGGGTCTCGGGTCGTCCCCAGAACGGCCCCTCCTCTGCGCCCATCCGCGCGTTGAGCTCGTTGGCCACGGCGTAGCGGTTGTTGACGTTGCGCTCGTCGTCGGTGATCAGGTCGGCCAGCAGGGTCCGCATCCACGTCCACGGGTCCTCAGCGGCGGGAAGGCCCAGGGCAGCGGCGGTGCCGGAGGGATAACCGAACGCCGCGTCGATCCCGCACAGGACCCGGCGGCCGTCGTGGGTCAGGCGACGCAGCTCCTCCTCCATCCAGCGGGCTGCGTCGATGCGGGTGCGGAACGGCAGCACCCGGTCCTCGGCGCCGGGTTCGCCGATGGCCGCCCAGAGGCCGTTGGCCCCACCGTCGCTCGGTCCCTGCCTGGAGGCGGCGCTCCAGTCCACCATCACGAAGGCATCGGCGGTCCAGCGGTCACTCACGGAGGGTCCTGACGAAGTCGGCGGTGTGGGCGGGAGAGGTGAGGTGGATGAAGCGCAAGCCGGCGTTGGCGGGGTCGGCCATTGCCGCGGTGAACTCCTCCCGCTTGGCCCGGTGGGTCGTCCAGGCCCACAGCAGGATGTTGCGGTCGGGGTCGCGGCTGAGCAGGTTCGGGAGCTCCTCGCGGTTGCCGTTGTACAGCTCCTCCCGCGTGATCAGTCGACGCAGGGTACGCGGCACCAGCTGGCGCATGACCCGCCAGCGGGGGTAGTCGAGGTACACCACCGTGTCCGCTCGAGCCCACACCAGGTCCCGCACCGCGGCGTAGTTGCCGTCCACGACCCAACCGGGTCGTGCGACGAACGCCCCGACCTGCTGGCGGAACGTGGGGGTGTCGATCGGCGTCCAGCCGGGCAGGTGGTGGACCGCGTCGAGCTGCAGCGCCGGCACGTCGAGCGCTCGGGCCAGCACGCCGGTCAGCGTGGTCTTGCCGACCCCGCTGGTCCCCACCACGCTGACTCGCTGCACCCCACGAACGGTACCCACCGCTCGACCGCACGGCGCCCCCCTCCCCGGACGGAATTGCCTCCACGGGTGGATGGAATCGACCGGCTCGACGGGGCGAAACCGCGCGTTTCGGGGCTCGGCCCGATGGAATCGCCTCCGCCGGACGACCGACCCGGCCATTTCGGAGGCGATTCCATCCGCAGGGGCCGCCGCTGGGCCGGTCGACCGCACGCTGGGTCAGCGGCGGGCGGCGGAGGAGGGGACGCGGCGAGGGGGAGTGGTGCCGACCTGCACGGCGAGGGCCACGGCGTGGGCCCAGTCCAGCTCGGCCCCCTCGGCCAGGGCTCGTTCCAGCGCCGGGGCGGGCAGCACGCCGGTGACCAGCTCGCGCTGCCGGGGACCGTCGATGGGATCCATGCGGGCGGGGTGGAAGCCGACGCGGGCCCCCAGACGGTCCACGGCCCCGAGCAGGACGCCACCCTCGTAGTGACGGCCGAGCTCGGCCGCGATGGACCCCATCGTGTGCAGGGCGGTGAGGGTGGAGGAGCGGTCGCCCTGCTCGGCCAACCGGCGGGTCGCCTCGGCGAGCAACGGGCCGGCCTCGACGGCTCGACCCTCGTCGAGGAGGATCTTGGCCAGGATCCAGCCGGACGACGCCCATACGTAGGTGTTCTCCCAGCGGACCGCGCGCTCGCGCGACCGCTCGAGCACCGCCACGGCATCAGCGATGCGGCCCTGCGACCGGCGTACCTGACCACGGACCATGTCGACCTCGGCCAGGACCCACTCGGGCACGTCGATGGACTCGGCGACGTCGAGCAGCTCGTCGGCCACGTCGGCGTTGCCGAACGCCGCCTCGAAGTAGGCCAGGTAGGTGCGGGACAGCGACGCGAGCACACCGCTGCCCGACGGCTCGCCCAGCGCCACCGCCTGGGTGATCCGCCGATGGGCCGTGGGCAGGTCGCCCGCGAGGTAGGCCCCCTGTGACCGACCGACGAGCGCCTGGACCAGGTCAGCGGCGGCCACCGTCGCCCGGCCCAGGCGAACCGTGCCGTCCCCGAGCGGTTCGGGGTCCTCCTCCAGCAGCCGGTCGAGCCATCGGTTCCCCTCCGTGACCTGTCCGAGCCTGAACCAGGCCCACGACAGGTCGCCACAGATCCGCAGGGCCGTCTCGACATCGCCGGTCGCGTCGCAGTGGGTCAGGGCCGCGCGGACGTTGTCGCGTTCGGCGATCGCGACGTCCCAGCGGGTGTCCCGGCCCAGGTAGGCATCGGCCACGCCCTCCGCGACCTCGGCCATCCACGCGGCGTGTCGGGCGGCAAGCGTCCCCCAGGCATCCTCGCCCACGTGCTCGCGGCAGTAGTCGCGGATCGTCTGCAGGACCCGGAAGCGACGGCCGCCGGCCACGTCCACCGGCATGACGAGGGACTTGTCGACCAGCTGCGTCAGCACCGCCGCGGTGGTGCCGAGCCGGCCCCCCGCCACGGCGGTCAGGGCATCGAGGTCGCAGCCGCCGGCGAACACCGCGGCGGCATGCAGCACCTCGCGCTGGGCCGTCGTCAGCGGCCGGTAGGACCAGTCGATCGCCGCCGCCATCGTGCGGTGTCGCGGTGCACTTCCCCGGCCGCCGTCGCCGAGCAGCGCGAAGCGGTCCTCGACCAGCCCGTCGATCTGGGCCAGCGACAGCGCCGACAGCCTGGCGGCGGCGAGCTCGATGGCGAGCGGTATGCCGTCGAGCGCCCGGCAGATGCGTTGCACGATCGGTCGGGTCCGGTCGTCGAGGACGAAGTCCGGGTCGACCAGGGCGGCTCGATCGGCGAACAGCAGCTCGGCCTCCCCCACCTCGTCCGCCACGCCCGCGGCGAGGGGAGGGATGACGAGGACACGTTCCCCGGGCACGCCCAGCGGCTCACGGCTGGTCGCGACGATCGAGATCTCCGAGCACGCGCCGAGCAGCTCGGCGGCGACGGCCGCGGCGGCGTCAATGACGTGCTCGCAGTTGTCCAGCACCACCACCGCTCGACAGCCGCACATCGCAGCGATGACCGCGGACATGGGGTCGGTGGCGACGGCGGCGACACCGATCGCCTGCGCGAGCGTGGCCGGCACCATCGCCGGATCGGTCACCCCGGCCAGCTCGATCAGCCACGGTCCGTCCGGCAGCCGGGGACGAAGCCGTCGCACCGACTCCAGCGCCAGCCGGGTCTTGCCGGCACCGCCGACGCCGGTGAGGGTCAGCAGGCGGGCGGTCGAGGACAGCCGCTGTACCTGCTCCAGCTGCGCGGTGCGGCCGACGAACGTGGTCAGCGGGATCGGGACGGCGCGGCCGGCCGACCCCTCCAGCGCCGTCGACCGGACCGCGGGTGCCGGCCCCATCTCGAGTCCACGGTCGGGCCCGTCCATCGTGATGGTGACGGGGGTGGCCGACGCGGACGGCACACCCAGCGGGTCGCCCTCGAGCAGGTCGGGATCCTGCTGCAGCACGGCCCGGTGGATGCGCTGCACCTCCGGCCCGGGGTCGATCCCGAGGGTGTCGGCGAGGACGACGCGAAGGGTGTCGAAGCGCTGCAGCGCCTCGGCCTGCCGCTGGTCACGGTAGGCCGCCACCATCAGCAGGGCGGTGACCTGCTCATCGGTCGGCGCTCGGCTGGCCACGACGCCGAGGCTGTCGCGCACGAGGTCGTGGCGACCGGCAACCATCCGGGCTCGACCCCGCAACACCTCGAGCTCCAGGCGGCGAGCGGTCAGCCCCTCCGCGGCGGGAACGGCGAACGGCAGGGCGACCACGTCGCCGAGCGCCTCGCCCCGCCAACGGGCGAGCGCGTCGTCGGCCAGCCGCTCGGCCTCAGCGGGTTCGTGGGTGATGGCGGCCCTGGCCAGCAGCAGGAGATCGGCCACCGCCAGCGCATCCACGGCCGTGGTCGGCACGTCGAGGGTGTAGCCACCCGTGACCCGCGGGAGCGTCGCCTGTCCGAGCGCCGCACGAAGGCGAGAGACGTAGGCCCGCAGGGTGCCCTCGGCGGTCGGCGGTGGCTGCTCGCCCCAGAGGTCGACCAGCAGGCGCTCCGCCGGCACCAGCGAACCGGCCTCGAGCGCCAGGGCGGCGAGGACACCACGAGGCATCCGACCGCCGAGCCCGACCTCGGCTCCGTCGATGGTGGCGATGACCGGTCCGAGCAGGTGCACGCGCACCGCCACCGAACCGGAATGGTCAAGATTCGCTGTGGACAACGCGCTTCCTCGCACGACGCCCGAAGGACCCCTTGTCGTCTGCTGACGACAGTCCACCGTGGACCGGCTGGACGCCTCGATCCTAGATCGGTGTCTCCCATGGGGCGAAGGGGAATTTTCGGGGCGGTCGTGGTCGACGTTGCAGCGACGTTGCAGGGGAGTGGGGAGACGGGATCGCCGGAAGGGGGGTGGCGTCCGTCGGGCACAGTGCCGGAAGCCGGGTCGTCGGGGCCCGGGAGACCTGGAGCTGCTGTGCCCGTCCTGCTCACCGACCTCCCACTCGTCCTCGGCGAAATGGCCGATCACCTTCCCCTCAGCACCAAGCTGGTGGTCGGCGGCCGATCCGTGATCGAGGTCGACGTCGACCGGCCGTGCCGACTCGGTCCCCGGGTTCGTGGCCTCCTGCTGTCCGTCGTGGTCGCCCAGCTCGCGCAGCAGGGCTGTCTGTCGTTCGGCACGACGCTGGGGGAGTGCGTGGCGCGGCGCACGCTGCCCACCGACATCGACCCGGACCTGACCGTGGCGTCGCTGCTGACCGACATCGCCGAACCGGCCACACCCACGTCGACCTCGGCCGCACTGCTCGGGCGCGTGGTCGCTGCCGTGTCGGGACAGCGCGTCGGCCGTGTCGTCGCCGACATCGTCACCGAACCCCTCGGCATGACCGCAACCCGCTGGGAGGAGGGGTGGACGTCGACCGCCGCGGACCTGACCCGGCTGGTGTCCTCGACGCGATGGGCCGAGGCCCGGGTCCGGGGCGGCTGGACGCCCGAACCGGGGACCGCCCGCACCGGCGCCGCAGACCACCCCACCGCCGGGCTCTGGCGGAACGACGACCTCGACGTCTCCGTCGGCTACTGCGGTGACGGCCGAGCCCTCCTGGCGTTGCTCGACCACCTCGCCGGCTGACCCTGACGGGTGGCCGGCCCGACAGAACGCCCGGCCCGACAGAACGCCCCGGGATCGATTGCACGCGATGGCGGCGGCGTTGCACCCCGGTTGCACCCGCCAACGAGCCGTCGAGGGGGTGGTCGGGGCTCCGTACGGTCTCCCACGTCGCCATCCGAGCCGGCCTGCACCGCCCGTCCGGAGGGCGACACAAGACCTCCCCCTCACCGCATCGGAGACCCCTGTGTCCGCGTTCCCGTTCCACCTCCGTCAGACGACCGTGGCCCTGTCCATGGCACTGCTCCTCGTGATCGGCGCAGCCGGCTGCAGCGACGACGGCGTCGCCGCCACCGCGCAGGCCGCGGCGACCGCTGAAGCAGCTGACCAGGCCACCACCGCCGCCGAGCCCACCACCGCCGCCGAGCCCACCACCGCCGCCGAGCCCACCGCGACGGCGCAGCCCACCCCGACGGCGACCGAGGCGGTCGACAAGCCGTCGGTCCCCGTGCCCTCGACCACCACAACCCCCACCGCACCCAACGCACCCGCACCACCGGCACCGCCCGCACCTGCCGCTCCCGACGAGCCGACCGTCTTCATGTCGGAGGTGCCGATGACCGCCGGCGCCGAGCTGCCGGCCTACGACACCTACGTCACGGTCATCGACGACACCGGTCGCATCTCCGTGGACGTGCCGACCGCTTGGGTCGACGTCGACGGCACGCCCGTCAGCATCGGCGGATCCACCGTCGCCGACATCAGGGCCAGCAGCGACCTGGCGGCCTTCGCCAGCACCTGGACCACCCCCGGCGTGATCGTGTCGGCCGGTGACGTCCCCGGCGTCACCCCCGAGCAGATCCTCGACGACGAGCGCACCACCCTCGGCTCGACCTGCACGTTCCAGGGCCGCGAGCCCTACACCGACGGGCTCTACGTCGGGTCATTCGACACCTACACCGCCTGCGGCGGCACCACCGCGGTCTACGTCGTCATCGCTGCCCGCCCCGCCGACGGCAGCGACCCCGTCGTCGAGGTCCAGGTCCGGGTCAACGCCGCCCGCGACGTCCAGGCCCTCGACCGCATCGTCGCCTCGTTCGTCGCCATCTAGCACCCCCCCAAACCACGAGACCCCCCCCGCACACCAAGGAGCAACCCCGCCATGACCCCGCACGACCACTTCAACGCCCTCGTCGCCCTCGAGCGGCCCATCGCAACCCTCAACGACGGACGCGGCGCCGACCCTCCCGGCCGGCTCCACCAGGCCCGATCCCCACGACGTCGTCGTCGGGTCGGCGTGGGCGCCGCCATGCTGACCACCATCGTGGCGGCGGCTGTGCTCGTCTCCGCCCCCACGACCTCACGCGCGTCCGTGCCCGGCGTGGACTGGACCAACCTCCCCGCGGAGTCCGTCGACCTGACCAGCGGCTGGGCGGGTGGCGCCTGCGACGGGGACGCGCCCGTCCTGTGCACCACCCTCGACGGCGAGGACCAGGGCATCGTCGAACACCTCGAATGGCTGGTGGAGGAGGGTGACCTCGCCGCCGACCTCGACGCCAGCATCCCGGTGCGCCAGGCGCTCGCCGCCGAGGCCGGCCGGTACCACGAGGCCATCCGTGCCGACCGGGGCACCGTCTGCCCCGACCTGTCCTACATCGCCGAGCCCACCGTGGGCGCGACGGTCGCCGGGCTCGACGGGATCCGCTACGGCTTCGAGATGTTCGAGGGCAACCGTGTCGTCGAGCGGACCGTCGGCTTCATGACCGTTCGCCAGGCCGCACACGGCGCCGTCGTCGACGTCGTCGCCGCGACCGAGATCAACGAGGGAGCCTGCATCTCCGACGAGGGGCTGCAGCCCTTCCGCGACGGCAGCCTGGCGGACTTCGAGCCGGTCCTGGCCCAGCTGGTCGCCCGCTCCACGTTCGGGACGGGCAGCCGGCCCGTTCCCCAGCTGACCGAGGACCTGACGGTGCCGATGGGCGACCGCGTGGCGGTTGCTGTCGCGATGTCCCAGCTGGCCCGCCCCGAGGACGGTGGCACCGAGACGGTGCTGATCGCCCGTGACGACCAGTTCGCCGACGCCCTGGCGTCCGGTGGCCTGCAGGGGGCGCTCGACGCCCCGTTGCTGCTGACCGGCGACGACCACCTCGACGAGCGGGTCGCCGCGGAGATCGGCCGGCTCGGCGCGGTCAGGGCGATCGTGCTCGGCGGCGAGGAGGCCGTCCCCGAACGGATCGCCACGGAGCTGCGGGGCCTGGCGCTGACCGTCGAGCGGGTTGCCGGAGCCGACCGCATCGCCACCTCGCTCGCCATCGCCGACATGATCGGCCCGCGAATCGAACAGGTCGTCCTGGTCCGTGCCCACGGTGACGAGACCGACCCCAGCCGCGCGTGGGCCGACGCGCTGGCCGCGGGCGCCACCGCGGCGGCGCTGGAGGCCCCGGTCGTGCTGACCACCGAGGACGTGCTCGACCCCCGGGTGGCCGGCTGGCTGCAGGCGGAGGTCATGGACAACGGACTGCAGTCGGTGCTCGTCGCCGGGGGCGAGGCCGCGATCGACCGTCCCGTCCTGCAGGAGATCGTCGAGATCGGCCTCGGCGTCGACCGTGCCCACGGCGACGACCGGGCCGGGACCGCGGTGGAGCTGGCCCGTCGGCGGGGCATGCCTGCGGCAGAGCTGGTCGACACGGTCATCGTCGTCGACGGCAGCGACTGGGCCGGCGGAATGACGGCGGCGCTGGCGTCGGACCGCCTGGTGGCGCCCGTGGTGCTGACCGGCAACACGATGCCGGCCGCCACGACGGCCTTCGTCGGGGACGCCGACGTGGATGTCGTCTGCATCGCACGCGCCGCGGCGTGTCGATGAGCCCGACGAGGGTGCGAGACAACCAGACCTGCAGGTGAGGGCAGGGTCGCCGGAGTCAGTCTCCGGCTGCGGCGACCGGCCCCACCACGCAGAAACGCGGCCGGATCCGAGGGGGATCCGGCCGCGTCGTGGGGTGTGGCGGCGTTGCGGGCGACGCCACGGAGTGGTCTGGTCTGCTAGCCGACCCAGGTGATCCGGGGGGTGTGGACCGCGCTGACGCCCCGGCAGCCGCCGCAGCGGTAGTAGGTCAGCCATCCGTCGCTGACGGTGTGGCGGGACATGCGGGTACCGGCGGTGGCCTGGGTGCAGGCGGTGCAGGTGGTGGTGGCGATGGTGGGCACGGTGGGCTCCGTTTCGGCTCTTCTGGGGTTCGGCTCTGGAGGAGGAGTGACACCAAGGTGCCCCACCTGTGCGATCATGTCTCCTGAATGGTTCCGAACATACCGATCGGTAGATTCGATGGAATTGCGTGACCTCCGTACCTTCCTCGTGTGCGCTCGCCTGCAGCACTTCACACAGGCAGCCGAGGAGCTTGCCTACGCCCAGTCCACGGTGACCGCCCAGGTCCGGTCCCTGGAGAAGGAGCTGGACGTCCCGCTGTTCGACCGGGTCGGCCGCGGCGTGGTGCTGACCCCCGCCGGCCAGCGGCTGGAGGGTTACGCCCGCCGGATCGTGGACCTCGTGGAGGAGGCCAGCGCGACGGTGGCCTTCGTGGGATCCCAGCCCCACGGTGACCTGACCATCTCCGCCACCGAGACCCTGTCGACGTTCCAGCTGCCGGACGTCCTGCGCGAGTTCCAGCGACGCTTCCCCGACGTCCGGCTGTTCCTCCGCCCCCACGACCCTGCTGATCTGGTGGCCCGGGTCGTGGAGGGCGACTCCGCGGCCGCGATCACCCTGGACGTCCCGATCAGCCACCCCGACCTGACCGTCGAGACCCTGCGGGAGGAGGAGGTGTGGCTGCTGGCACCGCCGGACCACCCCCTCGCCGGACGGCGTCGCCTCGGGTCCGCGGACCTCGCGCCGTTCCGCCTCCTCCTCAGCGAGCTCGACGTCTCCTACGGCGGGGCGTTCATCGACCGCCTCGCCGCCGAAGGGGTCGTGCCGATCGACCCGATGGAGTTCTCCTCCGTTGCCGCCATCAAGCAGTGCGTCAGGGTCGGCATGGGCCTGACCGCGCTGCCCGCGTTCGCCAGCACCGAGGAGGTCGAGTCCGGCCAGCTCGTCGTGCTGCCCTTCGCGTGCCCGTCGGTCACGGTGCAGCTGCTGTGGCACCGCCATCGCTGGGTACCGCCGGCGGCCGAGGCGCTGCTGGCGCTGACGCGCGAGCTGCTCGGCCAGCCGTCCCGGGTAGATTCGGCCGGGCCATGATCACCTTGCTGTCCCCCGCCAAGTCCCTCGACTACGAGACGAAGCTGCCGACCCGCAAGCACTCCGAGCCCCGGATGCTGGAGCGGTCGCAGGAGCTGATCGACGTCATGCGCCGCAAGTCGCCCGACGACGTCGCCCGCTTGATGAGCATCTCCGACGACCTGGCCGCCCTCAACGTCCAGCGGTACCAGGACTTCACGGTGCCGTTCACGCGTGACAACGCCCGCCCGGCGGTCCTGGCGTTCACCGGTGACGTCTACATGGGCATGGACCCGCGCGGGCGGTTCGGCGAGCGGGACTACACCGAGGCGCAGAAGACGGTGCGGATCCTGTCGGGCCTCTACGGCGTGCTGCGGCCGCTGGACCTGATGCAGGCCTACCGGCTGGAGATGGGCACCAAGCTGTCCACCGACCGCGGCGACACCCTCTACGACTTCTGGGGCGGCGAGATCACCGACGTGCTGAACGCCGACCTGGCCGAGTCGCCGGGACCCGACGCCGTGATCAACCTGGCGTCCAACGAGTACTTCGGCGCCGTCGACACCGACCGCTTGGAGGGGAAGCTGATCAGCCCCCGCTTCCTCGACGAGGGCAAGGACGGCAGCTACCGGATCGTGTCGTTCTTCGCCAAGCGGGCGAGGGGCGAGATGGCCGCGTGGCTGGTCACCAACCGCGTCCGGTCGATGAAGGCGATCCAGGACTTCGACGTGGCGGGCTACCGCTACGACCCCGATCGCTCCACCAGCGACGAGCCCACCTTCACCCGCCCGGCCAGCTGACCCCGCCCGGCCAGCTGACCCCGCCCGGCCAGCTGACCCCGGCGTGGTCCGGGCTGGCCAACCCGGACGCGTGTCGGATTCCGGGCCGCCCGTCGTGATCACCCGACACGCGCTGGGGTGGGGTCAGGCGGTCGACGCGGCGCGGACCTGCATGGCGACGAACCCGGCGACCGCGGCGGCCTGCGCCAGCACGAACGCCACGCCGAGGCCGGTCAGGTCCCACGCGCCGAGGACGACCGCCCCGACGCTGGCGAGCACCCAACCGGTGTTGCCGATGGCGAACCAGCGGACCCAGCCGGCCGTCCGGGGCAGCATCCGGGCAACGACGAGCAGCTCGGCGGCGTAGGCCAACATGAAGACGCCGAGTCCGAGCAGCCAGCCGGATGGGATGCCCAGCGGCTCGGCCAGGGCGCCGTTGCCGGCCGCCAGCAACAGGCCGGTGGCACCCGACCCGGCGGCGTCGACGAGCAGGGCGCGGGACAGTGCGGACAGGCGGGTGGGGGAGGCGATGGCGGTCATGGAGGATCCCTTCCGACGGGTCGTGGACGATGACGTCACCGACGATGGGTGCGGCCGGTCATGGTGTCGATTACCTCTCGGGTAATGGCCCGCCGGCGGGGGACGGGCCTACGGTTCGGCCATGACCGACCCGACCACCGGCACCCTGTCTGCGAGCCCACCCGCCGTCGGGGCGCTCCTGCGCCAGTGGCGGAGCCATCGGCGACGCAGCCAGATGGACCTCGCGCTGGACGCCGGCGTGTCCACGCGTCACCTCAGCTTCATCGAGACGGGACGGGCCAGCCCCTCCCCGGAGGTCGTGCTGGCCCTCGCCGACGGGCTCGACGTGCCGCTTCGCGAACGCAACACCCTGCTGCTCGCGGCCGGGTACGCACCGCGCTACGACGAGACCCCGCTGGACGCCCCCGCCATGGCAAGGGCGAAGGCGGCGGTGCAGCGGGTCCTCGACGCCCACGACCCCTACCCGGGCGTGGTGCTGGACCGGCGCTGGGACGTCGTGGCCGCCAACGCCGGCGCGCTGGCGCTGATCGAGGGGGTGGCACCGGAGCTGGCCAGCCCCACCCTCAACGTGTTCCGCGTCAGCCTGCACCCCGACGGCCTGGCCGCGCGCACCCGCAACTTCGAGGAGTGGGGCAGCTACCTGCTCTGGCAGCTCGAGCACCAGCTGGCGCTCTCCGGCGACGCGGGACTGGCTGCACTGCTGGAGGAGGTGCGGGGGTATCCCAACGTCGCGGCGCTCCCCACGTGCATGCCCGACGAGGACCCGATGCTGGTCCTGACCGTCGACCTGGTGGACCCCGACCTGTCGTTGTTCACGACCCTGACCACGTTCGGCACCCCGCGCGACATCACCCTCGACGAGCTGATGATCGAGCTGTTCTACCCAGCCGACGACGCGACCGCCCAGCACCTCGGCCGGGCGGCCACGACACACGGAGTCGACCGGAACTAGGCTTCGCCGCATGGCCGCTGAACACGAGGGCAAGCTCGACCTCCACCCCACCGTGGCGCTCGGGGACCCGCTGTCGGGGATCGAGGGCGCCGACGTCGAACACGTCGATCCGTTGCGGCTGGAGGCGACCTACTTCGACACCGCCGACCTGCGCCTGATCCGGGCCGGGGCGACGGTGCGGTACCGCCCGGAGGCCGACAGCGAGCCGTGGCAGGTCAAGCACCCCGTGGATGACGCAGACACCGACGGCATCGTGCGCGACGAGCGTGCGTACGCGGGTAGCGACGAGGGTCCCCCAGCGGCGGTCGCCAGCGCCGTGGCCGCCCTCACCCGCGGGGCGCCGCTGGTCCCGGTGGCCACGCTGGTCACCGAACGAGGACGCCTCCGCGTGCACACCGGCGGCGAGATGGCCGTGGAGGTCACCGACGACAACGTCGAGGCACACGTCGACGGCCGCCTCGTCGCCCGGTTCCGCGAGCTGGAGGTCGAGGGCGACCACGACCGGATCCGACGAGAAGTGGTCGACCGGTTGGTCGCGGCCGGCGCGGTCGAGACCGGCAACCGACCGAAGCTCGTCCGTGCCCTCGGGCCGGCGGCCGAGTCCCCGCCGGACCTCGTCGTACCCGAACCCACGCGGCCGAACCCGACGCAGCCCGTCGTCGACGTGGTGTCGCGCGCCATGCTGGTCGACCTCGACCGGATGGTCCGCTTCGACCCGGGTACCCGGGTGGGAGAGGACATCGAGGCCCTGCACCAGATGCGCGTGGCGACCCGTCGGCTGCGGACGACCCTGCGGACCCATCGGGCGGTCCTGGACCGTGACTGGGCCGACACGCTGCGCGAGGACCTGCGTCCCCTGGCCGCGGCGCTGGGTGAGGTGCGGGACCTCGACGTGCTGATCGGACGGGTCGAGGCCGACCTGGCGAAGCTCGACCCCGCTGATGCCGAGGCCGCGCCCGGCCTGCGTGCCCTGCTCGACCAGCGTCGGGGCGAGGCGCGCGAGGCCCTGCTCGCGCTGCTGGACGCCCCCGGGTACGGCGGGTTGCTGGACCGGCTGCTGACCGCGGCGACCGCACCCCATGTGCTCGAGCCCGATGCGCCCGCCGGACCGACCCTCACCCCCCTGGTCAGGCAGGCCTGGAAGCGGGTTCGCGCGGCGGTCCGGGCCGACGACGACGAGCTGCACGACGTCCGGCTGCACATCAAGCGCCTGCGCTACGCCGCGGACGCGGTCCGGCCCGCCCTCGGCGCCCCGGCTGCGGACCTGTCGAAGGCGGCCGGCCGTGCCCAGGACGTGCTCGGCACCTGGCAGGACGCCGTGGTCGCGATCGAGGCGTTCCGGACGATGCGCAGCGAGGTCGACCCCGACGTGGCCTACCTCCTCGGGTGCTCACCGCCCGTGCGGCGCGTCGCCGTGACCGGGCGGCACGGCGCTGGCCGGCTGAGTGGCGCCGCCTGCGCCGGTACCGCACCAGGATCTGAGGCTGGGGCCGAGACCCGCCATCCTCAGTCGGCAGGGGTGGTGATCGCCTGCAGGGCGCGGACGTGGGCGTCGAAGGCAACGCGGCCCGCCGGTGTCAGCGACAGCCAGGTCAGCCGTCGTGCGTCGCGTCGATCGGCGGACGCGGCCTTGTCCGCGGTGACGTAGCCGGCCGTGGACAGGGTCTTGAGGTGCTTGGAGAGGGTGGCGTCGGCGACGTCGAGGGTGTCGCGCAGCACGGAGAACTCGAGCTTGTCGACCGGCCGGAGGAGCCCGCAGATCCGCAGCCTGACGGGGGCGTGGATGGTCTCGTCGAACGCGACCTCAGCCACGGCGGAGGGTGGAGAAGGCCGACCGGTAGGCGATCCCTGCCAGCCACGTGGTGGCGGCGAAGCCCGCGAGGCTGGTGAACGCGACCGCCCACTGCAGCCCCGAGGCGACCAGGCCGAGCGACACGCTGAACAGCACCGTGCAGGTGGCGACGATGCCGGCGACGGCCCAGTTGGCGGTCGTGCCCATCTTCCGGAAGCGGATGCCGGTCTCCCGCTGGATCAGGTGGAGGACGACGAAGACCGCGCCGAGGGCCAGCCAGATCGAGGTCGGGGGCTCGTAGTCGGCACCCGGGTTGGTGAAGGCCGCGGCGCCGACCCACCAGGCGCCGACGCCACCGAGGGCGGCGAGGAGCGACCACGGGACCCGCGACCCCGTGGCCAGTCGTTCACGGTCGGCGTCCAGCGCGGCCAGCGCCTCGGCGGCCTCGCCGCGGGACGGACGGTCATGGTCAGGACGGTGGAAGTCATTTTCCATGTCGGAAACTGTATAAGTGGGTTTCCGGTTCGGCAACTGATTGGGGTCCGCCCGATGGACCAGCCCGGTTGGGCTACTCGAAAAATGGTCCGAAAAGTGAAGCGGGAGACGACGGGTGAGGCGTAGATTCTCGGTCGGTCAACGCTCCATCGGGGGGGCGTCCGTCTTGAATGGGGTCATCGTGCTGCGCCGATTCGCGTCGTTCCTGCCAGTCCTGCTCGTGATCGGCCTGCTCGCGCCGCCGGCCCGGGCGGCCTATCCCGGCGCCAACGGGATCATCGCGTTCGAACGAGGCGGTGACATCTGGGTCGTCGAGGCCGACGGCAGCAACCCTCGCAACGTCACCAACACCCCGACCAACGTCGAGCAGCATCCCGTCGTCTCGCCCGACGGCACCCGTATCGCCTACACGCGTACCGAGATCTACGACGAGATCTGGACCACCACCATCGACGGCACCCAGGTGACGGAGGTGTCCAACCCCATCGGCCACGACGTCCTCGGCAGCGCCGAGCAGCCGACGTGGTCGCCCGACGGCACCGAGATCGCCTTCCAGGGCTTCCACGACGGGGAGGGACAGTTCGTCCTCTGGGTCGCCGACGCCAACGGCGGCGGGGGGTTCCCGTTGACGACGGGGTACCGGACCGAGCAGGCGGACTGGGGCGTCAACAACGAGATCGTGGTCCGCGTGGCCGGCGACTTCTACGCCGTGGATGCCAACACGGGTGCCGAGCGGATCCTGATTCGCTACGAGGACGCCCCCGACGGTCCCGAGTCGATCGACGACCCGGAGTGGTCCCCCGACGGCACGCGCATCGTCTTCACCTGCGACACCGGACTGTGCTCGGCGTCAGCAACCGGAACGGACTGGCAGCGGCTGACCGACGTCGGCGTCAACACCCACCCGCAGTACTCCCCCGACGGCCGCTGGATCATCTACGCGGGGACCGGCCCGGGGACCAGCAGCGGCGACTACGACATCTGGCGGGTTCCCGTCGATGGTGTGGCCGCCGGCCAGCCCGAGCGGGTGACCTCCGGCCCGGCCACTGACCGCTTCCCCGACTGGGGCCCGGCCGGTGGGGGTGCCACTCCGCCACCCGCGCCGACCCCGCCCGGTCCGACCCCGCCCGGTCCGGTCGAGCCGCCGGTCGTGGCCTTCGACGACGACCCGGCGACGACCGCCGTGATCGAGCGCGGTGAACCCGTCGGCGCGGCCATCGAGATCGCCCGTGCCCGGTTCGCCGACGCCGGCGGGTTCGCGCAGTCCGGTCCCCGGGCCCAGTGGGTGGTCCTGTCCCGCGACGACACCTTCCCCGACTCCTTGGCGGGCGCGGCCCTGACCGCCGGTGGGCCGATGCTGTTCACCAACAGCCAGGCGTTGACCGCGTCCACGCACGCCGAGATCCAGCGGGTCCTCGGCGGACAGGGCGCCGTGTTCCTCCTGGGCGGTACCGGGGCGATCAGCGTCGCCATCGAGTCCCAGCTCCGCACCGAGGGCTACGACGTGCAGCGGCTGGCCGGACCGTCCAGGGTCGAGACCGCGCTCGCCGTGGCCACCGAGGTGCGTGCACGGTTCGCCGACAACGGCACCGTGCTGATCGCCCGCGCGTCGGGCCCGGCGGACAACCCCACCGCCGGATGGGCCGACAGCGTCAGCGGCGGCGCGATCGCGGCCTACGGCGGTGTGCCGATCGTGATCACGCCCACCGACGCGATCCACCCGGCCGTCGCGGCGTGGCTGCAGTCCGACGCGCCCACACGCTCGGTGCTGCTCGGCGGCATCGCGGCGCTGTCGGCCGCGATCGAGCAGGGTGTCCCCGGGCCGATCCGCGTGGCCGGCGACGACCGAACGGCGACCGCTGCGGCCATCGCCGAGCAGCTGTGGCCAGACGAGGAGGGACGCGAGTTCGTGGTCGTCAACGGGTTCCGCCCCGACGGCTGGGCGTTCGGCCTGGCCGCCGCGGGCATCGCGTCGGACGCCGAGGCCCCCGTGGTCATCGTCGGCGACCAGGTCTCGCCCGCCACGGCCGCCATGGTGTCGGCCTGCGGGTCACCCGCCGTCGACCTGCTGCTGGTCGGCGACAGCTCCATCATCGGCCGCGGCGTCGCCGACGAGCTCGACCGGCTCGACGGTGGCGGTTGCGGCGGCGGTACCGGTGGGGGATCCGAAGGGGAAACGCCGCCGCCGGGCAACGGCGGTGGTGGGGGCGCCGGGCAGGTCGGGCGCTGGGCTGCCGAACCCTTCTCCCTCGTCGCCGAGCTGGAGTTCGACTACGACGGCTCCTCGATCCGCGACGTCGACGGCACGCTCCTGTGGTACTGCGACGGATCGTCCTCCTCGACCTACATCACCTTCTATCCGGAGGGGCAGCCGATCCAGGTGACCGGCGGATCCTGGTCGGTCGACAACGAGTACGACGACGGGCAGGGCAACACCTACCGGGAGGTCTGGACCGGGACGTTCACCAGCGCCACCACGGTCGAGGGCACGATCTCCTACTCCGTGGCCGGCAACGGCTCGTACTGCCAGACGGGCACCGTGGAGTGGTCGGGGGCGCCTGCCTGATCGCGTCAGTGCTGGTGGTCGTGGTCGCCGTAGCGGTGGACGTGGCCGTGGTGGCCGTGCACGTCCTCCAGCAGGGTGCCGCCGTCGAGGTCGACCAGCCGCCCGCCGTACCCCTCACGGAGGACGTCGGGAACCAGCACCTCCGCTGGTGTGCCGGCCGCGACGACGTGGCCGGCCAGCAGCACCACGTGGTCGGCGCGCTGTGCGTCGGCCAGGTCGTGGGTGGTCAGCAGGATCGTCCGACCGGCGGACTTCTCGACGTTGATGGCCTGCAGGATCAGCTGCTGCGACGGCAGGTCGAGGCCGGTCACCGGTTCGTCGAGCAGCAGCACCTCGGCGTCCTGCGCGAGTCCCTGGGCGACCAGCACGCGCTGGCGCTGTCCACCGGACAGGGTGCTCAGGTGGCGATCGGCCAGGTGGTCGACCTCCATGCGGGTCATGGCACGGTCGACGGCCTCGCGGTCCTGACGGGTCAGCCACCGCAGGCCCCGGCGGTGGGCGTACCGGGCCATCGTGACGACCTCGCGCACCGTCACCGGCAGCAGCCGGTTGGACTCCGTCTGCTGCGGCACGTACGCCAGGCGTGGACCCAGCCGGCGGGGTGGCCCACCCAGCACGGTCACCGTGCCTGCGGCCGGCTGCAGCAGCCCCGACACGGCCCCGAGCAGGGTGGACTTGCCCGACCCGTTGGGGCCGATCAGCGCCGTGACCGCACCCATCGGCAGGTCGAGGTGGACGTCGTCGAGGGCGATCGCGTTCCCGTAGGTCACGCGAACCCCGGACATGTGGATCGCCGTGCTCACCCGCCGGAGACTATCGGGGAGGTCATCTCCCGGTCCGCGACCAACGCACGTTCCCGCAACATCCGGTCCAGCGCGAGGACCGGGACCGGGCGGTCGAACAGCCACCCCTGGGCATGGTCGCACCCGGCGTTCTGGGCCAGCACCAGGTCGGCCTCGGTTTCGACACCCTCGGCGACGACCACCGCGCCGAGGGCGTGTCCGAGCATGGTCACGGACTCCATGACCGTCGTCTCGCTGCCCTCACCGGCCTCTCGCGACATCCGCAGCAGGGACATGTCGATCTTGAGGACGTCGAGGGGGAACCGCATCAGCTGCCCGATCGAGGACTCGCCCTTGCCGAAGTCGTCGGCAGCCAACCGGAATCCCTCGGCGCGAAGGGCGACCAGCGAGTGGACGGCGTCGGCGTCGAGCAGGACGGACTCGGTCACCTCGAGGATCACCCGGCCGGTGGGCACCTCGGCGGCGCGGACGTCCTCGGCGAACTGCGCGGCGACCTCGGGACGGCGCAGCTGGGCGGCCGACACGTTGACGCTCAGGGCCCAGCGGTCGTCCAGACGGGGGTCGTTGAGGTGGCCGGCGAGCTCGCGACAGGCCATGCGCAGGACCTGCCGGCCGAGGTCGTCGATCAGCCCCGTCTCCTCCGCGATCGGGATGAACTCCGCCGGGCTGATCGGTCCCCTGACCGGGGGGTCCCAGCGGGCCAGGGCCTCGAGGGAGGCCAGCCGGCCGCTCGTCGTGGACACGATCGGTTGGTAGGCGACGCGGATCTGGTCGGTGCCGATGGCCTCCCGCAGATCCGCTTCCAGCTGCAGCCGGTCATCGGCCTGGGTGCGCATGCTGGGCACGAAGCGGTGCACGCGTCCGCGACCGGCGGCCTTCGCCGCGTAGGTCGCCGCGTCGGCGCAGGCGATCAGGTCGTCCTGCTCCAGCCCGGGTTCGGAGCTGGCGACACCGACCGAACAGGTGGTGTAGAAGCGCCGGTCGCCGACGACGAACGGGTCGGCGATCGTTTCGAGCAGGCGGGCGGACTCGGCCTCGACGGCATCGGCCTCCAGCCCCTCCAGCAGCATCACGAACTCGTCGCCCCCGAAGCGGGCCACGACCCGATCGGGGAAGCTGCGTCGCAGCCGGGCGGCGACGGCCTGCAGCAAGCGGTCGCCGGTCAGGTGGCCGAGGGAGTCGTTGACGAGCTTGAAGCGGTCGAGGTCGAGCATGACAACCGCGCACGGTTCGCCGAGGGTCAGCGTGCGCGCGAGGTGCTGTTCGAACGCCATGCGGTTGGCGAGGCCGGTCAGCGGGTCACCGAAGGCCAGGCTCTGGAGGGTCTGCTCGGCACGCTTGGCGGCGGAGACGTCCTGGATCTGCACCGAGCGGAGCTCCCCGCCCTCGCCGTCGTCGAGGGTGGCGACGGACTGCAGCACGAACAGCGAGGAGCCGTCGATGGCCCGGTACTCGGCCTCCTGCACCATCCCGCGGGTGGTGTCGTTGGTGCCCTTGATCGCCGCAGCCACCAGGTCGGTGCTGGTCGCGCTCGTGAAGTCGGTCAGCAGCACGTCGACCAGCTGCGCGGGGGTCCGTCCCAGCAGCTCGCCGAGCGCACGGTTGGCCCGGACGATCTCGCCGTTGCGACGTACGAGCGCCATGCCGATCGGGGACTGCTCGAAGGCGACCCGGAATCGGTCGTCGCTGGCGCCCAGGCGTCCGGCAAGCTCGGCGGCAAGGGTGGTGACCGCCTCGTGGTGCAGCTCGAAGGCGTCGCTCAGCCGGCGGACCTCGAGGCTGGAGTGGTGCAGCGAGGTCAGGTCCTCGCCGAGGCGTGGGATGGGGTCGCCGTCGCGGATTGACTCCAGGACCCGGGGGATCTCCTCGGTGCCCGACTGCTCCACCATCGCCGACAGCCGGGCAAGGTCCCGCATCATGCGGCGGGTGAGGGCCGCACCCAGCAGGGCTGCCAGGACCGAGACGGTCACGGTCACGAGGATGGTCTGTTGTTGGGCGGCCCGTTGACGGGCGAGGACGTGCTCGTTGTTGAGGGTGACCCGGATCACCCCGAGGGTGACTCCGTTGTAGGCGACGGCCTGGTTGATCGTCACGGTGCCGTCGGCGGATCTGCTGATGTTGTTCGCCACGAGGTCGCCGAGCTCGCGCTCGCGGTCCAGGTGCAGGACCGAGGACGGATCGATGGGGCCGCTCAAGGCCGCGGGCATCAGCCGGATGTCCTCCAGCGCCGGCTCCTCACGGAGCTGGTCGAGGAGCTGCTCGATGTCGAGGACGCCCATCTCGTCGAGTTGGGCGGTCATCTCGGCGACGAAGCCGTCCCCGATCGTGCGGGCACCGGTGAGCACCAGTTCTTGGTACGCCTCGTCCTGCTGGGTGATCCAGAAGCCGGCGAGGACACCGGCCGTCAGCGTGACGACGAGGGCCATCGCGAGCATGACCTGACGCTGCAGGCCGAGGATCGGCCGTCGCGACTGGCGAACTGGCACCGCAGATGACATGTCCCCGGGGGGATCGGCATCCCTGATCCAGAACTTGACACCTGTGTTGCGGTTCAGCTGTCGTGGGGCCAGAGGGTCGTGTCGGGGTGGAACTGCGACCACGCGAACCAGAACGCCTGATGGGTGGGCAGCTGCACGCCGTCGAGCTCCGCCGTGAGGCCCCCCGCGTCCTGCTGGACGCGGATGCCGTCGAACACGACCTCCTCACCGTCCTCCAGCGTCTCGAGGGCGGAGAGGACGGCGAAGGCGACTGCCGACCCGTCGTCGAGCACGACGCCGAGGACCTGGTCGTGCACGCCGAGTCGCTCGTCGACGACGCCGACGGGGAAGATGGGGCCGTTGTCGTCGCGACCCCGCAGCGGGTCGAGCGGGTAGGTGCGCCCGATGCCGCCGTTGCCCTGCAGGATCATGGTGTCGGGGTGGTCGTCCTTCCAGTCGCCCCAGGTGGAGGTGACGACAGGGGCCTGCTGGAGGACGATGCCCATCTCGCGCAGCGGACCGGTCACGGCGTGCCCGGTGAAGGTGTCGAACACCGACTCGGTGGTCAGGTCGTACATGACCTTGTTGGACCGCCGGAGCAGGCCAGAGGTGCGCATCACGATCTCGTCGGTGCCGCCGCCCTCGGTGTCGGTGAAGAACACCTGTGCCGCCCCGCACAGCGTGCAGTAGGGGATGGCCACCCGACGGCCGCCGATGGTCGCGTTGACCATCTCGTGGACCTCCATGATGTTGCGCGGCAGCGCCACGACGTCGTCGCCGATGACCACGCCGAACACGATCCGGTCGTCGGGGTAGTAGGCACCCTCCGCAGCGGGGACGAAGGGCGGGTCGTCGAGGCTCGGGATGCACCCGCCCTCGCAGGGCTGGGTGTCCCCGAGCGGCCGGTCGTCGATGAAGACCCCACCCCATGACACCTGCCGCCAGTCGATCGTGGCGTCCGGGTCGTCGAAGAACGGGGCCCAGCCGGGCTCGATCGAGGTGAAGAGGGCGGCCTTGTGGTCGACGTAGCCGTCGTAGTCGGGCAGGTCCCAGGCGATCAGGTGGTCGGTCAGCAGGCCCCACGGGAAGTCCCGTTCGCCGAGGTCGATGCCGGCCAGGGCTTCGGCGGTGTCGCGCAGCACGGCCTGCTCGTCCCTCGACTGCACGAACCGCATCAGGTCCGAGATCGCCCACAGTACGCGCGGGTCGCCGGGGTCGGCCAGCGAGGCAACGGCGTCGAGGTCCAGGATCAACGGCGTGTCGAAGATCGTGTCGAGCGCCTGGGACGCCGCGGCGGCAAGCGGCCCGTCGGGGACCTCCGGTGGGGCAGGGAAGGCGTTTCCGTCGCTGTCCACGCCGACCGACCCGGCGGGCGCGGCCTCGGTTGCCTCGGCGTCGGTCGTTGCCGGTTCCTCCGTCGGACTGCACGCCGCCGCAACGAGGGCGAGGACCAGGAGGGGGAGGAGGATGCGCAGCACGCTGCCCAGCATCCTCCTTCAACGGGGTGCGTGGGCTCGTGACTTCCTTACGTGTCGGACCGGTCGTGTCCGCCAGCGGTGCCGGCGAAGCGCTGGAGGAGGTCGTGGCGCTCGAACATCCGCGCCGTGTCCAGCGGGGTTGGCGTGCCGGCAGCCGGGTCGGCGCCGTGGTCGAGGAGGACGTCGATGACGTCGTCGTGGCCCTTGAAGACCGCCCCGGCGAGGGGGCTCTGGCCACGGTCGTTGCACAGGTCGACGGTGGCCCCGCGAGCGGCGAGCGCCCCGACCACGTCGGCGTGGCCGTGGTAGGCGGCGAGCATCAGCAGGCTGTCGCCGGTGCCGGTCCGCAGGTCCACGGGGACACCGGCGTCGACGTAGGCCACGAGCTGGTCGCCCCGGCCCGCTCGCGCCATGTCGTAGAGGCGGCCGGCCAGCTCCTGCAGCTCGGGGGCGGCCTCGGGCTCCGCGTCGTCGGTCGGGTCCGCGGCGTCGGTCGGAGTCGAGGCGTCGGTCCGGGAGGCGTCGGTCTGGGTGGGTCCGTCCGTCATGTCGCGGAACGTGCCCAGACGTGCGCGGGCTGCAACGCGTGGCATGCTGCCGGGTCGTGGCTGATCCTCTGACCGAACACCTCCGCCGTTGGCTCGGCGAGTGGCCTGCCGACGGTCCGGGCCTGCACGTCGTGGGCACCGAGCAGCGGACCGAACCCGACTGGGACGGTCGTGTCTCGCCCCTGCGCGGGTTGTCGGACGGGGCGCGGACGGTGGTCGGGGTGCCGCCCGGCACCGAAGAGGCGGTCCGGACGGTCCTCGACCCGGCGCTGTTCGACCACCGGATCCCCCGTCGTGAGCTCGGTCGCCGCCTCGGGGAGCTCCTCGACCGGCCCGGGGCGGCGTTCGGCCACGCGATCTTCCGCTGGTCGACCGCCCCTGCTCCGCTGGAGTCCCTCGGCACCTGGGTCGACGCGCGCGACCCACGGCTGCCGGAGTGGCTGCACCCCTTCAACGGTGGGGTGCTCGCCGTCTTCGACCCCCGTGGGGCCTACCTGGCTGGCGTCGGTCGGAAGGTCCACGACGAGTTCGGCCACGAGATCGCCGTGGGCACCACCCCGGCGGCCCGCGGCCGTGGACTGGCCCGTCGCCTGGTCGTGACCGCCGCCCGTCGGATCCTTGCGGAAGGGGCGGTGCCGACCTACCTGCACGACCCCACCAACCACGCCAGCGCGAGGGTGGCCGTCTCCGCTGGCTTCCCCGACCGCGGCTGGCGCCTGCACGGCCTCTGGGGCGGCCAGCCCGGCTGACCGCTCCGGCTCGGTGGCTCGGCCCGGGCGGCACGTCCGGCCAGTCCGGCCCGGCGTGTCGGCGGCCCGGCGTGTCGGCAGCTCGGCGCCTCGGCCCGAATTGTGCTGCTCGGCCATGATGCTGGCTGACCTGCACAGACCGTCCAGGGAGATGTGGACCTCGGCTGGCCGGCCGGTCGAGGTGCACAACAGGGCCGGGGCCGGGGCCGCTACCGGCGCCGGCCCCAGCGGGGGCGCAGGGGCTTGGGGCGGGCGTCAGCGGCGGGGCAGCCGGTCGGACCACCAGCCGGTCGCGGCAGGGTCCGCCTCCAAGCCGTAGGCCGTCCACATCGATGCGCCGCACCGTTGCAGCAGGTGAGTGCGCTCGTCCGGCCCCGTGGTGTCGTGGGCGGCCCGGAACGCCTCGGCCGCCGCATCCCAGGCCGGCCCGTCGTCGGGCAGGGGGAGCGCGAGGACCTGCGCGGCGCTCAGCTTCAACGCCGTCCTCGTCCGGGCCGCTCCGGCATGGCGCCGGGCCGCGAGGGCCGTCAGCACCGGGCTGGTCAGGGCCGCGCCGACGTGCCAAGGGCGGTCGGTCCGCACCGTGATGGCCGGCGTGGTCGGCAGCATGTCGCCGACGGTGTCCACCAGCGCCTCCAGCACCTTGGTCTGCGTGGCGACCAGCAGCTTCGGTCCCGACCTCGTGGCCAGGAATGCCGGCGGCAGGTCGACGGCCACGGGACGTTCCCAGCGTTGTTTGGCGAACCTGACCGTGGTGGCACCCCAGCGATGGTGGGCCGGGTCGATCAGGCCGACGGGCGTGATGCGCGGGTCGTCGTGGCCGGGACGGGCCTCGCGGACGTGGTCGGCGACGAGGTAGTAGGCCTCGCGGAAGTCCGCGGTCGCCGTTGCGAGGTCGCCGACCGTCCGCGTGGCCCCCGGCACGGGGTCGGCCACCAGCGGGACGTCGTCGGCCAGCAACGCCGCCCACGAGTCCCCACCCGTGCGGGCCCCCTCGACGCCTCCTCGCCGGACCCGCCGAAGCAGGAGGGCGCACGTCGGCACGCCGGGGAAGACGCCGTCGGTGTCACGCCAGACCACCTCGACGCCGCAGCGACTCGACACCTCCTCGCGCATCCGTGCTGCCGACCCCGTGGCCAGCAGGGCCTCGGGCACCACCAGCACCGCGACCCCGCCGGGGGACAGCAGCCGGCTGACCGCGAGGACGAACAGGCCGGACTCGTCGACGTACCCCTCGGCGGCCTCGCCGTACCAGCCACGCAACCGGACGCGACGATCGTCGTCCCGGGTGGTCGCGGTCCGCAGCTGCGACAGGAACGGCGGGTTGCCGACGACCAGGTCCGCCCCCTCTGGAGTGGAGGAGGGGTCGAGCCCGTCGCCGTGCACGACGACCACGTCGGTGGCACCGGCCCCCGCGAGGGCCTCGTCGGTCACGGCCACGGCACCGGCGTCGATGTCGATCCCGACCAGCCGGGCCTCGGGAAGGCGCTCGTGGGCGGCGAGCAGGAAAGCCCCACCGCCGACCGACGGGTCCAGCACGACCCTGGGTGGGCGGGGTCCCGACCAGGCCGACAGGGCCCGGTCGACCAGCAGCCGGGCCACCGCGGCCGGGGTGAACCACGCCCCCCGGCGGGTCCGGTCGTCGGGGTCCTGCGCCTCCTCGAAGGCCACGCCCAGCGCGAACGGATCGGCCACTGGCAGGTCACCTCCGTCGGGGCGGGTCGTCGCTGATGTCACACGTCCTCCGTATTGTGAACACATGACCACCTCGCCCCTCGACAGCCCAGACGACATGCCCGTCGCCGGCCGGGTGATCGGCACCGAGGCCGCAACCCCGCTGGAGTTCCAGGTCCACGTCGCCGCCGACCAGTTCCTGCAGCTCGACGACATCGTGTCCGTCACCCGTCCGGTCCCCGGGCAGGGTGCGATCGACATCTACGGCGTCGTCACCCAGGTCCGCGGGTTCCACGAGGGCGTGGAGTACCACTCCGACGTCGAGAAGGTCTCCGCCGGAGTGATGTACGGCCGCACGTCCGAGGTCGCCACCGTGCTGACGACACGGCTCGAGCCCGAGGTGTTCCTGCCGCCCGTCCCCGGCAACGAGGTTCGCAAGGTCGCCGGGATCAAGCGCGACCGGGCGATGTTCCTCGACAAGATCGAACCGGGTCGACGCCTCGCCGCAGGCCTGCACCGCGCCGGCGGGCCGGTCTACGTCGACGCCGACTTCCTCGACGGCACCAGCGGTGCCCACGTCAACATCTCCGGTGTCTCCGGCGTGGCCACCAAGACCAGCTACGCGACCTTCCTGCTGCACGCGCTGTTCCACCGGGGCTCGACGGTGCTCGGCAAGTCCGCCAAGCACGCCCGGGCGCTGATCTTCAACGTCAAGGGCCAGGACCTGCTGTACCTCGACCAGCCCAACGCACGGCTGACCGTCGAGCAGCGTGCCCGCTGGGCCGAGGTCGGCCTGCCGGCCGAGCCGTTCGGGTCCGTGGCCTTCTGGTCACCGCCGGTCAAGGGTGCGGTGTCGCCGATGCCCTCCAGCGCGCGCAAGGACAAGGTGCGTGGCTACTGGTGGTCGCTGGCGGACTTCTGCGCCGAGGGCATGCTCAGCCTGCTGTTCGCTGACACCGACGACGAACGCCAGCAGTACACCGCCGTCGCCCGCAACGTCGCGATCGCGCTCGAGCGGCACGCCACCCCGTTGCAGCAGGGCGGCGTCCAGATCGGGGTCGAGCAGGCCACCACGTTCGCCGACCTCGTCCGGATCATCCGAGACTACTGCGAGGACGAGGATCCCCAGTGGGTCGGCCGCTTCGCCACGTCCGGGTCGATCGGGGCGTTCATGCGCCGGCTGGATTCCGCCGCCGACCACGTCGCCCACCTGATCCGTGGTGACCAGGACGGCTGGAAGTCCCACCGGGTCAAGGTCATGGACTCCGACGAGCAGGTCAACGTCGTGGACCTCACCCCGCTGTCGGGCCGGGCCCAGCGGTTCGTCGTCGGGGCGCTCCTCCAGCAGGAGTTCCAGGCCAAGGAAGCCCGTGGCACCCGCGACCCGTTGTTGTTCGTCGTGCTCGACGAGCTGAACAAGTACGCGCCACGGCAGGGGAACAGCCCGATCAAGTCGACCCTGACCGAGATCGCCGAACGCGGCCGGTCGCTCGGCATGATCCTCATCGGCGCCCAGCAGACCGCGTCGGCGGTCGACGAGGCCATCGTGTCCAACGCCGCCATCAAGGTGGTCGGACGGCTGGACCCGGCCGAGGGCACAAAGAACGAGTACCGCTGGATGCCCGAGAGCCAGCGCGACCGGGCGATGCTGATCAACCCGGGCACGATGATCCTCAAGCAGCCACGCGTGCCGGCGCCGCTGGTCGTCAACTTCCCGATGCCGGCCTGGGCCACCCGCGCCGAGGAGGTCGCCTACGACGTCACCCTCGACGGCGACGAGGACCCCTTCGACAGCGACATCTTCTCCCGCGGCTGACCGGAACGGAGCGGGCCGCCCGGCGCGTTCGCCGAGCGGCCCACTATCACCTTGGGTCGAGGGTCACTGCAGGACGGACCCCGTCAGCGAGACGCCGCCGCCGTTGCCGCTGAGATCGCGGACGTCGATCCGGTAGGCCCCGGTCTGGGCGGCCGTGAACACGTTCCTCGAGTCGAGGAAGAACCCGTTGTCGTCGTCGTTGCTGACGTTGGTGCCTCCCGGGTCGAAGATGTCCACGATGGTGTCGACGGTGTTCTGGTCGTCCGCCGTCGTGTCGAGCACGAGGACCTCGCCGACGCGAAGCTCGATGGTCCGGCTCGTCGTGGCCCCACCCGAGAGGGTGAAGAAGTCGCTGATGACGTTGAACGCGCCGGGACGGTGCCGGACGAGCATCTCGATGAAGGCCGGGCCGGTGTTGGGCGTCAGGTTGCCGAACTCGACCGTGTGCAGGCCATCGGTGACCAGGATCAGCTCCAGCAGGGAGTTGGGGAAGCCCTGCCCGTCGTCATCGAACCCGATCGAGTTGGCCCCCGGGTCGAGGAGCCCGATCGTGGGGTCGGTGGTGCCGCCCTGGTCGGTCGAGAGGAAGGTCACGCCCTCGCTGGGCAGCAGGTCGACGGTGTCGCCGATCGGCCCGTTGGCGTTCGGGTTGAGCTGCAGCACGCGTGAGGAGAAGGCCGCCGGCAGCGGCGGATAGACGTGGACGACGACCTGCACGCAACCACCCGCTTGGGTGAGGTCCCCGACGGAGACCCGGTGGTTTCCGTCGTCGAAGATCGGTGAGGAGACCAGCGACTCGAGCTCGAACCCGCTGTCGTCATCGCTCGCAAGCGGCCCGTTGAACGGATCGAAGATATCCACAACCGGGTCGACGGTGGACAGGTTGAGCACGTTGACCCGTAGCCGTTCGCCACGTGACGCGGGGAAGGTGAGGTCCTGCGTCGCGTTCGGTGCGATGGTCCTGACCTCGTTGGCCAGCTCGATCGCGCTAGGTCCGGGTTCGGACGTCACGCTCAGCTCGACGTCATTCGCCTGGCCGTTGAAGTCGGTCGTCTCGATCAGGTAGATGCCGCTCAACCTGATCTGCAGGCTGATCTGGGCGTTCACGTTGCCGGGTGCGATGTCGTCGTTGGTCGCGATGACGTTGCCGTTGGGATCCTCCAGCAGCAGGAACGGATCCTGGCCGTTGGTCGTGGTCGCGGTGATGGTCACGACGTCACCGGCATGCAGGGTCAGCGTGCGGTTGACCGCGTTGGGGCCCGCCGGCACGGTGAAGGTCTCCAGGAAGATCGTGGCGGGCACAGGGGTGAACGCGGTGCAGGATGTGGGCGGCGGCGTACCAGCGCAGTTGGCCTGCGTGCGAGCGGCATCAGCGGTCGTCGACGGGATCGCCGCGGCAGGGCCGAAGCTGATGATCTCGCCGGGGGCGGTGTCACAGAGGTAGCTGCCGACGGGTGCGCCGACACCGGTGGTGTTGACGTAGACGACGGGCAGGTTCTCACGAGCACCGACCGCGCCGGCGGTCAGGGAGTAGGTCCAGCCGTCGTCGTTGAAGCCGTTGACCAGCCCGACCTGTGTGGGTGTGGGACTGGTGAACTGGCGGGCGATGACCGCAGAGGTGTCGTCACGTGTGGCACCCGCAAGCCGGGTGACGGTCATCCCCAGCGTGTTCAGCCGGTTCTCCACGTCCTGTGACAGGGCGGCCGTCCCACCGAGCAGCACCACGTTGGTGATCTGGAAGTCACGGATGAACTGCTCGATGGCGGGATGCAGCGTCGCGACCGGGTTCACGAGGATGGGCACGCCCCTGCGAGCGGCCAGTCCACCGGCGGCGGCAGAGTCTGCGGGGTTGTTGTCACGGGCCAGGAAGATGGTGCGAGGGCTGGTCAGCGTTGCGGTGAACAGCGTGGCGATCGCGACGGAGGTCTCCACGCGGCCGGCACCGGCCAGGCGGGTGGTGCAGTAGCCGAGTCCACGGATGGAGTTCTCGACCTGCTGCGAGATGGCTGCGGTCCCGCCCAGCAGGATCACCTGGCCGCGGTCGGTTGCGCCGGCGCAGGGTCGAGGTGCCGGCAGCACCCGGGTGATCTCTGCCTGGACACGGGGATCGAGGGTGGCGGTCGGGTTCAGCAGGAGCGGACCGAGGCCGAGGACACCCGCCAGGGAGGACCCACCGAGGTTGTCGGCGAACACGTCGGAGCGGCCGATGATGATGCTGCTCACGCGGCTGTCGTTTGCGGTGAAGTACTCCGTGGAGATGGCGATCGATGCCTGGACCGGATCGGTCGTGTCGGCCACGCGCCGGTCGGGTGGGGTCTGGGCGTTCGTCGACGCCGGAACGATGGCCAGCAGCGCTGCCACCATGGTGAGCATCGCGAGCAGGCTTGTCGCTCGTGGCCTTCGGGTTTGGTTGACCATGTCTGACCCTCCGTAAGTCGCCCACCGTTCCCGCCCAGGAGTTGCCGGTTCATCGGCCGCGGGGTGAACGCCATTCGGACCGTACAGGCCGTACAGATTTGATGAACGGGATTCAGTAAGATTGTGAGTCCGGTTCGGTTCGTGCTCGACTCGGGCGGCTGGTGCCGGACGGTCAGCGGCGATGTCACACCCGCGCCCTACCGTGTGGGCCATGAAGATCCTCCACACCGCCGACTGGCACGTGGGCCGCACCATCCGTGGGCGGTCGCGCGCGGACGAGCACCGTGCGGTCCTCGCCGAGATCGTGGAGGTCGCCACGCGGCGACAGGTCGACCTGGTCATCGTGGCGGGGGACCAGTTCGACGTGCAGGCGCCCTCGCCCGAGGCCGAGCAGATCGTGTGGAAGGCCATGCAGGACCTGGCTGCCGTCGCGCCGGTCGTGGCGATCGCGGGCAACCACGACAACCCTCGCCGACTCGAGGCGGTCCGCCAGCTGCTGGCCGCCAACGCCATCCATGCCGTCGGGTCGATGCGTCGTCCCGACGACGGGGGCGTCGTTCGCGTCGAGGCCGCCGACGGCACCCCCGTGAACGTCGCCATGCTGCCCTTCCTGCACCATCGTGCGGCCGTGCGTGCCGCCGACCTGCTGGACAGCGACAAGGCCGACGGCGAGTACGGCGCGCAGTACGCCGGCTTGTACGCCCGCTTCACCGAGGGCCTGTGCCGGGACATGGACCCTGCCGAGCTGAACGTCCTCGTCGGACACGTCACCGCCTTCGGGGGGCTGCGGGGCGGTGGCGAGCGCGAAGCACACACCATCGAGCGCTACTGCGTCGACCCCCGCGCCTTCCCCCAGGTGCTGGACTACGTCGCCCTCGGCCACCTGCACGTCGCGCAGCAGGTCGGATCGGCCCCACCCGTCCGCTACGCCGGCGCTCCGCTCATGATGGACTTCGGCGAGTCCGACAAGCCCTGCTCGGCCACGATCGCCGAGCTCGAGCTGGGCAAGCCGGTGCGCACCGAGGAGGTCCCGCTGGTCACCGGCCGGCCGCTGCGCACCCTGCGGGGGACGCTGGAGGAGGTCATGTCGGTCGACGTCCCCGACGACGACCCGTGGCTGCGGGTCCTGCTGACCGGTGCGGTGCCGGCCGGCGTGGCCGACACCGTCCGCGATCGGCTCGGCGAGCACGTGGTCGACGTGCGCCTGGACACCCGCACCGACGACCTGCAGGTCGACGCCACCGAACGGATCGGCCGCCCCCCGCAGGAGCTGTTCGCCGCGTTCCTCGAGGAACGCCAGATCGAGGACAAGCGGATTCCCGAGCTGTTCGCCGAGCTGCTCGAGGACGAGCTCGGCCTCGAGGAGGGCAGCCATGCAGCCGCGTGAGCTGATCATCGAGGGGCTGACCGCCTTCCGCGAGCGGGTGGCCCTCCGCTTCGACGACGTGTCGTTGTTCGCGCTCGTCGGCCCCACCGGTGCCGGCAAGTCCTCGGTCATCGACGCCATGACCCTGGCGTTGTACGGGCGGATCCCACGGTTGCACGCCAACGAGATCGCGCCGGCCATCTCCACCAACGCCAACGAGTGCACCGTCGGGCTGACCTTCACCGTCCGCGGACGGCCCTACCGCGCGGTCCGTACCGTCCGCCGCACCAAGACCGGCGCCAGCACGCTCGAGGCGGCGCTGGAGCAGCTCAACGACGACGGCGCGGTCGTCGCCGTCCTGGCCGGCACTGCCGATGACGTCACCGTCGAGGTCGAGCGGCTCGTCGGGCTGACCTTCAACGAGTTCACCCGGGCCGTCGTCCTGCCCCAGGGCGAGTTCGCCCGCGTGCTGCGTGCCCAGCCGGCCGAGCGACAGGCCCTCCTGTCGAGGCTGCTCGGCGTCGGCATCTACGACCGCGTCAAGCAACGGGCGGGCTCGCATGCCCGCAGCGCACAGGAACGCGCAGAGCAGACGAGCCACCAGCTGGCCCAGCTCGGACAGGTCGACGCCGAACGTGTTGCCGCCCTGACCTCGCAGGTGCAGGCGCTCGACACGCTCGTGGCGGACCTCGCGGCGGACACCGAGACGCTGCAGGACATCCGCGACCGGTTCCGTGACGCCGCCGAGGTCGCCAAGCGGGCCACCGACCGCGTCGCCCGGCTGACCGTCATCGGCGAACCTCCCGAGGCCGTCCGCGAGCACGGTGAACGGCTGTCCATCGCCGACCTCGCCGTGGAGAAGGCGACCGCGGCCGTCACCGCCGCCGAGGCCGACCTGGCCAAGGCCGAGTCCGACCTGCCGTCGGCCTCGGAGACCGAGCAGCTGTCCACCATCGTGGCCCTGCACCAGCGCACCCCCGAACGCACCGCCGCGGTCGAGTCGGCCACCTCCACCCTGACCGAGGCCCGGGCCGAGCTGGCCCGCGTCGACACGGCGCTGGGCCGCGCCCGCACCGAGGTCGAGGCCGCCTCCGCCGCACAGCGTGCAGCCCACCGGGACCATGCGGCCGTCCAGGCGGTCGACGGGCTGGCGCCCGGGGACGACTGCCCGGTCTGCGCCTCCACGCTGGCCGACGACGCCCCGGCCTTCGCCGGTGACGCGGCTGCCGGGCAGGACGTCCTGCAGGCCGCCGCCACCCGCATGACCGAGGCCAACCGTGCGGTCGGCACGCTCGAGGGCCAGCACGCGCGGGCCGCCAAGGACATCGCCGCGGCCGAGACGGCGCTGAAGGCTGCGGAGGACCAGCTCACCGCCCACCGCGCCCAGCTGGACGGCAAGCCCACCGAGGCGGAGGCACGTGAACGGATCGAGGCGGCGAGGAAGGTCGAGCAGCAGCTCGCCGGCCTGCGTCGCGAGGTCGCGCAGGCCCGGACCGACCTCGAACGGGCAACCCGTGACCGGACCAAGCTGACCGACCAGGGCAAGGGGTTGTCCGGCACGCTGGACCGTCTGCGGCTGTCGGTGGCCGAGCTGGACCCTCCGGCCCTGGACGGCGACGTGGTGGCCGACTGGACGGCCCTGCACGAGTGGGCCGTCGCCGAGCTGCCGGCCCGCCGGGACGAGGCGGCCGAGGCCGAACGGGCCGTCGGCGCGGCCAAGGTCGAGGGATCGGCACTGCGTGCCCGCATGGAGCATGCGTGCCGCGACGCCGGCATACCCGACGGGACCGGCGACCCGCGCGACCGGGCGGTCCAGCGCCGTGCCGACCTGGCCGCCGAACGCGACCGGCTGACCACCATGCTCGAGCTGGCCGACAACCTGCGCGCCGACGAGGCCGACGCCCGCGAACAGGCCACCGTCGGGGGCGAGCTCGCCCGGCTGCTGCGCACCGACCAGTTCCAGCGCTGGCTGCTCGACGAGGCAACCCGCGCGCTCGTCGCCGGGGCCTCGACCCAGCTGCGGGCGCTGTCCAGCGGCCGCTACGAGCTCGTGCTCGACGGCAAGAACGGGTCGATCGCCGTCGCCGACCTGGCCAGCGCCGGATCCCCCCGCAGCGTCCGCACCCTGTCGGGCGGCGAGACGTTCCTCGCCTCGCTCGCGCTGGCGCTGTCCCTCGCCGAGCAGATCGCCGTGTCCGCCAGCGGCCAGGTCGCCCTGGAGTCGTTGTTCATCGACGAGGGGTTCGGTGCGCTCGACCCCGAGACGCTGGACATCGCCGCGGGTGCCATCGAACAGCTCGGTGCGGGTGACCGGACCGTCGGGGTCGTCACCCACGTCGCGGAGATGGCCGAGCGCCTGCCCACCCGGTTCGTGGTCCATCGGACCGCCAGCGGCAGCCGCGTCGAACGGGTGGACCTCTGACATGCGCTTCAGGCTGGACAGCTGGCAGTCGGACTACGCCTTCCCCTACGAGCCCGAACCGGTGGAGGTCGACGCCGTCGACGCGGTCGACGTCGAGGTCGAGGCGCCCGCCCACGACTGGGCCCCGATCACCCCGCCCGCCGACACGTCTCCGTTCGCCACGGTCCGGTTCATCGACGGGGTCCAGGCCAGCGACGCCGTCATCTGGATCAACGACCCCGATCGGGACCGCCCCCTCCCCGGACTCGTCGCCTCCTGGGCCGCCGGCGTGGTCAGCTGCAGCGCCGATGGTGCCGCCCTCGACCGGGTGGTCGTCGAACGCGGCGTCTTCTCCGACGCCCGCAGCCTCGGCCCCATCATCGCCGGCAACCTGACCTGGCGACCGCAGGCACCGGAGACCCCGGTGGAGGAGGGGGACGCGTCCGACGCCATCCGCGACCCCGATCCGATGGCGCTGCGCGAACGGCTCGGCCTCGCCCGCCGACGCCTGGAGGACCGCATCGGCATCCTGCCCGCCCCGGACGGCCAGGACGTGCTCACCGTCTACGACGGCCTGCTGCACGCCCGCTCGCGGCCGCTGGCCGCCGTGGGCCTGGCCAAGCGCGCGCACCGGATCTACCTGCCCGAGTCGTTGCAGGGCATCCAGCGGCAGCTGACGCGGGGTGAACGGACGCCGTTGTTCACCACCGATGCGCAACGGCGACGGCTGTCGTTCTACCTGGCCCTGTCCGACCCGCTGCCACCAGCGGTCGCTGACCCCGGCTCCTGCGTGGCCCGCATCGAGCTGTCCGTGGCCCCCGACACCACCATCGGCGACGTCAGCGCCTTCGCCGACCGTGTCGCCGCCACCCTGCCGCCGTTCGCCTCCGAACCCCACGTCGACCCTCGCGCCCCCCAGAACCTGATGCCGATCCGCAGCCTCGAACGCGAGCTGCGGCGCCTGCTCGGCCGGCCCTCCGTGGTCCGCCCGTTGCTCGCGTCGCAGGCTGCGGAGAGCAACCCGTCGTGACCGGACATGCCCCTGCCACCGGACCCGGTGGCGCTGCGGCCCGTGACGGTGGACGGGCCCCCGGGCGCGGCACGGACTCCGGACACGAGACCGCCGGGCACGGCGCAGCTGCTCCCGCGACACCGGCGGTCGGGCAACGGCCGGTCCTGCACCGGGCCGTCGACCGGCCGACGGTGGCCGGGCCGGCGTTGCTCGGTCGGGGGGCGATCGTGCGACCCGGCCAGCACCCACCCTCGTGGGTCGGGGACGCGCCGCGGTTCGTCGTCGACGCCCGCGTGGTCGCTGACCCGGGCACCATCGTCGACCGGCTGCACCGCCTGTGGGTGGCCCGGCAGCCCTACGTGGTCGAGCTCGCCGTCGACCCCCGCGAGCTGCAGGCCCCGACCAGCTCGACCGCACCGGTGCACAGCCACGACCCTCGGTTCCTGTTCGGCCTCGACCGGCTGGCCTACCTCGTGTGGGCCAACACCGTGGACTGTCGCGGTGACGAACCGACGTGGTGGCACACGGTCAAGGCCACCCGTGCGCTGCCCTCGTTGACCGCCGGGGGCCACGCCGACGTGACCCTGCCCGACGGCCGGCCCGCCTGGATCGACGGTGGTCCGCGCGAACCGCTGGACCTCGGCACTGTGGTGCTGCACCGCGACGACACCGAACGCGGACGGATGGCGCTGCCGACCAACCGCCCGCTCGCCCCGACCCGCGGCCTGGCGCCCGACCAGGCGGCGGCCGTGACCGCCCCCGGCGGGGCCGTCCGCGTCGCCGCCCCGGCCGGGTCGGGAAAGACTCGTGTGCTGAGCGCCAGGATCGAGGAGGTCCTCGGGGTCAGGGGTGTCCCCGCCGACTCGGTGCTGGTGCTGGCCTACAACACCAAGGCTGCTGCCGAGCTCCGTGAACGCTGTCCCGTCCCCGGCGCTCGGGTGGCAACGGTCCATGCGCACGCCCTCGGGCTGCTCCGCCGCCACCTCGGCGACGTCGAGGTGCTCGGTGACCGCGACGTCCGCCGCATCCTGTCCGGCCTGGTCGAGGTCCCCCGTCGCGCCAACGTCGACCCGATGCAGGCGTGGATCGACGCGCTCGAGCGCGTCCGCATCGCCATGGTCGCGCCGGAGGAGGTCGAGAAGGACCACGACGAGGTCGAGGGGCTTGCCGAGGTGTTCCTCGCCTACCGCGACCAGCTGGCCCGCCGCAACGCCGTGGACTTCCCCGAGATGGTGCACCGGGCGATCGAGCTGCTGCTGACCGACCCGGCCGTCCGGGCCGCCGAACAGGACCGGGTCGGCCAGGTGCTGGTCGACGAGTTCCAGGACCTGACCCCGGCCTACCTGCTGTACATCCGCCTGCTCGCCAGCCCGCAGCTGCAGTGCTTCGGGGTCGGCGACGACGACCAGGTCATCTACGGCCACGCCGGCGCCACCCCCTCCTACCTGCTGCACTTCGACACGCTCTTCCCCGGTGCCACCGACCACCCGCTGACCGTCAACTACCGCTGCCCGGCCCCGGTGGTGGAGGGTGCGGTCCAGCTGCTGGGCAACAACAAGGTGCGGCTCGACAAGGTGATCCGTCCCCGCGACGGTGCACCCGACGAGCCCATCACGGTGCACCGCCTCGACCGCCACGCCGAGGCGAGGACCGTCGGCGACACCGTTCAGGGCTGGTTCGACGACGACGTGGACCCCACCGACATCGCCGTCCTCGGACGGGTCCGCGTCGCCCTGCTGGGTACCCAGGCCGAGCTCTCGACCCGCGGCATCGCCTGCCGCAGCCCGATCGGGGAATGGCTGCTCGCCCGGACGGGGGTCAGGGCAGCGCTTGCCTACCTGCGGCTGGCGTCGGACGACCACCTGTCGGGTGAGGACCTGGCCGAGGTCCTGCACCGCCCGTTGCGGCCGATCCCCGGTTCGATGAAGGACCCCCTGCGACGACGGGCCTGGACCGTGGAGTCCCTCGGCCGCTTCGTCGACGGACTCGACGGGGGCGGCCCGCGCCGGGCGCTGCAGGACTTCGTGCGCGACATCGAGGTCCTCCGCCGGAGGGCCCTCCGACAGCCGACCGCCGAGGTCCTGCGCTACATCACCGACGTCGTCGGGCTGGGCGACGTCGCCGAGTCGCTGGACCACCACGCCGTGGCCGGGGGCGGTGCGGCCGGGGCGTCCCACATCGACGACCTGCAGGCCCTCATCCAGGTCGCCGACCACTGCACCGAGGCGGCCCGTTTCCCGCAGTTCCTGACCGACGTCGTCGCCCAGCCCGACCCCGACGGGCCGGCGGTGACCCTCTCGACCATCCACAGCGTCAAGGGTCTCGAGTGGCCGAAGGTCGTGGTCGTGGGTGCGGCCGAGGGCATCTCACCGCATCGCCTGGCCACCGGCAGCGCAGAGCTGGAGGAGGAACGGCGGGTCTTCCACGTGGCGATCACCCGGGCCAGCCAGCAGCTCGTCGTCGTCGCCCCGACCACCGGTACCTCCCGCTTCGTGGCCGAGATGGAGGGCAAGCCGGCGCTGGTCGGACGGTCCGCTGCCCCACGTCCCTCCGCCGGCGCGGTGACGACCCGGAAGGCCCGCACCCCCGTGCGCAAGGCCGGCCGGGCCGCCTCGTCCACGCCCCGGTACCGGGCATCGGTGGGCCTGGAGGTCAAGGCGCCCGGCGGCCTGGCCGGGGCCATCGAGTCGGTCACCGAGGAGGGGGCGCTGATCCGTACCGCCCGGGGGTCGCTCCTGCGGCTGAAGTACGGCAGCGAGGTCCGCGTGGACGGCACCCTCGGCACGCTCGTCAGCCCCTGATCGGGGCGACCCCTGACAGGGATGCATGGGGGAGATCCCCAGCAGACCGGACGGCGCGCCGGGTCCAACATGATCGATGTCGCCGCGATCCCGCGGCGGTCACGCATCGAGGAGAACCCACCGTGAGCACCGCCACCGCCCCCACCCGCCTGTACCGGTCCACCCGCGACAAGAAGATCGCCGGCGTCTGCGGCGGGATCGCCGAGTCGATGGGCTGGGACCCGTCGACCGTCCGCCTGATCGCGGCGCTGTCCATCCTCCTGCCGGGCCCGCAGTTCCTTGCCTACTTCATCGCCTGGATCGTGTTGCCGACCGACGTGGACGTCTTCGAGCCCCACGCCGCCCAGTACCCGCCGGCCGACCCGTACGGCCCTACCGACGGGACCCCGACCGACGGACCGATCTCCTAGTCCGCGTCGACGGGCTCCGGCCGTGGGGCCCGTCCGTGGAAGGTCTTCATGGTGTCGTTGACGCCGAGCAGGCCGATGGCCGCGTCGAAGGCCTTCACCGGGAGGATCCGCATCGGGGCCAGCAGGCCGACGAGACGGGGCAGGTTCACGACCGACCGGTTGCGCTCGACGGCGACCACCACGGCCTTGGCCACCTCGGCCTCGGCAAGGATCGGCAGGAGGAACGGAACGCGGCTGCGCACGCCCTCGAACATGCCGGTGTCGATGAAGAACGGGTTGACGACGGTGGTGCGGACCCCGGGCGCCACCTCGGCGAGCTCCATGCGCAGCGACTCGTCGAACCCGACCGCGGCGTGCTTGGAGGAGGCGTACTCCACCATGCGTGACACGCCGAGCAGTCCGCTCGCCGAGGCGATCGTCACGACGTGACCCGAGTTGCGGGCCACCATGTCGCCGAGGAAGGCCTTGGTGACCCAGAACAGCGAGAGTGTGTTCACGGCGAACGTCCGCTCGATCTCCTCCTCGCTGGTCTCCGTCAGCGGTCGGTTGCCGGCCACGATGCCGGCGTTGTTCACCACGACGTCGACGTCCCCCACCGAGCTGCGCACCTCCTCGGCGGTGCGGGCGACCATCGCGCGGTCGGACACGTCGACGCGGAAGGCGTGGTGGACACCACCGGAGCTGGACTCGAGGTCCTTGGTGACCGCCCTGGCGGCCTCGAGGTCGATGTCCCAGATGACGACGGTCGCGCCACGGGCCGCGAAGGCCTGGGCCATCTGCCGGCCGATGCCCGACCCGCCACCGGTGATCAGCACCGTGCGGTCCTGCAGCTTGCTCATGACGTTGGCTCCTCGTCCTCGACTGCGATCGAGGATCGCACGCCCACCCACCCGCGACCCAACCCACGGGTACCAACAGCGCGGTGACTAGTCCGTTTGTGCGCCAAAAGATGGTCGGAACGGGGGATATGACTCTACGTGTGGCTGAAACACCATGGGGTCACACGCCGTCGACGTCGTTCGGCAGCGTGTTCCGCAGTCACTTCCAGACCTCCAAAGGTGTGCCCACACATGAAGCGTTTCCCCTTCGTCGCCGGTGTCCTCGGCGCCGCCCTGATCGCTGGTCCGGTGTCGGCCCAGCTGCCCCTCGTCCCAGAGATTCCGATCGTCGACCCGATCCTGGACCCGGTACTCGATCCCCTGGATCCGGTCCTGGACCCCGTGCTCGACCCCGTTGACGACCTGCCGCTGCCCGACCTGCCAGGCCTGCCGACGGACCCCACCGACCTCATCGACGACCCGACGGGCATCCTCGGCGACCTGACCGACATCCTGGACGGCCTCGGCCCGATCCTCGAGCCGGCCGACCCGATCCTGGACCCGGTCACCGACATCATCGACCAGCTCGACGGCATCATCACCGACGTCCTGGCCGACGTGATCCTGTCCAACCTGCTCGCGCTGAAGGGTGAGGACGCCGTCGACGCCTCCATCGCGTTCAGCCAGGCAACCTACGACGCCTCCGACACCGCCATCATCGCCCGCGACGACGTCTTCGCCGACGCGCTGACCACCGGCGCCCTCCAGGGCATCTTCGACGCGCCGCTGCTGCTGACCGGGTCCAGCGACCTCGACAGCCGCACCGCTCGCGAGCTGGTCCGCCTCGGCGTCGAGCGCCTCGTCATCCTCGGTGCCGACTCCGCCATCAACCCGCTGGTCGTCCAGAAGCTGGAGATCGCCGGCCTCGACGTGACCCGCGTCGGCGGCCCGAGCCGTGTCGAGACCGCCACCCTGGCCGCTGCCGAGACCGCGCCGAACGCCACCACGGCCGTCATGACCCGGGCGTACTCCGCCGACGGCGACGACTCCCAGGCCTACGCCGACCTGCTGGCCGTCAGCCCGTGGGCTGCCGAGAACGACTGGCCCGTCCTGCTGACCCAGACCGACACCCTGACCCCGTCCGTGGCCAGCTACCTGACCGACTCCTCCATCACCGACGTCGTCATCATCGGTGGCGAGACCGCCGTGTCGGCCGCCACCCAGCAGGCCGTCGAGGCCCTGGGCGTGACCACCCGTCGCGTCTCCGGCAGCAACCGCTACGCCACCGCCGTGGCCGTCGCCAACGAGCGTGGCTTCGCCAACTCCGGTGACGCCGACCGGCTGATCCTCGCCGAGGGCACCTCCTCCCGCACCGACGTCTGGGCCCCCGGCTTCGCCAGCGCCGCCCACGGTGCCACCCACCGCGCCCCGGTCCTCCTGACCTCCGGCGATGTCATCCCGGCCGAGACGATGTCGTTCATCACCGAGGGCCTGGAAGCCAACCTGGCCGACGGCGGCCCTGCGACCATCTGCGCCAGCTTCGTCAGCCCGATCGCCTGCGAGGCCGCCGGCCTCCTGCTGCTGGGTGACCTGCTCGACGCAACCGACCTGCTGGGCCTGGACCTGACCGACCTGCCGCTCGTCGGTGACCTCCTCGACGTCATCGAGCAGGTCACCGGCGTGGAGCTGCCCGACCTGGACGGCCTGCTGGGTGACCCGTTGGGCGGGGTCGACGGCGGCGCCGGCGGGCTCGACCCGGTCACCGACGTGGTCGGCGGTGTCCTCGGAGGCGGCAACTAGTCCCACGAGGAGGCCGTTGCCGGGGTGACGTCAGCACATCCACCCGCGTAACGTCAGCACTGCCGGAGCCCGGTTCCGTCCCCCCCGTCGGAACCGGGCTGTGGTTCGTCCGGGGGCGGGCGCACGATCGTGCCGTTCCCCTCCCCTGCGTGGGTTGGGCCCCGATCGTGCCGGTGGCCGCGCGAGCCCCTGCCGGTGGCCGCGAGGGACGGTCAGAGGCGGGTCAGCCACTTCTCGCCGGCTTCGAGGCGCTGCTCGAGCTGGTCGGCGGTGGCGTCGGAGATCCGCTTGATGCCCGAGAGGCGGTTGAGCTCCAGGTTGACGGCCTTGTGGTCCATGTTGGCGCGGCGGACCAGCAGCCGAACCAGGTCGGCGTTGCGCTTGCGGAGCGTGGCCTTGGTGACGTGCATGGCCTGGATCGGCAGCCCGTCCTCACCGACCTGGGGGACCTTCCCGCCGGGGGTGGGCGGGGGGAACAGCGTGAGGGGCACGCCCTCCTGGTCGGCCGCCGGGAAGGGATCGGCGGTGAACCACTCGGGCTCCTCCGATGAGCCGTTGTCCGACGCGGTCGCGGCGACGGCCTGGAACAGCGAGATCTGCTCGCCCTCCTCCACCATCATCGCCTCGAGCGGGTCGGCGAGCAGGTCCTCCTCCTGCTCCTCCTTGCGCTTCAGCAAGTGGCGACGCGCCTCGGAGATGCCCATGCTGTGGGCACGCAACCGGGGGTCGTCGGGCAGGAACATCATCGACCGGGCGCCCCGGGTGTCGGGGGTGACGCGCACCAGGCGACCGACGGCCTGCCGGAAGAACAGCTCGGTCGCGGTCGTCGTCGCCCACACCCCGACCCGCAGGCGGGGGATGTCCACACCCTCCGACACCATGCGCACGGCGACGATCCACGGATCGGCCGACCGCGAGAAGTTGGCGATCCTGTCCGAGGCGTCGGGGTCATCGGAGGTCGCCACGACCGCGCGGACGCCACAGCGCTCGCGCAGCAACCGCACGATGCCCGAGGCGTGTTCGGTGTCGATGGCGATGACCAGGCCGCCGGCGTCGGGGTGGGTGCGCCGCACCTTCATCAGCGCGCTGTTCGCCCGGACCAGGACCGACGGCAGCCACTCGCCGTGCAACGACAGCGCCGTGCGCAGCCGCTGGGCGGTCAGGGTGCGGTCCAGGGCATCCCCGAAGGACGCCGCATGGTGGGAGCCATCGGCGGACACCCACTCCATCTCCCCGTCGATGCGGGGGAAGTAGACGGGCCGCACGACGCCGTCGGCAAGGGCGTCGCCGTAGCCGTACTCGATGTCGGGTTGGGCCTCGTCGAAGTCGTAGCGGACGAACGGGATGGCCTGGGTATCGGACCGGAACGGCGTGCCGGACAGCGCGATGCGTCGGCGCGTGAACTGGAAGGCCGTCGCGACCGAATCGCCCCATGCACGGTCGTCGCCGGCGTGGTGGACCTCGTCGAGCACGACGACCCCGTGGGCGACCCGTTGGGCCAGGTCGACGGCGGCCGAGGCCACCTGCTGGTAGGTCGTGACGATGCCGTGCATGTCGGGGCTGAACGGCTGCCCGGCGCTCCACGACGGGTCCAGGTGCAGCCCGAGGCGCGCGGCCGCGTCGGCCCACTGGATCTTGAGGTGCGCGGTCGGGGCGACGACGACGGCCGGCCCCGGCTGGCGGCTCAGCTCACGGATCATCGCCACGAGCGCGAACGTCGTCTTGCCCGCCCCTGGCGTGGCCACGGCGAGGAAGTCGGGGTGCGGGTGGTCAGCGAGCGCGTCGAGCGCGCGTCGTTGCCAGGGGCGGAGCATCAGTGCAGGCACAACGGATGGGCAAGGATGCCATCCCCAGCCGCCCTTCCCAACCGGCCGCACGGGTTGGCTGTGGAAGTTCGTCAAGGGCTCACCTCCCGTTGACCAGTCACGAGGGACCATTGCCAGCCACTCGACTGGCGTGCGTCACTCGGACCGTGCACGGGTAGATCCCTGCCGCAGTCCACCACCGACCCGAAGGGGCCCCTGGATGAAGCCAGTCCTCCGCGCGCTCAGCATCCTGCTCGTCCTGTCCGTCACGATCCTGGGCCCCGTCGGGGCGGCCAGCGCACAGATCGGTGACGTGGTCGGGCAGATCCCCATCCCCGACCTACCACCGGAGCTCGAGGATCCCCTCACCGACATCGTCGACCAGGTCGAGGACGGCGTCGTCGGGGCCATCGGGGACATCCCGCTGGACAACGCGGTGCAGCTGCTGGGCGACGACGGCGTCGAGGCGGCCATCAACCTGTCCAAGGCGACCTTCCCCGACGGCATGTCGCCGGTGGCGATGATCAGCCGGTCGACGATCTTCCCGGACTCGCTGTCCAGCGGTGGAGCCCAGGGAGTCCTGCAGGCACCGCTGCTGGTCACCGCGGAGGACGAGCTGGACCCCCGCGTGGTCGACGAGCTCGCCCGGCTCGGCGTCACCCAGGTCGTGGTCCTCGGCAACACCTCCGCCATCTCCGACTCCGTGGTGGCCCAGCTGGAGGGGCTGGACCTGCGGGTCGACCGCCTCGGAGGCCCCACCCGCATCGAGACCGCCGTCGAGGTTGCGGCTGGGCTGATGCCCGACGCGTCACGCGCCATCATCGCCCGGGCCTACCCCGGTGACGGTGGGGACGATGCCCAGGCCTACGTCGACAGCCTCTCCGTCGGGCCCTGGGCCGCGGAGGACCGCATCCCGATCCTGCTGACCCAGACCGACGTCCTGACCCCGACGCTGCGGACCTACCTCGAGGGTGCCGACATCACCACGGTCACCATCATCGGTGGCGAGGAGGCGATCGCCCCGGCCGTCGCCACGGAGCTCGAGGGCCTCGGCATCACCGTCGAGCGGGTCGCAGGCGTGAACCGGTTCGCCACCGCCGTCGCGGTCGCCGCTGCACGCGGCTACCTCTCGGTGTCGGACTTCGACCGCTTGCTGCTGGCCGAGGTCGACGGACGCGATGACGTCTGGGTCCCCGGCTTCGCGGCCGCGGCCAACGGGGGGCTCTACAACGGGCCGATCCTGCTGACCGACGGCCTGATCCTGCCGACGGAGACCATCGCCTACCTGGTCCAGGGGCTGCCCGACACCCTGGCCGACCTCGGTGGCGCCCCCGTCATCTGCACCTCCTTCGTCAACCTGCTTGCCTGCGAGGCCGCGGCCCTGCTGCTGCTCGGCGCGTTGACGGAGGTGCAGGACCTGCTCGGCATGACGCCGCTCCCCGTCGGCGACATCATCGACATCATCACCGGTGGCGACGAGGAAGAGGACCCGCCCGCTGACGAGGACCCGCCTGCCGACGAGGAGGACCCGCCGGCCGACGGCGAGGACCCGCCTGCAGAGGAGGAGTGCCTGTTCCCGGCGCCGTTCCCCTGCGTCCCGCCGCCGGGCGCCTGAGCCCGATCGCCGGGCGGCCTGCCGGTCGCCCGGCCAGCCAGCTCAACGGTCGAGGAGCGCCTCGACCGTCGTGCGGATGGGGTCAACCCCGGCGCCGTCGTGGATCGCCACGACGCGGCCCTGCTGGTCCACCACGTGGGTGCTGGGCCAGCCCTGCCGGGACCGGTCCCCGTGCCAGCGGGTGAACACGGTCCGCCGGTGGTCCATCGCCACGGGCCACGGCATGCCGGCCCGGGCAACGCCCAGCGCGATGCGTTGCGGATCGGCGTCGTCGGCGAACTGGGGGGCGTGCACGCCGATCACGTCGACCAGGCCGCGGTGGTCCTCCCACAGCGACCGCAGGGCCGGCACCATCTCGACGCAGCCCGGGGCGGACAGCGAGAAGAACCAGACGAGCACGATCCGTCCGCGATGCTGCGACAGGCTCCGCGGCGGTGACTGCAACCAGCCGTCGAGACCCGACAACGACGGCGCCCGACGGTCCCTCACCGCGGTCGCCTAGCGGTACTTCTTGGGGGCGCGTCGCATCTGCGGCCCCTTGGGCATGGGCGGTGCGGACGCCTTCAGCGCGCTCAGCTTGCGGTTCAGCGGCCCGACCTCCTTGGGCTTGATGGCCCGCGGCAGCTTGGCCATGTGGAAGGCCAGCTTCTTCAGCTCGACCTGGTCCTCGCCGTCGCCGACCAGCACCTCGGTCACGGGGACCTCGCCGGCCGCCCGGTCGAAGCGGCGTCGCTCCTTGGCCATCAGCTGCTTCACCCGTGCGGGGGACGTGCCCTCGGCCACCAGCACGACACCGGGGGGACCCACGGCCAGGTGGATCATGTCCTCGCGACGGTTGAACGCCACCGCCGGGGTGATCTCCCATGCCCCCCGCATCGACTGCAGCACCGCCGCGGCGGCACCGGCCTGTCCCTCGATCGCCGCCAGGCTGGCCGACTGCGCCTTGCGGCCCAGGATGATCAGCGCCGTGGCGATCATCGCGAAGAGGGCCAGCGGGATCCACAGCAGCAGCGGCCCGAGCACGAAGCCGAGCACCAGGCAGAGCACCAGGGCCCCACCGGCCCCGAGCGCAACAGCGGGCACGACGCTCGGGTCGTGCTGGCGGGTGACGTTGAACGTCTGGATGATCTGCTTGATCTGGTTCATGGCTCTTTCGAACTCCTTACGGTGTCCCGCATGCTAGCCGTGCCGGGAGGATCCAGACGGGCCGGACGGTTGTCGCCAGCCCACCCTCACCAAACCCACGAACGAGGCAGGAATCATGAGCAAGCCCGTCATCCGTGCAGGTATCGCCGCGGCCGTCGTCGTCGTGCTGGCCGTCGCCTTCTGGCTGATCAGTCCCTACTTCGTCGACGAGGTCGTCGACGAGGCGTTCCCCGGCGAGGACACCGCGGCCGAGACAGGTGCGGACGCTGACTCCGGGGCCTTCCCCCTCTCCGATGGTGCGGTCGTCCCGGACGACATGACCCAGGAGGAGGTGGAGGCCGAGATGGAGGCCGCGGCGGCCGAGGACGTCGAGGAGGTCGAGGACATGCCCGATGGCGAGCCCACGGCCATCGTCCGGGGCTCCTTCGTGGGCGCCGACAGCGTCCACCAGGGGTCTGGGTCGGCCACCGTCTACGAGCTCGCCGACGGCAGCCGGGTGCTGCGGCTGGAGGACTTCGAGGTCACCAACGGACCGGACCTGCACGTCTACCTCGCCCCGGTCGTCGACGGCACGCCGCAGATCAACGCCGATGCGGTGGACCTCGGCAGCCTCAAGGGCAACGTGGGCAACCAGAACTACGACGTGCCGGACGGCCTCGACCTGTCCCAGGAGCTGGCGGTCGTCATCTGGTGCCAGCCCTTCCAGGTCACCTTCGCCACCGCGGTGCTGGGCTGACCCGCACACGGACCGGCGTCCGGATTACCACCGTTGTCGTAGGACCCGTGTAGTATGAATCGCAACGCCTCCACGTCCGCCGCCCGGGCTGGAGGCGTTGTCAATTCCGGAGTCGGGTCCGGTGTCGGCCACGGAGATGGCCGCGGGGTCGAGCCTGCCCCGACGGCGGTGCCGGCGCGCGTACCCTCCGCACCGTGTGAGGACCGTGTCGACCATCCTGCTCGCGGCCCTGGTGGCGGTCCTCGTGTCCGCGTGCACCGGTGCTGCGCCCAGCTCGGCGCCCACGCTGCCCCCGCTCGCGCTGCGCACCGCGGAGCCGGCCGCATCCGGGGCGACCCCGGGCCCCTCGGCGGTGCCCTCCCCTTCCGTGTCACCACCCGGGCAGCTCCGAATCGCCAGGCAACCAGTCGCTGACGGTGACGAGGTCGGGGTCACGATCGGCGGGAACGACCGTGCCTGGCTGCTCTCGGTGGAAGGGGAGGACCCTGCCGAGCTGGTCGGCATCACCAGGGTGACCGACCCCGCTGGCGAGGTGCGCTACGCCGCGGACCTGCGAGCTGGCCTGCTCCTGGTCGACGACCTCCACCCTCGGGTGCTGGCCGACGAGGGTGCCGTCGGCCTCTACGTGGCCTCGACCCCCGACGAACCCCTGGCGGAGGGGGAGTGGCGCGTGCGCGTGGCGACCAACGGCACGACGGCCACCGTGGCGACCGCCGTCAGCCACGACGACGGCAACCCGGCACCGCGACAGCTCGACGTCGTGGTGTGGGCCACGGTCGACGTCGACGTCGAGGCGGTGGCCGGTCGGTGGCGCGCGGACATGGATGCGGTCCTGTCCCCGCACGGCCTCGGTGTCGACGAGCTCGACGTGGTGGTGGCCGGGGAGGCCGGGGCGAGCCACCGCGTGCTCGGCGTCGACGGCCTCGCCGGGGACGGCCACAAGGCCTGCACGGCCGCTGACGATGCGCTCGGGCCGGGTCCGAACACCGCGGTCGTCGTCCTCGCCGAACGCATCGGCGAGGGTGTGCTGAGCGCAGCCGCGGATCCGCCACGGACGTGGTCGATGGCCTACCGCAATCCCGACGGCGACATCGGCGGGTTCGCCGTGGCCGCGCCCGGGACTCCCGTGGTCGGCCCCCCGTCCCACGCGTGCGTGCTGGTCTCCGTCGGCGACGACCCGTCGGCGAGGGGAACGGTTGCCCTGCACGAGCTGCTCCACATCGCCGGTCTGCCGGTCCACACGAGCGAGGACGACGGACGTGCCCACGACACCATCGAGGACACACCCGAGTGCACGTCCGCAGCCGACGGCGACCGCGACGGCAGCGTCCGCGCCGACGAGTGCGTCGGGCTGGGGGCGGACAACCTGATGTTCTGGGCCGAGGGCGGTCACGACCTGACCGCCGCGCAGGCCTGGCGCGTGCGATGGCACCCGCTGCTGCAGACAGAGGGTTGACTTCGGCGGCGCGTTACGTCTCACTACGGTGAGTGAACATCTTCCTGAAGTCGTCTCCCCATGGGGCTACGCTGCGACACACGGGAACGTCGAGGCAGTACCCAGGGGTGGAAACGTGAAGTCGAGGATCGTCGTGGGCGCGCGCGGACGCGTCCGGCTCGTGGTGTTGATGCTCTCCATGGTGGCGGCGACGCTGCTGGCGGTACCGCCGGCAGCCGTGGCGCAGCCCACGCTACCGACCGACTTCGTCATCGAGAACGTGATGGACGTGTCGGACACCGTCCTGGCCGCTGGCATGGCGTTCCTGCCGGGCGAGCCCCTCCTGGCGGTCGCTGGGAAGCGCGGACTCGTCGACCTCTACGGCGAGGACGGCACACGCCACGGCCGCATCCTGGACATCTCCGACAAGGTCAACCACAACAACGACCACGGGCTGACGGGCATCGCGTTCCATCCCGACTTCGACCGGGCCGACCCTGCCACCAGGCTGCTGTACCTGTGGTACGTCTGGGATCCGGACGGACTGGCCGACGAGGGCAGCGGACGGCGCATCTCGCGCCTGACGTCGGTGGAGCTTGCCCCCGTCGTGCGTGACCTCGGGGCGGGCGTGCAGGTGCAGTCCTACGAGGTCGTCCCCGGCAGTGAGGCGGTGGTCCTCGGTGGGGCCGGGATGGCCGACCCGTGGGCTCCGACCCCGGCCGAGCTCGAGGCCGCACTCGGTCCCGACCCCGACTGCGCGACGACCGGTGGCCTGTGCTTCCCCGGCTGCCTGAACGACGGGGACCCCAGCAACGACGCCGACTGCCTCCCGACGGCGGCATGCACCGATGGCGCCGGATACCTCGAGGACTGCGTCGCGGCGGACGACACGTTGCACGCCGTCGGCACCCTGCGCTTCGGGCCCGACGGCGCACTCCACGCCGGGCACGGCGACGGGGCGTCGGCCTCCGTCGCCGACCCCCGAGCCTTCCGGGCCGGCGACCCCGACAGCCTGAACGGCAAGGTCCTGCGCATCGACCCTGCCACCGGCCTGGGGCTGCCCGACAACCCTTGGTACAGCGGCGACCCGACGGACAACCGCTCACGGGTCGTGGCAGCCGGCCTGCGCAACCCGTTCCGCTTCGCCGTGCACCCCGAACGCAACGACCTGCTGCTCGGCGACGTGGGCTTCTCCACCATGGAGGAGGTCAACGCGGGACGGGGCGGGACGCACGGATGGCCGTGCTACGAAGGAGGACAGGGCGAGAACCTGCCGACCTTCCAGTACTCCGGCGAGGAGGCCTGCCAGGACCTCTACGACGACGTGGCCAACGGTGCGGTCGACATCACCCCCGCGCTGCATGCCTATCGCCACGACTCCTACATCCCCCCCGGCGCCGATCCGCCGAGTGGCGGTTCGATCATCGGCGGTGACTGGTTCCGCGGGACCGGCTGGCCGCTGACCTATCAGGAAGGATGGTTCTTCTCCGACTTCGAGGACCGGACGCTGTCGTACCTGCCGGCGGCTCGTGACAGCGGGGGGCTGGCCACCGGCAACCTTGCCGACGCGGAGCTGTTCGCGACCGACATCGGCTTCGTCGTCGACGTGCAGCTCGCCCCCGACGGGACGCTGTGGCTGCTCGACATCGTGGACGGGTCCATCAACCGCGTCCGGTACGTCGGTGAGGACCCCAACCGTGCCCCGGTCATCTCCCCGCCGGCCGACCAGGCCAGCGGGCTCGGCGGCGACGTCAACCTCCAGCTGCTCGCCAGCGACCCCGACGGCCAGCCCGTGACCTTCTCGGTCGATCCGGCAGGTCCGCTGCCGCCCGGCATCGTCATGTCGGCGACGGGCCGGATCACCGGCCAGCCCACCACTCCCGGCACCTACGACGTCATCGTGGTGGCCAGCGACGGGGACCGGACCAGCTCGTCGACGTTCCAGTGGACCGTCGACACCACCTACGCCCCGCAGGCCAGCATCACCAGCCCGACGGTCGAGGACGGGTACGCCATCGGCGACATGGTCGCCATGACCGGCGAGGCAACCGACGCCGAGGACGGCCAGCTGACCGGCACGTCGCTGGAGTGGCACGTCCAGATCCACCACAACAACCACGTGCATCCCGACGAGGCCTCCGGCACGGGCGCGAGCCTCGCGCCGTTCTGGATCCCCGACCACGGCAGCAACTGGTACCTCACCGGGTGTCTCACCGCCACCGACTCCAGCGGGTACACCGACGTGGAGTGCATCGACCTGCGGATGGACGAGCACGAGTACACCATCACCACCGACCCGCCGGGACTGCCGGTGCTGCTCGGTGGCGCGCAGATCACCCAGCCCACCTCCTTCACGCTGTACACCAACCAGCGCGTGACGGTCTCCAGCCCGCTGCAGCAGGGCGCACTGACGTTCGTCGGGTGGTCCAGCGGCCGTGCACACACCCATGCCATCGTCGGTGGCGTGTCCACGACGGACGTCGTGGCTCGCTACGTCGACACCGCCGCACCGACCAACCAGGCGCTCGCGGGCACGGCCCGGCAGTCCACCACCCACACCTACACCCCCTGTGGCCCGCATGCGGCCAGCAAGGCGATCGACGGCAGCGTCGCCGGCTACGAGGGTGACTGCTCCATCAGCCACACGTCGAAGGGCACCAACCAGTGGTGGGAGGTCGACCTCGGCGGGATGCGCCTCGTCGAGGAGGTCCGCGTCTGGAACTGGCTGCAGCACTCGTTGGGACGGCTCTCCAACGGCCACGTGATGGTCTCCCCCACGCCGTTCGGTTCGCGAACGCTGGACCAGCTCCTGGCGGACCCGACCATCACCGTCACGTCCTTCTCCGCCACCGTCGGCCGGCCGACCACCTTCGTCGAGGGCGTTCGCGGACGCTACGTCCGGATCCTCCTCGAGGGCCCGGGGCGTGAACTCGTCATGTCGGAGGTCCAGGTCATCGCCGGGCCCCTGCGTCCGCCAGTCGGTGCCGTGTCGGTGCCCACGGGCATCATCCAGCGCGGCGCCCCAGCGCCCCTGGCTGCCGAGAGCTGGGTCGACCCCGACGCGTCGAGCCTGACCTACGCGTGGACCCTGGACGGCGCCAGCAGCGCCGGCTTCGACGACCCGACGTCGGCGACCCCGATTCTCGACACAACGGACCTGACCAGCGGCGTCCACACCGTCACCGTCACCGTCACCGACGGCGACGGACAGACCGCGCAGGCCAGCGCCGACATCGAGATCGAGTCCGAGCCCCTGCCCCCGGTCGCGGCCATCGCCGACCCGGGTCCCGCCGTCGACGCCGGCACGCCCGTGCCGCTGGACGCGTCGAGCTCCTCCGACCCGCAGGGCGCGGCCCTGACGTTCGCGTGGGACCTCGACGACGACGGCGCCTTCGACGACGCCACCGGGGCGACGACCACGCTGGACACCACCGGCTTCCCCGCAGGCACCCACCCGGTGGCGGTCCGCGTGACCAACACCTTCGGCCTCGAGGACACGGCAAGCGCATCTGTCGCCGTGACCGAACCCGTCGAACCCGCTGACCCGCCCGTCGCGGCGCTGGCCGACCCCGGCCCTGCCGTTGCCGTCGGCACGGTCGTCGACATGGACGCATCCGCCTCGACCGACCCAGAGGGCGGCCCCCTCGCCTTCGCCTGGGACGTCGACGACGACGGGGCCTTCGACGCCGACGAGGGGACGACGGCGATCAACCCGGTCGACACCGCCCTCCTGGGTGCCGGCGACCACGACATCACCGTCCGGGTCACCTCGGGTGCCAGCGGGCTGCAGGACACCGCCACGCGGGTGCTCAGCGTCCGCACGCCACCGACGGCGACGATCGACGACCCCGAGGGGCCCTACGAGGTCGGCCAGCAGGTCCCGCTGGACGCGTCCACGTCCACCGATCCGCACGGCGGGTCGCTGGCCTTCGCGTGGGACCTCGACGAGGACGGCGCGTTCGACGATGCGACCGGTCCCGAGACGACCCTGGACACCACCGGCTTCGCCGTCGGGATCCACGAGGTCGTCGTCCGCGTCACCTCCGACGCCACCGGACTGGCCGGTGAGGCCGTGGCACGCATCGCCGTCACCGACCCCGCCCCGGGTGGCGGCGGGGGCAGCCCCGGCGGGGGTGGCAGCCCCGGCGGCGGTGGTGGTGGCGTCCCCATCGAACCCGAGCCCGAGCATGCCGACATCTCCCTCGACCTGACCGCCTCGCCCCGCGAGGTCGCGGTCGACGAACCCGTGGTCATCACGACCCGTGTGCACAACGACGGTCCCGCAGAGGCGCCGGTCCTCCTCGCCCTCGACCTCGGTGACCTCGACCTCGTCGCCGCCCCCGAGGACTGTCGCGCCGTCGATGGCAGCCTGACCTGCGAAGGCGTCCGGCTGGCCGCTGGGCAGTCCCACGAGCTGGAGGTGGAGCTGTCGGCGAGCACGGTCGGCTCCCAGACCGTCGAGGCCACGGCCACCGTGGCGGACGTGATCGACCCCACGCCGGACGACCTGACCGCCTCGACGACGTTCAGCACCTTCGACGCCCAGTCGGGCGGAGAGGACGCCATCAGCCCGGCGGCGCTGGCCATCGAGCTGTCGCAGCGCCTGTACCGCGACGTGGACGGCACGCGCGGCGAGGGTCGACGCCAGGCGGCAGCCGTCGTGCTGTCCCGCGACGACGCCTTCGCCGACTCCCTCACCGGGTCGGCGCTGACGGGCGACTCGCCGTTGTTGTTCACCGACCCGGCGCAGCTGGACCCCGCCACGGCGGCGGAGATCCGTCGGATGCTGCCCCTCGAGGGCGAGGTCCTGGTCCTCGGAGGCGAGGCCGCGCTGTCGGCTGCGGTGGCCGACGAGCTCGCCGACATGGGCTACCTCGTCAGGCGGCTTGCTGGCCCCAGCAGGGTCGAGACGTCCGTCGCCATCGCCGAGGAGGTTGCGCGTCGCCACGACGTGCCCCGCCAGGTCGGCATCGCCCGTGCCGACGGCCCGTCGGACAACCCCACGGCGGCGTGGGCGGACTCCGTCACCGCTGGTGGCTGGGCTGCCCGGACGCGGCAGCCGATCCTGCTGACCCCCACCGCCGAGCTGCATCCCGCGGTCGAGGCGTGGCTGGCCGAGCACGGCAACGCGGTCCCGATCGTCATGGGCGGCGAGGCCGCCTTGTCGGAAGACGTGGCACGAGCCGTCGGCCCGCACCTGCGCCACGCCGGCGCGAACCGGTACGAGACCGCGGCCATGATCGCCGAGCGACGGTGGGACGATCCCGCTGGGTACCTGGTCACGGCCGGCGACCACGAGCTCGGCTGGGCCTACGGCCTTGCGGCGGCAGGCCTGTCCGCGGCGACCAACCAGCCGTTGCTGCTCGTCGAGCAGGACCGCCTGCCGGAGGAGACGGCGACCGCGCTGTGCGACAGCCGCCAGGAGGCCCGGGTCGAGTTCGTCGGCGGCTCCGACGTGGTCTCGTCATCGGTCCGCGACGCCGTCACCGCCCTCTGCTAGCCACGCGTGTCGGGTGTTCACGCTTGATGTCAACCGGTGGGTGCAACAAGTTGGGCGAGTTGGGCGGCTGGTGTCTTCCAGCCGAGGGTTTGTCGGGGGCGGGTGTTGAGGCTCTCGGCGAAGTCGTTGAGGTTCGCTGGGGTGTGGACTGACAGGTCGGTGCCCTTGGGCATGTACTGGCGCAGCAACCCGTTGGTGTTCTCGTTGGAACCGCGTTGCCAGGGCGAGTGGGGGTCGCAGAAGTAGACGGGCACGTCGGTGTCGATGGTGAACTGGACGTGCTCGGCCATCTCGATGCCCTGGTCCCAGGTGATGGACCGCCGCAGGTGCTCGGGCAGCCCGGTGATCGCGGTGGTCATGGCATCGCGCACCGTCGCGGCGGTCCGGTCGCCATCGAGGTGCATCAGCATCACGTAGCGCGTGGAGCGCTCCACAAGGGTGCCCACCGCGGACTTGCCGTCCTTGCCGATGATCAGGTCGCCCTCCCAGTGACCGGGCACGGCACGGTCCTCCACCTCCGCGGGCCGCTCGCTGATCATCACCATGTCGTGCATGCGTGGCCGGGGAGACCGACCGGAGGGGACCCGCTTGGCCCGACCGGTCCGCAGGCACGACGTCAGCTCGCGTCGCAGCTCGCCCCGCCCCTGGACGTACAGCGACTTGTAGATCGTCTCGTGTGACACCGTCATCGACTCATCGTCGCCGAACCGCTCCTTGAGATCTGCCGCGATCTGCTGGGGCGACCACAGTCTGCGCAGGCCGTGCTCGACGAGGCCGGCCAGCTCCGCGCAGCTGGCGAGCTTGGTCGGCTTGGCCCGCCGTGCCTGCTCGTGGGCACGCTTGTGGGCAAGCATCGGCCGGTAGGCCTCACGGCCACCGTTGCGGTCCACCTCGCGCCACACCGAGGACTTGTGCCGGCCGACCCGATCGGCGATGGCCTGATAGGTCTCGCCCCGACCGATCCCCAACCGGATCTCCACCCGATCATCAAGCGACAACCGGTGCGGTGAGGGATCAGTCGCAAGCTCTGCCCGCAACACCCCACCGAACGGCTTGAGCACGTTGAGGAAGCTGCCCACGGAGATGTCGACCTCCTCAAGGATCTGCCGGCGGCCCTGACCGGCTCGTGCCCGACGGATCACCTCCGCCCGCACCTCATCAGGCAACCGCAACCACCGCTTCTCACCCTTGGCCCTCGACCTCACCATGACCTACCGCCTCCACCTCGAAGTGTCGTGTTGCAACGAAGTCTTGAGGCTGCCACGGCGGGCGGCCCAGAACCCGACACGCGTGGGGGTGGTCGGGCGGCGCCACCCGGCCGCCTGTCGGGTGATCACGGCGGGCGGCCGAGAACCCGACAGGCGTCAGGTGGTGAGGTCCACCGCCGGCTGGCCCGTCTGGACCGCCCACAGCTTGGCGTAGCGGCCGCCGGTGGACACCAGCTCGTCGTGCGTGCCCGACTCCACCACCCGGCCGCGGTCCAGCACGTGGATGCGGTCGGCGGCCACGATGGTGGACAGGCGGTGGGCGATGACGATGGTCGTCCGGCCCTGCGACACATGGGCGAGGGAACGCTGGATGGCGGCCTCGGTCTCGTTGTCGACCGCTGACGTGGCTTCGTCGAGCAGCAGCACGGGTGGGTCGCTCAGGATCGCCCGGGCGATGGCGATGCGCTGGCGCTGGCCGCCCGACAGCTTCTGACCGCGCTCGCCCACCACCGTCTGGTACTGCTGCGGCAGGGCGGCCACGAACTCGTCGGCCTCGGCCAGCTTCGCCGCCCGGACGATCTCCTCGTGGCTGGCGCCGGGAGCGCCGTAGGCGATGTTGTCGGCCACGGTGCCGTGGAACAGGAAGACGTCCTGGCTGACCAGCCCGAACTGCTCGCGAAGGTCGGTCACGTGCAGCTCGCGGACGTCGATGCCGTCGACGGTGACCGCACCCCCGGTCACGTCGTAGAGCCGCAGGAGCAGCCGGGCGATCGTGGACTTCCCCGCCCCGGTCGAGCCGACGACGGCGTGCATCTCGCCAGCCGGCACGGTCAGGTCGACCCCGTCCAGCACGACCCCGCCGTCGGGGTAGGCGAAGCGGACGTCGTGCAGGGCCACGTCACCCCGCACCGGGCCGTCCAGCCGCAGCGGCCCATCGACGATCTCGGGGGCGCTGTACAGCAGGTCGAGCACACGTCGGGTCGACGCCATGGCGCGTTGGTACTGGTCGAAGACCTCGCCGAGCTCGGTCAGCGGCCACAGCAGCCGCTGGGTGACGAACACCATGACGGAGTAGACGCCGACCTCCAGCGTCCCGTCGATCGCCCTGAACCCGCCGAGCACGAGGATGGCGGTGAAGGAGAAGAGGATCGCCATGCGGATGAGCGGGATGAACGCCGAGGAGGGGCGGATCGCCTCGTCGTTGGCGTCGACGTAGGCCTGCGACTCGGCCTCCACCCGGGCGATCTCGCGGGGTTCGGCAGTGAACGCCTTGATGGTCGCCACCCCACCGAGGGCGCCGGCAAGGGTGGCGTTGAGGTCGCCGACCCGTTCGCGCACCCGGGCGTAGCGCGGCTCGAGCAGGCGCTGGAACCGCATCGACCCGACGAGGATGAACGGGATGGGCGCCACTGCCCACCACGCCATGTCGGGGGCGACGACGAAGAACCCACCGCCGATCACGAGCACGGTGACGGCGACCTGCAGGATCTCGTTCGCGCCGCGGTCGAGGAACCGCTCGAGCTGGTTGATGTCGTCGTTGAGGATCGCCATCAACGACCCCGTCGAGGCGTCGGCGAACACCGACTGGTCCAGCGACATGACGTGGGCGAACGCCTCGACCCGCAGATCGTGCTGGACACGCTGGGCCAGGGTCCGCCACGCCACGGCGTAGAGGTACTCGAAGATGCTCTCGAGGATCCAGACGATGGCGCTCAGCACGGCCAGCGTGACGACCTGCCCGCGGACGGTGGCGATGCCGGCATCGGCCAGGAACGAGTCGTCCTGCCGAACGACGACGTCGACGGCTGCGCCGATCAGCAACGGCGGTGCCAGGTCCATCAGCTTGTTGAGGATGCTGGTGATGACGGCGAAGACGATCCTGCGCCGGTGATCGGTGGCGTGGTGCCACAGCCTGAGGAGTGGATTCATCCCGGCCAGTCTGCCGGTCCCGTTACTCCGGGGCCGGGGTCGGGGTGGCCAGGACGATGGTGTGGGCCAGCCGTCAGGTCAGGCGGCTGTCCTCGACGGTGCGCAGCAGCTCCTGGGCCAGCACGATCCAGCGACCGACGTCGAAGCTCGTCGTCTGGAACGGCCCGTCCTCGACGGGGGCGCAGTCGGGCAGGAATCCTCCACCGTGGGTGCCGCTGGCGGCGTCCCGGAAGGCGCAGACGACCTCGCCGTCGCTCCAGGAGACCCAGCCGACAACCGGCGGGTCGACCATCGCGTTGTCGCGCGTGGCCTCGAGGGTGAACAGCGCGCTGCCCTCGGTGTGCAGGGTGTACTCGGCGCGGCACCGCTGGCCGTGGTCATCGGTCAGTGTGACGACGAAGGAGCGCGGCCAGTCGCCCGTGCGCTGCACGGTGTGCACCGCGCCACGCATGTAGGGACGCAGGAGAGCGGTCGACATCGTTGGGCCTCGCTTGACGATCGGAGTGCCGGGGTGACATCCCACCCAACGAGGCAGGCTCCGGCTACGTTACGGATCGTAGTGTGAAAAGTGCGAGGTGTGAAGGCCCGGATCGACCGGGCTGGTCCTGACGTGTCGCCGCCGGGGCAGGGTCAGTGGCGGTGGGGGGTCTCGGCGCACTCCGCTTCGACCACGGCGGTCATCGCCTCGCCCATGACGCGCAGCTGCTCCGGCGTCAGGTGGTCCAGCAGGTGCTGGCGGACGGACTCGACGTGGGTCGGGGCCGCCGCCTCGATCCGGGACCTGCCATCGGCGGTCAGCGCTGCGTACGCCCCGCGCGCATCCGTGGCGCAGGCCTGGCGCTCCACGAGGCCGCGCTCCTCCAGGCGACGGAAGCGGTAGGTGATGTGCGCCTTGGCAACCCGCAGGACGTCGGCCAGCTCGCCGAAGCGCAGGCGTCCCTCGGGTGCCTCCGACAGCATGGCGAGGATGGCGTAGTCGTCCATCGACAGGTCGTGGGCGCTCAGCATCTCGGCGTTGAGCTGACGCGACAACATCGTCATCGCCGTCACGAACGCGCGCCACGACACCTGCTCGTCCGCCGTCAGCCAGCGCGGTTCGGTGGTCGTGTTGCTCATGACGCCACTCTACGGGTTGTTGTGATTCTTACCATTTGGCTCTCCCCCTCACCGTATCGCCCGACCATACAACTCGTGGTCGAGGGACCGGACCGGCAGTCTGGCAGGATGTCGGCCTGATGATCGGCCCCGCCCACGTGCTTCGTGTCCCTCAGCTCGCGTTCGTCCTGGGCGGCCTCCTCGTGCTGTGCGGATCGATCCTGTGCACGGGGACGGCCCTTGCCTCCACCATCGGCGACGCCGCGGACAACTTGAACGACGGGGTCTTCGTCGCCTCGGGCAGCGGTCAGGACCCCGATGCCCTGCGAGGAGTGGTCGCCGAATACGCCGACGAGGAGCGGGTGGTCATCGCCGTCTTCGCCGGCGGCCTGCCCCCGACCCCCGTGGACCGGGCCAACGACCTTCTGCGGGTGGTCGCCGCGGACACCGTGCTGCTCTTCACGCCCGACGACGTGGCCGTGGCCAGCACCCTCCACACCACCGAGGAGGTGGATGCGGCCTTCGACCGGGCCGGCCAGGCCGCACTCGACAGCGACGCCGCCGTCGCCAGCCGCGCGCTGCTGGATGCGCTCGACCACCGTCCGACCCCGATCTGGGTGTGGTTGGCCGTCGCCGCGGCGCTGGTCGGACTGGTCGTCCTCATCGCCCAGCTGCTCGACCGCCGTCGTGAGCAGGCAGGTGCGCAACGGTCGTTCGATGCCGAGCAGGCCCGGCTCCGCTCGCGACTGCAGACGCTGGCCGACCGAATCCTGCAGGCCGAGGCGCACGTGACGATCGCCGACGACCCGGCGCTCGAGGCAACGCTGACGGAGGCGACCGGGATCTACCAGGACGTCCTGTGGTCGCTGGAGCGCGTCAACACCCTCGAGCGGCTCGCGACGCTCCATCAGCCGCTGGAGCAGGCAGAGGCCCTCATGGACCGGATCGCCGACCGCACCGGCTGACCGGCGCCGCGTCAGCGGTGGGCCAGCCCGACGCCGCCACGTCGCGGATCGCCTTCGGTGCCGGCCGCGCCGGCCACGCTGACCCCGCCGAAGAAGTGATGGCGAGACGTCCAGCGCTGGACGGTGAACCCGGCCGCGACCAGCGCGGCCTCGTCCCGGTCCTCCAGGTGCGGTTCGACGTGGACCAGCTCGCCGACCCGATGGATGCGGGGCAGGTCGACGGCGGCCGTGGCGTCCAGCTCCCCGAGCACGATCCCGTCGATGGTGCGCAGCAGTGCGCTCGGGATGCGCGACCCGCCAGCAGCGCCGAGGACGGTGGCCTGCCCGGTCGGGGACACGACGGCGGTCGGCGCCATCATGCTGCCCATCCGGGTGCGGGGTCGGAGCCCGCCGACCAGCAGGTCCACCTCACCGAGCATCGAGTTCAGCTGGCTGCCACGGAACCAGTCGCCCGTGCCGAGGCCCAGGCTGGCGGTGACCGCACAGGCCCGGCCGTCGGCGTCCGTTGCGGCGAGGGACGTCGTGCCGAGTGCCTTCGGCGGCGTGGGCGACTGGGCCAGGGCCAGCCGAGCGGCGTGCGGGCCGTCGCTGGCGTCGAGGCGGGCGACCCAGTCGGTGAGCGGGGACAGGCCTCGTCGGCTGCGCACCTGCCAGCCGCCCAGCCGCACGGTCGGTGGGGTGTGTTCGACCGCGGTGCACGCGCCGAGGTCCTCGGCCGTCACCAGCGCACCCACCTCCTCCGCGAAGGTGGCCAGCTCGCGGGACATGGCGCCCTCGTAGAGGGTCGGGCCCCCTTCCTCGGCGATCTGTCGCAGGGCGTCGGCGAGGTCGGGGATCCGTACGAGCTCCCCCTCCACCCGCATGCGGTCATCGATGCAGAAGACCTCGCGCCCCACCCCCAGCGTCATGACGGGCTCGAGCATGTGCAGCAGTGATTCGTCGCGGTCGGAGAGGACGAACCCCGTCCCTGCCCACTCGATGGCCGGCGCCACGACCTCGGCCCACGGCAGGCGGCCGAATCGTCGGTGGAGGTGCCAGCAGCCGGCCACCAGCCCCGGTGTGCCGAAGGTGGCGCCACCGATCGAGTAGGGCATCCGAGCACCGCCGAAGTCGATGGTGGTCTCGGCCCGCCGACCGCCGGTGGGGACCGCAGGCACGTCGACGAATCCGTCGACCGCCCGGGTCGTCCCGTCGACGTCGACGTGGATGCCGTGCAGCCCGGACAGCAACGAGACGACGAACGGTTCGACCGCACAGGCGGCAAGGGTCATGCCCACCGCCGCGTCGGCCGCGGTGCCGCCCGCGTCCAGCAGCGCCATGCCGGCCGCCGCGGTCGCGGGGGAGTGGGCGGCCACGCCGACGCCCCCTGACAACGAGGTGGTGGGGCGGGCGAGCGGCGGAGGCATCGTCGGGGAGGCTAACCGGCCTTGCCCTCGTGCCCCCATCGGGTGGTAGACACGGTGCTGATGAGCAGGGTCATCTCGTACTCCGACGCCTACATCGCCGCACGCCGCCAGTTCATGGCCAGCGGCGACGTGGACATGAAGGCGTTGGCCGAAGAGCTGATCGTCGGGCGTGCCACCCTCTACCGGGTCGTGGGCAGCCGCGACCGCCTGCTCGGTCGGATCGTCGCGGACCTGGCCGCGGTCACGCAGTCACAGGCCGTCGAGGCCGCCGCGTCGGAACATCCGCCGTCGGTCGAGCGCATCGTGCAGGCCGCCTACCGGATGAACCGTGACGTCGTGGCGTTTCGTCCGCTCCGGCAGCTGGTCACCAACGATCCGGAGACGGCCTTCCGGGTGCTGTTCACCGAAATCGGCGGGGTGCATGCGGCGTCGGTCGCCTCCTGGTCCGCGCTGATGGACGCCACCGCCCGCGACGGCGGATTCGCGTTGCCCCGCGACACCGACCGGCTGGCGTACATGTTCGTCCGGATCGGCGAGTCGATGATCTTCGCCGACCTGCTGCACAGCCACGAGCCGGACCTCGAGCTCGCCCGTGACCTGCACCGTGCCCTGCTGACGCTGCCTGCCTGACGCCTGTCGGGCGGGACGTTCCGCCACCAGTCCGACCTGAGACGTCGTCTCGTCATCGCGTGGCCCGCAGGTGTTCGAGGTGGTTGCGACGAAGGATGCGATCGCCGGTCCTCGAGCCGACCGGTCCTCGTCACCAAGGAGCCGAAACCGTGCGACGTCCACCGATCCGCCTGTTCCTCTGCCTCGTTCTCGTGCTGTTGCTGGCCGCCCCAGCAACAGCCGCCGACGACTACACCGATCCGGAGTACCGCACACACGAAGCCGACAACCTGACCCGGGGTCGGGGCATGCAGCTGTACCAGCTGGCGACGCCGGCCTACCACCGGGCGTTCGTGGCCGCGTCCGCGGACTCCCTGGCCCGCGCGCAGGGCCATCAGCTGGCCGACGCCACCCATGGGCGGGCGTATGTCGGCGCATCGCAGTACATGTCGACCTGGGGCGTGGGCAACGCCGAGGACTACTTCGACGTGACTCCCCGTGAGATCGCGTTCGTCAGCCAGACCGGGGCCAAGCTGTACGGCCACATCTGGGGCAGCGAGCTGCCCGGCCCCCGCCCCGGCGTGGTGATCACCACCGGCTCGATCCAGGGGTCCAACCAGATGTACTGGTGGGCCGCCCGTGCGTTGACCGCCGCGGGCTACGTCGTCATGACCTACGACGTGCAGGGACAGGGGCAGTCCGAGACCTTCGGCCACGAGCCCGGCAGCATCGCGCCGACCACCGAGGGGGTGCCGTTCCAGCAGTCCTTCAACTTCGTGCAGGGCACGATCGACGCGATGCGGTTCTTCCTGTCCACCCCGGACGACCCCTATGTGCCGGCGACGTGGACCGCCGACGACGTCGTGTCCCAGCAGGCCAGCTCCGACGGCGAGCGCATGGACTGGGTCAATCCGGCATGGGCCGTCCTGGACGGCGACAACATCGGCATCGCCGGTCACTCCCTCGGCGCCTCGGCGGTGACCGTGGTGCAGCAGTGCTCCGACGAGTCCGATCGTTACCTCGAGGTGCCCGACTGCCATGGCGAGTCCTATCCGATCCGGGCGGTCGTCGGCTGGGACCAGCTCGGGACCACGGACTACGAACCGGTCGTGCCGGGCATGAACCAGGCTGCCGATGGCTACTTCCTCTCCCCGACGCCGTCGCCCACCGCTCCCGACCCCGACGAGACGCTGGCCGCGCACACCGCATGGACTGCCGCCGGCATCGACACCTACACCGTGGTCGTTCGGGCCGGCACCCACCTCGAATGGTCGCAGGTGGCCTACCACGGGCCAGCGACACGCTACGGCGAGGCGTTGGCCGCCTACTACACGGTGGCGTGGATGGACCGCTGGGTCCCCGAGGACCCCACCCGGAACGCCGTGGCCTACCGGGCGCTGGTCGAGGGGCCCCGTCCCGATGACGAAGCGGCACCCTCGTCGGCGGCGTACATGTCGGTTCGACGGCGTGGCGCCTTCTCGCTGACTGACCCGACCGCGCTCGCGCAGGACCCCGACACCGCACAGGCGATGGAGGTCGTCGACCTCAGGGACTGGGCGGGACGATCTGCCGTCGGTGACTGGGCCGGGGCCAACGCCGACACCGTGGGGGCCGTCCTGCCGGACTGATCCCGCAGCCGTTGGGCAGAGACGGGTCGCACTACGCTTCGCGCGATGACCCGTCTCGCCTCCCTCCTCCTGCTCCTCGGCACGCTCGTGCTGGCCGCCGCCCCGGTCGCCCTCGCGGCCTCCTCGTGCGGCGGCGTGGTGCAGGACGGTGACGACCTCCTGACCCCTGCCGAGGAGGAGGAGGTGCTGGCCGCCGCCGAGCGGCTGGCTGCCGCGGGTGTCCGCCCGCTCGTCGTGGTCACCTCCACCCTGTCCGGCACCGACGCCGAGGCGGCCCTGGAGGCCATCGTCGAGGGGTGCCCGGGCCTGACGGACGGCAGCGGCGAGTGGGGGGCCAACGTCCTGGCCGTCCTCGTCGCACCGGAGGACCGCGAGACCGCCATCTACGAGGGCGGTGGGCTGCCTGCCCTCGACGTCACCGAGACCGACGTCGACCTCGACGTGATGAACCCCCGGTTCGCCGAGGGTGACCTGGCGGGTGGGCTGATCGCCGGGCTCGACCGCATGGCGGCCATCCAGCAGGCCGAGGTCGACGAGGCAACCACCGACGACGGCAGCACCGGCAGCGGCGGTTGGTTCGCCGGGGGTGTGGGGGCGACTGTGCTCGCCGGCGGCGGGGCGGCCCTCGCCGCACGCGCCCGAACGGCACGCCGCCGCAGGGAGGAGGCGCACGCCCGGGCCGTCGAGGCCCAGGCCGACGTGGCCCAGACCATCCTCGACATGGAGCGCGACGTCGAGGTCGCCGCCCTCGACGCCAACGCCCTCGCCGACCGGCTGGCCCTCGTGGAGGCCACCCCCCTGCGGCAGCAGCTCACCACGATCAGAGGCACCGTCCAGTCCGTCGTGACCCGGTGGTACGCGCTGACCCAGCAGGTCGACGCCACGCCCAGCGGTGACGCCATCGCCTACGACCGCGTGGCCGGGGAGATCACCGAGCTGGCCCCGACGGCCAGGCACGCCCGCGAGCTCGTGGCGGGCTTCGCCACCGACGTCGCGGCGTTGGTCGCGGTCGAGGAGGGGATCCCGGGCCGGCTGGACGCCCTCGGCAGCCGTCACGAGGCCGCTCGATCCGCCATCGCCGACGCCCAGCATCGTGGCTACCGCACCGACCCCGCCGAGGCCGATCTCTCGGTCTCCATCGCTGCGCTTGGCCGGGCGCGCGACGCCCACGGACAGCGCCTGGTGCGAGGGGCCGACGAGCACCTCGACCTGGCCGAGGCCGCGGTCACGGAGGCCATCGAGTGGGTCGAGGGCATCGAGGAGATGCGTGCCGCGCTGGCCGACGACCTCTCGTCGCTCCGGGCCCGCCGGCAGGTGCTGGAGGACCGTGTCGGCCCTGCCGGCACGACCATGGAGTCCCTCGAGGCCCGATGGGCCACCGCCGCGTGGGAGGACGTCGCGGGCAACGGCAGCGAGGCCGAAGCCGAGCTGTCGCGTGCGGCCGACGCCCTGCAGGCCGCCGAACACGCCCAGCTCATGGACGTGCAGGACTGGGACGAGGCGCACGACGCGCTGGACGCCGCGGAGGACGACCTCGACGACGCCGCCGCCCTCCTCGACGCCATCCACGCACGCGACGCCGCCCTGCAGGAGGCCGCCGACCTGGCGCCCAGCACCATCGCCGGTGCCACGGCTGCCGTTGACGAGGCGGCCGGGTTCGCACGGCAGCACAGCGCCGACGTCAGCGACCCGATCGAGTCACGGATCGCCCAGCTGTCCAGCCTCGTGGACCAGGTCGAGGCCGCCATGGCCGAGGACCGTCCCAACCCGGCGGCGGCGGTGGCGGCAGCCGGACAGGTCCAGGCCGAGGTCACCGAGCTGCTGGCCACGGCACGGCAGGAGGTGACGGCAGCCGACATGGCACGGCGTCGCGCCGATCAGACCGTGGCGTCGGCCCGACAGGAGCTCCAGCAGCTGCAGCGGTACGCCACCGGCCACCGCCGCTACGTCGCCGCGGGCAGCGCCCGTGCGCTGCAGGACATCGGTGACCGGTTGGCGCGGCTGGATGCGGTGACAGACCCCGTGCAGCGAGCGACCCAGGCCGCCGGGCTCCAGCGGGAGCTCATCGGCCTGTCCGACGACATCCGCCGGTCGGTCCGTCGGGCCACGGCCCCTCGACCCAGTCCCTACGGGCCGGGACGGGGCGGCGGCTACGGCGGGGGCCTGGGTGGGGTGTTCGGCACCAGCGGGCCGCGTCGCAGCTCGGGCGGATTCGGGGGCGGGTTCGGCGGCGGATCCTCCAGCCGGGGGTCCAGCAGCCGCAGCCGCACCGGCTCCAGCAGCCGCAGCCGCTCGGGATCCTCCTCGCGGAGCCGGTCCAGCTCGGGTCGGTCGCGCAGCGGTCGCAGCTCCCGCTGGTGAGGGATGCGGGCTGGACTCAGGTCCAGCGCAGCATGTCGTCGAGCAGCCCCTGCTCGCGGTGCTGCTTCAGGATGGGCAGCCGCTTGTAGAGGCGCTGGAAGGTGTCCATCGTCAGGTCGAGCCGCTGGTAGGCCTCGTACAGCTGCTCGGCACCCTTCAGGGCGGTCCAGGCGGGCTGGTACGCCGGTAGGTGACGACCGATCTTGGAGAAGTCCACCTGGTAGCTGCGGGGGTCGTTGCCGGCCTCGCCGGTGATGGACAGCGTGGCCTCGGGCACGACCTCCTTCACGAACCCGGCGATCTCCGACACCTGGTAGTTCTCGTCGTCGCGACCGACGTTGAACGCCTCGCGTTGCACCTGCGCGGCGGGCGCCTCCACCGCGGCGAGGAACGCCCGCGAGATGTCCTCGATGTGCACGATCGGCCGCCACGGCGTGCCGTCGGACAGCACCTTGATCTCCTTGGTCAGGTATGCCCAACCGACGAGGTCGTTGAGCACGATGTCGGTGCGCAGCATCGGTGACCAGCCGTAGGCGGTGGCGTTGCGCATGCTCGTGCACACGAAGTCGTCGGTGGCCAGCTCGAACAGCTCGGCCTCGACGCGCACCTTGCTCTCGGCGTACGGGGTGACCGGTGCGAACTCAGCGGTCTCGTCCAGCGCCCCGGCCCCACCGGACTTGCCGTAGATGGAGCACGAGGAGGAGTAGACGTAGCGTCCCACCCCGGCCGCACGGGCGCACTCGGCCAGGTGGATCGACGCGTGGTGGTTGATGTCGTAGGTGGTCTGGGGCTCGAGGCTGCCGACCGGGTCGTTGGACAGGGCGGCCAGGTGCACGACGGCGTCGAAGCCCTCGAGGTCGCCCGGCTCGACGTCCCGCAGGTCCTTGCGGAGCTCCGGCAGCGGCGGCAGGGGATCGCCCATGACGGACTCGGCGAAGTAGCCGGTGTCCAGCCCGGTCACGTCGTGACCCGCCTCGACGAAGAAGGGGGCCATGACGGCCCCGATGTATCCCAGATGGCCCGTGAGCAGAATGCGCATGCGCGCAGCGTAGTGGCTCCGACCCTCTCGCTTGCCACCCGGGCGCCATGTGCCCACGTCCGGGGCGAGAGGTCAGGGATGCAGGCCCAGCGCCCGTCCGAGGCGGTCCGGTTCGCCGCCCGCCCTGGCGACGTCGATCTCGTAGGCCGACCCGTCGGAGAACCACAGCGTGCCCTTGTGGGCGAGCTTCGCCTTCTCCATCTGCACGGCGTGCACGACCTCGCGCGGCACCCAGCCGAGGAGTTCCTTCGGGCGACCCATCATCTCGCCGAAGGCATGGACGACCAGGCGGCGGTCCGTGACGGACAGGAAGACCTTGCGCTTGGGGAACTGGTCGGCCCAGGTGCCCTCCGGAGCCTCGGGGGCAATATCTCGTCGCTTCTTGTCCATCGCCGCGGCGACCCCGAGCCCGACCACGCCGCCGACCCCGCCGGCGACGGCCTGGCGGGCCATGGCCCCCCGGGGGGTGACGATCGCGGTCTCCAGGACCTGCTCGCCGGGCTCGAGCGTCTCCGCAGCGTGCTTGAGGATCTTCTTCGCCAGATCAGCCATACGGGGGATGATGCGCGAACGGGCGGCCGAATGGGCCGCCCGTCACACATTGGCAATCGTGGCTACTCGGCCTTGTCGTCGCCCAGCTTGCCGATGAAGTCCTTGGCAGCCTTCGCCGCACCCTCGACCTTGTCGTCGACGTTGTCGGGCGTCTTGTCGGTGATCATGTCCTTGGCCTTGTCGATGGCCCCGGTGATCTTGTCCCCGTGCTCCTCCGCCAGGTCCTCGGCCTTGTCCTTGGCGTCGTCCAGCATGTCCTTGGCCTTGTCGGCGAAACCCATGGTCCTCATCCTTTTCATTTCTCGGTGACTGACTGTGCGGCAGGAGCCTAGCGACCTCTCGGGGCTAGTCTCCATCCGCGACCTGTCCGTCACCCCACAACGAAGCGAGCAATCAGCGATGACCTCGACCGGAGCGCTCCACCTCGGTACCGCCGCAGACACCGACGAACGGGTGGAGGTGGACGCCGAGGACCTGACCACCCACGGGGTGATCGTGGGCATGACCGGGTCGGGCAAGACGGGCCTGGGCATCGTGGCGCTGGAGGAGGCCCTCCTGTCGGGGATCCCCACCCTGGTGCTGGACCCCAAGGGGGACATGGCCAACCTGTGCCTGACCTTCCCGCAGTTCAGGGGCGAGGACTTCCGCCCGTGGGTCGACGAGGCGGAAGCCCAGCGGGAGGGGCACACGCCCGAGGAACACGCGGCCGCCAAGGCGGAGCTGTGGAAGGGCGGCACGGCCCGCAGCGGCATCACGCCCGAGCGGATGCAGGCGCTGGCCGACGTCGACGTGACCGTCTACACGCCGGGTGCGACCACCGGGGTGGGGCTGGACCTGGTCGGTCGCATGGACGTGCCCGCCGACGCCGACCCGCAAGCGGTCAACGACGAGGTCACCGACCTGGTCTCGGGCCTGCTGGCGCTGATCGACGTGGACGCCGACCCGCTGACCGGCCGCGAGCACATCCTGCTGACGAACCTGCTGACCGACGCCTGGGGCAAGGGCGAGACGCTCGGCCTGCCCGACCTGGTCGCCCGCGTGCAGGACCCGCCGCTGCGCAAGCTCGGCGTGATGGACCTCGACACGTTCTTCCCGGCCAAGGACCGGATGGGCCTGGCCATGCGGCTCAACGGCATGCTGGCCTCCCCGACCTTCGCGGCATGGACGCAGGGGGCGCCGCTGGACATCCAGCGGATGCTGTTCGGCGACGACGGATCGGCCCGGTGCGCGGTCGTGTCGTTGGCGCACCTCGACGACAACGAGCGGCAGTTCGTGGTCACCCTCGTGCTGTCCAAGCTGATCACCTGGATGCGTGGGCAGTCGGGCACCTCCTCGCTGCGCGCGATGGTCTACATGGACGAGGTCTTCGGGTTCGTCCCGCCGGTCGCCAACCCGCCGGCCAAGCAGCCGATCCTGACCATCCTCAAGCAGGCCCGCGCGTTCGGGGTCGGGATGGTCCTGTCCACCCAGAACCCGGTGGACCTGGACTACAAGGCGATCTCCAACGCCGGGACGTGGATGATCGGGCGGCTGCAGACCGAACGCGACCGTGACCGGCTGCTGGAGGGCATGCGCTCCGCCGACGGGGCGGTGGACATCGACGCCGTGGCGGCGGCCATCTCCGGCCTCGACAAGCGGCAGTTCGTGCTGCACTCGGCCAAGGACGGTGGTCGGGGGGTCTTCGGTACCCGCTGGGCGATGAACTACCTGGCCGGACCGTTGACCGGGCCCCAGATCGCCGAGCTCATGGCCGACAAGAAGGCCGAGCTCGCCGCCGCGACCCCCACCGCCAGCGCGCCCGCCACGCCGCCGCCGACCGCCCGGGCCGCCGACAGCGCAGCGGCCGGAACCGCGGCGGCCGTGCCGACGCCCCCGGTCGGGACCACCCTGGCCGCCGACGAGTCCAGCGTCGCGCCGGCCGTGCCCGAGGAGGTGGTGCAGCGCTACCTCGACCCGGCTGCGTCCTGGGCTGACACGGTCGGGGCCACACCCGGCGGCACGCGCCTCGAACCCCATGTCGCCGTTCGGGTACGCATGACGTTCGACGAGACGAAGGCCGACCTCGACCACACCGAGGAGTTCGAGGCCGTCCTCCCGGTCAACGACGACCCCAAGGACCTGTCGGGCCTCGTCACCGTCGACTACGACGACCGTGACCTGCGCGAGGTTGGCCCCGACGGCGCCGTGTGGGTCATCCCCGAGGCGAAGATCGGTACCAAGACCTGGTGGAAGTCCGTCGAGGTCGGGGTGCGCGACGAGCTGTACCGCACGCGCACCATGACCGTGCTGCACAACACCGAGCTCGACTGCTGGAGTCGGCCGGCCGAGACCCGCGAGGCCTTCGCGCAACGCTGCGACATCGTGTCGGAGCAGCGCGAGGACGAGGAGGCCAGCAAGGTCCGCGACCGGTTCGAGGCGAAGGCCGACCGGATCACCAAGGCCATGCGGACGGCCCAGGACCGGGTGGCACAGCTGGAAGCGGACGTTTCCTCACGCAAGTCCAGCGAGCTGATCAACATCGGCTCGTCCATCCTCGGGGGCTTCCTCGGCGGCCGGAAGTCCGCCCGCGGGGTGGCGGCTGACCTGCGGCGGGCCGCCTCCAAGCGCGGCACCACCTCGCGCACGCAGCAACGCCTGGACACCGCCCAGGGCAAGCTCCTCGATGCCCAGGAGGACCTCATCGAGCTCGAGCAGGAGCTGTCCTCGGAGCTGCTGGACATCGACCACCGCTGGATGCAGGCGGCGAGCGCGATCGAGGAGGTCGAGGTCGACCTGGAGCGCAACGACATCGACGTGGTTGCGGTCACCCTCGTCTGGGTACCCACGACCGCCGCCTGAGCCCTCGTTCACAGTCTCCACAGCGGTTGTCCACAGCTGTGGACAACCGCTGCGACGTCATTCGCCGTAGTCGTGGTCGGGATGGTTGGCGGTTCCGGCCCGCCAGTACCCCCGGATGACGACGTTGTCGCGGGCGCAGCCGTGGACGTCCAGGAGGTCCCGCCGGATGTCGCGGACGGTCCGTGCCTCCGCGGCCACCCAGGCGTGCGCCGCTGCCGGCAGGGTCGAGGCCACGATGGCGCTGCGCAGCATCGCACCGGGCTGGTGGTCGCCGCGGGCCAGCCACGACACGGTGGACTCGGCGGATGAGGCGATGTCCTGAGCGTCGGCGAGCTCGGGCACCTCGACGAGCACCCGCAGGACGGTGGAGGAGGGGACCGCGGCGGCGATGGCGATGATCGCCGACAGGGCCGTCTCGTCCCCGGCGAGCAGCAGGTGCGTGGCGTCGGGAGAAGGCTGGTAGCCCCGCCCCGGGCCGGCCACGCCGATTTCGTGCCCTGGCTCGGCCCGGGCTGCCCACTCGCTGGCGGCACCCTCACCGTGCAGCACGAAGTCGACGGCCAGTCGGTTGGCGGAGGGGTCGAACGCGCGAGGGGTGTAGGTCCGGACGATCGGTCGGCTGGCCCCCTTCGGCACCTCCGGCCCGTTGGGCCCGAACGTGGGGATCGTGGCGGTCCGTTCGTCGGTGTTGGGCAGGAACAGCTTGATGTGGCCGCCGTGTCCGTCGCGCGCCGGGTCGAAGCCCTCGAGGTCCGGACCCTCGACGGTGACCCGCTGCACGTGCGGGCTGATGCGCTGGCTGTCGACGACCGCGGCGCGCCGGATGCGTCGTCGTGGAGGTCCGGCCGGAGGTGTGGCGGTGGGGGCGGTGGTGGTCGTGTCGGGGGGCATGGCGGTCCTCTCGGGCTCGATTTGCGTTCGCTGTTGTCCGTAGGTAAACCTCACCTTACTTAGGCAAACCTTACTTGACCCAACTCGGAGACCGATGATGACCGCCCGCCCCCGCCGCACGCCGCTGCGCGCCCTCCTGCTCGTCCTGCTGCTGTCGCTCGTCGCCGCGTGCGCCGACACCGACGCCACCGCCGACACCGAGGCCGCAGCCGACACCGCGACCGCCACCGAGGACGCTGCCGCCGCCGAGGTGACGATCACCCACGCACAGGGCGAGACGACCGTGCCGACCAACCCCGAGACCGTCGTGGTCTTCGACCTCGGCGCCCTGGACATGCTCGACTGGGCCGGTGCCGCCGTGGCCGGCGTCCCCGAGGTGCCGAACCTGCCGGAACACCTGGCGCAGTACGCGGGTGAGTCCTACGAGAAGGTCGGCACCCTGTTCGAGCCCGACTACGAGGCCGTCAACGCCCTGGAGCCCGACCTCATCGTCGTGGCGGCGCGCTCGTCCACGGTCTATCCCGAGCTGGCCGAGCTGGCCCCCACCATCGACCTGACGACCGACGACAACGACTTCCTCGGGTCCATCGAACGCAACCTCGAGATCGTCGGGGAGATCTACGGCGTACAGGACCGTGTCGCCGACGCGCTGGCCGACATCGATGCCAGCATCGCTGCGGTCAACGAGAAGGCCGGCGACGCCGGCACCGGGCTGATCGTCCTGACCACCGGCGGCGAGGTGTCGGCCTACGGGCCCGGCTCCCGCTTCGGCATCATCCACGACCTGCTGGGCGTCGCCCCTGCCGTCGAGGACGTCGAGGCCGCCACCCACGGCGACGCCATCGCCTGGGAGTTCATCGCCGAGGCCGACCCCGCCCACCTGTTCGTCCTCGACCGCGACGCCACCATCGGGGAGGACGGCGAGGCCGCCGCGGTCATGCTCGACAACGAGATCGTCCACCAGACCACCGCGTGGGCCAACGACGACCTCCACTACCTCGACGGCGTCAACTGGTACCTGGTCCCCTCGGGGCTGCGGTCGGTGCAGGCGATGATCGGCGAGATCGACACCGCCCTGTCGTGATCGGCCCTGTCGTGACCGGCCCGGTGATGGGCCTCCTGCGCCAGCAGCGCCACCGCTCGGGGGGCTGGACCGTCCCGGTCGGCGTGGTCCTGCTGCTCGTGGCCGCCGTCGGCTCGATGGCGATCGGGGTCAGCGACCTCGACGTCGTCGGGCTGGTCCGGGCCGACCCCGGCGCCCTGCGGTTGCTGCTGGTCAGCCGCCTGCCCCGGGCCGTGGCGATCCTGCTCGCCGGGGCCGGCGCCAGCGTGGCCGGGATGATCATGCAGCACCTGGCCCGCAACCGGTTCGTCGCGCCATCGACGGCCGGCACGATCGAGTCGGCGGGCCTGGGCATCGTCGTGGCGACGCTCGTCTTCACCGGCGCCTCGCTGATGGTGAAGATGGTCGTGGCCGTCGGTTTCGCGATGGCCGGCACCGCCATCCTGCTGGTCCTGCTGCGTCGTCTGGAGCTTCGCGACACGCTGATGATCCCGCTCGTCGGCCTGCTGTTCGGCGGGGTCGTCCGTTCCGTCGCGACCTTCCTCGCCTACCGACTGGACCTGCTGCAGTCGCTCGGCGCGTGGACCAACGGCGACTTCTCCGGTGTGCTGCGCGGCCGCTACGAGCTGCTGTGGCTGGTCGCCGGCGCGGTCGTCCTCGCCTACGTGTGGGCCGACCGGTTCACCGTCGCGGGCATGGGTGAGGAGATGGCCACCAACCTCGGCCTGTCCCACCGCCAGGTGGTCGCCACCGGCCTGTTCGTCGTGGCCGCGGTCACCGGCATCGTCGTGGTCGTCGTCGGGGCGATCCCGTTCCTCGGCCTCGTCGTCCCCAACCTCGTGTCGATGTGGCGCGGGGACAACCTGCGGTCCTCGCTCCCCCTCGTGGCCCTCTGCGGTGCCGGCTTCGTCCTGCTGTGCGACGTCCTGGGCCGGGTCGTCCGCTACCCCTACGAGGTGCCGGTCGGCACCGTCGTCGGGGTGGTCGGCAGCCTGGTGTTCCTCGTCCTCGTCCTCAAGCGTCCCGTCCGTGCCGGTGGTTGAGTTGCTCGTGCCCAACCGCCGTCCCGACGTTCGGGACGGTCCGACGGCGCCGTGGTCAGGGGGCCACGGCGACCGTCGGACCACTCGCGTGCTGCTGGTCCTCGCGGCCGTGGCGACCGTGGTCGTTGCCGCCTTCGTGCTGCTCGGCATCCGCGGCTCCTGGGCGTTCGCGCTGGAGCTGCGGGCCACCAAGGTCGCGGCCATGGTCGTGGTCGCCGCCGCCGTCGGGACCTCCACGGTGCTGTTCCAGACCATCACCACCAACCGCATCCTCACCCCCAGCATCATGGGGTTCGACGCCCTCTACGTGCTGATCCAGTCCGCGGCCGTCTACTGGCTGGGCGGGCTGGAGGTGTCACGGGTCCGTCCCGAGGTCCGCTTCGCCGTCGAGACGGCTGCCATGGTCGGGTTCGCGCTGGTCCTTCACCGATTGCTGTTCGGGTCGACGGGCCGCGACCTGCACGCCGTCGTGCTCGCCGGTGTGGTGTGCGGGACGTTGTTCACCTCGGGCAGCGACCTCGTCGGCCGCCTGATCGACCCCAACGAGTTCGTGGTCCTCGCCGACCGGCTGTTCGCCAGCGTCAACACGGTGCGGGAGGAGCTGCTGGTCCTGTCCGCCGTCGTCGTCGCGGGTGGTGCAGGGCTGGCCTGGCGGAGTCGACGACAGCTGGACGTCGTGGCCCTGGGCCGCGAGACCGCGCTCGGGCTCGGCATCGACCATCGTCGGGTGGTCACCGTCCAGCTGGTCCTGGTTGCCGTGCTGGTGGCCGTGCCGACCGCGCTCGTCGGTCCGGTCACGTTCCTCGGGTTGCTGACGGCCAACCTGGCCCGGCAGCTGACGGGCACCAGCCGCCATGCCGTCGTCCTGCCCGCCGCGGCGCTGCTGGGGGTCATCGCGCTGGTCGGTGGGCAGCTCGTCCTCGAGCGGCTGCTCGGCTTCGGCACCGCGCTGGGGATCGTCGTCAACCTCGTCGGCGGCCTGTACTTCCTGATGTTGCTGATGAAGGAGGGTCGCCGATGATCGTCGTCGACGGCGTGACCAAGTCCTACGGGTCGACGGTGGTCGTCGACGACGTGTCGCTGGTGCTGCCCAGGGGAGGGGTGACGGCGGTCATCGGACCCAACGGCGCCGGCAAGTCGACGCTGCTGTCGATCATCGGTCGCCTGCTGGAGTCCGACCGCGGCACGGTCACCGTCGACGGGATGGACGTGGCGTCGACCCCCTCCAGGGACCTGGCCCGGCGGCTGGCGATCCTCCGCCAGGACACCCACCTGTCGGTGCGGGTCACCGTGCGCGAGCTCGTGGCGTTCGGACGCTTCCCCCACTCCCAGGGGCGGCTGTCGGCAGAGGACCACGCCGCCGTCGACGAAGCGGTGGCGTTCCTGGAGCTCGAGCCCTACGCCGACCGCTTCCTCGACCAGCTGTCGGGCGGCCAGCGCCAACGGGCGTTCGTCGCCATGACGCTGGCGCAGCGGACCGACTACGTGCTGCTCGACGAACCCCTGGCCAGCCTCGACATGCGCCACTCCGCCGCCATGATGCGGCTGCTGCACCGCATGGCCAACGAGCTCGACCGGACCGTCGTCGTGGTGATCCACGACATCAACTTCGCGTCGTGGCACGCCGACCGGATCGTGGCCATGCGCGACGGGCGAGTGGTGGCCGACGGGCCACCGGCCGACATCGTCGAGGGAGCCGTCCTCAGCGACGTCTTCGACACCCCGGTGGACGTGCACGAGGTCGCCGGCAAGCGGCTGGGGGTCTACTTCGGCTGATCGGCCGAGGCCATTACCAACCCCTTACCGGACTGTGCGTGGCCCTGTCGGCGCGCGGAGCCGGGTGATACGACCTGTGTCCTCACCACGCTCGACCACACGACAGGACTCGCCAGATGACCTCCGCACGCCACACCACCACCGCCCTCGTGCTTGCCCTCGGACTGCTGCTGACTGCCTGTGGCGGCGGTGGGAGCGACCTCGTCCAGACCTTCGTCGACGAGGGTGCGACCCAGGAGGAGGCCGAGTGCTTCGTCGACGCCGTCGGGGACGACCAGGCCCAGCTGCTCGCCGACAACATCGACGCCGACGACCCCCCGGAGGGCATCGACATCGAGGTCCTGACCAACGCGCTCATCGAGTGCGGCGTCGACCTGGACTGATCGACGCTGGACTGACCCGCCACCACCTCGTGCACGCTGCCCGGGTCGGCCGATGTCGCACCCGGGCAGTACGGTGTCGCCGCGATGCTCGAGGTGACGCGGGGTGCGACCGGTGACGTCCTGGTGGGGGCGCTGGCCGACGTGCTCGCAACCCCGCTGCCCGACCCGATGGCCCGCGAGCACGTCGTGGTCCACAGCCACGGCATCGAACGCTGGATCAGCCAGCACCTCGGCCTGCGACTCGGGGCGACCGGTCGGGCCGACGGGGTCTGCGCCAACGTGGCGTTCCCCTCGCCGTCGGAGGTGGTCGCCGACGTCATGCGTGCGGCGGGGGCCGATCCGCTCGCGGTCAGGGCATGGCAGCCCGCGTCGTTGACGTGGCGGCTGCTGGACCTCGTCGACCGCGGGCTGCCCGCGGCCGCTCAACCCCTCGCGGCCCGGACCGAGGCGGCCGGCGACCGGCGCCTCGTGCCGCTGGGCCTGCTCGCCCAGCAGCTGCACCGTTACGCCGTCCACCGGCCCGACATGGTGCTCGACTGGCTGGACGGGGGCTCCAGCGACGGTGCCGGAAGGGACCTGGACGACGCCGACGCGTGGCAGGCAGCGGTCGTGCGCCTGCTCGCCGCCGACATCGACCGACCGGCGTTCCCTCAGCAGGTGGTTGACACCGTCGCCGCCCTCGACGCCGGGGCGCCGACACCCCCGGGGTTGCAGCGCCTCGCCCTGTTCGGGTTCACCGCCATCCCCTCCACGCAGCTGGCGGTCCTGGCGGCGCTCGCCCGGCGCATCGATGTGCACCTGCTGCTGCTCCACCCCTCCGCGGCGGACTGGGCAGCGGTGCACGACGTCGCCGGTGCCGTCGACGATCGTGGCCTGCCGATCCTCCCGGCCCGTCGGGACGTCGCGTTGCCGGCCCCCCGCAACCGCCTGCTGCGGGCCTGGGGTCGGGACGTGCGCGAGCTGCAGGTCGTCGTGCAGACCGTCGCCGACGGTGTACATGACGTCGACGCCGACACCGCCGACACCCTCGCGATGCGTCCGACGATCCTCCAGCGGCTGCAACGCGCCGTCCGGACCGATGCGCCCCTCGACGGGGCCACCGGGACCGTGGAACCGGATCCGAGCGTGCAGCTGCACGCCTGCCCGGGCCGGGCCCGGCAGGTCCAGGTCCTGCGCGACGAGATCCTGCGGGTCATGGCGGCCGACCCGACGATCCGCCCGCGCGACATCATCGTCATGTGTCCCGACGTCGAGGCCTTCGCCCCGCTGGTCGCGGCACACCTGGCAGGGGGAGGCAGCGCGGCCGACAGCCGCCCCGACCTGCGCGTCCGGCTGGCCGACCGATCGCTGCGGCAGACCAACCCGATCCTGCGGCTGCTCGACGAGGTGCTGGACCTCGCGGCCACACGCGTCACCGCCAGCCGCCTGCTGGACCTGCTGGCCGCCGACCCCGTGCGTCGCCGGTTCGGCTTCGACGCCGACGACCTCGAGGACATCGGCTCGTGGCTGGAACGGGCCGGGGTGCGCTGGGGCGTCGACGCTGCCGAGCGGTCACGGTTCGGCCTGGACGGCGTGCGCCACAACACCCTCGACGAGGGACTCGACCGGCTGCTGCTCGGCGTGGCCATGGCCGACGAGGGCGACCGGACCCTCGGCGGGATCACCCCCTACGACGACATCGAGGGCACCGGTGTGCGTACCGTCGGCCGCCTGGCCGAGGTCGGCAACCGGCTGGCCGCCCTGCTGCCGCAGCTGCGCACCGCCCGTCCCGTCGATGCCTGGGTCGACCTGCTCGGGATGGTCGTCGACCAGCTCGGCCTGGCGTCCCGGGACGAGCCGTGGCAGCGGACCGAGCTGACCGGCCTGCTGCGCGAGCTGGCCGACAGCGCCGACGGGCTGTCGACGGACGTGGCCCTCAACGAGGTCCGCGACCTGCTGGCCGACCGGCTGCGTGGCCGGCCCAGCCGCGCCAACCACATGACCGGCGACCTGACCGTCTGCACGCTCGTGCCGATGCGGTCGGTGCCCCACCGCGTGGTCTGCCTGCTCGGCATGGACGACGGGGTGTTCCCCCGCACCGCCCGGCCGCACGTCGACGACCTGATCGCCCGCGCCCCCCGCGTCGGTGACCACGACCCCAGGACCGAAGACCGGCAGCTGCTCCTGGACGCGGTGGCCTCCGCCAGCGACCACCTGATCGTCACGTGGACCGGTCAGGAGGAACGCAGCGACGAGGCCGTACCACCCTGCGTGCCGGTCGCCGAGCTGATGCGGGCCGTCGACCAGCTCGCCCCGGGCGCCGACCGTCCGCTCTCGGACCGGTTGACTACCCGCCACCCGCGGTACGCCCACGACCCCGCCGCCTTCGACCCCGATGGACGCCCCGGCTTCGACCAGCTCGCCCACAGGGCCGCCGCCGCAACCGTGTCGGCCGACGACGCCGGGCGGGCGCTGCTGCCGCCACCCGAGGACGACGATGTCGACCTGGCTGCGCTGTCCCGCTTCGCGATCGATCCGGCCACGACGTTCGTCCGTGAGGCGTTGGGCATCTGGGTGCCCGACGATCCCGAGGCGCCCGACGAGAACGTCCCGGTCGAGCTCGACGGGCTGGAGGGGTGGAAGGTCGGTCAGGCGCTGCTGGCCGTCTCCCCCTCCGACACCGAGGCCCTCGACGGCGTCGTGGCCGCGGCGCGTGGCCGTGGGCTGTTGCCCCCGCCGGAGCTGCGCCCGGGGAAGGTCAACACGATCCCGGTGATGGTGGAGGAACTTCGTGCCCACTGCGCGCAGATCGGGGTGCCCGCCAACGGTTCGGGCAACCACGTCGCCGTCGACATCGCGGTCGACCGGTGGCGGGTGCACGGGGCCGTGTCGGGCGTGGTCGGCGACCGCATCGTCGACGTGTCCTACTCACGCCTCACCGGCAAGCGGCTGATGCGGGCATGGATCGACCTGCTCGCCCTCACCGTGCAGGACCCCGAACGGCCGTGGGAGTCCGTCGTCGTGGGCCGCGACAAGGTCCAGCGCAAGGACGTCGCGTCCAGCCGCCGCATCGACCCGCTGGCCCCGTCCGCCGACCGCCGGCTCGAGCTGGCCACCGGCTTCCTGGGCGACCTGCTGCAGCTGCGCCACGACGGGCTGCGCGAACCGCTGATCGTGCCGTCGGAGACCGCCCACGCCTACGCGAAGGCCCGTGTGGTCGACCACGAGGCCTCCGAGGAGGCCGACAACACCGCCTGCAAGGCATGGGACCCCCACCCCATGGGGTTCTCCAGCGACTGCGGTCGGCCGGCCCACGTCCTGCTGCTCGGTGACGTGCATACCTACGACCGCCTGACCCGCGAGCCGCCCAGGCCGGCAGACGAGCGGCTCGGCATGGCCGCGGAGCCCCATCGCTTCGGGGCGCTCGCGATGCGCCTGTGGGCACCGCTGCTGCAGCGCCTGGGAGGCCACCGATGAGCACCGACCGGGCACTGGCGCCGGCCTTCGGGATCGGCGTGCACCCGCTGCCCGTCGGCCATCACACGCTCGAGGCGTCCGCTGGCACCGGCAAGACCCATGCCATCGTCGGGCTGGCGACCCGCTACCTGGCCGAGGGGCGCTGCTCCGCCGAGGAGCTGCTGGTCGTCACGTTCTCGCGGTCGGCGTCCCGCGAGCTCCGCGGTCGGCTGCTGACCCGCCTGTCGACCAGCGTGGACCTGCTCGACGCCGCGCTCGCCGGGCGGCCGCTGCCGGACCACATCGACGACGAGGACCTCCACGACGCGCTTGCGTCCGACGCACACGGCGACCCGGCCGCCCGCCTGGCCCGGCTCCGCACGGCGCTGGCCGACATCGACCACGCCAGCATCGCCACCATCCACGGGTTCTGCGACGACCTGCTCCGGCGGCTCGGCGACCCGGCGCTCGGGACGTTGCTGGAGGACGACGGCGCGCTGGCCACCCAGATCATGGGTGACGTGTACGTGCGCATGGCCCGCCACGAACCACGGCTCGGCGACGACCTGCCCTACGCCCCCATGAAGGCGCTGCCGATCATCCGGGCCGGGATGCAGCACCCGCGCTCGGCGTTGCTCCCCGCCGCGTCCTTCGACGACGAGGGTGGCGCCAAGGTCTGGATGGCGATCGCTGCGGGGGTCGAGGCGACCAAGCGCAAGCAGGCCGGCCGCTTGCACAGCCACGACGACCTGCTCGACCGCTTGGCGGCCCAGCTGACCGACGGCGATCGCGGCACCACCGTGGCCGAGCTCGTCGGGAAACGGTTCCGCGTCGGCCTGGTCGACGAGTTCCAGGACACCGACCCCGTCCAGTGGCGCATCCTCACCTCGCTGTTCGCCGACCCCGGCGGGGCCGACGGCCGCAGCCTGGTCCTCGTCGGTGATCCCAAGCAGGCGATCTACGCGTTCCGTGGGGCCGACATCTCCACCTACCTCGCTGCGCGCGGCGATCGGCCCGACGCCACCCTGCAACGGAACCACCGCAGCGACGGTCCCGTCGTCGAGGCCTGCACGACCCTCTTCACCGGCATGCCGCTCGGCTACAGCCGGATCCGCGTCGACCCGGTTGTCCCGACCAAGCCGGTCCGGCTGGACCCACCGCCGGTGGCGCCCGTCGCCCTCCGGGTGGTGGACCCCGACGCCGACATCCCCACCAGCCGGTGGGGACCGCTGATCAACAAGATGCGTGAGTTCGTGGCCCGCGACGTGGCCGCCCACACCGTCGAGCTGCTGTCGGCGGGCACGACCGTCCTGGAGAGGGACGGCGACGGGCAGCGGCGCGACCTCGTCCCGGCTGACATCGCCGTGCTCGTCCGCACCAACGCCCAGGCCCGGCTGGTCCAGACCCACCTGCACGAGGTCGGACTGCCGACCGTCCTCAACGGCGTCGGCAACGTGCTGGACACCCCCGCTGCCCGCGACTGGCTTGCCGTGCTGCGCGCCGTGCAGCAGCCGTGGCACGCCGGCAGCGCCCGCCTGGCTGCGCTGACCGACCTGATCGGGTGGACCCCCGAGCGGGTTGCTGCTGGCACCGACGAGGACGTCGACGGGCTGCACGTGATGCTCCACGAGCTGGCCGAGCACCTCGGCACGCACGGTGTCGCCGCAGCCCATCGCTGGCTGGACGCCCGCACCAGCTTCTCGCCGCGCCTGCGGTCCCGGCCGGGTGGCAACCGGCGGCTGGCCGACCTGCTGCACGTCACCGAGGTGCTGCACGCGGAGGAGCGCAGTTCGGCCCATGGTCTGGGGTCGCTGATCAGCTGGTTGGAGTCCGCCATGGCGTCGGCTGTCGACCCCCCGCCCGACCGGCTCGCCCGTCGGCTGGAGCAGACCGGCGACGCGGTGGAGATCATGACCGTGCACGGCGCCAAGGGGCTGCAGCGGCGCATCGTGCTGGTGCCCTTCCTGTGGGACGGGTTCGGCACGATGGACGACGTGATCGTCTTCACCGATCCCCACAGCAGGCGTCGCATGGCCGACGTCGGGGGCTCGTGGCCCCGCCGTCCCGACCACGCGGCCCACAAGGAGATCGCCGAGCAGGAGTCCGAGCAGGAGGAGATGCGCCTGGCCTACGTCGCCGCCACCCGCGCCATGCACCACCTCGTGCTCTGGTACGGCCACGCCGGCAGGGCCAAGCAGTCGCCCATGTCGACGATGCTCGGGCGTGGGACGATCACCGCCTCGGCGGCCCGGGCCGTCCGAAACGCCACCGACCTGGTCGATGCGCACCCGGGCCTGTTCCACCGCACCGTCGTGACCGACTGGGCGTCGCGGGACCGCTGGACCCCGCCCGACCACACCCCGCGCGTCGAGCTGTCGACGTTCGACCGTGACATCGACCACGGCTGGCGGCGGTACTCCTACTCCGGCCTGGTCGCGGCCGGCACCGCCGACGCGCTGGCGGCCAGCGGCGGGGTGGCCGGGCTGTCGGCCGACGCACCGCGCGTGGTCGACGACGGCGTCCCCACGGGGCCCGACGCCCTCGACGACCCGGTCGGAACGGCCGGTGCCCACGCCGGGCCGGAGCCAGTGGACGAGGCCGACCTCGGCGCGGTCGTGCCGTTGAGCGTCATGCCCGGCGGGGCCGACGTGGGCAGCGCCGTGCATGCCGTGTTCGAGCACATCGCGTTCGATGCCGACGACCTGGCCGACCAGGTCGAACGACAGCTCGCCGTCCAGGCCCGCGCGTCCTCGGTGGACCTGACCGAGGTCGAGGGCATCGTCGACGCCTTCGTCGACGTCGTCCACACCCCGCTCGGGCCGGCGGCGGCAGGGCTGGCGCTGCGGGACATCGGCCGGGCCGACCGGATCGACGAGCTCGAGTTCGAGCTGCCCGTCCTGCCCGGCGATCGGGCCGACGAGGCCGGACGCGTCCTGCTGACCGACCTGGCCCTGCTGCTTCGCCGCCACCTGCCCGCCGACGACCCGCTGGCCGGCTACGCCGACGTGCTCGAGGAGGCGCTCGGCAGCGTGGAGATCCGCGGCTACCTCGCCGGGTTCATCGACCTGATCGCCCGCGTCCCCGACGCCGACGGCGGCCCCGACCGCTTCCTCGTGGCGGACTACAAGACCAACCGCATCGGCCCCGCCGGGGTGGAGGAGCTGCGCGTCGGCCACTACAGCCGCGCGTCCATGGCCGAGGCGATGATGCACCACCACTATCCGGTGCAGGCGCTCTTCTACGCCGTGGCGACCCACCGCTACCTGCGCTGGCGGATCGCCGACTACGACCCGGCCGTGCACCTGGCCGGCGTGGCCTACCTGTTCATCCGCGGCATGACCGGACCCGACGCCCCGGTCCAGCCCGACGGCACCCCGTACGGCGTGTTCACGTGGACCCCGCCCCCTGCGCTGCTGGATGACCTCGACCGCCTGCTGACCGAAGGGCTCGACGCGGAGGACCGCACGTGAGCGAGGCGACCGCCGCGCCCGGCACGGCCGAGCTGGACCCCTTCGACGCCGAACGGGTCGTCGGCGCCGAGGGGTTGCTCGGCACCTTCAACGCTGCCGGGATCCTGTCGGCCGCCGACGTGCACGCGGCGCTGCGGATCGGCAGGTTGACCGGTGCGACCGACGAGCTGGCCGTCCTCGGTGCCGCCTTCGCGGTACGAGCGCCCCGCTTCGGGCACGTCTTCGCCGCGATCCGCCAGCTGGCCGACACCGTCGTCGACGAGGACGGACGGGTCGTCGAGCTGCCGGCCGAGACCTGGCCCGACCCCGACGAATGGATCGCCGCCGTCGCCGGATCGCCCCTCGTCGGCGCCGACGGACCGCTGCACATCGAGGACGACCGGCTGTACCTGGACCGGTACTGGCGCAACGAGCAGGCGGTCGCCGACGCCATCGTCGGACGGGTCGGCTCGGGCGGCAGCGCCGTCGAGCTGTCGGCTGACGGCGGCCGAGCGCTGGACACGCTGCTGTCGGCCAACGTCGAGCAGAACGCCGCCGCCCATGCGGCGCTGCGAACCGGCCTGTCGGTCATCGCCGGCGGACCCGGCACCGGCAAGACCTCGACCGTCGCGCGCATGGTCGGCGTGGCGCTGGCCCACGCCCGCGTCGACGGCAGCCCCGTGCGCATCGCCATCGGCGCGTTCACCGGCAAGGCCGCCGCACGGCTGGGAGAGGCCATCCGCCAAGCCGCCGAGGCCATCGACCCGGCCCTCGCGGCCGACGGCACCGTCGACGTCGACGGCGCGCTGGCCATCACCCCGACCACCCTGCACCGGCTGCTCGGCTCGATGGGATCGCGCACCCGGTTCCGCCACCACGCCGGCAACCCGCTGCCCTTCGACCTCGTGATCGTCGACGAGGTGTCGATGGTGTCGTTGTCGATGCTGGCCCGCCTGCTGGAGGCCATGCGACCCGACGCCACGCTCGTGCTGGTCGGCGACCCCGACCAGCTGGCCGCCGTCGAGGCCGGCACGGTGCTCGGCGACATCATGGCCGCCGCCGACGGCACGCCGCTGGCCGAGCAGGTCACCACGCTGCAGACCAACTACCGCTCCGACAAGGGCATCTCCACGTTCGCCCAGCTCATCCGCGCCGGCGACGTCGACGGCGCGCTGGCGGCCATGGTCCGCAACCCCGCGGACCCCACCGCCCAGGCCGTCAGCCTGGTCGTGCCGGATCGACCCGGCTCGTGGCCCCACGGCACCGGCACCCTCGCCGGTGTCCGCGGGCTGCTCGAACCCCAGGTCCGCGAGGCGATGCGGCTGGGTGTGTCGGGGGATGCCGAGGAGGCGCTGCGCACCACCATGTCCGCCCAGGTCCTGTGCGCACATCGGCGGGGCGTCGACGGCGTGACCGTCTGGAACGCCGCGGTCGAGGGCTGGGCGATGGACGTGCCCAGCTACCAACGGCCCGAGTGGTACGCCGGACGGCCCGTCATGGTCAGCCGCAACGACTACGACCTGGGTGTCTTCAACGGTGACGTCGGGGTGGCGGTGGAGACCGACGGCAGGCTGCGCGTCATCATCGACGGCCGCGACGGTGCCCCCATCGAACGTCGGCGCCTCGGGTCGGTGCAGACGGTGCACGCGATGACGATCCACAAGAGCCAGGGCAGCGAGTTCGACGACGTCGTGGTCGTGCTGCCCACCGACCCCTCGCCGATCGTCACCCGTGAGCTGCTGTACACCGCCGTGACCCGTGCCCGCCGGTCGGTCACGGTCGTGGCGACCGAGGACGCCGTCCGCCGAGCGATCAGCCGGCCGGTGACCCGCGCCAGCGCCCTGCCCGACCGGCTGCGTCGCGCGCTCGGCTGAGGGCTTTTCTGCTGCCGGGGGAGGAGTTGGGGCGGCCCGATCGGTAGAGGTGGGTGCCCGACCCCTCCGAGGACCACCGTGACCGTCTCCATCGCCGTCGACCCCGACGACCTGCGCGCTCATGCCGACCGCGCACGTGCTGTCGCGGCCCGGGTCGAGGACATCGCCGCCGGGGGCGGGGCACCCAGCGACAACGCGGTGGGCCATGCCGCCATCGCCGACGCGGTCGCCGACGTCCGCAGGGCATCACGTGAACGGGCCGATGCGATCGCCGAACAGCTCGACGACGCGGCCGCGTACCTCGACGGCACGGCCGTGTCCGTCGAGCTGCTCGACCGCCTGCTCAGCATCTTCTAGGGGACGACGTGGCTGGACGAGGCAAGGACTTCACGCTCCTGGGCGGCACCGACCCGGCACCCGGGGACATCGAGGTACTGGAGTACATGCGGACGGGCGTCGACGACCTCGCCATGTCCAGCACCGACGTGACGGCGGACGTGGACGGGCTGGGACTCGCCGTCGGCACCTCCGAGTGGAGCGGGGACAGCGCTGACGGCTTCCTCCGCACCCTCGCAACGACCCCGCCCATGGTGGCCGCCCAGGGCGAGGCATGGACGGCCGTGTCCGGCGTCATCGCCGGTTGGGCGACAACTTTGGAGGGTCTGCAGGCACGCGCCGACGTCCTGCTGGCGCTCGCCGAGGCCAACGAGGAACGACGGCTCCAGCTGGTCCAGGCGCGACCGGCCGCGGTGCAGGCGCTGGAGCGCGCTCGTCAGGCGTTGCGGGACGCCCGCGAGGACGAGGACGGCGCCAGCGACGCCGACCGCCGCGCGGTCGAGCGGGCGGCCGAACGCCTCGCCGAGATCGACGCTGGCATCGCCGAGTGCGAAGCCCAAGCCGCTCGGCTGCGGGGCGAGGCCGCCGCACTGCTCGAGGAGCACGAGGCTGCCGCGGTTGTGGTTGCCGAACAGCTCCGCGCCGCGATTCCCCCGGCCCCGAACCTGTTGCCGTTCGGTGTCGCGGTGGCTGCGGCCGTTGCCGACGACCTGATCCCCGGGTTCGACGCGGCAGGTCAGGACGGCATCATCGACCCGACGGAGTTCGGTGACCTGCTGCTGCACGTCCAGGGCGAGCTGCTGGACCCCGACCACGATCTGACCGATGCCGCGCTGCGGGCCACCGAGCGCATGTGCGAGGCCCTCGCCCGGCACGAAGCGGCCGCCGGTGCCGTCGTCGAGGCCCTCGGGAACGATGGCGTCGCGGCGTCGCTGACGGCGCTGCAGTACCTCGGCCAGTACCAGGATGCGGCAGACCACGGCGACCTGGCCGACGCGATCCTGTCCATGATCGGTGCGGCGTCCCACAGCGCCGCAGGCAGCCAGACCCTCGTCGCCACCGTCGAGGACAACGGCCCGTTCACTGCCGTCCTCCTGGCCACGGATCGAGGACCTCGGCACTGATCTGCTGGTGGCCATCGCCGAGGAGGTGCTGCCCGACCGGGACTTCTTCCTCATCCCGAGGCACAACGAGTTCTTCCCGAGCATGGGCTTCGGCGAGCATCTGGCCACCGTGCTGACCGCCCTCGCCAGCGACCCCGATGCCGTCCAGACCTACCTCGACACCGGCGACGCCGACCAGCTCGCCGAACGCGTCCGGCTGCTGCTGGACCTCGACCCACACGCCCACGGCGTCGACGAAGGGGTCATCGGTGTCCTCATCGCGGCGCTGCACGACAGCAACGCCGACGCCTCGACCGTGGCTGCGGCGCTGGCGCAGACGATCGCGGCCGACGGTGCCGGCCACCTCGACATCCAGGTGGCACTGACGGTCGTGCTGCAGTCACACCTCGCCGAGCTCCTCGAGAACACCGGGACCATGGTCGACGGCTTCGACCGCGATCAGGTCACACAGCTGTTCACCAACCTGCTGGACGGCGCGGACGGCGCGGAGGTGCAGGTCATCACCGACCTCGTCCTCGGTGCCGCCGCCCAGGACGCCGCGGTCCCCGATCTCGCGAACCTCACCAGCGAGTCGACCCTGTCGGACCTGCTGAAGAACGAGCTGACCGACTGGGTGGGACCGCTGCAGCAGGCGCTCGTGGCCAACGAGATGTCGATCGAGGAGGCACGGGCGGCCATCACGTCGTCGTTCACCACCGGCGCCGGGCTCGTCAGCTCGCTCATCGGCCTGGCCGGCCCCTCGGGTGCCGTCGCCAAGCTGGTGACCCGCGAGGTCACCAAGCAGGTCACCGAATGGATCGCGGAGTCGGTGGCCTCGGCGGTCAGCCCCGAGGAGATCGCGGCCCCGTCGGTCCAGCAGCAAACCCACGCTATGGTCACCGGGATGTTGCCCCTCCTCGTCGACAACCCCGATGCGCGAACCCACATGGTCGACACCGGTGCCGTCACGCTGGTCGGGCTCGACGCCGTCCCGGCCGACACCGACCCCGGACGGGTGATCGACCTCGGCAACGGGCAGGTGGCGCTGGTCAACGAACACGTCTACGAGACGATCTTCAACGACGTCCGCGATGCCGTCGAGGCCAGCAGGTGACGTCGTGGGGTGCCGCGGGGGCGGTCGCCCTCGCCCTCGTCCTGGCCGGCTGCTCCGGGCCGCACCTCGTGGATGTTGCCCATGACGCCGGCGTCGCGGTGGACGCCACGACCGCCGACGCCGTCCTCGGCAGCCTGACCGACGATCCGGTCGTGGCGACGGCGTTGCTGCTGGATGCCGACACGGGACCGGAGGCATGGCGCGCGCTCCTCGAGGCCGATGTCGACCCCACCGCGGTGGCGGTCCTGGCCGAGCACCTCGTCGCCGAAGGCATGCCGGCGGAGCTGTTGACTTCGGTGGGGGCCGGGCTGCTGTCCGCGAATGACGTCCCGGGTGAGACCGTGCTCCTCCTGACCGATGCGCTGGCCCCGGCGCTGGTCGACGAGTCGGCCCCGACCGACGGCACCGGCCTGACCTCCACGGCGATCGAGGCGTTCGTCGACGGTGCCTACCGCGCGACCCCGGACCAGGACGTCGCAGCCCTGACCCGGCTGCTGGTTGCCCATCAGGCCAGAGGTCTGCGCGAGTGGGGACCGGCGCTGCTCGACGATGCGTCGTGGGAGGGCCGCTTCTTCGATTCGGTGGGCACCTCGGTCGCTGCGGTGATGGGGCCGCTCGGCCGTGCGCTGACCGACCGGGTCGGGGACGAGGACGCCGAGGCGGTGCTGGACGAGTCGTTGTCGGACGTCGAACACCTCCTCGCCGTTGCCGATCCGGACCGCAACCCGCAACCGAGCGACCGGATGGCGGCGGCTGCCGAGGCCGGGGCCGGCTGGGCGGACGCGGAGATCCCGGTGCAGGCCCACAACGTCGGTGCGGCGCTCGCGGTCCTGTCGATCCAGCACGCGCTCGACGACGGTGACATCCGGGCCCGCTTGGTCCCCGACGTGATCGCACCGGAGGACGTCATCACCGGCGATCCCGACCGGTTCCCCCCGGGTGCCACTCGCACGCTCGCCTCCGGGGCCCTCGTCGGCGTCAACGAGGTCATCTTCGGCAACCTCACCAGCGACATCCACACCTCGACGATCGCCCCGCTGGAACGTCGCTGGCAGGAGTGACCCTAGTGGAGGTCGATGGCCACGACGGCGGCCTCGCGGGCTGCAGCCGCCACGTCGTCGCCGGTGGCGGTCGGGGTGACCCCCAGCTCCGCCCAGGCACCGGGGTTGGTGTGCAGGTAGGCCACCATCGCCTCGTCCAGCGCCTCGCCCTCGAGGAAGGACGCCGCCCCCGACCTGTTGGTGCCGGCCAGCCGCACCGTCACCGTCGCTGATCCCTCCGACGGGATCGAGCGCCACCAGTCCTGCGACGACCCACCGAGCACGACAAGGCGGTCACCGTCGCGGTGGTGGCGCACCACGGCGGGCTCGCCGCCGTCGACCGACACGATGGCCCAGCTCTTCGACCGCAGGCGATGCAGGGGCGAACGGAGCAGCAGCGAGGTGATGGCGGACACGGCTGCAGGGTACGCCCCGCCCGGGACCGACCACCGCCTCAGCCGTACGCCAGCTCGACCGCCATGCCCAGGGCCTCGTCGAACATGTCCTCCGTCAGCCGGCCCGTGAAGGTGTTCTGCTGGCTGACGTGATAGCTGCCGACCAACGCCAACCCCTCGACCTCGGCCACCGCCCCGTGCCCGAAGGCGGGCTTGGGTCGCGGCTTGCCGAGGAACATCCAGGCCCCGTCCCACGCGAAGCGGCCGAGGCAGAGGATGACCTCGGGCTGCAGCAGCCGGAGCTCGTCGGCCAGGTAGGGCGCGCACTCGTCTCGTTCGGCGGCGGTCGGTTTGTTGGCCGGGGGTGCGCACTTCACCGGTGAGGTGATCCACACCCGGTTCAGCACCAGCCCGTCGTCGAGTCCCACCGCCTCGGGTTGGTTGGCCAGCCCCGCCCGATGCAGCGCGGCGTAGAGGAAGTCACCCGAGCGGTCGCCGGTGAACATCCGCCCCGTCCGGTTGGCGCCGTGGGCCGCGGGGGCCAGCCCGAGGACCAGCAGCTTGGCGGTGGGATCGCCGAAGCCCGGCACCCCCCTCGCCCAGTAGTCCTCGTCGGCGAAGGCCCGGCGCTTGACGCGTCCGACCTCCTCCCGCCATTCCACCAGCCTCGGGCAGGCACGGCAGGCGGCGACCGCCGCACCGACCTCGGCCAGCGAGGCGTGGGCGGGCGGGGCGTCCTTCGGCGCGGATGGGTCAGGCGACGGCGTCACGTGCGGTGCCGCCCGCTGCGGTTCGCAGGAAGATCCATGCGCCGTAGGCAAGCACGAGCAGCGAGAACACACCGCACACCCCGCCCCAGAACCAGTACGGGCCGACCAGGGCGTCGGCGATGGACGCCGAGTCGCTGCGGCCCACCCCGGCACCGGTCGCGGCCGTCCGGGCGAAGAGGTACTCGGAGCGGGAGAACACCGACATGGCCAGCTGCACCGACAGGAACACCAGCCACAGCTGTGACCAGTGGTGCTGCTTGATCCCCAGGGCGATGGCCAGGGAGATGCCGGCCAGTCCCAGCGCCACGGCCCATCCGACGAGGCTGCGGACCCACAGCACGGCGGTGAGCACGCCGAGGATGCCGCCGATGAGCAGGAACCACCTGGCCCACAGGCCCTTGCGGCCCACGGTGAACCCGATGGCCGCCGCAACAGCCGGGCCGACCAGCCCGCCGGCCGAGACGACCGCGCGGGCAACGCGCCCGCCGCTGGTGCCCGTCAACGCAACGCCCGAGCCGTCACCGTAGATCCGCAGGTTCTCGAAGCTGCCGCCGACGAGGATGGCGGCCAGGCCGTGGCCCATCTCGTGGACGTAGGTGGAGATCAGCAGCAGCGGGTAGCCGACGATCTCGCCGCCGGGGACGACGAACAGCACGGCGGTGACGACCAGCGACGCCAGGAGCGTGCGCCGTGCCTGCGACGCGGCGACCTCCGCGGAGGCCTGCGGCAGGCCCCGCCCGGGAAGCGGGGCGTCAGCCATCGGGGAGGACTCGGACCATCACGATCGTGATGTTGTCCGGCCCCCCGGCGTCCCTGGCGGCCGTGATGACACCTTCGACGGCGTCCATGAGCGGCTTGTCGTGCACGATCCGTTCCAGCTCGGCGTCGTCGATGACCCCGTGCACCCCGTCGCTGACCAGGACGAGCTCGTCACCGACCTGCAGCGCGACGTGCTCGCCGGCCTCCACCCCGACCTCCTCGGCCTGTCCGAGCGCCTTGAGGATCACCGACCGCTTGGGATGGGTTCGTGCCTCCTCCTCGGTGATGACGCCCGCCTCGATGAGCGCGCCGACGTAGGAGTGGTCGGGGGTGACGCGACGCATGGGCGCATCGCCACGCTTGAGGTAGGCCCGGGTGTCACCGACCTGGGCCAGCAGCATCGTGTCGCCGTGCAGCAGTCCGGCGGTGACGGTGGTGCCCATGCCCTCGCGGTCGGGTTCGTTGACGGCCCGTTGGTGGATCCGCTTGTTGGCCGCTTCGATGCTGGCGACGAGCGCGGCGTAGGCGTCGTCGGACGTGGCGAACGTCTGGATGTCCAGCCCGTCCATCTCCGCGACGAGCATGGACGAGGCCACGTCGCCGGCGTTGTGCCCGCCCAGCCCGTCGGCGACGACGAACAAGCGCTCGCCGACGAGGGCACGGTCCTCGTTTCGTTCTCGGACCAGGCCTACATCTGTGCGACCGAACGCCTGAATCTTCACGTGGGTCCATTGTGTACCGCACCGGGGCCGTTCATGGGTGACTTGTCACCGTTTGGTCGCCCTCTGCCACCGCCGCGGATGTCACACCGCACGGCTACGCTGCCCCGGATGCGCCCCTCGTCGGACCGGATCTCCGCGTTGCGGAGGATGGCAGCCCCGGACCTGGCCGCCCTGCTCGGGCGGGTGCCTGCCCTTGCCGAGTCGCTGGACGGCACCGGTCCGCTCGCCCCGGCCAGCGACTACGACCTCGGGCCGCTCGTGACCCGCAGCGACCGCACGCTGACCCACCTCGCCGTGCTCATGGCCTCGCCTCGTGGCGTGACCACCACCATCGGGTCGCTCAACCGGCTGGAGCGCCAGCTGCTGCTCGTGGCCGCACTCAACGACGGTGCCGTCGAACGCGAGCAGGTCGTCGGCGAAGCGGGCAACCACCTCGAGCTCGACCGTGCCCAATCGGCGCTGGCCCACCTCCTGCTGGCCCACCCCGCCTACGAGCAGGGCGAATGGCTGGTCCTCCGTCCGGGGGTGCTGCGGTACGTGCCGTTCCCGGGGATCCGCATGTACGACGCGCTGCAGTCGCTGTCGGGGTCGGACCTGGACATGCTGCTGCAACGCCTCGGTGAGGTCGACGACCTGCCCTACCGCCACGAGGATCGCCGTCGGCTGGTCGGCCAGCTGATGCGGCGACGCGACGTGGCGCAGGGGATCCGCGACCAGCTGGACCCCGACGCCCAGCGGGTGCTGGACGTGCTGGTCGAGCACGGCAGCCAGCGGGTTGCCGACCTGGGCCTGCCACCGTTCGACCCGTGGGACCGTCGGGGCGGGCCGCTGCACGAGGTCGTCCAGCGCGGGATGGCCGGCGTGGACACCGCCAAGCAACGGGCCTACGTGTGGCTGGACGTGGCCTACGGCCTGCGCGAGCGGATGTTCGACGACTGGCCGTTGTCGCCGCCACCGGTGCAGCCCCAGCCGCTGCACGACCCCGGCCCGCGCACCCCGGCGGTGCTGCGACGGCTGCAGATGCTGCTGGAGCTGTGGGCCGGCGAACCCGCACCGGGCCTGGCGTCGGGCGGCCTCGGGGTGCGGCCGATCCGGGCGGCTGCCAAGGGGTTCGGGGTCACGCCCGAGTCCATCGGCCTGCTCGCCCACCTGGCCATCGACCTGGGTCTGCTCGGACAGACCGAAGAGGGGGAATGGGCCCCCACGCCGGCGCTGCCGGGCTTCCTGTCGCGGCCGCCGGCGCAGCAGTGGTCGGCGCTGGTGACCGCCTACCGCCAGGCGTCCACCTTCGACGAGCACGAGGGCCTGCCGACCCGGTGGAGCGGCGAGATGGTGTGGCCACCGCCGATGGCGCAGCGCCGCGTCGTGCTCGACGTGCTGTCCACGCTTGAGCAGGGGACCGGCGTCGACGACGAGACGCTGGTCGAACTGTGCGACTGGCGTTCGCCCGAGGCGCTGGGTCGTCACGGCGCCGAGCAGATCATCGCCGCCCTGCGGGTGCTCGACCTCGTCCCCTCCTCCGGTGCGGTCGGCCTGACCGCGGCCGCCAGGGCGTTGTGGGACGGCGGGGTCGAGGCGGCGACGCTGGCGCTCGGGCCGGTCGTCGAGCAGATCGTCGTGCAGGCCGACCACAGCGTGATCGCCCCACCTGGCCTGTCCCCGCGGGTGGCCGGCCAGCTGGGGGCGATCGCCGAGCTCGAGTCCGACGCCGGCGCACAGATCTGGCGCATCACCGCGAAGAAGGTTGCCGAGGCGCTGGCCGACGGACGGACCCGCGACGAGATCGTGACGTTCCTGACCGAGACGTCCAGCGTCCCGCCACCCGGCAACGTGCTGGTCACCGTCGATGACGTGGCCGCCCGCCACGGTCGGGTGCGGGCCGGGGTCGTGGGGTCCTACCTCCGCGGCGACGACCCGGCGGACGTGGCGGCGGCTGCGGCGGTGTCGGCCGCCAAGCTGCGTGTGCTGGCGCCGACGGTCGCGGTCAGCCCGCTGTCGCGCGAGGCCATGATCAAGGCGCTGCGGACCCGCGGGATCATCGCGGTGGCCGAGGACGGCGACGGTGCGCTGGTGCCGCCGCGACGCACCAGCGGGGTGGCCCTGGACGACACCGGGCTCCCGCAGGAGATCGACCGAGGCGCCACCCCCGACACGATGACCCTCGCCGAGGAGCTGCTGGCGGCCGAGGGGGCGTCCCGATGAGCCTGCTCGGCGGCCAGGCGCCGGCGGGCATGCCCGATCCGACCAACCCGCTGATCGTGCAGTCCGACCTGACGGTGCTGCTGGAGACGGCCGCGCCCCGGGCGGCGGAGGCCCGCGGTGCCCTGTCCCGGTTCGCCGAGCTCGACAAGGCCCCCGAGCACATCCAGACCTACCGGATCACCCCGCTGACGTTGTGGAACGCCGCGGCGTCGGGGTTGACGGCGGCAGAGGCCACGACGACGTTGACCGGCTTCGCCAAGTACCCGGTCCCCCCGGCGGTGCTGACGGAGGTCGCCGAGCAGATCGGCCGCTACGGCCGGTTGCGCCTGGTACGCGACTTCGACTCGGGCGGCCTGGCGATCACCACCGACGAGCCGTCGCTGCTGGACACCCTCGTCGCCCACGACCGGGTGGCGCCGCTGGTCGGTGATCGGTTGGACGGCAACCGCTTCGCCGTGCGAATCGGCGACCGCGGGGCCCTCAAGCAGGCGTTGGTGACGCTCGGCTGGCCGCCGTCGGACGAGGCCGGCTACGACGACGGGGCACAGCTGCCGATCGACCTGACCTGCGAACCGCGGCCCTACCAGGGTGATGCGGTGGCGTCGTGGTGGGCCGATGGGTCCGCCGCGGGCGGCAACGGCGTGCTGGTGCTGCCCTGCGGGGCGGGCAAGACGATCATCGGCCTGGCCGCGATGGTGCAGGCGGGGACCAAGACGTTGGTCATCGCGACGTCGGTGATGGCCGCCCGGCAGTGGATCAACGAGGCGATCGACAAGACCGACCTGACGGCGGATCAGGTCGGGGAGTACTCGGGGGAGACCAAGGACGTCAAGCCGCTGACCGTCGCGACCTACCAGATCCTCACGTGGCGCCAGCCCGGGGTGGCCGAGGACGCCGACGAGGAGCTGGCCCATCCGCACCTGTCGTTGTTCAACCGCGAGCCCTGGGGCCTGGTGGTCTACGACGAGGTCCACCTGCTGCCGGCGCCGGTGTTCCGCGCGACGTCGCGCATCCAGGCGATCCGCCGGCTGGGCCTGACCGCCACGCTGGTCCGCGAGGACGGCCGGGAGGAGGACGTCTTCTCCCTCATCGGTCCCAAGCGGTACGACGCGCCGTGGAAGGAGCTCGAGGCGCAGGGGTGGATCGCCCCGGCAACATGCACCGAGGTCCGCGTGGACCTGCCCGAGGACCTGCGGATGGCGTACGCGACGGCCAAGCCGCAGCAGCGCTACCGGCTGGCGGCGACCGCGCCGGCGAAGCTGAAGGCGGTGGACCGGCTGGTCGAGCGGCATCGCGGCGACCGCATCCTCGTCATCGGGCAGTACCTGGACCAGCTCAAGCAGGTGGCGACGCACCTCGACGCACCCCTGATCACCGGCCAGACCTCCCAGACGGTGCGGGAGGAGCGGTTCAACGCCTTCCGCGACGGCGACATCGAGCTGCTGGTGGTGTCGAAGATCGCCAACTTCTCCATCGACCTGCCCGAGGCCAACGTGGCGATCCAGATCTCGGGCGCCTTCGGATCGCGGCAGGAGGAGGCACAGCGCCTGGGCCGGATCATCCGCCCCAAGGCCAACGGCGGGCAGGCCAGCTTCTACACCGTGGTCGCCCGCGAGACGATCGACGCGACGTTCGCCGCCAACCGCCAGCGCTTCCTGACTGAGCAGGGCTACGCCTACGACATCACCGACCTCGCCCGCCTGTAGGTCTCGGGGCGCCGGCTCGGGCCGCTCGGGCTGGCCGGCGTGGTCGGCCTTTCGGCCGCCTCAGGGGGTCGGCGTGGTCGGCCGCTTCGGGCGGTGTGTGCGTTGCCCGCCCCCTGGCGCCGCCCATGCCACCCACCCCGGCGGCGTGTGTGCGTTGCCCACCCCCTGAGGGCGCTTATCGCGCACGGTGCCCGGGGGTGGGTGCGTTGCCCGCCTGCTGGGGCCGTCCAACGCACACGTCGGTTGGGGCCGGTTGGGTGGCCGGTGGTGGGCTCGGTTGGGTGACTGCGGTCATGTCGGACTAGGTTGCGCCCATGAAGATCACTGAGCTGTTCAAGGTCGAGGGCAAGGTCGCGGTCGTCACCGGCGGGTCGCGCGGGATCGGGAGGATGATCGCCGAGGGCCTCGTGTCCAACGGGGTGCGGGTCTACATCACCGCCCGCAAGGCCGACGCGTGCGACGCCACGGCGGCAGAGCTGAGCGAGATCGGGGAGTGCATCTCCATCCCCGGCGACATGTCGACGGAGAAGGGCGTCACCGCCTTCGCGGCCGCCGTGTCGGAGCGCGAGGACCAGCTCGACATCCTGGTCAACAACGCCGGTGCCGTGTGGGGCGCGCCGATCGGGGAGTTCCCCGACGAGGGCTTCGACAAGGTGCTCGCCATCAACGTCAAGGCGCCGTTCATGCTGACCCAGGCGCTGCTGCCCCTGCTGAAGGCGTCGGGGTCGGCCGAGGACCCGGCCCGCGTCATCAACATCGGGTCGATCGACGGGCGGCGGGTGCCGGACACGCCGAACTACTCGTACTCCGCCTCCAAGGCCGGCATCCACATGCTGACCCGCCACATGGCCCACCACCTGGTCCACGAGGACATCACGTTCAACGCCATCGCGCCGGGCCCGTTCGAGTCGAAGATGATGGCCTACGCCCTGGACGACCCCGAGACGCGGAAGGCCATCGAGGGTGTGGTGCCGCGCGGCCGCATCGGCTCACCGGAGGACGTCGCCGGCACGGTGCTGTACCTCTCCTCCCGTGCGGGTGCCTACCTGACCGGCGCGATCATCCCCGTCGACGGCGGCATCTCCACCCACGGCTCCGGCTGACCCTCGCCCACGGCTCAGGCTGAGCCCACCCACGGCTCCGGCTGACGCCCAACCGCGCCTCCGTCGACCCCTCGGCCCGACACGGCGTGCGCGATCCCCACCTCCTCCGGCGGGGTAACGCACACGCCCCCGGCCGGCGTGCGCGATGGACGCCTGCTCGGGCCGGGTAGGCCACACGTGCCCGGAGGGTGGGTGGCATGCACGCCCTGGGGAGGAGGGGAACGCACACACCGGGGGAGGAGGAGACGCGCGCGGGCGGGTGGTCAGCCGGTCGTGGGGGTGCAGGCCAGGGCGCTGACCAGCAGCTCGGCCGCGGCGACGTGCACGTCGGGGTCGGTCGAGTCCAGCATCAACGAGTAGCCGGTGTCGCCGCAGTCGAACGCGGTCGTGGGCAGGCCGTCGGCTTCGACGTAGCGGCCGACGCCGCCGGCCACCGCGACCTCCACACCGGTCAACGGTTCGGGAACTGGACCCGTGAACCGCAACGGGCCGGCCTGCACGTACACCTCGGGTCCGCCGTCCCACTCGAACCCGGTGGAGGCGCCCGAGCCGCCGTGCGACGGCTCGCCGCAGCACTGCACCAGGCCGAGCCGGTCGATGGCCGCGCCCACCCTGGCCTCGCGGATGGACTGCCACCGTTCGAGCACGGACCCGTCGTCGGCGGTGAACGAGGTCGGCACGCCCGGCGGACGTGGCTGGCAGCCGGCCGCGATCGCGAACTGGGCCACCGACTCCAGGTCACTGCCACCCGCCCCCGGCCCCGTCGTGGTCACCGACGCCTGCTCGCAGCCGAAGGCGAGCATCCCGCTGTCCGGCAGCACCGCCGCCTCGCCGTCGGCCAGCGGCACCAGCTCGGTGTCCCCGTCGACCACCCAGCCGGGGTCGACCCCCTCGTGGGCCACGCTGACCCACACCGCCGACATGCCGGCACCCGGCGGGGTGTAGGTGACCGACGTCGAGGTGTCGTCGACGACCCGCTCGCCGAGCAGCAACCCGTTGGCCTCGACAGTCTCCAGCAGCTGGACCGCCGTGGTGATGTCCCTCACGGTCGCCGGGTCGGTCCGATCGGGGTCGACCACCGCTGGTTCGGTCGGGACCTCGGCACGGGCACCGAAGGCAACGTCCAGCCCGCAGTCCTCGTGGTCGGCCATGGCCTGGGCCAGGTCGGCTGCCGCATCGACGCCGTCCTCGCCGTCGGCATGGATGGCATGGAAGATCGTCCCGCACTGCAGCACTGCCCCGTACATGCCGCCCGCGCCGGCGATCCGTGCGAGGGGTGCGCTGGGGTCGGTGGCGTTCTCCCGCACCTCTGGGGGCAGGCCGATCTCGTCGAGGTCCCCCGAACGGACCAGCAGCTGCACCCCGTCCCACAGGGTCACCGCGGCCCGGGCGATCGGCGGCTCGGGCACCGTCGCGGTGACCTCGACCCCGAGCCCATCCAGCAGCGTGGTCAGGGCTGCGCTGGGACGCAAGGTCGGGGGAACCGACGGGGTGCAGCCGATGGTGGTCAGGAGCTGGTTGACGCGGCCGAGGTCGCCGGGCTCCAGGGCGAACTGCATGGTCTCCGGCCAGCCACAGGACAGGGCGATCATGTCCGGTCCGGCTCCGCTGGCCGCCACCTGCCCGCCAGCCAGCTCGAGGGACCGGACGGGGTCCAGCGCGGACGGATACCAGGCCAGCGTGTCAGCCGTGAACGTCAGGGGACGGCCATCGATCACGGCCCCCCACTCGATCCGGCCCGCCGCCGCCTGGAAGGTCGACGCGTCGGACGGCGTGGGATCGAACAGCTGCTCCTCGGTCGGAACCGCTGCACAGCAGGCGTCCACGCCCGCGATCTCCATCTCCGCGACCAGGTCGGCTCCGACGTGGTCGACGTAGCCCACCGCGCGGGCCTCCGCCGACGGCGCGCCGTAGATCGACCGGTCGGGGGTCCCCTGCGGGGGTGACGCCACGCATCCGGTCCTGCGGGCCTCCTGTCCGGCGGCTTCGCCGAGCGCACCGATCGGCAGGCGGGGCCCGTCCGTCGTGTCGGCCTCCCGGATCTCGATCAGCCCGAACTTGCCGCACTCGAAGGTCACCGACACGGCCGTGCCGTCCAGCCGAACACCGACCGCACCGCCACCAGCGAGGGTTGCGTGGCCCACGAGCGACTCGGCATCGGCGGAGGCATCGCGAACCACCTGCAGCTCCACACCGGCGAAGGTCCTGCTGTCCCCCTGCCGCGCAGGCGAGGCGTCCCCCAGCCCCGTCACCTCGGGAGGGGTCGACCGCATGCCCACGCCGACGGCCAGCGTAACCAGCACCACGACACCGGCCATCACCCCTCCGCCGACCAGGGTTCGACGTCGGGCACGCGCCGAGACCCGGGCGCGGACGTCCTCGACGTCGAAGGACGGGTCGTCCTGGGACGTCGAGCCGTGCAGCAGGTCGGTCAGCTCAGGCATCGGTCGCCACCTCGGAAGGTTGGTCCAGGCCGGGCTCGTCCACCGCGAGGCCCGAACGGCGAAGGGCACCGATGGCCTGGCTGGTCAAGGACTTGACGGTCCCCTCCGCACACGACATGACGTCGGCGGTCTCGGCGACGGTCAGCTGGGCGTAGAAGCGGGCCAGCACGACCTGGCGCTGGCGTTCGCTCAGCGACGACACGGCCCGACGCACCGCCACCGCATCAGCCGCGTCCGGGTCGACCACCACCCGAGATGACATGGCCTGCACCCGGGCGTTCGCGCGGCGCTCGGCCTGCCGTCGGCGGAACCCCGACCGCGCCAGGTTGAACGCGCAGCGGTAGGTCCACGCCCGCGGGTGCTCCAGCTGGTCCCACCGCTGCCAGGCCCGGACCAACGCCTCCTGCGCCAGCTCCTCCGCCGTGGTGCGTTGACCGACGTACAGCTCGAGCGTCCCCACCAGCGGGCCGCGCACGTCGGCGCAGAACGCCTCGGGCGTGGCCCAACCCCGTTGCTCGTGTCGTGTCATCTCACCCTCTTGAGACGCACGAGCCGTCCGATCGGTTCAGACCGGACCGGGGATCACTACTTGATGGCCTTCTTGCCCGCGTCGCTCAGCCGCAGGTCGTGCGTCAGGTAGCCGGCCGTGAACAACGTGTTCACGAGGTCGTAGGCCTCCATGAACGTCAGGCGTGCCTCGATCGCGGCCGCCTGCACCGTGGGGACCTCGTGCCGTTCCTCGATGCGCCCGAAGGCCTGCAGGAGGAGCTTGTCGTGATCCGTCGTCGTACCAGTCATCGACGGCAGGATACGCGACCGTGTCCCCAACCAACGAGGCGACGCCCGACCGCCGAGTCAGTTCTCGCTGGGCGGGTCGACGATGAGGCCGAGCTTGCGTGCGCACTGCGGCCACGCCTCCCACCCCTGGATCTGCCACAGCAGGGTCCCGCGGTAGATCTGCTCCTCGCGCGTGTGCTCGTGAGGCAAGCCGGTCCCGCCGACCCACGCCCACGACTCGGGCAGGAACTGGATGCCGCCGTAGTACCCGTTGCCGGTGTTGATGTGCCAGTCGCCCGAGGACTCACACATCGCCAGGTGGTCCCACACGTTCTCCGGCGTGATCCCGGCCGGTGGGACGACCGTCTGGCTGTTCGGCAGGCGCGGGTCCGCGATCTCCTCCGCCGCCAGGCCCGCGTCCTCCAGCGCCTCGACCGTCGCCGTCGGGCTGGCCTCGTCCTCCAGGCCCACGAGCAGCCGAGCCGACGGCGACGACACAGGAAGCGTCGTCAGCTGGTCGGCGTGCACGATCGCGTCGGCCACCGGCGGGGTGCCGTTGGTGGCGAACGCCCCGACCCGGATGGGGGTCTGCACCGCACCCACCCCCAGCATCGACCCCAGCTGCACCTCGTGGACGGTCCCGAACTCGTGGGTCACCGCGACGTCGCCGGCCTCGATGCGGCTCCACAGGGGCTCGTGGTCGGCGGTCGCCGGTGGCGTGAACGGGCGGAACTCGAGCGGGTCGACACCCGCGACGTCTGCCTCGACCCCACCCAGCGTGGTCGTCACCAGCTGCACCCGCGCGACGTGGACCACCCCGTCGAGGCCGGCCAGCACCTCACGGGCAACCGCCTCGGAGGCGGCGTCGACGTCCACCGTCACCGCGGCCCTGGTCGTGGAGTCCACCGGGGCGAACGGCTCGGCGTCCTCCACCACGGTCTCCAGCTGCGCGACCGGGATGGGAGTCCCCGCGGGCTCGGGCGTCTCCCGGACGGCCTCGGGCACGACCGGTGGTGTCGCGGGTTCGGGCACGACGGGTCGGTCGACGACGACCAGCTCCTTCTCGCCGGCCACGCCGAACGGGGCAGGCGTCCCTCCTAGGACGGTCCCGTCCGCGTCGGCAAGGCGCGCCTGCGCGGTCGAGCCGCCCAGCGCCAGCAGCACGACGATCACCAACGCCAGGGCCGAGCGTTGTGCCCGCTGTGGCGCCGAGAGGGGATCCAGCACGTCGGCCACGGTACCTGCCGCCCTGGGCGGGGGTGCACCCACGGTCTCCTGCGCTACGCTCGCCTGCTTCCCGCCGAGCCAGAGACGAGCCATGTCACCCGAGTCCACCACGCCCTTGCGGCGCCTGCTTCGCCGCCCGATGTTCCGCCGCTGGGCGGTCGTCAACCTGCTTGCCCGCCTGCCCATGACGATGAATCTGCTGGCGCTCGTGCTGGTGGGCGAGGCCGTCACCGGGTCGCTTGCCAACGGCGCGTCGCTGGCCGGTATCGCCACGGTGTCCGCCGGCCTCGCCGCCCAGTGGCGCGGCCGCATGCTCGACCGCGTCGAGCTGCGCGAGGGGCTGCGTCGCCACCTGGGCCTGTCCGCCCTCGCGGTCCTCGCGCTCCTCGGCGCCGCCGCGGTCGAGGCCCCGTTCGTCGTGCTTGCCGTGCTCGTCGCCCTCCAGGGCCTCGCGTCCGCTGCGATCCTCGGTGCCTTCCGGACCCTGCTCGTCGAGTGCGTCCCGAAGGAGGACCTCGAGCCGGCCAACGCGCTCGACGCCGTCTTCGTCGAGGTCGCCTTCGTCGCCGGTCCCGCGGTGGCCGGCATCCTCGCGCTGGCCGTCGGCCCCCTCGGCGTGCTGGTCTCCATGGTCGCCTCCTTCAGCGTGGCGGCGCTGATGCTGCGCAGCCTGCCGACCCGTGAACCTGCCGCGCCCGGTGCCACCCCCGGCCCGGCCCCGCTGCGCACCCGCGGCGCGACCGCTGTCTACGCGCTGGTGTTCGCCACCGGCCTGCCGCTCGGCGCGTGGGAGGCCACCATCCCCGCCCGCATCGAGGCCTTCGGCATGGATCCTGCCAGCGCCGGCCCGCTGATGGCCCTTGCTGCGCTCGGCAGCGGAATCGCCGGGCTCGCGGCCGCCAACCTGCGCGACCCCCTCAGGTACGGCCGCCTGATGGCCAGCGCCCTGCTGGTCGCCTTCGGCCTGCTGATCCTGCCGACCGCCTACGCGACCTCCCTGCCCCTCCTCGGGCTGGCCATCTTCGGGTTCGGCCTGCCGATCGCGCCGCTCAACGCCCTCGCCGGGCTGGCGTTCCAGCGGACCGTCGCCACGCCGCGGCGTGCCGAGGGCTTCGCGCTGTACCCCGCCATGATCCTCATCGGTGCCGGCATCGGGCAGACCATCGCCGGACTGCTGCTGGACCGGCTGGGTGCGGCGACCCTCATCCGCACGCTCGCCGTGATGCCGATCCTGGTCGCCGTCCCCGTCCTCGGTGCCGCCCTGCGTCGCCGCCTGGCCGGACTCCCGCCGGGCGTCGGCTTCGGCCACGACCCGACCATCGTGGACCCCGACAGCTGGCTCGCGCCGGCCGCGGAGGTGCCCGTCGATCTGGCCGACACCCCGGCTGCCCACCACACCGCGCCCGTCGCACCGCGATCCGACACGAGAGAAATCCGGGATTCCACGCAACCCTCGTGACGCGCGGCACGTCTGAGGTTGGCGCCTGTCCGCAGTGCCCGGCGTTCGCGTCGGCGCCGAACGGGCCACGCTGACCCAGCCATCAAGGATCCGACCGTGAGCCACGCCACTGCCGTCCCGAATCCGACCCGTCCCGCACCACGACGGTCATCGGTCCATCGAACGGCAGGACTCGCGGCAGTGGTCCTGGCGCTGCTGCTGCCCTTGATGACGGCCGTTCCCTCGGCCGCGCAGGCCGGCAGCAGCGCCTTCGACGGTGACCCTGGCACCACCGAACGCATCCTCGCCGGGGACCCGGCGGCTGCCGCGCTGGAGGTGTCCCGCACCCGGTTCGCCGACGCCGGCGCCGGGGACCGGCAGGCCGCCCACGCCGTCGTGGCGACCACCGAGGCCTTCGCGGACTCCCTGGCCGGGGCGGCGCTGACCACCGACGGTCCGCTGCTACTGACGGGTTCCGACGGCCTGGCCGACGCCGCCGCCGCCGAGCTGGACCGCGTCCTCGCCGACGGGGGCACCGTCTACGTCCTGGGTGGTGAGGCGGCGCTGTCGCCCGCAGTGGCCGACGACATCACCGCCCTGGGGCTCGTCGTTGTCCGCCTTGCGGGTGTGACCCGCGTCGAGACGGCCCTCGCGGTCGCCGACGAGGTGCGTCGCCTCACCCCCTCCTCCGTGGTCCTCCTCGCCCGCTCCGACGGTGCCGAGGGCAACCCCACCAGCGCATGGGCGGACTCGATGACCGGTGGCAGCCTGGCGGCCGCCGCTCGCATCCCGATCGTCGTCACCCCGACCACCGAGATGCACCCGGCCGTCGCCACGTGGCTCGACACCGTCCAGCCCGACCGCACCGTCCTGCTGGGTGGTGACGCCGCGCTGACCGAGGCCGTCGAGGACGCCGCGCCGAACGCCGAACGCCTCGACGGTCCGGAGCGCACCGCCACAGCCGCCGCGATCGCCGGGTCGGACCTGTGGCCGGCCAGCAGCACCCGCCGCTTCGTCGTGCTCGACGGCGGCCGCGCCGATGGCTGGGCCTACGGCCTGTCGGGTGCCGGCATCGCCGCCGACGCCAGCGCCCCGCCGTTGATGGTCGTCGGCAACGTCAGCCCCTCCACCCGCCGCGAGGTCTCGACCTGCGGGCCGGCCGACGTCGACCTCCTCCTCGTCGGTGACGACAGCGTGATCGACGACGACATCGAGCAGACCCTGACGACCTTCGACGGGCAGGCCTGTGCCAGCGAGTTCGCCCGCCTGTCGCCCTTCGACTCGTGCGACGCAACGCTGGGCTTCTTCGTGGAGGAGGGACTCGAGCGGGTCGGCCCGTACGGCCTGGACGGCTACTGGTACGACGCCCCGTTCCTGGAGGACGGTCCCGTCGGCGAACCCGTCGCCGCGCCGGCTCCCGACGAGGGCGGCGCCAGCGACGGTGACGCACCCCCCGCCCCGGCCGCCCCGCAGGAGGAGTCCGCGGGCGACGACAGCGGTGACGGCTCGGTCGAGGTGTCGGACACCAACGTGCAGGAGGTCGGCGTCGACGAACCGGACTGGGTGAAGACCAACGGCGAGGCCGCCTACGTCAGCAACGGCCGCGAGGTCGAGGTGATGGACCTGACCGCCGGGGACGCACCGGTGCACGTCACCTCACTCGCCGTGCCGGGTGAGGTGTGGGGGCACGACCTGCTGCTGGACGAGGACGTCCTGCTGGTGCTCAGCCGGGGCGACGGGTTCGTGTACCCCGTCGACGGTCCGCCGGCCGAGACGAGCTTCATGCCGCCGTACTACTACCCGGACCCGACCACCCGTATCGCCCGCTACGACGTGTCGACCCCGACCGCGCCGGTGCTGCTGGACGACACCGTCATCGACGGCGACTACCGCTCGGCACGGATGGTCGACGGCACCGTCCGGCTGGTGACCTCCTCCAACCCGTCGGGCCTGCACTTCGTGTACCCCGCCGACGGCAGCCAGGACGCCCACGACGCGGCCCTGGCCCACAACCGTCGGGTCATCGAGGCGTCCACCATCGACCAGTGGCTGCCCACCGTCGGCGAGGGCGACGACGCCCGCCCCGCCGTCGACTGCGACGCCGTGTTCGCCCCGCCGGGCTTCTCGGGCATGGCCACGGTCCTGGTGTCCACCATCGACGTCGCCAGCTCCGTCCAGCCGACCTCGTCGGCTGCCGTGCTCGCCAACGCCGAGACCATCTACGCCTCGACCGACCGGCTGGTCGTCAGCTCCAGCCAGTGGGGGGCATGGAACGACGCCCGGCCGGAAGCCGTCACCACCCAGCTGCACAGCTTCGACATCAGCGACCCTGCCGCCACGACCTACGTGGCGTCCGGCGAGGTGCCCGGCTACGTCCTCAACAGCTTCGCCCTCAGCGAGCGAGACGGGTACTACCGCATCGCCACGACCACCCAGCCGCCGTGGCAGGGGGACGAGGTCGCCGCACCGAGGACCGACAACGGTGTCACCATCCTGACCGAGGGCGGCAGCGAGCTGTTCGAGACGGGCCGGGTGTTCGGCCTCGGTGAGGGCGAGCGGATCTTCGCCGTCAGGTACCTCGGCGACATCGCCGCCGTCGTCACCTTCGAGCAGATCGACCCGCTCTACCTGGTCGACCTGACCAACCCGCAGGCCCCTCGCGTCACCGGTGAGCTGAAGATCCCCGGGGTGTCGCGCTACCTGCACCCGCTGGGTGAGGACCACCTGCTGGGCGTCGGCCAGGACGGCGACGACGACGGTCGGCTGACCGGACTGCAGGTCAGCCTGTTCGACATCTCCGACCGGGCCGACCCGACGCGGGTGGACTCCCTGGAGTTCGGTCCGGGTGACTCCCCTGTCGAATGGGACCACAAGGCGTTCCTGTACTGGTCGCGCCTGGGCCGGGCCTTCGTGCCGAGCACCCTCTACGGCCCCGACTACTCCGGCTTCCGCGGTGGCGTGCAGGCCATCGACGTGTCGACCGCCGACAACACCCTGACCCTCGCCGGCGAGGTGAACCAGCCGACCCAGCAGGGCGGCTACACGCCGGCGCCGGACCGGACGTTCGTGGCCGACGGGACCCTGTACACGGTGTCCTACCGAGGGATCTCCGCCCACGACGTGTCCAGCCTGGCCGACTTCGGCTTCGCCGAGTTCCCCGGCACGCAGGACGAGTGCTGCATGGTCGTCGACTGACGTGCCACCGCTGACGGACCCCGCTGACGGGGGGACGGGGGAGGGCACCCAGCCCTCCCCCGGTGGCCGGCGGTAGCATCCCGGCCCCCGACCGATCGAGAGAGGGCCCGCCGATGGCTGACGAGACGTTCGACCGCACCCGATCGAGGGCCTTCTCGCAACGCCTGATGTCGATGTACGGCGAGGCGATGCTCACCAACGCCATCGCCCTCGGTGCCCGGACCGGCCTGATGGCGGCCTTCGCCGAGGGACCCGGCACGTCGAGCGAGATCGCCGAACGCGCCGGCATGCACGAGCGCTACGTGCGGGAGTGGCTGCACGCCCTCGTCGTCGGCAGCGTCGCCGAGCACGACGACGGGGTGTTCACCCTCCCACCCGAACACGCCATCTCCCTGACCGGCGACAGCTTCCTCAACACCACCGCCATCGCGGCCATGGCTGCTGCTGCGGGAGGCAACCTCGACGGGATGGCCCACGCCTTCACCACCGGTGAGGGGACCCCCTTCCACGACCAGGCCGGCGACATGCCGTCGATGATGGACCGGCTGAGCCGTGCCCGGTACGAGACCTTCCTCGTCGACAGCTACCTCGGGTCGATAGACGGCCTGCCCGAGGCGCTGGAGGCGGGCATCCGCGTCGCCGACATCGGCTGCGGGACCGGCCGGGTGGCCCTGCTCATCGCCAAGGCGTTTCCCGCCAGCCACGTCACCGGCATCGATCTGTCCGCGCCGTCGATCGCCACGGCACGCGCCGCCGCCGAAGCGGAGGGCGTCGACAACGTCACCTTCGTCGAGGGGCAGATCGACGAGCTGTCGGGGCCGTTGGACCTGATCACGGCCTTCGACGTGATCCACGACCTCGGCCAACCGGGTGACGCCGTCGCGCACGTGCGGTCGTGCCTGGCCGACGGGGGCCGGTTCGTGATGTGCGACAGCGCTGCGCCGGCGTCGCTGGAGGCGCAGGCCGAGCTGCCGTGGGCGCCGATGATGTACGGCCTGTCGATGTTCGGCTGCGTCGGCACCGCCAGGTCCCAGGGCGGGGAGGGGCTGGGCAACATGTGGGGGCAGGAAGCCGCCACCGCGTTGCTGCAGGACGCCGGCTTCGCCGATGTCGAGGCACTTCCTGCCAAGGGCGACCCCATGAACGCGCTCTACGTCGCGACCGGTTGACCGGAGGCCCTTGGGACCCGCCCGCGAGACGGGACGCGCTAGCGGCTGCGGGACCGCTTCTCGGCGTACATGGAGGCGTCGGCCCGTTCCAGCAGCGTCGCCGGGGTGTCACCCTCCCGGGGGACCGACCTGCCGATGCTGGCGCCGAGCGGATGGGGCAGGCTGGCCAGGGCGTCCCGCAGCGCAGGGACGAGGGCATCGGCCTGGGCACCGCCGTCGGGACCGGCCGTGACGACCACGAACTCGTCCCCGCCGAGGCGGCACACCAGGTCACGAGGGCCCGAGGCCGCCCGGAGCGCATCGGCGCAACCGACCAAGGCCATGTCGCCGACCCGATGGCCGAGCGTGTCGTTGACGGCCTTGAAGCCGTTGAGGTCGAGGTACAGCACCCCGATGTCGGGCACCCACTCCTCCTCGAGCAGGCCCTCCAGGTGGCGGAACAAGCCGCGGCGATTGCGCAGGCCGGTGAGGGAGTCGTGGATCAGGTGGAACGCCGCTCGCGCCTGCTGCAAGCGTTGACGGGTCACGTCGCGGCCGACCGACACGAATCCCAGTAGCTCGTCGCCGTCGAAGATCGCCTGGTCGGACCACTCGTGCCAGGACGGCGCACCGCTGACCGTGCGGGTCTCGTGCTCGTTGCGGCGGGTGGGGCGCTCGGGGGTCAGCTGCTGGAGCTCCAGGAGCACCGTCTGGATCACGTCGCGTTCCTCGGGAGGCGACAGGTCGACGAAGGAGCGACCGATGACCTCCTCGGCAGGGAGGCCGTGGAAGTCCAGGTAGGCCTGGTTGGCGTAGATGATGGTCCCGTCGACGCGGGCGCGGAAGACCATGTCGGGCAGGTCGTCCACGACGGCCTTCAGCGACAGCTGCTGCCACAGGGCGTGGGCGTGCTCAGGCATCGATCCGGACCTCCCTCGTGCCGTGCTTGTGCACGAACATCTGTCGGTCGGCCTCGGCGATCAGCTGGGCCCACGACTCGCCGTAACGGGGGCTGGCCAGCCCGACCGACACGCCGACGGGATGGTCGAGAGTGTTCAGCGAACGGGTGATCTGGCGGACGCGGGCGATCGGCAGCGACGTCCGGTCGGTGCCGTGGAGGACCAGGACGAACTCGTCCCCGCCGAGTCGGCCGACGGCGTCGTCGGGACGAACCACACCACGCAGGACGTCGCCGACCGCGATCAGGGTGGCATCGCCGATGTGGTGGCCGTGTCGGTCGTTGATCTCCTTGAACCCGTCGAGGTCGAGGTAGATCAGCGTCAGCTCGGGGACGTCGTCCCCGGCAGCGGCGTAGCAGTCCGCGAGGTGCTGCTCGAGCCCGTACCTGCTGAGGACACCGGTGAGTGCGTCATGGCGGATCTCGTGGGCGAGCTGTGCCTGCTCGAGCTGTCGGGCGGTGATGTCCCGGCCGGATGCGATGACGCCGAGAAGCTGCCCCTCCTCGTCGAAGTGGGCGGTGTTGGTCCACTCCACGAAGACGGGCTTCCCGTTCGGGCGAACCTCCGTCACGCTGTGGACCGTCCGGTTGTCCGGGCCCACCTCCGCGCTCATGCGGGCAAGGAAACGGCGTGCCGTGCGGTGATGTTCCTCGGGCAGCAGCTCCACGAAGTCGGTGCCGACGAGCGTGCCCGGCTGCGCCCCGTGGATGACGTCATGGGCGCGGTTGGAGTACAGCACCGTGCCGTTCGGGAGGAAGCAGACGAGCGGATCGGGCAGATCGTCGATCACGCTCCGTATCGCGTCGTCGCCCCATTCGTCCTCTGTCAGCACGCCGGTTCACCTGTCTCGCTACGTCTGTTGCTGTTCGTACGAATCGGCGGGACGCAGCGCAACATGAGCAGACAGGAATAGGCTTCCCGCGAGATGGACGAACCGGCCTTCGCCGTACCGGGATTCCAGCTGCAGCAGCAGCTGGGACGAGGTGGATTCGGCGTCGTGTACCTGGCCACGGCGGACCGGTTGGATCGGCCGTTGGCCCTCAAGGTGCTGCACCGTGTCCTCGACGACGAGGCCGTGCATCGCGTGGCCGCAGAGGTGCAGGTCATGGGCACCCTCGCCTGGCACCCCGCCATCGTCGCCATCATCGACGCGGGCGACGTCGGGGGACAGCCGTGGATCGCGATGGAGTACCTGGCGCGCGGGTCGCTCGGGGACCTGATGCGACGGGAGGGTGCGCAGCCCGTCGACATGGTGACCGCGGCCGGCATCCAGGCCGCGACGGGCCTGCAGGTAGCGCACAACGCCGGGCTGCTGCACCGTGACGTCAAGCCCGACAACCTGCTCATCGCCGATGACGGACAGGTCAAGGTGTCGGACTTCGGGGTGGCCCTGGCGGCAGGGGCGGCTGGCCTGCGGCGGGGCACCACGGGCACGATCGCCTACAGCGCGCCGGAGCTGCTGGCTGGCGCAGGGGCCTCCACGGCGTCGGATGTCTACGCCCTCGGCGCCACCCTGTTCGCCCTGCTGACGGGCCAGCCCGCGTTCCACCGTGACACCGACGAGTCGCCGGCGGCCATGATGCTGCGCGCCCACCGCGACCCCGTGCCCGACCTTGCCGAGCAGGGGTTTCCGCCGCCGGTCGCGCGTGTGCTGCGCCGAGCGATGGCCAAGGCGCCGTCGGATCGGCCGGCCCGGGCCGAGGACCTCGCCCGCGAGCTGCAGTCCGCGCGACAGGAGCTGGGCCTCGCCGCCGTCCCCATCATCACGGCGGGCCGTCCGGCGCCGGCGTCGCCGTCGGGGTTGCCCGCACCGGCTGCCGGGTTGCCCGACCAGCCACCGGCCGAGGCGCGACGGAAGGCCCAGCGGCTGCAGCGCATCGCGGGTGGGCTGGGTGCGGCGGCGGCGGCGCTGGTGGCCCTGACCTTCGTCGCCACGTCCACGTTCACCGGTGGAGGCGATCCGGAGGGCGACAGCGCCGCCGTCCCGGACGCCGCACCCACCCAGCTCGACGAGGCACCGGACGCCGAGGAGCTGCCCGACCTTCCCCAGACCGGCCCCCAGCCCGGCGACCCCGAGGACGACACCGGCGATGACGCGGCCGAGGCGCCGCCGGTGACCGCCACCCTCGAGCCCGCGCCGGCGCCGACCCCCGCCCCGCCCCCCGCCCCCGCCCCTCCTCCCGCGCTGCCGCCCCTGCCGACGACTGGGGATCCGGTCGCCGTTGCCGCCGTCCCGTTCGAGGGGACCGCAACCGCGCTGGCCAGCGACGGCGACGTCGTCTGGGTGTCGACCGCAACGGAGATCGTCCGGCTGGCCGACGGGGAACGGACGGCCACGCCGGTCGCCGACATCACCGGCCTGGCGGTCAGCGGCGACCTGCTGGCGGTCCGCCTGCCGAACGGCGTGCAGGTCCTCGACGCCACCACCCTGCGGCCGGTCGGTGACATCGTCGCCGGCGCGGTCGACGTCAGCCCGACCGCTGACGGGTTCCTCCTCGCCGACCGGCAGGGGGTGGCCCGGTGGGCGGACGGGCAGGTCGAGCGGCTGGTGGACCTGCCCGGCGCTGTCCAGGTCGACAGCGCAGACGAGACGATCGTCGCCGCCACCGCCGACGGCACCGTCATCCGCGTGACCGACGGCATCGTCGATCAGCTGGAGGAGGTCAGCGGCACCCCCGTCGAGCTGGTCACCGCGGGTCCCGACCGCGTGGCCGTCCTGACCGGCGACGGCCTGCTCCACGACCTGGTCCCCGGCGGCCCGGTGGTCACCACCGACGTCGACGACGTGGCCGGGACCACCGACGGACGGCTGTGGGCGGTGGTCGACGGCAGGCTGCTGCTCCTCTTCCCTGACGGAGCCACCACCGCGGTCGACACCGTCGGCGACGTCACCCGCCTGGCAACCACCGGTGCGGGCGTGGTCGTTGCCGAGCCCGATGTGGCCCTCGTGGAGCTGATCCGGTGACGCGACGAGTCGGCGGGACCACGACGCGCTAGCGTCAGCGCTGCCATGCACGAGATCCCCGGATACAGCCAGCTCGAGCCGATCGGCTCGGGCGGGACGGCGACGGTCTACCGGGCCACGCAGGAGAGCATCGGTCGCGAGGTGGCGATCAAGGTCCTGGCCGCCCCGGCGCTGGACGCCCGCACCGAGAAGCGGTTCACCCGCGAGTCCCAGGCGCTCGGTGCGCTCGGCTGGCACCCCAACATCGTGGTGCTCTTCGACGCCGGTCAGACCCCTCGGGGCGTTCCGTACATCGCGATGGAGTACCTGGGCGGTGGGGCGCTCGGCGGTGACTCGCCGATGACCGCGGCTGAGACCGCCAGCGTCGGCATCCGGATCGCCGGGGCGCTGCACTGCGCCCACGAAGCCGGGGTGCTGCACCGGGACGTCAAGCCGGCCAACATCCTCCGCAGCGTGTTCGGCGAGGTGAAGCTGGCGGACTTCGGCATCTCCGGCCTGGTCGACGCCACCCACACCACCGGGGGAGGGATGACGCTGGCCCACGTCTCACCCGAGGTCGTGGAGGGCGGAACCGCCACCGTCGCCTCCGACGTGTACTCCCTGGCCTCGACCCTGTTCGAGCTGCTGGCCGGTCACGCGCCGTTCGTCGAGGGTGACGCCGCCGAGCAGCCGATCGCCATGCTCCTGCGGATCATCGATGCACCGGCACCCGACCTCCGTACCCGCGGGGTGCCCGACCAGCTGGTCCGCGTGATCGAGCAGGGGCTGGCCAAGGACCCTGCCGCGCGGCCGACCGCCGAGTCGTTCGGCCGCATGCTGGTGGACGTCGAGCAGGCCCTGGGCTGGTCGACCACGACCCTGCCGATCGCCACACCCCGGACCGGCCCGCCACCCCCGACCCACGAACGCCGGATGATCGACACGACGCTGGAGTCCGGCCCCCCGCCCCTCCCCCCGACCTGACTCCCTCGGCGGGCGCGTGTCGGCTGGGCCGGCCCACCCCCGCGTGTCGGCTGGGTCGCAAGGGGGTCGACTGGTCCGCCACGCCTCTCGTGTGTGTCGGCACAGTCGCCTTGATGTCAACCGGTGGGTGCAACAACTTGGGCGAGTTGGGCGGCTGGTGAACCGCACCGGGTCTGCCGGAGGCTCCAGTCCTTGAGAGGATGGAGTCATGAGCAAGCGATCAGGTCCGTACCCAGAGTCGGTGCGGGAGGAAGCGGTGAGGCTGTTTCGAGCCCACCGCGCGGAGTACGACTCGGAGTGGGCGGCGATGAAGTCGATCGCTGCCAAGTTCGGCGCGACGGCTGAGACGGTGCGGCTGTGGGTCCGCCAGGCCGATGTCGATGACGGTGTCGTTGATGGTGTGTCGAGGGAGGAACGGCAACGCATCAAGGAACTGGAACGGGAGAACCGTGAGCTCCGCCGGGCCAACGAAATCCTCAAGGCAGCATCGGTTTTCTTTGCAGCGGAGCTCGACCCGCGACCGAAGCGATGATCGCCTTCATCGATGCCCACCGGCACCGCGTCACCACCGACGGGATGGTGTGGGGAGTCGAGCCGATCTGTGCGCAGCTGCAGATCGCCCCCTCCACCTACTACGCCCACGCCACCAAGGCCCCCTCGGCCCGTCAGGTCCGCGACGCACAGCTGTCTGCTGACATCCGACGGGTCCACGCCGAGCACTACGGCGTCTACGGCGTCCGCAAGGTCTGGCTGCAGTTGAACCGCGAGGGCATCGCGGTGGCCCGCTGCACCGTGCAACGGCTGATGGCAGACCTGGGACTGCGTGGCGTCCGGCGTGGCGGCTGGAAGACGACCACGATCCCTGATCCTGCCGCGGCTGATCGTCAGGACCTGGTGGACCGCGACTTCACCGCCGAGTCACCCAACGAGCTGTGGGTCGCTGACTTGACCTACATCCGGCTGATCACCGGCGCGTTCGTGTATGCCGCGTTCGTCATCGACGTGTTCTCCCGCGCGATCGTGGGCTGGCAGGTCGCCACCACGATGCACACCGACATCGCCATCGATGCCCTTGATGCCGCGGTTGCCCGTCGTGCTGACGTGGCCGGCGTGGTCGTTCACACCGACCGCGGGTCGCAATATGTCGCGGTGCGCTACACCGAGCGGCTGGCCGAAGCTGGCGCGGTTGCATCGGTTGGATCTCGCGGCGATTCCTACGACAACGCCCTGGCCGAGACCACCATCGGGTTGGTCAAGACCGAGCTGATCCACCGCCACCGGTGGCGCTCCGCCGCCGACGTGGAGTTCGCCCTCCTCACCTACGTGGAGTGGTTCAACACCCGGCGGCTGCACCACCGCCTCGGTGGCATCCCGCCCGCAGAGTTCGAAGCCGCCTACTACGCTGACCGTGGCCAACTAGAACTGGCACTACCCAACTGAGCGAGCCTCCGAAGAAGCCGGTGCGGTTCATGGGGTCTTCCAGCCGAGGGTTTGTCGGGGGCGGGTGTTGAGGCTCTCGGCGAAGTCGTTGAGGTTCGCTTGGGTGTGGACTGACAGGTCGGTGCCCTTGGGCATGTACTGGCGCAGCAACCCGTTGGTGTTCTCGTTGGAACCGCGTTGCCAGGGCGAGTGGGGGTCGCAGAAGTAGACGGGCACGTCGGTGTCGATGGTGAACTGGACGTGCTCGGCCATCTCGATGCCCTGGTCCCAGGTGATGGACCGCCGCAGGTGCTCGGGCAGCCCGGTGATCGCGGTGGTCATGGCATCGCGCACCGTCGCGGCGGTCCGGTCGCCATCGAGGTGCATCAGCATCACGTAGCGCGTGGAGCGCTCCACAAGGGTGCCCACCGCGGACTTGCCGTCCTTGCCGATGATCAGGTCGCCCTCCCAGTGACCGGGCACGGCACGGTCCTCCACCTCCGCGGGCCGCTCGCTGATCATCACCATGTCGTGCATGCGTGGCCGGGGAGACCGACCGGAGGGGACCCGCTTGGCCCGACCGGTCCGCAGGCACGACGTCAGCTCGCGTCGCAGCTCGCCCCGCCCCTGGACGTACAGCGACTTGTAGATCGTCTCGTGTGACACCGTCATCGACTCATCGTCGCCGAACCGCTCCTTGAGATCTGCCGCGATCTGCTGGGGCGACCACAGTCTGCGCAGGCCGTGCTCGACGAGGCCGGCCAGCTCCGCGCAGCTGGCGAGCTTGGTCGGCTTGGCCCGCCGTGCCTGCTCGTGGGCACGCTTGTGGGCAAGCATCGGCCGGTAGGCCTCACGGCCACCGTTGCGGTCCACCTCGCGCCACACCGAGGACTTGTGCCGGCCGACCCGATCGGCGATGGCCTGATAGGTCTCGCCCCGACCGATCCCCAACCGGATCTCCACCCGATCATCAAGCGACAACCGGTGCGGTGAGGGATCAGTCGCAAGCTCTGCCCGCAACACCCCACCAAACGGCTTGAGCACGTTGAGGAAGCTGCCCACGGAGATGTCGACCTCCTCAAGGATCTGCCGGCGGCCCTGACCGGCTCGTGCCCGACGGATCACCTCCGCCCGCACCTCATCAGGCAACCGCAACCACCGCTTCTCACCCTTGGCCCTCGACATCACCATGACCTACCGCCTCCACCTCGAAGTGTCGTGTTGCAACGAAGTCTTGAGGCTGCCCGCGAGGGGGTCGACTGGTCCGACACGCCTCGGATGTGTGTCGGCTGGGTCGCGAGGGGGTCGACTGGGGCGACACGCCGCCCGGGTTTACAGGTCGTAGGCCTCGGCGAGCTCGGGGTCGCGGGCGGACAGCTCGCGAGCAAGCTCGAGCACGACGCGGCACTGCTTCACGCTGGCGTCGTCCTCCATCTTGCCGTCCAGCATGATGGCGCCCGTGCCGTCGCCCATGGCGTCGACGACCCGCTTGGCGTGGGCGACGTCGGCCGGGTCGGGGGAGAAGACCGTCTTGGCGATGCCGATCTGGACGGGGTGCAGCGACCACGCGCCGACGCAGCCCAGCAGGTAGGCGTTGCGGAACTGGTCCTCGCACGCCTGGGTGTCCTTGATGTCACCGAACGGGCCGTAGAACGGCAGGATGCCGTGGGTGACACACGCGTCGACCATCCGGGCGATCGTGTAGTGCCACAGGTCCTGCTGGAAGGTGGCGCGCGCGGCCTCGGGGTTGTCGGCGTCGGGGTCGGAACGGACCAGGTAGCCGGGGTGGCCACCGCCGACGCGGGTGGTCTTCATCCGCCGGTTGGCGGCCAGGTCGGCCGGGCCGAGCGACAGGCCCTGCATGCGCGGCGACGCGCCGCAGATCTCCTCGACGTTGGCCACACCACGGGCGGTCTCCAGGATCGCGTGGACCTGCAGTGGGGTGTCGAGACCTGCCTTGGCCTCCAGCTGCGCCAGCAGCCGGTCGACGTAGTGGATGTCCTCCGGGCCCTCGACCTTGGGGACCATGATGACGTCCAGCGCCTCACCGGCCTCCAGCACCGCCGCGGTCAGGTCGTCCAGGCACCAGGGCGAGTCGAGGGAGTTGATGCGGGTCCAGAACTGCGTCTCGCCGAAGTCGTTGTCCTGCGCGACGCGGACCATGCCGGCCCGCGCGGCGTCCTTGTCGGTGGCGGGGACGCCGTCCTCGAGGTTGGCCAGCAGCACGTCGACCGTCGGGATGATGTCGGGGACCTTGGCCACCATCTTGTCCACCGACGGCGGGAAGAAGTGGATCATCCGGGAGGGACGAACGGGGATCTCGCGCAGCGGCTCGGGGGCGCCGACGGCGAGCGGGCGGAAGAAGTCCTTGGGAGGGCGCATGCCGATCACGCTAGGCACACGCCCGCGGTGTCGCCAAACCAGCCTGGTGTCACGAAGGGGTTCGGCGCCACCAACGCGCCCTCACTCGCTGTCGAGCTCCATGGAGACGGAGTTCATGCAGTAGCGCAGGCCGCCCGGGCCGGGGCCGTCGGGGAAGACGTGGCCGAGGTGGCCGCCGCAGCGCGCGCAGACCGCCTCGGTACGGACCATGCCGAGCGACCGGTCGGTCCGTTCCTCCACGGCGTCGGGGCTGATCGGTTCGGTGAACGACGGCCAGCCGCTGCCGGAGTCGTACTTGGTGTCGGAGCGGAACAGCTCCGCACCGCACCCCGCGCAGCGGTACACGCCCGGGTCCTTGACGTCCCAGTAGGCACCGGTGAAGGCCCGCTCGGTTCCGGCGCCGCGCAGCACCTGGTACTGCTCGGGGGTCAGCCGGCGTCGCCACTCCTCGTCGGTGAGCTCGACACGCTGGCCCGGGCCGGCCTGCTCGGTGCTCGTCGGATCGACATCGGTCATGGGATGCTCCTCGCTGATGGACGAGTGTGGGAGACCACACGGTACGAGCGTGACCGTCTGCCACCATGACGAAACGATGACACGACTTGACCCGGAGGAGGGCGGTGCGGTGGGTGACGCGGCCGAGCCGGACGGCCACGGGCCGGAGGACTTCACCGCTTCGGTGCGGCGTGTGGTCGCCAGCCTGCGCCCCGGCGAGTGCGCCAGCTACGGCGAGGTCGCCGAGGAGGCCGGCCGTCCAGGGGCCGCCCGAGGCGTCGGTCGTGTCCTCCGCGAGTCCGACGGGTTGCCCTGGTGGCGGGTGATCCGGGCCGACGGGACGCTGGCCAAGGGGGACGACCAGGCTCGTCGGTTGGTGGCGGAGGGGGTCGCTATAGTCAACGGACGAGTTCGACCGGCGGGTCGCTGACGCGGCGTCTCTCCCCCCGCCCGATCGGGTCGAACGGGTGTGCGCGATGGACTCCTTGGCGTTGTTCGACGATGACATGCAGGTCGCCGAGGCGGCCGTGCCGGTGCTCCCGGTCACCGACACCGTGATCCCGCGTCGGACGCCGATCGCCCGCAAGGCTGCCGACATCCCGCTCGGCCCGACGGTCCTCGCCGTCGACGGCAACTCCCTGGCCCATCGCGGCTACCACGCCTATGCCGGCCGACGCGACGACGGCGACCTCGTCGGCGCCGGCCTGTACGGCTTCCTGGCGCTCCTGGCGGCCGTGGTCGACATCGTCCGTCCCGCCTCCACCGTCATCGGGTTCGACTGCCGCAAGCGGTCGGTCCGCAAGGAGGCATGGCCGGCCTACAAGGGACAGCGGCCCGACAAGCCCGATGCGCTGGACGCGCTGCTGGACGAGATCCCCCTTGCCCTCGACGCGCTCGGTGCCTGCGTGGTGACCCACGAGGGCTACGAGGCCGACGACGTCTGCGGCTCGGTGGCGGCCAGCGCGGAGGTGGCGAACCGTCGCTGCGTCGTGGCCACGTCGGACCGGGACGCCTTCTCCCTGGTCAGCGACGCCACCTCGGTGCTGCGCATCCGCTCGGGCATGCACCGTGCCCAACGCATGGACACCACCCGTTACCGCCGCGAGCTCGGGATCGCGCCCGGCCAGTACACCGAGTTCGCCGCGCTGCGCGGGGACACCAGCGACAACCTCCCCGGCATCAACGGCATCGGCCCCAAGCGGGCCAAGGACCTGCTGAACCGGTTCGAGACCGTCGAGCAGGCCGTTGCCGACCCGATGGGCTGCCGCAGCGTGCTCGGCCCCGAGGTCGGACAGGTCCTCATCGACGACCTCGCCTCGGAGGAGTCGGTGTTCCACCGCAACATCGACCTGATGACGATCCACCGGCACCTCGGGGTCGACCTCGACGCCGGGGTCGCCGCCACACCGACCACGACGATCGAGTCCTACCTCCGTGGCCGTCGCCTCGGTGGGCTCGTCGAGCGCATGGTCCTCTGCTTCGGCACCGTGCACAGCGGCCAGGCCCCGCCGCCGCTGGACGACGACGACGCGCCGCCGCTGCCGATCTGAGGCGCCGCCTGCATCGGTTGTCCACGAGCCCCGTCGATTCGTGCCCCCGCCGTTCGTCGACCTCGGTACAACCAGTCCGGTAGCTCGACAACCGACGAGGAGCTGAGGATCGATGACGTTCAGTGGGTGGCCCGAATCGCTGGTGACGTTCTACTCCGAGCTGGAGGTGAACAACACCAAGGGCTTCTGGGAGGCCAACAAGGACGTCTACGACCACGACGTGCGCGCGCCGATGGAGGCGCTGGTGGCCGAGCTGGAGGAGGAGTTCGGAGCGGCCAAGATCTTCCGGCCCTACCGCGACGTCCGCTTCAGCAAGGACAAGACCCCCTACAAGACCCAGGTCGCAGCGGCGTTCCACACCGCGGACGGGGGCGGCTTCTACGTCAGGGCGTCCGCCGACGGGCTCGGGGCGGGCGGGGGGTACTACCAGCTCGCCCGGGACCAGCTCGAGCGCCTTCGGACCGCCGCGGCGGACGAGGTGACGGGGGAGGAGCTCGCCTCGCTCCTGCGCACCACCGCCGGGAAGAAGGGGTACGAGGTGCACAGCGAGATGCTCAAGACGGCCCCCCGCGGCTGGGACCGCGACCATCCCAGGATCGACCTCCTGCGACGCAAGAACCTCACCTGGATGCGCGAGGCCGCACCAGGCCCGACGGTCCACACCCGCCGGGCCGTGCGGTTCGTCCGCGACACCTTCGTGCACGGGGCGCCGTTGCTGGCGTGGCTGGACCGCCATGTCGGGCCGTCGACCGAACCCCGTCGCCGCTAGACCCCGACCCTCCCCGGACGGTCCCCACCCCGGGCGACCCAGCTCGAGACGTCCTGCACCGTGTGGCTCTAGGCTCGCCTTCCCGACTGAGTCAGGAGCCCGACCGATGGAGCCATCCGATGCGCGTGCGGACCCCTCGCCGCGTGTTCGTGATCGCTCCAGGGTGCTGCTGGTCGAGGACAGCCTGACCGACGCCGCCATCGCCCATGGGATGCTCCCGGATGACCGGTTCGAGGTCGAGATCGCCACCAGCCTGTCGGAGGCCATGGACCTGCTCGAGTGGTCCCTCGACTTCGACGTCGGGATGGTCGACCTGCACCTGCCCGATGCCCGGGCGCTCGACGCGCCACGCCGGCTCCTGGCGCACCCCAACGTGCCGCCGCTGGTGGTCGTGTCGGGCAGCATCGACGATCGACTCGTCCGCGAGTCCCTTCGCCTGGGCGTTGACGACGTGCTCGACAAGGTGCATGTCACCACGCCGCAGGTCCTGGCCCGCGTGCTGTCCCATGCCGTCGAACGAGCCGCGTTCCGGACGGCGCTGGAGGCCCAGAACCGGGCGATCCTCGGCGGCAACACCCAGCTGCGCAAGATGGTCGAGCAGATCGCCCACGACCTGCGGAACCCGATGGTGGCGATGCGGGGCTACGCCAAGGCGCTGGACCGCGACGAGATCGACGAGGAGGTCCGCCAGCGCCTCCGTCACGAGCTCGCGGCGGTCGCAGACCGATCGCTGCTGGCCCTCGACGCCATGCTCGTCGACATCGCCGACACGAGCGGGCGAAGCCGGATCAACGTCACCGAGATGGTGGCGTGGGCCCACGACATGCTCCACGAGGACTTCGTCGAGTCGGGTGCGTCGATCATGCTGGAGGACCTGCCCGACGTCTGGGGCCAGCCGGCGTCGTTGCGGCAGGTCGTGCTCAACGTCCTCCATAACGCCATCCGACACTGCACCCCGGGGACGCAGCCGAGGATCCGCGTCCGTGCCGAGCTGGTACCGGACGGCGAACGAATCGTCTTCTCCGACAACGGGCCGGGCGTGCCCCGGGCGCAGCTGGAAACGATCTTCGGCCTCGGCGAGCGCCCCCCGGCCATGCCGGGACACGCAGCGCTCGGACTGGCGTCGGTCAGGGGGGTGATGACCCGGCACAACGGCACCGTCATCGCCAGGAACAACGACCGGGGTGGACTCGACATCGTCCTCACGTTCCCCCGTCGCCGTCCCGGTGAGGGCGATGCCCGAGCGTGAGCCCGCAACCGAGGGGGTTCACAGGAACCGCCGGGATGACTACTGTCTGCCGAGATGCGTCACTCAGCCCAGGTCGACCTGATCCACCGCTTCCTGAAGCTGCGGGCCGACCGCACCACCGACATGGCACCCGACACCCGCCACCACGACGTGGGCGTCTACGTCGACGAGGGACGAGCAACCGCCGAGCGGGCGTTGCTGTTCCGGGGCCGGCCGCTGGTGGCCGCGCTGTCGGGCGACCTGCCCGACACCGGTGACTGCGTGGCCGTCGACGTCGGCGACGTCCCGACCCTCCTCGTGCGGGGTGAGGACGGCCAGGTCCGCGCGTTCCTCAACGCCTGCCGCCACCGAGGGTCGCGTGTTGCCGAGGGGCACGGCCACGCCGGCCGCGTGTTCACCTGTCCGTACCACGCCTGGACCTATGACCTGCACGGTGACCTCCTCGGCCAGCCGCTGGCCCGCGACGGCTTCGCGGGGGAAGATCGCGAGGCGCTGGGGCTGCATCCGATCCCCGTCGCCGAGGTCGCCGGCCTGCTGGTCGTCGCCCCCGGCGCGACCGGCCCGCTGGACGTCGAGGACTGGCTCGGCGGGGTCCACGACGAGCTCGCCAGCTGGGACTTCGACCGCTACCGCTTCTTCGACGAGCGGGTCGTGGAGGTGGACTGCAACTGGAAGCTGGCCTACGACACCTTCCTCGAGGCGTATCACATCTTCTCCTTGCACAGCCGCACCGTGGGGAAGGGGCTGCTGTCGACCCCCGCCGTGGGTGACACCTTCGGCCCGCACGGCCGTGGGGTGGTGTTCGGCAAGCAGCTCGCACGCACCGTCGCCGAGCTGCCCGAGGACGAGTGGGACCTGCTCGGCCACTCCTCGGTCGTCTACCAGCTGTTCCCCAACGCCGTCATCAACCTGCCGAGCTCGGGCCACGCGGAGGTGTGGCAGGCTTATCCGCACCCCAGCGACCCGTCCCGTTGCCGCGTGCACCTGCGGTTCTACACCCCCGACGGGATCCCGGAGGGTCCGGAGGGCGACCGCTCCAGGGCGTTCTTCCAGCGCAACCTGGACTTCACCGCAGAGGTCGTGCTGACCGAGGACTTCCAGCAGCAGGAGGCCATCCAGCGCAACATCGCCTCGGGCCTGATGCACGAGATGGTCTTCGGTCGCAACGAGCCAGCCCTGCAGAACTTCCACGCGAGCATCGACGCCGTCCTGGCACGCGAGGCAGCCGAGTGACCGGGGCACGAGGTGTGTCCGGGGCCGGCCGTCTCGGACTGCCGGCCCCGGGTGCCCACCCCACGACCAAGATGTCGCGCTACTCGGAGCGGAGCAAGTGGAACCTGCTCCGAATCCGATAGTCTCGCCACGCATGGGTGGGCGTGGGGCAGCTGGTGGGTCACGGACCGAGGCGACGCGCCGACGCATCCTCGACGCGGCCGAGGAGGAGTGGGCCCGGCTCGACAACGTCGCATCGTCCAGGGGCGAATGGCCCACCGTGGCCATGTCGGCGCTCGCCAAGCGGGCCGGTGTGGCCCAGTCGACGGTGTACGAGCACTTCCACTCCCAGGGCGTGCTCGCCGCCAGCGTCCTGCGACGGCTTGCCGGCCCTGGCGTCTTCGACTGGGCGGACACCGCCGCCACGGCGATGTCGGGCATCGATGCGGTCGGCGAGCTCGTCCGGCGCACGGCCGACCTGTTCGTACGAAACCGGGCGCTGGCGTCCACCGTCCTGGCTGCTGCCGCCTCCTACACCTTCCGGCACGGCCCGCCGGCCGACGACGCGGAGGACCCCCGACGGGTCTTCGACCTGCCGAAGGTGCTCGCCGACCACCTCCAACGGGCGGTGGTCGACGGCGACGTTCGTGATGACGTCGACCCCAGTGATGCCGCCGCAAGCATCTTCAACCTCCTCCTGCTGCGCGTGATGAGCCGGCCGCACGAGGCCGCAGGGCCCACCGCAGATCACGTGCTGGGGCTGACCCTGCACGGACTCGTCCCGCGCTAGGTCAGCGGGCCCGCCGACTGGGTCCCATCGGCGACCACGGCCCTGCTGGAGGAGTTGGTCGGGGTATAGGGTGACGGCCACCGTTCGGGCCGAAAGGGTTGTGCATGTACGACTACGTGATCGTCGGCGCGGGGTCTGCTGGTTGTGTGCTGGCCGGTCGCCTCAGCGAAGACGAGGACGCGAGGGTGCTGCTGCTCGAGGCAGGTGGGCCCGATACCAACGCCAACCTGCACATCCCCGCGGCGTTCCCCAGCCTGTACCGCTCGCGCTGGGACTGGAACTTCGACACCGAACCCCAGAAGCACGTGCTGGACCGCCGGGTCTACTGGCCCCGCGGCAAGGTCCTCGGCGGGTCGTCCTCGATCAACGCCATGATCTACATCCGGGGCCATCGCGGCGACTACGACCGCTGGCGCGACCACTGGGGGTGCAAGGGCTGGGGCTACGACGACGTCCTGCCGTACTTCGTTCGCAGCGAGGACAACGCCTCCAAGCACGACCGGTTCCACGGGAGTGGCGGCCCCCTGCACGTCAGCGACCAGGTGTCGCCACGCCCCATGACCCCGGCGTTCCTGCAGGCGGCCGCCGACGCGGGCCTGCCGCTGAACGACGACTTCAACGGCGCGGAGCAGGAGGGGATCGGCATGTACCAGCTGACCCAGCACCGCGGCCGACGGTGGAGCGCCGCCGACGCCTTCCTGGCCCCGGCGCGGGATCGTCCGAACCTGGAGGTCTGGACCGACGCTCCCGTGAACCGGGTGACGTTCGACGGCGCGCGTGCCACGGGCGTGGAGGTGCGTCGGCAGGGGCGGGTCGAACACGTCGAGGCACGGGAGGTCATCCTCGCCAGCGGTGCCATCGGTTCGCCACAGCTGCTGATGCTCTCGGGCGTCGGTCCGGCCCATCACCTGGTCGACGTGGGCGTCCCCGTCGTCGCGGACCACCCGGGGGTCGGGCAGAACCTGCAGGACCACGTGATGGCCGGCCCGATCTTCGCCGCACCGGGCGGCAGCCTCTTCGGGGCCGATGCGCCCCACCACCTGGCCAACTTCCTGCTGCGCGGCAAGGGGCCGCTGACCAGCAACGTCGCAGAGGCCGGCGGGTTCATCCGCACCGACCCGTCGTTGTCGATGCCCGACGTCCAGCTGCACTTCGCCCCGGCGGTCTTCGCCGACGAGGGGTTGCGCGAACCCGACGGCCATGGCCTGACGTGCTCGTCCGGGTTGCTGCGCCCGAGGTCGGTCGGCCACATCCAGCTGAAGGGTCCGGACCCACGGTGGGCACCGATCATCGAACCCAACTACCTCGACGACCCCAGCGACTTCGAGACGTTGATGGCCGGCTGGCACATGATCCACGACGTCCTGACGCAACCCGCGCTCAACCGGTTCCGGGCCAACCGCATCATCCCGCCGCCGAGCGCCACCAGCGAGGACGACATCCGCCAGGCGACGCTGCAGCAGCTGCAGACGATCTACCACCCGGTCGGCACCTGCGCGATGGGCACCCACGAGGACGCGGTCGTCGACCCCGACCAGCTGCGCGTCAACGGGCTCGACGGCCTGCGCGTCGTCGACGCCAGCGTCATGCCCGACCTGATCGGCGGCAACACCAACGCGCCGACCATCATGATCGCCGAGAAGGCCGTGGACGCCATCCGCGGCGCCGCCTGACCCGAACACCCGACAGACCCCTCCTACCGAAAGTTCCCCATGACGCTCGCGGCCCGTGTCCTCCTCGTCGGATCGCTGCTGCTGGGGGGCATGGTTGCCGTCCCAGCAGCTGCGCAGGAGCCCGCGGCCGAGGTGGACGTGGTCAACGTCGCGTTCGAACCCGCCGATGTCACCATCGAGCTCGGTGAGGTGGTCCGCTGGACGTTCGTGGAGGGCACCCACACCGTCACCGCCGACGACGGCCGGTTCGACTCGGGGACCCAGACCTCCAACACGACCTACGACGTGACCTTCAACGCCACGGGCACCTTCGAGTACTACTGCAGGATCCACTCCACACCCGACGGCGACCGCCAGAACGGCACCGTCACGGTCGTCGATCAGGGGGAGGGGCCGGTCGACCCCGAGCCGACGGAACCGCCGGCCACCGACCCGCCGAGCGAGCCGCCGACCGACGGGCCGCTGGACGGCACCGACCCGGTCGCCACTGCGCTGGCGTGGAGCGCGCGCCTGCCCGACGGCGGCGCGACCACGGCCTTCGTGGGGACCGCGGGCGGCTTCGCGGACTCCCTCGCGTCGGGCACGGGGCAGGGCCTGCTGGATGCGCCGTTGCTGCTGACGCCGCGCGACACCCTCGACCCGCGGGTCGCCGACGAGCTGCAGCGGTTGGGCGTCACCCGGGTGATCGTCCTCGGCCTCGAGGCGGCCGTCAGCACCGACGTCGAGCAGGCGCTCGGTGACGTCGTGGAGACCGTCGAGCGGGCCGGTGGCCCGAGCAGGCTGGAGACCGCCCGGGCAGTCGCCGACCTCGTCCTCAGCGACACGATTCCCGAGGTCCTGCTGGCCCGTGCGTTCGGTGAGGGGTCGGCGGCCTTCGCCGACTCGCTCGGGGCCGGGGCGCTGGGTGCGGCCCAGGGGATGCCCGTGCTGCTGGTCGGTGACACCGTCGACGACGGACTTCGGACGTGGCTGGTCGAGCACGGAGTCGAACGGATCACCATCATCGGCGGAACCGCCGCCGTGCCCGCCGCGGTCGAGGAGGACCTGGCCGCAACCCATACCGTCTTCCGGGCGGAAGGGCCCACCCGCACCGCCACGGCGGCGTCGTTCATCGGGGCGTTCCCGGATTCCGTCGGGGTCGCCGTGGTCGAGGGATTCGGCGACACGGCATGGGCCAGCGGGTTCGCCGCCGCGCTGCACGCGCCGGGTGGCCTGGTGCTGGCCGACGGTGGCCGTGCGGCCCTGCCCGGTGACACCGTCGAGGTGCTGTTCCGCCGGGGCCCCGTGATCTGCGGACCGACGCTGACCACCGACCTGTGCGGCCAGGCCACGGCAGCCAACGGGCGGACGAACCTCGCCGAACCCCTGATGGCCGTCATGGACGTCGACCAGGAGGTCCAGACCGACCCGAGCACACCGGCAGCCTCCGGCGTCGCCCGCATGTGGCGCTCCGACGCCGGCGCGGATGCGCTGTGCGTGGATGCCGAGGTGTGGGACCTGTCCGGCCCGATCGTCGCGGCCCACGTGCACCTCGCCCCACCCGGTGAGCCCGGTCCGGTCGCCGTGCCCGTCAACCTCGAGCCGGTCGCCGGCCAAGACGGCCGGGTGGTCGGCTGCACCAGGGGTGGGGACGAGCAGGCCGCCGCGGTTGCCGCGCTCGTCGCGGACCCCGCTGCCCATTACCTGAACGTGCACACCGAGCTGAACCCCGCCGGGGAGATCCGCGGGCAGGTGTTCCTCCCTCGAGCGACATCCTTCGCGGCCCTCTTCGGCGCCAACGAGGTGCCGGGCCCGGGGCACCCCGACGCCACGGGATCCTTCACCCTGTACGACACCGGCATCGCCGACGAGCTGTGCTACGCCATCGAATGGGAGGGGCTGGAGACGCCCGTGGTCGGCGCACACATCCACGCCGGGTCGGCCACCGAGTCCGGTGGGGTCGTGCATCCCATCGCGCTGGGGGTCGGCAGCAGCTCGGCCCGGTGCGACGGCGACGTCGATCCGGCCGTTCGCCAGGCGATCCTGGACGACCCTGCCGGCCACTACGCCAACGTCCACACCGAGGACTTCCCGGACGGGGCCATCCGCGGGCAGCTCACCTGATGCCACGGTGGCGGCTGGCCCTGCTGCTGGGTCCGGGACTGCTCGTCGGGGGTGCCATCGGCAACGTCGTCGGGGTCGTCGGGGCCCGTCGCACGGCACGACGGCTGCGGCTGCCCCACGAGCTGGACGGGTTGGTGCAGCCCCTCGACGCCGCGACCGATGCCGAGCCCCTCCGCCTGCTGACCCTCGGAGACAGCGCCATGGCCGGTGACGGCATCCAGGACCCCGACCTGACGCTGCCCCGACAGGTCGCATCACAGCTGGCGGCCGCCACCACCCGGTCCGTGGTCGTCGAGCAACGGGCCGTCAGCGGACACACGACCGTCGACGTCGCCGGCCAGCTGGTCCCGCCACCACAGCCAGCCCCCGACGTGATCGTGGTCTCCGCCGGGGTCAACGACGGGCTGAAGCGACGGCCGTTGCAGACCATCCGGCAGGACACCGTCGACATGGTCCGGGCCATCCGCGCGGCCGCCCCCGACGCCCGCATCGTCCTCGTCGGTGCCCCGGACCTGCGGTACGCCCCTGCGTTGCCGCAGCCACTCCGACGGCTGGTCGGCTGGTTGACCGGCAGGGTCGGACGCGCGCAGGCCGGGTGGCTGGCCGAGCACGGTGTGGACGTGGTCGAGATCGGGACGCCCGCCAGCGACTTCGGCCCCGACGGATTCCACCCCGGACCGACCGCCACGCCCACGATCGCCGGATGGATCGTGGACCGGCTCACCTGAGGGTGGGCCGTCGGCGGTATCGTGCCCGCCGTGGCGTACCCCAAGAAGCTCCTGAACGACAACGAGTCCGTGGTGCTGGACCTGAACCCGCACTGGCGGATCTTCCTCGGGCCCTTCGCCCTGCTGGTGATCGCCCTGGCGCTGGTCGTCGTCGTGGTCGTGGTCGTGGACCAAGTCGACACCGTGTTCGAGATCGCCTCGGCGATTCCGCTGGCCCTCGCCCTCGTCTGGTTCGTGTGGCGTTGGATCGTGTGGCGCAGCACCCACTTCGTGCTGACCACGGACCGGGTCATCTACCGCTCCGGAGTGGTGTCCAAGCAGGGCCAGAACATCCCGTTGGAGCGCATCACCAACGTGGCGTTCAGCCAGACCGTCGTCGAACGCATGCTGCGCGTCGGTGACCTGCGCATCGAGTCCGCGGGCGAGACCGGCAACCAGGCGTTCTCCGACGTGCTCAACCCCTCGATCGTGGAGAACCGCATCTACTCCGAGATCGAGAAGGCCAAGGAGCGCGACGACATGCGCGCCGCACGCGCGGGCGTCTCGGTGGCCGACGAGCTGACGAAGTTCGAGCGGCTTCGTGCCCAGGGGACGATTTCCGAGGAGGAGTTCCAGGCCCAGAAAGCCCGTCTGCTGGGCCAGTAACGGGTCAGCGACCGCCGGGGGTCGGCGTCAGCGTGGCCGGCGCGGGTAGTACCGGGGGGCCAGCTCGACCTGCATCCGCACGCCGGTGGAGTGCCACAGCTCCGGGCCCTCCTCGGCGGTGTGGGGAAGGAAGCCGCGATACCACAACGAGACGTCGGCCCCCTCCAGCGGGGCCCCGTCGTTGTAGCCGAGGTCGACCAGCGCGGGGAGACGCCATGCCCCCTGCTCGCGGCTGTCGACCACGCGGCCCGACACCACGTTGGTCGTGTACAGCTCCTCCGGCACGACCTGACCGGCCACGTTCCACGAGCCGTCGTCGAACGCCAGGCGAACCGTGTCACCCGTCACCGTGTCGGTCACGGCCCACTCGTGGTCGACCGCAGTATCGGCCGGGGCGTCGAACTCGCTGTCCAGCACCTCCAGCTCCCCCGACGGCAGCCGGCGGGTGATCACGTCGTCCTCCGGGCCGGCCAGGTCCACGTCGAACCGCCAGAACGGGTAGTGCACGTGGTCGAACTCGCACTGCAGGCCCTTGGCGAAGGTGTGGGCGTCCAGCTGCCCGTCCGCGGACAGGTACCAGCTCTGGTACAGCACGTAGTTGCCCAGCGTGTCGAGGATCCCGAACTCCAGCCAGGTCTCCCCGAGCTGCTCGAACTCGCGGATCACGACCTCGGCGTCGTCGGCCCAGTACACCGGGGTCAGCCCGCCGGTCAGCCCCAGGCGGTCCACGAACGGCCCGCAGGTGTCCTCCGGCCGGGTCCCCGGCGGGTGGTCGTAGAACACCGTCATGGCCGGCATGCTGACCCGGTCGAAGACCGGGATGCCCTGGTAGGTGACGGAGGACAACGAGATGCCGTCGTCGCGGCCGCTGAGGTCGAAGTCCAGCGACCACCCGTTCCAGTCGCGGTGCCCACGGTGCTCCACCGCGTCCACCCCGGCGCTGCGCGGTGACGGGGCGGCACTCGTGCCGTCCTGGGGAGCAGCCTCCACCCGCGATCGGGTCACCGTCCCCGAGGTCAGGTCGACCCACGCCACCAGCTCCGGACGGGAGTCGACGTCGGCGTGGAAGGTCGTGTAGGCCATGCGTGTGGGGTACGGCCGACCGTCGGACCGCAGCGCATGGATCGTGTAGCCCTGCAGGTCCGTGACCCGCGTGTACCCCTCGGCCAGCCAGTGGTCGCGGGAGATGTCCACGGCGCGGAGGCGTTCCTCGGCGGTCATCGGTGGCTGCCACTCCTCCGCCGGGATCGACTCCACGGCAACGACCGTGTTGTCGACGACCGTGGCCAGCACCGACGCGGCCACGTCGTGGCCGTACAGCGTGACGACCAGTGCCCCCGGCACCTCGCCCTTCACCCCGACGGCCTCGGTTCCGACGACCTGAACCCGGTCGCCCGCCGCAGCACGGACCTGCGGGTCATCGAGTGCGACCCCCACCGCCGACGGGTCCGGGTCCCCGGCGCGGACTTCGGCTGCGTCCGACGCCAGCAACCGGACGTTCGTGGCATCCCTGGGCTGGGGTGGGAACCCCTCGGACTGGTCGGTGAACCGGCTGTGCTCGTCGTGCCGACCCGGGGTCGGCGGCTCCGACGCGGTTGCCAGACCCGTCGCCACGACCAGCGCCCCGACGAGCACGCCCGTGGAGACGCGGCGGCGTGTCCGCTGGCCATGCCTCCGAGTCATGCAGGCGCCTTTCGGGATCGTGGACGACGCAGCGACCACCCTACGACGGACGGCCCAGAACGAAGCGGTGACAGCATGGCGAAGTGCGATGCACGACAGGACCCACCTGCGATACGTTTCCGCCTCCACATCGCCGCTGAGAGGGAGCGCGAAACATGTTGACCGGTGGGCAAGTAGTCGCGTTCTTGTTGTTCGACATCGCGGTGATCCTGGTCGCTGCCCGGTTGTGTGGCCTCGCCGCGAAGAAGGTCGGACAACCGGCTGTGGTGGGCGAGATCATCGCTGGTGTCCTCCTCGGCCCCAGCCTGCTCGGCCCGACCCTGTTCGGGCTGGATTCGCCGCCGGAGTTCCTGGCCTGTGGGGTGTCGCTGACCAACGCGGCCGGCGCGGCCATCGAGCCCGCCTCGATCACCTCCTGCCTGTTCCCCCCGCAGGCCCGTGCGGTCCTCAACGGGATCGGCCAGCTCGCCCTCCTGCTGTTCATGTTCCTCGTCGGCCTGGAGCTGGACTTCCGACTGCTGAAGGGCAAGGCGGCCCAGATCACCACGGTCGCCGTCGGCGTGGTCGCCGTGCCCGTCGCCATCGGGTTCCTGATCAGCCCGATCCTGTACAACGAGACCTTCGTCTTCGACGTCGACACGGTGTCGAGCACCGGGTTCGCCCTCTTCATCGGGGCGTTCATCTCCATCACCGCGCTGCCGGTCATGGCGCGCATCCTCCAGGAGAAGGGCCTGTCGGCCAGCCCGTTGGCCGCCATCGGGGTGGCCTCGGCCGCCGTGGTCACCGTGCTGATGTTCATGCTCGTGGCCGTCGCCGCGGGGGTCTCGGCCGGAACGTCGACCGGCACGCTGGCGGGGAAGATCGGCCTGGCCGTCCTGTACCTGGTCGTGATGATGGTGGTCGTGCGGCCGCTGCTGGAGCGGTACGTCGGCGAACCGTACGAAGCACGCGCCCAGAAGATCGGCCTGATCAACGCCAAGAAGACGTGGTCGGGAGTGGACGAGTTCGCGCCGGCAGGTGCCGGGGAGGCCCTGTCCCACGGGATGTTCGCCTGGATCCTCATCCTCGTGTTCGCGTCCGGGTGGGTCGCCCACATCCTCGGCATCAACGTCATCGTCGGCGGGTTCATGGCCGGATTGGTCCTGCCGGTTCGCCAGGGGTTGATCCGTGACATGACGGTGGAGCTGTTCGACACCGTCGCGGTCATCCTCCTGCCGATCTTCCTCGCGTTCGCCGGCCTCAACGCCGACTTCACCAAGCTGAGCGTCGACGCCATCCCGGGCCTGCTGGTGTTCGTGGTGGCCTGCATCGTGGCCAAGTGGGGTGGGGCGGCGGCGCTCGGCAAGGTCGCCGGCCTGTCGGGACGTGACAGCAACCTCCTGGGGATCCTGATGAACTGCCGAGGCCTCCTGCCGCTGGTGGTGGGGCTGGTCGGACTGCAGGGACAGGTCATCAGCCCGGTCATGAACGTCGCCGCCGTCACGATGGCCCTGATCACCACCGCGATGACCGGTCCGCTGTTCGACCGCTTCAACCGCGTGCCGTCCGAGGAGGTCGCGGTCTGACATGGCGACCCCCTCTCGCCGGTTCGTCACCGGTTTGTCCGCCCTTGAGGGCCACTCGCGTTCTATCTTTCGAGGCGTCTCCGCAGAGGGGCGACACACCGGCTGGAGAGAGGCAACTTCCAATGGTCGACGGTAGCGAAACGATCACCTTCAACCCGCAGAGCGGTCAGCCCGTCCAGGGCGGCGGGCCCGGCGGCGGTGACCTGACCGATCAGATGATCGCCACGGACTGGTGGACCGATCAGATGCTGGCCGATGCGGGCATCCCCATATACGACGTGCCGTTCGTCACGGTCGGCGGGGGCATCGGATCCTTCGTCATGGCCGACTACCTGCGGATCGCCGGGGTCCCGCTGGAGAACATCAAGGTCCTCACCAACATCGACCGGCCGTACCAGACGTATCAGTTCCTGTGCAAGAACTCACAGATTCCGTCGAAGGAGCGCTTGCGGTCGGACTCCGCCGCTACTCCGGACAACATCTGGGGGTTCCCCGGCTACGCGATCCGCGAGGGCTGGAACGACAAGAGCCTGCGGCCCTGGATCAACGTCTTCACCGAACCGGTGATCGACGACTTCTACACCCCGCGTGCCGGTGACGTGTTCACCTCCATGGACCGCGAGGCGGCCCGGATCCGCTGGCAGGGCATGCTCGCCAAGGGGCAGGTCCGCATGGTCCGCCGACGCCAGGAGGGCGGGTACTTCACGATCCTCACGCCGCCGACCGGCACGACCCGCACCAAGCGCATCGCCTACCGCAGCCACTTCGTGCACCTCTCCGTGGGCTACCCCGGCCTGCGGTACCTGCGCGACCTGCAGGCCTACCGCGAGACCTACGAGGACTACCGCACCGTCGTCAACGCCTACGAACCGCACGAGCACGTCTACGAGGACCTCAAGCGGCGGCCCGGTGTGGTCATGATCCGCGGTGCCGGGATCGTCGCCAGCCGCATCCTCCAGCGGCTCGTCGACGACCGCGACTACCACGGTGCACAGACCACGATCATGCACCTGTTCCGCACCTACCGGACGCAGCCGAAGATCGACAAGAAGTGGGGCGGCGGCAAGCAGGAGGTCCGGCACGGCTGGGCCTACCAGGGCTTCAACGTGACCAAGGCCTCCTGGGGTGGCCAGCACCGCTTCAAGCTGCTGGAGCTGGAAGGCCAGGAACGCAAGGACTTCATCGACTACATCGGTGGCGGCGCCCACACTCCGCGTCGCAAGGACTGGCGCGAGCAGATCGACCGCGGCCTCCAGCAGGGCTTCTACCGACAGCACGTCGGCACCGTCGACAAGGTCGTCCCCGGACCGGACGGCGAGTCGGTGGTCTCCACCGTCAAGGGGCAGGACGGGTCGGTCACCGACATCGCCGTGCGCTACATCATCGACTGCACCGGCCTGGTCGGTTCGCCTCGCGACCACCGTGTCCTGGCCGACCTGCTCGACCACGGCGGCGCCGGCGAGAACGTGATCGGCCGGCTGGACTGCGAGCCGAGCTTCGAGATCAGGGGCACCCGGTCGGGAGCCGGGAAGATGTATGCCGGTGGGGCGTCCACCGCAGGCTCCTACTACGGCGGTGTGGACTCCTTCCTCGGGTTGCAGTACACCGCCCAGCAGATCTACCTGGACCTCCAGAAGCAGGGGTTCTGCTCGCGGATCGGCCCGGGGCGCAGCTTCTCGCAGTGGCTCAAGTGGGCCCGGAACAAGACCATCTAGGAGGTCACGACCATGACTCCCACAATCAACGGCCGCATCCAGAGCAAGCTGTTCCTGCTGCTCGTCATCGGCCCCATCTGGAACGCCTTCCTCGTCCTGTTCTTCGACGGTGGCTGGCTGGACAACTGGTGGGCGACCATCCAGGTCCTGCTGTGGACCGCGGGCCTCGGCATCCTCTGGGAGCTGCTGTGGCACGCGCTGCAGCAGACGCGCTGGGAGAAGGACTGGCCCATCATGTTCGGGTTGTTCCAGTTCATCCCCGAGGGCGCGCTCGTCTTCTTCATCGTGTCCTCCAGCTTCCTCGGCCTGATCGCCGGCAGCGGCATGGGCGGCGGGGACAGCGGCGTGGGGACCGGACCGTTCCTCTGGTCGTTCATCACGACCGTGCTGGTCACGTGGACCTGGATCAACGGCCCGCACAGGATCTTCTTCATCAGGTGGCGCTTCGAGGGTGGCCGCTTTGTGTAGGGTCGCGGCCATCGTCCGGACCGCCACGGCGCGTCCGGGCACGACGTCGAGGGAGCAGTGATGAGTCTTATCGCCGGATATCAGACGATGGAGGCGCTGGGTGGGGGCAGCCACGGGCAGGTCCACAAGGCGATGCCACCCGAGCGGCTGGGACTGGGCGGCGCCGAACCGGTGGCCCTGAAGGTCTTCGACCGCGCAACCGACCACGCCGAGTTCGAGCGCGTGGTCGAGGAGGTCAAGGTGTACGCCGCCGCCGCGTCGGGGTGCGAGCAGCTCGCACCCATGTTCGACGTCGGCCGTCACGGCGAACGGCTCTACCTCGCGATGGCCTACTACCCCATGGGATCGCTGGCCAGCCGGCGCGGCGAGATGAACCCCATCGACGTGGTCAAGGTCATGGCCGACGCCGCCCGCGGGGCCCACGCCCTGCACGAGGCCGGCATGGTCCACCGAGAGATCAAGCCCGCCAACGTCTTCCTCACCGGCCAGAGCACCGGCGTGCTGGCCGACCTCGGCCTGGCCCACGTGGTCTCGCCGGGCCAGACGGTGACGGGCCTCGGCGTGTCCTCGCTGGCCACCATGGAACCCGGCCTGGTCCGCGGTGAGACCTCGGCCCGGGCATCCGACATCTGGTCGCTCGGTGCCACGCTGCACTGGGGCCTGACCGGGCACGGGGTGTTCGCCAACCTGCCCGAGTCCAACCTGATCGCCGCCCTGCGGCACATCATGACGGCCACGCCCGACGTGCAGGGCGACGGCCTGCCCGAACCGGTGCAGGCGATACTCCGACGTTGTCTGGCCGCCGACCGGATGGAGCGGTACAGCACCGCCCAGGAACTGGCGGATGACCTCGACGAGGTGGAAGGACTGGTCAACGCATGAGCGACGAAGGCGTGCACGTCATCATCCGGCAGGGCAACGGCATCGTGGCCCGCTACGGGGCGGGGGTCATGGCCATCCTCCCCGGGGGCAGCGACGGTGTGCAGCAGGACCTGCTGGATGCCATGCGCGAGGCCTGCGAAGGACAGGACCTGCCCGGCCGCCAGATGGCCCGACGGCTGGTCGGAATCCTCAGCCAGGCCGAGCCCGACGACGTTCCCCCCTTCGGTGCCTGTGCGCCGAACGAGCGGGGCTGGGCGGTCATCCTCCACCAGGGGGTCGCGCTGGAGGTCGACCAGGACGGCGGACGCACCCGCCTGTCCGGATTCGACGCCTCCACCTGGGTCGACCGGATCATCGATGGCGGCTTCGCCTCGATGACCCTGCTGCCCGACGGCGAGGAGGTCGGCGAGGTCGACAACCGCTTCCGCTTCCAGGGGGGCCTGGTCCCGGGCAGCGGTGCCACCCTGCTGCTGGACGGTGCCGAGATGTCGCGGCCCACGGTCGGGGCACGTGCGGACCAACCGGCTGCAGAGCCGGCCGCGCAACCTGCTGCCCAGGCCGCGCCAGCGCCAGCGCCCGCACCGGCACCGGCACCGGTCCACCCGGCCCCGGGCCCCGCCCCTGCACCCGTCCAGCCGATGGCTGCGCCCGTGCAGCAGCCCGCGCCCGTGCAGCAGCCGACCCCCGTGCAGCAGCCGGTCGCCGCGCAGCCGCCGGCCCCCGCGCCGGCGCCGGCCCAGCCGGCTGCGCAGGCCCCAGCGCCCGCACCGGCCCCGACGCCCGTACCCGACGGCATGGCCCACGACGACGAGCCGCCGACGCTGATCCAGGCGCCCAACCGCGATGCCGACGGTGAGCCCTCCGCCGAGCAGCAGGAGCTGCCCGAGGAGGACGTCCCGTTCGAGAGCGTGTCGTTGATGGACATCGGTGCCGAGGCCAAGCGCGAACCGCTTGCCGTGCTCAGCGCCGAGACCCCGAAGGAAGAGGTGGAGGACGACGGCGCGCCGCTGGTCCTCGGCGTGCTCTCCCCGGCCGGGTACTTCAACCACCCCGACGCGCTGTTCTGCGCGGTCACCGGCGTCTCGATGCTGCACCGGACCCACGTCCTGGTCCAGCGGCCCCGGCCGCCGCTCGGTGTGGTCGTCGCCGACGACGGGTCGACGTTCACCCTCAACAGCGACTACGTGGTCGGCCGCGAGCCGGAGCGGGATCCCAAGGTCGAGGCGGACCAGGCCCGCCCCCTGAAGCTGCAGGATGCCGAGCGGTCCCTGTCACGCGTGCACGCCGAGATCACGCTGGTCGACTGGGACGTGTTCGTCGTCGACCGTGGCTCGGCCAACGGCACCTACGTCCTGCCGCGCAACGGGCAGCAGTGGAAGCGCCTCGTCGCCGACACGCCGGAGAAGATCGCGCCGGGAACACGGATCGCGTTCGGCAAGCGCGTGATGACCTTCGAGTCGCATCACCAGATCAACCAGGCCGCGTCCTGATCCGTCGGGTCCCGGCCGCAATGAGGGAAGGACGCCGCGATGGCTGACTTGTTCGAGAGTGCGACCGGGATCCTGGACGAGGCGCTGCAACACGCCGACGTCAGCGAGGACACGGTCGAGCGGCTGCGCCACCCGCGCAGCGCGCTGGCCGTCTCCATCCCGGTCCGGATGGACGACGGGTCGCTGAGGACGTTCCAGGGGTTCCGGGTCCGCTACAACGACGTCCGCGGCCCGGCCAAGGGCGGCATCCGGTTCCACCCGCAGGTGTCGTTGGACGAGGTCCAGACGCTGGCGTTCTGGATGACGATCAAGTGTGCGGTCGTCGACCTGCCCTATGGCGGCGGCAAGGGTGGGGTGATCGTCAACCCCAAGGAGATGTCGACCGCCGAGCTCGAACGGCTCAGCAGGGGCTACATCGACGGGGTGCACGACGCCATCGGGCCCGACATCGACATCCCGGCCCCCGACGTCTACACCAACGCCATGATCATGGGCTGGATGGTGGACCAGTACTCCATCATCGAGCGGGGTCGCATCCCCGCCGTCATCACCGGCAAGCCGCTGGCGCTGGGTGGCTCCCTCGGCCGCGACACCGCAACTGCCGACGGGGGCTTCTTCGTCACCCAGGCGCTGCGCAGCAAGGTCTTCGACAGCGACCCGCCAACGGCTGCCGTCCAGGGGTTCGGCAACGCCGGCATGACCATGGCCGAGCTGCTGCACGCGGCGGGCTACAAGGTCGTGGCGGTCAGCGACTCACAGGGCGGCATCTTCAAGCCGGACGGCCTGCACATCCCGTCGGTCGCGAAGACCAAGCGCGAGTCGAGGGCCCTCAAGGGCGTCTACTGCGAGGGCACCGTCTGCGAGGTCGTCGAGCACGATCGCATCACCAACGACGAGCTGCTGGCGCTCGACGTCGACCTGCTGGTCCCGGCGGCGCTGGAGAACGCCATCACCATGGACAACGTCGACTCGGTCAAGGCCAAGATGATCGTCGAGCTGGCCAACGGCCCGATCGACCCGGACGCCGACCACGCCCTGCACGACAGGGGAGTCGTCGTGGTGCCCGACGTCCTGGCCAACGCTGGTGGCGTCACCGTGTCGTACTACGAGTGGGTCCAGAACCGGCAGGGGTACGCGTGGACCGCCGAAAAGGTCCGCAGCCGACTCCAGGAACGCATGGTCACCGAGGCCGAACGCCTCTGGGGCTTCGCGGAGGAGAGGGGTGTGTCGCTGCGCGTCGCCGCCTACGCCCAGGCGCTGGAGCGCATCGGCGGTGCGGTCGATGCCACCGGACACAAGGCCGACTACGCCCCGCTCTCGCCCCGCTGAGCCAAGGCCGTCGAACGAACCTCGTGTGCCCTCCGGCGCACGAGGTTCTTTCGCGTGGCGAACATCCCGCAACAAAATCGGAGGTTCGGGAGTCACAGGTATCGGGGAGTGTCGTTGTAGCTCCCGTAGACACCCACCGCTCCCCGCGGTGTGACCCGGACCGAAAGGCTCTCCGATGCGCAGCCCCGCCGCCGACCTCACCCGACACGGCAGCGGAGACGTGCTGGGGGGACGTCTCCCGTCCGATCCCGCCCGCCGTCCTGCGGCCGCGGCGACGCTGCTGGACCGCGCCGTGACCCGCTGGGCCGTCCCGTCGATGCGCAAGGCGCTCGGGGACACCGTCGAACGGATGCTGGCGGAGCAGACCGAGGTCGAACCACTCGACATGCGCCTGCACATCTCCGCGCAGGCCGTCACCGTCGAAGTCGGCCGGGCACTTGCCGACCTCGACATCCCCTCGGCCGCACCGCCGTCACACGCAGCCGCCTGACGGACTGGCCGAGGACCGGGCAGGAGATCGCCCGGGGGATGACGAACCACCCGCTCGATGACCACCTTTCGCGCCCGCCTGCTCGGCAGCTTCGTCGCCCTCCTCCTCGCCATCGTCACCGGGCCGGTGACCGCCACCGCGGGCCCGCTGATCGGGACGGTCGGTCCGGCGTGGTTCGGGACCAGCAACACCAACCTGGACCTGAACATCCCGATCAACTCCGGCTCGGCCGGCGCTCGGGTCGTCGGTGAGCAGCTGTTCGTCACCGACCAGAACGGGTTGACGGTCTACGACGTCAGCGACCCCTCGCTGCCCGTGCCCAAGGGATTCGTCTCGATCCCGCAGCAGTACTACTTCACCGAGGAGGACGTGCCCTCCAACGGCGAGATCGCGCTGGTCGGCCAGTTCGGGGACCTGACACCGTCCATCCGGCTGAACGTCGTCGACGTGTCGCTGGACGACAACCTCGGGGGCCAGCCCACCGTCATCGGCACCCTGTCCGGGATGGACGAGCACACCTTCGAGTGCGCTCGCGACTGCACGTGGGCCTACGGCTCTGCGGGCGCGATCATCGACCTGACCGACCCCACGGCGCCGCGGGACGCCGGCCGGTGGGACGACGCGGTCGCGGCCCAGGGCTACAGCTTCGGCAGGTCCACCCACGACGTCACCGAGGTCGTGCCCGGCATCCTGCTCACCTCCTCCAACCCCATGTTCCTGCTGGACGTGCGCACCACCCCGGAGACACCCGAGGTCATCGGTGTCGGCAGCTTCACCGACAACCGGTTCGTCCACGCCAACCTCTGGCCCTACCACGGGGACCTGCCCGCCAACCCAGCGGACCCCAACGTCGAGGGCTGGGAACCCGACTGGGATGCCTTCGACCGCTTCGTGCTGGTCGGTGGCGAGACCGCGCCCCTGCCGTTCGCCTGCGACGAGGGTGACGGCGCCTTCATGACCATGGAGTGGGAACGCGTCGACACCGACACCGTTCCCGACGGCAACGCGGACTTCGTGGAGATGACCTTCGACCCGGCGAACGGTGCAGGCGACGAGTACAAGCCCAGCCCCGGCACGTTCGTCGACGGCGGCTCGCCCTACAGCCAGTACTGCACCCACTGGTTCACCACCCAGCCGGGGGGCTTCCACGACGGTGGCCTGCTGGCGATGGGCTGGTACGAGTACGGCGTGCGGTTCCTCGAGGTCGAGGACGACGGGCAGATCACCGAGACCGGTTGGCTGATCCCGGCAGGCGGCTCGACGTCCGCGGCTTACTGGGTCGACGACGACACCGTGCTGACCGCGGACTACCAGCGCGGTGTGGACGTCATCACCTACGACGACGAGGTCGACCCCGACGACACCGAGATGGTCACCGTGCCCGGTGTCCGGTTCGAGCGCGCCATCATCCAGCGGCCCGCGTTCCTCGAGGACTGGTACACCGGCTTCGGCTGCCCCCTTCCCAGCTGAGGTGCACCCGGCCGGCGGGTCCTAGCCGAACGCGAACTGCTCGGTGAGGATCCGCTCCTCCAGGTTGTGGTCGGCGTCGAACACGAGCTCCACGTAGGAGTCGGGATCCTCGCGGATCTCCACGTCGGTCACGTTGCGGGCCTCGTTGTGGTCGGCGACGGCGCTGACCGGACGCTTCCACCGCTCGTTGACCTCGACCCGGATCTTCACCGTGGACGGGAGGAGCGCACCCCGCCACCGACGGGGTCGGAACGCGCTGATCGGGGTCAGGGCCAGCAGCGGTGACCCGATCGGGATGATCGGCCCGTGCGCGGACAGGTTGTACGCCGTGGACCCGGCCGCCGTGGAGACGATGATCCCGTCACAGATCAGCTCCTCCATGCGTTCCCGGTCGTTGATGAACAGCCGGAGCTTCGCCGCCTGCCGTTCCTGCCGGAGCATCGACACCTCGTTGAACGCCACCGCGTCCAGCCGGTTGCCGCCCTCGGAGTTGGCGGTCATGCGCAGCGGACGGAGGGTCTGGTGCTGTCCGCGGGCCAGCCGATGGGGCAGCTCCTCGGCCTCGTAGGTGTTCATCAGGAACCCTATGGTCCCGCGGTTCATGCCGAAGATCGGCGTCTGCAGGGCCATGTAGCGGTGCATGGACTCCAGCATGAAGCCGTCGCCACCGAGGGCCACGATGACCTCGGCCTCGTCCGGCGGCACGTTGCCGTAGCGGTCGACCAGCTCGACCTTCGCCTCCTGTGCCGACTTCGCCCCGGACGCGACGAAGGCGATCGCCTCGGGGATGGCCGGAGGGCGATCGGGATCGGGATCGATCGAGGCGTGCTGGGGTCCGGTCGGGTAGGCCACGTCGCCAAGCCTGCCAGATCCGTCCCACCGATGAGGGACCTGCATCCCGAGGGAGTAGATTCGCTCCTGCACACCGTGACATCGACAGCTCGGCAGCGTGTCGAGATGGGGGTTCGGAGATGGACAGCGACGAGCTACCGTCGGCCGCGTTCGGCCTGCTGGCCCTCGCTCTGTCGGCTGGTGCCGCCCTCGGGGTGCTGCGACCCGGACCCGAGGGGATGGCCGACAACGTCCCGATCCTGGCCTTCGCCGGGCTGATCGCGGGAGTGGTCGGCCTCTACGTCGGGAAGACCCGCGGCCTCGGGAGGCAGATGGCCACCCTCGGCGCGGCCGCAGGCCTGCTGGCCATCCTGCTGTTCGGCGGCTCGATCGCCGTCGACGCCATCCTCAACACCGCCTGACCTAGCCGGGAGAGGAGTTCCCGCAGAACGCTTCGGCGCACAGCTCCAGCCGTTGCCAGGTGCCCTTCTCGGCGATGTCGTCGAGGGTGTGGCGGACGTGGAGGAGTCCTGCGGCACGGTCGAAGACGTAGCCGACGTCGCTGGCGGACCCGAGTGACCCAACGGCGGGGACCTCCTGCCAGCGGCCCCAGCCGTCGTAGACGTGGGCCTCCGGGTGCGGCCAGGGGATCGTGAGGTCGAGATGGCCCTCGACGATGCCGGACACGACGATCTCGAGGTGGTCCGACGTGCTGGCACCGGTCCGCAGCCGGTAGGCCCGGTCGATCAGCAGGTCGATGTGACCGCGTTCGGGCTCGTCGTCGGTGTCCATGGCGCCATCCACCCCGTCCGCGCGGGTCAACCAGGCGCCGTCCAGCGACCGGCCGTCAAGGTCACGGACCAGCGTCCAGATCCGCTCGTATGACGCCGGACAGGCGTGTGCACGCAGGTCCGCTCGCCAGGTGCACGCCGCGTCGCGCATCAGCGGGTGATCCGACGACAGCAGGGCCGGGGCACCGGAGATCGACCCGTCGACGTCGCGCACGGCTGCCGACCGGTCGTCGACCGATCCGTCGTCGTCGGGCTGCTGCACGACCCGCAGCGGGTGGGCGTTGACGAAGCGGGCACCGACCACGGAGGAGACCTGGTTGTTGTTGTGGGCGATGAACTCCATGGCCGCCCCGGGGTGCTGCCACGGATGGTCGCGCTCGGCGAAGTTGACGAACGTCACGTCCTCGATGCGCGAGGCCGAGTGGTAGAAGCCCACGCCCGTCTGCCGCCACGTGCGGTCCCCGCCGTTGGAGGTGGCGCCGACGACGACGGAGTCACGCAGCACCGAGTCCAGGCCGAGGAAGGCGATGTCGTTCTCGGCGAACACCGCGCCCTGGGTCTCCACGCCTTCCGACCACATGCCGAAGCTGCGGTTCTTCCATGCGACGGTGCCCTCGAACACCGCGGGGGCGGGCGGCTCGTAGTCCTCCACGAACACGCCGATGCCCCGCTTCCAACCGTTCCCGCCCGAGGTGTGGGCGACGTTGTCGCGGAACGTGCCGAAGGGCAGCTGGCGGATGTCCATGTCGACGCCCGCGCTGAGGCCCGTGGGCGCAGCCGGGAGGTCGTACCAGAACCCGTGTCCCTCGGAGCCCGCCGCGGCGTTCTCCACCAGGTGGTTGGCCGGGTTGGTGACCCAGAACGTGGCCGGGGTGTCGTCGGTCTCGAGGATCCGCTGGCCGTCCTCGGGCCGGCGGGTCGACAGGCCGAGGTTGCACCACAGGGCGTTGCCCACCTCCACACCGTCCTCGAAGAAGTAGCAGTGCCCCTGCGTCTCGTACCCGACGGTGTCGCGCACCTCGACGTGGTTGCTGCCGTGGATGGTCAGGCAGCGGTTGAAGGAGTGGTGGATCGACGCGCCGCGCACGTAGCTGCCCGAGGCGCTGCCCATCATGTGGAAGTGGATCGGGTACCGGGCGAGCCGGCCCGACTGGCCGAGCCCGGCGAACTCCGCGCCGGAGACGTGCAGCACCGACCCGCTGAAGACCATCACGTGGCCGCCCTGGCCGGTGGCCCTGGCCGCGTCGGCGGAACGGATGCGGACGTTGCGTGACAGGTTGCCGACCTCGCCGTGCTGGGCGACGGCCGCACCGGCGAGCTCGTCGGTCTGTCCCCAGTGGGTGGACGACAGTGGCTGGTCGAGCTCGATCGTGCGGCCGGACACGGCGACGACGGTGCGCTCCTCGGCCTCGTCGGGGTCCAGGCCGGTGGCTGCGAGCACCACGCGGTCGCCGACGGCCCAGCCGGGGGCGTCCTGCAGCTCCAGCCGGGTGGACCCGGCGACAGCGGTCCGGGCAAGCCGCGTCCACGGGTGGTCGGGGGTGTGTCCGTGGATGTCCAGCGTGCCGCCCTGCACGGCGATGGGGCCGAACCCGGCCCCGGCGATCTCGTCGCCTTCGCGGGGGTGCAGGACCACGTCGACCCGGCGGGTCAACGGGGACTCCTCGGTGCCGATGGCCAGCCGGCCCTCGACCACGATCCAGTCGACCTCGATGGTCATGTCCACGTCGGCGACGGCCAGCGTGCCGTCGACCTGGATGCCGCGCAGCACCGGAGGCTGGACGTCCAGGAGGACCGCGCGGTCCGCCGGGATGGTCACGGTGTCCCCGGCCGCAGGCAGGCGTCCACCCCAGGTGGCCGGGTCGGACCACGGCAGTGCCCCCTCGATCGGGGGCGCGGGGTTGCGTGCGGCGACCGCGGGCGGCATGTCGATGCCGTCGATCGCCGTGGACGGCGAGGACGGGATGTCCTCACCGGCGGGGATGTGGCCGGTGCGGATGGACTCCTGCACCTCCTCCGACAGCGCGGCGGTGCCACCGACGAGGTGGGCGGTCGACGCGAAGCCACGCTGGCTGTCCACGAACGATGCCGTCTGGGGGGAGTGGCGCAGGGACGAGGGGTCACTCAGCAACAGCACGCCGCCGGCGCGGGCGACGGCCGGGCCGGCCACGAGGGCGTCGGGCCAGCCGCGCCCTGATGCGATCCAGATCGAGGAGGTGTAGCCCTGCTCGTCGAGCTGCCGGCGCGCGACGGCGATGGCGGTGTCGTAGCGCGAGTCGCCGGCGACACGGTCGACCTCACCGTCGACCAGGGCGTCGGCGGACGCCAGCACGGTGTCGGACACCGCAGCGGTGCCGCCGATGACGGTCAGGGTGCGGACGCCGCTGGCGGTGATGGCCTCTGCCGTGGCGGCGGGCAACGCGTCGTTGGTGGTCAGGAAGATCGGGACCCCGAGGGCGGCAGCCCAGCCCGACGCCGACAACGCGTCGGGCCAGCCCCGCTGCGGATCGTCGTTGGCCCCCTCGACCAGCAGCCCGTGGGTTGCGTCGGTGGTCGTCGCGACCTCCACGGCGACCGCGGCAAGGGTTGCCCAGCCGTCGTCGGCACGGATGCGCCTGACCGTGGTGATGCCGGCGTCGAGGGCCTCACCCGCCACCGTGGCCGACAGCTCGCCGACCAGGAGCGCGGTGGTGGCCCCGAGCCGCTGGATCTCCTCCACGGCGGCGTCGTCGAGGGCCTCCGGGCCGGTCAGCAGGACGGGGGCGTCGAGCGCGGCGGCGAGGGGTGCCGCGGCCAGCGCGTCGGCGTAGGCATCGGCCCGGGCCAGGACGACCGCATCGCTGCCGTCACCGTGGGTGGCCCGTGACACCTCTGCGGCCGTGTGGGTGCGCGAGGGGCCGGCGTGGCGTACCACCTCCAGCGGGCGGTCCTGGGCGAGGGCAGGCGCAGCCGTCAGGAACAGGGCGCAGACGAGCCCGATGACGGGCAGCGTCGACCACCTCCCCGAGCGGCGTGCAGGGTCGTGTGTCGTCGTCACACCCATGGTGTCGACTCGCGGGGCCCGCTCCTTGAGACCTGCTGGCGCCGGGCGGGGGTCCCGGCACGGTCACCGTCGCGCCCTAGACTTGGACGCTCTGCGCCGTCACCATCCACAGAACTGGGGACGGCATTGGGAGGATCTTGGACTACTCGCTGCTCATCATCGCGACCCTCGGGGCCGTTGCGATCCTCGTGGGGCACCTGTTCAAGCGGTTCGTGCCGGAGATCGTGGTGTTCCTCGCGCTCGGGGTGGCCATCGGCCCCGAGGGCATCTCGCTGATCAACGAGGACAACGTCAAGTCCCTGGAGCTGCTGACCCAGGTGGCGCTGGGCGCGGTGATCTTCCTCATCGGCGACCGGCTGCGGCTGGACGACCTGCGTGCCCAACGGCTGCTGCTGGTCCCCATCAACGTGGCGCAGGTGCTGCTGGCCGGTGTCCTGACCTTCTTCGCGGTGCAGGCCGCCGGGGCCAACACCGCCACCGCGCTCGTGCTGGGCCTGATCGCCACCGAGACGGGGGTCCTGACGGTCGCGGCGACGGTGAAGGAGCAACGCGCCAAGGGGCCGTCGACGGACCTGCTGCTGTCATCGGTCGGGGTCACCAACGTCGCCACGGCCCTGCTGTTCGGGTTGTCCTTCCCGTTCGTCCTGGCCAGCTCCGGCCAGGCCGAGACGTCCCAGACCATCCTCGTCTTCGGCCAGCTCGTGGTGCTGTCGACGCTGATCGGCCTGGCCGGCGGCTGGATCCTGCGGATGTTCTCCACGGCGCTGGAGACCTCGGGTGAGCTGCTGCTGTTCCTGTTGGTCGTCCTGACCGGGATCGTCGGCGCTGCCGTGGCGGTCGAGGGCTCGGTGGTCGTCTCCACGCTCATCGCCGGGCTGTACATCGCCAACACCGCCCCGTGGCTCGCCGACCGCCTGTTCGCGGCCATCCGCACCCTCGAGGCGCCGATCTACCTCGTCTTCTTCGTGGTGGCCGGTGCCGAGATCCACCTCGACGAGCTGACCCAGGTCGGCGTCATCGGTGCGGCCTACGCCGTGGCCCGCGGGGTCGGCAAGCTCGGTGGTGCGGCGCTCGGTGGGCTGGCCGGTCGGGACTGGAAGCTCGGCTTCCGCACCGGTGCCGCGCTGTTGCCCCACGCCGGCATGGCGATCGCGCTGGTCGCGCTCGTCGTCGAGCAGGCGCCCGAGCTCGGCGGCACCGTCTCCGGTGTGGTGCTGGGGTCCATCGTCGTGTTCGAGCTGGCCGGGCCCATCGCCGCACGGCGGGCCATCCGGTCCTCCGGCGAGGCCGGCAAGGGTGGCGCAGGCGAGGCCATCGAACCGATCCCCGAGGTGTTGTCCCACCGGTCCTTCGACCGGGTGTTGGTGCCCGTCGGGTCCGTCGACATCATCCTGCCGCGGTTGCCGTTCCTGCTGGACCTGGTCGGCACGATGCGCGCAGAGCTCATCGCGGTCCACATCTCGCGTCCGGGCACCGTCGAACCGGGTGCCGAACCCGAGGTGCTCCAGCTGGTCGAAGCCGTCGCCGCCGAGCGCAACATCCCGGTGCAGAAGGTCCACAAGGTCTCCGAAGCCGTCGCCCAGTCGTTGGTCGCGGCCGTACGGGACCACGATGCCGAGCTGGTCGTCATGGGCGAGCCGGCCCGGACCTCGCTGCTGGAACCCAGCCGCTGGGGCCTGATCTCCCAGCGGGTCGTGCGTGACGTCGACGTGCCGGTGCTGGTCTACCCGGTGGATCCCTCCGACCCCGAGAAGGTGCCGAGCGTCTACCTCCGTCGGGCCCAGCAGGCCCGTGCAGCCGACGAGGCCGATGTCGACGGCGGGGGCCGGGACGGCGGGGCCCCGGCCGGCGGGGTCGACGACCCCGACGACGATCCGGAGCCCTCCCACCCCGTGGAGGCATGAGGCAGCGGTCGCGCGTGTCCCGTGCGGCCCGTTGCACCGCTCGGACGGCCGGGCGGGGGTCGGGCGCGGGGACCGTGGCCACGCGCCACTAGAATCGGGCCCGTGGAGTTCAGCCCGGGAACCGTCGGCACCCTGCTGATCGTCGCCATTCTGGCGTCGATCGGCGCCATCGTCGTGGGCGTGATGGCCATCCAGGGCGAACGTCGGGTGCGTGCCACCTACAGCCGGTTCGCCCGCGGTCGCCGCGAGGACGTCGTCACGCTGATCGGCATGCACATCGACGAGGTGCAGCGCCTGCAGCAGGTCGTCCGCCGCCACCAGTCGCAGGCCAAGCAGCTGCGTGGATTGGTCTCGCGGACCCTCAGCCGCATCGGCACGGTGCGCTACGACGCGTTCGACGACATGGGTGGACGCCTGTCGTTCTCCATGGCGCTGCTGGACGAACACGGCGACGGCATGGTCATCACCGCGATGAACGGACGGGTGCAGACCCGCACCTACGCCAAGCCCGTCCAAGGGGGCTCGTCGACCCACAACCTGTCGGAGGAAGAGGTCCAGGCCATCGAGCAGGCCATGGCAAGCGGGGCCCGTCGCGTGCAGGAGGTCGTGGCGATGTTGCCGACCGAGGACGATGTAGTGCCCGCCGCAGGGGACACCCGCGTGACCGCGGTCGCCGACCAGTCCCTGGACCCCGACGACCGGTGGGACGGCCACGACGCCGCTGACCGCGTGGGGCAGACGCCACAGTGACCGTCGTATTCCTCGGTCCCGAGGGCACGTTCACCGCTGCGGCGGCGGAGATCGCCGCCCCCGGTGCGACCCGCCTCCCCATGACCACGATCCCCGAGGTCGTGCGTGCCGTCCGGCGCGGCGACGCGCCCGTCGGGGTCGTGCCCATCGAGAACTCCATCGAGGGGTCGGTCAACCTGACCCTCGACACCCTCGCCTTCGGCGATCCCGGCGTCTACATCCGCCGCGAGATCACCATCCCGATCTCGATGAACCTGCTGGCACGGCCCGGGACGCGCATCGAGGACATCGTCGAGCTGCGCAGCCACCCGATGGCCATCCCCCAGTGCCGGGAGTGGCTGGATGCCCACCTCCCCGACGTGCGGCTGGTGCCGTCGGCGTCGACTGCCTACGCGGCAGAGGAGGTCTCACGGGCCGACGGGACCGTGGCCGCGCTCGGCACCGCCCTGGCCGCCGACCGCTTCGACCTCGACGTGCTGGCCAAGGACATCCAGGACCGGGACGGCAACACCACCCGGTTCGTCGTGCTCGGCACCCGCATGTCGATGCCGACCGGCGCGGACAAGACCTCGCTGGTCATCTTCTTCGGTGAGGACCGGCCGGGACAGCTGATGCGGGTCCTCGACGAGTTCGCGCTGCGCTCGATCAACCTGACCAAGATCGAGTCGCGGCCCACCAAGCAGCAGCTCGGCGAGTACTGCATCTTCATCGACCTGGCCGGGCACGTGACCGAGGCCCGGGTCGCCGAGGCGTTGCGGTCGGTCCATCGGCACGTCGCCGACGTCAGGATCCTCGGGACCTACCCGCGGGCCGACGAGCTGGTGGCCGAGGCCAACGGCCCCGACTCCGAGGACGCCTACGCCGAGGCGGCCCTGTGGTTCCGGACGATCATCGACCGCATCGATTCCTGAGGTCCCGTCCGGGGCTCGCGTCGTCGCGTCCTGCGCGGACGGACGGTGCCGCCTTGTTGTGCTGGTCTGCCAACCGGGGCAGGCTTGCATCACATGCGTGTGAGTCGGTGTTCCGCGAGGACCCGTCCTTCCCCCCTCACAGCACCCATCAGCTCGCTCGTCGGGACGCTCGTCGTCGCGCTCGTGGCTGTGCTGTTGCCGGGGGGTGGCCGGGACGTTGCCCATGCCCAGTCCTCCACCGAGCTCCGCGAGCAGCAGGAGCAGGTCGAGGACCAGCTCGAGGGTGCCCGTGACGCCGAGGCGGGGATCGCCGAGGAGCTCGAGGGGGCCGAGGAGGTCCGCCAGGAGGTCGAGGGCGAGCTGGCCGACGCCACCGCACGCGTCGACGAGGTCCTCATCGACATCGAACGGGTCGAGGACGAACAGGCGGGGCTGCAGCGAGAGGTCGCTGACCTGTCGGTCGAGGCGGCCGAGACCCGCGCGTCGTTGAGCACCCAGATCCGCACCCTCTACATGCAGGGGGCGGCCGAGAGCTTCATCGTCGCCCTCGACGCGCAGGCTGCGCAGGAGGTGGGGGTGCGGTCGCACTACCTCGAGGCGCTCTCGCGTGGGGACCGAGCCCGGCTGGAGGTGCTCGGCAACGTGACGACCCAGCTCGAGGCCCGCGAGGAGGACCTGCTGCGGGTCACCGACGAGCTCGATGCCCTCCGCGCCGACGCCGAGGAAGCCCAGTCCGCGCTGGACCGCGAGCTGTTCATTGCCGCCGGATACGAGTCCGAGGTCGCCCAGCAGCTCGCCGACGCCGAGGGCGAGGCACGCCGACTGGCCAACGAGGCCACCCAGCTCGCTGCGGCTGCTGCCGCAGCAGAACAGGCCGAGGAAGAGGAGCGGCAGCGCGCGATCGCCGCCGCCGAGGAAGCCGAACGGCGCGCCCAGGCAGCAGCAGCCGCGTCAGCGGCGGCCGCCGCAGAAGCCGCGCAGAACGCCAGCAGCGGTGGGTCCTCCGGTGGCTCGACCTCCGGTGACTCCTCCAGCGGCGGTTCCTCCAGCGGTGGCTCCGCGCCGGTCAGCAGCGACGGCAAGTCCTGTCCGCAGGACAACCCGCGGTCCTTCACCGACACCTGGGGTGCCCCACGGTCAGGCGGCCGCAGCCACCAGGGGACCGACATCTTCGGCACCCGGGGCGGCAACGTGTTCGCCATCGTCGACGGGACCGTGGCCTTCACGCGGTCCGGCGGGATCTCGGGGCTGTTCCTCGGCCTGCAGGGCGACGACGGGAACCTGTACTACTACATCCACCTGCAGGACTTCGTCGCCTCGGCGGGGCAGCGGGTGTCCGCCGGACAGCTGATCGGCCACAACGGCGACACCGGCAACGCTCGTGGTACGACTCCCCACATCCACTTCGAGCTGCACCCCGGCGGGGGAGCAGCGGTGAACCCCTACCCCTTGCTCCGGGCGGTGTGCGGCTAGACGACATGACCATCCTCCTCGCGCAGTCCGAGTCCGCCGACGTCATCGCCGACGAGATCGGCAACATCCTCGACAACGCGCCGTCCACTCCGGCCGAGGCGCTCGAGGTCATCGTCCAGAAGTTCGAGTCGCTGTGGACCGGACTGCTTCAGAGCCTCCCGATCATCATGATCGGGCTGGTCGTCTTCCTCGTGCTCTACGTCGTGGCGAGGGTCGTCAGCCGCGGTTTCGGGCACACGCTGGAGAAGACCAACGCCGACCCGGTCGTCAGCCGACTGCTGACCCGGGTCGTCAAGACGATCCTGGTGATGATCGCGGCGCTGTTCGCCCTGTCCACCATGGGTGTGGCCATCGGCAACGTCGTGACGTTCCTGGCGGTGCTCGGCTTCGCCGTCGGCCTTGCCGTGCAGGGGATCCTCGAGAACTTCGTCGCCGGCGTGATCCTGCTGATGCGCAAGCCCTTCCGGGCCGGCGACCAGATCATCACCGGTGACTACGAGGGCACCGTCGACGACGTCGACTTCCGGGTGACCGCCCTCATCGGCTACGACGGCACGAGGCAGCTGATCCCCAACGGGCAGGTGTACTCCAACCCCCTCGTGAACCTGACCGGTGGCGGCAAGCGGCGCAGCACCGTGACCGTCGGCGTGGACTACCGCGACGATCACGACGAGGCCCGCGAGGTCATCCGTGCGGCGCTCGATGGGCTCGAGGGCGTGCTGGAGGATCCCGCACCCGAGGTGCTGCTCACCGAGCTCGGCGACTCCAGCGTCAACTTCGAGGTCCGCTACTGGACCGAACCCAGCATCCGCTCGGTGCGCCACACCCAGGACCGGGTGCTCGCCGCGGTCAAGACCGCCGTGGAGGGTGCGGGCATGACCATCCCGTGGCCCATCCGGACCCTGGTCGTGGATGGTCCGGTGGACGTCGGGCCGAGCGCGGACTAGTCACGAGGAGCCCCCCGATACGGTCACTTCGAGGGGTAACGGACGGTCGACAGTTACGAGACAGTGCGTACGTCCGCAGTCGATCGTCCTCAAGGAGCCCCCGTGTTCAGGCGCCTCGCCACTCGTGTTGCGTTGCCCGCAACCCTTCTCGTCCTCCTGCTCGTCACGACCGCCCTGCCGGGTGGCGCCCAGACCGAGCTTCCCTCGGTCGAGGACCTCCTGGCCGAGGTCGGCGAGATCGAGGGGCTCAACGCCCTCGACCCCGTCCTGAACCCCGTCTCGGACCTGGTCCTGACGACGCTGGCCACCATCGACGACACCCTCGCGGACGCGCCGCTCGTCAACGCGCTGGCGCTCGGTGGCGACGACGCCGTCGACTCCGGTGTGGCGTTCTCGCAGGCCACGTTCCCCGAGGGGGCCGGCACCGCGATCCTGTCCCGGGAGGACCTGTTCGCCGACGGCTTCTCCTCCGGTGTGTTCCAGGGTGTGAACACCGCCCCGCTGCTGTTCACCGACTCCGAGGACCTCGATCCCCGCACCGGCATGGAGCTGATGCGGCTCGGCATGACCGACATCACGATCCTCGGTGGCGACAGCGCGTTGAACCCGCTGGTCGTGCAGAAGCTCGAGATCGCAGGCCTGACCGTGACTCGGGTCGGAGGCCCTACCCGTGTCGAGACCGCGGTCGAGACCGCACGCGCCACGAACCCGGCCGCGACGACGGCGCTGCTCGTCAGGGCCTACCCCGACGAAGGGCAGGCCGACGACCAGGCCTACGCCGACCTGCTGGCCGCAGGGCCCTACGCCGCCGAGAACGGCTGGCCCATCCTGATGACCACGTCGGACGGCCTGCACCCGGCCACCGCCGAGTACCTGGCCGACAGCGACATCACCGACGTCGTCGTCATCGGGGGCACCGGTGCGGTGTCGCAGTCCGCCGAGGACGCCGTGACGGCCCTCGGCCTGTCGGTGACCCGTGTGGCCGGTGACAACCGCTACGCCACCGCGGTCGCGATCGCCAACGCCCGCGGCTTCGAGTCCTCTGCCGACGTCGACCGCCTGATCCTGGCCGAGAGCCGGTCCCGTGACGACGTCTGGGCCCCCGGCTTCGCCGCGACCGCCCACGGCACCGAGCACGCCGCCCCGGTCCTGCTCGTCGACGGCCTGACCATCCCGACCGAGACCCTCACCTTCGTGCTGGAGGGCATGGTCGACAACCTCCTCGACGGCGGCCCGGCTGTGATCTGCGCCAGCTTCGTGGACTCCCTCGCCTGCCAGGCAGTCGCGCTGCTGATGATCGGCAACGTGGCAGGGGCCCTGGAGCTCGTCACCGGCCTGCTGGACCTGATCGGCGGCCTGCCCATCCTCGGCGAGCTGCTGACCGAGCTGGGGCTGGCCGGGCTGCTGCCGGGGGTCCTCCAGAGCCTCACCGACGCGCTCGAGCAGGCGGGTGCCACGACGGAGACGCTCGAGAACCTGCTGGGTGCAGTGGCCAGCGGCGATCCCGCGGCAGCGCAGGCCGCGCTCGAAGAGGCGGCCACGAGCGTCGGCGAGGACGTGACCGACCTTGTCGGTGGCGCACTCGGCGGCCTCCTCGGCGGCGGATCGGGCGGCTCCGACGACGAGGACGGGGGCAACCCCGTCGACGACCTCCTCGGCGGGCTGCTCGGGGGCGGCAACTAGACACACCGTCCGTGACGGCCGGACCCCGGTCGGCAGTCACGGTCCCACCTCGACGCCCCGCGCGGCCACTGGTCGGGCGGGGCGTCGCGTTGTGTCCGGGGACCGCATACCCTCCCTCCTCGTGATCGACCTCAAGGCACTCCGCACCGCCCCCGACGACTTCCGCGCCCCGCTGGCCCGACGAGGCGTCTCCTCGGCAACCATCGACCGGCTGCTGGAGATCGACGAGCAGCGCCGCGCGCTGATGACCCAGGCGCAGGACCTCCGTGCCGAGCAGAAGCAGTTCGGTCGTCGCATCGGCCAGGCCACCCCCGAGGAGCGACCGGCGCTCATCGAGGAGTCGGGCACGTTCAGCGCGCGCATCGAGGCACTGGAGACCGACGAGGCCGCGCTGGAGGTCGAGCAGAACACCATCCTGCTGACCATCCCCAACGTGCCGCACCCCGAGGCTCCCGACGGGGTCGACGACGAGGACGCGGTCGAGGTCCAGCAGTTCGGCGACAAGCCGGACTTCGACTTCGAACCCGCCGACCACGTCGCCCTCGGCGAGGCCCTCGGCATCCTCGACATCGAGCGGGCCGTCAAGGTCTCCGGCAGCCGGTTCGCCTTCCTGCTCGGCGACGCGGTCTTCCTGGAGTTCGCCCTGGTCCGCTACGCGATGGACATCATCGCCGGGCACGGGTTCACCCCGGTCATCCCCCCGGTCCTGACCCGAGAGGAGGCGCTGTTCGGCACCGCGTTCCTGCCCGGCTCCGCCGACCAGATCTACAAGGTGCCAGAGGACGACCTGTACCTCGTCGGTACCGCCGAGGTGCCGCTTGCGGGCATGCACATGGACGAGATCTTCGAGGCCGACCAGCTGCCGCTGCGCTACGGCGGCTTCTCCACGTGCTTCCGTCGCGAGGCGGGCACCTACGGCAAGGACACCTCCGGCATCTTCCGCGTGCACCAGTTCGACAAGGTCGAGATGTTCAGCTGGGTCACCCCGGAGGAGAGCTGGGAGGAGCACGAGCGCCTGCGGGCCATCCAGACCGAAGTGCTGAGCGGCCTGGGCCTGCACGGCCGAGTGGTCGACATCGCCGTCGGTGACCTCGGTGACTCGGCGGCCCGCAAGTACGACCAGGAAGTGTGGCTGCCCGGCCAGGGTCGGTACCGCGAGCTCACGTCGGCGTCCAACTGCACCGACTACCAGGCGCGCCGCCTGAAGGCCCGTTACCGCACCGACGACGGCACCCGAACGGTGCACACGCTCAACGGCACCGCCTGTGCGGTCGGACGCACGATCATCGCGGTGCTGGAGACCCATCAGCAGGCCGACGGGTCCATCGTCCTTCCCGACGCACTAGTGCAAATGATGGGCAAGGAACGACTCGTACCGGTATCCCCGCAGGGTTAGCATCGAGTCGGGCGGACCACGGTCCGGAGGGGGTTTGGCCAGTTCGACCACCCCCCAGGAGCACCGTGACCCTCCAGTCCCCGTCCGAGCCCTCGTTGGGCTGGGTTGCTCGCCAGGCGAGCCTGTCGTGTACCCCAACAGCGCTGCTGGACGTGGTGATCCAGGGCATGCCGGTTGCCGGGTTGGTCCTGGTCGACGTCAGTGACCCCGGTGTGCCGCGCACCGTCGCCAGCGTCGGCGACACCGATGGCCCGCTCGAGCCGTTCCCCCTGCCGGCGTTCACCGAGACGCTGCAGGTGGCCTGGACGACACGGATGGACGACCCCGACCTGATCCAGGCGCTCGTCGGCATCGTTTCGGTCAACCGGGACAGACAACGCCTGGCCGCCCGGCTCGAGGAGGTCAAGGAGCGCAGCGACACCGCCCAGTCCCTGGCCCACATGGGCGACTACGAGTGGGACATCGTCAACGGCGCCCTCACCTGGTCCGACGAGCTGTACCGGATCTACGGGCTCCACCCGCAGTCGGAGACCATCACCTACGACCGGTTCATCGGGATGATCCATCCCGAGGACCAGGAGCGGATCCGCGCCATCCATGCGGAGGCCTACCGCACCACCGAGCCGTACGCGATGACCGAACGCATCGTCCGCCCCGACGGTGACGTCAGGGTGCTGGAGAGCCAGGGCACGGTCGACACCGACGAACACGGCAACCCGACCCGCATGCGCGGCTCGTGCCTGGATGTCACCGTCCGCGTGCGTGCCGAGGAAGCCCTGCGCCAGAGCATCGAGGACGTGGTCCAGCTCGACGCGAGGCTACACGACGCACGCCGACGGCGACGGCAGGCCGTGGAGATCAACGACAACGTCATCCAGCGACTCACCACCGCCCTGCTGGCCCTCGAGGACGGTCGTGGCGACATGGCGGCCAACCACATGGCCCGGGTGCTGGAGGATGCGCGGAACATGATGCGCGACCTCCTGGAGGACGACCAGGAGCCGCTCCGGCCCGGTGAGCTGGTCAGGGACTCCGCGGCGATGCTCGACACGATGTTCGACGAGTCCCCGCCCACGGCCGACCCGCCTGCGGCCGACCGTGTCGACACCATCCGGGTTCTCCTGGTCGACGATGCCCTGGACCTGCGCTACCTCCTGCGCCTGAACCTCGAGCGTGACCGCCGATTCGTGGTCGTCGGCGAGGCCGGCAACGGATCCGAGGCCGTCGAGCAGGCCGCTGCGCTCCAGCCCGACGTGGTGCTCCTCGACGTCGCCATGCCCGTCATGGACGGCCTGACCGCGCTGCCGCTCGTCCGGGAGGTCGCGCCTGACACGACCGTCATCATGCTGAGCGGGTTCGCCAGGGACCAGCTCGCGGAGCGGAGCCTGCGAGCCGGGGCGGCCGCCTACGTGGAGAAGGGCGAGGCCGTGGCCGATGTCGTCGGCACGATCCTCGCCCACGAGTCGACGACGGCGCCGATGTCGGGGGCCTGACGCAGGACGGGGCCTACAGGCCCATCCCGCGCCCGATGATCTCCTTCATGATCTCCGTCGTGCCGCCGTAGATGGTCTGCACCCGGCTGTCGACATAGGCACGGGCCACGGGGTACTCGGTCATGTAGCCGTAGCCGCCGTGCAGCTGCAGGCATCGGTCGATGGCGTTGACCTGCATCTCCGTGGTCCACCACTTCGCCATGGCGGCGTGCTCGATGGACAGCTCACCGGTGTTGTGGAGGTCCAGGCACCGGTCCATGAACACGCGACCCAGCTCGATCTTCGTGCGCAGCTCGGCCATGACGAAGCGGCTGTTCTGGAACGACCCCACGTTGCGGCCGAACGCCTTGCGGGACGTGATGTAGGCGTGGGTCTCCTCGAAGATCGCTTCCGCCGCCGACACGGCGGTGCACGCGATCGACAGCCGCTCCTGGGGCAGGTTGCCGACGAGGTAGAGGAATCCCATGCCCTCCTCGCCGAGCAGCTGGCTGGCCGGCACCCGGCAGTTGTCGAAGAACAGCTCGGAGGTGTCCTGGGCCTTCATGCCGATCTTGTCGAGGTTGCGGCCGCGGTCGAACCCGGGGGTATCGCTGTCGATCAGCAGCAACGACAGGCCTTTGTGGGGGTCGTCGCTGGTCCGCACCACCGTGATGACCATGTCGGCCATCTGTCCGTTGGAGATGAACGTCTTGGCGCCGTTGACGACGTAGTCGTCACCGTCGCGTACGGCGGAGGTCTTGATGCCCGACAGGTCCGACCCGGTGTTGGGTTCGGTCATGGCGATGGCGGTGATGCACTCGCCGCTGACCATCCTCGGCAGGTACCGGGCCTTCTGCTCGTCGTTGCCGTAGCGCATCAGGTAGGGGAGGTTGATGTCGGTGTGCACGGCGAAGCCGGGGCCCGAGGACCCGGCCCGCACCTGCTCCTCGTTGACGATGGCGTTGAAGCGGAAGTCGTCGACACCGGTTCCGCCGTACTCCTCGGGGGCGGCCATGCACAGCAGGCCGGCCTCGCCCGCGGCCAGCCACAGGTCGCGGCTGACCTGTCCGGCAGCCGCCCACTCCTCGTTGTGGGGGGCGACCTCCTTCTCCATGAACCGGCGGGCCATCTGCTGGAAGTGCAGATGCTCCTCGTCCTGGCCTGTCCGGGGCATCCAGTTGATCGTGCTCATGGTCGGGTCCTCTGGGGGTCGTGGTCCATCATCTGGCAGAAGGTCTCGGTGGTGACGCGCACCATGTGGCGTTCCCAGCGGGCGTCGTCACGCAGCAATGCCGTGAGCGCCGCGCCACGGAAGGTCTGCAGGGCATGGTCCAGCGCTGCCCTGAACGTGGGGTCCTCGGGGTCGGGTTCGCCCAGCACCTCTGCGATCACGGTCCGCGCCTCGACGCCGAGGCGGCGTTCGTGGACGACCAGGGCATCACGGAGGGTGTCGTCGGTTCGGGCAGCAACCCACAGCTCGGTCGCGGCGGCGAAGAGGGGACCGCTCATCGTCGACCACAGCAGTCCCATGCCGGCCGCACACCGGTCAGGGGGTGATTCCAGGCGAGCGGCCTGCTCGGTGAACCACCGACCCCGCCGGACCGCGAGGTGTGCCACCGCGTCCATGAGCAGCTCCTGCTTGGACGGGAAGTGGTGGATCAGGGCGCCGCGGCTGACGCCGGCCAGCTCCTGCACCCGGGCGGTGGTGGTCGCCGTGTAGCCGTCGTCGACGAGGCTCTCGACGGTGGCGTCGAGGATCTTCGCCCGCGTTCGCAACGCGCGTTGCTGCAGGGGGACGTTCGGGGCGTCGGCGGCGGCCATCTGGACCGCAGCGTACGCAGCTCGGCCCTAAACAGTCAACTTGGTCGGTTTCTGGTTCAGCTGGCCGGCGCGGCCCGGCCCGTACGGACACGATCAGTGATCTCGCGGCCGGTGAGGACGAGGAAGAACAGGGCCACCGACGTACCCGACATGGCGGCGGAGCCAGCCAGGTCGAGGTGATAGCTGAGCTCCAGGCCGATCACGACAGCGGCCCATCCGAGCACGGTCGAGACGACCATGATCGTCGGCACACGCCGCACGAGCAGGGTGGCCGTCGCGGCTGGGGCGACCAGCAGGCCGAACACCAGCAGGCTGCCGACGGTACGGAAGGCCGTCACCACCACAAGGCCGATCAGCGCCAGGAGGACGGCCCTGGCCAACGCCGGTCGCAGGCCCAGGAGCTGGGCCTTGCGCTCGTCGAAGGACAGGACGAGGAACGCGCGGTAGCCCAGCACCGAGGCGAGCACGGCGATCGTCGCCGCGACGCCCTGCAGGACGAGATCGGCGGACGTCACGCCGAGGACGTCACCGAACAGGAACGCCGTCACGTCCACGGCGAAGGACCCCGACCGGGAGATGATCGCCACCCCCAACGACAACATCCCCGCGAACAACAGTCCGGTCCCGGTGTCCTCCGGCAGCCGGGCGCGGGAGCTGACGAAGGACACGCCGCCGATGGTCAGGGCAGCGGCGATGGCGGCGCCGATGGTCAGATCGACCCCCATCAGGGCGGCCACGGCGATACCGGGGATGACCCCGTGGGCCAGCGCATCGCCCATGAAGGCGAGCGATCGCAGCACGACCCAGACCCCGACGGTGCCGCACATGGTCGCAACGAGCAGACCGGCGATCAGCCCTCGCTGGGTGAAGCCGGCCGCGAAGGGCTCGAGCAGGAAGTCCATGTGCGGGTGTGAGGGTATGCGGCGGGTCCCGCCACAACACCACACCGTCCGTGGACGATGACGCCGGCAGGAATTCGGTGCGGCCGTGTCGAAGCTCCAGAGGCGACCCCCCCATGACCGTCCCAGAGGACCACTCCGTGCTGTCCAGCGTCCGCATCAGGACCGCCATCTCCGCAATGATCGTCGTGCTCCTGTGCATCGGGACGAGCGGTGCGGGCGCGGTGCCCGTCCTGCCCGCCGCGGCTGGCCCCGAGTGCGGCGGCGATGTCGTCGAGCACGCGAGCGAATCCGACGTGCGCCTGGTCGAGGGCCGGACGACGGCGGTGACCACCAGCACGGTCGTGCTCGGAGGGGCTCGCCAGCGGCTCCTGGACATCGGCGGGGACTGGTGTCCCGCCTCGACGCTCAATGTCTGGCTGGCCGCCGGCCCTGCGCTGGACACGGTCGCGACTGCCCGCGCTGCAGCCACGGTCCTGGCCACTCCCTACTTCGTCGAGCTCACGTTCACCGACATGGCCGTCGTCGAGAACGCGGTGACGGGCGATGTGGTCACGATGCGGACGCACGCCACCAGCAACGGTGTCGTGGCGGACTGGTCGATGACGATCGACGCAGCCGGGGTCAAGGACGCTCGCTGGACGGCGGTCGACTTCGCGGTGCCGCCGTTGGAGCCACAGGGGACCGGCCTGACCGCCCTTCCCGGGGCGACGATGGGCTACGCCCGCGATGTCGATGGGTTCGTCCACGAGACGAGCGATCCGTTCGCAGCCGAGGACCAGCCCGAGATCGTCACTCGCGGAACCGCTTCGGACGGCTTCGAGATCCTCGTGTCGGCAGGCGACACCACCGTCAGCCCCGACATCGAGGAGGACACCGGGATCCGGGAAGCGGACTTCTACCGCGACGTCCGCGACTGGAGTGTGGACAACTACGAGGAGTTCCTCCTCTGGGGGATGGACAACCGCATGCCGGGGAACGAGGGCACCGTCTTCGTCGATGACTCCCTCAGCCTGTTCTGCATCGCCTGCACGGTCTCGACCTCGACGTTCAACGTCCATCTCTCCAGCCAAGCGGTCTACTTCCAGTCCCAGCTCGGGATGCACTACACCGACGAGCAGCTCGGGTTCAGGACGATCCTCGGGCACGAGATCTTCCACAACTTCCAGCACGGGTACGCGGCGCTGACGGGCAACCAGTCCCTCTCCGCCGCGTTCGCCGAGGGCACCGCACGCATGCAGGAGGCACTCCACCTGTACTCCGAGGCGTCCTACATCCCGGGCAGCCCCCTGTACCAGCGCTCCGCCGAGGGCTGCAACGGGTTCCAGGGCAACTCGCCGGACAAGGCGTTCGGGGACGGCCCGCTCAACGGGCGTGCCGAGGACGCCTGCCTGTTCTGGATGTCCTGGTACGGCCGGCACGGCGTCCGCAAGCTCGTGCGGCTGCTGGAGGAATCCGCCGTCGGTGGTCCGACCGACGACGACTTCTCGATGACCGCGGACTCCATCGCAGCCGCAGCCGGACGACCGCTCGAGCGTGACCTGCTGTCGTTCGCGGTCTCCAGCATCGTCGGCTTCGGACACGGATGGCGGTCGCCATCAGACGAGTTCTCCACCTACCGGGACTGGGGGGCACACCTTGCGAGGTGGCACGTCCGCCAGCTGCCCGTCGGCAACCGCTACGACCGCACCCTGGGCGACGGGGGCATCATGGCCGCGGAGATCACGGGCACGGCGGCGCTGGACTTCCGTGGCCCGGTGGAAGCCCACCTGCTGGTCCTCACCCCGTTAGGGTCCTGGCACGTGGAAGAAATTTCCAGCAGGCGCCAGGTGCACGTCAAGGACGGGGATCGCGCGTTCGCGGTCCTGATCCACCCCGAAGCGGGTTCGGTCTCGGCGACCATCATGTGGGGCATGTCGCCCAACGCGGGCGACGAGGTCGTCGGCGGCTGAACACGGCGGGTACCGCCGTTGCTGAAACGGTTCCTCGAAAAAACTACTCGACTGTGGTAGCAGGAACCGTCGCGGTGAATGGCGAACCACCCACTCGAGGACCCGCAACCCCCGGGTCGATCCGTAACTCGAAGGGACCCGGCCATGAAGAGCCGCAGGATGTTCAAGAAGCCGCTCGCGTTGCTGGCGGCCGTCGTGATGGCCTACGCCTTGCTGCCCGCCCTCAGCGCCGCAGCCGCACCGCCCGCCTCTGCCACGCTGGCGAACAGCAGCGTCTTCCCCGGGCTCGGGCAGACCTTCACCGTGACCGTGCGCAACGACGCCAACCCGCTGTCCCTCGGGGCGCTGGAGACGATCAACTACGTGCGCGTCACCCCGCCGGCGGTGCTGCTCAACGAGGGTTGCCCGACCGTCACCGGCTGGACGTGCACCTCGCACCGCAACGGGTACTTCGACTTCAGCGGCGGCGCGATCGCTGCGGGCAGCAGCCTGTCGATCCCGTTCACCGGTGACATCGGCGCACCGAACAACGCCAACCAGGTGCAGCCGTTCGTCGTCGACGTGTCGGACCAGAACGGGGCGAACAACAGCTTCGCCCGCCTGCCCGGCATGAACCTCACGGTCAAGGTGCTCCAGCTGGTCGCCAGCTCCATCGAGGAGACCTCCCCCAACACCGACGAGCTGACCACCCGCGGTCAGACGGTGCAGGGACAGTTCCGCGTCCTGAGCTACGCCCGCCAGGCCATCACCGCCACGCCCACCGTCAACGGCGTGCAGCAGGCAACGGTGACGCTGCCGGGCATCGGCAACGCCGTCGCGGGCACCACCCAGGAGACACCCGTTCCCTTCTCCGTCTCCAGCACGGTCGCGCTCTCGCCCCGGACCACGGCGCTCAACATCACGGCGTCCATCGCCTCCCCCGGCGCATCCGCTGGCCCGCTCACGGGCAGCTTCACCGCACAGGCCCAGGCTTACCTCGTCCCCGACCTCGACTCCGTCGAGCCCAAGGTCGTCCGGTCGTCCCGCAAGGACGCCAACGGGGATCACGTCGGTGGGTTCAGCTACGACATCTCCCTCGATGCGGAGAAGCTCAACATCCCCACGATGAGCACCGCACCGACCGCGACGCTGCAGCTGACCGGACCGGGCGCCCCCACGGGCCCGCTGCCGATGACCATCACCTGGTCCGGCGGCTCGCCGTGGGCCGAGGGTGCCGTTGCGGAGTTCTCCGTGACCAACGTGATGATCGACAGCACCGTCGACACCGGCGTCCTCAACGGCATGCTGACCCTGTCGGGCGGAACGGACAGCAACCTGTTCCCCTACAGCCAGCCGATCCCGCTGCCGAACCTGATCCTGATCGACAACATCGCTCCGATCATCCAGAACTTCGACATCGCCATCCCGTCCGGCCAGTTCCAGGTCAAGGCTGGCGACACCCTTCAGCTGACGGGTGACATCGACGACCCGCAGAACAGCCCCCAGCTGGACCTGACGATCACCGGCACGGTCACCGACAAGGTCACCATGCAGCAGAGCGACCCCATCACCGTCCACGCCAACCCAACCTTCAGCGGCGACAGCTTCTCGGTCAGCTACACCCTGCCGGCCACCGTGCCGTTCAACCTTGTCGAGACCCCGCTGCCGGAGTTCGCGCTCTTCACCGCTGACGCGTCGATCGCCGACGTGGCCAACAACCAGAGCACCGCCTCGGGCGACGTGGACATCGACAACGCCGTTCCGACCGTGCGCATCGCCACGCTCCAGGACGACGAGTTCGACGGGACCGACGACTTCCCGGGCGCTCGGTACTACATCGAGGTCGAGCTCACCAACGACTACAACAAGGACGACGGCACCAGCCTGATCGCCGGCGGCTGCAACCCGCTGTCGTGGGACCAGGACGAGACCAGCGTCATCGGCGTGTACTACTCCAACGGCGCCAGCTGCCAGAACGGCGTGGCCGGCCCGGACAACAAGCGCGTGCTCGCGCTGCTGTCGGAGCTCGACCCGAACTTCCCCTACCAGATCGAGTTCGACTCCGGCGTCCTGCTGCACGACGACATGTTCGACGGTGCCGCCAACGAGGTCCTGGGCTTCGTCGCCGAGACGATCACCACCATCGCGCCGCCCAACCCGCTCTTCAGCCAGTTCGAGCGGTACGACACCGACGCCAGCGACGGGTCCTACGAGACAGTCACCGTCTACGGCGACGCCGAGAACAACGACCGCGTGGTCCACGTCAACGCCGGCGGGCCGGCTGCCACCCCCGGCAGCAAGGTGCCACACATCACCGTGGGTGCGGCGTCCACCGCGTTCGAGGTCCACGTCCGCGACGAGCTGGGCAACACGCTGTACCGCGTGGCCGCCCCGACCGTCAACGGCAACGACCAGACGACGCTCGACCTGCCGATCCCGGCGCTGCTGGGCAGCTGTGAGAACGGCCAGGCCGGCGAAGGAACCCTCGTCGGTGACAACTGCGAGCTGACCCGGTTCGTGACGTTCTTCAACCCCAACGCCGCCAACGGATCCCGCTTCTCGCTGGACCCGCTCAAGCTGACGGTGGTCCTGGACCAGGTCACCCCCGAGATCCGCACCGCTGCGCTCAACGGCAGCGACGCCGTGGACGTCGGATACAACGAGGCCCTGGCGGGCGGGCGCAACGCCAACCAGGACTGGGCGACCGTCCAGCTCAACCCCGACGCGGGCCAGCAGCAGGACGAGTTCCTGTTCCGGCCGGTCAACAGCGTCGACAACGGGGCGAACGGGGCCACCCGTGTCCTGTCCGGCCTGCTCCTCGACCAGCGCGTCGGCCTGTACGGCGTGTCGTTCCTCTACAACGGCAGCGACCCGCTTGAGCTCTACGAGGACCTGGCGGGCAACCGCACCTCTGAGGACGTGATCTTCGAGAGCTAGCCGCAGACGGACCGGAGGCCCGAACCCAGCAGGGTTCGGGCCTCTTCCGTGTCCGCATTTGTTGCAGTCGACGCAGAAAAGAACCGGCGGGGAGGAAGGAACGACGTCGCCGGCCGTCGAACCCCCGCGTACGAGCACGTCCGAAACGGGCGGGAGAGCCGACTACCCCCGACACGGGACACAGGAGCAGATCATGGTCAAGAAGTTGTTGTCAGTCATCGGACTGATGGCCCTCGCACTCGGGTTGCTGCCGGCGCTGAGCGCCATGGCCGCCCCCGCCGCGACGGTCACGCTCGACACCACCGACGTCTTCCCGGGTGCGGACCAGACGGTCACCGTCACCGTGGAGAACGACGCGAATGCCCTGACGAGCCCCAACGCCGTCATCGACTACGTGCGGGTCACCCCTCCCGCCCTGCTGCTCGACGACGGCTGCCCCGCGATCGACGGCTGGTCCTGCACCTCCCACCGTGGCGGCTTCTACGACTTCGAGCCCACCGGCTCGCCGGACCTTCAGGGACGCCTCGGCATCGTCCCCGGCGGCTCGCTCGACATCCCCTTCACCGCAGACATCGGCGCCCCCCAGAGCGCCGACCAGACCCAGGGCTTCGTCGTGGACATCTCCGACGAAGGCGGCGCCAACGGGTCCTTCGACCGGTACGACAACCTGGACCTCACGGTCCACGTGCTCGACCTCGTGGCCGGCTCGATCCTGGAGACCTCCACTCCGGCGGACAACACCGCCACCCGTGGCCAGACGATCGACGCCCAGTTCACCGCCACCTCCTACGCCCGGCAGGACATCACGGTGACGCCCATCGTCGACGGTGTGCCCGGGACCCCCGTCGTCCTCCCGGGCATCGGTGCCGCAGGGGCCGCCGGTGACGCCGTCGACACCGACGTCGCGTTCGACTACACGACCACTGCCGGCCGCACGCCGCGCACCACGTCGCCGACGGTCACGATCACGCTGGACGCCGGTAACGGCAGCGACGCGGGCAACCTGACCGGCAACTTCACCATCCAGGGCGAGCCGTACCTCCTGCCCGACCTCGACAGCGTCACGCCCGACGTCGTCCGGTCCTCGCGCAAGGACGGCACCGGCGCGCACATCGGTGGGTTCGACTACGACTTCTCCTTCGACCTCGAGAAGCTGAACATCCCCACCGTCACCGGCGTCACCGCCACCTTCTCCCTGCAGGGCGCGACCACGGGACCCTTCACCGCAGCCAGCACCACCCTGTCGTGGGACGGCACGCCGTGGGCCGAGAACGGGGTCGTCACGGTGGAGGCAACCAACGTCACCATCAACGCCGACATCGACACCGAGCCCCTCAGCGGGACCCTGGTCCTGACCGGCGGCACCGATGCCAACGGCCACCCCTACAGCCAGACGATCCCACTCCCGTCCATCGTCCTGATCGACAACCTCGCGCCGCTGATCCAGGACTTCGCGGTGGACATCCCCAGCGACCAGCTGCAGATCAAGTCGGGCGACGTCATCACCTTCACCGGTGACATCCTCGACCCCCAGGACTCGCCCACGCTGGACTTCACCATCAGCGGCACGATCACCGACAAGGTCTCGCTGGAGCAGAGCGACCCCTTCACGATCCACGCCGAGCCGGAGTTCACCGGGGACAGCTTCACCGTCAGCTGGACCGTGCCCGACACCATCGCGTTCGGTGGCGTCGACGGGGCCGTGCCGGACTTCTCCTTCCTCGCCGCGTCAGCCAGCATCACCGACGTCGCGGGCAACGGCAGCGACGCCGACCTGACCCAGGACATCGACAACGCCGACCCGGCTGCGGTCCTTGCGGCGCTGGCCGACGGCGATGCCGCAGACGCCCCGCCGATCGCGTCCGGCCCGCTGGCCGGTCGCTACTACGTCGAGGTCGAGCTGGCCAACGACTACGTGGGCACCAACGGTGAGAGCCTCCTGACCGGCGGCTGCAACACCTCCACCTGGGACCTCGAGGGTGCGACCGTCGAGGGCGTCTACTACTCCGACGGCAGCGACTGCCAGAACGGCCAGGCCGGCCCGGACGACAAGCGCATCATCACCGTCTTCGAGGACCTCGACCCGGACCGCTCCTACGAGCTGACCTACGACAACGGCAGCCTGCTGAGCGACGCCCTGCAGGACGGCGCCAACAACACGCTCCTGCAGGACGCCATCGACACGATCACCCGCATCGCCCCGCGCAACCCGGTGTTCAGCACCCTCGAGCGCTACGACACCGACGCCGACGACGGGTCCTTCGAGCAGGTCACCGTCTACGGCGACCCCGGCGCCAACGACCGCATCGTCCACCTCAACCGTGGCGGCGTCGCGGGCGCCAACGGCACGACGGCCCCGCACGTGACCGTCGGTGCGGCGTCGAACGTCTACGAGGTCCACGTCCGCGACGGTGCAGGCAACACGCTCTACACCGTGGCGGCCCCCGAGGTCGACGAGGACGACCAGACCACCATCGACCTGCCGGTGATCGACGACATCGCCAGCTGTGACAGCGGTACCGGCACCGGTGTCGTCGTCGGCGACAACTGCCACCTGACCCGGCTGGTGACCTTCTACAACCCGTTCGCCGAGAGCGGCTCGCAGTTCAGCATCGAGCCCCTGCAGCTGACGATCGTGCTGGACCAGGTCGTCCCGGAGATCACCGGGTCGTCCTACGACGGCAGCGACGCCGTCGACGTCGGCTACAACGAGATCCTCGCCGGCGGTCGGAACAACAACCAGGACTGGGCCACCGTCCAGGTCAACCCCGACGCCGACCAGCAGCAGGACCCGTTCCTGTACCGGCCGGTGAACAGCGTCGACAACGGCAGCGACGCCGCCACCCGGGTCCTGTCCGGCCTGATGCTGGACGACCGCGTCGGCCTGTACGGCGTGTCGTTCCTCTACAACGGTGACGACCTGGACCTCTACGAGGACCTCGCGGGCAACCGCACCCTCGAGGACGTCATCGTCCAGAGCTGATTCGAACCGCAACAGGAGGCCCGGGTCCCGTCGTGGGGCACCGGGCCTCCGGCGTTGTGGAGACGTTCCCGAACCTTTTCGCGTAACGCTGCGCGGCCCCGGTCGTTGATGAGGGAGAAGCGAGTTTCTTCCCCCCTACTTCCGGGAGTGTGTGCGATGTTCAAGCGTCTGGTTGCGGTTGTCGGACTGGCGGTGATGGCGTTCGGGCTGCTGCCCGCGGTGGTCGCCTCGGCGGCCCCGGCAGCATCCGCGTCGATCGACAAGTCCACCGTCTTCCCCGGTGGGGACAAGACCTTCACGATCACCGTCCGCAACGGTGAGTCCCCCCTCTTCGCCCCGACCGAGACCATCGACTACATCCGGGTCACCCCGCCGGCGGTCCTGCTGGACGAGGCCTGCCCCGAGGTCTCCGGCTGGTCCTGCGTCTCCCACCGAGGTGGCTTCTTCGACTTCACCCCCGTCGGCGGCGGCCTGGGCCTGACCGGTCTCGCCCCCGGCGCAAGCCTTGACGTCCCCTTCACCGGACGGATCGGCGCGCCCAACACCGCCGACCAGACGCAGGCCTTCGTGGTCGACGTGTCCGGTGACGCCGGCGCCAACGGCACCTTCGACCGCTTGCCCGGCCTGAACGTCACGGTCAAGGTCCTGCAGCTGGTCTCCGGCTCGATCGTCGAGGTCAAGGACGGCGTCGTCGGCGACGGGGTTGCCACCCGCGGCCAGACCATCACCGCGCGCTTCACCGCTCGCAGCTTCGCTCGCAACGCCATCTCTGCGGTTCCCACCATCAACGGGGTCGCCCGTTCCGCCGTCAGCCTTGCCGGCATCGGCGCAACGGCGGTGGAGGGCACCACCAAGGACACCAACGTCTCCTTCACCTTCTCCACGCCGGCCGGCATCACGCCCGAGCAGGCCGTCGAGGCCCTGACGATCAACATCTCGGCACCGGGGACCAGCGCAGGCCCTCTCACCGGCGGCTTCACCGTGCAGGGCCAGCCCTACCTGTCGGTCGACCTCGACTCGATCTCCGACCCCGTCGTCCGGTCCTCCCGCAAGGACAGCAACGGCAACCACAGCGGCGGCGTCACCTACGACCTCACCCTCGACGCCGAGAAGCTGAACCTGCCCACCGTGAGCGGTGCCACCGCCCGCCTGGAGCTGACCGGTCCCGGCGGCCCCTACGCCGCCGCCGCCACCATCAGCTGGGACGGCACCCCGTGGGCCAAGAACTCCACCGCCACCTTCGCCTTCGCGCCGATCACCATCAACGCCGACGTCCCCACCGGTGTCCTCAGCGGCACGCTCGTCCTCGAGGGCGGTACCGACAACAACGGCTTCGCCTACAGCGAGCGGATCCCGCTGGCCGACCTGATCCTGATCGACAACATCGCCCCGATCATCGAGCGCTTCGACCTGTACCTCCCGGCCGGACAGCTGCAGGGCAAGGCCGGCGACGCCCTCGACTTCGACGGCGACATCTCCGACGAGCAGGGCAACACCGTCCTCCCGGATGACCTGACCGTCACCGCTCGCATCCGCAACAACATCACGATGGCGACCTCCGACCCGATCCCCGTCACCGTGAACGGCTCCGGTACCGCCTTCAGCGGCACGTTCGTCCTGCCCGACACCGTGCCCACCAACAACGGCACCGCGACCATGCCGCTGCCCGACTTCGGCTTGGTGACGCTCGAGGCCGACCTGACCGACGCGGCCGGCAACGGCTCCGGCGCCTTCGCCGACGCCGACATCGACAACGCCGTCCCCCTCATCAAGGAAGCGGCGCTGGTCGACGGCAACGCCGAGGACACCGTGGACCCGCTGGGCCAGACCGGTGGCCGCTACTACGTCTCGGTCGAGCTGACCAACGACTACAACGACGCCGACGGCACGTCCGTCATCGCCGGTGGCTGCACCCCCTCCTCGTGGGACGTCGACGAGACCACCGTCGTCGCGGTCTTCTACTCCAACGGGCAGTCGTGCCAGTCCGGTGTCGCCGGCCCCGACAACGTCCGCATCCTGGGCCTGCTCAGCACCATCGACCCCAACTTCCCCTACCAGGTGACCTACGACGGGTCCGGCCTGCTCGCCGACGACCTCCACGACGGCGCGAACAACCTGGTCGAGTTCCTGCAGGACGTGACCTTCACCCGGATCGCTCCCGCCAACCCGCTGTTCAACCAGCTGCAGCGCTACGACACCGACGCCGACAACGGTGACTACGAGACCGTCGGCCCGCTGGGTGACCCCAACAACAACGACTACGTCTTCCACGTCAACCGTGGTGGGCAGCCGGGCAGCCAGACCCCCCACATCACGGTGGGTGCCGCCTCCGCCGCCTACGACATCGTCGTCACCGACGAGCTCGGCAACCGACTCTTCACCGAGACCGCACCGACCGTCGACGGGGACGGGTTCACCACCATCGACATCCCCCTCCCGATCAACACCAACGGCTGCGACACCGGGGCCGGTACCGGCACCCGGGTCGGCCCCAACTGCGAGCTGACCCGTCGCATCACCTTCTTCAACCCCAACGCCGCGCCCGGCAGCCAGTTCTCGGCGATCCCGCTGAACCTGACCATGGTGCTGGACCAGACCGTCCCGGCCATCGTCGCATCGACCCTGTCGAGTGACGCCAGCCAGGTCACCGTCGGCTACAACGAGAGCCTGGCCGGCGGGCGCAACGCCAACCAGGACTGGGCCACGGTCCAGCGCAACCCCGACGCGGGCCAGCAGCAGGACGAGTTCCTCTACCGCGGTGTGTTCGACGTCCAGCAGGGCGAGACCGCCAACACCCGGGTGCTGTCGGGCCTGAGCATCGACAACCGCGTTCCGCTGTACGGCGTGTCCTACCTCTTCCAGGGCGCTGACGCCCTCGACGTCTACGAGGACCTCGCCGGCAACCGCAGCGCGACCGACGTGATCTTCGTCAGCTAGGCAAGATCATCGGCGCCAGTCCACGACCCGGCCGCACCAGCGGCCGGGTCGTGGTCGTCCAAGGACTGACTCCCACGGGGGGACGCAGTACCATCAGCAGCCAGTCACGGGGTATGGGCAAGGACACATTGACTTTCCTACGTTCTTTCGCAGTCACGATCGTCCTGGTGCTCGGGTTCGGGCTCCTGCCCGCTCCTGTGCTCGCCCAGGGACAGATCACCATCACCGACTCCGCCGGGAAGCCGTCGGTGCGCCGGGGCAGCACCCTCGAGTTCAGCGGGTCCGGCTTGCCTGATGGACAGATCAGCCGCGCCGTCTTCCTCGCGATCGCGCCGGACGGGTCTGTCGAGGCCGAGCAGCAGATCGCCGGTCGCAACCGCACCCCGGCGGAGTCGCCGGAGGAGAACATCATCGTCCAGAACGGGTCGCTCAGCGGCAAGGGCACGCTGAACTGCCTGTTCGACGACCCGAGCGGCTGCGCCATCAACCACGGCGAGGTCGACGCCGTCCAGCTCGAGATCGTGGTCGATGGCCAGGTGTTCCGCAGCAACACCCTCGACGTGGACTACAACGCACCGCGCTGGGTGGCCGCCGTGACCCGGTCATCCAACGAGATCGTCGTGATCTTCTCCGAACCGGTCGTGGTCCGCTCCACCGTCGGGGGCATTCCCCAGTCGGACTCCGCGGCGGACTGGACCGTGCGCACCGCATCGGGGACCAACGTGCCCGTCACCGCGGTGCAACAGGAGGAGCGGGACTGCCCCAACCTCGACAGCGGCTGCACGAGGATCCTCAGGCTTGCGAGCGGTGGCGGCGAGGACGTCGTCTACACCGTCACCTACGACCCGGAGAGCGTCCGTGGACGGTACGGCGACCAGGCGGGCAACCCGATCACCAACATCGGTGCCGAGCGCACCATGACGACGACCGACAACATCCGCCCCGCCGTCCCCCAGATCGACCGGGTCAACGGTGTCGCCACGAGCGAGAACGGCGACGGAAGCCCCGTCGTCGTGGTCGGCAACCGCAACCCGGTCGAGGTGCAGCTCTCCAACGTCAACGCCGACCACCAGCTGGCCCTGTTCGCGATCGTGGGCGGGCAGCGCGTCCAGCTGACCATCGAGCCGGCCAGTCCCTCCGTGGACCTGCTGGGCCGAACCACGGTCAGCGCGACGCTGCCGCGGCCGACGGGGCAGTCCAGCCAGGACCGGCTGTTCACCCTCCTCGCGGTCGCGACCGACCCGTCGGGCAACTCCTCGGAGGACCGCAACCAGCAGACCGCCTCCGAGCGCGAGGACGGCGACTTCAACCCCACCGCCTACCACCTGGACACCATCGTCCCCTTCGTCCTCGACGCCGTCATCGACCCGCAGGACCCCACCGCGGTGCTCGTGACCCTGTCGGAGCCCGTCTCGCCGGACGGAAACGCCGGCCAGTGGCGGATCCAGGGCGAACCCGTCAGCGCCACGGGGACGGGGGCAAGCCGCCGGTTGACCGCCTCCGGCCCGGTCAACGCCGCGGCCTCGGTGTCCTGGGCTCCCACCGACACGCGATACCGCGACAAGGCCACCAACGCGCTGGCCGAGTTCACCCGTCCCCTCGGCGGGGACCTGCCCGACATCCTGCCGCCCATCGTCCAGCAGCCATCCGGCGATCCGCGGTACATCGCGGCCGAACAGATCACCGTGGCCGGCACGCTCCGGCCAGCGCAGGACGCCAGCACCATCACCGAGATCGCCGTCGAGCAGGTCGGTGGCAGCACCACCGACACCGCCGACGTGGCCGCGGACCGCAGCTGGTCGGTCGACATGCCGCTGGGCGCCGACGGCCTGTACCGGTTCTCCGCCCGCGCCCGGGATGTCTTCGGACAGACGAGCGGTGCGACGCTGTCGGGGGAGATCGTGCACGACGCCACGGCTCCCGTCCTGGACCTGACCTACCCGCCGCCCCCCAGCAGCGGCATCGGAGGGCTCTTCGGCGGCGACCCCGAGGAGGACCATCCGCAGGGTCAGCCGCTGCGCCTGGACTACGACCTGACCGAGGCCAACCACGACCGCGTGGACGTCGTCGTGACGTTTGCCGATGGGTCGACCGAGACCTACGTCACCACCAACCGGTCGACGTTCGAGGTGCCGGTCCCCGAGGACTACGCGGGCGACCTCTTCGTGGAGGTGCAGGCGCACGACCTCGCGGGCAACGCGGGCAACGTGGCGGAGGGTGCGGTCGAGGTCCTCGCAGGCACCATCGGGCCCGACCGCGTCGAGCTCGTCGCCAACCAGACCGGTGACGTGCGCGTGGAGCTGGAGTTCGACGCGGCGCTGGCCGGCAGCACGATCGCCCTCGACTGGGCTGCCAGCGACGGCATCGAGCAGCCCGGTGAGACCGACACCCCGGACCGCACCCCGCTGTCGGCCAACCGCTCCGGCTCGGTCGTCACCCTGTCGTTCGTGCAGCCGTTCCCGTCCTCGCCGGGTGACCGCAACGCCACCCCACGGATCGCCTTCGACCAGAATCTCGGCAACCTCCGTGGGGAGGGAGGGGAGCCGATCCTGCTGCCGGGCAACACCATCGCCGCGGAGCATTTCCTTCCTGCGGACCCCACGATCAGCGGCGTACCGGCTGGACCGGTCAGCACCGCCGCAGACGCCCCCGACGGGACGGACTGCACCACCGGTACCGAGTCGGGCCAGCCTGTCGAGGCGTGCCCCTACACGTGGACCCTGACCGGGACGACGGATGGCTCGGCGCTGCCCAACACCTACCGCGTGTTCAGGACCGCGCCGGCCATGTTCGCCCAGCAGCAGGACCGCGCGTTGTTCGAGGGGACGGCGGGGACCGACGGGCGCTTCCGCTTCACCGTGCCCCTGCACGCCAACACCGAGAACGGCTTCCGGGTCGAGGTCATCGACCCGAACGGCAACGAGGCCGAGCGACCTGCGACGTTCTCCATCGTCGAGGACTCCCTGCCGCCGGAGCTCGTGTCGTTGGTCGCCGGCTACGACGCCGGCGCGACCGAGATCGAGATCCTCTACGCCTTCGACGAGCGCGTCGTCGATGTCGACCTCGTGTGGATCGACGCCGACGGCGACGAACGACCGATCACGCCGACCAACCACGGACCCAGCGAGGAGGACGGCCGCTCCGGTTCCTACACGTGGACGATCCCCGACTCCGTCGACCTCGCGACCATGGGTGGCGTCGTCATCCGCGGTCGTGGAACCGACGTCGCGGGCAACGTCGGTGACTACGAGACCGCCAGCCTGGCCGCGCTGCCGCGGCTGCTGAGCGCCGAGACCGACGGCCTGTCGACCATCGTCGTGCGCACGTCCGAGCCGGTGACCACGACCGCAGAGGGGCCCGCTGGGTTCAGGCTGCTGAACGGCCCGGGTGTCCGGACCACCAGCGCCGACGGCAACCTCATCACCCTCGCCCTCAACGACGAGCTGCAGAGCGGCTCGACGATCGTGCAGTACACCGGAGACGGCGACTGGACTGCGCTGGATGGACGGCCTCTCGTGGCCGGTCAGCTGTCAGTCGACCTGCGAACGATCTTCCCCGTCACCGGACTGGTCGCGGGCCCCAACAGCGAGAGCGGCGCAAACCTGTCGTTCGTCGACGAGCGCAACCCGGCGGCCACCGTCGGTGGATACGAGGTCGCGCGCGACGGCGAGGTCGTGACCGTCCTGCCCCGCGGGGACCGCTTCTTCGCCGACGCCGACCTCACCCCCGGCCTGCACACCTACGCCGTGACCGTGATCAGCTCCGGAGGCCTTCGGAGCGAGCCACGAACGGTCAGCGTGACGCTGGGGACCGGCCCCGACGTCGACGGGACCGACGGCGGCACCAGCTTCCCACCGGGGTCGGGGATCGAGGACGACTGCCCGTTCCCGGCCGCCCCGAACGTGACCCCCGACGGCGGCAGCGTCCTGTCCTGTGATGGCCGTTTCGCCGTCATCGTCCCTGCTGGGGTCATCGACGACGACGCCTACGGCCGCATCGTGCGACGCGAGACCGTCTCCGTCGACGGGTTCCAGTCGGTGACGTCGCTGTACCAGCTCGCGCTCGTCGCCGACGACGACGACTTCACCACCCTCGATGCCTTCGACGGGTACGTGGAGGCCAGCGTGCGGGGGATCGAGAACCTGCTGTCGGAGACCGTCGTCGAGCGCGTCGCCATCAGCCGCCTCCACGACTCCGGCGCGCACGACGAGCTCGGCACCCGCGTGGGACGCGAGTCCGCCGGGGCGTCGTTCGTCACGGTCGGCACCTTCGGGCTCGAGGAAGCCGATGGGGCCACCCTCCGGTTCTACGGCCCGGATCCGGCGATCACATCGGACAGGTTCGCCACCGCTGCCGGCCTGTCGCAGTCGCAGTTCCTCTCCGCGGGTGCGGCAGTCCTCGCCCGGGCGGACGACTACCCCGATGCGCTGGCGGCAGCCACACTCGCCGCACAGGTCGGGGGTCCCGTCCTGCTGACCAGGACCGGCGACCTTCCCACCACGACGCTGCTGGAGCTGCAGCGGCTCGACGTCGAACAGGTCGTGCTGGCCGGTGGTCCCGCAGCGGTGTCGGACCAGGTCGCGTCGACCCTCCGAGCGCTGGGCCACGAGGTCGTCCGGGTCGATGGCCCGACGCGGTTCCACACCGCGGCAGCGATCGCCACCCGAACGGGGTCCGTCGACGACCACGCCTACCTTGCGACCGCGGTGAACTTCGCGGACGCGCTTGCGGCAAGCGCCCCGGCTGCCGCGCTCGGACGCCCGATCCTCCTGACCCACCCCGACCAGCTTGCCGAGCAGGCGCTCGGTGCCCTTCTCGAGCTCGGCATCACGGACGTGACGATCGTCGGTGGGACCGCAGCGGTCGACGACGCCGTCGCCGAGGCCCTCCGGGCCGCGAATTTCACTGTTGATCGCGTCGCCGGCCTGACCCGCTACGAAACGGCGGTGGCCCTGGCCGATCAGCTGACCGGCGACGACCTGCTCGACATGCGTCGGCCGCTCGTGGCATCCGGTGACGGCGACGGCGTCACCTCGCCGGACGCGTTGGCGGCCGGCCCCATCGCCGCTCGTCACGGCAGCCCCTTGGTCCTGACCCCACAGTCGGTCGTCCCCGATGTCGTGGCGGACCTGCTGTCGTCGTCTGCCGACGTGCGTGGGCTGGTGCTTGCCGGTGGACCCGTCGCGGTCAGCGACGACGCGAGGGAGGCGCTGGACCGGGCGGCCCCGCTGCCAGCGGACTAGGCACCCGCGTCGGATGGTCCGGGCGGTACGGTTGGCGCGATGGATCCACGACTGAAGCGGCTGGTGCGGATCGCTCGGGACGTGGTCGTCCCGGCGCTGCAGAAGGCGGCCCGCACACGCCAGCCCACAGGACGCACCTCCTCTTCCGGGGCGAGGTCGACTCCGGCGTCGTCCACCCGCAGCGGGACCGGTGTGACCATGCCGTCCTTCGACCGCGTCGCCGCCACGACCTCGTCGCACGTCGATGCACGCCGCGGCGAGGTCGACACCGCCACCGCCCGTCCGAAGGTCGCCTACGCCCCCGTGCGCGACGACGACGCCGATCCGGGTGAGGTCGTGTGGGCCTGGGTGCCCTACGAGGAGGACCCCACGCAGGGCAAGGACCGTCCGCTGCTGGTGATCGGCCACATCGAGGACGACGTGGCCGCCCTTGCGCTGACCTCGAGGGCCCACGACGACCGGCATCACCACCCGCTCGCCACGGGCCCCTGGGACAACCGTGGCCGCCCGTCCTGGATCAAGCTCGACCGGCTGCTGCGCCTGGACCCCGACGCGATCCGCCGCGAGGGAGCGGTGCTGGACAGGGACCGCTTCGACGGCGTGGTTGCGGCGTGGGAGGCCTACTGAGTTGAGCACCGAACCCGGCCTCCACCGCACGTACCTGTACGCCTCGGGCACCAAGCCCCGCAGCATGGCACGGGCGATCGCCTCCGACGCGGACGCGGTCATCCTCGACCTCGAGGACTCCGTCGCCCCGGAGGACAAGGTCGCCGCACGGGGGGCGGTGGCGGACTTCATCGCGACACGTGCCGCTGATGCCACCTGCGACGTGCACGTCAGGGTCAACCGTTGGGCCGATGGGTTCGACATCGACGATGTCCGTGCGGTCGTGCAGCCGGGCGTCACGGCGTTGCGCCTGCCGAAGGTGCAGTCCGTGGACGAGGTCCGGAGCCTCGATGCCCTCGTCGCCGAGCTCGAGGCCGCCGCGGACATGGCATCGGGCACGATCGGTTTCTACCCGACGGTGGAGACGGCGTCCGGCGCGATGCTGCTCGGCCCCGTCCTCGAGGCGACGACCCGTACCCGGCGAGCCGCCTTCGGTGCGAGCGACTTCGTTGCCGACATCTCCGCCTCCGGTAACGACGACGTGGCGACCATGCACGTGCGTTCCCACATGGTCATGGTCTCGCGGGCCAGCGGGAAGGGCATGCCCATCGACAGCGTCTTCGGCCACATCGACGACGTCGCCGGCCTCGTCGCCGGCGCCAAGCGCGCCAAGTCGCTGGGGTTCTTCGGCAAGTCCGTCATCCATCCCTCGCAGGTGGGTCCGGTCAACGACGTCTTCACACCCGACCGGGCAGCTCGGAACTGGGCCCGTCAGATCGTCTCCAGCCTCGGTGCGGCAGAGGTCCACCGGTCGGGGCTCCTGATGGTCGACGACGAGCTGCTCGACCCCGGGCTGGTCCAGCGCGCCCGGGCGATCGTTCGGCTGGTGGACCGCCTGGAGTCGCGGGACACGTAGGGGCGTCTGGTCAATTCTGCTCGTGCAGGTTGGTTTGGGCGGCGTACGCACGGGGCATCCCATGCAACAGACCGGTCCCCTTCAAGCCCCCGAACGAAAGAGGTGTATCAAGTGATTACCCTCGGCATCATCCTGCTGCTCATCGGCGTCCTCGCCGGTATCCCCATCATGACCACCATCGGAACGATCCTGCTGGTCATCGGCGTGGTCCTGCTGATCGCTGGCCGCATCGGCAACGGCATCGGCGGTCGAGCCCACTACTTCTAGGACGGGCGCGGCGCGGATCCGATCCAGCGCCCCCGCAACGGCTTCGGCCCCGATCGCACCGCGGTCGGGGCCGCACCATGTCCGCCGCAAGTGCGTTAGCGTGTCCGCCCCATGGACCGGACACGGCTGCAGCACGTCGCCCAGGCACCGACGAATCCGCGACACGCACGTCCCGACGGGCGGGCCTTCGACGTCGCGGACCTCTACACCGACGGGCCGTTGCCCGTGGACTCACCCGCGGACGCCGGCGCGCTGCCGCTGGACGAGAAGCTCCGGCAGGCTTACTTCTGGATCGTCAACCGGGCGGTCATCAGCCCGCACTACGACCTGGACTTCCACGACGGCCCGTCACCGTCCTGGCGGTTCGGGGAGTCCGCGACCGAGGTCACGCTGCCCAGCGGGCAGAGCTACTCCTCCTTCGTGCTGCTGCCGCTGCTGAACTTCGCCGTCAGGGCACGCTGCCTGCTGGTCGGCGGCCCCGGACGAGGCAAGACCGCCACGGCCACCCTGCTCGGCGTCCTGGCCGGCTACTCGCTGACCGACGTACGACGGGGCATGCAGCACGGCCACCCACAGATGACCATCGCCGACCTGCTCGGCAACCCCCTGCCGGCCGACCTCGTCAGCGCCACCTCCACCACCGACATCCGCATCGCCTGGCGGTCGTGGCTGGACATGCGGGTGCGGATCGTCGACGAGTACAACCGGATCCCCACCCGAACCCAGTCGGCCCTGCTGACGCTGATGGGGGACGGGTACGCCGAGATGCTGGACCAGGTCAAGGAGTGCCCCGAGGGGGCGTGGTTCCTGACCGCCAACGACGACGCCGGTGGCGGGACCTACAAGGTCATCGAGGCCCTGCGCGACCGCATCGACGTCACGGTCAAGGCGCTGGCGTTCAACCCGCGGTTCCTCGGTGCGCTGCTGGACCGGATCGAGGCCGGCTACCGGCCTGCTGAGCTGGTCCCCGAGCAGCTCGTCTTCACCAGCGACGAACATGACCGGATGCACGCCGAGATCCTGGCCGTGCCCGTGCCCGACGGGATCCGCCGCCGGCTGGAGTTCTTCGCCAGCCAGTTCGAGTTCGCCGAGTCCGCCGCGACGGTCCTGGAGTACCAGACCAAGGACACCATCCGGCTGTCGGGCATCCAGCGGCACCTGCTGGACGACGACACTGGGACCGATCGCCTGGCGGACCTCGGTGTGCAGACCCTCAACGGGCTGTCGGTCCGGGCGTTGATGACGATCATGACGTTCGCCAAGGCCATGGCGTGGTTCCGGGGGATGGCGGAGGTGCAGCTCGACGACGTCCGTCACGTCCTCGGCTTCGTGCTGCACGACCGGCTGGTCCCGGACCTGGACGCCCCCTTCTTCGAAGCCGAGGGCAACGCTGCGCTGCGGGCGGACCGCGTCGGGTGGATCCGCCGGCTGTTCGACCTGTCGTGTGCGGACTACGACCGTCAGGGCCGCGACACCGACGACCCGGTGTCGACGCTGCTGGCGGAGTTCGACGCCGGCATCGACGGGCTGACCGAGGCGGTGACCCGGGAGCGGCTGACCCACATCGAGGGCCTGCTGGCGTCGTGGGCGAAGGGCAAGAAGCTGTACGGGACGGTGTACGACGACGTCCTCGCCCTGAAGTACCTGCATCAGCGGTACACCAACTACCTGGCCTGGCTGCAGTGGCGGGGGTGACCACGACGGTCGGTCCGGCGCTCGGCACTGCGCTTCGAGCGGGGCGGGAGCAGTTCAACGGACTGGCGGTCGAGGCCCGGTTGCTCGGTGGGGGCTTCGCCGAGGAGGCGTTCACCGACGCGTTGCGGGGGCCGGTCGATGCGCTCGCCGAGGCGGTGGACCGGGTGGACCCGACGGCCGTCGGCCCGGTGGTCGAGGCGGCCTACCGGGCGGTGCTGACCCTGACGGGGCGAGGTGTGGAGGTCGCCGGGCGGGGTGGCGGGGTGGCCGAGGAACCGGTTGCTGCGGTGTGGGAGCGGTTGCCGGACATGGCCGGGTTGGTCGCTGCCGACCCCGTCCGGGTGCTCGGATCGGTGACCAACGCGACGCTGTCGGTGGCCGCGACCCCCGGGGTGGACGTGCCGGCCTGGGTGGACCGGATCGCGGCGCTGGGTGCGACCCTGGCAGGGGAGGGGGCGGCCGGCGTCGGCCCGTGGTTGGCGGCCGGCAGGGTGGTGGCATGGACCTGCGGGATGGCCCACCAGCGTGCGACTGCCCTGGCCGCGATCGGGGGCCTGTCCCCGTCGCTGGTCGCCGCGGCCGCCGGCGTGGACGAGCCCGCCCTCGCGTCGTGGACGCCGACCGACCGCTGGTCCCGCCCGCGGGGCTCGGCTGCCCCGCGTGACGACGGGCGCGATCGGGGCCCAACCCACCCATACGCGACGCAGGCCCCGATCGCGCCGAACGGGACGCCGGACGGTCAACCGCCGAACGGGACGCCCGGTGGGGCGCTTGACGGGGCGTCGGACGGTCTGGTGGTCGGGCAGCCGGTCGGGGGGTTCGTGGGGTTCGGAGGGCCGTTCACGCAACCACCACGGGTGTGGCTGAACGAGGACGGCGCCATCCACGCCACCGGCGGCCCCGACGACGGCGTCTGGCGGCTGCACGCCGACGCCTTCGGGTCCACGCTGGTTCGGGCGGCCCGGACGACCGTCCCGGCGGGCCCGGGTGCGGTCGAGCGCTGGCCCCGCGCCCCCATCCCTCGCATGACCTCGGTCGCCGCCACCGACGACACCTGCGCCGTCACCACCGCAGCCAGCCACCGCATCAGCATCCGGGGCCGGGTTGGCGGGGCGTCGTCGTGAGGGGCCCCGCGGTCCCTGCCGAGCTGGTCGAGGAATGGCAGGACCGCTGGTCGGAGGCGCTCGGCCTGTGGAGTCGTTTCACCCGCCTGCGACCACCGACGCTGTGCACCACCTCTGCAGCGGCACGTCGGGAGGGGCTGACCGGCAGCTTCGCGATGATCCGGCTGGCCGACCAGTCCGTCGTCATCGACCTGCAGCGGATCGTCGCGCTGGGGCTGGCTGACCGTCCGCTGGAGGTCCTGGGTCACGAGATCGGCCACCACATCGCCGCCCCGGCATCGGTCACCACGTCGGCCAGGGTGATCGCCCGCATGCGCGTCGCCCTCCCCGGGGTCGAGCACACCGCCCCGATGCTGGCCAACCTGTACGCCGATCTGCTGATCAACGACCGGCTGCAGCGGGACCGGGGGCTGGCCATCCACGAGCTCTACCGCGCCATCGCGGCGGCCTCCACGTCCCGACCCAGTCCGCTGTGGCGGATGTACCTGCGGACCTACGAGATCCTCTGGGCGCTGCAGGGCGGCACGCTGACCGACGCCGAGCCGGGCATCCCGCTGGAACCACGCGTTGAGGGGGACGCCCAGCTGTGCGCCCGCCTCGTCCGCAGCTACGCCAGCCAGTGGGCCAGCGGCGCCGGTCGCTTCGCCGCACTCTGCTTCGGCTACCTGGAGGCCGACGGCGACGACGCGCTCGACCCCGCCGGTGTGTGGGACGACGCCACCGCCGCGGGCGCCGGCGCGCGAGTCCCGCCGGGGCTTGCCGAACCGGACCCGGAGGAAGAGACCGGCGCCATCCACCCGGCGCTCGATCCGGCCCTCAACGGCCTGGGCCGAACCACCGCCGACCCAGACAACGGGACCGAGGTCACCGGGCCACCCAGGGAGGACACGAGCTCCACCTCCTCGGCCGGCCAGCACCGCGAGCCGTTCGAGTACGGCGAGATCCTCCGAGCCCTCGGCATGGACCTGACCGGCCACGAGGTGGCGGTCCGGTACTACCGCGAGCTGGCCCAGCGACATCTCGTGCCGTTCCCGTCACGGCCGGACCCGACACCCGGCGAGACGCTGCCCGAGGGCTTCGAGCCGTGGACGCCGGGCGAGGCGTTGGCCGACATCGACTGGCTCCAGACGGTCCTGACCAGCCCGACCGTGATCCCCGGGGTCACCACCGTCCAGCGGGTCCACGGGGTCGACGACATGGCTCCACCGGCCCCGGTACCGGTGGACCTCGACATCTACATCGACTCGTCCGGCTCGATGCCCAACCCGCAGCAACGCCTGTCCTACCCGGCGCTGGCCGGCACAGTGCTGGTCCTCTCGGCGCTGCGGGCCGGGGCCCGGGTCCAGGCCACCCTGTGGAGCGGCGCCCAGCAGTTCCAGACCACCGACGGGTTCACCGAGGACCGCGACGCGATCCTGCGGGTGGTCCTCGGCCACATCGGCGGTGGCACGGCGTTCCCGCTGCACGTCCTGCGTGACACCTACCGGCAACGCCGCGACGACGACCGGCCGGCACACATCCTCGTGGTGTCCGACGACGGGGTGACGACGATCTTCAACGACGACGAGGAGGGCACACCCGGACGGGAGGTGCAGGCGGAGGCGTTGCGGCGTGCGCGTGGCGGCGGCACCTGGGTGCTGGAGCTGTTCGGCACCCCGTCAGGCATCGAGGAGGCCCGCGCCATGGGCTGGACGATCGAGGAGGTCGACGACCTCGAGGGCCTCGTCGCGTTCGCGCGCCGCTTCGCCAGGGCGACCTACACCGGGACGGCGGCATGAGCGGCACACCGGGTCCGCCCATCCAGCGTCTGACGAGGCGCCTTGCCGAGACGCCGTCGGCGTTCCTCGCCCCGGTGGCGGTCGGGGCGGTCCTGTCCGACGTGCTTGCCGACCTGGGTCACGAGCCCCTCGACGATCAGTGGCTGGACGCCCTGTCCCCGCAGCGCCCGTCGGAGGCCCAGGTGGCGTGGCTGCGCGCCTGCGCCGTCGTGGCGTGGCTGATCGCCGACCCGGCGGTCGGCGCGGTCGTCGAGACACACGGGATCCTCCGACTGCTCGGCGGTGACCTGCACACCGTCGCCGACCACGTGCGGGCCGAGGACTTCGTCAGCGAGGACGACCGGCGGGAGGAGCTTGCCCGGCTGCTGCTGCGCGCAGCCGGGGTGACCCCTGCCGGGGAGACCCCGGCACAGGCTGCCGACCGGTTGGCCACGCTCGACACCGCAACCCGCTTGCGCGTCATCGCCGAGTCCCGCGCCGCCGAGGCACACAGCGCGAAGGTCCGCCAGGCGCTGGCCCGCAAACGGGCGCAGGAAGCCGCCGCAAAGGCCACTCGGGAATGAGGGGTCACCAGCCATGAGCACCGTCCCCGAACACATCACCCCCTCGGGGGCCGCGGCCTACCGTGCCCTCGTCGAGGCTCCCGGCTCGCCCGTCTGGACCCACCCACGGGAAGATCGCCTGACGCCGGCGATGCGGCGCGAGGTCGCTGCCTTCGCCGACCTCGTCCGGACGCAGCCGCCCACCTGGCAGCCCGGCCAGCCCCCGGCGTGGCTCGACCCGTGGCTCGATCGGGTCTGGCCCCGTGTCCCGGCCCTGACCCGACGCGGCCCGAGGCCCCCGACCCTGCTCGACGTGCGGCCGACCAGCCGGTCCGACCTGGCTGCCGACCCGGCCGCCCACGTCCCCGACGACGTCCCGCTCGACGAGCTGCTGGCCTACTCCACCTCGGGCACCGCTGGTGCGTCGGTCACCGTCCCGAGCCACCCGGTCACGACGGCGTCGTACTACCCGCTGCTGCTCCACGCAGCCGCCCCGATCGCCGACGTCACCCTGCGTCCCGACCACCTCGACTGGGTCACCGTCATCAGCCAGGAGGTGGGCGGCTACGTCATCCCCTCCTGGTCGTCGACGACCGGCACGCTGACCGCCCAGGTCGCCCTCGGTCCCGACCGCTGGCGGTCACCGGAGGACGTGCACGGCTTCCTTTCCGGGCACGACCCGCGGGTCATCACGGGGGATCCGGTGGCCTTCGACGTGCTGCTCGACCTGGATCCCGACATCCATCCCCGGCTGCTCGTCTCGACCGCCACCGCGCTGTCGGCGGGCCTGCGGGACCGACTCCAGGTGCGGTTCGGTGCGCCCGTGCTGGACGTCCTGTCCCTCACCGAGACCGGGCCCGTCGCGGCCGCCACGCGGGGCGGTGGGCCGTATCACCTCCTGCAGCCCCACCTGTACGTGGAGGTCCTGCGGTCCGACGGCACCCCCGCGCAGGAGGGTGAGCACGGCGAGATCGTGTTGACCGGCGGCATGAATCGTACCCTGCCCCTCGTGCGCTACCGCACGGGTGACCATGCCGCCCTCCGGTGGTTGCCGGAAGCGGCCGCCCCCGTGCTGGTCGACGTCGAGGGACGGACGCCGGTGGTGTTCCACGCCCGTGCGGGGCGCCGCATCAACAGCCACTCGGTCACGGTGGCCCTCCGCCCGGTCGCCTTGCCCCGTTTCACGCTGCACCAGGCTGCCGACGGACGGTTGGCCTTCGGGGTGGACGATCCGGGTGACCCGCGGGTGGATGATGCCGCCCGCATGGTGCGCGACCTGTTTCCCGGCAGCCCCGTGGACGTCGTGGCCATCTCGGCCGGAACCGTGAAGGTCGTGCCGTTCAGGGTCGCCTGAGCGTCCCCGAACACTGCTCGACAGAAGAGGGCCGGCCCTTCGGCCGGCCCTCCTGCAACCTCCCGGGATCAGGCTCCGGTGTCCAAGCGGTGCTGGTTGGCGACGCCGACGGTCCCGCCGCCCGGGACTGCGTCCCCTGCGCGTCGGACCTCGATGGTCGCGACGTCGAGGTCGGCGCTGTCGAGCGCCGCCTCGAAGTTCGCCCGGGTCACCTCGACCCCGTCGACGTAGTAGCGGTTCTGCACGCCGGTACCCTCGTCGAACGGGTCGCCGGTGTAGGCCAGGCCGTCGTAGATCGTGCCGTCGTCGTTGACCACGTCATAGGAAGGAAACTCCGACGGGGGTGTCTGGATGTCGGCAAGGTCCCCGACCAGGAACCGGTTGTCCAGGGTGACCCGCTGCGGATCCTCGCTGGATGCAGGCACGATGCTCACCTGATCACCCGGCGACCAGGCGTCCTGCAGGTCGGGGAGGGTCGAGAGCACGCCGTCGATGACGTAGGTGGCGGAGTTGAGGTCGATGGTCTCCAGCACGCGGCCCTGTCCGGCCACCACCAGCTCGACGTCGCCGGCGTCGAACAGGTCGTGGAACTCCGTGGCCAAGCCGGTGGTGGCGGCCGCGATGGCGTTGACCAGGCTGAACAGCTCGACGTCGTCCTGACGGGAGTAGGTCAGCAGGTCACCCTCGGTGAGGGCGGTGCCGAACTCGGTGAAGGTGGCAGCTGCGCCGTCGACCTCGAAGTCGTAGGACGGACCGTCGTTGGCCTCGAACCGGAGGTCACTGCTGTGGAAGGGCACGTCGCCGAGCATCGGCGAGTCCGGCAGCCCACCCGAGTCGATGCGCATCTGCCGGCCGAAGGACCCGGCGAAGGTCGTGAAGTCGAAGACCGGCCCCGACACCGTCTCGTTGGTGAGGTCGATGGTCGGCGTCTCGTCCGCGGTCTGCCCGAGGACGACGGTGTCACCCTCGTTGATGTCCTCCTCGACGACGGACAGCGGCGCGACCGTCCCGTCGACGGTGTACAGCCCACCGGCCAGGTCGAAGGGTCGCAGCGCGACGCCCGACACCGGTTCGATGATGTCTGCGCGTCCGTCGAGGAGGTCCACGTTGCCGACGACGCCGTCGGTGTAGTCGAGCGGGTCGATGTTGACCAGAGAGTGCTCGACGCCGCCCTGCGCGAACCCGCCGCCGGTGTTGCTGACCACGTCACCGACGGTGGCCTGCTGCAGGAAGACGGCCTCGCTGGCTGGCTGGCCGTCGATCAGGAAGGTGTCGCTGGTCCCGATGGTGACCATGACCTCCTCGACGCCGGGGACGTAGGTGTAGGCCTCACCGAAGTTCGCGGTGAGGATGCCGCCGTCCGCCGGGGTGACGGTGTAGGTGGCCGTGTCGACCTGGGTGCTGCCGTTGGGAAGGACCAGCGTCGAGGTGATGACGCACTCGCCTGCAGGCGGTCCCGTGATCGTCACGTCGGTGGTGCCGGTGGACAGGTCGGTGTCGGCGATGCAGTCGCCCGTTGCCTCACCCGACTCGATCGTGTCGGCGATGATGGCGATCTCGACGACGCTGCCGACGGGGACGGTGGCGCCGCTGGCGGGGGTGAAGGTCACGTCCGCCTCCGGCGACAGCCCACGGGTGACCCGAGCCAGCTCGCAGGTCGACGGCAGGGTGGCGCACGTCAGGACGGCGTTGTCGAAGAAGTCGGCCTGGGCGAAGCCGGCAGGGGGTGTCAGGAAGTCCGTCGTTGATCCCGGCAGGCCGTCGCCGTTGGCGAGGACGATCGGGGCGTCGAACTCCGCGGAGTGTGCGGCGGCGGCGAAGCCACCTGCCCAGGCGTCCTCGGCCTGCCCCTCGACGAGGATGACCCTGCCGGCGTCACTGGCGTTGTCGACCCCACGCATCTCCGCGACGGCGATGGCGGTGTCGAAGCGGGTCGGACCGGCCACACGGGTCGTGGTGATGCCCATGCCCTCGATCTCGTTCTCGACGGTCTCGGAGATGGCTGCGGTGCCACCCATGATCATCATGGTGTCGATGGCGGATCGGTCGAGGTAGGTGCGGAGGCTGGCGGGCAGGGTGTCGGTCGGGGTCAGCAGGATCGGCCAGCCCTGGTCAGCAGCCCAGCCACCGGCGGCAAGGGAGTCGGCGAAGGCTTGGGTCGCATCGGTGCTGCCGTCGGCCTCGAAGCCACGGGCGAGCACCGCGGTGTTGGCGGTCGGGGCCTCGACCTCGGCGATGTCGATGGCGGTCTCGAACCGAGTGGGGCCGGCCCGGCGAGTCACCTGGTAGTCCGCGGCGAGCTCCTGCTCGATGGTGGTGGACAGGGCTGCCTCACCACCGAGCAGGACGACCTCCGAGGGGTCGTAGGTCGCCAGCAGGTCCCGGACGCGCGGCGAGATGGGACCCTCGGTGGGGACCAGCAGCAGCGGTGCCTCCGACTGCATGACCGCGCTGGCCATGTTGTCGGCGAAGTTGTCCTCACGACCGATCAGCACCCGTTGGGTGGGCCCGTCGAACGTCGCCTCGGCCAGTCGCGAGACGATCTCGACGGTGTCGAGCGTCTCGCCCTCCTTGATCACCGAGATGGTGTCGCTGACGTCGGCAGCGGCGGGGACGGCCAGCGGCAGCATCAGCAGGCCGGCCAGCACGATCACCGCACCTCGGACTCGCGCGGACAACAACGATGCAGACATGAGTGCTCCCTCAGAACGAACTGAACGCGGTGATCACGGCAGGGACGTCCGGAATGACGTGACCCTCGTGGCCGAAACCGATTCGTGATCCTCGCACGTTCCGTGCATGGGCGACAGCCGAGCGGTCAACTCGTGCGTCGCGGGGGTGGCGCGAGCTTGGTGGGACCGACCGGTGCGACGACCGGGTCAGGTTCGACCCGGAACAGCGCGTCCTCGAGGTCGGCGAACGCCTCGCCCGGCCGGGGCTTCTCCAGCCGGAGCTCGCTGTCCTGCATCGCCGACAGCCCCGCATGCAGGCGGCGCATCACGGCGTTGACCAGCCACAGCGGCTGGTACACCACGACGCTGCCGGCCCAGGCACACATCTGCTCCATGACGTCCCACCCCAGGACGACGGGGAACTCGCCGTAGACCTCCCAGTGGTCGGAATCGGGCAGCTCGCGCGCCTCGAACTCGCTGATGTTGAACTGGTTGCGGTCGGCCATGATCCGGTACAGGTCGCGCATGACGACCAGGTGCAGCGGTTCGGTCCGCAGGTGGATCGGCTCGGCCAGCGAGGGCATGTCGGCGTCGCGCACGCGATGGATGCGCTCGAGGGCGAACTGGCGTTCCTCGCCGGGGTTGCCGTCGCGGTCGACCTCCACGCAGACGGCCTTCATCGCCGGCCCCGTCGGCACGTAGGTGACGGGGACCAGCAGATAGGTCTTGGTCCGGCCGGAGTTCATCGAGTGATACTCCACCGACACCGGCGTGCGGGTCGTCCTGGCGTGCTCGAAGCGCTGCATGTCCGCCGTGCCGAGCCGCATGGTGCGGTTCCCATCGGCCCCGGTGGTGGCCCCGACGCCCGGCAGCAATCCGTCGAGCACCTGCATGGCGTGGCCGACCAGCGGGGTCGGTTGACGGGCGACGAGGGTCTTGACGTGGCCCAGTGCCGTGCGCTGGAGGTCGTCGAGCAGCGGGAGTGGCTGGGTCAACCGGTGCACGTCGCCGTCGCTGACCACGGGCAGCGCCGCGGCGTGGTCACCGCCTCGCTTCCCGGTGGCCCGCAGGTCGCGGAGTCGGTTCTCCAGGTCGCTGGCGCCGACGTATCCCACCTGCCGCATCGCTCGCAGCACCGACCGGGTGTCTGCCGGGCCAGCGGCCAGGCACCGGAGGATGGCGACACGTTGGCCGTCGCTGAACCGGGCGGCCGGTCGGGGATGTGCATCGACGTACCGCTCGGCGATCGACCGCCACATCGGGTCGTCGGGGTCGGCGACGCTGCGGCCCTCCCAGTCGGCGACGTCGCGAGCGTCGACCTTGATCGGTCCCGCATCGGTGTCCACCACGATTCCGTGTCCCATGGGGGGCAGTATCGCGGCAGGCGCCGACCGGAACAGGTGATCAGCGGTACTCGGGATTCTCGGGGAAGCCGAACCGTTCGCCGTCGGCCCACTTCGGCTGCTGGTTGCCGTACGCAGGGACCCCACCGGCGTGGGTCAGCATGCGCGCAGTGTGAAGGAGGTTCCACGTCATGAAGGTGGTGTTCCTGTTGGTGAAGTTGCTGTCGAATCCGGCGGGTGTGCCGCCGTCGTCGGGCACGTCGCCGTAGCTCGGGCCGGGACCGACCGCCCCGATCCAGCCTGCGTCCGCCTGGGGCGGGATCGTGTAGCCGAGGTGCTGGAGTGAGTACAGCACCCCCATGGAGACGTGCTTGATGCCGTCCTCGTTCCCCGTGACCAGACAGCCGCCGGCCCGGCCGTAGTAGGCGTACTGTCCCTTGTCGTTGAGCTTGCCCGAGTAGCCGTAGAGCCGCTCGATGGCCAGGCTGCAGACCGACGAGTGCTGCCCCAGCCAGATCGGCGTGCCGATGACGAGGATGTCGGCGGCCATCACCTTGTCCTGCACCTCGGGCCACGCGTCGGTGTCCCAGCCGTGTTCGGTCATGTCCGGGTACACGCCGTAGGCGATGTCGAGGTCGGCGAGGCGGATCGTCTCGCAGCTGACGCCGACCCCTTCCATGATGGCGATCGAGCGGTCCATCAGGTCCTGGGTGTGGGACTTCTCGCTGGATCGCTTCAGCGAGCAGTTGAGGTACACCGCGGACAGGTCGTCGTAGCTCGCAGGGGGTGTGGACATGGGGGACTCCTCGGTCGGCAGCGTGCGTCGGGTCTACACCGACAGGTGCCCGAGCGGCCTGCAGCAGCCGAAATCGGACGATCGGACGGTGTGAACTCCGAGACCGCAGGGCATCCCCTCATCGAGGGCAATCACATCCCCCTCTTCGAGGGCATCACACCCGCCCTCCCCGAGGGCAACCACACCCGCGTCGACGGCAAGGACGATGACATGGCCAGCAACGAGCAGAACACCAGGACCGGCATCGAGGGCGTCGTCGAGGACGCCAAGGGCAAGCTCAAGGAGGCCGCCGGCATCATCACCGACGACGAGTCGCTGAAGGGGGAAGGTGCCGCCCAGCAGCGCAAGGCCGAGGCCCAGCGCGACGTGGTCAAGAAGGAAGCGGAGGCCGAGAAGGCACGTGCCGAGGCCGACGCCCACGAGGCGGAGCAGCGCCTCCACCAGCGCTAGGACTTCCCCAGCCAGACCGCACCCAGACCCGAGCCCGCCGGCGCATGTCCCGCCCCGGCGGGCTCGTCACGTCCGTCGAGGCATGCCCCCGGATGTGCCTACCGGCGCAGCAGCTGCAGCTGGTCGGGGGTGGCGCCACCCACCAGCCACGCCTCGGGATACTGCCCACGGTTGTCGTGGACCACGACCTTGTCGGGGTCGAGGTGGGAGGACCCGCGGCCACGCTCGAGGATGGTCACCTCGTTGCCCTCGATCGACAGCAGCGCGTAGGAGGCGTTGTCGGTGTCGTCGGTCTCGCGCACGTTGTCGAGGACGTCGACGGTGGCACGCACCACGTAGGTCCCGTCGGGCTGACCGGAGAAGTCCACGAACTGGCCGGGGCGCTGCCAGCGGTAGAAGTCGCCCCAGCCGGCGGTGATGCCCATGGCGCCGTCGCCGGCGATGGCGAAGCAGCTGCCCGACTGCTCCGCCCCGAGGGCGCCCTGTTCGTCCTGGTCGAAGGCCTCCCAGTCGCCGTAGCCCTGGTCGGCGGGGCAGAAGCCCGACTTGTGTCCGACCCCGGCGGGCGCCACCGTGCCCGCGGCCTCGTCGACCGACAGCAGCTCGTAGAACAGGATGTCGGTGTAGTGGTAGTGGCCGTGGGTCGCGTGGTACTCGTAGCTGCCGGCATCGCGCTCGGTCGAGGTGCCATCGCCGTGGTGGACGACCTGGGTCATCTCCACCAACCGGTCCCGGTCGTTGATGGCGCGGTCGAGGATCGGGAAGCGAAGGTCGAAGTGGCCCTCGCCGACGTTGTGGGGGCCGGCGGTGAACCGCAGGCACCGGGTCAGCAGCGTGGGCTCGTCGGTGCGGGTCGGGTCGTTTGCCTCCTGGACCTCGTCGGCGGTGCACGAGTACAGCGGCTGGCCGTCGACGATCACCGGCGGGTTCTGGTCGTCACCGGCCAGGAACATGGAGTTGGCCGGGTTGATGGGGGCGGCGAACCCGAACTCGAACGGCGGCGTGACCCGCAGGTTCGGCAGCAGCTCGCCCTCGGGCTCGTCCACGGTCGCCAGACCCGCTCGCATCCGGACGATGCTTCCCGCCGTGCGGATGGGGGTCAGCTCGATCGTCCACCTGCCCACCGTCGGGGCATCGAAGGCCACACCCTCGGAGTAGGTGTTGTGGGACGCCTGGGTGGCGGTCTCGCCGTCCGGTCCGGTCACGGTCAGGCTGAAGTCGTCCTGCCGGTAGGGGTTGTCGAAGTCGACCCGCAGCTGCCCAGCGGGTTCCGCCACCTGCACCGTCCAGGTGAACACGAGCCCGTCATCGCAGGTGGGCGGCGCCGAGACGTCGGTGGCGGCGGGTTCGCCGTCACAGCTGAAGAACGGCGTCTCCCAGAACGTTGCGGGCACCTGCTCGTCGAGCAGGCCGACGGGGCCGGCGTCGACGGTGCCGAGGTGGTGGTGCTCGGTGTGGCCGTCGCCCTCGCCGAGGGCGGGTTGGGCCACCAACGCGAGGAGGAGCAGACAGGACAACAAGGTGATCATGCGCATGCTGCAGAGTTCGTGACGTGGCACGGCCGACCCTGCGCCTGTTGTGCTACGTCTCCGTGACGATCTCGTGACGGCCTTCGGCCGCTCGGTGGCCCGCGGCCCGCACCGCCATTTGTGCCAGGTCGTCCGCGCCGTCGGCACCCCACCCGTGCAGCATCCGACGCCACGCCTCCGGCACCGCCGATGCGCCCCACCGTGCCCCGAGCAGCTGCCCGGCGATCGCGGCGACCGTGTCGGTGTCGTGTCCGATCCGGACCGCAGCCCGCAGCGCGAGCGGCAGGTGCCGTGCCGGCCGGTCCTCGGGGATCGGGGTGTGCACGATGGCCGACCACGCCGCCTGCAACGCGGTGACGACGAACCCGTTGCCCGTCCCGAACCGGCTGGGCGGGTTGGCCTCGGCCTCGTCGATGCGGTCGGTCCACCAGGCCGCGCGGTCGGATGGCAGCCGGCGCAGCCCGGTGCGGATGTCGAACACCTCCACGCGGACGGCGCGGTCGATCGCGAGCGACCAGATCACACAGCCCTCTGCGGCAAGCGGGTCGCCATGGGTCAGCAAGCTGACCCGCGTGGCGAGGTCGGCGATGGCCGCATCGTCACCCAGGGCGTGCAGCGGCACCGGTGAGGTCCGCATCAGGCTGCCGTTGCCGGCCGCGCCTCGGGGGTTGCGGGCGAAGTACGTCGCCGCCGACGAGGTGAGGTGGTCCGCGGTGACGGCGTGGCGCAGCACCGCGCCCGTCGAGGACCCGACGTCCTTGGGTTCACCGGCCATCCAGTCGAGGAAGCGCTGGCCGATGGCCAGCACGTCGGTCGAGCCGGTGGCCAGCACGCCGAGGATGCCCGCGGCCTGCGCGGTGTCGTCGGTCCACTCGCCGGGGGCGAATCCGAACGGTCCGCCGCCGCGCATCTCGATCGGCTCGTCGGGTGCCGGGACGGTGAACTCGTAGCCCGCACCGAGCGCGTCACCGGCGGCACCGCCGACCACTGCGCCGGCGACGCGGTCCTCCCACGACGTCAAGACCGGAAGAACTGGTCGATGAGGATGTTGTTGCCGTCGGGGTCGGTCAGGGTCAGGCTGGCCGGTCCCTCCTCGCCCTCGGGCGTGGTGGACAGCTCCAGGCCCGCCTCCTCCAGCCGTTGCTGGATGACACGGACGTCGGTGAACGACTCCAGCTTCGCCATCCCGTTGGTCAGCCCCGGGTTGAACGTCAGGATGCTGCCCTCGAACATGCCGTGGAACAGCCCGATGGTGCTCTCCCCGTTCTTCAGGATCACCCAACCCTCGTCGGCATCCCCGCCCGAGACCACGAACCCGAGCGCCTCGTAGAAGCGGCGCGAGACGTCGAGGTCGGCGACGGAGAGCGACATGGAGAAGGCCCCGAGCTCGAGGGTGCTCGGCAGCACTGCGGGTGGGTCCGGAAACGCAGGTTCGTCCATGCCGTCGATCCTCGCAGGAGGGTCAGTCGGCGTCGACGGGAGCCACGAAGACCGTCAGCGGCCGGTGGGGGTCGCCTGCATCGACCTGCTCGATCCACCAGCGGCCGTCCTCGGACCTCCAGGCGGTCAGCCCGACCGGCACGGGGTCACCGGGGAACCGGGCTTCGGCCGCATGGTCCAGCGAGGCCAGGGAGGAGGTGATCGTGCTGGCCCCGACCCACGCCGGACGATCCACGTTGTCCTGCAGGTCGATGTCGGTGGGCAGGTCGCCGGTGACCTCCGCAACCGTGTGCGACAACAGCTTGGCGATGTCGTTGCCCAGCCGGCGACAGAACACCTCCGCCAGCGACTGCAGGTACCAGCGCTGCGCCACGGGAGGCGCGTTGAACCGTCGCCACAGGTCGTCGCCCACCAGCTGGCGGTCGCTGGCGATGGCCCGGGCGTTGTGCAGCTTGTCGGCCGCCGAGACGCGCAGGCTGGACTCGGGCACGGTCTCGAGGTGGGCGAGGTAGGCGACCTTGCGGTGCCGCCACGGGGGCTTGGGGTTGGTGTCGGCATCGGTGCAGTCGAAGACGATCCGCGCCACGTCGTCGCCGAAACGCGCCGAGATGTCGTCGGCGTCGATCCGTTCCGGCTGGTCCTCGAGCGCGTCGTGCAGCAACGCTGCGATGGCCTCGTCCTCGGTGCAGCCGGGCTGCTGGATCAGGAAGCTCGCCGCTCCCAGCAGGTGGGACATGTAGGGGATGGAGGAGTCCTTGCGGGACTGGTCGCGGTGCAGCTCGGCGGCCAGCTCGACGGCCTCGGCGAACCGGGGGCCGAGGACCAGGTGCGGATCGGTCTCGTCAGCCATCGGGCGCACCTCGGTGCGGCATGTCGTCGGACACGGGGGACCTCGATTCGGATGCAGGGGGAACGCACCGGTCACCGTACCCAGCCAGCGGGGGCGGCTCACCGGCTCCCGGCAGGTTGTGTTCAACCAACTGGTTGACAACGTGCGCGAGCCGGTGCAGAGTGTCTTCAACCGAACAGTTGAACACGAAGGAGGGTGGAGTGGCGGCAGACCCGCTGTCGAAGGTGTTCGCCGCGTTGGCTGACCCGACCAGACGGGACATGGTCGCCCGCTTGACCGACGCCGACGCGACCGTCAACGAGCTGGCCGAGCCCTACGACATGACCGTCCAGGCCATCTCCAAGCACGTGAAGGTGCTGGAGGACGCCGGTCTGGTCCGACGAAGCCGCGACGCGCAGCGCCGCCCGGTGCATCTGGAGGCGGAGGTGTTCGACCTGATGACCAAGTGGATCGAGCGCTACCGCCGACAGGCCGAGGAGCGCTACCGCCGGCTCGACGACCTCCTCGCCGAGATGCCCGATCCACCCCCTGCCCACGACCTGCCAGAAACCCCCGCCCAAGGAGAGACCCAGTGACCACCGTCCGTACCAACGACACCAACATCATCGTCGACGAGGAGGTCCCGCTCGTCCGGATCGTCCGCGAGTTCGACGCCCCGCCGGCGAAGGTCTTCGCCGCACACACCGACCCGGCGCTGGTCGTCCGCTGGCTGGGCCCCCGGGGCATGGCGATGACCCTCGACACCTGGGACTGCCGTCGGGGAGGGGAGTACCGCTACGTCCACGAGATGGGCGGTGAGGAGTACGCCTTCCACGGCTGCTTCCACGAGGTGCGCGCCGACGAGCGGATCGTGCAGACGTTCACCTACGAGGGCATGCCCGACAGCGTGGCGCTGGAGACGCTGACGCTGGAGGCGCTGCCGGGGGGACGGACCCGCCTGACGGGCACGTCGTTGGTGGATTCCTTCGAGGACCGCGACGCCTTCGTCGCCTCCGGCATGGAGCAGGGCGTGCGGGAGGGCTACGAGAAGCTCGACGAGGTGCTCCTCGCGCCGTAGGCGCGGTCAGGGGTGCCGCGCCGTAGGCGCGGTCAGGGTGCCGCGCCGTAGGAGCGGTCAGGGTGCCGCGCCGTAGGAGCGGTCAGGGTGCCGGCACGGTGTGCAGCTCGCCGCTGCCGGACTCGAAGGCCGTGGCGTTGCCGATCGTCGTCTCGGCGATGTTCTGCAGCGCCTCGGTCGTGAAGAAGGCCTGGTGGGCCGTGACCAGCACGTTGGGGAAGCTCAGCAGCCGAGCGAACGTGTCGTCGGTCAGCACCTCCTCGGAGTGGTCCTCGAAGAACAGGTCCGCCTCCTCCTCGTAGACGTCGATGGCCAGTCCGCCGAGGTGCCCTGACTTGAGGGCCTCGACCGCTGCGGCTGCATCCACCAGCCCACCTCGGGAGGTGTTGACCACCAGCGCCCCCTCCTGCATGCGACCGAACGCTGCGGCGTCCAGCAGGTGGTGGGTGTCGGCGGTCAATGGACAGTGGAGGCTGATGATGTGCGAACGCTCCAGCAGCTCGTCGAGCCCGACGTAGGTGCCACGGAGTCGAGGGATCTCCTCGTTGGGATACGGGTCGTGGGCCAGCACCTCGCAGTGGAACCCACGCATCAGCCGGGCGAAGACCGTGCCGATCGTGCCGGTCCCGACGATGCCGAGGGTCTTGCCGTGCACGTCGAACCCCTCGAGTCCGGCCAGGGAGAAGTTCTGGTCCCGGACACGGCTGTAGGCCCGGTGCAGCTTGCGGTTGAGGGCGAGGAGCAGCGCCACCGCGTGCTCGGCGACGGCGTAGGGGGAGTAGGCAGGCACCCGGGCGACGGGCATGCCCAGCCGGTCGGCAGCGTCGAGGTCGATGTGGTTGAACCCGGCCGACCGGGTCAGGACGAGACGCACCCCACCGTCGGCCAGCGTGTCCAGCGCCGTGGGGGAGGCGTCGTCGTTGACGAACAGGCACACGGCGTCGTGGCCGCCGCCGAGTGCGGCGGTCTCGGCGGTCAGCCGGGCCTCGAGGAACGTCAGCTCGTGCGGCGTGTCGAGCTGGGCGTTGGCCTCGGCCAGGTGGGCGCGGTCGTAGGGCTTGGTGCTGAACACGGCGATGCGCATGTCGGCATCCTCTCGTGCCCGAGGATGCGTCGGGAGTCAGGACCGGTCGATCAGCCCGATCTTGTCCTCGACCCGTGCCAGCCCCTCCGCGGCCTCGGCCACCGCCGGCAGGTGGCCGTTGATGTCGGCCAGCAGCTCGCGGCCCTGGTCGATCTCGCCCATCGACTCTCGCGTCAGCGCTTCCATGCGGGTCAGGTCCCTGCGGCCGCCGTCCAGCTCGACCAGTCCCTCCCGCATGACGGCGATGGCGTCGACGGCGTGGCCGTCGAGCTCGATCGCCCGGGCCTCGACCCGTTCCGCCACCGCCCGGGTGGCGTCCAGCGACTCGCGGGTGGCCCGCAGCTCGTCGCGCAGTTCCTCCAGCAGCCGGGGGATCGTGGCGAGGTCGGGGACCGCACGCAGCACGTCGGCGGGCAGCGAGGACAGCGTGCGCAGGAGAGAGGTGGCCATGGTCTCGGGGTACCCGTGGGCGGGGATGGACAACCACCCACGGGCCGGCACCTATGTGCCGGGGGCGGGGTAGGGGTTCTCGCGCAGCAGGCGGGCGACGTGGGCCAGGTTGGTGGCGACCGTCCTGGTGGTGCTCGCGACACGGTCGGGCACCTCGTCGAGGTCCTTGTAGTCCGTGGATCCCATGGCCTCGCCGACCCAGTAGGTCTGGGCCGCGGAGGGGATGGTGAAGCCGATGTCGGCCAGGCCCTGGTAGACCTGGGCTGCGACGGCGTGGGCCCCGTCCTCGTTGCCGACGGTGACGAGCCCGCCGACCTTGCCGGCCATCAGCTGACGGCCGTCGTCGTCGGTTTCGCTGATCCAGCCGTCGAGCCGTTCGAGGACCCGGCGACAGGTCGACGACGGGTTGCCCAGCCACACGGGCGTGCCGACCACCAGGATGTCGGCGTCGAGCACCTTCTGGGCGATGTCGGGCCATTCGTCGCCGGGGCCGATGGCATCGGAGGACGTGCCCGGCTGGATGTCGTGGGCAGCAGCACGGACGAAGGTGCTGGTGACGGCGTGGTGGGCCAGCTCCTCGGTGAGCTGCTCGAGGAGCACCTGGGTGCTGGACTCCGCTTCGGCCTTGAGGGAACAGTTGATCGCGAGGCAGGTGAGTGTGTCGGTCATGGCACTTGCGGTTCCCCGACAGCGGCCGTCCGACACACGGGTCTGTCCGCGAGGCGGCAGAGGTCAACGGCAGGGATCGGCGCCCGGGCTGCCCGGCAGCGGCTTCACGCCTCCGGTGCGACGTCCTCGGTCACGGCGATGAGCGCGGCGTTGACGATGCTGCCGGTGTTGATGCCGGCGATCTCGTGCAGGTCCGCGATCGTGCCGGACTCGCCGAACCGGTCGACCCCGAGGGTGTACTGCCTGGTGCCGACCGCCGACCCCAGCCAGGCGAGGCTGTGGCTGGCCGCGTCGTGCACGCTGACGATCGGACGGCGCCGCTCCGCCGGCGGGATCAGCCGGTGCAGGTGGCTGGGCGCGCGGACGACCCGGGCGGTGGCGACGGCCTGCGCGAACCCGGCCCGCCAGCTGCGGTAGACCCGGTCGGGGCTGGTCAGGTGGACCACGCTTGCCTGCACGCCCTCGGCGTCGAGCTCGGCGGCGGCCTCCAGCGCCTCGGGCGCCATCACCCCGGTGGTGACGATGGTCACGCCGGGCCGGTCGTCGGGACCGGCGTCGACCAGCCGGTAGCCACCGGCCAGCACGTGGGCGCGCAGCCGCTCCTCACCCATCGTGTCCAGCGCTGCGGCGAACGGGGCCTGGTCGATGGGGCGCGTCGACAGCCGCAGGTAGGCGCTGCGACCGTCGTCGTCGCCGAGCCGCTGGAGCGCGTCGCACAGCAGCCAGTCGACCTCGGTGGCGTAGGCCGGCTCGGAGTAGTCGAGGTTGGGCAGCTCGGCACCCACCGACGCGGTGATCGTGGACTGGTGGGCGCCGCCCTCGGGTGCCAGCGTGACGCCGGCGGGGGTGCCGGCGACGACGAAGCGCGCGTCGTTGTAGATGCCGTAGATCAGCGCGTCGAGGCCACGCAGCACGAACGGGTCGTAGACGGTGCCGACCGGGAGCAGGTGCTGGCCGTGGTGGTCGTGGCTGAGGCCCAGCTGGCCGAGCAGCATGAACAGGTTCATCTCGCTGATGCCCAGCTCGATGTGCTGGCCGGTCGGGCCAGGTGCCCACTTGAGCAGCCGGTCCGCGCCACCGTGGTCGTCGCGCTCGGTGTGGGCGTACACACCCCGCTTGTTGATCCAGCCGCCCAGGTTGGTCGAGATGGACACGTCCGGGGCGGTGGTGACGATGCGGGCGCCGACCTCGTCGATGTCGGCCAGGCTGGCCAGCACCCGACCGAAGGCTTCCTGGGTGGACTGCGAGCCCTTCTGGACCACCCGGCGGGACGCGGCAGGGATGGGGAGTGCCGGCCGCGAGGCGGGCGGCGCGTTGTTGATCTCCCCGCCGACGGCGCGGCACAGCCGGCCGGCATCGGAGTCGGGGGCGAAACGGTCCCACTCGGTGGACTCGTCCAGGCCCAGTCGGGCGCGGAACTCCTCGATCTGCTCGGGCGGCAGCAGCGCCGCGTGGTTCATGGGGTCGCCGGCCATCGGCAGGCCGTGGCCCTTGATGGTGTAGGCGAAGACGACCGACGGCCGGTCGGCCTCGGCATCGCATTCGGCGAAGCTGTCCAGCAGCAGGCCGTGGTCGTGGCCGCCGAGGTCGGTCACCAGGCTGGTCAGCGCGGCGTCGTCGAGCTCGTCGGCGATCCGGTGGACGGCGTCGTCGGCACCGGCGAGGAACGCCTTGCGGACGTCGGCGGGGTCGAGGCCGAACAGCTGCTGGTAGGCCTCGTTGGTCATCCCGTCGATGCGGTCGCGCAGGGCGTCGCCGCCGGGCCGGGCGAACGCCTCGGTCAGCCGGGCGCCGTACTTGGCCTCGGCGACGTGCCAGCCGGCGTCGGCGAAGAACCGCTTCAGCCGGGTGGCAGCGATGTCGGGGATGACCCGGTCCAGGCTCTGCCGGTTCAGGTCGACGACCATCGTGAAGTTGCCGAGCCCCTGGGTGGCGGGGTCGGCGATGGCCTCCCAGACGTTGCCCTCGTCCAGCTCCGCGTCGCCGACCAGCGCGATGAAGCGGGAGCGGTCCTGCTCGCCGAAGTGGGAGTCGGTGTAGCGACGGGTCAGCGCGGAGAACAACGGGGCGACGGCGCCGAGGCCGACCGAGCCGGTGGAGAAGTCCGCGACGTCGGGGTCCTTGGTGCGCGACGGGTAGGCCTGCAGGCCACCGCGCTGGCGCAGGGTGGTCAGGTAGGACCGGTCCAGCTCGCCCGTCAGGTACTTGATCGCGTGGTAGACCGGCGAGGCGTGGGGTTTGACGGCGACCTTGTCGCTGCCGTCGATGTGGCCGAACCACAGGGCGGTCATGATCGACACCATCGAGGCGCACGAGGCCTGGTGGCCGCCGACCTTGATGTCGGCCTTCTCGCGGCTGTTGGCGTGGTCGATGATCCGGGTGGCCAGCCACAGGACCCGCTGCTCGATCTCGGCCAGCGTGGTCAGGTCGGGGCGCGGCTCGTGGGTGCGCGGCTGGCTCATCGGGTGTCGTCCTTGCTCGTGGGCCGGTCGGGGTTCGTGGTCTGGTCGAGGTAGCTGATCAGCGCGGTCGACGCCGCGGTCAGGTGGTGGTGCAGCAGCTCGATCGCGGAGGGGGCATCGCCGGCTCGGCAGGCCTCCAGCAGCGCGAGGTGCTCGGCGTCGGAGTGTCGCGCACCGTCGAGCCCCTGTGTGTACAGCAGGACGTAGGGGGCCACCGCGGCGTTGAGGATCTCCACCATCGCCAGCCCCCGCTGCCAGCCCGAGGCCCGGTACAGGGCCCGGTGGAACCGCCAGTTCGCCTCGGTCAGCGATCCCTCGTCGCTCAGGGCCAGCTCGGCCTCGGCGAGGTCGACGATCGACAGGTTCGGCATGGCCTGCTGCAGCAGCCGTGGCTCCATCGCCAGGCGCAGCGCGTAGTTCTCCTCCGCGTCGGCCGCGGTCAGCTCGGGCACGACGGCCCCGCGGTTGGGCTCGAAGCGGACCAGTCCCATGGCGGCAAGCCGCTGCAGCGCCTCACGCACCGGGATCTTGCTGGTGCCGAAGCGGTCGGCCAGCTCGTCCTGGCGGATCCACGAGCCGGGGGCGAGCGAACCTCGGAGCATGTCGGCCACGAGCAGGCCCTGGACACGGTCGACGGTTGACATGCGGATAATCGTATACGATCATGCGTCGGCATGACGCTCGATGACCTCCCCCGCACCCCGCTGCTCTTCGGTCCCTCGCCCCTGCATCCCCTTCCCCGCCTGAGCGAGGCGCTCGGCGGCGACGTCGAGATCTGGGCCAAGCGGGAGGACTGCAACTCGGGCATCGCCTTCGGCGGCAACAAGGTCCGCAAGCTGGAGTACCTCGTCGCCGATGCCCTGGCCAAGGGCTGCGACACGCTGGTCTCCATCGGTGGGATCCAGTCCAACCACACCCGGCAGGTGACCGGTGTCGCCCGCCACCTGGGGCTGGAGGCCGTGACCGTGCAGGAGGGCTGGGTCGACTACAACGACATGGCCTACGACAAGGTCGGCAACATCCAGCTGACCCGGATCATGGGCGGTGATGTGCGGATCGACCCGGCGGGCTTCGACATCGGCATCCGCGACTCGTGGGAGCGGGCGCTGGAGTCCGTTCGCGAGGCCGGCGGCACCCCGTATCCGATCCCGGCCGGCGCGTCGGACCATCCCCTCGGCGGGCTGGGGTTCGCCCGCTGGGCGGTTGAGGTCGAGGCGCAGGAGGCCGAACGCGACACGTTCTTCGACACCGTGATCGTGTGCACGGTGACCGGGTCCAGCCACGCCGGCATGATCGCCGGCTTCGCCCTGTCCGACCGCCCCGGACGGCGGGTCCTCGGCATCGACGCCTCGGCAACGCTGGAGAGGACCGTCGACCAGGTGACCCGCATCGCCACCAACACCGCGAAGAAGATCGAGCTCGGCCGGCCCCTGCGCGACGACGAGATCACCGTCGTGCCCGGCTACGAAGGTCCGGCCTACGGGATCCCCGATGCCCAGACGGTCGAGGCCATCCACCTGGCCGCCCGAACCGAGGGCATGCTGACCGACCCGGTGTACGAGGGGAAGTCGATGGCCGGCCTGATCGGCATGATCCGCTCCGGCGAGATCCCCGCCGGCTCGCGGGTCCTGTACTGCCACCTCGGCGGCCAGCCGGCCCTGCCCGCCTACGCCGGCTTCCCGGGCCTGGGCTCCCCGGAACGCGAATTGTCGCACTGACTCGACGTCAGGCAGGGCGTTCCGGGGTGCGATCTGGTTGCGCTCGACAGACACGGGTCCGGCCCGGACGGGCGGGTCAGGACGACCGTTCGCCGAACCGTCACTCGATGACGGCCAGCACGGCGCCCTGGGCCACCCCGTCGCCCTCGGGGACGACATGCCGAAGCGTGCCGGAGGCCGGGGCAGGGACGTCGTTGGAGACCTTGTCGACCTGGACCTCCGCGATCACCTGACCCGCCTCGACGGTCTCGCCGTCGAGCGCGAACCAGGTGCCGACGACGCCCTCGATGTCGGGGTCCTTCGACATCACGGGGAACGTGACCTGGGTGCTCATGCCATCAGGTCCCGCACCGCCGCCGCGATCTTGTCGCGGGTGGGCAACACGCCGTGCTCCATCGGCCGGGCGTAGGGGATCGGGACGTCCGGAACGGCGAGTCGCCGCATCGGCTTCGCGAGCATCGTCGGGTCGGTCTCGGTGACGATCGCGGCGATCTCACCGGTCAGCCCGTAGCTGCGGTAGTCCTCGTCGACGACCAGCAGTCGGCCGGTCTTCGCCACGGACGCGAGGACGGTCTCGGTGTCCAGGGGCACCAGGCTGCGAAGGTCGACGACCTCCACGCTGATGCCGTCGGCCTCGAGGTCCTCGGCCACGTCCAGGCTGTGCTGGACCGACAGCGACAGCGTGACGATGGTGACATCGGTGCCCTCCCTGGCGATCGCGGCCTCACCGATGGGGACGGTGTAGGACTCCTCCGGTACCGGCGCGATGGACCGTGGGTTCTTCTCCATCCACACCAAGCCCTGCGCGCCCTTGTGGAACAGGAACAGGACCGGGTTGTCGTCCCGGATGGCGGAGATCATCAGGCCCTTGGCGTCGTAGGGATTGGACGGCACCACGACCTTGATGCCGGGCAGGTGCGCGAACGTGCCCCACAGGCACTGGCTGTGCTGCGCGGCGTCGGAGTAGCCCGCGCCGACGGCAGCCATCAGCACCATCGGGACCTTCACGGCGCCGCCGGACTCGTAGTGGATCTTGGCCATGTGGTTGGTGATCTGATCCATGCAGACGCCGTAGAAGTCGACGAACATCAGCTCGACGACTGGCCGCAGCCCCTCGACGGCTGCGCCGATCCCGGCACCGATGAATCCTGTCTCGGAGATGGGGGTGTCGATGACCCGGTCGGCGCCGAACTCGCCGAAGAGGTCGGTCGTGGATCCGAAGATGCCGCCGTACGCGCCGACGTCCTCGCCCATGACGAAGACGTCGGGGTTGGTGCGCATCTCGGTGGCGATGCCCTCGGCCATCGCCTTGGCGGTGGTGATCCGGCGGACCGGGGCCTGGACTGTGGTGGTGCTCATGATGATCTGTCCTCTCGGTTCGGCTAGGCGAAGACGTGCAGCAGGGCGTCGGCGGCGGTCGGTTCGGGACTCTCCTTGGCGAAGGCGATGGCGGCGTCGACCTCGGCATCGGCCTCTGCCTGGACCGACTCCACGTCCTCGCTGGTCAGGAGCCCCCGGTCGATCAGCTCGGCGGCGTAGGCCGGGATCGGGTCTCGCTCGTCGACCGTGTCGAGCTCGGCGCCCCGGTAGGCCTGGGCGTCACCCTCGAAGTGGCCCCACAGCCGGAGGGTGTGGATCTCCAGCAGGCTCGGTCCCTCGCCGGCGCGGGCCCGTCGGATCGCCGCACCGGCGGCATCGAAGACCGCCTCGACGTCGTTGTCCTCGACCCGCACGCCGGGGATGCCGTAGCCAGCCGCACGGTCGGCGTTGGAGGTGTTGGCCGTCGACTGGGACCGGGGCACGGAGATGGCCCAGTCGTTGTCCTCGATGACGAACACGACGGGCAGGTTCCACAGGGCGGCGAGGTTCAGCGACTCGTGGAAGGCGCCTTGGTTGGCGGCGCCCTCACCGGCAACGGCGATGGCAACGTGGTCGGTGCCCTTCCGCTTGAAGGCCAGTGCCTGTCCGCAGGCCACGGGGTAGCCCTGGGCGATGATCCCGGAGCACGAGAAGTGGTTCTCCGGGTCGAACAGGTGCATGTGCCCTCCCTTGCCCTTGCACAGGCCGGTGGTGCGCCCGTAGATCTCCGCCGTCATCGCCTTCATGTCCACGCCATGTGCCAGCGCGAAGTGGTGAGGGCGGTGCGGCGCGGTGATGGCGTCGCCCTGCTTCAGATGGGCGGTGACACCCACGGCGGCAGGTTCCTGTCCGGCGGACAGGTGCATCTCGCCGGGGATGAGGCCGGCGCCGATGTCCCAGGCCGGCGTCTTGTCGGCGTGGTACTCCTGCAGGATCCGGGACTCGTAGCGGCGGATCCGCACCATCTGGCGGTACATGGCGAGTCGATCGAGGTCAGTCATCGGGTCTCCTTCTTCAGTGGGTCGGCTCTTGCGGTACTGAGGCCTGGAGGGCGACAGCCGGTCCTCGGGCCGGCTGGGTCGGTGGCGGTTGCGGACACGTGCGGTCGGCGCGGTCGGGGGAACGGCGCGGGGGGAGGGAGAGCAAGCCGGAGCAGGCGGCGTGTCGCATCGTCCGGGCCACGTCGATGACGACTGGGCCGTTGCCGTGGAGGGTCACCATGGGCACGTCGGCTGGCCCGAACCGGAAGATGCGCTCGCCGTCGATGGCCAGGACACCAGCGGTGGCCGTCACTCGGATGGGTTGATTCGCGTGCAGGGTCTGGACCGCAGCGACGTCGACGTCGACCAACCTTCCCGGGGCGATGGGGGCGCGGACGCGTGCCACCGCAGGCTGCCCCAGCCGGACGATCAGCCCGTCGGCGTCGTCGCGGCCGACGGGCCGCAGGTGGGCACCGATCGCCGACAGCCCGATGCTGTGTGGCTCGGCGAGGCACAGGTACAGCTCGCAGACCTCGGCGGCATCGGTGACCGCGCCAGCTCCGGTGCCGTCGGCGCGGGTGACCGCGACGTCGACGACCGCGTGGTGGACGCGTGCGCCGTGCTGGACGGTCAGCCACCGGGCGGGCGTCCCGGCATCGACAGGGCGGACCCTGCCCAACGCGACGAGCCCTGCCGCGATCCCGGCGACGCTGGCCTCGGCAGGCTGCGGGAAGGCGTTGTTGGTCCCGGTCGACAGCGGCATCAACGGCGTGTCACCGCAGGCCGAGAGCACCTTGCGATTGGTGCCGTCGCCGCCGATGACGACGATCGCCCCGACCCCGGCGCGGACCATCGAGGTGACCGCGGAGACGGTGTCGACCGCCGTTTGGGTCACCGGATGGTTCACGAACGCCACCTCCGGCCAGGTGTCCGCCGACGGCCGGTCGACCATCGAGGCGAGCCCTGCGGAGATGCCGCCGCCGTCCTGCATCGACAGGACACGCTCGACGCCCACGCTGCCGAGGCCCGCCAGCACCCGCCGGACGATGTTGAGCTTGTCGTGGGTCGTCACCGCGGCACCGTCGGCGACGAGCCGTCGGATGTCGCGCGCGGACGCGGGGTTCGCGACGAGACCAACGACACCCATGACCCGGGCTCCATCTCCTCCCGGTCGGCTCCAGGGGAGGGCTGGCAGCATTGCACGGCCCGGGTGCGCGCACCACCCCTCCGGTTCGCTCGTGGGCGACGTCGGCCCTTTAGCGCCGCAGTTCGGCGACCTGCTCGTCTGGCGGAGACGGTGGGATTCGAACCCACGGAGCCATTGCTGACTCGACGGTTTTCAAGACCGTTCCCTTCGTCCGCTCGGGCACGTCTCCGAAGGAGGGAGGAGTCTACTGCCCGCCCGGCGCAGGCAGGTCCTCCACCATCTGCTTGAGGTTGGCGAGGTTCTTGGAGAGGTCACGGCGGTAGCGCATGACGATGAACTTCTCGCTGATCCGGCCGAAGAAGCCGCTGAGGCCGAACGCGGTCTGCTCGGCGATGACCATCGTCTTTCCCTGGATCGGCCGATAGCTGTAGGCCAGCTCCCACTGCAGCGGGGCGACGACGCTGCGCAGCCGGTAGCCGCGCTGCGGTGCGTACTCCACGACGTCAGCCTCCCACTCCACGGTCTTGCCGATCACCTTGGTCGCGCCGATGATCCGGCAGCCCAGCGCCATCGGCCCCTTCGGCTCGTAGCGCGTGGTGTTCACGCTGATCCGGGGGATGTTGGTCGGGTCGGAGTGGAAGCCCCACACCTGCTCGACCGGTCTGTTGATGAGGATCTGTTCCTGCGCCTGCGCCAACGCTTCGGCCCTTCGTGTCGACTGCGTGCGCAGCGTAACCCCTCGCACCCCTGCGCACTCAGACGAGGGTGTCGAAGCCGTTGGCAGCGGACAGGCCGTCGTCGACGATGTCGGCCAGCTGGTCCAGCAGTCCGCCGCCGCGCGGCGTCTCGCCCAGCATCAGCGTGCGGACGTCGGTGTAGGCGTGTCGCAGCTCCCTGGTGACCCGGGACCGGCTGCGGACCTTGTCCTCGTCGAAGTCGTCGAAGGCCGTCAGGGACGCGAAGTCACCGACCCCGTCGGCCTCCCGGAGGGCGACCTCGACCGCGACGCCGAGCCGCGTGCGCATGTCGGCGACGTTGCCGATGAGGCCCTCGTTGTCGAGCAGGGCGTCCAGCGCCTCGCGCAGCTGGCTGACCTCGGCCGCGATCTTCCTGGCGGCGAGGTCCGACAGCCGTCGACCCTCACCGGCTCGCCCGGCATGCAGGCCGGTCTGGACGCCGAGGGCGGCGAAGAACCCGGTGCCACCGTCGAGCAGGGTGAGGTCCTCGCCGGCCCGTCCGGTGATGACGACGCCACCGCCGTCCTCGATGTGGGCGTTCACGTCCTCGAGCGCGTCGATGAGCGAGATGATGTCGGCCACGCTGTCGGTGGCGGGATCGAGGTCGATGTCGACGCCGTTGACCGAGATCCTCCCGGCCGTCACCGACTGGAACTGCGGGATCGTTGCCATCGGCGCGTCGACGGAGCCGTCGGTGCCGTTGGCCTGCCCCAGCTCGTCCAGCTTCAGCGCAGCGATCAGCCCGGACGTGTCGTCGGAGATCTCCAGGTTCTTGTCCGACCCGCCCTCGATGGTGGTGATCGACACCCGTTCGGTCTCGGCGTCGTAGGACGCAGTCACCCCGGCGACCGTTGCCTCGATACGGGCCAGGACGTCGTTGAGCGAGTCGGAGGCGTTGACGGCGACGGCGACGCCGTTGAGCAGGAACTGGCCATCGCGGATGACGGTGCCCTCCTCGAACCGGGAGCTCGCCAGCCCCACGCCATCGAAGGGGTCGTCCGGGTCGATGGCGCCGTCCCTGCTGGCGAACGCCTCCAGCGTGAAGGTGTCGCCCTCCTGCAGCTCGACCCCGCCGGCGAACTCGAGGTACAGATCGCCCTTGAGGACCTTCATCTCCCTCGTGCGGGTGGAGTCGGGGTGGAGCTTGAACGTGTCGACCCGGTCGCCGTTGGCGTCGGTCACGTCGATCGACCGGCCGTCGTTGCTGGTGACGGTGAAGGTCAGGACCTCGTCGTTGGTGCCCGTCCACAGGCCCTGCACCGTGACGTCGCGCCCGCCCGATGCGGACCACTGGGGTGTCCGCGTCGACAGCTGGGTGGCTTCGGTGTTGACCTCCACCCGTGAACGGAGGACCGCGCCGTCGCCGGTCGCCTGCATGACGGGGTTCGTGCCCCGAATGGTTGCCGAGGAGGCACGGGCGCCTCGAGCGCGGGTCTTCCGCAGGACCGCCCGCAGGTCGCCGATCTCGTCGTCGACCCGACGCAGCTGGGTCCGCAGCGTCTCGTTGCTGGGGCCAGCGGACTGCGGGGTCCGTCGGGTGAACTGATAGCCGGCAGCACTGCGCACGCCGAACGTGCCGTTGCCGATCTGCATCCGTGCCGACCTCCAAGCCATCGCCCACCGTCCGTGGTGGGCCCGTACATCACCTCATCGACACATCGTCAGTCCGACTTGAACGAAGTTCCTGAACGGTCGGCCAGCGGGAGGCACGGCGCGTCAGGTTTCGCCCGGTGGCCGACGCCGGTACACTCCCCGCTCCACTTGGAGGCGTCGCATAGCCAGGTCTAGTGCGCTTCACTGCTAATGAAGTTTGGGTTAACCCCCATCGAGGGTTCGAATCCCTCCGCCTCCGCTCCTGTACCAGGTCGTCCGGATGTCCCTTCAGAGGACGTTCGGACGTCCTAGCCGGTGTGGCCGTTCAGGTCGCGGTGGCCGTTGACCGAAGGCCCGTTGGGGCCGCCCGGGGCGAGTCCGGTGAAGCTGTCGAGGGCCTCGGCCAGCTCAGCCTCCATCGCCTCGAGGGTCCGTCGCTCGTGATCCGGGGTGGGTGCCACGGGCGCAGGGCTCGGCGCGGGCTCGACCGGTGTGCGGGTGATCGACTCGCTGCCACCGATCAGCTGGTTCAGCGACGACGACACGTCTCGCAGCACGTCGGAGGTACCGCGTGTGGTCTCGGCTAGCTCGGCGGATCGGCGAGCGGAGTCGGCCACGGAGCGAACAGAGCTGGTGATGGCCGTCGCGCGGTCCGAGACGTACCCGACCGTGCGGCCGATCTCGTTGGTCGTGATGGACTGCTCCTCCACCGCGGACGCGACGGAGGACTGCAGGGCGCTGACCTTCTCGATCGTGTCGTGGATGCCGTTGATGGCTGTGCCGACCTCGCGTGAGTCGTCCTGGATGCGGTCGATCAGCGCGCTGATCTCCCCGGTCGCGCGGGCGGTCTCGTTGGCCAGCTCCTTGACCTCGTTGGCGACCACGGCGAAGCCCTTGCCGGCCTCGCCGGCGCGTGCCGCCTCGATGGTGGCGTTGAGGGCCAGCAGGTTGGTCTGCTCGGCGATGGCGGTGACGACCTCGGCCACCTTGCCGATCTGCCTGGACGACTCGTCCAGCACGCCGACGCGGTCCAGGGCGTTGTCGACCAGCTCGACGGATGTGGCCGAGATGCCGTTGACCTCGGTCGTGGACCGGCTGATCTCCCCGATCGAGACACCCATCTCCTCCACCGCCGCGGCGAGGCTGTGCATGTGGCCCGACAGCTCCTCGGCGCTGGTGGCGCTGACGCCGGCCAGGCCGGAGGTCTGCTCGGCGGTGCTGGACAGCACGTCGCTGACCGTGACCAGGTCCTGCGTGGCGCCCTGCACGGCACGGGAGTTCTTGGCCACACGACGGCTGATGGAGTTGCTGAGGGTCCACGAGACGGCGAGGCCGCTGAGGACGAAGACGACGACGGCGGCCACGATCAGCCGCTGGCTGTCGGCACGCTGGGCCGCCTGGACGTCGGCCAGGTCGGCGACGATCGGTTCGTAGACGCCTTCCTGGATCGCGTCCAGCCGGTCACGCATGACGGTGAACAGCTCACCGACCTGCGGCAGCGCGGTCTCTGCGCTGGGACCGTCGGGGGCGTCCACGACGACCTGTGCGGCAGCGAGCCACTCCTGGCGGGCCTCCGTGTAGGGGGTCCACTCCGCGACCTCGGCCTCGGTGCCGAAGGCCACGGCCTGGTACTCCTCGAACCGGCTCAGGGTCTGCGCGGCGTTCTCCTCGAAGTCCGCCAGGGCCTGCGGGGCGAGCTCGGCCTCCAGCGAGCTGTCCTTGAGCATCGCGAGGTAGGTGACGGCGAGCTGCGCCTGGTAGGCATCGCGGTCGGTGCTGATCAGCAGGGTGGTGGCCGGGGCGGTGGTCTCGGCGACGGTCTCGAAGCTCTCGGCGCTGTCCCGCGCGCCGAGCTCGGCGGCCAGGGTCGTGGCCAGCCCGGCAACGATGAGCATGCCGGCGAGGAGCCGCAGCTGCGCACGCAGCGAGAGTCCGCTGATGCGGGTGAAGACTGACGTCATGGCTGGAGTCCTCCTGGACGACTGCTCGTTGGCGATGAGCTCCCACGACCAGCGGACGACCCGGTGGTGTGGCGTGCACTGCCCCGATCGGCCGGACCGTGCGGCGACTTAGCCGAACCAACGGTCGGCCAATTGCCTCATGAGCGACGTGTGACCGCCGATGCAGGTCGCACCACTCGTGGCTCGTTCCGGTCGCGACGACGCCCCTGACACCCGTGAGGAGACAGCCGTGACGACCACTTCGTACCGCGTGCTGGTTGTCGATGACTCGTCGCTGATCCGACGGTTGTTGCTCAAGATCCTCCAGCTGGATCCCGAGGTCGTCGTGGTCGGTCAGGCGAGCGACGGTCACGAGGCGCTGGCCGTCGCCGAGCAGGTCGCCCCCGACCTCGTGGTCCTCGACATCGAGATGCCGGTCATGGACGGCATCGAGGCGCTGGAGCACCTCAAGCGCCGGTACCCCTCGCTCCCCGTCATCATGTTCTCCACGCTCACCGCGCGAGGGGCAACCGCGACCCTCGACGCCCTGACCAAGGGGGCCGACGACTACGTCACCAAGCCCTCCAACACCGGTTCGTTCGCCCAGACCGCCGAGCACGTCCTGGCCGAGCTGACGCCGCGGATCAAGGCGCTCGTGGACCGCAGTCGGACGCGCCCGATGTCGCCGGTGTTGGCCCCGACCACACCCCTGTCGTCGCTGACCGCCCCCGCCCGACAACGTCCGCCTTCGCGCACGTCCTTCAGGCCACGGGTTGCCGTCGTTGCGGTCAGCACGGGGGGCCCCGACGCCCTCCAGACCCTCGTTCCACTCCTCCCGTCCTCCCTCCCCGTGCCGGTCCTCGTCACCCAGCACATGCCGCCGCTCTTCACGGGACTGTTGGCCGATCGCCTCGACGGGCAGGCTGGCATCCGGGTTCGGGAGGGCTACGACGGAGCCCAGCCCGGACCGGGGGAGGTCTGGCTGGCGCCCGGCGGGTTCCACATGCTGCTTCGTGCCGACGACGACGGCCGCGTCGTGCTGGCGTTGGACGACGGCCCCCCGGTGCAGTCGTGCAAGCCCGCCGCGAACCCGATGTTCGCTTCGGCGGTCGACCTGTTCGACCGGCAGGTCATCGGGGTGGTGCTCACCGGTATGGGCATCGACGGCCTCGACGGCGCTCGACGAGTCCAGCAGGCCGGCGGGATGGTCATCTGCCAGGACGAGGCCAGCAGCGTCGTGTGGGGCATGCCCGGTGCGGTCCACAAGGCCGGCCTCGCCGAAGAGGTGCTGCCTCTGGAGGACATCGCGACGACCATCGGTCGGGTCGCCAGCGCGTCGCCGGCGCGACCACTGACCGTGCGCACCCCGCCGGCGAGGGTTGGTCCATGACGGCACCGTCACCGACCCCCACCACCACCCGACGGGCGCTGTCGGCGACGGACGTCGAGGTGATCCGACGGGTCGTGCACGAGCGAACGGGGATCACCCTCGGCGACGACAAGGAGTACCTGATCACGGCGAGGCTGCGGCCCGTCGTCGTGGCGTCGGGGCTGGGCAGCCTGGGCGAGCTCGTCGCCCGTCTCCGGACCGATCCACCGTCGGCGCTGGTCGGCATGGTCGTGGACGCCCTGGTGATCAACGAGACGTCGTTCTTCCGGGACGTCCACCCCTTCGTCGGCCTCAAGGATCACGTCCTGCCGGACCTGATCGAGCGCCGGCGACGCGATCGCATGCTGACGATCTGGTGTGCGGCGGCGTCCTCCGGCCAGGAGCCCTACACGATCGCGATGATCCTGGCCGATCAGTTCCCCGAGCTGGCCGGGTGGACCATCCGCCTGCTGGCGACCGACGTGTCGTCGACGATGGTGGCACGTGGACGGCGCGGCCGCTTCACCGGGGTCGAGGTCGCAAGGGGCCTGCCGCCGGTCCTGCGCCAACGGCACCTCGCCCCTGCCGGAGACGAGTGGCAGGTCAGCCCTGCCCTCCGGCGGGCCGTGCAGTTCGAGCAGCACAACCTGGCCGGGTCGTGGGACGTCATCCCTCGCTGCGACATCGTGTTCCTCCGCAACGTGCTGATCTACTTCGACCCTGCGGTCACCCGTCGGGTGCTGCTGAAGGCACGGGGCCGACTCGCCGAGGACGGGTACCTGGCGCTCGGGGGTGCCGAGACCACCGTCGGCACCGACACCCCGTTCCGCCGGGTCACGCTGGGTCGATCGGCGTGGTACCGACCGTCGTAGGTCGACGTGCGATCATGCGGCTGTGCGCTGGATGGTCGTGCTGCTCCTTCTCGTCGCCGCGTGTGTGCCCGCGGGGGACATCGAGGGGGCGGTCGTCCCGAGCCCATCGGTGGTCGAGGACGCAGCCGACGCCGTCGACGGGACGCTGGCGCAGCCCGAGCTGATCAGCACGCCGTGTGCGATGGACGCCCTGTCGAGCGAGGCCGCCACGCCCGACCCCGGCCTCCTGGAGGGGGTGGGCTGCGGCGTCGTGGTCGTCCCGGAACGTCGGCAGGACCCATCCGGTCCGGTGGTGGAGCTTGCCTGGGTGCGGTTGTCGGTCACGACTCCCCGGGAGGAAGGGCCGTTCGGTGATCCCCTCGTCGTGCTGGCCGACGGACCGGGGGACGCGATGACCGTGGAGCTGCTGGCGTGGGCAACCTCACCGCTGCGCGCCGACCGCGAGGTCGTCCTGCTCGATGCCCGTGGCGCCGGGCGCTCCTTCCCCTCCCTGGACTGCGGCATCCCGCCGGCGCCGGGGGCGCTGCCCCTCGACCTCGTGCAGGACTGCCGCCGCGAGCTGCTGGACCTCGGGATCGACCTCGACGCACACCGGACGCGCACGATGGCGGCCGACCTCGTCGACGTGACCGCGTCGCTGGGGCTCGAGCGGTACCACCTGCTGGGCATCGGGCACGGTGCCCGGGTTGCCCTCACGACGCTGCGCGACCGGCCCGAGGGGCTGCAGTCCCTGGTGCTGGACTCGCCGCTGCCGCCGGAGGTCGATGCCTACGGGGAACGGCCGGCCAACGCCCAGGCGGCGCTGAACCGGTTGTTCGACGAGTGTGCCCAGACGCCAGCCTGCGCCGACACGTTCGGCGAGCTGCGTGAACCAACCGATCAGCTGGTCAGGGACCTCGACCGACCGTCCAGCGGCGTCGACGTCGAACCGGGCGTCAGCGGAACCGACCTCGTCCGTGCGGTCGTGGCGGCGATGAGGGGGGCGGACGGGCCGGCAGCGATCCCGGCCGCGCTGTCGCTGGCCGCCGAGGACCCCGCGGCGGCGATGGCTCGCCTGCAGGACGCTGCCGTGGGCGGTGCGACCGTGCCGGACTCGCCGTTCGCGGAAGGATTGCTGCTCTCCAGCGACTGTGCCGACGAGCTGCCGCTGGCCGGGGACGGGCCGGACATGGACGGGCTCGGGCCGGTCGGACTGGCCGTCGCAGAGGACGTCACCGCCGTCCGGACCGCCTGCGGGATCTGGGACGTCGCGCCGGCGGGCGCCGAGGCCGGCAACCCGATCGCCCGCGACGTGCCGACGCTCGTGCTGACGGGGGAGTTCGACCCGCTCAGCCCACCCGCATGGGGCGCCGCGGTTGCGGCCCGGATGCCCCGGGGTCAGGTGGTGCAGGTCGACGGTGCAGGCCACCGCGTGCACGACGTCGACAACTGCACCATCGCGATCGTCGCGGAGTTCCTGCGGCGGCCCACCCGGCCCATGAACGACGCATGCGCCACGGACCGGGTGGTCGACTTCGAGCTGGGGTGAGGCCTACTCCACCGGCTCGAGGGCCAGGGACAGGACGTCACGGACGTCCTCGACGAAGTGGATCGTCATGGCGTCCCGTACCGACTCGGGCACGTCGTCGATGTCGGCTTCGTTCCGCTTGGGCAGCAGGACGGTGTCCAGGCCCGAGCGGTGGGCGGCCAGCACCTTCTGCTTGACCCCGCCGATCGGCAGGACCTTGCCCTGCAGGGTCACCTCACCCGTCATCCCGACGCCGGCACGCACCTTGCGGCCGGTGACCAACGACGCGAGCGCCGTGGTCATCGTCACGCCCGCCGACGGCCCGTCCTTGGGGATGGCGCCGGCCGGGAAGTGGACGTGGAACCGACCACCGAGGGCCGTGCCGTCGAGCTGGAGCTCCTCGGCGTGGGACCGCAGGAACGACAGCGCGATCGTCGCTGATTCCTGCATGACGTCGCCGAGCTGCCCGGTCAGGTGCAGGCTGCCCTTGCCGCCGTCGTCGTCCAGACGAGCCGTCTCGACGAACAGCACGTCGCCGCCCACGCCGGTGACGGCCAGGCCGGTGGCCACACCGGGAACGTCGACCCGGTCGGTCGCGTCCTCGCGGAACACCTTCTGTCGGCCCAGCAGGGCTGACGGGTCCTCCACCACGATCGGCGCGGGATCCCCGGCCGCGATGCGGACCGCGGCCTTGCGGGTCAGCTTGGCGAGCTGCCGTTCGAGCTGCCGCACACCTGCCTCGCGGGTCCAGCCCTCCACGACGTGGCGCAGGACCTCGTCGGTGATCTCGACCTCGTCCAGCGACAGGCCGGCGTTGGTCAGCTGGCGGGTCAGCAGGTGGTCACGGGCGATCGTGACCTTCTCGGCATCGGTGTAGCCATCGAGCGTGACGACCTCCAGCCGGTCCAGCAGGGGGCCGGGGATGGTCTCCAGCACGTTGGCCGTGGCGATGAACAGCACGTCGGAGAGGTCGAGGTCGACCTCCAGGTAGTGGTCGCGGAAGGTGTGGTTCTGGGCAGGGTCCAGGACCTCCAGCAACGCCGCCGAGGGGTCGCCCCGGTAGTCGCCGCCGACCTTGTCGATCTCGTCGAGCAGCACGACCGGGTTCATGGAACCGGCCTCGGTCATGGCCCTGGCGATGCGTCCGGGCTGTGCCCCGACGTAGGTCCGGCGGTGACCGCGGATCTCGGCCTCGTCACGAACACCGCCGAGCGCGACGCGCACGAACCTGCGACCCAGCGCTCGGGCCACGGATTCGCCCAACGAGGTCTTGCCGACGCCGGGAGGGCCGACGAGGGCGAGGATCGCCCCGCTGCCGCGTCGACCGCGGGGCTGCTCGTCCTCGACGGGGTCGCCGACAGGCGGGTTGTCGTCGGTTGGTTCGGCACCCGGCTCGGGCGTGCCCGTCGGGGTGTCCGGGCCGGTTTCGGTGTCCGTGTCGGTGTCGGCTGGCCAGTCGGCCAGCGGGGAGGACGAGGCGACGGGTTCGGATGCCGCGTCGAGGCCACGCTCGATCCGCAGCTTGCGGACTGCCAGCTGTTCGATGAGGCGGTCCTTCACCTCCTCCAGCCCGGTGTGGTCGGCGTCGAGGACGCCGCGCGCCCGATCGAGGTCCAGGTTGTCGTCGGACCGCTCACCCCATGGCAGCTCGAGGATCCGGTCGAGCCAGGTCCGGATCCACGACTGCTCGGGGGACTGCTCGCTGGTGCGCTCGAGCCGGTCGATCTCCTTGGTCACGAACGTGCGGACGTCGTCTGGCAACGCGGCTTCGGCGACGCGGGTGCGGTAGTCCTGCCCGTCGTCGTCCTCCGCTGGGCCGGCGCCCATCTCGCGCAGCTCGGTGCGGATGGCCTTGAGCTGTTCCCGCAGGATGTACTCGCGCTGTCGCTTCTCCATCGACTCGCCGACGTCGGCGCGGATCTTGGACCGCACGTCGAGCTCGGCCAGGACCTCGCGGGCCCACGCGGTGACCTTCTCGAGTCGCACGGTCACGTCGAGGGTCTCCAGCACCTCCACCTTCTGCGCCAGGTCGACGTCGGGGGAGTACACGGCGGTGTCCGCCAGCTGCCCCGGGTCGGTGATCTCCTCGATGGCGGTGGAGAGGGTGCGTCCGGCGCCTCGGTGCTCGAGGATGCCGGTGATGATGGCGCGGTAGTCGCGCGTCAGGTCCGCGACGTCGTCGGGGTCGACGTCGTCGAGGACCGGATCGACCCGCACCCACGTGGCGTCGCCGGAGCCGGTGGCGCCGGTGCCGATGACGGCCCGCGAGAGGCCGCGGACGAGGATGCCCTTGCGGCCACCACGCAGCCGGTCGTGGCTGTCGATGTGGGCCAGGGTGCCGACGGTGGCGTAGCGGTCGCCCACCTTCGGGACCAGGACCAAGCGGTCGTCGGCGTCGGCGGCAGCCGCGATGGCGGCCTTGGCCTCGTCGGACTCCACCGCAATCGTCACGACCATGCCCGGGACCACCACTCCACCGGGGAGGGGCAGCAGGGGGACGGTGAGCTGCGCACGGTCCGTGCTCTCCAGCTGATCAACCATGATTACTTCCTTACGTCGATGGTTGGACCTTGAACCACAGCTTGCCTCGATCTAATCCCGATGCACTCAAGTTTTCTCTTGCGAACCGTGGAATCGACGTGTCACGGGAACGTCAGCTTCCCTCGGCGGCGCAGGTCCGATGATCAACACATCACGACACGTCCCGGGGCCGACCCGCGCCCACCCGATCCAGCCGACCTCCTTCGACGGAGGGCGTTGCACGTCCTCGATGTCGCCGCCCGGATCGACTTCGATGCCCGGTTCCGTCGTGGTGTCGAACGGAATGCGCCGAAGGTGCTGCGGGATGCAGGCCTGCCGGACGAGCTGCTGGACGTGCTGCTCGGCGACGGGTCGGAGGTCACGGCGTTCAGCGACGACGCGCGGATGATCGCCGCCCGTGCACACGCGTGGGCAACCGAAGAGCTGCAACGGCTCGACGGGTACCGGTGACGCTGAACCCAAGTTCTTACATCTTGAGAACCGGCGGTCGGGAGCGCCTAGCGTCGAGGTGTCCCCCGACTTCGCTCGAAAGCAGAACCACGATGGCCGACATCCCTGCGACGCTTGCGGCAATCGCCGAACGCATCGAGTCCGACGAGGACTTCGCGATGCGTGTGGGCGAGGACGCGAGGGCCGTGCTCGAGGCCGAAGGGCTTCCCGACGAGGTCGTGGCCGCGGTCCTGGCCGAGGCCGAGTCCGAGGTCGTCGGATTCGCGCTGCCGGCCGAGGACGCCCAGCTGGCCGTCACCCGCATCGCGGCAGCGGCCAGGGTCGTGCAGCAGCGCTACTGATCTGCCGCTGCGCCGGGTGGCATCACCCCGTGGCGTCGACGAAGCCGTTGATGATCGCGGCCAGCTCGGGGCCAGCGTCCTCCTGCAGGAAGTGGCCGCCGGCGACCGTCGTGTGGTCCTGCCCCTTCGTGCCCGGCACCAGCTTGTGGAAGACCCTGTCGCCGCCGCCGGTGATGGGGTCGTTGTCGCTGAACGTCGTGAGGACCGGGCGCTCGAACGCCATCAGCACCTCCCACGCCTTGCGGTTGGCAGCGCTCGCCGGGTTGTCGGGTGAGGTCGGCACCAGCGACGGCATGATCCGCGGCCCCTCCTTGAACGCCTCGGAGGGGAACGGCGCGTCGTAGGCCGCCAGCTCCGCTGGGGTCAGCTCACGGTTGGTCGCCCCCTGGATCATGGGCGAGACGGGGAAGGACTCCACGGTCTGGCTGAAGTGCTGCCACCGCATGAACGCCTCGGGCATCTCCTGGTCGCCGGTCGGCAGCCCCGAGTTGCCGATGACGAGCCGGGCGAAGCGGTCGGGCTGCTCGCCCACGACGCGCAGCCCGATCAACCCTCCCCAGTCCTGGCAGAAGAGAGTGATGTCGGTCAGGTCCAACGCCTCGGCGACGAACGTGGTCATCCACTCGACGTGGGCGGCGAAGGAGTGGTCGGCCCGGTCGGCCGGCTTGTCGGAGCGGCCGAAGCCGATCAGGTCGGGCGCGACGACCCGGTGGCCCGCCTCCAGCAGTACCGGGATCATGTGGCGATACAGGTAGGACCAGGTCGGCTCGCCGTGCAGCAGCAACACCGGCGCGGCGTCGCGCGGCCCCTCGTCGACGAAGGCCATGTGCGCGCCGTGGCCGACGTCGACCCGCTGGCTGGCGTACGGCCAGTCGGGGAGGTTGTCGAAACGGTCGGCAGGGGTGGTCAGCAGCTCCATGGCCCGCAGCCTGCCACACCCCCCTCCAATGTGTGTCGTCTGGCTGGCGCTCTGCGCCGGTGGAACAACACGCCTCCGAGGTGTGTTGGCTGAGCGGTCCTGTGCGCCGGTGAGGCGACAAGCCTCCGAGGTGTGTTGGCTGAGCGGTCCCGTGCGCCGGTGAGGCGACACGCGGGGGGTGGGACGTGGCACGCTGAACACATGAAGCTGCGCACGGTGACCCACCAGGGCTGGACGTTGTCCTACGAGGAACACGGGACCGGTCCGCGGGTGACCGTGCTGGTCCACGGGTTGCTGCTGGACGCCGGGGTGAACCGCCCGCTCGCCCGGTCGTTGGCCAAGGCCGGTCACCGCGTGGTCCTCGTGGACATGCTCGGCCACGGCCGCAGCGACAAGCCGCGTCGGGCCAGCGCCCACCGCATCGACCACTACGCCGACGCCGTCATCACGGTGCTCGACCACCTCGAGGTCGACGAGGCGGTCGTCGGTGGCGTGTCGCTCGGGGCGGGCGTCGGCCTGATGACCGGGTACCGGCACCCCGAACGCGTGCGGGCCATGCTGCTGGAGATGCCCGTTCTCGAGAACGCCACCCCCTTCGCCGCGATCATGTTCCTCCCGCTGCTGCTGGGCATGCACTGGGGCGGCCCGGTTGCCCGCCTGGCGACGGCCGGGATGGCCCGTCTGCCGCGTACCGGCAACGAGACCGTCGACAGCTTTCTGGGAGCGGTCTCCAAGCACCCCGACGAGATCAAGGCGGTCCTCCACGGGCTGCTCATGGGGCCGATGGGGCCCGACGAGAACGAGCGGCAGGCCATGCGCACCCCGGCGCTGATCATCGGCCACCAGTCCGACCCACTGCACCCCCACACCGACGCCGCCCGGCTGGCCCGTCAGCTGCCCAACGGGACGCTGCTCAAGGCCCGCAGCCCGCTGGAGCTGCGCACCCGGCCCCAGCGGCTGACCGACGAGATCATCCGCTTCGTCGACACCGCCTGGGCCGCCCGCCCGGTCGGGGCGGACGGCGTCACCGACGTCGGCTGACTAGACGCTGCGGCGGGCGCCCTCGATCGCCTCGCGCAGGGCCTCGTCCCCGTCGAGGGTGACGTCACAGTTCGGGCGACCGGTGGCGAACAGCACGAGCTCGCCGACCGGACCGGTGACGGTCAGGTCGGGTGCGGCACCGTTGGCGGACCGGGCCACTGGGCCACCCACGCGATAGGTCCGATGGGTGGTGCCGTCGGTCAGGTCGATCACGCCGGCGGCCTCGATCCCACGAAGGGTGAGGGGGGCGAACCGGCCCACGGCCTTCCACAACAGGGTGGCCACGTCAGCGTCCTCGGTCCCGTCGGACGGGACGATCGTCGGGCCGTCGGCCAACGCCGCACCGCCGCGGGCGACGTCGGCACCGTGGATCCAGTCCTCGCCCACCTGGACGTCGCGCAGCATCGGCAGCCGCATCCACGGCGGCGGTCCGCCGCGCAAATCAGCCATCATCCGTTCACGACCCCGCGCCTTGCGGGCGGCCATCCGACGGTCGTGGAGTCCGCTCAACGGCGGGAAGACGATCCCGATCGCGGGGATGGGTTCGCGTTCGCGCACAAGCAGGTGGGCGACCACGTCACCAGCATCCCACCCCTCGCACAACGTCTCGGCGTGCCACTGGGCATCGGACAACGCGTCGAGCATGTCGCACAGGGCGGCACGCTGGCGCAGGACGGTGGGGGGTGAGGCGCTCATGGACACCAGCCTGCCCGAACCGAGCCCGTTCTCTACGTCTCGGCGGATGCGTCCTGCTGGGCCTCGGCGCGCTTGCGGGCCCGCCAGGCCGCGACGTTGGCCCGGTTCTGGCACGAGTCCGAGCAGTACCGACGGGTCCCGCCCGGCGACCCGTCGATGTAGACGTCGTGGCACGTCGTGTGCGAGCAGGTCCCCCGTCGGTCGAACCCGTGGTCGATCAGGGCGGCCGTCAGCCCCATCGCGCTGACCGCGGCCGCGTGGGCCGACACCGACGCGGTGTCGCGGGACAGGTGCAGGTGCCACTGGTCCTCGCGCCCGTCGTCGTGGCTGTGCCCGGAGATCTCGGGGTTGATCGGGTTGGCCAGCAGCAGGATGTTCAGCTGCTCCACGGCGACCGCCTCGTCCTCGGCCTGCATGATCGTGCGCAAGCGGGCGTGCAGCTCCCGGAGCGGGGGGAGGTCGGCGTCGTTGAGCCGCTTGGCCATCTTCGGGAAGTGTGTCCGAAGGACGTCGAGGAGGCCGTCGTCGTCCGGGTCGTCGTAGGGCTCGACGTTCGCGAGGTCGAGGGCGATCTCGGAGTAAGAGGCAAAATCCATTGCGGGCCTTACGGGGAGGGGCTATCGTCGGTAATGTGCAATTCGCACAAATGGATCTTACTTTGGCCCGCATCCCGCCGCGGGCCAGGGCAAGGAGTCATCGTGGAATCACGTACCGCCCGCCCCGTCCTCGACGCCGCCCGCTTCCGCCTGGCCAGCCGTGTCGCCGCCCGTTTGGTCGGACAGACACGCGCTGACGACGCAACGCTGGCCGCCGTGGCCATCCTGACCGCCGACGCCGATCCCGCCCGCGCCGACCGGCTGCGCCCCCGCGCCGGTGAACCCGCACCGCTGGTCGAGCGCCTCGCCATGTGGGCGCTGCCCCGCGCCAGCGACGGCGCGGTTGCCCGCGCCCACGAGGTCCTGGACCCCAACCTCCACGCCATCACGGCCCACCTCGTTCGCTGACCGGCCGGTCATCCGGCGTCCTTCTGCACACGCACGGCCGCACCATCCCGAACGGGAGGTGCGGCCGTTTGGCGTTCGGCAGCCGTCGTCGCCCGGATCAGGTCGTCGCCGAGGCCTCGGCGTCCAGCAGCCAGCGCTTGACGTCGGCGCCCCACGCGTAGGCGCCGGTCGCGCCGTCCGCCGGCAGGACACGGTGGCAGGGCACGAACGGCGCGAGGCGGTTCCGGGCGCATGCCGATCCCACGGCCCGTGATGCGCCGGGCCGACCGACGGCCGCCGCAACCTCGCCGTAGCTGCGGGTCCGGCCGGCCGGTATGGCTCGCAACGCCGCCCACACCTGCTGCTGGAAGTCCGTGCCCGGCTGGCTGACCTCGACACGGTCCAGCGCCCCCTCGTCCCCGGCGAGCCACGCACGCAGGGCCGTGCCGACCGGATGGTCCGCGGGTGCCGCAACGAGGGCGGTTGGCTCCGACAGTCGTTCCCGCAGCGCGTCGGCCGACGCGAAGCCCGACGCGACGACGGTGTTGCCGTCGAGCAGCACCGTCAGCGGGGTGGTCGGGGTGGGGACGCTCAGGTGGTGCAGGGTCGTGGTCACGATGTCTCCTCGAGGCCGTTGGTGGGGGTGGGGGTGTCGTCCAGGTAGTGGGTCCACAGGTGCATGGCGGCGTAGCCGCGCCACGGACGCCAGCGCTCGGCCAGGCGATCGAGCTCCCGAGCAGTGACGGGTGCGCCGGTCAGGTCCTCGACGGCCCGGCGGAGCGCAAGATCACCCTCTGGCCACGCGTCGGGGTTGCGCAGGGTCAACAAGCAGATGCTCGACGCCGTCCACGGTCCGATGCCGGGGAGGGCCAACAGGGCGTCGCGGACCGCATCGGGGTCGGCGCCGGGGGCCAGGTCCAGCCCGTCGTCGACCGCGGCAGCGAGGGCCCGGACCGCCCCCGCCCGTTGGCGGGTCAGGCCGATCGCCGGTTCGAGCGGCAGGTCCCGCACCACCGAGGGGGAGGGGATACCCGGCCGCTCCGACAGGGCAGCCAGGCGCCCCATCATCGTCGTGGCGGCCGCGGCGGAGACCTGCTGCCCCAGCACCGTCCGGACCGGTCCTTCCCACGGGTCGGCGGCCCCCGGAATCCGCAGGCCCGGCCGTCGAGCGACCAGCGGAGCGAGCAGGTCGTCGCCGCCCAGCGCACGGTCGATCGCGTCGATGTCAGCGTCCAGGTCGAACACCTGGCGGGCCAGCGCCACCGCCCGGCCGAGGTCGGGGTCGTGCCCCTCGGCCGCGACGACCTCCACAGCTACGTCGGCGGTTCCTCCCGCCACGACTGGACGCAGTGACACGACCTGCTCGTCGGTCGTGTGGCGCACCGCCCCGTCGGCGACGCCGGTGCGGCCGGGGATGTCGTGCAGCGCCATCCAGTCCAGGACGGGCTCCGGGGCGAAGGGTTGCCGTACCGCCAGCGCCACCCTGACCGCCGCTGGGCCGGCCGGACGTCCGCGCCGCACGTCCGTGGGCGAGGCGTGGAACGTCCGGCGGAACGCGTCGTTGAACTGCCGGACGCTGCCGAAGCCGGCGGCGAAGGCCACGCGAGTCACCGGCAGGTCGGTCTGGTCGAGGAGCATCCGGGCCAACCGGACGCGCCGCATTGTGATCAGCGCCGCCGGCCCTGCCCCGTAGGTCGCCGTCGTGATCCGCTGGAGCTGACGGGGGCTGACGTGCAGCCGGGCAGCGAGCGCCGGCACCCCCTCGTCCCCGGCGCCGTCCTCGATCATGCGCAGGGCCCTCGCGGCAACGTCGGCCCGTGGGTCCACCTCGGGGCGGTCGGGGGCCAGCTCCGGCCGGCACCGGCGACAGGCGCGGAGGCCGGCGTCCTGGGCTGCCGCGGTCGAGGCGAAGAAGCGCACGTTCTCGGGCTTGGGGGTGCGGGCCGGACAGGACGGTCGACAGTAGATGCCGGTGGTCAGCACGCCCGTGACGAACCGGCCGTCGAAGCGACGGTCCCGCGATGCGACGGCCGCATAGCAGCTGTCGAAGTCGGTGGCGGTCGGCCCGGTCGTCGTCATGTCTCGCAGTCTGGCACCACCACCGGTTGTGGTCTGGCGGAATTCGGACAGCGCAGTGGACGTCCATCGGTCCCGCACAGGTGAACCGCTGTCGGACCGGGTACAAGTCGAGGTCGTGCGCTCCACAACTCCCACCGCCCTCGTCGTCGGCGGTGGCCACAACGGCCTCGTCGCCGCCTGCTACCTCGCCCGGGCGGGCATCGACGTGACCGTGCTCGAGCAGTCCGACAAGGTCGGAGGTGGGTCACGGACCGACGAGACGATCCCCGGCTACCGCTTCGACACGCACTCCGCGGCCCACAACATCATCAACATGACCGACATCCCCGCCGAGCTTGGCCTGGCGGAGATGGGGTTGGAGTACCGCGAGATGGACCCCTTCGCGGTCTCGGTCGGGGCGGACGGGAAGACGATTCGTTTCTGGCGCGATGTCGAGGCCACGCTGGACTCCATCGCCGAGGTCGCACCGGCCGACGTCGACGGCTACCGCCGGTTCGTCGAGGACGCCATGCCGATCGTGCGGCTGGCCGTCGCCGGGGTGAACGCCGGTGCGTCGGCCAGGCGCGAGCTGGCGATGGCCGGCGACCGGATCCTCCCGGTCTTCCGGGCGTTGCAGCGACACGGCGGCCCGTTCTCGTTGGCGTCGACGTTGCTGATGCCCTACGGCGCGCTGCTGCGCCGGTACCTGACCACCGACGCGGTCATGGCGCCGATCGGGGCCTTCGCCGCGCACGGCAACGCCAGTCCCAACGACTTCGGCACGGCGTTCTCCGCGATCTGGCAGGCCGTCTACCACCGGCACGGCCAGTGGCACGCAGTGGGCGGGGCACAGGCGCTGTCCGACGCGCTCGCCCGCCGACTCGAGGCGTGGGGCGGGACCATCCGCACCAGCGCGGACGTGACGAGGATCGTCCAGCGCGACGGCGTGGTGCAGGGCGTGGAGCTCGCGTCGGGGGAGCGGCTTGCCGCCCATGTCGTGGTGACGGCCCTGGACCCCCGGATGGCGCTGCTCGACCTGCTCGATCCGCCGCTGACGGGGAAGGTGGCCGACGACCTGCGGGTCGCCCATGCCGGCAACGCCGTGCAGATGGTCGTGCACGTGGCGACCGACCGGTTGCCCGCCTACCCCGACGCCCAGCCGGCGGACTGGATGGGGCTGCAGTCCTACGTCGACGACTTCCCCTCCCTCGAGCGAGCCTTCAGCGCCGCGCAGGACCGCCGGCTGCCCGAGGACCCCGTGCCCACCTACGCGTTCACGCCGAGCGCCATGGACGACACGCTGGCACCCGAGGGGCACCACACGGTCTACCTGGCCTGCCCGGCGGCTCCGGCGCAGGTGCGGGGAGGGTGGGACGCGGTCGCCGAGCAGTTCACCGAGCGCATGATCGACACCGTCGAACGACGCGCGCCGGGGTTCCGCGACTCCATCCGGGGCATCGCCATCCGGACGCCGGAGCTGATGGAGGCCGAGCTGCGCTGGCCGGGCGCCCACCCGATGGTGCTCGACCTGTCGCTGGACCAGCTGGTCAGCGCCCGGCCGACCGTGGCGCTGGGGGGCCACTCCACGCCGGTGCGCGGACTCTTCATATCTGGTGCGGGGACCGCGCCGATCGGGGGAGTGGCGGGGACCCCGGGTCGTGCGGCCGCCAAGGCCGTCCTGAAGACCCACCCGCTGCGCCGCCGGTAGGGCTCACTGGGCGGGCTGGCCGATCGCTACCACGAGGACCCGGTCGAGGTCGCCCATGCCGCCCGCGAAGGGGGAGGGGCGGGCCAGCACCATCGTGCGGTCGGGCATCCGCGCGACCAGCGCCGGTGAGCTGGACCCGATCTGGACGCGACGTCCGACCCGTACGTGGGTCAGGGGTGCGATGGGTCGGCCGGTCGGATCCAGGAGGAGGCCGGCGGCACGGTCGAACACCGCCGACACGGCCAGCTCCTGGAGTGGTCGCCGACGGGCGGTCTGCAGCGCTCGCACGAAGACGGCGAGCAGCGGCAGCAGCACGACGGACGGCGCCAGGATCGCGACCAGCGGATGCAGGGGCAGGTCCCCGGTCGCGGCCGCCGCCGTCATGCCCCCGACGGCGATGACCCAGACCATGCCGACGACGAACGCGCCGACCGCCGGACCGACGAGCTTGCGGTCGGCCACCACGACCAGCGGCCCGTCCTCGATCAGGACGACGCCGCTGGAGGAGTACAGCGCGCGGGCGGCAGGGGTGACGGGCGAGGCGGTCATGCTCGGACGCACGCTACCGCCGCCGGTGGGGTGGCCGGTCGGTCACGCCGGGAGTGGCCCGATCCGCTGACAGCCGCTACTCTTACTCGTCCCGCAGGGTCCACTCCCTGCATGGGCTCATAGCTCAGCTGGATAGAGCATCTGTCTACGGAACAGAAGGCCGGGGGTTCGAATCCCTCTGAGCCCGCCAGACGAAACCCCCGGCCACCCGGGGGTTTCGTGTTTCTGGGGACTGGCGCGGCAGCGTCGGTGCTAACACCAGTGCTCAACCGGTGCCGTAGACGTGCTTGTCGAACCTGTCGGCGAATTCCACGTCCTGGCCCGGCATCACGTGTGCGTAGGTGTCCCAAGTGATCTGCACGGACGAGTGACCAAGCCGCTCGGACAGCACCTTAACCGGCAATCCCGCCTCGAGGGCCAGCGTCGCGTGGGTGTGCCGTAGGTCGTGGAACCGGACCTGTGAAAGGGCGAGGCGGTCACGGATCCGCCGGAACGCCTTGCTGACCGCATCGGGGTGCAGCGGCGCGCCGTCCTCACGCGTAAACACCAAGTCATGGTCGTTGCCCCAAGCACCGGGCCAGGACAGCCGCCACTCGGCCTGTCGAGCACGCTGTTGACGCAATACCCGCTGCCCCTCGTCTCCGAGTCGGAACTGTCGGCGGGACTTCGCCGTCTTGGGCTCAGAGAATCGAGGTGACCCACCGACAATGACGAGGGTCTGACGGACCCGCAGCTGACCGTCCGCCTCACCCTCGGGCATCACGTCCGGCCAGCGCAGACCGAGTAGTTCCCCGCGTCGCAGACCTGTGGCGATCGCCAGTTCGATGACTGGCGAGACTGGCTGATCCGGCGCAAGGCCGCTCCGAAGCACGCGTACCTGGCGACGGTCCAGGTAGCGCAGACCCTTCCCTCCGCCGGGCAGCGCCATCGCGGCATGTTGATCGCGGGTCGGTCGCGTGGACTTCGCCGCAGGGTTCTCGCGCAGTTCGCCTGCGTCGACCGCGTCGGCCAAGCACTTGCGAACTGCCATGTGCACCAGCTTCACGGTCTGCACTGACAGACAGGTGCCCTCGCGACCGCCAGCACGATAGAGATCGGTGTACAGGGCGGTCAACATCGCCGGGGTCAGATCGCTGAGCAACACACTACCCAGGGGAGGCGGCAACCTCCTCTGGCCGAACCAGCGTAACAGTCCGGAAGCGCCCGGACTAGAGCTCTGTCCCGTTCGCTAATTCACTTGGGCTTTGACGTGTCACGGGGCCCTTCAAGACTTTTCTGGTCTTTTAGACGATTTTAGACGTGTTACTACAGCGTTGTAGTTCAACCAATGTGATTCAGCAGTCCTGTAAAAGTGCGTACAGATGGCATCGACCGATCTGCACGTAGGCCCCCGGCGGGGCTACGCTCGCGAGCCTAATGACCGTTCCTGATCTGCACGTGCCCCTGGGACCAGCCAAGACCTTGCGCTGGCTGGCCGACCTGTCCCTGGAACAGTTCGAAGATCTTCATGATGCCGTGCGGACTACAACCTTCCCGCGTGCGGCTCGTTCCTGGGCGGGCGCACTGGACGGTGAGAGCCGAGAGTCCGGGGACCGACTTGTGGCGGCCGTCACCCCACTGAAGCAGGTACAGCGGAAGAGCGACCACACTGTCAGTGAGATGCGGGCGGCCATCCTTGCGGACGAGCGCCTCATGCACGGTCTGGATGAGGAGCAGCAACAGGCTCTGGCCGACCGGGTGGGCGCGATGCTCTCCTGGGAAGCCCTCGCAGCCCATGCCCGGGCTGCCGACCTGGTTGATGCAAACCAGAACTTGCTGTGGGAGTCCCGCATCCTTACCGACATCCGACCGGTATTCACCGAGGGCAATGAGCCCAAGGCCACGCATGGCCTTGTGCTTCACTCGCTCCAGCTGACCTACTGGAACGGCGCCCAGCTCACCGAACTCTTTGTGACACTGGACCGCGACGAGCTGCAGCGCCTAGCGAAGGTCATCGAGCGCGCACAGAAGAAGGAAATTCAGGCAGAAGAGCTCATGAAGAAGGCAGATCTGCCGAGGGTGGGAACTGATGTGGGGGTCGACGATGAAGGTGCGTAGCGCGAATGAGTCTTGGAGGTCGTCCTCGAGTAGTTGGGCGCCCCGGTCCGCGGTTGCATCCGTGCATGTCTCAGCACGACAGCATGCCGTACGAGTCAAAGCGCGGATGCAAGTTGCCATGGACCCTTGGAACAGCATCGGGGCCAGCCTGCTGGGCGTGGAACCGTCCACAGCAGAACGGATCGTGATGGACGTCGTCGTTGATGCTCGGGGGGCGCAGATGAAGCCAGTCTTGACTTCAGCAGCTGTTGAGGCTGTGGAGCGACTCGGAGACCTCGAGGAGGACTGGGACCTTGACTGGGCACCTGCGATTGACCCAGACGCCCTCTTTGCTGCAAGCCGCTTCGTCAAGAGCATGCGTGTACCGAGGCTCCCGGTCGTGGCCCCTAGAAACTCCGGGGGGGTTCGGGTGGAGTGGTATGCGCAGGTCGGGCACTACCTATTCATCGACTTTGAGCCCCATGGGGAAGTTCAGGTTATCTACGCGGCTGGCTCGGAGCCCCAGATACTGGTGGATGACGAGGTGCCGACCGACCTGAGCGCCCTGTTCCTTCAAGTGCACGGGACGACCAGGGCGAGCTAAGCATGCCGCAACCGGTTGTCCTCGTAGACGACCCCGCCATCGCGGATGACATGCTGCTGCTTCGGCAAGTCAATCCTGCCCACGGACTGGACTGGACTACCACCGACGCGGACGGGTGTCCGCGAATCACCGGTCGTGTCTTCGACCTTGCCGGGGCGAAGAAGTCAGAACTCCATGGGTATCCCCAGAAGACCCTGTCTCTGTACCTCGCGGAGGTTGTGTACGCCGATCACAGATCTCTCGAGGCGTGGATGACCTCGCGCCCTGCGTGGGGAGTTGTCAGCATTGCTGCCGGCCTCCTGCGTCGAGAGGCGAACGTGGGCATTATGAGAGACGATATGGCGCAACTCTCCGACGAGGAGCTTCGAGATGTCGCCCGGGCTCCGGGTCGATCTGCCGTCAATGGTCACACGGTTGCTTGGGCATTGGGAAGCAACAAGGCGGTGGAGCGGGCAAGCGAATTGTTCGCGGAGAACGCCAAGTGGGCGAAGGCGCCACAGTCAGCCTCGTAGGGCGCCCCAGAGCTTGTTGCCAACAGGACTGCTAAGACGCGGCGCCGTAGCCAGCCGGACGCGGCTGGAGCGACACCGGGGTCAGTAGCCCCAGACCCCATGGATCCGGGGCTTTCCGGAGAAACCCGGACGCCCACGGAGCCCCATGATCTGTCTACGGAACAGAAGGCCGGGGGTTCGAATCCCTCTGAGCCCGCCAGCGCGACGCCTCCCGGTTCTCCGGGAGGCGTTCGTCGTTCTCGGAGGGCCCTGCCGCCACGGTCAGCCGTGTTCCATGTGCGAGAGCAGGACCAGGGCCTCGGCGCGGGAGCGGACGTCCAGGGCGGCGTAGGCCCGCTGGAGGTGCTTGCGGACCGTCGCGGGGCTGATGCCCAGGGTCCCCGCGATTTCGGCGTTGGTGCCGCCGCTGCGAAGGGCCAGCAGCACCTCGACCTCTCGGGGGCGCAGGCCGTGCAGGTCCGACAGCACGGCCGCCAGGTCGGGGCCCTCAGGCCCCGGTGCCGCCGGTCCGGGTCGTCCGCTGCCGCCGACGACACCCTCTGGGACGGGCGCGCCGAGGCTGCGCGCCAGCGGGATCAACGCACGGCACGCCTGGGGTTCGGCCAGCGACGCAACCTCCAGCAGCCCCTGCGCCTGATAGGCCGCGAACGCCCGACCGACGGCATCGCTGGCTTCCAGCCCCGCTCGATGCCTCGCGAACGCCTCGAGCAGCAGCATGCGCGGGACCTCGAACGGCTCGAGCTCGTCGGCGTCCAGCCGCTCGACGGCCGCCAGCGCCGCCGCGGGGGCACCCAGGCGAACCTCGACCGACGCCTCGGCGACCCGCACCGCGCGGTCGTCCTCCTCCCGGCGGGCCCGTGCCGCGTCCAGCCGCTCGCGGGCCTCCTCCTCCAGCTCCACGCGTGCCAGGGCATCGGCCACCTGCGACAGGAACAGCACCCCGGTCACCGTGTCCATCCAGTCGCCGGCCAGCTGCTCGGCTCGCTGCACCGCCGCAAGGGTCCGCAGCCGCTCACCGCGCATCGAATCCAGCCCTGCCCTCGCCCACGCCGCGTAGGCCACGTGCTGGTCGTCGTGCTGCAGCTCGGCCTGACGGGCGGCGATGTCGAGGTCACGGTCGGCGGCCTCCAGCTCGCCCAGCGTCACCAGCGTGTCGGCCCGGTTGATGCGCCACGCCGTCATCGTCGTCCCCGGCCCGAGCATCGCCTCGACCCGGTCGAACGTGGCGACGACCTGGCGCAGCCTGCCCTGCTCCAGCAGCACCACCCAGGCCAGGTCCCGCAGGATCAGGGCCGCCTGGTGTCGGTCGCCGGACCGCTCCGCCGTCTCGGCTGCGCGCCGCAGGCCGGCCTCGGCCGCGTCGACGCCGTCGCGACGGGCGAGCAGGAGCGCCAGCCCCTGCTCGAGCCGGCAGCGGGTCTCCAGGTCGGTGGCGGCCGCCAGCAACGCCTCCACCGCGGTGATGTCGGCCGGATCCGGCGTGGCGGAGAAGTACGCGAGGTCGCGGTACCGCTCGGCATGGATGGCCGCCGCCACAGCAGGGTGCGAGTCCTCCCACCTCGGGGCGCGGTCCAGCACGAACGCGTTGCGCTCCCCGTAGGCGGCCATCAGGGTCAACAGCCGGGCAACCTGGATGTCGATTCGCGGATGGCGGGCGATGACGTCGTCCGGCAGGGACCGGAGGAACGCCAGCATCGACGGCTTGAACGACCCCCGCAGGTCATCGATCGACGCCGCAGCGACGATGCTGCCGGCCACATCGGACTGGTGGTGCTCGACGGCCAGCCTGGCGGCCTCCAGCACCCGGCCGTGGCGTGCGAGCCCCACCGTCAGCGGCTGCAGCTCGGCCAGGGGCAGGGGATCGGCCGGACGCAGCAGGTCCGCAACCGGGTCGGGCAGGGTCCACGGTCCGACCGCGGGCGTCTCCCATGGCACACCGAGCTCGGCGGCCGCCTTGATCGTGTCGGCCAGCCCGAGGTCCCTCGCCAGGCGGGCATCCAGCAACGGAAGGCATGCTGCTGCGCCCAGGCGGCGACGCGCGTCGTCGTCGAGGGGATCCACCAGGTCGCGGACCAACGCGTCGAGCACGACGTTGTCCTCCAGCAGCCGGCGTCCCAGGTCGTGGGGTGTGGGGCTGCGTCCCAGCGCGTTGACGACCGCGCGCAGGGCCGTCGACCAGCCACCGGTGGCCACGCAGAGCTGCTCGACCATGACATCCGGGAGACCGCCGGGCAACCGTTCGACCAGCAGCAGGTGCAGCTCGTCGACGGTGAACGCAAGGTCGCTCGTGGTCAGCCGCGGCCACGCGTCGGCCTCGGTGCGGTCGTCGTCGGGGACTCGGCGTCCGAGCACGAGCAGGCGGTGGGGCTCGGGAAGGGCTCGCCCCAGCAGCCGGACGGCCGACCAGTGGGTCGGTCCGACCTCGTCGAGCACGACGAGCGCAGTCGGGCGACGGCGTTGCATGACCCGTTCGACCGCGGCCGCCACCTCGTCGTCGTCGCGCTCGTCGCCGACGAGCCCGTCCATGCCGAGCGGGTCCAGCAGGCGGCGCAGCACCCCCTGATGGTCCAGGTCGACGTCGCGAAGGTCGACCCAGGTGACCTCGCCGGTGTGCCGGGCCGCCGCTTCGGCGGCCAGCGTCGACTTGCCCCAGCCCCCGTTGGCACGGATGACGACGATCCGGTGCTCCGCCAGCCGGCGGACGAGCCGCCCCCGCGCGACGTGGCCGTCGGGGAGGACGGGTGCGCCCGCGCCATGAACCCCACTCAACGCCACGGAGCGTACCGAACTACGCGGTTGCGAACGCGGGCACGGCAGGTTCGGCCACCCGCAACAGGTCGACCTCCCTGCGCAGCCCCTCGGGCAGCCGGTCCACGATGACGCGTCGGAACAACGGATGGCAGAACACCGGCCGGGCCGCGCCGTCCATGCGCACGATCCCCGGTGCCCCCTCGTCCAGCGCCAGCCGGTCGATGAAGGGGACCCCGGTCGCGCCGGCGGTGGCCAGCGACTCCAGCATGGCGAGGACGTGTGGTGGAATGCCTGCGATGCGGCTGAGGAGGGCGTCGGCGATGGGGGGCGGGACGCGCTCGGCGGTGACCAGGCGGTCCAGCATCCGCAGGTCCACCCCCGTGCGACCGGTCGCCTCGACCAGCAGCAGCAACAGGCCCGGGCTGCCCCCGGTCAGCTGGTCCAGGATCCTCGCCGCGTCCTGATCGACCGACACGAGGCGCCCGATCTCCTCCAGCCCGAGACCGGAGAGCGCGACCTCGACCACGTCGTCCCGTCCGGGCACCGCGCCGCCTCGCTGCCGGCAGGTCGCCAGCACCCGCGTGTCGGCGTTCCGCAGGGCGCGGGCGAACACCTCCCGGCTGAGCGGACCCAACCGGTCCACGTCGTCGAGCACCAGCAGGCCGGTGTCGTCCAGCGTGCTGCGCACACGGTCGACCATCCGGGACAGCAGCTCGCGCGCCTCGATCCGGTCGGTCAGCCGGACCGGGTCGCCGGTCACGTCCTCGACGGCAGCCAGCGGTGTCCGGCGGCTTCGTCCGCAGTCCACGACCGTGGCGGTGACCGGCCAGCGATCGGCGACCGCCGTGGCCAGCCGTGTCTTGCCCGACCAACGCGCCCCGTGGAGCAGCACCGTCCGTCCGGCGGTCAGGTGTCGCTGGATGCGCTGCTGTTCGTCGAGTCGACCGACCAGCGGCACGCTCGTGTCGACCGTTGGTGTGGTGGTCGCCTGGAAGATCCGCTGCTCGACCCGACGCAGGTCCGGACCGGGTTCGATCCCCCAGTGATGACGCAGCTCACGGCGGGCACGACGATACGTGGCGCTGGCCTCCAGCCGTCGGCCGACCCGCAGGTGGAGGTCGATCTCACGGACCCAGGAGGACTCGTCGGATGGGTCGGCGGCCCGCAGCTCGTGGGCCAACGACAGGGCCTCGGTCACCGCCCCCGCAGCCTCGAGGGCGACGATGCGCGCGACCGTGCAGCGCCGCAGGAGGGTGTCCAGGCGCTCGGCCGCACGACGGGTCTCGTGCATGACGGGCAGATCGGCGAACCACTCGGGGACACCGGGCAGGTCGGCCACATCGGCAGGCATGCCTCCCTCGAGCGCGGTGGCGAGGCGCAAGAGCCGGTCCTCGTCGGTCTCCACGGCGGTGACCAGGCGATACCGGTCGAACGCCAGGTCGATGTCGGCCGACAGCTTGGCGCGAAGCCTGGAGACGGTGTTCTGCAGGGACTGACGGGCCGTTCGGGGCGGGTCGTCACCCCAGCGCAACGTCTCGAGTGTCCGGATCGACACGCCCGTCGACGGGTCCAGCAGGAGCGCCGCCAGCACCTGGCGTTCTGCCGTGGACAGGGGCACTGTCCTCCCGCTGACCCGAACCGTGGTCGCACCCTCGACGCTTGCCCTGATCAGCTGGTTCATTGTCGTGTCCTCACCCCTCGATGCCCGTCTTTCCGAGCATCGACTCCAGCGTGACTCGTGCGGTACGCGGATGCGCGTACTCCGCGGATTCACTAGTCCGTGACAACTGCGGGTCTCGACCGGGCGTAGGCTGCCCAACGGACGGTCTCGATGGCGACAAGGAGCGTGGGATGGCGCGGAAGGTGGCCTGTCCGACCTGCAACGGCCGGCTGCCGGAGGGCGCGCCGGGGGAGCGGGTGACCTGCGACTTCTGTGGCAACCACGTGCGCCTTCAGGGGGACTCCAGCCATCCGATGTCCTCGCCGGGGCCCGCCCCCGCTGCGTCCGTCCCCGTCGCGCCACCCGCACCGGAGGACTGGGCTCCAGCTGCCCGAGGCGTTGGCAGCCCACCCTCTCCCCGTGGCCGTGGAACCAGCCTGGCGGTCGTCATCGTCGCGGTGCTCCTCCTGACGGGAGCAGTTGTGGCGGCGCTCGTCCTCCTCGCCCCAACGACGGTCCTCGAGGTCGGGGACGCCGGCAGCGGGCAGGTCGTCGACGGCCAACCGGTTCGTGGGCAGCTCGAGGGGGGCGGCGACGCGGCTCCACCTGTGCTCGTCGACCCCGGAGCGCAGGGGATCGATCTGGAGGGTCAGGGCGCCGAGCTGGCCCCCTTCGTCGACCTACGGGAGATCGGCGTCGACGAGGGCGGCAACGTGTACGTGGGCGAGTTTGGCACCGGCCGGATCGTGCGGCTCGACACCGAGGGGCACTACGAGGGTCAGTGGTTCGTGGCGGACAGCGAGGCACCGCTGACGTCCATGGTGGTCGCCTCCGACGGCACGGTCCACGCACAGCGTGGATTCGACGTCTTCGCCTACGACGGCCCGACCGGCGTCCTTCGCGGCCGGGTCGAGCTGGCGGGCGGCGGGCCGATCCAGGTCCTGCAGGCCGTCGCGCCGCTCGACGCCGGCGGGGCTGTCCTGCTCGAACGGGTGGGTGCGACCACCGACCTTGTCTGGATCGACCGCGACGGCAACGAGGTCCGGCGCGTCGACTCGGGACTGCAGCCGACCGACCGGGTCGACCGCATGGCCACCGACGCCGCCGGCGTGGTCCATGCCGTCGGGACGAGCGTCGGCGACGGCATTCGCAACGGCCTGTGGGTGTTCGAACCCGACGGCACTCGCCGGGTCTTCCTGTCGGGGGAGGGACTCGGCCCCGGTGCATGGGACCTGGCCCTCGGGTTGGCGGTGGACCGCGAGTCGCGGCTGGCGGTGTCGACCCTCGACGGGGTGCAGCTCTACGACGCGGACCTGCGCTGGATCGGCACGTTGCCGACGGACGGCGTCACGTGGGGGCTGGCGTTCGAGGGGAATCGCCTGTGGGGCATCGTCGACGACACCGTCCGGGCGTGGGACGACGTCTTCGCCTGACGGCCCCCGGCCAGGCTCAGCTGCTCGGCTGCAAGTGCTTCATGGCCTCGCGGACCACCAGCGGCGCGAAGGCCTGCTCGTTGGCGGCCACGAACCGCTTGACCGCCGTGGGATCGGTGCGACCGTACTGCCGCAGCGACCATCCGATGGCCTTGCGGATGAAGAAGTCGGTGTCGGCGGACCGCTGGAGGGCGTAGGTGAACAGCCGCTCGACGTCGGTGTCCTCCTTGGCGGCCAGCTGGTGCAGCAGCGCCGTGCGGACGACCCAGACGTTGTCGGCCTTGACCCAGGTGTCCATCGCCTCGACGGTGCCCTGCGCACGGACGAAGGGACCGATCACGCCGGCGGCAAGCCCGTCGACGGTGTCCCACCAGGCCTTGGTGACCACCAGCTCACGGCCGAGGTCCAGGAAGGACGCGTCCAGCCGACGGTAGTGCTTGCGCATGTAGTCGACGGCGAAGTACTGGAACTCCCGCTCGCCGCGCCCCCAGCAGTCCTTGACCACCTTGATCAGGTAGTGGTGTTCGGGGCGTCCGGGACCGCGGCCGGCGACGTCGCGATCGAGCGCGCGGCGCTGCACGGCCTTGATCCCGAAGAAGGGAAACTGGTCGCGCATGTAGGCCGACATCTCCGACGCCTGCTTGTCGTCGGCGTTGGCCTTGTATGCGTCCGACAGGGCGGTTACGAGTTCGGCGGGGTTCATGGCGTCAGCGGACGGTACCGCACCTGACGCGGATTCGCCGATCCAGCCCGGGTGGGCGTTAGGCTCCCGAGACATGGACGATCGCCGTCGGCTGCTGGTCATGCGCCATGCGCATGCCGAACCGGGCCACCCCGGGCAGGCCGACCGGGATCGGGCGCTCAGCCCCTTCGGCACCTCGACCGCCGAAGCGCGTGCGGGCCTGGTCGCGGAGCTGTCACCGACCGACGTGCTGTGCTCCTCGGCGCTGCGCACCGTCCAGACGCTGGAGGCCCTCCGGCTCCCCGACGGGGTACGGGTGGCGGTCGAGGACGGCATCTACGAGGCGAGCGCGCAGACGCTGGTGAGCCGGCTGGCCACCGTGCCTCGCGATGCAAGGACGGTGCTGGTGGTCGGGCACCTGCCGACGGTCGGTCACCTGGTGGAGGGGCTGCTCGGCGATCCGTTCGTCCATGCCTTCCAGCCGGGCGCGATCGCGGTCCTCGACGTCGACTGCGCGTGGGCCGAGATCACCGCGGCCTGCGCCGACCTGACGGCGTTCCACGACTGAATCTAACGACCGGCCCAACAGGTAACGACCGGCCCAACAGGTAACGACCGGCCCAACAGGTAACGACCGGCCCAACAGGTGACGTCACCCGGTCCACGGGCCGGGACGGCCGACCGCACGCCCCGCGGCCACCAGGGCCTCGTCGAGCTGGACCTCCAGGGGGTGGCCGGCCACCCGCGCGGTCAGCAGGCCGGCGACCAGCGCGTCACCTGCCCCGACCGGATCGACGGCGCCAGTCACGGCAACGGCGCTGCGGCGCAGGACCGTCCGGCCGTCCGACCACACCACCCCGCCTGCGCCCCGGCTGACCAACACCTCGCCGGTGCGGGCGCCCAGGCACGAGGCGGCCTCCTCGACGTCCTCGCGACCGGCCAGGATGCGGGCCTCGTCGGCGTTGGGAGTCAGCAGGACGCGCGGGGGCAACATCGTCAGGAACGCGTCGGCCCCGATGCGACGCAGCGGGGCTGCCGAGGCCGGGTCGACGCTGACCGGGATGCCGGCCTCGCGTGCTCGCTGCATCGCATGCAGGCCGGCCGCACGCGTCGTCGGGGACAGCAGGGCATACCCGCTGACGTGCACGTGCGCGGCGTCGTCGAGCCAACCGGACCGAAGATCGCCGGGGCCGAGGTGGGCGCTGGCCCCGCGGTCGGTCAGCATGTCGCGATCGTCGGCCCCCACGAGCGCGACGACGGTGCCGGTCGAACGATCGGGATCACGCACCACGTGCGCCGCGACCCCGTGGCGATGGAGCGAATCGGTGAGGAAGGTCCCGGCCACGTCGTCGCCCACCCTTGCCACGAGCCGTGCCCGACCACCCTGATCGGCGATGGCGCGGGCCACGTTGGCTGCCGCCCCGCCGCTGCGCCAGCGAATCGTCGACGCAGTGTCGCTGCCCGGCTGGACGGACTCCAGGGGGCGGACGACCACGTCGACCAGCGCATCCCCGACCACGACGACGGTGGCCGGACGAGTCATGCCCGACGGCTCGTCGCGCGGGCCACGGCGATGTCGGCGGCCAGGGCCGCGTTGCGTTCGACCACGCGGATGTTGACCCGCAGGCTCTCACCCCCGGTCGCGGTGTGGAAGTGGTCCAGCAGGAACGGGGTGACCTGCTTGCCGCGGATCCGGCGGGACTGCAGCAGGGCCAGGCCGGAGTGCAGGACCCGGTCGTGCATGGTCGGGTCGAGCTGTTCGTCCTGCGGGATGGGGTTGGCGACGACCACGGCGCGGTCGTCCAGCCCGAGCCCGGTCATGTGGTCCATGACGGCGACGACGTCCTCGGCGGTGTCGATTCGCCAGTCCAGCGGTTCCTTGCTGGAGTGCAGGTAGAAACCGGGGAAGGCCTCGGTGCGGAAACCCAGGACGGGCACGCCGAGCGATTCCAACCGCTCGAGGGTGGCGGCGACGTCGAGGACCGACTTCACCCCGGCGCAGACGACGGCCATCGGTGTCCCGGCCAGCGCGGAGAGGTCCGCGGACTCGTCCCACGAGTCACGCGCCTCGCGATGCACGCCGCCGAGGCCCCCGGTGGCGAAGACGCCGATCCCGGCCAGCGCCGCCAGGTGGGCGGTCGAGGCGACGGTGGTCGCGCCGGTCCGACCGAGGGCTGCGGCGACGCCGAGGTCGCGGATCGACAGCTTGGCGACCTCCTCGTCGGTGGCGATCCGTTCGAGCGCCTCGGGGTCCAGTCCCACCCTGGGCTGGCCGTCGACGACGGCGATCGTGGCCGGGACGGCCCCGGCCTTGCGGACGATCGCCTCGAGTTCCCGTGCCACGGAGAGGTTCTGCCCTCGCGGCAGGCCGTGGGCGATCAGCGTGGACTCCAGCGCCACCACCCCGGTGCCGTCGGCAAGCGCCTGCTGGACCTCGTCGCTGACGAGCAACGGGTGGGGCACGGCGGTCATTGGTCTGGACTCCTTGGACGGGGCGAACTTCGCCACCCTAGACTCGACGGCACGCCGGGGGAGCCAACGGCTGAGAGTGCACCGTCCGACCGGGACGCGAAGCAGACCCCACGAACCTGATCCGGTTAGCACCGGCGAAGGGAGCGCGAACCAATGGTGGCAACTGCATTCGGCGTCGGGATCGTCCTCGTGACCCTGATCGCATTCGTCGTCCTCGGCCTGCGGGCTGGCCGGGGTACCGACCTCGACGAGTGGACGACGGCTCGCAACAGCCAGTCCGCGACGACGTTGGGGCTGTCGTTCCTGGCTGCTGGCATGGGTGCCTGGATCCTGTTCGCCCCACCCGAGGTGGGTGCAGGGGTCGGCCTGGTCGGCCTGCTCGGATACGCCGTCGGTGGTGCCCTGCCGGTGATCCTGTTCGCGGCGCTGGGACGCCGCATCCGCACCGCGGTGCCGCAGGGCCAGTCGTTGGGACAGTTCGCCCGGCTGCGCTACGGCCGGCCGTTCGCCGCGTGGGTCTTCGCGGTGTCGGTGGCCTACATGTTCCTGTTCGTGACCGCCGAGCTGACGGCGGTCGCCGGGGTCACCGGCATCGTTGCGGGTGTCGACGCCCGCTTCACCGTCGTCGCGGTGGCGCTGGCGACGCTGGCCTACACCAGCGTGGGTGGGCTGCGGGCGTCGCTGGTCACCGATCGCTGGCAGGCCGGCCTGATCGTGGCGTTGCTCGCTGTGGGGTTCGTCGCCGTCGTGTCGTCGTTGTCCTCGCCCGGTGAGGCCATCACGGGCAGCGGGCTGCTGGGGGTCGACCGCATCGGCATCGAGGTGGCCCTGACCCTCACCATCGCCGTGACCGCAGCCAACATGTTCCACCAGGGCTACTGGCAGCGAGTCTGGGCCGCCAAGGACGAACGGGCGCTGCGTCGTGGCGCGTGGCTGGGCGCGGGGCTCACGGTGCCGGTCATCCTGCTGGTCGGACTGTTCGGCATCGTCGCTGCCGGGTCCGGGCAGGGCCTGGACGTGTCCCCGGTGCCGTTCTTCGCGATGACCACGGGCCTGCCGGCCGTCATCGGCGGGATCGTCGTGGTCCTGGGCGTCGCGCTCGTCGCCTCGTCGGTGGACACCCTGGAGACCGGCCTGTTCTCGTTGGTGGGGGCCGAGGTGCCCGGCATGAAGCTCGGTGGTGCGCGCCTGGTGACGGTGGGGCTGATGCTTCCCGCGGTCGTGGTGGCCTTCCAGGGCTTCAGTGTCCTGCGCCTGTTCCTCATCGCCGACCTGCTGTGCGCCGGGGTCGTCGTGCCGCTGCTGGCCGGGCTGTGGCCCCGCGCCACCTCCGCCGGCGCCATCAGCGGCGCGGTCGCTGGCCTGGTCGGTGCCGTCCTCGGCGGCACGGTGACCACGGGTTCGTTGGCCGAGGGGTTCGAGCTGGCGACCATCCCGGGCGCCACACCCACCCTTCCCCCCTTCGCGGGGGCGCTCCTCTGCTCGGCGATCGTGACCGTGCTCGTGTGCTTGGCCGGGCGGCGCGAGGTCGTGCTCGACGACATCTCCGAGGGGCTGGTCGCCGTCGACCGGGAGACCGTCGGCGCCTGACGCCCACAGGCCAGGGTCAGCTGGGCGGGTTGCCCGATGGGCCCTTCGCGCGAGCGCGTTCGACGGCGGCGAACGCCTCGCGCAGCTCGGCCAGCCATTCCTTCTCGTTGGCGCCCACCAGCCGGACGCACCACGCCAGCGCGTCGGAGCGGGACCGGGCGATGCCCGCGTCGATGAGGGTGTCCAGCACCCGGCGTTCGGGCAGGCGGAGCCGCGTCATCGCGGGCGTGGACACCGTCGTGAACAGCGCCGTGGTCGGGCCGCAGCGGGCGCCCCACGACACCTTCCGCTCGAACCGTCCCTCCGCCCGTCGGGCGATCTGCATGCGGCGTTCCCGCGTCTCCTCCCGGAAGCGGGTGATGCACTGCTCGTCGGGTTCGTCGGCGACAGGGCGCAGCGTGCCGATGACCAGGATCTCCTCGCGGTCGCAGGTCACCTCGATCGCGTCGAACCAGCCAGCAGGAACCTCCTGCCGGATGTGATCAGCGATGGCGTCACGGTCCACGGCCGCAACGGTAGCCCGCCACGGCCGAAAAGAGGGTTGCACGCCGCGTGCCGGCGCGTACATTTATCTGCGTCCATAGGACTCAAGTTTCCTACCAGTCAGAGTCCCGCTCGTGTCAAGGAGGTACGTGTCATGTCCATCGTTCGTTGGGATCCCTGGGGTGAGCTGGCCGCCATGCAGCGCGACGTCAGCCGGACCCTCGCGGGAACCGGCAGCAGCTCCAGCTGGCTGCCCCCTGCCGACATCTTCCGCACCGACGAGGCGTTCGTGATCCGCATGGACGTGCCCGGCATGCGTGAGCCCGACCTGCAGATCGCCGTGGAGGACGGCCAGATGACCGTCTCCCTCGAGCGGCACGCCGACGAGAAGGTCGCCGACGACCAGTGGATCCGCCGAGAGCGGTCGGTGGGCCGCTTCGAGCGCAGCTTCTCCCTGCCCGAGGGCGTCGAGCACGAGCAGATCACGGCCAACCTCGACGCCGGCGTGCTCGAGCTGCGGGTCCCCAAGCCGCGCGAGAAGCAGCCGCACCGCATCCCGATCACCGCGACCGCCTGATCGGCGCGATCACCGCACAGCCCCTGCCCCACACAGCCCCTCCCGACGGGAGGGGCTGTCGGCTGCCCGGGCCGGTTACGGTGATCGGCATGGACCACGACGCCCTGATGGCCCTCGCGATCGAGCAGGCCGAGCTCGCCCGCACCCACGACGACGTACCCGTCGGGGCCGTCGTCGCCCGCAACGGGGACGTCATCGGCGTCGGCCGCAACCAGCGCGAGCTCGACGGTGACCCGACGGCCCACGCCGAGATCCTGGCGTTGCGAGCCGCGTCGCAGGAGGTGGGCCTGTGGCGCCTCGACGGCTGCGAGCTCGTCGTGACCCTCGAACCGTGCGCCATGTGCGCCGGCGCGATCGTGCTGTCCCGCATCGATCGTGTCGTGTACGGCGCCACCGACCCCAAGGCCGGTGCGGTCCGCTCGCTGATGCAGATCGCCGACGACCCCCGGCTCAACCATCGGGCCGAGGTCGTGGCCGATGTCAGGGCCGAGGAGTGCGGCCGGCTGCTCAAGGACTTCTTCGCCGAACGCCGTCGCGCCCGCAGCCGCTGACACCCGCGGTGTGCACGTCCTCGGGGGCAACGGGTATCATCTCCGATCCCCGTGCCTCGCGGTCGGGGGACAACCTGGTGGAGTCGCATAGTCCGGCCGAGTGCGCGCGCCTCGAAAGCGCGTAGGGGTTCACGCTCCTCGAGGGTTCGAATCCCTCCTCCACCACCACCAGCCAACGAGATCCGCGTGCTAGGGTCCGGTCACTGCACTCGCTGCAGTTACAGGATTTCGATCCGCGTTGCTCTGGACCCCGGTGGCGCCTTCCCAGAGGCCCCGGCATGTCTGCAGGTGATGCGGCAGGAGTACCGGCCGGCGCGTCGTCGGCTCGGGCCACTCCACCGCAGCCGAACGGCGGCCGGGGACCGTTCGAGGGCCGGATGTTGCTCGACGCGGCGCCGGACCTGCTGCTGGCGCTGCTCGACGACGGGCACGTGGCCTACGCATCGAGGGATCGTCTGCACTCGATGGGCCTGAAGGACGAGGATGTGCTGGGGCGTCGGCTCGCCGAGCTCGTCCATCCGGAGGACGCCCCCCGCATCGAAGCCGACCACGCTGAGCTGCTCGACGGCGCAACGACGCGGGTCATGACGACCGCCCGCCTCAGGGTCGGCGGCGACGGCTACCACTCCGTCGAGCTGAGCAGCGCCGTGACGAGCGACGACGGGCACAAGACCATCGTGGTCTCCGTACGGGAGCGCTCGATGCCCATCCCGCCCGCGGACGGGACGAGCGTGGGTGCGTCGGACCCGCTCACCGGGCTGCCGAATCGCACGGTGCTGCTGGATCGTGCCCAGCATGCGATCACCAGGCTGATGCGGTCCGGCGGACTGCTCCTCGTGGCGCTGGTGGACCTCGACGAGTTCAAGGTCGTCAACGACGCCCTCGGCCACGCCGTCGGGGACGAGGTGCTTCGGCGCATGGCCAAGCGCCTCAAGAAGGTCCTTCGCCCCGAGGACACCCTGGCCCGCATCGGCGGGGACGAGTTCGCGGTCGTGGCCGAGGACCTGGTCGACCCCCGCGACGCAACGGAGTTCGCCGACCGGTTGATCGCCGTCGGCCAGAAGCCGATGCAGATCGATGGGGCGTGGGTCTCGTGCACGCTCAGCCTCGGGGTCACGCTGACCAGTGATCCGACGCTCAACGCGGCAACGGTGATCAGCCAAGCCGACACGGCGATGTACCGGGCCAAGGAGCTCGGACGCAACCGGTGGGTCGAGTTCGACACCCACCTGCGGCGAATCCAGGTCGGCCGCGCCCACACCCAGCACCTCCTGCGGCAGGCGCTGTCCACCGACGGCGTACGTGTGGTCTACCAACCCATCGTCGACCTTTCCGACGGCGAGACGGTGGCCGTGGAGGCGTTCGCCCGGCTCTGGGACCCCAACACCCGACACGAGCGGCGAGCCGAGCAGTTCATCGGCGTTGCCGAGTCCGTCGGCCTCATGCCAGCGGTGGACACCGTCGTGACGAACACGGCGCTGGCACGGGCTCGGCGGTGGCGGGAGCTGTTCGGCACCGGTTCCCGGCACTGCCTCGTGCTGAACGTCAACGTCCACCACTTCGCCGACCACCGGTTCGTCCCCCGGATGCTGGAGGCGCTCGAGGCAGCGGAGATGCCCTGCGATGCCCTGCACCTCGACGTCGCCGAACGACGGCTCGAGATCCGCTCGCCTGCGGTCACGCGGGGGCTGGAGCAACTGCACGACAGCGGTGTGCACCTCGGGTTGGACGACTTCGGGGGCAGCACGGGTGCGCTGAACACCGTCTGGGAGCTGCCGCTGGAGTACGTGAAGCTGGATCCAGCGTTGGTCCGTGGACTCGGATCGGAGGCGCAGCTCCGCGACGTCGTGGGCGCCCTCATCGAGCTGTTCCACGCTCGCGGGCTCCTCGTCGTGGCGGAGGGTGTGGAGACCGCTGGACAGCTCGACACCCTGATATCGGCGGGCTGCGACCGGGCGCAGGGTCATCTCGTCGGTCGGCCGGGGACGGCTGTCGAGCTCGAGACACGGCTGCTCGCGGGGACGGCCCCCGGCTGAGCGGCACACGATGTGGGGGTGGGGCGGTCCGTTCGGTTGACGGGCGGACCGCCTCCCCACCTCCGCAGCGGCCTGCGGAGGTGGGGAGGCGCACTACGATGTGCGCGATGTCACGCGGTATCCACGAAGGGAACAGGCCAATGCTGGGGGAAACGAGCAGTCGACGTGCGCGGTGGGCGCCTGTCATCACGGTGATGGCGATGGTGTGCAGCCTGCTGGCCGCGCCGGCGTCGGCCCAGGAATCAGCCGACCCGACGGAGCCCGACCGCCCGGCATCCAGCTTCGCGGCCTATCCGGGCCCATCGGTCAGCCTGTCGGGCATCAGCTTCGATGCGGTCCCGGTCGACCGGGTCGCCGGCGCCACCCGCTACGGCACCGCCGTCGAGGCCAGCCAGCGCGGCTGGCCCGAGGGCGCACGGCACGTCATCGTCGCCCCCGGTGAGACCTGGAACGAGGCGCTCCCCGCGGCGTCCCTCGCCGGTGTCCTGCGCGCCCCGATGCTCCTCGCCGGTCCCGCTGGCCTCGATGCCGACACCGTGGCCGAGCTCGAGCGCCTGGCGCCGGAGACCATCACCGTCGTCGGCACGCTGCCCGACAGCGTCGCCGACGCCGCCAACGAGGTCGCCGACGAGGTCACCACGATCGTCGCGCAGGACGTGCACGCCACCTCCGCGGCCCTGGCCCGTGCCGCCGACGAGGCCGGCGCCGCCGACACGCTGATCGTGGCATCCGCCCTTTCGTTCGCCGACTCCCTGTCGGCCAGCGCCCTGGCGACCGGCCTGCGGATGCCGCTGGTCCTGGTCGGGACCGAGGGCTTCGACGGCTGGGTCCGTGACCAGCGCGACGCCCTCGACGCCGACGACGTGATCGTCATCGGTGGCGAGGCGGTCGTCCCCGACGCCGTGGTCGCCCAGGTCGACAACGTCACCCGCCTTGCCGGGTCCAACCGGTACGGCACCGCCCTGGCAGTCGCCAACCACCTGCGGGCCTCCGGCCTCGACGGTCCGCCCGTCGTCGCCAGCGGGACCACGTTCGCCGACGGCCTGACCGGTGGCGTCCTCGCGGGCATCTCCAACCGTGCCCCGCTGCTGCTGACCGACCCGATGTCGATTCCCGACGAGGTCGCCCAGTGGCTGGCCGCAGACGGGACCGAGTGGGTGCGGGTCATGGGTGGCGACGCCGCGGTGTCGACCGTCGTGCAGTGCCAGCTCGGACAGGGGAACACCCGCAGCTTCTACTGCGTGGAGGAGGAGCTGACCCGGATGGGCTACCACGTGGGACCCGTCGACGGGCAGCCCGACGCCCAGACCGTCTGGATGACGTTCGCCATGCAGAGCGTCAACGGCATGGCCAACACCGGCGACTTCGGCGAAGCCGAGTTCCTCGCGATGCTGGACCGTGCGTGGCTGGAGCCGCGCCGTCCCGACCTCGAACCGGACCACATGGAGATCGACATCGGTCGGCAGCTGGTCCTCGTCGTCCGTGACGGTCGCGTGCAGCACGTCGTGCACACCTCCACCGGCAAGTCCTCCACCCCCACGGTGATCGGGACCTGGCGGGTCTACGAGATGCGCAACTACCGCCAGACGCGCAACAACATGTACCGGCCGGTGTTCTTCCACCGCGGCTACGCCTTCCACGGCTACCCCTCGGTCCCGACGTACGCGGCCAGCGCCGGCTGCGCCCGCGTCTACGACGGCGACATGGACTTCCTGTGGGAGTTCCTCTACATCGGCGAACAGGTGACCACGTACCACTAGGACGCGGTCGCAAAACGTGAAGCCCCCTGAACCCCTCGACGAAACCCGTCGGGGGGTTCAGTTCGTTGGATGGCTGCCGATTGCGAGGGTGACGGGTTTCCCGGTCCGCAGCGACGACGAAGGAGGTTGGCGGCAGTGGCCCTCCACTCGACGTCCGGCCCAGGGCCGTCGCCCACGCGCGCGCAGCGTGCCGCACGCCTCGCCGCGCAGCCCTACAACCGAGCCCGGCATCTCGACCGGATCCTCGAGCAGCGCCAGGTCCGATCGATCTACCAGCCGATCGTCGACCTCTCCACCGGCGAGACTATCGCCTTCGAGGCGCTGGCGCGCGGCCCGGCGGGAACGCCGATGGAACGTCCCGACCTGTTGTTCGGGACGGCTCGCGACCTCGGCCTCGTGCAGGAGCTCGACTGGATCTGCCGTGCGACCGCGATGGACACCGCCATGCAGGCCGGGTTCGGCACGGCGCTCACCCTGTTCATCAACGTCGAACCCGACGTGGCGGCGACCCGGGCCCCCGAGGACCTCTACTTCACCTTCAAGCGTGCACAGCAGGACCTGCGGATCGTCCTGGAGGTCACCGAACGTGCGCTGCTGGAGCGTCCCGCCGAGCTGCTCCACTGGCTGAGCTACGCGCGCAAGCGCTGGTGGGGAGTTGCCCTCGACGACGTCGGCGCGACCTCGGAGAGCCTGGCGCTCCTGCCGTTCGTCCGACCCGATGTCGTCAAGCTGAACGCCCACCTGGTTCGCAACGTCCACGACGACGAGGACAAGCGTGTGCTCGAGGCCGTGCACGAGTACGCCCAGCGGACCGGCGCGCTCGTCCTCTCCGAAGGGATCGAGGAGCCCGAGGACGCCGAACGGGCCACCCACGAGCTGGGTGCCCAGCTCGGGCAGGGCTGGTTGTTCGGACGGCCCGGTGACCTTCCGGCGAAGCTGCCGCGGCCTCGACGGGTCGTCCCGCTGCTCGCGCCTCCACCGACCACCACGGCAGAGTCGCCATGGAGCATCGTGTCGGCGGGGGCGCAGGAACAGACCCTCCCGGAAGCTGCCGTGCGTCGTCGTTTCGCCCAGGTCGAGCAGGCCGCGATGTTCTCTCGCGAGGCGCCGGTCGTGCTGGCCAGCTTCCCTCCGGGCGAGGGACCCTGGGGCACCCCTGAGGAACGCCTCTCCCGGTTGCGCAGTCAGGCCTGCTTCTGCGGCGCCGTGGGGCTTGACCTCGCCTCGTCCACCGACCGGGGGTGGCAGACCAGCCCGCTGCCCCACGGCGAGGAGATGAACAACGAGTGGGTCCTGCTGAGCATCGCGCCACATCAGGCTGCGGTCGTCGTGGCCTTCGACGCCGACGAGGTGGACGGCAGCGGCCATCGGCTGCTGGAGGTCTGCTGGTCGCAGGAACGTGACGTGGTCTCTGCGGTCGCGGAGTTCCTGATGCGCCGGCTGTCGTCCCCTGTGGTCGACCTCGACGGCCGACTCGTCATCTGACTGCCTCTCCAGGCCGTCAGGCCGTCCGTGCGGCCGCTGCCTCGAGCGAGGCGATCACGTCGTCGAGCGGGACCGCCCGGCCGAACAGGTAGCCCTGTGCACGGGTGCACCCCAGCTGCTCGAGGGCCCGTCGCTGGGCGTCGGTCGACACGCCCTCGGCCACCACCTGGAGGTCCAGCGCAGCCGCCATCCCGAGGACCGCGCGCACGACTCCGGAATCGGCATCGTGGCCGTCGAGGTCCTCCACGAACCCGCGATCGATCTTGACGGTCGTGAAGGGGAACCGCTTGAGGTTGGTGAGGGCGGAGTAGCCGGTGCCGAAGTCGTCCATCGCCAGGCGCACGCCCTGCCGACGGAGTTCGCCCATCGTTTCCTGCGCTGCAGAGGACTGCTCGACCAGGACGCTCTCGGTCAGCTCGATCATCAAGCGGTCGGCCGGGATGTCGGAGGCCACGAGCGCCTCGTGCACGACGTGGCCGAAACCATGTCGGCGCAGCTGCAGGCCCGAGACGTTGACCGACACGAACAGGTCGTCGTTGCCGTCGGTTCGGTGGAGCAGGTGGGCGAGGTCGGTACAGGCCCGTTGCACGACCCACTCGCCGAGGGGATAGATCAGCCCCGACTCCTCGGCCACTGTGATGACCTCCAGCGGGGTCGGGCGCCGCACGAGGGTTGGGTGCGTGGACCCGCCCAGCGTGTCTCCGGTCCAGCGGAGGAGCGCCTCGAACCCCAGCGTCCTGCCGCTGACGAGGTCAACGATCGGCTGGTAGTGCAGCTCCAGGCGGTCCTGCTCGAGGGCTCGTCGCAGCGCTCCCTCCAGGGACAGCCGGGTGGCAGTGGACGCCGCCCACGACCCGTCGTAGACGACGAAGCCGTTGCGGCCCTGCTCCTTCGCCCGGTACATCGCCGTGTCCGCTTCGCGCAGCAACGAGACCGGCGTGTCCTCGGCGGTGGTGTGCAGGGCCACGCCGATGCTGGCGTGGGCCGACACCTCGTGGGCGCCCAGCGGGACGGTGGCGTCGAGTGCATCACAGATGTCTCCGGCGATCGCCACCGCCTCGACGCTGCCGCCGACGTCCTCGCACAGGATCACGAACTCGTCGCCGCCGAGTCGGGCCACGGTCCCTCGATCGGCCACCACTCGGCGAAGCCGTTCGGCCACGGCCACCAGTAGCTTGTCGCCGGCCTGGTGGCCGAGGCTGTCGTTGATGACCTTGAAGTGGTCGAGGTCGAGGAAGAGCACTGCCGCACGTCCGGGGGCCCGCTGCGTGGTGACGACCTCGAGTCGGTCGATGAGCTGCTGTCGGTTCGGCAGGCCGGTCAGCTGGTCGTGGGTGGCCTGGTGCACCAGCGCTTCCCTGGCCTGTTGCTGATCGGTGACGTCGCGATAGTTGACGACCACCGAGGCGACGGCCTCGTTGTCGAGCTGGTTGACCAGCGAGTACTCGATCCAGCGAGCTGCGCCCCCCGTGGGCGCCAGCCGTGTCGTGCCCCGCATGCGGGCGTCCGGAACGGCGACGCACTGCTGGAACTCGTCCACGAACCGCTCGAGGTCGCGCGGGTCGACCTCCTCGAACAGGCTTCGGTCGCGCATCTGGTCGATGCCCCGTCCCGTCACCGAGCCGGTGTTGCCGCTGCCCCAGCGCACGATGCCGTCCCGGTCGGCCAACAACGTGCCGTCGAAGGCGTGCTCGACCAGGGAGCGGTACCGAGCCTCCTTCCGGGTGATCTCGGACTTGGCGTCCTCACGGGCTCGCAACGTCAGGCCGATACGAGCGACGAGCAGCACCACGACCACACCGCTTGCCGACATGCCGGGGATGTCCACCTCGGGGGCGGGCAGGACTCCGAGGGCGGCCAGGAACAGGCCGACGCACAGCACCGACACGCCGACACCGACAACCACGATCGGAGGCCAGATCCGGGGGTCCCGGTCCCGAGGTGCGCTGGCGAGCATCGATGGGTGCCGGGTCGCGGCTGCGATCGCGGCGAACGCGACGGCCATCGTGATCCGCGTGATCGGCGCGGACTGCCAGGCGTGGTCGAACTCCAGGCCCCGGTAGATGGCCGCACTCGATCCGCCGGTGATCGCGGCGATCGCGAAGAGTCCCAGGCTGGGCGACCAGGCGCCGGGGGACATGGCCTTGGCCACGAGCAGGCCGAACACCAGGACCGACAGGGTCCAGAACGCCGTCGAGGCCAGGGCGCTGAACTCCAGGAACCCGTTGCGTTCCACCTGCGGGAGGATGACGGTGTACCAGCCCACGTAGGCCACGCCCACGGTGATGATGGCCGCATCGAGGAGGGCCTCGCGGTCGAGGTGGGCCTGACCCGAGGCCACCATGCGGCGTGCGCCACTGACCACGAACGGCCAGCCGATCATGCCGACGGCGGTCCCCACGGGCTTGCCCCAGTGTCCGGGTCCGACGAGGAGCAGGTCGAGGGCGACGATGACCTCGCCGACGCAGTAGACGCTGAAGCCGGCCGCGACGTGGTGCCAGCCCGCGGACCGCGGGGGATCGTTGTGGCGGATCCCGCCCCACACGCTCAGGGGGGCGACGATCGCGATGACCAGTACCCAGGGGAGGTGCCACGACGGGGGGAGTCGGCTGTGCAGGACGGCAGCGGACACCAGGAGGACGACCCCCATGGGGAGCCTCGCGGCGGTCATCGTCCGGGTTCGTCGCACGTCTGTGCTGTCATCGACACCTCCGCGTCTCTCGTGAGCACACCCTTCGCCCCGAACGGTCCCGAGTTGGTCGCCCAGGGTGCGGTGGCGGACGTGGGCCACACGGACAGCGGCGGAGGCTTGCGATTGCGCGTAGGCTCCTCCGGGAGTCGGATGCGATGTCGTTCGGCTCGTTACACAAACGGTTGACCGGAAGTGTCAACCACTGACAGAAGCGATTAATGTGACAACTGGTACCGTTAAGTTCTTCAACGCCGAAAAGGGTTTCGGCTTCATCGCCCCGGACGGAGGCGGCGAAGACCTCTTCGTGCACTTCTCCAACATCCAGGTTTCCGGCTTCAAGACCCTCGACGAGGGTCAGAAGGTCGAGTTCGAGATCGGCCAGGGCCGCAAGGGTGACGAGGCGCAGCAGGTCAAGCCGGTCTAGCCCCACACCCGTGTCGCCGCCCGTCTCGGGCAGCAACGCACATCGAGGTCGACCTTCTGGTCGGCCTCGAGTCAGTTTTCGACCTTTCGTCCCGGCGTCGGTCCCATCCAGACGACGCCCGGCGTAGGCTCCGCGGATCATGAGTGACGACCTGGATCTCGAGCTGGCTGGCCGTATCGACGAGCTGCAGCGAACCATCAGGGCCCACGATGCGGCCGCCGCGGATGTCCGCAGCGCTGCCGATCAGTCGGCTGCAGCGCTCTCACAGCGCATTCGCGGCGCGGTGATCGACGCGTGGGAGCCGGTCGTCAACACCATGACGAGCCGTGGGTACTCGGCCCAGATGGAGCTGACGGAGTCACCGGGGGCACTGCTGCGCCTCAGGGTCGCACGGACCGCCCCCACCTCGACGCTCCTGGTCAGCCACGACCGACTGGCCCAGCAGATCGTCCTGACCGACGACCTGCGGCTGCCGGCCAGCAACAGCGAGCGGACCACCCGCAGCGTGGAGGTCCTGGACTTCAACGCCGGCTGGTTGGCCACCCGCACTCGTGAGACGGCCCTTCGGCTGGTCCAGGAGTGGAGCGCCAGCCGCTGAGTGCCCTCAGGCGAGGACGATCGTCCGTGCCTGTGCGAGCGGGACCGGACGGCTGTGCACGTATCCCTGGCTGGCGTCGCAACCGATGGATCGGGCGCGCTCGAGGCTGTCGAGGTCCTCGACCCCCTCGATGACGCTGTGCAGGCCGAGGGTGTCGCACACCCGAACGATCGCCTCGACGATCGACCACTGCGCCTCGCCGGCGTTGGTGATGAACGACCGGTCGATCTTCAGCTCGGTGAACGGCGAGTCCGTGAGGTGGGCCAACGAGGTGTATCCGGCGCCGAAGTCGTCGATGGCCAGCCGGACTCCCAGCCCGCGGAGGCGCCGCAACGCGGCCATGGCCGAACCGTGGTCCTCCAGGACCGAGGACTCGGTGACCTCGATGCAGAGGCGGTCGGGAGGGACGCCGGTCACCTCGAGCTGTTGCTGGACGAACTCGACGAAGTCGGGGGCGGCGATCTCCGCGACGGCATGGTTGACCGAGATCGGAAGGTCGCTACCGGCCCAGTCGCGCAGGGCCCGGCTGAGGACCCAGCGGCCCATGGGGATGATCAGGCCGGTTTCCTCGGCAGCGGACAGGAACTCGTCGGGGGACAGGAACCCGAGGGTGGGGTGTTGCCACCGGACGAGCGTCTCCACACCGCACGGCCGGTCGTCGGCGGTCGCGAGCAGCGGCTGGTACACCACCCGGAGGCCATCGGTGGACGGCTCACCGGTCAACGACGCGGACATGATCGCGTCGTGCAGCTCGCGGGTGATGGCGTCGTGGCGGGCCACGTCGTCACGCAGGGCCTGGGTGAACACCTCTGCGCGTGCCCGTCCCCGCCCCTTCGCGCGGTACATCGCGGCGTCGGCGTCGCGCAGGAGCGACTCCGCAGTTGCGCTCGTTCCGGGGTCGGCGAAGGCCACCCCGATGCTGACGCCCACCGTCACCGCTGCCCCGTCGAGCATCACGCGCTGCTCGATGGCCTCGCTGATCCGGCTGATGACGACGTCGAGGTCGGCGTGGTCGGTCATGTCGGTGCAGACCACGACGAACTCGTCCCCGCCGAGTCGGGCCACCGTGTCGTGGGGGCGGACGACCTGGTCGAGGCGGCCGGCGAGCACCTTGAGCAGCTGGTCGCCGGCGGCGTGGCCATGGGTGTCGTTGACGTGCTTGAAGCGATCGAGGTCGAGGAACAGCACCGCGGTGGTCGTTCCCTCGCGCTGACCGGTGGCCAGGTCCTGGGCGAGTCGGTCCTGCAGGAGGGCACGGTTGGGAAGCCCCGTGAGGGAGTCGTGCAGGGCCATGTCGGCAAGGCGACGCTGGGTGGCCCGGCGTTCGGTGGTGTCCAGGATCTGGGTGACGAAGGACTGGGGGACCCCGTCGGCGTTCCGGAGGACCGACACGTGGACCTGCCCCCACCAGGACCGTCCGTCGGGCCGGACATAGCGCTTCTCGAGCGTGTTGGTGCCCTCCTCCGACAGCAAGCCGCGCATCAGCTCCCGGCCGGCGGCCACGTCGTCGGGGTGGGTCACGTCGAGGACGGACGATCCGAGGAGGTCCTCGACCGGGGTGTCCATGGCGCTGGCGAAGGCATGGTTGACCTGCGTCATCGTGCCCTCGAGGTCGGCGATGACCATGCCGATCGGGGCGTTGTCGAAGGCCAGGCGGAACCGCTCGCGGGTCTCGCCGAGCTGCACGTCCTGCAGGTACTCGTGGACCCAGCCGCCGATCAGGTCCGCCACCCTGCGCACGTAGTCGAAGTCGTGACGCTGGAATCGCTGTGCGCTCGGCTGGGCGGAGCTGAAGTTGACCGTGCCGTGGCGGGCGCCGCCGACGACCAGGGGCGCGCCGATGTAGCTCTCGAGCCCCCGGTCCCGGTAGCAGGGGTGTCCCGAATGGCTGGAGACGGCCGTGTGGTCGATGGCCACGACGTCATCGGCTGCCGCGGTCAACGAGCAGAACGTCGAACCGAGCTCGAACTCGGTCCCGACCGTGGGGTCGTCATCGGTGCTGGCGACGTGTTCGACGACGTACCGGGAGCCCTCGATGCGGGCAACGATGCCGAGGTCCATCCCGAGGTTGGCCCGGACGACGTCGAGGACCCGGGTGATGCGGTCGCCGATGTGCTGGATGCCCCCCGCGATCTCCAGCAGCTCGGCCAGCCGCCGGTTGTACCCGTGGGTGGCCTCGACGGCCTCGCGGTCCATCGCCGTCCTGATGCCGGACTGCAGCAGGTCCCGGTCGAGGTGGTCCTTGGGCAGGCTGACCTGGGCACCTGACTGGATGGCGAGGCGTTGCAGGGCGCCGGACTCCATGCCGCTGAGCAGCAGGATCGGCAGCCCGGGCGCGATCCGTCGGATCCTCCGGACCGCGTCGGCACCGTGTGCGTCCGGCAGGTGGACGTCCAGCAGGACACAGTCGTAGGCGGTCGACGTGATGCGGCGCAGCGCCGACGCCAGGTCGGCCTCACACTCCACGACGTACGTCCCGGACTCCTGCACGAGGGCCTTGGTGAGCGCGGCGGTGGCCCGGTCGTCCTCGACGAGGAGGACGCTTGTCGGCGACGCCTCCGACGGGAGCGGTTGCGTCTCGGTCACAGGGGGCATGTGCCGCTGATCGGCCCCCTGTCCTCGGACCTGAGCCGAGGGCGTTGCGAGGAGGTCCTCATCGTGATGATGATGCCTCGCGTCTGTATCGAGCGGAGTCGGGGGGATTCGAACCCCCGAGGGCATTGCTACCCAACTGCCATTCCAAGACAGCGCCATAGGCCGGACTAGGCGACGACTCCATTGCGGGCAGAACCCGCGGACGAGGCAGTATAGCGACTGTGCAGCGAACCGACGCATCCGAGGGGCTGTCCGGCCGGTCACGAGCGGTCCGGACCCGGGCTGGACTGGTCTGGATGCTGGTCCTGGCCCTCGTCGCGGTCGTGGTGTCGGGGCTTCCGTTGCCGGCCTTCACCGTGGTCCCGGGCGACGCGATCTCGTTGTCCGCCACCATGACCGTGGACGGGGTTCTGGCCGAGGACGTGCTGTCCGGGGACTTCCTGGTCACGACGATCGCCCTGGACGACGCCGACGTCGCCGATCTGGTCCGTTCGTGGGGCGACCCGGACACAAGGGTCGTGCCGCGGACGGCGTTCATGGCCGCCAGCGTGGACCAGGACGCCTTCGTCGCCGAGCAGCAGGCGCGGTTCCGCGCATCACTCGGGTTCGCGGCGGACATCGCGGCGGCCCTGACCGATCACGGCCCGGTGGTGGTGGATGTGGCCGATGACCGCGTCGGCGGACCCTCGGGAGGCCTCACCGCCAGCCTCGCGGCCTACGACGTGCTCGACGACGGCGACCTGGCTGCCGGCCGATCCATCGCCGCGACGGGTGAGGTCCTGCCCGACGGGACGGTGGTCGGTGTCGGCTCGGTCGCCGACAAGGTACGGGGCGCTGCGCGGGCCGGCGCCGCGGTGTTCCTCGTCCCGGCGGCGCAGGCCAGCGATGCCGGGACGGCGGTCCCCGATGGGTCGGGCATGCAGGTCATCGGCGTGGGCAGCGTCGCAGAGGCCGTGCAGCTGCTCTCGGCTCGGTGAGTCGGTCCGGTGGCCGCTATAGTGGTCGACCCCGCCGTGGATGACACGGACGGGTCCGAGGTCCCATGCGACGTCGCACCGTGAACCTGGTCAGGGCCGGAAGGCAGCAGCCATAAGCGGTCTGCGACGGGTGCCATGGCCAAGCCGCGGACTCGTCCGTGACACTCACGGCGGTGCTGCGTTCGGCGTCGGATCGCCCGTCCACAGTCGAGCCAGTCGGCCGGGGTGCGCGGTGTCACACCCACGAGTCAGACTCTGGAGTCCATCAGCCCACCCGTCCTCGATCCGGAGGAAGGCCACCCATTGGCGCACGTCTCGCTCTACCGCAAGTACCGACCGGCCACCTTCGCCGAGGTGGTCGGCCAGGACCACGTCACGACCACGCTGGCCCGGGCCGTCGACTCGGGGTCGTGGCACCACGCGTACCTCTTCACGGGGCCGCGGGGGACGGGCAAGACCTCCAGCGCGCGCATCTTCGCGATGGCACTCAACGCCACCGAGGGCCCGACCTCCACCCCGGATCAGGACGACCCGATCGTCCGCTCGATCCGCAACGGCACGGCGCCGGACGTCATCGAGATCGACGCGGCCAGCAACAACAAGGTCGAGGACGTTCGCGACCTCGTCGACCGGGTGGCCTTCACCCCCGCCATCGCGCGGCAGAAGGTCTACATCGTCGACGAGTGCCACATGCTGACCACCCAGGCGTGGAACGCGTTCCTCAAGACGATCGAGGAGCCGCCCGGCCACGTCGTGTTCGTGTTCGCCACGACCGAACCCCACAAGGTGCTGCCGACCGTGCTGTCGCGCACCCAGCGGTTCGACTTCCGACGGGTGCCGGCCAAGGTGCTGGCCGACCACTGTCGCCGGCTCGGGGACCTCGAGGGCTTCACGTTCGCCGACGACGCCCTTGCCGCCATCGTCCGCGCCGGCGACGGCAGCGTGCGCGACACCCTGTCGGTCCTCGACCAGGTCGTGGCGTTCACCGGCCGCGACGTCACGGCAGAGGGTGTCGCCGATGTGCTCGGCTCGGTGCCCGCCACCCTGCTCGACGCCCTGGCCGGTCACCTGGCCAACAGCGACGTCGCGGGTGTGCTGGGTGTCGTGGACCGCGTTGCGGACGGCGGCACCGACCTGCGACAGTTCGCCACCGACGCCGTGGAACACCTGCGGTCGCTGGTCCTGCTCCGGGCTGCGCCCGACGCCGGTCTGATCGAGGCGACGCCCGACCGTGTCGCCGAGCTGAAGGCACAGGCCGACCGCACGGGGGTCGCCGACCTCCTGCGTGCCGTCGAGCTGCTCAACGACGCCCAGCCGAAGATGCGTCGGGGCAACACGCGCCTCCCGCTCGAGATCGCCCTGGCGAAGGCCGCCCTGCCCGAGGCCGGCAATGACGTGCAGTCGCTGGCCGCGCGGCTGGAACGGGTCGAGGCCTCGGTGGCCAACGGGGCGGCACCATCGACCACCCCGGCCATGGCCGTCCCGCCAGCAGCCTCTGCCCCTGCGCCGTCCGTCCCAGCGCCCGCTCCGGCGTCGACGTCGCAACCAGCGCCGCACAGGACAGGAGCTGCGCCCGAGCCGGAGCCCACTGCAGTCGAGCCGGCGCCCACCGCTCCCGAGCCGGAGCCCGTTGCGTCCGAGCCGACAGCGCCAGCGACGACACCACCCCCGCAGGCCGAGCCGACCCCCGCCCCTGCGCCCGAACCCACGCCCCCGCCCGGTCCCGAGCCGCAGGCACCTGCCGCCGAACAGGCACCGGCAGGCGGCGGGGCAGCTGACCTGCAGGCGATCGTCAACGCGTGGCCGGCGATCATGGACATGCTCGGTGGCTCGAGCCGACGGTTGGCCGCGATCTTCGGGGAGGGCACACCGATCGCCATCTCCGAAGGGGCGGTGATCCTGCGATTCGCCTTCGACTTCCACGCCCAGCAGGCAGGTGACGGCGACAGCGCGCGGACCGTCGCCGACATCGTCGAGCGAGTGGTCGGGACGCGGTACCGGATACGGGCGACCGTCGGTGCCGTGGAGGAGGATCCACCGTCCCCTCACGTGAAGGTTGATGACGAGGCGTCGGCAGTCATCAACCACGAGGCAGCGGAAGCTGCTGGCGAGGTCACCGACGAGGCAGCCGCACACGACGCGGCCATCCGCACGCTGACCGCGGTCCTCGGGGCCGAAGTCACGAGCGACACCCAGGGGTAGGCCAGTAGGCTCACCCGCGAACGCGAGACCCAGGAGAACACGATGGGCAACCAGCAGGCCATGATGCGCCAGGCGCAGGCCATGATGAAGAAGATGCAGAAGGCGCAGGAAGCGCTGGCGGCCGAGACCGTCACCGGCTCCGCCGGCGGCGGAATGGTCGAGGCGAAGGTCAACGGGGCCGGCGAGTTCCTGTCGATCACCATCGACCCCGAAGCGGTCGACCCTGCCGACGTCGAGATGCTGCAGGACATCATCGTTGCGGCCTGCAACGACGCCGTGCGCGCCTCCAAGGAGCTCGAGGGCGAGATGATGGGCGGGATCGCTGGTGGCCTCGGGTTGCCGCCCGGCCTGATCTAGGTGTACGAAGGCCCCGTCCAGACCCTGATCGACGAGCTCGGCCGACTGCCCGGCATCGGTCCCAAGAGTGCACAGCGGCTGGCGTTCCACCTGCTCGGCACCGACCGTGCCGACGCCGAACGCCTGGCACAGGCCATCACAGCGGCCGCGCGCGACGTGCACTTCTGCCAGCGCTGCTTCAACGTGGCCGAGGCCGAGGAGTGCCGGATCTGCCGCGACCCCAAGCGGGACCAGTCGGTGCTGTGCGTGGTGGCCGAACCCAAGGACGTGCAGGCGATCGAGAAGACCGGCGAGTTCCGTGGCCGCTACCACGTGCTCGGCGGCATGATCGTGCCCATCGACGGGATCACCCCCGACAAGCTGCACATCGCCGAGCTGCTGCGGCGCATGGGCATCGAGGACATCAGCGAGGTCGTCCTCGCGTTGAACCCCACCGTCGACGGCGAGACCACCGCCAGCTACCTCACCAAGCAGCTGAAGGCGCTGGAGGTCTCGATCACGCGGATCGCCAGCGGTCTACCGGTCGGTGGTGATCTCGAGTACGCCGATCAGGTCACGCTGGGACGGGCCTTCGCCGGCCGAACGGCGATGTAGGTTCCCGCGATGACCGAGCAGTCCGGCGAACACGTGGCGGTCAACCGGGACCACTGGGATGACAACGCCCACGAGTGGGTCGCCTCCGGTGAACGCAACTGGGCACGCGAGGCCCCCGTCTGGGGCATCTGGGGCATCGACAACGGTGAGGTCCCGTTGCTGCCCGACGACCTGACCGGGCTGGACGTCGTCGAGCTGGGCTGCGGGACGGTATACGGCAGCGCATGGATGGCGCGGCGAGGCGCTCGCCGTGTCGTCGGCATCGACAACTCCGCTGGCCAGCTGGCGACCGCCACGCGTCTCGCCCAGCAGCACGGCATCGAGCTGGAGCTGATCCACGGCGACGCCGAGGCCGTGCCGCTGCCCGACGGCAGCGTCGACTTCGCCCTCTCGGAGTACGGCGCCGCCATCTGGTGCGACCCGTACCGCTGGGTGCCCGAGGCCTTTCGGCTGCTGCGGCCCGGTGGGCGGCTGGTCTTCCTCGGCACGCATCCGCTGGCCCATGTCACCGCACCGATGGACGGCTCGGTGCCGATCGACACGACGCTGCACCGTGGCTGGTTCGACCTGCATCGCCTGGACTGGACCGACGCGGTCGACGAACCGGGTGGGATCGAGTTCTGCTTGCCGACCGCGGGCTGGATGGCGTTGTTCCGCGACGTCGGCTTCGTCGTGGAGGACTACCGCGAACCCCGCTGTCCCGCGACGGGTGACGAGGTGACGTTCGCGATCACGCCGACGTGGGCGAACCGCTGGCCGAGCGAACAGGCGTGGTGGGTGCGCAGGCCGTAGGCGCGTTTGCGGGCGAGGGGTCGTCGGGTACCTCAGATGAGAACTCCGTTCATTCCCGTCCCCGTCCGAGGTGACCCCCTTGCGCACGCCTTCCTCCCTGCCCTTCCCCCGCTTCTTCTCCGGTCCACTTGCCGTCCTGATGGCCCTCGTGCTCGGCCTCTCGCTGACCGCCTGCAACGACGACGACGACGCGATCACCGAGGCCGAGGAGCAGGAGGTGCTCGACAGCGACCCCATCGAGCCCTTCTCCGATGACGTCGATGACGCCGAGAACCAGCCGGACGAGCAGGCCGGCGAACAGCAGCCGGCGATCGGTGACGATGGGTTCGTGGCGGGCAGCTTCGCCGACGTGCCGGTCCCCGAGGGTGCCTCTCCCGTGGGTGCCCCCCAGGACGTGAACGGTGTCCAGACCCAGAACTACGTGGTCACCGCCGCGTCGCCGACGACGATCATGTCGTTCTACGCCGAAGAGCTGCCGGCGCTCGGCTGGGTCGAGCGTGACCGTCAGGAGGTCGGTGACGCCCTTCGCACGATGTGGGACATGGACGACGTGTCGCTCCTCGTCGTCGCCACCGATCGTGGGGACGAGCTGGAGGAGGTCGACCTGTCGCTGCAGCTGTCGACCGACCAGGTCTGACGCCGACCGATCAGCGCTCCGGCAGCAGCAGGGCGGAGTCCCCGAGCTCGTGCCAGTCGTAGCCGACGTCGATCGCCTGTCGGTAGGCGGCGGCCAGCACTCGGGGGCCGACGACCGCCTCGAGCAGCTGCAGGTGGGACGCGTCCGCCTCGTGCCAGCCGCTGATGATCCCGTCGACGACCCAGACGCCACGTGACGGGGTGATCACGAGGTCCGTCCATCCCCGGATGGGACGGACCGTGCCGGTGGCGTCCGCCGCGGTCTCGAGGGCCCGGGTGACCGTCGTGCCGACCGCGATGACGCGTCCGCCGCTGGCCCGTGTGTGGTTGACCAACGCCGCCGTGCGTTCGCCGACCCGAAGCCGTTCGGCCCCGGGGGCCTCGCCCGCCTCCTGCGAGCTGACACCGGCGTGCAGCTGGAGGGGTGCCAGCACGACGCCACGGCTGACCAGGTCCGCCACCAACGTCAACGAGAACGGTCGGGCGGCCGAGGGCATCTCGGCGCTGCCCGGGTGGCGGGCGAACACCGTCTGGTAGTCCTCGAGCGGCCAGGTTGGTGCGCCGCCGTAGGTGATCGGGCGGCCGTGCTCGGCCAAGTGGGTCGTCACGCGTCCACCGGGCACGTCGACGCGGGCCGACCACAGCCGGGTCCCGTCGCCGTCGGGTCCTGCGCTGGCCGGGGTGCCGAGGGTCAGGTGGCCCCCGCCGGCCAGGTGCACGACGGCACCCGACGCCGCGTCGAGGATCGGCCCGCTGCCGTCGGGCTGCCGGAGCTCCACGACCCAGTCGCCCTCGTCGGTACGGGTCGAGAAGTGCACGACCGCGTGTCGGGTGATGGGCCGCCCGTCGGCATCGCCCGACACGGTGTGGCCGGGCAGCGCTGCTGGTCGGGTCGTGGACGTGTTGACCACCAGCAGGTCGGTCGGCCGCAGGAACCGGCCGAGCTCGTGGAACCTCGCGTGGATGACGGCCGTGCCATCGGCCACGAGCAGTCGGACCCCGTCGCGGGCCAGCCCCCGACGTTCCGGCGGGCTCGTGGGGATGCGTTCGGCGGGGACGTCGAAGGCCAACCGTGGCTCCAGCGCGCTCACGCGCCGACCCCGGTGGTGGCTGCCAGCAGCTCCGCCGCGCGATACCGACCACTCGGTGGTTGGTCCCGCAGCAGCCGCAGGATCGCCGGCGGCACCGTGGACGGCTCCGGACGGTCGCTGATGTCCTCGCCGGGGAACGCCGCCTGATGCATGTCGGTGCGCATGTCGCCCGGGTCGAACGCGTGCACGTGGAGCGCCGGTTCCTCCTCCGCCAGGACCGCCGACAGGTGATCCAGCGCCGCCTTGGCGCTGCCGTAGGGACCCCAGCCGGGCCAGTGGCCGACGGCGGCGTCGGAGCTGATGTTGATCACGGTGCCGGCCGTCGCGCGCAGGGCAGGCAGCAGCGTCCGGACCAGGGCGATCGGTGCGACGACGTTGGTCCGGTAGAGCGCCAGCAGGCGGTCGGGGTCGATGTCGACCACGGCCGGGAGGGGGCTGGGGCCGAGGTCGCTGGCGTTGTTGACCAGCAGGTCCAGGCGTCCGGTCTCGCCCACGACGTCGGCCAGTCGGTCGCGGTGCACCGGGTCGGCAACGTCGCCCGGCACGACCGTCACGGTCGTCCGGCTGCGCAGCTGGGCCTCGGCCACGGCGAGCGCGTCGTGGCCGCGGGCGGTCAGGATCAGGTGCCAGGGCTCGGGCTGGTCGGCGAGCCGGTCGGCGAGGGCCAGGCCGAGGCCCTTGGACGCGCCGGTGATGAGTGCGGTGCGCATGGATGACGTCCTTCGTGTCGATGGGGGTTGCGTGTGGTGCTCCTGACGGTAATAGTTGAAGTCAACTTCAAGTCAAGAGAATTCTGGAGGTGGCCGTGGACAGGGACGCGAGGCTGACGGTCAGCGAGGTCGCCGAGCGCAGCGGATACGCCCCGTCCGCGCTGCGGTACTACGAGCGGGAAGGGCTGGTCACCGCCCACCGCACCGGTGGGGGACAGCGGCGCTACGACCGGGACGTGCTCAGGCGGCTGGCCTTCATCGCCGCGGCGCGGCATGTCGGCCTGAGCCTGCAGGAGATCCGCGAGGCCCTGGCGCTGCTGCCCGAGGAGCGCACCCCGACCAAGGCCGACTGGGCCCGGATCTCGCGCGGCTGGCGTAGCCGGCTCGACGCCGAGATCGCCGCGCTCGAACGGCTGCGCGACGGGTTGACCGGCTGCATCGGCTGCGGCTGCCTGTCGCTGAAGTCCTGCACGATCTTCAACCCGGAGGACCAGCTCGCCCAGCAGGGGACCGGTGCGGTCAAGCTGCCAGAGCCGTTGCACCCCCACGAGTGAACCGGACCTGCCCGGTCGACGAATCGGAGTTCCGCGCGAGTGCGGCTAGCCTGTCGGCCATGACCGGCGTGCCCATCATCGTGCAGAAATACGGCGGAACCTCGGTGGCCGACACCGACCGCATCACGCGTGTGGCCGATCGGATCGCACGAACGAAGCGCGCCGGCAACAACGTCGTCGTCGCCGTGTCCGCCATGGGCAAGACGACCGATCAGCTGATCCGACAGGCGGAGGAGATCTCCCCGCACCCGCCCGGACGCGAGATGGACATGCTGCTGACCGCCGGTGAGCGCATCTCCATGGCGCTGCTGGCGATGGCGATCCAGGAGGAGGGGCTGAGCGCCCGTTCCTTCACCGGATCCCAGGCCGGCATCATCACCGACGACGTGCACGGCAAGGCCAAGATCCTCGACATCACCCCGGGGCGGATCACCGACGCGCTGGCCGAGGGCCACGTCGTCATCGTGGCCGGCTTCCAGGGCGTCTCGCGGACCACCAAGGACGTGACCACGTTGGGCCGCGGCGGCACCGACACCACCGCCGTCGCCCTCGCGGCAGCCCTGGGTGCCAAGGTCTGCGAGATCTACACCGACGTCGACGGCGTCTACACCGCCGACCCCCGTATCGTCCCCACGGCCCGCAAGGTCGAGCACATCTCCGCGGAGGAGATGCTGGAGCTGGCCGCCCACGGCGCCGGCGTCCTGCACACACGGTCGGTGGAGTTCGGTCGCAACCACGGCGTGGACATCCACGTCCGTTCGAGCTTCAGCCACCACCAGGGAACGTGGGTGCACGCCCACGCGGAAGGAAACCCCATGGAAGAGGCCATCATCTCCGGCGTCGCCCACGACCGGTCGGAGGGCAAGCTGACCGTGCGCGGCGTGCCGGACAAGCCCGGCGTGGCCGCCCGGGTGTTCCAGTCGCTCGCCGACGCCAACGTCAACGTCGACATGATCGTGCAGAACGTGTCGGCCACGGGCACGACCGACATGACCTTCACGATCCCGCTGACCGACTCCAAGGTGGCGCGCGAGGCGCTGGAGCCCCTGCTGACCGAGGTCGGCGCCGCTGGCCTGGAGGTCGACGAGAAGATCGGCAAGGTGTCGCTGGTCGGTGCCGGCATGAAGACCAACCCGGGCGTCGCCGCGCGCATGTTCACCGCGCTGTCGGAAGCCGGTGTCAACATCGACATGATCTCCACGTCCACCATCCGCATCTCCGTGGTGGTCGACGAGGCCGACGTCGAGATCGCCGTGAACGCCATCCACTCCGAGTTCGGGCTGGACGGCGCCGAAGTCGTCAGCGTCGAAGGAGCCTGAGTCATGACCGCATCCCCCTCCTCCACCGGGCGTCGTGTCGCCATCGCCGGGGCAACCGGTGCCGTCGGCCAGGACCTCCGCCGCCTGCTGGACCGCCGGGACTTCCCGCTGGACGATCTCGTCCTGCTGGCCTCGCCGCGCAGCGCCGGGAAGGTCATCCGCTGGCGCGACCGCGACATCACCGTGAAGGACCTGTCGGACGCCGACGCGTTCGACGGCGTCGACGTTGCCCTGTTCAGCGCCGGTGGTGGCCGGTCGACGGAGCACGCCCCTCGGGCGGTCGAGGCCGGTGCCCTGGTGGTCGACAACTCCTCGGCCTTCCGGATGGACCCCGACGTGCCGCTGGTCGTGACCGAGGTCAACGCCGACGAGCTCGACGTGCGCCCGACCAAGGGCATCATCGCCAACCCCAACTGCACGACCATGGCCGCGATGCTGCCGCTGAAGGCCCTGCACGACGCCTTCGGCCTGGTGTCGATGGTGGCCACCAGCTATCAGGCGGCCGGTGGAGCCGGGCAGTCGGGCATGGACGAGCTGCGCGAACAGGTCGGCGTGCTGGCCGACAACTTCGACCTGCTGCGGACCGACGGCGCGGCGGCCGCGAAGCTGGTGCAGGCCGACACGTTCCCGACCGCGATGGCTTTCAACGTCATCCCGCTGCGCGGCGCCATGCAGGACAACGGCTACACCGACGAAGAGATGAAGCTCCTCAACGAGTCGCGCAAGATCCTCGGGATCCCCGACCTGGAGGTCTCCCCGTCATGTGTGTCGGTGCCGGTCGTCGCCGGCCACGCCATCCAGATCCGGGCGACGTTCGGCCGCTCGGTCACCCGTGAGGCGGCGCTGCGGGCCCTCGACGGCTTCCCCGGCCTGGTCGTGGCTGACCGCCCCACGCCGCTGGAGTTCGCCGGACGCGACGAGGTGGCCGTCGGCCGGATCCGCGAGGACCTGCACGACGACCACTCCCTCAACTTCTTCTGCGTGGGCGACAACCTGCTGAAGGGCGCGGCGCTCAACACCGTCCAGATCGCCGAGGAGCTCGTGGCCCGAGGACACGTGTAGTGCGAAGCGCGTCTAGCGTGGAGCTTGCGGAGCGCGTCTAGGACGAAGTCCGTCCAGCGCGTAGCGCGTCTGATCACACCACGACGACACGGCCGGCCCCTCGACGGGCCGGCCGTTCGCGTGGCCGGCCCGGCCCCGCGTGTGCGATGCCCAGCCTCGGGGGCTGGGGAAGTCGCACGGGGTGCGCCGCCGTGTGACTTGGACGCCCCTCAGCGTGGGGCAACGCGCACGAGGTCCGAGGGTGGGTGGCATGCCCACCCTCAGGGGCGGGGGACCGCACACGCAGGTGGCCGGTGGTGGGTGGCATGCCCACCCCAAGGCGCGGGGGACCGCACACGCCCGGCCGCGGCCCGGCGCCGAGACCGCCCGGATCAGGGGGCGAAGAGGTGCTCGCGGTCGGCGTCGCGGTCGATGGAGGCCAGCAGGTCGCCGTAGCGGGTGGTGCGGATCTGTCGGAGGGCCGGGCCGCGGTACTGCGCCAGCTCGCCGGCCTTCGCCATGGCCGCCTCGCGGGGACCGTCCTCGCCCTCCGCGACGGCGTCGACGGCACCGGCAGCCAACGCACCCTCGCCACCGACCCGCTCGCCGAGCACCATCATCCGGTGCTGCGCCGGCTGGGGGATCCGTGCGGAGACCAGGCCGTCCATGACCGTGGTGAACGGCATCTGCAGCTCGACCTCGGGCAGCCGGAACCAGCCGCGATCCGACCGCATGACGCGCAGGTCCATGCAGAGGGCGACCATCGCGCCGCCGGCGATCGTGTGGCCGTTCATCGCCGCGATCGTGGGGACGTCGACCCGCAGCAGCCGGCCGAACAGCTGGTGCACGTTGCGGATGAAGTCGGGGAACGCCTCGCCGAGCCCACCGATGAACGGCAGGTCGAGGCCCTGGTTGAACGTCTTGCCCTCGCCGGTCACCACGAGGGCCGTGGGCCCCTGTGACGCCTCGACGGTGGACAGCGCGTCGTCCCACCCCGCCAGGGTCGAGTCGTTGATCACCTGCGACGCCTCGTCCAGCGTCAGGAGGTGGATGCCGTCCACGAGCTCGAGCTTCATGTCGTCTGGTCCTTCTGGTAGGTCGTGACGTGTCGCGTCGACGCGTCATCGAAGGGTTCGTCGGCCCAGCCGCACGACCGCCGGACGCGGGCCAGGCCGGCCAGCCGGGCCATCAGGTCGATCTCGCTCGGCCAGGCGTAACGCATGTTGAGGGGCAGCGTACGGACCGTGGCGTCATCGGTGACAACCCGGACCGACCGGACCGTCTGCGCCACAGGGTCGTGGTCGCCGTCGGCGAAGCGCCATGGCTGCGGCACGGCCGCCTCGACGATCAGACGACCACCCGGGACGAGGAGCCGCCCGGCAGCGCCGAGACAGGCCACCTGACGGTCCTGGTCGGGCAGCGCGAAGAGCGTGTTGAAGGCGATCAGGACCAGGTCGAACGGACCCGCCACGGGAGGATCGGCCATGTCGCCGAGCACCCCGACCACTCGGTCGCCGCCGTCCTTGGCGCCGAGCCGGGCGAGCATGCGCGCCGAGCTGTCCACGCCGGTGACGTGCAGTCCTGCGGCGGCCAGCGGGATCGCGAGCCGGCCGGTGCCGACACCCAGCTCCAGCACCCGTGTGCGGGGCGCGAGGTCCGCGGTCAGGGCCGCGACGGCCTGCTTGGCGTCGGTGTCGAGATCGGCGAAGACGGCGTCGTAGACGTCGGCCCACTCCTCGCCGAACTCCTCCGCCGGCCACACGACGGTGTCAGACCCCCAGCAGGACGGGGGCGACGTCGGTGCGCTCGCCCGGGGCCAGGCCCGGCACGACCAGGCCGACGGGACCGGAACGCTCGCCGAGGGCGACCCGCACCACCATCGGGGACGCCGACCACTGGGCCTCGAACCCGCCGTTGCCGTCGTCGGTCACGGTGGCGCCCACGGCCGACCACAGGGCCCGGGCGGCTGGTGGGTCGACGTGGGTCATCTGCAGCGCCAGCAGGTGCGGGGCGGCTGGGTCGGGCGACTGCGGGGCGGGCCTGCCGCTGCGCTCGGCGAAGTCGGCGTCGGTGCCCGACGCCCAGGCGATCTGCACGATCATCCCGCCCACCACGGACGGCCGGACGAACGCCTCGTGCCAGTGCGGGTAGGACTCGTTGCGGTCGACGGTCTGGATCCCCTCCGCGTCCAGCTCCTCGATGGCCTGCGCCAACGACGTCCCCACCTTGATGGTGACGTGGTGGACACGACCGGGGCCGAACCGCTCCAGGTAGCCGTCGATGAAGGACGGCTCACCTGTCGTGCGCCCGATCAGCTCCAGCTTGGCGCCGTTGCCAAGCCGGACCTGTTCGCTGCGGAACGCGGGGGCCTCGCCCCCGCCGACCGGCACGGCGCCACGGCCCAGCCAATGGGAGACGGCGGCGTCGACGTCGTCAACGGCGATGGCAACGTGGTCGAGTACGGCTTCGGTCAGCGGCATGCCACGAGGGTAGGTGACCGTGGTCATGTCCTGCCAAACGGCCGGCTGGGTGCGGTCCTGTTCGGTGTGGTTGGGTATGCGGCCATGAGCGATGCACACGGAGTCCCGCTGGATGTCGACGCGCTGGAGGGCTGGTTGACCGACCGGGTCGAGGTGACCCCGCCGCTGACCGCCTCGCAGATCTCCGGTGGCCGGTCGAACCTGACCTACCGGGTCGCCGACGCAGACGGCCGCACGTTCGTCGTTCGTCGGCCGCCGCTCGGGGACCTCCTGCCCGGGGCGCACGACATGTCGCGGGAAGCACGCGTGATGAGCGCGCTGGCCGACAGCGACGTGCCGGTCCCCGAGGTGATCGGCTACGAGGGCGACGAGTCGATCATCGGCGGCACCTTCTACGTGATGCGTCACGTCGACGGCCTCATCCTGCGGACCACCGAGGACGGCGCCAGCATCGACGAGGCCGCCCGCGCCACGGCCACCCGCTCGCTGGCCAGCACCATGGCCGAGCTGCACCGCATCGACCCCTACGAGATCGGGCTGGTCAAGCCGGGCCGGGGCGACAACTACCTGGCCCGCCAGCTGCACGTGTGGAAGCGACAGATGGATGCCCAGAAGGGGCGCGAGCTGCCGGTCGCCGATGCGGTGCACGACCGGTTGACCGCCGCCATCCCCGAGCAGCCGGCCACGGCGATCGTGCACGGGGACTACCGCGTGGACAACGTCATCCTCGATCCCGACGGCACCGTTGCCGCCGTGCTCGACTGGGAGCTGTGGACCGCCGGTGACCCGCTGGCCGACCTGGCGATCACCCTCGTGTACTGGGGCGACGACAGCGTGCCGGACGCGCTGATCGGACGCCCCACCGGGCACCCGGGCTATGGCACAGGGGCCGACTTCGTCCGGGCCTACGTCGACGCCGGCGGCATCGACGTGCCCGACGACGTCCTGCCCTACTACATGGCCTTCGCGACCTGGCGCCTGGCGGCGATCCTCGAGGGGGTGTACCAGCGCAACCGGGCGGGGGCCTACGGCGACGCCGACGACGGCTGGCGCATGTTCGAGGAGAAGGTGACCGACCTGTTCGACATGGCCTCCGGCTACGCCGACGAGGCCGGCATCTGACTCGCGACCGGGCGCGTCGGCTCCGATAGGATCCGCCGCGATGGAGGCTGCGACACCCTTCGACGCCGCGTTGCTGGAGCTGACACGGGCGTGGAAGGTGCGGGACGACCTCCGCCAGCAGGGCAACACCGATCACGCCGCAATCCGTGCGGCCTGGCTGGAGCTCGACCGGGCCCGCCTGTGGATCCGAAAGGTCACCGACCCGCTCATGTGGCGCTACGAACACGCCGTCGACCCCCGGACATGGCTGCCGCCGTCAGCGGCCGACCGGGTGGCCGCGATCTCCGCTGACGCCCACCGCCTGGAGGTCGACGGCATCGCCCGCCGCCTCGACGCCCTCGTCCAGCGCGACCGCGACATTCACGACCACGAGGCCGTCAACCTCGATCCGGCCGCCAACACGATGAACCCCGCGGCCGAGGCGATGATGGCGAGGGGGCTCGGCAGCCGCCCGTCGCTCGGCTATCCCGGTGCCAAGTACGAGACGGGTCTGGAGGCGATCGAGGAGATCGAGGTCCTGGCCACCAACCTCGTCCGCGAGGTCTTCGGCGCCACGTTCGCCGAGGTGCGGGTGCCGTCCGGCGCCATCGCCAACCTCTACGCATTCATGGCCACAGCATCGCCCGGGGATGCCGTCATCGTGCCGCCCGCCAGCATCGGTGGGCACGTCACCCACCACGAGGCCGGCGCCGCCGGGCTGTACGGGCTGGAGGTCCACCATGCGCCGATCGACCCCGACACCAACAGCGTGGACACCGCAGGCCTGGCGGCGCTCGCCCGGCGTGTCCGGCCCTCCCTCATCACCATCGGTGGCAGCCTCAACCTCGCCCATCATCCGGTTGCCGAGATCAGGCGCATCGCCGACGAGGTGGACGCCAAGGTGCTCTTCGACGCCGCACACCTGTGTGGCCTGATCGCGGGCCATGCGTGGCCGAATCCCCTCCAGCAGGGCGCGCACCTGATGACCATGAGCACCTACAAGAGCCTTGCCGGTCCCCCCGGCGGGCTCGTGGTGACCAACGACCCCGCGCTGGCCGAACGCATCGAGGCCATCGCCCACCCCGGCCTGACCGCCAACTTCGACGCCGGCAAGACCGCGGCCATGGCCATCACGATGCTCGACTGGCTGGTGCACGGTCGGCAGTACGCCGCCGACATGGTGACCGCCGCCGCCGACCTGGCCCGAGGGCTGGAGGCGCAGGACCTGCCCGTCCATCGCCCGGCAGGCCAGCTGACGCAGGTCAGCCACCAGCTGGCGCTGGATGCCCGGGCGCTCGGCGGGGGAACGGCGGCCGCCCAGCACCTGCGGCGGGCCAACCTGCTGACCAGCGCCATCGGCCTGCCGATCCCCTCGATCGAGGGCGACGCCAACGGGTTGCGGATGGGGACGCCAGAGATCGTTCGCTGGGGGATCAGCGGTGCCGCGATCCCGCAGCTCGCGGCCTTCATCGGCCAGGCCTGGCGCGACGACGACCCCGCTCGACTGGCGCCGAAGGTCGCGCGATTCCGCTCGGAGTTCCGGCGTATCCGCTACATCCGTGACCGCTAGGGCGTCCGGCTGACACCGTCGGACCACCCGCAGCCCGGCACGGACCCCTGTCCACCCCGTATCGTGCGGGGCAATGAAGCTCGGCATCCTCTCAAGGTCCCCCAACGCCTACTCCACGCAGCGGCTGAAGATCGCTGCGCTGGAGCGCGGTCACGAGGCGAAGGTCCTCAACACCGTCCGCTTCGGCATCGACCTGACCGGGGGCGAGCCGGACCTGCAGTTCCGCGGCCGGCACCTGTCGGACTACGACGCCATCCTCCCGAGGATCGGCGCGTCGATCACGTTCTTCGGCCTCGCGGTGGTCCGGCAGTTCGAGCAGATGGACGTCTACACGCCCAACACCGCAGCGGGTATCGCCAACTCGCGCGACAAGCTGCGGTCGATCCAGATCCTGTCCCGCCACTCCATCGGCATCCCCCGGACGATGTTCGTCCGCGACCGCAAGGACGTCCCGTCGGCCATCAAGGCCGTCGGTGGCGCACCAGTGGTCATCAAGCTGCTCGAGGGCACGCAGGGCATCGGCGTCATCCTCGCGCCCGACAACAAGGTGGCCGAGGCGGTCGTGGAGACGCTGCAGTCCACCAAGCAGAACGTGCTGATCCAGCAGTTCATCGCCGAGTCGCGTGGCAAGGACGTCCGCGCGCTGGTCGTGGGCGACCGGGTCGTGGCGGCGATGCGGCGTGTGGCGCAGGGCGACGAGTTCCGCTCCAACGTGCACCGTGGTGGCCGCACCGAGCTCGTGGACCTCGACGAGGAGTACGAGCGCGTGGCCGTCCAGGCCGCGCAGATCATGGGCCTGCGGGTGGCCGGCGTGGACATGCTGGAGTCCGACCACGGGCCCCTCGTGATGGAGGTCAACTCCTCACCGGGCCTGGAGGGCATCGAGGGGGCGACGGGCCTGGACATCGCCGGGGCGATCGTGGACTACATCGCCAGCCAGGTCGACTTCCCCGAGCTGGACGTCCGCCAGCGGCTGACGGTCTCCACCGGCTACGGGGTGGCCGAGCTGGTCGTGCGCGAGGGCTCACCGATGGTCGGCAAGTCCATCACCGAGACCGACCTGCGCGAACGGGACATCTCCGTGCTGACGTTGAACCGTGGCACCAAGGTCATCCCCAACCCGCGTGGCAACCGCGTCCTGGAAGCCGAGGACCGGCTGCTGTGCTTCGGCCGGCTCGACGAGATGCGCGACCTGGTCCCCGCCCGTCGCCGGCGGCGCAGCCAGCCGAAGGTGCAGCCGCTGCCCGACGAGCCCCTGCACGAGGTCGAGGACCACTCCCACGACGACAACGGCAACGGGGACGACTGACGGTCAGCTCGGTCCTCGCCGACAGGACGGCGTGATCAGCCGATGCCCAGGAACCGTCGTGATCAACCGATGCCGAGGAACCGCCACAGCTCGTCGGGGCCGTACGTCAGGCACAGGCCGGCACTCGCCGAGCTGACCAGCATCACCACGACCGTCCAGGCCGCGGCGCGGCGCCAGCCCGCCACCTGTGTCGGCATCGCCGCGGGCTGGTACCAGCTCGGCAGGGCCGCGTTGGTGCGCAGGTCCGACCACGCGGGGTCCACGGTGGCGTCGGGGTCGGCGTCGGGGACGTCGGGCAACGGCTGCGGCACTGATGGGGCCTCTCGTCGGGTCCGTCCGAGCCTACGACGACTCCTGTGCGACCGTCCGTTCCGTCATCGTGGCGTCACCGGACTCGCTCGGCTGTGGTTCCGGGCTGCGCGCTGAATAGACTCCAGCACCGTGCCCCGGCGTTGGGACCCTCCGTCTCCGCCGCATCGTCACCGAGAACGTCCGTGAAAGGCGCCAGTCAATGAGCCTCCAGATCTCCACCCTCGCCCAGCTGCTCCATGCCCGGGCCGATGCCTCGCCCAACGGCGTGGCCATCCGGACCAAGGGCAACGGCAGCTGGGAAGACCGCACGTGGGCGCAGGTCCGTGACCGCGCCGACCGCATCGCCGCCGGCCTGCTGACGGCCATGGACCTGGAGGACAACGACGTCGTCGGACTCCTCGGGCAGACCAGCGAGGCGTGGGTGACGTGTGACTTCGCGGCGCTGTCGGTTGGCCTGCAGACCGTGCCGATCTACGCCTCCCTGCACCCCGAGGAGGTCGGCTACGCCCACGTCGACACCGGCATCAAGCTGGTCATCGTCGACGACGCCAGCCAGCTGGAGAAGATCCGCACGATGCGGAAGGGCTTCACCTTCTTCGAGACCGACTACAGCGCGGACCAGCTGGTTCTGCAGCACGTCATCGTCATCGACCCCACCGGCATCGACCCGGCCGACGACTGGGAGTCCCTGGCCGACGTCGAGGCCCGCGGCAAGGAGAAGCTGGACGAGCTGCGCGAGGAGATGACCCGCCGGCGCGAGGCCGCCAGCCCCGACCAGACGGCGACCTACACCTACACCTCGGGCACCACCGGTCCGCCCAAGGCCGTCATCCAGACCCACGACAACCACCTTGCGATGGCACGCGCCGCGGAGAAGTCGGCCCTGCTGGACGACGACATGCGGGCAGGCGGGTTGTTCCTCTTCCTGCCCCTCGCCCACTCCTTCGGTCGCCTGATCCAGTTCTCGGCGCCCTACATGGACCTGCCGCTGATCATCTCCGCGGTGGCGACGCTGGCCGACGACGCCCGTGAGACCCGCCCCGGCTTCTTCCCGGCCGCCCCGCGCGTCTACGAGAAGATGAAGTCCAAGATCGAGACGACGGTGGCCGGTTCGCCGCCAGCCCGCCAGAAGATCTTCGGGTGGGCCCTCGGCGTCGGCAGGCAGACGGTGCCGTTCCGCACCCAGGGCAAGGAGCTGCCGCTGCTCCTCAAGCTGCAGTACGCCGTCGCGGACAAGGTCGTGCTGTCCAAGCTGCGTGCGCTGCTCGGCATGGACCGCACCAAGGCGCTGCTGTCGGGGTCCGCGCCGCTGGACGCAGAGGTGCACACCTTCTTCCTCGCGCTCGGGCTGGACCTGATCGAGGCGTACGGCCTGACCGAGACCTGCCCCGGCCTGACGTCCAACCTGCCGGGCGACATGAAGGTCGGGACGGTCGGCAAGGCGCTCCCCGGTGTCGAGCTGAAGATCGCCAACGACCGTGAGATCCTCGCCAAGGGCCCCAACATCACCCAGGGCTACCTGAATCGTCCCGACGCCACCGGCGACGCCTTCGACGACGAGGGCTGGTTCCACACCGGTGACGAGGGGTCGATCGACGCCGACGGCTTCCTCAAGATCACGGGCCGCAAGAAGGAGCTGATCAAGACCTCCGGTGGCAAGTACGTCGCACCGGCCAAGATCGAGGGTTCGCTGAAGCTGCTGCCGATCATCCAGGAAGCGGTCGTCATCGGCGACACCAAGAACTACTGCACCGCCCTGATCTCCATCGACCCCGAGGAGCTGGAGGAGTGGGCGAAGCAGCAGGGCATCGCGCCCAGCCAGGACGCCCCCGAGGTCGCCAAGGCCATCGAGGCGCACGTCGCCAAGGTCAACGGCGACCTGGCCAGCTTCGAGACCATCAAGTACTGGAGCCTCGTCCCCGAGCCGCTCAGCGTCGACAACGGCTTCCTGACGGCGTCGCTGAAGGTCAAGCGCAACGTCGTCCACGACGCCTACGCCGACCTCATCGAGGACATGTACGACGGCAAGAAGAAGTAGCTCCTCCAGCATCAACGCACGACGCCCCGGCCGCTGGCCGGGGCGTTCCTGCGTCCGGCTTGTCCACAGGGGCGACGACCTTGACGGTCCGGGTCGGATGTGTCGCACTACGGTCATGGACATGGAGACCGCGGGTGCCGAGCTGCCTGACGAGGTTCGCCGGATCACGCGGGCCGAGTTCAACGCCATGGGCGACGCCGGCCTGTTCGAGGACGAGCAGGTCGAGTTGCTCGAAGGGGTGATCGTGTCGATGGCCGCCGAGGGGGGACCGCACGTCAAGGCCGTCATGTGGCTCACCAACCACTTCGCGAGGATGCTGTCGGACGACGTGATGGTGGGCGTGTCCCACCCGTACGCGGCCAGCGACTACAGCCAGCCCCAGCCCGACCTTGCCGTCGTCGACGTCGACGACGTCCGCCGGATCACCGACGGAGTGCGGGGTGCCCGATTGCTGGTCGAGGTCGCGGTGTCCAGCAGGCGGCGCGACCTGGTCACCAAGGTCCGTGTGTACGCCACAGCCGGGATCGAGGAGTACTGGGTGGCGGATCTGGTCGACGAGGTCGTCGTCGTGCATCGCCGACCGACTGAGGGGGCCTACGTCGACGTGACCCGTCACGGGACAGGGGATGTGGTCCGGGCATGCGGCGTCGACGTGCCGCTGGCCGACCTCTTCGCCTTCGTCGACCGGGGCCGGGACGCATGACGCCCCGGCCGATGGCCGGGGCGTCTGCGGCGGGGCCGTCCCTGCAGGGGGTGGGGATGCAGGGACGCCCGGCGGGTCGGGTCAGCTGACTGTCGCGGTCAGGTCGACCGTGCCGGAGCCGGAGTAGGCGTCGACCCGCACGTACAGGTACCCCGCGGTGGGGGAGGTGTCGGTGCAGGTCTCGTCCGAGCCGCCCTGGTACGGACGGCAGTCCCAGGCGGAGTCCGTCGGCCGGGCGGCGTCACGGGTGTACAGGTCGGCGTCGAACGAACAACCGAACAGGCCGCAGGACGGGCCGTCGATGCTGACGGTGATGCTGTTGGCACCGGCGGGCACGGCGATCTTGTAGAACGCTTCGTCGCCGCTGCCCGACAGGCTGACCTGCACCGTCTGGCCGGACGTCAGGTTCGGGGTGGATGGGTCGGGGTCGCCACCCGGGTCGGACGCCTCGACGGTGACGGTGGTCGACGTCGTGTCGGTGTCGGTCCCGTCGTCGACGGTCAGGGTGACGGTGTAGGTGCCGTCGGCCGCGTAGGTGTGGCTGGCGGTCGCACCGGTGGCGGTCGAGCCGTCCCCGAAGTCCCAGGAGTGGGTCAGGGCATCGCCGTCGGCGTCGCTGGAGGCGGTGCCGTCCACGTCGATGGTCAGCTCGTCGGTGGTCGTGGTGAACGCCGCGGTCGGGGCGGTGTTGGTCGGGCCGCCGCCGGTGCCACCGTCGCACAGCACGTCGACCATCAGGTCGACCCGCACCAGGCCGTGGCCGTAGCTGCGGTCCCAGCCGTTGGCACCGAGGTCCTCGGCGGTGGACTCCATGGCGTTGCGGACATCGGCGTTGGTGGTGCCGGACGGCGCGCAGCTCCATGCCAGGGCGAGGGCGCCCGACACGTGGGGGGTGGCCATCGAGGTGCCGCTCAGCGAGCTGTAGGAGGAGTTTGAGGAGTTGTAGGTCGACAGGACGCTCGACCCGGGGGCCACGACGTCCAGCTCGTCACCAGCGTTGGAGTAGCTGGCCTTGCCCTTGTCGGCGTCGAGCGCACCGACCGCGATGGCGTTGTCGTAGGCCGCCGGGTAGGAGACGCCGTTGCTGGCGCCGTCGTTGCCGGATGCAGCGACGACGACGACGCCGTTGTTCCACGCGTAGTCGATGGCGTTCTCGAAGGACTGGGAGTACCCGCCGCCGCCGAGGGACATCGAGATGATGTCGGCCCCGTCGTCGGTCGCGTCATAAACGGCCTGGGCGATGGACGACGTCGAGCCGGAGCACTGGATGTTGAAGATGCCGCCGGTGGCGTCGAGGACCTTGTAGGTCATCATCTGCGCCTGGGACATGCCGGCGACGCCGATGCCGTTGTTGGTGGTCGCGCCGACGGTGCCGGCGACGTGCGTGCCGTGGCCACAGTTGTCGCTGCTGTTGCCGGTGTAGACCTGCGTGGCCGAGAAGCGGCTCGTGGGTGTCAGGTCCTGGTGACCGTGGCGGGTTCCGGTGTCGAGCACCGCGACGCTGATGGAGGTGTCGCCGTAGCCGACCGCGCCCCACGCCTCCTCCGCACCCATCATCTCGGGGCCGTACTGGTCGCCGTAGCGGGCGTCGTTCGGGATCGCCTGGCTGTAGCGGGTCTCGTCCTCCTCGACGTAGGCGACGCCGGGGACAGCGGTGCTGGCGAGGCGGAGGGCACGAAGTCCGTCGACCTCGACGGCGACGAAGGCGCCCTGTGGCGAGACGTGGACGACCTCGAGGCCGTTGATGGCCTCCAGCGCGCCGACCGCCGCGGGCAGGTCGCCCTCGACGCCGATGATGAGGCTGGCGGGCTGCTCCTCCCCGCGCTGGTCGTCGGCCGGCGCGTCCTCGGCCGCAGCCGGGGTCACGAGCGCGAGCAGGAGCAGGCAGGCAAGGAACGAGGGGAGGAATGGTCGGTTCACGATGCGCAGGGTCCTTCGTGGTTGGGGAGGGGGGACACGGGGTAGACGCGCCGGACCCCTACGCGTTAGCAGGCGTTGGAAGGAGACCTCGGTACTCCAAGCCGTGACCGGCACCTGACCGATCGTTCACATCCGTACGATGTGATAGCTGGAGCAAGCACTATGCTTGCTGTTGTTTCCCTATCCTCCGTCAGGAGACCCCTCATGTTCCGTCGTCGTGACCCCAAGACCGATGTGATCCGTCGGCTTCCGGCGTTCGCCGACCAGTCCACCCGGCGCGTCGCCGACGCCAGCAAGGTGCTGGACCTCGTCACCGTCGAGGCCGGCCACACGCTGCTGACCCAGGGCGACCTGGGCCACGAGTTCTACCTGGTCGTCGAGGGCCGAGCCCGCGTCGAGCGTGACGGGCAGGTCATCGCCCACATCAGCGACGGCGCCGTCATCGGCGAGATGGCCCTGGTCGGCGCCGGCCGCCGCAACGCCACCGTTGTCGCCGAGACCGAGATGGTGCTGGCCACGAGCACCCGCCCGTACTTCGCCGGGCTGGTCGCAGAGTTCCCCGGCTTCGGCCGCCAGGTACGCCAGGCCAGCGAGGCCCGCACCGCCGTCCCCGCCTGACCCATCCCAGGGTGGCCGAGGCAGCGGCGGCGGGAACCCGGCGGCCCGGCCCACCCCCCAACGTGTGTCGGCCAATCACGACGGGTGGCCGCTTTTCCGACACGCGTCGGTGGGGGTGGCCGGCCCGACCCCAACGTGTGTCGGCCAATCACGACGGGTGGCCGCTTTTTCGACACACGTCGGTGGGGGTGCCCGGCCCGACCCCAACGTGTGTCGGCCAATCACGACGGGTGGCCGCTTTCTCGACACGCCTCACGGGTGGCCGAGGCACCGGCGGACGGCGTCCACCAACCCCATGCAGGGGAGGAGGAGGCGGGCCGCGATGTGGCCGTCGGGCCTGATCACGACGACGCAGTCGCCGACCACCTCCAGCGCCCGACCCACGGTGGAGCGGGGCTCGAACCGCAACGTCGTGACCCCGACCCCTGTCGCACCCACCTCGGCGCCACACCGGGCCGCCACCGCCTCCGCGTCCTCCCCGAAGGCCAGCAGCACGATGCCGTCGCCGAACCGCTCTCGCAGCCGACCGCCGCCCACCGGCCCGTCGGGGCACAGGACCCCCGGGACCGGCGGCCGTGGAACACCCGCGTCGACAGGAAACCCCCCGAGGTCCCCCGCCGGTGTGGTCAGCGGTGAGTCGACGTACCAGAACGGCTCGGCCAGCACCCCGGAGTCGATCGACGCGCGCGCCGACGGGTCGTCCACGGCGCGGTCGAGGGTGTCCACGCGATGTCGCCGCTCCTCCTCCGCCCTCGGGGCGATGAACCGCATCGTGTCGCCCGTCACGCGCAGGTTCTCCCTCGCCGCCGGGATCCGCTCGGCCGCATAGCTGTCCAGCAGGTCCGGGCCGGCCCACCCCCGCTCGACGAACGCCAGCTTCCATGCCAGGTTCTCGGCGTCCTGGATTCCCGAGTTCAGGCCCCGGGCGCCGAACGGGGACATCAGGTGGGCGGCGTCGCCGGCCAGGAACACCCGGTCGCGACGCCACGGGTCGGCGATGCGCTGGTGGAAGCGATAGACGCTGACCCAGTCGATCCGGTACGGGGCGTTGCCGACGATCTGACGGATCCGCCGGTCGAGCTCACCCGAGGACCGGGCCTCCTCCAGCGAGAAGTCCGCCGGGACCTGCCAGTCGATCCGCCAGATCGACCGCGGCTGCTGGTGGACGAGGACCTGACGGCCGGGGTTCCACTCGGGGTCGAAGTGGAAGCGACGCTCGGCGGGGAACGGCAGGTCGGCCTCGATGTCGGCGATGAGGAACTGGTCGTCCCACGTCTCGCCCTCGAACGAGGCACCGATCGCCTGGCGCACCGTCGAACGGGCCCCGTCGGCGCCGACCAGCCACGCGCCCTCCACCTGCGCCGATCCTTCGTCGGTGTGCACCGTCGCGGCCACCCCACCGTCATCGCTCGACAGCCCGACCAGCCGACAGCCCATCCGCAGGTCGACCAGCGGCTCGGCGTCAACCCGGTCCATGAGGTACCCCTCGAGCGCGGACTGGCTGAGGTTGACGAACGGCGGCAGCGCCTCGGGGCCGGTGCTGGGCAGCTCCACGACCTTCAGCTCGAGGTCCCGGTAGAACGTCCGGCCCGTCCGCCACGTCACCCCCTCCGCCACGGCCTGCTGCGCCACGCCCACCCGGTCGAGGACGTCGAGGACGTCGCGCTGGAAGCAGATCGCCTTGGACCCGACGCGGGTTGCGAGGGGCTCGGCCTCCAGCACCACCGAGGGGACCCCGTGACGGGCCAGCAGCAGCGCCGTGGTCATGCCAACCGGCCCACCGCCGGCGATCACCACGGGCGCGTGCATCACCTCACCCCTGCAGCTCCGCCCACACCTCGCGGTCGCGTTCGGCGGTCCAGATCCGTGGCCGCTCGATCCCGTCGAGCTCGTCCCACAGGCGGGCGACGTCGAATGGCATGCAGTGCTCGAAGATCGGCCAGTGGCCGTAGGCCTCGAACAGCGCAGCATGCGCGGCCTCGAACGCCTGGGGCAACGTGCCCCCGTCGCGGTGCACCGCCCCGACCTCGCGGCGCATGACCATCAGGAAGTCACGTGTCTGCTCGATCGCCGCCGCCACGGCGTCCTCGCCGTGGGCGACCTCGCCGCGGCCACCGACCAGGGTCGAGGCGCCGAGGTCGGCAACGGCATCCAGGGTCGTGGTCGACCAGTCGGTGTGGAACGCGTCGCCGGTGTACAGCGCCGCCTTGGACTCCACCAGGTCGCCGGCGAAGAGGATGCGCTGGGCCGGCAGCCAGGCGACCAGGTCACCCTCGGTGTGGCCCCGGCCGCAGTAGCGCAGCTCCAACGACCCTCGGGCCCCACCCAACGGGATCGTCAACGTGTCGCTGAACGTCACGTCCGGCCAGGTCAGCCCGGGGATGGTCTCGGCCCCCTCGAACAGGCGTGGCATGCGGCCGGCCTCCGACGCCCAGTCCTGCTGGCCGCGTTCGGCGATCAGGGCACGGGTCAGGTCGTGGGCGATGATCACGTCCGCGTCGAAGGCGGCAGCGCCGAGCGTCCGGACGGCGTGGTAATGGGTCAGGACGAGGTACCGGACGGGTTTGTCGGTGTGTTCCCGCAGCTGCGCCAACCACTTGTCCGCCATGTGCGGGGTGGCCCGCGCCTCGATGCAGACGAGGAAGTCGTCGCCCTCGATGGCCCCGACGGTCGGGTCGCCGCCGGCGGTCAGCGCGTACACCCCCTCGCCGATCACCTCCAGGACCTCGTCCTTGGCGGCGGTGTCGGCTTCGGAGGCGAACGGCTTGGCCATCAGTCGTCGCGCTCCAGCAGCATGACCGGGATGATCCGGTCGGTGCGTGTCTCGTACTCGGCGTAGTCGGGGAAGGCCTCGACGCAGCGCGCCCACCACTCCTCGCGTTCCGCTCCCTCCAGCTCACGTGCCACCCGATCGCTGATCGTCGGGCCGTCCTGCACGGTGCACGCCGGATGGGCAACCAGGTTGTGGTACCAGGCCGGATGCTCGGGCGCGCCGCCGACGGAGGCCACCGCGGCGTAGTCGCCGTCGTGGACCACTCGCATCAGCGGGGACTTGCGAAGGTTGCCGGAGGTACGTCCAGCGGTGGTCAGCACGATCACCGGCATCCCACGCATCGTGGTGCCGCGTCGTCCCTTCGACGACTCGTACTCAGCGACCTGATCGCGTACCCACTGGACCGGACTCGGCTCGTATGTTCCCTGTAGAGGCATCTACCGTGAGCCTAACGCTGCACCGACGACGAAGGACGGAATGACATGGGATTGCTCGAGGGCCGAGTTGCGCTGATCACGGGTGGGGCACAGGGCATCGGACTGGCCATCGCCCAGCGCTTCAGCGACGAGGGTGCACAGGTGGTGATCGCCGACATGCGTGAGGACGCTGCGGTCGAGGCGGCCGGCACGTTGTCGGGCGAGGCGACCGGGGTGCGGGCCAACGTCACCGACCCCGAGGACGTCACTGGCATGTTCGAGCACGCCATCGAGGCGTTCGGCCGCGTCGACGTCCTGGTCAACAACGCGGGGATCACACGGGACGCCAGCCTCAAGAACATGACGCTGGAGGAGTTCGAGCAGGTCATCGACGTCCACCTGAAGGGCACCTGGCTGGGACTTAAGGAGGGCCTGGCGCGGATGAAGGCCCAGGGGGAGGGCGGGTCGATGATCAACATGTCGTCGATCTCGGGAAAGGTCGGCAACTTCGGCCAGTCCAACTACGCCGCCGCCAAGGCCGGGATCGTCGGCATGACCAAGTCGGTGGCCCGCGAGGCCGCCCGCGCCAACATCCGCGTCAACGCCATCCAGCCCGGGCTGATCGCCACGGAGATGACCGCGGCGATGCCCAAGGAGGCCTACGAGGCCGCCGAGAAGGCCATCCCGCTGGGACGCGCTGGCCAGCCCGACGAGATCGCCAAGGTCGCGCTGTTCCTGGCGAGCGACCTGTCGAGCTACTGCACGGGCATCACGATCGAGGTCGCTGGCGGCCGACACATGTGAGGAGTCGCGGGCGGCCGGCTCGTGTAGGAGCGGCCGCCCCGCACGGGGTTGCCGAAAGTAGTTCCCCGGTTCGTGCAGGAGTTCCTGACGGTCGTGTCAAAAGGAGGCGCACACCCGCCATCCGAACGAACTGGGGACCCCTTGTCGAAGATCCGCACACTCCTGGCCGCCGGCCTCGTGCTGGCCATGGCCATGATGCTGTCGCCTGCCGGCGCGCAGGACACCGGCGCCGCTGACCTCACCGCACAGGCCGCGCTGGCCCGCACCCACCTGGGCGGAACCGACGAGCTGTCGGCCGCCGACGTCGCCGGCAGCATCGTCACCGACGCCTACACCGATGCGCACAACGGCGTCACGTACGTCTACCTGCGGCAGACGGTCGACGGCCTGCCCGTCCTCGGCGCCGAGGCCACCGTCAACGTGCTCGACGGCGAGGTCCTGCTGAGCGGCCACCACTTCGTGCTCGACGTGGCCGACAACGCCACGGGCGAGCAGGCCCTCAGCGCCGAGGAAGCGTTGGCCGCCGGTGCGCTGGCCGTCGACGCGGACCCGATGCAGGCCAGCGGCGCGGAGCTGGTCTACCAGGCCCTCGCCAGCGACAGCGCCCGCCTGGCCTGGAACCTCGATGTCGAGACGGCGACGAGCTGGTGGAACCTGTCGATCGACGCCGAGACCGGTGAGGTCCTGGCGCAGTACGACCGTGTTGCCCAGGACACCGTCCACGAGATCACCGCCCGGACCGTCCGCCAGGACGACACCGCGGCGGCCGCGGCAGTCATCGACCCGATCCTGCCGCGCGACCGGGCAGACGACGGCTCGTCCTACAACGTCTTCCCGATGCCGATGGAGAACCCCAACGACGGCCCCCGCGTGATCGTGGAGAACCCCGCCGACGCCCGCGTGTCGCCCTTCGGCTGGCACGACACCGACGGCCAGCCGGGCCCGGAGTACACCGTCACCCGCGGCAACAACGTCAACGCCTACGCCGACACGGTGCCCGACAACATCCCCGACCCGCTGAGCCAGCCCAGCGGCGGCGATGGGCTGGACTTCGACCACCCGCTGGAGCGCTACGACCTGACCCCGCTGGCCTACCGCGATGCGGCCGTGGACAACCTCTTCTACTGGAACAACATCATGCACGACGTCACCGGCGTGTACGGCTTCACGGAGGAGGCCGGCAACTTCCAGGTCCACAACTACACCGGCAAGGGCGCGGGCAACGATGCCGTCGAGGCACAGGCCCAGGACGGCAGCGGCGTCAACAACGCCAACTTCGGCACCCCGGCCGACGGGTCCGCCCCGCGGATGCAGATGTACATCTGGCCCGACACCGGCGAGACCCGCGACGGTGACCTCGACGCCGGCATCATCGCCCACGAGTACGGCCACGGCGTGTCCAACCGCCTCGTCGGCGGACCGAGCAACGTCAGCTGCCTCGGCTCCCATGACGAGCGGCAGGGCGAGGGTTGGAGCGACTACTGGTCCTACGTGCTGACCATGCGCGACGGTGACGACGGGGCGACCCCCCGCGGTGTCGGAACCTACGTCCTGCACCAGGAGAACCGGTCCGGTGCCGGTATCCGTATCACCCCGTACTCCACCGACATGACCGTCAACCCGACGACCTACGACCGCGTGAAGACGGCGGCCGAGCCCCACGGCGTCGGCTACGTCTGGGCGACCATGCTGTGGGACCTCTACTGGAACCTGGTCGACGAGCACGGCTTCAACCCCAACGTCTACGACGGCTGGGAGACCGGCGGGAACAACCTCGCCATCCAGCTGACCGTCGACGGCATGAAGATGGCCGTCTGCCAGCCCGGCTTCGTCGACGCCCGCAACGCCATCATCGCCGCCGACGCGGCGCTGACCGGCGGCGAGAACGAGTGCTTGATCTGGTCGACGTTCGCCCGCCGCGGCCTGGGTGAGTCCGCCGACCAGGCCAACCCGGCCAGCAAGACCGACGGCACCGAGGCGTTCGACGTCCCGGCCGCCTGCGAGTAGCACACGCTGAACCCAGGGGCCCCGCCGACCACGGCGGGGCCCCTCGTCGTGTTCGCCCATTGCCGTTGACGGATCTTGACCCACTTCGGGGACCTCCGACGTCCAACGGGGGCCATCCCGTCAACGCGACCGCCGTTTCGAGGGCGCGCCGGCCGCCATGTGGGGACCATTCCGTCACGGGGTGGGTCAAAATCCGCCCGGGGAGGGGCGGTACGCTGCGGCGCATGGGCGAGCTTCGTGACGCGGTGATCTGTGAACCACTCCGGACGGCGGTCGGGGGGTACGGCGGGATGTTCCGCGACGTGCCCGTCACCGACCTGGCCAGCACCGTCATCCGGGCGCTGGTCGACCGGACCGGCGTGGACCCGGCCGAGGTCGACGAGGTCATCCTCGGGCAGGGCTATCCCAACGGCGAGGCGCCGGCGATCGGGCGGGTTGCTGCCCTGGACGCCGGGTTCCCGGTGGAGGTTCCCGGGCTGCAGCTGGACCGTCGTTGCGGCTCGGGCCTGCAGGCCGTCGTCGACGCGGCCATGCGGGTCCAGACGGGCGTGGCCGACCTCGTCGTCGCGGGTGGGGCCGAGTCGATGAGCCAGGCCGAGCACTACGTCCTCGGCGCGCGGTGGGGGCTCAAGGGCCGCCCCGCCGGGTTCGAGGACCGCTTGGCCCGCGGGCGGGTCACCGCCGGTGGCCAGTACCACCCGGTCGAGGGCGGGATGATCGAGACGGCCGAGAACCTGCGGCGCGACTTCGCCGTCACCCGCGAGGCCCAGGACGAGCTGGCGGTCCGCTCCCACGACCGGGCCGTCGCCGCGCAGAAGGCGGGCCGGTTCGACGACGAGATCGTCCCCGTCTCGGTGCCGCAGCGGAAGGCCGACGACCTGGTCATCGACACCGACGAGCACCCGCGGCCGGGCTCGACGGTGGAGAAGCTCGCCGGGCTGCGGGCGATCATGGGCCGTCAGGACCCCGACGCGACCGTCACCGCGGGCAACGCCTCGGGGCAGAACGACGGGGCCGCCGTCTGCCTGGTCACCACCCGCGAGACCGCCGACCGCCTCGGCCTGCGTCCCCTGGTCCGGCTGGTCAGCTGGGCGGTCGCCGGCGTCCGCCCCTCGCACATGGGCCTCGGCCCCGTCCCCGCGACGGCGAAGGCGCTGGACCGGGCCGGCCTGACGCTGGCCGACATGGACCTGATCGAGCTCAACGAGGCGTTCGCTGCCCAGGTGCTGGCTGTCACCAGCGAGTGGGGCTTCACCGACGCCGACTGGGACCGCACCAACGTCAACGGGTCCGGCATCTCCCTGGGCCATCCGATCGGTGCCACCGGGGCTCGCATCCTCGCCACGTTGACCCGCGAGATGGACCGTCGTCAGGTTCGCTACGGCCTGGAGACCATGTGCATCGGTGGGGGGCAGGGGCTGGCGGCGGTCCTCGAACGGATCGAGGCGTAAGCCCCGAGGGGTGGCGGTCGTGCTCGGAGTGAAGTAGAAGACACCTCCACCTTCTGAGCCGAAAGAGGGCCCTTGATGAGCCGCCGCAGTCCCGTTCACCTCGTCGCGCCACGATTCGTGGTGCTCGCGCTACCAGTCGTCCTTGCGATGGCGTTGCTCGCCAGCTTGCTGGCGCCCACCGCCGACGCCCAGGACGACCCGCCGCTGGACGGACGGTTCCAGCAGAACGGCGACGCCGGTGGCTTCCTCAACATCATGCCGCCGGGCGCGGACGGGGTGCTGAACACCCTGGAGATCCTGGCCGCGCAGGCGGGGCAGCTGCCCGAGCACTACAACGACCAGACCGCGATGTACGAGACGCTGGTCTACGAGGGTGGGCTGCCCGTCGATGGCGACCACGGCGAACCGCTGCTCGGCGTGACCGACGGCGACCTCGAGCGCTTCTTCAAGGACGGGTCGTTCGGTGCGGACGGGGACGTCGTCGAGATCGACGTCTCGGCCTGCGGGGACGACGTGATCGCCTTCCGCGACACCGCCTTCGGTGTTCCCCACATCTACTCCAGCGACCGGACCCAGGCGCAGTGCGCCAACGGCTACGCCACCGCCGAGGACCGGCTGTTCCTCATGGACCTCCTGCGCCACATCGGCTACGCCCGCATGAGCGAGTTCCTGGGCGCCAGCGAGGCCAACAAGGCCATGGACCGCGGCCAGCTGCTGGTCGCCGGCTACGACGAGGACGACTACATCGCCCAGGAAGCCGCCCTGTGCGACTCCAGCGACCCCGAACGCCGCCAGATCTGCGCTGACGGGACCGCCTACATCGAGGGCGTGAACCACTACGTCGCGGCGGTCCGGACCAACCCGATGCTGCTGCCCGGTGAGTACCCGGCGCTGCAGATCCTCCCCGAGGACTTCGTGCTGCGCGACATCCTCTCCATCGCCTCGCTCGTCGGCGGGATCTTCGGCAAGGGTGGTGGCAACGAAGCCGCCAACTCCATGTTCATGGCCGACCTGATCGACCAGCACGGTGACGCCGAGGGCCGGGCGATCTTCGATGACCTCAAGGCCGCCAACGACCCCGACGCGTCGCTGACGATCCAGGACTCCTTCCCCTACAACAACCCCACGGCGCTGGACGAGACCACCACCGCGCTGCTCGAGCCCGGCTCGTTCGTTCCCGCGTTCGAGGGCGGCATCGGCGGGGTCGGCGTGCCCGGCACCGTGCAGGCCCGGTCCGGCTGGCCGACCAGCGACACCGTCAACCTCGGCGTCGTCGACGGCCCGTTCGGTCCGATCGACCTGCGCACCCCGCTGGGCATGTCCAACGCGATCCTCGCGACCGCCGACGTGACCGACTCCGGTGTGCCGATCGCCGTCTTCGGCCCGCAGACCGGGTACTACACGCCCCAGCTGCTGGTCGAGACCGACATCCACGCCCCGGGCCTCGACGCCCGCGGAACGGCGTTCGCCGGGACCAACATCTACGTCCAGCTCGGGCGCGGTGGCGACTACGCCTGGTCGGCCACCTCCGCCTCCGGTGACCTCGTCGACGAGTGGGCGATCGAGCTGTGCGACCCCGACGGTGGCGAGGCCACCATCGACTCGACCGGGTACGTCTGGGACGGCACCTGCGCGGAGATCCCCGTGCTGACCCACACCCAGGTCGCCAAGCCGACGGCCGGCGGCATCCCCGATCCGCCCGTGGTGGACAGCATCGTCTTCACCCTGGAGCTGGGGCGCATCCCCGAGCTGAACGACGCCGCCATCGTCGGCCGTGCGCTGGCCACCGACGGCACGCCCGTCGCCATCGCCGAGCAGCGCTCCACCTTCAAGGACGAGCTCGGGTCGGCCATCGGCTTCATGCGCATCAACGACCCCGACTTCATGACCGACGGCGTCGAGTCGTTCAACCGCGCCTTCGACGGGATTGACTTCACCTTCAACTGGTTCTACATCGACGGTGAGGACATCGCCTACCGGCACACCTGCCTGTGCCCCATCCGCCAGGACGACACCGATCCGGACCTGCTGACGTGGGGCGGCCGCGGCCACCAGTGGACCGGTGCGTTCCTGCAGCCCGCGGGCCAGCCGCAGGACGTCAACCCCGAGGAGGGGTTCTACGCCAACTGGAACAACAAGCAGGCCCAGGACTTCCGTTCCCAGGACGACACGTGGAAGCACCACTCCACCGACCGTCGTGAGCACCTCGCCGTCCGCATGGAGGCCGCGATGGCGTCCGGTCAGGCGTTGACCCGCGGCGACATGGTCAACATCGCCGAGGACGCCGGCACGGTGGACTTCAACCCCCAGGAGATCTACGGCCTCGCGCTTGAGATCATGGGCACCGAGCCGCCGGCAGTCCTCGGAGGCGACGCCGACCTCGCGTCCTCGATGCGCAGCATCCTGCAGGACTGGGTCGACGTCGGTGGCCACCGCCGCGACCTCGACCGTGACAGCATCTACGACCACGCCGTGGCCGTCAGCATCGGCGACGCATGGGTGCGTCCGATGATCGAGGCGGTCCTCGGCGACGAGGTACCGCTGGAGACCTGGCCCGAGGGCGTGGAGGACCACCCCCGCGGTGGCATCGGCTCGGCGTACAACTCCGGCCGCATGCGCTTCCTGCAGAAGGACTTCTGGCAGGTCCTCGACATGCCGATGCGCGAGGAGCGCAGCCGCACCTACTGCGGCACCGGTACCCGTGCCGACTGCAGCGAGGTGCTGTGGCAGTCCCTCGCCGACGCCATCGACGTCCTGTCGACCACCTACGAGGGTGAGGAGGAGCCGCCATGCGGGTTCCCCGAGGCCTATCACTTCGGTTCCACCACCCCGACGGAGTGGGTCTACCCCGCTGACTGCGACAACATCGTCCAGGGCGCTGCCGGCGTCGTGGCCGCCCCGTCGATGCGCTGGGTCAACCGCCCGACGTTCCACCAGGTCGTGGAGTCCGGCACGATCACCGGCCGCATCGCCGGTGCCGACCGCATCGCCACGTCGGCTGCGGCCAGCCGACACGCGTTCCCCGACGGTGCCGAGACGGTCGTCCTGGCTGCCGCTGGCACCTTCGCCGACGCCGTGGCCGGCACCCCGCTTGCGGCGGCCAACGACGCGCCGCTGCTGCTGACGGACTCCGGACAGCTGTCGCCCGCGTCGGAGCGGGAGATCGTCCGCCTCGGCGCGACCACCGCGATCGTGCTGGGCGGCACGGCTGCCATCACCGAGACGGTCGTCTCGCGGCTGGAGGTGATCGGGGTCTCGGCCAGCCGCGTTGCGGGCGACTCTCGTTACGAGACGGCGCTGGCGATCGCGGAGGAGCTCGAGGTCACCGATCGGTTCGTCCTGGCCAACGCCGGGTCGTTCGCCGACGCGCTGGCCGCCGGCCCGTTCGCGGCGGCCGACGACCGTGCCATCCTGCTGACCGACACCGACGCCCTGCCCGACGACGTGGCCGACGCGCTCGACGGCGCCGACGTGGTCATCGCTGGTGGGTCGGCTGCGGTCTCGGCAACGGTTGCCCAGCAGGTCACCGACAGCGGCGCCACGGTCGCGCGGGCGGACGGGGCCACCCGCTACGCCACGGCGGCCGCACTGACCGCTCGAGCCGTCGAGGCCGGCGCGTCAGCGGCCACGGCCTACGTGGTCACCGGCGAGGCGTTCCCCGACGCCCTGTCGGCCGGTGCCGTCGCGGCCCGGACCGGCGGCGTGCTCGTGCTGCTGCAGCCCGACTCGCTGGACAACGCCCCGGCGGCCCGTGACCTGCTGGTCGACGACGCCGAGCGGATCTGGTTCGTCGGCGGCACCACCCCGCTCCCGTCGGCGCTGCGACAGGCCCTGGAGTCCCTGACCTGACCGACACGGTCTGACCGACCCGTCTCGTGCAGCTCGGCCGGCCGCCCGGCCGAGCTGCACCACCGACTCTCCGGGGTGCGCAGCTCGGCCGGCCGCTGGGTCGAGCTGCACATTTCGGGTCGGACAGGCCGAGCCCCCGCGGGCCGGCCCTCCACGGGGCGGGCCGGGTGGCCCTGATCAGCCCTTGGAGGGCTCGCTCGGCTGCATGATCGAGAAGTTGCCGCCCTGCGGGTCGACGATCGCGGCGAGGCGGCCGACCGGGGTGTCGTCGGGGCCGAACATCACCGACCCACCGAGCTCCTTGGCCCTGGCCACCGTGGCGTCGGCGTCGGCGACGGTGAAGTACACGCCCCAGTACGACGGCACCTGCTCGGGGATCTCCGCCGGCATGGGCATGAGGCCGGCCCGGCCCTCGTCCTCGTGCCCGCCCTTGACCACGCTGTAGGTCATGGTCTCCATGTCCATCTCGTCGTACTCCCACCCGAAGACCTGGGTGTAGAACGCCTTCGATGCGTCGATGTCGCGGGACATCAGCTCGTTCCACGAGTAGGTGTCGGGTTCGTTGACGATCCCCGCGCCCTTGTGGTTGGCAGGTTGCCAGACGCCGAACGCGGCCCCTGCTGGGTCGGTGAACAGGGCCATCGTGCCCTCCTCCATCACCTGCATCACGGGCATCAGGACCTGACCGCCCGCCGTCTCGACGGACTTGGCGACCTGCTCGGCGTCGTCGACGTTGATGTAGGACGTCCAGGCCGGCGGCATGTCGGCCATGTCGTCGTTCAGGGGGCCCATGCCGCAGACCAGCTTCTCGTCCTTGTACAGGTTGGTGTAGATGTACTCGCCGTCCGGGCCGTCCATGTCCTCGGCGGTCCACCCGAACAGCCCGCCGTAGAACGCCTTGGCGCCATCGGTGTCGGGGGTCATCAGGTCGATCCAGCTGGGGGTGCCGTGGTCGTAGCTGCTGCGCTCGGGCATGGTCGTCTCCGTTCGGGTGGGGGTGTCGTCGTCGACAGGGGCGACGCTACGCCTCTCGGCTTGCCGTGAACATGTCGCCTGAGTGACCTCCTGACGACGCAGTGGCAGGACGGTGGCAGTTGCCACGAGTCGGGCGCCGAGGACCCGGGTACCGGAGAGGACGAGCGGATCGCGGCCACCCCACAACCGCTGACCGCACCCGCCGAACCGAGAGGCGAAAGGACCACCCGACATGAGCACCGACACCCAACAGCAGACCGATCGAACCGCCCTGTACGAGGTCCTCGACGACTTCGACACCGCGATGTTGACCACCTTCACCGCCGACGGCACGCCACACGGCCGCCCCATGCACGTGGCGCAGCGCGACGGCGACACGCTGTGGTTCGTGACCGGGATCGACAGCGGCAAGGTCCGCGAGATCGCCTCGGGCGACCCGGCAGTCCTGACCTTCCAGTCCTCCGACACGTGGGTCGCCGCCACCGGTGAGGTCGAGATCAGCCACGACCGCAGCAAGGTCGACGAGCTGTGGTCACCGGTCATGAAGGCGTGGTTCCCCGAGGGACCTGAGGATCCCGGCGTCGTGGTCGTCCGCGTCGACCTGGTCAGCGCCGAGTACTGGGCGACGACCGGCACCGACAAGGTCTCCTTCGCCTTCGGGGTGGCCAGGAGCATCCTGACCGGCACGCCGATCGACAGCGACGACGAGGGCGAGCACGGGGAGGTGCGCCTGTGACCCGCTTCGGCCTGAAGCTGATGAGCGAGCTGCGTGACGCCCGGACCCTCGTGGGTCACGCGCAGCTCGCGGAGGAACGCGGGCTGGAGTTCGTCTGCATCTCCGACCACATCCATCCGTGGCTGCCCGAACACGACCACTCGCCGTTCGCCTGGACGGTGCTCGGGGCGGTCGCTGCCGCCACGGACATGGAGATGGCGACCGGTCTGACCTGCCCCATCGGTCGCTATCACCCGCTCGTCATCGCCCACGCAGCGGCGACGGTCGCCAGCATGTCGAGCAAGCCGTTCACGCTGACGATCGGCGCCGGGGAACGGCTCAACGAACACGTCACCGGTGACCACTTCCCCGCCGTCGACGTTCGCCACGACATGCTCACCGAAGCCGGTGAGCTGATGAGGCGTCTGTGGGAGGGCGGATTCCACACCTATCGCGGCCGGCACTTCACCGCCGAGGATGCACGCATCTTCGACCTGCCCGAGATCCCGATCCGGCTGGGCGTCGGCGTGTCGGGCGAGCAGTCCCTCGGCGTGGCGAAGGCCGTCGGTGCGGACGCGATCATGGCCGTCGATCCCGACGAGTCCCTGGTGAGCCGTTGGGACGACATGGGCGGTGATCCCACGGCGACCTGGTCGGAGATCCCCCTGGCGTGGGCACCCACGGAGGAGGAGGGGCTGCGACTGGCCCACGAGCGGATGCGCTTCGCCGTGCCCGGCTGGAAGGTCATGGCCGAGCTGCCGAACCCGGTCAACTTCGACGCGGCGACCGCCCACCTCTCACCCGAGCAGGTCGGCGAGGCCATCCCGCACGGGCCCGACCCCGAGCCGTACGCGGAGATGGTCCGGCAGTTCGTCGACGCCGGTTTCACCAACCTCTCGCTGGTCCCGGTCGGCGACGACGTCGAGAAGACGCTGGACTTCTTCGAGACCGAGGTCAGGCCCCTCCTCGACTGATCGCGCGGAGGGACCGACTCTCGGGTCAGCGCAGCGGTTGCCCCGGGTCCGGCTGGGGGTCGGGCCCGGGATCCGGGTCGCCGGGTTGCGGCAGCGGCTCGGGTTCGCCCGGGTCGGGCACCGGGGTCGGTTCGCCGGGGTCGGGGATCGGTGTGGGTTCACCCGGGTCGGGGACCGGAATCGGCTCGCCGGGGTCGGGGATGACGGGATCTGGGCTCATGCACGAACCCTTCCCACTTCCGGGCCCCGCGTATCCGTCCCCCGGTCGACCGCGTCAGCCCCGCCGGCAGGCGCAGGGGGACGCCCCGCAGCGGGGGCAGCCGTCGGCGTACCGCTGCGCAGCCTCGGCCAGGTCAACGCCCGACTGGGCAGCCAACGACGCCAGCCACGCCAGCACGTCGGCGAACTCGTGCATCCGCTCGTCGTGATCCCCCCGGAACAGCGCACGTGACAGCTCGCCGACCTCCTCGGTGAACCACGCGAATGTGCGGGCGAGTCCCCGCTCGGCGTCGCGGTCGCCGTAGAGGTCGACCATCTGCTGCTGGAATGTGGCGATGTCCATCGCCGGGACGGTACCTGCTGGAGTCCTCAGGCCTTCTCGAGCTCCCGCTGGCCGGAGAAGTGCTTGTCGACCTGCTCGCCGGCCACGTAGCGCGCGACCAGGCGGCCGATGGCGGCACCGGCTGCCATGACCGCCGTCCACGTGATGGCCGAGCCCCACGTCGCACCCTTGGCGCCCGGGTCGACCGGTGGCTCGGTCCCGCGCTTGGACGCGTAGGCCTTGCTGATGGCCGATCGGGCGCCCATCGCGCCGGCCATGCCGGCCAGGGTGGGAATGCTGCTGCGGACGAAGCTGGAGTTGTCGCTCATGGACCGTGGTCTACCCAGCCCTCCGCCGTGTCAGTCCTCCTGCGGGTGGCTGGTCAGCATGGGGTGCAGCTCCATGACCGTCGGCACGTCCGGCTGCAGCACCACGGGCTCACCCTGGTGGCAGATCTCCAGCGCATCCTCGCCGCGCACCGTGTAGGTGGTCTCGTGCCGGCTGACGTCCACGCGCAGCTTGCGACCCCGAAGCTGCAGGTTGAACGTCAGGCCGTCCCAGGAGGCCGGCAGGCGGGGCCGGAAGTCCGGCATCTCGCCGGTGTCGGTCAGCCCACCGAAGCCGTGGACGATCGACAGCCACACCCCGCCGGCGGCCGCGATGTGCACGCCATCACCGGTGTTGCCGGCGACGTTGGCGAGGTCCATGAACACGCCGTAGCGGAAGTACTCGATGGCCTTCGCCTCGTTGCCGATGCGCGCGGCCACGATGGACTGGATGGCCGTCGACAGCGACGAGTCGCCCGTGGTCAGCGGGTCGTAGTAGTCGAAGTTGCGTTCCTGGTGGGCCATGTCGAAGGCCTGGTCGTGCAGGAACATGGCCAGGACGACATCGGCCTGCTTGATGACCTGGTAGCGGTAGATCACCAGGGGATGGAAGTGCAGCAGCAGGGGGTACTTGTCGCGCGGCACGTTGTCGAAGTCCCAGCGCTGCAGGTCGAGGAAGTGGGCGTCCTGCGGGGTGATGCCGTGCTCGCCGTCGTAGGGGACGTACATCGATTCGGCGGCACGGCCCCACTCGGCGACCTCACGGCTGTGCAGGTTGGTGCGGCGCAGCAGGCGGGCGAAGTCCTCCGGGCGCTGCTCCCTGAGCCACTCCACCACGTCGACCGCGTCTCGCAGGTTCCCCGCCGCCATCATGTTGGTGTAGGCGTTGTCGTCGACGACGGTCGTGTACTCGTCGGGGCCGGTGACACCGTGGATGTGGAAGGTCTCGCGGTCGCCCTCGGTGCGGAAGAACCCGAGGTCGGCCCACAACCGTGCGGTCTCGACGAGGATCTCCGAGCCGGACTCGGCCAGGAAGTCCTCGTCGCCGGTCAGCTTGGCGTACTTCGACACCGCATGGCTGATGTCGGCGTTGATGTGGTACTGCGCGGTGCCGGCCTCGAAGAAGGCCGATGCCTCCTCACCCGTGATGGTCCGCCACGGGAACAGCGCACCCTTCTGGTTGACCTCGCGAGCCCGTCGTCGTGCGTGGTCCAGCATGCCGTGGCGGAACCGCAGGGCGTTGCGGGCCAGCAACGGGTTGGTGTAGGTCAGGAACGGCAGGACGTAGATCTCGGCGTCCCAGAAGTAGTGGCCCTCGTAGGCGCTGCCGGTCAGGCCCTTGGCCGGGATGCCGCGGCTGTCGGCGCGGGCCGTGGCCTGGCACACCTGGAACAGGCTCCAGCGGATCGCCTGGCACACCGTCGGGTTGCCGTGCACCTCCACGTCGGCGGCATCCCAGAAGTCCTCGAGGTACTGCCGCTGCTCCTCGGCGGTGGCCTGCCATCCGGTCCGCATGGCACGGTCGAGGGTGCGGTCGACCCGGTCGGCGAGCCGCTGCGAACGGGTGGGCTGGCCGTCGTGGTTGACCGCGGAGGTGTGGAAGGCCGCGAACTTGGTGATCGCCATCCGCTGGCCGCTGGTCATGTCGGCGGTCACGACCAGGCGTCCGAGCTGGTCGTCGGCGCTGGACTCCTCGTGGACGACCGCGTCGCCCTCGAGGACGTGGTCGATCCCGCAGGCCATCGTCATGCCGGAGTGCGCGACCCGGTACTGCAGGACGGCGCGTCGGTCGTGCGCACGAGCACCCTCGCCGACCAGCACCTGGTGGTCGAACCCCTTGGCCCGACGGGGGTCCCCGTCATCGTGCTTGGTGTCCTGGACGTTGCGCAGCTGGGAGGACACGACGACGTGGGCGTGCCCGTCGAGGACCTCGACCTCGTAGCGCGACGCGACGAGGTGCCGCTGGACCAGCGAGGTCATGGAGGCCGAGGTGACGCGCACGCGCACGCCGGTCGGCAGCCGCCACTCGATGACACGGGTCAGCAGGCCGGTGCGGAAGTCGAGGCGGCGTTCGTACTCGCGGATGTCGCCGTGACGCAGGTCCAGCGGTTCGTCGTCGACGTAGAGGTGGAAGCGGCGGGGGTCCGGTGCGGCGATGATGGTCTGGCCGACCTCGGCGAACCCGAAGGCGTGCTCGGGGTGGCGGATGGGCCACTGCTCGTGCAGGCCGTTGATCAGCGACCCGCGCTCGACGTAGGGACGTCCCTCCTCGGGGACGGCACGCATGCCGATGAACCCGTTGCCGATCGCGAAGATGGACTCGGTCTCCGCCAGGTAGCGGGGGGTGAACTCCTTCTCGACCAGCGCCCAGGGGTCGGGCGGGTAGATCGACGTGGGCAGGCCGACGATGTCACGCTGCAGCATCGTCTAGGCCAGCAGCTCGTCGAGGTCGGCCACGACGACATCGGCACCGTGTGCCCGGAGGTCGTCGGCCTGGTCGAGGCGGTCGACCCCGATCACCAGGCCGAATCCACCACCCTTGCCGGCCTCGACCCCGGCGACGGCGTCCTCGATCACCACCGTCCGTTCGGGCTCGGCCCCCAGCCGGCGGGCGGCCTCGAGGAACGTGTCGGGGGCCGGCTTGCCGGCGAGCTCGGCCTCCCGGGCGACCTCGCCGTCGACGACCAGCTCGAACCGGTCGGCGATGCCCGCCGCCTCCAGGACACGCCGGGCGTTGCGGCTGGAGGACACGATGGCGCACTTGATGCCCTCGGCCAGCAACCGGTCGACCAGCTGCACCGAGGAGGGGTACGGCTCGACCCCGGCGTCGATCAGCTCCTGCACCATCTCGTTCTTGCGGTTGCCCAGCCCGTAGGTGGTGTCCTCGCGGGGCGAGTCGTCCATGTTGCCCAGGGGCAGCACGATGCGGCGGGACTCCAGGAACGCGCTGACGCCTTCGTAGCGGGGACGACCATCGACGTAGCTGCGGTAGTCCGTGGCGATCTCGAACGCCTGGTAGGGCAGGTCGTGGGCCAGTGAGTACCGCCGCAGGAACTCGTCGAACATCGTCTTCCACGCCTTGGCGTGCAGCGCGGCGGTGTCGGTGAGCACGCCGTCGAGGTCGAACAGGACCGCGTCGTAGCGCGCTGGGGTGATGCTGGCGTCGGACACGGAGGGGTCCTTCCGGGTTTGGTGCGGGAGGAGCCAAACCCTAGCGCCCGACGCCAGCGCCAGGGATCAGGAAGTGGTCCAGATCGCCCGGTTCACCACGTTCTCGAGCGCCTCCTGGCGGCCGGACGTCGGGGCGGCGTCGATGTTGTCGGCACCGACCTTCTCCGCGAGGGAGGCCAGGGTGGCGCCGGACATGATGTCGCGACCCAGCTCGCCGTCCCAGCCGGCGTAGCGCTCGTCCACGGCAGCGGCCAGCTCGCCGGACTCCACCAGCGTCTCGGCGACCAGCAGCGAGCGGGCGAGCGTGTCGATGCCGCCGATGTGGCCGTGGAACAGGTCGTCGCGGGCCACGGACTGGCGACGCAGCTTGGTGTCGAAGTTGAAGCCGCCGGTGGTGAACCCGCCGCCCTTGAGGATCTCGTACATGGCCAGCGACAGCTCGTCGACGGAGTTGGGGAACTGGTCGGTGTCCCAGCCGTTCTGGTCGTCGCCGCGGTTGGCGTCGATGGAGCCGAAGACCCCGTTGGCGACGGCGTAGGCCACCTCGTGGTGGAAGCTGTGGCCGGCCAGCGTGGCGTGGTTGACCTCGATGTTGACCTTGAACTCGCCCTCGAGGTCGTAGCGGGCCAGGAAGCCGGCGACGGACTGGCTGTCGTAGTCGTACTGGTGCTTGGTCGGCTCCTGCGGCTTCGGCTCGATCAGCAGGGTCCCCTCGAAGCCGATGGACTTCTTGTAGTCCACGACCATGTGCAGGAACCGGGCCATCTGCTCGGCCTCACGACCGAGGTCGGTGTTCAGCAGTGTCTCGTAGCCCTCGCGGCCGCCCCACAGCACGTAGTTCTGGCCGCCGAGGCGGACGGTGGCGTCCATGGCGTGCTTGACCTGGGCGGCGGCGTGCGCCACGACGCGGGGGTCGGGGTTGGTGGCGGCGCCGGCAGCGAAGCGGGGGTGGCTGAAGGCGTTGGCGGTACCCCACAGCAGCTGCACGCCCGTGTCGGCCATCTTCTTCTCGGCGTACTCCACCATCGACTCGAGGTTGGCCACGGTCTCGGTGAAGGTGTCGCCCTCGGGGGCGATGTCACGGTCGTGGAAGCACCAGAAAGGCATCCCGAGCTTGCTCATGAACTCGAACGCGGCGTCCATCTTGCTCCGCGCGGCGTCCATCGAGGTGGGATCGTCCAGCCACGGACGATCGAAGGTGCCGCCACCGAACACGTCGCTGCCGGGCCAGTTGAAGGAGTGCCAGTAGCACACCGCGATCCGCAGGTGTTCGGCCATCGTCCGCCCCGCGACGACGCGGTCGGCGTCGTAGACCTTGAAGGCGAGGGGGTTGGTGCTGTCGAGCCCCTCGAACGGGATGCGGGACGGGACGGTGGAGAAGAACTCTTGCATGGATGGCTCCTGGCGGTCGTGCGGTGGTTCGGTCAGGGTCTGGCGGGGGGTGGTCTGGGGCTGGCGTCGGGCGGGGCAGCCGGAGGTCGTCAGGCCGACGCGGCGTCGTCCACGAGCAGGTCCTCGGGGTGGGTGAGGACGTGCCACAGCACCTGCTCGCTGGCGCCGATGAGCGTGGCGTCCTTGCCGAGGTGCGGTTCGACGATGTCGCACTCCACGAGTGGGCCGAGCAGGGCCTGGCGCCCCATTTCCTCCTCCACCGTCGTCCGCAGGTGCGGCAACAGCCGGCCGAGGCGGCCGCCGAAGACGATGCGGGTGGGGTTGAGGACGTTGAGGAGGTTGCCGAGGCCCGTGGCGACCCAGCGGCCGGCATCGTCCAGGGCCGCCAGCACCTCGGCGTTTCCCGCCGCCGCGCCATCGGCCAGCGCCTCGATGGGGTCGGTGCCGTCGGGCAGGTCGGTGAGGCCGCTGGCCCGCAGGATGGCGGGAAGGCCGATGACGGTCTCCCAGCATCCCTTGCCACCGCAGCCGCAGGCGGCGCCGCCGGGCTGGACCTTCATGTGCCCGACCTCGGCGGCCAGGCCGTTGGCCCCCCACAGCAGGCGCCCGTTGACGACCGCACCGCCACCGACACCGGCGTTGCCGCTGATCAGCAGCCCGTTGTCGACGCCGCGGAGGCTGCCGCGCAGGTACTCACCGATCGTGGCCAGCGTGGACTCGTTGCCCACGGTGACGGTCAGGCCGGAGGGAAGGGCGGTGCGCAGGACCGACCGCAGGTCGGTGTGGCCCCAGCCCAGGTTCGGCGCGTGCAGCAGCAGGCCGTCGTTGTTGACCAGACCGGCGACGGCCACGCCGACGCCGACGGGGGTGGCGTCGGGCGGAAGGCGGTCGATCTGGTCTTCGACCAGCAGGCGGATGGCCTCGACCACCTCGGGCACGGCCGCACGATCGGGCATCGGCTGACGGACCAGGTCGAAGAGGACCCCGCCCAGGCCGACGCTGGCCACGGCAACCTCGCCCGGACCGATCTCGACCGCGATGGCGACCGCCCGGCGGGCGTTGAGACGAACGACGAGGGAGGGACGTCCGGGGGAGGGCTGGCGGTCCACACCGGCGTCCTCGGCGATCCCACGATCGATGAGCTCGCCGATGAGGCTGCCGATGCCGGATCGGCTGAGGTTGAGGCCGGCAACGAGCTCGGACCGCGACTGGGCACCACGCAGGTGCAGGTGGGCCATGGTCGAGATCAGGTTCGCGCGGCGCGGGATGGTCGCACCGGTGACGGCGGACTCGCGTTCGGTTGCTCGAGCTGGCGGGGCCAGCAACGTGCGGTAGGCCTGCACTTCGATCGCCATGGTCCACCTCCTCCTCCTGGTCAGGCGTCTCGCCGGGAGGGACGGCCTCGGCGACGGGCTGACGACAAATATAGGCACACTGTGAACAAAAGTGCCACCCCTTCCTCATGGCGCCCGTTGGAGTCCAGCCACGGCCTCCTCCAGCGTCCCCACGGCCAGCACCGTTGCGGCCTCGCCCACGAGGGTCCTGACCGCGACGTCCTCGACCGCGCAGGCCGCGGGGACGATCACGAGGTCCGGGGCAAGCGGTGCCGCCATCGGGACATCGGCGGCGCCGGCCGCCTCCAGCGACGCCTCAGCGCCTGCTGGACAGCCCACGGTCCCGTCGGCGTCGACCGACCCGAGCGCAAGCACCGTGCGGCCGGCGACGAGGTCGGCGCTGTTGACCAGGTCGACGATGGCGAGGAGCACCCCGAGCTGGGTTCGGGTCGTGTCGTCGGAGCCGACGTCGGCGGACAGGCCGAGCCGGTCGACCTGCCCTCGTCCGGGGGCGATGCCCTGCCCGACCAGCAACGCTGACTCGACTGGATCGAGGCCACGCACGCGCTCGGCAGGCGCCCCGGTGAGTCGACGGTCGGGCCTGACGAGCCCTGCAGCGACCATCAGCAACGAGGGATGGGGGTCGACGGCAGGGACCACGATGCGACCGTGGAGCGCTGGATCGGTGTCGCCGACGTGGACCCGGACCGCGTCGGCGACGTCGACCAGCCGAGCCGGCGTCGTCACCGCCCACGGGGCCGGCAGGATGGCGGTCGCCCCGAGGGCCAGCACCACCATCAGGACCAGGGCCGAGCGCGGCAGGCCGAAGCCCTGCCGGGACGCCCTGGCCTCGGGGTCCGGCAGGGCCAGGTCGGCCCCGCCCCATCGCCACCACCGGATGGAGGCGGGACGAGCGGTCTGTGTGTCGGTCACCGAAGGCGTGCTCCTCGGCCGCCCTCGGCGGTGCTCACTCCGCGGAGGTCACCCACTGCACCGCGGCCACGAAATGGGTCTGCCACTGGGGGTCGCCGTAGGTGCCCTCGTAGTGGCCGAGGTTGGTGTACCAGACCCGGTTCGCGCCGCGGAAGGACTTGGTCCACTCCAGGGGCTGGTCGTCGTCGTAGGCGGGACTGATCGCGCCCAGCTGGCCGAAGCCGGTGTAGGTCGAGGTCTCGTCCAGGCTGAGCAGCACGTGCACGTCCTGTGTGCCCCGTGGGTTCTGCCGCCACCGGTAGTACTCCTCGCGCATCTGGAACTCCTCGGCCCCATCCCATGCGGCCGTGATCGGGTGCGTCGTGTCCTCGATCTGCACCGTCGCGCGGTCTAGCAGGAAGCCGCCCATCTGGTTGCCGTTGTGCGGGTGGGACTCGAACGCGGCACCCACCAGCTCCTGGTACTCGGGCCACTGGTAGTTGGTGTCAGCGGCCGCATGGATGCCCATGAAGCCACCACCGTCCAGCAGCCAGTCGACGAACATCGCCTTCTGCGCCTCGGAGAAGGGGTGCTCCCCGGTGGTGTTTGCGAACAGGATCGCGTCGGTGCGGTCCAGCAGGGCGGTCGTCAGGTCTGCCGTGTCCTCGGAGAACTCCACGGTGAACGCGCCGGTGGACGCGGCAAGGTCGGTGATCACCTGCTGGGAGTGCTCGATCGACCCGTGGCGGAAACCGTCGGTCCGCGAGAACACCCACAGGTGCGGGGGGTCGGTGTCCGCGGCGACGGGTGCCACCGCAGACGCCAGGGTGGCCATGCACATGGCCAGGACGAGCAGCGCCCGGCGGCCCCGTCCGTGGAGGTGCACCCCGGTGGTGCCGCCGGTCATCGGACGACCTGCTTGCGACGCAGGCCGAGGGCGATGCCGGCCACGACGACGAGGGCGCTCGAGGCGACCAGCGGGGTCCGGTCGGTGGTGGCCGGAACGGGGGCGGGGGCGGTCGCGCCGACGACGTACTGCGTCGGTGCGGAGACGGTCTCGGGCTGGCAGCCGCTGCAGGCGATCCGGCTGATGCGGGAGTTGCCGTTGTTCCAGAAGCCGGTCCCGTACTCGACGAGGTAGACCGCGCCGTCCGGACCGATGGCCGCATCGTGGGGGTGGCGTGGCGAGAGGGCCGACTCGTGCTGGACCGAGGTCACGAAGGTGTCCAGCGACCCGTCCGCCTCCACCGGGATGGAGAAGATCATGTTGCGGCTCCACTCGAACCACAGCAGCTTCTGCTGCAGCCGGTCCGGCAGGGCCAGCGCGCCGTCGCCGGCGTAGTCGTAGACGACACCGGTCATGGATGTCCGGCCGCCCGCCCGCAGCTGCGGCCACTGGGTGGACAGGGTGGGGGAGTAGTACAGCGCGGGCTCGGTGTAGCCGGAGCAGTCGAAGGGCTCGCCGCTCGTGCCGGTCTCGAAGTCGTAGTCGATGTAGGGCTGGTTGTCGGCGATGCAGTAGGGCCATCCGTGGTTGGTGCCACCGCCCGGGGGGACCACGTCCAGCTCGTCGTGGCCGGCGGGGCCGCGCTGGGCGTTGGCGTTGCTGGCGTCCGGGCCGACGTTGCCGACGTAGACGGTGCCGGTCTGCTGGTGGACGGCGATCCGGTAGTCCGACCGGAAGCCCATTGCCCACACCGCCGGGTCGGCGTCGGGGTCGTCCACGAACGGGTTGGCCACGACACCCGGGACCGATCCGTCGGGGATGGAGCCATCGAGGTTGATGCGCAGGACCTTGCCACGCCGGTCGGCCTTGTTCGCCGAGGTCCGCTGGGCATCGAACGCCTCGCGATGGGTGTCGCGGTCGAAGACGTCGGAGGGGTTGCGTCGTTCGTCGATCGGGGCGTAGCCGCTGGACTCGAACGGGTTGGTGTCGTCGGCGTTGGAGATCACCAGGGTGCCGTCGGGCATCAGGTCGAGGTCGCCGCCGTAGTGACAGCACTCCAGCCACTCCACGGCGTTCTCGAAGACGATCTCCTCGGAGTCGAGGTCCAGCACGTTGTCGTCACCGAGCACGAACGAGGACAACCGGTTGATGCCCTCGAGTGCCTGGGTGCCCCCGGCGTCGGGATGCTTGGGCGGGTAGGGGGCGACGCCCTGGGATCCGGGGACGGAGTAGTAGAGGTAGATCGTGTTGTCCACGTCGAAGTCCGGGGACAGCAGGAGGCCGTGCAGGCCACCCTCGTTGAGATCGTCGGGGCAGTCGTCGCACTCGTTGGCCGCCGTCGGCAAGCGGCCGGCGGTCACCACGTCCCCGGAGGGCAGGATGACCTTGACTGCACCCTTCCGCTCCACGAAGACCACGCGGCCATCGGCAGCCACGTCGATCGCGGTGGGGTCCTGGGTCGCTTCGGTGAGGACCTGGAGCTCGATGTCGTTGGCGCCGATGAACGGCGGAACGGCGAACTGGGCGTTGGCGGTCCCGCTGCCGGTAAGCAGCAACCCCAGCAGGACGAGCAGGGTGGTGGCCAGCAGGGGGACGGCGCGTGGCCGTGTCCGGGATGGTCGTCGGAGGGTGGTGGTCATGTCGGCTCCTCGCGGTGGACATCACGCCGAACGGACGGTCTCCGTACGGGTGTGCATGGGGGTTTCGACGCTGAACAGACAAATCCTGCTCGTGTCCTCAGAATTCTTGCGCGATGAACACAAATGTCTTGTTTCGGCTAGGATGCGCCGACATGGCACTTGTTGTGGGAGTGGACTGTTCGACCCAGGCGACCAAGGCGCTCGTCGTCGACACCGAGACGGGACGGACCGTTGCGTCCGGTCGTGCGACGCACACGGTCACGGGGACCGACGGCGCCAGGGAGACCCATCCCACCGTCTGGTGGGACGCCCTGGCCGAGGCGCTGGAGCAGACCGGTCGGGCCGGCGAGGTCGCGGCGATCGCCATCGGGGGACAGCAGCACGGACTGGTCGTCAGCGACGCCAGCGACGAGCCCCTCCGTGCGTCGATGCTGTGGAACGACACACGCTCCGCCCCGCAGGCGGAGGAGCTGACCGCGGCGCTCGGTGGCCCCGAGGCGTGGGCGGCCGGCCCGGGGTCGGTGCCCGTCGCGGCGTACACGGTGACCAAGTGGGCGTGGCTCCGGGCCAACGAACCCGCTGTTGCCGCTGCCGCCGCATCGGTGCGGTTGCCGCACGACTGGTTGACCACCCGGATGTCCGGGGCAGCCGTCACCGACCGGGGCGATGCGTCGGGGAGCGGCTGGTACTCCACGGCCGCCGAGGCCTACGACCCGGCTGTGCTGAGCCTGCCCGCGGTCGACCTCGATCCATCGCTCCTGCCACGCGTGGCCGCGCCGACCGAGGTGGTCGGGACCATCACGTCCGCCGCGGCGTCGGCGCTCGGCCTGCCCACCAGCGCGGTCGTTGCGCCCGGCACGGGCGACAACATGGCTGCGGCGATGGGCCTCGGGGTCGAGCCCGGCGTGCCCGTGCTGAGCCTCGGGACATCCGGCACGGTGTATGCCGTCAGCGACCGGCGCCCGGGCGATCCCTCGGGCACCGTGTCCGGCTTCGCCGACGCCACCGGCCGGTACCTGCCGCTGGCCTGCACGCTCAACTGCACGCTGGCCGTCGACCGCGTTGCCACGTGGCTCGGGATCGACCGCAACGCCGTGGCCGACCGCACTGACGTCACGATGCTCCCCTACCTCGACGGCGAGCGGACCCCCAACCTGCCGAACGCCAGCGGGGCCATGCTCGGCCTGCGCCACGACACCGAACCCGGCGAGATCCTCCTCGCGGCCTACCAGGGTGCCGCTGCATCGCTGGTGGACGCGATGGATGCGATCGCCGAGCAGTCCGGCGGACTGGACCCCGACGCGCCGTTGGTGCTGATCGGCGGCGGCGCCCAGGGGACGGCGTGGCGTCAAGTCATCGGTCAGCTCACCGGCCGCCGGCTGCTGGTCCCCGCCGCCGACGAGCTCGTGGCGTTGGGCGCCGCGGTGCAGGCTGCCGCGGCGCTGGAGCAGGTCGACCCGCTCGCGGTGGCAGCACGCTGGAAGACCCAGGCGGGGGAGGAGCTGGCGCCCATCGACCACGATCCCTCGTCCATGGCACGCATCCGCGCCGTCGCCGGGTCCCTCTTCGGCGCCGGGTAGCGCCCGACCTCCTGGGGGTGCGGGTCCGTCGATGACGCGCCCGAAGAAAATCACGCAGCGAGCAGGAGTTCGTTGTGTGAGCGGCGAATTCAGGAGGAAAGGGCTGGCTGCCGTGCACGGCAACCAGTCCGGGCCGACTGTGTGAGGTACTGCCGTGATCCCCAGGTTCAACCGCCGTGATCTGTTGAGGACGTCGACCGCCGGAGCTGGTGCGCTGGCAGGGACCACCCTGCTGGCCCGCGCCGGGGTCCTGACCGGGGTCCTCGGCCTGTCCAGCGCCGCCGCGTCGGGCGTCGCCGGGGCCATCGAGGGCGCGGCGTTGCCGCTGCCGTTCACCAGCCCACTGCGCCAGCCGCCGGTCATCACCGACGCCGATATCTCCCTCGTCGCGCGCGAGGCCGACGTGCAGCTCCTGCCGGGCCAGCCCACGAAGATGTGGACGTTCGACGGCACCTGGCCGGGTCCGACGATCCGGCGTCCATCGGGGCAGCAGACCACCGTCAGGGTCACCAACGACCTGCCGGCCGAGGTCGGCGACATCACCGTGCACCACCACGGCGGCCACCAGGCGGCCGAGCACGACGGCGGGCCGGTGCAGGATCCGGTGCTGCCCGGCGCGACGCGCACCTACGTCTACGAGCTGATGGAGGACGGCGAGGGCGAGCGGGCGGCCACGCAGTGGTACCACGACCACTCCCATTTCCGGACCGGCCGCAACAACTGGTTCGGCCTGCAGGGCATGTTCATCATCGACGACGACGTCGAGGCCGCCCTCGGCCTCCCCGACGGTGACCAGGACCTGGTCCTGATGTGCACCAACCGCGATGTCGACGAGCAGAACCAGCTGCTGGACCGCTTCACCGCCCCCGATCGCGAGGAGGCGACGGCGCTGGACGCCGCCCCGGTGGGGGGCACGGGCCGCTACCCGCTGTCGGGTGACGAGACCGCGTCGCTCGGACCGATGTTCCTCGTCAACGGGGTGCTGCAGCCCTTCGCCGACGTGCAGGCTCGTCGGTACCGCCTGCGCCTGATGAACGCCGCGAACTGGCAGGTCTACAACTTCTCCCTCAGCGGCCCGAACGGGACCGTGCCGATGGTGCAGATCGCCGCCGAGGCCGGCCTGCTGCCGGTGGCCCTCGAGCGCGACGACATCCTGCTCGGCCCGGCCGAACGTGCCGAGGTCATCGTCGACTTCACGGGCATGGAGGGCCAGCGGTTGGTCCTGGCATCGGGACCCGGGTCGGCGTCCGCCCAGGGGGTAGTGCCGTTCTACAACGCCCCCACGCCAGCGGAGTTCGTGGAGTTCAGGGTCGGTCCGGTCGACCCCGATCACCCGGACACCTCATCGGTGATCGACCACGGCCAGGCGCTGCGCGAGCTGCCGCACTGGGCCGCGGGGCTCGCGGCGCAGCCGGACCGGGTGTGGGTGTTCGGCGTCGGTGTCGACGAGGCCGGACGCGCCGCGTGGACCATCAACGGCCGTGCGTTCGACCACGACCGCGTGGACGCCCGTCCCGAGCTAGGGGCCAGCGAGACGTGGCTGCTGGCCAACACGACCCAGCAGACCCACTTCATCCACATCCATGACGTGGACTGGGTGGTGTTGCAGCGCAACGGCGATCCGGCGCCGGTGCACGAACAGGGGTTGAAGGAGACGTTCCGGATCGACCCCGGCGAGGTCGTCCTCGTCGGGTCGACGTTCACCGACCACCTCGGCCCCTACATGATGCACTGCCACATGCTGGAGCACGAGGACCACGGGATGATGAACACGTGGGAGGTCGTGGAACCCGGTCAGGGCGACCGGCCCGCCGGCCTGGGCTCAGTGGCAGAGGCCCTGGCCGCCGACATGGCCACGGCCGAGTCGCTGTCGGTCGCACAAGCCGTGATCGGGGCAGCCCGCAACGGCCGTCCGGCCCCGATGTCGCTGCTGAACCGCCTGAACGCCGGCCGCGGGGTCGTGACCGACATCCCCTCCCAGGCAGCCCTCTACTGCGACCTCAACGACCTGCGGTAGCCACGACCGCCCGGCCCACCGCCTCGAGGTCCCCCTCGGCGTGGTCCTGGCGCAGGTACAGGTGCAGGTCCGCGGCACGCTGGGCGAAGGCGGCGTCGCCGACGTACGGGCGCGGCCCGAACGCCCGACCGATCCGATCCAGCACCTCCGCGGCCTGCCGTTCCACGGTGTGGCGGGCGGCGAGCGCCTCCAGCTGACCCGGTCCTTCGCGGTGCTGGGCCGCGCGGTGCAGGACGGCAACCATCGCCTCACCGGCTGCGTGGAGGGCGCCGATGTGGGCGAGGCGATGCGGCCCGGCGTCCTCGCCCATCGCCACCGCCTCGTCGACGAGGCCCAGGGCCGCCCCGGCCCAGCAGGCAGCCGGCCGCAGCGCACCCGCCCAGAAGCCGGGTCGTGCCAGGTACCAGCCGGGCTTCCCGACGACGGTGTCCACGGGGTGGTCGAGGAACCGGCACGTCCCGGTCGCGGTGTCGGCCAGCGCGTCGGTGGCCCAGGGGCCGTGGACGTGCTCGACCCCGTCGAGCTTGTCGCCGGCAGCGACGTCGAGTAGTAGCTCTGGTCCTCCACCTGGGTCGGTGCCGCTCACGAGCGCCCGGTCGACGACCCCGAGACCCGAGCAGAACGGCTTGGGCCCGCTGATGTGGCCGTCGTGTCGCTCCACGCCACCACGCGAGGCCCACACGCCGTACAGCGCATCGGCCTGTGGGGTCAGTCCTGCCTCGTCGAGGATCAGCACCGCGTCGAGGTGGGCCTCCACGAGTCGGGCGATGGACACCGAGCCGGTGCGGGCGAGGTTGATGAGGTAGTCGATCCGCGCCACGGGGTCGCCGTGCAGGGCCGTGGCGAACGCCGGCTCCTCCACGGCGGCCCGGACGGTGCTGGCGATCGTGGTCCGGCGGTCGGTGGGCCCCTGGTCGGTGTGCATCGTGGTCATGTCGTCACGTAGCACTCTCGGGAGGTCAGCGCGGGCCCCAGGAGGTGGCGGTCCAGGATCGGGGCCACCCCCGGCGGCCCGGTCAGCTGCGAGGCGTGAGCATCGATGGCCAGGGCCTTGCGTCGGCGGGTGTCGTCGTCGAGCTCCAGCGCCACCAGGCCGGACGGGGCAAGCCGCTCCACCGGGGTGTGGTGATAGGCCCAGAACAGCCAGCAGCGCAGGGCGAGGTCAGGACGCCGGTCGACGGCCCGGACGGCGGCCCGCCCACAGGCCTCGTGGTCGCTGTGGTGGTCGTGCAGCCACGGCGCGACGACGGTTGCGCCGTCGGGTGCCAGGGCGAGGATGGCCGCGGTGACCTCCTCCTCGTGGGCGGGCACCGTGCCGTCGGTGATGCCCAGCCGATGGACGCGGTCCGGATCGACACCGAGCTCGATGAGGGCCGCGCGCTGCTCGTCGCGTCGTCGGCCGGCCAGCACGTCGGGTTCGACGTGCCCGGGATAGGCGTTGCCCCCGTCGGTGACGGCCAGCACGGTCACCCGGGCGGGAGCGCGGCACAGCAGCCCGCCGGCACCGAGGACCTCGTCGTCGGGGTGCGGGGCGATGACGACGATCGGTCCCTCCGGTGGGTCCCACGTGGGGGCGGTGTCGCGGCGGTGCGACCAGCCCGTCATCGCTGGACCTGCCAAACGTCGAGGACGAACTGGGGGTCGACCAGGGAGGTCAGCCGGTCCAGCCACGGCAGGGCGTCGAGGTGCGCGTGGACCTCCTCGCCGGTGCGCGGGTAGTTCGTCGGGCCGGTCCAGTGGACGGCGACGAGGACGCCGTCATCGGTCATCGACCGTGCCATCGCCGCGTCGAGCTGCTGCTGGGTCGCGGCGTCGAGGTAGTAAGCGACCTCGCTCAGGACGACCAGGTCGACGGTGCCGTCGGGCCAGGCGGACGGGAGCTGGCCCTGCTCGATGCGGGCGTTGGTGCCGTCGAGGCGGTCGGTCGCCCGCTCGACGCAGCTCGCGATGGGGTCGAAGGCGATCACCTCGTCGCAGACCTCGACCAACCGCTCGGTCAGGGCGCCGTTGGCACAGCCGGGTTCGACCGCCCTGGCAAAGCGTCGTCCGGCCGGCAGGGCGGCGATGGACAGGTCCTGCTTGCGTCGTTCGTAGGGACGGCGGTCGAAGCCCCATGGGTCGGGGTCGTCGGCGTACTTGCCGTCGAAGTAGGAGAGGGGATGCACGCTCACGACGCGTCCAGCGAGGTCCTCGCGTCGAGCGAGGTCCTGATGTCCAGCGATCCCATCGTGTCGAGGGCGTCAAGGGCGTGGAGGCGGTGGATGGCGGCACCGAACCCGCGGGCGACCCGGGCGTCGATCCGGCCGGAGGTGTCGACGACCAGCCGGGGGTCGGCAACCACACGGGCCCCGATGTCGCGCAGGCGGCACCACAGGGCGACGTCTTCGGCCTGGTCGACGGGCGGGAACCCACCGCAGGTCAGGTAGGGCCAGACACGGACACCGAGGTTGGCCGCGTGGACGTGGGGGTGGTCGTCGACGGACAGGGTCCGCCGGTAGCCGCGTCGCCAGTCGTCGAGGAACGTGGGCACGTCCACGTCGGTGCGCAGGTCCACCACCCCGGCGACGGCGTCCAGGCCGAGGCGGGCGCGGTGCACGTAGTCCGGTGCCCACGACTCGGGGACGAGGGTGTCGGCGTCGGTGCTGAGCAGCCAGGCGTTCCCGTCGAGGCCGAAGGTGTCGACGGCGGCCAACGCGCCCCGATGGCGGACGGCGCCGATGGTGCGGGCGTGCGGTTGGACGACCACGAGGTCCAGGCCGAACCGCCGCCCGGCGTCGGTCGCGCGTGCAGCGGTGTCGTCACGGGATCGGTCGTCGACCACCACCACGCCGGCGGGCAGGCCGGTGAGGGCCAGGCTGCGCGCCACCGAGCGCAGGCACGACTCGATCATGGCCGCTTCGTCCCGCGCCGGGATCACCACGGCGAGCGCCGAGGGTGGTGACGAGGTCTGTGCGTCGGGGCCGATCGGCATCTCGCTCGCTTCGCTGGGGCATCCGGACACCGCCCCGGGTGACGGCGGTCGCCCACCCATACCCCCGCCCGGCCCACCCGACACGCGAGCGAAGCGAGTGGTCTTGGTTTTGCCTGCGTGGCCCGAACGCCCCGAGCGGAGCGAAAGACACGTCGGGCTTGGCCTGCGTGTCGCATGCGCGTGTGCTGTTCATGGGGTGAAGAGGGCGTCTACGGTCGAGAGCCACTCGATGGCTTCCTGCGGTGTCAGAGCGGTCGGGGAGTCGGGGTTTCCGGGCTGTTGTTGGATGACCACGTTCAGCACGTGCCCATCCGGCGCATCCACGAAGGCGTGGAAGTAGGTGGTGGTTGGTAGTACGACCGCGATGCGACGTCCGCGGACCTCCACCAGCTGGCCGCAGTCCTCGACGAACGTCGTCGTCAGGGGTGGGCAACCGTCTGGAATCGAGTTGGCGACGGCCTCTTCGAAGGCGCCTCGGAAGAGGGTTGCGCTGACGTGGGCGCCCCTGTCGTCGGCCCCGGCGAACACGACCCAGAGGTCCGGATGCTGCGTCTGGGGTTGTTCGATGAGGCGTGCCTGTGGTCCCTCCGCAGTGGAAGTCCGAAAGTCATCAGTCAGGCGTTCGGCGAGCTGCGCATCAAAGTCGGGGCCGTCGGAACTGGGCGGCGGCCCGTCGGTGTCGACTGAGTCGAGGATCGCCTGGACGAGTGTGGGGTCGCGTTCGAACCGGATTCGGATGACCAGATCGATGGCCTCGAATCGGTAGGTGGTCGCCCCATCGGCGTCGGTGGTCACGGTTGCGGTCTGGCGGGCGAACGTCTCCTGGACGCCACCCTCTTGCTCGGGCCAGTGCGATGCGGGGATGGCCAGGAGCCCGGCGTCGGGCTCGTCCAGGTCGCAGGCCATGTCCGTCCCCATCGGGGCCATGCGGAGCGCCTCGCGCGGCGGAGTTCCACACGATGGGTCGCCGACGCTCCAGGTGGCGGGATAACCGAATTGGTTGCCGGTGAACCCGATGTAGTAGGTCCCGAAGTTGCCCGCTTCCAGATCCTGCAGGTCGCCGGGCAAGGGGACGACGTTGGTGCGCGCGTGCACCGTCACGCTCTCCTGACCGATGGGGATCGTCCAGCTGACCTGGTGCCATCCTGGGGTGAGGGGGGCCTCCACACCGGTGCCGTCGTCGGCGGCGACCCCCATGCTGAGGGCAGCCCCTGCGGCCACCTCAGTTGTTTCAGCGGGGGATAGCGTCAGGGTGGGCAGCGGGGTCCAGGCCGTGCCGTCCCAGGAGCTGAGCACGAACGTCGGGGGGACGTCCAAGGCGACCTCACCGACATGAAGCGTTCCGGTCAGGTGCGGGCCGACGGTGACCTCGGGCATCATCGCGAGCTGAACGGACGCCGCCCGATTGTCATCCAGGAGAACCACTGCCTCAGAGGGCCCGGTTGCGGGTGGGGCGTCGGCGTAGGGATCGATCGCCCCATCGGATGGCGAAGGCGTGGATCCGGGTCGGGGTGTGTTGTCCGGGTTGGGCGCGATTGTCATGGACGGCGCAGGGATCAGGGATGCGGTCGGCGATGCCTGGGGCCGAACGGCCAGCTGCGTCGTGGTGCTGGGGATGCGGGAGAGGATCGGAATGGTGATCGCCAGCACGATGAAGGAGGCCACGACGATGAAGGCACGCCGGGTCTGACGCCGCCGGTTTTCTCCGAGCTCGGCGGCGCGCCTGTGGGCGCGGGCCAGGTCCGGCTCGCCTGTGTCCAACGCCGCAGGCCACTGCAGTTCGGTCATCGTTCGTCTCCTACGAGGTCCATGACGTCGTGGTCCGCGCGAAGTCGCCTCATGGCCTGGTGACACAGGGCAGTGACCGTCCCGGGCCGGCAACCCATGGCTGAGGCGCTCTCCTCGACGGACAACCCGCCCAGATGCCGCAGCGTCACCGCAGTTCGCTGACGAGGTGTCAGCCGTGCGAGGCCCTGCCGCAACGTGAGGACGAGCGCGACCCGCCTGGCATGGTCGTCGACGACGCCGTCGGCCACCACCGGGTGCGCAGGTTCATCGCGACGCGCTCGAAGATCGTCGCGAGCCAGGTTCATGCCGATGCGGAACAGATAGCCGCCCGGATGCTCCATCCCGCGGACCCGAGGCCACCGCAGGATCACGCGGGCGATCGCTTCCTGGGCGAGGTCCTGGGCACGCTGCATGTCACCTGTCATGGCCGTGAGGGTGCGCACCAAGCCCGGCCACTGGGCGTGGCAGAACGCATTCACATCTTCGGCCATACCTCATCAACCCCTCCGCGCCCCGTTCCACTTAGATCGATCTAGTGGCGTGGAGCGGAGCCTAGGGATCGACTGACATCGCCAACGGCCTGGCGCGCGGAGCACCAACGACCGTCGCCCTTGGTGAACAGCCGCCCTCGCATGGCTGGTGCGCGGGTCTGCGGGCCTTGACTGCGGGTGCTTGCCGATGCGGTAGCCCTGCGGGCCCTTCCCGCTGACGCGCCAGTCATAGATCGTCTGCTTCGGCAGGCCGAGGTAGGCGGCCAGCTCGTCGACGCTGATGAGGGGCCCGAGGCCCCAGCTCTGGTGCTGCTCGAGGTCCATGACCCCTAGGTGCACCGGGCGTCCCCACACGACCGGAGAAGCTCGTAAGCGCCCCCACCCCCTCGATCCCGATCCCCGCCCACGGTCGAATGTGGTGAGTAACTGGTGAGTCGCATCAAATTGCACCTACCAAGAGGTCACGGAATCCCTAGAGACTCCTTGACCTCCGTGGTCGGGATGCAGGGATTTGAACCCTGGACCTCCACGTCCCGAACGTGGCGCGCTGCCAAACTGCGCTACATCCCGTTGCGGCGGCACATCGGGAAACGGCCGTCGCGGGAACGAAGAGCATACCGGCCCCATCGCCGGTCGGCCAACACGGGCAACGTCCCTTCGGCCGGGTCCGGGAACGGCCGCTCTGGTCGCCTGAATCCGCCCGGCCTTGATCGGCGCGATCGGGGGCTCCATCGTCCCCAAACGACGACGGGCACGATCGTGGGAACCCCTCCCCTCTCCGATCTGCGGGTTTGTCGCCCATGGGCGCCGCAGGCCCCGATCGCGCCAACCGGGGGGCGGGGTCCACCCACGACCGCCCGGTACCGACGGCTAGCGGCCCACCAGGTCGAGGACGGTCAGCTCCGGGCGGCAGGCGAAGCGGATGGGGTAGTACACGGAGTGGCCGAGGCCGGCGGAGACGTGCAGGTGGAGGTCGGTGCCGATCAGCGACGTCCCCTTGGCCTGGGCGGGCGGCAGGTCGGAGTTGCTGACCAGCGCGCCCCACCACGGGACGGCCAGCTGACCCCCGTGGGTGTGGCCGGCAAGGGCCAGGTCGAAGCCGGCGCGGTCGTAGCCGTGCAGCACCCGCAGGTAGGGGGCGTGGGTCAGGCCGAGGCGCAGCACGGGGTCCTCCACCGCCCCAGCGGGGCGGATGATCGAGAGGTCGTCCCGTTCGATGTGGGGGTCGTCGACACCGGCCACCTCGATGATCCCGGCGGGGGTCGTCACCGTCGAGGTGTCGTTGCAGAGGACCTGCCAGCCGCTGTCCTCCATGCCCTTGACCAGCGCGGGGGTGTCCAGCGCCTCGCCACGTGGTCCCTCCGACGGCTGCCACAGGTAGGCCGCCGGGTTGCCGCGTCGGGGGCCGAACCGGTCGTGTGCCCCCAGCACCGCCAACGCCGGCGCCCCGGTGACCTCACGGAGCCGTTCGTGGAGCGCCACGACCGGGCCGATGGCGTCCGGATGCTCGAGGTTGTCCCCGCCGCTCACCAGCAGGTCCGGCTGGACCTCCTCCGCGACCCGACGGACGTGATCCAGCCGGTGGTCCTGGCCCGGTGCGAGGTGCAGGTCGGCGAAGAAGAGGATCCGCAGGCGCCCCTCGCCACGCAGGAGGGGGAGGGTCTCGTGGCGGGTGGCGTACCAGCGTCGCTCGATCCCGACCCCCCAGGCCAGCGCGGCCGCGCCGGCGAGCGCCACCCCCTTGCCGATGGTGCCGATCACCCGTCGTCGCTCGAGTCGCCGCCGGGTCGGCCGGCGGGGGCGGGTTCGGGGGGCTGCTCGCCGTCACCGTCCCCGGAGCCGTCGCCGCCGCCGGGGTCGGTGGGTGCGGGGTTGGGCTGCTCGCTCGGCTCCTCCGACGGCTCGCCGTCCCCGTCGCCGGGTCGGCCGACGGGTTCGTCGGTCTCGCCCGGCTCTGGCTCGCCGCTCGGTTCGTCGCTGGGGGACGCCGAGGGGTCGGGCGTGGGCGTCTCCGACGACGGTGGCGGGTCGTCCTCGGTCCGTTCGCGGCCGACCTCGATGATCACCTGGCCGATGTCGGGCGTCCCGGGGTTGCTGTCGGGCACCTCGAGCACGAGCTGTCCGCCCTCGGGTCGTTGTCCGACGACGAAGCCGATCAGCTCGGGGTCGTCGACGGGGACCTCGCTGACCACGACATCGATGCCGAGGCCCTCGAGCAGGGCGATCGCCTCGGCCTGCGACAGGCCGACGACGCTCGGGACGGTCGGTCGTTCACCGGTGCCGTCGGACACGCCGAGCACGATCGTCGTGCCCTTCGGGGCCTCGGATCCTCCCGGTGGGTTCTGCTCGACCACGGTCCCCGCCGGTCGCCAGTCGCTGACGGTCGTGGCCTGGCCGGCGTACTCCTCGGCGGCCAGCGTGGCGATGGCCTGGGACTCCGTCATGCCGACGACGGACGGGACGATGGAGCTCGGGAAGCGCGGCGGCGGGGGGAAGTCCTCGACCGGCCAGCCCATCGTGTCGATGAGCGAGCGCATGTAGTTGCCCCAGATCATCGTCGGCAGGCAGCCGCCGGTGACCCGACCGCAACGGTTGTCGACCATGGTCGTGGGGATCTCGTTGCCGACCCACACGGCAGTGGAGACCTGCGGGATGAACCCGACGAACCAGGCGTCCTTCCAGTCCTGGGTCGTCCCGGTCTTTCCCGCAGCGGGGCGACCGACCTGGCCGTGGCGGCTGGCGGTGCCGTTCTCGATCGGGCCGCGCAGCAGCGAGGTCGCTGCGTTGGCGATGTCGGGTTCGATCGCCTGGGTGCAGTTGTCCGTGCCGCCCTCGTAGATGACGTTGCCGTCGCGGTCGAGGATCTCGGTGATCGCGTACGGCTCGCAGTGCACGCCGCCGGCGGCCATCGTCCCGAAAGCGCTGGCCATGTCGAGCGGGTACACCTCGCTGGCACCCAGCACCGCGGCGCAGATGGGGGACTCGGCCGGCCCGGGTGGGTCGAAGAGGTCGGTGTTGACGATGCCCATGCGGGTCGCGGCGTCGGCCAGGCCCTCGGGACCGGTGAACTCGTCGACGAGGTGGGCGAAGTACACGTTGGAGGAGATGGCGGTGGCACGGGCCATGTTCATCGACCCGCCGCCGCCGTCGGAGTAGTTGCCCGGCCGCCAGCCGGAGTTGGCGCAGTGCCCGCGGGGCACGTAGGGGGAGGGGGTGTCGATGGTGTAGGTCGGCGTGACGCCGGCTTCCAGCGCCGCGACGATCTCGAAGGCCTTGAACGACGACCCGGGCTGGCGGCCGAAGGAGGACCCGACGCCCGGCACTGCCGGCAGCACCTCGGTCTGACCCGGGCCCGATCCGAACTCCTTCGGGCCGAAGCCGATAGCGATGATCTGTCCGGTGTCGGGGTCGACCGACGTCAACGCTGCCTGCGGACCGTCGGGGTCGGTCAGGACGTCGGTGATGGCGTCCTGGGCGAGGTCCTGCATCAGCGGGTCGATCGTGGTGCGGATCGTCAGGCCGTTGTTCAGGACGGCCCGCTCACGCGCGTCGGCATCGACGCCGAGCTCGGGGATGTCCCGCAGCAGCGTGCGGATGTAGTTGACGAAGAACGGCTCGGAGGCCTCTTCGATCTCGGAGATGTTCAGGCCGAGCGTGCGCACGAGCTGCTCGTCGGTGGCGGTGTCGGGGGCGTCGACGACGAAGCCGAGGGCCTCCAGGTCGGTGATGAACCCGGCCTCGGCCATCTGGTTGATCACGATGTTGCGGCGGTCCAGGGCGTTGCGCGGGTTGGCCAGCGGGTCGTTGGCGTTGGGCGCGCGCAACATGCCGGCGAGCATGGCGGCCTCGCCAACGTCGAGCTGGCCGATCTCCTTGGAGAAGTAGTACTCCGCCGCCGTACCGAAGCCGTACACGCCGTTGGCGAGGTAGGCCTCGTTCATGTAGATCTCGAGGATCTCGTCCTTGGTGGCGTTCTGCTCCAGCTCGATGGCGTAGACGGCCTCGCGCAGCTTCCGCTCGATCGTCGTCTCGGCCTCGCCGGTGAGGTTCTTGATCAGCTGCTGGGTGATCGTGGACGCACCGGACTCGATGTCGCCGGACCGCAGGTTGCCCAGCGCAGCACGGGAGATGGCTCGCCAGTTCACGCCGGTGTGCTCGCGGAAGGTCTGGTCCTCCGTCGCAAGGACCGCGTTCTGGACGTGGGCCGGGATCTCCTCGATGCTCACGTTGACCCGGTTGACCGAGCGCAGGATCGCCAGCTCGTCGCCGTTGGCGTCAAGGACGACGGACCGCTCGTCGGCGACGTACCCCTCGATGATGTCGCCGAGGGGCGGGAAGTCCAGCACCTCGGAGTCCACGCGGTGCGTGAAGTCGGCGACGGGCTGGACCAGCGGTGCGATGCCCGCGCCCATCGCCGTGCCGGCGCCGATGATCAGCAGCGGGACGAGGACGATCGCCAGGAGCAGCCGGAGGATGATGTGGGGGTCGCGGTGGTCCGCGGCGGGAGTGGTGGTGGCCATGGGGGAGGTGCGACTGAGGACACGGGGTGAGGGGCGCACCGGGGTCGACCGGTCGACCGTGTCCGTCTGCACGCGAGGATACGGCGGTCACGAGCGCGGCTCACCTGCCCGTCGCGTGCCACCCCGGCCGGAGGGACGATGCCCCCGGGCGGGACCTCAGCTGCGGATCAGGTGTTCCCCGATGGCGTCGAGGCCCTCGAGGTCGTGCACGTCCGACGGCATCTCGGGCACCTCGACCAGCGTCCGCGGGTCCAGCCCGTGGAGGCCGGACTCGATGTTGCGCTGCTGCCGGGCGTGCACCTGCGCGGACCGGTCGAGCAGGCCGAGCATGCCGGCCACGGCCCGCTGCTCGTCGTCACCGGCCAGCAGCCGCTCGCGGTCGTCCTCGCCGACGCGGGCGGCCAGCGCGGCCAGGTCCTCCGGCAGCGCGGGCGTCACCCGGTTCAGCACGAGGCCGGCCAGCGGCATGCCCTCCTTGGCCAGGCGCTGCACGAAGTAGCGGGCCTCGCGCAGGGCCGTCGGTTCGCCGGAGGAGACGACCACGAACGCCGCATCGCCGGACGCCAGCAGCTTGTAGACCAGCTGCGCGCGGTTCTTGAAGCCCTCGTACATGCCCTCGAAGGACTGGAAGAACTCCGCGAGGTCGTCCAGCACGCCGGCGCCGGTGATCCGGCCGGCCGCCTTCATGAACAGCCCGGTGCCGAACGCCGCCATCCGACCGATGGTCTTGGTGGCCGTCAGGCCGGGGGACAGGAACATCTTGAGGAACTTGCCGTCGAGGAAGTCCGTCAGCCGCTTGGGGGCGTCGAGGAAGTCCAGCGCGTTCCGGGTGGGCGGCGTGTCGACGACGATGCAGTCGTAGCGGCCGGTGGAGTGCAGGTCGAACAGCTTCTCCATCGCCATGTACTCCTGCGTGCCCGCGAGCTGGCCGGAGATCTGCTGGTAGAAGCGATTGGACTTGATGCGGGCGGCCCGGGCGGGATCGTCGGCGTGCCGGTCGATGACCTCGTCGAAGGTCCGCTTCATGTCCAGCATCATCGCGTCGAGGTTGGGCACCGCGTCGACGGCCCGTGGGGTGTTGTCGAGGGCGTCGAGGCCCATCGACTGGGCCAGTCGGCGGGCCGGGTCGATCGTGACGACGATCGTCCGACGGCCCTGCCGTGCAGCGGCAACGGCCAGGGTCGCGGCGGTGGTGGTCTTGCCCACCCCACCGGAGCCGGTGCAGACGATGATGTGGCGCTCGGCGACGACCTCGGTCAGGTCGCGTTCGCGGGCACGGTCGAGGGTCGTCACAGCCGGTCCTCCAGGGTGGCGGCGATGGCGGTCACGATCTCCTCGGGCCGGGTGGCGTCGGCCACGAAGGGCAGCTCCAGCGACGGCAGGTCGATCTCGTCGGCGACGCGTTGGCGCATGCGTTCGGCCAGGTCCAGCCGTCCGAGGTGGGTGTGGCCGGTGTCCAGCAGCGCCTCGGCCGTGGACGCGTCGACGTCGTCGATGCCGAGATCGGCCAGGACTCGCTGCACGGCCTCGCGGTCCATGCCGGCGAGGTGCTTCAGCGCAGCGTCGTCCATGGCGGGCTGCACCGCGCGATTGATCAGGACCGGCCCGAGCGGGACGCCGAGCTGGGTCAGGTCGCGGATCGAGTCGGCCGTCTCGGTGACCGGCATCTCCTCCAGGAGGGTGGTCAGCAGGACCGCGGTCCGCGAGGAATCCGTGAGCATGTCGATGACGGTCTGCGCCTGCTGGCGCACCGGCCCGACGTTGACCAGCTCGGTGGTGGCGTCGGGGGCGGCGAGGAAGTTGACGATCCGGCCGGTCGGCGGGGCATCGACCACGATCAGGTCGTACTCGAACTGCCCGTCGTCACGTCGGCGCCGCTCCATCTCCTTGACCTTGCCGATCAGCAGGACGTCCTTGATGCCGGGTGCGGCCTGCGTGGCGAACTCCACCGCCGGGGTCCTGGCCACCAGCTTGGTGATCCGCTGGGCGCCGTAGAACATCGACAGGTACTCCGTGAGCGATGCCTCCGGGTCGATGGACAGCCCGTAGAGGCTCGGCCGGAACTCACGCTCCTCGAAGTCCCAGGGTGCAGTGGAGAAGATCGAGGAGAACGCCTGGCGTCCCTCCACCTCCACCAAGCAGGTACGGCGTCCCAGACGCGAGCCGGCAAGGGCCAGCGACGCGGCGAGGGTCGACTTGCCGACGCCCCCCTTGCCGGTGACCAGCAGCAGGCGGCGCGACAACAGCTGTGAGGCGTCCACGGGGTCACTATTACCCCGATCAGCGGACCGTGCACATCCCTGTCCTCGGCGGGGGGTGGCCCGAACGGCCCCCGTTGGGGCCGTCGTGGGTTCACCGCCTACACTCTCCCGGATGGCCCTTCACCGAATCGCGGGCGGAGTGCTGCTCCTCGTCGGCCTTCTCGCCGCGCTGGCCGCCCCCGCGAGCGCCCAAGCTTCATCCACCTCCACCGTCGACGTCGTGGAGGCGGTGGGCGTGCTCGATGATCCGCTGACCGACTTCGTGATCGGGGCGATCGAGCAGTCCAACCTCGACGGCTCGCAGGCCGTGGTGATCCGGCTGGACACCGACGGCGCGCTCGGTGGTGACATCGACCGGCTGGTCGACACCATCGAGTCCTCCGACGTGCCCGTCGTGGTCTACGTGGGCACCGCAGGTGCACGCGCCACCGGTGCGGGCGTCCGCGTCGCGGCTGCCGCACACGTGCTTGCCCTGGCCCCGACCGGCCTCTACGGCGTGGCCCACCCGGCTGACCTGGGCGACCCCGGGGCGCGGACCGTGGGCGAGGTTGCCTCCGACCTGGAGGCCCTTGCCGACGCCCGCGGCCGCGATGCTGACTTCCTCGTCGACGCCGCCGAGAGCGGCGCGGCCGTGATCGCGGTCCCCGACGGCGAGACCGGCGCCCCGATCGCCGACGGCACCGAGCTGCCCGAGGGCACCGACCCGACGGTGGTCCGCACGCTGGACGAGTCGGCCCTCGCCGAGGCGGGCATCGCCGACATCGTCGCCCCGACCATCCAGCAGGTCCTCGCCGCGCTGGGCGGCCGCGAGGTCGTCACCAACGCCGGTGACGTCGTGCTCGACGTCGACCCGGTAACCGCCAACGTGCGGTTCGTCAACCTCGACCTGGTGCAGCGGATCCTCCACACGGCGTCCAGCCCGACGCTGGCCTACCTCCTGCTGCTCGCCGGCGCCCTGACCCTCTTCTTCGAGGTGTTCCAGCCGGGCTTCGGCGTGTCCGGGTTCTCCGCCATCGGGGTCCTGGCGCTGGGTGTCTACTCCGTCGCCGTCCTGCCCATCCAGCCGCTGTGGGCGGTGATCGCGGTGATCGGCCTGCTGCTGCTCGCCTACGACCTGGCCATCGCCGGGTTGTCGTGGCCCAGCGCCGTCGGCACCCTCGCGCTCGGAGCCGGATCGATCAACATGTGGCAGATCCCCCAGCTCGCCCCCCCGACGTGGTTGATCGTCGTCGGGACCCTCTCCGCCGCCGTGTTCTTCATCATGATGATGACGTCGGTCCTGCGTGCCCAGGGCAACCAGGCGCTGCTCGGCGCCAAGGCTGTCGAGGGCAAGGTCGGCATCGTCCGTTCGGCGCTCGGCCCCGAGGGACACATCTTCGTCGGCGGTGCGCTGTGGCGCGCCCGTGCCCCGCAGGGCTCGGGCAAGGTGCGGACCGGGACCAAGGTGCGGGTGCTCGGGCTCAACGACAGCCTGACGCTCGACGTCGAGATCGTCGACGACACCAGCACCACGAAGGTGTGACGACGGGTCGTGGCCTCCAACCACGAAGGCGGAACGGTGGTGCCCGGGCCGCCCGACGCGACTGACCCGACACCGCCCCCGACCCCGCTGCCCCCGACCCCACCGCCGAGCCGATCGACGGCCGCCGCCCTGCAGGTCTACGACCGCCACGCCGACCGGCTGTACGACTTCGTGGTCGCCGTCACCCGTGACGCCGGCGCGGCCGCCGAGCTGGTCCGCGACGTCGTGGTCGCCGCTCGCGCGCCGGGGCACCCGACGGAGCCGCACGAGCTGCGGATGTGGCTGTACGCCACGATCCGCAGCGAGGCATTCGACTGGCTGGCGGCCCGGGGCAGGCTGAGCCCCGAGGACCGCGTCGTCGAGCTGCCACACGTCAGGGAGGACCACACCACCGGTGACCTCGGCGCGGTCGTGTGGGAGGCGCTCGCCGCCTGCAGCGAACGTGACCAGGCGCTGATGACCCTCCACCTCCGTCACGGCCTGTCGGGGGCCGACCTGGCCGGCGCGATGGGGCTGTCGGAGGCGGCCTCCGACCGGCTGCTGGACCGGGCGCTGGAACGAGCGCACGAGGAGATCGGGGCGCTGCTGTCGCTGCTCGGCGTGGGGCCGGCCTGGCCCGGGCTGTCGGAGCTGCAGGAGGAGTGGGACGGCACCTACTCACCGTGGGTCCGCCGCATCGTGACCGCACAGCAGCACGCGCAGGCGATCACCGGTGCCGTCCCCATGCCACCGGGCGCGCCCGATCCGCTGCAGCTGCTGCAGGCGGTTCCGCTGGCGCCCGCCCCGCCGCAGCTGCGCGACGCGGTCAGCACACGGCTCGAGGCCGTGGACGCGGTGGCGATGCCGTCCCCCGTGGCGGACCCCGAGGACCTCGACGACACCATCCCTCCCGAGGCGGCGATCCCGCTCGTCACCCGCGACGACGACCCGACCATCCCCCCGGAGCAGGCAGTCCCGTGGTCCGCCCCGGACGACGACGCCACCATCCCGCCCGAGCACGCGATGCCCCTGGCGGCCCCGCCGATGGACCTCGAGGGTGCAGCGACGACCGGCCCGGTGGGGCCGGTCTCCTCCCCGAGCGACCCGCCTGCCCCAGCCACCGTGACGGTCCCGGACGGCGACGGCGCTGCGACGGACCCCAAGCGGCACCGACGCGTGCCGTTGGTCCTGAGCGTGGCGCTCGGCGCGGCGATCGCGCTGGTCGTGGCCGGAATCCTGGCCCGTGCGCTCTTCGGCGACGAGGCCGGTGAACCCGCGGCCCTCACCACCGAGTCGGTGCCGGAGCTGCCCGATCAGTCCAACCCTCCCGTCATCCCGTCCACCAACGCGTCGGGAACCCCCTCACCGTCCTCCGACGTGGGGAGCGCGGGAGCGGTCGCTGCGGCCTCCGACGGGGTGCCGACCGTGCCGGAGGCGGTGGACGCGGAGCCCTCGGACTCCGCCTCCGAAGCGGACCGTGGCCAGCTGCTCGTCCCGGCCGACCCCGTCGTCGTGGATGACGACGGCGGCACCGTCCAGCTGGGCAACGGGGGAGGTGCGCCGCTGGAGTGGCAGATCACCGGCGGTCCCGAATGGGCCACGTTCGAGCCCGCGAGCGGCACCATCGGGCCGGGGTCGACGGTGCAGGTGGGCGTCAGCCGGCTCGGCGACATGCCCGAGGGGGACCACGAGGGCATCGTCCGCATCGAGACCGCGGTCGGCACCGTTCGCGAGGTCGTCGTCACCACCGCCGTCGAGCGCCCACCCGAGCTGCAGGAGGTCCAGTTCGGCACCCGACTGCTGATCCAGCAGGGCTGTGGCCTGGATTCCTCCGAGGTTGCCGTGACCGTCGCCGACGAGTCCGGGATCGACGCGGTGGTGCTGACCGTGGACGGTCCGGGTGCTGGACGGCAGTCCCAGGTCGATCTCCGACCCGACCCGACCAGTCCCGGCCAGTTCGTCGGGGTCGTCGGGCCCTTCGACTCGCCGGGGACCGCCGCCGTGACCGTGACCGCCACGGACACGCGTGGCAACGAGTCGATGGCCGACGGCGGCATGCTCACGATCGCCCCGTGTCCCGGCAACTCCGCTGGGTAGCGTGCGCGTTTCCCCGCGGCGCCAACCTGACGTTCGGTAGCCAACTGCGACCGTTCTGGGGGTCCTACGACTCCGAAGCGGCAGGATCCGGTCACAACGAGTCATTCGGGCCTAGTCACTCGTGATAGGTCGAGATTGGGCCTTCCGCTGTGCGGCCAGCGCGCATAGGCTCCCGACACTGTCCAGTTGACCAACCACTCGCTACAGCATGGAGTCCGCCCACATGGCCACCCTGCCGTTGCTGACTTCGGCCCCCAGCACCTCCTGGCAAGCCCACGGACTGTGCCGCAGTGTCGACGCCGGTGTTTTCTTCCCCCCAGCCCAGTTCGAGCACAAGCCAGAACGCGAGGCCCGCGAGAAGCGCGCCAAGGCGATCTGCAACGAGTGCCCCGTGCGTGGTGAATGCCTCGAGTGGGCGCTGTCCACCAAGGAGCCACACGGCGTCTGGGGCGGCTACGCCGAGGGCGAGCGCAAGCAGATCCTCCAGGGCAAGGTCAAGATCAGCGCCTGACCGGGTTGGGCAGCGGGCCCCTCGACAGGTAGCGTGCGCGCCATGACGAAGTGGGAGTATTTCACCGCACCCCTCCTGGACCACGCGTTGCAGGAGATCCTGAACAACTTCGGCGATGACGGGTGGGAGCTCGTGACCGTCGTGGCGTTCAATCCGCAGCAGCAGATCGGCTACTTCAAGCGGCCGAAGGCGGGCTGACCCATGGGCGCTGTCGACGACCGCCTGGCGGCTGCCGGGATCGAGCTGCCCGAGGCACCGCCCCCGGCTGCGGCCTACGTGCCGTGGACGCGGACGGGCAACCTGGTCTTCACCGCTGGGCAGATCCCGGTGAAGGACGGCAGTCCGATCAGCGCCGGCAAGGTCGGTGCCGACGTGTCGCTGGAGGAGGGGCAGGCCGCTGCTCGCCAGTGCGCGATCAACGTGCTGGCCCAGCTGAAGGCCGCGACCGACGGCGACCTCGACCGCATCGCACGGATCGTCAAGATCACCGTCTTCGTGGCCAGCGCGCCCGACTTCGCCCAGCAGCACCTGGTGGCCAACGGCGCCTCCGAGCTGCTCGGCGAGATCCTCGGCGACGAGGTCGGCCGCCACGCCCGGTCCGCGGTGGGCACAGCGGTGCTGCCGCTGGACGTCCCGGTCGAGGTTGAGGCCGTGGCCGAACTCAGGTGAAACGGGCGATAGCCGAACTCGGGTGAAACGGGCTGTGGCCGAGGTCAGGTGAGGTGTCGTAGGTCGCCATCGCGGGTCGTGACCCCGGTGGTGTCCAGCAGCTCCAGCAGTGGCAGGGCGAACCGACGGGTCGTGTCGAGCGCCTCTCGTGCCTGTGACGCCGTGAACGGTCCGCTGTCGGCCTGCAGGGCCGCCAGCCTGGCAGTCGCCCGCTCCAGGGCGCTGGCCGTCATGGCCGCGTCCAGTCCGGGCAGGTCCACGAGCTGACCGGTCGACCGCAGGACCGTCAGCAGGTCGTCGTCGGCGCACACGGCCTCGGCGACCTCGGCGAGGGGCGCAGGGCTGGCCCCCTCGGCGTCCAGCCGTTCCAGCAACGCCACCCTGGCTGACTGCTGGGCCACCGTCAGCCGGGGCTCGTGGCCGGGGGCGGCAACCCCGCCCGGGACGCTGGTCAGCCGGTCGCGCTCGACGAGCAGGCCGAGCAGCGGGCGGATGACGTCGAGGGGACAGCCGGCTTCCCGCAGCCGCCGTCGGGGAACCTCCGGGTCGACGGCGGGCAGGGCCGGACGTCGCTGGTGGAACGACACGACGGCGCTGACGGCCAGCCCGCTCCACAGCGCGAACTCCTCCGGGTGCACCAAGTGGTCACCGACCACGATTGCGTCACCCGCCGCGATCGCGTCGGGGCCGGCGTTGGCGTCGGCCAGGACGGCCGCGGTCGGGGCGGCCCGTCGTGCCTCGACCAGCAGGCGCACCCGGTCGGCTGGGGCGTCCACGGAGCCGGCGCGCTCCAGCCGCTGTGCACGGGACCGCCGGGCCGTGGCGCCTCGGACCCGCGGGCCGGGGGCCGGGTCGATGACCGTCCCACCTCCCGCGGTCACCCCACGGCCGGACTCGCGCAGCACCACCCGGTCGCCGACGGCCAACGGCAGGGGTCGGTCCATCTCCAGCCGGACCGCGCCCACGTCGAGGAGGTCCTGGCCGGCCACGGGATGGACGTGCACGCCCACCGCGGCGGTGCCGACGTGTGCGGTCCATGCGCCCCGCCGGCCGACGACCTGCCCGTCGACGGGGCTCACCAGTGCCTCGACCACCTCGGTGGTTTGCCAGCCGCCGCCCACCACCGCGTCGCCGCGTCCCACCTCGTCGGCATCGACGCCGGAGAGGTTCATCGCCACACGCCAGCCGGGCCGCACCTCCTCCACGTCCTGCTCGAGCGCCTGCAGCCCCCGCACCCGCACCTCGCGGTCCAGCGGCAGGACGTGCAGGCGATCACCCACGGCCACCGCGCCACCCTGGAGGGTGCCGGTGACGACGGTCCCGGCCCCGCGGATGCTGAAGGCACGGTCCAGCCACATCCGCGGACGCCCGTCGTCGGGGACGGCCGGTGCGGCGGACAGCATTGCCGTCAGGGCCACGCGGAGCTCCTCCAGGCCGGCGCCGGTCGTGCTGGACACCGGCACGATGGGGGCGTCGGCCAGCGCGGTGTCCTGCAGCTGGTCGGCCAGCAGCTCGGCGGCGATCCAGGCGGTCTCCTCGTCGACCAGATCGACGCGTGTCAGGGCCACGACGGCGTGGGTGGTGCCGAGCAGCTCGAGGATGGCCAGGTGCTCGGCGGACTGCGGCATCCACCCCTCGTCGGCGGCCACGACGAACAGGGCCGTCCGAACCGGCCCCGCCCCGGCCAGCATCGTCGGCACGAACCGTTCGTGTCCCGGTAGGTCCACGAAGGCGACATCGCCGACGTCGGGCAGCGTGGTCCACGCGAAGCCCAGGTCGATGGTCAGCCCCCGACGCTTCTCCTCCGCCAGCCGGTCGGGATCGCGCCCGGTCAGGGCGGTCACCAGGGTGGACTTGCCGTGGTCGACGTGCCCGGCGGTGCAGATGACCCTCACGCGGTCTCCTCGGGCACCGTTGCCGGGTCGGCCAGGATCACGCGGACGTCCTCGATGGACTCCGACCCGGTGAGGAACACGACCTCGTCGCCGGCATGCAGGCGGGTCGTGCCCGACGGGGTCAACGACTCGCCGCCGCGTCGGATACCAGTGACCAGGGTTCGTTCGGGCCACTCGATGTGCTGGATCTGGCGACCGTCGGCCAACGAGGCGGGCGCAACGACGACCTCGGCGAACCGGGTGTCGGCCAGCTCCCGCAGCCGTGAACGGTCCTTTCGTTGCTGCACACCCATGCTGCGGGTGATCGCCCGCTGGTAGGCCTGCACGAGGTCGCTGCGGCGGATCAGGCCGACCAGCTTCCCCCGGTCGTCGGCGGCGACCACGGGGATGCGGCCGACGTTGAGCGCAGCCATGCGGCGCACGGCGCGGAAGACCGGGTCGTCCGGTGTCACGGTGGACACGGTCGTGGTCGCGATGTCGCCGACCGTCAGGTCACCGGGGTCGGCGTCGCCCAGCCGGGCATCGACGTCGGAGCGGGTAACGATCCCCGCCAGCCGACCGTGGGCATCCACGACCGGGTAGCCGTGGTGGCCGGTCGCGACGAAGCGCTCGGCGAGCTCCACCACCGGCAGGTCGGCGGTGACGGTGTCGGGATCAGTGGTCATGACCTCGCCCACGGAGACGGTCTGCATGACGTCGATGTCGTCGGGTTCGGCGTAGACCACGCCGTCGCGCCGCAGCTGGCGCGTGTAGACCGACCCCTCCCACAGGCGGTCGGCAAGGAAGGTCGCCAGGCCGGTGGCCAGCATCAGGGGCAGGACGAGCCCGTAGTCGCTGGTCAGCTCGAACACGATCAGGATGCCGGTCAGCGGGGCCTTGCCCGATGCGCCGAACGCGGCGGCCATGCCGACCAGGGCGTAGGCGCCGGGCTCGATGCCGGTGCCGGGCAGCACGACGGTGGCGACGTGGCCCAGCGCACCACCGAGGCTCGCCCCGATGAAGAGGGTGGGTGCGAGCTCGCCCACGGGGTGGCCGCTGGCGATGGAGCTGTTGGCGGCGAGGATCTTGCCGACCATCAGCACCAGCAGGAATCCGGCGGCTGCCAGGCCGGTCCCCGGACCGCCCTCGATGAAGGAGCGGACGGGGTCGGTCCCGACCGCCGGGGACAGCAGCGGCAGCGGGGGGTTGTCGTGCCCGGTCCCGAGGACCTCCGGCAGCCCGAGCGCGAGCACGCCGACCATCAGCCCGCCGATCGCCGGCTGGATCCAGTCGGGCAGCGGGCTGCTGGTGAACCGGCGCTTCATCGCCTCCTCCGTGGCCATCGAGGTCCGGGCCACCAGGACGGCGAGGACGCCGAGCGCGGCGTAGAGCAGCAGCTCGCGGGGGTCCTCCAGGACGTAGTCGCGCTCGACGGCGTAGATCAGCTCGCCGCCGAGCAGCTGACGGCTGATCACCGACGACAGCACGGCGGCGATGACGACGACCTGCAACGAGCGCACCTTGAACCCGCCGATGATCACCTCCATCGCGAAGAGCATCCCGCCGATCGGCGCGTTGAAGGACGCGGCGATGCCGCTGGCTGCGCCGGCCGCGATGAGGGACCGGCTGCGTTCCTCGTCCAGGGCCAGCCACCGTCCACACGTCGACCCGACCATCGAGCCGAGCAGCACCATGGGGCCCTCGCGGCCGCCCGCAGCGCCGGTGCCGATCGACACCACCGTGCCGACCCCCTTGACAAGCGTGCGCAGCACGGGGATGTGGCCGGCATGGATGGCGATGGCCCGCATGGTGGCCGTGACACCGGAGTCGTGGCTCTGCGATCCGCTGAGGACCCTGAGCCCACCGACGACGAACCCACCGAGGACCGGGACGGCGATCACCTGCCAGCGGACGGGGCTCGGCCCCCAGACGAACCCCTTGACCAGCACGATGAGGGTGACCAGCAGCACGGCGAGGAGTCCGGTGCCGATACCGACGGACGCGGCGATCGCGAGCATGGCGCCGTCGTTGCGGCTGCGGTCGAGGATGGAAGAGCGCAGCGCAGCGCGACCGGTCCGCGTCAGCGGGTTCCAGTCGCGCATCGTCGTGGCGGCGCGCATCAGCAGCTGTCCAGGGCTCGTCCGGGGGGTGGGGCTAGTTGCAGAAGGTAGGGCGAATACCACCCGTTGTGGTCATGCGCGGTGGGTGGTGGACCTGTCAACGTACTCGTTGGACAATCACGGCCGGGAGCCGCGAGAGACGCGGTCCATCGCCCCGAACGGGCACGGTCGAGCTGCCACTGGAGGCGATCGTGATGACGGAGTCCACTGCCCGTCTGCTCCTCGTCGCGGTCGATGCCGACGCACAGCGCCGGTTCCACGAGCTCCACGCCGACGCCGATCGGCTGACGTGGGAGATCGCAGTCGCCGACGACATCGATGCGGCCAGCCGGCACCTCGGCACCGCGCCCGTCGACGCGGTCGTTCTGCCGGCGGTGATCGCCGACGCGATGTGCTTGGCACGGATCAGGCGTGCGGGCAGCGATGCGGCGGTCGTCGTGCTGCGCGAGGACGTCGCCGACGACGTGCCCCTCGAGCCGCAGGACGTCGGGATCCAGAGCACCCTCGACCTGTGGACGCTGGACTCCCGCACGCTGGCGCTGACCGTCCAGCTGGCCATCGAACGTCACCGCCTGGCGCTGGAACAGGCGCGGACGCGTCGACAGGCCGAGCAGCTGGCCGCGGTGGCCTCGTCGCAGGACCCCCTGACGGGGCTGCCCGTGGGCGAACCGCTGCTGCAGGCCGCCGACCGGGTGCTGGCCGACGCGATCAGGTTCGGCCGACCGCTGACCATGGGGCTGCTGGAGGTCCACGGACTCGACGGGCTGCGGGCAACGCACGGCGACGGGGTCGGGGACGGCGTGATGATCCACGTGACCGGTCTGCTCGTCGCCTGCCTGCGCACCAGCGACCTGTTGGGTCGCCTCGCCGGTGACCAGCTGCTGGTCGCCATGCCCGGGACCGACGCCGCGTCGGCGATGCATGCGGCGCGACGGATCCAGGACGCGCTGCACGAGCAGCCCTGCGCGGTGGGTGAGGCTCCGCGGACGCTCGAGGTCACCATCGGACTGGCCGCGCTGGCGGGCCTGATGGCCGTCGACGAGCTGGTCTTCCGCGCCGACTCCGCGCTGATGGCAGCCCGGGTCAAGGGGCCGTCGGGCCTGCACCTGATGCCCGAGCCCGCGGTCCATTGACAACGTCGCAGGACTGACCGCGCTCACCGGTCAGGACCACCGGTCGGGTCGCCCGTGGCCGTCGGCAGGGTCGCGCGGAGGGCGTCGACCACCAGAGGGTCGTCCTCGGGCGCGACGGTGCGCAGGTCCACCAGCACCGCCTCGTCGGCGACCCGCACGATCACGGGCGGGTCGGTGTGGCGAAGCGCCTCGGCGACCCGGAGCGGGTGGTCGAGGTCCAGGCGCAGCACGGGGCCGGTGACGCCGACACCGGGGGCCGAGCCACCGCCCACCATCGTCGTCGCCTCCACGACGGTCCCCCCGACCCGGCCGCGGAGGGCGTCCACACGGGCACGGAGGTCGTCCTCGTCGAGGGCGAGCAGCGCATCGACCGTGCCGCCTGCGCCCCGCCGATGCGCGTCGAGGGTCGCCACGAGCGCGGCCAGCCGGAGCTTGTCCAGGCGCAGCGCCCGGGCCAGCGGATGACGTCGACAGCGTTCGACGAGGTCGGCGCGACCCACGACAAGGCCCGCCTGGGGTCCGCCGAGCAGCTTGTCGCCGCTGGCCAGGACCAGGTCGGCGCCCTCGTCGATGGCGGCGCGCATGGAGGGTTCGTCGGCCAGCGCCGGATGCTCGACGGGCGCGAGCAGGCCCGAGCCGGCGTCGTGCACCAGCGGCACACCGCGGTCCCGGGCCACGTCGGCGACATCGGCCAGCCGCGGTTGGGTGACGAAGCCGTCCTGGGTGAAGTTGGAGGGGTGGACGGTCAGCAACACGGCCACGTCGTCACCCTGCCGGTAGTCCGCGGCGCGGGTGCGGTTGGTGGTGCCGACCTCGAGGAGGCGCGCGCCCGAGGAGGCCATGACGTCGGGCAGGCGGAACGACCCGCCGATCTCCACGAGGTGCCCCCGGCTGACCACGACCTCGGCGCCGGCGGCCAGGGCGGCCAGGACCAGGACGAGCGCCGCCGCGCAGTTGTTGACGACAAGGGCGTCCTCCGCACCGGTCAGCTCGGCCAACAGGCCATCGACGTGGGTACCGCGGGAGCCGCGCCGGCCCGTGTCGAGGTCGTACTCCAGGTCGCAGTACCCGGCGGCGTCGGTCATCGCCTGCACCGCGGCCGCGGACAGGGGGGCGCGGCCGAGGTTGGTGTGCACGACCACCCCGGCGGCGTTGAGGACCCGACGTGGTCCCGGCCGGGGTGCGGTGTCCAGGGCATCGGTTGCACGACAGATGATCGCCTTCGCGTCGTCGGCCGGACGCCCCTCGGCGATCCGGGCCCGGCTGCGGTCCATCTCGGCGCGCAGCCGCTCGACCACGGGTGTGCGGCCGTGCCGCTCGATCAGCGCCGCCGAAGCGGTCAGCAGGTCGTCCATCCGTGGCAGGTCGGCGTAGGGGTTGGCTGACGCGTGGGCCATGGCGCCGGCCAGCCTCGCACACCTGCCCCGTCCGGCACGATCGGGGCCTCCCTCGCCCATGCCCGACGCAGGCCCCGATCGCGCCCGACGGGGGAGGGGGAACGCGACCGAACGCAGCGATTCGTGGGTGGTCCGTCGTCGCCGGAGCGCGCCTGCGACACTGGCCGGGTGACGGAGCGGACGTGGGTGCTGGTCGCCGAACGGGGGCTCGAGGACGGCGGGACCGATCTCGTGTTCCGCGCGCTGCCGGGGCGCAGGCCCCGTGTGCGCTACCACGTGGGGGAGGAGGGGCCGGTCGCATCGATCGTCGAGGGATCACTCGAGGATGCCGTCGACGGGGTCCCGCAGGCCGAACGGCCGCTGTCGGCCGAACCCGGCGGCGACGTGGTCGTCGTCGAGGGGGCTGGTCCCCGCACCGACGCCGAGCTGCCCACCAAGCCGGGCAGCGACGCGCTGGAGCGGCTGCAGCGCGGTCGGGACGCGGTGTGGGACCGCACGACCGTCGATCCACAGGTCCGCGGCCTGCTCGACGCCACCTTGTCCGACGGCGACGGGGTGATCGTGCCGTGCATCGGGCGGCACGTCCGCCGGATCGTGGTCACCGACGACAACCGTCTGCTGGTCCTCACCGAGCTGGCCGACCAGCCCCGCGGCCAGCAGGTCCGTGGCGATGACCTCATCACGGTCGGTGAGGCGCTGTGGCTGACCCCCCGCGAGACCACCGACTCGCGCATCACCGTCTATCCCGAGGCCTCGGTCCGCGCCGCCTACGAGGACGGCCGCTGGATGGTGCGGGCGGACCACCCCGAGCAACGCATCACCCTCGCGCTCGCGCTGGACTTCCCCGCCGAACGGTTCCGCGACGCCTGAACGAATTCGTCGGATCAAACAACATTCGTGCAGGAGTGTCAGCGGTCGGCGTCGAAATGGCATGGCAGAGCCGACGACCAGGAGTTGCCATGCACCCGCGCGTTCCTGCGCCAACCACCCCGCGAACCGACAGCCACGGGGTCACCCGACGTCGCGTCCTGACCGCCGCAGCCGGTGTTGCCGGCGCCGCCGCGGTCGGGGGCCTGCCGATCCCCGGCGTGTCCACCGCACGGCCCGCGAACGCGGCAGCCCGGCCGACCGGCGACCGGCCGAACATCGTCGTTGTCCTGGCCGACGACACCGGCTGGGGGGCGTTCGGCGCCTACGGCCAGCAGCACGTGGTGTCGCCCAACCTCGACGAGATGGCCCACGACGGCATCGCGTTCACCGACACCTACGCCGGCGCCCCGATCTGTGCGCCGTCGCGCTGCTCGCTGCTGACCGGCATGCACACCGGGCATGCCCGCGTCCGCGACAACAACTTCACCGTGACCGGCGACGAGCCCACCCTCCTGCCCGAGGACACGACCTTCGCGCAGGTCCTGAAGCGGGCGGGGTACGCCACCGGGGCGTTCGGCAAGTGGGGCTTCGGTCCCGACGACTGCTACGTCCCCATCGGGGCAGGGGTGGCCCCGGGCATCGCGGCACCTTCCGAAGGAGGTGGCGGCCCCGTCGGTGACCTCGAGCAGAACGTCGGCCACGACAGCCACCCCCTGCAGAAGGGCTTCGACGAGTTCTACGGACTGGTCCGGCACCACCACGCGACCGAGGGGTACTGGCCCAGCTACCTCTGGGACGGCAACCAGCGCGTGATCATCGAGGAGAACGAGGGGGGCGAGGTCGAGGAGGTCTACGCGCCCACGGCCTACGTCGAGCGCACGCTGGACTTCATCGAGCGCAACGCCGACCAGCCGTTCGTCGCCTACGTCGGCCTGCAGAACGCCCACTGGCCCAACCACGTGCCGTCCACCGAGCCCTACACCGACCGGGTCGGCTGGACCGAGGAGATGAAGCGCTACGCCGCCCAGATCACCCTCATCGACACCTACACCGGGATGATCCGCGACAAGCTGGTCGAGCTGGGACTGGACGACAACACCATCGTCTTCGTGTCCTCCGACAACGGCCCGACGGAGGAGCGGGCGGCTGTCGGCGGGGGCGACGAGGCCCGGCACACCACGCCGTCGGTGGACTCCGCAATCGCCGACATCGCCTGGGACATGACCGGCGGCCTGCGGTCCAAGAAGCACTCGATGTACGACGGCGGCCTGCGGGTGCCCATGATCGTGTGGGGGCCCGGACTGGTACGCACCGACGGCGCGACGGTGGGCGCAACACCCTGGCAGTTCGCCGACCTCCTGCCCACGCTGGCTGACTTCGCCGGGGCCGACATCCCGCCCGACATCGACGGCGCGAGCGTCAGGGCCTGGATCACCGGGGAGTCCGACGGTGAGATGCGGCCGCTGTACTTCGAGCGCCCGCCCTACGCCGGCCTCAACGTGGACGGCAAGCAGAACGCAAGCAACACCTACGTCCAGGTCGTCCGCGAGGGCAAGTGGAAGTGCCTGCGGCACGCGCTCGGCCACACCGACCCCAACGCGCCCGACGAGCGGTGGGAGGTCGAGCTGTTCGACATGCACGCCGACCGTGGGGAGACGGTCAACCTCGCACTGCTCAACCGCGACGTCGTGGGCCGGATGGTCACCACGATGAAGGCCAGCCACGCCCCCCAACCCTTCGCGCGCGAGCCGTGGCCGCCGGCGCAGTGATCACGCGGAGCCGGCGCGGTCCGGGAGGCCCTCGGCCGCCGCGACCCTCAGCAGCAGCCGTCGGAGGGTGCGCGCGTCCTCCTCGCCGAGGATCGCGGCGATCCGATCGTCGATTGCACGCATCGAGGCGTAGGCGTGTGGAGCGGACTCTCGACCGACGGGGCCCCAACGTATGAGCTTCGCGCGGCCGTCCCTGGGGTCGGGCACCCGTTCGAGGTACCCCTCCTCCTCGAGCTCGGTGACCATCTGGCCACACGATTGCTTTGTGACCCGGCAGCGTTCGGCGAGGGCCGTCAGGTGCACCCCGTCCGGAGGAATCATCCCCAGCAGGCGGCTCTTCGCCAGCGACTGCGGATAGCCCGCGGCCTCGAGACCGGCGAGGAACCGGTCGGTCACGTTGGTGAAGAACAGCTCTGCCAGGGCCAACGTCGGTGGCTCGTCCCCCCCGTCGTAGGTGCCGGTGAGCACCGGGTTCGGCTCATCAGAGGGGGTTGACGACATGTCGTCAGTATGCCTTACTAAAACCGTAAGGCAGCCTGACTACCTTCCGAGGGGGCCCACCATGGCGTCACGATTGCTCTTCAGCACCACGGCCGGCATCGGTCATCTCCACCCGCTGGTCCCGCTGGCGCGGGCGGCCCACGCGTCTGGTCACCACGTGCGCGTCGCGGCACCGGCCTCCCTCACCAGCCGCCTCACCGAGCTCGGTCTGGCACACGATGTGGTGCCCGATCGCTCGTCTGCCCAACTCGCGGACGCCAACGCGTGGTTCGCCCACGCCGCAGGACTGGACACCGAGGACGGCAACGCCGTGGTGCTGCGAGAGATCTTCGGGCGGATCAACACCGCCGCGACGCTGCCCCGGTTGCTCGCGCTCGTGGACGAGTGGGCGCCTGACCTGGTGATCCACGAGGCGCTGGAGTTCAGCGGCCCGCTGGCCGCGGAAGCCGCGGGCGTCGCCCACGCAACGGTCGCGATGTCGACTCATGGGGTCCTGCGGCACTGGCGGCACGACGTGGCCAGCGGGCTCGCGGGACACCGTGCCTCGCTGGGCCTGGCGCCGGACGCCACCTGCGACCCGCTCCTCGCCGAGGCGCCGTACCTGACCAGCGTCCCAGCGTCAATCGAGGGTGACGGACCGCTCCCCCGAACGACCATTCGCTACCGCAGCGAAGACCTGCACGACGTGGGCCCGGCCCCAGGCGAGCGTGACCCGGGGAGGCCGCTGCTGTGGGCGACCTTCGGCACCGAGGCCGGACGGATGCCCGGGATGCTCGACCGGGTGGTGCTGCCCATGGCGGACGCCGTCGGCGACCTCGACGTCGACGTGCTGCTCACCACCGGCCACGCCTACGAAGCGCCGCCGCTGCCGGCCAACGTCACGGTCGAGCGGTACGTGCCCCAGGAGGACGTGCTCGCGCACGCGACCGCCGTGTGGTGTCACGGCGGGTTCAACACGACGTTGGCGGCGCTCCGTTTCGGGCGGCCCCTCGTGATCAGTCCCCTCTTCGCCGGCGACACGTGGTTCAACGCCGAACGGGTGGCCGCCGTCGGGGCGGGAGTGGCGCTCCACGATCTCGACGCCGCCTCGATCCGCGCCGCCCTGGAGCGGGTGCTGGTCGAGCCCCGATTCAGGGCCCGCGCGGTCGATGTGGCCGCGGAGATGGCGGCCCACCCGCCCCCCGGCGAGGCCCTGGCCAGCATGCTCGACGTGGCCCTCGGTGTCGCGGCCGTGGCCGGTTGATGGTCATGGACGCCCGAGGAGGGAGGAACGTCGTGCGACGCATCGCCATGCTCACGGTCGCCGTGCTCATCGCGTCGCCGGCCGCGGCGGCCAGCTCCAACGGCCAGGGCCCGACCGTTCGGGTCCATCACGCGCCCGTGATCGCGGCCATCGGCGGCCAGGACCTCGACCTGCACGTCGCCGCGTCCTCTGACTGCCTGCTCTTCTGCGGGCCCCTGGTGGCCACGGTGACCTGGACCAGCGACCAGCAGGTCACCGCGCGATCGCGGACCACGACCCTCGACGGGCCCCACGCGCTGGCGCACGGGGCGCTCACCATCCCCGGGCCGGCCGTCAGCGCTGGCCTGACCTACCGGATCACCGTGACCCAAGCCCGCTGCCAGCTGCCCGGGTGGCGGTGCCACACCGGTGGCGCGTCCACAGGCCCTCACACCGTGCTCGTCGCCAGCGCGACCGATTGAGCAACCCGCAGTCCAACGACACCGCCACGCAGTCAAACGACACACGCAAAGGAACGACCATGCGACGCATTGCCCTGCTCCCGACCGCCCTGCTCGTGATCGTCGCGCTCATCGCCGTGCCGGCGGTGGGTGATGACGACGGCCACGACGGTCACCGCCACCTCGGCGAGGTGGCGGGTGGCCCCCTCGGGGCGCTCGACGACGGTTCGGTGCTCTTCTGGGAGGCACCGCACATCGCTTGCTCGGGGGACCCGTCACCGGACGGCATCTCGGCGCCACCGACCTGCGACCAAGGCGAAGCCTTCTCCTGGACCTTGGTCGTCGTCGACGACGACGCCGACGTGCTGCGCGTGGACTTCGACCACGCCTACCGGCAGGACGACTTCACGCTGGTCGTCACCATGCCCGACGGGGAGACCGTGGAGAAGGCGTCGCACAACACCTACAGCGAAGGGGTCGTGATCTCCGATCCAGCCGAGGGCACCTACGAGGTGACCGTCCAGGTCGTGCGGACCGCGGGGGCCATCGTCAGGGTTCGCGCCGGCCTGCTCGAGGTCGACGACGACCGCGATGACGACGGCGGCGAGCCGCTCCTGCCGAACCTGCGGACCACCCCACCGTTCGAGATCGGCTTCGCGGCACCCATCAACCCGACCAACAGCACCTTCTTCGCTGGCGACGACCAGAACCCCGGCGTCATCGTTGGCGGACGGGCGCTGTACTCCTGCACACCCGACGAGGTCCAGGAGGTCGCCGACCCCACGCGCAACCCCGACCCGAGCGTGCTGACCCGTTGCCTGCGGTTCACCACGGGACCGCACAACGTCGGGCAGGGCCACTTCGACCTGCGATTCCCCATCCCCGACCGTCTGGTCGAGGACCGGGACCGGCTGGTCGAGATGACCCAGCACGTCCACCGCACCGACGGCACCACGTCCGAGCGGCCCGCCGGCACCTACGAGTACCACGCCACCCACGGCCACTGGCACTACACCGACATCCTGTTCTACGAGCTGCTGTGGGTCGACCCCGCGACACGAACCACCACTCCTGTCGGGGTGGGCCACAAGTCGGGGTTCTGCCCGGGGGACCAGGGCTACGGCGAATGGCGGTCCCTGGATCAGCAGCCGAACGGCGCGGTGAACGCGACGCGCAGCGGGTCCTGCATCATCGTCCGTAGCCAGCTCGACGGGGCCATGGGCCTCACCGCCGGGTGGGGCGACTACTACCGCTGGCAGCGACCCGGACAGTTCGTCGACTTCTCCGGTCAGCCCGACGGCGAGTACGTGATCCGGGCCACCGTCGACGTCCTCGACAACGTGCTCGAATCAGACGAGTCCGACAACGCCAGCTACGCCCACGTCCGCGTGACGGGCGATCAGGTCGAGATCCTCGAGCGCGGCTACGGCGACTCGCCGTTCGACCCCGACAAGGTGCTGGCCGACGACCACCGCGGCCAGTACCCGATCGCGGCGCTCGACGACGCCGTCATGCAATGACGGTCAGCCCCGGTCGCGACGGAGGACTGGGCTGCCACACTGGCGGGCATGAGCGATTCCAGCTGCTGCGCCCCGACCCGCGCGGGAACCGCTGCGCCTTCGCCTGCTCCTTCACCGGGCATCGGTGCGTACGACTGTCCGGTCGCCGATCTTCCCGGTGGGGCCTTCGCGATGGGCTACGAGGGACCGTTGGCCAACCCGGGGGAGGGGGAGGATCCCGTCCGCGAGGTCGAGGTGGCCCCGTTCGCCATCGGGACGACCACCGTCACACGGGCGGCGTTCGCGGCGTTCGTCGAGGCCACCGGGTACGTGACTGCGGCCGAAGAGGAGGGATGGTCGTTCGTGTTCGCCGACTTCGTCTCCCCCGACGCCAGCGTCCGCGGGCGGGTCGCTGGGGCTGAGTGGTGGGTGGCGGTCGACGGGGCGAACTGGCGTCATCCCCACGGACCCGGATCGTCGGTGCAGCCAGACGGGGACCACCCGGTGACGCAGGTCTCCTGGAACGACGCCGGCGCCTACGCCGGATGGGTCGGGGGCCGTTTGCCCACCGAAGCCGAGTGGGAGTACGCCGCCCGGGGCGGCCTGGAGCGCAAGGTGTTCCCCTGGGGTGACCGGTTCCGGGTCGCGGGCAAGGCTGGCGCGACCATCTGGCAGGGCGACTTCCCCTCCCACTCCAGGAAACGGTTGGCCAACCGCGCCACGGTGTCGGTGACCATGCTGCCGCCCAACGGCTACGGCCTGCACCACGCCGTGGGCAACGTCTGGGAATGGACCGCGGACGCGTGGTCGGTGGCTGATCGGACCGATGGCAGCCGGCGCGTCCGCAAGGGTGGTTCCTACCTGTGCCACGACTCCTACTGCAACCGGTACCGCGTGGCTGCCAGGGACCACTCCGGGCCCGATGACGCCACCGCCAACATCGGCTTCCGCGTCGCGTTCGACCGGCCGCACTAGGATCAGCGGCCCCATGACTGACCGCCACCGAGTTCCGTCCACGCCAGCCGAGGCGCCCCCCACTCGACCAGCTGCGACCGTCCTGCTGCTACGCCAGCACGAGCAGGACGGCATGCAGGTGCTGATGCTCCGACGACACGCGCGCTCGGGGTTCGCCGCCAGCGCCTGGGTGTTCCCGGGTGGTGTGGTCGACGCCGGCGACGCCACGCTGCCGGAGGGGACATGGACGGGCATCGATCCCGACGCGCTGGCCGACCGGTTCGGGCTCAGCCCGACGGCGACGCTCGCCATGCACGCCGCCGCCGTCCGCGAGACCTTCGAGGAGGCCGGCGTCCTGCTGGCCACCCACACCGACGGCAGTCCCGCCGACGTGCCGGCCGACGAGCTCGCCGCGATGCGCGATGCGCTCAACGACCGCACCGTCGAGGCCGACTGGCACGGGTTCCTGCAGCGTCACGGCCTGGTGCTGGACCTGTCGGTCATGACGTACTGGTTGCGATGGGTCACCCCGATCCAGGAGCCCAAGCGGTACGACACCTGCTTCTTCCTCGCCCCCGTCCCCGCCGACGCCGAACCGGCACACGACGCGGTCGAGACCACCGAGTGTCGCTGGGTGGCCCCGGCCGACGTCGCGGCCGGAGACGAGCTGCCGGTCATCTTCCCCACGTGGAAGACGCTGATCTGGATGGCCGAGCACGGCACGGTCGAGGCGCTGCTCGCGGCGGCCGCCGGACAGGCCACGGTCGGACCGATCCAGCCGCACATCGAGATCGACGGCAACGGGTCCTACAGCGCCATCTTCCTCCCCGAGGACGACGAGTACCCCCACGAGCTCTACGCGTGACCGAGGAGACGCCCCCGCCCGCCGTCCGGACCCTCGACGGGCTGACTCGTGTGGTGCTGGCGCCCAACGCCTCACCGATGACGTTGGAGGGCACCAACACCTACCTGCTCGGCGACGCGTCCTCCGGCGGCCTCGTGGTCGTCGACCCGGGCCCGGACGATCCGGCCCACCTCGCACGGGTCGAGGCCGCCATCGACGGTGCCGACGTGGCTGCGGTGATCATCACCCACCACCACCACGACCACGCCGAGGCGGCCGGGTGGGCGGCCCGATGGGGCGCCGCGCTGCGGGCGTTCGACCCCGGCTTGATCCCCGAGGCGTCCACCATGGCCGACGGCGAGACGCTGTCGGCAGCCGGTATCGACCTGACCGCGCTGCACACCCCCGGCCACGCCTCGGACCACCTGTGCCTGCGGATCCACCAGACCGACGTCGTCCTGACGGGGGACCACGTGCTCGGCCGTGGGTCGACCGTCGTCAACTGGCCCGACGGCGACATGACCGCCTACATGGACTCGTTGCGCAGGCTGGCCGGTGCGCCCGGCGCGCGGATCTACCCGGGGCACGGCCCGGAAGTGGACCGCCCCGCCGACAAGATCGCGGAGTACCTCGCCCACCGCGAGGACCGCGAAGCCCAGATCCGCGCGGCGATCGACGACGGTGCCGACAGCCCTCCGGCGATCGTCCGAGCCGTCTACACCGACGTACCGGAGATCCTCCACCCGGCCGCCGAGCGCAGCGTGCGCGCCGTGCTGGCCATGCTGATCGACCGTGGCCAGGCCGACCCGGCGCTGATGCAGGAGACGGGCGATCCGATCGAACCCTCCACCCTGGCCGGCCATGCCCCAGCTGGCACCGGCCCCGACGACGAGGAGCAGCGCTGATGGCGAACGAACGACCCACGGACCCACGCGTGGTCGGGGTGATCACGGGCGTCGCCGTCGTCGTGCTCGTCCTCGTCGTTGTCGGGCTGGTGACGGCCGGCAACGACGGGGATCAGATCGCCATCGACGGGCAGCTGACCGCGACCCCCGTCACGTCGGCCACCGAAGCCACCGACGCGCCCACGACCGAGGCATCGACGGCACCCACGGCGCCCGAACCGGGTGAGGAGTCCGAGACCAGCAGCGGGACGGATCCGGCTGCCACCGACGAGCCCTCGGGCGACGACGGCTCCTCCACGGGCGCACCCGCCGACCCCACCGACGGCAGCGGCGAACCCACTGATGGCGACGCGGCGGCCTTCGTGGAGTCCCTCACCGCAGGGGAGATCGACTCCAGCGACGTGGTCCTGGCCGACCTCGACGCCGATGGCCGCAACGAGGTGGTCGTCGCCGGCCTGCTCGGGGGCCGGTCACGGATCGATGTGGCCCGCTGGAACGGCACCACGTACGTCCTCGCCGATTCGGGTGAGGGTGGGTCGGCGGAGGCCATCGAGTCGGTACGGGTGACCGACGTCAACGGGACCCCCGAGACCGTCGAGGTGGTCGTGCGGCAGACCAGCGGCGGGCAGGGCGAGAGCATCACCCTGTGGTCGCTCGTCGATGGCGAGGTCGTGCCGCTGCGTGCCGCGGGTGGTTGCTGGGACGGATCCAACACCTACGGCATCGTCGGCGCGGAGGTCAGCGGCGGACGGATCACCGCGACCTGCGACGGATCACCCGATCCGATCGTCGCGTGGCCATCGGATGTCTACGAGTGGGCGCCGGAGGACGGGGTCTTCCTCTACGTGGAAACGTTGGGCTAAACCACAAATAGTCGATTGTCAAGGGGCTAGTCCAACCGGGTAGATTCACTGCCACAACCGCGGCGTAACGTTGCGTTTCCACAGAGCTCGTGAGCGGGTTCACGAGTTCGAACCCGTCGGCCACCGTCGCCCGTCAGGAGAACCCCCTTGAGCATCCAGCTGCCCCAGGCAAAGTCCGTTCTGCGAAATCCGAGCCAGGAGGAGCTTCGCGAGCTCGTGGCGAAGATGCCCAACGCCGAGCTCACGGAATACGGCAACTACAACGTGACCGTTCGTGTCACGTCGCGGTCCGCCGGCTCGACCTTCCTGGTCACCGACGACCCCGACTCGACCCAGGTCCAGACGATGTCGACCGCGGACTACGCCAAGGAAGCGGCACGGCAGGACGCCTACATCGCCGAGCAGGACATGGTCCTGGTCGAGGGCTACATCGGCCCGGAGAACTCCCCGATGCGTCGCGCTGCACGCGTGTACATCGAGGCGTCCAACTCCAACATCCCCGCGATGCAGCAGCAGCTGTACTTCGACAAGGACGCGGAGTGGAACGAGGACGACGCCCTCACGATCATCTACACGCCCAACTGCCCCGCTGACGGGTTCCCGGGCGACAAGCTGGTCACCATCGACCTCCCCAACGAGGTGACCCGCGTGTTCAACATCGACTACTTCGGTGAGTCGAAGATGGGCGGCCTGCGGATGTGGATGGACTGGGTGTACGAGCAGGGCGCCCTGGCCATGCACTCCGGCGCCAAGGTCATCCCCACCGACGACGGTGACAAGGTCGCCCTGATCGTCGGCCTGTCCGGCACGGGCAAGACCACCACCACCTTCCAGCAGCAGAACAACTCCCTCCCCGTGCAGGACGACATCGTCGCGCTGGTCGAGGGCGGCGACGTGTACTCCACCGAGGACGGCTGCTTCGCCAAGACCATCGGCCTGGACCCGGCCTACGAGCCCACCATCCACGGTGCGCTGACCAAGCAGGAGTCCTGGCTGGAGAACGTCGCGGTCACCGACGGCAAGGTCGACTTCTTCGACGACTCCTACACCGCCAACGGCCGCGGCACCTTCCCGCTGAAGGACATCCCGCACTTCGACCCGCGCAAGCTGGGCAAGGCCAACTTCCTGCTGATCCTCAACCGCAACGAGTCGATCATTCCGGGCGTGGCGCGCATGACCTCGCCGGAGCAGGCCGCGGCCTACTTCATGCTCGGTGAGACCAAGGGCACCTCCGCCGGTGGTGCTGCCGAGGCCGGCAAGTTCCTCCGCGTGCCGGGCACCAACCCGTTCTTCATGCGGTTCGACTACATGCAGGGCAACCGCCTGGTCGAGATGATCGAGTCCATGGACTACGACTTCGGCGTCTACCTGATGTCGACCGGTCGTGTCGGCGGCGGCGACGACGTCGAGGGTTCCAAGAAGATCAAGATCCCCCACTCCTCCGCCATCGTGAAGGGCATCGCCGAGGGCACCATCGAGTGGGAGGTCGACCCCGAGTTCGGCTACGAGATCGCCACGTCCGTGCCGGGCATCGACGACATCGAGATCCTGCAGCCACGCAAGCTGTACGAGGCCCAGGGTCGCAGCGAGGAGTACGCCGAGCTCGTCGCCCGCGTCAAGGCCGAGCGCGACGAGTTCATGGCCAAGCACGAGGGCCTTCGCCCCGAGATCGTGAAGGCGCTGGGCTAGCCCCGCCGCCCACCGAGCACTCGCGAACGCCCCACCCCCGGTGGGGCGTTCGCCGTTGCCGAACGGTTACCGTTGACCGACATGACCGACACGACCGGGTTCAGCCTGCGGGGGCTGCTGGCGGACACCACACCCGTGATCTGGCTGATCACCGCCGCCTGGACGTTGCTGCTGTGCCTGTGGTCGGTCCTGCCCCCCATCTTCTCCGCGCCGGACGAACCGCAGCACATCGACACCATCATCGACACGGTGGGACGGTCTCCACTGATGTGGGTCACGCCCGACGGCGACCGGATGAGCAACGCGATCCTCGAGGCGCAGGATCGGTTCGGCTACCGGACGCGTGATCCGCAGAACCCCGACCTGTTCCTCGACGACCGGCGGCTCGGGGGACGGGCAGCCGAGGAAGCCTTCCCGAGGGACGAACGCCCGAGCGTCGCCACGTTGTCGGCCGCCGACCGGCTGCCGAGCAGCCGCCTGAACCAGATGTATCAGCACCCCCCGCTGTACTACCGCACCGCCGCGTGGGTGATCGGGGCGATTCCCGGGTGGGAGCGAGTGGGCCTCGATGTCCTCGTCGGCATCATGCGGCTGCTGTCAGTGGTCGTGGTTGCACCGCTCCCGGTCGTGATGGCGGGGCTCGCCAGGGTCCTCGACGGACGACGGTCCCTGGAGCTGTCGGCAGCGCTGTCCCCGTTGCTCGTCCCCCAGCTGGCCCACCTCGGATCGGTGACCAGCAACGACGGCCTGCTGTTCGTCCTGACCGCGTTCCTCGTGCTGCTGCTCGCCCGGGTGTACCGGGGCGACATCAGCCGTGCGACGGCGACGTGGGTCGGCGCGATTCTTCTCGCCGCGATGCTGACCAAGGGCTTCGCGCTCTTCATGCCGGTCGCGGTCGTGGCTGCCTACGGTGGGGCCGTCAGGGTGTCGGGCGTCGAACCACGGGCGGCGATGACGCGACTCCTGCGCAGCGCCGCCATCGCCGGCCTCTCCTTGTGGTGGTACGGGGAGAACCTGCTTCGCTTCGGCGGGGTGCAGCCCTCCGTTGCGGCCCCGCCGGCCGCAGACGAGCACGGCTCGGTCCTCGGGTGGCTCGGACGTGCGTGGATCACGCAGACCCAGACGTTCTGGGGTCGGTTCGGATGGGCCGAGACCGGGTTCGGCGAGGTCACGACCACGACGCTGTCGATCGTCGCGATCGTGCTCGTGCTGATCGCCGTCCGGAAACGGGAGGGAACCCTGCTGACCGTGCTCCTGCTGCCCGGGGTGCTCGCGATCGTCACCACCATCGGTCAGTCGTGGACCTCGTGGGACACCATCGGGACCATCCGGGCGGTCCACGGACGCTACTTCTTCGTCAGCCTCGCCGGGTTGTTGCTGCTGATGGTGATGGGCCTCCATCGACTCGTCGACCGCTGGCCGCCGCTGGCTCGGTGGACGTGGACGCCCGTGTTCGTCGCGGGTGTGTGGCTCCATGCGTCGTCCTGGCTGACGGCAGTGGAGTACTTCTGGACCACCCCCGACGCGCCTTCACTCAGCGACGGTGGCCGCGCCCTCCTGGCGTGGCAGCCGTGGCCGCCGTTGCTCGTCCAGATCACCGCCGTCGCGCTCGCCCTCCTCGGTATCGAGCTGCTCAGGCGCCTGGTCGTCCTCTCCCGCGCTGACGGGACCACGTCGGCCCACCCGTCGGAGGAGCAGCACGAGCCCGAGGACGAGGAAGACCACGTCCCCGCCTGACGTGCGCAGGGGTGGCGGCGCCGCTTTGGTCATCAGCAACGACCCGTGGACCGAGCGCGAGAGCTCGAGGGCCGCGTGCCGTGAAATGCCGCCGAACCCGCCGACCAGCAGGAGCTGCTCGACGTCCTGGCCCGCGAGGAGCGACAGCGCCGGCACGTTGGCCGCCGAATCGTTGCGATCGACGAGCAGCAGGAGTCCGTCCACGGCCTGCGCCGCGGTGGCCGTGGGGATGGCGTCGGCGTACAGGCCCGTGCCCGCCACCAGCACCTGCTGTCCGCGGCCCTCGGGATACCGCCCGGCGACCGCGACCGCCATCTCGACCGGTGTCTCGCCGGAGATCCGCTCCAGGGGGAGCCCCAGCTGCTGGACCTGTCGGGTCACCTCCCCGTCGATGGCGTTGACGTCCCCCACGACGAGGACCCGGTCGGGCTCGATGCGGCGCAGCACGCGGCGTGCCCGGTCGTCGAGCACGTCGGGCGGGGTGAGGAGCAAGGGGGCGTCCAGCGCAGCGGCCAGGCCGGCACCCAGGAGCGCGGCCTGCCAGTCCATGTCCGGCGTCCTGGGCATGGCCCCGACGAGCACCACCGTGTCGACGGTGTCGCCAGCGGCCTCGGCGAGGCGCGCGGCCGTGGCGTGGACGGTGCCGGCATCGAGCCGTTCGACGGCCATGCCGAAGTCCTCCAACGCAGCGACCACCTCGGGATCGATCTGCTCGGGAGAACCCACGACGGTCACCGCTGACGCCTCGAGGCGGTCGAGCTCGGCCTCCACCTCCTCGGGCAGGCGGAGGCCGTCGGTCAGGAGGAGCGGCCGGCCGCTGATCGCTGCGAGGTGTGTCCCGAGGATCATCGTTGCCGGGTGGCCCCCGGGGACCAGGACGACCTCGTCAGCCGTCGCGAACGCGTACTGCATGGTGTTCACGGCCGTGTCGAACCGGTTCTCGCCGACGATACGAGTGACCGAGACGACCTCCTGCTTCTGGGCCGCGGCAGGACCGACCATGGTGCCCAGCAAGGCCCCGACGGCCAGCAGGACCAGGAACACCGAACCGGCAGGACGAATCACGGCCTCCGAGCGTACTCGGAGGCCGTGGTGATCCGGGAGGACTGGCGTGCAGGTCAGTCCGCTCGGACGATGCGCCGGCGACGCTGGAGGGATGCGCCCAGCAGCGCCAGGATGCCGGCGGCGACGGCCCAGTCGGGGCCGCCGAACATGCCAGCGGTGTCGGTCCGGCGCTCCTCCTGCATGGCGATCGCGTCGGGGTCCACCTCGGCGATGAACTCCTCGTGCAGCACGTCGAGTGCCGCACGGCTCACCGAGTCGACGTCACCGACGACCCGCGCCTGCGACAGGCCGGCCGAGACCGCCGCGTAGACCTCCGTGCTCGTGTCGGGACCGTTGTCACCGTCCACGAGGGCCATGATCTCGCCACGGATGGCTGCCACCGGTGCAGCGGCCAGCGCGTCGTGCCAGTCGGCGCCCGACGCCAGCCACAGCCGCTGGGTCGATGCGCCCGTCGACAGCGACTCCTCCACGACCTCCAGGGAAGTCCCGAAACGCGAGTCGCCCGCCAGCCGTCGGGTGGTGAACCCGGCGTCGACGATGGCCTGCTCGGTCGCGGCGCTGACCGCGGCGGTCCCACCGACGACGACGACCTCCGACGGTGACAACGTGTTCAGCGCGGCCACCGTCTCCTCGGGCAGTCGGTCGCGGTTGACCAGCAGCACGGCGTCACCACGACGGCCGGCCTGCGCCGCCGCGGCGATCGGGTCGGGGAATCCGCGCAGGGCCTCGGCGTGCTCGCCCTCGGCCACGTACACGGTCCCGGTCGTCGACCCGACGCGGTTGGCCGCCAGCTGGGCGGTCGCGAACCGGTTGGACCCGGCGATGCGCTCGGTGGTCAGCCCCATCGTGCGGAGCTCGGCCAGCACGTCGTCGGACACCGCGGCCGTGCCACCCATCACGATGGCGCTGGTCGCACCGAGCCGCTCGATCTCCGCCGCAGTCTCGGGCGACAGCGAGTCGGTGGCGGTGTACAGCAGCGGGGCGTCCTCCATGGCCGCCACGACCCCACCGGTCAGGTTGTCGGCGTACACGTCGTCGCGGCCGATGACGACCGTGTCAGCGCTGCCCAGCTCGCGGCTGACCCGGGCTGCCGTCGCCGTGTAGCCGTCTCCCGAGATGCGCGCGAAGTCGGGGTCGAACGGGACCTGGTCGCCCATCTGTGCGGGGGCAGGCAGGGTCACCTGGTAGACGTCGATGGACCCACGGCCCGCCAACGTGTCCGCCGAGACCCCGATGTAGGTGAAGGTGCCGTCACCGTTGTCGATGACGTCGAAGATCGCGGAGACCCACTGGTCGGTCGACGGCTGGATGAAGTAGCCCGTCTCGACCCACTCGAAGGTGCCGTCGGGGTACTCGATGTAGTCCACCACGCGGGTGCCCTGCGTGTACCAGGCCATGAACACGCGGTTCTGGCCGGGGATCTGGTGGAAGACGTGGGCGGTGCAGAACGCCGCCTGGGGCTGGGTCTGCACCGACGTGCGGTAGACCGCACGTTCGCCTTCGGGAGTCAGCGCGTAGGCGGCCTGGGCCGCCTCGGGGCTGCCCGGGTTGACGCGGGTCAGGCCGTCCACTGAGTAGGCGTGCAGACCGCCGTTGCCCTCGGGGTTGTCGACCCCGGGTGCGCAGCTCGCGCCGGGCGGCACCACGCCGCCGCCGCGCTCGTCGGAGGCGATCAGGTGGCGACCCGAGTGGGTCAGCTCGGCCTCGTGGTCGAAGTCGATGTCCAGCGCGGAGCCGAACGGCGAGACACTCGCGGTCCCCGTGCGTCCCGAGTGGAAGATGGAGCCGAGGTGCTCGACGCCCTCCACACCGGGTGCGCCCATGGCCAGCCAGCTGGGGATCGTCAGGTCGACGTCGTCGACGCCGACGACGCAGTCGTACACCGTCGCGCCGGTGGCCAGGCCCGGGGGCAGTGGCGCACTGGTCGTCGTGGCACGCGCCGCACAGGGCAGGGCGTCGCCGTTGACGGTGTCGTCGGAGTAGTCGTCGGGCGTGCCGTTGTCGTCGAACGCGCCGGACATGTCGAACACGTGCAGCGCCTGCCCGGACCCGCAGGTCAAGCGGTCGTCGGGGTAGATCTCCAGCTCGTGGCAGCCGTAGACGGTGCCGGTGAGGCTGTGGCCGAGCTGGGTGTCGAGGTCACCGAAGCGGTAGCGGAAGGTCTCGGGCTGGCAGGCAGCGCGCTTGTCCTCCGTCGAGGTGCCCTCGGGGAAGTCCATGCACGACGACAGGTCGACGATCTCGAAGCCGTCGAGGTCGAAGGCGTCGGAGTCGCCCTCGCACTCGTTCTGGCGGATGAGCTCCTCGACGTCGCCGTCACCGTCGCAGTCGGTCTCGTCAGCGGCCACGGTGATCGCGTCGGAGGTCACCGAGAAGGCGATGTGCGGCCGCTTCGGGTCGATGTTGACGGTGTGGGACTCGCCGATGTGGCTGATCAGCGCCAGCTCGGTCGGCGCGGTGACGTCGGTGATGTCGACGATCTCCAGGCCGCCCTGCGGCACACCGGAAAGTCCACCCGCGCCCTGGTCGTGGCAGCGGCCCGGCGCATCCGTGGCGTCGATCAGCAGCTGCGCGTCGCTGGTGTCGGCCAGGGGGTTGGTCTCGTTGAGCAGCACGCTGCCCTTCGGGGTGGCCTCGACGTCGTGCTGGAGGCCCAGCGCCCCGGAGGCGTCGGTGACACACGACGCGGAGGGGAACGCCGACACGAACGTCGGCTCGATCGTCTCGCCGCCGTTGGTCAGCTGCACGATGGCCTGCCCACCGTCGTTGGCGCCGGCCGCGAGCGTGCCGACCGCGACGTAGGTCTCGCCGTTCTGGGTGAAGAAGTCGAGGTCGGTGTGGGTGTTGCCGGTCTCGATGGTGGCCAGGGGTTCCCACGAGATCCCCTCGACCCCGCCGGAGACACCGGGGGTGCCGGGTCCGACGAGGGCGTCGAAGCTGGCTGGGTGGTCTGCCATGGCCGGAGCCGGCAGGGCCAGCAGCAGCGCCAGCACGGTGAGGGGCACAAATGATCGTCGTGACACCGAGGAATCCTTCCGCATCGAGGGTGGGTCCGCCCGGACCCGTCGTGACGTCCTACGTCCGGCGTGGCCGTACGGTTACGGCTGATGCTCCCGCGCATCAGCCGACTGATTCTGCCATCCAAGGTGCTCCGCCCACGTGTCTCCCCTCGAAACCGTTGTTCTCGCCCACCCGCTGACCGAACCGGGCGGACTGGGGCTGCCGCCGCTGTTCCTGGCCACCGTGGTCGTGGCGATCTCCACGGTCCTCGTCCTCCGCCTGCCGACCGGTGCGCCGCAGGTGACTCCGGAGGACGCGGCGGGCCACGGCACGCCCGGCGGGCGGCCCTCGATGGGCACCGGTGAACGGGTGGCACGCACGTTCGCCGTCGCGATCCTGCTGCTGGTCGTGATCGCCGGCCGCTTGGGGCAGGACTCCCAGCTCGACAACATCGCACCGTCACTGGCGATCGGGCTGGCATGGCCGGGGCTGCTGGTCGTCGCGCTGGTCGGTCGCGGATGGTGGGACCGCATCAACCCCTTCGACACCCTCGCGAGGGGGCTGCAGGCGCTGGGCGGTCAGGGCGACCCGGTCGGTCCGGCACCGCTGAGGGGCGGGCGGTGGTGGGCGGTGCCCGCTGCACTCGCCTGGACCTACTACCTCGGGGTGTACTCCCAGCCGCTGGAGCCAAGGGTGGTCGGCGCCGTGGTTGCCGGCTACACGATCCTGATGCTCGCCGGGTGCCTCGCCGTGGGTCGCCGCCGATGGCTCGAGGCCGGTGAGCTCCTCACCGTCCTCTTCGGGACCATCGACGGGATGCGCAACCGCCGGACGCGGCTGGCCTCGGACCGGGGAACCACGGTCGTGATCGCCGTCCTGGCTGGCGGGCTGACCTTCGCAACGCTGCGGATCAGCACGCTGTGGATCCGCCAGCTACTGGGGTTGGGCATCGATCCGCTGGCAGCCACCACGACCGTGCCCGGGCTGATCGGTGTTGCCGCCCTGTCCGTCCTCGGCCTGCAGGCCTCGGAGCGCTGGGCCGTGCGGTCCGGCTCCCCCGCAGGTGTGGTGACGGGCGCCGTCGCGGTCGTGGTCGCCGGTATCGGCCTGGCCCAGGCCATGGTCCGCGAGCGGCTGCTCAAGGCCGCCGTGATCGTCGTGGCCCGGCTCAGCAACCCGTTGGGTGGCGATGTGGACATGTTCGGCACGGCATCGCTCGTACCGGCCAACGAGCTGATCGGCGAAACGCCGAAGGTGATCGTGCAGCTCTCGTTGCTCGTCGTGGCTGCAACCCTTGCGGGCCATGCAGTCCGACGGCGGTGCCCCCAGGCCCTTCGCCCTGCCCTGTGGGCGATCGGCACCTACACCGCCGTCGGTGTGCTGTCGGTCACAGCTGTCTAGATCTCGATCGGCGTCGTTGCCGCCGAGGGTGTTGCGCTGGTGGGTGGACCGATCAGGTCCTGCGATACAGCGTCGCGGCGCGACCGGGCCCGGAATGATCCGGGTCGGGCCCCGCGTCTGCAACGCGACCGGCCTCGATCTCGGCGTCGACGGCCTTTCGCACCACTGCGGGGGACCCGCCCGTCGCCTCGCGAAGCGACTTCAGGGTGAAGGACTTCGGCATCGCGTTGATGACGTCTTCCTGCGTCGTACGCGACGAACGCTTGCGAGGTGTGCTGCTGGCGGCCCCGCGCTTGCGGCCCTTCGCGACGTCGAAGCCTGCGCGCCGAAGGGTGGCGCCGGGGACGCCCTCTGCCTCGAACGCCTTGCCGGTCAGCCCCGCCTCGTCGGCCCAGGCCTTGGCGTGGACGACGAACTCGTCCTCTATGGCGTTCATCGAGGGCGCGTTGAGCTCGGCGAGCTTCTGCTGCAACTTCAGGCGCTCGATGGGGTCACTCTCGTCGCCGAGCGCTGATTCTGCTTCCTGAATGGCGTCGTCGTCGCGGAGTGTCGACGGGTCCTTCAACGCAGTGAGGTATTTCCGGACGATGGTTTCTGGTTGGCTCACTCGGTGCTCCCTGGGGGTGGAAGATATGGAATTACCGAGTGAACTCTACGTCATGCCCAGAAGTCGGCATCACAGGTGCCGAAAATTGTTGATGTGATGTGAAACCAAGTGACTCCGTGGGGAGTCTCATTGACGTGTTACGTCACATTCACAGATCGTGCGACCTCGATCAGCTGCTCCGCGCGCTGCTCGAGCATCCTGGCCTCGCGAAGTTGTCCCCTTCGCCGGGCACGCCGTGCCTTCGCCGCTGCAGCGGCGGCACGTTGCAGCATCTCCGCCCGGAGGTCCCGCAACGACATCGCCGACGCCGGGGTGTAGTCCGGGGCAGTGGGGGAAGGGTCTGCGCTCATCGGTTCGGTCCTCCGGGCGGCACGGGATGTGGGGGGTCGCAGACCTGTGACGTTTCGTGGAAGCCCAATGATGCTGGCCGGACGGACAGTTATGGTCGTGACCGAAACGAGGATTCTGGATCGTACCGATGACCCTGTTCAGTGAATCCGTCGCCGAGGGCGTGCGACGAGGTGACCCCGACGCTGTCGGTGAGGTGTACGTGCACCTCGCTGATCGGCTTCTCGGCTACCTGATCGCGCGCGTCCGTGACCGAGCCACCGCCGAGGACCTCGTCGAGGCCACCTTCGTGGAGCTGCTCCGCAAGGGGAACACGATCAACGGTGGCGCCGCCGCCATCAAGGTCTGGCTGTTCCGGTCGGCCTACTTCAACGCCCTCGACCACATCAGGAAGGTCAAGCGCCGGGCCGAGGACACCCTCGACGATGTCGACCGGCTCGACGTGGAGGACGAATCCGCAGGTCCGGGCGAGCTGGCCATCCGGAACGAACGCCGCCGTACGGTTCGTGCGGCGATGGCCCACCTGTCGGAGGACCAGCGTGCCGTCCTGCAGCTGCGCTACGTGGCCGAGCTCTCGGCCCCGGAGGTCGCCGACATCCTCGGCAAGACCGAGGGGGCCATCCGCAGCCTCCAGCACCGCGGGGAACGGGCGCTCGCGAGGCTGCTCGCCGACACCGAGATGGCTGCCGAGATGATCGCTGCCCGCGACCGCCGGCCTACGGACAGCCGAGAAAACCTTGGGGACGGTCGAGAAAAGGGCGCACGGGCAACGCCCCCCGAAACGTCCTAGCCACGGGTCGGCTCCGTACGCCGACTCCATCTGCGTGACCACTTCCCACTTCCCCACCTCCCCGAGACGACACCTGACGATGGACTACACCGATCGCTCCGACCGCAACCCGGCGCTTGCCGAGCTGCTGGACGATGCGTTCGTCGAGCCGGTCGACCTCGACACGGCGTCGCGACACCTGTGGGTGATCCACTCGGAGGCGCAGCGGATCGCGTCGGAAGCCGAAGACGAGGTCGATGCCCCGGTCTCGTTGGCCCATCGCCGGCTGCCCCGCGCTGCCGTCCCGGTGCTTGCGCTGGTCATGACGATGTCCATGTCGGGTGTGGCCGTTGCGGCGAGCCAGGGATCCCTTCCCGGTGATGCGCTCTACCACGTCAAGCGCGGGACCGAACGTGCACAGCTGATCTTCGTCCGGGACCCGGTGACCCGCGCCGAGCTCCAGCTGTCGTTCGCTCGCACCCGTCTGGACGAGATCCAGCAGATCGCCGTCAGCCGGCCGCAGCACGTGCCCGAGCTCGTGGAGCAGATCGCGGTGACCCTGGTCGAGGTCGAGCACGGTGCACCGGAGGTTGCGGCCCGCGTCCAGCCGGTGAGCGAGAGCATCAGGCGCGAGACCACGGAATCGATCGCCCAGCTCCAGCTGCCCGTCGACGTCGACCAGGCCGTGGAGGTCGCCATGACGCCGACCGTCGCGCCGGGTGCGGCGACCGCAACGCCGGTGCCCAGCACCAACTCGCCGGCGGCGGCGCCCTCGGAGTCCAAGACCCCGCAGTCGACGGCCGAACCCAAGGACACCGACGGGGACGGCATCCCCGACACGCCCGTCGTGATCGTCGACCTCGACGGTGACGGCATCGCCGACGACGTCGCGACCGCCTTCCCGACCCCCACCGGCACGGCAACCCCCTCGGCGACCCCGCAGCCGACGGAATCCGGGTCCGCGACGCCCACCCCGACGCCGACCCCAACGGGCTCCGCCAGCGAACCGTCGCCGAGCAGCTCGCCCAACCCGTCGACCAGCCCCTCGGCAAGTCCCGGGCCGACCAGTCCGGCCACGGGCCAGCCCAGCTCCGGACCGAGCGCGCCCCCCAGCCAGCCTGCCGGGCCCGTCGTGACCGCCCGCCCGCAGCCCTCCGAAGGCGAGGCCGGCGACTCGCGGTCCGATGACGAGGACGCCGACACGCCCGACCCCCAGCCGTCGGCGACCCAGCCCGTCGAGCCCCAGCCCTCCGCGACCGCAGAACCGGAGCCGACAGCCGATCAGGACGACGCGGCGGCGCCGTCGGAGGTCATCGCCCGACGGACCGAGCACCCCACCGAGTAACAAGTGCCTCGTTCTCGGTGTGGGACAGTGCCACACTGGGGCCGATGGACGGCATCGACGTCGGGTTGAGCGCGCTCACCTATCAGGTGTGGAAGGACGTGCTGGCGCGGCTGGACGTCGAGTGGGCGCGGTTGTCCAACGACAACGCCGACCACGGTTCCATCTGGGCGTGGGGGCACGAGGAGGTTGCCGAGCGGTTCCACCCGGCGATCCTCAGGCGCCTCGCCGAACGCGCGCTGGACGCCGGCCGCCCGATGGGTGAGGGTGCGGACTGGGCCGCGGTCGGCGGGGACAGCTCCCAGTGGCTCGAGCTTGAGGACCTGCTGCGGGCGCTCCGGGGACACCGAGAGATCGAGGAGTGCACCCTGCTGGTCAGGAAGCCGACATGAGCGGGGCATCCACGCATCCGTCCTCGCGGATCGACATGGAACGCCGTGCGCTGGCCGCCAAGCCGGGCATGTTCCTCCTCCTGGCAGGGGCGATCGTGCTGCTCGTCGGTTGGGGGATGGGCGTCGACATCGTGACCCGTGTCGTCCCCGGCCTGGCCTCGATGAAGGTCAACACCGCACTCGGCGTGGCCGCCCTCGGTGGGGCGACGATGGCGCACGGCCGGGGTCGCCGGGGCCAGGTCATCGCGGTCGCGTGTGGGTTCCTGGTGCTGCTGCTGGGGGCGCTCACGCTGGTGCAGTACGTCTTCGGCGTCGACCTGGGCATCGACCAGCTGCTGGTCGTGGACACCGAGGCCGCCGAGCACCCCGGACGGATGGGGGCCAACACCGCCATCGCCTTCGTCTCCCTCGGACTCTCGTGGGTGGTCCTGGCCTGCCGTCCGTCCAACGGCGTCGTGCATGTCGCGGGGCAGGCGATCGCGTCCGTCGGTGGCTTCCTCTCCCTGTTCGCGCTCGTTGGCTACGCGCTGGAGTCCGCCAGCACCAGGGGGATCGGGCGGGCCACGGAGATGGCGGTGCACACGTCGGTGTCGCTCGTCGTGGCGACCGTCGGGCTGGCCATCGCCACGTCGGACCGTGGCCCCCTGCGCATCGGCTGGTCCAGCAGGGCCGGCGGTCGAGTGCTGCGTGGACTCCTCGCGCCCGTCACGGTCGTGGTCCTCGGGATCGGCGTCATCGTCGACCGGGTCGAGTCCGCCGGACTGCTGGCCGACCTCGACCTGCAGCTGGCGTTGGTGACGACGCTCACGCTGGTCATGGTTGCCGCCCTCGTGCAGCTGATGGCCGGGAGGCTCGAGCGGGTGGCGGTCGCGGAGGAGGATGCGCTGGAGGCGCTCGAGCGGGCACACCTCCGGCTGGCCACCCTCAACGAGGACCTCGAACGTCGGGTCGCGCTGCGCACTGCGGAGCTCGCGACCACCAACGACGAGCTCGAACGCTCCAACGCCGACCTCGCGCAGTTCGCCTACGTCGCCTCCCACGACCTGAAGGAACCCCTGCGGATGGTGTCGGCGTACTGCACCCGGATCGGTGAGCGGTACCGCGACAAGCTCGACGATCGGGGCAGGACCTACGTCGACCTGGCCGTGGACGCCGCTGACCGGATGCAGGACATGATCGACGCCCTGCTGCGGTACAGCCGCGTCGGCCGCGAGGAGCTCGAGGTGGAACGCGTCGACCTCGTGGACATGGTCACGGAGGTCGTCCGACATCTCGGGGCGCCGCTCGGCGATGTCGACGTGCAGGTCGCACCGGACCTCCCGGACGTGGTGGTGGACCCGGACCTGTTCGGCCACGTCCTGCAGAACCTGATCGGCAACGCCGGCAAGTTCCGCGACCCCGAGCGGGCTCCGGTGATCGCCGTCCGTGGATGGGACAGCCCCCGCGGCACCGTGCTCGAGGTCGCCGACAACGGCATCGGTGTGCCGCCGAAGCACCGCGACCGCATCTTCCAGATGTTCCAGCGGCTGCACAAGCGAGACGCCTACGAGGGCACGGGCATAGGCTTGGCCCTCGTCGCCCGGATCGTCGGCCGACACGGTGGCACGGTGGAGGTCGACGACAGTGACCTGGGCGGTGCCAGTTTCCGTATCACCCTGCCGAACGCATCCCTGCGGTCGGTCCCCAACCCGCAGGCAGCAGAGGACACCGATGGCCACGAAGGAACCACCGTTGCAGGTACTGCTGGTGGACGACAACCCCGGTGACGTGCTGCTGATGCAGGAGACGTTCGAGGAGCTGCACGTCGGCGTCGACGTCCTCACCGCCAGCGACGGCGCCGAGGCGTTGGCGACCCTCGATCGTGGGGTCACCAGCGGTCGGCTGCCCGACCTGGTGGTCCTGGACCTGAACATGCCCGGGATGAACGGGATCGAGGTCCTGCAGACCGTGCGTGCCAACGAGGACCTCCGGCATCTCCCCGTGATCATCATGACGTCAACGGCTGCAGAGGAGGAGGTCGTGGAGGCCTACCGTTCCTACGCGTCCAGCTTCGTCACCAAGCCACAGCGGCCGGGGGAGATGACCGAGGCCCTCCGCAGCCTGGACGCCTTCTGGCTGCGCATCGCCCAGCTCCCCAAGACGTGACCCCGTGACCAGGATCCTGCTGATCGAGGACAACCCCGGCGATGCGCTCATCGTCGAGGAAGCGCTGGAGGAGGGCGTGCACGGCGAGGTGACCTGCGTCGTCGCCGAGACCCTGGCCGAGGGGCTCGACGCCCTCGACGCCCACGACATCGCCTGCGTGCTCTGCGACCTCGGGCTGCCGGGGGTCCAGGGCACCGACGCGGTGGGCGCGCTGGTCGACGCGCATCCCGACGTGCCGGTGATCGTCCTCACCGGCCAGCGTGGCGCAGAAGTTGCGGTGGAGGCGCTCGCCGCAGGGGCGCAGGACTACATCGTCAAGGCGGCCGACCTCGACCCCGACGCGCTGGCCCGTGCGATCCGTTACGCCATCGACCGCCACCGCATCCGGGGCGAGCTGCGGCGGGCCAACGAACGTCTCAGCGAGTTCGCCGGCGTGGTCGCACACGACCTGAAGGCGCCGTTGGCCGGACTCGTCGGGTACCTCAAGCTGGCCAGCCGACAGGCCGCTGACGACACGTTGACCATGATGCTGGACCGGGCGGGGGCGTCGGCCAACGAGCTGGCCAGCATCATCGACACGTTGCTGGACTTCGCCCGGTTCTCCTCCGCGGGTGTGCCCGAGCGCGTCCACATGGCGGCGTTGACGTCCGACCTGGTCACCGCATTCGACCCGATCCTGCAGCAGCAGGGTGGCCGCATCGTCGTGTCCGACATCCCCGACGTGATGGCCGACGAGTCGGCCCTTCGGCATGCCATGCACAACCTCGTCGCCAACGCCCTGAAGTACGCCCATCCGGAGCGTCCGCCGATGGTGCGCATCGACGGGGCCATCCACGGTGATCGGGTTCGCGTGTCGGTCTCCGACAACGGCCTGGGCATCCCACTGGACGCACGCGAGCAGGTCTTCGAGATGGGCGTCCAGCTGACGCCGGGATCGCCGGGCATCGGTCTGGGCCTGCCCTCGGTGCGCAACGTGGTGCAGGCCAACGGCGGGCAGGTCTGGGTCGAAGACGGCCCCGACGGCGTCGGGACCACCATCGTGCTGTCCCTGCCCACCCCCGCCGACGTCCAGATCGCCCTGGACCAGCCCCACACCCACCGCTAGCTCAGCTACCGGGCGTTGAAGTCGTCCGTGCGGAGCACGGCAATGTGAAACGGAAATACGAAACGCGCAACCTCGCGCGTCAGCGCGCGTTGAAGTATTTCGCCTCGGGGTGGTGGACGATGAGGGCGTCGGTGGACTGCTCGGGGACCAGCTGGAACTCCTCCGACAGCTCCAGGCCGATGCGTTCGGCCCCGAGCAGCTCGAAGAGCGGCTTGCGCGACTCCAGGTCCGGGCAGGCGGCGTAGCCGAAGGAGTAGCGCGAGCCCTGGTAGCCCTGCTTGAACAGGCCGGTGACCTCGGTCGCGTCGTCGCCGTCGATGCCCAGCTCGCGACGGATGCGGGTGTGCCACATCTCCGCCAGCGCCTCGGCCATCTCCACGCCGAGCCCGTGCAGGTACAGGTAGTCGGTGTAGGCGTCGGCGGCGAACAGCTCGGCGGCGCGCTCGCTGACCCGGCGGCCCATCGTGACCGCGTGGAAGGCGATGACGTCGCGTTCGCCGGAGGCCACCGAACGGAAGAAGTCGGGGATGCACAACCGCCGTCCGCGGGTCTGGCGGGGGAAGGTGAACCGCGCGGCGACCTCGTCGCCGTCGGGGTCGGCGTACACGACGAGGTCGTTGCCGTCGGACTGGCAGGCGAAGTAGCCGTGCACCGCTTCGGGGACGAGCAGTGACTCGGCGCGCGCCATGGCCATGACGTTGCGCAACGCCTCCTCCCCCTTCTCGGCCTGGTCACGATCGAAGCCCCACTGGTTGCGGAACAACGTCGTCCTGTTCAGGTAACCGGCGATCTCGTCGAGGGAGATGCCCCTGGTCACCCGGCTGCCCCAGAACGGTGGGGTGGGGACCGGTACATCGGTGGCGACGGTGGGGGCGACGACCTCGCTGGTGTCGGGCTCCTCGATGTCCCCGCCGGTGGACTTGACGCGACGTTCGCCGACCTCACGGCCCCACGCGGGCCCGGGGTCCTCGCCCTTCTTGCGAGCGGCGACCTCGTCCATGACCCGCAGGCCGCTGAAGGCGTCCTTGCAGTAGAACAACGGACCCTCGTAGCGCTCCCGCAGGTCGATCTCGACGTAGTTGCGGGTCAGGGCGGCGCCACCGAGGAGGACGGGGTAGTGGTCCAGCCGCCGGCGGGCGAGCTCGTCGAGGTCGTCGCGCATGACGACGGTGGACTTCACCAGCAGGCCGGACAGGCCGATCGCGTCGGCACCGAACTCCTCGGCTGCGGTGATGATCGCGTCGATCGGCTGCTTGATGCCGATGTTGCGGACCTCGAACCCGTTGTTGGTCAGGATGATGTCGACCAGGTTCTTGCCGATGTCGTGCACGTCGCCCTTCACGGTGGCCAGCACGACGCGGGCCTTGCCGGTGGCGTCGGCGCTGTCCATGAACGGTTCGAGGTGGGCGACGGCGGCCTTCATCGTCTCGGCGGACTGCAGCACGAACGGCAGCTGCATCTCGCCCGATCCGAAGCGCTCGCCGACGACCTTCATGCCCGCGAGCAGGTGCACGTTGATGATGTCGAGCGGCACGATTCCCTCGGCCATGGCGGCGTCGAGGTCGGCGGGCAGGCCGTCTCGCTCGCCGTCGATGATGCGCTGCTCGAGGCGTTCGGTCAGCGGCAGCTCGGCCAGCGACTCCTTGGTCGATTGCGTGCCGGTGACCCCCTCGAACAGGGCCATGAGGCGGTGCAGCGGGTCGTAGTCGGCGCCGCCGGTGCCGTTCAGGCCCGCCTTGCCGCGACGGTCGTACACGAGGTCGGTGCAGACGATCCGCGCTTCCTCCTCGATGCGGGACAGCGGCAGGATCTTGCTGGCGTGCACGATGGCGGAGTCGAGGCCCCGCTCGACGGCCTCGTGGAGGAAGACGCTGTTGAGCGCCTGCCGGGCGGCCGGTGACAGCCCGAAGGAGACGTTGGAGACGCCGAGGGTGGTGAAGCAGCCCGGGATCTCGGCCTTGACCCGTTCGATGGCCTCCAGCGTGGCCAGCCCGTCCTTGCGGAGGTCCTCCTGGCCGGAGCCGAGCGGGAAGGTGAGGGTGTCGAAGATCAGGTCGGAGGCCTCGAGCCCGAACTCGCCGATGCCGATGTCGGCGATCCGCTTGCAGACGTCGACCTTCCAGTCGGCGGTGCGGGCCTGGCCCTCCTCGTCGATGGCCAGCGCGATGAGCGCCGATCCGTAGCGCTTGGCCATCGGGAACAGCACGTCGGCCTTGCGACGACCGTCCTCGAGGTTGACGGAGTTGATGACCGCCCGGCCGCCGAGGCGCTTGAGGGCCGACTCGACGACCTCGATCTCGGTGGAGTCCACCACCAGCGGCAGCGTCGACTTGGTCGCCAGGTGGCTGACGAGGTTGACCATGTCGGCGGTGCCGTCGCGCCCGACGTAGTCCACGCAGACGTCCAGGGAGTTGGCGCCCTCCGCGGTCTGGGTCTTGGCGATCGTCAACATCTGCTCGAGGTCGCCGTCGAGCATCGTTTCCTTGAACTTGCGCGACCCGTTGGCGTTCAGCCGTTCGCCGATGATGTGGAAGCTGAGCTCCTGCTCGATCGGCACGGCGCTGTACAGCGACGACAGGGCCGGTGTCCACGTGACCTGCCGCGGGGCCGGTGTCAGGTCGCGGACCGCGTCGACGACATGGCGAAGGTGCTCCGGTGTGGTCCCACAGCATCCGCCGACGAGCTGGACGCCGAGGTCCTGCACGAACTCCACGTGGGCGGCCGCCAGCGCCTCGGGGGACAGCGGGTAGCAGGTCTCGCCGTCGATCATCTCGGGGATGCCGGCGTTGGGGATGACCGAGATCGGCTTGCGCGAGTTGGCCGAGAGGTAGCGGACCTGTTCCCGCATGTCGTCGGGGCCGGTCGCGCAGTTCAGGCCGATGACGTCGATGCCGAGGGGGTCCAGCGCCGTGACGGCGGCGCTGATCTCCGAGCCGAGCAACATCGTGTTGATGCCCTGCTCGATGGTGACCGAGGCGATGATGGGGACGGTGACGCCCTCGGCCTGCATCGCGTCGTGAGACGCGGCAACGGCCGCCTTGACCTGCAGCAGGTCGAACGCCGTCTCGATGATCAGCACGTCGCTGCCACCGGCGAGCAGGCCACGTACCTGGCGGATGTAGCCAGCGACCATCGTGTCGAAGTCGATCCAGTCGCCTGCCTCGGGCCCCTTGGTCAGCGACAGGGTGGGGGAACGGGTACCGGGGCCGATCGAGCCGATGACCCACCGCTGTCCGGAGGCCTCGTCACAGGCCCGGCGGGCGACCTCCGCCGACAGCCGGTTGAGCTCCTCGGTGTCCTCGCCCAGGTCGTACTCGTCGAGGACCCACGGGGCCCCGCCGAAGCTGTCGGTCTCCACGGCGTCGACCCCGACGTCGAGGAACGCCGCGTGGAGGTCCTGCAGGACGTCGGGACGCGTGCGCACGAGGATCTCGTTGCACCCCTCCAGCCCGTCGAAGTCCTCGAGGGTGAGGTTGCGTTCCTGCAGCGAGACACCCATCGCGCCGTCGAAGACGAGGACGCGGCGGGCGAGTTCATCGAGGAAGCTGCTCATGACCTGCCAAGCGTACGCACACCTGCAGCGCTTTCACGATGTCCGGACGGTGCAAATGCGGCCCGACGGGTGTCGGGTCAGGTGTCCTCGACGAGCCGGGCGATGGCGTCGGGTATCTCGTTCATGCGTTCCTTCGACAGGAACCGGTCGATACCGGCCGCCCGCGCCTCGGCCTCCAGGGTCGGATCACCGAACGCCGAGCACAGGATGATGCGGGCGTTGGGACGGGTCTCGCGGATTCGCAGCGCGGTCTCGATGCCGTTGAGGCCGGGCATCATCCAGTCGATCACGATCACCTGGGGGTCGTGCAACGGGAGGTCCTCGAGCACCTTCAGGCAGGTCTCACCGTCCTCGGCCTCGGCGACGACCTCGAGGTTCCCGTCGGAGAGCTCGATCAGGTGGCGGATCAGGAAACGGATGTCCTCTTGGTCGTCGACGACGATGGTCGTGGTGGCAGGTGACATCGAGTTCTCGATCAGGAGTGCTGGCTGGAGGCGAGTGCCTTCAGCTCGTCGTGGCGGCGTGCGACGCGGGTCTGGAGGTCGCTGGCGTGCAGGGCCTGGACGGTGTTGGTGAGGGCGTCGAGGTCGAAGGGCTTGTTGAGGTAGCCGTCGCAGCCCAGCGTCCACGCGTGCACGAGGTCCTCGTGGGAGAACTTCACCGTGCACATCAGCACGGGAACGTGCTGGTGGAACGGATGGTTGCGGACGGCTTCGAGCACGTGCCACCCGTCGACGGCCGGCATCTGGACGTCGAGCACGATCACGTCGATGTCGTCGAGCTCGCCGAGCAGCTGCAGCGCGGCGATCCCGCCGTCCGCGGTGGTCACCCGATGTCCGCTCGACTCCAGCGTGATCTGCATCAGCAGCCGGAGGTCGGCCGCATCGTCGCAGACGAGGACATGGGTCATCGGATGGCCTCCTCGAGGACGGGTCCGTCGGGCGCCGCGTCGGCCGACGACGCGGCTGCACGGTCCCCGAGGTCCTCGATGGATTCGAACCGCTCGTTCCAGTCCTTCACCGTGCCAGTCTCCAACCCACGAACGACCCAGAAGAAGTACAGGGCCGCCGGGACACCCAACCAGTCGACCCACAGGCCGTGGAAGTCGGGTGCGAACAGCGCGGACCCTGCGTACACAACATACGAGGCATGCATGACCGCACACGTCGGGAAGATCATCATCAGCGAGAGGCCCGACAGCGACCAGCCCCCGTGCTCGCGACGGTTGTGCAGCTGGCCGCGCATGAGCGCGGCGCCGATACCGAGGTAGAGGCCGACGAGCAGGATGTTGGGGATCAACCGCGTGTCGAGGTCCGTCGCCCCGGTGAGCAGGCGCAGGCCGACGACGAGTGTGGCACCGGCGGCCACGAGGTGGGCGCCGGCCACGACCCGCAGCCAGGTCGGGGTCCCCCGGACGTACCGGTCGCCACGGCCGCCGCGGCTGGCCTCGATCCGCAACAGCGCCCAGAGGCCGCCTGCCGGGATGCCCATGGCCACCGCGACGAGGTCGGCCGGACCGACCTCTCGACCCTCGGCGAGCACGTGGATGCCGTGGACCAGGTGGTGGGCCCCGCAGGTGTACATGATGCTCAGCCAGGCCACGCCGAAATGGGACCAGCCACGACGCCTGATGGCGCGTTCGAGGTCCATGGCGATCATGGTGCCGATCGCCATGTAGATGACGGCCATCAGCAGGTTCAGCAGCGCGGTTGCGACGATCATCCGGTGCTCCGTGCCGGCAGGCCGAGCTGGCGCATGAACTCGTCGACGCTGGAGTGGGCCGATGCGGCCGTGCCGGAGATGTCGACGACGTGGTCGGGACCGTCAGCGACGGGCAGGACCACGGTGAACGTCGTGCCCTGCCCCAGGGTGGAGGTGGCCTCGACCCGTCCGTTCATGCCGTTGACCAGGGACTCGACGATGTACAGGCCGATCCCGGTGCCGCCGAATCGTCGAACGTCCGTCGCCTCGGCCTGCCAGAAGCGGTCGAAGCACTGGTCGAGCTGCTCCTGGGTCATGCCGATGCCCCGATCGGTGACGGCGATGGCGATTCCCCCGTCGGCGCGGGCGGCGGTGATCTCCAGGTCCTGTCCGCCGGGGGAGTACTTGGCCGCGTTGTCCAGGAGGTGGTCCAGGGCGGTGATCAGCGCGTCGCTGCTCGCCAGCGCGAGCAGGTCGTCCTCGACGTCGACGTGGATGGTCCGACCGAGCGAGTTGCTGAGGCCGCGCATCCGCGTCCGCAGGATGTCGCTGACGTCGATGGGTTCGATCTCCAGGTCCACGCGTCCGGACTCGATGCGCGAGCTGAGCAGCAGGCGGTCCACGATGTTCGCCAGCTCTGCGCTGCGGGTCTCGATGGCCTCGAGTGCGATCTGCGCGTCGGTGTCCGGCACGGTCCGTCGCAGGACCTGGGCGAACCCGCGGATCACCGTCAGCGGGGTCTTCAGCTCGTGGGAGGCGGTGGCCAGGAACATCGTCTTGGCCTCGTCGGCCTGCCGGAGCCGGGTGATGTCGCGGAACGAGTGCAGGAACTGGGTCTCCTCGCCCTGGCCGGACAGTCGCGAGGCGGTTGCCAGCAGGGGTTGCCTGACGCCGTCCATGTCGCGCCAGACCTGCACTCCCTGGTCGTCATGGCACATCGCCGCCAGCGCACAGGTCCGACGACAGTCCAGCGCGTCGCTGTCCTGGTGCAACGACAGCCGCTCGTTGCAGGTGCCACCGACGAGTTCGTTGGCGTGCTTCACCCCGAGGGAGCGTTCCGCCGCGGGATTGACCTGGCGGATGACGCCGCCGCTGCCGGTCACGACGATGCCCTCGCTGGACCGTTCGAGGATGTGGTCGGACCGCTGGGCGGACTCGGCCACGCTGCGAGCGTCACGCTTCTGCACGGTCAGCGCGCGGCCGACCACGAGCAGCACCCCGATCAGGGCCAGGGTGTCGACGACCTCGACCAGCGGGTCGATGGGTCCGCTGTCGGCAAGGATCGCAACTCCCCATCGCACCGCGAGCAGCGCCGTCCCGAAGGCTGCGCCGGGGACCACACCGGAGCGGTAGGCCACGCCGGCCGCGAACGGCACCAGCATCACCATCACCGTGGATGCCGAGGCCGGGGCGATGCCCATCAGGCAGCCCGCCACGACCAGGTCCAGGACGATGCCGATCCACAGCGTTCGGGTCCGGGCGGGGCCTTCCTCGGCGAACCAGAGGCCCGCGGCCGTCGGCAGCCAGATCAGGCCTGCCCCCCACGCCACCAGCTCCGGGGCAGCGATCGTGTCGATCGACAGCAGCGCGGTGACCACCAGTGCCGTGAGGACCCGGATGAACGCAAGGATGCGCCGCGCAGCGAGGTCACCGACGGGAACCGGCAGCGAGGTGGACGTGGGATAGGACATGCGGATCCGTGGGGGGAGACGGGCGTGCCTGCTTGATCGGCAGGCAGCGGCCGTCCGAGAGCGGTTCCATGGTCACGGTCCCGAGTCGTCGGCGCCATGGCCGGTCGTGATCATTTCTGCATGGCCCGATGCGTACGCCCGACGGTGCTCAGCGCCGGGACAGCCCTGGCGCGCGCAGGTGGACTCGCGCGTCGACCACGCTGGTGCCGTGCCGTCGGACGAACACCGGATTGAGCTCCAGCTCCACGATCTCGGGGTGCGCCTCGGCCATGGCCCCCAGCCGCAGCAGGACCGTTCGCAGCGCCCCCACGTCGACCGGACTCGAACCCCGGTACCCCGTGAGCAGGGGAAACCCGCGCATGCGCTGCAGCATGTCGTCGACGTCGAGGTCGGTGAGCGGCAACACCTTGACAGTGCGGTCGGCCAGCAGCTCGGCCAGGGTGCCGCCCATGCCGAGCTGCAGGGTCGGACCGAACGTGGGGTCGGAGACGATGGCGATCGTCGTCTCGACCCCGTCGGGGATCATCTGCTGGACCAGCCAGCCCTCGGCCAGGGCATCCTCTCGTCCGCGACGCCGCAGGTCGCGTTCCATGGCTGCGACCGCGTCGGCGATCTGTCCGGGCCGGGAGAGCCCCAGCCTGACCACGCCGAGCTCGGTCTTCTCAACGGGCGCAGCTGGCTTGACGACAACCGGTCCCCCCAGCTCCTCCTGGGCAGCTGCGGCAGCGGCACCGTCGGCCACGATACGATGCTCGGCGCAGGGAATGGCGTGGGCGCGCAGCAGGGCGTTGGCCTGCCCGGCCGGCAGCCAGACGTCATCGGTCGAGGCCAGCGCGTCGCCGACGATCGCGGTGGCCGTGTCGATGTCGGCGTCGTCGAACGTCACCACGTTGCCCAGCGGCTGACGTCGCCAGTGGGCGTGGTCGGCCACGTGGGCCAGCGCCTCGGCTGCGCCTTCCGGGAATGGCACTGTCGGCAGGCCAGCCCGGCGCAGGGCCGTCGGCGTCTGGTCGGTGCTCATCAACACCGTGATCATCGGCACGGTCACCTCCGCCGACGCCTCGGCCAGCTCCTCCGCCAGGACCGACTGTCCACGACGGAGTGGTGGCGCGTCGATCACCAGCAGCGCATCGACGGCACCCGAGGTGCCGAGGAGGCGCACGGCAGCGGCCATGTCGGCGGGGGTGGCGTCGCCCCGCAGCACCAAGGGGTTGGACGGGTCGCCGAGGACCGACAGCTCGTCGGCGAGCCGTTGCACGACATCGGGGTCCGGGACGGCGACCTCCAGGCCGTTGGCCTCGCAGGCGTCGGCGGCGAGGATCGCGGGCCCGACGCCGTTGGACACGATGCCGACCCGGTGTCCCGACGGCAGGGGCTGGCTGGCCAGCAACGACGTGACAGCGAACATCTGGTCCAGGGTCGGCACCCGTACCACCCCGGTCTGGTCGAACATGGCCTGGACGATGGCGTCGTCGCTGCCGCGGCGGTCCGCCTTGACCACGACCACGGGCTTGCGGCGGCCGATGCGTCGGGCGATGCGGGCGAACGTGCGGGGATTGCCGAAGGACTCCAGGTACAGCACGATCACGTCGGTGGCGTCGTCGGCTTCCCAGTACTGCAGCAGGTCGTTGGAGGAGATGTCGCTCTTGTTGCCGATGGAGGCGAAGGTCGACAGGCCCAGCCCCAACCGGTCGCTGGCGTCGAGGATGGCCATGCCGAGGGTGCCGGACTGGCTGGACACCCCGACCCGGCCCGCCGGGGGCAACGACGGCGCGAAGGTGCCGTTGAGGCGGATGTCCTCCGCGGCGTTGAGGACGCCCATGCAGTTCGGGCCGATCAGGCGGATCCCGTGGCGCCGTGCCGTGCGCAGGACCTCGGCCTCCATCGCGGCGCCCTGGTCGCCGGACTCCGAGAACCCCGTCCCGATCAGGACGGCGGCACGGACACCCAGCTCGCCGGCCTGGTCGACCACGGATTCCACCAGCGGGGCGGGCACACAGACGAAGACGGTGTCGGGGACCGTGGGGCAGGCCTCCAGGGTCGGGTACGCCGCGACGGACTGGACGTGGGGGGTGTGGGGGTTGACCGGGTAGACCGGACCGCTGTACCCGCCGTGGAGCAGGCTGGACAACACCACGCCGCCGATGGACCCGGGGTCGCGGCTGGCCCCGATGACCGCCACCGCGGCGGGGCTGAAGACCGCTTCGAGGGCCTTGCGGGCCGCACGACGGTCCAGCTCACCAGCCTTCTCGAGGAGCGCTTCGGTCGGCGTCGTGGTGAACGTGGCCGTCACGACGTCGCCGTAGTCCTTGAACGCCGGCTCGAACCCCGCGGCCTTCATGACCGCCATCATCGACCGGTTGAGCTTCAGGATCTCGCCGTGGAACTGGGTGATGCCGCGGTCACGCGCGGGCTGGAGCAGCTGGCGCAGCAACGCCGTGCCGAGCCCACGGCCCTGTTCGGCGTCCTCGACGGTGACGGCGAACTCCGCGCTGTCGGGTGCCTCGGGCAACCGATCGAAGCGGGCCACGGCGATGATGCGGTCGCGCACCTCGGCCACCAGCGCGAAACGATCGTGCCCGTCGACATCGGTCAGGTACCTGATCTGGGCGTCGCTCAGCTGCTGCGGGGCGAAGAACCGCAGCCGGATGGTCTCCGGCGACAGTCGCTGCCACATCGCGGTCATCGCCTCGAAGTCATCGTGCCGGATCGGGCGAACGCGGACCGTCTGCCCGTCGGTCAGGACGATGTCGCCGGTGTAGTCGACGGGGTCCGGGACGCTCACGACGTGCCGGCCTCGAGGTCCGCCCATGACGGACGCTTCAGCTCCCTGATCGTGCCCGGCATCGCATAGCGACTGCCGCTGAGCCGGCCGACCGGCGCCAGCACCTCGTGGTCGACCCGTCCGTCGCGCCACACCGCGTCGTCGACGTGCAGATGGGTGACGTCGCCGAAGACCATGTGCCCGCTGCCCATCGACAGGACCGTGCGGACGGTGCACTCCAGCGCTGCGGGGGAGGCGGCGACGCGGGGCGGGGCGACCGTGACGGACTCGGCGGGCTCGAGGCCGGCGAGGGCGAACTCGTCCTCGCCGGGTGGGGCGGCGACAGCCGTCGTGTTCATGGCGGCAAGCAGGTCGGACGTGACCAGGGAGACCGTGAACTCCGGGTGCGCGCGGATGTTGGTCAACGTGTCCTTGGTTCCCGATGACGTGAAGTGCACGATCGGGGGATCGTTGGACACGACGTTGAAGAACGAGTGGGGCGCCAGGTTCGCAACGCCGTCCCGACCGATGCTGCCGACCCAGGCGATGGGCCGTGGAACGACGAGGGCGCTCAACAGGTGGTAGGTGGCGTCCGGCGACAGGTCCGCAGGGTCGAAGGTCGGCATCGCGACGGATGGTAGACGCGGGGTGCGTGCAGGGGTGGGGGTCGAGCCGAGAACTCCTCGCTGTGCAACCAGGGCCGTTGTTGGCATCATCGGCCGTCGTGATCTTCCGCCGCAAACGACTGCCCGACGAGCTGGTCGAACCCCGCAGGGCGTTCGACGACCAGGTCGAGCGGCTCGAGGCCGCCCGTGGGGCGCTGATGTCCTGCCTGCCAGTCGGCCGAGTGGACCCGGCGCCGGTCGAGGTCGGCCTCGACCTCGTGGCCGACACCCTCGCCGAGCTGTCCGTGGAGCTGGACGCGTGGCGGTGCCCACCCCTGGAGGAGGCCTGGCAGGGCTGCGTCGACGCGATCGCCGAGTCGCGCGGAACGATCGCCGAGGCACACCGGGTGGCCCGCGAGTCCACGGAGCTGGAGGAGCTGCTCGGGGCGGTCGAGGACGTCGACGAACCCCTGGGTCACGCCTTCGGACAGGCCGAACGAGCCTTCAACGCCCAACGACGCTGACGGTGGTCAGGCGGCGGCGGCGACGTCGATCTCTGCTCGGGAGACCACCGTCAGCACGCCCGTGCCGTACTCCTCGATGTCCACGGTGAAGTGACGGCGGCGGTCGCCGTCCTGCAGCAGCGTGCGAACCCCGCCGGGCAGCAGCTCGCCGACCCGGTACATGCCGCGCAGCTTGACGTGGGGGCTGTCAGGGGAGTTGAGGACCCGCGACAGGACGTTCACCACTTCCTTGAAGCAGTCGAACATGTCCCCGTCGATCTCGGCGGCCTCGAGGGCCTCGTCGGCGACCGTCGGCGGCATCATGACCAGCGCGGAGCCCGACCGGCACGCGAAGGGCAGGTCAGCGATCGCTGCGCCGGCGGCCTCGCCGTCGGCGTCGACGTACTCGGCGATGACGGCCACGGTGCCGGGGGACAGCGCCACGCCGTCATCGATCCGCTCGACCGCACAGGTCTTGGACAGCAGGTCGGAGAAGAGGTCGCGGAGCGCCTCTCGGTCGGGCAGGGGAACGTCGGCCATGGGATCACGCGGTCTCTCGTCGACTGTTGCTCAGGACACTGGTGGTCAGGAAACTGGTGGTCAGGAAACTGGTGGTCAGGAAACTGGTGGTCAGGAAAGGGCACCGGACAGCACGCTGGTGAACGTCTCTGCGGTGAAGGGCTTGGCGATCGTGAACGACGCGCCGTTGATGATGGCCACCTCGCGCATGTCCGGGGTGGTCTCGGAGGTGACGAACCCGAACGTGGTCGTGTTGCCCTCCGCGCGCAGGGCCTGCAGGAACTCGATACCCGACATGTTCGGCATGTTCCAGTCCGACACGATCAGATCGGGTTCGTGTTCGCGCACGGCCGCGAGGCCCTGTGCACCGTCCTCGGCCTGGACGAACTCGGCGTCGGCGAACTCGGTCTGCTTCAGCATGCGCATGACGATCATGCGCATCGCCTTCGAGTCGTCGCACACAACGATCTTCATCTCGGGGTGGTCTCCTGGGTCTCGTGGTTCGTGTTCTCAGTCGGCTCGCACAGGCGGGAGTTGAGCAGCGACTGCCGACCCCGCCGCGAGTCGGAGGCGTTCGGGGGTGGGCCGACCGGGTTCAGGCGAAGGCAGGTACGTCCGCCGACGCGCGCTGCAGGACACGCACGGCCAACGGGTGGCCGGCCGAGGCGAACCACGACTCGTTGAGCACCGTGGACCCCGGGACGGTCAGCGTGTACTGCGTGCCGCCGATGACGGTCGGCAGCGACAGGCTGCACGGACCGTCGACCAGCGCCTTCACGCTGCCCCCGAGCATGTTGGCGATCTCGCCGAACGCGTCGCCGATGTCGTCCTCCGACAGCTCGTCTGCCTCCATGCCGAACATGGCCGCGGCAACCGACGCCGCCAGCGCCTGCGGACCGTGCAGGACGATCGTTCCCTCCCACGCCCCGTGGACATGGATGAGGCTCGACAGCGACGGTGCGTCGTCGGTCCGCGGGCTGCTCTCGCCGATGTCCATGCCGAGCACCGAGTGCCAGATCTCGGCCACGAGGGCCTCGATGTCGTGATGACTCAGTTCCATCTCTTCCTCCTGGAAGGTCGTGCGCAGCCCGTCACAGCGGGGGTTCCTGCAGCGTGCGGAACCACACGGAACGTCCGAGGGTCACGCGGTCGTAGTCGGTTGGCGCGCCGACAGTCGTCTCCGTGCCGCCGAGGCCGAGGTAGCCCCCCGGGACGAGCGTCTGCCGCATCCGATGCAGGATGTCGTTCCTCGTGGCGTCGTCGAAGTAGATGAGGACGTTCCGCAGCAGCACGACGTCGGTCCCGCGCGGTGCGGCCCAGGGGCCGATGAGGTTGGTGTGCTCGAACCGAACCATCCGTCGGATGTCGTCGCTGATGCGCCATCGGGCCCCCTGCCGGTGGAAGTGCTTGACCAGCATCGACGCCGGGAGGCCTCGGTTGACGTCGAGATGGGAGAACTCGCCGTGTGCAGCCCTGGCCAGCACGGCGCGGGAGATGTCGGTGGCCAGGATCTGCAGGTCCCAGCCGAGCAACGCCGGCAGGTGCTCGTGGATCGCCATCGCAACGGAGTAGGGCTCCTGGCCGGAGGACGCGGCGGCACACCAGATGCGCATCCGGCGGGTGGCCGCGTTGGCGCGCATCAGCTCGGGGAGGACGTCGGTGACCAGCGTCCGGAACGGGTGCACGTCGCGGAAGAAGGACGTCTCGTTGATGGTCAGCGCGTCGATGACGTCGACCGACAGCCGGCCCCTCGGTTGTGCCCTCACGCGTTCCACGAGCTGCCCGAGGTCGCTGATGTCGTGCGCGGCGGCCACCGGACCGAGGCGCGAGACCACCAGGTACTCCTTGCCCTCGTCGATCCTGATCGCGGACTCGCGGCGCACGAAGTCCTGTATCCACGAGAAGTCGGCTGCGGAGATACCGGCCGCAGGCGTGGTGGTCGGGGGGCTCATCGCGGCCCCCGCGGGGGTCGGGCGACGGTCATGCGTCGGCTCCGGAGACGGCCGGCAGCGGGACGCCCATCAGGCTCATCTTGCTCGCGACGGCGTCGGCGGTCACGGGCTTGATGGCGTACTCGTCGGCACCGGCCTTCATCGCCTCGTAGACGTTGCGGGGGCTGGCCTCGGAGGTGACCACGAGCAGCTTGACCCGGTCCCACCGGCGGTCGCTGCGCACGGTCCGGATGAACGTCAGGCCATCCATGACGGGCATGTTCCAGTCGACGAGGGCAACGTCGAAGGGCCCGTCGGACTCCAGCACGTCGAGCCCCGCACGGCCGTGTTCGGCGCCGGTGGTGTCGAAGCCGAGGCCTGTCAGCAGACGGGACAGCAGGCTTCGCATCGCGCGGGAGTCGTCGATCACGAGGGAACGGGGCATGGTGGTCTCCAGGAGTCAGGATCCCAACCGCAGCACCGCGGTCAGGTCCAGTGCCAGCAACAGCCGGCCGTCGAGCTTGTAGATCCCCTCGATGACCGAGGATGCGCTGGCAGGCAACGTCGCCGGCGGCTCCTCGAGCAGGTCGCGGGTGACGTCGGTCACGTCGCCGATGGCGTCCACGAGCAGGCTCGTGGGACCGTTCGGGGTGCGGACGACCACGTTGAGCGATCGGTCACACGGGGTTCGGTCCGTGTCGGCAGTTCGTGCGGACAGGCCGAGCCGCGACCTGAGGTCGACCGCGGTGACGATCTGTCCGCGAAGGTTGATCAGGCCCCGGACCTCCCCGGGTGCCAGCGGCACGGGGGTCATGTCCTGGTGGCGGATGACCTCCTGGACATCGAGCACGTCGACGCCGAGGAAGAGGTCGTCCACCGAGAAGGTGCACAGCTGGCGGACGGGGGCATGGTCGCGAGGACGTCGGTCGATCAGGGCGTTCGTGGCCATCAGGCGGTCACCAGCTCGTGGTCGAGCATCTCGGGGGCAACGGTTGCGATGACGGCCTGGACGTCCAGCACGTCGGTGACCCGGTCCCCGACGACGGCGGAGCCGAGCACACCGTGGCGCGGTGACGAACCCCGCAGCACCAGGGGTTCGTCGAGCACGTCGTGGATGCGGTGCACGACCAGGCCCACGCGATGGGCTCCGCGTTCGTGGACGATGACCTGCAGCGTCGGGGACGCGTGCTCCGGCTGTCCCAGTCCGAGGACTCGGGACAGGTCGACCAGGGGGAGGATGGCGTTGCGGTACTGCACGACCGGTTGCCCTGACGCGTACTCGACGAGTGAGCCGTCGATCTCCTCCAGCCGCGCGACCTGGCGGAGCGGGAGGACCATCCGGACGTCGTTGCCGTGCTGGCCGGTGCCGAGGCCGAAGACGAGGAGGGATTCGACGTCGGACCCGCTGAGGGTGGCGTCGTGGTCGTCGCTGGGCTGCGCCCGGTCGGGCGTCGACCCGATCCCGACGCTGTCGGCGATCCCCATCACGTCGAGGATGAGCGCAACGCGGCCATCGCCCATGATGGTCGCGCCCGCGTAGACCGACAGGTCGTGGAGGGCCTGCCCGAGCGGCTTGACCACGATCTCGGCGGTGTCGTCGACGGCATCGACGACGAGCCCGAACTGCTGCGTGTCGGCCTGGAGCACGACGATGTTGGACGCCGCCGTCGGTGGGGTGTCGAGGCCCAGCACATCGGCGAGCCCGACCAGCGGCAGCAGCGTGTCGCGAAGCCGGTACACCGGGGTGCCGTGGACGTGTTCGATGGCGGTGGTCGCCTCGTCGGCCTCCACGCGGACGAGCTCGAGGAGGCTGACCTGTGGGATCGCGAAGCGCTGCCCGCCCGAGGTGACGATCAGGGCCGGGATGATGGCGAGCGTCAACGGGATCTTCAGCTTGGTGATCGTGCCCGCGCCGGGGGTGGAGGTCAGGTCGACGCTGCCACCGATGCGCTCGATGGCGGTTCGCACCACGTCCATGCCGACGCCGCGTCCGGACAGGTTGGACACCGATTCCACCGTGGAGAAGCCAGGGGCGAAGACCAGGTCGACGATCTGGCGGTCGGTCATCGCCTGCGCCTGCTCGGCGGTCACGATCCCCTTGGTGACCGCCTTCACCGCAACCGCCCCGGGGTCGATGCCCGCGCCGTCATCGGCGATCTCGATGTTGACCTGACCTCCCTCGTGGTAGGCGCGAAGGGTGACGCGGCCGGTCTCGGGCTTGCCCGCTGCCCGGCGCATCTCCGGTGTCTCGATGCCGTGGTCCACGGAGTTGCGGACCATGTGGGTCAGCGGGTCCTTGATGGCCTCGATGATGGTCTTGTCGAGCTCGGTGTCCTTGCCCTCCAGCTCGACGGTCACCTGCTTGCCCAGCGATACGGCGATGTCGCGCACGACGCGCGGGAACTTGCCGAAGACGTTGCCGATGGGCTGCATGCGCGTCTTCATGACGCCTTCCTGCAGCTCGGTCGTGATCAGGTTGAGGCGCTGGGAGGTGTCGGCCAGCGTGGAGGACCCGCTTCGGGCCGCGACCTGCACGAGCTGGTTGCGGGCGAGGACCAGCTCGCCGACCAGGTTCATCAGGTTGTCCAGCAGGTCGACGTCGACGCGGATGGTGGAGTCACTCGTGGTCCCGGCCACGTCCCGAGGCTCGTCGACCGGACCCGCTTCTGTCCCTGTGGGTGCTGCCACCGGGGCGTCTGCCACGGTGGGGGCCACGAGGTCGGGGGCGTCCTGCGCTGCCGCGTCCAGACGGGCGACGAGGGGGCCGTACTCGCCGGGGCCCTCGGTGCCGTCGGCCGCGATCGAGGCCAGGATCTCGCGAAGCGCATCGACCATGGCGAGCAGCACGCTGGTGCGGGCGGCGTCCAGCTGCAGCTCGCGGTCGCGGAGCCTGGCGAGGAGGCTCTCGCCGACGTGGGCAACGGACTCGAGCTTGCCGTAGCCGAGGAAGCCGGACGTGCCCTTGATCGTGTGGACGTCGCGGAAGATGCCGGCGAGGACGTCGACGTCGTCCGGGTCGTCCTCGAGCCGGACGAGGTCCACGTCGAGCCGATCGAGGTTCTCGTGGCTCTCCACGAGGAACTCCTCGATGATCTCGTCCATCTCGTCCACGTGCGAGGCCTTCCGGGCGTTCCGTGCTGCTGACGGATCTCCCATCGGCGCCTCGCCGACCGACCTGAGCGGGCGGCCGGTGCAACCACGCGGTCAGCGCCAGTCGGGCTCCTGGCGGGTGCGCTTGAGCTCGCCACGCCGCTTCTTGTTGTCCAGCCGGCGCTGCCGCGCACGACGCGACGGCTTGGTCGGACGACGGGGCTTGGCCGGTGGCGACGTGGCCTCCACCAGCAGGTCCCTGAGCCTCGTGAGCGCCACCTGCCGGTTGCGGGTCTGCGACCGGGTCTCGGCGACCTGCACGATCACCTCGCCGGAGGTGGTCAGGCGGTCGGCGAGCCGCCGGGTGAGGCGTTCCTTGAGGCGGTCCGGCAGGGCCTGGGAGGCGCCGATGTCGAACCGCAGCTCGACGGCCGTGTTGGACCTGTTGGCATGCTGACCTCCCGGTCCGCCGGAAGTGACGAACCGCCAGTCGAGCTCGGCGTCGGGGATGTGCACCCCTCGCACGTGGAGGCCGTCCTGCATCGGCATCGACCGTAGCGTGCCGGCCGGCGGACGAACGTGCGATCCGCCGTCCCGAGTGGTCTGCTTGGTCACCCATGGACACCGCCGGACGACGCAGGGAGATCCTCGGGCTGGCGCTGCCGGCCACGGTTGCGCTGGCCGCCGACCCGCTGCTCGGCCTCGTCGACACCGCGCTCGTGGGGCGCCTCGGCACCGACGAGCTGGCGGCGCTCGGCGTGGCCACCGCCGTCTTCACGACCGCGTTCGTGGTCTTCAACGTGCTGACCTACGGGACCACCGCCCGGGTGGCCCAGCTGGTCGGGGCGCGGCGGCCCGACGACGCGGCAACGTTCACGGTCCAGGCCATCTGGGCGTCGCTGGCTGCCGGCCTGCTGGTCACCACGGTCCTGGTCATCGCGACCGGTCCCATCCTCGACCTGATGGGTGCCAGCGGTGGCATGACCGAACCGGCGACGACGTACCTGCGAATCCGGGCGTTCGCCGCCGTGCCGGTCCTGCTGGTCCAGGTCGGCCACGGGGCGTTGCGGGGCCTGAAGGACACCCGCACGCCCTTGGTGGTCACGGTCGCGGCCAACGTCGTCAACGCCATCCTCAGCGTCATCCTGATCCATCCCGTCGGGCTGGGCGTGGCCGGTGCGGCACTGGGCACCGTGATCGCCCAGAGCCTGGCGGCCGTCACCTTCATGGTGATCGTGCGGCGACGGTTGCCCGCCCCGTCCCTGCGGCCGGTGCCGTCACAGCTGGCCACGCTGGCACGGATCAGCCGGGACCTCTTCGTCCGCACCGTCTCACTGGTGGTCGGCCTCGCGGTGCTGACCGCCGCAGCCGCACGGATCGACACCGTCGCCGTTGCCGGGCACCAGGTGGCCCGGGAGCTGTGGCTGCTGTCGACCCTGATGCTCGACGGCTTCGCGATCGCCGGGCAGGCGATGGTCGGGACGGCCCTGGGGGAGGGGGACCGGGAACGGGCACGCGCCGACGCGTGGTCCCTGACGCGCTGGGGGCTCGGCGCCGGGGTGGTGGCCATGCTGGTCTACCTGCCGCTCGGCGACGTCCTGCCGGGCGTCTTCACCACCGACCCGGCCGTGATCGAGACCGTCGGCAGCGTGTGGCTGCTCGTGGCGTTCCTGCAGCCGATCGGGGGGGTCACGTTCGTGCTCGACGGGGTCTTCATGGGCGCCGGCGACTTCACCTTCCTCATGGGGTCCACCGTCACCGCGGTCGTGGTGGGCCTCCTGCCGGTCATCGCGTTGGCCCTGTCGCGGGGCTGGGGGCTGCCCGGGTTGTGGTGGTCGGTCGTGGCGCTGATGGTCATCCGCGTGGCCGCCCAGCTCTGGCGCCTCCGCGGGGTGGCCTGGACCGAGGTCGCCGAAGGACAGGCGACACCGTGACCACGACGATCGGCGCCCCGTCGGCACGCCGAACGGCGATGGTGGTCGCCGCTGGTGGTGCCGTCGGCGCGCTCCTGCGCTGGCAGCTGGCAGGCGGGCTCAACGACCTGGTGGTCGGCGACTGCCCCGGCACCGTGAACTGCCTGCCGAGCCAGCCTGCGTTTCCGTGGGGCACCCTGCTGGTGAACGTGGTCGGGGCGTTGCTGCTGGGATGGCTTGCCAGCCGGCAGGTCGATCCGCTGCGCCGGGCGTTCCTCGGCACCGGCGTGCTCGGCGCCTTCACGACGTTCAGCGCCTTCGCCGTCGAGGCGGTGCTGGTCGGTCGTCGCAGTCCGCTCGAGGGCATCGCCTACGTCGTGGTGACCCTGGCGGTCGGACTGGGGGCGGCACGGCTGGGCCAACGCGCATCCGCGTCCGGGCCGGAGGATCCCGCGTGACCGCGCTGGCGGTCGCGGTCGGTGGCGGGCTCGGCGCGGTGCTGCGCTTGTGGCTGGCCCGGTTCAACGGGTCGTGGCCATGGGGGACGTTCGTGGCCAACATGATCGGCTGCCTCGCGCTGGGCCTGGTCCTGGCCGCAGATCCCGCCGGGATGCTGCTGGCACCCGAGCCCTTCTCCACCGGAATCGCCGCTGGGGTCCTGGGAGGGCTGACCACCTTCTCGACCTTCGCGGTCGAGGCGGTGTCGCCGCGTCGCGTCCGCCTCGGGTACGTCGTCGCCACGGTCCTGTGCGGGCTGGCGCTGGCATGGGTTGGCGCCCACCTCCACCCACCCTTCTGAGGTACCTCAGACGGACGCCTCCACATGGGTGACAGGAGATACGGCACCCTCCCGATGTGGCAGGGCGGGTCTCGGGCGCATGGTCGAGCCATGAACGACTACGAGCACCTGACCCTGATCCATCTCCAGGACCGCATCCGTGCTGCCGATCGTCGCCATCACCACGACGGCGCACGCGATCGCACCCTGGTGTCCCACCGCATGGCGGCCGTCCACCGGCTGCTGTCGGTCCTTGCTGTTCGCGGGGCGCGCTGACCGCCACAATGGCGTCCGTGACCCTGCCCCGTCATCCCGAACCCCCTGTCGGCCGGGCCGACGACCTGGCCGTGCTCAACCGGCTTGCCGCGGCGGCCCGGCGCGACACCGACCTGCGGGTCGCGCTGGTCTCGGGGGATGCGGGCATGGGCAAGTCGCACCTCGTGGCTGCCTTCGCCGCCGAACTCGAGGATGCCCTCGTCCTGGTCGGTGAATGCCTCGACCTCGACGGGGCGGCACGGCCGTGGGCGCCGCTGGTGCAGGCGCTTCGTCCCGTCCTCAGGGATCCGGCGTCCGAGGCAGCCGCAGCGCTGGACGACCCCGCCCGGGCCGCGTTGAGCAGGCTGGTCCCGGAGCTCGGCGTCCGGCCGGAGCGGGCGCAGGGGCTCGCCGACATCGACGTCGGCCAGACCCAGCTCTACGAACACCTCCTGGCACTGCTCGAACGCCTCGGTCGCGGGGCGGGCCTGCTGGTCCTCGTGATCGAGGACCTGCACTTCAGCGAGCCGTCCACACGCGACCTGCTGGCCTTCCTGAGCCAGAACCTGACCGGCGCGCCGGTCCTCCTCGTCGCCACCGTCCGCGGCGACGAGATCACCCGACGGCATCCCGCGGCTCGGTTGCTGACCGCGTTGCGCCGGGGCACCCGGACCACCGAGCTCGTGCTCGGCCCCCTCGGCCCCGTGGCCATGACGCAGCTGTTGCGACCCCTCTGCGAGCACCTGCCCGACCAGCACGCGATCGACGAAGTGCTCGACCGGGCCGACGGCAACCCCTTCTTCGGACTCGAGCTGGCGCGGTCGGGCCGTCAAATCCCCGACCACCTCGGCGACCTGCTGCTGGACCGCTTCGACGAGCTCGCCGAGCCGACCCGTGAGGTGCTCCGGCTCGTCGCCGCGGCGGGGGACTCCATCGGTCACGACCTGCTGCGTCGCATCACCGGGATGGACGAAACGGCTGCCACACGGGCGTTGCGCGAGGCCATCGACCACCGCCTGCTGGTGGTCACCAGCGACGGCACGTACCGCTTTCGCCACGCGCTGCTGCAGGAGGTCGTGCACGACCTCCTGCTGCCCGGCGAGGCCACCCGGCTCCACCAGGCGCTCGCGGCGGCGCTCGAGGCGGACGGCGGTCTCCGGGGCCGGCACGCCGCGGCCATCGCCCGCCACCACCAGGTCGCCGGCGACGCTGCCCGCGGACTCGAGGCATCCTTCGCGGCCGGTGTGGCGGCCCTCGACGCGGTGGCCTACGTCGAGGCGCAGCGCCACTTCGAGCGGGTGGCCCAGCTGTGGCCGGACGTGCCCGATGCGGACGCGCGGACCGGCACCGACCTGGCGGAGGTGCTGAAGAAGGCTGCCCTGTGCGCGATCTCCGGCGACGACGGTCGGCGCGGCTTGCTGCTGGCCCGGCAGGCGCTGACGCACCTCGACCCCGACGCGGACCCCCGCCGACGCGCCCTGATCCAGATGTGGATCGGCCACGGCATGCAGCACTTCGGCGAGCCGAGCGGGGTCGATGCCTACCGCACCGCCGTTGCGATGGTCGGCGAGGAACCGTCCTCGGAGCGCGCCCGGGTGCTGGCGGCGCTCGCGAAGGGGCTGATGGTCACCAACGACACGGTGGAGGCCGAGCAGGTCGCGACGGAGTCGATCGCGGTCGCCCGGGCGGTCGGCTCCTCCCGCGACGAGGCCTACTCGCTGATCACCCTCGGCACGATCGAGATGGAGCGAGGGGACCTCGAGGCCGGACGGGACCATCTCGAGGAGGGCAAGCGGCTCGCCGCCGACCTCGGTCGGATCGACTACGTGCTGCGGGCTCACACGAACCTCTCGCACAGCCTGATGCTCGCGGGGCAGCTCGAGGGCTCCGTCGCCGTCGCACAGCGAGGGGTCGCGCTTGCCCGCGCGAACGGGTTGCTTCGCACCCATGGCGTCTACCAGCAGGGGAACATGGTCGAGGCGTTGGTCCCCCTCGGCCGGCTGGCGGAAGCCGTGGAGCTTGCGGAGGAGAACGTCGCGCTGGCACCGGACGGCCTGTCGGGATCCCATGCCTACCTCGGCCAGGCCGAGGCCCGTCTGCTCCTCGGTGACGTCGACGCGGCCGCAGCTGCGGTGGCATCGGCCAAGCGTCACGCCCGGGCATCGGCCGAGCCGCAGTTCACCTCGAGGGCAGCGGTGGTGTCGGCGGGCGTCCAGCAGGCCCTCGGCAACCACGGGGCCGCGTTGGCGGAGGCGCGAACAGCGCTTGCCGACCTCGTCGATGGCGAGGGCCCAGCCGGATACGAGGCGGCGCTGGCCGTCCTCGTGCTGGAGGCCGCCCTGGCGCTGGCGTCGACCGAACCCGTCCCCGAGGAGGTCATCGCAGAGGTCATCGCCACGGTGGACGCGGCCACGGTTCGTGGTCAGACCATGCTGCACGTGGCGCACGCCGCGCGACTCTCGGCGCTGGCAGCACAGCTCGAGGGGGCCGATGCACGCGAGGCCTGGCGAGCGGCTGCGGCGGTCCACGACGAGATGGGCCTCGCGCCAGGACAGGCCCGCTGCCTGCTGTCGCTGGCCGAGGCCGCGCTGGATGCCGGGGATCGTGCCGAGGCGCAGGAGGCTTGGAAGGCCGCGACGCGCGTCGCCGAGGACATCGGCGCCGGCCGGCTCGCCATGGCTGCGGTCATCCTCGGCCGCCGCGGTGGCTTCCTCGACCCCGACCGGGTCGAGGATCCCTACGGGTTGACCAACCGGGAGATGGAGGTGCTCCGACTGGTCGCCGACGGGATGTCCAACGCCCAGATCGGCGCCGAGCTGTTCATCACCGGCAAGACGGCCAGCGTCCACGTCTCCAACATCCTGGCCAAGATGGGGGTCGCCAGCCGTGGACAGGCAGCAGCAGAAGCGCACCGAGCGGGGCTGTTCGGCTGAATCCGCCTCGTGGCGGCACCAGCACCGCGCTAGGCTCGCGGTCGTGTCAAGGATCTCCCGACTGCTGCTGGTGGCCGTGGTGCTGCTGGCCGTGGCCTGTGGATCATCTGGCTCGGAGTCCACGGCCACGGGTTCCGTGGCCACGCCCGCGCCGGCCTCGACCGCGGGGTTCTCGACCGCCGGGCCGGTGGCACCGGGGAACGACGTCCCCGAGGCGCTGGCCTTCAGCGGGGCGACGCTGGGTGGCGGAACCTTCGAGGGGCCGAGCGTGGTCGGCAACGACCTGTTGCTGTGGTTCTGGGCCCCGTGGTGAAGCACGTGCAACCGGGAGGCTCCCGAGGTTGCGCAGGTTGCGCAGCTGCTTGACGAGGACCAGCGCATCGTCGGCGTTGCCGGACGCGATTCCATCGAGGAGATGGAGGCGTTCGTCGACCGCCACGAGCTGTCCGACGTGGTCAACATCGCTGACCCCGACAACGAGGTCTGGGAGCGCTTCGGCGTGTTCGGCCAGCCAACATGGGTCTTCGTGAACGGCGAGACCGGCGAGACGACCACTCGGTTCGGCGCGCTCGGACAGCAGGGCATCCAGGCCGTCTTCGAATCAGGCGGGTTCGCCTAGTTCGTGAACACCCGGGAACGAACATCCCGGGAACTTGGTGAGTGTGGAAGGCTTCCCGTCGCGCCGCACCGGCGACCGATCGTCCGAGGGGACCCCCACACCATGCTTCGCCCATCCGCCACCCGCGCAGCCGTCGTGATGCTGCTCGCCGTCGTCGCCTCCGCGTGCTCGTTCAGCTTCTCCATCGGGGGACTGGACTACGAGGCGCTCGAGGAGGGGATCGCCGAGGAGCTGAACGCCAGCTACGCCTCGATCGACCGCAGCGTGGAGGGGGTCGACTGCCCCGAGCCCGACGAGGACCCCGAGGTCGGCGACCAGCTGGTGTGCACGGCGACGCTGGAGGGCCAGGCCGTCCGGGTGCAGGCCACCGTCGAGGACGAGGACTTCAACGTCACCTTCAACACCCTCGACGTGGTCTACGAGCTGACCGACACCGCCGAGCTGCTGGCGGCCGACATCTCCGAAGCCGTCGGCGTACCGGTGAACCTCAACTGCGGCGAGGGCATCACCGTGGTGCCGATCGGCGAGGGCTTCCAGTGCTCGGCAACCGACGCCGGCGGCGGCACGGCCACCATCCAGGTGACGGCCAACGACATCGAGGACACCTCCTGGGAGATCCTCGAGTAGACCGGTGAAGCCGGGGGGTACAAGGCGTCGGGAACGGGGGACAATGGGCCCCACCATGGCTGACTCCTCCCTTCCCCTCGGTGGTCGCGTCAAGCGCGCTGCATCCCTCGCCAAGCTCGGTGCGAAGGCCGGTTCCGGCCTGGTGGGCGCACGTCGGGCCGCTCGCCGCGGGGACGCAGCCGCGGTCGAGGCCGGACACGAGCAGGTTGCCGACGCCGTCTTCGAGACCCTCGGGTCGATGAAGGGGGCGGCCATGAAGCTCGGGCAGATGCTGGCGTTCGTGGACCTCGACATCGACGACTCGACCGGGGACATCTACCGCAGCCGGCTGACGGGGCTGCTCGACAGCGCACCGGCCACCGACACCGCCGCGATCGAGGCCGCCATCGAGGAGCAGTACGGCGCCCCGGCGACGGAGGTCTTCGCGCGCTGGGACCGTGACCCCATCGCCGTGGCCTCCATCGGCCAGGTGCACCGGGCACAGCTGCCGGACGGCACCGAGGTCGCCGTCAAGGTCCAGCACCCGGGTATCGCCGAGGCCGTCCAGGCCGACATGGGCAACCTGTCGGCCCTGCGACCCGTGCTGTCCATGACGCACCCGAACCTGGACACCGGCCCGCTGATCGACGAGGTCCGCGAACGCATCCGTGACGAGCTGGACTACCAGAAGGAGGGCGCCTACCAGCAGGCGTTCCACGACCGCTTCGACGGGCACCCCGCGATCGCCGTGCCGAAGGTCTTCCACGAGTGGTGCCGCCCGCGCGTGCTGGTCAGCGAGTACGTCGAGGGCCGGCGCTTCGACGAGATCCTGGCCGCACCCCAGGCCGAACGCGACCGGTACGGCGAGGCCATCTTCCGCTTCGTGTTCTCCTCCCTCTACCGGTTCCGGATCTTCAACGCCGACCCGCACCCGGGGAACTTCATCTTCCCCCTGGAGCCTGGAGGGCCGGTGACGTTCATCGACTACGGCTCGGCACGGACCTTCAGCACCGAGGTCCGTCGCAAGCTGCGAGCCCTGCACCTCGCCGTGGCCGCCGATGACGAGGGTGACCCGACGGGGGCCACCGCGCTGGAGCACGCCATGCTCGACGCGGGCCTGCTGCCGGAGGACCGGAAGGACATCGACTTCGACGTCGTGCGTCGCTGGTTCGCCCTGGCCTACGAACCGCTGGCCGGCGACCGCGAGTGGACCTACTCCACGGAGTACGCCCGTCGCCTGATCGGGGCGTCCACCGACCCGTCGCGTGGCATGGAGTCGACCCTCCGCAAGCTCACGATGCCGGCGGAGTACATCCTCCTCAACCGCATCCAGTTCGGGGTGAACAGCCTGCTTGCGCGCCTGCAGCCGACCGCCAACTGGAACCGGATCATGACCGAGATCGCGGAGGGCAGCGCGCCAACGACCCCGATGGGCCGGGAGGAGCAGCCGTGGTTGTCCCGCGTCGGGGAGTTCATCGACCCGGTGGCTCGTCCCACGGCTGCCTGACCCGTTAGGCTCGCCGGCCATGGAGCTCAGCCCGCCGGCCCAGCGCGTCCTCGGGGCGCTCATCGAGAAGGAGCTGGCCACTCCCAACGGATATCCGCTGTCGCTGAACGCCCTGCGCAACGCGACCAACCAGTCGACGAACCGTGACCCGGTCACCGACTACGACGAACCGGTGCTGCGGGAGGCCCTGACCGAGCTGTCCGGTGGCGACCTCGTGGTCACCCGGTACGCGCACGGGTCCAACACCCCGAAGTACGCCCACACGCTCGACGACCACCTCGAGCTGGACACCAGCGGCGTGTCCCTCCTCGCGGTGCTGATGCTGCGTGGTCCCCAGACCGTCGGCGAGCTGCGGACCCGCACCGAACGCCTCCACCGCTTCCCCGAGCTGTCGGACGTGCACGAGGCGCTCGAGCGCCTGCGGACCCACCCCTTCGGGGCGCTCGTGGCCGAGGTGCCGCGTCAGCCCGGGCAGAAGGAGGGACGCTGGTGCCACCTGCTCGGTGGTGAGGCGGCCCCCGCTGCCCCTGCGACGGACGGTCCCCCAGTGGCAGCGTCAGCACCGATCGACGACGGTCGGGTTGCTGCGCTGCAGCAGGAGGTCGCCGAGCTCCGTGACGACGTGGAGACCCTGCAGCTGGAGCTCGAGCGCCTGCGACGGTTCGTGGGGGCCTGACGCGCTGGGCTACAGCCCGCCGAGGAACCGCTCCACCGCGGCCGTGTAGCGGGCCGCATCGGCGTTGTAGCCCTCGACGTGCCCCGCCGTCGGCAGCCGTTCGTAGGTCAGGCCCGTGGCGCGTGCCGCGGCCAGGCGGTCGCTGGGACCGACGGGGACGAAGTCGTCTCCCGGACCGTGGAACAGCAACACCGGAACCTCGCTGTCGGCGAACGTGTCGACGTGGTCGACGTCGGCCACCTCGAAGTCGGCGCGCAACCGCGCGACCTGCTGGGTGCCGAACAGGATCGGGGCGACGATCGCCCCGGGGATGTTGCGACGTCGAGCCTGCATGACCAGGGTCTCGGGGAGCGACAGCAGCGGGGAATCCAGCACCACCCCTGCGATGTGCTCGGGGCCGCGTTCCCGCAGGAGGTAGCCGATCAGCGACCCACCTTGGGAGAAGCCCACCAGCACGACATCGCGTGCACCACGAGCCAGCGCCCAGTCCACCGCGGCGGCCAGGTCCGGCCACTCGGTCCGGCCGTACCGGCCCGTGCCGTCAGCGGCCGACGGACCCCCCGCGAAGTCGTTCCGGTGGGTGATCACCAACGTGGGCAGGCCCTGCCCGGCCAACGTCGGAAGGATCCGCAACGACTCCTCCCTGGTCCCCGTGCGGCCGTGCACGACGATCGCCCAGCGGTCACCCGCGCCCGGCAGCAGCCACGCCGGCGCGTCGCCCCGTTCGGTCGGCACGACCACGTCCTCGAACGGCAACCCGACCCGCGACGGGACGCCGTGCCAGATGTACTCGTCGAACCGTGCGGGCTGGGTGACACCGATCGCTGGGTCGCCCTCGTCGACGGCCAGCACCTGCCGTTCCACGGTCCCCACGCCGTCGCAGGTGCCCTCGACGGTGCCGCCGACGCGGATGTAGCCATCGGGCAGCAGCAGGCCGACGTGTTCCAGGCATGCGCGCCGTTCGGCCGGCAGGCGAACGGTGCCGTCCTCGGTCAGGGTGGCCGTGGTGTCCAGCGTGCGGTCCCGCGCGACGGCGGGCAGCAGCTGGCCGGTGTACACCAACCCCCCGCCGACGACGACCGCGGTCGCCAGGGCCCCCATCGTGCTGCCGAGGCCCACCCACACACGGCGGGTTCCCATCAGGAGGGCTCGGGGACGTTCCGCATGAAGTGGGCGGCGCGCTCGACGTAGGCCCACAGCTCGACGGTCACCTCGGGCGCCGGCTGCACCTCGCGGATCGCCTCGCGGAAGCAGTCGAGCCACGCCTCGATCTGCACCGAACCCACCGGGAAGGGCGCGTGGCGCATGCGCAGCCGGGGGTGGCCACGCTGTTCGGAGTAGGTGCTGGGACCGCCCCAGTACTGGATGAAGAACAGGCGCAGGCGTTCCTCGGCAGGGCCGAGGTCGGCATCGGGATAGAGGGGGCGCAGCACCTCGTCCGCAGCGACCCGGCGGTAGAACGCGGCGATCAGCTCGGTGAAGAAGGCCTCGCCGCCGACCCGGTCGTACAACGACGCGGAGGGGTCGGCCGGTGTCTCCTTCCTGGCGGGCTGGACCGTCGGCACGTCGGCACGTGGCAGGGACCGTGCCGTGTCGGTGGCGGCGGTCGGGGTGGGCAAACGGGCGGGGTCGGACTGAGACCGGTCGGCGTCGCTCATAGACTCCCAGCCTATGGGTGCGATCGTGTTGATGGCCGGTGTGTTGATGCTCGTCCTCGGAGCGGCAGGGCTGCTCGGGACGGGCGGCGCGTCGTATTCGCGCATGCGAACCGCGAAGACCCCGAAGACCCACTACGGACAGCTCGTCGTCGGCGTCCTGCTGACCACGTCCGGCATGGCGTTGCTCGTGAGCTGACGGCAGCTCGGCCGGCCAGCCGTGCTCAGGCGCGGTCGGGTGCGTGCGCCTCGAGGTGGTCGACCAGCTGCCGGGGATCGTCCAGCACGGTGATGCCCAACGGCTCGGCGATCGCCAGGTCGACGCCCTGCCCGCCCATGATGAGCTGACGGCCCTCGCAGGCGTCGGCGAGGTCCCGGTACTCCTCGGGGTCCATGGACTTGGCGACGGAGACGCACACGACGTCTGCGGGGACGATGTCGAGGAACAGCTTCAGGTCGTCGATCGGCACGTCGGTGCCGAGGTGGTGCACCTCCCAGCCGGCGGCCCGCAGGAAGTCGGCGATCATCGCGGTGGCCACCCCGTGTGCCTCGCCGGGGGCGGTGACGGTCGCGGCCACGCCCCGACGGGGGCCCCGGCGCTCGAAGTGCTCCGACAGCCGGCTCATGATGCCGCTGGTGATGGCGGTGGCACGGTGCTCGACCGCGACGCTGATCGCGCCGACCTCCCACATGTCGCCGATGCGGTGCAGCGCCGGCGTCAGCACCTGGGTGTACAGGTCCTCGACGCTGAGGCCGTCCTTGACGAGCTGGCGGACCGTCGTGTTGGCCTCGCTGGCCTCGCCGTTCACCAGCTGCTGGAGGAGGCGGTCGACGTGCACCTGCCACTGCCGGGCGTCCTCGGCGCGGCCGTCGTGGTCGTCCCGGTCGTCCTGCCGGGCACGGCGACAGGCATCGAGGTCGTCGCGACGCACCCGCAACCGGCCGCCGTCCTTGACGGCGGGGAGATCGCCCTGGCGAACCCACCGATAGGCCGTCATGTAGTGGACGTCGAGCGCCTCTGCCGCTTCCTGGAGCGTCAGCAGGTCATCGTCGGTACGGGGTTCCGCCACGGGGTGGATCGTAACCAACACCGGGCAGCTCTGCCTCAGCTGCAGGTGTGTGACGGCAGCGGCGGCGGTCCGGTCGTCTCCGGGGCGGGCGTCGGGGGCGGGATCTCGGTGCAGCCGTACAGCGTCGCGGCCAGACCCAGGACCACCAGGTCCTGCAGCCGGCGGGCGTTGGACAGCTGCGGTCCCTCGAGGCCGTTGCTCGCCACGCCGAACCAGAACGGGCGGCCGTCGGGGCCGACGACCGCACCGCTGATGGCCCGGACGTCACCCAACGAACCGGTCTTCCCGCGCAGGCGCAGCTCGGCGATGGTGTCCACGAGCCGACGCTGGAGCGTGCCGGACACCCCCGAGACCGCCATGAGGTCCTGCCAGGTGGCGCCGACCGACGAACTGGTCATCCGGTAGTTCAGCGTGACGAGGAGGGCGACCGGGATGCGACTGTCCCGTGACAGGCCGGAGCCGTCGGCAAGGGTGGTGCTGCTCCAGTCCAGCCCGAGCTCGTCCAGGACGGCGATGGCCTGGGCCGCCCCGTCGTCGAAGCTGCCGGCTCCCTCGACCCGGCGGCCGACGGCACGGAACAGGACGTCGGCGAGGTGGTTGTCGCTGCGCTGGACCATCGTCGTCAGGAGCGTCACCAGCGGTGGGGACTGCAGCCGTCCGAGCTCGATGCTGCCGGGTGGGGTCGGCACGTCAGCTGCCCTGGCCTGTCCGGTGATGACGACGCCGCGCTCGACCAGCGCGGCGGCCAGCACCCTCGCCGCGTCCCCCACCGGGTCGACGGAGGCCCGTGACCGCAGTGCGCCGGCGTCGTTGCGGTACAGCTCCAGCCCCTCGTCGACGGTCAGCCCATCGATGGGGGTCGCATCGAGGTCCTCCAGGTACCGGGGCGGCCACCCGGCCGCGAGCACGTCGCCGTCGAGGTAGCTGCCGTCACCCACGACGTCGCCCTCGATGCGTCGGACCCCGGCGGCGACGAGCTGGTCCGCCAGCCCCGCGATGGGTGTGTGCGGCCGTTCGGTGTCGACCTCGCCCTCGATCCAGTCCTGGCTCACCAGTGTCGGGTCCCCGCCGCCGGTCACGACCAGGTCGCCGGCCAGCACCCCCTCGGGGCCGACGGGCGCGTCGCTGGACACGGTCGTCGCGAACGTGTGGTCCGGTCCGAACGCCGTCAGCGCCGCCGCCGCGGTGACCAGCTTGGCCGTCGAGGCGGGGATCAGCGGGACGGTGCCGCCGGAGTCGAAGACGACACGGCCGTCGGCGTCCATCACGTAGACCCCGCTCTGCCCGGCATCTCCGGCCCTGGCGATGGCGTCGACCATGGCCGCGGTGACCTGCTGGGCCACCGGGTCACCCGGTTCGGGCAGCTCCACCGGGGCAGGCACGTCGACGAGGTCGACCGCACCGGCCTTGGCAGCGGCGACGAGTCGCCATCGTTTGGGCGGGTCCGGCTTCTCCAGGAACCGGGCCGAGGCGACCTGCGGCAGGGGGTCGCCGACGACGAAGCGTGGCTGGGCCACGGCCACGATGGCCGCGGCGATCAGGGCCAGCACCACGAGCGTCCCCAGGGCCGAGACCGCCCGACGCGACCGCCGCCGCACCTACTGGCCCTCCGCCCCAGCGGTGGAGTCGTCGATCGCCGCAACGGACACGGGCAGGAACGTGGCAACGGCTTCGACGTGGGCGGTGTGCCCGAAGACGTCCAGCCCCCGCACGGACGCCAGCTGCATGCCCTCGGCGAGGAGCGCCTTGGTGTCCCGGGCCAGCGCAGCGGGGTCGCAGGCGACGTAGACCAGGCGATCGGGATGCAGCGCCGCCAGCGCTCGGCACACGTCCGGACCGGCACCCGACCGCGGCGGATCCAGCACGACGACGTCGACGTCGGCCAGCTCGTCCATGACGTCGGCCACGTCGGCGGTGACGACGGTGACGTCCAGATCGGCAAGGTTGTCGCGGGCGTCGGCGGTGGCCTGCTCGGAGGACTCCACCAGGGTCACCCGGGCGCCGGCACGGGCCAGGAAGGTGGAGAACAGTCCCACCCCGCCGTACAGGTCGAGGACGTGCATGCCGGTGAGGTCGATGGGGTCGGCGGGGGACGCTGCGGCCACGACGAGGTCGACCAGCGCCGCAGCCGCGGCCGGGCCGGCCTGGAAGAACGCCCCGGCCGAGACCCGCAGGTCGACGTCGTGCACGCGCATCGTCACCGCACCGGGTTCACGGAGGACCGCAGGCGCGCCCGTCGCCTGCAGGGCCACCCCGAAGCTGCCCTCGGGGGCGGCGGGAACGCCGCCGGTCCCGGGATGGATCGTCAGGAGTCGCCCGTCGGTGCCCGCCATCAGGCCCACCTCGTCGACGCCGCTCCAGCCGTCGCCGGCGTCGTTGCGGAGGGCGGCAGCATCGTCGGTCATCAGCAGGCAGTGGTCGATGGGGTGCACGTCGTGGCTGCCCGCGCGCCGGAAGCCCAGCGCACCGTCGGGGGCCACGGCCATGCGCGCCCAGGTCCGGTAGCCCTGCGGCCAGGCGTCGGGGACGGGGTCGACGACGATCGCCGGCGGGTCCTCCACACGACCGATACGGATCAGCTGTTCGCGCAGGACCCTGGCCTTCAGCTCCAGCTGGTGGGGTGGGGCCGCGTGCTGCAGCTGGCAGCCGCCGCAACGGTCGGGGCCGTAGTACGGGCAGGGCGGGTCGACCCGGTGGGGGCTGGCCTCGAGCACCTCCACCAGCTCGGCTCGTGCCCAGCGCTTCTTCTTCTCGCTGATGCGCGCGGTGACGGTCTCGCCGGGCAGGGCGTGGGCGACGAAGCAGGCCATGCCCTCGGGCAGCCGGCCGACGGCCTCGCCGCCGTGGGCCCAGCCGTCCAGGGACAGGGTGATGAGGTCGCCGGCGGCGGTGCGGGGCTGGTCGGTGCTCACGTTGTCGGAGGGTATGACGCGACGGTGCTCGTGGCCGCACAGTGCGGTCAGCGGCGATGCCGCGGTCATGCCGGCCGGGTCCCTGCACTGGGTTACCGTGCTGGCGATGTCATCTCGGCCCACGGCCTCGACCGCCCTGTTCGTCGTGCTGGCCGCGACGTTGCTGCTGGCCTCCTGTGCGCGTTCCAGCGATGCACACCTGGTCACGTCGTTGCCGGAGGGCCTGCTGGACCGCGGTGCGGTCTGGCGGGTGGGGCCCGACGGGGTCGAGCAGGTCCTCGCGCTGACGGGCCTGTCCGCCGACGGGGTCGAGGCCTCGGTCACCACCGCGGCCCCAGCCGTGGTGCTGGTCGCCCACGACGACGTCGGCGATGTGGCGGATCGGCTGTCGGCCCTCGGCTACCGGACGGCCGAGGCGCCAGCGGACGGGTGGACGCTGATGGAGCGGCAGGTGCTGGCCGAGGAGGTGCAGGTCGGGATGCCTGCTGTCGGCATCGGGCCCGACACCATCGTGGTCGGCTCGGTCGAGGAGGTCACATCGGTCGCCCGCCATGGTATCGACGGCGGCTCACCGGTCCCTGTGGAGCTGCTGGAGGGCGCCGACGTTGCGCTGGTCGGTACCCCCGCGGCGGTGGAGTCCCTCGGGTCGGTCCGCAGCGCGGCCACCCTTCCCGCCTGGGACGCGTTCGTGATCACCGCGACCTCCTCCGACGACGGGACCGTGGCGCTGCGCGTGCCCGACGCCACCCAGGACGACGCCGTTGCGCTGTCCGTGCGGTTCACCACCGGGGTCCTCGACGGCGGCCTTGCCGTGTCGTCGCTGCTGCGGGTCGGTGCGCCCATCGCCGAGGGCGACCTGGTGGTGCTCGACATCGACTGGCTGGCCGACCCGGTTCCCACTGTTTCCGCTGGCCTCGACGGCGGTCTGGCAGCCATCCTGCGTCCCATGTGACCATCGGGCCCGTGCTCGTCGGCATTCTCCAGAAATCTTCGGGAATCGAGCAGGAGAGTCGGGGGCGATGTCGAAAGTCCCTGACAACAGATCATCCCGACACCGACTTGATGGGCGCGGCGGCTCATCGATGTTCGGTGCCGTGTTGGGCGCGGCGGCCCGACACGTCCTCAAGGCCCCGGGCTTCGGCCCGGGGCCTTGAGCCTTTCCTGTTCCCGTGTCGGTGGGCGTGTCATCGGGCCCTGGGCGTCATCGACCCTCGACTGGGCGGCGGGCGACCAGGACGGACCACTCACGCCCGGGGGTGACGAGGGGTTCCATGCCCGCGTCGGCGAAGACCGACCGGGCCTCGTCGCTGCGGTCGACGGCCACCCCGGAGCACAGCAGCGTCCCCCCGGGTGCGACGAGGGCGACCAGGTCCACGGCGATGGCCAGCAGCTTGTCGGTGATGATGTTGGCGATGACGAGGTCGGCGGTGCCGTCGACGGCCTCGCAGGAACCGACCCGCAGGTCGATCCGATCGGTCGTGCCGTGGGTCGCGATGTTCTCGGTCGCCACGGTGATGGCCAGCTCGTCGACGTCGACGGCGATCACCTCACGGGCACCGAGCGCGATCGCGGCAAGGGCCAGGACGCCCGTGCCGGTGCCGATGTCGGCCACCCGGCGGTCGGCCAGCTCGACGTCCTGCATGGCGCGCAGGACCGCGGTCGTCGTCTCGTGGTGGCCGGTGCCGAACGCCATGCCCGGTTCGATCACGATCCGGTAGGGGGGCTGGTCCAGCTGTGGCCCGTCCGGCGCGAGCCACGGGGGGAGGATGGTCAGCGCACCGACGGTGATGGGGTCCAGCCCGTCCTTCCACGACTCCGACCAGTCCGTCGTCGGGACCTCCTCCCACCGACCGTCCAGCGGCATGGGTGGGGTGGCCGAGGGGTCGGGACGGGTGGAGAACCACGCGGTCGACACGCCGTCCTGCTCGGTCAACCCGTCACAGGTGATGCCGGCGATGTCCAGGGCGTCGCTCAGCGCATCCAGGTCGGGGCTGTCGACCCGGTAGCCCCAGCTCGACGGGGGGAGTCCGGTCAGGTCCATCGCTGCACCACCGCGTCCATCTCTGCGGGCCGACGGGGGGCCGGTCGATGGCTCGCGGGGATGGTCCCGAGGTAGACCCAACCGATGATCCGATCGGGTTCGCGCAGCGCCAGGGCCTCACGGACCTCCGGGGCGTCGCCGAACCAGCCGGTGCGCCACATGGCCCCCAGGCCCATGGCGTGGGCCGCCAGGCAGAGGTTCTGCACCGCGGCCGCAACCGCCGCCTCCTGTTCCCACGTGGGCACGGCTTTGCCGTTCCACGCCTCCTCCGGGGTGAAGGGGGTGGACACGGCCGCGACGATCGTCGGCGCCCGCAGCGGCTTGCAGGCCGTCTTGTCCAGTGCCCCCGGGTCGGCGTCGGGTTCACGAGCCGCGTGGGCGCGGGCGAACACCTCGCCGAGGCGTTCGCGGGCGTCGCCCTCGATGACGACGAATCGCCACGGCTGCAGCTGCCCGTGGTCCGGCGCGGCCACGGCGGCCTGCAGCAACCGTTCGAGGGTGACCTCGTCCGGGCCGGGTGCCACCAACCGGGGGACCGACCGGCGTGTGGCGATGGCGGTCAGTGCGTCCATGGCCGTCGTCCTAGGCGTCGTCGCCGGCGGCGTCCGTGACGCCAACGGCGTCCGCGGTCCGGTTGACGCCAGCGGCGTCCGCGGTCTGGATGGCTTCGAAGCTCCAGACCTCCGAGCCGCTCGCTGCCGGTCCGCCCTCGCGGCCGTCCTGGGATGCCTGGGCGTGCCCCTTGCCGAACTGCATGCTGTTGACCCACGCGTCGAAGTGGTCCTTGGACTTCCAGCGCGTGTAGACGAGGTACTTGTCGGTCCCGGCGACCGGGCGGAGCAGCTCGAAGTGCTCGAAGCCGTCCATCTTCTCCACCTCACCAGCGCGCTTGGCGAAGCGTTCCTCGAGGGTCTCTCGCATCGGTTCGGGCACGGTCAGCACGTTGAAGGCAACGAACGGGTGATCCGACATGAAGGGGTCTCCTCGCCGCGGGGGCGGTAGGTGTCAGGGTTCACCGGGCAGAGTAGGGCCGTGGACCAACGACTGCTCGACGACACGAAGCGAATGACGCTGGCCTGGCACGGCCGTACCGGACCCGTGCTGGCCCCGATGGCCTTCTGGTGGGACGGGCGGCACCTGTGGTGCTCGACGTCCGGCTCGTCGGCCAAGGTCGAGCGCATGGAGGACCGGCCCGACGTTGCCGTGCTGGTCGGTGCCGACGACGACGGCGCCACGGGCATGGTGCTGCATGGTCGGGCGCGGGTCTTCAGGCCCACCGACATGGTCGCCATGGCCACCCACGGGGCGACCCTCGCCGCCGCGCAGGCGGCGCTGGCGGTCAAGCAGGCCCCGTCGATCGCCGGGTACGTCGTCGATGCGGCGCGGATCCCCTCGCGCTGGATGCCGGCCCGCCGCGTGATGCTGCGGATCACCGTGGATGACCCCGAGCCGATCGTGGCCCCGACGATGGGCCCGGGCATCGCGCCGGGGCTGCCGACCGCCGTCCCGCCGGAGGTCCGGCGGCTGCTGTCGGGCCAGCGTCGGGTCGTCCTCGGTGTCCGCGACGGGCAGCAGCTGCGCCTGCTCCCTGCCATCTGGGGCCCCGGGTACACCCTCGACCTGCCGGAGGGCGAGTCGGTCTCGACCGGCCTCCCGGCCGTGGTCGTCACCGACCACGATCCTGGCTTCCGTCCCACGGAGGTGGCCGGGGTGGCGGTTCGTGGCCGCATCTCCGGTCGCACGCTCAGCGCGGAGTCCGTGCGGTGGTGGCACGGGTTCGACAGCGGCCGGGCCGAGGTGCCGACCGCGGCCTTCGACCCGATCGTCCTGCCGGACTGATCAGGTGTCCCGGGCCGAGGGCCCGGAACGCCGCAGCCGGCTGCCCCCCGTGGAACAGCCGGCTGCGTCGATGTGGACCTCGGTCAGCTGAGCTAGCGGACCTGGCAGGAGAAACGGAGCGTGCCGTCCTCGTCCTGCACGACGGCCAGGGCCTCGCCCACCATGGCGGGCGTGAAGACGGTCGTCGGCTCCGGGGCCGCGGTCGGGGCCGACGGGTCGACGATCAGGCGGAAGTCCAGCTCCTCGCAGTCGATCCACCCGGTCCAGGACTCGTCGAACGGGTTGCCGCACTCCTCGGGACCGGTCCACTTGAAGATGTCGAAGCCACGGCCCTGGTCGCCCACGTACATGTATGGGCCCTTGTAGAACTTCGCCGACCAGGCCTCGGTCCCGGCGGTGCGGCTGGCGGTCGTCCCGTAGGCGCCGGACTCGGAGTCCTCCAGGGAGATGGTGGCGGCACCGATCTCGACGGGGAGGGTCGGGTCGGTGAAGTCGACGACACGGCCGCCCAGGACGTACCAGGCGACGCTCATGACGGTGTTGTTGGGCGCAACGCGGCCGAAGTGGCTCGTGCAGGCGCGGTGGTCGGGCGTCTGGCCCTGCACCGGCGGGACGTAGTAGCTGAGCGGACCGACGGCGGCACCGGAGATCGAGGTGTCGTAGAAGGCCAGGCCCTCACCGGGGCAGACCCCGGTGCGCGAGGCGAAGAACCCGCCGAGGGCCAGGGATTCGTTGTTGGTCACGGCGATGTTGCCGTCGGGGGAGGGGAAGTAGCCGTGGGCGTAGGTGCCCTCGTTGGGGGCGAACGCCGTCGTCAGCTGCGGGTCCAGCGGGTCGGTGTTGTCGTAGATCAGGTAGTCGATCTCGCTGGCGACGTACATGATCGACCCGTCGGGGCTCAGCTCGCCGTCGTGGGGGCTGCCGATGGTGTCGGGTCCGATGAAGGAGCGGATCTCGGTGACGTCGCCGCCATCCACGAAGTACGGGCTCATGTCGACGATCTGGATGGACGTGACCTCCGCCCCGCCGATCTCGCCGTTCCAGGCGTAGGCGACCGGCGCGGTCGGGTGGAACATGAAGTTGTGCGCGCCACCGGCGCCGATGCGGACACGGGCGAACGGCTGGGCGTCGTAGGGGTCGGTGACCTCGAACATGGAGAAGCCGCCGGCCTCGCTGGTCAGCGGGTTGCCGTCGTCGGACTCGTAGGTGGTCTCGGGGCCGGCCCCGGTGCACAGGGCACCGGACTCGCGGCTGGAGCCGACGAAGGTCCGCAGGGTGCCGTCGTCCTCGGTCCACTGGAACACGCCGACGTCGCTGCGCGGGTTGGCGCAGGAGATGTAGTCGGCCACGACCGCGTTCTCGGGGTCGGTGATGTCGATGATGCCGATGCCGTCGGAGTGGTCGCCGACGACGGCGAAGTCCCGGTCCTCGGTCGTCGTGCCGCCGTTGCCGTCATCGACGGTGACCGGCGTGGTGAAGAACTCCACGTCGGTGCCCTGGTTGTCGACCGCCCGGCTGGCCTGCGTTGCGTTGACGTTGGCCAGGGTGATGTTGCCGACGTGCTCGAAGTTGAACAGGTCGGTGTCACCGACATTGGCCGCCTGCTGGCGGTCGAAGCCGGTGTCGGGGGCGGCGCCGAGGAGGCCGACCACCAACAACGCGCTGGCGGCGGTCGCGATCGTCTTTCGGATCATGGTGATGCTCCAGAGAGGTGGGGGTTCTTCGCGGAGTTCGACGTGGCGTGGTCGGATTCCTCCTCGACGGGGTAGGACTGTCCTCCTCGTGACCACACCCCCAGACCACCTGTTCGAAGGCGCCATCACCGCTGCGGGCTTCGCGTCCGGCGAGTCCGTCGTCGTCGGGAGCTGGGCCCGCTCGCCGCTGGGCATGTGCATCGACGTGATGTGGCGTCGACCCGATGGCGAACGGATCCTCCTCGCGCCGCGGCAGGAGGTCGCCGACTACATCGCGGACCTGTACGCCTTCGACACCGTCCGGGTCGTGCCGATCGAGGGCCGCTTGCTGCGCGACTCGTTGCGGGTCACAGCTGGACCGCTGCAGGTCTCGGCCACACTGGCGGCCCGGGACTGGCGGTCGTGGTTGTTCGCGCTGCGTCCGCGCGCGTTGCGGAGGAGTCCTCGGTGGATCGCGATGGAGGACCGCCTGGCACGGCCCTTCGTCGGACGGGTCATCGGCGGCGGCGAGGGTGTCCGCGCGGCAGGCATCGCCCCCGGGGGCCAGCAGGAATTCTACGGCGCAGACGACTGGCGGGCCCTGACGTGGGCGTCCCTGACCGTCGACGGGGAGGACGCCGGTTCCATGGCCCGGCTGCCCGCCGACTTCGGGGTCGGGCTCAGCGCCTTTCCCACCCAACCCGCGTCGGTGCGGGTCGGCACCATCATCCGTCCGGCTCCGGACCGAGGGTGATCACCGGGTAGCCTTCTGCCACGATGAACACGCGGGACACAGAGGGTCGTGCCGTGGTCGACGGCGTCGCCATGCCGTTGGCCGCCGCCCGCCTCGCCATGACCGACGACGGCGTTGCCCGCGGCGACGGTGCCTTCGAGACGATCGGTGTGTGGGACGGGGCGCTCTTCCGACTGGACGATCACCTGGGCCGGCTGTCCGCCTCGTTGGCGGCCAGCGCCCTGCCCGCCGCAGACATCGAGCTGATCGCCACCGAGGCCCGTGACCTGGTCACCGGCACGCTGGGTGACGCGGCGCTGCGGATCTACGTGACCGGCAGCGGCACCCGGGTGCTGACCCTCGCCCCGCAGCCGGTCCGGCCCGACCCCAACGTCCTGTCGTTGCAGCCCGGCCCGTGGATCAGCCCGCGTGACGGCTACGCGGCCGCCGGCGCCAAGACCATGTCCTACGGCCCGAACATGGTGGCGACACGTCGGGCGAGGGCGGCGGGTGCCGACGACGCGCTGCTGTACTCCGTGCCCGACCGCCACGTGCTCGAGGGCCCCACCTTCGGGGTCCTCTTCGTTGCCCGGGGCGTGGTGCACGTCCCGTCGGAGGACCTCGGGATCGTGCCGTCGATCAGCCGACGAACGTTGATCGAGATCGCGCTCGCCCACGGGCTGGATGTGCTGCACGGGGCCTGGCCGGTCGACGTGCTCGCCGACGCCGACGAGCTGATCGTGTCCTCCTCCATCCGCGACGCCATCGCGGTGCAGCGGGTCGACGGCTGGACGTTCGATCGGACCCATCCGGTCCGGGACATGCTCAGCCGCGAGCTGGGCCGGCGTCGCCGATCCGGGTCGGGGTCCGCGGCGTCGAGCTGAGCACGGCATCGTGGTCCGCGCGACCGGTCGACGCCGTCGCCAGCACCTCCCAGTAGCGCAGGAGGGTGATGAGGAAGAGGATCGCGCCGGCCATCTCCAGCAGCTCCTCCACGGTGGCTGCCACCGTGTAGACACCCCAGGTGTCGGTGAACTGGCCCGATATCGTCTCCACGCCCACCGCACCCCCGACGAACAGCACCGCGGCCAGGAGCATGCGGACCGACAGCCAGCGCGGCAGCCGGAGGATCCAGGGGACCAGCAGGGCGGCAAGCAGCAGCAGCGGCGGAATGGCGAACACCACCCAGTCCAACCGCAGGAACTCGGGCAGGTCGAACCACTCGCTGGGTATGCCGCCGGCTCGCTCGTGGATCATGAACGCCTCGTCCACCGCCGCGAAGAGCATGCATGCCCCGACCAGCACCCAACGCCAGTGGTCGCCCCCCTGCACGCGCTCGTGGAGACTGCGCAGGCGAAAGCACACGAGTCCGCACGTGCCGAGCAGCAGCGCCGAGAAGCCTGCGGGGAAGCCGTACTCACCGTTCATGTCGAAGCGCCTGGCAAGCCAGCCGGGTTCCCCGTCGCCGACGATCGTGACCGTCACCACATGGGCGACGAGCAGGACGGCCACCACCCCGATGAGGATCCGTGCCACGCGGGCCACCCGCCCTGTGAAGGGCGGTGGTTGCGCCGTTCTCCCCCTGGTCGCTTCCACGATGCTTGAACGCTACCATCCGTTGGTCGGGGCGTCACTTGGCGTGCGCGGCAGACGGGGTCGAACGGGGTCGTGTGGCGAGCGGTCGCCCCGCTTGCCCCACGTCGACGGATCGCGCGGACCGGGGTAGGGTGCCGACTCCGGCGGCCGAACAGCCGTTGCTGGGACAGGAGTCGGACGCGCTAGCCTGCTCGCATGCGTCCCAGTGCCCGACCCCCTGAAGAGGAGACCCGCGTGAGTGAGTCAGACGCGCCAGCCGCTGACTGGTATCCCGACCCCTCCGGTCGCTTCCAGTTCCGCTACTGGGACGGCGAGGCCTGGACCGGACACGTGTCCACCGACGGCAAGACCGACTGGGACCCGCCCGGGGACGGCGACGCCGAGCACGCCGACGAGGCCGCCGCGACCGAGTCCGGTGCCGACGACAGCGCGTGGGCTCCCGCCGCCGAGGGTGCCGATGCCGCCGCCGAGGCGCCCGACGAGGGCGAGGGACCCACCCCAGTGGAGCAGGTCGCTGCCGACTCGACTCCGGCCGAGGCTGCTGCCGACGACCAGGCCACGATCGGGGAGGACGAGCCGGGTGACACCAACCTGGTCGCCAACCGCCGCGCCGGGATCGCCGAGGACGTCGAGGCCTGGCTGGACGAGGTCGCCGCCCAGGTGGCACCGCGCCTGAGCCGAATCAGCCCCGACTGGACTGCCGAACCCCAGGCCGAGGCCGCCCGTGCCTGCGCCTACGGCCTGCTGGTCGGCCACCTGGCCCGCCTGCACCCGCACATGAAGCCCGAGCTCGGTCAGGTCGCCGAGGCCCACCCGTCGTTCACGACGCTGCAGGCCGGTGCGCGCCTCGACACCCTCGAGCAGATCGCGGCGGACCCCGAACGCGCTGCGGCGTGGCTCGGCCCGCTGATCGGCACCGAGGACACCGACCGCGTCAAGACCCTGTTCGACTGACCCTGTTCGACTGACCCTGTTCGACTGACCCTGTTCGACTGATCCGGTTCGACTGATCCCCACCCCGAGGACGCGCTGATGGCCCTTGGCCTGCCCGACGTGGCCGTGGGCTCGTGGACACACCCCGACGGCCACACCGGCTGCACGGTCGTCCTGCCGCCCAAGGGGTCGATGGGTGCCTGCGCGGTCAGAGGCGGGGCGCCCGGGACGCGCGAGGCCGCAGCGCTCGGCCCGGGTGGCCAGGGCACCGAGTGCCACGCGGTCTTCCTGTCCGGCGGCTCGGCCTTCGGGCTGGCCGTCGGCGACGGAGTGGCCCGCTGGAGCGAGGCCCACGGTCGGGGGTACGACCGCTTCGTCACCCCTGTACCCGTCGTCGCCGGCGCGATCGTGTTCGACCTGCACCGGCGCGGCGCGGACCGTCCCGACGCCGACAGCGGGTGGGCCGCCTGCGAGGCCGCCCGGTTCGCCGACCCCGAGCAGGGGCGCGTGGGGGTCGGCGCCGGCTGCACCGTCGCCAAGTCCAGCGGCTTCCAGCACATCCGCCCGGGGGGACAGGGCTGGGCTGTCGTCCGCGGCGGCGGCGTCACCGTCGGCGCGCTGATGGCCGTCAACGCCCTCGGCAACGTCCTGGCCGAGGACGGTTCGTTCCTTGCAGGTCCCGAGCGGGGGTCACCGAAGGACGTCGACGGCTATCCGTTCACCGACCTGGCACCGCCGCCGCGGGCCAACACGGTCATCGGTTGCCTGGTGACCGACGCTGCGATGACCAAGGGCCAGGCCTCGCGAGCCGCCGATCTGGCCCACAACGGGATCGCCCGTACCATCGAACCGGCGCACACCGCCTTCGACGGTGACGCGCTGTTCCTGCTGACCACCCAGGCCCGCGAGGTGCCCAACGCCTCCGACCTGGTCGCCACCCTGGCGGCCCGGGCTGTGGCAGAGGCCATCCGCTCGGCCGTCCGCGCCGCCGCCGGACAGCCCCTGGCGGTCCCCGACGACGTGCTGGCGGCCATGCAGGCCGCGCAGAAGGACGACAGATGAGCGACTTCCCAGAGGACTACCCCTACGCCAGCGTCGAGGCCGAACGACGCATCAAGACCGTCACGACCATCATCTCCTTCGTGTCGGTGGGCATGCTGCTGGTCGGCCTCTACCTTGCGCTGCTGACCCCGAGCATCGGCCCCGGCAGCCTGCTGACCCTCATCGGCTTCGTGGCCCTGATCTTCCTCCCCTTCATCGGCAAGCGCATGCGCAACGCCGCCCTTGCCCGCGAGGCCGGCCAGGACGCCTGAGCGTCGTGGCCGGCGTCGGTCGGCCGGAGCTCAGCTGAACTGGCCGACCCAGGCCTTCAGCTGGTCGGAGGACGCCGAGGCCGCCTGGGCCCAGGACTCGTACTCCAGCACCGCGTCCAGGTCGTCGGTCGCCACGGCCAGGTCGACCGCCTTGGTGATGTGGCGTGCCAGCTGCGGGTCGACCTCGGCGAAGCGCGCGGCCAACGACAGCGCTTCGGCGACGACGTCGTCGTGGGGCCCCTCGGCCAACCCGTGCGCCACCGCGGCGTCGGCGGCGAGCATGTCGCCCAGCAGGAGGGTGCGCAGCGCCTTCGATGCGCCCATCGCCCTGACGAGGAACCACGTGCAGCCGCCGCCGGGATGCAGGCCGATCCGTGAGAAGGTTGCGCCGAACTTGCCGTGCGGGCCGGTCAACCGGATGTCGCACGCCATCGCCAGGTTCAGGCCCGCGCCCACGGCCGCGCCGTTGACCGCGGCGATCGTCGGGAAGGGCAGCTCGCGGACGGCCAGGAACGCCCGGTAGTACCCCTGCAGGTCGGCGTGGACCTGCTGGACCGACCGGTCGGACTCGCCGAACAGCTGTGGCAGGTCCGCACCGGCGCAGAACCCCTTGCCCGCACCGGTGATCACCAGGGTGCGGACGTCACGGTCGACCTTCAGCTCGGCGGCCGTGGCAATCATCTCCGCAGCCATCTCGAACCCCATCGCGTTGCGACGCTCGGGGTCGGTCAGGGTCAACAGCCGCACACCCGGAGTGGGTTCGGTCAGCTCGAGCAGGGACATGGCGGAAGGCTCCTCGGAGGGTCGTGTCGGTTCGGTCGCGATCCCCGCAGGGTCGCACGAGACGCGGTGACTACACTGATCCCCCCGCATGCCCACGCCCTCGACCCCATGCGCGCCTTCCCTTGAGTCGTCTCCTCGAGCTGATCACCACCGCCCCTGCGCAGACCCACGAGGTCGCCGGGATCCTTGCCGATGCCGCAGTCGTCGGTGACGTGATCGCGCTCACGGGCGAGCTCGGTGCCGGCAAGACCTGCTTCGTGCAGGGCGCGGCGAAGGCCCTCGGCGTCACCGACCGGGTGACCAGCCCGTCGTTCATCCTCCGCAAGGAGTACGAGGGTCGGCTGCCGCTGCTGCACCTCGACGTCTATCGCCTGGAGAGCCTCCAGGAGGTGCTCGACCTCGGCTTCGGGGACGCGCTGGACAACCAGCGGGTCACGTTCGTGGAGTGGGGCGACGCGATGGCCCCGCTGCTGCCAACCGATCACCTCGAGGTCGAGCTGCACCTGCCCGAGCTCGACACCGTCGGCGCAGCCAGCGCGGCCTCCGCCGGGGACTGGCAGCCCGAACCCCGCCGGATCGTCCTGCGATCCCACGGCCCCTCGTGGACACGACGGCTGGCCGAGCTCGAACCGCGGCTGCGCCGTTGGGCCCCACAGGAAGGAGACGCCTGATGCTCGTGCTCGGCGTCGAGACGTCCACCCCCGCCGCCAGCGTCTGCCTGGCCACCGAACAGGGCGTGGTTGCCTCCACCTCCCTCGGCAGCGGCCTGCCGCACCTCCAGCGCGCCCACGGTCGGTTCGTCACCGAGGCCATCCGCTGGTGCCTGCAGTCCGCCGAGCTCGTCCCCGACGACGTCAAGGGCGTCGCGGTCTCGCTCGGGCCGGGGCTCTTCACCGGCATGCGCGTCGGCATCGCCACCGCACAGGCCTTCGCCCACGCGCGCCAGCTTCCCGTCGTGGGCCTTGCGTCCCTCGACCTGCTCGCCTTCCCGCACCGGCACGCGCGCGGGGTCATCTGCAGCGTCATCGACGCCAAGCGGGGTGAGCTGTTCTGGGCGCTGTACCGCTGCGCACCCGGCGGCGTCCAGCGGGTCGCCGAGTTCCGCACCGGACGGCCCGAGACCCTGGCGGGAGAGCTCGAGGCCATCGGCGAGGACGTGCTGTGCGTCGGCGACGGGGCGATCGCCCACGCCGGACTGCTGGCGAGCGTCGGCGCCGAGATCGGTGGGGTCGGCTCGGCCCACCCGACCGCCCAGGCGCTGGTCGAGCTCGCCCTCCCCCGTTTCCTGCGCGAGGAGACCCGTCGCCCCGAGGAGCTGACGCCGACCTACATCCGTCAGGCCGACGCCCAGATCAACTGGGCCAAGCGTGGGGCCCTCCACGGCGGGACGGCCGGCTCGTGACCGCCGTGACCGTGCGTCCGATGGTGCCCGACCACCTGCCGGAGGTCCTTGCGATCGAGCAGGCCGTGCAGCCGCAGCCGTGGACCGAGGGCCTGTTCCTCGCCGAGCTGGCCGAGCCCACGCGCGCCTACCGGGTGGCCCTCGACCCGTCGGGCACCGTGCTCGGTTTCGGCGGCATCCTCGTGGCCGTCGACGAGATGCACGTCACCACGTTGGCCACATCCGCCGACCACCTCCGACGCGGCATCGCCTCCCACCTGATGGTGGAGCTGATGGACGAGGCGCTGGCCCGTGGGGCAACCGCCGCCACGCTGGAGGTCCGCACCGAGAACCACGCGGCCCAGCGGTTGTACGCCCGCTTCGGCTTCGCGCCGGTCGGCGTGCGCCCGGGCTACTACGCCGCCACCGGTGAGGACGCCCTCATCATGTGGGCCCACGACATCGACGGCGCGGACGCTGCCCGGCGGCTCGACGGCCTCCGTGTCGCCTCGGCCACCGCCCGAACCGCCACCCTTGAAGGAGCCCGCTGATGCTGGTCCTCGGTATCGAGACGTCCTGCGACGAGACCGCCGTGGCGCTGGTGGAGGACGGGACGACCGTCCGCTCCAACGTGATCGGCACCCAGTTCGAGCACCACCGCCCCTTCGGCGGGGTCGTGCCGGAGATCGCCGCCCGCGCCCACCTGGACATGATGCTGCCGGCCATCGACCGGGCCTTCGTCGAGGCAGGCGCCACCTACGCCGACGTCGAGGGCGTCGCCGTCACGGCCGGCCCCGGCCTGGTGGGGGCGTTGCTGGTCGGCGTCGCGGCCGCCAAGTCCATCGCGTTGGCCCACGACCTGCCCTTCATCGGGGTCAACCACCTCGAGGGACACGTCTGCGCCACCCAGCTGGAGTTCGGCCACCTCGAGCCACCGATGATCAGCCTCATCGTCTCCGGCGGGCACACCTCGCTGGTCCTGCTGGACGCGGAAGGGCGTTTCGAGACGATCGGCCAGACCATCGACGACGCGGCCGGCGAGGCGTTCGACAAGATCGCTCGGTTCATGGGCCTGCCGTTCCCCGGCGGACCGGAGATCGACAAGCTCGGTCGCACCGGTGACCCCACGGCGATCGCCTTCCCTCGGGCGATGATGAACGACGGCACGCTGGACTTCTCGATGTCGGGGCTGAAGACCGCGGTCATCCGTGAGCTGCGGCGGCGAGATGCGGTGGACGAGGAGATCGTCATGCCCGACGTCGCCGCGTCCTTCAACGAGGCCATCGTCGACGTGCTGGTGACCAAGACGCTGCGGGCGGCCGAGGCCCACGACGTCGGCACGATCACCCTCGTCGGCGGGGTGGCGGCCAACAGCCGGCTGCGCGAGGCCATGGCCGACGGCTGCGCCCGGACGGACCGCCGTCTGCTGCTGCCCCAGCCGGTCCTGTGCACCGACAACGGCGCGATGATCGCGGCGGCTGGATACAACCGCCTCGTGGCCGGCGAACGGTCGCCGCTGACGATCGATGCCGACCCGGGCCTGCCCCTGATCCCCCTCGCCGGGTAGAAGTGGTGCTGTGACGACCACTCCAGCCCGTCCCACCGCAGTGCGACTGCGGCTGTCGGCGGTACCCGCGGTCGTCGAGGCCCTGGAACGCGACTTCGGTCGCCTGCCTGCCGGGATGTGGGATCCGCGGCACCACTACCTGCTCGACGCCCTGGACCGCCACGAGAGCCAGCGGTTCGTGGTGTGGGGTGATCGCGAGCCGCGATCGGTGGTGCACCTCGGCCTGACCGGGACGGTCCTGCCGGCCGGCCACCCCGACGGGGCGGAGTACCTCGCTCCCTTCGTCGAACGATCACGCTGGCGGATCATGATCGGGGACGAGGCGATCACCGGCGCGCTGCTGGACCTGGCGATGGGGCGGTCGTGGTGGCGTCGGCGGCCGCAGGTGCGCATCCAGCGGTTCATGACCGTCGAGCGGCTGGACTCCTTCGCCGACGTGGAGGGGTTCCGGCGCGGTGCCCGGCAGGACCTGCCGTGGCTGGAGGAGTTCGCGTGCCGCCTGCACGTGGAGGACCGGATGGGCCCCCCGCTTGGCGGCAGCGCCCGTGTGGCCGTCGGCCACCGGATGGGCGAGTCGGTCGACCGCGGCATGACCTGGGTGGTCGAGCGTGCCGGTCGGCCGGTCGCCAAGCTGGACCTGTCGTTGCACTCGACTCGGCGGGGCGCACAGATCGCCGGGGTCTACGTCGACCCGGAGTGGCGGGGTCGCGGCATCGCCACCGGCATGGTGCAGCGGCTGTCGGCTGAGCTGCTGCACGGCGGGCTGCCCGTGGTCAGCCTGCACGTCCGCGACGACAACGAAGCCGCGATCCGCGCCTACCGCGGCGCTGGTTTCGCCGAACGCGGCAACTGGCTGCTCGCACTTCGCTGAGGATCGCGGGCCCGGGGGAGCAGCGTCAGGACGGGGCCTGTCGTCCGTCGCCGACGCGGCCGAGGGCCCTGCCGGCGTTCCGGGCGCGTCGAGCCACGAGACGGAACGGGTTGGCCTCGACCGTGCCGGCAGCCAGCGCTTGGGTTCCGGTTCGGAGGCGCTTCTTGACGGGGTTGGCGCCGAGGCCGAGCTCGAGACGGGTCACGCCGAGCTTCTCGACCTGGCGGAGCAGCTCGATGTGCAGGAGCAAGCCCGGTGAGCAGCGAGCCAGCGCGGTCGAGTAGGCCGGTACGACCGACACGAGCAGCGGGCCTCGACGGAGTCCCCAGTGCACCGCCACCGGTGTGTCGCCCGCCCACAGGACGGAGAGGATCGACTCGTAGTCCTCGCTCGCGGGCAGCCGCCCGGCCGCGGTGATGAACTCGCCCACCGGTGCGGCGAGGAACCGCTCGCGTTCGACGGGGGGCAGCTGCTCGGCCTTCATCCGTACGAGGATCGCTGCGGCGCCGCCCTCCTCGACATCGATGTCGAACCGAAGGTCCCCTTCTTCGCGGGCCAACCTGCGAGCCTTCCGGGCGGCCTCGGAGAGAACCGACGAACCCCGGTCACGGAGTTGCTGGGCGTAGTCCTCGAAGCCGAAGGGCAGATCGACGATGCTGGAGAGCGCGCGCGCCTCGTGGAACCGGCAGAGACCGTCCGCCACGACCGGTGTGTGGCCGAACGTGAACGACGCGAGTCCGACCAGGCGCAGTGCGCCCGACACGTCCAGGGACGCACCGCTGCGCTGGACCATGCCATCGCCGTCGTTGCAGGCGTCCAGGAGGGGGCGCCCACGATCCCCTGTCCGCTGGAGGGGAAGGAACGCCGTGGGGCCGTGGTCGTCGGAGATGACGAGCACCCAGACGTCGTCCATGACGGTGTCGGCCACGAGGGCATGCTGTGGCGACAGGAAGGGGGTCCGGTAGGCGGCCTGGTGGTCCTGCATGGCACACCACGCCGCGCGCTCGTCGTCGCTCAGGTCACGGGGTCGTCGAAGGTGGGCACGCATCGCTGCGGCAGCATAGGGTCAGCTGAACCGCAGGGCTTCATTTGGCCTCCGCGGCGGGCCTCGTGTCGGTCCGCCCGGACTGTTGTCAGGCCTGGGCGAGCACGCCTTCGTCCTCGAGGCGGATGACCAGGTCCTCGGGGTCGGTGCCGTAGATGACCGACAGGGCGCGCAGGTCCTCGCCGCGGATGGTGAGCACGTTGCCGTTGAAGTCGCCCCGCTGCAGCTGGATGGTGTGGGCGAAGCGGCTGACCGGGCGCAGCTCGGGGTCGAGGTCGGCCCGGGAGAGCTTGCGGAGGTCGAGCATGATCTTGCTGGCAGCCGCGGACGTCGCCGAGGAGGGCAGGTCCTCCTTCGGCAGCAGCTCCGACACCGGCACGTTGTAGAACTCGCTCAGCTCGGCCAGCTTGGCCACCGAGACAGCGCGGTCCCCACGTTCGTAGGACCCGACGACGACCGCCTTCCAACGGCCGCCGGACACCTCCTCCACCTGCTGCAGGGTCAGGCCCTGCTGCTGACGGATGGCGCGCAGACGGGCCCCAAGACGCTTCTGGTAGTCCGTGGCCACTCGTTCCTCCTGCAGACGTTCGTAGTCCCCGATTGGGGGGACACGGCGTGTTCGCCGCGATACACCCTGCGTGAAGCCTAACACAGCGTCACGCTCTGTAAAACTTGTTCTTGTCACCGTCCGTGACGGCGGCGGACTTGAGCGTATTGCGCTCAGATGTTGGTACTTGTTCTTGCAGCCGACTGGGGGGAGTGCTAACTTCCCGTCTGGCACTCCGGATGACCGAGTGCCAAACCGCGTCGTCGAGGGTCGATCCGATACCGACGGCGCAAGACGATCCAAACCCCAACTGCCGACGTCCCGCCGTCGTGCACCGGGCCAGCCCCACTCGGGCAGCCCGATACGCGATGCCGTTGGACGACTAGGAGGAGCTACAGATGGCGACCGCCACCAAGGTTGCACTGCAGCCGCTGGAAGACCGTGTTGTTGTGCAGGCCAACGAGGCCGAGCAGACCACCGCCAGCGGACTGGTCATTCCCGACACCGCCAAGGAGAAGCCCCAGGAGGGCACCGTCATCGCTGTCGGCCCGGGCCGCATCGGCGACGACAACGAGCGGGTTCCGATGGACGTCGCCGAGGGCGACGTCGTCATCTACTCCAAGTACGGCGGGACCGAGATCAAGCTGGGCGGCGAGGAGTACATCATCCTCTCCGCTCGCGACATCCTCGCCAAGATCCAGAAGTAACAAGGAGTCCGAGACATGGCAAAGCAGCTCAAGTTTCACGAGGACGCCCGCCGCAAGCTCGAGGCTGGTGTCAACCAGCTCGCCGACGCGGTCAAGGTGACCCTCGGCCCCAAGGGACGCAACGTCGTCCTCGAGAAGAAGTGGGGCTCCCCGACCATCACCAAGGACGGCGTCACCGTCGCCCGCGAGATCGAGCTGGAGGACGCCTACGAGAACATGGGCGCCCAGCTGGTCAAGGAGGTCGCCACCAAGACCAACGACGTCGCTGGTGACGGCACCACGACCGCCACGGTCCTGGCCCAGGCCATGATCAAGGAAGGCCTTCGCAACGTCGCGGCCGGCGCCAACCCGACCATGCTGCAGCGCGGCATGCAATCGGCCGTCGAGCGCGTCGTCGAGGCCATCGGCACGATGGCCCGCGACATCGAGACCCAGGACGAGATCACCAACGTGGCCTCGATCTCGGCCAACAACGACCCCTCCATCGGCGAGGTCATCGCCGAGGCGATGGACAAGGTCGGCAAGGACGGCGTCATCACCGTCGAGGAGTCCCAGACCTTCGGCCTGGAGCTCGACTTCGTCGAGGGCATGCAGTTCGACAAGGGCTACATCTCCCCCTACATGGTGACCGACACCGACCGGATGGAGGCCGTCCTCGAGGACCCCTACATCCTGATCGCGAACCAGAAGATCGGTTCCGTGCAGGACCTCCTGCCGGTGCTCGAGAAGGTCATGCAGGGCGGCAAGCCGCTCGTCATCATCGCCGAGGACCTCGAGGGCGAAGCCCTCGCGACCCTGGTCGTCAACAAGATCCGCGGCACCTTCCAGTCCGTGGCCGTCAAGGCCCCCGGCTTCGGCGACCGTCGCAAGGCCATGCTGCAGGACATCGCCATCCTCACCGGTGGTCAGGTCATCAGCGAAGAGGTCGGCCTCAAGCTGGACGGCGTCACGCTGGACCTGCTGGGTCGTGCCCGCAAGGTCACCATCACCAAGGACAACACCACGATCGTTGAGGGCGCCGGGTCCCAGGAGGACATCGACGGCCGCATCAAGCAGATCAAGGGTGAGATCGACAACACCGACTCCGACTGGGACCGCGAGAAGCTCCAGGAGCGTCTGGCGAAGCTGTCCGGCGGCGTCGCTGTCGTGAAGGTCGGCGCGGCCACCGAGGTCGAGCTCAAGGAGAAGAAGCACCGCATCGAGGACGCCCTGTCCGCGACCCGCGCTGCTGTCGAAGAGGGCATCGTCGGCGGTGGTGGCACCGCGCTGCTGCAGGCCGGCAACGCCCTGGACAAGCTGGACCTCGAGGGCGACTACGCCACGGGTGCCAACATCGTCAAGCAGGCGCTGTCCGCGCCGCTGTACTGGATCGCCGCCAACGCGGGCCTCGAGGGCTCCGTTGTCGTGGAGAAGGTGCGCAACCTGGACGCTGGCCAGGGCCTCAACGCCCTGACCGGTGAGTACGGGGACATGATCGCCTTCGGCGTCGTCGACCCGGCCAAGGTCACCCGTTCTGCCCTGCAGAACGCTGCCTCGATCGCCGGCATCATGCTGACGACCGAGACCCTGATCGCCGACAAGCCCGAGCCCGCTGCTGCGGCTCCGGCCGGTGGCGACCACGGCCACGGCATGGGCGGCATGGACTTCTAGTCCAGCGTCACCTGCAACACCCTCGACGGGGCGGCCCACTGGGCCGCCCCGTCGTTCGTTTTTGCCCCCGCCTCGCGAGGGCCGGCCCCGTGGTGCATGGGACGCCTGGGTGCGGGGGACCGCGCACACCGGCCGGGGAGGAAGGGCGGACATGAAGGAGGGGAGTCGCGCCATGGTGGTTGTCCACAGGGCTGACGTGGTTCTCGGGTGAGGGACGGCGCGACGCGTCACGCTCCGAGGCATGGCCACGCCCGTCCCCTCACCCTCGGTGTTCGTCATCGCCCCGCCAATGACACGCTGGGCCCCTGTGGGGATGGTTGCGGCGTCCCAAGCCGGTCACATCGCGGTGTGGCAGGCGCGGGCGCTCGGGTTGGCGGCGGAGGACATCAGGCGGCGCGCCCGGCGTGAGGCATGGACGCGGGTGCACCACTCGGTCTGGCGCCTGCCCGGTGTGCCCGCCTCGACCCTCGGACGGCTGTGGGCGGCAGCACTGGCGGTGGCCAACCAGTCTGCAGCCGCCCGGCTGGCGTCGACGCCCTCGGCCCCGGGTGACCTCCACCGCGTCCTGATGGACCTGGTGATGGTCACCGGCTGGTCTGCGGCGGCCCTGGCCGGGTTCGACCGGCCACGGATCCTGCGACCCCAGCTGGCGGTGCCGGCAACGGTGATGACACGACGACCCGACATCGACCTGGTGCGCAGCCGGCGTGGTGTGGCCGGCTTCTGGGCCGATCTCGACGGCCTGCCCGTGGCCACTCCACCGCGGATGCTATGGGATGCGGCGCACCTCTCGAGGGGGAAGGTGGGCGCCGTGGGTGCGCTGGGTGACCTCGCCACCTACCTCGACCGCACCCGACGGTTCGCGGTGGAGGAGCTGCTGGGCCTCGTCGACGAACCAGCCGCGTTCGGGTTGCCGACGAGGCCACCCCGGCTGTTGCGAGCCTGTGCCGAGGAACTGCGGCCGGGCTTCTCCCACTCCGGGACGGAGGAGGTGGCCCGTCGCATCGCTGCCTCGGTGTGCGCCGAGCTGGGGCTTCGGCTCCACCCCTCGCCCTACGACATCGTCGACAGGGACGGACGTGTCCTCGGTGAAGCCGACCTGGCCATTCCTGACATCCGCTTCGACGGTGAGGTCGACGGCCCCCACCACGACTCGCCCAGACAGCAACGGCACGACCGGCGCCGCGACCGCAACGTCAGGGGCATCGACTGGGTGGTCGAGCGCTACCCCACGAGCATGATCGACGACGACCGCGACGCATTCCGACGGCGGCTTCGATCCGACGTCGTGGCCCGCGCCCGGGCGGTCGGAAGGGTCCTCGGCTGACAGCGTTTCGGCGCCCTGTCGTGGGGAACGTTCGTGGCATGAGCACTCCGCAGCAACCAGAACTCCACCGCAGCAAGGAAACGCCGGAGATGGACCTCGACAACGTCGCGGGCAACCTCGAGGCGCGCGACCAGCCCGGCCGCTCGGGAGGCAAGGGACGGCCGGTTCCGGCGGACAACAGGCAGGGGCACCACCCCGCACACGAGCAGGACAAGCCCGACCTCGACAAGTTCGCGGCCAAGTTCGGCCTGGTCGACGAGACGGTCGACGAGACGGTCGACGAGGAGTCCTCGCCGGACGCGGTGCGCACCCACGCTGCGTCGTCCTCGGCTGCCCGATCCTCGAGCACGCCGCCCTCGTCGCTGGGCCTCCTCAACGAGGGGGCGAAGGTGATCGCGTCGCTGCAGAACGCCGGGCGAGCGGCCACCGCAGCCTCCCTCGCCCTGACCGCTCGCACGATGCGCCTGGCCGCTGACCTCGTGGACCGACTCGGCGACGACGTGGCACCGCGCGGCGCCTGACACGGCTGGACCCGGCCGACGCCACACCGGGGTCGGTCGCCCGTGCGCGATGCACACCCCGCAGGGCGGCCCAACGCGCACACCCAACAGCCTCGTGTGCGATGCACGTCTGCCGACGTTGGCGATGTCGCACGCCGGCCGACCCCGGGTGCGTTGCACGCCTTGGGATGGTGGGGATCGCACACACCGGGTGGGGCCGGGACCGGACCGGGCCGGTCAGGACGAGGGCGGGCCGGGCACGCCGGGGGACGACGCGGAACCAGGCCCGCTAGGGGAGGACGCCGACGTGGGCCATCGCCATGCGGACGAGGCGGTCCTGGCCGCCCGTCATCTCGGTGGCGACGAGGGGGGAGGTGGCGTCCTCGACGCTCATCCACGAGAAGTCGAGGGTGTCCTGGCTGGGGGAGCACTCGCCGCTGACGGGCACGACGTAGACCAGGCTGACGGCGTGCTGGCGGGGGTCGGAGAAGCCGGTGCGGGACGGGTCGGGGAAGTACTCCGCCACCGTGAAGGGGGAGGGGTTGGGCGGCAGCAGCGGTTCGGCGTCCGGTCCGAGGTCCTTGGTCAGGTGACGCCACAACGAGTCGCGGATCGTCTCGCCGTACAGCACGCGACCGCTCACGATGGCCCGGGACACGGTGCCGTCGGGGCGGGGGCGCAGCAGCAGCCCCACCTTCGTCACCGTCCCGAGGTGGTCGGTGCGCACGGGAACGGCTTCGACGTACACCGTCGGCACGCGCTCGCGGATCCAGGACAGCTCCTCGTCCTCCAGCCAACGGTGCTGGGTGGACAGGATGTCGGCGTCGCTCACTCGGGGGTCCTTCCCGCGGGGGTGGGTCTCGGCCCCGCAGTGTGGCACGCCGGGTCCGACCCGACCGACCGGGCGCCCTCGACCCTGTTAAGGTCATCATGGATGGGCAGCAGCACGAGCGGCACTGTCAGTGGTTGAGTCGACCAGCGAGACAGCACCGTCGCTGGGAAGAGACGCGCTGAGCGGACGACTCGAGCGTGCGCTGACCGCGCTCGAGGACCGCGACGGCCCCTCGATCCAGTGGCGGCGGGCGTGGCTGCTCACCGCCGCAGGGCGGTACGGCGATGCGCTCGAGGCCTGCGAGCTGGCCAAGCAGGGGGCACCGATCGTCCAGGCCGCCGCGCTGATGGCCGAGGCCATGCTCTACCGCCAGGTCTCGTTGCACGCCCGGGCCGAGGTCGCCGACGACCTGGCGTTGGAGACCCTCAGGGCCTCGCGTGTGCGCAGCCCGTCGGTGCGAGCCGCCATCCGGGTCGGGCAGGTGGCCGACGCGGTCGGGCTCGGCGCCGACGACGCGGTCCTGGCGCGACGGGTCAAGGTCGCCGCCGGTGCGGTGACGACGGCCGGATCCTGGCGGCAGAAGGTCCGGCTCACGTGGGTCAGGGGAGAGGTCGCCATGGTGCGCGGCGCCTACCGCGACGCCGATCGGGCCTTCGGTACCGGCGCGCGCATCGCCCACGACCAGGGCGCTCGTCGACACGAGGCCAAGTCGTTGATCTTCCTCGCGGCGGCATCTGCGGCCCGTGAGCAGCAGTCCGAGGCCGTCCGGCTGGCCCGGCGCGGCCTGCAGCTGGCCGCCCGCTGCGGTGCTGCCCCGCTGGTGTGGCCGGCGGAGCTGATCCTCGCGGAGGTCGACACCGACGCGGCCGAGGAGCATCTCGACCGTGCGCGCCGCGTGGCCGGTGGCCTGATCGACTCCCTCCCCGAACCGCTCCAGGCGGAGGCGCGTGCCCGTCCCCCCGCGAGCTGGCTGCTGACCCTCGACCCGCAGGGGGCCGGACACGTGACCGACGACCCCTCGCCGTTGGACATCCCCACCGACGCGTGAGGACCGACGGGCAGGGTTGCCCCCGTCGGGGCCGGCCGTAGGCTTGACGGGCCGCGCCCAACCCCCGCGCGTCGTCCGGACACCTGCCCCAGACCTCCGATGACCTCTGCTGACGCCACGGCCTCGACCGCTGCCCGGACCCCCCACACCGACCCGGGGGTGCTGCCGGCACTCATCGGCCTGCTCCGACGGGTTGCCGAGGCCACGACCGCCGGCGACGTGCTGGCCGCGCTCGTCGACACGGTCGTGACCACGACCGACGCCACCGGTGCCGCGGTGCTGGAACGCAACGACACGAACGGACGAGTCGAGGTGACCGCCCACTACGGTGTGGGCCTCCCAGACGACCAGGCCTCCCTGGCCGCGCTCTGGGCCTCCACCGGCAGCGAGCTGCCGATGACCTGGTCCGGACCCGCGGCCGTGCCGCCGCCGCTGCGCGGACGGGCGGAGTGGACGGCGGGGCTGGTCATGGAGCTGGGTGTCGAGGAACCTCCCAGCCGCGTGCTGCTGATCGCCGGCGGCAACGTCGCCGACGGCCTGGGCACCTACGGCGACCTGGCGATGGCGGTGACGCCGGCCCTGGACGCCCTTCGCCAGCACCAGCGCATGGCACGCACACGGAACCTGCTGGATCGGGTGACGGAGCTCGCCGCACGCCTGACCCGTGCGGGGACCGTGGCCGGCCTGCTCCTCGCGCTGGTCGAGGAGGTGGCCGACCTCGAGGTCGTCACGGCCACGGTGGTGTGGCGCCTGGTGGCCGACACCGATGCCGACCGGCTCGTGGCCGAGGCCGAGGCAGGCCCGGGCCTGAGCCTGCTCCAGCACGGGATGGACGACGAGGTGGAGCAGCGCATCCGTGGCGTGCTGGCCCATGGCACGTCCCGGGCAGGGCGAGCGATGCTCGCGGCGCCCGCACCCCTGTCCGACGGTCGACTGCTGACCCTGCTGCCCATCGGGGTCCAACCCCGTCGCGTCCTCGGGCTGCTGCACGACCGCCTCCTGGACCCCGAGGTCCACGGTGTGCTGTCCACGCTCGTCGGTGCGCTCGGACCAGCGCTGGTCAACGCCGGCCTGGCGACCGAACGACGGACCCTGCTGGGGACGTTCAGCCGGACACTGCGCCCGGGCCGGGTCCCTGCCGCGACCGACATCGGGGTTGAGCACCACCCCAACACCACGGCGGCGGAATCCTTCGGCGGTGACTTCTTCGACTGGTTCGAGCCGGACGCGCACCGCGTGCTGCTGGCGCTCGGCGACGTTGCCGGCAAGGGCGTCCCGGCCGCGGCCGCCGCCAGCATGGCCGTGTGGTCGCTGCGGGCGCTGGGGCGGCAGGGGACCGGACCGAACGTGCTGGCACGGCTGCTGGACACCGCCGTCGCCGAGGAGCTCGGCGGCGAACGGTTCGTCACCCTCGCCCTGCTCGACATCGACACCACGACGTGGCGCGTGCGGATGGTGCTCGCCGGCCACCCGGCGCCGTTGCTACTGCGGCACACCACCCCGCCGGAGGAGCTGGAGCTGCATGCCGACCGTCCACTCGGCGTGATGCCGCTCGGCCCGGCGTTCACCACCCACGAACGGCAGCTCGAACCCGGGGACGCGCTGGTGCTGTTCACCGACGGGGCGACCGAGGCGCAGGCCCCCGACGGCGAACGGCTGGGACGGGACCGGCTGCGTGCGGCCGCGCAGGCGGCATGGGCGCCCGGGTCCGTCCGGGCAAGCGAGCTGGCGGGCGCGCTCTGGTCGGCGGTGCATGCTTGGTCTGGTGGGCCCCCCGACGACGACTGCGCGCTCATCGTCCTGCGCCGACCCTGACTCGCGCGTGGTCGGGGTCCGAAAAGGCATGCTCGCGGCGGCGCTGGTGCTGCTGCTCGCGGGCTGCCTCCCCGAGGTGCCCGCGCCGGTCGTCGTGCAGACGATGGCGCCCGGTTCGGATGAGATCCTGCAGGCCCGAGAAGCCCTCGGCGAGGACGTCGTCGCCGTTGCCCGCCTGGTCGTCGGCACACCGGCACAGCTGGAGGAGCTGCGCTTCGACGTCCAACGCGGGGCGCCGCAGCAGGCCATGCAGGACATCCTGCGCCAGCACGCGGACGCGCTCCTGGCGGACGCCGACGCGTTGCTGGCCGACGCCATGGGGTTGCAGGTCGACGCGGGGGAGCTGCCGGCCGACGCCGATGCCGACGCGGTCGGCCGTGTGGCCCAGGCGGCCTCCCTCGCCGGTGAGCTCGCCGAGCTCGGTCGCATGGCCGCTGAGGAGACCCTTCGTGACGTCGACGGCCTGACCCCCGTCATCGCCTTCGACATCGCGCTCGACGACCTCGTGGAGGCCTGGAACGTGAGGGGATCCCGCAGCCAGCAGGTGGAACGGTTCGAGCAGCTGGTCGCCGAGGCCGACGAGCTGGTGCGCGCGGCGCGACGGCTGGACGTCGGCGACTGCACGCTGCTGCGCACGAACCGGATCCGCTGGGCCGAGCTGCTCGCCGCACGGACCGCCGAGCTCCGCGACGCGGCGCTGGAACGAGCAGGCACCCGGTTCGACGAACTCCGCGAGCGCTTCTCCAGGGCGCCGCACGGGGAGGATCGTGCGGTCGCGGACTCCGAGACGAGCGCCTGCTGGGCCCGTGGCTCCCGCGCCGCGGACCTGGCCCGGTCGGCTGCCGAGCTGGTGGACGAGATCGAGTCCCAGCTCAGCTGAGCGCCCGGGGGACGGGGATCCTCCGCCACCGGGCTACGCTGTTGGCGTGAACGATCCCGATGACATCGAGGTCGTGGACCTGCGTCAGCTGGTCGACACGATCCCCCGCCAGCGCGAGCTCCTGCCTCCTTCGGAACTGAATGATCGCCCCCGCGGAGCGGCGCGCCATCGAGCTCGTCGCCCGTGGCTGCGCGCACTCGTCGGGGGCCTGGCCGTGTTCGGCATCGGCTGGGCGGTGCTGGCCGTCGTCTCGCTCGTGTCGCTGCGCGCGGACGTGCCCGGCACCCGGGACGCCCTGCTGGACGCGCGGGCCGTCCTCAACGACGGCGATGTCGGCTCGGCAACCGACCTGTTCGACGTCGCGGCAGGGGACCTCCAGGACATCGCCGACCGTGTGAGCTCCCCCGTGGTGGCCCCGGTCCGCCTGATTCCCCACTACCGCCGAACCCTCGACGCGGTCGGCGACCTCGGACGAGCCGGTGGACTGGCTGCCAGCGCCGCCGCGAAGGTGACCTCGGCGCTGGCCGAGGGCGAGGGTGGACTGGGGGCACTGACCCCGCGCGACGGCCGGATCCCCGTCCAGCGGATCGCCGAACTCGGACCGGTCCTGGAGGCAGCATCCGCCGATGTCGTGACGGCGCTGGAGATGGCGAGGGCGGTCCCGGCGACCGGGGTCGACGAGGCGGTGGCCGAGGGGCGTGCGGAGTTCATCGACATCATGGAACCGACGGCGGAGCAGCTGGCCCTCGGGGTCGAGATCACCCAGGTGCTGCCGGCGGTGTTCGGTGCCGACGAACCGCGGCGCTACGTGGTGATGGCCTCCAACCCCACCGAAGCACGTGGGACCGGCGGGTTCTTCGGCGCCTACGTCGTGATGGACGCCGTCGAGGGGGAGCTGTCGTTCGGCCGTGTGGGGGAGACCCTCGACCTGCCCGTGCCGGCTGATGGTTCCGTCGTGGAGTGGGTCGACCCCTCCTTGCAGGAGCGATGGGAGATCTACGGCGGGTCGACGCGCATCCGCAGCATCAACATGACGCCGGACTTCCCGTCCGCCGCGACGATGATCGAGCGGTACTGGGCAGCGGTCCTCGGCGAGGAGGTCGACGGTGTCATCGCCGTCGACCCCTACGCGTTCGAAGCGATGCTGGAGGTGAACGGACCGATCGAGCTGCCGGGGTTGGGGGAGATCGCTTCCGAGGACGTCGTGGAGTTCGTGAGCTACTCGGCGTACTCGCTGATCGGCAACCCCATCGAGCGCAAGCGACTGATCGGCAACGTTGCCGCATCGACGCTGCAGGGGTTCCTCGATGGCCCCGGTGACGTGACGCCGAGCGATGTCCTGGACGCCCTCGGCCGGATGGCCCGTCGGGACAGCCTGCTGATCCACTCCGCACGCCCCGCGGAGCAGGCCCTCCTGGAGCGGACGGGGCTGGCCGGCGAGCTGGACCACGGTGACGGGGACATGCTCGCCGTGATCCTGAACTCCGGCTCGGGCTCCAAGATCGACTACTTCCTCGACCGGACCGTGCGGTACGACGTGACGATGGGGGACGGGGGACGCGTCGACACCATCATCCGTGCGGGGTTCGTCAACAACGCCCCCGCCTCGGGTGAGCTGGCGTACATGATCGGGCCTCCCGACACCCCGGTGGACTTCGTGGCGGGGGACAACGTGGGGTACGTCTCGGTCTACGGCGCACCGGGGACGACGTTCCACGAGATTCCCGACATCGGGTACGGCGACTACGAGACCACCGAGTCCGTCGAGCTCGGGTATCCCGTGGCCTCCACCTGGATGCTGATCCCCTCGATGCGGTCCCGCGAGCTGATCTACTCCGCAACCACACCCGAGGCGTGGGAGCAGGACGGTGAGGACCGCGTCTACCGACTCCGGTACGTGCACCAGGTCACGGTGAGGCCCACCGAGCTCCAGGTGCAGATCAGGATTCCGGACGGGTTCGAGCCCGTGGACCTTCCCGAGGACGTCGCCGTGGCGGACGGACACGTCACCATCGTCGAGCAACCACGTTCCGACCTCGACCTCGAGGTGCGCTTCCGGCCAGCCGGTCCTTGACGTGTTCGACCCACGCTGACCGGTAGTCTCCCCGGCGTGGAAGAACAGCTGCGCCGTGGTCCAAGCCTGCTCGAGTCCCTGTGGCGGTATCGCGTCGTGGTGGCAGGAGTCACGTTGTTCATGGGCCTTCTCGGCTACGTGGTCGGGCTCCAGGAGGACGTCCGCTACGTGGCGCAGGGCACGCTCTTCCTGGCGGATCCCAACCTCGGTGACGAGCTCCAGGGCATCGTCAGCGCGCGAATCTCCGCCGAGGAGTACGTGCCCCGCCAGGCCGCCCGGATCCAGTCACGAGCGGTCCTGCAGGAGGCCGCCGACCTGATCGACAACCGGATCTCCGTCGGCGAGCTGGGCAGCAACTTCGACATCGAGTCGTCGGCGGAGACGCTCGAGATCGTGCTCGTCGCCGAGGACGAGACGGCGGAGGGGGCCGCGGAGCTCGTCAACGCCGTGGCAGAGGCCTACCGCACGCAGAAGCGTGCCCAGGAGGTCCAGCGGGCCGAGGACGCCGTCGCCGAGCTCCGGGCGCAGCAGGTCCGCCTCGAGGAGGAACGCAGCGGGCTCCAGTCGAGCCTGGAGGCCGACTCCTCCAACGTGGCGCTTCCCTTCCTGATCCAGTCCCTCGACGCGCGCATCCTGGACATCAGCGGGCGCATCGACGCCACACTGCTGGCGGTGCGCCTGCGCGGCGATGGCGTGGAGGACTTCCAGGACGCCATCCCGCCGGACTTCCCGTCGCGTCCGCGCCCCCGCCTGACCGCCCTCAGCTTCGCGTTCCTCGGCGGGGTCGCGTCCGCCATGTGGGCCTACTGGTACGCCTTCAAGTCGCAGCGGGTCACCAGCCGGACCGACCCGGAAATCGTGCTGGGCGTGCCGCCGCTCGGTGAGATCCCCCTGTACCGGATGACCAGCGAGGACCAGCTGACGGGCTTGCTGCGAGTCGACCCGTCCGCAGCGGAGGCGTACGAGTTCGTCCTCTCCTCCATCGAGTTCGCCCTCGCCGACCTCGACGGCAAGAGCCTGCTGATCACCTCGACCCTGCCGGGAGACGGCAAGACGACCACCACGTTGCAGCTGGCCATCGCCGCATCGCGTGACCGACGTCGGGTGGTGCTGGTCGACGCCGACATCCGGGCCCGTGGCCTCACCCGAGTGCTCGGCGCGGACGACCGTGTGGGGCTGTCGGACCTCGCCGCGATGGACATGGAGCCCAACGAGGTGCTTCGTCGGTACAAGTTCTCCGAGCAGTCCCAGATCCCGGTCGTCACCGCCGGGCAGCGCCGCGGTGACCCTGCGGCCTTGCTGCGCACCCATGCGTTCCGCAAGGGGATGGAACGCATCGTGGATTCCGCGGAGCTGCTGATCGTCGACTCCTCGCCTCTGCTCGCGGTGGCGGATGCGACCATCGTGGCGGGGTCCGTGGACGGCATCGTCATCGTGGTGTCCCACGGCACCCCCTTCAGCGAGCTGCAGAAGGTCAAGGAACGCCTCAAGTTCGTGTCCACGCCGCTGCTCGGGTACGTCTTCAACCGCTCCGACTCCTCCACGGCAGGCGCCTACGGCTACGGCTACGGCGTGGCCGAGGACGACGACGGACAGCGGCGGCTGCTGCCGGGGTCGCGCCGACGCAACGGCGGCAACGAGGGGACCCGTGGCTCGCACCGGGACGCCGACCGAGACGCCGACCGGGACGCCGACCCCGACGGCGAAGGCGCCTGACCCGGCCGATCAACCCAGTTGGGCGGTCCGGGCGAGGCGCTAGGATCACCGTTCGGCTGGCAACAACGCCGCCACGCAACTCTCGCGAACGCCAAGGACAACATCCGTGAACGTCGCCGTCATCGGGGTGGGCCACGTCGGCCTGGTCACCGCAGCAACCATGGCCAAGATCGGCCACAACGTCATCGGTTTCGACATCGACGAGTCGAAGATCGAGAGCCTCCGGACCGGGGTGGTGCCCTTCCACGAGCCCGGCCTCCAGGAGCTCTTCGTCGAGGGGATGGAAGCCGGGCGCATCCGCGTGACCACGGAGGCCGCCGAGGCGCTCGGTGACGTCGACGTCGTCTTCATCTGCGTGGGCACCCCGCGCAAGGAGGACGGTTCGCCGAACCTCAGCTACGTCCAGGCCGCGGCAGCGATGGTGTCGACCCACGCCACGCGTCCGACGGTCGTGGTGGAGAAGTCGACGGTGCCGGTCCAGACCGGCGAGCGCATCCGCCAGGCGCTGACGCTGCAGGCCCAGAGTCGCGGGGAGGCGCTCGCCCACGACGTCGTCTCCAACCCGGAGTTCCTCAAGGAGGGGACTGCGGTGGAGGACACGCTGTACCCCGATCGCATCGTGGTCGGTGCCGACAGCCCTGCGGCGCACGGCGTCATGCGTCGCCTCTACGAGCCCCAGCTGGCCAACCACGACTGCCCCTACGTGGCGACCGACGTGAAGACCGCCGAGCTGATCAAGCACGCATCCAACGCGTTCCTCGCGACGAAGATCAGCTTCATCAACGCCGTGGCTCGCATCTGTGAGGCCACCGGGGCGGACGTGCAGACCGTGGCGGACGCCATGGGTCACGACGTGCGGATCGGCCGCCACTTCCTCAACGCCGGCCTCGGCTACGGCGGCTCGTGCTTCCCCAAGGACGTGGAGGCGTTCATCCACATCGCCGCCGACATCGGGTACGACTTCGGGATGCTCCGTGAGACCGAGCGGATCAACCGCGAGGCCAAGCGGTGGCCCATCGGCCAGCTGCGCAGGCTGCTCTGGAACATCGGTGACAAGACGATCGCCGTGCTCGGCGTGTCCTTCAAGCCGCACACCGACGACATCCGGGACGCACCCGCCCTCGAGGTGATCGATGCGCTGGTCGCCGAGGGATCGACCGTCCGCGTCCACGACCCCGTGGCCCTGCCACACGTGGCCGAGCGGTGGGGTCGTTCGGTCGTCCTCTGCGAGACCGCCGAGGATGCCGTGCGCGGTGCCCACGCGGTCGTCACCTGCACCGAGTGGCCCGAGTACGGCAAGATCAGCCCGGCGCAGCTCGCCGACTGGTTGGAGTTCCCCGTCGTCGTCGACGCGCGCAAGGTGTGGGACGTCGACGAGCTCACCGCCCAGGGACTGAACGTTGCATCGGTCGGACGCCAGTAGGACGCCTGTGCAGAGGCCGCGTGGGCCGGGACCCCGCGCCCGGCCACGTCGATGTCACCCTCCGTTTCCGAACGCGAGGGTTGGGACGACCCCGTCCAGCAGTTAGGATCACCCTCCGTGGAACGCAAGCCAGCCCGAAGCGGCGCAGTCGACACCTTGCGCGGGGACCACTCCGCAACCGGCACGGTCATCGACCTGCGCGAGTTCGGCGACCCCCTGGACGGACCACTCCCCGGTGGCATCGAGGTCGCCGGTGGTCGCTACATACGCCGCGTCAAGCCCGTCATCGACTGGCTCCTGGCGTTGGTTGCGCTGATCCTGGTCCTGCCGGTGATGGTGCTCGTGGCCACCGTCGTGTTCGTGAGCCTGGGCCGTCCGATCGTCCTGCGTCAGGAGCGCGTGGGCCGAGGCGGCCAGCTGTTCACGGTCTTCAAGTTCCGCACGATGCATCCGGACCGGCGGCGTCGTCCCGGGATGTTCGACGGTTCCGACCGGCGCAGGACGCACAAGCACCCGGAGGACCCGCGCCTCACCCCATCGGGACGGCTCCTGCGCAAGCTCTCGCTCGACGAGCTGCCCCAGCTGTTCAACGTCCTGCGGGGTGACATGAGCCTCGTGGGCCCCCGGCCGGAGCTGCCGCACATCGTCGACGCGTACTACGAGCCCTGGCAGCATCGCCGACACGCCGTCAAGCCGGGCATCACCGGCTTGTGGCAGATCTCCGAGCGCGGCAACGGCATGATGCACGAGCACGTCGACGTCGACCTCGACTACGTGGACCAGGTGGGGCTGGGCACCGACCTCTGGATCATGGCCCGGACGCTGCCGGCCGCGCTGTCCTCTCGGCAGGGATACTGACCAGCCGGCCCCAGCGGTGGTCCACGGGGGCCTCGGGGGTCAGGACAGCGACAGGGCCCGGTTCGCCAGCGTTTCCCCGATCGCCAGGGCGGCTGTGGCCGCAGGCGAGGGTGCGTTCAGGACGTGGACGGCGCGACGGGTCGTGTGGAGGACGAAGTCATCGGCCAGCGTGCCGTCGGGGAAGATCGCCTGGGCGCGCACGCCTGCCCGCCATGGCAGCAGGTCGTCGGCGTCGATGTCGGGGGTCATCCGCTGCAGCGCCCGTGCGAAGGCCGCTCGGCTGAGCGATCGGTACATCTCCCCGAGTCCGGTGCGCCAGTGCGTCCGGGCCAGGATGCGCATGCCGGGGTGGCCTGCAACGGCACGGAGCTCGCGCCACGAGCGGTCGCCCCAGCTGTACCCCTCTCGATCCAGGGCGAGTACCGCGTTGGGACCGGCCAGCACCTCTCCGGACACGTGCCGGGTCAGGTGCACGCCCAGGAAGGGAAACCGCGGATCCGGGACCGGATAGATCAGCGCCCGGCACAGATCGCGCGCGCCCTCCGTCAGCCTGTGGTACTCGCCTCGGAACGGCACGATCGTGACGGGAGGCTCCTCCCCGGTCATGGTCGCGAGCAACCGGTCGGAGTGCAGCCCGGCGCAGGCCACGAGGAGGTCGCCGTGGACATCGCCCGTCGTGGTCTCCAGCACGACCCCGTCCGGTCCCTCGTGTCCGTCGAGGACCTCCGCACCCAGGCGCAGCTCGCCGCCGGCATCGGTCACCAGCCGGGCGAGCTGGCGGGCAACGCCACCGAAGTCCACGATGCCGGCGTCGTCCACCCTGAGCGCCTCGACACCCCGAACGGCAGGTTCGATCTCGGCGAGGGCTGCCGGACCGATCAGGTCGCAGGACACGCCGTTGGCGCGACCGCGTTCCGCGATCGTCTGCAGGGCACCGCGTTCGGCGTCCTCGACCGCCACCACAACCTTGCCGCACAGGTCGTGGGCGATCCCGTGCTCGGCGACGAACGCCAGCAGCTGGGCACGTCCCCGCCGGCACATCTCGGCCTTGTTCGACCCGGGGACGTAGTACACCCCGGAGTGGATGACGCCGGAGTTGCGCCCGGTCTGGTGCTGGGCGATCGCCGTTTCCTTGTCGACCACGACGACCTCGACGTCGGGGTCGGCCCGGCTGATCTGCCACGCCGTGGCCAGGCCCACGATCCCCGCGCCGACGACCACCACCCGTCGGGTCACGAGATCGTCCCCCAGCCGGTGGTGGCCAGCGGGGCCTCCAGGTCGTTGTCCACCTCGGGCAGGAAGAAGGGCAGGTGGGGGAGGACCTGTCGTCCCGACCGGAGCTGTCGCACCCGGCTGACCTGCTCCACGAGCCCCGCGCACCGGTGCGCCTGCGTGTGGTGGGCGAAGACATGGGTGGCGGCGCGAAGTCCCATGTCGGTCAGCTCGTCATCGGAACGCTGCACCATCGCCTCGGTCGTGTCGAGCAGGGCTTCCTCCTCGGTCAGCGTCCAGTGGTCCCCGGGGCGCAGCAGCGTGTCCACACCCGGGACGGCCACGTCCACCATCGGGACACCGCTGGAGCCCTGGAAGAAGACGCGGTTGGAGGTGTAGTAGCGGTTCCGGGAGAACGGGATGCCGCCCACGAGGACACGGGCCCGTCGTGCGGCGTCGGCCTGGGCGGTGAAGTCCACCGGTCCCCGGGCCGACTCGAGGTGATCCCAGCCGTTGCCGAAGACGGCGAACCGGCGACCGAAACGGGCGCTCAGGCCGTGCACGAGGCGCTCGCGTCGTCGGCTGGCCCAGTGGTACGGCCGCAGCGGGTTGCGCGGCCGGTTGCGCGACCCGATGAAGGCGACGTCGAACTCCCGCGACACGGTCAGGTCTGCGGCGGTCGGCGGGGCGAACCGCACCTGGCACACCCCGTTGGGGTTGATCACGATGGGTGCCCGGGTGGCTCGCCGTACGTGCGCGGCCAGCCCCCCCATCGAGGTCAGGGTGACCAGGTCGGCCGCCGAGGCCAGCTGCAGGAAGGTCCGTGGCACGTCGTGGCCACCCAGCCATCCGTTCGTGAAGGCGTCCCCCAGCGTGGCCACGACCATCAGGTCGGCGGATCGTTCCCGCAGCCTGTCGATCGCCGGCCGCGGGTCGGGCAGCGTGGGGTGGTGGTAGTAGTGGAACAGGACGGTGGTTGCCTGCTGGGCGGCCGCCCGTTCGACGACATCGTCCCAGAAACCAAGGCCCCGCGACGTCCCGGCGGGTCCGAACACCGGCACGATGTCGAGCGCGGCAAGCGTCCCGTCGTCGAGCAGTCGCCTGTAGCCGTCCACGAGCCCCGGGTGCGCCTCGAGGTCGTCGCCCTGCAGCAGGACGAGCAGGGATTCTGGTGCGGATGTCGTCATTGCGTGCCGACATTGAACAACGTCGGGGAACGGGATGCGGTCACGCACGGTGGTCGGACGGGCGGCGCAACCGGTTCTGGCCTCGTGGACCCGTGGCGTAGGATTCCGGAGTCCATGTCCCTGATGAAGGAAAGTGTTGCCGTGACGCAGACACCCCGAGCACTGGTGACGGGAATCACCGGCCAGGACGGGTCCTATCTCGCCGAACTCCTGCTGAGCAAGGGGTACGAGGTGCATGGTCTGGTTCGACGTGCGTCGACGTTCGGTACCGAACGCATCGACCACATGTACCTGGACCCCCACCTGGACTCGGCGCGGATGTTCCTGCACTTCGGCGATCTCTCCGACGGGAACTCGTTGTCGCGCATGGTGCAGGAGGTGCAGCCGACGGAGGTCTACAACCTGGGTGCGCAGTCCCACGTCGGGGTGTCGTTCAAGAACCCGATCTACACCGTTGACGTCGACGCGCTCGGCACGCTGCGGTTGCTCGAGGCATGTCGTCAGATGGCGACTCCGCCGCGGTTCTACCAGGCGTCGTCCTCGGAGATGTTCGGACAGGTCAGGGAGGTTCCCCAGTCCGAACGCACGCCGTTCCACCCTCGCAGCCCGTACGGCGCGGCCAAGGTCTACTCCTACTGGCAGGTCGTCAACTACCGGGAGGCCTACGGGATGCACTGCAGCAACGGCATCCTGTTCAACCACGAGTCGCCTCGTCGTGGCGAGACGTTCGTGACGCGGAAGATCACGCGGGCGGCGACGCGCATCAAGCTCGGCCTGCAGGAGAAGCTGTACCTGGGCAACCTCGACGCGCAGCGAGACTGGGGTTTCGCCGGTGACTACGTCGAGGCGATGTGGCTGATGCTGCAGCAGGACACGGGTGACGACTACGTGGTCGCGACCGGGGAGATGTACTCGGTCCGGGAGTTCGCCGAGCGGACGTTCGCGCTGCTCGACCTGGACTGGGAGCGCTACACCGGGATCGACGAGCGGTACATGCGGCCTGCCGAGGTCGAGGAGCTGCTTGGCGACGCCACCAAGGCGGAGGAACGACTCGGCTGGAAGCCGCGCACGTCCTTCGACGAGCTGGTGGAGATGATGGTCGCCTCCGACATGGAGCTGGCCAAGCGCGAGCGCGCACTGGTCGACGCCGGCCTGGCAACCGTGGAGTGGCAGGCGGGCACCCACCGTGAGTGACCGGACCGTCCTGTCCGGCAAGCGTGTCCTGGTCACCGGTGGGGCCGGATTCCTCGGGCGCGAGGTCTGCTCGCGGCTCGAGGACCAGGGGGCGGAACCCGTGGTGCTGCGGAGCGCACAGGTCGACCTGACCCGGCAGGCCGACACCGAGGAGTACCTCGCCGACCTGCGGCCGGACATCGTCATCCACCTCGCGGCGGAGGTCGGTGGTATCGGCGCCAACCGCGACAACCCCGGCCGGTACTTCTACGCCAACGCCACGATGGGGATCCACCTCATCGAGGCCGCTCGCGTCGTGGGCGTGGAGAAGTTCGTGCAGATCGGGACCGTGTGTGCCTACCCGAAGTTCACGCCGATCCCCTTCCGCGAGGAGACGATCTGGGACGGCTACCCCGAGGAGACCAACGCGCCCTACGGCGTGGCGAAGAAGTCGCTCCTGGTCATGCTGGAGGCCTACCGCCAGCAGTACGGGTTCAACGGGATCTACCTCCTGCCGGTCAACCTGTACGGCCCGGGGGACAACTTCGACCTGCACTCCTCCCATGTCATCCCGGCGTTGATCAGGAAGTTCACGGCAGCCGTCGACGGGGTCGACGGTGCCGCCGCTGATGTCGTCGAGGTCTGGGGGACCGGTGCGGCAAGCCGTGAGTTCCTGCACGTGGCGGACGCGGCACGCGGCATCCTCATGGGCACGGTCGGCTACGGGGACACCGACCCGGTCAACCTCGGCAGCGCCCACGAGATCACGATCAAGGACCTGGTCGAGCTGATCGCCCGGCTCACGGGTTTCCAGGGCGAGATCCGCTGGGACAGCAGCAAGCCGGACGGCCAACCCCGACGGAAGCTGGACACCGAACGGGCCAAGGAGCGATTCGGGTTCGAGTCGGCCATCGGTTTCGAGGAAGGGCTCGGGGAGACCATCGCGTGGTGGCGGTCCAACCGGGACCGAGTCCACGCCCAGGAGCGAGGATGACGCTGCCCCACAGGGTGGGCCTGCTGGGTGTGCCGCTGTCGGCGACGTCCTACGCCGAGGTCCTGGACCTCCTCGACGTCCCGCCGACGGGTGATCGCGCGCGGACGCTGGCGTTCTGCAACGTGCACTCCGTGATGACGGCCCGCAAGGACCCAGAGCTGCGCCGGGCACTCGCCGACATCGACGTCACCACGACCGACGGCATGCCGCTGGTCTGGGCGCTTCGGCGCCTCGGTGTCCCCGAACAGCAGCGGGTCTACGGGCCGGACCTCATGGAGATGGCCCTTCCCCACTCGGTCGACCGTGGATGGCGGCACTACTTCTACGGCGCGGCCCCCGAGACGCTCGAGGCGTTGCTGTCCCGGGTCGAGGCCATGGCACCGGGGATCGAGATCGTGGGGTCGCACAGCCCGCCGTACCGGACCCTCACCGCCGACGAGGAGGCGGAACGGCTGGAGGAGATTCGCCGATCCGGGGCGACCCACGTGTGGGTCGGGTTGGGGATGCCCAAGCAGGAGCTCTTCGTCCACCGGGTTGCCGATCGACTGCCGGGCATGTCCTTGCTCGCGGTCGGTGCGGCCTTCGACATGCACGCGGGCACCGTGTCGCAGGCCCCTGACTGGATCCAGGATCGGGGCCTCGAGTGGGCCTACCGCTGGGCGCAGGAGCCACGACGCCTGACCTCCAGGTACATGGTCAACAACCCCCTCTTCCTCCTGCTGCTGGGGCGGGAGCTGCTGCTCGACCGCATCGGCACCCGTACCGTGGGCCCCGGAGCCGCCGGATGAGCCTGAAGGTGCTGCACGTCCTCGATGTCCTGCGTCCATCCGGGGCGGAGACCTGCCTTCGTGTGGCTGGGTCGATGTGGGACGCAGAGGACATCAGCTGCGATGTGCTGGCCACCGGAGACGAGCTCGGCCCGTACGCGGTCCAGCTCCGCGAGGCGGGCTACCGGACGGGGCACCTGCCCCTGGACGACATGCGTCGGTTCCTCCGCAGCTTTCCCCGCCTGGTGAGGAGCGAGGGCTACGACGTGGTGCACATCCACGTCGAGCGGGCCAACTTCCACATCGCCCTCCTGTCGATGTGGGCAGGGGCCAGGGTGGTCCAGCACGTCCACAACGTCTTCGACTTCGACGGCGCGTTGCGGCTCGAACGGACGGTCCAGCGTCGGATCGCCCGTGCGCTCGGTGTGCCGTTCCTGGGGGTGTCCCAGGACGTCGTGGACAACGAGCGAACCCGCTACGGGATCGAGGCGGAGGTCTTCCTGAACTGGGCAGACATCGATCGATACCGTCCGCCCTCCGACAGCCAACGAGCGGCGGCTCGGCAGGCGCTGGGCCTGGACGAGGACGCCTTCGTCCTCGCCAGCGTTGCCAACTGCCACGACTTCAAGAACCACGATGTCGTGGTGCGGGCGCTGGCGCGCCTGCCCCGCGACGTGGTCTGGCTGCACGTTGGCGCGGGCAGCCTGCTCGCGCAGGAGCAGGAGCTCGCCCAGCAGCTGGGTGTATCGGATCGGATCCAGTTCCTCGGCCAGCGCGATCCGCTGCCGTCGCTCCATGCTGCCGACGCGTTCGTGATGAACTCCCTGTACGAGGGGCAGGGGATCAGCGCCATCGAAGCCCTCGCGGCTGGTCTGCCCGCGGTCCTCAGCGACGTCGACGGCCTCCGCAACCTCAAGGGCATGGACGTGCCGGCCGTGTGGTGCGGAACCGACGTCGACACACTGGTGGACGCGATCGAGGCGATCCGGACGCGGCCACCCCAAGGAACCACTGACATCATGCTGAAGTCGTTCAGCCCCCACGAGCGGGTTCCCGCGCTGGCTGCCCGGTACCGATCGGTGGCGGCATGACGCCGGGGGACCAGCCGCTGCGCATCGGGATGTTGACCCCACTCAGCACCGGCCCGCTGACGCACCTCCTGGACGACCCGCCTGCCGACCTGCCCGCGGGCATCGGCGGTCCCGGCCCGACCGACCTCATCGCCGCCCTGGCGGCGGCAGGCCATCACGTCACCGCGATCTCGTTGTCCCCCGAAGCGGCGGCGCCCGTCAGGGCACGTGGGACGCACCTCGACCTGCGGCTCCTGCCGATGCGTGAGGAGCACCGAGGCCGCGACGCCTACGGGCCGGAGCGCAAGGCGCTCAGGGCCGAGCTCGACGGACTCGACGTCGACGTGGTGCATGCGCAGTGGACCTACGAGTACGCGTTGACCGCCCATCACGCCACCGTCCCCTACGTCGTGACGGTTCGTGACTGGACGCCCCAGGTCCTCCGGTACAACTTCATCCCCTACTGGCTGGTCAAGCTCGGGATGAACGCCGTCGTCCTGGGTCGCCGGCCACACCTGACGACGCCGTCGCCGTCGGTGCTCCGTCGCCTCGGGCGCCTGGGCTTCCGCAACGTCCGGCACATCCCGAACGGGCTGCAGATCCAGGACATGGCCGTCGACCGGCCTCGGGAGGCACCGAAGGACCCCCCGGTGCTCCTGAGCGTGACCAACGAGTTCTCCGGACGCAAGAACACCGGGGCCCTGCTGCAGGCCTTCGCCATCATCCGTCGCCGTCATCCGGCTGCCGAGCTGCTCATGATCGGCAACGAGCACGGCCCCGGGGACGAGGCAGCCCGATGGGCAACCGAACGAGGACTGCACGTCGGGGTGCAGTTCCTCGGAGAGCAGTCCCGCAGCGAGGTGGTTGCGGCCATGGACGGGGCGGACCTCCTGGTCCATCCCGCGCGAGAGGAGCCGTTCGGCATCGTCGTGATCGAGGCGATGAGCCGGGGGTTGCCGGTCGTCGGCGGGACCAGGGCCGGCGGCGTGCCGTTCATCCTCGACGGGGGTGCTGCTGGTGAGCTGGTCGACGTCGACAACCCCGAGTCGATCGTGGCCGGCATCCTGACGCTGCTCGGCAACCGGTCTCGGTACGCCGAGTGCTCCACCGTCGGGCTGCAACGGGTCACCGAGGAGTTCGACGTCAGTCGTCTCGCCGAGCTGTACGTTCGGGCCTACCGCGATGCCATGGCTGGGCGCTGGGTGCGATGACCGACACCGGGGACGCCGCCGAGCCGAACCTGACGCGTCGAACCCTGGGAGGCTTCTCCTGGAGTGTCGGTGGCCGTGTCCTGGGCCTGGTGGCGCAGATCGCCTACACCTCGGTGATGGCCAGGCTCCTGACGCCCGAGCTGTTCGGCATCATGGCAAGCGCCCAGGTGGTCCTGCTGGCCGGCCAGATCCTGGCCGAGCTCGGCATCGGCCGGGCACTGGTGCAGGCCGACGAGCTGTCGACCGAGCAGGTGCGAGCGGCGTTCACCGCCAGCGTGGGGTTGGGCGTCGTGCTCACGGGAGTCCTCGTGCTGGCCGCACCGGCGGTGGGGCTGCTCTTCGATGATCCGGCGGTCACGTCGGTGACCCGGGTGATGGCGACGGTGCTGATCTTCATCACGCTGGGCCTCACTGCCGAGGCGATGCTCCTCCGCTCCATGCGCTTCAAGCAAGTGGCGTTGCTGGAGCTCGGTGCCTTCGTCGTCGGGTACCTCTTCGTGGGCATCGGCGCCGGCCTCGCGGGGGCCGGGGTCTGGTCGTTGGTCGCCGCGGCAGTGACCAAGGCGGCGGTCTTCACCATCGGGTGCCTGCTGGTGGCGCGTCACCCGATGCGTCCCATGCTGGCCTGGAGCAGGGTTCGGTCCCTGTATGCCTTCGGCTCCCAGGTCTCGGTGATCTCCGTTGTGGAGTACCTGACCCTCGCCCTTCCCCCGACCGCGATCAGTCGCGCGCTCGGCCAGGCGCAGCTGGGTCAGTTCAACCAGGGCAACCGCATCGTCGAGCTGCCCTTCGTCAACATCTCCCAGGCCCTCTCCGACGTGCTGTTCCCCGCGATGGCACGTGTCAAGGAGGATCGTCAACGCATGGCAGGGGCGTACCTGACTGCCCTGCAGGTGACGGCTGGCCTCCTGCTGCCGTGTGCAGCGGGGCTGGCCGTGGCCTCCGACGAGATCGTGCTGGTCCTGCTGGGCGACCAGTGGGGGCCGGCTGCCGCGGTGTTGCCGCTGCTGGCGTTCCAGCCGGTCGTGCTCATGCTGAGCCACTACGGGGGCGTCGTCTGTGAGGCCCTGGGAACCCTGGGTGCCAAGCTCGCCATCCAGGTGGTCACCCTCCTGTTGCTGGCGGCGGGCTTCGGGCTGACCGGTACCCACGGTCTTCTGGCCATGGTCCTGGCGATGCTCGTCGTCCGTGTGCTCCGGTTTGTCGCGTATCTTGCGCTCATGCACCGGATACTGCCGCTCGGGCACGCCGATCAACCCGTTGCGCTCCTGGGGGGCCTGGCCGCGTCTGCGGTGGTTGCCGCCGCCATATGGGGATGGACCAGCTTGGCCCATTCGTTGGGCATCGTCGTCCCTGTCGTGCTGGCCGGCCAGGTCCTGGTCGGGGCCGTCGCGTTGACCGCGAGCGCGTTCTACGGGCCCCTGCGGGGTACGCGAGACGTCTTCGTCCAGCGGCTGGAATGGGCGGGTATCGGGGCTGGCGGGCCGGGGGGCCGCCTGCTGCGCGTGCTGCGCACGGGACAGCCGGAGAGCGCTGCGCGCCCATGAAGCTGAGCATCTGTGTTCCCACCCGCAACCGTCCCGCGATGGTCGAGGAGCTGCTCACGACCCTGACCGCGCTCCCGGACGACGTCGTCGATGTCGAGATCCTGGTCGGGGACAACTCCACCAACGACGAGACCGCGGCCGTGGCCGAGCGGTTCCCGAACGTGGCCTACCATCGCAACGACGGGGACCTCGGGGCCTACGGCAACTTCAACGGACTCGTCGCGCGTGCGAGCGGTGAATGGGTCCATGTCGTCGCTGACGACGACGCCATCCATCCCGACTACCTGGCCGGTGTGGTCGAGGCGATGCACGACCCGACGGCCGTGCTGATCACGGGCCGGGTCGGGTTCGTGGGCGACGATGCTGCTCGTGTGGAGGCAGGGCACTACGGACGAATCACCCGTATGGGCATCGAGTTCCCCGACACCGTCCAGGGCGAGCGAATGATCAACCTCGCGCTGCGCGACGGGTGCCCGTTCGAGTTCTCCCACACCCTGATGCGACGCGAGACGGTCCTGATGGTCGGCGGGTTCGATCGGACCTTCCGGCTGCAGGGCGACTTCGACCTGTGGCTGCGCATGCTCGGGCAGGGGACCGCACGGTTCGTCGAGGCCTACCTGGGTGAGTTCCGTGTCTACGAGGGGAACATGCTCGCCGACAAGGAGTCGGAGCGAGCCTTCCGCGTCGAACGGACGCTGATCTGGCTCATGTCCCTCGCCCGGCACACCGACATCCTCGTGCCGGAGGTCAGGCAGGCGTTGATCCGGGAAGTCCGGCGCGAGGTCCCGCGAATCCGGGTGTTCACGCGCGTGGGCATCGGCGGGCCGTTGACCGACGGTCTCCTCAGCCTGGCGCTGCTCAACGCCGAGGCCGCCCTGCGGAGCCGCGGCCTGGGGAACACCCTCGAGCTTCCCGGCGTCCCGCTCCTGTCGGAGATGCCGCGGAGCGCCGTCCGGTTGTTGTACCTGGTGCTCGACGAGGTCCTGGGCTCCCGAGTTCCGGGCCGTGCTGCCGCCGACATCGGTGCCCGGATGGGCCGGCCGACGGTCTCCCTCGACCGCTGAGTCCTCCTCACGAGTGCGGCTCTCGCCCCACCGGGGGAGGCTCGTGGGCGCGATACGCTGGCGGCCGGTGTTCGCCGTGCTCTGCCCCGCCCGTGGCCCCCGCCGCCATCGGTGGAGGTTCGTCGTCGTTGTCGTGCTGGTGATGCTGTCGGCCTGTACCGCCACCGGTCCTGCAGACCGGGCGACCACGGGCGGCCCGACGACCGTTCGACTCGAGGTCGGTGACCGGTTCGACCGGGTCGTCGCGAACAGCCCTGTGGGGTCCACCTTCGTGATCGCCACAGGCGTGCACCGACGACAGTTCGTCGCCCCGAGGGACGGTGACGTCTTCGTCGGTGAGGACGGCGCAGTCGTCAGCGGCGCGACCGTGCTCGATCCGGCGGCGTTCCGGCCTCAGGGGGGCCTTTGGGTGATGGAGGATCGCCACGAGGAACCCTTCCGGGCCGACAACGGCCAGCTCCACGGGGCGATGGAGGACGGTCGCGCCCGTGATGCCGCCAACCACGATCTGTGGGTGGACGACGTGCGGCTGCAGCACGTGGAAACCCTCGACGACCTGGACCAGGCGGGGGAGTGGTACTTCGACTACGGGTCCGATCAGCTGTGGCTGGGCGCCAGGCCGGACGAGTCGACGCCCATGGAGCTGGCCGTGCAACCCGACTTCGTGCGGCCCACCGACGCCGAGGACGTGTCGATCAGCAACGTGACCCTCCGGCGCTTCGCCACACCGGCCCAGCACGGGGTCATCCACGCTGGTGGCCCCCGATGGACCATCAGCGACGTCGCGGTCGAGGAAAGTCATGGGACGGGCATCGTCGTGGGCGACGACACCGTGCTCGAGGACAGCATCGTGGTGGACAACGGCCAGCTCGGCGTCGGCGCCGACGGCGCCCGGGGTGTGGTGGTCCGCAACACCGAGATCGCCCGCAACGGGCAGCTGGGCTACCTGTGGGCGTGGGAGGCAGGGGGCCTGAAGTTCAAGGACACCGCCGACACCCGCCTGGAAGGCAACCACGTCCACGACAACCACGGTCCGGGCATCTGGTACGACCTGGGCAACACCGCGGCGCTCGTCGACGGCAACCGCGTCGAGGACAACGACGTGATGGGCATCTTCTACGAGATCTCCTCCGACGCGACGATCCGGGACAACGAGGTCCTCGGGAACGGCCACGCGGAGGGGATCGGCACGCTGGGTGCGGGGATCTTCGTCTCCATCTCCTTCGACGTCCTCATCGAGGGCAACATCACTGCGGGGAACAACCAGGAGATCGTCCTGGTCCACGCCGATCGTCGTGAGGAGATCGGGGAGGAGTACGGGGTGCGCGATGTCGTGGTTCGCCGGAACCGTGTCACCATCGACAACGACGGTTCCGTCGGGCTCTACGTCGACACGGACGAGGACGAGTACTACACCGACCGGGGCAACCGCTTCGAGGACAACACCTACGTGCTGGACGGCTGCGAACGCTGCTTCCTGTGGGAGGAGCCGGTGGACCTCGCGACGTGGCAGGAGCTTGGCAACGACCTCGGCGTGAACCCCGAGATCCGTGACGGAGGACCCTAGGAATGGGAATCGAACTACTGGCAATCCTCGGCGGATTCGGCTTGCTCGGACTGCTCGTGATGGATCTGACGCTGGAGCGTCAGGACACGCCGTGGTTGTTCGTGTGTGCCATCGCCCTGGCCCGCGAGGTCAGCGATCCCCTCCCGTCGATCTCGGCGGCCGGACTGGCGATCAACGGCGAGGACATCCTCCTGGCCGTGGCCCTGCTGGTCGTGGGGGGTTGGGTCCTGCGCGGCATCGCGGTACAGGTTCCCCAGCTCCTCCTGATCGGTGCCCTGGGCCTGGCGATGTTCTCGGTGCTGCGCGGTGGCGCGGTCTACGGCCTGCCGGGCGCGATCAACGAGGCCCGCGAGACGCTGTACTTCATCGCCGGTGCGCTGCTTGGCAGCTTCGTCCCCGTCGGTGCCGAGGCGCGACGCCGGTTGATGCGCGGGTGGCTGTTCCTCGCCGCGTCGCTGACCGCCTTGGCCGTCCTCAGATGGGGCATCGTGTTCGCCGGACTGCCCTTCACTGGTCCGTGGTACGAGACCGAGTTCGGTGGCCTTCGGGTGCTGTCGAGCAACGGGACGCTGGTCATCACCATCGCGTTCCTGACCCTCCTGCCCCGAACCCTCCGGGGCATCGCGACAGACCTCGAGCGCCTCCTCGTGGCGGGGTTCGGGGCCACGGTCCTGCTGCTCCAGCACCGCTCGGTGTGGATCGTCTTCGTGCTCGGCACCGCGTTCATGGTGGTGGAGTACCGCAAGCAGATGTCCCGCGGGGTGATCATGGGTGCAGGTGTGGCCATGGTCGTGGTCGGGTTGACCGCCCTGACCTACCTGAACGTCTCCGAGCTCTCCGACAGCGCCACCGAGGCCGACGCGGCGAGCGACACCACCTGGGAGTGGCGGGTCTCGGGCTGGGGGGACCTGCTCGACCACGGCCCCGAGGGCGTGCTCGAATGGGGCATCGGGGTGCCGTACGGCGCCGGCTGGAACCGGTCGGTGTCGGCGGGCTTCGATGTCGACGTGCCGCCCCACAACTTCTACCTGGAGATGGTCCTGCGGATCGGCGTGCTCGGGATCGGGTTCATCCTGGTCGCGGGCATCGAGTCAGCACGACGGCTTCGCGCCCACGAGCTCGACGTGGACGACGGGTACTTCAACGCCGTGACCATGCAGGTGATCCTGCTGTCACAGGCCCTGTACTCCATTCCCTACAACCTGGGCATGGAACAGGGCCTGCTGCTCGGGCTCGCGATCGCCATCTGGGCCGATCCGCTGCGCCGCGAGGGCAAGGGCATGCACGTCGTCGCGCCCAACCCCGCGATCGTGCGGCGCTGATGCTGGGGACCGAGCGGTCCCCAGCAGTGGATCAGGATGCGCCGTAGGGGACCGTGGTGAACGGACTCGGGGGCTGGAAGGCCGCGACGTTGACGTCCAGGAACCGCCCGTTGCGGTCGTGTCCGAACTCGTCCTGCCACTCCGGCACAGTGACCTTGCGTCCCATCCAGAAGTGCTCCGTGTGGTCGGCGCGGAGGCGATAGACGTTGTCCTCCCACACGATGTCGTCGCGGTAGTACCGCTGCGGCTCGTTGGTCCGGACGCGAAGGCCGGGCAGGTAGGCGTCGATGCGGATGTCGTTGTCGTGGACGTACAGCTCGGCGATCTCCAGGTTGCCGTGCTCGCCGGCGGGGATGCCGTTGTGGTTGGCGACGATCGGCAGGCGGTTGCTCTCGAAGACGTTCCAGGCCAGCTCCACGCCGGGGCTGTTGGCGACCCAGATGCCGCTGCCGAGGTCGCCGTAGGCGAGCGCGCCGTTGGTCCGCACGATGTTGGAGTGGGCCAGGGCGCCCGAGGTCTCCTCGATGAGGATCCCGGCTGCGTAGTTGTGCTCGGAGAGGTTTGAGATCCAGCTGGGGTCGGCGCAGTCGAGGTCGCACCACAGGCCCGCGCCGCGGTTGTGGTGGGACCAGTTCTGCTCGAACACCGAGTCGATGGTGTTGGTCAGCTTGGCGCCGCCGGCTTCCCACCCCATCCGGTAGCCGACCTCGCCGTTGAAGGCGATCTCGTTGCGGAGGATGGAGACGGGTGACTGGGTCTCGTCGTACCGGTGGTCGCCACCGGTGATGCCGATCTGCCCGTTGTGCACCAGGCGTGAGTCGGCCACGACCGCGCCCGAGCCGGTCCGCACGGCGGCGGACTTGGACTGCGCGACCGTCACGTGGTGGATGAACCAACGCAGGCCGTTGTGGGCGTCGATCGCGCCGGCCTTGGACTGCGAGGCGTACCGGTTCACCGTCAGGTGGTCGATCTCGACGTCCTCCGCAGCGGACTGGAATGCCCAGGGCGCCACCGACAGCTCGATCGCACCCAGGGTGGCGGGGTCCTGCAGGAGCAGGATGCGGTCACCGGCGACGTCGAAGTGCCACTGGCCGACGCGGGTCAGCGTCTCGACGGTCCCGGTGTGGGTCAGGCGGTGACGGCCGGCGAAGAGGTCGGTCTGGATGGCCTCGCCCTCACGGCCGGACTCCATGCCGGCGTCGGAGTCCTCGACGTGGGTGCTGGGGGGCGGCGGCGGGTCGAACGTCACACCGGGGATGACCCACCGGCCGGCCTCGTCCTGGAAGGCCTGGGCGACGTTGGGGGCAAGGCTGATGCTGCCCTTCAGGACCGCACCCTCCTCACCGGTGAAGCGGTCGCCATCGCGGGGCACGACCTGGACCAGCTGGTGCTCGCCGGCGGTGAAGACGAACGTGGTGCCCTCCGGGTGGGCGTCGACCACGGCCTGGGCGTTGTCGCCGGGGGAGATGCGAACGCCGGCCGGCGGGGTCCAGGCCGGGCGGGGCATGGCGCGGTCGACGAGCTCGAAGTCGATGGTCGTCGGCAGCCCGTCGCGGTGACCGACGATGTTGACTCGATCGGCTCCGGGCAGGGCCGCCAGGACCCAGTCCCGCCCGATGGAGGTCTCCCAGACGTGCGGGTTGACGTAGAGCAGCACACCGTCGGTGATGGCGGCGGCGGTACCGGCCACGAGGGCGTCCTGCCAGTTCTCGCCGTTGACCAGCCACAGGTTGTCGGTGACGCCCCCGGCTGCGACCGCGGCGTCCGCCACGGCGATGGAGGTGTGGTACCGGGACACGCCGTCGAGGCGGTCGACCCGGTCCACGAGGGCCCAGAGCTGGTCGGAGACGTCCTGGTTGACGGCCGCCTCGCCGCCGATGATCGTCACGGTGTCGGCCCCGTCGGCTGCCAGCGCGGCTGCCGACTCGTCGGGCAGGTCGGTCACGCGGGACAGCAGCACCGGGGCGCCGAGGGATGCAGCGTGCTGCGAGACCGCAACCGCGTCCTCCCAGCCGCCGATGTGGCCAGCACCCTCGCCGCGGACCAGGAAGGGATCCCCGTCCCCACCGTTGGCGCGCACGAAGTCCATCGCGGCCGCTGCGGTGGCGAAGCGGTTCGGACCGGCGATTCGCTCGATCGTCTGGACACCCCAGCGGCGCAGCTCGGCGACCACGTCCTCGCTGATGGCCGCGGTACCGCCCATCAGGACCGCGCGGCGGGGGGCGAAGTGCTCGATCTGCTCCCACACCAGCCGCGGCATGGCATCGCGATCCGTCAGCAGCAGCGGCGCGTCGAGCAGGGCGGTGATGGGCGCTGCGGACAGCGCGTCGGCGAACTCATCGGTCCGGGCCAGGACCACCGTGTCGGTGTCGGGCCAGACCCGACGGGCGACCGTGGTGCTGACCTCTTCTCCGGTCGTCCCCTCGAATCGTTCGACGGCCCAGCCGGGATCCTGCGCCGCAACGGGCGCAACCGGAACGACCGCCAGGACTGCGATCAGGAGAAGGGTGGACAGGACTGTGCGGCGCAGCCGCGGGGCGGAGACATCTGCGATCATCGACGCTGAACAGTAACCGCCGCGGTTGCGAATCCAGCGTGTCGGCGGTACAGGCTGGCCCTGTACTCGGCTCAGGCCGCGTGGCCGTATCCTACGGGCGCGTAGGGGGTGCGGACGCCGGTGCTGCCGTTGCCGGCGGCGGCGAAGGAGCCGTTGACGTCGAAGCCGAGGGCCTGCCACTGGTCCCAGCTGCGGTCGCCCTGCCACCAGAAGGTGGTGCCGGCCTCGGACAGGTCGTAGGTGTTGTCCCGGAAGGTGTTGCCACGCTCGGTGTAGAAGTGGTCCTCACCGGTGTAGACCCGCAGGCCCGTCGGCTTCTCGCCGGTGATGCGGATGTGGTTGTGGTGGACGTCGAGTCCGTGGGTCTCATAGCGGCCGTGGGCGCCGGCACCGCGCTCGTAGTGCGTCGCGAGGATGTCGAGCCGGTTGTCGGCGATCTCGTTGTGGTGGATCTCCACGTTGGAGGAGTTGGAGACCCAGATGCCGGCCCCGATGTCGCCGTAGCCCTCCGCACCGTTGTCGCGGATCGTGTTGTCGCTGATCTCGGCGCCGTAGCTGATCTCGATGTTGACGCCGATCAGGTTGTCCTCGGCCAGGTTGGAGCGGATGACGGAGTCACGGTTGTCGATGTCGAACCAGATTCCCGTGCCGTCGTTGTGGTGGACCCAGTTGTTGGAGAACACCATGCCGGTCGTCTCCTTGAACTTGGTGCCACCGGCCTCCCAGCCCAGGCGGTACTGCAGGGTGCGGTTGTGGGCGATCTCGTTGGAGTCCACGACGATCCCCTCGCCGTACCAGGCGGTCACGCCGATCTGTCCGTTGGCGGTGATCCGCGAGTGGCTGAGCGTGCCGAACGGGCCGATCAGGACGCCGCCGCCGTGGTTCTCGGTGACGGTCGTGTGGCGCACCGTCCAGCCGTGGCCCTGGGCGTGGATGGCGCCGTGCTGGGCGGGGGAGCCGTACCGGGTCACGGTCACGTGCTGCACGGTGACGCCGGTGGCCTCGCTGCGGAAGGCGTGCCACGGGACGCTCAGGGACAGGGACGCGCTGGCCGGGTCGACACCGACGACGACCTCGTCGCGCTCGTAGTCGAAGAACCACTCGTCGGGGCTGTCCACCTCGCCGCGCGAGTTGACGTGGTTCAGGCGGGTGTCGCCGTTCCAGAGGTCGTTGTTGGCGGCGTGACGCTCGAAACCGTCCTCCGTCGATCCGTGGAACCGGCCGTTGTGGACGAAGGCCTCCGCGGTCTGTCCGGCGGCAACCCAGACGCCACCGGACCGGGAGAAGTCGCCGGCCCGCAGCGGGACGGTTCCGTCCAGGACCGCGCCGGCGTCACCGGTGAAGGTGTCGCCGTCGCGGGGGGTGACGCTCTGCCCGCGGTGGACACCGGCAGCGATCCGGAAGTGGGTGCCGGCCGGGTGGGCGGCGACGACGGCCGCGAAGTCGTCGCCCAGCTCGAGCACGACCTCCTCACCGGTGCGAGCCGGCGGGGCGACCGGGGCCAGGCCCTCGGCGTAGGTGTTGTCCGTGGTGTCCTCCGTGGATGCCGACGTGCCTCGGCGGCTGTAGTACTCCTGGGCGCTGGCGGCCGGGGCGGCCAGGGCAACGACGAGGAGGGTCAGCAGGGCGACGGCCCAAGTGCGGTTACGGTTGGTAGAGGAGGACATGCACAGAGTAACGACACACTCTGTGAGGCCTTTAACACAAAGTAGTGGGCCGGGTCCTGCCGCTACGGTGTGCGAATGCCCGACACCGTTGCGTCCTCGCCGTCGCGAGTCGCCGTGATCCTGACCGTGTTCAACCGCGCCGACCTGACCGTCCGGTGCCTCGACGCTCTGTTCGCCCAGGACCTGCTGGCCGCCGACCTCCCGGGGGTCGAGCTCGACGTCGTCCTCGTCGACGACGGCAGCACCGACGGCACGGGCGAGATCGTCGCCGAACGCTTTCCCGAGGTCCGGGTCCTTCGGGGCGACGGCCAGCGTTTCTGGAACGGCGGCATGCGGATGGCGTGGGCCGACGCGCTGTCACGGGACCCCGACGTCACCCTGTGGCTCAACGACGACACGATCCTGTACCCGTCCGCCCTGGGGGACCTGCTCGACACCCTGCGATCGGTCGGCGGGGACGAGGTGGCCGACGCGGAGGTCATCGTGGCTGGCGCCACCGTCGACCCCGACACACGGACGGTCAACTACAGCGGGGTCGCCCAGCATCCGGTCAGGCGGCTTCGCTTCGACCTGATCGAGCCGAACGGCCGCCCCCAGCAGGCAGACACGATGAACGGCAACGCCGTGCTCGTCCCCCGGGCCGTGGTGTCCCGGCTCGGCACCCTGGCCCGCGCCTACACCCATTCGATGGGGGACTACGACTACGGCCTGCGTGCCCGGCTGGCCGGCTTCTCGATCTGGATCACCCCCGACGTGGTGGGCGAATGCCCCTCCAATCCGGGCTTCGTCGCCACGGGTGACGTGGCCGGTGACCTCCAACGGCTGCGCGGGACCAAGCACCTGCCCACCGACGAGTGGCAGACGTTCGCCACCAGGTGGGCCGGGCCGGCATGGCCGCTCTACTGGCTCTCGCCCTACGTCCGGCGAACCGTCGCGGTGCTGCGCACGGCCGTCGGGACGTCCGCCTGAGTCAGGTCCGTGGACCGGCTGCCCGTCGTGCCGCGTCGTACAGCCGCCCGGCGGCATGCGACGGGCGGTGTCCGGCCATCCGCTCGGCGGCACGCGAACCGAGCGCCGTGATCCGCTCCGGGTCCTGCAGGAGCCTGGCCAGGGTCTCCCTGGTGCCCTCCACGTCGTGGGGGTCGACGATCAGCTCGGGGTCCACCAAGCCGTGCGCGCCCGCCCATCGGGAGCAGAGGACGGCCGTGCCGACGGCCATGGCCTCCAGGGCAACCATGCCCCAGGTGTCCTCGTGGGTCATGAACGCCAGCAGGTCCGCCGCCGCCATCTGGGCGCCGAGTTCCTCGTAGGGGACCCAGCCGACGAGCTCGACCATGTCCTCCATGCCCGCGTCGGCCACGAGCCGCTGGATCGCGTCGGCCTCCGGACCGGCGCCGACCAGCCGCACCCGCACCCGGCGGCGCAGGTCCTCCTCGAGTCCAGCGATGACCTCGAGCAGGGTCAGCACGCCCTTGCGCGGCTCCCAGCGGCCGACGCTGAGCACGGTGACCGTCCCCGTCGGCTCCGGGGACGGCGGCGTGCCACCCGCCAGGGTCGTCGGATCCGGGACCATGTAGGGGACCTGCTCCACCCGCCCGGCAGGGATGCCGACGTGGTCGACCAGGTAGTCGCGGCCGCCGGGAGAGTTGGTCACGATCGCATCGGCTGCCAGCGCGACACGCCGACGCTGGATGGTGCGTCGGGCGTCGTCCCGGAAGTCCACACGGGGCGATGACCCCTCCCAGAGCAGCACGACCCGCCAGCGTGCGACGGGGCGCAGGGCCAGCGCCAGCATGGTCCACAGCGAGAAGCCGCTGGTGACGACCACGTCCGGACGGAACCGCCACAGGGCCGACGTGATCGCCGGGGAGAGCACCATGACCCCGCCGCCGTAATCGGACTCGCTGTCACCGGATGTGGTGACCCGTCGCTTCTCGCCCACGACGGTGACCCGTCCGGCGGGGTGCACCTCCTCCTCACGGATGCCACGCCACGGCATCGCGGTGAACAACCGGACCTCCTCGCAGCGGGTGGCCAGGTCGTCGAGGACCGGCTTCCAGTAGGCGCCGAGCTCGACGGTGGGCACGACCAGCGCGATCCGGGGCCGCCGGCTCACGGCTGCACGACCACCTTCGCCGTCACGAACGCCTCGGCCCATCGGCTGCGGCTCTCCACTCCCCGCAGTCGCGGGAGGGCGCGGAACAGGTCGTCGTCCCACCAGTCGCGATCCGCCTGGGAGGGGAAGTGCTCGTGCAGCAGCGCGATCTTGCGGTCCATGATGGCCTCGTCCAACGGCACGTACAGCGACGGCTGGGTGGTGTCCCCGTCGTACTTGGGGATCTCGTAGCCCCAGATGGCGTGGTCGCGAAACGCCGTCGGCATCATCGTCGCCAGCAGCCGGTGGTCCTGATGGGCGTCCCCCGGCCGGGTGGTGAGGACGAGGTCCGGGTCGGTCTCGGCCGCGAGTGCCTGGAGCGTCTCCTTGAGCGTGCCCCACTCGGCGGGGAAGCGCCCGTCGGGGAGGTCGTGCACGTCGACGGTGACCGAGCGGGCGTCGCTGCAGAACGCGGCGGCCGACGCGCGGGCCTCCTCCGCACGTGCCGGCGTGGCGCTGAGCACGACCCAACGCACGTCCACGGTGGCGGGCGCGACGGACAGCAGCTGCAGGACGGTTCCGCCGGCGCCGATCTCGATGTCGTCGGCGTGGGCACCGATCGCGAGCAGCTGGGCACCGGGACGGCGAAGGGCAGGGAGGTGATGGGTCAGCACTGGCGATCGATGCTACGGGAACGTACGGTCCCGCCGTGACCGACACCCACACACCCAGCCCAGTTGTCGCTGACGCTCCGACGGCACCGGTCCAGACGTGCCGTTCCTGCGCGGCCCCGCTGTCACACACCCTGGTCGACCTGGGGCTGTCGCCGTTGTGCGAGACCTTCATCGACGCGGCCGATGCCGAACGCGGCGAGGTCTTCTATCCCCTCCGGGCGATGGTCTGTGACGGCTGCTGGCTGGTCCAGGTCGGCGACTACGTCGCCCCCGATGTCATCTTCGACGACACCTACCCGTACTTCGCCTCCTACTCCGACTCGTGGCTCGCCCACGCCCGGCGGTACGTGGACGCCATGGTCGACCGGTTGCAGCTCGACGAGTCGAGCCGCGTGGTCGAGGTCGGCTCCAACGATGGCTACATGCTGCAGTACATGGTGCAGCGCGGGATCCCGTCGCTGGGGGTCGATCCGACCGCGAACACCGCCGCCGCAGCCAAGGAGAAGGGGGTCGACACCCTCGTGGACTTCTTCGGCCTCGACGTGGCCAAGCGGCTGGTCGCCGAGGGATGGTCCGCGGACCTGGTTGCCGGCAAGAACGTCATGGCCCAGGTTCCCGACCTCAACGACTTCGTGGCCGGGCTCGCCGAGCTGGTCTCGCCCACGGGCACGGTGACCATCGAGTTCCCCCACCTCGTGACCATGATCGAGGAGCTGGAGTTCGACACGATCTATCACGAGCACTTCTCCTACTTCTCCCTCGTGGCGGTCCAGGACGTCTACGCCCGGCACGGGCTCGTCGTGACCGACGTCGAGGAGCTGTCGACCCACGGCGGATCGCTGCGCGTGTACGCCCAGCGATCCGACGGGAATCCGGACGTGGCGCCCTCCGTCGACGCGCTGCTTGCCCGGGAACGCGAGCTCGGGGTCGACACGCTGGCCTTCTACGAGGACTTCGCGGGCGACGTCGCGCGCATCCGCCACGAGCTCGTCGGCTTCCTGCAGGACGCCAGGGCGCAGGGCAAGCACGTGGTGGGCTACGGCGCCCCGGGCAAGGGCAACACCCTGCTCAACCACGCCGCCATCCGCAGCGACCTCCTGGAGTACCTCGTCGACCGGAACCCCGTGAAGCACGGGCGGCTCACCCCGGGTACGCGCATTCCCATCTTCCCGCCGGACCGGCTCGCGGAGACCAAGCCCGACGTGATCCTGATCATGCCGTGGAACCTGCGTGAGGAGATCGCTGCCCAGCTGGCCTACACCAGGGAGTGGGGTGCCGAGCTGATGGTCGCGATCCCCCAGCTGACCACGCTGTGATCGGTGGGGACGGCAGCTCGATGGTGGACGGTGACACGCTCCTCACCCGTGCGGCCACCGTCGTCGACATCCCACGGTCGCTGACCGGTGACGGGGTCCGGCAACTGCTGGACGTGATCGGTGACTGGGTGCCGGGTCTGCAGCAGGTCGAGGTCCCGACGGGTACGGAGGTGCTGGACTGGACGGTGCCCGAGGAGTGGAACCTGCGCAGGGCGACGCTGACGGGCCCCGACGGCACCGTGGTGGCCGACTCCGCGCGCAGCCCGCTGGAGGTCGTGGGGTACTCCGTCCCCGTCGACACCCGGCTCGGCCTGGCCGACCTCGAGGACGGCCATCTCCACAGCCTTCCCGATCAGCCCGACCTCGTGCCCTGGCGCACCAGCTACTACCGCCGGACCTGGGGGTTCTGCATCCCCGACCGGGTGCGCCGGGACCTGCCGGAGGGCGACTACCACGCGCGGGTCGACGCCACCCTCGAACCCGGCCACCTGACCTGGGGCGAGCTGGTCGTCCCCGGCGAGACCACCGAGGAGGTGCTCGTCACCGCGCACCTCTGTCACCCGGCGATGGCCAACGACAACGCGTCGGGCCTGGTGGTTGCCGCAGCCGTGGCCGAGGCGCTCGCCGCCCGTCCGACGCGGAGGCGGACACATCGCTTCCTGTTCGCACCCGGGACCATCGGGGCCGTGGCCTGGCTCGCGACCCGGCCCGACGTCGTCAGCCGGGTCGTCGGTGGGGTGGTCATCTCGGGGGTGGGTGACCCGGGAACGTCGTTGACCTACAAGCGCTCGCGTCGCGGATCCGCCCCCATGGACACCGCGATGCGCCTGGCCCTGCGTGACGCGGAGGTCGAGCACACGCTGGTCGACTACGCCCCCTGGGGGTATGACGAGCGGCAGTTCAACTCGCTCGGCTACGACCTCGGCGTCGGGTTGCTGAACCGGACGCCACACGGGACCTACCCCGAGTACCACACCTCCGCCGACGACCTGTCCTTCCTGCGGGCTGCGCACCTCGAGGAATCCGCATCGCTGGTCCTGGCGGGGTTGGATGCGCTCGAGGCACACCGTCCCGTGCGCAACCTCAAGCCGCACGGGGAGCCGCAGCTGGGTCCCCGCGGACTGTGGCCCAGCATCGGCGGGGCAACCGGACGGCGCGCCCAGATGGCCCTGCTGTGGGTCCTGGCGGAAGCCGACGGCGAGCGAACCGTGCTCGACGTCGCCGACCGTGCCGGCCTGCCGGTCGCCGAGGTCATGGCGGCCGCGACGCAGCTCGCCGGCACCGACCTCCTGGAGTTCGGCGGCTGACGCCGCCCGCTCGCTAGGATCCCGTGGCCTTGGACGACCTCGCCAGCATCCGCCCCCCGACTGCCGCCGCCCGTGACCTGCAGCAGCGCGCCCATCGGGCGATTCCCGGAGGCGCCCACACCTACGCCAAGGGCGACGACCAGTTCCCGCGCAACGCCCCGCCCCTGCTCGTGCGTGGCGAGGGGGCACGGGTCTGGGACAGCGACGGCAACGAGTTCGTGGAGTACGGCGGGGGGCTGCGGGCGATCGTGCTCGGCCACGGCCACCCCCACGTGGTCGAGGCGGTCCAGAAGGCGATCGTCGACGGCACGAACTTCGCGCGGCCCTCGGTCCTCGAGGTCGAGGCCGCCGAGGACCTGCTGGCGTTCCTCGACCGCCCCGACTGGATGGTGAAGTTCACCAAGAACGGCAGCGACGCCAACTCCAGCGCACTGCGCCTGGCCCGTGCGGCCACCGGTCGTGAACTGGTGGCGGTCTGCCGTGACCAGCCGTTCTTCTCCGTCGAGGACTGGTTCATCGGCACCACGCCCATGGACGCCGGCATCCCGGCCGCGGTGCGCGACCTCACCGTGGCCTTCCCCTACGACGACCTCGACGCGCTCCGCGTCCTGCTCGCCGACCGGACGGTGGCGGCCGTGGTCATGGAAGCCGCGAAGTACGACGACCCCTCACCGGGCTGGTTCGAGGGCGTCCGGCGGCTCTGCGACGAGACCGGCACCGTCTTCGTGCTGGACGAGATGATCACCGGTGTGCGCTGGCCCGGCCGCACCGCCATGGGGCACTACGGCATCCAGCCCGACCTGGCGACCTACGGCAAGGCCCTGGGCAACGGCTTCTCCGTCTCCGCAGTCACCGGCCGGCGCGAGCTGATGGAGCTCGGCGGCCTGCACCACGATCGCCCCCGGGTGTTCCTCGCCAGCTACACCCACGGCGCGGAGTCCACCGGCCTGGCCGCATGTCGGGCGGTGACCGCCGTCGGCATGGAGAACGACATCGGGGCCGGCATCGCCGCACGGGGCGAGGCCCTCGAGGCCCGCCTCAACGCGGTGTCCCGTGCCTGTGGGGTCGACGAGCACTTCTTCGCCTGGGGGCCCGGGCAGGTCCTGGTGTTCGTGACCCGGGACGCCGACGGCGCACCGTCGCAGGTGCTGCGCGCGCTGGCGATGCAGGAGCTCGTCGCGGGCGGGGTGCTCGGCACGTCGCTGGTGATGAGCCTTGCCCACGGTGAGTCGGAGTTCGACCAGACCGTCGCGGCCTGGGAGCGAGCAGCAGCGGTCTATGCACGGGCGCTGGAGGACGGGACGGCTGGCCTGCTCCGCGGCCACCCGACCAGCCCGGTCTGGCGCCGATACAACTGAGCGACTTCAGCCCGAGCCCACTCGTGCCGACGTTGACACTGCAACCGATGAATCGTTGGAGAGAAGAGACCATCACCGCCATGGCCACCGCCGACAAGCTCGATCCGGCCGATATCCCCGTCGTCATCCTCGCGGGGGGGTTCGGGATGCGGCTCCACGAGGAGACCGAACGTGTCCCCAAGCCCATGGTCCAGATCGGGGACAAGCCGATCATGTGGCACATCATGCGGCACTACGCCACCTACGGGTTCCGGCGCTTCACGATCTGCCTGGGCTACAAGAGCTGGGTCATCAAGGAGTACTTCCTCAACTACTTCGCCGAGACCAACGACCTGCGTGTGCAGCTGGGTCGCCACAGCAGCGTGGAGTACCTGGGTGACTCGCTGGTGGAGGACTGGGAGATCACCCTGGTCGAGACGGGGCTGCACTCCGGCAGCACCGGACGCCTGCAGGGTGTCCAGCGCTACATCGACACCCCCTACTTCATGTACACCTACGGCGATGGGGTGGGGACGGTGGACATCGACGCGGTGCACCGTCAGCACGTCGAGGGTGACCGCCTGGCGACCGTGACGGGCGTGAAGCCGACGTCCCGCTACGGCATGTTGCTGCACGACGGCGACCGGGTGACGGCGTTCGACGAGAAGCCAGAGATCGCCGAGGGGTACGTCTCGGGCGGGTTCTTCGCCCTGTCGTCCGGGATCTTCGACCGCCTCGACGGCGCCGACCCCACGGGGTTCATGGAATTGGACGTCCTGCCGGGCCTGGTGTCGGAGGGACAGGTCGGCATCCACCGCCACCACGGCTTCTGGCACTCGATGGACACCTACCGGGACTACGTGGCGCTCAACGACATGTGGGACGCCGGGGACCCGCCGTGGAAGACGTGGAAGGACGAGGGCTAGGTGGAGGTCCTCGACACGGCGCTGGAGGAGGTCAAGGTCCTCCGCCAGCAACGCCACGGTGACGAGCGTGGCTGGTTCACGCGGGCGTGGTGCCAGCACGAGTACACCGACGCCGGCCTCGATCCCGTTGCCGCCCAGGTCAACTTCAGCTCCACCTCCCGGCGCGGCACCGTCCGCGGCCTCCACCGCCAGGTCGAGCCGCACGCCGAGGCCAAGACGGTCTGGGTCGTGTCCGGCGCCATCCTCGACGTGGCGGTTGACCTGCGCGACGGCTCACCGACCCGCGCCGAGCACGTCGCCGCCGAGCTCTCCGCGGACAACGGGCTGGGCCTGCACGTCCCCAAGGGCTTCGCACACGGGTTCCAGGCCCTGACCGACGACGTCGTCATGGTCTACGTGATGAGCCAGTTCTACGCCCCGGGCACGGAGCAGGGGGTGCGGTTCGACGACCCCACGATCGGGATCGACTGGCCCCTCCCGGTGACGGTCCTCAGCGACAAGGACGCCGCCCTGCCACCCTTGGGTCCGCCCGAGACCCCCTGACAGGAGCAACAGTGCCCACCTTCCCCCGTGCGGAGTGGATGACCGCCTACGCCGACACCGTGGCGGCGCACCCCCGGGCCGACGCCATGTCGACGGCGCTGGCGGGACGGTTCCGCTTCGTGGTCAAGGCGGGCGGGGGCCTGCAGACGCGGTTGGTCCACGACATGGTCGTCGCCCCGGGTGGGGTGTTCGTCGCCGAACCGGGCGACGAGTCGATCCCGGCCACGCTGACCGTCACCGCTGACTACCCGCGGTGGAAGGGCTTGATCACGGGGAAGGCCGACTTCGTCATGTCGTTCGTGATGCGCAAGGTCAAGGTGCAGGGAGACCTGTCGACGGTTCGCGACCAGCTGTCCGACGCCCGTCCGCTGCTGGAGTGCCTGCACGAGGTTCCCACGGACTTCGAGTTCTAGGGGTTGCCACAGGTGGGTCCATCGGGGTCGGCCCCTATGCTGCCGTCGCATGACTGCCCTCACCCTCGGCCGTGATCAGCTGGCTGCCTGGGAACTGCTGACCGGCGGGTGGCTCTTGCCGCTCGACGGCTTCGCGTCGCCCGCCGAGCTCGCCGCGGGCCTGCCCCGCGTCACCCTCGACCTGCCGGCCGACGTGGGGACGTCGCTCGTCGGGCAGACCGTCGAGCTGCGCGAACCCGAAGGAGTGCGGTTGGGCACGATGAACGTGGCCGGCGCCGCGCCGGCGCCGTGGGCAGGGGAGGGAACGGTCCACCTGCACGGCGCCCAGGCCGTCGACGTCCCCGCCGTCCGCTACGACCACCAGGACCTGCGCGTCACCCGTGACGGCGCGCCCGACGACGTCGCCATCGTGATCCCGTCCGGCCGGCCGCTGACGTCGGTGGAGCTCGAGGGGCTCGTCGATCGTGGTCGCAGCCGCGGTTCGCTCGCGCTGGTGTCGCTGGTCGGCGATGCACCCGCCGACGACACCGCCATGCACACCCTCGTCCGCGCCCACCGCCTGCATGCCGACCGGCTGCGCGCCGGTGGTGTCGACGTCCACCACATCGTCCTCCCGGCACCGCCACCGGTCGACGGCGAGGTCCCGGCCGTCACGGCGCTGGCCACGAGCGTGCTGGCCGGCGAGCACGGCCGGGTCGAGTGGCCAGCCGCCCCCGTAGGGGAAATCGACACCGACGTGGCGGCCCTGCTGGCCCGGCGCAACCCGCGGCCGGACGGTGCCGGCCTGACCATCTTCTTCACGGGCCTGTCGGGGTCCGGCAAGTCCACGGTGGCTGGCGCGGTGATGGCCAGGCTGCACGCGGAGACCGATCGCACCGTGACCCTGCTCGACGGTGACCTCGTGCGTCAGCACCTCTCCAGCGAGCTGTCGTTCTCGCGGGAGCACCGCGACCTCAACATCACCCGCATCGGCTTCGTGGCGGCCGAGATCACCAAGCACCGTGGTGTTGCGGTCTGCGCACCCATCGCTCCCTACGACGCCACCCGACGCGCCGTGCGCGACATGGTCGAGCGGCACGGGCAGTTCGTGCTCGTGCACGTCGCCACCCCGCTGGAGGTGTGCGAGGCCCGCGACCGCAAGGGCCTGTACGCCCGGGCGCGGGCCGGCGAGATCGGATCGTTCACGGGGATCTCCGACCCCTACGAGGTCCCCGGTGACGCCGAGCTCGTGCTGGACACCACCGACATCTCCATCGCGGCCGCGGCGGAGCAGGTCATGGCCGCCCTGCGGGACAGGGGCCTGCTGCCGCTCGGGGCGTCTCCTGTCGCGCCGGCGTCGTCGGGCAAGCGGCAGGACTCCACGGCGTGACCGTCGACGCATGGATCACCGCTGCTGCCGTGGCTGGCGTGCTGATCGCGCTGGCCCGGGAGCTCGCGCCACCCCCGTTCGTGATCCTCGGCGCCGTGGTGGGGTTGTTGCTCCTGGACGTCATCACCACCGAGCAGGCGCTGGCCGGCTTCGCCAACCCTGCCCCGCTGACCGTGGCGGCCCTGTACGTCGTGGCTCGGGCCGTGCAGCGCACGGGCGGTGTCACCGCTGCGGTCGACATGTTGCTCGCCGGCGCGCACGACGGTGACCGGCCACCCTCCGCCAGGGGGGTCCTGATGCGCATGTTGCCGCCGGTCATGGCCACCTCGGCCCTGCTGAACAACACGCCGATCGTGGCGGTGCTCGCGCCGAACCTTGCGACCTGGGCGGAGGAGCGGGGCCTGTCGTCGTCCAAGCTGCTGATCCCGCTGAGCTACGCGGCGATCCTCGGTGGCGTCCTGACCGCCGTCGGCACCTCGACCACCCTCGTCGTCTCGGGCCTGATGGAGCAGGCCGGCCTGGCGCCCCTCGGGCTCCTCGAGCCCCTTCGCTTCGGCCTGCCGGTGGCCGTCGTTGGGGGCGCGGTCGTCGCCATGGCCGCGCCGCGGCTGCTGCCCACCCGCAGCGCTGCCCACCAGTCCTTCCGCGTCGGGGCCAAGGCGTTCACGCTGTCGGTGCAGGTCATCGCCGACGGACCCGTGGACGGGGTCACCATCGCCGACGCCGGCCTGCGCGCCCTGCGAGGGGTCTACTGCGTGCAGGTCCGCCGCGGCGACCAGGTCATGGCGCCGGTCGGGCCCGACATCCAGCTGCTCGGCGGGGACGAGCTGACCTTCGTCGGCAACGTGCACCGGGTGGTGGACCTGCAGCACCGACGTGGCCTGTCCTCCACCGAGGCGCACCACGCCAGCGCGATCGGGGGCACGACGCAGGTCTTCTACGAAGGGGTCATCGGCCAGTCCTCACCGCTGGTCGGGGAGACCCTCAAGCAGGTCGGGTTCCGTGCCCGCTACGGCGCGGCCGTCGTGGCGATCCATCGCGCCGGCGCCCCCGTCGGCGACAAGCTGGGCGAGGTGACCCTCAAGGTCGGCGACACCCTGCTGTGCCTCGCAGGGGCCGGGTTCGCCGGGCGGGCGCAGGAGAGCGGCACGTTCGCCCTGGTCGCCGCCATCGGTGCGGAGGCGCCCCTGGACAAGCGACGCACCCGCGTGGCGCTGCTGGTGCTGGCCGGGATGCTGGTGCTGGCCGGCTCGGGGTTGCTGACGATCCTCGAGGCGTCCCTGGCGGCGGCCCTGGCCCTCGTGGCGACGAAGGTGATGACGGCCGCCCAGGCCCGCCAGGCCGTCGACGTGCCGGTCATCGTCGTGATCGCCGCGGCGTTCGGGCTGGGTGCCGCGGTGGAGTCCAGCGGCCTTGCCGACGCCATCGCCGGGCTCGTCGAAACGGTGGCGGGCCCCTTCGGCACCGTCGGCCTCGTGGTCGGGTTGATCCTGCTCGTGGTGGTGCTCACGGAGCTGATCACCAACAACGCCGCCGCGGTGCTGGCCTTTCCCGTGGCCCTGGCCACCGCCGAACGCGCCGACCTGGCGGCCCGCCCCCTCCTGCTGGCGGTCGCGGTGGCGGCGTCCCTGTCCTTCGTGACACCGCTGGGGTACCAGACCAACCTGATGGTCTACGGCCTGGGCGGCTACCGGTTCGGCGACTTCGCCCGGCTGGGCGTACCCGTGGCGGTCGTCAGCGTGCTCGCGCTGTCCACCGCGGTGTTCCTGCAGGTCTGAGCGGTTTCCTGCAGGTCCGAGGGGGCCTGCGGGTCTGCGCACGCGTGCGTCCCGGGCTGCTCACCGCTGCAGGAGGAGCCAGCCGAACCCGAGGCGACCGCGGTATCCCCTCGCGTAGGCATCCCACCGCGAATCGGCGAAGGCGGCGGCCCCGGGAAGGTGCGACCGCCTGACCCCGTCACCCCACGCGCGCTCGAACGCGTCCCACTCCCACGGATCGCTGGCCTCCGCGCCGATGACGGTCCACCCCGCGACGTGGGCGCGATCGACCAGGCCGCCCAGGCCTTCCGGCAGGGGACCGAACACGTCTCGCCAGGCCAGCGGTTGGCTGCCGTACCAGAAGCCCTCGCCGACCAGCATCGTGTCGGCGTCGACGTCGTGGAGGAGGCCCTTGAGTCCTCCGACTGCATGGCTCGACCCCACGCACAGGACGGCGTCGGCCCGGAGGGTCGACCGGCCCGCGTCGACCGGGTCATGGGTCACCCGGTCGGCCAACCCCAACGTCCGGGCCGCACGGGCGGCCCGCTCAGTGGCCACGGGGTCGACATCGATGCCGCGCCCACGGGCGGTCGGCACGGCGAGGAGGACCTCGTGGAGCAGGGCTCCCGACCCGCAGCCGACGTCGAGGACCCGGTCGGGTTGCCTGGACGCGACGGCCCGGGCCAAGCGGGTTGCACGGCCCCTCGACAGGGGCGCGTTGTAGCGCAACGACCCCCCGCCGTGCCGCCTGAACTGCTGGTTTCGGGATGTATCGGACATGGCCGTTCGGTCACCCTCCTCGAGTTCGGCGCTCCGTGATGCATAGTGAATCGGCTCTGTGAGTTGACGACGCGTGTCCAAGGCGCCTACCGTCCCGTGCTGACCAGCATTGCGTGTCGCGTTGCAGTGGTGCCCTCTGGGCGCCAGGGGTGGGCGACCACAGACGGAGATGATGACAGATGACCAAGATCCTGCGGCAAATGGGGATGTACGCCCTCGTACTGCTCGTGGGCATGTTCACGATGATGGCAGTTGCTGTCCCCGCGAGCGCCCAGGACGACTCCTGCTATCCCGTGCCCCCGGGCGGTTGCCCGAGCGTGGTGCCCGAGTGTGCAGACGTCGTCGCCGCCATCGTGGCCGATGACCCGACGCAGGAGCAGATCGACGCGCTCGACGCCAACGGCGACGGGATCATCGACGAGCAGGACCTCCCCGCCACGTGCACCTGCGAGGAGCTGATCGCCGCGATCGCCGCAGGTGAGCTCGACCCCGACAACCTCCCAGCGGACGCGCTCGCGAACTGTGGCTGTTCGGAGATCCTCGATGCGATCGCCGCTGGCACGCTGGACGCCAGCAACCTGCCGGAGGGCGCTGCCGAGGCACTCGCCCAGTGCGGCTGCCAGGAGGTCCTCGATGCGATCGCCGCTGGCACGCTGGACGCCGACAACCTGCCCGAGGCCGCCGCTGAGGCGCTTGCGCAGTGTGGTTGCGAGGAGCTCGTCGCCGCCATCGTGGCCGGCACCGTCGACCCGATGAACCTGCCCGGCGACCTCGGTGACCTGCTGGCCACCTGCTGTGACGAGCTCGCCGAGGCCGTCATCGCCGGCGACATCGACCCCGCGACCCTCCCCGAGGGCCTGCTGGAGAGCTGTGGCTGTGACACGGTCCAGGCCCTGATCGACGCGGGCGTCCTCGACGCCGACGCGCTGCCCGAGGACTGCGAAGAGGGGCCGTCGGTTGCCGTCGCCCAGGACATCGCCGACACGGGCATCGACGCCGAGGGCATGGGTGCCATGACCCTGGGTGCGCTGCTCGCCGGTGGGCTGTTCCTGCTGCTGAGCCGCCGCCGCACGGCCGCGTAGCACAGACAGACGCTGGAGGGCCCCGTCGCACCGCGACGGGGCCCTCTGCGTTGCCCGGGCCCGTCCACGTCGGCAGTTGGGGCCGCCGTTCGGTACCATGCGTCCACGACCCCCGGGTGAGTCGGTTCTCACGCCGGGGCTTGTTGTTTTCCCCGCAGCGTGCACGAGGTGCACGCCACCACGAACCCATGTGAGGACCCACCATGGCGGAGATCGAGATCGGCATCGGCAAGAGCGGTCGTCAGGCCTACGGGCTGGACGACATCGCGATCGTCCCCTCCCGACGGACCCGAGACCCCGAGGACGTCGACGTCAGCTGGCAGATCGACGCCTACACCTTCGACCTGCCGGTGCTGGCTTCGGCGATGGACGGCGTCTCCTCGCCGGCCACCTGCATCGAGATGGGCAAGCTCGGCGGCCTCGGGGTGCTCAACCTCGAGGGGCTGTGGACTCGGTACGAGGACCCCGAGCCACTGCTGCAGGAGATCGCCGGGCTGGACCAGGAGGTGGCGACCGCGCGGATGCAGGAGATCTACAAGCAGCCCGTGCAGCCCGAGCTGATCGGTCGGCGGGTCGAGGAGATGGCGGCCGCCGGCATCACCGTCGCGGCGTCGTTGACGCCGCAGAAGGTCAACGAGTGGCACTCACTCGCCCTCGACGCGGGCCTCGACATCCTGGTGATCCAGGGCACCGTGGTGTCCGCTGAGCACGTGTCGACGCGCAGCGAGCCGCTGAACCTCAAGGAGTTCATCGCCCGCTACGACATCCCCGTGATCGTCGGCGGCTGCGCCTCGTACTCCTCCGCCCTCCACCTGATGCGCACCGGTGCGGCCGGCATCCTCGTCGGAGTCGGACCGGGCAACGCCTGCACGACCCGTGGGGTGCTCGGCCTCGGTGTTCCCCAGGCGACCGCCATCGCCGATGCGGCCGGCGCACGCAGCCGCCACCTGGAGGAGACCGGCCGGTACGTCCAGATCATCGCCGACGGCGGGATGCGCACCGGCGGCGACATCGCCAAGGCCATCGCCTGCGGCGCCGACGCCGTGATGCTCGGCTCACCCCTCGCCCGTGCCAGCGAGGCCCCCGGCAAGGGGACCCACTGGGGCATGGCGACGTTCCACCCGACCCTGCCCCGCGGCGCCCGCGTCCGGGTGGATCAGATCGGGTCGCTCGAGGAGATCCTCGTCGGTCCGGCCAACGAGAACGACGGCACACGCAACCTCTTCGGCGCGCTTGCCACGTCCATGGCGACCTGCGGCTACCAGACCATCAAGGAGTTCCAGCGTGCCGAGGTCATGGTCGCCCCGTCCCTGCAGACCGAGGGCAAGACCTACCAGCGCGAGCAGGGCGTCGGCATGGGCTAGCCAAGCGTCCAGGCCCGGGCGTGTGCACCGGCCGCCCCCTGCGGCTGGCCATGCCGCACGCCCTTCGGGCACGTGTGCGTTGGGCGGCCCCAGCAGGTGGTCATGTCACACGTGGCCCGGGGGTGTGTGCGTTGGGCGCCCGGACGGGCTGCCCAAGGCGCACGGTGTGCGGGCTGGGTCACGAGACCCGGTCAGCGGCTGAAGGCGTCCATGATCGAGAGGACGCCCGGGCCCATGATGATGATGAACAGCGCGGGGAAGATGCCGAAGATGAGGGGGAACAGCAGCTTCACCGGCGCCTTGCCGGCACGCTCGCGGGCCCTCGCCCGGCGGCGGCGACGCATCTCGCGGGCCTGGACCTGCAGCGTCTTGGAGATCGGGGTGCCCAGCTGCTCGGCCTGGAGCAGCGCCAGGGCGAAGGACTTCAGGTCCTCCGAGTCGTTGCGGTCGATCAGCCCCTGCAGCGCGGCCTGACGGCTGACGCCGAGCTGCTGCTCCTTGAGGAACCGGTCGAGCTCGGCGCCGAGGGGGCCGGGCAGCTCACCGGCGACCTCGGCCACGCCCTGCTCGAGTCCGAGGCCCGCCTGGGCGGTCAGGGCCAGCAGGTCCAGCGTCTCGGGCATGCTGCGGGTGATCTGCTGCTGACGACGCTGGGCGGTGTTGAGCACCCAGAGGTCCGGCACCAGCCACGCGACCACGCCGGCACCCACGATCGTGGCCAGCGCAACACCGACGGACAGGGCGAAGACGAGGCTGATCAGCAGCCCGACGACGAGCCCGGCGCCGATCGCGGCGACCTTCAGGGCCATGACCGCTTCGGGCGGCATGGTCAGGCCGGCGCGGTCAAGGCGGCCGCGCCAGCGGTTGTTCTCCTCCCGGCTCATCCGTCGGCGTCCGGGCAGCCGCCGGCTGACGATCGTGCCGAGGCGGGCGCCGAGCCCGGGGTCCCGGTCGATGGTCGGCGTGGCGGCCACGGGACCACCGACACCGGCCCGGGTCAGCGCGGCCACGCCGCTGGTGGTGCGGCGGGACAGGCCCACCGCGACGAACGCAACCGACAGCCCGATGAGGACCGCCGCGAGGTATCCGACGACCATCCCTAGACCTCCTTCTTTCCGGGGCTCCGCCCCGGACCCGCGAGTGCGATGACCACAGGTCCCTCCCACGAGTGGGTCCCTCCCATGGACATCACACCTCCACCTTGATGATCCCGCGGATCAGGAACCACGCCAGGCCCATGGAGCCGAGGGCGCCGATGATCATCACGCGGCCGAGCGGGTTGGTCAGCATGGGCTGCAGGTACGTGGCGTTGGTCGACAGCACGCCGGCGAGGACCACGAACGGCAGCGCCATCAGGATGATCGCGGAGATCTTGCCCTCGGCGGTGAGCGCGCGGACCTCGCGGCGGATCTCCATGCGGTCGTGCATGAACTCCGCCAGCACGTCGAGGATCTCGGCGAGCTTGCCGCCGGTGCGGCGCTGGATCAGCATCGCGCGGACCGCCCAGCGGAGGTCCGTGGAGCCGACTCGCTCGCCCATCGCCAGCAGCGCGTCGTCGAGCGGTCGGCCGACGCGGGTGTCGGCCAGCACGCGGGCGAACTCACCGGCCAGGGGCGCCGACCCGTGGTTGGCGTACCCCTCGAGCGCCTGCTGCAGGGAGTGGCCCGACCGCATCGCCGAGCCCATCTGGCCCAGGGCCTCCGGCAGCTGCTCGTCGCAGCGGGAGGAGTAGCGATCGGCCCGTCCCGACAGCAGCAGGTAGGTGGCGATCGGGGCAGCCACCGCGAACATGACGGCCACCAGCACCCCGTCGAGCACCCAGCCCAGCGCACCCGCCCCCACCGACAGGCCACCCAGCAGGAGGAGGAACTCCGTGGGGTTGAGAACCCATCCGGCGCGGGTCAGCTTGTCCGCGAGGCTGGCGTACAGGCCGGACCCCGAGCCGATGTCCTCCGCGGCGCGGACCAGCGCCGACCACGTGGCGGCAAGCGAGGGGTCGTGCTCGGTCCCGGCGTCGTCGGCGAGGACGCGGCGCAGCCGTTCGACCCCGCGGGCCCGGCGGTTCTGCCAGGACAGGAACAGCAGGACCACGCCGCCGGTCAGCAGCAGGCCGGCGCCGATGATCCCGACGAGCGAGGTGTCCTGAACGAAGGAGGCGTCCATGGTCAGCGACCCTTCCGGTTGGTCTCGGGCAGCTCGGCGAACAGGCCGCGGTCGATCCGCACCCCGGACCGCTGCAGCTTGTCCAGCACCTTGGGCCGAAAGCCCGTCGGGCGGAGGTACCCCGATGAGGACGAGGTGTCACGACCGCCCTCGGTGAAGTGATAGGAGAAGAGGGTCTGGGTGGTGATGACGTCACCCTCCAGGCCCTGCACCTCCTCGATGGCGGAGATCACGCGGCGGCCGTCGCCGAGCCGGTCGAGGTGGACCATCAGGTCCAGCGCCGAACCCACCTGCTCACGGATGGCCCGCAGGCCGAGCTCGACGCCCGACATCAGGATCATCGTCTCCAGCCGGGACAGGGCGTCGCGGGGGGAGTTGGCGTGGACCGTGGTCAGCGACCCCTCGTGGCCGGTGTTCATGGCCTGCAGCATGTCGAGGGCCTCGGGGCCACGGACCTCACCGACGATGATGCGGTCGGGCCGCATGCGCAGCGCGTTGCGGACGAGGTCGCGGATGGTGACCTGGCCGGCGCCCTCGGCGTTCGGTGGCCGCGTCTCCAGCGGGATGACGTGGGGCTGGTTGAGCTGCAGCTCGGCGGCGTCCTCGATGGAGACGATGCGCTCCCCGGACGGGACGAACTGGCTGACGGCGTTGAGGACGGTCGTCTTGCCCGTGCCGGTTCCGCCGGAGACGAGGATGTTGAGCTTGCCCTCGACACAGGCGCTGAGGAACTGCGCGGTCGCCGCGGACAGCGAGCCGACCTGGACGAGGTCCTCCATCAGCAGCGGCTGCTCGGGGAACTTCCGGATCGTCATGACCGGCCCCTTGAGCGACAGGGGCGGCAGGATCACGTTGACACGGGAGCCGTCGGCCAGGCGGGCGTCGCACATGGGCGAGGACTCGTCGACGCGACGGCCGACCGACGACACGATGCGGTCGATGACGTGCCGCAGGTGCCGTTCGTCGTCGAAGCGGACCTCGGTCGTCTCGATCCGTCCGGCCCGCTCGACGAAGATGTCGTCGGGGCCGTTGACCATGATCTCGGTGACGTCAGGGTCGGCCAGCAGGGGTTCGATGGGACCGTGGCCGAGGATGTCGGCGGTGACCTCTGCGAGGAGGCGCTGCTTCTGCCCGGCGTTGGTGACGGTGTTGGTGGCGGCGACGGCGTCGTCGAACCGGTTGCGCACCTCCGCCGCGAGGTCGATGCCGGCGGTGCCCGCCGACAGCACCGGGCCGAGGCCGTCGATGATGTGGGCCTGGATCCGGCGCTTGCGTGCCAGCCAGTCCTCGGCGGCCCGGCCCCGGCCGAGGTCGGCCGATGGGGTCGGGGGTGGGCCGGTCCGGCCCGACGTGGCCGGGGTCGGGGCGACCACGGCAGCGGGTTCTGGCGCGGCCACGGGGGCCGGCGCAGCCGGTGGGGGAGGGGGCGCGGTGCCGAGGCGGTCGGACAGCTTCATGGCGGTCAGCTCCTCCTGAACAGGCCCGCACGACGGCGGCCGGTCGAGGGTGCGGCGTCCAGGCCCGGGACGATCGGGGCGAGGATGCTGTGCAGCAGGCGGGTGAACTCGTGGTCGGGCAGCGCGGCGGTCACCGGGAGCCCGTCGTTGAGGGCACGGGCGACGAGGGGCTCGAACGGCAGGATCCCGGCGACCGGTCCCATGACCTGTTCGACGTCCCGGCCGGTGACGCCGCTGGCCGGGATCTCCTTGTTCAGCACGACCGACTGGCTGGTCGGCTCGACCCCGAGGCGTTCGAGGGTGTCGAGGTAGCTCCGCAGGTTCGCGATCGCGGGTACGTCGATCTGGGTGACGACGATGTGGTGGTCGGCACGGTCCAGCGCGGCCAGCGTCTTCTCGCCGAGGCCGGCGGGGCAGTCGAGGACGACGGCGTCGCAGCTGCGGCGCAGCGCACCGACGAGGGTCGTCACGTCCTCGCCGGTGATCGCGTCGCCGTGGACCGGGTCGGGTGGGGCGGCCAGCACCCCGAAGCCGGCGGGTGCGTCGACGAGGGCGTCGGGCACGTGCTCGGCGACCAGGCGGCGGTCGTAGCGGCGGCCGCTGTCGTCGAAGAGGCACTCGTAGGCCGACGCGGCCGGGCGCAGCTGGAGCGACCCGGCGACCTTGCCGAACTGGGAGTCGAGGTCGGCCAGGACCACCCGGTCGCTGCCTGCCGACAGCAGGTGGGCCAGCACCATCGACATCATGGTCTTGCCGGCGCCGCCGGAGGGGCCGGTGACGACGTGCACGGGAGCCAGTCGTGGGGGCGGGGTGCCCTCGGCCCGACGGTTCATCGAGTCCTCGTGGACTCCACGTCGCTTGCGAACCAGCACCAGCGCCTGCCCGATGGCACGGGCGAGGGCGTCGTCGCCCAGCGGCAGGGTGACCAGCTCGTCGGGACGTGCCCGGACGAACGTGCTGAGGTCAGCGGGCTGGTGGTCGTTGATGGTGACGACCAGGCCCATGTCGGGCCGGGCGGCACGGACGGCTGCGAGCATCTCCAGGGCAGGTGAGTCGGCGTGCTCGGGGCCGGCGACGATGACGTCCCACGGCTCGCGGTCGACGGCCTGCTGCAGGGCAGCGGTGTCACGAAGGTGCGCGACGGACACCCCGGGGATGGCGAGGGGGGCGAGCAGCTCGTCGCTGGCAGCGACGAGGAGGACTCGTGCGCCGGAGAGGTCGGCTGGCTGCGCCACCGCGGTCGGGCGGGTGGGGGCGGCCGCCGGGGGCGGCGGCGCGACACCGGCACCGGGCGGGGGCGGCGGAGGTGGGCTGGCGGCGCCCGGCGGAGGAGGTGGCTGGAGGCGCAACATCTACTCCCCACCGTCCGTGCTCGTGGGGACGTCGGCGCTGGTGTTCCGCCTGGCCAGCTCGTCGGCCTCGGCCGCCTCGGTGGCGGCACGGTCGGCCTCCAGCTGCGTGCGGGCCTCGCTGATCGACTGGGTGATGGCCGCGGGGTCGAGGTCCTCGAAGGTGAACCGTTCGCTTGTCGGGGCCGGGTCGTCGGCGTTGGCCAGGGAGAACCAGAGGGAGCCGTTCTGCTCGGCGAACACCAGCGTGGGCACGTCCTCGGGCCGGACCTTGAGGAGGAAGACCATCCCGCCGGCGGCAGCCTGCTCGTTGACGGCGGTGGCCTCGCCGGTCAGCGTGCCGCGGGTGACGGCCAGCACCTCGGTGTGGGCCATGACGAGCTGGGTGAACGCCTCGCCGGCAACGGTCTGCCCGTCGGCGGTCGCCTGTGGCTTGGTGGTGGCGGTGTAGTAGAGGTTCAGCAGCGAACCGGTGGTGGCGTATCCCTCGACACCGGGCGCGGGGCTGGCCTCGACGCTCAGGACCTCCCATCCCTCCGGCACGACCAGGCCGCCGGCCGCGGGCCCGACCGGGGCGAACTGGTCGGCGGTCAGGATCTCGCCCGGCCCGACGGGTCGCGAGACCTGCTGGCCGACGACGTCGTCGGGGCCGATCAGCGCACGGGCGGGGACCAGGTCGAGGGGCACGTCGCGCAGCACTGCGGCGGCAGCGACCTCCTCCGCCGGGGTTCCGGCGGCGATGCCGGCGTCGCTGGCCATCCAGACGGCGGCGGTCTCACCGGCCTTCTCGCCGGAGGAGCTGGTGACGAACAGGGCGAGCAGGACGGTCCCCGCGAGTCCGAGGAGGATGCCGACGAGGGCGAGCCGGTTGGCCTTCATGGTGGGATGTGCCTTTCGCGTGCGGAATGCGGTGGTGGAGGTGGAGGGCGGGGTCAGCTGCGCAGGACCGGCTGCGCGCAGGTGGGGGCGTCCAGCGCCCACACGTCGGCGCCGGCGACGGTCATGCCGAGCTGCGGGGCGATCTGGGTGACGATCGCGTGGTCCAGCGCGCCGATGGTGCTGTTGAGCGCGCCGACGAGTGGGCTGAGGAGCGGGGCGAGCAGGGCGCTGACCGGCAGGCCGGCGATCGTGACGTTGGTGCTGACCGACAGGGGGGTGAGGCCGATGCTGCCGGGACCGCTCGAGTGGGGTGCGGTCATCCCGTCGGAGAAGGTTGTCGTGTCGACCGTCACGACGGTCGGGGGCGCGGTCGAGGGGGCGGTGCCGGCCACAACGGAGAGGTCGAGCAGCCGGATGTCCAGCAGCGGCACCACGGTCACCGAGACCTGCATGCTGGTGGCCAGGGACTGCCTCGCCACGCTCCGGTCGTGGACGCTGACGTCGAGGGACCCCGGCGGGTTGGCGGTGCAGTCGATGTCGATGATCTCGGCGCGGGCGGTGGCCAGGTCGAGGGTCATGGCGAAGCTGGGGTTGGCGACCACCAGGGGGAGGCCGGTCAGGGTGCCGCCGAGGGTCAGCTGCACCTGGGAGGTCTCGGCGACCGAGTCGTCACAGGCGAGCACCGGTCCCTGGGTCACCCGGAGGCTGGCGGACAGGCCGGCCACGCCGGGCACGGTGACGCCCAGGCCCGGGACGGCGATGGCGTTGGTGCCGTTGGCCACGAACGCCGCCCCGGTGACGAGGTCCAGCACGTTGACGTGGGCAGCCAGGGCTGCGGTGCCGGCCTGTCCCACGGCCAGCAGGTCGCCGAGGGCGATGGAGACCGACGACACCGAGGTGGTGACGATGCCGTCCAGCAGCGCGGCGTGGGCGGTGTCGCCCCCGTTGCGCAGCACGTCGGCGGTGGCGGCGTACAGGTCGCCGAGGGTGACGTCGGTGCCGGCCAGCTCCTGCGGGGTGCCGGCGCCCAGCTCGGCAGCGAGGTCGCCGAGGGTGATGGTGGCGTCGGCCAGGCCGGCGTAGCCGACGAGCGTCGTGTTGAGCGCGCCGCCCAGGATCGGGTCCAGCAGGGGCGAGGACGAGGAGTCCAGGCCGAGCGCGAACGAGCCGAGGCGGATGCAGGCCGAGCCGGGGGCGCCGGGGCGGAGGCCGTTGGCGGTGGCGACGGCGGATCGGGTGGCGGGGCCGCTGGCCGGGCCGCCGAACCCGGCGGTGAAGGCGAAGGGGACGCGGCCGGCGATGGTCACGCGGACGGCGTCGGGGACCTCGCTGGTGGCGATGGAGGTGAAGGAGCCGTCGGCGGCCAGGCGGCCGGCCTCGACGTCGACCTGCTCGATCGCGCCGACGTTGTCGGTGTTGCGGTCCAGGCTCGCGTCCAGCGGGCCGCTGTGCCACAGGTTCTCGACGTCGGTGCGGGTGCCGGAGTCCAGTCGGCGGGCGAGGTCGAGGGCGACGACGTCGGCGGTGCCCTGCAGGTCGCGGGCCAGGACGCGTTGCATGCCCAGGTCGACCGCGAAGGCCGCGGCGGCCAGCAACACGACGAGGAGGAGGGCGAAGATGGGAAGCACGGCACCCCGCTCGTCGGCGGGGTCCAGGCGGCGCCGGATGACGGCGGTCATGTCAGCTGACCTCCGCCGACGCCTCGTAGACCAGGTGGTCGGGCATGGGGACCAACGCCCCGACGGCCGGGATGAGGGGGAAGGCGCCGTAGTCGTAGTCGAGCTCGACGAACGCGCAGCCGTGCAGGCCGCAGGTGTCGTCGACGACGACGGTGCAGGTCATGCCGGGGCTGGCGCAGGTGACGCCGTAGCCGACGGCGCGGTCGACGGCGTCCAGCGCCCGGGCCTCGCGGTCGGCGTTGGGCAGCCCGGCCGGGGTGACGGCGGCGGCGCGTGCCCCCTCGGCGGCGGCCTGGCTGATCGCCTGGCGGAAGCTCAGCATGTAGCCGTAGGAGATGATCCCGAGGACCAGGACCATCAGCGGCACCAGGATCGCGGCGAACTCGACCGTGGCGGCGCCGCGGTCATCATTCAGGCGAGTGGCGGGCTGCATGGGGGGTGATCCTCGGAGTGATGGTGTGGGATTCTGACGATGGGTTCGGGGAGGTCGCGGTGGGTGACTTCGTCCCGGGATCGGCGCTGGCCGGGACCGTCGAGGTCCCGGCCAGGCGAGGTTGGGACGGGCCGCGCGCTCGAGGCGATCGGGCGGCCCGTGTGGTCTGACCTAGGGGCAGGTCGTGGTGCCCGTGGTGTTCGCCGCGATGCTGGTGCAGGTCTCGGTGAAGCTCTCGTTCAGCACGCCGCCAAGGGCGGCGACCGCCGCGATGATGACGACGGCGATGAGGGCGACCATCAGGCCGTACTCCACGGCCGTGGCGCCGCGCTCGTCCTTGATGCGCAGGGACAGCATGTGGGCGATGGTGGTGATGGTGGTGATCATGGCGGTGGGGTCCTCCCTGGACTCTTACTCTTGGTGACGGTGGGTTGCCTTTGCGTGACTTAACTATCGGTGCGCATGCGTACGCTCGGTATGGCGAAAGAGGGCTATTTCATGGCATCAGGACGGACTAGTTCGCGGCACGGCGCACGGGTGTCCGTGGCGGCGATGACGCTCTGTGCGCTGCTCGCGGCCGCGTGCGGACCCACGTCCACCCCGGTGGATCCGCCATCGACCGTGGCGGTGCCGGGCGCGCCCGAGGGCCCCGCCGACGAGCCGTCGGTCGACGGCGGCGACACCACCGCAGCCGCCCCGGCCGACGCCCCGCCCGAGCCAGCGCCGGCCACCCCAGCACCTGCGGACGCCGCACCGGCCACCCCGACCGACGGTGCGCCGCCGCCAGCCGCCACCCCGACCGCGGACGCGGCCCCGCCGGCCCCGACGCCGATCGATGCGGACGGGCCGCTCGCCAGCGCCTGCCGGCCACTCCTCCAGCCCACCATCCCCGCTCGGGTGATCGAGGTGGACGCGCAGGCAGGGGCCGAGCTGTCCGGTGCGGTCCTCGAGCACCTCGCCGGACAGCTCCGACAGGTTGCCGACACGCCCGGCGGCGTCACCGTCGACGCCTCCGGCCGCATCGATGGCGACGTGCGCGAGTGGACGCTGGGGGACATCCGTGCCGTCGAGGCCGCGTCCCGCTCGATCCCCCAGACCAGCGACACGGCGGTCGTGCACGTCGTGGCCCTGCGAGGTCAGCCCGACCAGTCCGACCCCGGCATCGCCTCCTCCATCGGCATCGCGTTCGGGGCCACGTCGTTCGTGGTGTTCCCCGACCGGGTCGACGACCTTGCCCTCCTGCTCGGCGGCGCCGACGCCATCCTCCGCGCGGTCGTCGTGCACGAGCTCGGCCACCTCCTGTGCTTGGTCAACCTCTCCTATGACTCCGAGATCGACCACGAGGACCCCGAGCACCCCGGGCACAGCCGAGACGACACCTCGGTGATGTTCCACGCCATCGAGACCACGGCGATCGGCCAGCTCTTCCAGGGGGCGCCGCCGTCGACGTTCGGCGACGCCGACCTCGCCGACCTCGAGGGGCTGCGCACCGGCCGCTACTGACGCCGGTCGGCCAGTCCCGGGTGCGGGGCCGAGGGTGGTGGTCGCCCGACACAGCCCCGCGTTGGGCCGACCGTCACCCGCCTGCCACACTTGGGACCGTGAGCACCAACGCCCAGCAACATGACACCGTCCTCGTGGTGGACTTCGGCGCCCAGTACGCCCAGGTCATCGCCCGTCGCGTCCGCGAGGCGCACGTGTACTCCGAGATCGTCGGACACGACATCACCGCGGAGGAGGTCGCTGCTCGCAAGCCCAAGGGGCTGATCCTGTCCGGCGGGCCCAAGTCGGTCCACGTGGAGGGCGCCCCGACCATCGACCCGGGGATCCTCGAGCTCGGCATCCCCACGCTCGGCATCTGCTACGGCCACCAGGTCATCGCCCAGGCGCTCGGTGGCACGGTCGCCAGGACCGACAACCCCGAGTTCGGTCGCACCGACTTCCGCGGCGACCCCTCCTCCACACTGCTCGCCGACCAGCCCGAGGCGCAGACCGTGTGGATGTCCCACCGCGACGCCGTGTCGGAGGTCCCCGAGGGCTTCACCGCCATCGGCACGACGACCGGCGGTCAGGTGGCAGCCATGGAGGCCCCGGAGAAGGGGATCTTCAGCGTCCAGTACCACCCGGAGGTCAGCCACACCCCGCACGGCCAGGACGTCATCAAGTCCTTCCTGCACGCCGCCGGTGCCCACCCGTCGTGGACGGCCTTCAACGTGATCGAGGAATCCGTCGAGGCCATCCGTGCTCAGGTCGGCGACGCCGAGGTGCTGTGCGGCCTGTCGGGCGGCGTCGACTCCGCCGTTGCCGCCGCGCTGGTCCACCGGGCCATCGGCGACAAGCTGACCTGCGTCTTCGTCGACCACGGCCTGCTTCGCCACGGCGAGGCCGAGCAGGTCCAGGAGGCCTTCGGCGAGCACTTCGACGTCAACCTCGTCACCGTCAAGGCGGCCGACCAGTTCCTCGAACACCTCGCCGGCGTGACCGAGCCCGAGGAGAAGCGCAAGATCATCGGGCGCGAGTTCATCCGCGTCTTCGAGCAAGCCGCCCGCGAGCACGCTGGTGACGCCAAGTACCTGGTGCAGGGCACCCTCTACCCCGACGTCATCGAGTCGGGCCACGGCAGCGCGTCGACCATCAAGTCCCACCACAACGTCGGTGGCCTGCCCGACGACATGGAGTTCGACCTCGTCGAGCCGCTCCGCTGGTTGTTCAAGGACGAGGTCCGCAAGGTGGGGGAGGAGCTCGGGCTGCCCGAGGAGATGGTCTGGCGCCAGCCCTTCCCGGGCCCCGGACTCGGCGTGCGGATCATCGGTGAGGTCACCGGCGAACGCCTCGACCTGCTGCGTGCGGCCGACCGGATCGTGCTGGCCGAGCTCAAGCGGGCGGGCCTCGAACGCGAGATCTGGCAGTCCTTCGCGGTGCTGCCGGCCATCCGCTCGGTGGGTGTCCAGGGCGACGAGCGCACCTACGGCCACCCCATCATCATTCGCGCCGTCACCAGCGAGGACGCCATGACGGCCGACTTCGCCCGCATCCCCTACGACGTCCTCGAACGCATCGCCACCCGCGTCATCAACGAGGTCGACGGCATCAACCGCGTCGCCTACGACGTGACGAGCAAGCCCCCCGGGACCATCGAGTGGGAGTAGGACCCGACTCCGCGACGAAGGAGCGCTAGGAGGCCCGCGCTCCCGCGAGGGGGGTTCGAAAGGGGGCGGAGCCCCCTTGGGCAGGCATCGAGTGGGAGTAGGACTCTGGCGGTAGTGCGGGTCCTCCCACCGGGGCTGTTGTATCCGGTACCGTGGCGCACCGATGGCTGAGCAGTTCCTGGACGCCCGACAGGCCGCGCTGAACGGCCTCTTCGACGATGCCGCGGTGTTCCCGCCGGCGAACCGCCCCATGGAGGACGCGCTGGCGAGCCACCGTGGGCACCAGGGCGGTGATCGCGGATGGCTGGTCAACCGGTTCCTCATCCGCGCCAGCCAGGCCGGCGAGCTGCCCGAGCTGCTGGAGGATCCCGACGAGCTGCAGCTCGGCGTCGTCCTCGACCGCACGGCCGGCGGCACCTTCGCGGAGTCCGTCGGAGCCGACCTCGCCAGCATCACCGGGCTGGCCCGTGACCGGCGGATCAGGCTGACCGGCCTGGAGCTGTCGCTGGACGGTGATGACGCCGAGGGCGAGGTCGCTGGCATCCTGGCTGCACTCCAGGGGGCACGCTTCCCCGAGAACCTGACCCTGGCCATCGAGGTCCCGATCAGCGGCCGGTCCGCCGGTGAGGTCCTGCGGGGCATCAGCGCCATCGCGGGGGCCCGGGCGCCGGGCGGCAGGTACGCCGACGGGCTGATCGCCAAGGTCCGCTGCGGAGGAACGGTCGCCTCGGCCATCCCCGCTGACCTGGAGGTCGCCGGCTTCATCCGTGCCTGCGCCAAGGAGCAGGTCCCCTTCAAGGCCACCGCCGGGCTGCACCACCCCTCCCGCACGACCAACGAGGACCACGGCGGTCTCGAGCACGGGTTCCTGAACGTCCTGGCCGCCGCCACCGCCGCGTTCCAGGGCGAACGCCTCGACGTCGTCGAGGACCACCTCGGCCGCGCCGGCGACCAGTTCAAGCTGGGTCCGGGCGCCATGATCGTCGGCGACGCCGTGGTCGAGGGGCAGACCCTCGCTGCCGTGCGCGCCCAGTTCTTCCGCGGCATCGGCTGCTGCGACATCCTCGACCCCATCACCGACCTCGCACAGATGGGTGTCGTCACCGCAACCGGAGGCCTGTCATGAGCCGCTCCTGGGTGGCCGGGGCCGACGGGTCGGGCTACGGCCTGTCCCACCTGCCCTACGGGGTCGTGATGGTGGACGGCCATCCCGTTCCCGCCGTTCGCATCGGCGACCATGCGCTGGACCTCCGGGCCTGCCACCGCGCAGGGCTCCTGCCGGGCGTGGTCTGGGCCGAGCACGTCGACCTGACGATGCTGATGATGGAGGGCGCCGACGTGTGGGCGGGGGTCCGCGCTGCCGTGACCGACCTGCTGTCGGAGGACGGCTCGCAGCGCCCGCCCGACGGGGCGCTGGTCCCGCTCGCCGACGTGGCCGCCCCGACGATGCCGTTCACCGTCGCCGACTACGTCGACTTCTACTCCTCCCTCCACCACGCCACGAACCTCGGCCGGCTGTTCCGCCCTGACTCCGACCCGTTGCTGCCGAACTGGCGCCACCTGCCGGTCGGCTACCACGGACGCGCCGGGACGGTCGTGGTCAGCGGCACGCCGATCCATCGGCCCGTCGGCCAGCAGCGGCCGCCCCAGCCGGGTGCCGCCCCGCCGGTCGGCCCGTCGGAACGCCTCGACATCGAGCTCGAGGTCGGCTTCGTGACCGGTGGACTGGGCACGCCGCTGGGCACCGCCGTGCCGGCGTCCGCGGCCGGAGACCACATCTTCGGCATCGTGCTGGTCAACGACTGGTCCGCTCGCGACATCCAGGCGTGGGAGTACCAGCCGCTCGGCCCGTTCCTCGGCAAGTCCTTCGCCACGTCGATCGGCCCGTGGATCACCCCGCTGGCTGCCCTCGAGGCCGCCCGCGTGGCCCCGCCCGAGCAGGACCCGCCCGTCAGTGACTACCTGCGTGTCGACGGGAAGTGGTCCTTCGACCTATCCCTGGAGGTGGCCATCACGCCGGCCGGTACCACGACCGAGGAGGTCATCAGCCGCGTGTCGTTCGCCGACATGTACTGGACGATGCCCCAGCAGCTGGCCCACGCGACGGTCAACGGCGCGACCATCCGGGCCGGCGACCTGTTCGCCTCCGGCACCGTGTCGGGGCCGGAGCGCGGCACCGAGGGCTCGTTGATCGAGCTGACCATGGGCGGGCGCGAACCCATCACCATCGCCGGGGTCGAGCGCACGTTCCTGCAGGACGGCGACACCGTGACCCTGCGCGGGTCGTGCGAGGGCGTCGACGGCCAGCCGGTCGTGCTGGCCGAGGTCACCGGGACGATCCTGCCCCCGGGGTAGGGGGCAGCGGGGTCAGTCCTTCTGACCCCTGGCGGCCATCGTCGGGATCAGCACGACCGCGACGGCCGAGAACAGCGCCACAAGCCCCCACTTGGCGCCGGTGGTGACGTCGGCGGGGACGATGGCGAGGATCGACGCGGCCAGTGCCCCGAAGGCGACGGCCATCCAGATCCTGCGGGACTTCTCCTTGCCCAGGCCCTGCTCCAGCAGCATGACCGCGATCCAGGCGACCATGCCGACCGCGAGGGTGGCCAGCGTCACCGTCATCAGCCCGAAGCCGCTCTCCAGCGACAGGCCGAACGGCCCGGTGAGGACGAGGTGCATCGTGGCGGCGACACCGGGGGCGAGCAGCACACCGGCAAGCCGGTAGCCGATGGGCTTGGGCGTCGGGGGGACGATGTCTTCCTGGGTCTGAACGGGGATTGCGCCGGCCATGGGGTGATCGTGTTCCTCTGGGTGGGTGGCTCGGTGTGCGCCCCGCCGTGCGGGGCACGAGGACGCAGGGCTGCCTGCATCATCTCGTCGACGTGGAGGGTATCGGATCGTGTCGGCCGTCCAGCATTCGGCCCCGGGCGGTGTCAGTGGCAGCCCGTACCATGACGTCACCGTGACGATTCCCAGCCTGCACCTCGACGGACTCAACCCACAGCAGAAGGACGCCGTGATGCACGACGGCGGGCCGCTGCTCGTCGTGGCCGGGGCGGGCTCGGGCAAGACCCGCGTGCTGACCCACCGGATCGCGCGGCTGATCGGCGACGGGGTGCACCCGCTGGAGATCCTCGCGATCACCTTCACCAACAAGGCCGCGGGCGAGATGAAGGACCGCGTCGGGCGCCTCGTCGGCGACGACCTGGTGGGCATCAGCCGCGACGACCAGGGGCAGCCCACGAAGCGGCGCTGGGGCGGGATGTGGGTGCAGACCTTCCACTCGGCCTGCGCCCGGTTGCTGCGCACCGAGGCGCCACGGCTCGGGTACGCCAAGCACTTCTCGATCTACGACACCAGCGACTCGGGGCGGGTCGTGTCCAGCGTCATCAGCGACATCGGCCTGGACACCAAGAAGATCCCGGTCCGGGCGGCGCTGTCGGCCATCTCCGCGGCGAAGAACGAGCTGATCGACTTCGAGACCTACGCCTCACGCGCCGAGGACTGGTGGACCACCCAGGTCGCGGAGGTCTACAAGGGCTACCAGGCCAAGCTCCACACGGCCTCGGCCATGGACTTCGACGACCTGCTGGTCAAGAGCGTGGAGATCCTCCAGCTGTTCGACGACACGCGGGAGCGCTACCAGCGGCAGTTCCAGCACGTGCTCGTCGACGAGTGGCAGGACACCAACCACGCCCAGTACAAGCTGGTGCAGCTGCTGGCCGAACAGCATCGCAACATCACCGTCGTCGGCGACTCCGACCAGTCGATCTACGCCTTTCGCGGGGCGGACATCCGCAACCTGCTGGACTTCGAGAACGACTTCCCCGACGCGACCACGATCGTGCTGGATCGCAACTACCGGTCCACCCAGACGGTGCTCGACGCGGCCAACGCCGTCATCGCCAACAACTCCCAGCGGGTCGCCAAGGACCTGTGGACCGAGGCGGGCGCCGGCGACCGGATCATCCGCTACACCGCCGAGAACGAACATGACGAGGCCGCGTTCGTCGCCGAGGAGATCCGCAAGCTGACCGCCGAGGGCACCTACCGCGGCGAGGACTGTGCCGTCTTCTACCGGACCAACGCCCAGTCCCGTGTGATGGAGGAGGTCATGCTGCGGGTGGGGCAGCCCTATCAGGTGATCGGCTCGACCCGCTTCTACGACCGCAAGGAGGTCAAGGACGCGCTGGCGTACCTGACCGTCCTGGTCAACCCCGGCGACGACGTCGCAGCGGGCCGCATCCTCAACGTCCCGCGACGTGGCATCGGCAAGAAGACGCAGGAGGCGCTGACCGGATACGCGGCCACGACCGGCACCTCGTTGATCGAGGCCTGCCGGCAGGTGGGTGCGATCAACGGCGTGCCCACCCGTGCCGTCGGGGCCGTCGAGGGATTCGTGGCCTTCGTCGACCGAATGCGCACCTCGTGGATCGAGGAGGAGCTGACCCCCCGCGCGCTGCTGGAGAAGGTGCTCGCGGAGTCGGGCTACATCTCCGAGCTCGAGGCCGAGCGCAGCCCCGAGGCCGAGGCACGGCTGGAGAACCTCGCCGAGCTCGAAGGGGTCGCGGAGGACCTGCTGTCGCTGACGCCCGACGCCACGCTGCCGGAGTTCCTCGAGCGGGTGCAGCTGGTCAACGCCGAGGACGACCTGACCGACGAGTCGGCACGGGTGACCCTCATGACCCTCCACAACGCCAAGGGCCTGGAGTTCCCCGTCGTCTTCCTCGTGGGGCTCGAGGAAGGGGTCTTCCCCCACAGCCGCACCCTGTCGGAGCCCGACGAGATCGAGGAGGAGCGCCGACTGGCCTACGTGGGCATGACTCGCGCGGAGAAGCGGCTGTACGTCACTTCGGCGTGGGCGCGCACGCTGTTCGGCGGGTCGCAGTCCAACCCGCCGAGCCGGTTCCTCGGCGAGATCCCGTCGGAGCTGGTGGAGGACCGCTCCACCGACCGTGGCGGTCCCTCCCGCAGGGCGCTGTCGATGGCCGGCGTGAAGACGCAGTACCACCGCCGGGTCGAGGCCGACGATGACGACGGCCCGGAGTTCAAGGCCGGGGACTGGGTCATGCACACGCGCTTCGGCAAGGGGCGTATCGTCGAGATGGCGGGCATGCCGGGCGAGGAGGAAGCCGTCATCGACTTCGCCGAGTCCGGTGAGAAGCGCCTCGTCCTGGCCTACGCTCCGCTGATCCGCGCCTGAGGGACGAGGACAGAGGGTCCGACCGCGGTGCCCGGTCGGACGGGACCGAGCGTTACGCTCTTGGGTCCGGAAACATACGCTGATCGCCGAACTAAGTCCGCGGTCGATTGGCCAGAAGTGTGAGGATCACGATGGACGAGAACGCCACGGTCAACACCGCTGGAGAAGTACTCGCGCTGATCCGTGACGGGCGGGCGCGCACCCGCGCCGAACTCGTCCGGCTGACTGGCCTGTCACGCGCAACGGTGTCCCAGCGGGTGGAGTCCCTCCTCGGCGGTGGATTCGTCTACGAAGCAGGCGAGGCGCCCAGCACCGGTGGGCGTCCGCCCCAGACGCTGGCGTTCAACAGCGACGCAGGGGTCGTGCTCGTCGCCGACCTCGACGTCACCCACGCCCGCCTCGCCGTTGCCGACCTCTCCGGCAGCCTCCTCGCGGAGTCAACGGGCGAGATCGACATCGCCGACGGGCCCGACCGGGTGATCTCGTGGATGCTGGAGGGGTTCGAGGCGCTGCTCGACAGGGTCAGCCGTGGGTCGGCCTCCGTGCGGGGCATAGGCATCGGCGTCCCGGGGCCGGTGGAGTACTCCGCTGGCCGAGCGGTCAGCCCGCCGATCATGCCCGGCTGGGACGGGGTGGCCATCCCTGCCCTCGTGCAGAAGGTGCACCCGGTGCCGGTGCTCGTGGACAACGACGTCAACATCATGGCGCTCGGTGAGTACTGGACGAACTGGCGAGACCGGGTCGACGACCTGCTCTTCGTGAAGGTCGGCACCGGCATCGGCAGCGGCCTGGTCATGCACGGCCGCATCTACCGCGGGCAGAACGGCGCGGCGGGCGACATGGGGCACATCCGCGTCCCCTCAGCGGGCTCGGTGGTCTGTCGCTGCGGCAACGTGGGGTGCCTGGAGGCGGTGGCCAGCGGCGCTGCGCTGGCGACGGAGCTCCGGGCGATGGGGGTGGATGCCCAGGGGGTCCGCGATGTCGCCCGCGAGGCCACCGGCGGCAACACCCAGGCGATCCGGATGATCAGGGAGGCGGGTCGGCAGATCGGCGAGGTGCTCGCCGGCGCCGTCAACCTGCTCAACCCCGGCGCCATCGTCCTCGGCGGCGACGTGGCCCTGGCGGCCGCCGAGCTCGTCGCGGGCGTCCGCGAGGCCGTCTACGAGCGGTCGACGGTGCTTGCGACCAACGACCTGCGCGTGCAGACCAGCGAGCTCAACGAGCGCGCCGGCGTGACCGGCGCGGCCGTCATGATCATCGAGTCGATCCTGCTGCCGGTCGCCGTCGACGAGGCCATCCGCACCAGCTGAGGTCACCGTCGGGTGGCAGGAGTGTGTCGCCTGCGTTACGTGCTTTTGCTTGACATCTGACGTAAGTGTGATCATATGTCGGCAGATGGACGTCGAAACGTTGGCCGATAACGGTGTCGAACCCCTCGGAAGTGTGGCCGCTGCACCAGCGCACACCTACCGGGCAGGGATCATTGGCGGTGGGTTCATGGGCCGGGTCCATGCGCGTGCCGTGCGGGTGGCGGGAGGACGCGTGGTTGCGCTCGCGTCCAGCAGTCCCGACCGTGCCGCCCGCGCCGCGGCCGACATCGGGGCCGAACGGGCCGTCGAGTCCGTGGAGGCCCTGGTCGGCGCCGACGACGTCGACGTCGTCCACGTGTGCACGCCCAACCACCTGCACCACCCCGTCGCGATGGCGGCCGTGGCCGCCGGCAAGCACGTGGTGTGCGAGAAGCCGCTGGCCACGTCCCCCGAGGAGGCCCGCGAGCTGGTCGACGCCGTGACCGCCAACGGCCTCGTCGGCACCGTCCCCTTCGTCTACCGGTTCCACCCCATGGTGCGCGAGGCCCGTGCACGTGTGCGCAGCGGCGAGATGGGTCGCGTCCTGCTGACCCACGGCTCCTACCTGCAGGACTGGCTGAGCAACGACGCCGACAACAACTGGCGGGTCGACGCCGACCTCGGGGGCCCGAGCCGTGCGTTCGCCGACATCGGGTCGCACTGGTGTGACCTGGTGGAGTTCGTGACCGGCGACCGCATCTCCGCCCTGAGCGGCCAGATGGCAACCATCGCCCCGAACCGCGGTGGTGACGGCCGGGTCGTCACCACGGAGGACATGGCCACCGTGCAGTTCCGCACCGAGGCCGGGGTCCTGGGTTCGGTCGTCATCAGCCAGGTCTCGCCGGGCCGCAAGAACCGCCTGCTGCTGGAGATCTCGTGCAGCGAGGGTTCCCTCGCCTTCGACCAGGAACAGCCCGAACGCCTGTGGCACGGTCGCAGGGACGCGTCGCAGGACCTGCTGCGCGACCCCGACACCCTGTCCGCGGCTGCGGCACGTTACAGCCGGCTCCCGGCCGGCCACGCGCAGGGCTATCAGGACTGCTTCGACGCCTTCGTCGCCGACACGGGTGCCGCCATCGGTGGTGCTGCCCCCGACGGGCTGCCGACCTTCGAGGACGGCCTCCGTTCGGCCCACGTGGTCGACGCCGTCCTGCGCTCCTCGGCGGCGGACGGTCGTTGGGAGGCGGTCTGCTCGTGACCGGCCTGCCCCAGCCCCCACAGCCCATCGTCGAGATGACGGGGATCGTGAAGTCCTTCTTCGGCGTCGACGTCCTGCACGGCGTGGACTTCGACGTGCGACCCGGAGAGGTCCACGCGCTCGTCGGCGAGAACGGCGCTGGCAAGTCCACGCTGATGAAGGTGCTCGCCGGCGTGCACCGCGCCGACGCAGGGACCGTGCGCCTCGACGGTGCGGTCGTGGAGTTCGGCCACCCCCTGGACGCGCAGCACGCCGGGGTGACGACGGTCTACCAGGAGTTCAACCTGCTGCCCGAGCGCACCGTCGCCCAGAACGTCTTCCTCGGTCGCGAACCCCGCCGCCGTGGGCTCGTCGACCGCCGCCGCATGCGGCAGGAGACCGCAGACCTGCTCGACGACCTGGGCGTGGACCGGACCGTCCTGGACCCCGACCGACGGGTGGCAAGCCTCTCGGTGGCCCAGCAGCAGGTCGTCGAGATCGTCAAGGCCATGTCGATGCAGACCCGGGTGATCTGCATGGACGAGCCCACCGCCGCGCTGGCCGGTGCCGAGGTCGACCTGCTGTACCGGCTCGTGCGGACGCTGCAGTCCCGCGGGGTGGCCATCGTCTACGTGTCCCACCGGCTCGTGGAGATCTTCGACCTGAGCGACCGGATCACCGTGCTCAAGGACGGCCACCTGGTGCACACCGTGGACACCGCCGAGACCACCCCCGACGACCTCGTCCGGGACATGGTGGGCCGCAACCTCGGCTCGTTCTTCCCGGCGCGGACCGACGACGGTCCCTCCGAGGAGGTGCTGCTGTCGCTGTCCGATGCGGGGAACCACGACGTGGACGGCATCGACCTGCAGGTTCGAGCCGGCGAGGTGGTCGGCGTGGCCGGCCTGCAGGGCAGCGGACGCACGGAGCTCGCGCACGCGGTGTTCGGCCTGCGGCCCTTCACCAGGGGCACCATGCGGGTCAAGGGACAGGACGTTCGTCCGACCTCTGCTCGCGAGGCCATCACGGCCGGCATCGCGCTGGTCACCGAGGACCGCAAGGCCCAGGGCCTGGCGCTCGAACAGGGCGTCGAGGCCAACGCCCGGCTCGTGCTGGACGCCGTCGCCCCGCGGCAAGCCCCCGAACGGGCCGCACGCATCCCTGAGCTCCTGTCCAGCCTCGAGTTCTCCGCGCGCAGCGGGTCCCGGGAGGTCAGGTATCTCTCCGGTGGGAACCAGCAGAAGGTCGTGCTGACCAAGTGGCTGGTCACCGATCCGGCGGTCCTCGTCCTGGACGAACCGACACGGGGCATCGACGTGGGCGCGAAACGCGCCGTCTACGACCTGGTCCGTGACCGCTGCGCCGCTGGCGTCGGCGTGCTGCTGATCTCCTCGGAGCTCCCCGAGCTGCTGGGCGTCTCCGATCGCATCGTGGTGATGCGGGACGGTCGCCTGGTCGGCGAGGTCGGTCCGGACGCCAGCGAGTCCGACATCCTGGCCATCGCGGCCGGCGCCACCGGCGAGGCGGCGGCATGACGACCACCACCTCGTCGGGAATCCGGGACCGGTTCGACCTCTCGCCCACCGTCCTGATCTGGCTCGCCCTCGTCCTCGTGCTGGTCGTCGGCGGGATCATCGTCTCCGCCGACGGCGGGAACCTGTTCGCGCAGTCCAACGTGGTCAACCTGCTGAGCCGGACCAGCGTCCTCGGCTTCGTCGCCCTCGGCCAGACCCTCGTGATCCTGTGCCGGTCGCTGGACCTCTCCGTGGGGTTCACCGCGGCCCTCGCCAGCATCGTCGGCGCCACGGTGATGGACGGTGACCCCGGCCGGATCGTGCTCGGCGTTGCGGCGGCGCTCGCCGTCTCGGCCGTCATCGGGCTGGTCAACGGCGTCGTCATCGCCCGACTCGACGTCAACCCCTTCATCGCCACCCTCGGCATGGGGCTGATCATCAAGGGCTACCTCGACACGCGCTACGCCGGCCCCGTCGGCGCGGTGCCCCCGGCCTTCCAGGACTTCGGCTACACCCGCATCTGGGTCGTCCCCGTCGCCACGGTGGTCATGCTGCTCGTGGCGCTGGCGTCCGGCCTCCTGCTCGGGCGGACCCGCGCCGGCCACGCCATGTACGCCGTCGGCGGCAACACCGATGCCGCACGGCTGTCGGGCATCCGCACCGACCGCACCATCGTCCTCGCCCACGTGCTGTGTGCGGTGGCCGCGGGACTGGCCGGCCTGCTGCTCGCCGCACGGTTCTCCACCGGCGTGGGCGCACAGATCTACAGCGCCGGCTACGACCTCGAGTCCATCGCCGCCGTCGTCCTCGGCGGCACCCTCCTGATGGGTGGACGAGGCGGTGTGTCGGGGACCGTCGCCGGTGTCCTGATCCTCGCGACGCTCGACTCGGTCTTCAACCTGCTGCAGGTCGACCCCTTCTTCCGCGACGTGCTGCGCGGCGTCATCATCATCACCGCCGTGGCGATCTACGCACGGCGCCAGATCGACGCCTCGAGCCTGCGGCAGCGCTTCACCCGCACGGGTGCGCCCAGAACCGCCGATGCGGTCAGCCGGGAGGTGGCCTCGTGAGCGGTCTCCGGGAACGCAGCGGCGCCCTTGCCGGCCTGATGGGACGCCTGACCACCGGGACGGCAACGGTGTTCGCCCTGCTGGTGTCCGTGCTGGTCGTCATCACGGCCCTCAACCCGTCCTTCGCCGAGCCGCCGTCGTTGATGACCTTCCTGCGCGCTGCCGCGCCGCTGGTCGTCCTCGCCATCGGCCAGTACCTGGTGATCGTCAGCGGCGAGTTCGACCTCTCGGTCGGTGCCCTCGTCGGTGCGCAGGTCGTGGTCGCCGCTCGGCTCATCGACGGCATGGAGGAGCGCACGTGGCCGGTGCTGCTGCTGATGATGGGGCTCGGCGTGCTGGTCGGCCTCGTCAACGGCCTGGTGACCACGCTGCTCAGGGTTCCCTCCTTCATCACCACGCTCGGCACGCAGCTCGTGCTCTTCGGGGCCGTGCGGCTGTGGACCGGCGGTGCACCCACCGGCGCCCTGTCCGAAGGGTTCCGCCGCTGGGGACGGATGGGCATCGACATGCCGGTGCTGCGACAGCTGCCCTACGCGTTGCTGATCGCGCTCGTCGTGGCCGGCCTCGCCGCGCTGCTGATGCGGTCCCCGTTCGGAAGGACGCTGATCGCGACCGGTGACAACGACACCGCCGCTGCCTTCGCGGGTGTGCGGGTGTGGCGTGTCCGGACCATCGCCTTCGTCCTGTCCTCCCTCATGGCCACCCTGGCCGCGGTGCTCATCGGCGGGTTCGCCGGCGTCACCGCGCAGGTCGGGGACGGCCTGGAGTTCACCGCCATCACCGCGGTCGTGCTCGGCGGCGTCGTGCTCGGCGGTGGGCGGGGAACCGTCACCGCCGCCATCGCCGGTGCGCTGGCCTACCAGGCCATCCAGCGCCTGTTCACGCAGCTGGCGCTGCCGTCGACAGCCAGGCCCACCCTCCAGGGACTGATCATCATCGCGGCCGTCGCTTGGGCGGCACGGGGCAGCAGCCGCGCGACGACCAGCCCACCGGCCGGACACGACGACCCCACCGACCCGCCCGGTACCGCCGCCACCGCAGGTGTCGGCGATCGACACATCGCGACGTCGCCCGCACCTTCCGGCGACTGACCACCCGATCCACCCCGACCGCACAGCAACACCAACCGACACACGAACAAGGAGAGCAAGATGAAGCCGACCAGATTCCTGGTTGTGGCCGTGTTCGCCATCAGCATGGCGCTCGCAGGCTGTTCCACCGACGAACCCGCCGCCAACGAGGACGTCACCGCAGCGACCGAGGCAGACGCCGCCGACGGCGATGACGCCGCAGAGACCGACGACGCTGCCGAGGGCGATGACGCTGCCGAGGGCGACGACGCCGCCAGCAGCGACTTCTTCGTCCAGGCCGACTACGAGCGCCAGCTGGCGCAGCGTGACGTCGAGCCGGAGGGCGACGCCTCCACCCCATGGCTGCAGGCCATCGAGCCGGAGATGGTCGACACCTCCGAGTTCGCCGCCGAGGGGGCGCAGGACCTCTGCTTCTCCAACGCCTCCATCTCCAACCCCTGGCGCGTCACGGGTTGGATCACCATGCAGCAGCAGGTCGAGGTCTACCAGGAGAGCGGCGACATCGGTGAGTTCCGTGTCGCTGACGCTGCTGACGACGACAACCAGCAGATCTCCGACATCCAGTCCTTCATCGACTCCGGTGACTGCGGTGCCATCATCATCTCGCCGTCGACCACCGCGACCCTGACCCCGATCGTCGAGGCCGCCTGCGAGAGCGGTGTCCCGGTGATCGTGTTCGACCGTGGCGTCAACACCGACTGCATGGTCACCTTCATCCACCCCATCGGCGGCTACGCCTACGGCGCCGACGGTGCCGAGTTCCTGGTGGAGAACCTCGAGCCGGGCAGCAACGTGCTGGCCCTGCGCATCCTCCCCGGCGTCGACGTGCTCGAGCACCGTTGGGGCGCTGCCCAGCAGATCTTCGGCGACTCCGAGCTGAACGTCCTCGGTGACGAGTTCACCGGTGGCGACGCGGCCCAGATCAAGGACATCGTCACCCAGTACCTGCAGCGCGGCGACGTCGACGGCATCTGGATGGACGCCGGTGACGGCTCCGTCGCCGCGATCGAGGCCTTCGAGGACGCCGGTGCGGACTACCCCGTCATGGTCGGCGAGGACGAGATGAGCTTCCTGCGCAAGTGGCAGGACACCGGGCTCACCGCCATCGCGCCGGTGTACTCCAACTTCCAGTGGCGCACGCCCATCGAGGCCGCGGTCCGGATCTGGAACGGCGAGGAGGTCCCCAGCGAGTGGATCCTGCCGCAGGAGCCGATCAACGCCGACGAGCTGGACGCGTTCCTCGAGGCCAACGCCGACATGCCGTCCCTGCACTACGCCAAGTACGGCGGCGAGGACCTGCCCGGGTTCCCCGAGGCCTGGACGGACCGCTAGTCACCACACAGAGGGTCCGGAACCCGCAACGAGAAGGGGGCAATGACATGACATGGCCGATCGGAGTGTCGACCTGGTTGTGGCACTCACCGTTGCGGGATTCCGACCTCGCGGCCCTCGCGCCGCAGGTCAGCCGCTGGGGGTTCGACGTGATCGAGCTCCCGGTGGAGACGCCCGGGGACTGGGATCCGACGGCAGCCCGCCGGCTGCTGGACGATCTCGGTCTCGGGGCGACCGTGTGCCTGGTCCTGGGCCCGGGGCGCGAGCTGGTCGCGACGGATGCCAGCACCAAGCAGCAGACGCAGGACTACCTGCGTCACGTGATCGACGTGGCCCACACCGTCGGGGCCACCGCGATCGGGGGGCCCGCCTACACCTCCGTGGGCAGGACCTGGCGCATGGACGCCGCCGAGCGCCGCGCCGCGCTGGCGGAGTGGGCCGACGCGATCGCACCGGTCGCCGACCACGCCGCACAGGCCGGGGTGCGCATCGCCGTCGAACCCCTGAACCGCTACGAGACGTCGTTGTTCAACACGGTGTCGCAGGCGATGGAGGCGATCGCCGACCTGCCCGACAGCGTCGGCGTGCTGCTGGACACCTACCACCTGAACATCGAGGAGGCGGACCCTCTCGCCGCCATCCGAGCGGCAGGCAGCCGGGTCGCGCACGTACAGGTCTGCGCCAACGACCGGGGTGCGCCGGGACACGGCCACCTCGACTGGCCCGCCATCCTCGACGCGTTGCGCGACATCGGCTACGCCGGTCCGCTGTGCATCGAGTCGTTCACGCCCGAGAACCAGACCATCGCGGTTGCCGCGTCCATCTGGCGACCGCTCGCCGAGTCCCAGGACCGCCTCGCCACCGATGGCCTGGCGTACCTCCGCAATCTCCTGACCTGACCCGCCACCGCTGACGCGTTCCGCCGGACGCGTCAGCTGGTCAGGGCCCCGCCAGTCCCGCCAGTCAGTCCCGCCAGCCAGTCCCGCCAGTCAGTCCCGCCAGCCAGTCCGTGGCGTTCGGACGTGGCGCCAGCCTGCCCTCGGGTGGGTGGGCGCTGCGGTGTCCGGACACCCGCCAGAACGCCGCTCCCGCGGTCGGCCCACCGCCGTTCGACGAGGAGCATCCCGCCTGCAAGTGAAGGAGTCGATCGATCATGAAGGACACCCCTGCCAGGATCTCGAGGTGGCTGACGCGCTGGGGCGCCGTCGTCGCCCTCCTGCTCGTCCCCGCCGTGGCCGCCACCGCCCAGACCGGCGGCCCCTACGAGGTCGCCGATCCCGTGGCCAACGTGCTGGTCTTCACCGAGACCACCCAGTTCCGCCACACCGAAGCGATCGACCAGGGCACCCCGGTCCTGCGCCAGGCCCTCGCCGACGCGGACATCACGACGGTGCACACCGAGGACTCGTCGATCTTCAACGACGTCGACCTCGCCACCTTCGACGCCTTGTTGATGTTCCAGACCTCGGGTGATCCCTGGACGGCCGACGAGAAGGCCGCGCTCGAGCGCTACCAGCAGGCCGGCGGTGGCATCGTCGCGGTCCACAACGCCACCGACATGCGTGGCAACTACGCCTGGTGGGACGACATGATCGGCGCGTTGATGCCCGGTCACGCCGCCACGGGAAGCAGCCCCGGGCTGCCGGGGACGGTCCTTGTGGAGGACGGGACCCACCCCTCCACCGAGCACCTGCCCACCCGCTGGGACCGTGCGGACGAGTGGTACAACTACTCCGCCAACGTCCGGGGCGAGGCCCATGTCCTGGCGACGATGGACGAGTCCACCTACGACCCGGGCGGCAACGCCATGGGGTACGACCACCCCATCTCCTGGTGCCGGATGTACGACGGTGGCCGCGCCTGGATGACCGGGATGGGCCACTTCGGCGCGCACTACACCGACGAGCCCTTCCTGGTGGATCACATCCTGGGCGGCGTGGAGTGGGCTGCCGGCCTGGTCGAGGGTGACTGCGGCGGCACCGACTGGAGCGAGTTCGAGCGGGTGACCCTGGACTCCAACACCTCCGCGCCGTTCGCGATGGACGTCGCCTCCGACGGCCGTGTCTTCTTCACCGAGCTCGTGCGCGGCCAGATCCGCATCCACGACCCCGAGACCCAGACCACCTCCACCGCCCTGACGCTCGACGTGTACTCCGGCGGCGAGGACGGGTTGCTCGGCATCGCGCTGGACCCAGACTTCGACAGCAACGGCCACCTGTTCGTCTACTACTCCCCGGACACCGCCGACAACAGCGACCCGGCGAACTTCGTCAGCCTCCTGTCCCGCTTCACCGTCGAGGGCAACGGCATCGACCCGGCCAGCGAGGTCGTGGTCATGGAGGTGCCCGCCAGCCGGCTGCCCGACGAACCCGGTCACACCGGTGGTGGCCTGCGCTTCGGCCCCGACGGCGACCTGTACCTGTCGGTCGGCGACGACGTGAACCCCCACTCCGAGCCCTCCGGTGGCTACGCCCCGCTGCACGAGTCCTCCTCCAACCTGTGGGACGCCCGCGCCACCTCGGCCAACACCAACGACCTGCGCGGCAAGCTGCTGCGCATCCACCCCGAGCCGGACGGCAGCTACACCGTCCCGGCCGGCAACCTCGTCGACAGCGACTGGGCGCAGGCGTTGTCCCCGGCGGACCTGGAGAAGGTGCGGCCCGAGATCTACGCCATGGGCTTCCGGAACCCCTTCCGCTTCTTCGTCGACCCCGTCACCGGCGACATCGGCCTGGCGGACTACTCGCCGGACAACAACAGCGACGCCCCGGCCACCCGTGGCCCTGCCGGGATCGCGGAGTGGAACTGGATCACCGAGCCGGGCTTCTACGGCTGGCCGCTGTGCATGGGCGCCAACGAGCCGTTCCGTGACGTGGACTACCTCACCAGTCCGGCCACCGTCGGCGACTTCTTCGACTGCGATGCGCCGATCAACGACTCGATCCACAACACCGGTGTCGAGGCGCTGCCACCGGCACGACCGGCCGACGTCTTCTACGGCTACCAGCGTGCGTCCGACCAGGGGTCGGGCCTGAACCAGGGTGGCGGCCTCGCACCCATGGGCGGCCCGGTCTACGACTTCGACGAGACGCTGGACTCCGACACCAAGTTCCCGTCGTCCTACGACGGCAAGGCGTTCTTCTACGAGTGGTCCCGCAACCGGATGTTCAACTTCCTCCTGGCCGACGAGGCCACGACGGAGGCGTTCGTCCCGGGTGAGGCGGTGGAGAAGGTCACGCCGTTCCTGCCGCAGACCCAGTTCCTCGCCCCGATCGACTCGGTCTTCGGGCCGGACGGCTCGTTGTACGTCCTGGACTGGGGTGGCGGCTTCGGCCGTGACAACCCCAACTCGGGCCTGCACCGCATCGACTACATCTCCGGCTCCCGTTCACCGATCGCCCGGATCAGCGCCAGCCCGACCGACGGTCAGGCACCGCTGGAGGTCACCTTCTCCGCGACGGAGTCCACCGACCCCGAAGGAGAGGCCCTCACCGTCGAATGGGACGTCGACGGCGACGGAACCATCGACCAGACGGGTGAGACCATCACCCACACCTACGAGACCGCAGGGGTCTACGACGCCCGCCTGGTCGTCACCGACCCGCACGGCAAGACCGGCACGGCGATCCAGCCCATCACCGTGGGCAACACCCGCCCGGTCGTCACCGTCGACACGCCTGCCGACGGCGCGTTCTTCGACTTCGGCACCGAGGTGTCGTGGGCGATCACGGCCACCGACGTCGAGGACGACCCCGTCGACCCGAACGAGGTGATCGTGCAGCCGGCCCTCGGCCACGACTACCACGCCCACCCGACCACGGAGTTCACCGGCCTGACCGGGTCGGTGCAGACGTCCCTCGGCGGCCACGCGCCGGACGAGAACATCTTCTTCGTCCTCGACGCGCGCTACTCCGACCACGGTGGTGACGGCGTGCAGTCGCTGACCGGCAGCGACACGGTGCTGGTTTACCCCCGCCTGCGCGAGGCGGAGTTCCGCCAGTCCGACGAGGGCATGACGGTCGTGGCGGCCCGCGACGTCGCTGGTCACGGCGACGCCCTGTCGGGTGAGGACGGGGCATGGTTCGCCTACGACCGGATGAGCCTCGCCGGCATCGATGAGCTGATCGTCCGCGCGGCCTCGGCCGGCGGCGGCACCATCGAGCTGCGGGCCGACAGCCCCGACGGGGCCCTCATCGGCAGCGCCGAGGTTCCGGCGGGTGGCCTCAGCCGCTTCGTCGACGTCCACGTGCCGGTGGGCCCGACCGACCCGGGTGGCTCCTTCGCCCTCTATGTCGTCATGCCCGGTGACGGCACCCGCCAGGTCAACTTCATCGAGGCCGTCGGCCAGGGCGTGTCGGGCACCACGGTGCCTGCGGTGACCATCACCAGCCCCGAGCCGTACGCCGTGGTCGACGAGGTCGGCGACATCCAGCTGACCGCCGACGCCACCGACGCCGACAACGGCATCGCCAGCGTGGAGTTCCTCGTCGACGGCGTGTCCGTCGGCAGCGACGACACCGCCCCCTACGAGATCACCTGGACCCCCGCGACGGAGGACAGGTACCTCCTCGAGGCGGTGGCGACCAACCCCGACGGGGTGTCGACCACCTCCCGGGCCATCCAGGTCGACGTCGGTGACCTGCTCGCCGGCTGGGAGACCTTCAGCCACGAGGCAGCCAGCGCCAACTTCGACCGACCCGACGCCGACACGTGGACCATCGACTCCGGTGGTGCCAACACCTGGCAGGGCACCGACGAGTACGGCGCGGTCTACCAGCCGGCCGCCGCACAGTGGACCCAGTGGACCGCGACGGTGCGGGTCGACAGCGTCGACATGCCCAACGCCAGCGCCAAGGCGGGCATCATCGTCCGCAACGACGTGACCGACCCGGGCAGCTCGCCGGGGTACGGGTTCCTCACCGCTCGTCAGGGCAACCCCTACGAGTGGCTGCGCGACAGCGACGGCAACGGCTCGATCGACGCGGCCACGAACGGCGCGTCGTCCTCGGTGCCGGTCTGGTTGCGCCTCACCCGTGACGGCGACGACTACCAGGCCTGGTCCAGCAGCGACGGCACGACGTTCACCCCCATCGGTGGACCGGTTGCGCTGCCCAACGCGGCCGCGGTGCAGGACATCGGCCTGGCCGTGACCGCACACAGCACCACCGGCCGTGCCACCGCGACGTTCTCCAGCTTCTCCATCGAGGAGGGGGTGCCGACGGTCGAGGAACCCGAGCCGCTGCCCACCTGCCTGACCGGCAGCGTCGACCAGTTCGACGGCACGGAGATCGACACCGGCGTCTGGACGACCGTCCGGGACGCCGACGGCCACCCGGTGAGTGTGTCCGACGGCATGCTCCACCTGCCGGTGACGGCTGGCGACATCAACGAGGACGGCGCGGGGCCGATCAGCTACGTCGGACGGCCTGCACCGGAAGGCCCCTGGGCGTTCACCGCGGCCCTCTCGCTGCCCCACACCCGTGAGTGGCAGCACGCCGGGCTGATGCTGCACAGCAGCGACGACGAGTACGTCAAGCTGGCCTACACCCGCAGCACCAACGGCAACCGGTTCCTCGAGTTCCAGACCGAGACCGGCGGAAGCCGCACCTGGCACGCCAACAACGTCGCGCTGGACCCTGCGCCGGACGCCGTCTGGTTCCGCATGGTCAGCGACGGCGCGGCGATCACCGCCGCCTACTCCACCGACGGCACCACGTGGATCGACCTGCCGGGTGCCGCACCCGTGAAGCCGGATGCCGACATCGGCATGGTCGCCGCTGGCGACGTCACGGCCACCGAGGTTGTCGCGACGGTCGACTGGGCTGCGCTCGAGACCCCCTCCGATGACGACGTGATCGACCCCAACGACGAGTTCGAGGGCGACGCCCTGGACACCTGTCGCTGGGCGGCCACCGTCCGCGGTGACGCCAACACCCTGGAGGTGGCCGACGGCCACCTGTCGATCACGACCCAGCCGGGTGACATCAACGGCGGGGACAACCTGGACCCGCGCAACTTCGTCCTCCAGCACGCCCCCGAGGGCGACTGGGTGGCCACCACCCGCATGCGGGCCCCGCTGATGCACCAGTGGCAGCTGGCCGGCCTGATGGCCTACGGCGGAGACGACGACTACGTCAAGCTCGACGTGGTTGCCCGCAATGCCCCCGGCGCCCCGGTCGACCTGCAGACCGAGCTGGTCTCGGAGCAGGGTGGCAACTTCGGTGCCGGCGGCAACCGCCTGGTCGACACCGCCGAAACCGCCGAGTCGGGCTACTTCTACCTGCGCCTCACCAAGCAGGGTGACACCTACACCGGTGAGTGGAGCGACGGCGGCATCAGCTGGACGCCGATCGGCGAACCCGTCACCAACAGCGCCGACCTGGACCGCATCGGCCTCCTGGCCATCGGCCCGGAACAGGTCGATCCCGTCGTGGTCGACTTCGACTGGTTCCACCTCGACACCGAGGTGGTGGGCGACACCACGCCGCCGGAGGTCCGGGCCAACCTGCTCGGCACCTTCGAGGGCGACGTCAGCGCCATCCCCGGCGAGACGATCGGTGGCAGCATCGAGCTGGTCGTGGGCGCTGACCAGACCACCTCCACGGCGACCCTCTCCGGCCTCGACGCCGGTGCGACCTACCAGGCGCACCTGCACGAGGGCGTCTGCGGCGAGATGGGTGCCCACTACATGGACGACCCCGACGGCGTGGAGGAGCCGCCCAACGAGCTGTGGTTGGTCGACAACCCCTCCGACCCACACGCCGGGTTCACCGCCAGCCCGGCGGGCCACGCCGTGGTCAGCGGTTCCGCACCGTGGGCAGCTGCGTCCAGCGCCCAGTCGGTGATGATCCATGGTGGTGACGCCGGCCTGATGATCGGTTGCGCCACGCTGGACACCAGCGCGGACGACGTGGACGTGGTCATCGAGGCCACCGACGACGACGGCACCGTTGCCCTCGTCGAGCACCGCCTCGACGGCGGCGACTGGACCGCCCACGAGGGCCCGATCACCGTCACCGCGGCGGGTTCGCACACCGTGGAGTACCGCGCCACCGATGACGCGGGCAACACCTCCGAGGTGGGAACCGCCACCTTCACCATCACCCCGCCGCTCCCACCGCTGGAGCTGCAGGTCGACGTCGACCCGCAGGACCCCGACGGCCTGGACGGCTGGTACATCAGCCCCGTGACCGTGACGGCCACGCCGAACGACGAGGCAGCCACCGTCGAGGTGGACCTCGACGGAACGGGCTGGACGACCGACGACGACGGTGTCGTGGTCATCGCCAGCGAGGGGAACCACACGCTGGACCTGCGGGCCCGACGGGGCGAGGACCTCACCGAGGTGCAGTCCTTCACCTGCATGCTGGACCTGACCGCCCCGACCGTGGCCGTGGACGGCCTGGTCGACGGCGAGGAGGTCGAGGAGGACGATGCGACACCTGTCGGCTGGACCGCGTCCGACGACGTGTCGGGTGTGGCCTCGGTGGTCGTGACCCTCGACGGTGACCCCGTCGTGGGCGAGGCCTTCGATGCCGGTGCCCTCGAGCCGGGCAGTCACGAGCTGATCGTCGCGGCGTCCGATGTCGCGGGCCACACGACGGAGGAGACCGTCTCCTTCACCGTGCTCGAGTCCGACCCGAACCCCAACCCCAACCCCAACCCGAATCCCAACCCGACCCCCACACCGACGCCGACCCCCGAGCCGACGCCGACGCCGACGCCGGAACCCGAGCCGGAGGTCGAGGTCGACCGCATCGAGGGCGAGAACCGGTTCGACACCGCCGCTCGGATCGCCGATCGGTTCGAACCCGGCGTCGAGCGCGTCTTCCTCGCGACAGGGTCCTCCTTCGCCGACGCGTTGGCGGCCGTGCCGATCGCCGGTGACCTGCGCTATCCCATCCTGCTGGTGGAGGTCGATGCCATCCCGGCTGCGACCGCCGCGCAGCTGACCAGGCTCGACCCCGGCCGCATCACCATCCTCGGAGGCACCGCCGTGATCGGCGCCGACGTCGAGGCGATGGCCGCGGACTACACCGACGGGCCGGTGGATCGCATCGCCGGTGCGAACCGTTACGAAACCGCGGCCGCGCTCGTGGAGGAGTTCATGGGCTCCACGTCGTTCGCCCAGGACGGTGACGTCGTGGCCTACATCGCCACGGGCGACTCCTTCGCCGACTCCCTGTCCCTCGGTCCGGTGGCCGTCGTGACCGGTGGACCCCTGCTGCTCGTGCAGCAGGACGCCGTGCCGGACGCCACCGCGGCGGCGCTCGCGTCGTTGTCGCCGGACCGGATCGTCATCGTCGGGGGTGAGGCCGTCGTCTCCGCTGGCGTCGCCGAGGCCCTGACGGCCTTCACCGATGGACCGGTCGACCGCTGGGCCGGCCCCAACCGGTACGCCACCGCGGCGGCCGTGTCGAGCCAGGGTTTCCCCGGTGCGACGTCGACGGTCTACATGGCCACGGGTTCGGACTACCCCGACGCCCTGGCCGGCGGGGTCGCTGCCGGCATGGACCACGCTCCCTTGCTCGTGGTCCAGCAGGACTGCGTCCCGGCGGAGGTGCTGGCCGAGATCGAGCGGTTGGGCGCGACGAACGTCGTCGTGCTCGGCGGCCCGAATGCGGTGAGTGACGCCGCAGCAGCGCTCACCCCGTGTTCGGAGGACGCTGGCTGATCGTCCGCCAAGCAGGTGCCCGTCGTCCTCAGGGACGGCGGGCACTTCGCCGTTCCGGCCGATGTGTCCGCGCGGCTGCCGTCCCGGCGACCGTCCCGGCGACCGTCCCGGCGGCCGGAGTTGTGCAGCTCGGCCGGCGGGCTGGCTGACCTGCGCACATCCCCGGCAGGCTCGTGCAGGTCGGCCGGGTGACCGGCTGACCTGCACATCGCCGGGGGAGGGGGAGGGGCCACACACGCGCCTCGGGTTGTCCACGAGCGGGGCCGAGGTCGTCGACGGGTGACCCCAGCCGGAGGACATGGTGGTGGACATGGACGTCCCACAGGCCGCCGACGGCGGAACCCCGGACCCCGCACGGGTCGATCCGGCGCTCCTTGATCGGCTGGCTGCACGGCAGGCCGGCCACCTCGCGGTGTGGCAGCTCGTCATGCTCGGCGTCGCACGTTCCTCGGTCACCGAGCTGGTCAGCCGGCGGGGCTGGACGCGTGTCCATCGCGGCGTCCTCCGCGTGCTGGGCGGACGGGCGGACGACATGGGGCAGCTGTGGGCGGGCCTGCTCTGCGTGGCTGGCGTCGGCGGTCCCGAACGGGCCACGTCCCGCCTGCTGGAGGGAGGGGATCGGGTCGCAGCCCTCGCAGCGGCGGTGTCCGACGTGGCGGTCGTGACCGGATTCTCGGCGGGGTGGCTGATGGGTATTCGGGACAACCCGCCTGCGGTTCCCCAGCTGCTCGTCGAGCGGGAGACCCAGGTCCGCGGCCGCCCCGTGCGGGTGGTCCGCAGCCGACGAGCGTCCGACGACCTCCGCTGGATCGACGGCGTGCCGTGTGCCCTCCCTCACCGGGTCCTGTGGGACATGGCCTGGATCGCCCGCCGAACGGGACGGGCCGAGGTCAACGTGGCTGATGCGGCCGTTCACCTGGACCGGCTCCGGGTGCTGTCGATGGACGAGTTCCTCGGCGCCGTGGCGGATCCCCTCTCCTTCGGGCTTCCGCGGCGCGTCCCCCGGGCGATGGTCCGGGCGGCCGACCGAGTGCGGCCAGGGTTCTCCCATTCCGAGACCGAGGCCCGTGGACGCGCGATCATCCGGGAAGTCCTTGCCGAGCTCGGCCTGGACGCAACCACACGTCCCTACCTCCTGCGCGACGGGGCGGGCGCGATGGTGGGCGAGATGGACGTGGCGGTCATCGACGTGCAGTGGGGGCTGGAGGTGGACGGTCCGCACCACGACGCACCGTCGGTGGCCCGGCGAGACCGCCGACGCGACGAGCAGGTGCGGGGTGTGGACGGGTGGGAGGTCACCCGGTATCACCACACCCTCGTGGAGGAGGAGGCGACGTTCCGGGGCCGCGTCCGGACCGATGCGCTGGACATGCTCACCCGTCGCGGCTGGTCGCGGGCCGCGTAGTCGACCTGGAGCTCGTCGTCGAGGCCCCCGCCGCGCCGACCGAGATGTGCACTTCAGCCGATGGGCCGGTCGAGCTGCACCACAGCTCGGCCAGGCTGGTCAGGTCAACCGACGGGCCGGCCAACCTGCACAACTCGCTGGAGGAGGGGGAGGGGGACGCGCCGGAGGGGGAGGGGCGACTCCGCTGGAGAGGGGGTGGGGTTACGCCTCGGCGGCGAGGTCGCCCGGGGGCGAGGCCGGTTCGGCGTCGACGACCGGCGGCACCACGCGGAGGGTGCGGGTGCTGCGTTCGGGCAGGGGATGCACGTCCTCCAGCGGTTCGGGCCGGTTGAGCGTGCGATCGGAGAGGTGCCCGACGACCGTCCGCATGACCTCACCGGACAGCAGCAGCGACAGGTGGCCGAGGTCGTCGACCTTGACGTTGTGGGCGCGCAGCGCAGGGTGGACGAGCTTGGCGCTGACGCCGGGCACGATCAGCATGTCGAGGTCGGAGTAGACGGCGATCCACCGGACGTCGCTCGGACGGGCGGTCTCCTCGAGCTTGCGCATCAGGGTGTGGCCGGGACGCATCTGCGGGCCGGACGAACCCGGCGCCAGGTAGGCCGCGTAGGTCCCGCGGTGCGGGGAACCCAGCGTGATCACGGTGTCGACCGTGTCGTGCCCGCCGAGCTGCTGCACGTAGTACCGCGACACGACCCCGCCCATGGAGTGGCCGACGATCATGACCTTGTCCGCACCCGAGATGGAACGGACCCGGTCGACCTCGGCGGCCAGCATGCCGGCGATCTCGGGGATGTCGTAGGTCAGCGGGTTGTAGTCGAAGGCGTGGATGTGGCGGAATCCCGCCTTGCGCAGGACCCGGTTGATCCCGAGGAACGCCGAGCGGTTGTGGATCCAGCCGTGCACGAGGATGATCGGCATGTTCGCCGTCTCGCTGTCGGTCACGGCGTCGGGCGCGTCCTGCCCCAGCGGGGTGCTCCGACGGTTGGCGTCGCGTGCCATCCCCATCGGGTAGGCCGCCGCGTGGACCGCGGTCAGCGCGAGCTCACGAACCGTGCCGATGTAGGTACCCGGGCGCAGGAGGCTCCTGAGGGCGACCGCCGCCTGCCGACGCAGGTGGGACAGGTCGTCGTACTCGGCTTCCACGCTTGGGTTCAACTGCGGGCTCCGGCTCTCGTTGTTCGGTTGTTGCTCACGGACGGCACGAGGTGAGTGGCTGTCAGTGTGCCCGTACAACGTCGAACCAAAGCGCGTCTACGCCCCGATTCGCAAATCGTAAGGACAAAACGCCTCGATGTGACTAGACCCTGGTCGGCGAGGTTGCGGTGGTCGGCCGTCAGTCGCACCCGGGGGCGACGTCGCTGTCGGTCGGGGTCAGCGAGTCGCCGGGCGTGGGATCGACGTAGAGGTCGCCGTCGACCGCCGATGCCCCTGCCCGGACGAGGGAGTCCCCGGTCCCGCCGACCCGCCGTCCCTGCAGGGTCCAGACCGTCCCGTCGGGCGACTCGATCCGCCGCGACGTGCCGCAGTACCTGGCCCCCTCGGGTGGGTCGACGAACGCGGCCAGCACCCCGCCGCCCCGGACCACGAGCACCGTCGTGCCGGTCACGTCCAGGACCGCGTCCCCGCGCGGGTCGACCTGGTCCAGCGACCCCACGTTGACGAAGGGTTCCTCCGGTCGTGCCGACCCGCCGATCACGGCGGGGATGACCACCGCGAGGATCAGCAGCCCCGCGACGACCGCAGCGACGGGCCAGTGCAGCCCCATGCGTTCGCGCAGGACGATCTTGCGGGCGCGCTTGGCGGCGCGGGGCGGCAGGTAGCCCCCCGGGCCGAAGTCCGGCTGGTCCGTGGGTGGGCTCGCGGCCGACCCGTCGGGGGCGGTCTGGTCGGTGGGACGGTCGCTCATGGCTCCGTGAAGTGTGCCGGGTCACCCGCCTCGGTTCAGGTCGGCCGGTCCCCGTGGGCTATTCTCGCGGCCGGCCGGCCTGTTCGGGTCGGTGAGGGCCGTCCGACTCCGGGCTGCCCTCCGGCCCCTCGACGCGGCCCCCTCCGACTGACAAGACTCCCGAGAGGAGTAGACGTGGACCTCATGGAGTTCCAGGGCAAGGACCTTTTCCGCGCCCACGGCATTCCCACGACCCCGCAAGGACAGATCGCCACGACACCCGAGCAGGCCGAAGCGCTGGCAACCGAATACGGTGTGCCGGTCATGGTCAAGGCGCAGGTGCTGACGGGCGGTCGCGGCAAGGCCGGGGGGGTGAAGTACTGCCCCGACGCGGCAGCCGCGAAGGCTGCAGCAGAGGCGATCCTGGGCCTGGACATCAAGGGTCACGTCGTGCACAAGGTCCTGGTCGAGAAGGCCAGCGACATCGGCGAGGAGTACTACCTCTCGATCCTTCACGACCGGGTGAGCAAGGGCTACAAGGCCATCTGCTCGGTCGAGGGCGGCGTGGAGATCGAAGAGGTCAACCGCACGCAGCCGGACAAGGTTGCCAAGGTCGACATCAACCCCGTGGACGGGATGTCGGAGGAGCTGGCCAACCAGATCCTCGACCAGGGCGCCATGCCCACCGACACCCGTGACCAGCAGGTCGCGCTGCTGATGAAGCTGTACGACGGCTTCGTCGCCAGCGACGCCACGCTGTTCGAGATCAACCCGTTGATCAAGACCGAGGACGGCCGCATCATCGCGCTGGACTCCAAGGTCTCCCTCGACGACAACGCGCTGTTCCGCCACGAGGACCTCGCTGCGCTGGAGGGGCCCGTCCCCGACGACCAGCAGGGCGACGACCTCGAGGCACGGGCCAAGGACAAGGGCCTGCAGTACGTCAAGCTCGACGGCGACATCGGGATCATGGGCAACGGCGCCGGGCTCGTCATGAGCACCCTCGACGTCGTCTCCCAGGCCGGTGGCGAAGCGGCCAACTTCCTCGACGCCGGTGGCGGGGCCAGCGCGGAGTCCATGGCCGAGGGCATCGCCTTCGTGCTGGGCGACCCCGCGGTCAAGGTCATGCTGATCAACATCTTCGGCGGCATCACCCGCTGCGACGACGTCGCCAACGGTGTGCTCGGCGCGATGGAGATGCTCGGCGACGTCGAGCAGAAGCTGGTCGTCCGCCTGGACGGCAACTCCGCGGAGGAGGGGCGTCGGATCCTCGAAGGGGCCAACAACCCCAAGATCGTCCCCGCATCCCAGATGATCGAGGCCGCCGAGAAGGCCGTCGCGCTCGCCAAGGAGGCCTAGACCATGTCCATCATCATCGACGAGTCCACCAAGGTCGTCATCCAGGGAACCGGGAGCCAGGGCACCGCCCACGGCAAGCGGAACCAGGACTACGGCACCAAGATCGTGGCGGGTACCCACCCCAAGAAGGGCGGTACCACCTGGGAGGGGCTCGACGTCCCGATCTTCGCCACGGTCAAGGAGGCCAAGGACGAGGTCGGCGCCAACACCTCCATGGTCATGGTCCCCGCCCCGTTCACGAAGGCCGCGATCCTCGAGGCCTACGAGGCCGGCATCGAGACCATCGTTGCCATCACCGAGGGTGTCCCGGTCCACGACATGACCGAGGTCTACAACACCCTCTACACCCGGCAGGACGACGGCAGCTACGACATGTCCAGCGGTCCGATCCTGATCGGACCGAACTGCCCCGGGCTGATCAGCCCCGGCAAGGCCAACGTCGGCATCATCCCGCCGCAGATCACCAAGCCGGGCAAGGTCGGGCTGGTCAGCCGCTCCGGCACGCTGACCTACCAGATCATGCACGAGCTGAACCTGGCCGGGATCGGCATCTCGACCTGTGTCGGCATCGGTGGTGACCCGATCATCGGGTCCAACTTCATGGACATCATCCCGAAGTTCGCCGAGGACCCCGACACCGAAGCGATCGTGTTCGTCGGCGAGATCGGCGGCACCGAGGAGCAGAAGGTCGGTCGCTGGATCGCCGACAACATCCCCGACACCCCCTGCGTCGCCTACGTCGCCGGGTTCTCCGCCCCTCCGGGCAAGCAGATGGGCCACGCCGGCGCCATCGTCAAGGAGGGTTCGGAGGGTGGCGAGACCGCGGCCGACAAGAAGGCTGCGCTGGAGGAGATGGGCATCTCGGTGGGCATCAACCCCTCCGAGACCGCACAGCTGATGATCCAGCGCCTGAACGGCTAGCACCCACTGGATCCACGACGGGCCCCCGCCACATCGGCGGGGGCCCGTCGTCGTTGGTCACCGGAGCCCGGATCAGACGTCGCCGCGCAGGTTGTGCCAGATCCGTCGGGGGCCGTCGAACAGCCGGCTGAGGCCGCGGACGGCAACCGGCGGCTGCTCCAGCGGCAGCTCCCCGTCGACGGTGAGCGCGTAGGTGATCTGCTCGAGGCTGGGCGGGCCGATGGAGAGGTTCTCCCACAGCAGGCCCGCGTTGGACTCGTCGGTCGTCAACGAGCTGTAGGCCGCCGCCATCACACCGGTGCGACCGACCCCGGCGCCGCAGTGCACGAAGACAGTGCCGCCGGCCTCGTCGACGACCTCCATGAACCGCTCGACCTGGCGGGTGGTCGGGGTCTGGCCGTCGCGGATCGGCATGTGCACGAACTCCAGGCCCAGCTCGTCGAGCAACGCCACCGGGGCCTGCTCGAACTCCTCCGCGCGCAGGTCGACCACGACCTCGACGCCGCGGTCGGCCAGGGCTCGGTACCCCTCGTCGGTGGGTGCGCGGCCGCGCCAGACGCGATCATCGATCGCCCGGGCCCGTGGGATGCCGGCCAGCTCCAGGTCGTCGTCGGGACCGATGGCCAGCGCCGTCAGGTGGCTGCTCACGATGGCCAGGTTGCCCAGGCCGATCAGGACGACAGTGCCGATGACGACGGCCAGCACCCAGCCTCGGGGACGGGTCGGGCGTCGCAGCCACCGACGGGTTCCGCGCTGGGCAGCGGGATCGTCGAGCCTCGGCTCGGGAATGGTGTCGGGGGTGGGGTGTGTGGTGTTCATGTCTCGCGGTCGATGACCCGATCGCCCTCGCGTTGGGTCATCGCCTCGACCTCCAGTCGTAGATGTCGAACTCTCAGATCCTCGAGGCAGCCGTGCAGCTGGTCCCGGTCGGGGGCATCGGCACCGGGTCGCAGCTCGATGCGGTAGGCCTCGACGCGACCAGCCGGACGCGCCTCGTGCTCGTCGGGATGCTGCGTGGCCTCGAAGGCGGCGACGGTGGCGCCGGGCACCGATTCGGCCACGCACACCTCGGTGTGGGCGCGGGCCAGCTGCTCGATCGGTTCGCCCGCCGTGCGTGCGTCGGCGAGGACGACCACCTCCAGGGAGGAGTCGTCGGGCACGTCGGCATGCACGGTCATGGTCTGCTCCCGCAGCACCCAGATGCCGACGCCGAGCAGTACGACGAGGACGACGAGCAGCGATCGCCTCATCGTCGGCCGACCCCCGTGGGGCGTCCACGAAGCAGGCTGCTGGCGTCGTCGGGCACGGGTTGTTCGCCGGGGACCAACCCGCCGTCGGGGTAGGCCAGCGGGCCCATGCGTTCGGCCAGGCCCTCCTCGGCCGACGGGGTCGTGGTGGACTCCGCGACACGGCCGACGATCCACGCAACGGCGGACACGACCGCGCCGCCGCCGAGCAGCACGGTGATGAAGACGTTCATCTGCTCCTGCTGCTCCCGCAACCACGCGAAGTGGTCGCGGCGAGGCCGGGTCTGCTGCAGGTCGGCGAGGAACGCCGCGTCCATTCCCGACTGACCGGATGGCTCGCGAGCGCGGTCCAGCGACTGCTCGATGCGGTCGAGCCGCTGCACGACCCAGGCGAAGCCCATGACGACGATCACGGCCAGCAGGGCGAAGCCGGAGAACAGCGCTCGGTTCCACTGCCAGCGGACGAGGTAGGTGAACAGGTAGCCAGCGGAGCCGAGCATCCCGGCCAGCCCGATGAGCCATGCAAGCTTCTTCACGAGGTGCTCCTCTCCACGGTCCCCGCACCACCGTCGACGACCAGCGACTCGGCGTCGGCCAGGTCCTCACGGGCGCCGGCCAGGCCGACGACGGTGGCGACGTCGGCCTCGCGGGCAAGGATGGCGACGTGGCTGAGCGGGCTGCCGGTCTCGGCGACCACCCCCTCGAGGCGTCCGAGGACACCCGCCAGCTCGGGTCCCAGCGCCGCGGTCAGCAGGACGGCGCCGTCCGGGATGTCGTCGACCTCGGTTTCGTCGTCCATCACGAACGGCTTCCCACGGCCGGTGCCGCCGCCCGCGCCGGTCCCGTCGTCGCCGTTGCCGGACCGCAGCGGCACGATCGTGCCATCCGCTCCTCGGCGGAACCGTGACGGCAACGCGTCGTCGGCCGGTGGCGGCTGTAGGTCAGGGGCGGTGCCTGAGCGGACGGACGCGCAGAGGTCGTCCAGCCGGACGTGGCGGATGGCGGTCGGTTGGTCCAGCAGGTCCCGGTCGTGCAGGCGCCGGCCGAGGACGAGGGCGGCACGGGCCTGCAGCTCGTGGACCCAGCGGACGCGCATGCGCAACGCTTCGCGGACCACCCCGGGCGCCTCGGGGTCGGTCGTGCGATCCGGCCGATCCGGGACGTCGGTGACCTCCGGAAGATCGGGCTCGCCGCCGATGCGGGGCGCGTAGAGCGACAGGATCGCCGGCTCCCGGACGATCGCCTCGGCGTCGGTGAGACCGCGGCGGCGGGCATCGGCCAGCAGGCGCAGCGCCACCCCGTTCCCGGTGAGCTCGTTGCCCGAGGGATCGGTGATGAGCCCGGTCAGCACCTCGTGGCCGTGGAGCGCGCGAAGCACGTCCCGGCTGCGGTGGAGCAGGTCCAGCAGCTGCTCGTCGGCGTAGTCCTCGAGCGGGCCGAGCTGTCCGAGCTCCTCGTCGGTCCGCCGGGCGATCCGGCGACCGGCCGCGGGCAGGGCCGCCCGCAGACGGCCGAGTCGCCACGACGCCACCACCCGACGGGCCCGATCGCGGATGGGGGATCGGTTGCGGTCCGAGCGACCGAACAGCTCCAGGTCCACCGCGGGACGCCCGTAAATGGTCACCAGGACCGGCGAGGCATCGACGTCACCGTCGGATGCCACGGCACCGATACGGAGCGCATGGGCGATTCCCTCGCGCAACGGCGGCACCCACAGGTCAACCTCGAGCGCCGCCATGCCCGACGGGAAGGTCTCGGCGATCGGCCCGGTGCCGAGCTCCGGTCCCTCGGGCACCGCGGTGACCTCGGTGGTGACGGGTCGTGTCTGCAGCAGGTACAACGTCCCGTCGGCGTCGGCGGCCCACTCGACATCCTGGGGGCCGTCGAATCGCTCGCCGACCTCGTTCACCAGGTCCACGACCGCCGCGATCAGGTCGTCGCCGGGGTCGGTCTCGGGATCCTCGGGTTCGGTGACGACGGCGCCGTCGGCGTCGGTGATCCAGGTGTCCCCGTCGACGGTGCCGGACACGAGATCGTCGGGGTCGCCACAGACGACCGCGACGGTGCGCCGATCGGGACGGCCGGTCACGGGGTCGACCCCGAACGCCACCCCGCTCCAGGTCGGGTCGATCTGGCGCTGCACGACCACGGCGATGTCGTGCTGCGGCTCGAGGTCAGGCGTGTCGTCGGCCACGTTCGTGCGGGAATCGAGGACGGTCGCGATCGCCTTGCGGAGCTGCTCGACGGTGGTGACGTCCGCCACGGTCTCGTAGCGGCCGGCCATCGACTCCTCGTCCCCGTCCTCGACGACGGAGGAGGAGCGCACGACCACCGGGCCGCCGCGCCATGCCTCCTGCAGCTCGGCCTCGAGCACGTCGATGCCCTCGCCGTCGATCTGCCGCGTGCCGTACACGGTCACCACCCAACCGGGGATGACGGGACACCCGGCGTTGGCCGCGATGGCCAGCGCGGCGCCCTTGCCGCCGACGACATCGCGGTCGGTGGCGCGGGGGTCGTCGAGGTCCAGCACCACCGTTTCGGTGGCCGTCGCCTCGGTCGAGGCCGCCGCGTCGGACGAGGCCGTGCTGCGGTCGGACTCGACCGAAACGTGTCCAGCGGATGAGGTCCCGTCGCGCAGATCGGTCATGAAAAGGCACGTTCCCGGCTGGCCACTTGACGAAACGCTCCGACGGTCAGCTCGGCGTCAGGTCCCTCGCGCGTCGCTCCGGGCGCGGTGGGCGTCCACGGCTCGGTCGGCCTTCGCCTGGAGCAGGCGCAGGCCGGCGCGCTCCAGCAGCGACGACAGGTCGTCGGTCCGGTCGGCCATGGCCAGGCCATGGGTCCAGGGTGTCGGGGACATCGCCTGCATGCGGGCGAGCATCTGCTCGGCCGTCCAGCGATCGGCGCCCGGCGCGAGGAGGACGAACTCGTCGCCGCCGAGTCGGGCCAGCACGTCACCCTTCCGGATGGCGCTGCGCCAGGCGTCCGCACAGTCCACGAGCAGCTCGTCCCCCGCAGCGTGGCCCCGGCCGTCGTTGATCGACTTGAACCCGTCGAGGTCGATGACCGCCAGCGCGAGCGGGCGTTCGGTTCGTTGGGCGTCCGACACCACGCGCGCACCGATGTCGAGGAGCCCGGCACGGTTCGCCAGCCCCGTGAGCGGGTCCGACTCGGCCAGCGTCCGCAGCCCGCCGCTCAACCGGTTGACCAGCTCCATCGTGGCCACCGTGGTGAGCGCCAGGACGACCAGCAGCCGCCACGCCGCGTCCACCCCGGCGGCCAGGAGGGCCAGGCTCGACCCCACCGAGAGGAAGGCGGCGTACGCACGGCTGGTCCACTTCGACGAGATGGCCGCGACCAGCACGCCGGTCCACAACAACGAGGTGCTGACGATGGTCGCATCGACCGCTGATGCACTCCGCAGGATGGACCCGAACCCCAGCGCGATGCCGCCGGCCATGACGAGGTGGAACGACCACATCCGGAACCTGGGGGCCAGCAGCCAGTAGACCAGGCCGATGATCGTCGTCGTCGCCACGCTGATGGCCGCGTCGTATGTCGTCGTCGGATCGGCAGGCCGCACGATCTGGACGAGCCCCGACACGACCACGAGCACCGCGAACGTCCGGACGTGCGTCGGGTCGACCGGCTGACGCCACGAGGCTGCACGTCGTCGGGACCCGGGGCTGAACATCGCTCACAGGCTAGCGAGGTCACGCCGGCGGGTCCCTCGTGCGTCCCGTCAGGGGGTGCAGATGCGGATCCGCCCGTGATAGCGTCGATCGGCTGTGCGCACATCAGGGGAGGGTTCCGCCGACCTGTCGTTGTTGACGGCCCACCTGCGGCCCGAGCGACGACAGCTCCTCGGCCTGCTCGGCGTGCTGCTCGTGGCGATGCTGCTGCCCGTCGCGGGCCCGGTGTTGCTGGGCAACGTGGTCGATGCGGCGCTTGCGGGCCGGCCCACCGGGGTGCTGCTGCGTGGGGCGGTGGCCTTCCTCGTCGTGACCCTCTTCGCCGATGGCCTGCAGCTGGCCCTGACCCGGTGGTCGGTGGCGCTGGCGTGGCGTGTCGGCAACCGGCTGCGGCTGGACCTCGCACGCCACGCCCTCCGCCTCGACCTGACCTGGCACGGCGACCACAGCCCCGGGCTGCTGATCGAGCGCATCGACGGTGACGTCGACGCGATCGTCCGCTTCTCCTCCTCCGCAGTCCTGAACCTGCTGGGCAACGCGGTGCTGCTGACCGGCACGCTGGCGGTGGCCCTGGTGATCGAGTGGCGTGCCGGCCTGCTGATCGCCGCCGCGTCCTTGCTGGCGGTGGAGGTCATGCGCCGGATGCGGCGCGCGGCCGTGCCCTTCTACGACGAGGAACGCGAGGTCCAGGCCAGCCTGTACGGCGACCTGGAGGAACGGCTCGGCGGACTGGAGGACGTCCGTGCCAACGGCGCCGCAGGCTACGCGGTGCACCGCCTGCACGAGTCCTCGGCGCGCTGGTGGCGGGTCGCCAGGCGTGCCTCGATGCGGGGTGACGGCGCCTACGCGATCGCCGCCGCCGTCTTCACGATCGGTTCCGTGGCCACCCTGGCGCTGGCGATCTGGCTGCAGCTGGCCGGTCGCATCTCCCTCGGCGAGGTGCTGGCCCTGTTCCGCTTCTCCCAGATGGTCCGCCAGCCGCTGGAGGCGATCGCCGAGCAGATCACCGAGTTCCAGCGCGCCGTGGCCGGGTCCCGTCGGGCCGCACGGCTGCTGGCGACCGCTCCCGACATCGAGGACGGTCCCGGCGCGCACATCCCGCCCGGGCCGCTGTCGGTGGACTTCGACGACGTGCACTTCGCCTACCCCGACGAACCCGAACGGGTGGTGCTCGCCGGCATCGACATGCACCTGCCCGCCGGCTCCGTCGTGGGCGTGGTCGGTCGCACCGGCAGCGGCAAGACCTCCCTCGGTCGTCTGCTGGTTCGCTTCTGGGACGTCACCGGCGGCTCGATCCGCCTCGGCGGCGTGGACGTGCGCGAACCCACGGGAGAGGAGCTGCGGCGCCGCGTCGGCGTGGTCACCCAGGAGGTACAGATCCTCCGCGCCAGCCTGCGGGACAACCTGACCCTCCTCGGGGCCGTCGAGGCCACCGACGACCAGCTCGTCGCCGCCATGCAGGAGGTCGGCCTCGGGGGATGGCTGGCCGCCCAGCCGGACGGCCTTGACACCCACCTGGAGGGGGCCGGGGGGTTGTCGGCCGGGCAGGCCCAGCTGCTGGCGTTCGCCCGCATCCTGCTGACCGATCCGGGGCTCATCGTCCTCGACGAGGCCACCAGCCGGCTGGACCCGGCCACCGAGGCCCTCGTCACCCGGGCCACGGACCGGGTGTTCGCCGGTCGCACCGTCGTCATCATCGCCCACCGGCTTGCGACGCTGGACCGGGCCGACATCGTCGTGGTCATCGACGAGGGACGGGTGCTGGAAGCCGGCCCCCGCGCCGACCTGGCGCGACGCCACCGCGGTCGGTACGCCGCACTGCTGCAGGAGTCCGCCGGCGTGGGGGGCCAGCCATGAGCGGCGCGACGTCGACCGCGGCTGTGCCCTCCCGGGTGGTGGCCTGGCGCCTCGTGCGGCAGGAACCCGTCGCCTACGCGATCGCCCTGCTGACGTGGACGACCTTCCACTCCCTGCCCGTGCTGTCGGGCTGGCTGCTGAAGGTCGTGCTCGACCGGGTGCAGGGCGGTCAGCCCGCCTCGACCGTCTGGACGGTGCTCGCCGTGCTGGCCGGCGTCGAGGTCGGCCGCTGGATGGTGCTGGTCGTCAGCGCCGTGCAGTGGCACGGCGTCTGGGTCTTCTGGCACACCGTCCTCCGCCTCAACATGCTCCGTTCGTTGGTCGCCGCGCCCGGCCCGGCCGCCGGACGACTGCCGGGTGCGCCCGGAGAGGCCGTGTCGCGGTTCCGCGACGACACCAAGCACGTGGCCCTCGTGGCCGACGTGTGGCTGGACATGACCGGCGTGTCGGTCGCCGCTGCAGGCGCCCTCGCGGTCATGGTTCGCGTCGACCCGCTGGTGACCCTTGTGGCGCTGCTGCCGGTCGGGTGTGCGCTGCTGCTGACGAGGGTGATGGCGCGGCGGCTCAAGGACCTGCGGGTGGTCGAGCGCGAGGCCACGGCGGCGGTCACCGGGTTCATCGGTGACACGTTCGCGGCCATCACCGCCATCAAGGCGGCGGGCGCCGAGAAGGCCGCCGAGCACCGCTTCGACACGCTCGGCCGGACCCGCGCCACCGCAGCGCTGCGCGACCAGGTCGCCACGCAGGTCCTGCAGACGCTGTCGGGCGCAACCGGCAACCTCTCGACCGGCCTGGCGCTCCTCCTGCTCGCCCCGGCGCTGGCAGCCGGCGACGCCAGCGTCGGCGACGTCGGGTTGTTCGCCAGCTCCGCGATCGTCCTGGCGACGGTGCCCCGCTGGGTCGCCCGCCTCGGGGCCTACCACCGGCAGGCCGACGTGTCGGTCGACCGGATGACGCGGCTGCTCCCGCCGGGCGCCGACGGCGGGACGCTGGCCGACCCGGTCCACACGGCGCTGCGGCACGGACCCGGCGCCTTCCCGACGGTGCCGGCCCGCCCGGTGCGGCCGCCGCGGGACCACCTTGAGCTACTGGAGGTCGTCGGCCTGGTCGTGCGACACGAGGACGGAACCACCGTGGGTCCCGTCGACCTGACCGTCGAGTCCGGCCGCGTCACCGTCCTGACTGGTCCCGTCGGTGCCGGCAAGACCACCGTCCTGCGTGCCCTGCTGGGGCTTGTCGCCCGCGACGAGGGCGAGATCCGCTGGAACGGTCGGCTGATCGAGGACCCGTCGACCGTGCTGGTCCCGCCGCTGACCGCCTACCTCCCCCAGGTGCCTCGCCTGTTCTCCGAGACGTTGGCCCAGACCATCCTGCTGGGTGTCGACGACGCCGGGCTGGAGGAGGCGCTCGCCATCGCGTGCCTGCAGCCGGACCTCGCGAGGATGGGATCGGGGCTGGACACGATGGTCGGCCCCCGCGGGGTCAGGTTGTCAGGCGGGCAGATCCAGCGGACCGCGGCCGCACGGGCGTTCGTCCGTCGTCCCGACCTGCTGGTGGTCGACGACCTGTCCTCGGCCCTCGACGTGACCACCGAGACCCAGGTGTGGCAACGGTTGCTGGACCGTCCCGACCGTCCCGCACTGCTGGTCGTCAGCCATCGCGAACGGGTGCTGCGGGCGGCCGACTTCGTGATCGAGATGGGGTGATACGACCGGTGGCCCGTTCGTTCGGTCACCCCCGTGTTCCGGCGAGATCCCGTGACCGGGTTACCGTGGTCGGTTGTGAACGAGAACGCAAACGGCATCGATGCCGACGCCCCGACCGCAGACGACACCCCGGCAGGTGAGCCGGCCGTCGTTGCGGACGCGCTCGGTGCCGAGGACATGACCCCCAGGGCCGAGGAGGCGTCGCCGCCGCTCGAGCAGCCCACCGACGACCACGGCCACGGCCACGGCGACCACGGCCACGGCGACCATGGCCACGTCACCCCTGACGACGGGGCCGGCGGGACCTCCACCGGCATGATCGTGCTGGCCCTCCTCGGCGTGCTCGCCGGCGTGGCGGGCCTGATCTGGTACGCCGTGGGGGTCACCCCGGAGGACGACGAGGTCGTCACCGAGGGGTCGGCCGTCACCACCGGCGAGTCGCTGCCCGAGGGTGTCGTGTACTCCATCGCCGGTGTGGACCGGAAGCTGGAGGACGTCGAGCCCCGCGTCCGCAGCATCGCCCCGGACCTGGCCGACGCGCTCGTCGACCCCGAGGCCGCCACCGCTGAGCAGCGGGGACAGCTCGCACAGGTCGTGGCGACGCTCGTCGTCGACGACCTGCTCGGCGTCGCTGCCGAGGACGCGGGTGTCGAGGTCACCGAGGAGGACCTGCAGGCCTCGATCGACGAGATCGTGGACATCCAGTTCGGTGGCGACGCCGCCGCCTTCGAGACCCAGGTCGAGGCCGAGGGGCTGACGGTCGAGGCCGTGCGCGAGCTCCAGCGTCCCGCCGTGCTGATCGACAAGCTCGTCGACGCCCGCATCACCGACATCACCGACGAGGAGGTCGAGGCGTTCTACGAGCAGGAGTCCGCGACCGAGATCGTCAGCCACATCCTGGTGGAGACCGAGGACGAGGCACAGGCCGTCGTCGACCGCCTGGACGCCGGTGAGGCGTTCGCCGACGTGGCTGCCGAGGTGTCGATCGACGGCAGCGCCCAGAGCGGTGGCCAGCTCGGACCGTTCCAGCCCGGCCAGTTCGTCGAGCCCTTCGAGAACGCGGTCCTGGAGACCGAGCCCGGTGAGATCACCGGTCCGGTCGAGACCGAGTTCGGCTGGCACGTCATCACCATCGATGGCGCCGACATCCCGCCGCTGGACGAGGCCCGCCCCGACATCGAGGAGTTCCTGCGCCAGCAGCAGGTCGGTGGCATCACCGAGGAGATCGTCACCGAGATCGACGCGGCGGCGCAGGTGACCGTCGCCCCGGTGTACGGCACCTGGCTCGGGATCACCGGCGGCGGCGTCCAGCCCCCCGTCAGCGAGGTCCAGGACCTGGAGCTGCCCGACGAGGCGCTGCCGCTGGAGGAGCTGCCCACCGAGGGCGAGTGATCGAGCCAGACCGACGGCAGCGCGTCAGCAGTGGCCGGGACCCGAAGGTCCCGGCCACTGCCGTGTTCAGAGCGGGAAACAGACGCCTGTGGTGGCCGAGCAGCCGACGTCCAGGTCCAGCGCGTCCAGCACGCCGCTGTCCCACGGGTTGATCAGCGGCCCCTTGAACTCGCACTTCGACTTGTACATGTCGGGGTTGTTCGGTCCGCATTGCACGACCCGGCACTCGACCCCGAGCTCGAACGGTCCGAGGCTGCAGCCGAACTGGTAGTACCCCTCGTTGCCACGTTGTCCCTGTCCCGGGTCGATGCTGACGGAACCCCCGGGAGTGCCGAGGCCACCGCCGATGCACAGGGAACACCCGCCGGAGTCACAGGCGATCTCGGTCTCCAGGCACGCGCCGCCGAGGCAGAAGCCGCCCCCGACGGCGCCACCGCCGGTCGGGTCGTGCAGCGTGACCGGGTCGTTGCGGGCGTACCGGTAGAGGTTGGGCTCGCCGGAGTCGATCAGCAACGGGTCGGGAGACAGCCAACGTCCGGCTGCCGGGTCGTAGTCACGCAGCCCCATGCGCACCAGGCCGGTGTCGGGGTCCTCGAGGCCCCCACCGAACCCGACGGCCAGCGGGAAGCTGCCCGTGCTCGACCGGAGCTCGCCGAAGGGGCTGTAGTCGCGGGTCAGGACGACCGTCCCGGCTGCGTCGACGACGGCTCGGGGCGAACCGACGGCATCGGTCACGACGGTGTACCAGTCGCCGTCGTGCCGGACGGCGGCCAGGAACCGGGTGGCCTGCTGGTGGACGTACTCCGTCACCACGGGGGCGCCGCCGTCGGGCGTGGTGATGGTGCCCGTCACCAGCAGCGGGTCGTAGGGGTCGCCGTAGAGGTGGATGGTCCGGGTGCCCGCCGCGTCGACACGGGCGGTCATGCGCCCCATGGCGTCGTAGCCGTACTCGGCGATGGGGCCGCCGGCGTCGGACACCTCGACGAGCTCGCCGGTGGGGAGGTAGTCCAGCTCGACGTCGCCGATGGCGGTGACGAAGCCGTTGGCGTCGCTGGTGTAAGTGATCCCGTCGCGTTCGAGCAGGCGGTCGCGGTCGTCGTAGGTCGCGGTTGCGGTGAGCCCACCAGCCGTCGTGCTGGTGCGGTTGCCGTGGTCGTCCCAGGTCCATGACTCGATCGGGTTGTCGGCGCCGTCCGTCACGGCCACGAGCTGGCCGTCGAGGTCGCGGCTGAAGCGCTCGACGGTGGTCGTGCTGTCGATCGTGATCGACTGCTCGGTGATCCGTCCGGCGTTGTCGCGGGTGAAGGCGATGTCGACGACGTCACCGGCCGTGTCGTGCGTCATGCCGAACCCGAGGACCTGTGACAGGCCGTCGACGTCGAGCGTCACGCTGCTGGTCCCGTCGGTGATCGCGTTGGTCGGGTCGTTGGGAGTGGTCGACTGCCAGGTCCACGGCCCGACCTGCCGGACTGCCCCTTCCGCGGAGACGTCGAAGGTCAGCGCGTCCTCGCCGTCGAGCTGTCGGCTGGTGACGATCCCGTCGGTGCTGTCGTAGTCGTAGGTGTGGGCGACCGCATCCACCTGGGTGGTCAGGATCGACAGCGCGTCGGTGGTGAAGAACCGCGAGAGGGTGACGGGCAGACCCGCGGCGTCGACGTCGGGGGTCCACGACGCGGTGGCCCAGTCGGCCTCCAGGCCGGCCTCACCCGAGCCGGGTGCCTGGCCGGGGTGGTAGGTGAACGCCGTGGTCGCGCCGTCCACGGTGCGGCCGCGATGGTGCCCGTCGACGACCGTGATGGTGCTGGACGAGCCGTCGGGATAGTCCACGCCGGTCGGCTGTCGCCGGTCGTCGTACCGCCGGTCCGTGGCCACGGCAGCGGTGGGCGCGGTGTGGCTGTCGAGAAGGCCGAAGGGGGTCAGGGTCAGCTCGTGGGCGTCGGTGCCCGGCAGGCCCCACCCGTTCCTTTGGTCGCGGTCGTCCCAGCTGTAGGTGGTCGTGCGTCCCTCGGGTGAGGTCCACGAGACCAGCCGGTCGGCGTCGTCGAAGATCCACGAGACCGTCTCGCCCTCGCCGTTGGTGGTCGTCCGCAGGCGACCGGAGTCGTCGTAGGTGTGGACCTCCTCGTGGGCGCCGCGGGCCACGCGGACCAGCCGGCCCCGTGCGTCGTGGGCGTAGGTGGTCGGTGTGGCCCCGGCTGCCTCGATGTGGCTCGTGACCCGCCCGAGGACGTCGAAGGTCCGGGTCTCGACCCGTCCGTCGTCGTGCGTCAGGGTCTCGGTCATCGTCGTCGCGTCGAACGTCCGCGTGGTGGTCGTCCCGTCGGGGTTGGTCACCCGCGTGGTCATGGTCTCCAGGCTGAGCGGGTCGAGCGGGTCGGCCAGCGTCGCCTCCCATTCGGTCTCGCTGGAGGAGAACGTGAACCCTCCCGAGGCGGAGTTGGACGTCCGCCGCTCCGTTTCGACGAGGACGAGACCGCCGAGCTGCGGATGCGGGCCGTAGCTGACGGAACGAGACAGCCCGGACGGCACCGAGGTCTCGACGGTGGATCCGTCGGCGCTGGTCTCGACTTCGGTGACGGCGCCCGTCGGATCGGTGATGGTGTGGACGATCCGCGAGCCTCGGGTGACGGTTCGGTAGGTGGTGGCATCGCCACCGCCGTCGACGCCGACGGTCATGGTGACCTCGTGGCCGGACTCGTCGTCCTCGCGGACTGTGGTCTCGGTGAGGGTGGTCACCTGTCCGTCGGCGGCGACGGCACCGGTGAGGCGTCCGAGGGTGTCGTAGGTGTAGGTCGAGGTCCCGCCCGCGGCATCGACCTGCTCGACCAGCAGGCCGTCGTCGTAGCCGAACGTCCTGGTCCGGCTGGCGGGGTCGGTGATGCCGGTGATCATGCCGTCGGTGACGGCCAGGGTGGTCAGCCGTCCGTAGGCGTCGACGATGCCGGTCGGGACGCCGTCGGTGTCGCGCTGGATCGTGACGGTGTTGCCGTGGGCGTCGGTGCGGCTGGTCAACCAGCCGTCGGCGTCGTAACCGAACGTGGTCAGCACCACGCCGGTCCGGGGGTCGACGGTGGTCAGGTGCCGGCCGTCCTCGGCGAAGCCGAAGATGCGGTCGCCCGTGTCGTCGGGAACGGCCCAGGCGACCGGCTCACCGTTGACCTCGTCGCCGATCAGCGGTCCCTCGGAGCCCGGCAGCGTCGTCAGCGACTGCAGGCCACCGCCGAGCACGAAGACCTCGTTGACGTGGTTGTCGGGGGTGTCGCCGAAGAACGGCGGGCCGGGGACGACAATGGGCGTGCCGTCGGGGGCGATGTCGACGGCGTGGATCTGTGCGAGCGCCCCGGAGGGTCCGCTGCGGCCCTCGAAGCCCTGTGTCTCGAAGCTGCCGGCCACGCCGAAGTAGTCGTTGTCGTCGAACGCGTCCAGCGCCACGAAGTTGGCGACATACCGCCGCCCACCCGGACCCAGCGCGACGTCGTGGTCGGCCTCGACCTCGGTGTACTGGCTGGCGGCGTACTGGCGGGCCAGGCCGTCGGAGGTGATCTCGACGTACCCGCCGGGCTGCCCGTAGGCCGCTGCAGGCTGGCCGATCGCGACGGTGGCGCCGTCGTCGCTGACGTCGACGGAGTTCGGGGCAACCAGCTCGATGTCGCCGCGGTAGCAGTAGGCCTCGCCGGTGTCCTGCTCACCGTTGTCGTTGTCGTCGACGAACCCGCCCTCGCAGGTGAAGTCGCGGATCGACCGCGTGCCACCGCCGGCGTAGGTCACGATCGTGCCGTCGGCGGCGATCCGGCGGATCCGGTCGTTGTCGGTGTCGGCGACGAACACCGCGCCGTCGCTGGTGACCGCCAGGTCGGTGGGGCTGTCGAGCTGGGCAGCGGTGGCCGGTCCGTCGTCACCGGAGTACCCCGACGTGCCGGTCCCGGCGACGGTGGCGATCGTGCCGTCGGTGGCGACCCGCCTGATGACGTGGTTGCCGGTGTCGGCGATCCAGAGGCTGCCGTCGGGGTGCACGGCCATGCCGCCTGGGTTGTCGAGCTGGGCGGCGGTGGCCGGTCCGCCGTCGCCGGTGTAGCCCGCGGTGCCGGTCCCGGCGATGGTGGTGACGATGTAGTCGGTGTCGATGGTGCGGACCCGGTTGCGGTAGCCCTCTGCGACGTGGATGGCACCGGAGGGCGCCACGACGACGTCGTTGGCCTCGACGTCGACCTGCGAAGCGGGGATGCCCTCGCTGGTGGAGTCGTCGCCACCGGTCAGCAACGTGGCGGTCGGGAACTCGGTCCCGTCGATCGCCCGGGTGCTACCGTCGCCGTAGTACAGCCGTGACCCGACCGGGGAGTAGTAGTGGTGATCGGGCAACGACCAGCCGGCGAGCTGATCGGCGGTGCCGTTGGTGAGGGTGCCCTGCCAGGTGCGGCGCTCGTTCACCCCGACACGCTGGTCGGGCAGGTCGATGACGTTGAACTGGCCGGTGTTCTGCTCCACGTCGAGCAGCGGCGGCAGCGGGAAGACCGCGTTGGTGTAGTCGATGTTGATGATGTAGGCGGTCCGCAGGCTGACGGGGACCTCGCCGATCACCTCGCGGCCGTACCGGTCCAGCCCGTCCCACGTGAACGTGGCGACGGTGTTCGGCGCCGGGTTCGGGAACTGCTGGAGGACGGTCTGGCCGGCCACCGTCCACTCGAGCTGGACCTCGATGATCGCCGGGTCGACGTCGTCGCTGGTGACCTCGTACTCGATCGAGCGGCCGTCGAGGAAGCCGTCCTGCCGGTCGCTGACGTAGCTGATCGCCAGCCCGCCGATGTCGCCGCCGAGGCCGTTCAACGCGACGGTCTCGCCGATCGTCCGCGCCTCGCAGCGGATGGTCGAGCCGTTCAGCTGCTCGCAGGGGTCATCGGGCTCCTCGTCCTCGGCCGGGTCGTCGCCGAACTCCACCAGGGGCTTGTCGGCGTAGTTCAGGTCGTAGCGCGAGAAGTGGTCGACCAGGACACGCATGACCGTGTCCCCGGGGGCGTAGGTGGCGGCCAGCGCGGCCAGCTCGGTGTCGGTGAACCCGTTGGCCACCGGGTCGTCGGCGTTGCCGTCCCCGTCGACATCGATGGTTGCCGTGCCGCCGTCGGTGGTCAGCACCTCGATGATCACGCCGCTGTCGATGCCGATCCAGGCGTGCAGCTGGTCGTCGTAGTAGCCGGCTGGGACGGGGAACCCGACCGGGAAGCCGAGGTAGTTGTCGACGTGGGTGGCGACGGGCCGGTCGAAGGTGACGCCCACGGCACCGGCAGCCACCGCCTCGTCCAGGCTGAACTCCGCGGCGTAGGTGTAGGCGCTGGTCGCCGGTAGCTCGGCCGGCATGGCCTGCGGCCCGTAGGGACCGACGGTGAACTCCGTCGCCCGGACGTCGAAGCCGTCGAGGACCTGGGTCGACCCGTCCGACAGCGTCATGGTGGCCACGAGGCCCGGCGGGAAGACGAGGTGGGTGGTGCGGGTGCCGTCGTCGTCAACCTGCGGCGTGGCGGTGTGGGCGCCACCGGCGTCGGGGTCGATGGTCGTGACGGCGGTGTCGAAGGCGATCATCACCACGTCCTCGAGGACGACCCAGTCCTGCCAGGGGACCTGCGCCGACCGTTCGACCCCGATCAGGCCGTCCTTGTCGAAGGTGACCACCAGCGTGCCGCCACCGGGCACGACCAGGTCGAACTGGCCGTCGGCACGGGTCAGGGTCTGGCCCAGCTCGGGTCGGTCGGCGACGGTCACCGTCACCCCCGGCAGCGGGCCGCCGTCCCGGTCGAGCACGCGACCGGCCACCACACCGACGTGGTCGTCGTCGATCGCCCCGGTGTCCAGCCCCGTCTGGACGGGATCGGGCCCCGCATACAGGAACTCGATGGTGTCGGCGAAGATCGTCCGCCCGTTCGCCGGGTTGGCCGGCGCGTCGATGACCGGCAACGGCGTCTCGGTCTCGGTGGGGTCCGGATCGGGCGTCTCGGTCTCGGTGGGATCGGGATCGGGCGTCTCGGTTTCGGTGGGATCGGGATCGGGCGTCTCCGTCTCGGTTGGGGTCGGAGAGCCGGAGTCCGTCGGTGTCGGCACGGGCAGGGGGCCGCCGGGGGACACGGGGACGATGGGATCGCCCCCATCGGTGGGCGTGGGGGTGGGCTCCGTGGTCGGGTCGGGCTGGACGTCGGTCGCCAAGGCCGTCTGGATCGCGTCGAACGTGGTCTCGCTGACCGCGGCGGTGCCACCGATCACCCACGCCTCGTCGAACTCGCCTGCCCGCTCCTGCAACCACTGCCGAACGGACTCGTCCAGGGTCTCGGTCGGGACCAGGACCAGGACCGCCGGCAGGTACGGCAGGAGTGCTCCGGAGGCCAGGGCATCGGGGTAGGCCTCGGCGGTCGTGAACACCACGGTCCGCGGGACATCGGTGGACTGGCGAGTTCCCGACGTGTCGAGGGCCTCGTCGGCCGCGGCCAGCGCGGTGGTGTAGCGCGAGTCGCCCGCCACCCGCGTGACGGTGGCGCCGGTCGACGCGAGCTCGGCCTCGACGACCGGACCAACGGCGAGCTCGCCGCCCACGATGACGATCTCGGAGGGAGCGAGCGCGGTGATGGCATCCCGCGTCGCCTGGGGCAGCAGGTCCGGCGCGGTCAGCAGGACGGGAGTGCCGTCGAGGGCCAGGTTGGCCGCCGACAGCGCGTCGGGCCACGCCCGGTCGGGATCGGAGTGGGTGCCCGGCGCCACGATCACGCGTCCGCCGGTGGCCGCTCCACCGGCCTCCGCCACAGCGGCCGCCGTGGCGAACCGGTCAGCACCGCTGAGGCGTTCCACCACCAGGCCGGCGTCCGAGAGCTGGTCGGCGACCGCCTCGCCGACCGCCGCCTCGCCGCCGAGGATCGTGGCGGCGGTGGCCCCGAGCCTGGTGATCTCCTCCGCCACCACCGTCGGCAGGGCGTTGGGCGCCGTCAGCAACACCGGGGCGCCGAGGAGCCCGGCCAGGGGCGAGCCGGCCAAAGCGTCGGCGAACCCGTCCGCGCGCGCCAGCACCACGTGGTCAGCGGTCGGGAAGAACCGCTGTGACACCGCCACCGCCGTGCCGATTCGGTCCCCCGCCGCCACCCGCTGCAGGGTGACGGGCTCGTCGGGTTGTCCCAGCACCGGAGTGCCGAGCAGCCCGACGACGAGCAGGAGGACAACGCCGAGGACGGCGAACGGACGGTTGTGCATGGCTGGCTTCCCTCATTCGACGGGCACGCCCGGACGGGGCGTGGTGGCATGCCGCGGCCCACCCGGAGCGGGTGTCTGCGGCGACGGGGTGTGGACTAGGGGAGGAGGAGGTCGATCTGGTACCGCTCGCACACCTCGACCAAGCGCGCCACGTCGGGCGGTTCGGGCTCGGGGTGTTCGTCCGCAGCGATCGGGAAGCCGTAGTCGGCGACCATGTCCTCGAACTGCGCCGGCGTGGTGATCTGCAGGATGCGTCCGCCCTCGGGACCCATCTCGAAACGGTGGGGCAGCCCCTTGGGCAGCCAGCAGAATCCACCGGCCTCGTAGGTCACCTCTTCGTTGTCGCACCAGAAGGAGGCCGACCCCTCCAGGACGTAGAACATCTCGTCCTCGATCCGGTGGATGTGTGGCGGTGGGCCGAAGCCCGGGGGCGCCTCGAACTCGATGATCGACATCGCGCCGTCGGTGGCCTTCCGCCCGGCGAGGACCCGGTTGCGGCCGGCCAGGAACTGATACCAGTCGCCCTCACCGGGGCCGTGCAGGGTTGGGGTTTGCATGCTCATCAGGCGTCCTCCATAAGCAGTGGCGAGGGCCCGCCCCTCGCGTCCTCCTCGACGATGCGTGCGATGTGCGCACGCGGCGATCCCCAATGTTGGGTAGCGGTCCGGCGCACGCGTAGTCAGAAGAGGACAGGTACCGCCAGCAGGCCCTGCCCCGGCACTCGCCCGCTCACCGTCCGGGCCCAGGCGATGGCGTCCACCTCGATGCCCGGTCCGTCGGCGCCCTGCACGAACGTGCCGCCGCCGGGGCCCGTCAGCTCCATGCGAACCGGCTGCCCGTGCTGCTGGAGCCACTCGGCCACCGCGTCGTGGACGACGATGCGGTCGAGGTCGCCGGACCGGTCTGCGGCAACCCCGGTCGCCTGCTCGATGTCAACGGTGTGCAGCCAGACGTCACGGGTGTAGATCACGTCCATCAGGTGTCCCAGCCGGACGCTGCCGGGGAGTCCGTCCATCGACGACCCGCCGGTGTCCAGCGGCACCGGCACCCGACGGAGCAGGCCGCCCGTGCGGACACGCCCCCGGATCGCGCGGGGTGCCACCTCGCGCAGTGCGGTGATGCGTTCGGCGGCCGAGAGGTGCGCGTGGTCCCTCACCTGGAGGTCGTTGAGGGCGTCCAGCGAGTTGCCGTCGAAGGCCTTGGCACGACGCTTGCCGTGTATGCCCTGGCGCAACATCTCTCGTCGGGAGGCGTTGCCCTTCGCCGCCCCGATCAGGTGGCCGACCATGTCCGCGACATCCCAGCCATCGCAGTCGGTCGGGGTGGACCAGCTGTCGGCGTCGAGCCGTTCGAGCAGGTCCAGCAGCTGGGAATAGGCACGTGCGGCCACCTCCTCCGCGTCGTCGCGTGTGATCCTCGGGATGTCCTGGGTCGGGAGTGCGGTCACTGGTCCTGTCCTTCCTGGAGGTGGTGCACGAACATCGCGATGGCGGCCGGGACCAGCCGGCGGTACCGGTCACCGCCGGGATCGTTGGCGGCCTGCTGCGCGGCGAGCCCGGCCCCGATCGCCGCGAACAGGTCGACGTCGGCGGGGTCGACGACGCCGACCGCAGCGAGGTCCGCCACGAACGTGGCGTAGTAGGACTGCGAGACGGCATAGGCGGACTCACCGGGTTCCCATCCCGGTACCGCCCGTGTGAACATCAGCTGGTAGCGCGGCAGGCTCGCCGCACAGAAGTCGAGGAAGGCTTCCGTCCCCGCGATCAGCGCGGCCGTGGGGTCCTTCCTGGGGGCGGTTCGCCCCTCCATGTGGCGGTGCAGCGCCGTCCAGCCCTCGGCGAACATGGCGTCGTGGATGGCGTCCTTGCCATCGAAGTACTCATACAGCGACGGGGCGCGCATGCCCACCGCAGCGGCCAGGTCCCGCAGGGACAACGAGGCGATCCCGTCCCGTTCGGCCAGGGCCCAGGCCGCAGTGATGATCTCCTCGGTCCGGCGGAGTCGCCGTCGGGCGACTGCGCTGCGTCCGGCGGTCGTCATTCGGCTCTCCTAACATCGTTCGGTTTTCCGAACAGCATTAGGCAAGAGCCGTCTCGCGTCAGGGCTACCCAACATTGGGTACCGTGCCGCCCTGTTCCGCGGAGCGCCCACGGGTTACGGTGCGTGTCGTGAACACCATCCGTGAAGCTGAGGGGCTTTCGCGCAGGTTGCGGGACCTGGACGCGGAGATGCCGGTCGTGTCGATCCTGCAGCAGTCCGCCAACATCATCGGTACGGTCGTGCCGTTCGACGCCTGTGCGGTGACCAGCACCGACCCGAGCTCGCTGCTGCCAGCCGGCGCGGCCTACATCAGGATGTTCCCCGCCGAATCGTGCGGTCCGTACTGGGACAAGGAGTACCTCGAGCCGGATGTCATGAGCATCGCGGGGCTGCACGAGGGCGGCGGCGCCCCGCAGACGTTGCACCGGGTCACCGCCGGTCGCCCCGACCGCAGCTCGCGTCACCGCGAGATCCTCAGCGGCCTCGGCCTGGACGCCCAGCTCCGTTCGACCATCTCCACGACCGCCGGTTGCTACGGCCTGGTCGACCTCGTCAGGGGCGAGGGCGAACCGGACTTCACCGACGACGAGCTGGTGGTCGTCGACCTGGTCCGGCCAGCCATGGCGGACCTGCTCCGGACCGCGCTGGCACGCCCCCAGGTCGGGGTCGACGGCCTGCCGACGTCCTCGGCGGTGGTCATCATCGGCGAGGGCGGGGACATCCTCTCCATGACCCCCCAGGCCAAGGAGCTGATCAGCCTGATCCCCGAGGCGGTGAACACCTCGGACTCATCGGCCTTCCTGAACGCCATCGTGCACGCCATCTGGGCCCGCGCGCGCTTCCTTGCCGGTGGCTTCGATGCCCCGGAGGCCAGCACCAGGGTCGCCCTCCTCGACGGCCAGCGGGTGACCCTCCGGGGCACGTGCACCCGCACGCCCGACGGCCGCATGGGACACACGGTCCTGACGATCGAGCCGACCAGGACCTCCGAGCTCGGACCGCTCGTCGTCGCCGCCCACGAGCTGACCACGCGCGAGGAGGAGATCGTGTCCCTCCTCCTGCGTGGTGACAGCGCACAGCAGATCAGCTCGGGCCTGGAGATCTCCATCCACACCGTGCGGACGCACATCCGGTCGATCCACGACAAGATGGGCATCAGCTCGCGAGCCGAGCTGACCCGGCTGTTCATCGACGAGGAGTTCTTGCCCAACGTCGACCTGATCGCCACCTCCGGGGCGCACTGACCCGTTGGCGAGGAGGAGGGGGAGGAGCGGCAGGTACGATGCGCCCGCTCGGGGTGCCCGTCGTGCGCCCACCCAAGACTCCCCAACAGAGGAAGTGAAGCCTCGTGCCCACCAGTCCTGTACGCGTCGCCGTCACCGGCGCCGCCGGCCAGATCGGCTACCAGCTCCTGTTCCGCATCGCCAGCGGCGGCATGCTCGGGCCGGACCAGCCGGTCATCCTGCAGATGCTGGAGATCCCCCCGGCCATGGACGCCCTCAAGGGCGTCGTCATGGAGCTCGACGACTGCGCCTTCCCGCTGCTTGCCGGCACCGTGCAGTCCGATGACCCCAACGTCGCCTTCAAGGATGCCGACTACGCCCTGCTCGTCGGGTCGCGTCCCCGCGGCCCGGGCATGGAGCGCTCGGACCTGCTGGAGGCCAACGGTGCCATCTTCACCGTCCAGGGCAAGGCCCTGAACGACCACGCCTCCCCCGACGTCAAGGTCCTCGTGGTCGGCAACCCGGCCAACACCAACTGCCTGATCGCGATGAACAACGCGCCGGACATCCCCGACGAGCAGTTCACCGCCATGACCCGCCTGGACCACAACCGGGCCATGTCGCAGCTCGCGGCGAAGACCGGCGCCTCCGTCAACGACATCAAGAAGATGACGATCTGGGGCAACCACTCCGCGACCCAGTACCCCGACCTGTTCCACTGCGAGGTCGACGGCAAGAACGCCGCCGCGCAGGTCGACGACCAGACGTGGCTCGAGGACGACTTCATCCCGACCGTGCAGAAGCGCGGGGCTGCCATCATCGCCGCCCGCGGGGCTTCCTCGGCAGCCTCCGCGGCAAGCGCGGCGCTGGACCACATGCGCGACTGGGCGCTGGGCACCCCCGACGGTGACTGGGTCTCCATGGCCGTGCCGTCCGACGGCAGCTACGGCGTCCCCGAGGGCCTGCTGTCCTCGTTCCCCTGCACCACCGCAGACGGGAAGTGGTCCATCGTGCAGGGCCTCGACATCGACGACTTCAGCCGCGGTCGCATCGACGCGACGGTCGCCGAGCTCGCCGAGGAGCGCGACACCGTCAAGGACCTGGGCCTGATCACGTAGGACCCGGCCCCTCGGCTCCGGCCGAGCTCGGAACCACGACGGCCGGCTGGTGCATCGCACCGGCCGGCCGTCGTCGTGTCATGCGTGATCAGTGTCAGGCCTCCACGGCATCCCGTGGGGGCGAGGCATCACGGTGCCGCGGGTCGGGCACCAGCGCGTGCCGCCGGACGTGGTCGTGGACCAGGTGGATGGTGTCCGCAGGCCGCTCCAGCGGCAGCTGGTGTCCGCTGCCGGGGACGACCTGCAGCCGGGCGTCCGGCAGGAGCTCCACCAACCGCTGGGCGTGGGAGGGCGGCGTCAGGCGGTCGTTGGTCGCCGTCAGGACCAGGGTGGGGACGTGAAGGCGGGACGCGCCCTCGCGGAGGTCCAGCACATCGATCTGGTGGGCGAACCCGACCCTGACGGACGGCGGGCACGCGAGGAAGAGGCGATGCGTCAGCTCGACCGCGGAGTCCGGTGCGTCGGGGCTGAGGGCCAGCGTTCGGACCAGCCGGCGGTTGATCGGCGTGGAGGGCACCGGGGTCGGCACCTTCGCTGCCTGCCGCAGTAGCTGGTGGACCACCCGGTTGGTGGTGCCGGTCAGGGCGGCGACGGCGTCGGAGACCAGCTCGTGCACGGCGGTGTTGGCCAGCACGGTGGCGCGGACGTCGTGGCGGGACGGCTGTGTTCGGCCGGCCCACGCCATGACCGTCATACCGCCCATGGAGTGCCCGACGAGCACCACCGGGGTTCGCGTGGGCACCGTGGCATCGAGCACCGCAGCGAGGTCGTTGCCGAGGTGCTGCAGGTCGAACCCGTCACGTCCCGGTCGTCCCGAGCGGCCGTGCCCCCGCTGGTCGTAGGTGACGGTCAGCAGGCCGCGCCGTGCCAGGGCCTCGGCATGCCCGGTCCAGAACTCCCCGGACATGGTCCAGCCGTGGACGAACACCACGGCAGCTGGAGCGGACCGGTCACCGTGCACGGTCGTGTGCAGGCGAAGGCCATCGGTCGTGGCCACCCCCTGCGGGACGGTCTCGGTGCTGGGGCGACGACGACGGAGGCGGGCCATGCCGGCCGCGGCCGAGCCGATGGCCACGCCGGCGGCGGTTGCGGCAAGGCCGATACCGGGAAGGCTGCGTCCATCGCTGGTGGGGCGGGTGGTCGGTGATCCGGTGGGGGCTCCGGACGCCACGGCGGGTGCGTCACTCATATGCGCCACCGTATGATGGCACGCTAACTGTTGCAAGCATTGGGCCTCTTCGTGCTGGTCTGCCCCGCCCCGTCGGTCATCCTGTCAGACGTCGACGGTGCCCGACGACAGCCCGTGAAAAACATGGCACGCAGCGCTCGTGTCCAGCAACGGCCGACGGCCGGCCCGGGATGGGCCGACCGTCGGGATGTACGTGGTCGTCGCTCGGGCGGTTCGTGCTGCGAACCGCCCGGTGCTCAGTAGCGGTAGTGGTCGGGCTTGTAGGGTCCCTCGACGTCCACGCCGATGTACTCGGCCTGGGACTTGGTCAGCTCGGTGAGCTTCACACCCAGGGCGTCGAGGTGCAGGCGTGCGACCTTCTCGTCCAGGTGCTTGGGGATCGTGTAGACGCCGACGGGGTACTCCTCGGTCTTCGTCCACAGCTCGATCTGGGCGATCGTCTGGTTGGTGAAGCTGTTGGACATCACGAACGACGGGTGGCCGGTGGCGTTGCCCAGGTTCAGCAGGCGACCCTCGGACAACACGATGATGTTGGAGCCATCGGGGAAGGTCCACTCGTGGACCTGCGGCTTGATCTCGGTCTTGGTCACGCCGGGGATGCGGGCCAGGCCGGCCATGTCGATCTCGTTGTCGAAGTGCCCGACGTTGCCGACGATGGCCTGCGGCTTCATCCGCTGCATCTGCTCGGCGGAGATGATGTCCTTGTTGCCGGTGGAGGTGATGAAGATGTCAGCGGTCTCCAGGACGTCCTCGAGGGTCGTCACCTGGTAGCCGTCCATCGCCGCCTGCAGGGCACAGATCGGGTCGATCTCGGTGATGATGACCCGAGCGCCCTGGCCGCGCAGTGACTCAGCGGAGCCCTTGCCCACGTCGCCGTAGCCGCACACGACGGCAGTCTTGCCGCCGATGAGGGTGTCGGTGGCGCGGTTGATGCCGTCGATCAGCGAGTGGCGGGTGCCGTACTTGTTGTCGAACTTCGACTTGGTCACCGCGTCGTTGACGTTGATGGCCGGGAACAGCAGGCTGCCGTCGCGCTCGAACTCGTACAGGCGCATGACGCCCGTCGTGGTCTCCTCGGTCACGCCCTTGATCTGCTTGCCCATCTCGGTGAACCGGGTGGGGTTCTCGGCCAGCGAGCGGTTCAGCAGGTCGAGGATGACGCGGTACTCGTCGCTGGCCTCCTCGTCGGCCGGCGGGACGACGCCGTTGGCCTCGAACTCGGTGCCCTTGTGGATCAGGAGCGTGGCGTCACCGCCGTCGTCCAGGATCATGTTCGGGCCGTCCGGGAAGTCCAGCATCTGCTCGGTGCACCACCAGTACTCCTCCAGCGTCTCGCCCTTCCAGGCGAACACCGGAACACCCTGGGGGTTCTCGGGGGTACCGTCCCGACCGACGACGATCGCCGCAGCGGCGCCGTCCTCGGTGGAGAAGATGTTGCACGAGCACCAGCGCACGTCGGCGCCGAGGTCGACCAGGGTCTCGATGAGGACCGCGGTCTGGGTGGTCATGTGCAGGGATCCGCCGATCCGCGCGCCGGCCAGCGGCTGGCTGTCGCGGTACTCCTCGCGGAGGGCCATCAGGCCGGGCATCTCGTGCTCGGCCAGGCGGATCTGGTGGCGTCCGGCCTCGGCCAGCGCCAGGTCCTTCACCTTGAAGGACAAGTTCTCGATCGTGTCAACGTTCACTGTGGGTTTCCTCCATCGTCTCGACAACCGCCACGTCGTCGTGGCGGCGAGGGGGTGATGGGTGCAAGGGCAGCGGACACGTCGGGTGGGATGCCCGGCAACACGTGCCTCCTCGCGAACCGTTGTGCACGTCCGGCGTGGCCCTTCTGGGCCTCGCACTGCAACGCCGATCGCAGGTCACCAAGCATAAACCCGTGGTCCGGGGGATGCAGTCGGCCGAACGGCGGATGCCGACCGACGCCACTGGGGCCCGACCAGCGGTCGGGCCCCCGGGGTGTGATCGCTCAGGAGGGCGTGTCGGTCCGCGCCGCGCCCTCGATCCGGTCGTAGACGGCTGGCCAGAAGCGGTCGCGTGCCGCCCAGATCCCACCGACGCCGAACTTGATGACGATGATCAGGCCGAGGGAACCGACGATGGTGGTGAAGAGCGTGGAGACCACGTCCTGGGCCACGTCGATCTGGTCGAGCGCCGCGAAGATGCCCAGCATCCAGATGGCGACCGTCACGATGCTGCGGGCGATGCCGCCCCAGTCCATGTTGGCGTAGAAGGGCTGCAGCACCTGGTTGACCGCCCGCACCAGGAGACCGGTGATGATGATGATCACCATGGCCACGATGGCCTTCGGGACGAACGCCACGACGGAGTTGATCAGGTCCGAGATCGGGTTGGGGCCGAAGACGCTGATCGCCAGCTGCAGGCCGAGCAGCAGGACCGCGTAGTAGACGATCATGGCGACGAAGCCACCGGCGTCGTCGAAGCCGGCGCGGGCCAGGGGCTGGCCGATGCCCGCCCGGTCCATCGTGCGGTCGAAGTGAACCCGCTGGAGGAGGAAGGTGGTGGCCTTGCGGAACGCGCCCGCGACGAACCGGGCCACCAGGAGGATGAGGAGGAACGCCAGGAGCCTGGGCACGAAGGTCACCACGGCATCCACGGCGTTCTCCAGGGGAGTCTGCCAGTCGAAGCTCTGGGCCAGGACGAGAGGGGTCATTGCGGTGTCCGCCTTCCGGTACGAAGGACCGGCCGGCCCGGCTGAGGGAAACCGAACCGGCCGGACGAGGGACCGTGCCGGACTGGCCGGTGGTCGCTCGTACTTCTTCGACTCGAACTTCCCGGCAAAGTTTCGCCCCCTCGCCGGAGTTGTCGGGAGGGGGCGGAGGTCTCGGGCGGACGCGTCAGACGATGTAGCGGATGATCACCAGGTAGTGGCAGATCGAGGCAGCGATCACGAGCAGGTGGAAGACCTCGTGGAAGCCGAACCACTCGGGGAAGGGGTCGGGCTTCTTCGCGGCGTAGACCACGCCACCGATGGTGTAGAGCACGCCACCCAGGATGATGAGGGCGGTCCCAGCGAGCGGGAGCGCAGCCGCGATCTTCCACATCGGCACCACCATCAGCCAGCCGATGGCCAGGTACCCGGAGGTGCGGAGCCACCGCGGCGCGGTGATCGGTGAGATGGCGATGCCCGCCCCGGCCACGGCGATCACCCACGCGATCACCAGGCTCCACAGGCGCCACGATCCGGTCAGCGCATGGAAGGCGATCGGGGTGAACGTGCCCGCGATGAACAGCACGATCATCGCCGTGTCTGCGCGTCCCCACCACACCCGCACCCGTCCACGCCACCTGGGCACGTGATAGCTGCCCGACGTGGCGTAGAGGCCCACGAGCAGCGCCCCGAAGATGCCGGTGGTGATCCTGTTGGCGCCCGTGGCGTTCCACACGAGCACGACGGCCATGACGGCGGCGATCGGCGCCATGGCCAGGTGCGTGACCCCGCGGAGCCGTGGCTTGACGACCTCGACGGCGTGGGCGGCCCTCCGGCTGACTGCGTCCGGGGTGAGGCTCAAGAAGGGTCTCCTGGTCGATCGCGGTGCGCCCGGTCCGAGGGGGGAACCGGGCCACAGGGTCAGATCGAGACGACCCCGTCACCGAATACGATATGCGCTCGGCCGCCGACCCGGGTCGGTCGATCGGAGGAACACCTGTTGAACGGCAACCGAAGAGGCCAGCGATGACGGCGATGCCCACCCAACGGGCGCGGATCGTCGTGCTCATCAGTGGTTCCGGCAGCAACCTGCAGGCGCTTGTCGACGCCGGAGAGCTCGGTGGTGACCTCGTGCTGGTCGTCAGCGACCGGCCCGGGGCGGGGGGACTGGCGCGCGCCGCACGGGCGGGCATCCCCACCGCAACCGTGGCCCTCGCCGATCATCCCGATCGGCAGGCGTGGGAGCAGGCGCTGATCGACGCCGTCGCGGCAGCCGAACCGGACCTGGTCGTGCTGGCCGGGTTCATGAAGATCCTGACCGGCGCGTTCGTGGACCGCTGGCCCACGGTCAACGTCCACCCGTCCCTCCTGCCGGCGTTCCCCGGCGCGCGTGCGCCCGAGGAGGCCATCGCCTGGGGTGTCAAGGTCAGCGGCGTGACGGTGCACTACGTCGACGAGAAGGTCGACCACGGTCCGATCATCGCCCAGGAAGCCGTCCCGCTGGAGGACGGCGACACCTCCGATACCCTCCATGCCCGAATGCAGGCGGTCGAGCACCGGCTGCTTCCCGAGGCCGTGGCGCTGATCTGCGCCGGCCGGGTCACCATCGACGGCCGTCACACGAGGATCCAATGACCGACGACACCACCACCCCTGTTCGCCGCGCGCTCGTCAGCGTCTACGACAAGGCAGGGTTGACCGAGCTCGCCGCGGGGTTGGCCGCTGCCGGCGTGGAGATCGTGTCCACCGGCTCGACCGCCGCCCGCATCCGTGATGCCGGCGTCGCCGTCACCGAGGTGCAGGAGGTCACCGGCTTCCCCGAGATGATGGACGGCCGCGTCAAGACCCTGCACCCGGCGGTGCACGCGGGGATCCTGGCGGACCGCGACAACGAAGCCCACCTGCAGGCGCTGGCCGACCACGCCATCACGGCGGTCGACCTGGTCGTGGTCAACCTCTACCCGTTCCGCGACACGATCGCCGACCCGGATGTCACCCGCGCAGCCGCGATCGAGATGATCGACATCGGCGGCCCGACGATGGTGCGGGCGGCGGCGAAGAACCACCGGCACGTCGGCGTGGTCACCTCGCCCGACGCCTACGTCGACGTCCTGTCGGAGATCACCGACGGGGGTGGCCTGTCACTGGCGACGCGCACCCGACTTGCCGCTCAGGCGTTCGCGCACACCGCGTCCTACGACGCCGACATCGCGGCGTGGTTCGCCAGCGGCGAGGCGTTCCCCGACCGCTTCGGTCCCGTCTACTCCCGCAAGCAGACCCTGCGGTACGGCGAGAACCCCCACCAGGCGGCGGCGTACTACGTCGAGCGCGGCGAGCCGTGGGGCCTCGGCAGCTCCCGCGTGCTGGGCGGCAAGGAGCTGTCCTACAACAACATCCTCGACACCGACGCGGCGTTCGGGATGGCGATGGACTTCGAGGATCCCTGCATCGCGATCATCAAGCACACCAACCCGGCCGGCCTGGCCGTGGCGGACTCGCTGGCCGAGGCCTACCCCCGAGCCTTCGAGGGTGACTCCGTCAGCGTCTTCGGCGGCATCGTCGCGGCGAACCGGACGATCGACGCGGCCACCGCCCGTCAGATCGTGGAGGTCTTCACCGAGGTCGTCGTGGCGCCGGGCTTCGACGACGACGCCCTGGAGATCCTGCGCACCAAGGCCAACCTCCGGATCCTCGCGATCGACCGTCCGACCCGCGGGACCGGTGACCGGATCATCCGCTCCGTGGCCGGGGGCCTGCTGGTGCAGGAACCGGATTCGGCCCCGGAGACGCCCGACACCTGGACCATCCCCACCCGGGCGAAGCCGGACGAGGCAACGCTTGCCGAACTGCAGTTCGCCTGGACCGTGTGCAAGCACGTGAAGTCCAACGGGATCGTCCTCACCGCTGACCGGGCCGTCGTGGGCGTGGGCGCCGGCCAGATGTCGCGAGTGGACTCGGTGAAGATCGCCGTGGAGAAGTCGAGTGGACGCCACACCGGCTCGGTCCTGGCCTCCGACGCCTTCTTCCCCTTCGCCGACGGCCCCGAGGCCGCCATCGCCGCTGGGGTCAGGGCGATCGTCCAGCCCGGCGGGTCCATGCGTGACGCCGAGGTGATCGCCGCCTGCGACGCCGCAGGCGTGCCCATGGTCTTCACCGGCCGTCGTCACTTCCGGCACTGAGCCGATCGTGACCGACGGCGACCCCCGCCCCGAGGCGACGAGCGATGCCCGCTCGGCCAGCGACCCGGCGGTGCCGACGCAGGCCGAGGTCGACGGACGCCGCCTGCTGAGCCTCGACGCAGCCGTGGCCGCCTCGAAGGGCCTGCTGGCCATGGGTGCGGCGGGGTCGATCGGCCGGTCGACGAGAGTGCCGGCTGGGTTCGTGCGCGTGGCCGGTGCCGCCTGGACGGTGTGGGCCGGGGCGTCGGCCGTCGGGGCCGTCGCCGAGGACTGGCAGTCACCCCTGCGGCGCGCGGTTGCCGTCAACGTGGGCAGCGGCGCGGCGTTGCTGGGCCTCGTGGTGGCGCGGGGTGGCCGCGGCGGCCGGTTCGCGCTCGGCCTGGCATCGGTGCAGGCGGGGGCGCTGGCACTGGTCCAGGTCCGGACGCTGGTGCGGGCGCAGGGTCCAATCGTCGCCTGAGCCAGGTCGGGGGCCTGCGGTTCGTCGCTCGATCCTGTCCCCGGGATCAGCAACGGCCAGCACACCCACTACGGAGCGTGCTGGCCGTCGAAGCCGTTTCGGGCGCACAACAGGAATCCCCCGTTCGCGCCACGGCGGCGGGTACTACTTCGCGAGCAGCGCGGTCACCAGACCGAACACTCGGCCGAGGGCCGGGCGTCGGATCTCGTACTTGACCGGACGGGTGGGCCTGCCACCAGCAACGCGTTCGTCAATCATCACGGACACGGGTCTGCCTTCTTTCTTGGGTATCGCGAAGTTTTTTTCTAAAGGCGGGTGACCGTCGTGCCGAAGAACCGACACGACAGGCAAGTAACTAGGCCCAGGAGGCTCCGGCCCAAGAGGCACCGGCCCAGCTTGCACCGGCCCAAGAAGCTCCAGCCCAGGATGCGCCATCGGTCTTGCGGGTCATTGCAGTTCCTTCCAGAGAACAGACAAACGAAAACACGAATAACAGGACGAGCACACTCGGCACGTTGCAGCGTGTCGGGTGCGCCTGCCTGTAGGTTAAGTTCTCCGCGCGGCCACGTAAACCTCTTGCACGGAGAAAACTCCGCGGAGTAATGACGACATGCAGCGCTTCCCCTCGCCCGCTGACCGCCTCACGGCGGTCCTTGGGCTGATTGCGACTGCTGCGTGGGCCATCGTGACGCCCACATACGAGGCTGTGTACACCGGCATCCTCCCGGTGGTCCTCCTCTTTGCGGCTTTTATGGTGGCGGAGTGGTTCCCACTGGGGCTCGAGTTCCGCGGGCAGTCCTTCCACAGCACGCTGTCGGGACTGGTGATCGTGCTCGGTGTCATCGTCGTCGGCCCCGTCCCGACACTGGCTGCTCGAGTGGTGGCTGGACATGTGGCGCTTCGGTACCGATGGGCAAACAGCTGGGAGAAGCTGCGCTTCAACGCGGCAGCGCATGCGGCGGAGGTATGGGTCCAAGCGACGGTATTCGCAGTCGTTGCGGGCGATGCCGCCCTGCTCGAGGCGCGAACGGTGGTGGCGATCCTCGTCGCGATTGCCGTCTCCGAGGCGTTCTCGACTGCCATGGTCCTCCTCGTCATTCGTCTGACGGTCGGACGAATTCGCCTGGACCAGCTGAAGCCGACGCTCGTTGCGATCCTGGCCACGCTTGCGATCTCCAGTGCCGCTGCCACGGTGGCGTCGAGGCTCGTGGAGGCGGAGACAGTGACCGCCGTGGCGTTCGCCGGAGTCCTCGGCCTGCTGATCGTGACCAACCGCTCGCGCCACGCCCTGTCGCAGAAGCACCGGTCGGTCGCCTCCCTCTATACCTTCATGGAGGGGATCCAGGGGCAGACCAGCGTCCAGCACCTGCTGGCCAACGTCCTGGAGGAAGCGGCTGAGGTCACCGGCGCCAAGCAGACCGGCATCGTGCTGATCACCGGCGACGTGGCGGTGCGGCTGGACTCCCTCGGCGCGGGGCTGCTGTCGTCCGAAGAGCTCCCGATGAGCGAGGCCAAGCGCCTGGTCGCCGGGGCGGTGGACGGCCTGACCGTCGACGCCGGGGGCCGCAACCCCTACCTCCACATCGTCGGGCCACTCACCGAGCAGCTCCTCCTGGCCAGCTTCGCCCACGAGTCCGTCGAGGGTGCCCTGGTCCTCCAGGGACGGCGCGGCACGATGCCGAAGTTCGACACCGACGACGTGGCGCTGGCCTGTGCGCTGGCCCGCCATGCAGGGGTCGCGGTGGCCACGTCCCGCCTGGTCGACCAGCTTCGCTCCCGGTCCGTCGAGCTGGAACGGTCCGCGCTGCGGGACCCGGCGACGCAGCTGCTGAACTTCGAGGGCCTCGTCGATGCGATCCCGCAGCTGGATGCCGGCACCGTCATGGTCGCCGAGCTGCTGGACCTGGAGATGATCGACGCCGCGTTCGGCCACACCGTCTCCGTCGAGGTCGCCCAGTCCACCGCCGACCGCCTGCGGCGGTTCGGCGAGGAGCACGGCTTCACCGTTGGCCGCATCGGTCCCGACCGCTTCGCCGCGGTCATGCCGGGCATGGAGCACCGGCTCGACGCACGCGACGCGATCAACAGCCTTCGCCAGTCACTTCGTGGGCCCATCACCCGAACCCACCTGCAGCTCGAAGCGCGGTTCTCCTTCGCCGCCGCCTCGGCACCTCGCCACGGCACCGACGTCGGTGAGCTGCTCCGCCGGGCCACCAACGCCCTCGTCGAGCACGGTGCCGACGGGTCGGCCGAGATCGCCTGGTTCACCAGCGACCTCGACAGCGCCGCAACCGAGCGCCTGGAGCTGGCCAGCGACCTGCGACGCGCCATCGACAACGACGGCCTGTCGATCGCCTACCAGCCCAAGGTCAACCTGAAGACCGGGCAGATCGACGGCGTCGAGGCGCTCGCCCGCTGGGCCCACCCAACCCGTGGCTACGTCTCACCCGCACAGTTCATCGACGTCGCCGAGCGCACCGGCCTGATCCGTCCGCTGACCCTCTGGGTCGTCGACAGCGCCATCCGGCAGGCCGCCGAGTGGGAGAAGACCGGCTGCGACATCTCCGTGGCCGTCAACCTGTCCACCGTGGTGATGCAGGAGGAGTCGCTGGCCCGCCACATCATCGACCGGTGCCGCGAGCACGAGGTCCCCGGCCACCGGCTGACGCTGGAGATCACCGAGTCCCAGATGATGGGCGACCTCGAGCGCAGCAGCGGCATCCTGGCGCTGTTCGACGCCGCGGGCATGCGGGTGTCCATCGACGACTTCGGGACCGGCTACTCCTCGCTGGCCCAGCTGAAGGGGCTGCCCGTCGACGAGGTCAAGATCGACCGTGGTTTCGTGACCCACCTGGCCAGGGACGCCGACGACCGGGCCATCACCGAGGCGATCCTGAAGATGGCCAAGAGCCTGCGACTGCACGTGGTGGCCGAGGGGATCGAGGACCAGACGTCGCTGGACCTGCTGACCGCCATGGGCTGCGACAGCGGACAGGGATTCCACCTGCACCGCCCCATGAGCGCCGAGGCTGTCGGCGTCCTGCTCCGGCGCCAGGACCCGAGCATCCCCACCGTCCTCCCGCTGCGGCACGCCCGGTAGCCAATCAGCCCCGGGTGTCGGTGCCCCGTTCCGGACGTCCCCCTCGGTGGCAGTTACTGTGGCGGTGGAATGGACGTCGCGTCGATGGGTGCCGGAGCGGTGGTTGCCGGCCGCCGGCTCGTCGCCCCGCTCGGGCGCGGTGGCGAGGGCGAGGTCTGGGAGGCCGAACGGCCCGACGGCACGCCGTGCGCGCTCAAGGTGATCCGCCCCGAGGTGCTGGCGGGATCCGACGACGTCCGTCGCCGCGGCCGCTGGCTGGTCCGCATCGACCATCCTGCGCTGGTCCGTGTGACGCGGGGTGGCCGGTTCACCGCAGGGGACCTGGCCGGCTGGGGCTTCGTCGAGATGGACCTCGTGACGGGTGACTCGCTGGCGACGGTCGGTCCCGTGCCCGACGCGCTGGAGGCGCTGGCCGACGTTGCCGAGGCGCTGGACCTGCTGCACGCGGGTGCGTGGTCCGACGGCGTCCCGCTGGTCCACCGTGACGTCAAGCCCGGCAACCTGATCGCGACCCGCGACGGCCTGGTGCTGGTCGATCCCTCGACGATGCGGGGGCTCGACACCACCGACCTCACCCGGGTCGGGACGCCGGCGTACCTGGCTCCTGAGGTCGTCACCGGACGGTTCGGACCGTTGGCCGACGTCCACTCGCTGGCGGCCACCGGCATCGCCCTCCTCACGGGGCTGCGCGCCCACGCGCTGACCGAGCTGTTGGCGGAGCTGCGCGAGGATCCTGCTGGGCACGACCTTCCCGGCGGGTTGCTGGCCGGTGTGGCGACCGACCCGGCGCGGCGGCCGGGAACCTGCGCCGCGGTGGTCGATCCGCGCGCCCGCATCACGGTCGCTCCGCCGTCGGACCCCGTGGTGCACGAGGATCCGCGTCAACCCACCCTCCTCCTCCCGGTCCACGACATCCACCGCCATCCCGAGGACCCAGTCGACGACGCGGACGCCCGGCTGGGCTGGCCGCTGGCGGCGCTGGCGGTCGTCCTGCTCACCCCCTCCGTGGCCTGGGCGCTGGGCGGCGACGGTGCGGCGTCGGTGATGGTCGGCGTGTTCGCCCTGGCCACGGTGCTGCACCTGATCGTGCACGTCGTCACGGGTCGGGCCGCGCTGGCCCTGTTCGCCCCGCCGTGGGCCTGGGGAGACCTGCTCGCCGGGCTGGACGATGCCGGTGACGATCGCGGCCGCTGGTTGGCCGACACCGTCGCAGGGCTGCTGCTGCTCGGCAGCGGCGCCGTCGGGCTGGCCGTCGTCGAGGCACTGCCGCGCTGGACCCCCCTCGCAGTGGTGCTCGTGGTCCTGCTGCTGATCGTGGTCGTGGCTGCACACGCCCGGACCGCGGGGCGGTTCGGGTGGGCGCTCGCCTGGACCCTGTGGCTGCCGGTCAGGCTCGTCGGGGCGGTCCCTCGCGTCGTGGTCAGCGGGGGTCGACGCTGATCCATCGGGTCAGGCGTGCCATCATGCGGCGACATGAGCGCCCAGATCATCGACGGCAAGGCCGTCGCCGCAGCCCAACGCGACCGCATCGCCGCCGAGGTGGCGGACCTGACCGCTGCGGGGGTGCAGCCGGGACTCGCCGCCGTCCTCGTGGGTGACGACCCGGCCAGCCACGTCTACGTCGGCATGAAGGAGAAGGACTGCGCCGCGGTGGGCATGCGCTCGCTGGGTGCTCGCCTGCCGTCCGACGTCACCCAGGAAACGCTCCACGCCGAGATCGACCGGCTCAACGAGGACCCCCAGGTGCACGGGATCATCGTGCAGATGCCCCTGCCCGACCACCTCGACGAGGTCGCCGCGCAGGACCGCATCGCGCCCGAGAAGGACGTCGACGGCCTTCACCCGCACAGCCAGGGACAGCTGATGCGCGGGGTGCCCACCTACGTGCCGGCAACCCCGCTGGGCTGCCAGGTCCTGCTCGAGCACTACGACATCCCGCTGTCGGGTGCCAACGTCGTGATCGTGGGCCGGTCCACCCTCGTCGGTCGTCCGCTCGCCATGCTGCTCAGCCGCAAGGGCGTCGACGCGACCGTCACCTGCTGCCACTCCCGCACCAAGGACCTGGCCGCCCACACCCGCGGGGCCGACATCGTCATCATGGCCGTCGGCGTCGCGCGCATGCTGACCGCGGACATGGTTCGCGAGGGGGCCGTCGTCATCGATGTCGGGATCACCCGCGGCGAGGACGGCAAGCTCGTGGGTGACGTCGACTTCGACGGGGTCGCCGAGGTCGCCGGCTGGATCACACCCGTGCCCGGCGGCGTCGGCCCGATGACCCGCGCCATGCTGCTGGAGAACACCCTGCGTGCCGCGCGGACACAGTCGGGTCAGCCGTCGTCCTGAGCCCTGCGCAGGGCGTAGGGTCGGCGACGGCCGATGCCGTGGAGTGAGACGGGCGCCAACCTGCGCAGGTCGAAGTCGCCGGACAGCGGCTCCTTCAGCTGGTCGGAGACCAGCACGCTGTGGCGGCGGGCGAGGTCGGTCAACCGGGCAGCTTCGTTGACCGGTGGGCCGAAGTAGTCGCCGCCGCGCAGCAGCGCTGGCCCATGGGCGATGCCCGCGCTGGTCGGGATCGACTCCTCGTCGTCGTCTGCCCGGTCCGACACCAGCCCGAAGAGGGCGGTGGCGAGCTCCACCGGGTCGAGCGCCACGAACATGCCGGCGTCCCCCATGAACTTGACCAGCGACACCGCGGGATGGGCCTCCACGACAGCTTGGCAGTCGGACTCGAACCGGGTCAGGACCTCGTCCAGGCCGCTGGGGTCGACGCGGGCCGACAACGAGGTGTAGCCGACCACGTCGACGAATCCGACAGCGACGTCCACGGTCTCGCCCTCCGAGCGCAAGGACTCCACGACGATGTCGGACGTCATCAGCTCGAGGATCACGCGGCGGTAGCTCGCCCCGACCAGCTCCGAGGACAGGTCCAGCAGGGGCTTTGCGACCTCCGACAGGGCCACGCCGGCATCCACGGGGTCGGGGTGGTCCCGCCTGGCCGCGTCGATGAAGACCGTCCGTGCGGTGTCGAGCGTGCGCAGGGCCAACGCCCGCAGGATCGGGATGTCGGCGCGGATCTGCTCCAGCACCTCCTCCTCGGGCAGGACCTGCAGCAGTCGGGCGATCAGGGCGAGGTGGTGGATGCCGGACTCGGAGTACCTGGCGTCGTCCCCGACGCCGGCGACCCGGTCGATCGTCTCGGCGACGTGCAGGGACAGGCCGGCACGTCCGGCGGCCTCCTCGCGCGTGAAGTCCCGCCCGCCACCGATCAGGTGGTCGACGAGCGCCATCGTCACCCGGTCGGCGTCCACCGCATCCGTCGCAGCCTGCACCGACATGCCGAGGCGGAACAGCCTGCGGATCTGGCGGGCACGGTCCGGATCGGCATGGGAGGTCACTGCCGTCCAAGTCTGCCCTGCGACCGGCCACGAGCGGTACAGTCCCGACGCACCGACGGATCCAGGGGTTCGATCATGGCCAGAGAGCGCAAGAACGCACCGGCACGGCCGACCGGCCGGGTTCGCAGCGGTGGCCCCGAGCGGGTGGATGGCGTCCGGCGACGCGCCATCGTGGCGACGGCCGAGATCGACCTGGACGAGGAGGACCTGCGGGCCCTGGCCGACGAGGGGATCGATCCCGACGAGGTCCAGGTCCTCGCCCGTACCCCGCGCGAGGACATCGACGTGTCGATGTTCGACCGGCCCTCTGCCCACGACGACCTCGAGGGCCTGCTGGCCGAGGACGGCGGCGACTGACCCGCCCGGTCGCCGCGTTGGCTCGACAGGGACACCCTGTTGGCGCTAGACCTGCCGGTACGCCGTTTCCACTGCGCCGAGCCGACAGAAGGGCACTGAGCGATGAGCGAGTCCAGCCTCGAGAACCTGTACCACGAAGGCCGTGCCTTCCCGCCACCGGACGCGTTCGCCGCGCAGGCCAACGTCTCGGACGACGGGGTGTACGAGCAGGCGGCCAAGGATCCGGAGGCGTGGTGGGCCCAGCAGGCCGAGCACCTTCGGTGGACGACGCCGTGGGAGCAGGTGCTCGAATGGAACCCCCCGCACGCGAAGTGGTTCGTCGGTGGACAGCTCAACATCGCCGACAACTGCCTGGATCGGCACCTGGAGGCCGGTCGGGGCGACCGGGTGGCGTACTACTGGGAGGGTGAGCCGGCCGACGAGCGGCGCACGATCACCTACGCGGAGCTGCACGAGGAGGTGTGCCGGTTCGCCAACGTGCTGAAGGCGCGAGGGGTGGGCAAGGGCGATCGGGTGGCGATCTACCTGCCCATGATCCCCGAGCTGCCGGTGGCGATGCTCGCGTGCGCCCGGATCGGGGCGATCCACTCGGTGGTGTTCGCCGGGTTCTCCTCCCAGGCGCTCGCCGATCGCATCGATGATGCCGATGCCCGGCTGGTCATCACCGCCGACGGCGCCAACCGGCGTGGCAACACCATCGGGTTGAAGGAGGCGGTGGACGCCGGCATCGAGCGGGCCGAGTCCGACCGGGTGTCGACCGTGATCGTGGTCAACCGCACGGGTACCGACGTCGACATGGTCGATGGTCGTGACGTGTGGTGGCACGACGTGATGGACGGCGCGTCGGCGGACTGCCCGGCCGAACCGATGGATGCCGAGGACGTCCTGTACATCCTCTACACCTCCGGTACGACGGGGAAGCCGAAGGGGATCGTGCACACCACCGGTGGCTACCTGACCCAGACCACTGCCACGCATCGGCTGACGTTCGACCTCAAGCCCGAGACCGATGTGTACTGGTGTGCCGCCGACATCGGGTGGGTGACCGGCCACAGCTACATCGTCTACGCGCCGCTGGCCAACGGGGCCACGTCGGTGATGTACGAGGGCACCCCCGACTTCCCCGACAAGGACCGGTTCTGGGACATCGTGGACCGCTACGACGTCTCGATCCTCTACACCGCGCCGACCGCCATCCGGGCGTTCATGAAGTGGGGCACGGAGTATCCCGAGCGGCACGACCTGACGTCGCTGCGGGTGCTCGGCACCGTCGGTGAGCCGATCAACCCCGAGGCGTGGATGTGGTACCACCGTCACATCGGTGGCGAGTCCGCCCCGATCGTGGACACGTGGTGGCAGACCGAGACAGGCGGCCACATGATCACCCCGCTGCCCGGCATCACCCACGCCCGGCCCGGATCGGCCATGACCGCCTTCCCCGGCATCGACGCCCGCGTCGTGGACATCGAGGGCAAGGAGGTCGGCAACGGCGAGGGTGGCTACCTGGTCATCGCCAAGCCGTGGCCGTCGATGCTGCGGACCATCTGGGGCGACGACCAGCGGTACCGGGACACCTACTGGTCACGGTTCGGGCCCGATACCTACTTCGCCGGCGACGGCGCCAAGCTCGACGAGGACGGCAACATCTGGCTGCTCGGCCGCGTCGACGACGTCATGAACATCTCGGGGCACCGGCTGTCCACCACCGAGGTCGAGTCGGCGCTGGTCGACCATCCTTCCGTGGCCGAGGCCGCGGTGGTGGGTCGCGCCGACGACCTCACTGGTCAGGCCATCAGCGCCTTCGTGACGCTCCGCGGCACCCACGAGCCATCGGAAGACCTCGAGGCCGAGCTGAAGGCGCACGTCGCGGAGGTCATCGGGAAGATCGCCCGTCCCGCCGAGATCTACTTCACCCCGGACCTGCCGAAGACCCGCTCCGGCAAGATCATGCGCCGACTGCTCAAGCAGATCTCGGAGGGCTCCGACCTCGGCGACGCCACCACGCTCGCCAATCCCGACATCGTCAACGCCCTGCAGCAGGCCGCCAGGGGCCGGTGACGCCTGTCCCGCGTCGAGCGGGGTCCGCGACGACGTGAAGGGTGCGGTGGCCGTGGTGCCGCCGCACCCACTCCACGACGGCCTCGGGTCCCATCGGCCGGGCGATCCCGAATCCCTGGCCGCGGGTGCATCCCATGTCGCGGAGCGTCTGCTGGACCTCATCGGTCTCGATGCCCTCCGCGACGATGTCGAAGCCCATCTCGGTGCAGAGCCGGATGATCCCGGCGACCAGGGGCAACGATCCGGTCCCGTCCAGCATCGGCAGGACGAAGGACTTGTCGATCTTGACCTCGTCGACCGGCAGCTGGGCCAGGTAGGCCAGCGAGGAGTATCCGGTGCCGAAGTCGTCGATCGCGGTTCGGACGCCCAGTCGCTGGAGGCGGGCCAGGACCTCCAGGGTGCGCTGGGGGTCACCGATGACGCTGGACTCGGTCAGCTCGAGGGTCAGCCGGTCGGCGCGGACGCCGTGGGCGTCCAGCGTGGTGGCGACCAGGCGAGGCAGGCCCGTGTCCAGCAGCGAGGTCGCGCTGACGTTCACCGAGACGGGCAGGTCCTCACCGGCGTCGAGCCACCGGCGGTGCCACGACAGCGCCGAGTCGAGCACACGATGGGTGAGGTCGGTGATCAGGCCGGACTGCTCGGCGACACGGACGAACTCCTCGGGACTGACCGGCCCGAGGTCCGGATGGGTCCAGCGGGACAGGGCTTCCATGGTGACCACGCGGTCGGTCTGCAGGTCGACGAGCGGCTGGAACACCAGGTTGATGTCGCCGTTGCCGAGCGCTGATCGGAAACCGGAGCTGATGGCGAGCTGGCGCATCGCCCGGCCTCCGGCCGCCGCACCGAAGACGGCCACGCCGCCGCCCCGCGCCTTCGCCTCGTACATGGCGAGGTCGGCATGGGTCATCAGCTCGTCGGCATCCCGGCCGAGGTGGGGATACGTGGCGATGCCGACGCTGCAGCCGACCTGCAGGGTGTAGGACCCCAGCTGCACAGGCGCCCCGATCGCGTCACGGATGCGCCCTGCCACATCGCGGGCGCTGACCTCGCCACCGTCGATGATCACCGCGAACTCGTCGCCGCCCAGGCGGCAGACCAGCCGGGCCTCGTCCACGAACGGGGTCAGGCGCTGGCCGATCACGCCCAGGACCTTGTCTCCTGCGGCGTGGCCGAGGGCGTCGTTGATCTCCTTGAAGTTGTCGAGGTCGATCAGCAGCACGGCGAACGTGGTGTCCTCGACCAGGGCCGCCTCGATGGCGATGATCAGGGCCGCGCGGTTGGCCAGCCCGGTCAGCGGGTCATGGGTGGCCTCGAACGTCGCCTGCTCGGCCTGTGCTCGCAGCGCTGCACCGCGATGGGCGTTGGCCAGCGCCACGGCGGCGTGGTTGGCCAGCATGCCGACGGTCTGACGGTCGGCTTCACCCGTTGGGGACCTGCGGCTGTAGCCGACGACGAGCCAGCTGTCGGTCGCCGCGTCGACGGGCGCGGCGATCGTGCCGCCGGGGGCGTGACGTGCGCCCGGACCCGCTGCGCGGATGGCCGCGAGCCGCGCTTCCTCCAGCATCGTCCAGCTGTCGGCATCGGCGCCGTACCACGTCCGCCTGCCCGTGTCGGGGTCGGCCAGGCTGATCGCCGCGGCGGGGGCGTCCAGGATGCGACGGGTCGCGGTCGCCATCAGCATCGCGGTCTCCTCGGGCGTGGACTCCCCGGTGATGCCCTGGGTGATGGCGATCAGGCTGGACTGCAGGTCCTGCGCCTCGACGAGCTGGACGTGCGAGCGATAGGCCAGCATCAGGACCCCGAGCACCACCGCGGGGGCCCACAGCAGCGTCGGCTCGGTCCGGTACAGCACCACCCCGACGGTGGTTGCCGCCGCGGTGGCCAGCGAGGGGCCGAGGCCGTCACGCAGTCCGCGCAGGGCCAGGCCCCGGACGAGCCGTCCCTGTGTGGCCGAGATGGCCCCGACCTTGGCGACCGCACCGGTCACGGCCACGGACACGGCGATCGCGACGATGGCCAACGACGCCCGGGGTCCTCCGGTGATCGAGGACGCGCCGAGCAGATCCAGGACGTTCAGGACGATCAGCGTCTCGATCCACAGGTAGCCCACGTTGTAGGCGGTCTTGTAGGGCTCCTGGCGCCTGAGCACCTGCAGGCCGACGATGCCGCCCACGAGGCGTGCCCCCACGAGCAGGAGCGGCGACACCGCGAAGGCCCCGAGCACGAGCGGAACCTCCGACAGCGTCAGCCGGTGGGAGACGTGGCCGACGCGCGCAGACAACGACCACCGCTCCGTGACGGCGACCAGTGCGGTCAGCAGCAGCACCCGGAGGACGTCGCCGCCCGTGATCGGCGACCTCGGCAGGACCAGCGTGCCCACCGTGCTGATCACGGCGACCGCGGCGGTCAGCATCCACACGCGACGAACCGCCCCGGGGGGCGGTCCGTTCGATGTGGTGGCCTGCGGCATGTCGGCGGTGTGATCCATGAAGAAGGTGACCCCCGTCCCCCTGTGGATCGGCGCACCCCCGAGTGACCTGAGCACACCCTCGGTGAGGACGGCTACTCATTCAGTCCCATTGGGTGCCGTCCCAGCCCCAGCCGTCCCAGCCCCAGCCGTCCCAGCCCCAGCCGTCCCAGCCCCAGCCGTCCCAGCCCCAGCCGTCCCAGCCCCAACCGTCCCAGCCCCAGCCGTCCCAGCCCCAGCCGTCCCAGGTCGTCCCGGTCCACTCCGCGGTGTCCCAACCCCAGCCGTCCCAGCCCCAACCGGTCCACTCGGTGTTGTTCCAGGTGCCGCCGTCCCACGACGTCAGCGCCGTGGCCTCGGCGGCCCACACGACGCTGTCGAAGGGCTGGCCGAAGATGTCCTGCTCGCCGGTCAGCGGACTGTCGCCGAGGAGGTGGTAGGAGCCACGGGCACCCTCCAGGGTGCCGGTCCCCGAGCTCAGGAGGTGCACCTGGGCACCGATGACGTCGGAGGTACGGGCCTGGGTCAGGTTCAGCATGCCGGGGGCCTCACCCGTCCCGTCCTGCCGCAGGACCTTGCTGCCGTCGACGATGCGTGCCTTGACGTCGTCGGGCGTCAACGACGGGTCGTCCTCGAGCATCAACGCCACGCCGGCGCCGACGACAGCAGCGGCCTGCGACGTGCCGTTGCCGCGGAACAGGTCCCCGGGCCGCTGGGCCCCCGGGAACGTGGTGTCCAGGTAGCCGCCGGGCACACGGGCGGAGACCATGCCGACGCCGGGGGCAAGCACGTCCGGTCCGCGAGCGGGGGTGCCGGCCGGGGAGAAGGTGGCCACGGTGTCGTCGGACACCCGTCGCGTGCCCTGCGTGTCCACGGCGCCGACGGCGATCACCCACGGGTTGGTGGCCGGGTTCACCAGGGAGTCCCGGACCTGCCCGTCGTTGCCCGCCGCGGTGACGACGGTGATGCCGTTGTGCCATGCGGTCTCGACGGCGTGGGACAGGGGATCCACCAACGGGTCCTGCGTGGAGTCGGTGCCGTAGGCCAGGACGAGGACACGGATGTTGTGCTCCTCGCGGTGCTGCACGACCCAGTCGATGCCGGCGATGACCTGTGAGACGTCGACCGCACCGTTGTACGCACCGACCTTGACCGACAGCAGCGTGGCATCCGGGGCCAGTCCGGGGGCGTCCAGGCGGTCGGAGGTGATGATGCCGGCAAGGTGTGTGCCGTGGCCGTACACGTCGTAGTGCTGGGCCTGCTCCGCCTGGGAGTCCAGCGAGATGTCGGGGCCGTGGACGACATCGGTCAGGCCGACGACTGGGGCAACACCCGTGTCGATCAGGGCGATGCCGATCCCCCGTCCGGTGAGGCCTCGCTCGTGCAGGCGGGTTGCCCGGACGGCCTCGGCGACATGGTCCAGCGTCGCGGTTGTGCCCTCCGCCTCCCACGAGACCGCCTCGTCAGCGCTCGGCGGGCTGGGCAGCTCGCTGGAGCGGGCGGGCAGGTCGTCGGCGTGGGCGGGGAGCGGGATGTTCCCCACCACGCTGGTGAGGAGCACGACGAGGAGCAGGCGGACGAGGCGGGGGCGGGATGCGGCGGTCATCACTGGAGGTCTCGGGGGTTCCTCGAGGGTCCTTGAGGACGTAGGAGGCCGGCCGCGCGAAGACCATCCGTTCGGACCACGAACACGTAGTCACTAAGAGTTATTTGCCTCTACGCAAAGTGAGTCTCGAGCCTCGGTGGGGGACCGCCCCCGCACCCAGTCGAGGATTCCGGCGCCGTCGAGTGGTCGGGAGATGAAGTACCCCTGACCGGAGGCGCAGCCCATGTCCTGCAGGGCATCGAGGACGTCCTGGGTCTCGATGCCCTCGGCGACCACGCTGAAGCCGAGTCGATCGCACAGGCCGATGATGCCTGCCACGAGCCCCCGCGCCCGAGGGTCCCCGTCCATCGGCAGCACGAACGACTTGTCGATCTTGACGCAGTCGATGGGCAGGTTGCGCAGGTACGACAGCGACGAGTACCCCGTCCCGAAGTCGTCGACCGACAGCCGGACGCCGAGGCCGGAGAGACGATCCAGCGCAGCGAGGGTCCGGGTCGGGTCGGTGATCACGCTGTTCTCGGTCAGCTCCAGCGTCAGCCGGTTCGCCGGCAGGCCGTGGGTGGCCAGATGGCGCTGGACCAGCCGGGGAAGTGCGGCGTCGAGCAACGATCGTGGGCTGAGGTTCACGGCGACCTGGAGGTCCAGTCCCGCGGCCGCCCACAGGCGTTGCCACTGCAGGGTCGTGTCGAGCACGAAGTGGGTGAGCTCCGTGATCAGGCCCGTCTGCTCGGCCACCGCGATGAACTCGTCGGGGCTCACCGCGCCCAGCTCCGGGTGGGTCCACCGGGTGAGGGCCTCCACGCCGGTCACGGCGGACGTCGCCACGTCGATGATCGGCTGGAACACGACCGTCAGCTGCTGTTCCTGCAGCGCGTGGCGGAAGGCGCTGCTGATCTCCAGCTGGCGCATCGCCCGTCCGCTGGAGTCCGTGCCGAAGACGGCGACGCCTCCGCCGAGCGCCTTGGCCTCGTACATCGCGAGGTCGGCGTTCTTGAGCAGCTCGCCGACGTCGGTGCCGTGGTCGGGGTACAGGGCCAGGCCGACGCTGCTGCCGACCAGGAGGTCGTAGGAGCTGATGTGCACCTCGCGCCCGATCTCGCCGTTGAGCTGCTGCCCGAGCGCCACGCAGGCCGCTTGGTCGCCCGTGGCCACGACCGCGAACTCGTCACCCCCGAGTCGGGACAGCAGGCGGGCGCCCTCGGTGACCGGACCGAGCCGCTTGGCCAGCTCGGTGAGCACCTCGTCGCCGGCTGCGTGGCCGAGCGCGTCGTTGATCTGCTTGAAGTCGTTGAGGTCCACCAGGAGGACACCGAAGGGCTGATCCGCCTCGATCGCCGTCTGGATGGCCGATCGCAGGGCCAACCTGTTGGGCAGGCCCGTGAGGGAGTCGTGCCGTGCCTGGTGGTGGGCCTCCGCCGCCTGTCGACGAAGCTTCGTCCCGCGTTCGGCGTTGGCGAGCACGACCGCGGCGTGGTTGCCGACCATGTGGACGGCGCTGCGGTCGTGGGGCCGGATGGACGCCCGGTCCATGCCCACCGCAAGCCAGCCCGTCGGAAGGGCGGCGAACACGGTCTCGCGGGCCGAGCCGACACAGCAGCCGGCCTCGTCGTGTCGGCCGTCCAGCGCGAGGTCGTGGTCGAGCTTGCTCGCCTCCGCCGACCCGACGCCGATCCAGCTCGGGTCGTGGCCGTCGTCGAGACCGTCCAGCCGGATCGCGACGAGCTCGGCGGACAGCAGCGACCGAGTCGCCTCGACGAGATGGGTCGCCGTGGCGGTGACGTCCTCCTCGCCGGTGACACTGCGCGTGAAGGTCAGCAGGCCGCCCTGGATGGCGTTGGCCTGCACCAGTCCGAGCCCCGAGCGGTGGGCCGCCACGATCGCCGTGGTGACCGCGAGCGGCCCCCACAGCAGCAGCGGCGAGACGCCCCACAACGCCAGTCCCATGACCGCTGCACCACTCGCCACCAAGGACGCGAAGAGCCCCTCCCGCACGGTGGAGACCACCAACGTGCCGGGCGGGGGTCGGCCGGCGGTGATGCGCATCACCGCCGCCATCGCCAGTCCGCCACCGGTCGCGACGGCGACGGCCACGCTGGTGCCGAGGATCGTGAGGCGCAACCCGTCGTGGAGCCCGTCCGGCGCGACCGCGGCCGCCAGGCCGATCGCGACAAGGGTCTCGGCGGTGAGGTGGACGATGTTGAACGCGGTCTTGTGGCCGGCCTGTCGACGGAAGACCTTCAACCCGACGAACGCGCCGGTGATGCGGGCGAGCAGCAGGACCCCCGGTGAGACGAGCATCAGTCCGACCACGAGCGGAACCTCTCCCAGGGTCAGGTTGTGGGTCTGCTCACCGATGCGGACGGTCGTGCTGGCCCAGCGTTCGCTGGCGGCGACGGTGGCTGCCAGGCACAGTCCGAGCAGCATCTCGGTCACGCCCACGGGGGGAAGCGGCATCTGGCTGATCGGCAGGGCGAGCAGCACCGCGGCCAGGGCCGAGGCGATCCAGACGCGCTGTTCCGGCCGATCGACGATCGGGGTCAGCACGTGTGGGGTCGCGGTCATGCCCTAGCGCCACTCAGCGGCGTTCCACGACCAGCCGTTCCAGGACCACCCGTTCCAGGACCAGCCGTTCCACGACCACCCGTTCCAGGACCAGCCGCTCCACGAGCGGCCCTGCCAGGTCTGGCCGGGCCAGGCGTGGTCGATCCGACCCGACGACGTCCAGCGGGATCCGTTCCATCGACCGTTGCTCCAGGACGTCCCGGCTTCCGCCGCGGCGGCCCATCGGGCGGAGTCGAACGGGCGTCCGTGGATGTCCCGTTCCCCGTCCAGCCAGGCGCCGTCGACCCCGATGTGCATGGATCCACGGGCCAGCTCCAACGACCCGTCTCCGCGGCTGTGCGGGAACTGCTGGGTGGCTCGCCGTGGCCGAAGGCTGCGGGCAGCCTCGACGTCGATCATGTTCGTGCTGCTGAGCAGGCTCGACACGCCCTGCGAGCTGCGCACGAGGAGCTGCTTCACGTCGTCGGGTGACAGCTCGGGACGATCCTGGAGCAACAGGGCGGCAGCGCTGGCCACGACCATGGTGGCCTGGGACGTACCGTTGCCGCGGAACCGTCCGTCCGGCTGCCTCGCCTGCGGGTAGGCGGTGTCCAGGTATCCGCCGGGCGCCTGCAGGGAGACGATGCCGACTCCGGGTGCGAAGACATCGGGGCGTCGCTGGCGGGTGCCGGTCGGTGAGAACTCCGGGACCTCGTCGTCCAGCCGCGCGCTCGTGCCCTGCGTGTCGACGGCGCCGACGGCGATGACGTAGGGGTTGAGGGCAGGGTTGACCACGCCGTCCCGTACGGCGCCGTGGTTGCCAGCTGCAACGACGACCACGATCCCGTGGCGCCAGGCCACCTCGATGGCGTGGGACAGGGGATCGTGGATCGGGTCCTGCGTCCCGTCGGTGCCGTAGGCGAGCGCCAGCACACGGATGTTGTGCTCGTGGCGGTGCTGGACGACCCAGTCGATCGCGGCGATGGTCTGGGACACGTCCACGGCGCCGTTGGTGGCGCCGACCTTCACCGACACGAGGGTGGCGTCCGATGCCAGCCCGGGGACGTCGGGACGGTCCGAGGCGAGGATGCCCGCCAGATGGGTGCCGTGGCCGTAGAGGTCGCGGGCCCAGGCCTCCTCGAACTGTGAGTCCAGCGACAGGTCCGGTCCGCGCACCACGTCCTCGAGGCCGCGGACGTCGGCGACGCCGGTGTCGATGAGGGCGACCCCGATGCCCGCGCCGGTGAGGCCACGTCGGTGGAGGTTATCGGCACCGACCGCCGTACCGACGTGGTGCAGCTCGGCGTTGGTGCCCTCCTGCTCCCACGAAACGGACTCCGCCGTGATGTCCAGCAGGGCGAGCGTGTCGCCGAGGAGTCCCCCGAGGTCCAGCGGCAGCGCGGACCGGCTCGTGTGCCGCGGAGCCTCCGCCGCGACGGGTGTCGTGCCCAGCAGCAGCACGGCCGGCAGGAGCAACGTCGCGAGCTTGTGACTGAGCGTGATTTTGGGCATGCCTACTGATCGGCATCCGCGAGGAGGGGCTGGAGGGCCGTTCGCGCCGCGGACCGGAAATGGCCCGTGGCGACTACGGTCCATGGTCACACCGGGCTGCTGGAGGGGTCGACGGCGTCAGGAACTACGTAGCGTGACCATACGTATCGGTGTGTGGTGGCGCTTCACAGGACGATGCTGAGATGCCGGTCGTCTCGCCAGCGCGCCTGCCAGTCCAGCAGGTCCGCGCCGTCCATCGGCCGGGCGATGTGGAAGCCCTGCCCACGGGAGCAGCCCATGTCGGTCAGCTTGCGCTGCACCGTCGCGTTCTCGATGCCCTCGCCAACGAGCTCGAAGCCCATCTCGCGGCAGAGGTTGATGATCCCCGACAGCAGCGGGGGCGTGTGCAGCTCCTCGACCAGCGGGATCACGAAGGACTTGTCGATCTTCACCTCGTCGACGGGCAGCTCCCGCAGGTAGGCCAGGCTGGAGTACCCGGTGCCGAAGTCGTCGACGGCGAGCCGCACGCCGAGGGCCCGCAACCGGCGGAGAGTCGCGATGGTGATGCTCGGGTCGCTGACGACGCTGGACTCGGTGAGCTCCAGGGTCAGGCGGTTGGCTGGCACGCGGTGGCGGGACAGGGCGCTGCAGACCATGTCGGCCAGCTGGTCGTCGACCAGGGAGCGGGCGCTGATGTTGACCGCGACCTGCAGGTCGATACCCGCGGCGGCCCACAGCCGTTGCCACTGCAGCGAGGCGTGGAGGACATGGCGGGTCAGGTCGGTCACCATGCCGTTCTGCTCGGCAGCGGCGATGAACTCGTCGGGCCGGATGACCCCGAGCTCCGGGTGGCTCCAGCGGGTCAGGGCCTCGACGGCGGCGACCCGCCCGCTCTCGAGGTCGATGATCGGCTGGAACACGACGTCGATCTCGCCTCGGTCCAGCGCCATGCGGAAGCCGCTGCTGACCTTGAGGTCCCGCAGCGCCCGTCCGCCGGACTCGATGCCGTACACATGCGTCCCGCAGCCCCGCTGCTTCGCGCCGTACATCGCAAGCTCCGCGTGCTTGAGCAGCGTCGACGGGTCCGATCCGTGCTCGGGGGCCAGGGCAACCCCGATGCTGGCGCTCGTGGCGACGTCGTAGCCGTCGACGCTGGTGGTCCGACCGATCAGCAGGTGCAGCCGTTCGGCGACGAGGGTGCATCGGCTGACATCGCCCTCGACCACGGCCGCGAACTCGTCACCACCGAGTCGTGCGAACACGCGCACGTCCTCGGCGATGGGGGCGACCCGGCGGGTGAGCTCGGTCAGGACCTGGTCGCCGGCGTGGTGCCCCAGCGCGTCGTTGACCTTCTTGAAGTCGTTGAGGTCCAGCAGCAGCACACCGAAGGCACGGCCGCGCAGGTCCGCCTCGACGATCGCGGTCAACAACGACTGGCGGTTGGGAAGGCCGGTCAGGGCATCGTGGTTGGCGCGGTGCCGCGCCTCCGCTGCTTGGTCCCGCAGCGAGTCCGCGGACCGGATGTTCTGCACCACGACGGTGGCGTGCGTGGCGAGCATGCCGACGGTGCGGCGGTCGTGGGGACGGATGCTGTCGCGCTCCAGCGACACCGCGATCCAGCCGGTGTCGAGCGGCACGAAGAGCGTTTCTTCGTCTGCCGGGGGCACTGTCGCCCCGTCGTTGCCTTCGTGCTCGAGCAGCAGGTCCAGCTCGGCCGCGGTGGCCGCGTCCACCCCGACCCATGCAGCGGACTCGTCGCTGGACGTCGGCAGCCGGACCGCGACATGGCGTGGGGACAGCAGCGTGCGCGTCTCCTGCACGATGGTGTCGATCGTGGCGTCGAGGTCGCCTGCTGCCGCCACCGCCTTGGTGAAGGTCAGCAGGCGGGCGTGCGAGGCGTTGGCCTCCACCAGCTCCAACCACGAACGGTAGGCCACGGTCAGCACCACCGACAGCATGGCCGGGGCGAGGACGAGCACGGGCGACACGGCCCACAGCGCCACCGCGGCGGCGCCCACGAGCGCCGACGTGATCGCGGGGACGAGGCCGGTCCAGACCGCACGCCGTGCCGGCCCGAGGACCAGGTGGCCCGCAGTGCTGGAGACCGCCACGGTCATGAACACCACGCCGACGATGTTGACGACGAGGCCGACGACCGCGGCAGCGACCAGGAGCTCGACGTGAACCCCGAGGGCGAGCCCGGTCACCACGGCGGTGAGGCCGGCGGCGATCAGCGTCTCGGTCCAGGTCTGCGTGACGTTGAGGGCCGTCTTGTAGCCCTCCTGGCGTCGCAGGACCTGGTTGGCCACGACCATGCCGGCGATGCGGGCACCCACGAGGAGGGGGACGGGCAGCAGGAACAGGCCGATCAGCAGCGGAGCCTCGCTGAGCGTCAGGGAGTGGCTCTGCGTCCCGGTGCGAACGGTGATGGAGACCCACCGTTCGCAGACCGCCACCACGGCAGCGAGCGCGGCGGCCTGCCACAGCTGGGTCCACGATGCAGACCGTGGCCCCCACAGCGCCGTCGCGGCCAGCAGGGGCGCGGCCACGGGGGCGCAGCCCAGCCAGATGCGTTGGGCGGCCCGCGGGGTGGTCGCGCGGCCGGCACCTGCCGTCATGCTCATTCCCAGCCCTGGGCGTGCCACGACCAGCCGTGCCAGCTCCACCCGTGCCAGCTCCACCCATGCCACGACCAGCCGTGCCACGACCAGCCGTTCCAGGTGGACCCGTCCCACGGGACGGCGACGAGGTGGCCGTCAGCCCAGTCGGTGCCCGCCCAGCGCGTGCCGTTCCAGACGCCGTCCTGCCAGCTGGTGCCCGCAGCTGCCGCCTGTGCCCATGCGCTGCTGTCGAACGGCTGGCCGAACACGTCGACCTCACCGGCCAGCAGGTCGTCGGCCTCTCCGAGGTGGGTGCTGCCACGGGCCGCCTCCAGGGACCCGGTCCCGGTCGATGCCGGGTGGTCCTGCCCGGTCAGCACCGCGGGGGTGGCCACGGCGCGGGGCAGGTCGATCACGCCCTGGCCGGTCAGCATGTTGTCCAGACGGGTGGCGCTGCGGGCCAGCACCGCCTTGACGTCGTCGGGGGACAGGTCCGGGCGGGCCTGCAGCAACAGCGCGGCGGCTCCGCCGACGATCGCCGCGGCCTGGGAGCTGCCGTTGCCGCGGAAGAGCTGGCCATCACGCCGTGCGGCTGGGTAGGTCTGGTCGAGGTAGCCGCCGGGTGCACCGAGGGACTCGATGCCCACCCCGGGGGCGAACACGTCGGGGCGTCGCTCGGCCGTACCGGGGGCCGAGAACGCCGGCACGCGGTCGTCCAGCGTCGTCGTCGTGGCCCGGGTGTCGACCGCGCCGACGGCGATCACGTTGGGGTTCGTGGCCGGGTTGACCACCGGGTCGCTGGACTCGCCGTGGTTGCCGACGGCCACCACGACGGCGATACCGTGGTCCCAGGCGACCTCGACGGCGTGCGACAGGGGGTCCAGCTGCGGGTCCTGGGTCCCGTCGGTGCCGTAGGCCAGGACCAGGACGCGGATGTCGTGCTCGTCACGGTGCTGCACGACCCAGTCGATGGCGGCGACCGTCTGCGAGACATCGACCGCCCCGTTGCCGGCCCCGACCTTGAGCGACAGCAGCGAGGCGTCGGGGGCGATGCCGCGGGCGTCGGGACGGTCCGATGCGATCAGGCCGGCGAGGTGGGTGCCGTGGCCGTAGTCGTCGACGCCGTAGTGACCCTCGACCGGTGCGTCGAGCGACAGGTCCGGGCCGCGGAGGGTGTCTTCCAGGCCGGCCACGTCGGCGACGCCGGTGTCGATGATGGCGATGCCGACGCCCGCTCCGGTGATGCCGTCGGTGTGGAGGTCGTCTGCGCCGATCGCCTCGGCCACGTGGGCCATGGTTGCCGTCGGGCCGCCGCCGCCCCAGGCCAGCTCCTCCGCGGAGAGGTCGAGGCCGAGGGAGATGTCGAGCCCCTCCAGGTCCACCGCCAGGTCGACCCCGGGCAGCGAGATGCTGATCCCCAGGCCGATCGCTGCAGCTGGTCCGATCGACGTCGCGAGCATGGCGACGGTGACGACGGAGACGACGAGGATGCGCAGACGGCTCATGGGATGCCGATCGGGTCGGGGAGGGGGCGTCCTGAGCGTACGTACGCACATCTCACCCCGACATCACCAGTTAGGGCCATTCCTCGTGATCCGATGTGACTACCCCCAGTGGTCAGGAAAGCACACGCGGTCGCCAGTCAGCGGTGAAGAGTCGGCGCGACAGGACGATGGTGATCGTGGTGGCGCTGGCCGCAACGGCGCCCAGCACCAGGTACATGACGACGACCTGGACCAGCACCGCGTCCAGCGGGTCGACCCCGGCCAGGATCAGGCCGACCATCGCCCCCGGCAGGAAGACCAACCCCACCGTTCGCGTCCGTTCGATCTGGGGCGACAGTGCTTCGCGAAGGACCACGCGGACTAGCGGCAGCACGGCCTGCGACGGCGACATGCCGAGCGCCAGCGACGCCTCCACCTGTCCGCGCTGGTCGGTGAACCGCTCGACCAGCATGCGCGCCGCGACCACCGCGGCTGTCATGGAGTTGCCGACTGCCATGCCGGCCAGCGGCACCACTGTCCGGCCCTCCACCGGGAACACCTGCAGGCCGAACAGCACGGCCAGCGCGACGAGGGCGGTCACACCGAAGGACACCAGCGCCGCCGACAGCACCGCCGGGGCCGTCGGCACCCGCTGGCGGACCGTCCACGCGGCGTAGCCGATCATGGCGACCACCCACAGCCACGACCACCACAGGGGCTGTTCCGGCCGGATCACCAGCAGCAGCGCCGCCCCGACGACCAGCAGCTGCACACAGGCGAGCACGGCGGATTCCACCAGCGGGCGGACCAGCCCCAAGCGGAAGCGCCACGAGGCGGCGGCCGCCACGGCCACCAGGACCAACGAGGCCACGACACCCCAGGGGCCGACGTCTCCTTCCACCGCCGCGGCAGCCTACCCGCGAACGACCCCATACCATCGGCGGCCGCAGCACGACCGCTGCGATCCATGTCACATCGAGCAAGGAGCCAGACCGTGCCCCGCGTGTTCTCGGGAATCCAGCCCACCGGCGATGTCCACCTCGGCAACTGGATCGGGGCCATCAGCCGTTGGGCGGCCGACCAGGAGGACGGGCACGTCTTCTGCATCGTCGACCTGCACGCCATCACGATCCCCAAGGATCCCGAGCACCTGCGGACCAAGACGCGTGACCTTGCGGCGTGGATCCTCGCGGCGGGCCTCGACCCCGAGGTCGCGACCCTGTTCGTGCAGTCCCACGTCCGTGAGCACAGCGAGCTCGCCTGGGTCCTGTCCTGCAGCACCCAGATGGGCGAGCTCAACCGGATGGTGCAGTTCAAGGAGAAGTCGGCCGGCAAGGAGTCGGTCAGCGCCGGGCTGTTCACCTACCCCGTGCTGCAGGCGGCCGACATCCTCCTGTACCAGGCCGACGAGGTACCGGTGGGCGAGGACCAGCGCCAGCACATCGAGCTGACCCGAGACGTCGCCCAGCGCTTCAACGGCCGGTTCGGTGACACGTTCACCCTCCCCAAGGCGACCATGCCCAGGGCCGGTGCCCGGGTGATGGACCTGCAGCAGCCCGCGAACAAGATGTCGAAGTCCGCGGAGTCCGACGCCGGCACGATCATGCTGGACGAGACCGAGAAGAAGACGGCAAAGAAGGTCATGCGGGCCGTCACCGACTCCGGGTCGGAGGTGCGGGCCGGGGAGGACAAGCCCGGCGTCACGAACCTGCTCGACCTGCTGTCGGCGGTGACCGGACGCGAGATCCCCGACCTCGAGGCCGACTTCGAGGGCAAGATGTACGGTGACTTCAAGAAGGCCGTGGCCGAGGGCGTCAACGAGTTCCTCCGCCCCGCCCGTGAACGCCACGCCGAGCTCTCCAAGGACCCTGCGGAGCTGGACCGCCTGCTGGCCATCGGCGCCGATCGCGCCCGCAACATCGCCGAGACCACCATGGACACCGTCCGTGACCGGGTCGGCTTCCTGCCGCCCGCCTGATGGCAACCAACATCGTCAGCCTCGAGGCGGTCACCAAGTCCTACGCCGAGAAGCGGCCGCTGGACGGCATCAACGTGGGCATCGACGACGGTGATCGTTGCGGGGTCATCGGGATCAACGGCTCGGGCAAGTCCACGCTGCTGAAGATCATCGCGAAGGTCGAACCGGCCGACTCCGGGCGCGTCGTGCACCGCGGCGGCCTCCGTGTGCGCTACCTCGACCAGCAGCCCGTCCTGACGCCCGACCTCACCCCCGTCGAGGCGGCCGGCGGCACCCGCGAGGCCGAGGCCTACCTCGACCGTCTTGGCCTCGGTGGCGTCACCCAGCCCGTCGGCACCCTGAGCGGGGGCCAGCGTCGCCGCGTGGCCCTTGCCGAGGTCCTGGCCGACGACCCCGACCTGCTGATCCTCGACGAGCCCACCAACCACCTCGACCCCGACGTGATCGAGTGGCTCGAGGGGTTGCTGACCGCCCGGTCCGGCAGCCTGCTGTTCGTCACCCACGACCGGTACCTGCTGGGTCGGCTCGCCACCCGCATCATCGAGGTCGCCGAGGGCGAGGTGTTCACGCATCACGGGTCCTACGCCGACTACCTCGAGGCGCGGGCAGCCCGACAGGAGCAGGAGCAGGCGGAGGCCCGCAAGCGCTCCAACCTGGCCCGTGTCGAGCTGGAGTGGCTGCGTCGCGGTCCCAAGGCGCGGACCTCCAAGGCCAAGCACCGCGTCGACAAGGCCACCGACCTCGTCGCCGCGGCCGCGATCAAGGTCGAGGAACGCGAGATGTCCATCGACCTGCCGTCCCGTCGGCTCGGCTCGAAGGTCACCAACGCCCACAACGCCGGCAAGTCCTTCGAGGACCGCACCGTCCTGCGCGACGTCGAGCTGAAGGTTCCGCCGAACGCCCGCTGGGGGTTCGTTGGCCCCAACGGCTCGGGCAAGTCCACGCTGCTGGCCATGCTGGCGGGCCGGATGGAACCCGACGAGGGGTCGGTGCGCATCGGGGAGACCGTCCACATCGGCTGGTACGGGCAGGACCCCACGCCGATGCCGCCCCGTACCCGCGTGATCGATGCGGTCAAGGAGGTCGCCGAGGAGGCATCCACCGTCGACGGCCTGGTCGTGAGCGCCGGTGACCTGCTGGAGCGGTTCCTGTTCTCCAAGCCGGCCCAGCGGGCCTACGTCGAGGAGCTGTCGGGTGGGGAACGGCGCCGGCTCGAGCTGCTGCGCGTGCTGGCCGACGCCCCCAACCTGCTGATCCTCGACGAGCCGACCAACGACCTGGACCTCGACACCCTCACCGTGCTGGAGGGATACCTCGACAGCTGGCCCGGCGCCATGTTGGTCGCCAGCCACGATCGGTACTTCCTGGACCGGGTGTGCGACGACCTGTACGCGATCCGCCCCGACGGGACGCTGCGCCACCAACCGGGCGGCTGGACGGCCTACCGCGAGGCACAGAAGGCCGAGGCGGCTGCGCTGAAGGCCCAGCGGGCAGCCCACGAGGCCGCACAGCGCGAGGCGCGGTCGGGTGACTCCAGCGGGTCTGCTGGAGGGAACAAGCCCGGCAAGCTGACCTACAACGACAAGCGCGAGTTCGGCCAGCTCGGCGTGGAGATCCCCCGCCTGGAGAAGCGCCGCGACGAGCTGCACCTGCTGCTCGCCGACGCCGCCGACGACTACGAGAAGGCCCAGGTCCTCTCCGAGGAGCTGACCGCCGTCATGACCCGCCTCGACGAGGCCGAGATGCGGTGGCTGGAGCTTGCGGAGCGAAGCGAGGCAAGCTCGTGACAGGCCGGGGGGCAGACTCGGCCCGACGGAGGAGTGGCGAGTCTGGGCTAGCTTGCGAAGCGAGGCAAGCTCGTGAACAAAGGTGTGGACGTGAGTGAACCGTTGAGCTGGCCCCTGGTGTGGGTCGACCTGGAGATGACCGGCCTCGACCCCGAACGCGAGGTCATCGTCGAGATCGCCGTCATCGTCACCGACGGGCAGCTCGAGCAGGTCCACGAGGGCCCCGACCTCGTCCTGCACACCGACGACGACACCCTCGCGCGCATGCATCCCCGGGTGAAGGAGATGCACAAGCGCTCGGGGTTGACCGCGGAGATCCGGGCCAGCGAGCTGACCGTCCCCGAGGCCGAGCAGGAGGTCCTGCGCTTCATCAAGCACTACGTGCCCGCCTCGAGCAGCGCCCCGCTGGCCGGCAACTCCGTGCATGCCGACCGAGCCTTCCTGAAGAAGTACATGCCCTCCCTCGAGGGGCACCTGCACTACCGCAACGTCGACGTGTCCACGCTGAAGGAGCTGGCCCGCCGCTGGCACCCCGAGATCGTGGAAGCGGCCCCCGCCAAGGACGGGGGCCACCGAGCCCTCGCCGACATCAGGGAGTCCATCAAGGAGCTCGCCCACTATCGACGCGAGATGTTCGTCCAGGAGGGTTAGCCCTCCTGCAGGGGCGCCTGGATCTCCAGCTCGATCTTGAGCTCCTTGGACACCAGGACGCCGCCGGCCTCGAGCGGGGCGTTCCAGGTCATGTCGAAGTCCTCGCGGTCGAGGGTGGTCTTCGCCGAGAACGCGGCGACGGTCTGGCCCCACGGGTTCTTGAACGTGCCCATGTAGTCGGTGTCCAGGGTGACCTCGCGGGTGACGCCCCGGATGGTCAGGTCGCCGGTGACGACCCAGCCCTTGTCGACGCTGGTGCTGCGGAACGTCAGCTCGGGGAAGTTCTCCACGTCGAGGAAGTCGGGGCTGCGGAGGTGCTCGTCGCGCTTGCCGTCCTTGGTCTCGATGGAGTCGGCCTTGATGGTCACCTGCACCGCGGAGTCCTCGGGGGTCTCGCCGACGGTGATGGTGCCCTCGAACTCGTTGAAGTGGCCGCGGACCTTGGTGACGACGAGGTGGCGGGCGACCGCTTCGACGGAGCTGTGGGACCCGTCGATGGTGTAGACGCCAGCAGCGGGGAAGGGCTGGCCCGCGACGGTGCGGTCGAGGGCGTCGGTGGTGGTGGTGGTGGACATGTTGCGCTCCTGTGTGGTCGAGGGCCCGGTGGCCCGTCGGCGAGTGATAGTTGGAAACGTAACAGTTGAACGTTGAACTAGCAACCCCGATGTCGGTGATATCGGTGGAATCCTGTTTCGGGGGCCCCCGCTGATACGCTCCCGCCTAGCTGTACACACCCCTCCCGGCCAAGGGTTCCGATGGTCGGTGACGATCTCCGCACTTGGGAGCAGGACCGATGAGCACGATGACTCCGCGCAGCGACGACGGCGCGATCAAGCCCCTCGAGAAGGCGCCGGTTCCGCACCGCCAACGCCCGAAGATGTGGGTCCGTGACTTCTACGGCACGGCCATGGGCAAGAAGTACGTCATGGCGCTGACGGGCATCATCGGCCTCGGGTTCATCGTCATGCACGCCGTCGGCAACCTGCACGTGTTCGAGGGCGCGGAGAAGTTCACCGAGTACGGCGAGGGCTTGCGCGACCTCGGTGAGCCCTTGGTCCCGCGGACGTTCCTGCTGTGGCTCGGCCGCCTGGGCCTGCTGGGCGCGCTGGTCGGCCACGTGCACGCCGCGTACTCGCTGACGCTGATGAACCGCAAGAAGCGTCCCGTTGCCTACCAGGCACCGCGGGAGTACATCGCCGCCGACTACGCCTCCCGCACGATGATCTACACCGGCACGATCGTGCTGGCCTTCATCCTCTTCCACCTCGCCGACCTGACGTGGGGCCTGGCGAACCCGGACTACGTCCGCGGCGCGATCACCAACAACCTCGTTGCCAGCCTGTCCCGCATCCCCGTGGCGATCTTCTACCTGGTCGCGGTCCTGGCCCTCGGCATGCACATCTTCCACGGCACCTGGTCGCTGTTCCAGACCATGGGATGGTCCAGCAAGCGCTTCAACCCCTGGCGTCGCTACCTGGCCATCGGGCTGGCCGTGGTGGTCACGAGCATCAACCTGACCTACCCGCTCGGGACGATGTTCGGCGTGATCGACTGCGGCGAGGAGTGCGAAGCCATCGCCGAGGAGTTCTCCGCCGAGTAGTCCGGCGCACGAACGGCTGACGAGAAGAAACCGAGAGGAACGACATGACCGTGCTCGACTCCAGGGTCCCCGACGGCCCGCTTGCGGACAAGTGGACCAACCACAAGTTCGACATGAAGCTCGTCAACCCCGCCAACAAGCGGAAGTACGAGATCATCGTGGTCGGCACCGGCCTCGCCGGTGGCGCCGCCGCGGCCACCTTCGGTGAGCTCGGCTACAACGTGAAGTGCTTCACGTTCCACGACTCGCCCCGCCGCGCCCACTCCATCGCCGCGCAGGGTGGCATCAACGCCGCGAAGAACTACCACGGCGACGGCGACTCGGTCTATCGCCTGTTCTACGACACCATCAAGGGCGGCGACTACCGCGGTCGCGAGGAGAACACCTACCGCCTCGCGGAGGTCTCCAACAACATCATCGACCAGGCGGTCGCCCAGGGCGTGCCGTTCGCCCGTGAGTACGGCGGCCTGCTGGACAACCGCTCCTTCGGTGGCGCCCAGGTCAGCCGGACGTTCTACGCCCGCGGCCAGACCGGCCAGCAGCTGCTCCTCGGGGCCTACCAGGCGCTGGCACGCCAGATCAGCCTCGGCACCGTCGACATGCACATCCGCTCGGAGATGCTCGACGTCGTCGTCAAGGACGGCCAGGCCTGTGGCATCGTCACCCGTGACCTCCTGACCGGCGAGATCGCCTCCCACTCCGCGCACGCCGTGGTGCTGGCGACCGGTGGCTACTCCAACGTCTACTACCTGTCGACCAACGCGATGGCGTCCAATGTCACCGCCGCGTGGCGGGCACACCGCAAGGGCGCGTTCTTCGCCAACCCCTGCTACACCCAGATCCACCCGACCTGCATCCCCTCCAGCGACGAGCACCAGTCCAAGCTCACGCTGATGAGCGAGTCGCTGCGCAACGACGGCCGCATCTGGGTGCCCAAGAACATCGACGACACGGGCAAGCCGGCGGCGGACATCGCCGAGTCGGACCGGGACTACTACCTGGAGCGCAAGTACCCCTCCTTCGGCAACCTGGTCCCGCGCGACGTCGCGTCCCGCAACGCCAAGGCGGTCGTCGACGCCGAGCTCGGCATCGGCCCGCTCAAGAACGGCGTGTACCTGGACTTCTCCGACGCGATCAACCGCCTCGGCGAGGACACCATCGCGGCCCGCTACGGGAACCTGTTCGAGATGTACGAGCGGATCACGGGCGAGAACCCCTACCAGCGTCCGATGCGCATCTTCCCGGCCCCCCACTACACCATGGGTGGGCTGTGGGTGGACTACGAGCTGCAGACCACCGTGCCCGGCCTGTTCGCCGCGGGTGAGGCCAACTTCTCCGACCACGGCGCCAACCGCCTCGGGGCCTCGGCCCTGATGCAGGGCCTGTCCGACGGTTACTTCGTGCTGCCGTACACGATCGGCAACTACCTGGCCCCGAAGCTTGGGGAGAAGGTCGTGCCGACCGACGACCCGGTCTTCAAGCAGGCCGAGGCCGAGGTCACCGACGGGATCAACAAGTACCTGTCGGTCAAGGGCACGCGGACCGTCGACTACTTCCACCGCGAGCTCGGCAAGATCATGTGGGACGAGTGCGGCATGGCCCGCAACGCCAACGGCCTGCAGAAGGCGCTGAGCGAGATCAAGGCCCTCCGCGAGGAGTTCGAGACCGACGTGCGGGTGCTCGGCAGCGCCGACACCATGAACATGTCGATCGAGAAGGTCAACCGCGTCGCGGACTTCTTCGAGCTCGGTGAGCTGATGTGCCAGGACGCGCTGATGCGCGAGGAGTCCTGCGGCGGCCACTTCCGCGAGGAGCACCAGACCGAGGAAGGCGAGGCCAAGCGCGACGACGAGAACTTCCAGTTCGTCGGCGCGTGGGAGTTCACCGGCGACACCGGGAACGCCAACCTCCACAAGGAAGAGCTCGTCTTCGAGAACGTCACCCCGACCACCCGCTCGTACAAGTAGGCGATCACCTGATGAAGCTCACCCTGAAGGTCTGGCGGCAGCCGTCCCCCGACGCGGCCGGATCGTTCGAGACCTACCAGCTCAACGAGGTCAGCGAGGACAGCTCCTTCCTGGAGATGCTCGACCAGCTCAACGAACAGCTGGTCAACGACGGCAAGGAGCCCGTCCACTTCGACCACGACTGCCGCGAGGGCATCTGTGGGTCGTGTGGCCTGATGATCGACGGGCAGGCCCACGGGCCCCAGCGGTCGACAGCCACCTGCCAGCTGCACATGCGCCAGTACACCGACGGTGACACCATCACCGTCGAGCCGTGGCGCGCGTCGGGCTTCCCCGTCATCAAGGACCTCGCGGTCAACCGCTCGGCCTTCGACCGGATCATCGAGGCGGGCGGGTACATCACCGTGCCGACCGGCTCGGCGTCGGACGCCAACCTGACCCCGGTCCCAAAGGACATCGCCGACGACGCCTTCGACGCGGCGGCCTGCATCGGCTGCGGCGCCTGTGTCGCCGCGTGCCCCAACGGTGCGGCCCAGCTGTTCACGTCAGCCAAGATGAGCCAGCTGAACATGCTGCCCCAGGGCCAGGCCGAGAAGACCGACCGCACCCTCAACATGGTCGAGACCATGGAGGCGTTCTTCGGTTCCTGCACCAACATCGGCGAGTGCTCGGTGTCGTGCCCCAAGGACATCTCGCTGGACTACATCGCCCAGATGAACAAGGACTACCTGAAGGCCAAGTTCAGCGGCTGAAATGGTGGCGGGGTTGTTGGTTGGTCCTCGCTCCGCCGTTGTTGGTTGGTCCTCGCTTCGCTCGTCGGGTCCTCGGGCTCTGACCCGACGAATCGCTCCCTCGATTCTCGGCCCTCGCTTCGCATCGGGCGCTCCGAGCCTCGCTCGCGTTTCGTCGGCGCCCTGCGGCGGTGCGTAGGCACCTCGGCAGGCGCCGCACACGACCGGTGTGCGCGTTCGGCGTCGCCTCAGGCTGCCCATGTCGCACACCCTCAGCCGGTGTGTGACATACACGCCGGAGGAAGGTCGCCATGTCGCACGAACCCTCACCCCGGGTGCGGTCGACCACCCTCGGAGCAGCTCAACGCACACGCCACCTGGACCACCGCAGCCGGACCGGGCACTGACCGCCGCAGGGCGCCGGCGATCCGTGAGCAAGACTCACAGCCACGAGCTTGCGAGAGGCGAGAATCGGCGGAGCGGATCGTCGGGTCAGAGCCCGAGGACCGTCCGAGCGCAGCGAGGCAGTGTGAAAGGACCCGACGAGCGAAGCGAGGACCAACAAACAACGGCGCAGCGAGGACCAACCAACACCACAACCACCAGTTAGCCCAGCGTTGCCCTTGCGCGGGCCATGGCGTGGCGGACGACGGAGGCCATCGCGACCTTGACCTGGGCCTTGTCGCGGGCGTCGGTCAGCATGACGGGCGTGTCCTCGCCGACCTGGAGGGCGTCGCGGACGGCCTCGGGGGAGTGCAGGACCTGGCCGTCGAAGCAGTTGATCGCGACGACGAACGGCACGCCGCGCTGCTCGAAGTAGTTGATCGCCGGGAAGCACTCCTCCAGGCGGCGGGTGTCGACCAGCACGATGGCGCCGACGGCACCCTGGGTCAGGTCGTCCCACATGAAGCTGAACCGGTCCTGCCCGGGGGTACCGAACAGGTACAGGTACAGGTCGTTGCCCAGCGAGATGCGGCCGAAGTCCATGGCCACGGTCGTGTGGGTCTTGCGCTCACCGACGATGGAGGTGTCGTCGACGCCGAGGCTGGCCTCGGTCATCGGGACCTCCGTGGTGAACGGGGTGATCTCGGTGACGGCGGTGACCATGGTCGTCTTGCCGACGCCGAAGCCTCCGGCGATCACGATCTTGACCGACGTCGGGCCGCGACGCACGGGGCGTGGTGGCGAGGTGTGCATCGAGTTGGCCTCGTTGTGGGAAGAGCTCTGGTTGTGGGAGGGGCTCTGGGAGGAGTACGTGGCGGTCATGGTTACAGGGCCTCGATTCCGTCGAGCAGTTCACCGAGGAGGGTGATGTCACGGTGGGCGGGGACGGCGGCCGGGGCCTCCACGGCGCCGGAGTGGGTGATCAGGCCGTATGCGAGCAGGTCGCCGAGCAGCACCCGGATGACCCCGAGGGGAACGTCGAGGCCGGCGCTGAGGTCAACCAGGGACTGCGGCGTCCGGCACTGCTCCAGCAGCTCGAGCTGCTCGGGGCCGATGTCGTCGCCGGGCTGGACACCGCTGGCGACGACCATGGACTCCATGGACAGGTTGGCCTCGGCATGCGTCCTGCCGCCGACGAGGGCGTAGGGACGAAGTCGGCGTGCTCCGGTCACGTCTTGATCACCCTCACCTTGGAAGCTGCGCGCGAAGGTCCTCGATCAGCTGGGGGCTGAGCGCGGTGCCCACCTGATCGCCCAGCGTGCGCATCTCGTGACCGATGAGTCCGATGTCGCTGCCGGCGGTGGCGAGCACGGCCAGGACCGCACCGTCACGCAGCGACGTGAGGACGATGTAGCCGTTGTCGTAGGCCACCATGACCTGCTTGAGGGTGCCGGCGTCGAACACGCGGGACGCGCCACGGGTGATCGATGCCAGCGAGGATGCAACGGCGGCCACGCGGTCGGCGGTGGCACGGTCGAGGCCTTCGGAGGCGGCGATGAGCAGGCCATCGATGCTGACGACGACCGACTCGATCACGCCGGGCGTGCGGCTGCTGAATCCGCTGAGGAGCCAGTTGAGGTCGGTTCCGGCGTTCACTTGGCGCTGTCCCGCTGAGGGAACGGTGTTGACCACGACGAGGTACCTCCGAAGGGGGTGGTGGGGGGAGTGGGGTCGGCGGCTGCCGGGGTGTCGTCGACGGGCGCTGCTGGTGCCGCAGGCGCTGGTGGTGCCGAAGGCGCTGGTGGGAACCCGGCCGGACCCGGTGCCTGGGGCTGGAACCCGGGCTGGGACGTGGCGACGGGCAGTCGGTCGGTCGTGACCTCGGGGGTCGGCGCCGGGGGAGGACCCGAGGCGAAGTCGGAGTCGAAGCCGCTGATCAGGTCGGCCACGGCGGCGGGGTCGAAGTCGACGGTCCTGCCGTTGCTGGCCCGGGCCAGGCTGATGCCGCTGGCCGGTTCGTCGCCCGACGGCTGCCGCTGGGGCAGGAGGGGGGCACGCGTGGGCAGCGTGCTGGCGACGGGCTGCACGTCGGGGGGCAGGGGCGGTGGCGTGGACGGGCTGGCGTCGAGCAGCCGCTGCATCACCGAGAGGGCGTCTGGTGCGGCGTCCTCGGCGAAGCGCGCTGGTCCCGCAGCCGGTGCCGGCTCGGGGGCCCGTTCCACCGGCGGCGTGGCCGACAGCAGTGCGGCGGGCTGCACAGGACCGGTGGGGGTGGCTGGCTCGGCTTGCTGGGCCACGACCGAGGCCAGGCCGGCCGGACCGGTGCGGGCCTGCGGCGGGGTGACGAAGAGGCTGTCCGGAAGCCACACGAGCACGTGCAGGCCGGCCGGTTCGCCGGGACGGATGTCGATGGCGACGCCCAGGCGCTGGGCCAGCAGGCCAACGACGTAGAGGCCCAGCCGGCGGGACTCCGCAGCTTCCAGCAGCGGTGGGGCCATCAGGCGTGCCTTGGCCTCCTCCAGGTCCTGGGCGTCCATCCCGAGGCCGCGGTCGGTGACGGTGACGGTGACGCCGCTCGCCTCACGAGCCGTGGTGACCGTCACGCGAGTGTTGGGCGGGGAGAAGTTCGTGGCGTTCTCGACCAGCTCGGCGAGCAGGTGCGACAGCGGGGTCGCGGCGTAGCCCTTGACGTCGACCGGAATGCCGACGCGAACATCGACGCGCGCGTACTGCTCGGTCTCGGCTGCTGCGGTACGGATCACGTCCACGAGCGGCTGGTGGGACGCGTCCCCGGACCCGGGCAGCTGGCCGGTCGACAGCAGCAGCAGGTTCTCGGCGTTGCGACGCATGCGGGTGGCGAGGTGGTCCAGGCGGAACAGCTGCGAGAGCTGCTCGGCGTCCTCCTCACGGTCCTCCATGCTCTCCAGCAGCGACAGCTGCCGCTCCACCAGCGACTGCTCGCGTCGAGCCACGTCGGAGATGGTCTGGGCCACGCCGTGGCGGGTCCGTGCCTGCTCCAGGGCCACCGTGGTGGCCTGGTCGGTGGCGGCACCCAGGGCCCGGGCGAGGTCGCCCAGCTCGTCGCGTCGGTTCAGGAGCTCGGTGCTGACGGCATCGTCGAGGACGCTGGTGTCCACCTCCTCGCCACGCCCGACCGCCTCCACCGTGCTCGGCAGGGCGGTGGCGATGCGGCTGGCCAGGGTCGTCAGTCGGTTCAGCGGGCGAACCACGCTGCGGCTGAGGGCGTACACGAGGTAGGCGCCGAAGAGGAGGGCGAGCACGACGAGCCCGCCGATGACGAAGGTGGTGCGTGTCGCCTCGGTCTGGAGGTCGTCGGCCGCGGACAGGCTGGTCGCCGCCATCTGCTGCTCGACGGTGCGCAGGGTGCGTGCGGTGTCCCGGTTGTCCGCGGCGATCTCGTCGATGGCGCCGAGGTTCCCGGCCTGGAGTCCGCCGGCAACGCGCGAGACCTCGCTGGACGGATCGATGTCGGCGGTCTGCTCGAGCAGCGCGACCTCGTCGTCGGTGGCGAGCCGGCGGAGGGAGTCCAGCCACAGTGCCTGCTGGTTGGCCTGCGCGGACACCCGCCGACCGGCGGTGCCCGAGTCGATGCTGCCGGCCACGGCCAGCAGGATGGTGTCACCACGGTCGAGGGCGGTGGCCTTCAGACGGGCGTACGCAGCGCTGGCGAGCAGCCGGGTGTGGATGACCGGGTTGGTCACCTCGGGGATCAGGATGTCGTCGATGCCGAGCAGCGCGCCGACGGGCACGTCGTAGGCCTGCTGGACCTGGGCGTCGAGCATGCTCCCGGCGTCGATGTCACCACGACGGACAACGAGGTCGTCGGCGGCGTCGAGTGCCCGCTGGAGAGCGTCGGCGACCGGGCCGGACAGCCCGTCCGTCAGCTCGGGGGAGGCCAGCTCGTGCAGCCGGGCCAGGCTGGTGTCGGTCGTGGACCGTGCGGCCTGCAGGTCCTCGCCGGACATGTCCATGCCACCGTCGTCGCCGATGTGGAAGGCTTCCAGGGTCCTCGTGCGCTCGATCTGCAGGTCGTGGACGAGCGAGTACTGCGCGTCCGCGAGGTCCACCAGCGAGGCGAACTGCTGGGTCTGGGCCAGCACCTCGGTGCTGGCCCGCAGCTGGATGCCGGAGAGGGCCAGCAGGGCCACGGCCGGCACGAGCATCAGGGTCATCAACCGAAGGCGGATGCTGCTGCGCATGTGTGTGGTTCTTCCGTTCAGTGGCGACGTCGGACGTGGGGAGGTGTCCCTTTCCCCACTTCTTCGGTCGAAGGGCCGGTCACCTTGAGGGAACGGTCGCCTCGTGCCGGTGGGTGATGCGCTGTGCGCCGGCGGGCCCGCGGCCTGCGGCCGCCAGCAGCGCGGCCGGCAGCTCCTCGATGCGGTCCTTCAGCACGAACGGAACCTGCAGCTCGGCTTCGTACCGTTCGAGCTCCGGCGCGGATGTGGCGGACCAGAAGATGAACCGTTGATCGGGCAGCTGGCGTCGCACGGCGACCACCACGTCGGGCCCCGACACCTCGGGCATCATGACGTCGCAGAGCACGAGGTCGGGGCCGAGCTCACCGATCTCGGCGATGGCCGTCTCGCCCTCGGCGGCTTCGCCGATCACGATCAGGTCGGTACCGCTGGACTCGAGGATCCGGCCGGCGAGCAGCCGCATCGCGGGGTCGTCGTCGACGATGTACACGGTCAGCGACTCGGCGTCGCTGGGGACGACGACGCTGCGGTCCAGCACCTCTGGTCGCTGCTCCTCCGGGACGCCCTTGCGCTCTCGCTTGTCGGCCAGCATGGCTTCGTCGGCCTTCACGACCAGGTCGAGGTCGAGCGCCTCGCCCGGCGCGGCGATCGCCCAGCCGACGCTGGCACCGATCTCGGCTGGACCGCCAGTGGTCACGTAGACCTGGTTGAGCAGCTCCTGCAGTCGTTGGGCGATGTGGGTGACCTCGAGGTCGGCCATGCCCGGGTGCAGGTCCTCGCAGAGGACGACGAACTCGTCGCCGCCGAGACGAGCCGCGGTGTCGGAGGAGCGCAGGGTCGACCGCAGGCGAAGCGCCACCTGCACGAGCACCTCGTCGCCCACGGCGTGGCCGAGGCGGTCGTTGACGCCCTTGAAGCCGTCGAGGTCCACGACGATCAGGCCGGTCCCGGCCCCGCGTCGCACCGCCGTCTGGTGGGCCTCGGCGAGGCGGTCCATCAGCATGGTGCGGTTGGGCAGACCGGTCAGGCCGTCGTGCAGCGCCCGGTGTCGCAGCTGTGTGGTCTCGGCGCGGGAGGCCACCTCGGCCTCGTGCCGCTCGGTGACGTCGGTGACGGTGATGACCACGGCCGGGTCCTCCGGGGCCTGGCTGCCGGGCAGCAGTCGCGTGGAGGTGTTGACCCAGCGGAAGGTGCCGTCGGGGCGTTCCATGCACAGCAGCAGGTCATCGACGGGGCAGCCCTCGAGGGCACGCCTGCCCGGAAGGTCCTCGGTCGTGATGGGCCGGCCGTGGCGATCGGTGAAGGCGAAGCCCTCGAGGCTGTCGGCCCGACCCAGCGTCGCCTCGGCATCGATCGCGAACAAGTGACACGCGGCCGGGTTGATCCGGAGGACGCGGCCTGCCCCGTCGAGCACGACCAACGCCTCGGCCAACGAGTCGAGGATGGTCCTGTGGGTCGCCTCGGCCTTCGCTGCCCGGTCTCGTTGTTGTGCCAGCCGCTGCGCCACGACCTGGATGAGGCAGATGGCGAGTGCTGCGGCGACGACCAGGGACTGGGCAGTGGCCGCGATCACGGTGGACAGCACGACGAGCACGGCGAGGTCGAGCTGCGGGGTGGCCGAACGCTCGCGACGCCGCCACAGGCCTGCCAAACCCGCAGAGAGGGCCAGCGACCCGATCGCCGCGACGAGTCGGCTGGAGTCCAGGAGTGGGACGACGGCTGCCACACCGGCAAGCGCGGCGAGCAGGAAGGCGGGCCGACGATGCAGCACGGCGAGGAACGCCACGGCTCCGACCGGGGACCACGTGGGACTCCCAGCGGCAACCGGGGCCAACGCCAGCGCCTGGAGCGCACCGGTGCCCGCGGCGACCAGGAGGAAGGCTGCTGCAGCGCGGGGACGAGGGAGGGGGGTCATGGTGAGAGCGGTGCCATCTCATCGACACGCGCGGCGCGGACCTGAGCACAGGGCAGGCCGATGACCACGCGGGCTCCGCCGCCCGGGGCGTCCTCGAGGTGTATTCGTCCCTCCATGCGTTCGAGCTGGGCGCGAGCAAGCGTCAGTCCGATGCCAGTGCCCGCAACGGTGCCTGCCTGGGCATCGTGGCCGCGATGGAATCGCTGGAACACCCGTTCGCGGTCGTCGGGTGCCACCCCGGGCCCGTGGTCGTCCACCACGATCTCGATCATGTCCGGCCCCGCGGCCGGACGGACGCGGACATGGACCGGGGCGTCCTCGGGGGAGTAGCTGGCGGCGTTGTCCAGCACGTTGTGCAGGGCTCGGCGGACGGCCACCGGGTCGCCGCTGGCTGTGGGGGCCGATCCATCGATCGTGACGTCGATCCGGTTCGCGAACGGCAAGCGCTCGATGACGTCGTCGAGCAGGCGTTCGAGGTCGAGGTCCATCGTGACCGGCGGAGGCTGTTCGTGCTCCAGTCGGGCGAACTCCAGCACCTCCTGCAGCAGGTCCGACATCGACTCCGCGCCCCGTGCGAGCTGGCCGACGAAGTCCTTGCGGTCCTCCTCGCTCAGCTCGTGGCTGTGATGCTCCAGCAACGAGGCGAACCCCCGGATCGAGGTCAGCGGCGTGCGCAGCTCGTGGGACACCGTGACCAGGAACTCGGTTCGTGACTGGTCGGTGCGCCGCAGCTCCTCGTTGGCTGCCTCGAGCTCGGCCTGGCTGCGCCGCAGGTCAGCGGTGCGAACCTCGACCTGCACCTGCGCGGAGGCCTCACGGGTCCGGAGCACGTGCCCGAGGACCGCGATGACGATGGTCAGCAGCAGCCCGGCAACGCCGAGGGCGACCACCGGCCACCGGTTGGTCCGGGCGAAGGCGGGCGTCGGTGCGGTGCGCACCTCCCACGTGCGTCCGGCCACCTCCAGCCGGGCGGAGGAGATCGTGGCCGTGGACGGATCCCCGACGAGGAGCGTCGGCTCGATCGATCCGCCGGCGCCGGGGCCGAGGTCCCAGACCTGGACGTCCAGGCCGAGGGCGTCGGCTGGGCCCCGCTCGATGAGCGCGGCAGGCTCCACCGCGGCCAGCAGTCCCCCCACGAACTCCTCACGCCGTGCGTCGACCGTCGGGGGGATGTCGCCGGTGCGATAGGTCGGGACGAACAGGATGACGGCGGCGGGGTCGTCGGGCACGACGAGCTCCACCGCCGCGCTGACGGTGATCAGGCCGGTGTCCCTCGCGCCCTCGATCCCGAGCAGCCGGCGGGGTTCGCTGGCGAGGTCGAACCCGAGGGCGCTGCTGTTGGGTTCCGAGGGGACGACGCGTTCGACGACATAGGCACGATCCGTCGGGGTGGGGTGGACCGTCACATCCACGCCGTCGCGGTCGCTGATGGCGTTCTCGTAGGCGGCGAGGGCTCGTCGGTCGACGTGCCGGAAGAGGGCCACGGCCCGCGCGAGTGGGATGGTGCCCTGGGCGAACCCGTTCTCGAGGGTCGTGGTCAGCTCGCGGGTGTGGATGGGCCAGTCGTGGAGGACCGGGTGCGCCACCGCGTGGTCGGCTGGATGGGCCAGCGCCTGTGTCGTGGCGGTGTCGCGCATGGCGATCAGCGACGACTCGAGGGCATGGAGGTCGGCGTGGAGCGCCGCGAGCAGGGCGTCGGTGGCCCGGTCGACCTGGTCGGCGTGGTCGCGTCCCATCGAGGTGGCCAGGCCCACGGTCACGAGACCGGTCAGGAGCAGGCCGAGCACCACGGCAAGGGTGGCCGCTCGTTGGAAGACCGCTCGCTGGAGGACGTGGGGCATGTCGAGGGTCCACTCGGCCCGTGGCGGCCGAACCTGAGCGGCAGGCCCGCCGATCCCGAAAAAGAGGGGTCAGGAACGCTGCGCGGTCCTGAGCACGTCCTGGGCGGCGCGTGTCGGGCTGCGGGTGCCGGCACGAACGGACTGCGCCGCCTGGTCCAGGGCCGCGGCAGAGGCCGGGTCGGCCCGGAACGCCGCCAGCAGACCCTCGACGACCTGGTCGTGGAGCCACTGCAGGTCCTGCTGGCGTCGCAGCACCGCCAGCTGACCGGACGTCGTCATGTGGTCGTGGTGTGCAGCGACGGCGTCGGCGACCTCCTCGATCCCGCGGCCCTCCAGGGCAGAGGTGAGCACGACGGCCGGGTCCCAACCCGGGTGCCGTCGTCGCAGCAGGGCAAGGCCCTGGCGGGCATCGGCCGCGGCCATGCGCGCTGCCGGGGCGAGGTTGCCATCGGCCTTGGTGACCACGACGACGTCGGCCAGCTCCATCACCCCGCGCTTGATGCCCTGCAGGTCGTCCCCTGCGCCCGGGGGAAGCAGCAGCACCATCGTGTCGATGATGCCGGCGACCGCCGTCTCGGACTGCCCGACCCCGACGGTCTCGACCATCACCTGGTCGAACCCGGCGGCCTCGCACAGCAGCAGGACCTCGCGTGTCCGCCGTGCGAGGCCCCCGAGGGAGTCGCCGGCGGGCGAGGGTCGGATGAAGGCCTCCGGCCGTGCGGCCAGCCGCGGCATCCGGGTCTTGTCGCCCAGGATCGACCCGCCCGACTGGGTGGAGGAGGGGTCCACTGCCAGGACGGCGACCCGTTGGCCCCGGGCCTCGATCTGGTGCAGGCCGTAGGCCTGCAGGAACGTCGACTTGCCGGCGCCGGGCGGTCCGGAGACGCCCAGGCGGATCGACGTGCCGGTGTGCGGGAGCACCGCGTCGAGCAGGGCCGCTGCCCGGGTGCGATGGTCGGGCCGGGTCGACTCGACGAGGGTGATGGCACGGGCCAGCGCCCGCCGGTCACCCTCGACCAGGCGGGCTGCCAGCGTCTCGACCGACGGCGCCTCAGGCATCGAGCAGGGACAGGACCTCACGTGCAGCCGTCGGGATGTTGGTCCCGGGACCGAAGATCGCGGCGACGCCTGCCTCGCGGAGCATCGCGTGGTCCTGCGGCGGGATGACGCCGCCGCACACGACCAGGATGTCCCCGGCACCGGCGTCGCGGAGCTCCTCGATCAGCTGCGGGACGAGGGTCTTGTGGCCGGCCGCCTGTGAGGACACGCCGATGATGTGCACGTCGTTGTCGATGGCGTCGCGCGCAGCCTCGGCCGGGGTCTGGAACAGCGGGCCGACATCGACGTCGAAGCCGAGGTCGGCGAACGCGGTGGCGATGACCTTCGCCCCGCGGTCGTGGCCGTCCTGGCCCATCTTGACGACAAGCATGCGGGGACGTCGGCCGTGGTCGTCGGCGAAGGCCTCGACATCGGCGACGACGGCAGCGAAGCCCTCGTCGCCCTCGTAGGCAGCCCCGTAGATGCCGCTGATGGACCTGATCGTGGCCTGGTGGCGTCCGAAGACGACCTCCATCGCGTCGCTCATCTCACCGACCGTGGCGCGGGCGCGTGCGGCGGCAACGCACAGCTCCAGCAGGTTGCCGTCACCCCTCGCACCTGCGGTCAACGCGTCGAGGGCGGCCCGGCAGGCGTCGTCGTCCCGCTCGGCCCGGACGCGTTCGAGCCGGGCGACCTGGGCCTCGCGGACGGCGGTGTTGTCGATGTCGAGCACGTCGACCTGCTCGACATCGTCGGGGACGTAGGCGTTCACGCCCACCACGACGTCCTCGCCGCGGTCCACGCGGGCCTGACGGCGCGCCGCAGCCTCCTCGATGCGCAGCTTCGGCATGCCCGACTCGACGGCCTTGGTCATGCCGCCCAGCTCCTCGACCTCCGCGATGATCGTGCGGGCGCGGTCGGCCAGCGCGTGGGTCAACGACTCGACGTAGTAGCTGCCGGCCAACGGGTCGATCACGTTGGGGATGCCGGTCTCCTCCGACAGGATCAGCTGGGTGTTGCGGGCGATCCGGGCCGAGAAGTCCGTCGGCAGGCCGAGCGCCTCGTCGAAGGAGTTGGTGTGCAGGCTCTGCGTCCCGCCGAGCACCGCAGCCATGGCCTCCACCGCGGTACGGACCACGTTGTTGTAGGGGTCCTGCTCGGTCAGGCTGACCCCGGAGGTCTGGCAGTGGGTGCGCAGCATCCGGCTCTTGGGGTTGGTCGGCTCGAACTGCTCCATCAGCTCGCCCCACAGCAGGCGGGCGGCCCGCAGCTTGGCGACCTCCATGAAGAAGTTCATGCCGATGGCGAAGAAGAACGACAGGCGAGGGGCGAACGCGTCGACGTCGAGCCCGGCGGCACGGGCAGCACGCACGTACTCCACCCCGTCGGCGAGGGTGAACGCCAGCTCGAGGTCGGCGGTCGCCCCTGCCTCCTGCATGTGGTACCCGGAGATGGAGATGGTGTTGAACCGCGGCATCTCCCGCGAGGCGTAGCCGATGATGTCGGAGATGATCCGCATCGACGGGCCCGGCGGGTAGATGTAGGTGTTGCGGACCATGAACTCCTTGAGGATGTCGTTCTGGATGGTCCCGCTGAGCTGCTCGTGCGCCACCCCCTGTTCCTCGCCGGCGACGATGTAGCAGGCCATGATCGGCAGCACCGCCCCGTTCATGGTCATGGACACGCTCATCTCGTCCAGCGGGATGCCGTCGAACAGGATCTGCATGTCGGCGACGGAGTCGATGGCCACACCGGCCTTGCCCACGTCACCGACGACGCGGGGGTGGTCGGAGTCGTAGCCACGGTGGGTTGCCAGGTCGAACGCGACGCTCAGGCCCTTCTGGCCGGCGGCCAGCGCCCGTCGGTAGAAGGCGTTGGACTCCTCGGGGGTGGAGAAGCCGGCGTACTGGCGGATCGTCCACGGCCGGTTGGCGTACATGGTGGCGTACGGACCGCGGGTGTAGGGCGGGAAGCCGGGGTACCCGGGCTCGGGAAGGTCCGCGACGTCCTCCGCGGTGTACAGCGGCTTGACGTCGATGCCCTCAGGCGTGCGCCACGGTCGGTCCTCGGGGGCAACCCCCTTGAACTCCTTCGTGGCCCTCTCGGTCCAGGCGGCTCGGTCCGGCATGGCATCGCTCATGGCCAGACAGCGTAGATCCGTGTCGCTCCGCAGGACGATTCGTCCAGCTGGCTGGGTTCAGGCGGGGACCTCGACGCGGACCCGACGGGCCAGGGTGATGGCAACGAGTGCGACACCGATCGCGGCCGCGGCGTAGGCAGACCCCGTCCCACCGCGTTCGGCGACGGCCCCCAGGAACAACGAACCGAGTCCCTCTGCCGCCATGACCGCGGTGATGGCGGACGCGACGGCGGCGCCGAGCAGGTCCTTCGGTGCCGCCCTGGTGAACGCGGTCTGCCCGAGGACCATGACGCTGAGGGCCAGTCCGAGCAGCAGGTTGGCGAGCGCCATCCACGCCGGATGCCCCGTTGCGGCGATCGCCCCGAAGACCAACGTGACGGCCACGGCGGCGAGGCCGATGACCATCGGCCCTGCTCGCTCGAGGTCGTGGCGGTGGCCCAGCAGCACCCCACCGATGGCGGATCCGACGGCCTGGGCAGCGAGCACGGCCGGCAACCATCCGCTGTCGGCGGCAACCGCCGGGGCGAGGGTCTCGGGCAGGGCCGACACGGCGGCGAACGCCACCAGCACGACCATGTAGAAGCCGATCTGCCGGTCGTCGAACCACAGCCTGGCGCCCTCGAACGCACCACGGCGTACATCCATCGAGCCGCGACTCCGCGGCAGCGCGAGCGCCAGCGCGGCGGCGAGCGCGAACGTGGCCGCGTCCAGTCCCAGGGACAGGGCGGCACCGAGCACCACGGTGATGGCGCCCCCGACCGCGAGTCCGAGGGCTGCGGTCGCGTCCCCGGTGGCCTTCTGGAGCGCGACGACGGGGCCGAGGAGCTCCTCGGGCAGCTCGGCGCCAGCGATGGCGTGGCGCAGCGCCGCGGCTGTCGGGCGAAGCGCGCCGACCACTCCCGCGGCGACGAGCAGCGGCCACAGGCCACCGAAGACGAGCGGCAACAGCACCGCGAACGTGCCCATCCCGTAGGTGACGACCAGGCCGCGGCTGCGCTCGAACCGGTCCAGCCACGGACCGATCAGGACGGTCGCGGCGATGGCGGCGCCGCCCTGCACCGCGAAGAGCGCCCCGGAACCGATCGGCGTGCCGGACCGTTCGTAGGCGAGCACGACCAGACCCGCCAGGCCGATCCAGTCCCCGAGCCCGGACACGGCAGCCGACAGGAAGAGCGCACGTGCACGTCGGTCGACGAACACCTCTCGGTACTGCTTCACGCCTCTCCCTTGCCCCCCGGGATCACTGTCGGGTCACAAGATAGACCGTTGGTTCCGTGTATCGCGAACCAGTCGCAGCAAGGCGTGGGTTGCGCATCCGGTGAGTGTGCCACCACCGTCCGCGCAGGGGTGGCCCCCGTCCACGGTCCTCCGCCGGCACCGCGCAGGGAGCTGCCACGGCGGCGGGGTCGTCGGTCAGCTGGTGCGGGCCACCGTGTTGGGGATGACGCTGGGCTCGTCGAGCACACGATCGTCGTCGCCGAAGTCCAGCCACGTGGTGGACCGGGCCACCTCGCCGACCCCTCGCTGGGTCCAGTCGCAGACCCCGTCCGGGAAGATCTCCAGCAGCTGTCCCCACTCCTCGGCGGTGAACGACACGCCGGGGTAGTCAGCCCGCTCGGGCATGGTCAGGCGGCACTTGACGATGTCCTCGGTGGTCGGGCCACCGGCCGCGATGCGGGGGCTGCCGCCGACGCGGAACACCTGCTCGCAGATCCCGTCGCCCCCTGCGGACGCAAGGCCCGGCGCGGCCAGCGGCATGGGGGAGTAGCCGGCCGTGGTGACCACGCAGCTGTCGGTGGCCTGCGCGGGTCGGGCCGCGGCGACCTCGTCGGCCCACGATCCGTCGTCGGAGACCCCACCGCCGGCGGTGCGGGCCGTCTCGATGTCGTCCAGCCACGTGGCCATCGTCGACCATGCGTCGTTGGTCAGCAGGACACCCGACCAGATGGCGTGGGCGGATCGCTCACCGAAGGTCTCCAGCAACCGCTCGGCCATCATGTAGCCGCGGACCTGGTCGTGGAAGCCGAGGATCGGCACCGGGTCGGCGTACAGGTTCACGTCGATGATCGGGGCCTGGTCCATCGCCCCGCGACCCGTGACGAAGCCGAAGCGGTAGAGGTCCTCGACCAGGTCGACGTCCATCGCCATGCGCGGCTGGACCTCGCCGGGTTCCGCGTGGGGGGTCTCGCCCGGGTGCCAGGGGCCGTAGCCCTCGTCGTCGAAGGAGCCGACGTTGCGGTTGAGGTCCAGGAACCGGGCGGGGTCGATCACCCCGTCCAGCAACGCGCGGTAGCCGTACTGGACGCCGACGTTGTCGACGGGGCGGCGTGCCCAGCCGGTGTCGGGATCCACGCCCAGGTAGTGGACGAGGTTGTCCTGCAGGGTGCAGCGCTGGGTCACGCCGGGGATGTTCACTGCCCCGTCCTCACGGGAGTAGCGCAGGTCCGCGGGGATGCGCGAGCAGTCGACGTCGGCGACCAGCAGGTCGGCGAACATGTCGTCCCAGTCCTCGCAGATGCCCTGGAACTCGTGGCCCGTGATGGCGTTGCGCTGCTCCAGGGTCAACCCGCCGGCGAACACCGGCAGCTCGCGGCCGAGTCCGTCCTGCAGCTGGTCCTGGCCGGGCAGCAGCTGGGTGTCCAGCGCGAAGTACTGCCGCAGCAGACGACAGTCGGCCGGGCTCATCGCGGTGGTGATCACATCGGGGAAGCTGACGAGCGGCAGCCCGCCGTCCTGGAGGCCCGGGTAGGAGTTCATGGTCGTGTGCTGCTGGATCGCGCCGCCCGATGCGCCGTTGCCCATGATCCAGTCGAACCGACCGTAGGCCTCGATCAGGTGCTCGCGAACCATCATCATGGTCTCCGCCGACAGCACCGAGTTGCAGTGCGTGTTGAAGATCGTCATCGACGAGTGCGGGACCAGGTAGCCCTGGAGGACCGCCGGACGGAACACCTCCGGACCGACGTCGAGGGCCTCGCCGCCGGCGTCGACGCCACCGGACAGCACCTCGTTGGGGGTGTTGATGCCCTGCTGGCGACCGATGCCGCAGGAGGCTCCCCAGTTGTAGACGACCTTGCCGTTCCACGCGTCGGGCATCTCGAAGGGGACCTCTGGACCACGGGCAGCCGGGTCGTCGAGGATGGCCACGCGGGTGATGCCGCGGTTGATGGTGCGGGTCTCGACGCGGGCGATGGCCGGTACGACGTCGCCCTCGGTCGTGACGGTCATCGACAGGTCGGCGGGGTAGTCGCCCCAGGGGTCGAGCAGCGGCTTCCAGTCCAGCGCCAGGCCAGCGGCGGACTCGTCGTCGGCCGCCTGCACGGGGTCGAAGTCAGTGGGGTCGCCGGCACCGGCGAGGTAGTACCACCGCACGTACGGGTCGATCGAGCAGTCGTCGTCGAGCTGCTGGGGATAGGCCTTGCCGTCGGTGCCACGGGGTTCCGGGGAGAAGTCGTGGAGGTCCCCGACGCGACAGGCGAAGGGCACCTGGTGGGGGCCGGAGAACACCGGACCGGTGATCGGGTGGTTGTCGATCGGGAGGGTTGCGGTGCGGCTGCCGTGCATCGGGTGGGTGGCCACCACGGTCACGTCGTTGCCGCCGACCACGAGGTCGTCGACCAGCCCGACGTGCATGCTGCGGCCGGGGTGCAGCTCGTCGGGTTCGGCGACGAAGTCGCCGGTGACGTCGGCCCCGTTGACGGTGATCCGCAGGTTGTCGCCGTCGGTGACGCCACGCACACCGATCAGCGCGTCCCCACCGGTGACGGTTGCGGCCCGCGTCGACAGCACGGCCAGCTCGAGCTGTCCGTCCGCGAGCGGCCCGGCGGTGCCGGTGAAGTCGTCGGCCTCGGCGAGCACGCCGGCATCGGACGTGTCGCCGTGGTCGGACTGCGCGCCGGCGAAGCCGGGCAGCACGACGAGCAGGGCGAGCGCGAGCAACGACGACAGGCCCCGGCGGTGCAACGGACGGATGGTGGTGATGGACGTCGACATGGCCTACAGCTCCCCGAGCATCGCGATGGTGGACTCCAGCACCATGTCGCCGGTGCACCGGTCGACGGCGTAGCTGTCCTCGTAGTTGACGACCAGGACGCCACCGGCCACGAAGCCGGCGCCCTGCATGTTCGCCTCGTTCAGCTCGAACTGCTGGGGCATGTAGCCCAAGGCGTCGTTGGCCTGGCCGAGCGGCATGGTGACCAGTGCGGGCGAGCGTTCCTTGACGGTGTTGGTCAGGTTGGCGAAGACCTCACCCGGTGCGGCGGACAGGGCAAAGTCCTCGCCGATCCGAATCGCGCTGGCCTGGAGCTCGACGCTGGTGGGTGAGGCCGACAGGCACGGGGCCGTCTCGGGGGTCTTGCCCGTCCGGATGGTTGCGGGGGTGGGGACGAAGGTCCGGTCGAAGAAGCCCGGCAGGCCCAGCGCGTTCAGCGGGGCGTTGGTGACCGGCTGCTGCCAGATGGTCGCCGTCGAGCGGACGTCGGTGGTGGTCAGCACGTGTCCCTCGCCGACGGCGGGGATCAGGTCGGCGAGCGCGGTGGATCCGGTCCGTCCGCTGCGGTTGGTCATGTTCCCCAGCCCCGTCATGAGGTGCATGCCCATGCCGCCGAAGCGGTCCTCCAGTCGGCGGGTGAACACGCCGACCCAGTCGGCGTGTGCTGTGGCCTCGAAGTTGCCGAAGGAGGTCGGGTGCGCCGCATAGGCGCCGACGGTGGCGATGACGTCGCCGTCCTCGGCATCCACGGCCCGCAGCCAGGCAAGCTGCTGCTCCTCTGCCGAACGGTAGGTGTCGCGGCGCTCGCTGTTGAACCGGCGCGCCCGCTCCTCACCGACCTCGACGTGGGCGGGGACCATGTTGGCGTGGGCCTCGCGGATGGACTGCTCGATCGCGCCGTAGGCCTGGTTGAAGTACCAGTCGGGCACGTAGCCCCAGCCGCCCAGCAAGTCGACAGATGCGTGGGAGTGGGTCGAGGCGATCACGAACGCCGACGGGTCGATGTCCAGCTCGCCGCCCAGGCGTTCGGCGATCTCGCGGGACCCACAGCCGACGGGCAGCTGGGACGGCACGCACTTGTTGGCGTACTCGTACAGGAAGCCCTCGGCGTCGATCACGGTGACGACGGCGGTGTCGTCCCCGTCGGACAGCACGATGGTGCGGGCGAACAGGCCGTAACCGGTCTCGGGGTCGTCGTCGGCGACGTAGCCGGGGTCACCGGGCGCTCGATCCCAGTCCAGGATCGGGTTCACCGGTCCGATGCCGAACCCGCCCTGGTACAGGCAGTCGGGGTTCTCCGGCCACGGGCTGGCCGTCGCGGTCGCCAGGTGGGCGGGGTGCTCGGGGTCCCCCAGGGACTCGGTGAAGAACGACTCGCTGAGCGTCGTGCAGGCGGCGGCGTTCTCCTCGCCCTGCAGCCAGGTGGCCCCGGGGAAGGTCGCCGCCATGCCCTCGGGGTCGGGATACAGCGAGACCTTCGCGGCACCGACGAGCAGCTGCCCTGCTCCGAGCGGGGCGTCGTCGACGACCTCGAAGGCGTCGAGGGCCCCGCTGGCGGTCCCGACCGCGGCGTCGATGTCGGGCGCCGGCGCGATGACCGCCCCCGCCCATGCGACGGACACGGTCAGGGCGGCGGCGAGGACCGTCACCAGCAGGCGGCGGGCGGTTCCGCCCGGACCACGGGACAGCAGTGCGTGCAGCATCAAGGGCTCCCTGGAAGTTCGGCTCACCATGGATTTCGACCACCGAGACCCGGTTTCCTGCTGTGGGATGTCACGAGCACGTCGTGCTGTGTCACGAGCGGAGGTGCCTGTCCGTCGTGGTCGGTGGACAGGTCTTGCCCCTCGGGGCGCGGAAGGAGAGGGTCAACGACGATGGATGACGACGTGGTTCGGACCTGGGCGGGGGAGCGGCCGCGGCTGCTCGGCCTGGCCTATCGGTTGACGGGGTCGCGGGCCGACGCCGAGGACCTCGTGCAGGAGGCGTTCGGCCGGTTGGCGGTGGCCGAGGGCGTGGCACAGCCGGCGGCATGGCTGACGACCGTCACCACCCGCTTGGCCATCGACCACCTGCGCCTGTCCCGCGTGCAACGGGAGGTCTACGTGGGGCCGTGGTTGCCCGAGCCGGTCGAGGAGGGGTTCGCTGATCCGGGCGACGACCTCGAGCTGGCCGAGTCGGTGTCCCTGGCCCTCCTGCGGGTCATGGAGTCGATGACACCCGTCGAACGGGCCGCGTTCGTGCTGCACGACGTGTTCGGGTACTCCCACCGGGAGGTCGCCGACATGCTCGACCGCAGCCACTCGGCCATCCGGCAGGCGGCCGCACGTGGCCGTCGTCGGGTCCGGGAACAACGCCCACCGTTCGAGCCGGACCGCGCCCGGCGTCAGGACGTGGCCGAACGGTTCCTCGAGGCGGCGCGGGGCGCAGACCTCGATGGCTTGATGGCGGTGCTCAGCCCGGACGTGGTGTTCCGCTCCGACGGCGGCGGGGTCGTCCATGCCGCACGCAAGGAGCTCGTGGGCGCCGACCGCGTCACCAAGTTCCTGCTGGCGCTGGCGGCCGGTCGCCCCGACGGCACGGCCGAGCTGGCCTGGGTCAACGCGTCCCCGGCGCTGCGGTTGTCGGCCGATGGGGCGCTGGTGTCGGTGATGGCCCTGCAGGTCGGACCGGACGGTCGGATCGCGGAGATCAACGCGGTCCTGAACCCGGCGAAGCTCGGTGGCATCACCTGAGGAGCGGGTGCCGCTCCTCAGTCGGTGTCGTGCCGGGGCCTGGCCGAGGCGGCCAGCGTGGCGAGGCGGCCGGGCCTGACGACCGCCGAGGGGTGGGTGCCCACCGCCAGCCGGTGCCCCAGCTCGCCAAGGGCGATGTCGCGGTCGGTGGCAACGAGGAAGGCGTTGCCGGGGTCCTTGAGGTTGGCGACTCCGCGGTCGGCCACGACGAAGACGGTGCTGAAGACCTGCCGAGCCGTGGCTGCCTGCGCGGCCACCACGGGATACGGCGGCTGGTCGACGAGGTTCACCACGTAGACCCCGCCGGGTACGAGCACCCGTCGGACATGGTCGAGGAACTCCACCGTCGCAAGCTGACGCGGGGTCTCCAGGCCGACGAACGCATCGCCGACCACCATCAGCGCCTGACGCTCGCCGAGGCGTTCGATGCCGGTGCGTGCATCGCCGCTGCGCACGATCAGGTCCGGCTGCTCCCGCAGCCCGAGCTGTTCGCGGGCGACCCGGATCACCGCCTTGGACCGCTCCATGACCAGCTGCGTGTCCACGGGACGACCGGCAGCCCTGGCTCGGGCGAGCAGCGCGCGGGGCAACGCGAACGCCCCGCCACCGAGGTGGACGATCGTGCCGGGGTCCCCGTCGGTGTCAGGACGCAACACCTCCACCAAGCGGCCGAGCCTGTCGAGGTAGCCCAGCGCCAGATGGGTCGGGTCGCCGGTGTCGACCGCACCGTGGACGTGCTGGTCGATGGCCAGCAGCGAGACCCGGGGTCGGGCCGGATCATCGGCGACGCGCACGACGCCCACGCCGGTCGGGACCCCGACGGGCGGATCGGACGGTGTGGTGCGGTCGGGCCGACGACGGCGTTGGCGTCCCACCGCCGCTACTGCTGCTGCGCGGCGGCCCGGTCGCCCGGCCCGTCAGCCGGTCGGGCGATCGATCGGACCGGCTGGACCTGCTGCGGCTGGGCGGACCGGATCCGGACGCGATCACCACCACACGACGGCCCGTCCCGATGGGGGCGGCCGCACCGCTTGCACAGGGGCTCGTTCTCGCGGTTCATCGTCACGACGCTACCCGGCCGGACGAGGGGTCGGACCGGGGCGGATGGCAAGGAAGTCGTCACACTCTCCCGACGTCCGGGGGGTGAAGATGCTTTCATGTCGACCATCACCATGAACACATCGACGCAGGCCCCGCCCGAGTCCTCCGCCCAGATCCTCGTCGTCGAGGACGACAAGACCGTGGCCGAGGTCGTGTCGCGCTATCTCGTCCGGGAGGGGTTCGGGGTGGAGCACGTGGCCGACGGTGGCGTGGCGCTGGCCCGTGTCCAGGACCGGATGCCCGACCTGATCGTGCTCGACCTGATGCTTCCGGGCGTCGACGGTCGCGAGGTGTGCAGGCGGGTCCGTGCGGTCAGCGACGTGCCCATCATCATGCTGACCGCGCTCGGCGAGACCGGTGACCGAATCGCGGGCCTCGAGCTCGGGGCCGACGACTACCTCGCCAAGCCGTTCAGTCCTCGTGAGCTGGTCGCACGCGTCAAGAACGTGCTGAAGCGCTCGGGCAGCGGCGACGGACGGGCGGACAACAGCTCCCAGCTGGAGGTCGGCGGCATCCGACTGGACCGCAAGTCCCGCGAGGTCGAGATCGAGGGTCGCAGCGTCGACCTGACCCAACGCGAGTTCGACCTGCTGGCCTTCCTGATGGAGCACCCCAAGGAGGTGTTCCGCCGCGAGGTCCTGCTCGAGCACGTCTGGGGCTACACCTTCGGGGACACCTCGACCGTGACGGTCCATGTCCGCCGGTTGCGCGAGAAGATCGAGCCGGACCCGTCCAACCCCACGTTCGTGCAGACCGTGTGGGGTGTGGGGTACAAGTTCGGACCATGAGTCCCGCGGACCAGCCGACACCGAGCACCGTCAAGAGCTCGCGCACGTCGGCGGTCGTCGCCGGTGTCGTCGGCCTGATCGTCGTGATCGGCATCGCCTCGGCGCTGGGGAAACCCGCGGCGGACACGATCGAGCTGATCATGATCGCGGGCGGGGCCGCGCTCATCACCGGAGCCCTCGGTGGGCTGGCCCTGCACCTGTTGCGCGGCCGTTCCTTCTCCGCCCAGGTCGTGGTCGTCGCCCTCACCTCCACCGCTGCCGTCACGGCCGGCTCGTTGGCGGCGGGCAACGCGATGTTCCTGGAGACCCGTGACCTGCAGACCCTTGCCGTCGTCGTCCCCGTCGGGGCGGTCGTCGCCATCGTCGCGGCCCTGCTGCTGGGTGAGCGGGTCGGTGCGGCCAGCCGATCCCTGGGCGAGGCCGCTCGTCGCCTGGGCGACCTCGAACATGCGCTGGACCCCGACGAGCACGGCGTCATGCCGGAATCGATGATCCGCGAGTTCGCCCGCCTCGCCGAACAGCTGGAGGCGACCCGCCACGAGCTGGAGATGTCCCGCGAACGCGAGCAGGCCACCGACCGGGCCCGCCGTGAGCTGGTCAGCTGGGTGTCCCATGACCTGCGCACGCCCCTGGCCGGCATCCGGGCGATCACCGAGCTGCTCGAGGACGACATCGTCGACGACCCCGAGGAGATCCGTGGCTACTACGGCACGCTCCGCAGGGAGGCCGACAAGCTGTCGGCGCTGGTCGGTGACCTGTTCGAGGTCTCCAAGATCGAGGCGGGTGCGCTGCGGCTGGACTACACCGACGTCAACTTCGGCGACCTCGTGAGCGACACGCTGGCGGCGGCGATTCCCGTGGCCGAGAAGCGGCAGATCCGGGTGTACGGGCGGGTGGCGGATCCGGAGGCCAGCATCGAGGCGTCGCTGCCGGAGATCTCCCGTGTCCTGCGCAACCTGGTCTCCAACGCCATCCGTGAGTCAGCCGACGGCGGTGCGGTCCTCGTGGAAGCCGGTATCGACACGGCGTGGGAACAGGACTGTGGCTTCCTCGCCGTGCAGGACACCTGCGGCGGGATTCCCGAGGACGTGATCGACCGGGTCTTCGACGCCTCCTACCGGGGTGAGTCCGCCCGGACCCCGCGCCATGACGTCGGTGCAGGCCTGGGACTGGCGATCGCCAGGGGGTTCGTGGAGGCCCACGGCGGGACGATCAGCGTCGGGAACGTGGCCGATGGCTGCCGCTTCTACGTCCGGCTGCCCGCTCGACGACCCGACGCGACGCGTCCGGCTGCCCCGGAGCCGACCGTGCCGCCCATCCCGCTCGGCCAGCCGGCACGACCGGTCAGCGATCGGGACGTCTCACCGGCAGGACCACCCCAGGGTTGAGGATGCCGGCCGGGTCCATCGCCTGCCGGATCCGGTGCAGCGCGTCGACCTCGCCGGCCGAGCGCGTCAGGTGCAGGTGGCCGACCTTGGCCACCCCGACCCCGTGTTCGGAGGCGATGGACCCGTGGTGCTCGGCCACCAGGCGCAGCACCGCGTCCTCGTTGGCCGCGGTCGCCTCCTCACCCAGCAGGTTCACGTGCAGGTTGCCCTCGGCGAGGTGCCCGAAGCTGATGGCACCGGGGACGATGGCATCGAGGCGGTCCACGAACGCCCCCAGCCGGTCCAGCGGCACGGTGACGTCGAGCTTGACCGGGACGCCCCGGGCGTTGACGGCCTCGGTGTGGCGTTCGCGGAGCTGCCACAGCCGACGTGCGTCGGCGGCATCCTGCGCCACCGCCGAGGGTCGGTCGCCGACCACCTCCTCCAGCTGCGTCGGTCCTCCCTCGACCTCCACGAGCACGAGCCACGCGGGGAGCGGGGCCAGCGGGACCGGGACGCCGGCGTGCTCGGCGACCATCGCGATGCCGGCGGCCCGCATGACCTCCACCGCCAGCGGACGAACGCGCCGCACGGCCGCGACGACGGCGAGGGCACCGGCAGGGTCGTCGCAGCCGATGAGCGCGACGGCGGTGTCGGCGGGACGCGGGACCAACCGCAGGATCACGGCGGTGATGACGGCGAGGATGCCCTCGCTGCCGGTCAGCAGCTGGGCGAGGTCGGGACCGGCGTTGTCCTTGGCCAGCCCCGTCATGTGGCGCACGACGGTGCCGTCGGCCAGGACCGCCTCCACACCCAGCACCTGCTGGCGCATCGACCCGTGGGCCACGACGTGGATGCCACCGGCGTTGGTAGCGACCATCCCCCCGATCGTGGCGCTGTCACGGGCGGCGAGGTCCACCCCGAGGGCCAGGTCGTGCCCAGCGGCGACCCGCTGGACCGTCGCTGCGGTGACTCCGGCGCCGACGGTGACCGACGGGGTGTGGGGGTCGAGGGCGCCGACGGTGTCCAGCCGACGAAGGGACAGCACCAGCTCGCCGTTGCGCGGCACCCCACCACCGACGAGCCCGGTGTTGCCGCCCTGCGGCACGACGGGCACGCCCGCGTCATTGCAGGTGCGCAGCACCGCCGCGACCTGTGCGGTGTCGGCCGGTCGGACCACCGCGCGAGTGGGGCCGCCGAACCGGCCGGTCCAGTCAGCGCAGTAGCCGGTGGTGTCCTCGCCGGTCAGGACGTGGGACTGGCCGACGATCCCGCGCAGGGCGGCGAGGAGGCCGTCCCCGTCGGCCGTCGTCATCAGCGGTCGTGGTGGGCGGCCAGCGAGATGCTCCAGTGCCGGCCGGGCACGACGGCGCCGGCCGAGGGGTCGCTGGCGATGCTGATGTGCCCCGACGTGTCGTCGATCAGGCTGGGCAGCCGACGCAACCCGCAACGACGAGCCCACTCCGCGACCTGACTGCCCTCGGTGGCCAGCAGGGTCGCGGCGACGTAGCTGCTGGACGCCTCGAGCGCGGTACCGAGGACACCGGCGGCGTGGTCGGCGTCGACGGCCTGCCAGTGGAGGATCTGCAGGAACTCCGCGCCGAAGTAGCGGTCGGGGCGCACGGCGATCGCGGCCGTGATCCGTCCGCTGTCGTCGGTCGTGACGTACCGGTCGTAGGTGTGGACGGGGTTGTCCAGGAAGCGCCAGCGCCACCAGGTGGAGTCACACAGCGGGCCGTCGTCCTGCGCCGATCGGGCCAGGTCGTCCAGGCCGTCGGGAATCCCCTCCATCGGCTGCCCGGTGCCGTGGGGGCGGGGCCCGAAGGCGACCCGGGTCATCGTGGCGGCGAGCGGACGGGGGACTCGGCCCAGATCACGGAAGTCGTCGTCGATCGGTCGGAACCAGCGCTGGGCGCGGTCCCGTTGGGTGACGCCGGCACCCTCCAGTCCCGGAACGGCGGCGGCGGTGGGCAGCGCCACCAGCAGGTCGACGTCGCTGCCGAGGTGCTGTCGTTGGCGTCGGGCCAGGCTGCCGAACAGGCCCCGGCCGCGGTATGCCCGGGTCGTCACCGCGTGGGCGGTCCGCCCGACGCGTACCTCGCGGCCCTCGACGAGGCCGGGCAGCCGGTACATGCCGGCATGGGCGACGACCTCGCCGTCCTGTTCCCACAGCACGTTGGCCGGCGGCCCCCACGGGTTGTTCCAGTACAGCCAGTCGTGCGCAGCCGGATCGGCGAGGACGGGCGGGGCGTGGTGTGCCTCACCGGCGGTCTGCGCAGCGGCCTCGGCCAGCAGGGCGCAGACGGCATCGCGGTCGTCCGGCGTTGCGTCGCGCAGTCGGAGTCCTGGTGGAGCGGGGGCGTCCATGCCGGTGGGAGTCTAGCCAGACGAGGCGAGCAGTCGGAATCCGGTCGATCAGGCCGGCTTGCGAGCCACGAGGATCAGGTTCGCGCCGATCCGCGACAGCCACGACAGGGGGAGATGGGTCTCCGCCGCGTGGCTCAGGCGCATCGACACGCGCGGGGGCAGCAGCGGCTTCTTGGCGACCTGCAGCGGACCGACCCCGTGGCCGAGCACCCCCACCGTGTCGAGCCCCGCACGTCGGGCGTAGCCCTCCAGCTGGCTCCGGGAGATGTACTGCCGTGGGTACCCCGTCGGCGGCGGGCCGAAGACGCCCATGGCCACCCCGATCGGGTCCAGCGCGAACGCGATCCGGTAGGGGTTGGGGGACGTGACGACGATGTGGCCGCCGGGTCGGGTGACCCGCGCGTACTCCTCGACCGCCTCACCGGGGTCGGTCAGGTACTCGATGGCACCCAGGCCCGAGACCCAGTCGAAGGTGTTGTCCTCGTACGGCAGGTCGCGCATGTCCGCGGTGCGGATGTCCGCGGTGCGGCCGGCCTCGGCGAACGTCGCCGTCGTGGCCTCGACCATGCCCTCGGAGATGTCCACGGCGCTGACGTCGTAGCCGCGCTCGGCCATCGCCAGCGCCATCTGGCCGGCCCCGCAGCCGACGTCGAGGGCACGCCCGGGCGTGTCGTCGACCGGTCCGAGGTGATCGACGGCCTCCAGGCAGCGGTCCATGCGCCGCTGGATGACGTGGTCGTGGAAGGTCTGTCCGGAGTAGATCGTCTGCCACTGTCCGACACGGTCGTCGTAGTTCCGACGGACCTTGTCGACGTGTGCGTCGGCTTGGGTGCTCACACCGTCACGGTAGCCGCTCCAGCGGAGGGGCAGTCCTCGTCCCGTCGGCCGACCCTGGCCGCGGGGTCAACCCGGATCGGCGAGGGCAACCCGCATGTCGTCCTCGTCGGCGGCGTCGGGGTGGTCCTCGACGTACGCCGACCAGCGCCACCGGGCGAAGGCGGCGTAGCCGAGCTCCGCCACCAGCTCGAACAGCCGGGTGGCGCCGACGAGCATCAGGACCGGACCGCCGCCGATGACCGGGGCCAGCGCCAGCGCCGTGACCCCCTCGCGAGGGCCGAGGCCCCCGGGCGCGAACACCGCGACCGCCCCGATCAGGTGTCCCAGCGCGAACGCACCGGTGACCCGCAGGATGTCGTCGAGCGATCCGCCGACGCCGACGTACAGCGCCAGGAACCCCGCCAGACGCACCAGCGCGTTGCCGGTGTAGAGCAGCGTCAGGTGCAGCGTCTGCTGACGGGTGATGTCGACGTCGGCCGCCCTGCCGAGCTGCTCGATCCGGTTCAGCACGGGCAGCCGGGACGCCAGCACCGCCAGCTGGACGAACGACCGGGGGGACACGACGGCCAGCGCGATCACCAGGCCTGGCAGCACCGCGAACCACGCCGCCCAGGTCAGCCCGGTCTCGGGCAGCCACCAGGGGATCGTCGCCGCCGCCAGCAGGCCGTTGATGCACGTGTACCAGACGACCTCCAGCAGGGTGGTGATGGCTCCCATCGACGCCGTCATGCCGTGCCGACGGGCCACGACGGCCCTGCTGGCCACCTGTGCCATGGCCATGGCGTAGCGGGCCAGCTGGCTCTTGGACCACACCCAGCGGCCGAGCTGGCGGTCGATGTGGCCGTGTCCGAGGTCCACCAGCGCCAGCCAGGCCCGCACGAGGATCTCGTTGGCGACCACGAACAGGACGACCGTCAGCCCGATCGAGGTCGGCGTGGGCCACGGGACGCCGGTGTCGGCCACGGAGGTGAACCGTCCGCGCAGCGCCAGCGCAACCACGACGAACACCCCGAGGGACACGGCCCAGCGGAGCACGAACCGGACAGCCGGCGACATCGGCAGGGAGGGAAGGCGCACGTCCGTCATCGTACGGGCCGCCGTCCCCCCTCCCGCGTGTCGCCTCGGTCGACTTGTTGTCAACCGGTGGGTGCAACAAGTTGGGCGAGTTGGGCGGCTGGGGTCTTCCAGCCGAGGGTTTGTCGGGGGCGGGTGTTGAGGCTCTCGGCGAAGTCGTTGAGGTCCGCTGGGGTGTGGACTGACAGGTCGGTGCCCTTGGGCATGTACTGGCGCAGCAACCCGTTGGTGTTCTCGTTGGAACCGCGTTGCCAGGGCGAGTGGGGGTCGCAGAAGTAGACGGGCACGTCGGTGTCGATGGTGAACTGGACGTGCTCGGCCATCTCGATGCCCTGGTCCCAGGTGATTGACCGCCGCAGGTGCTCGGGCAGCCCGGTGATCGCGGTGGTCATGGCCTCGCGCACCGTCGCGGCGGTCCGGTCGCCATCGAGGTGCATCAGCATCACGTAGCGGGTGGAGCGCTCCACCAGGGTGCCCACCGCGGACTTGCCGTCCTTGCCGATGATCAGGTCGCCCTCCCAGTGACCGGGAACGGCACGGTCCTCCACCTCCGCGGGCCGCTCGCTGATCATCACCATGTCGTGCATGCGTGGCCGGGGAGATCGACCGGAGGGGACCCGCTTGGCCCGACCGGTCCGCAGGCACGACGTCAGCTCGCGTCGCAGCTCGCCCCGCCCCTGGACGTACAACGACTTGTAGATCGTCTCGTGTGACACCGTCATCGACTCATCGTCGCCGAACCGCTCCTTGAGATCTGCAGCGATCTGCTGGGGCGACCACAGTCTGCGCAGGCCGTGCTCGACGAGGCCGGCCAGCTCCGCGCAGCTGGCGAGCTTGGTCGGCTTGGCCCGCCGTGCCTGCTCGTGGGCACGCTTGTGGGCAAGCATCGGCCGGTAGGCCTCACGGCCACCGTTGCGGTCCACCTCGCGCCACACCGAGGACTTGTGCCGGCCGACCCGATCGGCGATGGCCTGATAGGTCTGGCTGAGTCCCGTGAGGTGGTGGAAGTAGAAGGTCACCGTTCGTGAAGTTGTTGGCAGGCTATGCCGCGGTGGTGGTGGCTGTCACCTCGATGGTGGTGTCGGCGGCGATGGTCTTCATGGATTCCTCGGAGAAGTAGCTGCGTTCGGCGACTTGCCATTCGTCGTGCTGCTCGAGCAGGACGGCGCCGATGAGGCGGATGATGGAGTTGTCGTCGGGGAAGATGCCCACCACGTTGGACCGGCGCTTGATCTCCTTGTTGACCCGTTCCAGCGGATTGGTTGACCACACCCTGCGCCAGTGGGTCCTGGGGAACGCCGCGAACGCGGTGAGATCGGGTTCGGCGTCAAGCAGCATCTGGGCCGCGGCGGGGAACCGGTCGGTGAGCATGTCGGCGACGGCGCGGAGCTGGGCGGTGACGGCGGCCTGGTCGGGCTGGGCGTAGATGGTGCGGATCATGGCGGTGACCATCTCGCCGTGGGCCTTGCCGACCCGGGCCAGGACGTTGCGGTTGAAGTGGACCCGACAACGCTGCCACGCCGCGCCCTGCAGGTGCCGGCGGATGGCGGCCTTCAACCCTTCGTGGGCGTCGGAGATGACCAGCTGCACACCACCGAGTCCGCGGGTCTTCAAGCTCCTGAGGAAGGCACCCCAGAACGCTTCGTCCTCGCTGTCGCCCACGTCCAGCCCGAGGACTTCGCGGGTGCCGTCAGCGGCGACGCCGAACGCCACGACGATGGCGCGCGACACGACGTGGCGGCCGACGCGGCCCTTGACGTAGGTGGCGTCGCAGAACACGTAGGGGAAGTCGGTGTGGGCCAGGGTGCGGGCTCGGAACGCCTCGACGTGCCCGTCGATCTCCTTGCAGATCCGCGACACCGTCGATTTCGACACGCCCGAGTCCACGCCGAGTGCCTTGACGAGGTCGTCGACCTTGCGGGTGGAGGTGCCCTTGACGTAGGCGGTCATGATCACCGCCCACAGGGCCTGGTCCACCCGGCGGCGCGGCTCCAGCAGCGACGGGTAGAAGTTGCCGGCCCGAACCTTGGGGATCGCCAGCTCCACATCACCAGCCGGTGTTGACAGGGTCCGGGGTGGCCGGTGGCCGTTGCGCTGCCCCGTCCGGTCATCGGTGCGCTCGTGCAGCGCCGCCCCGATTGAGGCGGTCAGCTCTTCCTCGATCAGTGTCTGCAACGCGTTCTGGAGCAGATCACGAAACAGGCTGCGGTGCTCCTCGGTCAGCAGGTTCGTCGCAGCGTCGGTCAGCAGGTCATTATCAATGTCGGCCATCGTGTGGCCCCTTTCGAGAGATCCGTGGAAAGACCTCACGAACAGTCACACGGTGGCCAACACCGTCTGGGGAACCAACTCCGACTTACACCTGTTGCCGGGACTCAAACATAGGTCTCGCCCCGACCGATCCCCAACCGGATCTCCACCCGATCATCAAGCGACAACCGGTGCGGTGAGGGATCAGTCGCAAGCTCTGCCCGCAACACCCCACCGAACGGCTTGAGCACGTTGAGGAAGCTGCCAACGGAGATGTCGACCTCCTCAAGGATCTGCCGGCGGCCCTGACCGGCTCGTGCCCGACGGATCACCTCCGCCCGCACCTCATCAGGCAACCGCAGCCACCGCTTCTCACCCTTGGCCCTCGACATCACCATGACCTACCGCCTCCACCTCGAAGTGTCGTGTTGCAACGAAGTCTTGAGGCTGCCCGACCCCCCTGCGACTGGGACGACACGCCTCGGGTGCGTGTCGGCTCGGTCGACCCCCCTGCGACTGGGACGACACGCCTCGGGTGCGTGTCGGTTCGGTCGATCCCCCTGCGACTGAGGCAACACACCTCAGGGGGAGGGAGAGGTCAGAGGAGGCGTTGCTGGCGGATGGCCAGGACGCCGGGGAGCATGCGGGCCAGGTCGGCGATGCGGCGGGCGCCCTCGCGCAGGTCGGCCACGCTCAGGTCGTGGCCGAGGTCGGTCTCGACGAGGATCTGCCCGCCGGTGATGAACACCCGGGCGTGGCGGACGTCGGCGTTCAGCCCGTTGATGGTGTTCAGCAGCAGGCCGTCGTCCTCCTCGCCCTCGCCGAGCACCGCGAACACCTGCACCACGGGCGGTTCGCCGTCGGCCACCCGCAGGAACAGGCGCTGCTCCTCGAACCGCATCGGCAGGTCACCGTCGTCGTCGGGCCCCGCGTCGCCCTGGCCGAAGTCGTCCTCGAGCCACAGCTGGAGGCGGGTCTGCAGCTCCGAGGTGGTCGGGAACGGACGGAAGCGGGCCACGCCACCGGTCCAGCCGGCCTGGCGCATGACCAGCCAGCTGGCCTCCTGGATGGGCAGGAACAGCTCGATCTCGGGGTCCGTGGCAGTCTGCAGCAGCCGCTCGAGCAGCCCCAGCGGCACGGTCATGCGGGCGGCACCCTCGACCTCGGCGTCCACGAACGCCTCCGCGCGACCGACGCCGGGCCAGTCGACCCGGACGCCGACCCGTCCGGGCTCGGCGATGAACCAGGCCAGCGGCGGCGGGTAGTCCGGGCCGAGCTCCAGGCCGCCGGGCACGGTCCGGATCTGCTCGACCACGGCCAGCAACGCCACCGTGGAGGTCCGGGCACGGGCGTGCTTGTCGGTGTGGAGGGTGTCGGTGACGTCGGGGTAGAAGCCGACCCCCGCCGGCTGCACGACACGCATGGGGCCGACCGTCAGCTCCACCGCGCCGGTGCACAACCCGTCCTCGTCGGGGGCGGGCAGCGACAGGCGAACGCTGTCGACCTCCAGCTCGCTGACCAACGACGGCATCGGCAGCAGCCGTGGGGAGAGCAGCGCCTTGGGCATCGGGCCGCCCTCGACGGTGTCGAGCATCACGTACACGTTGCTGCTGCCGCCGATCCACCGACGTCGGCCCGCGTGGGAGGTCAGCAGCACGTGGCCGAGCGGCCAGCCCTCGTCGTCGTCGCAGAAGGTCGACACCCGCTGTGCGACGTCCACGAGCTCGTCGACGTCCAGGTGCAGATCAACGGGAGGCATGGTCACCCAGTGTGCACGGTCGCGCTCTCGCCGAGGTCCCGGCCGCTGCCCGACGACACGGATCCGCCTCGTCGTACGGTGTACGGTCGATCGCTGATGGCTGCTCGCGACACCCCTGCCCGACCGGTGCCCGCTCGACCGGTGCTCTCCCGCGAACGGGTGCTCGACGCCGCCATCGCGCTCGCCGACGCCCAGGGGATCGAGGCCGTCACCATGCGTCGGCTGGCGGACGCCGTCGGCGCCAAGCCGATGTCGCTGTACCACCACCTGGCCAACAAGGAGGAGGTGGTGGACGGCATGGTCGACGTGGTCTTCGCCGAGATCGAGCTGCCGTCCCCGGCGCTGGGGTGGAAGGAGGCGGCCCGCCTGCGCGCGCGGTCGGCCCGACGGGTACTCATCGCCCACCCGTGGGCGGTCCCGCTGCTCGAGTCACGACGGTCGCCCGGACCGGCAACGCTGCGCCACCACGACGCAGTGATCGGCGCGTACCGGGAGAACGGCTTCGACATCGCGATGGCCGCCCATGCCGTCTCGGTCGTGGACGCCTACGTCTACGGGTTCGTCCTGACCGAGGCCGCGCTGCCGTTCGATGCCACCGACGGGGAAGGGGCACGCGACGCCATCGACGAGATCCTCTCACCCATGGACCGAGACTCCCATCCCCACCTCGTCGAGCTGGCGACGGCGCACGTCCTGCAGCCGGGCTACAGCTTCGCCGAGGAGTTCGACTGGGGTCTCGACCTCGTGCTCGATGGCCTCGGGCGGCGGGTCGCCGGCCGCTCGTGACCGCTCGCCGGCCCAGTGGGCCGCGAAGTGGACCCTGTTTCGGCCACTGCAGAGGGTCGGGCGACCGATCAGTATGGGGGTCGAGCGGATCCGCGCACGCCGATGCGGGTCCGCTCGTTGCCGCCGGAGACGACGAAAGGGTCGGTGCGTGAGCGCGAATCAAGCCGCCGTGGTGCAGCGCGCCGAGATGGGCGGTGCCCACCTCGCCGGTGCTGGCTGGCGCTTGATCGTCCGCCAGCTCAAGCGTGCCCCGAAGCAGTTCGCGCTGGGCATGCTGGGCACGACCTTCTACGCCGGTGCCACCGTCGTGTCCTCCGTCGTCATCGGCTGGGTCACCGACACCGTCCTGTTCCCCGCCGTGGAGGCCGGATCGATCGGGACGGCGTCCCTGGCCGTCGCCGCCATCGCGGTCATCGGCGTGTCCATGGTCCGCGCCGTCGGCATCGCGTTGCGCCGGGGCGGGGCCTACGCCGCCCAGTTCCGCCTGCAGCAGCGCGACCGGCGCGAGGTGACCGACCGGTACCTCGAGCTGCCGATCGCCTGGCACCGCCGTCACCCGACCGGCCAGCTGCTCGCCAACGTCAACGACGACGTCGAGGCCGCGTCCTTCATCGCCGCGCCGCTGCCGATGGCGGTCGGCGTGATCGTCATGCTCGTCGTCACCGCTGCGCTGCTGGTGTCCACCGACCCGTTCCTGGCGTTCGTCGGCTTCGCGGTCGGTCCCCTCCTCGGTGTCGCCAACTACGTGTACCAGCGGAAGATGCGTGTCGTCGCCGCCGATGCCCAGCGGCTGCGTGCCCGGGTGTCGGAGACCGCCCACGAGTCCTTCGACGCGGCCTTGGTCGTCAAGACCCTCGGCCGGGAGGATGCCGAGGCCGAACGCTTCGGGGTCCGCAGCGATGCCCTGCGCGACCGGATGATCCAGGTCGGCCGGCTCCGCGCGGTCTTCGACCCCGTGATGGAGGCGCTGCCGAGCATCGGCATCCTCCTCGTCCTCTTCGTCGGCGCCCAGCGTGCGGCGAGCGGCGCCATCACCGCCGGTGACCTCGTGACGTTCGCCTACCTCTTCCGGCTGGTCGCGCTGCCGATGCGGGTCTTCGGTTGGCTGCTCGGCGAGCTGCCCCGCGCAGTGGTCGGCATGGAACGCATCGATGCCGTGCTCGACACCACCGACCGGGTCGACTACGGCACCGACGTCCCTGCGGCGACGCCCGACGCGACCGGCGCCCGTGCCACCGTCCATGACGTGGCCTACCGCCACCCCGAGGGGGCCTACCAGGACCTGTCCCGCGGCCCCGTCGTCGAGCCGATCGCGACCGCGTGGCCCGAGACAGGCCCCGTCGAACCGGCGGTCGTCGACCAGACGCGTGGCCTTCGTGCCATCGACCTCGACGTCCCCGCCGGCTCCACCGTCGCCGTCGTCGGCCCCACCGGGTCGGGCAAGACCACCATCGCCCACCTGCTGGCGCGCCTGTTCGACCCCGACGAGGGACGGATCGCGCTGGACGACCGGCCCCTCGCGGACCTCCAGCGTGCAGCGCTTGCCGACAACGTCGCGCTCGTCTTCCAGGAGGCGTTCCTGTTCGACGACGACGTCATGGGCAACCTCACCCTCGGCGAGCCGATGGCCGAGGACGACGTGCGGTGGGCAGCCGAGCTGGCGCAGGCCGACGGTTTCATCGCCGACCTGCCCGACGGCTACCGCACCCAGCTGGGGGAGCGGGGGGCCTCCTTGTCCGGGGGGCAGCGGCAACGGATCGCCCTGGCCAGGGCGCTGCTGCGTCGCCCTCGCCTGCTCATCCTCGACGACGCCACGTCGGCGGTCGATCCCAGCGTGGAGTCCGCGATCCTCCGCGGCCTGTCGGCGCTGGACACCACCGTCGTGCTGGTCGCCTACCGCCGCTCCTCCATCGCCCTTGCCGACGAGGTCGTCTACGTCGAGGCCGGTCGTGTGGCCGGTCGTGGCAACCACGACGAGCTGTACGCGAGCCAGCCCGGCTACCGCGACCTGATCGACGCCTACGACTCCGGCAAGCCGGTCCGGACCGGTACCCGTGTCCCGACCGACACCCGTGTTCCGACCGACACCCGTGTTCCGACCGACCACAGCGGAGCAAGGCGATGAGCACCGACACCGGAGCTCCCGACGTGGCCGCCAAGGCAACCGAGCTCGGCGCGATGGAGACCATCCGCCGTGGCCTCGCCCTGTCACCCGAGCTGCGTGTGGGACTCGGTGTCACCGGCCTGCTGGCGCTCGGCTCGACCGCCGGCCGGGTCGTGGTGCCCGTCCTGGTCCAGCAGGTGCTCGACCGCGGGTTCGACGTGTCGACCGGCACCGTGGACATGGGCATCGTGACCAACTTGGTGCTGTTCGGCGCCCTCGCCGTTGCCCTCACCGCGTTGTCGACCGGGATGATGAACCTGCGGCTCGCGGTCGTCGCCGAGCAGGCGCTGTCCAACCTTCGCCGGCGCGCGTTCGCCCACATCCACGACCTGTCGATGCTGCACCAGGCAGGCGAACAGCGCGGCGTGCTTGTCGCGCGCGTCACCACCGACATCGACCAGATCTCGCGGTTCATGCAGTGGGCCGGCCTGCAGCTGATCATCAACTTCGGGCAGGCCACCCTGGCCCTGACCGTCATGCTCGTCCTCACCTGGCAGCTGGCCCTCGTCGTGGTCGTGCTCGTGCCCGTCATCGCGGTCGTCATCAAGCTGTTCCAGGGCCGCCTCGACGCCGCCTACCTCGAGGTCCGCCGCCGGGTCGGTCGCCTGCTCGGCACCCTGGCCGAGACCGTCGTGGGCGCCCAGGTCATCCGTGCCTACGGCATGGAGGACCGAGTCCGCGAGCGGCTCGACGACGCGATCACCGACCACCGGGAGGCCTCCCTCAAGGCGGGGTGGCTGTCGGCGACCTTCTCCGGCGTCGGCGAGCGGCTCAGCTCCCTGGTCATCGCCGGTGTGCTCGTCGTCGGTGCAGTGCTCGCCGTCAACGACGTCACCACTGTCGGTCGCGTCGTGGCGTTCCTCTTCCTCGCCCAGCTGTTCGTGGAACCCGTGCAGGCCTTCGGGGAGGCCGTCAACGAGGCCCAGAACGCCATCGCCGGCTGGCGCCGGGTGATCGAGATCCTCGACACCGCCCCCGACGTCGCCGACCCGGGACCCGACGGCGTCGACCTGCCCGAGGGTCCCCTCGGCATCCACTTCGACCACGTCGGCTTCGCCTACCCGCCTGCCGAGGGCGACGAGCCCACGCAGGTCCTCTTCGACGTCGACGTCACCATCCAGCCACAGACGCGCATCGCCGTCGTCGGCGAGACCGGCTCGGGCAAGACCACCTTCGCGAAGCTGTTGACCCGCCTGATGGACCCCACCGGCGGGGCTGTCCTGCTGGGTGGCGTGCCGCTGGACGACGTGCGGTTCCGCAGCCTCCGCTCCCGTGTCGTCATGGTCCCGCAGGACGGCATGCTGTTCGCCGGCACCATCACCGAGAACGTGCTGATGGGCGACGGCGACCTCGCCGTCGCGCAGGTCCGTCGGGCCTTCGACGAGCTGGGCCTCGGCGACTGGGTCACCAGCCTGCCCGAGGGCCTTGACACGCCCGTCGGGGAACGGGGTGACGCCCTGTCGGCCGGCGAACGCCAGCTCGTGGCGCTGGCCCGCGCCTACGTCGCCGACCCCGACGTGCTGGTCCTCGACGAGGCCACCTCGGCCGTCGACCCGGCGGCGGAGATGCGGCTGCAGCGGGCGCTCGCCGGGCTGACCGCCGGGCGGACCACGGTGACGATCGCCCATCGGCTGTCCACGGCCGAGCAGGCAGACCGCGTGCTCGTGTTCGACGCCGGGCGCATCGTCGAGGACGGCCCGCACGCCGACCTGGTCGAGGCCGGCGGGCTGTACAGCCGCATGCACGGTGCCTGGGAGGCCGGCACCTCCAGCGCCCGGTCGGCCTGAGCCCTGCCGTCACCGACGGGCGGATCGGCCGGGTTGGCGGGGTGGCGGCCGACGCTATTCTCGTCCTCGAGCGGCGTTGATCCGGCCATCACCGGGGAGCCACCGGAAGAACGGCCGGACGATCCAGCGGATCGCCCGGCCCAGTAGAACCGGTCGGGCAGGCCCGTCACAGCCGTCAACGAGTGGTCGCCGTTCGCCGGTGACAAACGAGGTGGTACCGCGGAGGTCGACGAGCGCGTCGACCCTCGTCCTCGGCACAGCACCAACGCCCCGAGGACCCAGCCGTGACCGCTCCCGCTCTCCAGCCATCCCGTGCCGCCTACCCGCGTCACGGCGGCACCGTGCCCGCCGCGCCCTCCTTCCCCGAGATCGAGACCGCGGTGCTGCGCTACTGGGCCGACGACGCCACGTTCGAGGCGTCGGTCGAGGCACGCCCGGCCGGTGAGAACGGCGACAACGAGTTCGTCTTCTACGACGGCCCGCCGTTCGCCAACGGCCTGCCGCACTACGGCCACCTGCTGACCGGCTACGTCAAGGACGTCGTCCCGCGGTTCCGCACCATGACCGGCCGCCGGGTCGAGCGGCGGTTCGGCTGGGACTGCCACGGCCTGCCCGCGGAGGTCGAGGCCGAGAAGCAGCTCGGGATCACCCACAAGTCCGAGATCGAGGACATGGGCATCGAGGTGTTCAACGACGCCTGCCGCACCTCGGTCCTGCGCTACACCGACGAGTGGGAGGACTACGTCACCCGCCAGGCCCGCTGGGTCGACTTCGAGGGCGACTACAAGACCCTCGACACCGACTACATGGAGTCGGTGATGTGGGCGTTCAAGACGCTCCACGACAAGGGGCTGGTCTACGAGGGCTTCCGCGTCCTCGCCTACTGCTGGCGCTGCGAGACCCCGCTGTCCAACACCGAGACCCGGATGGACGACACCTACCGCCAGCGGCAGGACCCGGCGGTGACGGTCGGTCTGCGGTTGTCGGAGGAGGGGGACGAGCTGGACGGCGCGCTCGCGCTGATCTGGACCACCACCCCGTGGACCCTGCCCTCCAACCTGGCCGCCGCCGTCCACCCCGACCTGGACTACGTCGTCGTCGAGCCCACCGAGGGCGACTTCGCCGGCCAGAAGCTGGTCCTCGCCGACGCCGCCGTGTCCCGCTACGCCCGCGAGCTCGGTGAGGAGCCGCCGGTCGTCGCCCGCCTGACCGGCGCCGACCTGCTGGGTCGTGGCTACACCCCGCCGTTCGGGTACTTCCTCGGGGCGGACAACGCCCACCAGGTCCTGGCGGCCGACTACGTCTCGGCCGAGGACGGCACCGGGCTGGTCCACATCGCCCCTGCGTTCGGCGAGGACGACAAGCTGGTCACCGACGCTGCCGGGATCACGCCGGTCGTGCCCGTCGACTCCCAGGGCCTGTTCACCGCCGAGGTCAGCGACTTCGCGGGCATGCACGTGTTCGAGGCCAACACGCCGATCACCCGGGCGCTGCGCGACGCCGGGCTGCTGGTGCGCCACGAGACCTACGAGCACCCCTATCCGCACTGCTGGCGCTGCGACAACCCGCTGATCTACCGCGCCGTCTCGTCATGGTTCGTGGAGGTCACCAAGATCCGCGACCGCATGGTCGAGCTGAACGCCGACATCGACTGGGTGCCCGGCCACATCAAGGACGGCTCGTTCGGCCAGTGGCTGGCCGGGGCGCGGGACTGGTCGATCAGCCGCAACCGCTACTGGGGTTCGCCGATCCCGGTGTGGCAGTCCGACGACCCCCGCTACCCCCGCACCGACGTGTACGGCTCGCTGGACGAGCTCGAGGCCGACTTCGGGGTCCGCCTGACCGACCTCCATCGGCCCGCGATCGACGAGCTGACCCGGCCCAACCCCGACGACCCGACGGGCCAGTCGACGATGCGCCGGGTGCCGGAGGTGCTGGACTGCTGGTTCGAGTCCGGTTCCATGCCGTTCGCGCAGGTCCACTACCCGTTCGAGAACGCCGAGTGGTTCGAGCACCACTACCCGGGCGATTTCATCGTTGAGTACAACGGCCAGACGCGCGGCTGGTTCTACACCCTCCATGTCCTGGCGACGGCCCTGTTCGACCGCCCCGCGTTCACGACCTGCCTGGCCCACGGCATCCTGCTGGGCGACGACGGCCGCAAGATGAGCAAGTCACTGAAGAACTATCCCGACGTGCGCGAGGTGTTCGACCGCGACGGCGCCGACGCCATGCGCTGGTTCCTCATGTCCTCGCCCGTCCTCCGCGGCGGAAACCTGATCGTGACCGAGCAGGGCATCCGCGACTCGGTCCGCCAGGTCCTGCTGCCGCTGTGGAACACCTGGTACTTCCTGCAGCTCTACGCCGGCGCGGCCGGGACCTCCGGATCGGTGTCGACCGCGTCGACGGATGTGCTGGACCGCTACGTGATGGCACGGGTCCGCGAGGCGGTGGAAGGCATGACGTCGGCGCTGGAGTCCGGTGACATCGCCGGGGCCACCGCGACATTCGGCGACACCCTCGACAGCGTCACCAACTGGTACGTCCGCCGGTCGCGCGACCGGTTCTGGAACGCCGAGACGCCGGAGGGGCAGGCTGCCGTCGACACCCTCCACACGGTGCTGGAGGTGCTGTGTCGCTTGGCCGCGCCGCTGCTGCCGCTGGTGGCGGAGGAGGTGTGGCGTGGCCTGACCGGCGAGCGCTCGGTCCACCTCACCGACTGGCCGATGCCCGACGAGCTGCCCAGCGACCACGCGCTGGTCGCCGGCATGGACGGCATCCGGGCAGCAGCCTCGGCCGTGCTGGGCCTGCGAACCGCTGCCGGCCTGCGCGTGCGCCTGCCACTGTCCACCCTCACCGTGGCGGTGGAGGATCCCGCAGCGCTGCAGCCCTACGTCGGACTGCTTGCCGACGAGGTCAACGTCAAGGACGTCCGGCTGGTCTCCATCGCCGAGGCCGAGGCGGCCGGGGTCGGGGTCAGCCAGCAGCTGACCGTCAACGCCCGTGCGGCCGGCCCGCGGTTGGGCAAGGACGTGCAGGGCGTCATCAAGGCCTCCAAGACCGGCGACTGGTCCGTCGACGGCGACGCGGTCGTGTGCGGCGGGGTCGCCCTGGACCCGGCCGAGTACGAGCTCACGACCGTGGTCGAGGGCTCCGGGGACCATTCGGTCGTCGGTCAGATCCCGGCGGTGGGTGATGGGCCGGGCGGCTTCGTGCTGCTGGACACGACGGTCACGCCGGAGCTCGAGGCCGAGGGCTGGGCCCGCGACGTCATCCGCAAGGTCGCCGACGCCCGCCGTGACGCCGACCTGCACGTGTCGGACCGGATCGTGCTGTCGCTGACCGTCCCGCCGGGCCGTAGCGACGCCCTGGACGTCCACCGCGACATGATCGCCGCCGAGACGCTGGCGACCGAGCTGCACGGCGACCTCGACGGACAGCTGGGTGACGACGACGTCAGGATCACGCTGGGGTGAGATCACGCTGGAGTGAGATCACCCTGGGGTGATGGAACCTCGCGCGTGGTAGAACCGCTGCCGGTCCCCGAGCCGAGGGGACCCGCAGTCGAAGGACCCGCCATGCCCGTGTTCGCCGAACCCCGAACCGCCACCGCCCACGGGGCACCGCACCGTCGGGGGCTCGCCGTCGTCGTGCTCGTCCTCGCCGCGGGGCTGGCCTTCGCGCCATGGGGCAGCCCGGTCACCGGCCAGTCCTCGGAGCTGCCGGGCGTCCCGCGCGCCGACTGCGGGCCGGGCAGCGCCCCCGAGACCGCCGAGCAGGGCCGAGTGCCGGCCGCCGACTACGACTCCGGTCGGGCCGACAGCCCCTACACCTGCAACACCGAGCTGGTCGGGCACCACGGGGCCACCGGCGGGTTCAAGGTCCACCGCTACGTCGACGCGCAGGGCCAGGAGTGCGCCTACTACGACTCCACCCTGATCTTCGGGCTCGACCTGCTGGTCCAGTCCAGCACCGGCGTCGGCGTCCTCGTCCTGGACATGACCGACCCGTCCGAACCGGTCCTGACCGACCAGCTGATGACCCCGGCGATGCTGTCACCGCACGAGTCCCTGGAGCTGAACCAGGCCCGCGGGCTGCTGGCCGCCGTGACCGGCACGGCCGCGACCTACCCCGGCATCGTCGACGTCTACGACGTCAGCCAGGACTGCACCCAACCGGAGCTGAAGGCGTCGGCCCCCGTCGGGTTCTTCGGCCACGAGTCCGGGTTCGCGCCCGACGGCATGACCTTCTACACCGCCTCCACCGCCCTGTCGTCGGTGGTGGCCGTCGACCTGACCGACCCGTCGACGCCGACGCCGGTGGCGTTCCTGCCGGTCAACTCCCACGGCATCCAGATCTCCGACGACGGCACCCGCGCCTACATGACGCCGTTGGACATCGGCAGCGGGCCGATCCCGACCACCGGCGAGCTCGACGGCGGCATAGCCATCTACGACATCAGCGCCATCCAGGACCGCGAGCCACTGGCCCAGGCCGAGCTGCTGTCGGAGCTCAGCTGGCCGCACAGCTCCATCGCCCAGACCGCCATCCCCGTGATCATCGACGGTGACCCGTACCTGGTCGAGATCGACGAGTTCGTGGACTTCACCGAGTTCCTGTCGCCGCTGGACTTCGCGCCGGGCGTCGGCCGCATCATCGACATCAGCGACGAGACCGCCCCCGAGGTCGTCGCCGACATCCGCCTGGAGGTCCACGACCCGGCGCTTCGTCCCTCCTTCGCCGACGACCCGGGAGCCACCAGGCCCTACCAGGGCTACGCCGGCCACTACTGCGCCGTGCCGCAGCGCGACGAACCGGAGATCGTGGCCTGCTCGATGATCGGCTCGGGCCTGCGGGTGTTCGACATCCGCGACCCGCGCGCACCGAAGGAGATCGCCTACTTCAACGCACCGGCCAACCCGTCCTCGTTGATCCTCAACTTCGACGGCGCGCCCTTCGCCATGTCCGCCCCGGCGTTCGTGCCCGAGCGCGGCGAGATCTGGTACTCCGACACCGCCAGCGGCTTCTGGGCGGTGCGGTTGACCAACGACGTGTGGCCCTTCGACGCCCAGGTGGACCGCCTGGCCGGTCCCTCCCGGATCGAGACCGCGGTCGAGGCGTCGCGGGACACCTTCACCGACGGCGAGGCCGACGCCGTCGTGCTGGCCCGCTCCGACGTCTTCGCCGACGCCATCACAGGTGGTCCGCTGGCGGTCTCCCTCGATGCGCCGATCCTCCTGTCGAGCCCCGACGCGCTGCACCCCGCGGCCGCGGCGGAGGTCCAGCGGGTCCTGGCGGAAGGCGGCACGGTGCACCTCCTCGGCGGTACCGCCGCCCTGTCGACCGCGGTGGAGGCGCAGGTCCGCGCGCTCGGCGTCACCGTGCAGCGCCACGCCGGGTCCGACCGCTTCGGCACTGCCGTGGCGGTCGCCGAGGCCATCGGGGACGCCGACGAGGTCGTGCTGGCCGACGGTGGTACGTACGCCGATGCTGTCGTTGCTGCCCCGCTGGCCGCCGACCGTGGCGCCGTGATGCTGCTGACTGACGGCGGATCGGTCCCGGCAGCAACCCAGGGCTGGCTGGACGGCCACCCCGACGTGTCGGTGACCGCCATCGGCGCCGCTGCGGCGTCGGCTGCTCCCGAGGCCGAGGAGGTCATCGACGGCCGCCTGTCCGGCGATCTGTCGGCCGACGTCGCCACCCTCGGCTTCGACGGCCCCGCCCGCGTGGGCATCGCCCGGGCCGACGACTTCGCCGACGCCCTGTCCGCTGGTGCGGTGCTGGGCCGGCGCGCCGCCGGTCCCGTGCTGCTCGTCGGACGAGACACCCTCCCCGGGCCCGTCGCCGACGTGCTGACCGCCAACGCCACGAGCATCCGCCGGGCGATCGTCCTCGGCGGCGAGTCCGCCGTCAGCTCGACCGTCCTCGACGCCGTCGCCCGCGCCCTGGCCTGACCCGTGTCGCCTCAGCCGACCCCCCTGCGGCGGAGCCGACACGCTTCCTAGGCGTGTCGGATCAGTCGACCCTGCCGCGGCGGTGCCGACACGCTTCTGGGGCGTGTCGGATCACTCGACCCCCGTGCGACGGTGACGACACACCCCCGGCGCCGCCGGGACGCGACTATCCGCTGCCGTGCTGACGGCGGGTGTGCGCGGCCTGCTTGGCCCTGTTCCCACAGGTCGCCATGTCGCACCAGCGCCGTCCACCGCCGCGGGTGGTGTCGTGGAAATGGAGCACGCAGTCGTGGCTGGCACAGGTGCGGACCCGCTCACGTGGTAGCCCGGCCGCCTCCACGACGGCCAGCGCCGTCGCCACGAGCACCAGGTCGAGGGGGTCTGCGTCGGGCAGCGGCCCAACCCAGGGTGGGCCAGCCGCGGTGGTGAGTCGAACCGGGACGGCAGCGAGGTGGGCGTCGAGATGGTCGCTGGGTGCCTTGTCGTCGAGGACGTCGCGGAGGGAGTCCCGCAGCGCGACGACGGTTGCGTGCGCCGCCGCTGCGCGTTCGCCCTCCGCTTCGTCGTCCCCGACGACCGACCGTTCCACGAGCTGTGCCTCGACGGCCCAACGCTGGACCGAGGTCCAGTCGGGCAACAGGTCGACCAGCGCTCCGGGTGAGGGCGCCTCGACGGTGTTGACCAGGTCGATGCCGGGATGGTTGCCGATCCAGCGGAACGAGCTCATGGGTCGATCGTGCCACCGATCGCTGCGGGATCCGGTGAGAACCGACTGGCCTCGGCAGGCCCCCACGCCAGCCCGGTCGCGCCGGGCTGGCGAACCACCTCGTCGACGGACAGGTGGATCATCCGCAGGGCACCCCCCGTCGTGACGTGGGCCGGATCGAAGTCGACCGCGGCCGTGCCGGTGACCTGCAGCGTGTCCCCCGTCGCGAAGTCGATGAACAGCAGGCCGGCCCGCGGCTGCACCTCGAGGTTCCCCAGCGTGATGTACATCGAGTTGCCGGTGTAGTCCCCGAACGTGATCTCGCGGCCGTCGACGTGCACGAATCCCGGCTGGCCCCCGCGATGGGAGGCATCGACCCCGCCGTCGGAGTCGCTCGTGGCGATGAAGAACGTGTCGGCCCCTCGGATCAACGACACGTCCGCATCGGTGAGGTCCGCCGATCGTCGGGCCTGCCCTGCCGGGGCGTCCGGGGCTGCCGAGACCGTCCTCGCGCTGATGTACTTCGGACAGTTGGAGAAGACCTCCTCCAGGTCGATCGTCAGGCCCCGGTGGTTCCCACCCGACGTGGACGGACGGCTGCGTCCGTTCAGCCGAATCCGCCGACGGCTGGACAGCTCGATGGCGATCGTGCCGACGGGGGCATCCCCCTCGCTCAACACGGCGCGGAGCGGATCACCCGAGGCCGGCAGCGCACGCACGTCCACCGACGTGCGGCTGGTCGGACGGATGAAGCCGGGAGGGCCCACGAGGATCGACGCCCACAGGGAGCCGCCGGGGTCCGCGGCGCCGACCACGAGCATCGGTTGGTCCCGCAGGAACGTCGCCGCGACCTGGGGCAGCTCCGGGTGGATGGAGCGGACGATCCTGGAGGCAACGTCGGTGGCGCCGAGCCGGTCCTGGACTGCCACCTCCCCGGGATGCCAGCGGTGCCCCATGATCGGCGTGGTGTGGCGCGCGGCGGACATCTAGAAGAACCCGCAGGCGGGACCGTCGTCGCTGGCGGGGGCGGTGCCCTCCAGGCCGCTGTTGGTGTAGACCTCCAGCCGCGTGCCGTCGGGGTCCCGGAAGAACACACCTCCGGAGGCCCGGCCCTCGTCGTGGGCGACCAGGCGGTCGTGGACCAGGGTCCCACCTGCTCCGAGGACCCGTGACTCCACGGCGGTGACGGCGTCCACGTCGGGGACGAGGAACGCCAGGTGGTGCAGGCCGGCGAGATCGGCATCGAAGCTGCCGCTGGCCTGTTGCCAGAGCGTCAGCAGCAACACCTCCTCGGTACCGAGGTAGGCGTACCGGCGGCCGTCGTCGTCGTGTCGCTCGAGTACGTCCAGGGTCAGGACATCGGTGTAGAAGCCGATGCTGCGATCGAGGTCGCTGACGTTGATGCCGACGTGGCCGGTGCTGAGTGCGGTGGACATGCGTGCTCCTCGTGGGTCGGGGTGTCGGTCGACCGTGCTGGCCGAACATAACCGCTAAAACGATCCTAGCCGGTTAGTTACGCTCGTGCGAGAACCCGGGGGCGAAGGGGCAGCAGGACTAGGCTGCGGCGTCCGCCCACCACGAGGAGCCGACCCTTGCTGGACCTGACCCCCGACCCCGCCTCGCTCGATCCGATCGAGACCGCGTCGATCGAGGAGCTGCGAGCGCTGCAGCTCGAGCGGCTGCGCTGGACGCTTCGTCACGCCCACGACCACGTGCCCCACTACCGGCAGGCGTTCGCCGAAGCACGGGTCCACCCCGACGACATCACCTCGTTGGCCGACCTCGCTCGCGTCCCGTTCACCACCAAGCAGGACCTGCGCGACGCCTATCCGTTCGGCATGTTCGCCGTCCCGACCGAGCAGGTGGCCCGCATCCATGCCTCGTCGGGCACGACGGGCCAACCGACGGTGGTGGGCTACACCGCAGACGACGTGGACATGTGGGCCGACGTCGTCGCCCGCTCGCTGCGTGCCGCCGGGGTACGGCCGGGGATGCGGGTCCACGTCGCCTACGGCTACGGCCTGTTCACCGGCGGGCTGGGCGTGCACTACGGGGCCGAGCGCCTCGGGTGCACCGTCATCCCGGTCTCGGGCGGCATGACCGAACGGCAGGTCCAGCTGATCACCGACTTCGAGCCCGACGTCATCCTGGTCACCCCCTCCTACATGCTGTCGATCCTCGACGAGATGCGCGTGCAGGGCGTCGATCCGCGCTCGACCTCGCTGAAGGTCGGGGTGTTCGGCGCCGAGCCGTGGACCGACGCGATGCGGGGCGAGATCGAGGAGGCCCTCGACATGCACGCCGTCGACATCTACGGCCTGTCGGAGGTCATCGGTCCCGGCGTGTCGCAGGAGTGCGTGGACACCAAGGACGGGCTGCACATCTGGGAGGACCACTTCTACCCCGAGGTCATCGACCCCGAGACCGGTGAGGTGCTGCCCGACGGGGAGGAAGGCGAGCTGGTCTTCACGTCGCTGACCAAGCAGGCCCTCCCGATCATCCGCTACCGCACCCGCGACCTGACCCGGCTGCTGCCCGGCACCGCCCGCACGATGCGGCGGATGGAGAAGGTCACCGGCCGCTCCGACGACATGATGATCCTGCGGGGCGTCAACGTCTTCCCGACCCAGATCGAGGAGCTGCTGCTGGCCGTCGACGGCCTGGCCCCGCACTTCGAGTGCGTCCTGACGCGCCCCGACCGGCTGGACGTCCTGACCGTGCGGGTCGAGCGCCGCGAGGGCTGGACGGGCGACCCCGCCGAGGCCGCCCGGTCGCTGGCCGCCGCCGTCAAGCACCGGGTGGGCGTCACCGTCGCCGTCGACGTCCAGGCACCCGAGTCGCTGGACCGGTCCGTCGGCAAGGCCCGCCGCGTCATCGACCAGCGCTGACCGCCCTGCGTGTCGGATCAGCCGACCCGTGTGCGTACCAGGCGACACACATCCGAGGCGTGTCGGATCAGTCGACCCGTGTGCGCGTCAGGCGACACGCATCCGAGGCGTGTCGGATCAGTCGACCCGTGTGCGCGTCAGGCGACACGCGGGGTCAGCCGAGGCGGCGCAGGACGGTCCAGATGCCGGTGCCGTGCTGGCCGGCCATGCCGCCCCAGCGGCCGGGCATGGCCGCGGCGACCTGTTCGGGGGTGAGGTGGATGGGGGTCGCCGGGCCGCGGGAGGACAACCAGACCAGCACCCCGCCGGGGGCGATGACGCGATCGAGCTCCCAGGGGAACAGCAGCATGTTCACCAGCACGGCCACGGTGACGGCGTGGTCGTCGAGGGGCAGGTGGGCGGCGTCGGCCTGCAGCACCGGGGTGGGCCCGGTGGGCACGCGGCGGACCATCTCCCACGACAGGTCCGTGGCGATCAGCCGTGGAGCCCGCTCGGCCAGGGTCGACGTCATCCAGCCGTCGCCACAGCCGAGCTCCAGCCAGGTCCCGTGATCGGGGATCGGCCCGCCACGCTCGAGGGCGTCCACCAGCGGCAGCAGGCGGTCGGGGGAGGCGTGGGTGTGCCACTCGCCAGCGAGCTCGTCGAACCAGCGCTGGACCATCCCGGGGGTGTCGCCCTGCCACACCCCGACCTCCGCCGCGGCGGCGTGGGTGACGGTGCGCATGGGGTGGCGCTCGCCCATCGCCACGACGTCGTCGGGCATCGTCTCGGGGGCGATGGGGTCCAGCCAGGTGATGCTCACGGGGTGCTCACCACTCGATCCGGGGGAGGTCAGCGGCCACCGGCGGGTGGTCGAGGAGGGGAAGGACAGCCATGACGGGCGCCATCCGTTCCAGCTCGGCCAGGGTCGTGGTGGTGGCCGAGTCGGGATCGGAAGGGTAGCCGTTGACCACCAGGCCGAGGACCCGCAGGCCCCGTGCCCACGACGCCTCCAACGTCAGGCGTGTGTGGTTGAGCGCGCCCGCCGTCGCACGGGTGACCAGCACCAGGGGAAGCTCCAGGTCGGCAGCCAGGTCGGCCAGGGTCGTCCCGTCGGTGCCGAGCTCGACGAGCAGCCCACCAGCACCCTCCCCGACGACGAGGTCCAGCCCGCTGAAGGGCGCCAGCAGGTGGGCGCGCTCCACACGGGCGCCCACATCACGGGCCGCGAGGCCCGGTGGAAGGCCCAGCGGCAGCGTCCGACCCTGCACGGTGCCGGTCGGGACCGGCCTGACATGGATCGCGCCCGGCCGCGACGCGACGAGTGTCGCCGCGACGGTGGTCGTGCCGACCCCCACATCGGTCCCCGTGACGAGCACACCGTTCGTCACCGAACCGGCCTGCCCGGGGACACGTCGAGGGGAGGGGGAGTCATGGAGCGGCCGAGGCTATCGGCCGCCCTTCACCGCGTCCCCCAGCCCCCCGGGCCGATCAGGCGAGGCCCATTCGCTTCCACGCAAGGATCGCCGGTCCGTCCAGCAGCCCCTGCTCGCGGAAGATGCCCATCGGCTTGCGGGCAGCCCAGCGGATGGTCTCCTGCCAGTACGGGTTGGCAGCGGCCTCGGCCCTGGCCCGGTCGACGTCCAGCCCGACGTTGGCGTACACCCGCGGGTGGATCAGGATCTCGTTGCACACCGTCGCGACCAGCGGCAGCAGCAGGCGCGTCCGTTGCCGGTCCAGGAACCCCATCCCGTCCATGGTGCGGGCCAGCTCCTCGTCGGCGTAGCGCATGTGCCGCGCCTCCTCCACGACGTGGATGTAGGAGACCCGACGGCAGATGTCCTGCACGCGTTCGTCGGTCGCCCCCTCGCGCTGGATCGCGTCGAGGACGGCTTCGACGTAGTACGTCCCGCCGAAGGCGATCGCCTCGTTGATGACGGGGGTCTGCATGATCTCCGCCAACCGCCGGACCTTGTTGCCCGGGCCGTAGCTGGGGACGCCGAGCCACTCGATCATCCTGCCGAACATCGTGGAGTGGTGGCACTCGTCGGCGACCTCGGTCAGGCCGTACTGGAAGTGCTTGGACTGTGCGTCGTGCTTGCCGAGGTGCTTGAGCAGCATCCGCATCAGCACCATCTCGAAGAAGATGCCCGTCGCCGCGATGCTGGCGACCTCGTGCCGGCTCAGGTCGACCTGCTGCTCGGGGGTCATCTCCTCCCAGAGGGGCGTGCCGTACAGCGACAGCCGCTCGGGCTGCATGTACCACTTGCCCGCTTCGTGCGGCCGGTCCCAGTCGATGTCGACGCTCGGGTCGAAGCTCAGCTTGGCGCTCGACCGCAGCAGCCGCTCGGCGGTGGTCTCGCGGTCGCTGGTGCGGTGCTTGCCGTTGGTGCGGTAGTCGAGATCGGTGTCGACGGCGGTCATCGTGTTACCTCCCACTGATTCATGTGCCACTTAACAATGGCACATAGGTGGTTGGTGCGTCCAGTGCCGAAGTTGGACGCGTAGGCTGCCGCCCCATGGAACCTGTCTTCAGCGGTGTGGGCGTGGCGCTGGTCACGCTGTTCGACGACGACGGCCGGGTCGACGTACCCGGCACGGCCGACCTCGCCGGCCGCCTGGCCGAGACGGGCCTCGATGCGGTCGTCGTGGGCGGGTCGACGGGCGAGGCGTACGCCCTGGAGGACGACGAGCGGCGCGCGCTGCTGGTCGCCGTCCGCGACGTGCTGCCCGACGGCGTGGCACTCCTCGCCGGTACGGGCGCGCCGTCGGCCCGGCAGGCGATCGCGCTCACCCGGACTGCGGCGGAGGTGGGTGCGACGGCCGCGCTGGTCCTCAGCCCCCTCCGCAGCGCCGACCCGCGGCCCTACTACGACGCCGTGGCCAAGGGCGTGCCGGACCTGCCCCTGCTCGCCTACCACTTCCCCGGCATGACCCCGCCGGGGATCTCCATGGCCCACCTGCGGGACCTGCCGGTCGTCGGCCTCAAGGACTCCACCGGTGACCCCAACCGGTTGCTGGAGGAGTTGACGACGTACGACGGCGACACCTACGTGGGTTCCTCGGCGCTGGTGCACACGGCCGGGGCGCTGGGCGCCACCGGGGTCATCCTGGCGCTGGCCAACGCCGAGCCGGAGGACTGCATCGCGGCCTTCCGCGGCGACGCCGAGGCCCAGCTGCGCCTTGCCGGCCCCCACGCGTCGCTGCCCCCGTTCCCCCAGGGGGTCAAGGCGCTCACCGCCGCCCGTTGGGGTGTCTCGGCCGCGACCCGGATGGGCTGACACCGCAGGGCAGGTCGTGGGAGCATCGTGAACGCGGTGCCTCGGCTGCGTCACGTCCATGGCCCTCCGCGGTCGCGCCGAAGGTCCCGGGACCATCCGGGACCAAGGTCCCCCGGCGGTGGGGACCCGTGGCCTGTGGCTGGCAGACCCCGGACCACGACGCTCGTCCTCGAGTCACCACCACCCTCGGAGGAAGCCCTGTGAACGAGTCCCGATTTTCGCCTGCCATCGCGTTGGTCGCGATCCTCTCGGTGATCGCCCTGATCACGAGCATCGTCGCGATCGACTCGGGCGGCGGCAGCACCGCCGCGCCGGTCGCGCTGGAGGACGGCGCCGCACCGGCGGGCGACACGCCTGCCGACGGGGACCCCGCCGAGGTCGTGCCCGTCTCCGCTGAGCCCGGCTCGGGTGGGACCGCCAGCGTCGGGCTCATCGAGTTCGCCATCGAGCCCGACGCCATCGTCCTGGGCCCCTCCGGCACCATCGAGGTCACCAACAACGGCGCCATCCCGCACAACCTCGTGCTCGACGGCTACGAGGAGCAGTACGGCACGATCGACCTGAACGCCGGCGACGCCGCCAACATCGACCTGTCCGGGCTGGAGCCGGGGGAGTACCCGCTGTACTGCTCGATCGTCGGCCACGCCGAGTCCGGCATGACGGGGACCCTGGTCATCGACGCAGCCGGGCCTGCAGCCGCTGCCGAGGGCGAGGTCGACGGCGAGTCCCTGACGGGCATGGAGCGGGCCGAGTGGCTGCGCGCCAACTACGAGGCCTCCGTCAGCCAGTTCCCTGCCGAGACCGCCGCGATGGGCAACCAGCCGATGGAGCCCGAGATCGGCGACAACGGCGAGAAGGTCTTCGAGCTGACGCTGGACGAGGTCGAGTGGGAGGTCGCCCCCGGCGACGTCGTCGAGGCGGTCGGCTACAACGGCCAGGTCCCGGGCCCGTGGATCCAGGTCGACGTCGGCGACGAGATCACGATCCGGATCGTCAACGAGCTCGACGACGAAGCGACCACGCTGCACCCCCACGGCATCTTCATGCACCCCTTCGAGGTCGACGGGGTCGGCATGATCTCCATGGAACCGATCATGCCGGGTGACGTCTGGGAGCAGACCTTCGTCGCCCAGGAGACCTCCGTGGGCATGTACCACGGGCACGACAACGGTGTGCACCAGGTCATCAACGGCGCGTTCGGTGCCTTCACCGTGGGGCAGGTCCCGCTGCCCGCGGTGGCCGACAACGTGGTCGCCGAGGACGTGATGATCCTCAACGACGCCGGGGAGATCGGCCTGACGCTGAACGCCAAGAGCTTCCCGGCGACCGCCCCGTACGTCCTCACCGAGGGCGAGCAGATGATCCTGCACTACTACAACGAGGGCCTGTCGGCCCACCCGATGCACCTGCACAACAACGCGCAGATGGTCATCGCCAAGGACGGCTACCCGTTGGCCACCCCGATCGTGATGGACACCGTCAACGTCGCACCGGGCGAGCGGTACACCGTCGTGATCTTCGCGGAGGTCCCGGGCACGTGGGTCTACCACTGCCACATCCTGTCCCACGTGGAGCGCGACGACGGGTCGGTGTTCGGCATGTTCACCGCGCTGATCGTCGAGCCCAGCGATGACCCCGACGTCAACGCCGACCTGTCCCGTGAGCTCGGCCGCGACCAGGTCCCGAGCTTCCCGGGGCAGGAGGCGGCGGCGACCCCCGACACCGGCGAGGACGAGCCCGACGCCGACGAACCCGACACCGACGAGGCGTAGCTTCGATGCCCACTCCGCTCGCCCCGGTCCTCGTGGCCGCGGTGGCCGGTGTGGCCACGGTGGCCGCGATGGCCATCTCCGCTGGACCGCCGCCCGCCCCCCGCGTTGCCGCGGGAGTGGCCCCGGAGACCACGCTCGTGGTCGATGGGGCCGCTGGGGCGGGGACCGGTGCCGTCCTGCTGTACCCGGTGGACCGCCCCGACGCCCCGTTCGTCGTTCGCCCCGTGCGTGATGGGCTCGAGCTCGTGGACCCCGACGGCGGGAGCGTTGCCGACACGGTCACCTGTGGCGAGCTGGGTGCCGTTCCGAGGGCAGGGGCAACGCTGACCCCCGACACTGCTGGCCACGTCGACTCTGCTGGTCATGTCGACACCGCCGGTCACCTCGACAGTCGCAGCGTCGTGCCGGTGCAGCGCGCTCACGGCCCAGCGGTCGTGGCGGTCGCGCTGGGCGGCGCCACCTCCCCGTGTCCGACCGCCGACCCGGCCGTGGCCCTCGTCGACGTCACCGATGCCAGGACGGCCTGGCCGACGGCCCTGGTGCCGCGAGACGACGTCGTTCGTTCGATGGCGTCGAGCCCGGACGGACGGACCCTCGTCGTGGCCGATACCGAGCTCCACGACCGCAGCGGCTGGGCCGACATCGTGGACGTGGCCGAGCCCGAGGAGCCGCGCATCGTCACCGGCACCCCGACCGGCAACGGCGTGGCCGCCGACGACATGGCGTTCTCCGCCGACGGGACCGTCCTGTACGCCACGGCCGCGACACATGCGGTGGCCATCGACATGTCCGACCCCGCCACGCCCGTCAAGCTCGGCCAGATCGCCGACCCCCTGGTGCGCAACTACTGGCGAATCGAGTCGCTGACCATCGACGACCCGCTGCTCGGCACCCGTGAGCTGTTCGTGGTCCGCCCTCGGGTCGACGGGTTGGACTGTCCGACGGGCATGGTGCACGTCTACGACATCACCGGCGAGCTCTTCGAGGAGCCGGCGATGGTCGCCGACCTCGACATCCCCGACGAGCTGACGACCATGCATGCCGACCAGCCGCTCGAGGGGTGCCCCCGGGCGGTCGTGCGGCTGCAGGCGGTGGATCGGACGATGACCGTCGGCTTCGGCGACAACCGCGTCCCGTGGCTCGAGCGGATCCCGACCGGCAGCCGACGCACCCAGGCCGCCGTGGTGCCCAGCGCAGCGCTGCCCTACGACACCACGGACGCGTTCCGGGCCACCCTGCCGCGCTGCACCCTCGTCCGTACCGCCTGACCAACCTGACATCGCGGTGACGCGGTGGTCCAATGCCTCGCGTGCGAATCCTCGTGACCCTCCTCCTGCTGTCCGCCCTGGTTGCCTGCACGGGTGAGGCCATCGACCCCGTGGCAGGCGACGCCTCGTCCCCGAGCGGATCCGAGGCGTCGACGGAGATCGCCGACGTCGGAGAGGACCTGCAGGGGTTCGCCAGGCCCGGAACGGCGCTGCCCCCGGAACCGGACCTCCGCGACGCCATCCGGCTGGAGGTCGGCGTGCGGTTGCAGGACGTCGTCGACGCCTCACCCGTCGGATCCACGTTCCTGCTCGCCTCCGGCCTCCACCGAACCCAAGCGCTCACACTCCGCGACGGTGACACCCTCGTGGGGGAACCCGGGGCGGTGATGGACGGGTCGATCCTCCTCGAGGACCTCGTGCCGGATGGCGACCGTTGGGTGTCATCGGGTCGGACCGAGGATCCAGCCCCCCACGGCGTGATGCTGGAGGGGTGGGACAACGAAGCCAACCCACACGACCTCTTCGTGGATGGCGTGCGGCAGCGCCACGTCCTGACCAGGGCCGATGTCGGCCCGGGGACGTACTGGTTCGACTACGACAACGACCAGCTCGTCATGGGCACCGACCCCACCGGGAAGGACGTCGAGCTCGCGGTCGTGCAGGTCGGCATCGCGGGTCCGGGGACCAGCGACGTGACGGTCCGCGGGGTCGAGCTTCGCCACTATGCGGTCTGGGCCCAGCAGGGGGCCATCAGCGCCGCCGACACCCACGACTGGACGCTGGTTGCCGTTCGCGCCGTGGACAACCACGGTGCCGGCATCCGCCTGGGGTCGGGCACCGAGGTCCACGGCTGCTGGGCGGAGGGCAACGGACAGATGGGGGTCATCGGCTGGCACCAGGAGACCGATGATCGTCCCATGGTCGTGTCGGGGTGCCACATCGAGTCCAACGGCGTGCTCGGGTTCGACTGGACCTGGGAGGCCGGGGCGACGAAGTTCATCGACACCCACGGCCTGGACTTCCGCAACAACGCCGTCCTCGACAACGCCGGACCGGGCATCTGGTTCGACACCATGAACACCGACGCCACGATCGTCGGCAACGAGATCAGCGGCAACGCCATCAACGGCGTTTTCTACGAGCTGTCGTCCGGGGCGCTGGTGGAGGACAACGTCATCACCGACAACGGCGCGGAGGGTGGCGCGCTGGCCGCCGGCATCTTCGTCGCCAACTCGCCCGGGGTGACCGTCCGGAACAACACGCTGTCGGGAAACACCAACGAGGTCGTCGGTGTGCAGTCCCACCACGGTGACGAGATCGACATCCCCCGCCTCGTGGAGGACCTGCAGGTCACCGGCAACCACATCACCCTGACCACCGGATTCGTCGGGTTGTCGGTCACGACGGACCAGACCTTCCTCTACGAGGAGGGCAACAACCGGTTCGCCGACAACGACTACGTGCTGGACGGCTGCGACCCGTGCTTCATCTGGGGCGACTTCATGGAGCTCGGCGAGTGGCAAGCCGTCGGCAACGACCTCGAGGCGACGTTCACCACCGTCGGGGACTGACCGGGCGGTCCGGCAGACAGCCCCAGCGGATCAGCTGTCGTCGCGGTGGGCGACCAGGTAGGCCGCGGCCTCGGCCCGACGGACCACCTGCAGCTTGGACAGGATGGTCGAGACGTAGTTCTTGATCGTCTTCTCCGCCAGTCCGAGCTCGTCACCGATCTGGCGGTTCGTCGATCCGACGGCGATCTGGTCGAGGATGCGTCGTTCGGTGGGGGTCAGGCGGGCAAGCCGGGGGTCGCCCGACCGCGGGTTGCGGATGCGCTCCAGGACCTGGGCGGTCACGGCAGGGTCCAGCAGGGACTCGCCTGCCGCCACACGGCGGATCCCGTCGAGCAGGTCGTGACCCCTGATCTGCTTCAGCACGTACCCCGCGGCCCCGGCCATGATCGAGTCGAACAACGCCTTGTCGTCGGAGAACGACGTCAGCATCAGCACCCGGGCGGTGGGGTCCTCTGCCCGGATGTCGCGACAGGCCTCGACGCCGCTGCCGTCGGGCAACCGCACGTCCATGACGATGACGTCGGGGTGGTAGGAGCGGGCACGCAGCACCGCCTCGGCGACGGTGCCGGCCTGGGCGACGACCTCCATCTCACCGGTCGACTCCACCAGCGCCTTGAGGCCCTGCCTGACCACCTCGTGGTCGTCGACGAGCATCACGCGCGTCGGCGTCTCCTCCTCGGTCATGCGCTGTAGTCCTCCTGCTCGGGGGCGGTCGGGTGCAACGGCACGGTCAGGGTGACGGTGGTGCCCTCGCCGATGGTGGAGGTGACCCCGAGGTGGGCGCCGAGCAGCACAGCCCGTTCGGCCATGTTCTCCAGCCCGTTGCCCCGGGTGACCGTGTCGGCGTCGAATCCACCGCCGGTGTCACGAACGCTGATCACCAGGTCGCGGGCGATGATCTCGGCGTCCAGCATGACCTGGGTTGCGGTGGCGTGCTTGGCCACGTTCGACAGCGCCTCGCGGACGATGTGCAGGACGTCGGGGACCAGCTCCTCCTCCACGTGCACGTCCAGCGACTGCGAGACGTTGAGCACCGGCCGCAGGATCTCGTTGACCTCGTACTCGCGGGCGAGGTCGACCAGCCCGCGCTGGAGTCCCAGGTCGGCGGAGCCCGGGCGGAGGGTGAAGATGGTGTTGCGGATCTCGCGGATGGTGTCGTCGAGCTGGTCCACCGCGATGTCGATTCGCGTCTGCAGGCGGGTCGGGTCGCGATCGATGAGGGCCTTCGCGCCTTCCAGCCCCATGCCGACACTGAACAACGACTGGATGACCCCGTCGTGGAGGTCGCGGCTGATCCGCTCGCGCTCGTCCTGCACGGCGGAGTCCCGCAGCCGGTCGGCAAGCTCCGCTGCATGGATGGCCGCACCGGCCTGCGCCGCCAGGATGGCAACCGCCCGCAGGTCCTCCTCGGTGAAACCGTCAGCCCGATCGGTCAGGTAGAGGTTGCCGAAGATCCGCCCGCCGGCGCGAACCGGAACCCCGAGGAAGTTCGTCATCGGTGGGTGGTTCGGGGGAAATCCCCGGTAGGCCGGATGGGCATCGAGCTGGTCGACGACCAACGGCTCGGGATGGCGGATGAGCTCGCCGAGCAGCCCGCCCCCTGTGGGGTGTGGCCCGATGCGCCTGACCGTGTCCGGGTCCATGCCCTCGTGGATGAACCGCACGAGCGATTCGCCCGAGGGCGCCAGGACCCCGAGCGCGGCGTACGGGGCGCCGGTCACGTGGCGGGCGGCGGACACGATGCGCATGAGCAGCTGGTCGAGGTCGATCTGCCCCGACAGGTCCTCGGCGATCTGAGCGAGCAGCGCCTCGAGATCGGCCCTCGACGCGGCACGCCGCTCGGTCGGTACGTCGGTTCCTTGATCGTTCACACGGGCAACCTACCGCCGACCGTGTGCCCGATGATGGACAGGACGAGTGGCTGGGCGATCGCCTCGGCTGCGGCGTACTCGTCGTGGGGCTCCCGGCCGTTGAGGATTCCGGCTGATGCGAGCGTCGGGCGGAACTCGCCCTGCAGGCGAAGGCGCACCCCGTGCCCGGGGGCCGGACCGACCGAGAGGTCACAGCGGACCAGCGGGACGAGGCCCTCGACGCGATACGACAGTCGCCGGACCACACCCGACTCGTCAGCGGTCACCGGGCCGACGGTGACCTCCACCGCCACCGAGGTCGATGGATCCGGCAGCAGCCCGGCAGGCCTGAGGGTCACGAGGACCACGTCGCTGTCGACACGCTGACCACCCAACCATACCTCGGGGTCGCCGAGCAGGGCGTCGAGGACGGTCTCGGGGTCGCTGGGGGTGTGGAAGCAGAAGTGGACGAGGCGTGCCATGACACCATGAGACCCTCGCGTGGGGGAACCAGCACCCGTCGAGGGTCCCACGTGCTGTGGGACCTTCGTCCCTGCACCAGCGGCCGGGTTCCACGCACGCTGATCGTGTGTCCACCACCGTCCGCACCGCCACCGTCCTCGGGCCCGAACAGGCCCGTGTCGCCGCACGGCTGCTCCAGCGGGATCCCGCCGAATGGCTTCCCGCCGATGCCCGACGATCAGGCGCCGGATGGCTGCTGACGGTCCGGGCCGGACGCGCGACCCGGACGGTCCGTGCCCGGATCGGCGGCGTGGTGATCACCGACGGCCGCATCGGCCGCAGGCTGCGGTGGGTGCCGCTCCGCCCCGACGCCCCCCAGCGCGAGACCGTCCTTCCCGCCTTCGAGGGCCGTATCCAGCTGCTGCCCGACGACGGCGAGGGCGAACCCCTGCTGGTCGTGTCCGGCACGTACGACCCGCCCGGCGGGGTCGCAGGCCGGGGAATCGACGCCCTGGTCATGCACCACGTCGCCCGACACACCCTCAACCGCCTGCTCGAGGACGTCCTGCCGGGGCTGACCGACGCCGCCAGCACGGCCGCCTGACCGACCTGCAGGACCGCCGACACCGACCCCCACCCGCACGAGACGAGGAGACCGACATGTTCACCGCCGACCGGACCCGAGTGCTGTCCATGGACGAGTGCGTACGGTTGCTGCGCGAGCACCAGCACGGCGTCGGACGGGTGGCCTTCGACGACGGCCTTCCCGTCATCTTCCCCGTCAACTACGTGCTGGACGCCGGTCGAATCGTCTTCCGCTCTGCTGGGGGCAGCAAGATCGATGCCGCCGCCGACGGACGCATGATGGCCTTCGAGATCGACTCCGTCGTCGTGGCCGACGGCCATGTGGCCCACGCGTGGAGCGTCCTGGTGCGCGGACGTTCGTCGGTGGTGACCGACGACGACGAAGCAACCTTCCTCCGCCTCAGCCGGCTGGAGCCCTCCGCTGGCGGACTCAAGCCCACCTACGTGACCATCGACGTCGATCAGGTGACCGGGCGACGCTTCTGAACAACGGCCGCTTCTGAACGAGCTTCCGTCGTCGGATACGGTCCAGACGATGCAGCAGCGGATCGTGATTCTCGGTGGAGGCCCCGGCGGCTACGAAGCGGCGCTCGTCGCAGCGGAGCAGGGCGCCGACGTGACCGTGGTGTCCCGTGAGGGCCTCGGCGGCAACAGCGTCCTGTGGGACTGCGTGCCGTCCAAGGCGATGATCGTCTCGTCGGTGGCGATGGGGTCGATGCAGACCGCCAGCCGCCTCGGCGTCCACCTCGAGGGCGGCGTCGACCTGAGCGGACGCGCCCGGGCCGACATCGCGGCGGTCATGGACCGTGTCCGCCTGCTCGGCCTGGACCAGTCCGCCGACATCGAGTCCAAGGTCGAGGCCGCCGGGGCCACCATCCTCCGGGGCGAGGGTCGGCTGGCCGGTCCCGAGACCGTGGAGGTGGAGACCGAGGGCGGCGGCGTGGAGGTGCTCCACGCCGATGCGATCCTGGTGGCAACCGGGTCCCATCCCCGACGGCTGCCCTTCTCCACCCCCGACGGCAAACGCGTCTTCACCTCTCGCGAGCTGTTCGCGCTGCAGGAGCCGCCCGAGCGGTTGATCGTCGTCGGCTCGGGTGTCACCGGCGCCGAGTACGCGCAGGCCTTCGCCAAGTTCGGGGTCGACGTCCACCTCGTCAGCTCGCGCGACATGATCCTGCCCAGCGAGGACCCCGACGCCGCCGCAGTCCTCGAGGGCGAGTTCGAGCGGTGGGGGATGACCATCCACCGTCGCCGTCGTGCCTACGACATGGAGGTCGACGAGGGCGGGGTGCGCGTGAAGATCGGCGACAAGGACGGTGGGCAGGAGGAGTGGATCGAGGCCAGCCACGCCCTGTACTGCGTCGGCATGATCCCCAACTCGCGTCGGATGGGCCTGGAGGCCGCGGGCGTGCTGACCCGTCCCGACGGCGCCATCCCCGTGGACGCCGTGAGCCGGACCAACGTGCGGACGGTCTACGCGGCAGGTGACGTCACCGGCGGGATCATGCTGGCCTCCGTCGCAGCGATGCAGGGACGGAACGCCATGTACCACGCGCTCGGGATGGCCGTCGCGCCGCTGCGGTGGGACGCCGTCGCCGCCTGCGTGTTCACCAGCCCCCAGGTCGCCACCGTCGGCATGCAGGGGCCCGACGACGACGCCGCCAACGGTCCCGTGGACACCATCCGACTGGACTTCGCCGGCAACCCCCGCGCCAAGATGGAGGAGGCGACCGTCGGATTCGTCAAGATCCACGCGCGGAAGGGGTCGGGCACCGTGCTCGGGGCGACCGTCGTGGCCCCCAACGCCTCGGACCTGATCACCCCCCTCAGCGTCGCCGTCCACAACCGGCTGACCGTCGGCCAGGTCGCGCAGGCGTTCACCATCTACCCCTCCATGGGTGGCTCGACCGCCGAGGCCGCCCGCCAGCTCATGGGCCTGGCCACCGCCGCGGCCCAGTGACCCCGCGGGGGGTCGGTGCGCTGCTCGCGGGGTGCCTGCTCGTGCTGGGCACGACCGCAGCCGCCTGTTCGGTGGCCGGCCCCCAGCAGGTGGTCGTGTCCGCGGCGGCGTCGCTGACCGAGGCCTTCGACGAGCTGGAACGAACCTACGAGGACGACAACCCCGACGTCGACATCGTGCTCAACCTGGGCGGCAGCCAGATCCTGGCCGGCCAGATCGTCGACGGGGCCCCGGCCGACCTGTTCGCCTCGGCCAACCCACAGTCGGTTCGCCTGGTCGCCGACGCCGGGCTCGGGCAGGGCGATCCGATCGTGCTGGCCACCAACCGGCTGGTCATCGTCGTTCCGGCCGGCAACCCACAGGGGGTTGCGTCGCTGGGCGACCTCGTCGAGCTCGATGTCGTGCTCGGTGCGGAGGAGGTGCCCGTCGGCGCCTACGCCCAGGAGGCGCTCGACGCCGCCGGGGTGACGTTGCAGCCGGTCTCGCTCGAGCCGGACACTCGTGCGGTCGTCAGCCGGGTCGTGCAGGGCGATGCCGACGCGGCCATCGCCTACGCCACCGACGTCGTCGCCCTCGACGCGGTCGAGGGCATCGAGCTACCAGCCGACGTGCAGCCCGAGATCACCTACCAGGTCCTGCTCCTGACCGACGGCGCCGGCGGCTTCCTCGAGTTCCTCGCCAGCACCGAAGCGCAGCAAATCCTGCGCCGCTTCGGGTTCTCCGGTCCATGATCCGGGGCACGTGAACCGAACCGTCGGCCCCCTGCACCCGCTCGCCGCGATCGCGGTCGCCCTCCTGGCGCTGCCCTTGCTCGCCCTGGTGTTCGCTGCGCCGTGGTCGACCCTCCCGTCGCGGCTGTTCGACGAGCGGGTGATCGGCGCCATGACCCTGTCGATCGTGACGGCGTCGGTGGCCACCGTGATCGTCGCCCTCGTCGGCGTGCCGCTGGGATGGGTGCTGGCACGGGACGAACGCTGGACGTGGCTGCGCCCCATCGTGCTCGTGCCCATGGTCCTGCCGCCGGTCGTCGGTGGTGTGGCCCTGCAGCTGCTGTGGGGTCGCTCGGGCGTGTTCGGCGGGATCCTGGCCGACATCGGCATCGTCGTTCCCTTCACCTCTGCCGCGGTCGTGCTCGCGCAGGTGTTCGTCGCCCTGCCGTTCTGTGTCCTTGCCGTGGAGACCGGCGTCCGGGGGGTGGACCCACGGATGGAGGAGATGGCCGGTGTCTACGGGATGTCCGGCTATCGCTTGTTCCGGCGGGTCACCCTGCCGCTGGCCGGGCCGGGGATCCGGGCCGGGCTCGCGGTGGCATGGGCCCGGGCCCTGGGGGAGTTCGGCGCCACCATCACCTTCGCCGGCAACCTGCCGGGTCGGACGCAGACGATGCCGCTGGCCACGTACCTGCAGCTGCAGACCGACCAGCCCTCGGCCGTGCTGCTCAGCCTGCTGCTGCTGGCCATCAGCCTCGTGGTGCTCGTCGGCCTGCGCGGTCGCCTGGGCGTGACCACATGAGCGAACGCGGACGCGGGGACCTGCAGGTGCACGTCGTCGTGCCCGACCGCGACGTCGACGTGGCCTTCACCGCCGAACCGGGCGAGGTCATCGGTGTCGTCGGCCCCTCGGGCGCCGGCAAGACCACCGTGCTGCGCGCCATCGCTGGGCTGGACCGGCCGCACGGGGGGACGGTCGCGCTCGGCGACGAGGTGTGGGACGACGGTGGCCGCCGACGGGTCGCCACGGCCGACCGCCGGGTCGGCCTGGTCCTCGCCGAACCGCTGCTGCTGCCCCACCTGGACGTGCGCACCAACGTCGCCATCGCCCTGGACGCCGGCGTCGGCGGGCCCGATGCGCTGGCCGACGCCGACGGATGGATCGATGCCCTCGGCCTCGGGGAGATCGGGCACCACCGGGCCGACACCCTCTCGACCGGTCAGGCCCAGCGGGTGTCGCTCGGCCGTGCGCTGGCGTCCGACCCGCGGGTCCTGCTGCTGGACGAGCCGCTGGCGAACCTCGACATCCGGACCCGCGCCGAGGTCCGTCGCCTGCTGTCCACGGTGCTGCACCGGATCGAGGGGCCGACGGTGATCGTCACCCACGACCCGGTGGACGCCTACGCGCTGGCCGACCGCCTGGTGGTCGTCGAGGACGGCACGGTCAGCCAGGCCGGCGACCTCCGTGCGGTCACGCGGCGTCCACGGACGGACTGGGTTGCCGCGCTGGTCGGGCTGAACCTGTACCGGGGACGGGTCGAGGACGGACGCTTCCACCTCGACGACAGCGACCAGAGCCTGGCGGTGGCGACCGACGTCCGAGGCCCAGCCCTGGCCACGATCCTCCCGCGGGCGGTGTCGTTGCACCGGGGCCGTCCCAGCGGCAGCCCGCGCAACGTCTGGCACGGCGGCGTGGTGTCCGTCGACGGACGGGCCGGGCGAATGCGGGTGTCCATCGCCGGGCGCGTCCCGATCGTGGCCGAGGTGACGGCCACGGCAGTCGCCGACCTCGAGCTCGGTCGCGGCGGCGGGATCTGGGTGTCGGTGAAGGCCACCGAGATCGACGTGTTCGCCGACTGACAGGCCAGCGGCCGGGCGTCGACGGTCGGCCGCGGATCGCCCCGACGGTCAGCGCAGCGCCAGGTACGCCGGTTCGCTCGTCGCGAACGCGCGTCCCAGGACGATCACGGCGTCGCTGGTGACGTCCACGCCCTGCCGGACCTCGTAGACGACGGTCCCGCGCTGTCGCTCGCCGGGCTTCATCTCCCCGCCCGGTCCCGGTGGTTCGTGCAACGTCGCCACCCGGACGTCGACGAACGTGCCGTCGGTCAGCAGCATCTCGGTGGAGAACGACGCGGAGAACGTCCGCGGCTCGGTCCCGAGGTGGTGCACCTCCATGTCCAGCCCCACGAAGCGACTGCCCTCCTCGGGGACCGAGATGGTGTTGACCGGTTCGAGCGGGTCGACGATCCCGTGGATGGTGACCTCCCAGCTGCCGCTCGTGGCGGGGGTTCCCAGCGGCACCGTCGGCAGGCTGAACGTCGGGCTGCCGGCGGAGTCGGCGGCCGCCGTGGCCGTGGGTGTGGCAGCGGCCGACTCCGGAGGGACCGTCGTCGCGTCGACCGGTTGGAGGCCGTCGTCGAGCTGCAGCTCGGGATAGACCTTGTCCTCGCCCTGCGGCTCCGTCGGCGAGTCCTGCGATCCTTGCTCGTCCTGCTGGGCCACGGCCGTGGGCGCGACCGATGCCGGTGCTGCCGCGTCGCCGCCACCGCCCCCGGCGCAGCCGGACAGCAACAGCGCCGCCACGAGGGCGGCGCCGACTGTTCGGGGGTCGGACACGATCGGCACCGACCCCATCGTCCTACGCGTCGGCGATCGTGGCCAGCACGTCGCCGGAGTTGACGACCGCCCCGGCCTCCACGGGCAGCGCGGTCACCGTGCCCGCCTTGTGGGCCTTGATGGCGTTCTCCATCTTCATGGCCTCCAGGACCACCACCAGGTCGCCCTCCTCGACCGTTGCGCCCTCCTCGACCGCGACCTTGACGATGGTGCCCTGCATGGGGGCGGCGAGGTCGTCGCCGCTGGCTGCCGCACCGCCGCTGCCGGACGATCCGCGCTTGCGCTTGGCCGTGGACGGCGCGGGTGCCGCTGCGGCGGCAAGGCCGCGCACGGTGACGGCCAGGCGCTTGCCGCCCACCTCGACGGTGACTTCCTGCGCGGGCACGTCGTCGTCCTCCGCCGCACCGGGCATCGGGGCGACCGGGATGCCCGACAGGTCCCATTCCTTCTCCACCGAGATGGTGGCGGTGTTGGCCGTGATGAAGTCGTCGTGCTCGAAGGCCACGCGGAAGAAGTCCACCGTCGTCGGGACGCCCTCGATCTCCAGCTCGGTCAGCGCACGGACCATGCGGCGACGGGCCTGCTCGCGATCGGACCCGGTGGTGATCAGCTTGGCGATCAGGGAGTCGTAGGACCGGGGGATCTCCCAGCCGGCCTCGCCGACCCCGTCGACCCGCACGCCCGGGCCGGACGGGGCGCGCCAGCCCGTGATCAGGCCGGGGGAGGGGACGAAGCCCATGCCCACGTTCTCGGCGTTGATGCGGGCCTCGATCGAGTGGCCGGTCAGCTCGACGTCGTCCTGGGTCAGGGGCAGGGCCTCACCGGCCGCGATGCGCAGCTGCCACTCGACCAGGTCCATGCCGGTGACCTGCTCGGTGACCGGATGCTCCACCTGCAGGCGGGTGTTCATCTCCAGGAAGTAGAAGTCGCCGTCCCCCGCGCCCGGCGAGGACGCCGTCGCGGGGTCGTAGAGGTACTCGCAGGTGCCGGCCCCCGTGTAGCCGACCTGCTCGCTGACGCGGACGGCCGAGGCGCCCATCGCGGCGCGGACGGCATCCGACAGCCCGGGTGCGGGCGCCTCCTCGATCAGCTTCTGGTGCCGACGCTGCGTCGAGCAGTCGCGGTCACCCAGGTACAGGGTCGTCCCGTGGGTGTCGGCGAGGACCTGGATCTCGATGTGCCGCGGGCGGCCCAGGTAGCGCTCGACGTAGACCTCGCCGCGGCCGAACGCCGCGACGGCCTCGCGCTGCGCGGAGTCCAGCGCCTCCTGCAGCTCGTTGTCGGCGTTGACGACCTTCATGCCGCGTCCGCCACCGCCGTAGGCGGCCTTGATGATCAGCGGGTAGCCGTGCTCGGCAGCGAAGGCCTTGACCTCCTCCGCGTCGTCGGTCGGCTCCATCATCCCCGGGACGAGCGGGCACTCGGCGGCCTTCGCGGCCTCACGGGCGCTCAGCTTGTCGCCCATCTTCACGATCGACTGGGGCGGCGGGCCGATCCAGGTGACGCTGGCGTCGGTCATCGCCTGGGCGAAGTCGGCGTTCTCGCTGAGGAACCCGTAGCCGGGGTGCACCGACCGGGCACCCGACTGCTCGATGACCTCCACGATCCGCTCGGTGTTGAGGTAGGACTCCGCCGGGGCTGCACCACCCAGCAGGTAGGCCTCGTCGGCGTAGCGCAACCACGGAGCGTCGCGGTCCGCCTCGGAGTACACCGCCACGGTGGGCAGGCCGAGATCGCGGCACGTGCGGAACACACGCAGGGCGATCTCCCCACGGTTGGCCACCAGAACCGGCCCGAGGGAGGCGAGCGCGGAGGAGGGGTTGGCGGATGCAGAAGCGGACACGTGTCGACCCTTTCGACGGCTGAGCGGTCGTTCGCCGGGATGCTAGCGGTCGGACACCACGAGCCTTCAAGCGAGGGGCGGGCATGACCTCGCTTCGCGCCGGGCACCCTGTCCGTCGTACCCTCCGCAGTCGGATATCTCCGTGCCGACCTCCGCGACGCTTCTGGTCGCGCCCGTTCGGTCACGCCCCGACTACTCACGCGTCCTGCAAGGAGTCACCAGACCATGCGTCGCACGTCCATCGTCCTCGTCCTCGCCCTCGGCCTCTTCCTGACCGCGTGCAGCGCCCAGGAGCCCGAGGTCGTCCTGAACGAGCAGGTCCCCGCCGCGCAGGCGGTCGCCGAGGTTGCCGAAGGCGAAGAGGGCGAGCCCGCCGTCGAGGCCGACTTCGCCGCGGCCGAGGCCGTCTGGGTCGCCGAACAGCTGGCCTTCACCAGCGCCCCGTCCAGCATGCCTGCCGATGAGGTCGTCATGGGCCTGCAGGTCATCGGTGGCCTCCCGCACAACGTCATCTTCGAGGGCCTCGAGGGCGACCGCGTCCTGGTCGACGGGCCCGGCGAGGGCGAGTTCGCGGCGGTCAACACCATCCCGGCTGGCACCTACACCTACTACTGCGGCATCCCCGGCCACCGTGCGGCCGGCATGGAGGGCGAGATCACGGTCGGCTAGCAGGCACGGTCAGCTGACGCCGACACGGTCGGCTGACGCCGGCACGGTCGGCTGACGCCGGCACGGTCGAGCAGTGACCGGCGGCCTCTGAAGGTCGTTCATCGGTCGGCTGGGGGCAACCAGCCGGCCACCCTCGGTTCACCTGCCGTGGTTACCGTCCGGTAGGTGCGCGGTGGTCAGTCCGCCGCGAGCGTCCCGACCTCGCCCTGGGGTCGGGTTCTCCCTGCCCGAGGTGTTCGCCGTGCTGTCCCCGTTGCCCCTGTCTCGTGTTCGTCGCATCGGCCCGCCGCTGGTCGCGGTCGCCCTCGTCGTGGGCATCGTCCTCGGCGGAGTGGCGATCGCCCAGTCCGCGCCTGCGGCGGTCCGGCTGGACGGAACGGACCCGTCGAGCCACGCGATCGCGGTGTCGACGGCGGTCTTCGACGATGCCGGCGGTGCCGACACGACAGCACGCCATGCGGTGCTCGGCCGCGACGACGACTTCGCCGACTCCCTGGCTGCCGGCCCCCTGCTGAACGGTGGGCCGTTGCTGTACGTGCCGGGCGGCGAGGACGGCACGCTGCCTGGGCCCGTGGCCGCGGAGCTGCAGCGCATCCTGCCCCCTGCTGCTGACGTGTTCGTCGTCGGCGGGGTGGACGCCATCTCCGAGGACATCGCCACGGCCGTCGAGGACCTCGGCTATCACGTCGTTCGGCTCGCAGGGGAGGAGCGCACGGCGACCGCTGCGGCCATCGCCGACGAGGCGACCCGGACCCACGGACCGGCCGACCGGGTGCTGGTCGCCCTGGCCGGCCGCTGGCCCGACGCCGTGGCCGGCGGTGCCCTTGCCGCCAGCGAACAGCTTCCGTTGTTGCTGACCGACGGCACCAGCGCCTCGACCGCCACCGTCGCGTGGCTGGATGCCCACCCAGACCACGAGGTCGTCGTGCTCGGCGGCCCCGCCGCCATCGAGGAATCGGTGTTCACGGCGCTCGGCGGCGACCGGCGGCTGACCGGCGAGACCCGTGCCCACACCGCCGCCGCCATGGTTGCCGAGTTCGGCGATGACGTCACCGGCACCACGGTGATGCAGGGATTCGCCGACGACGGGTGGGTGCACGGCAACGCCGGCGCGGCCCTGCTGCAGCCGCTGCTGCTCAACGGCCCTGATGTCGACACGCTCAACAGCGTCGTCACGAGCGCGCTGGACGGGCGCACGGGCGAGCTGTTCGTGCTGGGGGGCACCGACCGGGTGGGCACCACCGCCCTGACCGCCGCCGAGGCCGCCCGCTGACCGCGGGCCCCGGCGACCCCCTCCCGCTCCTCCAGCACCGCACTCCTCCAGCACCGAAAGGACACATCGTGTCGACCACCTGGACCCGCCGTTCCTTCATGTCCGCCGCAGCCGCCGCCGGGGTCGGCGGCCTGATGCTGCCCTACGGGGTCGGCATGCTGCGTGACGAGGCCGAGGCGCAGATGCAGCCACTCGGCGTGCGTTTCGACGCCTTCCCGTTCCCGCTGGGGGTCGCCTCCGGCGACCCGACCGCGGACAGCGTCATCCTGCAGACCCGGCTGTCGGACGCCCCGTTCGACCTCGACGCCCCGTGGGGGAACATCCCCGAGGACGTCGATGTCCACTGGGTCGTGGCCGAGGACGCTCGCCTGCGCCGCATCGTGGCACAGGGCACCGTCGGCTCGTCGTCGACCCGAGGTCACGCCGTGCATGTCGACGTGACGGGCCTCGAGCCCGGGAAGGTCTACTGGTACCAGTTCGCCGCGCTCGGGGCCCGCTCTCGCATCGGGCGCACCAAGACCGCTGGCATCGCGCCGCTGCAGAGGCTGCGCATCGCCTACCTGTCGTGCCAGAGCTTCCCCCACGGCTACTTCACCGCCTACCAGAACCTTCTGGACGAGGACGTGGACGTCGTGTTCCACCTCGGCGACTACATGTACGAGTACGCCGATGGGGGCTACGGCGACCTCCGCTCCAGCCCGCCGGTGGACCAGGTCTTCTCGCTGAACTCCTACCGGGTCCGCTACGCCGCCTACCGCGGGGACCCGTGGCTGCGCGCCTGCCACGCCCGCTTCCCGTTCATCACGACGTGGGACGACCACGAGATCGACAACAACTGGGCCGGGGAGACGCCGGAGAACACCAGCGACGAGGGCAACGCCACGCCGGCGGCCTACGCCGAACGGCGCTTCAACGCCTTCCAGGCGTATCACGAGAACCTGCCGATCCGGCCGGCCCCCGAGGACAACGCCATCGACGCGCCGGCGTACCAGATCTACCGCCAGTTCGTCTTCGGCGACCTGCTGGACGTCAGCGTCCTCGACACCCGCCAGTACCGGACCGACCAGCCGTGCGACGACGGCTTCGTGACGGTCAACTGCGCCGACCAGGCCGACCCGGACGCCACGATCATGGGTCCCACACAGCGTGACTGGCTGTTCGGCAACCTGTCGACGTCGACCGCGGCCTGGCGGGTCATCGCCCAGCAGCTGATCGTCTCGCAGGTCTCCTCGCTCGGGCTGTCCACACTGCTGCCCGACACCGGCGCCGGCCCCGCGCAGGGCGGGAACCTGTACTTCTCCGCCGACCAGTGGGACGGATACCTGGTCGAGCGGCAAGCGTTGATGAGCCACCTGGCCGACAACGCCATTCCCGACACCTTCGTCATCACCGGTGACATCCACTCCTCGTGGGTCCTCGACATGAAGGAGGACTTCGACGACCCCTCCTCGGCCACCGTGGGCACCGAGTTCGTCGGCACGTCGGTCACGTCCCCCGGGTTCGAGCAGCTCGGCGGCAACGAGCCGTTCCGCACGGGCCTGTACGCCTCCAACCCGCACATGAAGTACCTCGAGGGAACCCGCAAGGGCTACACGATCGCCGACATCACCCACGACGGGGTGACGGTGACCTACCGCGTCGTGGACACCATCGAGGAGAACCGTTCCGGGGTCTCCACGCAGTCGGAGTGGCTGCTGCCCCGAGGGGGCGCGGTCGAGCAGGTCGCCGGCGACAGCGTCAACCCGCTCAGCGGCGCGTAACGCCCGCGAAACGGGCCGGGCGTATCGTCGCCCGCCATGGCCGCCTCCGACGTTCTTGCCTGGCAACAGGTCGACGTCGACGGCGTGCCCACGCGGTACGCCGTCGGAGGCGAGGGGCCACCCGTGCTGTTCCTCCATGGCTGGGCGCTCGGCACGCGTGCCTATCGTCGACCGCTGCGTCGGCTGATCAGGCGCGGATGTCGGATCTACGCCCCGGCCCTGCCCGGCCTCGGGGGCACCGCTGATCTCGCGCCGCATGCCCGGACCGTCGCCGGCTACGGCTGGTGGGCGGCGCGCTTCCTTGCCTCGGTCGGCGTGTCCGAACCCGCGATCGTGATCGGCCACTCCTTCGGCGGCGCGGTCGCCATCGGCATGGCGCACGCCCAACCCGACATGGTGCAGTACCTGGTGCTGCTCAACGCGGTGGGTGGCGGCCGCTGGTCGGGCATGGTGGGCGACAGCCGTCCGCTGGCCGACCGTCCGCTGTGGGACTGGGCCGTGCACTTCGCCCGCGAGGCGGTCGTCGCGACCACCGATGTGAAGGCCGTCCGCTCGGTGGTACCCGAGGTGGTGGGGAACCTGCTGCGCAACCCCAAGGGGGTCTGGCGGTCGGCCAACATGGCCCGGCGGGCCAACCTGACCGCAGAGCTCGCGTGGCTGCGCTCGCGCCGGATTCCGGTCCTGGCGTTGACCAGCGATGCCGACTCCGTGATCCCCCAAGCCGCCTTCGAGGCGCTGTGTGCGGCAATCGGCACCGACGGACACGTCGTCGCCGGCCGGCACTCGTGGCTCCTGACCGATCCCGACTCGATGGGTGAGGTCCTGGCCAACGTCGTCGACGTGCAGGTGGCCGAGCACCGCGGCCGCACCAACGCCAGCCGCCTCGAGGCGCTCGAGGACCTGCTGTCCCAGACGCCGATGTCGGTCGGGGACCGTCGTCGGCTGCTCGACGAGGCATCACCGCTGTGGTTGATGAGTGAGGACGAACGCACCCTCGCCGGGGACCTGGCGTTGTGCACGCCGGCGCTGGAGGACGGCGAGGTCCGCGCGGTCGTGGTGCCGATCGAGGACAGCCGGTTGCTGCGGCTGACCGTCGTCGCCCACGACCGGCCGGGCCTGCTGGCCGACACGACCGCGATCCTGGCGGGGGAGGGCCTGTCGATCCTGGGCGCCACCGCGATCACCTGGTCACGGCTCGGTATGGCCCTGCACTCGTTGACCGTCGAACCGGACGAGGACTTCTCGGTCCAGCGGTGGAACACCATCGGCGCGCGGCTGCAGCAGGCCGACGGCACGCCGGTGCCGGTGCCGACGCCGCGCTCGTCCGCCCCGGTCGTGCGCATCCACGGCGAGACCGAGGACCGAACCCTGGTCACCGTCGAGGCCGACGACCAGCTGGGCACGCTCGCGGCGATCTGTCGCTGGCTGGCTGACGAGGGCGCCACGATCGAGTCGTTGGGCACCCGCAGCGTCGGCGGCCGTGTCGTCGACAGCTTCGTGACCCGCGGCCGGGTCCCCACCGGCATGCCCCGCCTGACGGGTCGCTACCGCTCCCCGCGGCAGCGCACGACCGCCGCCTGACCAGCACCACGACTGACCAGCACGCCGTTTGACCGGTCACCGTTCCCGGGGACGCAGGGCGGCATCCAAATCGTGCAGGAGGAGCAGCGGGCGCTGTCGAACAGGGAGGCGACATCCCCCAACGTCCAAGGAGCAACTCCGGATGCGTGCACGCCTCGTCGTCCTCCTCGCCCTCCTCCTGCTGGGCAGCGTCGCTGTCCCCGCGGGGGCGATCGATGCCCTTTCAGCCGTTCGTGACGAGACCGGTCCCGTCGACCTGCTGCAGCTCGACCAGCGGGTCCTGACGTCCGACAACGTCACCTACCACGGCACGATCCCGATCGACTCGCCCGGTGTGGGCGGTGAGGTCGTGCACCGCGCGGACCTCGACAAGACGTTCTTCTACGCCACCGGCGCCAAGGGCCTGTCGATCTACGACATCACCGACCCGGCCCTGCCGATCCTGGTCAGCACCTTCCCGTTCTGGCACGCCCAGAACGAGGACGTGCGGACCTCCGCCGACGGCACCATGGTGATGATCTCCGCCGACGGGTCCATCCTGGTCCCGATCGCCCCGCTGACGGTCGGTATCACGCTGATCGACGTCACCGACCCGGCCCTGCCCGAGATCGTGGCGTCCTCCAACGACCTCGTGATGGGACGCGGCACGAACCGCGGCATCGCCGAGCACACCTCGGAGTGCGCCGTCGACGACTGCTCGGTCATCTACGGACGGACCGGCCGCATCTACACGGTGGACTTCGACGCGGGCACGATCACCCCGATCGAGCGGCGCTGGAACCAGTTCCTCGACCCGACGACCGGCAGCGTCCGCGAGACCAGCCAGATCCACGCGCTGGACCGTGACGAGTCCGGCCTGGTCATCGCCGACTCCACCCCGCGCCTGGTCCTGGACCCACTCGGCCTGTTCGAGCCGCTGTCCACCCCCGAGAACCCGGCGGTGCTGTCCATCGGCGAGCGTCCCGAGAACGACGACCGCCTGCAGCACAACAACCGTCGTCCCGGGGCGCTGGACTGGACGCCCCGTGACCCGGCCGACCCGGCCGACGCCATCGAGACCCGGACCGTCACCGGGCGCGAGCGCAGCCTCTCCGAGCTCGACGACCGTCCGGTGCTGCGCGAGGGCGAGCTGCTGATCGGCAACTCCGAGTCCAACCTCAACACCGGCTGCAGCGAGGCCGGTGGCCTGAGCACCTGGAGCATGGCCAACTTCGACCAGGGCGCGGAGATGCAGCCGCTGGAGGTCTTCCGGCCGCTGAAGGGCACCTACGTCGACGGCAGCCCGCTGGTCAACGCGCTGGGCTGCTCGGGCCACTGGTTCACCATCCGTGACGGGGTCGTGGCCGCCAGCTGGTACGAGCACGGCATCCACTTCTTCGACATCGACATGGAGGTGGGCACGATCGACGAGGTCGGCTTCTTCCAGCCCATCGCCACCGAAGCCGGCGCCGCCTACTGGGTCGACGACAGCTTCGTGTACTCCGTGGACTACGCCCGCGGGATCGACATCGTCAGCTTCGACCGCGAGGCGGCAGCCCCGTCGCAGCTCGAGCTCGACAACGCCTGGCTGACCAACCTCGGCATCGTCGGATCGGTCGCGCCGAACGAACGTGCGTGGTGCCGCCTGGCCGCGACCGGCTGACCGACGCCCCCCGGTTCATCGGGCCCCGGCTGGATCACCTGATCCGGCCGGGGCCTCGTTCGTTCGGTGTTCACCGAGCGTTCGTCGTGCGTCCGTAGGGGTGCGAGGGGCGGGTGGCGAACTCAAGGGGGAGACCGTTTCCGCCCTGCTCGAGGTACCCCGCCGATGTCGTCCCGCCGCACGTTCCTTCGCCAGATGCTCTCCGCCCCCGCGGGGCTGGCCCTGACCACCGGTGCCGGCGCCGCCCTTGCCGGCCCGGCCCGACCCGCGTTCGCCCAGGACGTCCCACCGCCGGACGGCATCTGGAACCTGCTCCAGGAGCAGGTTCCCGCCTACGTCCAGCCCGGTGTCCCCCGCGGCGTCCAGCTGTCCTTCGCAGGCGACGACCTGTCCCGGCGGGCCGTGACCTGGCTGACCTCGGTGGAGGACCCCCGCAGCATCGTCCAGTGGGGCGTCGTCGGCGCCACCGCGGACACGAGCGAGCTGACCGCAGACGACCTGACCCACGTGCAGGACGGCAGCAGCGAACGGGCGCCCTTCGGGGACGGTGCGGACTCCACGTACCTGTCCGCCAAGCGGGACAACGGGCCGGACGTCCACCACGGCGAACGGGAGGTGTTCGTGCACCGAGCGTCGCTGAGCGGGCTGCAGCCCGGACAGCGGATCGCGTACCGCGTCGGCGACGGGACCCGCTGGAGCGACATCGCGATCACCCGCGGGGGGCCGCTGGCCGACGAGGGCTTCCGGTTCACCCACGTCGGTGACCACGGGCCCAAGCTCGCGGCCCAGCGGACCACCCGGGCGCTGCGTCGTCGCCAGCCCGACTGGCACCTCTTCGCCGGCGACCTCAGCTACGCCAACGGCGACCAGCGGATCTGGGACCTGTGGGCCGAGCAGTACAGCGTCATGGGCCGCGAGGTCCCGACGATGGTCGCGCCGGGCAACCACGAGTCCAAGGACTTCATGGGCCAGGCCTACCGCACGCGCTTCACCCAGCCGCGGCACGGCAGCTCGTTCTACGACTGGATCCACGGCAACGTCTTCATGATCTCCACCGCCGCCGGGGCGTTCTTCGGCGACGAGCGGGGAGCCATGGAGGACATCCGCCACGAGCTGGTCTGGATGGAGCACACGCTGGCCCGCGCCGCCGCGTTGCGTGCTGCCGGGATCATCGACTTCATCGTCGTCACCCAGCACTTCCCCAGCTACACCGACCACCGCACCCGCGGGCCGATCTCGCCCGACCGGGTCGTCGTCGCCGAGCAGATCCTCCAGCGGTACCAGATCGACCTCCTGCTGGTCGGCCACGACCACATGTACCAGCGCTCCCACCCGATGGCGTACGGACTGCCGACGTCCACCGCCGGCTACACCAACACCCTCGCGCCGGTCCTCGGCCTCGAGCCGACCCGCCCCGAGCGCTACAGCAACGCCACCGGATACATCGAGGTCATCGCCGGCTCCGGCGGCAACGGCATGTACGACTTCACCGAGATCGACACCCTGCAGCTCGGGGTCGACCCGGAGATGCCGCCGCAGCGCCACCTGCCCTGGCTGGCCGCGTCCGCTCGCGAGCTGTGCTTCGTGGAGTACGACGTGCGCGGACCGGAGATGGCGGTGACGGGGTTCGTGTTCGACGACGGATACGACGAGAACCGCGGCGACGGCATCCCCGACAACGAGCCCGGCTACAACGGTGACGACCCACGGTTCCTCGCCGACGCCGACCCCGAGCCGTTCGACACCTTCACGCTGGTCCGCAAGGCCTACGCCGAGGAGGTGCCGACCGTGCCGCGGCTGGCGGCGGAGATCCTGCGCGAGCTGCCCGAGGCCCACGGCGAGCTGCGCTACGACGTCGCGGAGGACTGCACGACCCACGACCACTGACCCGGGCGGTGGCCCGGTGGGGGAGGCGGGTCGAACGGACATGGGTGACGGTCGGGCCCCCGCGGGCACACTGCCGCCCATGAGCGACTACCAGCGGGCCGTTGACCACATGAACGCCGACCACGCCGACGCGCTGGTCGACATCGTCCGCCACGTCACGGGCATGCACGTGACCGGCGTGACCATCACCTCGATGGACGACCGGGGGTTCGACGTGGAGATCGTCGACGACGACACCACCGGCACCGCCCGCATTCCGTTCCCCGACGGGCCGATCGACCCCTCGGCGGTCCGGCAGGTCATGGTGGACATGACCCGCCGGGCCCGCGACGAGGCCTGACCCCGACCTCAGCCGCGTTCGGTGGTCCGCTGGTACTGCCGGGCCGACAACGGCACGAAGATCGCCAGGATGATGCCGACCCAGATGAGGGTGTAGAGCACCGGGTGCTGCAGCGACCACACGTCGGGGGCGGGGAAGCTGCTGGCCGTGTTGCCGAACAGCTCCCTCGCCGCTTGCGTCACCGACGACACCGGATTCCACTCCGCGAAGTGTCGTAGCGGCGTGGGCAGGTTGTCGGACGGCACGAAGGTGTTGGCGATGAAGGTCAGCGGGAAGATGACCATGAACGAGGCGTTGTTGACGACCTCGGGTGAGGGGACCAGCAGGCCGACCCACGCCATCATCCAGGACACGGCGTAGGCGAAGGCCAGCAACAGCAGGAACCCGCCGATGGCCTCCAGCGGTGTGCTGCGGATGCGCCAGCCGATGATCAGGCCGGTCACCGACATCACGATGATGACCAGGACGTTGTTGACCACGTCGCTGGCGGTCCGGCCGGCGAGCACCGCCGAGCGGGACATCGGCAGCGACCTGAACCGGTCGATGATGCCCTTCTGCAGGTCCTCGGCCAGACCGGCCCCGGTGATGGTGGCACCGAAGATGACCGTCTGGGCGAAGATGCCCGCCATCAGGAACTCGCGGTAGTCGACCCCGGGCGGTGAGATCGACCCACCGAACACGTAGGCGAACAGCAGCACGAACATGATCGGGCTGAGCAGGGTGAAGACCAGCAGGTCGGGGACCCGCTTGATCTTGATGAGGTTGCGGCGGGCGACGATGCGCGAGTCGCGGAACGTTCGGGCGACGGAGCTCATCGGGAGGCCTCCTGCGTGGTGGTGGCGGCGTCGCCGCCGGTCTCGGGGGTCGTCTCGGCGCGGTGGCCGGTCAGCGTCAGGAAGACGTCGTCGAGGGTGGGTCGACGCAGGCCGAAGTCCAGCACCGCGATGCCCGCGTCGTCGAGGCCGTCGAGCAGCCGACGCAACGACGAGGCGCCGTCGGCAACCTGGGCGGTCAGCAGGCGGGACTGAGGAGTCACCCGCACCTCGCCGACGGCGTGGGTGGCCAGCACCGCGCGGGCACGGTCGACCTCCTCGGGTCGTTCGACGGTGACCTCGGCTCGTTCGCCGCCGACCTGGGCCTTCAGCTGGTCGGCATCGCCCTGGGCGATGATGCGGCCGTGGTCCATCACGACGATGTCGTCGGCCAGCTTGTCGGCCTCCTCCAGGTACTGGGTGGTCAGCAGGAGGGTGGCGCCGCCGCCGACCAGCTCGCGGATCACGTCCCACAGCTCGATGCGGGCGCGCGGGTCGAGGCCGGTGGTCGGCTCGTCCATGAACAGGACCGGCGGCCGGGCGACCAGCGCCGCGGCGAGGTCCAGCCGGCGACGCATGCCGCCGGAGTAGGTCTTGATGATCCGGGCGCCGGCGTCGGTCAGGGAGAACTGGGCCAGCAGCTCGGTCGCACGGGACTTCGCCTCCGAGCGGGACATGCCGTACAGCTCGCCGACCATCTGCAGGTTCTCGACCCCGGTCAGGTACTCGTCGACCGCGGCGGACTGGCCCGACAGGCCGATCAGCTCGCGAACGCCCGACGGGTTCGACAGCAGATCCACCCCGGCGATCGTGGCGCGGCCGGCGTCGGGCTTCAGCAGCGTGGACAGGATCCGAACCGCGGTCGTCTTGCCGGCGCCGTTGGGTCCGAGGACCCCCTGCACGGTGCCCTCGGGGACCGACAGGTCGATGCCGGCCAGGGCCGTGACGTCGCCGTAGGACTTGGCCAGGCCCTCGGCGTGGATCATCGCCTCCATGGCGTGCGCTTTCGCTGGGTGCTCATGGTCGACACGCTAGCCGCGCCGGGTGACACCGAGGGTGCCGAGGGTGTGCCCCTGCTGACAGGAACGTGTCAGGAGACCGGCTGTCCGGCTACGGGTGGCCCGCAGGCCGGAATCAGGTGGCGGCGGACGGCAGCGCGCCGGTGGAGCGGTGGGTCAGGCGCGGGTCGTTGGAGGCGACGAACGGGGTCTGCCCGACCGCCTCGAAGCGGGCGGCGCGGGCCCACGCCGGAGCCCGATGGACCGGCGCCGGTGCGCCGGCGGTCCCGAGGCCCAGGACCGCCACGGTCACGGCCGCGATCTCCTCGTCGGTGGGGTTGCCCGCCGTGACGTGGATGGTGACCGAAGGGGTGTCGTCGCTGCTCACGGCGCCGATCCTGCCACGTCGGTGGCAGCAGGCCCCAACCGATGCAGGTCCGGCAGCCGATGGAGTCGGCTAGCGTCACCCCCGTGGCAGACACGCTCAAGTCCCGCTTCGGCCCCGAGGTCGTCCACGGGCTGGCCGCAGACCTGGCGGGTGTGGCCCCGACGTTCGACGTCGACGGATTCACCCGGATGGCCCTCGACGGGTTCGAGGACCTCGAGCTCACCGACCGATCCCGCCACATCGCGCGGGCCCTGGCCGTCCACCTGCCCGCCGACCCGACCACGGCGATGCACACGATCGTGGCGGCGCTGGGCGCGCCGCTGGGCGACACGCTGGAGGGAATGGACGCCTTCAGGTACATGCCGTACGGCCACTGGGTTGCCGAGCACGGCCTGGCCGATGTCGAGACCGCCCTGGACCTCCAGCACGCGTTGACGCAGCGCTTCACCGCGGAGTTCAGCATCCGCGCCTTCATCCAGCAGGCACACGAACCGACCATGGCGCGCCTCAGGCGCTGGGCCGTCGACGAGAACCACCACGTCCGCAGGCTCGTCAGCGAGGGGACCCGTCCGCGGCTGCCCTGGGCACCCGTGCTGCGTGACTTCGTGGCCGACCCCTCGCCGATCCTTCCCCTCCTGGAGGCGTTGAAGGACGACCCGTCGGACTACGTGCGGCGATCGGTGGCCAACAACCTCAACGACATCGCCAAGGACCATCCCGACCTCGTGGTCCGGATCGCGCAGCGCTGGTGGGCCGATGCCACCGACGACCGGCAGCGGCTGGTCCGCCATGCCCTGCGGACGCTGGTCAAGCGGGGGCACGCCGGCGCGCTGGCCGTCCTCGGCTACGACCCCGCTGCACCGGTGGTCGTCGACCGGGTCGTCGTCGAGCCACCGGTCGGGGTCATCGGGCAGCGGGTTCGCGTGGCGGTCGACCTGCGGACGGACGGTCCGGCGCCAACACCTGCCCTGGTCGACCTCGTCGTCGGGTTCGTGAAGGCCGACGGGTCCGTCCGGCCGAAGGTGTTCAAGGGCGCTGCGCTCCACCTCGAACCGGGCGTGGTCCAGCAGGTCGGCAAGACCATCTCGCTGCGCCAGCACACGACTCGCACCCACCACCCCGGCACCCACACGGTGGCGGTCCAGGTCAACGGTCGGACCGTCGGCCAGCTGACCCCATTCGAGGTCGTCGGTTGACCCCGGGGCTCAGCGGCCCGAGACCCTGGCCACGAAGGACTGCGGGTCGGCCGGGCTGACGGTCACGATGCCGACGTCGGTGGTCACCGGGACGACGATGTCGTTGGCCCGGCTGGTCAGGTAGGCCCGATAGGCGCCGATGTCGCTGCGTCGGAACCTGCCGTAGTACCCGAACCCGCCACCGGATCCGGCGACGCGAAGCCCCATCCGACCCGGTTCCGACATCTCCGCCAGCCCGCGCAGCGGAGACCTGAACGGCCTCCAGGCGTTGCGGTTGACGACCAGGTCACCGCCCTGGACCGCGTAGGACCGCGGGGCCATGGCCCAGCTGAGGGCCAGGACGATCACGTACAGCACCGCGACGAAGGGGCCGACGGCCGGGCCGGCCAGGGTCCACATCACGACCCCGATGACGACGAGCATCACGACCAGCACCCCGGACACCACCCTCGCGGTGCTGTCCAGCGGTGCGGCCCGGAACTCAGTCATCGGAGGGCGGCCTACAGGGGGATGTTGCCGTGCTTGCGGGGCGGTCGGGACTCGCGCTTGGACTTGGTCAGCTCAAGCGCCTTGATCAGCATGGGACGGGTCTGGGCGGGCTCGATGACCTCGTCGACGTAGCCCCGTTCGGCGGCGATCCACGGGGTGGCGAACCGCTCGTTGTAGCCGTCGATGATCTCCTGGCGCTTGGCCTCCGGGTCGTCTGCCGACTCCAGCTCGTTGCGGTACAGGATGTTGACCGCGCCCTGCGCACCCATCACGGCCACCTCGGCGGACGGCCAGGCGAAGTTCATGTCGGCACCGACGTGCTTGGAGCCCATCACGTCGTAGGCACCGCCATAGGCCTTGCGGGTGATGACGGTGATCTTGGGAACCGTCGCCTCGCAGTAGGCGTACAGCAGCTTGGCACCGTGCCGGATGATCCCGTTCCACTCCTGCTCGGTGCCCGGCAGGAACCCCGGCACGTCCTCGAAGGTGATGATCGGGATGTTGAACGCGTCGCAGGTCCGGACGAACCGGGCACCCTTCTCGCTGGCCTCGATGTTGAGGGTGCCGGCCAGCGACATCGGCTGGTTGCCGACGATGCCGACGGGGTAGCCGTTCAGCCGCGCGAACCCGACGACGAGGTTGGTCGCGAAGTGCTGCTGCACCTCGAAGAACTCCTCGTCGTCGACCACACGGGTGATGACGTCGCGCATGTCGTAGGGGACGTTGGGGCTGTCCGGCAGGAAGGTGTTGAGTCCATCGTCGGTGCGGTCGGGCGCGTCGGTCGGCGCCACCCAAGGCGCGTCCTCGAGGTTGTTCTGCGGGAGGAAGCTCAGCAGGTACTTGATGTCGTCGATGCAGGCCGGCTCGTCGTCGGCGGCGAAGTGGGCGACCCCCGACTTGGTGTTGTGGCTCATGGCGCCACCGAGCTCCTCCATGGACACGTCCTCGCCGGTGACGGTCTTGATGACCTCCGGACCGGTGATGAACATGTGCGAGGTCTCCTTCACCATGAAGATGAAGTCGGTCATCGCAGGGGAGTAGACCGCCCCGCCGGCGCACGGCCCCATGATGGCGGAGATCTGGGGGACCACGCCGCTGGCCTGCACGTTGCGGTAGAAGATCTCGCCGTAGCCGCCGAGCGCGACCACACCCTCCTGGATGCGTGCACCGCCCGAGTCGTTCAGCCCGATCATGGGGACGCCCATCTTCAGGCTGAGCTCCATCACCTTGACGATCTTCTCGGCGAACACCTCGCCGAGGGATCCGCCGAAGACGGTGAAGTCCTGTGCGAAGACGCAGACCTGTCGGCCGTCGATCGTGCCGTAGCCCGTGACGACGCCGTCGCCCGGCATCTTCTTCTCCTCCAGGCCGAAGCCCGTCGCGCGGTGGACGGCCAGGCGGTCGGTCTCGACGAACGATCCCTCGTCGAGCAGCAGGTCCAGGCGCTCACGTGCGGTGAGCTTGCCCTTGGCGTGCTGCTTCTCCACCGCCCTTGCGGATCCGGCGTGTTCAGCTTCGTCGATGCGGCGACGGAGCTCCTGCAGCTTCTGTTCAGTGGTCGACATCGGGTGCGGATCCTAGTCGGCGGTGCCGCGCCTCAACGATTCGAGTCCGCGGGCACCCCGGAACGGGGGGTTCTTACATCGACATTTCGGGCTTGCTGGGCCTGCGGGCCAGCTGTGTAGGGTCCTCCCACACAAATCTTCTGAGGGGAAGCAGTCAATCGTGAAGACCCGTTACATCGCCCTGTTCGCCGTGCTCGTGCTCGCGCTCGCCGCCTGTGGGGGAGGGGAGGAGGCGTCGGACACGACGGCCGCCGACCCGACCGATGAGGCCGCGGCCGAGACCGTCGAGGAGGCACCCGACCCGACCGAGGCACCGGCCGCCGAGGAGGCCGAGCTCACCCAGGTGGACGCCGAGCCCACCGAGGCCGCCGTCGCTGCCGATGACCCGCGTGCCGCGGACGCCGCCGTGCTGGCCGGCAGGATCGACGGGGAGTCCTTCCCCTACGAGCTGGAGGACGAGCAGGCCAACGGCCCGCTCTTCCTCTACCTGGCCGCCACCGAGTCCGACCCGACGCTGGTGCGCGCCGCGCTGCAGGCGCTCGACGAGAGCTACTGCCCCGGCGAGTTCGACGGCTGCAACCCGATCGACGAGGAGTTCCTGACCGTTGTCACCGGCCACCTGACCGCCGACACCGACCCGAACATCGTGACTGCCGCCGTCGAGCTGGGCGGCAAGGCCCTCAACCTGGACGAGGAGCCCACCGAGCTGCTGGACGCGATGCTGGCGCTGGCCGCCGACATCGACGACCCGGCGCTGGATGCGGCCGTCGCCAACGAGATCTGGCAGGCCGACTGGGAGGGCAACCCGGCCGTGGAGGCGCTGTACCTGGAGGCCGTCAGCTCCGACGTCGACTACCTCAACAAGGTCGGCACCTTCCGCATCGAGACGGGCAGCCCCAGCTCCCTGGCCGCCTTCGACGACTTCTACGCCGCGCTGACCGCCAACCTGGGCCACGAGAACTTCGCCGTGTACGGCGGCTCGCTCAAGGCACTCGGCGAGATGATGGCGACCGTCGACCGCAGCGACCCCCGCTGGCAGGAGGTCTACGACGCCGCCGACGTGGCACGGACCCACGCCCACCCCTTCGTCCGCGGTGCCGCGATGAACGCCTGGGAGAGCATGAAGGCGCTGGAGGCGATCCCGACCGTCATCAGCGACCACCTCGCCGACTTCGAGGACGGCGGCCTGGGTTCGGTGTCGTTCACCGCCTACGACGGCCGCTCGGACTCCATCGGGTTCGACATCTCCGCCTGGTCCAACGTGACCGACGCCGCCATGACCATGCTCTGGTGGTCCACCAGCGGCCAGGACTGGCACTTCGACTACCTCGGCGACTACGACATCGAGCTGGGCGAGGGCGCCCCGGAGGTCGACGACCAGATCGCTGCCATCGCCGAGGAGGCCCGTGCCTGGTTCACCACCAACGAGGCCGCGATCGCGGCCGCCGCAGGCGGCGCGTAGGGAGGGCCGCAGGCGGCGCGTAGGGAGGGCCGCAGGCGGCGCGTGGGGAGGGCTGCGGGAGCCTGGTCAGTCCTGCTGTTCGAGGGCCGTGGCAAGGCGTGCCACGGCGTCCTCGACGGCGGTGACCAGCTCGCGGATGAGGATCGGCTTGACCGCCTCCAGCGCCAGCGGGCGCAGCTTCTCCAGCGCACCGATGGCGTCCGACGGCGATGGCGCCCCGTCGGTCCCGAGCTCCACCGGCCGCACCAGGAACCGTTCGGCGATGCCGACGAAGGCGTCGGCCACCCCGGACAGGTCGACGCGGACGCGTTCGAAGAGGTCGAGGACCTCCGCCAGCGGCACGCCGATCCGCGTCAGCTCCACGCCCGCCTGCAGCAGCAGGGGCGAGGGAATCAGCAGCTGGTTGGACGGCCCGGGCTCGATCAGCCGCAGCCGCATGGCTCGGGTCAGCAGGGTCGCGTCGTGCATCGCCTCGGGGAACCGGACGAGCAGCTCGGGGACCGAGACGACCTCGGGCTCCTCGGTCTGGAAGGGCGAGTTGAGGATCTGCTTGAGCGTGAGCAGGTGGCTGAAGTCCCCACCCGCCGACCAGGCGTCCAGGGTCTTGCGGATGGCCTCCAGGGAGAAGCCGCGATCCTGCAGGTAGGTGATGATGTCCAGCCGCTGCAGGTGCTCGTCGGTGTAGAAGCCGGTGCGGCCCTCGAGCTCGGGTGCGGGCAGCAGGCCCTTCTCCCGGTACGCGCGGATGTTGCGCGACGTCACTCCCGTCCGCGCGGCGAGCTCGTCGATCCGCATCCGCATGCGCCCAAGGGTACGCATCACGTGCCATCTCGTGGTGGCACGTGGCCCGACCACGGAGAGCGGACCGACCGTGCCGGCCAGGACGTCCCTACGATGCGTCCATGAGCTTCCCCCCACCGCACGTCATCGACCGCGTCGTCGGCAGCGGCGTCGTTCGTCGCCTCGAATGGCACGAGTCGACCGGCTCGACCAACGCCGACGTCAGCGCGGCGGCCGCGGCTGGCGAACCGGCTGGCCTGGTCATCGGGACCGACCTGCAGACCGCCGGGCGAGGACGCCGCGGACGGTCGTGGACGGAGTCCGCCGGCCGGGGCCTGGCCCTGTCGGTCCTCCTGCGGCCGTCGCTGCCGCCCAGCCGATGGCCGCTGCTTCCGCTGGTTGCGGGCCTCGCCGTGCACGACGCCGCCGCCTCGGTGGTGGGGACGGACCGGATCGGGCTCAAGTGGCCCAACGACCTGCTGCTGGACGACACCAAGACGTCGGGCATCCTCGTGGAGGCGCTCAACGACGCGGTCGTGATCGGCATGGGGATCAACATCGACTGGCGCGGGGTCGATCGTCCCGCCGACCTCCGGGCCACCAGCCTCGCCGAGGCGACGGACGCCGACGTCGACCGGGCCGCGGTGCTGGTGGAGCTGCTCGAGGCGCTCGGTCGGTGGGTCGACCTCGCCGAGACCGACCCCGAGGCGATCGTGCCGGCCTACGTCAGCCGCTGCGCCACCCTGGGCACCGACGTCGTCGTGCACGGCCCCTCGACGGTGACCGGCCGAGCCGTGGGGTTGACCCACGAAGGCCACCTGCGGGTCCGTCGCGACGACGGCACCGAGGTCGTGGTGTCCGCCGGGGACGTGGAGCACCTCCGCCCCTCCACCTGAGGTCCGCCCGGCGAGCCCGAACGGTCCGTGCGTCGGGCCCTACTGGGGCGGCCCGACCTGCCCGGCCAGCAGGCGCGTGAACAGGTCGCCCGGCTGGGGGCGGATGACCGATCCGCCACCGATCGTGCCGAACGGGCCCGAGATCGTGACCTGCTCGATGTGCTCCGGCGGGATGCGCAGGGCCAGCAGTGCCAGGGGGAGGACCTCCGAGGGCGGGATGTTGTGCACGGCGCTGCGTTCGAACAGCTCCACCATGCCCAGGACGTTGGTCAGCTCGCCCCCGGACTGCGTGCGCATCTGCTGCAGGGCCGAGATGATCATCCGGCCCTGGTTGTGGCTGCGCCCGATGTCGCCGTTGGCCAGGCTCTTGCGGTCCCGTGAGAAGGCCAGCACCTGACCGGGATCGACCCGCTGGAACCCCGGCTCGAGGTTGGTGCCGCTGAACGGGTCGTGCATGGACTGCTGGACGTCGATCTCAAGCCCACCGAGACCGGTGGCCACCTGCTCCAGCGACCAGAACGACCCCAACGCCCAGAAATCGATGGGCAGGCCGCTCCACGCCTCGAGCTGCGCCTCCAGGCGTTCGGGACCACCGAACGCCAGGTGGGCGTTGACCTTGCCGCCGCCGATCGCGGAGTCGCGCGGGATGTCGACCACGGTCATCCGGGTCGTCCGGGTGTCGACCACCAGCAGGTGGATGCCGTCGGCCCGGGCAGCCATGGGGTTGCCCGGACGGTGTGGCGGTCCGCCGTCGCTGCCGATGGCCAGCACGACCAGCAGGTCGTCGTCGCCGTAGCCGGCGCCGAAGGTCATCGAACGGGTGAGCCCGGCCACCGCGAACGCGCCGACCGTGCCGAACAGGACGGCTGCCAGCACCAGCGGCAGCACGCCCGCCAGGAGGCGACGCAGGCGGCTCACGACAGCACCACCTGCAGGTCGCCGCCGTAGGTCGTGTCGGCCTCGAGGGCCACCAGCTCCGGTCCGGCGCCGCGTTCGACGAACGACGCCACCCCCGTCTGGGTCACCGGGCCGGTGACGCCGGTCAGCACGAGCGTCGCCGAGGTCGACCAGAAGAGGGTCACCGTGCCCAGCCGGGTGGTGTCCATCTGCACCTGCACGGTGGTGGCGGCGGCCACGTCGGTGACGCCCAGCACGTCGGGCCGGTCGAGCACGCCGAGGCCCTGCCGAGCCTCCGGCGGCAGGGACGCGGGATCCAGCAGCGTGGCGACCGCCGCGTCGGACAGCATCGTGTCGGTGTTGACCCACATGGCGTTCACGAAGTCGCGCAACCGGTCGCTGGCCGCGGTCACCCACTGGCCTGCGACGGCCGGATCGACCGGGGCGGGCGCCGCGCCGAAGATGCCGTCGCTGCTGGTCGACGCCAGCTGCACGCCGTCGACGCGCACCTGCACCGACGGGCCCTGCGGCAACGGCTGCGGGACCGGCGGCGTGGTCGGCACGACCTCCTCGGGCGTCGGTGTCGGCGTGACCTTCGCCAGCGCCTCGCCGTCGGCGATCACGGGCGCCCCGCTGGTGCAGGCCGCCAGCCCCAACAGGAGGACGAGGACGAGTGCGAGGGCGCGGCGTGGTCCGCTCCGGGAGCGTCGCAGGGGGTGGCTCGATGCAGGGCGAGCGGTCGAGGGGCAGGGCACGGGTCCTCCAGCGTGCCACTCGGCGGCGCGCTCGGCCCACCACCCGGCCGCGACCGGGACCGGCAACCGCGTCCCACGACGAGGAACGTCCGCCGCGGGGCCGGTAGCCTCCGCTCCATCATGGCGGCCATCCACGAACCACTGCCCCCCTGCCCTGCCTGCGGCGCCGACACCACCCGGGTGACCGAGGACGTCAGCGACGAGGTCACGGTGCTGGGCTGCGGGACGTGCACGCAGACATGGGCCGTCCGAGCCGACGACAAGGACACGACGAAGTGACCGCCTACCCCGCCCTCGGCACCGGCGCCGACCCCACCAGCGACCAGTTCTCCTCCTGGACACAGGCCAACAACGGCCTGGTCGACGACCTGCGCGACCAGCTGCGCAACGTGCGTGGCGGCGGTGGGGAGCGGGCCCGCGACCGCCACACCGAACGCGGCAAGATGCTGCCGCGCGATCGGGTCGACGCGCTGCTGGACCCGCTGTCGCCCTTCCTCGAGCTCTCGCCCATGGCCGCGCACGGGCTGTACGACGGCGACGCCCCGTCGGCCGGCATCATCACCGGGGTCGGTCGGGTCAGCGGCCGCGAGTGCGTGATCGTGGCCAACGACGCCACCGTCAAGGGCGGCACGTACTACCCGATGACGGTCAAGAAGCACCTGCGCGCCCAGGAGGTGGCGCTGGAGAACAACCTGCCGTGCATCTACCTCGTCGACTCCGGCGGCGCGTTCCTGCCCAAGCAGGACGAGGTCTTCCCCGACCGCGAGCACTTCGGCCGGATCTTCTACAACCAGGCCAACCTGTCCAAGCGTGGGATCCCCCAGATCGCCGCGGTGATGGGCTCGTGCACCGCTGGTGGTGCCTACGTCCCGGCGATGTCGGACGAAACCGTCATCGTCCGCGAGCAGGGCACCATCTTCCTGGGCGGCCCGCCCCTGGTGAAGGCCGCCACCGGTGAGGTCGTGACCGCCGAGGAGCTCGGCGGCGGCGATCTGCACAGCCGCACCTCCGGGGTGACCGACCACCTGGCCGACGACGATGCGCACGCCCTGCAGATCGTCCGTCGGATCGTCGCCTCGTTCGGGCCGAAGGCCGAGGCGCCGTGGACCCGCGAGGCGTCGATCGAACCCAAGGTCGACCCGTCCCAGCTGTACGGCGTCGTGCCGCCGGACACCAAGACCCCCTACGACGTCCGCGAGGTCATCGCGCGCATCGTCGACGGGTCGGGGTTCCAGGAGTTCAAGCAGCTGTACGGAACGACGTTGGTCACCGGCTTCGCGCGCATCCACGGCCACCCGGTCGGCATCGTCGCCAACAACGGCATCCTCTTCCGCGAGTCGGCCCTCAAGGGCGCCCACTTCATCGAGCTGTGCGACCGGCGCAAGACGCCGCTCGTGTTCCTGCAGAACATCTCCGGCTTCATGGTCGGCAAGGACTACGAGGCCGGCGGCATCGCCAAGGACGGGGCCAAGATGGTCACGGCCGTCTCGACGGCGTCGGTGCCCAAGCTGACCGTCGTGGTGGGCGGATCGTTCGGGGCCGGCAACTACGGCATGTCGGGCCGCGCCTACTCACCCCGGTTCCTGTGGATGTGGCCCAACGCGCGCATCTCGGTGATGGGTGGCGAGCAGGCCGCCACGGTCCTCGCGACGATCCGTCGCGACCGGGCGGAGGCCAAGGGGGAGGAGTGGTCCGCCGAGGACGAGGCGGCTTTCAAGCAGCCCCTGCTGGACCAGTACGAGACGCAGGGCCACCCCTACTACTCGACCGCCCGCCTGTGGGACGACGGCGTCATCGACCCCGCCGACACCCGGATGGTCCTCGGCCTGGCCCTGTCGGCCTGCGCGAACGCCCCGGTCGCCGACCCCTCCTACGGCGTCTTCCGGATGTAGCCGTCCGGTGGGTCAGCGGTCGGGGCGATTGGGGCGGTCCGACCCGGTCGAGGGCTCGGTCGGGCTGCCGAACAATCGGCGGAAGGCGGCGTCCATCACGTTGACGCCGGCGTTGGTGACGCCGCGGGCGGTCTGGCCGATGCGTTCGGTCGGCGGGGCGAACACCGCGTCCTGGATCCCGTCGCGCATGGCCTGGCGGAACTTGGGGGCCAGGTCGTCACCGGTCCGCAGCGCCTCCTCCCGCATCCGCACGATGGCGTCCTGCGTGACCTCCTCGGCCACGGCGCGGGCCTGCGCCTCCAGCTCGGGCAAGACCCGCCGCGACCACAGCCAGTACAGCACCGCACCGGTCAGCGCGGCGCTCAGCAGCGCCGTGACCACGACGAGCAACAGATCGGCCATCGCCGTGATCCTACGCCCCGACCAGCAGACGGCCCGTCGCGGTCTACCATCCGCGACCATGACCATGCAGACGAGCCACGAGACACTGCGGGTCGAGGTCGACGACCGCGGCGTCGCCACGATCACCATGGACCGACCCGAGGTCCGCAACGCCTTCAACGACACCCTCATCGGTGAGCTGTCGTCGGTTGCGGCGGCCCTCGCGACCGACGACGACGTGCGGGTGGTCGTGCTCACCGGCGGCGGGCCGGTGTTCTCCGCCGGGGCCGACCTCAACTGGATGGGGTCGATGCGGGACTGGAGCCGCGAGGAGAACGTGGCCGACTCCCGGCGGATGAACGGGATGCTCCGCAGCCTCTGGGACCTGCCCAAGCCGCTGATCGGTCGGGTCAACGGCCACGCCATCGCGGGCGGCACCGGCTTGACCGCCGTCTGCGACATCGTCGTCGCCGTCCGTGGGGCCAAGCTGGGCCTCACCGAGGCCGTGCTCGGGCTGGCCCCCGCCGTCATCTCGCCCTACGTGGTCCGCAAGATCGGGGTCTCCCACGCCCGTGCGCTGTTCGTCACCGGTGAGCTGTTCGATGCCGAGCACGCCCACCGCATCGGCTTGGTCCACCAGCTGGTCGACGACGTCGACGCCCTCGACGTGGCCGTGGCCGACACCGTCCGCCGGTGCCTGAAGGCCGGCCCACGGGCTGTTGCCGTCGCCAAGACCCTTCCCGACCTGGCGCTGGACGACCTCGACCTGGCGAGCGAGCGCACGCCCGGCATCATCGCCGAGCTGCGCGTGTCGGCGGAGGGGCAGGAGGGCATCGCCGCCTTCTTCGAGAAGCGTCCGGCCAGCTGGGTTCCGCAGTCAGAGGAGAAGTAGCAGCGTGTTCCACACCGTCCTTGTCGCCAACCGTGGCGAGATCGCCGTCCGTGTCATCCGCAGCCTGCACGCGATGGGCATCCGTGCCGTCGCCGTCTACTCCGACGCCGACGCCGAGGCGATGCACACCCGCATGGCCGACGTCGCCGTCCGGCTGGGCCCGGCAGCGGCCAGCGAGTCCTACCTCCGCCCCGAGCTGATCGTCGAGGCTGCCCGCCGCACGGGCGCACAGGCCGTCCACCCCGGCTACGGCTTCCTGTCGGAGAACGCCGGGTTCGCCCGGGCGCTCGACGAGGCCGGCATCACCTTCATCGGCCCGCCGCTGGGCGCCATCGAGGCGATGGGCGACAAGATCAGCGCCAAGGACCTGGCGATCGAGGCCGGAGCGCCTGTCGTGCCCGGTGTGCACCGTCCCGGCATGTCCGACGACGAGCTGATCGCCGAGGCCGAGGGGGTCGGCTACCCGCTGATGGTGAAGGCGTCCGCCGGCGGTGGCGGCAAGGGCATGCGGGTCGTCCGTGACCCCGCGACCCTGCAGGAGGCGATCACCGCCGCACGGCGCGAGGCGAAGGGCGGCTTCGGCGACGACACGCTGATGCTGGAGCGGTTCGTCGAACGTCCTCGCCACATCGAGATCCAGGTCCTCGCCGACACCCACGGAACCACCTTGTGGGTCGGCGAGCGCGAGTGCTCCCTGCAGCGCCGCCACCAGAAGGTCATCGAGGAGTGCCCCTCACCGGCGCTGACCCCCGAGACCCGCCGGGCCATGGGCGAGGCCGCCGTGGCCATCGCCGAACGGGTCGGCTACGTCGGCGCCGGCACCGTGGAGTTCATCACCGACGCGGCCGCCGAGGAGTTCTTCTTCCTCGAGATGAACACCCGCCTGCAGGTCGAGCACCCCGTCACCGAGGAGGTCTACGGCCTCGACCTGGTCGCCGAGCAGGTGCACATCGCTGCCGGAGAGCCGCTGTCGTTCGGCCAGGACGACCTGGTGCCGCACGGCCACGCCGTCGAGGCCCGCGTCTACGCCGAGGACCCGTCCTCGGGCTTCCTGCCGACCGGTGGGCGGGTCGTCCGGTTCGACACCCCCGCGGGGGTCAGGGTGGACTCCGGCGTCGGTCGCGGCGCCGTCGTGACCTCCGACTACGACCCGATGGTGGCCAAGGTCATCGCGGTCGGGGAGGACCGGGCCGAGGCGCTGGCCCGCCTCGACCGCGGACTGGCCGACACGACGCTGTTCGGCTTCCCCTCCAACATCACCTTCCTGCGTGCCCTGCTGGCCGACGCCGACGTGCGGTCCGGCGACATGCACACCGGCCTGATCGCCGACCGTGGCGACGCCCTGACCGACGCCACGGTGCCCGACGAGGTCTACGCCGCCGTCGGCCTGGCGACGATCGCCATCCGCGAGAGCGGCCTGTCCGGCGTCGTCGACCCCTTCGACCTGCCCGGCGGCTGGCGACTCGGCGAGGCGGGCTGGACCCGCTGGCGGCTGCGGGCGCCCGGCACCGAGGCCGTGGAGGTCAAGGTCCGGATCAGCCGCGACGGTCCCGAGGTCGTCGTCGGCGACGGCGAGGTCTGGCCCGCCGCGGTCTCGCTGGTCGGGGACCGCCTCCGGGTCGACCTGCCCAGCGGCCGCTGGACCTGGACGGTGGACCTTGCCGAGGACCGCGCCTGGATCGGCGCCGACGGCCGGGCGTGGCTGATCAGCGAGGAGGACCTGCTCGCCGCCAACCGTGGGGCCGGCCCCGGCGGTGCCAGCGGAACCCTCGTCGCGCCGATGCCCGGTTCGGTGGCTGCGGTCAGCGCCTCGGTCGGCCAGGCGGTCACGGCCGGCCAGACCCTGGTGGTGGTGGAGGCCATGAAGATGGAGCATCCGCTGACGGCCCCGTTCGACGGCGTCGTCGCCGAGGTCCACGTGCAGGCCGGTAGCCAGGTCGGCATGGAGGACCCGCTCGTGCGGGTCGAGCCAGCCGAGGACGGCACCGCCGAGGACGCCGCGTCGTGAGGCGGCCCCAGGTCCTGCCCGACCCGACCGGTGCGCTGCCCGACCGGGTCACCATCTGGGAGGTCGGCCCCCGCGACGGACTGCAGAACGAGGCAACCGTCGTGCCCGCGGCCGTCAAGACCGCGTTCATCGACCGGTTGGTCGCTGCGGGCCACACCATCGTGGAGGCCACCTCGTTCGTGCACCCCAAGTGGGTGCCGCAGCTCGCCGACGCCGCGGAGGTGCTGGCCGGCATCACCCGGGCCGAGGGGGTCGCCTTCCCCGTGCTGGTTCCCAACGACCGCGGAATGGACCGCGCCATCGAGTGCGGGGTGACCGACATCGCGGTGTTCGCAAGCGCCACCGAGGCGTTCGCCCAGAAGAACCTCAACCGCGGGCTGGAATCGCAGTTCGAGATGTTCGAGCCGGTCATGGCCCGAGCGCAGGCGGAGGGGATGCGCGTCCGCGGCTACCTCTCCATGGTCTTCGGTGACCAGTGGGAGGGCGACGTCGACCCGGCACAGGTGGTCACCGTCGGCCGCCGGCTCCTGGACCTCGGCTGCCACCAGCTCTCCCTCGGTGACACCATCGGCGTGGCCACCGCCGGCCACGTCCGGGCCGTCCTCCGGGCCTTCGCCGACGCGGGCGTCGGCATGGACCGCATCGCCGTGCACTTCCACGACACCTACGGGCAGGCGCTGGCCAACACGGTCGTGGCGCTGGAGGAGGGCGTCACCGTGGTCGATGCCTCCACCGGTGGCCTGGGCGGCTGCCCCTACGCCGAGTCGGCCACCGGCAACCTGGCGACCGAGGACCTCGTGTGGATGCTCGACGGGTTGGGGGTGCACACCGGGGTGGACCTGGCGGCGCTGGTGGACACCAGCACCTGGATGGCTGGGCACCTCGGACGACCGTCCCCGTCGCGTGTGGTGCGCGCGCTCGCGGGCTGAACGTCACCCCTCGCTCACCCTGGGTGCAAGGGGAGTGAATTGCTTTCGGTTCACCTCGTGCTGGGGTAGGGTTGGTCACGCAGCGACAGGGAGGACTGCCCCGTCGTCGCACCTTCCAGAGGGCTCTGCTGTCGGCTTGGTTCCCCCTTGGTCGACGGCGTCGTGAACCCTTGGGGCGCCTCTGTTCCCCGACAGGGGCGCCTTTCTGGTGCGACCGTTCTGGTGCCGCGTCCACTCGGTGGTGTGGCCGGGGCGGTCCACTAGTGTGGGGGACATGAGCGAACCCCGTGGTGCCGGCATGGGCGGCGGCCTGCTGTTCCTGGCCGTTGTCCTGTTCCTGGGCTACCTGGTCATCACGACCATCGTCGGCATCCTCAAGTGGATCGTCGGCGCGGTCCTCGTCCTGGCCGTCGTCGGCATGGCGCTGAAGATCGCCGACCGGAAGTAGGCGCGGCCGGCTGGGGCCGGCTGCGGCGCGTCAGTTGACGTCGTCCAGGGGCGGCAGCAGGAGGTCCTGTCCGGCGGGGTCGAGCACGCCGTTCCCGCTGGACACGTGCGGGGGCAGCCCGCGTTCGGGCGCATCGCCGAAGGTGTCGTAGTGGGCGCGCAGGAACGCGTCTGCCGTGGCCGCGTCGAACCCGTCGCAGGCCTGGCGCTGGAACCACGCCGTCAGCACGACGTCGGCCTCGTTCGGCAGGCGGATCGGGTACTCGGCGACGACCAGCTTGGGGTGGTCGCTGGTCAGCCCGGCGTCGGCCCAGGCCCGCAGGGCAGCGAGGTCCGCGGGGGAGGTGTCGACGTCGTACCAGATCACGACGTAGCCGTGCTCCAGGTTGTGGGTGGTGATGCGTGGGTCGATCACCACGTCGAAGACCCCCGAGCTGACGACCTGGCCGACATGGGGCCCCGACGACGGGGGCTGGTCGGGGTAGATCAGCGAGGGGGCGCTGTTCACCATCTCCTCGGGTCCCAGGTGGCCGCCGCCGAGGTCGGGCTGCCTGGTGTCGGCCGTGCAGCCGGCCTCGGCCAGTTCCGCGGAGGAAGAAACGGCCGGCGGGGCCGGGTCGCGGAGCTCCAGCAGCAGCCAGCCGCCGAGGCTGATCAGGACGATCGCGACGACGGCGCCGTAGACCCACAACCAGCGGGGCACGCCCCCCGATGGCGGGGGAGGAGGCGCAGCTGCGGGCCACGCCGGTGGCGGGCCGGTGGGCGGCTGGGTCGGCGGCGGCCCGGTCGGGGGTGGACCGGCCGGCGGCGGACCGGACCAACGCGGGCCCTCGGGCGGCTGGGGAAACGACATCCCCCGCAGGCTAACCGGGCGACCCCGGCACGAGATGGGCGGCCGTACACTGCGGGCCTGCCCCACGGACCGACTGGAGCCCCCGAGCCATGGCAATCTCTTTCGAGCTCACCGACGAGCAGCAGGACCTCAAGGACCTCGTCCGCGCATTCGCGGTCAACGAGGTCGCCCCACGTGCGGAGGAGATGAACGCCAAGGGCGAGTTCCCCACCGACCTGGTTCGCCAGATGGGTGACATGGGACTGTTCGGCCTGCCCTTCCCCGAGGAGTACGGCGGGTCGGGCGGGGACTACCTGTCGCTGTGCCTCGCCATCGAGGAGCTGGGCCGCGTCGACCAGTCCGTCGGCATCACCCTGGAGGCCGGCGTGGGGCTGGGTGCCCAGCCGATCTACAAGTTCGGCACCGAGCAGCAGCGCAAGGAGCTGCTGCCGCAGCTGGCCGAGGGCAAGAAGCTGGCCGGGTTCGGGCTGACCGAGCCGGGCGGCGGGTCCGACGCCGGCGGCCTGCGCACGACCGCCCGCCGTGACGGCGACCACTGGGTCATCAACGGCTCCAAGCAGTTCATCACCAACGCCGGGACCGACATCTCGGAGTTCGTGACCATCACCGCGGTCACCAACGACGACCCGCGGGAGGTCACCAACTTCGTCGTCCCGACGGGCACGCCGGGGTACACGGTCGGCAACGGCTACCGGAAGGTCGGTTGGCACGCGTCCGACACCCGTGACCTGTACTTCGAGGACGTCCGGATCCCGGCGGAGAACCAGCTCGGCGAGACGGGGCGCGGGTTCGCCAACTTCCTCAACATCCTCGACGAGGGCCGCATCGCCATCTCCGCGCTCGCGGTCGGGTTGATCCAGGGCTGCGTCGACGAGTGCGTTCGCTACGCCCACGAGCGCGAGGCCTTCGGCAAGCCGATCGGCAGCTACCAGGCGGTGGCGTTCAAGATCGCCGACCTCGAGGCCATGGCCGAGGTGGCACGCAACCAGTACTACTACGCCGCGTGGCTGCTCCAGGAGGGCAAGCCGTTCAAGAAGCAGGCGTCCATCGCCAAGCTGATGTCCACCGAGTACGCCGTCACCGCAGCCCGTGAGGCCTGCCAGATCTTCGGCGGCTACGGCTTCACCACCGAGTACCCCGTCGGCCGCTTCTACCAGGACGCCAAGATCCTGGAGATCGGCGAGGGCACCAGCGAGGTGCAGCGCATGCTCATCGCCCGGGCGCTCGGTCTGCCGCGGGGCTGAGGATCCGAGCCGGCGAGGGACGAGCCCTCGCGAGGCCCGGAGGCGCCGCGGCGGGGGTTCGAAAGGGGGCGGAGCCCCCTTGGGCAGACAGGGTCTGCCGCGGGGCTGAGGATCCGAGCTGGCGAGGGACGAGCTCTCGCGAGGCCCGGAGGCGCCGCGGCGGGGGTTCGAAAGGGGGCGGAGCCCCCTTGGGCAGACAGGGCCTGCCGCGGGGCTAGGTGATGCTGTCGCTGGCGGCGCGGTCCTGCTTGACGGCGTACATGGCGCGGTCGGCGGCCGCCACCAGGTCCTCGACCGTCAGGTCCGGTCCGGTCGTGCGGGTGCCGACGCTGGCCGTCACGCCCACGGTCGGGCTGCCCTCGTCATCGATGGGGACCCGCACGTCGGAGACGGCGATGCGGACCCGCTCGGCGAGGATCGAGGCGGAGGTTGCGTCGGTGTCGGCGGCCACCACGACGAACTCGTCACCCCCGAAGCGCACCACGAGGTCCTCGCGCCGCGCGGTCTCGGCGATCGCCGTCGCAACCGCACGCAGGACCTCGTCGCCGACGTGATGCCCGTGCTCGTCGTTGACGCGCTTGAAGCCGTCGAGGTCGATGAGCAGCATGCTGGTCGGCCCGTCCTGCGTGGTGCTGCCGATGGCGGCGAGCATCGCCTCCAGCGCACGACGGTTGGCGACGCCGGTCAACGGATCGGAGGTGGCCGCCTGCTGCGCCCGGTCCATCTCGTGCTGCATCGTCTCGACCTGTCGGGCCGACAGGGCGCCGTGCAGCGTGGCCAGGCGCTGTCGCCACAGCACACGTGACAGGGTCAGGCCGTAGTCCCGGCCCGCGGCGGCACCCTCGATGCCCGACTCGTGGGTCATCTCGGTGAGCAACCAGCGGGCGTTGGCGGTGATCTGCCAGTCAGCGGTCCGTTCGGACATCCGAGCGGCCTCCTGGGCCACTTCCAGGGCTTCGTCCCGACGGCCGGTGCGCCACAGCGCTCGCGCCAGGGCGCTGCCGACGGTGGGTCGCCCGCCGATGTGCTCGGTGTGGCTGGGGTCCGCCCACACGCTGCGCAGCTCCTCCACGGAGTCGTCGGCCAACGCGGGTGGTCGTGTCACGAGCTCGACGGCTCGCGCCGCCGCGAGGAGGTTGGGGTTGCCCAGCTTGCGGGCCGCTCCCACCGCTCGACGGGCGTAGCCGTTGCTCGTGTCGCGGTGTCGCCGGACGTCCTCGCCATCGGCCTCCTCGGGTGCGGCTCGCTCGATCTCGTCGGCCCAGCGCTGGTACACCTCGGCCAGGTTCAGCAGGTGGATCACGGGCGCCCCCGGCGCGTCAACGGGGTCGTCGCCCGGCGTGGCCTGCTCGAGGTGGGGGATGGCCAGCTCGTACAGCCGCAGCTCCAGGTAGCAGTAGCCCAACCCGTTGTGGGCCCAGCTGGTGAGCCCCCGTTCGGTGGTCTGCGACAGGTCGTACTCGGCCCTGGCGAGGTCCCGCAGGGCGGCGTCGACCCGATCCGTGCGGATCTCCGCCATCGCGCGCAGGCAGCGTGCGTTGGCCATCCACCCCGGCTCCTCCAACCGGCGTGCGGCCGCCAGACAGGCATCGGCCGCCAGGATCTGTTGCTCGTGGTTGCCGAGCGAGTGGTGCGCCACCGCGGCGGCATAGCGCAGGCCGGGTTTGTCCGGCAGCGGGATGTCGGACTGGCCGAGGACGTCCTCGACGATCGCGATGGCTTCCTCCGACCGGCCGAGCTGCACCAGCGTCAGCGCACGGCTGGCCGCCTCGTGCGGAGACACGGGCATCGCGGTGACGGCGGGGGCAGCAGGTTCGGTCGACATGGGGCTCTTGAGGAGGTCCACGGTAGCCCGACCGAGGCGCGAGGGTGGGCCTTCGTGCCCGAGATCGTTCGCTGCGTGGGAACGAAAGAGGCCGACCGCTTGGGTGCCACGGTCGGCCTCTTGAAATCGACCGGGCAGGTAGCCCGTGGGTCGGAGACGGCATCGACCGTCGATCGGACGGGATGCCTTGCTGTGGATCATGTTCGCCGATGACGGCACCGATCCTCCAACCCAGCACGCACTTGGGTCGCACGGTCCGTCACACAGGGTGATCCGTGGTCAGGTTGTCCCCGTGTCGGTCAGCGACGCGGACGATCTGTCGGGGCGGTCGGGGCCTCGTCCATCGCTCGGGTGTCGCCGGCCCACTCGCGGAGCCGGGCCAGGCCCTCCTCGGGGGCCAGCACGACCAACCGGTCACCTGCTTCGACCGCCCGGCTGGCCCTGGGCTTGTTTACCCACCGGCCGGCCCGCTGCAGGGCCAGCACGTCGGCGCCGGTTGCCGTGCGGAGCTTCAGGTCCCGCAGCGTCCGGCCGACCATCGGCGATCCGTCCTGCACGATCGCATCGTTGATCTGCTCCTCGGTGTCGCTCAGCGCCGCGCGGATGACCGGGTGGGTCTCCTCCGGGGACTCCGCCAGGCGGGTCATCTCCTGGGCGGCGTCGGCGATGGCCTCCGCGGACAGCCCGATCTGCAGCAGCGCCCGCAGGTCGTCCAGCTCGTCGTCGTCGGTCAGCTCCCGCGCCGCGCGCAGGACCCAGTGCTGCAGCTGGTGGTACAGCGCGTCGCAGCGGTCCTCGATGCCCGACACCTCGCTGGCCAGGCCCGTGTCGTCGAACAGGACCGCGGAGTAGGCCAGCCCGACGGCGGCCTCCGCGGCGTTCTTCATCTCCACGAGGATGTCCACCGCCCGGTCGAGGTCGGTCAGGCGGCCCCCCGCGACGGGCTTGTGCAGGCCGAGCGGTTTGCCGCCGGCCAGCTCGCGCATCAGGTCCACGCCCTCCGCCGGACCCTGCATGAACAGGACGTCCCCCCGCAGGAGCGTCATGCCGGCGTCCGGACCGTGCTCGTACTCCACCTCCCGCCGGACCGCGATCACCCACATGCCGGTCCGGGCCGGTAGGGCGAGGTCGCGAAGCGTGGCGCCGATCATCTCCGAGCCCTTGCGGATCTTGACGCGCGCGGTCACCTCGTCGGCGTAGCGCAGGTCGTCCCGGAGCGCCGGGGGCACACCGAGGTTGCGCAGCTGGACGCGGGCAACGTCCTCCGCGGCGTCGGCGATCGCCTCCATGGCGTTGACCAGCGCGAGCACCCCGGCGAGCTGCTGGGCGTCCTCCGGGGACCGGCTGGCGAGCATGCACATGATCCGGAGCTCGCGGACCGCTTCCCCCATGCGGTCCTCCAGCCGGAGCACTTCGCGAGCCAGCTTCTCCTCGTCCAGGAACACGGAGGCGAACGCGAGGTCGAGCATCAGCTCGGTCGCGTCCTTGCCCGCGCTCAGCAGGTCTTTGACGGTTCGGCGCATCTAGAGGATCACCACTATCCCAACAGTCAGGCAGAGGATGCCAACGAAGTCCATGGTCGAGGTCACGAGCGGGATACCGACGTTGTCGGGATCCAGGCCGAACCTGAACGAGGCGGTCGCCGCGTAGTAGCCCACGGCGAAGATCATGAGGACCGCCAGCAGGCCGGCGGTGATGGTCACGCCGATGAGGCGGACGACGCCCGGTCCGCCGTAGCCGAGCAGCCCGGCTGCGGCGGCGGTCAGCAGGCCGACCGCGAGGTACCCGACGGTCGCGAACAGCACGGTCAGCGTGCCCTCGAGCCAGGCCGGCCGCTTGGGGATCGCCGTGGGGTCCAGCAGGCCGAGGTGCAGCTGGCTGGACAGCCGGGCGGAGAGGATCCCGCCGATCGCGCCGGAGCTGGCGATGAAGGGGGGCACGGCCACGAGCAGCGCGACGCTGGTGATCAGCGTCTCCTTGCGGGCCTCGAGCACCGACCCGGCGAGGATGCCCATCGCGGCGGTGTACAGCAGGATCGGCAGGCTCTCCCGTGTGACCCGTCGCACGGTGTCGGCCGAGGAGCGAAGCCCGAGCACGGCGGCGGCGAGGGCCAGGACGACCAGCGACCACCCGAGCACCCCGCTGACGGTGTCGTTGCCGAGCGTCAGCGTGCCGACGATGAGCGCCGGAAGGGTGGTGATGTCGGCGGCGGCGGACACGATCGGGGTGCCGATGGCGTCCATGTCCCAGCTCTGTCGTTCCGCGAACCGGGTCAGGGCGAGCACGACGCCCAGCGTGGCCAACGACGACAGGACGGCGCCCACCATCGACACGAGCACGAGGTCGGTGAACGAGATCGTCTCGAAGCCGACCACCAGCCCCATCAGCCGTGCGGCTGCGGCAAGGACCACGCCGGTGACGATGCTCAGCACGACGGCGGCCTCGACGTTCTGCCCGAGGAAGGATCGGCGGGCGATCGACCCGTCGAGCTGACCGGTCAGCATGCCGGTGCCGAGGCGGGCCCCCAGCGCGCCGAAGATGGCCCCCCGCATCCCGATCGCGGCCGGCGCCAGGACCAGCAGGCCCGGCAGCTCCTCCAGCAGCTGGTCCATGGCCCCGAGGACGATGCCGGCCATCAGGGTGATGCCGATGCCGATGGAGAGGGCGAGCACCCCCTGACGGATCGTCCGCTGCTCGTGGAGCCAGTGCTGGAGGACCTCGGTCAGGACGGGGAAGCGGGCGCGTCGCCGGAGGACGTCCACCAACGCACGGACGCCGGCCAGGAAGGCAGCGACAGCACGGGAGAGCGGACGGGGTGACACGCGGCGGGAGTCTACGGGCGCCTGCTGACGGGACGGTGACGCCGGGCGGGGGAACGCGCTTCCCGTCGGGTCCTGCCGGCCACTGGGCAGCAGTTCTCGAAAAAGAACTCAATGACCCTTCGTAGCGGACCGATACCCAGAGTGATGCAGATGGCGTCCGGTGACGCCGCCCCACTCGTGAAGGTTTCCGCCGCATGTTCCGTCAGCTCCGCACTGTCGCCCTCCTGGTCTCCGCCCTGCTCGTCCTGAGCGCAGGTGCTGCCTCCGCTGCCGAGGTCGTCCCCGAAGCCGAAACGATGTTCCTCGACCTCCTCAACGCCTCGCGCGCCGAGGAGGGCCACGGCCCCATGACGATGAACACCGAGCTGTCGGGCATCGCCCGTGACTGGTCCCACGTCATGCAGGCCGAGGACCGGATGTACCACAACCCCAGCTACAGCCAGCAGTACACCGGCCAGTGGGAGGCCATGGGCGAGAACGTCGGCACGATGTACTGGCCCGGCGGGCAGACCCAGCAGATGGTCGAGGGCCTGCACGACGCCTTCATGAACTCCGCAGGCCACCGTCGCAACATCATGGGCGACTACAACCAAGCCGGGATCGGCGTGGTCCGCCACGGCGACGACATGTGGGTGACCGTCAACTTCCTTCGTGGCGAGGTGCCGGCGCAGGACGGCGGCCAGGCCGAGCCCGAGGTCGAGCGTTTCGAGTCCGCGCCGTCCGGCGACGAGGCTCCGGCCGAGCAGCCCGAGGAGCGCCCCAACGCCGACAAGCCGTACTACAGCCGCCGCTGATCGGCTCCCCAGACCTTGCTGGACGGCCGCCTCCATCGGAGGCGGCCGTCGCACGTCCGAGGCTGGTCCCGGCGGTATCGTCCCGACCATGACCGACCCGGCCACGAGCGACCCGGCCCAGAGCGACCCTGCCTCCGCCCTGCCCCCACGGCGGGTCAGCGACAGCGAGGTCACGTTCGTGCGGACGATGAACCAGCTCGACGCCAACCGGGCCGGCAACGTGCACGGCGGGGTGATCATGCGTGAGGTCGACGAGGCCGCCGGCACGACGGCCGCCCGCCACTGCGGACGACTTGCGGTCACCGCTGCGATCGACGAGCTGTCGTTCTACTCACCCGTCGGCGTGGGCGACCTCCTCATCGTGCGGGCGCGTGTCAACGACGTCGGGCGCACCTCCCTCGAGGTCGGGGTGCGGGTGGACGCCGAACCCTGGGAGGGCGGCGAACGACGACACACGACCAGCGCCTACCTGGTCTTCGTGGCCCTCGACGAGGACGGGAAGCCGGTCGAGGTGCCCCCGCTGGTCGTGGAGGGAGAGGAGGCGCTGCGTCGCCAGGCCCAGGCGCGGGTGCGACGCCGGCTGCGCAAGGAACGCATCGCCGCGGTTCGCGACGCCTGACCGCACACATCGGGCAGGAACCCGGGGTGGGCGTGTCGAACCTTCCGGGCAGAGCCCGCGCCGGCGGGCACGCCGACCCGGAGTACCGATGCGATCCCGACTGCTGGCCCTCGTGGCCGTCCTCACCCTCCTCACCACCGTCAGCGCCTCGGCGTTGCCCGGCCTCGGCTCCGTTGCCGGCCTGGCACCCGTGAAGTGCACGCCCGAGGACATCACCGTCGACGGCAGGGTCTTCCCCGAGCCGCGCCTGTCGGCCACGTTCCTGACGTTCGCCGACTTCGAGTGCGGCATCGGGGTGCTGGACGAGGTCCACCCCGGGCTGGTCGACATCACCGAGCTGGACGAGCCCAGCCGTGGCGGTGCGCCGGTCTACGACATCCGCGTCACCGACGAGTCGGTCCCGGTGAGCGAGAAGCGTCACCTGCTCATCCTGTCCTCGATCCACGGCAACGAGCACGCGGGCCGCGAGGGGGCGGCCCGCGTGATCGAGGACATGGTCGACCAGCGCAACGACCAGGAGTTCATCCAGGAGACGTTGGCGCAGTTCGTCGTCCACTTCGTCTTCCCCAACCCCGACGGGTGGATCAACGGCGACATGACCCACGCCGACGGTGGCGTCAACTTCACGCGCGCCAACGACGGCAGCCGTGACCTGAACCGCAACTTCCCCGTCCAGGGCTACCTGCGGGCCTCCAACGGCACGCTCGACCAGCCCGAGGGGCGTGGCCTGGACGCGCTGCTGGCAGAGTTCGCCGACCTCGAGCACGACAGCGACGACCCCGACTACCGCGGCTGGTACCTGGGCACCGACAACCACGGCCAGGGCGTCAAGCCGGTCGCCGCGTCGGGCCTGCAGATCGTCGGCCAGTTCGACTACCGGAAGTCCGAGCGGCTGGCCCGCTTCGCCGACTCGATCTCCGACAACATCGAGGGCATCGCCCTGGAGTCCATCGAGGTCCTCAACCAGGCCACCGGCGGCGCCGTGCAGCCCTACGAGTGGGGCACCCTGTACGACATCTTGGGCTACTCCGCCGCCGGGTCGGGCATCGACTACTACAACTCGCCGGCAACCCAGGACGGCCTCGGTGTCGAGGGCACCGGCTTCGCGACGGAGATGACCGCGTCGAACCTGCCGTTCTCCAACATCCTGACCCACCCCGGTGAGGTCAACCAGATGTGGGTCGACACCGTGCGAGCCATCAACTACGCCATGTTCAAGACGGCTGTTGATCCCCTCACCCACACCTTCCCGGTCGGCGGCCGGACGGCCTACGTCGAGGACCCGACCCCGACCTCCTCCATCGACAGCAACGGGTTCGGCGACGGCAACGACGACATCCCCGCCAACTTCACCGGTGACGACCCCGAGGTCGACCCGGACTTCTCCTTCACCCACTACACGGTCTCGCGGATGAAGTTCTTCACCGACCTCAACCGCTTCGCCGACAACCCCCTGGACGCCGTCCGGATCCCCGACGTGCTGTCGGGTGACGTTGACCTGTCGAGCTACGACTCGCTGGTGCTCGCCGACGAGGTCATGCCCGAGGGCAATGACCTGGCCGGCTGGGTCACGGCCCTGACCGGCTTCGTCGAGGGCGGCGGCAACCTGGTCGTCACCGACGGCGCGGCACCGCTCCTGGCCGACCTGTTCCCTGGCATCGACGCCGGCGACGTGACCGCGACCAACCGCAACGTCGGCTACGTCGACTTCCTCGACACCTCCGAGGACCACCTCAACGAGGGGCTGCGCGGTGTGGCGTCGCAGACGTGGGATGTCATCCCGGTCGGCTTCCCCGACAACGCCGGCGCGGCCCCGAACTGGACGGTCTCCCAGGACGCCTGGGACGCCCTCCCCGGCGCCGTCACCGCTGGCACCAACGGGTCGGGCCGGACCATCTACGGCCAGGCCGACCTGGGCGAGGGCACCGTGACGTTCCTCGGCGCCCTCCTGCCCGAGCCGACGGAGGACTACTTCCACCCATACGGCCTGCAGAACTACGCCGTCACCTACACCGGCTACACCCTGCTGGAGAACATGCTGGACCACCAGCGGTAGCCGGGGCCGGACCCCCCTCCACCGGATGGAATCGACTCCACCGGTGGAGGGATCTGCTGGCCGGTGACGGCGAAACCGCTCGAATCCCGGGCCGGGCGGTCGGAATCGACTCCAGCGCTTGCCGCGCCGGACGGATTCGGAGTCGAATCCATCCCGGGGCGGGTCGCCCGGGCAGCCGCGGTCGACCGGCCCGGGACGCAGGTCAGCGGCGTTTCAGCGACTGGGCGTCCCGGTAGATGCGGCCCCACGAGCGGGCGGTCTGGCGGTAGGCGGCGGTGTCGGCGCGGAGGGCGGCGTTCTCCGAGGCGGCACGGATGCGCCGCCAACCCTCCAGCCGGTCGGGGTCCAGCGTCCCGTCGTCGAGGGCGGCGAGGACCGCGCAGCCGGGTTCGCCGTCGTGGCGACAGTCCCCGAAGCGGCAGCTGCCTGCCAGCTCCTCGATCTCCGGGAACGCCGCGGCCATGCCGTCCTCGACCACGCCGAGGCCGAGCGTCCGCAGGCCCGGGGTGTCCAGGACCGCCCCGCCGCCCGGCAGGGCCACGAGCTCGCGGTGGGTAGTGGTGTGACGCCCCTTGCCGTCGACGGCCCGGACGTCCTGGGTGACCAGGACCTCCTCGCCGACCAGCGCGTTGGTGAGCGTGGACTTGCCGACTCCCGACGCGCCGAGCAGGACGATGGTCCGGTCCGGCGCGAGGCGGGCGCGCAGCTCCTCCACCCCCTCGCCGGTGACGGGGGAGATCGGCGTCACCTCGACGCCGATGGCGGCCTGTTCGGCCTTGGCGATGGCGATGTCGCGGCGTTCGACGAGGTCGACCTTGGTCAGGAGGACCAGCGGTTGGGCCCCGGACTCGTAGGCCATCACGACCCCGCGTTCCAGCCGGCGGACGTTGGGTTCCTCGCTGGCGACCACGACGACCCCGACGATGTCGACGTTGGCCGCGAGGACCTGGTCGGCTTCGTTGGACGAGCGCTGGCCGTGGGTGTTGGGGCGCGTCATCGACGTCGTGCGCGTCGCGACGCCGCCCAGCAGCCCGTGGTCGGGACCCGCGTGGGGGTCGGGGTGGACGACGACCCAGTCGCCGGTGACCGGTGGGGCGGTCGCCGGCGTCCAGGTCACGCGGACATGGCCGGCCGCGGTGAGGACGGTCGCGGCGCCACGATCGGCGCGGACCACCCGACCGTGGACGCCGTCGCCGTCGGCGTCGATGGAGTCGAGCAGGGCAGGCCAGGGGCCGCCGTACCCGACGGTGGACAGGTCAGGGGTGCTGCTGGGATGTTCGGCTGGCGGGATGGCAGGCCGGGGAATGGCACGTTCGGGAATGACAGGTTCGGACAACGCAGTGCTCCTGTGGAGTTCGGGCTGGTCGATCGCCCGAGCGGAGCCGAATGCGTCGGCTGGTCAGGCGGCCGTGGTCGAGGAGGAGGGACGGAACGGCATGGCGAAGCAGATGGCTTCCATGGGGCCTCACCTCCTGGCTGCTCGACGACAACGGCGCCCGAACGGCGTCCGTGGTGACCAACGCTACGCCACCTTCTCCTCCGTGGCCACCTTCTTCAGCCCCACATCGTCGTAGCCACGGGCGATGACCAGGCCCGTCCCGGCCGGCAGCGTCCGCGCGACGAGGAACAGCAACGCCTCGTCGACCCGGTCCGCGGCGTGCAGGACGCGTCCTCCTCCCCCGATCGCCTCGCTGAGCAACGTGGCCTGGGTGCGCCCGCCGACCGCCCAGGCTCCCTCGTCGCCCGGGTCGTCGACGAAGTCGTCGGGCTGGGCCAGCACGTCCACCACCGTCAACGCGTCGCCCGGCACCGGACCCATGGGCCGTCCCCCCATCCCGATGCCGACCAGCAGGTCCCCGCCCTCGGGTTCGTCGGCCTCGTGGACCACGTGCACGTCGCACTCGCCCTCCACCGCAACGGCCGCGCCGGTGGCCCACGCGGCCAGGCTCAGCACCGGGGCCATCCAGTGGGCCGGCATGTCCAGCCGCACCTGCGCGCCGAGCCCGGCGTCGAAGTGGTCCAGCAACAGGTTGGCGCCCTTGGACGCCCAGTTGTGCAACGTCGCCCAGCTGAGCTCGGTTCGCTCGCCGGTGTCGGCGTCGCGGAACACCACGGCAGGGGAGTGGCCCAGCTCGCGGGCACGGGCGGTCAACGCGTCGTGGATCGTCATGGCCGCCGAGGGTAGTGGCGGCGCCGAACGGCTGTGTCCGGATGACACGAGTCCGTCGCCCAGGTGTCAGTCGGGGAGTTCCCCATCGGCCGGGTGTTCCGCGTGTCGGGAGGGCGACGACGATACGATCGCACGGTGTCCGCTGGCCATGCGCCTCCCCGCATCGTGCCGCGACCGACAGTTCCTGCTTCCCGAACGACGGATCCCTGCGACCCCGTCCCGATGACCCTGGAGGGCCAAGCAAGCCGTGGCCGCAACCACCCCCGAGCGTGCGGGCGATCTCGCATCCGGCGTCTTCGGGCCGACCGTTGCCGGCGGCAAGCCGCGAAACGGCGGCGTCGACTGGCTGCGCTTCGGCATGCTCGTGGTGTCGGTGGTCACGGCGTTCGCGGTCTTCACGGGCGGCTACTACGCCTTCATCCTGTGGCGCGCCCAGCAGAACATCGGTGACCTCGACCTGGTCATCAACACCGAGGGTGGCACCAGCGGCTTCTCCGCTGGCGACGACGCCGACGCGCCGCTCGAGCTCCCCTCCATCGAGGACCTCGAGGACCGCACCACGATCCTCCTCGTCGGCTCCGACAGCCGGGAGGGGTTGTCGCAGGAGCAGCTGCAGGCCATCGGCACCGACAACACCGGGACCGACCTGACCGACACGATCATCCTGCTGCAGATCGACCCCAACACCGACGCCGCCGCCATGCTGTCGTTCCCCCGCGACCTCCTGGTCGAGCGCTGCGACGGCTCGACGGGCCGGATCAACCAGGCCTTCTACATCGGCGAGCAGCAGGGCGAGGGACGAGGGGCGCAGTGCCTGATCGACACGATCACCGCGCTGACCCGCATCCACATCGACCACTACGCCCGTGTGAACTTCGCCGGGTTCGTGCAGGCCGTCGACGCCCTCGGCGGGGTCACCTTCTACATCGAGGAGCCGCTGCAGGACCGGTACTCCGGCCTCGACATCCCCTCTGGCTGTGTGGAGTTCGACGGCGTCACCGCCATCCAGTTCGTCCGTGCCCGGCGCCTCGACAGCGACTTCGGGCGCATCGCCCGCCAGCAGCGGTTCGCCCGCGAGATGGTCAACAAGGCGACCTCGGTAGGGACGCTCCTGAACCCCGCACGCGTGACCAGCCTCGTCAGCTCGGTGTCGGACTCCCTCGAGACCGACCGTGGGTTCGGGGCCGGCCAGATGATCGACCTCCTCAACTCCGTCCGCGGCATCAGCTCCGGTGCCGTCGACGGACGCACCGTCCCCGGCTACAACAGCAAGTGGGGCGAGGCCGATGTCGTCCGCCTGCTCGAGGACGAGGCCGACGCGCTGTTCCGTGCCTTCCGCGAGGGCGACCTGCTGCCGGAGGGGGTCGGTACCGACGGCGGCGCCATCGAGCTGGGCCCGTCCAACGTCATCCCCGTCCGCGTGCTCAACGGCGAGGCCCCCGAGGGCACCGGGCAGGAGACCGCCGACGTGCTGGAGACCCTCGGCTTCACCGTGGCCGAGATCGGCAACGCCCCCAACTACGGCTTCACGAACTCCCAGATCCTCTACCCGGAAGGTCGCCTTGACCACGCGGAGCTGCTGGCCGAGCAGCTGGGTGGGGTGATGGTCAGCCCGAGCGCGGATGACGTCGACGAGCTGCAGCTGCTGCTCGGCTCCGGGTTCGACCCGGCCGACTTCGCCCCCGAACCCGACCCGACCGAGTCGGTGTCGGAGACACCAGCGGCCACCGAGGCGCCGGGGGAGGACGCCAGCGAAGAGGTCTTCGCCGGCGCCGAGCTGTCCAACATCGAGTGCTGACCACCTGACCCGGTCAGGTGACGGCGGTCACCAGTGCACCTCCTGCGGCTCGCACGCCGCGTGCGCCGCAGGTTCGGTCTGGATGGTGGCGTGGGTGATGCCGTGCTGGTGTTCCAGCAGGTCACGGGCCAGGTGCAGCACGACGTGGCTGTCCGCACCGGGGGACATCTCCAGGTGCACCGACACGACGTCCATGCCCGAGGTGAGGGTCCAGACATGCAGGTCGTGCACCCGATCGACGCCGTCGAGCGCGGCGAGCTCGGACTCCAGCGTGTCGACGTCCATGCCCTCCGGTGCCGCCTGGATCAGGATGCGCAGGGCCTTGCGGCCGAGCCGGTAGGTACGGGGCAGGACGAACACGCCGATGCCCACCGCGAGGATCGGGTCGATGAGGGTGAACCCGGTCGTGTTGATGACGACGGCGGCGATGATCACGCCGACCGACCCCAGCGTGTCGGCCAGGACCTCCAGGTACGCGCCCTCGATGTTGAGGGACTCCTCGGCGCCCCGGCGGAGGATGGCGAAGGCGATCAGGTTGATCACCAGGCCGATGGTCGCCACGATCAGCAGTGGAGCCCCCAGCACCTCGGGCGGTTCGGTGAGCCGCCCGACGGCTTCCCACAGGATCCACCCGGCCGCACCGAACAGCAGCACGGCGTTGGCCAGCGCAGCGAGGATCTCGAGGCGGTAGAAACCGAAGGTCCATCGCGGTGAGCGCTCGGCCCGGCTGGCGACCTGGATCGCGGCCAGCGCCATGCCCATGCCGAGCACGTCGGTGAACATGTGGGCGGCGTCGGACAGCAGCGCCAGGGAGTTGGTGAGCAACCCGCCGACCAGCTCGACGACGAAGAACCCGCCGATGAGGGCCGTCGCCAGCAGCAGCCGACCGCGATGCGCCCCGCCCGCATGCGCGGCCGAGGTGTGACTGTGATCGTGGCCCGTCCCCATCGCCACCACGATATGGCTCGGTGCCGACAGGTGCTGGGGTCCGGCCCCGTGGGTCCGGCTACTCGGTCTCGAAGTCGAGGAAGCGCAGCAGCCGCTCGCCGTACCCGCTCTTGGCGAGGTCACCGGAGAACGCCTCGGCCTGGGCGAGGTGGCGCAGCTGGTCGGCGTCGATGAAGCCCTCCCGGAAGGCGGCCTCCTCGGGTGCACCGATCAGCAGGCCCTTTCGGCGCTGCTGGCCCGCGACCCAGTTCTGGGCGTCCAGCATGGCGTCGAAGGTGCCGACGTCGAACCAGTCCGTGGCGAACGGCAGCTTGGCGACCTCCAGCTTCCCCTGCGCGAGGTAGTGGTTGTTCACCGCCGTGATCTCGATCTCGCCGCGGTCGCTCGGCTCGATGGTGCGGGCGATCTCCACGACGGAGGAGTCGTAGAAGTACAGGCCCGGGACCATGTAGCTCGAGGGCGGGTCGGCGGGCTTCTCGTGCACGGCGGCGACCGAGCCGTCGTCGGCGAACTCCAGCACGCCGTAACGCTCGGGGTCGGGCACCCAGAGGCCGAACACGACCGCCCCGTCGGGGGAGGTGTAGCGCTGCAGCTGCTCACCCAAGCCGTAGCCGTAGAAGATGTTGTCGCCGAGGATCAGCGCCACGTCGTCGTCACCGATGAAGTCGGCGCCGACCACGAAGGCATCCGCCAGGCCACGCGGCTCGGTCTGGACCTCGTAGGAGAAGGTGCACCCCCACGCCGACCCATCGCCCAGCAGCGCCTCGAACGCGCCGATCTGCTCGGGTGTGGAGATCACCAGGATCTCGTTGATGCCCGCGTGGAGCAGCGTGGTGACGGGGTAGTACACCAGCGGCTTGTCGTAGACGTGCATGAGCTGCTTGGACGTGCCACGGCTGGCCGGGCCCAGACGGGTGGCCCGCCCGCCGGCGAGGATGATGCCTTTCATGGCACCGGGTTGTACCAACAACAGCGCGGTGTTGCCCCCTGTGCGGTCGCCCCGGGCGCCTTGACACCGGCGGTACGTTGCTCGTGAGCCGACTTCACCCACAGGAGGGCACCTGCATGGGACACCGAGCCGATCGCATCCGCAACGTGGCGCTGGTGGGGCACGCCGGGAACGGCAAGACGACGCTGGCCGAAGCCCTGCTGTACCGGGCGGGGGTGATCACTCGGCTCGGCCGGGTGGAGGACGGCACGGCGACGACCGACGCCGAACCCGAGGAACACAGCCGCACGCAGTCCGTGCGGCTTTCCGTTGTCCCCATCGACCACCGGCTCGGGCAGGAGACCTTCCGGATCAACCTGATCGACACCCCCGGGTACGCCGACTTCCGGGAGGAGGCGCTGACCGGCCTGCGCATCGCCGACCTCGCGGTCTTCGTCGTCGACGCCACCGCTGGCGTGCAGACCGGGGACGTCCTCCTGTGGCGAGCGGCCGCCGCGATGAACCGTCCGCGCATGGTCTTCGTCAACAAGATGGACCGCACCCGCGCGTCCTACGAACGGGCCGTCGCCCACGTCCGCGAGCACTTCGGCGAGGGCTTCGAGCTGGTCGAGATCCCCATCGGCGAGGAGGCCGCCTTCCACGGGGTCGCCGACCTGATCACCGAACACGCCTTCCTCTACGACAGCGGCCGGGCCGTGGAGACCGACGAGCTCCCACCCGAGATCGCCGACCGGGAACACGACGCCCACGAGACGCTGGTCGAGGACGTCGTGGAGACCCAGGACTCGCTGCTCGAGCGCTATCTGGAGGGCATCGAGCCCACCCCGGAGGAGCTGGAGGCAGCCCTGCACGAGGGCGTCGACGCCGGCACGGTCTTCCCGGTCATGTGCGGCTCGGCAGCCGCCTCCCGCGACGACGGGACCATCGAACCCATCGGCGTGGACCGGCTGCTGGAGTTCGTCTGCCACGTCGGCCCGGCCCCGACCGACCTGCCCGGCACCGAGGTCGTCATCGCCGATGACCTCTTCGAGATGCCCTTCGACCCCGACGGTCCGCTCCTGCTGCAGGTCTTCGCCACGCGCAGCGACGACTACGTCGGCCAGATCACCATGTTCAAGGTGCTCAGCGGCACGCTTCACGCCGACGACGTGGTCGTCAACGTCCGGACCGGCGAGAAGGAACGCATGCACGGCCTCCTCGTGACCCGCGGCAGCGAACACGTGTCGGTGTCCACCGTGGTCGCCGGCGACATCGCAGGGGTGACCAAGCTGGGCGACGTCCGCACGGGTGACACGCTGGAGGACGGCAACCGCGGCTGGGTTGTCCCGCTGCCCGACCCCATCCCGGCGGTGCACGGTGTCGCGCTGGTGGCCGCCAGCCCGCAGGACGAGGACAAGATGGGCGGGGCCCTGCACAAGCTGCTCGCCGAGGACCGCTCCCTCCGCCTGGAGCGCAACGACGAGACCCACCAGACGATCCTGTGGGGGGCCGGCGACACCCACCTGCAGGTCGTGCTCGACCGGATGACCCGTCGGTACGGCGTGACGCTGCAGACCGAACCGATCACGGTGGCCTACCGCGAGACGATCACCCGCCCGGTCGAGGTGGAGGGGCGGCACAAGAAGCAGTCCGGCGGGCGCGGCCAGTTCGGTGTCGCCAACGTGCGGTTCGAACCCCTCCCCCCGGGTGAGGGCTACGCCTTCGAGTCCGAGGTGGTCGGTGGGGCGATCCCCAAGTCGCTGGTCCCCGCGGTCGGCGCGGGCATCGCCGACGCGATGGCCAGGGGCGGCAGCCACGGGTTCCCGCTGGTCGACCTCAAGGCCACCGTGACCGACGGCAAGTACCACTCGGTGGACTCCGACGAGATGAGCTTCAGGATGGCGGGGGCGATCGCGCTCCGGGAGGCCCTGCCACAGGCCGGCACCGTCGTGCTCGAACCCATCAGCCACCTGGAGGTGACCGTCCCCGGCGAGCTCCAGGGAGAGGTCATGGGCGACCTGCAGCAGCGCCGCGGCCAGCTGGAGGGCACGGAGCTCGGCAACGGCGGCGAGGTCATCGTGCTGGCGTCGGTTCCGACCTCGGAGATCCTCCGCTACGCCATCGACCTGCGGTCGTTCACCCACGGGCGCGGCCGGTTCGTCGCCAGGCACGACCGGTACCAGCCGTTGCCCCAGCACCTCCTCGGGCGGCTGGCCGAGGTCTGAACGGGCCGTACACGGGGTCCTGGACCCGCTCTGCCCCCTCCCGGCCGGACAGCATCGCCGCATCGGCCGGCCCGATACCCTGCGTTGGATTGCCGGGTCGAACCCAGACTCGGTCAGCAGCACCCTCAAGGAGCACGACGACGTGCGCATCTTCGTCACCGGTGGGGCCGGCTTCATCGGCTCGAACTTCATCCGCTACGCCATGGCACAGGACAGCGATGTTCGGATCACGAACTTCGACAAGCTGACCTACGCCGGCAACCCCGCCAACCTGGCCGACCTCGCCGACGACGCGCGGTACGACTTCGTCAAGGGCGACATCTGCGACGGCGACCACCTGCGCGAGGTGCTGCCCGGCCACGACGCCGTGGTCAACTTCGCCGCGGAGTCCCACGTCGACCGCTCCATCACCGGCGGCGCGGAGTTCATGGTCGCCAACGTCGTCGGGGCACAGACGATCTTCGACGTCGCCCGCAAGGCCGAGATCGGCAACTTCCTGCACATCTCCACCGACGAGGTCTACGGCTCGGTGGAGGAGCCCGACAGCTTCCGCGAGGGTGACGGCCTCGAGCCCAACTCGCCGTACTCGGTGTCCAAGGCTGCCGCCGACCTGCTGGCCCGCGCCTACAACGTCACCTACGACTACCCGGTGACGGTCACCCGGACGGCCAACAACTTCGGGCCCTACCACTTCCCCGAGAAGGTCATCCCGCTGTTCGTGTCCAACCTGATCGACGGCAAGAACGTGCCGTTGTACGGCGAGGGCCAGAACATCCGTGACTGGACCTACGTCATCGACAACGCCGCCGCGCAGTGGCTGGTCCTGACCCAGGGCACCCCGGGCGAGGTCTACAACGTCGGTGCCGGCAACGAGATCACCAACAAGCAGCTCACCTACGCCATCCTCGAGCGCTTCGGCCTGACCGGTGAGGCGGCCGACGCCCGCATCGACTTCGTCGCCGACCGTCCCGGCCACGACCTGCGCTACAGCGTGGACACCACCAAGGTGCGCGAGCTCGGCTGGACGCCCGGCCACACCTTCGAGGAGGCGCTGGACGCCACCATCGAGTGGTACCGCGCCAACGAGGCCTGGTGGCGTCCCCTGAAGCAGGCAGGCGCCTCCGACCGCCAGGGCCTGGTTCGCAAGTGAAGGTCCTGATCACCGGCGCCAGCGGCCAGCTGGGCCACGACCTGCAGCGCGCGTTCGCCGACGACCACGTCGTCGCGCTGGACCGCGCATCGCTGGACGTGACCCGCGAGGCCGACGTGCAGGCAGCCGTCGCCGACCACCGTCCCGACCTCGTCGTGCACTCCGCGGCGTTCACCAAGGTCGATGCCTGCGAGACGGAGTCCGAGACCGCCTGGCGCGTCAACGCCACCGCCAGCTGGTGGGTGGCCCGCGCCTGCGAGACCGTCGACGCCGCGATGGTCTACATCTCGTCGGACTACGTCTTCGATGGCTCGCTCGGCCGGCCCTACACCGAGTTCGACACCGTCAACCCGCGGTCGATGTACGGCCGGTCCAAGGAGGCCGGCGAGCAGCTCGTCCGCCGCACCCTCGACCGCCACTACATCGTGCGGACCTCGTGGGTGCACGGCGCCGACGGCGGCAACTTCGCCAAGACGATGCTGCGCCTCGGACGCGAACGCGGGGCGGTCAGCGTCGTCGACGACCAGACGGGGTCGCCCACGTTCACCTTCGACCTGGCCCCACAGATCCGTCGCCTGGCGGCCACCGGTCGCCCCGGGACCTACCACCTGACCAACCGGGGCCACTGCACCTGGTTCGAGTTCGCCGCGGCGATCTTCGACGGCGCGGGCCTGGACGTCGACCTGACCCCGACCGACACCGCATCCTTCGGCGCCCCTGCCCACCGTCCGGCCTACTCGGTCCTGGACAACCTGATGGCCCGCCAGGTCGGGCTGCCCGACATGCCGCACTGGCAGGACTCCCTGAAGGTGCTGCTGCAGGAGATCGCGTGACCCACACCGACCGGCCCTCCCCGCGGACGGCCGTCGTGGTGGTCAACCACAACACCCGGGACGACCTGCTGACCTGCCTGGAAAGCCTGGGCGACGCGGGTGCCGACGAGATCGTCGTGGTCGACTCCGGTTCCAGCGACGGATCCCTGACGGCGGTGTCCCAGCGCCATCCCGACGTGCAGCGGGTGGCCCTGCCGAACCTCGGCTTCGGTCGGTCCGCCAACGTCGGCGTCCGCAAGTCCGCGGCCGACGTGGTGGTGGTCACCAACGCCGACACCGTCTTCACCCCCGGGTCGATCGCCCGCCTCGGTGACTACGTGCTCGACCGCCCCGACGTCGGTGCCGCCGGACCCAAGGTGGTGTTCCCCGACGGTCGGCTGCAGCTGTCCGCGCGGGCGTTCCCCGACATCCCCACGGCCATCGGCCATGCGCTGCTCGGCCTGGTGTGGCGCGACAACCCGTGGACCCGACGCTACCGACTGACCGACTGGGACCACGAGAGCGAACGCGACGTCGACTGGCTGTCGGGCTGCTGCGTGGCCCTGCGCCGAACGGCCTTCGAGGAGGTCGACGGCTTCGACCCCGCCTACTTCATGTTCGTGGAGGACGTCGACCTGTGCTGGCGCCTCGGCACGGCGGGGTGGCGCGTGGTCTTCACCCCGGTCGCGGAGGTGCAGCACGCGGTCGGGGGCTCCGTGGGCCGAAAGCGCGTCCGCATGGTCGCCGAGCACGCCCGCTCGCTGGACCGCTTCTTCGCCCGCCGCTACCGCACCGGCCTGCTGACCCGCGGACTGATCCGCCTCGGCCTGCTCGGCTGGGCCGGCTCGGTCATCGCCTGGTCGCAGGTTCGCGGCCGCACCCACGGCCAGGCCGCCTGAGCGGTGGCGTCGCCAGTACATGGCCGTCCGGACGTATCGGTCGGATGACCGGCAGCGTCACAGCTGACGAACGGCGAGGATCTCCCTCGACGGGCTTGACAGGTTGAGTCACACTAAGGCTCAGTACACAACTGCCGTTAACAATAGTCACATGCGAATCACCGCCACCCTTCCCCGTGTGCGCCGCGCGACCCTCCTTGTCGTGCTGGCGCTTGCCTGCGTGTTTGCATCCGTGCCGACGGCCATGGCCGGACAGGGCGCGCCGCCGACGACCGACCTGACGGGCTACATCGACGACACCCCGCCACCGGCGCAGTTCGCCCAGGGCGGCTGCACACCTGCCGGTGGCAGCGCCATCGCCGACCCCGACCTTCCCTCCGGCGACTTCGTGCTCGTCGGTGGTGGCTGGGGCCACGGCGCGGGGATGAGCCAGTACGGCGCGCAGGGGGCCGGCCTGCTCGGCTGCACGGCCACACAGATCCTCACCACCTACTTCCCGGGCACGAGCATCACGACGGTGCCGCAACCCGACCTCGTCGTCATCGGCCTGGGCACCGCGATGCCGAAGGCGACCTACACCGCCGAGGTCGGCACGATCCCCTACCGGCTGTGCCACTACCAGAGCGGCGAGTGCACCGACCTGCCGACCAGCCAGCCGCAGGGCAGCACCTGGCGAGTCGACGTGACACCGGACGCGACCTACCGCATCACCGACACCGGCAGCGGCGCCGTCGTCTGGGAGGGCGGGGACAAGGAGTGGAACCTCCGCACCGTCCTCAGCCCCGACCCGTCGGTCAACCGTCGCGTGCACGTGGCGGAGGTCGGCCACACCTACCGCTGGGGCACCCTCCAGCTGGACTCGGTGCTCACGGGGGCGTCCGAGGCGTACCTGACGCTCGAGTTCACCGACATGGACCTGTACCTGCGCGGGCTGGCGGAGGTGCCGATCTCGTGGCCGGACGCGACCCTGCAGGCCCAGGTCATCAGCGGCCGGTCCTACGCCCTCGCTCGCATCCAGGCCCTCGGCATCCGCACCGACTGCCGCTGCCACCTCTACTCCACGCCCCGTGACCAGAACTACGAGGGCTGGGACCTGGAGTCCGCCGACAGCCAGGGCAAGTGGGTCAACGCCGTCAACGCCACGTCCGGCCAGATCCTGACCCACAACGGCAGCATCGCCGAGACGTTCTACTCCTCCAGCCACGGCGGCCACTCGGAGTCATCCCGCTTCGTCTTCGGCGGCGAGCTGCCCTACGTGCAGCCGGTCGACGACAGCCGCTGGGACCTGGCGAGCAGCAACCCCCTGCGTCGCTGGACGGCCGCGTTCACCGCCGCAGAGCTCGGCAGCCGAGCCGGTGTGGGAACGGCCACATCGATGCGCCTGCTGGACCCCCGGGGCGCTGCGGGTCGTATCGGCTCGCCCAGCCGTGGCTACGGTGGCGTCGAGGTCACCGGCACGGGTGGAACGGTCGTGCTGTCCGGCGACCAGCTGAAGTCCCGGCTCGGCCTGCGGTCGACGCTGGTCGACGTACGCAGCCAGCCCGGCGGACCCGACCCCCAGCCGACGGCAACGCCTGCGCCGACACCGACCAGCGAACCGCCGCCCGCAGCGGCACCCGACAGCATCGCCCGGGTGGCCGCCAGCGACCGCATCGGCACCGCCGTCCAGGTCTCGGCCTTCGGCTGGAACGCCGCCTCCGATGTCGTCATCGCCGCGTCCGACCGCTTCCCCGACGCCCTCGCCGGCGTCGCGCTGGCCGCCAGCCTCGAAGCACCGCTGCTGCTGACCAGCACCGCCGAGCTGTCACCGGCCACAGCGGAGGAGATCCGCCGGCTCGGTGCGACGACCGCGTGGCTGCTGGGTGGCACCAGCGCCCTGTCGACCGCCGTGCGTGGGGACCTGGCCGACATGGGCCTGACCACCCGTCGGCTCGCCGGTGACAACCGCTCCGAGACCGCGGCGGCCATCGCCGGCGCTGCGGTCGGCACCGCCGACGAGGTCACGCTGGTGCCCGCCAGTGACTGGCCCGACGCCGTGAGCGCATCCTCCCTGGCCGCGCTGGTCAACGGACCGCCGACCCTGCTGGCGGGCCGTGACCAGCTGGACGACGCCACCATCGAGGCGCTGGAGGACCTCGGCGCCCGCACCGTCACGATCATCGGCGGCACGGCCGTCATCGCCCCGTCGGTGGTCAGCCAGCTGGAGGGCCTGGGCTACGAGGTTCGTCGACTGGCCGGGAGCAACCGGTTCGGCACATCGACCGCCGTCGCCGAGGAGGCGCTGTCCCAGCGCACCGGTGACGTCACGCTCGTGATCGCCTCGGCGTCCGGGTTCGCCGACGCGCTGCCGGCGGGGGCGCTGGCCGCTCGGCGGTCGGGTGTGCTGGTCCTGGCGCCCAGGGACTCGATGGCCGACGCCCCGGACATCGCCAGCTTCGTCGAGGCGCGCGTCGGTCGGGTTGCCGATGGCGTCGTGGTGGGCGGTACTGGCGCGATCTCGACGACGGTGGAAACCCAGCTGGAGCAGGCGCTGGCCCGACGGTGACCCTCGGGCCCGATGACGTCGGCGTGGTCGTCCCGGCCCGACACGCAGCCGGAACCCTTGCCCGAGCGGTGTCGTCCGCGCTGGCGGAGGGGGTCGGCGCCGTCGTGATCGCCGTCGACCCGACCGACCAGCCGACCGCCAGCGCTGCCGCGAGGGTGGCCGAGCGCGACACCCGCATCAGCGTGGTCGACAACCCCGGTGGGGCCACCCCCACCGGCCTCAACATCGCCATCGCGGCGCTGCCGCATCAGGTGGTGGCCAGGCTGGACGCCCACGCGGCCTTCCGGCCCGGCTACGTGCGGGCTGCGCTGACCGCGTTGGAGGGGCAGGGCGCGGCGGTCGTCGGCGGTCTGCAGCGCTCCCTCGCGACGTCCCCGGTGGGCCGGGCCACCGCGACGGCCATGGGCACGTGGCTCGGGTCGGGGGGTGCCAGCCATCGGACGGGCACCGTTGCGGGGCCCAGCGAAACGGCCTACCTCGGGGTGTTCCGCCGCGAGTGGCTGGACCGCGTCGGCGGGTACGACCCCTCCCTCGCGCGCAACCAGGACTACGAGATCTGCCACCGGATCCGGCGTGCGGGCGGGCTGGTGTGGTTCAGCCCGGACATGGACGCAACCCACGAGCCGCGGGACACGTGGACCGAGCTGGCCGCGCAGTACCACGACTTCGGCCGCTGGAAGCGCCACGTCATGGCCACCGCACCGGGATCGATCCAGCCACGTCAGCTGGCCGCCCCGGCGCTCGTCGTCGGGCTGGTCGGCTCGGTGCTGGTGGCCCGCCGCAGGCCGCGCCCGGCGGCAGTGGTTCCCATGGCCTGGCTGGCCGCGATCGGCACAGCCGCCGCCACCGCTGACGCCGTCGACGCGTCGCCGCTGACGCGTGCCGACCGTGTCAGGATCGGCGGCGCGCTCGGCGTGATGCACCTCGCGTGGGGGACGGGGTTCTGGCGTGGGGGTCGCGGTCGAGGGCGTTGACCCACGGACGGCTCAGCGTTCGTTGTGGCAGGACACGGGCTCCGGGAGCAGCGCGATGACGTCGCAGACATCCTCTCGCGTGGAATCGGACACGCCCGGCGGTGAGGTCGTCTCCACCTCCAGGCCGGCGATCCCCACGGTGCTGTCGGGCTCCGGGGCAGGCGGTTCGCGGCTGAGCCAGATCGTCGGCACGTCGACTGGGGGACGTCGGTTGTCGCTGGGCGTGTCCACCTGCCCGGGCCGCCCCAGCGGTTGGCTGGCCCCGGTGGGAGGCGATGGGGCCACGGCACCGTGGACGACGGGGGCACTCGACACGGCTGCAGGTGCCACGGGGCCGGTCCCGCCGGCCGTCTGGGACGCAGTGGCCGTGGCTGCGGCCCGAGGCGCCTCCGACCCCTGGGGAGTGCCGGAACCGACGATGCCGCTGGCGATGGCTGCTGCCACGGCGACGGGGGCGAGCACCATGGCCACGTGGGACACGTCGGCCCGCAGCAGGTCGGTCACCTGGGTCCGCCAGCGGAGGACCGGCAGTGGTACGAGTCCGCGCAGGGCCTGCGCGAACGCCGTCCGACGGACCCGCCCTCGCGCGCGGTGCATGCGGACCTTGATCGAACCCACCGTGGTGCCGAGGTCGCTGGCGATGTCGGCCAACGGACGGCCCTCCATGTAGTGGGCCCGCAACATGGCGGCGTCACCGTCGTCGGCGTGCGCCAGCAGGGTCTCGACGTCCAGGCGTTGGGTGACGGACTCCGCGTGGTCGGCGTCGGCGAACCGCATGGGCACGTCGGCCACGGGTGACTCCCGGTGGACGGCCGGACGGCGCAGTGCGCTGATGGCGGTGTTGCGCGCGACGGTGGCCAGCCACGGGGCCAGGCGGTCTCGGTCCCACAGCCGCTCGGCATGCTGGAGCAGCCTGACGAACGTCTCGCTGGACAGGTCCTCGGCCAGCCCGTGGGGGCCGTGGGCGACGCAGATGCGGCGCACCATGGCTCGGTGGCGGTGGAACAGCAGGGTGAAGGCGTCGTCGTCACCGCCGGCGGCGCGGCGGAGCAACATGCCGTCCGACATCGTGTCGGGCGGAGGCCAGAGGGCAGTCATCGGCGGACCCATGTGGTGGCGGCGTACAGGGGCATCCCTGTTGAGTTCGGCGCTGCAACCCATGTTTCCTCCCGACGCCCCCCAACTTCTGCCCCGGAATCCGGATCAGCGTTCGGCGGAGGAGGACACGACGTCCCGGTACACCTGCCGGATCCGTTCGTCGGGCCAACCGAAGCGCTCGCGGACGGCGGCCACACCCTGCACCGCCGCGGCCCTGAGCGCCGGATCGGCCGCGACCGCCAGCCCGCGAGCGAGCTCGTCGACCCGGTCCGGCGCGACCAGGACCACACCGGGCAGGCCCTCGACCACCTCTCGGGTGCCGGGCAGGTCGGAGGCCACGACCGGCACCCCGACCGCCAGGTACTCCAGCACCTTCGTCGGCAACGACCGTCGGTAGGCGGGGTGGTCGGTCAGCGGACAGGCGGCGACCTCGGCGACGGCGACCAGTCGCAGCGCCACGGGCAGCGGCATCCAGCCGTGGACCTCCAGCGACACCCCCAGCTCGTCCGCCCGATGCCGCAGCTCCTCGGCAAGGCCGGGCGCGCACCGGCCGATGAGGTGGAGGGTCCGTCCCGGCAGCCCCGAGGACACCGCGTCCAGCAGCACGGTCACGCCTCGAGCCGTGGTCACGTCTCCCAGGTAGACCACCCCGCCCCCCGTGGCGTTCGCCGACGGGGGAGGAAGCACCTCGACCAGCAGGTGGTTGGGCAGCACCGGATGGGCACGTCGGAAGTCCCGGGCGTACCCCTCCTCGGCCAGGGTGACGACGACCAACCGCTCGACGACGTGCAGCATCCGGCGTGCCAGCCACGGCCCGACGCGCGCCCGGACCGCCGATCCTCTTTCGCCGGCAGCTGGGTGGCGGCGGGACAGGCCGGCCCGCACCGGCAGGTCCTCGTGCACGTCGAACACCACCGGCACCCGTCGCAGAAGCCTGGCCAGCAACGCCACGGGCAGCAGCTCGGGGTCGTGGACGGCCACGAGGTCCACGTCGCGACGGAGCATCTGTCGCAGGGCCCGGAGCGCCCTGCGCGGGCGCGAGCCATCGAGCACCACGCTGTCGAGTCCCCGCGTGTCGTCGGGTCCGGGCGCGCGCGTCGCCAGGCGGACGGCGAAGTCCTCGGCCAAGCTGGCGGCGGTCTTGTAGCGGATCCGGGGGTCGTCGGGAGGATGCACCGTCGTGACCACCAGCACCCGGGGCCGGGACGAGGCGTGGGTGCTCACGACGGGGACGGCACGATCAGCACGGGGTCGGGCAACGGTCCCTCGGGACCGATGACCACCACACGCTTCGGTCGGTAGCGCTGCTCCACGGCACGCAGCCTGGAACGCCTGACGGCCGCTGTGTCCAGGCCGAACCGGTCGAGGTCCGCGGCGGGCGGCAGCCACTCGATGACCTGGTCGGCCAGGTCGCCGGGGAGGGGTGTGTCGACCAACCAGACCGGACGCACCGGTACCCCGGACATCCCGTCGACGGCCTGTCGGAGTCGCGTCGGGGCACAACCGACGGCCACGACGAGGACGACCGGGTGGTCCAGCGGGCCGGGCACACGAACCCGTCCGCCCGACGGGCCGTCCAGCTGCGGCCAACGGGCCCGGGTCCGGGCGACGAGGTCGCGCAGCCGGTCGCCGAGCCGGGTCGGCAGCAGCGCCAGCACGACGCCGTAGACGGCGCGGAGTCCTGACCGCAGCTGGGCCGGCACCGTCGGGCTGGTCATCGGATCGACCTTGGCTTCGGCTGGTGGGCCCGCGACTGCGTCAGCTCCTGGATGAGGGCGGCCGCGCGAGTCGCGCCCTGCGGAACGGATCGGGCGGCCATGCGTTCGACGAGCTCGGAATGCCCGTCGAGCGCCCGGTCCAGCGCACGATCGAGCGCACCGGCTGGCGCCGAGCCGGCTGCCCCCTCGGCGCCGGCACGCACCGTTGAGTCCCACAGGACCGCCAACCCCTGCTGGTCGAGCCCGACGGCGCGGGCCAGCTGATCGTCGACGGCAGCTGCCGGGTTGGGCACGAGGACCGCGGGCACACGGCAGGCCACCGCCTCGACCACGGAGTTGTAGCCAGCCGCCAGGACCACCACGTCGAAGGCAGCCAACGACGGGGCCAGGGGATATCGCTGGCGGACCAGCGCACCCTCCACGGTCGGGGGTGGCGACAGGGGCGACGCGGCGACCACGGGAACCAGTCCTCGGCTGCGCAGGGCGGCGACCAACGGTCCGGCGGTGTGGGCCAACGGTCCGGCCAGGCCGGTCCCGAGGGAGATCAAGCCGTAGCGCCCGTCCGCGGGAAGGGCCAGGTCGACCAGCGCCTGTCCGCGGTCACGCAGGTCGTGGTGGTCGTGCAGCAGGACCGGCCCGACCTGCCGGACCGGGACGCCGTTGACGGCCCGCGCCGCGGGTTGTGGGATCGCGACGTCGGGCTCGTCCCGGTCGACCTCACCGGGTTCGATGACCATCGTGAACCCCGCGGCCGTCGCGGCAGGTCGGGCGTCGGCTCGCCAGCGCCCGCGACGGACCCACACGAACGGTGGCGCGCCCTCCTCCGCCATGACCTGCCGCACCCCCCGGTAGGGGGCCACACCGTCGAACACCACCGCCGTGACGTCGTAGGCCTCGATCAGGTGCCGCAGCTGGTCGGCGAGCAGCCGCTGCCAGTGCCATCGTTCCAGCGGAGTCGAGGCGTAGGAGGGGATGTGCTCGACCATGAACCCCAGCTGCCGGAGCGGGTCGATCAGCGGCGAGAGGACGCACAGGATCGGCATCGCCCCCGCCTCGCCCAGCCGACGGGCGATGGCGGCCGCACGGGTCATGTGCCCGAGGCCCATCCCGTTGGAGGGGACGAACAGGACACGCGGCCCGTCGGCCCGGCCGATCACGTCCCCGGAGATCACATCCGGTTGGTGCGGACCCACTCGATGGTGCGCAGCAGCCCGTCGTCGATGTCGACCTCGGGCTTCCAGTCGAGCTCGCGACGGGCGATCGTCGTGTCGGGCTGGCGGACCTTCGGGTCGTCGACCGGCATCGGCTCGTGCACGATGCCCGGCGAGACACCGGCCAGCTTCTGGATCCGCTGAGCCAGCTCGAGGATGGTCATCTCGTGCTGGTTGCCGATGTTGACCGGGGTGGCGTCGTAGTCGCTGGCCAGCAGGCGCAGCAACCCCTCCACCAGGTCGTCGACGTAGCACAGCGACCGGGTCTGCTGCCCGTCACCGAAGACCGACAGCGGTTCGCCGCGGAGGGTCTGGGCGATGAACGTCGGCACCGCCCGGCCGTCGTCCATCCGCATCTTCGGCCCAAAGGTGTTGAAGATGCGCGGCACCCGCACCTCCATGCCGTGGGAGCGGTGGTAGGCGAACGTCAGGGCCTCGGCGAACCGCTTGGCCTCGTCGTAGACGCCTCGCGGGCCGATCGGGTTGACGTTGCCCCAGTAGGACTCCGGCTGCGGGTGGATCTCCGGGTCGCCGTAGACCTCGCTGGTGGAGGCCAGCATGAAGCGCGCGTCCTTGGCTCGAGCCAGGCCGAGCGCCTTGTGGGTGCCGAGCGCCCCGACCTTCATCGTCTGGATCGGCAGCTTGAGGTAGTCGATCGGCGAGGCCGGCGACGCCCAGTGCAGCACGAAGTCGACCGAGCCGCCGACGTGGATGTACTCCGTGACGTCGTAGCGCAGGAAGGAGAACCGGTCGTGGCCGAGCAGGTCCTCGATGTTGGACGCCGAACCGGTCGACAGGTTGTCCATCACCACGACACGCGCGCCGAGGTCGAGGAGGCGGTGGGAGAGGTGCGAACCGAGGAAACCGGCGCCGCCGGTGATGACTGCGGTTGCGCCGTCGAAGACTGTCAGGTCGTAGGTCACGCGGGCGATCATACGGGTCGATGACGTCCTGCCCTGACTTCGCCTGTGGCGAGCAGGGTGGTGTTGCAGCTACAACCGTGGTGTGCAGAAGGGAACCGACCAGTGAGCGACCAGACACCGCCGGGCTGGGGCAATCCACCGCAGAACCCCACGCCATGGCAAGGAGGTCCCCCCGGTGGGCAGCCTCCACAGCAGGGTTGGGGGCAGCCGCCAGCCCAGCCCCAGGGCCCGCCTGCGGGCTACGGGCCGCTTCCCGGCCAGGCACCGCCGGGCCAGCAGCCCCCCTATGGCCAGCAGCCCGCCTACGGGCAACAGCCGCCCGGTTACGGCCCCGGCCAGGGCTACGGCCAGCCGGGACCGGGGTTCCAGCCGCCGCCCAAGAAGTCCAACACGGGCTTGATCATCGGCCTCGTCGTGCTCGTCCTCGTGCTGGCAGGCGGCGGCCTGGCCGCCTTCCTGCTGTCCAGCGGTGACGACGAGCTGGCGACCACCGACACCGAGGCCACGGCATCGGAGCTCGGTGAAGCCGTCGACGACCTCAACAGCGACCTGGCCGACGAGGGCACCGAACCGGAGGTCCTCGACGACCTGCCGCAGGACGAGGCGACACCATCCGCCGTCCCCGGAGAGGACGCCTCGGTCTTCGAGCTCGCCGTCGGGGACTGCTACAACAGCCCGTCGACCAGCGACGAGGTGCAGTCCGTGGCCGTCGTGCCGTGCGACACCCCCCACGACAGCGAGGTCTTCTTCCTCGTCGACTACCCCGACGACGGCACCGGGTTCCCCGGCCTGGAGGAGCTGAACACCTTCGCCGACGACCAGTGCCAGGGGCAGGCCTTCACCGACTACGTCGGCGTGGTCTGGGCCGAGTCACGGTTCTTCACCAGCCAGCTGACCCCCACGGAGGCGTCGTGGGAGCAGGGCGACCGGGAGGTCGTCTGCCTGCTGTACGACCCCACCACCCAGCTCAACGCGTCGGTGCGCGGCACCGGACAGTGATCGACGGCCATCGGTGGGCCGTCACCGTGGCGGCCAGTGCCTGAGGCACAGCTGTTCGGCGGTGACGACGACCGCGCATCGGAGGAGACCCCGCCGGCCACCCGGCGGGTGATGTCGGGCGCCGGGGCGGGATCGGCCACGGCGCCGCTTGCCGCGCGCCTGCGTCCCCGCACCCTCGACGAGGTCGTCGGCCAGCGCCACCTGATCGGGCCGGAGGGGCCGATCCGTCGGACGATCGCGAGCGGCCGGTTGTCCTCGATGGTCCTCTGGGGGCCGCCCGGAACCGGCAAGACGACCCTCGCCGGCGTCATCGCGGCCGAGGCCAACGCCGAGATGATCGTGCTGTCGGCCGTGACCGCGGGGGTGAAGGACGTGCGGGCGGCGGTCGTCGAGGGTCGGGAGCGCTTGCGCCGGACCCAGCGCCGCACGATCCTCTTCGTCGACGAGATCCACCGCTTCAACAAGTCCCAGCAGGACGCGTTGCTGCCGTCGGTGGAGGCGGGCGACGTCGTGCTGATCGGCGCGACGACGGAGAACCCCTCCTTCGAGGTCAACGCTGCGCTGCTGTCCCGCAGCATCCTCTACCGGCTCGCGCCGCTGGAGGAGGACGACCTGTCGGTGCTGCTCGACCGCGGGCTGGCCGACCCCGGGCTGGAGGGGGTCACCGCCACCGACGAGGCGCGCGCCGCGCTGCTGCATGCCGCCGACGGTGACGCCAGGGTGCTGCTGACCGGGCTGGACGCGGCCGCCGCGCTGTCGGTGGGGACCGAGGACGGCCGGATCACGCCGGAGATGGTGCAGTCGGCGCTGGCACAGCCCCACCTGCGCTACGACAAGGCGGGCGACAACCACTACGACCAGGTCAGTGCGTTCATCAAGTCGATGCGCGGGTCCGACCCGGATGCAGCGATGTACTGGCTGACCCGCATGCTGGCGGAGGGGGAGGACCCGCGGTTCCTGGCCCGGCGCATGGTGATCCTCGCCAGCGAGGACATCGGCCTGGCCCACCCGCAAGCGCTCGCCGTGTCGGTTGCGGCGTTCCAGGCGCTGGACCGGGTCGGGCTGCCCGAGGCCCGGTTCGCGCTGTCCCAGGCCTGCATCCACCTGGCGCTTGCGCCGAAGTCCAACGCGGTCACCCGAGCGATGGCCCGGGCGGACGCGGAGGTCGAACGGCTGGGCAACGCCCCGGTCCCGGCGTCGCTGCGGGACGCCCACTACAAGGGGGCCAAGCGGCTGGGACACGGGGTCGGGTACGCCTACCCCCACGACGACGAGCGCGGATGGGTCGACCAGCAGTACGGCCCGGACGGCCTGCGACGCATCTACGAACCCGGCGACCACGGCGCCGAACCCACCCTCAACTCCTGGCGCGACAGCCGCTGACCCACCCCCCGGGCCCTCGACCCCCGGCCCCCCGGCGGTGTGTCGTCGAACCGGCCACATTTCGTCGTTGGGCGACACACGTGGGGCGCGGGCCGGGGCACTCGGCCGGGTGCGTCGTCGAACCGGCCACATGTCGTGGGTGGGCGACACACGTGGGATGGTGGCGCCCGGGTGGGTTAGCCTGCGCGACGATGCGTGCCCTGATCCTGGCGGGTGGCCGTGGCACACGGCTGCGTCCGCTCACCCACCTCATCCCCAAGCCCCTGGTCCCCTTCATGGGCGACCCCTACGCCCACGGGCTGCTCCGGCGGCTGGTGGATGCCGGGGTCACCCGGGCCACCTTCCTCGTCGGGCGTGACGCCGCGCCCTTCCAGCCCCTCGTCGACGCCGCGCCCCAGCTGGGCCTGGCGATCGACGTCGCGACCGAGGAGATGGCGCTGGACACCGCAGGGGCCGTTCGGCGTGCCCTCGCGGGGGAGGCCGACGAACCGGTCCTGGTGTGCAACGGCGACGTCCTGACCGACGTCGACCTCCGCCGGATCATCGACGGCCACGTCGAGTCGGGGGCCGTTGCCACCCTGACCCTCCACGAGGTCACCGACACCTCCGCCTTCGGGGTGGTCGTCCGCAACGGCCAGGGGATGGTCCGCCGGTTCGTGGAGAAGCCCCAACCGGGCACCGTGCCCGACAACACCATCAACGCCGGGACCTACGTCCTGCAGCCCCGCCTGTTCGACCACTTCCCGGGCGACGGCCCGCTGTCGTTCGAACGCCAGGTCTTCCCGGGCCTGCTGGACGCCGGCGAGAAGATGTTCGGCATCAACGACGACGCCTACTGGCAGGACCTCGGCACCCCGGCGCGCTACCTGGAGGGCCACCGGGCCGTCATCGACGGCGAGTGCACCTGGCCGCTGGCCGAGGGCATGGTCGTGGTCGAGGGGCAGTCCGCCATCCACCCCAGCGCCGTGGTCGACGAGACCGCGGTGGTGCGGTTCGGCTCCGTGGTCGGCCCGCGTTGCCGGGTCGGCGCGGGCGCGGTGCTGCAGGGCGCCGTGCTGCACGAAGAGGTGGAGGTGCACGACGCCGCCGTCATCAGCGACGCCCTCGTCGGCGCGCTGTCGGAGATCGGTACCGGCGTCGTCGTCCCCAAGGGCAGCGTGCTGGGCATCCGCACCTACCTCGGCACGCGCTGACGCGCTGGACGCGCTGACCGGCTAAGACGCGTGTCGGGCAACTGCGACGGGCGGCCCAATACCCGACAAGCGGATGGGTGGGCTCGGGCGGCCGAGCGGATGCGTGTCGGGTTCCTGCGACGGGCGGCCCAGAACCCGACAAGCGGAGGGGTGGGCTCGGGCGGCCGAGCGGATGCGTGTCGGGCAACTACGGCGGGCGGCCGAGAACCCGACACGCGGGGTCAGTCGGCGGTGACCAGGTCCGGGGCGGCGCCGGCGAACGTCGCCGGGCAGCCGTCGGTGATCAAGGAGCGGATCTCCTCGCCGAAACCATCCGACAGCCTGTCGGTGTCGGCCATCAGCGCCACGAGCTCGACGAACTCGATGAACGGGGTGTCGGGTTCGCCGTCGCCGTTGGTGTCCTTGCCACGCCGGATGTCACACACCGACTGGATCACCGTGTCGGTCAACGTGTTGTTGTCCGTCGGCAGGAACACCGCGCCGCCGAAGCGGCCCGACATCATCGACGCCGCCAGCACGTAGGCGTAGTTGTCGCTGTCCACGCCACCGCCGAGGGGCACGCCCGAGGCGTAGACCTCCGTGTCGGGGATCAGCGTGTCCTCGCCGCCGAACCGCTGGATCATCTCGCGACCGAACTGGCTGACCGCCGCACCCGTCGCGATGCGGCTGTCACCACCCCAGCGGCAGGTCCACCGGGGGATCTGGGAGCCGTCGGGGTTGGTGTTGGCGCAGAACTGCCGCCACGGGTTGGAGGTGTCGTCGGTGAGCGCCGCGCCGGGCCCGCCGAAGGCGTAGCCGTTGGTGTTGGCGTGGTCACGGATCGAGCGAAGCGTGTCGCTGGAGATCACCGCCGAGCCACCGATGAACTGGATGGCCTGGGGTCGCAGCTGGTCCAGCGCCGCGAGGGTCGCGGCGGGTGCGGGGCCCGTGGCGCCGGTCAGCAGGACCGGGAAGCCCCACAGCGCCCCCACCTGCCCGGCCAGCACCGCGTCGGGCCAGTTGTCCTGGTTGGCCATCAGCACCATGTTGGTGTCGGGGAACCCGGCGTTGCGGGCCGCGAAGTCCTGGGTTCGCTGCCGCACCTCGAGGGCCACCGCAGCGGCGGTGTCCACGCGGGTCGGGCCCGACAGGCGCCGCGCGTCGTAACCGAGCTCGCGCAGGTGGTCCATGACCCCCTCGTCGATCGCGGCGGTGCCGCCGAGGACGTACACGGGGAACCCGCGAGGCACCGTCCGGACCAGCTCCTGCTTGGTGGCGGGTGCCAGCCGGGTGTGGTCCTGCCCGAGGGTGGGGCCGGAAGTGGGGGAGTAGGTGAACAGCAACGGACCCTGGCCGAAGCCGAGGGAGGACCCGGCCAGTGCGTCGGCGAAGTTGTCGTCGCGCACGATCACGGCCCACTGGCCGGTGTAGGGCTCGTACTCCTGCGTGGACAGGTCGTTGAAGACGAACTGGCTGATCGCCACGGCCTGGCTGACCGGCTCGGTGCCGCCGATGAAGCAGGCCACCCGTGCGACCGTGACCTCGCTGCCGGTCTCGGTCGGCGCGTCGCAGAAGGGGTTCTCGTCGCCGCGGGGCATCCGTACCGACGCGTCGGTGTCGGGCCAGCGGTCCATCGCCACGGCCGCACCGTCGGTCTCCTCGTAGGCCATCTGCACGCTGTAGCGCACGTCGGGGCTGTCGGGGATGCAGCTGGGCTGGAGGACGAAGTCGATGCCCTGGAAGCTCGGGTCCAGCTCCACCTGGGCGTCGCAGTCGGCCACCTGGCCGCCGGCGCCGTCCTCGATGCTGCGGACCAGGCTCGTGCCGTTGTGGAACAGACGGAGCACCAGCTCGGGGTTCGGGTCGCCGTCGGTGGACAGGGCAACCTGCAGCGCAGTGTCGTCGTTGGTCCACGACGCGTCCTGCAGGGGGTTGTTGCCTGCGGCGAACACGGTGGTCAGCCGGATCGGCTCCCCCTGCGGGAACTCGGGGGAGGAGCTGGTGTCGGGATACTGCAGGCAGGTGCCGACGATGTCGGCCACGTCGACGCCGCCGGCGTCACCGGCCGGATCGGAGAAGCAACCGAAGGAGGCGTACTCCTCGCCCTGCGCCGGCAGCGCGGTGAGGAGCCCCATGGTCAGCATGACCACGAGCAGGGTGGCGGTACGGCGATGCGGTGCAGACATGTATCGAACCTGTGACGTCGGGGGCCGAGAAGCCGCTACGGGCGTGCGAACGAACGATACGACCCTCGGAAGGGAGTAGCCTGCGTGTACGACATTCTTCAGGGGCTGCCCAACCGATGACCGACATCCCGTACTCGCCTGACGAGCCGGACCCGGACTGGGTCCGCTTCGCCATGCCGGACGACTTCGTCGACGCCGTGCGGGTCGGCCGGGGTGGCTTCGGCTACGTCTTCAGGGCACGTGAGCTGTCGCTGTCACGCGTCGTGGCGATCAAGGTCCTGAACCAGCCGAGCTCGACGGAGAAGGCCGACCAGAAGTTCACCCGTGAGCTGCAGGCCATGGGCACGCTCGCCGGCCACCCCCACATCATCACCGTCTACACGTGGGGCAAGACCTCGGGCGGCTACCCCTACATCGTCATGGCCTACATGCCGGGCGGGTCGCTGAAGGACCTCGTCGACAACCAGGGCGTCATGGCGTGGCCCGACGCGTTCGCCGCGGGCATCAAGGTCGCCGGTGCGCTGGAGACCGCCCATCGGGCCGGCATCCTGCACCGCGACATCAAGCCCGAGAACATCCTGCTCAACGGCTTCGGCGAACCGTCCCTGGGTGACTTCGGCATCGCTCGCATCACCGGCGGCACCGAGACCGCCACCGGGTCGATCACGGGGTCGTTGTCCCATGTGGCCCCCGAGGTGCTGGAGGGCAACCGTCCCACCGCCTCCGCCGACGTCTACTCCATGGCCTCCACCCTGTACGCGCTCGTGCAGGGGCGGCCCGCCTTCGCCAGCGAGGGCGACGAGACCCTGACGCCGATGCTGGCCCGCATCCTGCTGAACCCGATGCCGCCGGTGACCGCCCAGGAGGTCCCCCCGGACGTCGTGGCGCTCATCGACCAGGGCCTGGCCAAGAAGCCGGAGGACCGGTACCCGTCGGTCGAGGCCTTCGGCAACGCCATGGCCGACGTCCTGTCCGCGCACGGCATGAGTGCCCCCGGGATGCTCATCAGGGGCGACGCCGATGACGAGGTGTCCGCCTCGGGCGCGAAGACCGGCGAGTTCACCGCCCCGGGCGTCCGGGTCGGCGACCTGCCGACCGTCGACCGGCAGCCCCCGGTCCAGGCCAGCGGGTCCACGACCGGTGAGGGGCTGGTGGTCGGTGCAGCCGCAGCAGCGGCGGGGGCGCCTCCCACCCATCGCGTCAGCGAGTCGATCCTGCCGCCGACCGCTCCGCCTGTCCCGCCGGCCGACGACTCCTCCCGGCGGGGGCTGTTCATCGGCATCGCCGCCGTCCTTGCCGCCGCCGTGATCGGCATCGTCGGCGTGGTCGCGTTCGGTGGGGACGATTCGGTGGCCACCGATGACCCGACGCCCACCGAGTCGGTCAGCGCCAGCGAGACCGAACCCTCCGAGGAGGATGCGACGCCGTCGGAGTCCGAGACGGACACGGTCAAGGAGGGGACCAACGGCCTGGTCATCCCCACGGAGTCGGAGACCCCGACGGAGACGGCCAGCCCGAGCGAGACCGCGACGGCCACCGAGATCCCGGTCGAGGAGACCGTCGAACCCGCCCCCGTGCCGCAGGCCCCGCCGCCTGCACCGGCCCCGCCGCCGCCGGCTCCCGCGCCGCCACCTCCGGCTCCGGCCCCACCGCCACCGCCTCCGCCACCACCTCCACCTCCACCGCCACCACCGCCACCTCCACCGCCACCGCCACCACCGCCACCGCCACCGCCACCACCACCTCCGACGTCGTCGGCTGACTGATGGTGCGGTCGCCGGAGTCCACGGGACGTGTGGGCCGGTTCGTGCTGGCCCTGGTCATGGCTGCCCTGGGCCTGGCCCTTCTGGCGGGACCGGCGTCGGCGCACACCTCCCTCGTCGCGTCGTCACCAGCGTCGGGTGAACGGCTCGCGTACTCGCCCGACGAGATCGTCCTGACCTTCGCGACCGCGGTCGACCCCCGCACGGTCACCGCGGAGTTGCGCAGCGCCGACGGTGAGGTCGTTGCCGTCGAGCCCCTCTCGGGCGAGACCGGCGACACCACCGTGGTGGCCTTCGCGGTCCCCCGCCTGCCCCACGCCGTCTACGGCCTGGCATGGCAGTCGGTCGGCGACGACGGCCATCGGGTCCTCGGTGAGGTCCTCTTCGGCGTCGGCACCGAGGTCGGTGGGACGACCAGCGTCGCCGGCGGGGCCACTCCCATGGCCCGTGCGCTGGACAGCGCCGGACTGGCCCTGCGGATCGCGTGGTACGTCGTCCTCGCCCTCCTCGCGGGCGTCGCCGTGGTCGGACGCGCCGGTGTGGCGGGCGACGTCGCCCGTCGCAGGATCGGCGGGCTGCTCCTCCTCGGCGCGGTCGTGGCGCTGGGCCGCGGCGGGGTGGCGCTGGCGATCCTGCTGGAGGCGGGGGCCGGCGACCTGGCCTGGACCTCCCGCGGCACCGTCGGGTTCGCCGCCGTCGGTGTGCTGCTGGGGCTGCTTGCCGTCGCCGCCAGCCGGAGGACAGCCGGGCCCGAAGCACGGTCGACGCCGACACCAGCGCTGGTCGGGCTGCTCGTCGCCGTCATCGGGGGGACCCTGGCCGGGCACGCGCTGTCCCGGGAGGACCCGGTGCTCGCCGTCACCTTCGGCATCCTCCACCTCGGTGCCGCTGCCGCGTGGACAGGCCCCTTGCTGGTGGTGCTGCTCGTCGCCCGCACACCTGCATGGCGAGGCCTGGACGCAGAGGAACGCACCGCCCAGCTGCGCGCGTCGCTGCGACGGATGGTCCCCGTCGCCGGCTGGTCGCTGGCGGTGGTCGGGGCCACGGGCCTGCTGCTGGCCGCCCGCGCGTGGTCCGGTATCCAGGGCGGGGTGCTGGCCGTCCTGGTGGTCAAGGCGCTGGTCGTGCTCGCCGTTGCCGTGCCGCTCGGGATCTGGCACCACCGGACGCGGGAGGGGTGGGTCGACGTGCCCCGCACCGCGCGGGTCGAGGCGCTGGGGCTGGTCGTCGCCCTCGTGCTGGGTGCGGTCCTCGTCGGGTGGGACCCCGGGTGGAGCCAGGGGACCGGCGGGCTGGACCCGGCGGTCGCGGCCGTGCTGGACGGGACCGCCGACGACCCGACGCTCTGCATGGACCTCGAGGTCGGCCGGGCCGCCTGCTACCGCTCCACCCTGTCGACCGTCCTCGCGACCCAGGGGCCGCAGGCGGCCATCGATGCCGCCGTTGCCGCGCAGGCCGTCGACAGCTACGTCGCGGAGAACTGCCATCAGGTCGTGCACGACATCGGCAACGACGCGGCCGAGCAGATCGACGACATGGCCGACGCCCTGGCGGTCGACGGCTCGGCCTGCTGGTCGGGCTACTTCCACGGCTTCATCGAGGCACGCCTGGCCGAGATCGACGACGACGCGCTGTCGGACCGGCTGCCCACTTTCTGCGACGGGGCCGCGGATCCCCAGTACTCCTTCACGCACTACAACTGCCTCCACGGGCTGGGCCACGGGCTGATGCTGCGGGTCGACGCGGACCTGTTCGAGGCCCTGCCGCTGTGCCGTGACCTCGAGGAGTTCTGGCTGGTCCGTTCCTGCGCCAGCGGGGCGTTCATGGAGAACGTCATGGCCGCCCAGCAGGGCCTGCAGACCCCCGGCGTCCCCACCGACGACCTCCGCTACCCCTGCACCGACGTCGACGCGGACCTGTCGGAGGACTGCTGGATGATGCAGACGTCCATGATCATCTGGCGGCTCGGAGGTGACCTTCCCGGGGCCTTCGAGTGGTGCGACAGCGTCGACGGCCTCGACCGGACGGCCTGCTACCGGTCCATGGGCCGCGACATCTCCTCCATCGCCGCGCTCGACCCGGACGGGGTGATCCAGCGATGCAGCATGGGCTCGGCGGACGCGGCCCACTGGTGCATCGACGGGGCGGCGTCCAACGCCGTGTACGAGACGTCGGCACGCGAATCCGCCGACGCGCTGTGCGCCGCGGTGCAGGAGGACTGGACCGCCGCATGCGAGGTGAGCCGTGACCAGGCGTTGTCCACGGTCGCGCTGGGCTGACCCCGGACAGGTTCGAGGGGGTTTCGGTCCGGGGTAGACCTTTGACCGTGATCACTTTCTCCTGCGACCGCTGTGCCCAGCTGGTCTTCTTCGACAACACCTCCTGCACCCGCTGCGGCGCCGAGCTCGTGCTCGACCCGGCGACGTGGAGCATCCGCTCCGCGACGGCCGACGACGTGCGCTGCGCCAACCGCGAGCACGGCTGCTCGTGGGTGACCCACAACGGCGACCAGTACTGCCGGTCCTGTCGGCTCACCCGCACCCGACCCTCCCTGGAGGACCCCGAGATCGTGGAGAAGTGGCGCCGCGCCGAAGCGGCCAAGCGTCGGCTGGTCTTCCAGCTGGAGCGGATCGGCCTCGACGTGCAGGGAGCCACCTTCGACCTGCTGTCCAGCCGCGACGAGGACGTCATCACCGGTCATGCCGACGGGGTCATCACCCTTGACCTGGCCGAGGCCGACGACGTCGAACGCATGCGGATACGCGAGCAGATGGACGAGCCGTACCGCACGGTGCTCGGGCACTTCCGCCACGAGATCGGCCACTGGTTGTGGACGCGCTACGTCGACGGATCCGACGTGATCGAGGATTTCCGTCGGGTCTTCGGCGACGAACGAGCCGACTACACCGAGGCACTCCAGGTCCACTACGACGCCGAGCCGCCAGAGGGCTGGGCCGACTCCTACGTCTCGACCTACGCCACCGCCCACCCGTGGGAGGACTTCGCGGAAACCGTGGCCCACTGGCTGCACATCACCGACGTGCTCGAGACCGCCGGTGCGTTCGGGGTGACCGTCGATGGCCCCCACGAGGTGCTGACCTCCGACCCCGACGAGGCCGAGCCCGACACCGACACCATGCCCGAGCTGATCCAGGCCTGGTTGCCGCTCACCTACGCCCTGAACGCCATCAACCGCTCGATGGGCCACGACGACCTCTACCCGTTCGTCCTCGCCCCGACGGTGATGACGAAGCTCGGCTGGGTCCACCGCCGCCTGACCGGCGTCGCCGCCTGACCGACGTCGCCGCCTGATCAGCGGCGGGTGCGGTGGGCGGCGATGGCCTGCTGCCAGCCGTCGACCGTGCGTTCGGCGGATGCTCCTGGCGACAGGGTCCGCCGGACCCGCTGGCCGGCCCGGGCAACCGCCGGCAGGTCGGGGTCGTGCAGGGACTCGCGGATCCTGGCGGTCATCGCCTCGATGTCGCCGACCCGGACGAGCAGCCGGTCGTCGAGCACGTCACGGACCCCGCCGGAGTCGGTTGCGACGATCGGGCGGCCCATCAACACGGCCTCGGCCGCGACGAGGCCCAGCCCCTCGGCATGGGAGGGCTGCACGACGACCTCGGCGGCGGCGTACTCCGCGGGCAGGTCAGCCGGGTCGATCCGTCCGGGCAGCTGCAGCTCCACCCCGCGTTCGTGCGCGCGGATCGCCAGGTCACGTGCGGCGGGTCCGTCGCCGACCAGCCGCAGCACAACCCGGTCCTCCAGCCCAGCGACGGCGTCGACCAGGTCGGCGAAGCCCTTCTCCGGCACCAAGCGGCCGACGCCGAGCACGACCGGGCGGTCCAGCGACATCTGCGCCTCGACCCCGGTGAACCTCGCGATGTCCAGCGGCATGGGGTTCAGCCCGTCGACCCGGCGCCCGACCGCCGATCGCGTCCGCCGGGCGAGCGACGTCGAGACGACCTCCAGCCGGTCGGCGCCGTCCAGCGCCCAGCGGGCCAGGGTGCGCAGCTTGGGGCGCCCCTCGACGATCCCGATGTCGGTGCCGTGCAGGTGCACCACGACGGGCACGTCGACACCGGCCATGCGCGTGATGATCGCCCCCGGCATCCACCAGTGGACGTGCACGACGTCGGGCTCCCAGCGCCGGACCGCACGCCGCAGCGCACCGGCCATCAAGGTCATCATCGAGGCCACCAGCGGCGGGCCGGTGGGCTGCATGGCGATCCGGTGCATCTCGCCGCGGTAGGCCAGGACCTCGCGGTCCTCGGGGGCGTAGCGCACGAACCGGATGGGGGTGTCCTCGACCACGTCGACCTCGGGCAGCCCGGCGTCGTGGGGCGCGATGACCCGCACGTCGTGGCCGTCGGCACGCAGCGCAGCCGTCCACGTCGACAGGAACGCTGCCGACGGGTCGCCGTCCCACCGGGGGAACACGTGGGTCAGCGCGATGGCTCGCACGGTCAGGCGTCGCCGTCGAGCGGGTCGGTCGGGTCCTGACCGGGGGCGAGGGTCCGCCGTGTCCGGTAGGGCACCTGCTCCCGAGACGCCGAGTGCCGCAGCACGTCGCCGATGAACCCGGTGCCGATCAGCTGCACGCCCACCAGCAGGGAGAGGATGCCGAACTGCAGCAGTGGTCGTTGGCCGATCCCGGCGCCGGTCGCCAGCTTCAGCACCGACAGGTAGGCGAGGATCACGAAGCCCACCGCGGACAGCAGGGCACCCACGCCGCCGAACAGGTAAAGCGGCCGGTCGGCGAACCGGGTCAGGAACAGGACGGTGAGCAGGTCCAGCATCGTCTTGGGGAACCGCGTCAGCGACAGGTACTTCGACGTGCCGGCCTGGCGGGGACGGTGCGTGACGGCGACCTCGCCCACCCGGAACCCCAGGTCGTGGGCCAGCACCGGCACGAACCGGTGGAACTCGCCGTAGAGGGGCATCTCCTCCACCACCTCGCGCTTGAGCAGCTTGAAGCCGGTGTTGAAGTCGTGCAGGTCCAGGCCCGTGAAGGTGCGGGTGGCGGCGTTGTACCCACGGCTGGTCCAGCGCTTGGCACGGCGATCGATGCGGGCTGCCCGCCAGCCACCGACCAGGTCGAGGTCCTCGCGGTCCATCGTGGCCAGCAACGTGCCGATCTCGGCCGGGACGTCCTGGCCGTCGGCGTCGAGGGTGACGAGCAGGTCGCCCCGGGCGATGTCGAACCCGGCGGCCAGCGCCGCGGACTTGCCGAAGTTGCGCCGCAGCACCACGACCCGGACGGTGTCGGGGTCGCCCAGGTGCAGCTTCTCCAGCTCCTCGGTGGAGCCGTCGCTCGACCCGTCATCGACGTAGACGATCTCGCTGCTGACCTCCAGGGCGTGCAGGGCCTCGACCAGCTCGGCATGGAACGCGGGCAGCGATTCGATCTCGTTGTAGACGGGCACGACCGCGGAGAGGGTGACAGGCGTGCGCATCGTGGTTCAGGGTACGCGGCGTCGGGGGAGGAACGCCTGACCCCCCGACCGGGGCAGCCGTCCACCTGCGGATGGCCACCCGGCCCGCCCGACCCCGGCAGGCCGCACCCGTACACTTCTCGTGTTCCCTGCGAGCAGGCGTCAGCACGCCCGCGCTCGACACCCGTCTTCCCCTCAGGAGTCAGAACGCCCGATGTCGACCCCCACCCATGCCAGCCTGTCCACCGGCCTGCGTCAGGAGCAGCCGACGGTCAGCGTGGTCGTGGTCAACCTCAACGGTCGTGACCTCCTTGCCCCGTGCCTGACCAGCCTCGTCCGGCAGACCCACGAGTCCGACCGGTTGGAGATCATCCTGATCGACAACGCCTCCACCGACGGCTCGGTGGAGATGGTCCGCAAGGACTTCCCCGAGGTCCGGATCCTGGTCAACGACAGCAACGTGGGCTTCGCCCCGGCCGTCAACCAGGGTGCCGAGGTCGCCAACGGCGAGTACCTGGCGCTGCTCAACAACGACGCCGAGGCCGACCCCAACTGGATCGCCTCGGCCGTGGCCTACCTGACCTCCCACGAGGAAGTCGGCTGCCTGGGTTCGCTGATCCTGCGCGACGACCGCGAGACCATCGACTACGCCGGCGGGCGCATGGCCTTCAACGGCATGGGCTACGCCAACAAGGTCGAGCAGTCGGCGTGGGAGAACCCCAACTACGCCGAGCGGACGTTGTTCGCCTCCGGTGGCGCCATGGTGGTGCCGACCCAGCTGTTCCTCGACGTCGGCGGCTTCGACGAGTCGTTCTTCGCGTTCTTCGAGGACGTCGACTTCGGGTGGCGCCTGTGGGTGCTGGGCCACGAGGTCCACTTCGTGCCCTCCTCCAAGGTCTTCCACCGCCACCACGGCACGATCAAGCGGTTCGGCTACGCCCGCGAGCGCTACCTGCTCGAGCGCAACGCCCTGGCGACGATCTTCAAGAACTACGGCGACGACCTGCTCGCCCGCACCCTGCCGAGCGCCGTCCTGCTGACGTTGATGCGCGGGCTGACCGACCTGACCGAACGCGACGGGCTGCCGGACTTCTCCATCGTGGAGGGCGCGAAGAACCTCGACGACGAGGACTTCCCCGTGCCGGCGATCACCGCCGCCCATCTGGCGGCGATGCGTGACTTCGGCCGCAACATCTCCAACCTGACGGCCAAGCGCAACGCCATCCAGGACAAGCGCGAGCGGCCCGACTCCGAGATCCTGCCGCTGTTCAAGGAGACCCTGCGCCCCAACGTCAACGGCCGCGAGTACCTCGAGGTGTGGAACGCCGTGGAGAAGGCGTTCGACCTGCACGAGCACCTGGTCCACAGGACCCACGTCCTGATCATCACCGGGGACACCCTCAGCGAGCGCATGGCCGGTCCGGCCATCCGCTGCTTCGAGATGGCCACCGTCCTGCACGACGCCGGCTTCGAGGTCACCCTCGCGTCGATGTCGCCGCCCAGCGTGCACAGCCGGGGCTTCCACGTGACCTGGACCGGTGCGCCGGGTGGCATCAACGCCCTGCTCGACGTCGCCGACATCGTGATCTTCCAGGGTTTCGTCATGCACGCCATCCCCGAGATCGAACGGTTCGACGGTCCCGTCGTCGTCGACATCTACGACCCCTTCCACCTCGAGGGGATGAGCCACCGCAAGCACGAGCTGGAGTGGCAGCGCTACGCCACCCACAACTCCGACACCGACGTCCTCAACAAGCAGCTGCAGCGCGGCGACTTCTTCGTGTGCGCCTCGGAGAAGCAGCGGGACTTCTGGCTGGGCCAGATGTCGGCCCTCAAGCGCATCAACCCGGCGACCTTCGACGAGGACGAGTCGCTGCGGTCGCTGATCGACATCGCCCCGTTCGGGCTGCCGGCGGGCCAGCCGATCAAGACCGAGGAGCGGGTGCTCCGTGGCGTCGTCGACGGCATCGAGGAGGACGACTTCCTGCTGCTGTGGGGCGGCGGCATCTACAACTGGTTCGACCCGCTGACGCTGATCAAGGCCGTCGGCCGGGTCGCGGAGGACCACCCCGACGTGAAGCTGTGGTTCATGGGGTCCGCGCACCCCAACCCCGACGTGCCGAAGATGCAGATGGCGTCGTCGTCCTACAACCTGGCCGTGGAGCTCGGGCTGCTGGGCAAGAACGTGTTCTTCAACGACGGCTGGATCGACTACACCCAGCGGCAGAACTACCTGCTGGAGGCCGACGTCGGCGTCTCCACGCACTACGAGCACCTCGAGACGCGGTACTCCTTCCGAACCCGCATCCTCGACTACATCTGGTGCGAGCTGCCGATGGTCGCAACCGAGGGCGACACCCTGTCGCTGCTGGCAAAGGAGCGGGGCCTGGGCATCACCGTGCCCCCCGAGGACGTCGAGGCGTGCGCCGACGCGATCCGTCGCCTGCGCAACGACAAGGAGCTGTACCAGGAGTGTGTGGACAACCTCGCGGCCATCAAGCCGGAGATGACGTGGGAACGGGCGGTCGAACCGATCGTGGAGTTCTGTCGCAGCCCCCGGCGGGCCGCGGACACCTCCCACAAGCGCCATGACTACATCGCGTCCAACTTCACCCTGGCCGACGTCGTCCCCGAACGCTCGCCCTACTACTACGCCAAGCGCTTCATCGGGACGGCCACCGCGCAGGGCCCGAAGACCGCACTGATCCACGCCAAGAACATCATCAAGCACTACACCGCCGGCCGATGACCGACACGAGGGGCGGGCAGACGACGCAGGGCCTGCCCCGCCTGCTGTCGTGGCTGCCGGCCCCGCTGCACGACCCAGCCCAGCGGCCACGCCTGCTCGGCTGGTTCGGGGTCGGCATGGTCGTGCGCCTGCTGATCGCGCCGTTCACCGTCAGCGCCGACATGCTGGCGGTCTACTGGCGCAGCCACCTCATCGCCTACGACGGTGCGGTCTACAGCGACTACCTCGTCAACATGGGTGCGCACTACACCCACGCGATGTCCCTGCGGATCCTCGACCCGTTGCTGCCGTCCGCCGACGTCCTGTGGACCGACCCGTGGTGGTGGGCCGACGGGCCGGCGCTCACCCCGCAGGTCCAGCGGGCGTTCGTCGACACCGACGGCATCTTCGGCACCCTGCTGGCGCTGAAGCTGCCCTACCTGGCCTTCGACATCGCGGCTGGCCTGCTGCTCCTCGCGCTCGTCGCCCACGCCGCCCCCAAGCACATCAGCCGGGCGTGGGCGTTCTGGATGCTCTCGCCCATCGGCCTGTACGCCACCTACGCCTTCGGCCGCTACGAGATGTTCGCCGTGGCGCTGGTCGTCGCGGCGCTGTGGGCCTGCGAGCGGGACCACCCGTGGTGGGGAGCGGTGCTGCTGGGGCTGGCCATCACGATGCGCGGCTATCCGATCGTGCTGGTCCCCATCTTCGGGCTGATCGTGATGCGTCGTCCGTTGCCCCGCATCGGCTGGGCGGCCCTGTCGCTGCTGCCGTTCGCGCTGGTCATGTGGACCAACACGTTGCTGGCCGACACGGTCGGGGAGTTCTCGCGGCTGCGCGACTACTCCACCGGTTCCACGTTCCTCGCCTACACCATCCCCGTCGACGGGGTCGGACCGATCTACCTCTTCGGGTTGTTCGCGATCGGCCTGTACGCCGTCCTGATCGGTCGGGCGTACGGCTGGTGGGGGAGGGGACCGGTCCCCATCGGGGAGCTGTGGATCTGGCTGGCGCTGTTCCACTTCAGCATGTTCGCCCTGACCACGTTCAGCGCCCACTACTTCGCCTGGGTCACCCCGTTCGTCGCCCTCGCGCTCGCCCGACGGCCCGAGTGGCGCGGGATGTTGTGGCTGCACCTGCTGCAGGTCGGCGCGGTCCTCGCCTTGGCGGACCTCTACGGCGGCCCGGGCACGACCTGGGGCCTGCTGCAGCCGCTGCAGCCCGACGTCGTCGATGCCGTCCCCAACCTGCGCGAGGCGTTGTTGACCTCCCCCGGGCTGGTCGAGCAGCTCGCCGGCGCGCTGCGCACCGCCTTCATCGCGCTGATGGCGCTGACCTGCTGGCCGCTGGTCACCAGCTTGCGGGCGACCAGCGCGCCGGTGGCGGCCGGATCAGCCGCGGTGGGGACGCAGGCCGCGCACGGCAAGGACGAGTCCGCCGACCAACGCGAGCAGCCAGAGGATCGCGAAGATCGGCTCGGCCAGCAGCCGGCTGCCCGCTGAGGCGACGACCTCGCCGAGCTGGGCCAGCGCAGTCGAGGGGCCGGCCGCCCCACGCACGCGGAACGCGAGGTCGCCGGTGCGCGGCAGGCCGTCGACGACCAGCTCGCCGTCCTCGTAGGGGTCGTTGGGCACGCCCGCCGACCTGACCTGGGGGCTCGCCGGGGTGTTGGCCCACAGCGCCAGAGGTGTCGCGCCCTCCCACGACAGCTCGGCAAGGACGACATCGGGCACGTCGACGGGCTCGTCGAACCGGATGGCCACCCACGTCGTGTCGGCCAGGTCGCTGCCGGGGACGGAGGTTCGCGCGATGCGCCGCCCGGTGTCGGGGTCACGCAGGGCCAGCGTCAGGGCGCCGCCCGGGTCGGCTGGAGCAGCGTAGGTCGCGACCTGCACGTCCAACCCGCTGATGGCGTCGCCCGCCGGGTTGATCGTCTGCGCAACCGTCGCCCCCTCCTCCAACGGCAACGGACCGTTGTGGGTGGGCTGGAACGGCTCGCCCCCGGTCCGTGCGCAGCCCGTCGTCAGCAGCATGGCCACGACCGCGAGGCATGCGAAGCAGGAACGAGGGGAGGGCATCCCGAACAGTGTCGCGTGGATCGCCGCCGTTCGGCGGACGTTCGGACAGGGTGGCCGGGTGGACCATGCGTCAGGCTCTCGTGACACCCCGACAATCCCACGCAGCAATCGACGACGGGGAACACAACGTCATGCACACCCATTCCGCTCGGCCGGCGCTGTCACCGCCTGCCGGCCACACCAGCCCGCCCGGTCCCACCCGACCGGCCGGCATCGACCGACGCCTGTTCCTGGGCGGACTCCTCGGCGGCGTCGCCACGTTGGCGCTGCCCGCCAGCGCCGCACGCGCCGCGACGGCCGTCCGCGCCGGCACCGATCCGATGGCGGTCATGGTCCAGCGGATCAACGACTACCGGGTGTCCAACGGGCGCCCTCCGCTGCCGCTGGACCACCAGCTGTCCGCGGTCGCCCAGTCGTGGAGCGAACACCAGCGCAACCGCAGCTCGATGGCCCACAACGGCAACCGCATGGCCCAGTACGGCTGGGCCGTGGAGTCCGACGGCGAGATCGTCGCCACCGCCTCGGCCACCGGCGAGGACGCGGCCCAGCTGGCCAACCGGTGCGTCGACGGCTGGATCGGCTCCTCCGGTCACCGGGCGATCATGCTCGGCGACTGGACCGACATGGGGCTGGGCTGGGCGGTCACGTCAAGCGGCCGCCTGTACGCCACCGGCAACTTCGTCCGCACACCGCTTCCCTCGGCCGGTCAGGAGGCGCTCACGCAGTCCCGCGAGCTGATCGGCGACGGCAGCGCCGGCCGCGCGGTGGTGGTCCGTGGTGACCTCGCCGCCGACGCGCTGGCTGCGTCCGGGTTGATCGACGGCAACACCCCGCTGCTGATGACCCGCCCCGACCAGCCCCTGCCCGCCTGGCTCCTCGACGAGCTGCGGCGGGTCCTCGGCGGCAGCGGCACGGTCCACCTCGTCGGTGGGGCGCTGCACGGCGACATCGACGGACAGATCCGCAGCATCGGCGCCGACCCCGTGCGGCTGCGCGGCAGCTCGCGCTACGAGACCGCCGCGATGGTTGCCCACGAGGTCGGCTCGCTGCGGGGCACGCCCTGGCGTGTCTTCCTCGCCAACGGCGACGGCTGGGCCGATGCCGTGGCGGCCGGCGCGTTCGCTGCCCGGTTCGGGACCCCTGTCGTGCTGACCCCCCGGGGGTCGCTGCACGGTGCGGCGCGAAGCGTGCTGGACCGCTGGCCCGAGGCCGACCGGGTGGTCGTCGGCGGCGAGCTGATGATCGAGAAGTCCGTGGCGCGGGCCGCCGGCGCATGGCGCCTGACCGGTACCGACCGCGCGGACACCGGTGGTCGGGTCATGCTGGACGCCTGGTCGACCCGTGCCGAGCCCGGTTCCGCGCTGGTCGTCAGCCCCGGCTGGACCGCGGACGGCTGGGCCACGGGCCTTGCGACCACGACGTTCTCGGCCCGGCACTCCGCCCCGCTGCTGTTCGCCGGCTCCGGCATGCCCGGTCCGGTGGCCGACGCGGTGCGCCAGGCCGGCTTCGGCCCCGGCGCCCCGGCCGCCCTGCGGTTCGTCCGCAACGTCCCCCAGGCCGCCCGCGACGAGTTCGTCGCCGCCACCACCTGACCCGCCACCACCTGACCCGGCCCCACCTGACCCACCCCACCCGACCCGCCACCGGCCGGCGCGATCGGGGGCTGCGTCGTCCATGGGCGGGAACCGGCGCGATCGGGGCCCAACCCACCCGGGCGTGGGTACCGGCACGATCGGGGCCGACCGCTCGGGCGGCCAACGGCGCGATCGGGGCCCAACCCACCCAGGCGTGGGTACCGGCACGATCGGGGGCTGCGTCGTCGTTGCGCGACGACGGGCACGATCGTGTCACTATTCGCGCGCATCGCTCCGGTCCGACGGGGCGTCCCAGCACGGACGGGTGCTGCGTAACCTCACGGGCACGAGACGCGTAGAACACCTCGATGGACGGGCGGGATCCCGCCGCAGGTCGAACACCGATTCCCGCAAGGAGCAGTCGTGAACACATCGTCATGGTCGCAAGTCGCTGGCCACCCCCGGGTGAGGGCGCTCGTCGCCCTTGTCGTCGCCGCGCTCACCGCAGCCGCGTTGGTCGCCGCGCCGACACCTGCAGAGGCCGCGTCGAGCTACGACAACGTCACCCAGGTCCTCGTCGACAACTTCGTGGACGCCGCCGTGGAGGTCGCCGCGGCCCGCACCCCGTTGGGCACCGACACGGTCGTCCTTGCCACCGCGGCCAACTTCCCCGACGGGCTGACCGCCTCCGCAGTCGCGGGCGACGTCGACGGGCCGGTGCTGTTCGTCGAGACCGACTCGCTGCCCGACGCCACCGCCGCGGAGATCGACCGGCTGCTCGACGCCGGCGACACCGTCTACGTCATGGGCGGCCCCTCCGCGATCAGCAACGCGGTCACCGACGAGCTGTCGGACTACACCGTCCAGCGGGTGGAGGGTCCGACCCGCCTGGAGACCGCCATCGCCGCGGCCGACCTGGTCGGCGTCCCCAGCGACGGCACCGTCCTGCTGGCCCGCGCCTTCGGCCCCGACGGTGCCGGCACCACGTCGGACCGCACCACCGGCTGGGTCGACGCGATCAGCTGCGGGGCCTACGCCGCCGCCAACGAGATCCCGATCTACCTGACCGAGACCGACCGGCTGAGCGACGCAACCGCCGCGGCGATCGAGGCCTCCAGCGCCACCGACGTGATCATCTGCGGTGGCACGGCCGCCGTGAACACCACCGTGTCGGACGCGCTGCGCGCGCTCGGCCTCCAGGTCGACCGCGTGGAGGGCCCCACCCGCGTGGAGACCGCCATCGACGCCGCGCAGCAGCTGTTCGGCTTCACCAGCGCCGGCGGCCACGAGTTCACCGTCATCAACGGCTACGGCGAGAACTTCGGCTACGGGCTGGCCGCCGCTCCCCTCGGTGACCCGATCCTGATGGTCGGCACCTCCGAGCCGACGGACTGCAACGACGCCACCCAGCCGTCCCGCGAGACCCTGTGCTACCTCGGCACCGGCACCAGCACCACCCCGGCGAACCTGCTGGTCATGGGTGACGAGACCGTCATCCGCGACACCGTCTCCAACGCCGTGGGCGAGGCCGCCGGTGGCGAGGAGACCGACGATCCCAGCCAGTTCCCCGCCCTCCCCGCCCCCGACGACGTCGACGCGGTCGACGACATCGACGACGACGGCACCCGCGCGACCGTGACGTGGGACGAGGTCGCCGACCCCAACGACATCCTCCTCGGCTACAACGTCTACGTCGACGGCGAGAAGCAGGGGACGTCCACCCCGACCGTCGCCGGCGACATCGAGACCTACATGCTGTCCGACCTCACCGCCGAGGAGGAGGTCACCGTCACCGTGACCACCCTCGACGCCGCCGAGCGCGAGTCCGATCCGTCCGCCGGCGCCACGGTCACCCCGACCGACGAGGTCCCCGCTGCCCTGGGTGCCTTCGACGCCAACGCCGGAAACGGCGAGGTCACCCTCTCGTGGGAGCGCGGGCCGGCCGACACCGCCGAGTACGTGCTGTCACGCAGCACCAACGCGACCTGCCCCGGCGGCACGTACGCCGAGGTGGAAACCATCACCGACGAGCGTCGAACCACCTACGTCGACGGTGACGTCACCAACGCCATGACCTACTGCTACCAGCTGGTCGTGGTGGACGAGGCCGACCAGGAGAGCGACCCCGCCAACGCCGGTCCGGTCACCCCCAACGTGGGCACCCCACAGGTCTCCATCCAGTACCCCTCCAGCGACGACACCGTGTACTACGGGCCGGATCTCGTCGTGGAGTACACCGTCACCGACACCGACACCGATCCGGAGGACCTCAAGGCCACCTGGCAGGTGTCCTACGACGGCGGCGCCGGTCCCTACGTCGACATGGTCAACGGCACCAACGTCGCCGTGGACTTCGTGGAGGCCGACGACGACGGCAAGGCCACGTTCGTGGCCCGCATGTGCCCGGTCAACGACAGCACCTCCACCAACTGCATCCGCGACGCCGTGGACAGCAACCTCCGCCTTCGAGTCAACGTGACGGACGGCACGACCACGGAGCGGGCCTTCACGCCCGACCTCGACCTCGTGCGCAACCCCCCGCCCGTCGAGGGGCTTGCCGTGACCGACGCCGCCGGCCAGGTCAACCTGGAGTGGGAACGCGTCCCCGTACCCTCGACCCTCGTGTCCGGCTACCGCATCGAGCGGGCCGAGGTCCGTGTCCAGTCCGATGACGAGGACGCGGGCGTGGAGGTCTGCGACCTGGCGGTGCAGTACGACGACGTGCAGGGCAGCCCGGTCCCGCAGCCCGCGAGCGGTGCCACGGTGACGTTCACCGACCCGACGGTCGACGAGGAAGACGGGCTGTCGGACTTCGTGTACTGCTACCGCGTGTACACGGTGCGGGCGACCCCGACGCTGGAGAGCCCCAGCCGCCTGGGTGCGGGCAACCCGCTGGAGACCGCCGGAGTGGGCGTCACCATCACCGATCCGGCCAACAACGGCAGCCTCGACACCGGCACCCGCGAGACCATCAGCTACAAGCTGGACATCCCCGACGGGCAGACGGTCAGCAGCGTCTCGCTGTACTACTGCGTCGACTACGGCCGCGCCAACCCGCTGGCCGACCCGGCCTGTCAGGACTCGGGCGGGTTCACCCAGATCACGGCCGCCAACGGCCTGGTCGGGACCCCCTCGACGGCCGACGGCACCAACAGCGTCCAGTGGGACGTGCCAGCCAGCATCAACCAGGGCGACACCGAGGAAGGCGCCATCGAGGTGCGCACCAGCGGCGGCAACGGACGGGTCATCGGGATCCTGTTCGTCTGACCTCGCTGCACAGGCCCTGTCCTGACACCACGTCCTGACGCCACAACGCCCGCCGGTCCGACCGGCGGGCGTTCGTCGTGGGAGCGCCCGTTCGTGCCACCGTCCGTCGGGTCAGCCGCTCGGGGCGCCACCGCTGGCACACTGGGTGACCACACATGAGCACTCCCACCGCTGTGGCCAGCGAGGTGTGGCAATCCCGTGACCTGCTGCGGAACCTGATCTCCAAGGAGCTCAAGGTTCGTTACAAGGGGTCGGTCCTGGGATTCGCCTGGTCCCTGGTCACCCCGCTCCTCATGGCCGCCGTCTTCACGGTGGTCTTCGCCACGTTCCTGCGTGTCCCGTTCGGCAACGGCAACTTCACGGTGTTCTTCCTCGCCGGCTACCTGGTGTGGCAGTTCTTCCAGAACTCCGTCACCGCGTCGGCCGGCTCGATCATCGGCAACGGCCCGCTGATCTCGAAGGTCTACTTCCCGCGCGAGCTGATCCCGTTCTCGTTGGTCATCTCCCAGGGGGTGCACCTGCTGCTGGCGCTGCTGGCCGTCACCCCGCTGATCCTGTACTACCGCGGCTTCCACCCGCAGCTGCTGCCCGCCATCGTGGCGGCGCTGCTGCTGATCAGCGTGTTCACCGCCGGCGTGTCGATGCTGTTCGGCGCCCTGACGGTGAAGTTCCGCGACCTGCTGGAGCTGCTGCAGGTCATGATGATGACGTGGTTCTACCTGACCCCCGTCATCTACTCCATCGAGACGATCCGGGGTCTCGAGAACGGCGAGCGGTGGGTCGACGTGCTCCGGTTGAACCCGATGACGTGGTTCGCCGAGCTGTTCCACACCCTGCTGTACGGCATCGCGCTGCCCATCGATCCGGGTGACCCCACCGGAGGGGTCCCACACCCGCCGCCGACGATCCCCGACCTCGCGACCTGGCTGTGGTGCCTCGGCTGGGCCGTGTTCGCGTTCACCGTCGGCTACGTGGTGTTCCGCCGCTCCGCCTCGAGCTTCGTGAAGGAGATCTGACCGATGGCACGCACCCCCGCCATCCGGGTGGACGGCCTCCACGAGATCTTCAAGATCTACGACGAGGCGCCCCCGGGTATCAAGGAGCGGCTGACCAGCTTCCGCCGCGCCCACTACAAGGAGTTCCACGCCCTCGACGGCGTCACCCTGGACATCATGCCGGGCGAGCGGGTCGGCCTGATCGGCCACAACGGCTCGGGCAAGTCCACCCTCCTCAAGTGCATGGCACGGATCCTGCCCGCCGATCGCGGGACCGTGGAGGTCAACGGCCGCATCGCCACCCTCCTGGAGCTCGGTGCCGGGTTCAGCCCCGAGCTGACCGGCCGCGAGAACATGTACCTCAACGGCTCGATCCTCGGACTGTCCCGGGCACAGGTGAACGAGAGCTTCGACCGCATCGTCGACTTCGCGGGGGTCCGCGACTTCATCGACACGCCGGTCAAGAACTACTCGTCGGGCATGTACGTCCGCCTCGGCTTCGCGATCGCCGTGCACGTCGACCCCGACATCCTGCTGGTCGACGAGGTGCTCGCCGTCGGTGACCAGACCTTCCAGGAACGGTCGCTGTCGCGCATGCAGGCCTTCGCCGACGCCGGCAAGACCGTGGTGCTGGTCAGCCACGACCTCGGGTCCATCGAGTCGCTGTGCGACCGCGTCATCCTGCTGGAAGCCGGGAAGGTCGTCTTCGACGGCCCGTCGGCGCAGGCCTTGGCGGAGTACCAGCGCCGGTTGGCCGCCGGCCACGGCGCCACCCTGGAGGTGCCCGACCTCCCCGAGCTGTCCCCCCACGCCAAGGAGGGGGAGGAGGAAGACGACGAGGACGTCGTCGACCCGCTGACCCACGCGGTGACGATCGACGACGTGTCGCTGGAGGTCCTCGACGACGCCGCGGACTCCATCGTCGGTGAGGGCATCGACACCACCGCCCCGGTCGCCCGGCCCGGCAGCCGTGCCCGTCTCGTGGTCACGGCCACGCCGACCGAGCAGCTCGTCGGCGACGGGGGCCTGTACGTCCGCGTGGCGGTCCGCCGTCCCGACCTGAACACCACGCTGTACGAGTCCCGGACGTCCTACCGCGTGCAGTACGTCGCCCCGCCCCCTCCGGGGGCATCCTTCACCGCCACCGTCCAGCTGTCGCTCAACGTGCTGTCGGGGACCTACCTGTTCGACGTCGAGATCGGCAACGCCGAGACCGAAGCGGTGCACGCCGTGGCCGACAGCGCCGCGCGGGTCGTCGTGCACGGCGACCCGTGGGACGTCGGGATCGCGCCGCTCGACATGCGCTTCGACCTCGACAACCCCGAGGGTGTCTGGCCACCGGACAGCGAACCACCGGCGATCGCCGAGGGGGGACCACGCGAGCATCCGAACCCGCTGTGGCGGCCCGGCCAGGACGCCCCCACGGCCCGGGTCGACGCCCGCACGTCGCACCCGGCAGACGAGGCCGCTCGGTGAAGGTGACCGCCTGCGTGGTGTCCTACAACACCGCCGAGCACCTGCCGGGTGCGCTCGAGAGCCTGCTGGCCCAGACCCATCCGGACCTGCACATCGTCGTGGTCGACAACGACTCCCACGACGGCTCGGCCGACGTCGCCCGCCGCTACGGCGACGTCGAGGTCATCGCCAACCGCACCAACAACGGGTTCGCCGGCGGGGCCAACCAGGGGATCGCGAGGGCCACCGACGGCGCGTTCTTCGTCCTCAACCCCGACGTCCGACTGGCCCCCGACCACATCGCCAACGCCGTGGCCGCCATGCAGGACAACGACCGCATCGCGGCGGTCCAGGGACGCCTGTGGCGCATGAGCGAGGCCGACCACGCACAGCCGGCGATGATCGACGGCCACCGGATGATCGACACGACCGGCCACACCGCCCACACCAACCGGGTGTTCCGCAACCGTGGTGGTGGCGAACCCGACGACGGTCGCTACGACGACCCCGCCGACATCTTCGGCATCTCCGGCTGCGCCGGCCTGTACCGCCTCGATGCCCTCCACGACGTGGCCGTCGACGGTGAGGTCTACGACGAGGACCTCTTCGCCTTCTTCGAGGACGTCGACCTGGACTGGCGGCTGAAGGCCCGTGGGTGGCGCACGCGCTACACCCCCGACGCCACCGGCCTGCACGAACGCGGTGGCCAGTTCGCCCGTCGCTCGCGGTTCGTCGAACGGCTCAGCTACCGCAACTGGTTCCTCGTCGTGCTCAAGAACGACGACCCCGTGTCCCTGCTGCGCCAGGGCCACCTCTTCGCCGCCACCACGTGGCTGCGAACGGTGGACATCGCCGTCACCGTGCCGTCGGCGTTCGCCCTCGCCGTCGCCGATGACGTCCGCATGGCACCTGCGTTCCTGCGCAAGCGTGCCGCCATCGATGCCCGTCGCACCGTCGACAACGCCGACATCGTGGACGAGTGGTTCGGCGACTTCGACTACCGCGCATGGTTCGCCGAACGTTTCGGCAGGTCCACGCTCGGTCGCAAGCTGCACACCACCCGCTGACGTCGTCGGCGGGTCCCCGCCCCGGGCCGTCGGGACGGGCTGACCAGACGGGCTGGGCCTGCACCGATCGGCGTGCCGGCCCGCCTACTATCGCCAGAACTCCAACCCTCCAGGGAGCCTCGTCATGAGCGATATCGAGTTCCGGGTCGACAAGGCCTTCTCCAGCGCTGTGGAGCAGCAGCTGGACGAACAGCGAGAGATCCGTCGGCTGGTCTCCCGGGTCGACGAGAGCCTGATCGCGCTGTCCGACGGCATGGTCGACCTGTCGGGACAGCTGTCCGCGGCCACCGACCGGCCCGACCGGGCCGCCGTGACGCCCGAGGACCTCGAGCAGGCCCGGCAGGAGCTGGCCGACCACATCACCCGGGTGTCGGACCGCATCGGTGACGTCAGCCGCCAGCTGTCGGAACGACGGGACGACGGCGAGCTGGCCTCGACCCTCTCGGCCACCCGCGCGGACCTGCTGGAGGCCATGGCACGGCTCGAACGGCAGTCCGCCCCCGTCGCCGAGGCCGTCGACGAGAGCCGCCGCGAGGTCGTCGCGGCGTTGCGTCGGATCTCCGATGTGGTGGACGCCAACCGCGACGAGGCCTGGGTCGAGGCGGTCGGCCGGCTCGACGAGGTCATCGGTGCGCTGCGAACCCAGACGGCGGACGATCGGGCGGCCACCGAGCGGTCGGTGGACGAGCTGCGAGCCCGCGCCGAGGACGCGCTGGCGTCGATGGAGTCCGCAGCGGAGGGTCGGCTGGCCGATGCCGCCGAACGCGCCGCCGCCCGCCTGGTCGAGGTGGCCGAGGAGTCCGGTGACCGCAGCGCCACGGCGGTCCAGCAAGCGTCCATCGCGGCCGAACGTGCTGCTGCTGCGGCCTCGGAGGCCGCCGAGCGGGCCGGCGAGGCGGCCGCTGACGCCGCCCGATCCGCCGCTGCAGAGGCCAGCAGCACCATCGAGCAGGCCGCCGCGGCAGCCGCGAGCGCCGCCGAGCGGTCCTCGACCGAGGCCAGGACCGCTGTCGAGCAGGCCGCTGCGGCCGCCAGCAGCGCCGCCGAACGGGCGGCTGAGGAATCGGCGGCTGCTGCAGCGACCGCCGCCGACCGTGCGTCGGCAGCGGCCACGGAGGCCGTGCAGGCCGCCGCACGCGCGGCCGTCGAGGCCAGCGAGACGGCGTCGGCATCCGCCGAGCAGGCCGTCAGCACCGCCGCCGACGGCATGGCCGTCCTCGCCCGGGACCTGACCGACCGCAGCGGCGAAACGGTGGAGGAGGTCCGCGAGATCCACCGGGTGATCGACCTCACCGCCAAGGACATCGCCGAACGGCACGCCGACGTCGCCGACCGGCTGGCCGAGGTGGCGCAGGTGGCCAGCGCGTTGCCGCCGGAGCTGCGCGGCACCCTCGACGACATCGCCGGTCGGCTGACCGCCCTCGTCGAGCAGCAGCGCGGGGACGCCGCGGAGGCGATGGAGCGCATCGCCTCGGGCCGAGGGGCCACTCCCGAAGAGGTCCGTGCCCTCGTCGAGGACCTGACGGCCAGCATGGACCGCGCGGTCAGCGTTCGGTTCGCCGACCTCGTCGACGCCAACGCCGACGCGACCGAGACCATGCGTCGCGCCGCCTCGCGGCTGGAGGACATCGCCGGGTCCAGCGCGGCCCGGCTGGAGGACGTCAGCGCCACCAGCGCCGAGCGGTTGCACGAGCTCGTCGATGCCGTCGCCGAACGCACCGAGGCCACGACGTCCCGCAGCGTGGACCTTGTCCGCGAGGCCACCGAGGCCAACGCCCTGCGCACCGAGGCCGCGGTCGAGCAGGCGGTGTCGTCGCTGCTGGAGGCCCAGACCACCGGTTCTCGCGAGATGCGGACCGCAGCCGAGGCCCTGACCGCGTCCGCCCGGACTCTCGAGCCGACGGTCGGCGCGGCGCTGGAGGACCTGCGGACCGCGCTGCTTGCCCGCACCGACGGTGACCGCGACCAGGTCGAGGAGGCCATGGCCGCCCTGGCCGAGGCCTCCGCCGCCGCCCGCGACGGGGTGCTGAGCGCCGTCGGCCGGGCCACCGCCCGGCTGGCCGAAGCGCAGGCCGAAGGAATCGGGCAGCTGTCCGCCGTCACCGACGACCTGGGCCGGCTTCCCGAGGCGATCACCCCACCGGTGCTCGAGGCCGTCGAGCAGATGCAGGCCGGGGTCCGTGCCGCCATCCAGGAGCTGACCGAGGCGTCGGCCGAGGCCACCCGCCTGGCCCGGGCCGACCTCGAGGGGGGCGTGGCCTCGTTGCACAGCACCCTCGAGCAACGCATCACGGAGGCAGGCGGTGAGGTGGCGAGCTCGTGGAGCCGGCTCGTCTCGGCCCAGGCCGACAGCGCCAGTCACCTCGAGGGTGCCGCGTCCAGCCTGCAGCAGGTCGCCGACCAGCTCGAGCCCGGGGTCCGTGCTGCCCTCGACGATGTCAAGACCACCCTGCTGGCCACGTCCGCGTCCGACCGAGACCGGACCGACCGGGCCCTGGGAATGCTGACCGAGGCGTCGGAGCATGCGGCGGGCCGCGTCCACCAGGCCGTCGACGGTGTTGCCGGGTCCCTCCGCGATGCGGCGGACGACGCCGCGACCAGGCTGCTGGGCGCCCAGACCGAGGGCTTGGACGCCCTCCAGGCTGCGGTCCAGGAGCTGAGCGGCGTCAGCAGCCAGATCCCCGGCGTGATGGGGGAGACCCGAACGGGCCTGCTGGACGCACTGTCGGAGGCCCGCGCCGAGATCGACGCGCTGCTCACCCGAGCCGACGAGGCCGCCGAACGTCGCGTGGCCGCGTTGTTCAGCCAAGCATCCGACGCCATGGCCGAGCAGCTGGAGGCCCACGAACGCGCCCTGTCCGCGCGGGCGGCCGAGGTCGTGGACGCCACGGCGGGCGTCGTCCCGGGTGTCGAGGCGCTCGTGGAACGCCTGCAGCGCGAGGTCGCCGGGGTTGCCACGACCGTCCTCGGTGACCTGCAGGCCCCGCTGGCCGAAGCCGGGCGGGTCGCCGACGCAATGGAGCCCGCGCTGGCGCGGCTGGTCGAGGAGTTCCGCGAGGCCCTCACCGCCGAGGCCGAGCAGCACATCGTGCGGGGCGAGCAGGCCAGCACCACCCTGGTCGAGACCGCCGGCACCCTGAACCGGGCCGTCGAGTCCGTCCGCACCGACATCCACGACCAGCTCGAGACCACCAAGGCGGTTGTGGTCGAGAGCGCCCAGACCTACCGCGTGGCCCAGGACCGCGGTGCCGAGGAGCTCCGAGCGGCCGCGGCGGCAATCGGTGAGGTCACCGAGCGCCTCCAGCCGGAGGTGGCCGCGATCGTGGAGGACCTGCGTGGCAACCTCCTGCGCGAGGCCGCTGCCGAGCGCACTCGCGCCGACGCCGGCCTCGGCATGCTCCGGGAGAGCATCGCGGGCACCATCGGCTCGCTCCAGGAGGAGCTGGCCGAGACCCGCATGTCGGCCTCCGGCGCCGCGACGGAGCTCGGCGAGGCAACCCAACGGGCCCGAGCCGCCATCGACGAAGGACTCGTCGGTGTCCGTGAGTCGCTGGCCACGGAGATGGAGGGACACCTCGCGGCGCTGTCGGAGCGGCTGTCGGCCGCAGGGACCGACACGGCCGCCCAGACCGAGGCGCTGCGCGACACGGCAGACCGCATGGTCACCGGTGTCGACCAGGCGCTGGCCGGTCTGGCCGAGGCCCTGCAGACGTCGCTGGACCGCACCCAGGAGCGGATGGCCGAGCTCCAGGCGCAGACCAACGCCGCGGCCGAAACGTTGGTCGAGCGGCTGGAGGGGAGCGGAACCGGGATCGCCTCGGAGCTCGCCACCCGGGTCGACGACGCCACCGCACGCGTGGACGAGGCCAGCATCCGTGCCGATCGTGCGGCCCAGGCCAGCAGCAAGGCCAGCGAGGACCTCGTCGCGATCGGGGCCGAGGTCGTCAGCGCGGTCCAGTCCGCCGCCGGGGACGTGACCGCGCGCCTCGGGGCGTCCGGGGAGAGCTTCGGAACGGCGGTCGAGGGGCTCCAGGCGCTCGTGGACGGCCTGACGGGTGAGGTGCGCACGCAGGTCCAGCTGCTCGGAGAGGCCGCCGAGACGACGGCGACACGCAGCACCGGGGCCGCCGAGGCCGTCGTCGCGCAGCTGTCCAGCAGCGAGGTGACGGTCAGGGAGCAGCTCGCGCAGCTGCAGGACCTGCTGAGCCGGGTCCCCGCCGCGGTGGAGGAGTCGCTCGGCCGGGTCACCCAGACGCTGGCCGGACAGGGCAAGACGCTGGAGACGCGTGTCGAGCACCTCGCCGCCCGCGATCAGGAGACCGTCGATCGGGTCGATGTCCTCGTGCAGGACGTCACCGGCCGGCTGACCGAGGAGTTCGGTGCAGCCCGGGATGCCATCCGTGAGACGGCCGCCCTGGAGACCGAACGCACGACGACGACCGCTGCGGCCGTCGAGGCCCAGCTCGAGCGGCTCATGGGCGAGGTGGGGGAGCAGGTGATGCAGCTCACCGACCACGTCCGCGAGCAGATCAGCTCGCGCTCCGCCGGGGACCGTGCGCTCGAGGAGCGGCTCGAGGCGCTCGGTGGACGCCTGACCACGCACATGGAGGCGCTCGAGTCCAGCGTCGCCGAGCAGGCGGCGATGGCGTCGGATCGTGTGCAGCGCGAGGACGCGCGCCTGGCCGAGCTGACCGAACAGATCGAGGGGTCGGTGCGTGCGGTGCCTGCCGACGTCGCCCGTTCCGTGCGCGAGATCGACACGTTCGTCCGTGACCGCCTGGACGAGCAGCGGCGCCTGACGGGCGGCGGGTTCGCCGAGGTCACCGCCGCCCTCGAGGTCATCCGCGCAGAGATCGCTGAGTCGTCCAGGACCGGTGGTGCCACACCTCCAGCGGTGTTCGACAGCGAGCAGTCGCCGATCGCGGCACTGATCGCTGGCATGGAGAAGCGGCTCCTCGAGGCGATGCGCGAAACCGCATCCCTCCCGGGGGCCCGGGACGTGTCGGACACGTCGGTGGAGGAAGCCATCACCCGCGTGGCCACCGCCGCGGAGGCCAGGGTGGACGCGGTCCTGCGTCGGCTGAACGGTGTCGTGGCCAAGCTCGACCAGGTCGAGGTCGCCGCCGGCAGCGGGGGGCTGGACCCGAGCGTGGTGGAGGAGCTGCGACAGGCCGTCGCCGCCGACACCGGCACGGTGCTGGAGACCGTGTCCGCCCGTGCCGAGCAGGTCCTCGACGGTGTGGCGTCACGGGCGGAGGGTGTACTCGGCAGGCTCGACGAGGCCGAGTCGGCCCTGCGGGCATCCCTGACCGACGCGTTCCAGCACGTCCAGCTCGATGGCCTGGGCCGGCTGGACGAGGCCACGTCGCGCCTCATCGCCCTCGGCCCACGCCTGGAACGGCAGACCAACGGCCGGCTCGACGAGGTCGTGGACCGCGTCGTGACCGCCGTCGCCGACGTGGGCGAGGCCCTCGGCCGGGTCGAGCAGGTCGACCAACGCGTCGGTGAGACGGTCCGTCGTGCCCTCGAGGATGCGCGACGGGCTGCTGCGGACACCGTCGTGCCCACCGCCGCCGCCGAGGCGGACCCGGAGCTGGCGCGCGCGGTCACCGATGCGATGCACCAGCTCCGCGGCCGAATCGACGCGCTGCAGGCCAGCGTGCTGGAGCAGGCCGAGTCCATGTCGGGCACCCGACGGGAGCGAGAGACCGCGCTGGCCGCCCTGTCGGACCGCATGACGGAGCTGATGGAACGTGTCGACCGGGTCGCGAATCGACCTGCGGCACCGAACACGGCCCCGATGGCGCCACCGGCCGCAGGCACGGGCACGAACACGGTGTGCCCCGACTGTGGCTTCGTCGCACGCACACCCCCCGGGCTCGCTGCCCATCGCCGCACCTGCACCGCCGGGGACTGACCCTCCCGCCACCCCCGGCCGCACTCGCGCCCACGACGTCTCGTCGTCGGGCGCAGGCGGCGTTTACCACACGACTGCGCCGTCGGGGTTGACGTTCCGCGCCGTACCGGACAGAATTGCACACGTGTAGTTACACGTCCGTGGCTCTGCTGAACAACTGGTGGGTCGTGGGCGTGATCCCCCGACCGGCGAAGGACGAAAGAGGCAGACATGATCGGCATCGAACAGCTGCCATGGGCGGACGACGCCAAGTGCCTTCAGGCCGAACCCGACACCTTCTTCCCCGAGAAGGGTGGGTCGACGCGAGAGGCCAAGCGGATCTGCCAGATGTGCACCGTGAAGCCCGAGTGCCTCGAGTACGCGCTGGCCAACGAGGAACGCTTCGGCATCTGGGGCGGAATGAGTGAACGGGAACGTCGCAAGCTCAAGCGACTGGCCTCCTGACCACGTCAGGGCTACCGCTGCCCCGGGGGGTGCGTCGATAGCCTGACCCTTCGACGCACCCTTTCTCCGGGGCGTCACCGACGTTGATGTCCACCCCCACCCCCACCCCCCCGTCCGACAGCGAGCCCCTGCGCTCGCCGGCGCCGCCGCGCCCGGATCCAGTCCGGCGCCCCGAGGGTCCCCCGAAGGTCCTTGCGGTCCTCGTGGCGCATGACGGCGCGGAATGGGTGCTCGGGGCGCTGCGCACGTTGCGGGCCCAGGGGTATCCCAACCTCGACGTGATCGCCGTCGACAACGCATCGACCGACACCAGCGGTGAGCTGCTTCGCCGTCGGCTTCCCGAGGACCGGGTCGTCACGATGGAGCGCAACCAGGGCTTCGGTCGGGCCGTCGTGGCCGCGCTGCGCGCCACCGAGGACGAGGACATCGACTACGTCCTGCTGGTGCACGACGACATGGCCCTGATGCCCGACGCCGTCCAGTGGTTGGTCGGTGCGATGGAGGAGGACCCCTCCCTCGCGATCGTGGGGCCCAAGCTGCGCGAATGGGCTGACGACCCGTTGCTGCAGCAGGTCGGCATGAGCGCCGACGCCTTCGGTCGGGCCGAGGACCGCCTCGATGCCGACGAGCTGGACCAGGGCCAGCACGACTCCCGTGGCGACGTGCTGTGGGTGTCCTCCGCCGGCATGCTGCTGCGCCGCGACGCGCTCGCCACCCTGGGTGGCTTCGATTCCCGCTTCGACCAGTTCCGCGACGACATGGACCTGTGCTGGCGGGCGTGGGTGACCGGTCGGCGTGTTGCCGTCGTCCCGTCTGCCGTGGGGTACCACCTGGCGGCATCTGCCCATCACGTCAAGGGCCGCCGCAGCCCGGAGGAGGCGCGCTACCGCATCGAGCGGCACACGCTCGCCTCGATGCTGAAGAACTACTCGGGCCGTCGCCTGGCGTGGGTCCTGCCACTCGGCGCGCTGATCGACGTCCTGCGCATCCTCGGCCTCGTGCTGTCCCGGCGCTTCGCCGAGGGCTTCGCGATGGTCCGCGCCTACCTGTGGAACCTGGCGCAGCTGCCGGCGACGCTTCGCCGCCGCCGTGCCGTGCAGGCCGCGCGCCGCCAGCCCGACTCGCGCTTGTCCAGCCTGTTCACGCCGGGCCTGCCGCGCCTGCGCCGCTACGGCGAGTCGATCATGGAGCTTGCCTCCGGCGACTCGACCCAAGCCCTTGTCGATGCCGACGACGTCACGGTCGCGCGAGTCGACCCCCTGGCCGACCAACCCGTCCAACGGTTCCTGCGTGACCGGCCGTTGGTCCTGCTGGGCATCCCCCTGCTGCTGGCCTTCCTCGTGTCCCTCAGCGGATTCCTGGGCGAGGGTCAGCTGGTCGGCGGCGAGATCTCGCCCTGGCCCGAGGATGCGACGGCCTTCCTGCAGTCCTACCTCAGCCCGTGGGGTGGCGAGCCGCTGGCGTCTGCGTCCTTCCCGTCTCCGGTCCAGGCGGTCCTGGGGATCCTCTCCACCCTGCTCGGCAGCGCCTGGCTGGCCCAACGGGTGCTCGTCTTCGGGTTGATCCCGCTGGCGTTCGTCGTCACCCTGCGCGCCGGCCGGCTGGTGACCAGCCGCCCGTGGCCGCGCGTCATCGGCGCCGCCGTGTACGTGACCTCCCCGGTCGTGCTCGGCTCGCTCGGCGAGGGCCGCTACGGCGTGGCGGTCGTGTCGACGCTGCTGCCCGGGATCGTCTCGCTGGTCATCCGCGCGACCGACCCCTCGACGAACCGCGGTGTGGCGTGGCGCAGCACGGCGCTGCTGTCCCTCGCCGTCCTCCTGGCCCTCGGCTCGGCGCCCGTCGAGGGATTGCTGGCGCCGGCAGTGGTGCTCGTCGGCATGGTGGTCGCGTTGCTGCGCGGCTGGATCCGACCGTTGCTCCGCTTGGCCGTGGGTGGCGCCAGCGCCGTCGTCATGCTCGCACCCTGGCTGTTCGACGTCATCCGTGACGGAGGACCCTCCGGGGGGACGCTGGCCACCGACGGCGGGCCTCCCGCCATCCTCGGGCTGCCGCTGTGGCAGGCGATCGTGGGTCAGCCCCGCATCGTCGACGGACTCGACGGAGCCCTCGGCTGGACCATGCTCGCCATCCCCGGCGCCATCCTGCTCGGCGCCCTCGTCGTCGGGATGCGGGCCCGTCCGCTGATCACCGGGGCGCTCGTCCTGCTGGTCGTCACCTCCGGGGCCGCGGGCTGGGCCGCGTCGTTCTACCGGTTGCCCCTCGTCTGGCCGCCGGCCCTCCTGCTGCCCGGCGCAGTGGCCCTGGCCGTCCTGGCCATGATCGTTGCCCGGTGGTCCACGGAGACCCTGCTCGCAAGCGACTTCGGCGCGGGCCAGGTCGGCACGGGTGTTGCCGCGATGGGCATCGCCGTCGGTCTGGTCGCCGGCATCGTCCTGCTGGCAGGCGGCCCCTGGATCGAGCTGCGCCAGGACCCCCAGCTGCTGCCGGCGTTCATCGGCGCCGACGTCGACCAGCTGGGCGAGTACCGCGTCCTGCTGCTGGACCGGGCCGAGGACGGCACCGTGCGCTGGGAGGTCACGGGCGCACAGGGGCCGACGATGGTGTCCTTCGGCACCATCCGCAACGAATCGCTGACCCGCCTGCTCGACACCACCGTCACCCAGGCTGTTGCGGGCGTCGGCGACTCGCCCGGGGCCGTGCTGGGCCTGCTCAACGTTCGCTACGTGGTGCTGCTGGCCCCCGATGCGGAGATCCAGGCCTCCCTCGCCGGCCAACGCGCCCTCGAGCCCCTGCCGTCCACCGCCGCGGTCGCCTATCGCGTCAGCAGCTGGCTGCCCCGCGCCAGCGTCGTGCCGGATCCCGCCGCCTCCCAGCTGCTGGCCTCCGGCCTGCCCAGCTTCGGGAACCGCACCGCCGAGGGTGCCCTCGTGCACGTCGGACCCGGTGAGTACAGCGGTGGCACCGGTGGTGCCACCGACGGCCTGCTGGTCCTCTCCGAGGCCGACTCGGGGTCGTGGCGTGCCGCGGACGCCGGCGGCGAGCTCGAACGCGTCGAGCTGCCCCCCGTCACCGCGTTCCGCGTCGACAACAGCGCCGAGGACCGGTTCCGGGTCGTCGCGGCCGGGGGCCTCCGGCGCCGGGCCGTCGTGGCCGTGCAGCTGCTGGTCGCGCTCGGCGTGATCTCCCTGGCGCTGCGTCCGCCGGGCCGTCGTGAGGACGACGAGCCGGTCGCCACCATGCCGACCGAGCTGGTCGGACTGGCCGACACCACCACCGTGATCCCCCGCATCGACCCCAACGCCCCGCCACCCGGCACGACCGACGGCTCGACCCGAGGGGGTGCCCGATGAGCGACCTGGACCGTCCCCGTGGCCGCAAGCGCGGTGTGGCGCTGCTGCTCGCCTCGATCCTGGTCGTCGTCGGCAGCGTCGCGGCCAGCCAGACAACGACCTCGCGCGAGCTCGAGGCTCCCTCGCCGACCGCGGTGGACGTGGCGACCACCGGCACGGCCTACTGCCCGATCACCGCGGAGGAGGGAAGCGGTGCAGCCCTGGTGTTGTCCTCGGCCAGCGAGATCGACAGCGAGGTGGCGATCACCCGGTACGTCGACGGTGCGCCCGTCGTCGAGCCGCCCAGCCTGCTGCAGGCCGGCACGTCGGCCACGCTGCCGATCCCCGCGGCGCAGCTCGGCCAGCCCCTCACCGTCAGCTGGCGAGGCGGGCCGATGGTGGCCAGCTACCAGCTGACCGACGGCGAGGAAGTGGCCGTGTCCGGCTGCGCGACCAGCCCCGCGTCGCAGTGGCACCTGACGGGCTTCGACACCAGCCTCGGTTCGGAGTCGTTGCTGCACCTAATGAACCCCTTCGACCAGGACGCGCTGGTCAGCCTGCAGTTCGGCACCGCCGAAGGTCGTGTCGAGCTGGTGATCGCCGACGAGCTCCTCGTGCCGGCTGGGTCCTCGGAGGTCCTGGACCTGGCCCAGTTCCGTCCCGAGGCCCCCGACCTGGCCGTGACCGTGACCAGCCGCGCCGGTCGTGTCGTCCCGCAGGGACAGGTCCGCCTGGCCCCGCCCGCGGAGAACGTCGAGGGGCCCACCGGCACCGCGCTCATCGAAGCGGTCTCCCGTGCCGACGAGGACATCGCGGTGGCCGAGGCAACCAGCGACGACGTCACCACCTCGTGGCTGACCGTCTACAACCCGGGCACCCGCGCAGCCGCCGTCCAGCTGCAGGTGTCGACCCCGCTGGGTGACGCGGCATCCCTGGCGTCGGAGACGACCGTCCCCGCTGGTGGCACGACCCGGATCGACCTCCACGGCCTGTCGGCCCTGCCGCGGTTCGGCGTGCGCCTGACCAGCGTCAACGGCGTCGGCGTCGTGGCGACCCGTACCTCGGCGATCGAGGACGTCCAGCGGACCGGGGTCGCGGTTGCCTCTGCGGTGCCGGCGGCGGCGGTCGGCTGGACCGTGTCCGGGGGACAGGCGGCGAGCTCCACGGTGACCCTCTACAACCCCGGGGCAGAGGTGGCCACGGCCAACGTGCAGGTGGCCGGAGGGATGCCCGAGACGTGGACCGCCGTGGCGGTGCCGCCCAACGGGGTGACCTCCCTGTCGTTGTCGGAAGCCACGCCCGAGGGGCCGGCGAGGGTCTCGACGGACCTGCCGCTCGTCGCGGGTGTCGTCAACCTCAGGCCGGAAAGCGCAACGGCGTTCTGGTCGGCCACGGGTGTCGACACCGGTGCGCTGCTGGGTGGTGGTCAGGCGGTCGCCGCCCAGCGTGACCCGGGCCTCACCTCGATCCCGGCGATCTCCGCGACGGCCACGCCCACCCCGGAGGTCGTCGACGAAACCGGCGGCGCCGAGGGTGGGGTCGGCTCGGAGGCCGAGGACGTCGGACCGAGCGTGACCCCCGTGCCCCTGCCCGACATCACTCCGCCGGTCGTCCCCTCCTCCACCGCCAGCCCAGCGGACAACGGGGCGTCGGAGGCCGACGACGGCGCGGCGCCCACGCCGAGCCCGACCGCGCCGGCACCCACACCGTCCGGCGAACCCAGCGCCAGCCCCACGCCGTTGCCCCCCGGAACCAGCGAGGAGGAGGGCAGCCTCTTCGGCAAGGTCCGCCGCGGCCACCGCCGCCGCCCGACCGACCGCTGACCTGCCGGGGCCCGTCAGCTCGACGGGCCCAGTCCCAGCGCCTCGCGAACGGCGTCCTCCACCGCCTGGCCCAGCAGGCCCTGCAGCTCCTCACGGGTCGAGGCCCGCAGCTCGATCGGGCGGCGGTGGACCGTCAGCCGTGCCGGTGTGTCGTCCCGAGCCAACCCGACGCGGGCCAACGGCACGTCACCCGAGGGGCGCACCTCCTCCAACGACCGTCGGGAGGGGACGTCGGTGACCACCAGCTCGACGGGGTCGAGGTGGGCACGGAGGTCGCCCGGCAGCGCGGCGACGGCCCCACGCACCAGCACGAGGAACCGTGCCGTGCTGGCCGTGCGGAAGCCATCGGTCGGTCGGTGTCGCAGGTCGTTGTCGGCACGGGTGCCCCGGCCGCGCCGGTCTCGGTTGCTCATGTCCGACAGTGATACTGCATCGGCTCGACTTCACCCGCTCGATGCGGTAGGTCATCCCGGGCGCAAATACGAGGATCCGGCGCCTCGAGGTCGTACGGTCGAGGACATGGCCGACATGCGTTCGTGCATCAAGACCGGTTGTCGCTGGCCCGCCGCCGCGACGCTGAGTTACCGCTACGCCTCCGCCGAGGTCTGGTTGTCCGACCTCGGTGACGACCATCCGGCCACCCACGACCTCTGCCCCCATCATGCGGACTGCCTGACCGTGCCCAAGGGCTGGACCCTGGTGGACACGCGCCAGCCCGTCGAGGCGCCCAAGGAGCCATCGGCCGCCGAGATCGTCGAGCGGGCCACCCGGCTGCGCGAGGGTGTCCGCAGCATGCTGCAGGCCGCGCCCCCGGAACCGCCGAGGCCGCCGTCGCGGTACGACGCGCTGCTCGACGACCTGCCCTCCTATGCACCGGAGGACGAGGGCGACGGGGAACGGATCGGGGAGCACGGCCGGGAATCCGTGGACGCCCACGATGACGACGACCGTCCCTCCCGCACCCTGACCCGTGTCGCCCACGAGCTGGCCCCGGTCATCCGCGAGATGGCCGCAGACCTCTCGGGCACCGTCGTCGGGACGCTGGAGATCGACCTGGAGGACCGTCCGGGCCCGCAGCGCGACGATCAGCACCGGGACCAGGAACGTGACGACACCGTCACGAACGACACCGTCACGAACGACACCGTCACGAGCGACGCCATCACGAACGACACCGGGGTCAGCGAGGCGGTCAGCGGGACGGTCGCACCCGAGGACGCTGCAGTCGTGCCGCCCGCCCCGCAGCCGGCCCGCCGCGAGGCCGTCGTCGTCCAGCTGCCCCTCCGGACGATGGACTCAAGTGTTGATTGAGGGCAACGTGACTTCTTGTCCCAGTCTCAGAAAGACTGTGGTCACGGTTTCTCGAATGGGTGGGTGAGTGGATGGGGTTGTCTCGCAGTCTCGTGGCCGACGTGCGGCGGTTGCCGGAGCCCGAGCTCCGGCAGCTCCTGATCCTCGCCAGGGGCTTGCTGCTGGACAGCGAGTCGCCGGTGGTGGAGATCGACGACGTGCCCGGCATGCCGTCGGTGCAGTACCGACAGAAGCTGGTGCGCTGCAACAAGGACGCCTGCGCCACCTGCCCACACGGGCCGTACTGGTACGCCCACTGGCACGAGGAAGGGCGCAAGCGCAGCCAGTACATCGGCAGCGAGCTTCCCGGCCAGGTCCGCAGGAAGCTCGAGGCGCTCGACGCCGAGCGTGATGGGCAGCCCGACGGGCCGGCGCCCGACGACGACGGCGGGCGCCCGCCCCTCCGCCTGCTCTGACACACCGCGACGAGCGGTCGGGGCAGCGGGAACGGGAGGGCGTGACTAGCCCTGCTGTGCCCTCGGATCTGGCCACGACGAGCCATGGCGAAGGTGTGGCTGCCTGCCGATGGTTCGAGTAGAGCGGAATCGACTCGGAAGGCGAACCGCCATGACAAGCCACATCTCGTGCCCCAACTGCACCAGCACCGACCTGCTGAGCGTTGCGCTGGCCCCCAAGGATCGTCCGATGCAGTTCCACACCTGCCGCCACTGCGAGCAGCGCTGGTGGGAGGACGTCGCCGAGGGTGCCGACGTCGGACTCGACGTCGTCATCGCGGAGCTGAGCAGCTAGCCCAGCCCTTGGCGCGGCGTGTTTTCGCCGCCCCTGACCCAGGCCTCCGGCGCCCGACCCAGTGGGTCCGGCGCCGGCCCCAACTCCAGGACTGGCCCAACGCCAGGACCGGACCCGACTTCAGGACCGGCGGGGGTCAGCCGGCGTCCGGGTCGGGCAACAGCTTGCCCGGGTTGAGGATGCCGGTCGGATCCAGCGTGTCCTTGAGGCTGCGCAGCATCGCCACCCCCAGCGACCCGACCTCGTCGGTCATCCAGCGACGGTGGTCCGTGCCGACGGCATGGTGGTGGGTGATCGTGCCGCCCGCACCGATGATCGCATCACCCGCGGCCTGCTTCGCCGCCTGCCACTGCTCCAGCTCCCGGCCGACGTCCTGGCGGGCGATCCACGTGAAGTACAGCGAGCAGCCGCTCTCGTAGACGTGTGAGATGTGGCACATCACGATCGGCGGCGTGCCCAGGCCGGTCAGGGTGTCGGTCAGCGCGTCCCGGACTGCCGTGTACAGCGTCGGGATCCGCGACCACGTCGTTGACGTCTCGAGGGTCTCCACGAACACGCCCCGGTCCATGAGGTCGTCCCGCAGGTAGGGGCCGCTGAAGCGCCCGTGCGCCCAGGCCTCGCCGGGCTTGGCACCGAGCCTGAGCAGCCCGTGCTCGCGAAGGATGCGTGTGGCCGCCGCGCGGCGCAGGGCGATGCCGTCGCTCCGCCCGCTCCAGCCGAGGATGACCAGGCACCCCTCGCCGTAGCCACGCAGCTTCAGGTAGCCGCGGAACCCGCTGCCCTTCAGCCCCTCGGTCTGCTGCAGGAACACCCGGGTCTCGTCCTCGTCGGACAACCGGCAGACGTCGGGAGCGGCGTCGGACTGCACCAGCTCACGCAACACCTCGGCGCCTGCGGCGAACGACGGCGCGGCCCAGGCCTCGTGGACCTCCTGCTCCGGTGCGTGGTGGACCCGCAGCGTGGCCTCGGTGATCACCCCGAGCAGGCCCTCGGACCCCACGACGGCGTGGCGCAGGTCCGGGCCGGCCGCGGTTGCGGGCGCGCGGCCGAACGACAGCTCGCCGGCCGGGGTCGCCAGCCGCACGGCGTGCACCTTCTCGTCGATCCGGCCGTAGCCGCTGGACGCCTGTCCAGCCGAGCGCGTGGCGACGTAGCCGCCGATGGAGGCGTACACGTAGCTCTGCGGGAAGTGTCCCAGCGTGTAGCCGCGGCGGCGCAGGGCTGCCTCGGCCTCGGGTCCGCGCATGCCCGGCTCGAACGTCGCCAGCAGCGACTCCTCGTCGATGTCGACGAGCCGATCCATGTGCGACAGGTCGAGGGCGATCAGGCTGTCGAACGGCCCGCGTTCGGGTTCGACGCCGCCGACGACGCTGGTGCCGCCACCGAACGGGACGACGGCGATGCCCGACTCCACGGCCTGCTCGAGCACCGCGGCGACCTCGTCGTGACTGCGGGGGTAGACGATGGCGTCGGGCGCGGCCACGGCATCACCGCGACGGCGGCGAAGCAGGTCGGGGTAGCTCTTGCCGCCGGCGTGCTCGACCCGGGTCCGATGGTCGTCGCGAACGCCCTCCTGGCCGACGATGGCGGTCAGCGCCGCCCGAGTGGTGTCGTCCAGGCGGGACGGGCTGGTGCGCACGTCCTCCAGCGCCACCGGCGGGGTGTGGCGCTCGAGCGGACCGATCCAGCGGGCGAGGTGGGCCTCGGCGCGCGGGGAGAGGCCGGGTCGAAGGGTGGGGTCACCCCACCCCGACCAGGTCATGGGCTGCTCAGCGGGGGTGACGAGGGTGGACGAGTCGTTCATGGTGTCCTACACTTTGACACTTATATATGAAGCGTTCAAGTGTTGATTCGGTGCTCGACGCCACCTACGAGGTGGTGCTCGGCGTGGGCGTCAAGCGAACCACGTTCGCCGACATCGCGCGCGCGGCCGACATGTCCCGGGCCACCCTCTACACCCACTTCGACGACGTGGGGGATGCCGTGGCGTCGTTGTTGACCCGCGAGCTCGTGGGCGTCCTGTCGGCGGCGCTGCAGGCCGCCGAGGACGGTGGCGACGCCCTGGATCGCCTGCTGGCGACCGTCGACACGGGCCTCCGTGCGCTGCCCGAACATCCGCTGGTCAGGAAGGTCCTCGATGTCGACCCCCACGTCCTGCTGCCCTACCTGGTCGACCGCTTCGGTGTCGTGCAGCGAACCGCGCTGCAGGTGCTCGAGGCCCTGGTCGTCGAGGGACAGGACGACGGCAGCATCCGCGACGCCGACCCGACCGTGCTGGCCCACGTGGTGCTCGTGACCGTGCAGTCGTTCCTCGTCTCGCACCGGATCTCCGACAGGGAGGTCGGCGAGGCACCGGCGCGCGATGCCGTCATTGCCCTGCTGCGTGGCGGCCTGGCCGCGACGTCCGTTCCTGCAACGCCGCGCGTGGAGGCGGGCGCGTGACCGCCCCCCTGCCGCCGTCGGCCCTGACCGCCGACCGTCGTGCCGCCGACCTCGCTCGGCTGGCCGACGGATGGCGTCCCGACGTGCTGGTCGTCGGTGCCGGCTTCACGGGTGCCGGCATCGCGCTGGACGCCGCCACGCGTGGCCTGGAGGTGGCGGTGGTCGACCGGGGAGACCTCGCCAACGGCACCTCCCGCTGGTCCTCCAAGCTGGCCCACGGCGGCCTCCGGTACCTCGCGAAGGGCGACGTCGGGCTGGCCCACGAGTCCGCCGTCGAACGCGGGCGGCTGATGGAGCACATCGCCCCGCACCTCACCCGGTCGCTGCCGTTCGTCACCCCCCTCAACGACGGGATGCCGCCCAGCGCCGGGGTCCTGTCGGGCCTCGGCTACGTGGCGGGCAACGCCCTGCGCATCGCCGCGGGGACCAGCAGCCGCACCCTGCCCGGCCCCCGCTGGCTGACCCCGCAGGGGGTACGCGACCGGGTGCCTGCCGTCGGACGGTCCGGCCTGGTCGGCGGCTGGCTGAACACCGACGGCCAGCTGGTCGACGACGCCCGCCTGGTCGTCGCCATCGCCCGCACCGCAGCGGCGTTCGGAGCCGCGGTCCTGACCCGGGTCGCTGCCGTCGAGGCCCACCGGGACCGGGCCGTGCTCGACATCGACGGCAGCCGCGTGGACGTGCGTGCCGGCAGGGTTGTCGTCGCCGCCGGCGCATGGTCGGACACGCTGGACCAACGGGTGCGCCTGCGGCCCAGCCGCGGCGTGCACCTCGTGCTGGACGGGGCGGCCCTGCGAAATCCGACGGCGGCGCTGTCGGCCCCCGTGCCCGGCCACCTGAACCGCTTCGTCTTCGCGCTTCCCCAGCCCGACGGGCGGATCTACCTGGGGCTCACCGACGATCCCGTGGACGGTGACGTACCCGACGAGTCCACGGTGACCCCCGAGGAGCGGGCGTTCCTCCTCGGTGCCATCGAACGTGTCCTCGAGCAGCCGATCGACCCTGCCCACGTCGTCGGCGGGTACGGGGGCTACCGTCCGTTGGTGGCGGGGGAGACCGAGGCCACCTCCGACCTGTCGCGTGCCCACCTGGTGCTCGATGACGGCGACGGACCGCTCACCATCGTCGGCGGCAAGCTGACGACCTACCGGCACATGGCCGCCGACGTCGTCGATCGGCTGACCGACCGTCCGTGCACCACCGCACGCCAACCCCTGGTCGGCGCCCTGCCACGCCGTCGGCTGGACTGGGTTGCGGCACGGGCCTGGTTGGTCGGCCGCTACGGCAGCGAGGCCGAGGTGCTGGAGGACCTGATCGCGGCCGACCCCACCCTCGGCCGACGTGTCCTCGACCACCTTCCCTACCTTCGGGCCGAGCTCGTCTTCGCCGTGCAGCGCGAGGGCGCGACCACCGCTGGCGACCTGATCGACCGCCGAACCCGCATCGGGCTGGTCCCGGCCGACCGCGAGGCCGCCCTGCCGGTGGCGGAGGCGTTGCTCGACCGTTCGGCCGGCTGACCGGCCGCGACCTGCTCAGATCCGTAGGCCCATCATCCACACCGTCGGCGCCTGCTCGCCCAGCCCGTGACCGACCGACAGGTCGACCTCGGCGGTCACCACGAACCCGCGGGCGAGGTAGAAGTCGCGCGACCGGCTGGTGGCGGTCTCCAGCGTCAGCCGCCCACCGTCCGCGGTCGCCAGCGCGATGCACGCGTCCAGCAACGCCGAGCCGATGCCGGTCCCCTGCGCCGTCGGGTCCACCCCGAGGGTGTGCAGCACCCAGCCGGGGTCGGTCGGACGGACCCGGTCCAGCACCGCCTCTGCATCCAGGGTCGGACCGATCCGGCGGCCGTGCAGGCCGATCACGACCTCACCGACCTCCGGCATGTCGGGTGCCTGCGCCCCGGGTGGCATCAGGACCGCGACCCCCTCGACGGGGTCACCGGCGACGAGCACCTTGCCGTACGGCACGCCGACGGTCCGCAGGAACAGGCTCATCAGGGACCGCATGGCGCCCGGGTCGGGCATCGACCATCGCAGCCACGGGTCGTCGGCGAACGCCGCAGCGAGGACGTCGACCACCCGCCGCCCGGCGGAACCCACCTGTCGGACACCCGTGCCGCTCGACATACCGCGTAGCATCCTCCGCCAGATGGACCAACTCAGCCAGATCGTGAAGGCCTACGACATCCGTGGGACCGTACCCGAGCAGATGGACACCGAGCTGACCCACGCGTTGGGTCGCGCCGCCGCCGTGGTGCTCGGTGGCCCCGAGATCGTCGTCGGACGGGACATGCGCCCGAGCGGTCCGGAGCTTGCCGAGGCGTTCATGGCCGGCGTCCGTGCGCAGGGCGTGGGCACCGTCGACATCGGGCTGGCCTCCACCGACCTGCTGTACTACGCCTCCGGTGACATGGGGGTGCCCGGCGTGATGTTCACCGCCAGTCACAACCCTGCGCAGTACAACGGCATGAAGTTCTGCCGCGCCGGGGCCGAACCGGTGGCCCTCGACACGGGCCTGGCGCAGATGCGTGACCTGATCCTCGACGGCACGCTGCCCGAACCGGCGGACGAGCCCGGTGCGCACCGCACCGTCGAGGGCACCATCGACGCGTTCGCCGACCACGTGCGTGGCTTCGTCGACGTCGACGCGCTGCGCCCGCTGAAGGTCGCCGTCGACGCCGGCAACGGCATGGCGGGCCTCGTCGTGCCTGCGGTGTTCGACGCCCTGCCCTTCGAGGTCGTCCCGCTGTACTTCGAGCTCGACGGCACGTTCCCCAACCACCCGGCCAACCCGATCGAGCCCGAGAACCTCCTCGACCTGCAGGCCGCAGTGCGTGAACACGGCTGCGACATCGGGTTGGCGTTCGACGGCGACGCCGACCGCATGTTCTGCGTGGACGCCGAGGGCAACGGCGTCTCCCCGTCGCTGGTCACTGCCGTCATCGCCGACACCACCCTGCGCGCCCACCCGGGCGAGACGGTCCTGTACAACCTCATCTGCTCCCGGACGGTCCCCGAGGCGGTCGAGGCCGCGGGCGGCAAGGCCGTTCGCACCCGGGTCGGCCACTCCTACATCAAGCAGGTCATGGCCGAGACCGGCGCGCTGTTCGCCGGTGAGCACTCGGGCCACTACTACTTCGCCGACAACTACCGGGCCGACTCCGGCCTCATCGCCGCGGTCATCCTGCTGCAGGCGCTGTCGGTGTCCGGTGGCACCATGGCCGACCTGGTCGCCCCGTACGACAAGTACGCGGCGTCCGGCGAGATCAACTCCACCGTCGCCGACCAGCAGGCTGCCATCGACGCGGTCCGCGAGCACTTCGGTGACGACGCCGAGATCAGCGACCCCGACGGGATGCTGGTCGAGGCCGACCGCTGGTGGTTCAACCTTCGTCCCTCCAACACCGAGCCGCTGCTGCGGCTCAACGTCGAGGGCGACGACGAGGCCACCATGGCCGAGATCCGTGACCGGGTGCTCGGCATCGTCCGCGGCTGACCAGCCGCCACAATCCACCGACCAACAAGAAGAACCGAGGAGTACCCCCGATGGCCGTCCCCAAGGACCTCGTCGAGCTGCTGCGCTGTCCCTGCGACACCCATGCCGAGATCGAGTACAAGGAACGCCGCCAGGTGATCCTGTGCAACGAGTGCACCGCCGTTTTCCCCGTGCGCGACAACATCCCCGTGATGTTGCTGGAGGAAGCCAAGCCGCCCCGTGGGCAGTCGGAGATCACCACCGGCGACGGCACGATCATCCGGGACAAGTGACCGAACGCGTGACGACCATGGGGGTGGAGGACATGGACCCGGAGTCCGTCGACCCGGAGTCCGTCGATCCGGAGACCGTCGAGCTGGAGTCCGTTGACCTGGACGACATGGACGCGCTGAGCGGGATCGACCCAGTCGACGCGCTCGGTGACGTCGAGACGGCTGCCCAGCAGTGGGCCGACGCACGTGCGCGGTCCGAGGGGGTCCGCGCGCCCCTCGACCTGGTCGACCAGGTCGTCGTGTGCGGCATGGGCGGCAGCGGCATCGTCGCCGACGTCGTGCAGGCCGTCGCCGCGCCCGGCTACGACCTGCCGGTGTTCACCCACAAGGGGCCGGGACTGCCGGCGTGGGTGGGTGCGTCGACCCTCGTCGTCGCCGTGTCCTACTCCGGCAACACCAGCGAGACCCTCGACGCGACCCGTGTCGCCCTGGAGCGTGGCGCGCCGGTCATTGGGATCACCTCGGGCGGCCAGCTCGCCCAGCTGCTCGACGACGCCGACCAGACCGTGGTCGACGTCCCCGGTGGCGGGCAGCCCCGCCACTCGACCGGGTCGTTGCTGGTCCCCGTCCTCGTGGCGCTGGAGCTCGACCGCGACCTGGACGCGGCCATCGACCGCCTGGCTGTGATCGCCGAACGGAACCGACGCGACGTCCCGACCGTCGACAACACCGCCAAGCAGCTGGCCGTGCGGCTCGCGGCCGCCGACGCCGCCATCCCGGCCCTCTACGGCACCCGCGGCATCGGGGAGGTGGCCGCCTACCGGATGCGTTGCCAGCTGGCGGAGAACGCCGAGATGCGATCGACCCACCACGGCCTTCCCGAGCTGTGCCACAACGAGGTCGTCGCGTGGGCCGACACCGCCACGGCCGGGGCGGTCCTGTGGCTGGCGGAGGACCCGGCCGAGCAGCGGCGCATCGACGTCCTGCGCGACCTGTTCGCCGACCGCTTCGCGTGGGAGGAACAGGTCACCGCCGAGGGCGACGGGCCCCTGGAGCGGTTCGCCTCGCTGACCGGCCTGCTCGACCTCGCGAGCGTCTACACCGCGATCGCCCGGCGCATCGACCCCACCCCGGTCGACCCCATCACCGAGATGAAGGAGGCGCTGGCCTGATGCTGCCCGGATCGCCAGAACTGAACGCTGCCACCGACGCCCTTCGCGACCGCCTGGGGGACCGGCGCCCGCGCGTGATGCTGACCCTCGGGTCGGGCCTGGGTGACCTGGCCGACGCCGTCACCGACCGGCTGGAGATCCCCTTCGCCGATGTCGGCCTGCCCGACACGACCGTGCCCGGCCACGCCGGCCGGTTCGTCTCGGGCACCCTCGCCGGCGTGGAGGTGCTGGTCCAGCAGGGCCGCGTGCACCTCTACGAGGGCCTCGGCGTCGACCGTGTCGTCGCCGCCGTCCGTGCCGCCGCTGGGGTCGGGGTCGGCACCTACGTGGCGACCAACGCCGCCGGTGGGATCGTCGACACGCTGAACCCCGGCGACCTGATGGTCATCAACGACCACATCAACGGCAGCGGGCAGAACGCCCTGACCGGCATCGTGCCGCCCCACTTCCTCGACCAGTCCGACGCCTACCGCAGCGACCTCCGGGCGTCCTTCCACGCCGCCGCCAAGGAGGTCGACGTCACCCTCCGCGAGGGCGTCTACGTGGGCCTTGCCGGGCCGACGTACGAGACGAAGGCCGAGGTGGCGATGTACCGCATCGTCGGCGGGCACGCGGTCGGCATGTCCACGGTCAACGAGGTCATCGCCGCCAACGCCGCGGGCATGCAGGTGCTGGGCTGCTCGCTGATCACCAACGTGCACCGGATCGGTGGCACCCCCACCGACCACGAGGAAGTCATGGTCGAGGGACGGGCCGCGGGCCCACGCCTCGGCCGAGTGATCACCGCTTGGTTGCCGACACTTCGCTGACGACGGGTACCCTGCCGGGTCGTGTCCGCTGACTTCCTAGACGACCTCGAGGCGCTGCTCCGCCAGCGCAAGGCCGACCCCCCCGAGGGGTCGTACTCCGCGACGCTGCTGACCGACCCGGTCGCCGTGCAGCGCAAGATCATGGAGGAGGCGTTCGAGGTCTGTCTCGAGCTCGGCGCCGACGACGTGCATCCCGACCGTGCCGCAGAGGAAGCCGCCGACCTGGTCTTCCACCTGATGGCCGGGCTCGTGGGCGCTGGCGTCCCGTGGGAATCCGTCACCGACGTGCTGCGGAACCGTCGTCAGGGGGGCGAACGATGAACGCCCTGTCCACCCAGGGAGCCGCAGAGGCCGGCCTCGCGCGCATCGCCGTGCCCTCCAAGGGCCGCCTGCGCGACGAGGCCCTGCGACTGCTGTCCACCGCCGGGTATCGCGTCTCGGGCCTTCGCGGCGCCGGGTCCATGACCCGTGCCGGGATGCTGGAGCTGATCGAGATGCGTCCTCGGGATGCCGCAGCCGCGCTGGCCGCTGGCGCCCTCGACGGCGCGTTCATCGCCACCGACATCGGCATGGAGTACCAGCTGGAGGGCTTCGAGTGCCGTCCGCTCGGCTACTCCCGCTCCACGCTCATCGTCGCGAGCCGTGACGACGACGGTCGCACCGACCACCGTGACCTCGAGGGTGGCGTCGTCGCGACGCACATGCCGAACCTGACGGAGAAGTTCTTCGCCGACGAGGGCATCGACGTCCGCGTCGTCGCCATGGGCGGGTCGCTGGAGGGGGTCTGCGCGGCGGGCCTCGCCGACGCGATCGTGGACAACACCGAGACCGGCACGTCGCTGCGGCAGAACCGCCTCAAGGTCCTGACCGAGATCAGGGACTGCGAGGCCGAGTTCGTCCACACCGCTGGCCTCGCCGTGCTGGAGGACCTCGACCTGCGCATGGAGGCGGCGCTGGCCGCCCGCCAGGCGCGGTACGTGATGATGCATGTCCCCAAGGACCGCATCGATGACCTGGTCGACATGTTCCACGGCCTGGAATCCCCGACGGTGCTGCCGCTGGCCGGCCGCGACGAGCTCGTCGCCGTGCACTTCGTCGCCAAGAACGAGGAGCTGTGGGCCCGCCTGGCCGACCTCCGCGGCCTGGGCGCCACCGACATCGTCGCCACGCAGCCCGTCGCGCTGCTGGACTAGCCCTCCGCGTGTCGGATTCCGGGCCGCCCGTCGTGATCGCCCGACACGCGTGGGGTCAGCCGGGCTGCCGCGGCCGATCGCGTGTCGGATTCCGGGCCGCCCGTCGTGATCGCCCGACACGCGGGGAGCCCGGCGGCGACCGCGCCGCAGCATGACAACGGCCCCGCCGTCCTGATGGACGACGGGGCCGATGCGTTTCGGGTATGTGCTACTCGAAGGGGGTGACGGTGCCCTCGAAGTCACCCTGCGGGTTCGGGATGCCGGCGTCGGCATCGGCCTGGGTGTAGGGGCGGGCGGCCAGCGAGGAGATGTCGAAGACGTCCGCGCCCAGCTCGACCGTGGTACCGGAGACGGCGTCGCGCATCAGGCTACGGGCCGTGGTCGTGGTGCCGTCGAGGTTCAGCTCACGGACGAACTCCGGGATCGGCATGGACACGGTGCCGCCGTTGACGGTCACGGTCTGACCGGTCGGGTAGGGCTGGGACTCCGCGTGGGTGGACTTGATCTCGAAGCCCAGGCGGTGGCCGGCCTCCATGACCCAGTCACCGGGGTGGGTGGTGAAGGTGTACTCACCGGAGGAGGGGATGCGGTACATGGACCGACCGATCTCCTCCGCCTGGCCGCCGGGCAGCACGTCGTAGAGGACGCCGACGAACTGCGCGTTGGGGACGGTGATGTCGACGTCGATGGTGACCTCGGCCTCACCGGTGATGCGGAACTCCTCGCCAGCGGCGACCTCTTCGGACAGCGTCCAGTAGCCGTTGGACGACATCGTGTCGGTGTAGGTGCCCGCCGCGATCGGCATGTCCAGGTAACGGACGTCGGTGGAGGGGTACTGCGCCTCGGTGCGCCAGTTGCCCAGCTGGTCCTGCGCCTCGACGAGGTTCAGGTCGTTGACCGCGTAGGCGAAGTCCTCGCCGCGGAGGTAGTGGTTCAGCCAGTCCAGCGCCTCTTCGTTCCAGCCGGCGCGGCCGACGACCCAGCCGTCGTGGTCGCCGCGGTCGTAGCCGCCGCCGTTGGCGTCGGAGCCGCGGACGTGGTTCCACTGGCCGAACCAGGCACGGGTGTTCTCGGGGTTGTTGGCGGTCAGCCCGTCGTAGACGCCGAAGACCTGGTCGGGCTTGGTGTTCACGTCGGTGAAGCCGTGGGTGTAGAAGACGGCGACGTCATCGTTGCGGCTGGCGCGGGGGCGCAGATCGCGCTCCTGCCAGAAGTACCAGTCGCGGTCGGGGTTGAGGACCTCGGCGTTCTGCTGGGCCCAGCACGCGGGCGTGTCGACGCCGTTGTTGTTGGGGTTGATCCCGGCGATGCCGGTCACGCTGTGGACCTGCTGGTCCGGGTTGGAGGTGACGGCAGCGATCGAGTTCGGGCTGTAGTCGTACAGCGCGTAGAGGTTGGTGGTGACGTACCAGCCGGCGTCGTGGTGCACACCGTTGACGTAGGCGATGCCGTAGCCGTCGATGATCGGGGCCTGGATGATGGCGGCCTCGAGGTGCGGCGGGTTCTCCGCCAGGCCCATGACCTGGGTCCAGGCGTCGTAGGACTTGCCCCACGTGCCGACCTGGCCGTTGGACCAGTCCTGGGTGCCGGCCCAGGTCACGGCCGCAGCCATGTCCATCTGCTCGCCGTGCCCGCCATAGTCGTTGCACCCACCGGACTCGCCGTAGCCGCGCGAGTCGACCTGCACGACGGCGTAGCCCATCTCGAAGATGTTGGTGTCGCCCTCGCCGTCGTCGTCGGTGTCGAACTCGTACTCGAAGAAGTCCGAGAAGCGGTTGGACCAGTTGGCGTCGTTGGTGATGTCACCGAAGCCGAGGGCCACACCGTCCTGGACGCCGGATCCGAAGTAGGGGCCCATCGAGACGATGACCGGACACCCGGTGGTGCCATCGGCGTTGTCGACGGCATCGCAGCCGTCGGTCGGAAGGGCCACCTCGGCGTGCAGCATGGTGCCGTCGCCGGAGGGGAACCAGGCGTCGGTCACGGTCGAGCCGCGGGGCGAGGGAGCAGCGGTGGCTGATCCGCCGCCAGTCACGCTCAGGCCGGCGGTGATCAGGCTGATGATCAGCAGGGATACGAGTCGAAGCTTCATGGCGGTGGTGTTCGACGTCCACTGCCGCATTCCTGCTGATCGACGACGATTGGGGAGGAGAATCCTCCAGCCGCCTACTCGCCCACGAGCACCAGCTTGCCGAACAGCTCGCCCTCGGCCATCCGCTCGTAGGCCGTGCGCGCCTCGGCGAGGGGATAGGTGTCGTCGACCAGCGGACGGACGCCGCTGGCGGCCATGAACGACAGCAGGTCGCGCAGCTCGGCGCGGGTGCCCATGGTCGAGCCGATGACGCGGATCTGGCGGAAGAACAGGTGGGGCAGGCCAGCGGGGGAGGGGTCACCGGAGGTCATGCCGGCCACGACGACGGTCCCCTGGTTGCGCACCGACTTCAGCGAGTGCTCCCACGTCGCGCGGCCGACCGTCTCCAGCACGCCGTCGACCCGCGCGGGAAGGCGGGCGCCGGACTCGAACGCCTCGTGGGCCCCGAGCTCCACGGCGCGGTCGGCCTTCTCCTGGCTGCGGGACGTCACCCAGATGCGCAGGCCCGCGGCACGGCCGAGCAGGATGGCGGCGGTGCTGACGCCGCCGCCGGCGCCCTGGACCAGCACGGTCTCGCCCGGCCGGAACCCGCCCTGGACGAAGAGCATCCGGTAGGCGGTCAGGTAGGCCACGGGCAGGCACGCGGCCTCGACGAAGGACAGCTCGGCGGGCTTGTCGATCAGGTTGACGCTGGGGACGGCGAGCCGCTCGGCGTGGGTGCCCGGGTGGTGCTCGCTGAACAGGCTGAACCTGACGTTGGGGTCGGTGTCGTTGCCCATGCCGTCGGCGCCAGCGACCACGCCATGGCAGACGACCTCGCGCCCGTCGGCGGTCACACCCGCCGCGTCGCCACCGAGGATCATCGGCAGCTGCTCGGCCTTCAGGCCCACACCCTTGAGTGACCACAGGTCGTGGTGGTTCAGCGCCGCCGCCTTGACCGTGACCAGCTCCCAGCCCGCCGGCACCTCGGGTTCGGGCTGCTCGCCCACCTCCAGGGCGGACAACGGGTCGTCGGGGGAGAAGCGGGCGGCGTAGGCAGACAGCATGGTCGTCACGCTACCCAACCGGCGCGATCGGGGGGGAAAATCGCGCCGGGGCGACGCAGGCCCCGATCGCGCCGAACGAGGTGCGGCCCGGCCGCACACCGCGGGTCCCCTGTCCACAGGCTGCGGCGGAGGAGATGGACGCCCCACAGGGCAACGGGTCAGCATGACGGGGTGCTGCTCGACATCCTCGTCCCCACGCGCTGCCTCGGCTGCCGAGACCCCGGTCCGGTGCCGTTCTGCCCGGACTGTGCCGACGAGCTCGACCCGGACGGCACCATCCATCCCCTCGGCGACGGCATCGCCACCGTCGGGGCGTTCGCCTACGCCCACCCCCTCTCGACGGCCATCAAGGCGACCAAGTCCGGCGGCCTGCGGCAGGCAGCCGACGCGCTTGCCCGGCTGCTCGCCGTCCCTGCCGATGTGCCGGTCACCTGGGTCCCCGCCCCGCGGTCGCGTCGGCGCCGGCGCGGGATCGACCTGCCCGAACGGCTGGCCGGGCCCAACGCCGTCCGGCTACTGGAGCGGGTCGGCCGCCCCGTCGAGCAGCCCGACCTCGACGCGCGTCAGCGCCTGGAGGCCCAGGTCGACACCTTCCGCACGACCCGGCGGCTGCACGGCCCGGTTGTCCTGGTCGACGACGTCCGTGCAACGGGGGCGACCCTGCTCGCCGCGGCCAGCACCCTGCGCGGCGCCGGCGCCGACAGGGTGCTGGGGGTCACGCTGGCTGCTGCTGGTGGTCCACCGTCAGCGGGCCGTCGGCCTCGGCGGACGGCAGGGCGTCGGGGTCCAGGCTCGACAGCAGCGTCGGGACCGACGTCGTCACGACCCCACGGTTGAACAGCAGGGCGCTCTTGATCTGCAGCACGGTCTGGTTGTGCAGCGACCGTTGCCACCACCGGGGCAGCACGAACTCGCTCATCACGACGGTCACCACGGTGTGCTGTCCATCGGGTGAGAACTCCCCGACGTAGTCCTGCACCGTGTCGATCAGTGACCGGTAGGGGCTGTCGACCAGGTCCAGGGGCACCTTCAGGCCGGCCTTCTTCCAGTCGCCCAGGATCTCGCGGGACCGGCGGCTGCCCACGTTGACCGACAGGGCCTGCACCGAGTTGGCCTGCAGCGACTCGGCGTAGGCGATCGCCCGCAACGTTGCGCGGTGCACGCGGTTGACCAGCACGACCACGTGGTGCTGGACGGGTTCGGTCACCTGGTAGGGACCCGGTCCGCCGATGGGGGAGACGACGTTGGTGACGACGAGGCGGCCGTTGGCGACCAGCGCGGCCTTCGCCCGCTGGGCCACCCGGTGCCGGCGGGCCACGTCGATCCAGGTGTTGGATCGCGTCTCGGGCACCACCGCCATGGTGAACGCCTCGGGATGCTGTCCGGCCCGCTCGAGGGCGATGTCGCGCTGGGTCATCGCCGGGGTCCGACGCAGGCCCGGGACGTACTCGTTGACCTCCAGCCCCGGGGCGAGCTGACGCCACCGCTCACGCACGTTCTCGCGCTTGCGGCCCGACGGGACCAGCACACCGGTGATGTGGGCCGCCCCGATGCCGTAGGCGTAGGCAACCGACGCCGCCGTGGCCGCGTCGACCCGGTCCTCGAGCACGATGACGCGAACCGGTCGCTGTGGCTGGGGATGCAGGCCCATGCCGACGACCGCGGCCTCGTAGGCGTCGTAGTGACGGCGGACACCGATCATGGCCAGCACCACTCCCGGGCCCAGCACCAGCACGATCCAGGCACCGACGGTGAACTTGGTGACCACGACCACGAGCAGGACCGCGCCCGTCGCCAGGGCCCCGACCATGTTCAGGGTGGCCGAGGCCCGCCATCCCGGCTCGCGTTCCCGCAGCCAGTGGCGGACCATGCCCAGCTGCGACAACGAGAACGCGGTGAAGACCCCGACGATGTACAGCGCCACGAGCACGGTCACCCGCGCGCCGGCGAAGGCGATCAGCAGGGCAGCGGCCAACGACAGGGCGATGATGCCGTTGGAGAAGACCAACCGGTCACCGCGCGCCGACAGCTGACGGGGCAGGAACCGGTCGTCGGCCAGCCGCGAGGCGAGGCGGGGGAAGTCGGCGTAGGCCGTGTTGGCGGCAAGGAACAGGATGGCGGCCGTTGCGACCTGGACGCCGAAGAACCCGACGCTGCTGGGGCCGAACACCGCGCCGGCGATCTGGGAGGTGACGGTCCGCTCGAGCCCGGCGAAGGCCACGACCCCCTCGATGCTGGTCGCGAGGTAGGCGATGCCCAGCACCATCGGCACGGCCAGGAGGCCGATCAGCCCGAGGGTGATGCCGGCGTTGCGCGAGGCCGGGGCACGGAACGCCTGCACCCCGTTGGACACCGCCTCCACACCCGTCAGCGACGTGGCGCTCGTCGCGAAGGCGCGCAGGACCAGCCACACCGTCAGGCCGGTCACCGCCGCCGGGACCTCCGGCTGGTCGAAGGGCACCGACGGACACCCCGACGTGGAGCACTGCACGACCCCCCGCAGGATCATCGCGCCCATGATCGACACGAAGGCGTAGACCGGTACGGCCACGATGATGCTGGCCTCGCGCACGCCACGGAGGTTGGTCACGGTGATGACACCGAGGAACGTCAGGGCGACCAGCAAACGGGCGGGGCTGAGCTCCGGGAACGCCGACACGATGGCGGCGGTGCCGGCCGAGACCGACACGGCGACGGTCAGGGTGTAGTCCACGAGCAACGCGGCGGCCGCGACGAGCCCGGGCCGGCGGCCGAGGTTGTGGGTCGCGACGACATAGGCGCCGCCGCCGTCGGGGTAGGCCCGAACGGTCTGGCGGTAGCCGAAGATGACGATGATCATCAGCACGGCCACCGCGGCGGCCAGCGGTCCGGCGACCGTCAACGCGCCAGCGCCGGCCAGGGCCAGGACGACCATGGTCTCCTCGGTGGCGTACGCCGCGGAGGAGAGGGTGTCGCTGGCGAACGTCGGCAGGCCGAGCCAGGGCGGCAGGACCTGTCCGGTCAGCTCCCCGCTGGCACGGGGGTCACCGATCACCCGGCGCTTCAGCGAGGAGTAGATACCCATGGCGATCGTGGACTGTACGGCTTCGGGCCCTGTACGTCCGGGTGGGCAGAGCCGCCGCTGCTGGCCTGCTGGCGCTATCGTCTCCCCCCGGGCCGTGACCCGTCGGGTCGACCGACGTCATCGCACGGGCCCACCCACCCCCCGGCACGCAGAGGAGCCCCGCCAGTGCACGTGATCCTGATCGGCTGCGGCCGTGTGGGCTCGAGCCTCGCGGGCGAGCTGGACGCGGCGGGCCACGACGTCGTGGTCGTCGACGAGGACCCCAAGGCGTTCAGGCGGCTGCCGGCCAGCTTCCGCGGCACCACCGTGCAGGGCCTCGCCTTCGACCGCGGGACGCTGCTGAAGGCGGGGGTCGACCACGCCGACGCCTTCGTGACCGTCACCAGCGGCGACAACTCCAACATCGTCGCGGCCCGCATCGCCCGGGAGCGGTTCGGCGTGCAGACGGTCGTGGCGAGGATCTACGACCCCGACCGGGCCACGATCTACGAACGGCACGGCATCACGACCATCGCCAGCGCCCGGTGGACGACCGACGCGATCCTGGGGCACCTCCGCGAGGGGGTGCTGCAGCACGAGACGGCCATCGGTCCGGGAGAGGGTGACGTGGTGGTGCTGGCCCACGACCTGCCGGCCGAGGGTGGCCCGTGGGAGGTCGAGCGCTTCCAGCGGCAGGGCAAGTGGTTGCTCGCCGCCGTCACCCGGGTCGGACAGACCTCCATCCCGGTTCCGCGCCAGCTGCTGCAGGCCGGCGAGCGCATCCACCTGGCCGTCCAGCGCGCCGTACTGGAGGAGGCCGAGGCGTTCCTGGCCACGGTGTCGGAGGAGACCCATTCGTGAAGGTGACAGCATGAAGGGGACCGCATGAAGGTCGTCATCGCAGGCGCAGGCGGCATCGGTCGGTACCTGGCCGCAGAGCTGCGCGACCGTGGCCACGACCTGACGATCGTGGAGAAGCGCGACGAGGCCGTCGCCCGCGTCGGCGATGGCATCCGCATCGTCCACGGCGACGCCTGTGCCCCGGCGGTGCTGGAAGCCGCGGAGGTGCGCAGCGCCGACGTCGTAGTGGCCGTGACCGGTGACGACGAGGACAACCTGGTCGTCAGCTTGCTGTCCAAGGAGGAGTTCGGCGTGCCACGCGTGCTGGCACGGGTGAACTACCCGGCCAACGAGTGGCTGTTCGACGCCTCGTGGGGTGTGGACCTTGCCGTCTCGCCACCCCACCTGCTGACCGCGCTGGTCGAGGAGGAGGTGCTGACCGGTGACCTGATCAGCCTGCTCAAGCTCGGACGCGGCGAGATCGAGCTGCTGGAGGTCAGGCTGGACGAGAAGTCCGCCGCAACCGGTCAGCGCGTCGACGGCCTGCCGTTGCCACCGGACAGCGCCATCGTCGCGATCGTCCGCGGCAACCGGGTGCTGCCGGCCCGTGGGACGACCGCGCTGACGGAGGGGGACGAGGTGCTGGCGCTGGTGCCGGTGATGCGTGTGGAGGAGATGCGCGAGGCGCTCATCGGCGGGCGCTGACGCCCTTGTCCGTCCGAGCGGCGCGTTCCTTCTCGCGTTCCTTCTCTGCGCAGGCGTAGGGGTCGCGGACGACGCACCACGTGGGGTTGCGCATCAGCTTCTGTCCGCCGTCCAGGCTGACAGTCCCCTCCACCCGAAGCCCGCGGCCGAGCTCGAGCCCGTTCAGGGGATCGCTGCCCGTCCACACCACGCGGAGCCGGCCGGTGCCGTCGTCGATGACGGCCTCCATGGACTCGTCGGGCACGAGCCGCAGGCGCTGGATCACCCCGAGCGCCGTGGCGTGCTGACGTGGCACCAGCGCGTTGATGCGGGTGCAGCCCTCGAACAGGGTGCACCAGGCATCGAGCTGGTCGGTGGCGAGGTGATCGCTGGTCGAGCGGACGGCGAAGGGTGGCATGGGGGCCTCCATCGGCTGGCGTTCGGCTCGTCGTCGGCGGCGAGTCGGCCTGCATCCTGTGATGCACGCGAGGTATCGGGAGGGTGAACTGCCCCTTGCGCGGGACAGTCGATGCCTCCACCATATCGGGTGCGACCAACAGGAGGTGAGGCTTGATCCGCCAGACAGCTGGAGCCAAGCCTGCCCCGCACCCTGCACGCCCCGCGACGCCGCCATCGGCGCCCGGGGCGTTCGTGGTTTTGTAGGTCGCAGGACCGAGCAGTAGGCACCCACCAAGGAGGCGCATGTGGACATCACTCTGCGAGCACGGAACTGCGAGATCTCGGAACGGGTCAAGGAGGAAGCACGGCGCAAGGTAGAACACGCCACCCGCTTCTTCGACCGCATCGTCGACCTCGAGGTGAGCTTTGCGGAGGAGCACAATCCACGGATACCCAACCCGGCGAGTGTGGAGATCACCGCACGGTCGAAGAAGCACACCGTCCGCGCCCTCGGCGAGGGGCAGGACCACCACGAGGCGATCGACCAGGCCATCGCCCGGTTCGAGCGCCAGCTGCGTCGCTACAAGACCCGGCTGATCGACCGTGGCCGCCGTGGCCGCGACGATGCGCGCACCACCGGTGAGCTGCCCAAGGTGCACCGGCGCAGCAGCAACGGCCAGGTCGAACACGATGACCCCTCACCCAACATCGTCAAGCGCAAGGAGTTCGAGCTGACGGCGATGTTCCCCGACGACGCAGTCCTGCAGCTCGAGCTGCTCGGCCACGACTTCTACCTGTTCACCAACGCCGGAACGGGCGCACCGAATGTGGTCTACCGACGCGGTGACGGTGACATCGGCCTGATCGAGGCGACCAGCGCTGACCAGTCCGCGGCCATGGCGGCGGCGGGCTAACGACTCCTTTGTGACGGGGTAGTCTGTAGTCCGAACGGGTGGGGTCGACGTCTGGTTACATGAGTAGTCACCAGGGCATCGACGGCCCCACCCCCACGCGAACTACGGGAGCATCGAATGAGCGAGACGCCGGCCGACTCCATCAAGGTCATCGTCGCCGACGACCACGCGCTCTTCCGTCGGGGACTGTTCATGGTCCTCGAGTCCGAGGACGACATCGACGTCGTGGCCGAGGCCAGCGACGGTGACGAGGTCATCGCCCTCGCCGAGGAGCACATTCCCGACCTGGTGCTGATGGACGTCCGGATGCCCGGCATCACGGGGATCGAGGCGACCAAGTCGATCAAGGACAAGGTCCCCTCGACGAAGATCCTGATGCTGACGATCTCCGATGAGGAAGAGGACCTCTACGACGCGATCAAGGCAGGCGCGTCGGGGTACCTCCTCAAGGAGATCTCCATCGACGAGGTCGCCGACGCCATTCGCAGCGTCCACGCCGGTCAGTCCCTGATCTCGCCCTCCATGGCCTCCAAGCTGCTCAACGAGTTCGCGGCGATGGCCAAGAAGGACGAGGAGAAGCAGCAGATGCCGGCCCCCCGGCTGACCGACCGCGAGATGGAGGTCCTGACGCTCGTCGCCAAGGGGATGAACAACCGCGACATCGCCAAGGAGCTGTTCATCTCCGAGAACACGGTGAAGAACCACGTGCGCAACATCCTGGAGAAGCTGCACCTCCACTCGCGCATGGAAGCCGTCGTCTACGCCGTCCGCGAGAAGCTCCTCGAAATTAAGTAGGCGTTCCCGCCGGTTCGAGGGTGGGGAAGGGGTGGATGGGGGCGTCGATCTCCTCCATCCGCGAGACATAGGCCTGGTAGGCGCGTCGTGCCTCGCCGTGGGTTCCGACGCTGGAGAGGATCTCGACGAGCGCCAGGTGGGCGTCCTCGGCCCAGGCGTCCCGCTCCAGGACCCGGCGCCAGCAACGGGCGGCTTCGGGCGCGTCACCGAGCGACCACGCGATCCCCGCCAGGGCCCGGGCCACGTCAGCGGCCAGCGCGCGGGCACGATCGCGCAGCTCCGTCGCCCACGGCTCGTAGGGATGTTCCTCGAGGAAGTCCCCGGTGTAGGCCGCGTCGGCACGTCGCAGCCGATCGCTGCCGTCGCCGCCGCTCCGCACGGCATCGAGTCCGCTCCTGGCATCGTCGACGAACCGCCACACGTCGACATCCAGCCCGTGCGGGTCCAGGTGGAGGCTGCCCCGGTCGGCGACGATCGCCTCGCGGGCCGGCCCCAGCGCCCGGCGGAGCTTGGACAGCTCGACCGACAGCCGTGGGCCCAGCCGTGAGGGATCGCCGTCGGGCCACAAAGCGCACGCCACCTCCTCACGGGGGACCGGCCGGCCCCGACGGGCGACGAGCCGAGCCAGCAGCAGGCGTGACTTGCGGGACCCCCAGGTCTCGTGCGGCACCGGCGCCCCGTCGACCTCGAGGGTCAGCCCACCCAGCAGCCGTAGCCGAACGGCTCCAGGACCTGTGTCGTTGGCCTCCTCGGCGCACCAGGCGCGGATGCGTTCGGCAACGCCTGTTGCGCCCATCTCCACGAGCCGCGTCTCCGCTGCGGCCGCTGCGGGGCTGCCGACGTCCGCCGCGAGCATGGCCGTCGCGGCCACGCCGACCGGGCAGCCCAGCCCGGCCCAGATCGCCCGTGCCGCCGAGACATGTCGTGCGCCGGCGGTGCGCTCGGCCGCTGCCAGCACGTGCAACGCCTCGGCCTCGTTGACCCGGTCGCGGCGATGGCGCGCGTCGGCCAGGGCCTGCAGGGCCAGGCGGGTGGCGTGTTCCCGCTCGTGGCGGTGCAGGGCCACGGAGGCCTGCGCGATCAACGCCTCCGCCCTCGCCAACCCACCGGAGACCGCAACCGCTTCGGCCGCCAGCGCCGCGGCCGCCGTCGGGTCGTCGATGGCGAGGACGACTGCCCGAGCCGCCAGCGCGGGCGCGAGGACCTGCTGGTCGTCGGTGCGCCTGGCGATCTCGATCGCCCGGCCGAGGGCCGACAGGGCACCCGGTCGGTCGCCGCGGTCGCCGGCCAGCAACCCTCGCCGGAGCAACGGGTAGACGACCATGTCGGTGCCGACCTCGGTGCAGATCCGTTCGGCCTCGGTGACGTCGGCGGCCGCCTCCTCCATGCGGCCGAGGCGGTGGTGGACCTCGGCGCGGTTGGACAGGGCCATGCTGCGCATCGTGCGCTCGCCGGCGAGGCCGGACAGGTGGATCGCCTTCTCCAGCTCGCCGAGCGCCGCGTCGAACGCCCCCTCCTCACAGAAATGGGAGGCCCGGTTGGTGTGGATGCGGATCAGCTGCAGCGCATCGCCTGCCCGTTCGGCGGCTGCCAGCGCAGCCCGGTAGTGGGCGTCGTTGGCGGCCCGGTCGCCGTCGGCGGCAGCCACCATGGCCAGCGCGGTGCGTGCCGCGGCCTCTGCGCCGGGCTCCCCGCTCGCGATGGCGTCCCGCAACGCGTCGGTCGCCAGCTGACGGGCCCGCGGCAGGTCCCCGCGGAGCCAGCAGGCCGCCGCACCCCATGCCTGCGCCAACGCGGTGTCCCCAAGGCTGTCGCCCGTGGCATCAACCTCGGCGCCGGGAAAGCCGTCCTCGTAGGCGGCCATGGCCTCGTCCAGCTCGCCCCTCAGGTAGTGGATCAACCCGACCCGCCAGGCAAGCTTGGGGCGGATGCCCGGCTCGGCACCCTGCGATGCACGGAGGTAGGCGGCCAACGATCCGGCCCAGTCGCCACGCACCTGGTTGGCGTCGCCCTCCAGGATGTGCAGCAGGCTGGTGCGTCCCTCGGGAGGTACCGCCGCGCAGGCATCGGCGACCACGTCGACCTGACCGCTGCGCAGCAGCTGGGCCCCGTCGGCCTCCAGCATGGCGACCAGCAGGTCGTGGTCGTCGGCGCGGACGAGGCAGGTCAGCGCCGGGGCCGGCTGGTCATGGGCCTCGAACCACTCGGCGGCGGCGCGCAGGCGACGGGAACGGGTGGCTGGTGATTCGCCTGCCGAGGCGGCGACGACGTCCACCACCAGGTCCGACAGGCGATGACCGCTCCCGCTGACGGGCGTCAGGAAGACCCCATGGCGCTGCAGCTCCGCCATGCCGGACGCCGCGTCCTCCACGCCCAGGTGCGCCAGCATCGGGTCGTCGACCCACGGCAGGTCGACGGCGGCGTGGAGGACCGCCCGCGCGGCCGGTGACCGGCGCTGGAGGGCCCGGTCGACCAGCGGCTGGACCTCTGCCGGCAGCGACGGGTCGTCCGCCTCGGCGGCCAGCCTGACCCCGAGGGCCCACCCGCCCGTTGCATCGAGGATCTGCGGCGCCCGGCCGGGATCGGCGTCGAGGGCTTCCAGCAGCGCCTCGACGGCGGGCAGGTCGAAGGCCAGCTCGTCGCCGGTCAGCTCCAGCCCGCACATCCCGGCGAGTTCTCGCGGCAGCGACGAGCCCGCAGCGACGACGACGTGGAGCGTGGGCGGTGCCTGGCGCACCAGCGAGGCCAGCAGGTGCCCCACACCGGGCACGTCGGCCACCGGATCGAGCTCGTCGACGACGATGACCAGCTCGGTGTCGCCGATGGCGTCGACGAGGTCGCCGGCCATGGCGGTGCCCCGCCGGGTCGGGGACTCCGGTTCGGGTGCAGCGCTGCGCCACGACGCCGACAGGTCGGGGAGGTCGACGACACGGGCAAGGGCCTCGACGAGGCCCGAGGCAGCGTTCGCCCACGAGCTGGTCGGCTGCGGATGCCACACGGCGGCCCTGACCCCGGAGTACCAGGCTCGCAGGACGGTGCTCTTGCCGGAGCCCGGACCGGCGACGATCGCGGTCAGGCGATGCTCCAGGGCGCGGTCCAGCCGTGCGGTCAAGGAGGGTCTGGCCAGCAAGAGGGCATCCACGTTCCGAAAGGATAGTGAAAGCCTCGTTCCTATCGTGCACCGCAGTGGCGCCACCCCGGTGGTGCACACGCTGCATGAGGGGGCGAGCCCACCTCGGATGGGAACCGGCTGAGGGACCGGTCCCGGGTCGTCACACCCCCCGGACGACACGAGGTGGGCTCGCCAGCAGGGGGATGTCCGACCGCGCGATCGGCCGAAGGAGCAGACGGGGATACGCTGGGAGCCGGACCCCACGTTCTGACGGGGTTCGACGCGCGCCCATCGGCGTGTGCGCGTGACGAAACGGTGGTCGCGAGGACGCAGATCCCAGGCGGCCGGGAGAGTGACGGATGCTGGATCGACTGCTGCGGATGGGCGAGGGCAAGCGGCTCAAGCAGCTCTGGAAGATGGTTGAGCAGGTCAACGCGCTCGAGGACGACATCAAGAAGATGTCCGACGGCGAGCTCGCGGCCCAGACCGACGTCTTCAAGAAGCGGCTGGCCGACGGGGAGACGCTCGACGACATCCTCTTCGATGCCTATGCCACGGTCCGCGAGGCCGCCTGGCGTGTCCTCGGCCAGCGTCCGTTCGACGTGCAGGTCCTCGGTGGGATCGTCATCCACCAGGGCGAGATCGCCGAGATGCGCACCGGTGAGGGCAAGACCCTGACCTCCACCGCGCCCGTCTACCTCAACGCCCTGTCCGGCAAGGGCGTTCACGTCGTCACCGTCAACCCCTACCTGGCGTCCCGTGACGCCGAGTGGATGGGGCAGGTCTACTCCTTCCTCGGCATCAGCACCGGGTACGTCTATCCCCAGCAGCCGAAGGCGTCGAAGAAGGCGGCCTACGACTGCGACGTCACCTACGGCACCAACAACGAGCTCGGCTTCGACTACCTGCGTGACCACATGGTCCTGCAGCCCGACCAGCTCGTGCAGCGCGGCCACAACTTCGCCATCGTCGACGAGATCGACTCCATCCTCGTCGACGAGGCCCGGACGCCCCTCATCATCTCCGGCCCGGCTGACGCAAGCTCCCAGTGGTACGAGGTGTTCGCCAAGCGCATCGCCCCGAAGCTGAAGCGCGACGAGCACTACGAGGTCGACGAGGCCAAGCGCACCATCGCGGTCTCCGAGGAGGGCGTGGAGAAGGTCGAGGAGCTGCTCGGCGTCGGCAACCTCTACGAGAACGCCAACACCCCGCTCATCCACCACCTGCAGAACGCGATCCGGGCCAAGGAGCTGTTCCGCCGGGACGACGAGTACATCGTCGACGGTGGCGAGGTCCTGATCGTGGACGAGAACACCGGCCGCACCCTGCACGGTCGCCGGTACTCCGAGGGCCTGCACCAGGCCATCGAGGCCAAGGAAGGGGTGAAGATCCAGCAGGAGAACCAGACGCTGGCCACCATCACCCTGCAGAACTACTTCCGCACCTACGACAAGCTCGCCGGGATGACCGGTACGGCCAAGACCGAGGAGAAGGAGTTCGCCGAGATCTACGAGATGGGTGTCGTGGTCGTGCCGACCAACCGGCCCATCCAGCGGCTCGACCAGGCCGACCAGATCTACAAGACCCTCGACGCCAAGCTCAACGCGGTGGTCAAGGACCTCAAGGCCCGGCAGGAGAAGGGCCAGCCGGTCCTCGTCGGTACCGCCAGCGTCGAGCGGTCCGAGGAGCTGCACAAGCGCCTCAAGGTCGCCGGCGTCCAGTGCGAGGTCCTGAACGCCAAGAACCACTTCCGCGAAGCCGACATCGTCGCGCAGGCCGGCCGCATCGGCGCGGTCACGGTCGCCACGAACATGGCCGGTCGTGGTGTCGACATCCAGCTCGGTGGCAACCCGGAGGCGCTGGCCACCAAGGTCGCCAAGCGAGAGGCCGGGGCCGAACCGGTCACCGACCTCGAGACCGGTGAGGTCGAGCCCGAGGGCGTCTGGCGCGAGCGGTACCAAGCGGAGTACGACAAGGCCCTCGCGGCCTTCCAGGTCGAGTGCGCCGAGGAGAAGAAGAAGGTCCTCGAGCTGGGCGGCCTGTACGTGCTCGGTACCGAGCGGCACGACTCCCGACGGATCGACAACCAGCTGCGCGGTCGGTCCGGACGTCAGGGCGACCCGGGCGAGTCCCGGTTCTACCTGTCGCTCGAGGACGACCTGATGCGGCTGTTCAACGCCTCCGCGGTCGAGTCGATCATGAACCGGCTGAACATGCCCGAGGACCTGCCCATCGAGGCGAACATGGTCACCAAGGCCGTCGCCCGGGCGCAGGCGCAGGTCGAGTCGCGCAACTACGAGATCCGCAAGAACGTCCTCAAGTACGACGACGTCATGAACGCGCAGCGCAAGATCATCTACCGCGAGCGCGACACCGTCCTCCATGGCGAGGACAGCCAGGTCGAGGAGATCGCCGAGCAGTTCGTCGAGGACGCCGTCGACAACCTGGCCGTCCAGTTCGCCCCGCAGGGCGTGTTCCCGGAGGAATGGGACGTCGAGCAGCTCGAGGAGCGGGTCCGCAAGCTCTTCGGGGTCGACGAGTTCTCCATCGACGCCACGGAGTTCGACGGCAAGGAAGCCCACTTCGACCTTCGCCAGAGCCTCGAGGAGACCGCCATGGAGCGGTACGAGGCCCGCGAGGAGGAGATCGGCGAGCTCGCGATGCGGCAGGTCGAGCGCCGCGTGATCCTGTCGGTCGTCGACCGCGTCTGGCGCGAGCACCTCTACGAGATGGACCACCTGCGCGACGGCATCGGCCTGCGCGCGGTCGGGCAGCGCGACCCGCTGGTGGAGTACCAGCGCGAGGCCTACAACGCCTTCGCCGACATCCAGGCGCGCATCAAGGAGGAGTCGGTCGGCTACATCTTCAACCTGCCGGTCCGCAAGGAGGGCGAGGCCCCGGCCGAGGCGCAGGCCAAGCCGGCGTCCCCGCGTCCGCGCATCTCCCGCCCGTCCCTGGACGGCGCCGCGAACCGACCGATGGATGCGCAGTTCAGCTACTCCTCGGCCAAGTCCGGCGACGCCGCCCCCAAGGGGTCGGGAGCGTCCTACTCCGTCGCCGGCGGCGGCACCGGTGCTGCCGCCCCCGGGTCGGCCAAGGAGAACGCCGCGGCCGCGGCCCAGCAGGCCGGCACGATCCGCAACGACGACAAGACCGGCCGCAACGACCCCTGCCCCTGCGGGGCGGGCCAGAAGTACAAGAAGTGCCACGGGGCCTGATGCGCCCCTCCGGGGCGGGCCTGATGCGCCCCTTCGGGGCGGGCCTGATGGCCTCTCGACGCTGACGTGTTCGCTTCCATCCCCTCACCGTCCACCAACGCCCTGCACCTGGGCCCGCTGCAGCTGACCTTCTACGGGTTGGCGATCGCGATCGGGGTCACGATCGCGTGGCGCATGACCGTGCGACGCATGGCGCGTCGGGGCGCGGACACCGAGGTCATCGAGCGGATGCTGATCAGGGCGATCCTGCTCGGCTTCCTCGGGGCCCGCGCCGCGTACGTGTCCACCCATCTCTCGCGGTTCGAGGACGAACCGTGGAAGGTCATCGCGATCTGGGAGGGTGGCCTGGCCCTCTTCGGCGGCCTGACCGTCGGCACGCTGGTGCTGGTGGTGCTGAGCCGCCGGTGGGGGGTGCGGCTGCCCGACCTGCTGGACGCCGTGGCACCCGCCGTGCCGGTCGCCCAGGCGTTCGGGCGCTGGGGCAACTACTTCAACCAGGAGCTGTTCGGCACGCCGACGACCCTTCCGTGGGGGCTGGAGATCTCGCCGGGCCGGCGGCCGGCGGCCTACCCCGACGCCGAGACGTTCCATCCGACGTTCCTGTACGAATCCCTCTGGAACCTCGGGCTCGCGGCCGTGATCCTCTGGCTGGAGCGTCGCCATCCCTCGTTGCGCGGTCGGCTGATCGGCGTGTACCTGATCGGGTACGGGACCATCCGGTTCCTGCTCGAGCTGATCCGTACCGACACGACCTTCAGGCTGCTGGGGTTGAGCCGCAACGGGTGGGTCTCGATCGTCGTCGTGATCGTCGGCGCGGGGATCCTCCTGTGGCGCCGGGCCGCGGCGGACCCCGACGACCGTGCGACCGAATCCGGGGAGCTCGACCCCTCGCCTTCGGACGCCTGACAGTTCGTCCGAAGTGGGGGTGGCAGGCAGGAACGGCGGTTCGTGTCGCGAACAGGCCAACCATGACTCGTCTGATGTTGATCCTGTCCGCGTTGTCCCTGCTGCTCGTCGGGGTCATCGCCCCAGCTGGCGCCCAGGGCAGCGACACCTCCAGCACCTGGTTCACCGATGCCGAGGGCGACGCCACCGCCTTCGTCGTCGAGGGGCTGCCGCTTCCGTCCCAAGCGTCGCTCGATCTCGTCGAGGGGACGGTCGACTTCGACCACGCCACCAAGGAGCTGGTCTTCGAGGTGGGTGTGCTCGACCTGACTGGTTCCCCAGCCGTGGGCGCTGCCGGCAACACCTACTACGTCAACTTCTCCGTCGCCAACGGCATCTTCGGCGGCAGCGGCCGCTTCTTCGCGTCGGGCACCCAGCACGTCGTCGATGCGGACCGCTTCACGCTGGGATCCTTCGACGAGAACGGGCTGCGGTCCACCGTCGGGCCGATCAGCGGCAGCTTCGACGCCGACACCGATGTCGTCACCCTGCGCGTGCCGGCCAGCATGATCGCCAGTGAGGGTGTGCCGCTCGAGGCGGGCAGCACCGTCGGCTCCGACGGGCTCCTGGCCCAGCGCTACCTCGGCTCCAGCCTGACCGGTGGCGCCACGCCCACCGCTGACCTCGCCGACGGCGGCAGCAGCTACACCGTCCCCCACCCCGACGCCGATGGTGACGGCTTCCGCGCCGACGTCGACTGCGACGACGACGACCCCAGCGTCAACCCGGGCGCCGACGAGGTGGCCGGCGACGGCATCGACAACAACTGCGACGGCCAGGTCGACGAGTAGGTCTCCTCAGCGTCGGGCGGCGGTGACCAGCCGCTCGGCGGCGAAGACCAGCCGTGGGGCGTCCTGCCCCACGGCTCGGGCCCACTCGCTGGCGCCCGTCACGACGGGATCCTCGAACCCTGCCTCGGTCACCAGCGCCGTGATGTCCCAGTCGTCGTAGGAGGATCGCAGGGGCTCGCCGAGCGCCTCGAACACCAGGCGAGCCCCGCCCTCCACGAACGCACCGGCGAGCCCGCCGCCGCCGATCGGGTGGGCAAAGGTCGTCACCAGCCGGCTGCCGGGGGCCGACAGCTCGGCCAGCCCCGTGGCGGTCGACCGCACGGCCGAGTCGTCCAGGTAGGGCACGACGGCCTCCCACACCCACAGCGTGGGCCGCTGTCGGTCCCACGACGTCGGGGCCAGGGCCAGCAGCAGCGAGTCCTCGGCCAGGTCCGCGGCGACGAACTGCACGTCGGCGAGCGGGGTCAGGTCGGCCATGGCTGCCCGCTTGCGTCGCTGGGTTGCCGGGCGGTCGACCTCCACCACGCTTGCTCCCCGGAGGGCCTCCAGCCGCCACGCGCGCGAGTCGTATCCGGCGCCGACCACGACGACCTGCCTGATCCCGGCGAGCACGGCCCGCTCGACCTCGGCGTCGACCGCCGTCATCCGCAACGCGGCATGCACGTTCAGCCCGCCGAGCCCGACGGCCACGGCCGCCCGTCCGCCGGGAAGCGTCGCAGCGGCTCGCAGGCCGCGAACTGCGGGACGCGCCAGACGGGGGAGCGCCCGCTCGGCCAGCCCGTCGTGCAGATCGCCGCGCCCCACGGCACGGCCCAACGCCACGGCACGGGCGGTCCACGAGGCTCGGGTGCGGTGGTGCGACGTCACGGCGGCGAACCCTAGCCACTCGGCCGCCCGGTGGCCGCCGGACATGCCATGATCAGCCGAGTGGACCACCTGCAGATGATCGAGGACGAATCCGCCGCCTTCCTCGAGGCGGTCCTGTCCGGCAGCCTCGATGTGCCCGTCCCACCCTGCCCGGGCTGGACGATGACCGACCTGCTGGGGCACCTGGGCGTCGTGCAGTGGTTCCACGGCAGCCACCTGGACCGTGGGGTGACCGACCCGCCTCCCGGTCCGCGGCCGACCCCGCCGGCTGACGGGCTGGCCGACTGGTTTCGCGAGGGCACCGCCGTCCTGCTCGACACCCTCCGTCGCCTGCCACCGGACGCCCTGGCCTTCACCTTCGACCCCCCCAACGACACCGTGTCGTTCTGGCACCGTCGGATGGCCCACGAGGCCGCCATCCACCGTTGGGATGCCCAGCTGGCCCGCAACCGGGCCGTCGGGTTCCAGGTCGACCAGGCGCACGACGGCATCGCGGAGTACCTGTCGGTGTTCCTGCCGCGGTCACGCGCCGACGATGCGCCGGAGGGGACGGTCGTCCTGACCTCGGAGGAGGGCGCCACGCAGTCGACCTCCCACGGCGACCCCGACGCTGCTCGGGCGACCGTCGTTGGTTCGGCCGACGAGCTCTGGCTGGCGGTGTGGGGACGTCAATCGCTGGTCGACCTCGACGTCGAGGGCGACCTCGACCTGGTCCGCTCGATCGTCAACCGCTGAGCCGCAGGGTCACCAGCCCCAGGTGCGGACGGGATTGCGTGCCCGCCCGTCGAGACACTCCTGCATCCGGCGACGCATCATCGGGTCGACCATCGCCTCGGCCCGTGCGCGCGTGACCCAGCGGACCTCGGTCACCTCGTGGGTGTGCACGGGGGACGGGTCGGGAGTCGGCGCCGCCGGACGGGCGGCGTAGAAGAACTGCACGCGGTCGGGGTGGTCGTGGGCGAACACCCCGAGCAGCTCGTCGAGCACGACGCGCACACCGCCTTCCTCCCACGCCTCGCGGACGGCTGCGTCCGCCGGACTCTCCGCGGCGTCCACGAGCCCTCCCGGCAACGTCCACATCCGCCGGAAGTCGTCGAAGACCACCAGGACACGACCGGCCTCGTCGGTGCAGATCACCGACGCCGCCGTGATCTTCCGGGCGATCGAGCCGAAGAACGTCCGGCTGCGGTCCGCCATGCTGCCCGGGCTGCGTCCGACGGCCAGGACGACCTCCCCGGCCTCCAGCAGGCCCGGGGTGCGGTCCACCGGCAGGTCCTCCAGTCCGGCCCAGGGGCGACCGGCAAGGCGTGCGGCCGCCCCGGGCGCGGCCAGCAGCTCGACGTCGATGCCACGTTCCCGCAGGAGGTGGTCCGCCGCCGCAGCGGCGAGCGCAGGTTGCCCGTCGCCGACCCCGGCCAGCTCCGCAGGGACTGCCGACGGCGCCGCGACGGCGATGATCCCCCCTGGCCGCGTGGCGCGGACCGCGTCGGCCAGCAGCGTCGGGCCCCGGTCGCCATTGGCAGGGACTTCGCCGGCCAGAAGCAGGATCGCCCCGACGCTGTCGTCGGCCAGCGCGGCCGGTTCCTCGATGCGCACCTCCCACCCGGCGGCAGCGAGCGCCGTCGCGACCGCCGTGTCGGGGGTGGCCACGACCTCACCGGTCGACAGGAGCGGAGTGATCAGCGGGAGGAGGGCAGCAGGCTCCATGGCGCGCCACGATAGGTCGCCCGCAGGTCCCCGACCTCATGCCGCGTCGGGCATCGCCGGCCGGCGTGGCCGTTGCCATCCGGCGGGCAGCTGCCATGTTCGTGGCTGGTCCTCCGGGCGGGGGGCGCGGTGCCAAGCGATCTGGGGCAGCGTCGGGTGTTCCGGGGGAAGGTCGGGCATCGGGTCCTCGCCGGGTCGTGCCAGGTCCACGACCAGCCAGCCCGTCCGGTCGCGCATCAGTGAGACGATGAGCGCGGTGGTCCGCTCGGGGCGGGCCAGCAGCACCACGGCTTCGCACCGATCGCCGCGTGTCTGCACCAGCACCTTCTGGACGCGCGCGAAACCCCCACCGATGCCGCCCCTGGGGACACGACGGAGCGTGGTCTGCAGCTCGGGTGCGAGCATCGGTCGCAGGTGTCGCGCCGGACGCACGCCCGCCTCGACCTCGATCAGCAGGCTGGCGAACGCGGTCACGAGCTGCAGCGGCGTGCGGGGGCGCGTCACCTCGAACCGCCGAGCACACGCAGGGTCCCGTCGTCGTGCAGCCAGAGCAGCGCACCGATCCGTTGCACCCCTGCCGGGTCGACGCCGTCCACGACGACGACCCACACACCGGTCAGGTCGGCGTGGGCATCGCTGGCGTGCACCACCACGTCGGTCCAGCCGTCCATCACGAGCGCGTCCTCGACCTCGGCTACCCGTTGTCGCAGCACCGGCGGTTCGATCGGCTCCGGGGGGTCGTATGGGATGGCCGCCCCCACGGCCCACGGGGCCGTCAGCGCTGCCCCGTCGGCGCCGACCGGCACCGCAAAGCGGCCTGCTTCGGCGCGGTCGAACACGCCGTCCCGACCGCGCAGCCAGACGGCGTCGAGCACGACCAGCGTCACGTCCTCGTGCAGCGGTACTCGGTCGACGGGGACGGCCCACTCCAGGTACCGATCGGTCCCGTCAGTTGTTTCCGTCACCGCCGTCCGGAGGGCCACGATGGCACCGAAGTCGCGTTCGCCCTCGTGGACGTGCCCCGCGGCGTCGCCTCCTGTGGCATTCCCCGCGGCTGCGTCGTCGGCGGGGCCGATGGGCTCAACGGCCTCGGCGGGCTGGATGGTCCCGGCGGTCCCGACGGGCTCGGTCGGCGCGGATCCTGCCGCCATCGCGGTGTCCATCACGGAAGGGGATTCGTCCGCATCGTCGGTCCCGCTTCCGCGCCCGAACGCCACCGCCATGACGAGCAGCCACAGCAGCAGCGCCCCGCCCGCGATGGGAACCCACCGCCGGCCCCGATCGTCCCGCCCGCTGCCGAGGTCGTCGGTGCGGGGCGGCGCCGCACCCCATGGTGCCCGGGCCCGGCCGTCATCGTCCGGGCCTCTCGAATCCTGGCCTCCCGATTCCTCGTCTCCGGTTCCCAGCCACGCATCCAGCTCGTCGACGTCCATCACCACTCCCGTACGTGTTCGTAGGTGTACGAGAACGGTATAGCCCAGTTGAAGACTGTTTGACAAGACTTAACACGACATTGTGTGTGCGTCGAATCGTGAAGGGTGGTTTCCCCGTACACTTCGACGGAGATGGCCACGACCCCGCAGCAGGACTCCAGCAGCCCCGTTCGGCAGCAGCTGACCGACGACGAACGTCGAGAGATCTTCGTCAGGGATGCCATGCCGTATGTCGACCAGCTCTTCGGGGCCGCGATGCGGTACACCCGGAACCGGACAGACGCCGAGGACCTGGTGCAGGAGGCGATGGCGAAGGCCTACTCCTCCTTCCACCAGTTCCGGCCGGGCACGAACCTGCGCGCGTGGCTCTACCGCGTGCTGTCCACGACCTACATCAACTCCTACCGCAAGAAGCAGCGACGTCCCCAGGAGGTCTCCGCCGACGGCGTGAAGGACAACCTCGAGGACTCCGGCGACTTCTCGCTGTTCGACCGGCTCGAGGGCGGGACGACCCCCAGCGCCGAGTTCGAGGTCATGCAGCAGCTTCCCGCGCAGGCGGTGAAGGACGCCCTCGACGGCCTTCCCGAGCAGTTCCGGACGGCGGTCTACCTGGCTGATGTCGAGGGTTTCAGCTACGCCGAGATCGCCGAGATCATGGACACGCCCATCGGGACCGTCATGAGTCGGCTGCATCGCGGAAGAAGTGGGCTGCAGAAGGCGTTGTACGACCACGCGGTTCGCCACGGGATCATTTCCCCGGACGATCTCACCCCTGACGAACCGACCGACGACGAGGAGAGGATCAGCTGATGGGTGACCGCTGCACCGAGTTCCTCGACCAGCTCCAGGAGTTCCTGGACGACGAATGTGCCCCCGACACGCGGGCAAAGGTCGAGGCCCACATGTTGGACTGCCCCCCGTGTGGGCATCGTGCCGACTTCGAGGAGCGACTGAAGGCCATCGTGGCCACGTCCTGCCGGGACGCCGCACCCCCCGGCCTCATCGACAACGTCATGGCGAAGCTGGAGCTGCGCTAACCGTCCACCCCGGACACGAGCAGGTCGTCGAGGGCTGTCTGCCACCCGAACGCCCAGCTCGAGCCGGGGACCACCGACGAGACCACGTTGGAGCTCTCGCGCAGCTTGTGCATCGTCTCGCTGAGGTCCGCGGCGCTGGAGACCCCTGCGCGGGCGGCCATGTCCAGCGCGGCGATCCCCGCGCGGACCAGTGGCTCGGGGACAACCCGGGGTTCGCTGCCCCGTCGCGACAGTGGTCCCGCTGCGAGTCGCTCGTGGAGCATCCGTACGAGGGCCAGCAGCGTTGGGGTGTCGGGATAGACCGCATGCACGATCCTCGGTGGCGCTGGCTCCTCGAGCGTCCGGGCCAGGAGGCCGACGAGGTCGGGCAGGTAGATGCCGGCCTTCAGCGTGTCCTCCCGCCCCGGGATCGCGAACCGTCCGACCCGGGCTGCCGCCACCATCCGGCCGAAGTTCCCGCGGTTGTCCCGGCCGAACACGTAGCCGGGCCGGACGACGGTGACCTCCAGCTCGGCCTCGCGGGCAGCTCGGAGGACCGCCCGTTCGGCCAGCAGCTTGGACCGGCCGTAGGCGGTGGTCGGCCGTGGTGGCGCCGACTCGTCCAGCGGCAGCTCCGAGGGTCCGAGCACGGCGATGGAGCTGATCAGGACGAACCGTCCAACACCGGTGCGGACCGCATGGTCGACGACCTCGGTCGTGCCGCCGGCGTTGACGTCGTGGAGCTCGACGTCGGTCGGTGACCCGCCTCCGGCCAGGCCGGCGACGTGCACCACCGCGTCGACCACCGGGAGGTCGGGCGGCAGGTGCCGGACGTCGCCCGCCAGCCAGCGGCCGGGGCCGGGGACCGGGTCGAGGTTGATGACCTCGGCACCTCGCCGCAGCAGCTCCGCCACCAGCGACCGTCCGATGAACCCGGAGCCGCCGGTCACGAGGACCGTGGAGGGCGTCACGGGCGTGGCCGACGCGATGTCGATCAGCGGTTGGTCCACGCCGGGGCGCGCTTCTCCAGGAACGCCATGATTCCCTCCTTGGCGTCGTCGGTGCGCACGTGCACCGACAGCATGCCCGCCAGATAGGGGAGCGCGTCCTCGCGGCGCATGGTCCGGGAGGTACCGAAGGACTCCTTGCCCAACGACAGCACGACGGGCGACAGGGCCGCGAGCTGGTCGGTGAACGCGTCGACCGCAGCGTCCAGCTCGGCGGCAGGGACGACCCGGTTGACCAGCTTCAGCTCGAGGGCCTCTGCAGCGGTCAACCGTGTGCCGGTCAGCATGAGCTCCATCGCCTTCTTCGGGCCGACGTGGTCGGCGATCACGGTGGAGATCATGTGTGGCCACAGGCCGACCTTGACCTCCGTCGCCCCGAACGTGGCCGTGTCGGCGGCGATCAGGACGTCGCAGGCCAGCGCAAGGCCGAACCCGCCTGCCAGCGCGTGCCCGTTGACCCGCCCGATCACCGGTCGACGGAGGCGTCGGAACCCCTCCAGGACCTCCGCGAACAGGGCCCGTCCCCGGTGGATGGCGGTCTCGCCGGCCCCGAGGTCCAGCCCGCCGAGGTCGCCGCCGGCGCAGAAGGCCCGGTCGCCGGCTCCGGTCAGGACCACGGCGACGATGTCGTCTGCGGCCTCTGCCTGCCGGATGGCGTCGAGCAACGCCACGGTCACGTCGACGTTGATGGCGTTTCGGGCATCGGGGCGGTTGATCGTCACGCGCAGCAGGGGGCCGTCGCGTTCGACCAGTACGAGGTCGGGCTCCATGCGTGGAATCCTCTCATGCCGGTGTGGACAGGGCCGCATCGCGCCACGGCGACACGTCCGCACCCGGACGTTCGTCGTGGTCTGCGGCCGACCCGCCAACCGCTAGTCTTGCGACCCGTGAACCGCCGCAGCCCCGAAGGCAAGCCCGACAAGGGCAGCAGCTCCTCTCGACCGCGTTCCGACTCCGGCAAGTCCCGGGGCGGGGGACGCAACCCGGAGGAGGCCGAAGCGCTGCGCCTGCGCAACAAGCTGGCGTCGGTGCTGCAGCGCCTGCCCGACATCGAGCGCAAGGTGCTCGAGGCGCGCATGGGCCTCGTCGACGGCACCCCGATGAAGCCGGGTGAGGTCGCTGACCGCCTGGGCATCACGATCCACGAGGTCAAGAAGATCGAGACCCGTGCCTTCGAGCGGATCCGCGAGATCGGGCCCCTCAAGGGCCTGGAGCGGTTCCTCGGCAAGTAACGGGTTCTCCGCGCGCCAGCGCTTCGGCGATACCGTGGCGCGCGTTGGTCACCGTCACTGCCACCCTCGGACGACGCCTGGTGCGCACCCTCGTGCTGCCGGCGCTGGTCGTCGCGATCTGCCTGCTGGGTGCGATTGCCCCCACGCCGGTCGAGGCCGTCGTGCCCGTACGGCTGGAACACGTCCCGCTCCAGGCGCCGCCCGGCGGCACCTTCGCCGCTGACGGCATCGTGACGAGCGACCCGCAGGAGACCGCGCCGTTCGCCATGCTGGCGCTGGCGCTCCCCGGTGAGGTGCAGGTCGAGGTCCGCACCGCGCAGGGTGATGGCGACTGGTCGACATGGACCCCGCTCGGGCACATGCACGACGAAGGGCCCGACCCGGCATCGCCGGAGGCGCTGGCGGCCGCCGAAGCAGCCGGCCCGGCCGCCGAGCGCACCCATCCGTTGTGGACCGGTCCTGCCGACCGCCTCCAGGTCCGCGCACTCGACGGCGACCTCGCCGGGGCCGAGGCCATCCTGATCGACCCGCTGGGCCTGGACCGGTCGGTCCCCGAACGCGCGTGGGACGCGATGGTGGCCGCCTGGAACGGCACACCACGGGACACGGCCACCGCGCTGGCGGCACAACCCACCATCCTCAGCCGCGCCGAATGGGGGGCCGACGAGTCCATCGTCGAGGACCCCCCGGCCTACGCCGCCGAGGTCGACCGGATGTTCGTGCACCACACCGTCAGCTCCAACGGCTACAGCCAGGCGCAGGCCGCGGCTGCGGTCCGTGGCGTGCAGAGCTACCACGTGAACGGCAACGGCTGGAACGACATCGGCTACAACTTCCTCATCGATGCCTACGGCACGATCTACGAGGGTCGTGCAGGGGGAATCGACCGGGCCGTCATCGGCGCCCAGGCCGGCGGGTTCAACACCGGATCCTCGGGAGTCGCCCTGCTGGGCACCTACACCGCCGCCACGCCCGGCAGCGCCATGCAGACGGCCCTGGAGCAGCTGATCGCGTGGAAGGCCGACGTCCACCACTTCCACCCCACGGGCACGTCGGTGGCGGTCAGCGCCGGATCCTCCCGGTATCCCGACGGCCAGGCGGTCACGCTCGACAACATCTCGGGACACCGCGACGTCTCGACCACGACCTGTCCGGGTGACGGTCCCTACAACGGCCTGCCCGCCACGCGGACCGCCGTCCGGGAACGCGCCGGGGACCTCATCGTCGACCAGGCGTCCGACATCACCTCCACGAGGGTCGTCCGCGGGGACCCCGACGTCGACCGGGTGACCTTCGCCGCCACCCTCGACCCGCCCGGCGACTGGCAGATCGACCTGCGCGATCCCGCTGGCGACGTCGTGTTCCGCGCCCAGGGGTCCGGGACTGCGGCGACCGGCACCATCGACCTCGCCGGCAGCAGCTGGGCGCTCGGGTCCTACGAGTGGGAGGTCTCCGCCGACGGCCGACGTTCCGCCCTGGGCCACCTCGAGATGGAGCCCCCGGTGATCGAGGGTGCGCTGGCCAGCCCCACCCAGGCCCTGGCCGACCTCGATGGCCGGCTGACCACGCCGGTCGCGGTCTCCGCGGTGCTGTGGCCCGGTGCGACGTGGCAGGTGGACATCATCGGGCCCGACGGGACGACGGTCCACCAGCAGCAGGGATCGGGCGACCGTGTCGACGCGAGCTGGTCCGAGGGGACGGCCGCCCCCGGGACCTACCTGTGGACGGTCACCGCCGAGGACGCCGACCCGGTCCAGGGATCGGTGGAGGTTCGCTACGACATCCTCGACCGCCTGGCCGACACCGACGACCCGATCGCTGCCGCGGCAGCCGTCAGCGCGGCCACGTTCGACGGCGGTGAGGCCACCGTGGCCGTGATCGCCCGGCACGACGTCTTCGCTGACGCGCTGTCCGGTGGACCGCTGGCGGGACGCAACGGGCCCCTGCTGCTGACCCCCTCCGATGGCCTCGACCCACGGGTCGACGCCGAGCTCGACCGTGCGCTGGCACCCGGGGCCACCATCTACGTGCTGGGAGGAACCGCGGCCGTCGCCCCCGCGGTGGCCGACCGGCTGGCCGTGCACGGTCAGGTCGTCCGCCTGGCGGGCCCCTCCCGGGTTGCGACGGCCGCCGCCGTCGCCGAGGTCGTGCTGGACCGCTCGGGTGAGGACCGCGTCATGATCGCCCGGGCCGGCCCCGATGACGCCGCCCCGTGGGCCGACGCGCTGTCGGGTGGGGCGTACGGCGCCGCTGCCGGCATCCCCGTCATGCTCACCGACACCGCCACCCTGTCGCCGGAGACCGCCGACGCCATCGATCGGCTCGACGTTGCCTCCACCATCGTGCTCGGTGGGACGGCCGCGGTCAGCGACGCCGTCGTCGCCGACCTGCCGTCACCCAGCCGCATGGCCGGCGACGACCGCACCGCCACGGCCGTCGCGGTGGCGCAACGGCTGTGGAGCGACGGTGGCACCTTCGACGAGGTCCTCCTCGCCAACGGCTACGACAGCACCGCGTGGGCCTGGGCGCTGGCGGCCGCGCCCACCGCGGCACGCCGTGGGGCACCGCTGCTGCTGACGACCCCGACCCACCTGGCCGCGCCGACGGCGGCGTTGCTGGCCGCCGGGGACGTCAGGGACGGCACGGTGCTGGGTTCCGCTGCCTTGGTCGACCCCGAGGTGTCCTACGCTGCCAGCGACGAGATCCGCCGCGGTCGATGACCAGCAGCCGGTCCGTCCGGCCACCCGCGCACCTCCGCCCTGCTGGGAGAATCGAACGACGATGAGCAGCCAACCCGATTCCAGAGACCTGACCGTGACCGCCGACATGGTCGCCAACGTGATCGCCATCAACACCGCCGTCGGCGACGTCGTCGAGGACGGGCAGACCCTCCTCGTCGTCGAGTCGATGAAGATGGAGATCCCCATCACCGCCCCCGCCGCAGGCACCATCACCTCCATCGGTGTCGCGCTGGGCGACATCGTGCAGGAGGGCGACGCCCTGGTGGCGATCCGCCGGTGACGATATTGACCGACCTCCTCGAACGCATCGACGGACTGGACAAGCCCGGGGCCGCCCACCTCCAGCGCCTGCTTGCGGAGTGGCAGGTCCTGGCGGACCTGTCCTTCGCCGACCTGCTGCTGTTCGTGGAGGACACCGACGAGCGGGGCGACGAGGGCTACCGCTGCGTCGGACAGATGCGGCCCCACACCGCGCAGACCATCTACGTCGACGACCTCGTCGGCGACTTCTTCCTGCGCCATCAGCGGCCCATGGTGGGCCGTGGGTTCGCCGAGGGGCGGGTCATCCGTGACGCCGACCCCGACTGGTCCACCGGTGTGCCCGTGCGCGAGGAGGCCATCCCGGTCGGATACGGCGGCGAGATCATCGCCGTCATCAGCCGTGAGGCCAACGTGGCGACCGCGCGGTCGCCCAGCCAGCTCGAGCTGACCTACCTCCAGGCGGCCGGGCAGCTCGCCCGCATGCTGTGCGAGGGGGAGTTCCCCTACGCCGCCGGTGACCGCCCCGAGGAACACGAGGTCAGCCCCCGGGTCGGGGACGGCATCATGCGGATCGACGAGGTCGGCACGATCACCTTCGCCTCGCCGAACGCCATCAGCGCCTACCGACGGGTCGGGCAGATGGAGGGGCTCCAGGGCGCCAACATCGCCGACGTCGACCCGCGCCCCGACGACACCGACGCGGCGCTCGACGAGGGGTATGCCGTCCTCGGCGAGATCGAGGGCGACGGGGCCGTCGTGCTGCGACGGATCATGCCCCTGATGGAGGGCGAGCAGCTGACCGGCGCATTGATCCTGGTCCGTGACATCACCGAGCTGCGCCGCCACCAGCGGGCGTTGCGCGTCAAGGACGCGACCATCCGCGAGATCCACCACCGGGTGAAGAACAACCTGCAGACGGTCGCGTCGCTGCTGCGGCTGCAGGCACGTCGGGTCGCCAGCGAGGAGGGCAAGGAGGCGCTCACCGAATCAGTGCGGCGCATCTCCTCCATCGCGCTGGTCCACGAGATCCTCTCGCGGGAGGCACGTCAGGCAGCGTCGTTCTCCGAGATCGCCACGCGCATCGTTGACATGCTGGCCGAGGGACTGGTCGGCCCCGACCAGAAGGTGGCGTTCAGCGTCGAGGGCAACCCCGGCGAGTTGACCGCCGACATCGCCACGCCGCTGGCGCTGGTGCTGACCGAGCTCGTGCAGAACTCCGTGGAGCACGCCTTCACCGAGGCGGGCGGCACGGTGACGCTTCGCTTCGAGCGACACCCGTCGACCCTGTCGGTGATCGTGGCCGACGACGGTGTCGGGTTGCCGGAGGGCATCAACCTCGAGTCGATGGCCAACCTGGGGCTGCAGATCGTGCGAACCCTGGTGACCAGCGAGCTCGGTGGGACCATCACGACCCTGTCCCCGGAGCGGGGCACGTCGGTCGAGCTGGTCATCCCCCTTCCCTGATCAGTCCGAGGGCTGGGGGACGTCGACCTCCTGCGCGGGTACGGCGTCGAGCGGGATCTCCAACGACGGGTCCTGGCGGGCGGTGACGAGGTAGACCGCCGCGATCGAGAGCAGGAGCAACACGACGACGGCGGTCGAGAGCCAAGGACGGAGTCCGTCCAGGCGGCCCCGCGGACGGCGTTCCGCGGGGGGCTCGAGGTAGGGGTCCAGCGGGGGACCGTTGGCTAGCTGGCCAGACGACGGCGGCGTTGGCGCTGACGGCGCAGCGCGCGACGCTCGTCCTCGCTCAGGCCGCCCCAGACACCGGCGTCCTGGTTGGACTCCAGCGCCCACTCGAGGCACTCGGCCACGACAGGGCAGGCCTGGCAGATGGCCTTCGCTCGTTCGGTCTGCTCCAGCGCCGGGCCGGTGCTACCGACCGGGAAGAACAGTTCGGGGTCCTCGTCGAGGCAGGCGGATCGACTACGCCAAGACAGCATGTGCGCCTCGCTCCTTCTCGGGATATGGCAAGTTCGTGTCCGCGGGGGCGGGGATATCGGCTCGGGACGTACGGACCTGCATCGGCATCGCCGTTCGACGGTTGCGAACAGCTGGGTTCGGTGGGTAACAACGGTGGTACCCGATGGCGCGAGAACACCTCGGTGAAGAGGGGCGTGAAACCGGGACCCAAGTGAAGCCGGTCACTGGCGAGGGGCTCGCGCTCGCTTGTGAAGGAGAGTACAAGCGCCGTTGGGCCCCGTCCAGACCCGCTTGCAAGAACTCGCACCCCTTTTTGGTGGCCGAACGGACAGGGGCCGAGTGGCCCGAGGTGACTGGTCCGTCAGACGATCAGCTGCAGCGCATCGGGGACGACCTCGACGCGCAGGTGCTGGGTGGTGCCGACCGGGTCCCCGTCGGTGTGCACGGGGAGCGGACGGCTCGCGGTCAGCTCGTAGTACTCCCGATCGTGCCACCCGGTTATCCATGGCAGGTCCCGGACGTCACGGCCGGTCAGCGCCTTGCGCATGGTCTGCAGCAACGCGGGCAGCGAGATGTCGGTCAGGGCGGTCAGGTCCAGGCCACGCTCCAGCGTCGCCTCGGGACACATGCGCGAGGGGAGGGGCCCGAAGAAGGTGTAGGGGTCGGCGTTGCAGACCACCGCGGCGCCGAGCACCCGTTCGCGCTTGAGCGCACCGCGCTGGCGTCCCTTCGGGCGGGCCGGGCCGGCCTCGATGTCGATGGTGGTCTCGGCGGCCCGCTTGCGTGCCTCCCAGCCGTGGTAGAGGAAGGACGTCTGCCCCAGGTAGCGCTTCATCCGTGGGTGCCACTCGACCTCGCGCACGACGTCGGCGTCGTAGCCGAACCCGGCGCACCACGCGAACCAGCGATCGTTGGCGCGGCCGACCGGCACCTGGCGTACCCGGTTCTCCTTGAGCGCCTGGAACAGGATCGAGGTGGCGCCCGTCAGGCTGCGCGGCAACCCGAGGATGCGTCCGTAGACGTTGGTCGACCCACCCGGCAGCACCGCCAGGGCCGTCGGGCTGCCGGCAAGCCCCTGCAGCACCTCGTTGACGGTCCCGTCGCCCCCGAGGGCCACGACGGCATCGAGTCCCCGCGTGGCTGCGTCGCGGGCGATCTCCGTGGCATGGTTGCGGTGGGTGGTCGCGATGACATCGACCTTGGCCACGTCGCTGAGGCGATCAGCCACCCAACGCGAGAGGTGGGGCTTGGTCCGGCGCGCGGCCGGATTGGTGACGACGAGGATCTGCACGTGAATCTCCTATGTCAAGCGGCGAGTGCGACGCAAGTCGCCGGGGCCGGTTGAGGGGTCTGTTGGTCGGTGACCATGGCGCGGTAGACGACGTCGGAGAGGCGTCGTCTCAGCGCCCGGATCGCTTCGGTCTTGGTCTTGCCCTCGGCAAGCTTCTTGTCGACGTAGGCGCGTGCCGGGGGGTGGATGCGCATCTGGGTGATCGCGATGCGGTGCAACGCCACGTTCAGCTGCCGGTTGCCGCCACGGTTGAGCCGGAACCGTTCACGGTTGGATGACCACACCGGGATCGGCGCGGTGCCGTTGACCATCGCGAACGCGGCCTTGGAGTGAAAGCGATCCACTCCAGCGGTCTCGCCGATCAGCTTGGCTGCGGTCAGCGCCCCGCAGCCTGGCAGCGCCAGCAGCGACGGGGCCTGGGCAGCGGTCAGCTCGGCGATCTCCCGCTCCAGGTCGTTGATCCGCACGGTCAGATGGCGGCACCGGTCGATGAGCTCTGTGGCGATGTTGGCCACCGTTCCATCGTGCTCAGCCAGCCTGGCGGTCAGCCCGTCGAGCACCGTGTAGCGGCTGAGGGTCTTGGGGGCGATGTCGTCGATGCGCAGCTCGTGTAGGTGCCAGTGGATCCTGTTGTGGATGCGGGTGCGCTCAGTGACCAGGTCCTCACGATGATCCACCAGCAGGCGGATGGTCCGCTCGGGCCCGTCCAGTCGTGCTGAGGCCAGCTGGGGGTTGCGCAGCGCGGCGATGGCGACCGCTTCGGCATCGATCGGGTCAGACTTGCCGCGCTTGCGGCCGCCGCGGCGGGCCTGGCCCATCAGGCGCGGTGGGACTCGCACGACCGCCTCGCCGGCGCGGATCAGGTCCTGCTCCAGCCGGCGGGTGAGGTGCCGGCAGTCCTCAAGCGCCCAGCAGCGCTCATCGCCGAGCTGTTCAGCCCACGCGACGGCCTTCACGTGGCCGGCCACCGTGGTCTGCACGGTGATGTCATCCAGGACACGGCCTGCATCATCGATGGCGACGATGGTGTGGGTGCGCTTGTGCGCGTCGACTCCGAGCCTGATCATGGGATGTGTCTCCTGTCGTTGATGGGTGACAGGACCGGTCGGTGGACACACCTCAGTTGAGGTCAGGAAACGCCAAGCTCCTATCAAGTCACGCCGGCCGGTCCGACGCCCCCACCCAGCGACACTTCGCGTGGAAGCCATCACCAGAGCGAGGCAGCGAGGCTATGAGCCAACTGGGCGGGGCCTGGGGAGCATGACACTGACGAAGAGGCTACTGGTCGGATCAGCCGAACGTGTTGTCGGACGGGGCCTGGGGGCCGTCGTCGGTGGTCGGCGTCGGGGTGGGGGTGGGGCTCGGCGAGGGGGAGGCCGGGACGGTCGGCTGCAGGCCGGTCGGGGTGGCCGCCGGGGTCGGTGTGGCCGGCGGTGGTGGCGCCACGCCGGGATCGGGTGGGGCCGTCTGCGGGCCGCCGTCGGGGGCCGGCGTCGTGCCAGGAGTCGTGGACGGGCTGGCCGAGGGGTCGGGTGTCGGCAGCGGCGGGTGCTGGTGCAACGGGCACGAGAACGTCGGCAGCTCGGCAGGAAGGGCAGTCAGCGTCTCGGTGACCGGGCAGAAGGGGGTCGCGATGCCGCCGGTCTCGGGGTCGATCTCCACGGTCACCGCGAGCTCGTGGGGGTAGCGCAACGGCTGGATGGGCCGGCCCTCCAACGCCGTGGACATGAATCGCTGCCAGATCCTGGCCGGCCATGTCCCGCCCTGGACCGCAGCGACCCCGTGCACGTCGACCAGCGGACGTGCCCGGTCGGGATACCCGATCCACACGGCGGTGCTGTACTCGCGGGTGAACCCGACGAACCATGCGTCGCGGTTCTCCTGGACCGTCCCGGTCTTGCCGGCCGATGGTCGCTCGCCCAGCGACGCGGCCCGGCCGGTGCCCTCGGTGACGACCTGCTGCATGGTGTCGGTGACGAGCCAGGCGGTCTCGGGGTCCACGACCGTCACAGGCAGCCCGCGGGGCTCCCACACGACGTTGCCGTCGGCGTCGGTGATGTGGGTCACGGCGGTCGGGGCGGCGTGCACGCCCCCGTTGGCCAGCGTCCCGAAGGCGCTGGCCATGTCGAGGGGGCTCACCCCTTCCGACAGGCCGCCGAGCACGATCGAGGGGTTGCTGCCGATCCTGCCGCGGACCCCCATCGAGTGGGCCATGTTCTCCACCGCGCCGGGGCCGAGCTCCAGCGCCAGGCGGGCGAACGCCCCGTTGGAGGAACGCACCAGCGCCTCGCGCAGGGTGATCTCGCCGGTGGTGCCCGAGCGGACCGTCCACGGTTCGGGGTCGCCCACGTCGAAGCTGCCGGGCCCGGACTCGATCACGGAGTCCAGGGTCCAGCCGCGCGACAGCGCGGCGGTCAGGGCGAAGACCTTGAAGGTGCTGCCGGGCTGCCGCCGTCCCTGCGTGGCGAGGTCGAACTGGCTGGTGGCGAAGTCCCTGCCGCCGACCAGCGCGGCGATGTGGCCGGTGGCCGGGTCCACCACGCTGATGGCCACCTCCGGATCCTCCGCGCCCGACCAGAACGCGGTGGAGGCGGCGTCGGCTGCGGCCTGGACCGCGGGGTCGATGGTGGTGTGGATGCGCAGGCCGCCACCGAAGAGCCGACGCCACCGGCGTTCCTCGTCCACGCCGAAGTGCTCGTCGCCGACCAGCTGCCGCTTCACGTACTCCACGAAGAAGGGGTACTGGACGGGGGGTGCTTCGGGTGGCTCGGTCAGGCCCAGGGGGGCGGCGTCGAGCTGGTCTCGGTCCGCAGCCGACAGGTCGCCGTTGCGCGTCAACGCGTCGAGCACGCGAGTCCGTTCGGCCCGGGCACGGTCAGGGGCGGTGAACGGGTTGGCGGCCTCCGGCGAGCGGATGACCGCCACCAGCAGGGCCGACTGCGCGAGGGACAGCTCGGTGGTGGTGGTGTCGAAGTACACCTGCGCGGCGGCCTCGATGCCGTAGGCGCCGGCGCCGAAGTACACGGTGTTGAGGTACTCGGTGAGGATCTCGTCCTTGGTGGCGTCCTGCTCGAGCTCCCAGGCGAGACGGGCCTCGAGCAGCTTGCGTTCGATGGTGTTCTCGGGGTCGGGGAAGTAGCGGTTCTTGACCAGCTGCTGGGTCAGGGTCGAGCCGCCCTGGACCACCTCGCCGGCTTGCCGGTTGGCCACGAAGGCCCGCACCACCGCTCGGGGGTCGACGCCCTCGTGGTCCCAGAAGCGTCGGTCCTCGGCATCGACGAGCGCGGTGACCAGGTGATCGGGCAGGTCCTCGCGCTCGACCGGTTCGCGGTGGCTGAACCGGAAGGTGGCGATCTGGGTGCCGTCCGCGGCGTAGACGAAGGACTGCGCGAAGGCATCGACCTCGGGCAGGTCGACGTCCCGGACCTCGACCGACACCAGCTGGTCGCAGGCCGAGGCGAGCAGGGCGCAGGCAAGCAGCAGCCCCAGCCACGAAACCTTCCAACGCCGGGTCACGGGGCCAGTGTCGCGCAGCCCGGCATCGCCGGCCGGGCAGGTCCTGCAGCGGACCGGTCCGCCTGTCGCCTGCGCGTCAGTCCCCGAAGCCAACCCCCAGGGTGCGGGCTGCCTCGATCCACTTGTGGTCCAGGGGCACGGTCCGCCGGCGGCCGGCAACCTCCTCCAGCGGGAGCCTGACGATGTGGCGCCCAGACGTGGCGATCATCTTGCCGTAGTCGCCCTCGACGATGGCCTGCACGGCGTCGGCACCCATGTAGGTGGCGAGCAGGCGGTCGACGGCCGAGGGGCTGCCACCGCGCTGGACGTGCCCGAGGATCGTGGTGCGCGACGCGATGCCAGTCAATGCCTCCAGTCGCTCGGCCAGCATCGTCGTCGACTGCGTCAGCTCGTGCTCGTAGGCCGCGATGGCCTGCTTCGCCGCCGCCTTCTCGTCGCTGTCCCCGGCATCGCCCTTGGCCGCCAGCAACCGGTCGAGCTCGGCCTTCTCCTCAGTGGAGATCGCGCCCTCGCTGATCGCCACGATGGAGAACCGGCTGCCCGAGGCCTTGCGGGCCATGAGCGTCTCCGCGACCTTCTCCACGCTGTAGGGGATCTCCGGGATGAGGATGACGTCGGCGCCGCCCGCGAGCCCGGCGCCCAGCGCCAGCCAGCCGGTGTTGTGCCCCATGACCTCCACGACCATGGTGCGGTGGTGGCTGTGTGCCGTGGAGTGGAGGCGGTCGACAGCCTCGGTCGCGATGGAGAGGGCGGTGTCGAACCCGAACGTTCGCTCGGTGCCCCACACGTCGTTGTCGATCGTCTTCGGCAGGGTGACGACGTTCATGCCCGCGTCGGCCAGGCGCTTGGCGTTCTTCTGGGTCCCGCCACCGCCGAGGCACACGATGGCCTCCACCCCCATGTTCGCGGCGGTCTCGACCATGGCGGCGGTCATGTCCAGCGTCTGGTCGCCGACCCGCATCTTGTGTGGCTTGTCACGCGACGTGCCGAGGATGGTCCCGCCCTTGATGAGGATGCCGGACAACGCCTCGGAGTCCAGGCGCACGTGCCGTCGGTCCATGAGGCCGCGGAAGCCGTCGAGGTACCCGACGACGGACAGGCCGTGCTTGCGGATCGCCGACTTGCCGATGGCCCGGATGGCGGCGTTCAGCCCCGGGGCATCACCGCCTGCGGTCAGCACGCCGATGCTCTTCACCATGGTTCGTCCTCCTCGCCGAGTGCGACCAGCCTATTCGCCAGCGAGGTCGGGGAGGGGGCAGGCAGGGGTCAGCGGCGTCACGTCACGGCAACCGACGGTTCGGGTCGTGCCACGCGCCGGCGAGCGGTTGCCCCGGTGGCGTGCAGCAGGGCGAGGACGACCAGCGCGACCCCGAGCAGCTGGACCGGCGTGGGCCGCTCGCCGAGCAGGCCCGCCCCCAGCAGCATGGAGCCCACCGGCTGCAGGGTCAGGACGACGGAGGTGAGCGCCGCAGGCAGCCTCGGCAGGGAGGCGGTGATCAGCAGCCATGCGACCACCTGCGAGCCGACGGCCAGGGCCAGCAACCATCCCGCCGAAGGCCACGACGGCACCAGCGCCGCTGCCTGGCCCTGTGCGACGGCGACCACGGCGGTGCCGATCGCCCCGAGCGCCGTGGCATCCCGCAGGGCCCCTGCCGGCCGGACGTTGCCGATGTTGGCCTGGCGCAACGCGAGGAGGAACCCCGCGTAGGCCACCCCGGTCCCGACGCCCAGGAGGGACCCGCGGACGGGGTCGGTCCCGTAGGTCCCGGTGCCGAGCACGCCGGAGATGATCACCACACCGGAAGCCAGGACCGGGATGGCCGCCAGGACCCGGGCGTGGGGCTTCTCCCCGAGCAGCGCCCACGAGGCCAGGGGCACGATGACCACCTGGCCGGCGGCGAGCACCGTCGCAAGGCCGGCGCCGACCAGGTCCATCGCGGTGTGCCACATGACGAGGTCGGCGGTGAAGAACAGGCCGGCCAGCCCACCCATCAACCGAGCCCGCATGGCGACCGGCTCGAGGGGTCGACGACGCCAGGCCACGAGCGCCAGGAGGGGCAGGGCATAGGCGCAGCGGAAGAAGGCCGCAGGCGCAGGCTGCACGTCGGCGAGCACCACCCAGACACCGCTCATCGCGATGCCGAGCGAGCCGACGACGGCGCCGACGAGCGGTGAGCGGGCAGCGGGGCGGGACTGGGGTGACAGCAGCATCGAGGCACAGGCTGCACGACCCCACGTCGAAGCACAGCTTCGATGTTCTTCATCGAAGATGAAGCGATGCTTCATCCAGGGTGGTTGACTTCCTGCGTGATGCTGCACCCGACACGCCTCGTGACCCTCGCCGCCGTCGACGACCACGGCGGGGTGGTGGGCGCCGCCGCGGCGTTGCACCTGACCCCGTCGGCGGTGTCGCAGCAGCTGCGGCAGCTGGAGCGCGAGGCAGGCGTGGGACTGCTGGACCGGTCCGGACGCCAGATCCGCCTGACCGAGGCCGGAGCACGCCTGGCCGCCCGGGGTCGCACGATCGGTCGCGAGGTGGTCCTGGCCGCCGACGACCTCGCGGACTGGTCGGATGCCGATGCGCGGCCGGTGGAGATCGCCACCTTCCAGACCGTGATCTGCCAGATGCTGGCGCCCCTGATGGGTGCGGGGGTCCTGCGGGACGCGGGGCTCGACCTGCGGATCGTCGAGCTCGAGGGCCCTCCTGCCCTCGACGCCCTGCATGCTGGTCGCGTGGACGTGGTGATGACGGAGGAGCTGCTGGGCACCGCGCAACCCCACGGGGACCGATCGGCGCCGGTCACCCGGCTTGTCGTCGATGACCGCTACCGGGTGATCGTGCCCGCCGGGTGGGCGGTCGACGACACCAGCCCCGACCGGTTGCGCGCCGACCTCGTGGCACGGCCGTGGATCGGCCAGGTCCCCGGCAGCGCCGGCGGCGCCATGCTGGCCGACCTCGAGCGTCGCTGGAGCTTCTCCGCCCGGCTGGTCCACATCTGCGACGAGTACGTCAGCGCGGTGGCGCTGGCTGAGGCAGGACTGGGCGCCACGCTCGCCCCGCACCTGGCGGTCCCGGCCCACGTGTCGGGCGCGGAGTCCCGCACGGTCAGGTTCCTCGACGGTGCCCCGGACCTGGGCATGCGCCGCGTACGTGCCCTCTGCCGACCGTCGCGTCGGCCCGTCGCCGCGGTCGATCGGCTGCTGCAGGTCCTCGCCGAACGGGCACGGGTGATGGGGCTTCGAGCACAGCTCCTGGGGCACGGTGAATCGACCGCTCCGCTGGTGGACCACTAGGCTCCGGCGGCCGGCGGCCGGACGCCGCTGGGAAGCTCGGGACGAAGGGCACGCAGGGATGGGCGCAGGACGGCTGATCGACGGGGTGCTCGGGCTGGCCCGCTCGGGTCCGGTTCGCTCGGGCGTGGAGTGGTTGCGTCCGGACCCGGCATCACCGTCGGCGCCGATGGCCACGGTCGCGTGGCTGGACTCCTTCTCGCCGTCCCTGATGCCCCGGACCTCGGTGCTGCAGGGCGTCGTCGGGGGCCTCGCCGTTCTCTCCATGCGCACCATCGCCGACCGCAGCGAGGCTGCGCTGGAACCGCTGCTCGGCCCCCACCTCGCGACCCGCCGGCGGCTGCTCGTGCGTGGCGGACTGGCCGTGCTGGGCCTGGGGTTGTCCAACCTGCCGGAGCGCGGCGACGAACGGCTGTGGTGGTCCAGCCTCCGCGGTGGGGGCGCGATGCTGCGGTCGATCGCCACGGGGGGTGCGATCCACGACATCGGACATGCGGCCTGGGTCCGCCAGCCCGACCGTTCCGGCGTGCGCGCAGCCGTGGCAACCGCCTCGGTGGTCGCTGGTGTCGGCCTGTGGGCGGACCGTCGACTCCACCAGCGGATCGCGGCGATCGAACCGTGGCCGCTGGAACAACGGACCGCCGTGCCCCAGAGCGCGGCGATCAGCGCCGGCGTCGTGCTCGGCGGCCGGCTGCTGGGCGAGGCCGTCCAGGCAACCGGGCGCTCCCTGGCTGCGTGGCTCGGTCCCGGCCGTGCCAAGACGGCGTTGGCCGTCGCGGCCAACGGCATGCTGTGGTCACGTGGCCTCAACACCCTGTACCACGCGGCGGTGGAGCGTGTGGGACAGGGCAACGCGGCCATCGAGGCCGGCTACGACCGTGCGCCCGACCGATCGACCGTGTCCGGCGGACCGGGCAGCCAGTCGCACTTCGCCGAGCTCGGCCGGCAGGGGCGCCGGTTCGTCACCGACGTCCTCGACCGCGAGCTGATCGAGCAGGTCATGGGGGAGCCTGCGCTCGACGATCCGGTTCGGGTCTACGTCGGCCACGACGCCGAACCGCTGTATCCCACCGCCCGTGCGGAGCTGGCGCTGGAGGAGCTCGAGCGCACGGGTGCCTACGACCGACGGTTCCTGCTGCTCACCTCCCCCACGGGGACCGGTTGGGTGGACCAGACGCTGGTGGAGTCCGCCGAGCTGTTCGCCCGTGGGGACATCGCCACCTGCGCGATCCAGTACGGGCGCCATCCCTCCTACCTGGCCCTGCAGAACATCCCGCTCGGCCGCAGCCAGTTCCGGATCCTGCTGCTCGGGGTCCGCGAACGCCTGCGTGCCGTCCCACCCGAGCAGCGTCCCACCGTCCTGGTGTTCGGTGAGAGCCTGGGGGCGTGGACCGCCTCCGACGTGATCATGCACCTGGGCATCAGCGGGTTCGACCACTACGGGATTGACCGGGCGCTGTGGGTGGGGTTGCCGTGGATGGCCCGGTGGTCGCGCAGCGGCATGATCCGCGGCAGCTCCGACCTCGTTCCGCCCGGGACCGTCGGCGTCTTCGACCGATGGGCCCAGCTCGACGCACGGTCCCCGGCCGAACGGGATCGCCTCCGTGCGGTGATCCTGTCCCACGACAACGACCCCATCGCCGTGCTCGGCCCCGACCTGGCCGTCCAGCAGCCCCGCTGGTTGCAGGGCGACCACCGCGGCCGAGGCGTCCCCGAGGGCATGCGCTGGTCACCGGTCGTGACGTTCCTGCAGACCGCCGTGGATGCCGTCAACTCCATGATCCAGGTGCCCGGCGCGTTCACCTCCTACGGCCACGACTACCGCGCCGACATGGCCCGGTTCGTGCACGCGGCCTACCACATGCCCGACGTGGACGAGGCGACGATGCGCAGGGTGGAGGAGACCCTCGTGGACCTCGACCTCGCCCGGGCCGGACGGCTGGGCACGTTGCACGAGTGACGTCGACTAGGAGTCGGTCGCCAAGCGCTTGATGGCGAGGACCGCCAGGTCGTCGGACGTGCGGCCGCCCTGGAGCTCCACGGTCCTGCGCTTGAGATGATCGGCCACGACCGAGGCGGACGTGCCGCCCACTTCGCTGACCATGCTCGCCAGCCCGTCCTCGCCGAGCATGCCGTGTTCGGTACGGGCCTCGGTCAGCCCGTCGGTGTAGAGCACGAGGACCTCCCCGACTGCCAGGTCGACCTCGCTGGCGGTCAGCGACGGTTCCTCCAGCACCCCCAGGAGTGACCCCCGTGCCCCGACCGGGGACACGCTGCCGTCGGCAGCCAGCCGCAGCGGGGCGGGGTGGCCCGCCCGGACCAGCCGGAGCGTTCCCGGACGGGACAGGTCCACCTCGACGTAGACGGCCGTGCAGAACGTCGGCTCCTCGGCCTCGTGGGCCAGGATCGCCTGGTTGACCAGCCCCAGCACCTGGACGGGGTCGTGGGCCTCCACCGCGGCCGCGCGAGCGGTGTAGCGGACGAGGGCGGTCAGCCGGGCTGCCGACACGCCCTTGCCGCGCACGTCACCGATCAGCGCCGCCCAGCGCGTGTCGTCGAGCTGGAAGACGTCGTAGAAGTCGCCGCCGATCTCCGCGCCGTCACCAGCGGGACGGAACGCCACCCCCACGTCGTGACCCGGTATCCGGGGGAGGGTCGCGGGCAACATCGAGTCCTGCAGGGTGGTCGCGACCCTGAACAGCTCGTCGCGGCTGCGGGCCAGCGCATCCTCCACCGCCTTGCGTTCGCTGATGTCACGCAGGTACCCGACGAACTCCGGCGGTTCGACGCCCTCCAGCTGGGTGATCGCGAGCTCGACGGGGAACTCGTGCCCGTCCGCGTGCAAGGCGCGCAGCTCGAGCGGCTGCCCGAGGATCCGGGGCCGCCTGGTCTCCAGGAATCGCCGCAGGCCCTGCCGATGGGATTCGCGCAGGTCCTCGGGGACGATCAGGTCGCCCAGCAGTCGTCCGACGGCGTCCTTGGTCGCGTGGCCGAGGATGCGTTCGGCGGCCGGATTCCAGTCCGTCACGGTGCCATGGTGGTTGATGCCGATGACCGCGTCGAAGGCCGACATGAGGATGGCCGTCTTGCGGGCGTCGGACCGGGCGACGTCCCGTTCGGCGGCGCGGCGGTGGAGGAACTCCCCGACCCGACGACCGACCTCGGCGACGATCGTCAGCAGGCCGGCGTCCACGGCCACCGGCTCGCGGGACATCAGCTCCACGACCCCCTCGACCCGGTCGTCGCGGAGGATCGGGAACGCGAACGTCGTGGTGATACCCAGTCGCTCGGCACGCTTGCGGCGGAAATAGCCCGGGTCGTCGGCGACTGTCTCGATCCACGCGGGCTTGCGGGTCTTGATCACCCTGCCGGGCAGGCCGCGGCCGGGAACCGTCACCAGGCCGGGGTCGGCCATCTGCTTGAAGTCGTCGGTGAACGCGTCGGTGTGGAAGTAGTCGGCCGGGCGGGCGCTGCCGTTCTCGGCCACCAACCAGAAGATGGCCGCGTCCCACCGCAGCGCCTTGGTCAGCGCCCGCAGCAGGACCGACGAGGCGTCGCTGAGCGTGTGGACGTCGTTGACCAGCGCGATCTCGGTTGCCACCTCGGCGGTGACCGCGTGGTACTGCGCGATGGTGGCCGTCCACTCCAGCTGCCGATCGGTCGACAGGTCCCGGAGCACGCCCACCGATACCGTCGTGCCGTCCGGCATGCGGTGATCGGTCAACGTCAGCTCCACCTCGACCTCGTGGCCGTCGTGGTGTCGTGCGGGGAGGATCACGGGCGGTCCGCCGGTGATGCGCGCCGTTCCCTTCGCCATGTGTTCGGCGAAGGCGGCGAGGTGGCGTTCGCGCAGGTGGTCGGGGACGATGACCTTGAGCGGCTGCCCGACGAGGTCCGCAGGCGACCACCCGAGCAAGCCCTTCAGCGCGGCGTTGGCGTGGATCACGACGCCGGCCGGGTCCGCGGTGATCACCACGTCGGTCACGGCGTCGAGGAACCCGAGGTCGTCGATCCCGAGGGCGGACGGCTCGTCCCGCTCCATTCGCTCGTCCTCCCTCCCGCCGGGTCGGCCCGCGCCGACGAACCTGTCAGGCCAACACGATAGCGACGCGCGGGGCCAGTCGGAACACCAACGGTCACCCCGACGGAGCACCCCGCAGGGATCGGCAACCGTCGTTGCCGATGCCTGCGGCCACCCGCAAACGATCGCCACGATGCGGTGCTGCCGCGACGGGTTCGTTGCTCCGATTTTCTCAAGTCGGGTGACTAGTCACCCGAAGGGATGAGCAACCGCCCCTTCGACGACGTTTCCAGCCGGGGGGTCGGGCCCGCCGAAGACCCGCTGTATGGAGTACGTCTGCTATGCCCTCTCGCCTGACGAACCGTTCGTGTCCCGCGCACAGCTGGGGGGTGGTCACCAGCCGATGGCTGGGCACTGCCTCGGGGGTGCTCGCCCTCGCCGCTTCGATGCTGCTGGCGCTGCCGACCATGCCTGCCCGAGCCCAGGTCGCCCCGACGGGGCCGACCTTCTCCTGTGCGGACCCGGCCGGGTACCTCTTCCAGGACTCTCCGACCGATGCCATCGAGGTGAACCTCGTCACGGGTGCCACCGCCGAGCGCGGAAGCGACCTGATTGTCGGGGGGAGCAACGCGTGGGGGTACAACCGCACCGACGACTACTTCTGGGGGCGCCATCAGGGCGACGGCCTGGTCCGCGTCGACGCCGACTGGACGGTGTACGACTACGACAAGGCGACCATCACCCGAGTCGACGCAGCGGGGGCGCCGGTCGCTGGAAGCCTGGCCGACCTCCCCGCGACGATCGCCGGTGACGTGGACGCCAACGGCGTGCTGCACCTGGTGACGAACACCACACCCGCGCGCATCTACCGGGTCGATGTGAACCCTGCGTCGCCGACCTATCTGAAGCTCCTGCCGGACGTGGTGCTGTCGGAGGCGTCTGGTCTGGCCGATGCCGTGTTCAACTCCGTCGACGGATTGCTCTACGGGGTGCGTTCAGACCTGACCGTCATCCGGATCAACCCGAACACCGGAACCATCACCCCGCTGGGACAGGCCACAGGTGGCATGCCCGCCGGTGGGTACGGCGGCGGGTTCATGGACGTCGCTGGCAACCTCTACCTGAGCCACAACGGCAGCGGAGAGATCTGGACCATCGAATCGCCCCACACCGGCAACACGGCCGCCGAGCACCTGGCGACCGGCGATCCCAGCTCCATCAACGACGGCGGGCGTTGCGCGACCGCCCCTGCGCTGCTGGCGCCCGGTCTGACCGTGACCAAGACCGGAACCGCCACGTCGGAGCCCCTGGTGGCCGGTGAGGACATCGACTACACGATCCGCGCCCGCAACACCGGCAATGCCGTGGTGGACGCCGTCGACGTGACCGACCCGCTGATCCCCGGCGCGGCCCTGACCTGCGTCGACGAGGCTGGCGGTGCGGTCGCGCTGCCGGTGGACCTCGATCCCGGCGCCTTCGTCGACTGCACGGGCACCTACACGGTCACGCCCGACGATGCGGCTGACAACGAGGTCGTCAACACCGCCACCGCCACCGGGACGGTGGCCGGTGATCCGATCCAGGCGACGGGCACCACGACGGTCCCGGCCCCGACGCCGACCCCGGCACTGGCGCTCACCAAGACCACGGACTTCGCCGAGACCGAGATCGCCGAGGGCGACGTGGTCGACTACACGATCACCGCCACCAACACCGGCAACGTCGCGCTGACCGGCGTCGGCGTCACCGACCCCGTGGTCGACCTGACCTGCCTGCCGGCCGTGCCCACGGCCCTGGAACCGAACCAGGCCGTCGTGTGCACCGGCGCCTACACGATCACTGCCGGCGACCTGCCCGGTCCGTTCACCAATACCGCCACGGTCAGCGCGCCCGATCCCACCGGCGGCCCGTCGATCACCGCCACCGACAGCGTGGACGTGCCTGCCGCGAAGGACCCCGAGCTGACCGTCGCCAAGACCAGCGACAACGACGGCACCCCGCCTGCCGAAGGCGATGTGATCACCTACACGATCGTGGTGGACAATACCGGCAACGTGCCGGCATCGGGCGTCACGGTGTCGGACCCACTGGTTCCCGACGACCTGGTCTGCGTGCCCGCCGTCCCGGTCGACCTCCAGCCGGGTGACCAGGTCGTCTGCACCGCCCCGTACACCATCACCGCCGGCGACGTCGGTGTCACGGTCACCAACACCGCGACCGCGACCGGACAGGACCCCGACGGCAACCCGATCACGGGGTCGGGCTCCACCGACGTGCCCGGCCCGGTCCCGGACCCCAGCCTGGTGGTCACCAAGACCGCGTCCACGGCGTCGGTGCCCGCCACTGTCGGCGACATCGTGAACTACGAGGTCGTCGTCGAGAACGACGGCAACGTCACCGTGACCGACGTCGTCGTCGCTGACCCGCTCGTCGCAGGGCTCGACTGCATGCCCGCCGTGCCGAGGGCCCTGGCCCCCGGCGCCCGGGTGACGTGCACCGCCAGCCACACCGTCACCCAGGCCGACATCGACACCGGGGCCTACCTGGCCCCGCCAGCCCTCGGCAACACCGCCACGGCCACCGGGGTCGACCCGACCGGCACCCCCGTCGACGCCGACGACTCCGTCGACATCGTCGTGCCCTCCGCTGACCCCGACCTGACCGTCACGAAGGTGTCGGACTTCACCGGTGACACGCTGACTGCCGGTGAGACGATCGGGTACACGATCACGACGGAGAACACCGGCAACGTGACCGTGTCGGGTGTGGACGTCACCGACAGCCGCATCGACGACCTGGTCTGCGCCCCGGCGACCCCCGTTGACCTGGGCCCGGGCCAGCAGGTCGTCTGCACCGGCACCTACACGGTGACTGCTGGCGACGAGGCTGCCGGGTCGGTGACCAACAACGCGTTCGCCAACGGCGCTGACCCGGCCGACGACCCCGTGGCCGCGACGGGGTCCTCCACCGTGCCTGCGCCGCCCGACCCGGAGCTGACCATCACCGCGACGCCGGACGACGACCTCGTCGTGGGCGAGGACACCACCTTCACGATCGTGGTGGAGAACACCGGAAACGTGCCGATCGACGACGTCCAGGTGACCGACCCGAATCCCGATCTGACCATCACCTGCACGCCGCCCATGGGCTCGACGCTGGAACCCGGTGCGCAGATGGTCTGCACCGGCACGATCACCGTGACCCCTGCCCATGCGGCCGACGGATCGTTGCTGATCACCCCGAGCACCGATGGTGACGACCCGTCGGGTGGTCCCGTCACCGACACCGACAGCGCCGTCGCCCCGGTGACGCCGGATCCTGCGCTGACGATCACCAAGACCGCCGCCCCTGCGGGGACGGTCCACGCCGGCGAGGCGATCGACTACACCATCGAGGTGGTCAACACCGGCAACGTCACCATCACCGACGTCGAGGTGACCGACCCGCTGATCCCGCTCACCTGCGCGCCCACGACCCCTCGCGCCCTCGTGCCGGGCGGTGCGCTGACCTGCACCGGCACCTACACGGTGACCCCCGACGACGGCACCGCCGGTCACGTCGACAACACCGCCACCGCCCACGGCACCGACCCGTCGGGTGCCCCGACGACCGACACCGACAGCGTCACCGTCACGACCCTCCCGGCCCCGCCCCCACCCCCAGCCGGCGGCGGCGGAACCCCTCCGGCCGGACCCCCGGAGCTGACCGTCACCACGACCATCCCCGACTCCGGGCCCTTCGAGCCCGGTGATCCCGTCGACTACGTCGTCACCATCACCAACACCGGGGGCAGCCCCATCGCCGATGTCGACGTCCCGGACGCCGACCTCGACTGCGACCCGCCGCTTCCGGCGACCCTCCAACCGGGCGAGTCCATCGAATGCACCGGTACCCACGTCGTCACCAACGACGAGGGCGAGTCGGGCGAGGTGCGGATCCCCGTCACCGCGGTCGGGAACGGTCCCGACGGCACACCCGTCTCGGGCAGCGGTGAGGACACCGCCCCCGTCGGGGACGACGGGTCGGTGCCCGACCCGGACCCGGTCCCGGATGTCGACCGTATCGCCGGCCCGACCCGGATCGACACGGCGATCGAGGTGTCGAACGCCGACTTCGAGGACGGGACCGCACGGGTGGTCATCCTGGCGCGCGACGACGTCTTTGCCGATGCGCTGTCCGGCACACCGCTCGCGGTCGCAGAAGCAGGGCCCATCCTGCTGACCAGGACCGACGAGCTCCTGCCCTCGGTCACCGACGAGATCCGCCGGGTCCTCGGCGAGCAGGGCAGGATCTACCTGCTCGGTGGCGTGGTCGCGCTGGACGACGAGGTCGAGGCACAGGCAGGCGACCTCGGGTACCCCATGCAGCGGCTCCAGGGCCCCAGCCGGATCGAGACGGCCATCGCGATCGCCGAGCACCTCGGTGATCCCGACGAGATGCTGATCGCCGGTGGCGAACAGTTCGCCGATGCCCTGACCGCGGCGGCCGTGGCCGGCGCGCGCGGGGGCGCGATCCTGCTGACCTCACCGGGGCAGCCGCACCCGTCGGTCGACGCGTACCTGTCGGACAAGGACCCGGTGCTTTGGGCGGTCGGTGGCCCGGCGGTCGGTGCCTATCCGGCGGTGACCCCGGTCGCGGGACCGTCCCGGGACGCGACCGCAGTGGCCGTCGCCGAGACGTTCTACGACGATCCGGGTGCGCTCGGGTTCGCCCGGCTGGACGACTTCCCCGATGCGCTCACCGGCGGCGCGCACATCGCACGCCAGCCGGGTCCCTTGCTGCTGACTCAGACCGACTTCCTTCCCGACGTGGTGACGGACTACGTCTGCCGTTCCACGACGGTCACGCAGGGGTACGTGTACGGCGGTACCGCAGCGGTGTCCGACGAGGCGTTCGACGAGCTGACGTCGTTGTTCACCGAGGGCTGCGGCTGACCGACGCCCGCGCGGGTGTCGGGGTCCATGCGACCCCGACACCCGTCGCCGATGACGTGCTGACGGTCGCCGCGCCCGTTGGTGGTTAAGGTGGCGGCGATGCGGGACGACACGCTGGCCGATGGGCTGCAGCAGCTGCGCGACGAGCTCGCGGCGGTCACGCTGTCGTTGCCGTTGGCGGCGACCGAGGACGGGATCGCCACCCGCGACGAGGCCGTGGCACAGATCGAGGACTACCTGCTGCCACGCCTGGCGCACCTCGACGCGCCGCTGCTGGCCGTGCTCGGCGGATCGACCGGATCGGGCAAGTCCACGCTGACCAACTCCCTGGTGGGGGAGGAGGTCTCGACCGCGGGTGTGCTCCGGCCGACGACCCGGGCTCCGGTCCTGGTCCACCATCCCGACGACACGGCGTGGTTCTCCGGCGACGGGGTCCTGCCGGACCTGCCCCGCACGACCGGCGAACGAGGGGTCGGCCACGCCCTGCACCTGGTCGCCAGCGGGGCCACGAGCCCGGGGCTCGGGCTGCTGGACTCCCCCGACATCGACTCCATCGAGGTCGCCAACCACGAGCTGGCCGCCCAGCTGCTCGGCGCGGCGGACCTGTGGCTGTTCGTGACCACCGCAGCGCGCTACGCCGACGCGGTGCCGTGGCAGTACCTCGCCCGGGCCAGCGAGCGCACCGCCGCCGTCGCGGTCGTGGTCAACCGGATCCCACCGACCCCCGACGGCAGCGCCGTGCGGGACATCGCTGCCGACGTCCGCCGGATGCTGGATGCCAACGGCCTGGCGGAGGCCCGCCTGTTCACCGTCACCGAGACGCCCCTCGTCGACGGGCGGCTCGGTGGGGCCGAGGACGAGATCCGGGCCTGGATCGAGGCGTTGGTCGACGACGCCGACGCCCGGGCAGCGACCATCCGACGGACGGTCATGGGGGCCGTGGACTCCCTGCAGCCCCGCGTCGGACGGGTGATGCATGCGATGCGCGAACACCAGCGGGCCGTCGAGTCGCTCGTCGCGGCCTCGACGTCCCAGCAGGCCACCACGGTGGACATCGTGAGGGACCAGCTCGCCAGCGGGGTGCTGCTGCGCGGCGAGGTCCTCGACCGGTTCCGTGAGCAGGTCGGGACCGCGGAGTGGATGGACCGGCTGCAACGCGGGGTCGGCAGGCTGCGCGACCGCATCGGCCAGATGATCACCGGCCGAGCCCCCGAGGTCGAGGCGGCGAAGGGACAGCTGCGCTCGAACCTGGTTGGCTTGGTCGACGACGCCGTCGCATCCGGCCTGGAACGCACGGTGGCGAGCTGGCAGGTGCTGCCCGGTGGCCCGGAGCTGCTGGCCCAGGCCCCCGACCCCGCCGCGCTGGCCGCGCCGGACCTGCGCGCTGTGGAGGACACCGTTGCGGCGTGGCAGGACCACGTGGTTGCCATGGTCCGGGAACGTGCCGGGTCCAAGATCGCCGTGGCCCGGGGCATGTCGCTGGGGGTCAACGGGGTCGGGGTCGCGCTGATGATGGCCATCTTCGCCTCCACGGGGGGACTGACGGGTGGCGAGGTCGCCGTCGCCGGTGGGACCGCGGCGTTCGGCCAGGCGGTGCTGTCGGCGGTGTTCGGCGAGCAGGCCATCCGCGACCTGGCCACCGCGGCGCGCACCGACCTGCTCGACCGAGTCCAACGCCTTGCCGAGGACCGACACGAGCAGCTTCGCGCCCTGCTGGAGGGGCTGCCGGACGCCGAGGCGATCCGGGCGATGGAGGATGCGGTGGACGGGGTGTCACGATGACGGACCTGCAGCGGCGGCTGGACCTGCTGGCCGATGCCGCCACGCTGCTGGCCAGGCACGGCATGGTCGTCGACGACGTCGACGCCTTCGTCGAACGGGCCCGCGGCAGGCTGCGGCACGGCACCGACCACACCGTGGCGGCCCTGGTCGGGTCGACCGGGTCGGGCAAGTCCTCGATCCTCAACGCGATGGCCGGGGCACCCGTCGCCCGGGCGGGGGTGACCAGGCCGACGACGGCCATCACGCAGGCGGTCACGTTCGGCGACACCGCCGACGGCCTGCTCGACCTGCTCGGCATCACCCAACGGCATCACCTCGGGGCCACCGACCCGGCGCTGTCCGGGCTGGTGCTCCTGGACCTGCCCGACTTCGACTCCGTCACCATCGCGCATCGGCTGGAGGTCGACCGCCTCGTCGAGCTGGTCGACCTGATGGTGTGGGTGACCGACCCACAGAAGTACGGTGACGAGTCCCTCCACGTCGGGTACCTGCAACCGCTGTCCACCCACGGCGACGTCATGCAGATCGTCCTGAACAAGGTCGACACCCTGGACCCGGCGGCCCGCCAGCAGTGCCTGGCCGACCTCCGGCGGCTCCTGGTCGCTGATGGGCTGCCCGACCTCGAACCCATCGCCGGGTCCACGATCACGGGAGCCGACGGCAACGACGGGCTGGACGAGCTCCGCGGGGTCCTTGCCGCCGAGGTCAACGCCAAGCAAGCCGCCGTCGAACGGATCTCCGCCGACATCGACGACCTGGCCGCGCGGATGCGAGCCGCTGCCGGCGAACGCGGAACGGTCGACCTCGACCGCCTGCGCGGTCCGCTGGTGGACGGGCTGGCCGCTGCGGCCGGGGTCGACGCGGTGGCTGCGCTCGTCGCCGCACAGCACCGCCGCGACGCCACCCTGGCGACCGGTTGGCCGCCGCTGCGCTGGGTCCGTCGGTTCCGTCGGGCTCCCCTCGGGCGCCTGCGCACCACCGTCGACAACACCCTGGCGGTCGCCGAGGTCAGCCGAACCCTGCGCAGCACCGCCACCGCGGCCGCCGACAGCACCGCCGCCGGATGGGGGCAGGCTGCGTCGTCGACCGTGCGGGGCAGCCAGGATGCGGTCGTCGAGGCGCTCGACACCGGCATCAGCCGACAGGTCCAGGTGCTACGGCAGCCACCCCGGTGGTGGCGGCCGGTCCGGGCGCTGCATCGGGTGCTGCTGGCCGTCGCAGCCGTCGGCGGGCTGTGGCTGCTCGGCCTGGCCCTGGCCGAGACGTTCCTGCTGATCGACACCGACGCCTTCGTCCTGCGCTGGCGAGGTGTCGCGCTGCCCCCGGCCCTGCTCGTGGGCGGCCTTGCGGTCGGGTTCGTCGTGGCGGTCGTGGCGGGGCTCGCGGCCCGGGTCGGCGGGCGACGCCAGGCCAGCCGCGCCACCGCCCAGCTCCGCGACCAGGTTGCTGGCGTCGCCGACACTCACGTGCTGGCCCCGCTCGATGGCCTCCGCGACGACGCAGGACGGGTGGGCGAGCTCCTGGACGGGGCGGCCACGCGCTGACGCCACCCGGTTGTGGTCCCGGGGAAAATGGATGCGGCCCGGCCTCACAGGGGAGAGAGACCGGGCCGCGATGCCGACGAGAGCCTAGAGGGGGTGGGCGGCTCACGTCAGCAGATCGTTCAGCGCTGGAGGAGTGCCTCCAGCGATTCGGGGCGGGCGATGAACCAGCCCTGCGCGTAGCGACAGCGGAGCCAGCGAAGGCCCTCGAGCTGTTCGGGGCGTTCGACGCCCTCGGCAACGACGGGCAACCCGCGGCTGCGGCCGATGTGGACGGCCATGGCCGCTGCTGTGCCGTCGGGCTCGTCGAGGCCCAGCTGTGCGGTCAGGTGCCGGTCGACCTTGAGCATGTCGGCGTCCAGCCGGGCCATCTGTTCGAGGGTGGAGTATCCCGTGCCGAAGTCGTCGACGGCCAGGCGGACGCCGCGTCGGCGCAGGCCGTTGCGAACGGCCGAGTCCGGGGTCGGTGAGGCGATGCCCGTCTCGAGCACCTCCAGCACCAGCATGTCGGGATCGCCTCCGGTGGCGGCTGCCGCGTCGTCGATCATCCACAGCAGCTCTTCCTTGGCGAGCTGCTCGGGTGGAAGGTTGACGCTGATGTGGCGGGTGGCGGCGGCCCGTGCACTCCACTCGGTCGCGGCGGCCATCGCATGGCCGATCATGCGTCGGGTGAGCTCCAGCTGGAGCGTCTCGTCGAGCAGCGGCAGGACCACCACGGGTGTCAGCCGCCCGAGCGCCGGGTGGTCGATGCGCATGAGTGCCTCGGCCGCGACGATCTCGTTGTCGCGCAGGTCGAGGACGGGTTGGTAGATCGCCGACAGGTTCTCCCGCAGCAGGCGCGGCAGGTCGTCGCTGACCAGGTGGCGCAGGTGCAGCTGGGCCTCGACGGTGCGGTCGTGGATGCGGACGGGATGCCCGGCGCTGGCCAGGGCCAGCGCACGACGGGCCCGGGAGATGCGTTCCATCGCCGACCCACATCGCGGGTCCGGCCTGCTGATGCCCACACGTAGCTCGACGGGGACGACCTGTCCTCGGACCTCCAGCGGGCGACGGAGCTGGGCGAGCACGAACGCCTCGAGGTCGGAGGCCGACACCGGGACGGCGACGCGGACGGCCACGACCGTCTCGTGCTCGCCGACCCTCGTCGACACCGCGGTCGAGCCCTCGCCGATCAGGCGGGACTTCAGCATGCGGACGGCGTCGTCGAACATCGCACCGGTGAGTGACCGCGACACGGTGACGTTCTCCACGCGAAGCACGGCGACGACCACCGGGGTGTCGTCGGCCTCGATGATGCGGTACATCTCGGTGCCGTCGACGGGGCGCACGAGGTCCGTGGGGAGGAACCCGGTGCCGCTGGGGAGGTGGTCTGTCGTCATGTGAACCAGATTCGACAGAACCGGGGTGACGGCGAACCATCACCCCGGGAGACACTTCACGGCGGCGATGTTCCGGCAGCGGTCAGCGCTGCTCCGGAGCCGTTGGTTCCGGGGCCTTCGCGGCGTCGACGGCCGCCCGACGGCTGGTCACACCGAGCTTGCGGTACAGCCGACGGCGGTAGGTCCGCACGGTGTTGTGGGACAGGTGGAGCTCCATGCCGATCTCGCGTTCGGTCAGCGAGGTGTCGAGCAGTCGCAGCACCTTGCGTTCACCGTCGGTGAGGGCCTCGCCGTATCCCTCGAGGGTGGGGCCCTCGCCGAGCTCGGCCCTGACCCGTTCGACGATGCGGGGGAGGACGCCGGTGTCGGGGATCCCGTCCAGGATCCTCCTGACGTCGCTGAGGAGTGCGGCCACGTCATCGGTCCGGACGTCGGTCCCGTAGGCGTCGGCGACCGCGCCCCCGACCGCCAGGCCCCTTCCGACCCGGAACGCCCGGGCCAGGCGCACCATCACCTGGGTGCCCGGCTCGGGCATGCATGCCGAGATCAGCTCCGCATCGATCAGCGCGTCACGACCCGCGACGCCGTCCTCGGAGAGGGCGACGGTGACGGAGGTGATGAAGTGGGCGAGGTCGGGGGCCTGGGCGGTGCGCTGCTCCAGCAGCCTTGCCATCGAGGCATGCGTGGCCGGGTCGTGCTGGCCCTCCAACCAGGCGATCAGGGCGAGGTAGGAGTGGGCGACGGCACGCATCGGGCCCGGGACGTCGCCCCCCGTCACCATCTCGAAGGCGGTCATCGCCGTGTCGAGGTCGCCCGCCAGGAACGAGGCCATGCCCATGTCGAGGGGGGCGCGCGTGCGGATGGAGTCCGCGTAGCTCCACTCGGCATCGGCTTCGGTGTCACGAAGGAGGGCGAGCCCCTCGCGAACCGCCCGGACGGACTCGGTGTACTCCCCCTGCCGGCGCAGCAGATGGGCGCGGAGGCCCTGGACCTCGGCGCGGATGAACCTGCCCCGTTGACCGCGGACGGTGGTTGCCGCTGCAGTGCGCATCGCCTCGGTCGCGAGGGCGTCCAGGCCCGCTTGCACCGCCCCCCACGCCGACGCCAGCGACAGCTCCGGCAGGTGGGGCAGCCGGGCCTGCAGGGTCGATGCGAGCTCGTGGACGCGCAGCCCGTGGCCGGAGGTCGACATGCCGAGGTGGACGCGCAGGAGCAGCCGTGCGGCCTCGTAGTCGTCGCCGCTCTGCATCGCCAGGACGGCACCCTCCTCGAAGTCGCCCGCACGGACCATGGCCCACGCGGCGTTCAGCACGACTTCGGTGGCCCGGTCGGGCGCGGTCGTCCGCAGCTCGTGGCGACCGAACTCCCTGATGATCGGGGGCACGACCCACGTGGCGCCGTCCAGCTCGGTCCTCGGCTCGAGCAACCGGCGGTCCTGAAGGTCCTGCAGCACCCGCGCACAGTCCGCGCGACCCGTGGCGGTCGTGGCCAGGGACACCGACACGTGTGGAAGCATGCACAGCTCGAGCAGGAAGGTCGAGAGGTCGTCGGGAAGCCCCTCGACGATCGCCTCGCGCAGGAACCGCGCGACGGGCTGGGCGCGGGTGTCGAAGACTGGGCCGCTCGAGGACCCGGGTGACGCGAGGACGACGCCCGCGGCCCATCCGCCGGTGGCCTCGTGCAGCTCGTGCAGGCGGTCGTCGTCCAGCGCACCGTGCCTGGACACGGCGATGTCGGCGGTCTCTGCCTCGCTGAGCGCCAGATCGCCTTCGTCCAGGACGAGCGCGCCCGACCCTCGTTGCAGCCGGTCGGCGTCCAGCAGCAGGTCGTCGCGGGTGGCGAGGACCAACCGCAGATTCGGGGGCCTGTAACGCAGCAACCGACGGAGGCCGCTGACGATCGAGGGGTGCCGGAGCTGGTCGAGGTCATCGACCACGAGCGTGACGGGCTCGTCCAGGTGCTCGAGGTCGCACACGCCCATCCGGAACGCCAGCGCCTGGGCGGCATCCGTGGCGTTTCCCGCGGCGACGAGGGCCTCGGTGAACAGGTCGGGATGGACCATGGCGAGGGCTTCGAGGCCAGCGACGAGGAACACCTGGGGATCGTCGTCGTGGGAGTCCAGCGACAACCATGCGGTTGCGGACGGTCGCGGACGACGGGCGTACTCGCTGAGGAGCGTCGACTTGCCGAAGCCATCGCCTGCGCTGAGGAGGACGACGCCGCTGCGCACGAGGCCGTTCTCGATCGCCGACACGAGCGCGGGCCGGGGGACGTGGCCGTCGGGCAACGGTGGGGGCCGCAGCTTCCCCGGCCACGTGCGAGGCCCGCGGCCGTTCCAACCCGCAGGGGAAACCGCCATGTGCGAGGAGTGTACGGGAGCGGCGGAGCCGGTTTCCCCGCTACGGCACCATTGCATTCAATGAACGAGGTTCACTACCGGTCGTGATCCAGCTCCCACACGGCTGCCTCAGCTCGGGTAGCGGACCCAGAGGTCCCGCACCCAGCCGATCACCGCACCGATGAACAGCTCCGACTGGGGGCCACGGTCGCCGCCGGTCATCCACCGCCGCAGGTGTTCCTCGTCGTCGACGGCGATGGCATGCATGCCGTGGTCGGCGCCGCGGACGATGACGAGCGTGACGTCGTCGTTGCCCGCGGCGCGCAGTGCGGCCGCGGAGTCGTGGGCCTGCTGGACCGGCACGTTGATGTCCCGGTCGCCGTGGATCACCATCACTGGCCGCGTCACGTTGGCGAACTGCTCGGGGTAGGCGTGCTCGAGCTCCTGGATGGTGCGGGTCAGGTAGCGGATGTGCAGCTCGCCGTCCTCGTCGGTCCACTCGAAGGTGGTCTCGCCGCGACGGGCGGCCTCGAGCATCGCGGGCCAACGGTCGGCCGTGGCCAGGGCGCCGGGTTTGTTGGCCTCCATCGCTTCGCGTTCGGCGTCGCCGCGGGCCGCCCACGAGCGGATGAGGGCGTAGATGTAGGCCGCGAACTCGTCGATCTCCTGGTGCACCCCGCCCCACAGGACGTAGCCGGCCGGCACGTCGGTCCGTGCCGCGGCCCGACAGGTGAAGTGCGCACCGGCGCTGGTCCCCATGACCACGATCCGTCGGGGATCGATCCGTTCGTGGCCGGCCAGGAACTCCACGGCGGCGAGGAGGTCCACGACGTCGGTCTCGACGCTGGCGTGCGCGTCGCGGTCGCCAGGCGGGTCGCCTGCGGCACGGTCCCCGCCGGTGCTCGCCCCGACGCCGCGCTTGTCCCAGCACATCTGGGCGATCCCTGCAGCGGCCAGGCGGTCGCCGACCCAGCGGTGCCGCGGGTGGGGGTCGACGGTGCCGTCGGGAAGGACCTGGTTGCCGTACCGGTCCTGGGGGCCGGTACCGGCCACGCTGAGCACGACCGGATGGGGGCCGGGATCGTCGGGCAGGACCAGGTCGCCGACGAGCAACTCCTCGCCGCTGGGGAAGCTGACCTCGGTCCGGGTGTGGGTGCCCGCCATCAGGCCGACGTCACCGAGGCCGCGAAGACGCGGGCAGGGTGGTCCTCGGGCAGCTCGGCGAGCGCGAAGACCTCGCCGTTGTCGGCCTCCTCCTGCAGGTGATCGCGGGCGCCGACCATGGCCTCCTGCATCTCGGCGTACGTGCCCGGTTCGCCCTTGAGGATGAGGATGACCGCAGGCTCGTCGAACGGGGTCTCGAAGCCGGTCGGCGCGTCGGGGACGAAGTGGAACAGGTCACCGGCCTCGATGACGGTCCGGACCTCCTCGCCGTCCTCGGTGGTGCAGAAGACCCACCGGCCGGAGATCGTGTAGATCAGGCTCTCCGTCGGGTGGGGGTGGGGGTAGCACCACTGGCCCGGGTGCATGACGATCAGGTGGGAGCGGATGTCGATGCCGCCCATCAACGGGACGAGTCGGCCCTCCAGGGTCTCCACGCCGGGCTGCTCGGCGACGTTGCGGAGCACCCGGCACTCGCCGAGCTGCTCCATCCCGTCGGGTTCGGTGGGAAGCGGGGTCTGGTCGGGCATGTCAGTGTCCTCTCGGCGGGTCTGGCGGGTCGGGAACGGGCAAGGCGAAGCGGACGCTCGCGGGGGCGGGCGCGTGTCGCGGTGGGCTCAGAGGCGCGGGTTGATGCGCTCCTCCAGGGAGAAGGCAAGCAGGGCGAAGCCGAGCGAGGCGGCCATGATCATCAGGCCGGGCGGGAGCACCCACCACTTCCAGGCGGGGCCGAAGAACGCGCCACGCACCTGCGCCCAGTACAGGATCGACCCCCAGCTCTTCTGCAAAGGGTCGCCCAGCCCGAGGAAGCTGAGCGCCGCCTCGAGGAGGATCGCGCTGGCCGTGGCCTGTACGAACTCGCCGCTGGCCAGCAACGCGGTCCGCGGCAGCACGTGGCGACGGATGGCCCAGCGATCCGTGGCACCCATCGACTTGGCGGCCAGCACGTAGTCGCGGGTCCGCAGCGACAGCACCTGCGATCGGATGACCCGAGCCGATCCGGCCCAGATGAGCGAGCCGATCACGAGCGTCGTCGTGATCAGGCTGCGACCCAAGTAGGCGGCAAGCACGATGAGGAGGGGGAGGAACGGCAGGATCAGGACGACGTCGACACCGCGCATCAGGGTCGCGCCGAGGCGACGGGGGTAGTAGCCGGCGACGGTGCCGATCGTGCCGCCGATGACGATGGCCACGGTGGCGGCAACGATGCCCACGAGCAACGAGACCCGCGTGCCATGGATCAGCTCGCTGAGCAGGTCCTGGCCGACGTCGTTGGTGCCCAGCAGGTGGTCGGCACCGGGGGGCGAGAAGGGCACGCCGACCCGTTCGGTCGGGTCGTAGGGGGCAAGCTGTGGGGCGAACACGGCGATCAGCACGAGGGCGACGACGACGGCGCCGCCGACCCAGCCGAGCACCGTGGCCAGCCGCGGCAGCCGTCGGGCCGAGTCGTCGGGCAGCGGGTCGACGGGGTCCACCGCAGGACCGGCGTCGGCGGGGGTGACGATCTGGCTCATGCCGACGCCCTCGTCCGTGGGTCCAGCAGGGGATAGACCAGCTCGGCCAGCAGGTTGGCGGCCAGCACCGCGAAGGTGAAGACCAGGAACGCCGCCTGCATCACGGGGTAGTCCCGCCCGCCGACGGCTTCGAAGACGAGCCGGCCGAGTCCCGGGTAGGAGAACACCGTCTCGATCACCACCGTGCCGCCGAAGGCGTAGCCCAGCCGCAGGGCCAGCACCGTCAGGACGGGTGCGAGGGCGTTGCGTGCGACGTGGCGGAACAGCAGCCGTCGTTCGGTCGCGCCCTTGGCCCGGCCGGTCCGGATGAAGTCCTCGCCCAGCACCTCCAGCATGCTGTAGCGCATGGTCATGTAGACCCCAGGGGTGGAGACGATGGAGAGGGTCAGGACGGGCAGCACGGCGTGCTCGGCGATGTCGACCAGCCGGTCCCACCCCTCCAGCCCGCTGACGGCCGTCTCCGCGCCGAAGGACGGCAGCACCCCCAGGGAGACGGCGAACCCCGAGATCAGCAGCATGCCGAGCCAGAAGGCGGGCATCGACTCCAGGCCGATCATCGAGGTCAGCAGGGTCAGGTCCAGCGCGCTGCCGCGACGCCATGCCGACACCGCACCCGCGACGATGCCGATGACGCCGGAGATCAGCAGCGCCGAGCCGGTCAGCAACAACGTCCAGGGCAGCCGTTCCAGCAGCATGCCGAGGATGGCCTGTCCGGATCGGTAGGAGTACCCGAGGTCCAGCGACAGCAGGTCCTGCCAGTAGCGGAGGTACTGCTGCCAGACAGGGGTGTCCAGCCCGAACTCCTGGACCAGCTCGGCCCGCTGGTCGGGGCTCAGCAGGCCGACGTCGACCCCGGCGATGAGCGCCAGCGGGTTGCCCGGCATCAGCCGGGGGAGCAGGAAGTTGAGCGTGACGGCGATGACCAGCACGAGGCCGTACTGGCCGATGCGTCGGGTGTCGAAGCGTCCCATCATGCGGTCCTTCGGTGGAAGCCGTGCGGCCGGGACGGGGGGTGGGATCCCGGCCGCACGGCTGGTCGTGATGCGTGGTTACGGCCGGGCGGCAGGCTCCAGCAGCGACAGCTTTGAGACGATGCCCTGCCCGTTGACGAAGGCCCAGTCGTCGTACACGGCCGCGTCGTAGGCGTAGGCGCCGTCGGGGTACAGCAGCGTGACGAACGGGAGCCGTTCGGCGAACAGCGACTGCAGCTCGCCGATCAGCTCGGTGCGGGTGGCGTCGTCACCCTCGACGGTCAGGGCCTGGGCGACCTCGTCCATCTCGGGGTCCGCGAAGGCGGTCAGGTTCAGCGACCCGATCTCGATCTCGGAGTGGACCAGCGATGCGACCCGGCTGGCGTCGGCCTGGATCGGTGCCGACCAGCCCCACATGGCCAGGTCGTAGTTGCGGCCGTTGGCCACGTCGAAGCCGGGCCAGACCGCCTCCTCCCATGTGGCCTGCTCGACCGACGACACGTTGGCCTGGATGCCGACGTCGGCCAGCATGGCCGCCACGAGCTCGGCGGTCCGCAGGCGCAGGGAATCACCGGAGGGCGTCAGCAGCTCGTAGCTCATGGGTTCGCCGTCGGCCTCGCGGATGCCGTCGCCGTCGCTGTCGGTGTAGCCGGCGTCCTCCAGCAGGGCGTTGGCCTGCTCGAGGTCGGTGGTCGTCTCCACCTCGGCGTTGAAGGTCGGCTGGTCCGGGTGGATCCACCCGGCCGAGCCAACGGTTGCGGCACCGAGGAACACGGTGTCGACCAGGTCCTGGCGGTCAACGGCCAGCGACATGGCCTGCCGCACGGCGATGTCGTCGAAGGGCGCCTTGGAGGCGTCGAAGTACAGCAGCTGCGAGCTGTACTCGGGACCCTGGGCGATCTCGATGGTGCCCTGCTGTCCGAGGAGGTCGACCTGCTCGGGTGCGATCTGGTCGAACACCACGTCGACCTCACCGGACCGGATGGCGGCCAAGGCACCGGCGTCGTCGGCGAACTGCACGATGACGAGCTCCTCCACGGTCGGGGCGCCGCGGAAGTAGTCGGGGTTGGCCACCAGGCGATAGCTGGTGTCGGACTGGTACTCCTCGAGGGTGTAGGGGCCGGTGCCGACGTTGGGGCCCTCGAACTGGTGGGTCTCGGGATCCTCCACCGTCGACCAGACGTGTTCGGGGAGGATCGGCACGTCGCTGAGGGTGCTCAGCGGGAACGACGGGCTGGGCGCCTCCAGGGTCAGCGTGACGCCGAGGTCGCCGTCGGCAGTGGCCTCGGTCACGGCGCCCAGGTTGCGGCTGAACCGGCCGGCCGCGTTGGCCAGGAAGTAGTCGACGGTGAACACGACGTCCTCGGCGGTGAACGGCTCACCGTCGTGCCAGGTGACGCCGTCGACCAGGGTCATGTCGTAGGTGAGGCCGTCGTCGCTGACGTCCACGGACTCCGCCAACCACGGCTGGGGAACCCCGTCGACGTCGATCTGCATCAGCGAGTCGTACTGCAGCATGAGCAGGTTCCAGCCCGGGAAGCCGGTGACGTAGGTGTAGGGCGTCAGCGTCCCCTCGTCACCGGTGATCGCGGCCCGCATCGTCGCGACCGTCCCGCTCGCCGCGGCGCCGTCATCGGTGTCGTCGTCTGCGTCGTCTGCGTCGTCGTCGGGCGCGTCGTCGTCGGAATCGCCTGCGTCGTCGGGGGTGTCGGACGCGGCGGCGTCCTCACCGCCAGCGCCGTCGTCAGTGGAGTCGGCCGTGTCGTCGGTGGACGAGCACGCGGAGAGCACGAGGACCAGCAGGAGCAGCAGGGCTGCCCACCGGTTGGACACTGTCGTCATTGTCGGGTTCCTCTCATCGGGTTCTGACGTCGCTGTTGCGGCTCGACGGTTGGGGTCTGGCTGTCGGCGACGAGGCGCGCGCCGTCGGCGTCGACGTCGACCAGGTGGCAGGCCACCCGTCGGTCCGGGCCGGCCTCGCGGAGGGCGGGGGCCTCGGTGTCACAGACACCCGGGACCGCCAGGGGGCAGCGGGTGTGGAACCGACAGCCCGCCGGTGGGGCGCTTGGACTCGGGAGGTCGCCCTGGAGTGGCACCCGGTCGTCGTCCGCGCCCGGCTCGGGGGTCGGCACGGCATCGAGCAGGGCCCGGGTGTAGGGATGCAGGGGGTTGGCGTACAGGGCGTCGCGCGGCCCCTGCTCCACGACCTGTCCCAGGTACATGACCGCGACCTCGTGGGAGATCTGCCGGACGACCGCGAGGTCGTGGGCCACGAAGACGAAGGCAAGACCCTCGTCCAGCTGCAGCTCGCGGAGCAGGTTGACGATCTGGGCCTGCACCGACACGTCGAGGCTGGACACGGCCTCGTCGCAGACGATGACCTCGGGCTCGGCGGCCAGCGCCCGAGCGATGGCGATGCGCTGGCGTTGCCCGCCGGAGAACTCGTGGGGGTGGCGTTCCATCGTCGCCGGGACGATGCCGACCCGTTGGAGCAGCCGACTGACGACGTCCTCGATCGTCGACTCGGGATGCAGCCGGTGGATCCGGATGGGCTCGGCGACGATGTCGCGCACCCGCATGCCCGGGTTCATCGACGAGAACGGGTCCTGGAAGATCATCTGCACCCGGCGGCGGTGGCGGCCGGGCTTCGTCGACAGCGGTTGGTCGTCGATGCGGACCTCCCCATCGGTCGGGTCGATCAGCCCGACGAGGGTTCGCCCGAGGGTGGTCTTGCCACATCCGCTCTCGCCGACGATGCCGAGTGTGCGGCCACGGTGGACCCGGAGGTCGACGCCGTCGACGGCACGCACCACGCTGCGGTGTCGGCCGAACAGTCCGCGACGCACGGGGAAGTGCACCGCAACCCCGTCCATCTCGACCAGCACCTCGGGGGTGGGCGTTGATGCCGTCCGATCGGTGTCGTCGACGCCGGGACGGTCGGCCTGCCAGTCCAGCCCGTCGTCCACGCTCTCGGTGTGCAGGCACGCCGCCAGGTGGTCCGTCCGTCCGTGGGGCTGCAGGACCGGAAGGGTGTCGTGGCACTCGGTGGTCGCGGCAGGGCAACGAGGGGCGAAGGCGCAGCAGGCCGAGGGGTCCGACCGGGTCGGCGGGCTGCCGGGGATCTCGGGGAGGAGGTCCTCGACCGGTCGGTCCAGCCGCGGGATGGAGCGGAGCAAGCCGGAGGTGTAGGGGTGTCGCGTGGCGTTGTAGATGCGGGTCGCCGACCCCGTCTCCACCACCCGACCCGAGTACATGACGGCCACGCGGTCGGCGAGCTCGGCCACGACCCCGAGGTCGTGGGTGATCCAGACCACCGACATGCCGGTGTCGGCCTGCAACGTCCTGACCAGCTCGATGATCTGGCTCTGGACGGTCACGTCGAGCGCGGTCGTCGGCTCGTCGGCGATGAGCAGCTTCGGATCGCAGGCGAGGGCGATGGCGATCATGGCCCGCTGGCGCATGCCCCCGGAGAACTCGTGGGGGTAGCTGTCGACCCGGTCGGCCGCGGCGGGGATGCCGACCCGGTCCAGCAGCTCGATCGCACGGTCACGGCGGGCCCGACGGTCCATCTCGGTGTGGAGCAGCAGCATCTCCTCCACCTGCTTGCCGATGGTGTGCACCGGATTCAGCGACGACATCGGGTCCTGGAAGACCATGGCGATGTCCCGCCCGCGGACCTGTCGCATGTGGCGCGCCGAGCACTGCAGCAGGTCGGTGCCCTCCAGCCGGATGCGGCCCGACACGGTCGCCGTCCCCGGCAGCAGCCCCATCGTGGCGAGCATCGAGACGCTCTTGCCGGACCCTGACTCGCCGACGACGGCGAGGACCTCACCGGGATCGACGTGGAGGTCCACGGAGTCGACGGCGCACACGCGGCCCCGGGGGGTCCGGAAGGTCACCTGCAGGTCCTCCAGTCGCAGGAGGGCCTGGCTGGCGTCCGCGGTGCTGGAGTCGGCAGCGGTCGGGGTAGTCAGTGGCATGCGGTGGGGATGATCCGTTACGGCCGGTTTCCGGGATGTGACGTCACGCGTCGGTCCGCGGGAGCATGCCAAGGCGTTCGAGGTGATGTCGGGTCGTTTCGTGATGTTCGTGATCCCCGTCGGGATCGACGTGCACGACCACCTCGTCGAGCTTGTCGACACCGTGGAAGAGGTCGTGGCGGACCTCCTCGGCGACGGCGTGGCCCTCGGCGACGGTCAGCGATGCATCGACCACGACGTGCAGGCTGGCGTCCAGCCGGTGGCCCACCCAGCGCACGCGGACGCTGTCGGTGGCAAGGACGCCGGGGACGGCCGCGGCGATGGACTCCACCTGCAGGGTGGTCGACTCGTCGACGCCGTCCATGAGGCGCCGGAACACCTGGCGCATCGCGTCGCGGAGGACGAACAGGATGGCCACGGTGATGAGCAGGCCGATGATGGGGTCGGCCATGGGGAACCCGAGGTAGACGCCGAGGGCGCCGAACACGACGGCCAGGGAGGTCAGCCCGTCGGTGCGGGCGTGGTGGCCGTCGGCGATGAGTGCGGCCGAGCCGATCTCCTCGCCGACCCTGATGCGGTAGATCGCGACGGCCTCGTTGCCGAGGAAGCCGATGATGCCGGCGGCGACCAGGAGGCCGAGGTTCTCGACGTCGACGGGGTCGACGATCCGGCGGATGGACTCGTAGCCGGCGATCACGGCCGACAGGGCGATCATCGCCACGATGAACAGGCCCGCGAGGTCCTCTGCCCGGCGGTAGCCGAAGGTGTAGGACCGGGTGGCGACGCGACGGCCGATGACGAAGGCGATCCACAGGGGGATGGATGTCAGCGCGTCGGAGAAGTTGTGGATCGTGTCGGCCAGCAGCGCCACCGAACCGGTCGCCAGCACGACGAGGACCTGCAGGATCGCGGTGACCATCAGCGCGGCCAGGCTGACCTTGACGGCCTTGATGCCCTTCGCGGAGGTCTCCAGCGCCGAGTCGAAGGAGTCGGCGGCATCGTGGCTGTGCGGGCGGAAGAGCTCGTCGATCATCCCGCGGATGCCCGACCGGTGCTCGTGGTCGTGACCGTGGTCGCCGTGGTCGTGTGCGTGGTCGCCGTGATCGTGGGCCTCGTCGTGGTGTTCGTGGTGGCCCTCGGCATGCGGCTCGTGGGAGTGGCCGTCATGCCCGTGCCCGTCGTGTGGGGCATGCTTGGAGCCGGTAGTGGGTCGGTCGTTCGGAAGGTCCACGGGACAGCCTCGAGAGTTTCGGACGGATGCAGATATGCCTGCAGATATATGAGATAACAAACATAGATATATCAGAGGTTACGAGGTTGTTGTGTCCGGATATCGCGGAACGTCACACGAACCGTCGGCATCGTCGTCGCAGAGCGCCACGGTGCGGGCGTACCACCACCTGAAGTCGCAGATCATCGGCTGCGGGATCCCGCCGGGGTCCACGCTGTTCGAGGGGGCCCTGGCCGAGACGCTGGGGATGAGCAAGACGCCGGTCCGGGAGGCCCTCGGCATGCTCTCCCACGAGGGGTTCGTGCAGGTCCGCCCCCGGCAGGGATACCGGGTGACGGAGGTCACGCTGGCCGACGTGCAGGAGATGTTCCACCTGCGGGTGCTGCTCGAGCCGGCCGCAGCCGAGCTGGCCGCACGCAACGCCACGGCCGAGCAGCTGGCAACGCTCCGCGAGCTGTCGGTCCACAGCCACGACATGGACTACGCCGCGCTGGTGCAGCAGGCCAGCGACTTCCACGTCGCCCTGGCCGCGGCGTCGGGCAGCGCCCGGTTGGCCGCCATGCTCGAGAACCTCCTGGAGGAGGGCGAGCGGCTGTTCTTCCTCGGCCTGGACCTGACCGCCGACGTCCAGGTGCACGACAGCGACCACGCCGACCTGCTGGAGGCGCTGGAGAAGCGGGACGCGATCCTGGCGCGGGAGACCGCCCGGCGACAGGTCGAGACCAGCCGGGCCAACATCCTCGCTGCCGTGACGGCCGCGCTGACCAACCCGCTTCCCGGCGGTGCCGCATCGGCGGTCAACCTCTACCGAGGTCCCTGACGTCGGGTGGCCCCCGGCGAGTGCGTCCCCGCCGCGCGCCGTCGGTTACCGGGGGCCGGGCAAGCGCGGGGCGTCGGGACCGAAGCGCTGGTCCAGGAACACCTGGGCCTCGGACAGGTCGCGGAAGATGATGCCGTCGGCGCCGTCGTACTTCTGCTGCATCTCGTGATCTCCATCCAGGAACACCACGCCGTGATTATGGGGCAGCACGCCGCTCTCGATCGCCGCGTCGTACTCCTCTGCGGTCAGGATGCGACCCTGGAACCACAGCCGCTCGTCGCCTGCGGCTGCATCCGAGCTGGTGCCGCCACAGCCGGCAGCCGCGCTGGCGGCGAGGACGACAGCCAGCAGGGCGCGGCTCATCGAGGTCCACTGCATCGATGCATCCTCCGTTGACGACACTCGGTGTCCTGTATCATGCCGGTCGTGCCTACCGCAAGGCGTGATCGGACTACCCACCGTCACTGGGTGTCATGCCGGTGCGCGCTCGGTCGGTGCGGAAGGCGACGGTCGGAAGTGGTTCTCCCGACGATCAGCGGAAGTTCCGCCCCACGACACCCGGTGACGCGCAACACTGGACACGTGACACACGCGACGACGGCTGGGCCATGGGGGGTGGTGCGCTGCGTGCGCCTCGACATGGACCCCGTGGTGGAGATACACCCCACGCGCTCCTGAGGAGGTAGGACAGTGCAGGACCGGATGATCCCCGTGAAGCCCACACGGCCGACGTTGGTCCTGAACGGCGCCGGCCTGCCGTTGGGCGCGATCCCGTTGTCCCGGGCCGTCTCGCTGGTGATGACCCATCGGGCCGAGACGCTGGCCAGCGAAGGCGTCATCAGGAGCCCGTCGGTGACGCTTCCGGCCCCGACGGTCATCGTCCGGGTGGGCTGGGTCCCCTCGCCGAGGGGGGTGCACACTCGCGTCACCAAGTCGGCGCTGCTGGCACGCGACCGCTGGTCGTGCGGCTGGTGCGGTATGCCCGGCGACACCGTGGACCACATCGTGCCCCGCTCGCGCGGCGGACGGCACGAGTGGGCGAACGTGGTCACGTCCTGCCTGTCGTGCAACAACGACAAGGGCAGCGCCATGCCGGACTGGTCGACGTTGCGCGTCCGACCGGAGGCCCCGAGTCGGCTGCTGGTGCTGTCCCGCCAGCTGGCTCGCCTCGGGCGCGGCGCGTGGGAGCCCTACCTGCCGGCCGCCTGAGTTGTCCACGAGCCGTGCGGAATTCTCCGCGCCCAGTGGCCCGCTCGTCGGATCATCCGGGCATGGGATACGCCTGCACCACCGATGACACCCTGACCATCGACCCGCCGCTGAACCCTCGCGAGCGGGCTTACCTCCGCCGCCTGGGTCGCGGCGTCCCCCAGCGCGGCCGGTGGCCGGGGTACTGGCTGCCGTGGGTCGTCAGCGACGACGGCACCGCGCTGTCGCTGGAGATCGAGTTCGGCACGAAGGAGCCGCTCGCCGAGTGGGTCGCGTTCCTGGGCACGCACCTGCTCGGGGACGAGGGGCCGACCCGGACGGGACGGACGTTCGCGGGTTTCACCTACGACCACCGCATCCTCGGGGAGGCGTCGGTCACCGGGGAGGTCCCCACCGATCGTTGGACCATCGTGGCCGACGACCACGGCGTGGCCGTCGACCGGTTCTCCCTGCCGTGCGCGTGGTGCTGGGCCAGCGTGCTCATGACCGTCCGCCCCAGCAACGCCTACCGGTTCCTCCACCCGGTGGCCGAGGGGAACATGCTCGACGGCCGCATCCCGCAACAACCGGCGCGGCACGACGCCCGCTGCGTCACCTTCGGCTGGCCGCCGGTCGAACGTCGGCGGGCGATCACGTGGCCGTGGTCCCCCGACTTCCACCACGACTGGTGGATCGACCTCTCCCGGACCCCCGACGCCCGCCCGCTGGGATGGGGCGAGGACCCAGACGCCTCGATCGGCTGAGCCGGCCCACACCGAGAGGAGGCCGCCGGTGACACGTCCGTCCCGTCACCCAACGCACACGGGCGAGCTCGTCGTACGGCCGGCGCTGACCGACGCCGAACGGCGGTGGCTCGCGCTGCTGTCGGTCCATCCGGCCGGTCGAGCACGACGGCCCGGGTCGCGAGTGCCCTGGGAACCGACGACGAACGGTCGTGCCCTGCGCGTCGTGGATGCCGTCGCGGCCGAGGAGCCCATCGCCGAATGGGCAGCGTTCCTGGCGGAGTGGCTCGCAGTCCGACCGGGCTCGGCTGGTCGGGCTCGGCTGGCTGGCACCGTGGTGGTGCAGGGGGTCAGCCCGGGGGACCGCTGGACGCTGCGGCTTCGCGCCGGTCGGGTCGTTGTGACCCGCACGACGCTGCCCTGCCCGATGTGCTGGGACCGCATCGTGCGGCACGCGCCGCTCGGCGAGGCCCATCGCTTCGCCCACCCCGACCCGTCGACCGTCCCCCCGGCCGATCCGACCTTCGACCGCCTCGGCCTGCACCGACCCTGCCCCGGCGACGGGTGGCGGCCACACGCCACCGACCGCATCGTCGTGTGGCCGAGGGGTGAACCGAGTTCGGGAACGATCGTTGCCTGAACGACGACGGGCGAGCGGCTCGGCTCGCCGAGGAATAGCGTGCGTCCTTCGAGCCTGCCGAGGGGCGGTTCACACACGGGAGGAATCGAGCCATGCGCAGGATCCGTACGTCATTAATGGCCACGGTCGTCATCTGGGGAGTGCTGTGGGCCGGGCTGTTACCGGCCCATGCGGTGCCCACGACCCTGTCGCAGACGGCCACCCAGAACGTCACGTCACTCAACAGCGTCTCGTGCAACGCCGGAACACTGCACACCGACAACAGCTACTTCCGTGTCTTCGACCTGACCGCCGAGGGGTTGCAGACCCTGGACATCACCGCCCTGACCATCGGGGTCGAGGTCGCGTCGTCGCCGGCTCCGACGCAGCCGGCTGCGGTGCGGTTGTTCTCCACGACCAACGACACCCCCGGCATCGACGGGCTCACCCTCCTTCTGGACAGCCCCATCGCGGTCAGCAACCAGAGCCTGACGCTCCTGGACGTGCCCTTGAACGCTCCTGTCACCGTTCCCGACTACACCAACCTGGTGGTCGAGCTGTTCACGCCGAACGGTCAGGCGGACGGCAACAGCTTCTTCATCGGGTCCAACAGCGACGGACAGACCGCGCCCGGCTACCTGATGGCCCCCGACTGCGGCATCACCACGCCGAGGACAACGGGCGACCTCGGGTTCCCCAACATGCACATGATCATCGAGGCCGTCGGCGACGGCACACCACGGCCGGCGCTCGCCGTGACCGTCGAGCAGGGGGCTGCGCAGCGCGACCCGACCACGGAGCTTCCCGTGGCCTTCGACGTGGAGTTCACCGAACCCGTCACCGGGTTCGACGCCGCTGACATCGACTTCAGCGGCAGCACTGTGCCGGGCACGCTGGCCGCGACGGTCAACGGTTCGGGCAGCAGCTACGAGGTGCTGGTCGACGGCGCGACCGGGACCGGCCTGATCACCGTGTCGGTCCCCGCCGACGCCGCGACCGCCCCCGGGGGCGAGCTGACCCCGGCCTCCACGAGCGTGGACAACACCGTGCGCATCGGGACGCCGTCGGTCACCAAGCCGACCGCCGTCGACGACGCCTACGAGACGACCGGCGGCGTCGTGCTGGACGTCCCGGCCGACGGTGTGCTGGCCAACGACCTGGCGAACGGCCTCGGTGACCTGACCGCCCACCTCGAGGTCGGCCCGGCCAACGGCACCGTCGAGCTCGACCCGTCCGGCGCCTTCACCTACATCCCGGACGACGACTTCACCGGCACCGACATGTTCACCTACACGGTGCTGGCGAGCGCCCGGCGGAGCAACGTGGCCACCGTCACCATCGAGGTCGGTGCCGCCCAGTCGGGCGTCGGCGTCCTGACCGTGGAGTCCGACGACGACAACGTCGACCGGGCCATCGCCTGGTCGCAGCTCGATCTCACGGGACCGTCGTTCGCGCAGGTGGGGGGCGAGCAGCCGACGTTGAGCACCGCGAACCAGGCCTCGGCCAGGTCGGCGCTGGCGCAGGGCGCCTCGCAGACGGTGCTGATCGGGCGCGATGACCTGTTCGCCGACTCGCTGGCCTCCGGTGGCGCGCAGGGCCTGCTGGACGCGCCGCTGCTGCTGACCGGTGGCGACGCCCTCGATGGCCGGGTGGCCGACGAGCTCGAACGCCTCGGGGCCGACACGGTCGTGCTGCTCGGTGGCAGCGCTGCGCTGTCCGATCAGGTTGCCACGGACCTGTCGGACCTCGGCTACGGCGTCGAGCGCCTCGGCGGTGCCAGCCGGATCGACACCGCGGTCGAGATCGCCCGTGACGTCGCCCCGACGGCCGACCGGGCCGTGCTCGTCCGGGGATACCCGGCAGGTGAGGCGGATGCGACACAGGCGTTCGCCGACTCGTTGGCCGCCGGTGCCCTGGCTGCCGACCTCGGCATCCCGTTGCTGCTGACGGAGTCCGATGCGTTGTCGGCGGCAACAGCGGGCTACCTCAGCGACGCAGGCGTCACCGACGTCCTCCTCATCGGTGGCACCGCCGCCGTCGACGAGGAGGTCGTGACCGACCTCGGCGATCTCGGCATCACCGTCGAACGGCTCGACGGGGACACGAGGTACGACACCGCGGTGGCCATCGCTGCCGAACGAGGTGCGTCAACGGCAGCCGACGCCGACGAGACCATCCTCGTCGACGGTGCCGACCCCGATGCGTGGGCCGACGCGTTCCCCGCAGCACTCCGGGCCAGCCGTGGCCTCGCACCCGTCGTGCTCGGACAGGGCGACACCCTGCCGGCCCCGACGCTGGACTACCTGACGGGCGGTGGCACACCGCTCGTGTGCGGCACGACCACGACGATCGCCGCCTGCGGCGCGGCCGAGGCCGCCCTGAACGAGTGATGCCGACCGCCTGATGCACGACTTCCCCGGGGACTCACGTCTCCGGGGCCGTTGCGTTCGGTCAGCCGAGGGTGATGGTCGAGGCAGGGCTGGTGTTGCCGGCCAGGTCGACCGCGCGGACCTCGAGCCCGTCGCCGGCTGGCACCGGCACGGAGATGGTCCGTGGGTCGAGGGGCAGGACCCGTACGTTCCGGTACTCGATGGTGTCGGCAGCACCGTGGTTCTGGAGGCCGAAGTAGCCCTCGGCGAACTGGCGCATGTCGGTCGGCGGGTCGAACGGTCGGGCGGCCCGCTGGCCGGGGGTGTTGTCGAAGGTGTTGATGACCTCGCCGTTGCGCACGACGGTCACCCGGTAGCTGCCGTCGCCGACCGTGCGGACCTCGTAGCGGTTCCACGCACCGAAGTCCGCGGCGGCCTCGACGGTGCCGATCGAGGCGAAGTTGTACAGCGACCCGGTCCTCTGGGGGTCGGCATCGCCGTCGTTGACCTGGACCTCGTGGCCGCAACCAACCGCCACCCACTCAGCGAGGAACAGGCCGAGGCCGGTCTGGCAGGCGTGGCGGCCCCCGAGGCCGGTGTGGTCGACCGCCTCCTCCGGGTCGGGGAAGCGAATGAACACCCCGCCGTTGGAGCGCTGGTCGTCGTTCCGCGCGTCCCGCCATTCCAGCTGGATCGCCGCATCACCCCAGGGCTGGCCGGCGTACCAGAGCAGCCCCATGCCGCCGACGGTCCGCATCGCGCCGTCCTCGGTGACCTCGAAGGACCCCGGCCCGCTCATCGTCCAGTCCTCGAGTGATGCCTCGCTGCCGTCGAACAGGACCGCGGCAGGGTCGACCGACGTCCACTCGCCGCCCTCGGTGCGGTACTGGATCGCGGCGATGCCCGAGCCGGTTGGACTGTCGTCGGCGGTCAGCTCCAGGATCCCGTCATCGACGGCGCCGCTGACCGCCGGCGCGGTGGTGTCGATGCGGAACCGGACCTGCTGTGTGTCCTCGACGTTGCCGGCCGCGTCGGTGGAGCGGTAGGCGACCACGTGCTCGCCGTTCCCGGTCACCACGATCGGGGCGGGGGCCTCCAGCCGCTCGACGCGGATGTCACGGAACTGCACGTAATCGGCCCAGCCGTGGTTCTGCAGGCCGATGTAGCCGGTCGCGAACTGGCGCTCGTCGGTGCCGGGATCGCCCTGCCGCGCCGGCGCCTGACCGGGGGCGTTGGTCCAGCGGTTGATCTCCACACCGTTGCGGATGACCACGACCTCGTAGTCGCCGCCGCCCCGGATCTCGATCCGGTAGTCGTTCCACTCACCCTGCGGGCTTGCCGCCAGGACCTCACCGATCGACGCGAAGTTGTAGACCGACCCGGTCTTCTGGGGATCGCTGCCGGCGTCGTTGATCTGGATCTCGTGGCCGCAGTGCACCGCGACCCACACCGGGTCGCCCTCCGACGCCCCGCGCTGGCAGGCATGTCGCTCCGCGGGCGACCGGCTGGCCGCGTCGTCGACGTCCGGGAACCGCACGAACACCCCGGCGTTGGACCCGCCGAACACCGGCGGCTTGGCGTCGCGGAACTGCAGCTCCAGGGCGATGTCGCCGTACTCCACCGGGTACCACAGCATCCCCATGCCGCCGGTGGTGGTCATCGTGCCGTCCGGCAGCAGGACGAACTCGCCCGGCCCGGCCATCCGCCAGCGGTCCAGCGACGCCTGGGTACCGTCGAAGATCGTCTCGGCGCCACCCGCCAGCACCTGCCATTCACCGTCATCGACTCGGTACTCCGTGGCGACGACGGCATCGTCCCCGGCGTCGGTCGCGTCGAGGTGGACCTCGACGGGTCCGCGGAACCAGCCGTCGGGCGAGCGGTCGCCCTCCAGCGATGCGCGTGTGGAGGGAGCGACCTCGTCGGCGGCAGCCCCCGGGGCCAGCGACAGCAGCAGGGCCGCGGCGAGCAGCAGGGCGCCCAGCGTCCCGCGGGCGTGGGCAGGAGAAAGCAGGTGTCGGCTCATGCCAAGAGGTTTCGACGAACGCCGGACAAAACCCTGCCGTGGTCGGGTGAACGTAGTTCGGCGGTTCGGTGATCCGCCCGTGGGGTACGGACCGGGCCATGCGCACGATCCTCGCCCAGTCCGCCACGCCCACACCCGACCCGGGCGTCGACGTCGACCCCTCGGCCCGTATCACCGAGGGCACAGAGGACGTGCTCCGGTCAGTCACCGAGCAGATCCCGCAGATCCTCCTTGCGATCGTCGTCGTCGTGCTGTTCGTCCTGCTCGGACGGCTCGTGGCGATGCTCGTGCGCAAGGCGCTGTCGTCGACGACCGACCGGTCGGAGTCCTTCCTCGACGTCATGTCCCGCCTCGCCCGAGGGGCGGTGCTGTTCGTCGGGATCCTGATCGCCCTGGTCATCGCCGTGCCGAGCGTCGACCTCGCCGCCGTCATCGGTGGCCTCGGCATCTCCTCGGTCGCCATCGGTTTTGCGTTCAAGGACATCCTGCAGAACACCCTGGCGGGCCTCCTCCTGCTGTTCCGCCAGCCGTTCGAGATCGGTGACCAGATCGAGGTCGCCGGGCACACCGGCACCGTCGAGGCCATCACCATCCGCGAGACCCGCCTGAAGACCTACGACGGCCAGCGCATCCTCATCCCCAACAGCGACGTCTACTCCTCCTCGGTGCGGGTCCAGACGGCCTACGACGTCGTGCGGTCCGTCGTCGCCGTCGGGGTGGACTACGACGCCGACCTCGAGCGGGCCAAGCAGGTCGCCCTCGACGCGGTACAGGGAGTCGAGGGCGTCGAGTCCGACCCGGCGCCGCAGACCCTCTACACCCAGCTCGGCACGTCGACGATCGACTTCGACGTGCGCTACTGGAGCTCGTCGCGGCAGGCCGACATCCGCACCGTGCAGGACCGGGTCGTCGTGGCGCTGACCAACGCCCTCAACGAGGCCGGCATCGCCATGCCAGCCGACGTCATCGAGCTCGATGCCCGCGCCTCCTTCAGCGACGCGGTGACCCGCAGCCGGCAGGACCAGACGGGCTGATCGCCACCGATGGGCTGCTCAGCCGTGCACATTGCGCAGGTGGCCGAGCACGACCGGATCGACGTGGTCGTCGTCGGCCCAGCGCTCCTCCAGGTTCTCCCATCCCATGAAGTCCATCAGCGCCGTCGACAGGTCGGTGCCCTCCTCGAGCCATCCACCCTGCCGCAGCAGGGACGACACCTCCTCGCGAACCTCCCCGGCAAGCGGGAACCACGCCGACGGCGGGGTTCGGTCGAAGTAGAAGTCCCGGACCTCCAGGAGCTCGGCCAGCCGGGTGATCGGGTCGTCGTGGTGGTCCACCCTGAGGTCGACGAGCCGGTCGTGGTTGCCGCCGTAGCCGCCCCCGGGCCTGGCGACCACCAACGCGGCGGATTCCATGCCGCGCTTCTCCCCGCCGGCGTCCTGACCGGCCTGCAACCCGGCGAGCAACCGGTGGGCCAGCGGGCCGCGGTGGTCCAGGAACGCGGTCTCCATCGCCGAGAGCACCTCGGGTCCGGCCAGCACGTTGCCCTGCACGGCGTAGCCGGGACCGGTGACCGATCCCTTGTGGTCGAAGCAGCCTGCACCGGTGTGTGACGCGGATCGTCCGTCGGCAGCCACGAGCCCCGTCTGTCGTTGTGCCGCCATCGGGTCGGCGCGGACGAGCTCGTCGAGCACGTCATCCGGGTCGGCGCCCGTGGCCAGCAGGTCCAGCGCCCGTGGCCCCACGGTCACGTCCGGGAACGCCTGGACCGCCGCGGCACCCACGCCACCCCGTGCCCACGGCACGATCGCGCCCACGGCGAGGAACTTGGACTGCACCGCCACCCCCACGTCGCCGGCTTCGGGGTCGGCGCCGACGATGGAGAAGGTCGAGAGGTGCAGCGACGGACGGCGCGAGGTCGACATGGGCGCAGCCTAGAGCTGTGTGGGCTCAGCTGTCCTTGCCGACCGCACGCAGGGCAGACGCGACGAGCTGGTCGAGGCCGAGCTCGGCCCCCGGGATCTCCGGGGTGAAGCCCATGCGGACCACGACCAGGTCAGCTGACGGGACCACGTAGACCTTCTGGCCGTCGTGGCCGGACGCCCAGAAGGTGTCCTCGGGCAGGTCGGGCAGCTGCAGGGAGCCGTCGGGCAGCCGGTTGGCCCACCAGTGGGCGGCGTGCCCCTCCTGCTCGCCCTCCCGTGGTTCGGTGCGGCTGGAGTACTCGACCCAGTCCGCCGGCAGCAGCTGGGCACCGTCCCATTCGCCGCCACGGGCGAACCACAGGCCGAAGCGTGCCCAATCACGCGGCGTCGCCCACAGGTAGGAGGAACAGACCAGCCCACCCTCGGCATCGGGCTCCAGCACCGCCGAGCCCATGCCGAGCGGCTGGAACACCAGCTCGTGGGCGAGCTCCACACCCATGCCCGTCCGGTCCTGCAGCAGGTCACAGACGATGTTGGTCGTCCCGCTGGAGTACTGCTGGTGGCTACCGGGTTCGTGGACCAGCGGTTGGGAGGCCGCGAAGCCGCCCATGTCCTCGCGCAGGTACAACATCTCGGTGATGACGCTGCCCAACGAGTAGGCCTCGTCCCACTCCAGTCCGCTGGACATGCGCAGCAGGTCGTCGAGGGTGATGTCGCCGCGCCCGTCGGTCCAGTCCTCGCGCAGGTGGTCCTCCGACACCTCGAGCTGCCCCTCGGCGACCAGCCGTCCCACCATGGCGTTGGTCACCGACTTGGCCATGGACCACCCCAGCTGGCGGGTGTCGGCGTCGAACCCGTCGGCGTACCGTTCGGCCACGATCCGGCCGTCGTGGACGACCACGACTGCGCGGGTACCGACCGATCGGCCCTCAGGGTCGTCCTCGGCGAAGGCCGCGTCGATGGCCTCGTCCAGTAGCGCCACATCGACGTCCGCAGGTGGGGGAGCGACCTGGTCCCCACCCGGCCACTCGCCGTCGACGGCCGCGGTCACCGCGGGTGGGGTCGGCAGGTCGGGGGTGTCGCTGGCGAGCGTGCACCCCAGGCCCTCGATGAAGTGGGCCGTCTGGCCGAACAACCCGAACACCCCGGCCGTCGCCGTGCCGTTGGACGCATCGACGCTCGTCGACATCACGGGGACCAGCGGGTTGGGTGGCAGGTCCGCAGCGGGGGCGTCGGCGTCACGGCCGGCGACCAGCTGGACGGCGCAGGCGTTGTGGGCGGCGTAGCCCGTCCCGGTCAGCAGCAGCGGACGGGCCCACGCGACGGCCCCTCCCAGCAGCACGACGACGACGAGCAGGGTGAGGAGGAGCATGCGGCGGCGGCTCATGCGGCGAACGATAGCCACGGGTGGTCGGTCGGTCATCGGTGGCCGGGGATGTGGCACCCGACCGGACGTCTACCGTGGCGCGGTGACCACGCTGCGCACGCCGACTCCGGGCCTCGGCACCCCCCGACGCTGGGCCGTCTTCGGTCTCGGTGTGGCGTTGCTGCTGACCGGGATCGCCACCTCGATCAACGCCGGCCTCGGCGTCGGGTCCTGGCAGGTCCTCGAGACGGGGCTCGCCCGCGCCACCGGCGCAGGGCTCGACCTGGTCATCTTCGGCGAGGCGGCGCTGGCCATCCTGCTGGCCTGGGTGTGGTTGGGCGAACGACCCTGGATCGCGACCGTGCTGCTGGCCTTCGGTGGCATCGGCATCACCGCCGCCCTCGATGTCGTGCCGGTCCCGGGAACCGTGCTCGGGCAGGCGGTCCAGCTGGGTGCAGGCATGGTCCTGCTGGCCTTCGGGGTTGCCTTCTACCTGGCGTCGGACCTCGGCGCGTCGGCCCAGGACTCGCTGTTCGTGGGGATCTACCGGAAATACCGGCTGCGGCCGGCGTGGGTCCGGTTCGGGGTCGACGCCCTGGTCGTCGGGCTCGGCATCCTGCTGGGCGGCCAGTTCGGCGTCGGTACCTTCGCCGTCACCCTCGGGGTGCCCCTGATGATCGAGCCGGCCCTGCGGCTCGGCCATCGTTTGGCCGACACCCCCTTGCCGGAGGCCATGCGGCCCGCCGTGCAGGACGTCTCAGCGCAGGACCCGGCTACCGAGGACGAACCAGAGGTCACCCCTGCGGCGGCGGTCGAGACGGCCATCGCGGATCACCGCTGCTGAGCACGCCGATCAGAAGGTGGCGTCCGGATCGTCCTGTCGCGCCCGGAGGAACCGCAGCGTTCGGGTCAGCTGCCGCGAGACGTGCATCTGGCTGATCCCGAGCTCCTCGGCGATCTGTGACTGGGTCATCGCCTGGAAGAACCGCAGGTAGATGATGCGCTGCTCGCGTTCGTCGAGGTCGGCAACCGCCGGGGCGATGGACGCGAAGTACTCCATCTGGTCCAGCCGCGCATCCTCGTCGCCGAGCATCTCCCCGAGGGTCGCGCCGTCCTCGCTGGTGCCGACCTTGGCGTCCAACGATCCGGTGGAGTAGGCCAGCGACGCGTCGTAGGCCTCGATCGCCTCGTCCTCGCTGACGCCCAGCTCGGCCGCCAGCTCGGCAACCGTGGGGGAGCGACCGAGGTCCTGCCGCAGCCGTGCGGTGGCCTTGCCCAGCCGCAACGACAGCTCCTGCAGACGGCGTGGCACCCGGACCGACCAGCCCGAGTCGCGGAAGTACCGCTTGATCTCGCCGACGATCGTGGGGGTCGCGTAGGTCGAGAACTTGACCTCGCGCTCCAGGTCGAACCGGTCGATGGCCTTCATCAGCCCGACGGAACCCACCTGGACCAGGTCCTCCAGCGGCTCGCCGCGGTCGGCGAAGCGCTTGGCGAGGTACCGCACCAACGGGAGGTGCAGCTCCGAGAGGCGTTCGCGGTACTGCTCGTCGCCGGTCTCACGGAGCAGCCGGAACAGCTCACGCGTGTCGTCGCGGTCGTAGCCGCGGGTCGCTTCGCTGCTCACCGGGCGGTCGCCACCTGCTGGAACTGCATCACGACGGTGGTTTGACCGCTGGACTGCTGCAGGTCGACGTGATCGGTCATGCCCTGCAGGATCACCCAGGCAAGGGTGTCCTGTCCCATCTCCACGCCGTCCACCGACTGCACCGACACCTCGATGCGGAAGGGGGCGGACGTGGGATCGGCGGTCATGCTGATCGGCACGCCCGCGGCCAGCAGCACGACGCCGGCCTCCTCGACGGCCATGCGAACGTCGTCGATCTGGTCGAGGGTCAGGGACGCACGGGCGGCGATTGCACCAGCGGTGGCACGGATGACGGCCAGGGCGCTGGGCTCTGCGGGAACGGTCAGGCTGATCATGATTGTCTGGCAGGCTACCCACGTCCCGCGGATCCACGCATGGCCAGCGACCGAAAGTGCGGTCGACGCGACCGTGCAGCGTCGGATGTCACAGGGGACCCCTAGGATTCGGCAGCATGGAGGAGGTGCTGGAGCGGTTCGGGCCCGCCACGCGGGAGTGGTTCCGGGCGGCGTTCCCTGCACCCACCCGTGCCCAGGTCGGCGCCTGGACCCATGCCGTCGAGGGGCACAGCGTCCTGGTCAGCGCGCCCACCGGCTCGGGCAAGACCCTGGCGGCCTTCCTGTCGGCGATCGATCGGCTGACGACCGAACCGCCTGCCGACCACACACGGGTCCTGTACATCTCGCCGCTGAAAGCCCTGGCCTATGACGTGGACCGCAACCTGCGCGCCCCATTGGTGGGCATCCAGCAGGCGGCGGCTCGGCTCGGCATCGAGCTGAACCCCGTCACGGTCGGCCTGCGATCCGGCGACACCGATCCGAAGGAACGCCGTCGGCTCGTCTCGGATCCGCCCGACATCCTCATCACCACGCCCGAGTCGTTGTTCCTCTACCTCACCTCGCGGGCACGGACGACGCTGGCCGGGGTCGACACCGTCATCATCGACGAGGTCCACGCCGTTGCCGGTTCCAAGCGCGGCGCCCACATGGCGGCATCGCTGGAACGGCTCGAGGCGCTGCGGGCCGAGGCGGGCGCCGAACGGCCGCTGCAGCGCATCGGCCTGTCCGCCACCCAGCGACCGCTGACCGAGGTCGCCACCTTCCTCGGCGGCGGCACGGTCGGCGCGGACGGCTGGCAGCCCCGTCCGGTCCAGGTCGTCGAGGTCGCCAGCGACAAGGTGCTCGACATCGAGGTCGTCGTCCCGGTCGAGGACATGGCCCGGCTGGGCGAGACGATCCCGTCCACCCCCGAGGGCCCGGCGTCGGCGGGGTCGACCGGCTACATGTCGGAGACCCCCTCGATGGATGCCCGTCGATCGATCTGGCCGGCCGTGCACCCACGCGTCCTGGACCTGGTCATGGCCCACCGGTCGACCATCGTGTTCACCAACTCCCGGCGGCTGAGCGAGCGGCTGTGCGCCCGGCTGAACGACCTGGCCGCCGAACGCTGGCTGGCCGAGCAGGCCACCGAGGACGGCGCCGAGCCCCCGGGCGTCCCGCCGATCATCGCCCGGGCCCACCACGGTTCCGTCGCCCGCGAGCAACGGATGCTGATCGAGGAGGACCTGAAGGCCGGCCGGCTGCCGTGCGTGGTCGCCACCTCCTCCCTCGAGCTGGGCATCGACATGGGGGCGGTGGACCTGGTCATCCAGGTCGAGTCACCCGGCAGCGTCGCCAGCGGCCTGCAACGAATCGGCCGTGCGGGCCACCAGGTCGGCGCGCCCTCGGTCGGCAAGATCTTCCCGAAGTACCGCGGTGACCTCGTCGAGGCCGCCGTGGTCACCCGGCGGATGCTGGACGGCGAGATCGAGACGACGTCCTACCCCCGCAACCCGCTGGACGTCCTGGCCCAGCAGATCGTGGCGATGGTGTCGATGGACACCTGGCAGGTCGACGAGCTGTTCGCCGTCCTGCGTGGGTCCGCCCCGTTCGCCGAGCTTTCCCGGTCGCAGCTCGACGGGGTGCTGGACATGCTGGCCGGCCGCTACCCGTCCGATGAGTTCGCCGAGCTCCGCCCCCGGCTCAACTGGGACCGGGTGGCGGATCGGATCACCGGCCGTCGTGGGGCCCAACGGATCGCGGTGACCTCCGGCGGCACCATCCCCGACCGTGGCCTGTACGGCGTGTTCCTCGCCGGGGACGGCCCCGGTCGCCGGGTGGGTGAGCTCGACGAGGAGATGGTCTACGAGACCCGGCCCGGCGAGACGATCGTGCTGGGCGCGTCGACCTGGCGGATCGAGGACATCACCCGCGACCAGGTCCTGGTCACCCCGGCGCCCGGCGAACCGGGCCGGCTGCCGTTCTGGCACGGCGACACGCCGAGCCGCCCCGTGGAGGTCGGCCGGGCCGTCGGGGCGTTCCTCGGCGAGATCGCCGGGTCGTCCTCGGCCGACGCCATCGCCACGTTGCGCGAGCGGTACGGGCTCGACGAGCTCGCTGCGACCAACCTCAGCGCCTACGTGGACGACCAGCGCGACGCCACCGGTGTCCTGCCCTCGGACCGCCAGATCGTCGTGGAGCGGTTCCGCGACGAGATCGGGGACTGGCGCGTCTGCATCCTCTCCAGCTTCGGTGGTCGGGTGCACGCGCCGTGGGCGCTGGCGATCGAGGCCCGCGCCCGCGAACGGTTCGGCATCGAGATCGCGACGATGGTCTCCGACGACGGGATCGTGCTGCGCCTGCCCGACGCGGGCTGGGGGGACCTGCCCGGCCTCAACGGCCTGGACGACTTCGGTGTCGACGGCTTCGGGCTCGGCGGTGACGGTTCCGACGATGACGTCGCGGCGGCACCCGAGCCGGTCCCGGACTGGACCGATGACCGAACGCTGCTGGAGGTGCTGCTGCCCATTGCCGACGAGGTCGAGGACCTCGTCGTCGGCGAGCTGGCCAACTCCACGCTGTTCGCCAGCCGGTTCCGCGAGTGCGCGGCACGGGCCCTGCTGTTGCCCAAGCGCCGACCGGGGGGCCGCACGCCGCTGTGGCAGCAACGCCAGCGCGCCCAGGACCTGCTGCGGGTGGCCAGCCGGTTCGGGTCCTTCCCCATCGTGCTGGAGGCCTACCGGGAGTGCCTTCGCGACGTCTTCGACGTGCCGGCCCTGCGCGGCCTGCTCGGCGACATCGCCAGCCGCAAGGTGCGCGTGTCACAGGTCGCCACCGAGATCGCCTCACCGTTCGCGTCCTCGCTGCTGTTCGACTACGTCGCCGGGTACATGTACGACGGCGACGCCCCGCTGGCCGAACGGCGGGCCTCGGCGCTGACGCTGGACCGCGACCTGCTGGCCGAGCTGCTGGGCGCCGACGAGCTGCGTGACCTCATCGACACCGACGCGTTGACCGAGCTCGAGCTCGAGCTGCAACGCCTCGTGCCCGAGCGGCACGCACGCACCCCCGACGACGTCGCCGACCTGCTCCGTGTCGTCGGGGACCTGCGGACCGACGAGGTGGCCGCCCGCACCGACGGTCCGGCCGAGGAATGGCTGGCCGAGCTCGAACGCGAGCGGCGGATCTACCTGGCCCGTGTCGCCGGAGAGGACCGCTGGGTCGCCGTCGAGGATGCCGCCCGCATGCGTGACGGCCTCGGGGTCCCCGTGCCCGTGGGGTTGCCCGCGGTGCTGGGACAGGCCGTCGAGCAGCCGCTGCTGGACCTCGTCGCCCGGTTCGCCCGCACCCACGGGCCGTTCCTTCCCGCCGAGGTGTCGGCCAGGCTCGGGCTGCCGCGCAACGCCGTCGACCTTGCCTGCGCGGCGCTGGCCGAACAGCAGCGCCTGACCTCCGGGCACTTCAGGCCCGACGGGGTTGGTGGGTCCCGACCGGGCGCCGGCCGCGAGTGGATCGACAACAGCGTCCTGCGACGGCTCCGTCGCCGGTCCCTGGCGGCCCTGCGCCGGGAGGTCGAGCCCGTCGGCCCGGAGGTGCTGGCCCGCTTCGTCCCCGCGTGGCAGGGCGCGGCGATGTCGCCCCGCACGCCGGGTGTCGACCGCACCTTCGAGGTCGTCGAGCAGCTGCAGGGCGCGCCCATCCCCGCGTCCATCCTCGAACGCGACGTCCTGTCCACCCGTGTCCGCGGATACAACCCCGCCTGGCTGGACGAGCTCGCTGCGACCGGTGACATCGTGTGGGCCGGTCTGGGGGCGCTGGGATCCAGCGACGGCCGGGTCGGGCTGTACCTGCGTGACCAGGCAGCGCTGTTGATCGACGTGCCGGCGGTCCCCGAGGACCTCGACGCACCCCAGCAGGCGCTGGTGGACCACCTGACCAGCCGCGGCGCCTCGTTCTGGCCGGACCTCTACCGTGCCGCCGGCGGGGGTGACGAAGCCGACGCGCTGGCGGCCCTGTGGGACCTCGTCTGGCAGGGCCTCGTGACCAACGACAGCCTGCAACCGCTGCGCGCCCTGACCGGGGCCGGGCCGCTGCGACGCGGACGTTCCGGTCGGGCACGGCGTCCCGGTCGTGTCGCCAGCAGGACGGGGCCGCCCTCGGCTGCTGGTCGTTGGTCGCTGGTCGCCGATGTCGTCGGACCCGGGGTGCCGGCCACCGAACGGATCGCGGCCAGGGCGGCGGTGATGCTGGCTCGCTACGGCGTGGTGACCCGCGACTCGGTCGTGGCCGAGGGCAACGTCATCGACGCCGCCCACGTCGCCACCCCGGGGTCCTTCAGCGGGATCTATCCGGTGCTGAAGGCGATGGAGGAGGCGGGCCGCGCCCGTCGGGGCTACTTCGTGGAGGGCATGGGCGGGGCCCAGTTCGCGTTGGCCGGCGCCGTCGACCGCCTGCGGTCGATGCGCGAGGACGTCGAACGGCCCGACGTCGAACCCGAGGTGATCGCCCTGGCGGCCACCGACCCGGCCAACGTCTACGGCGCGGCCGTGGCCTGGCCCGCGCCGACGGAGGGCGGCAAGGGGCGTGCCAGGCGGGTCGCGGGGGCACACGTCGTGCTGGTCGACGGCCACCTCGTGCTGTTCCTCGACAAGGGTGGCCGCACGGTGCTGACCTTCACCGACGACCGCGCACGGCTGGATGCGGCGGCGGCCGCGGCGGCCGGCCTGGTCGAGGCCGGACGGGTCCGTGACCTGCGCATCACGAAGGTCGACGGCGAGGTCCCGGCCCACCAGCCGCTGATCACCTCGTTGCGGGAGGCCGGCTTCACCGACCATCCCAAGGGGCTCGTCCGCCGGTAGCACGGGGCGTCCGGCGCCGCGATCTCAGCGTCGGTGGAGCCCGGGTCCCTGGCATCGGGTGCACCAGTACGTCACGCGCGCGTGATCACCGAGCGCGGCCGACCTGATCGGGGTCCCGCAGCGGGGGCACGGCCGGCCGGCCTTGCCGTAGACCCACACCGACTCCGACCCGAGCTGGCGTCCGGTCAGCCGTGCGACCTGGGCAGGGGGTCGGGTGGTGATGCGGCCGGACCCGCCGTGGGCGATGTTGGCCTGCAGCAGCGCGGCGGACACGGCCAGCAGTCGGTCGCGGACCTCGGGCGGGACCTCGGCGACAGGCGTCCACGGATCCACCCGACAGATGAACAGCACCTCGTTCTTGTAGACGTTGCCGACCCCGGCCAGCACCCGCTGGTCCAGGAGGGCGACACCGATCGGGGTGTCGGCCAGGGTGTCCAGCCGTTTCCGGGACTCCGCCAGGTCCAGCTGCTCACCCTCGGGCACGTGCAGCGGGTCAGGACCGAGGTTGGCCATCGACCGATGGGTGGCCACCTGTGCGGCGGACAGCAGCTCGACCACGGGGACGGAGAACGCGACGGCTTCGACGTCGGCGGTTCGCAGGACGAGCTTGGCGAAGTGCGCCGGCTTTCGCCACCTGCCGCCGGGTGGGTAGGTGTGCCACGAGCCGGTCATCCGCATGTGCGTGTGCAGGGCCAGCCCCGACGGGTCGAACCAGTGCAGCAGGTGCTTGCCGCGGGCCTCGACCCGTTCCACGGTCTGCCCGACGAGCCGCTCCGGCATCAGCCGGCGGACCTGCGGCACGGTGGTGTCGACCCCCGTGATGACCTTGCCGGCCATGGCGTGCTGCAGGGTCGCGGCGGCCCGGAAGATGGTGTCGCCCTCGGGCACCTCAGCTGTCCTGCCGAGTCGTCATCACCCGCCATCCTAACGACACCGTCCCGCCGCTCCCCATGTCGAGGACTCCCCTCTCGAGGTCGATGTGTGACGAATCCCTTGCAGGGGAAACGATGGCGAAACCGAACCGACACCTCGTGACGTTCAACTGGTCGCAACCACACCGAATGCTTGAGTTGGCCGTCAGGATGCCGATATCAAGGGTGCAGGACCCAACCACCTCGTGACAGCCCGGAAGGGGGCAGGCATGGAGCAGATCCGGATCGACCGCCGGGAGCTCCGCCTGCGAGCGCGGCACCGTCAGGACCGCGACGCTGCCCGAGCCGAGGGCGTGGCCCCGCTGCAGTACACCGCCGCCCCGGGTGGCGGTGATGCCGAGGACGACCTGCTGGCCAGGATCGACGAGGTGCTCGGTGCACAGCGACACGCCGACGACGAGGACCAGGACTGATCCGTCGGATCGAGCGGGTCGGATCGTTCCGGACGCAGGAGGGCCCCTGATACGTGGGTGCTGCGGCGCCACCGGTCCGAGGGGCCGATCAGGGGGTGCTGATCGTGCTGCTACCGTCGCCGCCCATGATTTCACGCCCTTCCCTGCGCACGCTCGCCGTGCTGCTCGCCTGCCTGTCGTTGTTCGCCACCGCCTGCGGTGCAAGCTCCGACGCCACCACCGAGAACGCCTCCGAGGCCGCTGAGGTCCAGGAAACCGACGCCGCGACCGACGACCCGGCGTCCGAGGCCGACACCGACGGGACGGACTCCTCCGTCGAGGTGTCCACCGACGCCCGGGGGGTCGAGGTCACCGACGACCTCGAGGTCAAGCCCGAGATCTCGCTGCCCGGTGGTGAGCCGCCGACCGAGCTGGTCGTGGTCGACATCGTCGAGGGCGATGGCGAGGTCGTGCCCGAGGGCGCGACGGTCACCACCGACTACGTGGGTGTGTCGTGGACCAACGACGGGGAGGAGTTCGACTCCTCCTGGGATCGTGGCGAGCCGGCGACGTTCCCGCTGTCGGGTGTGATCCAGGGGTGGACCGAGGGCATCCCCGGCATGAAGGTCGGTGGCCGTCGGCTGCTGATCATCCCGCCGGACCAGGCCTACGGTGACGCGGCGCCGAGCCCGGCGATCGCCGCCAACGACACCCTCGTCTTCGTCATAGACCTCGTCGAGGTCGTCCCGCCGCCGGAGCCCATCACCCCCACGACCGACGCCCGAGGCGTCGAGGTCGAGGGTGACCTGGACAGCAAGCCCGAGATCTCGCTGCCCGGTGGTGAGCCGCCGACCGAACTGGTCGTGGTCGACATCGTCGAGGGCGACGGCGAGGTCGTCCCGGTCGACGCCGCCGTCACGACCCACTACGTGGGCGTGTCGTGGACCAACGACGGGGAGGAGTTCGACTCCTCCTGGGATCGTGGCGAACCGGCGACGTTCCCGCTGTCGGGCGTGATCCAGGGGTGGACCGAGGGCATCCCCGGCATGAAGGTCGGTGGCCGTCGGCTGCTGATCATCCCGCCGGACCAGGCCTACGGTGCTGCCGCGCCGAGCCCGGCGATCGCCGCCAACGACACCCTCGTCTTCGTCATCGACATGGTGGAGATCGCCGGCTGACCTGCCGCGAACCCACCGCGAACCCCCAATGGAGGAGTCATCCATGTCCGCAGCAGACATCACCGTCACCGGTGCACCCGACAGCAAGCCCGAGATCACCCTGCCCGACGGCCCGGCGCCGGCCGAGCTGGTCATCACCGACCTCGTCGAGGGCGACGGTGCCGAGGCGGGCCCCAACGCCACCGTGACCGTCCACTACGTGGGCGTGTCGTGGACCCACGGCGGCAAGCAGTTCGACGCGTCCTGGGACCGGGGGAGCACCATCTCCTTCGGCCTCAACCAGGTCATCGCCGGCTGGACCGAGGGCATCCCCGGCATGAAGGTCGGTGGGCGCCGCATGCTGGTCATCCCGCCCCACAAGGGCTACGGCGCCCAGTCGCCGACCCCGGCCATCGCGCCCAACGACACCCTCGTGTTCGTCATCGACCTGATTGCCGTCTGACACGACAATTCTGCGGCTCGGGCTGGTGATCGCCGGCCCGAGCAGGTATGACCGAGGCCAGTACTGGGCACCATGCGTGACCAGATCGAGGCCGCCCGCCGATGTCACCGACGCCCCGCTGGGCTCGGGTCGGGCGACCCCGACGATCCGACCTTGACCTTCTATCCCACCCAAGGGTGTGACGACACAATGTGCGGCTTCGCCGGCGAGCATCGCTTCGACGGACGCCATCCCGATGATCGAGCCGTGGCCCGTATGGCTGCGACGATGGACGATCGAGGGCCCGACGGACAGGGGATGGAAGTCCTTGGTCGCGTCGCCCTCGGCCATCGACGGCTGAAGATCATCGACCTGTCCGACGCCGGCGCCCAGCCGATGCGTCGCGACAGCCACGGGCTGGTCTTCAACGGGTGCATCTACAACTACCCGGAGCTGCGGCAGGAGCTCACCGAGGCGGGCTGGACGTTCCGGTCCACCAGCGACACCGAGGTCATCCTCCTCGGCTGGATGCACTGGGGCGAGGGGCTGCTGGACCGCCTGCAGGGCATGTTCGCCTTCGCGATCCACGACGAGCGCACCGGGGAGACGGTGCTTGCCCGTGACCGCCTGGGCATCAAGCCGCTGTACCTGGCGGAGGGTGCCGGGCGGCTGCGGTTCGCCTCGACCCTTCCCGCGCTGCTCGCAGGTGGCGGAATCGACACCGAGATCGACCTGGTCGCCCTCCACCACTACCTGACGTTCCACTCCGTCGTCCCGGCCCCCCGCACCATCCTGCGCGGGGTGCGCAAGCTGCCACCGGCCACGATCATGCGGATCGCCGGCGACGGGACCACCAGCCAGCGCACCTACTGGAAGGCCGAGTGGGCTCGCCGCGAGGACCGCTCGGACTGGACCCACGCCGACTGGGTCGACGGGACCCTCGATGTCATGCGTCGCGCGGTCACGCGCCGCCTGGTCGCCGACGTGCCCGTGGGTGTGTTGCTCTCCGGTGGGCTGGACTCCTCCCTCGTCGTCGGCCTGCTGGCCGAGCAGGGACAGCAGGGCCTGTCCACCTTCTCCGTCGGCTTCGGGGCCATCCGTGGCGAGGCGGGTGACGAGTTCGAGTACTCCGACATCATCGCCCGCGAGTTCGACACCGATCACCACCAGATCCGCGTGCCCGGCCTGCGCACCCTCGAGGCGCTGCCGCCCACCATCGCGGCGATGAACGAGCCGATGGTCAGCCACGACTGCGTCGGCTTCTACCTGCTCAGCCAGGAGGTCGCGAAGAACATCAAGGTCGTGCAGTCCGGCCAGGGGGCCGACGAGCTGTTCGCGGGCTACCACTGGTATCCGCCGCTGGCCGACGTCACCCCCGAGGAGGCGCTGGCGACGTACCGTGCGGCGTTCTTCGACCGGCCCCACGACCACATGGCCGACGTCGTGTCGCCTGCCTACCAGCTGGACCACGATGCCTCCGGGGCCTTCGTCGCCGAGCACTTCGGCGCCGCCGGTGCCGAGAGCGCGCTGGACCGCGGACTGCGGCTGGACGCCAACGTCATGCTCGTCGACGACCCCGTCAAGCGCGTGGACTCGATGACGATGGCGTGGGGGCTGGAGGCACGTGTGCCCTTCCTCGACCACGAGGTCGTGGAGTTCGCGGCCTCGGCCCCGCCCGAGATGCACCTCGCCGACGGGGGCAAGGGCCTGCTCAAGGCCGCCGGTCGCAAGGTCATCCCCAGCGAGGTCATCGACCGTCCCAAGGGCTACTTCCCCGTCCCCGCGCTGAAGTACCTGGAGGGCGAGGTGCTGGACATGGTGCGTGGTGCCGTCACCGGCGACACCGCCCGGCAGCGCGGCCTGTTCGCGCCGGCCTACACCGACCGACTGCTCGAGGCCCCCAACGAGGACCTGACACCGCTGCGCGGCAACCGACTCTGGCAGCTCGCGCTGCTCGAGCTGTGGCTGCAGACACACGGGGTGTGATCGATGGCGTCCCCCAACCCGGGAAACCCCAAGCGCTTCGACCCACGCGTCAACCGGGGTGACCGGCTGTCCACCGGCCACCACGAACCCTCCATCGAGGGCTTGAAGGAAGGGCTCACGCCCGAGTCCACCGTCGACCTCGGCTGGGGCCGGCTGATCTTCGGACAGACCTTCCCCGACCACGGCTCGATCCGCGACGTGCTGCTCGACGAGGGTGCCGGGCAGCGCGACATCGCCATGTACCTGCGGGACCCGCAGGTGCTGGTCGGCAGCACGCCGGCGGAGCTGTTCATCGACCCGTCGCTGACCTACCGGCTGTGGATGCACCGCTACCGCAGCCGCAGGGACCCGGTGAAGGGCATCGTGGTCAGGCCCATGGACCGGCCGGGCGACGCCGAGGAGATCAACCGGATCTACGCCGCCTGCGGCATGGTCACGGCCGAACCCGATGTCATGTCGGCCAACCACCGGCACAACGGCGTGGTCTACCTGCTGGCCGTCGACACCGACCGCGACGAGATCGTGGGCACCGTCACCGGCATCGACCACACCGAGGCCTTCGGGGACCCCGAGTCGGGCTCGTCGCTGTGGTGCCTGGCCGTCGACCCGCAGACCGCCCGCCCCGGCGTCGGCGAGGCGCTGGTCCGCCACCTGTCGGAACGGTTCAAGGCACGTGGCCGGGCCTACATGGACCTGTCGGTGCTGCACGACAACACCGCCGCCATCCGCTTGTACGAGAAGCTCGGCTTCGAACGTGTCCCGGTCTTCCTCGTCAAGCGCAAGAACCCCATCAACGAGGGCCTGTACACCGCGATGGGGGAGGAGGGGGAGCTCAACCCGTACGCGAAGATCATCGCCGACGAGGCCCATCGCCGGGGCATCGCCGTCAACGTGGTGGACGCCGAGTCGGGGCTGATGAAGCTGACCTACGGCGGTCGGACGATCGCCACCCGCGAGTCGCTGTCGGACCTGACCACCGCCGTGGCGATGACCCGTTGCGACGACAAGCGCCTGACCCGTCGGTTGCTGGAGGGGGCTGGCCTGTCGGTGCCGGCCGGACGTGTCGTCGGGCGCGACGCCGAGGACCTGACCTTCCTCGACGCCCACGGCGAGGTCGTCGTCAAACCGGCCCGTGGCGAGCAGGGGAACGGCATCACCGTCGGGGTGCGCACGCCCGACCACCTGATGCGGGCCATCGACGAGGCCGCCCGGGTCTGCCCCATCGTGCTGATGGAGGAGCTGGCCGACGGCGACGACCTGCGCATCATCGTCATCGACGGGAAGGTCATCGCCGCCGCGGTACGTCGGCCGGCCATGGTCGTCGGCGACGGACGCAAGTCCCTCGACCAGCTGATCGGCTCCCAGAGCCGACGACGGCAGGCCGCCACCGGCGGCGAGTCCGTCATCCCGCTGGACGACCACACCTACGACACCATCGCCGACCAGGGGTTCGCCACCCACGACATCGTCCCCGCCGGCCGGACGGTGCAGGTGCGTCGCACCGCCAACCTGCACACCGGCGGCACGATCCACGACGTCACCGCACGCCTGCACCCGACGCTCGCCGAGGCCGCCGTGACCGCGGCGGAGGTCCTGGACATCCCCGTCGTCGGCATCGACCTGCTGGTCCCGGATGTGGAACGTCCCGAGTACGTCATCATCGAAGCCAACGAACGCCCGGGCCTGGCCAACCACGAACCGCAGCCGACCGCCCAGGCGTTCCTCGACCTGCTCTTCCCGCGCACCCGCCGGACCGCAGGCGTCCCCGCCCGACTGCCCCGCACCGACACCCCCGAGGAAGCGACCGACGAGTGACCACCGAGCCCAAGCTGCTGGAGATCGACCGCGACTACATGGTGGACCTCATGGTGCGCCTGCTGGAGATGGCCAGCCCCACCGGTCGCACCGACGAGATCATGCGGCTGCTGGGCGAGGAGGTCGAACGCCTCGGGCTGCCGGTGGAGCTGACCCGTCGGGGCGTCCTGCACGCCGAGATGACGGGTGAACGCGAGGACCTCAAGCGGGTCGTCGTCGTGCACGCCGACACGATCGGCTGCATGGTCAAGGACATCAAGCCCAACGGACGGCTGCGCGTCGTTCCGATCGGGACGTGGGCGGCACGCTTCGCCGAGGGTGCGCGGGTGACGATCTTCACCGACGAACCGGGGACCAGCTACACCGGCACGATCCTGCCGCTGAAGTCCTCCGGCCATGCGTTCGACATCGAGGTCGACACCCAACCGGTCGCCTGGGACAACGTCGAGGTGCGCATCGACGAACGAGTGGAGGGTCCCGACGACGTACGGGCGCTGGGCATCCAGATCGGTGACTTCGTCGCCCCCCATGCGTTGCCCTACATCAGCGACTCGGGCTTCATCAACGCCCGCCACCTCGACAACAAGGCCGGCGTCGCGGCGGCCATGGCGGCGTTCAAGGCCGTCAAGGAGTCCGGCCTGCCCGTCCCCGTGACCGCGACGCTGGTCTGCACCGTCGCCGAGGAGGTGGGCCTGGGCGCGACCAACCTGGGCCCGGACGTGGCCGAGACCCTGTCGATCGACGCCGCGGTCGTGGCGCCGGGACAGCACTCGCGCGAGGACACCGTCAACATCGCCATGCACGACATGTCGGGGCCCTTCGACTACCACCTGACCCGGCGGATGGATGCGATGTGCCGTCACCTGGGCATCCCCTACCAGCGGGACCTGTTCACGTTCTACCGCTCCGACATCGCTGCGGCCCTGGAGGCCGGGACCGAGATGCGCGCAGCGCTGATCGGCTTCGGGACCGACGCCAGCCACGGCTGGGAGCGCACCCACATCGACGGGGTCGAGCGGATCGCCCAGCTCGTCGCCGGGTACCTGCAGGTGCCCTTCATCTTCGCCCACGACGCCGAACCCGTCGGGCCGGTGGAGACGTTCCCCGAGCAGGAGCAGGAGGTCGGCCTGAAGGTCGACCCGTCCTGACCGACCTCAGGAGCAGGCGCCGTCGACGCACCGGTCGAGGGCGGTCGCGAGGCGGGGGAGCGCCGCGTCCAGCTGATCAGCAGCCGAGCAACGGATCAGCAGCAGCTGCATGTCGGTGAGGGCATGCACGGTCCGCAGCTGGATCCGCCGCTGCCGCATGCAGCGAAGGCCGATCGTGGTGCCGCGCGAGATGACGAGGTCACGATGGCCGGGACGGCTGGCGACGGCGCGCCCGCTGACGATCACGAAGGCGCGTGGCGAGGGCGGGCCCGGGACGGCCAGGCGGTCGCCGTCGGTCACCGACACGATGGTGAACATGCGCCTGGCGACATCGACCTCCGACGGGTCGAGCGGGATGGGCAGGACGGGTGGGGCAAGCGCCTCGTCCAGCGTCAGGCCGATCCGCAAGCAGGTGGACGGACGCAGGTCGTCGGGCGCGGTGATGGCGTCGCGCATGGGGCGGGCCTCCGGAAGCGTGGGTGCGATGGACATGCTTCTCTGGAGGGCCGGCCGGCCCCGGTGATACACGGCCGCAGGATCAGACAGGTCGCACCCGTCGGAACGCGGGGGCCAACCGAATCATGCTCGGTGACGCACGGCGTCGTGACGGGGGCCGTCGTTCAGGATGTCCCGCATGAAGGCCAGCGCGTCCAGGTGGTCCATATCGGCGCCTCGCTGGATGCTCGCGGTGTGTTCTGGGTCAGTGGTGATCCTGCTGGCCGCGGCTGCGGCGACCGTGTCGATCGCGAGCGCACCGAAGTCGCCCGTCTCGCGGAGGAAACCGAGCACGACAGCCGCGGCGTCGAGGCGACCGACTGCCGCGTGCATGGTGATGAACTCGAGTGCGGCGAGGCGGCTGGGCACGAGGGTGACGTCGGCCTCGAGGAGCTCGACGATGTGGTCGCGGAGCAGCCGAAGGCCCTGTCGGTGGTCGCCGTTGCGGAACGCAGCGCGGGCGGTCGCGGGGCCGTTGGCCGAGAACGTGCCGGCCGGGATCCGGACCGCAGCGGCGGCGTCGAACAGCTGCTCGGCGGCGGGGTAGTCGCCCCGGAGGAGTGCTGAGTACCCGCGCATGAACAGCGTCCAGTGCACGAACGTCGGCGGCCCGCCCTCCCGGTGGCGGTCGGTCAGGTCCGTGACGTAGTGGTCGTGTTCGGCGAAGTTCCCGGCGCGAAGGAGCCCTGCGGCGACGCCCACGATCTGCATCCAGTCGGCGAGGTAGGACTCGTCGCGACCGCGGAGCCAGGTGACGGCTTCGCGTGACGCATCCACCAGCTCGGTGCCGCCCGGCGTGACCAGCGCACGTGCGTGGCGGACGATCGGGTGGTCGCCATGGCCGTAGCGGGCGATGAGTCGATCCAGGCCGGCCGCGTCACCGAGCTCGGCCAGCCGCTGCGTCGCCCACAGCAGCCAGGTCAGCCGGCCCTCCTCGCCCTCGTCAGCGAGGAGCGGCAGGAGCTGCTCGGCCCATTCACCGACCTCGAGGCGTCCGCGCATGGCGAGCTCGCTGGACAGTGGTTCTGCCACGGCCGCCGCCAGCCCGGCGTCGCCTGCTGCGACGGCGCGGCCGAAGGCTGCACGGAGGTTGGGCCAGAGCTCGACAACGCCTGCGGTTCCCTGGAGCTCATCGGGTCCTTCGAGCAGCTGGCGCAGCTGTCGTGCCTCCGTTCGGCACCACAGGGCATGGCGCCGCATGGTCGCTGCGGCTGGCTCGCCGTCGCCCAGGACCTCCGCCGAGAACTGCCGGACGGTCTCCAGCAGCCGGTAGCGCTTGCCGTGTGCATCGAAGTCGACCACGAGCAGTGATCGGCGGGCGAGCTGCCCCAGCAGGTCGTCGACGTCGGCCACGTCGAGATCGTGGGCCTCGTCCGGCCAGGCCACGTGCCGGGCAGCTGGTGCGTCGAACGGACCGGAGAAGGCCGAGAGCCGCGCGAGGACGTACTGCTCACGAGCGTTGAGGAGGTCGTGGGACCACTGCAGCGTCGCCCGGAGGGTCCGCTGCCGATGGTGGCGGTCACGTCGGTGGCCGGCGAGCAGCTCGAGGCGTCGATCGAGACGGTCGACGATCTCGGTCGCCGTGAGGGTGCCGACCCGCGCAGCGGCGAGCTCGATCGCCAGCGGCAGGCCATCGAGCCGGCGACAGATCTCCTCGACCGCGTCACGTTCCTCGTCGAGGTCGAAGTCGGGACGCACGGCGTTGGCCCGGTCCGCGAACAGCTCGGGACCGTGCGTGGGGTCGAGGCCGCCGAGCTGGACGAGGTGCTCCCCGTCGATCGCGAGCGCCTCCCGCGACGTCGCCAGGACCTGGATCCCCTCGCAGGCGGAGGCGACCGCCAGTGCGATCGCGGCAGCACCGTCCAGAACGTGCTCGCAGTTGTCGAGCAGCACGACCCCCCGACGCTCCCGCAGACGCGCCAGCACCCCCGCCCGGACATCCCTGCCCGCGACCTCCCGCGCGCCCACCACCGCGGCGACGGCACGGTCGACGTCCTGCGCGGCACGGACCTCGTCCAGCGGCACGAACCACGCGCCGGCGTCCGGATCCCTGGTCCTGGTGCGCGCGACCTCGAGCGCGAGGCGCGTCTTGCCGACCCCCCCGGACCCCACGAGCGTCACGACCGCGGCCCGGTCGAGTGCCGACTCGACCCGCCGGCGGTCGTCGTCGCGCCCGACCAGGCGCGTCAGCGGCCGTGGGAGCGCGTTCGCCGCATCCTCAGGGATGGCCGCATCCTCGGGGGTGGTCGCGGACGGGCCGGGTGGGGCATCCCGTGGCGCCGCCTCGCCGTCCAGCAGGATCGTCGACTGGCTGAGGATCGCCGCCTCCACCCGCCGGAGGCGCGGTCCCGGGTCCACACCGAGTTCGTCGACGAGGTGGCTGCGGGCCACCTGGAAGGCCGCCAGCGCGTCGGCCTGCCTGCCGGCGCGGTAGAGCGCCACCATGAGCAGCTCCCAGAGCCGCTCCCGGAAGGGATGACGGCTCGTGAGCTCGGTCAGGTCTGCAAGGGCACTCTCGGGATCATCGGCGACGCGCTGGCCGAGGTCGCGCTCCACGGCCCCGAGCCAGCCCTCGACCAGTCCGTCCACGGCAGGCTGGAGTGCCGGGGACTCGAGGCCGGCCAGCGGCGTGCCGCCCCACTCGGCCAGGGCGGCCGTGTCGTCCCCCGCCGCCAGGTGTTGCAGGAACCTCGCCACGTCGATCGCCGCAGGGTCCACGTCCAGCCGGTAGGCGGCGCCCACACGCACGATGGTCGCTGCCCCGACGGCCTTGCGGAGTCGGACCACATAGGACTGCAGGGTCTTGTCGGCGGTGCGTGGCGGGTCGTCGTCCCAGACCGCACGGATCAGCTCGGCCACGGAGACCGCGGTGCGGGGCGACAGCGCCAGGGCGGCGAGCACGGCCTGGCACTTGGCCGGGCCGATGTCGAGCTCCCCCTGATCGTCCCGGACGCGGACCCCGCCCAGGAGCGCGATCTGCAGCACCGGCACGCCATCCCTTCTGTCGTGCGCCGCAGTCTGCCAGATCCGCTCTGCCCGTCTGCAGGCTGACAGGCTCAACCCGCGCTCAACCGAGGCTCCACCGTGGTCGGGAATGGTGCCTTCAAGGCGACGGAGAACCGTGGCCGCGACGAACGGACCAACCATGAACACCTCTCTTCGACAGGCGACCACCGACGCGGTGCTCCCCGGCAGCCGGCTGCCCGGCCAGCGTGCCGGCGGCTGGGCCGCGATCCTCCAGGCCGCGACCTTCATCGTCGGGTTCGCCGTCTACGGCACCGTGATCGCAGGCGCCGACTACGGGGCGCTGGCCATCGACCCCGCGACCCACGTCGCCTTCCTGGTCGACAACCAGCCGATCCTGCACGTCTGGTATGCGGTCATCTACCTCGTCTTCGGCGGCGGGCTCGTCGTGCTCGCCCCGGCGATCCACGATCGGGTCCGCAGTAGCGCACCCACGATGGCCCGGGCCGGCACGATCTTCGGCCTGATCTGGGCGACGCTGATGTTCGCCGTCGGCATGACGGCCATCGTCGGCGGCAACACCGTCGCCACGCTCGCAGAGATCGACGGCGACAGGGCCGCAGCCGCCTGGAGCACCACCCGGCTGATCATGGACGGCATGGGTGGCGGCATCGAGGTCGTGGGTGGCCTGTGGATCGGCCTGATCAGCATGGCCGCCCTGCGCAGCGGGACGCTGCCCGTCTGGCTCAACCGGATCGGTGTCGTGACCGGCATCGCCGGCATCGCGACCACGTCGCTGATCGCCGCGGAGGCCACCACGAGCCTCTTCGGCCTCGGGTGCATCGTCTGGTTCACCTGGGTCGGGATCCACCTCGTCCGCGGCACCCACACCCAGAAGATGCGTGTCGGACGATCTGCGACCGCAGCGAACCGGCGGAGCCGGTGACGCGGCCGTGATCGTGCTGCGTGACCCGTCCCACCGGAGCCACGAACATGGACCTGTCGCGACGCCCGTGGTTGGTTCGCGCCGCCGTCAACGCGGGCTACCTCGCCGTCTGCCTCGCGGTGACGGTGTACGCAAGGACGATCCTCGGTCTGGGAGGATCGACATGACCACCAGGAGCATGCGCATGACCGCGCCGGACGACACACACCCGCGCCCCGGGCCCCACGCCGTGGAGGTGCGGGGACTGACCAAGGCCTACGACGGTCGCACCGTCGTCGACGACGTCACGTTCACCGTCGAGGAGGGCGAGATCTTCGCGATCCTCGGCCCGAACGGTGCCGGCAAGACCACCACCGTGGAGTCGATCGCCGGGCTGCGGACGCCCGACGCGGGCCGCGTCCGCGTCTGCGGCCAAGATCCGGTCGCCGAGCGCGGCCGCGTCCGCGACGTGCTCGGCGTGCAGCTGCAGGAGAGCAGCTTCCAGGACAAGCTGACCGCACGGGAGATCATCGACACCTTCCGGGGCCTGTACCCCGACCCGCTGGACACCGAGCAGCTGCTCGGCCAGCTCGGCCTCGACGGCGTCGCCTCGACGCGCTACGCCAAGCTGTCCGGCGGCCAGCAGCAGCGCGTCTCGATCGCCGTGGCGCTCGTCGGTCGACCCCGGGTGGTGATCCTCGACGAGCTCACGACGGGCCTGGACCCCCAGGCGCGCCGCGAGACGTGGGGGCTGGTCGAGGATCTCCGCGACAGCGGCGTCACCGTGCTGCTCGTCACGCACTTCATGGAGGAGGCGGAACGCCTCGCCGACCGGCTCGCCCTGCTCGACCGTGGGCGATTGGTCGCGGTCGACACGCCTGCGGGACTCGTCGACGGCGCCGGGCTCGAGCAGCAGCTGCGCTTCTCCACCACCGCGCAGCTGGACGAGGACTGGATCCGCCGGCTGCCCGAGGTCTCGGGCGTCAACCGGGTCCGCGACGAGTTCGTCGTCACGGGTGACGAACGGATGCTGTTCTCGGTCGTGTCGCTACTCGCCGCGCGCGACATCGTCCCCGGTCGGCTGCAGGTCGACCAGCCCACGCTGGACGACGCCTTCGTGGCCCTTGCCGGCCGCACCCTCGACGACGCCCAGGAGGTGGCACGATGACCGCCCTGACCACCCTCACCCGTGCCCAGATCAAGGTTTTCCTGCGCGAACCGGTCGCGGTCGGCTTCGGCTTGGTGTTCCCGGCCGTGCTGCTGCTCGTGATCGGCAACGTCTTCCCGGGCGCGACCGAGGTCAGCCCGGCGCTCGGCAACAAGAGCCTCGTGGAGATCTACGCCCCGGCAGCCGCCGTGCTCGGGCTCCTCACGCTCGGAATCGCCATGCTGCCGCAGGCGCTCGGCCTCGACCGTGAACGGGGCATCCTGCGACGACTCGCGGTCACGCCGGCCCACCCCGGGCTCCTGGTCGGCGCTCACCTGGTCGTCCAGGCGGTCGCCGTCACGATCGGGACCGCGGGCGCGGTGCTCGTCGGGGTCCTCGCCTTCGACCTGCCGGTGCCACAGCGACCTGGGTGGTTCCTGCTCGCCTTCGTGCTGTCGTGCGCAGCGCTGCTGTCGATCGGTGCGCTGCTCGGCGCGCTCGTCCCGACCGCCCAGACAGGCGTCGGTGCCGGCATGCTGCTGTACTTCCCGATGCTCTTCTTCGCGGGCATCTACCTGCCGCTGGAGATCATGCCGGAGGGCCTCCAGGCGTTCAGCGCGCGGACGCCCCCCGGCGCGGCCGTGCAGGCACTCAGCGACGCCTGGGCAGGAGCCACACCGACCGCCACCAGCCTGCTCGTGCTCGTGGCAACAACCATCGTTGCCGGCGGCCTCGCGACGCGGTTCTTCCGCTGGGAGTAGGCCATGTCGCGGCTGTGTGAGACCGCGGCCAGCACGACCGAGGTGGCACTGCCTCGATCACGAGTGGCGGGGCAGAGTCGGCCGTCGTCCCGGGGGTTCGAAAGGGGGCGGAGCCCCCTTGGGAGGAGACGCGCCGTAGGCGCTTGGGACCTCGAGCGCCCTTTGGGCGCGAGACAGCAACGCTATGCGTTGCTGTCCCAAGCGCCCCCGGAGCGATTCGAACGCCCGACACTGGTTGGGTTCCGGTCTCTCCGCCGTCGGACTTGCCGAGGGAGCGGAGGTCACCGAGGACCACCTCGCGCTGCTGCTGGGTGCGGGCCGGCACCCAGTCAACGGCGGGAAGCTCGGCCACGCCTATCCCCGGTCCACGACCGTCGCGGAACGTGTCGCGGCCCGCCTGCGGCAACTCCCGGCCGAAGTGGCCCGGGGAACCGCGGACCGGATCACTGCGGAGGAGGCCGCCCGGCCCACCCGTCGTGCCGTGGCCGGCTATGACCTGACCTTCTCGGTGCCCAAGTCGGTCTCCGCGTGGTGGGCGCTCGCTGACGACGCAACGCGCAGGGGGATCGTCGAGGTCCACCATGCGGCCGTCCGTGACGTGCTGGCGTTGATGGAGCGCGACGTGGCGGCCACCCGTGCCGGTGCGAAGGGCCCTCACGGGGGCGTGCTGCAGCTGGATGTGGACGGGCTGATCGCCGCGGCGTTTGACCATTGGGACTCCCGGGCCGGGGATCCGCAGGTGCACACCCACGTCGGGTCTCCAACAAGGTGCGAACCAGCAGCGACGGGCGGTGGCGGGCGCTCGACGGACGGCCGTTGCACGCAGCGTTGGTGGCGCTGTTGGAGCACTACAACGCGTTGCTCGCCGACGGGCTCACCGGCCGGTTCGGTGTGCTCGCCGATCCCACGTTCCAGCTGAACCTGCTGCTGTGGATGCAGCAACAACTGCCCACCGCAGGGTCGCCGACGTCGCCGAAGTCGGTGCTTCGCGACGCTGGGTACGCGGTGCACGCCGTCGGTGCCAAGCTTGTCTGTTCCGGCGAACTGGAGGAGAAGCTTGCCGTCGATCTGGAGCTGCGAGGCGCGCCGCAGCCGGACATGCTCGCATCTGCCCCGGGCGGCACCGCCTGGCCGGTGTGGGAATGCAAGGCTTCCGGGTTCGGCACGAATTCTTCCACGACCCGGCAGGCGCTGAAGATCCTGGCCCGTTCACGCGACGTGGCCCTCGTCGCGGGAGCCCAGCCCGGCCGTGAGATCCTCGGTGCCGCCATTTGGCTCACTCGTGCGGATGATGCAAACGCACTCAATGAGACGTTGGACGACCTCGCGGCCCAGCTGGCTGAGGACGATGTGGCCGCAGCCACCTCGGGCGTCGTCGGGATCGACCTTGACGTGGCGGGTGTTACCGCCCAGGCGATCGCCGGAGACGTACCAGAGCCGCTGCAGTCGGTTCTGGCGCAGCCGATCGTCGTGCTTCCGCGCGCCGACGACAGCGAGCAGAACCCACGCCCGCTCTACTTCATCCCCTTCGACCCAGGCGTGCAGCAGGAGCCCGAAGAAGTGAAGCGTTGCCTCGACATCCTGCTCGACCGGGCACGGATGGAGGCGGCTTCCGTGATCGGGCTGACGGCCACGCCCGCGACCATCGTGCTCCAGGGGCACGAGCTGCTTTCCGCAGCGACGATCGGGATGTCGGCACGCTGGCAAGACCATGGGGACAGACAGAAGGCAGCCGCGAAGATCGTCTCCCTCCTGGAACACGAGCTGTCCATGGTGAGCGATAGACCGCTCATGCGATCCGGGGAGGGCGCCATGCCACACCTCGACATCAAAGTGCACAACGATGACCAGCGGGACGCGTTGGTCGAAGCGATCGTTGCGGCGGCCCCTTCCAGCATCACCGAGCTTCCCCCGGCGCAGCCGAAGCTCTTCGACGAGTAGTCCTGCGAATGGGGACGGCCCCACTCAACACGCGTGCCGATCCCACGGCTCGGATATCCCCGGATACCAGAAGTGGCGTCATGAGCACCGGGGAACCAACCGGAAGACCGCGCGGAACCACGGCTTTCGAGTAGACGACGGACGGCCGACATGCTCCTGACGCGCCGGGGTCATACGCTGTCGGGGTGGCACAAGACTGGAGGTTGGGGACCATCGTCGGGCGTATCAGGCGGCGCCTGTTGGTCAACGCATGGGTCGATCCCTCGGAGGTCGTGGGCCACCTTCCCGATCAGGTCCGTCCGCATCTGGGAGCCAACGGAGGGGTGGTCGTCGGATGCTGCATGATCGAACTTGAGCGGATGCGTCCATGGCCGATGCCCCCGTCGGCGGGTGTCACCCTGCGGGCCGCCGCACACCGCATCTCATGCGAGGTCGGACCGGTTCAGCGGCCTTCCCGTGCCGTCTTCGTGCCGGTTCGCCACACCGATAGCCGATTGGCTGTCCTGGCAGGTGGGCGGGCGTTCCCGGGCGTGCACCTGGCGGCCGACATCGACGTGCAGGCCGATCAGGATCTGCGCTGGCGCGTCGCCAGACGATTCATCAACGACGGGTTCTCGATCATGGCCCAGGCTGATCTCAGCTCGGTTCGCCCGGCGACGTCTGAGGTCGCCGACATTGTGATCGGCACGCGACTGGGGTTGTCTCCAGTACATCGGGGCGGCGCTCTCGAGGCGGTGGAGATGCGGCTGGACGACCTCACTGCCGCCCAGGTGAATGCCGGTGTTGACTCGGCGTTCATGGCGGACTTCCGCTCAGCGGAACCTGCGGAGACGCTGTTGATGACTGATGTGGGCGTGCGCTGGCGCCCCGTTGGACACCGAGGTCCTCGGCACGGCTAAACCGTCCGGGTTGGTCGAGGCTCCGACGACTGCGCAAGCGGTCGACGGTGTGCAACCCCGGCAGCGCAGCACGGGCCGTGCCCGTGGGCAGCCTGAACCGCGACTGAGCGGGCCGATCATCATGCGCGGCTGCTGATACGCCGCGCACAACCACGGCTACGTCCGCCCGCCTGGTATGGCCAAGTACCAGTAGGCGCTGCTCGGGTCGACACCGCTGAAGAGATGGGGCGTCGTTGATGGGTCGCGCGCGCCCGGGGAAGCATGGCTAGCACAGGCTTCTTGATAGCTGCCTTCTGCTAGTTGGTGAGGGCCTAGGCCGGGCATTCGGGTGAGTCCCATCACGTGGTGTAGGAGCAGGTCCGCCGTGTAGGCGGGCCACCGTGCGAACTTCCAAAGCTCCTACGCAAAGAAGGCACGCACGATGACCCATAGCCAGTCTGCCCTGTCCGAGCTCGCTGACGCCCTGATCGGGACCGACGCGACGCTCACCACCTCCATCGCCGAGATCCTCGGCACCGCCTTGCAGGAACTGATCGAGGCCGAGGTGTCGGCCAAGATCGGCGCCGACCACGGTGAACGAACCCCAGCCCGCAGCAACCTGCGCAACGGGCATCGGCCCAAGCTGCTGTCTACCCCGGCGGGTGATGTCGAGGTCGGCATTCCCAAGCTCCGCAAAGGGTCGTTCTTCCCTGAGCTGCTGGAGCCACGCCGGCGGATCGACAAGGCGCTGTGGGCGGTGATCATGCGGGCCTACATCACCGGCACCTCCACCAGGAAAGTCGATGACCTGGTCAAAGCGCTCGGCGTCGACTCGGGCGTGTCCAAGTCAACGGTCAGCCGCATCTGCAAGCTCATCGATGACGACGTCGCCATCCTTCGAGGCCGCCGGTTGGATCATCAGCCGTTCCCCTACATCTGGCTGGACGCCACCTACGTCCACGTCCGCGAGCACGGCCAGGTCGTCTCCAAGGCCGTCGTGATCGCCACCGGCGTCCGCGCCGACGGTCACCGCGAGGTCCTCGGTGTCGACATCGGCAACTCCGAGAACGAGACGTTTTGGACCGAGTTCCTCCGCGACCTCGTCGACCGCGGCCTGAACGGGGTCCAACTGGTGATCTCCGACGCCCACGCCGGCCTGCGCGCCGCGATCCGACGGGTCCTCCAGGGCTCCGGATGGCAACGATGTCGCGTGCATGCCAAGCGCAACCTGCTCGCCGTCGCCAACCACAGCCAGCGGCAGCTGATCAGCGCGTTGATCTCCACGGTCTTCGCCCAGCCCGATGGCGAGGCCGCCCGCGCCCAGCTCCGCACCGTCTGCCAACAACTCGAGACCGTGGCGCCCAAGGTGGCCGAGCGGCTTGAGGCGATGGAGGACGACCTGCTCGCCTACGCGGCGTTCCCACCCGTGCACTGGTCAAAGATCTGGTCCAACAATCCGATCGAGCGGCTCAACCGTGAGCTCAAGCGCCGCACCGATGTCGTGCAGATCTTCCCCGACCCCGAATCAGTCATCCGGCTCGTCGGCGCGTTGCTGGTGGAGGTCAACGAAGAACTCATCGCCGCTCCGCGGCGCTACATGGCCGCCGTCACCCTCGAACCCCTCCTCGACCGCCCCGACGATCAGATACCGTCAATCCCCGCAGTGACCAACTGAATCAAGCGCACGGACTTCTACACCACCCGCCGGGACGTGATCGGGCATTCGGGATCATGGCCGATCGGCGTGCAATCGACTTTGTAGGTGCTGCTCGACCGACGGATGAAGCATGCCGCTGACGCTGCCGCCGTTGCCGACAACCTCGCGCATCAGCGAGGACGACACGTAGCCGTAGTCCATGCTCGGCACCACCACCGTCTCGACGGAGCCCTGCAGGTGGCCATTCATCAGTGCCAACTGGCGTTCCGTTGCGGCGTCCGCCATGGTGCGCGCACCCCGCAGGATCGCATTGACACCGTGGGCCCGGCAGTAGTCGGCGATCAGACCATCGATGGCCACGATCGACAGTCTGTCGTCGGACGGCAACACCGCGCGCAGCATGTCGAGGCGCTCGTCGGCGGTGAACGTCGGGCTCTTTTCGTCGTTGATGCCGACGGCCACGGTCACGTGGTCGAACATGACCAGTCCGCGCTCCACGACGTGAACGTGGCCACGCGTGACGGGGTCAAAGCTGCCAGGGTAGATCGCGGTAGCCATCGGTGGAACCATAAAGCAACGATCTGGGGCCAGTGGTGGAGTTGGCTCCGTGCGTGCATGATCCCCGTCTCGCACTACGGGATGGTACGCACCCGACCCACTCGTTGCCCATGCACATGCAACGTGGGAGAGCAGATGGTACCGGCACGTCGTTACGCGCGGGAGAGGATCCCCGAAAGCCGCCCACAACCACGGTTTTGTGCTCGCTCCAAGGGTCGCGTAGCAGCTGCTCCCAACGGCTGGCGGTCGGCAGGTATCGGGCATTCAATGCCCGGCCCTCATGGCGCGCTGCTCAGGAGGGAATCCAGTTCGCCCGACTGCGGGCGTGACGCAGTGAGCCGACATGTGCGATGGTCAGGGGCCTTGGCGGGTGGACGTTGTCCGTCACCTGAGGGTGCAGGTCAGGCCTGGAGGTCTCAAACTTTGGAGGGTCGCGTCGATGCGCTTGCTGGCTGAGGCCAAGAGACGCATCCTCTGTCCTCACTCGGAGCCAGTCGGTTGTACGTGACGGGCCGTCGTCCCGGCGCCGTCCTGGGGGTTCTCGTATGCGTGGCCCTTGTGGTCGCCGCGTGCGGTCAGAGTCCCGCCGACGGGCCCGCGGGCTCGGGCCCCCAGGGACTGTCGGAGGTCGAGCAACGCCGGTTCACCGCCTTGACGGCCTTGTTGCCAGAGCACGATCGGGATGAAGTCGCCGAGATGGTCCGCGCAGACGACTGTCCGCAGGGCCCATCGTATGAGGAGCCGGTAATGCTCGGTGGCCTGTTGGGCCCCACGACGGGATGGCTCGCGCTCAGCCAGGAAGAGATGCTGCGGCTCCGCGACTCCGCTGAGCGCGCCGACGAGGACACCTCGCAGGTCGTGCGCGTGGGGACGGTTCTGTCTGGTCAAGTGCCGGAGCGCTTCTCCGTGCTCACCTCGACATTGGCGCGCACCGAAGAGGTTCCGGCAGCGAGCATGTGGTTGCTCGGCACGAAGGCGTCGCTCACCTCGACGTTCGTCGCCATCTACCCCCGCGGGGGCGCCGCCTTGGTGTTTGAGTGCGCCTTCGAGCTGTACAGCCTGCCGCCCGTCGAACTGGCCGCCGTGGAGGGACGAGCCCCCGCGGAGGTGTGGATGGGCTACGCCAACGGCACCGAAGCCGACCTGCTCGCACGACTAGACGCGGCAGCCCAAGCCGCAGAGCCCGTCCCGACCCCCTGGGTGTCGCTGCCACCGCAGGAACGAGCGCTGGATGCTGACGGCATTCCACCAGGCACGCTGGAGCGTCTCACACCGTTCACTGTGTACATCGAGGTGTCTCAGGAGCTGGCCGCGGATGATCTGGTGGGGTGCGTCTTCGCGGGCGCAGGGTGGGCCGGCTGCTCTGACCTGCGACTGGTGCAGGACGGTCTTCCTCTTGATCTGCGCGGTCGGGGCGAAAAAGGCGCAGCGATCGAGGTGGGAATCTTTGATCAGGCGGCCCATCTCCCATCACCACTTGCCGTGCTCACCGCAGGATCCCTTGACCCGGCAGCGGCCGATGCAAACGGCGACATCGCGCTTCGCACCCAATTGTCCCGCGATGAGAATGGGGAGTTCGTCCTCACCCCGGCGGACTGACCGCGCCGTACCGGTCGTAGTTGCGCACGGGCAGGTAGGCGCCTTCACCACCGTCGCTGGACCCGTGGGCAGCCACGGGAGATCCTCCCCGTCCTTCGGCAGAGGGTGGCCTTGCAGCCACCGGATCCTTCGCGACGCCGCGCAAAGCCACGGCTCTGGGCGTAGCTCGTCTACTACGGCAGGGCACGAACCATCGTTAGGGCCCCGTCTACCGACTCCTCCGGAACGAAGCCGATGCTCTCGTAGAGGAAGCGTGCAGGGTTGTCGGGTTCCACGCTCAGGCTGACATTGGCGACTCCGTCCTGGCGTGCCTGAGCCAGCATGGCCGCCATGAGGCATCGCCCGATGCCGCGGCCGCGGTGATCCTCCACGACCGCCATGCTCAGCTCAGGGGTCTCGTCGTCTACATAGCCGTATCCGTGGCTGTGCTCATCGAAGAGCCGGACCCAAGCCGCGCCCACAGGCTTGCCCGAGACACGCGCGACGACACCACGATCGCCCTGGCGTCCCCATCGGTCGACGTAGACGGCAAGGCTCGGCTGTCTCATCGCCTCCTCGATCGCAGGTGCATCCGCCGCTCCGCGCCAGAAGGCGGCTTCGTACAGCATCGCCCGGACGAACGGTAGGTCGTCGTCCACGATCGGCAGCAGCGAGAGGTCGGCCATGGGCTGCAGCCTGCCAAATCGAACTGTCCCGTGCTCGCAAGTTGCCAGGCACAGGGTGCAGGTCCGCGGCAAGCCATTGTGTGCGGCTGCATCGACGTGGCTGGCCGCACGCAACCACGGTTGTGTGTTCGCGCGTGCTCCAGCTCAGGGCCACCGCGATGTCCTCTGGCCTCGGATGCCGTGTGTCGTCCTCGAGAACGGTACGGGAAGGCGTAGCCCCAGCCTCCGGTGGTGACGAACGCGATGCAGTCCTCGACGGGCTCAAGACGCCGATGTCTGACCTGTGCTCGGGTCCCCACGGGGACGGAAGACAGGGGTGGGTTCGTCGCCCCGAGCGGGCTTCCTCCCATTCTCCTCCCGATCTCCTCCCAATTTGGTGGCGGATGAGGGGGTTTGGTGGACAGCGGTGGACAAGCAAATCGGCCGCCGACCCCGCATGATCGCAGGTCAGCGGCCGATTCCTTCTGCGCCCCCGGAGCGATTCGAACGCCCGACACCTGGTTCCGGAAACCAGTGGTGAATCGGGGTAAAAGACCAGCTCAGCGGCCTATCAATGGCCGAGGAAACTTTTCCTCCCAACCTCCTCCCAATGAAATAGGGTCGATTCGAGCCAATTCGTGGGAGGGAGTGAGCCATGCGGCCGGTGCAGGAGATCCAGTTCTTCTCCATCCAGAAGCGCGACGCGGGAACGCGAGTCAAGCGGCCCTACATCGTGCGGTACGCCATCGACGGTCGGCAGCGGAGCCGCTCCTTCCGGAGTCGTGTCGAGGCCGACCGCTATCGCAGCGAGCTGGTCCGTGCCGCTGGCCGGGGCGTCCAGTTCGACCCCGAGACGGGAGAGCCAGCGTCATGGAAGCTGCCCCTCGGCGAGATGGGCGTCCACCAATGGGTCCGCCGCTGGCTGGCCGAACAGTGGGTGGAGTGGCAGCCCCGGACACGCGAGTCGGCAGTGGACGCCATGGCCCGATTCGTCATCGCGGCGCGACGACCCAGGGCTCGGACCCCGGATGGGATGCGGCGATACCTGGTGGGGGCGCTGGCGCCAGATTCCCACCGTGATGAGACCCGGGAACGGTGGCTGGCCCGCAACTGCCTGACCCTGGACGAGCTGGACGCCGAGGCCGCCAACCGGATCGCCCTGGCCCTCACGTTGCGCGTGGACGGCAGGACCCCCTTGGCGGCCAACACCGCGAACCGCTACCGGACGACGGCACATGCGTGTGTGATGGCCGCCGTCGACGTCGGCGCACTGCCCAGCGACCCATGGCCACGACGGTCTCGCTCCCGATCGCGACGGAAGGTGGCAAGGGTTCGGACCGTGGACGTCCGCTCGCTGCCAACGCCGGCACAGATGGCTCGGGCACTGGCCGCGCTGCGCACCCACCAGCCGGCAAGCCGCCGCTACCAGGTCATGACCTCCGTCGTGTACTACGCGGGCCTGCGGCCCTCCGAGGTGGTGATGCTCCGGGTCGGTGCGCTCACGCTTCCCGAGGACGGCTGGGGAAGCATCCACGTCGTCGAGGCCGAGGACGGCGAGGGGGGCTCCGGTGAACCCAAGACCGGACCGCGCCACGTGCCGATCCCCCCGCCGCTGGTCGCGCTCCTGCGCGACTGGCTGGACGAGGCCGGCCTCCAGAGCCGCGATGAGCTGCTCTTCCGGACGCGCACCGGTCAACGACCGTCCCGGTCTAACTGGCGACGGGCCTGGCTGACCGCGCTTGACAAGGCCGACCTGGCCCCGATGCGGGTCTACGACTGCCGCCACGCCGCCGCCACGACCTGGCTGCGGGCGGGTGTGCCGCTGGGCGAGACCGCCAGGCGGCTTGGTCACAGCGTCGAGACCTTGGTGTCGGTGTACGTGGGCGCACTCGGCGACGACGAGAAGCTCGGCAACGCCCGCATCGAGGCCGAGCTGCGCGCCGGCGATGCCTGACGGACGTGGGGAGTTCAGGTCCCGTCAGGCCTTGGCAACAGGGCGAGCAGCCGTTCGATCTGGTCCTCGGCTGAACGTCCCGCCTCGTCCCGGACCGCCCACGCCGTCACGAGCGGATCGGTCACCCAGAGCCGTCGACCTGCCGGGCTCTGACTCGCCGATCGGGTGGCGGTGATGCGGTTGTCGGCCGGCACGACGAGGCGGATGGGTGCCTCGGGGTCGCTGCTCTCCACGAGGTCGCCTCGGTCGGCCGATGGCGTCCGGTTGACGTAGGCGGTCACGCGGGCCGGGTCGGTCCAGGGGCCGGTCGCGTCCGCGGCGACCGCACCGGTGAGCGTGACGTCCACGCCCTCCTGATCGCATGCGTCAACGAGGGTCGCTGCGTTGTCCCACGGACGTCCGGGGGCCCACAGGCGCAGCGTCGTCCCACCCGGACCGGGGTAGCGATCCAGCCACCAACGGGCCAGGTCGGGACCGGGCCGCCATTCGCCCCGACGACCGTGCACCAGGCCGTCACCGGCCAGGCGGCGGAGCGTTCGTGAGACCAGCGGCTGGCTGCAGTCGGCACAGCCGGCGAGCGTCGCTTGGTCGGCTCGTCCTGCCAGCAGCAGCGCGCGCACGATCGCGAAGGTGGCGTGCCCGCGGGGCCAGCGTGGCCGGGCCTCGGGGTCGGTGGTCTCCCGTGCCTGTCCGACCACGATGTCCAGGCCCGCGACATGGGCCGCTTGTGCGTCCTCGGCCACCCACGACCACGCATTCGCCTGGAGCCGGGCCCGCAATGTGGGTCCGATGCGGGTGGCGACGAGGAGACCCGGGCCGCCCAGACCGTTCAGGTCCCGCCCCCGCAACGGCCGATCGAGGGTGACGAGCCGCAGCGCCGGTCCCTTGTTGAGACGGACCTCGTCTGGGGACGGCAGCGCGACATCGACCCCCGCGTCGATGAGCACGTCAACCCACATGCACCAAATATAACAGTTGGTTCCCAAACGCAGCCAAGTGTTATGTGATCGTGCGTGCGCAGTACTTCAGCTCCGCGACGTCCGCGGACGTCCATCCCGCGTCCCGGACCATGTGCGGCGCCCAGATCTGACCACGCCTGCGCAGGTCCTCCCGCGCGACCGTCAGGTCGGGGTGGAGTGTCCAGACGTCCGCGTCTCGTGCACCGGAGCCGGCGAGGCTGCGCAAGAGGGCCGCGACATCGTCGGCATCCTGCGTCCGCTTCAGCGACTGCCAGGCGTGGACCTTGAGGGCCAGGGCGGCAACGGGGTGGGGCAAGAGCACGTCGTCGACAACGACCGTTGACCCATCTGTGAGCAGCGCGCGCACGGACGCCACGCGGGCCGGCAGCAGGAGCGCGGCCCCCAGGGCCGGGGTCACATCGACCACGAAGTCCCCCGCTGGGACGTTGCGACCGAATCGACCGTGATCGGCCGCACCGAGGAGGTCCACGTTCGCCTCGACGTCAGCGGCCACCTTGCGCAACCGTGAGCCGTCGACCTTCTCGAACCCCTGTGACCGCATGGCGACAAGAAGCGGCGCTTCGCGTAGCTGGGCAACGTCAACACCGAGGTCGGCGTCGGCGGAATACCGCTGGTCCGGCTGTTGCGGCGCAAGGAGCCGCACCGTGAGGAGCGTCATCAGCCCGCCCACGAGCCTCCACCGCGTGCCCAACGCGGCGTGCGCGGCCGCTGTCATGCCCTCCAGGGCGACGGCCGCACCGTCGAAGGCCCGACTGGGTGACTGCAGCAGCACCGGCGCACCGGCACCGTGTCCGTCGCCGCTCACCGTTGGACCGCCATGGTGGTCCATTCTCGCTGACCGGTGCCGTGGACGGCTGATGGTCCGCCGGCGCTCACCGCCGCAGCCAGGGCGTCTGGGCGTCGACCCGGTTGGTGTCGACGTACGCGTCCAACGCCGAGGGCTCGAATCTGACGTAGTGCCCGACCTTGATGAACGGGATCGTCCGCTGGGCAACCGCCCGGCGGATCCACCGGACGGAGACGCCAAGTCGGTCCGCGGCCTGGTCGACGTCGATGAGCGCTTCGGTCGGCATGGCAGGTCTCCCTTCGGCGACGCGGCCGACCGGACCGTCCCGGCTGCACGTGGACACCACGTCGGACGGTTCGACGGCCCTTCAAGGGGTTCTGTGTCAAAGACCCGGCAAAGGATTCTGGACGGCGGTTTCCCGCCACGCCCCCTGACGGACCACCACACCTCTTGCAACTCGGTGAGTTGGGGAGGGCCTGCGCACCTCCATGGTGATGAGACGAACCTGGGCGGCACAGCCATGACGGTGTCGATGCGGGCGATGTCGGCCGGTGATGGCTACCGCTACCTGATCGGCTCGGTCATCGTCGGCGACGGGCCGAGGGATCGGTCGTTGCCGTTGGTGGCGTACTACGCCCAGTCGGGGACGCCGGCGGGCCGCTGGCTGGGTTCCGGTCTCTCCGCCGTCGGACTTGCCGAGGGAGCGGAGGTCACCGAGGACCACCTCGCGCTGCTGCTGGGTGCGGGCCGGCACCCGGTCAACGGTGGGAAGCTCGGCCACGCCTATCCCCGGTACACGACCGTCGCGGAGCGTGTCGCGGCCCGCCTGCGGCAACTCCCGGCCGGAGTGGCCCGGGGAACCGCGGACCGGATCACTGCGGAGGAAGCCGCCCGGCCCACCCGTCGTGCCGTGGCCGGCTATGACCTGACCTTCTCGGTGCCCAAGTCGGTGTCCGCGTGGTGGGCGCTCGCTGACGACGCGACGCGCAGGGGGATCGTCGAGGTCCACCACGCGGCCGTCCGTGACGTGCTGGCGTTGATGGAACGCGAGGTGGCGGCCACCCGTGCCGGTGCGAAGGGCCCCCACGGGGGCGTGCTGCAGCTGGACGTGGACGGGCTGATGGCCGCGGCGTTCGACCATTGGGATTCCCGTGCCGGGGATCCGCAGCTGCACACCCACGTGGTGGTCTCCAACAAGGTGCGAACCAGCAGCGACGGGCGGTGGCGGGCGCTGGACGGACGGCCGCTGCACGCAGCGTTGGTGGCGCTGTCGGAGCACTACAACGCGTTGCTCGCCGACGGGCTCACCGGCCGGTTCGGAGTGGATTGGGAGCAGCGGCAGCGGGGCCGGGACCGCACCCCGGCATGGGAGATCGCGACCGTCCCGCAGTCGCTCGTCGAGGCGTTCTCCCAGCGATCCCGCCGGGTGGACGAGGCAACTGACCGGCTGGTCGACGCGCACCGCACGCAACATGGAACCACGCCAGGCAGGCAGACCGTCATCCGGTTGCGGCAACAAGCCACGTTGGCGACACGCCCAGCCAAGCAACAACACTCGTTGGCCGCGCTGACCCGCGCATGGAGTGCCCGGGCCCGCGAGGTGCTCGGCTTCGACGCTGCTTGGCTCAGCGTGGCGCCACGCAACGGGGAGCAGTCCCGGGCGTCTGCGGGCCCGATGGATCCGCGGGCGATTCACGGGTGTGCGTTGGTCGTGCTCGACGTGGTGTCCGAGCGGCGGGCGACGTGGACCCGATGGAACCTCGTGGCCGAGGCGACGCGGCAGACCATGCACCTGCGCTACGGCAGCACCGCCGAGCGGGAGGAGGCAGTTGCCGCGATCGTTGCGTCGGCGCAACGCCAGTCGTTGCCCATCACGCCGCCCGACCTGGCTGCTGTCCCTGCGGACCTGCAGCGCGCGGACGGCAGCTCGCGGCTGCGCCCCAGGCACGCCACCCGCTACACCTCCCGGCACCTTCTGGACGCCGAGGACCGCCTCGTTCAACGCAGCCGATCACGGCGCACCGGGTTGCAGATCCCTCCCGCCGAGTCGGGCGCGGTTGCGGCCGTGGCGGCCGGCTTGTCTGCGGATCAACATGCCGCGGTCGATCAGATCGCCACCTCTGGCCTGCAGGTGGACCTGCTCGTCGGGCCGGCCGGCACCGGCAAGACCCGCACCCTGGCAATCCTCCGCGCGCTCTGGGAACAGCATCACGGCCCGGGCTCCGTGGTCGGGCTCGCCCCCTCGGCTGCTGCTGCGGCAGTGTTGGGCGAGGAGCTGCGCATCCCCACCGACAACACTGCCAAGTGGCTGCACGACCACACCCGCAACGGGCGGCGGCTCGACTCCGGTCAGCTGCTGATCATCGACGAGGCATCCCTGGCCTCCACCCGTGCCCTCGACCTGCTGACCGGCCACGCCCAGGCCGTCGGGGCCAAGGTGTTGATGGTCGGCGACCCCCAGCAGCTCGGCCCGGTCGGCGCGGGTGGTGTGCTCGGCCTGCTCGCCGGGAGCCGGGCCGACCACCCACGCCTTGAGCAGGTGCACCGGTTCCACCACGAATGGGAGCGGGAGGCCTCGCTCCGGCTTCGGGACGGCAACCTCAACGCCGTCAGCGCCTACGCCGAACACGGACGACTGCACGAGTGGGCACCGGAGGAGGTGTTGCAGCGGGCACACGATGCCTGGAGAGCCGACGTCGACGCCGGCATGGCGTCCATGCTGATCTCGCCCTCCCAGGACCAGGTGACTGCACTCAACCAGCTCGCCCGCAATCACCGCCAAGTGAGCGGAGAGGTCGAGGCCGGCGATGCCGCCGTCCTGCACGACGGGACGGCCGCAGGTGTCGGGGACTGGGTCATCACCAGACGCAACGCCCGACGCCACCGGACCAGCGCCGGCCGATGGATCCGCAACGGCGACCGCTGGACGGTCACCCAGTTGCACGTCGACGGCAGCCTCACGCTCACCGGCAACGACCCACACGGCGGCGAGGTCACCCTGCCCGCCAGCTACGTCGCCGCCCACGTCGACCTCGGCTACGCGATCACCACCCACCGGGCCCAGGGCGCCACCGTCGACACGGCGCACTGCATCATCGGGCCTTCGTCGACGCGGGAGAGCCTGTACGTCGCGCTCACCCGAGGCCGCCAGGCCAACCACGCCTGGATCGCCGACGGCCGCGACGGTTCATCGGTCCTCGCCGAGGTCCTCCGACGCACAGGTCAGACTCGATCGGCAACCGAGTCCCTTGCGCGGGAGCAGGACCGCTGGACGAGCACAGCGCAGCTCATCGCCGAGTACGAAACCATCGCCGCCTCTGCCGGCCCGACCCCGAGTGCCGAGACTGCACGCGCCCTGGCCGAGCGGCGACAGCTGCTCCATCAGCAGGGCGACCAGCTGCTGCGCGCCGCCATCGCGGAACGGCAGCCCTGGCTTCTCCGGATCGGCAAACCACCCGTCGACCGCGGCCGCCGCCAGCAATGGCTGACCCACGCGCGCACCATCGCCCTCCATCGAGATCGCCACGAGATCACGAGCCCCGAACCACTCGGACATGGGCCAAGGGAATCAGTCCCCGGAGCGGTGAAGGCACGCCAGGCGGCACGCGCACTGCAGGACCTTCGGCGGCAGGGCACACCAAGCACCCACCGTCCCCCGGCGCGGGAATCTTCCCGTGGGCTCGCGTGGTGATGGGCCGCAGCACGTCCGCTCGATAGTCCCCGATATGGGTGGGCAGCGGTCCCGGCAAGCGGTGCCACCCACGCGCATAACGCCCCTCCGGTATCCGGGACATCGCATAGCAGCGCCGGCAGTGCAGAGGTCTGCTACCAGAGGCCTGGGCGTTGGGGGCGGGAGCGCCCGATACCGCACGGTGACGCCACGCACAAACGGCTCAGTCGAGTAGCAACTCGTTGAGAGCCAGGGCGCCCGTGCCAGGGGGTCGATGTCGGGGAAGTAGCGGGGTGTGATGTCGAACGCCTGCTGACGGTCGTCGATCCGAGGTGGTCCAGCAGTAGCCGGATGTCGTTCGTGTCGCGCTCGGTGCGAGACGCCATGACGTTCATGGCCAGCAGGTTGGTCCGGTGGTGTGAGCAGCGCCCTGAGGTTGGGGCGGTCCACCACGACCGTGGTGGGCGTTGCCAAGCCAGAGACGTAGGTGCTGGCCTTGTTGTTCAGCCAGCCCATCTGGATGTTCATCCGGCGCGCGATGGCGTGGGGCTGCCTCGATCACCGGATCGTCGGGCTGGAACAGTGCATCCACATACGAGTGGCGTCGTGACCGTCGAAGGTCAAGTTCCAACGCCCGACGGCGACAGGGCATTCACCGTCGCAGCCCCCGACGCAAGCGCAGAATCCACAGCCGCGTCGGCTCAAACCGGAGGGCGGATGCTCCCTCTGACATCTCCCAGGCCGTCGTCGCTGCCGTCGCGTCGATGGTCAGTCGTCGCGCTTACGGCGTCGGTACTCTCGCTGTGCCTGCGCCCGGGCGCAGGCCCTCGAGCAGTACAGCACCCCCTTGGTGCGGTGCTGCCCGTACTCCGCCCGGCCAGACTGCCGGGCGAACCATGTCGCGCACGTCTCGTTCGCGCACCGCCTGGCCGGGACGCCAGCGGCGACCCAGTCGACTACCTGCAGCATCATCGCCTGCAGGATCCGGGCGATCGGCCGACCGAACGCGAGCCCGCCGCGCTCTGCCCCCGGCGGCGCAACCTCGATTCGCGGCGACATGACCGTCTCGACGTTCGTCAACCGCTGGATGCTGCGGATCAGCTCGATGGTCGTGGACGGGACGGAGAGCCCGTGTCCTTCCCAGAGCGCTGCCAGCTCATCGCGAGGCGGGAGGAGGAGCGCCGCGCGTGTGAGGTCTGTGTCGGGACGCAGGTGCAGCCACGACTGGACGACCGCCTGATACAGCCGAAAGTGCGCCTGCTGCTGGCCGAGCGCCGTGCCGTAGGCCACCCGCAAGTCGCGTTCCGCGGAGGCTCGGTAGGTCCCCTCGTAGGACTCCGGGGAATCGCCGAGTCGGTCCGGCTGCTCGTCGAACTCGATCTCGTGCTCGGTGAGGTCCGGTTCGTCGCCGGCGTACAGCTGCAGTTCCAGGGGATCCTCACTGGACGCGCGCGGCTCGATTACGGGCCGGACCTCCTCCGCATGGAGGTAGAGCCGCTGGGGAACTAGGGGGCCGTACCGGCTGCACCACCGCAGCACGCTGTTGAGGTCCTCGGCGTCCACCTCGAGGAACCCGCGGAAGACGAGTTCATGCGGCAACTCGACGAGCTCGACCTCTGAGGAGGAGAAGACCGCCGCGGGCGGCCAGTCGACGGCGGCGCCGATCCTGCGGAGCCCGTCAGCGACGTCGGGGTAGTCCTCGTACAGCGGCCGGGCGACGTAGACAAGGTCGAGGCTGCCGTGGGCACCATCGAGGATGTCGACGCGCTGGTAGTCGCCGATGTCGTCATCGAGTTCGACCCACCACTCCTCCTTGTCCGGCTCCTCCGGCCACTGGGTGTCGACGACGGCGAGCAGCCGCGGAGCCCCGACGAGCGTAGGAACCTCCACGGCCCCTGGCCAGGTAGTGATACGAAATCGTGTCTGTTCGTCCCTCGACATACCCCCAGTATGCGTGGCACGGTATCAACAGTCAACGTACAACGAGGAGGAGGGGCGGTGAAGGGTCGTAGCAGCTCAGGTGGCGTCGCGCTGACGTCGGCGCCACTCCCGCGACGCCTGATTTTGCGCGCATCGGGCAGAGCAGTAGAGGACTCCCCGCGTGCGGCGCTGGCCTTTCTCTGCGCGGCCGGTCTGGACCGAGAACAGCCGCCCACAGGTCTCGCTCGCACATCGCTTCACCGGGACCCCTGTCGCTGCCCATGTCACGGCCTGGAGCGCCATCACCGGCAGAGCGCTCAGCAGCGGTCGACCGTAGATGACCTCCCCGGCGTCGAGCTGCAGTCGCGGGGCGCCCGGGACGGTGTTGGTGTTGATCTCTTCCATGACAGCATGGGCCAGCTCGAAGCCGGTCGTCGCAGGCTCGAAGCCCCGTCGCCTCCAGATGGCGTGCAGGTCGTCGCGCGGCATGTCCGCCAGCGCCGCGGACTCGAGATCCGACGGCGTCCAGGACGCCAGGGTCTCGAATACGGCGGCGTAGTAGCGGATGGCGTGACGCTGGACGTCCAGATCGTGCAACAGCATCCGCGGCCCGTAGCCCTCATGGTCGACGGGACTCACGTCTCCACTCGGACGAACCAGGTACCGGTAAAGGCTGTAGGAATTCGCGGATGGCTGAACCTGCGGGCTTCCGAGCAGCGCCGAAGCCTGTCGCAGTTGATGGGAGCGATCTCCGGCTCGACGCTCGTGAAGGCGGCTGGCGATCTCCAGTGCGCTCAGACCCTCAGCGATGAGCGCGTCAGCCTCCTCCTCGGTCGCTACATCCCACAGGTCCCAGGGATCGGACGCAGCGTCCCAGCCGACCGGAGCGACTGTGTAGAGATCGTCCCTTCCGTCTTCGCGGACCCACAGGGGGCCGTAGCGCATGAGGAAGTCCATCACCGCCGCGTCCGATGGTCGGTCAGGCAGGTCGACGAGCTCGAGGAACAACTCGGGGGGAGCTTCGACCTCCACGGGCGACGGCGTGAACAGCAGCGTCGCCGAGTCGGTGTAGGAAGCCGGCTCGTGACTGTCGACTTCGAGGACCAGTTCGTCGGGGTCGCTCTGCTGCCCCGCCGGTACGTAGACGTTCCGAAGGTCCTCGCCCTCCCCGTATGCCTCGTGGCGGACGAAGCTCGGGAGATCGAGTGGCTGGTCGGTGCCGGGTGCCTGGACGATGCCGATGAGTGGCGCGACCGCGATCTGCGCCGGCGGCTCGACAGCCGCCGGCCATGCCGTCATACGAAACCGCAATACATCGTCTGTTGCCATGACCGCATTGTGCGTGACACGGTGAGCTCCGTCAAACGTATGACGCAACCAGCGACGTACCGGCGCACCGAGGAGCACGCCATGGCCCGCCACATGACCGCCACCGACAAGCAGACGCTCACGCTGTTCACCGCCGGCGCCTGCGCCGGGTGCGGCGCTGACCTCCCGGACGGCTGGCACGCCGACCACCGCACCCCGCACGCAGCTGGCGGCCTCACGTCAGCCCTCAACGGCGACCCGCTCTGCCCGCCATGCAACCTGACGAAAGGAACGACGATGCCCCACGGCACCACGACCATGACCCTGCGAGACTGGCAGCGCCAGGCCCTCGACCTCTATCGCGACCCCACCCCGCCCTCGGACTTCCTGGCCGTCGCGACGCCTGGCGCCGGCAAGACCCGCTGGGCCGCCACGGTCCTCGAGGGGCTCCTCACGACCGGTGCCGCCCAGCAGATCGTCGTCGTCGTCCCCTCCACCCGTCTGCGGGAGCAGTGGGCGAACAGCCTCTACGCCTCCCACCGCATCGCCCTGAACCCCTCCTGGGCCAACCACAACGGCACCTGGACCAGCGACTTCCGTGGCGTCGTCGTCACCTACGCCCAGGTGGCCTCCAACCCCGACCTGTTCGCCATGCACTGTTCAAGGACCGACACCGTCGCCGTGTTCGACGAGATCCACCACTGCGGCGAGCGGCGCAGCTGGGGCGACGCCCTCCGGACCGCCTTCGCTCCCGCCCGGCACCGCATCGCGCTGTCCGGCACACCGTTCCGTAGCGACACAAACCCCATCCCGTTCATCCGCTACACCGACGAGTCCTCAGACCCCGACTTCACGTACGGGTACGACCAGGCCGTGGCCGACGGCGTGTGCCGGCGCGTCTTCTTTACCACCGTCGACGGCGAGTTCGAGTGGAGCTCCCGCCCCGGGGAGACCATCTCGTGCGACTTCGACACGCCGCTGTGGCACAACGAGCTGGGCCGACGCCTCCGCACCGCACTCATGCCCGACGGCGACTACCTCCGTCGCCTCATCAGCGAAGCCCACAACCGCCTCATGAGCCTCCGCCGCGACCAGCCCGATGCCGGCGGCCTCATCCTCGCGATCGACCAGGACCACGCCCACGCCATCGCGCAGATCCTCCGCGACGAGCACGCCGTCGCCGCCGTCGTCGCGGTGTCCGACGACCCGACGTCCCAGCAGCACATCGACCGGTTCGCGACGTCCGACGCTCCGTGGATCGTCGCGGTCCGCATGGTCTCCGAGGGCGTCGACATCCCGCGGCTCCGCGTCGCCGTCCACGCCACGAACACGACCGCCGAGCTGTTCTTCCGCCAGGCCGTCGGCCGGATCGTGCGGCACACCGACACCGAACATGAGGACGCCTACTACTTCATCCCCGCCGATCCGCGGCTGCGCGATAACGCCGCCCGGATCGAGGAGGAGCGCGACCACGACCTCGACGAGCCCGACGACGACCCCGACGCGCCCACCGACCCACGCGACGAGGAGGACCCACCGCCGACCACGTTCGTCCCGATCGCCGCCCGCGCGACCGTCAAGGGGATGATCGCCTCCGGGGAGGTCTTCGACGGCGCCGCCCTCGCTGAGGCCGAGCATTTCCTCGCCGCCAACCCCGAGTTCGCCAAGCTGAACGCAGCGGAGGTCATCCGGCTCAAGCGGGCCCTCGCGTCCACCCAGCCGACGCTGGCCACGAGCACCGCCCCCCAGCGGGACGTTCTTGAAGAGCCTCCGCACCGGCGCCGCGAGACGCTGAAGAAGCGCAACAGCGAAATCGCCCGCAGGATCGCGTACCGCCACCAGACCGAGTTCCGCGACGTCAACGCCGCGCTCAACCGGGCCGCCGGGATCCGCCGCGTCGATGACGCCACGATCGAGCAGCTCGAGGAGCGACTGGCAACCGCGACCCGCTGGCTCGCCGGCGGGGGACCAGGCCTGATGCCGCTATAGCGCCGGCATCGCGACCCGACCGCCCGGTCTGCTCGCGCCGCCACTGGAGCTGCCAGCTCTGGCAGCTGGTCGCCTTCCAAGAACTCGTCGGCGTTGACGGTGACCGACGTCGGTCCCTCGATGATCCCGTTGCCGATGATCGAGGTGACCTCGCCGGACGCGTCGCGGTTACGGGCCCAGGAGCAGGCGACGGGGTCGAGCCCCTGGGGGCCCGCAGTACGGTAGGTCCGGGGGCAATGTCGACGCCGACCTGCTCAAGAACCACACGTCAGGGCGGTCTCCATTGAGCGCGTCGTTGAAGAGGCCGGCAATGTCGGGGCCATGGCGCTGTTCTCTTGGACCTCTAAGCCGAGGTGCTGGCCGCGCCGACCAGCCTTCTGGTAGCGGCTCATGCGGGAGGCCTGCGATCAGGCCAGAGCTGCATCCTTCCCTGCGGCCGCGTAGCTCGGCCGACCTGGGCCGTGACCCACTACCCTGAGCGCATGGGCTGGGAGGGGCTGACGACGGCGAGGCTCCGCGCTGTCAGGTTCCTCTCACAGCTGCTTACGCCGACGAGGACGCCAACGGCGGCAGGCGATCGACTCGACACGGCCTATTGGGTTCACTCGGTGCCATTGCTCCTGGCATTGCTCGTGGGTGGGTTCTTGCAGGAGGTGGTCCTTCCCGCCGTGCTATCAGCGACGGCGCCCCGCGTGGCCATCTCCTGGGCAGCTGCCCTGGGGGTGCTGACGCTATCCATTTGCGGAAGACCTCGGGAGAGGACGACTGACCCGTAGGTCGGCTACGGACGTTGCTGCGCGACTGACGGGTCAGCCCCTGCCTTGGCCGCGTGGTAGCTGCGCCTGCTCGAGTAGGCGTTGGCGCACGACGGGGAACAGTGGTCGGCGTCCTTGCGGCCACGTGTGGTCCTGGTCGCGCGTCCGGACTTAATGGAGAACCGGCCGCCGCAGTTGAGGCAGTCCCGGACCCGGACGTCCCTGGCGTGCAGCGAGGCGATCTGGCGTGCCGCGGCGGTCCCGCAGGCCGGCGGCTCGTCCGGGACGGGACTGGGGTCGTCGTGGAGGACGAACACGGGGAGCGGTGCGGTGCCGCCGCACATCTCGTTGATGAGCGCGACGAAGGTCCGCAGCGATCGGCGGCCCGTCTCGGGGGTCGGGCTGCCCGGATCGACCCCGACTCCGTGCCAGGCCGCGCCTGTGGCGTCGGCGAAGGCCTCGAAGTGGTCGTCGGTGGCGGGGTGGCCGAGCCGACCAACGTGGTAGGCGAGGTCGGCGAGGGTCTTGAGGAGCGCGATGCCCCAGCCGGCGGCCCGGACCGGCATCCGCCGCTCCGTGCTCGACGGGTGCTCGAAGTGCATGCCGAGGAGATGGAGTCGTGCCGCGACCCGGAGGGCGTCGTGGTGCGTCCTGCCGTCATCGAAGGGGCCTGACGGAGCCAACCTGACCGAAGCGGGGAGGTGGACGGGTCCCCAGGCGGTGACCCAGTCGACGACCTGCGCGGCGTCGTCGGGGTCGGTGTCGCGGACGGACCGGACGAAGAAGTCGGACTCGACCGGCACCGACAGGGACCGGTGGTCGAGCGCCACGAGCGCCGGCGGGGAGGCCTCGGGTCTGTGCAGGACATGGGGGACCCGGACCCGGTCGGGTGGGTCGAACGTCGCGCGTGTCCGCAACTCCATGACGATCTCCTCCCTATTCGCACCTGCCACGAAAAGCTACATGGTTCTTGGCAGGTGCGCCGGTGAGGATGTTCCTGGAGCTCGGGACAGCCCCGGCCCAAAGAGAAGGAGAGACCGATGGATGTGCTCAACGAAGCCGCAGCGCGGGGCGTCACGGGACCCGAGCCGGACGATGCAGCCCGCTGGACCGCGCAGGGCCTCGCCGATCTCGCGGTCGTCGTGGCCGACGGCGACGCTGATGTCGTGCGCAGGTGGGCGCGACGGGTCGGGTCAGCCGGCGGCGCACTGGTGCTCCTCGCCGTCACGATGGACCGTGTCGCTGACCGTGTCGCCGTCGAGGTCGTCGGGGCGGCACGGTGAACGACCGCTTCTGGACCGAGCTGGCAATCGCGTCCGCGCTCGCAGTAGTCGTCGGCTTGGCGCTGACCGCCTGGGGCTGAGCCGCTCAGTGCCCCGGATACCGGATGCGCTGCTATGGGCGGTGGTGAGCTTCCGCGAAGCCGTCCATAGCCACGGCTTCGTGGGGGCGCTCTCGAGTCGGGCGGCGATCCGCCGGTGACCCTGACCGGTGGCGGCAGCGTCAGGGCCTGGCCGATGACCGCCATCGCCCAGGCCCGGTGGGGCACGACGCTGGCGGGCAGCAGCACGTGGGTGCGGCCACGGCCGCCGCAGCGAGCACGTCGGCCGCAAGACCTGGGCGCTGTCGCGTAGCGGACGGCGTCGTACCAGTCCCCACGGCCGCAGACTTCCCTTGGTACTCGCCAGGGCAGGTGAGCTGGCCGTCGCGCAGCGCACGATCGGCCCGGTCGCGGTGGGCGGTTCCGTCGCAGCGGTCCAAGCGACGCCGCTAAGGTTCCAGGCTTTCGATGCGCACGTCGGCTAAGGTTGCCGAATGCACGACCTGCCTGTTCCGATTCCTGCCGCGTTGACAGAAGCGATCGTTCGGGGTGCCCGCCGCGGCCATGAACTCGCGGCCCGGACCCATAACGACGACGAGTTGTGGGACGAGATGACGTTCGGGGTGAACCGTCACCGATTGTCGGTCAACTGGATCATGCAGGAAGCCGCCGGCCTCGCCGGCGTGACACCTCAATCGGGTATGGGCGGTAGCAAGCACCTGTGCTGCAACGGGTTGCGTTTCAGCTTCCACAACGGCGGCATGAACGCCAAGTGGGACCCCGACACCTACGACTTCGATCGCGGAGCCCGCGGTGCGATGGCGGACAGCAACGGGCAGCTGTCGATGCTGGCCGACCTCGCCGGGGACGCCGCGATGGTCGACATGGCGCGGGTTCGGGAGTTGGACGTTGTCTTGGTCGGCAACCAGATGGCCGGCTGTGAGGTTGTCTACCTCGGCGCCCCCGTCGACAGCGACATCGGACGCCGTTGGGGCTGGATCACCATGCTCTGGACCATCGGTGACGAGGGGCTCGCCGGTTGGGGCGAGACTGAGGGCGGCGCTCCGCCTCGAGGGCCAGTCGACCCGTCGGGCGGGTATGACGGGTTCCGAGCGATGCCCGTGGATGACGTCCCGCCACTCACGGTCAAGCCGACGGTGCGGCCTGCGGAGGGGTCCGGGGCGTCGTGATGTCGCCGGCTGCTGCAGCGGCCGCGTTCGACCCAAGCCGGTTGCGGCTCGCCCGCCAACTGCGCGGACTGTTGTTGCGCGAGTTGGCCGAACGCGTCGACGTCAATCCATCTGCGATATCCCAATACGAACACGGCCACACGACACCGAGCCCAACGACGCTGCGTCGCCTCGCGCTCGCGTTGGCAGTCCCGCCCGGGTTTCTCGCCACCAGTCGCCCGATGCACGGGGTGGACCAGAGCGGTGCACACTTCCGCAGCCTGCGATCCACTACCAAACGCGAGCGCAGCACCGCCTTTTCTCAAGCGCTGCTGGTATGGGATCTCGCTCGCATCCTCCAAGCCCACATCGACCTCCCCGTCGTTGACGTGCCCGATATAGCCGTTGACGGTGACGCTGACGTGAACGAAATCGATGACATCGCCTGGGAGGTCCGCCAAACCTGGAGCATCCCGGATGGGCCTCTCAGCAATGTGGTCAGGCTGATGGAACGCCACGGGATCCTGGTCGTCCGCGCCGCGCTGAGTACCCGTCGGGCCAACGCCTTCTCCTACGACTTCGGTGACCGGCCCGTCGCGGTGCTAGGCACAGAAAAGGCGAACACGCTGCTGTCGCGCTTCGACGCTGCCCACGAGTTGGGCCACCTCGTCATGCATCACGAGGCCGAGCCCGGCGACGGCAAGCTGGAATCACAGGCACACGCCTTCGCGGCCGGACTTCTGATGCCACGGCGGCTTGTCGAGCCACTGCTTCCCGCCACGTTCACCGTGTCGGAGTTGATCGCCTTCGCCCACACCTGGGGGGTGTCGATCGCTGCTGCGCTCTATCGGGCCCGCAGCCTCGGGGTGATGTCGGACTCGGTCTACCGGCGGGCGGTCACATGGATGAGCGCGCAGGGTTACCGGCGCGACGAGACCGCGCTTGTGGGGGATGTTGGCCCGCCCGAGCAGCCGATCCTGCTGCAACGCGCAGTTGAGCTGCTAGCCGACATGGAAGGGCTGACCGTGTCGCAATCCTTGGCCGCGCGCCACCTCGACATCGACGTGCTGCAACAGTTGCTGAACAGCGCCCGACCGTCGGTTGAGTTGTGACTCGGTCCTCAACGCTGGAGCCCGTGGTGGGCAGCGCCCACGCCGCTCCGTCCATCTCCAGGCCGCTGATCTCTTTCGGCGAAGAATCGAGGAGATCCGCTACCTCCTACGCGACAGTGGGCCGGCGAGAAGCCTGAGAAGATCCCCGAACTGCATGACCGTGGTCACCTTCTAGCTTCTCGGGGCCCCGCGCCTTGTTATGGGCGGCGAAGGGTTCCTGGCGCACCGCTCATAGCCACGGCTTTGAGCACGCACTGCTCTCGGACTGGCGAATCCCCCGGATACCGTTGCGACGTGTCGGGCAGCTTCCGCAGGGGCGCGTATCCGAGACCGCGCATACGAGCCTTGCGGGGCCTAGCTTCCCAAAGTCAGTTGCTGTACGGCTTGCAGGACCTGCTCGTTGGTGAAGACCGTCCAAGGACTCGAACGTGGCGGCTCCAGCGTCGCCTCACCGTCAGTGCTCCCGGACCACTCCACCGTCATTGTGAGTTTCCTAGCGTTGACTGCTATGCCGTCGATCATGGTGACATCGAGGCCTATCGCTTGACCGCCGTCATAGGGAACCGCGACGATCCGCGACCCCTCGACGGTGACCAGGGCGGGGGTGGCTCGACCGCCCGGATCCAGCTCGGCCGGGCCGATCGCCGGCGGGTTTGCGCCGACGACTCCTTCCATCCGCAGGGCGGCCTGGTCGATCCGCGGGTCGTTCACGATCTTGTTGATCTTCCGGGTCCTGGCGAACATCTGCTGTGGCTCCATTGACTAGCGTGCAATTGTCACCTTAGCGGCGGACGGCGCAATGGTGTCAGCTGTTTCAGCGCCACCGCATCAGCCAACGTCGCGTCGCTTGCGCGACGTCTCCAAGACGTTATGGGCGCTCTCCGCTGGTCTCTACGCCGCGCACAACCACGGCTACGAGGCAATCGCGAAGCCTGCGGTGTCCCAGCCCATGGGCTGCAAGCGGTGGAGTGGACCAAGCTTCCCGCGAGATGATGGTTCCTGAGCCGGGTGATTCAGTCGACTTGGTACAGGTCCGCAGGAGCCACTTCCAGGGGACGCAGTGGACACAGGGAGGTGTCCAGCACGCGGCGCTGACCGATGGGGTCGTCAAGCGTCAGCGTGTACGGGGTCGCGGGGTTGCTGGAACACGTTTGAACGCCTTCGCGCGGTCGCACGGCCACCATGATCTCGACCGCCTCCTCGGTCGTCGCCTGCTGGTGGACCTCGATGCGCCCCGCGGCGTCCTGGCCGGAGTTGCAGCCCAACCCCACGACAAGTAGGCCTAGAGTCGAGTCGGTCGGCTCGGGTTCGTGGGCTAACCACACTTCGGGCTGCCGAGGCCCTCCAACACCAGATGCGGGGCACGATGAGGCTTTGGGTCAGCATCCAGCCCTGCTCGTTGCTCGCATCCACGTCACTGACCTCGAGAATGTCGTGGGTGCGCAGGGTGTCATCACCCGGTTCGCGGACGACGGCGCGCTCTCGGGCGATCACCGCCTGTCGTGGTCTCCCAACGCGAACCATGGGTCGATGCCGTCGGCACCGACGTGCTTGACAAGGGTCGCGTGGCCGGGGTGGACGGCCAACTCGCGGCGGGTCTGGAGCCAGCCCAAGCCGAGGCTGGGTATGGCGTGGAGAAGCGGGCCGGGTTGCAGCGCGGGCGGGGTAACCCGCCGGTGTGAAGGCCCGCCCGAGTACTGGTGGTCCTCGATGTAGGAGGGTCTCCCGCATCCGCAGATGCGGACATAGCTTCGAGGGTCTCCATCAGCGGGCTGGGCATGTGGCGGGCCGTGGCGGTCCAACCGGTGTCGCTGACAGCGCGGTCACCGCAGTAGCCGCACCGATATCGGATGGCTTCACCACGGCTCATCTGGGGCCACAACGCTTCGACGGACTCCACTTCGTTATCCATGCCCGTTATGAGACCATATGCGACCGACAACGGATGGGACTCACCAAGCAAGACTGCGCGCGGGGCGAGGAGAAGTAGCAGTCCCCCATGGGGTGTCTCACCCGTCCGATACGGTGACGGGGATGGGCCGCAAGAAGAAGCCAGTCCGTGGTGGTGGCGACCAGTTCGAGTTGCTGCTGCAGGACCTGCACTTCTTCAAGGTCCTAGCTGCCATCTGGCCGACGCTGGACCTTCCAGAGGATCTCCGGGCAGCGTTCGTCGCAGCGGATCCCGCGGTGCTTCCCGCGCTCATCGACCTCGTTCTGGACGATCCGACCAACGAGGGGTTGAACGCTGTCGGCATCATCATGCGTGTCGATCTTGACGACCGTGACGACCCCGCCAAGGTGCAAGCCCAGCTCCAGCGCCTCCGCGAAGTTGTTGCTCGGGAGCACAGCAGGACCGTGCTGCTGCGGACCTTGGTCGACAACCACCCTGGTACGTGGATCCAAAGGCGGATCGACACGATCTTCCGTGCCCACTACCTCCTCATCGATGCCGGCGTTGACCTGGTCGCGTTCCTGGCCGAACTCGAGGATGTGCAGCAGGCCATCGCGGCCATCGCCGAAGGCAAAGACGGGGGACACGGGCCACTGCTCCGCCGCCTTCACCTGCGGCTGCACGGCTTTGTCGCCGCGTCCACAACACTTGGCGACTATCTCGCCAAGACCGGCGATGAGATCGGCAACGATGCCGTCGCAGACCTCGGTCAGGACATCAGGTCGCGGCCGCTATCAGCATTGCTGCGGGAACTTCGGAATCACGCACTCCATGAGGACACGCTGCCGGTCAAGCCGATGATCTGCCTGAGGGATGGCGAATGGACCGGTGCGGTCGGCTTTCATCGGGACGAACTCCTGACCCTCAGGTCATGGGCGAAGAACACCGACGGCCGCAGCTATCTGGAGGCGGCGGAAGAAGACACGCTGTACCTCGACGACCTCGTCCGTGATCACCTCGAGCAGGTTGGCGGCTACGTCGAGTCCTTCATCGACGCTGTCATGGAGGCCCGACGGCATGTGCTCGCGGAAGCTCGGCACTTCAAGCTCATGGCGGACGAAGCGACCGCAGCGGACTTCAGGGCGATCATGGACAGGTCTGACAACTAACGGGAGGCATGCCCCGTCGGCAGGCGTCTAGGGGCCCCCGTCTACTGGGGGGCATGCAGCAGCGTGCGATCACCGGCACCTCACCCTCGCCGATGAGGGCTTGAACATGGAGGCAGAGCCTGGGCTGACCCTCACCATCTACACCGCCGAGCCAGGATCGCCGCGAGGAACGACTCAAGCTCCTCGCATCATGGAACGAACCGGGACACACCTCGCGCGCGCAAAGGGTCACCGCAACGGCGCCACGCGCCGACGGGCTGACCATCACCCCAACCCAGCATCCACCGACCGCCGTCCACTGGCCCGTCGGTACGGCCCCTCGCTGTGGACGGGCGCCATAGGCGATCCCCCGCTCTCCGTCGGTAGAGGGTGGCCTTGCCGCCCCCCGGATCGCGACGTCGTTTTGGGCGGCGGGGAGCTTCCTCGACGCCGCCCATAGCCACGGTTGTGTGTTCGCGCGTGCTCGAGCTGAAGGCCACCGCGATGTCCTCTGGCCTCGGATGCCGTGTGTCGTCCTCGAGAGCGGTTCGGGAAGGCGCAGCCCCAGCCTTCGATGGTGACGGACGCGATGCAGTCCTCGTGGGGCTCAAGACGCCGATGTCTGACCTGTGCTCGGGTCCCCACGACGACGGAAGACCGGGGTGGGTTCGTCGCCCCGAGCGGCCTTCCTCCCAATCTCCTCCCAATCTCCTCCCAATTTTGGTGGCGAATGAGGGGGTTTGGTGGGCAGCGGTGGACAAGCAAATCGGCCGCCGACCCCGCATAATCGCAGGTCAGCGGCCGATTCCTTCTGCGCCCCCGGAGCGATTCGAACGCCCGACACCTGGTTCCGGAAACCAGTGCTCTATCCCCTGAGCTACGGGGGCAAGGGAGGGGATGGTAGCCGGTTGTGGCGGCTCGGGCCACATGGCGGCGTGGCTCCCGGGAGCCCGGCTACAGCGCAGCCAGTCCCTGCGCGAAGGGGTTGGGGTCGGCGGTGACGGGGTGGGGGGTCTGCGTTGGCCCGGCGGTCCCGGCGGCCGCCTCGCGTTGCTCGCCGTACCACGCCAGCGACGGCTCCAGCAGCGCCTCGTAGGCCTGCCGGAACGCCTCGGCGGCCTGCTGGCCCAGCCAGTCCTCCGGCAGGACCGCTGCCGGCAGGCCCGGGTCGGCGAAGAGGAACGACCGCCAGCGATGCACGAGCCGCAAGCGCGAGGCGAAGGCCGCCTCCCCGTCGGTGGGCACCTGCACATCGGTCCACTCGTCGAGGAACGCGCGGTGGTCCGTCCGCAGCCGGTCGAGGTCCCATGCCCGGTGGGCGAGGGTGTCGTCGGGACCATCGACCCGAGCGGTCATCCGCGTCACGGCACTCCGGGCAGCGGGTGGCATGCGGTCCAGCACCGCCTCGACGGCCCGGCCGTGGTCGTGGGGACTGACCCAGACGGTCGGTTCGAGCCGGCCGAAACCGATCCATCCGAGCTCCGCGGCCAGCTCGCCGTCGCCGTCGACCTCGTCCAGGCCAGGGGTGACCAGCATCCGCCAGGATCCGTCCCACGGCCGGGTCCGGAGCCGGTAGATCCGCTCGGCCGCCTCGTCGAGGCGGGTGACACCCCTGTCGGTCAGCCGGTAGGCGGCGTACCGTCCGGCACGCCGGGGCTCGACCCAGCTTTCGCCGGTCATGCGGTGCAGGGCTGTGCGAACGGCCTGCGGGTTGAACCCGAGCGTGCCCATCGCCGCGGTTATCGTGGACAGCCACGCCTCGCCACCCATCGGCCGGACGACGTCGCCGAAGAGGGTGAACAGCGCCGATCGCGCGCGCACGTGGACCTCCCGGGACGATGACCTTGACGTGTTACAGCATAGGTCCGTCTGCCCGGTTCAGCGTCACACGTCGACGCCGCTGGTTGTGGCGGCCGCCGGCCGGGCGGGTACAACTCCTCGGGTGACCTCCGCCAGAGTGCTGTCCCTCCTCGTGCTGCTCGCCGTCCTTGGTGCGGCGTGCGGCGACTCCCCCGATGTGCTGCCCGACCCCCGCGACGGGCGGTCCGGCCTGCAGATGTCGGGGTTGCTCCGCGACCGCCAGATCGCCGTCAGCGTCGGGCTCCCGGTGCTGAACACCACCGACTGCGACGTCAACGACGGCCCCGACCGCGACGTGTGTGTCATCGCCGAGGACATCAACGGCGAGCTGCTCAGGGTCATCTTCGAGAACCCCATCGCGTTGCAGGAGGGTGCAGTCCTGCCCGTCGGCTCGGACTGCCGCACCGACGCGGAGTGCGACGAGGTGCTCGATGCCGCCGTCATCGAGTTCGAGCTGGGCGACCGGCCCCGTGTGCGAGCCGAGTCCGGCACCCTCCGGCTGGAGGTCGTCGAACCCGGTCAGCGCTACCGGGGTGACTTCGACGTCCGGTTGCCCGACGGGTCGCTGTCGGCCACGTTCGACCTGGTTCCCCGCCCCGACGAGCTCTCCTGAGCGACGCTGGTGCGCGGCCTCGACGGGATGGTCAGGCGCCCAGCACGACCTGGGTGAACGTCGCGGTCGCCTTGACCTCGCCGTCGTGCACGAACTCAACCGACGTCTCCATCCGGCGCCCCTCGGCGTGGGTCACGGTGGCGACGACGTCCACGGTGGCCCCGACGGGCACTGGGGCGTCGTGCCGCAGCTGGATGGAGGCACCCGCGCCCTCCTCACCCTCCTCCAGGCCCTGCCGGAAGACATAGCGCGAGACGTGCTCGGCATCGCGCACCATCGCCACCGTCGAGTACAGGTCGTGGATGTTCTCGTCGTCGAACGCTGCACGGTCGCTGTCGAGCACCACCCGCCGCATCGACACGGCCGTTCCCACCGCGGGCCAGCGCATCAGCTGCTCCCCAGCCCGCGACGGAGGCGATCCAGCAGGCCCGGCTTCTCCGCCGCTGCCCGCCGTTCGGCTGTCGACTGCTCGCTCGCGCCGCCCGGCACGACCGGCGCCTCGTCCGGTGGGGATGTGACGACCTGCAGGATCAGCGGATCGGCGGAGGAGTTCCGCAGCCCGTGGGCGATCCCGGCGGGGACCATCACGGCCTGGAGGGACTGCAGCGTCACTTCGGCGTCGTCGGTGACGACCCACGCCTGGCCGCCCAGCACCGTGTACACGGCATCTGCCGTGGCGAACGTGCGGGCCTCCAGCGTCTGCTGGGGTTCCAGGCAGATGAGGTCCAGCGCCAGCACGTCGGTCTCCATGACGCGTCGCCCAGCGGGCAGGGCGAGGTCGAACTCGACGTAGTCACGCAGGTCGACCGCGATCGGCTCGAACGTGTCTGGTGCAGCGGCTGGTTCGGGTGCCTGCTCGGGTACCGGGTCGGGTGCCTGCTCGGTTGCGTCGTCGTCCATCGCCGCGGGAGTGTAGGCCGGCCGGTCGCCGGAGGCCCGTGGACGGTGCCGGATCGGCCGAGTGCCCGCCGGCGCTGCTCGCTAGTATCCCGCCTCGATGGCGACTTCACTGCAGCTCAGCACCGGTCCACTGTCCGACGTCGACGCGGGGGCGGTGGCACTGCTCGTTCCCAGCGATGACGAGGGGCGTGCCGCGGCGCTCGCCGCCATGTCGGAGTCCAGCGGCGTCGACCTCGGCGCGGCCCTTGCCGCCGTCGACGTGACGGGCAAGGTCGGCGAGGTCGCGCGCATTCCCCTCGCCGGGCGTCTCCTCATCGTCTCCGGCCTGGGCGAGAACCCCGATGAGGAGGTGTACCGCCGTGCGGCCGCAACGGCCGTCCGCAACACCCCGAAGGACACCACCCTGGCCATCGGCGTCACCGGTGACGCCGCCGTCGTCCAAGCAGTGGCGGAGGGTGCGGGGCTCGGCGCCTACGCCTACACCGAGCACCGCAAGAAGCCCCACGACGCCCCGACGGTGGAGACCGTCACCGTCGTCACCCCGGAGGCCGTCGACGAGGCCGACGACGCCATCGCCAGGGCGAGCGTCGTCGTGGCCGCCGTCTGCGCTGCCCGTGACATGGTGAACTGCCCTCCCGGCGACAAGCGTCCCCCGGCGCTGGCCGACCGCATGGCCGCGCTGGTCGCCGACGCCGACGTCACCGTCCGGATCCGCGACGAGGCCGAGTTGGAGGAGGGTGGCTTCGGCGGGATCATCGGCGTCGGCAAGGGCTCCTCCGAGCCGCCGCGCCTGGTCGAGCTGACCTACGCCCCGGAGGGCGCGACCACCCACGTGGTGCTGGTCGGCAAGGGCATCACCTTCGACTCCGGCGGCCTGTCGCTGAAGCCGTGGAAGGGCATGCTGACCATGAAGTCCGACATGGCCGGCGCGGCTGGCGTGGCCGCCACGATGTCGGCGCTGAAGGCCATGGGCGTCACCGTCAAGGTCACCGGACTGTGTGCGCTGGCGGAGAACATGCCGTCGGCGACGGCCCAGCGGCCCGGTGACGTGATCCGCCACTACGGCGGTACCACCGTGGAGGTCCTCAACACCGACGCCGAGGGCCGCCTGGTCATGGCCGACGCCCTCGCCTACGGCGCCGAGATGTCGCCCAACGCGATGATCGACATGGCCACCCTCACCGGTGCGCAGGTCGTCTCCCTCGGCGAGGACGTCGCGGCGGTCATGGGCACCGACGAGGGCCTGGTCCAGGCGCTGCGCGATGCGGCGGAGACCTCCGGTGAGCAGATCTGGCCGCTGCCGCTCGTCGAGCGCTACACCGAGACGCTGAAGTCCCCGGTCGCCGACATGCAGAACATCGGCAAGGCCGGCCACGCCGGGACCATCACCGCGGGGCTGTTCCTGCGGGCCTTCACCGGTGACATCCCCTGGGCCCACCTCGACATCGCCGGCCCGTCGTTCATGGAGGCCCCGAACGAGAACTACCTGTCCGCAGGCGGCACCGGCTTCGGCGTCCGCACCCTGCTGACCTACCTCGCCGGCCTCAGCTAGCAGCGTCGGTCCGGCGGGGCCGGCTCATCCCGCGAAGCGCTCCCGCGCGACCACGACACGGCGGTGGCGGCCCCGGGCGACTTCCTTGCCGTCCTCACGGACCGAGACGACGAACGTCAGCTTGCGGCCGTCGACCTGCTCGAGGGTCGCAGCGGCCGTGACCTCGCCGCCCACCTGCGTGGGCAGCAGGTGGTCCAGCTCGATGTGGACCCCGACGGTGGTGTGATCGGGGTCGAGGTGGCCGATCAGCGCGGTGCAGGCTGCCTCCTCGACGAGCGCCACGGCGCGTGGGGTCGCCAGCACGGGCACATCGCCCGAGCCGAGGGCGATGGCGGTGTCGTCGCTGGTCACCGTGTGGGCCACCGAGCCGGCGAGGCCCGGCTCGATGCCGTCGATATCGGTCATTGGGTGTCGTCCTTCGGGGCCCGGAGAGCGGTCGGCCACCCCACGGGTTGGGTGGGAACGGGCCCGTGCAGGCAGTATGGAGGGCCACCTCGTCCTCGCCGACGAACGTCTGCACGACGCGTCGAGCGAGCATCCAAGCCATCAACCCCTGTTCAGGACGGTGAAGCCAGTGTCCGGCGCTGCCGGTGTGATGTCGGTCATCCTGCTCGAAACCGCGGTAGGCGGTGCGGTCGTCATGTGGGCCGGCGGTGTGTGGGGAGTGGTCCGCAAGGGCTTCTTCGTCCTCACCGGCGTGTTCCTGGCGCTGTGCGCTGCGGGCGCGTGGGCGATCGCCGGTGGGGAGAGCAGCACGGTCAACACCGCGCTGGCGGCCTTCACCGGGCTGCTGGTCGCGTGGCAGGTCCTGCTGCTGATCGGCCAGGAGTCCCTCAGCCGTTGGGTCGGCCTTGCCGCTGCGGTTGCCGGCGTGGCCAGCCTTCCCGCCTATGCGACGCTCCGTGAGGCGGCGGTGGGCCGTGGGGTGGCCGAGCTCGTGCTCGGGTCGATCTTCCTCGGCTCGGCCTTCTACGGACTGCTCCTGGGCCACTGGTACCTGGTCGAGCGGCGCCTGAGCAAGGACTACATGATCCGCTCGGCCTGGTGGTTCGTCGCCGGCACGGTCATGTCGATCGGCGCGGCGGTGCTCAGCGCACAGAACCCCGTGCCCTCGGATGCCACCCAGTTCTCGCCGTTCCTGCAGACCGCCAACTTCACGGTGCTGCTGGCCGGCGGCCTCGTCGCCATCTGCGCGGTCATCGCCGGGTTCCTGATCCGCCTGTCCAACGAGGGTGGCAAGTCCATCCAGGCGGCGACCGGCTACTTCTACCTGGCCGTCATCATGGCCTTCTCCGCGGAGCTCGCCACGAAGTTCCGCTTCTTCGTCGAGGGCTGACCGGGTCGTGCAGTCACGTCTCGGCCGCCGCACGTTCGGGCCCGCCATGGTGCTGGGCCCCGTCGTCGCCCTGCTCCTGCTCGTCGGTGTCGTCCTGGCCGTCACGCGCTCCGGCGCGGAGACCGACGTCGTGGTCGAGGATGCCGGCGACCCGACGATCGTCACGAGCGGGGATGCTCCCTCCGGTGCCGACGACGACCCCGACCGGCCCGACGGGGTGGAGTCCCTCGCCGAGGGCACCATCGACGACGACGCCGCCGACGCTGATGACGTCACGCCCGAACCTGCCCCGTCCGCAGGGACCGAGCCCGGGGCCGCGGCCACGCCGTCGTCGACCACACCGCCGCGTCCCGGCACACCGGTGATCCCGGAAGGGGGCCTCGCGATCGCGGTCGGGGACTGCTTCACCGGGACGGCCAACACGGCACGCGACGTCACCCCGATCCCCTGTGACGGCCCGCACGGCAGCGAGATCTACGCGGTCCTGCTGTCGCCCGGCGGCCCGAGCGCCCCCTATCCGGGGCAGGAGGCCCTGCTCGACCAGGTCGCCCCGATCTGTCGCGAGGACGCCTTCACCGACTACGTGGGCGTCCCGTGGAACGAGTCGCGGTACTTCACCGCGCCGCTGGTCCCGAGCGACATCACCTGGGCCGAGGGCGACCGCGTGGTCGCCTGCTTCCTCTATGACCTCCGCGGCGAGCAGACCGAATCGGTGCAGGACGCCGCCGGCTAGCTCGACTGCACTGATCCGCGGGTTCCGCTACTGTCCCGACGCATGACTGTGCAGCGGATGGACAACGTCGGCATCGTCGTGGAGGACCTCGACGCGGCGATCGCGTTCTTCGTCGAGCTCGGCCTCGACCTGGAGGGTCGGGCCACGATCGACGGGGACTGGTCGGGACGCGTCACCGGCGTGCCCGGCCAACAGGTCGAGATCGCCATGATGCGTACCCCGGATGGGCACAGCCGCATCGAGCTGTCGCGGTTCATCGCACCGTCGGTCGTCGCGGATCACCGCAACGCCCCGGTGAACGCCTTCGGCTACCTGCGTGTGATGTTCACCGTCCACGACCTCGACGCCACCCTGGTCGCGCTCGAGGCGTACGGTGCGGAACTCGTCGGGGAAGTGGTCCGGTTCGAGGACGCCTATCGGCTGTGCTACATCCGTGGTCCGGAGGGACTGCTCATCGGACTCGCCGAAGAGCTCGGCTGACGCAGCCGATCAGAAGCCCATTGACCTGCCGATTATCTCGGCCATGATCTCGTCGGTGCCGCCGCCGATGGGGCCCAGTCGGGCGTCGCGCAACCAGCGCTGGGCCGGGTACTCCATCATGTAGCCGGCGCCGCCGTGGATCTGCACGGCCCAGTCGGCGCAGTCGACCGCAAGCCGCTGGGTGAACCGCTTGGCCTTGGCCGCCTCGATCGGCGCATCCTCGCGCCCGGCGATCATCACGCGCAGGGCATGGTCGGTCAGAGCCCGTCCCTCGGCGATACGAGTGGCGAGGTCGGCGAAGCGGTGACGCCACGTCTGGAAGCTGCCGATCGGTCGGCCGAACGCCTGCCGCTCGCGCCCGTAGGCCATCGCGCCGAGCACCGACTCCTCGGCGGCGACGATCGCACCCAGCGACATCGACACGCGCTCCCACGCGAAGTTCTGCATCACCTGGTAGAAGCCCGTGCCCGCCTCGCCAAGCCGGTTTTCGTCGGGCACACGGACGTCGGTGAACGACAGCTCACCCGTGTGGGAGGTGTGCCAACCGAGCATCGACAGCCGCCGGCGCTCGACGCCGGGCAAGTTGGCCTCGACGACGAACAGGGACTTCCCGCCGTGCCCCTTCTCGGGGTCGGTGGTGGCCAGGACCACGACGAAGTCCGACCACGAACCGTTGGTGATGTAGGTCTTGGCGCCGTTGATCACCCAGTCGTCGCCGTCCCGGACCGCACGGGTGCGGATGCCGTTGACGTCGGATCCGGCGTCGGGTTCGGTGATCGCCAGCGCACCGACGACCTCGCCCGCGATCGAGGGGACGAGCCAGCGCTGCTTCTGCTCCTCGGTCCCTGCACGGTCGATGTAGAGCGCGGGCAGGTCGGAGTGGGCCCCCAGGTCGGCGGCCAGGCCACCCGACCCGGCACGCGCCAGCTCCTCGATCCACACCGCCTGCGCGACGAAGTCGGGGCCCGACCCGCCGTGGGCCGGGTCGAACTTCATGCCGAAGAACCCGGCCTGCCCGACGGTCCGGAACAGCTCACGCGGGAAGTCCCGCGCGGCTTCCCACGCCTCGACGTTCGGGGTGATCTCGGCCTCCACGAACGCCCGGGCGGACTTCCGCAGGGCCTCGTGCTCCTCGCGGTACAGCGGCTGGACCCCGACCCCACGGTCCTCACCGACCGCCACCTGCGCCCGCGCGGGTTCCCGCAGCCCGCCGGCGCCCTCGATGAGCTTGCCGATGACCTCCAGCTGCACCTCGTCGGCGCCGCCGCCGATCCGCAGCAGCCGCATGTCGCGCCACAGCAGCGGGATGCCGGACTCCTCGGCGTAGCCGAACCCGCCGAACAGCTGCATGACCTCGTCGGAGACCCAGTGGGCCAGCCGCGCCCCCGCCAGCTTGATCATGGCGATCGACAGGGTCGGGTAGAGACCCCGTTCCCAGGCTTCGGCGGTCTCGTACACCAACCGACGGGTCGCCTCGATGCGGGTGGCGATCTCCGCCAGCCGGTGCCGCTGGACCTGGAAGCTGCCGATCGGTCGCCCGAACGCGGTGCGCTCGCGGGCATAGGTGGTGGCCCGCTCCAGCAGCTGCTCGGCGGTCCCGACGGCCTGCAGGGCGCCGATGATCCGCTCGCCCTGCAGCTGCCACATGATCTCGCCGAAGCCCATGCCCTCCTCACCGAGCAGGGCATCACCGGACACCCGCACGTCGACCAGGGAGAGCTCAGCGGTGTCGGAGGACCGCATGCCCATCTTGTCGAGCTTCTTGGCGACGCTGAAGCCGGGCAGGTCGGTGTCGACGAGGAACAACGACACCCCGGAGTGGTCACCGGGCTTGCCGGCGGTGCGCACCACCATCGTGCAGAAATCCGCCCGGGTGCCGTTGGTGATGTAGGTCTTGGCGCCGTTGATGATCCAGTCGTCGCCGTCACGGACCGCGCGGGTGCGGATCCCGGCCACGTCCGACCCGGCGTCGGGTTCGGTGATGGCGATGGCCGCGATCTTCTCCCCGCGCATGGCCGGTTCGAGCCAGCGGCGCTTCTGCTCGTCGGTGCCGAACTCGTGGATCGGCGGGGTGGCCATGTCGGTCTGCACGCCCAGCGCCATCGGCACGCCCCCGAAGCCGGCTCGGCCGAGCTCCTCGCCCCAGACGACCGTCGCCCAGTAGTCGCCGCCGGACCCGCCCCACTCCTCGGGCACCGACAGGCCGAGGAACCCCAGCTCACCGGCCCGGCTGAACACCTCGCGCGGGAAGATGCCATCGGCCTCCCACTCCGCCGCGTGCGGGGAGATCTCCTCGGCGACCCACCGCCGGATCGTCTGGCGCAGCTGGTCGTGGTCCTCGGTGAACGGCTCGATCCTCATGGGCGTGGAACATAGACGGGTTCCGTGTCTCGTGGCGAGGCAGGTCGCTCGTCGTCACGGTCGGGGAGCGGTGGGTGCATGGAGGTTCCACGTGCCCAGCGCACGCGCGAGGTGCCGCGGCCCGGTCACGGTGATGCCGCCGCTGGCCCGGGCGCCCTCCCACGACCGCACCCCACGGTGCCAGTCGACGAAGGCCGCTGATCCGGCCTCGACGTGGAGGTCGACATCGCCGCCGGGGTCGGCGTAGCAGACCTCCGCGTCCCCGTGCTCGACGAGGAGCCAGTAGTACCGGTTGGCCGGTGGTTCCTCGGGGAAGGCGAAGGCGACGAGGACCCGGTCGTGGGGCAGCTTCGACCGGTCGAGCTGCGCTTGGCACCAGGCCCAGAGCGCGAATCCGGGGTCGGCATGGGCGCTGGTCACCTCGACCCACCGCTCGCCCCAGTCCCCGAGCGCCCCGATGACCGCGGCGAGGTCGGCGCCCGCCTCGGTCAGGTCGTAGCGCGATCCCCGACCCGTGGGTTTCGGGGTGACGCGGACGACCCCAGCGTGTTCGAGCTCGGCCAGGCGCTTGACCAGCATCGACCGGGACATGGCTGGGACTCCTCGGGCGATGTCGTTGAAGGTGTGGGCCCCCAACATCAGGTTCCTCACGACCAGCGGCGTCCATCGCTCGGCCATGATCTCCGAGGCTCGGGCGATCGGGCAGTACTGGCGATAGGTCCTCATGTCCAGATCCTCGCGCCTCCTTCGCCGCAGTTCGAGTTCGAAAACAGCACTTGATGGTGGGTGGGAGCGCTCGAAGACTGCCCGGCATGTCCCCGCAGCACAACGAACAACCGACCGCCGCCGAACGAGGCCAGGTCAGCACCGCGGCGGCCGAGCTCTACGAGGCGTTCTTCGTCCCCGCCCTCTTCGGTCAGTTCGCCGAACCGGTCCTCGACTTCGCGGGTGTCGGACCGGGTGCCCGCGTCCTCGATGTCGGCTGCGGCACGGGGGTGCTCGCCCGTGCCGCGCGCCGACGAGTCGGGCGGGACGTCGACGTCATCGCGGTGGATCCCAACGACGGGATGCGTGCCGTCGCCCGCCGTTGCGATGCCACCGTCGACTGGCAGGCCGGAACCGCCGAGGCACTTCCATTCGAAGACCGTGCGTTCGACCACGTCATCAGCCAGTTCGCCGCGATGTTCTTCGTCGACCGGACGCGCGCGGTGGCCGAGATGGCCAGGGTGGCGGTCGACGGCGGCACGGTCACGCTTGTCACGTGGGCCGGTCTGGACCGTACGCCCGGGTATGCGGCGATGGTGGACCTGATCGCCGCTGAGCTGGGCGACGACGCGGCCGATGCGCTGCGCGCACCGTTCGTGCTGGGCGACCTCGACGACGTCGTGGCGCTGCTGGAACCGGCCGGGTCGAGGCTCCGCCTGCACGAGGTCACGGGGACTGCTCGCTTCCCGTCGATCGCCGACTGGGTGCACACCGATGTGCGGGGCTGGACGCTCTCCGAGCTCGTCGACGACGACGGGGAGGCGGCGCTGCTGGCCCGTGCCGAACGGGATCTCGTGCGCTTCGTGACCGCGGACGGCCACGTGGCCTTTCCGGCGCCCGCGATCGTTGCTGCCGTGACGATCGCCGGGTGAGGATCACCATCGGGGGCAGCGCGCCCCCGCAGGCGGGTCAGCTGGCGCGCAGGACGGCAGCCATCAGGCCGTCGTCGATCGGCAGCAGGATGCTGGCCAGGTCGGGGTCGTCCTTGACCGTCTCGTTGAACGTGCGCAGGCCCTGGGTGTCCTCGTCGTCGACGAGCGGGTCGGCGACCTTGCCCGACCACAGCACGTTGTCGGCCAGCAGGACGCCACCGGGACGGAGGAGGCGCTTGGCGTGCTCGAGGTACTCGGGGTACTCCGACTTCATCGCGTCGATGAAGACGATGTCGTAGGCCGAGTCCGCCAGCTTGGGCAGCATCAGCAGCGCCGGGCCGAGCAGCGAACGAACCCGGGACGTGAGCCCCGCCTCGTTGAACGCCTGCTGGGCCAGCGACTGGTTGCCCGAGTCGATCTCGATCGTCGTCAGGATCCCCTTGGGGTCCATGCCGCCGAGGAACCACAGGCCGCTGTAGCCGCCGCCCGAGCCGATCTCGACCACGGTGCGGGCACCGGTGGCCCGCGCCATGAAGCGCAGCACCGAGCCGATCTCGCTGCTGACCGCGGGGATGTCGCTCTCCTCGCTGCGCGCACGGGCGGCCCGGAGGGGTTCGTCCTCCCCTTCGGCATGGGATCGCAGGTACGCAGTCACGCGCTGATCATTCAGCATCTCGCAGGCAGCCTACCTGCCGGAACGCTCCGAACACGACAACGACGACAGTCGCCGTGATGCCCACCGCCGACGGGTCCGGCATGCTGGCTGCGTGGAGGAACCCGACACCGGCGACGCGACCGACCGCTCGCTCGACCCGACCGTCGACGGGGTCGGGCTGCCCCCTGACGGCCGTCGCTCCCTCGTCTGGGTGGCTGCGGTCGCCGGTCTGGTCGGCGTGCTCGTCGGGGCCGGACTCGTCGCCCTGGTGCTGCCCGGCCCGCAGGGGCCGACCGGTCCGGTGGCGCGGCCGGTCATTCAGGTCGACGGCGTCGCCGATCCCGACCTGGTGGCGGCGGTGGCGGAGGTCGTGCTGCCCTCGGTGGTGCGGGTGGACGTCGACGGCATCGGCAGCGGCTCGGGGAACGGCTCGGGTGCCATCGTCTCCGACAGCGGCCACGTCGTGACCAACCTGCACGTCGTCGCGGGTGCCACCCGCATCGAGGTGGTCTTCCACGACGGCAGCAGCGAACCAGCCGCGCTGGTCGGGACCGACGAACAGGCCGACCTCGCCCTGCTGCGTGTCGGACGCGCTGACTTGCCACCGCTGGCACGGGCCGACGTGGACGACATCCGTGTCGGCCAGCTCGCCGTGGCCGTCGGCGCACCGTTCGGCCTCGACGGCACCGTCACCGTCGGCGTCGTCAGCGCCATCGATCGGGCGATCGACCTGGCGGGCCTCGACGGCTCGACCTTGCGCCTGTCCCGGGCCCTGCAGACCGACGCGGAGATCAACCCCGGCAACAGCGGGGGTCCGCTGGTGGACAGCGAGGGCCGGATGCTCGGCATCACCTCTGCCGTCCTGTCCGGTGAGCGGCCCTCGGGGTCGGGGGTCGGGTTCGCGGTGCCCGTCGACATCGTCGCCGACACCGTGGCGCAGCTGATCGCCAACGGCACCGTCGCCCGTCCTCGGCTGGGCATCAGCGGGCGCTCCCTCACCCCCGACGAAGCCCTGGCCCAGGACGTCGCTGGGGGTGTGCTGGTGGAGTCCATCAGCCCCGGTTCGGCCGCCGCCGAGGTCGACCTGCGCGAGGGGGACGTGCTCGTTGCCGTCGACGATGAGATCCTGCGGACCATCGACGACCTCGTCGACCGTGTCCGCGAGGCCGGTGTGGGCGGTACCCTCGGGGTCCAGCTGGTCCGCGACGACCAGCACCGCGAGGTGACGGTCACCCTGCGGTCGGATCAGTCCTGACGGCCAGCAGCCGTCGACGCGGGAGTTGACGCACACACATGGGCAGCCTCGGTTTCTGGGAGCTCGTGGGCCTTGCGGTGCTCGCGCTGTTCATCTTCGGCCCCGACCGCCTGCCCGGCATCGCCCGCACCGTCGGGCGGACCGTCAACCAGGTGCGACGCGAGGCCAACAAGACCCTCGGCGAGCTGCGCGACGCCGCAGGGGTCGACGAGGACCTCGCCGAGCTGACCCGCGAGGCGCGGCAGCTGCGCGGCTCCCTGACCGACCTGAAGGGCACGGCGACACAGGCCATCGTCGGGCCGATGAACGAGACCATGGACGAGGTGAAGGGCATCTCGACCGGAGGGCCCAAGGACATGGCGATGTCGGCGAACGGGCTGGAGCCGGGCAACGCCCCGTTCGACCCGGACGCGACCTGATCCAGCGACGGTCCGCCGCCCCATGACCCACCCCCTGCTTCGCCGCGTCCGCAGCCTCGTCAACCCGATCGGACCGCTCGACGTCCGGTTGGCCACCGCGTGGCGGCGCCTGATCCGACGACATCCGGCACTGGATGCCCTGGCGGTCAACACCACCGACCTCGGCTCGATGTACACCGTTGCCGGCGCGGCGGGCCTGCTCGCGGCGCTCGGTCGCCGCCGCGATGCCGCAGACTTGGCCATCGTGGGCACTGCGGCCTGGTTCATCGGCCAGGAGAGCAAACGGGTGTTCAACCGTCGCCGCCCGTTCGAGGCCGACCCGGCGCTGGAGCGGCTGATCAAGCCGCCGACGGGCTCGTCGTTCCCGTCGGGGCACGCCACCGTGGCCGCGGCGATGGCGACCCTGATGACGCGCCGATCCGCCGGCGGACGACGCTGGCCATGGACGGCGATCGCGGTCTGGGTGCCCTTGACCCGGATCCACGTCGGTGTCCACTACCCCGGCGACACCGCTGCCGGTGCGGTCCTCGGCTGGTCCATCGCGCGGAGCGTCGAGCGCTTGGTCACCACCACTCGGGACTGATCAGCCCCGTCCTGACCCACCCTGGGCCGACGGGGAATGTCGTGTGTGTTGCTGATGGGGGACGTCGTCTACGCTGTCGCGGGCCATTCGGGGGGGGAGCAGTTCCATTCGTTCGATGCAAGGACCGATGTTCATGTCTGCACGTGTCATACCGGGGTCGCGCCGCCCCACGGCGATCCTCCTCCTGCTGGCGATGGTGGTCGCCGGCCTTCTCGCCACGCCTGCCGAAGCCGCCTTGCCGGGTGGTGAACGCATCGGTGACGACGAGGCGCCCACCGCGGCATCGATCGACATCGCACAGCGAGGCGTCGCTGACGGCGCTGCCACCCGCGTGGTGCTGGGCCGAAACGATGTGTTCCCCGACAACCTCGCCGGGTCCGCCGCGGCTGGTGTCGACGGGGTGCTGCTGCTGGTCGACCCTGCCCCCGCAGGCCTCGACGCGGCGGTGGCCACCGAGCTCGTCCGCTTGCTGGGCGCGCCGTCGGAGGAGGAGTGCGCCGACGCCGATGTCGTCCTGCTCGGCGGGGAGAACGCCCTCGGCACCGAGCTTGCCGACGACCTGACCGACGCCGGGTGGTGCATCGACCGCCTGGCCGGGCCGTCCCGCGTGGAGACGGCCATCGACATCGCCCTCGACGTCGTGGGGGACGGTCCCCGCGAGACCCTCCTCATCGCCCGTGACGACAACCCTGCCGACTCCGCCACTGCCGGCGCCTGGGCCGCTGCGACCGGCACGCCCATCGTCGTCACGCCGACCGACTCCCTCCACGAGGCCGTCGGCACGCTGCTGGCCCCCGGCGACGACCCTTGGGACGAGGTGATCCTCCTCGGTGGCACCGCTGCGCTGAGCGACGACGTCCAGACCCTGGTGATGGAAGCCGCCGGTACCGACACCGAGGTGCGCCGGATCGCCGGTGTCACCCGCGACGACACCGCCCTGCGGATCGCCGAGGACCTGTGGGATGACCGCGCCGGTTCGGCCGTCGCCATCGTCAACGGGTTCCCCGAGAACTTCTGGACCTACGCGCTCCCGGGTGGCGTCGCCGCCGCATCGGAGAACGCCCCGCTGCTGTACGTCACCGCTGACTCGGTGCCGACGACCACCGCGGGGTACCTGGGACGCGAGATGCCGACCGTCACCACGATCGGTCCGGCCAGCGCCGTCGCCGACGCCGTCAAGGCCGAGGCCGAGACGCTGGCAGGCGGAGGGGGTCCCGGTGGCCTCGGCGAGGACCTTCGGATCGTCGAGCTGCCCCTCCCCGAGGACGGCGGCGGCACGGCCACGGTGGCCATCGAAGAGGGCGACATCTCCGTGCTCTTCATGGTCCAGGGCAGCACCTCCGACGGCACCATGTTCATCGACGGCGTCACCGGTCCCGAGGGTTTCGTCCTGACGGCCGAGGACATCCCCGAGAACAGCAACCGCCCCGACATCGCGTTGTCCCTGCCGCAGTTCCCCGGCCAGTTCGACGGGGACATCCTGCCGGCCGGCGACTACGCGTTCACCTACTCCTCGGAATCCCCGATCTCCCGGGTCGTGGCGCTGGTGAAGTCCGGCGACCCGTCGGCCCGCCAGGAGATCGACGTCAACTACGTCGACGTCAGCACCGTCGGCCACGTCGACTCCGCCGAGGAGCAGGCGGCGGTCGTGGACGTCTTCGACACCGCCGGTGAGGAGATCATGGGTGGCTTCGGGCTGCACCCGGGGGCCACGTCCTTCACCACCGCCCCGGACGAGGTCAGGACGGCCTGGGCCGAGGTCGACTCCAGCACGACCGACATCTCCGACCTGTGCCGCGCCATCGTGGACGCCGACACCGACCGTCGGGCCCTCAACTTCGCCTTCGTGGACCGCATCACCGAGGACGGTGAGGACGTCGGCATCGACGGGCTGTCCTCCGGGCTCCCCGGCAGCGTGGTCCTCGGCGGGTTCGGCGTCAGCTGCGTGATCATCGCCACCGACGTCCCCGACACCGACGACGGCCAGCCGGGCATCCTCGGCGCCGGGCCGGTGGCGTGGCACGAGGCGGGCCACCTGATGGGCCTGGCCCACACCACCCAGGCGGACGGCATCGAGCACGACCTGCTGGCCGACACCCCCGAGTGCGACATCGCCAACGACGCCGACGACAACGGTGAGGTCGACGACGTCGAGTGCGGCGAGCTCGGCGACAACTTCATGTTCTGGACGGGCCTGTCCAGCACCATGACGGCTGACCAGGCGTTCATGCTGGCCCGCAACCCGCTGTTCCAGCCCCGCGCCGGGTAGCAGACACGCCACAACGCGAGGAGCCCGCACCGGATGGTGCGGGCTCCTCGTGGTCCGTGGGGGCGGTCAGAACTTCAGGGGAAGCGAGCGGCCGACCAGCGACGTCTTGGTCTTGGCCAGGCGCTTGGCCATCTCGGTGAACCGCTGCGAGGCGGGGGCGTCGGGGTCAGCGACCACCAGCGGTGTGCCGTTGTCGGAACCCTCGCGCAGGCGGGTGTCGATCGGGATCTGGCCCCACAGCTCGGTGTCGAGCTCGGCGGCCAGCAGCTGTCCGCCGCCCTCACCGAAGATGCGGTACTCCTTGCCGGTGTCGGGGGCGACGAAGGTCGCCATGTTCTCGATCACACCGGAGACGCGCATGCCGGTCTGGGCGGTCATCTGCCCGGCGCGCAGGGCGACACGCTGTGCGGCCTGCTGCGGGGTCGTGACGACCAGCATGTCGGCGTTGGGCAACATCTGCGCCAGGGAGATGGCGATGTCGCCGGTGCCGGGGGGCAGGTCACAGAGCAGGAAGTCCAGGTCGCCCCAGTGCACGTCGGCGAGGAACTGCTGCAGCGCACGGTGCAGCATCGGGCCACGCCAGATGACCGGCCGCTCGCTGTCGACGAAGAAGCCGATGGAGATGACCTTCACGCCATGGGCCTGCAGCGGCATCACCATGTTGTTGAAGGCGACGGGCTTGCCCTCCACACCCAGCATCCGGGGGATGGAGTAGCCCCACACGTCGGCGTCGAGGACACCGACGTTGAGGCCCTCCTTGGCGAGGGCAACGGCGAGGTTGGCGGTCACCGACGACTTGCCGACGCCGCCCTTGCCCGAGGCGATCGCCACGACCTTGGTCGGGTTGTCGGCTTCGGCGAAGGGGATGACGACCTGCCCGCCGGGGGCGCGGCCCGCGCCGCCACGGACCTTCTCGGCCACGCTGGCGCGCTGCTGCTCGGTCATCGAGCCGAGGCGAACCTCGACGGCGGTCACTCCCTCGACCTTCTGCACGGCACCGGTCACCTCTCGGGTGATGGTGTCCTTCATGGGGCAGCCGGGCACGGTCAGCAGTACGTCAACGGTGACCTTGCCGTCGTCGGCGACGTCGACGCCGTCGACCATGCCCAGGTCGGTGATCGGCTGGCCGATCTCGGGGTCGTTGACCGTGCCGAGGGCCTGCATCACCTGGTCGGTCGTGGGCATGGCAACAACACTCTCCTTGAGGGATTGCGGGGGACCGTCATGGTATCGGCGGCCCGAGATCCCGCCCAAGGCGGTGCAGGTCGGGGGGTGATCAGGCGGTCACGCGGACTGGGCCTGGTCACTCATCGGGCCTTTGACCGATCGATCAAGGGCGCTTCTGTGGCCTAGGGGACAGTCGCTCGGCCAGCACGTTGCGCAGCGGCTTGCCCGACGCGGTTCGTGGGAGGTCGTCGAGGACCAGCACGTCCTTGGGGGTCTGGAAGCCGGCGAGGCGGGCCCGGAGGAACGTCCGGATCTCCTCGCCGTCCGCGGCAGCCCCACGACGTGGGACGACGGCGGCCGTCACCCGTTGGCCCCACGCGTCGTCGGCGACGCCGAACACGACCCCCTCGGCGACGCTCGGATGGGCCAGGAGGACCCGTTCGACCTCCGCCGGATAGACGTTCACGCCACCGGTGACGATCAGGTCGGTTCGTCGCCCGGACAGCGTCAGGTAGCCCTCGTCGTCCAGCGCCCCGAGGTCGCCGACGGTGAAGCGGTCGCCGCGCCAGGCCGCTGCGGTGGCCGCGGGGCTGCGCCAGTACGAGAAACGGGCATGCGGCGGCGCCGAGACCCAGACGGTGCCCACCTCGTCGACGGCCGCCTCGCTGCCGTCGTCGCGGGTGACCTGCAGCGTTCGGCCGGCTCGTGCCCGTCCGACCGAGCCGGGCCGCTGCAGCCACTCCGCAGGGGTGATGTCGGTGAACTGGCCCTCCGTCGAGCCGTAGAACTCGTGCAGCACCCCCGCGGGGAAGGCGTCGAGGGCGCGGCGCTTGAGGGGTTCGGGGCAGGCCGCACCCGCGTGGTGGATCCAGCGCAGGCTCGACAGGTCGGCGGTCGCCATGTCCGGGTGGTCCAGCAGTCGGGACAGGTGCGTGGGGACCATGAAGGCGGTGGTGACGCGGTGGCGCTGGATGGCGGCGAGGGTCGCGCCGGCGTCGAAGTGGGGCTGGACCACCACGTGGCCACCGCGGTTCAGCGTGTTGATGGCGTAGCGGTGCGGGCCGGAGTGGAACAGGTGCGAACAGACCAGGTGGACGTCGTCGGGCCCCGTCGGGTTGGCGGTGGTCTCGTCATCGGCCCACGCGGTGGCCAGGTCGGGGGACAGGACGCCGGTCCACACCCCCTTGGGGGTGCCGCTGGTGCCCGAGGTGTAGTGCATCGCCCGGGCAAGGGGCACGGGGTGCAGGTCGGCGGCAGGGCTGGCAGCGAGCAGGTCGGCCTCGTCCAGCAGGAGGTCTGGGTCGAGCCTGCCGGCGTTGGCTGCGTCGGTGACCACCAGCGTCCCGTCGGCGTCGGCCGCCAGCGCCACCACCTGCGTGTCCGACAGCGCGGTGTTCAGCGGAACGGGGACGATCCCGGCGCGCAGGGCACCCCACGTGAAGGCGAGGAACGCGGGACTGTTGTCGGCGAGCAACACCACCCGGTCGCCGGTCGCGGCGCCGTGGGCCCGAAGGGCGCCGACGGCATGGCAGGCCAGTGTCTCCCAGGACGTCGTCATCGGCCGGTCACCTTACCCCCTGGGCACGCGAGCCCTGCCAGCGCACCGGCCACCCACCCGGGGCGGCTCGGTCAGGCGGCGTGGATGGCGCGGCGACGCAGCAGGCGGGTCAGCCGGGCTATGAGGACCTCGAGGTCGACGGGCTTGGCCAGCCAGTCGTCGGCACCGGCGCGCAGCCCCTCCATCTCGGTCTCGGGGTCGTCGTAGCCCGTGATGATCATGATCGGCAGGTCGCGCACCGTGGGCCGAGCGCGGATCTCGCGGGTCACCGCGTAGCCGTCGAGGTCGGGAAGCCCCTTGTCGATCACCGCGGCGTCGAACCTGCTCGCGTGGACGGCGGCCAGGGCGGCCTCGCCGCAGTCGGCCTCGACCACCTCGAAGTCACCGGCCAGCATGGCCTGCAGGGCACCCCGGACGCTCGGGTCGTCGTCGACGACCAGGATCCGCGGGAGGGCCGTCGGATCGCCCTCGCCCTCGACCGCCACCGGACCGCTGGTCGTCCCGGTGGCCGTTCCACACGACGGACAGGCCAGCCATGCCGGATCCAGCGCGCGTTCGCACTGCGCGCACTGGTTGGGACGCAGGTCGGCGGTGCACCACGGGCAGGTGCGGAAGTCGACCTCGACCTGCTGCGCGCAGACGGGGCAGTGGTTCGCGGCGTGTTCGGTGCGCGGCGTGACGCGCAGCACCTCGTCGAGGGTCGTCATGCCCTGACCAGCCTTGTGGATGGCGTCCTCGCGCAGGCCGCGGAGTCCGCTCGCGCGGGCGGCCTGGGCGATGGCGTCGGTGCTGGCGTTGTCGGCGATCAGCTCGCGCACGGGACCGTCGACGGTCAGGATCTCGAACACACCGGCCCGTCCGCGATAGCCGGAGTGCATGCAGGCGTTGCAGCCTGCGCCCTCGACGAACCGCATGTCGGGCTGGAGGGAGAGGCGCTGGCGGTGGCGGTCGTTGGGCGGCACCTCTCGCGTGCAGTCCGGACACACCGTCCGCACCAGCCGCTGGGCCATCACCATCGTCAGCGCCGAGGCGATCAGGTAGCCGGGCATGCCCAGCTCGGCCAGGCGCACGACGGCGCTGGGGGCGTCGTTGGTGTGCAGCGTGGACAGCACGAGGTGGCCGGTCAACGACGCGTGCAGTGCCAGCTCTGCGGTCTCGGGGTCGCGGATCTCACCGACCATGACGATGTCGGGGTCCTGGCGCAGCATGGTGCGCAGCGCCCGGTTGAGGGTGTAGCCGGCCCGCTCGTTGACCTGGGACTGCACGACGCCCTCGAGCTCGTACTCGACCGGGTCCTCGACGGTGATGAGCTTGCGCTCCTCCGTCGCGAGGTGCTGCAGGAAGGTGTAGAGGGTGGAGGTCTTGCCGGACCCCGTCGGGCCGGTGACGAGGACGAGGCCCTGGGGCCGCTCGACGGCGGAGAGGACCTGGGCGGCCTGCGCGGAGGACATGCCGATGTCCTCGGGCGTCAGCCTGGCGTTGTCGCGGCGCAGGAGGCGGATGACGACGGACTCGCCGAACATCGTCGGCAGGGTCGACAGGCGCAGGTCGACCGCATCCTCCTCGCGGTCGCTGCCCCGGAAATGGGCGCGGCCGTCCTGGGGCTTGCGCTTCTCGGCGATGTCGAGGCCGGCGATCAGCTTGATGCGCGAGATCAGCGGGCCGGAGATCTGCCGTGGCAGGTTCATCGTCTCGTGGAGCACACCGTCGATGCGGTTGCGCACGACGATGGAGTCCGGCCGCGGCTCGACGTGGATGTCGGATGCACCGCCGGTCAGGGCACGGAGGATGATCTCGTCGGCCAGCTTGATGATCGGGCCGTCGTTCTCGCTCGTGGCCGTGATCTCGATCTCTTCGGCCTCCTCCTCCTCCTTGCGGTAGGCGGAGAAGAAGTCGTCCTGCTGGGCACGGGCCTCGACCCCGTAGGCCTCCTGGATGGTCTGGCGAAGGGTCTTGGTGGGGACCACGACGATCCGCAGCCGGCGGGCACCGATCGCCACGCGGACGTCGTCGAGGCCGACGATGTTGGTCGGGTCGACGCACGCCACCGCCACGACGTCGCCGTCCTCGGCCCGCAGCGGCATGACGAGGTGTCGTTCGGCGAGGCTCCGGGACGTGCGCGAGGCCAGCTCGGCGTCGACCGGCAGGACGTGGTCGTCGCGGTACTCGAGGTCCATCTGCTGGGCGAGGACCATGCCGATCTCGTCCTGGCTGCAGAAGCCGAGCCGGACTGCGGCCTCGCCGAGACGTTCGAGCCGACCGTCGACCTCGATGCGGGACGACAGCAACTCGTCGACCTGTTGAGGGGTGAGGACGCCCTCGTCGACCAGCAGGTCGCCCAAGCGCTTCCTCGTGTTCACTCCGTCCATCCGATCCAACCGATCCGGTTCAGTCCACGTGTTCCAGCAGCTCTTCCAGCCGGTTCAACGCGTTCCTGGGGGTAGTCCTGGTGCTGACTGCGTCAGTGGCGCCTGCCCTGACCGCGTCGAGCCTTGCATCCTCATCGGCAGGGTTCATCACGAATACAGGAGTGTCGACGGTGACCTGTCGGCCACGCAGCTCGTGGGTGAGGGCGTACCCGTCGACGTCCTCCAGCTCCGCGGACACGAACACCGCATCGGCGCGAGTCCTCGCGACGGCGTCGAGCGCATCCTCACCGGATCCGACCTCGACGACCTCGTAGTCCTTGTCACGCAGGGCCGCTGCGACACCGACACGGTGTTCCTCGTCGGGGTCGGCGACGACAACGCGCTTCGGCTCCTCGCGAACGGGCGCAAGCGCGACCGGCTGGGCAGGTGCCTGCGGCTGGGGGATGGGGACCGGTTGCTGGGCAGCGGCCTGTGCGGCCAGCTGGGCGGCGGCGAGCGCCGCGACGTGCTCGTCGTGTTCCTCGACCGCGTCGGTCGGGGTGGTGCGCAGCACCTCCTCGAGCGTGGTGATCCCGTCACGGGCCTTCACCAGGCCGTCCTCGCGCAGCGACACGAGACCGGCGCGTCGTGCGGCCCGGCGGATCTCCGCTTCCTCGGCCTTGGCCATCATGGCGTTCTTGACGCCCTTGTCGACGGTCAGGATCTCCATGAAGGCGATGCGGCCCTTGTAGCCGGTGTGGCCACAGGCGGCGCAGCCGTGCCCGGTTACCCAGCCGTTGTAGGCGATGTCCTCGGGGGTCAGCCGGAGCCGGTCGATCTCGCGCTGGGTGGGGGTGTGCGGTCCGACGCAGCTGGAGCAGACACGACGGCCGAGGCGCTGGGCCACCACCATCGTCAGGGACGAGGCGATCAGGTAGTCGGGGATGCCCAGGTCGGCCAGACGGGTCACGGCGCCGGGGGCGTCGTTGGTGTGCAGGGTGGAGAAGACCATGTGGCCGGTGAGGGAGGCCTGCAGGGCGAGCTCCGCCGTCTCGAGGTCACGGATCTCACCGACCATCACCACGTCGGGGTCCTGGCGCAGCACGGTCTTCAGCGCGGAGGAGAACGTGAAGCCGATCCGGGCGTTGACCTGGGTCTGGTTGACGCCGGGCAGCTCGTACTCGACCGGATCCTCGATGGTGATCAGGTTGTGCTCGTCGTCGGACAGGTGGGACAGGAAGGCGTAGAGCGTCGAGGTCTTGCCGGCACCGGTCGGTCCCGTCAGCAGGCACAGGCCCTGCGGACGCTCGATGTGGGCCAGGACGTTGGCATGCTGCTCGTCGGACAGGCCGACCTCGTCCAGCTGCAGCTGCTCGGCCCCCTTGCGCAGCAGACGCATGACCATCTTCTCGCCGTACAGCAGGGGGAGGGTCGAGACACGGAGGTCGACCTCGGAGTCCTTGCTGCGGTACGTCGACCGGCCGTCCTGGGGACGACGGCGCTCGGCGATGTCCAGCGACGCGATCAGCTTGAGGCGGCTGATCAGCGGGCCGTGCACGTTCTTGGGGATCTGCATGACCTCCTGCAGCACACCGTCGATGCGGTAGCGCACGCGGGAGGAGGTCTTGCCGGGCTCGACGTGGATGTCGCTGGCGTTGCCGTGCAGGGCGTCGTGGATGATCTGCTCGGCCAGGCGGATGACCGGGGCTCGCTCCTCGACGGAGTCGACGATGTCATCGGCGTCGTCGTCGACGGACTCGGAGTCGGTGGAGATCTGGTCGAGCAGCGCACCGGTCCGTGAGCCGTCGGAAAGGTAGACGCGCTTGAGGGCGTCGCCGATGCGGTCGGGGGAGGTGACGATCGGCCGGAGGCGGCGGGCGCCTGCAGACAGCCGGACGTCGTCCATGGCGACGATGTCGGTCGGGTCGGCGGTCAGCACCACGAGGGTGCCGTCCTGCTCGGTCCAGACCGGCACGATGCCGTGGCGACGGGCCAACGACTCGGGGACGGTGTCGCGGGCGCTGGCGTGGGGCTCGGGCAGCGTCGTGCCGGCGAACTCCAGGCCGAACTGCTTGGCGACGATGCGGGACACGTCCTGCATCTCGACGAAGCCGAGCCGGGCGATCGTCTCGCCCAGGCGCTCGCGTTTGCCGTCGATGACCATTCGGCTCGCCAGCGCCTCGAGCAGCTCTCCCTGGGAGATCAACTCTTCGGCGACCAGCCACTCGCCGATCGGCTTCTTGCTACGTCGTTCCTGAGTCATGGTTCATGTCTTGAGTCGGTAGGGTTACCCCTGATCTTGAGCACCATTCGCCATGCAGTCCTGATTGTTCTCTTGCTCGTGCTCGCCGCGGGCTGCGAACTGCGCCTCGAAACGCGGGTCGCGCTGGACGACGACGGGGGAGGAGCGCTCGAGTTCACCCTCGCACCGGACGCCGAGCTGGTCGACATGGCCGCATCGGCGGGAGTCGACCCGCTGGGTCGCCTAGTGGAGCGCGTCGAGGCCCTCGAGGGCTGGGACCTGTCGACCGGTGAGGCCGAGGACGGCACGCTGCAGGAGGTCACTGTCCGGACCGGTTTCGACGGCCCGGAGGAGTTCGGCCTGCGCTACGAGGAGCTCCGTTCGGCGCTGGACGCACCGGAGGCCCAGCTGCTCGGCCCCCTGTCACTGGCCCTGGACCCGGAGGCTGACGTCGTCTCGTTGACGGGCACGGTGCCCTTCCGGCTGACCGAGGTCGCGGCAGCTGACACCGGCGTCCCGCTGGAGACCCTCGGCCAGCAGGTCGACACCGCGGTGCAGTACACCTTCGTGGTCACCACGCCGGTGCCGCTGGTGGAGGGGACCGCGACCGCCACCTCCCCGGTCGATCCGGAGGACCCCGACGGCGCCCAGCAGGTCGTCCTCGAGCTCTCCCCGGGGCAGGAACAGGCGCTCGACGTGGCGTACGTGCGACCGGGGCTGGACCTCTTCGCGATTCTGCTGCAGGGCGGGATCGCCCTGCTGGCTGTCCTCGCGATCGGCGGCGGCGTCCTGGCACAACGGCGACGCGTCCGCTGACGCATCGCGGTCGCCACGCGCGGTGCGCTGGCCGTCTTCGACGAGCGTGTCGTCAGGCGGCCTGGACGGGTGGGTCGCGGCTGATCTCCACGCCGGTTTGGGTGGTCCAGGTGCGTTGTCCGGGTGGACCGAGCAGCCGGTAGTGGCGCCTGGATTTCTGTCGGTGGTGGGTGGTGCAGAGCCAGGCGAGATCGGACAGTCGGGTTTGTTTGGTGAGGGCCCAGCCGGTGATGTGGTCGATCTCCAGGAGGTGGTCGGCGGTGCAACCGGGCACTTCGCATTGGTAGCCCCGTGCTTCCAGGGCGGTGCGTTGGTGGGCGGTGACCTGCCGGCCGAGGTGGGCGACGGTCACATCCTGGGCGTTGGTGATCACGTAGGTGATGTGGGCGTCGGGGATCTGCTCGCGGACCGCGGACAGCGCGACCGGGCCGATGCCGGCGATCTCGCAGGTCTCGCCGTCTTCCACCTCGCCGCGCACGAGTGCCGAGCCGTCGACGCGGATGATGACCTTGGTCTGCCGGCCCGTCCGTGGTCCCTTCGTCGCAGGGGTGGGGACGGGGGCATCGTCGGTGCTGGCCTGTTCACCGCCGGTGGTGGCGTGTCCTTCGAGGAGGTTGAGGAGGGCGTCGAACCGGTAGCAGGCATCGTCCTCGCGTCGTCCGGCGGCGTGTGCGGTCCGGAACACTGCGTCGTGCTCGCCCCGCAGCGCCGCCTCGATCCGGGCACCCAGATCACCCGGTCCGGACAGGAACGCCTTCCATTCGCCGTCGGTTTCGGTCCACGACCGGAACGCCCGCCGGGCCAGGTGCCGCCGTCGGGTCGTTTCCCGATCGGGATCGGCAGCGGTGCGGATGTCCCGAGCGGTCTTCCGCAGTTCGGCCAGCGTCTGCTCACCCGCCCCACCGATCAACTCGGCCGCCTTCTCCGGCGCATCGGCCACGGTCTCGGAGACCACGACGGCCTGGTCGGTCGACAGGGTCCCGTCGGTGACAGCCTTGTCCACGTCGGGCTGGTCCACGAGCTGCTCTGAGGTCTTCAACATCTTCTTGGCGGCTGCGGTGGAGCTGCCGGTGGCGGTGGCGATCAACGTCACTGCGTCCTTGGCTCCGGCGGTCTCGTGGGCGGAGGCCTCGGTGGCGCGTCGGGCGGCCCGGGTGAGCATCCCGTCGACCAACCGGCCTGCACGGCCGAGGTCGACGACCAGTCCTGCCACGTCGCTGTCGGGAATCTGGTCGGGGTCGAAGCGGCTGGCGAGGGTGTGGAGGTGGGTGACCAGCTCGGTCACCTCACCCGCCTCAACCACCCCTTGCCCACCCATGTCCCCGACCCCAGTTCTCGCTGTCTCGATCGTGTGTTCGAGTATACCGCATCGACGGTCTCGGATCGCCTGTTTCCCCAGCTCACAGACCATTTCGAACGGATCGTCGACACACAGCACCACATGTCCCACACCAGACAACTCGAGCCACGGTGCGACCCGACCACGTACCGTCCAACGGCCCCGTCCCCGGGGCCGCGAGACGATCGTGCCCGAACCCACCCATAAGAGGTCCAGGCCCCGATCGCGCCGAAACACACCCGGCGCGGGTCGGCCCCCAGCCACGATCGTGCCCGAACACACCCATAGGGGGTTCAGGCCCCGATCGCGCCGGAACCCACCGGCGGCTCGGGCCTCCTCAGCGCTCCGCGTCGCGGAGTCGGGTCCTCAGCTGCCCTGCTGCTCCCGTCGCTCATTGGCGGAGCAGCGGTCGGGCAGCCTCCGGGCCTCGCAAAGCCGCTTCACGGCGGCTCGGGTCCTCAGCCGCCCTGCTGCTCCCGTCGCTCATTGGCGGAGCAGCGGTCGGGCAGCCTCCGGGCCTCGCCAGGCCGCTTCACGGCGGCTCGGGTCCTCAGCTGCCCTGCTGCTCCGCGGTGTTGGTCTGGCGGAGCAGCGGTCGGGCAGCCTCCGGGCCTCGCAAAGCCGCTTCGCGGCGGCTCGGGTCCTCAGCTGCCCTGCTGCTCCGCGAGGATCCGCTTCTTCTCGGCCCGCACGTACGCGGCCTTGGCCTTCGCGCGGGCGACGCGCTCGGACTTGCCCTCGGCGACCAGCTTGTCGAAGACGGCCTGGTCGATCTGCGCCTCGACGTGGATGTCGTCCTCGGGGCGCTTCTTGACCTCCTTCTTCTCCTCCGCTGCCGCAGGCGCTGCGGCAGCTGCGACGGCCTCGACGGCGGTCTTGCTGGGGGCGCCAGCGAACACCGGGGTCAGGGCGTACAGCGTGCAGTTCTCGCGCCACCGGTCGATGGCGCCCTCGCCGTCGGGCAGGTTGAGGCGCTTGCCCATCCCGGCCTCGGCAGCTGTGGCCCAGCGCGGGTCATCCGACGGCACGACCTCGACCTTGGCCTTGGTCCGCACGACGGCCGAGCGCAGGTCCTTGGACCGGGCGACGATCTCGACCTCTTCCGTCGACGGCTCGAGGCCCTCGATCTGCTGCTCCGTCGGACCGGAGAAGACGAAGATCGTCTCCATGTCCAGCACGAACCACGCCGGCGTCTGGTGCTTCTCGTAGACCAGCCCACGGGGGCGGTTCTTCCGGAGCTTCTTCGTCCCCGGGACGACCGGCACCTTGCGGTCGATCACGATCCACATGATCGCGCCCTTGCCCAGGGCCTTGGCGAGGGTCTCCTCGGCCATGACCGAGGGGTCACCACCGCCGCCGACCTCGAGGAACATCGGGACGGAGCTGACCTCGTCCCCGTCGACGAAGAACGTCAGCTCGTGCTCGTCACCGCGGTCCACCAGCAGGCGGGGGACCGTGGTGGTCATCCGGTCCTCGAACTGCTCACCACGCAGGTTCACCTTGCGCTCGACCGAACGGAACACCTCCGCACCGGTCGGGTCGGTGATCGTGAAGTACTCCAGGTACAGCCCCTGGGGGCCCTGGTAGTCACGGACAACCACGAACGGGTGGGTGGTCCCGGGCACGGCGTCGGTGCGGACCACCGGGTCGAGCAGGGTCGGGTCGACCTTCGACGCCTCCCAGATCTCGGTGTCGATCGCGAGGGCGTAGTGCACGTCGGCGCGGGTCATCGCGGCTTCGAGCTCCTTGGAGTGGTCATGTCGGCGCCAGCATCGGCGCAAGGCAGGGCCGCCGGAACCGGCGGTGAACGTCTGGGGGAGTATACGGCCTCGACGCCCACCCCCCCGATCGGCCTCGTCGGCCACGGACGGCGACGCGACGTTTTGGCCCTCGAGCCACGGGGCTGAGAATGTGGTCGGCGTGACCGCCAGCACCTCCTCCGCCTCCACGACGACCACGCACGCGCCCGCCCGGGTACGCCTGCTGCTCGCGGTCGGCATGCTCGCCGTGTCGTTTGCGGCCGTCCTGATCCGGACGGCCTCGGCGCCCGCCCTGGCGCTGGCGTTCTGGCGCTCCTTCGGCGGCGCGGTGGCCCTGGTCCCCTTCGCCGCCCGCGACACGGTCCGTCCCGATGCACGGGAGATCCGGGCCATGCTGCTCAGCGGCACGTTCCTCGCGGTGCACTTCGCCCTGTTCATCGGGGCGTTCGCCTACACCTCCGTGGCATCCGCGGTCGTGTTCGCCGCGACCGCCCCGGTCTTCGTGGGGCTCGGCTCGTGGCTGTTCCTGGGACAGCCACCGACCCGACGGACGTGGTTCGGGATCGCTGTCGCGATGGCCGGGGCAGCCGTGGTGGCCATCGCCGACGGAGGGGAGGGGGCCACGGGCTCCAACCCGCTCCTGGGCGACCTGATGTCCCTCGGTGGATCGATCGCCGTGAGCGGGTACCTCGTGATCGGGCAGCGGACTCGACGACGCCTCACGGTCGCCACCTACGGCGCATGGGTCTACGGCACGTCGGCCGCAGTGCTGTTGGTCGTCTCACTGGCCACGGGCAGCGCCTTGGTGGGCTTCGACGGCACGACCTGGCTGGCCATCCTCGGACTGCTGCTCGGCCCCCAGCTGCTGGGCCACACGATCTTCAACCAGGTGCTCAACCAGGTCCCCGCGACGACGGTCGCCGTCGTGGTCCTCAGCGAACCGATCGGTGCAGGGCTGCTGGCCTTCCTGCTGCTCGGCGAGGTCCCACCACCGCTGCTGGCGCTCGGCGGACCGCTGATGCTGATCGGCGTCTTCCTCGCCGCCACCGGTGAACGGCGCCCTGCCGAGTCGGTCGCGCCGACCGGCTGAACGCACCGGAAGGATGGACCGGTCGAACCATCAGCGGTCCTCGTGGGCGGCTGGAGCGTGGGCCCGGGTCAGGTCCAGGGCCTCGTCGGAGCTCAGCGGCACACCGAGGTGGAAGCACTGCGCGTGCGTGCAGCCGAGCTCGGCCAACGCGGCCAGGTGGGCGTCGTCACGTGCACCCTCGGCCACGACACGGGCAGCTCGCCACGCACCGACCCTGGATATGGCCCGGATGAGCTCCCGTCCTGCCGGGCCGTCGGTCAGCTTGTGGACGACCTCCCGGTCGATCTTGATCTCTGCCAGGGGGAGGTCCGCCAGCCGCAGGAACGAGGAGTACCCCGTCCCGAAGTCGTCCAGCGACAGCTGCACCCCTCGGTCGGCCAGCGCGAGCAACGCGTTCCATGCCGGTGTCCCGGGGGCCAGCGCGCTGTCCTCGGTCACCTCGACCACCAGCCGTTCGGGGGGCAACTGGTGGGTCTCCAGCGCCGCCTCGATCGTCGCCACGACGCCGCGGTCCATCCAGCGGGGCGACAGGTTGATGGCGACATCGAGGGTGGGGTGGGACTGGTGTCGGCGTGCGGCCTGGCGACAGGCCTCGTCGATCACCCAGTCGTTGATGGTGTGCATCAGCAGCGACTGGTCGGCGACGTCGATGAACTGCGAGGGCAGCCACATCGTCCCGCTGGCCCGCCGCCAGCGCAGCAGCGCCTCGAACCCGCGGAGGCGGCGGTCCGGAAGCGACCAGGACGGCTGGTGGAACAGCTCCAGCTGTCCGTCGCGCAGCCCGATGCGCAGCTGGGTGGCCAGCTCCTGCCGCCGAATCGCCTCGCTGCGAGTGGCGCGATCGAAGCGCTGGACCCGTCCGACCCCGTGTGACTTCGCCACGTACATGGCCGCGTCGGCGTCGCGCAGGACATCGGCGGGATCGGCGCCGCGGAGGCCCTCGGCCAGCCCGATGCTGACACTGGCAGACCCGCCACCCACGCGATCGCTCAGCGGACGTTCGAGTGCAGCACGGACGCGAGCCACGACCTGCTCGGGGTCGTCGTCGCGCACGACGATGACGAACTCGTCGCCGCCGAAGCGGGCGAGGAAGTGTGGTGCCGATGCGTTCAGCAGCCGGTCCGCGACCTCGCACAACGCCGCGTCGCCGGCGTCGTGGCCGAGGCTGTCGTTGATGACCTTGAAGCTGTCGAGGTCCAGGGCCAGCACGGTCATGGGTGCCGACGGCAGGTGCTCCCGCAGGTACTCCACGAGGTGGCGCCGGTTCGGCAGGCTCGTCAGCGCATCGGTCAGGGCCATCTGGCGCAGCCGGTCGGACGCGTCGAGCCGTCCGAGCAGGGCCGACAGGTGCCCCGCGACGAGGGTCACCCCGCTGGTGCCGACATCGGCGCCCTCGTCCAGCAGCGCCTCGATCACCAGCTCGTCCCCCTCGACCGGCACGCGCACCAGTCGTTGACGGGCTTCGGCGTCCTCGTCGAGGACGTCGGGCACGCGCGCCCCGGCGCTCACCAGCACACGAGCCTCGTCGTCGCTGGTCACGATCCGCGCCCCCGTCCCGAAGCCGCCGTTGCCCAGCAGCTCGACCACGCGCTGGAGCACCCGCAGGCGGTCGCTGTTGTCGATCGCGTCGGCCCCCACCTGCAGGAGCCCCTCGATGAGCCGCATACGGGTCCGGCGGCGCCTGCGGTGCTCGCGGTCGGTCCGCCGCAGCTGCTCGGCCTGCACCAGGAGTCCGGCGGTGCGGGCCATCGCCAGCACGTGGTGCGCCTCGAAGTCGTCGAACCCGCCGGTCCGCTCGGCGTACTCGGCGCTGATGAACCCGACGGCTCGGGGCGCATCGGGATCGTTGGACGCGAGGGCCGCGACGACCATCGCGTTGACGCCGGTCCGCGCGACCCACGGACCGAGCAGGGGCGACCCGACAACGTCGTCGATGACGACGAAGCTGTCGTGCTCGAACGCCTCGCGGACCAGCGGATGGCGAGGGGAGAAGGAGGTGTCCTCGAGGAGGGGGACCTGGTCCTCGGGCACGCCGTACTGCGCCCAGGGCCGGAAGCGGTCGTCGTCGAGCACGAACACCGTGGCTCGGTCACAGCCCACCAGCACCGTCGTCAGCCGACAGAGTTCCTGCAGCCGACGAGCAGTGGAGTGCCGACCGGCCAGCACCTCGGCGAGCTGGAGCAGGCCCTCGGTGTCGGTCGAGGGCTGGGTCATCGAGGTCTCCTTCGCAAGCGATCCCCCATCGCGGAACACGTGCAGGTCTACCCTCGCAGGTGGTCGAGTAGTCCGTGGTCGGCCAGGAACGTGACCGTCCCGGGCACGGTCTCGAGGGTCTCCAGCTCCGACCTCGTCACGAACCGGAGCTCCTCGGCGTCGTCCCCGGCCCTGGCCCCACCGATGTCGGCGACGTCCACCCGGTAGTCGAGGATCACGAAGTTGTGGGTCGGTCCCATGCGCTGGGCCACACCGCACAGGGCGACCACATGCCCCTCGAGCCCCGTCTCCTCCTCCAGCTCCCGCAGCGCGCCGGCCTCGAGAGTCTCGCCCGGCTCGAGCCGTCCGCCGGGGAGGGTCCACAGGCCACGGGCCGGCTCGTTGCCGCGCTTGACGACCAGCAGGCGACCCTCGTGGACGACCACGGCACCGACACCGACGACGGGTGGGGGAGGGGTGGCAGACACGCGCAGCAGCCTACGCCCGGCAACGGCGAACGCCCGGACCACGAGGGTCCGGGCGTCCGACGATCCGAAGGGCGTGCTAGGCCGAGGTGGTCTCCTCGACCGGGATGGCGCATGACCAGCCGAAGACCGGGTCCGCCTCCCATGCTCCGGCGCTGGTGCCGGCCGAGCCGGTGGCCTGCCGCTGGGCGAAGGTGGCCCCCGGCAGCACCGGTGCCAGCACCTCTTCCTCACCGGCGAGCGCCGTCATGGCGTCGTCGTTGAGCTGCAGCACCTCCACACCGCGGCTGCTGTCGGCCACGATGACGTAGTCGCCATGGAAGTACGGCGCGTAGCTGACTCCACCCGTCGGTCGGGAGTACGCGATCTGACGCGGGTTGGCCGGGTCGGACACGTCGAGGAACCGGGTGCCCTGCGCGTACCAGGAGTAGGCCACGATCCCGTCCTTCACGGCGAAGTAGTGCGCGCTGCAGAACAGGTCGGGGGACTGGCCCTCCGCCATGGTCGGCGACCAGATCCCGACCGTCTCCAGGCGGAACGGGTCATCCGGGGTGGACTCGAATCCCTCGCCGGCCTCGCTGCCGGCCAGGCTGGCGATGACGAACCGACCGTCGGTCTCGCACCGGGTGGAGAAGGCCTCCTCGGTGTTGTAGATCAGCTCACCCTCCGCGAAGCCGCTGGCCTCGAGGTCGGCGCCCTGGTCGGCCGTGTTGCCCACGGCGCGGAAGGAGTTGTGCACGAGGCGGCTGGGCGCCGCCTCGTCGGCGAGGGTGCCGCCGGCGTAGGGGACCGGGTCGACCGGGGTGGCCACGCGCTCCTCGCCGGTCAGCGGGTCGGTGTGGGTACCCATCGTGTGGTAGCCGTAGATGCCGCCTCGCGAGGAGACCCACGCGATGCCGTCGGCGTCCACCTGGACGTCGTGGGCGTAGTCGGTCACGCCGTCGTTCTGGTTGGTGACCAGTGGCTGGGGGTACGTGAACGGCTTCGCGGGGTTGGTGATGTCGGTCACGAAGATCGGTCGTCCGGCCCAGTCCTCGGGCTGGTGCTCACCCGTCGCCGGTCCGCCCGACCACAGGTAGTCGCAGGGTCCGGACTCCGAGAGCACACACGTGGCCGTGTGGCCGGTGGGCAGCTCGTGGAAGGCCAGCTCGACGATGTTGTTGGGGTCGGAGACGTCGAAGATGTAGACACCGGCGACGCCGTCGCTGGTCGAGCCGCCGTAGGCCCGGGGGTCACGTGACAGGAAGATCAGGTCACGGCCGTCGTCGACATCCATGTCCTCGTTCTGCCAGAAGCCCGGCATGGACGCTGTCCCGAGGGCAACGGGGGCGGTGGGGTCGGTGATGTCGAACAGCTTCAGGCCGAACCGGCCGCTGGTCGCCATCACGTCGACGCCGTCGACGTCGAGGAAGTTGACGGAGGTCGAGCCGCTGGTCCCGGGAACGGTGGCGATGTGGTCGACACCGCTGACCGTGGACTCGTTGACGTCGTAGGCGGGTGCCTCCGTGGTCTCGAACTGGCTGTAGTCGCTGCCGATGGCGGCGAAGTTGTCGGTGGCGGCGCCGTTGATGGCCATGCTCCAGCTGTCGATGTCGGCGTCGATGTCGCGAGCGGTCAGCCCGTCGGCGGGCAGGCAGCCCTCCGAGCCGTCGACGGCGAAGGTCGTGGTGCCGTCGCTGATCTGGATGCGCGCGATCCCCTCGGCGGGCGAACCGGCCAGGCAGACCTCGTCGTCGATCACGTTGGCGTGACCGACCATGTTGTCCAGCGACCCGGCGTAACGGGCAGCGAAGCGCACCGCAGAGGTGTCGCAGGTCTCCTCACCATCGGGGCCGGCGGCACAGACGTTGACCACGACCAGGCCGGGGGTGTTGGAGGTGAAGGTGGTCGCAGCGGTGCCGTCGGCGGACGCCGGGATCGTTTCCATCCCCACGGTGGGGGTGGCCATGCCGATGCTGTTGGTGTCGGGGGTGACGGTGAACGTCGCCTCGACACCCTCCAGGTCGACCGCGGCGAAGCTGGAGTCACGGTCCAGCAGGTCAGCGGTGACGGTGAAGGCCTGGCCGACCGGCACGACGGCCACGTCGGGGAAGGCGGTGACGGCAAGGTCGCAGACGTCACCGGTGGTGGCGGCGTCGAGGACCGACTGTGCCTCCTCGTCGCTGACGGCGTTCTCGCCACCGGCCACGTAGAGGGTCGACACCGTGCAGCCCAGTGCCGATGCCAGCGCGTCGGACGCGACGTCGCCGCCGGCCAGCAGCACAGGAGCGGTCACGTCGCCGGCAAGCGGCGCGGCGGCGAGGGCGTCGGGGAAGTCGTCGCCGGTGGCGAGGACCGCCGCGGTCGGACGCCAGTCCAGGGCGGTCATGGCCCAGGTGGCGACCTCGGCAGCGGTGGCCTGGCGGCCGTCGCCGGCAAGACGGGTGACGTCGACGTCGAGGGCCTCGAGGTCGGCGACGGTGGCCTCGCTGATCACGGCGGTGCCGCCGAGCACGACGAGGCGCTCGATGGCCAGCTCGTCGACGAGGGTGGAGGTCTGCTCGGGGACACCATCGGCGTCGACCAGCAGCAGGGGGAGGCCCTCACCAGCGGCAACGGCGCCGCCCACCAGGGCGTCGGCGAACCCGGCGGCGCTGGCGACGAGGGCGGTGCGCTGACCGGCGACCTGGCCCGGGATCGTCGGGTCGGCGGCGACGGCGGCACGCACGATGGCGGCGGCCGTGGCGTGACGGCCGTCGCCGGCGAGCCGGTCCACGTCGAGGCCGAGGTCGCTCAGCGCGGTCTCGACGGCGTCGCCGAGGGCGGCGGTGCCGCCGAGTAGGGTCGCCGAGGACGCGCCGAGGTCAGCGATCGCGTCGGCGGTCGCCTCCGGGAGCCCGTCGGTGGCAGCCAGCAGGATCGGGGTGTCCAGCGCGCCGGCCAGCACCGCGCCGACCAAGGCGTCGGGGAAGGAGTCCTGGCGGGCGATCAGCACGTGATCGGCGGTGTCCCGCTGCCCAGCGATGGCAGCCGCGGTCGCGGCACGGCCGTCGCCGGCGAGGCGGACGAGGGATGAATCGGGTGGGCTCTCGTCCTGTGCAAGCGATGGGGCCACGGCGGTCAGGGATGCGACCAGCAGCAGCACCATCACGGGGATGGTTCGACGGATCATCGAGGGGGTTCCTTGTTCTCGGCGGGTGTTCTGAAAGACGCGCCACCGAACGCAGTTCACTCTGTGGAACGGCGTTTCGATAGCGTACGGTGGTGCAACCTACGCGACGCCATTTGGGGAGTAAAGCTCAACCATCCGTCTGGTAACCATCGGATGGCCGGGGCCGCCACTCGGTCGAGGCGCTCCCTGCGGCGGATGGTCGTTGGCTACGCTGAGGCGACATGAACTTCGACCTCAACGACGAGCAGGCTGGCATCCGCCAGCTGGCGAAGGATTTCTGCGATCGCGAGCTCGCGCCCAACGCTCGCGAGCTGGACCGCACCGAGGCGTTTCCGGACGAGCTGGTTCCCAAGCTGTTCGACGTCGGGTTCCTCGGCGCGACCATCCCCACCGAGTACGGCGGGATGGGGCTGGACTACCTCTCCTACGGGTTGATCGTGGAGGAGACCGGTCGGACCGACGCGTCCATCCGCTCCATGATCTCCGTCAACCTCGGCCTGGTGGGTTCCTCGCTGCTCAACTACGGCACCGAGGAACAGAAGCAGGAGTGGCTGCCGCGCCTGGCGACAGAGGGGTTGGGCGCGTTCGGGCTGACCGAACCCGACCACGGCTCGAACCCCAACGGGATGAAGACCTTCGCCCGCCGCGACGGCGACGACTGGGTCATCAACGGGTCCAAGATGTGGATCACCAACGGGTCACGCGGCGTCCTGACGGTCGTCTACGCCCAGACCGACGACGGCATCACCGCGTTCCTCGTCCCCCAGGACACGCCCGGCTACTCGGGCACGCCGCTGCACGGCAAGCTCGGCCTGCGTGCCGGTGACACCGCCGAGCTGTCCCTGACCGATGTCCGGGTGCCGAAGGCGAACGTGCTCGGCGAGATCGGCAAGGGCCTGCGCATCGCCCTGCACTCGCTGGACAACGGACGGTTCTCCCTGGCGGCTGGCTGCACCGGCATCTCCCAGGCGTGCCTCGACGCGTCGCTGGAGTACGCGCTGGAGCGTGAGCAGTTCGGCAAGAAGATCGGTGGGTTCCAGCTGGTGCAGGAGCTGCTCAGCGACATCTACCTCGACCTCGAGGCCAGCCGGGCGCTGACCTGGAAGGTCGCATGGAAGCACGACAAGGGGGAGCGGCACACCGTGGAGTCCAGCGTCGCGAAGACGTTCGCCTCCGAAGCCGCGGTGCGCAACGCCAACCGGGCCGTCCAGGTGCACGGCGGCTACGGCTACTCCGATGAGTACCCCGTCGGCCGCTACCTGCGCGACGCCCGTGTGACGACGCTCTACGAGGGCACCAGCCAGATCCAGCGCCTGCTGCTCGGGCGGCACCTCACCGGGCTCAACGCGTTCACCTGAGCCGCGCGAGGACACCACTGGACCGCAGCGCGGCGTCTTGCAGGTGAACGCCGGACAGGCAACGCGTTCACCTGAGCCGAGGACATCGGACGACCCGCGCCACCGGCGCGGGTCGTCGTCGTTGGAGGGGGTGGGGTGGCTACGGGCGGTCGAGCTGGAAGGCGTAGCTTCCCGAGCCGCTGTAGCTGTACATCTCCCACATGTAGTAGCCAGACGAGCCGCTGTAGCTGATGGCCTCGTCGGAGCTGGCGCTGGTGCTGGACGCCACGACGGACCACCCCCATCCGTTCCACTTGTACAGGTACAGGTCGAAGTCGGTGCCGGTCGGGCCCTGCAGGCAGCCGAGGTGGGTGCCGCTGCCGGAGTAGTAGTAGGTCCCGTTGGGCTCGTAGGTGTAGGCGCCGGACCCGCTGAGGGTGCCGGAGAAGCTCTCGGGGTAGCTGCAGCCGGGCTCGGGATCGGGGCCGGGATCAGGGTCCGGATCCGGATCCGGGGTGCCCGTCAGCGGGGAGTACACCAGCAGGTTCGGGGAGCCCGAACCCGGGTTGCCCACCACGCCGCTGGTGGCCGAACCGGTGATCGCGGCGCCGACCTGCGCCGGGGTGTGGGTCGGGTTGGCCTCCAGGTACAGGGCCGCGACGCCGGCCACGTGTGGTGAGGCCATCGACGTGCCGCTGATCGTGTTGGTCTGCGTGTCGGACTGGTACCACGCGGCCGTGATGGAGGATCCGGGTGCGAAGACGTCCACGCAGGTCCCGTAGTTGGAGAACGACGAACGAGCGTCGCTGGAGGTGGTGGAGCCGACGGTGATGGCGTTCGCCGCACGTGCCGGGGACTTGGTGCAGGCGTTGGTGTTCTCGTTGCCCGCGGCCACGGCGAACGTCACCCCGTTGGCGACGGCGTTGTTGACCGCGTTGTCCAGCGCCGTTGAGGCGCTGCCCCCCAGGCTCATGTTGGCAACGGCCGGTGCGACGTGGTTGCTGGAGACCCAGTCAACCCCCGCGATCACGCCGGAGTTGCTGCCGCTGCCGGAGCAGTTGAGGACCCGCAGGGCGTGCACCGTGGCGTTCTTGGCGACGCCGTACGTGGTGCCCGCAGCGGTGCTGGCGACGTGGGTACCGTGTCCGTTGCAGTCGTTGGGGTTGCTGTCGTTGTCGACGTAGTCGTACCCGTTGCCGACCCTGCCGGTGAACTCCTGATGGGTTGCCCTGATCCCGGTGTCGACGACGTAGACGTGCACGCCCTGACCCGACGCGGTGTAGGTGTAGTTGCCGTCGAGGGGCAGGTTGCGCTGGTCGATCCGGTCCAGGCCCCAGGTGGCGCCGGACTGCGTGGTGTCGAGGGCCACCGTCCGGTCGACCTCGATGTACTCCACGCTGGGGTCGGTGCGGAGGGCATCGACCGCTGCGTCGGACAGCGTCGCGGAGAACCCGCGGAGGGCGGAGGAGTACCGATGGTGCACCGTGCCGCCGAGTGCGCTCACGAGGGCCTCGGTCCCGCGCGTGTCGAGCAGCGACGCCCGCTTGCGATGGACCACGATGTACTGCCCGTCGATCGCCGACGCGTCGTCGGCGTGCAGCAGGGGGGCCTGCGCGTCGGCCGCCGCCGCAGGCGCAGGTGGTGTCGGCAGGAAGGGTTCGGTCTCAGCAGCCTGGGCTGCGACCGAGGCGAACAGCAGCATGACCACTGCGAGCGGTGCGATGAATGATCGTGGCAAGGAACGTCTCCCCGTTCGGTGTTCGCCGGACGGGACCGCCCGGCCGTTCGGACACTAGTCACGCCCGGGAGATCCCCGAAAGGGCGGTCGGGAGGGGGTGGCCAACGGCCGTTGGGACAGGGTGTGAACACAATTCGGGAAGGTCTGCGTCGGGAGTGAAACACCGCGTGCATTGGCTTGCTGTACACCCGGTCCGGTGCCATGCTCCCGCGGTATGTCGGACCCGTGGTACCGCAGCTTCTTCGACGCCACCTACACCGAGCTGTGGGATGCGGCCGGCGCCTTCGCGGGCACCGGGGAGGAGATGGCCGGGCTGCGCTCGGTGCTGCCCGCTGACACGGGGTTGCGCATCCTCGACGTCCCGTGCGGGTTCGGTCGCCACGCCGGACCGCTGCACCACGACGGCCACCTCGTGACGGGGGTCGACATCTCCGCCGACCAGCTGGCGATGGCCGAGGAAGGAAACCCCGGCCCGGCCTACCAGCAGGGCGACATGCGAACCCCGCCGCCCGGCCCGTACGACGTGGTGCTGAACCTCTACAGCGCCTTCGGGTACTTCGACGACGACGCCGAGGACCAGCGGGCCATGCACGCGTGGCATCAGGTGCTGGTGCCCGGTGGCCTCCTGGTGATGACCGGCAACCACCGTGACCGGGTCGCGAGGATGCACCAGCCCGGTCAGCGGTTCCCGATGGGTGACACCGGTGCCAGCGAGGAACCCTCGATCGACTGGGTGGCGGGGGTCAACCATTCCACGCTGCACATGCCCGACGGCTCGACGAGGCGCTTCGACGTCCGCCTCTACACGCCGACCGAGCTCGTCGCGATGGCCCGGACCGCCGGGTTCGCCGAGGTGGAGGTGTTCGGCGACTGGGACCGCCGGCCGGTCACCCCCGAGACCCGCATGGTGCTGGTGGCCCGGCGCTGATCAGCCAGCCGACAAGGTGCCGTCGAACAGGTTGGTGACCTCGACCGGACGCCAGGTCGGTACCGGCCATGGGTGATCGGCCAGCGCGACGTCACACCCCCTCCGTACGGTGCGCACATGGCCTTCGACCTGCACAGCCACACCACCTACTCCGATGGGCATGCCGGCCCGTTCGACCTCGCCCGCATGGCGTGGGCCAGCGGGCTCGAGGGGCTGGCCGTCTCCGACCACGACACGACTGCCCACTTCGAGGAGGCTGCCGAGGCGTGTGCCACCTTCGGGCTGTCCTGGGTGCCGGCGGTGGAGCTGTCCGCCGAGGTCGCGGCGTTGCCGGGTGCCGGGGGCAGCCCGCGTTCGGTCCACCTGCTGGCCTACTTCGTCGACGCCGAAGGCCCCCTGTCCCGCGAGCTCGAACGCCTGCAGGCGGCACGACGCGATCGGGCCCTGGCGATGGTGGCGGCGCTCAACGCCCACGGTGCCGACATCGACCCCTCGCCCCTGCTGGAGATGGGGGACTCGGTGTCCTTGGGTCGGCCACACGTGGCCCGCCTGATGGTGCGGGCCGGCCTGGTGCCCACCACCGGCCAGGCCTTCGTGCAGTGGCTCGGCGAGGGGTGTCCCGCGTACGTCCCGAAGGGTGCGCTCGATCCCGTTCGGTGCGTCGAGCTGGTTCGTGCCTCGGGGGGTGCGGCGGTACTGGCCCATCCGACGTGGGGCGGGGTCGATCGTGGGCTGCTCGATGCCATGTGCACGGCCGGACTGGCCGGCATAGAGTCACCTCGCGATCAGTACGAGCCGGACGCAGCCCGCGCCTGGCGTCGGATCGCCGCCCAACGTGGTTTGGTCGTGACACACGGCAGCGACTTCCACGGTGAGGCACAATCAGCCAGCATGGGATCCATCAGTACTCCCGTCCCCATGGTCGAGGCGCTCCGAACGCGGGCCGAAGGAGAGGTCAGAACGTGGTAGGACCAGCGAAACGGCTACAGCCGCTGCCCATGTTCGTCGTGACGAGCGACGGGCCACTGAAGGGTCGTGTCCTCGTGATCGAGGCCGACGAACAGATCCTCGGACGTCGGTCGACGTCGGACCTCGTCATCGACGACCCGCACGTCTCCCGTGCCCACGCCACCGTTCGCAAGACCGCTGGCGCGGTGCTCATCGAGGACCTCAAGTCCACGGGTGGGACCTGGGTCAACGACGAGCAGGTGTCGGGCTCGGCGGCGCTCAAGCACGGTGATGTCGTCAAGTTCGGCAACATCGAGACGCGCTTCGAGGACCGCGGCGCCAACATGCAGGGCGATGACGACACCGAGGTGCTCGAGATCGAGCCCTCCGAGGCCAAGCCGATCCTGTCCCCGCGCCAGGGCGAGGTGCTGGAGTTCCTCAAGGAGGGACTGACCAACCCCGAGATCGCGGAGAAGCTCGGGGTGACCGAACGCACCGTCAAGGCCCACTGCCAGGAGGTCTTCGACCGCCTCGGTGCCCGGAACCGCACCGCCGCCGTGGCTGCCGCCATGCGCATGGGGCTGTTCGAGGACTGAGGTGTTCCCGGTCGGGCGTCGTCCGGACGCCCGAGGCCGGAGGGTTGCAGCCGTGACGTCGCCGGTACAGTGTGCTGCGCCGGTCGGTAGTGGTGTTCACCCTCCACAAACCCGCTCGGAGACTTTCGTCTAATGATGTGGCTTGCACCATCGGTCTCGTCGAAGGGTCCTCGCGACCTCGGTAGATGACATCGATGGGTGGGCCCGTACCAGCCTCTCGGCTCGCGCCGAGCTGGCCGGAGTGGGAAACCGCTCTGAGACGTTGCGTTACGGAGGGTGGACACCGGTACCGACCGGTCCTGTGTCCGACGTCCGTGGCGCCGACTGCGGGACGTCAGAGGTCGGCGGCGTGTCCCCTGACACGGATGCCGCCCGATGGGGGGATGTCGACCACGAGGGTGCTGGGCCGCCCCATGTCCTCGCCCTGCCGGATGGTCACGGTGGCGGGAGGGTCGACTCGTCCGTGTGCCCGCAGGTACCCGCCGAGCGCTGCGGCGGCGGCGCCGGTGGCAGGGTCCTCCACCACCCCGCCGACGGGGAAAGGATCCCGTGCGTCGAAGCCGTCGTCGGTGGGGACGACCACCTGGATCGTGGTCCATCCCTCGACGGTCATCAGCCGCTGGAGGGCCTCGAAGTCGTAGGTCATGCCGGCCAGCACGGCGCGGTCGGCCAGGACCAGGACCGGATGCCACACGCCGGCGAAGGCCACCGCGGGCGTCCAGGACGTGGCCAGGACGTCGTTGGACCAGCCGAAGGTTGCCAGCAGTGCGTCCAGCCGTGGGCCGTCCAGCGCTGCGGTGCGCGGATCGACTGACTCCAGCGTCGCGGTGGGGCCGTCGTCGTCGGAGGACGTCTCGACGACCACGGGACCGACGTTGGTGTCCAGCACGTAGGTGCCCTCGCCGTGCGTCCGCGCCAACGCCACCCCCGAGGCGATGGTCGCATGGTCACAGAAGTCGACCTCGGCGAGCGGCGACCAGTACCGGGTGACCCAACGGTCGGTCCGGCCCGTGGACGCAGGCGCGAGGAAGGCCGTCTCGGAGTAGCCCACGTCAGCGGCGATCGCCAGCATGGTCGCGGCGTCGGGAAGCGCGTCGGCGATGTGCACGCCGGCAGGGTTGCCGCCCGCGGGGTCGGAGGTGAAGGCGGCCAGCCGTTGCAGGGAGTCCATGCGGTGATGCTGCACCCCCGGAGCGAACCCGTCGAGTGCGGAGTTCGTGCGCGGTCCACGCCCGGTCAGGGGGCGGCGCTCAGGGCAGGCTGACGAACTCCTGGTGGTGGCGCACCGCAGCTGGCAGGCCACCCACGGTCAGCAGGTGGCGCACGTCGATGGCGTCGTGCAGCAGCGGGGCGAGCCGTCCGGTGACCGGGTCGGCAAGGGGGAGTGGACCGACCTGCGCGACCGCCTGGCCGTCCCCGAGCGGAAGGACCCAGCCGATGTGCCGCAACCGCCCCGCCCTCGGACGGAGGCCATCGGCGATGCGAGCGGCGTTGGCCCCAGCCAGCCGTCCCGCCCGCACCGCCACCTGGGCGGTCTGGGGCAGGAGGCGGCCGCCCGGGCCCCGGTGGGCCGCGATGTCGCCCGCAGCCAGGACCCGGCGGTGACCGCTCACCCGAGCGCAACGATCGACGACGATCCGCCCGTCGGTGGTGGGGGCGTCGGGCAGCAGGACGTTGCCGTTGCTGGCGTAGCCGCCGGTCCACACCACGAGGCCGGGCACGGTGGTCCCGTCGTCGAGGTCGGCACCCTCGGGGCCGACACGGTCCAGCGACACGCCCGTCCGGATCGCCACCCGTCGGTCCACGAGGACGTGATGGGCCCGGTCGGCCATGTTGTCGGGCAGGGACGGGAGGATGCGGTCGGCCATCTCCAACAGGTGGACCTGCACGTGGGGGTGTGCGGCGGCGACCTCTCCGGCCAGCTGGGTGCCGGTGGATCCTGCGCCGACGACCACGAGGGACTCCGCTGTCGGGACGAGCGCTCGAAGGCGTCGGGCGTCGTCGGGGGTGCGGAGGGTCCACGCATGGTCGGCGAGCCCCGGTATGGAGGGAGCCGTCGCCTGCGCGCCGGCGGCGAGGACCAGCGTGTCCCACTCGATGCCGCGGCCGTCGGCGGTGGCCAGCGCCCGGGCGTGGTGGTCGATCCCGGCGACCTCGTCGGTGACCAGCGTGACGCCGGGCAGCAGCTCCGCCAGGGGGGCGTCGGCGTCGGAGACGGGACCCACACCCGCCGCGACGGTGGCCAGGCGAGGCAGGAATCCGTGGTGCCCGTCGGCGTCGACGAGCGTCACCTGTGCGCGGCGCTCCAGGGCGGCACGCGCAGCCATCACGCCCGCATAGCCACCGCCGACCACAACGATGCGAGGGGGTGTGTGCATGCGCCCAGTGTCCCCCAGGACGGCCGGCCCGACGCCGGCCAGCCGGTCAGTCCCTGTCGGCCCCGGCGCCCGGGGGCAACAGCTTGCTGAGGTTCGCCATCGCGGCCTTCGACGGTGAGGCGGCCGCCTGGTTGGCTTCCTGCAGCTCGGCGTACACCTCCTCGCGGTGCACCGCGACCGAGCGCGGGGCCTTGATCCCGATACGGATCTGGTCGCCGCGGACGTCCAACACCGTGATCACAATGTCGTCGCCGATCATGATGCTTTCGTTGGCGCGGCGGGTGAGCACCAGCATTGCAGGCCCTTCCGTGGAGGCAATCGTTCCGGCGAGCCTACTGCCCGTCGCCCACGAGGGTGGGCGAGCGCCACCATCGGCCGGCTGGACTCAGCGCATCGCGATGGCGTCTGCCCGGCCGGCGTGCTGCGGCATGCCACCGGCAGGCGTGCCGTCGAACGTCCCGTTGGGCGCGGCGGCGAGCTCGCGTTCGCGGATCTCCAGCAGCTCCCGCTCGACCTCGGCGGCGTCATCGCGATGCCGGGCGAGGGCGTTGCTCTGGGCGTAGTACTCCATCAGGCGTGTCACCCCGGTCACCCCTGCCCATGCCAGCGCGAAGGCGGCGGCGTAGGCCACGCCGGACTCGAACAGGGTCTCGGGCCGCGCCATCATGTCCCGTAGCGCGGGCATCCCGAACACCACGGAGAGGGCGAGGATCGCGGGGAAGCGCATCGAGCTGTTCATCTGTGCTGTCCGTTCGAGCGGGCCCGGACCTGGGCGGTGAACACGTGCTTGCGGATCATGGTGGCGGCCGACGCGGGGATCGGGCCGAACTCCAGCCCCACCTCGGCGCCGTCGTGGTGCGGCGTGTGGCGCACGACCCGGCAGGGCACGCGATAGCGGGTGGTGCCGACGGTGAGGGTGGTCGTGACGTGGGTGGAGGGCAGCAACGTCTCGTGGCCGATCGATGCGCGGGTACCGCCCTCGCTCAGGTCGATGGTCTCGCCGTGCACGGTGCGCTGGCCGTCGTGGATGGTCAGGTCGACGGTCACCGGTGCGCGGAAGAACCGTCGACGCTGATGGGTGACGGAGGGGCCGTCCGGGGCCAGGTGCAGGAGACCGCTGCTGAGGCCGAGCACGCTGCCGTAGCGTTCGTGGAGCCCGTCGACGTCGGACCAGCGCAGCTTGAGCCGGCCCCCCTGCGGCGGCAGCGGACGGGAGTTGCGGGGCAGCACGGCGGCGAGGACCAGCATCTCCTCGCTGGCTCGCAGCACGCGGGCCTGACCGCGGCTGAGGGTCCACTGGAGTGTCGCCACGTCACCGCGGGCGGGTCGGCGGTCGTCCTCCACCGCATCCTCGACGAGGGTGTCGTCGGTCGGGGTGCTGGTGGGGTGGTCGGCCGTCATCTGCTGGTCCCCTCGAGCAGGACGTGGGCCCAGGAGCCGGCGGTCGCGGGCACGTCGTCGAGGTAGATGACGGGCACCTCGAGGGCCAGGACCTCGTAGGGGGTGGTGGTCTCCTCGAGGTTGCGGAGGGCGAGTCCGTCGACCCCACCGATGCGCTCGGCCCAAGCCGCAACGTCGGCGGTCTTGCGGCCGGCGTCGACCACGCCGATGACCTGGTGGGCCTCGAGCTGGTCGACCATCTCTCGCGTCCAGCGCAGGGACTCGGGGCTGATGCTGGTCGGGGCCTCGACGGCGACGAAGGTCGGGGTCGGTCGGCGACGCCACGAGAGGCGGTCGCGTTCGGCGTCGGTCAGGTCGATGATCCGCCGCTCCTCCGGGATGGCGGAGCCCTTGTAGGAGGCCGACGCCAGGACGACGTCGTCGCTGGATCCCGTGACGGCCTTCGCCATGGCCCGGCAGAGCTTCAGCGCCTGCTGGCGCTGGCCGACGACCACGACGACGACGCCGGTGGTGTCGGGCAGGGACGGGATGGTCGGCAGGCCTCGCAGCGCGGTCATCAGTGTCGAGCGCGGCAGGTTGTCCCGCTCGAGCCACGACAGCAGGCGCGCGGTCCGGTCCAGCGTGTCGCTGGCGGGGTCGGCGGGCTGCACCAGGTCGCTGATCGGGGTGACGGCGGGGCTGGCCTCCGACGTCATGGCGGGCAGTCCGTCGGTGGTGGGCACGATCGCCCGGTCGGTCGTGGGGTCGACCAACGGGTCGGCCATGGGGTCCGTTGCGGCGGTGGTGGGCATGTCGGGGGTTGCTGCGGCCGATGCGGCGTCGCTGGCGGCGAACATCTCCGCGGCGGTGGTGGCACGGGTGCGCGCCTGCGGGCCGACGGGGTTCAGCGGACGGGCCATCGGGTCCAGCAGTGGGGCGGTACCCAGCCGGCGGTCGACGGCGTCGGCGATCTCGGGGCCGGCGTCGGTGGCGATGCGGTGCAGCACCTCGTTGAAGGCACCGCCCTCGGTGGACAGCCGCGGCATCTCCTCCGGCACGAACGGCTCGAACGCGTGTCGGGTTTCGGGCCGCCCGTGGGAATCACCCGACAGGCGAGGGGCCGTCGCGGCGTCAGCAGCCGCCGCGTGTCGGGTTTCGGGCCGCCCGTGGGAATCACCCGACACGCGCGGGGAGGGGGGCGCGGCCTGTGCGGCCTCGGCCGAGGACACCGCGTCGGCCAGGCCGAGCAGGTCGGTGGGCGCAGCGGGGGTCACGGCGGGCCGGGGCAGCTCGGCCGTGGGGTCGGATGCCGTGCCGGACCGGGCGGCGGCGACGTGCGCGGCGGCCCGGTCGAAGGCGGCCTCGTCGATTCCCGGGGGCAGGCCGGTCGAGGGTGCGGCCGCACGTGGGCGGGCGACGACCTCGAACCGTTCCTTGGCGAAGAAGCCACCGATGCCGCCGGAGCGGATCTTGTTGGCCTCCACGATCTCGGCGTCGGCGCCGAGCTCGGAACGGACGCGACCGAGGAGCTCCTCGACGGAGTCCCCCTCGAATCGCTGCGTGTCAGTGCGGTTCTCTTCAGACCGTTGCTGGGTTGCCAACGTTCACCACCCCTACGGTTTCGACCACGAGCTGTGGTCCGATCTCGGCATAGGACAGGACAGGAAGACGGGGGATCACCTGGGAGACCAGTCGGCGCAGCCCGGGGCGGGCCTGCGGTGAGCAGACGACGACAGCGCTGTCGCCGCGCTGCTCGGCCTGCTCGGCCATGCGGGCGATCTCCATCGCGAGCTGCTCGGAGACCGAGGGGTCCAGCGCCAGGAAGGTGCCGGCGCTGCCCGGTCGGATGGCCTCGAGGATGCGGTGCTCGGTCATCGGGTCAAGCACGATCACCGGCAGGCGGTTGTCCAGGGCGAGGGCGCCGGAGATGGCCGGCCCCAGCATCGACCGGACCGACTCCACCAGTGGTTCGGTCTCCTTGGTGGCCTGCCCCTTCTCGCTGAGCACCTCGAAGATGCGGACCAGGTCGGTGATCGGCACCTGCTCGTCCAGCAGCTCGGCCAGGACGGTCTGGACGTCGCCGAGGGTCAGCTGGCTTGCGTCCAGCTCCTCGCCGACGGTGGGGGCCTGGGCCTTGACCAGCTCCGACAGCGTCTTGGTGTCGGAGCGGCTGAGCAGGCGGGAGGCGTTGGTCCGCACGACCTCGGCGAGGTGGGTGGTGATGACCGACGAGCGGTCGACGACGGTGGCGCCGAGCACCTCGGCCTGCTGGCGGTACTCCATGGGCACCCAGCGGGCCGGGAGGCCGAAGACCGGTTCGGTGGTCGGCTGGCCCGGCAGGGCGGCGATCCCGTTGGCCGGCTGCACGGCACCGCCGGCGGACAGCGCGGGCTGGTCGTCGCCGATGACGAGGACGTGGCCGACGGGAGCCTGGCCACGGCCGAGCTCCACGCCGTGCAGGCGGATGGAGTACGTCGACGGGGGCAGCTCGATGTTGTCGCGGGTGCGGACCAGCGGGATGATGATCCCCAGGTCCTGGGCGACCTTGCGGCGCAGCGCCTTGACCCGGTCCAGCAGGTCGCCGCCACGGTTGGCGTCGACGAGGTCCATCAGGTCGTAGGAGATCTCCAGCTGCAGGCTCTCGACCTGCACCTCCTGCAGGATCGCCTCGGGTGAGTCCGGGTTGGGCATGTGCTCCCGCGCCTCGGCCTCCTTGCGCTCGCGCTCGGCCTCCTCGGCCCGGCGGACGGCCTCCTCGGGGTCCGGCAGCCGGTAAGCCGCGAACAGCAGAGCCCCACCGACGGCCAGGAACGGGACCATCGGCAGGCCGGGCAGCAGCGACATCAGCGCCACCGCCGCACCACCGAGCCGCATGGAGTTGCGCTGGCGGCTGAACTGGACGACGACGTCGGAGCCCATGTCGCCAGCGGTTGCGGCGCGGGTCACGATGATGCCCGAGGCGATGGAGATGAGGAGGGCGGGGAGCTGGCTGACCAGCCCGTCGCCGACGGTCAGCAGCGAGAACGTGCTGACGGCCTCCGCGACGTCCATGCCCTGCTGGAGCACGCCGATGACCAGCCCGCCCAGCAGGTTGATGACGGTGATGATGACCGATGCCATCGCGTCGCCCTTGACGAACTTCGACGCACCGTCCATCGCCCCGTAGAAGTCCGCCTCGGCGGCGACGTCCTCACGACGCTTGCGTGCGCCGGCTTCGTCGATCAGCCCGGCGTTGAGGTCGGCGTCGATCGCCATCTGCTTGCCGGGCATGGCGTCCAGGGTGAACCGGGCACCGACCTCGGCGACGCGTCCCGCACCGTTGGTGATGACCAGGAACTGCACGATGACGAGGATCAGGAAGACGATCAGCCCCACCACGAGGGACCCGCCGATGACGAAGCTGCCGAACGCCTCGATCACCTTGCCGGCATAGCCGTTCAGCATGATCAGCCGGGTCGTGGAGATGTTCAGCGCCAGGCGGAACAACGTCAGGATCAGCAGGAGGGAGGGGAAGACGGCGAAGTCCAGCGGACGGCTGACCTGCATCGAGGCGAGGATCACGAGGACGGCACCGGCGATGTTGACCGCCAGCAGCAGGTCCAGCAGCGCGGTCGGCAACGGCACGACCATCATGACCACGATCATGATGACCGCGGCCGGCACGACGATCGGAGCCCAGGCGCGCTTGCCCAACGTGTTGTCCTCGCGAAAGGTCAACCGTCCATGGTGTGGATGTCTTCTCGGCCGCCGATCCCTGGTGGCCGTCATCCTCCGATCGGCGGGTGTTCCCTCACCTTGAGTCATCCGGGGATGTCGCCGGGGTGATCTTCCGCTCGCGGCCGTCGGTTCGCCCCCTCGGTCCGTTGGGGAGGGGAGCCAGGTCGACGCCGCGCCGCGGCGATGCGAGCATGGCGGCTCCTCTGACCCCCGGTGGAGGCGCGGGAGCACGCCGCCGCAGGCACTCCCCGATGGTCCAGGCCCTGAGGTCCACGCCCCGAAGGACAACGATGGCACCCGAGCAGCCCAGCGAAGACGTCGACCTCGCCGAGGCGATCAGCCAGAACCGCCAGGCCACGAAGATCCTCATCGAGATCTCCGAACAGCTGCTGGACGAGCTGGAGGCGATCGGCGAACGCGTCAACCGTGCCGCGCAGTCCAGCGTGTCGGCGCTCGAGGGCGCGCCCGATCGGACGGCCGAGCGGATCCGGGTCGACCTCGAGTCCTCCCAGCAGGCCTACGCCGAGGCGCTGGACCGCAGCTCCGCAGCCACGACGGCGGAGGTCCGCCAGCTGCTGGGTGCCCAGGTCGAGCGCTTGCAGGACATGGTGGCCGAGGCAGCCCGCGGCGTCGACACGGCCGCCGCGGCGCTGAGCAGCCGCCTCGACAGCATCACGAGCGACGACCTCGGTCGCCTCCGTTCCCTGGTGGAGGGCACGGGGGAACGCCTCACGACCGCCGGCGAGGGGTTCGTCGAACGGCTCCAGTCCTCGGCCGCCGAACACCGCGAGGCGGTGGCCGCCTCCACCGCCGAGGCCAACCGAGCTGTCGGCCAAGCGGCCGAGCGGGCTGCCACGGTCATGGCCGACGCCGGTGAGCAGACCAGCCGCGGCGCGTGGGCGGCCGCCGAGGCCGTGCAGGACGTCACCCAACGCATGGTCGCTGCGGTCACGTCCATGGAGGACACCGCCGGACGGGTCGAAGCCCACACCAGCGGTGCCGTGGACGCCGCAGGGGACCTGACGGACCGTGCAGGGGCGGCGATGGCCGAGGCCACCGACCGCTCGGCCGCCCGCATCTCCGCGGCCACCGAGGACTCGCGCGCCGGGTTTGCCGCAGCGGCCTCGCAGGCGAGCCAGGCCATCGCCGCGTCCATTCGCGAGGCACAGCAGGGGTTCGTCGACGCGGCGGAGGCAAGCGGACAAGCGGTGGCCGACCGGGCCGCCGAGGCGGTCTCGAGCGCCGGTGACCGCTTGGCCGCCGACGTGGCGGGTGTCATCGACGGGCTGGGTGCTCGCGCGGATGCGGTGGGTGGCCGTATCGACTCGCTGGGCCAGGACGTGGCGGGCGTGGGCCACCGGGTGGATGCGCTCGCGCCCCGCCTGGAGGGTGTGGACACGCGCATCCTCGACCTGACCGAACACGTCGACGGGGTCGGCGAGCAGGTGCAGGAGGTCCACCGCGGGGTGGCGGGGATCGGCGACCGGATCGACGGCGTCGATGACCGTGTCGGCGAGGTCGGCGACCGTGTCGACGGTGTTGGGCACCGAATCGACGGCGTTGGTGAGCGTGTCGACGGCGTTGGCCATCGAATCGACGGGGTCGGACAACGCATCGACGGCCTGCTGCCGCACGTCGACGGCGTCGGCGAACGTATCGACGGCGTCGGCGGACGGATCGACGAGGTGGGTGCCCGGGTCGAGGGGTTGCGTCCTGACCTCGATGCCGTCGGTGGCCGGCTCGACGGAGTCACCGAGCGGGTCGACGGGTTGGCGCAGCGGATCGAGTCCGTGGATGTCCGTGTGGTCTCGGCCACCGACACCCTGACCGCCGCGATGGGGCGCACCGTCACCAGCCTCGACACCCGCACATCGGAGGCGGTCGAGCGGATCACCGACGTCGTCGACGGCGTGGTCGACCGGGTCGCGGCAGCGCAGGGCGAGTCCTTGACCCTGTTCGGCCGGGTCGCCGACGAACGCCTGGTCGAGCAGATCCAGCAGATGGAACACGGCCTGACGACGGTGGTGGACGACGCCGCGGAGACCCTTCGTGGACGGCTCGAGTCCACATGGGCGACGGCCGAGGAGCGGCTGTCGTCGACCGGAGAGGCGGCCAGGAAGCAGACCCTCGCCTCGGTCGAGGACGCGACGGCCCGGACGGCACGTGCAGCCGATCAGGCCGCCGACCGGACTGCCGCGGCGGTGGACGCGGCCGCGGACCGGGTGGTCGAGGGGGTCGGCCATCACGTCGACAGCGCGGTCGAACGCCTCGACGAGCACCTGGAGGCCACGGTCGTCCGCGTCGAGGACCGTGTGGGTGCGGCGATCGACCGAGTCGTGACGGGCAGCGACGCCGTCGCCGAACGGATGGCATCCGGTACCGCGACCGCCGTCGAGCGGATCGTCACCGGCAGCGACACCGCAGCCGAGCGCATGATCGAGGTCGCCGATCGGGTCGGTGATCAGCTGTCCACCGCCACCACCAGCGCGGCGGAACGCGTCTCGCAGGCCGGCACGGCCGCCACAGAGGACATCCAGGCCTCCAGCAGCGAGGCCGTCGCCAGCATCGACCGCAGCATCGGCGGTGTCAGGGACGAGCTGTCGGCGTCGGTGGAGGAGACCCGGGTGCGCCTGGTCGGCGTCGTCGACGCGGTCAGGGTGGGTTTGGAGGAGACCCGAGCCGGGGTTCGCGACGCAGCGGTCGAGGCGGCCGCCGCCATCGAGGGGTCCACGACCGCCGCCGGCGAGACGATCGTCGGCAGCGTGGACGCCGCGGAGCAGCGCCTGACGGGGACCGTCGCATCTGCCCGGGACCGGCTCGCCGATGCCGTCGCGGCCGCCGTGGACAGGGTGACCCGGTCCAGCGGGGACGCGACGGCGTCCCTCGAGCTGGCTGTGACCGATGCCGCCCAGCGCACCACGGGCGCTGCCGACCAGCTGCGGTCGCGGGTCGAGGATGCCGAGGCGGCGTTGGCCACCAACCTGGCCGACGCAGGCCGGACGATCAGCGAGGCGGTCGACGCCTCCGGCACGGACCTGACGTCGCGGGTGGCGGCCCTGACCAACCAGCTCGGGGACCGGCTCGACGCCACCACGACCCACCTCGTCGAGCGGTCGGAGGCCGCTGCCGCGACGGTGACGGAACGAAGCGACGCCGCCGCCGAGGTGATCGGCAGCACCGTGGAGCAGGTACGGACCGCGGTGGCCGAGTCGACCCGAGCCGCCACCCAGTCCGCCGAGGACGCGGCGTCACGGCTGACCACGGTCGCCGACGACGCCTCCGGCCGGATCGCGCAGGCCGCCGAGGCCGCGTCGACACGGATCGCCCAGGACGAACAGCGTCACCTCGACACGCTCCACACGGGCCTGGAAGCGGCTGCCCTGACGGTGGGGGACCGGACCGACCGGGCCGCGCAGGCCGCCACCTCGGCCATCGAGGCAGCGGCCGCCGACGCCGCGACGTCCGTCATCGAACGCACCCGGGGCCTCACCGACCAGATCGCCGCCGCCGTCGCCCGCGAGTCCGAGCGCCTGGCAACGGCCGTGGCCTCGGCCGACACCGCCCTCGACGGTCGGTTCGCCGACCTCGACGAGGGCAGCCGTGCCGCGGCGGAGCGCATCGAGCGCAGCAGCCACGAGGCCGGCACCCGCATCGTGGACCGTGTCACGGTTGCCGAGGCCAGCGTCGTCGACGCCGGCAGCCGGGCGGCCGACCGCATCGAGGAGGCGCTGGAACGCACCTCGAGCCGCGTCGAGGACATCCACACACGAAGCGAGGGGGCGCTCGAGCGCACCCGAGTGGGGCTGGACGATGTCGTCGAGGCCCAGGCCACACGGCTGCGATCCACGCTGGACGACATCGGGGTCAGCACCACCGAACGGATGGAGGGCGCTGCGGCACGGGTCGCAGACCAGCTGAACGCCACCGCCGAGGGGCAGACGACCCGCATGGTCGAGGCTGCCGACCGGGCCGCGTCGTCGGTGCTGGACAGTGCGCGGCAGGCGGCCGACGAGCTGCGAACGGAGGTCGGTCGGGCAGGGGGCCAGGTGGCAGGCGCCGGCCAGGAGGCAAGCGCTGAGGTCCGTCGCGCCGTCACCGAGCTGACGACCGCCATGGTCGACCACGCCGAACGCAACCGCACACAGCTCGACGAGGTGTCCGGTCGCCTGGACGGTCAGGTCACCACCCTGACCGAGGCAAGCACGCTCGCCGGTGACCGGGTGGCCCGCTCCATCGACGACCTCCGCACGGCCACGGGCCGGATCGAGGCGGCCACGGCGGCCGTCGACGGGGCGGTCAGCGTCGCGACGCAACGCATCGAGCAAGCGGGCGCGACCGCGGTCCGCGCTGCCGCGGAGGACATCCGGGAGGCCGGATCGAGCGCCGCCACGCAGCTGGCCGACGTCGGCGACCGCCTGGACACGGCGGTCACGCGAGCCGCCGAGCGGTTGCAGGCGGCATCGGGGGCCCAGGCCGAGGAGCAGATGGCGTTGGCCGCCCAGCTCCGGACCGAGGTCCAGGAGACCGTCGGCGCGCAGGTACGCCAGCTTGCCGACGCCGGTACACGGCTCGACGGGGCGGTCGGCGATGCCGAGGCCAGGCTGCTGGCCACGGCGACCTCACAGGCAGACGCACAGGTTGCCGCCACCGACCGCTTGCGAACCGAGGTCGAGCACACCGTCACCACCCAGCTGAACCGTCTCGTCGAGTCGGGAGACACGGCGAGCAGCCGGATGCAGGAGCGGGTGGACGATGCGGCGGCGTCGGTCGCCGTCGCCGTCGACGGCCTGCCGTCGCGCATCGAGGTCCTCGTGGACCGGTTGGCATCCGCCACGGACCGGGCCGGCGAGGTCATCGGCGAACGGGCGGATCGGCACCGCGAGGAGGTCCTGTCGTCCACGGCGGGCCTCCAGCGTGAGCTCGACCAGCGGCTCGGCGAGACCGAGCGACGGTTGGCTGAGGCGTCGGAGGCCCAGCACCTGCGGCTGGCCGACGGCGTGGACCTGACGATGACCCGCGTCGAGGCGGTCGCCGGCGAGACCAACACCCGCCTTCGCGGCGACATGGAACGGGTCGAGCGGCTGATCGAGGAGTCCCTGCGCCGCGCCGACCGCATCGGCACCACGGGCGCCGACGCGGCAACCCGGCTGGAGGTCCTGACCGAGCGGCTGGAGAGCACCGTGGCGCAGGCAATCCAGGCCGGCACCGCAGCCAGCGACCGGTCGGTGGAGGGCATCGGCAACGCGGTCGACGGCATCGGCGCTGCCGTCGATGCGGCCACCGAGGTCGTTGCCAGCCGGACCGACCGCAGCACCGAGCAGCTCGTGACCACCGTGACGTGGGCGACGCGGGAGCTGGAGCGCGTGGTCAACGAGGGACGGGCGGCGCTGGCCACCGACCTCGACAGCGCCAGGGACGAGATCGGTCGAGCGGTCGCGATCCTCGAGCAGGCTGCCGTCCGCGGTGGCTACCGTCCGCCGTCGGCGCCGCCGCCGCGGTGAGCCAACGGCAGCAGGTGCGTGCTCCGGTGGAGGGCGTCCTCGACGCCGGGACCCTCGGCGACGGGCGGTTCGCCGAGGTCAGGGCGGGCCGAGAGACCACACTCGGCCGGGCCGTCGCCGTGTCCCTGCTGCGGCCCGTCGACGACGCCACGCGGGTGCGGCTCGACGAGCAGACCGCGCGGCTGGCGCCGCTGCGTGACCACCCGGGGCTCGTCGGGGTCCGCTCCAGCGGCACGACCGATCGTGGGGTGCCGTTCGTGGTCCAGCCGCGGATGGCCGGCAGCCTCGAGCCGGGTTCGCAGCCCGTGGCAACGGTGCTCGACGCCGTACAGGTCGGCCGCCGCATCGGCGCGGGCCTGCAGGCGATGCACGACGCAGGGGTGCACCACCTCGACGTCCGACCGGCGAACGTGCTGGTGGACCGGTGGGGCGGGGCCCGGCTGGCCGATGCCGGCATCGCCGACCTGTGGTGCCGGGCGCTCGGCATCAGCAGGTCGGCGTCGCAGCCGGGTGTGCTGGCACACCTGGCCCCGGAACTGATCGCCGAAGCCCCCGCCGGGGTCGCCGCCGATGTCTACGGGCTTGCCGCGACGCTGTACACGATCGTGTCGGGCCGACCGCCGTTCTGCCACGGCATCGCCGACCCCCAGACCGTGGTGCAGCGCAAGGTCGACGGTGACCTGGTCGACCTGCGCGATCGGGGGCTGCCGGCGCCGATCTGGGCGGTGCTGGAGCGGGGGTTGGCCGTAGACGCCGCGACCCGGCACCCCTCCGTGGCCGACTTCACGAACGCGCTGCAGCGTGCAGGTGCGTCGGCACGCCTTGCGGGCCGCGGCGGTCCGCTGGCGCCACCCTCGGCCACCGACCCGCCCGTCGCCACACGGCACAACCCGGCGTTGCCGCCCCTCCCACCCCGACCATGGCCACCGGCCGCTCGCGCGGAGGAGGCTCGAGCTGCGGAGGAGGCTCGAGCTGCGGAGGAGGCTCGTGCTGCGGAGGAGGCTCGTGCTGCGGAGACCCGCGCTGCGGAGACCCGTGCCGCGGAGGAGGCTCGTGCTGCGGAGGAGGAGCGCGTTGCGGCGGAGGTCCGGGCAGCCGAGGCGGCGCGGCTCGCGGAGGAGCAGGCGGACGCTCGAGCGCGACAGGCAGCCACGGTGCGGATTCCGACGCCGCCGGCCGAGCCGGCCGAGCCGGCCGAACCGGCCTCGCGGCGTCGTGCCGCAGTCCTCGTCGGACTCGGCCTGCTGGTCGTCCTGCTCGGTGTGCTCGCCCTGCCGTTCGGTGACGACATCGACCGGTCGCTCGTCCGCGCCGCCGTCCCTGCCGTCCCCGAACGAGAGGTGGCCGCGCAGATCCCGACGGAGGACACCGACGCCCAGGCGTCCGCTGTCGACACACCGACCGCGGTGGAGGTCGCCGAACCCGTGGTCGGGCTGCCCATTCCCCTGTCGGGGGCGGGGGAGACACCCGACGGCGTGACCGTCGCCGCTGGGCGCGGGCTGGCGGTGGGCGGCCCGGCGACCGACCTGCGCCTCGGCCGCGGTGAGGGCCTGGCCTGGGGCGAGGACGGTGAGCTGTTCCTGGCCGACCGCGCTGCCCACCGCGTCATTCGGGTCGCCGAGGACGGCACCGTCTCCGTGCTCGCCGGCACCGGACATCCCGGCTACGACGGGGACGGTGGCCCCGCGGTGCTCGCCAGCCTCGATGATCCCTATGGAGTTGCCGTGCACGACGGTGCGGTCCACGTGACCGACCGGGGCAACGGGGTCATCCGTCGGATCGACCCGGACGGCACCATCACCACCGTCGCCGGGGGAGCGGACTCGACCCTGTCGCCCGAGACCCCGCCCCACGGGTTGGCCGTGCAGGCCGACGGGACGCTCTACACCACGCTCCTCGAGGACGGGCTGGTGGTGCGGGTGGACCCCGATGGCACGGAGTCCGTCATCGCCGGCTCCGGCATCCGCGGATCCAGCGGCGACGGCGGCCCGGCCCTGCAGGCGACCCTGGACGCCCCCACCGGTATCGCGGTCGACGGCGACACCCTCGTGGTGGTCGAGCTGGGCCGGCGTGCCAGCGGGGGCGATCCTCCCACGGGCAGGGTGCGCCGGCTCGTCCCCGACGGGGCGTCCTGGCGCATCGAGGGCATCGCAGGCGGCACCGGCCTCAACCGTCCCGAGGGGGTCGCCGTCACACCCGACGGCACCATCCTCGTCACCAGCACCTTCGACAACACCGTGGTCGCCGTGGCCGACGGCGCGCCAACGCTCGTGGCCGGTACCGGCGAGCAGGGCAGCGACGGGGACGGCGGCCCTGCCGCGCTGGCCCGCCTCGACCGACCCAAGGGCCTCGCCGCAGCGCCGGACGGGACGCTGGCCGTCTCGGAGGGCGCAGCACCGGTGGTCCGCGTTGTGGGCGCGGACGGGATGATCACCACGGTCGTCGGCACCGCGGGGGAACCCACCACCACCCCCGCGGACGCCCTCGCCCTGGTCCTGCCGACGTCGGTCGCCGTCGATCCGACCGGGGGTTTCGTCGTGGACGATGCGGCAACCGGCGAGATCGTGGCGATCCGCGACGGCGAGGCCCGCAGCCGGACCGAGGGCGACGCACAGCTCGCCGCGCCCGGCGGGTTGGCCGTCGACGACGTCGGCAACGTCTACGTGGCCGATCCGTTGCGGCATGTGGTCTGGCGGTTGGGTCGCGACGGGGTGATGGAGATCGTGGCGGGCCAACCCGAACGGCGCCCCGCCGACATCTCCCCCGTGGGCATCGGCGACGGGAACCTGGCCGTCGATGCCCTGCTGAGCTTCCCACGTGGGCTGGACTGGCAGGACGGGGTCCTCTACATCGCCGATTCGTTGGCCCACCGAGTGCGGGCGGTCGGGCCGGACGGGCGCATCACCACGGTGGCCGGCTCCGGCAGCGGCGCTGGTGCAGCCGACGGGCCGGTGGACAGCGCAAGCTTCTCGGTGCCCTACGACGTGGCGGCCATTGACGGCGGCCTCGTGATCGCCGATACCGGCAACCACACGATCCGACGCGTGGACCTGGCCGCGGGGGTCGTCTCCACCGTCGCCGGCACGCCGGGGGTCCGTGGCATGGGCGGTGGGGACGGAACGACCGACACGGTGGCGCTGGACCTTCCCCAGGCCGTCGACGTGCTGGCCGACGGACGAATCGTTGCCGCCGACACCGGTAACCGTCGCGTCCTCGTCCTCGACGGGGCGCGGGCTGACACCTTGCTCGGCGGGGTCACGAGCGACCTGCCGCTCCTCCGACCCGTCGACCTGGCCGTCGACCCATCCGGCACGGTCCTCGTCGTCGACCAGGTCGCACGCCGGGTCTGGTCACGCGTGCCCTGAGGAGGGGGAGCCGGTTCGTCGAGGGCTGTCGAGGTCGAAGCCGTCGGCGACGGTGGCCGCGAGCTCAAGGAACGCCCGCCGGGTGGGTTCGGCCAACCGCAACGGATCGGCGATACCACCCTGCGCCAGATGGGTGTCGAACGGCAGGCGGGCGACGGCTCGTGTGCGGGTCGCGAAGTGGGCGGCCACCGGTTCGAGGTCCACGCCGTCGAGCGGCCACGTCGTGTTGAGGACGGTGACGGCCCCGGCCACGAGCTGCCCCGCGCCCTGCTCGTCCAGCCAGTCCAGCGTCTGATCGGCCGCCCGGGCCTCGTCGCTGCCGGGCCCGGACACCAGGACGAGCTGATCAGCCGCGTCGAGGATGCCGGCGGTCACGTTGTCCAGGACCCCCGTCCCCGTGTCGAGGAGGATCAGTCCGTAGCTGCCGTTGAGCTTGGCCAGGATCCGCAGGTACTCAGCGGTGTGGTAGGTCCGTGAGGCGTCGGGGTCAGCCGGGGTCGCCAGGACCTCCAGACCCGATGGGGTGCCGACGGTGAAGCGTCGGATCGAGGTGTAGCCGTGCACGTCGCGCATGGCCTCGAGCAGGTCACCGATGTGCAGTGCGTCCTCCCGGGCGACACGGTGGGCCAGGGTCCCACCGTCGGGGTCGCCGTCGACGGCGACAACCCGGTCCAGTCGCTTCGCGGCGAAGGTGTGGCCCAGCATCAGTGCCACGCTGGTCTTGCCGACGCCACCCTTCCGCGATGCCACGACGATCCGTCGGGAGCGGGACAGGGGCGCCTGGGTCCGGGCGATCAACGCCGCATCCGGATCCTCGTTCCGACGCCGCCAGCGTCGAGCCCGCGGTTGGTGGGTGATGGGCCGAGGACCGTGGACGCGGTCGGCGTCGAAGGGATCCTCCGGGGGCGGGGGCGAGTCCTGGTGTGGGGGCATGTTGGCGATCAGGGATGGTGTCGGGAGGACGATTCGGCACCGACGAGTGCGCTGGGCCGCATGCTACGGTCCACCGGCGCGCGACCCCATCTGCTGGGGTCGACCGAGCCGAGGTGGGATGTGGCAGAGGACTTCGAGGCGTACCGGGGATCGGTCACATCGACGGGGAACGACGAGGAGCCGACGCGGCAGCCTGCCGACGTGCCGCACGAGGCCGATGACCGCGGTGCAGGCGAGGACCATCGCTCGCTGGTCGAGGACGAACGGCTGACCCGCCTGCTCGGCGGCGAACGGCCCTCCGAGGAGGCCGCGAGGCGGCTTGCCGACGCGACGGCCCTCGTTGGGGACGAGCCAGCTGCTCGGCCCCGTCGACGGCGGGCGTGGCGGCGGTCGCGTCGCGCCCAGCAGGCCCGGCTCGACGCCGCCGAACGGGATGCGCGGGCGCTCGTCGAACGGATCCTCAGTCCCTTCGACGGGGCACGGCGGGTGGCGGTCGCGTCGACCAAGGGGGGTGTCGGCAAGACGACCGTCACGGTCCTGCTGGGCCACACCCTGGCAAGCCTGCGCGACGACCGGGTGGTGGCGTTGGACGCCAACCCCGACGCCGGGACCCTGGCACACCGGATCGAACGCGAGTCCAGCGCCAACGCCGTTGACCTGCTGGACCTCGTGGGGTCGGTGCGGGACTACTACGACCTGCGGCACTTCACCTCCCAGGCCGCCAGCCGGCTGGAGGTCATCGCCGCGCCCGAGGATCCGCGGGACACCCGCGGCATCACCCGGTCGGACATGCACGAGCTGCTGGACCGGCTGTCGTTGGACTACACCCTCCTGCTGGCCGACTGCGGAACGGGTGTCACGACGGCGGCCACCCGCGCCATCGTCGAGGCGGTCGACCAGCTCGTGATCGTCACCGCGCCGCGAGTGGACTCGGTGCACTCCGTCACCTACATGCTGCGGTGGCTGGAGGGAGCCGGCTTCGGTGATCTCGTGGCCGATGCAGTGGTCGTGGTCAACGGCCTCCGAGAGGACACCGGCGTTGACGTCGAGGCGTTGATGGGCCACTTCGCGCCGATCGTGCGCACGGTCGTCGCGGTACCGTGGGATTGCGATCTCGCCCGTGGGGGAACGACGGATCTCGGTTATCTTCGAGCCTCCACACGGCACGCGATCGCCCAGCTCGCCGCAGCCGTGGCGGATGGTTTCGCAGCACCGCAACGACAGGGGCCAGGCTCATGACGGCGTACGAGGACGCGATTCGTCGCGTGGTCGACGACGCGCGGACGGTCCGTGCCCAGGACCCTGTCGAGGAGCCCGGGCGGCGCGCCGCCGCCCGTGGCGCTGCGGCGGCCGCGACTGCTGGGATGCTGACAGTGGCCCCGGCGGTGCCGGCCATGGCGTCGACCCCGCCGGTGGAGGCACCGGCGCAGGACGTCGCCGACGTGCTGGTCCAGGACCTGCTGGGTGAAACGCCCGAACAGGTCGCTCCCGAGCCCGCCGCCGCCGTCGCCGTGCCGGCCGTCGCCCCGCCATCGACGGGGCCGGTCACCGATGTGATCGACGACGTGGGCGAGGTCATCGGGGACACCGTCGACGACACCGGTGAGGTGGTCGACGAAGTCGTCGATGTCGTGGAGGAGGTCATCGACCAGGTCATCGACGACCCGATGGAGGACGTCGCTGACGTTGTCGACGACGTGCTGCCGGGAATCCGTCCTCCCGTCATCATCCCCCTGGACGGTCGTGACACCGAGCCGCCGCCACGGCAGACCGACACCCCCGTCGTGGTCGTGCCGCCCGTGCGGCCGGACACACCCGCCGGTGGCCGCTTCCCGACACCGGCCCCACCCGTCCCCGACCCCGACCCCGACCCCGACGACGGTGTGGACGTTCCCGAGCGACCCACCCCTCCGGTGGTGCCGGTCATCGTCGGGTCGGCCCCGCCGCCCGCGATCCAGGGTGCCGGGACCACCGACATCACCGAGGACTTCTCCGACCTCGACGACGCCGTGACGACCACCCCGATCCCGCTCGGCGGCGTGACCACCTACGTCGTCCGTGCCGGTGACAGCTTGTGGTCGATCGCCACGGACCTGCTGGCCGACGCCGACGGCGAGATCACCGTCCTCGACATCGGCCGTGCCGTGGAGGTCATCTACGACGTCAACCGCGATCGCATCGGCCCCGACCCCGACCAGCTCGCGATCGGGATCGTGCTGGAGATCCCCGAGGACATCGTCGAGCAGCGCGGCACCGACGACGACTCGGCGGACGCGAGCACCGACGACACGGCCCCCACCGACGCGGATTCCAGCGACGGCTGATCGGCCGTCGACGGTGTCCACAGGTCCCGCTGAGGGCACCTCGAGGATGGCGTATCCTCCGCGACGGGATGAACGGTTGTGTCGCAACGCAGCACTGCGGACGGTCGTCGGGGACGACGGGCACGTCCGTTGATGGGATGATCCGGTGAGCACCACCACCGATGTCGGCGACTGGACCCTGCTCGGCGGCGACCCCGCCCCGGGGGACCCGACGGCGGTCAGGGCCACGGCCGAACAGGTGTTGCGTGCGGCGCTGCAGGCCGTCGCGGCTGAACGGCAGACGACCATGCTGGCCAGCTCTGTCGGGGACGGCTCCTGGCGTGGTGCGGCCGCAACCGCCACTGCTGCCGCGGTCGCGTCGATCGGCCCGGAGGTGGCGGTGTTCGTCGAGGCAGGGCAGGCCGCCGGACGGGCACTCCAGGGCTGGGCCAACGTGCTGGAGTCGGTGCAGGCGTCGGCGCTGGACGTGCTGGCTGCCGCCACCACCGCCGACGAGGAGCGGGAGGCCGCCGAGGAGCAGCTCGTGGCGCTGCAGGCCGACCGCACGGCGCGGGTGGCCGAGCACGACATGCGACGGTCGGCATGGCGTGCCGCACAGTCCGACGCCGAAACGGCCATCGCCCTCGGGCTGCCCACCGCTCCGGTGCTGCAGGCCGACGCCGACCGGCTGGCCATCGTCGTCAACGACGCCCTTGCTGCCCTCGCCGCGCTCGACGCCGACATCACCGACACGACCACCGCACTGTCCGATGCGCAGGCTCGCCTCGACAGCGCACGCGCCGACGCCGCCCGGCTGGCCCTGCAGCTGCGCACCGAAGCGGCGGCCACGGCCGCCGAGCTCGACCCGGTGCCTCCCTTCACCGGGGGCGCCTTCGGTACCGCTGCCGGAAGCGGTGCGGGCACCCCGGCAGCTGCGGCCCCCGTCGCTGCTGCCCTGGCGGGTGGTGTCGCGACCGGTCCGGCGGCCCCGGCGGTGCATCGGCCGGCCGGCTCCGCGGCCGCCACGCCACCCCCGGCTGCGGCTCGCCCAGGTGCTGCGCCGCACCCCGACCCGCGCCGCGACGGTCCGCCCCCGGTCGCTGCCGAGGACATGGTCCGCGTCTCCTCCGCGCTGGAGGTCGTCCGGACCACGGGTGCGCCCATGGCAGTGGCGATGCTCTCGCCCACGTTGCAGGAGTTCCAGCGCTTCCGGCGGATCGGCCTGCAGGCGGTCACCGCTCGCGGTGCGGCACTTGCCCGAGCGTTCGGGTTCGAGGGCACCATCGGAGGACTCGGCTGGCGGCCGACGCCGACGGACCATTCCAAGGGCCTCGCGATCGACCTGATGACCTACGACGACGTTGCCACCGGACAGGCACTTGCGGACTTCTACCGTGCGCACCGCGAGGAGCTCGGCGTGACCTACGTCATCTGGAACGGCCAGATCTGCAGCCCGGTCGGGGACTGGGCATGGCGGCCCTACACCCACCCGGCCGGGCGGACCGATCCCACGGCGATGCACCTGGACCACGTGCACGTCTCCTTCGACGGCGACGAGAACGCCTACGCCTGCGCCTGCTTCGGGGTCTCCGCCTGATGACCTCGGAGCAGACCCCACCCCTGGGCCTTCCCCTGCCCGAACGGGAGGAGATCGTGCCGCTCGTCATCGAACGGGGAAGCGGCTGGAAGTGGGTCGCCGTCGGCGCCCTGGTGATCGCGCTGGGCCTGGGCGTTGCGTTCGCCGTGACGGCCCTGGGGGGTGACGAGGAGGGAACCGCCGACCTCGTCCTGGTGCCGCAGGTGACGGACTTCGGCTGGCAGGATGCGCGCGGCATCCTCGAGGAGGCCGGGTTCATACCGGTCCACGAGGGCGTCGTCCGGACCGAGGGGACGGACGGGACCGTGTTCGAACAGGACCCCCCGGCCAACAGCCGCGCCGCGACGGGCGGGTTCGTGGAGATCTACTACACCATTCGCCCGCCGGCTGACGAGGACGGGACCGCGGTGGTCGAGCCACCCGAACCCACCACGGCCGGCGTCGAGGCGACCCCATCGGATGTGGGGGGCGCCCCGACTGCCTCGCCGTCCCCGGCCGCGTCCGTGGCGCCGCCCGGCGGTGAACCGCTGGACCCACCGTGGATCGCGATCGTGCAGAGCCCCGACAACGAGGACGACGCACGGCGGCTGTTCGAGGAACGCTACGCCGCGGACTACCCCGACGGCGGCTACGTGTACTCCACTGACTTCGGCCAGATGCGCGATGGCTTCTGGGTCGTGTACGTGGGGCAGTTCGACACCCAGGCCGACGCACAGGCGTTCTGCAGCGCCGAGTTCGGTGCCCCCTCGCCGGGCCGCCAGCCCGACTGCTACGTGCGGACGACCGCCGGCTGACGGCCGAATCCGTCGCTGGAGCTGACGATCTCGGCAGATGCCGCCACCAGGTGGAACAGCCGGACGAACTCGTCCGCCAGGGTCACGGCGGTGGTGCGGCCGACCAACGCCAGGCGGTGGCCGCCCGAGAGGTCGAGGTGGTGGGTGACCACCAGGGTCGGATGACCGTCCGGTGTCGCCACGGCCACCCGCATCGTGCCCCGGCTGTGGGGGAGGACGACGTCCTGGTCCGCTGACAGCGCCACGGCGCCTGCCGGGTCCTCCGGGATGCCCAGCCGCACGGTGTGGGTGGCGAGGACCCCCCGCTCCGCCAGCGCCGCCGGCGACCAGGCCATCGACGCCGCACCAGCCGATCGATCGTGGTCCAGCAGCATGGCCAATGAACCGGCCGCGGCCTGCGAGGGGACGTCGCTGACCCACGACGGCACCTCGGTCCCGGCGCGCGGCAACCAGCCGTCGGGCAGCTCCACGATCCAGCCCGCCCCGGGGCTCGTGATGGCGGTCACGAGGACGCCTGGCCGGGGACGCCCACGGGGTCAGGGGTCCCGTCGACCTCGAGGGTGGCTGCGATCGCAGTGAACACCGGACCGAGCTGCTCGTGGTCACCGACATGGGGTGTGCGGAAGTCCGCGATCAGCAACGCCCCGTCCACGGGGATCACGAACCGGTCGACCAGCAGCTGGACCACGAGGCCGCCGCGAGCCCGGAACGTGGCCACGCCCCGCTGGCGAACGCCGGTTCCGACGGGGAGCTCCTCGACGGTGGGCGATCCGAGGGGGCGCACGACCTCCTCGGAGGTCCCGCGTCCGGTGCCGAGCATGGCCGCGCGCAGCATCGTCGGGGTGGGTTGGGGAGCCTGCACCCCGGTCCGGCGCAGCGCCACCGACAGGTCGACGGCGAAAGCGGTCCCGTCGGGCAGGCGCTGTCGACAGGACGCCGCGAGCACCACGCCGGCACGGGCGGCCCGGTCGTGGCCGCGCTGCCGCAGCACCCCGCGGACCGCATCGGTGCCACGGGACCACGCCGTGGGGTCGGTCGGATCCGCGACGGTCCAGCCCTCGGGCAGCGAGACGCTGACGGTGCGCTCGTGACTGGCGGTCGAGGGGGTCATCGCTGTGCCTCCGCGTCGAAGGTCCCGGCCACGGGGACGCCGCCGCTCAGCGCCAATGTGTCGCCGGCTCGCGTGACGGCGGGCCCGGCGACGGCCTGCAAGTCCATCAGGTCGAGCCACGCGGGGGTGAGGGCGGCAGGGCTTGCCGCAACGGCAGCGAACCAGTCGACGTAGCGCAGCGGCCGCGGGATGTCGACGCTCGTCACCTGCAGCCCCGCCACGAGGTCGAGTGGCACCGACACGCCGGTGGGCACGGTCGGCACCAGGTCCACCAGTCCCTCCAGCGGCGGAAGCGTCGCCGGCGGCAACGGGACGCCCTCGCCGATGTCGACGGCCAGGTGCAGGATGTCGGCGGTGCTCGCCGCGGTCTCCTCGCCATGGAGGTAGGCGTCGGTGCGAGCCGGCCCTATGACCGCAGCGCCCATCACGTCCTCCAGCGCGCCCTGCAGGCCGAGCACCACCTCCGACCAGCTGTCGGCCACGATGCCGGCGATCTCGCCGGCCGGATCGATCGTGTCGCCGTCGCCGTCGCTGTCGGCGTCCAGGCCGGTCCCGAGGACTGCGGCGACCAGGTCGGGCCCACCGAGGTGGTCCAGCATCGCGGTCAACAGGTCATCGTCCGGACCGGCCGCATGCGGCGTCTGGTCGTGGATGATCCGTGTGGCGGACGCGGCCAGCTCGGCGTGATCGGTTCGCAGCTCGGCGGCACGTGCGCGGGCCGCTTCCAGGTCACGCATCGCCTCGCCGACAGCGGCGTCGTGGTGCAGCTCCAGCTGGCCCTGCTGGTAGGCCTCCGTGCGGGCATCGTTCGCCGCTGCCCAGGCGGCGTGGGCCGCTTCGGCATCCACCAGGGCACGGAGTCCGTCGATCCGCAGGGCGTGCAGCGCCTCGCCCCACCTGGCCAGGGCCTTGCTGACGGCGTCCAGCGCGATCCGTGCGGTCAGGACCCGGGCGGGCAACGCCGAGAACCGCTCGGCGAACGCGGCAGCGGTCGGGCCGCCCCAGCCACTGTCGCCGAGGTCCAGGCCGAGCTGCTGCAGCTGGTCGTACAGGTCCTCCGCGGCTTCCGCCCGCGTCCGCATCGACGCCGCGGCGTCGTCGATCGCCTCGGGCGACCCGGGCGTCGGGCAGCCACCGAGCAGGTCCCAGCGGCTGTCGCCGTCACTGATCCCGGGACGGTGGAACGGGGCGTTCATCGTGGGTGGAGTCCCATCGGCCGGGAGCACGTGCCGCCCGACCCGAGCGGCTGCGAAATGGGCCTGAGGTGGCGGCTCGGCTAGGACAGGACGCTGGCGGCGTTGCGGGTGTCCCACTCCGCGATCAGGTCACCGCGCTCCTGCAACCAACGGCCGAGGGTGTCGAGGGCGGTCGTGAGCTCCGCTGCTGCGGTGTTCCACTCCTCGTACCGGGTCTGGAACGCCGCTGCGGTCTCGCCCGTGAAGGAGTCGTTCAGCGACGACAGCTGCGACCGGCAGGAGGCGATCTCCTCCTGGGCGACGACAGCGGCCTGGCCGACACGGCCGGCCATGCGGGTGATCTCCTCGTGGTTCGCGCGGATGACGCTCATGGGTGGTCCCCTTCGGTGTGGTGGGTCGTGGCCGGAGGTTCGGCCGGTGACTGCATGGGTGTCTCTACGGATCCGGCTGCGGCGACTCCTCCCTCGATCCCAACCTTTTTCGTCCTCGCCGTTGTCCACACCCCCCGGTACCACCAGTCCCGTGACTCGGTTACGCTCTGTCGACATCGGGTGGACGGACGAGAGGGTGTGGGTTGCAGGGGGCACGGCGGGGCTCGGCGGCCGACGGGCCGCCGGTCGACGGGCACGACGGTGCGCCGTCGGACCGGGTGCTCGTCAGGTCCGTCCGGGACGGTGACGAGGGGGCGTTCGCCGATCTGTACGCCCGCTACGAGCCGGTCGCCCGGCGGTCAGCGCGGCGGGCGGCGCGGCGGCACCCGCAGCTCGACGTGGAGGAGGTCACCAACCTCGCGATCACCCGGCTGTGGCAGGTCCTGGACCGGTTCGACGACGAACGGGACTTCGCCCCGTGGGCTGCCGTGGTCCTGGCCCATGCCGTGCGCAGCGCGGCCGAACGCACCCGCTCGGCGACGTCGCGCATGAACTGGGGGGCGATGCTGGCCGGTAGCGCAGGCGAGGACCGCGATCGCATCGGCGAGCTGCCGGCACCGAGCACACCCGATGCCGACGGGTTGGCGTCGGTGCTGCTGGACGAGCAGGAACGAGTCGTGGCGGGCCTGCTCCAGGATGTACTTTCCCCGCGTGAAGCGAAGGTGGTGCGACTGCGGCTGGCGGGTTGGTCCTACACCGAGATCGCCGATCGGCTCGACCTCGCCCCCAAGGCGGTCGACAACGCCCTGCGTCGGGGGATGGCACGGCTGCGGGATGCCTTCGCCGACGGCCGCGTCGAGGCCGTGATGTCGCCGTGAGCGCCCACGACGACGAGGTCGTCCGCCAGCTCGTCCGCGGCCGCGACGGCCGCTGGACGATGGCGGATGCCCCCGTCACCGGCTCCGAGGACGTCGAGCGGATCCCGTCGAACCGCTCGGAGCCCGCCCCCGGGCGCACGTCGAACAGCACGCTCGACACCAGCCCGCCCGGCACCAGCACGCCCGGCACAGGTCCGCTCGACACCGGGCCCATGGTTCGTCGCCTGCTGGTGCGGGCCGGCGGCACCGACCGCCACGTCGTGGTGCTCGGCGACTCCGGCCAGTCGACCGATCAGCTCCTCGAGGAACTCCAGCGCATCGTGCCGGGCACACCGCTGATCGACGGGGCGCCGCTGCCCCGGGGGACCATGGTCGAGTCGCTCGGCCTGCGCGACGGGCAGGTGGTGACCGTCGAGTCCGACGACCCGCAGGTGGTGACCGTCGAGGCCGACGACCCCCAGCCGGCTGGCCCCGCCACTGGGCCGGTCCTGCGGATCGTCGGCGGCCCCGATGCCGGTCGCACCATCCCCGTCCGGATGGGACAGATGACCATCGGGCGGGCGGCCGGCAACAGCATCGTCCTGGCCGACCCCAACGCCTCCCGCAGCCACTGCGTCGTCCACCGCGACGCCGACGGCATCGTGGTCATCGACGTGGGCAGCGCCAACGGCACACGGGTCGAGGGGGTGCCGGAGCCGCAGGCACGGCTGCAGCCCGGTGACCTCCTGCGGCTCGGCGACAGCCTGCTCGAGCTCGGCGACGCCGACGACGTCGAGGCGGTCGTGCTGGAGCAGGGGCACGACGCGCTCGGCGTCCACAGGCGCTTCCGGGCCGGCGTCGACGACCCGCCCAACCGGATCCGGTATCCGCAGAAGCGCGACCCCGGCGAGCCACAACCGCTCAACCTGCTGATGGCGATCCTGCCTGCCGGTGGCATCGCGGTCATGGCGTTCCTCTTCGGCCGACCCGAGATGCTGATCTTCGCGGCGATGTCCCCGATGCTCGCCATCGGACGCAACATCTCCGCCAAGCGGAATCATCGCGACAAGGTGCTGCAGTCCGAGGTCGACCATCGGGAGGCGGTCGCGCGCTTCTCCACCGACTTCGCGGTCATGCGTGCAGCCGAACGACGGCATCGTCGGCATGCCGTGCCCGACCCCGCCCGCATCGTGGAGGCAGCCACCCGCCCGACCACCGAGCTGTGGAACCGCCGCTGCACCGACGCCGATGCCCTCACCGTCCGCATCGGCTCGGCCTTCGCGCCGTCCACCATCGATGTCGAGGGCGCCCCGGAACAGGATGCCGACGAACCGCAGCCGTGGCTGCCCGTCGGGGTGTCCCTCGTGGAGTTCGGCGGGCTCGCGCTGGTCGGCGACCTCCCGCGTGTCCGGGCGCTGGCCCGCTCGCTGGTCCTGCAGGCCGCGGTCCTCCATGCGCCGTCGGAGCTGCGGATCGTGTTCCTCGGCGGCCACGACGCGGCCGGGGACTGGAGCTGGCTGCGCTGGCTGCCTCACGTCCGCAGGGGACCGCTCGAACCGTCCCTCCTGCTCGGCACCGACGCCAGCTCCCGTGCCGCCCGGGTGGAGGAGCTCCGCCGGATCCTGACCGAACGGCGAGAGGCCGCCGAGGACCGGCGCAGCGTGTTCGCGCCACGCATCCTGCTGGTCTGTGACGACGCGTCCGCACGGCTGGGGGAAGGGGTGGCCGAGCTGGTCCGCGACGGCGGGCCGCTGGGCATCCACGCCCTCTGCCTGGACACCCTGCAGGTACCGGAGGGGTGCGACGCCTCCGTGGTCCTCGGTGAACGGGTCGACGGTGCACGGGTGGAACGCAGGGGCCAGCCGCCGGTGCGCGGGGTCATCACCGACGCCCTCGACGCCGACCGCTGCGAGGAGGTCAGCCGTGCGCTCGCCCCCGTCCGGGTCATCGGCGAGGAGGACGACGACGGCCTGCCCACGTCGTGCCGACTGCTGAGCACCCTCGGGCTGCAACCCACCGCCACCCACGTCCGCGCCCGCTGGCGGGCCATGTCGCCGAGCAGCCGCGCCACGATCGGCGTCGGCCCCGAACGCCCAATCGCCCTCGACCTGACGCGTGACGGCCCCCATGCGCTGGTGGCGGGCACGACCGGTGCGGGCAAGAGCGAGTTCATCAAGACGTTCGTCGCGTCGCTGGCGCTGGAGAACCACCCCGACCACCTCTCCTTCCTCTTCATCGACTTCAAGGGAGGTGGGGACTACCGGACCCTCGTCCGGCTGCCGCATGCGGTGGCGCTCGCCACCAACCTCGACGACCCCGCTGCCTTCGACCGGACCCTGGCGTTGCTGGAGGCCGAGATGGGCCGCCGCGTCGGGCTCCTGCAGGCGGCCGGGACCACCTCCATCGAGGGCTACATGGCCGTCCCCGGCGGGCCGCCGACGCCGATGCCACGCCTCGTCGTGGTCGCCGACGAGTTCGCCGAGCTGAAGGACAAGGCCCCCCAGCAGCTGGACCGGCTGGTCTCCGTCGCCCGGACCGGTCGGTCGGTCGGTGTGCATTTGCTCCTGGCGACGCAGCGGCCCGGCGGCGTCGTCACCAGCCAGATCGATGCCAACGTGGGCCTGCGCGTGTGCTTCCGCGTCACCGACGAGCAGGAGAGCAAGGAGGTCATCGGTTCGCCGCTGGCCGGCCGGATCGCCGAACGGCACCGCGGACGCGCAGTCTTCCGTTCCGCGGCGACCCCCCTCACCGAGGTGCAGACCGCCCGGGTCGCCGGGGCCCGGCCCGGCGCGGTGTCGGCCGCCCCAGTACGCGCGGTCGAGCTGGACTGGGAACGCCTCGGCCGGCCCTTCCCCAAGGGCCCCGAAACCGGGGAGGTGCCCGACGCCGACACCGACCTGCACGACGTCGTCGAGGCACTCCGCCAGGCGGCCACCGACGAGGGCTGGACCCACAGCGCCATCCCGTGGCCCCCGGAGCTGCCGGACCAGCTGCCCGTGTCGGCGCTGCCCCGGGACGCAGCGGCCCTGGCCGACGCCATCCCGGTCGGCCTCGTCGACGTCCCGTCGACCCAGCGCCAGGAGGTGCAGCACATCCGGCTCGGTGGCGGGCACGTCGTCATCGCCGGCAGCGCCCGTACCGGCCGGAGCACCGCCCTGCGGACCTTCCTCACCGGTGTCGTCCAGCGGTTCGGGCCCGACGACCTGCGCATCGCGGCCCTGGACTTCGGCGGCGGTGCCCTGCTCCCGGTGCAGCAGCTGCCCCACTGCACCGGACTGTCGATGGAGGACCTGGTCGAGGCCGAGGGAATCGTGGCGTCCCTCGAACGCGAGCTGGCTCGACGCCGCGACCTGTTCGCCGAACACGGCTGGCCCGACCTGCCGGCACAGCGGGCCCAGTCCGACACCCCGCTGCCGTGGCTCCTGCTGGCCATCGAGGGATGGGACAACCTGGCCGAGGAGGGCATGCGTCAGTCGTTGCACACCCGCGTCGCCCAGCTGCTGGCCCGCGGCACCCCGCAGGGCCTGCAGGTCGTCATGACGGGTGACCGCGGCACCACGCACTCCATGATCGCCCGCCACCTGACCCACCGCTACAGCCTGCGGTTCAACCGCAGCGTCGACGCCGAGCTGCAGGGCATCATGGCGCGCGACCTGCCCCGCCACCAGCCGCCCGGTCGCGCCGTGGAGATCCGCACGACCCGCCTGCTGCAGTTCGCCGAGCTCGACGACCCCGACCGGGTCGGCCAGGCCGTGGCTTTCCAGCGGGCCCTCGCCGAGGTGGTGCTGGCCGCGGGTGCCGGTGCCGAACCGCGCCGTGGCCTCGGTACCGAACCGACCTCGACCATGCCCGACGCGATGGACATGGCCGCGACCGGCCCACCGGCCGACACGACGTTCCCGTTGCTGCTGGGGATGGGCGAGGACCCCCGAGAGCCGGTGTGGGCGGACCTGGAGGACTCCGGTGGTCTGTTCTTCGTGGTCGGTCCGCCGGGAACCGGTCGGTCGACGACCCTTCGCACGATGGCGGTCGCTGCCCACCACATCGGCATCGACGTTGCCGTGGCCGGACCGGACACCTCCCCGCTGGCCACCGACCCGACCGTTCCCGGGCAGCGTGTGTCCCTCGCCGACCACGAGACGTTGGTGCCGAGGGCTGGCCGGCGATTGCTCGTGCTGATCGACGACCTCGACCTGCTGGAGGACTCCAGGGCCCTGCAGCAGACGCTCGGGTCGTCCCTGCCGGGCCGTGGCGTCGTCGTCACCGCTGACATCACGTGGATGAAGGCGCGCTTCTCTGGCCTGGCCGCAGCCGTTCGCCGGCCGCGCCGAGGCGTCATCCTGAGCCCGCCGTCGACGGCCAACGGCGTGGAGATGTTCGCCGCCTCCCTCGACCCGGGCCTGATCGCCCCACCCGACCCCGGGCGGGCCGTGGCCAACCTCGGCGGCGGCCACGTCCTCCTGCGCGTTCCCGAACCTCCGGGAGAAAGTTCCGGGGCGGGGGAGGAACTCGGCGGCGTCGATCGGTAGAGGGCAGTACACGCCAGCCGCACCTTGCGGCCCCGACGCACACAGGAGATCCCGATGACGCAGTTCTTCGTCGCCCCGGACGAGCTTCGTGGCCACGCCGGCCAGCTCGACACCTACGCGCTGTCCACCCAGCAGGGCTTCGACTCGCTCCGCAGCGAGCTGGCCGACATGGAGGCGTACTTCACCGGTCTGGCCTCCACCGCCTTCCAGGGACACATGGAGGAGTGGCAGACTTCCGCCCGCGCGCTGACGACCGCGCTGGCCTCCCTCGGCCAGTTCCTCAACAGCGAGGCCGCCTCCGCCGAGGAACTCGACGCCCAGCTCGCAGCCGGCTAGCCCGCAGCCATGTCCGAAACCGTCGTCGATCCGGCGCACCTGCGTGCCCTGGCAGGCCGTGCAGAGGGCCTGTCGGGCGAGGTCGGCGGCCTCGGGTCCCTCGTCGAGGAGCTCGCGCCGGCTGCTGCCGGCGACCCGGGCCTCGCGGCCGCGGTCGGCGCCTTCGTCCAGGCGTGGCGTGCCCGTGCGGTGGAGATGGAGGCCGAGCTGACCGACGCGGGGGGGTTCCTGCGAACCTTCGCCGACGCCGCCGAGCAGATGGACGCGTCGCTGTCAGAATGACGCCATGACCACAAGCGGGCAGAACCTCCTGCCGTTCTACCTCGTCCTCGACGTGTCCTCCTCGATGGTGGGGGAGGGCATGCAGGCGATCAACACCGCGCTGCCCGGGCTGCTCGACGAGATCTCGACCAACCTCATCGTCGCGGACAAGACCCGGTTCTGCCTCATCACGTTCGCAAGCGAAGCCCAGGTGGCCCTGCCGTTGTGCGACCTGTCTGAGGTCCAGGCCATGCCGGTGCTCGTGCCGACCGGGTTGACCAACTACCACAAGGTCTTCCGGCTGCTCCGCAACACCATCGCCGCAGACGTCGAACGGCTGAAGGCGGCGGGGGCCGCCGTCTACCGTCCGACAGTATTTTTCCTGACCGACGGCAACCCCAACAGCGACGACTGGGTGGCCACCTATCGCGACCTGGTCTCCGACGCCTTCCCCTACCGACCCAACATCATGGCGTTCGGGGTCGGCAACGTCTCCACGACCATCCTGGGGCAGGTCGCCACCAGCAAGGCGTTCCTCGCCATCGACGACCCCGGCGCCGCGCTGACGGAGTTCGCCAGCACGCTGACCAAGAGCATCGTCAAGTCGGGCGAGGCCGCCGACGGACGCGTGCAGGTCCCGGTCGAGCCCGGGCCGGGGTTCCGTGAGGTCGACGTCATCGACATCGACCAGATCTAGGCCGTCCAGCCGTGACCTCGACCACGACCCCGCGAACGCTGCGGCTGCGCGACCTCGTCCTCACCGACGAGATCGGCGACGGCGGCGAGGGGACGGTGCACGACATCCAGGCAACCCGCGGAGTACCTGCCGGGGCGGTCCTCAAGCGGTACCAGCGCAACCTCTCCCCGGCCCGTGTCGATCAGCTGGACGCGCTCGTCGCGCTCCGTGCCCAGCTGCGGCTCGGCATGGCGCCCTACGCCTGGCCCGAGGCAACCGTGCTGGAGGACGGCCTCCTCGTCGGCGTGCTGATGCCACGGGCGCCCGACCCGTTCTGGGTCGAGGTCACGCTGCGCTCGGGTGGTCGGCAGCAGCGCCTCCGCGAGGTGCAGTACCTGCTGTTCCCCGCCGAGAAGCTGGCTCGGCTGGGTATCGCGTTCGCCACGCTGCCCGAGCGGCTGGAGCTGCTGGCCGCGCTGGCCGCCGCGGTCGGCCGGCTGCACGACCTCGGCTTGGTCTACGGCGACCTGTCGGCCCGCAACGTCCTGTACGCCACCGACGGACCGATCGGGGTGTTCCTGCTGGACTGCGACGGGATCGTGGAGGAGGGGGCGCGCTACGTCGTGGACTCCCCGGACTGGACCGACCCGGCCGCACCCGAGGTCGCGATGCGGGCCACGGACGTGCACAAGCTGGGGCTGCTGGCCGCCAGGGTCCTCGCGGTCGACCCGACGACGCGAACGCTGCCGGGCGGCGGGGGGACGCCAGCGGTCCTTCGCGACGTGCTGTCCGCGGCGCTGGACCCGTCCCCTTCCGCCCGGCCCGACATTTTCGAGCTGCAGCAGGCGCTGGGGCGCTGCGCACCCGGACCGGCCGACAGCGGCGCCGACCTGCCCCGGTGGGCGCTGCGTCCACCGGCAGGCGAGCTCGTCCTGCTGTCGATCCCCGAACCACGTCGCCCCGAGGAGGATGGTGGCGGGCGTGGCTCGCGCTCGGGCCGGTTCGGTCGTCGCGGCGTCCGCAGCCGTCGGGGCCGATCGTGACGCTGGTGGACCGACCCGGTGAGCCGACGACGTTCGGTCAGCCCCAGCGCGCCGCGGGCGTGGAGGCCCAGCTGCTGCGCGGTGACGGGGTCCACGCGGCGGACACCATCATCGACCACGGGTGCTTCGGCAACCTCGTCGTGCGGGCTGCGTCGGTACGCGGGACCTATGCCCGTTACGAGTCGGGGCCGCGCGAGGACGACTACACGATGGGCGCCGCAGGGGACGGGCGCTGGCTCGTCGTGGCGCTGGCCGACGGGGTCACCTCGGCGTCCGCCAGCCACCTCGCGGCAACCCTCGCGGTCCGTACGGCCGTGCAGCAGGTGCAACGGCAGCTCGACGAGGACGGCTTGGGCGTCGACCTGCACGGCGTGTTCCAGAGCGCGGCCTACCAGCTGCGTCGCAGCGCCGAACCACTCCTGGAGGCCGACGGCCTGGACTGCACCGCCGACCACATCGCGGCCCTGTTCGCCACGACCCTGCTGGTGGCGATCGTCCCGGCCGCCGGAGCCGATCGTCGGGTGCGGGTGGCGAGGGTGGGGGACTCCAACGCCTGGACGCTGGGCGACGGGGGATGGACCCCGCTGCTGGCGCCCAAGGCCGGCGGTGCACCGCTGGCCAGCAGCGCCGTCCGTGCCCTGCCCCGCCTTCCCGAGGCCGTGGAGGTCATCGAGGTCGACGTGGCGCCCGGCCGGACCCTGGTCCTGGCCAGCGACGGCGTGACCGATCCGTTCGGCCCGACGTTCGACGGCGACGTGGCCCGCTGCCTGGCCCGGGAGTGGCACCCCGAGCTGCCGGCCCCGCTGGAGTTCGCCCGCCAGCTGTCGTTCCGGGGCCAGTCCTGGGACGACGACCGGACGGCGATCGCCATCACGGGCATCGGGTTGCCCGCGACCTGAGGCCCCGCCGGGCCGGGGAGTAGGCTGCGTCCCGTGATCGGCCGCTCGCTGGGACACATCGTCCCGCACATGATCCTGCCCGTCGCCGACATGGCCGCGGCGATGGCGTTCTACCGCGGACTCGGGTTCGACGTCGAGGCGCACAGCGACACCTACGCCTGGGTGCGCCACCGCGGTCACGAGATCCTCCACCTCGACCTGGTGCCGGAGCTCGACACGGCCACCAACCCGGTGACCGGGTACCTGCACGTCCGGGACGCCGACGCCTGGCACCGGGAGTGGGCCGATCAACCGACCCTCACCCCGATCGTCGACCAGCCCTGGGACATGCGCGAGTTCACCCTCACCGACCCCTCCGGCAACACCCTCCGGGTCGGCCACAACCGCTGAGGTGTGTCGGCCAATCACGACGGGTGGCCGGTTCGACGACACACCCGGCGGGGTGCCCGGCCGGCCCACACGGCGGACGGTTGTCGGGCGATCACGGCGGGCGGCCCGGAACCCGACACGCGTCGGGGGTGCGGGGGCGGTCGCCCCGGACGGTTGGCGGGCGATCACGACGGGCGGCCCGGAACCCGACACGCGTCAGGGGGTGAGGGCGGGCCGGCGGTCGGGGCGCTCGAGGTCGGCCAACGCCTCGTGGGCGCTGGCGAAGGGGGAGGTGTGGACGCCCGCCGAACGGCCCTTTCGGCGCAGGGCGTAGACGAACGCCAGCACGCGTGCGACGGCTTCGTACAGCTCGACGGGGATGTGCTCACCGACCTCGACGACCCGGTAGACGGTCCGGGCCAGCGGGATGTCGCGGACGACGGGGATCTCGTGCTCGGCCGCCAGGTCACGGATGCGGGCGGCGATGGCGCCGGCGCCCTTGGCCAGCACCTGCGGGGCACCCGACATCGGGTCGTACTTCAGCGCCACGGCGATGTGGGTCGGGTTGACCAACACGACGTCGGCGCTGGGGACCTCCGCCATCATCCGGTTGCGGCTCATCGCCATCTGCCGGGCGCGGATCTGCCCCTTGACCTGCGGGTCACCTTCTTGCTGCTTGTGCTCCTGCTTGAGGTCCTGCTTGCTCATCTTGGTCTGCTTGTCGACCTGCTTCTTGGACTGCCAGTAGTCCGCCCCGGCGATCACGAGGCCGACGATGGCGGTGTTGCGCAGGAACGAGATGGCGACGTCGGCGACGACGCTGCCCATCGCCCCGATCGACATGGCGTCCTGGGTGAAGATCGTCGTGTACGCCTCGCGGATCGGGCCGATGCCCATGATCACGATGACCGACAGCTTGCCGAGGTTCTTGACGGAGTCCCAGATCAGCTTGGCGCCGAAGAGGTTCTTCAGCCCCTTGAGCGGGTTGAGGCGCTTCACGTCGGGCTTCATCTTCTTCGGTGCCCAGCCGATCTGGCTGACCTGGCCGAGCACGCCGATGACCATCGCCATCAGCACGAGGGGGGCCAGCACCAGGGTGCCGCGGAACAGCGCGTCGCCGAGGAATCCCAGCATGGCGCCCTCGCCGCCGGCCAGGACGTCGCCCATGCCGGTGAACATGCGCTGGCCCTGCTCCATCCCAGCCCGCAGCGTGTGGGGCACCAGGTAGGTGAAGGCGAGGATCGACAGCCATGCCGGCAGGTCGTTGGTGCGGGCGATCTGGCCTTCCCGCCGCGCATCCTTCTTGCGTTTCGGGGTCGGCTTCTCGGTCTTCTCACCGTTGGAGTCGTTGGCCATGCCGCACCTCCTCCTACGACCGCGCCAGGCGGACCATGTCGCTGACGCCGTTGTCGACCAGCGAGGACACGGCACCGGGCAGCAACGGCAGGGCGATGGCGATCAGGACGAGGGCCATCAGGATCTTCAGCGGCATGACGGCCAGGAAGACGTTCATCTGGGGGGCGGCGCGGGCCACCAGCCCCTGACCCAGCTCCAGCAGGAACGTGACGGCCAGCAGCGGGGCGGCGATCTCCACGGCGGCGACCACGAAGTGCAGGAAGTTGCCCACGACCAGCGACTGCACCGTGGCCATCTCGATCCCGCCGACCCCGACGGCCTCGAAGGACTCGAGGAAGCCACGGACGAGCAGGACGTGCCCGCCGATGGCGAACAGCAGCGTCGTGGCGAACACCTGGTAGATCCGGCCGAAGCCGCTGGCCTGGGAGTTCGACAGCGGATCGAACGACGGCTGGACGGCGATGCCACCGAACACGTCGATCATCTCACCGGCGGACTGCACGGCCGCGAACAGCAGCTTGACGAGGAACCCGAGCGTCACGCCCAGGCCGATCTGGAACGCCCCGGCGGCGATGAGGGGTCCGACCTCGATCGGCACCTGTGACTCGGCCATGTGCGGCCCGGCGACCAAGCCCAGCGACATGGCCAGTCCGGCCTTGACGCGCTGGGGGATCAGCCGCGAGTCGAACGGGGGCGAGACCATCAGGAACGCCGCAGCCCGGACCGAGGCCAGCAGGAAGCCCGTCAGCAGGAACGGGGCGATCGAGAGGGTCATCGGGGTGGGTGCTCGGTCAGCCCAGCAACGACGGGATGGACTCGAAGAGCACCCGCGTGAAGGTCACGATCTCGTTGAGCATCCAGTTGCCGCCGACGGCGAAGACGAAGGCGATGCCGACGAACTTCGGGACGAAGGTCAGGGTGACCTCCTGGATCTGGGTCACCGACTGCATCAGGCCGACGAACAGCCCGATGCCCAGCGCCATGACCAGGATGGGGGCGGCGACCTTGGTGGCCACCCACATGGCCTGGATCCCGATCTCGAGTACGGCGACGTCGTTCATGTGGCGAAGGACTCCAGGAGCGAGCGGATGACCAGCGTCCAGCCGTCGACGAGGACGAACAGGAGCAGCTTGAAGGGCAGGGAGACCAGCACCGGCGGGAGCATCATCATGCCCATGCTCATCAGCGTGCTGGCGGTGATCAGGTCCACGATGAGGAACGGGACGAAGATGACGAACGCGATGATGAACGCGGCCTTGAGCTCCGAGAGGATGAACGCCGGGATGAGCGTGGTCATCGGGATGTCCTCGGGCGTGTCGGGGCGCACGTCACCGGAAGCGTCGACGAACATCGCCAACTCCTCCTCGCCGACCTGACCCATCATGAAGGTGCGGATCGGCTTCTGGGCCAGCTCCAGCGCCTCCATGGTCTCCATCTCCTCGTTGAGCAGCGGCTGCAGGGCCGTCTCGTTGATCTCCGAGAACGTCGGGGTCATCGTGAAGATGGACAGGAACAGCGCGAGGCCCACGACCACCTGCGTCGGTGGGACCGACGGCAGGCCGATGGCGTTGCGGGTCACCGACAGGACGATCACGATCCGCGTGAAGCTGGTCAGCATGATCAGCAACGACGGGGCGAGCGCCAGGACGGTCAGCAGGAGGATGACGACCAGGCTCTGGGAGGGCTCCTGGACGGTGTCGCCGAGGTCCAGCTCGAACGCCACACCGGTGTCGTCGCCGAGCATCGGCGAGGTCGGCACGTTGGCGGCGAGGCCGGCTGCGGGGCTGACCGGCGCGATGCGGTCGGGGACCAGCGAGGGGTCGATGCCCTGGGCGTCGGCGGCTGGGGCGAACAGCACCAGCATGGTTCCCACCAAGAGCAACAGCAGGACTGCGGTGTGTAGTGTCGACTGGCGGGGGTTGACGAGGGTGTGCACAGCGGCGGCTCCAGCCGACGCCGGGAGAGGTCAGCGCCTGACGGTCTTCTCCCGAAGCGTCTCGAGGGCGTCCGTCCATGCGGTCAGGGCAGAGGGCGTCGTGGCGTCCTCGGCAGGCACCGGCGCGATCCGTGCGCGGGTGCTGGTGACGTCGAGCGGACTGATGCGCTCGTCGTCGGTGGTGGTCTCGGAGGTGGTGTCGGCGGCGTCGAGGTCGAGGTCGACCAGGCTGTCGCGGGGTTCGATGCCGGAGTGCAGCAGGGTGACCTGCTGATCGGTGATGCCGAGCACGAGCTCGCGGCCGGCTGCGCGCACGACCGCGACGTGGGCGGTCTTCGTCAGCGGCTGGAGGGTCTGCACGTCGATCGGGGTGCGGCGTTCCTTGCCGCGACCACCGATGCCCATCCCGCCTGCCGTTCGGCGCAGGATGCGAGCGGCCAGCAGCATCAGCGCGATGACGACCGTCATGGAGACGGCGAGTCGCGCCAGCAGGCTGATCACGGAGACGTCGGTCATCGCGTCACTGCGCCATCGGGAAGGGGGTGGCCTGCTCGACGGCACCGAGGATCTCGGTGATCCGAATGCCGAACTCCTCGTCGATCACCACCACCTCGCCGCGGGCGATCAAGGTGCCGTTGACGACCACGTCGACCGGGCTGCCCGCGGCGCGGTCCAGCTCGACGATCGATCCGGGCGTCAGGTTCAGCACGTCGCGCACGGTCAGCTGGGTGCGGCCGAGCTCCGCAGTGACCCCCATCTCGACGTCACCGAGCAGCGACATCGACGACTGGCCCTGCCCGGGAAGGGCGCTGAGCTGGTCGAAGGAGGAGAAGTCGGCAGGGTGGGCCTGGCCGGTGGGAACGTCCATGGGTCCTCGTCCGGGCGCACGGCCCTGTCCTCGGGATGCCGCGGTCACCAGTCCGGGACCGGTCTGCGGCTGGGCGTGGGGGGATGCTGGCTGGGTCTGTCCGGGCTGGGGCTGTCCGGGCTGGGGCTGTCCGGGCTGGGTCATCGGGGTGACCCCGTCGCCTGACGATGCCGGCACGTCCTCGGCGTCCACGGTGGGTTCGTCGTCGCCGGGGAAGGGGCCCAGGTCGAACTCGGGCAGGTCCTCGGGAACCGGTCCCATCAGGGCGTCGGTGAGCTCCAGGCGCAGGCCGATGGTCGCGCGGTGCACGCCGGCGTCGTCCAGGAGCACGCTGACCGGCTCGCCGGTCGGCCCCTCGAACGCTGTGGACGGGTCGACCTCGACGCCTTCGCCGAGCATCGGCGGGATGCCGCCGAAGGCGATGGCCAGGTCGATGGCAGCCGCCTCGACGCGGGCGGTCATGACATCGACGAGCGGCCCTTCGGCGGCCAGCATCTCCGCGGCATCGGCGGTGATCGCCACGACCAGGTGGCCGTCGTCGGTGCCGAGGGCCCAGCGAACGGTGGTTCCGCCGTCGGGAAGGGTGTGGTCCGCATCGCCGCCGATCCGCAGGTCCTGCGGGTCCAGGGTGTAGGCGGCGGGCAGGCGTCCACCGATGCGACGGACGACGGCCGCCACGGTCGCCTCGAGCAGCGTCTCACTCATGGGTCTGGTCCTCGTGGTGCGTCGGGACGGCTGGGGTCGGCACGGCGTGGGTCGGCACGGCGTGGGTCGAAACGGCGTGGGTCGAAACGGTGTCGGCAGGGCCGGTGGGGCCAGATGGGGCCTCGAACGCCGCCGCCGGGAACGTGCTGGCCGGGAAGGCGCTGGGCAGGGCGGTGCCGACGGCGGCCTCGATGCCGACGGGCTGGCCGGCCGCGGCTTGTTCGGCGGCAAGGTCCTCGGTGGGCGGCAGCACCATCGCGGCCAGGCGTCGGCCCTGCTTGCCGGGAGTTGCCGAGAAGCACGGAACGCCCCCGACGGCGATGGTCAGCGGGGCATCCACCCGATGGCGCAGCGGCAGGATGTCGCCGGTGCGCAGGCCCACGATCTCGCTGCCGCTCAACCGCACGGTGTTGAAGTGGACGGCCACGTCGACGGGTGCGTCGTGCAGGTGGTCGTGCAGCAGGGACTGGTGCCGCTGGCGCTCGGCGACGTCGCTCGCCGCGGACTTCTTGGATTCCGTGAAGGCCTCGAGGGCCGGCTGGAGCATCTGGAAGGGGAAGCAGAGCGTGGCTTCCCAGCTGGCCTCCCCGATGCCGACCGCGTAGGTGGCGACGACGACCATGTCGGACAGGCCGACCACCTGGGCGAACTGCGGGTTGGACTCCTGGCTGGCGATGCGGGTCTCGACGTCCATGAAGGACTCGAAGGCGTAGGTCAGCTCCCGCAGGATGCGGTCGAGCAGGCCGCGGAGCAGGCCGATCTCGATCTCCGTCAGCGGCCGCTGGGGGTGCTCGCCACCGCCGGGGCCACCGAGCAGGCGCTCGACGATCTCCATCGCGGCCGCAAGCGGCAGGTGGAAGATGCCCTGTCCGGGGAGCGGCTCGACCTCGAGGATCGCCAGGTAGGTCGGGTTGGACATCGGCGAGATGTACTCGTCGTAGGTCCGCTGCTCGATGGAGGTGACCTGGATGGGGGCGAGGGTCCGCAGCGTGCTCGACAGGATGGTCGAGAACTGCCGGGCGAACGTCTCGTGGACCAGCTGGAGCGCACGGACGTGGTCACGGCTGACCTTGTTGGGGCGCCGGAAGTCGTAGGGAGCGACCTTGCGCTCCCTTGGCGTTCCAGTGCGGTCGACCTCGATGACGGTCGACACGTCTGCGGTTCCGGGCATGCTCACGCCTACCCGATCGGCAGCCCCCCCGAGCACCTGAGTGGATGGGATCACTGGATATTGCGGAGGGTGACCGGTTGATCACCGCACCTCCGCGGTTGCGCCGTGGGGCGCTACTGCATCACGAACTCGGTGTAGTAGACGCGGACGATCGACTCGCCGTAGATCGCCGACAGCTGGGCCAGCAGCTGTTCCTTGGTGACGTCCCGGGCATCGGGCGCCAGCAGGTCGGCGTAGGTGTAGTCACCGAACAGGTCGATGATGACGTCGTAGATCGGCGCGCTCGGCGGTTCCTCGACGGTGTCGGGGCCGAGCTCGACGGCCACGCCGAGCTTGAGGAAGTGCATCCCCTCACCGACCAGGTTCAGCGTGATGGAGTCCATCTCGATCACGGTGCCCAGCGCCATCGGCGTCGGCGTGGGTTCGGGGGCAGGGCCTGCAGCCGCGGCAGCACCGCTGCCGCCACCGATGACGCCGCCTGCCATCGCGCCGCCGGCCAGCACGGCCACGGCCACGATGATCGCGGGCAGCATGCCGCCCTTCTTCTTGGCGCCGTCGTCGTCGGGGGTCTTGGCCGTGTCGGTGCCTGCTGCCTCGGCGTCGTCAGCCTTCTTCTTGCGGGCCACGGTCATTCACCTCCCGATCGGGTGACGAGCCGCAGCCCGGGGGCGGGGGCGCTGCCGGGGTCCGGACCGACGGATGCCGGCTGGACCTCCATGTGCTGGGCGAGCGCGACGACGCTTGCCCGGAAGTGGCGCACGAGGGCCACGACCTGGTCCACGTCCTCGATGACGACGTGCTTGGTGCCGTCCACGAGTGACACGACCGTGTCCGGAGTCGCTTCGATGCGCTCCATGAGGTCGGGGTTCAACGCGAAGCGTTGCCCGCTGAGTCGGGTGAGAGATATCACGGCACCGTCCCTGGTGGCCTTGGGGCTGTCTACGGATGTCTGGACCACGGCCGCCCGATCCGTGGGCGCCGTGTACCTACAGTGATCGGTCGTGACGGCTGTCGGTTTAGCAGAACGCCCCCGACGCTGTGCGAAGGGGGCGAACTGAGGGTGATGTTCCGCGGTGGGCGGGGCTGGGTCAGCCGAGGGCGGACGCCGAGGTGGCCTCCACCGTGTAGCTGGTGGCCGCAACCCCGCCGTACATCACGACACGATCCACCGGGGTGACCTCGCCGAGGTAGGTCGAGGTGATGTCCGGCAGGACGTCGGGCCAGCTCAGCAGCAGCGGGATGCCCGCCCGCCCGGCGTGGGCGCCACCGGCGAGGCCATCGGGGAAGTTGGTACCGCTGGCGATGGCGACACCCGAGGGGTCGTTGTAGCGCTCCCGGGCGACGATGACGGCCGTCTCGAACGAGCTGCCGCCCGACAGCTGCACATCGGCGTCCGGCACGGCCTGCACGGCGTTCTGGCCGATCGCGATGACCTCCGCGTCGGGGTGCTCGGCGAGGTACGCGGCAGCCGTGTCGTCCAGCTGGGTGCCGTTGGACAGCACCTGCACACCGTCCTCCTCTGCGGCCAGCGCCCCGCCGACCAGCGCGTCGGCGAAGCCGTTGCCGTCGGCAACCACGATGACGCTGGGGTCGGCAACTGCGGCGCGGGCGACCTCGACGGAGGTGGCGTAGCGGGTGTCGCCAGCGGCCCGGACGACCTCGTAGCCCTGGGCGGTCAGCTGCTCGGCCACCGCCTCGGAGATCGCGGCGGTGCCGCCGGAGAGCACGACCCGGCCGCCGTCGGGCAGGATGCGCTGGATCTCGGCCTCAACGGAGGTGGGGAGGGAGTCACGGGCGGTCAGCAGCAGCGGGCCGTTGACGGCGACGGCCAGGGGGGCGCCGGCGAGGGCGTCGGGCGAGGCGTCGGCGCGGGCGAGGACGACCGCGCCGGCAGCACCCTCCTCGAAGTCGTCCTGGCTGATCGCCAGGGCGGTCTCGACACGGGACGGGCCGGCGAGGCGGTCCACGGGCGTCTCGACGTCGTCGGTCGTGGTGACCGGGCCGTTGTACTCGGGGAAGGCCGGGACCTCGTCGTAGAAGCCAGCGGTCGGGTCGTCGAGCTGGGCGTCGTGGAAGGCGTACATGGCCAGCTGGATGTTGGTCGCGCCGTCGATGCACCGGGCGGGAACGGTCAGCTTGTAGCGGAGCCCGTCGAAGACGCCCGCCATCGCACAAGCACCCTGGGGGCCGTCGCCGTCGGGGTCGTAGGCGGTCCGGCTGTCGCCCTTGTAGACGCGGACCTCGGGGAAGGCCCCGGCAGGCTGGTCCTGGAAGCGGGCCATGTTGACGGTGTAGTCCCGGTCGGCGTTCTCCGGATCCTCGCCATTGATGTCGATCTCGACCCCGAGCGACGTCGCGGTGTCGTCCCAGTCGGCGTTGCCCGCCGGGTCGTGCGGGGCCGCCACGCGGAACGTCATCTCGAGTCGGTCGGCGTTGAGGTCGGCGCAGACCGCGAGGATGTCGATCTCCGGGACGGTGTCCAGCGCTTCGTCGTCCGCGGTGTTGTTGGCGTCGACGTCACCAGCGGCGTCGGCCCAGCAGCGGGACTCGGCCGCGGCGGGCGTCGCGACCAGCATCGTGGTCAGCAGCGCGAGCAGCAGGGCGACCGCCAGTGCGGGGGACACGAGGCGGATGGAGGGGGAGGGCATGGAGTTTTGCTCCTGGTACGGCGATGTCGGGGACCGGGATTGGACTGCGGGTGTACCCACTTCTCTCCGGCTCGATACTCAGACGTTTGCCGGACCCGGTTCATCGCGGCTGATGCTAGACCCATCTCCCAGCATATGGGAAACATGGGTCTGGGTTGACGTCATGCCGGTCGGCACTCCGGGGTGGACTGGTCGGGTGGCCGCACCCCGCAGCCCGACAGCTGGGCGGGCACGGCGTCCCGCAGCGCCGCGGGCCCGCCGAGGACGAAACCGGGGTCGATCCGGTTCGGCAGCGTGCGGAGCCACGATCGGGTCGGCCCCGGCAGGGAGTCCGGCCAGCTGAACAGCAGGGGGACCCCGTAGCGGCCGGCGAGGGCGGCGCCGCCGAGCGCGTCGGGGAAGGAGACCCCGCTGGTGACCACCACCGAGGTCGGCACCGACGGCGCGGCGATGCCGGGCAGGGGTTCGGCGCCCTCCGCCGTCGCCACCGGGGTGGGGGTCGCCCGACCGTTGACGTAGCGGTCGGCGACCAGCAGCGAGGTCGCGAACACGTCGTCGCCCGGGGCGACGAGCTGGTCCTCGGGTGCAACGGAAAGGCCTGCACGTCGTGCGGCCTCCGTGGCGGCCTCGCCGATCGTCACGACCTGCCGGCCCGGCCGGTCGGTGGTGACGTAGCCCGGCTGGGTGTGGTGGAGCGTCGGCTGGCCCTGCTCGTCGCGGGTGGTCAGCAGCAGCACCGCGTGACCGGCGGGGCCACCGTCGGGTCCGATGGGCCGGGCGTTCGCCTGGGCGGCGTAGGCCGCACCGAGCAGCGCGTGCTCGAACCGGCTGCCGTCGGCCAGGACGATGCGGGTGGGTTCGCGGTCGATCTCCAGCGCGACCGCCAGCGACGTCGACTCGCGTGACAGGCCGGCGAGGCGGCGTGCGGTGTAGCCGGCAGCGGTCAGGTCGTCGGCCACCGAGCTGTGGAGGACCGCCTCACCGCCCACCAGGTACACCGTCGATCCGGGGGCGAGGATGCGGTCGACCTCGGCCAGGACCTCCGGGGCGAGCTGCTCCGGTCCGGGGCTGCCGACCAGCAGGACGGGCCCGCTGACGTGGGTGGCCAGCGGTGCCGCGGCAAGGGCGTCGGGGCTGGACGTGGGTGCGGTGCCGTCGGCGGTGGGCGGCCGGCCGGTGGCGAGGACGACGGCCCCGGCGCTGTCCTCGCCGGGGAAGGCCTGCTGGCTGACCGCGATGGCGGTCTCGATCCGGGTCCGCCCGTCAACGCGAACGACCCCGGCATGGGGGACCTCCTCGGGGCGCGGGGCGGTGTCCACGGCGCTGCCGTACAGCTCGGTCGCCGACGGCATCTCGTCCAGCGTGGAGTTGCCGCCCGCCTCGGCGAAGATCAAGAACGTCCCGACGCGGACCGCCGTCGGGGCCTGCCCCGCCGCGGTCGGCAGGCAGTCGGCGGTGTCGAGGGTCAGGTCGAAGGTCGGCAGCTGCGCGGAGGGCAGGCCGTCGGCCGGGAAGCCGTCGCCGCACACGACCTCGCCGTCATCGGCGCGCTGGACGGTCCAGGCGGGCTCGCCCGCGGCTCGGCCGATCACCACGTCGTACGCGTGGGTGCCCTCGCCTCCGGGGGCGGGCGGATCGACGTCGACCTGGAACACCAGCGCGGACCGGCCCGGTTCCCAGGCCGGGTGCGTGGCCACGTCGGTGGCGGCACCCAACCGCGCATGGAGGACCAGCGTTCCGGGGGAGTGGGTCACGCACATCGCGCGGAGGTCGCCGTTGGGATTGGTCGCCGCGTTGCCGGTGACGAGGTCGACGAGGTCGCCGCTGGCGTCGGCCAGGCACTCCTCGCTGGCGGACGCCGGCAGCGCCGTCAGCACGGCCGCGACGAGGGCAACGGCGAGGACGGTCACCCCCCGGGCACGACGAAGCGGCGATCGACTGCTGCACACGAACATCTGGCTGACCCCTTGGACCGGCGAGCGCATCCCCCGGAACGGACCATCCCCGCCCGGTGAGACCGAGCAGGGATGGTACGACAGCGGAGGGTCGTGGTGTCGGTTGGGCCGAGCCCGACCGGAGGACTACCGCTTCATGTTGACGAGGTCCTGCAGGATCTCGTCGCTGGCGGTGATGACGCGGGAGTTGGCCTGGAAGCCGCGCTGGGCGGAGATCATGTTGGTGAACTCCGCGGCGAGGTCCACGTTGGACATCTCCACGGTGCCGCCGGCGATCGAGCCGAACGGTCCGGTTCCCGCGACGCCCATCGCGGCCTCGCCGGAGTTGGCGGTTGCGCGGAAGGCGGTGTCGCCGGCCCGTTCCAGGCCGGTCGGGTTGTTGAAGGCGGCCAGGGCGACCTGGCCGAGGTCGCGGCGCATGCCGTTGGAGAACACCCCGGAGATCAGGCCGGAGGGGTCGATGGAGAACGAGCGCAGGAAGCCGATCTCCGAGCCGTCCTGGCCGAGGGCCGTCATGGTCTGCTCGCCGGAGAACTGCACCAGGCCATCTGGGTCGCCCGGCTCGCCGAAGTCGACGGTGACGTCGGTGCCCGCCCACTCGCCGGGCAGCCCGGCGGTGGCGATGGTGGTCGAGCCGATGCTCGGAAGTCCCGTGCTCGGGTCGAACGTGACCGGCGTGGCCGGGCTGATCAGGTCGAGGTTGCTGCCGGGGTTGGCCGGGTCGGGCGTCGTGGCGGAGACCTCCCAGGCGTCGTCGCCGGTCTTGGTCCACGTCAGGGTCAGCGGCAGCGGGGTGCCCTGGGAATCCACGATGTCGATCGTGGTCACGATCGCGTCACCGACCTCGGCGTCGGCCGGCAGGTTGCCGCCGAGCTGGACGGAGGTGGACTCGTTGGGCTGCAGGATCTGCCCGATCGGCACCGTGAGGTCGGTGACGGGCGAGTTGATGTCGACCACGCCGTTGGCGTTGGCGCTCCAGCCCTGGATGATCCCGCCGCTGGGGGTGACCAGGGCGCCGTTGGCGTCGAAGGACAGCGACCCGGCGCGGGTGTAGAGGTTCTCGCCGCCGGACCGGGCCACGAAGAACCCGTCGCCCTGGATCGCCATGTCGGTTGCTCGGCCGGTCAGCTGGGTGGCCCCCTGCACGAAGCTGGTCTGGATGCCGGCGATGCGGGTGCCGAGGCCGACCTGGGCGGGGTTGGTGCCACCGCTCAGCTCACCCGGCGCACCGGCGCCGCTCAGGACCTGGCTGAGCATGTCGGAGAAGATGACGCCGGACGACTTGTAGCCGGTCGTGTTGACGTTGGCGATGTTGCTGCCGACGGTGTCCATGTAGATCTGGTGGCTGCGGAGTCCGGAGATTCCGGAGTACATCGAGCGAAGCATTGCGGGTCCTTCCTTGCGGGGGGCTGGGGACGTGGCTGGCGAGGGTCAGGCGGTGCGGGCGGAGACCGACGAGATGTCGGCCATGCCGATCTCGGTGCGGTCGGAGAGGACGAGGACGGGACCGAACGGTTCGAAGCGAACCGAGGTCACGTCGCCGGCAGCGGTGCTGCCGTCGGCACGGGTGAAGGACACCTCGCGGCCGATGAGGCCGGTGGCGGTGCCGAGGCGGTCGTTGGCGATCGACTCGCCGATCTTGGTGGTCAGCTGCTCGAGCTTCTCCACGGTGGTGAACTGGGCGCTCTGGGCCATGAACTCGCTGGAGTCCATGGGGTCCAGGGGGTTCTGGTACTTCAGCTGGGCGACGAGCAGCTGGAGGAACATCTCCTGGTCGAAGCTGTCGGGGTTCTCCAGCAGCGAGGGGTCGAGGGTCGGCGTGTCGCTGGTGACCACCTGGGGGGTGGTCATGGCGGCGCTGATGGCGTCGGGCACGGGCGCTCCTACAGTCGGACGTCGATCCGGCCCGAGGGCAGGTCGACGAGGGTCGGGGAGGGGAGGGGGGACAGGGCGGTGGAGGCTGCGTCGGTGGCGTCGGTGCGGCCGGAGGAGTCGGTCCGGTCGTCGTCGTGGTCGACGTTGTCGCCGAACCCGTGTCCGGCGACGTCGAGCTGCCCGGCGTCCATGCCCCCCTGCTCCAGCGCCGCGCGCAGGTCGGCCAGCTGGTCGTTGAGCAGCCCACGGGTGCCGGCCTGCTCGGCGGCCACCTGCACGTTGACCACGCCGGCGCGGATCTCGATCTCCACGCGGACGCGGCCGAGCTCGGCGGGGTGCAGGTCCAGGCTGGCCACGTACTCCCCGTCCCCACGCCGCTGCATGGCAGCGACGGCGGAGGCCAGCTGGCCGCTCACGGGCACCTGCGGGGGCATGGCTCCGGCCGCGGGCGTCGGTGCGCCGGCGGTCGTCGTCATCGCTGCTTGGGTGGTGGGTGCAGGAGTGACGGCAGTCGTCTGGGCGGTGCCGGTGGTCGGACCGGTGCTGGTGGCCGTGGGCGCCTCGGGGGTCTCGGTCACCGGACCCGTGAAGGGGGTCGCGTCGTCGGCGGTTGCGTGGCCCGCAGGATTCGCGTCCGCCGATGCGGTGACGTCGCCCTCGGCGGGAGTGTCGGCTGACGGCACGGAACGGGCAGTGGCCGCGCCGAGTCCATCGGAGGCGGTCCCTGCGCTGGCACCGGCAGGAGCCGACGTGGTGTCGGCGGGAGTCGCGCCGAGTCGGTCCGACATGCCGGTGCCGCCGTCGACTGGCTCCTCGGCGGTGGTCTGGCCGGCCGGTGTCCCTGCGGCCTGCAGTCGTGCGCGGAACCCCGCGGACATGGCGGCGTCGGCGGCCACCGGGACAGCGTCGGCGACAGCGGCTGGGTCGCCGTCGAAAGTGGGCTCGACGGTGTCCGGCCCCTCCGGGACAGCGTCCAGGGGCGGCACGCCGGGGTCCGGCGCAACGACCTCGGTGGCCGGGTCGGTGCCTGCTGCCGCGGTCTCCGCGGGTGTGGTGTCGTCGCGCTCGGATGCCTCGATGGAGGCGCTTGGGTCCTCGGCCCCGTCCTCCTGGGCGCCGGTGCCCGTGACAGCGCCGTCGGTGGCGACACCGTCGGTTGCAGCACCGTCCTTGGCAGCACCGTCCTCGACCGCACCGTCCTCGACAGCGACGTCGGCAGCCACGTCGTCGATGGCGTCCCGGTCGGCGACGGCGCGGTTCAGCATCGCGCCGAACCAGTCGTCTGGCTGGCTCGGTCGACGGCCGTCCACGATGGAGGGGACCGTTCGGGGCGCGGTGGGGGGCTGGATGGGCAGGGCGGTCGGTGGTGTGTACATCAGATGGCTCCCATGAACCCGATGACCCGCTGCACGTAGGTCTGGGTCTCGGTGAAGGGCGGGATCCCGCCGTAGCGCCGGACGTTGCCCGGGCCGGCGTTGTAGGCGGCCAGCGCCAGCTCGGTGGATCCGAACGACGACAGCTGCTGCGCGAGGTAGCGGGCTGCACCGTCGGCGGCCTGGGCCGGGTCGAACGGGTCGACGCCGAGCTCGGCGGCCGTGGCCGGCATGATCTGCATGAGGCCCTGCGCGCCGGCGGGGGACCGGGCACTCGGGTCGTAGCCGGACTCGGCGCGGGCGACGGCGGCCAGCAGCCGCGGGTCGACGCCATGGCGCTGGGCCGCGGCGTTGAGCTCGGCCGCGAAGGGCACGCCCACCAGGGGGCCTTCGTCGGTCGCCGTGGCCGTCGTGGTCGAGGCGGTGGCGGGAGCGGCGTCGGGCAGCGCCACGACCGTGCCCTCCGGCACGATCCGGCGTATGGCCGTGGGCGTGCGGGTGATCTGCTGCATCTTCACGACGTCGCCGGTGCGCGGGGCAACGACCATCATCCCGTCGCCGGCGTAGATGCCGATGTGGTCCACAGGGGAGCCGAACGCGACGAGGTCACCGGGGATGGCCTGGTCCAGCGACGGCACGGCCTCGCCGACGCGAGCCTGGTCGCGGCTGACACGTGGCAGCTCGATACCGGCCTCGCGGTAGGCATGCAGGACCAACCCGGAGCAGTCGAACCCGCCCTCGGCCTGGGACTCGCCGCCCCAGACGTAGGGGGTGCCGAGCTCGCGCTGGGCCAGCGCCACGATCGCCTCGCCGAAGTCGGCGCCGGGCTGCAGCGCGGGTTCTGCGGTGTCGCCGAGGCGAGCGATCGGGCCGCCGGTCACGACGCCCTCCTGTCGACCGAAGTACGGCTGGGAGACTGCGGACACCGCCGCCGAGCCGGTCTGCCCCGTCGAACCGCCCATGGCGGGCAGCACCGACGTGGTCGGCAGCGTCGAGGTCGTCGGCAACGTGGCGGTGGCCAGCGACGCCGCGGGTGCAGCGGACGCGGTCGCCGTGCCGTTCTGACGGGCCAGCTGCTGGGCGAACAGCTCGTCGGATCCCAGCACCGCGGAGCCGCTGGAGGTGATGCCGCGGAGGCCGGCGATCCTCGACTCGATGGAGGCGATGCGGCTGGCGACCGACAGGCTCGGGCTGGGGCTCATCGTTGTCCCCCGGTGACGCGAGCCGATCGGGTGGTGGCGACATCGTCGAGCACGGCAGCGTCGTGGCGCCGGGCGTCGGTCTCCCAGGCCTCCCGATGGCGCTGCTCGAGCTTGCCCAGCGCATCGACGGCGGTGTTGGCGGCCAGGAGCTCGGCGGTGCGGGCGTCGGTCACCTGCTGTGCCCGGGCCAGCTCGAGGGTGGCCATCTCGGCGGCACGGGCCCGCAGGCTGGCGCGGAAGGCGGCAGCGCGGACGTCGGCGGTGGTCATGACGGTGCCGGGGCCCAGGCCGTTGGCCTCGGCAGCGGCGTCCGCCCGCAGCTTGTCCAGCTGCTGTTCGACGGCGGTCTGTTCGGCCCGGGCACGGGCCCATTCACCGCGCGCACGGTCGCGTTCGATCTCCCGGACACGCTGGACTCGGGACAGCCGGAAGGCGAAGCGCTTCATCGGGCCACCGCGCCGTTGGTGTCGGCCCGACCGTGGCCGAGGATCTGGCGGAGGGTCCGCCACGACAGCTCGGGGTGGGTCAGCTCGTCCATGGGCTGCTGCAGGAACCTGGTGATGGCCGGGTCGAGGGCCAGCGCCCGGTCGACGTCGGCGTTGGAGCCCGGGACGTAGGCGCCGATGTCGACGAGGTCACGGGCGTCGCGGAGGGCGGCCATCATCCGCCGCAGCTCGGTGGCGGCGTCACGCTGGTCGGCGTCGGTCACGCGGTTGGCGACGCGCGATGCGGACTCGAGCACGTCGATGGTCGGGAAGTGACCGGCGGTGGCAAGCCGACGGGACAGCACGATGTGGCCGTCGAGGATCGAGCGGGCGGCGTCGCCCACGGGGTCCTGCATGTCGTCGCCCTCGACCAGCACGGTGTACAGGCCGGTGATCGACCCGGTCTCGCCACAGCCAGCACGTTCCAGCAGCTTCGGCATCAGCGTGAAGACGCTGGGCGGGTAGCCACGGGTGGCGGGTGGTTCCCCGGCGGCCAGGCCGATCTCGCGCTGGGCCATGGAGAACCGGGTCAGGGAGTCCATCATCAGCAGGACGTCGGAGCCCTGGTCACGGAAGTGTTCGGCGATGCGGGTGGCGACGAACGCCGCCCGCAGCCGCACCAGCGCAGGCTGATCGGAGGTGGCGACGACGACGACGGAACGGGCGAGGCCCTCGGGCCCCAGGTCGTGTTCGATGAACTCACGGACCTCGCGGCCACGCTCGCCGATGAGGGCAAGCACCGTGACGTCGGCGTCGCTGCCGCGGGCGATCATGCTGAGCAGCGAGGACTTGCCCACGCCGGAGCCGGCGAAGATGCCCATCCGCTGGCCTCGGCCGCAGGGGATGAGGGTGTCGATGGCCCTCACGCCCACGCCGAGGGGAACCTCGACCCGCTGGCGGCGCAGCGGGTGCGGTGGGGTGCCGTCGAGGGTGACCTCGACGCAGTGGCCGTCGCCGCGGACCTCCAGGGGCGGGCCGCCGTCCAGCGGCTGGCCGAGCCCGTCGACGACGCGACCGAGCAGCTCGGCACCCACGCGGATGGTCTGGGCGTTGCCGGTGGCGACGACCCGGTCGCCGATGCCGACGCCCATGAGGTCGCCGTAGGCCATGCAGATCAGGCCGTGGTCGCTGAGGCCCACCACCTCGGCGGGCAGGAACCCGTTGCCGGTGTGGACGACCATCTCGTCACCGATCGCCGCGCGCAGGCCGTCGACCTCGAGGTTGAGGCCGACCACCCGCGTGACCCGGCCGCTGACGACGGGAGGGGCTGCCGCCGTCGCCCGCGCGAAGACGCGGTCGAGGGGAGAGGCGAGCGTTCCGAGGTCGCTGGGCACGCGAGGGTCCTTGGGGATCGTGGCTCCGGCTGCGGACAGCGCAGAGCTGGCGGATGATCGCCGATCCCTGGCGATGTGCTGAAGACACGGTCCCTCGCGTCAGGCTCTTGATCGGCTCGCAGTGACCGGGGATTAGCGCAGCGTCAATGTTTCCGACGACTGGCGTGCCCCGTGGTGCATCCGGGGGGAGGTCAGCGAAGGACCTCGGCGACCCGACCGAGCGCGGTCGGGATCTGGGCGTCGATGCGGGTCGCGTCGACGTTGACGACACACCCGCCGGAGGTGACGGCCGGGTCGGCGATCAGCTCGACTCCGCGGCCGGGAAGCAGGTCGTCAACCGGTCCCATGGCCTGGATGTCAGCGGGGTTCATCCGGATGCGGACGTCGCCCTCCTCGGGCACGAGCTCGATCGCACGGCAGATGGCGTCGCGTCCGGGGTCGGCCGCGGACGTGATCTCCCGCTCGAGCACGATCTCGGCGATGCGCAGGGCGAGCAGGGCCGTCTGGTCGGCGACGTGCTCCAGCGAGGCGACCTCGCGCTCGCGCAGGTCGGCGACTGCGCCCAGCAGGGCGTCGAGGGCCGCACGGTGACGCTGTTCGGTCTCGGCCGCCCGATCCAGGGCGTCCTGCTGGCCGGCCACGAGCCCGGCGTCGTAGCCGGCCTGCCAGCCCTCCTGCTGGGCCTTGTCACGAAGGGCATCCAGGGTGGCGGCGTCGACCTGGGCCATCCCACGGGGACGACGGGGGTCCGACATCGCGGGCACGACCGCTGGCCGGCCGGCGACCGCACCCCGGAGGATGCCGACGCGCGGGGCCCGGTCACTCAACGAACTCATCACCGCTCCTGCTCAGGACGATCTGGCCGGCTTCCTCAAGGGTGCGGATGACCCGCACGATCGACCCCTGCGCGGTCTCGACGTCCTTGAGCCGCACGGGACCCATCAGGTCGATCTCCTCCATCAGGGCGGCGCCGGCACGCTCGGACATGTTCCGCTGGATCTTCTCCTTGACCGTCGCGGGCACGCCCTTGAGGGCAACGGCCAGGTCCTTGTTGTCGACCTGCCGCAGGATCAGCTGGACCGAACGGTCGTCGAGGGTGGTGATGTCCTCGAAGACGAACATCAGCTGGCGCACCTCGTCGGCAAGCTCGGAGTTCGCCGTCTCGAGGCCTTCGAGGATGAGGCGTTCGGTGCCGCGATCCGCACGGTTCAGGATCTCCACGAGGGCGTCGACGCCCCCGGCTTCGGAGAAGTCGCTCTGGCTCAGCACCGACGACAGCTTGCGCTCGAGGGTCCGTTCGACGCGTTCGATGACCTCGGGGGAGGTGCGGTCCATCAGCGCCACCCGGACCGCGACATCGCGCTGCAGGCCCTCGGGCAGGCTGCCGAGCACCATGGCGGCGGAGTCGGGCAACATGTGCGCCAGGACCAACGCGATGGTCTGCGGGTGTTCCTCGGAGATGAACGACAGGACCTGGCGGGGGTCGGTGTTGCGGAGGAACTCGAAGGGCGCCTCGTGGATCTGCGCGGCGAGCAGGTCCATGATCTCGTAGGCCTTCTCGTCCCCGAGGGACACCTCCAGCATGGCCCGGGCGAACTCCAGGCCACCGGTGGCGATGTTGACCTTCGCCGAGGCCATGTCGCGGAACTCCTTGAGCACGCTGTCGACGATCTCGGTCGGCACCGTTGGCAGGCGGGCGATCTCGGCGGCCACCTCGGCGACCTCCGACTCGCGCATGGTCTTGAGGATCCGTCCGGCACGGTCCTTGCCGACGGCCATCAGCAGGATGGCGACCTTCTGCGTGCCGTTCAGCTCGCTGATCTCTGCGATCGCGCTCATGCCGACATCCAGCCGCGCAGCAGACCAGCCATGTCGTCACCCTGGCCGTCGATCAAGCTGGTGACCTCGTCGGTCAGGTCGGGGCCTGCCTCGAGCTGGTTGAGCTCCTCGTCGCTGAGCACTTCCGCGGCGTCGTCGTCGCTGCCCGCTTCGAGGGAGGCGAGGTCCAGCGGGATGGTCTCGGCCTGCCGCTGGGGAAGGGACTTCCGGGCGGACCGCCACGCGAGGAAGAGCACGATCATGACGATCAGCACCGAACCGATCGTGCGGATGAGGTCGAACATGCGCTCCTGGCCGGCAGCGGCAGCGGCTTCCTCAGCTGCAGCAGCTGCGTCCTCGGCAGCGGTGGCGTCGAAGGGGAGGGCAGAGACCTCGATGACGTCGCCACGGACGGCGTCGAAGCCCACCGCGGCCTCGACGAGGGCCTGGACCTGTGCCGCGTCGGCACCCTCGCGGTTGGCGTCCAGCAGGACGGCCACCGAGAGGCGGTCGACCGAGCCGGGGGCGCTGAGGATGTCCTGGACGGAACGGTCGACGGCGAAGCGCGTCGAGCCGTCGCTGAGGGTGTAGTTGGTCGTCTCGCCCTCCGCGCCGACGAGGGGCTGGCCGTCGGGACCGAGGACCCCCACCGACGGGGCGCCGACGCCCTCGTAGCTCTCGGTGGTCGTCGTGGACTCCAGCGGGATGCCGTTGACCCCACCGGCGGCGTTGCCGAAGGTCTCCGTCGTCTGCTGGATGCGGTCGAAGTTGAGATCGGCAGTCACCGTGACGACGGCGTTGTTGGGTCCCACGACCTGCTGGAGCATGGTCTCGACGTCAGCGGCGAGGCGGGACTCGAAGGTGCTGGTCTGGTACTGGCGCATGTCGCCAGCGGCGGCGCTGGTGCCGTCCTCGCCGGGCTGGTGCAGCAGGTTCCCCGACGCGTCGGTCACCGTGACCTGATCGGCCGTCAGCCCCTGGACGCTGCCGGAGACCAGGTTGACGATGGCCTGCACCTGCATCGGCGTGAGGTCACCCATCGTGTTGAGCAGGACCGACGCGGTGGCCCGCTCGTTGTCCTGCACGAAGAGGTCCTCCTCGGGGATGACGAGGTGCACCATCGCCGACTCGACGGCCTCCATCGCGGAGATGGTCCGCGACAGCTCGCCCTCGACGGCGCGCTGGTAGTCCACGCGCATCTGGAACTCGGAGGTGGTGATGCCGTTCTCGTCCAGCAGGGAGTAGCCGGCGGTGTTGGACGGCACCAGGCCGGCCGAGGACATGTCCAGCCGGAGCCCGAGCTGGTCGGACCGCGGGACCATGACGGTGCGGCCGCCGTCGCTGAGCTGGTAGTCCACACCGCGGGCGGTCAGCTCGTCGGTGATGGCCGCGGCGTCCTCGGCCTCGAGGTTGGTGAACAAGGGGGCCATGGACGGCTCGGAGACCCAGCGCATGAAGAACATGCCGGCGGCGAGCAGGGCGATGATGGCCAGGGCCGTCGTCGTCTTCTGCCCGGTGGTGAACCCCGACAGGATGCCGTTGGCCTTGTCGCGGGCCTGCTCGGCGAGCTGCTGCGGCGAGCGCTCGCGGGTGGTGGTGTCAGCCATTGGTGGTTCCTGCGCTCATCAGACCTGCATCCTCATGATCTCGTTGAACGACTCCAGCGCCTTGTTGCGCACGGCGACGGTCAGCTCGGTCGCGAGCTGCGCCTGCGTGGCGGCGATCATGTAGTCGTGGACGTTCTCCAGCTGTCCGGTGGCGGCCTGCTGGGCAAGCCCGTCGGCGACCTGGTGGCTTTCCTGGACCGACCCGAGGGCGTCGGCGATGGCCTTGCCGAAGCCGGCGCCGTCGGTGGCCCCGGTGGCCTGGCCGGCAGCCGGTTGGCCGCCGGTCGGGGCCATCGTCGGGCGGGCGATGGGGCCCGTGCCGGTCATCGGCCGGGCGCTGATCGGGGGGATGGCCATGGCCTAGGACCGTCCCAGCTGCAGGGCAGCTCGGTAGGCGTCACGGGCGGTCTCGACGACGCTGAGGTTCGCTTGGTAGCCGCGCTGGGCCAGCATGAGCGAGGTCATCTGCGACCCCATGTCCATGTCGGGAAGGCGAACCATGCCGTCGGCGTCGGCCAACGGGTGGTCGGGCTGGTGTGCCAGCCGACCCTCGGCGCTGCCGTACTCGACACCGGCGACCCGCGCGCCGGCACCCTCGACGGCCTGGGCCATCACGTAGCGCGCCTGGAACGCGGGTTCGTCGGTGCTGCGGACGGTGTTGAGGTTGGCGATGTTGTCCGACGTGGCGTCGAGCCACGTGCGGTGCACCTGCAGGCCGGAGTGGGCGGTGCTGATCGCGCCGAACATGCTCATGCGCTATGCCCCCTGGCTGATCGCGGTGCGGAGCAGGCGGAACTTGCCGTTCATCGCCTCGAGGACCGTGGAGTAAGCCAGCTCGTTGGTGGTCTGGGACACGACTTCGTCGTCGAGGCTCACGTTGTTGCCGTTCAGCCGGGTGGCGGCGTCCGACATCGTCCGGTCGGCGGCAACGCTCCCGACTCCCGCCGCATCGACCCGTCCGGTCCGGGCGCCCTCGAGCGCACGTTGGATGGAGTCCTCGAACGACACGCGACCCGCCAGGTAGTGCGGCGTGTCGACGTTGGCGATGTTGTCGGCGATCACGCGGCGTCTCGTCGACAGGCCGCTCAGTGCCGAGTGCAACGCGGCCGAGGTGACGTCGTACACCACGGGAATGCCTCCAGGATCGGTCAGGTCAACAGGGTTGCCGCCGATCCATGGCGGTGAGCTACGACACGATCCTTCGCGTCAGGTCCTCCGATCGGCCACCGGTGTCCCGCCCTTAGCAGAGCGTGATCAAAAAGTGGCAGAACGGAACCAGCTGGGTGCGCCGTCGCTGGGTCGACCCATCACGGATCCTGCGTGCCACCCGGGTATCGTTCCGTGGGGACGGGAGACCCCCCGCCGCGGGGTCCCCACCACCGCCGTGCGGGGGGTACCGCAACGTCAGGAACAGCCATGCAGACCGCGCCGTCGCCGCCCGTCAGATCTGCCGATCCCGTGGTCCTGCTCGTTGAGGACGACCCAGCACATCAGGTGCTGGTCGCCGCCGAGCTCGAGCCCGCCGGTGTGCACGTGGCGCCGGTCGACACGATGTTCGGGGCGCTCGAAATGCTTGCCTTGCAACGTGGCGCCTTCGACGTCGTCGTGGTCGACCTCGGCCTGCCCGACATCGACGGCATGAACTCCCTGGAGACCATCCTGCAGGCCGTCGGGGTGCCGGTGATCGTGCACAGCGGCAGCGTCGAACCGGAGCTCGCCGAACGCGCACGGAGGATCGGCGCAGCCTCGGTGGTGCCGAAGGACGCGGGCCCCGACGCGCTGCTCGCTGCGGTGGAGGAGGTCCTCGGCGATCGACCGGCGCCGCTGCTCGGCGTCCCCGCGGGGATGGGCACCGAACCCGTCGCGGCCGACTTCGAGGAGGCGGCGAGACGGACCCTGGAGTTCCTCCAGGCCCACGTCCCCATGGGTGCCTGGATGGTCACCCGTGTCGTCGGCGAGGACTGGGTGGTCCTCGACGCAGTCGGCCAGGGGTACGACGTGGCGCCCAACAGCGTGCTGCGCTGGTCCGACAGCTTCTGTTCGCGGATGGTGGAGGGTGAGGGGCCCAACGTCACCACCGCGGCATCCGAGCTGCCGGTGTACCGCCAGGCCCCGGTCTTCGACCAGCTCGACATCGAGACCTACGTCGGGTTGCCCCTTGCCATCGAGGGGGAGGGGTTGTTCGGCACCCTCTGCGGCATCGACCCGGAGCGGTCCACCGTGCCCCTGGACACCCTGGAGCCGTTCCTCCTCCACATCGCGGACCTGCTGACCACGGCGCTGGCCCTGGACCTCGAGCGTGATCGCCTCCAGCGGCGGCTGGACCTGGCCAAGGTCGCCTCACGCACCGATGCCCTGACCGGCCTGCCCAACCGACGTGCGTTCGACCTGCTGCTGAAGCTGGAGGAGGCCCGGTGCCGGCGGTTCGGGTCCTCGGCGACGATCCTCGTCATGGACCTGGACGGGCTCAAGGTCCGCAACGACACCGAGGGGCATGCCGCGGGTGATGGCTACCTGCGGGCGGCGGGGGCGGCCCTGTCCAGCGTCGTGCGGGCCTCCGACATGGCCTTCCGCATCGGTGGCGACGAGTTCGCGGTGATCGCGGCCCCTGCGCCGGCGGTGCCCGAGACGCTGGTCTCCCGGGTCAACAAGGCGTTGGCGACCGGTGGCGTCGAGGCGTCGGTCGGGATCGCCACGCGTCGGCCGGACGAGTCACTGGACGACGTGTTGTCGCGTGCCGACGAGCGGATGTACGACCTGAAGCGTCGACGGTCGACGCGCGAGGGGCACTCGCCCGCTGGTTAGACCGTGACGTCCAGGCGGCTGGCCCGTCGGGGCGCGGGCTGGGTCGGCCGGTGCTCGAGCTTGTCCGACACCACCGTGAGGGCCCGGGCCATGATCCGTTCGAGCTCGCGTGAGCGCTCGAGCAGCCGGAGCGCACGCTCGACCGCGACCGAGGGCATCGTGCCGAGGTCGTCGGGTGCGAGGAACGGGGGCACACCGGCCGGGTCGCCGCTGCTGATGGCCTCACCGACGGCGTCGAGGCGTGCCTCGTAGCTGTCCAGCGCGGCCTCCCACGCGGTGCCCATGGTTGTCACGTGGTGACCGCTTGGAGGGGCTGGGTCGACTGGTGCAGCTGCTGGGCTGATGCCGCCCGGGACGTCAGGTCCTCGGCCAGGCCGGATGCGGCCTGGCGCCAGGCTGTCGCGAGCGGTTCGACGAGTCCCCGACAGATCTGGATCCGTGCCGCGTCCTTGGTCACGTTGGCCGTGATGAGCTCGTTGTGGAGGAACCGGTACAGCGCCAGCAGCGTGGGGCCCCCCGACCACAGGCTGGGGTCGAGGCTGGACTCCAGCTCCAGGACGATGTCCTGGGCATGGGTCAGCTGGGCGTTGACGGCCTCGAGGTCACGACGCTCCAACGCTTCCCCGGCACGGGTGATGTCCAGGAGCAGGCGGTCGTAGAGCATGACGACGAGCTGCTGGGGGCTGACGGTCTGGATGGCGTCGGTCACGTACCGGCGTCGGGCGCTGGCGAGCGTCATGGCGAGTCGGGACCCTTCCGGGTGTCGATGGGGTTGGACGTCCTCCTCCTATCGGCAGGAGGACGGGCTGCAGGAGGGGCGCGGCCCCGGTTACTTGGCGGAGTTGGCCTGCAGCTGGGGTAGCTGGCTGGTCAGCCAGTCACCCTGGGCCTGCATGCTGGAGAGGGCGACCTCCAGCGCGGAGAACTGGCGTTGCAGGGCCGTTCGTCGCAGCTCGACACGGATGTCGATCGCCGCGATCTGGTCCTCCATCGTCCGGTTGGTGGACTCCCGTGCCTCGATGGCGGTGGCGAACAGTCCGGTGTTGAGCGTCGTCGCCTGGGAAGCGAGCGACTCCAGCCGCTGGGCCAGGCCGGGGTTGGCGTCGTCGTCGGACCGGAACATGGCCACCACGTCGTCGGGACGGTCGGCCAACGCCTCGCGGAACGCGGTCTCGTCGAACTCCAGCTTCCCGTCGCGGGTCGACTCGATGCCGATCAGGCCTGCGGACTGGAAGTGGGTGTTGCCCACGCTGTAGGTCACGGCGTTGAGCAGCTGGGTTCGCAGCGAGCGCATCGTGGGGTCGTTGGACAACGATCCCTGCGTGCCCTCCAGACCGCTGTCGAGCGCCTGGTCCATGCCGGTGATCAGCGAGTTGATCGCGTCGACGAGCTCGCTGACCTGGTCCACCAGGGCGTCGGGGTCGGCGTCGATGGACAGCGTGATGGGGGTGGAGCTCGACTCGGTGACGGTGAAGCTGACACCGGAGATGACGTCGTTGAAGGTGTTGGTCCCCGAGGTCACCGCATACGCGCCCGGGCCGTCGCCGATGGTGACCTGTGCGTCCCGGCCCTGGGTGAGGACGGGCATGCCGGCGGCGAACGTGGCGTCGAGGTTCGTCGTGTCGATCGTGAAGGTGCCGTCAGCGCCGCTGGAGCCGGACGTGAGCTGCAGCTTGAAGCCGCTCCCGGTGTTGACCGCCTGGGCGGTGACGGGGAGGGCCGACCACGGCTGCGCCGGGTCGTTGATGTTGGCGATCAGGCTGGACAGCGTGCCGTCGCCGGTGTCGACGTCGTAGTCGGTGCCGTCGACGGTGATGCGGACCGTGGAGTCGGGCGTGGCAACGACGTCGGTGGACGCCGCCGTCGTGCCGCCGGAGACCAGCCGGTGGGTCGCGGCGAGCTGGTCCACGGTGAAGGTGAACGAGCCCTGCTCGGCACCCGGTGACGCGGTCGCCACGACGCTGTCGGTGGACGTCGACGCCTGCACGGGTACGAAGTTCTTGGCCGAACCCGAGAGGGCCTTGGACAGCGTCTCGATGTTGTCGAACGCCGAGGAGAACTTCTGCAGCGACGCGATGGCTGCATCGTTGTTGGAGATCCGCTGTTCGAGTCGGACCTGGGGCTGTCGTTCCAGCTGGATCAGCTGGTTGATGATGCCTGTCGTGTCCAGACCGGACGCGAGGCCATCGATGCCGAACGTTGCCACGGGCTATTGCTCCTCTTGTATCTGTTTCATCAGATCGTCCACCATGTCCAGGACCTGAGCAGCCGGGAACTGTTGGAGCTGTCGTCCGCTGCTCGGATCGAGGATCCGGTGCACGTAGCCGAGGCTGGCGGCGTGCCATTCGACCTCGACGCGTCGTCGTTGCGGGGCCGCGATCGCACGGGCGACCCGGCGGGCGGTGTCCTGCCTGGTCCGGTCGGCGGACTCGATCACCTCCGCGGGCGTGGGCACGCCGGGGTGACCGTCCGGGGGACCGGACATGGTGTGGGGCACCGAGGTCAGCGGCGGTGTGCGCTGCGCATCGGTGGCGACGGCGGGGGACGCCGTCCTGATCGGATCCATCGTCTGCACCTCCGTGTGCGGTGTGGGTGATCGGTGGGCACCCGGCTCGCGAGCGCCCGGCAACGGCAGCGGGAGGACGACCGTGCGGTCATCCTCCCGTCACCGTGATGGGTGCGGCGCGCGGTCGGACCGCACCCACCGTGTCCGTGGCTAGCCGAGCAGGCTGAGGACGCCCTGGGGGACGGCGTTGGCCTGGCTGAGCATGGCGGTTCCTGCCTGGGACAGGATCTGGCTGCGGGTGAAGTTGGTCATCTCCTGCGCCATGTCGACGTCGCGGACGCGCGACTCCGACGCGGACAGGTTCTCGGTGGCGACCTGCAGGTTGTTGATGGTGTGCTCGAGGCGGTTCTGGGTGGCACCCAGGGTTCCGCGGAAGCTCGAGACCTGGCTGATGGCGGCGTCGATCACGGCGATCGCGGCGCTTGCGGCGCCGGCGCTGGAGTCGAAGTCGTTGGCCTGTCCCGAGGCGAGCGCAGTGATGAACGAGGCACCGGTGCCGAGCACCGCCGCGTTCATGTCCGACATGGTCACGGAGATGGTCTCGCCGCCGTTGGCGCCGACCTGGAAGCTGAGCGTCGAGGTGCCGTTCAGCAGGTTGGTGCCGTTGAACTTGGTGTCGTTGGCGATGTCGTCGATGGCGCCGATCAGCTCGTCGAGCTCGGCCTGGGCCGCGGCGACGGAGGCCCCGGTCTCGCCGCCGTTGGCGCCGGTGTTGGACGCCTGGACGGCGAGGTCACGGGCCCGCTGCAGCATGGAGTGGACCTCGGTGAGGGCTCCTTCAGCGGTCTGCATCACGCTGATGCCGTCCTGGGCGTTGCGGGTGGCGACCTTGAGGCCGCCGACCTGCGAGCGCAGGTTCTCGCTGATGACCAGGCCAGCGGCGTCGTCGCCGGCACGGTTGATACGGAAGCCCGAGGAGAGCTTCTCGAGGGACTTGCCCAGTGAGTTCTGGGTGCCGGACAGGTTGCGATGAGCGTTCATCGCCATGGTGTTCTGGTTGATGCGCATGGAATCTCCTCCTTGAGATGGCATCGATGTGGATCACCGACCGGGGATTCCGTTCCCCGTCGTCGGTGGGTCATTCAGATGGTGTCGAGTGCTAGCCGAGCAGGCTGAGGACGCCCTGGGGGACGCTGTTGGCCTGGCTGAGCATGGCGGTTCCTGCCTGGGACAGGATCTGGTTGCGGGTGAAGTTGGTCATTTCCTGGGCCATGTCGACGTCGCGGATGCGCGATTCGGAGGCGGACAGGTTCTCGGTGGCGACCTGGAGGTTGTTGATGGTGTGTTCGAGGCGGTTCTGGGTGGCGCCCAGGGTTCCGCGGAAGCTGGAGACGGTGCTGATGGCGGCGTCGATGGTGGCGATGGCGGCGCTGGCGGCGCCGGCGCCCGAGTCGAAGTCGCCGGCCTGGCCCGAGACGAGGGTGTCGATGCCCAGGGCTGCGGTCTGCATGTCGGCGAGGGTGATGGCGACGGTCTCGCCGCCGTTGGCGCCGACCTGGAAGGTCAGGCTGTTGGTGCTGTTCATCAGGCTGGTGCCGTTGAACTTGGTGGTGTCGGCGATCTGCTCGATGGCGCCGACGAGCTCGTCGAGCTCGGCCTGTGCTGCGGCGACGGAGGAGCCGGTGTGGCCGCCGTTGGCGCCGGTGTTGGAGGCCTGGACGGCGAGGTCGCGGGCTCGCTGCAGCATGGAGTGGACCTCGGTGAGGGCTCCTTCTGCGGTCTGGACGACGCTGATGCCGTCCTGGGCGTTGCGGGTGGCGACCTTGAGGCCGCCGACCTGTGAGCGCAGGTTCTCGCTGATGACGAGGCCAGCGGCGTCGTCGCCGGCGCGGTTGATTCGGAAGCCCGAGGAGAGCTTCTCGAGGGACTTGCCGAGCGAGTTCTGGGTGCTCGACAGGTTGCGATGGGCGTTCATCGCCATGGTGTTCTGATTGATGCGCATGTGGTGCTCCTCCTTGAGCGGGGTGGGGGTGTGGCGACCCGAGGACAATCCGTTGTCCCGGCAGGGTCACCGGTATCGAGGTCCGGCGGTGGTCCCGGACCGCCCGTTCGTGCCGAACGGCCCGGGTCCGTGGCTAGCCGAGCAGGCTGAGGACGCCCTGGGGGACGCTGTTGGCCTGGCTGAGCATGGCGGTTCCTGCCTGGGACAGGATCTGGTTGCGGGTGAAGTTGGTCATTTCCTGCGCCATGTCGACGTCGCGGATGCGCGACTCCGACGCGGACAGGTTCTCCGCGGACACCTGCAGGTTGTTGATGGTGTGCTCGAGGCGGTTCTGGGTGGCACCCAGGGTCCCGCGATACGTCGACACCTCAGCGATGGCGGAGTCGATCCCCGCGATCGCGCCGGAGGCGTCGGCGGTCAGGTCGAGGGCGTTGATGGTCAGGCCGCTCGTGATGGTCATGTCAGCGGTCGCCAGGGTGAGGGTCTCGCCGCCGTTGGCCCCGACCTGGAAGGTCAGGTTGGCCGACGCGCCGCTCATCAGGCTGGTGCCGTTGAACTCGGTGGTGGATGCGACCTGCTGGATGGCATCCCGCAGCTCGGTGAACTCCGCCTGGGCCGCGGCAACGGACGCGCCGCCGAGGCCACCGTTGGCGCCGGTGTTGGACGCCTGGACGGCCAGGTCACGCATGCGCTGCAGCATCGAGTGGACCTCGGTGAGGGCACCTTCAGCGGTCTGGACGACGGAGACGCCGTCCTGGGCGTTGCGGACAGCGGTCTTGATGCCGCTGACCTGGGAGCGCAGGGTCTCGGAGATGACGAGGCCGGCGGCGTCGTCACCCGCTCGGTTGATCCGGAAGCCCGACGAGAGCTTCTCGAGGGACTTGCCCAGCGAGTTCTGGGTGCCGGACAGGTTGCGATGGGCGTTCATCGCCATCGTGTTCTGGTTGATTCGCATACCCGTTTCCTCCTTGAAGTGGGTCTACTGGCGTCCCGCACCCGGGTCGGGGCGGGTGACGGCGACCAATCCGTTGGTCACCGCCCCTTTCCGAACGGTCAGTCCGGCAGCGAAAGGACTCGCTGCTGGACGGCGTCGGCCCGCGACAGCACCTTGGTGCCGGCTCGGGAAAGGATCTTGGTGCGGGTCAGGGTCGACAGCGCCGAGGCCAGGTCGACGTCGCTGATGCGTGATGTCGAGGCCGTCAGGTTCGCTGTCGCGACCCGCAGGTTGGCGACTTGCCGATGGGCGCGTGACGCCATCGCGTTCGCATGGGTGCGCATGGGCCCGTTTCCTCCGTGAAATCGGGTGCGGTGTGATCTTCGCGTGAAGTGCTGTCGAGGCGATCAATCCGTTGATCGCTCATGACCTTCATCGGTAGGTCACGGCTCGAGCTGAGCAAAACCTTCGACGCCCCGTCCGAGCAGGCTCGAACGGGGCGGCGGGTGCGCCGGCCGCTGGGCAGCGGCGGGCGGTCTGGTTACTGCTGCAGCAGGCTGAGGACGCCCTGCGGGACCTGGTTGGCCTGGGCGAGCATCGCGGTGCCGGCCTGGGACAGGATCTGGTTGCGGGTGAACGTCGACATCTCTGCGGCCATGTCGGCGTCGCGGATGCGCGACTCCGAGGCGGACAGGTTCTCTGCGGCCACCTGGAGGTTGTTGATCTGGTGCTCGAGGCGGTTCTGGGTTGCGCCGAGCGTGCCGCGGTAGGTCGACACCGTGCCGATGGCGGCGTCGATCGTCGAGATCGCGGCCGCAGCGGCGCCGGTCGCCGAGGTGAAGTCGATGCCGTTGATGCCGAGGCCCGTGGTGATGGTCATGTCGGCGGTTGCGACGTCGATCGTCTCGCCGGAGTTGGCGCCGACCTGGAACGTCAGGGTCGCCGATCCGCTGAGCAGCGAGGTGCCGTTGAACTTGGTGCTCTGGGCGATCTGGTCGACCGCGTCCACGAGCTGGGTGACCTCGGCCTGTGCGGCAGCCACCGAGGCGCCACCGAAGCCGCCGTTGGCGCCCTCGTTGGAGGCCTGGACGGCGAGGTCGCGGATGCGCTGCAGCATCGCGTGGACCTCTGTCAGCGCACCTTCTGCGGTCTGCACCACGGAGATGCCGTCCTGGGCGTTGCGCACGGCGGTCTGGACACCACCGATCTGCGAGCGCAGGTTCTCGGAGATGACCAGGCCGGCGGCGTCGTCGGCCGCACGGTTGATGCGGAAGCCCGAGGAGAGCTTCTCCAGGCTCTTGCTGAGCGCGCCTTGGGTCTGCGACAGATTCCGGTGGGAATTCGTCGCCATGATGTTCTGATTGATCCGCAGGCCCATTTGGGTTGACCACCAGTCGAATGACGTTGACGTTGCAGCAGCCGGGTCCTTCCGTGCCGCTGTCAGGTGCTCATCGGCTGGGCCCGCAACCAGTTGAGGCAACCACACGAGGTTTTCGGGCAGGCGGACCGACCGGTGGTCGCCGGCTCGTCCGTGAGGTGTGTTGGTGCATGGCGTCGATGCCTCGCGACACGTCGCGGTCGATGCCGATGCACGGCCTGTGACACGTCCTCGGTCGGCCACCGTCCCTGGTGGCACGCGTGCGATGACGCGGGTGCCCGAGTCAGACCCCGGGCGGGGTTGCCAGACTTCCTCCTTGAAGCTGATGGCGATGACGTGGCTGCCGCACCCTGGGGTCGGCGGCCGGTGACCAGTCCGTCGGTCACACCGTTGGTATCGGCAGCAACGCGCCGGACCTGAGGGGTCGAGCCAGTGGTCAGCTGGCCGTCGAGGTGCCTCCCGGAACGCCAAAACCTCCACGAGGGCGGGAGACCGTGCGACCAGAACCTGCGCACGTGCCTCCCGCCCAAGCGGGGAGAACTGACTGTGTGGTCGGGCGTCGCGTCGCGACGCCCGACGTTGTGTCTGGGGCCTACTGCAGCAGGCTCAGGACGCCCTGGGGGACGGCGTTGGCCTGGCTGAGCATGGCGGTTCCTGCCTGGGACAGGATCTGGTTGCGGGTGAAGTTGGTCATCTCCTGGGCCATGTCGACGTCGCGGATGCGCGATTCGGAGGCGGACAGGTTCTCGGTGGCGACCTGGAGGTTGTTGATGGTGTGTTCGAGGCGGTTCTGGGTGGCGCCCAGGGTTCCGCGGAAGCTGGAGACGGTGCTGATGGCGGCGTCGATGGTGGCGATGGCGGCGCTGGCGGCGCCGGCGCCCGAGTCGAAGTCGCCGGCCTGGCCCGAGACGAGGGTGTCGATGCCCAGGGCTGCGGTCTGCATGTCGGCGAGGGTGATGGCGACGGTCTCGCCGCCGTTGGCGCCGACCTGGAAGGTCAGGCTGTTGGTGCTGTTCATCAGGCTGGTGCCGTTGAACTTGGTGGTGTCGGCGATCTGCTCGATGGCGCCGACGAGCTCGTCGAGCTCGGCCTGGGCCGCGGCCACGGAGGAGCCGGTGTGGCCACCGTTGGCGCCGGTGTTGGAGGCCTGGACGGCGAGGTCGCGGGCCCGCTGCAGCATGGAGTGGACCTCGGTGAGGGCTCCTTCTGCGGTCTGGACGACGCTGATGCCGTCCTGGGCGTTGCGGGTGGCGACCTTGAGGCCGCCGACCTGCGAGCGCAGGTTCTCGCTGATGACCAGGCCAGCGGCGTCGTCGCCGGCACGGTTGATGCGGAAGCCCGAGGAGAGCTTCTCGAGGGACTTGCCGAGCGAGTTCTGGGTGCTCGACAGGTTGCGATGGGCGTTCATCGCCATCGTGTTCTGATTGATCCGCATGTGGTGCTCCTCCTTGAGCGGGATGCAGCGCGTGGTGGCTCGGCCGGCGCGTCCGTGCGCCGACCGTCTTGCTGATCAGGTCTGACCTGGGTCCTAGCCCTGCAGGAGGCTCAGCACACCCTGGGGGATGCTGTTGGCCTGGCTGAGCATGGCGGTGCCGGCCTGGGACAGGATCTGGTTGCGGGTGAACTCCGTCATCTCCTGGGCCATGTCGGCGTCACGGATGCGGGATTCGGAGGCCGACAGGTTCTCGGTGGCCACCTGCAGGTTGTTGATGGTGTGCTCGAGGCGGTTCTGGGTGGCACCCAGGGTTCCGCGGAAGCTGGACACCTGTGCGATGGCGGCGTCGACGACGGCGATGGCCTCGCTCGCAGCGGTGGCGCTGGAGGAGAAGGACGCAGCGGCGGACAGGTCCGACAGCTTGGTGGCCGTGATGCCGAGGACCGCGGCGTTCATGTCGGACAGGCCGACGGTGATGGTCTCGTTGCCGTTGGCGCCGACCTGGAAGCTGAGGGTCCCGGTGCCGTTCAGCAGGTTCTGCCCGTTGAAGGCGGTGTTGTCCACGACCTGGTCGATGGCGGCGACCAGCTGGTTGACCTCGGCCTGGGCTGCGGCGACCGATGCGCCGGTCTCGCCGCCGTTGGCGCCGGTGTTGGACGCCTGGACCGAGAGGTCACGGATGCGCTGCAGCATCGAGTGGACCTCGGTGAGGGCGCCTTCTGCGGTCTGCACGACCGACACGCCGTCCTGGGCGTTGCGGACGGCGACCTTCATGCCGCCGACCTGCGAGCGCAGGTTCTCGCTGATGACGAGGCCAGCGGCGTCGTCGCCGGCGCGGTTGATGCGGAAGCCTGACGACAGCTTCTCCAGCGACTTGCCCAGACGGTTGCTCGTCTGCGACAGGTTGCGGTTGGCGTTCATGCTGGCGATGTTCTGGTTGATACGCATGATCCGGATCTCCTCCGTGAGTGTGGATCTGTGCACCCGATGGGTGCGGGTGGGTCACCCGCTCGAGGCGGGTGGATGGGGTAAGCCGAGCTCAATCCGTTGAGCACGTTCGATGCTTGTGGTGCGCGCCGGCCCGTTGCGACGAGGCGGTGCGCTATTCAGTTGTCGTCGGACTCCGCCGACGGTCGGCGCCCGTTCTCCGCGGGTTGTGCCGACAGGTCCTCAATCGTCCGGGGGTCCTCGTGCTTGAGGAGAACGAGAGAAATTGTTTCCGGTCCGGGAAACCACAGCGCCCCCACCCAGGGAGGAGGTGGGGGCGCGGCGTGTGGATCGTGGTGGGTCGGCGGCCTCGGTCAGGCGCTGGCGGCGAACTGGTGCCGCAGGCGGGCGCTGACGTCGGCGGCGTCGGCGTCGATGCGTGCGCGGGCGGTCGAGCCGGTGGCCACGGCCGCGTAGTACGCAGCGTGCTTGCGAGCAAGGCGACCGTTGGGGCGCGGCTCGGCAGGAACGAGGTCGGGGTCCAGGGACGCGTTGATGCCCTTCTCCATCAGGGCGAGGGCCTCACCGCGCATCTGCGAGACGCGAGACTCCGAGACGCCCAGCTCGTCGGCGATCTCCTGCATCGGACGCTCCTCGAAGAAGTAGCCGACGACGACGTGCCGCAACCGCTCGGGCAGGGCGACGATGGCGTCCATGAGGAAGGCACGACGTTCGCGGGAGATGATCTCGTCGGCCGGCGTGGGGGCGTCGTCGGGGAGGACGTCGGCGATGCTGCCCTCGGTCAGGAGCGACTCGTAGTTGAGGACGGTCCCGCGGTGCACGTCGTCGACGATGCGCTGGACACGCTCGACCTCGACACCCATCTCCGCGGCTGTCTCCTCCATGGTGGGGGTGCGACCGTTGCGGACCTGCAGCGTCTCCTTGGCCGACTCCATCTTGCGGGCCATGCTGCGGACCGAGCGCGAGGCCCAGTCGCGGCTGCGCAGCTCGTCCAGCAGGGCACCACGAATCCGGATCATGGCGTACTTGTCGAACGCGATGCCCTTGGACTCGTCGAAGGACCGCGCGGCCTGTGCCAACCCGAACATGGCTGCCGACGCCAGGTCCTCACGAGAGACGTGTCGGGGGATCCGGCCGGCCAGCTCCGCCACGCCGTAGTGGACCAGCGGCAGGTGCGCACGGACGATCTCGTCCTCGGTGGTTGCGGCGGGGGAAGCGGTGCGGTGGGCCATGTGCATCACGATGTGGCCGTTCGGACGGGTGAGCCATCCGCCGGGGGGATGAAGTACTGCGCCGGGTGAGTGCGCACATACGTAGCGTTCGTGGCCCGAACTGATCAGGCGTCGGCAGCCGAAGGAACTAGTCCGTGCGACGCGTCCCTCGTGGACCCACCGACGTGCCGCATACTTCACCGAACCAGTGGTGGAACCCGACGATCTCCAGGACCTTCCCGTCGAGCGGCGCCGGCAGGATCGCCGTCGACGCCAGGTCCCTGTGCCCAACGACCGGCGCCAGACCGACCGACGTGCCAACCGGCTGGAGCCGTCCAAGCCGTTCGCCGGTGTCGCCGTCGTGGTCGACGGATGGCCGCTGCTGCGTGCAGGGGTGCGTCAGCTCCTCAGTGACAGCGCCATGCGGGTGGCTTCCGACACGCCGTCGGCGAAGGTTGCGGCGCAGGCCATCGGGGATCGGCTGGACCTGGCGGTCATCGGGGCCAGCAAGGAACCGCTGGAGGAGGCGATCAAGCGGCTGCGCGCACTCCCCGGTCCGGACCCGGACATGCCCCCCCGCGTGCTGGTGCTGCTGGAACGGGTCGATGTGGTGCAGCTGCGCGGCATCCTCAGCATGGGTGTGGAGGGTGTCATCGACCGCTCCGTCGGCCTCGACGACCTGCGCGCGGCGTGCGAACGCCTGCTCGCGGGGCAGCGCGTGCTGGCCGGGAGCCCGCTCTCGGTGCTGGCCACGGCCGGCCTCGAGCTGCAGGAGCCCGAGCCCGAGGAGGAGGAACGGGACAACGGGCTGCTGACCCGCAAGGAGCTGGAGGTCCTCGCCGAGCTGGGGCGCCACCTGTCCAACCGCGAGATCGCCGAGACGATGCACGTGTCGGCGGCCACGGTGAAGACGCACCTGTCCAACATCTACGGCAAGCTCGGCGTCACGAGCCGCCGCGAGGCCGTGGTTGCGGCCGTCGAGCGGGGTCTGCTCAGCTGACGCCTGCGATAGGTGGCACAGAACGCTCAGGTGCGCTGGAGGGCAGCCGATCAGGAGGGCAACACCCCCTGTCCGACCTCCGAGGAGCCCCCCTGTGGCATACAGCGATGTATCCAACATCCTGTGGCGTGAACGCCAGCTGCTCGAGCTGCTGCAGTTCAAGCTCGAGGTCGAGCAGAGCCTGCTGGCAACCGGCCGCACACGTTGGTTGAGTCATGCCACGCGCGAGATCGAGATGCTGATCGACGAGGTCAAGCAGGTCGAGCTCGCCCGTGCGTTCGAGGTCTCGGCCCTGTGCCGGGAAATGGGGGTCGCAGAGACCCCGACGCTGAAGTCCCTCGTCGACGTGCTGCCCGCCCCGTGGAGCGGCATCTTCGAGGAACACCGCCAGGCCTTCCTGCAGGCAACGCAGGAAATCGTGGGTCTGGCAGAAACCAACCGTGAGCTGTTGGCTCGCGGCTACACGGCCGCCAGGGAAGCGCTGGCCGTGCTGGGTGCTGAGCGAGTCGAAACCTACGGACCAGGTGGGCTCAGCGTTGCGCGATCGGGGCAGCTGACCCGATTGCTCGACGAGGTGATGTGATGCCCTCGACCTTCTCGGGTCTCTCGGTTGCGTCCTCGGCGCTCGCGGCACAGCGACGCGCCATCGAGGCGACCGGCCACAACATCGCCAACGTCAACACCCCCGGGTACTCCCGCCAGCGTGTCGACCTCGCCGCCATCGACGGCAGCTCCATCGCACTGCACGCCGGTAGCCACTACCAGGCCGGCGGCGTCGACGTCGCCGCCCAGACCCGCATCGTCGACCAGTTCCTCGTGAACCGCGTCAACACCGAACGGGCCGCGCTGGGCCTGGCCGACGAACGACAGCTGACGCTGGAACGCCTCGAGTTGGCGTTCGCCGAGCCGGGCGAGTTCGGCCTGTCCTCGGAGCTGCAGCAGTTCTGGTCGGCATGGGACTCCGCGGCCCTCACCCCCGAGGACGAGGCCGCGCGCGCCGCCCTCCTGCAGCGCGGTGCGGCGGTGGCCGGACGCTTCCAGAGCCTGTCCCACGAGTTCGACGAGATGCAGGGCGACGTGATCCAGCGCGCCCGGGCGACGGTGACCGACATCAACGGCATCGCCCACCAGCTGGCCGACCTCAACATCGCCATCAGCGCAGCCACCGACTCGGGCACGGTTCCCAACGACCTGCTCGACCAGCGCGACCAGCTGGTGCGGACCCTCTCCGAACACGTCGGCGTGACGGCGCGGACCGACAACAACGGCCTGCTCTCGGTGTCCATCGGCGGCGCCGCGGTCGTGGCGGCCGGCCGCGTCAACGAGGTGTCGCTGGACACGTCCAACCCCGGCGGCGTCGTGCTGCGCGTCTCCAACTCCCCGGTGCCCCTGCGGCCGACCGGCGGACGGATCGAGGGGTTGCTGCAGTCCACGAACGTGCTCATCCCCGAACACCAAGCGCGCATCGACGCCCTCGCCGTCCAGCTCGCCGACGTCGTCAACGGACAGCACCAGCAAGGACAGGACCTCGACGGCAACGCCGCTGGCAACTTCTTCGCCGCCACCGGTGCACGTGACTTCGCCCTCGACCCGTCCGTGCTCGGCCGACCGCGTGCGATCGGCCTGGCCGCAGCTGGAGCCGGCGCGTTCGACGGCAGCAACGCCGTGGCGATGGCGGAGCTCGCGGGCCTCGCCGGCGGACCCGACGACGCCTACCGGGCGTTGATCGCCGAGCTCGGCGTGTCGGCGCAGACCGCCAACCAGCGCCTGACCCTCCAGGAATCCCTGACCACCCAGTTCGACGCCCAACGGGAAGCCGTCAGCGGCGTGTCGATCGACGAGGAGATGAGCAACCTGGTCGCCTTCCAGCAGGCCTACGACGCGTCCGCGCGGTTCCTGACCGCCATCGACGAGATGATCGAACGGCTCATCAACGGCACCGGATCGGTGGGGAGGTAGCCCATGACGCGCATCACCCAGGGCATGGTGGCCAGGTCGTCCCTCGCCAACCTGCAGAAGAGCCTCGGCCGAACCCAACGGCTGCAGGAGCAGCTGTCGACCGGCCGTCAGCTGAACCGTCCGTCGGACTCGCCGACCGGGTTGGTCACGGCCATGCAGACCAGGTCGTCGTTGGCACGGCGCGAGCAGCACCTCCGCAACGCCGACAACGCCGTCGGCTGGCTGAACACCGCCGATGCCGCCCTGCAGGGCAGCAGCAACATGTTGCGTCGGGTTCGCGACCTGACCGTGCAGGGTGGCAACTCCACGCTGGACCCCGTCTCCCGCGAGAACATGGCGCAGGAGATCGAGGCGATCCGTGCGGGCCTCACCGAGATCGCCAACTCGCGCTACGCCGGGCGGCTGCTGTTCGCTGGCAACGCCGATGTCCCCGCGGCCTTCGATGCCGCCGGCAACTTCCAGGGCGACACCGGACAGGTGGAGCGCACCCTCGCCGACGGCCAGCAGATCGCCGTCAACGTCAGCGGGATCGAGGTGTTCGGCAGCGGTGCCGGCTCGGTCTTCGACGTCCTGACCCAGATCGCCGACGACCTGCGGAACAACCCCGAGGACGTCGTCGCCAACAACCTCGACAACCTGGACACACGCGTCGACACGGTCCTCACCGCGCTCGGGGACATCGGTGCCCGCACGAACCGGATCGAGAACATGCGTGAACGAGCGACCAGCGACGAGATCAACCTCAAGACCCGCCTGAGCGAGGCGGAAGACGTCGACCTTCCCGAAACCATCATGGAGCTCCAGCTCCAGGAGGTCGCCTACCAGGCGGCCCTCAACGCCACCTCGCGGGTCATCCAGCCCTCCCTGCTGGACTTCCTGCGCTAACGTCTGCCCGACATCGGAGAACCCACGATGACTGGAATGGCCACACCGGTGATGACCGAGCCCGAGACCGACACTGCGTTCGTCGAGTTCGTCTCTGCCGTGCCCGGATTCCCCGACGCCCGTACCTGGGGGATGGAGGTGTGGGGCGATGACCCCTCGAGCCCCTTCTCCGTCATGCGCAACGTCGAGACGGAGGGACTGGAGTTCGTCGTCGTCTCGCCGTTCGTCTTCTTCCCCGACTACGAACCCGAGCTCGACGACGCCACCGTCGGGTCCCTCGACCTGACCGTTGCCGAGGACGCGGTGGTGCTGGTGGTGTTGACGATCGGTGAGTCGATCGAGGAGACCACCGCCAACCTGCTCGGCCCGATCGTGATCAACACGCGCAACAACCGTGCGGTCCAGGCGATCCTGCACCAGCCCGGACTCTCCACGAAGACCCCGCTAATCGGCAGCTGACCAAAAGGGCCCCTCGTCCAGCGATATCGATCTGCTGACGAGGACAGCGACCGCTGGGCCTCGCTCGTCCCCGTGCTCCGTGCCGGGGACGTCGTCGTGTCCACACGGTCCAAGCACGGGACGACGTGGTTGCAGACGATCCTGCTGCTGCTCGTCCACGGACCAGTGGATCGATGGCCCGCGCCGCTGTGGCAGCTGTCGCCATGGGTGGACCACCTCGTCGAGCCCATCCCTGCCGTGGTGTCGCGCGTGTCGGCGCAGGAGCGGCGCCGGGTGCTCAAGACCCACACGCCGTTGGACGGCGTACCGGCCGTCCCTGGGGTGTGGCGGATCGTGGTTGTGCGCGACCCGCTGGACGCGGCGGTGTCGCTGTACCACCAGGGATCCAACCTCGACCGGGAACGACTCGCGGAGCTGACCGGGTCGCCGTCGTCGATCGCGGGACGCGCCCCGTTGGAGGAATGGCTCGCCGCATGGGTGGACGAGGTCGCCGACCCCAGAGCACGCCTGGACTCGCTCGATGGCGTGCTGCACCACCTCACCGACGCATGGGGGCGACGAGGTGACGACGACGTGGTCCTGCTCCGATACGCCGACCTCCTGACCGACCTCGACGAACAGATGGCCTTGCTGGCGAACCGGTTGGGGTTCGGTGGGCCCGAGGCGTACGGCGTGGAATGGCCGCTGCTGGTCGAGGCCGCGTCGTTCACGGCCATGAGGGCCAGGGCCGACCACCTGGCGCCCGATGCCGGCGGCGTGTTGCGGGATCCGTCGGCGTTCTTCCGGCGAGGCCTCACCGGGTCGGGCGAGGCCTCGGTGCCGAGCCCGGTCATGGACCGCTACCGCGAACGGCTGTCGATGTCGTTGCCGGCGGACCTGCAGGCCTGGCTCGCCGGATCGGCCTGACGCCGGCCCGTCCACGGCGGCATGCTGTGGTGCATGCGACTTCTGGTGCTGGGTGGGACCTCCTTCGTCGGACGGGCGGTGGTCGAGGACGCGTTGGCTCGCGGCTGGTCGGTCACGACCCTGAACCGTGGGCACGGTGTCGACGTGCCGGGCGTGGACGCTCGCCGCGGCGACCGTCGGGACGCCGGCGGGTTGTCGTCGCTGGTCGATGGGGAGTGGGACGTCGTGGTCGACACGTGGTCGTCGGCACCGGCGGTCGTCGAACGGGCCGCGACGGCCCTGTCGGACCGCGTCGGGCGCTACGTGTTCGTGTCCAGCCGATCGGTCTACGCGTGGGCGCCTCCGGCGGGGGCCGACGAGTCAGCCCCGTTGGTCGAGGTGGGCGCGGGCGAGATGGGCGAGGAGGCGGATCCGCCCTATCCGCAGGCCAAGCGCGCAGCCGAGGTTGCCGTCGAGGAGGCGCTGGGGGACCGGTCGCTGCTGGTCCGTGCGGGTTTGATCCTCGGGCCATGGGAGAACGTCGGCCGTCTGCCCTGGTGGCTGCAACGGATCGCGCGTGGTGGTCCTGTCGTTGCTCCCGGGCCGGCGGACCTGCCGTTGCAGCTCATCGACGCCCGTGACCTGGCCCGGTGGATCCTCGATGCGGCGGTTGCCGGGCGGTCGGGCCCCCACGACCTGGTCAGCCCATCCGGGCACGCCACGATGGGGCAGCTGCTCGCGGCCTGCGTCGTGGCCACCGGGTCGGACGCCGCGCTGCGCTGGGTCGAGCCCGACGTCGTGCTGGCCGCCGAAGTGGCGCCGTGGACGGAGCTGCCGATCTGGCTGCCGCCGGGCGAGGCCCACGACGCGATGCACCGGTCGGACGTCTCGCGGGCCCTGGCGACCGGTCTGGCCTGCCGGCCCGTGGAGGAGACGGTGGCGGACACGTGGACGTGGCTCGAGTCCCTTGACGGTCCGCCGGAACAGCGCACGGACCGGCCACCAGTCGGCCTGCCTGAGGATAAGGAAGCGGCCCTCCTGGCCTGAGTCGGATGGCGGCCCGCTGGCAGGCCGGCCGTGGACGTGGCTGTGGCCCCACCTGGTCGGGTGGGGTGCGGGTCAGGTGGTTCTGGGTTGGGCCGGTCTGGGTTGGGTCGGTCGTAGCGGTGGCCGGGAGACCAGCCGGGTGCGACCGTGGGCGACGATGTAGGTGCCGTCGGGCTGAAGGGTCTGGGTCCAGCCGGGGGCGTGGACCCGCAGGTGGCAGCGACGGCACAGCAAGACCATGTTCGTGGTATCGGTCGGGCCGGGCCGTGGGATGACGTGGTGGGCGTCGGTCCACCGTGCCGGCGCACGACAGCCGGGGAACCTGCAGCCCTGGTCCCTGGCGTCGAGGGCGTCGCGGAGGGGTTTGGTGACGGGGGTGTCGCCACGGCCGGCGGCCATCATCAACGTGCCGTCGGTGATGATCGGGATCATGGTGGCGTCGCACGCCCAGGCCTGGGCGGTGACCTGGCTGATGCGGGTGGATCCGCCGGCGGTCTGCCACAACAACCGCCCGGTCGCCCGGCCGTCGAGCCCGTCGTCGTCACCATCGGCGAGGAGGTCCTTGACGTCGACGATGGCCGACAGGCGGGGTCGGGCGGGCCGTCCGGGTGCGGGGGTGGCAAGCCACTCGCTGAGCGCCCGGTACAGCCCTTCGGCGAGCTGGACCCGTCGTGGTCGGGTGTCCCGGTACTTCTTGGGGATCGGCGTGCCCTCGTCATCACGGACAACGTCTTCGCCGCGTGGCACGTCGTCGCTGGGGGTGTCGAGGTGGTTGTCGTGGCCTGCGGGTGCCTGTGCTGATGTGGGTCGGTCGGCGGCGGCGTTCATGGCCTGGCCGAGGACGGCGTTGAGCTCGGGGTCGGCGTGGATGTACCAGTCGCCCCAGCCGTCGAAGGACGGCTGGCAGACGGCCGAGGCATGGTCCGGGGCCCGCTCTGCGGCCGTGTCGACGGCCTTGCGGTCGATGCGCCAGGCGAGGTCGGCGGTGATGTCGCCGATCCGGTCGGGTTCGACGTCGCGGGCGGTGCCGAGGGCGGCGGCGAGCTGGTCGTCGAGGGTCTGTCGTTGGGCGACGGAGAGGTCACGTGCTGCCATGACGATGGTGCGGACCTGTGACCAGGACAGGCAGCCCTGGTCGAAGGCCTGCCAGGTCTCGGGCATCGCCGACAGCGTCTGCACGCACCGCTCCAGGAACCCGGCTTCTGCACCCGTCACGTCGGCGGCGAGGCCGATCAGGCGCCGGGACGGCATGCCGTCACGCGAGACGCCGCCGGCCTGCTGGATCCCTCGAAGGACCTCGGCCATCAACCGGTCGACCTGCCGCAGCTTGGCGACCACGGCGTCAACCGGATCGAGCACACCGACACCGGCGGAGGACCCTCCATCCGGCGCTCGATCCAGCTCGACCTTCATGCGTCAAGTATGACGGGGGGGTGTGACATCACGACGGCGCTCGACTTGCCGCGCCGCCTCGGGCGGAGGGTCAGACGCCGGCGGACTCCAGCTCGCCGAGCATGCCACGCAGCTCGGCGGTCGAGTCATCGGCGTCGAGGTCCTCCAGCCCCATGCGCAGCACCGCGACCGCCTGCTCCTCGGCGTGCAGCTGGGCCAGGGCACGGGCCATGACCAGGGCGCGGGCCTGCGAGGTCACGACGCCGAGCACGAAGGTCTCCAGCGCGGACGGCGCCACCTCACCCACGGTGTACAGGGCCTCGAGCACCTCGTCGTCGGACAGGTCGCGGGCCGCACGGCCCAGCGAGCCCACCGCCTGCCCGTCACCGAACGCCTGCATGGCCGCCGCCGATGCGCTGACACGCTGCGTCGCCGGGATGGTCAGCTCGTCGGCCTGACGCAGCAGCGGACAGCCCTGGTCCAGCCCGACGTCGCGAGCACGCGCCGACCAGGTGACCGCCCGGTCCAGCGGCAGCCGGTGGCCGACCATGGAGATGAACGCCAGGGCATGGCGGTCACCGGGGTTGGCGGTATACAGGGCCTCCGCGAAGGCATCGCCGACCTCGACGGGGCACGACACGAGCATGGCCAGGGCCGCACGCAGCCGATGCCCGCTCGCCTCCATGTCACGCCCGAGGAACGCCGGGACGGCGCGGTCCATCTCGCCGCGCAGGTACAGCACCCGGAGCAGCTCGGGCCACATGTCCAGCGGCCCTTCGGTGGCGACGTCGAGGTAGACGTCCAGCCCCTCCTCCTCACGACCCAGGGCCACGAGGCAGCGGGCAATCAACGCCCGGGCGCCATCGGTGGAGTGGCTGACGCCGTGCGCCATGGACGCGGCGACGTCGTGCTCGGTGTCGAGGACGGCGATCGCCTCCTCCCAGCGCTGGTCCATCATCAGCACGTAGCCGTGCAGGTAGGTGGTCAGGGCGCTCGACCGGCCGATGGACAGCAGGTCCTCCAGCCACGCCAGCGCCTCGTCGAGGTGGCCCATGCGCGAGTGGATCTGCACGCCCAGCTGCAGGGCGCTGTGGCGCACCCCTTCGTCCTCGGCGTCGCGGATCAGCTCCAGCCGTTCGAGGGTGCGTTCGTGTTCGTTGCCCAGGCTCAGCGCCCGGGCGGTCTCCAGGATCGACTTCTCGGTGCCCTCCTCCTGGTGGGACACCTCGGCCAGGTGGATGTTGCGGTTGGCCTTGTCCTTGGCCGCCATGACCTCGGGCAGGTAGCCCCAGTGGTCGAGCTCCAGCACCTCGCCGGCGTCGACGCGCACCTGATGGGACGCGATGGAGACGACCTGTTCGTGGATGCGGCCCGAATAACGGAACATGGTCTGGCGGAACAGCCGCACGGAGGTGTGCACGACGGAGGTCCGCCCGGTCACGTCCTGGGCGTTGTTGACCTGTGCTCGGTAGCCGTCGAGGTCCCCCTCGCGGAGCAGACGGCGCAGGCCGGTGAAGTTGGTCGGGACCAGCACCTCATCGGCATCGACGACGAGCACCCACTCGCCGCGCGCTGCCTCGATCGAGACGTTGCGGGCCCAGGAGAAGTCGTCTCGCCACTCGCCGCGGATGACCCGGGCGCCCATGGACTCACAGATCTCCACCGTGCGGTCCGTCGAACCGGTGTCGTGCACGACGATCTCGTCGACGAGCGGTTCGAGCGCGGCGAGGCAGCGTTCGATGACCGCCTCCTCGTCCTTGACGATCATGCAGGCGGACAGCAGCGGCTTGGCCGGCTGGCGGGGGACGCGGCGACGTGACGACTTGGCCATTGGAAACGGTTCTCCCGGAGAGGGGTACGAAGGAACGTGGCGTCCGTGCCGGTGGGGTCCTGCGCACTCCAGATCGGCCGCTCCACGTCCTGCTTGAGGCCTCGTGCTTGGGGGCAAGGGGCAGGACGGCTGTAGTCTGCGAGCCGATGAGCGCAGTCGTGTACGCGGTGGCAAACCAGAAGGGCGGCGTGGCGAAGACCACGACCACCGCCTCGTTGGCCGCCGCGCTGGCGGCCCGGGGGCTGAACGTCCTGACCGTCGACCTGGACCCGCAGGCCTGCCTGACCTTCTCGCTGGGGTTCGACCCCGACGAGCTGTCCCCGACGATCCACGAGGTCGTCACCGGAAGGGGCACGCTGGCCGAGACCGTCCTCACCCACGACGAGTGCGACCTGGCGCCCGCCAACCTCGACCTGGCCGGTGCCGAGGTGGCGCTGCTGTCCCGCACGGGCCGTGAGTACGTGCTCCGGGCCGAGCTGATCGACCTGCGCGAGTCCTACGACGCGATCTTCATCGACTGCCCCCCGTCGCTGGGCGTCCTGACGCTGAACGGCCTGACCGCGGCCGACAAGGTCGTCATCCCGGTGCAGTGCGAGACGCTGTCCCATCGCGGCGTGTCGCAGCTGCTGGAGACCATCGCGGACATCCAGAAGCTGACCAACCCCCAGCTCGAGGTCGCCGGCCTTGTCGCCACGATGTTCGACACGCGCACCCGCCACAGCCGTGAGGTGCTGGAGGACGTGCAGAGCCGCTACGGGCTGAAGGTGCTCGGGGTCCCGGTCCGCAAGTCCGTCCGCTTCGCCGAGGCCCCGAACATGGGCCGGACGATCCTCTCCCATGCGCCGAAGGTGCCGGGCGCGGCCGCCTACCGGGTGATCGCCGCCGACCTGCACGGTCTGACTGTCCACCCCGAGGACCTCGCCGCGGCCGAAGGAAACCGTTGATGGCCGGATTCGACCGCATCAAGCCGCCGGCGAAGCGCCTGGAGGATCGCGAGGAGGCACGCGAGCCCGACTCCGGCGCTGCCGACGTCAAGGGCCGCGCGGCCCTCTTCAGCGCCTCCAACGTTGCCAGCGCCTCCAACGCTGCCAGCTCGACCACGTCCCCGCGTCGCCCCCGGCCCGAGGTGCGCGCAGACGTGCCGCCGCCGGGCACACCCGTCGCGCCGCCCGTGCCCCCGCCCGTGGCGCCGCCCGCCGGCGACCGACCTCCGGCCGACGACCCCTCCACGACTCGGGACGATCCGACCGCGCCGGGGCCGCCTCCCGGCCGGTCGGTCCCGACCGGCAAGAGCCTGCTGCAGGTCGAGTGCAGCCACTGCGGTGTGACCTGCCCGATGCCGCTCGGCACCGCCGTCAAGCGGGCGTTTCCCCTCGCCGTCGTGCTGCCCAACCGGTCCCACCCGGTGTTCGCGACCTGCCCGTGCGGTGAACGTCGCACCTGGCTGAAGCCCTCGGTGGGCCTTCCGCGATGAGCAGCCCGAGCACGCCGGCGCAGCTCGCCGAGCTCGCGGCCTCGGTTGCCCATGTCGCCGGCGACGTGCTGCTGTACCACCAGCGGCGGCTCCGCTCGGGTGCCGACCTGTCAGTGGCCACCAAGACCAGCGCGACCGACCCGGTCTCCATGGCCGACCAGGAGAGCGAGCAGGCCCTCGTCCGCGCGATCGAGGCCGCCCGCCCCGACGACGGGATCCTCGGTGAGGAGGGGGCCGACCGCACCGGCAGCAGCGGCCTTCGCTGGGTCGTCGACCCGCTGGACGGCACGGTCAACTACCTCTACGGCCACATCGGCTGGGGGGTCAGCGTGGCCGTGGAGCAGCAGGCCGACGACGGCAGCTGGCATGGCCTCGCCGCCGCTGTCTTCGAGCCAACGACGGGGATCATGCACTCGGCGCACCGTGGGGGAGGGGCCACGGCCAACGGCCGGCCGTTGCACGTCAACGACCCGGTCGAGCTGCCGATGGCGCTGGTCTCCACGGGGTTCTCCTACGACCGGGACCACCGCCTCCGCCAGGCCGCGCTGGTCAGTCAGGTCCTGGGCCACGTCCGCGACGTCCGCCGGGTCGGGTCCGCTGCGCTCGACCTGTGTCGGGTGGCAGCCGGAGAGGTCGACGCCTACTTCGAGGACTCCACCCAGCGGTGGGACTGGGCGGCTGGTGCGTTGATCGCAAAGGAGGCCGGGGCGGTCGTCACGTCGTTGACCACCATGCCGGGGCACAGCGGCGTCGTGGCCGCAGGCCCGTCGTTGCACCCGCAGCTCGACGCGCTGGTCGGCATGTCCGCCGACCTGCCGACGGCCTGACGCCAGAGCCGTCCAGAACAGTGCCGTCCAGAACAGGGCCGTCCAGAAAACGATGATCGGGCCGGCCAGTGGCCGACCCGATCGTCATGTGCTGAGGCTGTCCTGCTACGGCAGGTGGACGACGTCCATCCGACGCTTCAGGCGCGGCTGGCCGTCTCCGCGGGCGGTGTCGGCGTCGATGTCGCTGCGCCGGTTGCGAGCGCGCGACCCGTCGTTCTCGCGGGTCCGGTTGCTGTTGCCGTTGCCCTTGCCCCGGCGGTTGCGACTGCCACCGCGCGAGTCGTTGTCGTTGTCACGCCCACCGTTGCGGGAGGACCCGCCGCGGCTGCTGGACTTCTTGCTGGACGAGCGTGCACCGTCGTTCCGCTTGCTGCTCGAGCCGTTGCGGTCGTCGTTGTCGCGGCCGCCACGCGAGCGGGAGCGGGAGCGCCCACCGCGGCTGTCGTCCTTCTGGTCGTCGTCCTTGGACGCTCGGCCGCCACGATCGGCCTTCTCGGACCGGTCGTCGGACCGGTCGTCGGCCTTGGCCTTCGGCGAACGGCCCTTGCCGGAGGCCTTGTCTGTCGAGCGGTCCGCCGAGCGGTCTGCCGAGCGGTCTCCCGAGCGGCCCTTGTCCTCGCGCCCGTCGTCCTCGCGCGCCTTGTCCTGGCGACCGTTGGTGTCACGGCTTCGGGTGCGGTCACCCGATCCGCTGCGGGACCGGCTGCGGGTCCTGGTCGAGCTGCTGTCGTCGTCGGCGTCGTCGTTGGAGTCCTTGCCGCGGTCGGAGGACGTGGCCCTGCCGGTGTCGTCACCGTCGTTGGTCACACGACGACGCGTGCGGGTGCGCGTCCGGCTGCGGGTCTGCTCGTCACCCTCACCGTTGTCGTCCTTGCTGCGGCTGCTGCGGCTGCTCGACTGGTCACGGCCCTTGCTGCTGCGGCTGTCCCCGTCGTCGGAGCGGCTGCTGCGGCTCGGCTTGTCGGCCTTCTCCGAACGGCTGGACCTCTTGTCCTTGTCGCTGTCCCGCGAGTCGCTGGACTGCTCGCCGCGACGACGCGAACGGGACTGCTTGCCCGTGCGGGCCTTGGGGGGCGAGGGGACCTTCTTCTTCTCCTCGCGCGGCGGCAGGTCGAACAGCTCGTCCAGCAGCGGGGAGGTGGAGAAGACCTCGTGGATCTCGTCCTCGATGTCGAGCTCCCGGCGGATCATCTCCAGGCGGGGCAGCTCGTTCCACACGGCGAAGGTGATGGCCACGCCGTCGGCACCCGCGCGACCGGTGCGGCCGATGCGGTGCAGGTACATCTTCTCGTCGTCGGGGCAGTCGTAGTTGATGACGTGGGTGACGTCGTCGATGTCGAGGCCACGCGCGGCCACCTCGGTGGCGCACAGCACGGTGGTCTTGCCCTGGCGGAACTTCTCCAGCGCCCGCTCGCGAGCCTCCTGGCGAAGGTCGGAGTGGATCGCCTGGGCCGCGACGTCACGGTCGCGCAGGTCCTCGGCCAGCTGGTCGGCCATCCGCTTGGTCCGGCAGAAGATCACGCACAGGCCACGGTTGGGTGTCTGCAGGATCCGGGCCACGACGGCCGGCTTGTCCATGCGGTGGCAGGAGAAGAAGTGCTGCTTGGTCTTGGGGGCGACGTGCACCTCCTCGACCTCGGCGCGCATGAACGTCGGCTTGGTCATGTACCGACGGGCAAGCCCGACGATCGCCGACGGCATGGTCGCGGAGAACAGCAGCGTCTGCCGCTTGTCGGCGCACTGCTCGATCAGGGCCTCCACGTCGGGCAGGAAGCCCAGGTCCAGCATCTCGTCGGCCTCGTCGAGCACCAGCCCGCGGCAGGACGAGAGGTCCATGTGGCCGCGGCGGGACAGGTCCAGCAGTCGACCGGGCGTCCCGACGACGACGTGGGCGCCGCCCTCGATCGCGTCGATCTGGGGCTGCATGGCCTTGCCGCCGTAGACGGCGACGACCTTCACCCCGCGGCCCTTGCCGGCCTGGATGAGGTCTTCGGACACCTGGAGGCACAGCTCACGGGTGGGGACGATGATGAGGGCCTGCAGGCCCTTGGCGGTGTCGACCCGCTGCAGCATCGGCAGCCCGAAGCCCAGGGTCTTGCCGGTTCCCGTCCGGGCCTGTCCGATGATGTCCGCGCCGGTGAGGGCGAGGGGGAGCGTCAGCTCCTGGATCGGGAAGGGGTGGATGATGCCGACCTCTGCGAGGCTCTCGCAGATCGTCGCGTCGACGCCGAAATCGGCGAAGGTCTTCTCTGTGGCGTTGCTCACGCGTTTGCTCGTTTCTCGAAACTCTCGGTTACCGCGAGGTCGAGTCGTCGCCCCGCATGGACTCTTCCACGGACGTCGCCGTGGACCGGACCGCACCGTTTGTCACACGCCTGTGTATGGGTGACGGAAGTAACGTCGGGGGTCAACGAGGTCCAACTGTACCAGCGACGAAGGGGTTTCCGTGCCTGCCCAGCTCACCGTGTCCGACGACGCCCTCGACATGCTGCGCCCGCTGTTCAGCCAGGTCGAGGGCAGCTGCGAGGTCTGGACCGACTCCGAGATCGTGACCCGGCTGCTGATCCGGGGGGTCATGGCCTACGGCCAGACTGCCGGGCGTGACTTCGCCGACATGTCCGCGCTGGCCGGCACCCTCCGGGAGACCATCACGGCGGGATGAGGATCCCCGTCAGTCCTGCCTGGTGTCCGGCTCAACGTCGGGGACCAGTCGGTTGGCTATCGCCTCGAGTGGCAGCCGCCGCTGTGCAGCGTCCATGACCAGGTCGAAGGCCGCGTCGTCGTCCAGGGTCACCATGACCCCGTTGAGGTCGAGGGAGACCACGGTCGCGAGCCACGCGATCCTTTTGTTGCCGTCGACGAGGGCGTGGTTGCCGACGAGCAACTCCAGGAGTGCAGCAGCCTTCAGGCCCAGCGTCGGGTAGGCGTCGGTCCCGTACGCCGTGGAACGTGGCCGAGCGACTGCTGCGTCGATCAGCCCGAGGTCCCTCACGGGTCCGATGCCCAACCTGCGGACCATGTGGAGGAAGTCGTCGAGGGTCAGGTGGACGACCGGGCCGTCCACCTCAGGCAGAACCCAGCCGATCGAGCACGTCCCCCCATCGCTCGATCATCCGGTCGGCGCTTTCGGCGACCGCCCGGTCGTGACCCGCCCGTTCGTACCGTTCGAGCACGGCACGACGGATGACCTCCTGCCGCGACAGGCCCTCGGCCTCGGCCAGCACGTCGAGGGCATGGTCGAGCGCGGCGTCGGTCCTGAGGGTCATGGCCATGCGCGGATGGTACCAGTCTGATACCGGACAGGACCGTCGCGTCCCGGGGGCTACAGGCCCTTGAGGATGTTCATCAGGATGCCGTTGCCGGCGTAGGTGACGGCGTAGTCGGCCAGGCCGTGGGTGTTGGGGCCCACGTTGCCGGCATCGGGCAGGATCGCCCCGAAGATCGTGACCCGGCCCTCGTCCAGCGCCATGGTGCCGAGCGTCGGTTCGCCGCCGGCCAGCACGACGTCGTCGGTGGCGTTGCCGTAGGTGGAGGTGACGATCAGGTCCATGCTGGCCGTCGTCGCGCCGATCGTGGCGGCGACGTCACCGGTCCAGGCGTCGGCGTCGACGAACCACGCGGGGGCGGTGTTCATCCGGTAGCCCAGCGGCACCTCGAAGTAGGTCTGGCGGATGATCCCGCCGACGCCGTCCAGCAGCGGATGGTCGCGGTCGACCTCGGAGATCTCACCGGCGTACTGGGTCACCCGTTCGACGCTGCCGGCAGGGACGGCCTCGATGACCTCGAGGGCCTGGAGCGCGGAGTCGGTCAGGACCAGGTCGCCACCGGCGCGGGTCCAGGCCTCGAGGGCTGCCCAGCCATCGACGTCGTCGATCCGCAGCGAGTCGTCGGCCACCACGATCCGGTCGAAGGTCGACAGGTCGGCCGTCGTCACGTCCTCGATGGGCTCCATCGTCACGTTGGCCATGACCGTCTGGACGTCCTCGAAGTACGTCATGTTGGTGGAGGCGTAGTCGGCCTGCGGCAGCCCGAACGGCGGCTCGTTCTCCACGTCCTCGTCGGTGATGGTCTCGGGGTCGTACACGTAGCCGATGCGGGCGCCGTCCATGTCGACGGTGTAGTCCAGGCCCGGGGTGCGACGGTCGGCACGCTCGGCCGGGACGTCGACGCCGACGCCGTACGCCTTGAGGGTCAGGGCGATGGTGGCGTCCAGCAGCGCACGGGTCGTGTCGACGTGCACCTGCTCCAGCTCGGGCACGAACACCGAGGACGGGGCGAGGTTGGACAGGATGTACTCGTGGTCCATCTCGAGGATCCCCTGCTGGACCAGGTAGTCGCCCTGGAAGCCGGAGTCGTCGTAGCCGATGGCGTCGTAGGCCGTGTGGTACTCCGCCGGCTGGACCTCGCCCATGCCGATGGTCGCCAGCAGGCCGGCCGCACCGGGGTGGACGGAGGTGTTGACGTTGTGCTTGATGGCCTCGGCCAGCCGGTACTGGCCCTGCAGCGCAAGCGGGTCGAACTGGCCGGCCGGGAACATGATCGCCAGCAGGACGTTGTCGGCGAACTCGCCGTGCAGGTCCGCAGCGCCCTGCGGGGTGCCCAGGTAGTCCTCGATGAACGCCTGCAGGGCCTTGGTCTCGTTCTCGTTGCCCGAGTTGTACTGCTGTCCGCCGCTGTTGTGCCAGCCGAGGGTGGGGAACTGCCGGTTGAGGTCGTAGCCGTTGTCGTTGCCCCGGTGGTACAGGCCACGCCCGTCGTTGCGGTCCCCGTCGGCCCAGCCGTCGGGGTTGGGGGCGATGAAGTGCAGGCGGGCGGACTGCATGACCTCGGTGACGCTGTACTCGGCGTAGTCGGGGTTGGTCGGGTCGCCGGCGGTCAGCACCTTCGGACCGGTGAGGGGCTCCTCGCCCAGCTGCTCGGCCTCGAAGGCGATCAGCAGGTCCTCGATGTACCGGACGCCACCCTCGGCACCCGCACGCTCCGAGCCGTGGATCGACATGGAGAAGTACAGGTCGAGGCGCTCCTCGACGGGGTGGTCGGCGCTGTCGGGCGCGGTCAGGGTCACCACGGGCAGCTCGCGCCCGCCGGCCGACAGGATCTTGCGCACGCCGTCGTCGTCGACGATGGCACCGCGAGCGTCGAGCACCTGGATCTCGCCGGCCTCCATCAGGTCGCACACGTAGGTGCAGATGTCGGCGTGCGTGAACGCACCAGCACCGTCCTCGCGGGTGACCGAATACCGGTTCGCCAGCTCGTCCAGCCCCTCCAGGTACGGCATCGCCAGGCCCCCGAGGGTGCCGGCGGTGTACTGCAGGAAGTCGCCGTTGATGATCGGGTCGGGGAAGACACGGGTGGGGTCGGCCCCGTCCAGGGACAGGCCGGCGGCCGCCGCCTGGGCGACCTGGGCGTCGGTGGCCGACGGCAGCGACGGGCCGGCGCCGAGTCCCACGGTGGGGGCGAGGGCGACCGCGCCCATGGTGAGGGCGGCGAGGGCGGAGCGGAGGGTGGGGCGGGGCATGCGGGCGGAGCCTTCTGGTCGAGGGGTCTGCCGGCAGGGTTCGACGTCGGTCGCGCGGTTTCCTGCCCGCTACGCTCCGGCGACGATGCTGGCCCCCACCGATGTCGACGCCTCGGGCGACCGTTTCACCGCCACGTACCTCGTCGATCCCGCGCTGGGCGCGGTGGGTGACGTGGCCCGCTGGATGGCGGGGGAGATGACGGTGGAGTTCCCGCTGGACCTGATCGACCCCGACGACGGCATCGGCACCCACGTCGTGGGTCGGGTCGAGGCGGTCGAGCCCGTCGGTGGCCGGCACCGGGTCGTGATCTCGGTGGCCGACGAGGTCGTGTCCGGCTCGATGACCCAGCTCCTGAGCGTGGTGTGGGGCAACGTCTCGCTGGGTCGCGGGGTGGACCTGGTCGACCTGACCCCGCCGGCTGGCTGGACCGCACCCGTCCGCCACAACGGGCCTCGCGGGCTGGCAGCCTTCCGCGCCCTCGCCGACGCGCCCACCCGACCGTTGCTCATGAGCGCGATCAAGCCGCTCGGCCTGCCCGTCGACCGGCTCGCCGCGATGGCCCACGAGCTGGCCGCCGGTGGGCTGGACGTGGTCAAGGAGGACCAGTCGCTGGCCGACCAGCCCTGGGCCCCGTTCGACGAGCGCATCGGCCCGATCGCCCAGGCGATCCGCGACGCCAACGACCGCAACGGCACCAGGGCCGTCTACGCACCCAGCCTCAACGGGCCCGTCGCCGACCTGCCTCGTCGGGCCGCCGCCGCCCGTGACGCCGGGGCCGGCGCCGTGATGGTCCAGCCGGGCATCAGCGGCTACCCCGCCATCGAGGCGGCAGCCACGGCCGGACTCCCCGTGATCGCCCACCCCGGCGGGTTCGGTGGCCTGTCGGACCGCGTCGCCCCGGCGCTGGTCCACGGACTGCTGCCGCGCATGGCCGGCGCCGACTGCTCGGTCTTCATCGTCCCGGGCGGCCGGTTCCCCATCGAGGAGGCCGACGCCCTGGCGACCGTCGATGCGTGCCTGCGCCCGTCCGGTGACCTGCCGGCGATCATGGCCGCGGCGGGGGGAGGGGTCAGCGTCGAGCGAGTACCACAGCTGCGCGGGACCTACGGCGACGACATCTGCCTGCTGATCGGTGGCGACCTGCACCGCGACGGCGACCCACGCCGGCGTGCGTCCCTCCTGCGGGAGGCGGCGGAACGATGACCGGCAGCCCCGACCGCCGTCCGGAGGTCGACCGCCAGGCCGTCATGGCCGCCAAGCGCCGGCAGGAACGCCGCGCCTGGCACCGGCTCGCGGAGGTCCGTGGCTGGACCGGCGGGCACCGGGCCCCGCACCGCACCATCGGGCTGACCACCGACGACGGCGTCCGCCTGGCGGCCACGTGGCTGCCCGGGCCCAGCCGTGACGATCCGGCGGTCGTGGTCGTCCACGGGTTCGCCGCCCACCGGCGCAAGCCCGCCTACGCCTTCCTCGCCGACCACCTCGCCGCCACCAACCACGTGCTCGCCATCGACCTGCGGGGCCACGGTGGCTCCGGCGGACGGTCGACCCTCGGCGCGGACGAATGGCGAGACGTGCACGCGGCGGTCGACACCCTCAAGGGGAGGGGCCACGAACGGGTCGTCGTGGTCGGCCTGTCGCTGGGCGGGACGGCCACCGCCCACGCCCTGGCCAAGGGCCTGGACGTCGACGGGGCGGTGCTGGTGTCCTCCAGCGCACGGCACTGGGACCTCTCCCTGCCCGGCATGGTCACCCTCGACACGCTGTGGCGCTCACCGCTCAAGCGGCGGGTGTGGCAGGCCGTGGCGTCGTTCCGCATGGTCGATCCCGAGCAGATCCCGCCCTATGGCGATCCGGTCGAGCTCGTCGCTGACACCGACGTCCCGCTGCTGATCGTCCACGGTGCCGACGACGCGTACTTCGCACCCGCGCATGCCGACGAGCTGGCCGCTGCGGCTGCCGGCCACGTCATCGTGTGGCACGAGCCCACCGGATTCGGGCATGCCGAGGACGGCCTCACCCCGGCGTTCTGCGCCCGGCTGGCCGACGCCGTCCGGCTGGTCGTCAGCGAGGGCCGGTTCCCCGACCGCTGACACCCGGCAGGGTGGGTGGCGGCGCGGGGTCGGGGGTCTCCTCCTCGACGGGCTCGTCGGCTGGGTCGCCGTCGGTGTTCGGTGTCGCGGGGTCCTCGCGAACCGCGTGGGGGCCGTTCGGGGACGCCTCGAGCTGCTCGACGACGAGCGCGGACACGGCCGCCGTGCCGCCGACGACGACCAGGGACTCGGGGCCCAGCTCGGCGATGGCATGACGGGTTGCGACCGGTAGGGCACCGGTGGAGGTCAGCAGCAGCCACGACGGGTCGACCACCGCAGCCGCGCCGGCCGACAGCGCGTCGGCGAAGGTGTCGCCCGTGGCGATCAACGCACGGTCGAGGTCCTCGGGCAGCTCGCCGGCGGCCTCGACCGCGGTGTCGAATCGGCCGTCACCGGCGATCCGGCGGACGCTCGCCAGGGGCACGCGGGTCCGGATGGCGCGGACCACGTCCTCCGTCACCGCGGACGCACCACCGGCGATCACGACCTCGCCGGGCATCCAGCGCGCCAGCGCGTCGCCGGTCACGTCGGGCAGCTCGGTCGGTTCGGTCAGCAGCAGGGGGGCCTCGGCCAGCCCTGCGACCGGGGTGACGGCAAGCGCGTCGGGGAAGGTCCGACCGCTGGCGACGAACACGACATCAACAGCGTCCTCGCCGACCTGCTCCTCGGCCAGCGCCACGGCCGTGGCGAAGCGGCCGTCACCGGCGATGCGGCGGACGTCGGCCTCGGGCAGCCGGTCGCGGACGGCAGCCAGCACCGTGTCGGCCACGGCCTCCGACCCACCGGCCACCACCACGGTGGAGGGGCTCAGGCGCAGCAGCTCCTCGGCCGTCGCAGCGGACAGGTCCTCGGTCGCGGTCAGCAGCACCGAGCCGCCGCGCACGCCGGCCAGCACGCCGCCGGCCAACGCGTCGGCGAACGCCCCAGCGGTCGCCAGGACCACCGTCTCGGCGCCGTCGGGATGGCTGGCCGCCGACACCGCGACGGCGGTGGCGACGCGGTCGGCCCCCTCCAGCCGCTCGACCGGTGCGGTGGTGTACCACTCGCCGGCCGTGTCGGGCAGCTCGACGTCGCTGGGGACCAGCCGCCTCTCCTCCGTCGACGGGTCGTGGGCCAGCGACCACCCGGCGGCGAAGAACGCACGGCGACGGCCACCGGGCGCGTCGACCACGTCGCTGACGGGGAACCCCAGCCAGCCAGCGGGTCCGCCCCGGCGTTCGTACTCCTGCTGCACCGGGCCGGCAAGCACGTGGGCCGTGCCGGTCGCCGGGGTGTAGAACGTCCCTGCCTCCACGGGCAGGACCTGCCCGCCGTTGACGTCGGTCGGCCCGGCCGTCGGGTAGCCCAGCGGGCTGTCGGGACCGCCCGCCTCGCGGTAGGCCACGCCAGCCGGCCCCGCGACGACGACGATCCCGTACGCGGCGACGCGCGTGATCACCCCGTTCTCGTAGGCGCGCCAGCTACCACCGGCGGCGGTCGTCATCTCCTCCGCCACGGGGGCACCGACCGGCGAGCCCACGAGGCCGGCGTCCTGGTGGACCACGGCGATCTCGGTCGGGTTCGGCCCGTTCAGGCAGGTCGAGGTGTGCTCACGGGTTCGTTCGTCGGTGCGGACCGTCGTGGTGCAGGAGGAGTCCCACTCCCACGGCGGGGTGCAGATGACGATGCGGCACACGACTTCGGTGGTGCCGGGGATCTGCTGGTTGCACTGGCCGTAGCGGAAGTTGTTGCAGCACACCCGGCGGCGGTCGCATTCGCCCTCCGCGCAGCGACAGGTGCACGTCTCCCCGGGGGTGCGGTTGCAGTCCACGACGTAGCGGTCCTCGCCACGGCAGAACGCCGAGGACGACACCTTCCACCAGCCGGCCACGTAGGACCCGTCGGGACAGGTGTTGGCGCCGCCGTTGATGGTGCAGCAGAACGCGCTCCAGCCCTGGCTGCACTCGTTGGAGGGGCCGCAGACGCTCGCGTAGGCGCTCTGCGGCTTCAGCACGAAGTCGATCGGGTTGACCGTCAGGGCCGTGGCGGCGATGGCTGCACGGCGCAGGAACGACCGGCGGCCGGGCCGGCGACGGTCGAGCAGGCGGCCAGCCGACGTGGCCAGCCGTTGGCTGAACGGCACGGCCCTGTCGGGGCCGTCGCTCGTGGGCAGGAGCAGGGTCATTCGGGCGTCACCTCGAGGGGGCCACGTCTATCCGGGACAGCGCGTCGTTGACCCGGTTGAGCAGGCGACGGGCCTGCCAGTGGCCGCCGAGGACGACGTAGAGGCACAGCGCACGGCCGGCCTCGGTGCAGAAGATCTGGGTGCCGGACTGTCCGGCGATCGGCCGCTGGAGGCCGTTGGGCTGGAAGTCGGCCACCGAGAGCCGTCGGGGCATCGGGCCGGTGTCGAACAGTGCGGTGCCGAGGTTCTCGGGGCCGTACTCGACCAGCGCGATGAACACGTCGTCGTCGCCGAGCAGGTCCACCGCACCGCTGCCGTAGTCCCCCCGCACCTCCGGCAGGGAGGCGCTGGTCAGGTGCAGCACCGGTGGTGTGTGCACCTCGCCGCCGGCCTGCCGGGTCCGGGCCGCCACCCGTTCGTCGACCGCACCACGCTGGACAGCCCCCTCCCACTTGTCCGGTAGCGCGACTCGGAAGCCGTGCGCGTCAAGTTGCATGCGGGTCGTGCAGCTCCCTTCGAGGGACGGGGACGGAGCGGGTGCGGTGGACGATTGTCACCGCAGGACGATCGCGACGGCGACAGCGGCCACGACCAGCTGGCCGAGGCGGGTCACGAGGGATGCCCTCTTTCGTGCCCGATCAACCGTGGCCAGTGTCCGTCGCAGGGCGGCCACCGTCCGGACACGGCCTGCGGCGACCAGCGGCACCGAGCGCACCAACCCGAACACCACGCCGATCAGCGCACCGGCCAGAGGCGACCCAGACACCAGCGCCGTCGCCCACATGACCCAGACGATGCTGGCCGGGACGATGGTGACCACCCCTGCGCCGAGCTGGGCCCCGAATCCGACCCCGTAGACCCACCCGCGGTAGGTCGTCAACCAGCGCTCGTCGACCTGGCGGTGGACCGACGGCACGCCGGTCGTCGCGTCGAGCACCAGCCCGGCGAGGGCCAGCCCGGCCACCACCAGCAGGACGGACCCGTCGGAGGGCATTCCACCGGCGAGCCCCCACCCTGCGGATCCGAGCAGGCCGAGCAGGGCTCCGGTCCCCGTACCCGCCCCTGCGGACCCGACGACGTAGGCCGCGACGGTCAGTGACCATCGCTGCTGGCGGGCGGCCTCCCCGACCGGGGAGATGCTGGACAGCATCGACTCGCCTCAGGGGGACCACTGGGTGCGGACCGCTGCGAGCAGCGCCAGCACCATGCCGAGGACGAGAACAGCCACGCGAATCTCCTATGTCAAGCGGCGAGTGCGACGCAAGTCGCCGGGGCCGGTTGAGGGGTCTGTTGGTCGGTGACCATGGCGCGGTAGACGACGTCGGAGAGGCGTCGTCTCAGCGCCCGGATCGCTTCGGTCTTGGTCTTGCCCTCGGCAAGCTTCTTGTCGACGTAGGCGCGTGCCGGGGGGTGGATGCGCATCTGGGTGATCGCGATGCGGTGCAACGCCACGTTCAGCTGCCGGTTGCCGCCACGGTTGAGCCGGAACCGTTCACGGTTGGATGACCACACCGGGATCGGCGCGGTGCCGTTGACCATCGCGAACGCGGCCTTGGAGTGAAAGCGATCCACTCCAGCGGTCTCGCCGATCAGCTTGGCTGCGGTCAGCGCCCCGCAGCCTGGCAGCGCCAGCAGCGACGGGGCCTGGGCAGCGGTCAGCTCGGCGATCTCCCGCTCCAGGTCGTTGATCCGCACGGTCAGATGGCGGCACCGGTCGATGAGCTCTGTGGCGATGTTGGCCACCGTTCCATCGTGCTCAGCCAGCCTGGCGGTCAGCCCGTCGAGCACCGTGTAGCGGCTGAGGGTCTTGGGGGCGATGTCGTCGATGCGCAGCTCGTGTAGGTGCCAGTGGATCCTGTTGTGGATGCGGGTGCGCTCAGTGACCAGGTCCTCACGATGATCCACCAGCAGGCGGATGGTCCGCTCGGGCCCGTCCAGTCGTGCTGAGGCCAGCTGGGGGTTGCGCAGCGCGGCGATGGCGACCGCTTCGGCATCGATCGGGTCAGACTTGCCGCGCTTGCGGCCGCCGCGGCGGGCCTGGCCCATCAGGCGCGGTGGGACTCGCACGACCGCCTCGCCGGCGCGGATCAGGTCCTGCTCCAGCCGGCGGGTGAGGTGCCGGCAGTCCTCAAGCGCCCAGCAGCGCTCATCGCCGAGCTGTTCAGCCCACGCGACGGCCTTCACGTGGCCGGCCACCGTGGTCTGCACGGTGATGTCATCCAGGACACGGCCTGCATCATCGATGGCGACGATGGTGTGGGTGCGCTTGTGCGCGTCGACTCCGAGCCTGATCATGGGATGTGTCTCCTGTCGTTGATGGGTGACAGGACCGGTCGGTGGACACACCTCAGTTGAGGTCAGGAAACGCCAAGCTCCTATCAAGTCACGCCGGCCGGTCCGACGCCCCCACCCAGCGACACTTCGCGTGGAAGCCATCACCAGAGCGAGGCAGCGAGGCTATGAGCCAACTGGGCGGGGCCTGGGGAGCATGACACTGACGACGAGGGTAGGCCTCGTCGGCGTGGCTGCTCGGTTCGCTGCGGTGCGGGGCCCGCGTGGGTCAGTCCCAGTCGGGACCGAACGGCGGGTCGATCACCCGCTGGTCCTTCGGGAGGTCATCGAGCGCGGCACGGTCGTTGGTCGACAGGGGCTGCATGTCGAGCACGTCGAGGTTGCTGCGGAGGTGGTCCTTGCTGGATGCCTTGGGGATGACGGCCACGCCGTCCTGGTCCAGCAGCCAGCGCAGGGCGATCTGGGCGGGATGGGCGCTGCGGGCACCGGCGACGTTGGTGACGACCGGGTCCTTCAGCAGCTTGCCGCGGGCCAGCGGGGAGTAGGCGGTCAGGGTGATGCCCATTTCCCGGGTGGTCTCCAGCAGCGTCGACTGGTCCAGCAGCGCGTGGTACTCGACCTGGTCGACGACGACGCGAGCCGCCTCTGCGGCCCGCCGGAGCTGGTCGCTGGTGAAGTTGCTGACGCCGAGGTTGGACACGAGGTCGCGGTCGACCAGCTCCTGCATGGCCTCCAGCGTCTCCTCGAGCTCGTCCAGCTCGACGGGCCAGTGGATCAGCAGCAGGTCGACACGGTCCAGGCCAAGGCGGCGCAGCGAGTCCTCGGTGGACGCGATCACCTTGTCGGGGGCGTGGTTGTGGTTGTCCAGCTTGGTCGTCACCCACAGCTGGTCACGGTCGATGTCGGTGCGGGCGATGCCCTCGCCGACGTCGGCTTCGTTGCCGTACATCTGGGCGGTGTCGATGTGGCGGTAGCCCATCTCGATCCCTGCGGCGACGGCGTCGACGCAGGTGCTGCCGGTCAGCTCCCAGGTGCCGAGGCCGAGCGGGGGCATGGTGGTGGGGTTCATCGGTGGGGTCCTTGCCGGTCGGGTGTCGTGGGCGGTGAAGGCACGGGGCAACGGCCGCCGGTGCCCGTGGGCTCGGCGGCCGTGGTGGAAGGGCTCACGTCGAGCGGAGCGCCTCGATCAGCTCGTCCTTGGTCATGTCGGACCGACCCTCGATGTCGAGCTCCTGCGCTCGGTCGTACAGGTCGTCCTTGGACCACTCGTCGTAGGACGGCGACTGGCCGCCCTTCTCCGAGGCGTCGTCGGTGTTGGCGATGGCTGCGGCCTTGGACTTGCTCATCCCGTGGTCGCGCAGCTTCTCGTACTGCTCGTCGTCCTTGATGCTGGGTCCGTGGTTCGTTGCCATGTCCCTTGGGTTCCCGGATCGGGGGGCTGGTCAAACCCGTTCGTCACCCTCGTGGGGGTCGCCATCGGCGTCGCCGCGGGGGTACAGGCTGGGATCGCCGGGGGTGATGCCGGCACGCAGCAGCTCGGCATCGGTGTCGCGTTCCACCGACATGTCGCGCCGGGCCTTCTTGGTCCGGGGGGTGTCGTCGCCCACCCACGCGAGGTCGCCCGTGGCCTGCGCCATCAGGTTGGCGACCTGCTCCCACGTCGTGCCGGTGCCCTCGCCCACCACCCGGCCGGAACGGCCCTCCACCAGCACGGCGTAGGGGGATCCGGGGACGGCGTAGTCGGCCCAGGCCGCGGAGGACATCACGACCGAGGCGCCGTGACGGGGCACGAGCTCGGCCAGCGCCGACGGGCTCTCCTCGTCGAGGTCCTTGGTCACGGCGACGATGCGGATCCGGCTGGGCAGCCCGAGTCCACCGGCCTCGCGCATCGCATCCCAGAAGGTCCGGCAGGTCAGGCAGCCGCTGGAGAGGAACAGCAGCAGGGTGTCGTGCTCGACGTCGACGGTCCGCACGACCCGCGCGCCCCCGTCGAGCGTGCCGCCGGACAGGTCGACCCCGGCGCGTCCGGTCCGGGCACCAGCGGCGGGTTGGGGACCGGTTCGGCGCGTCACCCCCTCCTCCTCGTCCAGGCCTGCACCCAGCCGGTCGAGGGCACGGAGCACCTCGGCGTTGGTGCGCAGCAGCCCGGCCACGAGGACCGCCAGCAGGGCCACGACGACGGCAAGCAGGGCAACGACGACGCTCATGCGGGGCTTCCCGAACGCAGGACGGCAGGGGAGGAGGAGGCGACGGTGGCGTCGGCGGCCCGGACCAGCACCGCTCGCAGCAGCCCGACCGCGGTGACCAGCAGCACCACCCCGGCCAGGGTGCCGAGGACACCTGCATCTGCAGCGACGGTGCCGAGCGGAACGGTGCCCACGACCGCACCGGCAAGTCCGAGGACGGCGAAGACGGCGTTGGTGGCCAGGTGCGTCCGGGTCACGACGGTCGCGGTCGTCCCGAAGCAGCCACAGTCGACCTGCGCCGCACGCTGCCACGAGGCCACGCCGAGCAGCACCGCGTAGACCGCCGCCAGGATCGCCGGGGCGACCCGTCCGCCGACGATCACCACGCCGACGCCGATGGTGACCTCGCCCAACCCGAGGGCGCGGGCGGCGATCCGGCCGGACGGCAGGTGGAGGCGGTGCAGGGTGGCCATCGCCGCGTCGGGCACGGGCACCTTCAGCGCACCGGCCAGCACGAGCAGACCTGCGCCGAGCAGCACGACAGCGGTGACGATCGAGGGGACGTCCATCGCCCGACGAGCCTACCGGCGCCGCTGGTGACGGCCCTGTCCTGCTCGGCTAGTCTCGACCGGCTGTGAGAACGTCACCCTGGGGTCAGTCGTCGAGGTCGGTGCACCTCACCGTCCTCGCGCGGTTCGTGTCCAGCACGGGGGCCGAGGCGGCGTTCTTCATCGGGCTGTGGGGCAAGGCGGCCTACGAGTTCGACGGCACCCCGACCGACCTTGCGATCATGTCGGCGATCATCGGTGTGGCCGCCATGATCGGCTCCGTCGGCGGCGGCGCGCTGGTCGACCGGTTCGACGCCCGCCGTGTCGTCATCGGCGCCGAGGTCGTGTTCGTCCCGGCGACCCTCGCCCTGATCCTGGCCAGCGACCTGCCGAGGCTGCTGGCGCTGGGGACCGTCGTGTGGCTGGCCGGCGCGGTGCTGGAGACCGCCATCACGTCGTTGCCGCCGGCGCTGGTCGACGACGCCGGGCTGGACTCGGCCAACGCCCGGCTGGAGTCGGCCAACTGGTTGGCGCTGGTGGCCGGGCCGGCGCTGGGCGGCCTGATGTTCCCGTTGGTCGGCTTCTCCGGCATCTTCGTGTTCGACGCGGTCACCAGCCTCGTGGCACTCCTGCTCGTGCTCGGCATCAACCTGCCCGACCGGGATGCCGCACGGGCCCCGGCCGACACGCTCGCGACCGGGGGGCCGTTGGATCCGGTCACCGACGCCCGCCCCGGCCCGCTCGCCGATGTGCTGGACGGCATGCGCCTTGCCATGACCAAGCCGGCCATCCGCCTGGTCTTGTTCCTTGCCGCGTTGCCGAGCCTGGCGTTCGGCATGTTCATCGCGCTCGAGCCCCTGTTCTTCCGCGACGTGGTCGGGGCGCCCGTGGAGACCCTCGGGTACGTCAACGCGATCTTCGGGGTCGGCCTGTTCGCCGGATCGATGTGGCTGGAACGACGGGACCGACAGTTCACGACGTTCCGCAACGGGGTCCTGGTCGTGATGGCGTCGGGCCTCGGGTCGGTGCTGTACGTGGCAACCGGTGACCTGCGGGTGGTCCTGATCGGCGCGATCACCTGGTCGATCCCCCTCGGGATCGCGCTGCCGCTCAGCCGGACGCTGGCCCAGCGTGCCGCCGGGCCGACCCACGTGGGACGCGTCACCGGGTTGATCGGGACCGTCTCCTCCGGCGCCAGCCTGCTGCCGATCGTGGTGGCGCCGGTGCTGGCGGCGACCCTCGGCATCCAGCGCGTCCTGCTGGCCGCGGGCCTGCTGGCGACCGTGCTGGCCCCGCTCGCGTGGCGGGCGGCGGCTCGCGAGGACCGGGTGAGCGCAGCCGCGGCGCCGCGTTCGGCGCCGGAGGGCAGCACGACCGAACCGACGGGTTGAGCAGCCCGCCCCGCTGACTCAGTCGGTGCGCTCGAAGCCACCCAGGCCGCGCCACAGCAGGCGGGCGAGCAGGTCGACGGCGTCGTCGGCGCTGATGTCGGGATGGTCGACCCACCAGGTCGCCCCGGCGATGGCGAGGCCGCGCACACCCGTGGCGAGCAGCTCGGCCCCGGCCTGCGACAGGCCGGCGTCGGCGGCGATCAGCTTGGCGACCGCCTCGGCAACCCCCTGCTTCGCGGCGTCGACGCGCTGGGCGATCTCCTCGTCGGCGAAGTCCGCGGTGAGGAACAGCAGCCGGAAGCGCTGGTCCTCGCAGAACTCGAAGAAGGCGCTGATGGCACCGCGTACCCGGGCGCGGTTGTCGGTCGTGCCCTCCAGGGCGCTGGTGACCCGGCGCTGCAGCTCCTCCGTCGCCTCGTCGACGAGCGCGATGTACAGCGCACGCTTGGAGGGGAAGTGCTGGTACAGCACCGGCTTGGACACCCCCGCGGCCTCGGCGATGGACTCCATCGACAGGGTGTGGAATCCGTGGGTGGCGAACTTGTCCCCGGCCACCGCCAGCAGCTGCTCGCGGCGTTGGGGGGCGCTCAGTCGGGCTCGGCGATCCATGACGACGTCCATGTTACCGGTCAGTAACTGTGGAGTGGGTGTGGCCGGACACGAAAATGTTGCGGCGTCGAACGAAACGGCCCCGGACGACAGGTCGCCCGGGGCCGATCAGGACACGCCTGTCTAGTCGGCGATGACCGTCGGGATCGTCACGGTCACGTCGGTCATGCCGACGAAGCCGGGGGTCCGGGAGCCGTGGCCGAAGAACATGTCGCTGGTCGGGCTGACGGTCAGGTACAGCGACTCGCCCTCGTCGATGGTCTCTGCGATGCCGGGCAGGCGCATCTCGATGGCCTCGCCGACCGACGGCACCGGGCCCGCCATGCGGTAGGGCATGACGTTGTTCTGGATCGTCTGGGCGTTGGCCGGGCTGGTGCCCTTGGACAGGGTGAAGAACAGCCGCTGGTCGTAGCCCAGGCCGTACAGGTCCGCCGACAGCTCCGGCACGCCGGCGATGGTCAGCGGGCCCTGTGCGAGCTCGAGGGAGATGGGGGCGCCGGCCATGGTGGCGCCGCCGGTGGCCGGGCCGAGCGTGCCGGTCGGGTCGACCTCCTGCGGCTGGTAGCTGGCCTCGAAGTCGATGTCGGCCTCGGTCAGGCGCAGGCACTCGCTGGACGCGGTGGTGTAGTGGAACGGCTCGCCGTTGCCGAGCAAGCGGGTGTCACCGCCGTTGAACGCGGCGTCGAAGAAGGCCCGTCGGGTCGTGCCGCTGGTGCCGTCGCACTTGTCGCCGCTGCCGGCGTAGCCGACCGGGTAGACGTTGGGCAGGGCGTGGCCGCCGTTGTAGCCGACCAGCATCGAGCGGTCGCGGGCCTCGGGGGTCAACGTCTGGGTGAAGTTGTCCCATGCCTCGTTGAAGATGAAGAGGTTGTCGCTGAAGCCCTGGGTGATCAGCATCGGGATGTCGAGGTGGATCCGGTCACCGTTGTCGTCGACGTACCCGGCCGGGCCGTGCGTCTCGAACTCGGCCTTGAGGTCGTGCAGGCCGGGAACGGTCCCGTCGGCGTACTGCCCGGTCGCGATGCCGTAGGCGAAGCCCTCGCTGATGTAGCGCTCGACCTTGTTGGCGCCGGTGGAGTACAGCAGGGTCAGCCATGCCGAACGGGGCACGTCGTTGGGGGCGAGGGCGGTGTTGAGGTTGTGCCAGGTGATGTCGGGTGCCATGGCGTCCACGCGGGTGGCGCCGTACAGCTGCATCTCCGTCAGGGCGAGCACGTACTGGTAGCCGCCGCCGTAGGACCCGCCCCAGGCGCCCAGCACGGGGTCGCCACCGCGGGCCGGGTCGGCCCAAGGGGAGTCCTGCTCCAGCGACTCCTTGGCCACCCAGTCGAGGCCGGCGATGTAGTCCACGACCGCGATCATGTCGAGGCCCTCGAAGTCGGGGTCCTCGACGTTGCGCAGGCCGCCGGAGGCACCGTGGCCGCGCTGGGTGATCGACACGACGCCGTAGCCGGCGTCGAGCTCGGCCTGGTAGCTGCTGACGTTGGTGCTCTTCGACCCGCCCCAGCCGTGGGAGTGGAGCAGCACGGGGACCGTGTCGCCAGCACCCATCGCCGGCTTGAAGACCTGGATGTCGATGTCGATCCCGTCGGCGGCCAGGGAGGTCACCGTGTGGGAGAAGCTGGCCTGCTCGACGGGCTGCTCGGCGACAGACGGGGTCGGTGCCAGCAGCGCCAGGGCGGCTGCGCCAGCAGCCAGCGCGCTGGCGGCGCGACGGGAGGACAGGGACTTGATGGCAGCACGCACGGGATCGGCTCCTCGGCTCGGGCTCGCGGGGACCCACGAACGCTCGACCACCACGAGGAAGTGGTGGTGTGCTGTTCTTTCGACGCGGACGGCCCGGGTTCCTCCCCGGACCATTCGGTCATTCCTCGTCCGGGAGGGCCCCGTCGAGCAGCAGCACGAGCATCCCCAGCAGCTCACCGAGGTAGGCGAGGATCAGCGCGGCTTCGTCGTCGGCCTCGATCAGCCGCTCCCAGTCCTCCTCGGTGCGGATCCCGACGATCTGCGCCAGGACGAGGCGGCCGTCCTGCAGCACCGCGAGCCACGCCGCGGTCTGCTCCTCGGTGAGGTCGATGCGCCAGATGTCGCGACGCACCGCCCCTGCGCGCAACGACTCCTCGAAGGTGTCCAGCATCGTGCGCTTGGCCTCGGCGAGCAGGTCGATGGCCGTGTCGGCGTACTCCATCTGCTCCAGCGGATCTTCGTAGGCCCGGGGGAACAGCCGTCCGACGACCTCGTCGTGCGGCGTGTCGGCGTCGACCCCGGCGATGACCTCGCGGATGGTGCGCACCATGTCGTCGAGGAGTGCACGTTCGGCGGTCGGCAGGGTCACGCGAACCCCGCCGTCGGCATGGCGAACCAGTCGTGGAAAGCGCACGGTCAGTCCTGGGAGAGGGTGGCCTGCAGGCCGTGGGCGTGCAGTCGGTGGACATCCATCTCGGCTTGCTCGCGCGGACCGCTGGACACGACGGCGCGACCCTCCTCGTGGACCTGCATCATGAGCCGCGTGGCCTCGGCCTTGTCGTAGCCGAACAGCTTGCGCAGGACGAAGACCACGTAGTCCATCAGGGTCACGGGGTCGTTCCACACGATGACGTTCCACAACCGATCCCGTTCGTTGACGGTTTCGGTGTTGGAGACGCGTTCGCGTTCAGGGGCTTCGAGAGGTACAGGCATGCAGTGCCGACAGGCTAACCCTCCTATGCTCATCGCGGTCGTCAATACCCACCGTGATGAACGGAACCACCGTGCCCACCCGCGTCCTCGCCCTGATCTTCGCCCTCCTCGTGCTCGCGGGTGCCTGTGGGAGCGACGGGGACGAGGAGCCGTCGAGCGTCGCCACGGTCGACGTGCCATCCATCGCCGAGACCGCCCCGACGGCGGACGCGACGGTGCCCGAGGCGCCGGAACCCCCCGACGAGGCCGCACCCGCCGAACCGTTCCTGGCCGGGGTGTCGGCGGAGATCGGCGAGGCCCTCGGGTACTGCGCGCAGGGCGCCCGCGACTGGTGCGCGTTCGTGGGGCCACAGCTCACCAACGACCAGCTGGTCGAGATCGAGGACCTCTGCGGCCTGGGTGACGACGAGGCGTGCTCCGCCGCGGCCAACCTGTCGGCGGTCGGGTGGGTCGCGCAGTTCGACGCCCCCGAGCCCGTTGCCACACCGACCACCGAGGAGCCCCCCGCCGAGGAACCCGCCGACGACGGGTTCGGCACCGGCGAGCTGCTGTCCAGCGGGTTCCTGATCGGGGCCGACTACTACCCGTTCGGCACCACCTACGAGGAGCTGGCCGCGGCGCTGGATGCGGCGATCGGTGCGCCGATCAGCGACACCGGTTCGATCCCCATCGACGCGGGCTGCCCTGCGCCGGGCACGGCCTACCGCATCGTGGAGTACACGGGGCTGTCGTTGACGATCCTCGACGAGTCGCCCTACGCCTCGGGCTTCGCCCACGTTGCGGCCTGGACGGCCTTCGCCGAGCTGCCCTCCACCATCGCCCCCTACGCCGTCCTCGGGGACGCACCGGGCCAGCCCATCGTCCCGAGTGCCACCACCGTGTTCGACCTCGAGGTGCAGTTCGGCGACCAGGTGGAGTTCTTCGACGACGAGTTCGGTCCCACCTACGCCCTGGAGGACTCCGGCGGCCGGTTCTTCGGCTTCCTCGACGGCCTGGCCGACGAGGACCTCGTGCAGTCCGTCCTGGCCGGGCAGGGCTGTGGCGAGTAGCACACCACGCAGCTGGGACCCCGCGTCGGGCCTCGACGGGGTCGACCGTGCGCTGGTCGTGATCGCCCATCCCGACGACGCGGAGTTCGGGGCGGCCGGGACCATCGCCGGGTGGACTGCCGCCGGGGTCGACGTGCGCTACCTCGTCATGACCGATGGGGCCAGCGGATCACAGGACCCCGACATGAACCGCAAGCTGCTTGCGGCCAACCGCCACCTGGAGCAGACGGCGGCCTGCAAGCTGCTGGGCGTGACCGATCTGGAGTGGGGTGGGTACCTCGATGGCTGGCTGGAACCGTCCCTGGAGGCGCGGCGCATCGTGGCGGCCGCCATCCGACGGCACCGGCCACAGATCGTCCTGACGCTCGACCCCGAGATGCGGATCACCCCGCGCGGGAGCATCAACCACCCCGATCATCGGGCGGTCGGCGACCTCGTCATGCACTGCATCAACCCGGCCGCCTCGACCAGGTTGTGGGACCCGACCCTGCTGGAGGAGGGGCTGGAGCCGTGGGACATCCGCGAGCTGTGGTTGATGGGCTTCGGCGCGGGGCCCGACCGCGTCGACGTGACCGAGACGTTCGAGACCAAGATCGCGGCCCTGCGCTGCCACGTGTCCCAGCTCGGGGAGCGCGACCCCGAACCGTGGCTGCGCGAGATGGCCGCTCGGGCGGGCGCCGAGGTGGCCGTGGACCTTGCCGAGACCTTCAGGATCCTCCGGTGGTGACCGCCCCGTGATGAACGGCCCCGTCTTTCGTCCCGTCATCAGCGTGGTACGACCCGCTCCCGATGGCCGCAGCATCGAGGTCACCCTCGACCTGGACGGCTGGATCGCCGACGCGGTCGCCGAGGTCGAGGGCGACGACCTGCTGGGGGCCGCCTGCCGCGCAACGTGCGTGGCGGTCGCGCAGTTCCTCCCCCGTTCGGTGCAGGTCGAGATCGCGTTCGTGCAGCACCTGCACGAGCAGGGCGAGGGGCCCGAGGTGGTGCTGGTCGGGGTCGAGCTGGTCGATGCCGGCCCGGACGGCCCGGAGGAGCTGCTCGGGGTCTGCCGGGTCCGCCACGACCGGCAGGTTGCGGCGGTCCGGGCGACGCTGGACGCCCTCGGTCGTCGGCTCAGCCCGTACGTGCCGGACTGACGCTCCGAGGGACGGGGATCAGCGTACGGCGGCCCGGGTCACCGACGCCGGGTCGGCGTCGTCGACCAGCCGACGGTAGGAGGGGGCGCGCAGGCGGCCCTCGCCGGTGACCTCGCCGTACTCGACCTCGGCCACGTGGATCGGGTCGGTCCAGCGTGTCTCGGCATCGCCGCCATCGTCGGCAAGCGGGCTGTCGACGCGTGGACGCTGGTCGAGGAGGTCCTTGAGGCGGGTCCGTTCGGCCGCGTCGAAACCAGTGCCGACCCGTCCCATGTAGCGCAGGCCGTCGTCGTCGTGAGCGGCCACGACCAAGCTGCCGAGGTCGCCTGCGCCGGTGGAGGAGGGCACCCACCCCGCGACGACCACCTCGGCGGTGCGACGAACCTTGACCTTCAGCCAGTCGGGCGAGCGACGCCCCGGCAGGTATCGCGACGTGCGTCGCTTGGCCACGACCCCTTCGAGGCCCTGGGCCTCGGCAGCGGCGTACAGCGCCGTTCCCCGGCCGGGGATCACGTCGCTGCGCACGATCGTCCGGCTCGGGACGAGCACGTCGTCGAGCAGCGCCAGCCGATCCTCCAACGGCATCGCCACGAGCGACTGACCGTCCAGGGCCAGGAGGTCGAAGACCATGAAGTGCACCGGCGTGGCCCGGCGGGCTCGGTCGACCCGGTCACGGCCCCGCAGGTGCATGCGCTGCTGGAGCAGGCCGAAGGAGGGCCGGCCGTCGGGACCCAGGGCCACCACCTCGCCGTCGAGGACCGCGTTGAACGCCAGCACCCGTTCCCACAGGCCCGACAGCTCCGGATACGCGGGGGAGATGTCGTTGCCGTTGCGGCTGACCAGCCGGGTGATCCCGTCGTTGTTGTCCTTGGTTCCGGCGCCCGGCCGCTGGACCGTCGCGACGGCCCGGACCCCGTCCCACTTGACCTCGAACAGCCAGTCGTCGTCGTCGAAGGGGGTTCCCCCGCCGGTGGCAAGACAGGGGGCGATGACGGGTGGAGGGTCGGGCAGCTCGATCAGGTCGGACTTGGCGCGGGTGACCAGCCACTCCCGCTTGCCCTTCTCGCCCCGCCCCACCCGGAAGAGGTGCCATTCGCCCCGGTGGCGGTGGCCGGTCAGGCGGAAGGTGACCTTGCCGTCCTCCCACTCGACGGTCTCGTAGGTGCCGGTGTCCCAGATCCGCATGGCCCCACCGCCGTACTCACCCTCGGGGATGTCGCCGTGGAAGGTCAGGTACTCCAGCGGGTGGTCCTCGGTCTGCATGGCGAGGTGCGGCAGCTCGGGCACGAGCGGCAGCCCCTTGGGCAGCGCCCAGCTGCGCAGCGTGCCGCCCCGTTCCAGCCGCAGGTCGTGGTGCAGCCGGGTGGCCAGGTGGTGCTGGATGACGAACCGCGAGTCGTCGCCCGGCCGGGGGGCCTCGCCGGCGGGTTCGTTGGTGACGGCGAAGTCCCGCATCGAGGTGTAGGTCGACAGCTCACCGGGGTCGGGGTGGTCGTCGGGGCCGTCCGGGGTGGCTGGAGGGTCGGCCGGGCCGGGTGGCTGCCGGCGCGATCGGGGCCCAACTCGCGCATGGGCGGGTTCGGCCCCGATCGTGCCGTTGTCTGCGGCGGTGGCGGCGTCCTTGCGGAGGGAGTGGGAGGGGCCTCGGCGGTCGGCGTCGACGCTGAGCCCCACGGCCTCCATGGCCGACCAGAGGGTCTGCCCGCCCGCGAGCACCGCGGTGAACTCGTCGCCCACCTCCTCCAGCCGGGGCCAGACGTTGGCGATCGTGAAGTCCTGCGGCTCGACGTCGGTGGTCAGCTCCTCCCAGCGCAGCGGCATCGACACCGGCGCCCCGCGATGGGGACGGACGGAGTAGGCCGCCGCGATGTTGCGCCCCTCGGTGTTCATGCCGGCGTCGAGGAAGACCTTCCCCGTGCGGTCGCTGATCTGCCACTCCATCGTCGTGCGCTCGGGGTCGGCCCGGTTGACCAGCCGGCACAGCCGGGTGATCAGCTCCCGTACCTCGGCGAACGTGTGGACCCGATCGATCGGCACGTAGATGTGGATGCCGGTCGCGCCGGACGTGCGTGGGTAGCCGGTCAGTCCGAGCTGCTCGAGGACCACGCGGATCAGCCCGGCGACCTGCTTGACGACGTCGAAGCCGACCTCCATCGGGTCGAGGTCGAAGAAGGCGTAGTCGGGATGGCCGAGCATGTCGACGCGGGAGTGCCACGGGTGCATCTCGATGCAGCCGAGGTTGGCGACGTACACCAGGCTGGCGGTGTCCTGGGCCATCAGGTACTCGATGACCTTGCCCGTGCCGCTCGTCCCGTCGCCGTCGCTGACGACGGGGGCGCGGGGCATCCAGTCGGGCACGTGCCCGGGGGCGTTCTTGGCGTAGAAGAAGTCGCCGTCTGCCCCGTCGGGCATCCGCTTGAGGGTCAGCGCCCGGTCGGCGAGGAACGGCAGGATCCACGGGGCGGCGTTGAAGTAGTAGGCCAGCAGGTCGCCCTTGGTGTACCCCTCCGGCCCCCAGTAGGGCTTGGTGAGGTTGGTGACCTTCTGGCTGACCCCGTCGACGTCCAGCCGCCACGACGTCTTCCCGGTCTGGGTGACCGGCAGGGCTTGGGGGAAGTCGATGGTGGTGACCACGGGTCCCCATCATGGCCCGTCTGACCGCGGGAGGGTCAGCTGGGGTTCCAGCGGTACACCTCCGCATGACCGTCGGGGTCGGCATGCACGTGGTGGGTTGAGACCTCGTCGAACACCACCTGCCCGGTGTCGGCGACGCCGATCCCGTTCGGGCAGTTGGCCGCTCCGTGCACGATCTCCCCCAGGTCGACGCGGATCAGCTGGCCAGTCGCGATGGTGTAGCGGTATACGCCGCAACCTGCCTCGTCGTGGTTGACGAGATCCTCGCTGCTGACGAAGGCCACGTGGGTGCCGTCGGCGGAGATCTGCACACGGGACGATGCGATCGGGCTCGTGCCCGCCGACCCATCGGCTAGACGGTTCAGCAGGGTGGTGGTCCCGGCCTCCCGATCGCGGAGGTACACGGCGCCGGCCACGACCTCGGTCCCGGGGATCAGGTCGGTGGAGCTGGAGTCGAACGCGACGTACCGCCCGTCGCCGCTGATGCCGCGGTAGTCGCCGGCGTTGATGTCGGCGGTGTTCCCGGTTCTGCCGTCCGGGTCAACCGACACCGCCTCGACGGCGCCGGTCTGGCGGTCGAACACGTAGGTGTCCTCGCCATCGTTGATGTCCTCGGGAAGGAGGGCCTCGTCGGTGGTGAACGCGATCCAGCGGCCGTCTCCGGACAGCTCTGCCCGGTCGGTGGGGTTGCTCCCAACCGGTTCCCCGGTCGAGGGGTTGGCCACGACGCCGACGTTCCCGGAGTCGAGGTCGTGCCAGAAGATCCAGAAGCCCGTCCTGAGCCCCCCGCTACCGGTGGGGCTCGGTGCGCGCCCCTGGCCCTGGTAGGTCACCACCGAGCCGTCAGCGTCGATATCGACCTGGTCGACCGTGATCGGGTTGCCCTCGCTGTCCCAGGACACGAATGTGGTTGCGCCTGCATCGAGATCCCGTCGATACGCAATGTGACCGTTGCCGCCGCCATCGACAGGCCCCGCCGGATCCAGGGAGTCGTCGAGCGAGGTGAAGATCAACGAGCCCCCGTCGGCAGCGACTGACAGGTTCGGCGAGCTGCAGTTGCTGCACGGCGCCACGCCCGGGTCCCCTGAGGGGGTGACGTCCACGAGCTCGATCTGTCCGTCAATCCATGCGTAGACGTGGTGGCGGCCGGCCGGAACGTCGGCGAGGACCTGTCCCTCGCTCGTGAAGGCGACCACTGACCCGTCGGCGCTGGTGCTGGGGTCTCGGCCACCCACGCCGGTTCCGTCCGGGCCGACGGACAGCAGGTCGATGCGGTTATGGCCGCTGGCGATGAAGGTGACCGTCATTGTCTGCCGGTCGCCCTCGATCGGCTCGACTCGGATCTCGAAGTCGCACGGTCCTGCGGGGACGGCGGCGCTGACCGCCAGCGTCAGCATGGTGCCAGGCAACGGACCGGGGTCGTCAGGACGGATCGGTGTGGTGACGCTGTTCGGCCCCAGGCACGTGCCGGTGACGAACACCTCGTCGACGGTCCCCTCGGCGGCGGAGAGCGTAGCGGTGATCGGCTGGGCGGCATCCACCGTCGAGCCGGCGGGCGGGTCGAACGTGATCCCGCCGTCTTCGGCCGGGGGCAGGCCGAGCGCCAGCCGTGCCTGCTCGCACACCGACGGGACGGTCACGCAGGTGATGCGGATGCCCTGGGGGTCCTGCGCCCAGCCGCCCGCCCCGGCCTCGAGCCACTCCACCGTGGCCGGCGGCAGCTGGGTCCCGGTGGCCAGCACGATGGGGGCATCGAAGGCCGCAGAGTGGGCACCCGCGGCGAACCCGCCGGCCCACGCATCGGGTGTCTGTCCCTGCACCAGGACGACCCGGTCGACATCCGCGGCGGTCTGGGCGCCGAGCTTGTCGGCGATGGCGATCGCGGTACCGGCACGGCTGTCCCCGGCCAGCCGCTCGGTGACCATGCCCATCGCCTGCAGCTCCTCCTCCACCGCTTGGCTGATCGCGGCGGTGCCGCCGAGGATCTCCACGGTCCGGACCGGGCTGGCCTCGAGGTAGGCACGGGTGGCTGGGGTGAGGGCCTCGGTGGCGGTCAGCAGGATCGGCCAGCCGGTCTCGGCGGCCATCCCCCCACCGGCGAGGGTGTCGGCGAACCCCTGGGACGGGTCGGTGGCCCCAGCGGCGCCGAACGCGCGGGCCAGGATGACGGTGTCGGCCTGCGGTGCCTCGGCCTGGGCGACGGCGATCGCGGTCTCGATGCGGGAGCCGCCCGCTCGCCTGTCGGTTGCCAGCCCCATGGCCTGCAGCTCCTGCTCGACAGCTGTCGACACGGCTGCGGTTCCGCCGAGGACCACGGCGGCGGCGGGATCAAGCCGCTCGATCTCCTCCCGCACCTGTGGAGGGATGGGTCCGTTGGTCGGGACCAGCAGCAGCGGTCGGTCGGCTTGCATGACCCCCGACGCCAGGGCGTCGGCGAACTCGTCGTCTCGGCTGACGACCACGCTGGAGGGCGGGGCCGCGAACGTCGACTGGCTCAGCGCAACGGCGATCTCCACGTTGGAGATCCCGGTCTCCTCCTTGACCACGGCCAGGGTGTCGGCAGGGAACTGTGTCTGCCCCACCACCGGCGCCGCCAACGCTGCTGTCGTCGCCAACGCCACCAACACGGTCTCGAGCTTTCCTGGCATCTGGGCCCCCCTACCTCGTCACGATGCGGAATCGGAGCAATGTAGACCCCGGTGGTGGGGTCGCGCCACCACTTCTCGAGCCTCCGCCCGGCGTCGTGTGGACGCCTTGGGTGCGGACACAACAACGGCCCGGCCGAAGGGGCCGGGCCGTCGAGCGCGCTGGTGGCTAGCTGACGCGAATGTCCATGTCGTAGGTGCTGCCGGGCGAGGCGAACACGACGACCTCGACCATCAGGTACTTCACCGGGTTGGCCGCCGTGGTCTTGGTGGACGCCCACACGCTCTCCGCGTCGCCGGGGTTGTTGCCCGACTGATCGCCGGCCTGGTCGTAGATGTTGCCGTCGACATCGGAGTGGTAGACCCGCAGGTCGAAGTCCGCGACCGGCACGGAGTAGTTGTCGATGACGACGGTCACATTCACCGTGTCGGTGATGGTCGGGTTGTCGGCGATCTCGGTGTCGGTCAGGCCACGAACGGCCAGGAAGACGCGCTCGCACTGGGCCTCGGGCGTGCCCTCGCAGGAGTACTCAGTCGCGGTGCCGTCGAGGAAGAACGGGACGTTGGTGCCGACCTGCGGTTCGCTGGTGAACGAGGCGGTCGTGTTGGTTTCGTCGTCCAGGTCGTAGCTCTGGGCGGGTTCGGGGGCGGCGCCCGCGGGGAGGGCGAGGGCGCCGATGACGAGGATGGCCATCAGGAGGGCCGGGAAGCGCTTCATGTCGTTTGTGCTCCTTGCAGAAGGTGATGAGGCGAGAGATGCACACATCCCCCGGGTGGCCATTCGTTCGACACGCACCCCACGGTCTCCTGCACGTGAACTGAACTGGCTTCTGCGGGTGGTCGCGCTGGGTCCGAGCCGTCGGTTGTGGGCGGGCATGGCGCACCCCCGGGTCAGCCGCGATAGTGGGACCATGCCGAGAACCCTGTGGAAAGGCACGTTGTCCTTCGGCCTGGTCACCATCCCGGTCGGGCTGTACACCGCGACGGAGAACAAGTCCCCGTCGTTCAACCAGCTGCGCCGCGGGGACAACTCGCGGATCGGCTACAAGCGCGTCGCCAAGGCCGACGACACCGAGGTCGGCTACGACGACATCGTGAAGGGGTTCGAGTACGAGAAGGACCGCTTCGTGGTCTTCGAGCCCGACGAGATCGCCTCGCTCCGCCCCAAGTCCAGCCGGGTCATCGACATCGAGTCGTTCGTGCCGCTGGAGGAGATCGATCCGATCTACTTCGACAAGCCCTACTACCTGGGCCCCGAGGAGACCGGCGCGAAGGCCTATGCCCTGCTGTCGTCGGCGATGAAGGAGTCCGGCAAGGTCGCCCTGTGCCGCGTCACCATGCGCGACAAGGAGCACATGGCCGTCCTGCGGCTGGTCGAACGGCCCGGCACCGGAACCGAGGGGGATGACGACGCCGGCGACGACGAGCCGGTCCTGGTCCTCAACACCATGCACTGGCCCGACGAGATCAGGGAGTTCTCGCTGTCCGACGTGGGCATCGACGAGATCCCCGAGCCGCGCCAGGCCGAGGTCGACATGGCGCTGACGCTGATCGAGAACTACTCCGGCAGCTTCTCGCCCGAGGAGTACGTCGACACCTATCGCACCCGCGTGATAGACGCGGTCCAGGCCAAGGTCGAGGGCGAGGAGATCGCCGTGGTGGAGGAGGACGAACCTGCCTCCGTGCTGGACCTCATGGCGGCCCTCAAGGCGTCGGTGGAGTCCTCCAAGGGCGGCAAGTCCGATGCTGGCACGTCCGAGGACGCCGACGCCGACGCGAAGGCCTCCTGACCCATGGCGCTCGTCCTCGTCCTCTGTTTCGTCGTCATCCCGCTGGTCGAGGTGACGGTGATCGGACAGGTCCAGGACCTGCTCGGCTGGCCCTACACCATCGCCATCCTGGTCGCGGACTCGATCCTCGGGGCGATGCTGGTCAAGCAGGAGGGCACCCGTGCCTGGCGTCGGTTCGGGGAGGCGCTGGCCGAGGCCAAGGCCCCGGCGTCGGAGGTCGTGGACGGCGCCCTGATCCTGTTCGGCGGGGCGTTGCTGCTGACGCCCGGGTTCGTGACCGACATCGTCGGCCTCGCCTGTGTGCTCGGGCCGACGCGCTCGTTGCTGAACCGGCTGCTCATCACACGCTTCGCGATCGCTTCCGGTCCGCTCGGGTCGATGTTCCTGCTGGGCAACCGGGGTCCGGTGGACGCCAACGCCGGCCGCAGGGAGCGGCGACGCGGTGGCCGACGCGGCCGGCGGGACAGCGACGCCGAGCCGCCGACGTCGCCCCCACCGCCGCGCAGCACCCCCGGGTCAGGCAGCGGCACGGGCTCCGAACCGCCGGACGTGATCGACGTCGAGGTGCTGGACGTTCGGCGCAACCCTCGCCGGCCCGAGGACGGATGAGCGACGAGGCCATCACCGCGGTCCAGGGCGGCGAACTGTTCGGGTTGGAGGGGCTGGGCTGGGACGCCGGCTGGGCCGACCTGCAGCACGACGCCGAGGTCGGCGCGGGCACCGACCCGCGCGCAGGGAGGATCGCCCGGACCCACCGGGTGGGCTTCGACGTGTTCACCCGTGCCGGCCGGCTGTTCGCGGTGACGAAGGCCCGTCAACGCGATCCGATGCGTGCGCCGGCGACGGGGGACTGGGTGGTCCTCGCCGACGTCGCCGACATCGACGAACCCGTCATCGCAGGCGTCCTGGATCGACGCTCTGCCGTGGTTCGGCGGGATCCGGCCGACCGTGCCGCCCCGCAGGTGCTCGCCGCCAACGCCGACGTCGTCGCCGTCGTGCAGGGCGCCGACCGGCCCATCAACCCCCGCCGGCTGGAGCGACAGCTGGCCGTCGCCCACGGCAGCGAGGCACGGGTGGTCGTCGTGCTCAGCAAGTCCGACCTGGACCCCGATGGCGATGTGGCCCGCCAGCTCCGACAGGCGGCCATCGGCCAGGAGGTACTCGTGACGGGCGCGAACAGCGGCGTCGGCATCGACGAGCTCGATGCGATGACGGAGGGCTGTCGCACGCTGGTGCTGCTCGGTGAGTCCGGGGCCGGCAAGTCCTCGCTGGTCAACGCCGTGCTCGGCCACGAGGCCACCGCCGTCGGTGTCGTGCGTGAGGGGGACAGCAAGGGTCGCCACACGACCACCCGGCGCACGTTGCTGCCGCTGCCGACCGGCGGTGCCCTGCTCGACACGCCGGGGGTGCGTGCCGTGGGACTGTGGCCGGGGTGGGCCGATCTCGATGCCGTCTTCCCCGAGATCGCCGAGGCCGCCGAGAGCTGCCGGTTCTCCGACTGCAGCCATCGACGCGAACCCGGGTGCGGGGTCACCGGCGCGGTCGAGGACGGGACGGTCCTGGCCGACCGGATCGAGGCATGGCGGGCGCTGGACGACGAGCTCGAGGCGACCCGGACCGAGGTCGAGCGCAAGGACTGGCGATGACCGACGGGGGAGCGGTGCCCGGCGGAACCGTGGTCGGCGGGCTGGACCTGGACGAGCTGGCCCCCGCGCAGCGCCGCATGGTCGAGGGCCTCATGGCGGTGGGGACCCCACGACCACCCTTCGACCCCGAGCGTGCCGGACGCATCCGCGCCATGGTCGAGAGCCGCATCGCCGAGGCCGTGGAGGGACGGCCGGCCGACGCCCAGCGCGTCGTGCTCGGGAAGACCAAGCTGGACGCCCTGGGCTGCGACGGTCGTTACCTGGACATGCTGGCCACCCCGTTCGAGTGGTCGGCCCCGACGGTGCGTGGCCAGCTGGTCCACGGGTCGATCGAGCTGGACCACCAGACCGGCCGCCAGCACACGGTGGTCGACCTGATGGACGATTCGTGGGAGCAGTTCCGCCACTCCGGCGACTCCGCGCTGGCGTTCACCAGCGACCTCACGCACCTGGAGTCCGAACGCATGAAGGCCGACGCGGTCACCGCCGTGGAGGAGTTCCGCGCCGTGTTCCCTCCCCTCCCTCGATCGTGGTCCATGGTGTGGGAGCCCACGATCGCCGCCCGGTTCGGGGCGGGCGCGGTCACGGTGAAGGGCAAGCCGGACCTGGTGCTCGGACGCCCGCACCCCAACGAACGCCGGATGCTCCTCGCGGACCTGAAGACCGGGGCACGGTCGGGCAAGGACCGCGCCGACATGCGGATCTACGCCCTGCTGGCGACCCTGAAGTACGGCCAGGCCCCGTTCCGGGTTGCGACCGTCTACATCGACGAGGGGGCCTTCGAGCACGAGGACGTCACCGACGACGTGCTCGAGGCCGCCGCGCGGATGCTGGCCGAGCGACTGAACACGGCGCTGCGGCTGACCGACCGCCCCGAGGCGGTCCACCTGACGGCGGGCCCGGCCTGTCGCTGGTGCGGGCTGGCCCCCACCTGTCCGGAGAAGCAGCGCTGGGACGACGAACGCGCCGACACGGCCGCGGAGGCCCTCCCCTTCTGACGCCGGCCGAGCGCGTGTCGGGAAACTGCGGCGGGCGGCCCAGAATCCGACACGCGTCGTGGGTCAGGGGGCCTCGAGGACCGTGACGACGTCCTCGCCGTCGCGCTCGACGGTCAGCCGTCCACCGCCCAGGCGAACCCGACGACGGGCGAGCTCGACCCAGGGGCCGTCCTCGCGGCCGTCGCGGGTCACCACGGTCATGCGCAGGCGGCCGGGTTCCCCCGCGGCGTCGAGCCGTCGCAGCGACCCGCCCCGCATGACCGCGTCGGCCACGACGTCGTGACAGGCGTGCACGATCCCCTCCACCACCACCGTGGGCAGCTCGGTCGGGGCGGTCACGCGCATCTCGAGCCCCTGTTCGGGGTCGGCCGCACGCTCGAAGGTGTCCTGCAGGTGCAGCTCGAACGCGTCGGCCTCGAGCGGGACCCGCGTCACGGCCCACATGATGTCGCGGGACAGCTGGCCACCGGTCGAGACCGCGCTCAGCCCCTTGTCGAACATCGGACCGGACCCGCCGGAGGACTCCAGCAGCAGCCGAGCCGCCACGAGCTGCTGGACCGGGCGGTCGTGGAGGACCTGCGCAATCGTGGCCAGCAGGCCGTCGACCACCTCCAGCGGTACGCCAGCGCGATCGTCGCCCATCATGCGGTCTGTCGATCCCTGAGCCATGACCGGCCAGCATGACACATCGCGTGGGGCCCGACGGTGCATGCGCACCTGCACGGCCGGGATGGCAGACTCCAGCCTCGTCATGCCCGATACCCCCGCTGCCGCATTCTTCGACCTCGACCGCACGCTCATGTCGGGTTCGTCCGCCTTCTACTTCGGCAAGGCGGCGTACCGCGAGGGCCTCTTGCCCATGAGCCGGCTGTTCGTCGACGGGTCCGCCGCGTTGATGTTCAAGCTCTTCGGCGCCAGCGACGAGCAGTCCGAGGCCATCCGCGACCGGATCCTCGCGACCGTCGCCGGGGTCGAGGCCCAGACGCTGACGTCGCTCGCGCCGCAGGTCATCGAGGAGCTGCTCCCGCAGATCCGTCCCGAGGCCGACGCGCTGCTGGACATGCACCGCGAGGCCGGACGCGACGTCTACATCATCTCCGCCAGCCCCATCGAGATCGTCGGCGAGCTGGCCTCGGCGCTGGAGATCACCGGCGGCCTGGGGACCCAGAGCGAGATCGTCGACGGCGTCTACACCGGACAGCTGGCCGCGCCGTTCTGCTACGGCGAGGGCAAGGCTGACGTCATCCGCCGCCTGGCCGCGGAGAAGGGCTACGACCTGGGGCGTTGCTACTCCTACTCCGACTCGGCGTCGGACCTGCCGATGATGCAGATCGTCGGTCATCCGGTGGCGGTCAACCCGGACCGGTCGCTGATGTCGATCGCCCACCGGCGGGGATGGCCGGTCGTGGAGTTCAACCGCACCCGCAAGCAGGTCACCCGCAGCGCCGCCGTGGGCCTGCTGGCCGCCACCACCGGTGCGGCCGGGGTGTACGCCGGCATCCGGATCGGCGAGGCCAACGTGCAGCGGACCGTGTCCCGCACGCTGGGCCTCGACGGCAAGCGCAGCTGACCACCCTGACCGCCGCCATGACCTCCCCGATCACCTACTCCCACCACCTGGTGGCCCTGACCGCCCGTGCACAGGCGGCCAACGCCCGGCTCGCCGGCGCCGACCCCGATCGTCGTGCGGCCCGTGTGGCCGTCGCCCGACCCCGCGCCGCGGCCCTGTCGGTCTGGCTGGACGGCAGCCCGCTGGAGGAGTCCACCGCTGCCGACGTCGACGCCGGACGGATCCCGCTGCTGGAGCAGCCGCCCACGCCGGTGACCGGCGGGTGGGCACGAGCCCTGCAGCTTGACGCCATGGAGACCCAGGAGGTCGCGGCCGTCGAGTACGCCAACCTCCGTCGGGTCGAGGACGTCGAGCACGAGCTGGCGGCCGCCGCGCTGGCCCACCCCCTGGACACCCTCGGACGGCTCCACGGCATCATCAGCCAGGGCCTCGTGCTGCCCGAGGTCATCGGTCGGTACCGCGTGACCGAGCAGGCGGTGCACGACGGCACCCAGGGGATGATGATCTACAGCGCCGCCGCGCCGGACGCGGTGCCTGCGGCGATGGAGGCGCTCGGTACCTGGATCAGCCGGCGGGCGATCACCGTCCCGCCGGTGATCCTCGCGGGTGTCGTGCACGAACGGTTGCTGGAGCTGCAGCCCTTCGAGGCCGGCAACGGTCGGGTCGCACGGGCGTTCACCCGCATCCTGCTGGTGGCCAGCGGCATCGACACGCATGGTGCTGCCGTCCTCGAGCAGCCGCTGGCCGACGACGCCGGCGCCTACTACGCCGAGGTCGCGGCGACCCTCCGGCGGCAGGGCGACCTGACCCGCTGGCTGGAACGCCACACCGCGGCCGTTGCCCTGGCGCTGGAGACCGCGGCCGATGCCGTCGATCCCGAACCCCGCCCGGCCCCGCCGGAACGCGGTCGCCCGACGGTGGAGGAGCTGCCAGCCCGCGGCGAGCTGACGGTCCGCGACTACGCCACCCGTGTCGGCGTCGACCTGCGCACCGCCATGGCCGACCTGCACGCCTTCGTCCGCGCCGGCGAGCTGGTCGACCTGCCCGGCGGCGGTGGCCTCCGCTTCGCCCGTCCCGCCGAACAGCCCGACCGGGGCTGAGGGCCACTCGCAGTCACACCAGGGGGCCCTCGTCGAGCAGGACCAGCTCGGAGGAGGTGAAGCGGTGCAGGGCTGCGGGACGGTGGGAGCCGCGGCGCATCCCCCCGGTTTCCTCCAGCAGGCCGAGCCCACGGACCTTCTTGCGGAAGTTCCGCTTGTCCAGCGCCATCCCGAGCACGGCCTCGTAGACCTGCTGGAGCTCCGACATGGTGAACTCCTCCGGCAGCAGGCCGTAGGCGATGTTGGAGTACGACAGCTTGCTGCGGACCCGGTCCAGCGCCGCGTCGAGGATCCGGTCGTGATCCCACGCCAGGGGCTGCGGACGGTCCGTCGCCGACCGCCAGCGCCACTCCTCGCTGGGGGCGAACGGGCGGTGGACCAGCGCGAGGTGGGTGACGCTGACCGTGCGCTGGTCGGGCATCCGGTCGGGGGCACCGAAGGACGCGACCTGCTCGACGTGACGGGGGTCGTGCAGCCCCACCTCGCCCATCACCCGCCGGGCGGCGTCGTCGAGGTCCTCGGCCTCCCCGAGCACGTCGCCGGGCAGCCGCGGGGGCCTCGTGTCGTGGAGGAGCGTCTGCACCGTCAGGTTGCCGGTCTCGTCGCCGCTGGCGGGGGAGAGGCTCAGCACCACCACGTCGACATGGACCCGGACCGTCACCGCCGTCGTCCGGTCACGTCGGCCGTCCCGCGATCATGGCCAGCACGTCGCTGCCGTAGCGGTCGGCCTTCGCGGGGCCGAACCCCTTGACGCCGAGCAGGGCCGTCCGGCTGCCCGGGCGGCGTTGCGCCAGGTCCAGGAGGGTCGCGTCGTTGAACACCACGAACGCCGGGACCCCATCGGTCCGGGACCGTTCGCGTCGCCAGTCCCGCAGCCGCTCGACCAGCATCTCGTCGACGTCCCCCGGCAGGTCGGCGAGGGCCGACTGCTTGGGACCGGACGCCTTCTTCTTCGCCCCCGGCTTGGGCGCACCCGGTCCGAGCCCGTACAGGAAGCGGCTGGGGCGCCGCGAGACCGGCTTGCCCTTGCGGTTGGGCCGTTTCTGGACCCAGGTCAGCCACAGCCACCGCCGCGCCCGGGTGACCCCGACGTAGAGCAGCCGTCGTTCCTCGTCGACCTCCTCGTCGGTCTTGGCGTGGCTGATGGGCATCAGCCCCTCCTCCAGGCCCACGAGGAACACCGCGTCGTACTCGGTGCCCTTGGCCCGGTGCATGCTCATGAGGGTGACGGCCTCGGCCGTCCGGTCGCTGCCCGAGGCGGCGCGGGCCTGCAGCTCCTCGGCGATCCCCACGAGGTCGAGGCCGTCGTCGGCCAGGCCTGCGGCTTCGTCACGGATCGCCTCGATGGTCTCCCAGCGCTCACGTGCTCGGCGACCCTGCGGCGGACGGTTGGGTCGCCACGCCAACGCGTCGCGCAGCACCTCCTCGACGTCGGCGATCACGTTGGGGTTGGCGACCGGCGCGTCGACCACGGGCGGTGCGACGGTGCCCGACGGTGGCGGGGCGGTCGTCGCGGCTCGTACGAGCGCCCCGATCGCCTGGGTGACCTCCGCACGGCTGTAGAACGACCCCTCGCCACGCACCGACACACGGATGCCCGCCTCGCGCAGCGCTTCCTCCCACGCGGCGGCCTGCGCGTTGATCCGGTAGCAGATCGCCATCTCCGAGAGGGGCACATCGGCTTTCTGCAGGGTCTGGATGGCCTTGACGACCACGGCCTGCTCGGCCTCGTCGTCGGCGCGTTCCAGCAGCAGGGCCTCGGGGGCGCCCTCGGACTCGATCGTGGGGACCAGGTCCGCCGCGCGACGCCCGAGGACGCGGTTGGCCAGGGTCAGCACCTGCGCGGTCGAGCGGTAGGACCGGTTCAGCTGGACGCTGGTCGTGCCCGGGTACGCCTTGGGGAAGTTCTGCAGGTAGCGCGCGTCCGCACCGGTGAAGGAGAAGATCGTCTGGGCCGGGTCGCCGACGACGCACACGTCGTCGCGGTCGCCCGCCCACGCCCGGAGGAGGTTCCACTGCAGGGCGTTGGTGTCCTGGAACTCATCGACGGTGAAGGCGCGGTAGCGGTCGCGGATCGAGGCGGCCGGTTCGTCGAGGTCCATCAGCTCGCGCGACAGCCGCAGCATGTCCTCGTAGTCGATGGCACCCCGGCGGGCCTTCTCGTCGGTATACCCCCGCACCACCTCGGCGAGGGTGGCGGCGTCCAGCAGCTCGTCACGGCCGCTGGCGGCCACGGCCTCGGCGTCGAGGCCAGCGTTGGCGGCCCACTCGACCTCGCTCGCCAGGTCGCCCGCGTCCACGTTCAGCCGTCGGGCGGTGCCGATCAGCAGCGGGATCTTCGATCCGAGCACCTCCGGGAGCGGCTCGTCGGACAGGTGGGGCCAGAAATGGCGGACCTGCGCCCAGGCCGCCGCGTGGAACGTCACGGCTCGTACCGACACGCCGTCCATGCCCAGCTCGCTGCAGAGGGCGGCGATCCGGTCGCGCATCTCCGCAGCAGCACGTTCGGTGAAGGTGACGGCGAGGATCTGGGACGGGACGAAGGCGCCGGACAACAGCTGGGCCGCGATGCGATGGGTGATCGTGCGGGTCTTCCCCGTGCCCGCGCCGGCGAGGATCCGCACCGGCCCGGTCACCGCGGCAGCGGCACGCGCCTGCTCGGGGTTCAGGCGTGCCAGCAGGTCCTCGGGGACGGCGGGCTGTGAGGAGGGCATGGACGGGGTGCTCCGGGGCGCGAGGGGCGGGTCACGTCGAGGGTATCGACACCCACTGACAGGGTCCGGCTGACGTCGGGTCGCTGTGGATGGGTGACCGAGCTTGCATCGGAAGTTCCCGATGTCGATCCTTGACGCACGAAACGACGGGGAAGGACGAGCAGTCATGGGACCATGGGGCCTGTTCGCCGTCTCCGTGGTGGCCTACTCCGTCCTGCCGCTGGCGTTCGGCCTCGCGCGCTCGCCGAGTCGGTACCTGCTGACCTACGCCTACGTGGCCACTATCCTGACCATCGGCGGCCTGATCGGAGGCGTCCACGTCATCCCGCTTGCGGACGGCCTGACGTTGAACCCCGGGTCCATCGCCTACGCGGCGCTCGTGGCCAGCACCATGATCGCCACGATCTCCGCCAACGACATACGGGTGGTCCGCGACGTCATCCGGATCGTGGTGGTCGTGGACATCATCAAGGTGGCGGTGTTCTGGGTGACCCGCCGCGCCCTCGTCGAGGGGCTCCCCAACCCGTCCGGGGTGCCGGTCGACCTGTTCGAGGTCTCCCTCCGTGTCGTCGCCTTCGGCGGGGTGCTCATCGTGGGCGAGCTGTTCGTGCTGATGGTGCTCCTCGAGCGTGCCAAGCGCCTGGACCCGGAACGGCTCCTGCCGGTCGCCTGTGTGGTCGGCTTCGTGGCGGTGCTCTGCCTCGACGGGGTGTTGTTCCCGCTCGTGATCATCCCGACGTCCCCCGAGCTGGGGTCGGTGATCGCCGGCGGCGTGGCCGCCAAGCTGCTGCTCGCCCTGGCGTTCGCGGTCCCCATCACGCTGTTCCTGCTGCTGGCGCGGGATCGGGTGCGCGCCTATGGCCGCACGCGGTTGCCGCTGGGGCAGTTCCTCTTCGCGCCACGGGCCGAGCTCGAGGCCGCGTTCGACGAGCAGGCCCGGGTCCTGACCGAGACCACCGAACGTGAAGCACGGCATGTGGTTGCGTCGCAGGTGCTGGCCGACGTGCCGTCGGGGGCCCAGCCCGAGGACCTCCTCGAACGCGTCCTCGTGGCGGTCCGTCCGGTCCCGGGCGTACGTGGTGAGGTCGGGCTGCGCGTGATCGACGGGGCTGTCACGATCGGTTCCTGGGGGTTGTCGGACCGGATCGAGGACGGGGCCGTGACGGCGATCTACGCCAGACGGGCCCAGGGGCAGGCCGTGTGGATCGACGAGCTCCACGAGGTCGGTGCCGTCGCCTGCGTGCCGGTCGGCGAAGGGCCGGCCTACGCGGTGGTGGAGCTGCTGGTCGACCGCGCCGCCGGGGACGCCACGCTGGCGGAGCTGCAGACGATGCGCAACGAGCTGCGAGTCACCATCCGACCGACGGTCGCCGAGCTGCGTCGCCGCTGGGACGAACGCGCGTCGATGGCCTCGGTGCTGGAGTCGGCGTCGCTGTCGGTGGTCTTCCAGCCGATCGTGCGCCTCGACGACCGGTCGGTCGTGTCGTGGGAGGGGTTGTCGCGGTTCGAGCCGGGCGTGTCGGTGGAGGGTCGCTTCCGCGAGGCCGCACGGCTCGGGGTCGCGGTCGAGCTGGACCTCCTTGCCGCTCGGAGCATCCTGGAGGCTGCCGCCGACCTGCCGGAGGCGGCGCCTGTCGCCATCAACCTCTCGCCACGCACGCTGGGCAGCCCGGGGCTCCGGGACCTGCTGGAGTCGGCGGGACGACTGGTGGAGGTGGAGATCACCGAGCACGATCCGGTCAGGGACTACACCACGCTCCTGGAGCAGATGGCCGCGCTGGACGGCTTCGCCCGCCTGGTCGTGGACGACGCCGGTTCCGGCTATGCGTCGATGCAGCACATCCTGCGGCTGCGACCGCATGCGGTGAAGATCGACCGGGCGCTCGTCAGCGGAATCGACGGCGACCGGCCGCGTCAGGTCCTGGTGAGCGGACTGCTGTCCCTGGCAGAGGAGATCGGGGCCACGGTGATCGCCGAAGGGGTCGAGCGAGAAGAAGAGGCGACGGTCCTCCGCGAACTGGGTGTTCCCCTGGCACAGGGCTACCTGTTCGGCCGTCCTGCGCCCATGGCGTCGTGGCTCCGCCCACAGGCGGTCGACCAGCCCATCACGTGACCGGTCGGCCGGACAGGGGCCGCGGGGGCTCCGGATCCCCGGCTGCGTCATACTCCGCCGGGATGTTGATCCCCGCCGCCGTCCTTGCCGTCGCCGTCGAGCAGGAGGGGGTGATCGACAACATCTTCGTCTCGCCTCGGGTGCACGAGGCGACCGGTGGACTGGTCGTGCTGGCCATGCTGGTCACGACCGGATGGGTCGGCCGCCTCGCGCTGGCCAACCGCCCGATCGAGGGTGGGGCCCGCGTCAGCCTCATCGTCACCCAGATCCTGCTGATGGTGCAGGCCCTCATCGGCATCAAGCTGCTCGACCAGGGCCTCGGCGTGCTGCAGCTCTACATCCACTACGTCGGCGGCCTGATCCCCCTCGGCCTCTTCGTGGCTGCCGGCTGGGTGTCGTGGCGAGACCCCGCCGTCCGCACCCGCGCGATCGCGGTCCTCTCGGTGATCGGCACCCTCAGCGCGGGCATGGCCTTCGTCATCGGCCGCGCGTACGTCCAGGGCGGGCTCTGACCCGTGTCGTCTCCGTCGACCCGTCTGCGACTGGGCCGACACGCGGCGGGGGTCAGCCGGTGCGCTGGGCGGCCACCGCGGCGCTGAGCTGGCGGGCCAGCTCGTCGGGGTCGGTGGTGGGCCGCTCGCAGACGAACCCGCGGCACACGTAGGCCGTGGCGTTGCCGTCGAGGGTGGGGCGGTCGCGCAGCAGGGGCACCCCACCGTCGTCGGTGCCCGAGCCGACGGCCACGACGACACCCGGTCGCCACGTGTCGCGGACGACCGCCAGCAACTGTTCGGCGTCCTCGCCGACGATCGCCACCTCCAGCGGGCCGGACAGCAGGCGCTCGGCGGCGGTCGCCAGCTCGCCGTAGCCCAGCGGGGCAAGGGGCAGCTGCCCGCCGAACCGTGACACCGTGGCCACGGCCCGGTCGCGGGCGTCCAGGTCGCCGTCGAGGGCGGCCAGGCGGGCGTTGACCTCCACCATCACGCTCGACCCGGCGGGCTGGGCGTTGTCCCACAGGTCCAGCGGGCGGACGACCAGCTCGGGGCCGTCGGCGGTCGCGGCTGCGGCGGTTGCGTAGTAGGCCCCCTCGCCGTCGGCGAACTCCGCCTCCACCCGGGTGGCCAGGTCGCGGGCCCAGTCGACCAGATGCGGGTCCGGGTCGGCCTCGTACAGCACCAGCAGGGCGCGGGAGAGCAGGGCGAGGTCCTCCAGGAGGGCCGGAACGCTGGCCTCGTGTCCCGGCGACCACGTGTGGTGCAGCACCCCGTCGACCACCATCGTCTGCTCGATGAAGTCGACGGCTCGCCGGGCCGCCTCGACCCAGCGGGGTTCGTCCATGACCGCACCGGCCTCGGCGAGGGCGGCGATGGCGAGGGCGTTCCAGCTGACCAGCACCTTGTCGTCCAGCCCCGGCGGCACCCGCAGGGACCGGCGCTCGGCGAGGGACTGGCGGACGGCTGCCCAGCGACGCGCGAAGCCGGGGTCGTCCTCCTCGAACGGCACGACCTCGTGCAGCACGTTGGCGCGGGGCGGGGCGTGGCCGTGCGGGTCGTGCCAGTTGCCCTCGGCAACCACGCCGAACCGCTCGCGCCACTTCGCGACGTCCTCGCCGACGGCGACGATGGCCTCGTCGAACTCCTCGGCGGTCCACACGAAGTACTTGCCCTCCACGCCCTCGGAGTCGGCGTCGGTTGCGGAGGAGAACCCGCCCTCGGGCTGCTGCAGGTCGGCCAGCAGGTACTCGGCGATGTCGGTGACCATCCGGCGGAAGCGGGGCTGGCCGGTGATCTGCCAGCCGTGCACGTAGGCGCGCAGCAGCAGGGCGTTGTCGTACAGCATCTTCTCGAAGTGGGGAACCAGCCACATCTCGTCGGTGGAGTACCGGGCGAACCCGCCGCCGACGTGGTCGTGGATGCCGCCACGGGACATGCGCTCCAGGGAGTGCACGGCCGCCGACAACGAGTCGGGGTCGCCGGTGCGGACGTGATGGGCCAGCAGGAAGTCGATGGTCATCGCCTGCGGGAACTTCGGGGCGGACCCGAATCCGCCGTTGGTCCGGTCCCAGCGGGCCACGATGCGCTCCGCGGCGGTGTCGAGGACGCTCGCGTCGACCTCGGCGGCATCGGGCAGGGTCTGCTGCTGGCTGAGGTGCTGGACGACGAGGGATCCCTGCTCGAGCACCTTGTCGCGTTCGTTGGCCCACGACCCGGCGACGGCGGCGAGGACCTGGCGGAACGACGGCATGCCGGGGCGTGCGTCCGCCGGCCAGTACGTCCCGCCGTAGAAGGGGGTGCCGTCGGCGGACAGGAACACGCTCATCGGCCAACCACCGTGGCGGGTCATCGCCTGGACCGCGGACATGTAGACGGCGTCGACGTCGGGCCGCTGCTCGCGGTCGACCTTGATGTTGACGAAGTCGGCGTTCATCGCCGCAGCCGTTTCGGCGTCCTCGAAGGACTCGTGGGCCATGACGTGGCACCAGTGGCACGAGGAGTAGCCGACGGAGAGGAAGATCGGCACGTCACGCTGGCGGGCTTCCTCGAAGGCCTCGTCACCCCATTCGTGCCAGTTGACGGGGTTGTCGGCGTGCTGACGGAGGTACGGGGAGGAGGACCCGGCGAGTCGGTTGGCCATGGCTCGACGGTACCCGGCAGCCCCACGCCCCCCACACCCCGGCGCGTGTCGGGTGTTCACGACGGGCGGCCCGACATCCGACAAGCGGATGCAGGCCGACCTCGGCCGACCCTGTCGCGTGTCGGGTGTTCACGACGGGCGGCCCTACACCCGACACGCATCAGGGGGTGCGGGACCGGACGGCGGCCTGGACGCGGTCGGCCGCCTCGACGGGGTCGACGTGCTCCCAGATCCGCACGACCGCCCATCCCGCTTCGGCCAGCCGGCGATCGGTGTCGGCGTCGCGGGCGACGTTGGTGGCCAGCTTGTCCGCCCACCAGCCGGCGTTGTTGGCCGGGGCGGTGCCGTGCTCGGGGCAGGCGTGCCAGAAGCAGCCGTCGACGAACACCGCCACCTTCGGGCCGAGGAACGCCAGGTCCATCCTCCGCCGCGTCCCCGGAACGGGGTGGTGCACCCGATACCGCATGCCCCGTCGGTGCAGCAGCCGACGGAGCGCCATCTCTGGCTTGGTGTCGGTCGACCGCTGGGCCGACAGCCGACGGCGGGTGCCCTCGTCGCGGGGGACCGGACCCTCCATCGGCCTAGGCCGCGGACCGGTCGGCGTCGGCGGCGGCCATCCGGGCCAGGTGGGCGTCCAGCGCATCCTCCAGCAGCGACTTGCGGCGCAGCGTCCCCGAGCGATATCGCCGGAGGAAGCCCTCGGTCGCCCGACGGGACAGCGGCACCAGCGGATGGTCGAGGAAGTCCATCAGCGGTGGCCGGTCCAGCACGACAGGAAAGGGGCCGGCCGGCACCGCGACCGGGGGCCGACCCGGCGCGCCGTGGGCAGCCTTCGGCCAGCGATCGGCCAGCGGTGACTCGGCGTCGGCGAACAGGTAGCCGCCCGGCTCGGACAGCCGCCGGCCCACCCAGGTCGACACCGGCACCGAGACGGCGTTGCCGACCAGCCGCCAGCGATACCGGTCCTTGGCCACCTCAGCCGCCGGGGCGGTCCAAGCCGAGGGGAACCCCTGCAGCCGCTCGGCGTCGCGCAGGTCGGGGGTCCCCACCGTGCCGTCCGGACAGAGGATCGCCGGGGGAGAGGCCACGCCGACCGACGACCCGCCCTTGATCGGCGGCACCGCGTCGACCGCCCAGCCGAGCGCCCGGGTTCCCTCGGTCCAGTAGAAGCCGTGCGCCGGCCGGTCGGTCCCCACCGACGGCGCCGGACCGTCGTCGGCCAGCAGCACCTCCCGTGGGTCACCGACCCGGCTGGCCACGATGACCACGCGCCGACGTCGTTGTGGCAGGCCGAACGCCTGGGTGTCGACGACCCGGTAGGCCCAGGCGTAGCCGAGCTCCTCCAGCGCCCCGACGACCAGACGCATCGCCTTGCCCTTGTCGAGGTGCAGCAGGAACGGGACGTTCTCCATCACCACCCAGTCCACGGGTCGACGCTCGAGCAGCCGGAAGACCTCGCCGACCAGCTTGGACTTCGTGCCGCTGATGCCACCCTTGCGGCCGACCGAGCTGAGGTCCTGACAAGGGAACCCCGCGGTCAGCAGGTCGACCTCGGCGGGCAGGTCGGCGATCTCCCGCACGTCGGGTACGACCGGGGCGTCCATGTGTGCCGCCAGCACCGCCCGGGCCTCGGGCAGCAGCTCGGCCAGCAGCACCGCCTCGTGCCCGGCCGCCGACAACCCCAGCTCGATCCCGCCGATCCCCGCGAACAGTCCGGCCACCCGCAAGGCGCGCCCACCGGCAGCGATCACGACAGCACCTCCGCGCCGATGGCCTCGGTCAGCCGGGGTGGGACGGCGTTGCCGATCGCCAGGGCCAGCTGGCCGCGCTTGCGGATGGAGGAGAAGTCGACGTGGTCGGGGATGTGCTGCAGCCGAGCAGCCTCGTGGGCGGTGATGGTCCGTGGCCTCGTCGGATGCACGTACCGACCCATGCACATGGAGTAGAAGCCGCGGGTGATCGTCTGGGCCGGCTGGTCGGGCCGCATCCGGCCGTAGATCGACACATACGAGTGGTCGCCCCGGTGGCAGGCCGGCCGCAGCTCGTTGGGCAGGTCGTAGACGTCGTGGTCGAACAGGTAGGCGATCCGCTCTCGCGTCGTGGCGGCCGAGCGGGCGCGCTGGTCCACGAGGCGGTCGGTCTCGACGTCCGCCAGGTCGTCGATCGCCCACGCCACGCCACGACTCGGTCGCCGGTGGCGCTGCACCACCTCCGCCAACGACACCGACGCCCGCCGGGTGGCCAGCAGCACCAGCCGACGACGACGCTGGGCGACCCCCAGGTCCGACAGGTCCACGACCTCCACCGACACGCCGTACCCCAGCCCGCGGAGGTGCTCGACGGTGCGGTCGACCACCCCGGAGCGGTCGGCACGGGCGCCGGGCACGTTCTCCACCACCACCGTGTCGGGGGCCAGCACCTCCGCCGCCCGGGCCATGCGCAGGTACAGCTCGTTGCGGTCGTCGCGGTGGCGGGTGGCGTTGTTCAGCGCCGAGTGGCCCTGGCAGGGCGGCCCGCCGACCAGCACGTCGACGTCCCCGACTCGTCGCCGCAGGGCCCGCTCCGCAGTAGTCGCCCGAGCACCCAGGGCCCCGTCGACCAGGGACGTCACGTCCTCGGTGGTGACATCGGCGGAGGGGAACACGCTGGAGAACACGCCCAGCGCGGCCGGGTCGCGGTCGACGGCCAGCGCGACGTCGACCGGACGACCGACGGCCGCAGCCGCCTGCGACAGCCCCAGCGACAACCCGCCGATCCCCGCGAACAGGTCGACCACGCGGACGGGCGCCCCGTCGGGCCGCGTCGGCGGCCGGATCGACCGCAGCGCCGCCTGATCAGCATCAGCCGGGGCCGGGGCGTCGGCGGGCGACAGGACGTCGGTGGACAGGGCGGTGGACACTGCCGCCAACTGTGACATGCCCGTCGCGGGGCCCCGGGGAGGCGCCGACACCGATCACCCCTTGCCCTGCAGCCACGCAGCCGGTCAACTGCCTCCATGACCGCTGAGCTGACCATCCTGTTCGAGGGCTACGTGGGACCGCGCGTCGCCGGCACCGTGTCGCTTGTCCGCGACGGCGATCGCGTGATCGTCCACGACCCCGGGATGGTGCCCGGCCCCTCCTCGATCCTGGATCCGCTGCAGGCAGCCGACATCCACCCCGAAGAGGTGACGGACCTGGTGATCTCCCACCACCATCCCGACCACACCCGCTGGATGGGGCTGTTCCCGATCGCGGTGCTGCACGACTACTGGGCGTCCTACGACGGGGACGTGTGGGACTCCCGTCCGGCCGAGGGGGTGCAGCTGACCCCGTCGGTCACGCTGCTGGAGACGCCCGGCCACACCCGCGAGGACATCACCACCCTGGTGGAGACCGACGCGGGCACCGTCGCGCTCACCCACCTGTGGTGGACCGCGTCCTCGGAGTCCGATCCCCGTGGCACCGACCTCGACGCCCTGCACCAGCACCGGGCCCGCGTGCTCGAGCGGGCGGTCCGCATCGTCCCCGGGCACGGCCCCGCCTTCGACGTCAGCGACGAAACTCCTCGTTGATCCCGCACGGTCGATCCGGTCCGGACGACCGTGTCCGGCTCGCCCGTCGGTCCTGACGTCGACTACCGTCAACCACCATGGCTGCCCTGATGCCGACCCGACTGGTCAAGTCCGCCTTGCGGCTGGGCATGGCGACCCAGAACGCCCTGGAGGTGGCCCGCTTCGGTGGCCTGGACACGGGGGAGGACTCGAGCCCGTACGACGTCGTGGGCCGCACTCCCGTCTACCGGCTGCGACGCTACTTCCCCGAGACCGGTGGGCAGGGTCGGCCACCCCTCCTCCTCGTCCCACCGCTGATGCTGTCCACCGAGGTCTACGACGTCGCCCCACACGTGTCGGGTGTCCGGGCGCTCCACGAGATGGGCGTCGACCCGTGGGTCGTGGACTTCGGGGCACCGGAACACGAGGAGGGCGGCCTCCAGCGCACACTGGCCGACCACGTCCTTGCGGTTTCCGACGCCATCGACCGGGTCCGCCGCGCCACCGGCCGCGACATCCACCTCGGGGGCTACTCCCAGGGCGGCATGTTCTGCTACCAGACGACCGCCTACCGGCGGGGCGAGGGCATCGCCAGCCTGATCACCTTCGGGTCCCCCGTCGACGTGCACCTGCTGTCCCCAGCGGGCCTGCCCGTCGCCCAGCTCGCCGAGGCCGCCACGGCGATCGCCAACACCGTGCTGTCGCGCACATCGGTCCCGGCCGGGTTGTCGCGCCGTGCGTTCCAGCTGCTGGACCCGCTGAAGACCGTCCGTGCCCGCGTCGACTTCCTGATGCAGCTGCACAACCGCGAGGCCCTGCTCGAGCGCGAGGGCAGCCGCCGGTTCCTCGAGCAGGACGGCTGGGTCGCCTGGCCCGGACCAGCGGTCGCGGAGTTCGCCACCCAGTTCCTGGCCCACAACCGCCTGCTCTCGGGCGGGTTCGTCATCGGCGATCGGATGGTCACGCTGGCCGACATCGCGGTGCCGATGCTGGCCGTCGTCGGCAGCGTCGACGAGATCGCCAACGCACCGGCAGTGCGGGCCGTCCGGCGGGCCGCGCCCATGGCCGACGTGTGGGAGCTGACGCTCCACGCAGGCCACATGGGGCTCGTCGTCGGCAACGGCGCTCGGCAGCACAGCTGGCCCGTGGTGGCCGACTGGGTCCACTGGCAGGAGGGCACGGCCGACCGTCCCGTGCAGATCACCGAGCTCACCGAGGACCACGACGACGACAGCACCGCCTCGGCCGTCGAGGTCGTCACCGACGTCGCGATCAGCGCCGCCCATGTCGCCGCCGAGTCCGCGATCAGCGCCACGAAGGCCCTGCGCGGCGTCTTCGGGGAAGCCATCGACCAGCTGCCACGGCTGGCCCGGCTGGACCGGGTGGAGGCCGACACGCGGGTGTCGTTCGCGCTGCTGCTGGAGGAACGGGCACGCCGCCACCCCGACGACACCTTCTTCCTGTTCGACGGACGCGGGTACTCCTACGCCGAGGCGCTGCGCCGGGTCGACGCGATCACCCGCGGGTTGCTCGGCCTCGGTGTGCGGCAAGGCGAACACGTCGGCGTGCTGATGGGCACCCGCCCGACGGCCGTCGCGCTGGTCACGGCCCTCAGCCGTGTCGGTGCCGTCGCCGTCATGCTGCGCCCCGACGGTGACATCCCGCTGGAGATCGGCCTCGGACAGGTCAGCCGGATCATCGCCGACCCCGACCACGCGACGGATGCCATGGCGGTGTGGCCCGGACAGGTGCTCGTCCTGGGCACCGGCGGGGACCGCGACCGGACGCTGCCCGACGGCGTGGTCGACATGGAGCTCATCGACCCCAACCGCGTTGCCCTGCCGGGCTGGTACGCACCCAACCAGGGGCGGGCCCGCGACCTCGCGCTCGTCCTGTTCACCTCCCGCGGCGAGCGGACCCGCGCCAACCGAATCACCAACGGCCGCTGGGCGCTGTCGGCCTTCGGTACCGCCAGCGCGGCGTCGTTGGGCAGCGCCGACACGGTCTACGCCGTCTCGCCGCTGTACCACCCGGCGACCCTGCTGACCGCCATCGGCGGCGCGGTCGTGTCGGGCGCACGGCTCGCGGTCGCACCGGACTTCACCCCGACCCGGTTCTGGGACGAGGTGCGACGCTACGGCATCACCGCCGTCTCCTACACGTGGACGATGCTCGGTGACCTGCTCGACGCACCGCCGAGCCCGGCCGAACGCCACCATCCGATCCGGCTGTTCTTCGGGTCGGGCATGCCCAGCGGCTTGTGGGAACGGGTGCTCGACCGCTTCCGGCCCGCCCGCGTGCTGGAGTTCTACGCCCACACCGAGGGCGAGACGGTCCTGGCCAACCTGACGCGCGACAAGGTCGGCGCCATGGGCCGGCGGCTGCCCGGCACCGCCGAGGTGGCCGTGGCGGCATGGGACCCCGAGACGGGGCAGCTGCAGTCGGCCCCCGACGGGTTCGTCCGCCGCGCCGACCCCGACGAACCCGGGGTCCTGCTGGCCCGCGTCGGTCGCGGCCGGACCGACGTCCGGGGTCGCCTGCTGCGAGGCGTCTTCACCCGTGGCGACGCCTGGCTGTGGACCGGCGACGTGTTCAGCGAGGATGTCGACGGCGACCTGTGGCTGCTCGGCAACAGCGCGTCGTTGATCCGGACCGCCGACGGTGTGGTGTATCCCCGACCGGTCCAGGCGGCGCTGGAGTCCGACGACGCCGTTGACCTGTGTGCGGTCTACGGCGTCCGGCCGGAGGGCAGCGACACGGCGGTCACGGTCGCAGCGGTCACCGTTCGCCCCGGTCGAGAGCTGACCGCCGACCGCATCCGCCGGGCCCTGTCTCCCGTGGACGGGACGTCGTGGCCCACCGCGATCCGCGTGCTGGAGCGGATGCCACGGTCGGCCCACTACCGGGTGCACACCGGACCGCTGCGTGCCGAGGGACTGCCCGAGGACCTGGTCGGCTGGGTCTGGGACGACGAGACCGGCACCTACGTCCCGGCCACGCCGGCCGCGGTCGGCACGCTCGCCGGCTGAGCCGACAGGAGGCCCAGCCGGGCCGCCCGGGGGCGTGCTAGGCCGACGCCCGGCGGTACCCGCGGATGGCCAGCGGGATGAAGACCGCCAGCAGCGCGGCGATCCACAGCAACGAACCGATGACTGACCGGGTCGTGTCGGCGATACCGATCTGCGCGGCGATCGCCGGATCCATGGGCGGCAGGGCGAGGCCACGGACGGCGTTGACCAGCATCGTGACGGGCTGGTTGTTGGCGAAGGCCTGGAGCCAGCCCGGCATCGACGCGGTGGGCACGAAGGCGCTGGAGGCGAACACCAGCGGGAAGACCCAGATGAACCCGGCGGTCTGGGCGGTCTCCGCGGTCGTCGCCCGCAGGCCGATGTTGGCGCTGATCCACGAGAACGCGTGGCCGAACAGCACCACCAACGCGATGGCCAGCAGGGCGTTGAGCAGGCCGTTCTGGAAGCGGAAGCCGATGATGTAGCCGACGGCCACCATCAACGTGACGGTGAACAACCCACGCGTGGAGTCCGCGATCGTGCGGCCCGCGAGCACCGCCGAGCGGGCCATCGGCAGGGACCTGAACCGGTCGACCATTCCTTGGCTGAGGTCCTCGTGCAGGACGATCCCGGTGTTGGTGGACCCGAACAGCGCCGTCTGGGCGAAGATGCCGGGCAGGAGGAAGTTGATGTAGTTGTCGACGCCGGGGATCTCGAGCGCCCCACCGAAGACGAAGTTGAACAGCAGCACGAACATGATCGGCTGGATGGTGGAGAACACGACCAGCTGCGGTGAGCGAACCAGCTTGAGCAGGTTGCGCTGGGTCATGAGCCCGATGTCGGTGAAGGTGTTGCCGACGGGGGCCGTCGATGTCTGGACGAGGGCGGTCACTTGCTGGCCTCCTGCGTTGCGGTCGCCGACATGGCCGTCGGGGGGTGGTGGGAGCGCCGGCGGGCTGGTCGTCGGCGGTGAGGGTCAGGAAGACCTCGTCGAGGGTGGGGCGGCGCAGCTGGATGTCGAGCAGCTCCACCGATGCGGCGTCCAACGCACGGACCGCGGCGATCAGCTTGGTGGCGCCGTCGGCGACGGGCACGACGACCTCGCCGGCGTCGACGTCGGTCCGGGGGGTCTCCACGGCGATTCCGGCCAGGGCGGCGGCCGCATCCTCGGTCCGGGCCGGGTCGGCGACGCGAAGCTCGATGACGTCACCGCCGAGGGTCGCCTTCAGCTCGTCGGCGGTGCCCTCGGCGATCAGCGACCCGTGGTCGATCACGGCGATGCGGTCGGCCAGCTGGTCGGCCTCCTCCAGGTACTGGGTGGTCAGCAGCAGGGAGGTTCCGTCGCCCACGAGCTCGGTGATCAGCTGCCACAGCTCGATGCGCGACCGCGGGTCCAGGCCGGTGGTCGGCTCGTCCAGGAACAGCACACGCGGACGGCCGACGAGGCTGGCCGCCAGGTCGAGGCGTCGCCGCATGCCACCGGAGTAGGTCTTGACGGGGCGGGTCGATGCCTCGGTCAGGCTGATGCGCTCCAGCACCTCGTCGGCGCGTCGGGCAGCTTCTGCCTTGCCCAGGCGGTAGAGCCGGCCGACCATGACGAGGTTCTCCCGACCGGTCAGGTCGCCGTCGACCGCGGCGTACTGCCCGGCCAGGCCGATCTGGCTGCGCAGGGCTTGCGCCTGCTCCACCACGTCGAGCCCCGCGACCGTCGCGCGGCCGCTGGTGGGCTGCAGCAGGGTCGTGAGGACGCGGACGAGGGTGGTCTTCCCGGCGCCGTTGGGGCCGAGCAGCCCGAGGACGGTGCCCTCGGCAACCTCGAGGTCGACACCCCGCAGGGCGTGGACGTCGCCGAAGGACTTGGTGATTCCCTCGACGCGGATGATGGGTTCTGGCACGACGACGCTCCCGGTCGGCAACGGACAACTTCGAGCCATGCTGCCACTGTCCTTGAGGTTTGCAACCATTGATGTTGGCCACTATTATCGGTCCCCAGATGGACACCTCCTCCGCATGGTGCAAGGCGCCCGACGACGAGCCGCTCGGCAAGCAGGTCTCGCGGATGCTCTTCGAGCTGACCGGGCGCATGCGTGCGCACCTGGCGGCGGTTGCCGATGCGGTCGAGCTGACCCCGATGCAGGCCAGGGCGCTGCACCACCTGGCCGAGCCCTGCCCGATGGGTGAGGTGGCCACCCGGCTGCACTGTGATCGGTCCAACGTGACCGGCATCGTGGACCGGCTGGAGGAGCGAGGGCTGGTCGAACGGCGTCAGGACCCCACCGACCGGCGACGTCGGATGCTGGCCACCACCCCCGCGGGCGACCGGGTCCGGCAGCAGATGGCCGAGCTCATGGTGGCCGGCCACCCGATCCTCGCAGGGCTGTCGGTCGAGCAGCAGGCCGAGCTCCGCGACCTGCTCGCCACGGTCCTCGGCGCCAGCGAGCGCTCCCCGTCGCCGGAGATCACCGCGGCCGACATGGCCACGGCAGATCGGCTGAACCCCTAGGTCGCGGCGGTGGTCAGGTCGCTGGGGTCGTCCAGCGGGATCTGTCGCTGACGCAGTCCCATGTCCGCCGACCAGGACGTGACGAAGACCGGCTGCGGCGTTCGTGCAGGGTCACGGGCGATGGGGGCGGACCGCTTGGCTGTGTACATCGCGGCGTCGGCGCGGGCCAGGAGGGCGTCTGCGGACTCCTGGTCGGTGCGGCTGGCCAGACCGATGCTGGCGCCGACCCACAGCGTCTCGCCGTCGATCACCAGCGGCCTGGACAGCGCGTGCTCCAGTCGCTCGATGACCTCGGCGACCGTCGTCTGCGACACCGCTCCCGGCAGCACGACGAGGAACTCGTCGCCGCCGAGGCGGCCCACGACGTCGTCGGTGCGCACCGCGGTGCGCAGGCGCACGCTGACGTGCACCAGGACCTCGTCGCCGACGTCGTGCCCGTGCCGGTCGTTGATGGCCTTGAAGCCGTTGAGGTCCACGAAGAGCAGCGTCACGTGCTGCCCGTCGGCCACGGCTCGGCTGACCGATCGCTGGATGGCCCGTCGGTTCTCCAGCAGGGTCAAGGCATCGGTGTGGGCTGCCTCGTGCAGCGCCATCGTGATCTCGTCGTTCTCCCGGATGACCTGCGACACCCGCCAGAGGAGCAGGACCGCCAGCAGCGGCAGGCCCACAACACTGCCTGCGCTGGCCAGCCAGCCGCTGCGGATGCCGTGGACGCTGTTCAGCCCGGTCAGCAGCAGCAGGCCGATGCCGATCATGGCGAGCCGTGGGCGGTGCGTGCGCTGGGGGGTGCTCGGCCGGATCAGGTCGGCGGCGTCGTGGGCCAGCGGGCTGACCAGCACGAGGACCCGCGCCATGAACGCCACGACGCTGATCCACGCGTCCGGGACGAGCTCGCCGCGGAACATCGCGGCGACCAGGGCGAGGGTCACGCCGAGGCACAGCACGGTCAGCGCCCGGGGCTTGGCTCCCGGACTCGTGGCCAGGCCCACGATGATGCTCATGATGAGGGTGGACAGGACCACCACCGTGGCCGTCCCGGTGTCGAGGGCGCCGCCGTCGGGCCCGATCATCACCGTCCACAGGACGACACCGACGGCCAGGCTGACGAACAACGTGTCGACCAGGCTGTCGCTGCGGCCCTCGTGGCGGGCACGCATCCGCAGCAGCCGGATCCCCGTCAGCGTGCCAAGGGCGTAGGTCACGATGTAGAAGGGCGTGGACGCGTCGGCTCGCCCGGTAACGGCCACCGACAGGTCGCCCAGGGGAAGCGCGGCCATGGTCAGGAACAACCCGACCCAGATGTGGCGGCCGGGGAGCTGCCACGCCCGCACGACGAAGACGGCGAGCAACACCACGGTGCCGAGGGCGCGCAACCCGTACAGGAGCACCGGATCACCCTGCAGCGAATGGAGGATCGCGAACACCAGGGCGGCGCCCGCTACCCCCACGTCCCGTCCCAACCCGTTCGGCTTCACACCATCTCTCTCGGCTCGATCGAGATCGACTTTAGCGGCCCGGTCGGTCCCGATCCCGCCGCCGGCACATGCGCAGGTCGGCCATGTCGGCCCCCCTTGCCTCCGCCGCGGCGAGGTCGAGCAGCCGATCGAGCGCCCAGCCGGCCAGCGGGGTGTAGGCGACCAGCGCGGGGGCAGCCAGCACGCTCGGGGCGGACCACTCGAGGGTCACGGCCACACGCGTCGAGCCGCCGTCGGCGATCAGGTCGTGCCGGGAGGTGATCGGGCCGAGCACGGGGACGTGTGCGTCCATGGTCCACGAGCGACCGGGGTCGACCGCGGTGATGGTCAGGGGCAGCCCCAACCGAGACAGCGGGGAGACGATCCGCAACGCCTGCCCGACCTCGATGGGGCCGGCGGCACTCCCGTCGGCACCTTCCACGTGCCACATGTGCGGCGCCCATGCCGGCCAGCAGGAGGGCTGGGCCATCAGGTCCCAGACTCGACCGGCGGGTGCCTCTCCCGTTCGCGCGATCGTCCTCGAGGTGGTCACGGTCGCACTCTAACCGCCGTGTGGTCGTGTCAATCGTGCTGTCGCCAGCAGCCCGGGAGGGCGGGAGCGCTGGAGTAGGCTCATCGGACCCGCAGGCCCGGCACGGCCAGCCGGCGTGGCCGACCGGGCCGCAAGACGACGACTGCAGCAAGGGGCCGATGCATGGGCCGCGACATCGACACCATCCAGTTCACCCGCGAGGACCGGCGGCGGTACCGCGAGAAGGTCAAGATGTGCCTGCGCGTGCTGGAGGGGCTGATCGACGCGGGGCGGTTCTCCACCGGCCGACGAACCCTGGGGGTCGAGCTCGAGGTCTACCTGACCGACGACCGTGCACAGGTGCTGCCGGTCAACGCCGAGGTGCTGGCAGCGCTCGCCTCACCGGACTTCCAGACCGAGCTGGCCCAGTTCAACATGGAGTTCGCCACACCGCCGCGACCGGTCCAGGGAGACTGCTTCGTGCAGGTCGAGGACGAGCTTCGCCAGTCCCTGATCCGCGCATCGGCCAAGGCGGAGGACTTCGACGCCCACGTGGTCATGATCGGGATCCTCCCGACCCTCACCGACTTCGACGTCACCGAGCAGAACCTGTCGGCCAACCCGCGCTACAAGGCCCTCAACGACGCCATCCTGAACGCGCGTGGCGAGGACCTCATCATCCACATCGAGGGTGACGAGACCCTGTCGACGGTCACCAACTCGATCCTGTTCGAGGCCGCCTGCACGTCGATGCAGCTGCACCTGCAGGTCGACCCCGACGACTTCGCCCGGTACTGGAACGCTGCCCAGGTCGTGTCCGGTCCGCTGGTCGCCATGGCCGCCAACTCCCCGTTCTTCCTCGGCAAGCGCCTGCACCACGAGACCAGGATCGCGCTGTTCGAGCAGGCCACCGACACCCGAACCGAGGAGCTCGCCGAGCAGGGTGTGCGCCCGAGGGTCTGGTTCGGCGAGAAGTGGCTGACCCAGGGGGTGCTGGAGCTGTTCGAGGAGAACGTGCGCTACTTCCCCTCGCTGCTGCCGATCACCGAGGCCACCGACCCCGACGAGATCCTCGCGTCCGGTGACATCCCCCGGCTGGAGGAGCTGACGCTGCACAACGGCACGGTGTACCGCTGGAACCGTCCGGTGTACGACATCGCGGGTGGGCGGCCACACCTGCGGATCGAGAACCGGGTGCTGCCCGCCGGTCCCACGGTGATCGACTGCGCCGCCAACGTCGCGCTGTACTACGGGCTGCTCGCCGGGCTGGCCGACACCCAGGCGCCGGTGTGGCCGGAGATGAGCTTCACCGCCGCGGAGGACAACTTCTTCGCCGCCGCCCGCTACGGCATCGGCGCGGAGCTGTACTGGCCCGGCATCGGCATGGTCGGGGCCCAGGAGCTGATGCTGCGGCACCTGATCCCGCTGGCCCAGCGAGGCCTGGAGGCCTGGGACATCGACGCCTCCGACATCGACCGCTACCTGTCCATCATCGAACGGCGGGCGGTGACGGGTCGCAACGGCGCGGTCTGGCAGATCGAGGCGTTCGACCACGTGCTGGAGTCCCACGGCCTGTCACGTGCGGCGGCCCGGGAAGCCGTCACCACGCGCTACACCGAGCTGCACCAGCAGGGCGAGCCGGTCCACACCTGGCCGGTCACCGCTGGGGACGCCCTCGGGAACGGGGCGTAGCGGGTGCTGTTCCACCACATCGAGGACGACGACGCGATCTGGGACCTCGTCGCCGGTCGGTCCGACGAGGAGGTGCTGACCGCGCTCGACGGCAAGCCTGCGCTGATGCACCTCGAGGGTGACCTGCCGGGACCGCACCGGATGATCTCGGTCATGCTGCACGGCAACGAGGACTCTGGCCTGCGGGGGCTCCTTGCCTGGCTGCGCGACAAGCCCCGCCCCACCCACCCGCTGTGGCTGTTCATCGGCAACGTCCGTGCGGCCACGGAGGACGGCTGGTTCGCCCACCGGTACCTGCCGGACCAGGAGGACTTCAACCGGGTGTGGGGCATCCACCCGGTGTCGACCCGGATGCGCCGGTGCGCGGCAGAGGTGCTGGAGATCGTGACGGCCCACCCGCTGGAGGCCGCGATCGACGTGCACAACAACACCGGCGACAACCCCCTCTACGCCATCGTGCCCCGTCCGCTGGAGGAGACCTACGCGCTGGCCGGTGCGGTGTCGGACGTCGGCCTGCTCTGGGGCACGCAGGAGTTCACGCTGATGCAGGCCCTGGAGCCGTACTGCCCCGCGATCGCGGTGGAGTGCGGCATGGCCGGCGTGCCCGAGCACGGTGACCTCGCCAAGGGCGTCATCGAGCGGTTCGTCGCGATGCGGCATGTCGACCCGACCATGCCCCGACCACCCCACCTGTTCGAGGTGCGGTACCGCGTCGAGGTCCGCCCCGAGGTGGCGTTCGACTTCGTCGACGACCTCGACCCCGACGAGCTGGACTTCGCGATCGTGCCGGGGCTGGACCGCAACAACTTCGGGATGTTGCTGGCGGGCGTGCCGATCGGGAAGATCCTGCCCGGCAGCGACCTGCCGCTCGTGGTCACCGACGTCGACGGCAACGACGAGACCGAGCGGCTGTTCGACGTCCGTGCCGACGGCACCGTCGTGACGTCGGAGGACATGGTTCCCGCGATGATGACGCGTACCCACCTGCAGACACGCCGCGACTGCCTGTTCTACGTCGTGCGACGGCGTCCAGAGGCAGGAGGCAAGCCGTGGGCCTGATGCCCCTCACCGATTCGGGGTTCCTCGACGTGGAGGGCCGCGAACGCCCGATGCACGTCGGCAGCCTCGCGTTGTTCACCCCGCCACCGGGTGCGGGGCCGGCGTTCGCCGGAGACCTCTACCGGCGGGCCATGGCCACCCAGGAGGTCTCGCGGCGCCTCCGCATGAAGCCGGTCCGCAAGGGGGGCGTGGGGCCCTGGGAGTGGCAGGAGGACGACGCGATCGACCTCGAGTACCACGTCCGGCACTCCGCCCTGCCCCACCCGGGTCGGGTCCGCGAGCTGCTGGCGCTGGCCGGACGGCTGCACGGCACCCTCCTGCACCGCAGCCGCCCGTTGTGGGAGTCCAACGTCATCGAGGGGCTCGAGGACGGCCGCTTCGCGGTCTACACCAAGATGCACCACGCACTCGTCGACGGCGTGACCGGCATGAAGCTGCTCCAACGGTCGTTGTCCACCGATCCCGACGAACGCGACCTGCCGGCGCCGTGGGCTCGCATGGACCCGCCACCGCGCACCGCGGACCCGGGGGAACCGACGGGGCGGCCGAACCCGTTGCGAGCGGTGTCTGGAGCTGTCTCCGGCGTGGCCTCCGGAGCTCGTGAGGGCGTGCGTGCGGTGACCGGCTCCTCCGAGGCAGCCGTGCGGACGCTGTGGCGGTCGTTCTCCGAGGAAGCCTCCCGCATGCCGTTCCAGGCGCCGCGGACCATGTTCAACGTCCCGATCAGCGGCGCCCGACGGTTCGCCGCCGACGGCTACGCCATGGATCGCATCCGCGCGGTCCGAGACGCCACCGGTGCCACGCTGAACGATGTCGTCATGGCCATGTCGGCCGGTGCGCTTCGTCGCTACCTGCTGGACCTCGACGCGTTGCCGGACGACCCGCTGATCGCGGCCGTGCCCGTGTCACTGCACGGCGAGGGGTCCGGTGACGGCAACAACGTCGGCATCGTGCTGTGCAACCTCGGCACCCACCTGGCTCGCCCCGAGGAGCGGTTGGAGCTGGTCCGCGAGTCGATGGACCGCGGCAAGCTGACGCTGAAGGGCCTCAACCAGCTGGGCACGCTGATGCTGTCGGCGATGAACTTCGTGCCAGCTGGTCTGGGCGCCCTGCCGTTCGACCTCGACGCGCTGCGCCGGCCGGCGTTCAACGTGCTGATCTCCAACGTGCCCGGCCCCCGTCAGCCCCTCTACTTCAGCGGGGCCAGGCTGGACGGGCTGTACCCGATGTCGATCCCGACCGACGGCCTGGCGCTCAACATCACCGTGACCACCTACGACGGCGAGCTGCAGGTGGGCCTGACCGGTTGCCGGCGGACGGTGCCGCACCTCCAGCGGCTGCTGACCCACCTCGACGACTCCCTGGCGGAGCTGGAGGCGATCGGCGGCTGACCGTCGTGTCGGTCAGCCGGTCAGGATGCCGGCCAGGCCCTGGGGTTCGACGAGGTCCTGGAGCTCGGCGTGGTGCAGCCGGCGGGTGGCAACGTCCATCAGGCGTGGCCAGGTGCGGCGCAGCCGCGGGTGCAGCGGCAGCCGCTCGGCCGACTCCCGGGTGACCCAACGGGCGCCGGCGATCTCCCATCCGTCGGGGCCGTCGGCGCGGATGGGCACGCACGCCGGGGTACGGGCGATGACGGTGTGGAACGCCCATCGCGGGGTGACGATGTCGGTGACCGTGCCGAGGACCTCCAGCGGCGGGACGTCGCCCAGCTCCTCGGCCACCTCCCGCAGCGCCCCGTGGACGGGGTCCTCACCGGCCTCCAGCGCGCCGGCCGGCACACTCCAGGTGTGGGGGTGGGTCACCGCGCCCGATCGGAGGGCGAGCAGTGCTCGAGGGATGCGGTCGCCGACAACCATCAGCAGGCCGGCGGCGCCGTGCGGTCCGTGCAGGTGCAGGTCGTTCACGCCAACGAGACTGCATCGTCCGGGTGCGCTCGTGGGGGATGTGACCCGACCGGAACCAAGTGTTCGCCGAGCGGTCCCCGGGCCGTAACCGGAGCGGTCAGGAACGAGGCGGTCCTGTCAGGGACGGGTGACGGACAGCCCGGCGAAGAGGTCGTCCTCGGGCTTGTCGGTCGCGACCTCGCTGTGGGCCAGCCGGAAGTCCTCCCACGGGTAGATCTCGGCGACCAGGTCGTCGGGCACCTTGAACCAGTTGCCCGTCGGGTCGACCTGGGTGCGGTGGGCCCGCAGGGCCTGGCCCCGGAGGCCGACGTACTCGCTGACGTCGATCGACGTCGTGATCCGCTCGGCGCGGGAGGTGTCCCAGCCGTCGATCCACTCACGGAACGGCGACTCGATGCCCCGGACCTCGCACTCGGCCTGCAGCATCGTCAGCCGCCGGTACGTGAAGGTCATCTGGTAGTAGACCTTCGACGCGCGCCAGGCCGGCCCCGCCTCGGGCATGAACGACGGGTCCGCCGCCGCCCGCCATGCCGCCATCGTGGCGGTGTGGGTGCGGATGTGGTCGGGGTGGGGATATCCGCCCCGCTCGTCGTAGGTCACGAGGACCTGCGGACGGGTCCGGCGGATGATCGGCACGACCCGCTCCAGCACGTCGGCCATCGGGACGTTGTAGAAGCAGTCGTCGGTCAGCACCGACCCGTCACCGTCGAAGTCCTTGACGTAGCCGGAGTCGGGGAAGCCGATGTCGAAGTGGTCGGTCACGCCGAGCAGTCGCAGGGCCTCCGCCAGCTCCCCCTTGCGTACCTCGACGAGGTTCTCGAGCACGTCGGGCTCGTCGGCCATCGCCGGGTTGAGGATCTCGCCCTGCCCACCGTCGGTGAAGGTCAGCACCGACACGCGGTACCCCTCCTTGGCGTAGCGGGCCATCGTCCCGGCGCCCTTGGAGGACTCGTCGTCGGGATGGGCGTGCAGGAACATCACGTGGGGTTCGGAGGCGCGCATCGGCGCACAGGGTAGCGGGCAGCAGCCGACCGAGGACCCCTCGGAGCTCGTGAGGAGGCCCGCAGGGAGGCGTCTCGGGTGCCTGCGAATCGAGCCAGCTGTCCTGTTCAGTCGGTCCAGCGGGCCGCCCAGGCCGTTTTGAGCTCGTTCGCGCCGGGGTCGTCGTCCAGCTCGTCGAGGTAGGCGCGCACGACCGCGCCGGCGGCCTCGACCTTCCCGCGTTCGCCCTTCAGCCGGATCGTGCACTGCTTGCCCGGGTAGGAGCCCAGGTGCACGTCGGGGAACTCCGCGACCAACCGGTCGAAGACGGGATTCAGCGAGGACTCCGGGTAGCCGTGGGTCATCTCGACCACGTGCTGCGGCGTGCCGACCCCTGCCAGCAGCTCGGGCACGATCCCGTCGCTGTAGATCCGCTTCAGCTCGCCGGGGATGCCCGGCAGGATGACGATCGTCACACCCCCGTCGGCCAGCCCACCATCGACGTCGAGGGCCACCCCCGGGGCCACCCCCCGCGCGCCCTGCAGCAGGTAGGTCCCCTCGGGCACCCGGGCCATGCGACGCATCGCCCGCTCGTGGTCGGCGGTCACGGTCGCGCCGGTACCGGCCGTCCACTCCAGCGCCAGCGTGATGCGGTGGTCGATGTCCTCGTTGACCACCAGGCCGCGACCGAGGGTGGCAGCGACCGCCTCCATCGTCAGGTCGTCGGGCGTCGAGCCGATGCCGCCGGAGGTCATGATCAGCCGGGGTCGGCTGCGGCCGAGCTCCATCCGCAGGCCCTCGTCGATGGCGGCCATGGTGTCGGGCACGGTCTGCACGCGGTCCAGCGGGATGCCGTGGGTCTGCAGCTGCCCGGCCAGCCAGTGGCTGTTGGTGTCGTGCACGAAACCACCGAGGATCTCGTCGCCGATGACGACGATCGAGGCGCGCAGGTCCGACATGGATCACAGCATGGCACGCCACGCGCACTACGCTGCGGCGCGATGTACATGTCCACCGACGACGCCCGCAGCGACTTCTTCCTGGCCGCGGCCGTGTACGTGATCGGGCCCACCCTGCTCAGCGCGGTCCTGCGCAGCACCGGCGGGCTCCTCAACGGCACGGTCGGCCAGTGGCTCCTCGCCGTCGGGGTTCCCGTGCTGCTGATCGCCGCCATGCCGCTGTACCTGATGCGGTATCGAGACGAGAGCTGGTCGAGCCTGGTGCGCGGCTCCGGCGATGCCGCACCGCTCGGGCTGGCCCTGGTCGCCCCGGTGGTCGTCGGGGTGCTCCTCGGCGACCTGATCGCCGGTGGCGGCCTGGTCGACGGCCTGACCGGCACCTTCCAGGATCCGATCATCCTCGTGGGCCGGGTGCTGCGCTGGCTGTCCATCGCCGTGCTGGCCGTCTTCCTGTGGCGCCGTGCGGAGTACGCCTTCCGATCGATCAGCGAACGCATGGAGGTGCTGGTCACCCGTGCCGCCGCGGCCACGATCGGCGCCTCCGTCGTCGCGTCGCTGCTCCTGCTGCCCCGGGTGTCCACCATCGGGTTCGCCATGGCGCCGCTGGGCTTCGCCGCGGCGTGGTTCCTGGCCACACGGCTGGTCCCCGCGGTCGGCATGGGGGAGCAGTGGCAGGTCTACGCCCCGCTGATCACGCTGGCGCTCGGACCGCTGGAGATCTTCGCGCTGCTGACCGATCCGCTGGACTTCCTCGTCGGGCTGCGCACCGCGGGCATGGTGGCGGGTTTCGGTCTGCTGGCCGTGATGGGCCTGTCCGCCGGCAAGGGCCCCCGCATGCCGCTGGTCATGGCGGCAGCGTTCGCGCTGCTGACCAGCGTGCCCGTCTTCGGGGCGTCGCTGGGCCTCTAGCAGCCAACGGCCGGCAACGTCCCTACTGTGGGGACATGCCGAACAGGACGTGGATGCTCGGCGTGGCCGTGGTGTTCCTCGCCCTCGCAAGCGTTGCCCTGTCCGAACCGGCTGACGAGGGGCCGCGCTGGATGCTCACCGGCGACGTCGGCACCAAGATCCTCGACGCCGGTCGGCAGCACACGCTGACCATCGACCGCCTCGACGGCGAGCTGCTGCGCCTGCACGGGCCCAAACCCCAGGCCGCGCCACCCGCGCCGGGGGAGGAGCTCGCGGCCTTCGCGGGGCTGTCGACGTGGATCGACACCTACGACACCGACCTGACGCCCGCCCAGCAGGTCGACCTGGCCGCCGCCAACGGGGTCCAGGCGATCTACCTGCAGGTCTCGCGGGAGTCGACCAACGGCGCCCTGCACGACCACGAGCGGCTGGCCGAGGTCATCGAGCTGGCCCACGACGCCGGGCTGCGCGTCATGGTGTGGACGATCCCCGAGTTCGAGGACCCGGACACCGACCTCGCCCGCGCCAAGGCCGCGATGGCCTTCGTCACGCCACGCGGCGACCGGCCCGACGCCTTCGGCCTGGACATCGAGGTCGACGACCTGGCCGACGTCGGCCTGCGCACCCAACGGGTGCTCGAGCTGTCCGCCGAGCTGCGCAGCTGGGTCGGTCCGGACTACCCGATGGCGGCGATCGTCCTGCCGCCCATGCAGCTGGAGGTCAACACCACCTGGTGGCCGGGCTTCCCGTATGCGGAGCTGGCCGAGCACTACGACGTGTTCGTCCCGATGAGCTACTCCAGCTATCGCGGCACCGACACGGTCATCACCCACCAGTGGAACCACGACAACGTCGTCCGGTTGCGTCAGCTGGTCGGCGACCCCGACCTGCCGGTGCACCTCGCCGGCGGCATCGCCGACCGGCTGCCGGAGGTCGAGACCTTCGTGCGGGCCGCCCAGGACACCGGGGTCATCGGTGCCGGCCTGTACGACCTGCGCACGACCCCACCAGCGGCCTGGGCCGCACTGCAGGCGCTGCGAACCGACGGCTGAGGTCGGGCTCGGATCACGCCGCTTCGACGTCGAGGACGCGAGTTCCTGCTGTCCGACCGGACGCGATGGGGTTTCGGTGATACTTAGGTGTCCTTTACCTTAGTTCGAGTCACGCGTCCCCCTCGCCCTGGGAATCACTCGATGTCCACCACGAAGTCCGTCGCCGATCCGTTCTCGGAGGTCCTCCGCCAGGAGACCCTCGACGCCCACCGCGCCGCCGAGCGTGCCCCGTTCGTGGGGGCGTTGATGGGTGGCCAGCTCGGGGGAGAGGCCTACGTGGACTTCCTCGCCCAGCTGTATCGCGTCTACACCGCCCTCGAGGAGTGCGCGGAGATCGTCGCTGAGGACCCGATCGCCGGGGACTTCCTCGACGCACGCTTGCTCCGGGTGTCGGCGATCGAGGCCGACATGGAGGCCCTCGTCGGGCATCGCTGGCGTGCCGTCCTGCCGTCGGCGGTGGCGTCCACGACCGCCTACGTCGAGCGCATCTGGACCGCCCCCCAGGAATGGCCCAGCGCGTTCGTGGCCCACCACTACGTCCGGTACATGGGTGACCTGTCCGGCGGGCAGATCATCGCCCGGATGCTCGCCACGAACTACGGCTTCGGACCCGACAAGCTGTCGATGTACCACTTCGCCGACGTCAAGGGCCCCGTGGTCAAGGCGACCTACCGCGACCGGCTCGACCGGGCGCCGTGGAGCGAGGACGAGCGCCAGCGCATGGTCGAGGAGTCGATCTTCGCCTACGAGTTCAACGCGCGCATCTTCGACGATCTGGGCGCTCGGTACCTGTGAGCACGCTGTTTGTGCGCACGGTGCCCGTGCGCGCCTTCCGGACGCGGGCGACCGCGCGCGTCGCCGCCGTGCTCCTCGTCGGGCTCGGGCTGGCCCTGGTCGCGGGAACGCCAGCCCACGCGGCACCGCGCATCGACGTCACCCCCGACAGCGACCTCGACCCGGCCGGCCAGGTCGTCACGGTGCGCGGTGAGGGGTACGACACGACCAAGGGCATCTACGTCGCCTGGTGTGTGGTGCCGCCCCCCGGTCAGGTGCCCTCGCCCTGTGGCGGCGGCGCGGACCAGGACGGCACGTCGGGCTCCTCGGTCTGGGTGTCGTCCAACCCGCCCCCGTACGGCGTCGGCCTGGCCCGGCCCTACGGGCTGGGTGGCACGTTCGAGGTGGACGTCGAGGTCACCCGCTGGATCAACGACGAGGTCGACTGCCTCGTGACCGCGTGTGCCGTGACGACCCGCAACGACCACACCCGGACCAACGACCGGTCCCAGGACGTCTTCTACCCGGTGTCGTTCCGTGCCGAGCCGACGGCCGAACCGACCCCGCGTTCGACCCCGGCGCCCCAGCCCACCGCTCCCGCCGAGCCATCGACGGCACCACAGCCCACGCAGCCGGCGCCGTCCCAGCAGCCCCCGGCATCGACGCAGCCTGCCCCCACGCAGCCCGCGTCGACACCTACCGAACCGTCCAGCCAGGCGACCTCCGCGTCGAGGTCGACCGTCCCCGCTGCCACGCCGACCCCGGGCAGCACCACGGCCCCGCTGGGCGACGCCACTCCCGAGCCGCTGGTCCCCTCCGCCGATGGCACCACCGTCCCTGATGACACGGCCGGCACCGGGACCACGACGACCGCCGCGCCCCCAAGCGCCGACGCCCCCGCCCTCGCCGAGGGTCCTGACGGCGGTCCGGCCGCCGGTGACGACGACGCCGCGCTTGCCTCCACCACAGGCGCGGAGGCGCCGAACCGCGGCCCGCTGATCCTCCTTGCGGCGTTGCTGACCTCCTCCACCGGTGTGGCGGCGATCCGACAGAAGCGGCAGGAACCGTGACCCGCTGGCTGTGCGCTGCGCTCGCGATCCTCGCCCTGCTGACCGGCTGCTCGAGCGGCACATCGAGCCAGCCCCTTGCCGATGCGGCCGCCGACGCGACCGAGCCCGGTCGCGACGTGCCGCTGGTCGACGAGCCGTTGCCGGTCATGCCTGCGCCCACGCCACAGCTGCCCGTCACCGTCGAGTCTGCTGACGGGCCCACCGTCGAGGTCGCCGACGTCTCCCGCATCCTGCCGCTGTCCGGTGGCGTGGCCGAGGTCGTCTACTCGCTGGGCCTGGGCCAGGCGATGGTCGGACGGGACGAGCAGGCCACCTTCGCCGAGGTCGCCGACCTGCCGGTGGTCACCGACGCCCACTCCGTGTCGGCCGAAAGCGTCCTGTCGCTGCAACCGACCGTCGTCATCGGCGACACCCTGACCGGGCCGCCCGAGGCGCTCGACGCCATCCGCGGCGCCGGCGTCCCCGTCGTGCTCGTCCCCGAGGCGTGGACGCTGGAGGACATCTACCCGCGGATCCAGGCGGTCGCCGACGCCCTCGGGGTCACCGGTGCGGGGGCCGAGCTGATCGACGCCACCCGACAGCGCGTGGATGCGGCCGGCGCACAGCCGCTGGAGCCGGCACCCACCGTCGCCTTCCTCTACCTGCGGGGGACCGCCGGGGTCTACCTGTTGGGTGGCGACGGCTCCGGCGCCGACGCGCTGATCGAGGCGGCGGGCGGCATCGACGCCGGGTCCGCCCTCGGCCTTGCCCCCTTCACCCCGCTGACCAGCGAAGCGCTGGTCTCCGCCGCACCCGACGTGCTGCTGATCATGTCCCGCGGCCTGGAGAGCGTCGGCGGGATGGACGGCCTGGCCGAGGTCCCCGGCATCGCCCAGACGCCGGCCGGGGCCAGCGGCGACGTCATCGTCGTCGACGACGGCCTGCTGCTGTCCTTCGGCGCCCGAACCCCCGCCGTGGTCGAGTACCTCGCCGGACAGCTCCAGGGGTGGGCCGCCCCGTGACCGCTGCCGCCCCCACCGCCGCCTCGTCGACGCGACGTCACCCGGATGTCCCCCGGCTTCGCCTGTCCGGCCGGAGCCTGCTTGGCCTGCTCGGGCTGCTGTGCGTGGCGGTCACGGTCGCGGCCATCGCCGCGGGGGCCTTCGAGGTCGGGACGGCCGACGTCGTGCGCATCCTGGCCGACCCGTTCACCGGCAGCGCTGCTGACGTCGACCCGATCGCCCGCGACGTGGTCCTGCAGATCAGGCTGCCCCGTGTGCTGCTCGGCCTGGTCGTCGGCGCCGGACTCGGCACGGCGGGCGCGCTGCTGCAGGGGATGTTCGGCAACCCGCTGGCCGAACCCAGCATCATCGGCGTGTCCGCCGGGTCCGCCGTCGGCGGGGTGTTCGCCATCGCGCTGGGTGCGACCGCAGCCGGCATCTGGGTGCTGCCGGCCGCCGCGTTCGCCGGCGGGCTGCTGACCACCCTGCTGGTCTACGCCGGAGCCCGATCCGGCGGGCGCACCGAGACGGTCACGCTCGTCCTGACCGGCATCGCGGTCAACGCCATCGCCGGTGCGCTGATCGGCCTGGCGATGTTCATCTCCGACGACGCCGAGATCCGCTCGATCACGTTCTGGTCCCTCGGCAGCGTCGCCTCGGCATCGTGGCGCAGCCTGCTCGTCGCCGGACCCCTGGTGCTGATCGGCCTGCTGGTCGCGGGACGCTTCGCCCGGCCGCTGGACCTGCTGGGCCTGGGGGAGGGGCCCGCCGGCCACCTCGGGGTCGACGTCGGCCGGCTCCGCCTGCAGCTGATCACCGTCGTGGCCGTCCTCACCGCTGCGGGTGTGGCCGTGTCGGGGATCATCGCCTTCGTCGGGCTGGTCGTCCCCCACCTCGTGCGGCTGCTGGCCGGCCCCGCCCACCGGACCGTCCTGCCCGCGAGCGCCCTCGGCGGGGCCATCGTGCTGACCGCCGGCGACATGCTTGCCCGCACCATCGCCGCCCCGGCGGAGATCCCGCTGGGTGTCCTCACCGCGCTGCTGGGCGCTCCTGTGTTCCTTGTGCTGCTGCGCCGGACCCGCCGCCAGCAGGGAGGCTGGGCATGACCGCCGTCGTCACGGACCGTTCGGTGGCCGATGGGGGCACCCCGCACCGGACCCCTCGCCCAGCCGTCGGCTCGACCGTCCTCGCCCTCCGGTCGGTCGCCATGACCCGCCGGGACCGCACCGTGCTGGACGACGTCTGCTTCGACGTCGCCGCAGGTGAGCTGGTCGCCGTCGTCGGAGCCAACGGGGCCGGCAAGTCCACCCTCCTCCACGGCGTTGCCGGTGACCTGGCCGTGTCGTCGGGGTCCATCGAGCTGTGCGGAACGGCGCTGACGTCACAGCGGGCCCTCGACGCCGCACGCCACCGGGCGGTCCTGACCCAAGACGCCACCGTGGCGTTCCCGTTCTCCGCTCGTGACGTGGTGGCCATGGGACGTGCGCCCTGGCACGGCACAGCCGCAGCTCGTGCAGACGACGCGATCGTCGACTGGGCCATGGACGCCGTCGACGTCACCGACATGGCGGCCCGGTCGGTCACCCAGCTGTCGGGTGGCGAGCGTGCCCGGGTGATGCTGGCCCGCACCCTCGCCCAGGACACACCGCTGCTGCTGCTCGACGAACCCGTCGCGGCCCTGGACCCCCATCACGCCGACCGGGTGCTCGCGGTCCTCGCCTCCCGTGCCCGGGCCGGTGACGCCGCCGTGGTCGTGCTCCACGACCTGACCGCCGCCGCGGCATGGGCCGACCGGATCGTGCTCCTCGCCGACGGCGGGGTGCTCGCCGCCGGCCCACCCCGAACGGTCATGACCCCCGAGCTGCTCGGTCGTGCCTACCGCGCACCGATGGAGGTCATCGCCCACCCCGAGACCGGCGCGCCGATCGTGCTGCCGGCCCGCTGAGCGCCGGCGACCCTGCCGTCCGTCCCCACCCGCTGATCGTCGTCCTGCCGCCCGACCCCGAGGTCCTCCACGCCATGTCATCCCGATCCTTGCTGCCCACCCGCCTCCTGCTGGTGCTGGGTGTGCTCGCCCTCCTCAGCGGCCTGGTCCTGCCCGCCGTGGCGCAGGAGGAGTTCAGCCTGACCGTCGCACCGACCGTCGGGTTGGCCGAGACCGACACCGTCAGCGTCACGCTGGCCGGGACACCGTCCGGTGAGGGCCTGTACGTGCGCCAGTGCATCGCCCCCGTGGGGGAGGAGCGGCCGACCGTCTGCGACGGCACGGGATCGTGGGCCACACTGCCCGCCGGCCTGCCCGGGACGCCCGACGGATCGCTGCAGCCGTCGCAGGGCACCTTCGACTTCCCGGTCGCCCAGGCCTTCGGTGACGTCGACTGCACCGTCGTGCAGTGCGGCATCTTCACCCGACGCGACCACAACGACCCGGGCGACACCTCCCTGGACCGATGGGTGCCGATCACCTTCGCCGCCGGCGTGCCCGGGGGCGCGCGGGCGGTCGAGCGCGTGCAGGGCAGCGACCGGTTCACCACCGCGGCCGTGGCGTCGGGATCGTTCGAGGCGTCGTCGGTGGCCTTCGTCGCCAACGGCACTGGGTTCGCCGACGCCCTCGCCGGCGGCCCGGCAGCGGTCATCAACGGCGCCCCGTTGCTGCTGGTCGAGGCCGACACCGTGCCCCCCGCCACGTCGGATGCACTGACCGCGTTGGCTCCCGAGCAGATCGTCCTGCTCGGTGGCGAGGGCGCGATCAGCGCTGCCGTCGAGCAGGAGCTGGCCGCCATCGCGCCGACCTCCCGCCGATCCGGGGTCGATCGGTGGGCCACCGCGGCGGCCGTCAGCGCGGCGGCGTGGCCCGACGGGGCCACCGATGTGCTGGTCGCCTCGGGCATCGACCACCCCGACGCGCTGTCCGGCGGCGCCGGGGCCGGGATGCTCGGGTCGCCGCTGCTGCTGGTCGCCACCGACACGGTGCCCGAGGCGACACGGGCGGAGCTCGAGCGGTTGTCCCCCTCGCGCATCACGATCCTCGGTGGGCAGTCGTCGGTGTCGGCGGCGGTGCAGCAGGAGCTGAACGGCATCGCGCCGACCACGCGGATCGCCGGGACCAGCCGGTTCGACACCGCCGCGACCGTGGCCACGACCCTGTGGTCCTCGGGGACCCGTCGAGCTGTCGTGGTCAACGGCGAGGGCTTCGCCGACGCCCTGTCGGCGGCACCCCTGGCCGGGCTGTACGGCGGGCCGGTACTGCTGGTCACCCGTGACACCGCGCCGCAGGAGACCCTGGATGCGCTCGACCAGCTGGGCGTGACGACCGTGACCGTCCTCGGTGGCCCGGGTGTGGTCAGCAACGCGGTGCTGGAGGCCCTTGTCGGCGGCGGCGCGTCGCAGTAACCTGCGTTCCACAATGCGCCTGTAGAGCACCCTTCCGACCGCCACCACGGCTTTCCGTGTCGCGCGCGTCGTCATGGGTGCTCGTCGCGTTTTCGCGCGAATCGTCGGTGGTGTCGGTCTGCTGTTGTGGGCTCGGACCGCTGTCGCGCGAGGCCGAGGGTGCTGCGCGCGCGGAAAGCAGGAGAGGAATCGTCCATGCCTGCCTCGTTCAACAACCGCTCGCGCCGTCCCGCCCCGACCCCACGTCGTCCCGCCCGCCCGTCCAACGGACCCGGCGGACCCAAGGGGCCACGCGGAAAGGGGCCGAAGCGGCCGCCCCCGCCGCGGCCGGCACGTCGCCACCCCGGCCGTCACGGCCAACGCTAGACACCTGACCAACGCCGGCCGCCCCTCCCCGGGGCGGTCGGCGTGTCGTGCCCCGATCGGCGTAACCAGTCGTCCTTCTCGGGCGGGGGTTTGTCCGCAACGGGCGTCTTGGCCGGAGAAGATTGGCAAGCCATGCCGACCTCATCGAACAAGAACTCGACATCCCTATTCTTACCCGATGACCCCCCGCACCCTGCTCGTGGCCGCTCTCCTGGTCGGGACCTGCGCCTGTGCAGCCCCCGACCAGGGGGCCCAACCCGATCCATCCAGCCCGCCGTCCACCGAGACGACCCAGTCGACGGCCTGTCCTGACCGTGAACAGATCGAGGATTTTCTGGGCAGCGATGACGCCGTCCTCTTCGGTGAAGACGAACCGGTCATCAACCCCGACGCTGCGCTTGCCGTGCAGCTGGACTCGACCAACGTCATCCGCTTCACCATCACCAACACCGGGGCTGCCCCGATTGGCGTAGGTCGGGCCGGCTTCCTTCATGACTGCTCAACCGGTGAGTGGAGCATCATCGTCACCGACCCCGACCCCGACGGCGCCACCGCCGGGCGGATCGAGCCCGCTGGTACCGCGGTGGACATCGAAACGGTCAACCGGGAACTTCCCCCTGGAGAAGAAGGTGGACCATGGTTCGTCGGGCCCGTCGGGGACGCCACAGCGTCTCGCGTGGCGGCCATTGCACTGGTGGATCCGGAGTCCGGCACGTCGTTGGGCTACGTCACCGCCGAGTTCAACTGATCGACACCGCCTGGCCGGCCTCTACCTCCGGCTCGGCGTGACCAACCGAGACCAAGCCGTCGCCTTCGCCGCGCGCTACGGCGACCTCCCGCAGGTCCCGTAGAGCACCCGTCGCGACGTGATCAACCGCCGTGGGCGCCGGACCACAGCGGCCGCAGGTGGTCGCGGAAGGACGGGGCAAGGGTCGTGGGAAGGACTGCGGGGGTGCGCTGCCTGATGGTCAGCCATGCCGCATCCACTGCAGGCACCGGCCTGAACGCCTGTCGGGGGACATGGCCGCCGACGGTGAAGGTCCACCACGGCGCCCAGGCGGCCGACCGAAGCGTTGTCGGAGGCGCCGCTGCGCGTTTGTGGGCCACCTCGGCCTGCACCAGCAGATCGGCTCGAGTCGGCCCCTTGTCCGGGTCGTCGAGCAGCGCGTCGAGGATGTCGCTCGTCACGCCGAACGGGACGTTGCCGACCACCCGGTAGGGCTCGCGTGGCCAACGGAACCGACGGATGTCGCAGGTGATCACACGGACCCGATCAACGTCGGCGTAGCGGCTGCGAAGCCGTTCCGCGAGCTGGCGGTCACGCTCGACTGCCACGACCCTGACGCCCGTCTCGGCGAGCGGATCGGTCAGCGCGCCGCGTCCGGCCCCGATCTCGACGACCAGGTCATCGGGGTCGAGGGCGAGCCGCTCAACGGCTCGGGCGACCACCCCTGAGTCGACGAGGAAGTTCTGGCCGTGGGTTCGTCGTCGCTGGTCGGCCGCTGAGCGGCGTCGCACAGCCACGGTGGCGCCTCGTGAGCATGAAGGTTGGCATGACGGTCCTCCGCGTCGGTCGGTGTCGTTGCAGCCGATGGACGATAGCGGACTTGCGGTGTCGGGAACAGAGGCTTGTGAAAACGTGGTCCGCGCACACACGGATCCCGGCCCCGATGTCACACCCAGGCCGTACACTTGTTCGTATGAAGGTCGGGCTGGATCGAGCGCCGGGTGGAGGGTCCTCCGCCGGTGTCGGTGTGCTCGATCCGGTTGACTCGGCGGTCTCGTTGCTGCGCGAGGTCGACCGGCTGATGGCCCGGTTGCTGCGCTGCATCCAGCAGGCCGGCGGCGTCGCCAGGGATGGTCTGCCGGCCCGCCGACTGATCGGCCTCGCCGCGGACGTGACCGGTGCCGAAGCGGCGTTCCTCGAGCGGTGTGTGCAGACGCTGTCGGCGATGCCCGAGACCTGGCAGGCCTTCGACCAGGGCTGCCTGTCGTGGTCACAGGTCCGCGCCATCGTCATGCACGCCCGCGACCTGTCCGTCGCCCAACGACAGACCCTCGACGACCAGCTCGCCGCCGCCGTCGGTACCGCCCGCGACGTCGAACCCGACCGGATCGGCGAGATCACCGCCGACCTCGCCTGGCGCATCGACCGCACGGCCGTCGACACGGCCGCCGAGCGGGCACCGGATCATCCGTCGGCGGTCTGCCAGCCCTCCTTCGACGGATGGGGCGACTGGTACATCCACGCCGACCCCGAGCTCAACGCCGTCCTCGGCCAGGCCATGAACGCCGCCGCCAACCGACCCACAGCCGCACAGGGACCCGCAGGGCACGACCACCACCTCGACGTCCCTGACGACGCGGTTGGCGACGACGACCCCGAGATCCCGGACGTGCCGACTGATGACGAGGGCACGCCGATCCCCAAGAAGTACCGGGACACCCGGCCACGACGGGTCCAGCTCGCCGAAGGGCTGTACCGGGCGCTCAGCGAGTGGCTTGCCACCCCCGCCCCCGGACGACCAGCCCGACCCCGCCTGTCGGCCATCGTCGACGTCAAGGACCTCCTCGCCGACAGTGACGGTCCGGACGGCCGGGCGACCGGGCGGTTGTTGTGGCAGACCGCCGGCGGATCCACCCGCATCAGCCAGGTCACCGCCCAGGCATGGGCCTGCGACGCCACCATGATTCCCATCATCACCGACGGCACCCTCGTGATGGCCGCCGGACGTGGCGACACCCCCGTCACCAAACCCCATCGTGATGCCCTCGACGCCAGGGACCAGAGCTGCCGGTTCCCCGGCTGTCGTGCGCCGGCACGGTGGACCGACGCCCACCACGTCATCCCACGGCCCGGCCCGACCGACACCACCAACATGGTGTTGCTGTGCCGCCGTTGCCACCTGCGGGTCCACGCCCCCGGCTGGACCCAGACCCTCCAGCCCGACGGCACCTACACAGTCCAGCACGGTCGCACCCGGCTGGTCTCCCGACCCCCGCTGCGACCGACCCAACCAAGACCGGCCCAGCCAAGACCGACCTGACCCGCACCCCACCGACCAGGTGGGGCCGCAGCCGTGCGGTCGGGCCGGCCGTACGCTGTCGCCCATGTCACAGGTCGTCGCCGAGGGGATCCGCGTTGCGTTCGGTGGGCAGGACGTCCTGCACGGCGTCGACCTGACCGTCGGCCCCGGCTCGACAATCGGGTTGGTCGGTCCCAACGGCGCGGGCAAGTCGACGCTCCTACGGGTCCTCGCCGGCCTGCTCGAGCCCGAGGCAGGCACCGTCACGCGGACCGGCACGGTCGGCCTGCTCGCCCAGGAGCACGACCGCCGGGCCGACGAGACCACCGCCGGGATGCTCGCGCGCCGCACCGGTGTCACCGCGGCCGAACACGACCTCGAACGCGCCACCGCAGCCCTTGCCGACGGCACCGACCCCGATGGCGACGCCTACGACGACGCCCTCCAGACGTGGATGGCCGTCGGTGCCGACGACTTCTCGGCCCGCGTCGAGCAGACCCTCACCGAGGTCGGCCTGCCCCTCCGACTCCTCGACGCGCCCACCGCTGGCCTGTCCGGCGGGCAGATCGCCAAGGCGTCGCTCGCCGCGATCCTCCTCTCCCGCTTCGACGTCCTGCTGCTCGACGAGCCGACCAACGACCTCGACCTCGACGGCCTGGACCGGCTCGAGGCGTTCGTCGCCGGCTACCGCGGCGGCATCGCGGTGGTCTCCCACGATCGCGAGTTCCTCTCCCGCACGATCTCCGACGTCCTCGAGCTCGACCCCGTCAACGCGACCTGGTCGACGTTCGCCGGTGGCTGGGACGCCTACCTGGCCGAACGCGAGGTGGCTCGGCGACGAATGCGCGAGGCCTACGAGGCCTCCGAGGAACGGCGCAGCGCGCTGGTCGGCCAGGTGCAGGGCGCGAAGGAGCAGTCGGTCCGCGGGGCCCTCCGTGCCAAGAAGAAGCCGCCCGACCCCGACCGCGCCGCCAAGGGCGCCCGGATCGAGGCGGCCACCAGCGGTGCGAAGAAGGTCCGCGCACTCGAGAGCCGCCTGGCCCAGCTCGACCGCTCCATGGCCAACGAGGGGGTCGCCGAACCCCGCAAGGAGTGGGAGCTGCGCCTCGAGCTGCCCAGCGCTCCACGCTCCGGTGACGTGGTCGCGCAGCTCCGCGACGTGACGATCACCCGCGGCAGCTTCACGTTCGGGCCGGTCACCCTCGACCTCGCCCAGGGCGACCGGGTCCGCGTCGTCGGCCCGAACGGCGCGGGCAAGTCCACCCTCCTCGGCCTGCTCCTCGGCCACCTCCAGCCCGGCGGCGGCACCGCAACGCTCGGCAGCCGCGTCGTCGTCGGGGAGCTCGATCAGGCCCGTGGCGCCCTCGCCTCCAACGAGACCGTCGTCGACCTGCTGGTCTCCCACAGCGGCATGGAACCCGTCGAGGCCCGCACCCTCCTCGCCAAGTTCGGGCTCAAGGGCCCTCGTGCCAGCCGGGCGGCCGCCGACCTCTCACCGGGCGAACGCACCCGGGCGGTGCTGGCGATGCTGATGTCGAGGGGCACCAACCTGCTGGTCCTCGACGAGCCCACCAACCACCTCGACATGCCCGCCATCGAGCAGCTCGAGGACGCCCTCGCCAGCTACGACGGCACCCTCCTGCTGGTCTCCCACGACCGCCGCCTCCTCGACGCCGTGACCACCACCCGCACGTGGTCCGTTGACGACGGTTCCGTCACCGTCACCGACGCCTGACCCCCCCGCGAGCCGGCCCCCGCCGGCCCCGCTGCGATCGTCGGCGCGATCGGGGCCTGCGTCGCCGTGGGCCGATCGGGCCCCCGATCGCGCCGGTCATCGTGCGGGGTACCGATAGCCTGTGCCGCCATGGCTGAGTACGTGTACGTGATGAAGGGCCTCACCAAGCTGGTGCCGCCCTCCAAGGAAATCCTGTCCAACATCTGGCTGTCGTTCCTGCCGGGCGCCAAGATCGGCGTCATCGGTCCCAACGGCGCCGGCAAGTCGACCCTGCTGCGCATCATGGCCGGGGTCGACACCGAGTTCGAGGGCGAGGCGTGGGCGGCCGACGGGGTCAACGTCGGCTACCTGCCGCAGGAGCCCGAGCTCGACCCGACCAAGGACGTCGAGGGCAACATCAAGGACGGGGTCGGCGAGGTCGTCAAGCTCCTCGAGGAGTTCAACGACCTGTCCATGAAGATGGGCGAGGAGCTGCCGGACGACGAGATGGCGAAGGTCTACGACCGCTTCGCCGCCGTCCAGGACAAGATCGAGGCCGCGGACGGCTGGGACCTCGACCGCAACGTCGAGATAGCGATGGACGCGCTTCGCGTGCCGCCGGGGGACGCCGACGTCACCACGCTGTCGGGTGGTGAGCGCCGCCGGGTCGCCCTGTGCCGCCTGCTGCTGTCCAAGCCCGACATGCTGCTGCTCGACGAGCCCACCAACCACCTCGACGCCGAGTCCGTCGCGTGGCTGGAGCGCTTCCTGCAGGACTACAACGGCACCGTCGTCTCCATCACGCACGACCGGTACTTCCTCGACAACGTCGCCGGCTGGATCCTCGAGCTCGAGCGCGGCAAGGGCATGCCCTTCGAGGGCAACTACTCCGGCTGGCTGCAGCAGAAGCAGGAACGCCTGCGCCAGGAGGAGAAGTCGGAGTCCAAGCGGCAGAAGACGCTGGCCCAGGAGCTGGAGTGGGTCAACGCCAGCCCGCGAGCCCGTCAGGCCAAGTCCAAGGCCCGAATCTCCGCCTACGAGGACCTGGTCGCCAAGGCCGGGCAGTCCCGTGACAGCAACATCGAGCTGACGATCCCCCACACCGGCCGACTCGGTGGCGTGGTCGTGGAGGCCGACAACCTCTCCAAGGGGTTCGAGGACCGCCTGCTCATCGAGGACCTGACCTTCAGCCTCCCGCCGGGTGGCATCGTCGGGATCGTCGGCGCCAACGGTGCCGGCAAGTCGACCCTCTTCCGCATGATCATGGGGGAGGAGAAGCCCGACGAGGGCAGCCTGCGTGTCGGCGACACCGTCGACCTGGGCTACGTCGACCAGAACCGTGACGCCCTGGACCCCAACAAGACGGTCTTCCAGGAGATCACCGACGACAACGACCTGCTGGAGATCGGCGGCCGTGAGGTGAACGGCCGGGCGTACTGCGGCCAGTTCAACTTCAAGGGCGCTGACCAGCAGAAGAAGGTCGGGCAGTGCTCGGGTGGTGAGCGCAACCGCATCCATCTCGCCAAGCTGCTGCGCAAGGGCTGCAACCTGCTGCTGCTGGACGAGCCGACCAACGACCTCGACGTCGACACCCTCCGCGCGCTGGAGGAGGGGCTGCTGTCCTTTGCCGGTTGTGCGGTGGTCATCTCCCACGATCGCTGGTTCCTCGACCGCGTCACCACCCACATGCTGGCCTTCGAGGGGGACAGCCAGGTCGTCTGGTACCCGGGCACCTACTCGGAGTACGCCGAGGACTTCAAGCAGCGCCACGGCGGCGACGACCAGCCCCACCGCATCAAGTACAAGCCGATCAGCCGCTGACCAGCCGCCAGATCACCCGACGCCCGGCCCTCGAAGGGGGCCGGGCGTCGTCGTTCGGGCGCGCGGGTTGGCAGGAGCTGTCAGCACGCATGTTGACGCCGTCAAGTTGACGTCGTTATCTTCGACTCGACCCCGTCACTTCGCATCGAAAGCGACCAATCGTGTCGACCACCCCCGCCACACGCAGCCCGCTGTCCGTCCGCCGCCCGTGGCTGATCGCCCTCCTCGCCCTCGTCGGCTTCGTCGTCGCCGGCGCGCTGGGTGGTGACGTCCAGGACTCCCTGGTCTCGGGCGGCTTCGACGACCCGGGGTCGGAGTCCTCGGCGGCCGCCGCGGTCGTCGCCGACACCTTCGACGGCGGCGCCCCCGATGTGGTGCTGCTCGTCACCGCCGCCGACGGTTCGGTCGATGCGCCCGAGGTGGCCGCGGCCGGCGTGGCCCTCACCGAGGACCTGGCGAGCCGTGGCGAGGTCGTGCAGGCCACGAGCTACTGGACGCTGGCTTCGGCCCCGCCGTTGCGCTCCACCGACGGCGACCGGGCGCTGGTCCTCCTCCGCTTCGCCGGTGACGAGAGCGAACGGCTCGACCGTGCCGGGGAGCTGCGGGAGGAGCTGCACGAGCGCGACCTCGACGGGGTGGCCGAGGTCACCGTCGGTGGGATGTCCGCGGTGTTCAGCGAGGTCAACGAAACTGTCGAGTCCGACCTGGTCCTCGCCGAGGTCGTCGCCCTGCCGTTGACGCTGATCCTGCTGATCATCATCTTCGGGTCCGTTGTCTCTGCGATGCTCCCACTGGCCATCGGTGGCCTCTCCATCGTCGGCACGTTCCTGGCGCTGGAGCTCATCGCCGGCCTGACCGACGTCTCGATCTTCGCCCTCAACTTCACCACCGCCCTCGGCCTCGGGTTGGCCATCGACTACGCGCTGCTGGTGGTCAACCGCTACCGGGAGGAGCTCGCCGCCGGCCACGACCCCACGACGGCGGTCACCCGGACCGTCCGCACCGCCGGCCGCACGGTGGTGTTCTCCGGCCTGACCGTCGCCTCCAGCCTCGTCGCCCTGCTCGTGTTCCAGTTCGCCTTCCTCAAGTCCTTCGCCTACGCCGGCATCGCCGTGGTCGGCCTGGCCGTGGTCGGTGCGGTCGTTGTCCTGCCGGCGATCCTCGTCCTGCTCGGCCACCGCGTGAACGCCCTCACCGTCCGCCGTCCGAAGGTCACCGCCCCCGGCGAGGAGACCGACGGCGTGTGGCATCGCATCGCCATGACCGTCATGCGTCGGCCCGTGCCGATCGCCACGGTGTCCACGCTGGTCCTGCTGCTGCTCGGCGTCCCCTTCCTCGGCGTGGAGCTCGGCTTCCCCGACGACCGGGTGCTGCCGCCCGGCGCGGAGACCCGAGAGGTCAGCCAGGTCCTGCGTACCGAGTTCGACAGCCGCGAGCAGTCGGCCCTGTCGGTGGTCGTGCCCGACGTGGACGCCCGCGGCACCGACGCCGCGGCCATCAGCGGGTACGCCCAGGAGCTCAGCACCCTCGACGGGGTCGCCCGGGTCGACGCGGCCGTGGGGTCCTTCATCGGCGGCGTCCGGCTGCCCGTCGAGCTGCCCTTCGCCGCCACGCTGGCCACCTCCGACGCCACCTACCTGCAGGTCGTCCCCGACGTCGAACCGATCTCCGCCGCGGGCGAGCAGCTGGTCGCCGACGTCCGCGCCGTCGATGCTCCCGCCGACGGTGTGCTGGTCGGCGGCCCGTCCGCGGAGCTGGCGGACTCCAAGCAGGGGTTGGTCGACCGCCTCCCCCTCGCCCTCGCGCTGATCGCCGTCATCACCTTCGTCGTGCTGTTCCTGTCCTTCGGGTCGGTGCTGATGCCGATCAAGGCGATCGTCCTGAACCTGCTCAGCCTGACCGCGACCCTGGGAGCGATGGTGTGGGTCTTCCAGGACGGACGTTTCCAGGATGCGCTGGGGTTCACCGCCACCGGGGCGTTGACCGTCACGATGCCTATCCTGCTGTTCGTGCTCGCGTTCGGGCTGTCGATGGACTACGAGGTGTTCCTGCTGTCACGCATCAAGGAGGAGTGGGACCGCACCGGCGACCCGATCGGCTCGGTCGCCCAGGGGCTGGAACGCACCGGCCGCATCGTCACCGCCGCTGCCGTCCTCATCGCCGTGGTCTTCGTGTCCTTCGGCATCACCGGGTCCGTCAGCTTCATGAAGCTGTTCGGGTTCGGCATGACCCTGGCCGTGCTCGTCGACGCCTTCGTCGTGCGCACGACCCTGGTCCCGGCGTTCATGCGCCTGGCCGGCGGGGCGAACTGGTGGGCCCCCGCGCCGTTGCGCCGGTTCCACGACCGCTTCGGGTTCAGCGAACACGTCGACCTCGACGACGACGAGATCGTCCTGAACCCGCCTCGACAACCGATGGATGCCACCCTGTGACCGATCCCGCCGCCGTTCCCACATCCGACGGAGCCCCGCAGCGACGGGCCGTGGGGCATCGCGCCGACGCGGGGCAGGGCGAGCTGCTCCGTGCCCAGCTGCTCGACGCGGCGGAGGCCCAGCTGGCCACCCGGGGGTCGATCCAGGCCGTGTCCCTGCGCCAGGTCGCTCGCGACGTGGGGGTGAGCGCCACGTCGGTGTACCTGCACTTCGCCGACAAGGACGACCTGTTCATCGGGGTCTGCCAACGACGGTTCGAGGCGTTCGCGCAGCTGCTCCGGGAGGCGCGGGAGGGGCTCGACAGCGCGGCGGCGCAGGTCAAGGCGACGGGCAAGGCCTACGTTCGCTTCGGCATGGAGCATCCCGAGCAGTACGCCATCCTCTTCGGGGGCGTGGTGCCGGTCGAGACGGTCAAGGCCCGCATTCCGGAAGAGGAGCTGGCGGGGTACCAAGCCCTCCTCGAGCTCGCTGCGATCGTGCGTCAGGGCATCGAGTCGGGAGAGTTCCGCCAGGTCGATGCGTTCATGGCGACGTTGACGTTGTGGTCGACCGTCCATGGCCTCGTGGGCGTGCTGGCCCACGGGTTCGGGATGATCGGTGAGGTCGACGTCCAGTCCGCCACCGATACGGTCACCGATCTGCTGCTGGACGGCCTCAGGGCTCCCTGACGCCAGCTGGGTGAGGGGTCAGGCGCTGCGCGGCGCGTGCACGCTGAAGCGACGGGTGTCCCGTCCCTCGACGGCGATCTGGGCCAGGAGGCGTTCCACGACCAGACCGGCATCCTGCGGCTCCATCACGTGGAGGTTGGCGAGGGTGGCGTCGAGTCGCTGGCGGGCGGTGGGCGGGGTCAGGGTGATGGGGCTCATGACCTCCATATCGGCGGTGCCGACGAGACCATGAGCCCCATTGTCCAGGCTGGACCAGCGGGCCCGGTCCGATCACACCCCGAGGAAGAAACCGAGCTGGGTGGCAGCAGCCCGGGCGGCCATCCCGTTGCCAGCCGACACCGCGTCGTCGATCAGCCGGATGGCCCGCGGGGTGTCGAGGTCGTCGTCCACCGCAGCGGCCACCGCGGCGACCACGCCGTCGACCGCCAACGGGTCACCGTCTGCCGCGCCGTGCCAGCCCTTGACCGCGGTGGCAGCCGACTCCATGTCGGCCTCGGTGTAGGTCCAGCCCGACCGGTAGTGGTTGGACAGCATCAGGCGGCGAACTGCGTCGGGGTCGTAGCGGTCCAGCAAGTCACCGAGGAAGACGAGGTTGCCCAGGCTCTTGGACATCTTCACGTCCTCCAGCGCCACCATGCCCACGTGCATCCACACCCGGGCGAAGGGGCCCTGCCCGGTCAGCGCCTCGGACTGCAGGATCTCGGCTTCGTGGTGGGGGAAGATCAGGTCGTTCCCGCCCCCGTGGATGTCGATCGTCGAGCCGAGGTGCTCCATGGCCATCGCCGAGCACTCCAGGTGCCAGCCCGGCCGTCCGGCGCCCCAGGGGGTCGCCCACGACGGTTCGTCGGGCAGGCTCGGCTGCCACAGCAGGAAGTCCAGCTTGTTGCGCTTGCCCTCGGCGTCGGGGTCCCCGCCCTTCTCCGTGAACTGCCGCAGCGCCTCGTCCCGATCCAACCCCGAGAACGCCAGGTAGTCGTCCATCGCGTCGACGTCGGCGTACACCCGGCCGTCGGCCAGGGCATAGGCGACCCCCCGCTCGAGCAGTCCCGACACCATCGGGATCATCGCCGGGACGGCCTCGGTGGCGAAGGGGATGACGTCCGGCGGGCGCAGGCCGAGCCGGGTGAGGTTCGCGTGGAAGGCCGCTGCCTCGCTGCGCGAGAGGACCTGGTAGTCCACGCCGCGTTCGCGGGAGGTCCGCAGGATGTCGTCATCGACATCGGTCACGTTCCGGACGTAGACGACCTTGTGGCCCTTGGCCTCGAGACGCCTGATCAGCACGTCGAAGACGGTGTAGACGAAGGCGTGTCCGAGGTGGGCGGAGTCGTAGGGGGTGATGCCGCACACGTACAACCGCACGGTGGCGCCGGCCACGAAAGGAGCGGTGGTGGACGTGCGCGTGTCGAACAGCTGCATGGGTGCGTGATCCTGTCTGGCGAACGCGTCGTTGGCCGGCCCCAACGTAGCGTCGCGACCCTGCATTCCCGCACCTGCGCGATGCCTCGGTGGGAGCGACCCCGAAAAAGGGAGAAGCCCGGCGAAGAGCGCAGTCAACTCTCCGCCGGGCTGTCGGGGCGCCCTGGGGCCCCGGAGACTTCATCATGGCGGCCCCTTCCCCGCGTCGCCATGGTTATTGGGGATGGTTGTCCATACCCGAAATGACTAGTCAGTTCTCACTCTGGGTGAGTGAGGTTCACCGTCGAGCAGCTCCGCGATGGGCGTCCAGGACGTGCGATGCAGGACGCACGGGCCCTGCTCGCGCAGCGCTCGTCGATGGGCAGGGGAGGGGTACCCCTTGTTGGAGTGGAAGGCGTAGGGCGGATGGATCGGCGAGTGGTCGACCATCTGCCGGTCACGGGTCACCTTGGCCACGATCGAGGCGGCGGCGATCGACGCGGAGTGGGCGTCGCCGTGGACGATCAGCTCGTTGTGGGTGCCGAGTCCCGCGAGGAAGTCCCAGTTGCCGTCGAGGAGCAACACGTCCGGGGTGAGGGACAGGCCCTCGACGGCCCGCCTCGCGGCCAGCTGCATCGCCGCGCTCATCCCCAGCTCGTCGATCTCGTCGTTGGAGGCCGAGGCGATCGACACCCCCAGGGCGAAGTCCATGACGCGGTCGTGCAGCTCCTCGCGCCGTGCGTGGTCCAGCTGCTTGGAGTCGCGCAGCTTGTACATGCGCCGGTCGGTCGGCAGGACGACGGCCGCGTAGGTGACTGGCCCCGCCCAGGCGCCGCGCCCCACCTCGTCGACACCGGCGACCACCTGCCCGTCGTCCCAGTGGCGGCGTTCGTGACGCAGCCCGGGCACATCGGGCAGGCGGATGCGTCGGCCGTTGACATAGGTCACGTTCTTGCGGCGGGAAACGGGCAGTCCCATGGGCCTTCGGTCGCGTCGGGGTCGGGTCGTGCTGGCAGGGTAGCGCCCCGGTGCCGTCCCCCCGCAGGAGCGACCAGCCGTGACTCCAGCCAGTGACTCGCGGTGCCCTTGCAGAGCGTCGGCCGGAAACGCCTAAGGTAATCGCGCCCTCGTGCCGATGTGGCAGGCAAGAGGATCGCCAAGGACCGGCGGTCGACGAAGTACGGGCAATGGACGCCCCATCAGTGACCCGCTCGCGCGGGTCGGAAGGTCGTCCCGCGATGCCCACCACGATCCCAGTCCCCACCGCCCATGCGACATGCCTGCACGAGACGCTCGACGCGGTGCGTGGCGAGACCCAGGTCCTCAAGATGGCCGGGCTGCTGTCGGTCAGCGCCGACGACCTGCTCGATGGTGGCGGCACGGGGCTCGGCGACTGGATGGGCGACCTCGCGGTCGCGGTCGAGGACGCGTCCGGTGCGACCGTGCTCCTGCCCGTTCGCGACCCCGGCATGCTGCAGCACATCGTCTACGGCATGTCCGCGGTCCTCGTGTGGGCCAACGAGCTTCGTACCGAGGGGCGCCTGGCCACCACCATCCCGACCGAGGCCGTCGCCGCGTGGTCGGAGATCGAGCGGGTTGCCGGGCTCGGCGGTCGCACGGCGATGGCCATGGGCTACGAGAGTGGCCGGCTGACGGGCGCGCCGGACCTCCGTGTCGAGACCATCCAGGAGACGGCCGCAACCGCAGCCGCCTGAAGGGCTGGCCGCCACGCGGCGGCCACCCGGGTCAGCTGGCGTCGTTCGCAGCCACCCGTTCGACCGCCGCAGCCACGGCCGGGGCCACCTCGGCGTTGAAGACGCTCGGGACGATGTAGTTGGCGTGCAGCTCGTCGGCTGACACGACGTTGGCGATGGCGTGCGCGGCGGCCACCTTCATCTCCTCGGTGATGTCGCGCGCCTTGGCGTTCAGGGCGCCGCGGAAGACCCCCGGGAAGGCCAGGACGTTGTTGATCTGGTTGGGATAGTCGCTGCGACCCGTGGCCACGACCCTGGCGTGACGCGCGGCGATCGCCGGATCGATCTCGGGCTCCGGGTTGGCCATGGCGAACACGATCGCGTCGTCGGCCATCGACGCGACGTCGTCCTCGGTCAGCACCCCCGGTCCGCTGACCCCGATGAACACGTCGCTGCCGGCGATCACCTCGCTGACCGAACCGGAACGCTGCTCGGGGTTGGTGTTGGCCTGCAGCCACTGCTTGGAGTCGTCGACCTCCGGCACGCCCTTGTGGATGGCGCCGTCACGGTCGCAGATGACGATGTTGGTGGCACCGGCGTCCTGCAGGATCTTCAGGATGGCCACCCCGGCTGCGCCCGCCCCGGTCATGGTGATGCGCACGTCCCCCAGGCGCTTGCCGACCACGCGCAGGGCGTTGGTCAACGCCGCAAGCGTGACGATGGCGGTGCCGTGCTGGTCGTCGTGGAAGACCGGGATGTCCAGGGTCTCGCGCAGGCGACGTTCGATCTCGAAGCAGCCGGGGGCGGCGATGTCCTCCAGGTTGATCCCGCCGTAGGTGGGTGCGAGGGCCTGGACGACCTTGACGATCTCGTCGGGGTCCTGGGTGGCCAGGCACACCGGCCACGCGTCGACCCCACCGAACTCCTTGAACAGCACCGCTTTGCCCTCCATCACCGGCATGGCGGCTTCCGGGCCGATGTTGCCCAACCCCAGCACCGCCGATCCGTCGGTGACCACGGCGACGGTGTTGCGCTTGATCGTCAGCCGCCAGGCGTCCTCGGGCTTGTCGTGGATGGCCATGCAGACCCGCGCGACGCCCGGCGTGTAGGCGCGAGACAGGTCGTCACGGGTGCGCAGCCCGACCTTGGACCGGATCTCCATCTTGCCGCCGAGGTGGATGAGGAAGGTCCGGTCGGAGATCTTGTGGACCGTCGCGCCGTCGACGGCGTTGACGGCGTCCCGGATGGTGTTGGCGTGCTCGACGTCGCCGGCGTTGGCGGTGATGTCGGCCGTCATGCCGTCGGGGTGGGACTCGACGATGTCCACGCCGGTGACCGCCCCGCCGGCTTCGCCGACGGCGGTCGTCACCCGCCCGAGGGCCGTGGTGTCGTGGTCCATGCGGACGCGGAGGATGATGGCGTAGGACGCGCTTGGTGCCGCCATGGGAGGTGCCTTCGGTGTCGACGAGGTCGGGAGCACCGCAGCCTAGGCCGACTGCCCGTTCCGGCGAAGGGTCTTCGGGGGCGAGACCAAGAACTCCGACGATCGGAGCAGGAGATCGGGTGTGGATGGGCAACAGGGCTGTGTCATCCACCCCCGGAACCCAAGGAGAACCCCATGCGTGCTCGTCTCGCGGCCCTCGTCGCCGCTGTGTCCCTGCTGACCCTCGGCCTGCCCGTCGCCGCAAGCGCCAGCTGCACCCAGACGGAGTTCGGCTGTGCCGAGGACCTGGTCTGCGCCGCGGTCAACGCCGTCAAGCCGGTCGACTGCGTGGAGTAGGGAGACTCGGACGTCGACGAGGCCGTCCCGACCGGGGCGGCCTCGTGTCATTCTCCAGCGACCGCAGGGCTGGAGGCGACGCAGGGCTGGGGGCAACGCAGGGCTAGAGGTACAGCCCGGTGCCGCTGGCGTCGCGTTCGGCGGACGCGATGGCGTGCACGTCTCGTTCGCGGATGATGATGTAGTCCTTGCCGTGGATGTCGACCTCGATGGCGGCGTCGGGCAGGAACAGGACCTTGTCGCCCGTCGATGCCGAGCGCACGAGCGGTCCGACCTCCATGACCTCGGCCCACACACCGTGGCGGTCCTTCGACTGGGCCGTGGCGGGGATGAGGATGCCGCCGCGCGACCGCTTCTCCCCGCCGTCGTCGATCCCGCAGAGGATGCGGTCGGCGGTCACGCGGACCGCGAAGCCGGCGGCCTCGCCGGACGGATCATCGGTGGTGGAGGGTTCGTGGGTGCTCATCGAGCCGCCGAGAGTACCGGGCGAGGTCCCGAGGACCCGAGCGACGCAGCACCCGACAGGAGTAGCGTGGACCTCCCCGTCGGAGAGGTCAGCGATGCGACGCAGCGTCAGGGTCCATGCCGAGGTCGGGCCGGAGGCCCGGCTCGCCGCCGCGATCACGACGCTGCCGCCCGGGGCGCAGCGGGCGCTGGTCACCATCGCCGACCGCGAGGACCTGCCGTTGGCGGCCGGGTCGTGGGAGGACGGGGCCGGAGGCTGCCTGGTCAGCAACGTCGTGCGTGCGCTGGGGACCCCGGTCGATCCCGATCAGGGTGCGAGGACCGTGGACCTGCGGATGCTGGACCTGCTGCCCGAGCTGTCCAGCCAGGACCTCAACCACCTGATCGTCGCGTGGGACGAGGCCGCGATGCAGGAGGGCCGCGGGGCGACCGATCCGGTCCTGCGCCGCTTGTTGCGCGGCGCCCTGGTCCGGGCTGGCATCCCCCCGACCATGGAGGCCCTGCCCGAGTGGGACCGGGACGCGTCAGTCGTTGGTGCGGACCCCGCCGAGGGTGACCTCGACCTCTCGAGTCCGGCCGTCGGCGCCGTAGAGGGTGACCGTCACGACGTCGTCGGGGCCGTATCCGCGGATCGCGGCTGACAGGTCCGACATCGACGTGACGTCGTCGCCGTCGATGGCGACCACCACGTCACCGGGCACGATGCCGGCGTCGTCGGCGGCGCTGTCGGGCACGACCTCGCCGATGTAGGCACCGTTGGTGGTCTCCAGGCCCAGCTCCTCGGCCTGTGCAGGCTGCAGGTCGCCACCGGTCACCCCGAGCAGCGCGTACTCGAAGAAGCCCTGCTCGATCAGCTGGTCGGCAACCCGGAGGACCGTGGACGTGGGGACCGCGAAGCCCACGCCGTCGTTGGTCCCACCGCCGACGATGGCGGTGTTGATGCCGATGACCTGGCCGGCCGCGTTCACCAGCGCCCCACCCGAGTTGCCGGGGTTGATGGCGGCGTCGGTCTGCACGAGGTCGACGAGGCTGACGTTGCTGATCGGATCCGACAGGGTCCGGCCGAGCGCGGAGACGATGCCCGAGGTGACGGTGGAGTCGAAGCCGAACGGCGCCCCGATCGCGATGGCGGTCTCGCCGACGCGCGGGTCGCCGTCGGCGTACTCCGGCACCATCAGGTCGTCGGCGTCGATCTGCAGCACGGCGAGGTCGAAGCTGGCCGCGGTGCCGACCACCGTCGCGTCACGCGTACGGCCGTCGGTCAGCCGCACCCGGACGTCGCGAGCCCCCGCGATGACATGGTTGTTGGTGATCAGGAAGCCGTCGGCCCGGTAGACCACGGCCGAGCCGGAACCGGTGTTGGTCTCCACGACCGCGACGGACGGCAGCAGCGCTTCGGCGACGTCGGCGACGGTGTCGGTGGTCATGCTCGCCGGCGGGGCAGCGGGCGCCACCGGCGTCTCGTCCTGCGGGGTGTCCTGGGGGGCGTTGATCGGGGTGACCGGTGCGTTGGCCGCCTGGTCCGCCGCGTCGGGGGCCAGGGCCAGCGTGGTCGGCACCGCGACCGCCACGGCCACCAGCGCCCCCACGAGCGCGGCCACGACGGCGGTGCGCCCGGTGCCCCGGCCGGCCGTGTCGTCACGGGAACCGCGGTCGTCAGCGGTGACGTCGCGGGCGAGGTCGCTGTCGTGGGACGGGTCGGTCGGCGGCTGGGACGCGGAACCGTCGGTGGGCTCCGGTGCGGAGGGCCAGTCGCCGCCCACCGGGGGTGGGGTGGTGGGGTCGGTGGGCGGCGTGGCCGTCGGGGTGGTCTGGAGGGGCTGGCCGGGCTGAAGGGGCTGACCGGGCTGCCCTGGATGTGAGGGGTATCCCTGCGGCGCGGGTGGCGCGGGCTGCCAGGTCGGGGCGGGTGCAGGCGCACCCCAGCCCGTCTGTCCCGAGGATGATCCTCCCGGGGCACCCCATGAACCGGACTGCACCCAGGGAGACGATGCCGCTGCCGGCCACGCACCGCCGTCGTGGTCCGGCGGCGTCTGCTGGGCGGTCGGCTCGGCCGCTGGTCCATCGTCGGTGTTCGGCGAATCGTCGGGCTGTGCGGGGGGTCCGGGCACACCAGCATCGGCACCGGAGCGATCGGCCGGGCGCCGTTCGCCGCCGGTCCACTCGTCGTCGTCGAGCCATGTGGAGTTCACGCCGCGGGTCCTCTCTCGGGTTCGTCGGTCGCAGTGCATCCGCGCCGACGCGGTCCATCGTGCAGTGTGCTCGGGTGGGCGCTCTGCCACACTCGTGGTCCGTCGCACGAACCGAATCGGCCGAGACATCATGGTGTCGACCGAGGTCGACGGTAGTAGTCGGTTCCTCCTGCAGGGCCCGGTGAGCGGCAAACATTCCGTAAAGGGCCCGTCTGCCCGGTGACCGAACGGCACCCTTGGACGGCCCGGCACACTCGACGGGAAGCAACGACCAAGGAGTCCGCGTGAGCGGCCAGCCCGACAGCGAACTGCAGAAGGTCCTGCTCGTCGAGGACGACGACGGCATCGCCAACCCGCTGGCCGCAGCGCTCGGCGGGGGTGGCTACGCCGTCACCCGCGTGGCCACCGGACGCGAGGCGTTGGCGCTTGCCCACGACGAGCTCGCGGCCGTCGTCCTGGACCTGGGCCTGCCCGACATCGACGGGGTCGAGGTCTGCCGGCGACTGCACGATGCGCACCCCGGTGTCCCGGTCCTGATGCTGACCGCCCGGACCAGCGAGGCCGACGTGGTCGTCGGCCTCGATGCGGGCGCCGATGACTACGTCACCAAGCCGTTCCGCCTCGCCGAGCTGCTCGCGCGCCTGCGCGCCCTCGTCCGCCGTGCCCAGTCCAGCCAGGGCGCCCCGGTGGAGGAGGAGTACGCCGCGATGGACGTCCGTGTCGACGTCGCTGCCCGCCGGGCCTGGCGCGGCGACCACGAGCTCGACCTGACACCCAAGGAGTTCGACCTGCTGGCCATGCTCGTCCGCCAGGCCGGCACCGTCGTCACCCGCGAGGACATCATGCGCGAGGTGTGGGAGACCAACTGGTTCGGGTCCACCAAGACCGTCGACATGCACGTGTCATGGCTGCGACGCAAGCTCGGCGACGACGCGTCGGCCCCCAAGTACCTCACCACCGTCCGTGGCGTCGGGCTGCGGTTCGAGACCGACTCCTAGACAGGCCCGCGCGTGCGAAAACGTCTGCTCGTCGCGACCGTCGGTACCGTTGCCATCGGGGTGCTGCTGCTCGGCCTGCCCCTGGCGGTCGCCGTGCGGGGCGTGCTGACGACCCAGGCCTTCGAGACCCTGCAGCGCCAGGCCGAACAGGTGCAGGTGCTGTTCAACCAGCAGCAGCTGTCGGGCACCGAGCGGCGGGACCTGCTGCACGACCTCGCCGGCCAGTTCGACGTGCGCTTCCAGGTCTTCGACCGGGTCATCCGTGACGGCAGCCGGGTGGGCTTCCTGCTGACCGAGGACACCGGGGAGATGGCCAACGAGGAGGTCGACTTCACCGACGACCTCGACGCGGCGTTCGACGGCGAGCTCGGCCGGGCCGGCCGCGACGGGGTCCTGGCGGTGTCGGTCCCGCTGCGCATCGCGGGCGTCCCGCAGGTGTTGCGGGCCATCGCCCCCGACGACGAGCTGCGGTCCTCGTTGTCGGCGGCGTGGCTGTCGATCGGCGGGCTGGCGATCACCTCGTTGGGCATCGCGGGCTTCGTGGGCCTGATGGTCGCTCGCCGGATCGCCACCCCCCTGGAGGACCTCGCGGAGGCGGCCACGGCGCTGGGGGAGGGCGACTTCTCCGCACGGGCGATGGCCAGCGGCATCCCCGAGTCCGACCAGCTGGCCGCCGCCCTCAACATCACCGCCGAACGCCTCGGGATCCTGGTCGAGCGGAGCAAGTCCTTCGGCGCCGACGCGAGCCACCAGCTGCGCACCCCGCTGACTGCCCTCCGCCTGGACCTGGAGGCCCTTCAGCTGGCCGGCGCCGACGAGGCGCTGCTGGGTGCGGCGTTCAGCGAGGCCGACCGGCTGGAGTCCACGATCGAGGAGCTGCTGGCCCTGGCCGACGTGCCGATGGGCGACGAGCACATCCAGCTGGCCACCCTGGTGGAGGAACGGGTCGAGTCGTGGCGGGCGCTGGCCCAGGCCGAGGACCGTCGTGTTGAGGTGTCCGCCGACCCGGTACCGCTGGTGCGGGGGCGGTCGGCGGCCATCGGGCAGTGCCTGCAGGTGCTGCTCGACAACGCGCTGGAGCACGGCGAGGGCACGATCAGCGTCACCGTGACGAGCGTCGAGTCGCCGCTGGTCCCCGAACGCGGATGGGTACGCCTGTGCGTGACCGACGAGGGCGAGGGGTTCGCCGAGGAGTCCGTCCCGGGCCGTGGCCTGCGCCTGGCCAAGTCGTTGGTCCAGGCCGAGGGTGGGCGCATCAAGGTCCAGCGCCCCTCCACCGTCTGCCTGCTGCTGCCGGCCATGGGTGTCGACACCGGTCGGCTGATCCAGCCCAGCCTTGCCGAGGGCGAGCTGCGGTGAGCGGGTCCAGGAACCGGTCAGTGCTGCGCGTGGGGCTGCTGGGCATCGTGCTGGTGCTCGCCCTGTCCGGCTGCCAGTTGGTCGACCGCCAGGAGAACCTGCAGCCGACCGGCGACCCGTCTGCGACGGAGGCCGAGGAGCTGCTCGGCAATCCCGACGAGGACTTCCCGGCCACGCTGGCGGGCCTGCGGGCCTTCGCGGGCCCCGAGGCGCTGACGTGGCAGGACGACCCGGTCCTGGCCGACATGACGGTGTGGCTGACGCCGACCGGCATGTGGGACCGGCTGCGTGCCACCTACGTGGCCGCCGACGCCGACCGCATGATGACCGTCCGGGCAGATCCCGACCGCCTGCGGGTCGAGCGGCCGAGGCTCGAGGGCCTCGGCCTGCCCGAGCTGCCCGACGCCGCGGTGGCCGAGCTGCCGCCGGTGCCCGAGGGACTCCTCGAACCCGCCGACCTCGGCGCCGCGGCGGCCGACGCCCTGGCGTCGTGCGACGCCGGCGGCCAGCCGGTCGTCGCCGTCGTCTACGCCACCGGCGCCCCCGCCGCCTGGGACGGCTCGACCTGGACCACGCCGCCGGTCTGGCGATCCACGGTCATCACCGAGACCGCCGGCGTGGCCGTCGACCCGACCACCGGCACCCCCCTCGAGCCCCTCACCTGCGTCGACCCGATCCTCCCCGACGAGTAGGGGTGGACCGAGCCTGCCGAGCAGGCTCGGCACCGCCGCCGTCCCCGAAATTGGTCGTTGCCGACAATTGTGGTCTCCGGTGCATCGGTGCACCCCTCGCCACAATCGTGGCCAAATGACGCGTTCACGTCATTGGCATCTCACGACGATTGTGGTCCCGGGTGCACCCGTGCTCCGCCAGCCACAATTGTGGCCGGATGCCATTCAGGGCCGTCTTACTGGAGGGTCTTCCAGGCGTTGAGGTCGTCGATGATCGCCTCGCGCTTGGCGGTGTCCTGGACGCCTTCGCCCTCCTGGCGGGCGTTGACGAGCACGCCGAGCTTCCCGGTGTGGGCGTTGGTGTGCATCGCCCACGCACCCTCGGCAGCCTCGTCGAGGTTGTAGGTGCGGGTCAGGATGGGGTGGATCATGCCCAGGTCGACCAGGCGGTTGGCCTCCCACGCCTCCTTGTAGTTGGCGAAGTGGCTGGACACGATCGACTTGAGGTTCATCCACAGGTACCGGTTGTCGTACTCGTGCATGTAGCCCGACGTCGAGGCGCAGGTGATGATCTTGCCGCCCTTCCGGGTGACGAACACGCTGGCGCCGAAGGTGGCGCGCCCCGGGTGCTCGAAGACCATGTCGACGTCGCGACCGCCGGTGAACTCGCGGATCTTCTTGCCGAACCGCTTCCACTCGTCGGGACGCTGCGTGTCGCCGTCCCAGAACTGGTACCCCTCGGCCTTGCGGTCGATGACGGTGTCCACGCCGAGGTCGTTGAGCAGCTCGACCTTGTCGGGGGAGGACACCACACAGATCGGGATGCCGCCGCCGTTGCGAACCAGCTGCACGGCGAACCCGCCGAGGCCGCCGGTGGCGCCCCAGATCAGCACGGTGTCGCCCTGCTTCATGCCGCCGGCGTTCTGCGAGACGAGCATGCGGTAGCTGGTCGCCAGCGTGAGGCCCAACGAGCCGGCTTCCTCCCACGTCAGGTGGGTGGGCATCGGCATCAGCTGGTTGGCCTTGACCATCGACACCTCGGCCATGCTGCCGAAGTTGGTCTCGAAGCCCCAGATCCGCTGCCGGTCGTCGATCATGGAGTCGTCGTGGCCCTCGGGGCCCTCCATGTCCACGTAGTTGCAGTGGACGGTGACGCGGTCGCCGGGCTGCCAGCGGGTGACGCCGGGGCCGGTGCGCAGGACCACACCAGCCGCGTCGGAACCGACGATGTGGTACGGCAGGTCATGGCGTGCGCCGAGCTCTCCCTCGCGGGCGAACCGCTTGAGGAACCCGAAGGTCGACATCGGCTCGAAGATGGAGGTCCACACGGTGTTGAAGTTCAGCGCGGAGGCCATCGGGGCGATGAGCACCTCGTTGGGCCCCAGCGGCGGCAGGTCGACCTCGTCGACGTGGAGCGACTTGCGCGGGTCCTTGTCGGCGGAGTCGACGCCGTCGAACATGTCGACCTCGTCCGCGCGGACGACCGCCGCGCGCATCGACTCGGGAAGGGGAGTGTTGGCGATGTCCTCGGGTGTGGCATCGGGGGACAGCGCCACGTTCAGAAGATCGTGCATGGCGGAGGTCATGAGGGGCTCTCCTTCGCCGCCCGGAACCCGGGCGCTCGAGGTCGGGATGTCGGCAGGTTACCGGTCGGTAGCCTGCGGATGCCAAACCGGGCAAGGGGCTCGGGAGCGCTCCGTGATCGGACAGCAAACGGCCCCGAGGTGCCTGGATCCGTCCTCCCTTCCCCTTGGAGGACGGCCCGGCTGTGCCTCGAGGCCGCTCGCGTGTCGGACACGGTACGGGTGTCCTGGATGGCCGTCAATCGACCTTGTCCACACCCCCTCGACCGATGGTCGAGGGCTGGGCCGCTGACCTGCACGAACGCGAATCAGGAGCGTGGGGACAACTGTGGACAACCGGTGGAAAACTTCACCCGAACGGCGCTGACCTGCGGAAACGCCCGTGTGGAAAACAAAGTTGCTGTGGATTGACGAACCCTCGACCAACGGTCGAGGGTTCTGCTCCTGCGGCCCGCGGAACGTGCGGTCCGGGGCGTGTCAGAGGTCCAGGCCACCGAGGTCGTCGGGGATCTCGACGTCGGCCGCCGGAAGGTCGTCGGTGGCCGGGGCGACGCCTTCGTCGGCCTCTTCCGCCGCCAGGCGAAGCAGCCACCGGCTGGGGTCGGCGATCTCCGCGGGGGACGGCAGATGGGCGGGATCGCGCCACACCGCATCCAGGCCGGGCACGCCGCGGGCGGTCAGCACCGCCTCGCAGAACCGACGGCCCTGCTCGGTGTCGGAGGGACGAAGGTCCAGGCCGATCAGCTGGGTGAGGAACCGCTCGCCGGTGCCCGCCTCGGCACGCCGTCGACGGGTGACCTCCTCGATGCGTGCAAGGGAGGAGAGCTTGCCCTCGCCTGCCCGCGACACCATCACATCGGCGTAGCCGGCGACCAGCGACACCATCGCCTGGACACGGGACATGATCTCGCGCTGTGCGGGGGAGGGCTGCAGGCCCATGTCTCCGGCCTGCTCGGCCAACCGCTGCATCGCCTCGGGGTCCCCCAGCATCTCCGGCGACAGCGACTCGAGCCCGCCCATCTGCTCGGTCAGGCGGGCCGGGTCGATCTCGGCGGCGGCGGCGAAGCGTCCCATCTCGTCGGTCAGGTGGTCGGTGAACCAGTCGACGCCGGCGAACACCCGGCGGTGCACGACCTCGCGCAGCGCCAACCAGAAGCGCATCTCGTGGACGTCCAGCCCGTACTCCTTGGCCAGCTTGCCGGCGGCGTCACCGACCGTGGCGACCACGTCGGGTTCCATGGTGGGCACGCCCAGGTCGTAGCCGCCCATGAGCTGACCGGCGAGGTGGCCGGCGATCGTGCCCACCTGCATGCCGGTCAGCATCGCGGTCATCGGGCCCATGGCGCTCTGCAGGCCGCCGAGTCCGGCCATCCCGCCGGGCAGCTGGTCGGCGAGGCCCTTGCCCAGCGCCTCCTGCATGCCGGTCGCGATCGGCTCGACGTACCGGGCGATGCCGCCCTCGGAGGCCGCGAGGCGCACCCATTCCTGGCTGGTCAGCGCCAGCGCCCGCCCGTTCACCGCCGGCAGGCCCGTGTGGCCCTCCAGCCACGACTCGGTGACACGGACCGCGTCGGCCCAGGCCTCCTGGTCGGCGTCCACGCCGATCGCCAGCTGCGGCTCGCCCGCAAGGCCTGCCGCCGTCTGTCGGGCGATGTCCCAGTTCACTGGGCCGCCCTGCCAGCTCATGAGCTTCTGGAGCTCCTTGAACAGCGGGATGTTGGACAGCGCCTCGGGGTCGAAGCCGAAGGGGCCCTGGTCGAACTCGTCGTTGGCCATACCGCCACTGTAGTGAGCAGTCCACTCCCACGAGAGGGCGGGGGGAGGCCGGGGGCACCGGACCGTGGTAGACGTGGGCCGCCCTCGACGCTGACAGGAGCTCCCACACCATGGCCATGCCCCGGACCGTCACGGTCATCGGGTCCTCCACCCCCCTCGGCAGCGCCGCCGTCGAACGGCTGTCCACCGACAGCTCCGTGGTCGCCATCGACGGCACCGCCCCGAGCATGCCCCTCGGCGGCGTCGACGTGCGGATCATGGACCCGCGCGACCGGCTGCTGCCCCTCGCGCTGGAGGGGACCGACGCCGTCGTGCACGCCGCGTTCAGCGACGACCTGACCGCTGGTCCCGACGCCTTGTACGGCCACAACGTCGGAGGAACACGCAACGTCCTGGAGGCCTGTGCCCGGGCCGACGTCGGCCGCCTCGTGGTGCTGTCCACCGCGGCGGTGTACGGCGCCCATGCCGACAACCCCGTGCCGCTCGACGAGTACGCCCCCATGCGGGCCAACCCCGGGTTCGCGTGGGCCTACCAGCGACAGGTGGTGGAGGAGCTCGTGGAGGACTGGGCCGACGCGCATCCCGACGTGGCCGTCACCGTCCTGCGCCTGGTGCCCGTGCTCGGCCCGGAGCTGGAGAACGCGCTGTCGCACCTGCTGGCCGCACCGCGCCTGCTGGTGCCGGCGGGCGGACAACCGCTGTGGCAGCTGCTGCGCGTCGGCGATGCTGCCGACGCCGTCGCCCACGTCCTGCAGCACGACCTCGCCGGCATCTACAACGTCGCCCCCGACGGGTGGTTGTCCACCGAGGAGACGGCTGCCGCCCTGCACACCGCCGTGCAGGCGGTGGGCCAGACCACGTTCGCCCAGATCCTGCGCGCCGGGCAGGCCGCCGGGATCGCCCCGGCACCCGAGGAGTCGTTGGCCTACCTGACCCATCCGTGGGCCGTCGACGGCACCCGGCTCCGTGAGACCGGATGGCGCCCGCGATCCAGCACCCGTGACTGCCTGCAGGCGTTCGCGGAGTCCCGGCAGGGCACCGTCTCGATCGGCACGGTGCGCGTGGAGACCGCCGACCTGCGGCGAGCCGGAACCGTGGCCGCGCTGGTGTCGGCGCTGATCGGATGGCGCCTGCTGCGCCGAGGAGGCCGTTCGTGACCCCCGCCCGCATCCACTCCGCCATCGTGGCGTCGCCCCTGTCGGTTGCCGACGCCCACGCCTTCGTCGCCGATCCTGCGTCGGGCGCGACCGTGGTCTTCACCGGCCAGGTCCGGGACCACGCCGTGCCTGACGAGACCCCGGATGCGGATGCCCGGGACGTGGCGGGCCTGGACTACGAGGTCTACGAGGGCGTCGCCCAGGACACGCTCGCGGCGCTGGTCGCGGAGGTCGCCGAACGCTGGCCGACCGTGCGGGCCATCTGGGCCGAGCACCGGATCGGCTCGTTGGCCATCAGCGACCTGGCCGTGGTCGTGGGCGTGTCGAGTCCCCACCGCGACACGGCTTTCGAGGCCGGCCGCTACCTGATCGACACGCTCAAGGCGACGGTGCCGATCTGGAAGAAGGAGCACTGGGCCGAGGGGGGCCACCACTGGCCGGGCACCGACTGAGGAACGTTCAGATGCCTCGGACCACCGGACAGGGGGTAGCACAGCGTGCGTTCAACGCACGCCCCGTATGATGAACGGACCATGTCCGCCCTCATTGCCCTGATCCTGTTGGTCGCCGCAGGTTGGTTCGTCACCAACCTCGCCGGCGGTTCCGCGACCGGTCGACGCGAGCCGATGGACTCCGTCCACGACTTCTCGCGCGCCATGTCCGCGCTGGATCCCTCGCGCCCCATGCCCGCTGCCCGCCCGCCTGCTCCGGCCCGTCAGCCGGGTCCGAACCGCCGAATCGCGGCCACACGCCGTTAGCAGGGCTGGGCACGCACCGGGGACGGCGGCGGGCCCACCACCCCGGTGGACACTAAGGTGGCCGGCAGCATGAGCGGCGACCTCGCCATCGACCTCGGGACGGCCAACACCATCGTGTGGGCGCGACACCGCGGCATCGTGCTGCGCGAACCCACGGTGGTGGCTGTCGACGCACGGACGAGCAAGGTCATCGCCGCGGGCCTCGGGGCCTACGAGGCGGTGCGGGCCGCGACCCAGCCCGCCGTGCTCGAGCGGCCGCTGTCCGGCGGGGCCGTGACAGACTTCGTGATGACCTCGCGGATGCTCCGGCTGCTGTTCGAGCGGCTCGGGGTCGGACGGTTCAGCCGGTCGCGGGTGCTCATCTCCGTCCCCAGCGGCGTGACCAACGTCGAACGCTCGGCCCTCCGTGACGCGGCCAAGCAGGCCGGAGCCGGCCGGGTGTACCTGATCGAGGAACCCATGGCGGCCGCCATCGGGGCCAACATGCCCGTCGAGGACCCCGTCGGGTCGATGATCGTCGACATCGGCGGCGGCAACACCGACGTCGCGGTCATCTCCCTCGGGGGTGTCGTGGTCAGCCGGGCGATCCGGGTGGGCGGCTTCGACCTTGACCACGCCATCCAGGACTGGGTACGGGACGCCTTCGGCATCGCGATCGGTGACCGCACCGCGGAGGAGCTCAAGATCGCGTTGGGACGGGTCTTCCCCACGACCAACCCGACGCGGGCAGAGGTCACCGGCCGCGACCTCGAGACCGGTCTGGCCAGCACGATCACCATCGACTCCGACCAGGTCCGCTCGGCGCTTGACCGCCAGGCGGCGGCGATCGCCGGCTGCGTGGTCGACACGCTGTCGGACTGCCCGCCGGAGCTGGCCCAGGACGTCATGTCGGGCGGCATCCTGCTGGTCGGTGGCGGGGCCCTGCTGGGCGGCCTCGACGAGCTGATCGCCTCCATCACCCAGGTCAAGGTGCACGTGGCCGACAACCCGCTGGATGCCGTCATCACCGGCGCCGGGGCGGCCATCGACGCCGAGTGGGACCTCGGCGCGGTCTTCTCCTCCGACTGACCCCGGCCCGCGCGCGTATCGGGCCGGAAAGTCCTCAAGGCGTCCGTGTCCGTTGCCGATGAAGGAGGAGTCGTCTCGCGTGCGACGTGTCCAGCCGACCCCCATCCCTTCGAGGCCACACGATGCAACACCTGGTTCGTTTCCGTACCGCCGAGGGCCGTGACGGCCACCACATCGCGGAGACCCTCGAGGAGGGTGTCGCCTTCGTCGAGCGCCTGCGCAACACCGAGGGCAGCAGCGACGTCGAGCTCTTTCGCCTGACCGCTGTGCCGATCGAGTTCAAGACCTACTACCGGGTCGAGGTCAACGGCGCCGAGGTGCCCGTCACCCCTGCCGCCGCGCCGAGCATCGGGACCGCCCACTCGCCGTCGGCCGCGCCTGTCGTCGCCGCCGTCGAGGAGCCAGCCGCTCCCGCCGTGCCTGCGTCCACCGACTCCTTGCCCGAGTCCGCCGCCGCCAACGGGCGCCGGCTGTTCTCCCGCACCTGAGGCGCTGCCGGCCCGACGACCCCTCCGCGTGTAGCGTCCTCGGCTCGCCGACCCCGAGCAGCTGAGGAGCAACGACCGTGGACACCGCCATGGACGCCGTCGTCCTGGACCGCGACCACGCCCACGAGGCGTCCGGCGTCGTGGTCGTCATCGACGTCCTGCGGGCCTTCACCACCGGCAGCCTCGCCGTCGCGAACGGCGTACCGACCATCCACCTGGTCGCCGACCCCGCCGACGCGTTCGCCCTCCGTGACGCCCATCCCGACGTCCTGCTGATGGGGGAGGAGGGGGGCCTGCCCATCGACGGGTTCGACCTGTCCAACTCCCCGGTCGAGCTGATCGCCAGCGACGTGCGCGGCCGCGAGCTGGTGCACCGCACGTCCTCGGGGACCCGTGCTGCCGTGGCCGCCTTCGCCGGCGCCGACCGGCTGTACTGCGCGTCGCTGCTGTCCGCCGTCGCCACCGCCCAGGCGATCGGCGAGGACACCCCGACCTATGTCGTCTCCGGACGCTCCGCGGAACGGGCGGCCTTCGACGACGGTGACGACGACCTCGCCGTCGCCGAGCACATCGAGGCCCTCCGGCTGGGACGGACACCGCCGGCCGACACCAGCCACCGCATCATCACCTCGCCCGCGGCCGCCCGCCTGCGCGAGATCGGCGTGGCCGAAGCCGACATCCGTTGTGCGGCGACCCCTGTCCACGGCCCGACGCTGATGGCTGCCCGCGACGACCGTGGCCTGCGGCTGACCCCGGTGCCGCCGACCTGGCGGCCCGTCGCCGACCCCCGCTAGCACCTCACCACCATGTCCGACCCGTACACTCGCTGACACATGGTCGGGGTCCCTTCAGCGCTGCATCTGGCGGCCGCCCTGCTGGCGGTCGCCGCTTCGGTGGGCCTGGGTTTCGCGATCGCCGAAGGCGTCCTGACCGGCCGCCCGGTCGACACGCGCCACCGGCAGCCGATGGGGACCTGGCGGACGATCGGCGTCCTCGGCGCCCTGGTGTACGCCGCCGGCCACGTGATGGCGGGCGCGCTCGTCGGTGATCCGACCCTGTGGACGTGGCTGCACGTCGGTGGGCTGGCCGGCCTCGCCGTCGGTGCCGGCCCCGCCGGTGACCACGACCGCAGCCTGCCGCTGCTGATCCCTGTGGTGCCCCAGACGCCGTCGTGGTTCGCCGCAGGTGCCGGCCTCCTCGTGGCCGTGCGCATGCTCGGGGCCGGCCGGGCCCACCTCGGAGCGGCGCTCGGCATGGTCCTGCTCGGCCTCGGCCATGCCGCCGCCCCCCTCGAACCGGTCATCGGCGACTGGTTGACCATCGCCGGTGCCGTGTCCCTCGGCGGCTGGCTGTGGGTCGCTGCCCGCCACCGGATCCTCGCCAAGCTGCTCGCGGCCTTCGGGACGGCGCTGCTGGCCCTGGCGATCCTGCTCGCTGCCGTGTTGTCCACCGTGGGCGCCGCGCAGCTGACCAACGACGAGCTGACTCGCCTGTCCCGGCTCGCGGAAACCCTCGTGCAGGAGGTGTCGCAGTGGCCGGCGGAGGCGGTCAACTCCGCCGCCGCCATCGCCATCGCGCCGCGTTCGTTGCTGGAGACCCGGTTCGCCGCGCAGGAAGCCGCCGAGCTCTACCGCGTCGGATTCGCCGACCAGGACTTCTTCCTCGTGCTCGACGCCGCCGGACAGGTCGTCAACCAGCACCCGCAGGACCTCGGTGGATCACTCGTCCTGTCGCTGACCGGCGACCCCCTCGTCGGCACCGTTCGGGCGGGCACCGGCGACGTCCAGCAGGCCGGCGGCATGCTGTCGACCGGCGGCCGGGTCGTGGCCTTCGGTGCAGTGGCGCTCCGACCCGACGGGCTGCTGCCCGAGGACCCGCCCGGGGGCGTGCTGGTCACCGGGCGGCTCGTCGACGTGGTGTGGGCCGAGCAGGAGTCGGCGTCGCTGGATGTCGGCATCGTCGGGGTCGTCGACGACAGCCCGGCGTTCACCGCCGCGGCAGTCGGCACGACCGGCGATGCGGTGCTGGACGGCCTGGGCACCCGCGACCGGGCCGACCTCGGCGAGCAGGGGCTGACGCTCTTCGCGGCCAGCGCCCCGATCGTCGATCCCGAGTCCGGGGCCACGCTCGGACGGATCATCACCACATCGACCCCTGCGGTGATCGCGGCCGTCGAGCGGGCGCAGACCCAGCGACTGTTCGTCGTCGCCCTCGCCGGTGGCCTGCTGGCCATCGTGGCGGGTGCCATCGTGACGCGACGGTTCGTCCGGCCGATCAGCCAGCTGACCGAGGCGGCCCGTCAGATCGGCGCGGGTGACCTCGGGGCGCGTGCGGGCGTCGACAGCGCCGACGAGGTCGGCCTGCTCGGCCGCACGTTCGACGAGATGGTCGGTTCGCTGTCCACACAGCGAGCCGAGCTGACCGACGCCGCACGGACCGAGTCCAAGCTGCGCGGCCGCCTCGAGTCCCTCACCACGTCCATGAGCGACGGCCTGATCGCCGCCGACGCCGATGGGCACATCATCCAGTTCAACCCGGCCGCCGAAGCGCTCACCGGCCTGCTGGCGGTCGAGGTCATCGGCGAAGCGCTCGCAACGGTCATGGCCGAACGGATTGCCGCGGAGTCCGCCACGGAAGCCGTTCCCGGCATGAGCGGCGAGGCCGACCTGCACCTCGACGACCCGTTGGCGGACAGCAGCTCGGCCGCCCGGGTGCTGCTGGTCCGACCCGACGGTGAGCAGACCCCCGCCGCCGTCACCGCCGCCCCCGTGCGCTCACCCGACGGCGAGCTGCTCGGTCGCGTGTTCGTCCTCCGCGACATCAGCCGCGAGATCGAGGTGGAGCGGATGAAAACGGAGTTCCTCGCCAACGTCTCCCACGAGCTGCGGACCCCGATCACCCCGATCAAGGGCTACGCCAACGTGCTCGCCCGTCGAGACGTCGGGGCGGAAGCCACCCAGCGCTTCGCCGGGGAGATCCTCAACTCCACCGCTCGGCTCGAGCGGATCGTCGGCATGATCGTGGACTTCGCTGGCCTCGACTCCGGTCGTGTCGTCCTCGAACCCGAACCCATCGACCTGACGGCGATGGTGGCAGAGACCCTGGAGGAGTGGCGGGCCGGCCACGACGGCCGCGAGTTCGGCAACTTCCTCAACGGCGGCCTGCCGCCGGTCCTGGCCGACCCGGTCTACCTCCGGCGGGTCCTCGACGAGCTGCTGGACAACGCGGTGAAGTTCTCGCCCGACGGGGACCCCGTCGACGTGACCGCGCGTGCCGAGGGTGGCCACGTCCGCCTGTCGGTCATCGACCGGGGGATCGGCATCGACCCCAAGGCGGCCGCTCACCTGTTCACCGACTTCCGGCAGGTCGACGGCACCGAGACCCGCCACTACGGCGGGCTGGGGCTGGGGCTCGGCCTGGTCAAGCGCATCCTCGACGGGTCCGGAGCCACCGCCGAGGTCGACTCCGACCCCGGTGTCGGGGCGACCGTCAGCCTGCTGCTGCCGGTGGGTGGGCCGGTGCCGGTGCCGGCGCTACCGATGCCGCCGCTGCGAGCGGGCACCGTCCCGCCTCCCCCGCTGTGACGCCGGAAACGACACTCTGAGCACCTGACTGGTCACTGTTCGTCACCTGCTGGTGCTGGCCGCGGCGGCGTCGCGGGTGCACACTGGCAGCGATGCGTCGGGCCCTGATCGTCGTGGCCGCGCTTGCCCTCCTGGCGAGCGGGTGCACCTCGTCGAGCCGATCCGCCGGTGACATCTCCCTCGTGGAGGGTCAGCTGGAGCGCCTCGACGACGACGGCTGGGTCCTGGTCAGCCACGCCGCCGATGGGGACCGCGTCCGTGCGGTCACCGACAGCCGGCTGCAGGTCGACGGGGATCAGGTGTTCCTGCTGGAGGACGCCGAAGCCGTCATCACCGAGCAGGAGGTCGAGCTGGTTCACGGTGACGTCGTCGTCGACGGCGACGCGCTGCAGGTCCGGATCGACGACGCGGTGGTGGACGGGATCGGGACCTTCCGGGTGGACGCCGGAGCGACCCCCCGGGTGGCCATCTACGCCGGTACCGCGGAGGTCAGGCGGCCGGGAGAGGGGTACCGGCTGCAGCCCTACCGACAGCTCAGCCTGACCAGCCGCCGCTTCGACGGCCTGGACGACCCGCTGGCCTACGCCGTCGATGACCCCGTTGACCAGCGGCTGCTCAGCAAGGCCATCAACTTCGATGGCGAGGTGGCCCGCTACAGCACCCGTCTGGCCGAGCTGTACGGCACCGGACTGCAGCCCGCGGCGTTCTACGCCTCCTTCGCGGAGGTCCAGGCCGACGAGGTCGACGTGCTGCTGCAGGCCGCGCCGAACCGCAACGCCGACGGTGCGGTCGGACCGCCTGCGGACGCGCTGATCGGCCTGTTCGTCTCGCGTGCGCTGGCCCAGGGCCAGTCCGGCGACCTGGCCAGCATGGCCGAGCGGGTTGCCACGCTGCGCGCGGAGGGGGCCAGGTGGGGGCTGATCGCGATGGCGCTGGACCTCGGCCAGGTCACCTTCGGCGCGACGGTCGACCAGGCCGTCGCCGCCCGTGAGGTCGTGGAGGCGTCCGTGCCTGCGCCCGCACCGGTGTCCCCCGCGGCCCCGGCGCCAACGGTGCCGACGGTGACCGACCCCGACCCGGGCCCCGCGCCCACCACCCCGCCGGCGCCGCCGCCACCCGCACCACCACCGCCGCCTCCCGAACCGGATCCCGACCCGGTCCTGGGCCCGGTTGGCACCCTCATCGACGAGGTTCTCGACATCGTGCCGGCGGCGATCGGCCTGCTCGACCCGGCCGGCTAGCACCTCGTTCCACGAGAACTCCGGTCCAGCTGGTTCGCCTCGTCCTGTCCGGCCTCTAGACTCCCCGGGACGTGACCGACAACCGAAAGGCTCCTGGGGTGCTGACGCCAGAGGACATCCAGTCACGAGAGTTCCTCGTGTCCCTGCGCGGGTACGACCGCGACGAGGTGCATGCGTTCCTCGACGAGGTCGCCGAGGACTTCGCATCGCTGCTCGGCCGCAGCGGCGGTGCCGCGTCGCCCGCGAAGGACGACACGCCGGCGACCGATGACGCCGACACCGTCGCTGATGTCGACGGCGACGCGGAGGTCGTGGAGGAGGCGACGCCCGAACCGGTCGTCGAACCTGCCCCGGAGCCCGCGCCCCCGGCCGACGCCATCGCCTCCTTCGCCGCCATCGGTGCGGAGACCCAGCGCATCCTCGAAGCAGCCCACGCGGCTGGTGAGGAGATCCGCCGCAAGGCCGAGACCGAGGCCGAGTCGCTGCGCGAGTCCCGCCTGAAGGACGCCCAGGACGAGGTCGACGGGCTGCGCGAACAGGCCGCGGCCATCCGCAAGCAGATCGACGACCTCGAGGGCCGCCGTGACGAGCTGGCCAACCGGCTCCGCCAGGCCAAGGAGACCGTCGACCTGGCGCTGCTGGAGGTCGAGGAGATCGAGGCCGACGCCGAACCGGCCGACGCCAACACCTCCGTCCTCGCCGCAGAGGCGGCCGATGACGATGCCGAAGAAGGCACCGAAGCGGACTGACGGGTCCCCTTGGCGGCAGGGGCCGACTGGCTGGATTAGGTTGGGCGACCCACCATGAACACCATCATCGCCGAGCTGCGCCGCCGCTGGCTCCTCGTCCTTTTCGCCCTCGTCGTCCTGGTGGCGGTGGTCGGACCTCGTCTGGCCACCTTCTACACCGACGTCCTCTGGTACCAGTCGATCGGTTTCGCCGACGTCTTCTGGAACCTGCTGCAGACCCGTTTCGGACTGGGCGCTGCCGCCACCGTCGTGATGGTGGCGCTGCTGGGCACCAACCTCTTCCTCGCCCGACGCCTGACGCCGGAGTTCCGGATCCCGTCGGAGGGGGAAGAGGTCATCGAGCGGTACCGCCGCATGGTGACGCCCATCGCGCGGCCGCTGCTGGTCGCGCTCACCGTCGTCGTGGCGCTGCTGAGCGGGTCGTCGCTGTTCGGGGAGTGGCGCACGTTCCTGCTGTGGGCCAACGGCGGCAGCTTCGGGATCGACGACCCGCACTTCGGGCTCGACCTGGGGTTCTTCGTCTTCGACCTGCCGTTCTGGACGATGATCAACTCGTGGTTGTTCACCGCGTTGACCATCACGATCCTGCTGACCGCTGGCGCGCACTACCTCTTCGGCGGCATCCGTCCGCAGAGCACCGGGCAGAAGATCACCTCCGGCGCCAACGTGCACGTGTCGGTGCTGCTGGCAAGCCTCATCGCCGTCCGGGCGTGGGGCTTCTGGCTGGACCGCTACATGCTCAGCTACAGCGACCGCGGGTTGGTCACCGGCCTGTCCTACACCGATGTCAACGCCGAGCTTCGTGCCTTCGAGCTGCTGACGATCATCGCGGCGGTCTGTGTCGTGCTGTTCCTGGCCAACATCCGCTTCCGCGGCGCGGTCCTGCCGACCGCCGGCGTGGGCATCCTGCTGGTGGCCTCCCTGCTGCTGGGTGGGATCTACCCCGCCGTCATCCAGGCGGTGCAGGTCAACCCGCAGGAGCTGGACCGCGAACGCCCCTTCATCGAGCGCAACCTGGACTTCACGCGCTACGCATGGGGCATCGAGACCGAGGTCGCCGAGGTCGGTGAGGGAACCGTCAGCTACGAGGGGTTTCCGGCATCGGAGAACCTGACCCGCGAGGAAGTCGAGGAGAACGCCGCCACGCTGGAGGCCATCCGACTCTGGGACCCGGCCACGCTGCAGAACACCTACCAGCAGCTGCAGGAGCTGCGGCCCTACTACGAGTTCCGCGACGTCGACGTCGACCGCTACGAGATCGAGGGCGACCCGCAGCAGGTGATGATCTCGGTCCGCGAGATCTCCATCGACGACCTGCAGGAGCCGTCCTGGCAGAACCAGCGGCTGGAGTTCACCCACGGCTACGGCGTGGTTGCCTCGGTCGTCTCCACCGCGGCCAGCAACGGTCAGCCCGAGTTCCTTGCCCGTGACATCCCCAACCGGGGCGTGGCCGAGCTGGAGCTCGAGGAGCCCCGTATCTACTTCGGTGAGCGGCCGCCCAGCTACTCCATCGTGAACGCGACGCTGGACGAGTTCGACTTCGAGACCGAGACGCGTCAGGAGCGCAACCGCTACGACGGCGCCGACGGCGTCAACGTCGGGGGCATCCTCAACCGGGTCGCCTTCGCCCTGCGGTACGGCGAACCCAACATCGTGCTCTCGGGGCTGATCCAGCCCGACTCCCGCATCATGTTCAACCGGTCGATCCAGGAACGTGTCGAAGCGGTCGCGCCGTTCGTCCAGCTCGACCACGACCCGTACCCGATCGTGGTCGACGGCGAGGTCAAGTGGGTCCAGGACGCCTACACCACCACCGACATGATCCCCTACAGCGAACGGCTGGACCTGGCGGATCCCACTCGGATCGTCGAACGGCAGACCGTTTTCGTGCAGCAGGCCGACGGCAGCGTCACCACCGAGGAGCAGATCGTCGGCATCCCCGGGCTGACCGGGCAGGCGAACTACATCCGCAACTCCGTCAAGGCGGTCGTCGACGCCTACGACGGCACCGTGGAGCTGTACGTCAATGACCCCGACGACCCGCTGATCCAGGCGTGGGACCGGGCCTTCCCGGGCGTCCTGACGCCGATGGAGGAGATCGACCCGGCGATCAAGCAGCACTTCCGCTACCCCGAGGACATGTTCCGGGTGCAGTCCGAGCTGCTGCAGCGCTACCACATCCCCGACGCCGACGGCTTCTACAACGCCTCCGACGAGTGGGAGCTGCCGTCCGACAACGCCTTCGCCGACAACAACGGCAGCAACATCACCCGGACCTTCCCGCCGACCTACCAGCTGATCCGCCTGCCGGGTGAGGAGGAGGAGGACTTCTCACTCATCCAGCCCTTCACTCCGGCGGACCGCGACGTGCTGTCGGCCTACGTCGCCGCGTCCGGCGACCCCGACAACCCCGAGCTGCGGGTGCTGCGGATGCCGCCGACGGAGACGGTCTTCGGTCCCGAACAGATCCATGCGCGGATCCAGCAGGACGCCGACGTCAGTGAGCTGATCACCCTGCTGGGTGATGCCGGGTCCTCCATCATCCTGGGCAACCTCATCGTCGTGCCGGTCGAGGAGTCGTTGCTGTACGCCCAGCCGCTGTTCCTCAAGTCCGACCAGTCCGACATCCCGGAGCTGCGCCGGGTGGTCCTGGTCTACGGTGACCGGGTGGTGATGGAACCTCGCCTCGACCTGGCGCTGGAGACGTTGTTCGGTGACCTCGAGGTGTTCGAGGACGTGCCGTCGCTGCCGGAACCGGGCGCCTCGGACGAACCGACCGAACCCATCGACCCCGAGGCCGAACCCATCCCGGAGGGCACCGAGGCCCCGTCGGCCCCGGTGGAGGTGGACGGCGACGCGCAGTCGCTGATCGCCCGGGCCATCGAGGCGTTCGCCGCGGCCGACGAGGCGTTGGCTGCCGGTGACCTCGGGACCTACCAGGAACAGGTGGAGCAGGCCCAGGACTTCCTCGAAGCCCTCGAGCTCGTGCTCGAAGCAGGATGACCTGCCGATGACCGCCCAGGGGGGGTGGGGGCTGCCCGAGGACGTGGTGTTCGACGGGCAGCGCCTGCGGCAGGTCGGTCCGGACGGCGGGCACGTGACCTTCCGCGACCCCGCGGCCGAACAGGCGGCGTGGGCGACCTTCGCGCGGCGGCTGCAGGCCCAGCGGTTGCGGGCCGAGGCCGCGGCGGGTGTGCCGTCGCCCGACTGCCTGCTGATGGACCCCAACCCACCGGCCTACCGGGCGGCGGTGGACGCCTTCCTCGACCATGCGCGGGACAGCGTCCTGCACGGGTCGCTGACCCAGACCTACTTGGGCGTGAACTTCTTCCTCGGCTGGGCAGGCCTGGTTGAGGCACACCGGCCGCTGCAGGGTGCGCGGGTGTACGCGTCGGGCTGCGGCATGGCGGGGACCGTGCTGGCCTATCACGCCTTCGGCGCCGCCGAGGTCGTCGGCACCGAGATCGACGACGAGACCGTCCAGCTCGGACGGCTGCGCACCCGGGGCCTGCCCGGGGTGGACGTGCGGCTCATCGACCCCGCACGGCCGCTGCCGTTCCCCGACGGGCACTTCGACGTCGTCGAGTCCCTCGACGTGATCGAGCACGTCACGGAGCTCGAGCCCTACGCCCGCGAGCTGGGGCGCGTCCTGGCACCCGGCGGGGTGGCCATCGTCGGGGCCCCCAACCGCATGTACCCCGTCGAGCAGCACACCGAGGTGCGCTGGGTGCCCTGGCTGCCCCACGAACTGGGCAGCACGGTCGCCTCGATTGGTGCCCGCCTGCCCAGCGCGACCGCCGAGCAGCGCGAACGTCGCGCCGGTGTGGCCGACGTCCGGACCGCCAACATCAGCTGGCGGACCATCGAGCAGGTCGCGCGCTGGATGGACGCCACGCCCCAACGGCTGCACCGCAGGGACCACCCCAGCTGGCCGCTGAACCCCGACCCGGCATGGGTCGAATGGCTGTCCCGGCAGCCCCGCGGCGCCAACCTCGCACCCACCCGCCAGGTGATTGGACTGTTGACCAAGTAGGCCTTTGCAAGGTCGTTGACCCGCCGCTACTGTTCTTCATGCGAGGTGGAGCAGTTCGGTAGCTCGCCGGGCTCATAACCCGGAGGTCGTAGGTTCAAATCCTGCCCTCGCAACTACCACCGAAGTGAACGAAGGCCCGCCACACGGCGGGCCTTCGTCGTGTGATGGGGGCCGGGACCAGGCGCCGACGACGGGTCGAAGCGCACCCTGAGTAGGTGCCGAAGACCGTTCAGTAAGAGGCTGGCTCACTCGCTGTGCGCCGTGTTACGTTCGGTCGAGTTGGGCGCACGAGCGGGCGCGGGCCGGAGGGGCTATGGACGACCGGAGACGTTGTCCATGGCGCGCTGCGCCGGCCGCCAGCGTGACCCGCGCGGTCGTCGCCACAGCAGTCGCACTCGTCGTGGCCCTCGTCATCCCCGTCGATGCCAACCGAGCTAGCGCGCAGGGAAGCGATCCGTGGGGGAGCGGGCCCCATGCGTACCGCTTGGCCCTCACCGTGCAGCCGGCCGCCGACGGCCAGACGCTCCACGTCGTCGCCGGGATCGACTTCACGACCGCGTTCGCCCAGGCCGGTGCCGCAGGCGCCACGCTCGACCCCGAGTCCCTCGTCGTCCACGAGGTCGACGCCACCGGGACCATCCTGGACCCCGTGGTCGCGTTCCAGTTCGACCCGGGTCCCGGGTACGACGCCACGACCAACGCCGTGGGCGAGCTGGTCGTCGAGGTCGCCGCCCCCACGTCGGCGGCCGAGGACCGCAGGTACCTCGCCTACTTCGACACCCCGTCGGCCGGGGCGCCGGGGACGGCCGTCGCCGACCAGGTGGAGGTGGCCACCGCCGTGGTCGACGAGGGCCTGCCGGCCATGTCGATCACGACACGCACTGCAACGTGGTGGTACCAGACCGAGGCGGGTGGTTTCTCCAGCCTCGTGGGCCCGACCGGGGCGGACTGGATCAGCTGGAGCACGGCGTCCGGCGCCTCGGGACAGTACCGGGGCATCCCCAACCTGGTCTACCCGGCGGGGTGGTTCCACCCAGGCGCCACCGGTCACACCACGACGCTGGAGGTTGACGGTCCACTCCGCACGACCTTCGCGACGACCAGCCCCGACGGGTTGTGGGCGATGCAGTGGGACGTCTTCCCGACACGCGCCGTCGGGACCGTCGTCGAGCACGACGCCAACTACTGGTTCCTCTACGAAGGGACACCGGGCGGCGCCGTCGAGGCGGACTCGGACTTCTACGCCCTCAGCGACGGCGCGAGCAGTCCGCTGACGGGGTCCTTCAGCAGCGACATCGCCGCCCCCGAATGGGTGCAGTTCGGCGATCCCGTCGTGGACCGGTCGCTGTTCCTGATCCACCACGACGACGACGCTGCAACCGACTCCTACTACACCCTCGCGGACGAGATGACGGTCTTCGGGTTCGGGCGCAGCGGCCTGAGTCGTCACATGGGCGGCAACGACCGTCGGTTCACCGTGGGCATCCTCGACACCGCCGACCAGCAAGCCGCGGCGGCATCCATCGGCGCCCTCACCGCCGCCCCGACCGTGCTGGTCGGTCCGGGGCAGTCCTCCACCTCCACCGATGACACCCCACCGGTCATCACCACGGGCCCGACGGCGGTCGCGACCGACGATCAGCTCGAGGTCAGCTGGGCCACCGACGAGTACGCCACCTCCGAGCTGTCCGTCGGCCTGTCGGCCGCCCTCGAGCTCGGCACGTCCACCACCCCCGGCCTCCACCAGTCACATGCCGTCACGGCGACGGGGCTTGCCTGCGAGACGACGTACCACTGGGCTGTCACGTCCACCGACGGCAGCGGGAACGCCGTCTCGAGTCCCACCCAGCAGACGACGACCGAGGCGTGCCCGGCGGGTCCGTCGCGTGTGGGTGGGGAGCTGGTGTTGTACGAGTTCGGGGTGGTCGGTGCTGGTGGTGGTGCGGGGGTGGTGCCGGATTCGGCTGGTGTGGGGGTGCCGTTGGATCTGGTGGTGGGGGAGGGTGTGGGTGTGTGGGGTGCGGGTGGGTTGGTGTTGTCGGGGTCCTCCTCTGGTGTGGTGGCCTCTGATGGTGGTGCGGTGAAGGTGGTTGATGCGGTCGGTGTCTCGGGTGCGGTGTCGGTGGAGGTGTGGGTGGATCCGGCTGATGTGACCCAGGGCGGGCCGGCGCGGATCGTTGAGGTGGGGTCGGGGCCGTTGGCGCGGAACGTGATGTTGGGGCAGGGGGCGTGGGGGAAGCTGCCGGATGCGGTGTTTGCTGGTCGGGTGCGGACGTCGTCGTCGGTGGCGGGGACGCCGACGTTGTTCTCTGCGGTGGGGTCGGCGTCGGTTGGGTTGTCGCATGTGGTGTTGACCCGTGATGGGTCGGGTGCGGTGTCGTTGTGGGTGGATGGGGTGCTGGAGGGGTCGGGCAACATTGGTGGGGTGTTGTCGAATTGGGATGGGGGGTTCCCGTTGGTGGTGGGCAACACCGCGGATGGGTCGCGGCCGTGGGCTGGGACGGTGTGCTTGGTGGCGGTGCACGATGTGGCGTTGTCGGCGGAGGACGTGGCGGCCAACCACCAGGCCGGCTGCCCCACCGCCGAGGCGACCAACGCCGACCCGGTGATCGATCCGGTGGGGGACCAGGTCAGCGCGCCCGGGGCCACGGTGTCGTTGGCGGTGACGGCGTCGGATCCCGACGGTGACGACCTGGCGTACGCCGCGGGCGGGCTTCCCCCCGGGCTCGGCATCGACGCGGTCACCGGACAGATCCAGGGCACCATCCAAGAGGACGCCGTGGTGGGCACGTCGTACCCGGTGACGGTGACCGTCGACGACCAGCAGGGCGGCGTCGCACAGGTCTCGTTCGACTGGACGATCGACGATGCCCCGGCGGGTCCGTCGCGTGTGGGTGGGGAGCTGGTGTTGTACGAGTTCGGGGTGGTCGGTGCTGGTGGTGGTGCGGGGGTGGTGCCGGATTCGGCTGGTGTGGGGGTGCCGTTGGATCTGGTGGTGGGGGAGGGTGTGGGTGTGTGGGGTGCGGGTGGGTTGGTGTTGTCGGGGTCCTCCGTTGGTGTGGTGGCCTCTGATGGTGGGGCGGTGAAGGTGGTTGATGCGGTCGGGGTCTCGGGTGCGGTGTCGGTGGAGGCGTGGGTGGATCCGGCTGATGTGACCCAGGACGGGCCGGCGCGGATCGTTGAGGTGGGGTCGGGGCCGTTGGCGCGGAACGTGATGTTGGGGCAGGGGGCGTGGGGGAAACTGCCGGATGCGGTGTTTGCTGGTCGGGTTCGGACGTCGTCGTCGGTGGCGGGGACGCCGACGTTGTTCTCTGCGGTGGGGTCGGCGTCGGTTGGGTTGTCGCATGTGGTGTTGACCCGTGATGGGTCGGGTGTGGTGTCGTTGTGGGTGGATGGGGTGCTGGAGGGGTCGGGCAGCCTTGGTGGGGTGTTGTCGAACTGGGATGGGGGGTTCCCGTTGGTGGTGGGCAACACCGCGGATGGGTCGCGGCCGTGGGCCGGGACGGTGTGCTTGGTGGCGGTGCACGATGTGGCGTTGTCGGCGGAGGACGTGGCGGCCAACCACCAGGCCGGCTGCCCCACCACACCCCCCGGTCCGAACGACCCACCGACCACGGCCGACGATGCGTACGCGGTGGCCGAGGACGATCAGCTGGTCGTCACGGCCCCGGGTGTGCTGGCCAACGACGCCGACCCGGACCTCGACCCGCTGACCGCCCAGCTCGCCACCGACGCCGGCGAGGGCACGCTGACGCTGCAGGACGACGGCTCGTTCACCTATGACCCGGACCCGAACTTCTTCGGGACCGACACCTTCACGTACCGGGCCACCGACGGCATCGCCCAATCGGCTGCAGCAACCGTGACGATCACCGTCGACCCGGTCGACGACGATCCCGTCGCGGTGGTCGACAGCTACGGCACCGCCCCCGACACCTCCCTGTCGATTGCGGCCCCCGGCGTGCTGGGCAACGACCACGATCCCGATGGGGAGCCGATCGTCGCCGAGCTCCTCGTCGACGCCTCCGACGGCACCCTCGCGCTGGCGTCGGACGGCTCGTTCGACTACGCACCCGACCCGGGCTTCCTGGGCACCGACACGTTCACGTACCGAGCGACCGACGGCACCACGTCCTCGGCCCCGACGACGGTCACGATCGCCGTCGCCACCTCGAGCGAACCGCCACGCTTCGTCACGGGCACCCTCGGGTTCACCCGGCAGGTGATCGCCACCGACGTCGACGAGACCCACATCGCCGTCGCAGCCGACTTCGACGCCGACGGTGCGCTCGACGTCGTGGCCACCGACTTCGTCGACGACCAGGTGCTGCTGCTGCGGGCCGACGGGACCGGCGGGTACATCCGGACGGTCCTCGACCCGGCGCTCGACGGTGCCTATCCCGCCAACGTCGGTGACGTCGACGGCGATGGTGACTCCGACGCCCTGGCCGCCGGCTACGAGGCCGACACCTACGTCTGGTACGACAACGACGGCTCGGGTGCGTTCACGCGGCGGGTCATCGACGACAGCGCCGACGGCGCCCACTCGATCGTGGTCCACGACCTCGACGGTGACGGGGACAGCGACCTGCTCGCCGCCAACCAGGATGCCGACACGATCACCTGGTACGACAACGACGGTGCGCAGCAGTACACCCTGCGCACGATCGACCCGGCCGCCAACGGGGCCAAGCGAGCCGAGGTCGGTGACATCGACGGGGACGGGGATCCCGATGTCGTCGCCGCGAGCTTCTTCGACGACACGATCGCCTGGCACGAGAACGACGGGACCGGTGGGTTCACGAAACGGGTGATCGACACCGACGCCAACGGCGCCTACTTCGCCATCGCCGGCGACGTGGACGGGGACGGACTGCTCGACGTCCTCTCGGCCAGCCAGAAGGACAACACGATCGCCTGGTACCGCAACGACGGAACGGGGGGCTGGACCAAGCAGGTGATCGACGGATCCGCGCTCGGTGCACGGACCGTGGAGGTCGCCGACGTCGACGGTGACGGTGACCTCGACGCGCTGTCGGCGGCGGCCGACGGCGACTCCCTCGCGTGGTACGAGAACGACGGCACGGGCCTGTTCAGCGCCGCACCGATCGACCTGACCGTCGACGGGGCCTACGGCCTCGTGGCGGTCGACATCGACGGGGACGGCGACATCGACGCGCTGTCGGCGGGCCGCGACGACAACACGATCTCGGTGCACCTCCAGCGCCGCACGCACGGCGCCACCGTGGCCGCATCCGGCACGTTGTCCATCGGACCGGCAGTCCTCGCGGCGGCTGACCCCGACACGCCGCCCTCGGGGTTGGTGTTCACCCTTGCCGAGCCCCCCACGGCGGGTGAGTTCCGTCGCGACGGGGTGGTGCTCGGGGCGGGCGAGTCATTCACCCAGGCCGATGTCGACGGCGACCTCATCGCCTACGTCCGCGGCGGTGCCGGCTCCAGCGACGGGTTCGAGCTGTTGCTCTCCGACCTCGGGGCCAACCCCCCGCTCGCGACGACGTTCGACGTCGCGGTCGACGACGGCACCGATGTGGCGGTCCACCTGACGCTCGACGAGGGTGCAGGCACCGTCGCGGCCGATGCCAGCGGGAGCGGCAACGACGGCACGCTGGTGGGCGGTGCGGTGTTCGACCCAAGGACTACCGATGGCAGCCCGTCGTCGGTCGACCTGAACGGATCGTCCAGCAGGATCGACCTGCCCGCCGTCGACCTGACCGGCGGTTCGGGGCTGACGCTCGCGCTGCGGTTCCGGGCCGACGACTTCGGTGTCTCCGACGCCCGACTCGTGTCGCAGGCAGCGGGCACGGCGGCCAACGACCACCTCGTCATGCTCAGCACGGTGAAGGCCGGAAGCGAGCACGTGTTGCGCGGCCGGGTACGCATCGGTGGGATCACCCAGACCGTCGTCGCCAACGGCGGCCCCATCCAGCCGGGGACGTGGCACCACGCCGCGTTGACCCACGACGGCTCCACGGTCCGGCTGTTCCTGGACGGGGTCGAGGTCGGGGGCACCCTCCACCCGGGCGAGGTCGACACCGACCCGACCATCCCGTTCGCCGTCGGCGGGCAGCCGATGGGTCCGGGCCGGCACTTCGACGGGCTCGTCGACGACGTCCGGATGCTCAGACGAGCACTTGGCCCGACGGAGATGCTGGTGCTCGCCAGCTGAGGGGCGGCTTCCGGGCGTCAGCCGACCCACGGCGGGACCGCTGCCCGGACCGCGTCCTGGAGCTCTTGCACCCGGGGCTCGGCGGTCGTGAGGAGGCCGTCGGCCTGCAGCCTGCGGGCGAGGTCGAGGTGGGGCAGGCCGAGCTTGCCGGCCATGAGGAGTGCGTGGTCACCGGGGTGGTCCGCCAAGTGGTTGCCGACGGACCGGAGGCCCCGCAGGTAGACGACGTCCTTCAGCGGGGAACCGGGCACGGTCAGGTCAGCCATGCCGCGCTTGGACCGGATGGCGATCGGGAACGCGGTGGCAGGGTCGACGTGGTCGGTCAGCCGCCCCATGACGTCGGCCAGACCGCCCCGCAGCGCGGCGTCGGCCGCGAGGACGCGTAGCGCGAACGTGCGCAGGCGCTTCGGTCGTGGGTCGACCTGCGCCTCGTGGTGGGTGGCCAGCCCCTCCTCCGTCTCGAGGTAACCGGGCAGGCCGCGGGCAAGCATCTGGAGGGGTTGGCGCGACCCCTCGTCGGCCCGGAGCACGTGGGTGCCGACCTCGTGGACGATCAGGCCGGGAAGCTGGGCAGCCGAGAAGGTGCTGTCCGCGCGGATCCGCACCTCCCTTGCGCTGGAGGCCACCGCCATCCGAGCGATCGACCGTTCCCGGACGATCGCGGTCCAGCCGCGTACGCCCATCCACGCGAGGACCCGATCGACGAGGTCGGCCAGGGCCGTGGCGTCGATCGCCGTGGCTCGCTCCTTCTCGTCGGTCGGGTCATCGGTCGGGTCGTCTGCCGCAGGAGTCGCCAGCACGTCCTCGGCGTGGGCAACCAGGTCCGGAGTCGGTGTGCCGTACTCGGCCTCACCGAAGGCGGTGATCGCGTCGGCACCGCGATCCGACAGGGCTCGCGCGAACCCCAGCGTGGTGTCGAGGGACTGCGTGACGAGGCTGAGGAACGGGGCGTCCTTGCCCTCCAGCTGCTCGGCCATCGCCGCCAGCCGTGCCACGTGATCCGGCGGGACAGGGACGTACTCGGGCCGAACCGCCTCGGTCGCAGAGTCCAGCGCGGCCGCACGGATCCGGCCGAGGTTGGTCGGGGTCTGGTGTCTCGACAGCTCAACCTCGTCGGTCGTTGCCCACAGCCGCGCCGTCCACGCGTTCACGGCAGTCAGGTCGGTCATGGTGCGAGCATGCCCGCTCAGCTGGTCGGTAGCTCGGTCACCCGCGAGGTCACGTCACCCGCAGCCCGCCCCGTGTCGGCTCAGTCGACCCTGCTGCGACTCAGGCGACACGCCTCCGGGGGCTGGAACGCGGACGACCCGTGGACTGGTCCACGGGTCGTCGGGGGTCTGCAGGTCGGGTCAGCTGGTCATGTTGGGGGCCGGCTGGTCGCTGGCGTGCAGGTAGCTGGCCACGGCGTCGACGCCGGTCACGTTGCTGACCTCGTTGACCAGGCGGTCGCGTCGGTCGGCGTCGTCGACGGTGCCACGGAGGCTCACGGAACCCTCGTGGGCGTCGACGTTGATGACCAGGTCGCTGAAGTCATCACGGCCGAGCACCTCGGTGCGGACCTTGTCGACGAGCTCCCTGTCCGAGCCCGGGGCCGTCTCGGTCACCGAGCGGGTGGCCTCGATGGCCTGGCCGGCCAGCTTCTGGGCCTGCGGGCTGTCGGCCAGCTCGCGGGCACGCTGCTGGGCATCGCGGCGACGGGTCTCGCCGTTGTTGGGGTCGAGCAGGTACATGATCGCGGCACCGGTTGCGGCACCTAGGGCGAAGGTCAGCTTGCGCATCCTCGTCAGCTCCTCTGGATCGGGGGTAGGTATGAGAAGACCTTTACCCACGCGCGCCGACCCCAAGCGTGTCCACCCGTTCCCGGTGACGTTCCGGGACCTTGGTCGACCGGGGCGGGGCCCTTCGGCCTGCCTCCCGACCTGCCCGGGCGGCCATGGTGACCGCAGGCCCTGCGTCCGCAGGGCAGCCGTCGATCGGGTGGACATCCGCCCGGGGAGCAGCGTTCACGTGTCCATCACCACCACCCCGACCTGGGTCCACCCCTTCGACCGACTCGACGCCGTCGAGGCGTCGCTGGACGGCTCCTGGGATGCCGTCCGGAGCCTGCTCGGCGGCAAGGGCGCCAACCTCGCCGGGATGACCCGGCTGGGCATCCCCGTCCCCCCCGGCTTCACCGTGACGACCGAGGCCTGCCTCGCCCACCTCGAGGCCGGCAACGTCCCGCCCGACGGCATGTGGGACCAGGTGGCCGACGCGCTCCAGGCGGTCGAGGCCAGCACCGGCAAGCGGTTCGGCGACCCCTCCTCCCCGCTGCTGCTGTCGTGCCGATCCGGGGCCAAGTTCTCCATGCCCGGCATGATGGACACCGTCCTCAACATCGGCCTGAACGACGAGACCGCCAAGGGACTGATCGCCCTCACCGGTGACGAGCACTTCGTCATGGACTCCTACCGGCGGCTCATCCAGATGTTCGGCAGCGTCGTCCTCGGCCTGCGAGACGACCTGTTCGAGCACGTGCTCGACGAGGCCCGCGCCGCACGGGGAGTGGCCACCGACGCCGAGCTGACGGTGGAGGACCTGCACGGCGTCGTGCAGGCGTTCCGCCGCATCGCCGTCCGCTTCCCGACCGACCCCATGGAGCAGCTGCGGATGGCCGTCGAAGCCGTCTTCTCCTCCTGGAACGGCAAGCGCGCCGTGGACTACCGCAACGCCGCCGGCATCGCCCACGACCTGGGTACCGCCGTCAACGTGCAGACGATGGTGTTCGGCAACCTCGGCGAGGACTCCGCCACCGGTGTGGCGATGACCCGCAGCGGGTCGACCGGCGCCCCCGGCCTGGAAGGCGACTTCCTGGTCAACGCCCAGGGAGAGGACGTCGTCTCGGGTACACGGGCCACCCGGCCCATCGAGGACCTCGCCGAGCTGATGCCGGCGTCCTACAGCCAGCTGGAGACCATCGCGCGGGTCCTCGAGCTGCACTACCGCGACATGCAGGACATCGAGTTCACCATCGAGGCCGGCACGCTCTGGCTGCTGCAGACCCGTGACGGCAAGCGCACGGCCCGGTCGGCCGTCCGCATCGCGGTGGACCTGGCCACCGAGGACCTGATCACCCAAGCGGAGGCGCTCGCGCGGGTCACCCCCGACCAGGTCGACTTCTTCCTGCACCCCCAGCTGGACGCGACCTCGAGGGCCGCTGCCATCGCCGACGGTCGTGCGCTGGCGACGGGCCTGAACGTCTCGCCGGGCGCCGCGGTCGGGGTCGTCGCCTTCGATCCCGACGTCGCGGTGACCTGGGCGGCGGAGGGCAGGGACGTCCTGCTCGTCCGCGCCGAGACCAAGCCCGACGACGTGCACGGCATGCTGGCGGCCAAGGGCATCCTGACCACACGGGGCGGGCGGACCAGCCACGCAGCGCTGGTTGCCCGCCAGTTCGGCAAGCCCGCCGTGGTCGGCGTGGCCGCCCTGGACATCGACATGACGACGCACACCGCCACTGTCGCCACCGAGCACGGCGAGGTCGTCATCAGCGAGGGGGACTGGCTGTCGCTGGACGGCAGCTCCGGCGAGGTCTTCATCGGGCGGCTGGACACCGTCGTCCCCGACCTGTCCGACGAGTGGCTGTCCACCCTCCTGGGATGGGCCGACGAGGTCCGGCGGCTCGGGATCCGGGCGAACGCCGACTACCCCGTCGACGCGGAGCGTGCGCGTGGCTACGGCGCCGAGGGCATCGGGCTGTGCCGCACCGAGCACATGTTCTTCCAGGCCGACCGCCTGCCGATCATGCAGCGGATGATCACGGCCACGACGACCGCTGACCGTCGAGACGCCCTCGAGGAGCTCCTGCCCATGCAGGAGGGCGACTTCCTGGGGCTGCTGCGGGCCATGGACGGCCTGCCGGTCATCATCCGGTTGCTCGACCCGCCGCTGCACGAGTTCCTGCCCACCCACGAGGAGCTCGGATCGCGCATCACCGACGCCAAGATCCGGCTGACCGCGGCGGGGTCCCTCGCCGACGTCGACGAGCTGCTCGGTGGCCTGCGTGCCGACGAGGACCTCGACGACCGCGTCCGTGCCCTGCAGGAGGCCAACCCGATGCTCGGCCTCCGCGGCGTCCGGCTGGGCCTGGTGCACCCCGAGATCCTGCGCATGCAGACCCGGGCGATCGTGCAGGCTGCGTGCGCGGCGGTGACCGAAGGGCTCGACCCGCGGCCCGAGATCATGGTCCCGCTCGTCAGCCACGTCGGTGAGCTGCGTACCGCACGGGAGATCGTGGAGGCGGAAGCGGCGGCCGTCCTCGCCGAGCACGGCGTCGAGGTCCCGATCGTCATCGGCACCATGGTCGAGACCCCTCGGGCCGCCATCACCGCCGGCCAGCTGGCCGGCGAGGCGGACTTCCTGTCCTTCGGCACCAACGACTTGACCCAGATGACGTTCGGCATCAGCCGTGACGACGCCGAGTCGGGTTTCCTGCTGGAGTACCTGCGCACGGGCGTGCTGGCGGACAACCCGTTCGGCCACCTCGACCCCGACGGCGTCGGCCAGCTGATGGAGATCGCCATCAGCGGTGCCCGTGCCGTGAAGCCCGACCTCGCTGCGGGCATCTGCGGCGAGCACGGCGGCGACCCGAGGTCGATCGCCTGGTGCCACGAGGCCGGGCTCGACTACGTCAGCTGCTCGCCGTTCCGCGTTCCCGTCGCCCGGCTCGCCGCGGCGCAGGCGGTGCTGCAGGGGGCGTCGGACTGACCGCTCGCCACCACGCACCGCACACGGCCCCCGGCATCGAACCGGGGGCCGTGTGGTGTGTCGGCGACCCCACTCCCCGTCGCCGCGACCGGGTCAGCGGAAGCTGTTGGCGAAGGCGATCAGGCCCTCCACGTAGTTGGCCCGTTCGAACGCCGCCGGGTCGCTGACCCGTTGCTGGCTGGCGCTGCCGCGCAGCTGGGCGACGGACTCGTAGCCGTGCTCGACAGCCCAGTCCACGAGCTGCTGCTCGCACGTCGCGACATGGGCGGGGCCGTTGCGCAGCAACGCCGACGTCATCATCGTCACGTCCGCGCCGGCCAGCAGCGCCCGGGCCACGTCGAGGCCCGAGTGGATCCCGGTCGTCGCCGCCAGGTCGGCGTCGAGGCGACCGTGCAGCAGCCCCAGCCACCGCAGCGGCAACCGCAGCTCCGAGGACGAGGACAGCTCCAGCGAGGGCACGATCTCGCGGGTCATCGGCGACACGTCCGGCTGGTAGAAGCGGTTGAACAGCACCAGCGCATCGGCGCCGGCGTCGACCAAGCCGGCGGCCATGTGGGCGAACGAGCTGTAGAAGGGGCTGACCTTCACGGCCAACGGGATCATCAGCGCACCACGGACCGCCCGGACGAGCTCGAGCTGCTCCTGCTCCAGCGCCGCACCGCTGCAGTGGACGTCGGCCGCGACGCGGTAGAGGTTCAGCTCCAGGGCGTCGGCCCCCGCATCCTGCAGCAGCCGGGCGTAGCGTTCCCACCCGGCCGCGCTCGTGCCGTTGAGGCTGGCGATCACGGGGACGTCGGCTGCCCGCCGCGCCTCCTCCAGATGCCGCACGTAGCGGTCGGCGACGGAGTCGTTGCCCTGGATGTCGGGGAAGTAGGAGGACGCTTCGGGGCTGGCGGCATGGTCGGCCATCAGGTCGCTGGTCGCCAGCCCCTCGTGGACGACCTGTTCCTCGAACAGCGACGGCAGGACCATGGCCCCGATCCCCGCGTCGACGAGCGCGCGGACGCCGTCGAGCCGACCGGTCAACGGACCGGCCGAGGCGACGATGGGGGACCGCAGCTGCAGCCCCATGTACGTGGTCGTCAGATCCATCACATGACCTCCTCGTTGGCGATGCCGTCGGTGTCGACGACGGCGCCTGGTTCGTGCGGCACCGTGCGCTCGACGCCGGCAAGCTGCTCGTAGTACCGCCAGCGCTCGTCGACGTCGGACTGCGCCAGGGTGAGCAGGTGCGCCGCCCGGACGGGATCGGTCCGCTGCAGCATGGCGAAGCGAGCCTCCTGCCCGGTGAACGCCGACAACGGCAACGACGGCTTGCGCGAGTCCAGGTGGAACGGCTTGCCGTGTGCCTCCTCGGTCGGGGCGAACCGGTACAGCGGCCAGTAGCCGCTCTTCACGGCGTCCCGTTGGTGCGTCATGGACTCGCCCATGTCGAACCCGTGGGCGATGCAGGTCGAGTAGGCGAGCACCAGCGAGGGTCCCGGCCAGTCGGCTGCGCCCTGGAGCGCGCGGATCGTCTGAGTCTCGTTGGCCCCCAGCGCGATCTGCGCCACGTACACGGTGCCGTACTGCATGGCCAGCATGCCCAGGTCCTTCTTGGCGGTGGGCTTGCCGGACGAGGCGAACTTGGCCACGGCGCCGCGGGAGGTGGCCTTGGAGGCCTGCCCGCCGGTGTTGGAGTACACCTCGGTGTCGAGCACCAGCACGTTGATGTCCAGGCCGGAGGCCAGGACGTGATCGAGGCCGCCGAAACCGATGTCGTAGGCCCATCCATCGCCGCCCACGAGCCACGTGTCGGCACGCACGAGGGCGTTCGCGAGGGTGTCCAGCCGATCCAGCCTCTGGTCGGGCTCCGCGTCGGCGATCGCCCGCCGCAGGGCCGCGACACGTTCGCGTTGGGCCCGCACGCCCGGCTCCGTGGACTGGTCGGCACCGAGCAGCTCGGCGACGAGCCCGTCGCCGAGGACGGCGCCGGTCTCGGTCAGCAGCTGTCGGGCCGTGTCACGCTGCTGCTCGTAGCCCAGCCGCAGGCCCATGCCGAACTCGGCGTTGTCCTCGAACAGGCTGTTGGACCACGCCGGACCTCGACCGTCGTCGTTGCGACCCCATGGGGTGGTCGGGAGGTTGCCGCCGTAGATCGAGGAGCATCCCGTCGCGTTGGCGACGACCATGCGGTCGCCGAACAGCTGGGTCAGCAGCTTCAGGTACGGCGTCTCGCCACAACCGGCGCAGGCGCCGGAGTAGCTGAACAGGGGCTGCAGGACCTGCGACCCCTTGACGGTGTCGTGGGGCAGGGCGTCGCGGTCGAGACGTGGGATCGACTCGAAGAACGTCAGGTTGGCCCGTTCGCGGTCGCGGTGGTCCTCCACCGGCGCCATGGTGATGGCCTTGTGGCTGGCGTCGGTCCTGCTCACCGCAGGGCACTGGCCGACGCACACCGTGCACCCGGTGCAGTCGTCGGGTGCGACCTGGATGGTCAGCAGGTGGTCGCCCTCGAGCTCGCGTGCCCGGAACGGCTTGGCGAGGAAGCCCTCCGGGGCGCCCTCGAGCGCATCGGGGGTGAAGACGTTCATCTTGATCGCGTCGTGGGGACAGACGATCGCGCACTTGCCGCAGTCGATGCACAGGTCTGGGTCCCAGACGGGGATCTCACTGGCGATCGCGCGCTTCTCGTACTGCGTCGTGCCGGTCGGGAAGGTGCCGTCGATCGGCATGGCGCTGACGGGCAGCAGGTCGCCCTCGCCTGCCAGCATCCTGGCGGTGACCCGTTCGACGAAGTCGGGCACGCCATCGGGCACCGGCGGGCGCAGGCCCATCGTCGAGGTCACCGCCGAGCCGACGGGGACGGGGGTCAGCGCCGCGATCGCGAGGTCGACGGCGCGGAGGTTGCGTTCCACGATCTCCTCGCCGCCCCGGCCGTAGGTCCGACGGATCGACGCGCGGATGGCCGCCATCGCCTCGTCGTCGGGCAGGATGCCGGCCAGGGCGAAGAAGCAGGGCTGCATGACGGTGTTGATGCGGCCGCCGAGGCCCGATTCACGGGCGATGCGGTGCGCCTCGATGGCGTGGACCTGCAGGTCCTTGTCGATGATCTGCTGCTGGACGGGTGCGGGAAGCGCATCCCACACCATGTCGGCGGGGAACGGTGCGTTCAGCAGGACCGTCGCCCCGTGTCGGGCGATGCCCAGGACGTCCCGGGTCCCGAGGAACCCGAACTGGTGACAGGCCACGAAGTCGGCGCCGTCCACGAGGTACGTGGACTCGATGGGGGACGCCGAGAAGCGCAGGTGCGAGACCGTCTGGGCGCCGGACTTGCGTGAGTCGTACACGAAGTAGCCCTGCGCGTGGAGGCTGGTGTGCTCGCCCACGATCTTGACGGTGTTCTTGTTGGCACCGACGGTGCCGTCGCTGCCGAGGCCGTAGAACACTGCGTCGACGTCGCCGGCCGCCCTGGGCAGGTCGAGGTCGGTCGAGGGTGGCAACGACAGGTTGGTCACGTCATCGGTGATCCCGACGGTGAACCGGGCCGGCGGGTGTTCGGCAGCGAGCGCATCGAGGATCCCGGCGACCATGGCCGGGGTGAACTCCTTCGACGACAGGCCGTAGCGCCCGCCGACGACGACGGGAAGTCGATCCGCGGGTCGGGAGCCGTCCATGACCGCGCCAGCGAGCGTTGCGATCACGTCGGTCAACAACGGTTCGCCGACCGCGCCCGGCTCCTTGGTTCGGTCCAGGACCGCGACACGGGCGACGGTCGACGGCAGCGCTGCGAGCAGCGCCTCGGCGGGGAAGGGCCGGTACAACCTGATCACCGCGGCACCGACGCGTTCCCCGCGCTCGGCGAGGTGCCGGACGGTCTGGGCGACGGCGCCGGTGCCGGAGCCCATCAGGACCACCGCCCGTTCGGCACGGGGGTGGCCGATCCAGTCGACGAGCCGGTAGCGGCGTCCGGTCAGCTCCGCGAACCGGTCCATGGTCGACTGGACCGCCGCCGGGACGGCATCGTGGAAGGGGTTGGCGGCCTCACGGGCCTGGAAGAACACGTCAGGGTTCTGTGCGGTCCCCCGCAGCACAGGGGCCGCAGGGTCCAGCCCCCGTCCCCGGTGGGCGGTGACCGCGGCCTCGTCGATCAGCGACCGGAGGGTGTCGTCGTCCAGCACATCGATGCGGTTCAGCTCGTGGGACGTGCGGAATCCGTCGAAGAAGTGCAGGAACGGCACACGGGTCCTCAGGGTCGTCGCGTGGGCCACCGCCGCGAGGTCCTGGGCCTCCTGCACCGAGGAGGAGGCCAGCATCGCCCAGCCGGCGGACCGCACCGCCATCACGTCGGAGTGGTCGCCGAAGATCGACAGCGCGTGCGTGGCGACGGTTCGTGCCGCGACATGGATGACCGCCGGGGTCAGCTCCCCGGCGATCTTGAACATGTTGGGCAGCATCAGGAGCAGCCCCTGCGATGCGGTGAACGTCGTGGCCAGCGACCCGCGCTGCAGGGCACCGTGCAGCGCACCGGCAGCACCGGCCTCGCTCTGCATCTCCACGACGCGGGGGACCGACCCCCAGAGGTTTCGCCGACCGGCCGACGACCATGCGTCGGCCAGCTCGCCCATCGGCGAGGCCGGGGTGATCGGATAGATCGCCACGACCTCGCTGAGGGCGTGCGCAACGCGGGCGGCAGCCGCGTTGCCGTCGACGACCGTGGAGGTGGCCGTCATCATCATCCCGCCTGTCGGGTGTCGGCCCGATCGTTCGACGTGGTCTCGGTGTGCAGCGCTGGCGTTGCGGTGCGGGCACGGCGACGTCGTGTGCGGCGGCGGTCGACGGTGTGGTCCAGGCGCTGGCGCAGCTTGGTGGTCATCTGTGCGACGACCTCGTCCAGGGTGTCGGCGTCGGCGTGCACGACCAGCACATGACCGGGGATCTCGGCGGTGGCCCGCCCGTGGGCCCGCCGTCGGGGGTGGGGGATCGCCTGCTCGAGGCGGATCTCGATCGATGTCGCATCGACGCCGTGGGACTCCAGCACGCCGGTGACGTGCTCGACAGCCCGTTCCCGCTGGTCGCTTCCGACATGTCCCTCGACGGACAGCTCGACCACGGGGGTGGTGCTGCGCTGGCGTGCGTCCGACATCGTTGCTCCGTTCGTCGTTCCTCGACCGTGCACGTTCGTGCGACGGCCCTGCCAGTGAACGTCGTGCGCAGACCGCACGCAGGGTCGTTGGTCCACGACGCTTCGGGCCCTCCGGCCCTGATGAACGAGGCCGCGCTGCGGGATGCTCGGGTCACGGATGGGAACGATCCCATCGCTGAAGGGAGCTGGTCATGGAACGCTGGGTGCTCGCACGAAGGGGAGTCCACGGTGACCCCGAGCTGCTGAAGGACGTGTTGGTCGCCGACACGATCGAGCTCCTGCAGGCCGCGACGGGCGCGCCGCTCGACCCGCCTGCCGGGGACGGTTCGATCACGGTGCCCCTGCCCGCCAAGCTGGCCGGTCTGCCGGTGCACAAGTCGGTCACCGTCCACGTGGGCGAGGTCCGCCGGATGGAGCACTGGCTCACGATCCCGCTGCGCTGGGACGCCGGCCACGCCTCGGCGGTCGTGCCCGCGTTCGAGGGCTCCATCGAGGTCGAGGACCTGTCGTCCTCGGCCATGGACCTCGTGGTGGTGGGCAAGTACCGCCCGCCGTTGGGCCCCATCGGGGACGCCATCGACCTGACGAGCATGTATCCCCTGGCCCAGCGCACGATCCAGTGGCTCACCGAGCGCCTGGCAGAGGCGCTGACCACCCGGGTCGCCGGTTCCGCCCCGACGACACGCCGGTGGCGGGGATCGATGGTCGTGGCCGATGTCATGACCAGGAACCCGCTCGCGCTCGCGGAGGACCTCCCGCTGCGTGGCGCGGCCTCGTTGCTGCTGTACGGCAGGATCAGCGGCGCGCCGGTCATCGACTCCGAAGGTCGCGTGGTCGGTGTGCTGTCCGAACGCGACCTGCTGGACAAGGCCGCACCGCCGGACGACCGGTTCGGCAAGGAGGCCTCGGCGGCACGACGTCGTTACGGCTCCCTGACCGTCGGCGAGGCCTGCACCCGTCCGGCGCTCGTGACCGAGGCGGACACCCCCCTGCGCGAGGCGGCGGGCGAGATGGCCCGCCACGACGTCGACCGCCTGGTCGTCATGGACGGGGCCGTGCATGTCGGCATCGTGACCCGTCGGGACATCCTCCGAGCGCTGGTCCGCGACGACGACGACATCCAGGACGCCGTGCGTGAGGTGCTCGACGGCCTTGACCACCCCGCCGTCCTCGCACATGTCGCCGGTGGTGTCGTGACCCTGCTCGGCGACGTGAAGCGCCTCAGCCAGGTGGGGATCATCACCAGCCGGATCCGCATGATCGACGGGGTCATCGACCTCGACGACTCCGCGTTGTCCTGGGAGTACGACGACGTCACCCCGCCGTTCGTCCCGATGGCCTAACCCCCCGGGACCTGCACCACCGCATCCATGACCGTGCCGTCGGGCAGCTCGCTGTCCGACGGCCCGGACCATCCGGGGGCGAGGAGCAGCAGCAGGCCGACCACGAACATGAGCAGCCAACCGAGCGGGGCGAGGACGGTGTCGGACACGGGAGCTTCCTTCCTGGGGGGCGTACACCCGTCCTGAGCCGGCGGCGGGGCCCGTGATACGCAGGCGACCACAAACGGTCCCGCTGGTTCCGTCGGTGGCCGGGGTTCAGCCGGGCGAGGGGCCGCCGTCGCCGTGCCAGATGGCCCGACCGTCGGTCGGGTCGAACGCGCTGAGCTGGCGTACCGCGACCGTCAGCTCGACCGCTGCGCCGGCGGCGGGCGAGGTCCCGGGGTCGGCACGTCCCGTCCATCGTCCGGACCCCACGTCCACGATGACGTGGTCCGTGCTGCCGCGGTGCACGACGCTCTCGACCGTCCCCGCGAGCCGCAGGTCAACAGGGTCCTCGGGGCGGGAGAGCCACAGCTGGTCGGGTGACGCGGCCAACCGCACGACGGTGTCCAGGCGTTCGCGCAGCGGCCCGGGAAGCCCGCCCGGTACCCGCAGCCGTTGTGCACCGACGACCAGCCAGCCCAGCCCGCTGGACTCGGCCACCCGGGCATCCACGAACCGGCGGGGCGGATCCCCGACGAATCCGGCGACGAAGGTGCTGGACGGCCGCCGTCGCAGCTCCTCCGGTGATGCGACCGTCTCGATCCGCCCGGCACGCATCACCGCCACTCGGTCGGCCAGCCGCATGACCTGCCAGTGATGGTTGGTGGCCAGCACGACGGTGATGCCCGTCGCGGTGCGGAACGACGCGAGCTCCTCCAGCAGCGTGCGCTGCTCCACCGGTCCGAGGTCCGCCAGCGGCTCGTCGAGCAGCAGCGCCGTCGGCATCCGCTCCATCGCCCGAGACATCAGCCGGCGTGGGATCGCGGGTGGGCCAAGGGGGCGGCCGGTCCGCCGACCCCCGCGCCGACCTCGGGCCCACCACCGTGGGTCGGTCGCCTCGTCCTCGTCGTCGAGCCGGCGGAGCTCGGCTGGCAGCACCAGCTCCTCCACCACCGACATGAGTCGTCGCAGCCGACGGGCGTCGGTGACCAGCGCGACGTTGCGGTCCCGCATCCCGACCGTCGTCATGTCCACGCCGCCGATACCGACGACACCCGAGTGGATCGGGTCGACACCGGCGATGGCCCGCATCAACGTCGACTTGCCCGCGCCCGACGGGCCGATCAGGCCCAGCAGCTCGTCGCGACCGACACGCAGGTCGACGTCGTCCAGCAGGACCGTGCCGTCGGGCGCGGTCCTGCGCACCCCCTTCAGCTGGATGGCCGCCATCGGGTGCCCAGTATCCCCCGACGGCGGACCGGCGACGCGACAAAGCTGGTGCGTGGTCCCCGACGACGTGTCAGCCGGTCACGGCCGTGCTCAGCCGAGGGGCACCGATGTGGTGGTGCACGGTGCGTTGGTGGCGCAGGCGCGCAGGTGCAGGGTGTCGCGGTCGCCGCCGACGCCGGTGACCGAACCCTCGAAGCTGCCGTCGTCGTCGAGGTCCAGGACGGTCCACTCCTGTCCGAAGGAGGGTGTGGCCGTGTCGGCCTTGCCCACGAACGCCTGGACGGTCCGGCCGGCGAAGAAGGCGTCCCAGCCGTTGATGTATGACTCCGTGGTGGTGTTGGAGACGCCGGCCTGGACGGTGGCGGTGATGGAGGAGCCGGCGGTCTCCTCGGGGGCGATCAGGGTGCCGGGCTGGAAGCCGGCCGCCACGACCCGGTCGATGCCGTCACGGGTGTCGAACGGCATGAACATGCTGACCGTGTTGGCGTCGTCGTCGAACGCGCCGTCGAGGAACGCCAGGTGGTAGCAGCCGCTGACGGGCGTGCCCTGGTAGGACTCCTGGCATGCGCCGCGCAGCTGGAACCAGTCCTCGCCGCTGGCTGCCTGGTTGGCGTGGCCGACGGGGTCCTCCGCCGTCGTGACCGACACGAGGTTCGACCGCTTGGCCTGGAGCTGGAAGGACTGGCCGCCGGCGGTGAACGCCCACGTGTAGCGAACACCCTCCGGCGGGACCTCGCCGAGCTCCTCGAGCTGCCAGACGAACTCCACACCGTCGTCACGGACGTCGACCGACGCCGACTGCAGGTTGATGCCGATGGCACCACCGAGCTCGGTGCTGGCGAAGTCCGTCACGCTGCCACCGACCTCGAACGGGCCGTCGGCCGCGGCGAAGATCGCGGTCCCGGTCACCTCGACGGTGTCACCGTCCACGGTCGACACGACGTCCTCGAACGCCGGGCCAACGGCACCGGCGGGCAGGGACGCGAGCGCCAGCAGGCCCACGAGGACGGACAGGAGAGTGGTTCGCAGCATCGAGGTTCCTCCGGGGTGCCGTGCTGGCTCGTGCCAGCGAGGTCGTGCTGCGGACGTTCACCGTCGGACCCCCGAGTTCCTGCACGATCTGTCGGCCAGACCGTCCCCTTCGTGACCGTTTGTGTCGTCGGAGGGTCAGGAACGGCCGAAGAGGGCGTCCATCATGCGGCTGCGAACCGCCTCGACCTCCTTGGTCAGCGCGTCCTCTGCCCAGCTGGCGGGGTGGGACGCGGGCAGGACCGTCACCTCGATGCGGCCCGACTGGATCAGCTGCCCGCCGCGCGGCATCAACGTGCCTGCGCCGCGGATCACCACCGGGACCACCGGCACGCCGGCCTGTCGGGCGATGTGGAAGGCACCCTTCTTGAACGGTCCCATCCCGGGCGTGCGCCAGCGCGTCCCCTCGGGCGCCAGGGCCAGGCTGATGCCGTCCTCCGTCAGCGCCTCGACCGCGGGCAGCAACGCCTCGCGGATCTGGGTGGAGTCGGAGCGATCGATGAAGGCGACCCCGCCGACGGCGAACAGCTGGCCGAAGCCGGGGATGTTGCGGACCTCCTGCTTGGCGACAGCCGTCACCTTCTCGCGCAGGACGTTCATCATGATCAGGCTGTCGAGGTTGGACCGGTGGTTGAAGACGAACACGCACGGCCGATGGGCCCACAGGTGCTCACGACCCTCGACGATGTCGACATCGATGCCGGCGACGGTCAGCGCAAGGTCCGAGCCGAACCCGATGGCGGTGTCGACGAACGTCCGGCGCGACCGGCGCAGCAGGCCGAGGCCCGCCGCGATGGCGGTGCCACCGAAGAACCCCGAGTAGGCGGCCGCCGTGCGGACCAGCGACTTCGGGGTGGGCTTGGCCGAGGTCCGGTCCCCGACGAGCACCGGCCAGCCGCGTTGCTCTGCGGTGCGACGGAGGTGGGGACGTGGGCTCACGGCGACCGGATTGCCGACGGCCTCCAGCAGCGGGACGTCCTCGTCCCCGTCGGAGTAGGCGAACGACGCGGCGAGGTCCAGGCCGTCGGTCTCGGCCAGCGCATGCAGTCCGATCGACTTCTGCTCGCTCCACAGCGCCACCCCGTCGACCCGTCCGGTCACCACCCCGTCGAGGACCTCCAGCTGTGTGCACAGCACGTGGTCGGCGTCGGTGATCTCCGCGATCGCCTCGATCTGCAGCATGGTGGCGCTGGACGCGATGACGATCGTGTGGCCGGCCGCCCGATGGGCCTCCAGCAGCGCCCAGGTCTCGGGTCGCAGGTGTGGGGCGATCTCGTTGTCGAAGATCTCGCGTCCCCAGCCGCGGAGCTCGTCGACGTCCCGGCCGGCGTAGGCGGCCAGCGACCACCCGAGGAACGCGTCGAACTCCTCGGGCGTCCGCACCCCCCGGATGGCGGCCAGGGCGATCCGGGCCGCTTCGCGGGCGCCCACCTCCAGCGCCTTGACCCGCGCCTGGATGAAGGCCAGCCCGGAGAATCCGTCGATCAGCGTCCCGTCGTAGTCGAAGACGGCCGCGACACCGGGGCCGGGTGGTGCCTCGCGGATCCGGTCGATGAGCTCGTCGAGGTCAGCCATCGGTGCCTCCGGCCACGGCAGGGGCGGGGCTGTCCAGGTCGACGGTGTGCTCCGAGATCCGCCATGGCCGTCGGTCCAGGTCGGCGATCCGCTGCAGCCGTTGGACCACGGTGTCCAGCTCCTCGCGGTAGGCCTCGCGGGCCGCTGCTGCCGTCGGACCACCGTCGAGCAGGCCGCGGTTGTCCGCCAGCAGCGCGGTGCCGCCGAACAGCTCGCGTGACACCGACTCGGCCCCGTGGATACGACGCTGGCGCAGCATCTGCTGGCCGTATGACAGGCTGCGGTCGACCAGCGTGTCGGGCTCGATGTGCCCGTCGGTGTCGACCAGCACGGCCGCGGTGACGACCTGCGCATCGATGAAGGACCGCAGGACGTGGTGGGCGACGAGCGGCCCGGCGGGTGCGGCGGAGCTGCCGTCCTCGGCGGTGCGCAGCGCGCGTTGCAGGACACGCTCGGCCTGGTCCGCCCGCCCGTCGGTGCGGTTCCACGTCGGGCTCAGCAGCTGCAGCTCGGCCTCGAGCTCGTCGCGGAACCGTGCCTTGGTCGGGAAGAAGAACTCGAACTTCAGCAGGTCCCGAAGGCGCAGTGCCTCCTCCCAGCCCAGGTCCAGGTGGTTCTCGCCATCGGGGAGCGTGGCCACGTACAGCACGACGAGCTCGACGATGGCCCGGTTGAGGAGGTGGTGCAGCGCGCCGTTGCGGTAGAAGGCCGCGGTGTGGTGACGGCCGGTCCGGATCGACCAGATCGGGGTCGGGCCGTCGTCGAAGACCTCCACGACCCCGGCGTCCTGCAGCCGACCGAGCGTGCGGCACAGCCCGATGGGATGGCGCAGGTCGTCCTTGGGACGCTCGATGCCGCGCATGTCGAGGTAGTCCAGCAGTGGGGTGACCCGATGCCCGATCTCCTCCACGGTCAGGGCGCGGTCACGTTCGCCGAGCAGGGCCAGGCAGACCAGCGAGGTGGAGGTGGCCGGGGTCACGTCGTTGATGCGGGTGGCGACCTCGAAGGCCACCTTCTCCAGCTGCGACGGGCCCTCGCCGGCGTCGGACAGCGCATCCCGCAGCGACATCGGCTGGCCGAACCGGACCAGCACGTCGCCGAGGTGGTGCTGCTGGGACTGCACGTACCGGGCGAACCAGGCCAGCCCCTCGGCCTGCTTGGTGCCACCCTGCTCCTCCTCCGCCATCGAGGCGACCTCGTGCAGCTGCTCGTAGACCAGCGACACGGGGACGACGATCGGGTCGGCCTCGTCGTGGAGGTCGAGGCCGTCGACGAGGTAGCGCAGGATCCCGTAGCGGGGACGGCGCAGCTTGCCGGTGCGGGTGCGGCCGCCCTCCATGAACCACTCGAGGTTGAACTTCTTGGCCATCAGGTGGCCGAGGTAACGACGGACCGCGAACTTGTAGACCTCGTCGCCCCCGAAGGACCTGCGGATGAAGACGATGCCGGCTCGCTTGCCGAGGGGGCCGAAGGGCCAGAAGGAGAGGTTCGCGCCACCGAGGGTGTGGTTGCGGGGGAGGTCGTGCTGCAGGAGGACGTCGGCGATGATCAGCGGGTCGACGTAGCTGCGATGTGACGGCAGGAAGATCAGCGAGTGCCCACGGTTCAGCTCGCGCAGGTGGTCCAGGGCCGAGTCGTCGACCTCGACGTTCCACGCCTTGGCGTGCATGGGGCGCAGGACGGTGCGCCACACGTCGATCGCCAGCGGCGACTGGACGGCGATCAGCTCCTCCAGCGCCGCCTTGGCCTCCTTGCGCAACCCGCGGATGTCGCGACCGAGCTGGCCCGCCAGCTCGCGGAGGCCCATGTCGAAGGAGGTGCTGTCCAGCAGCTGCTCGGCGATGAGCCTCGGCACCTTGTACCGGTTGCCGAGCACCTGTCGTTCCGCGCGGTCACAGGCCAGGACCGCCTGACGCGCGACGAAGGCAGGGAACCGCGCGGTCGCATGGTCCTCGTCGCCGTACCGCCGGAGGAATCGCCCCCGCAGCTGTTCGGTCGATGCCGGCGTTCCGGTGGTGACCACCGCGCCGTCCGGGCGTCGCCGGGTGATCAGCTCCTGCAACGGCCGCCAGGGACGGCGGGGCCCGCTCAGCAGCAGCAGCTCGCCGAGGTTCAGGCGTTCGCCGGCGCCGCGTTCGTCGGGCAGCCACGTGACCCGCGCGGGGACCACCTGCCCCGCACCCTCCACGGCCGCAGGAAAGCGGTCGTCCTCCAGTGCGACCACCGGTGCGCCGGGATGGGCATCGGCCGCCCATTCCTCCACCAGCCGTCGCTCGGTCGTCGACCGCACATCTGCGGCCACCAGCGTCGAGCCCTCCGTCATGCTCCGGAGGCTAGGGGTTGTCGTCCGGCTTGTCGTCGGGCCATGCCTCCCACCGTTCGTCCTCGGCCTCCCACTTCTCCTCGCGAGCGTCGCGCGACTCCTTCCATTCGCGTGCCGCGTGCTCGGAGGGGTAGGGGCCGAACCGGTCCATGGCACGGCACACGTTGCCGTGCTCCGGTCGGTCGTGGGTGAAGCACCAGTACCAGCTGTCGTCATCGGGCATGCCGCGATCATGCCCCGGACCCCCGCTCGTCGACACCGACATCTCCTAGACTCCTCCGACGCAGCGATGGCCAGCAGCGGAGCCGACGGACGGGACACCCAGTGACCAGACCCATCAACGTGACGATCCTCGGGAGCGGGTCCTGGGGAACGACGGTGGCGTCGCTGGTGAGCGGGAACACCCCGACGTTGCTGTGGTCACGGCGGGCCGAGGTGGCGGAGGAGATCACCAGCAGGCAGACCAACAGCCGTTACCTGGGGGACCATCGCCTGCCGGCATCGTTGGCAGCCACCGCTGACCTTGCCGACGCCGTCGCCCGGGCCGACGTCCTGGTCGTGGGCGTGCCGACGCAGGGGATCCGCGAGACGCTGGAGGCTGCGGCCCCCCACGTCCGCCCGTGGATCCCGGTGCTGTCACTGGCCAAGGGCCTGGAGCAGTCGACCCGCATGCGCCCGACCGACGTCATCAGCGAGTGCCTGCCGGGCCACCCGGTCGGCCTGCTGGCCGGGCCGAACATCGCCGGGGAGATCCTCGAGGGCAAGGCGGCGGCAGCGGTCATCGCCACCCCCGACCCCGACATCGCCGCGTCACTGCAGCCGCTGTTCTCCTCGGTGCGGTTCCGCGTCTACACCAACACCGACGTGCTCGGCTGCGAGCTCGGCGGGGTCCTGAAGAACATCGTCGCGATCGCCGCGGGGATGGCCGACGGGCTCGGTGTCGGCGTCAACACGAGCGCGCTGGTGATCTCCCGTGGCCTGGCGGAGATCACGCGGCTGGGCCTGGCCATGGGCGCCGACCCGGCGACCTTCAGCGGGCTGACCGGGCTCGGCGACCTGATCGCCACCTGCATGTCCCCGCGCTCCCGCAACCGGCGGGTGGGGGAGGAGCTGGCAAAGGGCCGCACCATCGAGGAGGCCGTCGAGGTGCTCGGCCAGGTGGCGGAAGGGGTCAAGACCGCCCGCAGCGTGGTGGAGCTCGCGCACGAGCACGGTGTCGACGTCCCGATCTGCGAGGAGGTCGACGCGGTCTGCAACGAGGGGCGCACCGCGCTCCAGGCCTACCGCGGCCTTGTCCGGTTGCGGCCCGGCAGCGAGCACGACGCAGGCTGACAGAAGGGCCGTCAGCCTGTCGGGGTCGGGCTGGGGTCGGCCGTCGGCGTGGCACCTGGGGACGTCGTCGGTGCCGGGGCGGTTCCCAGCAGGACACTCTCCGCGCAGCCCCACACACCGACACCGGTGCCCTCCGCAGAGGCCTGGGCCACTCGCAGCCGCTCGGTCAGGAACGGGTCGTCGTCGACCTGGTCGGTGTCGAGGATCGCCTCGCCGGCCACGGTCAGGGTGACGTTGAGCGACGAGTCGGGGTTGGAGAGCGCCAGCACCTCCGCCAGGCGGCGGCCCAGGGCGTCGGTCTCGGGCGCATCGGCCGGCCGCCGCAGGAGGACGTCACCATCGGTGGCCTCCAGCCACGCCTCGGTCAAGGCAGAGGACTGGGTGTGCCGACAGTCTCCCGGCGCCGGTGCATCGGTCCCGGCCAACCGCACCTGGATGGCCCGTCCGGCGTCGGGGCCGTCGGCCAGCATCTCGCGCAGGTCGAACCCGACCAGCACGTTGCCGTCGACGACGTCGGTGACGTGCAGGGCGATCTCGACGTCGTCGGCCTCGGCAACGGCCGAGGTGACCTCCGCGAGGCTCGACGCCGTGGCTGCGTCCTCGTTGGCGTCGGCTTCGGCCGCCGCGGCCGCGTCGGCCACGTCAGCGGCTTCCGACCCAGCGGCGCGTGACTGGGCCAGCTCCGTGGTCAGCGCCTCGAGCTCGTCCCGCAGGCGGTCGATCTCCCCGGCTCGGTCCTGCAGGTCGCCCCGGAGCTCGGCGAGGTCACCACGGAGTTCGGCGGCGGTGGCGTCGGCGGCGCTGGCTCGCTGGACGGCTGCATCGATGTCGCCCTGGGCGCCGTTGCCGGCAGCCCACACGGTCACCACCACGATGACCAGCACGGCGACAACCGTGCCGATGACCATCGGTGAAGGGGTCGGCAGGGACGGGCGATCGACCATCGGGTGGACCGTACTGCACCGTCCCCGCCACGACGCGCTGCCGCCTCGGCCGTCGCGGCGCACACACGAGAGACTTCGGGCATGCCCGTCATGGAGACCAGCGCCGCTGTCGAGGTGGCCGTGCGGGCCCCGGACGCCTTCGCGTTCGTGGCCGATGCGACCAACAACCCGCGATGGCAGAAGGGCATGGTCGACTGCACGTGGCTGGCCGACGAGCCGCCCATCGGTGTCGGGTCGCGGTACCGCCAGCACGCCCGGTTCATGGGGCGGGACGTGCGCTCGATCTTCGAGGTGACCGAGTACGTCGACGGGCAGGTCATCGCTGCCCGCACCCTCCGCGTCGACGAGGGCGGGGTCGCCGGTGGGTTCCCGATCACCTTCCGCCGCTCGGTCGAGCCGGTCGGCGAGGGCCGGTGCCGTGTGCGGACCGTCGTGACCGGGGAACCCGGCCGTTTCTTCGGACTGGCCGCCGGCCCGCTGGCATGGATGGTCCGTCGGTCCATCCGGGCCGACTACCGACGGCTGGTCGGGGTCCTCGAGTCCTGACCCCGGGTTCCCCTCGGTACAGGCCGGCACGGGATCGAGCGCCCGACCGGGGCCTACCGTGGGGGCATCGCCGCCAACCCGCACCACACCGGTGCCGCAGACGCTCCGCCCGCCCCTCCCCGCCGACCTGTCGTGTCCAACGACCGCGTCGCGGGCTTCGCGCAGCGGTTCCCGCTGGTGCTCGTCGCCAGCGGCGTCGTGCTGTACTCGACCGGCCCGATCATGCTGCAGGCCTCGTCGTTGTCGGGCCCCGCGTTCTCCTTCTGGCGGCTGCTGATCGGCGCGGTGCTGCTGACGTCGCTGGCCGCCGTCGGCGCGCGACGACGACACGCGTCGGTGCTGCCCGGCCGGGAGGGCCGTCGCTGGACCGTCATCGCGGGGGTGTGCTTCGGCGTGCACCAGCTGCTGTTCATGACCGCCGTGAAGCTGACCAGCGTCGTCGACGTCTCGCTGATGAACGCCCTTGCCCCCGTCGCCACGGCGCTGGGTGCCTGGTGGTTGTTCCGTGAACGGCCAGGCCCCAGGTTCTTCGCCTGGTCCGCGCTGGCCATCGGTGGGGGCGCGTGGCTGGCCGTGCAGGCCTCCGGTCCGACGGGCAACCCCCTCGGCATGGCCATGGCCATCGCCAACGTCGTCTGCTTCGCCGGGTTCTTCCTGTCCTCCAAACGGGGACGCGAACACGTCGACGTGATGCCGTTCCTCGCCGGGGTGATGACCGTCGGCGTGCTGCTGGTCGGCGTCTTCGTGGCGCTGACGGGGGTCGACGTCGGCAGCGCAACCCGGGCCGACCTGCTGCTCGCCTTCGGTGTCGCGGCCGGTCCCGGGGCCCTCGGCCACTTCGTGATGACCTGGCCGCTGCGCTGGGTGCCGGCCAACATCCCGCCGGTCATGCGGCTGGCCCAGCCTGCGCTGTCGGGGGTGCTGGCCCTGCTGGTGCTGGGTGAACCGCTCGGCTGGGTGCACGTGGCGGGTGGCCTCGTGGTCGTCGTCGGTGCCGCCGGTGCGGTCCTGTCACGCGATGGCCGGGCGCTGCAGCGCGCAGCCCGCGAGGGGGCAGGCCTGCCGGTCGGTCAGACGACCGCGATCTCGCTGAGCACGTCGCGGGCGCTCAGGACCCCCACCGGCTGACCGTCGTCGTCACCGACCACCACGAGGTGGCGGATGCCGCGCTTGGCCATGGCGTTGATGCCGTCCTGGAGGCTGGCGGAGGCGTTGACGGTGATGATGTCGCCGCGGGCACGGTCGGCCAGGTGGACCTCGTCGGGTCGGTCGCCGTCGGCCAGGGACCGCACGAGGTCGCGCTCGGAGAAGACGCCGACCAGCTCGTCGCCGTCGGTCAGCAGCAGCAACCCGATGTGGCGGTCGCGCATGGCCTTGGCCGCCTCGCACAACGTCGAGGACGCCGGCAGGGTGATGAACGTCTCGGACATGCAGCGTGCGACCGGCTGCTCGAGGCGGCGGTCCTGGTCGATCGATGGCATCGGTTGTGCTCCCCGAGGGGTGGTCGCGTCCCGGCCCCTGTGCAGAGCGGGGGGCCGGGTGAGGCGCAGCCTAGTCGCCCGAGCCGGTCTCGTCGCGTTCCGTCCCGCCTGCGCCCCGCGCAGCAAGCCCGGCGGTCGCGGCCCTGGCCACCGAGAAGATGGGGCTCCAGATGCGGGCGAGGTCCACGGGGAGGGGGTCCATGGGGCGTCCGCCGAGGTCGCTGACGACCTCGACGTCCTCCTCCACGGCCGTGCGCGCGGTCTCGCGCAGCTCCACGCCGTAGGCGGTCGGGTCCTCGGGGTGGGGGAACGCCGCCGGGTCGGCCATCACCAGGGGTCGGACGATGCCGACGCCCGCCGCGGGGCCCTTGCCGTCCTCGACCGGGCTCAGCAGGGCAGCCACCTCCACCAGCACCTGCTCGGACCGGGCGCCCTCCTCAGCCAGGGTCCGGCGGCTGCCCTCGACGTCAGGGGGAGAGGACAGGTCCGCCGGACACAGCACCATGGCGGTGACCAGCAGGCCGCCCGTCGGGATCTCCAGCAGTCCCGCCACGGTCACCAACGACTCGGTGGCCGAGGCGACGCGGACGGTGCCGGCCAGCTCCTCGAAGACCCGAGGGCTGAGCATGCCGGGGTCCAGCAACGGCACGTCGGCCAGCGGCCCCTCGCCACGGGGCCAGTCAGCGAGGATCTGCGGGATCGAGGAGATCTGGGGTCGGAGCAGCCGCCGGATCTCGTCGAGGTCCGGCGGTACGAGGGGAGCGTTGGCCATGGACAGGAGTTGTAGCGCGTCGTTGGCCGTTCGGCTCCTCGGGTCAGCCCCGGTCGAGCTGCTCCGGACCGTCGGCCGCATCGTCGGTGCCGAGCGCGTTGAGGGCACCGAAGACCGTCGGACAGGCCGTCGCCATGGCGGTGGTGAGGGGACCCGACACGGTCGGCAGCTCGGTTTCGCCCTCGACCCAGTAGCCGCCGTCCCAGCCGCCGTGGATCTCCTGGCGGCACCAGCTGTCGACCACGAACCAGTCGTGTTCGGCCTGCGGGCGGTCCAGCGGTGCACGGACGCCGGTCAGCGGCTCGACGACTGCAGCCACCTCCTCGAGCCAGCGGAAGTTGTCGGGCAGCCGTCCGAAGAGCGTGCCGTGGCCCTCCGAGGCGTACTCCACCTCGTCGACGGCCGGCGTCGTGACGCCCACCTGGCCCGGGCGCAGACCCGGATCGGTCTGGCTCGCGGCGTGCAGGAACCCGAACCGCATCTCCGTCGCGTCCACCTCGCTGTCGGCCACGGCGCAGTCGGCGACGGCAGTGCCACACGACAGGTCGCCGACGCTGATGACACCGTCGTGCTGGATACGTGACGGGCCCGCCATGGCCGTCCGCAGGTCGTAGAGGGCACGGGCATAGGTGCCCGCGGCGACCGGGGTGGCGTTGGAGGTTCCGCTGAAGTTGCCGCTGCCGTTGATCGTGGCGCCGCCGTACCCAGCCGGGTAGCCGGTACCGATGGAGGAGATGTCCGCCGCCTTGCCGGTGCCCGTGTACTCGCGGCCGTCGGTGTCGGTGGCGCCGACGGTGATGATCCAGTCCGGGCCCTCCTGGGAGGACTGGTAGGTGGTGTTGGGTGCGACGAAGGCGTTGGCCTGTCCGTTGCCAGCGGAGAAGAAGATGGTCTGGCCCCGCTCGGAGGCCTGCCGCTGGAGGTCGGTGTTGGACCCGTCGTAGATGCGGTCGCGCATCAGGGTGGAGAACCCGAAGGAGTTGGTGACGACGTCGATCCACGGCTGGTTCATCGCCCAGTTCGAGGCGGCCTCCCGGTCGTCGCCGCCGTAGCGGATCAGCACGACGAGGCATTCGGGGCAGGTGCCGTGGATGGTGCCCGCCGACACCGTCGAGGTCCCGTTGCCGTGGGAGTTGTTGGCGCCGAAGAAGCCATCGGTGCCGCCACCGAAGTCCAGGGCCCCGACGATCTTGGTGCCCGGGATGTGCCGCATGTGCACGTCGCCGGCGGAGGACTGGGGCAGCTGGTCGTGGGCGTTGTCGGCGTCCTCGAGCTGCTCGATCGGCACGCTGGTGTCGGTGGTCAACGTCAGGTCGATGGCGCCGGTGCTGGCAACGCCGACGGCATCGGCGTATCCCGGCAGCCAGTCCGCGGGGTCGGTGTCCAGCGGAAGGTCGTTGCTCGGGTCGCCGTCGAGGTGCTGGGGCATCAGGTCGGCCCGGAAGTCCAGGTGGTACGGGCTGAATCCGGAGTCCACGACAGCGATCACGACGGCGTCGTCGGCTTCTGTCGCCGTGGGGTCGGGGATCGGATCGGCCACGGCGGGAAGGGCGCTTGCCATGGCGATGGTCATGGCGAAGGCGGTCAGGCGGGGCAGGCGCACGGTGGTCCTCGTGTCGATGGAACGGCTGCGCGTCCGGCGGCAGCCTCGGGCGGGGGTTCGCCGTGTACCCGCCGAAGTCCTGCTGGTTGCGGCGAGTAGCGTTCCCGGGCACATGAGCGACGCCGTCCCCACCGCTGTTCCCGATCCCGTCCCCGATCCCGATGCCCGTCCCCGGGTCGTCGCCGACGGGCCGATGGCGGACTGGGACGCCGTGGGGACCGCGCGTCGGATCACCGGCGGCGACGTCACGGCGACGGAGGTGCTCGACGCGGCGCTGGCAAGGCTCGCGGAGGTCGACACGAGGATCGGCGGTTTGTTCCACCTCGACGGGAACCGCGCCCACGAGGTCCTGGCACGCCGCCAGCGCACGGGCGACACCGACCGTCCGCTGCACGGGGTGCCGACCGCGGTCAAGGACCTGGACCAGCTGGCGGGCATGCCGACGTCGTTCGGCAGCCGGGCGACCGCTGGCCACGTGTCGGGTCGGACCGACGCCCCCGTCCGCCAGTTCGTGGACACGGGCCTGATCGCGGTGGGGAAGTCCGCGGCGCCGGAGTTCGGCATGACCGCCACGGGGGAGGGGCTGGGCTTCGCGCCGACGCGCAACCCGTGGGACCCCCAGCACACCGTCGGCGGGTCCTCCTCGGGGGCGGCCGCCCTGGTGGCCGCACGGGCGCTGCCGATCGCCCACGCGGTCGACGGTGGTGGGTCCATCCGCATCCCCGCCGCCTGTGCCGGGCTGGTCGGGTTGAAGCCCACCTACGGTCGGCTGGTCGAGGACGAGGACATGCGCGGCCTTCCCGTGAAGGTCGTCTCCCACGGCGTGGTCACCCGGTCGGTGCGCGACACCGCTGCGTTCCTGGCCGCCGCCGAGCGAACCTTCCGCAACCCCACGATGCCGTCGATCGCCGGGGTGGACGGGCCGGGCCTCGGGTCGATGCGCCGTGTGGCGATGATCACCGAGTCGGCCACCGGTCCGGTGGACGGCGAGGTCCTCGAGGCCGTCGAGCGGACCGGCGCAGCGCTGGAGACACTCGGCCACCGGGTCGAGCCCGTGGTCCTGCCGTTCCCCTCCACCTTGGCCGAGGACTTCCTCCTCTACTGGGGTGCGCTTGCCCAGGGCGTCACGGTCACCGGGTACGCCAAGGTCGGCAGGGCCTTCGCGCCCGAGCAGCTGGACCCGTGGACGCGAGGGCTTGCCGGGCACTTCCGGTCCAACCTGCATCGCTTCCCCGGCGCGATCCGCCGGCTGCGGGCCTTCCGGCACGACTACGCCACGTTCACCGAGCGGTACCACGTGGTGCTGGGTCCCACGCTGGGCACCCTGCCGCCGGAGCTGGGCTGGTTGTCGGTCGAGCTGCCGTTCGAGGACTACCGGGAACGGGTCGAGCGGTTCGTGCCCTTCACCCCGGCCTGGAACGTCTCCGGCGCCCCCGCGGTGTCGTTGCCGATGGCGCTGAGCCGGTCGGGCCTGCCGATCGGCGTGCACCTCGGGGCGGCGCACGGGGACGACCGGACCCTGCTCGAGCTGGCGTTCGCGCTGGAGGCGTCGGCAGGGTTCAACCGGCCGCTCGGCTGATCAGTCGGGCCGCGTGTCAGTCGGGCAGGGCGTCGCTGACCTGCTGGCGGACCGCGGGGCCAATGACGGCGTCGCCGCCGGCCACCACCGCCCAGGCCGCACCGTCGGCCACGGCCAACGCGTCCCGCGTCGCCTCAGGAACCGCATCGCGACCGACCAGCAGGACCGGGGCCCCGTCGACCGATGCCGGCGCACCGGCCACCACGGCGTCGGGGAAGTCGTCGCTGCGGGCCACGTACACCGTGGGCGCACCGTCGAAGTCCTCCAGCGCGGCGACGGCAGCCGCGGTCGCGACCCGGTCGGGCCCTGCCACGCGGGTGACCGGGCCGCCGGTGATCGCCGCGATGGCGTCGGCCACTGCGTCGTCGACCGCAGCGGTCCCACCGACGATGACCACCTGCAGCGGGTCGCCGCCGGGCAGCCCGGTGCCGTCGGCCAGCCGCTGGAGCTCGGCAGCCGTGGCCTCGGGCAGCGTGCCGGCTTCGGTCAGCAGCAGCGGCGCCTGCCGGGCGGCCGCGAGGGGGCCGGCGGCCAGCGCATCGGGGAACCGTTCGCCGGACGTCACCACGACCGTCTCGGCGGCGTCGAAGCGTGCGGCGCTGACCGCCGCCGCCCGTTGGTAGGCGTCCCCGCTGCCGATCCGTTGGACGTCGTCGGCCGCGAATCCGAGGGTCGCCAGGGCCTCCTCCACCCCTGTACCGATCACCGTCTCGTCGCCCACGATCACCACGGTGGAGGGGCGGAGCCGGTGCAGCTCGTCGGCCACCACGGCCGGGATGCTGTCGGGCCGGACGGTCAGGACCGGCGACGCGGTCAGGGCCGCGGCCGGGACGGCTGCCAGCGCGTCGCTGTATGACTCACCGGTGGCCAGCCACACCTCGTCGGCGCCGGGTGCGAACCGGGCCTGGGACAGCCGAACGGCCGTGGCATGGCGCTCCGAGCCCCATCGGCGATCGATCCGCTGGGTCGCGCAGGCGCTGCCGGGTGTCTCGTCGGCCCACAGCGGGTCGTGGATGTCGAAGGCCACCGGGATCATGTACTCGTCGGGGTCGACCAGGAAGCGGGTCGCGGGCTGGCCGATGCCGAGCTCGGTGTTCTCGACCTTCCACAGCGGGACGTACTGGGCTTGGCCGGCGGAGATCACCGGCGCCCACGCGTCGCCGTGCTGAGGCAGGTAGACCTTGGGCTGGACCGCGTCGACGTACAGGCGGGGGTCCTGCAGGCCCGAGACGACCTGGTCGAACCCGAGGATGGCGTTGGACATCACGTCCACGCAGCCGGGGAAGGCACCGAGCGCCTCGCCGACGGCCGGGTCGGTGAAGATCGGCCCGGAGGAGTTGCCCCACAACAGCGTGAAGTCGCCGGCGACGAAGTGGTACATCCACGTGCCGCCCTGCTGGTCGGACTGTGATGCGACGAACCTGGCGAGCTCCTCGGGGTCGTCGGCGAAGTGCTCGATGTAGGGCGCTGGGTCGAACACCGGCACCTGGGGGTTGGGCTGGTTGTCCGGGCCGGGCGGGGTGGCCGCGGAGTGGATGTGCTGCAGCACCGTGATGGGCTCGGTGTCGGCGAACAGCTGCAGCGGCTGGGCGGTGCCCGGCGCGGGGGTGTCGGCCGTGCCGGTGATCACGCAGGTGATCGTGTTGCCCTCGGCGGTCGCGTCGGCCTCGGCGTTGTCGCAGATCTCCTCGCTGCCCACGATCGGGGCGCCCGTCCGCCCGGCGACGTACCCGGCGTCGGCGGCGTGGTCGAAATGGCCGTGTCCGATCAGGATCGCCTCGGGCTCCAGGGCCGCCAGCTCCTCGCGGCCGATGGGGGCGTAGTCGTTGGTCGCCCCGATGATCTCCCAGGCGTCGAGGAGCAGCAGGTGACCTCGGTAGGTCAGGACGAACCCGGACACCCCGAACCAGTGCATGGTGACCGTGTCGGGATCCAGCGCGTCGGGACCGAGCAGCTCCGCGCGCAGGGCCTGCGCCTCGGCGCTGACCTCGGCCTGCCCCGCGGCGGGCAGCGGGGTCCAGTCCGCGAGCGCCACGCGGGTCGCGCCCTCTTGGGCGGTCACCGCCTCGTTGGGGGTGGCGGTCACCACCACGAGGACCACGAGGAGGACGGACAGCAGGGTGGAGGCGGCTCGCATCAGCGCATTGTTGCCGATCGTGATGCCAGAATCGCGGTATGCAGCCGACCACCCTCACCGCCGTGCACGTCGCCGACGATCCGCTGGCCTGGCAGCGGGCCGGCTTCACCGTCGCGGCCGGGGTCGTCCACCTCGGCGGGCTGGCTGTCGTGCTCGGGGCCGAGGGCGAGGCGGGGGTGACCGGCTGGTCGTTGGACCCAGTGACCGACCACGTCGACGGCCTGCCGGTCCTCCCCCCGCCCGCCAGCGGCGACGACCTGCTGGCGGGACAGCCGGCCCACGCCAACACCGCCACGGTGCTGGACCACCTCGTCATCGGCACACCGGCGCCGGATCGCACGACCGCGGCGTTGGAGGGACTGGGCTGGTCGGTCTCGCGCAGCGCCGCCCACCCCACGCTCGACCGGGCCATGCGGTTCCTCGTCGTGCCGACCCCCGACGGTCGCACGGTGCTTGAGGTGATGGCGCCCTCCGCCCCGCGCCCCGACGACCGTCCGGCGCGGTTCTGGGGACTGGCCGTGACGGTGGCCGACCTCGACGCCGCCGTGGCGCTGCTCGGCCCCGACCACATCGGCCGAGCCAAGGACGCCGTGCAACCCGGCCGCAGGATCGCGACGGTGCGTGGTGAACGGCTGGGCATCAGCGTTCCCCTCGCCTTGATGTCGCCACGTCCCTGACACGGCTGGCCCCTGACACGGCCGGCCCTGGCCCGGCTGGCGGGGACCGGTCGGCCGGGTCGGTCGCCGGGGTCGGTCAGCACGGGAGGGCTGCCGCGGATGGCACGGCCTGCGACACTCTGGCCCCATGGAGACCCCGCCGTCGACGTTGCTGCAGCTGCTGGACATCGAGACCCTGGACGTGGACCTCTTCCGCGGCACCGCACCCAACACCGACGTGCAGCGCACCTTCGGTGGCCACGTCGCCGCCCAGTCGCTCGTCGCGGCCGTCCGTACCGTGCAGGAGGAACGCAGCGTCCACTCGTTGCACGCCTACTTCCTGCGTCCGGGCTCCCCCAAGCACAACATCATCTACACCGTGGACCGCATCCGTGACGGCCGGTCGTTCTCGACCCGACGCGTGGTGGCCACCCAGCAGGGCAAAGCCATCTTCCACCTCTCCGCGTCCTTCCAGGTGCACGAGGACGGGCCCGAGCACGCCGAGGCCATGCCCGACGTGCCCTCGCCGGACGAGCTGGAGAACCTGCCCGACCAGCTGAAGCGCTACGGCGTGGACTGGCAGCCGCCACATCCGGAATGGGCGTCGATGGACATGCGCTACGTCAAGCTGCCCAACGAGGCCGCAGCGGAGCGGTCGGGGCGGCTGCAGGCGTGGATCCGATCCCTGGACACCTTCCCCGACGAGCCGCACCTGCACGCCTGCGTCCTGACCTACATGAGCGATGTCTCGCTCCTCGGGGCCTCCATCACGCCCCACGGCCTGTTCCCGGGTGGACCCGACCGGATCAGGCTGGCCTCCCTCGACCACGCCATGTGGTTCCACCGTCCCTTCCGGGCCGACGAGTGGATGCTCTACGACATGCAGTCGCCGTCGGCGTCGGGCGCCCGCGGGTTCTCGCGTGGCCAGGTGTTCACCCAGGACGGGCGGATGGTCGCTTCTGTCGTGCAGGAGGGCCTGACGAGGCCCAAGGCATGACGGGCCGCAGGTCCGGCCGGACGGCGTTGCGGACGCCATGAGCCAGTCCGACGCCACGAGCCAGTTCGACGCCGGTGCGGCGGCCCCGACGGCCGCTGCCGATCCTCCCGGACGCTGGCGGGCCCTGACGGTGCTGTCGGCGGCGATGATCCTGTCCATGGCGACGTGGTTCTCCGCGGCCGCCGTGCTGCCGCAGCTTCGCGAGGACCTCGGCATCAGCGCCGCGCAGGGGTCGCTGCTGACCATCGCGGTGCAGCTGGGGTTCGTCGTCGGCGCCGTGGCCACGGCCGCGACCAACCTCGCGGACCTGGTCCGGGCACGTCGGCTGGTCCTGCTCGGCACCATCGGGGCGGCGGCCGCCAACCTGGGCCTGCTCGCGGCGGGCTCGTTCGGCCCGGCGCTGGTGCTTCGGTTCCTGGTCGGGGCGTCGTTGTCGGGGGTCTACGGACCCAGCCTGAAGTCCATGTCGACGTGGTTCCGACAGCAGCGGGGCACGGCGCTCGGAGTGATGGTGGGGGCGCTGACCCTCGGCTCGGCGCTGCCGCACCTGGTCAACTCCTTCGGGGGGATCGACTGGCGACTGCTGATCGTGGTGACCAGCACCCTGACGGTGGCCGGTGGCCTGCTGGCCGAGCTCGGCACCGACGACGGGCCGTTCCCCTTCCCTTCCACCCCGTTCGACCCATCCAAGCTGGGGCTGGTCTTCACCGACCGCAAGGTGCGCCTCGCATCGATCGGCTACTTCGGCCACATGTACGAGCTGTACGCGATGTGGGCGTGGTTCGCGGTCTTCTTCACCGACGTGCTGGACGGCGACACCCGTGGCGCAGCCCTGGTCACCTTCGTGGTCATCGGCATGGGGGCGATCGGCAGCTGGGTCGGCGGTGTGCTGGGCGACCGGTTCTCGAGGACCACCTCGACGTCCATCGCCATGGGCATCAGCGGCACGATGGCGCTGGTCGTCGGGGCGCTGGTGGAGGCGCCGTGGCCGATCGTGCTCGTGGCAGGCCTCGTGTGGGGTTTCTGGGTGGTCGCGGACTCCGCGCAGTTCTCCGCCCTCGTGACCGAACACGCCGACCAGCGCTACGTGGGGACCGCCGTCACGATGCAGCTGGCAGTCGGCTTCACCCTGACCGTCGTCACCATCTGGCTGGTCCCGCTCGTCCGTGACGCGACGTCGTGGTGGCTGGCCTTCGCGATCCTCGTTCCCGGCCCCGTCGTCGGGGTCGTCGCCATGCAACGGCTGGCGCGGCTGGTCGCCTCGGAGTCGACCGCGTCGCCGGGCGGCGGGGCCCGGACGGCTCGCGCCTGACCGCCACTCCCCGTGTCATCCGTGGCGCTCGGGGTACACAGGAGCATCGTGTCCATCGAACGCAGTCAGCAGCTCGACCCCCGGGCCGACCCCGAGCTCGACCGGCAGGTCGTCCGGAAGCTCGACCGGCAGGGCGTCCGCCTCGCGGTCGCTTTCGTTGGCCTGTCCGTCATCTGGGGGCTTGCGTTCAACCTGACCGGCCTGCCGTTCTTCCCGGTCGTCGTCGCCGGCGGAGTGGTAACCGGTCTGACAGGTTTCTGGGTGCGGCGGGCCAACGACGAACCCGAGCCGTCGTTTGCCCTGACGTGGCCGGTCGCCGGTCTTGCCGTCGTCGTGGCCCTGGTGCACTTCGCCGTCGGCCACCTGCTGTTCGGCCTCGCCTCCCGGGTCCTGCCGGCGTTCACCGAGACGGCGCTGGAGGTCTACCAGCGCACCGGCACCCTGCCGGTCTGGGGTCAGCTGCTGCTCGGCGGCGTGCTGACCGCGGGGCTGGAGGAGGTGTTCTGGCGTGGGGCCTTCACCACCATGGTGGCCGACCGGGTGCGTCCCCACCTGCCCGATGGCCTCGGCCGCAAGCGTCAGGGCTTCGCGCTGGTGGTGGTCTCCACCGCCGGCTACGCGCTGTTCCACGTCGCGACCCTCAAGCTGGCCCTGATCGCCGCCGCCGCACTGGGTGGCCTGGTGTGGGGCAGCCTGCTGCTGGTCACGAGGTCGGTCGGCGCGACGATCATCGCCCACGTCCTGTGGACCTGCTTGATGATCCTCTTCCCCCCGACCTGACCCGTTCCCGGGGCCGGTACGGGTGTGGTCAGCCGGTGGTCAGCCGGTGGTCAGTTGGTGGTCAGCCGAGGACGTCGAGGTACCACGGTGGCGGTTCGGCGGGTGGTCCCTCCGGTGGGAACCACGCGTCGGCGTCGGGCACCAGGTTGCGCTGGAACGCCCACCCGACGCCGGCCGGGAACAACACGTCGCGGTCGCGCCGTCGCGTGAAGCCCATGCGCTCGTACATCGCGTGGGCCGCCGGCATCCAGATCATCGAGTAGATCGACAGCCGCCGGCGACCACGCTCGGTCGCCGTGTCGATGCATCGCTGGACCAGGGTTCGTCCGACGCCGAGCCCCTGCGCGGCGGGGGCGACGCCGAGCATGCGGAAGCCGCAGTCGCCGTGGGTGTCGTCCTCGAGGTTGGGGTCACCGGCATCGGTGAACGTGACGCTGCCGAGGACGCGGTCACCGTCGACGGCCACCCACACCTCCGACCCTGCCTCAGCCCGGGCCGCGGTGTCCTCGATCCGGATGCGGTAGGGCCCCTCGATGCGCCCGGCCGCGTCGTAGGCCGCCAGCACGATGCGGCCGGTCTCGACGTACTCCTCGGGGCGGACGGGGCGGACGACCAACGTGCTCGGCTGCATCGCCGGCCAAGGTACCCGGACGGTTGTCGCGCGATCACGACGGGCGGCCGGTTTCCCGACACGCGTCGGGGTTGAGGGCTCGGGCAGGGGTGACGGGTGTCGGGCGATCACGACGGGCGGCCCGTTGTCCGACAGGCGTCTATCGTCGGCGCCGTGCAGGACCTCATGGAGTTCGCAGTCGACATCGCCCGTGACGCGGGTCGGGTGATCCTCGGCCACTACCGCGACAGCAGCCTCGCCGTGGACCACAAGGCCGACGACTCGCCGGTCACCGTCGCCGACCGGGCTGCCGAGACGTTGCTTCGCCAGCGGATCACGGCGGCCTTCCCCGACGACGCCATCGTGGGGGAGGAGCACGACGACGTCCCCGGCACCAGTGGCCGCACGTGGTACCTCGACCCCATCGACGGCACCAAGTCCTTCGTGCACGGGGTCCCGCTGTTCACGACGTTGATCGCCTGTGACGACGCCGACGGGCCGCTGGTCGGCCTGATCGCCGCCCCGGCGCTGGAGGAGATCACCGTCGCCGGACGCGGGGCAGGGTGCTTCCACCAGGACGCCCCTGCACGGGTCAGCCAGACCACCGACCTCAGCCGGGCCTACGTCATGACGAGCGGGTTCGAGTGGTGGCCCGACCACCTGCGCGAGCGGGCGGCAACCTCACCGTTCACGATGCGGACCTGGGGCGACGGGTACGGCTACTCCCTCGTGGCGACCGGCAGGGTCGAGGCGATGATCGACCCCGAGGCGGCCGTCTGGGACCTGGCGCCGCTGCCGGTCATCATGACCGAGGCCGGTGGCCGGTTCAGCAGCCTCGACGGTGGCACCAGCGCCCACGCCCAGTCGGCGCTGGCCTCCAACGGGCACCTCCACGACGCCCTGCTGGACTACTTCGCCGACTGATCCTGCGCGGACCGCCTCGACGACCGCTGTCCGGCATCCCTCCGCTCGAGGTTGGCCGCGATGTGGGCGACGTAGTCGAGGACGAGGTGGTCCTGCAGGTTGTCGACGCGGCCGCGCTTCAGCCCCTCGACGAACCCACGCCAGCGGTCCTGCGCGATGGCCTTGCGTGACAGCTTCCGCAGGACCCCGTCGGCGTCGAGGTACTGCAGATTCCCGACGTGCTGGTAGCCCATCCACATCGGCGGCACGCGTGCCACGACGTCGTTGTTGTTGACCCAGCGGAGGATGTCGAGGTCGGCATGGCTGACGTAGCGCTTGGTGCCCACGCGTGGTGCCCCGAACGTGATGACCTGGACGGGATGGATCGGGATGTCCTCGAGCTCGCAGCGGCCGGCGCAGATCATCGCCATCGCACCACCGAGGGAGTGACCGGTGAACCAGACGTCGCGACCGTCCGCCACGAGGTGGTCCTTGACCAGCGGCCACAGGTCGTCGACCTCGCGCTTGAAGCCGCGGTGCACCCGGCCGACGGTCTCCGCCAGGTCGGTCAGGGCGTTGGCGTCGGCCTTGACGTCGTTCCACTCGTGCGGTTCGGTCCCCCGGCAGGCGACCACCCGGTCGTGCTCGCTGAGGAACACCGTGGCCTGGGCCCCGTCGCGGTCGATGAACTCGATGTCGGCGAACCCCATGACCTCGGCGGGTTCGTCGGCGTCGTGGCCGTCGAGGTAGGCGATCATCGACAGCTCGGCCATGGCGAGGGCCTTGGTCAGGTCGTCCAGCTCGGACAGTCGGCGACCGTCCAGGCGGGTGTGCAGCTCGTCGGCGGTGGGGGCGGGGCGACTGGCCATGCCCCCGAAGGGTAGGAAACGACGACACGGGGCCACAAACCCCAGCCCGACGACCGGTCCGCCCGATCGGATGTGCCATCATTCCATGGCATGAACGTTGCTGTGCGTCCCGCGTCGTCGCCAACCCGGAGCGATCCTGCTGCCGTCGACCACCAGGTCGTGGTCGTCGGGGCCGGGTTCGGCGGCATGGGCATCGCCATCCAGCTGCGCCGTGACGGCATCGAGGACTTCGTGATCCTCGACCGCGAGGACGGCGTCGGCGGGACCTGGCACGTCAACCGCTACCCGGGCCTGGCCGTCGACATCGCCTCGGTCACCTACTCCTACAGCTTCGCGCCCAACCCCTCGTGGTCCCGGGTGTTCGCGCCGGGGGAGGAGCTGAGGGCCTACGCCAACCGCATCGCCGACGACCACGACCTGCGCCGGCACCTGCGGCTGTCCATCAACGTCACCGGGGTCCGATGGGAGGAGGAGGGGCAGCGCTGGCACGTCGACATCGACGGCCAGCCCGGCCTGACCTGCCGGTACCTGGTGATGGCCACCGGGTTCCTGTCCCACCTCAAGGTCCCCGACATCCCCGGCCTGCACGACTTCGCGGGCGACGTCATGCACACCGCCCGGTGGGACGACGACGTCGAGATCGACGGTCGACGGGTGGCCATCATCGGCACCGGGGCCACGTCGGTGCAGCTCGTCCCGGAGCTGACGGCCCGGGCCGCCCACCTCGACGTCTACCAGCGGACCCCGATCTGGTGCGTACCCAAGGTGGACGGCCCCATCCCACGGCCGTTGCGGACGGTGTTCCGTCACCTCCCCCTCGTCCAGCGCCTTGCCCGGCACGCCAACAGCGGGCTGCTGGAGCTGCTCAGCCTGTCGGTGCTGTTCCACCGCGACGCGCCGGCCCTGACCGCGTTCGCCGAGCGGCTCGGACGGGCGCACATTCGTCGGCAGGTCCGGGACCCCGAGCTGCGCCGGAAGCTGACGCCGACCTACGAGTTCGGCTGCAAGCGGCCGACGTTCTCCAACGACTACTACCCCTGCTTCGCCGAGGACCACGTCGACCTGGTGACCGACGGAATCCAACGGATCGACGCCGACGGCATCACGACCACCGACGGGGTCCACCACCCAGCCGACGTGCTGGTGCTGGCGACGGGATTCCGGCTGATGGAGGAGGGGAACTACCCGCCGTTCCCGGTCCTCGGGCGTGACGGTCGGGACCTGGGGACGCAGTGGCGCACGACGCGGTTCACGTCCTACGAGGGCATCACCGTCCACGGCTACCCCAACCTCTTTTACCTCCCCGCGCCCTACACCTACTCGGGCCTGTCGTACTTCTTCACCGTCGAGGCGCAGATGGCCCACGTCTCGCGGGTCATGGGCCACCTCCGACGGACGGGCACGCAGGTGTTCGAGGCCACCGCCGAGGCCGAAGGTCGCTACGTCGAGGGCATGCGTCGCAGCGCCGCCCGCAGCCTGTTCACCAGCGGCGACTGCGGCCGGGCCAACAGCTACTACTTCAACGAGCAGGGTGAGGCCGCGATCGCCAGGCTGTCGCCGACCCCGATGGCGGGTGTGCGGGCACGGACCTTCGACCTCGACGACTATCGCTGGACGGCACCCCCAGCCTGACGGACCGTCAGATACCCGGGACGATCGAGGCCGTCGCCAGGTTGTCCAGCCGACGGAACCCGATCAGCCTGCCCACGGCCAGCCCCGCGGTCTCGCGGACCATCTGCTGCAGCGCGGACGCGGTCCCGTACGGCGACTCCTCCGCCGGAGAGGGATGGGGGTCCAGCCCCACCGACCGGGCGATCTCGGCGCTGCGCTGCAGGTGCCAGCCGTCGGAGACCAGGATCACGTCGGTGATCCCCTCGGCGCGCATGAACCGGGCCGATGCCGCGAGCGATTCGTACGACGTGCGCCCGTCGACCTCCAGCCGCAGGGCCGTGTCCGGGACCCCCCGAGCCTGCAGGTAGGCGTCAGCGGCGTTGGCCTCCGACAGGGTGTCGCCCGGCTGGCGGCCGCCGGTCACCACCACGACGGGCGCCAAGCCCTCGGCGTACAGATCCGCCGCATGGTCCAGGCGGGCGGCGAAGACGGGGGACGGGCGGCCCTGGTACTGCGCAGCGCCCAGGACCAGGATCGCGTCGGACGGCTCGGACTGGTCGCGGACAGCCGTGACCGCGATCTGGACGAACGTGAGCGCGGCGTAGAGCAGCACGGTCACGAGCACCCAGACCAGCACGCGTACGGGCAGCGACAGGCGGGTCATCGGTTCGTCCTCCGACGCTACCCTCCGGACCTCGTGGCAACAGGTCCTTTCGGCCCGGCCACTCCACCTGTCCAGCCACCCAACGACAGCCACCCTGCAGACGAGGTCCCCGTGCCCGAACCCCGCACCATCACCGTCCCCCTGACGCCGCCCCAGTCGGTGGAGTCCACGACCGCCCAGGTGTGGGACGGCAGCGATCCCGACGCCGCGGCGATCGTGCTGGCCCACGGCGCCGGGACCGACATGACCCACCGGCTGATGCAGCGGCACGCCGCGGACCTCGTCGGCCGCGGTCATGCCGTGGCCCTGTTCAACTTCGCCTACACCGAGCGGGGTGGCCGACGTCCCGATCCCGCGCCACGGCTGGAGCAGGCGTGGCGCGACGTGATCGCCGCACTGCGGCCGGCGCTCGGCGCCGACCGCCCGTTGGTCATCGGCGGCCGTTCGATGGGCGGCCGGATCGCGAGCATGGTGGCGGTGGACGCGGAGTCCCTCGGCGTGGACGGGGTGGCGTGCCTGGCCTATCCGCTGCACCCGCCGGGCAAGCCCGAGAAGCTGCGGGTGGCCCACTGGCCGTCGCTCACCCGACCGATCCTTCTGCTCAGCGGTGACCGCGACAGCTTGGCCCCGCTGGACAGCCTCAGGGCACAGCTGGAGGCGGCGATGCCCGACGGCCTGGCGACCCTGCACGTGGTCGCGGGCGCGGATCACTCCTACCGGGTCCGCAAGTCCGACGGCAGGACCGAGGACGAGGTCTGCATCGAGGTCGCCGACGTCATCAGCGACTGGAGCCAGCAGCTCCGCACCGGCTGACCGTCGCGTCGGTCCGGGCACCCCGGCTCCCGGCACCCCGGCTCCCGGCACCACGCACCCCGGCTCCGGGCACCCGAGGCGGGTCAGCCCAGCGGCCAGTCAGGCATGCTGTCGCCGACGGCCAGGTCGTCGGGCGGCCCCTGGGACCCCCAGAAATGGTGCAGGGGGTCGGCCCTGACGGCGTCCAGGCAGGCCGACAACGACTGGCGACGTCGGCGCCCACGGACAACCACCGGCCACCATTCGCCCTGCACCGCACGACGGTAGAGGTGCCATCGTCCGTCGTCGGTCCGGCGCAGCTGCATCAACGGGTGGGACTCCAGCACACCGGTGGGGTCGCCGGTGGGACGCATCCACCAGACGGTCAGGCGGTTGCGCCAGACGTCGACCCGCAGCGCGTCGAGGGGGAAGTGGCGCCGACGCCACGTCTCGATCACGTCGCCGGCGCGCTCCATCAGGCCCTGGTCGACGGGGATCGCCGGGCCGAGCGCGTCGATCCCCGGCCGTCCGGCCTCGGCCCATGCATCGGCCAGCAGGCGCAGCCGCCGCGGTGCGACGTCGTGATCCTGCGCCAGGCGCTCGAAACGCGACACGTCACGCCGCCGGAGGCGGTCGGCTCGACGGGCCAGCCGGGCGGTCGCGGGAGTCGTCAGGTCGTCCAGCGGATCCCTCGGCCGGGTCGTCGAGGCGGGCGTGGTGATGTCGAGGGTGACGTGAAGGTCATCCTCGGCCCTCGTCCGCTCGTGGCTCGACATCCTCCGTTCAGCATGGCGGAATGCAACCGCCGCGTCCATGACCAACAGTGACATGGGCGACGTGGCGATTCATGTATTCGGCGGTCCCTGGACGCTGCGTAGTCCGAGGAGGGCCCCACGCAACCCTTCGTCAGCACGGTCGATCGCGGCATCCCAGCCGAACCATGCCACGTCCTGTGACTCCTCCGGCGGCGGGTCGGGATCGTCCGGGGCGGCCTGGACCAGGTAGCGCAGGTCCAGGTGGCGATGGCCCCGGCCACCGTCGTGGGCATCGACGTGGACCAGCGTCGGTCCGCCGGCTGGATGGTCGACCACGAGGCCGGTCTCCTCCGTGGCCTCACGGACGGCAGCGGCCGCGGGGTCCTCACCGGGGTCGACGTGGCCGCCGGGCTGCAGCCAGATCCCCAACCGCTTGTGCTTCAGCAGCACCACGCCACGCGCCGACAGCACGATGGCGGACCCGGTGACGTGTGTGGGATCGGCGTCGATGTCCAACGGCTGCGGCAGCGTTCGCAGGCCGTGGAGGACTTCCTCGATCGACCGTGCCTCGCGGTCGTCCACGGGGTCGAGGCCGCTGACGTCCGCGATCAGCCGGGCTCGCATGGCGTGCAGTCCCTCGGCTGTCCAGCCCTGCACCTCAGGCGTCCTCGACGGGTGCGGCCCCCGACCGGGTGGCGGCCTCGGCGACGGCGGCGGCCACGACGGGCACGACCCGCCGGTCCAGCGGAGAGGGGATGATCATGTCGGGCCCTCGCTCGGCCGGGTCGACGATGCCGGCGATCGCGCGGGCGGCCGCCAGCTTCACCTCGTCGGTGACCGCCGAGGCCCGCACGTCCAGCAACCCACGGAACAGGCCGGGGAAGCACAGCACGTTGTTGATCTGGTTGGGGAAGTCGCTGCGCCCCGTGGCGACGACCGCCGCGTGCTGCCGGGCAACGGCAGGGTCGATCTCGGGGGTGGGGTTGGCCATGGCGAAGACGATCGCGTCGTCGGCCATCGTGGCGACGTCGGCCACCGAGAGGGTGTTGCCGGCCGACAGCCCGATGAAGACGTCGGCGCCGTCGAGGGCCACGGCCTTGCCACCGCGCAGGTCGCGAGGATTGGTCTGCTTGCCGAAGCGGCGGAAGATCGGGTCGCGGGCGTCCTTGCGGCGAGCGGTCACGATGCCGTCCCGATCGACGCCCACCACGTCGCTGACGCCAGCGGCCATCAGCAGGTTGGCGACCGCGATCCCGGCTGCGCCGATGCCCTGGACGACGACCCGCAGGTCCGGGCCGAGCGTCTTGCCGACGACCTCGACGGCGTTGATCAGGGCGGCCAGCACCACGACTGCGGTGCCGTGCTGGTCGTCGTGGAAGACCGGGATGTCCAGCCGCTGCCGCAGCTTGCCCTCGACCTCGAAGCACCGGGGGGCAGAGATGTCCTCCAGGTTGATACCGGCGAAGCCCGTCGACATCGCCACGATCATGTCGACCAGCCGGTCGGGATCGCGCTCGTCGAGGCAGATGGGGTAGGCATCCACCCCCGCGAAGTCCCGCATGAGGATGGCCTTGCCCTCCATGACGGGCATGGCGGCCAGCGGTCCGATGTCGCCCAGCCCCAGCACCGCCGACCCGTCGCTGACCACCGCGACGGCGTTGCGCTTGATGGTCAGGTCGTAGGCCTTCGCCGGCTCCTCGAAGATGTCCATGCAGGGGCGCGCGACGCCCGGTGTGTAGACCAAGGCCAGGTCGGTCAGGTCGTTGACCGCCGAGGTGGAGGAGATCCGCAGCTTGCCGCCGTCGTGGCGGGCGAGCACCACGTCGACGTGGTCGACGACGGCGATGCCCGGGAGTTCGCCGATCGCCGCGACGATCGCGGCGGCGTGCTCGACGGACCCGGCCCGGAAGGTCACCAGGTCGGTGTCGGCGGCCGTCGGGTCGCCGGCCAGCGCGTCCACGACCAGGCCGTCGTGGTCGTCGATGCAGGCGCGGACGACGTCCAGCCCGTCGGCGGCGCCGGTGAGGCGGACCTCGTGGGTGTGGCTGACGGAGGGCGGGGGGAACGAGGCAGTCACGACCGCGGCAGCCTACCGGTGGACGTTCAGGATGCCGCGTTGATCCACACGAGCGAGGCGGCGTCGGGGGACAGCACGACCTCCTCGGAATCCACGGTGAGCACGATGTCGCCGCCACGGGCGCTCAGCGCCGCGTCGGTGCCCGGCGCGATGCCCGCGGCGTGCAGTCGCCGCATGACGTCGACGTCAGCCTGCAGCTTCTCGCTGATCCGTTCGACGGTGCCGTGCATCGTTCCTGCGGCGGCTTCGCGGGCGGTGATCAGGTTGGTCCACGACTGTGTGTCGTCACCGGTCGGGATCGGGTTGCCGAACGGCGATGTCGTGGGGTCGCCGAGGACCTCGATCAGCCGTGCCTCGACCATGTCGGAGATCACGTGTTCCCAACGGCAGGCCTCGTTGTGGGCCTGCTCCCAGTCCAGCCCGATGACGTCGGTCAGCAACCGTTCGGCAAGGCGATGCTTGCGCATCACGCTTGCAGCCAGGTGGCGGCCGTCCTCGGTGAGGCTGACCCGCCGCTTCTCGTCCAGCTGCAGCAGCCCGTCGTCGATGAGCCGGTTCACGGTCTCGCTGACCGCGGGCGCGGACACGCCGAGGCGTTCCACGAGGCGGGCGCGCAGCGCAGGGACCCCCTCTTCCTCCAGCTCCCACACGGTGCGGAGGTACATCTCGGTTGCGTCGATCAGCGGCGTCACGTCAAGTCCTCCTCCATCTGGCTGCCGATCCTACCCGGCCGGTGCGACAACGGGAGACCGACCTGCACGTCGTCCGACCTCGACCGAGGGCCATGACGTAGGTTCACCGGCACCGATCCATGACCCACCTCATCGCCGTGCACCTGGACCTCCGCGATGTCCAGAGTGCCCGGGTCTGGGGCTGGATCAGGGCGTTGGGGCTGCAGGCGGAGATCGAGGCACGACCGTTCAGCCTCGACGTCGCCGAGCCGTGGGACTGCGAGGCGCCGACGTTCGGGCTCGAGCTGCTGATGCTGATGGAGCAGGCCCGGGATCACGGTCCCGAGGCGGTCGCGCGGCTGATCGACACGGCCTACGAGCGGATCGGGGTCGACGCGGAGTCTGCGCACGCGGAGCTGGCCATGTGGTTGCAGGTCGGGGCGGCCGCCGGGCTGCCGCTGGCGGAGTACGACGAGGAGATGGAGCGGCTGAAGGCCGAGGTCGGCTACTGGATGGCGGAGGCCCGAGAGGAGCACGGGATCCTCAGGCCACCAACGCTGGTGTTCGACGACGGAACGACCGCCTACGTCCAGCTCGACGCGCCCGTCGAGGACCCCGAGGACGCCCAGCGCTTCCTCGCCCTGGTCCTCGAGCGGCTGGCGACGATCGACGGGGCGGACAGGGGCGCGTAGCGTCGCGCGATAGCCTGCACGGACATGGCAACCGAACAGCGCAACGCCCTCGCCGAGTACCGGACCAAGCTGGCCCAGGTCAAGGAGTATCTTTGACCTGGACACCAAGCGCGCGCGCCTGAGCGAGCTGCAGCTCGAAGCGGCAGCGCCCGGGCTGTGGGACAACCCGGCTGCGGCGCAGAAGGTCACCAAGGAACTCTCGGCCGTCGAGGACGACGTGAAGGTCCACGACTCCTTCGCACAGCGGCTCGACGACCTCGAGGTGCTCGAGGAGCTCGCCGGTGAGGAGGACGACGCCGACGCGTTGGCCGAGGTCGACGAAGGGCTGGAGGGGCTGGCCAAGGACTTCGTCGAGCTCGAGACCCGTGTCCTGCTCGGCGGCGAGTACGACGGCCACGACGCCGTCGTGACCGTGCACGCCGGCGCCGGTGGCACCGACTCCCAGGACTGGGCGGAGATGCTGTACCGGATGGTGCGGCGCTGGGCGGAGGCCCACCGCTTCAAGGTCGAGGTGTACGACGAGCAGTTCGGCGACGAGGCCGGCATCCGTTCGGCCACCTTCTCCGTCGCGGGGGCCCGGGCGTACGGCTGGTTGCGGTCCGAACACGGCGTGCACCGGCTGGTGCGCATCTCCCCGTTCGACTCCCAGGCCCGACGCCACACCGCGTTCGCCTCCATCGACGTCATCCCCCAGATGGAGGAAGGCGACGAGGAGATCGAGATCGCCGACGACGACCTCCGCGTGGACGTGTACCGCTCGTCGGGACCCGGCGGGCAGGGCGTCAACACCACCGACTCGGCGGTTCGGCTGACCCACATTCCCACGGGCCTGGTCACGAGCTGCCAGAACGAACGGTCCCAGCTGCAGAACAAGGCCACGGCCATGCGGCTGCTGAAGGCCCGGTTGGCGGTCCTCGAGCGCGAGAAGCGCGAGGCCGAGCTGGCCGCGGTCCGCGGTGACCAGCGGTCCGTGGAGTGGGGCAGCCAGCTTCGTTCCTACGTCCTCCATCCCTACCAGATGGTCAAGGACCACCGGACGGGACAGGAGACCGGCAACACCCAGGCCGTGCTCGACGGGGCGCTCGACGACTTCATGACGGCCTACCTCCAGTGGCAGGCACGCGGGGGCGAGCCGGCTGGGGGAGATGATGTCGACTGACCGGTCCCCGAACCGGTCGATGCAGGTCGTCGGCGCCCCCCGCCGCAGCCTCTTCGACGCGGTCCGGCCCGCTGACGTGCAGGCGGCCGGGGACCGGATCAGGGGGCCGGGTGGTGTGGCGCTCGCGGCGCTGCGCCATGCCGGCGTCACCGGCGGCGAGCTGACCCCGGCCGACGCCGTCGTCCTCGGCGGCCGGGCGTTCGGGACCCTGCGCGAGGGGTGGATGGGGGCGGGGGAGGACGACGCCCTTGCGCTCGGCTACGGGGTGGCCGCCATCCGCAGCCGGCGGACCGCAGGCGGACGCACCTGGGTGCTGCTGCGAACCGCCGCGTTCACGCAGGGGGCCACGATGGAGGCTGCCGCGATGCTGCCCGGGCTCGACCCGGTGCGCCTGTGCCCCGTCGTGGTCGGCCCCCGCAGCGATGCGGGACGGATCGTCGGCCTGCTGCGCGCGATGGGGTTGTCGGTCCATCAGGCGGACAACGACGACGCGTGGTCGGTCCTCTCGGCCCTGGATCACGCCGTCCGTGATGCCGAGGACGGGGCGAGCGTTGTCGTGGCCACGCGGGAGGACCGGTGACCAACGAGGTCGTGGCGTCGCTGGCGCAGTCGTTCGGGGAGGTCCTGGTACGGCTGGCAGGGGAACGGCCGGGGTTGCTGGTCGTCTCGGGACCCGACACGTCGCTGGTCAGCTGGTTCACCCAGATCTGGCCCGAGCGGCTGGTGACCGTGGCCCCCGCGGCATCGCGGCTGTCGGTCGGCCAGGGCATCCGGCGCGGGGGCGGGGAAGCCATCGTCGTGCTCGACGAAACGGTCAGCGTGCTGCCGTCGGGCCTGACCGCGCCGATGGTGTTGCTGAGCGCCGACCCGATGCACCTGGGGGCTGCCCATCGCGCCGGGACGACGGTCTGCCAGCCCGGCTGGGAGCTGGACCTGCCCGCCCTGCTCATCGGGGCGTTGGGCGCCGACGAACCCGTCGTGCTGCACCTGCCGGAGCCGCTGGCGGGCCTGCCCGAGCAGCCCGACCCCGAACGCACCTCCTTCGGCGACCCGCGGGTCCTGCACCGTGGCCGTCGCGGGCTGGTCATCGGTGCCGGCCCCACCGCGCCCGTTGCGGCGTGGGTGGCCCGGCGCCTGGCCGGGCAGCAGGTCGACGTCCTGGCGCTGGACAGCCACACGATGGGTGCCGACAGCGGCGTGGACACCGAGCTCCTCGTCGACCACCTGCTGGTCGGCCCGATCGACGCGCCGCGCGCCGGTGCCCTCGACGCGGTGCGTGTTGACCCGTCCGACCTGCACGGCCTCGTCAACGCCGTCCGCAGGGCGCTCCCGGGAATGGCGCGGAGCTGAACCGACCGCGACGCCGGAACGCCGCCCTGTCCTAGGCTTGCCCGCAATGAGGGATGATCCGTACCTTCGCCTCGGGCTGCATCGCAATCCGTTCGTCGCCGAGGACTCCCCGGGGGTCGACGAGGCCGTGCGGCTGGATGTCGGTGTGCCCGACCCACCCCCCACGGGCGTCATCGAGCTCGTCGGGTGCAAGGGAGCCGGCAAGACGACCCACCTGATGGCGTGGCTGCGGGACCGTCCGGGACCCTACCGCCACGTCGACCCCGGGCTCGACCGGTTCGGGCGGTTCCCCATGCCCGAGGTCGGCGGGACCGTCGCCTGGGACGAGGTGGACCGGGTCCCCCCGCAGCTGCTGCGGCTCGCGGTCACGCGGGCACGTCGGCGTGGGGCACTCGTGCTGCTCGGCACCCATCGCCGGACGGGGCTCGCCGACCACAGCCACGTCCTGCCCGGACCGACGGCGACGACGGTCCGGGCCTTCGCCGTCCGCCGGATCGAGGCAGTCCTGGTGGACGGGACCACCGACCGGCTGGACCTGCCCGACGCCCTCGCCGCGGACATCGCTCGCCGTGCGGACGGGTGCTGGTGGACCGTGGGTACCGAGCTGCACCGCTGGGCCGCCGCGCGAGCCGATGCCGCCTCCCCCGCGGCAGATGCCGCCTCCCCCGCGGCGCCGATGCAGGTCTGGAGCGGCTCGTGACTCCCGAGCTGCCGCACACCCTCGCCTCCCGCGGTGACACCGGCCGGCTGACCGCCGTCCCGCTGGTGATCGCCGTGTTCCTCGGCGTGCTCGGCCTGGTCTTCCTCGCCGTCCCGACCTCCGGCACACGGGCCACCGGTGTGGTCCTGCTGGCCATCACCGCCTTCCTCCTGTGGATCTGGCGACGCAACAAGCGCATCACCGACCGGCTCGAGCCAGGGGTCGTCGACGTGCCCTCCACGGTCTTCTTCCTGGGCAGCCGGGTGCCCGTGCGGTTTCGACGGCTGGTCAAGCAGGGGACGACCGACACCAGCGACATCACCGCGAGGCTGGTGCTGCGGGAGTGGGTCCGGTACCGGCAGGGAACCGACACCCGCACCGCCACCGAGGAGGTCCAGTCCATCCCCGTGGAGGTGGCCCGAGCGTGGGACGGCCGGCACGTCATCGGCGAGATGCTCCTGGAGATCCCCTCCTTCCCACCCAGCTTCGAGGCCAGCGACAACAAGGTGACCTGGGAGCTGCACGTCGACATGACCTTCACCGACGGCTTCACCGAGGACTCCGTCGTCCCGCTGTGGATCGTCCCCGCGGCACAGCGCAGCGACCTCGACCGGCTGGGGCTGTCGTGATCGTCCTGGAGACCGACCGTCGCGTCGCCGTCGTCGGTGACGTCGTCCGTGCCCGGGCCAGCTGGCAGCACGACAAGGCACCGAAGGAGGTCCGGGTCGAGCTGCGCTGGTACACCGAGGGTCGCGGAACCCGCAACCGGGGGGTCGTCGACCGCGTGGTGCACACCGCCGACGCCGGGCCCATCCCACCCGTCTTCGAAGCGGTGCTCACCGTTCCCCGGGAGGGACCGGTCACCTACGACGGTTCCATGATCCGCATCCGATGGGAGGTCCACGCCACCGTCGACGTGGCATGGGCACGCGACCCCGATCAGTCGGTTCCCCTCGTCGTCCGACCCGGGGTGGCCGAGGATGGCTGAGCACGACTACCCCGACGGCTCTCCACACGTGATCGGTCGGGCTGCCGCCACCCAGGTGTGGCGCGACGTGACCATGCTGCACTGGCGGATCGAGCCTGCCCGGCTGCAGGCGCTCCTGCCCGACGGGCTCGAGCCCGACCTGTTCGACGGATCGGCCTGGGCGTCCCTGGTGCCCTTCGAGATGGTCGACCTGACCCTCCCCCCGCTGCCGGCGATCCCGCGCCTGACCACGTTCCCCGAGACCAACGTCCGCACCTACGTCCGTGGCGGGCGGGGCCCGGCGGTGTGGTTCCACTCCCTCGACGTCACCCGGGCCTGGATGCCGCCCGCCGCCCGGACGCTCTTCGGCGTGCCCTACACCTGGTCGCGCATGCGGATCCTGCGGCGAGGGCCGGCAGGGGAGGGGCAGGAGCTGCGGTACTGGTGCCGACGTCGCTGGCCCCAACCCGTCGGCGCCACGAGCCTGGTGGGCGTCCGCGTCGGCCCACCGGCCGCGCCCGACGACCTCGACCGGTTCCTCGTCAACCGCTGGGCGGCGTACAGCGTGGTCAGGGGCGTGCTGCACCATGCGCCGGTCGTCCACGATCCCTGGCCGCTGCACGAGGCGTCGACGACGGTCGTGCACGACGAGCTCGGTGCCGCAGCCGGGTTGCCGCTCGGGGACGTCGAGCGGGTCCGGTTCGCCCCCTCCGCGACGGCGGTGGTGTTCGACTGGGCACGCCCCCTCCCGGATTGACGTGTTACAGGAAACGGCAAATGGTCTATGATCGTGTAACACGACGATCGCCTGCCCGGACGTCGTCTCGCCGAACACCCGTGGAGGGCCGAGCACATGACCACGCTGGACACCGACCTCGAGCAACGAACCGCCGCGTTCGTGGAGCACGTCCAGGCGGGCGGCACCGTCGAGGCCGACGACTGGATGCCCGACGAGTACCGCCAGATGGCCATCAAGTTCATCGAGATGCACGCCAACTCCGAGCTGATGGGGGCGCTGCCGGAACGCGAGTGGATCTCCCGCGCCCCCACGCTGCGGCGGAAGATGTCGCTGACCGCCAAGGTCCAGGACGAGGTCGGCCACGGCCACCTCATCTACCGGGTTGCCGAGGACCTCGGAAAGCCCCGCCCCGAGATGTTGTCGGACCTGCTCAACAAGCGGACCAAGTTCCACAACGTCTTCCACTACCCGACCATGTCGTGGGGTGACGTCGCCGTGATCGGCTGCCTCGTCGACGGTGCGGCGATCATCACGCAGACCGCGCTGCTGACCACGTCGTTGGCCCCCTACCGGCGGGTCATGAAGCGTGTCTGTGCCGAGGAGTCCTTCCACCAGCGCCACGGCGAGGACCTGCTGCTCGAGCTCGGTGGCGGCACGGAGGCCCAGCGCGAGATGCTGCAGGACGCCGTCAACCGCTGGTGGGTGCCCGTCATGCACTTCTTCGGTCCCAAGACCCCGGCCGAGAAGGACCGGCTGCTGTACTGGCGGATCAAGACCGAGACCAACGAGGAGCTGCGGCAGCGGTTCTTCGACCGCTACGTCCCCAAGCTGTGGGACCTCGGCATCTCCATCCCCGACCCGGCGCTGTCCTACGACCCCGACGCCGACCACTGGACGTGGACCGAGCCGTCATGGGACGAGCTGCGGACCATCGCCAAGGGCAACGGGCCGATGACCGACACCCGCCTGTCGTGGCGTATCTGGATGACCGACGCCAACTCGTGGGCGCGTGAGCTGATGGGCGAGCCACGCCTGGACACCGCCGACTCGCCGGCGCTGCAGGGGGCGGGTGCCTGATGGGCCGCTACCCCGTGCTGCAGAAGCGTCGCGAGGACGACGACTGGGAGACCGTCGGCTACGTCCGTGCCCCCGACCGCGAGATGGCGCTCGGCTTCGCCCTCCACTCCTTCTTCCGCCACGGCGAAGGAGTCGACTGCGCGATCCGCGACGGCGACGACGTCGTGCCGGTCGCCGACAGCCGTGACGTCGTCGGCGCCACGGACAAGTCCTACCGGGTGTCTGCGGGCTATCCGCTCGGTCCGAAGCGTCGACGCGCCGAGCAGCGCATCGCCGACCTCGGTGTCCGCATCGAGGGCACGCGCCCGGGGGTGCACCAGTGACCCGGATGACCAACGTGCCCCGCGCCACCCGCGGATCCTGGACGGCCCCGGACGATCCGAAGCTGGCCCTCGTGCTGTCGCTCGCCGACGACGAGCTGATGATCGGGCATCGCCACTCCCACTGGACCGGGGTTGCCCCCACGTTGGAGGAGGACCTTGCCTTCTCCTCCCTGGCCCAGGACGAGATCGGGCACGCCGCGATCTGGTACGGCGTCGCCGAGGAGCTGACGGGGGAGGACGAGGACACCCTCGCCTTCGGCCGCCGGCCCGAGGAGTACCGCCACGCCGTCCTGCTGGAACGCGAACCCGGCGACTGGGCCTACACCATCGTCCGGCAGCACGCCTACGACCTGTACGACCACGTGCGCATGTCGGTGCTGACGGAGTCCACCGACGCCTCGATCAACGGGGTGCTCGGCCCGATCATGCGTGAGGAGCGGCTGCACCGTGCCCACGCCCGGGCGTGGCTCGATCGGGTTGCCGACGGCCCCGGTGACGGCATGGAGCGGATCCGTGCGGGTGCGCGACGGATGCTGGCCGAGGTCGGTGGCCTCTTCGAGACCCTCCCGTGGGAGGAGGAGCTGGTCAAGGTCGGCATCCTCCCGGTGTCCTCGCAGGGCATGTTCGAGCCGTGGCGCCAGGCGTTGGCGGAGGACTACGAACGGTTCGGCCTGACCGACACCCTCGACGCCATCGACGAGGCCGGCGGCCTCGGCGGGCGGCAGGGGACCCACACCGAGGACTTCCCCCCCATGTGGGAGGAGATGACGGCGCTGTACCGCGAGCACCCGGGGGCGACGTGGTGATGGCCGACGTCGTGACGTCTGCGCTGACCGACCTGACCGCGACCGTCCGTGCGGCCGCGGCGGCGGTCGAGGACCCGGAGATGCCGCCCGTCACCATCGGGCAGCTCGGCATGGTCCACGACGTCACCGTGGAGGGGGCACGGGCACGGGTCGAGGTCATCCCGACGTTCTCCGGCTGCCCGGCCATCGACTACATCGGTGCCGACATCGAGTCGGCCGTCCTGGGCGTGCAGGGGATCGATGACGTCGACGTGGTCTGGCGTCGTGACATCGGCTGGGGCCCCGAGCGGATCACCGAGTCCGGACGGACCACCCTGACCGAGGCGGGCATCGCCCCGCCGGGGTCCGGTCAGGCGCTCGTGCAGCTCGGCCGTCGTCGGTCCGGTGATGCCGTGGACGACGGGGTCACCTGTCCGCACTGCGGCTCGCGCAACACCCGGGACGACTCGCCGTTCGGGTCGGCGCCGTGCCGGTCGACCCACTCCTGCCGGTCGTGCAAGACCCCCTTCGACGCGATCAAGGACTTCTGACGCGTCAGCGGGAAGATTCTGTCGAACCCGTGCAGGAGAACGAGCCGCCAGGGCGAATCACCGGGAAGTGGGACCGGACGGGTGGTTCGGCACGACGAGGATGGTGGGTTCTTCAATGGGTTCTGCACGGCGGCTGCATGCGCTGGTCGCGCTCCTGCTCGTGACGGTGATGGCGCTGCCTGCGGGGGCGACGCCATCGAGCAGCGCAACGATCGAGGACGACTGCAGCGGGGACCCCACGCAGGAGGGCACGAGCGAGATCGTGCTCGCCCCCGTCGACATCTGTGCGGTCGGCATGACGCTGCTCAACGTCGACGGCCAGGTCGTGGCCACCGTGGTGATCGACGTCGCCGGCGGACTGGACGACGGTGTCCCGACCAGCCACCGCGTCGGCTGGACCGGCGAGGACGGGTGCGACCGGTACGTCGAGGCCCGCGACGAGGCCCCGACGGCGAGCTCGAGCGCCGCCATCGTGAAGGTCGACTGTGCGCGGGACCTGCAGGTCGTCAGCGACTCGACCCTCTCCCCGGATGCTTGCGTCGGGGTGGTCGATCGTCGCAGGGACTGCCTCGGTGACGCCGGTCGGGTCGTGGCCATCCCCGACGAGCAGGTCGAGCGCACCGACGACCGGATCGTGATCACCTGGGACGTCACCGCGACGCTCCCGTCCGACGTGGACGACGCCACCGTTGCGTCCCTGCAGGCCGGCGCCGTCCTCGTCGACCTCGAGGCGTGGGCGAGCGCGCGGCTCGGCCACGTGCACCAGCTCGGGCCGCAGCGGTCCGGGTCGAGCTGTGTGATGGGGTACTGCCACCGTCCCCAGGGCACCACCGACGAGCTCCGGTCGACCGCCGAGCTGGTGGTTCCCCACCCCGAGCAGGACTGACCGCCGGGGAATAGTCCCGGAGCTGGCTGGGAAAGGAACCGAGGCATGAGCCTCGACACCGACGCTGCCCGCTTCCTCGACGCCGCCACCGAAGGACTCGGCCTCGACGACGACGCCTGCCGCATGCTGCAGACGCCGTTCAGGGAGGTCACCTTCGAGGTGCCCCTGCGCCGCGACACCGGTGAGCTGACGGTCTTCCGTGGGTACCGCGTGCAGCACGACCGTGCCCGCGGCCCCTTCAAGGGCGGCATGCGGTTCCACCCCGATGTCGACCTCGACCACTTCCGTGCGCTGGCCGCCACGATGACGTGGAAGACCGCCCTGGTCGACATCCCCTTCGGCGGGGCCAAGGGCGGGGTGGCCTGCGACCCGTCCACCCTGAGCGCCGGCGAGCTCGAGCGGCTGGTCAAGGAGGTCGTGCAGCGCCTCGACCCCATCATCGGACCGGACCTGGACATCCCCGCCCCCGACATGGGCACCGGTCCGGCGGAGATGGCGTGGATGATGGACGCCTACTCCGACGTCCACGGCTACTCGCCGGCCGTCGTGACCGGCAAGCCGCTGGTGCTGGGCGGCTGTCCGGGCCGGACCGAAGCGACGGGAACCGGCGTCGCCATGGCCACCGAACGCGTCTGTGCGGACATCGGCCTCGACGTCGACGGGGCGACCGTGGCCATCCAGGGCTTGGGCAACGTCGGCGCGCATGCCGCCATGGCGCTGCACGAACGCGGCGCGCGCATCGTTGCGGTCAGCGACGTCGACGGCGCACGCCACAACCCCGGTGGCCTGCCCCTGGACACCCTCGCCCGTCGCCTCCGCGAGGACCCCGAGGCCAAGCCACCGCCCGTGGCCGAGGTCCTGCCCGACGCGGAGGAGATGGACCCCGACGACCTGCTGACCCTCGACGTCGACATCGTCGTCCCCGCGGCGATCGGCGGCGTCGTGACACCCGAGGTGGCCGAGGCGCTGCGTTGTCGGGTGCTGGTCGAAGCGGCCAACGGCCCGACCACCGCTGATGCCCACGACGTCCTCTGCGGCCGCGACGTCACCGTCGTACCCGACATCCTCGCCAACGCCGGCGGCGTGACCGTGTCCTATCTCGAGTGGGCCGGTAACCACTCCCGCACCCCGTGGACGCACGAACGGGTCATGGCACGCCTCGCCGAGGTCATGTTCGCCGCCGTCGACGAGACGCGGTCACGAGCGGCCGCCGACGAGGTCGACATGCGAACCGCGGCCTACCGCGTCGCCGTCGAACGGGTCCGCCGGGCCCAGCACCTCCGCGGCGTCTGACGATTGTCCCCTCACCGGCACGAGGCGCTGGTGAGCCGACACGCATCGGATGCGCGTCGCCTTGCCGGCGTTGTGCGCCGATGACGCGACACGCCTCGAAGGCGTGTCGGCTGGCTGGTGTGCCGTGCCGATGAGCCGACACGCGTTGGGGTGGGCCTAGCGGACCCAGGGGGGCTTGGGGGCGTCGATGCGCGCGAGGTCGGAGGGGACCTCGGGGAAGCGGTCGGTGTCGTGGGCCTGCCAGCTGCGCCACGCCTCGGTGATCTCGTCCCGGGTCCTGGCGACGAAGTTCCACCACATGGCGACCGTCTCGAAGGGCACCCCGCCGAGCAGCAGCATGCGGCCGCCGGACTCGCCGGCCTCGAGGTGGACGTGGTCGTTGCCCGGGGGCACGTAGCCCAACCAGCCGGGCTCGACGATCGCATCGCCGACCTTCACCGGGCTGTCCATGGGGACGATCGCGTACTCGAAGGTCGGGTCGGCCTCCAGCTCCAGCGAGCCGGCCCGCAACGACAGGTCGACGCCGACCATCTCGCTGTCCCGGCGGGCCGGTGAGGTCTGGCCGCCCATCGACCCCATCAGCACCGTCGCCGGGCCGATGGGGGTGTCCACGACGGGCAGCTCGGCGAGGTGCTGGAACGCCGCGTCGCCGTGGCGTGTCTCCTCGGGCTGGGCCACCCACAGCTGCACGCCCTGGATCCCGGGCGCGAGCCCCAGCTCGGCGTGGGCGATGCCGGCACCAGCGGTCATCAGGTTGAGCTGGCCCGGGCGGATGAGCTGCTCGGTGCCCAGCGAGTCGCCGTGGACGGCCTCGCCCTCGAACAGCCAGGTCACCGTCGACAGGCCGATGTGGGGATGCGGCCCGACCTCCATCGGGTCGGGGTCCTCCGCGTCGGGCGGCAGCATGCAGTCCACGAAACACCACGCGCCGACCGTCCGGCGGCCCTTGGTCGGCAGCACCCGGACCACGTCGACGCCCGGTAGGGATGCGTGCCGTCCCTCCGTCACCTCGATGCCTGCATGGGGGTGGTCGCCGGGGGCAAGGTCCTGGGGTTCGACCGGTCCGCTCATGGCCTGCTCCTTCTCGGGGGTGTCACGGGGGCTACCTCATCGACGTCGCAGGTCGATGACCGCTCGCGGGTGATGGGGGTCCTCCAGCACCCTGCGGCGCTGCCCGACCTCGGGCGCTCCAGCGGCCTCCACGGTCAGGAGCGCCGTCACGACCCGGCCCGACGCGTGGCGGACGTCGACCTCCAGCACGTCTCGGTTGGCCTGCCAGGTCCGGTGGGTCCGAAGCCGACGCACCGCGGTGACCGAGCCCGTCCACGACCGCCAGATCGAGTCGAGGACCGCGAACCCCTCGGGATGCTGTACCGCCGCCATCCGGTGGGTACCGCTCAGCCCCCGCACGTAGATCGCCTGCCGGCGGGTGTCGGCATCCATCCGGCGTTCGGCGTTCTTGACGGAGATGGTGCGGGCCAGCCAGCGCACCCCGACCCAGCCGGCGAACAGCGGGATCACGCCCGGGAAGAGGAGGGCCAGCCAGTCCCCACCGGCGACCTGCACCACCGTCACGTACCCCACCAGGACGGCCACCACGACCGGCACCGCGGTCAGCAGCGTGGTCGCCCACCACCCCTGGCGCAGCTCGCCCTCGACCCGGTCCACGACCTCTGGCGGCGCGGGGGTGGTCACGGGCTCGGTGGCGGGCACCGCCCCAGCGTAGGCCGCCTACGATCGACGGCATGTTGATCGGTGCCCACATCTCCCCCTCCGACCCGCTTGCCACCGCCGAGGCCATCGGCGCGGACTGCGTGCAGGTGTTCCTCGGCAACCCGCAGAGCTGGAAGAAGCCGGCCCCGCGGGACGACGCCGCGACGTTGCGGGCGGCCGAGCTGCCCATCTACGTGCATGCGCCCTACTTGGTGAACGTCGCGTCGGCAGAGAGCCGCATCCGCATCCCCAGCCGGAAGATCCTGCAGCAGACCTGCGACGCCGCCGCCGAGATCGGCGCCGCCGCCGTGATCGTGCACGGCGGGACCGTCACGGGGGACGAGGACGTCGCGGAGGGCTTCGGACGCTGGCGCAAGGCCCTGCAGCAGCTCGACACCGACGTGCCCGTGCTGATCGAGAACACCGCCGGTGGCGACAACTCCGTTGCCCGCCTGGTCGAGTCGATCCGGCAGCTGTGGGACACCATCGGTGACCTCGACCCCGGGTTCTGCGTCGACACCTGCCACAGCTGGTCGGCAGGCCTGGACGTCGTCGAGGCCGTGGCGGCGTTCGCCGACATCGCCGGTGGCATCGACCTGGTCCACTGCAACGACTCTCGGGACGAGCTGGGATCCAGCCGCGACCGACACGAGACGTTGACCAAGGGCCAGATCCCCGACGACCGGCTGCTGGAGGCCGTGCGCCTGGCCGACGCCCCGGTGATCTGCGAGACCCCGGGCGACACGGTCGCCGACGACATCACCTGGCTGCGCGACAACCTGTAGCCACGAGGGCGACGTCGGCCGGGGTCAGCCCTCGACCAGCGCGAAGCCGACCTCGACGGTCACCGACACGGTGATCGGCTCGGGGTTGACACGGACCAGCAGGGGTTCGTCCTCGTCCTGCCCCGGGCCGCCGCGCTTCATCGCCCGGGGTGACGCGGCGGCCATCATCTCGGGGCGCGGGCCCCCGCTGGCGTCGCCGCCGATCCGCAGACCCGGCTCGGCGATCCACAGCAGCGAGCCGACGCGGCTGCCGAGGCCGGCGGCGTAGGACTCGGCCTTGCGACGGGCATCGGCACCGGCGGCCTCTCGCAGCGCGTCGTATCCGGCGGCATCAGGGGCGATCGCCCATCGCGGGCCGTTGACCTGGACCTGCTCGATCTCGCCGACCTCCCGGAGGAAGGCGGTCAGCGCCTCGCCGTTGGGTTCGCACTCGACCTCCGTGGAGCGGGTGGCGAAGTAGCCGATGAGCCGCCGACCCTTTTGACCGGAGTAGTCCCACTCCTGTCCGGTCCGGACCGAGTAGTCCACCGCACCGCGGACGAGGGAGTTGCGCCGTCCGTCCACCGCCGCGTCGACGGTGCGGCAACGGATGGCTGCACGGTCCACCGCTTCGGCCTGCGTGGGGGCGCCGGCCACCTTGACGGTGATGGTCATGTGGGCGGCGGTGGGGGCCAGCCGGGCTTCGGCCCGGCCCCGCACGAGGATGTCAGCCATGACCGCAACGCTAGACCGACGGAGGGTCGACGAGCGGCACTACCGCGGAATCCGCCGCCCGAGTGGCCAGTGCTCGCCTCACTGCCGGGGGAGGGGGGCGGTGTTACGTTCGGCTGGCGGGCCGCTCTTCGCCTCCACCCGGGCGCTCCGTCCTCTCCGATGATTCGTTTCGACCACGTCTCGAAGACCTACAAGAAGACCATCCATGCCCTTGACGACATCTCCGTGGAGATCGGCAAGGGTGAGTTCGTGTTCCTCGTGGGCTCCTCGGGGTCCGGCAAGAGCACGTTCATCAAGCTGCTGCTCAAGGATGTCGACCCCGACCGTGGTGACATCTTCGTCGCCGGCAAGCGGGTCAACAGCCTGCGGTCGTGGCGCGTTCCTGCGCTTCGTCGCGAGCTGGGCTGTGTCTTCCAGGACTTCAAGCTGCTGGACAACAAGACGGTCTTCGAGAACGTCGCGTTCGCCCAGGAAGTGACCGGGCAGCCCCCGGCCCAGATCCGGGTCGACGTGCCCGACGCCCTGTCCGTCGTGGGCCTGTCCCACAAGTCCGACGCCATGCCCCACGAGCTGTCCGGCGGTGAGCAGCAGCGCGTCTCCATCGCGCGCGCCATCGTCAACCGGCCGCGGATCATGCTGTGCGACGAGCCGACGGGAAACCTCGACCCCGAGACCTCCGTGGGGATCATGAAGCTGCTGGACCAGATCAACCGCACCGGCACGACCGTGCTCATGGCGACCCACGACTCCCACATCGTGGACTCCATGCGGCGCCGGGTCATCGAGCTGCAGCACGGCCAGATGGTCCGTGACCAGGCTCGCGGCACCTACGGGTACGCGGGGTAGCGGCATGGCATCACGCTGGCGTTATCTGATCGGCGAGGTCGGCATCGGCCTCCGCCGGAACCTCGTCATGACCATCGCGACCATCCTCACCGTCACCGTGACGCTGACGATGGTGGGCACCAGCCTGCTGGTGCAGCGCCAGATCGACCTGGCCCAGCGCGTCCTGTACGCCGACGTGGAGGTGTCGATCTTCCTGACCGACACCATCACGCCCGAGCAGCAGGCGGCGCTGGAGTCGGACCTTCGCGGTCAGGCGGTGGTGAGCGAGGTCCTGTACGAGTCCAAGGAGCAGGCGTTCGCCAACGCCCAGGAGATCTTCGCCGACGATCCGCTGATCCTGGACGGGTTGACCGCCGACGTGCTGCCCGCCTCGTTCCGGGTCAAGCTGACCGATCCGGAGGAGTTCGCGGTCATCTCCTCGTTGTTCACGGGCCGTCCCGGCATCGAGGACATCCGCGACCAGAGCGAGATCCTCGACGGCTTCTTCACCGTCATGGGCAAGATCCGCGGCTTCGCGATCGCCCTTGCCGTGGTCAACGCCATCGCGGCGGTGCTGCTGGTGGCCACGACGATCCGCCTGACCGCCTTCGCCCGACGCGAACAGATCGGCATCATGAAGCTGGTCGGTGCCTCCAACACCTACATCCGGCTGCCGTTCGTGCTGGAGGGTGTCGCGGCCAGCTTCATCGGTGCGTCCCTGGCCAACCGGTTGCTGCGCGTGGGCATGGCGTTCTACCTGCCCGACCTCAAGGCCGAGGTGGCGTTCCTGCCGTTCATCGACGCCGGTGACGTCCTCGCGATCTACCCGCTGATGGCGATCGCCGCGGTGCTCGTCGGCGCCGTCACGAGCGTCGTGGCCATCCACCGCTTCCTGTCGGTCTGAACCCTCGACCCGTACTCGACCCGTACGGCGGTTCACCGCACCGCGGTGTCCGAAGGGTTACGGTTCGTACACCGTGACGCACCTTCCCCCCTCGCGTGCCGGTCGTGCTTCGGTGCGCTGGCGTCTGCTCGTGTCCCTGATGGCCGTTCTGGCCATGCTGGTCCCCACCGTCGTGCCCGGAACTGCCACGGCGCAGAACCAGGACGACCGCCTCGACGAGATCGAGGAGGAGATCGACCAGGCCGAGAACCAGATCGGCGAGATCGACGCCCAGGTCGACATCTCGCTGGAGGAGCTCGACCGGATCCTCGCCGACCTGCAGGACCTGCAGGAGGAGCTCAACGCCCGAACGGCAGAGCTGCAGCTGGCCGAGTCCGAGCTGGCGGACCGAGAACGCGTGCTCGTCGCCACGACGACGGAGCTGGACCAGACCGCCGAGCGGCTGGACGCGACCCGCACGACGCTGGACACCCAGCAGGCCACCTACGAGGCCCGCGTTCGCCAGTCCTACATCACCGCCCGACCCGATCAGACGTTGCGGGTCTTCAGCTCCAGCGACGTCGCCCAGTTCACCCAGGCCAGCCGCTACGTCGAGGCCATCGTCGAGCGCGACCGTGCCGACTTCGAGCAGATCGACGTGCTGCGTCGCCAGATCGAGGCCGACGAGGCCGAGCTCGAGCGACTGCGGAGCCAGCAGGCCAGCGACCGAGCGGCAGCCGAGTCCGAGCGCAACCGTGTCGCCGACCTCGTGGCCCAGCAGGCCTCCTTGGTCGCCCAGGTCGAGGCTCGTGCCGCCGACAAGCAGGCCGTGCTCGCCGGCCTCGAAGCCGATCGCGACTCCGCCGAGTCGCTGATCGCCAACCTGCAGGCCGAGTCCGACCAGATCGAGGCCGAGCTGCGCGCCGCGGCCGAAGCCGCCGCCGCACGAGCCGCCGCCGAGGCGGCCGCCGCGCAGGCATCCTCCGGGTCATCGGGTTCGTCGGGCTCCCCGAGCTCGCCGGCGCCCGCCGTCAGCGGGTCGGGCAGGTTCATCTACCCCGTCAACGGGCGGATCTCGTCCAACTACGGCTACCGGGTGCATCCCATCTCGGGCGCCCGACGCCTGCACGCCGGCATGGACATCGCGGCCGGCACCGGCACCCCGATCGGGGCAGCCGGCAACGGCACCGTGATCTACGCCGGCTGGCGTGGCGGCTACGGCAACTGCATCATGATCGATCACGGTGGCGGCATCGTGACCCTCTACGCGCACCAGAGCAGCCTCGCGACCAGCGTCGGGCAGTCGGTCTCGACCGGGCAGACCATCGGCTACGTGGGCTCCACGGGGTACTCCACCGGCCCGCACCTCCACTGGGAGGTCCGCGTCAACGGCTCCCCCGTCGACCCCCGCGGGTACGTCTAGGCGTCAGCCCGTCCTCGCTGCCGGTAAAGAGTGCATCAACGATGCCGGCAGTCTCCCCGTGAGGGATGTGGGGCTGGCAGGCTGGGAGATCCACGACATGGCCGACACCCCCACCACCACAGCCGATGCTCCGGAGACCCCCAACGAGTGGTCCACGGAGTTCCTGCGCCAGCCCGGACGCTTCACCACGGTCCTCGCGATCGGCGTGGCAGCCCTGCTGATCGCCGCGACCGGCATGGCGGGGTACCGGCTGGGCTCCGACAGCGCCGTTCGTGGCCTCCCCGACGAGTTCGCCAACGTCGAGCTGCTGTTCGACGCCGTCGGCAACGAGGCGGTCGACAGCCCCGATCCGGACGCGCTGGTCACCGGCGCCATCACCGGGCTCCTCGGCACCCTCGAGGACCCCTACGCCGTCTACTACGACCCGGAGCGGTACTCGGCCCTGACCGCTGACCTCGACGGCGAGTTCGTCGGTATCGGCATCACCATCGAGGAGCGAACCGACGGCATCTACGTCATCGGCGTGGTCCCCGAGTCGCCGGCCGAGGAAGCCGGGGTCATGGTCGGCGAGCGGATCACCAGCGTCGACGGGGTGAGCGCCATCGACGGGGCAACGTCGCGCGACGTGGTCGACATGATCGCCGGTGAGGAGGGCGGCATGGTCACCGTCGGCTTCGACATGGGCGAGGACGGTCCCCGCGAGCTGACGCTGGTCCGTCGCGTGCTGAACCTGCCCGACGTCCGCTCGCGGGTCCTCGACTCCGGTCACGCCTACGCCCGGATCTCGCAGTTCTCACGGCAGGTCGACACCCAGCTGCAGGAGCAGGTCGAGGCGCTCGTCGCGGCGGAGGACGTCAACGGCCTGGTGCTGGACCTGCGGGGCAACCCCGGCGGCCTGCTGTCGGAGGCCGTGGAGGTCGTCAGCTTGTTCGTGGAGGAGGGGCTGGTGGTCCGGGTCGACTCCCGTGACACCAGCGTCGAGCGCGAGGTCACCGGCGATGCCCCGCTGGCCGACATCCCGCTCGTCGTGCTGGTCGACGGCAACTCGGCATCGGCCAGCGAGATCGTCGCCGGGGCCCTGCAGGACCTCGGGCGGGCCGAGGTCGTCGGTACCCAGACCTTCGGCAAGGGCACCGTCCAGACGATCCGCGACCTCGACCTGGGCGCCGGCGTCAAGTTCACGACCGCGGAGTACTTCACCCCGAGCGGCGACTCCATCGAGGGCGTCGGCGTGACCCCGGATGTTGCCACCGACGACGACCCCGAGGCCCAGCTGGCCGCTGCCGACGACATCCTGACCCAGCTGATCGCGGAGAGCCCCGGCTTCTGACCGGCCGGGCGTGCAGCCACCGTCTACCGTTGGCCCATGGCGAAGAAGACCAAGTCCGACGCGAACACGATCGCGGTCAACCGTCGTGCCCGCTTCGACTACGACATCGACACCACCGTCGAGTGCGGCATGGTGCTGGTCGGGACCGAGGTGAAGAGCCTGCGTGCGGGCAAGGCCTCGATCGCCCAGGCGTTCGCCACCGTGCGCGACGGCGAGCTGTGGCTGTACCAGGCCGAGATCGCCGAGTACGAGTTCGGCAACCGCAACAACCACGAGATCCAGCGGCGTCGCAAGCTGCTGGCCAACCGTCGTGAGATCGCCGCCATGGAGATCTTCACCCAGGAGCAGGGGCGCACCCTGGTCCCGATGAAGATGTACTGGAAGGACGGCAAGGCCAAGATCCTGATCGGGCACGGCGTCGGCAAGGCGCAGCACGACAAGCGTCGGGACCAGGCCAAGAAGGACGCCCAGCGCGAGATCGACCGGGCGCTGCGGCACCGCTGACACCGACCGCGTCCCGGCCCTGGGGATGGGTTCAGCCGAGGACGGCGGTCGCCCCGAACCCGGCCACGAACGCCATCAGCTCCTGGGCCTCCATGGGCTTGGCGAACAGGTAGCCCTGGACCGACTGACAGCCGAGCGCCTGCAGCTGCGAGAGCTGTTCCTCCGTCTCGATGCCTTCGGCCACACAGTCCAGCGACAGCGTGCGCGTCAGGTCGATGATGGTCTTGGCGACGGCCGCGTTGCGCTGGTCGTGCAGCTCGTTGATGAACGACCGGTCGATCTTGAGGATGTCGATGGGCAGGCGCCGGAGGTAGCTCAGCGAGCTGTAGCCGGTCCCGAAGTCGTCGATGGCGACGGTCACCCCGAGATCGCGCAACAACCCGATCAGGCTGATGCGATGGTCGTCGTCGACGAGGCCGGACTCGGTCAGCTCGAGGATCAGCCGGGCAGGTTCCAGCCCGCTCTGCGCGAGGAGGTCTCGCACGGTCTCGACGAACGCCGGGCGGAGCTGCAGGCCGGAGACGTTGACGCCGATCTTGAGGTCTCGACCGGTCACGTCCCATTCGACGGCCTGCTGGACGACCTGGCGGATGGCCCAGTCGCCGAGCTCGATGATCTGTCCGGACTCCTCGGCGATCGGTATGAACTCGTCGGGCCGGACGTTGCCCCGGGTGGGGGACTGCCAGCGCATCAGGGCCTCGGCGCCGATGACGATGCCTCGGCCGGTGTCGACGAGCGGCTGGTAGACCATCCGGAGCTCGTCGTTCTCGATCGCCTGGGCGAGGTCGGCGGTCATGCGAGCCCGGTCGACCAGCGCGGCGCCCATCGCGGCGGTGAAGACCTCGACACGGTTGCGGCCCTCGCGCTTGGCGGCCTGCACGGCGAGGTCGGCCTCGCTGAGCATGTGGTCGTGGGTGCCGTCGAGGCGCAGCTGGTCGAGGGACCGGTGGCTGACGCCGACGCAGACGCTGACCTGCTCGCTGCGGGCCGCATACCGGAGCCGTTCCGCCACCTCCGCCACATCCGCGGGCTCGTCGGCAGGGACGATCACGGCGAACTCGTCACCGCCGACCCGGAAGAGGGTGTGGGTTCCCACCGCGGTCTCGAGGCGTCGGGCCATGGACCGCAGGACCTGGTCGCCCACGGCGTGACCGTCACGGTCGTTGATCCGCTTGAGGTGGTCGACGTCGAGCAGCACGATCCCCAGGCCAGAGGACGGCGCCGCCCGCATGGCGGTGAAGGTGTCGTGGAAGGCGGAGGCGTGCTCCAGCCCCGTGACGGAATCTCGCCTGGCCCGGAACCGCAGCTCGTCGAAGGCGTCGGTCATCCGAAGCGCCGAGGCGACATGTGCGGCGTAGACCTCGAGGACCTGGACCATCGACGGGTCGGTCCGCATGGGGGCGGTGTCGGCGAGGAGCAGCAGGTCACCGGGATGGCCGCTCCGCAGCGGGACGGCGATCCAGGAGCGCAGGCCGGCGTGCGCCAGTCCGGCGTCGTCCCCGTTGGCGGAGGGCGCGCCGTGGGTGTAGACGCTCACCGTGCCACCGGTCCAGCCGGCGATCACGTCCAGCTGGGTGTCCTCCAGGTGGTCGAGGATGGGCGATGCCGGTCCCCAGCTGGCGGACCTGATCCGACCGCCTTCCACCCGACGGACCAGGGCCGAGCTCGTGCCAGCGAGTCCGGGTGCCCGCTCGGCCGCAAGGTGCAGGATCTCGCCCGGGTCGCGTGCCGTCGCGAGGTCTGGGGTCTCACGTGCCAGCGCCTGCCACGGCGAGTCCTGGCCGGGACCGCCGACGGCCTCGATGGACGCCTCGAGGTCCGCAACGATGGTCATGAGGTGGACGAGGTCGTCGTCGGACAGTCCGACGCAGGACTCGATGGCGAACACGCCGACCACTCGGCTGCGATACCGGATGGGGATGCAGACCTCTGCGCCGGTGGAACCGCCCGTCGGGACACGCCCGTCGGTCGCGACGTCACGGACGACGGTGACCTCGCCGCGGGAGAAGGTCGTGCCGAGGATCCCGACCTGGGGTGGGATGCCGTCGTGGACCCGATCGAAGCCACGCTGGGCGAGGCACCGAAGTCGCTTGGCTCGCTCGACGTACACGCCTGCCCGCGGGAAGCCGGCATCAATGACCCGGTCGACGGCGTCGCCGGCGATGGCCTCGATGGTGATGGCGACCGCAAGCGGCGGCGGAGGAGAGTTGGTCATGGTGCGTCCACTCGCCCCATCGGCGCGTCCGTGTCGAACTTGAGGTCCTCTTGGCAGTCGTCCGCCGAGGGTGCCAAGAACCGCTTCGGTGTGGTTGCAGGATGGCTGGAGACTGCTACGTTGAGTGGCTCCCGCCATACCCGGGCGGGACGATCGACAACTGCATAGCGACCTTCGATCTCCGGGGGCGACTGGTTTCGACGGGTGTCGGTCGACTTCGAGAGAGCGAGCCGAGGATGTAGGGCTGCCTCGTTAATCCGCTCTGCAACCTATTAGGTGCCGAAGACAACTTCGCCCTGGCTGCTTAACTAAGCGCCTGTCCGCCCGAGCCACCGCCTGAGGCAAGGGGTCGGACATCGCAATCAGGCTCCACCGCACAGCCGTCTCCATGGGCTGAGCGGGACACTTAATCGTGGGGTACGGCGGAAGGCAGATCTGGACCAAGGAGGCCCCCGCCCGACAATTTTCTTGGTCCTACGCTCGTAGCGCTCTCGAGGACGAGACATTCGGACGGGGGTTCGACTCCCCCCGCCTCCAAGACGGCTTGATGGACCACGGTCCTCGAGACGTCTTGCGGGCGTTCAGCTCTGACTCGGATGATCGTATTGTTCAGAACCTCGCGCAGGCGAGGCGAGGTTGGCATGGAAGCCAAGAGGGCACCCTCGGATGCATGTCCGTGGAACCCCTCGTTGACCAGTCGGTCTCGACCGACGAGCTGGTGGTCCCCAGCAGCGCCCTGGGTGGCCTGCGTCGGCTGAACCTCGTCATGGGGTTGCTGCATGCGGGGTCAGCGGCCGCGATGCTCGTGCTGTCCAACGACTTCGCCATCCCGATCACGGCGACGTTCGCCGACGGTCCGCCGGGCAGCCCGCTGCCGGCCGCCGAGACGCTGTTCGAGCTGCCGCTCGGTCCGGCCGTCGCTGCCTTCCTCATCCTGTCGGCCATCGCCCATTTCGTGGTCGCCTCGCCGCTGTGGTTCGGTCGCTACGCCCGTGACCTCGCCAGCGGCATCAACCGCGCCCGCTGGGTGGAGTACTCGTTGTCCGCCTCGTGGATGATCGTGCTGATCGCCCTGCTTCCCGGCATCACCGACGTCGTCGCCCTCGGCGCCCTGTTCGCCGTCAACGCCGGCATGATCCTCTTCGGCTGGATGATGGAGCTGCACAACCGGCGGCTTGCCGAGACCCGGTGGACGGCGTTCGTCTTCGGGTGCGTGCTCGGCGTCGTCCCCTGGGCGCTGATCGGCTTCCAGGTCATCGGTGCTGGGTCGGCGGTCCCCACCTTCGTCTACGGCATCTTCGTCAGCCTCTTCGTGTTCTTCAACTGCTTCGCCGTGAACCAGTGGCTGCAGTACCGCCAGATCGGTCGGTGGCGCGACTACCTCTTCGGCGAGCGGGTCTACGTGTGGCTCAGCATCACCGCCAAGAGCGTCCTGGCGTGGCAGGTCTTCGCCAACACCCTGATCCCCACCTGAACCCGCCCGGGCCGGTCTCGATACGGGCTGACTCAGCGGCCCAGCTGCCCCAGGTCGATCGTGCGCACCGACTGTGCGACGTCGATGACCTCGTTGATGAAGTCCTCCTGCGCCCCGTGCTTGGGGTCCTCACGGGTGTCGACGGCGAAGGCCACCAGTAGCCGGGCGGCCCGACCGTCGTCCTTCAGCCGAAGGACCCGTCCCAGCCGCTGGATCATCTGCCGCCGTGTCCGGAACGCGGCCAGCACGAGCGCCAGCTCGGCATCGGGCACGTCGACCCCTTCGTCCAGCACCCGGGGGGCCACGACGACCTGGAGGTTGCCGTTGCGGAACTGCGCCAGGCGGATCCGACGCTTGTCCTTCGCGAGGTCGCCGTGGATCTCCTCGGCGGGAACGCCGTGGCGCCGCAGCGCGACGGCCGCGAGCTCGGCCTGCTCGACGGTGTCGGTGAAGACCAGCCCCCGCGTGCCGTCGGTCGCCAGCGACGGCGCAAGGGCATGGACGACCTGCAGCTTGGCGTCGGCCTGTGCCGCCACGTCTCGACGACGGCGCAGGGCGGACAGGAACGCGCGTGCGGCCACGACCTCGCGCCGGACCTTGGTGTTGGGCCTGCCCTCGGCACCGGCGGACAGCGCCGCGGCCGCGGCGATCAGCTCCAGCGGAGACTTCGGCAGCCCGTGGGCGACCAGCTCCTTGCGGTGCTGCCGGACCTGCCCGTCGGCGTTGTCGTAGGCGGACCGTTCACCGTCGGTCAGGGGCACGCCCACGAAGGTGATGTCGAACGGGGCGATGACCCCGTCGGCGGCGGCGTCGGCGAAGGAGTAGGCCTGCACGACGCCGCCGAAGTAGGGCGCCAGCACCTCCACCAGGCCCTCGTCGTTTCGTTCGTAGGTCGCCGTGAGCGCCAACCGCATCGCGAACGCTGGCTTCAGCGCCTCGCCCCAGGTGGGCGCCCCGTAGCGGTGGGCTTCGTCGGCCACCAGCAGTCCGACGGCCCCCGCGGGGAGGTCCACGGGCAGCGCGGCCGCGGAGTGCGGGGTGGCGATGACCACATGGTGGTCGTGCAGGTCGTCGGCCCGGCCGCCACCCAGCTGGCCGACGCGTGCACCGGGGACCAGCTCGTGCAGCTGGCGTTGCCACTGCGTCAGCAGGTCCAGCGTGGGCACGATGACCAGCGCACGGCCGTCCTGCGCCAGGCAGGCCCTGATGGCGGCGATGGCCAGCCGGGTCTTGCCGGTCCCTGTCACCGCCTCGACCACGCCGCTGCAGCCGGCCTGTGCCCACGCCGCGAAGGCCGCGATCTGCCAGTCGCGCAGGGCAAGGCCATCGAGTGGCCCGTTGGACGGCACGACCGGCGCCTCGGGAGCGGTGGCCGCGGGTTCGTCCAGCAGGATCCAGGTCGGTTTGCCCAGCACGTCCTCGCGGTGGAACCGTGCGTCCCTGACCAGCGCGCGCTCGAGCACCGCTCGCGAGGCCGAGACACCCGACGCTTTCACCGCCCTGACCAGCCTGGGCGTGGGCAGGCCGTCGGGGTTGTCGGCCAGCAGTTCGGCAGCCACGTCTTCCACGGTTCGCATCCCGGAGGACGCTACCCGTGGGCTGTGACATCAAGGTTGACCACCGACATCGACGCCGTGCGCCCAGAGCAGCGCCCGTACCGCCAGGCCGAAGGCGGCCGCGGCCAGCAGCACGGTGACGACGTCCTCGACCACGCCCGCAGTCCGGAACACGCCCACGCCGAACCGGCGACGCAGCGGCCAGAGGAGCGGCACGCCGTCCGGGGTCAACAGGTCCCCGACGACATGCGCCAGCATTCCGCCCGCCACCGCAACGGTGAACCAGCCACCCACCGGGACCCGACCGGTGAGGACCAGCGCCGCCGACCCGGCCGCGGCCGCCAGGAAGCCCACCAGCGAGGCCCGGCCCCCGAAGGACTCCGCGAGGAGCGGACCCGCGACGGCGACGAGCACGGCCACGATCGCCGCGGCCGGGACGACGGCGCCCGGGTCGACCACGAACAGCTGGACCGCCGACCCCGCGGCCGCGACGAACAGCAGGCTGTGGGTCGCCTGTCGATGCCCTCCCGCGAGCATCCTGACGACCGACCCCAAGGCGCGCGTGGTCAGCCCCCCGCTCCGGCTGATCGTCGATCCGGGATGGTCGAGGTCGGGAGCCGTCGCCGCCCCGGCGCTCAGCAGGGTGCCCACCACCACGGCAGCGGGAGCGATCGACAGCGTCGGCGCCACCGCGAGGAACGCAGCGGCACCGGACAGGGCATGGCCCCTGGCCTGCATCAGGCCACGGAGCGAGGGGTGTTGGCGGTCACGCCCACCAGTGTGGTCGTGGGGTGTGACGCTCAGCTCGCGGGCAGCGACCAGGTCGTGGGCGGATCGTCGTCGGTGTCCCAGGAAGCGGTGCCTGACGGGCCGTCCCCGCTCGCACCCGAGCAGCGCAGCCGGACGATCTCCGTCACGAGCACGGCCACGGCGACGACCCACAGCACCAGGCCGGACGCCCAGGCCAGCCGTGCGAGGTCCTCGGCCGCCCACATCGCATCCAGGTGGCGCGGCCCGAGCAGCGTGCCCCAGTCGTGCACGCCGCCGATCAGCGGCAGCCGCTGGTGGGGCGCATCGGCGATGTAGACCGACGCGTCCTGGGTCGACGTCGCCGCCCAGCCGAGCGCGAGCGCTGCCCCGAGTCGATCCCTCGACCGCCACCACAGGCCGGCGGCCACCAGCAGGGGCACCATCACCTGGGTGCCGCTGCCCATGGTCAGCATCCCTGCACGCGGCAACCAGGCGAAGGCGACGTGGCCGAACTCGTGCACGGCCAGGTCGATCCAGCCGAGCACCGGCACCCTCGTGCCACGCACGAACGCGTACCAGCCGAGCAGCACCACGACGGGCAGGCCGATGGCGTGATGCCACCACTCCCGCTCCGGCGCCGTCGGCCAGAACCCACCACGACGGGTCGTGGTGGCGGGCACGGGGCGGGAGAGGTCCACGGCCTGTTCATCGGCACACCGACGTCAGACGTTGAACGAGCCGTTCAGGTCGGCCGATCCGCGAGCAGCGACTGGCTCGCCCGACCCACCGGTCCGTCCAGGTCGTGGAGGATCGAGTGGGCGTGGCCGATGCCGTGGTCGGTCAGGACGGTGTGGGCATCCAGGCCGATCCACTCACCCTGCGGTTGGCGGGTCAGGTGCACCGTCAGGTCGACGTTGACGAACAGGCCGTCCTCGCCCAGGGCGGTGCCGGGACCGCTGCGGGCCGACACCCCGTTGCCCGAGTCCGCGGACACCAGCAGGCGGTCCGTTCCCGTCGGGTCCTCGTCCGCCAGCAGCCGCACGGGCATGCGCATCCACGCGCGCGCAGGGCCGGGGACCTCCCAGCCGCCCTCGACGAAGCGCGACTCCATCGTGGACACGTATCCCCCCGCTGGAACCTGCTTGAAGAACCCGGTCGACCGGGCGAACCCGTCGGGCCCCGGCATCGCCTCGCCCTCGATCCCGACACCGAGGTCCAGGGGTGCGGTGCGGATCCGCCACTCCGCAGCGGTCATGACGACCGTGCCGTCGGCGTCGGTGAGCTCGGCCCCGACGAGCTCGACCTTCCTGCCCGGTCGTTGCACCCAGGTCCGGACCGACAGCCGTCCGAGCGGCACGGGACGGAGGATCTCGAAGCCGATCCGGGTGGTGATCCGGTCCTCGGGATCGTGGTGTCGTCGCATGGCCGCGTGCATCAGCGCCGACGGCGGGCCGGCATGCAGGGCGCCCGGGTCCCACGGGCCGACGGCGACGTCGTTGGCGGCGGCCACGAGGGACGAGGCGTCGTCGTCGAGCGGCGTGAAGAAGGCGTCTGCGGTCATCGGCCGGAGCGTAGCGACCTGCGGAACTAGTGCGAAGGGGCAGCACGCTCGAGCGTGACTTCCCCGCTGCGGTGGGTGAGGATGGCAGGGTGCAGCGGCCCGCGTCTGCTCGCGCCACCCCGACGCGCGACACACGTCGACGTCTGGGGGAGCTCCTTCCCCGAGGCGGGACGCTCGACGCCCACCGGACCGGTCGACGGCATCGTGCGGTGCTCCTCGTCGGCCTCGTGTGTGCCGCCGTGCCGCTGTTGTCGGGTCTCGCGGTCGGCGCTGGTGTCCTGCCGGGACTGGCCGCCAGCGCGGTCGTCGTCACCATGGTCACGGCTGCGACGGCGATGGGGGATCGGCTGGCCGCCCGCACGCTGGCCGCCGCCGCGCTCGGCGTCGTCCCGCTCGCCTCCTGGATCGCCACCGACGGAGCCGACGGGGTGCTGCTGAGCAGCGCCGTCCTCCTCGGGGTGGTGGCGCTGTACCAGGAACACCGTCCCTACGTCGTCGCGGCCACGAGCGCCGCCCTCGGCGTGGGGATCGCCGCGATCGGCCCCGCCCTGGGCGTGGTCTCCTCCTCCGCGACCCTGGCCGCCACCCAGCCCATCGCCTTCGTGGGCGGGCAGCTGCTCCTCCTCCTGGCTGCGGTGGCCCTGCACCTGCTCTGGTGGCGCTTCAGCGAGGCGGACCAGCTGGTCGGCGAGGCGTCCATGCAGGAGATGGTCGCCGTGCAGCGCAGCATGCTGTCACGCATGCAGGACACCGAACGGCTGAAGGACGAGCTCCTGGCCGTCGTCAGCCACGAGTTCCGCACCCCCCTGACGGCCATCATCGGGTTCTCCCAGACCCTGCGTCGGTCGGCCTCGATGGGGCAGCTGCCCGCCGAGATGGTCGAGCTGTCCGCGGACCGCATCGAACGCAACGGCCTGCGCCTGTCACGGCTGATCGGCAACATGCTGGCCGCGACGATGGACGTCGAGCCGCACACCGAGCGGTACTTCCCGATCAGCGCGACCATCGAACGGCTGGTCGAGGAGTTCGGCGGCGATGACGACGGCACCACCGAGGTCGAGGTCGACGTCCCCGAGGACATGACGGCGCGGATGTCGCGGGAGCACCTCCGGCTGCTGCTCGGCAACCTGGTGGACAACGGGATGAAGTTCGCCGACCCGGGCACCCCGCTGCGTATCAGGGGCAGGGTCGCCGGCGACGAGATCGCCCTGGTCTTCACCAACAACGGACCAGAGGTCCCCGAGCACATGCGCGAGCAGATCTTCGCCCGCTTCGTGCAGGTCGACCTGTCCGACACCCGTCCCCACGACGGCATCGGCCTCGGCCTGCACGTCGTCCGCAAGCTCTGCGACGCGCACGGCGGATCGCTGGAGCTGCGCTGCCAGGACGGCCTCGTCGTGCTCGGCGTGACCCTCCCGGCGGGGCCGGCGAGGGTCGTGGGCGTGGTCGGGGAGTCCGACGAGCCGCCCGTCGATGCCCGGACGGCACACCACCGGGCATAGGCTCCCGGGCCATGACCCGCCGCTTGACCGAGTTCAGCCACGGCGCCGGGTGTGGATGCAAGATCGGCCCCGGCCAGCTCGCCGACATCCTCGCCCGCGTCGCCCCGCCCCGCCACCCCGACCTGCTCGTCGGCACCGACGCCGGAGACGACGCCGCGGTCTGGCGCCTGTCGGATGACCGAGCCCTCGTCGCCACCACCGACTTCTTCACGCCCATCGTCGACGACGCACGGACCTGGGGGCGGATCGCCGCCACCAACGCCGCCAGCGATGTCTACGCGATGGGTGGACGGCCGCTGTTCGCCCTCAACCTCGTCGCCTGGCCCACCGACGCGCTCGGCAACGACGTGCTGGCGGAGGTGCTGGCAGGGGGCGCCGACGCCGCGGCCGAAGGCGGCTGGATGGCCGTCGGCGGCCACTCCATCGACGATGCCGAACCCAAGTACGGCCAGGCCGTCATCGGTGAGGTGCATCCCGATCGGGTGCTGACCAACGCCGGGCTGCGACCGGGCGACCACCTGGTGCTGACCAAGGCGCTCGGCACCGGGGTCATCACCACCGCCGTCAAGCTCGGCACGCCCACCCCGGGGGCCCTGGATGCCGCTGTGGCCTCGATGTGCACCCTCAACGCCGACGCTGCTGCCGCCGCCCAGGGGGCCAACGCGTCGGCGTGCACCGACGTCACCGGTTTCGGGCTGCTCGGCCACCTCCGCAAGATGCTGGATGCCAGCGGGGTCGCCGCCACCGTGTGGGCCGACCGGGTGCCTGCCCTGCCCGGCGCGATGGAGGGGCTTGCGGACGGGATGATCTCCGGGGGCACCCGACGCAACCACGCGTGGGTGGAGGAGCGGTTGGTGGTGACCGAGGGGGTCACCGACGGCGACGTCATGCTCCTGGCCGACGCGCAGACGTCCGGGGGACTGCTGTTCGGTGCCACGGCCGACCGGGCCGCCGAGGCGGTCCGCTGGTTGGTCGAACGGGGCCATCCGGCGGCCGTGGTGGGCATCGTGACCGACGACGTGGCCGGCAGGATCACCATCGCCCGAGACGGGTCGACGCCTGCAGCCGGGTAGCCTGCCGTCGATGACTGTTGCGCCCATGAACGGCACCCTGGACCTGCCGCCACACATCCGCGACGAGATGGTCGCGCATGCCCGCAGCGACACGCCCTTCGAGACCTGTGGCCTGCTGGCAACCGACGCCGAGGGACGCATCGCCGGCCACTGGCCCGTCCCCAACGCCGACCGGTCGATGACGTGGTTCCGCATGGAGCCCAAGGCACAGCTGAAGGCCATGCGCGAGATGGACGACGAGGACCTGGAGTGGGCCGCCATCTGGCACTGCCACACCCACACCGAGGCCTACCCCTCGCCGACCGACATCGAGCAGTCGGCGTACTGGCCGGGGATCGTGGCGATCATCGTCAGCCTGCAGGACCCCGAGCCGGTCATCCGGGCCTACGACATCACCGATGGACAGGTCAGCGAACGAGTTCTCACCGTTGCGCAGGAAGCCCAGCCGCAGGGCCCGCGTTAACGTCGTAAACCGTTCACCACGCAGGCCCACCACACCCCGGTACGGGCCGCGCGACCACGAAAGGCACCACCCATGGCCGTCACGGTCCGCATCCCCACAGTCCTTCGCAAGCACACCGGCGGCGAGAAGGCCGTCCAGGGCGACGGCGCCACCCTCAAGGCGCTCATCGACGACCTCTCGACCCGCTACGGCGGCCTGACCGAAGCCGTCACCGCCGACGACGGACAGCTCGCGAAGTTCGTCAACGTCTACCTCAACGACGAGGACGTGCGCTTCCTCGACGGCGCCGACACCGCGCTGTCCGACGGCGACGAGATCGCGATCCTGCCGGCAGTCGCTGGCGGCTGCTAGCCCCTCCACCGTGCTCGCCCGCTCGATCGCCGATGCCGTCGGCCGCACGCCCCTGGTGCGGCTGCCGAACCTGTCCCCGGACGGGTACGAGATCCACCTCAAGCTCGAGGGGCACAACCCGACCGGGTCCATCAAGGACCGGGTCGCCAAGTACCTGATCGAGTCCGCCGAGCGGCAGGGGCTGCTCCACGAGGGGTCCCGCATCCTCGAGCCCACGTCGGGCAACACCGGGATCGCCCTGGCCGCCCTCTGCGCACCGCGGGGGTACAAGCTGACCTGCGTCATGCCGGAGAACACCTCCGAGGAACGGCGGCAGATCCTCGAGCTGTTCGGGGTCGACATCGTCCTGTCGCCGGCCAACGAGGGGTCCAACGGCTCGGTCCGGGTGGCCCGTGAGATGGCCGCGGCCGACAGCGACCTCTACATGCCGTTCCAGTACGGCAACCAGGCCAACCCGCAGGCGCACTACGAGACGACCGGCCCCGAGATCCTCGCCGACCTGCCCGACGTCACGGCGTTCGTTGCCGGGCTCGGCACCGGCGGGACCGTCACCGGCGTGGGGAAGCGGCTGAAGGCCCACGACCCCGACATCAAGGTCTACGCCGCCGAACCGCAGTACGGCGACCTCGTCTACGGCCTCCGCAACCTCGACGAGGGCTATGTGCCCGAGGTCCTCGACCAGTCGGTGCTCGACAGCCGCATCAAGGTCGATTCGCTGAAGGCGCTTCGCGCGACCCGTGCGCTCGCCGCTGAGGAGGGCATCTTCGCCGGGGTGTCCACCGGCGCCTCGCTGGCCGTGGCGATCCGTGTCTGCGGTCGCCTGCCGAAGGGGTCGAAGGTCGTCGCGATCTCCCCGGACGGTGGCTGGAAGTACCTCTCCACCGGCGCCTACGCCGGCGGCAACGTCGAGGACATCGCCGAGTCGCTGGCCGACACCCTCTGGGCCTGAGCGGCAGGCGGGATCAGCCGGCCGCGAGGCCGGCGTCACGCAACCGTTCGTCGTATCGGCTGCGGTCGGTGTCGCTCGCCGGATAGCGGGTCAGGCGGACACGCCGCCCGCCTGCGTCGGCGTACAACCGGTGGGTGGTCACCGGCGTACGGCCGCCTCCACGCACGGTCTCCCACCGCAGGCCGTCGATGGCGGCCCAGGGCAGCACACGTGGTCCACCACCCGGCGGCCTCGGTCCCGGTCGGCGCAGCCCGTCGGGTCCCAGCACGACCGCGGCAGAGCGCCAGCGCGCCGCCAGCCACAGCCATATGGCCACGGCGAGCCCGACGGCCAGCCAGCCCTCCCGCGGGTTCTCCGGCACCAGCAGGATGGCGATGGTGCCGGGGATCGCCATGGCGACCAGGACGATCAGGGCCGAGGCGCCGGCGGAGCGGATGGCCCACGGCTGGCGCAGGACCACGCGGCGGTCGAACGGGGGAGGGCGCATCGCCTCGAGAGCTTGCCAGCCCGTCCGTTCGTCCGCCGCGTGGGCGCGTCTCAGGCCCTGGGTGTGACGGTGCCCGCCAGGTGCGGCTTGCCGTCGCGGCTGCGGACGCCGAAGGCCCAGCCGCCGTCGGTGCGCTGGGTGGCGTACTCCACCGTGCGGGGCAGCAGGAGCGGCAGCTTGAACGCCACGTCGATCTCGCAGGCCGCGGGGATGCCGCCCTCGAGGCCGGCCAGCGCCCGTGCCTTGGTCCACATGCCGTGGGCGATCGCCTTCGGGAAGCCGAACGCCTTGGCGGTCAGGCCCGACATGTGGATGGGGTTGCGGTCGCCCGACACGGCGCCGTACCGACGGCCGATGTCGCCGGGGACGCGCCACAACCCGGTGAGGGGCAGGGTTGCGACCTCGACGTCCACGTTGCTGCCCGAGGCGGCCTCGTCGGCGCCCGACCCTCGCTTGAGGTAGGTGCTGGTGGACTCCCACACCGGCACGCCGCCTGCGGTGGCGACGACGACGTTGTCCATCTGCTGCCCCTTGGGGTGGGGCCGCAGGTTCGTGACCGACGCGGTCAGCTCCAGCGCCTCGTCGATGCCGACGGGACGGTGCTGGGTGATGCGGTTGGCGACGTGCACCATCCCCATCAAGCCGAACGGGAAGTCCTCACGGGTCATCAGCTGCACCGACAGGGGGAACCCCAGCATGTGCAGGTAGGTGGGTGGCAGGGTCGAGCCCAGTCGGAACCCGCACACCTCGGCGTAGGACGCCAGGTGGTCGAGGTCGACGGTGGCGTCGTGCAGCACGACGGTGGTGTCGGGCAGCGTCCGGTCGCCCTTGCTGCCGCCGCGTCCGGGCAGCGGCAGGGCCCCCGCGGCAACCTTCGCCAGCATGGGCGTCAGGTCGGGCGGGCTGTCGAGCTCGATGACCGTCGGGGTCGGCTCGGGACCGGTCGCTGGGGAAGCGTCCGTCGGGGCAGGGTCGGTCGGGGAAGCGGTCGAATCAGTCACGAGCCGATCACGCCCCCAGCAGGTTCTGGCCGCACACGCGGACGGTGGTGCCGTTGAGCCACGCGGCGTCGGGACCGGCGAAGAAGCCGATCGTCTCGGCGACGTCCACGGGCTGGCCGCCCTGGGAGAGGCTGTTCAGCCGGCGGCCGACCTCACGGGTGGCGACCGGCATGGCGTCGGTCATCTTGGTCTCGATGAACCCGGGCGCCACCGCGTTGATGGTGATGCCGCGGTCGGCCAGCGTCGGGCCGAGGGCCGCCACGTGCCCGATGACGCCCGCCTTGGAGGCGGCGTAGTTTGACTGGCCACGGTTGCCGGCGATGCCCGACATCGACGACACGCAGACGATGCGCGCACCGGGCTCAAGCACGTCGGCGGCCAGCAGCGCGTCGTTGATCCGCTCGATGGCCGACAGGTTGATGTCGAGGACCATGTTCCAGCGCTTCTCGTCCATGCCCGCCATCGTCTTGTCGCGGGTGACGCCGGCGTTGTGGACGACGATGTCGATGCCGCCGTGGCGTTCGGTGGCGTGGTCGATGATGGTCCGGGCCGCGTCGTCGGCGGTGATGTCGACCTGCAGCGCGGTGCCGCCGACGTCGTTGGCGACCCTCGCCAGGTCGTCGCCGGCGGACGGCAGGTCCAGGCAGACGACGGTCGCGCCGTCGCGGGCCAGGGTGCGGGCGATCGCCGCGCCGATGCCCCGTGCGGCACCGGTCACGACCGCGACCTTGCCGGCGTGCGGGCGGTCGATGTCCTCGGGGACGACCGGCGGGTGTTCGGTGCGCGGGCCGACGGTGAACCGCTGACCCGACACGAACGCCGAGCGGCCACTCAGCAGGAAGCGCAGCGGCGAACCGACGCCCGCCTCGGCGCCCGGGTGCACCTCGACCAGGTTGGCGGTGCCACCGGCCCGCAGCTCCTTGGCGATGGAGCGGACGAAGCCCTCCAGGCTGCGCTGGGCGGTGTGCTCGGCCGGGGTGTCGGTTGCGGTGGGCACGGTGCCCAGCACGACGACGCGGGCGCTGCCGCCGAGGCGACGGATGGTCGTGTGGAAGAAGTCGTACAGGCCGACCAGCTGGTCGCTGGAGGTCAGGCCGGTCGCGTCGAAGACGAGGGCCGCGTAGCGCGGGGTGTCCTCGGCGTCGGCGAGCTCGGTGTGGACGTCGATGTCGGCGGCGGACAGGGCCTTGTTGACGACCTCGCGCAGCCGGCCGTCACCGCCGAGCAGCACCGGACCCTCCAGGAGGGGCTGGCCGGGCTCGTGGCGGCGCAGGGTCGAGGGCTTGGGCAGGCCGACGAGGTCGGCCAGCTTCTCACCGATCTGGGAGTTGACGAACTGGGTGTAGCGATCTGCCATGGCTGTGTGCTCCTCGGGTGGGGGAGTGCGTGTCGGGTTCCTGCGACGGGCGGCCCAGGATCCGACACGCGTCGGGTGTGCGTGGGGTGCCGGGCGGGACGCGTGTCGGGCTTCTGCGACGGGTGGCCCAGAACCCGACACGCGGGGTGGAGGGGTTACGCCCGCTCGACGATGGCGACCAGGCCGTTGCCGCCGGCCGCGCAGACGCTGATGAGGGCGCGACCGCCGTTGGCCCAGTCGTCGCGCTCGGCCAGCAGCTTGGCGGTGGTCGCCACGATGCGGGCGCCGGTGGCGGCGAAGGGGTGGCCGGTCGCCAGCGACGAACCAGCGACGTTCAGCTTGTCCATGTCGATGGTGCCGAGGGTGTCGTCCAGGCCCAGCTTCTCGGTGCAGAACGTCTTGTCGTCCCACGCCGCCAGCGTCGACAGGACCGTCGAGGCGAACGCCTCGTGGATCTCGTAGAGGTCGAAGTCCTGCAGGGACAGGCCGTTGCGGGCCAGCATCCGGGGGACGGCGTAGGCGGGGGCCATCAGCAGGCCCTCGTGGCCGTGCACGTAGTCCACGGCCGCGGACTCGGCGTCGACGAAGCGGGCCAGGACCGGCAGGTCGTGCTCGGCCGCCCACTCGCGGGTCGAGAGCAGCACGGCGGCGGCGCCGTCGGTCAGGGGAGTGGAGTTGGCCGCCGTCATGGTGCCGGTCTCGCGGTCACCGAAGGCCGGCTTGAGGGTTGCCAGCTTCTCCACGTTGCTGTCGGGCCGCAGGTTGTTGTCCTTCGACAGGCCCAGGAACGGGGTCATCAGGTCGTCGAAGAACCCGCGGTCGTAGGCGGCCGCCAGGTTGCGGTGGCTGGCCACGGCGAGCTCGTCCTGTGCCTCGCGGGAGATGCCCCACTCGGCGGTGGTGATGGCCTGGTGGTCGCCCATGGCCATGCCCGTGCGGGCCTCGGCGTTGCGGGGGATCTCCGGCACGATCTGGTCGGGCCGCAGGCTGCCGAGCAGCTTGACGTAGTCCATCGGCCCCTTGGCGCGGTTGGCCTCCATCAGGACGTGGCGGAGGTCCTCGTTCAGGGCCACCGGCGCGTCGGACGTCGTGTCGACGCCGCAGGCGATACCGGAATCGACCTGTCCGAGGCGGATCTTGTTGGCCACGGCGATGGTGGCCTCCAGGGAGGTGTCGCAGGCCTTCTGGATGTCGAAGGCGGGCGTCTCGGGCGACAGGGCGCTGCCGAGCACCGACTCGCGGACGAGGTTGAAGTCGCGGGCGTGCTTGAGCACCGCGCCACCGGCCACCTCACCCAGGCGCTGGCCGGCCAGCCCGAAGCGAGCGACGAGGCCGTCGAGGGCCGCGGTCAGCATGTCCTGGTTGCTGGCCTTGCTGTACGCGGTGTTGGAACGGGCGAACGGGATGCGGTTGCCGCCGACGATCACGGCGTCCCGGGGAGTCTGGCTCACGGGTGTGCTCCTTGACTTGACATGGGGTGGACCTGTTGCTGTAACCTGCGGTAACGCTACCGTTGGTAGCACCCTTCGACCAAATCGGGGTCGGGGTGCATGTACCCGGCCTTCTGGAGGATCCCACATGAGCTTGGCAGGAGATGGAATGGGCTTGGCCCTTGGTGGCCTGCGCCGCCTGGCCAGCAGCGAGCTGCTGGACCGCTACGGCCTGCGCGAGCGGGTCGAGGCGCTGGTCCAGTCCAGCACCCGCAACGGCTTCACCGCTGCGGTCGGCGCCGGCCGGCAGTTCGCGAAAGCCAGCAAGGCCATCAACGGCGGCAAGGCCGCCCGGCAGGCCCCGGTCGAGGGCGGCGGCAAGGTGCTGTTCGACCTGACCCCCGACGAGGAGCAGCAGATGCTCGTGGAGGGGTTCGTCGACTTCGCCGAGACCCACCTGCGTCCTGCCGCCCGCGAGGCCGACGACGGCTGCGCCACCCCCGACAAGCTGCGGGCGATGGCCACCGAGATGGGCGCCATGGTCCTGGGCATCCCCAGCGACCTCGGCGGGGTCGTCGACGAACGCTCCGCCGTCACCAGCGTCCTGGCGCTGGAGGCCATGGCCGCCGGCGACATGGGACTGGCCGCCGGCATCATGGCCCCGGCCGCCGTCGCCTCGGCGCTCTCGCTGTGGGGCGACGCCGACCAGCAGGCCCGCTTCCTGCCCGCCTTCACCGAGGACAACCCGCCCACCGCGGCGCTGGCCATCAGCGAGCCGCACCCGCTGTTCGACCCGACCGTGCTGCGCACCACCGCCCGACGCGAGGGCGACGAGCTGGTCCTCGACGGCGTCAAGGCGCTCGTCGCGCACGTCGACCGCTGCGACCTCTACCTCGTCGCCGCCGACCTCCAGGGGACCGGCCCCGCGCTGGTCCTCGTCGAGGCCGGCACCCCCGGGCTGGCGGTCAAGGCCGAGCCGACCATGGGGGTGCGTGCCACTGCGTCCGGCGAGCTCCTCCTGGAAGGGGTGCGCGTCCCGGCGGCCAACCTGCTCGCCGACGGCGCCGGGGAGGTCTACAGCGAGCTGATCGCCCGCACACGCATCGCCTGGGCTGCGCTGGCCGTCGGTACCGCGCAGGCGGTCCTCGACTACGTCATCCCCTACGTGAAGGAACGCCACGCCTTCGGTGAGCCCATCGCCCACCGCCAGTCCGTCGCCTTCACCGTCGCCAACATCGGCGTGGAGCTGGAGGGCATGCGCCTGGCCACGTACCGCGCCGCATCGCTGGCCGACCAGGGCAAGCCGTTCGCCCGCGAGGCCGCGGTCGCCGCTCGCCTGGCGGAGGAGAAGGGCATGCAGATCGGCTCCGACGGCGTGCAGTTGCTCGGCGGCCACGGCTACGTCAAGGAGCACCCGGTGGAGCGGTGGTACCGCGACCTGCGCGCCGCCGCCGTCGTCGACGGGATGGTCCTGGTCTAGCACCGGACCGCGACCACACCCCCACCGCGACCACACCACCACCGCGAACACGCCCTCAACATCCGGAGGATGCAATGATCAACCTCGAAGTCCCCAAGAAGTTCACCCCGGCCATCGACCAGGCCAAGGCCGTCGCCGAGCACGTCCTGCGGCCGATCAGCCGGCAGTACGACCGTGACGAGCACACCTACGCCAAGGAGCTCGACATGCTGGCCGCCGCCATGGCCGGCATGGAGGAGTCCGGCTCCATGAAGGGCACCGGCGCCACCGGCGTGAAGCGCGAGAAGTCAACCGGCGAGAACCGCAACGCCTCAAACATGTCGACGGTCCTGTCGATCAAGGAAGCCGCCAAGGGCGACCTCGGCCTGATGCTGACCATCCCGGGCCAGGGGCTCGGCAACTCCGCGATCGCCTCGGTGGCCTCCGACGAGCAGATGGAGCGGTTCAAGGGCAAGTGGGCCGCCATGGCCATCACCGAACCCGACGCGGGCTCGGACTCCTCCGCCATCAACACCACGGCGGTCAGGGACGGCGACCACTACATCCTCAACGGCACCAAGATCTTCATCACCGCCGGCGAGCGGGCCGACCTGCTGGTCGTCTGGGCCACCCTCGACAAGGCCCTCGGCAAGACCGCCATCAAGAGCTTCGTGGTCGAGAAGGGCACCCCCGGCCTGCAGTTCGTCCGCAGCGAGGACAAGCTCGGCATCCGCGCCTCCGACACCGCCCAGTTCGTCCTCGAGGACTGCCGGGTCCCCGCCGAGAACCTGCTCGGTGACCCCGAGATCTCCGCGGGCGGTGGCTTCGCCGGCGCGATGCAGACCTTCGACAACACCCGCCCGCTGGTCGCCAGCATGGGCATCGGTGTCGCCGAGGCGTGCCTGGAACGCACCCGTGAGCTGCTGGCCGAGGCCGGCGTCGAGGTCGACTGGGACAAGCCCGCCCACAGCCAGTCCGCAGCCGCCCAGGCACTGCTGGACATGGAGGCCGACTTCGAGGCCGCCCGCCTGCTGACGCTGAAGGCCGCCTGGATGGCCGACAACGCCAAGCCCAACTCCCTGGAGGCCAGCTACGCCAAGGCGAAGGCCGGGCGGATGGTCGTCGACGTCGCGCTCCGCTGCGTCCAACTGTGCGGTCCCGTCGGCTACGGGGAGACCGAGCTGCTGGAGAAGTGGGCTCGGGACGCCAAGATCCTCGACATCTTCGAGGGCACCCAGCAGATCCAGCTGCTGATCATCGCCCGGCGACTGCTGGGCCTGTCCTCCGCCCAGCTGCGCTAGGCGGGCCGACACACGTCACGGGCGCGACCCCCTCGGGGGCCGCGCCCGTCGTCGTTCGTGGCGTCGCACACCAGAAGGCGCGTCAGCCCAGGGCCGTGATGTGGGAGGGGGACCGCGCGATGTAGTCCAGGGCTCGCTGCATGTCGCCCTCGCTCGAGGGGTGGTAGCCCGGCCGGGTGTAGCGCGGCCCCTGCAGCGCCAGCCACAGCAGCTTGGGCAGGCGGCCCTTGTCCATGCCGGCGACGTAGCCCTTCATCGGCCTGAACCGGGGTGCGTCGGGGTCCTGCCCCATCAGCACCCGGGTGCCGTCCAGCATCAGGGCGAGCAGCGTCGGGAACACGACCTGGGCGACCGCCGCGCGCAGCGGCCAGCTGCCGTTGAGGTGCTGGTAGAGGTCGAAGGCGACGGAGCGGTGCTCGACCTCCTCCGCACCGTGCCAGCGCAGCAGGTCCAGCATCACCGGGTCGGAGCCGGCCTCGTCCAGCGCGTCGGCCCTCAGGATCCAGTCACCGAGGACGGCGGTGTAGTGCTCGATCGCGGCGATGATCGCCAAGCGCACGTCGAGCCAGGCCCGCTGCAGCCGGCGGCCGGGCAGCGGATGATCGCCCAGCAGGTTGTCGAACACGATCTCCAGCCGGCGGTCGTAGCCGGAGTGGTCGATCCCATGGGCACGCAGGTGGGCCGACGCGGTCCCGTGGGCGGTGGCGTGGATGCCCTCCTGGCTCATGAACGCCCGGACCTGCTGGCGCAGCAGGTCGTCGGTGACCAGCGGCAGGGCCTGCTTCATGACCTTGACGAACCAGCGTTCCCCTGCGGGGAGGAACAGGTGGAGGCTGTTGATGACATGGGTGGAGTGGGCGTCACCGGGGATCCAGTGCAGCGGGACGTCAGCCCAGTCGAAGCGGGCACGGCGAGGGGTGGGAACGTGCGCGTCGGCGCGCGCCGTCGGCGGGGGAGGGCTGTCCTCGGTGGGGCGGGGCAGTGCGGTCATCGGGCGTCCTTGGTGCGCGAGGTGGACAGGCCCAGGGCGTCGACGGCGGACAGCCGTCGGGTCAGGGCGGGGGACAAGCGGGACAGTGCCCAGCCGACGCGGGCCTCGGGGCTGACCGGCACGATCGCGCGGTCGTGGTGGATGGCGTCGACGATGGCGGCGGCCACCCGGTCGGGGGCGTACGCCCGACGGCGGTAGAGGGCCGACGCCGTGATCCGCTTGCGGTCGGCCTCCTCGTCGTCGACGCCCACGAACGCGGTGCGGTCGGTGATGCCGGTGTCGACCACGCCCGGACAGATGGCGCTGACGCCGATGCCGTGGTCGCCGAGCTCGGTGCGCAGGACCTCCGACAGGCGGAGGACCGCGGCCTTGGTGGCCACGTAGGCGGACATGTCGCGCGCCGGTGCGTAGGCCAGCCCCGAGGAGAGGTTGACGATGTGGCCGGGAAGGCCGGCGGCGACCATCTCGGCGGCGAAGAGTCGGCTGCCGTGGATCACCCCCCACAGGTTCACCCCGAGGACGCGGTCCCAGTCAGCCGCGGTGGTGTCGAGGAACGGTCCGGTCATGCCGATGCCGGCGTTGTTGACCACCACCGTCGGCACGCCCAGCTCGGCGACGACGTCCTTGACCAGCAGGGCCATCGCGTCGCCGTCGGCCACGTCGACCACGTGGGTCGAGGCATCCACGCCGAGCGCAGCCACCTCCGCTGCGGCGCTGGTCAGTCCGTCGCCGTCGAGGTCGACGAGCGCCACCTGCGCGCCCTCACCGGCCAGGGCCAGCGCGGTGGCGCGGCCGATGCCGTTGGCCGCACCGGTGACGACGGCCACGCGTCCGCCGAGGGGTTGTCGAACCGGCGTACCGGGGCGCAGACGGCGGCGTTCCAGTCGTGGGCTGGTCACCCCGTCCTCCACATGGCGGACCAGGTCCTGCACCGCCTCGGCGATCGCGGTCGGATGGGTGCGGGGCAGCCAGTGCCCGCCGTGGATTCGCTGCAGGAACGCCTCGGGCGCAAGCTCCGCCAGCTCGTCGAACAACCCCAGGGACACGAACGGGTCCTGCGTGCCGATGACCACCTGCGTGGGCACGTGCACCGTGCTGCGCTGTGGGCGCATGACGCGGTGCAGGTTGGCGCGGTACAGCTCGACCCCGTTGGCGCCGTCCTCGGCGAGGGTGTCGGCAGGATGGCCGGCACGCGGCTCGACGTGCTCCAGCGCCTCGAGGATCCGTGCCCCCGTGCCGCCATGGAAGGCCCGTTCGGGCAGGACGGGCAGCTGGAACGCCCCGATGTACCAGGACTTCCGCAGCTGGCGAAGGGTGCGCCCCAACCGCGGGGACCCGCTGAACGTCTGGCGCAGCGCCCTCCCCGCATGGTCGAACGACGCTCCGGAGACGCACGTGAACGAGGCGATCCGTGTCGCGTGCGCTGGCAGGCAGACCGCTTCGAAGGCCTGGATGGCACCCCAGTCGTGCCCGACCACATGCACCGGCTCGTCGGGCTGGACGTGGTCGAGGACCGTGACGAGGTCCGCGGCGAGCTGCGCGAACCGGTACCCGTCGCGGCTGCGGGGCCGTCCCGAGTCACCGGCGCCACGGACGTCATAGGTGATCACCCGTGCCCAGGGCGTCATGGCGTCGATGACCTCGTCCCACACCCGGGAGGTGTCGGGAAAGCCGTGCACGAGGACGACGGTCGGTCCCTCGGTGGAGTGGCAGTCGACGGCCAGCCGGACCCCATCGGTGGCGGTCAGGGTCGTGCGCACGGCGTGGCTCCTCGAAGGTCGGCAATTCGTACCATCATCCAATGCTCCATCAAATGGTGGCGCATATCAAGTGTCGCCATCGGGCCGTCGAAACGTCCGTTCCGCAAAAGGGGGCTGGTCCGCAACGGCTGGAACGCGCACACTGAGGGGGTGGAGGCTGAGGGGCGTTCTGGTGAGGCGGCGCGTCGTGCGCCGACTCCGCAGCCGGTCGCGGATCTGCTCGACCTCTTCTGCCGACGGTGGAGCCTGCGGATCCTCTGGGAGCTGCGGGACGGCGGGTCCATGACGTCCCGAGCGCTGCGAGCGGCGTGCGGAGGCGTGTCCGCAGGGGTGCTCCAGCAACGTCTGGACGAGCTCCGCGCGGCGGACATCGTGACCGTCAACGGCGGCTATCGGTTGACCCCCGAGGGGCTGGACCTGCTGGCGCGCATGGCGCCGCTGGAGGAGTGGGCCGAGGCCTGGGCACGACGCCGGGACTGAGCGCAATGCGTGCTTGATCGAGCGGTGTTTGCCTGCTCGCGAACCGGAAACGGTCTGGGTGAGGAGGCCGTTCGCCCATGACCCGACCGTCCACCAGTCCACCGCCCACCAGTCCACCACCCGCGCCCCGACCGTCCATGGGCATGGCGTCGCGTACCTGGCGCACCCTCGCCGGCCTGGCGCTGCTGCTCGGGGCGGGGTGGGCAGGAACCGCGGTGACGGCCGGCCTGCTGCTGCAGGCGTTCTCCTGCGCGACGTGCGACCCCGACGTGGCGGGGCTGCTGTCCGGAACCGGGGTGCTGCTCGTGATCCTGGCGCTCGGTGGCCTCGGGCTGTACCTGGTCGTGACGGCAATGGTGGGCCGGACCGATCCCCGGGTCGGGCTGATGACGGCGACCGCCACGGCGGCGGTCGTGCCGCTCGGCCTGCTCGTCGTCGCCCTCGACAGCTCGGGACTCGAGCCGATCGTCGGTCCGCTCGTGGCGATGGCCATCGTCCTGCTCGTCGTCGCCGGGCTGGCCGCTGCCCGGACACGCCGCCCCGGCCTTCGCACGGTCTCCGCCGGTGCAGCCGCGGTCCTGGTGCTGGCGGTGCTCGGCGTGCTCACCGCGATGTGACCCAAGCCGCGCCCGCCCGACCGGCCGTGCGACGTCGCCGGTCGCCGTCGGAGGGCTGGCTACCATTCGGCGGCGATGGCTGATCCTCGCCCCATCGGGGTGTTCGACTCCGGCGTCGGCGGGCTGACCGTGGCCCGGGCGCTCATGGACCTGCTCCCCGACGAGCGGGTCATCTACCTCGGCGACACCGCTCGCGGCCCCTACGGACCACGCACGGTGGAGGAGGTCCGGGCCTTCACCGCCGACGACGTCGGGTGGTTGGCCGAGCAGGACGTCAAGTTCGTCATCGCGGCATGCAACACCGCAACGGCCGCGGCGCTGGAGCTCGACCCGCTGACGTTCGACCTGCCGGTCCTCGGGGTGATCGAACCCGCCGTGGAGACCGCGATCCGCGTCACCCGCAGCCGACGCATCGGCGTCATCGGCACCCAGGTCACGATCTCCTCCGGCGCCTACGACCGGGCGGTCGAACGGCTGGGCTCGGTGGACACCAAGCTGACGAGCGCCGCGTGCCCGCGCTTCGTGACCCTCGTCGAGCAGGGACGCACGACCGACCCGGAGGTGCTGGAGGTCGCCGAGGAGTACCTGGCGCCGATGAAGGCCGCCCAGGTCGACACGTTGATCCTCGGATGCACCCACTATCCGCTGCTGACGGGCGTGATCAGCTACGTGATGGGACCCGACGTGACGCTCGTCTCCTCCGCGGAGACCTGCGCCCGGGCCGTCTTCGCCCACCTCGTCGATGCCGACCTCCTGGCCCACACCCAGACCCCGCAGCATCGGTTCGCCGCCACCGGCGACCCCACCGACTTCGCCCGGCTCGCCGAACGCTTCCTCGGACCGAGGATCAGGGACGCCGATGTTGAGCCGGCCTGAGGACCCGAGCGCAGCCCGGACGGCTGTCGACCGCATCTCCTAGACTCCCCGGCCATGAGCCGCTCCACCATCCCGCCGCGCCGCCGGGCCCGCCACCCGTGACGGTCACCGTCACCGTCATCGGCAGCGCCGGCACACACTCCTCCGCCGAACGGGTGTGTTCCTCCTACCTCGTCACCCACGAGGGCACCGACCTCCTGCTCGATGTCGGGTCGGGGGCGCTGCACAACCTCCTGAAGGTCCGCGACGTCGCCGACCTCGACGGGTTGGTCATCAGCCACATGCACCCCGACCACTACATGGACGTGTTCGGGCTGAACTACGCGCTGCGGTTCCACCCCTCGGACCTGCCGGCCATCCCGGTCTTCGGCCCCGCCGACATGTACCCGGTGGTCAGCAACACCCTGCCCGAGGAATCGGTGGAGAAGATGGCCGACCTGCTGCACTTCCACACGGCGAGGGCCGGCGACCGGGTGCACGTCAACGAGATGGCCATCGAGCTGTTCGCGATGAACCATCCCATGGAGACCCTCGGCAGCCGCATCACGATCGGCGACACGGTCGTGGCGTTCACCGGCGACACCGCGCCGACCCCCGAGATCGACGGGTTGGCGGCCGACGCGGACCTGCTGATCTGCGACGCCACCTGGCTGGAGTCCCAGCGTCCGCTGCCCGCCGACGTGCACTGCACCGGGGCCGAGGCCGGCCGCGCGGCCGCCTCCGCGGGGGCTCGCCGTTTGCTCATCACCCACGTCTCGCCCTACAACGACCCACAGGCGGTCGCCGACGAGGCCGCCACCCACTACGACGGCGAGGTAATCGTCGCCGTCGACCTCATGGAGATCGACCTTTGACCGACCAGCCCGCACGTCCCGACGGCCGCGCCACCGACCAGCTGCGCCCCCTCACCATCACCACCGGCCTGCAGTCCTATGCGGAGGGATCCGCCGACATCACGATGGGGGAGACCCGTGTGCTGTGCTCGGCGAGCATCAGCGACGACGTGCCGCGATGGCTGCGGGAGTCCGGCTCGGGCTGGATCACCGGCGAGTACTCGATGTTGCCGCGCGCCACCCGCGAGCGAACCGATCGCGAGGCCGCTCGTGGCAAGCAGAAGGGGCGCACCGTGGAGATCCAGCGGCTCATCGGTCGGTCCCTCCGCGCAGCCGTCGACCTCGACCACCTCGGTGGGGTGTCGATCACGCTGGACTGCGACGTCCTCCAGGCCGACGGCGGGACACGAACCGCGTCGATCAGCGGGGCCTGGGTGGCCCTGGCGGTCGGACTGCGCACAGCGGCGGAACGGGAGATCATCCGCACCCTCCCGGAGCTGACCCAGATCGCGGCGGTCAGCGTCGGCATCGTCGACGGCGAGCCGCGCCTGGACCTGTGCTACGACGAGGACGCCGGCGCCGAGACCGACATGAACGTCGTGATGTCCGGCGACGGTCGGCTCATCGAGGTGCAGGGCACCGCCGAGGGGGTGCCGTTCAGCCGCCAGGAGCTGACCGACATGCTGGACCTGGCCGCCGCGGGCTGCGAGCAGCTGTTCGCCGCCCAGCGCGACGCGGTCGCCGCCGCGTGACCGCACGCCTGGTCCTCGCCACCACCAACGTCGGCAAGGTCGCGGAGCTCCGCGACATCCTGACCGGGCTCGACGTCGAGCTCCTCGACGCCGGGGCCGTCGACCTGCCCGATGTGGAGGAGACCGGCGAGACGTTCGCCGCCAACGCCGTGCTCAAGGCCACCGCCTGCGCAGCTGCGGTCGGGCTGCCCTGTGTGGCCGACGACAGCGGGCTGGCGGTCGACGTCCTCGATGGCGCTCCGGGGGTGTACTCCGCTCGCTACGCCGGGCCACAACGCGACGACGACGCCAACCTGCAGCTCGTGCTCGAACGAACCGCAGGGGAGGAGGCGCCCACCGCCCGGTTCGTCTGCGCCGCCGCCCTGGCGCTGCCCGACGGGACGGTGGAGGTCGTCGAGGGGATCATGGAGGGCACCATCGTGCGGCCGCCGCGGGGGACCAACGGCTTCGGCTACGACCCGATCTTCCAGCCCCGGGGACACGACCTGACGTCGGCGGAGATGGCGCCGGCGGACAAGCACGCGATCAGCCATCGTGGCAAGGCGTTCCGCACTCTCCGGCCACGCATCGCCGCCCTGCTCGCCGGCCCGTCCTCCCAGGGCTGAGGGCGGCACGTCATGGACGACGCTCGGACCGCGCTGGCCTTCGCCGACCACCTCGCGATACAGCTGCGCGCGGACTTCCCGCTGATCGTCGTGGACACCATGGAGGAGCAGCGTGTCGTCGCCCGGGCCGCCGAGGTGTGCCGCACCCTCCACGTGCGCTGCCTGACCTGGGACGTCATGACGGGCTTCACCTCCGTCACCGAGGGCCGCCCGATGGCCCCGGCGACCGACGCGATCGACGTGCTGTCCCGCCTGCGGCAGATGAGCAGCGACACCCTCGTCGTCCTCAAGGACTTCCACCACGAGTGGGAGGACCACCGGGTCCTCCGCGCCGTGCGCAACTACGCCCAGCGCGGTGGGGCCGCCGGCCCGTCGGTGCTGGTCGTGGGGGCCGGCGCGACCGTGCCCGAGGCGCTGCGGGACACCGCCGTCTCCCTGACCCTGCCGCCGCCGAGCCGTACGGAGCTGCAGGAGGTCCTGAGCGAGGTGTGCCGCACCCGCTGGGCGGAGTCCCGGCTGGATGCCGCGGGCCTGGAACACCTCGTGGACTCCGCCCTCGGGCTGACGCTGGAACAGGCACGTCGCGTCTTCACCAAGGCCGTGGTCAACGACGGAGTGCTGGACCTCCGCGACATCGAGCTGGTGCTGGAGGAGAAGAAGGCCGTCATCGCGTCCTCCGGGGCGCTGGAGTACATCGAACCAACGGTCCGCCCGGAGGACGTCGGGGGGCTGGACACCCTCAAGGAATGGCTGCGCCTCCGGGAGCGCACCTTCAGCGCCGCGGCGCGGGACTTCGGCCTGCCACCGCCGAAGGGGGTCGCGCTGATCGGCCTGCCCGGCACGGGGAAGTCATTGACCGCCAAGGCGATCGGGGCCCTCTGGGGGGTCCCGCTGCTGCGGCTGGACGTCGGTGCCATCTACTCCTCCTACATGGGCGAGTCCGAACGCCGGGCCCGACATGCCCTGCAGCTGGCCGAGGCCATCGCCCCCTGCGTGGTCTGGATCGACGAGATGGAGAAGGGGCTGGCCCACGGCGGCAACGACACGGGCACCTCCACCCGGGTCATGGGCACGCTGCTGACCTGGATGGCGGAGAAGACCTCGCCGTGCTTCGTCGTGGCGACCGCCAACGACGTCAGCGCCCTGCCGCCCGAGCTGCTGCGCCGCGGTCGGTTCGACGAGATCTTCTTCCTCGACCTGCCCAGCAGACAGGAACGCGAGGAGATCCTCGGCGTCCACATCCGTCGCAGCGGGCGGGACATGGCCGGGTTCGACCTGACCGCGGTGGCGGATCGGACCGAGGGGTTCGTCGGCGCCGAGCTGGCCCAGGTCGTCCACGACGCCCTGCTCAGCGCGTTCGACGCCGGCCGCGAGCTGGCCACGTCGGACCTCGTCGCCGCGGCCGGCCGTGTCGTGCCCCTGTCGGTGGCGCAGCGCGAACGCGTCGGGGCGTTGCGCTCGTGGCTGGCCGAGGGACGGGCACAACCCGCGTCAGGACACCGTCCCTGGTGACCGCCGAGCGGCCGGGCGACAGCCAAAAATAGTCATTTCGAGCCATGTCGAGGCCCGGCTGGCGTGCCGACACTGGAGGCATGCAGTCTGCTGGCTCCTCCGTTCGGGGCCATCGCGACACCGACACGTACACGACCTGGTTGGTCGGCCTCCTGGCCGCCCTGTTCAGCACGCCCGTGCTCCGGATGGCCGCGGTGGGTTCCTCGCGGTTCGGGCTGCCGGTCCACCTGGCTGCCGCGTCCGTCGCCGGCACCCGTGGCGGCGTCGGACCACCGCACGCAGACGGCGACGTCATCGACCCGGAGGTTGTCGAGCACGTTCGCGCCGCCCAGCAGGGCAACGCCTACTCCTTCTCGGTGCTCTACGACACCTACGTCGACAAGGTCTACGCCTACTGCCACCATCGCGTGGGCGACCGACAGACCGCGGAGGACCTGACCTCCGACGTCTTCATGCGGGCACTCAAGCGCATCGACAGCTTCTCCTGGCAGGGCAAGGACTTCGGGGCCTGGCTGATCACGATCGCCCGCAACCGCTGCCACGACCACTTCAAGTCGGCCCGCTTCCGCATGGAGAACGCCGTTGCCGAGGTCTACGACTCCGTGGACAGCCAGCCGACCTACGACGCCCGCCCCGAACGCAACCTCGAGGTGCAGGAGATGCGCCGACAGGTCCACGAGGCCCTTGCCAAGCTCAAGAGCGAGCAGGCCGAGGTGCTGTACCACCGCTTCCTGCAGGGCTACGACGTGGAGACCACCGCCAAGGTGATGGACAAGAACGAGGGTGCCATCCGCGCACTGCAGTACCGCGCCCTGAAGGCGCTCGCCAAGCACGTCGACGTGGAGGCACTGCTGTGATGGGGGAGAAGCCGTGAGTCGCCGCGACGAGATCGATCGCCTCGCACGCCTGCTGGACGGGCAGGACGTGTCCGCCGGCACCGTCGGTGAGCAGGCCGAACGCGAGGAGCTGGGCGCGCTCGCCACCCTGCTGCGCGATGCCGCACCCGAGGTGCCGCCCATGCGGCCGGAGTTCCGTGCCGAGCTGCGAGCCCAGGTCGTCGAGGCCGCCCGCAACCAGAGCCGTGAGGCCCCGTTCCTCACGCGGCTGCGCGAGGGTGTCCAGCGGTTCCGCTACTCCACGGGCCTTGCGGGCGCGACGGGCCTTGCCTCGATGGCGCTGGCCGGCGGCGGGGTTGCCGGCGCTGCCGAGCAGGCCCAGCCGGGCGACGCGCTGTACGGCACCAAGCTCGTCATCGAGGACGTGCGCCTGTCCGCCACCTTCGACCGGGTCAGCCGTGGCCGCAGGGCCATGTCCTATGCGCTGGACCGGATGGACGAAGCGACGCAGGCCGCCACCGCCGGTGACGACGACGGTGCGGCCGTCGCGCTCCGCGGCGCGGGCGACCGCACCCGTGAGGGGCAGGAGCTGATCACCGAACACGGGGAGACCGGCGACCTGCTGGACCTCGCCGATGTGGTGGTGGAGGAGGAGGAACGCCTCGCCTCGATCACCCCGCTGCTCGACGGCGCCGCCCTCGAGGCCGCCGATGCGCTGCGCGAGGTGCTGGAAGGGGCCAGGGACGCGATCGCCGACGCCCTTCCCGACGGGGTGGAGATGCCAGAGGGGCCGGCCCCGGTCGACGTGACGACGACACCGCCGACCGTCCCGGCCGACGACGTGTTCACGCCCACGCCCCCGCCCACCGCCGGACCGGAGACGACGACCCCACCGTCGGAACCCGTCATCGAGGACCCGACCGGTGACCTGCCGGATCCGGGGCTTCCCGACCTGCCGGACCTGCCCGTCCCGCTGCCGGACCCAGGGGACGTGCTGCCACTTCCGGACGTGCCGGACCTGCCGATCGAGGTGCCGAGCCAGGCTCCGACGGGCGTGGTCCCCGACACCGTCGACGGGGCGCTCGATGCGGTCGACGGGGTCCTGGACACCGTCGAGGACACGGTCGACGCCGTCGACGAGACGCTCGGTGGCGCCGTGGACGCCGTCGACGACACCGTGGACGCCGTCCTGCCGGATCCCATCGACGACGTCGTGCCCGACGTGGGGGAGGTCCTCGACGGGGCCGGTGACTTGGTGGATGATGCGGGGTCCACCGTCGGAGACGTGCTGGATGCCGTGACTGGCAACAGCGGTTCCGGCACCATCGGTGGCATCCTCGGAGGAGGCTAGGTTCCGCTGGACCGGGTGAGACCTCCCGGTGGCAGGGGGCCAGGAGGAACGATGGAGTACACGTCAGAGCTGCGCAACGCCGACGACACGAGGAGTGATGGTGTCGTCGACTCGTCCGCGGACGCCACGTCCAGCGGGCTCGGCTTGGCGTTCACGACCTGGCACCGCCTGCTCCGGACCCTGCTGCTCGTCCACGTCCCGTTGTTGGCGATGTTCGCCTACTTCCGCGAGGTCGACACGGCTGTCTGGGCGCCCCTGGTCGCGGTTCCCGCACTGCTTGTCCTGGCTGCCAGCACCGTGGGATCCGAGCGCTTCCGGGCGGCCCTCATCAGCATCGGCTTCGTCTGGTGTTCGTGGCTGCTGGTCTTCTGGTCCGGCGGGGCGATCGAAGCGCACTTCCACGCCCTCATCGTCATCGGCCTCGTGGGCCTGTACCGCGACTGGCTGGCGCTCGGCATCGCGGTCGTCGCACAGCTGGTCCTGCAGCTGGTCGTCGGCAACGTCGACCCCACCCTGATCTACAACCACGAGGCCGCGGTGAACGCGCCGTTCGCATGGAGCTTCGTGCACGTCTGTGCCGTGCTCGGGGCGGCCGCAGTGCCGGTGTTCTCGTGGCGGGGCACCCGTGAGGCGGAGGACGTGTCCGCCGAGCGTGCCTCCGAGGCGACCGCACAGAAGGCCGAGGCCCGTCGTCAACGCGAGGTCTCCAAGGTCTACGCGACGGTGGCTCGACGCAGCCAGACGCTGCTCGAACGGCAGCTCGACCTCATCGAGAAGCTCGAGCAGGACGAGAAGGACCCCTCGACGCTGCAGGACCTGTTCAGCCTCGACCACTTGGCCACCCGGATGAACCGCGAGGCCGCGTCGTTGCTGGTCCTCGCCGGCGGTGAACCCAACCGTCGTGTCGCCGGGCGCCCGCCGCTGTCGGAGGTCGCCCGTGGCGCGGTCGGGGAGATCGAGGACTACACCCGGGTCGACCTCGAGCTGGCCGACGACCGAACCGTCGAGGGCCGGATCGTGGCCCCGCTGGTGCACCTCCTCAGCGAGCTGATCGAGAACGCGGCGAGCTACAGCCCCCCGGAAGCCCGCGTCAGGGTCATCGGCGGCACGACCGCAGACGGGTCGTACCTCCTGCGCATCCTCGACCGCGGGATCGGCATCGACGAGGCCAAGCTCGAGCAGTACAACCACCTGCTCGCCAACCCGCAGACGATCAGCCCCAGCGACAGCCAACGGCTGGGCCTGGACGTCGTCTCGCGGTTGGCCGGACGCCACGGCATACCTGTCCAGCTGTCGCACAACACCGACGGGCCCGGGATCATGGCCACCGTGAAGGTGCCCGGCGACCTGCTGAGCGAGCCCGCGTCCACCGTGCTCGATCAGGCCCCACCGGCCGCGGACATGCCCACGCCGACGGTGCTGGAGGAGGAGTACGAGCCCCAGCCCGACCGTCCCCGCGACGAACCCGCCCTGCCCACGACCGAGCCGGCCCCACCCGTTCCCGTGCCGAGCGGCGCACCGGTTCAGACGTCGGAGCCGGCCCCCACCCCTGTGGCCGGGGCGCCGGCATGGGCACAGGCTGTCGTCCGCCCGCCCAGCGCCCCTGCCCCCGCCGCGGCGCCGACCGCCCGGGCCCGTGGCGGACGTGGCAGCTCGAGCGGCCCTGCACCGTCGACGGCACCCGCCGCAGGAACCGCGCCCGCATCCCCCTCCCGTGCACCCCAGGAACCTGCAGCGCCCGTGCCGTCCGGTGGGGGCTCGTGGTCCTACAGCGGCCACCTCGGCGGTCGGGACACCTCGTCGTCGGAGGCACCGAAGAAGCGCCGCGGGATGTTCGGCCGGAAGAACCGCGGCGAGTCCGTCCCCGCGACCCCTCCGCCCGAGGCCGCGGCGGCACCCTCCGACGAGGACATGGTGCCGGCCCGTGACGACCTCGATGCGTTGCTGAGCGCCAGCCGTCGCACGCCGACCGCACCGGCTGCCACGCCGCAGGGCACCCAGCCCGCGGCGCCGTCACCGGGACCTGCTGCGCCGGCGTCCCGAACGCCTCAGCCCGCACCTGGTCCCCACACCGCACCTGGTCCCCACACCGCACCTGGTCCCCACACCGCACCTGCGCCCCGGACGGCGCCCGGGCAGGCCGAGACCACCGCCCCGGCGGCAGCGCAGACCTCGCCGGCACCGAGCCCCACGCCCAACCCCTCACGGCCGGCCGGGCCCGACGCCGACGCGGAGGCCCCCGCCGCCCGCGCCGAGCAGCCGGAGGCCGGCGGGTCCGGGTCCCAGGCCGAGGCGGCTGCCCGCCTCCTGCAGGACCTGCCCGGCATGGGGGACCCCGTGACCCCCGCCCCGGTTGCCCGCCGCAAGCCCGTCGAGGGGGTCGGGATCCCGGGACCGCAGGGTGGCCGTGGACCGGCGGTGCCCCCACGTCAGGCCACCGCCGAGGAGGACCAGTCGTCGCGGCCGTCGATCGGCGCCAGCTCCCCCCAGGCCCCGCCGCTGCCTCGACGCTCCACCGTCGGACAGACCCCCGACGAACCGGGCCGCGGCCTGTTCACGTCGCGGGGTGGCAACGCGTCGGAGGACGCCGACCCGACCGCAGCGTCCTCGACCCCCCCGGTCGCCGACCCCGCGTCCCCGCCGGAGGCGGACCAGCCCTCGGTGCAGACGCCGGCTGCCGACACCGCTCCAGCCGACACCGCTCCAGCCGACACCGCTCCGGCCAACACCGCTCCAGCCGACACACCAGCAGCTGACAGACCGACAGGCGGCAGCCCTGCAGCCCAGTCCCCCGCGTCGGCCGGCTCGTTGCCGACCCGGCCACGACCCGGCGACCCCGCTCCCACGCCCACCGCCGCCAGCGAGGTCCCGGACGTGGCCGCCGAGGCGCCGGAGGAACCCGCCTCGGTGAGCCCGACCGAGGGCGATGGCGACCGGCCCACCTCCGAGATCGGGACGCCCCTGCCGCAGCGCCGTCGCGGCGCATCGCTGCCGGCGGCGCTGAAGAAGGACGACGACGACGCCCGTCCGGCCGCGGCCGCGGCTGCGCCGGTCAGCCGGGAGCAGTCCCGCAACCTGCTCTCGTCGTACCAATCGAGGCTTCAGGCCGGACGGCGCGCTGCCGAGGAACAGGTAACGACTGACGACGCCCCGCCTGCCGATGGCGACGGTGCGGAAAGCGGCGATGACTCGTGAACGTGAACCATCTCTCCGACGACGCCCGCAACCTGAACTGGTTGGTGGCCAACTTCACCTCCAAGGTCCCGGGCGTGGCCAACACCCTCGTCCTCAGCGCCGACGGGTTGCCCCTCGCCCTGTCCGACAACCTCGACCGTGATGCGGCGGATCAGCTGAGCGCGATCGCCTCGGGGCTGTCCAGCCTGACCCAGGGCGCGGCGCGATGCCTGGCCGCAGGCGCGGTGAAGCAGGCCATCGTCGAGATGGAAGCAGGCTTCCTGTTCGTGCAGACCATCTCCGACGGTTCCATCCTGTCGGTCCTCACCACCACCGACGCCGACCTCGGCCTCATCGGGTACGAGATGGCCCTGCTCGTCAGCCGTGTCGGCGATGTCCTGACCCCGGCGCTCCGCGTCGAGCTGCAGGCGGCGCTTCCGTCGTGAGCGCACCGGAGACCGACCCGCCGGAGCGGCCGTACACCCGGCTGACCCGGCCCTACGCCCTGACGGGCGGCCGTACCGAGCCACCGGACGCCAGCCTCGCGATCGAGGCGCTGGTCGAGATGAGCTGGCGCGGATACGACGCACGCGACGACATCAGGTTCGAGAAGGCCGAGATCCTCGACCTCACCCAGCGAACCATCAGCGTCGCTGAGGTGGCCGCCCACCTCGACGTGCCGCTCGGCGTCGCGCGTGTCCTCGTGGGGGACCTTGCCGAGGAGGGGCTCGTGATCATCCATCCGCCACCGGACGCCGAGACGGGCGGCGCCCAGGACCCAAAGCTGCTGGAGAAGGTGCTTCATGGTCTCCGCACGCTCTAGGAGCGCACGCCCCGCTGGCATCCGTGCGGTGCTGACCCCCACCAAGATCGTGGTGGCGGGCGGCTTCGCGGTCGGCAAGACCACGTTCGTCGGGTCGGTGTCGGAGATCGACCCGCTCCGGACCGAGGCGGCCATGACGGTCGCGTCCACCGGGGTCGACGACCTCTCCAAGGTCTCCCAGAAGCGGTCGACGACCGTCGCGATGGACTTCGGCCGCATCACCCTGTCGGAGGACCTGCTGCTGTACCTGTTCGGCACGCCCGGACAGGACCGGTTCTGGTTCATGTGGAACGACCTGTGCAAGGGCGCCATCGGCGCGATCGTGCTGGTCGACACCCGCCGGCTCGACGACAGCTTCGGTCCGATCGACTACTTCGAGGACCGGGGCCTGCCCTTCATCGTGGCCGTCAACGCCTTCGAGGGGATCATGCGGCACGAGCTCGAGGACGTCCGGTCGGCGCTGGACCTGCCGCCCGACATCCCCGTCGTCCGCACCGACGCCCGCCTGCGCGACTCCGTCCAGCAGACCCTCGTCACGCTCGTCGAGCACGCCCTTCGGCGTGCGCGCGCCAAGCGGCCCGTTCGCTGAGCGCCCCCGGACCACCGCTCGTCGACATCCGAACACACCGAAGGCCCGCCCCACGGCGGGCCTTCGGTGCATCATCGCGTCCGTTGGCTGGGGGTCAGTCCAGCAGTAACCAGGAGAGGACGCTCGGCATGACGGCGCCGGCGCGGGGATGCGGGCTGGCGGCCAGGGTGGTGATGGTGGCGTCGAAGCCGACGAGGGCGATCAGCAGGTCGCCGACCTCGTCGTCGTGGACGTCCATCTCGAGGGCGCTTGCGACCACGTCCGGGGCGGGCCGGACGAGGCCCGGTTCGAACGTGTCGTGCTGGCCGATCATCTCGTGGATCCTCCTGGTGGTGGCGGGTGTGAGGGTGGCCAACACCGATGGTGGGACGCATCGTCCCGAGGATCCTCGACTTGGTCCAGTCTTTGCCGGGGGCAGACCGTTACTGGGCGTCGGCGATGAAGAGGCCGCAGACCAGCGAGTACAGGCCCATGGCCGCCTTGGGCTCCTCCATCGACGCCAGGGTCAGGAACGCCGCGTCCCAACCGATGCGTTCCACGAGCTGGTCGACGGCGTCGTCGATGTGGCTGTTCTCGGCGATCAGGGCGTACGCGGTCAGGGTGTTGGCCAGGGCGTGCGGGTTCTTCATCGTCGGACTCCGGTCGTGAGCTGCGTGGTGATCTGCGTGGTGTTGATCTGCGTGTGGTCTGCGTGGCCGTTGGTGCGGCGTCTCGAGCAGGACAACGATCGGCGTTCGGGAGCGTGACGGTCAGTGACCGATATTTCCTCCGGCCCCCGTACGATCCGATCATGAGCGCACAGATCCTCCGTGGCGGAACCGTGGTCAACGTCGATGGGCAGCGTCGTGCCGACGTCGTTGTCGACGGGGATCGGATCGTCGACGTCGTCGAGTCCGGCGCCGAGGTTGCCGGCGCGCGCGCCATCGACGTCAGCGGCTGCCTGGTCATGCCGGGTCTCGTCGACATCCAGGTCCATTTCCGGGAGCCCGGCGGGACCGAGGCGGAGGACATCACCTCCGGTGCCGCGGGTGCGGCCCGCGGGGGCATGACCGCGGTCGTGATGATGCCCAACACGACCCCGGCGATCGACCGTGTCGACGTGGTGCGCGATGTGCGGTCGGCAGCGGCAGGGGCACCGGTGGACGTCCACACCTCCGCGTGCCTGTCGGTCGGTCGGCAGGGCGAGCGGCTCGTCGACTTCGCCGCCCTCCACGCCGAGGGCGTCCGGGTGTTCACCGACGACGGTGACGTCCTGGCCGACTCCGGGCTGATGCGGCGGGCCCTCGAGGAAACGCTGACCCTGCCGGGCATGGTCGTCAGCCAGCACTGCGAGGACCCGACCCTCGTCGCCGGCGGGGCGATCAACGAAGGGGAGGTGTCGGCGGCGCTCGGCGTGGGCGGCCGGCCGCGTGAGGCCGAGGAGGTCATCGTGGCGCGCGACGTGGCGCTGGCCAGGCTGACCGGCGGCCGCTACCACGTGCTGCACCTGTCCACGTCCCTCGCCCTGGAACACGTGCGCCGGGCCAAGCGCGAGGGGACCCGAGTGACGTGCGAGGTCACGCCGCAGCACCTGGTCCTCACCGACGCCGACGTCGAACGCCTTGGCACCAACGGCAAGATGAACCCGCCGCTGCGGACGCCGCTGGACGTCGCCGCCCTGCGCCACGGCCTCGTCGACGGCGTCGTGGACGCCGTGGCCACCGACCACGCCCCGCACCCACCGGCCGCCAAGGCCCGCGACCTCTCGACGGCACCTCCCGGCATGCTCGGCGTCGAGACGGCGGTGTCGGTGGTGTGGACCCACCTGGTGGCGCGTGGACTGATGTGCCCCGCACGGATGGTGACGGCCATGTCGGCCGCCCCGGCGCGCATCGCCGGCCTCAGCGGCGGCCACGGGTTGCCCGTCGCCGCAGGCAACCCCGCGAACCTCTGCGTGCTGGACCCCACCGAGACCTGGAGGGTCGAGCCGGCGACGATGGCCAGCAAGTCCCTCAACAGCCCGTTCGCCGGCGACACGCTGACCGGTCGGGTCCGCATGACGATGCGGCGCGGCGTGGTGGAGCACCAGCTCGACTGATCCACATCGGGCATGGACCTCTGACCACTACTAGTGGTAGCTTGAAACGCACGTTCAGTAGTGCGTTTTGCGCAGGGTGCTCGTGGGGTATCGGGCACGGTCGAGTGTCGGGTGGGGGAAGAAGGCCCATGAAGGTGGAGCAGTCGACAGCCTCGATGGGGCGATACGTCGAGCACGGTCGGTATCTCGACGACGAGGTCGACCTGGTCGTGGCGCGTGTCCGCACCGCCTCCTATCCGACCCACACGCTGGTCGGCCGGCCGTGGCTTGCGGTGTCCCTGCCCGGAGCCGCGATCACGGCGATGGGTCCGGAGGTGATCTTCGGTGCCCCGCGAGGGGCCATGACCGACGACACCATCCGGGCCGCTGCCACGGCCTGTGCTGACCTGTGGTTGGACGCACGGTGGTACCCCGCGGACGTTCGCGGCTACGACCTCGTCCTCGCCACCACCATCACCGTGTCGGAGCCCGCGGGGATCGATCCGGAGGTCGCCGACCTGCTCGACGTCCCGGCCGACGACGTCCGTCGGGCCCCGGCGGGCGGTGACGGTCCGCTGCGCTTCGTTCGCCTCGCCTGGCGGCCGGGTCGTCCGTCCCGGGTCACTCGCTGACCCCACGACCGACCGCGCAGCGAGCGAGGGGCTGCGGGCAGTAGTGTGCAGTCATGCGCCGGGCCGCCTCCTTGATGCTGCTGGTCGCCCTTGCCGCGTGTGGCGGGCCGCCAGCCGTCGACCTCGGACGTGCCTCCGATCGAGCGGCAGCCGGGAGCGTGGGCGGATGTGCGCTGTTCCCCGCGGACTCCCACTGGTACGCGTCGGTGGCGGATCTCCCGGTCCACCCCTCTTCCGATGACTGGGTGGCCGCGATCGGTGTCGATGCCACGGTCCACCCCGACTTCGGGTCGGGGTCCTTCGAGGGCGGACCGATCGGCATCCCTGTCACCCTCGTCGACGACCGCGTCCCGGACGTGGCGGTCACCTTCGACTTCGCCGACGAGAGTGACCCCGGCCCCTACCCGATCCCCGAGGACGCCCTGATCGAGGGCGGGCCCGACGCCGACGGGGACCGCCACGTCCTGCTCGTCGACACCGATGCGTGCACCCTCCACGAGCTCTACGACGCCCGACCCACCGACGGCACGGCGTGGACGGCGGGCTCGGGCGCGATCTTCGACCTCGCGTCCAACGCCCTGCGACCGGACGGCTGGACGTCCGCCGACGCGGCCGGCCTGCCGATCCTTCCCGGGTTGGTCCGCTTCGAGGAGGTGCAGGCAGGCGTGGTCGACCATGCCATCCGCATGACCGCCCCCCGGACGGACCGCAGCTGGATCTGGCCAGCCCGGCACCAGGCCGGCGCGGCCGACGACCCGACCCTGCCCCCGATGGGTGCGTGGTTCCGCCTCGATCCGACCATCGATCCGACCGACTTCCCCGCGCAGGCGCGGCCCATCGTCGTCGCGTTGCAGACCCACGGGGCGATCCTGGCCGACAACGGGTCGGCGTGGTTCATCAGCGGCGTGCCCGACGACCGCTGGGACAACGACGCGCTTCGTGCCCTGCGGGACATCCCGGGTGACCGCTTCGTCGCCGTCGACACCGCCGGGCTGCTGGTGGACCCGGATTCCGGGGCCGCCCGCGGGCCGGGGTCCCCCTCCGGTCGGCAGAGCAGCAGGCTGTCGGGCGCCAGCCGGATCGAGACGGCTGTGGCCATCTCGCGCGCACAGTTCCCCGAGGGCGCCGACACCGTCTACCTTGCCCGAGCCGACAACACTGTCGACGCCGTCGCCGGCGGCGTGCTGACCGACGGCCCCATCCTCCTCGTACCGCAGTGTGGCCAGCTGCCCGCCGTCGTGGCCGAGGAGATCGCCCGACTCGACCCTTCCCGTGTCGTTGCCCTCGGTGGCACCGGCGCCGTCTGTGACACGATCCTGGAGGACGCACGAACCGCATGACCGATCACCCCACCATCGTCCCGCCCATCGAGCTCGCCCAGCGGCTGCCCGCCAGCCTTCGGCTCGGCACGGCCACGTCGAGCTACCAGATCGAGGGTGCGGTCCGCGAGGACGGTCGCGGACCGTCCATCTGGGACACCTTCTGCGACCGGCCGGGGACGATCGACGATGGGTCGAGCGGTGCGGTGGCCTGCGACCACTACCACCGCTGGGCCGACGACGTCGCGTTGATGCACGAGCTCGGCATGGAGTCCTATCGCTTCTCCATCGCGTGGCCACGGATCCAGCCCGAGGGCCGGGGTCGGACCGAGGAACGAGGACTGGCCTTCTACGACCGCCTGGTCGACGGCCTGCTGGCCGCGGGCATCGAGCCAGTGCCGACGCTGTACCACTGGGACCTGCCACAGGCCCTGCAGGACGAGGGGGGCTGGCCCGAACGGGACACCGCGGGCCGGTTCGCCGACTACGCCAACATCGTCGCCGAGCGGCTGGGGGACCGGGTCACCCGGTGGGCGACGCTCAACGAACCGTGGTGCACCTCCCACCTCGGCTACCACGCCGGGGCCCACGCCCCCGGACACACCGATGCCGCCGAGGCGATGGCGGCCGCCTACACCCTGCTGCGCGCCCACCACCTGGCGGACGCGGCCATCCGTGCCGCTGCCTCCGGGGCCGAGGTCGGCGCTGCGCTGAACGTCACCACGATCCATCCCCGAGGCGACAGCGAGGGTGATGCCGACGCCGCCCGTGCCCTCGACGCGGTCCGCAACCGCTGGTGGCTCGACGGGATCGTCAACGGGACGGTTCCCAACGACGCCGTGGCCGCGTGGGAAGCCGCCGGGGGGACCCCTGACCTGCGCGACGGCGACCTGTCCGGGCAACGCCCCGACTGGCTGGGCATCAACTACTACTACTCCGAGACGGTGTCGTCGTCATCGGAGGGCACGCAGCCCCTGCCCGATGCCTGCTGCGCCCCGGCCCGCAGCGTCGTGCCCGAGCCGCCCCTCACCGCGATGGGCTGGCCGATGGACCCGGCGGCCTTCGCCGACCTGCTCCGCAGGGTCCACCGTGAGTGGGGACCGCTGCCGCTGGTCATCACCGAGAACGGCGCGGCCTTCGATGATCCGCCGGTGACCGCTGGACGGGTCGAGGACGCCGACCGCATCGGCTACCTCAGCGACCACCTCTCGGCGCTGGCCGACGCCATCGACGACGGGGTGCCGGTCGAGGGCTACCTCGCCTGGTCGTTCATGGACAACTTCGAGTGGGCCCGTGGCTACGAGAAGCGGTTCGGCATCGTGCACGTCGACTACGACACACAGGTCCGGACGCCCAAGGACAGCGCCCGCTGGTACGCCGAGCTGGTCGCCGCGGTGCGCGCCCGTCGTTGATCGGCGGGGGGCCGGCTTGGTGCGGCGCCGCCCGCGACGCTATCGAGCGGGCTGGCGGCTGGCGCGCCGCTCGGCCTCGGCCTCGAGGCCGCTCAGCAGGCGGCCGATGACCAGGCCCATGGCGACCCCGTTGACCCGGTCCGCGCCGGGGATCGGCAGCGGCGGCTTTCCCTGGGAGGTCCACGTCACGACGGTGTGGTCGCCGTCGGCGACGAGCTCGGCCCGACCCCGGTAGTCCTTGATCGGCAACCCCGACAGCAGCACGTACTCGTAGATGCCGGCGTCGGCGTCGAAGGTCACGACCTCCTCGCGGACCTTCGCGACGCCCCCGGCCCAGATCTGGCGGACGGCGCCGACCCCGTCGGGGTGTCCCTCGCCGTCGCGTTCACGAACCGAGCTGCTGAGGTCGGTCCAGTCCGCCCAGTCGGCCGAGGCGGTCAGGGTGTCCCAGACGACGTCACGGGGAGCGGCGATGCGGGCGGTGCGGGTGATCGTGGCCATGGGTGCAGTCAACCATCCGGGCCGCCGCCGGATGAAACCGGCGACGGCCCTCGGTGTGTCGGCCTAGCGGGCGCCGACGGGTTCGCGGGTGGTCGCGGCGGGCGTTGCCTCCGGCCGCGTGACCGCCGGACGGCCGGTCGCGCTGACGCGGGGGTCGGGACGGCCCTTGCGGACGGTGCCGTTGGGCAGCGCCAGCCGGCAGATCTTGGCGACGACGCTGCCGAACTGCGTGCGCAGCGGACCGCTGTTGTAGGGCAGGCCGTAGCGTTCGCAGATCTCCTGGACCTCTCCGGCGATCCGCTGGTAGCGGCGGGCCGGCATGTCGGGGAACAGGTGGTGCTCGATCTGGTGGGACAGGTTGCCGGACATGATGTGGAACAGCTTGCCGCCGGTCAGGTTGGCCGACCCGAGCATCTGGCGGAGGTACCAGCCACCGCGTGTCTCGTCGGCGACCTCCTCCTCGGTGAACAGCGCCACGCCCTCGGGGAAGTGGCCACAGAAGATGATGGTGAACGCCCAGACGTTGCGGATCAGGTTGGCCGCAGCGTTGCCGGCGAAGACCAGCGGGGCGATGGGCAGCCCGAGGAGCGGGAACAGGACGTAGTCCTTGAACGCCTGGCGCCGGGCCTTGTGGCGGATGGCCACGATGACGTCCTGGGCCTCGTCGATGGACTTGTCGCCGCTGAGGATCTTCTCGACCTCGATGTCGTGCAGGGCGACGCCCCACTGGAACAGCACCGCGAGGAGGAAGCCCTTCAGCGGGTTGAGCAGCGCCGACGGTGTCCACTTCTCGTGCTCGGTCATCCGCAGGATGCCGTACCCGATGTCGCGGTCCTTGCCGATGATGTTGGTGTAGGTGTGGTGCAGGAAGTTGTGGCCGTGCTTCCAGTTCTCGGCGGGCGCGGCGGTGTCCCACTCGAACTTGCTGGAGTGCAGGTTGGGGTCGTTCATCCAGTCGTACTGGCCGTGCATGACGTTGTGCCCGATCTCCATGTTGTCGAGGATCTTCGACAGGGAGAGGGCGACGACGCCGGCGAACCAGGCGGGCGGCAGGAACCCGAGGAACAGCAGGCCGCGCCCACCGATCTCCAGGCTGCGCTGCACCGCGACGATGCGACGGATGTAGGTCGAGTCGATCTCGCCGAGGTCGGCGAACTCGCGTTCGCGGATGACGTCGAGGTCGCGGCCGAGCGCCTCGACCTGCTCGTCGGTCAGCAGCGGTCGGCCGTCGGCGTCGACGCCCCAGTGGCGGGCGTCGGTGTCGGATGCGGTCGTGGATGTCGTCTCGACCGGGCCGGCGGTGCGGAGGGGGAGGAGGGTGGACAGGTTGAACATGGGTGTGCTCCGTTTCTGTCGTCGGGGTGAAGGGGGGTGGGGATCAGGCGCAGGGGTCAGAGGTCGAGGGAGACGTTGCCGACCGGCAGGCTGATGCACAGCTGGACCTCGCAGCCCTCGCGCTCGTCGATCTCGCCGGTGCGGATGTCGCGGACGGCCCCGGCGTGCTTGGTGGTGGTGCAGGAGTGGCAGATGCCCATGCGACAGCCCGACTCGGGTGTCAGGCCCGAGGCCTCGGCCTGCTCGAGCAGCGTCGCGCCGTCGTTGTGGGCCGACCGGCCGGTCCGGGCGAACGTGAGCATGCCCTCGGGCATGTCGTCGCCGACCGGCGCGACCGGTGGGGCGAAGGACTCGGTGCGCAGCCGGTCGGGGGCATCGGCCCATGCGGCGCGGACGGCGTCGACCAGGCCGGGCGGTCCGCAGGCGAACGCGTCGGTGGTGGTGGGGTCGATCCCGATGGCGGTCAGGTGGGCGGGGTCGAAGCGTCCGGTCGGGGCGCCGTCGGCGCCAGTGTCCTGGCCGTCCTCGCGAGTGAGGACGACGTGGGCGTCGGGGAGATCGGTGAGCTCGTCGAGGAACAGGGCGTCCGTCGTCGTCCGGGCGTAGTACAGGACGGTCACGCGGTCGCCCAGGCCCTCGGCCCGCATGGTGCGCCACATGGATCGCAGCGGGGTGATGCCGCTGCCACCACCGATCAGCAGCAGCCGTTCGGGGCGGGGGAGGGGCAGCACGAAGTCGCTGCCCTGGGGGGCGGAGATGCCGACCGCGTCGCCGACGCGAACGCCCGCCCGACCGCCACCGGCGAGGTGGCTGGAGACCAGCCCGTCGGGGATGTGGGCGACGGTGATCTCCAGCCGACCGTCGTCGCGGCGGGGCGTGTCGCACAACGAGTAGCAGCGGGTCTGTCGCGCGCCGTCGACCTGGCAGGTGACCAGGAGGTGCTGGCCGGGGGCGAAGGCGATCGGGGTCTCGGGACGCAGCAGGAGGGTGTGGGCCCGAGGGGTCTGCGGGACGATCGCCTCGACCGTTGCGTGGATGCGTCCGGCGCTGGCCGCCGGACGATAGGCGTCGCGGTAGCCGTCGACGCCGTGGGGATAGGTCAGGCCGTTCAGCACGAGGCGCTGGAGTCGGCGTGCGCTCGGCAGGGCCCTCGAGGCCCGCGGCAGCAGTGTGGTCATGGGATGCCCTCCCGAAGAGAAGTGGATGTCTGTCATCCACTGTGACACCAAGTGGTGTAACAGTCAACGGAGAGACACTGATCATCAGTACATCGGCCTGCAAGGTGTCCCGGCGTGTCGGAGTAGCATCACGACGCCCGGGCAGTCCTGCCGTCGGGTGCCCGCACGTCGGAATCGAGGGACCGTGTCGGAGGACTGGGAGCGCTTCGCCATCCCCGGCTTCACCGACGCTGCGGAGATCGGCCGCGGCGGCTTCGGGGTGGTCTACCGGGCGCACCAGACGTCGCTGGACCGGGTGGTGGCCGTGAAGGTCATCGGCACCCAGCAGCGCCGCAGCCGCGTGGAGTCCGAGCTCCGTGCCCTCGGCACGTTGTCGGGGCACCCCAACATCGTCACCGTCTTCAGCCACGGCGAGTCGGTCGGCGGGGCGCTGTACATAGTCATGGAGTACCTGGTCGGCGGCTCCCTCCAGGACGCCCTGGACATCCGCGGTGCGCTGCCGACCGCCGACGTCCTCGCCATGGGTGTCAAGCTGGCCGGGGCGCTGGAGACCGCCCATCGACACGGCATCCTCCACCGCGACATCAAGCCGGCGAACATCCTCGTGAACCGGTTCGGGGAACCGCAGCTCGGTGACTTCGGCATCGCCCGCCTGCTGGGGGGCGCGAACACGAGCACCACGGGCAGCGTCACGGGCACCCTCGCCCACACCCCGGCCGAGCTGCTGGAGGGTGAGGACGCCAGCGTGCGCTCCGATGTGTTCTCCCTCGGTTCGACCCTCTACACGATGCTCACCGGCCGACCACCGTTCGTGGACGACCCCGACATCTCCGTGGCCAACCTGCTGTTCCGCATCGTCAAGGGCGAGTACCCCGATGCCAGGGCAGCCGGGGTCCCCGACGCCGTCGCCGGGGTCATCGACGCGATGCTGGCACGTGACCCCGGGGACCGGCCCGCCTCGGCCGAAGCGGCCGGCCAGATGCTGCGGGAGGCCCAGGCTGCGCAGGGGTGGGCGATGGCGACCATGTCGGTGGCAGGTCGCGGCGTCCACCCCGAGTCCACCGCCACGGCCGATCCCGCAGGGACCGCCGATGTCCCCGTGGACGGCGCGCTGCCCACGGTGCCAGTCAGCCCGGTACTGCCGCCCGCTGTCGAACCGTCGGGACCCCCTGCCGGCCAGCCACCTCCCCTCGCGGGGCGCCCCGAGGCGTCGGCCAGCGGCAACGGCGGGGGCAGCGCAAACGGCGCGGGCAGCGCAAACGGCGCGGGCAGCGGCAAGGGCGCGGGCAACCGGCGGGTGCTCATCGGCGCGGTGGCGGTGGTGGTGCTCGGACTGGCCGGACTCGTCGTGGCGTTCCTGACCGACGGCGACGGCACCGCTGAGGAACCCAGCCAGCGCGTCGCGGTAACGTCCGCGCCCGCCGAGACCCCCACCGACGGCGTCGACGTCGTCGTGGCGCCCAAGCCCTCCGACGGTCCCACGATCGGGCCGCTGGCCACCGAGACCGAGCTGCCGTTGCCGACGGTGACGATCGAGCTGGACCATCCGCGGCCCGCCGACCTGGTCCTGTCCCTCGGCGTGCAGGGGGAGGGGGATGTCCCTGCCTGCGAGGTCCCGGTGGCGATGGCGGAGACGGTGGACCAGGGGATCGTCGTGCTGGCGATGACGCTGCAGGACTGCGTCGACCTCCTGCCGCCCACGGCCACTCGCCGCTGGTTCCTGCACGTCGCCGACACCGTCGCGGGGGAGGAGGGCTCCGTCGAGGCGTTCGGCATCGACACGGACGCCGTCAGCCTGCGCACGACCGAGCTGCCCATCGTGGTCCCCGACGGTGACCCCGACGGGCTGACCCTCCTGCTGCCCGACGGGATCGGCCCGACCCCGACCGCAGCCGACCCCACCGACGCACCTGCTCCGGCGGGGCCGGCGCCCGCCGCGCCCAACCCGCCACCTGCCGCCCCGAACCCGCCCGCGCCGAACCCCGCGCAGCCGGTGCCGCCCCCCGTCGTCACCGCACCCCAGCCCCAGCCTCAGCCGGACCCGCCGGCGCCCGCACCGACCGTCGCGGCGGACTGACACCGCTCAGCTGGCGTCGCCCGCGTCCTCCTCGTCGGTGCCGGCCATCAGGTCGGTGATGACGTCGGTCATGACCTGCCGGAACACCGCCAGCAGCGCCTCACCCGCCAGCGGGCGGATGCGGTCCACCGCCTCACGGATGGCGCTCCACTCGCCCTCGGGACGGCCGCGGGCATCCCACGGGGCCAGCACCGCCTCGTCGAAGACCTGTACGTAGGCGGCCGCGATGGGGGTCACGTGCTCACGGATCGTCTCCAGGACGTCGAGCATCCGTTCGGGCGGCAGCCCCATGTCGGCCAGCTCGCCACCCGCGGCCAGCACGCTGGGCAGGAGGATCCGCCACTGCTCGCCGTCCTCCAGCTCCTCCAGCAGGCCGAGCTCGGCTGCACGGGCGGCGGTGCCCTCGTCCCAGGTGCCACCGGCCAGCGCCTTGGACAGGTCCTTGGCGGAGATCGACACGGGTTCGTCGCTGACCCAGCCGTCGAGGACCGCGCGCTTCAGGCGCCGCAGCTCGTCGGAGTCCACGCGGCTCGCCCCGCCGATCAGCCAGCCGATGGCCTGCAGGTTCAGGCCCTCCTCGGCGAGCTCGGTGATCAGGTTCAGCCGGTCGACGTGCTTCTGGCCGTAGAACCCCTGCCGGCCCTTCACCCGGGGCGGGGGCAGCAGGCCGCGGGTCTGGTAGTAGCGGATGCTGCGGCTCGACACGCCCGTCGTTGCCGCCAGGTCGTCGATCGTCATGCTGCTGCCGCGTGCCATGCCCCCAATGGTGCATCACCGACCGCTGTCGTGTTGTCAGGGCGGGCCGACGCGAAGGTCGGCCCGCCCGTGGGTCAGCGCAGCTGACCGCGAATCGCGCCGTTCGGCAGGTTCTCCGTCGACAGGAGGACGTAGTGCGCCTCCGGGTCGGTGAACAGTGCATCCGCGGCGTTGGGGTCGACCTCGAGGCAACGGCCGTAGCCGTCCTCCGGCGAGCGGTGGTCGAGGTCGATCACCGCGGGGCCGTTCTCGCCCTCCGCACCGTCGTGGACGGTCAGCGACGTGACGCGGTCCTGGCTGAGGTTGGCCGAGGACGTCCAGCAGAGCAGACCCGCTTCGGGACGATCGATGCGAACCACGCCACCGCGGTTCTCCAGTCCCGTCCCGGCAGGCACGACCTGGTCACCGGCGAGGCTGGAGAACAGGTCGTCGGCCAGGGCGTGGGCCTGACCACGGATCTCCCCCGAGGGGTTGGCCTCGGTGTGCATGTTGAGGTAGAAGCCCGACGGCGCGGTCGCGATCGCCTGCGCCAGCGCGGTGTCCAGGCCCGTCGCACAGTCGGCGAGGTCGAACAGGTACTCTTCGGTGGAGAAGGGAATGACGACGTCGCCGTTGTCGCCACGGTCGGCCGCGTGCAGGTGGAACCCGGTCAGGGGGCCGCTCTCGTACGCCACGGTGGCCTGCACGCACGTGTAGTCGGGCCCGACCCACAGTGCGGCGGTACCCCACGCGTCGGTGGCAACCGCTGGGACCTCCTGGTAGCCGTCGAGCACGGTCTCCAGCAGGGTCACCTCGCTGTCGAACTGCATCGCGTCCTCGGCGGCTCGTGCCTCTGCGCAGGCGGTGGTGCTGACCAACGGACCGCACCGCACCGCATCGTCCTGGTTCTGGACGCCCAGCACCGTTCGGATGGTCGGCGCGGTGGCGTCGTCACCGTTGGCGAGCAGGAGGATGTTGCCGTGGAACGACGCCGGCAGGCCGGAGGCCCAGGCCAGGTCGTCGTTGCCGTCGATGATCAACGGCCGACGGCCGTCCTCGCTCGGAGACGTGGCGGTGCGGACGTCCAGGGCCACGAGCGCGGCGGTCTCGTGGCGGGTGGCCCCGCCGCTCCGGGACACGCGCAGGTCGAGGTCGCGCAGCGCCTGCTCGGTGTCACGGGAGATCGCACCGTTGCCGCCCACGATCGTCACCTCGGTGATGGACGGCGTGGCCTGCAGGTAGTCACGAACGACGTCGTCCAGCGTCGCGGTGGAGTTGAGCAGGATCGGTGCGCCGATCGTGCCCGACAGGGTCCCTGCGCCGAGGGCATCGATGAACCCCCGGGTCGGCACGTCGGCGTCGCCGTCGGCCCGAACGACGATGGCCTCTGCGGGCGCGTCGAAGAACCGACGGGCGGTCTCGACCGCCGTCTCACGACGCCCCGGACCGGCCACGCGCTCGACGTCGTAGTCGTCCTCCAGCGTGGTCGCGACCTCCTCGGAGATGGCTGCGGTTCCGCCGAGGATGACCACACGGGACGCACCGAGGCGGTCGATCTCGTCGGCGACCCGTGCGTCGAGCACCGTCCCCTCGTCATGCAGGAGCAGCGGACCGCCGGCGTCGAGCGCCTGCACGCCGCCGGCGGCCAGGGAGTCCGCGAAGGAGCGCGTGGTGCCCAGCAGGACGGTGTCGACGCTGCCGTCGGGGATCAGCGCGGACCAGGCAAGCGCCAGCGCGACGGCATCGCCGACGTCGGACGGGACGGTTGGATCTGCCGGCGTTGCCTGTGCCCGGGCGGTGTCGGGCACGGCGAGGAGGACGGCCAGGACAACGGCGATGGCCATCACCCCCGCGAGGAGGGAACGGACGGTGGACGTGGTGACTGCGGACACGCGAAGAACTCCTGACTGCTGGGTGGGCGCGTCAGGATAGGGGATGGGTCGACAGCGGTGCGATCAGCGGGTCACCGCCGTGTACCCCCGGGGCAGTTCAGCCGTTGACCGCCAGCAGCGTTCGGCCCAGCCGGACCTTGCCGACCTCGGGGGCGACGTCCACGCCGTCCCAGGCGACGGTCCCGCCGACCACGGTCGTGGTGACGATGCCCTCGGGTCGGTTGACCATGACCTCGTCGCCCAGGTCGTCGCGGTAGGTCAGCTCGATGGTGGACTCGGGGTCCCAACCGCGGAGCCGCGCCGGGTCGATCACGACGACGTCGGCCACCGCGCCGACGTCCAGGGTGCCGGCGTCGACCTGCCAGAAGTCGGCGGGCTCCTTCGTCAGCCGCATGATGTGGCGGCTCACCGCGGCGAGGCCGTCGTCCATCACCCACTGCAGGCCGCGCAGGTTGGCGTCGTAGAAGGCCATGTTGGTCAGGTGGGCGCCGGAGTCGTTGAAGCCGGGCAGCGTGTACCGGTGGGTCAGCGCGGCCTTGGCGGCCCTCCGGTCGGAGTTGGCGGTGATCGCGTACCAGCGGAAGTCAAGGTCGTAGGTACGCAGCAGGTGGATCACGACGTTGGCGTCGTCGTCGACGTCGGCGGGGAAGGCCCGCAGCTCGGCAGCCTCCGCCGTCGTGGTGTCCAGCCGCCCGGCACGGAACGCCTCGACCCGCCGCTGCAGGTCGGCGAAGGTCAGGCCCTTCCACGCCGCGACCGGCTTGTTGCCGTCGATGACGAGCTTCTCGTGGTCCGTCGGCAGGGCCCACGGCTCGATGCGGACCTTCTTCAGGAACCCACGCAGGCCCTTCCCGTCCTTGCCGGCGTTCCACATCGTGCGGAACCGGGCCTGCCAGTCGGGGTCGTCGAGGATGGCCGTGCGGCCCTCGCGGTCCTCGAGGTCGGGCTCGTTGAGCTCGCGCAGCTCGGGGATCTCCTCGCACAGCGGGGTCAGCGGACCGTCGGCCCAGACCTTGAACTCCGCGGCCAGCGCCTGCATGCGGAAGTTGCCGTCCACGAGCCGTGAGTTGAAGACCGCCATCAGCACCTTGGCCAGCGGAAGGATGGTCCGGTCGGTGTTGACGTCCATGGCCGCGACGATGGTGGTTCGCAGCGGCGAGCCGAACAGCCGGCCGGAGGTCAGGCCGAAGGTCTTCACCGTGTCGACGGGAGAGTCCTTGGGCGGCGTGCCCTGCCACACCCGGTCGTGGTGGCGCACGACGTGGGTGAGGGTCTTGAGCTCCTCACGGGTCGTCCACTGCGTGGGGATCTTGGTCTTCCGGTTGGGGTCGTTGGACAGGTAGTGGAAGGGCAGCGCGTCGGTGGAGAAGCCGGCGTAGCCCTCCTTCATGGCCCTGTTCAGCAGCTGCCCCATGCGGACGATCTCGTCGTGGGAGGGGTCGCGGTTGACCGAGTCGCGCAGCCCCATGACCTGCGCGCGCAGCATCGAGTGGGGGATCTGCGGGACCACGTTGGCGCCCAGCGGCTGGTCGTCGAGGTGGGCCAGGTACTCCTCGCTGGTGGTCCAGTCCATCTCGTCGGCGGCGCGGGTCAGGACGTGCTTGGGGATGTTCTCCACTCGCGCGAAGCAGTCGATGATCGGGTCCTCGACGTACTCGCCGTTGTCGCGCCGCTGGTGCCCGTAGGTGGTCCCGAGCGAGCAGTTGGACATGACGACGGTCGTCGTGCCGTGGCGAGCGGCCTCCGGCAGGCCCGGCGCGAGCTCGACCTCGAGGTCGTAGTGGGTGTGGATGTCGAGCATCCCCGGCAGCACCCAGCGCCCCGCTGCCTCCACCACGCGTGACGCGAGCGCGGGGTCGAGGTCGCGGCCACGCGCAACGATGCGACCGTCCGCGATCGCCACGTCCTCGGTGGTCGGCATGGTGCCGTGGCCGTCGAAGACCAGGCCGTCGGTGATCAGGATGTCCCAGGTGGTGTCGCGCATGGCCCGAAACAATAGTGTTCCTCCACTTATGGCGTCAAGGGGCCGTCCGGTGTTCGGCTGGCCGACCGGCCGGCGTCACCTCGTGCGGCTAGCCTGCCGACCCATGTCGGAGCCCGTTCGCCAGTACCGCTTCCAGCCCGCCCCCGGTGCGTGTGATCTGCTGCTGGTCCGCCACGGCGAGTCCGCCCCGGCCGTGGAGGGGCAGCCCTTCCCGACCGTCGGCGGCCATGCCGACCCGCCCCTGGACCCGCAGGGGCAGGACGAGGGCCGGCGGGTCGCCGAGCGGCTGAAGGGGGAGGAGATCTCCGCCATCTACGTCACGACGCTGCAGCGGACCCAGCAGACCGCTGCGCCGTTGGCCGCCGAGCTGGGCCTCGAACCCCGCGTGGAACCGGAGCTCCGCGAGGTGTTCCTGGGGGAGTGGGAGGGCGGCCTGCTGCGCATCCGTGCCCGCGAACAGCACCCCATCGCCAAGGAGATGTTCGAGAAGGGCGACTGGGGCATCATCCCCGGCGCCGAGCCACGGGAGGACTTCGCCCGTCGGGTCAGGGCCGGCATCACCCGCATCGCCGAGGCACACCCGGACCAGCGTGTCGTGGCGTTCGTGCACGGCGGGGTCATCGGCATGGTCATGCACCTGGCCTGTGGCAGCCACCCGTTCGCCTTCGTCGGTGCCGAGAACGGGTCGATCAACCACATCGTCGTCACCGAGGACCGCTGGATCGTCCGGCGCTTCAACGACACCGGCCACCTCGCCACCGACCTCGACAAGCCGATCCAGCCGCTGACCTGACCTGCTCAGCCGGCGGGTTCGGCGTCCACCAGCGCGTCGTGTCGGAGCACACGATCGCGGCCGCGGCGCTTGGCCTCGAGCAGGGCCGCGTCGGCGCGGGCGACGGCGGTCTCGAAGTCGTCAGTGGGGCCGGCGATGCCGGCAGAGACCGTGAAGGACGGGGTGTCGCCAACCAGCAGGGCCATCGCGAGGCTGCTTCGCACGCGCTCCACGGCGTCGGCGGCCTCCTCCGGTGAGGTCTCGGCCAGGACGATGACGAACTCCTCGCCACCCCAGCGGCCGACGAGGTCGCCGGGTCGGAACGTCGAGTCCAGCACACGGCCGAACTGGCGCAGCGCGCGGTCACCGGCGGCATGGCCGTGGGTGTCGTTGATCCGCTTGAAGTGGTCGAGGTCGCAGAACGCCACGCTGTAGGGCACGTCCTGGGCCGCCAGGCCTCCCACGGCGTCCTCGAGGCTGCGGCGGTTGAGCAGGCCGGTCAGCGGGTCGCGCTCGGCCTGCGTCCGGGTGGTCGCGAAGGCACGGAGGACCCCGACCCGATCACCGGACGTCTGCACGATGGCCTCGAGGCGTTGCAGGTGGTTCGACGCGGGTGGGGTCGGAGCGATGCTGTGCAGGATGCCGACCGACTTGCCCATGACCTTCACCGGGCTGCACACGGCCGTCCCGCCCGTCAGGTCGCGACCGCGGAGCTGGGGGCAGGTGTCGTAGGCGTCGGCGTCGTCGAAGCACAGTGCCGCGCCGCGGCGGATGGCCGGGCAGTCCATGGGTGTGGCCACGGCGCACGACGGTTCGGTGGCGTCGGGATGGGTGGTGGCGACACGGTGCAGGTGGGCGGCGGAGGAGTCCGCCATCAGCAGCTCGGCCCGCCAGCCGGGCAGCTCCTGGCGTACGGCGTCCCGGGCGGTCTCGAGTGCCGCGTTCTCGGTCAGCGACATCTCGAAGGCGCTGTGCATCCGCCCCCGCATCGCCTGGTCGGCGGAGAAGGCGTCACGTTCGGCCGAGCGCTGCTGGGCCTGCCGTCGCTGGCGCCGGTTCATGCGGCCGACGAGCACGAGCAGCAGGATGACCACCAGGAGCACGCTGGAGACGAGGACACGAGCGGTGTCGGTTTCCTGCCGCACCCCGTCGAACTGGCTCTGCACCTCGGCCCCCTGTGCGACGAGGAGCTCCTCGAGCCCAGCTCGGTACGCCTCGGTCGCCGCGGTGCCGTCGGCGAAGAACAGCGCCGCGGCCTCGCCGGGGCTGCCCTCGCCGGCCAGCCGGAGGGCGCTGCTGTGCACCTCAGCCACCCGCGACCCTGCAGCGGACGCCGCGTCGATGGCCACGCGGTCGGCGGGGTGGGCAAGGTCCCCGAGCCGCTGCCGGTCGTCCCTCGAGGCCCCGAGGAGCCCGACGATCTCGGTCAGGAGGGCGGCACGGTCGGCGTCGCCCCGTGTCAGGTACTGGCCCACCAGACGTTCGGTCTCGAGGTCCCTGCTGCGCAGGTCGTGGAGCGTGTCGAGGAGCGCGACGTCCTGGTCCCGGAGGTGGTCGATGTGCGCCATGACGGCGCCGGTTCCCCGAAACGCCTCCAACGCCACGCCTCCCAGCAACAGCACCACGATGACGAGGCCGATGGTGACCGCGTCGATGCGCGGCAGGGTGCCCCCGGCGCGCCGTTCGGTCGCGTCGTCGGCCGGCAGGCCCGTCGTGTCGGTGGGCAGGGTCCTCGCGCGCGTGTCAGTCGTGGCCACGGCCGTCCGATCGGCAGGTCCAACGACGACTCAAGCCGACGCGCCCAACCATCGGGGAGTACGTTCTCGGCGCTGACTCCGCGCGCCCGCCGTGGGGCAACACCGAGGGAAAGGCAAGACATGTCGACCGCACCGGGCTGGTACCAGGCCGAGGGCGATCCTCCCGGCACCCATCGCTACTGGGATGGACAGCAGTGGGCTTCCGACGCCCAGCCGATCGGCCAGCAGCAGGGCCAGCCGCCACAGGCCGCCACCCCTGCACCGGGGGTCGGGGGCCAGTTCGGCACCCGCCAGGCGGTCCAGGGCAGCCACGAGGTCGACTTCGAGATCTTCGGCGACGACATGCAGTTCGTCGAGGTCGAGCTCGACCCGGGCGAGACGGTCATCGGCGAGGCGGGCGCGATGATGTACATCGAGGACGGCATCAGCTTCGAGGTGAAGATGGGCGACGGCTCCGAACCCGAGCAGGGCCTGTTCAAGAAGCTCGGCGGCGCTGCCAAGCGTGCGGTGTCCGGCGAGAGCATCTTCCTGACCCACTTCACCAACCACGGCGCAGGCAAGGCCCGCGTGGCATTCGCCGCCCCGTACCCCGGTTCGGTCCTCGCCGTGGACCTCGAGGACGTGGGCGGTCGGCTGATCGTGCAGAAGGACGGCTTCCTGGCGGCGGCCTACGGGACCCGCATCGGCGTGGCGTTCAACCGCAAGCTCGGCGCGGGCCTGCTGGGCGGCGAGGGGTTCATCCTGCAGGACCTGCAGGGCGACGGGAACGTCTTCGTCCACGCCGGCGGCACCGTGGTCGAGCGCACCCTGAACAACTCGACCCTGCGCATCGACACCGGCTGCATCGTCGCGATGGAGTCGACGATCGCCTACAACATCGAACGCGCCGGCAACCTGAAGTCCTCGTTCTTCGGCGGCGAGGGCCTGTTCCTGGCCACCCTCAGCGGCACCGGTCGCGTGTGGCTGCAGTCGTTGCCGTTCGAGCGGCTGGCCAGCCGTGTTGCACGGTCGGTCGGGACCGGCGGCAGCGGTGGGGACCAATCAGGGTTCAACATCAACTTCGGCTGAGCGACCGACCGCCGGCAGGGGGATGATGGGCCGGTGACCGAGCCGGCCCCGCACCCCTTCGCCCCACCTCCTCCACCGGAACGTGCACAACCGCTGGAGGGGCTGGCGCTGGAACCGCTCCAGCGGCGGTTCGGCGCCGTCCCAGTCCTTGGCGCCTATGCACTGGTCAACGGGCTGATCTCGATCGCGGTGATGACCGCGGCGGCCCTGGTGACCGGGGTGCCCCTGGTCTTCCCCTCGCTCGGCCCCACGGCATACCTGCTGTTCAGCGACCCGTTGGGGGCGGCCGCGGCGCCGCGCAACACGATCCTCGGGCACGTCATCGGAGTGCTCGCGGGCTGGGGGTCACTCGCGGTCTTCGGGCTGCAGAACGTCGGGGCAGCGGATGCGATGGGGGCGACCCCCGGCAGGATCGGCGCCGCCGCGGTGTCCCTCGCGGTGACATCCGGGCTGATGGTGTGGCTCCGCCTGCCGCATCCGCCGGCGGCAGCCACGACCCTGATCGTCTCCCTCGGGATCCTCCCGCGCGTCGACGAGCTCGTCGTCCTCGTGCTGGCCGTGATCCTGCTGGCCGCCCAGGGGTGGATCATCAACCGCCTGGCAGGTGTCCCCGTTCCGCTGTGGTCCCCGCGTCGCGAACCGCTCGTGGTCCGGCCCGGCGGCATGTCTGGCTGAACATGGGGTGCCCGGCGCAGGAGCCCTAAATGTGCACCTCCGCCGTTGACGGCACCAACCTGCACGAGGCGTTCAGCAGCTCGTGCAGGTTGGCCAGGATGAAGGCTGAAGTGCACGAGAGCCGGGCCGGCCGATCGACGGTCGACCGAGTGGGCAGGCCGGCCGATCGACGGTCGACCGAGTGAGCTGGTCGGCTGGGCCGACGGGTCCGCGGGCAGACGAAGGGGCCGCTCCGTCGCCGGTGCGGCCCCTGTCGTGCTCCGCCCTGTGGAACACGTTTGTTGACCAGTGTTGTACGACAGGACGAGGGTCGCGCGCACCATTTTTTTACGAAGACGCGACGCAGCTGTCACATTCCCGTCCTCCGATGGCGTTCGGGGGACGGCCCGTCGGCTACCCGTCGTGCTCGGTCAGGAAGTCCAGGAGCTGCTCGACCGCACCGATCAGCGGGGTCTCGAGGTCGGCGAAGGACTGGACCCCTCCGAGCGCTCGCCGCCACACGTCACGGTGATCGGCCACGCCGAGCGCGGCCGCCACACCCTCCTTCCACGGCTGCCCCTTGGGCACCGTCGGCCAGGCCTTCAGCCCGAGGACCTTCGGTCGCACACCGGCCCACACGTCGACGAACGGGTGGCCCGTGATCAGCACGTTGGGGTCGTGCACCTCCGCGGCGATCCGTGACTCCTTGGACCCGCTCACGAGGTGATCCAGCAGCACCCCGAGCCGTCTGGTCGGGCCGGGCGAGAAGCTGCGCACCTCCGCGGCGAGGTCGTCGGCACCGTGGAGCGGCTCGACGACGATGGCGAGCTCCCGCAGCTCGTCGCCCCAGACCTTCTCCAGCAGCTGGGCGTCGTGCTTGCCCTCGACCCAGATGCGCGAGGCCCGGGCCACCTTCGGGGTGACCTTCTTCGCCACGACCGCGCCGCTCGCCGACGTCAACGTGGCCGGCCGGTTGATCGCCACGCCCCCGCGGGTGACCCGGACCGGCTTTCCGTCCTGGGCGAAGCGGTCGGGCTCGAAGGGGAAGGCCCGGCGGCCGCCGTCGTCGTCGGCCTCCAGGGTGATGATCTTCCCGTCGACCTCCACGACCCGGCCGGTGAACCGGGTGGAGCGGTCGGTCAGGCGGATGCCGAGTCGCAGGCTGACCTCGCGGGGCGGCGGGCGCTTCTTCGACGGGACGGCCAGGACGTCGGCGACGTAGCGGGGACGGCGGTTCATGGGCGATCGACCGTAACCGGGTCACGGGTCCCTACCGTGGAGGGTTACCCTGTCCGCACCATGCTCGATGCCCTCCAGCCCCTGCCGCCCGACCCGATCCTCGGCACCACCGTCGCGTGCCGCAACGACCCCAACCCGCTGAAGGTCGACCTCGGCGTGGGTGTCTACAAGGACGACAACGGCACGACGCCGATCTTCCGTTCCGTCCTGCAGGCCGAGCAGCGGGTGCTGGCCGATCAGGCGACGAAGGCCTACGTGTCGCCCCCGGGTGACGCCCGGTTCATCAGCGGGATCACCCGTGAGCTGTTCGGGGCCGACCACGCCGTCGTCACCGGCGCGCGCGTGGGGGCGGTCCAGGCGCCCGGCGGCTCGGGGGCGCTCCGCCTCGGGGCTGGCCTGCTGCTGCGGGCCAAGGGCGACACCCAGCTGTGGGTCCCCGCGCCCACGTGGGGCAACCACATCCCCCTGATGGGTGCGGCTGGGCTGGACATGCAGCAGTACCCCTACTACGACAAGCAGACCCACGTCATCGAGTTCGAGGCGATGGTCGACACGCTCAAGCAGCGTGGGCCCGGCGACGTGGTGCTGCTCCACGGCTGCTGCCACAACCCGTGCGGCGCCGACCTGACCCGCGAGCAGTGGGACACCATCGGTGACCTCGCCGAGGAACGGGGCTTCACCCCCTACGTCGATTTCGCCTACCACGGGCTCGCCGAGGGCATGGACGCCGACGCCTATGGCGTGCGCATGCTGGCCGACCGCCTGCCCGAGCTGCTGGTGGCCTACTCGGCGTCCAAGAACTTCGGGCTGTACCGCGAGCGGACGGGCCTGGCCCTGACCATCACCGCAACCGCCGACGGCGCATCGACGGCGACCAGCCAGATGGCCAACATCGCCCGGGAGCTGTACTCGATGCCCCCCGCCCACGGCGCGTCCATCGTCGGGGAGATCCTCGACGACGAAGTACTCACCGCGGACTGGAAGGCCGAGGTGGGTCAGATGCGCGAACGGATCAACGGCCTTCGGGCGATGTTGTCGGAGCACCTTCGCACCGCAACCGACTCCACTGACTTCGACTACATCGCTGGCGAACGTGGCATGTTCAGCTTCCTCGGCCTGTCGCCGGAGCAGGTGACCGCGCTGCAGAACGACCACAGTGTGTACCCAATCCCGTCGAGCCGTGTGAACATCGCCGGTGTGACCGAGGAGAACGTGGCACGCGTCGCCGCAGGCATCGCGGCGGTTCGCTGACCAGAGTCACCTCCAGACGCCCCGAACGCCGGTGGTTCGGGGCTGAACCGACCGGCTGGCGAAACGACGCCATCCCATACTGGGCATGGCGTACTCGCGAGACTCAGGGGTACGCTTGGCGCGCCCGGATATCTTCGCGGGCTCCCGAAATCAGTGAGGCAGTGTAGTGGCAACAGGAACAGTGAAGTTCTTCAACTCCGAGAAGGGGTTCGGGTTCATCCAGCCCGACGACGGAGGGAAGGACATTTTTGTCCATTTCTCGAACATCGCAGGTAGCGGGTACCGCAACCTCGAAGAGAACCAGAAGGTCGAGTTCGAGGTCGGCCCAGGACGCAAGGGTGACGAAGCCCGCGATGTGAAGCCCCTCTAGGGGTGATCAGGCGTTCGAGGTAGGTAGGCACAGCCCGGGCCCACGTGGCCCGGGTTGTCGTGTTGCTGCGGATTCTTTCGGTCAAGCGCAACTTCGGGACGGGGACGGGGTCCAAGGGGCGTCCCCTGCCACCCGACGAAGGACCAGTTCGTGACCGATGCCCTCAAGACCCTCCTGCTCGGTGGGGTCCTGACGATGGTCGGATGGCTGCTGGTCACCACCGGCGTGGTGCAGCTGTCCATGCCGGACCTGGGGTTGCCGTCGCTCCCGCGCGACGTGGTCGTCCAGGAGCGGGTCCTGGGCCCCAAGCAACCGGCCACGATCACGCGGGTGGAACCGATCGCGCTGGACTGTCGTGCCCGCGTGCATGCCACCGTGTCGGTCGAGGGCACCCGCGAGCACTCCCTTGCCGGCCTCGTCTACCGCACCGACACCGTGTCCCTTGACGCGGTCGGTGACGTCGACACCTGCGTCGACGCCGGTGCGGTGGTCATCGGCCGTGGCGAGGACGGCACCCTGACCGTGACGGTCCCCGGCGAGGCCATCAGCTTCGTGCGGCCCCGCGTGGACATGGTGGCCAGCGCCACCGGGGTCGACTGGGACAAGGGGTTCCTCGGTGAGCTCACCGACCTGCTGCCCGGCGTCGACGACGGCGACGACATGATCGGCGGCGCCTTCGCCTACGCACAGCAGGTCGTCGGTGGCCGCGCCTGCATGCAGGAGGCCTTCGCCGTGACCAGCCAGGCGCTGGAGCAGGCCTACGCCGACCAGCTGCTGGCCCAGGGCCTCGATCCGGCCATGATCACCGTCGAGGTCGGCGAACCCGACTTCGACCAACACCTGCCCTTCGAGGGCACCAGTTCGCTGGCGTTCCGTGTGGACGACGACATCCGTTGCACGCTGTCGCCGGATGCACACGCGGGCGCCAGCCCTTCGTGGGAAGACCTCGCTGGCGAGGTCTGACGGGGGGACGGCCGCGGGTCCCTCCCCTCGGGGTTTCGCGGCCGTCCTGCACCGTCGTCCCGGGGCACCATGACACCACGGGCACCATGACGCCACGAGGCACCGGCCACGCGGTACTACGGCTAGGCCGTACCGGCCTGCGGGGTGTCGCCTTCGTCCGGGTCGGTGGCGGACGCGGTATCGGACGGGTCGGTCGTTGCCCAGTCAGGCGGCCAGCTGCCCCCGACGGAGTCGCCCCCCAGCCCCTCGAGACGGTCCAGCTCCTCCCGCGCCTGTGCCGCGAAGTGGATCCGTTCGGTCACGTCGGCAAGGGCACGGTCGGTGGCGGTGGACCCCAGCGCCACCTGGCCGATGATCGCCCCGGCGGCCTGCTCGACTGCAGATACCGCCTGCTCGGCCTGCGCCAGCGCGGGCGCCTTGGCCGCGGCCGGCAGGTGCGATGCGGCGATGAGTCGCCGGTCGATCTCCAGCGCCTGCTGCTCCAGCTCAACCCGCAGCTCCAGCAGGCGGACTTCCTCGCCCGGGGCGCCAGCGACCTCCCGCAGGCCCCGCATGGCGGCGCCGAGACGCCGGTGGAGCTTGGCCTCCGGGGTGTGGGCGCCTGCCCAGGACGCCGGCGCCTCGCTGGCCACGCCCGGCACGATCTGTCCCTGCGCGTCGTACTGCTGCTTGCCGCTGCGGGCCAGGGCGAACGCGAACGCACCCGCCCCGAGGAGCACCAGCAGGACGATGCCCAGCAGGACGACGCTCACGTGCGCCTCATCGACCGAGGACCAGGACGAGGAGGACGATCACAGCGATGACCGCGGCAACGGTCGCGATGATCTTGACCTTCGAGTACGGCCGTTCGCCGACGACCTCGCCGGTGGCCCCGTTGATCATCACCTGGTAGGTGGATCCCTCGAAGTTGACGGTCAGCAGCCAGATGGGCAGCAGCAGGTGCTTGAACGTCAGCCCGCTCCAGGTGGTGGTCTGCTGGTGGATGCGCTGGTGGTCACCACCGATGTCGCGTTCGACGGTGCGGGTGATCTCGCTGGACATCACCTGCTTGGCCCGGTCGAAGCACTCCTCGACGTCGTTGTCGTAGGTGCGGCTGAGGTGCCCGGCCACGTACTCGGGGCTGTAGGGCTTGACCTGCTCCATGGGCCACGGCTCGAGCTGGGCGATGTAGCCGAGGTTGAGGCCGCCCTCGTTGGCCACCACCGGCACGTCGTCGAAGGTGTTGTGCACCCGACCCGATGCGTGGCGCCAGCGGGTCTCGGTCTCGGTGCGCTGGTCGTCGCCCTCGCCGACGGTCACGGTGTGGTCGTCACCCCGTTCGCCGCGGTAATCGGTCTCGGCCTGCGCGTCGTAGGTGAAGTAGGCGGTGTAGACCGACTCGAACGACCCGGAGCTGGAGTAGTCCTTGAACTCCGACGGGGCGAACCAGCGGCTGCTGACCCACTCCTGGAGCTTGTCCTTGGCTGCCCGCTCGTCGACGCGGAACGGCAGCACGCCGTCGACGGGAAGGCGTGCCGGGGCGTCCTGGATGTCGTCGCGCTGGATCGGGGTGGTGCAGTAGGGGCACTTGGTCGAGGTCAGCGTGCCGGTGAACGTGGTGTGCCCACCGCAGTTCTGGCACACCACCTCCTTCTCACCGGCCACGAGGGCCTGCGCGCCCTCCCGGTTGGTGCGGAGGTCGCGCAGCGCGCTGCGCAGGTCCTTCTCCTCGACCGCGCCGGTGGCTTCACGGAACGCCTGGACGTTGCCGCAGTGGGGACAGGCCAGCTGCTGCTGCCCGATGTGGAACTGGAGCTCACCGCCGCACTGCCCGCACGGGTACGTGCGGGTGTCCTGGTGCTCCTGGAGCATGGCGTTCAGCCGCTGGGGCGTGGCGGCCGCTCCGTCCTCCGGGGGGGCCGCAACGTCAGGTGCCTGCGGGGGGATCGGGGGCGGCCCCCCGGCCGGCTGGCCGGGAAGCGGCGGCGGTGGCTGGTTGCTCATCGGACTCAGCCCTCGTCGTCACCATCGGATGGCGGCGGTGTCGGCGGGGCGGGGGGCTGGGAGGGGACCGGCGGTGGGGTCTGCGCGCTCGGCAGGGGTGGTGGTGCGGCGAACAGGGCCTGCAGGGCGGGCACCTGGGCCGCAGGGGTCCAGCCCGCCATGCCGGCCGACCACACCAGGGTCTGGCCGGTGATCTGGCCCTGTCCGGCCGCCTGCTGCAGCTGGGGGACGGTGTAGGGGCCCGCCTGCTGCCCGCCGACGTCGACGTGGAAGGACTGTGCGCCCGGGAGGGGAGGGGGCGCTGCCGCTGCCGGTTGGCCACCCATCTGCCCGCCGAACTGGCCGGCCATCTGGTTGGCCATCGCAAGTCCCAGGCCGAGACCCATCGCGTCGGAGGCGCCGCCACCGCCGCCGGGGTTGGCCGCCGCGGCCTGCATGGCGTCGGCGGAGGCGACCTGCTGGTAGGCGTTGATGTCGCCGATGTTGCGGACGTACCCGCCCGTCTCGACACCCTTGGCCACACCACGCGTCATCGCCTGGGTGATCTCGTCGGGCAACGAGATGTTCATCGTGATGTCGTCGATGCCCAGGCCGTACTCGTCGTCGACCTTCTCCTGCACGTACTCGCGCAGCTTGCCCGACAGCTCGACCTGCTTGCCCTGCAGGTCGATGGCGCCAAGGCCCGTCTCCAGCACCATGTCGGAGAAGGCGGTGGAGATGACGCGACGCAGCAGCTCGGAGATCTCGTCGGCCTGGACCTCGGAGTCGGTGCCGATGACCTCGCGCAGGAAGATGTCCACCTCATCGATGGAGACCACGCACAAGCCGTTGGCCCGTACCTGGACCATGCCGAAGTCGGGGTCGCGGACCGTGATCGGCTGCGGGGTCCCCCAGCGCAGGTCGGTGACCGGCCGGGTGTTGATGAAGTACACCTCGCTGCGGAACGGGCTGTTGAAGCCGTGCTTCCAGCCCTGCAGGGTCCCCAGGATCGGCAGGTTCTCCGTGGTCAGCTGGTAGGCGCCCGGCATGAACGAGTCGGCCAGCTGGCCCCGATAGACGAACACCGCCCGCTGGCCCTCGCGGACGATCAGCTCCGCACCGTTCTTGATCTCGTTGTTGTAGCGGGGAAAGCGCCACGCCAGCGTCGAGCGCGAGTCGTCGAGCCACTCGATGATGTCAACGAGTTCGCCGCGCAGCTTGTCCATCAGGCCCATCGCAAATGTCCCTCTGTCGTCGAATGGGTGGGGTCGTGCAATCCCACCAGAGCGCGGACCGTCCGTCCACTCCGTGATCAATCTGTCACACCCGGGCAAGGACACGCCCTGTCCGCGCCTCCGGCACCCGGGTTCGGGCATGCACGAGGTTTCTCGTGAATTGGGGAAGGTGCCCCGTCGGTTGACACGCAACAGGGTTTGTAGACCGCCGTCGGGAAGCCGCCAGCGGTCGTCCCTGCTCGCTGGCCGCCGCCGCGCGACCAGCACCACCCGCCGCCGTGCGGGGTGTGGCCCGCCAGGCCACACGTCTCCACCGCCGTACCGAAGGAGCATTCGTATGTCCCTGCCCCACCGTTTCGCCGCCCCCCGGGTCCTGTCCCTGTTCGCGGTCCTCCTGCTGGCCGCGGCGCTCGTCGCCGCTGGCGGCCGCGCGGCCGACGCCGGCGCCAGCGACCTGCTCGACGTCGATGTCGCCGAGGCCACCGGCGACGTGCTCGCCATCGTGCACCCCGCCGACGACGTGTCGCTGGCTGACGCCGTCGCGGGCGCACTCGACGCCGGACTGCTGGTCGCCGGAGAGTTCCCCAACGTCGGCGTGTTCGGCGCCACCGGCGCGGTCAGCGCCTTCAACGCCCTCGCCGGCACCGGCCTGATCGAGCGGGTCGAGGCCAACCACCAGCTGCGCCTGTTCACCGACTCCTCCCACACCGCCACCCGCGGCCAGGCCGTCCTCGACGGCGCCGTGAACGGCACGCCCTACGACGGCTCCGGCGTCGGCGTTGCGGTCGTGGACTCCGGCCACGACGGCACCCACCCCGACCTGTCGGCCAACACCGCCAGCAACGTCAAGATCATCTTCCCCACCACCGCCGCCGTGCCCTTCCCCGACACCGACACCATCTCCGGTGGCGGCCACGGCACCCACGTGTCCGGCATCGTGATGGGCGACGGCAGCGCGTCCAACGGCCAGTACCACGGGGCCGCCCCGGGGGCCAGCCTGTACGGCATCTCCGCGGGTACCGCCATCAGCGTGCACAGCGCCCTCGGTGGGCTCGAGTGGGTCCTGGCCAACCACGACCAGGTCAGCCCCGCCATCAAGGTCGTCAACAACTCCTGGGGTTCCGCCGCGGGCGACTACAACCCCGGTGACGCGATCTCCATCGCCGTCGGCAACCTGATCGACGAGGGCGTGACCGTCGTGTTCGCCGCCGGCAACGACGGTGGCAACGGGTCGGCGCAGGCCACCAGCCCGACCTGTGTGGACCCGACCCCGGGCCTGATCTGCGTCGCCTCCTATGACGACCAGGGCACCGGCACCCGCACCGGCACCGTGTCGACGTTCTCCTCACGCGGTCGCAGCGGCCAGGTCAACACCTACCCCGATGTCTCCGCCCCCGGTACCGACATCACCTCCACCTGCCGCCTGACCCTGCCGATCTGCGCGACCGGCAGCCAGGTCTTCTCGCCGCTCAACACCTACTCGGTGCTGTCGGGCACGTCGATGGCGGCCCCGCACATCGCCGGCATCGCCGCGCAGCTGTACCAGGCCAACCCGGGCCTGACCCCGGCGCAGGTCGAGGACATCCTCGAGGACACCGCGCTGCAGTTCACCGACGGTGCCGCCTACGAGGCCGACCCGTCCAACCCCACGACCACCACCTCGGTGGACAAGGGCCACGGCCTGGTCGACGTCGTCGCCGCGGTCACCGAGGCGCTGGCCCGCTAGGTCAGCTGGGCCGCAGCCACACGAACGCCACGACGGGCGGGACCAACCGGTCCCGCCCGTCGTCGTGTCGCTGGATGTCCGCGGTCAGTCGGTGAACTCCTCCAGGAGCTCCTCGGGCTGGATCAGGCCACCGGCAGCGGCGAGCGCACCGGACAGCTGGACGGCCCGCTCGTAGACGGCGGAGAAGTAGTGGGTGGCGATGACCTCGTGGCCCGGCAGCGGGGGCACCCCGAGGGAGTGCACGACCGCGGCCGCCTCGGAGGTGATGCGGACGTCCTGCTTGGCGGGCGGCAGCTTGTCGACCTCGCCCCAGAAGCCGACCTGCTCCTTCTTCTTGCCGCGCCGGCGGCCGCGGGAGCCGCCCTTGCCGCGACGTCGTCGTGCAGCGCTCATACAGACACCTTCTCGGGGGTCGTCTCTTCCAGGTCGTCCTCGGTGATGAGGGTGTCCTCGTCGATGCCGAGGACCTTCTGCAGCTGGGTGGAGTCGAGGTCGCCGACCGAGCTGGACTTGGGCAGCGCCATGTCGGCGATCCGCCGCTTGCCCTGCACGACCTCCTCGACCCGTTCGTCGACGGTGCCGGGGCACACGAGGCGGTGGGCCACGACGGTCTTGGTCTGGCCGATGCGCCAGGCGCGGTCTCGGGCCTGGTCCTCCACCGCCGGGTTCCACCAGCGGTCGTAGAGCACCACGTGGCTGGCCGCGGTCAGGTTCAGCCCCGTCCCACCGGCCTTCAGCGACAGGACGAGGGCACCCGGGCCCTTGCCCTTCTGGAACTCCTCGATCATCCGGTCGCGGGCACCGCGAGCCAGGCCACCGTGGTAGCAGTTGATCTCCACGCCCTTGCGGGCCGACAGGTACGTGGCCAGCTTCTCGCCCCACGAGGCGAAGTGGGTGAAGATCAGCACCCGCTCGTCGGCCTCGAACACGTTGTCGACGATCTCGTTGAGGCGGGCCAGCTTGCCGGACCGGCCGTCGAGCGGTCGACCGTCGTCGTTGTAGGCGGCCGGGTGGTTGCAGATCTGCTTGAGCGCCGTGATGGCGGCAAGCACCGCACCCTTCTTCTTGGGTGCGCCGTCCTCTGCGGCAGTTTCCACGACCAGGTCGTCCAGCACGGCCTGGTACAGCCCGATCTGCTCGGGGGTCATCGAGCAGTGGTCGAGCGTGTCGATGCGGTCGGGAAGCTCCGCGGCGATCGACGGTTCGGCCTTGGTGCGGCGGTAGACCAGGACCCCGTTGAGGGTGCGCAGCGCCTCCTCCGCGGTGGACCGGCCGGCACCCGCGGTGCGGGACAGCTGTGCCACGAAGGTGGCGCGGTCACCCAGCAGTCCGGGGTTGGTGAAGTCCAGCAGTGCCCACAGGTCGCCGAGGCCGTTCTCGATCGGCGTACCGGTCAGCACGACCCGCGAGTGGGCCTCGAGCCGGCGCAGCTGCTGCGCGGTCTCGCTGGCCGGGTTCTTGATGGTCTGGGCCTCGTCGAGGACGACCTTGCCCCACTGGGTCTCGGTCAGCGCCTCGATGTCGCGCACCGCGGTGCCGTAGGTGGTGAGGATGACGTCGGCCTTCTCCACCACGCCCTTCAGCTCGCGCTTGCCGGCGCGACCGGGCCCGTGGTGGATGACGACCTTCAGGCCGGGGGTGAACTTGCGGGCCTCCGCGGCCCAGTTGCCCAGGACCGCCGGCGGGAGGATGGCCAGATGGGTGCCGGTGCCCGTGGTGAGGGCGAGGTGGGCCAGCAGGGTCGGGGTCTTGCCCAGGCCCATGTCCAGGGCCAGGCAGCCACCCAGCCCGGCGTTGTGCAGGAACTCCAGCCACGCCAGCGCGTCGGCCTGATACCCACGCAGCTCGCCGTGGAAGCCCTCGGGCGTCGTCGGCGGGTGCTCGGGGATGTCCTTGGCGGACTCCAGAAGGTTGGCAGCCCAGCTGTCGCCGGCGACGGAGATGCCGCCCAGCAGGGGCGTGCCCTCCAGGCCCAGCGCATGGCGCAGCATGTCCGCACCGGTCAGCCGCGTCTGGTCGGCGCGTTCGGCGAGGGCCTGCGCAGCGGCCTCGAGGTCGGCCTTGTCCAGCTCGACCCAGCGGCCGTGGGCCTTGACGAGCGGCCGCGACTCGCTGGCCAGCGCCATGATCTCCTCCGCCGACAGCTCGACGTCGCCGAACACCGCGGACCAGGCGACCGTGGTCAGCTGGCGGGCGCCGACCACGCTCTCCTGCGTGTCGGTGGACGTCAGCCGGAGACCGGGCTTGGGCTTCTTGCGCGACAGCGGCGGGACACGCATCTCGAACCCGGCAGCCGAGAGGATCGGTCCGGTCTCGGTCATCAGGTCCCACGCCTCGTCCTGGCTGAGGATGACCTCGCCACGACGTTCGGCCTTGCCGCGCTCCAGCGGCTTGTACAGCCCCTCGAGGCGGTCCAGCTCGCTCTTGATCTGCTCACGACGTGATGCCGGCGCGTTGGACATGGCCGCGTCGACGGGCTCGAGCTTGCGGTTGGCCCCGACGGCAAGGGTGCGCAGGTGCCAGGCGTTGCCCTGGTCGGGCGGGTCGAGCTGCACGACCAGCTTGATGGTGGACGTGCCGGTCACGTGCTTGGCCCAGGTGGCCATGCCCTTCATCAGCTCCGACCCGCGCTGGGTCGGGGCGTCGAAGACGGTGCCGTCCATCAGCGCCAGCACGGCCTCGGCGACCTCGGTGGCCGACCGCGGCTTGGGCGGCGGGGCGGGCACCTCGACGCGGGCAGCGGCGTCGGTGCAGATCGCGTCGATGACGTCGGAGACGACCAGCTCGGTGAAGGCCCGGCGGTCGTTGGACTTGGTCAGCGCAGAGACGACGCCCGGCATGACGCGCGACAACGACTGGAACTCGTCGTGGTCGATCAGGGCGGGGGCCCACCGGACCCGGAAGTGCGACCGCCCGTTGCCACCCTTGGCCTTGCCCTCCTTGAAGCGGTGCAGCTGGGGGACCATGCGGCCCTGGGCAACCAGCCGGACGGCCAGTCCGGCGGCCAGCCCGAGCCAGGTGACCGACGGTGCGACGGCCTCGTCCTCGTGGGTGGTGCGCATCGTGACGAGCCAGCCGAGGGCCTGCTTGATCGGCGCGTGCACCATGGGCGCCTTGGTCCCGTCGGGAAGGACGAGCGGGTCGCGCTCCTCCCAGCCGACGCCGCCGGCGCCGACGGTCTGCAGCCGCTCGGTCAGCTGCTCGATCGACTCGGCCTCGGTCTTGTTGCCGGCGGCCCAGGCGATGACGTGGCCGTCCAGCCAGGACAGCTGCAGGGCGACGGTGCCGGGAGGCTCCTCCTCGTCATCGTCGTCATCGTCGTCGTCCTGGTCGTCGGCGGTGCTGTCCTGGGCCTTCTGACCCCTGCCCTCGTGGGCGGCGTCGGTGTTGTCGTTGCCCTTGGCGTCGGCCTTCGGTTGCGGGCGGACGGGCTCCTCGCCGACCAGGTCCTTGAGGGTGACGTCGATCAGCAGGCGTTCGGCTTCGAGGTCACGCAGGACGAGCTTGCGTTCGGGCCCGTCGACGCTGCTGCGGGCGCGGTCGATGGCCGCGTCGGTCCGACGCAACAGGCGCTTGAGCGCGAGGATCCACTCGGGTTCGTGGTCCTCCAGGAAATCGAGCTCGTCCTCGGTGGCGGTGCCGTCGATCTCGGCCATCGCGAGGCGCTGGAAGTCCTCGGGCGGGTCGACAGCAGGCCTCGAGGGGCCCGGGGTGATCATGGTGCTGATCGGGATCGCCTTCGTGTGTTCGGCAGATGGGAGCTGGCTCGGTCGGCACGACGCCCGCGGCGGGTTGGTCGTGATGCCAGCCACGCAATCGACAGCCCTCTGGGACCACCGACCCGTGTGGCGACTGGATCCCGGCGGGATCGACAGTGACCGATGGGCTCAGCATACCTGTCACCTCCTCGACCTCACAGCCCGCCGTCGCAGCTCGCCGTCCCAAGCGGTTGTCCGGGCCCGTGGTCGTGCAGGTCCCGCCGGCACAACACGACGGCCCGCGGGTCCAGCGAAGGACCTGCGGGCCGTGTCGGTGCGCGTCGGGTCAGGCGATGACGACGTCGAGGGTCAACGCCTGTCCGCGAGCCACCTCGACGTCCTGGGTGTGCGTGCCGGCGGCGGTCGTCACCGTCATCCGGTAGGTCTCCACCGCGTTGCCGATCTCGGCGATCGGACGGGTGGAGGGGTTGACGTGCCACTCCCACGCGCCGGTCGGGCCGACCTCCAGCGTCAGCTCGATCGTCTCCTCCAGCTCGCTGGCCATGGCCGTCAGCTGGCCGGTCCCCTGGTACTCCTCCAGCCCGGCGAACGGGGTGGTGAAGGTCTTGGCCAGGGTGATCGTGCCGGCCAGCGGGGCCCCGCCGGCGTCGGTGATCTTCCCCGTCAGGGTGGCGAAGCAGGGGTCGTCCGCGGCGTACTCGGCGGTCCGCAGGAACATCTCCATGACCTGCGGCCACTGCGTGCCCGGGCCGTGCAGCGAGAAGTAGCCGGGGTGGAAGGAGGTCGAGTGCTCGATGACGTAGCCGAGCGTCCCGGTGGCGGCGTAGGCCCAGTCGTTGGACGTGCCGAGCGTCGGGTACAGGCCCAGGCCGATCTTTGATTCATAGCCGACGAGGTCGTCGGTCTCGGTCGCCAGGCTCATCGCCGCGCCCATCTCCTTCAGCAGGGCGTCGTCTGGGCAGGGGGCGGTCGTGTGGCCCCACGGGCGCAGGATCAGCCGGCCCGAGGTGTGGTTGGACAGGTAGGTGATGACGTTGTTGTGCAGGAAGAAGTCACGGTTGTTGGCGACCTCGGGCTCGCTGAACGGCTCGGTGCCGTAGTAGGTCTGGTCCAGCGGGTTGGATGACGTCGACGCGTAGATCGGCGCGTCGATCCCGTTGACCAGCGACCCGGTGGTGCCACCCCACAGGTAGGCGTAGTTCCGGTTCGGGTCGACGCCGTAGAAGATCGGGGAGTCCACGCCGGTTGTGACCAGCGGGTTGTTGCGCTGCGTCTTGCGGACGTAGGCGCCCTGCCCCCCGGCCACGATGCCGAGGTTGGAGTTGTCCAGGACGGTGCCGTCCCAGCTGCGGCTGTACTCGAACCCGTCGACGTTGATGACCGGCACGATCCGCACCTTCACACCGGCCAGCATCGCGGTCACCCGGGGGTTGCCGGCGAAGGCCTCGTCGACCAGCCAGCGGGCGAACAGCGCAGGGTACTCCGCGGCTGGCCACTCACGGGCGTGGTGGCAGCCGTCGAAGTAGGCGATGCCGCGGCCGTCGCCCTCCTCGCCCATCCAGATCTCCACACCCTTGACCTCACGACCCTCGAAGGAGCGGAGGGGCAGGGTGAACGGGCGGGCGTTGAGCGTCGCGTGCTCGGCGGTGTCCCGCTCGAGCTGTTCGAAGACGGCGTGGAAATCGGCGAGGTCGCGGTAGTCGGTGACCATGCCGGGCACCGCGACCGCCGCGGCGCTGACCGATGCCGACCCGGTGGACGCCGATGCCGCCTCGTGGGCCAGCAGGTCGGCGATGCGGACCTCGTAGGGCATGCCGGTGGCCTGCAGGCGAGCCAGGTCACCGGGCCACAGCAGCAGCTCGGCCCCGCCGTCGACGATGGCGTGGGTGTCGTCGAAGTTCGCCAGGGCCGCACGATGGCGGTCGGTGCGCGGGAAGGCGACGACGACCTGCAGCACGTCCTTCAGCGTCGAGGGCAGCACGCTGACCGAGCTGGCGGCCGCGGTGGTGGCCCCCATGCCGATCGCGCCCATGGAGAGTGCTGCGGCGCGGAGGAACGAACGGCGGGAGATGGCCATGGCGATGGTCCTCGAACACGAGAGGGGAATGGGGTCGCCGTGTGGTTCGCCATCGAGGTGGCTTTCTCCTGCTGAAGATCACCGCCTGCTTGAGATCACCGCGTGGTCGCCATCAGAGGCTGGTGCGGACGTCCCACAGCTCGGGGAACAGCACGACGTCCAGCATCCGTCGCAGGTAGCCGGTGCCCGAGGTGCCGCCGGTACCGCGCTTGGAGCCGATGATCCGCTCGACGGTGGTGACGTGGTTGAACCGCCACCGGCGGAAGTAGTCCTCCAGGTCGACCAGCTTCTCGGCCAGCTCGTAGGCCGACCAGTGGGCCTCGGGGTCGCGGTAGATGGTCTCCCACGCGGCCCGGACCGACTCGTGGGGCTGGTAGGGCTGGGTCCAGTCGCGGTCCAGCACCGAGGGGTCGATGTCCACGCCGTGGTCGGCCAGGAGGATCAGCACCTCGTCGTACAGGCTTGGGGTCTCCAGGTGGACCTGGAGCAGCTCGACGACCTCGGGGACGTGGCTGTGGGGCTGCAGCATCGAGGCGTTCTTGTTGCCGACGAGGAACTCGATGGCGCGGTACTGCCAGCTCTGGAAGCCCGAGGACTCGCCGAGGTCCTCGCGGAAGGTCGTGTACTCGCTGGGCGTCATCGTTCGCAGCACGTCCCACGCGCCGTTCAGCTGCTCGAAGATCCGCGCGACACGGGTCAACATCTTGAAGCTGGGCCGCATGCGCCCGTCCTTGATGGCGTCGCGCGCCGCGACGATCTCGTGGATCGCCAGCTTCATCCACAGCTCGCTGGTCTGGTGCTGGATGATGAACAGCAGCTCGTCGTGGGCGCTCGACAACGGGGCCTGCGCGTGCAGCACCTCGTCGAGGTGCAGGTAGTCGATGTAGCTCATCCGTCCCTCGAAGCGCATGCGGGCGCCTTCGGTGGACGGGTCGTAGGGCTGCGGTGCGTCGCTCATCGGGGTCGAGGCTACGCCCCCGGGCCGCAGGGTGGGGCCCGCAACACTCCTGTCACCGTCGGGACCTACCATCCGCGCGATGATGCGGGAAGGGCAGGCCGCAAGGGCGCCGATCCGTCGGCTGCGCACCGCGGTCGTGCTGCTGCTGACCACGATCGTGGTCGGCGTCGTCGGCTACCTCGTGCTGGGTGCGCCGACCGTGGCCGATGCGGTGTACATGGTGGCCATCACCCTGTTCACCGTCGGCTTCGGTGAGGTGTTCCCGCTGACGGAGACGGGCCGGTGGTTCACCGTCGGGTTGATCGTCGTCGGCTTCGGCTCGGCGACGTTCAGCGCGGTGTCGGCCATGGAGGTCATCGCCGACGGCCATGTGAAGGCCCTGCTGAGGAGGAACCAGATGGATCGTCGAATCGCACAGCTGCGGGGCCACGTGATCGTGTGTGGCTACGGGCGGGTGGGCCGACACCTCGTCGGTGAGCTGGCGGCGGCCGGGCACGGGTTCGTCGTGGTCGAGGCGGGCGAGGCGCGGGTCGGCGAGCTGCGGGAGGCCGAGCACCTCTACGTCGATGCCGATGCCACCGAGGAGCTGACGTTGCACGAAGCCGGGATCGAGCGGGCAGACGCCCTGGTGGCCTGCGTGGCCGACGACGGTGACAACGTCCTGATCGTCCTCACCGCCAAGGGCCTCAACCCCGAGGTGCAGACCGTCGCCCGCGTGAAGGCCGACGAGAACGAACCGAAGCTGCGTCGGGCGGGTGCTGATCATGTCCTGGTGCCCACCGCGATCGGCGGTCGGCGGATCGCGGAGATGTTGACCCGGCCCGCCGTGGGCGCCTACCTCGGCGAGGTCGGCGTGCACGACTTCGACTACACCGTGGCGCAGGTCACGCTGGTGGAGTCCTCCGAGCTGGTCGGCCTGACCGTCGCGGAAGCCCGACTGCGGCAGGAGCACGGCTGCTCGTTGCTGGCCCTGCAACGTCCCGGCGACCCGATGCCCGCACCCGACCCTGCACCGGGGGACCGGCTCGAGGCCGGGTCGACGCTGGTCGTCATGGGCGGGGTGGCCCATGTCGACAGGTTGCAGCGCCGCCACGGCGGCCGTGGGGTGATGACGAAGGTGGTCAGCCGCGGCCATCGGGCAACGCCACGACGACCCCGATGAGGCCGCCGGGCCGCCACGCCCCAACGACGACGCCCGCCACGACGTGGGGTCGGGGCGGGCGTCGCGGCTTCTGGACTGTCTAGCTGGTCCTGAGGCTCGCGAGGGAGACGGTCAGGTCGATGTCGCCGGGGGTGGAGATGTAGTTGCGGATGTGGACCTCGAAGGTCTCGCAGTGCTTCACCTTGCCGGCGGTGGCCTGCTCGCCGTTGCCATCCAACGGGTTGAAGTTGTGGGATCCCTCCACCAGGGCCCCGTTCTTGTAGATGTCCATGTCGATGTCACCGGTGTGCTCCCAGTCGATCCGCACGCTGGGCGTCGCGGCGACGTGGTCGGGGTTGACGTCGACCAGGATCGTGTAGACGTCGGTGGCGGCTTCCTGGAAGCCCAGCGGGTCGGGCTCGCCACCGAGGCCGAGCGGATAGGGGGACATGGCCGTCGGAGTGGGGACGGTGTCGGTGAGACCATCGGTCTTCACGACGAAGTCCGCGGCGTCGACTTGGTCCTGGGTGCAGGGCTCGGAGACCGGAACGGGGTCTGCCCCGGCGGGGATGGCGGTCAGCAGCATGGCGACGGCGGCAAGGGACACGAGGGTGCGCACGGTTGGGCCTTTCGAGATCGATCGGAGTGCCCCGGGGGTTCGCCACGGACCGCTCGAGTTCCTGCCGAACGGAGGAAGGCATCGTTCGAGGTCCCGGCCGTAAGGAGACGGACTGGGGGTCCGTATCGCCAGGTCGTACCCTCTTCGTTTCGCCGACACCTCCAAGAAGGACAATTCGTGCCCCTGACTCGCCCCTCCTTGTTCGTGCTGGGAGTGCTCGCGCTCTTCCTCGCCGTCCTGCAGGCCCCACCCGCGTCGACCCAGGAGGCCGTCGCCGAACGGGGACTCGTGGACGACATCGTCACGGCAGCCCAGCTGCCGGCCGACATCCTGGCCCAGCTCCCCGCCACCGCCGCAGAAGCGGGTTTCGCCTACGCGCCGCGCCTGGTCGAGGTCCGCGTCTCCAACGCCGAGGAGCGCTCGGCGCTGGTCAACTCCGGTCTGGACGTGACCGAACACGCCGGCGACAACTTCCTCGAGGTCGTGCTGTACGACGCCGCGCAGGAGCAGGTCATCAACGACCTGGGGCTGGACTACCACGTCGAGACCCCCGACCTGATCGCGCAGGAGCGGGACCGCATCCTCGCCGACGCCGCGTACTTCCAGCAGACCGACGAGAGCCCGCTGCCCAGCGGTCGCACGACCTACCGGGTCCTGGCGGACTTCGGGGCCGAGATCGACCAGCTGGCGGCCGACAACCCCGACCTCGTCAAGCGGATCTCCGTCGGCGAGTCCATCGAGGGCCGGGACCTGACCGGGGTCGAGATCGGCGTCGGCGTCAACGAACCCGAGGACGGCCGTCCCGTCTTCCTGATGTTCGGCAACCACCACGCCCGCGAGTGGCCGTCGGCCGAGGCCCCGATGGAGTTCGCCCACGACCTCGTCGACGACTTCAACGCCGGTGACGCCCGGGCGGTCGACCTGTTGACCCGCACGCGCGTCATCATCGTCCCCGTCTCCAACCCCGACGGCTACGAGATCTCCCGCACCCAGGGTGACCTGATCGACCTCAACGGCCTGGACGAGGGCGGCACCGTGTCGCTGCTGGCCACCCCCGGTGGCGCGTACAAGCGCAAGAACTGCCGCCTCGTCGACGGGCAGACCCAGCCCCCGGGCCCCTGTGCGCTGGCGTTCTCACCCGGTGGATTCGGCCTCGGCGTGGACCTCAACCGCAACTACGGCGCCCTCTGGGGCGGTCCGGGTGCTGCCGGCTTCATGCCCGACGCCAACGAGGTCGAGGTTGGCCTCGCCGACCCGACCTACCACGGCCCGGCCCCGTTCTCCGAGCCCGAGACCCAAGCGATCCGCACGCTGATCTCCACCCGGCAGGTCACCACGCTGATCTCCAACCACACCTACTCCAACCTCCTGCTGCGCCCCGTCGGCGTGAACCCCTCGACCATGCACCCCGACGGGTTCCCGGTCGGGTTCGCCCCCGACGAGTGCTTCGTCCAGGAGGACGGGCTGGACAACGGCATGCAGGCGCTGGGTGAGCGCATGACCGCCCAGACCGGCTACTCCAACCAGTTCGGCTGGGAGCTCTACGACACCACCGGCACCACCGAGGACTACAGCTACAACGCCACCGGCGGCTACGGCTACACCTTCGAGATCGGTCCCAACCAGTTCCACCCGCCGTACGAGGAGTACATCGCGGAGTACACCGGCAGCGCCGACGCGGCACAGGCCGTGACGCTGGACAACATGTCGGACCTCACGACCGCGGTCGGTCGCAGCTGTGGCGACAACGTGGCTGCCGAGTCCGTCGGTGGCGGCCTGCGCGAGGCCTACTGGCTGGCGCTGGAGAACGCCGCGGACACCAGCACCCACTCGGTGCTGGAGGGCACCGCCCCCGAGGGCGCCGAGATCGGCGTCACCCGGACCGGCACCTTCCCGCTGTGGGACGGCACCCCGTTCGAGGACACCGTGACCACCACGATGACCGTCGAGGAGTCCGGTGCGTTCACCTATCACGTCAACCCCTCGACCCGTCCCTTCGTTGACGCACGTGCCTACCTGCCCGAGGGCGAGGTCGTCGAGCCGGAGGTGACCGTCCTCAGCGAGGAGCAGCGGACCGGCAACACGGCCGGCCCGGCCGTGGGCAGCGAGGACGTGCCGATCGAGGTGCCCGAGGGCGCAGACGCGCTGATCGTGCACGTGACCGCCGACGCCCCCAACGACTACGACATCCAGCTGTTCGACCCGCAGCTCGTGGAGGTCGACTCCTCCGCCAACCAGGACACCGACGAAACGGTGGAGGCCATCAGCCCGTCGGGGATCCAGGCCGGCGAGTGGGTCGTCCGCATCAACAACTACCTGGCTGCCGGTGACTGGACGATGGACATCACCATCGGCACGGTGCCGGAGGTCGACAGCAGCGAGGACGAGCTGCTGTTCACCCCGCGGACCGAGGAGCTGTGGACCGTCACCTGCGCCATCGACGGCGAGGTCGTGGCCACCGGCGATGTCGCGGTGGCCCGTGGCGAGTCCGCCGACCTCGGCGACTTCTGCGAGGCCGGCGTCGGCACGAACGTCACCCGACTGTCGGGCGACAGCCGCGTCACCACGGCCATCGACGTGTCCCAGGACCGGTTCCCCGAGGACGACTCGGCCGGTGCCGTCGTGCTGGCCCGTGGCGACGAGCCCTCCGGCTTCGCCGACGCGCTTGCCGGTGGCCCCCTGGCCGTCGAGACCAACGCCCCGCTGCTGATCACCAACCCCGACAGCCTGCTCGACATCGTCGCCGAGGAGATCGACCGCGTGCTGCCCGACGGTGCGACGGTGTACCTGCTGGGTGGCGAGGCCGCGCTGGCCCCGTCCATCGAGGAGGACCTCGACGCGGCCGGGTACGAGACGGTCCGCATCGCCGGCGTCGGCCGGCACGAGACGGCGGTGGAGATCGCCGACCAGCTCGGCAACCCCGGCCTGGTGCTCGTCGCGACCGGCGGGACCTTCCCCGACGCCCTGGCCGCAAGCGCTGCGGCCGGCGCCAACGACGGTGCGGTGCTGCTGACCGGCAGCGGGGAGCCGCACCCGGCGACCACCGCCTACCTCGACGAGCACGACCCGGCCGAGGCCCTCGCGGTCGGTGGCCCCGCTGCGGCGGCCTACCCGGACCTGGAGTCCGTGGCCGGCCCCGACCGTCACGCCACGTCGGTGGCGGTGGCCGAGCGGCTGTTCGACCAGCCGACCGTGGCCGGTGTCGCCCGCAGCGACGCGTTCCCCGACGCGCTGTCGGGTGGTGCCCACATCGGCGCGCTGGGCGGCCCCATGCTGCTGAGCCAGACCGACGGGCTCGACCAAGGTGTGGAGGCCTACCTCTGCGGCCTCGACGCCGACGAGGACATCTACCTCTACGGCGGCACCTCGGCCCTCGCGGCCAACGTCATGACGGCCATCCAGTCCGCCGTCGGCCCGACGGGCTGCACCAGCTAGTCCGTCAGCTCCGGATCACCGACGCCCCGCCGACCCACGTCGGCGGGGCGTCGTCGTCTCCCTGTGTCATGTGGCCGATGGGGACGTGGGGCCCCACTCCTCGCGGAGCAGCGCGTAGTCCATGCCGTCCAGCCATTCGCCCGAGCGGTGGAGTGAGTCCTTGAGCGTGTGGGCCTCGCGTCGCATGCCGACCCGCTCCATCAGACGCCAGGACGCCTGGTTGGCGGCGAAGCAGCTGCCCTTCACGCGGCGGAGGCCGAGGTCCTCGAAGCAGAGGCGGATCAGCTCCCGGACGGCCTCGGTGGCGTAGCCGTGGCCAACGTGGTCGGGATGGAGGGCCCAGCCGATCTCGGCCTGTACGCCGGCTGCCCGATCCGCGACCTCGGCCTGGCCCCAGGCGTCCTCGACGCGCAGCATCAGGTCGCCGATCACGTGACCGTCGAGCTCGACGACGAGCGTGGCGACCAGGCGGTCGGGATCGACGAAGGCGTCCCGGTACTCCTCGACGGAGGCAGGTGCCCGTGTCAGCCAGCGGTTGACCTCCTCCAGCCGGCGAAACGCCCAGGTGGCGTCGATGTCGGCGGGGGTTGCCCGTCGGATCGACAACCGCGTGGTGCGGTACGGCCAGGGCACGGCGAGCAGCGGGTCGTCCATGGGCCCATCATCGCGCTCCGGCCGATCCCGGGACACCTACCGGTCGGCCGGCTCCGGGGTGGCGATCCGCCGGGGATCGTCGGTGACGATCGTGGACACCCCGTAGCGGAGCAGGCGCTCGGCGAGGCGTCGGCTGTTGACGGTCCAGGTGCGGACGACCAAGCCGTGGTCCAGCAGTCGTCCGACCGACCGTGCGGACTGCAGCGAGGAGTGGTGGGGGTGGACCGCGGTCACGCCGAGCGCGTCCGCGTCGGCGAGGACCCGTCGGGTGCTGCGGGCCGGCGGGGTCAGCAGCGCCGCAACCCCTCGAGGGCCCTCGGTGCGGTCGAGGAAGGTCGCCACCGAATCGGCGTCGAAGGACGACACGGCCACGATGTCGTCATCGGTCCCCTCGGCAGCCCGAGCATCGAGCAGCGTCGCCACCGCGACGGCGGCCGCTCGGGCCGAGTCGAAGCTCGCCTCGCGCGGATCGTTCTTGACCTCGATGTTGAGGCCGAGCGTGCCGACGGCCAGGTCGAGCACCGCCTCGAGCGTGGGGACCCGGGTCCCGCCGGTCAGCTCCGCGGCGGTGATGTCCGCCGCGGTCATCTCCCGCACGGCCCGGTCCGGACCGCCGTAGGCCAGCAGGGTCTCGTCGTGGACGCAGACGAGCTCGCCGTCGGCGGACAGGCGGACGTCGAGCTCGACGGACGGCACCCCGTGCTCGATGGTCCACTCGAACCCGTCGATGGTGTTCTCCGGCGCGACGGCCTTGGCGCCACGATGCCCCTGGACCCAGTCCGGGTAACGGCCCGTCGGTACGTGTGTTGCGGTCTCCACGGGGCAGACGCTAGCGGGGCCCGGTGTCGCGACGGCAACGGGGTGGCGACCGGCCGCAGATCCCAGTCGATCTGCGGGCCCTGTTGCAGCTGGGACAGCGGCTCAGCTGCGGGCCGTGGGTGCACGCCATCGGAACCGCAACGCCAGCACGCGGATGCCGAAGACCGCGGCGACCACGATCGCCGCCGTGACGGCGTCGAGCGCGTCCTGCGGCCAGAGCACCACCACGGCGGTTGCCCCGAGTGCTGCGGGGATCGCGTAGAGGGTGCTGTCGGGCCTGAAGATCGCGGGGACGTCGCGCGCGAGCGTGTCACGGATCACGCCACCCCCGACCGCGGTGATCACGCCGAGCAGCGCGGCGGGAACGGCACCGAGTCCGTGGTCGAGGGCCTTCGCCGTCCCGACGACGCAGAAGAGCGCCAGGCCCAGGGCGTCGAACACCAGCACGGGCCGGCTGATGCGCTCGAGCGCCCGATGGCCCCCCAGCACGAGCACTGTCGCGATCAGCGGCACGATCAGGTAGGTCTGGTCCCGGAACGCCGCGGGCGGCGTGTCGCCGAGCAGCACGTCGCGGGTGATGCCGCCGCCGAGGGCCGTCACGATGGCGAGGGCGGCGATGCCCACGATGTCGAAGCGCTTCTGCGCCGCCAGCTGCGCGCCCGACAGCGCGAAGACGAGCACGCCGGCCAGGTCGAGCACCCGTTCCAGCGTCGGGTCGAGTCCCGGCAGCGTCATGCCCTCACCGTACTCGTGGGCACGACGACCGGGACGGGTCCACCGCGCTCCTACCCGATCGTTGCCTCCTGGGTGGTGGCGGCGTTGCCGGCGGGATCGACCGCCAGCCAGCGGACGGTCGTGCCGTCGGGGAACGCCAGCGTCTCGCCACGCTCGCGGATGCCCGCGGCCATCCACCGGGTCGAGTCCTCCGTCGGAGTCGTGCCGTCGGTCGTGTAGTAGACGTGCGCTGGCTCCGACAGCGCGAAGGTCCAGCCCTCGCCGTCCTCGACGAGGGTCGCGGTCGGCGGCGTGTTGTCGCGGCCGTAGTCGGCGGCGATGGCCCACATCTCCGTCACGCCGCTGGCGTACTCCATGTACTCGGCTTCGGCCTGGGCCCACGACGGCTGGAAGGACCCCGAGGACCAGGTGCGGGTCGTGGTGTTCCACACGGCACCGCCGACCTCCCAGCCGAAGGCGTAGACGTCGTGGTTGACGTACAGCTCCTCGCGGACGTTGCCGGCCGAGCTGTACAGCACGTCGGAGGACCCACCGACCTTGTCAGGCCGCACGACGGTGTCCTGGAAGACCTTGACCTGCGACAGGATCCGCTCGGCCATCTGCCAGTAGTAGGCCTCGTCGCCCAGCGGCGGCCGCGTCGGGGTCTGGCGGCCGTCGGCGATGTAGGCACCGGGCTGCCAGAACAGCTGCCCGCCGTTGGAGTGGATGGTCATGAAGAACCGGATGTTGTCGTTGGCCTCGACGAGGTCGACGACGTTGCGGGCCTCGGGTTCGCTGAGCTCCTCGTAGCCGGCGAAGGTCGAGGACGTGCAGGTCAGCGATGCCCCGGCGAACCCGTCGTGGACCGAGGCCACGGAGTAGGCGCGGTTGAGGTCCACACCCCAGCTGTCCCGGTAGCCGGGGTCAGCGCGTTCCTCGGGGCAGTGGTTGGTCAGGTTCTTGCGCTGCAGGTCGTAGTCGAACATCGAGTAGTGCGACCCATCGGGGTTGTTGGACGGGATCACCCAGATGTCGACGTTCTCGATGATGTCGGCGGACGTCGGGTCGGTGTCACGGTTGGCGAGCAACCGCTCGACGGCCTCCAGCGCGACCAGCGGCGGCACCCATTCACGGGCGTGGTCCTGAGCGATGATCAGCACACCGGGCTTCGAGCCGTCGCGGTGCGCACCGATGCGGATGGCCCGGGGGGTGAAGGGGCCGCGCTCGATGTCCTTGGGTGCCGACAGGTTGTCGGTCAGGGTGACCGGGCCGGTGGGTGTGACCGTGCCGCCGTCGCCGGACGTGCGGTAGGCGTGGGCGGCGACGACGTCACCGGCGTCGCGGTTGAGGGCCTCGATGACGTCGGCAGCGGTCGTGGTAGCAGAGGCATGGACGGTGATGTCGGTGCCGTCCACCGTTGCGGTCCCCGGGTCGGTGCCGTCGTTGGTGATGGTCACGGTGACGTCGTTGCCGCCCTCGTGGCCCCAGGCGACCGAGGAGACGACCACGGCGGAGCTGCCCGTGCCGATCGTGGCCTGGGCGTGCCGCTGGTAGCCGTTGGTCGGGTTGGGCAGCTCCACGATCTCGGCGATGTCGCTGTGCTGGGCGGCCAGCGCCTCGATGCGGTCGAACAGCTCGGTCGGGTTGCGGTAGCCGTCGACGAACCCGGACTGGTAGCCGTCGCGCTCCAGCGGGCTGTCGACCTCGTCCTCCAGCCACGTGGTGACGGGGGCCGTGTCGGTGCCGCCCAGGGCGGAGACGACGGTGACCTCGGTCGGTTCGACCTCCACGGTCGTGAGGACGCGGTGGTACATGTACTCGCCCGAGTCGGTGAAGGCCGTCATCACCTGGGCGCCGCCGACGGGGAGGACCCCACCGTTCCAGGTCAGCAGCAGCGCCGCGCTCGCGTCGGCGAGGGTCGACTTGGCCTCCACCGACAGGAAGCCCTGGCCCTTGGTGGTGAAGTAGTCGACGCGGCCGACCGTGACCTCGTCGAGGACCATCGCCCCGCCCAGGACACTCTCGCGACGGGGGAAGTCGGCCGCGGCCGCACGGGCGTCGAGCCCCTCGCGTTCCCAGCTGAACCGGTCCTGCTCCTCGATCGGGTGCACGTCGTGAAGGGCGAGCACCGGCAGGTCGGTGTCGGCGACGACGATCTCGACCTCGAAGCCGTCCGGCACGCGTTCGACGTCGTGGGTGACGTCGAACCCGGCCTCGTTGAGGTCGTCCATCACATCGCTGCCGGGGACGTGGAACCACCGCGACTGGCGGTCGGGTGTGGCCTCGGCCGGGTTGCGGCCGTCGTCGGGCGTCGCCGCCAGCGCGGTGAGCGCAAGGACGGGGACGAGCAGGGCGGAGAGGAGCGTCAGCAGCAGGGTGCGGTTCATCGTCGCGGGGCTTCGACGCTGCCGTGCCGGTCTCCTGCATCGTTCGTCGGGGAGGAACTTCGACGCCGACGTCGAATACAGGGGTGACGCACACCCGAGCCGGAGCCCGACCATGCTGCAATCCCGTACCCGTTTCCTGATGGCCCTCTGCCTCGTCGTGGGGCTGCTGGCCGCCACGGTGCCGGCCGGCGCGCTGCCGCTGATCCCCACCGAGGTGCCGTGGCTTGTCAAGAGCGACAACGTGGCGTGGCACGGCAACGTCCCCGTGGACTACGCGGGTGTCGGTGGCCGGGTTGTCGACCACGCCAACGGCGGCACGTACTTCTACCTCAACGGTGGCCGCGGGGTCACGGTGTACGACATCGCCGACCCCCTGACGCCGATCCCCGTCGGCGTGCTCGAGTTCGCCTCCTCCCAGGGCGAGAACTTCGTCGTCTCCGAGGACGGCACCCGAGGGGTCCTGGCCGCAGACGGCTTCCTGCCGTTCCTGCCCAACTACGCCACCACCGGCGTGCACGTCATCGACTTCTCCGACCCGACCGACCCGAACCTCATCGCCACGACCAACAGCTTGGTCGCCGGTCGCGGCACCGGACTCGGCACCAGCGAGCACACGGTCATGTGCCCGGACGTCGAGTGCATGTACGCCTACGGGTCGTCCACCGGCAACATCTACGACCTGACCGACGCCGAGAACGGGGTCATCACCGTCCTGGAGAAGAAGTGGAACGTCGGCCTCGACGGCACGGCGGTCGGTGGCCGTCACGCCCTCAACCGTGATGCGTCCGGCCTCGTGATCGCCGACTCCAAGCCCCGCGTGGTGCTGGCCGTCTCGTCGGACTGGCACCCGCTGGCCAGCCCGGCCAACCCCATTCCGCTGGCCCAGGGCGGCGCGGCGGACGTCGACGCCGGCAACGTCAGCCACAACAACATGCGCACCCTGGCCGAGGAATGGACGGCCCGTGACGTCGCCGATCCGTCCGACGCGATCGTGACGCAGACCGTCGACGTCATCGACGAGCGTTCCACCAGCCTGGTCGACGAGCGCCCGGTCCTGCGTCCCGGCGAGCTGATGATCGGCACGTCGGAGTCCAACATCAACCCGCGCTGCAGCGGCTCCAACGGGGGCATCTCCACCTGGTCGATCGCCAACTTCGACCAGGGCAGGGACATCCAGCAGCTGGAGTACTTCGCCCCGTTCAACGGCACCTACGTCGACAACGGTGCCCCGGCGGCGCAGTGGGCGGGCTGCTCCGCGCACTGGTTCGACGTGACCGATGACCTCTACGTCGCGGCGGCTTGGTACGAGCACGGCACGCGGTTCTTCCACATCGGCGCCGAGACCGGCACCATCGAGGAGGTCGGGTACTTCCAGTCCGTCAACGGCATCTCCGCCTCCAGCTACTGGGTCACCGACGAGGTCGTCTACACCGTCGACGGCGTGCGTGGCCTCGACATCCTCGTGTTCGACCGCGACGCCGATGCCCGGCCGTCGACCGCTGACCTGGCCGACAGCTGGATCGTGACGGCCAACGCCGCTGGCGAGACGTTCGAGCTCGCCCAGCAGTGGCGGACCTACTGCCGCCTCGCCGTCACCGACTGACGACCCACCGACTGACGACCGACGGTCCCGACCGCGGCGTCGGCGAGGGACGCGCGCATCTGCTGCAGCGCCCTCGTGCCGTCGCCGTCGTGCGGGTCGACGTCGCCGATGCGGTCGGCCGCGTCCCCGATGAGCGCGGCCCGTGCCATCTCGCCGAACTCCCCGACGGTGTCGAGATAGGCGAGCGCCGGGGCTGCCTCCTGGATGCGGCCCACGTCCACCATCAGGTTGATGAACGCCACGGCGACGAGCCGGGCGACATCGACCGTGCCCATCGCCAGCACGTCGTCGACGTGTTCGAGCAGCAGCCGTCGCGCACGTTCGTGATCGCCGCGCGAGCACAACGCCTCGACCTCCGCCGGGCGGGACACGGCGTAGGTCCCCGGCGGGACCTCGATGTCAGCTGCCTCGAGGAACCATGACCGCGCGTCGTCGACGTCGCCGCGCAGCTGCTGGCTGTAGCCGAGGAACGCAAGGCTGAAGTAGTGGAGGGTCGGCGGTCCCTCGGCCGCGTACCGCTCGACCCAGGTGCGGAAGCGGGCAACGGCTTCGTCGAGCCGACCCGTGGTCATCAGGCCCGAACCGACCGCGTTCATCTCCATCAGGTGCGCCGCGTGATGGTCCCCGCGCTGCTGCAGCCACGCCACGGCCCCGGGCCCCGCGTGGAGGAGGGCCTCACCGTCCTCGTACAGGTACCAGCGGCACGCCTGCACCAACGGGTGTCCCTCGTGGCCGTACCGCTCGACCAGGGCGTCGAACGCCGATCGGTTGCCCGACTGCATGTGGCGATGCAGCGCCCACGTCAGCCAGAACACGACGTCGTCCTCGTCCGTCGGCGCGGCCGCCAGGATCCGTTCGGCCCAGGCGCCGATCTCGCCGTGGCGGCGCAGGCTGACCTCCGCGACGAGGGGGCGCACGAGGTCCCCGGCAAGGCGGGCGTCACCGGCGTTCACCGCCCGGTCGACCGCGGCTCGCACGTTGGGCCAGATCTCGTTGAGTCGCCGCACCCCCGCCGCCTCGTCCGGGCCGGCGAGCAGGGCCCCCACGCGCGCCGTCTCGCCACGGACCCACTCGGCGTGGCGGGCCCCGGCCTCGTCCGTCTCGCCGACCTCGGCGAGGCGGGCGGCGGCGAACTGCCGAAGCGTTTCCAGCAGCCGGAAGCGACGTCCCGTCGGGGATTGGACCAGCGCAACCATCGATCGCTCGACGAGGTCGCCGAGCAGCCGGTCGACATCGATCGCATCGAGGCCGTCGCCGGTGCCGACCGCCTCCGCGGCGGCGAGGTCGAAGGGTCCGATGAACGCGGAGAGCCGGCCGAACAGTCGCTGCTCGTCGGGCTCGAGGAGGTCGTGGGACCAGGCCACGGCGGCCTCCAGCGTCGCCTGCCGCTGCGGTCGGTCGCCCCGGTCAGCGAGCAGGCGTAGGCGGTCGCCGAGCCGGTCGAGCAGCTGCGACGGCGTCAGGCTGCGGGTGCGCGCCGCCGCGAGCTCGATCGCGAGCGGCACGCCGTCCAGCTGTCGGCACACCTCCTCGACGGTGTCCCGCTCGGCCTCGAGGTCGAGGTCCGGGGCCACGGCTCGGGCGCGCTGGACGAACAGGTCGGCGCCGTCCTCGGCCGGGTCGAGGGGTTCGACGGGATGCAGGTGCTCGCGCACCGCACCGAGCCGTTCGCGCGAGGTCGCGAGCAGGCGGGTCGTCGACGTGCCCGCGCCGAACGCGTTGACCAGCGGCGAGGCGCCTGACAGCACGTGCTCGCAGTTGTCGAGGACCACGAGCGTGGGCCGGGCAGCCACGGCCGACACGATCGCGGCCTGCAGGTCACCATCGGCGGGCTCGGTCACCCCCAGGGTCTTGGCCACGGCGTCGACGACCTCCTCCGGGCTCGACACCTGGTCGAGCTCGACCATGGCGACGCGGCCGCCGTGGGCGTCCTGCCACGCACGGGCGACGGTGACGGCAAGGCTCGTCTTGCCGATCCCGCCCGGCCCCAGCAGGGTGACGAGCGTCGCGGTGCGCAACGCCGCGAGCACCACTTCGACGTCGGTGTCGCGGCCGACGAGATCCGGGACGGCGGGCAGGTGGTCCTGGCCCTCCGGCGCTGCCGCCGGGGTGCGCCGAACGGCTGCCACCGCCGGCGCGACCTCTCCCGCGAGGATCTGCGCCTCGAGCTGCCGAAGTCGTTCGCCCGGGTCGATCCCGAGGCCGTCGACGAGGTGGACACGGGCGCGTTGGAAGGCTGCCAGCGCATCTGCTTGCCGATCGCTCCGCGCCAGCGCGAGCATCAGCGCCGCCCACAGGCCCTCGCGGAACGGATGGATCTCCGTGAGCTCGGTCAGCGTCCCGACGGCGGTCCGGGGATCGTCGTCTGCGAGACGGGTCAGCTGCTGCTCCGTCGCGTCGAGCCACCGTTCCTGCAGTCCGTCGACGGCGGGCTGCAGCCCGGCGGGCTCCAGCCCTGCGAGTGGTGGCCCGGCCCACAACGCCAGCGCGCCGGCCGCGTCGCCATCGGCCGCGAGCTGGATGAAGCGCGTGACGTCCACGTCCACGGTGGGCTCGAGCCGGTAGGCCGCGCCGACCCTGGCGATCGCGTCGGCGCCGAGGGCCTTGCGCAGCGTGGACACGTATCCCTGGAGGATCTTGGGAGCAGTGCCCGGCGGCTCCTCACCCCAGACCAGGTCGACCAGTCGTGACACGGTGACCGGGTTGCCGTGGTCGAGCGACAGCGCCGCGAGGACCAGCCGGCACTTGGGCGGCCCGACGTCCAGCGCCGTCCCGTCGACATCCACCGCCCGGACCCCGCCGAGCAGTCGGACCTGTGTCCCTCGCGGGGTCTCGTGCGCCGGATCCATGGCACCAAGCGTGACATGTCCGTCGGGCGTGCACCCACGTGGACCGGATCTGGACCGGCCCCTCGACCAGCCGTGCACCGGCCGTGCACCGCTCGTGCACCGCCTCGTCGCACGGTTCGCATCACCGCAGGACCACCCCGCCCCACAACCAGGAGGAGCGCTGCCATGACCACCACCCTCGACGTCCGAGCCATCGACGATCGCACGACCGCCCCACCGCATCGACCCCAACGGCTTGCCCGCCTCGCGGGGCTCCTCTACCTGCTCGTGCTGGTGGCGGGAGCGCCGCCGGAGCTCCTTGTCCGCGTCCCCATCGCCGCGGAGGAGGGCACGAGCGCCATCGCTGCGGCCATCCGCGACGGTGCCGACCTGTTCCGGCTCGCCGCGCTGAGTGACCTGGTCAACATCGTCGCGTTCCTCGGCGTCGCGCTGGTGCTGTACGGCCTGCTCCGCAGCGTCCACGCCGGCGCTGCTCGGGCCATGCTCGCCTTCAACGCCGTCTCGGTGGCGATCATGGCGCTGAACACCGTCAACCACCTCGCCGCCTGGTGGTTCGCCACGAACGCCGACCTGGCCGCATCGCTGGGCAGCGAAACCGCAGACGGGCTCGCCGCGACGTTCCTCGAGCTGCACGGCATCGGGTTCTCGATCGCGGAGGTCTTCTTCGGCCTGTGGCTGTTCCCCCTCGGCTGGATGCTGTGGCGAACCCGTGCCGTCCCACGGCCGATCGCCGGCCTGCTGATGATCGGCACTGTCGGCTATCTCGCGAACTCCGCCGCCACGTTCCTGTCGCCGGACCTCAGCCACGCGCTGACCCCGCTGTTCACGACCCCGCCCGCCCTGGCCGAGATCGCGCTGCTGCTGTGGCTGCTGGTGAAGGGCCTCGCGCTGCCGCGCACCACCACGAAGGTGGCCGCCTGATGAAGGCCGACCCCGCCATCACCGTCACCGGCCTCGTGAAGCGCTACGACAGCCGGGCCGTGGTCGACGAGGTGTCCCTCACCGTCGAGCAGGGCGAGATCTTCGCCATCGTGGGCCCCAACGGCGCCGGCAAGAGCACGACGATCGAGACGATCGCGGGGCTGCGCACCCCCGACGCCGGGACGGTTCGCGTCTTCGGGCACGACCCGATCGGGGACCGGACCGCGGTTCGCGGGCTGCTCGGCGTCCAGCTCCAGGAGAGCAGCTTCCAGGACAAGCTGACCGCTCGCGAGATCGTCGACACCTACGCGGGGCTGTATCAAGACCCGCTGGACAGCGGCGAGCTGCTGGACCGTCTGGGCCTCGGCCCCTCCGCCGGTACTCGCTACGCCAAGCTGTCCGGCGGGCAGCAGCAGCGCGTGTCGATCGCGGTCGCCCTGGTGGGGCGGCCGCGGGTGGTCATCCTCGACGAGCTGACCACGGGCCTGGACCCGCAGTCGCGCCGCGAGACGTGGGGCCTCGTCGAGGACCTCCGCGACGACGACGTCACCGTGCTGCTGGTCACGCACTTCATGGAGGAGGCCGAGCGCCTCGCCGATCACGTCGCCCTGATCGACCGTGGCCGCGTCGTTGCAAGCGACACTCCCGCCGGGCTCATCGGCGACGCCGGCCTGGCGCAGCAGCTGCGGTTCACCACCGCCGCGGCGCTGGACGAGGACTGGATCCTCCGACTGCCGGAGGTCTCCGCAGTCGCTCGCGACCGGCACGAGTTCGTCGTCACCGGTGACGAACGGATGCTCTTCTCGGTCGTGTCGCTGCTCGGGGCGCACGACATCGTCCCCGATCGCCTGCAGGTCGACCAGCCGACGCTGGACGACGCCTTCGTGGCCATCACCGGCCGCCTGCTCGACACCGACCACACCACCCTGGAGGCAGCCCGATGAACGCGTTCGCGACACTCAGCCGCACCCAGGCCAAGGTCTTCCTCCGCGAACCCGTCGTGGTGGCCTTCGGCCTCGTCTTCCCCGCCGTCCTGCTGCTGCTCATCGGCAACGTGTTCCCCGGCGCCACCGAGGTCAACGCCCAGCTCGGCAACCGGAGCCTAGTCGAGATCTACGCCCCCGCGACCGCCGTCATGGCCCTGCTCACCCTCGGCATCGCGATGCTGCCGCAGGCCCTTGGCCTCGATCGGGAGCGCGGCATCCTCCGCCGGATGTCGGCGAGGCCGGCCCACCCCCGGCTGCTGGTCGCCGCACACCTCGTGGTGCAGGCCGTCGCCGTCACGCTCGCCACGCTGGCCGCGGTGCTGGTCGGTGCCCTCGCCTTCGCGCTGCCGTTGCCCCAGCACCCGGTCTGGTTCGTCGTGGCCTTCGCCCTGTCGACCGCGGCGCTGCTGGCCGTCGGCGTCCTGATCGGGGCGCTCGTCCCCACCGCGCAGGCGGGCGTTGGGACCGGGATGCTCGTGTACTTCCCGATGCTGTTCTTCGCGGGCATCTACCTGCCGCTGGAGGTCATGCCGGAGGGCCTGCGGACCGTCAGCAGCTGGACGCCGGCAGGGGCGGCCGTGGACGCCCTCGGCGACGCGTGGGCAGGTACCCCACCCTCGGTCACCAGCCTGCTGGTGCTGGTCATCTCGGCGGTCGTGGCTGGGGGACTCGCAACGCGCTCCTTCCGCTGGGAGTGAGCGCGACGGGCATCGCACCGACCGGAGGGTCGCTGGCGGTCGGTATTCTCGCCCCGTGATCATCTCCCTCGCTGCCGCAGCCGTGTCTGCCGACGGGGGCGGCTCCGGGTCGCTCGCGCTCCTGGTCGTCTACGTCGCCGTGGCGATCGGCGTGTCGTTCCTCTGCTCGATCATGGAGGCGGTGCTGCTCAGCGTCACACCCGCCTACATCGGTGCGTTGGAGCCGACGAAGCCCGCGGTTGCGGCGCGGTTGCGCGAGCTGAAGGACGACGTGGACCGACCGCTCGCGGCGATCCTGACGCTCAACACCGTCGCCCACACCATCGGTGCAGCCGGTGCCGGTGCAGAGGCCGCTGCCTACTTCGGCAACGGGGCGATCGGCGTGTTCTCCGCCGTCCTGACGCTGGCTATCCTCGTCCTGAGCGAGATCATCCCCAAGACCGTGGGGGCGGTGTACTGGCGTGGCCTGGCACCCCTGGTGAGCCAGCTGCTGAAGCCGCTGATCTACCTGCTGTACCCGCTGGTGGTCATGTCGCAGTGGTTCGCGAAGCTGCTCACCCGCGGGCAGAAGAAGAGCGACGTCAGCCGTGAGGAGCTGGCGGCGCTGGCCGACATCGGGGCAGAGGAAGGCGTCTTCGGCGCGCGGGAGGCCGGGCTGTTCAAGAGCCTCCTCCGGTTCGAGAGCCTCGCCGCCTCCGACGTCATGACCCCTCGCACCGTCGTGGTGGCGTTCCCCGAGGACGGCACGGCCCAGGACGTGATGGACGCGAACCGTCCGTTCTCCCGCTACCCGGTCTTCTCGGGAAGCCGAGACGACATCACGGGCTACGTCCTGCTCAGCGACGCGCTGACCAAGGTCGCCGACGATGCGCACGACACACCGCTGTCGGGCCTGCGTCGCGACCTGCTCCACGTGCCCGAGGACGAGTCGGTCCTCGAGGTCTTCGAGCACCTCGTGGAGGGCGGCGAACACATCGCGCTGGTCGTCGACGAGTACGGCGGGACGGCCGGCGTCGTCACCATGGAGGACATCATCGAGACGCTCCTGGGCCTGGAGATCACCGACGAGACCGACGAGACCGAGGACATGCAGGTCCTGGCTCGAAGCCAGTGGCTCGCACGTGCATCACGGCTGGGGCTGGTCGACGACAAGGAGCGGGAGGCGACCATCCGCCTGGGCCTCACCGGCGGCGAGCCGCCGCACAGCGGTACCTGACGTCGAGGCGGTTCGAGGCGCGTGGCTGATCCGAACCCTCCGGCCGGCGGCGCTCCCGACCCGGTGAGCGTGGACGGGCTCGTCGCCGACCTGCGTGCCCTCGCGGCGGCCTCAACGGGTAGGTCGGCTGGGCCGCTACCGGCGAGCGGCCCCGAACCGAAATGATTGTGATTCAGTACGGCAGGGGACCATGCGTCCTGTCGGACACGGGTCGGAGGGCGGCTCGGCGGCGGGAGGCGAGCGATGGCAAGAACAGGTACGGCGCTGGAGGCTGGGTTGGCTGGACGCGCCGGGGCGGCGCGTGCAGACGATGCGCTCGGCTTCGCGGCCATGATGGTGGCGGAGGCGGAGGAACGCTTTCGGCTCACCCTGGAGCATGCCCCCATCGGCATGGCGATCATCGAGCTCGATGGCCAGATCCGCGACGTGAACAGGGAGCTGTCGCGGATCCTCGGCCGAACGCCCGACGAGCTGCGTGCCGTGCGCTACGAGGACTTCGCCCACCCCGACGACGATGCCCCGCCGATCTATCGCGAGCTCGCGCCGGGGGCGCAGGAGTTCCACCGGGCCGAGAAGCGCTACGTCCGTCCCGACGGGTCGATCGTGTGGGCCGAGCTCACCGGCATGATCGTCCGTCGTCCCGACAGCGCTCCGTTGCACATCGTCGCCCTGCTCCGAGACCTGACCGAGCGGCGGACGTGGGAACGGTCCCTGCGCGAGCAGGACCTGCGCCTTCGTGCGCTGGCGGACGGCAGCACGGACTTCTTCGTCTACCGGGTCAGCCTGGAGCCCGAGCTGTCCTACGACTACTTGAGCGAGGCCGTCGAGGCCGTGAGCGGTTACACGGTCGCTGAGCTCGAGGCCAACCCCATGCTGATCTTCGAGCGCGTCCATCCCGAGGACCTGCCGTTGATGCGGGCACGGATGACCGAGCAACGCATGGGAGGGACGGACGTCACGTACCGCTTCAGGCATCGCGATGGCCACCAGATCTGGATCAAGGCCAGGAGCGCCCCCGTCGTGGTCGACGGACGAATCGTGGCCATGGACGGGATCGCCACCGATGTGACTGCACAGATGCAGGCACGGCAGCAGAAGGCGTGGTTCTCACGACTGGTGGCGAACTCCAGCCACGTCATCCTGGCGATCGACGGACACGGCGTGATCCAGCAGGCCTCGCCCAGCGTCGAGACCGTCCTCGGCTGGACAACGGAGGAGACGGTCGGCGACAGCCTGTGGGCGGGGATGCACCACGAGGACATCGCCGTCAACAAGGACCATTTCGTCAACGGCCGGGTCGGTCAGGTCACACGGGTTCGCATGCGACACCGGTCGGGAGCCTGGCGATGGATGGAGGCGCAGGCCGCGTCGATGGACGAAGACGCCGAGGCCCGGGGCATCGTGGTCACCCTCCGCGACATCACCGACCAAGCCGCTGCGGAGGCAGCGCTGGCCCGGCAGGCGGTCACCGATGGCCTGACGCGGCTCCCCAACCGCACCCTGCTCCGGGACCGAATCTCGCGGGCGATCGCGCGCCGTGAGCAGAACGGCACGACCGTTGGCGTCCTGACGGTCAACCTCGACCGCTTCCACACCGTGAACATGGACCTCGGCCACGAGGCGGGAGACCGCGTGCTGATCGAGGCCGGCGCCAGGCTCACCGCGCTGGTCCCACCGAACCAGACGGTCGGGAGGTTCGCGGCCGACGAGCTCGTCGTGTGTGCCGAGGGGCCCGACGTCGACCACGTCTTCGACGTGGCAGAACGCGTTCGGTTGGCGCTTGCACGACCGTTCGTCGTCGGTGAGGACGAGATCGTCCTGTCCGGCAGCGTCGGGGTCGCCGTGGTCGAGGATGCCGGCGACACGGTCGACGACGCCCTGGCGCGGTCCGCGCTCGCGCTGCGGGAGGCGAAGGCCAACGGGGGTGACGCGGTCCACGTGTTCGGGGTCGAGCTCAGGGAACGAGCACGACGGCGACGCGAGATCGAGCGGGGCCTCAGGACGGCGCTGGAGAACCAGGAGTTCGCACTCCACTACCAGCCGATCGTCGATGTCAGGGACGGCCGGCCGGTCAGCGTCGAAGCGCTGCTCCGCTGGTTCCATCCCGAACGGGGACCGATCGGGCCCGACGATTTCGTCCCGGTCGCCGAGGACATCGGGTTGATCGCCGACATCGGCGACTGGGTCATCGACGAGGCCGCCTGCGGGCAGCTGGCGCGCTGGCGGCAACAGCCCGGACTGGACGACCTGACCGTGTCGATCAACGTCGCCGCCCAGCAGCTCGACGACGAGGCGTTCGCGACCCGCCTGCAACGGACCATCGACTCCCATGGGCTTCATCCGGCCGACATCGTGCTGGAGGTGACCGAGTCTGCGGCGGTGTCGGGCGACCACCTCGCGCGGCTGGAGGACGCAGCCGAGCTTGGTGTCGGCATCGCCATCGATGACTTCGGCACGCACTACTCCTCGTTGTCCCATATCACCCGGCTGCCCGTGGACTACATCAAGATCGACCGGTCGTTCACGAGCGGGGTGACCGGCGACCGGGGGAAGCGAGCGATCATCATGGCGGTTGCACAGCTGGCCAGGGGGCTGCGTCTCGCCACCGTGGCGGAGGGCGTGGAGACCCAGGAGCAGGCTGACGACATCGCGCTGCTCGGCATCGATCGGGCACAGGGGTACCTCTACAGCCGTCCTGTGCCGGCGACGGAGATCGAGGAGCTCAGCCGTTCGATGTGAGCCCCCCCCGGGTCATCCCAGCAGCCAGCTGGATCGACCCACCCACACCAGAAACCAACTCGGACCTGTCCAACCCGGCCTGACACGTACCGAGGCCGGATCCACTGTCACACCCACCCTGTTGAATCGTCCTAGAGGTCAATCCAACCAGGGGCAAGGGGTGGTCGTGATGGGGCAGGCAGCGGTCGTGGCGGAACCAGCGCGGGAGGGAATCGCGCGGGTCAGCGAGGAGGTGGCCGCCCACGAGGCGCGGGTCGAGCGGCTCGTCGACGAGCTGACGGGGCTGTTCTCGACCCTGTCGGCCGGTGAGGCACGCTTCGTGGCGCTCGTAGGCGAGTTCGACGAGCTGGGTGGGTGGGCCGACGGGCAGACGCGGACGTGCGCCCACTGGCTGAACTGGAAGCTCGGGATCGCGATGCCGGCGGCCCGCGAGCGGGTGCGGGTGGCTCGGGCCCTGCGCGAGCTGCCGAGGTTGGCCGGCGCGTTCGGAGAGGGACGGCTGTCGTACAGCAAGGTCCGGGCGGTCACGCGGGTGGCGACGCAGGCGACCGAGGAGACGCTGCTCGGGTTCGCGTTGTACGCCACCGCGGCGCAGCTCGAGCGGATCTGCCGGACCTGGCGACAGGTCCGCGCCGCCAGCGAGCCGGACGCCGAGCTCCGACAGCGCGCGACACAGCGGTTCGACGTCGTCCTCACCGACGACGGGATGATGGACGTGGCTGCGTCACTGCCGACCGATGTGGGGGTCGTGGTCGCGCAGGCGCTGACGAAGGCGTCGACGCAGCTGTTCGCCGACAGGGGACCGGAGGGGGAGGGGGAGGACCGTCGGATCGAGGCGCTGCGGGTGATCTGCGAGTCGTTCCTCGCGGGCGGATCGTCGGGGACGTCGTCCGCCGACATCTGGCAGGTCGTGGTCTCCACCAGCGCCGACGCGCTCGCAAGGGCCGCCGAGCAGGACGGACGGTGCGAGGGGGGCGGGCCGACCGACGTCGATGGGTCCGACGACGGGGACCGGACGACGGACGACGAGGCCTTGCACGTGGCTGACCACGGGCTCGGCCAGGTCGAGGACGGACCGGTGCTGGCACGGTCGGTGCTGTCCCGGTTGGCATGCGACGCCGTCCTCGTCGGGATGGTGACGGCCCGGGACTCCGGCGACGGCACGGGTCAGCCCATCGGTATCGGCAGGCGTCGTCGGACGATCCCCGGGTGGCTCCGCAAGCTGGTCCACCAGCGTGACCCCGGCTGCCGCTTCCCGGGATGTCCCAACACCCGCTGGACCGATGCCCACCACATCATCCACTGGGCGGCCGGGGGCAGGACCGACCTCGACAACCTGGTGCGACTCTGTCGCTTCCACCACACCAGCGTCCATCAGCTCGGGATCGGGATCGGCCGGTCGGTGGCTGACCGCTCGTGGGCCTTCACGACGGCCGACGGCCACCCGATCGAGCCGCCACGGCTCCGCGCTGCGGACGGGGCGCTCGAGCCGGGCCGGGGCCTGGGCTCGTGGGAGGGCGACCCGGCCAGAATGGGTCCCATCGTCGACGCGCTGGTCCTCGCGTCAGCCGCCCACGACCGGTCCGGGGCCGTCCCCGACGTTTCCGCGGAAACATCCGAACCGCTCGGCCGGCAGGTCAGGGACCCGGCCGCGTGCGTCGCGTGAGCCGACGGTGGCCGGGATGCAGCCACGAGCCGGCCGTCAGCGACTGATGATGGCCTCGATCGCCGCGACAACCGCGGTGGTGCGTTGGTCGTCCATCCCGCTCGGGTGGGGATCGGCGAACCGGCGCGCGTCGTTGTCGTAGTACATGCCGGAGGCGTCGGCGAAGTCGTCGCCGGTGGCCGCCCGGACCAGGACACCCACGCCGATGCCGACGTCGTTGCCCTCGATGCCGAATCCGTCCTGCACCATCTTCGTCGCGAGGAGCGACCCGGGGTTGACGGCGACCACGACCGGCCCGTCCTGCCCGAGCTCCTGCGCCAGGTGGCGCGTCCACATGGTGATGGCCAGCTTGCTCTGGGCGTAGGCGGCCCGGTCGTCCAGCCGACGGCCACCGCCCAGGGCCTCGAGGTCAACGGGTGCCTGCGCGGCGGAGGAGAGGTTGACCACACGCCCGTGGCGCGGGAGGGAGGGGAGGAGGCGTCGGGTCAGCAGATAGGGCGCGATGGTGTTGACCACGAACCGCACGTCGAGCCCGTCGTCGGTGATCGGGCGGTCGGTGGTCAGCACACCAGCGTTGTTGACGAGTACCTCCACACCGAGGCCCTGTGCGTCCGTGGCGAGCGCGGACACCTGGGCGAGGTCGGCCAGGTCGGCTCGGAGGGTGCCGACCACGGAACCTGCCCGCGCGCCCTCCACGGCCTGCCGGGCGGCCTGCAGCTTCTCGGCGTTCCGGCCGTGCAGCACCAGGTCGTGGCCTTGCTCGGCCAGCTCCTGGGCGGTGGCAAGGCCGATGCCGTCGGTCGCGCCGGTGATCATGATCGTGGTCATCTGCTGGTCCTGGGTTGCGGGGTGGACGTCGGGCCGAGCAACAACGACTGTCCTGCGATCCTTCCCTACCGCTGCGCTGCCAGACCGGAGAAGTACTCGTCCCAGCCGATGTGGTTGCGTCCGGTCGCTGCTCGGTAGTCGCTCGGTCGGTCGGCGGCGCCCTCGCGGATGCCTTGGTAGATGCCGGCGATGATCGTGCCCATGAACTCGCCCAGCTCGGCGATCCGGTCGGCCCGGTACTCCTCGACCGACATCGGCGTGTAGGTCAGGTCGGTGCCGAACGCGTCGTTGAGGTGGGCGGCCAGCTCGGCCTGTGTCAGGGCCTGGCCGTGCAGGTCGTAGGTGTGACCGTTGTGGTCGTCGGAGGTCATCATCCGGGCGTAGGCGTGCGCCAGCTCGGGTCGGGTCGTGTACCCGCAGCGACCGTCGCCCGCGCTGTTACTGATCCCACCGGCCAGCACGTAGCGGTCGAGGTACTCGACGTCGGGTTCGATGTAGATGCCGTTGCGGCCGATGGCCCAGTCCAGACCGCTGTCGCGGACGTCCTGCTCCGTCTGGCGGTTGCTCCGTACGACCGGGGTGAAGGCGGTTCCCTCCTCCGCACCCTGGATGCTGGTGTAGACGATCTTGCGGGCCCCGGCCGCACGGGCGGCCTCGATCACGTTGCGGTGCTGGCCGATCCGCTTGTCCGGTGCGTCCATCCCCGAGACGAGCAGCACCACGTCCACGCCCACGAGCGACGTTTCGAGGGCGTCGCGCTGTTCGTAGTCGCCGGGTCGGATCTCGACACCGAGATGGGCCGCCCGCTCCGGTGTCCGGGCAAGGCCGATCACGTCGTCGGCCGGCAGCAGCTCCAGGCACGCCTTCACGATCTCTGCGCCGAGCCTGCCGCTCGTGGACGTCACTGCCACCTTCATCGCGTCTCTCCTCGGTCTCACCGGGTGTTGTGTCGAACCTGACTGTGACGCGGGATGGGGACACCCGCAGGGTCGGAACACGACAGCCGGGGGTCGTATCCCGTCGCCGTCGATCGTCGGCGATCCGTGGTGTCGGGCCGTGCTCGGTGGGGCCGTCGTACTAGGGTGACCGGAGATGGCCGGATCCCACCGCTCGCCGGAGCCGACGCCGGTCGAGGTCTCCTACGCACCCCAGCGGGGATTCAGGGCGACGCCGGTGGAGGTCCTCGACCGGTCGAGGGTGCTGGCGCGACACGGTCCCCAGGCGGCCAGGCGCCAGCGCCTCGGGTTCCACCTCTTGATGATCGGCACCGAGGGTCACGGCACGCACATCGTGGACTACGAGCCCGTGGACATGGCCGTCGGCACGTGCGTGCGCGTCCATCCGGGGCAGGTGCAGCAGTTCGTCACCGAGCCGGAGTTCGAAGCGGCCATGGTCGTGTGGCCGGTCGACGCGCACCCCGCCGACCCGTCAGCGCCCGCGTGGTTTCCCGGCAGTGGCGCCGCGACCAGCTGGCGGCTGGAGGGTGCCTTTCGCGCCAAGGTGCTCGACTGGATCCAGGAGCTGCGTGAGGAGCAGGCCCGCTTCGATGGGCTGCCCCGTTCGCACGAGCTCCTGCAGACCCTGCTGAAGGCCCTGCTGCTGCGCATGGCCATCGCCTTCCCGGAGTCGGTTCCGGACGCGGGCAAGCTTCCGCAGCCCTACCTGGAGCTGCGCGAGCACTTGGAGGCGCACGTGTCCCAGCGGCCGACGGTGGCCGAGCTGGCCCGTGACCTCGGCTACAGCACCCGCACCCTCGATCGAGCCTGTCAGGCCGTGCAGGACCGGACCGCCAAGCAGGTCGTGGACGAACGGGTGGCCCTGGAGATCCGGCGGCTGCTGACCCACACGGACCGGTCGCTGGCCGCCATCGCGTCCGAGTTCGACTTCAGCGATCCGTCGAACTTCTCGAAGTTCGTCAAGCGGCACCTCGGGAGCCTGCCGGGACAGATCCGCGACGAGGTCACGCGGGACGAAACCGGCTGACCTCAGGTGCGGTGCCGCTGAGTCCTGACCGCGGTGCAGGCCCGGATCAACCGGCGCACCCCGAACGTCAACGCCGCCCCGACGCCGAGGAACAACAGCGGCTTGATCAGTGCCGCGATCGCGAGGGCATCGGCGGGGCCGTCCTCGGCGTTGCCGGGCGTGGCGGTCGCCGGTTCTCCGCCGACGAACGCGTCCAGGACCTCCACGCCGGCGATCACCACCACCGCCGCGACGATCACGATGATGATCGGCCAGGCGTTGCGGGCCACCCATCCCTTCGGTGTTGCGGTCACGAGGGCCTCCGGTTCGGAAGGATTCGACCCACGTTGCGCTTGATCCACGGCCAGTGCATCGCCAAGTGGACACCGACGAGCACGATGAGGAGGTTGCTGCTGGCGTCGTGAACGGTTGACCAGAAGGTGCTGGTCGTTGGGTTGAACCCGAGGTCGGGCAGGAGCGCTTCGGAGACGAGGAATCCCGAGTAGACGGCGACGACCATGCCGATGAAGATGACGATGTCGAACGCGCGGTTGAAGCGCACGGTGCCACTCCGTCGGCGTCCCGAACGGCGGAAGACCTCTCGGACCCACGCCCAGTCCAGCACGATGTGGCTGATGAAGATCGGGATGAACACCAGGGTGGCGTACTCGTGGAACGGGATGCCGGTCGACTGCGGCGCCGACAGCGCGACGTAGCCGACCAGCAGGGCCACATCGACCCACACCCGTGTCCTGAGCGACGCCCGCGCGGTTGTCCGCGCGGGGGTCGGCCCAGCGATTGCCTCGTCCACGTCGGTCACTCCTCTGGGAACAGGAAGGGCGTGACGAAGTCGATCGCGCCGGTCATGCCGAGGTCCGGGAAGGCATCGATGAGTCCCTGCTTGAACGCCTCGGCCGTGTCGACGGTGGCGAGCAGCTCGCCGGCGGTGGCCAGCCATTCGATGTTGGCGTCGAACACGCTGGAGTCGCTGGGTACGCCGTGTCCGGGGAGCACGATCGAGTCGCCGTTGTCGGCGAGCTCCTGCAGCGCTGCGGTCCACGTGTCGGCCGGCCCGGCCAGGATCAGGTGGATGCCGCTGTAGACGATGTCACCGGTCGCGACGACCCCGGCCTCGGGAACGCGGACGACCAGCTGGACCTCGGCTTCGGCGTCCGTCACCTCTGTCAGCTCGAACTCGACCCCGTCGATCTCGATCGTGCCGGGTTCAATAACCTCGGGGACGACGTAGGTCCCGGCGATGGCCTCCGAGCCGAAGTCGCCCTGCTTCTCCTCGACCTCCGCGTCGCCGTTGGCGGCGATCGCCGCAGACACGGCGTCCAGGGCGAAGACCGGCAGGTCGGCGAAGGCCTCGCTGCCGAGGAAATGGTCGGGGTGGGCGTGGGTGATGAAGACCCGGTCGATCGGCTTGCCCAAGCTGTCGGCGTAGGCGCGGAAGTCGGTGGCGTTGGGCAGCAGGAACTGGGTGTCGATGACCACCAGGGCGTTCGTGGTCTCGATGATGTGGGTGGAGTTGGCGAACGCCATCTCGGGCGGGGTCAGGCTGTGCACGACCAGGTCCCCGATGGGTTGGACGGTGACGGCCAGCCCGCTGTCCCGAATCATGGACTCCGCGGTCGTCTCGGATGCGGTCGTCTCGGATGCGGTCGTCTCGGATGCGCTCGTCTCGGATGCGGTCGTCTCGGACGTGGTCGCTTCCGAGGCGGTCGGGTCGGGATCCGTCGTCGCGGTGTCGGTGGCCGCGGTCTCCGCGGCGACGCTGGCGGTGGTGTTCGGGTCGGCGTCCGTCGCGCAGGCGGCGGCGACGAGTGAGAGGGTCAGGGCGAGGACAAGTGCGGACAGTGGCCGGGGGATCATGGTCGTCTCCTGGAGCGGGGGCGTTGCGGCTTGATCAACACCCTGCGCACCCCCGACGTGTCGGGAAGGGTCCGTGAAGGACACCCGATGGTCATAACCGGTCATGGTCGTGCACGGTCAGCTCGTGACCTGACCGCTACGGGCAGACCAGACAGGCCGCAAGCGCCTGCTGCTCCGGTGCTCGAGAGAGGCCTCGTTGTCAGCCACGCGGCTCGATGATGCTGCAGAAGCCCTCGCACGCCTGCGGGTCCTGCTCGGCGGCGCGGGCGGCCAGGGAACGGAGGTGATCCCGCGTCGCCCGCAGCTCCCGTATGCGGCCATCCACTTCGGTCAGGCGTTCGGCGACGGCACTGGCGACGTGTTCACACGGTGCTTGGCCGTCGTCTGCGACCTCGAGGATCTGGCGGATCTGGGCGAGGGTGAGGCCGGCGGTCTGGGACCGCCGGATGAACTTGACGCGCTCGGCGGCCACGTCGTCGTAATCGCGATAGCCCGATGCGGTTCGCGCTGGTGCGGGCAGGAGTCCCTCCCCTTCCCAGTAGCGGATCGTTTTGGTCGTCACAGTGGTGCGCTTCGCGAGTTCGCCGATCTTCATGGATCCGACCACTTGACCTTCCTGTTGGGTGGAAGGTTTACCGTAGCCCGGTAGGTAGTCACCCGTCACCCGGGAGGAACGAATCCATGCACGTCGAGTTGCTCTACTTCGACGGCTGCCCGAGCTGGGCCACGGCGGACCAGCGCCTTCGAGAGGTGGCTCTGGCCCGGGGCCTGGAGGTCCATCGACGGCTGGTCACCACCCAGGACGAGGCGGAACGAACCAATTTCCGAGGGTCCCCGACCATCCTCATCAACGGGCGCGACCCGTTCGCCACGGGGGACGAGCCCCCCGGCCTGTCGTGCCGGATCTTCCAGACGCCCGAGGGCCCCGCGGGGTCGCCGACCGTGGCGCAGCTGCACCAGGCCCTCGGCTCGGCCGGCCCTCCCGGCGGCCCCGACGCCGAGAACCAGACGACATGACCGCCCACACCTCGGGGGTTCCGCACCGTCCGGGTCCGATCGGGCGGACCGTCCGGCTGGCCCTCGGCGTCGTGTCGCTGCAGGCAGCGGTCGGTGCGGTTCTCGCGTTGGTCGATGGTGTGTCCGGCCCGCCGAGGACCAGCGACACCGGTCTGGTGATCGCGGTCCTGATCGCCCTCTGGCTGACCCCGACCGTGTTCGATGTGGGGCTCGGGACCCGGCTCGGCAACCGTTGGCGGTTTGCCGTGGCGGGGGGCATCGGTCTCGTCACGTTTGTCGGGCTCGCGCTCGGTGCCGCCGGGACCGGCTTCAGCATCGGCGTCCTGGTCTGGGTCGCGGTCACCCTCGGCTGGCTCGGTGTGGCCTTCCTCGTGGCAGTCGTGCTGCGCACACCCGGGTGTGAGATGCGCTCCCTGCAGCACCTCGCCAGCGTCGTGCGGTCTGAGGACCGGGAGTTCGTCGCGTGTCCCGGCCCGCTCCAGCCACTCGATGAATGGGAAGCGCGCACGACCGGTCGCGCCGTCCCCTATGCACAGGAGGTACAGCACATGCGATTCACCACCCCAGCCGCCCACGAACTCGTGGCGGCACTCGGTCGGGCCGCGGGCCAGCTGGACGAGCCTCAGCGCCGCGTCGCCCTCGCCATCTATCGGCTGCTCGCCGACCGGGCGCAAGTGGCGCCAGAGGGCATAGCGGACGCCACCGGCATCAACGCCACGACGATCGAATCGTGGCTCGACGAGTGGCCGGGCGTCTTCCGTGATCCCGACGGTCGCGTCGTTGGGTTCTGGGGCCTCGCGCTGTCGCCGCTCAGTCCGCGATACGAGCTGGTCGATCACCACACCGGCGTCTCCGTCGGGTACGCGTGGTGCGCGTGGGACACGCTGTTCCTGCCCTCGTTGCTCGGGCGCACGCTGGACGTCACCGCCTCCGACGGGGCCTCGGGGGCGCCCATCAGGCTCACCGTCGCCCCCGATGGGGTCCGGACACTCGACCCCGCGAACACCGTCGTCAGCTTCCAGGCCCCCACCGACGAGTGGGACGAGGACATACTGACGTCGTTCTGCCACGAGGTGCTCTTCTTCGCCGATGGTGCCGCGGCTGAGGGGTGGATGGCCGAACGCGACGACGAGCTCTTCACGCTGTCGGCCGAGGCGGCCTTCGACATCGGTCGGCGGTGGGTCAAGGAGCGGTACGGCGAAGCCCTGCTGACCGCGGATCGCGAGCGGTAGCGATCTGGCCTCTCTGGGTAAGTCGGGACTGACCGCGAACACCTCTGCGAGGACCCATGAAGGACGACATGTACGACTTGATCGTGATCGGCGCCGGCATGGCCGGGGTCAACGCCGCGAACAAGTGCGGCGCCGCCGGCTGGCGGGTCGCCATCGTCGATGAGCTGCCCTATGGCGGGACCTGCGCACTACGGGGGTGTGACCCCAAGAAGATCCTCCGGCGCGCCGCGGAGATCATCGACGCCGCTCACCTGATGGAGGGCCGGGGAGTCCACGTCGGCGACCTGGCCATCGACTGGGCGGGACTGATGGACCACAAGCACGGGTTCACCGACTCCGTCCCGGAGAACATGGAGGAGGGGCTGCACGGCAACGACGTCGAGACCCTGCACGGCACCGCTACGTTCACGAGCGCCGACACGATCGAGGTCGACGGCCGTCCCCTCACGAGCGAGTGGTTCCTCGTCGCCACCGGTGCGACCCCCCGCTCCTTGCCGTTCCAAGGCGCTGAGCACCTGATCGACAGCACTGACTTCCTTCACCTCGACGCCCTCCCCGGCAGAGTGCTGTTCGTCGGCGGCGGGTTCGTCTCCATGGAGTTCGCGCACATCGCCGCGCGGGCCGGTGCCGAGGTCGTCGTCGTGGACCGGGGCCAGCGGCCCTTGAAGGGCTTCGACCCCGACCTCGTCGACGTGCTCGTGGACCGCAGCCGTCAGATCGGCATCGACGTTCGCACCGGCACCAGCGTCCAGTCGGTGGAGGCATCCGGGTCGGGCTTCGTCGTCGAGCTGGGCGACGACAGCAGAACGGACCGGGTCGAGGCCGATGTGGTCGTCCACGGCGCGGGCCGAGTACCCGCCCTCGACCGCTTGGGACTGGACGCAGCAGGCGTGACCCACGACGAGCGTGGCATCCGCGTGCACCCCCACCTGCAGAGCACCAGCAACCCGCGGGTCTGGGCTGCTGGGGACGCCGCCGACACCCCCGGGCTGCCGCTCACCCCTGTCGCGGTGTTCGAGGGAAAGGTCGCGGCATCCAACATGCTGAAGGGCACCCAGACCGTCCCCGACTACGACGGTGTCGCCACGGGCGTGTTCACGATCCCCGAGCTGACACGGGTCGGCACGAGTGAAGCCGACGCCCGAGACCGTTTGGGCGACCGCCTTCGCGTCCGGCACACCGACACGAGTGGCTGGTACTCCAGCTATCGGGTGGGCGAGACCCACTCCGCCGCCAAGGTCCTGATCGACACGGACTCCGACACGATCGTCGGCGCGCACCTCCTGGGCCCCGAGTACGGCGAGATCACCGCGGTGTTCGCGCTGGCCATCAGCCAGCGGCTGACCACCCGGCAGCTGAAGTCCATGGACCCCGTCTATCCCACGGTCGCCTCCGACATCGGATCCATGCTGTGAGTGGCCGACCCTCGGGGCTGTTGGGGACTGGGTGGCCCATTACAGCCGACTCCGATGCACGGCAGCGCGGTCGCGGGTTCGACCTGTAGCGTCCACGTCAGAGACGCCCCCGTGAAGGCGGTGAGGGAGTGGGCGCGTACGTGGCGGTGCTGGGTCCCATGGCCGCGACCGTGGACGGCCACCAGGCCGCGCTCGGCACGCCCAAGCAGCGGCTTGCGCTCGCGGTGCTGCTCGCGGCCGACCGCAAGCCCGTCCCGATCGACACCCTCGTGGACAGGGTCTGGCCCGAGGCGCCACCGGCACGGGCGCACCACAGCTTGCAGCAGTACGCCTCCAGGTTGCGCAGCGTGCTGGAACCCGACCGGAAACATGGGGAGCCGTCGACGGTGCTGCCGAGGGCGGGAGGGGGCTACGCCGCACTGGTCGACACCGACCTGATGGCGCTCGACACCCTCCTCCGCGAAGGGAGGTTCGCACTCGAGGACGGACGGAACAACGACGCGATCCACGCGTGGACAGCGGCCGAGAAGCTGTGGCGGGGCCGGGCCTACGCCGACCTCGCCGGCGAGCCGTTCGCCGATGCCGAGGCCCGGCGCCTCGAGGAACGACGACTGTCGACCGTGCGGCGCCGCCTGGACATGACGCTGCGGCTTGGGCGTCACGACGACGCGGTCGACGAGCTGCGCGCCCTCGTCGGCGAACACCCCCTCGACGAGCCGTTGTGGTCGCTGCAGGTCCGTGCGCTGCACGGACAGGGTCGGCGTGCGGACGCGCTGAAGGCGTTCGAGCAAGCCCGGGAGGCCCTCCGTGACGGCCTTGGGTTGGACCCGGGGGAGGATCTGCAGGCCGCGCAACGGGCCGTTTTGCTTGGCGACGCCGCTCGGGGGGTGACCGAACCGACAATCGTCAGCAGGCATGCCGACGACGCCACCCCCACCACGGCTACTGGCCTGCCCGCCTATCGCACCAGCTTCGTTGGCCGTGCCGACGAGATCGCCGCCCTCAACCGACAGCTCACCCCCGGCGCGATCATCACCCTGACGGGCATGGGTGGGATCGGCAAGACCCGGCTGGCCGTGGAGGTCGCTCGGGTCGCCGGAGCGAGGTTCCGGGACGGAGTCGCGTTCGCCGAGCTGGCGCCGCACACCGATCAAGCCAGCGTCCACGCGGCCGTGCGGGAGGCGATCGGCGTGGCGGAGCACCCCTCTCGCCCACCCGCCGAAACGCTCGTCACCGCCATGACCGACCGTGCGCACCTATTGGTCATCGACAACGCCGAACACGTCGCGGCTCCCGTCAGCGCCCTCGTGGATCGGATGGCCACGGCCAGCCCGGATACCGCCGTCCTTGTCACGAGCCGCGAGCCCCTCAGGGTGCCCGGGGAGCAGGTCTGGCCGCTCGGTCCGCTGCCAGCAGGGGGCGACGGCGATGCCGCGACTGAGCTGCTGCGGCAGCGTGGCCACTCCGCGAACGTCGCCCTGGGGAACGACGACGCCCTGCCCCGTCTGGCCGAGCGGCTGGACGGGATGCCGCTGGCCATCGAGGTCGTCGCGCCCTGGGCCCGTCACATGGCGATCGCCGACATCGTGGAGAACCTGTCCGACTTGCTCGCGCTGGAGGCGTCCGGGGACGGAAGTGGCAACGCGATCGCCGCCACCATCCGCGGCAGCGAGAAGCTGCTGGACCCACCCCACCAGGTGGCGTTCGCGCAACTCGGGGTGCTGGCAAGCGACTTCGGCGTGGAGGGCGCGATGGCGGTGCTGGATGCGCCGACCCGGGCGGCGGCGTTCGCGGTCATCGGTCGGCTGGCGGACGCCTCCCTGTTGGAGGTATCGACCGGATCGGGGAGCAGCCGATACCGGATGCTGGAGCCCGTGCGCCAGTACGCCGTGTGGCGGCTCGGCGAAGTGGGAGAGGAGGTGGCGGTTCGTGACCGTCACCTCGCGCACTACGCCTCGCTGGCCCGAGGGGTTCGCGACGCCACGAGCACCCCCGAGCAGCCGGCCCGGTTCGCCGACGCGCACCGGGAGCGCCTCAACATCCGCGCCGCGCACGAGTGGGCGCTGGCGTCGGGCGCCGCGGACGAGGCGGCGCGGCTGGTCAGCGACCTCGCGTGGTTCTGGCTCACGACGGTCAACCCCCACGAGCTGCGGGACCGGGCCGAGCGCACCCTGGCGGCAGGACCGATCGGGCGCGCCAAGGCGCGGCTGCTGATCGCGCTGACGCAGTCGCTCACCCACATGGGTCGGGTGCGGGACGCGTTCACTCGCGGCCGTGAAGCCGTCGCCGCGGCCGAGCAGGTCGGCGAACGGCGGCTGCTCGGGATGGCTCGCACGACCGCGGGCAGGGCGGCGAGCGGTGCGCTGGACTGGGCCGAGGCGGAGCGGCAGATCCGGTTGGCCCGCGAGGATTTCCGGGCGGCCGGGAGCCGACGGGGCGAGGCCGACGCCCTCCTGGCATTGGCGGTCAACACCCCGCAGCCATTCGAGGAGGCACTGGCGCTGGCGGACGAGGCGTGGGCGGTGCTCGACCACTCCAACGCCTACGTCGATGCCGCTCGCAGCCATCTGCACGCCATCAAGGCCATGAGCGACGGGCGTCGCACCGACGCCCTCGCCGCGTGTGAGCGGGTCCGCGTCGCAAGTGCCTCATTGGGGATGGACGGCAGCATGATCACCAGCAGCGACTTCATCGAGGCCGCCGCCTTGACCGCTGGGGGCGAGCTCGAGGCGGCACGACGCGCCGTTCGCCGTGGCTTGATGAGCATGCAGCACATCGACAACGCCTACAGCCACCACGCCTGCGGCCGCGCGATCGCCACGGTGCTGTTGGCGATGGGCGAGCCAGCGCTGGCAGCCAAGGCCTGTGGGGTTCTCGCGACGGTGGCCGACACGATCCCGGTGAACCCGCACTTCGTGGCCCCCGAGCGGAACGAGGCCCTGATCGCGCGGCTGAGGGAGACGCTCGGCGCGGAGGCCTACGACGCGTTGGCGGCCGACGGCGCCGCGACCATGAACTTGCCGGTGCTGATCGAGGTGTACCGCGACGTCGAGGCCCGGGCCTGAGCGTCAGTAGACCGGAAAGACGGGCTCGGCCCGTTCGGCGCGAGTGAGTGCGCGGATGACGGCGAGGTCGCCGTGCCGCGCCCGGGCGGTCCGTGTCAGCAGGTCCACCAGGACGTCAACGACGGTGGCGTCCGGCGTAACCGTGACGCCCACGCTGCAGGCGACGTCATCGGCATGGATCACGACCTCGCACAACCGGCTGCTGGCGAAGTCACCAACGCGCATCGCGAACGGCCATGCCGGCCGGAGGTCGAGCACGTCCCTCTCGTCAAGGGTGGGCGCATGGCCGGCGAGGCGGGAGACGTCGCCGTTCAAGCGCACACAGATCACGTCCGGACCCTTCCCGGCGCGCGCGTTGGCGTGGGCGACCATCGCCTCGTTGTCCGCGTCAGGCAGCTGGCCGACCACCGTGGGGTAGTGCTCGCCCGGCACCAGCCGGACGGCTGGGTCGTGGAGACGTGGCCCGTCGAGGAGCTTGGCGAACCAGGCCAGTCCCACCTGGATGTGCGCGACGAGTCCGCCAACCGTGAAGGGCGGGCAGGCCGATGCCTTGTCCCAGGACGACGGCACGGCGGGGTCGTCCAGCAGGGCTCGTAGCGACCCACAGGCGGTGAGGAGGTGGGGGAGGATCGGTTCGTCGGTCATGACGGCATCATCTCGCGACTGGCGCAACGCCTGCTGGGTCGATCTCATGTCGACGTCGGCGTGGTGGCGTTGAGCGAACCGCCCAGCGCCCGTCAAGCGGGCCAGCGCATGGTGGCCCCAGCCCGGACAGGCCGAACGACGAGTGTCGGCCGTCCTCGACAGGAAGGGGCACGCCATGGCAGTTGTCGATGAATCGATCACGATCAACCGGCCGGTGGAGGAGGTTTTCGCGTTCCGCGTTGACCCGGACAACGCGGCGCTCATCAACTCCTCGGTCGTCGAGATGAGGTCGGACCCGCCGGGCAAGGGCGCCCGGGCCCACGCGACGCTCAGGGTCCTGGGCCGCACCTTCGACGTCGAGCTCGAGACGGCGGAGTACGACGAGAACGAACGGGTCGTCCTGCGGACCATCACCGCACCCATGGCGGTCGAGGCCACCTACACCTACGAGGCGGTCAGCGGTGGAACCCGCTTCACCATCCACCAGGAGATCGAGGACGTGCCGGGGTTCTGGGGCAACCTCGCCATTTCGGTCGTGACCAAGATGTACACCCACAAGGTTCGTGCGGACATGAAGTCCACCAAGGACCTCCTCGAGTCGCAGTCGTGAAGTCCGGCATCACCTGTCCCCAGGCTGAGCTGGTCAGCGGCTGATGACCGCCTCGATCGCTACTCGGCCAGCCGGGTCCTGGCCGATCTCGATGTCGCACCCCCAGTGTTGAATTGCTCTTGAAGATCAATCGTTTCGACGGCGAGAGGGTGGTCGTGGTGGCTCAGACGGCAGCGGTGAGGGAGCCGGTGGTGGAGGGGGTGCCCCTGTCAGCGAGGAGGTGGCCGCCCACGAGGCGCGGGTCGAGCGGCTCGTCGACGAGCTGACGGGGCTGTTCTCTACCTTGTCGGCCGGTGAGGCACGCTTCGTGGCGCTCGTCGGCGAGTTCGACGAGCTGGGTGGCTGGGCGGACGGGCAGACGCGGACGTGCGCCCATTGGTTGAACTGGAAGCTTGGGATCGCGATGCCGGCGGCCCGCGAGCGGGTGCGGGTGGCCAGGGCCCTGCGCGAGCTGCCGAGGTTGGCCGGCGCGTTCGGGGAGGGACGGCTGTCGTACAGCAAGGTCCGGGCGGTCACGCGGGTGGCGACGCAGGCGACCGAGGAGACGCTGCTCGGGTTCGCGTTGTACGCCACCGCGGCGCAGCTCGAGCGGATCTGCCGGACCTGGCGACAGGTCCGCGCCGCCGGCGAGCCGGACGCCGAGCTCCGACAGCGCGCGACACAGCGGTTCGACGTCGTCCTCACCGACGACGGGATGATGGACGTGGCTGCGTCACTGCCGACCGATGTGGGGGTCGTGGTCGCGCAGGCGCTGGCGAAGGCGTCGACGCAGCTGTTCGCCGACAGGGGACCGGAGGGGGAGGGGGAGGAGCGTCGGATCGAGGCGCTGCGGGTGATCTGCGAGTCGTTCCTCGCGGGCGGATCGTCGGGGACGTCGTCCGCCGACATCTGGCAGGTCGTGGTCTCCACCAGCGCCGACGCGCTCGCACGGGCCGCCGAGCAGGACGGACGGTGCGAGGGGCGCGGGCCGTCCGAGGCCGATGGACCGGACGACGGGGACCGGACGACGGACGACGAGGCCTTGCACGTGGCTGACCACGGCCTCGGCCAGGTCGAGGACGGGCCGGTGCTGGCACGGTCGGTGCTGTCCCGGGTGGCGTGCGACGCCGTCCTCGTCGGGATGGTGCTGGGCCGGCGCGGTGGCGGTGGCAACGACGAACCGGTCGGTATCGGCAGGCGTCGTCGAACCATTCCCGGCTGGTCCATCAGCGTGATGCGGGATGCCAGTTCCCCGGATGCGCCAACACCAAGTGGACCGACGTGCACCACATCATTCACTGGGCGGCCGGGGGGCGGACGGACCTGAATAACCTCATCCGGTTGTGCCGGTTCCACCACACGAGCGTCCACCGGTTCGGGATCGGCATCGGGCAGTCCTTGACCGATCGGTCGTGGGTCTTCGCCACGGCGGATGGCCACGTGATCGAACCGCCCACGTTGGCCGGTTCGGCGGACACGCTCGAGCCCGGCGTCGGGCTCGGGCTGTGGGAGGGTGATCCGGCCCGGATGAGCCACATCATCGACGCGCTGGTGCTCGCGATGGCCGAGCATGGCCCGGCAGACGCGCCAGATGTTTCCGCGGAAACACCTGACGGCGGACTGACCGTCATGGGCCCAGGTTCGACGATGTAACACACACGGCAGGAATCCTGGGCGGGACGTCCAAGCCCCACGGAGACCAGACCGATCCCGAGGGCCCCCCTTTGTCACGTTCGAGCCTGCGTCTTCTCATCCTCCTAGCCGTCGTCGTATCGCTGATGCCGGGTGCTCCCACATGGGCGAGCAACGGACCGGACCTCCCCGACGATCCCTACCTGGACCAGCAGTACGGACTCGAGCTGCACCGGGTTGCCGGCGCCTGGTCAACGGCCGATGGGTCCGGGTGACGGTGGCGGTGATCGACACTGGGGTGGACCTTGATCACCCGGACCTGTCGGCCAACGTCGTGCAGGGTACGAACTTCGTGGGATGCCCCGAGGAGGTGGATGGCTGCGGCAGCGGGGACTGGCAGGACGGGCGCGATGGTCACGAAGCCGGCAGCGACCACGGCACTCATGTCGCCGGCATCATCGCGGCGACGGCCAACAACGGCATCGGCGTGGCTGGTGTCGCGCCCGGGGCCACGATCCTCCCCATCCGCGTGATAGATGACAGCGGCAGCACGAACGCGACCACCATTCGCCAAGCGATAACGTGGGCCGCCGACAACGGGGCCGACGTGATCAACATGTCGATCGCCGGTCGTCCGGTGATCGACTACGAGACGTTCTCGCGCGAGTTCGCCCACGCCCGCGCCAACGACGTCCTCGTCATCGCCGGGACTGGCAACGACTCGGCCGCTCCGTGCGCCTCACCGGCCATGGACACCGGTGCGGTGTGCGTGGCCAGCGTGGATCGGCGGGGCTTCCGGCCGTCACACACCAACACCGCGATCCAGCCAGAGATGCACTCCCTGGTCGGCGCCGGCGGAGGGGACGGCGACCTTCTGTCCATCGCTGACAACGACTGGTGCGGGGAGGCGGTGCTCTCGACCGTGCCGGTGGAGCAACCGCTCGTGGCGCGGTGCGATCGGCCGGCCAACGCCGGCTACACCGAGTTCAGCGGCACTTCCATGGCGTCGCCCCACGTGGCGGGTGTGGCCGCGCTGGTCCGTTCCGCCGGCTGCTCGGCCGACGAGACCCTGGAGCTTCTGGAGACAACCGCCTACAGCCCGATCGACGACGTCCGTGAGGGCTGGGACCCCAGCTACGGCCACGGGATCGCCGATGCGACCGCTGCGGTCGCGGCAGCCATGGACGTGTGCACCGGCCCCGTCACCGGCCAGCCGCTGCTGGACCCGGCGTCGCCATGCGCGACCGCGGTCAACCATGACCTGTCCCGCGGAGTTCCTGAGTCCTGGTCGACCCACGTGGCCGCGAACCCGACCGGATCGAGCACTTGGGCCGCCGACGTCGATGAGCGGGACCGCGCCGGATTGTGGACCGACGCAAGCGTGGAGGGCGTCAAGGACGACCTGCTGACCTCGGCCACCTACCTCGTCGGCCCCGAGTCGCTGTTGACCTTCGACCACCGCTTCGCCTTCGCTCGCGATTCGGACCCGACGATGAACCACGATGGGGGTGTGCTGGAGATCCAGGCCGACGGCGGCGACTGGGCCCCGGTCCCTGAATCGGCCTACCGACGCGGGGGCCCCAATGGCAGGCTGCGTGGGGCCGACACCAGCGACACGCCCGCGGCAGGCAGCGTTGGCTGGACCGCCACCGACGGCGGATACCAACATGCCCTGCTCGACATCCGGCAGGAGTGGATCGACCTGTCAGCCTGGGACGGTCAGGAGGTGCGGTTCCGCTGGCGCCTGTCGCTCGGGACGCTGCCCACCGGCGAGATCTTCTACCCGGGTATGTACTGGTGGCTGTACGACGTCAACCTCTCCGGCCTGCCCATCCCTGACTGCGAGCCGTGACTTCGCCCAGGGCGTTGGGCCCGGAGCGCAACCCGCACGAGTGCAGCTCAGCGACATGCGCGAGGCGGGACTTGAACCCGCACACCCGTGAGGGCACTGGGACCTAAACCCGATCTGAGGGGTGTCGCGTGGATCCGTTGCGTGCCGCGACGTGCCGCTGACCTGCGGTTTCTTGGAACGGCATTGCCAGTGGTGACGCCCAGATTCTTTCGCTGTCACATCTTTCGTGACAGATCCGTGACAGGAAACGGGGTTCAGCCGAGGTGGTCGAGCGCCTCGTGGACCGACCAGACGGCAACCGGCGGATCCGCCAGCTCCAGGAGGTCATTGTCGCCGGTGACGAGCGCATCGGCGTCGGCAGCGATGGCGAGGGCGAGCAGGAAGTCGTCCTTCGGGTCGCGGACGAGGGCGCGAGGGTCGACCGGGTCGGGCAGCATGATCGCGCGGTCGTCGATGATGTCGAGCAACCGGCTTGCCTCTTCTTGGTCGATGAAGCGGGCCATTCGCTCGCGACCGAAGACGTCGCGGATCTCCTCGATCACCTGTTGGCACATCACGAGGTCGAACCGATCGGTTTCCTGCCAGGCATCGATCAAGCGGGCTGGGGCGCCGAATGCGATGACCGAGCTGATGAACAGGTTCGTGTCGATGACGAGTCGCACTCAGCCGCGCTTCGCTCTTTGCTCGGCACGGTGTGCCCGGACCTCTTCAACGGCGAGCTGCATCGCTTCCTCCTCGGTCAGTCCCGACCGCGTCCGGATGTTGTCCAGCATCTCCGCGATGTCGGCGTTGAACTGCTCCCAAGCAGCCTGCTTGGAGATCCCGAGGGCTTCACCGATCTCGGCCCAGGAGTGCCCTTCCTTCCGGGCCGTTGCAACGGCATCGCGCCGCCACTCCGAGATCTGCTTCGCCGACGTCCCTATCGAAGCGAGCACTCCAAGGGGGCCGTCTGCCTTGCTGGCGACGGAGACGGTGGTCCCGTCGTCATCGTGGGTGAGGACCGTGCTCATGCCGTCAAGTCTACCTGACGGCCGTGGTGTTGTGGAGGACAACTGCTCCATCGGGAAGGGCCCCGGGCTGCCGCCGCTCCCCAGACTTTCCAAGCTGCGTGAAGGAACTGGGGGGGGCGTCGAAGACCGTCATCGACAGTCCCCTCTGCCCAGGAGCAACCAACCAATGCACCGTCCTCTGCTCGCACTGCTGACCCTGGTCCTCGCGCTCTTGGGGGCTCCCGCGGGAGCGGCCTCCGACACGACGACGATTTCCGACCCGTGCGGCGGCACGCCAATCGGCACCAGCGCCGTCGCCCCCGGGCAGGACGTCTGCACGGTCTCGATGACAACGCTGCAAGCCGGCGTCGACGAGGTCACGGGCGAGCCGCTGACGACCATCCTCGCGGTCACGATGGAGCTCGCCGGGGACCCGCAGGAACTGCCCAGCGCCTTCCTGACCGTCTGGTCGGCCGGGGACTGCGGCTTCATCCCCTACCAGACCGACAACGGCGGGCTCGCGGAGTCGGGGTCGCTGTCCGTCCACTGCGGCGAGGCGACAAGACGATGCCTCCCTCGCAACCTCCTCTGCGACGTGACCTACGAGTTCGAGGCCGAATACCCGGTCGACATCACGTTCGGTCCCAACACGGTCACCTGGACGATCACCTTCGATGGCGAGCTCGGCGCGGCCTTCAGCGAGCTGCACCGAGAGGGGTCGCCCCTGGGCTTCGGTGGCATCACCACCGCCGGCCCGTCGTGGGCCTTCGACACGCCGCTGGCCACGTTCGCGTGCAGCACCGATGGCGGCTGCGTGGAGCCGGTGGGTGACTTCGTCGTCGGTGGCGCGACCCACCATGTGTGAGGAGGGCAACGAGCCCGCCACTGCAGCTCGCGGTGGCGGTCTGGCGCTCGACATCTCGTAGGCCGTATCGGGCACAGCAGCCAATGTGTACGTGATTGTGTACACTTCTGCTATGTCGAAGACTGTCCCCGTCCGGGAGTTCCGCCAGCAGTTGGCCGAACTCCTCGATGAGGTGGCTGACCGCCGCGAGCACGTCACCGTGACCCGTCACGGCCGCCCCGCGGCGGTGCTGATCCCAGTCGCCGAATATGACGCACTGGAGGAGACGGCCGACATCTTGTCTGACGACAGCATGCTCGATGCGATCCAACGAGGACTTGCCGATCTGGCCGCGGATGACATGGTGCCGCTGGAGGACGTCCGAGCCGAGCTCGCCGCGAAGCACCACGAGTAGATGCCCCGGGTCGTACTGGCCCGCTCCGCGCGGGATGCGCTGCTGGCGCTCGACCACCTGTTGGCAGAGGCGATCCTCAACGCACTTGCCGTGCTCGGGCGCGACCCCGATGTGGGGCACCGGCTCCGGGGCCGGCTCACGGGACTCCGCTCGTATCGGGTCGGCGCGTACCGGATCATCTACGAGCTGCGTCAAGACGCAACGGTCCGCGTGCTTGCGATCCGCCACCGTGGTCAGGCCTGGGAGACGGCTTCTCGCTGATCGTCTTCGGTCTCGCCCTGGGTGCCGTGTGGAGCCAAGCGCCAAGGAGCCGTCGGTCCTCGCTCGGTCTCGATGCACATGTCGGCGAGATCATCGAGCGAACAGCGTCACAGGCGCTCAACGACAGCACACAGACTTGCACTTCGCCGAGTGACACAACCTATGGGAGCCCCTCGGGCGGCCCCCATGGGACGATGCGCCTCGCTGCATGGTCCCCGCGACTACCATCCGAGGTGATGAGCGACGGCCCCGTTCTGCGCAAGGACGTCTCTCCGGAGATTCCGGAGGACGTTGACGACGCGCGGCTAGGGAAGGCGAGCGGGATCCTGACGCTGCCGCTGAGTGTGGCGTGGAGCGATGTCGATCGGCGCTATGACCTCGATGATCGCTACGACCGGGCGCGGGTCTACGAGCAGGTGCTGGCGGAGGGGACGGCCGAGGACGTGCGGCGGTTCATCCACGTCGATGATGTGATCGATCTCTGGGACGACCTCTGGCTGCCCGCTGCGGTGGAGTTGGCGTGGGCCCGATGGCTCCTACAGCATCGCGGGGTCACCCTCGCGGTCCGCCATCCGCGGGCAGGGTGATCCCAAGGGGTCGTCGGTGGGCCTGAGTCCGTTCCAGGAGCGGCTGGCGGTGATGATCGCGAGCCTCCCGGCCGCGGATGGATTTGCGCTCGCCGGTGGCTCGGGTCTTGCGGCTCACGGGTTGCTCGAGCGTCGCACGCGAGACCTCGACTACTTCGGTCGCCCGGTCGACGCCGACAGGGTTCAGGCGCTGGCCGCCGCCATCGCCACCACATGCGATGACCTAGGGCTTACAGTCACCCGCGAGCGGGATGGCGGCACCTTCGTCCGGCTCGTGGTGGCCGGTGCTGAGGAGGCATGCGAGGTGGACGTCGCGGTTGACTACCGCCATCTCGACGTCGTCGCGACGCCCTACGGTCCTGCCCTCGACGTCGAGGAGCTCGCGGCCAACAAGGTCCTCGCGATCTTCGACCGGGCGGCGCCACGCGACTACGTGGACCTCGCCAGCCTCGTCCACCGGGTGCCGGTGAGGGAGGCGATCGAGCTGGCACAGCAGAAGGACCCGGGGTTGGACCTTCAGGTCCTCGATGCCGCGCTCGAACGCGTGACGAGGATCAGGGCGCAGGACCTCGGCCTGTCAGAGGGCGCGCGGGAGGAGCTTCTTGATGAGGTGGGCCGCTGGCGCGGCATCGTGACCCAGCTCCAACGGCCGGGTCCAGAGTTCGGTCTGTGACCCGGCCGCTACTCACCCAGCAGTAGGCGGGCCAGCGTGTCGGCCTGCTGGCGGTCGTCGGCGGGGAGGGCGTGGGCGTAGGTGTCGAGGGTCATGCCGACGCTGGCGTGGCCGAGGCGGCGGGAGAGGGTCTTCACCTCGTGCCAGCCCGTCGCCTGGCGCAGGGCGGCGGTGGCGTAGGAGTGGCGGACGTCGTGGAGGCGGATCTTGGGCAGATCTGCCAGGCGGACGTGCCGCTCGAACCACTTGGAGACTCGCTCGGGGTTGATGAGCGTTCCGTCCGGCCACGTGAAGACCACGTCCGGCCTGGCGACGCCCCGCGAGTCGGCGGGCTCGTGCGGCCAGAGCGGGCCGGCCATCAGCTGCAGTTCCTGCTGCTGCTTTCGATGTGCCTTCAGCGCCTTCACCGTCAGCGGGTCCAGCGCCAGCGTCCTCGCCGATGCCTCGGACTTCGGTCGCGGCTTCCAGACCGGCTTGCCGCCGATCGCCCCGAGCGTCTGGTTCACCGTCGCCAGCCCGTTGACCAGGTCCAGGTCGGGCCAGCACAGCCCCAACGCCTCACCACGGCGCAGCCCTGTCGTGGCGTACAGCAGCCACAGCGCGTACAGCTCATCGTCCTCGACGTGGCGGATGAACGAGCGCAAGTCCTCCAGCGTCCACACCTCGGTCTTGGGCTTGGCCGCCCGCGGTGGGTCGACGAGGTCAACGACGTTGCGGACCACCCGGTCCCAGCGCACCGCGTCGGCCAGCGCCTTGTGGAGGATCCCGTGGACGTTGGCCAGCGTCTTGGCCGACAGGCCCTTCCCGCGCTTCCCGCCGGACCGTTCGAGCTCGGTGTAGGCCCGCTCGAGGTGCGAGGCCGTCAGGTCCTGCAGTCGCACCCCGCCGATCTGTGGCGCGATGTAGGCGCGCACGTAGTCGCAGTACTGCTGCCACGTCGCCACCCCGACCCGGCCCCGCGACCGCCGGCCGGCATCCGCCGACCCCGGCGCCTTGGACGGCAGCCACTCGTCGGTCAGGAACTGCGCCACGGTCACCGTATCGCGCGGCACGATCACGCCGCCGTCGGCCTGGACCATCAGGTCGCGCAGCGCCTTGGCCGCCTCGCGCTCGAACTCGAAGCCCTGCTTGCGCTGCTGCCGCCGCCCACCCGTCACCGGATCGGGCGGCAGATCGCACACGTAGCCCCACCGCCGCGCCCCACGCGACGTCCGGTACGCATACACCGAACCCTGCACATCGCGGACCCTACGCCGGGGGTGCGACAGCCGTCACGGGCGAACCTCGCGCCAGATTCTCGTGACAGATCCGTGACACGGAACCCGAAACTGGGACACCATCTCCACAACGCAGAACAGCAAAACCGCAGGTCAGGCGTGTGCGCGAGGCGGGACTTGAACCCGCACACCCGTGAGGGCACTGGGACCTAAACCCAGCGCGTCTGCCAATTCCGCCACTCGCGCGTACGCGCCACGGTACCGCCGGTCGCGCTGCTCGGCTCCGCGTCGGGACCCGTGTCAGCGACCGATGGGCAGCCGGTAGGGGCCGGCGTCGTCGACGGCAGAGACGACCAGGAAGTGCACGCCCTCGCCCAGCCCGAGGAGGGGCAGGGGAGGGTTGCCACCGCCGTCGGTGGTCGCCAGGACCGCGCCGTCCGACGCGACCACGCGAAGCAGGCCGTCGAAGTCCGCCTCCAGCCGCACCTGGGCCGGCGGCGGGTTGCCCGGGCCGACGATGACCTCGTAGACGTCCGGCAGGTCCGGCGCGCGCAGCTGGCCACCCTCCGGCGTCAGCAGCACGGGCTGGACGAGATCGACCAGGACCTGTACCCGACCGGCCACGTCCGCACCGAGGTCGCTCGTCACGACGACGTACTCGCCCGCGGTGACCGGCAGGTCGATCAGGGCGTCCTGGCCGGCGACGCCGCCGCCCTCGTCGTCGCTCGCTGCCAACAGCGCCCCGTCCGCCGTCCACACGCTGGCCATCGGGTCCACCGCCCCGTCGGCGCTGCGGACCAGCACCCGCAGCACCCCGGCCTGATCGGCGGTGAACGGAAGGGCGACCGCCTCGCCCTCCTCCAGATCCACCACACCCCCTGCTGGGTCGACCGTCCGGGACACCGAACCCGGGTCGATGATGTCGGCGGGGTCCAGCGCCGAGGACACCGGCGGCTGCGGCCGTTGCTGTCCGAACGCCAACGGGCTGACGGTGTACTCCAGCTGTTCGGCACCCGCCGACCCCACGAACACCCAGAACACGCCGGGTCCGAGCGCGGCCAGGTCCATCTCGATCCCGCCGCCCCCGGAGTTGCCGTCGACGAACGTGCCCACCTCGTCCACCGCTCGCAGGGTCACCTCGGAACCCGTATCGACGCGGATCCCCCGTGCCGCGCCCGGCTGGATCGCCACCCGGTAGACGTCGACGTCGTGCACGTCGCCGAGCGACTCACCGGTCGGCTCGCCGGGCAGGTCCTGCACCTCCACCAGCTGCAACGACACGCTGAGGGGACCGGGTTCGTCCATCAGGCCGGCCAGCCGCAGCTCGTAGGCACCCGGCGGGGCATCGGGCAGGTCCATCAGGACGTCCAGCCCGCCCGAGCCGTCGTCGTCGGCCAGCAGTAGCTCCCCTTCGTGGAAGAGCCCGGCCACCGGGTCGACATCGCCGTTGCCAGCGGTGGACACCCGGATCGCCTGCCCGGGTCCCTCGACGGTGAACGTCAGCGCCGTCGACGCCCGCCCCGGCAACCCGATCTCCAGCACCGTGCCCGGCTGGATCTCGGCCCGTTCGCCCGGGGACTCGAGCAGGGCCAGCTCGGTGCCGTCCACGCCGTCGAAGAACGGCACCTCGTCGTCCGCGCCTTCGGGCACGGTGTCGTCGTCCACCGGCTGGTCGGTTTCTGGGGTGGCGTCGGCCAGGTCGCCCTCGTCCCCACCGCCACGCACGAGGACGAAGAGGGTCACCAGGGCGATCACGACGACCAGCCCGACACCCAACCCGAGCAGCCGTGGGTCCCGACCGGACTGCCGCGACGACGGAGGCGATGTTGGCGGAGATGGTGGGGGAGGAGGAGGGCTCGACCGCGTCACCTCCGACGCCGACGACGTCGGGGTCACCTGCTCGGGGGGAGAAGCGGGGTCGACCGGCACGGCAGCAGCGAGCTCGCCGCTTCGGCCCTCGCGCACGGCGGCCAGCGCCGCCGCCATCTCAGCCGCCGAGGCGAACCGGGCCGCCGGGTCCTTGGCCATCGCCCGCTCGAGCACCGCCGACAGGCCGGTCCCGCCGTCATCGAACGTGGGTACCGGATCGGTGACGATGCGCCGGATGAGCGGCACGACCGACTGGTCGGTGTCGGAGGCGAACGGCGGACGGCCCGTCACCAGCGTGTGGATCGTCGACCCCAGCGCGTACACGTCCGACGCCACCGTCGGCGGATCCCCGTCCAGCAGCTCGGGCGCCGCATGGTCAAGCGTCGCCGTCACCACCCCCGTCGTGGTCTGCTGGCCGCCGGCGATGCGGGCGATGCCGAAGTCGACCAGGCGCGGGTCGCCGTAGCGGCCGACCATGACGTTGGCGGGCTTCACGTCGCGGTGCAGGATCCCCTCGGCGTGCGCCGCCTCCAGGGCGTCGCCCAGGGCCATGCCGATGCGCGTCGCCTCCTCCACGGTGAAGCGTCGCCCCTCCTCCAGGGCGTCCTGCAGCGACCCGCCCGAGAAGAAGGGCATCAGCAGGTACGGCCGGCCGTCACCCGTCGTCCCCGCATCCAGGACGGTGGCGATCGCCGGGTGCTCGCTGAGCGTTCCCATCGCCCGGATCTCCCGCTGGAACCGTGCCAGCGCCGTCTCGTCGGGTCGTGCATCGAGCACCTTGACCGCGACCGTCCGGTCGAACGCCGGCTGCTGCGCCCGATAGACCACCGCGAAGCCGCCACGGCCGACCTCCTGGGCGTCGACGACACCGTCGATCCCGAGCTCGCGCCGACCGTCGTCCATGGCCGGCAGTCTCGCACGTTGCCGTCGGTCACGGGCGTCCGTCCACACCCTGTAACCGACCCGTCCGATGATCGCGCTATCGTCCCCGGCGGGGAGCCGACGTTCGCCGGTAGGGATCGAGGAGGCAAGGCGTGGGGGTCGAGGTCGACGCAGCGGGCTGGCTGCCGATCCTGCTCGCCGTCGCCACGGGCAGCGTGACGGTCACGCGGTTCCTGCCCTGGAACCGCCGGCAGGTCGAGGCGGCCCGAGAGGCCGTGCAGGCGACCCGCAGCCGTGTGCGCCGCGACTACCACGACCTCGATGCGCGCTGGACCCGCTTGCGCAACGAGGCCCTCGTGGCCGTCGCTGACCTTGCCGACGGTGACGGCTTCGCCCGGCAGCTCGAGGGCGAGACCGACATGGCGCAGCGCTGGGTCGACTGGGCCACCGAGGGGCTCGTCGCCCTCGACACCCGTTGGGACCCTGCCACCCTGGAGGATGTCGACGCGCTCAACGACGCTGGGCAGCGATGGCAGGAGCTGGCCCGCGGCACCCGAACCGGCCTGACCCGCCTCGACGAGCTGCAGCAGACGCTGGAAGAAATGGCCGCCGCCCGCGACAGCTGCGCACGGATCCTCCGCGACATCGACGACCGCATGACGCAGGCCCGCCACGCCGTGGAGATCACCCGCACCAACGGCTACGACGTCGCCGAGCTGCACCTCGTCCTCGACCGGGCGACCGGGGACGTCGACCGCGGACGGGTCGAGCTGGAGGCCAACCGGCTGGCCGAGGCCACCAAGGCGCTGGAGCGAGCCGCCGACGCCGTCGAGCGGGCCACCGGCACCGCCCGCCGCATGCCCGAGCTGCACCACACCCTCCTCCAGCGGCTCACCGCCCTGCGACGGCAGGTGGGGGAGGCGGACCGCACCGTCCAGCGGATCGTCGACACCGTCGAGGGCCACGCCCGGCGGTTCGTGACCGACGTCTGGGACGCGGTCGCCGACGCTCCCGCGCAGGCCCGCGAACGCCGCGACGCCGCCCGTGCCGACCTGGTCGCCGCCGAGGCGGCGATGGCCGACGACGTCCAGCGGTTCCTCGACGCCGAACAGTCCATGGACGCCGTCGACGCCGACCTCGAGCAGCTCGAGTGGATCCGGGCCGGCGTGGCGACGTTCGAAGCCGACCTTCGGGCCGTCATCGCCGAGTACCCCCGGGCCCACGCCGCTGCCCGTGACAGCATCGCCCGGGCCCGCACCTTCATGGACGTCCGACAGGGGGACGTCAACCCGGGCCGCCGGGCCAACCTCGACCGGGCTGCGCAGGTCCTGGCGGACGCCGAGCGCATCGCCGCCGACGGTCGTGGGGACCCCCAGGACGTCATCGATCGGCTGGGCGAGGTCATCCGCTTCACCGACCAGGTGCTGCACGGCGCCCGCAGCGATGCCCAGCAACGCGACGCCTACCGCACCCACGTCGCCCGCCTGGTACGCGATGCGCAGCGCAGCGTCCGCCGTGCGCATTCCGCTGCCGGATTCGGGCTCATCGGCTGGGGTGCACGGGCGAAGGTGTCGCTGTCCACCGCCGAGGACGCTCTCCGCGAGGCCAACGCGGTCCTCGGCAGCGACCCCTCCCGTGCGGAGTACCTGGCCCTGCAGGCAGGCGACATCGCCGCCCAGATCCTCCACGAGCACCGCCGTCGCAGCAACGGCCCGCAGATCTTCCGATGACCCGCGGGACCCACCGACGACGGGACCGGATCGCGTTCACCATCGGTTCAACGAGACCGCTTAGGGTGGCGGGGTGACGCTGCGAGACCTCGACCACTACGAGCGACGGGCCGTCCACGACATCCGGGCCTGGGCCGCGGGTGATCGCGGCCGGCTCGACGGGGTTGCGCGCACCCTCGGCATGGCCTCCGGACGGGTCAACAAGCCGGTCGAGTGGCTGGTCGACCGGGTGATGGACGACCCCAAGGTGGGCGAGGCGCTGCGCGCGGCGCTGGAACGCGCCAACGAGAGCCTGTCGCGCTACATGGCTGCCACCACCCCCGTGGAACCGGCGGCCGCAGCCTACGGGCTCGACCACGTCGACGACATCGCCGACCTGCACCTGCGGACGATCGACGCGCAGCTCGCCTCACTGCGGCGCAGCCACCGCAACGTCTTCCTCGCCATGGGGGCGGCCGAGGGAGCAGCAGGGTTCGCCGGCACACCTGCCGCCGTCGCCGCGTTCGTCGCCAGCATCCCGGCGATGCAGGCCGCCTCGCTGCGTGCCGTCTCCGACGTCTCCCGCCACACCGGCTTCGATCCCAACGACTTCGCCGAACGGCAGTTCGTGGCGGAGGTGGCGTTACGGTCCATGGAGCTCGGTGGCCGGGGGACCGAGGACACCGTGCACCGCCTCGTCGGCCTCGGCGAGCAGATCGCCACCCGCCAGACCCTGGACCAGCTGCAGCAGTACGCCATCGTCGGCGCCCTGCGCGACCGCGCCCAGAAGATGGGCATCGCCCTGACCAAACGTCGCGCCGCCGCCATGCTCCCCGTCGTGGGTGCTGCGGTCGGCGCCGGCTTCAACGCCGTGCACGCCGACCGCCTCCTCGGTGGCGCCTCGGTGCTGTTCCGCGCCCGACACCTGTCCCGTCGCCACGGGCTGGACCTCAGCGACCTGATCGGTCCGATGGAGCCAGCCGCGTAGCACCCGCAGTCCCTCCCCTCCGAAGAGGTCCATTCCAGTGACATCCGTATCCCGGCGCGCCTTCCTCCGCGGGTCCGCCGCCGCCGTCAGCGTTGCCACCGTCAGCCCCGCCGCCCTCGCGGCCGCTGGCCTGACCGCCCCCGCCTTCGCGCAGCAGACCACCGACGCCGGTGAGGACTGGGTCCGCGTCTACCTCGTCGTCATCGACGGCCTGCGGCCCGACGAGGTCGTGCAGATGCCCACGCTGAACCAGCTGGCGACCGACGGCTGGTACTACCCCAACAGCCGGGCGCAGATGATCGCCGAGACCACCCCGAACCACGTGTCGATGATCACCGGCATGCGGGTCGACCGCCACGGCATGCCCGGCAACGACGTGGCCTACGTCGATGACAACATCGGGGTCACCCCGCGGTACCTGCAGACCGACACGCTGTACTCCCTCATCGCCCGGCAGGCGCCGGACATGGTCGCCACCGCCGCGACGTCCAAGGAGTACATCGTGCAGATGACCAAGCACATGCGGGTCGACCGGGGCACCGAGGACGCCGACGCCACCAACGATCCGTTCATCGTGCCCGTCTCCGGTCACGCCATCGACGCCGAGGTCGGACCGGATGCGCTGGCCCAGTCGACCGATCTCGACCCCGACTTCGGGTGGATGTCGCTCGGCGACGTCGACCGCGTCGGCCACACCGACCTGAGCGGCGCCACCGGCCTGCCGCCGGTGGCCCGGACCCTGTCTCTCCAGACCGCCGACCTGCACGTCGGTCGGCTCGTCAGCGCCCTGCAGGACGCCGGCCGGTGGGACAACACGGTGATGATCGTCACGGCCGACCACTCCATGGACTGGTCGACACCGGACTCCATCGTGTCGTTGTCCGCGACGTTCGACGAGGACGCCGATCTGGCCGGCCGCTACGACGTGGCCCAGAACGGTGGGGCCGGCATCTACTGGCTGCGCTCGCCTGACGCCGACGGGGCCGACGAACGGCTGAAGGCCATGCGCAACATCGCCATGGCCACCGACGGGGTCACCGAGGCCTGGTACACCCGGCCCAACCCCGCCGACGGCGGTACGGACTTCTGGGTCGGCGTGACCCGCCCCGACTGGGGGCTGACCGGCGACCGCACCGGCGACCTGGTCGTGTTCGTCGCCGACGGCTACCGGCTGACCGAACCGGCGCAGGCGTCCAACCCCATCCCCGGCAACCACGGGCACGTCGCGACGCTGCCGATCCCGCAGATCATCGCCGGCGGCTGGGACGGCCTGAACGCCAACGACGACGTCCCGGGCGGCGAGGCCGAGGACGTCGCTGACGACGTCCGGTTGGAGGGGCAGGGCGAGAACATCGACATCGCCCCGACGGTCGCGTGGCTGCTGAACCTCAACCCGCCCCCCGGCGGCTACGACGGCCGGGTCCTCTCCGAGGCGTTCGCCCGCCGTCCCGACCCCCGTGTCCCCGTCGTCGACGTGCCCAACGTGCCCCGGTACCGCGAGGCCGCCGGGGACAGCCGCCAGGCCACCAGCGTCGCGCTGTCGATGATGGCGTTCCCAGAGGCCACCGACGCGGACGGCAACCCCGTGGTGTCCACCGTCGTGCTGGCCTCCGGCGACACGTTCCCCGACGCGCTGGCCGCGACCCCGCTGGCCGTGGCGTCCGGCGGCCCGCTGCTGCTCACCCCCTCCCAAGCGCTCGACAGCGCCGTGGCGGCGGAGATCCAGCGACTGTCACCGACGACCGTCTACCTCGTCGGTGGCGAGACGGCGCTGTCCCCTGCCGTCGAGTCCGCCGTGGCCGGCCTGGGCGTGGAGACCGTGACGCGGCTCGCGGGTGACTCCCGCTACGGGACGGCGGCGGCGATCGCGGCCGAGCTGGTCGGCGGTGCGGCTGGTCCCGCCCTGCCCGGCTTCGGCCAGGACGCTGGCGGTGCCGGTCCCGACGTGATCCTGGCGTCCGGGGAGAACTTCCCCGACGCGCTGGCCGCGGGGCCGCTGGCTGCCGTCGGCGGTCGCGTCATCCTGCTGACGCGTCCTGACGAGCTGCCGGAGGCGACTGCCGCGGCGCTGGCGTCGTTGGCCCCTTCGCGGGTGATCGTGGCCGGGGGGCCGGCGGCGGTCTCCGATGCGGTGCTGGAGGCGCTGGCTGCTGATGCGGACGTCGAGCGGCTCGGTGGCGACGGGCGGTTCGACACCGCCGCGCTGCTGATGGAGCGGACGATCCGCGAGGGCGGGCTGACCGACCTGGCGTTCGTGGTCAGCGGCGACGGGTTCGCCGACGCGCTGGCGGCGGGGGCGACGGTCGGGCTGATGGGCGGGATGCTGGTCCCGCTGTCACCGGCGGGACTGCGCAGCTCGGGCGGAGCCGGTGAGGTGCTGCTGGAGCGGGCTGACGGGCTGGTCGAGGTCGTCTGGGTCGGCGGGACGGCGGCGTTGCCGACGGACCTGCGTGACCAGGTGGAGGCGCGGATCCTGCTGACCCGCAGCCGGACCTAGCTGTCTGCGACGTCCTTGGAGGCGCCGGCGTCCTTGAAGGTCTCGGTGGCCAGGGCGATCCACATGGCCTGGTGGGCCTTGGTGTCGCCGGTGATGGCCGCCAGGGCGGTGAAGACGTGGTCGAAGCCGAACTCGGCGAGCAGGACGTCCACGGCGTGGTCGACGTCGAGTGCGTGCTTGACCACGACTGCGACGGTGCGGTTGATGCTCTCGGTGCGAAGTGCGTTGTTCATCACCCAGCCCAACGACGGGCACCTCCCTGCGTGACGGTCGCGTGACAGAATTGTTGGTCGATGCCCTGGTCCCCTCGTCCGCGCCTGTTCGCCGCCTTGCTGGCGGTGCTCACCATGGCCTGCGCCGGGGCCGGTACCACAGTGGCCTCCGAACCCGCCCCTGTGGTCGTGGAGCCCACGGTGGTTGCTCCCACCGAGGTGGCGCCCCGGCCGTCAGCGGTCGTCCCCGACCGGTCCCGTCCGCTGGTGCCGCCCGTCGACCCCGGTTCCCCGGTGCTGTCGGCTCCGCCCGCGTCGGCTCCGGCTGACGGGTCGACCCCGTCGCCGGTGGGGACGGAGACGGCCTCCGACGAGGTCGCCGTCGTCCAGCAGCGGCTGACCGAGCTGCGCTACTACGACGGGCCCGCCGACGGCGTGGTCGGGCGTGCGACCATCACCGCGCTGCAGGCCTTCCAGAAGGTCCAGGGGCTGACCGTCGACGGGGCGATCGGCCCCGAGACGCTGGCGGCTCTGGACGACCCGGTCCTGCCGGAGGTCCACGCGGGCGCGGCCACCCAGATCAACATCGACCTCGACCGCCAGGTCATGGTCGCCGTCGTCGAGGGCCGTGTGGCGCGGATCATGCCGATCTCCAGCGGCAACGGCGACCCGTACTCCCTGCCCGGCGGCATACGGGCCGAGTCCTTGACCCCGGTCGGGACGTTCACGATCGAGCGGCGCATCCAGGGGACCGTCAACGCCCACTTCGGGACGCTCTACGACCCGATGTACTTCCACCAGGGGTGGGCCATCCACGGCTCCAACAACGTCCCGGCGGTACCGGCCTCGCACGGCTGCGTGCGCCTGCCACGGGCCGATGCGGAGTGGCTGTACTCCGTGGCGGACGTCGGTACCCCGGTGACCGTGGTCGGGGGGCTCAACGCCTTCGACCCGGCTGCAGGGGAGACGGCCGGGACAACCGAGCCCGCGGGCGATCCGGGCCCGCCCCCCGAGCCGCCGTCGGACAACGACTTCTAGTTCGGTCAGCCACGCGGTTTCGGTCAGCCACGCGGTCGACGGCGAGCCGCCGATGGACCGTGACCGTGTCAGGCCTAGGCTGACCTCATGGACGAGATCATCACGCGTCGGTTGGTCGAGCGGTTCGCGACCGGCCTCGACGAGGCCGGCCTCGGCTGGACAGCTGACGATGGAGGAGGGACCCGGCCGTCGACGCACGTCGTCTTCACCCGACGTCCGGAGCCATGGATCCGCGAGTGGCTCGTGGTCGTCCCGTTCGAACGCTACGACCACTTCAGGGTCGAGCTCGGCGCCTCGTTGGGTTCCGACCCTGACGTGCGATGCCCCGACTACCTCGTGTTCGCCCCCGGCGGTCGTCCGAGTGCGGAGAACCTCGACGCCAGGACGTGCGACATCATGGTCGACCTGTACGAGCTCTTCGGACCGCCGGACCCCGATGAGGTCCTTCCGTGGGGCTTCAACGGCATCGTCGACCACGACACGCTGCGCGCGCCACGGGTCGCCCCGGTCCCCCCGGAGCTCGCAGAGACGCAGCTACCGGAGCTGGTGCGCCACGCGATCGACAAGGTCGTGCGGTTCGGCGAGCCGTGGCTCTCCGAACTCAGGGCGGCGACCCGTCCCGGTTGAGTAGGCCGGCGTCCGGAACCGCCGTCGCTGGCCAGGACCACGAACGGGTCAGAACAGCGAGGTCTGCTCGGCGTCGTCCTCGGCCGGATCGGTGTCGACGGTGGTGACCAGGCTGGCCGGCAGGTCCTGGTCGTCCTCGGCGAGGGGTTCCAGCAGCTCGGGGGAGTTGTTGGCGACGCTGTTGACGCGGGTGGACACGCGGTAGCGCTCTACGGCGTCGTCGGGGGCGGGGGCGAGCAGCTCGCGGACGTCGCCCATGTCGGCCTGCGGGTCCAGCCACGTCTCCCACTGCTCCCGCTCCAGCACGACGGGCATGCGGTCGTGGATGGGGGAGAGGACCTCGTTGGCGGACGTCGTCAGCACCGAGCAGGTCAGCAGGCGGGTGTCGTTCTCGCGGTCACGCCAGGACGACCAGATGCCGGCGTAGACCATCGGGTTGCCGTCGGTGCGGCGGACGAACCAGGGCAGGCGGCGGCCGCGCTTGGTGCCGTCGTCGACCTTCTCCCACTCGTAGAAGCCGTCGGCGGGGAGCAGGCATCGCCGTTGCTCGACGCTCTCGGCGAACGCCTTCTTCACCGTGACCGTCTCGGACCGGGCGTTGATCATCCGTGCGCCGATGCTGCGGTCCTTGGCCCAGAAGGGGACCAGGCCCCAGCGGAACTCGGTGAGGACCATCTGGCCGTCGTAGCGCACCACCGCGGGGACGGGGTCGGTGGGGGCGACGTTGTAGCTGGGTGGCACGTCGTCGACCTGCCGATCGTCGATCACGAAGAACTTGACCAGCCCCTCGGCCGTCGTCGTGGCCACGTACCGTCCGCACATGGGCCCACCGTACCCAGTTGAAAGAAACCGATGTCACAGGGTCGTGGGATGGTGGCGCCATGGAAACGCAACGGACGTGTACCGGATGCGGGAAACGGTTGCCCGTGACGATGTTCGGATGGCGGGATCGTCCGGCCGGCCTCCGCCGAGGACGGTGTTCGGACTGCGTGGCCGGCGTCAAGCGAACGTGGTACGAGTCGCGTCGCCGTCTTCATCGGGAGGAGAATCGGCTGGCCCGTCGGCGACGGTACGAAGTGAACTCAGCCATCATTGCGGCGGCGAAGGACGTCCCCTGCACGGACTGTGGGCAACGATTTACCCCCGAACAGCTGGACTTCGATCACGTGTCGGGTCAGAAGTCGTTCAACATCGGTGCGTCCCGCCACCAGGTCTCGGAGTCGCGTCTTCGCGCCGAGATCGCCAAGTGCGAGGTCGTCTGTGCCGTCTGTCACAGGATTCGGACGCACGATCGGAGTGCACGATGAAACGTTGCTCCCAGTGTGGACTGGACAAGCCGCTGGACGCGTTCCATCGGCACCGGCAGAAGCACGACGGTCGGCAGACGGTGTGCAAGGACTGCAAGCGGGCGTACAACGCGACCTACTACCGACGGAACAAGGCCCGGCACAGCGCGATGCGACGGGCAAACGCGCTGCGTCTCAGGGCAGCGATCAACGACATGATCGCCACAGCCAAGGCCAAACCATGCGCCGACTGCGGTGAGGCGTTTCCGAGGTATGCGATGGACCTCGACCACGTCCGCGGGGTCAAGGCCGGGGATGCTTCCGTCATCAGGCGGATGGGCCTCGAACGAGCACGGGCCGAGATCGCGAAATGCGAGCCCGTGTGTGCGGCCTGTCACAGGCTGCGAACACGTCATCGTGAGCGGCGACGCGGCCGACTCGAGACGGCGGGATGGAGTTGTAGGCCCCCGGGGACTTGAACCCCGAACCTGCGGATTAAGAGTCCGATGCTCTGCCAGTTGAGCTAGAGGCCCGTGAACGGATCGAGGAGTGTAGCGTCCCGATTCCATTCGTCCCAACCGAGCGGGAACTCGGGTGGGGAGAAGGGTGATCGACGGGATTCGAACCCGCGGCCTCCGCGACCACAACGCGGCGCTCTAACCAACTGAGCTACGACCACCATGGACACCCCACGAGGTGGGGTGGACCGGGCATGATACAGCCCGCTCGGCCGCATGGCACTTCCTTGCACCGACACTGCATACTGTCCGTCCGACCCCCCTGCCCCAGTAGCTCAGGGGACAGAGCAGCGGGCTTCTATCCCGTCGGTCGTGGGTTCGAATCCTACCTGGGGCGCCAGCCGGTCAACGTCGTCGCGAGGCTGATGATGCGTCACCGCGAACCGGCCTCTACGGTTTCGCCATGGCCGACGCCTGCTGCGGACCCGACGCCGCCCCGACACCCGACACCGGTCCCGAGGGCACCAACGTCGCGATGGCCACCGAGGGCCCCGGACGCCTCCGCGACGTCCGCGAGCTCAGGCTGGCGGCCCTCGCCGGGTTGCTGCTCGCCGCCGGGTGGCTGCTCGGGCGGGCGGACGCAACCCTCCCCTCCACCCTGGGCCTGGTTGGCGCGCTGGTCGTCGGCGGGTCGACGTTCGTCCCGGAAAGCATCAGGGGACTGCGTCACGGCCGGCTCGGTGTCGGCACCCTGATGACGATCGCCGCCATCGGTGCGGTCCTCCTCGGCGAGCTGGGGGAGGCTGCGAGCCTGGCGTTCCTCTTCTCCATCTCCGAGGGCCTGGAGGGCTACGCGGTGGCCCGTACCCGCCAGGGCCTGCGCTCGCTGCTGGCCCTGACGCCGCCCCGGGCCGAGGTCGTCCGCGCCGACGGCACCGTCGAGGTCGACCCCGCCGAGCTCGTGGTCGGCGACGTCCTCGTCGTCCGGCCCGGCGGCCGGTTCGCCACCGACGGAACCGTGGTCGAGGGCCGCTCCGCCGTCGACACCGCCGCCATCACGGGCGAGTCCGTCCCCGTCGAGGTCGGACCGGGCGACACCGTCTTCGCCGCTACCATCAACGGTGGCGGCGTCCTCGAGGTCCGCGTCAGCGCCACGACGGCCGACAACTCCCTGGCCCGCATCGTCCGCATCGTGGAAGAGGCCAAGGACCGCCAGGGCACCACCCAACGGCTCGCCGACCGGTTCGCCCGCCCCCTCGTCCCGGGCGTCATGGTCCTTGCCGCCGCCATCGCCGTCGTGGGGGCGCTGCTCGGCGACCCCGCCGTGTGGATCGAACGGGCCCTCGTCGTCCTCGTGGCCGCAGCCCCGTGCGCGATGGCCCTGTCGGTGCCCGTGGCGGTCGTGGCGGCGATCGGTGGGGCCAGCCGCAGCGGCATCCTGGTCAAGGGCGGCATCGCCCTCGAGGCGCTCGGCGGCGTCGGGGCGGTGGCGCTGGACAAGACCGGCACCCTGACCCGCAACGAGCCGCGTGTCATCGAGGTGGTCACCGTCCCCGGCGCGACCCGGGAAGAGGTGCTCGAGGCTGCCGCCGCCGTCGAGGCACGCAGCGAACACCCCCTTGCCGCCGCGATCGTCGCCGCGGCACCCCGGCTGGTCCCGTCCGCCAACACCATCGCCGTGGTGGGCAGCGGCCTGACCGGCACCGTCGGGAACCGGGCCGTCCGGGTCGGCCGTCCGGGCTACGTGCCCGTCGACGGCCTCGCCGAGCACGTCGCCCGGCTGCAGGCCGCCGGGGCCACCACGGTGGCGGTCGAGATCGACGGCCGGACGGCCGGCCTGATCGGCGTGCGGGACGAGCTGCGGGCAGAGGCCCCAGAGGCCGTCGCCGACCTCCACCGCATGGGCCTCGACGTATCGATGCTCACGGGCGACAAGCCCCTGACGGCGCAGGCGCTCGCCGCCGCGGCGGGGATCGGCTCGGTCTACGCCGACCTGCGGCCGGAGGACAAGGCCAGCCGGATCGAGCAGCTGCGGACCGACGGCCCGGTCGCCATGGTCGGTGACGGCATCAACGACGCACCCGCGCTGGCCGTGGCCGACGTCGGCATCGCCATGGGCGCCATGGGTACCGACGTGGCCATCGAGACCGCCGACGTGGCGCTGATGGGTGAGGACCTTAGCCACCTGCCCTCGGCCATCGTCCACGCCCGCCGGGCCCGCCGGATCATGCGGCAGAACCTGGTGATGTCGGCCGCCATCATCGCCGTGCTCGTCCCCCTTTCGGCGGCCGGGGCCCTCGGCCTGGCGACCGTCGTGGCCGTCCACGAGCTGGCCGAGGTCGTCGTCATCGCCAACGGGGTCAGGGCGGGCCGGTCCCGCGGGTGAGCCGCGTGGCAGCATGTGCGCACATGCCTGCTTCCTTCGACCTTGCCGACGTCCGCTCCCGCTTCCCTGCCCTGCAGGTCGACCCCGAGGCCATCCACGCCGATGCGCCCGGCGGCACCCAGATGGTCGACGTGTCCCTGGACGCCATGCGGGACGCAGCCATCCGCCTGAACGCCAACCAGCACGCCCCGTTCCGGGCCAGCGCCCAGGTCGACGCGCTCAACGACCGCGCCCGCCAGACCTTCGGCGCGTTCCTCGGCAGCGAACCCGAGGGCATCGTCTTCGGCGCCAACATGACGACGCTGGCCTTCCACCTCTCCCATGCCCTCGACGAGCTGCTGGCCACCGGTGGCGACATCGTCTGCACCCGGCTGGACCACGATGCCAACGTCTCCCCGTGGCTGGGCCTCGCCGAGCGGACCGGCTCGACCGTGCGCTTCGTCGACATCACTGCCGACGGCCGCATCGACGTCGACTCCATCGAGCAGGTCGTCACCGAGCGGACCAAGCTGATCACGTTCCCGCTGGCCTCCAACGCCTTCGGCACGATCGTCGACCCGGCGCCGTTCGTGGAGGCTGCCCGGCGCGTGGGCGCCCTGACGATCATGGACGCCGTGCACGGCGCACCGCACCTGACCATCGACCGTCGTGCCCTCGGCGTCGACGTCGTCTTCTGCTCGCCCTACAAGTTCTTCGGCCCGCACCACGGCGTCATGGCCGCCGACCCGGCGCTGCTGGCCCGCCTGAGCCCCGACAAGGTCCGTCCGAGCCCCGACACCGGCGCCGAGCGGTGGCAGACCGGCACGGCCAGCTTCGAGCACATCGCCGCCTCCACCGCCGCCGTGGACTACATGGTCGACGACATCGGCATGGACGCCATCGCCACCCACGAGCGCGACCTGGCCGAGCGGTTCCTCGCCGGCCTGGCCCAGCGGCCGGCCTGGACGCTGCACGGTCCGGCCGACGTCGACGGCCGCACCCCGACGTTCGCCATCACCCACGAGACCCTGGACCCCGCGAAGGTTGCGTCCGGCCTCGGCGACCGTGGCATCCGCGTCTACGCCGGCCACTACTACGCCATCGAGCCGATGCGGGCCACGGGTCTGCTCGACAACGGCGGGGCGGTGCGGATCGGCTTCGTGCACTACCACGGTGCCGACGACGTCGACCGGGTCCTGGCCGCCCTCGACGAGCTGGGCTAGGTCGCCCGTGGCCGGTCCGCTGGACCGTCTGCGCCGCGCGCTCGGTCGACCATCGAACGACGACACGAACGAACCGGAATGGCCACGTGCCACCGGGCCGGCGCTGACGGTTGAGGTGCTGGGCCGCGGGCATCGCCGGGGCGAGTACCTCGAGCTCGTGCCGCTGGACGGGCACGAGCACCTCGGGGCCCTGCTCTCGGTCCGTCGGGAGGGTCCGTCCCTGCGACGTCCGGGTGACCTGGCCGCCGCGACCGACGAACCGTTGCACCGCATCACCGAGCTGACCGTCGTGCAGGCCGGGGCGCTGGAGCACCGCGACTCCCTGGGCCACCGCGGCACGCTGTCTGCCCCGGCGACACGGCTGGCATCGGCCGGCGCCGGGATCGTCAGCGAGATCGGCCCCGACCGACACCTGCGTCGCGACGGCGGCATGCTCGACGTGCTCACCATCCGCTGGGCGCAGATGTCCGCGGTGACCCCGACCGTGCGCATCGGCGAGGCCCCACCCGCGCGTCGGCAGGGACGGAGCGAGGTACGAGTGCTGCTCGGCAAGCCCGACGGCTCACCGACCGCAGCCGGTCTGCTGGCGCTGCATGTCCGGGTGGCCGCCGGCGCAACCGTCGACGTCGAGGTGCCGCCCGATGGTGACCTGGTGCTCGTCGGGCTCGCGGGCGACGCCCTGGTCGGCGAGGCGCTCGTCCCCATCCGGGAACAGGAAGTCGCCCGACGGATCGACGACGGCACCAGGTTGACGGTGGCAACCCGCCTCGAGGGTGACGACACCACCGACCTGCTGGTGCTGGTCACCCCCGAACCGGACCGGGACTGGGTGCACGAACGCGGCCTCGTGGCCGACGACGCCGTCGACCTCGCCGAGGTTCGGAAACGGTCCGTCGACGGCGCCTTCGGGCGGTTGCCGCGCATGGACGGCTGACCGGCCGAACCTGCCGCCTGACGCTGCGGAGTCCTGTCGCGGCCGGGCGTCGCCGACCACCTGCATCCGGCATGATCGACTCATGACGCACGAACGCGCAGGACAGCCCGCCCAGCCCGAGGACCTCGTCGACGTCGCCCACCTGGTGACCGCGTACTACACCGGGGTGCCCGACCCGGACGTGGTCGACCAGCAGGTGGCGTTCGGCACCAGCGGCCATCGCGGGACGTCGCTGACGACGTCGTTCAACGAGGCGCACATCCTCGCCACCACCCAGGCGATCTGTGAGTACCGCCGCGAGCAGGGCATCGACGGCCCGCTGTTCATCGGCCGGGACACCCACGCCCTCAGCGAACCGGCATGGGCGACGGCGCTGGAGGTGCTGGCCGGCAACGGCGTGACCACCATGGTCGATGCGGCGGACCGCTTCACCCCGACGCCCGGCCTGTCCCACGCCATCCTGCGGGCCAACGCGTCACGCGGGACCCATCAGGGCCAGGCCGACGGCATCGTCGTCACGCCGTCCCACAACCCGCCCACCGACGGGGGGTTCAAGTACAACCCGCCCCACGGCGGGCCGGCCGACACCGACGCCACGTCGGTGATCGCGGCGCGGGCCAACGAGATCGTCCGCGACGGCCTGGGCGACGTGAAACGGGTCGCCTTCGCCGAGGCCCGGTCCGCAGCGAACGCCTACGACTACATGGGCACCTACGTCGACGACCTGCCTGCCGTGGTGGACATCGACGCGATCCGCGACGCAGGGGTGCGCATCGGTGCCGACCCGCTGGGTGGCGCGGCGGTGGACTACTGGGGGGCGATCGCCGAGCGGCACGGCCTGGACCTGACGGTCGTCAACCCGCTGGTGGACCCGACGTGGCGGTTCATGACCCTCGACTGGGACGGGAAGATCCGGATGGACTGCTCCTCGCCGTCGGCGATGGCCAGCCTGGTCGCGCAGAAGGATGCCTACGACGTCGCCACCGGCAACGACGCCGACGCCGATCGCCACGGCATCGTCACGCCCGACGCCGGTCTGATGAACCCCAACCACTTCCTCGCCGTGGCCATCCAGCACCTCTTCGGTGGCGCCCGACCGGGGTGGCCGGAGACGGCGCGGATCGGCAAGACGCTGGTGTCCTCCTCGATGATCGACCGGGTCGCGGCGGGACTCGGGCGGCCGATGGTCGAGGTGCCCGTCGGCTTCAAGTGGTTCGTGCCCGGATTGATCGACTCCTCCTTCGGCTTCGGGGGAGAGGAGTCGGCCGGCGCGTCGTTCCTGCGGATGGACGGCACGACGTGGACGACGGACAAGGACGGGATCATCCTCTGCCTGCTGGCCGCGGAGATCATCGCGCGGACCGGCCGCAGCCCCAGCGAGCACTACGCCGACCTCGTCGAGCAGCACGGCGCCCCGGCGTACGCCCGCATCGACGCCCCGGCGACCCGTGAGCAGAAGGCCGCGCTCAAGCAGCTGTCCGCGGATGCGGTGACGGCCACCACACTGGCGGGGGAGGAGATCACCGCCAAGCTGACCGAGGCGCCGGGCAACGGCGAGGCCATCGGCGGCCTCAAGGTCACGACGGCGTCGGCGTGGTTCGCCGCGCGGCCATCGGGGACCGAGGACGTCTACAAGATCTACGCCGAGTCCTTCCGCGGCGCCGACCACCTGGCGGAGGTGCAGGCCGCCGCGAAGGACGTGGTGTCCGCGGCCATCGGCTGACCTGCGGTTCTGCTGGAGCGGGTGAGGGGAATCGAACCCCTGTAGCTAGCTTGGAAGGCTAGGGTTCTACCATTGAACTACACCCGCGGGGGAGGGGAGTGTAGCGCGTCGCCCGGGCCAGTCCGAACCGGTTGCGGCCGCCGTGTTCCTGATCGGTCCCGACACCTTCTGGACAGGTCGGGTTTGGCAATGTCGGTTTCCAGCCATCCTTCGCCCAACTGGGTACGAACCTGAAAGGGCGGGACGCCTCCATGGCAAAGGGAAAGACGAGACCGATGGAAGAACTGACGCGCCGACACGCGATGTGGATCGCCCGAGCGATGGCTCGCACCGACGGCAGCCCCCTCACCGCGAACGACATCGTGGCCCTCGAAGAGGCCTGCGTACCCCGCCGGGTCGAGGCAGGCGAAGTGCTGATCGCCAGCGGCGACGTGGTCGACGAGGTCCACATCGTCCGTGACGGCGCGGTCCACCTGACCGTCCGCAACCCCACGCTCGGCCGCCAGACCATCGGCCTGGTCGAACCCGGCGGCGTCATCGGTGACGTGGCGGTGTTCCTCGGCCACACGATGCCGTTCGACGCGATCGCCGACAGCGACTCCACCGTCCTGACAATCACCCGCGAACGCCTCCTGTCTCTCCTCGCAGGGTCGCCGTCGCTGTCGCTGCGCTGGATCACCTCGGTGTCCAAGCGACACGACGAGATCCAGCGTCGGCTGGTCACGCTGCTGACCAAGGACCTGTCCGCCCAGATCGCCACGCTCCTCATGGACCACCGCGTCGAGGAAGACGGCGCCTGGATGGTCAAGATGCCGCACCAGACCATCGCCCACCTGCTGGGTGCCCGTCGCCAGTCCGTCAGCCGTGTGCTCGGGCAGATGCGTCGTGCCGGCCTGGTCCGCTCCCGGTACGGCGCCGTGGAAATCCTCGACCTGAGCGGCGTCGCCGACGCCGCCGGCATGGACGACCTCGACATCGAGATCGGCCTTCCCGACTAGCTTCCGCCACCCCCCGTGCGACGTCCCGGTCCCCTCGGCCGGGACGTCGCCAATTCTCTGGCGCTCCGACGACCATGGTGATCCCCGGACGATCACCGGGGTGCCGGCAGCCCCAGGAGCGGACCCACCACCCGGTCCAGCACGTCGGCGATGACGGCGTCGCCCTCGACGTCCGGCAGCTGGATGGCCAGCCGGACAGCGGCGCCGGCGAGGTGTGAGGCCAGGAACGCACGACGTTCCAGGTCGGCCGGAGCCACCTGCGGCACCACGGACGCGAGCGCCTGCGCCAGCAGATGACCGTTGGTGCGGCTGTCGTCGATGTCGAGCTGGGCGAGGGCCGGGTCGGCCACAGCTGCGCCCCACACGGCCGCGAACGCGTCGTCCTGGCGATAGAGCGCCCAGTACGCGTCAAGCGCGCGAGCGACCGCCGCGCGGGCGTCATCGGGCCCCTCGATCCCGTCCCCCAGGGCGTCGGTCAACCGCTGGCGGACGACCTCGGCGTAGTGCTCGGCAAGCACGCGGACGATGGCCTGCTTGGACGGGAAGTAGCGATAGATGGAGGGGAGGGAGACCTCGGCCGCCGTCGCCAGCCCGCTCATGGTCATCGCATCGATGCCCTCGGCGGCGATACAGGTGATGGCCGCATCGAGGATCTGCTCGACCCGCTGCCGGCTGCGGTCCTGCTCGGGCACACGCCGGGCTCCAGCGGCGTCGGGGTCGACTGACATCGCGGCAATCCTCGCACAGCCCTTGACGTGACACTCAATCATGTATTGAGTGAACGTGACATAGTTTCACGTCTGATGGAGGTTCGTCCATGATCCGCACTGCAGCCGTTGTCGGTGCCGGCCCGAGCGGCCTGCTCGCGGCACGAGCGCTCCGGGCAGAGGGCATCGAGCCGACGATCTTCGAGCGTGGCCCCGATGTGGGGGGAATCTGGAACATCGATGCGCCCGGGTCGCCGATGTACGAGTCGGCGCACTTCATCTCCTCGCGCACGCAGTCGGGGTTTCCCGGATTCCCCATGCCCGAGGACTACCCCGACTACCCCGACCACCGACGAATCCTGGCGTACATCCGAGACTTCGCCGAGGTGTGGGGCCTTCGTCGCCACCTGCGAACCAACACCGTCGTGGAGCACGCGGCACCGACGCCCGAGGGGGCCTGGACGGTGACCACGGCCGGGGCGGCCCCAGAGGTGTTCGACGCCCTCGTCTGCGCCAACGGCGTCACGTGGGAGCCGAACGTTCCGGACCTGCCGGGTGCCGACACCTTCAGCGGTGAGCTCAGACACTCCCGGACCTACCGCGACCCCTCGGAGTTCGACGGAAGGCGCGTGGTGATCGTGGGGGCGGGCAACAGCGGAGTGGACATCGCCTGCGACGCGGCCCGTTCCGCTGCTCGTGCCGTCCTGTCGATGCGGCGGGGCTACTGGTTCGTGTCCAAGCACCTGTTCGGCATTCCCACCGACGTGATCGTCGCTGATCCACCGCCGATCCCGATCCCTCATCGGGTGGAGACCTGGGCGCTGGAGGCCTTGCTGAAGGTCGTCGTCGGCAAGCCACAACGCTTCGGCTTGCCCGCCCCGGACCACCATGTCCTGGAGACCCATCCGATCGTCAACACCGCGGTGCTGCACCACATCTCCCACGGGGATCTCGAGCCCAAGCCCGACGTGGCACGGCTGGACGGCGAGCATGTCGTGTTCACGGACGGGTCGAGGGTGCAGGCCGACCTGGTGCTCCTCGCGACCGGCTACCAGCACGCCATTCCCTACCTCGACGAACACTTGCTGCCCTGGGACGGTGGCCGACCACAGCTGTACCTCAACCTGTTCCCGCGTGACCTGCCCACCCTTGCGGTCGTCGGGATGATCGAGTTCGCATCGGCTGCGTACGGCCACTTCGACCACATGGCGCAGCTGGTCGCGGGCGTCCTGGCCCTCAGCGACGACGATCCTCGGCGGAAGGTGGCGGCCGAGCTGCGTCGGACCCATCAGCCCGACCTGCGGGGCGGGCACCACTACGTCGACTCGCCCCGCCATGCCAACTACGTGGAGGCCGAGACCTACGAGAAGGTGCTCGACGACGTTCGGACCCGCATCGGGCTGAACCCGTGGCGGGACTGGGTCGACGCCCCTGTCCCATCACGCCCCTCGACCGTGGGCTGACGGTCACGGTGGCCCAAGGACCACCAAGCGACTTGTTCGGAGGCGAGTAGTCGGGACGGCCGGACGTCCCTCGGTGACGGGTGTGGCACGTCGACCGGGTGTGCACCCGACGTGCACCCGGCATGCACCGCCCGGGCGCACGGTGTCCGCACCACGCAACACACCCGACGAGCAGAGGGAACACGGCCATGCACACCAAGAAGACGAGTACGGGAACCAGCGGAACGGGTGGCCCCCGACTGGCGGCGGCCACCCTGCCAGACAGCTCGCTTGCCGCGGTGCGCTACGAGTACGGCCCGCCCGCGGGTATCGAGGTCGCGCCACGACCCGTGCCGACGCCCGGACCCGGCCAGGTGCTGCTGCAGGTGCACGCGGGCGGTCTCGACCGCGGCGCATGGCACCTGATGGCGGGCGAGCCGTACGCCGTGCGACTGGCCGGGTACGGGGTGCGACGACCGAAGCAGCCGCGCCTCGGGTTGGACGTCGCCGGCACGGTGGTCGCGCTCGGCGAAGGAGTCGAGGAGTTCGCCGTCGGCGACGAGGTGTTCGGGATCGCGGATGGCTCGTGGGCCGAGCACGCGGTGGCAGACGTGACGCGGCTCGCCCTGCGTCCGGCGAACGTCTCGCCGGTCCAGGCGGCCGTCTCCGCGGTGTCGGGCATCACCGCGCTCCAGGCGCTGGTGGACGTCGCGGGTGTCGAGCCGGGCCAGCGGGTGCTGGTGGTGGGGGCCTCGGGCGGCGTCGGCAGCTTCGCCGTCCAGCTCGCGGTGGCGCTGGGGGCGCAGGTCGACGGCGTCGCCAGCGCAGCGAAGGCCCCGCTCGTCCGGGACCTCGGTGCCAGCCGGGTGTACGACTACGCGACCGAGGACCCCTACGACGGGTCGCAGCGCTACGACGTCATCATCGACACGGGCGGTCTCAACCCGGTCCGGGTCCTGCGGCAGGCGTTGACGACGCGCGGGACGCTGGTGATCGTCGGTGGCGAGGGCGGGGGACGGATCACCGGCGGTGTCGGTCGTCAGATGCGCGCGGCGATGCGCTCTCCGTTCGTCCGGCACCGCCTCGCGATGTTCATCAGCGCAGAGGCGAAGGGTCACGTCGCGAAGCTCGCGGCGTTCCTGGAGGACGGCTCCGTGGTCCCGGCTGTGGGCGCGACCTACCCGCTCGGCCGCGTGCGGGAGGCGATCGAGGACCTGCTGGCCGGCCGCGCACGTGGCAAGTCCGCGATACTCGTCGCCACCGGCGAGGACGGGGGATCGTCGTGAAGCTGTCGCGACGTGATCAGACCGTGCTCGGCATCGGCATCTCGGTGTGCGGCGCGCTGTTCCTGCTGTCGAGCACGATCCCCGACGGTCTCGGCCTCGCCCTGGGCGTGGTCGGCATCGGCGTGCTCGGCACCCGCCCGCCGGCTGGGCCCCGCGACGAGGACAGATGATCCGTCTGCCGAAGGGTCGAACACGGGGTTTTCGCGTCGGGACGGCCGGATTCGAACCGGCGACCCCCGCGGGAAAACCGCAGGTCAGAGGTACTTCGAGGTCACCACTTTGACCTTTGGATGCCTGGTTTCTAGCGGAGAACAGATCGTCTTCCGAGGTCCCAATCTAGTCCCGGATCCGGTCGTCTGCGAGTGATTGTGGTGGCTATCTGGTGGGCTCTGGCGGACTCAGTCAATCGCACACGGTGGGGGCTGGGAGTGGTTCGGCTCCTTTGCGGCGGCCGCAAGGGACATGGCCCCCCACGTTCACGTCCAGGGACATGAACGGGGTGAGGAAGGGCACCACGAAACCGGTCGTCGCAGCGTCCGGGGTGAAGCTGAGGGCCGCCTGATCCTTGGATCGCCGGGAAGGGTGGAAGCAGCCCTGACAAACGACGGGAACGGCCAGCACCGTCCGATGGTCGTGGCCCGGCTAGCGAGACGGAAAGGTGTACGTGAGGAACCAGCGGCTGAACGACTCTCAAGATCAGACCACCAGCTCGAACCTGACGGATCAGAGGCTCTTCGTTCCTTTGCTACGCCGCCCCCCGGGTTCGTGAGGGTAGAATGGATGGCCTATGGTGTGAGTCGCTAGGTGCCGGGTGATCTTCCATGGCGGACCGCATGATGGGCAGGTCTTGGAGGGAGTACCGCAACAAGATGGGCATCGTCTCCGGTTCGTGTCACGGTATCGGGACTTCGTTTACGTAAGGGATCATGGCCGGTTGTTGGAGCCGCATCTGGTCGGTTCGCGGTCCGCACCGAGCTGCCGATGAAGGCGCTGGAGATGGCGCTGAAGACCCGTGACGTGCGGCCCGGCACGACGCTGGTGCACCACACCGACTCCGGGTCGCAGTACCTGTCCGACACCTACGGCAGCCGGCTGGAGGCCGCGCAGTTGCGGCAGTCCGCGGCCCGGTCGGCCTACGACAACGCGATGGCCGAGTCGTGGTTTCAGACCCTGAAGAACGAGCTGATCCACCGCCACCGGTGGGCCACCCGCGAGGCCGCCGACCTGGCCGTGTTCAGCTACATCGGCTGGTACAACCAGCGACGACGGCGCTCCTCCCTAGACATGCGAAGCCCCGTCCGCTACGAACAAGAGGAGGCCATCCCCACCCTGTTCATGCACGCCTGAACCTGTCCGTGGGACTGGGGAAGATCAACCTTCACCAGCCAAACCACGCTTCATGACGAAGAGCCAGTTTCCTCCCAAGAGTGAAGAGCCAGTTAACCCGCCTGACCATCACAGGCGGCGCCAACACCGACTTGTACTGTTTGGCTCTGGCCGGCCTTCTCTACAGTCACATCGATGCATTGCAATTCGTCAACGTAGAATCCGCCGGGGTACGCGGCCCACTGTTCGCCTCCACAGCCGGAACCTGAAACCGCCTTGTCCGGGTTGGACGGACTACCCCAACCCAATTCCGAGTGACCCACGGCATCTACTATCTCAAGATGGACCACGGCGTCCGCTCGCAATAGAAGACCTGCCTTTGCAAAGTACCTCGGCCCCTCGGATTCAGGCTGCCGGACAGCCTGTAGGGGTGTAGCTGAACTAACCGCTGTGGGCAGGGCTACATCATCGAGAATGATCTCGTATTGCTCTGGGACCACCGCGTCGATCTCGACCGATCCCTCACAAGTGAGCATTGCCTCCTCATCGAGCCCCACTTGCTCGGTTGCCTGGGTATCGTCTGACGACACCGATGCGGCGTCACTACGGTCAGTAGAGGAGGTGCATCCAGCTGAAGCTACAAGCAGAATTCCTACCAGGAATCTCGACAGTGCTGTAGTTGCTCTCATGAGCTACTCCTCACGTCTGAATTGGCCAACCTTACCAAACCACCGACTCACGGCGCAACACGCTCAAGTGCGGTGACCCCGATCAATCCGATCTGTACAAACCCCTACTACTTGCAATGATGCAAGGCTTGACTCGGAACCGGCGAAGCAATCACATGGGACCGGCGTGCTTCGTTGTATTCCAACTAGTCCGACAGCGATGAAGATCAAACCCCATGAGCCTGCCACAATCGCGGAATACGAGGTCGGCCAGAACCCCGTTGGGGCCGTTGGGGTCCAGACCCTTCTGCTGAGCCTTGCCGACCAACTGCTCAGCCACCTCCCGCTCGGCGTCTGCCCAGCCCGCTGCCGCGGGCCCCTTCGTGCCGGTCGTGTCCTCCACCACCTCAGTGATCGTGTCGGTGTCTTCCATTGCTGTCCCTTCCAGCCGAGCCCAAGCTCAGCGTGTCAGGCCAGCTCACTTCCTCGTTGAACTGACACTCTCCAGTCTTGGGCAAGGCTGTCCCCGGGGGTCACATGGTTGGGCCTGATGGAGTGCGTGCGATCTGTGTGGGGGTTGGCCGACGTCGCCGTCCCGCGTCCCGCCGTTGGAGGACACGAAGGGCTCGAACTGCCTCTCGGCGGTCAGGGTGGGACTTGTTGCCCGGGTCCTGACCCAGTGGCGTGTGGTCGGTGATGCGGTGGCGGTCACGGTAGGTCGCGATGGCTCGTGCGTGGGCCCACCAGGTGCGCCGCCGCTCGGGGTCTGTCGGCGGTGGGTTGAGGTGGCGGATCCAGGGTTGTTGTTCGATGGCAGACCGGAGCGCCTTGTCGCCATGCTGTTCGAGGAGGCGGGAACGCTGTCGCAGCGCACGGGTGGTCGCGTCGGATGCCTGGGATTGGGTGGCGCCGATGGCCTCGTGTTCGGCAGCGAGTTGGGCCGCGGTGTTCCAGCGGGCCTGTTCGTCGGCGATGACCTCGTGAGCGGAGCGGGCCGCGCCGTGGCGGCTGAGTATCCGGGCGAGGACGGCGTCGCCAGGGGTGGCGGCGGGGCCCAGATGGGGTTCAGCCGTTGGCTGGTCGGTCGCGGTGTAGACGTGGTTGGCGGAGCGCCCGCGGGTGAGGGCGACGTAGAGCTGCTCGCGGGTCATCGCGGGCGTGGCGATGGTGTGGGCGGTGTCGACCGTTGAGCCTTGGGCTCGGTGGACGGTGATGGCGTAGCCGAGGTCGACATGCCGCGCGGCGTAGTCCGCGGGAATCCGGACGGTGGCGGCAGGCTGGTCGGGGCGGTGGGCGGTGAGGCTGCCGTCGGTGTGGGTGGCGGTGACGGTCCAGCGGTCGCCGTTGCGTACCCATCTGCCGTCGCTGGCTTGAAGGGTGCGGCGGTTGCGGCGGGTGAGGATCCAGTCGCCAGCGCTGGCAGCGGTGCCGTCCCGCAGCGGGACCCCGAGCTGAGCCGATACGTCGCCGTTGGCCTGGCGGTCCAGGCGGGCGCGCCGGTTGAGCGTGGTGACCTGGTCGTTGTCGGCCGCGATGAGCACTGAGGTGTGGCCGTCAACCAGGTCGTTGCGCCAGGCCAGGTATGCCTGTTCGAGCATGTGATCCGTGGCACCGTCATGGATGCGGCCATGCTCGCGATAGGTGTCGATGACCGCGGGGTCGCCGTCGCGGAGGCGTTGGGTGGCGTGGCGTTCCCAGTGGTGATGAAACCGGTGGATCTGGGTGAGGCGGGGATGGTCTGGTCGGTCCCGGGCGAGCAGGCCGAGGGCGCCGCCGGCACCAACCGCGCCGAGCTGGTGGGGGTCGCCCACCAGCAGCACCTTCGCTCGCCGCTGTTCGGCGTGGCCGGTGATGAGGTCCAGGGTGCGGGTGGAGGCCAGCGACGCCTCGTCGACGATGACGAGCTGGCCGGGCCGGAACCGCCGGCGGCCGTGGAGGTGCTCGTGGGTCCACTTGGCCGTGTTCTCCGTGGCGATGCCAAGATCATCGGCCAGGACCTGCGCGGCAGCCGCGCTCGGGGCAAGGCCGATGACCGACCCGGCCCCGTGGGTGTGTTCCCAGGTCTGGCGGAGGGCAGCGAGGGTGGTGGTCTTGCCGGCGCCGGCGGGGCCGATGAGCAGATCGAGCTGACGGCCCGACGTGGCGATGCCCGCAACAGCGGCGAGCTGGTCCTGGGACAGCCCCGACCCGGATGCGACGACCGGCTGGTTGGCGAGTCGCGGTGACGCGGTGCGGCCGCGGTCGAGCAGCCGATCTTCGGCCGCCAGCAGGGCGTGGGAGGTGTAGCGGGTGGCGTGCTTCGGGCGGAGGCGGCCGGTGCCATCCGGGCGTTGCAGCTCGGCTGGCACCGCGGTTTCGGGTGGGGTGACCCGCAGCGACGCCCGCTCTGCGGCCTCGACAAGTTGCTCGATCGCGTGGTTGCGTGCGTGGGGGGTTGCGAAGCGCAGGTGCATGGTCTGGCGGGTGGCTTCGGCGTGCAGGTTCCACCGGGTCCAGGTCGACCGCTTCTCCGACACGTGATCGAGCACGACCAGGGCGTAGCCCTCGACTGCCTCGGCTGGCAGCTCCTCGATGACTTCCGGGGACCCGGTGGGCGGGCGGAGCCATGCTGGGTCGAACCCGAGCAGCGACCGAGCCCGGTCGGCCCACCGGCTGGTCAGCTCGGCCAGGGGGTGCTGGGTCTTGCCGGGCCGAGTTGCCAGGGTGGCCTGCTGCCGAAGCTTGATGACGATCGCTGGCGTTGGGCCAACGCCGTGCGTCGCGCGGTAGTCCGCGACAAGCCGGTCGGTCTCGGTGTCGATGGAGCGGCTGCGGGAGGAGAAGGCCTTGACCAGCTCGTCGGGGACACCGGCGATCTCCCACGCGGGGTTGCGGTCGGCGCCGCGGGTGCGCTGTTCCCATTGCACGCCGAGGTCGGCGCTGAGCCGGTCGGCAAGCGCGGCGTTGTAGCGCTCGGACAGCGCGACCAGGGCGTGGTGCACGGGGCGGCTGTCGAGGCTTCGCCACTTGCCGTCGGAGGTCGTGCAGACCTTGTTGGCGATGACGACATGGGTGTGGAGCTGCGGGTCGCCGGTGCGGGAGTCGTAGTGGTCGAAGGCGGTCGCGATCAGGCCGTCGACGTCGAGCTGGACCACGCCGGCCCTGCCGGCGCGGGTCGCGGCGACCTCGCGCTCCATCAACTCCACGACGTCGCCGATGGCGGCGTGATGGGCGGCCACGATCCGCTCCCGGACCTCGGGAGGTGCGAGGGCCCACCACACCGACACCGACTTGGGGGCGGAGAAGGTCAGGTCGAACCCGGCCACCGCCCGCCTGGTCGGCCGGGACGCCTCCTCTTGCTCGATGCGCTGCACGGCCGAGGCCCGCTGCTCCGTGCCGAGCCCACCGTCCAGCGAGGCGACCCTGGCGCCGACCCGCTCCTCGCGGCGCTTGTACTGGGGGAACGCCTGGCCGAGGGCGTCGCCGGTGACCGGGTCACGGCCGGCGCCGAGCAGCCGGGCCATCTGGTCCTCGGTGACCACGTCGCCCGGCTCCAGGCCGAGGGCGGCCAGCCCGCCGCCGAGCCACCGGCCTGGTGGGGTGCCGGTCTTGGCGTAGTACTCCGCCAGCGGCAGCGACCGGTCGCGCGGCCCGTCGGCGACGGCGACGGAGGCGGTCAGATAGCGGTAGCCGTCCCCGGCTGACATCGCGCGCAGGGATACCGTCACCGCTCGACCACCCGACACGTCTGTCCCATGCCAGGTAGGTGCGCCGACCGGCCCTCCGCACCGGAGGTGCCAGAGGTGTGTCAGTCGTCTCGGGGGCGGGTGGATGTGCGCACCTGTTGGGTGGTGAGGTGGCGACGTAGCTGGTGGCCGTGTCGACGATCGACGTGCCGGACGAGGTCGCGGCACGGTTGAGGACCGAGGCCGAACCTCGTGGTGGGCCGTCCGCCACCACGAGCCCGTGCGGTGCCGCCGATTCGGCGCCACCGGCACGAGTAGTCCAGCGATCACGGAGCGCGACGGTCAGTCGTCGGAGTCGCGCGGGCCGAAGACGTTGTCGAGCAGGTCCGCGGTGGCGGGGTTCACCATCTCGTTGCGCTTGATGTAATGGCGGATGGTGATCCTGGGGTCGGTGTGGCCCAGCAGCTCGGCGGCCAGGTCGACAGTGGCCTGCTCGTTGACCGCGGTGGCCACGGTGCGGCGGATCATGTGCGGGGTCACGCCCTCGATGCCGGCCAAGTCCATCGCCGAGCGGAGCTGCCGTCGGACGTTGTGGGGTGACAAGGGGCCGCCGTCGCGGTTGCAGAACAGCAGCGAGTCAAGCGACCGGTCCTCCAGCGCCACCAGCCGCCGGCGAACCGCCGCCGCACAGAACGACGGCAGCGCCACCGTCCGCACCGACCGGTTCGTCTTGGGGTGGTCCTGCCGCACGAACGGGCTGTTGCGCCCACCCACCACCGTCCCCGCCAGCCGGATCGTCGGCGGCGACGACGTCACGTCGACGTCCCGACGCCGAATCGCCAACGTCTCGCCGATCCGCGCGGAGGTGCCCAGCATGACCTCCACCAGCAGGCCGAGCTGCCCGTCGGGCTTGGGTCCCGACGCGGACTGGCCGCGCTCCCAGTAGCGGATCGCCGCCCGCACGGCGTTGACCTCGACCGACGTCAGTGCGGTCGGCGTGGACGGCGGCCGGCGCAGCCGGGACACATGATCCATGGGGTTGCGCGGGAGGATCTCGTGGCGCACGGCCAAGGAGAACGCCAACCGCAGCACCACGCGAGCCTGCCTCGCGCGGTTGTAGCTCTGCTTGGCCAAGTGCTTGATGAAGGAGTCGCAGCGGGCCACGCCGATCTCCCGCAGCGTCAGCTCCTCGAACGCCGGGAGCACCAGCGTGCGCATGTTGCGCTCGTAGGTGTTGCGGGTGCTTGAGGCCAGGTGCCCCTCCAGGTCCAGGTCGTGCAACCAGTACTCGACCAGGTCAACGAACCGGCTGTCGGGGGTCAGCTCGGTGAACGTGGGCTGGACCAGCGACCGCTCGGCCAGCTTGGCCTTCAGCGCAAACTCCGCCGACCGCTGGGTCCTTGCGGTGGCCTGGACCCGGCGGAGCTTGCCGTCCCAGTCGCGGTAGCGAGTCCTCGCCTGGACCTTGCCGTTCTCGAGCGTGGTGAACTCCAGCTCGCCGAACGTCCCGATCGGGGTCCGGGGCCTACCCACGGCCTGTCACCGCCCCGAGCCCGGCGGGCCGGCTGTACCGGGCGGCTCCGCCTGCGCGTCCACCCACTCCTTCACGTCGACGGCGGTGAACCGCAGGCGCTTGCCGATGCGACGCGCCCTCGGCCCCCGGCCGTGCACCCGCCAGTCGTAGATGGTCTGCCTGGGGACGTCGAGGTAGGCGGCCAGGTCCTCGACAGTCAGCAGCTGTTCCAGCCCGAGCTGGGCGATCTGATCGGTGTCCATACCGAACAGGTGCACAGCCCGCCCCAGACGACTTCGGCCCCCTCGGAACCAAGACCGAACAGGCCGAGACCAGCCGATGTGGACCCCGAGAACGCCCGAGTAAATGGAGGGTTCTTGACGACTTGCGCATGTCCACCTGCCTGGTGGTCACGGCATCCGCGGGTCAAACACGGGGTTTTCGCGTCGGGACGGCCGGATTCGAACCGGCGACCCCCGCCACCCAAAGGCGGTGCGCTACCAGGCTGCGCCACGTCCCGATGGGACCGTCACCGGTCCCTGAGCGGCCAACAGTACCCGAGGACGCGCCTCAGCGGGTCACCCGTGGCGCAGTGCGCCGGCCAGGGCCACGACCAGCTCGCCGAGGCGATCGCCCCAGATCGCCCGGTGTGCGGTGCGGATCGGCCAGCCGCCGGCGGTCAGCTCGAGCTGGCGACGCACGTGGGCATGCGGTCCGCCGGGGTGCAGGCGGGTGACCACCCCGAGGTAGCGCTGTTCGTCGTGCAGGACCAGGTCCACGGCGTGTCGCCCAACGGGGTACGGGGCGGCCACCCGGACCCCGGCGTCCTGCAGGCCCTCGGCCACCGACGCGGTCCAGGGGTCCACACGTCCCACGCCATCCGGTGGGGGCGGTGGGTGGTCGACCTGGTCGAGGTAGTCCGCCACGAGCGACCCCGCCGGGGGTGGCGCGGACAGCACGACCTCCATGCGTTCCCTCGCCCTCGTGGCGAAGACGGCGAACAGGTTGGGGTCGTCGACGAACCGCCACGTCCGCGGTCCGTCGTCGGCCCCCACGCCCAGCGACGCCAGCACGACGTCGCGCTCCATCCCCTGGAAGGCGTGCACCGTGCCGATGCGCAGGCCCAGGTCGTCGATGCCCCGTCGCTGCAGGTGATCCAGGGCGGCGTTCTCCAGCGCGTCGGCCTGCGCCCGGAACGGCGAGACCACACCGACGCTGCGCAGCCCGTCCGACCGCAGCTGCTGCAGCCGGTCGATCACCCAGGTCACCTCCGCCTCGACGACCTTGCGGTCGTTGCGCGCCCCGTCGACCCGGACCACTTCGATCCGGTCCTGCCGGTCGGTCAACGGCGTCCGCGTCGCCACGGTCACCTCGCCTCGGTACAGCTCCCGCCCAACCCACGCGAACAGGTGGGGTGCGGAGCGGAAGTGCTCGTCCAGCGTCCGCACCGGCGCCGACGCCGCGGCCACGTCGAAGATCGAGCTGTCCCGCACGTCCAGCTTCGCCTGCAACGCAGCCGACGCCCCCGGCGCATGCACCCGGATGGCCTCCTTGACCGCGTCTCCGGCCACGAAGGACACGTGGCGCAGCTGCTGGGGGTCACCGACGACCACGGCCCGGGCCCCCCGCAACAACGCCGCCGCTGCCCTCGGCTGGTCGATCGACGACGCCTCGTCCAGGACGACCAGGTCGAACATGGCCGGCTCCAGCGGCAGCAGGTCGTCGATGTCGGCCAGCGTCCCCAACCACACCGGCAGCGGCACGGTCACCTGCTGGCCCACGAGGGTCGCCAGCTGGGCCCGCCGCTTGGCCCGTCCGGCCCGCAGCGCCAGCGCCAGCACCCCGAGCGTCCCGCGGGCCCGTCGGTCCAGCCGCTGTTCGCTGCGGGCCATCGCATCCATCCACTCGCCGGTGCGTTCCTCGACGTCGTGCTGTGCGGCGGCCAGCCCCGGCCAGTCGATCCCGTCCAGCAGCGGGTCCGGGCTGGCGTGCAGCCGCCGCACCGCCGCGGCCAGCCGCGCGACCGCACCCAGCTCCTCCGCGGTGGGGGCCGGCACCCCCAGCGCCGCCACGAGCGACGACCATGCCCGCCGGGCCCCGGGTCGCCACCACGGCGGCTGCGACCTCCCCGTGCGCTCCAGCAGCGCCTCGACGGCGAACAGGTCGGCGGTGGCCACACCCGGCAGGCGCTGCCGCAGCTGACGTGCCTCCGGTCCGTCGCCCAGCAGCGTCGTGCCGGCCAGGGCTTCCGCCACATCCAGCCACGCGGCGTCGCGGTGCCGACGGGCCTGCTGCATCGCCGTGTGCCGCTGCTGCACCTCCGCGGCCGGCACGGCCTGCGGCTCCCCGGCCGACAGTCGCCGGGCCAGCGCCCAGCGCCGATCGCTGGACCCGAACACCACGGGGTCGGGGCCCGGCCGCCGGTCCAGCAGCTCCGAGATCGCTTCGACCGTCGCGTCGGCCTTGGCGGCCACCAGCACCGAGCGTCCGTGGGCGACGGCGTCACCGACGATGGCCGCGATGGTGTGGGTCTTGCCGGTGCCCGGCGCTCCGGCGATGACCGTCACCGGCTCGGTGCGGCTGGCGACGACGGCGGCGTGCTGCGCCTCGCTGAGCCGGTAGGCGCTGGACAGGTCGGGCCCCGGCGACGGACCCGCCGGGGGCGGGTGGTCCAGATACAACGAGTGCAGGGCCGTCCACGTCGTGCCGACCGTGGTGTGCCATTCCGCCAGCGCCGCCGCCGGGCTGAACTCGGGTCGCGAGCCGAGCGCGAACAGGCCGGCACCCATGACGAGCCGCAGGCCCTCGGCGTCCCGCAGGGTCGAGGGCCGACCGACCGGACCGATCACCGCCGGGGCGTCGTAGCCGATCGCGTCGACGACCCGCAGCAGCTGGGCAACGACGTGCTCGGCTGCTGGCATCCGGTCCCCGGGCACGTCCTGGCCAAGGCCCTCCAGGACGCCGACGCCCCAGTCGACCTCTTCCTCCAGTCTGGCTCGGAGGTGTCGGTCCTCCACCAGCGGGGTCAGCTCGACGTCGCCGATCCGGCGCAGCGCGTTGCGGTCCACGACCACGGGAATGGTGACGAGCGGCTCGAACCACTTGTTCAACGGTCCCTCGGCGTCGGTCTCCCCGGTCAGGAACCCGAAGCCCACGCGCAGCGACCGGGTCTGCGGGCGGATGGCGTCGACCGCGCCGAAGCGTGCCGCCAGCTCGCCGTCGATGGGCACCGCACCGGGTCGGTCGGGGGTGGCAGTCCCCAGCGACGGGACCACCCCGAGGGGCAGCCACGAGAAGTGGTCGGGAACCTGGCTCGAGGAGGAACCGCCCTGCCCCGCAGCGGCCGCCATCTCCTCCAGCACCGACAGGACCCCGTGCACACCGACCGGTGGACGGCCGGGGGGCGGGACGGGTGGCGGCTGGTGGAGGGAACCCATGGGGAGGCGCACCATAGAACCTGCGGGCCGACGGTCGGGCACGCACACTGCGAGCCATGAACGTGCCGGACCAGATCGTGTGTGTGGAGTGTCGCGGAACCTGTTACCGGCTGGGTCACGTCCCACCGGAGGGGTGGGAGCCCGGCGACTGGGTTGCCTACCGCTGCGGCGACTGCATGGACCGCTTCGACCTGCAGCTGGTCGACGAGACCGACGACGACACCGACGGACACGACGCCACCGACCCGTACGGTCACTGACCGATGGGCGTGTGCCGGCCCGCCTGACGGCGCGTACGATCCGGCCTTCAGTCCCCACATTGCCAACCCCCAGTTCGAGGCACAACAGTGGTCACCAGCGCGGTCGAGAAGATCGACGACACCAAGGTCAAGCTCTCCATCACCATCGACCCCGACGAGGTGTCGTCGGCGCTGGACCAGGCGGTCACGCGCCTGTCCCAGTCGGTCAAGGTGCCCGGGTTCCGGCCCGGCAAGAAGGTCCCCCTGAAGGTCCTGGAAGGACGCCTCGGCAAGGGTGCCGTCCGCGAGGAGGCCATCCGCGAGGCGTTCCCGGGCTTCTACTCCCAGGCCCTCTCGGAGCACGAGATCTCCCCGGTCGGCCCGCCGGAGTTCGACGTCGACGCCTTCGAGCCCGGCGCCGAGGGTGCCTTCACGGCCACCGTCGACGTGCGTCCCGAGTTCGAGGTCCCCGAGTTCGAGGGCATGACGATCACGCACCCCGAGTGGGAGCTGACCGACGAGGAGCTGCACGCCAACCTCGACCAGGTCCGCGAGCGCTTCGCCGAGGTCGAGACCGTCGAGCGCCCGGCCCAGAAGGGCGACTTCGTCACCGTCACCATCAGCGGCAAGAAGGCCGATGGGACCGAGGTCGAGGAAGCCTCTGCCGAGGACATGCTCTACCAGGTCCCCGAGGAGGACACCGACAGCGAGCTGGACACCCAGCTGGTCGGCGCCTCCGCCGGTGACGTGCTGGAGTTCACCGACGTCCTGGGGCCCGACTACCCCGACGGGCTGGCCGGCCAGGAGATCAGCTTCACCGCCATCGTCAAGGAGGTGAAGGTCAAGACGCTGCCCGAGCTCGACGACGAGTTCGCCCTGACCGCCAGCGAGTTCGACACCATCGACGAGCTGATGGACGACCTTCGCACCCAGGCCGGCGCCGAGAAGCGCCAGATGGCCGTCGCCAACCTGCGTGGCGCCGTCATCGAGGCGATCGCCGAGCTGGTGGAGATCCCGCTGCCCGAGAGCCTCGTCGAGGAGGAGCAGCGCTTCCGCCTGAACCGCCTCGCCCACCAGGCCCAGCACGCCGGCCTGTCGATGGACCAGTTCCTCTCCATCGCCGGCGGCGACGACCCGCAGGCCCTGATGGACCAGATCCGCGAGGAGTCGGAGAACACCGTCAAGGCCCAGCTCGTCGTCGACGAGATCGGCCAGAAGGTCGGCATCACCGTCGAGCGCGAGGACCTCGGCCAGGAAGTCGCTCGCCAGGCGATGCGCATGGGCCGCGACCCGAACGAGATCGCGGAGATGATGCTGCACCCCGACCGCATCGGGGCGCTGTACGCCGACGCCTACCGTCGCAAGACCATCGACCACGTGCTCGAGCACGTCGAGATCACCGACGCCCCACCGCCCGAGCCCGAGCCCGAAGAGTCCGAGCTCGAGGACACCGACGTCGAGGACACCGAGCCGACCGAGCTCGAGGACACCGAGGCTGAGGTCGAGGAGACCGAGGCCGACGAGGAGGAGTGACCTCCCCTCTTCGATCGACGAGACACCAACGACGGCGGCACCCATCGGGTGCCGCCGTCGTCGTGTGCAAGGACCTCTGCGGCCCGGGCCCCCGGGTCCCTCAGTCCACGGACCTGACGAGCAGGGCCCGGCAGGTCACGTCGTCGACCAGGACCTCCACCGGGACCTCCATGGGGTCGTCGGCGGGCGAGGTGGCCAGCGTCAGCGGGTCGGTCTCGCCGTCGACCTCGAACTGCGTGTCGGCGGCGATCTCGACGCGCGCCACGAGCGGGCTGCGGGACGCACTGTCGCCGTCCATGCACGACGGCACCTCCTGCACGTCAGCCGGCAGCTCCAGCTCGACCTCGCCACGACGGTCCCACACGTGCCGCAGGACGGCCTCGTGGCGGGTTGCACCTCGTAACGACGATCCGCGCCAGGTCGTGCGGGGCAGGACCGCAAGCTCGACCACCCGGCGCTCGCTGACGCGGGCGGCCAGCGGCCCGCCGATGACTGCCCAGCCACCACCGGTGTCGGCCGGCGAGATCATCACGTCGATCGGCACGGGCGCCTCGTCGGGACACGTCGGCGGGATCGTGGCCGGGTCCTGACGACACCAGGTCGTCCCCCCGTCGCGACCCACCACCAACCAGCCGTCGGTGATGTGCCAGCCGTCGCGCGGCAGCCGCAGCAGGGTCGCCTGGAAGCTGTGGTCCAGCATCCGGTTGACCGCCGGAGGCGCCGCGTCCAGGGGCGGGACGAGGGGCTCGGGCTCGACCCTGCACGACGTCGGCGTCCCGAGCGGGCGGCCGCCGGCCAGCGGCGAGGACGCCGCTCCCCGCGTGTCGGTGGGCTCCACCTGCTCACCGATGCGAAGGGGGTCCTCGGCGTCTCCCCGCCCCTCGATCCGCTCGAACTCCCTGCTGGTCAGGTCGTCATCGGGGGTGGGGGCGTCCAGGGCGACCAGGTCGGCGGGCGCACGGCCGCTGATCGCGGCGCTGTAGCGCAGCCCCGCCGGGTCGTACAGGGCGCCGAGGTGCGGGTCGACGAACTGCCGGGCCGCGGGACACCACCCGACCAGGCTGCCGATCGGCCCGTCGACGGTGCCGAACGCCTCGACGACGTGCACGGTGTCGTCGGCGAGGTGGCTGGCGAACACCGGCGTGCCGTCGTCCAGCTGGGCAGCGCGGACGGTGCCGGCCTCGGGCAGCAGCAGGACGTTGGCGGGGGCATCGACGGCGAACAGCAGCCGGCCGAGCAGGCCGACGCCGATGACGACGGCCACCAGGACGGGCCACCGGCGGGTGGTGGGTTCGGCCGGTCCGTCGGGGCTGCCGAAGCCCGCGACGGGAGGGTCACCGGGAATGCTGTTGGTGGGCGTCGTGTCGGTCACGAGCGAGGACGGTATCGTGGCGAACCCAGCGCGCCGGTGTCGGCGTCCCGGTCCGTCCGGCGCAGCCGCACTCGCCCCACATGCCCGACGCAGGAGCAACACTTGGACATCTCCACCACCCCCGTCGCCAGCACCGGCGAGGTCTCGCGGTACGAGGTCTTCAACTACCTCGTCCCAACCGTGATCGAGACGACCAACCGCGGCGAGCGTGCGTTCGACATCTACTCGCGGCTGCTCAAGGACCGGATCATCTTCCTCGGGACGCCGATCAACGACGAGATCGCGAACCTGATCATGGCCCAGCTCCTCCACCTGGAGGGCGAGGACCCCGAGAAGGACATCAACCTCTACATCAACTCCCCGGGTGGCTCGGTCACCAGCGCCCTGGGCATCTACGACACGATGACCTTCATCAAGCCGAAGGTCTCCACGATCTGCATGGGACAGGCCGCCTCGGCCGCCGCGATCCTGCTGGCTGCGGGGGAGAAGGGCAAGCGCTTCATCCTCCCGCACGCCCGCGTCCTGATCCACCAGCCGCACGGTGGGGCAGAGGGCCAGTCCACCGACATCGAGATCGCCGCCAAGGAGGTCCAGCGCATCCGGGACCAGCTGGACGCGATCCTCGCCGAGAAGACCGGCCAGCCGGTGGAGAAGATCACCGCCGACACCGACCGCGACTTCATCATGAACGCGACCGAGGCCGTCGAGTACGGCATCGTCGACCAGGTGATCCAGGCCCGCGCGGCGCAGGGCGAGTCACCGATGGCATAGGCCGTCTGGACCCCGCCGGCTAAGACCTCGGCGGGACAGGTCGATGATGGGAATGGATCGACTGCTCCCGCCGATGTCACCCCCCGGGGTTACGATGGCGATCGGCCTGCACGGGCGGGCCGAGGGCGACAACCGCAAGGCGACTGGGAAGGGCGACGATGGCCAAGTTCGGTGAAGGAGGGGACCTGCTGAAGTGCTCCTTCTGCGGCCACACCCAGAAGCAGGTCAAGAAGTTGATCGCTGGTCCGGGCGTGTACATCTGCGACGAGTGCATCGACCTGTGCAACGAGATCATCGAGGAGGAGTTCGCCGACACCCCCGAGGTCTCCAACGGTGACCTTCCCAAGCCCCGGGAGATCTTCGATTTCCTCAACGGCTACGTGGTCGGACAGGACGACGCCAAGCGCACGCTGGCCGTGGCGGTCTACAACCACTACAAGCGGATCCGCGCGGGGGCCAAGGCCGGGGACGTCGAGATCTCCAAGTCCAACATCCTGCTGCTCGGCCCGACGGGCTCCGGCAAGACGCTGCTGGCCCAGACGCTGGCCCGCCTGCTGGACGTGCCCTTCGCGATCGCTGACGCCACCGCCCTGACCGAGGCCGGCTACGTCGGCGAGGACGTCGAGAACATCCTCCTCAAGCTCATCCAGGCGGCCGACTTCGACGTCAAGAAGGCCGAGACGGGGATCATCTACGTCGACGAGGTCGACAAGATCGCCCGCAAGTCCGAGAACCCGTCGATCACCCGCGACGTGTCCGGTGAGGGTGTGCAGCAGGCGCTGCTGAAGATCCTGGAGGGAACGGTGGCCAGCGTGCCGCCGCAGGGGGGCCGCAAGCACCCCCACCAGGAGTTCATCCAGATCGACACCACCAACGTGCTGTTCATCTGCGGTGGGGCCTTCGCCGGCCTCGAGGCCCTGATCGAACGGCGCCTCGGCAAGACCGTCGTGGGCTTCGGTGCCGAGCTCGGCGCGGCCGACGCCAACGACCCGACGGCGCTGCACAAGGAGGTCCTCCCCGAGGACCTGCTGAAGTTCGGCCTCATCCCCGAGTTCGTGGGCCGCCTTCCGGTCGTCACGACCGTGGACAAGCTGGACCGCGAGGCGCTCATCGAGATCCTCACCCAGCCCAAGAACGCGCTTGTCAAGCAGTACCGCAAGCAGTTCGAGTTCGACGGTGTGGAGCTGGAGTTCACCGACGACGCGCTGGAGGAGATCGCCGACCTTGCGATCCTCCGCGACACCGGCGCACGCGGCCTGCGGGCCATCCTCGAGGAAGTCCTGCTGAACACCATGTACGAGGTGCCGTCGATGGACGACGTCTCCAAGGTCGTCATCACCGGCGAGGTCGTCCGCGAGAAGGCCAACCCGACGCTCGTACCGCGATCCTCCGAACCCGAGGAGCGTCGCCGCTCGGCGTGACCCAGTGCTCGGCGTGACCCAGACTGGACGTGATCCAGGGTCGCACCGCAGACGTGACGAGAGGCGCCGGCAGCTGCCGGCGCCTCTCGTGTTGTCCAGTGCCTGGTCCTGGGGGCCCGTCCGGGCCCGGTGACCGACTAGGCCTCGCGGACCGCGTGGTGGTCGACCGCGCCGGGGACGTCGTCGTCGGCGTCGTCGACGCGGACGGCCTGCTCCTCGGCGGGGACACCGGCGTCGGGCTGGCCGCTGTCGTCGACGTGCGGTTCGGTGAGCGGCCGCTCGGCGACGAGGTCCTTCTCGTTGTCGATGCCGGTCGGGGTGTCGGCGTCATCGGCCAACGACGTCGACGTGGTGCCCTCCACCGGGCCGCGCTCCACCGGCTGGTCGGGGCGTTCGCGTGCCAGCTTGCCGTCCAACGACTCACCCTCGCGCTGCTCGGCCTCGGTCGTGCCGTGGGCGAAGGACGCAACGGGCTTCTGGGGCATCTCCGCCGGCAGCTTGTCGGCGTCGAGGCGCTCGCCGGACTGGTCGTCATGGTTCCGGGCGGTCTGGTCGATGGCGGGGGAGTCGTGGTCGGTCATGGCAGTGTCTCTACCCACGACCCGGGCCGATTCACACCCGTTCGAGCTGTCCCAGGAACCCGACCACTGCGTCGTCCAGGGCGTCCGGCGCATCCAGCTGGGGGCAGTGGGCCGCCCCCGGGACGATCTGCAGGCGTGCGTCCGGCATGGCCTCGACGACCAACGGGGCGATGGCGGCCATGCCCACCTCGTCGTGTTCACCGAGCAGCAGGAGGGTGGGCACGTCGACCTCTCCCAGGTGTGGCCAGGCCGGGGGTCGTTCGGCGGCCTCGCCCACCGGCGCTGCGGCCAACGCGCGACCGTTCATGTCGAGGAACAGTTCGCGTGCCTCGCCGGTGACCCGCCCCTCCGGCTGTCGTGCACCGTCCAGCCAGTACCGCGCCTCGATCCGGTTCAGCTCGGTGGTGTCGCCGGACGCGTCGGCCGCCCGGTAGTCCTCCTCCACGGCAGCCTCCGCCGGATCGGTCACCCAGCGGTCCTCGGGCGCCCCGGAGGGCAGGGCCCCGATGAGCACCAACCCGTCGACCCGGTTGGGGTTGGCGATCGTGCAGTCCAGCGCCAGCCCACCACCCATGCTGTTGCCGACCAGCACAGCCGTTGCCAGCCCTGCGTCGTCCATGACCGCCAGCAGGTCGTCGAGGTCGTCATGGGCCTCCGCGCGGTACGTGGTGTCGCCGAAGCCGCGTCGGTCGTAGGTGATGACCTGGACCCCGGCACGTTCCGCCCAGACCGGTGCGCAGCGCTCCCAGATCCGCCGGTCGCCCACGCCCGGGTGCAGCGCCAGGACTCCGGGTGCACCAACGTCCCCCCACCGGTCACCGCCAGCATCGCCGACCCGCTCTCGACCATCCAGCTCATCGTGTTCCTCCCCTGCCCACTCACCGGCTCGTGGCGGCATCCTACGCAGAACGGCCCGGACGCGGTGGGCGTCCGGGCCGGTCACTGCGGGAACGACCCGCGACGTTCGATCAGCAGCGGATGTAGCCCGCCCCGTCGCTGTCCCCGAAGCTGTCGCTCGCCGGGTTGAGGTTCCAGCTGTACAGCCGGGCGTCGAAATGGGCGTTCATGAACGCGCAGGTGTCGCCGCCCTTGGCGTCGGGGGCGTCCTCGTCGCCCATCAGCCAGGCGACCGACCGGCCGATGACGTCCAGCTCCGGGTCCGGTGTGATCGCGCCCCATCCGACGACGGCGTAGGGGGCGACGGGCAGGGTCGGGAGGGTTCCGAAGCCCACGCCGGAGGACGCGGGCAGCACCGCGCCTTCCTGCAGCGAGCGGCGCAGGTCCCACGTGTCGAGCTGGATCCCGTCGGCGTCGACCATCAGGCCCTCGGCGGTGATGCCACCGACGTGGCCGGTCCGCTGACGCGCCTCCAGCAGCACCGCGGAGGCGACACCGGCGGCCAACGGCGTGGCGAAGGAGGTCCCGGACGGGCTGGACAGCTCGGTGGTGCAAGTCGCGCAGTAGGGCAGGTCCTGGGTGAAGTCGGCGACGAACTCCGGCGACGTGCCCGACAGCAGCTCCTTGCCCTCGTCGTCACCCTCGGCGTAGCCCGCCATGGAGACGACCCACCACGGACCGGACGTGCCGTCGACCGACGCAAGCGACGGGTCGTTGGGCGACGCGCCGAAGTGCGCCTTGCCGCCCTCGACGACACCGGTGTAGCTGGAGGAGACGGCCGGCAGCGGCACGGCGGTGGCGAACCCGTAGGAGGTCGTGACGATGTCGATCCCGGGCTGGTCGAACGCCCAGTCCTCGGCGTCGGCACCGGAACCGGCGACGAACAGCACGATCGCCTCCGGGTTGCCGCGGACGACCGAACCGGCGACGCCGACGCCGTGGTTCGAGCCGTCGGGCAGGATCTTGCGGTCACGCCCGTCGAGGTTGACGGCGATGATGTTGGTGCCGGTGAAGTGGTACAGCTCGCCCTCCTTCAACGACGTCCAGAACGCTTCCCCGTCCTCCTCGTAGGTGCCGGACAGCGTCAGGACATGGCTGCTGTCGATCCCGAACTCGTCGAGGACGTCCTGGGTGACCGACGACTCCGCCACCTGGAAGAACTCGTGGTACGGGTTGATGCCCGAGTCGATCGGGGCCACCACGACCCGTGGGGCGGGCGGCGCGTGGACGGGGTCGGCCCCGGCAGGCAGCACGCTGCTCATCAGGGCGAGCAGAAGGACGGTCAGGGCAGCAAGGCGCACAGCAGGATCTCCGGTCGGAACGGCGGGTTCACCGTTCCTGTTCGCCACGAGGCCCTGCCGTTCCTCCTGTCGAATCGTTCAAATCCTGACGAGACAGTCGTCCACGAGGCGATCCAGCCCTACCGGGGGTCGCTGGACAGCAGGGCCCAGCGTTCGTGGTCGCGCCAGGCCCCGTCCAGGTACAGGTAGTCCCGCGAGTAGCCCTCGCGGCGAAAACCCAGCCGTTCGGCCAGGCGGATCGAGCGGGTGTTCTCCGGCCGGATGTTGGCCTCGGCCCGGTGCAGCCCCATGGTGTCGAACAGCTCGCCGAGCACCAGGCGCATACCGGCCTGCATCAGCCCACGGCCGGCGCAGGCCTCGAAGGCGTAGTAACCGAGGTAGGTGCTGCGGAAGACGCCCATGACGATCTCGTTGGCGTTGACGACACCGACCATGCCCTCGTCGCAGCGGATGACGAAGGACACGAACCGGTCCTCGGGTCGGTCGACCAGCGCCTTGAACCCGTCGAGGTCGTCGGGCGGCGACACCCACGGGGTGTGCAGCTTCGTGCTCGCCGCCACCGCGTCCAGGAACTCCTCTGCGTCGCCGTGGGTCAGCCGGCTGACGGTCACGACGTCGAGGTCCCGGTCCCGGTCGACGAGGTGGATGGCGTCCTCCTCGGCGCTGCGGAACCCGCGCGGTTGGCCGGAGTCGTCGTCGTGGCGGTCCGACCGGCCCCGGATCGACGTCATGGAGTTGGTCGGGTCGGCGTCCTCGTCGTCGCCGGCGAGGATGTCCGGCGAGTCGTCGCTGTCGTTGTCGTCCTTGTCGCTGGCCCGTCCGTCGTCGGAGACCTCGGGTTCCTCGCGCCGCAACTTGTGGCTGAGCGACTCGCCCCGGGCCTGCTCGGCCTCGGTGGTGCCGAAGGCCCGCGAGGCGAGCGGCCGATCATCGGGGAACTCCTCTGGCAGGAGGTCGGCGTCGAGCGCCTCCCCGTCCTGGTCGGGGTCGTTGACGATGGTCGGCCTGTGTTCGCTCATCACGTCATCCTGTCGGCATCCGTCACGTCATTGAACACCCATACGGGCGATGATGTCGCCGAGACGGGGATCGGAGCGGACCTCGGCGAACACCGGGTCGGCCTCCAGCCGCCGCTGGTCGGTCCATCCGCGGTCGGTCGCCATGTACAGCCAGCGAACGGCCCCGTCGATGTCGCGCAGGCCGGCCCGGGCCGCCGCGGCCGTCACCGCGTGCTGCCAGTGCCCGTCGGGGTCGGTGTTCCAGCCGCCCTCGGCCGCCTGGAGCGCACGTTCGTAGCGGCCGCCGGCCACCAGGGCCGCGGCGATCGTCGACAGCGCCGCCGGACCGAGCCGTTCGTGGTCCTGCTCGGCGAGGCGCTCGAGGTCGTCGAACCGTCGGGTTCGTGCGAGGACCGCGGCCAGCGCCTGGGCAGCCGGTCGGCCGGGGCGCAGCTGGTACTCCTGGGCCACCATCTCCACGGCCTCGTCGTTGCGCCCCTGTCCCAGCGCCTGCTCGGCCATCGCGAGGGTCCGCTGCAGCTGCGGGCTGACCGCGTGGCCGGCGGGGCCCGCTGACGGGGCGTTGTGGTCGACCGGTGCCGGGTCACGAAGTGCGCCGAGCCGGCGCACGTTCTGCAGGCCCAGGAAGAAGGCGATCAGCAGCAGGAAGAACTGGCCGTTGGTCGCCGCCCAGTAGCCGCCGAACGCCGCGATCAGGATCGAGACGATCGACGTGATCCTGGCGGCGGCCTTCACCTTCACGAGGTCCAGCAGCGCCTCGAGGGACTGGCCGCCGTCCAGCGGGTACAGCGGCACGAGGTTGAGGATGCCCCAGCCGATGTTGATGAACAGCAGGTCGAGGAACAGCAGCTCGGGCAGCTGGTCGGTCGCCAGGGACGCACCGAACGACAGCCGCATGATCTGGCCGAAGGAGCGTCCCTCGAGGCGGTCGAGCCCGAGGAGGCCGGCCTGCATGCCCACGTAGGCGATGGCGCCCAGGGCGAGCCCCACGCCGGGACCGGCGAGGGTCGAGACGAGCCGCCGGCCGGGTGTCAGCCGCCCCTCCGCCGAGGTCAGGCCGCCCATGGCGTACAGGGTGACCTGCGGTTCGCGGCCGAAGGACCGGAACGCCACGGCATGGCCCAGCTCGTGCCAGAGGATCCCGGCGAACACCATCGCGACCCACTCGAGGGCGAGCACGATGTCGAGGCCGCCGCTGTAGGCCGCCCGTTGCAGGCCGAAGAGTCCCATGATGATCCAGAAGGACGCGTCGACCCTGACGGGGATGGATCCGATCCGGAAGGTGAGTCCGCGCATGGGGGCCATCCTGCCCGTGGATGCCACCGGCCGCGGGAAGCCGGTCGATCGGGCGGGCCGGCGAGGTGGTGGCTCGGCCCTACACTGCTGCTCCCATGAACCTTCCGAAGAGCTATGACCCGACGACGCTGGAGGCCGACCTCTATCAGTGGTGGGAGCGTTCCGGCTTCTTCCACGCCGAGGCCGACGACGACGGGGAGCCGTTCTCCATCGTCATCCCGCCGCCGAACGTGACCGGGTCGCTGCACATCGGGCACGCCCTGGACAACACCCTCCAGGACGTCCTGGTCCGGCGTGCCCGCATGCAGGGCAAGAACGCGGTGTGGCTCCCCGGCACCGACCACGCCGGTATCGCCACACAGACCGTCGTCGAGCGCCAGCTCGCCGAGCAGGGAAAGACCCGCCACGACCTGGGTCGCGAGGCGTTCCTCGAGCGGGTGTGGGAATGGAAGGAGGAGTCGGGCGGCACGATCCTGCAGCAGCTGCGCCGCCTGGGCTGCTCGTGTGACTGGGAGCGCGAGGCGTTCACCTTCGACGAACCCCGCTCCACCGCGGTCCGCAAGGTCTTCTGCGACCTGTTCGACCAGGGGCTGATCTACCGGGGCAACCGGCTGATCAACTGGGACCCCAAGGCCAACACGGCGCTGTCGGACATCGAGGTCGACCACGTCGAGATCCAGGGCTCGATGACCCACTTCCGCTATCCCGCTGCCGATGGCGGCGAGGGTGTGGTCGTGGCCACCACCCGGCCCGAGACGATGCTGGGTGACACCGCGGTCGCCGTCCACCCCGACGACGAGCGCTACACCGACCTGATCGGCCGGACGGTCGTCGTGCCGTTCGTCGACCGCGAGATCCCCGTCATCGCCGACGACCACGTCGACCCCGAGTTCGGCACCGGTGCGGTCAAGGTGACGCCGGCCCACGACCCCAACGACTACGAGATCGGCCTGCGGCACGGCCTCGAGATGATCGACGTCATGACCGACGACGCCGTCATCAACGCCAACGGCGGCCCCTACGAGGGGCTCGACCGGTTCGAGGCGCGGAAGAGGATCCAGACCGACCTCGACGGCCTGGGGCTGCTGGTCAAGGTCGAGCCGCACACCCACTCCGTCGGCCACTCCTCCCGCACCAAGGTGCCGATCGAGCCGCGGCTGTCCGACCAGTGGTTCGTCGACGTCGGCCCGCTCGCGGAGAAGGCCATCGCCGCCGTCAACGACGGCCGGACCCGCTTCGTGCCCGAGCGGATGTCCAAGCAGTTCATCTCCTGGCTGGAGAACCTGCACGACTGGTGCATCTCCCGGCAGCTGTGGTGGGGTCACCGGATCCCGGCCTGGTACGACGAGGACGGTGGCATCCACGTCCTCCGGGAGGACCCGACGGAGGAGCAGATCGCCGAGCTGCGCCTGACCCATCAGGACGAGGACGTCCTCGACACGTGGTTCTCCTCCCAGCTGTGGCCCTTCACCACGCTCGGCTGGCCCGAGGAGAGCCGCGAGTACGACACCTGGTTCCCGACCTCGGTCCTCGTCACCGGCTACGACATCAACACCTTCTGGGTCAGCCGGATGCTGATGATCTCCATGCACCTGCTGGACGAGGCGCCCTTCCACACCGTCCTCAACCACGGCCTCGTCCGCGACGAGCACGGCAAGAAGATGTCGAAGTCCTTCGGCAACGTCATCGACCCGCTCGACCTCATCGAGAGCTACGGTGCCGACGCGCTGCGCTTCGCCCTGCTGCGCCAGGCGCCGCCGGGGCAGGACGTCCCGCTGGCCGAGGACTGGGTCGAGGGCGGCAAGCGCTTCGCCAACAAGCTGTGGAACGTCGCCCGCCTGGTCATGGACCGCGCCGGAGACACCACGGTCGACGCGCCCCTGCCGCCGATGGCCGAGCTTCCGCTGGAGGACCAGTGGATCCTCTCGCGGCTGGAGGCCACCCGCCTGGAGGTCGACGCGGCCTACGACGCCTACGACGTCTCGCCGGCGGCCCGTGGGCTGTACCACTTCATCTGGGACGAGTTCGCCGACTGGTATCTCGAGCTCGCCAAGCTGCGTGACGACGACGCCAGCAGGACGGTCCTGGTCACCGTGCTCGACCGGGTGCTGCGGATGCTCCACCCCGTCATGCCGTTCGTCACCGAGGCGATCTGGCGTGCGCTGACCGACGCCGACGAGCAGACCTCGCTGATGCGGTCGACGTGGCCCGAACGGATCGCGCCCCGCGACGAGGCCGCAGAGGCCAGCTTCGGCGCCGTCCAGGAGGTCGTGACCGCCTTGCGACAGGTGCGTGCGGAGTACGGCCTGGCCCCGAAGACCCACATCACCGTGGCGGCGGTCTGCACCGGCGACGTCCAGCAGGTCCTCGCCGCAGGACAGGACGGCATCTGCCGCCTGGCCGGCGTGGAGGACTGGACCTTCGTCGACGCCGCCCCCAGCGGGCTGATCGGCAAGGTGCTGGCCGCAGGCGCCGAGCTGTACGTGCCCCTGGAGGGCATCGTCGACGCGGGCGAGGAGCTCGACCGGCTGAAGCGCGAGCTGGCCGACGCCGAGAACGAGAAGCGTCGTGCCGAGGGCAAGCTGGGCAACGAGTCGTTCGTCTCCAAGGCGCCCGACCACGTGGTGGACACGGAACGCGAGAAGGTGGCCCACTGGGCCGACGCGATCGAGAAGCTGCGCGCGCAGATCGCCGAGCTGGACCAGCACGCCGGTGACTGACGGCCCGGTCCGCGAGACCGACCGGGGGACCGTGCCCCAGCCCCGGGCGGTCGCTGCCCATGTCGAGGCGCTCGACATGGCCGGCCTGGCGTTCGCGGCGAAGCGGCTGCTGGGCAAGGACCCGGCGCCCGTGTCTGGCCAGTTCACCATGTGGGCCCGCAGCGGCAAGCCGAGCCTGCCGCGCCTGACCGATCCCCTGTGGGAGGCGCTCGCGCCGCTGCACATCGGCCGACCCTCGAGCCCAGCGGCGGCGCTGTGCGATCAGGTGCTGACCGGCATGGAGCGCGACGGCACCGTCGGCCTGCGTGCCGCCGGCGACCTCGCCACGTCCGGCAAGAACGCCTTCCGCGCCGCCCCCCTGGAGCATGCCGACGGCGACCGGCGGGACGCCATCCGGCGCCAGCAGGCCCTCGTCGACGGCGTGAAGGCCTACTGGCGTGCCATCGCCGGCATCTACACGCAGGCACGCACGAGCATCGTGGCCGGCGACCACGACGGGGCCGTGGAGGTCCTGCGGGCCGGCCAGCAGCAGCTCGGCCCGACCGTGGACCGCATCGCCGGGCTTGCGCGCGAGGTCGTCGCCGCAGGCGAGAAGGCCGACGCCCCCGTCCGGACCGCTGACCGGGTCGAGGAGCCCTCGCCCACCGCGGAGGAGCAGGTCGCCCTCCAGGCGGCTGCGCAGGCTGCCGCCCAGGCGGCGCTGGCCGATCAGGCGACGCAGCAACAGCCCGTCGCCGACCCCGTCCGGACCCGACCGGGCATGTCGCCGGCGGGACCGCTGGCGTTGAGCGACGAGCAGGCCGAGGCGTTCGCCCGCAAGGAACCCATCGCCATCGAGGAGGAGCTGGAGGCCGAACGCGCACCGGTCGAGGTCCTGTCGACCAAGCCGGTCCGCAACCACCCGTTCCTGCCGATCGTGTTCCTGCTGATCGTCAGCGGCGTCGCGCTGTTCGTCCTCTACTCCATCATCAACGACCCCACCAACCCGCTGGGCGGCTGACCATGACCTTCGACGACGGGCTCCTCGATCACGACGAGGCCCTCCGAGTCCTGCAGGCGCGCGGCCCCGGCCGGATGGTGCCCGACCTCGACCGGATCACCGACCTGATGGCGCTGCTCGGCGACCCGCAGGACACCTTCGACACCGTGCACGTGACCGGCACCAACGGCAAGACGTCGACGACGGCGATCATCACGTCGCTGCTGACCACGGCAGGGCTGATCACCGGGTCCTACTCCAGCCCCCACCTGCAGGACCTGCGCGAGCGGATCCGCATCGCCGGGGTGCCGATCGGGCAGGACGACCTCGCCCGCCACGTCAGCTACCTCCAGCCGTTCCTCGCCGCCGTCGACGAGCGACACCCCGACGCCGTCACCTTCTTCGAGGCGTTGACGGCGTTGGCGTTGCTGCACTTCGCCGACGTGCCGGCCAACGTCGGCGTGCTCGAGGTCGGCATGGGCGGCACCTGGGACGCCACCAACGTCGTCAACGCCGCCGTGGCGGTCCTCACCCGGGTGTCGGTGGACCATCGCGAGCTCGGTGACACGCCGGCGGCGATCGCGGTGGAGAAGGCGGGGATCATCAAGCCCGGCGCCTTCGTCGTCGTGGCCGAGCAGGACACCGACGTGCTTGACGTGATCACGCGTCGGGCCGAGGAGGTCGAAGCCACGCTGAAGGTGGCCGGGAAGGACTTCGAGCTGCTCGGGCGGACCCCCGCGGTCGGCGGACAGCAGGTCGACATCCAGGGTGTCAACGGGACCTACAACGAGGTGCTGCTGCCCTTGTTCGGCCGTCACCAGGGCCGCAACGCCGCCCTTGCGCTGGCGGCCTTCGAGGCGTTCCACCGCTTCGAGGTCGAGGTCGAGGAGGAGCTGGTCCGGGAGGCGTTCGCCGCCGTTCGGTCGCCCGGCCGGCTGGAGCCGGTCCCGAGGTCCGAGCAGGCGCTGATCGTCCTCGACGGGGCGCACAACCCGGCGGGGATCGCCAGCCTCGCGGACGCGTTGACCACCGAGTTCGCGTTCGAGCGTCGGGTGGTGGTCCTCGGCGTGCTCGACGACAAGGACGTCGAGGCGATGGTCGCCGCGCTCGTCGGGGTGGCCGACCACGTCGTCGCGGTGCCGCCGGACAACGCCCGCGCCGCGGACCCCGAGCGGATCGCCCGTGCCTGCGCCACCCACGCGCTGTCGGTGGAGGTCGCCGCGGACGTGGAGGAAGCCATCGACCTGGCGTCGGGCGTCACCCGTCCGGCCGACGGCATCGTCGTGACCGGTTCGCTGTACCTGGTCGGCGAGGCCCGCGAGGCCCTCGGCCTGGACCCCGCCTGAGCAAGGCGGGGTCGACGGCGCTGCCGACCTACGCGGCTGGCCCGGCAGCCAGGGCGGTTGCCTCGGCGAAGCGTTCCGCGTCGATCTGGCCGCTGTAGCGGGCCACGACCGTGCCGTCGGCGTCGGTGAAGACCCACATCGGCGTGCCGCTGAGGCCCCAGGCCTCGGCCGCGGCGCCGTCGCTGTCGACCAGCACCTCACCGGGGAAGTCCTCGGACGCCAACCACTCGTCCGGTGGCCAGTTCGGACGGGCCGGGTCGTGCAGGGTCGACACGGCAACCAGCTGCACGCCGTCGGCCAGCTGCCCGTCAGCCACCCAGTCGCCGATCAGGGGCAGCTCCTCCTGGCAGTGGGGGCACCAGTGGGCCATGAAGACGACGGCCTGCGGGGCGCCCTCCCCGCCGATCGCCAGGGCCGTCCCGTCCGGCTCGTACCCGACGACCACGGGGGCCTCGGTACCGATCGCCGGGTCGGCGCCGGCCTGGGGGATGTCGGGCAGGACGGAACCGTCGTCGGCGGTCGCGGCCGGCACCCCGAGGGACGCATCCGACCCCTGGACGAGCAGGATGCCGACGCCGACGACGACCGCCAGCGCCACGACGGCGCCGATGACGGTCACGAGTCGGTTGCGCATGCCGGCACGACGTTCCTCGGCCTGTTCCTCGGCCAGCCGTTCGGCCCGGCGGGCCTTCTGGCGTTCGCGCTTGCTGGAGGTGGTGCTCACAGGATCTGCTCCTCGCGTGGGTGGGTCGTGGTGGACACCTCGCCCAGGGCGTTGCGGCGTTGGCCCCAGAGGGCAACGCCGAGCACCAGCACCACCAGGAAGGCGGTGCCGGCCATGATCGGGATGGTGATGAACCCGAGCCGTTCGACCCAGATCGCCGAGCACGGGTTGTTCGGGTCGCAGGTCACGCCGGCTGCCGGGCTGCGCTGCACGATCACGTGCCAGGTGCTCGTCAGCAGCCCCAGGCCCGCCAGGGGGACGGCGTAGGTGAAGACGTCGTCACGTCGCCGGAGCACGGCGGTCGTGGTGATCACGGCCAGGGAGTACATGAAGATGCGCTGGACCCAGCACAGCTCGCAGGGGACGTAGCCGGCGACCTCGGAGAGGTACAGGCTGCCGAGCGTGGCGGTGCCGGTGACGGACGCCGCGATCCCGACGGCGACGCCGGGCCGCGTGATGACGGCCTTGCCCCGGTCGGTCAGGGCAACGACGAGCACACCCACCCAGCAGAGCAGGGTGAGCAGCGTGAACAACCAGGTAACGGCGACGGTCATGGGGCGGGTCTCAGGGGAGAGGTCGGTCGAACGGGCGCATCGGTTCCACCATGGCCCCTGCTACCCGGCCTCGCCGGGTCCTTGGTCCCGTCATCGCCGGACGCTGGTCCCCCCGTGACCCGCGCGCCCCAAGCGGAGGGGGTGGCCGGTCGGCCGCGCCGGACACCCTGCGCAGCCGATACCCTGCGCGGCAATGGCTACCGAATCCACTCTGATCCTGATCAAGCCCGACGGTGTCCGTCGGGGCCTCATCGGCGAGGTCGTTCGCCGCATCGAGCGCAAGGGGCTGACCATCGACAAGATGGAGCTGCGCACCCTCGAGCGCGAGACCGCCGAGGAGCACTACGGCGAGCACCGTGAGCGCCCGTTCTTCGGCGAGCTCGTCGACTTCATCACCGGCGGTCCGCTGGTCGCCCTCGTCGTCACCGGCGAGTCCGCCATCGCTGCCATGCGCCAGCTGGCCGGCGCCACCAACCCGCTGGAGTCCGCTCCGGGCTCGATCCGTGGCGAGTTCGCCACCGAGATCGGCGAGAACATCATCCACGGCTCGGACTCCCCCGAGTCCGCCGAGCGCGAGATCAAGATCTTCTTCCCGTAGGGCACACGCGATCTCGACACGGGGCGTCCTCTGGGCGCCCCGTTCGTCGTGTTTCGATAGGCTGCCGGGCGATGACCGATCTTCCCGCCCCCGGCCGTTCCACCCGCTCGGTGCACCTGACCGAGCACGTCGACCCCGCCACCGGCAGCATCATCGCGCCGGTGCACACCAACTCGGCGTTCGCCTACGCCGACGTGCCGTCGTGGCGCGCGGCGGCACTCGGGGAGACGCCGGGACACATCTATGCCCGCAACTCCAACCCGACGACCGACCGGTTCGAGGCCAAGATGGCGGCGCTGGAGGGCACCGCGGCCGCCACCAGCTTCGGGACGGGCATGGCGGCCATCTCCACCACGCTGATGGCGTTGCTCGGACCCGGCCGTCGGGCCGTGACGGTCACCGACACCTACGGCGGCACCCACTTGATGTTCAGCCAGATCCTCCCGCGGTGGGGGGTTGACTGCGTCGTGGTCGACACCGACGACCACGAGGCGCTGGAGGCCGCGATCGCCGAGGGCTGCGACCTGCTGTACCTGGAGACGCCGACCAACCCGACGCTGAAGGTGCTCGACATCGCCCGCCTGTCGGCGGCCGCCCGTGCGGTCGGCGCCGTCACCGTGGTCGACAACACCTTCGCCACCCCGATCAACACACGGCCGGTGGAGTACGGGGCCGACATCGTGCTGCACTCGGCCTCGAAGTTCCTCGGCGGTCACGGCGACGTGCTCGGCGGCGTGGTGTGCGGCAGCGAGGAGCTGGTCCACCGCGTCTACGCCCTGCGCGAGATCATCGGCACCGGCATGGACCCGCACGTCGCCGCCATGTTCCTGCGGTCGCTGAAGACCCTCGGCCTGCGGGTCGAACGGCACAACGCCACCGCCCAGGCCGTCGCCGAGCACCTGGCCGCCCACCCGGCCGTCGAGCGGGTCGCCTACCCGGGCCTGCCCGACCACCCCGGCCACGACATCGCGGCCAGCCAGATGGAGGGCTTCGGCGGCGTCCTGAGCTTCTCCCTCGTCGGTGGCATGCCGGCCGTGGAGAAGGTCTGCGCGGAGCTGGAGTACGCCTACCTCGCCGCCAACCTCGGCCAGGTCGAGACCATCGCCGGACCGCCAGCGACGACCAGCCACGTGGAGCTCACCGACGCCGAACGGGCGGAGGCCGGCATCCCCGAGGGGCTGATCCGCTACTCCGTCGGCATCGAGGACACGGCTGACCTGATCGCCGACCTCGACCGCGCCCTGTCGGCCCTCTGACCCGCGGATGGGCGCGAGCACCGACGCGCTGCTCAGCGGCGAGGCGATCGCACGGACCGCCGCCGAGCTGATCGCGATCCCGTCGCTGGGGGGTGAGGAGGACGAGGTCCTCGCCGTCGTCACCCGCTGGTTGACCGACCACGGCGTCGCCGTCGAGCAGCGCGACCTGCCCGGCCGTGCCGTCGCCATCCACCCGTTCCACTCCGCGGAGGTCGACCGCGAGCGGATCCCCGTCCTGGTCGCCCGTGTGGGGCCCGCCGAACTGACACGCCGGCTGCTGGTCAACGTCCACGTCGACGTGGTCCCCGGCGCCGAGCAGGACGGCTGGACCACCGGGCCGTTCGACCCGGTGATCCGGGACGGCCTGCTGTACGGCCGCGGATCGGCCGACACCAAGGGTGGGCTCGCGGCGGCGATGCACGTCCTCGCCGCCCTCGCCCTCGAGCCGTCCAGCCTGACGGGGGAGGTCGTGCTGACCCCGGTGGTGGGGGAGGAGGACGGCGGGGCGGGCACCCTCGCCAGCCTGATCGCGGGGGTGCGGGCCGACGGCGCCATCGTCGTGGAACCGACCGACCTGGCGATCGCCCCGGCCAGCGCTGGGGCGCTGTGCTTCGCCGTGACCGTCGAGGGGCGCACCGCCCACGGCAGCGTCCGCCACACCGGGGTCTCGGCGATCGAGAAGGCCTGGTTGGTCCACCGTCGCATCCTCGACCTGGAGGCCGAACGGGCCGGCCGGCTGCACCACCCGCTCTACGACACCGACGTCCCGTTCCCGATCTGCATGGGACGCATCGAGGGCGGCGACTACCGATGCGACGAGGCGGCCTGGGTGCGGATCGAGGGCCGGTTCGGCACCGCACCGGACGAGCCGGTCGCCCGTGCACGCGCCGAGCTCGAACAGGCCGTGGCCGAGATCGCGGCGACCGACCCGTGGTTGACCGATCACGTGCCGGAGGTCGAGTGGATCGGGGCCCAGTGGGTCGGCGGGGACACGCCGACCGATGACGACATCGTGCGTGCGGTGCGATCGGCAGCCCCGGCCGCACCGGTCGTCGGGATGCCCTACGGCTGCGACCTCGGGCTGCTGCGGCAGGTCGGTGGTATCCCCGGCGTGGTCTGGGGGCCCGGCAGCGCCGACGTCGCCCACGCCCCCGACGAGCACGTTGCCGTGGCCGACCTCGAACGCTTCGCGAACATGCTGCTGGAGGTGGTTCGCACCTTCACGGCGCCGGACTGACCTCGCGGCAGGACGCCGTCGTTCAGTCCTTGGGCGGGGAGTCCCAGTCGTGCACGTCGTCCCCGGCCTCGCGGGAGAGGATGTCCAGCGCCGCCGACGCGCCGGCGCCCGCGGAGATGATCGCCTGGCTGCGGTTGGGTTTGGCCAGGCGACCCACGACGTAGACCCGGTCCACGCCGGTGCGGCCGTCCCGATCGGTGTCGACCCCGTTGGGCCCGCCCTCGATCCCCAAGGACTCCGCGAGGGACGTTGCGGTCTTGCCACCCGCGATGATCAGGTAGTCCGCGGAGGCGTCGGCGCCCGTGCCCTCGGTGGACACCGCGAAACGATCGCCGTCGACACGGACGGCCGTCACGGTCTCCTCCACCATGTCGGCGCCCATGTCGGTCACCTGCTTGCGGGCCACCGCCTGGAAGGCGCTCCCTCCGGTGTCGGGCACCCCGAGGTAGTTGTGCAGGTGTGCCCAGTGCATCGCCGTCTCGTCACCGCCGTAGACGGTCACGTGGTGGTCGTTCTTGGCCAGGAACAGGGCGGCGGACAGGCCGGCAGGCCCGTCCCCGATGACGATCGTGGAAGACATGCCGCCGATCATGCAGGACCTCGTGGCTCGGCGAAAGGCTACTGATCCTCGAGTGGCGGTGGTTTCCACACGCTCCAGTCGGCACATTCGAGGACGCCGATCTCCGGTGGGCAGGGTCGGCTGAAGCAGTAGCCCTGGGCGATGTCGGCGCCGAGGCGGGCGACGGCGGCGGCGTCGTCGGGGGTCTCGATGCCCTCCACGACGATGAGCTTGTCCTGTCCGAGGCCGAGGTCGATGGTGGAGGCGAGGAGGCGATGGCGGCGCGGGTCGGTGTGGATGCCCGCGACGAGGCCGCGGTCGATCTTGAGGACGTCGAAGGGCAGGTCGACGAGCTTGCGGATGGTGCTGGTCCCGGCGCCGAAGTCGTCGATCATGAGGGTGAACCCGGCGTCGGCGAGGGCGTGGACGACGCGGCCGGCCCGGTCGAGGTCGTGCATGATCGCGGTCTCGGTGAGCTCGAGGGCGAACTGGGCGGGGGCGCAGCCGACGCGTCGGACGATCTTCTCCAGCTTCTCGGGCAGGTCCTCGCTGCGGATCTGGACAGCGGAGAGGTTGATGCTGAGCAGCTCGGGGCCGAGGTCGCCGAGTCGTTGACGGAGCAGGGCTGCGGCGCGCATGACCTGCAGGCCGAGCTGGTGGATGGCGCCGGTCCGTTCGGCGGTGGCGATGACTTCCTGGACGGGGATGTCGGCGAGGTCGGTGTCGCTGAAGCGGACGAGGACCTCGGCCCAGCGGGGGGCGCGGTCGGTGAGGCGTCGGCCGGCCTGGGTGTGGATGACGATGCGACGGTCGGCGATGGCCTCCTCCAGGGCCAGCGCCCGTCCCAGCTCCTGCGCGGTGTCCAGGACGAGGGACTCCGACGCCGGCACGGGCGGGTCGTCGGCGCGAACCGCGGCCACCGCAAGGGCTGCGCGTGCACGGGTGAGGGCCGCAGCCGCGGTCGTGTGCCGGGACGCCTGGCAGACGCCGACCACCGGGTCCGCCAACGCCCGCAGGCCGTCGCGCACCGGCAGGGGGCCGGCCAGCGTCGCGTGGACGAGGTCGCCGATGTCGGCCCGGCCGGCCATGTCGACGAAGCCCAGCTCGCCGGTGCCGACCCGGCAGGTGGTCACCCCGAGCGCGTCGTCCAGCTGCTGGGCACAGACGGTCAGGAACTGGGCGGCCTGGCGTCCGCCGTAGGCGGCGGCGACGTCGTCGTAGCGGCGCAGGCGGACGATGACCACGGTGCCCCCGGACGGGGAGCGAAGGGCAGATCCGAGGGCGAGGTCAACGACGGCGGCTCCCGGCAGGCCCGTCTCGATGTCGGTGACCAGCTGCTGGCGCAGGTTCTCGTCGTGTTGCTGTCGCGCCACGGCGCTGCCGATCAGGTCGGCGGCCGTGTCGAGGAGGTTGACGAGGTGGGCGTCCCAGGAGGCGTTCGTGCTGCCGACGAACAGCAGGCTCCTGATCACGCCGTCGACCACCACGGGGGCGATCACCGCCGACCGGAGGCCGAGGACCTTCATCTCGCGGCCCGTGTCGAAGCGGCCGTCGGTCAGGCCGTCGACCACATGCACCGTGGTGCGTTCCTCGACCGCCCGGGCACACCAGGGGAGTCCGCTCAGGGCCGCCCCGCGGAGCTCGGCCATGTGGTCGCCGAGGACCTCCACGACCGAGGACTCATCGATCCGCAACCACGCGGCGGCGTCCACTCCCACCATCTGCCGAAGGCGTTCCAGCAGGTCGAGCAGCCCACCAGCCAGGTCCTCCTCCAGCAGGTGCCTGCTGAGGTCGCCGATCAGCTGCTGGCCGGCCCGCGCTTCCTGGACGCCCTGCTCGCGTTGCGCGTCGGAGGACCGGTCGGTGATCACCAGCGCGGCGCCCCCGATCCCGTCCTCGGCGGCGAACGGGCGGACATCGACGGTGACCGGCACCGTGCGACCGTCGATCGACAGGGACCCGTCGACGACGATCGGCTGCCCGGCCGCGATCGTCCGCACGAGCCGCGCGCGATCCAGGGGTGTCCTGTCCGGTATCGCCCACTGGGCACGGGCGTCGAGGGCGAGGAACGAGGCGGGGGTACGGCCGAGCAGGCGCCCTGCCGCGGGGTTGAGCCAGCGCACCCGGCCATCGAGGTCGGTGATCGCCGCGGCGCAGTCCATGCCCTCCAGGATCACGGCCCTGCCGTGCTCCGTCAGCCCCTCGCGCGCCTGCATGTGACCCACCGTCTCTTGTGACTACTCACAGTGATGGTACTGCGGTGTGCCATCGGCGTCACTACCCCGTTGGTCCGGTCCTGAGAGGGCGCTGTGATGTCGGCAAAGAGTTGGCCAAGGGAAGGGGGACGCCGCAACGGGCTGGCTACGGTCGGGACCATCGAAGCCCCGTGCACGCCGAGCAGGAGATCGTCACAGTGAACGCCAAGCCCCTCATCGGCGGCATCGCCGCACTCGCCGTCCTCGGCGCAGGGGTGGGTGTCTGGTACCTCAACCGCCCCGCCGCGGAGGAGGCCAGCATCGACAACGCCCTGGAGGCTGTCGCTGCCGATACCGACCCCGTCGCCGTGTCCGACGCAGCCGACGACGCCTCCACGGCAGACGAGCTCGACGACGTCAGCGGGACCTGGACGGTCAACACCGACGTCGGCACCTTCGACTTCGCGGATGCCACGTCGACCTTCGTGGGCTTCCGGGTGGACGAGGTGCTGGCCAGCGTCGGCGAGACCGAGGCGGTCGGCCGCACACCCGGGGTGACCGGCGAGCTGGTCATCGACGGCACGACCCTCACCGCAGCCACGATCGAGGCCGACTTCACCGTCATCGAGTCCGACGTGCCTCGCCGTGACGACGCGATGCAGCGAGCGATGGGTGTCGCCGAGCACCCCACCGGCACCTTCGTGCTGACCGAGCCCGTCGACTTCGGCGAGGTCCCCACCGCCGAGGACCGCGTCACGTTCTCCGCCGTGGGTGACCTGACGGTCAACGGCGTCACCAACGCCGTGACCCTCGACATGGAGGCCCAGGTCGCCGACGGCAACATCCTCGTCGTCGGGACGACCCCGGTGGTCTTCGCCGACTTCGAGATCGAGACACCGTCGAGCCCCGCGGTCGTGTCGCTGGAGGACAACGGGACCGTCGAGGTCCAGCTGTGGTTCTCCGCCGCCTAGTTGTAGTACCTGGGCACCGCGGGACCACGGCCGGGCCACCCCCTCAGATGGCCCGACCGCAGCTCCGGGTCCGGTCATCCCTGGTCCCGGTCGCGCATCCGCGCGGACTCGATCAACCCGGTCAGCTCCATCCAGCCCTCGAAGGGCTCGCCCGGACGGCCGTCCGGGCCGAGGACGAGTCCCCGGATGGGCGCGACATCGCGGTCGACGAGGACGGTCAGGCGCAGCCTGTCGTCGGTGGTCGGGGCGGTCGTGTCGGGTGGAGGAGCCACGGGACGAACACCCTTCCCCCGTCCCGATGTCGCCGCATCTGGGACCCACCCCGAACCTTCGTCAGCGGCGCTCGGCTGCCGGACCCCTCGTTGCGGGAAGGGCATCGTCGTCGGGGTCGGCGATCGCTGATTGCAGCTGTCCACGACTGGAGATGCCCAGCTTGCGATAGACGTTGCTCAGGTGGGTCTCGACGGTCTTGCGGGTCACGAAGAGCTGCTCGGCGATGACCCGGTTGCTGTGACCGGCGACGGCCCGCCGCGCCACTCGCAGCTCGGACGGGGTCAGCGCATCGACCCCCTCCACGGCGAGCTCCGGACGCCGGGCGCCGGCCACCTCGAGCTCCTCGCCGACACGGCGGACCAGCCGGTGGGCCCCGCACCGCTGGGCCTCGGCCAGACCAGTCCGCAGCATGGCTCGGGCGTCGCGACGGTGGCCCGCACGTCGCAGGGCCGCGCCCAGCTCGACGTGCACCTGCGCTCGTTCCAGCGCGGCGTCGGCGTCGGTCACCAGCGTCCGCGCACGGCCGAGCAGGTCGACCGCCTCGCCTCGGTCGTCGCTGATGCGGGCCCGCACACGGAGCGCGGCAGCGAGGGCCGCGGGCGCGCCGAAGGACTCCGCCAGAGCCATGTTGTGCTCGGCGTGCTCCCGTGCGGCGTCGAGGTCGCCCGTGCCCCGAGCCGCGAGGGCTGCCCCGCCCCGCCAGTCGCAGAAGGCGCCGGGGCCACCGGCGGACATGAAGTGCTCGCCGGCCCGGGTGAAGGCCGCCAACGCCTGGTCGTGTCGCCCACGAGCCAGGTCGACCGCCCCGCGCCCCGTCAGGTACCAGCCGTACAGCGGCGAGTCGCCCCAGCGCTGCTCGGCCCTGGGGTGGCTGACCGCGGCCAGCGCCTCGTCCTGGCGGTCACGTTCCAGGGACGCGACCGCCAGCGCATACCGCGACGCCGCGGACGTTGCGAGGGACGCCGCGGAGGTGTCCTCGGCCAGGCGGATCCCGTCGGTGCCGTCACCAGCGGCGTCGGCCAGGCGTCCCAGCATCAGGTTGCACAGGGCTCGAAGGGGCAGCAGCGAGGCGTGGGTCGTCATGTGTCCGCGCCGGCTGGCGACCTCGGTCAGCTCGTCGACGAACACCAGCGCGCGACGCCATCGTTCGCCGCGGAAGAGCGCCAGGATCAGCGGCTCGAGGATCGGCAACCCGGCTTCGCGCAGCAGGTCCGGTTCGGTCATGGCGCGATCGGTGAGGTCCACGAGCAGCGCGTGCGTGACCGGCGTCCCGTCCGCGGCGTTCTCGAGGCCGAGCGCCATCTGACCGGCGGTGATCGCCCGCAGGAGGGTCTGGAGGTGCTCGTCCGCGGGGTCGGCGGGGCAGAGGTCCTCCAGCCGGCGGGCGGTCTCACCCGATGGCTGGGAGTGCAGGTTCCTGGACATGTCCAGTCCGCCGAGCAGCCGTGCCTCGACCCGCGGGTCGAGGCGGACGTCGTCGGATCGCAGCCGGCGGGCGTGGTCGTAGGCACGGGCGGCGTCCTCGTAGCGGCCGGCGGCATAGAGGCTTTCCCCGAGCATGACGGCCACGGGCACCGTCGTCTCGGCACGGCTCGTCCGCGTCAGCGCCTCGCCGAGGTGGTCCAGGGCGCTGGCCATCCCAGCGGCGGCCTCCGCAGTGCCCAGTTCGACCAGCACCTGCACCTCGACGGCCGGATCAACCACCAGGTCGAGCGCGGTGTCGAGCAGCTCGACGGCGCGTGCTGGTGCGGCCCGTCGCATGGCGTCGGTGGCGGTGCGACGCAGCACGTCCACCGCCCACGGCTCGCGGATGGGTGAGGCGCGCAGCAGCTGCGAGGCCACGTCCTGGTCCCGTCGGGACAGCCCGTGCAGCACACGTGCAGCCGTGGCGTGCAGGCGCGCGAGACGCGCGGGCCCGAGGTCCTCGAGGACCGCCTCACGCACGATGGGGTGCACGAAGGTCGGGGTGTCCCCGGGGGAGAGGAGGGTCGAGGCGTACAGCTGGTCGAGAACGCCGGCGAGCTGGTCCTCGGTCAGGTCGGTCACGGCGGTCAGCACCTCGGGTGTCGCGGCGGACTCCAGTGCCGCCACCCCCGCGGCGACGTCGGCGGCGTCGCTCCCGAGCTGGCCCAGCTGGACGAGCATGGCGTTGCGGATACCGGCAGGCCGCAGGTCGTGCAGGTGGTCGGCAGCGGCGTCGTCGGGGACGATGGCTTCGTGTCGCACCGTGGCCACCAGCTGGTGGCAGAGGAACGGGTTGCCGGCGACCGCGTCGACCACGGACGTGCGGAACGCGTCGGTGGCCTCCGGCAGCAAGCGCGACACCAGGGTGCGCACGGCCGTCGCGGACAACGGTCGCAGCGACACGGTGGTGGACATCGTGGTCAGGTGGGCCAGCAAGCGGGTGATCTCCGTCGTGGTCGGCTCGCCGGTGCGAGCCGTCACCAGGACCACGACCGGCAGGTCCTCCACACGGGCGAGGAGGTAGCACAACCACCGAAGCGTCTGGGGGTCGGCCCACTGCGCGTCGTCGACGACGAGCAGCACCGGTCGGGTCTCCGACAGGTTCGCGACGGTCCAGTGCAGTCCGTGCACCCGCGGGAACGGGTCACCGTCGGCGGTGTCGAGCGCCGTGGCGTCCACCAGGGGTTCGGCAAGCGCGGCAGCCCCGTGCAGGACCCTGGCCCGTTCGTCGGGGTGGAGCCGTTCGAGCAGCTGCACCGCCACCCCCCACGGGTACCCGCGCTCGAGGTCCAGGCCACGGGCCTGCCAGACCCGAAACCCCTTTGCCTCGGCAGCGGTCGCGCACGCCTGGACGATGGAGGTCTTGCCGGTCCCTGCCGCCCCCTCGACCAGCACGCCTGCTCCCGCGCCCCCGCCGGCGCGGTGGAGCGCTGCGGCCACGGTGTCGAGCACCTCGTCGCGTTCGAGCAGGGACGACGTGGTCGGCCCCCCGTGTGCCGACCCACCTGCTCGCGCCGGTGACCCCATGACAGGGGTCAGGCTACACCGCGTGAAGTCGGCGCTGGAGCGCAGGTTCTCCACAGGTCGAGGCGACGTCGACGGACCCGCACACCGACGTCGTGGTTCGGTTGGACCATGACTGCCACGACCCTTGCCCCCGACGCGCTGCTCCCGCCCCACCGGCTCGTGCTGCCCGACCATCGTGGTCGACCCCACGTCGGCTGTCCCGAGGACGCCGACCGCCTGGTCAGGCCCCTGCTGGTCGGGCTGGACCGGGAACGCTGCCTGCTGCTGTCCCTCGACGCCCGCCACCGGCTGATCGCCACCGACGTGGTGTCGGTCGGCACCGCGACCCACACGTTCATGTCACCGCGCGAGATCTATCGCGACGCGTTGCTGCGCGGGGCCAGCGCGGTGTTCCTTGCCCACAACCATCCCTCCGGCGATCCCACGCCCTCCGACGCCGACCGCGCCATCACCCGCAGGCTGCATCGGGCAGGGGCCACGGTGGGTGTCGAGCTGCTGGACCACCTCGTCGTTGGGGACCACGAGTTCGTGTCGCTGGCACGAGAAGGCGTGTGCTGAACCCCGTCCCGGCCGTCCGTCCGGGCAAGGTCCATACGACAGGGGGCAGCGGGGCAACCGCATGCCTGCGACCGGGGCTACACTCGTGGGACGCACCGGAATGCTCCGGTGCCCGTTTTCCGCACCTCTGTCCGGACTCACTTCCCCCGTGTCGACCACTCCGCAGAACCTCAACCAGCTCCCCCTGTTCGGCCGCGACATCGCCGTCGACCTGGGGACCGCGAACACGCTCGTCTACGTGCGTGGGCGCGGCATCGTGCTGAACGAGCCCAGCGTGGTGGCCATCAACACCCGCAACGGCGCGATCCTCGCCGTGGGCGCAGAGGCCAAGCGGATGATCGGGCGCACGCCGGGACACATCGTGGCCATCCGGCCGCTGAAGGACGGCGTCATCGCCGACTTCGACGTGACCGAGAAGATGCTGAACTACTTCATCCGCAAGGTGCACCGTCGCCGCTACATGACCTGGCTGAACAAGCCGCGTGTCGTGGTGTGCGTGCCGTCGGGCATCACGGGTGTCGAGCAGCGCGCCGTCGAGGAGGCCTCGATCCAGGCCGGCGCCCGCGCCGCCTACATCATCGAGGAGCCCATGGCCGCCGCGATCGGCGCCGGGCTCCCCGTGCACGAACCGGCCGGCAACATGGTCGTCGACATCGGTGGTGGCACCACCGAAGTCGCGGTGATCTCCCTCGGCGGGATCGTCACGTCCGCCTCGATCCGCATCGGCGGGGACGAGCTGGACGAGTCGATCATCAACTACGTCAAGAAGGAGTACTCGCTGATGCTCGGCGAGCGCACCTCCGAGGAGATCAAGATGGCCATCGGGTCGGCGTTCCCGATGCCGGAGGAGTCCCACGCCGAGATCCGCGGTCGTGACCTCGTGTCCGGCCTGCCCAAGACGATCATCATCTCCGCGGAGGAGATCCGTCGGGCCATCGAGGAGCCCGTCAACTCCATCGTCGACGCGGTCAAGAACACCCTGGACCGCACTCCGCCGGAGCTTGCGGCCGACATCATGGACAAGGGCATCGTCCTGACGGGCGGCGGTGCGCACCTCCAGGGGCTCGACGAGCGGCTCAAGCACGAGACCGGCATGCCGATCCACGTCGCCGACCAGCCGCTGAACTCCGTCGCCATCGGCTCCGGCAAGTGCCTGGAGGAGTTCGAGGCCCTCAAGCGGGTCCTGATCTCCTCCTCGCGTCACTGACGCGAGGCAGCCAGGCCCACCGTGAACCGTCGACGCACCGTCATCGCGGCGTTCCTCCTGATCGCCCTCGCCTTCATCACCCTGGACTTCCGTGAGTCCGGCGGGCCGGTGGGTGGGCTGCAACGGGGCGCCGACGCGGTGTTCTCGCCGATCCAGGAGGGCTTCGCTGCGGTCGTCCGGCCCATCGGTGGCTTCTTCGGGTCGATCTTCGACCTCGGGACCCTCCGCAGCCAGATCGAGCAGCTGCAGGAGGAGAACGCGACCCTGCGCCAGCGGGGCCTGCGGATCGCCGACGTCGAACGCCGCCTGACCGAGGCCGAGGAGCTGCTCGGCATGGTCGAGCGCGAGAACCTGCGGGTCGTCGGTGCCCGGGTGATCGCCGCACCGCCCGGCACCTTCCAGCGCGAGATCCTCATCGACGTCGGGGCCGGCCAGGGCGTCGCCCAGGGCATGGCCGTCATCAACGACCGCGGTGTGGTCGGGCAGGTCATCCAGGTCACCAGCACCCGTGCCCGGGTGGCCCTGCTGACCTCGGTGGAGACCGGCGACTTCTCCGTCAACGCCGTCACCCCCGAGTTCCGGTCACCGGGCCTGCTGTCGGGCCAGGGGTCCGGGCTGCTGCGCCTGGAGATGCTGGACTCCAACGTCGCCGTGCCGCTGGACGCCGAGGTGGTCACGCTGCGGTTCCAGGGGAGCCTGGTGCCGCCCGGCCTGCCGATCGGGGTCATCGAGCCGCCGGCGGACGGCGACACCGAGGGCGAACGGTTCCTCAGCGTGCGCCCGTTCGTGGACTTCGGCGAGCTGTCCACCGTCGCGGTCGTGATCGCCGGGCCGGAGGAGGACGGGGAGTTCACCGAGGAGGAGACGATCGAGGCCGACATCGCGCCGGCCCCGACCGTCACCCTGGCCCCCGACCCCGACGCGGTCGCCGTGCCGGGTGTGGACTTCCCGGCGCCGGCCACGCCGTCGGAGGACCCCAGCGCATCGCCGTCGCCCTCCGCGTCGCCGACCGAGACCGAGGGCTGACATGCCCGCACGGATCGTGGCCATCACCGCGCTGATCGTCGGTGCCCTGCTGGTCAAGACGATCGTGGCGCCCACCTTCGCCGTCGCCGGTTACCGGCCCGACGTGCTGGTGCTCGTCGTCGTCGGCATCGCGCTGCTCGACGGCCCCGACACGGGACTGCGCCTCGGCTTCGGTGCTGGACTGGCCCAGGACCTGCTGTCGGGCACCGGTGCGCTGGTCGGCCTGTGGGCGCTGGTCCTCATGGTCGTCGGGTACGCCGCCGGCGCCGCGAAGCCCTACCTGGCGTCCTCCCAGCAGGCCGGCGCGCTGGCGTTGTCGGGGGTCCTGGCCGCCATCGCCACGCTGGGATACGGCGTCCTCGGGAAGGTCTTCGGGGTGGTCGAGGCCGGCTGGAACCACGTGCTGGCGGCCACGATCGTCGTCGGCCTCTACACCGCGGTGATCTCGCCGTTGGTCGTGCGGCCGACCCAGGCGGTCATCAAGCAGTTCCCGACCTCCGCCGGCTAGCAGGAGTTCGGCGTCCGGACGGCGAAGAGGCCGCCATGAACCTGCTCCGCTCGTCCGTCACCCTGCTCGCCGTGCTCGTGGCCGCGCTGCTTGCGGTCCCCTCCGGTGCCACGACGACGGCGGCCCCGGCCGAGACCGCGATCATCGACCTCGAGGCACAGCAGGTGGACTGCGCCGGGGCCCAGCTGACCGGTCCCGACTCGACCAGCGTGCAGCACGTCGTCGGCGAGGCCGACACCATCGTCCTGGACGTGCTGCTCGTGCTCGACACCGTGGACGTGCCCGGCATCGCTGCGCTCGACGACGGCACCGATGCCGGACGGGCCGACTACCTGGCCGCCGGCGACGCCCTGTTCGCCGATGTCGTGGACCTGCTCGAGGTCGCCCCGCAGCCCTACGTCGACCTCGGGATCGACCTGGCCTGGGTCGGCTGGGACCTGCTGGACGCCACCGTCGACGACCTGGCGGGACGAACCACGGAATCACAGGAGATCATCGACCTGGCCCGTGCGCAGCACGGTGGCGCGCGGCCCGACGACGTCGACATCGTCTACGTGGCGACCGACGCCGACATCCAGGCCCTGGGCCAGACGGCCGTTGCCGGGCAGGCCGACTGCATCGGCGGCGTCGGCAACCCCGAGAACGCGTTCGCCGTCGGTGAGATCGGCGACGCGCTGGTTGACCCCAAGGACGGCATCCCGATCGGTCCAGTGACCTTCTACCGGGACTTCGCGGCCAAGGTCGCCGCCCACGAGATCGGTCACCTCATGGGTGGGCACCACCACTACCAGGAGTGCGCGACCCCCGGCCCCGTGGTCTCGGCGGTTGCGCGCGCCGAGATCGGCGCCTGCACGCTGATGAGCAACGCCGTGGACTTCCAGACCCTGCCCTTCAGCACCCTCAACGGCGTGGTGGTGCGGGGCCACGCGGAGGCGTACGCGGACCGATAGTCCACCGCCCGCTGGTCTCGGGCCCCCGAGGCGTCGCTCCGGCCTCGGCCGGCCGGTCGGGGGTCGGACCTGCACCGGCAGGGCTCCACAGGGCTACCGTTGGATCGTGCAGCCGACGAACGCCAGGCCGCCGGTCTCCCGGGAGAGCACCGCGCTGCGCCTCACCTTCCTGAGCGCCCTCGTGGTCAGCATGTTCGTGCTGCTCGTGGCCAGGCTCTGGTTCCTCCAGGTCATGACCGGTGAGCGGTACGTGGCACGGGCCGACAGCCAGAGCTTCAGGACCGTCCAGGTCGACGCGCCCCGGGGGGACATCCTCGACCGCAACGGCATCCCGATCGTGGACAACCGCTACGCACAGGTCGTCTCGGTCCGCCCCGACCGGATGGGCGACGACGAGACCAAGGCCCGCACGATCGCTCGCCTGGCCCAGATCCTGTCGATGACCGAGGAACAGGTCATCGAGCGGATCGAGGACCCGCGCGTCGGCCCGTTCGCCAACCGGCCGATCGCCATCGACGTCCCCACCGACGTCATCCTCTACATCCACCAGAACTCCGCATCCAGGTTCCCCGGCGTCATCGCCGAACGCATCCCCCTGCGCGAGTACCCCCGCGGTCCGCTCGCGGCCCACGTCGTCGGCTACACCGGCCAGATCTCCGCCGAGGAGCTGGAGGAGCCGGAGTACGCCGACTACGACTCCGGCGACATCATCGGTTGGGCCGGGGTGGAGAAGACCTACGAGTCCTGGCTGCGCGGCACCGACGGCGAACGGCAGGTCCGCGTCAACGCCCGTGGTGAGATCCTCGAGGAGGTCGCCGAGGAAGCCCAGGCCGTCGCCGGCAACTCGGTGCAGCTGACCATCGACGCCGAGGCGCAGGCCGCCGTGGAGGTGGCGCTGGAGGAGGGCATCGAGCTGGCCCGCCGGACCCAGGACGCCGAGGGACGTGCCGACGGTACCTTCGAGGCCCCGGCCGGTGCGGCGGTGGTGCTGGAGCCCGAGACGGGCGAGGTCGTCGCCATGGCCAGCTATCCCACCTACGACCCCGAGTCGTTCGTCGGGGGCATCTCCAGCACCGAGTGGGACTTCCTGCAGGACGACGAGAACCACTACCCGCTGATCAACCGCGCCATCTCGGCGTCCTATCCGCCCGGGTCGGTGTACAAGCCGATCTCCGCCGCGGCCGCCCTGACCTATGGGTTCGCGGGCCACGACTCCTACATCGCCTGCCCCGCCGAGTACGCCTTCGGTGACGCCGGCAACGTGTACCGGAACTGGAATCCCGTCGACGAGGGGTCGCTGAACCTCGCCGAGTCCCTCATGCGGTCCTGCGACACCGTCTACTACGCGCTGGCCCGCCGCATGTTCACCGAAGAGGTGCAGTCCCCCGAGGGACAGGGCTACAACGAACGGGCCTTCGAGGCCATCGCCTCGGGAGCCGAACCCGAGATCCCCTTCGAGTACCTCTCGGAGATGTCCCGCGGATGGGGCCTGGACCAGCTGACCGGCATCGACCTGCCCGGTGAGCGGGACGGTGTCGTCCCCGGCCGCGAGTGGCGGTTCGACTACTGGGTCAACGCCCGTGACAACTACTGCTACCAGGCCGAGACGGCGGCCCCCGGCAGCTACGCCCGCGAGCTGTACTCCGAGCTGTGCAACGAGGGGTTCCTCTGGCGCGGTGGTGACGCGGTCAACATGTCCATCGGGCAGGGCGACATGCAGACCACCCCCCTGCAGGTGGCCAACGCCTTCGCCGCCATCGCCAACCGCGGCGTCATCATGACCCCCCACGTCGTCCGCGCGATCATCGGCCAGAACGGGCCCGTCGAGCAGTTCGAGCCCGAACCGCTGATGACCATCCCCGTCGCTGCCGACGACCTCGACTTCATCGAGCAGGGCCTGGTCATGGTCACCGCTGACGAGGACGGCACCGCCTTCAAGGTCTTCAACGACTTCCCGTTCGAGATCGCCGGCAAGACCGGCACGGCGGAGCAGAAGCCCAAGCAGCCCTTCGCGTGGTTCGCCGCCTACAACACCGAGGAGGTCGCCGGCGAGCGCTACGTCGTCGTCGTGATGGTCGAGGAGGGCGGCAGCGGCTCGCTGATCGCCGCCCCGATCGCCGAGCGGATCTTCGGTGACCTGTTCAACATCCTGCTCCGCGAGAGCCCCGAGGAGGACGCCATCACCGTCGAGCTCGAGGCCGGGGAGGTGACCGACTGATGTCCGGCGTGTCCATCAACGACGGTTCCGAGCGCCTGATGCGCGAATCGTTGCAGCGCCGCTGGGCCGGGACGTTCTCGCCCGCCGCGCACGTCGACCCGCTGCTGCTGCTCGCGGCCCTGCTGCTGAGCGGCATCGGCTTCATGATGATCGGCGCGGCCACCGCGTCCACCCGCGAGGCCGTGGGGCTGGACCCCACGTTCTTCGTCGAGCGGCAGATGATCGCCTTCGCCCTCGGGCTGGTCAGCGCCATCGCCATCACCCTGTTCGACTACCGCACGTACCGGGCGTGGTCGGTCGTCGGCTACGTCCTCGCGCTGGTCCTCCTGGCCGGTGTGCTGGTCGCCGGCCGCGAGATCAACGGCGCCCAGGCGTGGTTCGTCATCGGGCCGTTCCAGTTCCAGCCGTCGGAGTTCGCCAAGGTCGCGATGATCCTCGTGCTGGCCGCCCACTTCCACGAGTACCGGGAGGAAGCGCTCGGGCTGCGTGCCCTCGTCGAAGCCCTCGCCTTCGCCGCCTTCCCGATGCTACTCATCCTGCTGCAGCCCGACTTCGGGACGTTCATCGTCTTCGTCTGCATCGTGTTCGGCATCCTGCTGATGGCCGGCGTGCACGTGCGCTACCTGTTCGCGCTGGTCGGCATGGGCATCTCCGCAATCGCCGCAGCCCTTCAGCTGGGCATCGTCAAGCAGTACCAGCTGGACCGGTTGACGGCGTTCCTGGACCCCGAGAACTCCGACGCGCTGGGGGCCGCCTACAACGTCCTGCAGGCCCAGATCGCCGTCGGGTCGGGCCGCTTCTTCGGGCAGGGCCTCGGCCAGGGCACCCAGACCAACGCCGGGTTCGTGCCCGAGAACCAGACCGACTTCATCTTCACCGTGGTGGGCGAGCAGACGGGCTTCTTCGGGTCGTTGCTGATGCTGGCGATCTTCGGCGTGCTGATCTGGCGGGGGCTGCGCATCGCCGCCACCAGCCGGGACACCTTCGGCACGCTCATCGCCGCCGGCGTCATCAGCGTGTTCGCCTTCCAGCTGTTCATCAACGTCGGCATGGCCATCGGCATCATGCCGGTGACGGGGCTGCCGCTGCCGTTCATCTCCTACGGCGGTACCAGTCTGATCGCGTCCTGGATCATGATCGGGCTGCTGCAGAACGTGCACATGCGCCGGCTGTCGAAGTAGCGCTCAGATGATGCTGAGCTGCTCCGCGGGTGGTCCCGCAACGGGTGGCTCGGCGCCGGGTGGTTCGGCGGGGTTGGTCGAGGGCCTGCCGGCGTGCCCGGTGACGTGCTCGCCGGGCCGGGCGCGGTCCGGCCAGCTGCCCTCGGGCGGGCGGTTGCCCCGTTCGGCCCATGCGGCGTCGCGTGCGTCCCGGACAGTCCGCAGCATCGCCTCGACGATGTCCTCGGGCAGCGTGGCCCGGCCCTTGCGCCCGGCCGCGGGCGGGCCGTACAGCTCGGTGTAGGTCGCGACCAGCTCGGGATGGGTGGCCTCCAGCCACGGCCAGAAGGCGGCCTTGACCCCCGGTCGCAGGTGGAGGGGGATCGGCGTGACGTGGGTGGCACCGGCAGCGACGGCCGCCCTGGCGACGGCCGTGAGCTGCTCTGGATCGTCGTTGATGCCCGGCATGATCGGGGCGAGCATCACCCTGGTGGGGATGCCCGCGTCGTTGAGGGCCCTGACGGCGTCGAGCCTGGCCCTGGGGGAGGGGGTGCCGGGCTCGGCGGTGCGCCACGTCGGCCGGTCCAGCGTCCCGATCGTCAGCGAGGCCGACACGGGGACCCGCGCGGCGGCCTCGACGAGGACGGGCAGGTCCCGGGTGATCAGCGTGCCCTTGGTGAGGATCGAGAACGGCGTCCACGACTGCGCCAGCGCCCGGATGATGTCGGGCATCAGCCGGTACCGCCCCTCCGCCCGCTGGTAGGGGTCGGTGTTGGTCCCCATCGCGACGTGCTCGCCCTTCCACCGCGACCGGGCCAGCTCACCGCGCAGCACCTCCGCGACGTTGGTCTTGACCACCACGGTCCGGTCGAAGTCGGTGGTGGGCGACAGGTTGAGGTACTCGTGGGTCGGGCGAGCAAGACAGTAGGAGCACGCATGCTGGCAGCCCCGGTAGGGGTTGATCGACCAGCCGAACGGCATGCCGCTGACCTTGTTCAGGGCGGACCTGGTCTCGACCTCGAGGAAGGTCATGCCGGCGAACTCGGGGGTGTCGAAGGTCCGAGCGCGCGTCACCGGCAGGGTCGGGGCGATCGTCGGGGGCACCTCGGCGTCGGGCGCCCGCTGGAGGTCGGCGAGGAGTCGCATGCTCGGCAGTCTAGTCGAACGTGTGTTCGGTGCCGAGCGACGACTACGCGTACCGGTCGATCGTCGCCCGGGCCCGTCGGCCGTAGCCACCGCCGAACATCGCCGCGTGGACCAGCAGCGGGTGCAGCTGGTACAGCGCGACCCGGTCGGTGTGACCGTCGGCACGCGGGAACACCTCGTCGTAGGCGTCGAACACCGCCGGGCCGAACCCGCCGAACAGCTGCATCATCGCCAGGTCGACCTCACGGTGGCCGCCGTAGGAGGCCGGGTCCACGAGCACCGGTCCGCCGTCCGGGCCGACCATGGCGTTGCCGCCCCACAGGTCGCCGTGCAGGCGCGACGGCGGCTCCGGCGGGCCGACCAGGTCGGGTAGCCGGTTGATCAACCCCTCCAACGCCTCCAGCGTCCCCGGCGGCAACGCGCCTCGTTCATCGGCGATCCGGGCGGTCGGCCACAGCCGTCGGCTGCCAAGGAACGCCGCCCACGTCTCGGTCGGGTCGTTGGGCTGTGGCAGCCTGCCGACGAAGCCCGCCCACGGGGCGCCGAAGCCGTCCGCACCCGCGCGATGCATGGCCGCCAACCCCCGGCCGAGCCGCTCGTCGTGGTCGGCCGCCGGCCGCCCCTCCTCCACGAACGCCAGCACCAACACGGCCAACCCCCCGTGTGTGTCGTCTCCGTCGACCACGTCTGCGACCCGTCCGACACGCCTCCGATGTGTGTCGTCTCCGTCGACCACGTCTGCGACTCCGACGACACGGGGGAGGGGGACGGCCTCGGCCGGCGGGTCGGTCGCGGTGCCGGCGTCGGCCAGCCAGCGCAGCGAGGATGCCTCGGCGGACAGCAGGCCGGGGACGGGCAGGTCGAGGTGCTTCACGAAGCAGCGCTGGCCGTCCACGACGGCGGTGAACGCCATGCTGACATCCCCGCCGGACGCCGGACGCAGGTCGCCGACCGCCCCCACCTCGACGCCCGCTGCCCACGCGACCGCCCGGCGCAGGGTGTCGTCGCCGGACACGGTCACGCCGGTCCTGCTCACCCCGACGGGGCCTCCAGCAGCACCCGCTCGACGGTGACGGCCTCGATCGCCTCGGGGTCGAGCTCGAAGCCCATGCCCGGAGCGGTCGGCACCGGCAGATGGCCGTCGACCATGCGCAGGGGGTCGGCGACGATGTCGGTGGCGTAGAAGCGGTCGAACCCCGAGTTGTCGCCGGGCAACGAGAAGCCGGCCATGCCCGCCAGGACGGCGTTGGCGGCCCGGCCGATCCCCGTCTCGACCATGCCACCGCACCACACCGGCACGCCGTGGGCCACGCACAGGTCGTGGATGCGTGCGGCCTCCAGGTAGCCGCCGACCCGGCCCGCCTTGATGTTGACGATGTCGACGGCCCCGAGGCGGATGGCGTCGGCGACCACCTGGGCCGAGACCGCCGACTCGTCCAGGCACACGGGCGTGTCGATCGCCGCCCGCAGGTCGACGTTGGCCAGCAGTCGCTCCTCGTCGAAGGGCTGCTCGATCAGCAGCAGGCCGAAGGCATCCAGCTGACGCAGCAACGGGATGTCGCCGGGTTCGTAGGCGGCGTTGGCGTCCACCTGCAGCGGCACGTCCTCACCGAACGCCCGTCGGACCGCCGCCACCGCCTCCACGTCGTTGCCCGGTTCGATCTTGAGCTTGATCCGGACGTACCCCTCGTCGAGGTACCCGCCGACGGTCTCGACCAGCGCCTCGGTGGAGTCGTGGATGCCGACCGACACCCCGCACGGCACCCGCGTGGCCGTCACCCCGAGGAACGAGGCGAACGACTGGCCGGCCGCCCGCAGCCAGGCATCGAGCACCGCAGCCTCCAGCCCCGCCTTGGCCATCCGGTGACCGCGGATCGGGGCCAGCAGGCGGGCGACGTCCCGTGGCCCGATCCCGTCGACCCCCAGCAGCCGCGGAGCCATGTGGGCCGACACGATCGGGATGACCACGTCGCTGGACTCCGCGGAGTACAGCGGCCAGGGCATGGTCACGCACTCGCTCCACCCCTCCCCGACGTCGGTGACCACCCTGACCAGGACGCAGTCCCGTGTGTCCTGGGTGCCGAAGGACGTCCGGAACGGGGTGACGAGGGGGATGTCGACCCGTCGCAGCTCGATCGCCTCGATCCTCACCGTCCCATCCCCTCCACGACCGCCTCGGCCGGGGTCAGCAGGTAGGTCCCGTCGCGCCGCATGCCCGTGGCCCGGTGCCCGCAGGCCATGGCCTGCCCCATCGTCTCGCGCACCGCGGTCCGCCAGCGCCGCGCCAGGTCGGGGTCGCGTCGTCGGGTCGCCTCGATGTCGGGCGGCACCCGCACCTCCAGCAGCACCGATGCGGCGTCGACCCGCACCGGCGACAGGACCGGCTCGCCGGCCGTGCCGACGTCGAGCAGCCGGACGGCCGCCAGGTCGGCGGCAGCCGACCCGTCCGCGCCCAGGGGTCCTGCCTGCCCGGCGCTGTTTCCCGCGCCCGACGGCCACCAGGCCAGCAGGCGGTCGGACTCGTCACCGGCGTTGATCGCGTCGTCCATCGCGCCGTAGTGGTTGACCAGGTACTGCCGACCCGTCGCGCCGAGCTTGCCGAGGTTGAACCAGGCGTTGCGGGCGACGAGGGGATCGAAGGTCCACGTCACGGCCACGATCCCGCGGGCGGCACACCACTCGCGCTGGTGCACCTTCAGGGCCAGCCCCACGCCCTTGGACCGCACGTCGGTGCAGGTGATGTGGCTGTGCAGGGTGGGTTGGCGCTGCCCGTCCACCTCGTGGCTGCCGAGGAACGCCACGGTGGTGCCGACGAGCTCGCCCGACGCCGGGTCCAGCGCGCCGACCGCGTACCCGCCCGCCTGCTCGACCGCACGGATCAGGTTGGTGCGCATCAGGTCCGTCGTCGCCCAGACCCGGTCGATCAGGTCGGCTGCCGCACCGACCAGCGCCATGTCGTCGAGCGGCACGATGCGGACACCGGCGGTCTCGGCCGCGTCCGCGGGGGAGGGAAGGGTTGGCTTGGACATCACGGCGAACATCCTCGCCGATCAGGCACCGATCAGCACGTGACCAAGCGGCGTGGACCGCTACCTTCTTGTGCCATGACCGCTGCTCCGGACGACGCCACGACCACCGCTTCCGACTTCATCCGCGAGAGGATCCAGGCCGACCAGCAGGCCGGGCTCCACGACGGTCGCGTCCAGACGCGGTTCCCCCCGGAGCCCAACGGCTACCTCCACATCGGCCACTCCAAGTCCATCCAGCTCAACTTCGGGCTGGCGGAGGAGTTCGGCGGCGCCTGCAACCTGCGGTTCGACGACACCAACCCCGAGGCCGAGGATCCCGAGTACGTCGACGCCATCCAGGACGACATCGCGTGGCTCGGGTTCGAGCCGGCCCGCGTCGTCTACGCCTCGGACTACTTCGAGCAGCTGTACGCCTGGGCGGAGGAGCTGGTCACCAAGGGCCTGGCCTACGTCGACGACCAGGACGCCGAGACGATCTCCGAGCAGCGCGGCGGCTTCGGCCAGCCGGGCGTCGAGTCCCCCTACCGCGACCGCAGCCCCGAGGAGAACCTCGACCTGCTGCGTCGCATGCGGGCCGGCGAGTTCGACGACGGGACGAAGGTGCTGCGCGCCCGCATCGACATGCAGCACAACGTCATGTCGATGCGCGACCCCGTGCTGTACCGCATCCGCCGGATCGAGCACCACCGCACCGGCAACGACTGGGTGATCTACCCCACCTACGACTGGGCCCACGGGCAGTCCGACGCCATCGAGGGCGTCACCCACTCGTTGTGCACCCTGGAGTTCACCGACCACCGTCCGCTGTACGACTGGTGCCTGGAGCACCTCGAGCTGCCCCACGGCAAGCCCGAGCAGACCGAGTTCGCCCGGCTCGCCCTGACCCACACGGTCATGTCCAAGCGGATCCTCCGTCGGCTGGTCGAGGAGGGCACCGTCGACGGCTGGGACGACGCCCGCATGCCCACCCTTCGGGGCATGCGCACCCGCGGCTATCCCGCCGAGGCCATCCGCGAGTTCGTCGACCACATCGGCGTCGCCAAGACCAACAGCGTCCACGACATCGAGCTGCTGGAGTTCTTCGTCCGGCGTCACCACAACACCCACGCGCTGCGTCGCATGGGCGTGCTCGAACCGCTCAAGGTCGTCATCACCAACTGGCCCGAGGGTCACGTCGAGCACCTCGAGGCGATCAACAACCCCGAGGACGAGGCCGCCGGTACCCGTGCGGTCCCGTTCTCCGGTGAGCTGTGGATCGAGCAGGACGACTTCATGCTCGACCCGCCGAAGAAGTACTACCGGCTGACCCCGGGACGCGAGGTCCGGCTGCGAGGTGGCTACTTCATCACCGCCACCGAGGCGATCACCGACGACGACGGCAAGGTCGTTGAGGTCCGCTGCACCTACGACCCCGAGACCAAGGGCGGCCAGGCCCCCGACGGCCGCAAGGTCAAGTCGACCATCCACTGGGTGTCCGCCCAGCACGCGGTCGACGCGACGGTCCACCTCTACGAGCGGCTGTTCACCGATCCGCACCCCGGCAAGGGCGACAGCGACCCGATGGAGTCCCTCGACCCGGAATCCCGCCGCACCGTCACCGCCAAGGTCGAACCGGCCATCGCCGACACCCCGGCCGGCGAGGTCATCCAGTTCGAGCGGCTCGGCTACTTCGCCGCCGACCCCAGCCAGCCGACGACGTTCCACCGCACCGTCGGCCTGCGCGACGAGTGGAGCAACATCCAGAAGCGCCGCAACAAGTGACCTCGTGGGCGGCCGGCTCACCTCCCCGCGGTCACCGTGACCGCGTAGGCACCTCGTCGTCACGTTGACGTCGAAGTCGGGGTGATCGGTCAAGTTGACGGCAGCTGAGCACCGGCGCAAACTTGACCGCATGCGGTCCCCGTCCAACAACCCCTTCCTGCCGGGGTCCGACCGCGTGCCCGAGATCTGGGCAGGACGGTCCCCCGAGATCGCGGACTTCAGGGACGTCCTGCGCCCCCGACGCGTCAATGGCCTCTACGAACGTGGCCGCGCCGTGCTCGGGGAGTTCGGCATCGGCAAGAGCGCGCTGATCAACCGCATCGCCGCAGACGCTGCGGACCTCGGGGACTGGGTCCCGTCCAGGGTGCGCGTCGCCGTCGACGCCGACGTGTTCGACCTGGTGGCCCGCTCCCTGCAAGGCTTCCTGGAGACCCGTCGGACCGATGCCAGGGTGGCCCGGTCCACCGATGGCATGCTCCGCAGGATCGAGGAGATCAGGCTGCCGGTCGGGGGCGTCCGCATCCGCGCCGATCAGCCCACCCCCAACGCCTACCGGGCCCTGTTCGACGTCATCGTCGAGCTCGCGAGCCTGGCAGGGGAGGAGGGTCGGCTGCTGCTGATCCGCGTCGACGAGATCCAGAACATCGCCCGACCGGGCCCGTTGTCGCAGCTGCTGACCGTGTTCGGCGATGCGTTGGAGGCGACCCGCCATCGTCGCGATGTGGCAGGAATCGACCGCGAGGACGCGCTGCCGCTGGCGGTGTACCTGTCCGGCCTTCCCGACTTCCACCGGCACGCGGCAGAGGCCGGCGCCACGTTCTCGCGGCGGTTCCGCACCGCGGAGCTGGACCCGCTGAGTCCCATGGACCTTCGCGAGGCGCTGTCGCCCTTCACCGGCGAAGGATGGCGAGTCCTGACCGACGACGGCACGGCCCGGGTCGTGATGGAGGGGCATGCAGTCGACGACCTCATCGCTCGTTCTCTGGGCGACCCGTTCTTGTTCCAGCTCGCCGGCGAGGGTGCGTGGAACGCTGGCACGGGCGAGGTGATCACCCGTGAGGAAAGTGATCGAGGATGGCACAGCGTCCGCCGCGAGGTGGAGCGATACGTCCGCAGCCGCCTCGATGGACTCACCGACCTGCAGATGTCGGTGCTGACTGCGGCTGCTGGTCTGGACGAGAATCACCGGACCGGCGCCGCGGTGGCCGCTGCGGTGGGGCGCTCCAGCTCTGCCCAGATCGCCTCGACGACGCGCTCCCTGGACGTGGAGCACCACCTGATCCGGCGGCAGGCGGGACGGATCGCGTTCCGTTCGCCGGCGGTCGAGGCACACCTGGCCGGGGGATGGCCCTGATTCACACCGGCGGCCCGTAGTCGCTGTCGGGCAGGATGGCGGCATGACCGACGAGTCCCTCCGCTCCGTGACCCTCTCCCGCACCGACACCGGCCGCTACGTCGCGACCAACGCCCGTGGCCTGACCATGGAGCTCGGCAGCGGGCACGACGACCTGTGGAGCCCCGTCGAGCTGCTGCTCGCGGCGATCGCGGGATGTTCGGCCGTCGACGTCGACGTCGTGACCGGCCGCCGCACCCCGCCGGAGACCTTCGAGGTCGTCGCCGAGGGCCACAAGCACCGTGACGAGGGTGGCAACGTCATGCGCGACCTCTCCCTCGTGTTCAACGTCACCTTCCCCGAGGGGGAGGAGGGGGACGCCGCCCGGGCGATCCTGCCCCGCGCCGTAGCCACCTCCCACGACCGCACCTGCACCGTCAGCCGCACCGTCGAGGCCGGCGTGCCCGTCGCCGTGTCGATCGACGAGACCGCCAGCTGACCCGGATGCCTACTGGCGAAGCAGGACCTCGGCGCGCAGGAAGTCGACGGGGTCCGGGCCGTCCGGGGCACGCAGCCGGGCGGTGACCGTCGACGTCCCGGCCGGCAGGCGGACCGCGCAGTCGGTCAGCCGGCCGTACCAGGCGATGGTCGAGCTCGATCCCCCGGAGACGGTCTGCTGGTCGACGAAGAACGCCACGTCGGTGGGATCGCACGACACGGACACGTCGCCCTCCAGCAGCAGCGCGTACTCGCCGGCCAGCTGCTCGAGGAAGAACCGTTCGGGATTGACGGCCCGGTCCAGGCGGATCGTCCCGCGCAGCCACACCGTCGCCGTGGTCGCCTCCGCCGGGGTGACGGTCGTGGTCGACGGGCCAGCGAGGACGTCCAGCTCGGCGAGCAGGCCGGGCAGGGCAGGACCCGCCAGCCGCCAGCCGGCCCAGCCGGCCACGGCCAGCACCAGCACGACCGAGAGCAGCATCCGGGCCACCGGCCGCGGCGCCACGGGAGGCGCGGGTTCGACCATCCCGATCCCCGTCGACTCCTCGAGGCGTTGTGCCGCGGCCCGTGCCGCCTCCGGGGTCAGCAGGCGGCCCAGCAGGTGCGCGGTGCCGTCGGCACCGACCGCCAGCAGGTCCGATCGGCTGCGCACGTCGGTGATCCGCCACCCAGCCACGCCGGCCAACGGCACGTCGGCACCAGCAGGTGCCATCGGCCCGGTGATCGCCCGGAGTCGGGTCTCGTCGACGGTGATGGTCGTGCGGTTGCGCAGGCTGCGCACCACATCGACGTGCAGCGCGGCCGCGGGCAGCGCGACGAACATCCCGAGCGGCACGAGCAGCGCCCAGGACTCGGCGACGACCAGGGTATAGCGGACACCCACGACGAGGAGCAGGTCCAGCGCGAGGAGGAGCAGGACGCGCGGGTACCAGAACCACTGCGACGGATGGAACCACCGGATCACGATGGCAAGCCGCCCGGCGTCGTGGCCGAACGAGACCTCCGGCGGTCCGGTCGATGTGGTCACCGGCCGACCCTACCGGTCACCCTTCGGTGACGCTCGGCGCCCAGCCGCACGAGGACCGACCGGTCCGTCCTAGACTCCCGATGAGGGACGAGACGGCGGTACGGAGTCAATCGTGGCATGGGTGGCATGGAGGGAGAACGCGGGGTGATCGACCTCGGAACCGACGAGTTCGCCGACGTGAGGGAGATCGGGCGGGGCGGCTACGGCATCGTCTACACCGCCCGACAGCCCGCGTTCGGACGGACCGTCGCGATCAAGGTCCTCACCCTGGCCGACGAGGGCACGCTGCGGCGCTTCGACCGCGAGCGCCAGGCGCTCGGCAAGGTCAGCAACCACCCGCACATCACGCCGGTGTTCGCCTCCGGGTTCACCGCCGACGGCAAGCCGTACCTGGCGATGGAGTTCATGCGCGGGGGTTCGCTGGCCGACCGCCTGACGCGCGAGGGCGCGCTGCCGTGGGAGGAGGTGCTGGACCTGGGCGTGAAGCTGTCGGGGGCGCTGGAGACCGCGCACCGGGCCGGCATCCTGCACCGCGATCTCAAGCCCGCCAACGTGCTGCTCTCCGATTTCGGTGAGCCCCGGCTCGCCGACTTCGGCATCGCCAGCATCGACGACGGCGAGCAGACCAAGACCGGCGTCATCACCGCGTCGATCGCCTACGCCGCCCCCGAGATCCTGGACGGCAAGCGGCCCGAGGTCCCCGCCGACATCTACGGCCTGAGCGCCACCCTGTTCACCCTGGTGGCGGGTACCCCGCCGTTCTTCGCCGAGGGCGATCAGTCGTTGCTGGCCATGGTGGTGCGGGTGGCGCGGGATCCGGTCCCGGACCTGCGGGCACGCGGTGTGCCCGATGCGATGGCGCGGGTGCTGGAGACCGGCATGGCCAAGGATGCCAGGACCCGGTATCCATCCGCCGAGGCGTTCGGTGAGGCCCTCGCCCAGGCCCAGGCCGAGGTCGGACTGCGGCGCACGGCCCTGGTTCTGCCGCAGGGCGACCAGATGCCCACGTCGGCCGTGCAGGTCGGATCGGCGGCGAACCGCTGGCCCGAACCGACGCCGGCGGCACCGCCGCCCTCGGCGGCTCCGCCGGTCCCGCCGGCCGTCAGCGGGCCGGGTGCCAACCCGCCACCGTCGCCGTTCCCGGCGCCGGCGGGGCTCGCCCCCGAGGGCACCAGCGGTGGGTGGACCCCACCCCCCACGTCCCCGTCGTCCGCCCGTCGCGGGGTGCTGGTCGGGCTCGGCGTGCTGCTCCTCGTCGTGCTCGGTGCCGGCGGGTTCCTGCTGACGCGCGGCGGGGACGACGACGTGGCCGTCGGGACCAACGGCGACGACGCCGTCGTGGCCAGCGAACCGATCGCACCTGCAGAGGCCCCCGGGACCGACGACGCCGGGCCCACCCCCAAGCCGGGCGAGGAGACTCCCGACGAGGCCTCCGGGATCGTGGCGGGGGAGTGGCAGGAGGTCCGCCCGATGGCGTTGGCCCGGCAGCAGATCCCCTCGGTGGAGCTGCGCGGCACCACCTGGGTCACCGGCGGCCTGACCGAGGAGGGTGTCACCGCCACCGTCGAGGGCTACGAGGCCGCCACCAACAGCTGGCGCAGCGCCCCCGACCTGCCCGTGCCGCTGCACCACCACATGGCTGCCGTGCACGACGGCGAGATCGTGGTCCTGGGTGGCTGGTCACCCGACGGAGCGCTGCTGTCGGCCATCACCCAGGACCGGGTCTTCGCCCTCCGTGGCGACGAGTGGGTCGAGCTGCCCCCGTTGCTGCAGCCTCGCGTGGCCGGAACCGCGCAGTCCGTCGGCGGCCTGCTGGTCGTCACCGGCGGCCAGGGCGTGGACGGCAACCTCGTCCTCACCACCGAGGTGTTCGACGGGACGGCCTGGACCGAGGTCGCACCGCTGCCCGTGCCACGTGAACACCTCGCCAGCGCCACCGACGGCACGTACATGTACGTCGTCGGCGGCCGCGTGCTGTCCTCCGACGCCAACCTGCCCGACCTCGAACGCTACGACCCGGCCACCGACACGTGGGAGACCCTCGCACCCATGCCGACCGCCCGCGGTGGGCTGGCTGCGGTGTACACCGAGGGCTGGCTGGTCGCCATCGGCGGGGAACGTCCGCTGGGGGTGTTCGACGACGTCGAGGCCTACGACATCGCCAGCGGCGAGTGGCGCGAGCTGCCGCCGCTGCTCGTCGGCCGACACGGGCTGGGTGCCAGCGTCGCCAACAACCTGGTCGTGGTCGCCGGCGGGGCGCTGGAAGCCACCCACTCCGCCCCGACCGCGGTCACTGAGGTCGTCAGCACGGGCTGACGACCGGTCGGGCAGGGCTCAGTACGACTTGGGCAGGCCCAGGGTGTGCTGGGCCACGAAGTTGATGATCATCTCGCGGCTGACCGGGATGACGGTGGCCACGCGGGCGGCCTTCCACATGTCCATCAGCCCGTACTCCTCGGTGACGCCGTTGCCCCCGTGGGTCTGGATGGCCCGGTCGACCGCCTCGACGGCGACGTCGCAGCACGCGAGCTTGGCCATGTTGCAGGCCTCGCCGGCCGCGCGGGCCCCTGCGTCGGTCAGCGCGCAGGCCTTCGCCAGCAGCAGGCTGGCCGCCTCGATGCGCACGGCGACCTCGGCCAGGGGGTGGGCAACGGCCTGGTGGGCTCCGATCGGTTCGCCCCACACCTCCCGCACCCGGGCGTACGCCACGGCCTTGTCCAACGCCAGACGGGCCAGGCCCAGTGATCCGGCGGCCGCCACGATGCGTTCGGGGTTCAGGCCGTCGAACAACGCGCCCAGCCCACCCTCGGGGCCGCCGACCAAGCGGTCGGCGCCGACGTGCACGTCGTCGAGGTACAGCGACCACTGCTTGTCGGGCCAGCCGACGTCGGTGTTGACCTCGGTGCGGGTGAGCCCCTCGGCGTCGGGGTCGATCAGGAACAGCAGCGGCAGGCCGAGCGTGCCGTCGGGCAGCCGTCCACGGGCCACGAACAGGATGGCGTCGCACTCCTCCACGCCGGAGATGAACGTCTTGGTGCCGTTGACGACCCAGCCGTCACCGGCGGGGGCGGCATGGGAGGCGATCCGGTGGGTGTTAGACCCGGCGTCGGCCTCGGTCACGGCGAAGGCGAGCACGGTGGACCCGTCGGCCAGCCCGGGCAACCAGCGGTCCCGCTGCGCGTCGGTGCCGTGCCGGGCGAGGATCGTCCCGCCGATGGCCGGTGAGACCGCCAGCATCGGCAGGTTGCAGCCGGCGGCCGCCATCTCCTCCACGACCGCAGCCAGGCCGGTCATGCCCATGCCGCCACCACCGTGGGACTCGGGGATGTTGACGCCGAGGAACCCGGGGTCGGCCAGGGCGGCCCATGCCTCGGTGGCGTTGCGACCTTCGCGGCTGCACGTGCGGATGTAGTCGACGCCGAACGGTTCGGCGATGCGCCGGACCGTCTCGCGGAGCAGCTGCTCCTCCTCGTCGGGTACGAGCTGGATGGCGGTCATGGGATGTGTCCTCGGGGTGGCCGGATGGGTCGGGGGTCAGCTGATGGGTTCGAGCACGATGGGCAGGTCGTCCAGCGGCTTGGGCAACGACGTCCAGTCCCACGAGGTGGCGACCGAGGTCAGGTCCGCGGCGGGGGCGGTGATGCGGTGGCGCCGCAGGAGCTGGTGGACGATCGTCTTGACCTCCATCTGCCCGAAGTGCATGCCGATGCACTTGTGGGCGCCGCCGCCGAACGGGAAGTAGCCGTAGGGGTGGCGCTTGTCCTCCCGCCGGCCCTCGGCGAACCGCTCGGGGTCGAAGGTGTGGGGGTCGGTCCACAGCTCCGGGTCGTAGTGGACGGGCAGCGACGAGACCGAGGCCGGCGTTCCCGCGGGCACGAAGTAGCCGTCGAGCTCGGTGTCCTGCACCGCCATCCGTCCCATCGCGAAGACCGGCGGCACCATGCGTAGGGCCTCCTTCATCACCAGGTCCAGCGAGGTCAGCTGGCCGATGGCTCGCATGTCGAGGACGTCGCCGTCGGGTGCGGCGCCCATGGCGAGGGACTCCTCGCGGACCCGCTCCTGCCACTCCGGATGCTTGGCGAGGAACCACAGGATCGAGCTGGTGGTGATGGTGGAGGTGTCGTGGGCGGCCATCATCAGGAAGATGATGTGGTTGACGACGTCGTCGTCGGAGAACCGCTCGCCGTCCTCGGACTCGGCATGGCAGAGGGCGGTGAGGAGGTCATCCCCGTCGGAGCGCCGGTGGGCCGGCAGCTTGTCGCGGAAGTAGTCCTCGAGCAGCGCGCGGCCCTGCAGCCCGCGGTGCCAGCGGGTCAGCGGCACGTCGGTGCGGATGACCCCGGTGCCGGCCCGGACGCAGTCGATGAAGGCCTGGTTGACCCGGTTGATCGTCGGTCCCGACGGCCGCCCGGAACCGCCGTCGGGGCGTTCGTCGAGGAACACGTCGGTGGCGACGTCCAGCGTCAGCTGCTTCAGCCGCGGGTAGGCGTGCAGTCGACCGGACCCCCACGCGTCGATGCGGGATGCGGTGACCGGGGCGAGCCGGGCGAGGTAGGCCTCCAGCCGGCGGCGGGTGAACGCCTGCTGCATGATGCGGCGGTCGCGATGGTGGTCGGGGTCGTCGAGCAGCATGATGCCGCGGTGGAAGAACGGCCCGATGATCCACGACCACCCGTGTTCGCTGGACCAGTGGCCCTCACGGTTGATCAGCACCTGCTGCACCGTGTCGGCGGTGCCGACGTTGATGACCCGCTTGGTGAACATCCCCGACCAGGCCAGCGGCCCGTAGGTGTCGCGGACCGCGTCGCTCCACGGCAGGGGGCTGGCGTACATCCAGTTGGCGGCCCAGCCGATCACGGGGTAGCCGTAGTCGCCCATCACCACCTTCAGGCCCGAACCCGGCGGGGGAGTGGCCAGCGGCCGTGATCGGCTGAGCGCTGGCGGTGGCCCGGGCAGGCGCTTGGCGACACGGTGCAGCGCGATCCGCGCCGACCGTTCCAGGCTGGTGCGGACGGCGGTGGCGGTCGAACCGCTTGCCTGCTCGGTCACGGGAACGCTCCTTGCTGCGGCGGGTTGGGGCGTGTGAGTCCTCAGGACCGGGCGGCTGGTCCGCCGGCGAGCGCGCTGAGGTGCAGGAGGGGATCCACGACGTGGGTTGCGGCGAAGCGACGCAACCCGGCGGGGTCCGTGGCGTCGATCGGTCCGCCGGGGGTCAGCACCAGGGAGTGGGCCAGCCGGATCATGACCTCTGCGGCGATGTCGAGGTCGATGGGGCCGAGCTCCCCGGACACCCGACCCTGCTCCAGGAGCCCGCGCATCGGCTTGCGGGCAACCGACAGGGCGTCGGGGGCGCCGGTCGTCAGGTGGGGCAGCAGCAGGTCGGGCTCGATCTGCACCAGCCGCTGGAGCAGCGGGTGGGTGCGGACCTTCTCCACGGTGGCGGCGAAGGCCTCGACCAGCTTGTCGCGGAACGTGGCGAGGTCGGCGATGGCCGCCTCGATCTCGTCCAGCGTCGCCCGCACGTCGCGGATGATGACCGCCCACACCAGCTCGTCACGGGTGGCGAACCGCCGGTAGAGGGTCGCGCGCCCGTACCCCGCCTGCTTGGCGACGTCGTCCATGCGCAGTCGGCGGATGCCGAACGCCTCCATGAGCTCACGGGCGGCCAGCAGCAGCGCGTCGGCTACCTCGTCGTCCTGGCCGGGCTCCGCGTCGCTGTCCTCCAGCGCGGTGACCACGGTCAGTTCTGGGCTGGCCATCGGGGTCCTCCGGGATGTAGTCTTCTCCATCGGTGAGACACGAATATGGATGATGTCTCATTGACTCGCAAGGGACTGACACGCGGATGAGCGACCTCGACGTCATCGACCCGGCCACCGGCCGGGTCGTGGGTCGTGTCCCGTCCATGACCGCTGACGACGTCACCAAGGCCGTCGACCTGGCCCGCCGGGCACAGCCCGCCTGGGCGGCGCTCGGCGTCGACGGTCGCCACGAGGTCCTGCGCCGCGTCCGCCGCGAGATCGTGTCCCGCCGGGCCGAGCTGCGCGACGTCCTGGTCGCCGAGTCCGGCAAGCCGTGGGAGGACGCGCAGGCCGACCTGCTGCTGACCCTCTCGATGATGGCCCACTGGGAATCCAACGCCGCAGCTGCCTGCGCCGACGAGTCCTTGTCCACCCGCGGGGTCTGGGGTCTCGGCCGTCGTGCCGCCGCCACCTACCACCCCCATGGCGTGGTCGGTGCCATCGGCCCGTGGAACTTCCCGGTCGCGCTGACGTTCGGTGACGCCGTTGCGGCGCTCCACGCCGGCAACACCGTCGTGCTCAAGCCCAGCGAGGTCACACCGCTGTCGACCCGCTGGGTGGCCGAGGTCTTCGCCGAGCAGGCCCGTGCCCTCGACGCCCCCGACCACGTCCTGTCCTGCGTCACCGGCGACGGGGCCACGGGCGCCGCGCTCGTCGCCGAGGTCGACATGGTGCAGTTCACCGGTTCGGTCAGGACGGGGCGCGTCATCGCCCACGCCTGCATCGACCGGTCGATCCCCTGCTCCCTGGAGCTGGGAGGCAAGGACCCCTGGATCGTCCTGGCCGACGCGGACCTCGACCGTGTCGCGGCTGCCGCGACCCACTACGGGCTGTTCAACGGCGGCCAGGTCTGCATGTCGGCAGAACGCATCTACGTCGAGGACGCCGTGCACGACGCCTTCGTCGAGCGGCTCGCCGCCCGGGTGTCGACCCTGCGCACCGTCGCCGGGAGCGGGCCGGGCACCACCGACGTCGCACCGATGATCGCCCCCGGCCAGGTCGACGTCGTCACCGCCCACATCCGCGACGCGCTGGACAAGGGGGCCCGGGCCGTCACCGGGGGCCTGCCGGCCGATGTCGTCCATCCCGCCCCGACCGTCCTCGTCGACGTCGACCACACGATGGCCTGCATGACCGAGGAGACCTTCGGTCCGACCATCCCGGTCATGCGCGTGCACGACGTCGACCAGGCCGTCGCGCTGGCCAACGACTCGGCCTTCGGACTGACCGCGTCGGTGTGGACACGGGACCTCGCCCGTGGTCGGGCGATCGCCCGACGCATCAACGCCGGCACGGTGTCGGTCAACGACGCCCAGCTGCACGTCGGCATCGGCCACCTGCCCATGGGTGGGGTCGGCGCATCCGGCACCGGCGCACGCGGCGGCATGGACGGCATCCGGAAGTTCCAGCAGCGCCGCGTGGTCGTCACCAACCGCTCCCCCCTGGGTCGCGAGCTGTCCTGGCTGCCCTACGGCCGCACGGTCTCCGCGGCCCTCGACCGGGCCGTCGGCCTGCTCTACGGCCGCTGACGCCCCGACCATCCGAGACCGAGAACCTGTCCCCAGAAAACCGCGTGTCCCAGAAGCAGCGTGTCCCAGAAACATGGAAGGAACGACACCTTGAGTGACGTGTACATCTACGACGCGATCCGCACCCCCCGCGGCCGCGGCAAGGCCTCCGGGTCCTTGCACACCGTCAAGCCCGTCAGCCTGCTGACCGGCCTGCTCGACGCCGTCGTCGAGCGCAACCCCGAGCTCGACGTCTCCCAGATCGACGACGTCATCACCGGTGTGGTGTCCCCGGTCGGCGACCAGGGCATGGACCTGGCCCGCACGGCCGTCATCGCTGCGGGCTGGCCCCAGCAGGTCGCCGGCGTCCAGCTCAACCGCTTCTGCGCCTCGGGCCTCGAAGCGGTCAACCAGGCGGCCGCCCGCGTCCGCTCCGGCTGGGAGGACCTGATCCTCGCCGGTGGTGTCGAGTCGATGTCACGGGTCCCGATGGGATCCGACGGTGGTCCCTACGCCATGGACCCCGAGACCAACTACAACGGCTACTTCGTCCCCCAGGGGATCGGTGCCGACCTGATCGCCACCATCGAGGGCTTCTCCCGCGAGGACGTCGACGCGTTCGCGCTGGAGTCCCAGGTCCGCGCCGGCAAGGCGCAGGCCAACGGCTACTTCGACAAGTCGATCGTGCCGGTCAAGGACCGCAACGGCCTGACCATCCTCGACCGCGACGAGCACGTCCGTCCCGACACCACGATGGAGGGGCTCGCCAAGCTGAAGGCGTCCTTCGAGGCGCAGGCAGCCATGGGCGGGTTCGACCAGGTCGCCCTGCAGCGCTACCCCGACGTCGAGCGCATCAACTACGTGCACCACGCCGGCAACAGCTCGGGCATCGTCGACGGTGCCGCGCTGACCCTCATGGGCAGCAAGGAGGCCGGCGAGCGCAACGGCATGACCCCTCGCGCCCGCGTCGTCGCCGCCGCCGTCACCGGCAGCGAGCCGACCATCATGCTGACCGGCCCCACGCCGGCGTCGCAGAAGGCGCTGTCGAAGGCCGGCATGACCGCCGCCGACATCGACCTGATGGAGATCAACGAGGCCTTCGCCGCCGTGGCGCTGAAGACCATGCGTGACCTCGGCATCGACCACGACCGCACCAACGTCAACGGCGGCGCGATCGCCATGGGCCACCCGCTGGGCGCCACCGGCGCCATGATCCTCGGGACCCTCGTCGACGAGCTCGAGCGTCGGGACAAGTCCACGGGCCTTGCCACGCTGTGCATCGGCGGCGGCATGGGCATCGCCACGATCGTCGAACGCGTCTGACCGCGGCCCCGGCACACCAGGAGCAACGAACCCAATGACCAACACCATCAACTGGGACAAGGGCGACGACGGGATCGTCACCCTGACCATCGATGACCCCAACCAGCGCGTGAACACCATGAACGCCGACTTCCAGTCGTCGTTGCAGGCCACGGTGCAGCGCCTCGAGGACGAGTCCGACGACATCACCGGTGTCATCCTCACCTCCGGCAAGGAGACCTTCTTCGCCGGCGGCGACCTTCGCCTGATGTACGCCGCCGGGCCCGACGACGCCCAGCAGGTGTACGAGGAGGTGGCGGCCCTCGGTCGCGCCATGCGTCGCATGGAGACCCTCGGCAAGCCGGTCGTCGCCGCGCTCAACGGCACCGCCCTCGGCGGTGGCCTGGAGCTCGCGCTCGCCTGCCACCACCGCATCGCCGTCAAGGGCTCCAGGGCCAAGTTCGGCCAGCCCGAGGTGAAGCTCGGCCTGCTGCCCGGCGGCGGCGGGGTCGTGCGCATCACCCGCATGCTGGGTGTCGTCAGCGCCATCATGAACGTCCTGGCCCAGGGCCAGGAGTACCGGGCGGAGAAGGCCCACGAGCTGGGCCTGATCAGCGAGCTGGTGGACTCCACCGACGACTTGATCCCTGCCGCCAAGGCGTTCATCGCGGCCAACCCCGAGTCCAGCCAGCCGTTCGACGACCCCAAGTACAAGGTCCCCGGCGGCGTGCCCACCAACCCGAAGCTGGCCCAGATGCTGCCGGGCATCCCCTCCAACCTGCGCAAGCAGCTCAAGGGCGCCCCGATGCCGGCCCCGCTCAACATCCTTTCGGCGGCCGTGGAGTCCCTGTCGGTCCCGATCGACCGCGCATGGGAGATCGAGCACCGCTACTTCGTCGACCTCGTCGTCGGCCAGGTCAGCCGCAACATGACCAAGGCGTTCTTCTTCGACCTGCAGGCCATCAACTCCGGGTCCCTTCGTCCCGAGGGCGTGCCGGCGTGGAAGGCGACGAAGGTCGCCGTCCTCGGCGCCGGGATGATGGGTGCGGGTATCGCCTACCAGTGCGCATCGGTCGGCATCGACGTCGTCCTCAAGGACATCAGCGTCGAGAACGCCGAGCGGGGCAAGAACTACTCCGTCAAGCTGGTGGAGAAGGCCAAGTCCCGCGGCAAGATGAGCGAGGAGAAGGCCCAGGCGCTGCTGGACCGGATCACCCCGACCGACAGCTACGACGACCTCGAGGGCTGCGACCTCATCATCGAGGCCGTGTTCGAGAAGACCGAGCTGAAGCACGCGGTGTTCGGCGACGCCGAGCCCAAGGTGCTGCCCGACGCGGTGCTGGGGTCCAACACCTCCACGATCCCGATCACGATCCTCGCCGAGGGCGTGACCCGGCCGGAGGACTTCATCGGCCTGCACTTCTTCTCGCCCGTCGACAAGATGCCGCTGGTGGAGATCATCGCCGGTGAGAAGACCAACGACGCGACGATCGCCAAGGCCATCGACCTGGTCCAGCAGATCCGCAAGACCCCGATCGTGGTCAACGACTCGCGCGGGTTCTTCACTTCCCGCGTCATCGGCACCTTCACCGGTGAGGCCATGATGATGCTGGACGAGGGGGTCAACCTGACCCGCATCGACCGGGCGGCGACGATGGCCGGCTACCCCGTCGGGCCGCTGCAGATGGTCGACGAGCTGACCCTCACCCTGCCGCTGAAGATCATCGACGAGTACGAGAACGCGGCTCGCGCCGCCGGGGAGGAGGTCGTCTCCACCCCCGACGTCGAGGTCCTGCGCAGGATGGTCGCCGCGGGCCGCGAGGGCCGTTCGGCCGGGGCCGGCTTCTTCGAGTACGGCGAGGACGGCAAGCGCACGCAGGTGTGGCCCGGCCTCACCGAGATGTTCCCGCCCGCCGAGGAGCAGCTGGACGTCACCGAGATCCAGGAGCGGATGTTGTTCCGCGAGGCGATCGAGACGGTCAAGTGCTTCGACGAGGGTGTGCTGCGCAGCGTGCCCGAGGCCAACATCGGCTCGATCTTCGGCATCGGCTTCCCGGCGTGGACCGGCGGCGTCATCCAGTACATCGACGGCTACGAGGGCGGCGTGACCGGCTTCGTGGGCCGCTGCAAGGAGCTGGCCGACACCTACGGCGAGCGGTTCACCCCGCCCGCCAGCCTGGTCGCGAAGGCCGAGTCCGGCGAGCCGCTCTCGCCGGCCCCCTTCTAGGGCGTCCCACCTCCGCGACATCCCAGCCACTCGACGCCCCCGCCTGCACGGCGGGGGCGTCGTGCGTTGCCGTGTGGCTGCGATCCCGTCCCGGCCGATAGGGTGCGGCGGATGGACCTGACCGCCAACGCCGACCTGCGGGACCACGTGGTCCGACGGTTGGCTGCCTTCGACGTGATCGCCTCGCCGGTCGAGGCGCATCGGCAGGCAGCCGTGGCCCTCGCGCTGGTCGCGGCCGAGGACGGTTCGGCAGGCACGGTCATCTGCCGCCGGGGACGGGTGGGCAGCCATCGGGGCCAGCTGGGCCTGCCCGGCGGCGCGGTGGACCACGGGGAGTCCCCCGAGGCGGCCGCGCTGCGCGAGCTGGAGGAGGAGGTGGGGTTGCAGGGCGAGGTGCTCGGCCGGCTGGACGACTACGTCACCCGCTCGGGCTTCCACATCTCCCCGTTCGTGGTGTGGTGCGTCGGCCGGGTCCCGCGGGTGACCAGCCCGACGGAGATCGTCGGCTTCACCGTCGTCCCGCTGGGGGAGCTGCTGCGGGAGGACTCACCCCGATGGCTGGACATCCCCGAGTCCGACCGGCCGGTCCTGCAGCTGCCCCTCCTGCACTCCAGCATCCACGCCCCGACCGCCGCGTACCTCTACCAGTTCGCCGAGGTCGTCCTCCGCGGGCGCCCCACCCGCGTGGACACCGTCGAGGAACCCGTCTTCGCCTGGCGCTGATCGGGCGGGAACGGCGTGGGGGAGGGGTGTAGCGTCCCCGGGGTGGCAACGGTGAGGTATGAGTGGGCGCATCCGGTGGCGACCGAGGGACCGCAGGCGCGGTGGATCCCCGGGGTGCTGGGCGGGATCGGGACCGCGGTCGGCCTGGCCACGGCGATCACGGGTGACATCGTGTACGGCGTGGTGATCCTCCTCCTCGTGGTGGGGTTCGTCCTGCTGGCGGAGCGTCGGCTGGCCCGGGCGGTCCGGTTCCGCATCCGGGTGTGGGACAACGGGTCGCTGGAGGTCCACGACGGCGAACCGGCCTGGTACCCGGTCGCCGAGCTCACCGACGTCATGGTCGGCGTGTCGGCCACCAGCGACACCAACGACCGGACCCTGCGGCTGCAGCATCGTGGGGGCGAGGTCACCGTCGCCCTTCCCGGCGGCATCGGGTACCTGTTCAACGGGCCGTCGTTGACGCAGGTCCACACCGGCCAGCTGGTCGACGCGCTGCGCCACTTCGCCGGCCTGCCCGCCCGATCGGCCGTCGGGCCGCCGGTGGCCGGTCCGCCGGTGGCCAGTCCGCAAGTAGCCGGGCAGCCCTTCGCCGGACAGCCCAGCGTGGGGGTGCCCGCCGTCGGGGCACAGCCGGCCGGCGGTGCATGGTCCTGGCGCCATCCCGAGGCCGAGGTGCTCGCCCGTCGCCGGAACCGGTTCGTCGCGATCTCCGCGGTGGTCGTCGTCACGTTGATGGTCGTGGCCGGGGCCAGCCAGCGGGAGGAGGGCCTCGGCGCGGTGCTGCTGTCGGCCGCGGTTGCGCCGGGGTTGCTCGGCCTGCTGTTGTTCGGCGTCGCGTGGTTCGGGTACGTCAGGCCCAGCCGGTTCACCCTGACCACGGCTGGTGACGGTGTCCTCCATCGTGGCGGGTCGTCGGTCTCCCTGGTCGGTGCCCGCGAGGTGGCCGTCGAGCTGCTGTCGTCGTCCACCCACACCGGCACGACGACGGTCCGCAGCCGCAGCTGGGTCCTGCGGATCCAGCCAGCCAACGGCAAGCCCTGGAGTGCGGCGCTCCCCGGGGGGTCGCTCGGGGCACGGTTGTTGACCGAGCAGGAGGCCGAGCACCTCGCGCAGCAGCTGCGATGGTTCGCCGGCCTGCCGTCATGGTGGAGCTGAGCCCGTGGAGCCGAACGCGACCCTTCGGTGACGGTCCGGTCACGAGTGGAGCCGAGATGGTGTTCACTTGCCCAACCGGGGTCGCGTCGAGCCAGCGACGCCCGGGACAGTCGAGCAGAAGGGCGGACAGACGATGGTGCTCCCGATCACCGACGGGGCGTGGTTGATGATCGAGAGCGGGGAGGCACCGCAGCACGTCGGCGGCCTCATGGTCTTCGACTACCCGCCCGACGCATCACCGACGTGGCTGCACGACACCTGGCAGCGCCTGCGCACCGCCACGGACTTCGCGCCGCCGTTCTCCTACCGGTTGCGTCGCCCGTACGGACTGGCGGGCCTGTTCGACTGGGAACCCGACCCCGACATCGACCTGGACTACCACCTGCGGTTCTCGGCGCTGCCACGGCCCGGTCGGGTCCGCGAGCTGCTCGTGCTGGTCTCCCGCCTGCACTCCACGCTGCTGGATCGCCATCGCCCGCTGTGGGAGGTGCACCTGATCGAGGGACTGCAGCCCGAGCACGAGGGCGAACCGCCCCGCTTCGCGATGTACGCCAAGTTCCACCACTCCATGTTCGACGGTGTGGGCGCCATGCGGGTCATGCGCCGGATGTTCAGCGCCGACCCCGACCTGCGCGGCATGGCGGCCCCATGGGAGATCGCCTCGACCGCGGCGACCACCCCCTCGCCAGTGCCGGAGCCGCTGCGGTCGAGCCCCCTGGAGAAGCCCGGCCTGCTGGATCCGGTTCGGTCGCTCGGCACCATCGCCGGGACGCTGCGGGACCAGGCGAGGGCCACCCGACAGGGGGTGGAGGGTGAGGTCATGCCCTTCTCCGCACCCCGCAGCCTGCTCAACGGTCGGATCACCGGCTCGCGACGGTTCGCCGCCGACGGCTTCTCCTTCGAGCGGATGAGCGGCGTTGCCAAGGCGCTGGGCGTGTCCATCAACGACGTTGCGCTCGCGATGTCGAGCCATGCGATGCGCACCTACCTGCTGGACCACATGGCCCTGCCCGACAAGCCCCTGACCGGGATGATCCCCGTCTCGGTTCGCACCGAGGACGACGGCCCGCAGGGCAACGCCCTGTCGTTCCTGGTGGTCGACCTCGGGACCGACATCGACGACCCGATCGACCGGCTCGAGCGCATCCGCACCTCGATGCAGCGTGGCAAGGACCGACTGGCGTCGATGAGCCGGTCCGAACGGGTCGGCTATGCCGTGGCGATCACCAGCCCCTATGTCATCGGCCCGCTGCTCGGCATCGCCGGCCGCGGGCGTCCGCTGGCCAACGTCGTCATCTCCAACGTGCCCGGCCCGCGGGAGCCGCGCTACTTCGACGGGGCCCGCCTCCAGGGCATGTACCCGGCGTCGCTGCTGCAGCAGGGACAAGCGCTCAACATCACGCTGACGTCCTACGACACCGAGATGCAGTTCGGCCTGACCGCCTGCCGCAAGACCCTGCCGCAGATGCAGCGCATGCTCGACCACCTGGACTCGGGCCTGCAGGAGCTGGAGAAGCTCACCGCGGCCTGAACACACCATCGCCTGAACACACCGCCGCCCGAACGCGAACACGGCGCCCCGTGGCCGGGGCGCCGTGGTCACACGAAGGGGTGAGTCCTAGGTGGGCTTGGAGGCCCACTGCTCGGCGATGTCACCGATGATGGGCAGCTTGGTGTGCTTTATCTGGTAGCCCTGGACGCACATGAAGATGAACACGCCGAACGCGGCCAGCCAGAGCAGCAGCAGGAAGATGCCGAAGAGGTTGCTCACGAAGGTCAGCACGAAGAGGACCACGTAGACCGCGAACACGGCGATGGACAGCAGGACCGACTGGGCGCCGTGGAAGCGTGCTTCGGGGTTCTTCTGGGTGAGGTAGACGATCAGGCCACCGATCCACCCGAACAGGTAGGCGAGCAGCGAGGCCACGTTCGGTTCGAGACCGCCACCACCGCTGCCGGACGGCTGCGCTCCCCATCCCGGCTGCTGGCCGGGTCCCTGGCCCGGCTGTGCACCCCACCCGGGCTGCTGGGCCGGGGGTGGCGGCTGGGCACCCCACCCCGGCTGCTGGCCGGCCGGAGGCTGCGGGGGTGCCGGTTGCTGTGGAGGCGGTGCCTGTCCCCAGCCCGGTTGCTGCTGCTGCGGAGGCGGCGGCTGCTGTCCCCACTGCTGACCTGGCTGGTTGCCTGGAGGCGGCGGTTGGTTCGGGTCGCTCATCGCAGGATTGCCTTTCGGATGCAGAACGCTGGAAAGTGCCGTTCTGGGGGCGTCGGTGACTGCAACCTAGACCACTCCCGGGTGGCACCCAACAGGTTTCACGAGGCTGTTCGATCTCCCGACGGGCGTTCATCGGGACGTGCAACGGTCACCTCGGTGCACCGTGGATACCCATCGGGTGGCGAGTACACTGCCCAGCAGACGTTCCCACGAGCGCCCCGGCGATCCGCCGGTCGAGCGCCACCCCCATTCCTCGTCGAACAGATGTCCCTGACCCAACAGTCCCAACGCTCGGTGTGGCCCGACCTGGAGCCGCACCTCCTGCGTGTCCGAAAGCCCGCCCGCTACGTCGGCGGCGAGGACAACATCGTGGTCAAGCAGCCACGGGACGGCGACACGTCGTGGCTCGTCTGCTACCCCGACACCTACGAGGTCGGGCAGCCCAACCAGGGCGTGCAGATCCTCTACGAAGTCCTCAACGAGGTCGACGGGACCCGGGCCGAGCGCGGGTTCGCGCCGTGGCCCGACATGGACGAGATCATGCGGGAGGAAGGCATTCCCTTCTTCTCCCTCGAGAACCACCTCCCGGCCGGATCCTTCGACGTGGTGGCCTTCTCGCTGTCCGCGGAGGTCGGCTACACCAACCTCCTCAACTGCCTGGACCTGGCCGGCATCCCCCTGCGGGCGGCCGACCGTGGGCCCGACGATCCGATCGTGATGATCGGCGGGCACGCCTCGTTCAACCCCGAACCGCTGGCGCCCTTCGTCGACGTGGCCTGCGCGGGTGACGGCGAGGAGTTCGTGCTGGAGGTCGACAACGTCCTCAAGCAGGTAAGCAACCGCGCCGAGCGGCTGGACCACATCGCCGACATCTCCGGCGCCTACCTGCCCGACCGCTACCGGCCCGACTACCTCGAGCCCCGCGACGGCGAGCCGCACGGCCGCCTGCGCGGCATCTTCCCGGTCGAGAAGGGCACCGCCAACCGCGTGCCCAAGCGCACGGTCACCGACCTCGACGAGTGGCCGTACCCCAAGAAGCAGATCGTGCCGCTGACCGAGACGGTCCACGAGCGCTACGCCGTGGAGATCTTCCGCGGCTGCACCCGTGGCTGCCGCTTCTGCCAGGCCGGCATGATCACGCGCCCCGTGCGCGAGCGGTCGTCGGCCACCGTCCAGAAGATGGTCGCCGAGGGCCTGAAGAACTCCGGGTTCGAGGAGGTCGGCCTGCTGTCGCTGTCCTCTGCCGACCACGCGGAGATCCGCGGGATGTGCGGGGACCTCGCCGACACCTACGAGGGCACCGCCACCTCGCTGGCGCTGCCGTCCACTCGTGTCGACGCCTTCAACGTCGAGCTGGCCGACGAGCTGGTTCGCAACGGTCGCCGGACCGGCCTGACGTTCGCCCCCGAAGCGGGCAGCGAACGCATGCGCAAGGTCATCAACAAGATGGTCAGCGAGGACGACATGCTCCGCACCGCGGAGACGGCGTTCGGCAACGGCTGGCGCCACATCAAGCTCTACTTCATGATCGGCCTCCCCACGGAGACCGACGACGACGTCATCGCAATCGCCGACCTGGGCCTGAAGGTCCTGGAGCTCGGCAAGTCCTACGGTCGCAAGAACAAGGTCACCGTCTCCGTCGGTGGGTTCGTGCCCAAGCCCCACACACCGTTCCAGTGGGCCGCACAGGACTCCCCGGAGGAAACCGACCGCAAGCTGGGTCTGATCAAGACCCGGGTTGCCCGCGACCGCAACCTCAACCTCCGCTACCACGATCCCTACCCGGGACAGATCGAGGGGCTGCTCGCCCGTGGTGACCGCAGGGTCGCCGACGTGGTCGAGCGAGCCTGGAAGCTCGGCGCCCGGTTCGATGGCTGGGACGAGCTGTTCGACTACAACACCTGGATGCAGGCCGCCGACGAGGTCGGCGTGGACGTCGGCTGGTACTGCCAGCGCGAACGTGCATCCAACGAGGTGTTCCCGTGGGACCAGCTCGACTCGGGCCTCGAGAAGGACTGGTTGTGGCAGGACTATCGCGACGCCGTCGATCCCCAGGGCTCCTCGGGCCCATCCGAAATCGACGACTGCCGCTGGACTCCCTGCTACGACTGCGGCGTGTGCCCCTCCCTGGATCTCGCGAACCAGACCGCACATGCCCAGCCGTCGCAGCAGCACAGCAGGCGCCTCCCCATCCTCAGTGCGCGCCCGGGTTAGGTTCTCCAAGGCCGGGAAGCTCCGGTACATCAGCGCGATCGACCTCGGCAGGGTCTGGGAACGAGCCCTGCGGAAGGCCGATCTGCCGATCGCGTACTCGGAGGGGTTCAGCCCCCACCCGAAGGTCAGCTTCGGCGACGCCCTTCCGCTGGGCTTCGGTTCGACCGCCGAGTTCGCCGAGCTGACGTTCGCCGGGCCGATCGACCTCGCCGACATGACCACGCGGATCAACGCCGCGTTCCCCGACGGCATCGACGTGCTCGATGCCGCTGAGGTCGAGGACGGGGCACCGCGGCTGGGCAAGCGCCTGCAGGCCTCCATGTGGGTGCTGGAGTACACGACGGCCGCCGGTGTTGCCGAGGCCGTGGCAGCCATGCCCGCCGAGGGCCCCCTCGAGGTCGAGCGCGAGCGCAAGGGCCGCATGGTCACCGCTGACCTCCGCCCCCCGCTCGTCGGCATCGTGGCCGACGGCGCCACCGTGCGCGCCATCGTGCGCCACCCAGGTTTCATCCCCGACGACGCCGGATCCGGACCCGCAGTCCGTGCCGACGACGTCCACAGCGTGCTCGGCATCGAGCACCGCCCGACCTTGATCACGCGCGCCGCACAGGGGCTCGTGAGCGACGATCAATCCGGCATCGACGACGCCCTGCGAGGGACCACCACACCGTTGGTCCCCGCCGATGGCTCCCCCTCGGGGACAGCCACCGGGCCGTCCGTGCCGTCACCAGCACCAGAGGAGCCCGCGTGAGCGAGACCGAGCAGCAGGACCTTCCCGACGACGCAGGCGAGGACCGGACCGAACGGACCCGTGTGCGTCGACGCACCGCCCGCCCCATCGCCGTCGACCCGTTCGCGGTGGACACCGACGAGGAGTCCGACGACGACGCCGAGGACGAGGCCGAGGACACCACCGAGGCGTCCTCGACCGACACCGACGAGGCTCCGGCCGACGAATCCGACGCCGACGAGTCCTCCGACGATTCCTCCGACGCCACCGAATCCACCTCCGCGGCGTCCAGCAACAGCGACGACAACAGCGACAGCGACGACAACGGCGACAGCGGCAAGGGCGACAGCGACGGCAGCGGCGGCAGCCGCGGCGACGCATCGGGCGAGACCGGCGAGGACAAACCGCGCCGGCGCCGCCGCCGGGGACGCCGTGGCCGCGGCCGTGGTCGTGGCGGCGCGGACGGCCAGAACCAGACCGACGACGACTCCTCCGACGGCGACTCCAAGGACGGCGCCTCCAGGGACGGCGACTCCAAGGACGGCGACTCCAGGGACGGCGACTCCAGGGACACCTCCACGGACGACGGTGGCGATGCGGCCGCGGACGGCGACGAGCAGCGGTCCGGCTCCGGCAAGGGAAACCGGACCCGCACCCGTACCCGCGCCCAGCAGCGCACCGCCGGCGATGACACCGACCGCGAGGACGACGAGGGCGAGTCAGCACAGGCCGACTCGGCACAGGCCGGGTCAGCACAGAGCGATGACGACGACGCCGAGGGCGACGACCGTTCCGACAAGAAGTCCGACCGCGGCGGCTCCAACCGCAACCGGTCCGGCAAGGGCCGTCAGGGTGATCGCTCGGGCAGGGGTGGCCAGCAGAAGTCCGACAACGGGAAGGGCGGCTCCAGCGGCCAGAAGGCCAAGGACGAGTCCGACGAGGACGACTCGACCCGGGACCCCTCCGACACCAACGAGGGCAAGGACTCCGGGGGCGCCAAGGACGACGACGGCGACGACGACAAGGGCCGGTCGGGCCGTCGGCGCCGTCGTGGTCGTCGGGGACGTGGCCGTCGTGGCCGGTCCGGTGGCGGCGGGGGCGGTTCCGCCAACAAGGGCGACGGTGGCAGCAAGGACGACCAGGGTGCCCCGACGCGCCTGAGCGCCCGCTCGCAGCGCACCAGCGGCGGTCGCCGCCGGGTGCCGTCGGTCAGCCCCGAGACCCGCCGGGTGATGGCCGAGAGCCCGCCCAAGCGGATGCTGGTCACGGTCGGCAAGGAGCGCACCCAGATCGCGGTGCTCGAGGAGCGCACGCTGGTCGAGCACTACGTCACCCAGGCCTCCGAGGCCTCCTACGTCGGCAACATCTACAAGGGCCGTGTCCAGAACGTCCTGCCCGGCATGGAGGCGGCGTTCGTCGACATCGGCAAGGGCCGCAACGGCGTGCTGTACGCCGGTGAGGTCAACTACGACGAGGCCGACCGCGACGGTGGCCTTCCCCGCATCGAGCAGGCCCTCAAGTCCGGACAGCCCGTCATGGTGCAGGTCACCAAGGACCCGATGGGCACCAAGGGTGCACGCCTGACCCAGCACCTGTCGCTGGCCGGCCGCTACTGCGTCCTGGCCCCCGGCGACGACATGCTGGGCATCTCCCGCAAGCTGCCCGACGACCAGCGCGACCGCCTGCGCAAGATCCTCAAGGGCCTCAAGCCCGAGGGCTTCGGCCTGATCGTGCGCACCGCCGCCGAGTCGGCGACGGCCGAGCAGCTGGAGGCCGACGTGGCTCGCCTGCTGGAGCGCTGGAAGAAGGTGGAGGAGAAGGCGGAGAAGGCCAAGCCGCTGGAGTCCATCTACTCCGAGCCGCAGCTGGTCCTGCGCGTCATCCGCGACGTGTTCGGCCCCGAGCACACCCAGCTCATCATCGACGATGCGGAGCTGGCCGACGAGGTCCGCTCCTACCTGTCGGAGGTCAGCCCCGAGCACGTCGCCAAGGTGGTCACCTACGACCCGCCGGCCCAGGCCGACGGCGGCGTGGAGCGCCTCTTCGACGCCTACGAGGTGACCACGCAGATCCGTCGGGCCCTGGAGAAGAAGGTCTGGCTGAAGTCCGGCGGCTACCTGATCATCGAGAAGACCGAGGCCATGTGGGTCATCGATGTCAACACCGGCAAGTTCGTCGGCAAGGACAACCTCGAGGAGACGGTCCTCCGCAACAACATCGAGGCCGCCGAGGAGATCGCCCGCCAGCTCCGGCTGCGCGACATGGGCGGCATCATCGTCATCGACTTCGTCGACATGATCGTCCAGGCCAACCGTGAAGAGGTCCTGAAGCGGTTCAAGCGCGAGCTGGCCCGCGACAAGACCAAGTCCCGCGTGATGGAGATCTCCAAGCTCGGCCTGGTCCAGATGACCCGCAAGAACGTCTCCAAGGGCCTGATGGAAGCCTTCACCGAGGAGACCGACGACGTCATCCCGGGGCGGCGCATCGTGGAGGACCTGCTCGCGTAGCCTGCGGAGCGAAGGTCCTCCACTGGGTTGGAGGCCGCGCGAAGGCGCCTGGCCGGGCTGACATCGTGGAGGACCTGCTCGCGTAGCCGCGTGGTGACGCTCGCGTAGAAATCTCGGGCGGGTGGGTGTGAACCCACCCGCGCTCGGGTAGTGACGTCGCGTGCGTCGCGTCCCGGGAACCGAGGTGGCTGCTGTGTGGGGCAGCCTCGATCCGCGTGGACCCGCGGCGAGGAGCATCGACGACCTCTGGGTCCTCATGCTGGTCCTCGGCATCGTGGCGTTCGCGATCTTCGCCGTCCTGCTGGTCGTGGGCATCCGCCGACGCGCCACCCTGGACGAGGAACGGCCCAGCAACCGGCTGATCGTCTGGGGCGGGATCGTCCTGCCGGTCGTCGTCGTCGGGGCGGTCCTCGTCGCGACGCTCGACACCATGGCCACCACCGCGGCCGAGGCCCCCGAGGACGCCCTGACCGTGGAGGTGACCGGGCACCAGTTCTGGTGGGAGGTCCGCTACCCCGACGCCGACGTGGTCACCGCCAACGAGGTCCACATCCCGGCCGGTGAACAGGTCGCCATCGAGCTGACCTCCAGCGACGTGGTGCACTCGTTCTGGATTCCGCAGCTGACCGGAAAGCTCGACGCGCTCCCGGACGGGACCCACACGCTGGTCATCGAGGCCGACGAACCCGGCGAGTACCGCGGTACGTGCGCGGAGTTCTGCGGGATCCAGCACGCCAACATGGGCGTGCTCGTGATCGCCCACGATCCAGCGGACTTCGACGCCTGGCTGGCCGCGCAGGCCGAACCGGCGGTCGAACCCGAGGACGAGCTGGCGATGCAGGGCCGGGACCTCGTCGCCGGGGCCAGCACCTGCATGGAGTGCCACACCATGAACGGGTCGACCAACGACGGCCCCCCGGCGCCCGACCTGACGCACTTCGCCAGCCGCCGGACCATCGCCGCCCGGACGCTGCCGAACACCCCCGAGGCCCTCGCCCGCTGGCTGGACGACCCCCAGCACGTCAAGCCCGGCGCCCTGATGGAGGCGCCCAACATGACCGACGCCGAGCTCGAGGCGGTCCACGCCTACCTGGAGTCCCTGGAATGACCCTGTCGTCGAGTGACGAGCACGTCCCCGGGCTGGAACGTCCCGCCCACGCATCGCCGACCGTCGCCGAGGCCGAGACCGACGAGCAGCTCGAACGCGTCTGGTCCGACCCGCCCGGCCTCTGGGGCCAACTGCGCGCCGTCCAGAACGACAACATCGGGCTGCGCCTGATGCTGACCGGGTTCTTCTTCGTCATCCTCGGCGGCAGCGTCGACTCCGTCGTGATGCGCACGCAGCTCGCGTTCCCCGAGATGGGCCTCGTCGGTCCCCAGCTGTACAACGAGCTGTTCACCAACCACGGCTCGGTGACCATGTTCCTGGTCATCCTGCCGATCTTCGAGGGCTTCGCGATCCTCCTCCTGCCGCTCCTGCTCGGCAGCCGCGAGATGCCGTTCCCCCGGCTGGGCGCCTTCGCCTACTGGACCTTCCTCCTCGGCGGCCTGCTGTACTACTCCGCCACCCTCTTCCAGCTCGTGCCCGACGCCGGCTGGTTCGCCTACACGCCCTTGAGCGGACCGGAGTTCTCACCCGACCTCGCCCTCGACTTCTGGGTCCTCGGCCTCGGCGTGGCCGAGGTCGGGGCCATCGCAGCGGCCGTCGAGATCATCGTCGGCGTCCTGAAGCTGCGCGCCCCCGGCATGACGCTCACGCGGCTGCCGCTGTTCGCGTGGGCCATGCTCGTCACGGCGTTCATGATCCTCTTCGCGTTCACGCCGCTGATCATCGGCAGCCTGCTGCTCGAGCTCGACCGTGGGTTCGGCACCCAGTTCTTCAACCCCGACGCGGGCGGGTCCTCGTTGCTGTGGCAGCACCTGTTCTGGATCTTCGGCCACCCGGAGGTCTACATCCAGTTCCTGCCGGCCGCGGGCATCGTGGCGATGGTGCTGCCCGTCATGGTGCGGCACCGAACCATCGGCTACACGTGGATCGTGGCGTCGATGGTGGGGATCGGGGTGCTGTCGTTCGGGCTGTGGGCACACCACATGTTCACCACGGGGCTGCCCCCGCTGGTCCTGGCGTTCTTCGCAGCCGCATCCATGGTGATCGCCATCCCCGCCGGGGTGCAGATCTTCGCGTGGGTGTCCACGATCGCCGCAGGACGCGTTCGGTGGACCACACCGATGCTCTTCGTCATGGGGTTCCTGGTGATCTTCGTGATCGGGGGCATCACCGGGGTCATGGTCGCGGCGGTGCCGTTCGACCTGCAGGTCCACGACAGCTACTTCGTCGTCGGGCACCTCCACTACGTCCTCATCGGCGGGGTGGCCTTCCCGATCTTCGCGGGCGTGCACTACTGGTGGCCGAAGATCACCGGCAAGATGATGGACGAGCGGCTGGGGCGCATCGAGTTCTGGCTGCTGTTCGTCGGGGTCAACGTGGCGTTCTTCCCGATGCACATCGTCGGGCTGCAGGGGATGCCCAGGCGGATCTACACCTACCCCGAGGAGATGGGCTGGCAGGCCCTCAACATCGTCTCCACGGTCGGGGTCTACATCGTGGTGGCAGGGATCGCGGTCTTCGTCTGGAACGTCGTGCGCAGCTACCGCCACGGCCCACCGGCCGGACACAACCCCTGGGGAGGGGACACGCTCGAATGGGCCGTTCCGTCACCACCCAAGCAGCACGGCTGGACCGTCCCGCCCGTCGTGACCAGCCGCCATCCCCTGTGGGACCAGGACGACATCCACAGCGGGGACACCGAGGTCGAGGAGCTGGTGCAGGGAATGGCCCGCTGGCCGCTGCGCTGGCGCGCGGTCCTGGTCACCGGGACCGCCAACGCCCGGCCCGAGGAGATCTACCGGGTCGCCGACCCCTCCATCTGGCCGCTCGTGGCGGCCTGCGGGACCGTGCTGATCTTCTTCAGCGAGCTGATCAAGCTGCGTCCCGGTGCCCTCCTCGGTGCGCTGATCATCGCCGGGTCCGTCATCATGTGGAACCGCCCGACCGAAGCCCCGATGACGGTGGAGGAGGAGCGGGCCTTCGAGGACGCCCACGGCATCCCCGTCCACGCCGGCGGCAGCCTCGTCATCTCGCGATGGGGCATGGGGCTCTCGGTCCTGTTCGTCTCGATCGGCTTCGCCAGCCTCCTGCTGGCCTACTTCTACCTGCGGCTGGACAACGCCGCGTGGCCCCCGTCGGGCATCGCGATGCCCGACCTCGGGGCGCTCGCGACGGGGACGGCCCTGGTCGTGGCGGCCGCAGCCGCGGTGTGGGTGGCCCTGCGACGGGTGCGCGACGCCGGCACCACGTCGTTCAAGGGGTGGCTGGTGGCCGGTTCCGTGATCGGGATCGCGGCGGCCGTCCACCTGTTCCTCCACATCAACGGGCTCGAGTTCGACTCCAAGACCCATGCCTACGGGTCGATCTACCACACCCTCGCCGGCTTCCTGCTGCTGATGGTCGTGATCGGCGCCGTCATGACCACGATGATGGCGGTGTGGGCGGTTCAGGGGCACTTCACCAACCACCGCCACGTGCCGGTGACCAACACCGCGACCTGGTGGGCGGCCATCTCGGTCATCTGGGTGATCGGCGCGGCCACCCTCGGCCTCGGACCGGTGGTCACATGACCGACGGCCGTCCCGACCCCCGCACCGAATCCGCGGTCGAACCCGTCCCCCGACACGACGGCACCCCACCCGTTCGCTGGCTGCTGTTCATCGGCGGCCCGATCCTGTTCGGGGTGCACTTCCTGGTCGTCTACCTCACCACCGAGGCCGCGTGCGCGGTGGCCCCACCTGCTGATCGGTTGGCCACGTCCGTGACGGTGGTCGCCACCGGCGTGGCCGTCCTCGTGGGCGCCGCCATCACCTGGGCCAGCTACCGCTGGTGGCGAGAGATGGAGCCGCAGCGCGACGAAGGCGGACGCATCCGTGCCGCGAGGCGGAGGGGCGTGGGCCCCAGCGCCGAGACAGAAGTGCCCGAGGGCCCCGACGGCAGCGCCGACCCGGGCCCGCTGCGCGACTCCTCCCTCGCCCTGACCAGCACCATGCTCTGCGCGCTGTTCACGGTGTCGGTCCTGGTCGTCGGGTTGCCCGCCCTGGTCCTGCCCGCCTGCTGATGACCGGCACGACGACCGGCGTCTCGTGGACCCAGTGGACCCTGGAACCCATCGCGCTGCTCGCCATCGTGGTCGTCGGCGGGCTGTACCTGCGGGGTGGGGCACAGGGGTCGGCGGCTCCGGACCAGCGGCGTCGTGGCGCGGCCCTCGGCGCGGCGCTCGTGCTGCTCGGCATCGCCGTGATGTCGCCGCTCGACGTGGCCGCCGGACGGTTGGCGTCGGCGCACATGGTCCAGCACCTGCTGCTCGGGTTGGTCGTGGCACCCCTGCTGGTCCTCGCCGCACCGGGCCCGCGGGTGCTTCGCGCCGTCCCCCGCGACGTCGTGGCGCGAGGGATGCGGATCGGCCGGGTGCTGCGCATCGTGCCGGGGCCGGCATGGTGGCGGCGCATGGACGTGGCCTGGCTGGCCAACATCGCGGTGCTGTGGGGGTGGCATGCGGCGGTGCCCTACGACGCCGCCCTGCGCAACGAGCTGGTCCACGTGCTGCAGCACGGCAGCTGGCTGCTGGCGGGCTGGCTGTGGTGGCGGGTCGTGCTGCGCCATCGGACGGCCCAACCCGGCATCCGGCTGCTGTTCGTCTTCACCACCGCCATGGCGACGGTCTTCCTGGCGGCCCTGATGACCTTCGCCGGGACCGCCTGGTACGACGGCTACCGCGGCATCGCCGACACGACGGGGCTGACCCCGCTGGCCGACCAGCAGCTCGCCGGGGCCCTAATGTGGGTCCCCGGCGGGCTGGTGTACCCAGCGACGGCCCTGTGGCTGCTGGTCGGTTGGTTGCGGGCGATCGACCTGGAGTCTCAGCAGCCCAGGGCGGCGGCGTAGCTCTCCTCGACCGTCAGGGTCGTGCCGCCCTCAATGGTGCCGTCGGCGTTGACCGCGTCGGCGTACTGGCGCAGGACCTGCGGGTAGGCCCCCTCCGCGGACATCTCGTCCAGGATCGGCCAGCCGTGGGCCGAGGCGAGGGCATCGCGGGCCGTCGTGGCTCGGGTGTCGTCGCCAACACCGCGGGCAGCGATCCACTCCTCGATCCAGCCACAGGCAACAGCACCGGTGACCGCTGCGCCGAGCTGATAGCGGTCGTTGGTGGATTCCGCGCCCTCCAGGGCTGCCTGGTCGAAGCCGGGCGGCAGGGGCAGGCCGTCGAGCATCTGGCTGACCACGGTGCCTCGTTGGGAGGGCGAGATCGCGGAGTCGGGCAGCGCGGCGCTCCACTCCTCCGGTGTGGCCGGCGCCAGCGACGCCGCGAGTGCGGTGAACGCCTCGGCATCCATGCCACCTCCGCGGAGCTCCAGCGAGCGCACGTCATCGGTCCAGAGGGCCGTGTGGTCGGTCGCGGCGTACGCCATCAGGTCGGCCTGCCGGCCGTCGACCACGATCTGGTCGAGCGGGGTGGTGGAGGTTCGTCGGTCGGCGAGCCATCCGCTGTGCTCCTCCGCAGGCCGCCAGTGCAGGTCCATCGACCCCTCGGGACCGCTGAACGTCGCCTCGCCGAAGCTGTCGGACTGCACGTCCACGCGGTCCAGGTTCCAGCCCTCGGCTGTCAGCAACAGGTGGGGGCCGACGTCACCGAAGACCTGGGTGCCCCCGTCGCCGACGGCGTTGGGAGCCGGCGCCACACGGACGACCACCACGACCAGCAGGGCAACCAGGCCAGCGGCCACGGCGCCGAAGGCCCACGGGGCGCGATCTCCCCTCGAGAGGGCGCGGGCAGGCCGTGCGGCGGGGCGGGGCGTGTCGGCGATCCGGCTGACCACGTCGGAGGTGGCCGACCTGACCGCGGCGGTGCGGGGACGGGCGGGGTCGTGGGCACGGAGCGTGTCGAGCAGGTCGTTGGTCATCGGGTTCCCTCCAGGGCAGGGGTGGACGCGGGGATGTCGAGCTCGGCCTCGAGCCGTTTCCTGGCCCGGTGGAGGCGGGTGCGGGCAGCGTCCGGTGACACGCCGAGCACCACCGCGGCCTCTGCGGGGGACAGCTGCTCCCACGCGACGAGGTAGAGGACCTCGCGGTCGCGTTCGGGCAGCCGCGAGATGGCCTCCATGACCGGGCTGTCGGGTGGTGACCCCGGCGGCGCGGCGGCCAGCGCAGGGCCGAGCTGGTCGGTCAGCCGACCGAGCAGGCGGGTGCGTCGGCGCGTGCTCCGCCGGCTGTTGGCAAGCTGTCGTCGGGCAACCCCGAACAGCCACAGGCGGGCCTCGTGCCCCGGGGGTACGTCGTCGAGCCGTCGCCAGGCGACCAGGAAGGTCTCGGCGATGACGTCGGCGGCGTCGTCTGGCGACGCCGTGCGCCGGGTGACGTAGGCCACCAGGTCGTCGGCGTGCGCGTCGTGCAGGGCGCGGAGTCGGTCGTTGTCGTCCATTCACCCTCTCATGTCCGGGAGTGACGACAACGTGACACGTCCGACCGACAGGTCGAACGTGTCGGCCGGACAGGGTGCCCGGTAGGGCGGTTCAGACGATCCGACGGCCGGTGATGCGGTGGTGCAGGATCTCCAGCGTGTGCATGTTGGCGCCGGCCCACGCGTTCAGGCCGATGCCGTCGATCAGCTTCAGCTGATGCGGATCGGTGATCTCGTGGCACATGCCCTGGATGAGGACCGACCAGCCCTCCTGCCAGGCCTCGTCGACGTCGTCGACCTCGAAGGCGACCTTCTGGCCCATGGCCGCGGCCATGTACTTGGAGCCCGTGTCGGAGCGGAAGACCACCGAACCACGGTGGACCCGGAAGTTGACGGGCAGGACGATCGGGTAGTCCTGGTCGACGAAGGCCAGGCGGCCGACCTTGGTGGGATGACCGGCCAGGAGCGTCATGCACTCGTCCTGGTCGAGTCGTTGCAGATGATCCTTGGTGCGTGTCATGCGTCGACGATGCGGCACGGGGTGGTCCACCGGCCAGCGTCGAAGGTCCCGGACGACCCGGGACCTTCTGCCCGTTGTGCCGGTTGGCCGGTCACCCGGCCGTGCTGCACACGAGCCGAGCGGACTCGTGCAGGTTGGCCGAGGATCCGGCCAACCTGCACATTCACCGCGGGCGGGCGCAGACCACAGGCCGCTTGACCGCAGGCGGGTCAGACGGGTCGGTCGCGCTTGGGGGGCAGCTGCCGCAGCACCGACAGGGGAGTGGCGACCGTGCCGGTGCCGACCAGCCGGTCGCTGTTGTCGCGGATGCCGTCCAGCCGGTAGGACAGGACGGGTTCGGCCTTGCCCTTCAGCCTGATCGGGTCCAGCCGCTCGGTGTGGGTGAACGTCCGGACGACCGCGTAGGTCTCGGCGCTGATCGACACCGTGCCGGGGGCAGCGGAGGACTCCAGCCGTGACGCCAGGTTGACGGTGTCCCCGATCGCGGTGAACACCCGACGGCGGGGACTGCCGATGCTGCCGACGGTCGCTGGCCCCGTGGCCACCCCGACCCGCAGCTTCGGCATCTGCGGCTCGGCGGCGATCATCCCGTTGACGGCGTCCTGCAGGGCGATGGCCGCACGGGCTGCCAGCAGGGGGTGTTCGGGGTGGGGGATCGGCGCGCCGAACAGCGCCATGATCGCGTCCCCGATGAACGCCGACACGGCCCCGCCGTTCTCGGTGATGGCCGGCACGACCAGGGCGAAGTACCGGTTCAGCAGGTCGACCACGTCCGCCGGTGGGATCTGCTCCGACAGCGACGTGAAGCCCTGGAGGTCGGCGAACAGGACGCTGACGTCCATCGTCCGCCCACCGAGCGCCCCTCCCTCCGGATCCTCCAGCAGCTGCACGGCCACGTCGCGGCTGAGGTAGTCCGAGAACAGGTCGGTCAGCTCGTGCTCGGCCCGGCCCCGCACGCCGGCCTCGGCAGCGGCGTCGGCCATCAGCCGCAGCAGAGCTGCCTCGGCGCTGCTGAAGGCGCCGTCGTGCCGGCGGGCGACGACGAACCCGACCGTTTCCTCGTCGGCCACGAGCGGCACCACCATCTCCGCACCCGCGCCGGTGTCCTGACGTGCGGTCGCGCCCGACCGCAACGCCGAGGACAGCAACGTCCACGTGACGTCGGTCAGCGGCACCTCGTCGGACACGAAGTGCACCACGCCGTCGATCAGCAGGGCACAGCCGACGGCGATCTCGGCCAGGGCGCCGATGGACCGCACCACGCTGGCGTCGAACGCGGCGGCCTCGGGTGAACTGGCCACTGTGCTCCCTCCGGTACCGGCCCGACCCCTCGCGTCGTAGGCTCTGCTGACGATCGTAGAGGGTTCGAGGTCGGAGGGAGCAGCATGGACGGGCGCATCCTGCCCGGCCCGGGACGGGTCGTGCATCACGGCGACGTCGTCGTGGTGCTCGGAGACCGCGCCCCGACCGACCTGGTCGAGCTGCTCTTCGACGCGGCGTCCGTGGCTGACGGCGACGGGCTGCTCGATCGCCTCCGCCAGCATCCCCACGGCGACGAGCCGAGCCTGGGCGTGCTCGTCTGCCACGGTGACGGCTTCACCGTCCGCATCGGGGCCGACCTGCTGTACCGCAGCGACCACGTGGGATATCGCAGCACCGTCTCCGGCCCCGTCGACCTTGCGACCGCCGACCCGATCAGGGTGGCCATCGGCCCTGCCGACATGCCGATCGGCCCCGCGGCGGACCACCCCGGCCTGCGCGAGGGCGCGTGGCTCGGCACCGGTGCCTGGGTCGACACCGGCCCCACCGTCGGCGCCTCCCCGCAGCAGCTCGAGGGCGTCGTCTGCGGTACCTGCGCGGCGTTCGTCCACCCGCGGACCCTGCGATGCCGCCGCTGCGACACCGTCCTCGAACCACCCCGGCAGGCCTGGACCCAGCCGGCCGTGCCGGTGGCCAGCCTCCGGATGGACGACGGCACCCGACACGTGCTGAACGGGGACGTCGTCGTGGGCCGCAACCCCTCCGGCCACGAGCGCGTCCAGTCCGGAGCCGCTGCACCGCTCGTGGTGACCGACTCCGAACGGTCGGTGTCCCGCAGCCACGCCGAGCTGCTGGTGCAGGGATGGTCGGTGCATCTGCGCGACCTCGGCAGCCCCAACGGCACGTCGGTGCGCCTCCCCTCCTCCCCACGGCACGAGCCGGTCCCCACCGGCGAGGTCATCGCCCTCCTCCCGGGCACGGAGATCACCATGGGCCGACGCGCGATGACGCTCCTGACCTGACCCGCCGGAACCGGGACGCCCGACCCGGCATGCCCCCGCTCGGGCGGTGGGCGCCGGGTGGTCAGCCCGGCAGCGCCGCCTCGCGGAGCGCGTCGCGGAGGATCTTGCCGGAGGCGTTGCGCGGGATCGACTCGACCACGTGCACGCGGGTCGGGACCTGCTCGGGGGTCATCGTCTCCGCAGCCCAGCCACGCACGGCGTCCTCCAGGGTCGCCGGGTCCACACCCTCGGCCGGGACCACGGAGACGTGCACCTCCTCCGGACCGCCCTCGGGGCCGCCCTCGAACACGCCGACGTCGTTGACCTGCTCGAACGCCGCGATCCCCTGCTCGACGTGGTTGGGGTGCACCCACACGCCGTTGACGGTGATCACGTGCGACCGGCGGCCGCTGATGAACAGGTAGCCGTCCTCGTCGATCCGGCCGATGTCGCCGAGGGTGAACTGACCGGGTTCGCGGTACGCCTCGGCCGTCTTCTCCGGCGCCTTGTGGTAGCTGAAGGTGTTGCCGTTGCGGTAGCGCAGGAAGATCTCGCCCTCCTCACCGGGGGCGACCGGCGTGTCGTCGGGCCCGATCACCGTCGCCTCGATGAACGGCAGGATCCGGCCCACGCTGCCGGGCTTGTCCAGGAAGTCCTGGCTGGAGCCCATGGCGAACATCCCGCCCTCGCTGGCGCCGTAGATCTCCACGACCTTCGGGCCGAGCCAGTCGATCATGCCCTGCTTGACGTGCGGCGGGCACGGGGCCCCGGTGTGCATCAGCAGCTGCAGCGTCGTGCCCTTGAAGCGGTCGCGGACGTCCTCGGGCAGGCGCAGCATCTCCCCGAGGACCGACGGCAGCAGCAGCGTGTTGCCCACGTGGTAGCGGTCGATCGCCTCGAGGACGCCCGCCGGATCGGTGGTCCGGCGGATCACGATCCGTTGCCCGGCCAGCATCGGGAAGGTCGACAGGACGAACTGGCCGGAGTGGTACAGCGGTCCGGCGATCAACGCAACGCCCTTGGTGTCGATGCCCAGCCCCTGCGCCACCCCGGCCGCGGTGTCCAGCACGTCGCTGATCGGGCCGCCGGCCGCGTTGATGCCTGCCCCGATGACGCCCTTGGGCGCCCCCGTCGTGCCCGAGGTGTAGAACATCGGGCCGCCGGCCATCTGCCCGTCGGGTTCGATGGGCGGGGAGTGGTACAGCAGGTCGGCGGCCGCGTGCACGCCGTCACCGGTGGCCCCGTCGAGGGTCAGGCGGGCGACGAGCGGCAGGTCCGCGGTGGCCTCGACGGCCACAGGCCGGCAGGCATCCTCCATGATCAGCAGCCGCGCATCGGAGTGCTCCATGATGTAGCGGGTCCGCTCGACGTCGGCGTCCCACGGCACGATCACGAGGACGAACCCGGCGTGCAGGGCTGCCACGAAGACCTCCCAGGCCTCGCGCCGGTTGCCGGTCATCACCGCGATGCGGTCACCGGGCTGGATCCCGAGGCCACGAAGCCCGAGGATCCACCGGTTGGCCTGGTCGTTGAGGTGCACCCACGTCGTGGTGCCGGTCTCGTCGGTCAGCGCGACCTCGTTGGGCCGCTCGGCAACCTGGGACTTCAGTCCGATGACCATCCCTCACCCCTCCAGGGCAGTGGCGAGCGCCCGGGCTGCCGTGGCCAGCTCGGCGCGACGTGCGCGGAGGCGGTCGGGCAGCACGGCCAGGGCACCGAGCAGGTCGGGACCCGCGACCACGGCGACGGCGGCCTCGTGTCGCTCGAAGGCCTGCAGCCCGACACCGAGGGCATCCACGATGTCGGTCAGCGTCCCCTCGATGGTGGCTGCGGCATCGGCGATGGCCGCGTGCGCGGCGGGTCCGGCGTCGGCTGCCCGGTCGCGGGCGTCGTGGGCGGCCGCGAGGGCGTCGGCCACGTCGGGCCACAGGCCGCCGTCCTCACCGAGCGTCCCGCTGCCGGCGGTGTGGCCGAGCCCCTGCTGCAGCCGGCGGCCCAGCTCCTGGGCGTCGGCGGCCGGTGCGGCCAGTCCACACGTCATCGCCCACAGGTCGGCGATCTCGGTCCCGAGCGCGATGGCCAGCAGCTGGACGCAGAACCGTTGCATCGTGTCGACCACGATGCCCACCTTCAGGGGCGTCAGGTCACCGACGGCCTCCCGGTCGGTCAGGGGCAGGGCGATCACGCTCAGCTCGTTGCGCAGGGAGTTGCGCAGCTCCACCACGGTGTAGGCCTCGGCGACCCACGCGGCGTACAGCTGCTGCAGGGTGATCGCGTCCACCCGACCGTCACGGATCGCGATGCCCCATGGGCCCTCGAGCGACAGCTGCCGGACAACACCGATGCGGTACATCTCCAGCATCGCCACGATCTCGGGATCCAGGTGGTGTCGGACCTCGTCGAACTCCGTGGTGCAGTCCACCCCACAGTTGTCGTCGACGATGTGGCGACCGCCGGGGTGCAGGTGGCGGAACTCCGTCATGTCGTGCACGACGCCGTTGATGGCCATCCAGTACCCGTTGTCGGGGCCGGTGTGGGCGATCAGCTCCGACACCTCGAGGGGCCGCTCGCCCGGGCGGAGGTCGGCGGCCGGCGTGAACGTGGTGAACACGTCGAACATGACCTGGCGGTCCGCGACCAGCTGGCGCATCGCCACGTCGGGGTCCAGGCCCTCCGGGCCGTGGGCAGCCAGCGCCTCGCGGACTGCCGTCATGACCGTGGACGCGAACCCGCCCTGCCCGCACACGTACAGGTTGGCGTCGGTCTCCAGCAGCCAGCGCACGAGCTCCGGGCCGACCTCCGGTGAGGTGATGAGCCGGTCGATCCGTCCCGGCGGGCCGCCCTCCGGGGCCTCACGGGAGTAGGCGATGTCCAGCCGAACGTGGTCGGTGTCGCGCCAGCGGTACAGCCGCTCCTGATCGGGGACCTGCTCGGGAGTGCGCACCGCCAGCATCAGCCAGTTGTCGCCGTCCCCGGCCTCGCGGTGCTCGAGGAACCCCATGAACGGGGCGACCCCGGTCCCGGCAGCGCACATGATCACGCCGCGGTCGTCGGTGGGCAGGGTGAACCGCTGCGGACGGACGACGGTCAGGTCGACCTCGCCGCCGATGTCCAGCCGCTCGGTCATCATCGTCGATGCGGTCCCGCGCTGGCGGCGGACCTCGCCGTCGGCGCCCTCCGCCTCGAACGACAGGTGCCCGATGACCAGGCTTGCCGTCGTCGGCAGGCCGTCGTCGTCGACCTCGGTGCCCGCCACGGAGTACAGGCGGGCGGGCAGCGGCGGGAGGATGCGGCTGATGGCCTCGCGGTCCATCAGCTCGGCCTTCCACATGCGGGAGGGGTTGAAGCCGGTGCGACGCAGCTCGTGGAGCGCGTCGGGCACCTCCCACCCCTCCTCCCGGCGTTCGCGCAGCAACGCGAGCAGGCTCGGGGCCGGCGCCAGCGCCACCAGCTGCTCGGCCACCTCCGGGGTCAGGGGACGCAGCCACGCATGGGTCAGGAAGTCGCGCAGGTTGGCGTCCCCACGGTTGAGCTGGTCGTGGCGGGCTGCCAGCGATGCCTGCCACGACGTCGTCAGGGGGACCCGCTCCTCACCCGTGGCGCCGAGGGCCTGCAGCGTCCACTCCACGAGCTCGGGGTCGTTCTTGGGGTGCACCGCCAGACGGTCCCCGGGACGCACGATCAGGCCGGTCCCGCGCAGGTCCAGGCGGATGTCGTTGATCGGTCCGGTCGAGCCCTGGGCAACCACCGTGCGGCCGGCCAGACGCGCGGGGACCGGCTGCATCGACATGTCCAGCACCCGCTCGACGCGGGCCGCCTCCAGCGCGTGGTGGGCGTGCCGCCACGCCCGTGCCCGGTACTGCCCGGAGATGCCGCTGGCGGTGGAGGGCCGGCCGACCTTGAACGCGGTCTGGATGAATCCGTAGACCTTGCGGCGATGCACGCCCAGGTAGCCACGGTCACCGGTGTAGGCGTCGACGACGTTCTGGAACAGTCCACGCAGGCCGATGTCGCCGGACTCCAGCACGAAGTCGCGGACCGGCGCCTGGCCCATGGCGGCGACGAACCGGCGGACGTTCGGGGCGTAGTTGTCGGCGACGTGCAGGGCCTCCTGGCCCAGGGGGCTGGCGTGGGTGACCCGACCGAGGAAGTTGTCGAGGGCCTGGATACCGGCCGCGGCCGCACCGGAGACACCCGGCACGTTGCTCACGACCGGGATGCCCGTGGGGGCGACCAGCTTGGCCCAGATGACGGGGTCGGCGTGCGGGGAGGCCAGCGGGACCGGGTCGATCTTCATCAACGCGGTCTCGGTCAGGTGGTGCACGGCGTCCAGCACGTCCAGCAGCGACTGCACCACGGCGTCGACGTCCTTGGCCGCCGCGGCGTCCTGCCCGCGGACCATGGCCTGCACCAGCGGCGTGCAGGCCGCGCTGACCTCGTTGAACCCCAGGCAGAAGGCAGCTTCGGTGGAGGAGCCGGTCTGGGGGACCAACAGCCTGGTGTTCTCCACGGTGATCGGGCCGGTGGGGTCGATGCGTGCCCAGTTGTGCAGCATCAGGTCGTCGAGGGAGAAGTGGGCACGGTGGCGGCCCATCCGGCGGGCGACCTCCTCCCACGGCAGCCGCAGGACGCTGGGCACCGCGACCGGGGCCGGCAGGTGCAGGTCGTGCATGTCGCACCGCACGTAGGCGTACACCAGCGCACCGAGCACCACCGAGGCACGCCACAGGTGCTCGTCGGCAAGGTCCTCGGGGGCAGCGGACAGCAGCGGCAGCTCGGGCAGCTCCCGTCGGGCCGACAGGTCGCGCCACATCCGGGGCAGCTCCGCCGCCGCTTGGTCCCAGGCCTCGTGGCTGGGCGGAAGCGCCGTCGGGGGGTCGCCGACCGGCATGAGCCCGTCGTCGTAGGACAACGAGCCGAGGTGGGGCGATGCCTCCTCGGCGAGGGCCTCCAGCAGCCGTCGGCTGGGCCCGGGGGTGGTCGAGGGCGGCAGGGTCGTCGCGGTCATCGTGGGGTCACGCAGCCGGAGCCGGCGCCCCGGCGTCGTCGGCGACGTCGCACAGCAGCGCCCAGCAGATGTCGGCCCGCGACACCGTGCCGAGGAACCGGCCGTCGGCGACGACCGGCAGCCGCCGGATCTGCTTGGACACCATCAGGGCCGCGGGTTGCAGCAGCTGGTCGTCGGGCCCGACCGTGAACGGGTTGTGGATGACGTGGTTGATCACCGGGTCGTCCACCCGGCTCTCGCCGGCGTTGACGAAGAACGCGTAGGCCTTCTCCAGCGTGGCCTGCCCCGGGTCGATGTCGTCGAAGTCGGGCATCAGCGCGCGCAGGAGGTCACCCTCCGACAGCACCCCCATGAACGCCCCGCTGTCGGCGACGACCGCAAGGTCGCTTGCCCCGGTCAACGCCAGCAGCTCTGCGGCGACCCGCAACGGATCGTCGGGGGACACCCGAGCTGCCTTGCGGTCCATAACGTCTCTGACCCTCATCGCGCCAAATCCCTCCAGCCGGCGGTGTGGTCGTCAGCCTAGAACCATCCCCCGCGTCGGGGTACGCCTCGTGAGGGACTCGTTCGCGGTTCGACGACGGCGTGTCGTCGGGTGTCCCGCAGCGGTCGGGTGTCCTGGAACGGTCGGGGGTCCCGGAACGGTCGGGTGTCCTGGAAGAGGAGAGTCAGCGGTTGGGGAGGTCGAGCGCTTCCAGCGCCACGCTGACCATGCAGGTCGCGAGGTCTCGCAACGAGACGTGGTCGCCGCGGGTGTCCAGGGCTCGCTGCACGACCAGGTCGATCGACACCTCGGGCAGGTTGGCCAGGGCAGACCGCTCGACCTCGTCGAGCATCAACCGGGGGACGAGCGCCCGGCTGGAGGTGCTGTGGGCCAGCGCCCGCGAGACCGCCTCGTCGGCGGCCCGGTCCAACCCACGGGCGGTGAAGGACCCGCGTCCGAACGTCTCGCCCGCGTCCTCCTCGTCCTCGGCCGGGGGCGGTGGCTCCTCGAGCGCGGCGGCGACCGTGGTGTCCAGACCCGTGGCCGAGAGCAGGTCGTCGAGGTCGTCCCCGCCGACCCGGATCGCCGCGCGCAGCAGGTCGGTGGTCCACGCCGGCACGTCGGTGACGGGCAGCGCGACCAGGGCATGGGACAGGCGGGGCAGGCCGGGGGCGTGCAGGCCGGGGTGTTCGGTCAGCCGGACCGCAGGTTCGCCCCCGGTCAGGCGCCGGACCCGACGACCCGCAACCCCCTCCGGTTCGCCGAGCAGGCCGGCCACCAGGTGGGCTGCGCCGGCGGATTCCCCGTCGGCCAGCGAGCGGGCCAGATGCACCGCGACCAGCGCCTGATCGGTCAGGGTCACGGTCGACCGGGATGCTGCAGGGACGGACACGGACGCACTGTACCGTCGGGGTCGTGCATCGACGTTGACGGATCCGGGGGGCCGTGGGTATCCTTGTCGATCCGCGCCCTTCCCGGGCGCCCTTTGTCTGCCGTCAGCGCAGCTCAGGTTTTCCCAAGCGGAGCCCGCCAGCGCGCTCGCACCCGGCCATCAGCCTCGAGGAGTTCATCATGTTCGCCGTCATCGCCACAGGCGGTAAGCAGTACAAGGTCGCCGTCGGCGACGAGATCGACGTGGAGAAGCTCGACACTGCTGTCGAGGGCTCCGTCGACCTTCGCCCGATCATGCTGGTCGACGATGACGACAACGTCACCGTCGGCGCCGACAACCTGTCCGGTGCAACCGTCACCGCCACCGTTGTCGACCAGTACCTCGGGGAGAAGGTCCGGATCTTCAAGTACAAGAACAAGACCGGATACCGTCGCAAGACCGGTCACCGCCAGCCGCTGACCCGCGTGCGGGTCGAGACGATCTCCAAGTAGTCGTTCTCCAACCAGTCCTCCCGAAGGAGTAGGCATGTCAACCAAGAAGGGCGGCGGTTCCAGCGCGAACGGCCGCGACTCCAACCCGAAGTACCTGGGCACCAAGCGCTTCGGCGGCGAGGTCGTGACCACTGGTTCGATCATCGTTCGCCAGCGCGGCACCCGCATCCACCCCGGCGAGAACGTCGGCCGTGGCAAGGACGACACCCTGTTCGCCCTCGCCGACGGCATGGTCAGCTTCCGCCGGTCCGGCAAGCGGACCTTCGCCGAGGTCATGCCGGGCGACGCCTAGCCAGGCGCCCCCGCAAGGACTGACACGCCGCCCCCTCGGGGGCGGCGTTGTCGTGTGTCAGTACCCTTTCGGCATGAGGACGGAAGCCACGCAGACGTGGCGCGCCAGGCTCGGTGCCGGGTTGGTCGACCTGGTGGGTCCGTGGGTGCTGACGCTGCCGATCACGGCGCTCGGGCTGGTCTCCGGCAACGGGACGGGCGAGTGGCTCGTGATCGGGCTCGCGGCGCTGGTGAACCTGCCGCTGGAGCTGCGCACGGGGCAGAGCGCGGGCAAGTGGCTTGCCGGCCTTCGCCTTGCTGGTGCCGATGGCCAGCCGTTGACCGCAGGGGCGGTCCTTCGTCGCTTCGGGGTGCGCTGGGCCCCGTTGATGGTCAACGCGCTGCTGCTCGGGCCGCTCTGGGTTCCCATGGCGGCGTGGGCGGCCATGGCGCTGCCCAGCGTCGTGGACCGAGAGGGTCGGGCGGTGCACGACCTGCTGGCGGGCACGATCGTGACCGGCGCGCCCAGCTCGGCGCTGATCCGCGCGGAGACGCCTGTCCGCGGGGTGGCGGTCATGCCGGGCTGGGGCGCCGCGTCGATCCTCGGGCGGCGCCGGCCCTGACGCGAGCTACCAGACCTCGGGGGCCCAGGGCGCCTCGGCGGGTCGCAGGGCCGAGTCGAACGGGGCGATCACCGACGGCTCGAGCACCTCGATGCGGCCGGACTGCACCAGCCGGCTGACCGACACGCCGCCCAGGTACAGCGCGCCGAGCTCGCGGATGTCCATGCGCAGGTCCGGGGCGTCGGTGGTGTGCTGCACCGACGCGCCCTCGGGGGCGACCTCGATGCGCCAGGTGCCGTCGATGTCGTCGAAGCGGCTGTCGTGCACCTCGATGGTGACCGCCGCGGAGTCCGACCATGCCCGTGCGGTCAGCGCCGCCTCGACGTCGAGGATCCGCACGTACAGGGCGTCGGAGACGTGGCGACGGACCCGGCGGGACTCCTCCACCAGCAGCGGCAGGGCATCGTCGACGGGACGGCGCTTGGCCTTGACCCGGCCGACGAGGTCGTGGCTGCACAGGAACGGCCAGAGCGCGGCTTCGGCAGCAGCGTCGACGCCGGCCAGCTCGATGACGTGGAGGGTGTTGTCGGGCAGCCCGTCGAGCTGTCCCTCGCTGGTGCCGTAGACGGCGTAGGCCACGTCGCGACCGTCGATCTCGGCCACGGCGACGCGCTTCCAGGCCGCGCCGCCCATGGCCCCCTTGCGGGTGCTGAGCACCTGGAACTTCCACCAGCCGCGGTCGCGGGCGGCCATCCCGCCACGGCGGGCCCGGGCCGCCTCGTAGATCGGGGCGATGACGTCGGCAGCCTGATCGACCTCCAGCAGCCGGATGCGGTCCGCCTGGGGAGGGGCCGTGGCGGCCCACCGCAGACCCGGTCCGGCGATGATGTCGATGCCGTGCTGCTCCACCGCCATGCCGTAGCCGAACCGGCCGTAGATGGCGGCCTCGCTGGCCCACAGCGCCGCGATGGCCCGACCCTTCTCCCGGGCCTCGTCGAGGTGGGCACCCATCATCCGCGACAGGATCCCCCGCCGACGGTGCGTGGGGGCGACGGCAACCCAGGTGGTGCCGGCGGTGGCGACCTCGCCACCGGGCACGCTGATGTCGTGGCCGTAGGCCGCGAGGCTGCCGACCATCTGGTCGCCGTCGAAGGCCGCGTGGCTGCTGCGGTGGTCCAGCACCAGCATCTCGTCCTCGCGGTCGGCGTCGGACACGGAGTCACCGAAGGCGCGGTACAGCAGGTCCAGCGCCTTCGGCTGCTCCTCACGGGTGAACGGGCGGAAGGTGAGCTCGTCGATAGTCACGGAGGCACCATAGGTCGTCGGCACGACGCGCGCTCCGGGGTGGACGACTACCCTGCACTGCAGCTGACACGACCGGGCAACGTGGCTGGGTCGTGGCCTGACTCGAGGAACACATGGACACTGTCGATTCGTTGCTGGACGTCGTGGGCAACACCCCGCTCGTCAAGCTCTCCCGCTTCTCCGCCGACGTGGCGCCGACCATCCTTGCGAAGGTCGAGTACCTGAACCCCGGGGGGAGCGTGAAGGACCGGATCGGCCTGGCCATGATCGAGGCCGCCGAAAAGTCCGGTGACCTGCAGCCCGGCGGCACCATCGTCGAGCCGACGTCCGGCAACACCGGTGCGGGCCTGGCCATCGCCGCTGCCCAGCGCGGCTACCGCTGCATCTTCGTGATGCCCGACAAGATGAGCGCGGAGAAGATCAACCTGCTGCGTGCCTACGGCGCCGAGGTCGTGGTCTGCCCCACCGACGTCGACCCCGAGGACCCGCGGTCGTACTACAAGACCTCCGACCGGCTGGTGGAGGAGACCCCCGGCGCCTTCAAGCCCGGGCAGTACTTCAACCAGGCCAACCCCCAGGCCCACTACGTGTCCACTGGGCCGGAGATCTGGGAGCAGACCGAGGGGAAGATCGACGTCTTCGTCGCTGGCGTCGGCACGGGCGGCACCATCACGGGGACCGGCCGGTACCTGAAGGAGCAGAACCCCGACATCGTCATCGTCGGTGCGGACCCCGAGGGCTCGATCTACACCCAGCCCGACAACATGCACTCCTACCTGACCGAGGGTGTCGGCGAGGACTTCTGGCCGGGCACCTTCGACCCCGACATCGTCGACCGGTGGGTCAAGGTCACCGACCGGGACGCGTTCCTGACCGCACGCCGCCTGACCCGGGAGGAAGGCATCCTCGTCGGCGGGTCCTGCGGGACCGCGGCTGCGGCCGCGCTCGAGGTCGCCAAGGACTATCCCGCGGACGCCGTCATCGTCACGCTCCTGCCCGACAGCGGCCGCAACTACCTGTCGAAGATCTACAACGACGACTGGATGCACGACCACGGGTTCCTGCGGTCCGGCGTGGCCGCCAAGCTGTCGCAGGTCCTGGAGTTCAAGGCCGGCGCCACGACGTTGCCGACGATCGTGCACGTCCACCCCCACGAGTCGGTCCGCGACGCCATCGCCACGCTGTCCTCCTTCGGGGTCAGCCAGATGCCGGTCGTGACCATGCCCGACCACGAGCAAGGCGCGGCGGACTTCTCCGACCGTGCCGACCTCGTCGGGTCCATCCGCGAACGCGGTCTGCTCGACCGGGCGTTCCGTGACGCGGAGATCCTCGACAAGACCGTCGCCGACGTCATGGACGAACCGTTGCCGGTCGTCGATGCCCGTGACACCGTCGACACCGCGATGGCCGCGCTGACCAAGCGGGCCTCTGCGGTGCTCGTCTGCGAGGGCACCACTCCCACCGGCGTGCTGACCCGCGCCGACATCCTCGACTTCATGACCTCCTCGAAGGGCAAGTAGCCACATGAGTGACAGCTCGCTGGAACGCTGGCAGGACGCCGGCTTCGCCACCCGCGCCATCCACGCCGGACAGGACCCCGAACCTCGCACCGGTGCGGTGGCCGTCCCCGTCTTCCAGACCTCCACCTTCGCCCAGCCGGCCGTCGGGGAACACCTGGGCTGGGACTACGCCCGGTCCGGCAACCCGACCCGTGACGCGCTGGAGGAGTCCTTGGCGTCCCTGGAGGTCGGCCGCTACGGCTCGGCGTTCGCCAGCGGGTCGGCTGCCCAGGACGCGGTCCTGCGGACGCTGCGCCCGGGCGACCACGTCATCATCGCCCCCGATGTCTACGGCGGGACCTACCGGCAGTTCAAGCGGGTCCACGAGCCGTGGGGCATGGCCTTCACGCCCGTCGACCTGTCCGACCTCGACGCGGTCGCCGCGGCCTGGCGGCCCGAGACCCGGATGATCTGGGTCGAGACCCCCACCAACCCGCTGCTCAACGTCTTCGACATCGAGGCGCTCTCGGCGTTCGCCCACGAGCGGGGCGCCAGGGTCGTGGTCGACAACACCTTCGCCACGCCCTACCTGCAGCAGCCGCTGGAGCTCGGTGCCGACGCGGTCGTGCACTCTGCGACCAAGTACCTCGGCGGGCACTCCGACGTGGTGTCGGGGGGCTTCGTCACCCGCGACGAGGAGCTGGCCGAGCAGGTCGCGTTCAACCAGAACTCCATGGGTGCGGTACCCGGCCCGTGGGACGTCTTCCTCGTCCTGCGCGGCATCAAGACCCTCGGCCTGCGCATGGACCGCGCCTGCGACAACGCCCAGCAGTGCGTGGAGGTGCTGCGGTCCAGCGACGTCGTCACCGAAGTGCTCTACCCGGGGCTGGCCAGCCACCCCGGCCACGAGGTCGCGACCAAGCAGATGCGCGACTACGGCGCCATGATCAGCTTCCGCGTCGGCGACGAGGGCCTGGCCCGCCGCATCTGCGCGTCCTTCGAGGTGTTCACCCTCGGGGAGTCCCTGGGGGCCGTCGAGTCGTTGGTCGAGCATCCCGGTGCGATGACCCACATGTCGGTGGCGGGCTCGCCGCTGGAGGTGCCTGCGGACCTGATCCGGCTCAGCGTCGGGATCGAGGACGCCGCGGACCTGACGGCCGACCTGCAGCAGGCGCTCGGCACCACGTGACCCCGTGGGAGGGGATGCGGCTGACCAGCGCCCAGGTCGACCCCTACCGCCGCGAGTGGGAGGCGGCGAACCGCCGTGCGCTGGACGGGGAGGGGCCGCTGCTCGGCGTGCTGGGCGACTCCGCCGCGCAGGGCATCGGCGCACCCACCCCCTTCGAGGGGTGGGTCGGGCAGCTGCAGCGGCGACTCGAGGGGATCGACGGGCACCGCTGGCGGGTCCTCAACCTGTCGGTCAGCGGCGCCCGGGCCCACACGGTGATGGACGAGCAGCTGCCGCGGCTCTGGCGGGTCGGCCAGCCCGTCGACCTCGTGGTGTGCGCCGTCGGCGGCAACGACATGTACCGGTCGACCCGTCGGCAGGTGCACGACCGGTTCACCCGGTTGCTCCGTGCCCTGCCGGCACCCGGGACCTGGCACGGTGACCAACGGACGATCGTGACGACCCTGCCGCAGGGCCTCGGCCGTCGGCGTGCCGGGATCGCCAACGACCTGGTCAGGACCCTCGGACCGCAGCGTGGCCTGGAGGTCGCAGACCTGTGGGCCACGACGGGACCGCCGTGGCGGGGCAAGTACGCCGAGGACATGTTCCATCCCAACGCCCTCGGCTACGGCCACTGGGTCGACGCCATCCTGGGGACGATCCGCCCCGACCGTCGATCACTCGGCGGCGACCTGCCCGTCGTGGGCACCCGCTGACGTCCAGCCCAGGTCCCCGGTCGTCAGCTCGCCCACGAGGAAGGCCCGGACGACCTCCAGCAGCGGCTGGCGGCTTCGTCGGGCGTGCTGGCGCAGCAGGTCGAAGGCCTGCCGGTCGCTCAACCCGACGGCGTGCATGATCGCGCCCTTCGCCTGCTCGATGGGCCCGTGGGTGCGCATCGCGCGCCGGATGCCCAGCAGCTGCTCGGTCGCTGCCGCCGTCCGAGCGGCCGACCGCAGGTGGGTGCTCGTCGTGTCGGCGAACAACCGTCCGACCTGGACCATGTCGTCGTCGAACGGTCCGGTGGCGGCGCGATAGAGGTTCATCGCCCCCAGGACCTCGCCGTCGGCGCGCATGGGGATGCTCAGCACGCCCCTGACCCCCTGTCCTTCCGCCAGCGACGCCAGCTGTGGATAGCGTTCGTCGTCGGCCAGGTCGTCCACGGTGACCGTTGCGTCGGTGCGGAACGCGTCGACGCAGGGTCCCTGGTCGAAGCCGAGCTGGGCGTGCTCGATCCGGTCGATCGCGGCGTCGGATGCCGCCCCGACGGCCAGATGGTCGCGGCCGTCGAGCAGCATGACCCCGATGCCCTCGATGTCGAGGACCGCCGTGGACCGGGTGATCAGCGTGGCGAGGGCGCTGCGACGGCCGTTGTCGTGATCGACCACCTCGTGGTCGTCGGGACCGTCCCGCCCTGCGGCGTTGGTCCGGGCGTCGGTCTGGCTCGCAAGGGTGGTGGCGAAGTCGAGGAGGAGCTGGAAGAGGCGACGGTCGGCGTCGGCGGTTCTGCCCATGGTCGGTGCGTCCTTTCGCGTTCCGGAGCCATGTCTCCGTTGGTCTCGCTGCTTGCGCCGCCGGGCCCTCGCCCGGTTCAGCGCGCCTCGAGAATGCCATCCTCGGGACGAAACAAAACGCGTTCCTGGTCGTGGAAGGCCTCGAGCCACCCGCGCATCGGCCACTCGCCCCACCGCCGGTGGAAGGTGTGGGCGTTGCCGACGATGTCGTGGACGTGCTGGACGGGTGGCGACGTCGATTCGTGGTGCTGGTGCCACCCCCGCGCGGCGGGGGTGCGCCACAGGGTCAAGCCGGCGGCGTCAGCCCGTCGTCCGAAGTCGGTGTCCTCTCCGCCGTACCCCACGAACGTCTCGTCGAAGCCGCCGAGGCAGTCGTAGTCGACGGCCCGCATGGCGAACGACAACGACCAGAACAGGTCGGGGTCCCCCAGACGGGTGTCGGCCGGCGGTGGCGTCCGGGCCGGGTGGGGGGCGGCTGCCACGTCGAGCTGGGCCTCGGTCCAGGCGTCGTCGGCAGGCACCCCCTCGGGCAGGTAGTCGACCTGGCCCGACCACAACCCGCCGGTGGTGCGGCACCGTCGGGCGTAGTCCGCGACGAGCGTGGAGGACGGGATGACGTCGACGTCGAGGAAGACCAGGACGTCGGCGTCGGCGGCGCCACGGCGGGCCGCGTTGCGGGCGGCCGCCAGCGGCAGCGGGGTGCGGGGGTCCGCCGCGTCGACGACGTCGACGGGCATGCCCGTGGGGACGGCCGGGCGGGGGTCCGGACCGCCCATCCACGCGACCACGACGTGATCGGGGGGCGACGTCTGTCGGCGGAGCCCCTCCAGCAGCCGTCGCAGGTGGGTCTGGCGTCCCCGGACGATCGTGCACACCGCGACGGTCACACCCCACCGCCGGGTGACGCGGTCGCCAGGCGGTCAACAGCCCTCGGCGCCGTCTGGACGGTGCCGAGCGCGGCCCGGTACACCCGTTCGTGGGCGGCCAGCACCTGGTAGCCGAGCCGTTCGCGGTCCTCCGCCCGGCTGACCAGATCGGCATCCCGCAGGCTGATCATCTGGTCGGCCATCTCGATGGGGTCGACGTGGTCCCGACGAAGCGGGGCGACGGCCATGGGGTGCTGCTCGGCGACGAACCCGGCGTCGGTGCCGATCACGGCGGTCCCGACGTCGGCAGCCAGCTCGAGCATGCCGCTGTGGGTGCCCCACCGATACGGCAGCACCAGCCCCCGCGACAGGGCGATCTGCCTGACGAGCTCCCGATGCTCCAGTCCGTCGTGGACGACCAGGTCGACCAGCTCGAGGGCTCGGTGGCCACGCAGCAGGTCGACGTCGTCGCGGTCCACGAGCACACGCATGGGGACACCTCCGTCGAGGAGGGCGACGGCGTCCAGCACGCCCCTGACGTCGTGACTGGGTCGGCGAGGCTTGGCGTGCAGCAGCAGGGGACCCCACGGGCCTGCGCTGGCGGACCGCAGCCGCCGTGCGCGCCACATCCGGTCCGCCGGCAGGATCGGCCCGTGGGGGATGATCCTGGGGTGCACGCCGGTGTGCGCCGCGACGGCGTTGGCGCAGCCGACCGTCAACGTCGTCACAACGCGGGCACGCTCGACCATCGGGCCGAGCAGCTCCAGGCTTGGGTCGTCCTGCGGGCGCAGGTGCGGGTTCGCCAGGTCGTGCACGGTGACCACGATCGGGGTGCCCGCCGACCGGTGGGCGTCGAGGACGTCCACCATCCGTTCGACGGGGTGGTGCTCGTGGCCGAAGTGGAGGTGCACGAGATCCCAGTCCCCGCTGTGCCGCCGGACCCAGTCGGGGTCGTGGTAGGCGTCGAGGCGGGGCATCGGTTCGTCGCGGTGGACGACCCGCGAGACGGTGTCGTCGAACCGGTCGACGTAGGGGTGTCGCGGTGGGTGGGAGAGGACCCGGGGTCGACGGTTCATGGCGTTGCTCCTCGGCTGGTCCTGATGAACGACTGGATGGCGTCGGCGGCGCGATGGACGCCCTTGCCGTCGACGAGGTCGGCGGCTCGTGGGGCGCCGTGGTCGAATGCGTGGTCCAGCAGCGCCGGCCATGCTGCGGCCCGGGGCCACCTCTCCCGTACGAGACAGACCTCGTGGGCGGCGAGCAGGTGTGCCTTGTGCCGCTGTTCGTCGAAGGGTCGGTCCTGCGGGACGACGATGACCGGCCGGCCGGAGCCGACGGACTCCATGACCGCGTTGTGGCCGCCGTGGCTGACGATGACGTCGGCGGCGGCCAACCAGGGCCACGGGTCCTCGACCCAGCCTGGCGTGGTCACATGCGGTCCCGCCGGCACGTCGCCCAGGACGACCCACTGCCACGAGCCCGTGGCCGCGGCTGCCTCGTGCACCGGCCAGCCGACCCGACCGCCCTGGCCGGGGAGGACCACGACCATCTGTACGTCCGCGTCCAGCCCCAGGGCCGAGCGGGCATCGTCACGGTCGGCGTCGCGGTGGTCGAAACGAGAGAACCCGCCGGTGTAGACCGTGCGATCCCGCATGGCGTCGGGGACCCAGGGCTCCTCCAGCCACTCCGGGTACGGGGCGAGCAGCAGGCTGGCTGCGTCGACGGCCGTCCGGTGGGGTGGGTCGGTGCGACGGCCGTGCTGGCGGACCACGATCGAGGGAACGCTCAGGAGGCGGGCGAGGAGGGTCACCTCCACCGACACGTCGACCACCATCGCGGCGGGCTCGGACTCGGCCATCCACGCCGCCATCGCGCCCATGCGTCGGCGCAGGCCCGCCACCCCCAGCGGCGCGTAGTGCAACGCCGTCGGGGTCGGCTGGGCGGCGTGCCACGCGGTGGCCGGCGGTTCGACGTCCAGGGGCAGCCGGCGTACCGAGGCCGTCGGGATGTCGAGCGGGCGCGAGGAGAAGCACACGACCTCGTCCGCCAGCAGCGGTACCACGTTGCGGGCACGCACCTCGTGACCGGACCCGTGGTGGTGGACGTACCAACCGATCACGAGACCAGCTCCCGGTACAGGGCCAGGTAGTCCCCGGTCATCCGTTCGACGCTGCCGTGGGCGACGGCATGGGCGCGACAGCGGCCACGGTCCAGCGTCGAGGCCTGCAGCACGGCCTCGGCAAGGCCGTCCTCGTCATCGGGATCGACGAGGACGGCGACGTCGTCGTTGACGAGCTCGGGCAGGGCGCCGTGCCGGTATCCGGCGACGGGCGTCCCGCACGCCAGGGCCTCCATGACCACCAAGCCGAAGGGTTCGGGCCAGCACGGCGTCACCAGCGCAACGGACGCCCGGGCGATTCGTGCGGCCACGTCGGCGGAGTCGAGGTGGCCGACCCACCGCCGGTGGTCGTCGAGCTCGGGGCGCAGGACCTCCTCGGCGTAGGTGGGGTCGCTGGCCGGACCGATCACGTCGAGGGAGAACCCCGCCCGACGTGCCGCTCGAACCGCATGGTGGGGCCCCTTCTCGGGGCAGACCCGGCCGACCCAGACCGCCGAGCGCGGGACCGGAGCGCCGGTCGGCTCGAACCGGTCGAGGTCGATGGCGTTGTGGATGACCGCCCGAGGGGTGATCGGCCAGCGCCTGGCGTTGTCGTGGCTGACGCTGACGACGTGGAGGTTCTCGGGCCGACGTCGCAGGGCCGCTTCGATCCATGGCGTCGGTGGCGTGTGCAGCACCTTGACCACCGGCATGGGCAACAGGTCAGCCGTGGCGGGCGGGATGTAGTGCAGGGAGTTGTCGTGCACCACGTCGAAGTCGGCGTCGCGCAGGCGGAGCATCAGGTCCAGGTACGCGTCGTGTTCGACCATGAAGCCCTCGGCCAGCATCGACACGTCCTCCCGGGCGGCGGGGGAGAGGTCCAGGAGGGTCTCGCGGGGCACGATGGGCTCCACGCCCAGGTCGGGGTCGGCGTCGGCGCTGGCGAAGACCGTCACGCCGTTTCCGGCTGCCCGCAGCCCGTGCGCCAGGTCGGCCGTCTGTCGCTCCAGGCCACCGGCGTGTGGCTCCCGCAGGCCGTGCCGGAGCGCCGCGATGATGGCGATCCGCAGCGGCCGGGCCGCGTCGGCGGGCGAACCCGCGGCACGGGGCTGGTGAACAGGGGCGGCGCTGACCATGTACGTGGCGCTCCTCGATTGAGAGGGAGGGGACGGCACGCGGGGGTCAGGCGGGCGGGGTGGTCGGGTTCTTACCCGTGGTGATCGATCTCAATCACCTGGTGGCTGTCGAGGCCGAGGTCGGCCGCGGTCAGCTGGCCGTCCATGAACGATTCGGCGACCTCGAGGACCTTGCGACGGTTGCTGCGGGCGAAATGGCGCAGCAGGTCGAACGCCGCGTCGGCGGTCAGCCCGTGCCCGTGCATGAGCACGCCCTTGGCCTGCTCGATGACCCCGTTGCGCTCCAGCGCCTGCCGGATCCCGATGACCTGCCGCGACACGTCGTCGACCTGCCGGGCGCTGACCAGGTAGGAGCTGGCCATGTCGGCGAACAACCCGCCGAGCTGCTTGGAGGACTCGTCCAGGGGGCCGGGCGTGGTGCGGTACAGGTTCAGGGCCCCCAGCCGGGTGTCGCCGACCCGCATCGGGAAGCTGTGGACCGCGACCAGGCCCGACTCCACGGCGACCGGTCCGAAGGTCGGGAAACGCGTGTCCTGGCACAGGTCATCGGCGTAGATCGGCGTGCCCGTGATGTAGGCCAGCAGGCAGGGTCCCTCGTCGTAGTCCAGCTGCAGCTGCTCGATCAGGCGCACCCGGTCGTCGGACGCCGAGACGAACCTGAGGTCGTCGTTGTCATCGAGCAACATCACCCCGAGTCCGTCGACACCCAGCAGCGACGGCGCCTGCCGCAGCAGGTCGTCCAGGGCGTCCTGGGCGGAGTAGTCCGACGCCATGGTGTGGGCGAAGCCCAGCAGGACCTGCATGAGCTTGCGATCGCGTATCTGACCCTCGGTGGGCGGCACGATGGTTCCCTCCCCTGGGAGGTGGACGATGGGGGTTCGACGTGGGATGTTCCCCGGCGGGGTGGTCGTCGAACCTGTATCAGGCGCCGTACCGGTATCAGGGGGTCGAGGCGGAGTGGTCGGGGACATGGGCCCCGTGCGATCGTGCGGTGGAGTACAGGCGCTCGTGGGCCATGCAGACCTCGGCCCATGCACGTTCGCGATCCTCCACGCGGCTGGTGACCGAGTGCTCCGCTGGGGTGAGCATCGCCTCGGCCAGGGCAGCGACGTCGATCCGGCCGTCGTGGACAGGCACGCCGACCACGGGGTGCTGCTCGGCGAGGTGGCCGACGCGACCGCTGATCACCGGGGTGCCGATGTCGGCCGCGAGCTCGAGCCGCTGGCTGTGCAGTCCCGCAGTGCGAGGAAGGACCAGGGCGCGGGCCGCCGCGATGTGATCCACCACCTGGTCGAAGGCCATTCCGTGGTGCACGACCAGGTCCGCCGCCTGGATACCCGGGTGTCCGGCGACGGCGTGCTCGTGCACGGCGTGGACGAGCAGGCGAACGGGCATGGACCCGGCGAGGAGCGCGCAGGCGTCGAGCGCGCCGTCCACGTCGTTGGCCGGGTGGTGCGGCTCGAGCTCGACGAGGATCGGTCCCCATTCACCACCGCAGGCCGTCCGGTATCGCCGGGCGCGGAGCAGGTCGGCACCCGACAGCATCGGGCCGTGGGGGATGACCCTCGGTCGGATGCCGGTTCGTTCCAGGATCGTGCGGGCCGCACCCGTGGTGAACGTGGTCACCAGCCAGGCATCGGCCAGCACCCGCTGCACCGACGGCATGTCGAGCGCGTCGCCGGCGATGGTTCCCGATCCGGGCAGGTCGTGGACGGTGACCAGCACCGGGGTGCCCTGGCGTCGGTGGGTGTCGAGCGCGATGGGCAGCCGAGGGTCCGTGCCCGGCGGCAGGCCGACGTGCACGTGCACGATGTCCCAGTCCTGGCTGTGCTCCCGCAGCCACATCGGGTCGTACGGATCCGCGGGTGGGTCGGCGTGATCGTCGTGCTGGCCGGCGACGTCGTCGCCCATCGACGCCGGGGCCCGTGTCAGGTGCCCTTCCATCCTGGCGGCGTAGCGGGTGGCATCCGGGTAGTGCAGGACGCGCGGCAGGTCGATCGGCTCGAACCCCGCCTGCCATGGCCCCTGTGGCCGTGCTGTGGTCACGTGTACTCCTCGTGGTGTTGCTTCACGGGTCGTGCACGCGGGGAGAGGGCGAGCGACTGCTAGTCGTATCAGGGGCGACAGTTCGAGTCCTTCGGACGGCCATGCAGGTTGCAGTCGATGTTGCGGGGCTGTAACCGGTTGAAGTGGTGTCGCTGTGGAGTTCGCGTCGGCGCCCGTGGTCTGGTGAGACTGCACACATGCGCGCAGTACAGATCACCAGCCTCGACGGCCCGTCCGCCGTCACCGTCGCCGACGTGCCCGACCCCGTGCGGGGGGACGATCAGGTCCTCGTGGAGGTCAGGGCCGCGGGCGTGTCCTTCCCCGACCTCCTCCAGACCCGCGGGCAGTACCAGATCCAGCCGCCCATGCCGTTCGTCCCGGGGGTGGAGGCGGCAGGGATCGTCCGCGAGTCGCCGGAGGGGTCTGCCCACCAGCCCGGTGACCGGGTGATGGCCTTCGGGATGCTCGGGGGAATGGCCGAGCTGTTGGCGGTGCCGGACGCGACGACGTTCGCGCTGCCCGAGTCGCTGTCGTTCGAGCAGGGCGCGGCCTTCCCGATGAACTACCACACGGCCCACTTCTCGTTGGTCCGTCGCGGGCGCCTCGAGGCCGGTGAATCGGTCCTGGTGCACGGCGCAGCCGGTGGCGTCGGCACCGCCTCGATCCAGGTTGCCAAGGGCCTCGGGGCGCGAGTGCTGGCCGTGGTCAGCAGCGACGACAAGGCCGCGGTCGCCCGCGACGCAGGAGCCGACGTGGTCCTGCGCAGCGACCGGCCGTGGAAGGACGAGGCCCGCGAGGCCACCGACGGTCGTGGCGTGGACATCGTCATGGACCCGGTCGGTGGGGACCGCTTCACCGACTCGATCCGGGCCCTGGCGCCGGAGGGACGTGTCCTGGTCGTGGGGTTCGCCGGCGGGTCGATCCCCGAGGTCCGGGTCAACCGCCTGCTGCTGTCCAACACCGCCGTCGTCGGCTGTGCCTGGGGTGGGTTCCTGTTCCACGACCAGACCCTCGTCCCCGACACCGCTGCCGCGCTTGGCCCGCTGATCCGCGACGGTTCGCTGGCCCCGCCCATCGGCGCCGCCCTACCGCTGGACGAGGTCGCCGAGGCGCTGCGCCTGATCGACGAGCGAGAGGCGACCGGCAAGGTCGTGCTGACCGTGCCGTAGCCAACCGCCGGCGTCGGCGGCACGCGAAGTCCTAACTGTCGAACTGCACCGCCACCCGGACCGCCTCGCCCGTGGAGGTGTCGACCAGGGCAGGGTCGCCCAGTGGTCGGTCGAGCTCGATCGTGACGCCGTCCGTTGGTTCCGCTGGGGGTGGGGCGGTGAGGTCTTCGAAGTCCGTCACGCCGTAGCAGACCTCGGAGTCGGTTGAGATGGTCGGGTCGACATCCCAGAGGATGGCCGTCGGGTGACCGGCGTCCGGGTCGTGCTCGACCGTGACGACGTCGGCGCCGTCCGCGCGGATCGTCTCGGCGTCAGCGAGCAGCGTGGGGAGGAACGCCGCCTCATCAGAGGGGACCCCGCCCTGGACGATCACCTCCCGGTCGCCGAAGAACCGGGCGTCAGGGCCACATGACCCCCAGATGGTGTAGCGGTAGTCCGCCGGCGGGACCCAGGTCGACAGCGGCGCGTCAGGATCCGTCGGGGTCGGCGTCGGTTCGACGTACCGCTCGAAGACGACCGTGTCGCTGCCAGCGCTCAACCTCAGATCCTCGTCATCGAGCTCGATGGTGGGGGCGCCCAGCAGCAGCCCCGTCACCCATTCGTCCCAGCTGCCCTCAGGGTGTGGGCAGCCGATCAGCGTGCTCGTGACCTCATCCGCGTCCACCGCCAGGTGTCCGTCGATGAGGTCGTAGGGGCCGTCGACGTCGTTGCAGGCCACGCGTGCACCGACCCGTCCGTGGCTGAAGGTGAGCTGGATCTGCTGGCCTGCGGGGAGATCGAGGCCCTCCACGACCACGCTGCGCCACTCCGATCCGTCGAGCTGCGTCAGCGCAGGTGCGTCGTCCTGGGTTCCGGGGCGGACGTCCAGGCGCGCGTAGACGTCGAGACGGACGTCCGGGTCGTCGCCGGCCCGCATCTCGAGTCCAACCCGGTGCACGCCGGTGTCGAGGTCGTCGAGCGGCAGCTGCTCGACCAACGCCTCCCCGGGCTCGATGTCGTAGCCGTCGTCGTTGACGCCCTCCAGGTCAGCCGGCTGGACCTCGCCGTGCCACACGTGGTGTTGCAGCGCCCACCGCTCGCCGTCCCACCGCTCGATGCGGAAGTACGTTCCTGACCCGAGCGGCGCGTCGTCGGCGGTGATCGTGATCTCCGTTGACGCATCCCCCGGCGCCACCACGTCCGGGGAGAGGCTGGCCAGCTGTGAGAAGGAGTCAGCAGGCGGCTGCGTCGGGACGCCGGCAGGCTCGAGCGCTGTTTGCTGCACCCCCTGCGGGACCGCGCAGGCAGTGAGCACCAGCGCGGTGACCAGGAACAGGACGAGGCGGGACAGGTGCATCATCGTCTCCGACGCCGCGGCCACACCAACGGTTCCCGGTGACAGGGACACCAACAACGTTCGGCTGGAGGAGCACCCGGACGCCGACCTGCGCGCCCCCTCGGTCGCACCTTGCGGCGACAACGACGGGTTCGAGGCCCGAGTGGCGGGGCAGGGCCGATCGATCGGCCGGTCGAGCGGTGTCTCGGTCGCACCTTGCAGCGACAACGGGTGAGTCGGGGTCGTGCACCCGCGCGAGTCCGCGCAGGCAGGGCGGACTCGACGGTGGATCGCCCTCCGGAACCCGGCAGTCATGCAGCTTCCGCCGGTGGGTCTCGGCTGATCTCGACGCCGGTCTGGGTGGTCCAGGTGCGTTGTCCGGGTGGCCCGAGCAACCGGTAGTGACGTCTGGATTTCTGTCGGTGGTGGGTGGTGCAGAGCCAGGCGAGATCGGAGAGGCGGGTGTCCTTGGTGATGGCCCAGCCGGTGACGTGGTCGATCTCCAGGAGGTGGTCGGCGGTGCAGCCGGGGACTTCGCATTGGTAGCCGCGTGCTTCGAGGGCGGTGCGTTGGTGGGCGGTGACCTGTCGTCCGAGGTGGGCGACGGTCACATCATGTCCGTTGGTGATGACGTAGGTGATGTGGGCGTCGGGGATCTGCTCGCGCACTGCGGACAGGGCGACCGGTCCGATGCCGGCGATCTCGCAGGTCTCGCCGTCTTCCACCTCTCCGCGGACCAGTGCGGAGCCGTCGACGCGGATGATGACCTTGGTCTGCCGACCCGTCCGTGGTCCCTTCGTCGCAGGGGTGGGGACGGGGGCATCGTCGTTGCTGGCCTGTTCACCGCCGGTGGTGGCGTGGCCCTCGAGGAGGTTGAGGAGGGCGTCGAACCGGTAGCAGGCATCGTCCTCGCGTTGACCGGCGGCGTGGGCGGCACGGAACACCGCGTCATGCTTACCACGCAGCGCCGCCTCGATCCGGGCACCCAGATCACCGGGGCCCTGGATGAACGCCTTCCATTCGCCGTCGGATTCGGTCCACGACCGGAACGCCCGCCGGGTCAGGTGCCGCCGTCGGGTTGTTTCGCGGTCGGGGTCGGCTGCGGTGCGGATGTCGCGGGCCTTCTTCCGCAGCTCCGGCAACGTCTGGCTGGTGGCGTCCCCGATCAGCTCGTCCGCCTTCTCCGGCGCATCGGCCACGGTTTCGGAGACCACGACGGCCTGGTGTGTCGACAGGGTCCCGTCGGTGACGGCCTTCTCGACGTCGGGCTGGTCCACGAGCTGCTCGGAGGTCTTCAACATCTTCTTGGCTGCCGCGGTGGAGGTGCCGGTGGCGGTAGCGATCAACGTCGCCGCATCCTTCGCGCCAGCGGTCTCGTGGGCGGACGTCTCGGCAGCGCGTCGGGCGGCCCGGGTCAACATGCCGTCGACCAGCCGGCCCGCACGACCCAGATCCACCACCAACCCCGCCACATCACCATCGGGGATGGCGTCGGGGTCGAACCGGCTGGCGAGGGTGTGGAGGTGGGTGACCAGCTCGGTCACCTCACCTGCCTCCACCACCCCTGGTCCACCCATGTCCCGACCCCACTACTCGCTGTCTCGATCGTGTGTTCGAGTCTACCGCATCGAGGGTCTCGGATCGCGTGTTTCCCCAGCTCAGATGCCATTTCGGACGAAATATCAGTGGTGATCATCTCCGCTTCGTGGCTGGTGTTGGACCGTGCCATCCACTGAGGGAGATGTATGAACCAAGGACCTTGTTGACCCTCTGCTCCGGGGAGGTCGTTGACACCTGCACACGGTGCGTGGACGCGGACGGCGGCGGAGGCCGGGTGTGCTGCGTCGAACCTGGCATCGGGCGACGATTGTGGCGATGGGAGCACCAGTGCACCCATCGCCACAATCGTCGAGAAACGCCAATCGTGTCGAGCGGCACCCGGCCGGCACCCCCGCGGCACCCGGCCGGCACCCCCGCGGCACCCGGCCGGCACCCGGGCGGCGCGTGGCCGGCACCCCCGCCGCACCCGGCCGGCACCCGAGCGACACCCGGGCGGCGCGTGCCTCGCTGCCTGGGTCAGTAGCCGAGCGCCGGGTCGACGGGGCCGATCAGGGGGCGGTCCTCGCCCAGTCGCCGCACGTTGGCGGTCACCCGGGCGCTGACCAGCGGCACCGCCATCGCCTCGGTGTTGGCGGTGTGCGGCGTGATGATCGCGTTGTCCAGCGTCCACAGGGGATGGTCGTCGGGCAACGGCTCGGGATCGGTCACGTCCAGGCCTGCCCCAGCGATCGTGCCCTCGCGCAACGCCGTGACCAGGTCGTCGGTGACGACGTGCTGGCCACGCGCGACGTTGACCAGCCAGGAATGGTCGGGCATCGCCGCCAGCGCTTCCTCGTCGATCACGCCCCTTGAATCCTCGGTCAGCGCCAACGCCAGCACCACCAGGTCAGCGCCGTCGAGCGCCTCGAGGGTCCGGTCGGGGGTCACGACGCGGGCGGCGCCGTCCAACGGCTCCCCGGACCGGCGCACGACGGTGACATCGGACTCGAACGGGCCGAGCAGCCGCAGGAAGGACTCGGTGATCCCGCCGCCCCCGAGGACCGTCACCCGCCGGCCGATCAGCGAGGTGCCCCACTGCGGACCCCACCCGCGGGCGGTGACCCGTCCGGGCAGGCCGCGCAGACCCGCCAGCGACAACGCCAGCGCGTGCTCGGCGACGGGGTCGGCGTAGACCCCCTTGCCGCACAGCCACGTCCGCCCGTCGTCGAACAGCCCGAGGGCGGCGAACTCCTCCACCCCGGCCCACAGCAGCTGCACGACCTCGATGTCGGGGTTGGCCGCGAGCACGTCGCTGACGCCAGCCGCGTCGTTGGGGTCGGTCCAGACGAGCATGCGTGCTTCCTCCGGCGCCACGACCTCACCACCCCCGGCGACGACGGCATCGAGGAGGTGCGGTCGCAGTCCCTCTGGCAGGACCGCAACCGGCACGGGGTTGGACGGCATGTCGGGCACGAGGTGCAGATCGGGCATGGCGACCATCCTGCCCCGGCCCGAGGCAGAACCGTCAGGCCAACGGGTCGGTACGGCAGTGGTTGCGCTGCGACACGCCGCACGCCGGCTGGCCGGCCTGCCCGGCGTACACCTGGGGGACCGGGGCCGACACCGCGACCGGCAGGACCAGCGCGGAGGGGAAGTCGGCGCCGGAGTGGATCGTGACCCGGGCCGGGGTCGGGTCCAGCTGGAAGCCCTCCAGCTGGGGAACGGCCGTGGGCGCCTCGACCCACATGCGCAGTCGCGAGCCCTCGCGGACGACGTGGCCGAACGGCAGGACCTCGACCCGGACCAGTGACGGTTCGGTCATCGACAGCGGGGCCACGTCGGCCTCGCGGTGGGTGTGGACCGGCAGGAGCGCCGTCGACCGGGCACGGTCCAGCTGGCGCTGCGACGCTCGCAGCCAGCCCTGGTTGACGAAGACCTCGGTCCCGTCGGCCCTGACCTCGGTCAGGGTCACCTGCAGGTCCACGTTGGGGGCCGTCGCGGTCAGCCACAGGTCCGCGGACGCCGAGCCGAGCAACGCCACGTCCTCGGTGTAGGGCAGCGACGTGAAGGCCGCGAACGTCCCCGGGGGAGGGGAGTAGCGGTCCCACGTGGTCACGGTCTGGTAGTCGCTGCCCAGCGTGGTGCCGTCGGCGATGCCCTGGGTACCTGCAGCGTTGTGCAGCCAGCTCGTGCTGCCCGCGACCGTGGTGCCGCCGAGGCCACCATCGGCTGAGAGCGGCTCGACGTGCGCGACGGCCTGATCGCCCCAGCCGTCGAGCTCGGTGACCCAGCGCGGCGCGGTGGTCTCGCCCTGCTCCCAGAACACGCTGACGGAGGGTTCGGCCAGGTAGTCCTCGAGGAGCGTGCCGTCGGCCAACACCTCGGGGGCGACCAGGTGGGCCTCGAGGAACCGGTCGAGCTCGGCCATCTGCGGCCCCTCCCGGTACGTGCCGTGGTCCCCGTTGGACAGCACCGCCCGGTACGGCACCCCCAGCTCGTCCAGGGTGGCCAGGAAGTGGGTGTTGCGGCTCATCAGCTGCTCGTCCTGCCACGACAGCGCCTGGTAGACGGGGACGTCGATGCGGTCGGCATGGGTGAGCGGCGAGCGCTCGGCGTGCAGCATGACCTCGTGGGGGTGGGTCTCGGCCTGCAGCAGCGGGTTGTCCGGCGCGTTGGTGGCGTGGTGGCGCTGGTTGGCCAGGCACGTCGCGTCGCCGGCCAGCGACTCGCCGGGGGCGGCCAGCACACCCGGGCCGGGCTGGGAGATGAAGGACCACAGCGCGGCGAAGGCGTAGTTGGTGATGCCGCCGGGGTTGGCGATGTCTCGGTACACGTCGGCGTAGTAGTGGCCGGGAGAGATGGCGGCCAGGTGCGGGGGCTGCGTCTCGGCAACGAACAGCTGCGTGATGCCGGGGTAGGACTTGCCGATCATGCCGACGCGGCCGGTCGACCACGGCTGCGCGGCGGCCCACTCCACGACCTCGTAGCCGTCGTGGGCCTCCGCGGGCTGGAAGAAGTCGAACGTGCCGCCCGAGCAGGAGGTCCCGCGGAGGTTCACCCCGAGCAGCGCGTAGCCGTCGGGCAGGTACCGCTCGGCATAGCCGGCGTCGGGGTCGGCCCCGGCGGCGTAGCCGTCGTAGGTGAACAACGTCGGATGCGGCTGGTCGTCGTCGGGCCGGACGACCTCGAACGCCAGCTCCACGCCATCGCGCATGGTCAGGTAGCCCCATTCGCGGACCGCGTCGACGCCACCGATCGTTTCAACGGATGTGCCGATGACCCGAGCGGTCGTGTCGTGGCCGAACGAGCGGGGCACGTCCGTCCACGCCGTCGAGACCGGAACCCCATCGGGGCAGCCAGCGGTCGGACCCGCCGCCTCGCGGGTGGCCACGGCCAGGCCGCAGCGGTCGTCGGCGACCGGCACGCGCAGGACCGAACGGGACAGGTCGACGGTGGCGGTGTAGCCCGTCCCGGCCGGCAGGGTCGCGCTGTCCGAACCGGACACGGTCAGCCGAAGGGTCGACCCCTCGTCGAGCGTGACGTCGAAGGGGTAGGTGCGGATGCGGTACGGGGTCGGGTGCCCCGGCGTGACGGGGATCGGGTTGAGCAGGGACTCGCGGTGGACCGCCGACAGGTAGCCGCGAACCAGCTGGCGGGTCTGCCCGGAGCTGCGGACCTCATCGAGGCGGACGGCGAAGTGCCCGTCGGGCCGGTCGAGGGCGATCACCGCGTCCAGGTAGGCCTGGCCCGACAGGTGGCGCGACGGGGTGGGCAGGTCGACGCTCCACTCGCCGTCCTCGCCGAACGTCACCGTGCCCTCGCCCAGCGGCAGCTCGACCTCCGAGCCCATCCCGCGGAAGGAGTCCACGGCCCGCCAGGCGTTGTCCTCGTCCTGGACCTGCACCTCGGGCCACTCGGTGATACCGGTGTCGAGGCCCATCAGCTCGTGGTCGAACCAGGCGTGGACCGTGTCGTACCAGTCATCGCGCGCGATCGGGTCGGCCGCGTCGTAGGGGTACTTGTGCGGCCACTGGCCGATGATCGCCCGACGGAAGGTGGGGATCTCGTCGAACCACCCGTCGAGGTTGATCGGGGAGACGGTGAAGTCCTGCAGGCCGGTGACCATCAGCATCGACGCGGTGATGTCGTCGACACCGGCGCGGAACTCGCGCTCGGCCCAGTAGTCGGTCATGTCGCCGCGCGGGTCGGCGCCGTTGGCGAAGTTCTCGGGCTGGCAGGTGTGTCGCTCGAACCGGCGGGGCATGGCGCCGACGTCGCCGGGCACGTCCAGGTCGTACAGCTCGTAGGCGGTCGCCGACAGCACTCCGTTGAGCGCCAGCGGCACCCCGTCGAAGTAGGCCACGTCGTACAGCCCGGCGATGCCGGCGACGCTGACCATGGTCTCGAGGCCACGCGGGTCCAGGACGGCACCGGCGTGTTGGGTCTCGGCGTCGTAGGACTTGCCGTAGGACCCGACCTTCCCCGACGACCACGGCTGGTCGGCGAAGTGCTCGACGAGGGTGGCGAAGTCCTTGGCCTGATTGGGGCCGTCCTGCTCGCCGCAGCCCCCGGAGTTGCCGGTGCCGCGGAGGTCCGACAGCACGACGGTGTAGCCCTTGGGGGTGAAGAACTCCACGAGGTCCAGCGAGCGGGTGTCGTCGCCCAGCAGCAGGCCGTTGTAGTACGGCGAGTGCACGAGGATGACCGGCGTGGCGACCCCGCCGGTGTCGGGCCGGTACACGCGGGTGTGGAGCACGACGCCGTCGTGCGCCTCGACCTCCACGACCTCTGGCGTGGTGACGACGTCGTACTGGTCGACCGACAGGCCCGCGGGGGCGAACACCAGGGCACCGTCCCCCGACGGCTGCGCGGCGGCAGGCAGCACCGACAGGAGGAGGACGAGACAGGAGAGGAGGACGGTCGATCGACGCATGTCGTGGGTGTTCGACACGCGGGCCCCGAACTCCTTGCCGCCGCGGCCGTGGCGATCGATACCGTGCCGGCCGAGGGGTGCGCACCGTCACCCCGGCTACGCTCGGCAGTGCCATGTTCACCGACCTCGTCAAGATCAACGTTCGCGGCGGCAAGGGTGGTGACGGTGTCACCTCCTTCCGACGCCAGCCCTACGAGCCCAAGGGGCCGCCCGAAGGCGGCGACGGCGGCGACGGGGGTGACGTCGTGCTGGTCGCCGACGAGGGCCTGTCGACCCTGATCGACTTCCACTTCCGTCCGCACCGCAAGGCCGGCAACGGCGTCAACGGGTCCGGTGACCTGCGGCACGGCGCTCGCGGCGACGACGAGGTGCTCGCGGTCCCCGTCGGCACCGTCGTCAGCGACGCCGAGACCGGTGAGGTCATCGGCGACATGGTCCACGACGGCCAGCGCCTGCTGATCGCCGAGGGCGGACGCGGCGGCCGGGGCAACGCGGCCTTCCGGACCCGCCAGCGGCGCGCACCGCGGTTCCACGAGTTCGGTGCCGAGGGCGACGAGCAGTGGGTGCAGCTGGAGCTGAAGCTGATCGCCGACGTGGCGCTGGTGGGCTTCCCCAACGGCGGCAAGTCCTCCCTGATCTCTCGCCTGTCGGCCGCCAAGCCGAAGATCGCGGACTACCCCTTCACGACCCTCCAGCCCAACCTGGGTGTGGTCACCGTCAACGACGAGTCGTTCGTCATCGCCGACGTCCCCGGCCTGATCGAGGGTGCCGCCGACGGCAAGGGCCTGGGCCACGAGTTCCTCCGCCACGTCGAACGGGCCGGTGCGCTGGTCCACGTGCTCGACTGCGCCTCGGGGTACGCCGCCGAGGTCGTCCGGCCGGGCACCGACGACATCCCGGCGCGCCGCTACGAGCAGCGCAACCCCATCGACGACCTCCACCAAGTCCTCGACGAGCTCCGCTCCTACATGCCCGAGATGCTCGACCGCCCGGCGATCGTCTGGCTCAACAAGGTCGACGTCGACCCGGACATGGCCGAGCTGGTCAAGCCGGAGCTGGAGAAGGAGGGCTGGGAGGTCCTCATGGGCAGCCCGGTGACCGGGCAGGGCCTGGACCCGCTGCGTTACCGGCTGGCCGACCTCGTCCGCCAGGCTCGCGCCGAACGTGCCGACCCCGACCACCCCGACCCGGTCGAACGACCCGTCCTGCGCCCCCGCCAGGTCCGCAACGAGAAGGACTTCACGATCGAGCGGGTCGCCCTCGGCGGCGACGAGTACGGCTGGCGCGTCCACTCCGACCGCCTCGAGCGCTGGGTCGCCCAGCTCGACCTCGGCAACGAGGACGCCGTGGACTACCTGCAGGGTCGCCTCAAGCGGGCGGGCCTGGAGACGGCGCTGGCCGAGGCGGGTGCCCACCCCGGCGACGACGTCGAGCTCGGCGGGGCGGTCTTCGTCTTCCAGCCCGAGGACTGGGCCGGCGACGATGACGACTGGGACGACTGGGACGGCAACGACGACCGAGGACAGGACTGGGAGGTCGACGAGACCCCGATCGAGATCGACCTCGCCGACGAACCCGACGACGACCCCTACGAGGACGACGAGGACGACAAGGACGACGAGGGCGATGGCTGACCGGCGCTACGACCCTGCCCGACGGGTCGTGGTGAAGGTGGGTTCGTCCACCCTCACCGCCGAGGACGGCGGGCTGGACCGCCAGTGGGTGGACGACCTGTGCACCCAGCTCGCCGCACTGCGGGCCGACGGGGTCGAGGTCGTGCTGGTCTCCTCCGGGGCCGTGGCCGCCGGCCTCCGTCCGCTGGGACTGACGCAGCGGCCGACCGACCTCGGCCGGCTCCAGGCCGCCGCAAGCGTGGGGCAGGGCGAGCTCGTGCACGCCTACGCCGCCGCGCTCCGCCGGCACGGGTTCGTCGCCGGTCAGGTGCTGCTCGTCCCCGACGACCTCGTCACCCGTGACCGCTACCTCAACGCCCGGACGACCTTCAGCGAGCTGCTGGCGATGGGTGCGCTGCCGATCGTCAACGAGAACGACACCGTCGCCACCGAGGAGCTGCGGTTCGGTGACAACGACCGCCTCGCCGCGCTCGTCGCCTCCATGCTCGGCGTGGACCTGCTGATGCTCCTCTCCGACGTCGAGGGACTGCACGACGGCCAGCCCAGCGCCGGTGCACCGGTCATCAACGAGGTCCACGACCTGTCGACCCTCGACGACCGCCATCGCGGTGGAACGGGCTCGGCGGTCGGTTCCGGCGGCATGGCCAGCAAGCTCGACGCTGCCCGGGTCGCCACCTTCAGCGGGGTGTCGTGCGTGATCGCCCGGGGCCGACGGCCCGACGTGGTCCTCGACGTGGCCCGCGGCGAGCAGGTCGGGACGTGGTTCCCGCCGGCCCGCAAGCGCCCGGACTCCCGTCGGCTGTGGCTGGCCTTCGCCCATCAGCCCGCCGGCAGGTTGCACGTCGATGCCGGTGCGGTGCGGGCCCTCGCCCAGCGCGGCTCGTCGTTGCTGGCGATCGGTGTGACCGCCGTCGACGGCACGTTCGAGCGAGGTGACGCCATCGACGTGGTCGGCCCCGACGGCCACCCGGTCGCCCGTGGCATCGTCGCCTACGACGCCGCGGAGGTCACCGCCATGCGCGGGCGCTCGACCGAGCAGCTGACCGACGAGCAGGGGGACGCGTTCGCCGCCCCGATCGTGCACCGCGACGCCATGGTCGTCACCGCGTGACCCGAGCGGGGGTGGACGGGACGCGGCGAACCCGACGTGAACCTGCGACGCTGGAGTCCACGATGGATCGTGGTCACCGCAGCCCCCGAGTCCTCACCGCGGTCGCGGTGCTGGCTGCGTTCCTGCTGGTCGCCGCGGCCCCGCCCAACGATCCGCTCGTCTCCCAGCAGGCCCATCTGACCATCGTCGGGGCGTTCGACGCCTGGGACACGAGGCGCGGCGAGGGGGCGGTCGTTGCGGTGCTCGACACCGGCGTCGACCTGGACCACCCCGACCTGGCCGGCCGCCTGGTGGAGGGCATCGACCTGGTCGAACCCGACACCCCGCCCGACGACCCCCAGGGCCACGGCACCATCGTGGCCGGCGTGATCGCCGCGGTCGCCGACAACGGTCGTGGGGTGAGCGGGGTTGCGCCGCAGGCCATGGTCATGCCGATCCGTGTGCTCGACGCCGGAGGGCGGGGCACCTCCGACATCGTCGCCGACGGCATCCGACATGCCATCGAGCAGCAGGTGCAGGTCATCAACCTGTCCCTGGCCGAGGTCCAGTCCGAGGACGACGACGAGGACGAGGGAACCACCGGACCCCCGTTGTTGCCCGGGGTGTCGCTCGTGCAGGACCGCGAGGTCATCCGGGCGATCGAGGAGGCCGACGAGGCCGGCATCCTCGTGGTGGCCGCCGCCGGCAACGACGGCCGCGCCTCCACGCCCTACGACGCCGACGTCCCCGTCCTGGTCGTGGGCGCCACCGACAGCGACGACGTGCGGTGGGAGGAGTCCAACCACGACGACCGCACGCTGTTCGCCCCGGGCGTGGCGATCCTGTCCACGTGGAGCGAGGGCCGCTATGCCCGGTCCGACGGCACCTCCTTCGCCACCCCGATCGTGGCGGCCGGCGCGGCGATGCTGATGGGTGCCGGCGTGTCGGCGGAGGACACCGTCACCCGCCTGGTCGACACCGCGGTCCGGTTGGAGGACGATCAGGAAGCGGAGGTGGGGTTGGGTCGCGTCGACCTGGCCGCCGCCGTGCAGGGCGTCGATCCCGCTCCGCCGACGACCCCTCCGGCGGTGACGACGCCGACCCCTGCGCCGGCCACCACGGCGCCGGCCGCCTCCACCCCGGCCCCGACGGACGGCGTCGAGGTGGTGGAGCCCGTGCAGGAGGTGACCGAGCCCCCACCGGCGCCGGCCCAGGTGACCGAGCCGCCGCCCGACATCACCCAGGCCGCTCCCGTGGCGACCACCCCGCCGCCGACGGCGGTGGCGCTCGAACCCGTCGAGGTGGTGACGGTCCCGACCACGATGCCCACGACCCCCTCGGCCACGCCGGCCACGTCGGCGGAGGACACAGCGCCGGGCCTGGCCGTCGACGAGCAGGACCGTGGTCCCCTCATCACCGTGGCCACGATGTTGCTGGGCGTGGACGTGCTGCTGGCCGGCTGGGTCCTCGCCGGCCGTCGCACCTGAGCGGCGCTGCCGGCCCGCCTCAGTCGGTGGGCGTCGGCTCGGCGGCTCCGCCTCCGCGCGACGGGGACGCCTCGGCGATCAGCAACGCCAGCCGGCAGCGCATCAGCCCATCGCTGGTGCGCGGGTCCAGCCCGGCGCGTTCGACGAACCGGTCCAGCCGGTAGGCGACGGTGTTGGCGTGCACGTCGATCGCCTCGCCAGCAGCGACGAGCTTGCCGTCGGCACGGATGTAGGCGTCGACGGTGTGGGCCATCTGCGGGTCGGCGCGCAGGGCGGCGACGGCGTCGCGGACGAGCGGCTCGACGCGCGACAGCTCACCGCTGGAGACACACGCGAACCAGTCGTCGGCATACGCCAGCCGCGACCGGCCGAGCGCCGAGGCAGCCGCGTGGGCGAGCTCGGCATCCCGCACGGTCTCCTTGGCGCCCGACAAGCCCGGACGTGCCATGCCGATGCCGACGGGGTCGTCGACCAGGTCCAGGGGGAACGCGCCGTCAGCGGTGGCCACGGTCAGGAGGAGGACGCGGTCGGGCCGTTCGACCATCACGACCCCGTCTCGGCACGAACGGAGCGGATCGTCGCCCTCACGCGGGGGACGGACCGCCGCGACGAACGTGGCGTCCGGGTCCAACCCAAGGGCGGCTGCCTCGTGACGGGCCTGCGTCTCGGTGGCCGGCAGGCCGGCGAGGATGTCGAGGAACCCGGCGGATCGTCGTCGGGTCCGCGCGACCTGCTCGCGGGCCACGTCGTGGTGGGCCTCGGTGACCACCGAGGACACGGTGTGCATCATCGTCCAGAAGTGGCGCGACAGGCTGAGCAGGTCGGTCACGGTCTCGTGCCCCTGCTGCATGGCACGGTCGCTCAGGGCGGACCAGACCTCTCCGAAGGCGACCTGCATGGCCTCGACCAGCTGGTCGACCGGCAGGGCCTGCATGGCCCGGCGTTCGCCCAGGGCCCGTCGCGTCTGGATCTCCTGCTGGGTCGGCTCGCGATCCTCCGCCAGGACGCGGACGAGCATGCCGGTCGTGGCGCGCACCGACCACCACAGGTCGTCGCGGGGGACGGCTCGGCCGGTGTAGGAACCCAGGCGCGTCTGGATCGTCCGCACGACGGACTCCGTCAGCTCGTCGACGTCGTGCAGCAGCTCCGCGGCAACCCGTGATGCGGGGCGGGTGGCCACGGCGACCGGTTCCGCAGAAAGCGCCGTGTCGTCGAAGCGCAGCGGGTCGAAGGTTCGGCTCACGCGCCTTCATGCTGCCACACCGCCGGGAGCCGTGGCGGCGGGCCGGTCACCCCTCTGCGGCGAGGGCAGCGATGCCGTCGAGGACACGGTCGATGGCGAAGGCGAACACCTGGTCGCCGTCGACATCCGGCCAGACACCGGCCACGGCCCTGAGGTTGGGGAAGCGCTCGTCGGCAGCCGACGTCAGCTGGTCCATGAACGTGCGCTGGGCCTCCGGCGTCGCGCCGAGCACCTCGTCGGCGCTCCGCTGCATGAGCGTGTCACCGAGGATCGTCGAGAACAGCACGCGATGGGCCTGGACCGCCTGTTCGGGGGTGAGGCCGGCCGTCAGGAACGCGCCCATGATGGTGTTCAGGACCTGCAGCATGGTGTCGGTCCGGATGCCCGAGGCCATGGCGACCTCGACGATTCCGGGGTAGCGCACGAAGACCCTTCGCACCTGCACCGCGGCGTCGCGCAGCGTGCGGCGCCAGTCCTCGGCGTGGTCGATGGGGTTCACATCGGCGATCAGCCGGGCCATGACCAGCTCGGTGAGCTCGTCGATGTCGCCGACGTGGCGGTACAGCGACATGGGTGCGCGACCGAGTTCGCGCGCCACCCGCCGCATGGACAGGGCTTCCATGGTCTCCCGCTCCACGATCACGAGCGCCGCGTCGACGATCGTGTCCTTGGTCAGGGGAGCAGCGGTCCTGGTCGACTCGGTCATGCGTACACCGTACACATTCTCGCGCGTACGGTGTACGCTATTCGCGTCGCACCGTCACGATCGGTGCGCTGCCCGCTCCGGCGCCATTCCTCCTGCGACCCCTGTGCTCGCGTCCGGACCGGTACCCCCAGAAAGGTCTCCTGCCTGTGAACGCCCTCGTCATCGCCCTGTCCCGAGCCGTCAGGCGCGCACCGGCCGTCGTGCTGGTCGTCGCCCTGGTGCTGACCGCCGCCATCGGTGCCGTCGGCTTCCCCAGGATCGAGCAGGGGGGTGGCAACGAGGGCTTCAGCCCCGACAACCCCGAGCTGCTCGCCCAGCAACGTGTCCAGGAGGTCTTCGGTTCCTCCGGTGACGTGGTCCTGCAGGTGCTGCTCCGCGCCGAGGAGGGCGGCGACGTCCTGTCCGCAGCCGGGGTGCAGGCCACCCTGGGCATCCAGCAGGCCGTCCAGGCCAGCGAGGCCGGTCAGTACCTGGTGCAGCGGCCCGACCAGCCGCCGCTGATCTCCCCGCTGCTCGGCGTGCTCCAGGCCGCGGGCGCGCAGGGCATCGACCCGACCGCGCTGGACGACGCCACCGTCGACCAGCTGTTCGCGGCCTCGTTGGCGCAGATGCCCAGCGAACAGGCGGGCTTCGTCACCGGCTTGTTGCCGGCGTCCGCGGGCATCGACGCGGCCACCCCGGTCGAGCAGCCCGAGTCACCCCTGGCGCTGGCCATCCTCTTCCTCGACAGCGAGGCCCTTCCTGCCGACGACGTCGAATCGGCCGAGGTCGTGCAGGACATCGCCGCGATCATCGAGGGCGTCGAGGTCGACGGCGTCACCCTCGAGCCGTTCGCCTTCGAGCTGCTGTTCGCCAACCAGGACAGCTTCACCGACGAGATCGGCCGGCTGTTCGCGATGGCCATCGGGATCATCCTGCTGATCCTCGGGTTCGTCTACTTCTCCAAGCCGCAGGCGGACGGCAGCTGGTTCACCTCGATCCGCCGCACGGTCGCCGACGTCGCCACGACCATCGCCGTGATCATGATGGCCATCATCTGGGTGCAGGGCTTCGCCGGCATCCTCGGCCCGCAGGGGCTGGGGTGGATCGACGCGCTGGCCGAGCCGGCGCAGCTGCTGCCCGTCCTGCTGGTCGGCCTGGGCGTCGACTACGGCATCCACATGACGTCGCGCTATCGCTCCGAGGTCGCCGAGGGGTCGGTGCCCGACGCGATCGGCACGGCCACGAAGACCGTCGGTGTGGCCCTGGTCCTGGCGACCGTGACCACCGCCGTCGGCTTCCTCACCAACCTGACCGCCCCCGTTCCGGCGCTGGCGGACTTCGGCGTCCTGGCCGCGGTCGGCATCGTGGCCGCCTTCGTCCTGATGCTGACGGTCTTTCCGTCGCTGCGCCTGCTGCTGGACCGTCGTGCCGAGGCCAAGGGCACGCTGCCCCGCCAGACCCTCTCCTCCAACAGCGAGGGCCTGCTGCCACGGATGATGGCCGGTGTCTCGGTCTTCGCCGAGCGGCTGGCCGTGCCCACCCTGATCGTCACCGCTGGCATCGGCGGCGTGCTGGGCGTCATCGGCCTGATGAACGTGTCCACGGAGTTCTCCTTCACCGACTTCCTGCCCGAGGACGACCCGCTGATCGTCACCTTCGACACGCTCACCGAGGAGTTCGGTGGCGGCGCGGGCGAGACGACGACGGTGGTGATCGACGGGACCATGACCCCCGAGGCCCACAACGCCCTCGTCGCCGCCCAGCAGGAGCTGGCCGGGGTGGCCGACGTGCAGGTGTTCGGCGAGAACGCCCAGGCGACCTCGCCCGTGACCGTCCTCGCCCAGGTCCTTGCCAGCCTGCAGCCGGCGGACCAGGCCGCGCCGAGCGCAGGCCTTGCCACACCGGTGGACCCGGCCCTGGCCCAGCAGATCGCCGGCATGCTCGAGCCCGGCGGCCTGACCGTCCCGGCCGACACCGACGTCGAGGCCCTCTACGACCTGCTGCTGCAGGCCGCCCCGGACGTCGCCGGCCAGGTCATCGCTGCCCAGGACGACGTGGTCCGCGTCAGCGTCTCCACGGCCGCCGGCGAGGAGCGGGCGGTCGCGCTCGGCGAGAACCTCGACGCGGTGTTCGCGCCGGTCGAGGCCGAGCTCGGCGGGGACAGCGTCGTCGTCACCTCCGACGGGATCATCTCCAGCCGCATCGTGACCAGCCTGCGCGACAGCCAGCTCCGCTCGCTGTTCATCGCCGTCCTCGCCGCCATGGTGCTGCTGGTCCTGAACTTCTGGGTCACCGAGCGTCGTCCCATGCTCGGTGTCGTCACCATCGCCCCGGTGGCGCTGGTGGTCCTGTGGACCTTCGGCATGATGGCCGCCACGGGTGTCCCGGTCGGCCCGGTCACCGCCACCATCGCTGCCCTCGCGGTCGGCATCGGCGTCCCGTACACGATCCACGTGTCGCACCGGTTCAGCGAGGACCGCGAACGCTTCGCCACGGCGGAAGAGGCGATCCGATCGACCGTCAGCCACACCGGTGGGGCGCTGGCCGGCTCGGCCATGACCACGATCGCCGGCTTCGGCATCCTGGTGACGTCCTCGCTGGTCCCGTTCCAGCAGTTCGGCCTGGTGACCGTCTACTCCATCGGGTTCGCGCTCATCGCCTCCACCGTGGTGCTGCCGGCGATGCTGGTCCTCTACGACCGTTCGCGCCGCCGCCGCGAGGGCGACCCCACGCCGCCAGCGGCAGGACCGACCGACGGCGGCGAGGCCGACGCGTGGTGGACCAAGCCACCCGCCCCGGAGACCGCCGTGTCCGGCGGCTGACCCCGTCGGGCCGGGGTCAGCCCTTGGGGAACGCCGGTGGGCGCCTGCCGCGCCAGGCGGCGTCGTCGGCGACCTGCAGGACCATCTCGGTCAGCATCGCTGGCGTGACCTCGAGCAGGCGCCAGATCTCCACGGCCATGCCGAGGTCGGAGGTCCAGCGGGCGACGACCTCGTCGTCGTCGCGGTCGACCTCGACGAAGAGCACCCGCTTGGGCGTCATCTGCCGGGTCGACAGCTTGGCGATGAACTCCTCGCCGGACTCCGTCCAGCCGGTCCGCACGATGAACGAATCGGGCTTGCTGGCCTTGAGCTGGTCGGCCACGGACTTGAGGTGGGCGGCGAGCTCGGCGTGGCGGGCGTTGCGTGCCTCGTCCTGGTCGCGCTCGGCCTGCTCGGCCTCCTGCCGCAGCCGTTCCATCTCGGCCTCGGCCTGCTGGCGCTGCGCGGCCAGCTCCTCGTTGTTGGACAGCCTTGCCTGCAGGGCATCGGAGAAGTCGCTCATGGCCGCCCACTCTAGGACGGCCACCCACCGCCACCGGCCCAGGCACGGGCGACGAATGGGCGATGGCTGTGGACGGCCCCTAAACTGACCGGAGTCATTGACTGCACTGCACCGACACCGCCGCGGACGGACGACACGCCGCGGCCGAAGGGACGCTCCAGCGTGGGAACCGAGTTCGCCGGCCTGCCCGACACCGAAGCCCGCCTCGAGGCGGTGGGTTACCTGCCCTCCACCTCCATCGCGACGGTGACCTACCTCGCCGACCGGCTCGGCAAGCCCGTCCTCGTCGAGGGACCGGCTGGCGTCGGCAAGACCGAGCTGGCCAAGGCGGTCGCCGCCGCCAAGGACGCCCGGCTGATCCGACTGCAGTGCTACGAGGGGCTCGACGAGGCCAAGGCCCTGTACGAGTGGAACTACTCCAAGCAGCTGCTGCGCATCCAGGCCGCCGGCGAGGGGCGGGCGTGGGACGAGACCCACGACGACATCTTCGGGCGCGAGTACCTGCTGACCCGCCCGCTGCTGGAAGCCATCAGCGTCGACACCCCGACGGTCCTGCTGATCGACGAAGTGGACAAGGTCGACTTCGAGTTCGAGGCGCTGCTGCTGGAGATCCTGTCGGACTTCCAGGTCACCATCCCCGAGCTGGGCACGGTCGCCGCGGTCCACCAGCCCTACGTCGTCCTGACCTCCAACTCCACCCGCGAGCTGTCGGAAGCGCTCAAGCGTCGCTGCCTGTACCTGCACATGGACTACCCCGAGATCGAGCGGGAGAAGGCCATCGTCCTGCAGAAGGTGCCCGAGGTGCCCGAGCAGCTCGCCGAGCAGCTCGTCCGCGTGGTGCGGAGCCTGCGCAACCTCGAGCTGAAGAAGGCCCCGTCGATCTCGGAGACCCTCGACTGGGCCCGGACGCTGCTCGCCCTCGGCTTCGACACCATCGACGCCGACGTCGCGGCGTCCACCCTCAACGTGGTCCTGAAGTACCAGGCGGACCTGGAGAAGGGCCTCAAGCACCTGTCGGTCCCGCCGGACCCCTCCCTCAACTAGGCGCGGCCCGATGACGTCCATCACCCCGCCGGACCCCCAGCTGAAGGGCCTGCAGGCCCGGCTGCTGGACTTCCAGCACGCCATGCGCGACGCCGGGGTGCCCGTGGCGATCAGCGACGGCATGGACGCCATGCGGGCGGCCGGGGTCGTGGACCTGATGGACCGTGACGTGTTCCGGGAGTCCCTCGCCGCGACGCTCACTTCCTCGGCCAGCCACCGGATGGCGTTCGACACGTTGTTCGACATCTACTTCCCGCGCACCCATGCCCTGCCCGACGAGGACGAGGCACCCGCCGGCAGCGCACCGGGGGAGGGGGACCCACGCGACATCCAGGACTTCCTCGCCGACCTGATCGACCAGCTGATGCAGGGCGATGACGCGGCGCTGCGAGCGATGGCGCGCGAGGCCGTCGCGTCCTACGGCCGGGTCGAGAACGCCGACGGGTCCCAGTCGTACTTCGCCTACCGGGTCTACCGGAACTTCAACCTCAAGGGGCTCCTGCGGCGGCTGATGGGGGAGGCCGGCATCGAGGACGACGACGACCTCGTGTCACGCCTGATGGCCGATGAGTTCGAGGCCCGACTGCGTCGGTTCCGCGAGGAGATCGACGCCGAGATCCGCCGACGACAGGTCGAGCAGCGCGGCCCCGAGGCCATCGCCAAGCGGGCGGCACGTCCGTTGCCCGAGGACGTCGACTTCTTCTCCATCACCGCCGACGAGCAGGCGCACATGCGCAGGGCCGTCCGCCCGCTGGCCCGCAAGCTGGCCACGCGGCTGGCGGTCAAGCGCAAGCGGGCCCGCGACGGGCAGCTCGACATCCGCAAGACCCTGCGGCGGGCGCTCGGCAGCGGTGGGGTACCGATCGACCCCGCGTTCCGGGCCAAGAAGATCCACCGGCCCGAGCTGGTGCTGATCTGCGACGTGTCCGGATCGGTGGCGGCGTTCGCCAAGTTCACGCTGATGTTCACCCACGCGCTGCAGGGGCAGTTCTCGCGGGTGCGGTCGTTCGCGTTCATCGACACGTGTGACGAGGTCACCCACCTGTTCGCCGACGGGGACTTCTCCGGCGGCATGGCGCGGATGCAGACCGAGGCCGACCTGGTGTGGCTCGACGGCCACTCCGACTACGGGCACGCCTTCGAGGTCTTCGCCCGGAAGTTCCGGTCGGCGCTGACCCCCCGCTCGACCGTCATCGTGCTGGGTGATGCCCGCAACAACTACCGGGCGGCCAACACGTGGGCGCTGAAGGAGATGAAGGAGCACTCCAAGCGGCTGTTCTGGCTGAACCCCGAGCCGGCGGTGCAGTGGGACTCCGGCGACTCCGTCGCCTCGGACTACGCGTTGGTCTGCGACCGGATGGTCGAGTGCCGCAACCTCAACCAGCTGGCGTCGTTCATCGAGACCATCGCCTGATCACCGCCTGATCACCGCCTGATCGTCCGGCTGGGGGAGCGGTGGTCAGCCGCTGAATCCCGGTCCGGCCGGGAACTGGTGGCCCATCGCGTGCATGACCTGCTGCGCGACGGCCAGGTCCCGTGGCTGGAGCGCCACCTGGTCCCACAGGATCGCGATGCGACGCGGGTTGGTCGGGTCGACGGCGACAGGTACCTCGCTTCCCCGTACCGCGGACAGGACCTGTGGGCCCCGCAGGCTGCGGAACACCCGCACCGTCACCGGGCCCCGCGCCGGATGGACGAGCTCCAGGTCCAGGCGGAAGACCTGGCTGATGACCGGACCGTACTCGCCCGAGCGGCTGACCGACCGGGTGGCCTGGACGTCGGCCAGCCGCGCCATCGTGCGCTGACCCGACTGGGCCAGCCCCCTCGGCGCCTTCAGGCGACCGCGCCGACCGGCGAGCACCGTCCACAGGACACCGATCGCGGTGAAGCCCGCCCCCATGGGCAACGTCACGAACGACGTGAGCGGCACGGTCTGGGACGTGACGACCAGCCCGGCCCCGACCACCAGGAACACGAGTCCCCCGATGGCGTAGACGTTGACCGCGAAGCGTGGCTTGAGCACTGCGAACCCCTCAGCTCGACGACGTCCTCACGCTACGCCCGTGGAACCTGCTCGTGAAGGGCTGATCCGAGACGTCACTGATCGGTCATCGCCACGGTCCGATGCGTGATCCACGGGGCAACTGGGAACCACCGCGACCATGGACACCGACCACACCCTGGACCGCCGCCCCGACGGCGTGGACGACGCAACCGTGAGGGCGCTCGGCACCCTCGGCGAGGCCGTGGAGGCCGTCGAGCGGGCCCGCGGCCACCTCTACAGCTTCCACCAGCTGTGCGGCACGGCCGACCTGAAGATCGGCGAGGCCGTCGAGCAGCTCCGCGAGGCCGGCCACGACGAGGTCGCCGACGAGCTCGAGCGCGAGATCATCGGCCGCAACGTCCTCGAGGGCCGGTGGTCCTTCCAGATCGTGGAGGAGTACGACGACGGCTACTGGTCGGCGGTGCGGGCCGCCCACCGCGGGGCCATGGACCACCTCGCCGGCGGGGTCCGCCACATCCACGAAGCGGAGATGAAGGCCCGCCGCATCACCTCCGGCCACCCCGACCACCGCTCGACCCCCCAGCACTGACGCGTGTCGGATTCCGGGCCGCCCGTCGTGATTGCCCGACACGCGGGGGTTGGGTGCTCCGGCGACCGCGTGGCGCGTGTGGCCAGTGTGGCTGGTGGGGGTGGTGTTGAAGTCACCGCCGTGTAGTTAGACTCGGGGGGCATGGCAGCGCACCGGCCACGACGCCTCGGGATCATGGGCGGGACGTTCGACCCCATCCACCTGGGGCACCTCGTCACCGCCGATCAGGCGCGCGTCGATGTCGGACTGGACGAGGTCGTCTTCGTCCCCGCGGGTGCGCCGTGGCAGAAGGCCCACGACGTCACCTCCGCCGAGCACCGCTACCTGATGACGGTGCTGGCCACCGCCGCCAACCCGCACTTCTCCGTGAGCCGCCTCGAGGTCGACCGGCAGGGCGACACCTACACCGTCGACACCCTCCGCGACCTGCGCGACCGGCTGACCGACACCGAGCTGTTCTTCATCACGGGCGCCGACGCCATCCTCAACATCCTGACCTGGAAGGACGCCGAGGAGGCGATGCGGCTGGCCACGTTCGTCGCCGCCACCCGGCCCGGCTACGACCTGTCGGCCCTCCGCGACCACGACCTGACCGAACGCGTCATGCTGCTGGACGTCCCGGCGCTGGCCATCTCCTCCTCCGACGTCCGTGCGCGGTTCGCCGCCGGTCGACCGGTTCGCTACCTCATCCCCCGCGAGGTGGAGGAGTTCGCGCGCAAGCACGGCCTCTACGGCACCACGGGCCGAGGCCTTGCGGCAGCGGACGTGAGGGGTTGAGATGGAGACCCTGGATCCACCCGTGACCGACACCGACACCGAGCAGCCGATCGACGACCCCGCCCCGCGACAGCGCCGGGCGGGCGGCCGTCGTTCCCGCCGGCAGGCAGGCCGACGTCGAGCACAGAAGGCCGCACGTCGCGCCAAGCGCCTCCAGCGCCTCGCGTCGGTCATCGCCGCCGTCGGCGTCGGCGTCGCGCTGGTCGTCATCGGCTCCGTCCTCCTCGACCGGGAACCCACCGAGACCCCCACAACCGCGGAGGAGGGGCCGACCGCGGTCGCGGCGGTCACCGACGGCAGCGCCGCGCTGCTGGTGCGCACCTCGCCGTGGACACCGAGCGGTGACAGCACCGGCACCAGGGCCGTCGGGATCTCGCTGCTCGCCAACGACGCCGAGGCTGGCGCGTCGGTGATCTTCCTCCCCTCCGACCTGCTGGTGGAGATCCCCGGCGTGGGGCTCGATCGCCTGGGCCTGGCCCAGCAGTACGGCGGGACCGACCTCACCGTCGCCACCGTCGAGAACGCCCTCGGCATCGAGCTCGCGGGTGGCCTGGCCATCGACGATCGACGCCTGGGCCGCATGCTCGACCGGATGGGCGGCGCGACCGTCGACGTCGACCAGCAGCTGGTCGAGCGGTCCGACGACGGCACCGGTGTGCTGGCGTTCGAGGTCGGTGAGCAGCACCTCCCCGGTCCGCGCCTCTCCCAGCTGTGGTCCTTCCAGCAGCGCGGCGAGACCGAGCTGGACACCTACAGCCGCCAGCAGACGGTCCTCGAGGCGGTCCTGCCGCTGCTCGCCGACGACGGGATCCGCGACGAGGTGCTGGCCGACGACGTCGGTGGCATCGACACCGACCTCGACCCGTCGGCGGTCTCCAACCTGCTCGACGGGCTCGGCAACGCGATGGCTGACGGCCAGCTGACGTTCCACCTGCTACCCGTGACCCCGCTCGGCACCGCCGACGAGCAGCTGGCCACCAGCTACCAGATGCGCAGCGGCGACGTGGACGACCTGATCCTCCAGCAGCTCCCCGGCGCCATCCCCGAGGGTGGCGGTGCGGAGGCGGTCCCGATCCAGGTCCTCAACGGCGTCGGCGTCCCGGGCGTCGGCCAGCGCGTCGACGCGGCGCTCGAGGGGCTCGGGTTCCGCATCGTCCTCAGCGACAACGCACCGGACTTCGACCACGCCGTGACCCAGATCGTGATCTACGAGGAGACCGCGGCCATGGTCGCGGCAGCCGAGCAGGTGCGGGCAGCCATGGGCGTCGGTACGATTCTGGTGAGTCGCCAGCCCCAGAGCGTCGTGGACCTGACCATCGTCGTCGGCGCTGACTTCACGGGTGGCGACGACCGGGTACCAAGCGGCTTGTGAGTCGTGTCGTTGCCCGTTGCCACGGACCTCGACCCAACACGAAAAGCCGACTTGCCGATCTCCACCGAAACCATCACGACCACCGGTGACGCCGACCTGGACCGCATCCGCGACCAGGTCCTGACTGCTGCCGAGGCCGCCTGCGAGAAGCTGGCCAAGGACGTGGCGATCATGCACGTCGGTCCGCTGGTCGGTATCACCGACTACTTCCTGGTGTTCTCCACCACCAACGACCGTCAGCTCGGCAGCGCCGTGGACGAGGTGGAGCACCAGCTCCGCGAGCGCCACGCCCGCAAGCCGATCGGTCGCGAGGGGCAGAAGGAGTCCGGCTGGGTCGTGCTCGACTTCGGCGACTTCGTGGTGCACGCCTTCACGGCGGCGCAGCGCGATGTCTACGAGCTCGAACGGCTCTGGAGCGACGCGCCGCGCGTGCCGTTCACCGATCCGGCCGCGGCAGCCGCCGACGGCTGAGGACGAGGAACCCGGTTTGGGTGAATCGGCAGATGTGCTGCTACACTGCCGAACCCGCAACGGGGCTGTAGCTCAATTGGTAGAGCGCTACTCTGGCAGAGTAGAGGTCAGGGGTTCGATTCCCCTCAGCTCCACGAACGACCCGCCGAGAACCGGCGGGTCTCGTCGTTTCGGGGCGGCCGCCTCGCGTCACCGGCCGGCCGCTCCGCGCAGCAGGGCATCCACCGCCGGGCCGGTCACGATCGTGCGATCCGTGGCGTAGACGTGGTGGTTGTCCGCCACGTGGTCGAGGTCGTAGCGGTAGCTGCACATCGTGCCGAACGCCCGCTGCATCCCACGGGGGGAGGGGTCGGCGTCGGGCAGGATGCGGTCCAGGATCGCCCCGTTGCCCAGATGGAACCGGGCGACCGGATCCAGCGGTTGCCCGTCGTCGCGCCTGGCCCGGACCAGGTACGCGGCGGCCTGGACGGCCGGGTCCTCCGCTGGCTCGTCGGTCCAGCCGGCCAGGCCGGTGATCGGCGACAGCGTGCAGAACGTGGTGACCTGCGGGAGGTCAGCGGCGATGGTGGCCGCCACCTGCTTGATGAGGAAGTTGCCCAGCGACACCCCGCGCAGGCCTGGCTGGCAGTTGGAGATCGAGTAGAACACCGCCATCGTCGCGTCCTGTTCGGGCAGGGCGTCACGGTGGGTCTCCAGGACCGAGGCGATCGTCGTCGGCAGGGTGTCGGTCAGCGCGACCATGACGAAGATGAGCGGCTCGTCCGGCATCGCCGGGTGGAAGAAGCCGTAACAGCGACGGTCGGAGGGCCGTACCCGGGCACGAAGGTCCAGCCAGTCCGACACCTCGTGCACCGCCTCGTTGGTGGCGATCCGCTCCAGGACGAACGCCGGGGTCGTCCAGTCGATGCGGCGGAGCTCGAGGAACTCACGGGTGAACCACGACCGCAGCAGGAAGCGCAGGTCGAGGTCGACCCGCTGGAGGTCCGGCTCGTCCCCGAGGGCGACCAGCAGGTCCCGGCGCAGGTCGACCAGCGCCCGTGTGGCGCCGTGGGCGAGGTGCAGGCGGCGCAGCAGCTCACGACGTGGAGGCTTCGTGGCCCGCAGCAACGCTTGGAGCCGCTCCGGGGTCTGCGCGTGGTCCCATGCGCTGGCGGCGGCCACGACCGCAGCCGGCACGGGGTCCAGTGGCCGTCCGAGGCCGATCAGGACCGCGCGTCGTCCGGCGTCGTCCAGTCCGCGGTACCCACCGAGGATCCGTTCCGCGATGCTGGCCTGCACCCCCTCGCTGTCGGCGTCGAGAAGGGCCTCGCACTGGCGGAGCACGGCATCGGGGGTGGTCGGTGGCGTCACGTCCGCAACCTACCGCCCGCCCGTCCCGGTCACCTTGTCGGCCCGGTGTCGTTCTGGGAGGGTGTGCCGTCAGGATCGGGCTCGAAGGGTGAGAGGGAGGGGACCTGGCGTGCGGAGGACAGGACGGGCCGTGATGGGTGCCGTCCTGCTGCTCGTCGTGGCGTGCACGGGCGAGGACGACGACATCGACACCGTCGCGATCGACCCCGACGTGACGGCCGTCGACCTGCCCGGGGCACGGGTGTCGACCGACGGTGGCGTCGAGGATCCGGACAGCAGCGCCGCCCGGTTGCTCGAGGCATCACTGTGCGAGCGGCTGATCTCCGACGACGACGTCCTCGATGCGTTCGGTTCCGTGCCGCAGGCGCCGCCGTCGGCCACCGTCGAGCACGATGATGCGCTCGACTTCGTGACGTGCAGCTGGACCGTCGCCGACCCGATCCACACCGTCGTGCTGCAGGTGGAGGTGGCGCGGGACGACGTGACCCGGTCGTTGTTCGCCAGCGGCCGGGCTGATCCGCTGGGAACCCCGGTGGAGGGGGTGGGGCTCGTGGCCACGGTGTCGGAGACCGGGTCCTGGAACGTCGACGTGACCGAGGACGTGCGCTTCAGCTACTTCCCGATCGCCGCGACCGAGGCCCCCGACGCCGACCGCGAGCTGGTCGCGACCGTCGCGGCGAACCTGGAGCAGGAGCTCGACTGACCGTCCGGTCCTGCCGTGGCCGACCGCGTGCCGCCGATGTCGCACCGTCGACCTACCGTGGCGCGCATGACCGCTGACGTGATCGTGGACGAACACCTCACCGACCTCGACGGACTCCGGAGGGCCGAGCTCGTGGGCTGCACCATCGAGGGCGTGACCGGTGAGGGCCTGTCGCTGGACGGGGCTCGGTTGGAGTCCTGTCGGTTCGTCGACTGTCACCTGCGGCGTGCCTCCATGGTGGGGACACGGATCGACGACACGACGTTCCTGCGGACCAACCTCTCGGGGGTCGACTGGACGACGCTGGCGTGGTCGTCGTTCCGGATCGGTCCGGGCCTGCGGTTCGCCGACTGCACGCTGGACTACTCGACCTTCCATGGCGTGACGCTGACCGACGTCGTCATCCATGCGTGCCGTGCGCGCGAGGTCGACTTCGGCAGCTGCGACATGACCGGTGCCGACCTGCGCTTCACCGACCTGACCGACGCGCGGTTCGACGGCTCGACCCTGGTCGACGCCGACCTGACCGGTGCCAGCGGCTACGCCTTCGACCTCAACGACCTGCGGTACCGCGGGTGCAAGGTGTCGCTTCCCGAGGCGGGCGCCCTGCTGCAGCGACTGGGACTGGAGGTCCTCCCCGTGCCGATGCCCGACCCCCTCGAGGACGTCCTCCGCGCCACCTCCTGATCGTGCACGACCGGTCTCCGAAACCGGTCGGGCGTACGTCCCTGTCCGACCGGCCACCCGTCGGACGGAGCATCGCCGTTTTCGGTGAACGGAGGGCGAAAGTTGCTCGGCAAACAGTGGATGGGTTCGTTACTGTGGTGATCAGACGGCCACGTCGCTACCCCCTCAGGCGATGTGGCCGTCTTTCCTTTTCGCCTGCACGTTCCCCAGCGTGACCGACCGCCCGTGGTCGGCACGCCAGCGGGGCAGCACGAGGCAGGATCGGGGGCATGCCACGTCCCACCGCTGCCCGCTGGTCCAGCTGGTCCGGCGCCGTGAAGGCCAACCCGACCCACCTCGTCCGGCCCGAGTCCGTCGCCGAGCTGGCCGCGCTCGTCACCGCGGTGGGCGAGCGTGGCGGCACCCTCCGGCCGACCGGCACGGGACACTCCTTCACCCCCCTCGCCAGCAGCGAGGACACCATGGTCCAGCTCGACCTGCTGGACCACGATCGCGTGGACATCACCCCCGACGGTCGGTCGGCCACCGTCAGCGGTGGCACGACCCTGCGGGTGCTCGCCCGCCGGCTGGCGGCCGCGGGCCTGGCGGTGCCGCGGTTCGGCGACATCGACGGCCAGACCGTCGCCGGCGCGCTGTCGACCGGCACCCACGACACCGGCTCGGGACTCGGTCCGCTGCACACGGCGGTGGAGGGGGTCGAGCTGGTCGACGGCACCGGCACGGTGCGGTGGGTCGACCACGCCGACCTGCCGGCCGCTCGCCTCGGGCTCGGCGCGCTGGGGGTCATCGTCCGGGTGCGCATGGCGGTCACCCCCGCCGTCGTGCTGGCCACCCGGACGGCGAAGGTACGACTGGACGACGTCCTGGCCGACTTCCCCCACCACACTGCCGACCACGACCTGGCCGAGTTCTCGTGGCTGCCCCACACCGGGTGGGCTCGGTTGCGGTTGGGGGACATCACCGACGAACCGCCCACCGCGTCGATGACCGTCCGCCGAGCTGCTGACCTGCTGGCCGACCGCGGCAGCACCTGGGTGGCGGGTCAGGTCGCACGGACCTTTCCCGAGCGATCGTCCGTCCTGGGTGGGTTCCTGGCGGCCACCACCGGGGATGTGGCCAGCCGGCGGCCCGGGCACGAAGCCGCACGGGCTCTGCCGCCGCTTCGGTTCCAGTCGACGGCCTTCGCCGTGCCGGTCGACGCGCTCGGACCGCTCGTCCGCCAGCTCGAGGCGCTCGTGGCACGCGACGACCTGCCCCTGGTCCTGCCCGTTCGGGTCCGCACGGTTGCGGCCGACCGCAGCGCGTGGCTCTCCCCGATGTGGGACCGGGAGTCGCTCGTCGTGTCCGTCCGCACGGTGCGCGGCATGCCCTACACGGCCCTGTTCGGCGTCGTGCAGCAGCTGTGCCGGGGATTCGGCGGGCGGCCCCACTGGGGGCTGATGCACACGCTCGGCGTCGAGGAGCTGTCCGAGCTGTACCCGCGCTGGGAGGACTTCGTGGAGGTCCGACGCCGGTTCGACCCACGGGGGGTCCTCGAGTCCCCGTACCTGCGTCGGGTGCTCGGCCCGATCTCCTGACGCCCTCTCGCGCTCAGCCCGGCAGGGTCATCGACCAGAACGCGGCCTCGTGGTCGAGCACCTCGTCGACGGCGGCGCGGGCTGCGACGGTCGGGCCGTCCGGCAGCTCGCGGTCCACGACCTTCGACAGGTCGGTGACGAACCCGGCGAAGTCGTCGTTGGCCCAGTGCGTGACGTACTCCTCGAAGGCGGGTGCGCCGGGCAGTGCGCCCTGCCACGCGGTCAGGTAGGCCGCCTCCACCGCCCACATCGCGGTGATCGCGTCGGGATAGGGACGGGCGGCCAGGCGCAGGAGGGCGTCGTTGTAGGCGGTCGTCTGCGGCAGGTCCGGACCAGTCAGGTCCAGGCCCCGGCGGGCGGCGACCTCCTCGAACCACTCGAGCTCGGCGACGAAGGCGCTGATCCCGCCGAGGACGAGCGGGAAGTCGGCACGGGGCGCGGTCTGCAGCAGCAGCCCCCACGCCCGCACCAGGGTCTCGACGAACCGGTGGTCCTGCTCCAACCAGCGGTCGAAGGTGGCGTCGTCCAGCGTGCCGTCGCGGGTGCCGTCCAGGAACGGCGAGGTCGTCGCCCTCGTCCACCGGTCCCGGTCGGCGGTCAGCAGGGCGGTCGAGGCGGTGGTCATCGGGCCGTTCCGATCGCGTGGGCGCTGGCGAAGAAGTCGTGCTCGAGGCGCATGGCGGTGGCGTAGTGCTCGGCCATGCGTCCCGGGTCACCGCCGAGCCGGTCGATCATGTCCTCCAGCGTCGCGGCGAGGGCCTCGAACTCGGGGTCGGCGTAGGTCCGGACCCAGTCGGCGTACGGCGACGCGGGGTCGAGGTCGGGAAGCAGCTGCTGGCCGAGCCAGGCGTACAGCCGCATGCACGGCGCCATGGCTGCCAGCGCATGGGACACCGGCTCGAGCGCAGCGACCTGCAGGAGGAAGTCGGTGTAGGCGCGTGTGGCGGGTGTGGGGGAGGGGTGCAGGTCGACGTCCCACTCCGCGGCGTAGGCGGCGTGCAGGTCCAGCTCGTCCATCGCCCCGTTGAGGAGGGTTCGGCACGTCCTCAGGGCCTCGTGGTCGGGCGACTTCGCCAGGCACAGCGCGTAGACGCGGGCGAAGGCGTCGAGGAAGAAGGCGTCCTGTCCCACGTAGTGGCGAAAGGCGTCCAGCGGTGTCGACCCGTCGGCCAGGCCGGTGACGAACGGATGGGCCAGGCAGGCATCGGCGATGGGGGCGTTGCCCGCCCACAGGGAGGAGGAGTTCATGGCGTCGGGGATGGTAGACGGCCGGACCGGTGTGCCTGCGGGGGGTCGTTCGCGGTAGCGTCTGCTGCCATGCGGATTCGTCCTGGAAAGCTGTTGCTGTTCGTCGTGCTGGCCGGTGGTGCTGCCGTGGTGCTCAAGCAGCGCCAGGAGGGTGCGACCGAGCTGGCTCCCTCGTCGCCGAGCGAGCCCTTCATGGCGCCGTCGCCGGCACGCGAGAGCGCCTCGGTGCGCCCGCCGGACACGGCCATGCCGGCGCCTGATGCCGACGATGCGGCCGACCTGTCGGAGGCCGACACCGCCGAGATCGTGCTGCCGTCGTCCTCGGCTGCCGACGACACCGAACCGGGTCCCCTGCCCGTGCCGCCGCACGGCCCCTTCACCACCGCTCCCGATGGGCCGGCGGACGACCTCAAGCGCATCAGCGGCGTGGGCCCGAAGCTCGAGGCCTTGCTGAACGAGCAGGGCATCACGACGTTCGCGCAGCTGGCGGCGCTCTCCGACGAGGATGTCGACGCGCTGCAGGAGCGGCTGTCACAGTTCCCCGGCCGCATCCGCCGCGACGACTGGGTGGCGCAGGCCACGCGCTTCGTCGAGGAGGGCTAGCCCCTCCTCGAGCGGGGGGTCGTTCCGGGGGAAGTTGTCCACACCCGCGGCGACGTGGCGGCTCGTGACGCGACCGTTGTGGCCAGCATGGGTCCGTGGGCAGCGACGGGTGGACCGAGGTGGCCAGGCGCGCCGGCATGACTCCGGCGGAGGTCGCCGCGCTCGTCGTCCTCCTCCTCGGCGCGGTGTCGCTGACCGTCGTCGTGTGGTGGAACGGCACCGACCGGTCCCCGGGCCCGGGGCAGGCACCGATCGCCATCGTCGGTGCAGGCGATGCGGGATCCACCACCGCCCCCGCGGACAGGACGTCCGGTCAGGACGCTGGCGCGGATGACCCCCCGGCGCCCGGATCGGACCCCACGGCCACGGTTGTGGTGGACGTGGCAGGCCTCGTGCTGCGGCCCGGGCTGGTGGAGCTGCCCGCAGGGTCGCGGGTCGCCGACGCGCTGGTCGCCGCTGGTGGGGCGGTGGACCCAGCCGACACCAGCGTCCTGAACCTCGCCCGGATCCTGGTCGACGGCGAGCAGGTGGTGGTGACCGACGGGACCGCGCCTCCGCCGGTGGCGGCCGGCCCCGGTGGTGGACCGGACGGCCCGACCCTCCTCGCCGACGGACGGCTGGACCTCAACGCCGCCACCGTCGAGGACCTCCAGTCGCTTCCGGGCGTCGGGCCGGTCACCGCCGAACGCATCGTGGCTCGACGCGACGAGCTCGGGGGGTTCAGCGACGTCGTGCAGCTGCTGGAGGTGTCGGGCATCGGCCCGGCGCGGTTCGCCGACCTCGAGTCCCGGGTGGGCGTGTGACCGGGCCGACCGCAGCGGTGGTGGCAGCGGCCGCCTGGGTCGGCGCGCTCGTCGGCAGCTGGGTGGGGTTCGGATCGCTCTCGCTGACGTGGGTCGCGGTCGGGCTGGCCGTGGTGCTGGTCGTGGTGCTCGTCGCGTCGGGGTCCACCCGTGGGCAGTCGACGCCGGGGCACGCTGCCCACGAGGGGGCCGCCCGACGGGTGCGCTGGACGATGGTGGCCGCCGTGATCACCGCGCTCGTCGCCGGCATCGGCGGTGCCAGCCGTGCGGTGTCGGTCGTGGACGGCACGCTGGCCGACCGCGTGACCGGCGACCCGACCGGCACTGCGCCGGACATGGCTGTCGAGCTGGATGTCGTCATGGCCGGCGATCCGCAGCCCGGGGCGTTCGGTGGATGGTGGGCGCTGGCCCAGCTGCGCACCCTCTCCGTCCCCGGCGACCAGCCGGTCGGCAGCCGCGAACGGGTCGTGCTGCGCAGCGGCGCGCCGACCCCGCCGCTGGGTACGCCGACGAGGGTGTCGGGGTTGGCCTCCCCGATCGATGGGGACGCGGCCGCGTGGTTCGCCCGCCAGGGGGCCGCGGTGGAGGTGCGGGTGGTCGACCTGCAGGCCACAGGTGCGCCACCCGGATGGCTCGCGGCCACGACGTGGTTGCGTGAGCGATTGCGGACGGTCGCATCGGACGCCCTCGACGAGGCTCGGGCCAGCCTGCTGACGGGATTGGTCACCGGCGACGTGCGCGGCCAACCGACGGCGCTGGCCGACGCGGTCGATGCCGCCGGGCTGTCCCACCTGGTGGCGGTGTCCGGCTCGAACGTGGCGATGGTCGTCGGGGGAGTGCTCGGCGCGTGCCTGCTGATCGGACTGGGACGGCGGGTGGGATGGGGCGCGTCGCTCGTGACGGTCTGGTGGTTCGTCGTCCTCGTCAGGGCCGAGCCGAGCGTGCTGCGCGCCGCGCTGATGGCGAGCCTCGTCCTCGTGGCCGCGCTGCTCGGCCGCCTGCGGGACACCGGTCACCTGCTGTCGGTGGCCGTACTCCTCGCGGTCCTGCTCGACCCGTTGCTTGCCGGACGGATCGGCTTCGTCCTGTCGGTCGCCGCGACCGTCGGGGTGCTGGTGGTGACCCCACGGGTCCGCCGGATCCTGCCCGGACCCGAGGGGCTGCGGACCGTGCTGGCCGCCACCATCGGGGCGCAGGTGGCGGTCGCGCCGGTCCTCCTCCTCTTCGGCGGGCACGTCGGCGTGTCGGCCCTGCTCGCCAACGTTGTGGCGGTGCCGGCCGCTGCGGTCGGCAGCGTGATCGGTGTCGGTGCCGCGCTGGTCGCCACGTTCGCGCCGGGTGTCGCGGTGCTGTTCGGGTGGCTGGCCGGCCTGCCGCTGGCGGTCGTCGTGTGGGCGGCCGAGACGTTCGCCGGTCCCGTGGGACAGCAGGTCGACCGAGCCGCACCGTGGGTGCTCGGCATCGGGCTGCTCGGCTGGCTCGTCGTCGTGGCCGTCCGGACCGGCATGGTCGGGCGTCGCACGGCGGGCGGGGCGTCGGGGGCCGTGGCGACGGTGGCCATCGTCGCCGTGGTGGTGTTGGGTTCGCCGGCCGGCACGCTGGGGGAGGGGGTGGTGCTGGTCGCGCTGGACGTCGGGCAGGGCGACGCAGTGCTGGTCGGGGACGGCGCCGCGGGATGGATGCTGGTCGACGGCGGTCCGGACCCTGCCGCGCTGCGTCAGGCCCTGCGCCGCCACGACGTGGACGCGCTCCGGCTCGTCGTGCTGAGCCATCCACACGACGACCACCAGCGCGGGCTGGACGGCCTGTTCGACGACATCGACGTCGGGGCGCTCGTCGTCGGCCCGCTGACCCCCAGCACCAGCGAGGACCCCGACGGCGTCGTCGCGCAGGCAGAGGCCGCCGGGGTCGCGGTCCAGCTCGTCCACGAGGGCGCCGGCTGGCGGTTCGGTACCACCGACGTGCAGGTCCTGTCCCCACCCGCCGGCGGCATCGCCCTGGACGCCAACGAGAGCTCGGTCGTCCTCGGTCTCCGGGTGGATGGCGGCGCGAGTGCGCTGCTGACCGGAGATACCGAGGCCATCGCACAGATGCGCCTCCTGGCGGCCCCGGAGGTGATCGACGTCGACGTGCTCAAGGTGCCCCACCACGGCGGGGACACCAACGCCGAGGGGTTCCTGTCGGCGACGACACCGGAGGTCGCGGTGATCAGCGCCGGCGAGGACAACCCGTTCGGCCATCCCCACCCCGACGTGCTGGCCGACCTGGTCGGGGTGGATGTCCGGCGGACCGACGTGGCGGGCGATGTCGTGGTGCCCCTCCACGGAGGCCCTTGAGTCCGGGAGGTATCAGCCCCGCAGCGTCGCCAGAGGCGAAGGGATGCGGCCTTGGTCCGCCTACACGAGGGTCCAGTGCTTGGACGTCTCCAGCTTGCTGAGTGCGGCGGCGTCGACGAAGTAGCGGAGCAGGCCGCAGTCGGCACAGACCACCGCTCGCATCTTCGCCGACGAGAGTGGCCCCGGCGAGAGCTTGGGGAGCAGCTCGCCACCGATCGTTGTGGTGCCGACTGGTCTGTCGCTCTTGTAGACCCGCTCGGACTGGCAGTTGGGGCAGGGCCTCACGACGGGTTCCTTCGCCTCGGAATGCATGTCGGGTTGAGGCTAGCCTCCTCGTTTCCTTGTCAGTGGCCGGTTCATGCCTCGACGGTCATCTGCACGGGTGGGGGACCAGCTTCGGCGATCTCCGCGTCCAGCGTGTACTTGCCGACGGCCATCGCACCGAGGGCCACGGCGAGGTACAGGGTCAGCGCGAGGAAGAACGCGATCAGGACCTTCCGGAAGTCCTCCTGTGGGACGGCAAGAGCTGCAGCGGTTGGGTTGCGTTCGTTGGTGGTGGTCATGGCGGTCGTCTCCTCGGTTGGGGTGTGCTGACAGCCACGACAATGCGCCAGGAGTGTGAGGCGAGCCTGAGGCATGTATGAGGACTGCCTGAGACTCGGCCCGGCCAGCTAGCCGAACGTCAGGCCGTGCTGGGTGACGAGCGGCTCGGTTGCCGCCATGTCGATCTCACAGCCGTAGGGAAGGATGCGCGGGTCGGTCGCGAAGTCGAAGTCGCCGTCGGTGTGGTCGATGGTCCAGAACAGCTCCTCCAGGCCACCGGGGGTGATCAGCTCCAGGAGTCGTGCCGGCTCGTCGGCGGCGTTCCAGAAGGTGTGCCACTCACCACGCGGCTTGACCACGACGTCGCCGACCTCCGCGACGACCTCTTCATCGCCCAGCCGCGCCCACACCCGCCCCTCCAGGATGATGCTGAACTCGTCCTCCCGGGAATGGCGATGCATCGGTGCGGCGATGGATCGTGGCGCGAGGAGGTGCTCGACCAACGCGAAGCGTCCACCCCAGTCCCTGGAGTCGATGACGAACCGGTCGCGGACACCGGAGGGCGGGCCGAGGATCGCTCCCTCGCCCGCACGGATCAGTCGTGTGGTCATGACGGTGATGGTGGCGATCCGGGGCTTCCGTGCCCATCCCACAAATGTGATAGTTCCGGCAGTGGTCGCGCCAGCGGTGTCATCGACGCAACGGGTGCTGGGCCGTCTGCAGGACGCAGCGCGGGCCGGCTGTGACCTCGTGACCCTCTGGCGGACGGTCACGCCTGTCCTGCAACAAGCACTGCCCCACGCCCATTCGCCGTGCTTCTTCACCGTCGACCCGGAATCGATCATCGTGACCAGCCACTTCCAGGAGGGACTGCCCGAGATCCCCACCGAGTGGCTCGCCCGGGAGTACACCGCGCCGGACCACAACGCCATGACCGCCGTGATCCGTTCCCGTAGCGGGGTGGGGACGCTGCACGACGCCACCGGCGGCCGTCCGGAAATCGCCCGGAAGTTCCACGAGGAGATGCAGCCCTTCGGCTGCGAACAAGAGCTCATCTTCGCGCTGCGGACACCGGACGGCACCCCGTGGGGTGCGGTCGGGCTGTACCGCGAGGCCGGTCAGCCGCTCTTCGACGAGCACGACACAGCCCTTGCCGCCGCGGCCGGGCGAGTGCTGGCCGAAGGGGCTCGGTTCGCTGCGTGCCACGGACAGGCCAGCGATCCCGACCTCGACGACCCGCCGGGGCTGGTCGTGCTCTCCAGGGACTACGCCGCGGTGTCGGCAACCCCGGCCGCGGCGGGCTGGCTGGCAGAGCTCGGTGGCGACCTGGGACGGCTGCCGGCGGTGGTCGTGGCGGCGGCCGGCGCGGCGCGGACGGGGCGGGAGCCGTTGGCGCGGGCGCGAGGCACGTCGGGCCGATGGGTCGACGTGCACGCCGCCCCGATGCAGCCCCCCGGTCGGGTCGCAGTCGTCCTGCAGGACGCCAACCCCTTGCGCCTGGCGGAGCTGCTGATGGCCGCGTACGGCTTGACCAGGCGTGAACGCGACGTCGTGCGCGAGGTGATCGCCGGACGGTCGACGAACCAGATCGCGCGCCGTCTGGGCATCACCCCCGGCACCGTCCAGCAGCACACCAGCCGCATCCTGGCGCGGACGGGAACGGGCAGCCGCGGCGAGCTGGTCAGCCTCGTCTTCCGCTCCCGCTACCTGGCGCGCGTCCGTGACAACGAACGCCGAACCGAGCAGGGACTGCCGGTGCGTGACGGGCCCTCGCCGCTCGCCCCGATCCCCGGCCCCCGACCCGCTGAACAGACCGCTGTGCCATAGCCTGCGCTCCGTGAAGGACTCCACTCGCAAGCTGTGGGAGCGCCAGGACGCCCACGACGGCGATCGCGCGCGCCTGTTCCACGCCGTCGCCGCGCACGTCGACGCGACCACGGTCCTGTACCCCGGGTCGTGGGTGGACATCGCGGCGTCGATCGCCTGGCCCGACGTCACCTACGTCGACACCGACGGCAACGCCGAACGGTTCTTCGCCGACTCGGCCGGCGTGGACGAGCTGCTGGTCGAGGCCGGAGCGGCGAACCGGCGGTGGCGGTTCGTGCCCAGCGACTACACCCAGCCGCTTCCGTTGGGGGACGGCGAGGTCGACTTGCTCCTCTCGTGCTACGCAGGTTTCGTCTCCGAGCATTGCACCGAGCACCTGCGCATCGGTGGATGGCTGCTGGCGACCGCCAGCCATGGCGATGCGGCCATGGCGTCCATCGATCCGCGGTACCGGCTGGTCGGGGTGGTCGTGCGCAACGGGGACCGATACCGCGTGCAGGACGAGGACCTGGAGCGCTACACGGTGCCGAAGACGCCCGTTGTGGTGACGAAGGACCTGCTGCACGAGCGGGGCCGGGGCGTCGGGTGGACGCGACCAGCCGCGGCGTACCTGTTCCAGCGGGTCGGTTGAGTCCACCTGCCATCCTGTCGACCATGGAACTCGCCGGACTCGTCGACAGCCACGTCCACCTCCTGCCGGATCGCCTCGCCCGAGCGATCCGTCGGGTGTTCACCGACATGGGAATGGACCGGTTCGCCTATCCGCTGGATACCGGCGAGGTGCTGGGTGCGCACCTCGCCGACGGGTTCACGAGCGCCTGGACGTTGCCCTATGCCCACCAGCCGGGCATGGCTGCCCGCCTCAACGCCGATGTGGCGGCGCTGGCGCGCACGCTGTCCACCGCCGGCATGACGGTGGTCCCGGGGCTGACGGTCCACCCGGCGGATGCCGATCCCGGCGGCGACGTCGAGGCCGCCCACGACGACGGCGGCAGGGTGCTGAAGCTGCACTGCTCGGTGGGTTCCTACGGTCCGGACGACGTTCGGCTCGACGGGGCCCTGACCGTCGCAGGGGAGCGAGGGATACCGGTCGTCGTGCACGTCGGCCACGCGCCCTCGGGACGGACCGCCGGCGAGGAGCTCGACGCGCTCGGGGTCGCGGCCGCCCGCCATCCCGACACCACGTTCGTGATCGCCCACTGCGCCCACCCCGCCACCGCCGCGGCCATGGACCTGCTGGCCCGTCACGACAACCTGATGGCCGACCTGACCCCGGTCGTCATCGAGCTCGTCGACCTCGATGCCGATCAGCTGGAGGCCCACCACCACCGTCTCCTGCTGGGCACCGACATGCCCAACACCGCCGTCCCCGCTGGCCGGGTGATCGAGTGGTTGCAGCGGTCGGACCTGTCGGCCGAGGCATACACCGCCATCACCGGGGGCAACGCCCGTCGGCTGGTGACTGGCTGACCCTCGTGCCGGGGCCCGATGTCGTACCCGGTCCGTACACTTCTCGGTGATGTCACGACCTCCTGCCTACCTGTTCACCGGCCCCGAGCAGCTGCTCGTCCGCCGGGCCGCCGACCGCCTCCTGGCCGAGCTGAAGCAGGAGGCCGGCGGCGAGCTCGACATCTCCGAGGTCCGGGGCAGCGACCTGGGCGAGGACTCCCTCCCGGACCTCCGCACCGCCTCGTTGTTCGCCGTTCCTCGCGCCTACGTCGTCCGGGATGCCCAGCTGTTGCCGAAGGTGGCGGCCAACGCGCTGAAGTACGAGATCGAGCACCAGACCGCGTCGGCCACGATCGTCCTGATGTCCAGCGGCACCAAGGCCATCATGGGGCTGGCCAAGGCGGTCAAGGCCGCCGGGGGACGGGTCGACGTCGCCCCGCCTCGCGAGTTCGAGGACAAGGCCTGGCGGTCGCTGGTCAACGACGAGTTCCGGCTGCACGACCGGTCGGCATCTCAGGACGCGGTCGAGGCCGTGCTCGACGCCTCGGGCCTGTCGGTCAACGCCATCGCCGAGAAGGTCGCCCAGGCCTGTGCGGCCGCCCCGAAGGGGAAGACGGTCACCCGAGAGGTCGTCGACCAGGTCGTGGTGGGCCACGGCTCCCGTGGGGCGTTCGCCGTCGCCGACGCCATGTGTGACCGTGATCCGGCCACGGCCCTGCGGCTGCTGCGCGGGTGCCTCGACGCGGGCGACCACCCCGTGATGATCCTGGGCGCGCTCACCTACAAGATGCGCCAGCTCGTCGCCGTTGCGGCTGGCGTCGACGGGCGCTCCGTCGGGCTGTCCATCTCCCGCCCGATGGCCAACCGGCTGCAGGGCGCCCGCCGCAACTTCGGGCCCGGCGAGCTGACCGCCGCGCTGCAACACCTCGCGGCCTGTGACCTGGAGATCAAGTCGGGCGACCTCGACCAGAACTTCGCGATCGAACGCGCGGTGCTGGGCGTCGCGAGCAGGGAACGGCTGCCCGTCCCCGACCCGGACCGCGAGATCCTGCGCTGACAACGTCGACGGCCGGCCCCGAGGGGACCGGCCGTCGACACGTCCGTCGTCGATCGCGAGTGACTACTCGACGGTGACGGTGATCTCGTCGGTCAGGTCCAGGGCGGTGTGCTCGCCGTCGCCGTCCTGCAGGCACAGGGTGTGCTCGCCCGGCTCCAGCTCCAGCTCGGCGCTCGTCGACCCGTCGCGGACCAGAGGCCGCCCCGGACGGCAACTACTGCGGTCGTTGGATGGACTCGCGGAGCAGCGCCATCGCGGCGACGGCGGCGATGGTGACTGCGGTGAACATGGCGACGGTCAGGCCGGCCCGGTCGGCGATCGCACCGTCCAGCCCTGCGGCGATCGGTCGCACGCCGAGGAACGCCATGCCCCACAGGGCCATGACCCGTCCGCGGATGTGGTCGTCCACGTACAGCTGGAGGGTGGTGTTCAGGGTGGTCGTCGCGTGGAGGAATCCCGCGCCGGCAACGGTCATCCCGGCCAGCAGGACCACCGGGTTGCTCGCCAGCGCACCTACCGACAGGCCCACCGACAGGACACCCAAGCCCGCGCCGGCCTGCAGCCGCGCACCGAGCCGCGCGCGGACGCGCTGCACCGCGAGCGAGGAGATGGTGGCGCCCGCCCCGAAGGCCGAGCCGATCCCGCCCACCAGGGCCGCACCGGATCCCAGCCGGTCCGCAAGGGCAGGGGCCAGCGTCAGCACCGGATCAGTTGCGAAGCCCAGCACCACCGTCGCGAGCATCGGCACCGCGACGGCGCGGTCCCGACGCGCGAGGGCGAGCCCGGCCCACACCGAGCGGGACTCCTCCGAGGACGTCTCGTGCGGCTCCGGCGGGGCCAGGACGCGCTGACGGCCGAGCCACAGCAGCACGCCGAGGAAGATCGCGAAGCTGGTGGCGTTGACGCCGAAGGCGACCGCAGCCCCCGCCGCGGCCACGAGGCCGCCGGCCAGCGCCGGGCCGATCGCCCGGGCGAGGTTGAACGTGACGGAGTTCAGGGCGATGGCCTGCGCCAGGTCCCGCCGGGGGACCAGGGAGGGTACGTAGGCCTGGAGGGTCGGCAGGCCGATGGCGTAGCCCGCTCCGATGAAGCCGGTGAACAGCGCGATGGGCCACACCAGCCCCGGGGTCGGATCGACGAACGCCAGCAGGATGGCCAGGCCGACTGCGCCACCGAGCCCGGACAGCTGGGCGCCGACGAGCAGCCGTCGGCGGTCGAGGCGATCCGACAGCTGGCCGGCCCACGGGGCCAGGAACAACGTGAACGCGTACTGGAGGCCGCCCACCAGGCCGACCAGGGTGCTGGAGCCCGTCGCCTGGAAGATCACGATGCCGATGGCGACGTTGTGGAACCAGTTGCCGGTGTTGGACAGCCACTGGCCGACGACGTAGGGACCGAACCGCCGATCGGCGAGCAGCTGGCCGGCGCCTCGAGGACGGTCCTCGGACGCGGGATCGTCCATGTCGGTGGTGGAGGAGGTCACGCCACGCCAGCCTGCCCCATGGACGGGGCGCTGCCACATTCGGTGGGTGCGGCCGACGATGCGGCGAATCGGAGGGGTAGGTTGCCCGGAGCATGGGCCTGATGTCCCCCGAGCAGCCGCACTACGACCTGGCCGAGTTCCGGACGCTGCCGTACCACGACCGCGTCCGCCTCGCCTGCCTCGACTGGGTCCACTGTGGCTTCGGTGCCCCGACGTCGGCCTACCTGTTCTACCTGCTGAAGATCGGGCTGTGGATCGGCGGCTGGATCCTGATCGTGCGGGCCTCGGGGATGTCAGGGGGTGTCGCCGACTGGTGGACCACCCCGATGGCGTTCGTGAAGGCCATCGCCTGGACCATGCTGTGGGAGGGCATGGGGTTCGGCTGCGGATCGGGTCCCCTGACCGGCCGCTACTGGCCGCCCGTCGCGGGCCTCGGCCACTGGCTGCGACCCGGCACGATCACGCTGCCGGCCTTCCCCGACCGGCTGCCGTTCACCGCCGGATCCCGCCGGACCGTCGTCGACGTCGCCCTCTACGCCGGGTACCTCGGCACCGGGGCGGCCCTGCTGTTCGCCGACCGCGTGGGGCCGGCCACGGTGCTGCCCGTCCTGGTGTTGCTCGCCCTGGCCTCGCTGCGGGACAAGACGGTGTTCCTCGCCTCCCGCGGCGAGCACTACGCCACGACCCTCGCCGTCGTCGTGTTCGTGGGATCGGCCGGCATCGCGGCCGACACCACGTGGGCGCAGGTCCCCGTGGGCGTCATCGCGGGCGCCAAGGCCGTGCAGGTGGCGATCTGGTGGTGGGCGGCAACCTCCAAGCTCAACCACCACTTCCCCTACGTGGTCGGCGTGATGCTGACCAACCACCCGCTGAACCGGTTCCCGACGTTGCGTCGCCGGCTGGTCAGGGCGTATCCGCACGACCTCCGTCCGGGGACCGTGCCCAGGGTGTTGGCGCACGGTGGCACGGTCATCGAGTACGTGGTCCCGCTGACGCTCGTCCTGTCCGACGGCGGGGTCGGCACCATCGTCGGGTTGGGGATCATGGTGGCCTTCCATGCCTGGATCTTCTCCAGCTTCGCGCTCGGCGTGCCGCAGGAGTGGAACGTGCTGTTCGTCTACTCCGCGCTCGTGCTGTTCGGCACCAACGCCGAGGTTGAACCGTGGCAGCTCGGCAGCCCGCTCCTGTGGGCCATCCTCCTCCTGGCCCTGGTGGTGGTGCCCGTCGTCGGCAACCTGCGACCGGACAAGGTGTCGTTCCTGCCGTCGATGCGGTACTACGCCGGCAACTGGGCGACGACCACCTGGCTGTTCACGCCCGAAGCGCTCGCCCGGTTCGACCGCGAGGTGCCGAAGGTCGCCGACGAGCTGCTGACCCAGCTGCGTCGCTTCTACGACGACGACGCCAACGAGGTCTCGTTGTCCCGCGTCCCGGCGTTCCGCGCGATGCACCTCCACGGGCGGCTCGTGCAGCGGTTGATCTGCCGTGCGGTCGAGGACCCCGACGACCGCGTGATCCGCGAGGGCGAGCTCGTGGCCGGCATGGCGCTCGGCTGGAACTTCGGCGACGGCCACCTCCACGACGAGCAGCTGCTGGATGCCGTGCAGGAACGCTGTGGCTTCGCCCCCGGTGAGCTGCGCATCGTCGCCATCGAGTCCCAGCCGATCACGCGGGCGACGTGGTCGTGGCGGATCGTCGACGCGGCCGACGGGGTGCTGCTGCGCGGTACCGCACCCGTCACCGATGCCCTCGAGCAGCAGCCCTGGCCCGACCCGATCCAGGGGAGGGACGAGGCGCCGTGAGCCGTCGATCGCGAAGCCGCGGTGGGTACGACGCCGTCGTTGTCGGGGGCGGACCCAACGGCCTGTCAGCGGCCCTCACCTTCGCCCGGGCCGGTCGCTCGGTCCTGCTGCTGGAGGCCGCCGACGAGATCGGCGGGGCCTGCCGCTCCGCCCCGCTCCTCGGGCCCGGCTGGATCAACGACCTCGGCTCGGCCATCCACCCGATCGCACGTGCCTCTCCCTTCTTCGCCGGCCTCGACCTCGAGTCACACGGCCTGGAATGGATCACCCCGCCGGCGTCGGTCGGCCATCCGCTCGACGACGGTCGAGCGGCAGTCGCATGGCGCGACCTCGACCGCACCGTCGAGGCACTGGGACGCGACGGGTCGACGTACCGCCGGATCGTGCAGCCGCTGGCCGACCGGCTCGACGACCTGATGGACCTCAGCCTGCGACCGCTGCTGCGGGTGCCCCGTCACCCCCTGTTCGCCGCTCGGTTCGGCGTGCAGGCGGCGGTTCCCGCCCGCTGGTACGCCAAGGGGCTGTTCCGTACCGACGAGGCCCGGGCGCTCTTCGCGGGTCATGCCGCCCATGCCGTCCTGCCGCTCGACCGGCCCCTGACCAGCTCCTTCGCCCTGATGTTCGGGGCGACGGTCCACACGGTGGGTTGGCCGTTCCCACGTGGTGGCGCCGGCGCGTTGACCGCCGCGCTGCACCGCTGCCTCCTCGCCCTCGGTGGTGAGGTCCGGACCGGGCACCCGGTGCAGTCCATGGCCGACATCCCACCGGCTGACCACGTCGTCCTCGCCCTCACGCCCCTGCAGGTCCTGCGGATCACCGGCGACCACTTCCCGGCCGGCTACCGGGCCTCGCTGGCCCGCTTCCGCTACGGGCCGGGCCTGTTCAAGCTCGACCTCGGCCTGTCCGGCCCGATCCCGTGGACCAACCCCGACCTGCACGAGACGGCCACCGTGCACGTCGGCGGCACCGTGGACGACGTCGCCCTCGCCGAACGTGTCGTGGCCGCCGGTCACCATGCCCGCGAGCCCTTCCTCATCCTCGCCCAGCACTCGCGCTTCGATCCCTCCCGCGCACCCGATGGCAAGCACACCGTCTGGGTGTACTGCCACGTCCCGAACGGGTCGACGCGTGACATGACCGAGGCCATCGAACGGCGTATCGAACGGTTCGCCCCGGGATTCCGTGACCTCGTCGAGCATCGCCACGCCTCGACCACCGCCGACCTCGAGGCCTTCGACGCCAACCTGGTCGGCGGCGACGTCGGCGGCGGCAGCCACGGAGGCCTCCAGCTGCTCCTGCGGCCCCGACCACAGCTCGTCCCATGGGCGACTCCCGACCCGTCGATCTGGATCGGTTCGGCCTCGACGACCCCCGGCGGAGGGGTCCACGGCATGGCCGGCCACCAGGCTGCCAACGCGGTTCTTTCGGACTCGATTCGACCGAACGTTTGACTGAACTTTGTTCAGCTGTCTGATTGTCGGACATGTCATCGGACTGAAATCTGAATGACCTTCCGTTGACGCACGACCCGACAAGCATGACCGGCTCCCGGTGCCACCGCCGTTGCACCGCCCGATCACGACCATGGAGAACTGATGCCGCGCGTCCTTGCACGCTTGCTGTTGCTCGCCCTCGTCCTGTCCCTGCTCCCCGCCACCGCGTCGCTCGCCGCGTCGCCGGAGCTGGACTTCGACAGCGACCGCCTGAACGACGAGATCCTCTCGGGTGTCCCTGCCCACGACGTCACTGACGATCCGATCCGCGACGCCGACGCCCCGCCGTCGACGGACTTCGCCGAACCGCTGGGCGCCGACGCGAGCTTCGCCCAGACCAGCTGCCCGCTGAGCTTCTTCCCGGCAGACCCCGACGACTCGTCGTTCTTCATCGGCGTGACCCCCTACGAGGACATCGCGCCACGCCTGTGTGCGGCAGCGACCTCGCCCCGCGTCGACGTGCAGGTCGCCGGCCACACCGTGGAGGGTCGCGAGATGGTCTTCGTGGACGTCACCGCGCCGTGGTCGGCCGAGGACGCGGCGGCCAACGATGCGCTGGAGACGCTGCTCGTCGAGGACCCCGAGGCCGCTCGTGAGCTGTTCGACAACGGTGGCTACGACGACTACCGGCCCCACATCACCATCACCGGCAACATCCACGGCAACGAGTACGAGGGCCTGGACGGCACGCTCGACTTCGTGGAGTACATCGCCGCTGCTGATGGCGATGATCCCATCACGGAGAACGTGGACAACCTGACGCCGGAAGAGATCGCGGCGCTGCCCACCGTCGACGAGGTGCTCAGCAGCTACATCATCTCGATCCTGCCCTCCTCCAACCCCGATGGGCGGGTGAATGGCGTCCGCCAGAACAGCAATGGCTTCGACCTGAACCGCGACCACGTGACCGGTAGCCAGCCCGAGACCCGGGTGATGCGCGACCTCATCACCGAGACCACACCGGTCCTCTTCATCGACATCCACGGCTACGTCGGCCCCGGTGGCCTGATCGAGCCGTGCACACCCCCACACAACTTCGCCTACGAGTACGACCTGTACCTGCCCAACGCCTACGCCAACGCCCTGTCCATGGAGCAGGAGGCGTTCCGTCGGACGACCATCCTGGACGGCACCGGCGAGACCGAGTCCTATCTGCCCTATCGCGACGACGACCAGGGCTGGGACGACTGGCCGCCGATCTTCACCGGCATGTACGCGATCTACCACGGCGGCAGCGGCCACACCGTCGAGATCCCCATGAGCCCCCGGAGCGGGTCCCTGACTCCGGAGGAACGTGCGCTCCGCGTGGCCGTCAACACCGAGTACGCCCGTGCGGCCATCGACGGCACGATCCTGGAGGGCATGGCCAGCCGGGATGACCTGCTCGCCGACCAGATCGAGTGGAACGTCCGCGGGGTCACCGGCGCCGACCAGCGCAACGAGGACCTGCTGGACAACGCGTTCCCGCACTTCGACGCCCTCGACCTGTGGGAGACCGACTACCCGGATGCCTACGTCCTGCCCGTCGGCGCAGGCCAGGAGAGCGACGCGGCGGCCGCCCGGCTCGTCGACTTCCTCCTCACCCAGGACGTCATCATCACCCAGCTGACCCACCCGACCACGATCGGTGGGACCACCTACCCCACTGGCAGCTGGGTCGTGCCGATGGCCCAGACCAAGCGTGCCCTGGCCCAGACCCTGCTGGACATCGGGCAGGACATCACCCCCCGTGGCATCGTCGCGATGTACGACATCTCTGGCTGGAGCATGTCCGACCTCTGGGGCGCCACGGTCGACCGCATCGCCAGCGACCCGCTGCTGGACATCGGCCAGCCGGTCGACGACACCCCCGTCAGGGGCAGGGTCGTCGCCGGTGACGCCGTCGCCTACGCCTTCCCGATCCGTGACGCCTCCGACGTCGCCGTCCTGCACCAGCTGCAGGACGAGGGTGTCGAGGTGCAGCGGGCGGCCGACGGACGCGTCCTCGTGGCGCCGTCCGCACGACCGCTGCTGCTGGAGATCGTCGAGACGACCGACATCACCTTCACGCCGTTGACGACCCTGCCCGAGGACCGGACCGAGCTCGAGCCGTTCGTCGTCGGCACCAACCTGTCGGGGCCGGACCTGTACGTCATCTCCGACGTGCTGGGCTTCGACGTCCTGCCGGTCGGCACGGACACCATCAACGGGACCGACCCGGACGTGTCGTTGGACGACGTCGACGTGCTGTACCTCGACGGCTCGCTCCGCAGCGTCACGCCCGAGGGCTACACGGCGCTTGGCGCGTGGATGGATGCCGGTGGCGGTGTCGTCGCCTACGGCACGGCCGTGGATACCCTGTCGGCCGCCGGCCTGGAGACCCCGACCCGCAACACCGTGTCGCGGTCCACCAACGGGACGATCAACGTTTCGCAGGCGGCTGACTCCGAGGTCATGCCCGACCGGCCGGCGGAGGACGTCACATTCGTCTACGGCCCGTCGTTCTTCACCGAACTGCCCGCTGACTACGAGGTCGTGCAGACGGTCCTCGAGGGCAGCGCCGACGGCGTCATGCGCGCCGGTCACTGGGCCTCCCTCACCACCTACCCGCAGGCCGAGACCATCGGACGGCCGATCACCGTTGCCGCCGAGCTCGCCGACGGCGAACGCGTCGTCGTGACGGGTGCCGACACCATGTTCCGCGACATGGTCAAGGGCCTCGACAAGGACCTCGTCGACTGGCTCATCTGGGCCGACGGTGGCGCCGCCACGACCGACGACCTGGGCGACCCGTTCGTCCAGCCCACGACCCCGACCGACCCCGGCGAGCCGACCGACCCCGGTGAGCCGACCGACCCCGGTGAACCCACCGACCCGGGTGAGACCGACGTCGAGCGGATCGCCGGCGAGAGCCGTGTGGCCACCGCCATCGCCCTCTCGGTCGCGAGCTTCCCCGAGGGTGCTGACACCGTCGTGGTGGCCACCGCCAACGACTACCCCGACGCGCTGACCGCCGGTCCGCTGGCCGGGTTGTCGGATGGTCCGGTGCTGCTGAGCCCGGGCGACACCGTCCCGGGTGAGGTGCTGGCCGAGATCGACCGGTTGTCGCCGACGGAGATCATCGTCGCCGGTGGCACTGCGGTGATGAGCGAAGCCGCCGAGGCCCAGCTCGCCGAGCTGGCTACGGTCCTCCGCCTGGCCGGTGACACCAGGTTCGGTACCGCAGTCGCGGTGTCGGCCCACTTCGCCGAGCCGGGTGGGACCCTCGTCGTGGCGACCGGCGAGTCCTTCGCCGACGCCCTGGCTGGCGGTGTCCTCGCCGGACGGCGTGACGCCCCGGTGCTGCTGGTCCAGACCGACGGCGTCCCCGACGTGACCGCGTCGGAGATCCAGCGGCTGGCCCCCTCCGACGTGATCGTCATGGGTGGCACGGCCGCCGTGACCGATGCGGTGGTGGACCAGGTCGCCGAGCTGGCCGGTGTGACGCCGCGCCGGATCGCCGGTGCAGACCGGTACGAGACGGCGGCGTTGACCGCGACCGAGCTCGGGAGCGCCGAGGTGGCGTTCATCGCCACCGCCGGGACCTTCGCCGACGCGTTGGCCGCGGTGCCGGTTGCGGTGATCGAGGACGGCGTGCTGCTGCTCGTCGACGTCGACCGGGTGCCCGAGACGGTCAGCACGGTGCTGGCCGACCTGACGCCCCCGCGCATCACGGTCCTCGGTGGGACCAGCGCGGTGTCGCAGGAGGTGGTCGACGCCCTCGGCTGATCGAGATCCCGCCGACGGCGGCCGCCTCCCTTCGGGGAGGCGGCCGCTGGCGTGTTGCGGCTCGGCGCGTGACCGGGTGCCGGGTTCGGTCCGGACACGACAACGGCGACCCCGATGGGGTCGCCGTGGTGCGTTCCGGCCTGTCGGCCGGAGGGGCGTGCTACAGGGCGTTGGCCCGAGCAGCCATGCGCGACTTCTTGTTGGCCGCGTTGTTCTTCTTGATCAGGCCGGAGGAGACGGCCTTGTCCAGCTTCTGGGCGGCGTCGCGGAGGGCCGCGGTCGCTGCGTCCTTGTCGCCGGAGTCGACGGCTTGGTCGAACTTCTTCATGAAGGTCTTCAGGTCCGACCGCTGGGCCTTGTTGCGGGTGCGAGCGCGCTCGGTCTGACGGTTGCGCTTGATCTGGCTCTGGATGTTCGCCATGGAATGTTCCTCGTTCTGGGAGGCAGGGTGGAGACGTCTCGTTGCGGGGCCACTGGCCGGTGGTCGAATCGGCCGGGCACGCCAACATGCCGCAGGCGCGGCAGGAACGCAGGAGTTTACCAGCGGCCCCGAAGGGTGTCCACCACGGCCGGTTGGCCACCCTCCTTGCCGACTTCACCTGCCCCTCCACCGACGGATTGGCCTCGACATCTGGATCGTGGCATGGCTGGCGAGGCGATTCCGTCGGCTCGGCCCCATGAATCCGGTGTTCCGCGTCGGGGTGCGGAGGCGATTCCGTCACGGTTCGAGGCAATTCCGTCGGAGCGGGCAGCCCGCCGACCCCCGACGCCGCGCTGCGGGCGGCGCCAGCGCTCGTCCCTCGCGGGCTTCGGTCCTCGCCCGGCTACTCTGATCCTCGCCATGACCTACCCCATCGAGCGCATCCGCAACTTCGCGATCATCGCCCACGTCGACCACGGAAAGTCGACGTTGGCCGACCGCATGCTGCAGGTGACCGAGCTCGTTTCCGAGCGCGACATGCGTGCCCAGTACCTCGACAAGATGGACATCGAGCGCGAGCGCGGGATCACCATCAAGGCGCAGGCCGTCCGGATGCCGTACAAGTCCAAGGACGGCGGGGAGTACCTGCTGAACCTGATCGACACGCCCGGGCACGTCGACTTCTCCTACGAGGTGTCGCGGGCCATGAACGCGTGCGAGGGCGCGATCCTGCTCGTCGACGCGGCCCAGGGCATGGAGGCGCAGACGATCGCCAACCTCTACCTGGCGATCGACGCGGGGCTGGAGGTCATCCCCGTCCTCAACAAGATCGACCTGCCCGCTGCCCGGCCCGAGGAAGTGGCCAAGGAGATCTGTGCGCTGCTCGGCGGGGAGCCCGAGGACATCCTCAAGGTCTCGGCGAAGACCGGCATCGGTGTGCCCGAGGTGCTCGAGCAGGTCGTCGACCGCGTGCCCCCGCCCAGCGGCGACCCCGAGGCCCCCACCCAGGCGCTGATCTTCGACTCGATCTTCGACGCCTACCGCGGCGTGATCGTCTACGCCCGTGTCGTCCAGGGCCGCATGCACCCCGGCGAGAAGATCCGGATGATGGCCACCGAGTTCGAGGGGGTCATCGACGAGCTCGGCGTCACCTCCCCGGAGGCCATCCCGATCAACGAGCTCGGCCCGGGCGAGGTCGGCTACCTCACCGCGGCCATCAAGGGAGTGGGCGAGGCGAAGGTCGGTGACACCATCACCCTCGCGGGCAAGCACGCCGCCCCCTCGCCGCTGCCCGGCTACCGCGAGCCGACGCCGATGGTGTTCTCGGGGCTCTACCCGGTGGACTCCGCGGACTTCCCGGACCTCCGCGATGCGCTGGACAAGCTGCAGCTCAACGACGCCTCGTTCAACTTCGAGCCCGAGACCTCCGTGGCCCTCGGCTTCGGCTTCCGCGCCGGGTTCCTCGGGCTGCTCCACATGGAGATCATCTCCGAGCGCCTCGACCGCGAGTTCAACATCCCGCTGGTCACCACCGCCCCCAACGTCGCCTACACGGTGACGCTCAACAGCGGTGAGGTCCTGAAGGTCTCCAACCCGGCGGACCTGCCGGACCCCAACCAGATCGACCACATCGAAGAACCGATGGTCGACGCGATGATCTACCTGCCCAGTGAGTACGTGGGCGCGGTCATGCAGCTGTGCGAGAAGCGTCGCGGGACCATGCTGAAGATGGACTACCTCACCGAGGAACGCGTCGAGCTGCGCTACCGCCTGCCGCTGGCCGAGATCGTCTTCGACTTCTTCGATCGCCTGAAGTCCTCCACGCGCGGCTACGCCTCCCTGGACTACGAACCCGCCGACATGCAGGTCGCCAACCTGGTCAAGGTCGACGTGCTGCTCAACGGTGAACCCGTCGACGCGTTCTCCTCCATCGTGCACCGCGACAAGGCCTACGAGTACGGCAAGGCCATGGTCAGCAAGCTCAAGGAGCTGATCCCTCGCCAGATGTTCGACGTGCCGATCCAGGCCGCCATCGGGTCCAAGATCATCTCCCGCGAGACCGTGAAGGCCCGCCGCAAGGACGTGCTGGCCAAGTGTTACGGCGGCGACATCTCCCGCAAGCGCAAGCTGCTGGAGAAGCAGAAGGAGGGCAAGAAGAAGATGAAGGCCGTCGGGATGGTCGAGATCCCGCAGGAAGCCTTCGTCGCAGCCCTCTCCCTGGGCGGGGACTAGTCACAACTGATTACCGCAACGCGGTATCACATAAAGAACTCTGACCACGCTGCCGACCATCTCCCCGTACGTACTGCAATCGGCGGGCAGGACGCTCCTGTCTGCCGCACGACGGGAGATCAGACATGTCAGGAATGAGCACGGGGGCGACCGGCCGGAGGCCGGCGCGACGAATGACAGTGACGACGGTCCTGGTGGCCGTCGTTGCGGCGCTGCTGGCGACGGTGGCACCGGTCAGTGCACAGGAGGAGCTCAGCTTCATCCCTGCTCGCGCGGCCGCCGCTGACGCGTTCGGCTTCGAGTACGACCAGGATCTTCTCGGCAACGATGTCCTGCACATCCAGCCCGAGCCGTTCCTGAGCGTCACCGCAAGCGACGCGATGATGCCCAACGCCCGCGACTCGGTGCTGGACGCCGGCCCGGTCGGCGATGGTCCCTCCGCTGGTGAGGCCAACGTGGCCGAGATCACTGTCGAGGCCGACATCATCGCCCCGGCCGCCCGTGCCACCGCCGTCACCACCGATGTCAACCTGCTGCAGCCCGCCGTGGGCGACGCCCACATCGTGACCGCCGACGCCATCGCCGCCGTCTCCACCACGACCTGCACCGAGCAGACCCTCGAGGAGGCCGCCGCGGGCACCGCCCTCACCGGCCTGACGATCGGCGGGGAGGCCATCCCGGTCGACGTGCCGTTCAACACCGAGATCGAGATCCCCAACCTGGCCCGCGTCACCATCAAGGAGGTCGTCCCGGACAGCGACGGCATCGGCTGGACCGTTCGTGGCCTGCACATCCGCACCCTCGACCCGCTGACCGGTGCCGTCGACAGCGAGATCATCGTCTCCGAGGCCCACAGCACCGTCGACTGCGGCGGCACCCCGCCGGAGTGGCCGCCCCCCGGCGGACCGGACCCCGCTGGCCTGTCGGTCCAGAAGTCGATCCTCGACGCCACCCCCGGCGAGGACGGCACCGTTGCGGTCGAGCCCGGCGACAGCGTCACCTACGTCATCGACGTCACCAACGTCGACGAGGCGGCGTGCACGGTCAACCGGATCGTGGACTTCCTGCCGCTGCCCCTGTCGGCTGACGGCACCGGTGAGGTCCTCACCGACATCGAGGCCACGCCCCGTGGCGAGAACGGCCTGGTCTACGAGATCGAGCCCGTCACCCTCGAGCCCGGCGACAGCCTGACCGGCACGATCACCTCCGTGCTGCCCGACCCGCTCGCCAGCGGCTCCTACTTCAACGACGCCGTCGCCTACGGCACCTGCGGCATCGGCCGCTCGGGCCTGTCCGCCGGCTTCACCTGGGACGGCGGCGAGACCGACCCGTGCGACTCGCCGATCACCACCGGCACGTTCTCCAGCACCTCCCGCCTGGGTGGCGACGACCGTGTCGACACGGCGCTGCGCGTCTCCGGCATGCTGACGGTCAACGAGGCCAACGCGGTCGTCATGGCCCGCTCTGACATGTTCCCCGATGCGCTGGCGGCCTCCGGCCTGGCGGCGGAGCTGTGCGCCCCGCTGCTGCTCAACGCCCCGGGTGACCTGCACCCCGACAACCTGGCGGAGATCCAGCGCCTCGACGTCGACGACGTCTACCTGGCGGGTGGCGAGGCCGCGCTGAGCGCCTCGATCGCTGATGACCTCGAGGCCGAGGGCATCAACGTCATCCGCGTGGCGGGGGACAGCCGGTACACCACCGCCCGTGCCATCGCCTTCGAGATCGTCCGCATCGGCGGCCCCGTGGCCCGCGCCACGCTGGTCCGCGCCGACATCTTCCCCGACGCCATGTCGGCGGCCAACCTGGCCACCCACGCCCGGTCCCCGATCCTCCTGACCGACTCCGACGACCTCAACGACGCCTCAGCGGCGGCGCTGCCGGCGATCCTCGACGGCGAGGCCGGCAACATGGTCTACATCGGCGGTGGCGAGGTGGCGATCGAGGCGTCGGTCGAGGACGAGCTCAACCGCGCGTACCAGACGCGTCGCCTGGCCGGCCTCAACCGCTTCGAGACCTCGGTGGCCTTCATCGAGGAGGCCGTGGCGCTCGGCGCCATCCGAGACATCACCTGGGTCGCCTCCGGCCACGACTTCCCCGACGCCCTGACCGGGTCGGTCGGTGCCTTCCGGCAGGACGCCGGGCTGATGTTGACCAACCCCAACGACCTGGCCGACTCGCCGGCCACGAAGACCTACCTGTCGGGCTTCGCCGAGCAGATCACCACCGCCGTGATCGTCGGTGGACCGGCTGCGGTCTCCGAGCAGGTCGAGGGCCAGATCCTGGACGCCATCCGGGAGTGACGGCTGCCGCACCACGACGAACGGGCGCCCCGGTGGGCGCCCGTTCGGCGTTTCCCGGCCCGGCTACCCTTCCGTCGTGACGCCCCCGACCGCCCCCGCCTCCGTCGTGGCCGAGCGGCTGCCCGGCATCTACGTGCACGTCCCGTTCTGCCTGCGTCGTTGCGACTACTGCGACTTCACGACCTTCGCCGACCGTGACGAGGCCATCCCCGCCTACGTCGAGGCCCTGACCGCCCACATCAGGCGTACCCCGCAGGACGCCACGTTCGGGTCGGTCTTCGTGGGTGGCGGCACCCCCACCTACCTGCCGCCAGATGACCTCCGGCAGGTCCTGCAGGCGCTCGGCGACACCTTCGAGTTCGCCGACGACGCGGAGTGGACGGTGGAGGCCAACCCCGAGACCGTCGACGCGGAGATGGCCGCCGCGCTCGCCGGCGGTGGGGTGAACCGCATCTCCCTCGGGGCCCAGTCCTTCGACACCCGCGTCCTGTCGACCCTCGGCCGCTGGCACGACCCCGACAGCGTGCCCCGCGCGATCGGCCACCTGCGCGACGCCGGCATCGACCGGCTGAGCATCGACCTGATCTACGGCACACCGGGAGAGACCGACGCGTCGTGGGCGGCCACGCTCGACCGGGCGGTCGAGCTGGGCACCAGCCACGTGTCGGCCTACGCCCTGACCGTGGAGCCCAACACGCCGTACGCCGCCCGTGTGCGGACCGATGACGCCCTCGCACCGGACGAGGACGTGCAGGCCGCCCGCATGGCGGTCACCGACGAACGGCTGGGCGCGGCCGGCATGCACCGCTACGAGGTGTCCAACTGGGCCCGGCCGGGCCTGGAGTCACGACACAACCTGACGTACTGGCGGGGTAACGACTGGCTGGCGTTCGGCTCGGGAGCCCACGGTGCATGGGAGGGCCGGCGCTACTGGCTGGTGCGGGATCCCGACAAGTACGCCCGGATGGTGGCGGAGGGCCACGAGCCGCTCGGTGGACAGGAACACCCCGACGCCGAGGCGCGCCGACTCGAACGGCTGATGATGGGCCTGCGGGTCACCGAAGGCGTGCCGCGCGAGGAGGTCGTGCCGCTGGACCCCGGAATCGTCGCCCGGTTGATGGGTCGGGGACTGCTGACCATGAAACCGGGGGACCGGTTGGCGCTGACCCCTGCCGGGATGCCCCTTGCCGGAGCGGTCATCCGCGAGCTGGCCTGACCGCCGGTCGGCGATCAGCCCCCGGGCTGATCCGACGAGGCCGCCGGGGTGTGCCGGAGTCGTCGGAACCGTGCCCAGGCGAGGAACGTTGCCGGGTCGGTGGCCCGCATCACGTGGTGTCCCTGGGCGATGTCGGTGCCGAGCTCGGCAAGGACTGCCCAGGTGTCGGCCGTCTCGACGCCTTCCGCGACCACATCCATCCCCAGGCCGTGGCCCATCTCGATGATGGAGCGCACGATCACGGCGTCCAGCGGCTCGAGCACCATCCGGTCGACGAAGGACATGTCGATCTTGATCTCGTGGATCGGGAAGCGACGCAGGTGGGAGAGGGAGGAGTACCCGGTGCCGAAGTCGTCGACCGAGACGCGCGTGCCCATCTCGGCAAGCTCCGGGATGACCCCGAGCGCCTCGACCTCGCGGGTCAGCAGCGCGGTCTCGGTGACCTCGAGGACCAAGCTGTCGCGAGACAGGTCATGGTCCCTCAGCACGATGTCGAGCCGCTCCGGGAAGCGCGGGTCGGCCACGTCGTCGCCGGTCAGGTTGATCGAGATCGGGACCGTGAAGCCGGCGTCACGCATGCGCGCACAGTGCCCGGCGGCCTGGCGCATCACCACGTCGGTCAGCTCGCGCAGCCGACCGGCGGCTCGCGCCAGGTCCACGATCGCCTGGGCGGGGACCTGCAGGCCGTCCGCGGCAGGCCAGCGGACCAGCGCCTCGGCGCCGACCAGGCTGCCGTCGACGAAGGAGACCTTCGGCTGATAGGCCACCTCGAGGGTGTCGATCGGTTCGGGCAGCCGGATGACGTCGGAACGCCGGCGTACCGGGGTCGATGGCGCAGCGTTGCCCCTGGGCGGGGGTTCCTCCCGCCGGGCCGTGGTGCCGTACAGCGAGGCCGCAGCGGCGCGAACCAGCTCGCCGGGGGTCACCCCATCCGCGGGGGAGGACGCGGTACCCGTGCGCAGCACGAGGCCGTCGGGCAGCCCGTCCTCCTGCGATCGGACCCGCTGCTGCAGCCGGTCGACCATGGCCGCTGATTCCGCCGCCACCTGCTCGCGGGTGGCCGCCGTGACCAAGCACACGACGTGCTCGTCCATCGCCACCACCTCGTCCGGCGTCGGGTCCTGCTTGGCGAGCTGCGACAGGAGCAGGGTGCTGCGACGTCCTGCGAGGACCGTTGCATCCGACGTCGACGTGAGGCTGCCGAGGACCAGGACGAGGCAGGCCCCGTCGAGGCGGCTGCTGTCGATCGCCGCGGTGATCAGCTGCTCGGGATCGACGTCGTCGTGGTCGGACACGGCCACGGGACGGACCGCACCTGCCCGCCACCGTGGGAGGACGGCCAGGAGGATCAGGCCGACGGCCGCCACGAGGATCGCGACTGTCGTGGCCGTCGTGGCCGTCACGACCCTGCCCGGCAGTCCTCGGTCGGCGCGTGCGCGCGTGCTCGTGGTGACGCTGCTGCCCTCGTGGTCCCGCCCATGTCCTGGCCTCCATCCATCCCGGTCCGCCGAGATCGAACCCGTTCGGAGCGTGATACGTCCCGAAGTGAAGATCGCTCACGTTCCGTGACGAACTATTTTCCGAGGCGTGTTCCCGGGGCCCGGAGCCGCGAGCTGCCCAAACGGCGACCGCTCGTCAGCTCTCGGTCACGTCTGCCTGCTCCGCGTCGGTCGCCCTGAACGACTCCAGCTGGACGGCGATGACGTCGTCGAGGTCGCCGCGCCGGGACGGCGGCATGGCCCCCCGACCGCGCGCTTCGCGGTACTGGTCCCAGAAGATTGCCCAGGACACGAACGACTGGGCGTCGATGGCCTTCATGACGTGGTTGCCCTGCGCGACGTCGGTGCCGAACTCCTCCAGCATGGCCCACGCCTCGTTGGTCTCCACCCCCTCCGCCACCACGCGCATGCCCAGGCTGTGGCCGAGGTCGACGATGGAGCGCACGATGACCGCATCGTTGGGCCGGATCACCATGCGGTCGACGAAGGACATGTCGATCTTGATCTCGTTGACGGGGAACTTGCGCAGGTGCGACAGCGAGGAGAACCCGGTCCCGAAGTCGTCGATGGCCAGCTGGACACCCATGTCGGCCACCCTGGGCAGGACGCCGAGGGCCTCGACCTCCTGGGTCAGCAGCGCGGTCTCGGTCACCTCCACGCTGATGCTCCCCGGCGCCAGGCCGTGGGCGTCGATGACGGCCTGGATGCGTTCGGGGAGCTCGACGTCGGCGATGTCGCGTTCGGTCAGGTTGACCGCGACGGTGAACTCGAAGCCCTCGGCCTGCATCGTGGCGCAGTGGGCGCCTGACCGGTCGAGCACGAAGTCGGTGAGCTCGCGCAGCAGGCCGGCATGTTCGGCAATCAGGATGATCTCCCCGGCCGGGATGAACCCGAGCGTCGGGTGCGACCACCTGATGAGGGCCTCTGCGCCGATCAGCTCCCCGGTTGCGAACCGCACCTTCGGCTGGAACCTGACCTCGAGCGCCTGCTCCGCCAGCGCTGCGCGCAGGTCCGTCGCCAGGCCGAGCCGTCGGGTCCGGTGGCGGTCCAGCTTGCCCTCGTACACCAGGTAGGGGATCCCGCGACCCTTGGCGGCGTACATGGCGACGTCGGCGGCACGGATGAGCTCTTCGGGGCCGTCCCCGTGTTCGGGGAACCGGGCCATGCCGATGCTGACGGAGAGGTCCAGCACCAGGTCGCCGTGGGTGACCGGGCGCGCGATGGCCTCGGCCACCTCGGCAGCCAGCTCGTCGGCGGCTGCGGTCACCTCGGCGCTGGTCGGGGCCGACAGCAGGACGGCGAACTCGTCGCCGCCGAGCCGTCCGACCTCGTCGACCCGGCCGCCGAGGGACGCGAGGCGCTGACCGACCTCGGCCAGGACGTCATCGCCCATCTGGTGGCCCAGCGTGTCGTTGACCTCCTTGAACCCGTTGAGGTCCACCAGGAGGACGGCCGGCGTCGAGCCACGGGCGGCCGACGTCGCCACCGCGCTGGTGATCGACTCCTCGATGTGGACGCGGTTGGGCAAGCCGGTGAGCTCGTCGAACATGGCGTGCCGTTCCAGGCGGGCCAGCCGACGGGCCGATGCCAGCGACTGGCCGGTCTCCTTGGCTGCGAGGAACAGCAACGACCGCTCCGAGGGCCCGAACGACGAGGCCTGGTCGGCGTCGCGGATGGCGTACAGCAGCCCGGTGGCCCCGCCCGGCCACGGGGCCTGCGCGAGCAGCAGGTGCACGCGGGTCGGCAGCCCGAGCTCCTCGGCGATCGTCCCGAGCACCGACGCATCGACCGTGAGGTGCTGCACGCCGCCGGCCATCGACTCCACGATCCCCTGCAACGGGCCCAAACCATCCTCGACCGTGTGGTCCTGCTCGGCGGCGACATGGTGGGCGCCCTCGGGCTCCACGACACCAACGGCCAGGGCGTCCAGCGGCTGTCCGCAGCGTGCGTGCGGCGAGGCGGGCGACGGTGTTGTCGGACACGCCGTGGATCAGGGTGTCCTGCAGGACCTTGACGTGGTGGTCGTCGATCTCTCGACGCCGATCGAGGGCGTGGTGCAGCGACAGCGCCACCAACGCGAGTGTTCCGACGACACCGACGAGGGCGCCGATGTCGTGGACGCGGCCAGCCATGACCGCGCTGATGCCGATGACAAGACCGAGCCCCAGAACCAGCAGGTCGTGGGCCGAGGGCATCAGCGGACCGTCGGGTCGCACCCGGCCCTCGACCGCGCTGGCACGCAGCAGCGCCTCGGTGGCGATGTCGAACAGCGCGAGGAACGTGCCGGCGAGGGCGAGGGCGAACCACGTGCCCGGGGCGAAGGCATCCGCGGGTGCGGCCGCCGCGCGGAAGATGGCCATGGCCATTCCCGCGGTGAGGGCACCGCAGGTGGCCTCGGTGATGTTGCGCATCGGCCGGTCGGGCCGCAGCACGAACGTGGACACCGCAACCGCTGACAACGTCACGAGGACCAGTGTGAACGGGCTGAGGAACGCCAGGCCGAGGAGGACGGGCACGGTGCGAACGGGCAGCACCCAGCGGCGGCTCCATTCGCTGGCCATCACCCCGGCGGCCTGCACGACCACGAGGCCGACCAGCAGTACCGCCCAGACCCCCGCGCCCGATTCCAGGAATGGGTCGCGCTGGAGCATGCGGGCGACCACGACGGTCACGAGGGCCATCACGCCCGCTGTCGTGCCCAACCAGGGCTGGGCTTCGGTGGACGACCTTGCACGACGGTTGATCCGTATCGTGGGCGTCTCGCGGTCCATGGTCGGCGTCGTCATGGTGTCCCCATTCTCGCAACGTCCGGGCGTCGGACGGACTGCGTGTCACTGCTGGTGATCCGTCCTGCAATCGACGTTCCTTACGAGTCCCGTTAGACAAAAGCAATCCAGATGGCAAAGTAAGATTGTCCGGTCGATCACACAGTCGTTCTCCGCCCAAACGATGTGGTGACGTGCGCAGGTCGCACGGCCGATGGACGCGGTGAGGGGACCGAGGGGAGGTGGCACCATTGGGGGCCGTGGCAACGGACCCGACAGCAGCGGCACCGGAGCTGGACGAGCGCAAGGCCGCCGTCCTGCTCGCGGTCGTGCGTGCCTACGTCCGGGTGGGGGAACCGGTCGGATCGCGGAGCGTCGTCGACGAGGCCGGCCTGTCGGTGTCGTCGGCAACGGTCCGCAACGAGATGGCGGCCCTGGAGGAAGCGGGCTACATCTCCCACCCGCACACCTCCGCCGGACGGATCCCCACCGACAAGGGGTATCGCTTCTTCGTCGATGCCCTCCGCGGCCAGACCAGCGCCGACCCCGACGTGTCAGCCGAACAGGTCGCGCTGCTCGATGACCTGCTCGCAGGTGCCACCGACCTCGAGGACCTGCTGCACAAGGCCACGACGGCCCTGTCACGGCTGACCCGCTTCGCCGGGTTGGTGGCCGCTCCTCGACTGGACCGCTCGCGCCTGAAGCACATCGAGCTGGTCCAGCTGGCCCCGGCGACGATCCTGGCCGTGGCCATCGCCGACACCGGCCGCGTGACCAAGCGGATGGTCGAGCTGGCCGAGCCCCTGGCCGAGGTCGACGTGCAGCGGGCACGCCACGCGATCAACGCCGCGGCGACCGGTCTTCGTGGGCACGACGCCCCCGACGCCATCTCGGGCCTGTCCGCCGGTGCGCCCAGCGAGCTGACCGAGCTCATCGAGCGAGTCGCCGAGGCCGTCCGCTCCGGCGTGGCAGACCCCGACACGCGGTCCCGTGGCCTCTTCGTCGGCGGGACCTCCGCCCTCGCCGCCGAAGGACAGTTCGCCCGGCTGGAGCAGGTCAAGCGGGTCTACGAGACGCTGGAGGAACAGGTCGTCGTGCTGCAGGTCCTGCAGGACGCCCTGGCCGATGCCGACCCCGGTGTCCGCATCGGGGCCGAGCTGCCGCTGCGCGAGCTCGAGGCCTGCGCGATCGTGGCGTCCTCCTACGATGCCCCCAGCGAGTCCGCCGGCCAGATCGGGGTGCTGGGCCCCAGCCGCATGGACTACCGCGCCACCCTCGGCGCCGTCCGGGCGGTCGCCGACACCTTGGAGCGGGCCATCGCCGGCATGACCGGCACCGGCCCCTCGCGAACGGCGGACCGCCTTCGGGCGACCAACCTTTCCGCACCCGACGAACAGCGATGAATGATGCCGACCGTGCGTGATCTCTACGACGTGCTCGGGGTGTCCAAGGACGCCACCGACGCAGACATCAAGAAGGCCTACCGCCGCAAGGCGCGTGAGCTGCACCCCGACCAGGGTGGCGAGGAGGAGGCCTTCAAGGAGCTCTCCGCCGCCTACGAGGTGCTGAAGAACCCGCAGGCCCGCGCCAACTACGACCGCTTCGGCGACCCGCGTGGACCGGGCGGGGGCATGGGCGGCGGCGACCCGTTCGCCGGCTTCGGTGACCTGTCGGACCTCCTCAACGCCTTCTTCGGTCCCCGGGCCGGTGGCACGAGCGCCCGCCAGGACGCCTCCGGCAGCGGCCGGAACGCCATCGTCGATGTGACCGTGACCCTCCAGGAAGCCGCCATGGGCGTGGAGAAGGAGGTCGAGGTCACCCTCAACCGCACCTGCTCGACCTGTGCCGGCACCGGTGCGGCCGACGGGTCCCGGCCCGTCACGTGCAGCACCTGCCGTGGCCAGGGGGCGGTGCAGCGGGTCCGCAACGGGATCTTCGGGCAGATGTTGACCCAGACGACCTGCCCCGACTGCCAGGGCACCGGCAAGACCGTGGCCGACCCCTGCCGCGACTGCCGTGGCGACGGGCGCCAGCAGACCACCGAGACGTTGACCATCCCCGTACCCGTGGGCATCGACGACGGTCGACGCGTCCGCCTGACGGGCCGCGGCGAGGCCGGTCGCAACGGCGGGGCGGCCGGCGACCTCTACGTCCGCGTCAACGTCGAACCCCACGACGTGTTCACCCGCGACGGCGACGACCTGCACTGCGAGCTGCGGATCTCCATGCTCCAGGCGGCCCTCGGGACCAAGCTCGACCTCGAGACCCTCCACGGGCACGAGGAAGTCGCCGTCCCCGGTGGCACCCAGTTCGGCGACGTCATCACGCTCAAGCGCAAGGGCATGCCGCGCCTGGGCATGGACGGCCACCAGCGCGGTGACCTGTTCGTGCACTGCCGTGTCGAGACGCCCCGCAACCTCGACCACGACGACCGCGAGCTGCTGAAGGCGATGGCCCAGCGGCGCGGCGAGCACGTCGACGAGCAGTCCGGCGGTCGGGGCTTCTTCGGACGCCTTCGCGACGCGTTCGGCGGGTGACCAGGCCGGGCCTGCCCACCCGCGGTCATCACGTCTTCGTCGCGCCGTTCGGTGATGCCGACCGGGTCGTCGTCGACGGCGACGAGGGCCACCACCTGGCCGGCGTCCTCCGTGTGCGGGCCGGTCAGCCGCTGAGCCTTGCCGACAACACCGGCGCGGTGTTCGCGGCCGAGGTCGAGGCGGTCGACCGCCGATCGGTGACGGTACGGATCGGCCAGCGGTACCACCTGGCGCGGCCGGCACCCAGCCTGTGCGTCGTCCAGAGCCTCCCCAAGGGCAAGAAGATGGAGGAGGTCGTGCAACGCCTCACCGAGGTCGGTGTCGACCGGATCCGTCCCGTCGTGTCGGACCGGACCGTCAAGCGCCCCGACGGCAAGGCCGACCGCCTGCAGGAACGCTGGGAGGCCATCGCCCGGTCGGCGGCCCAGCAGTCGCGCCGTCCCCGCCTTCCCGTCATCGATCCGATCGGGGTGTGGCCCGTGGAAGGGGCAGTGGGCGTGGTGCTGTGGGAGGAGGCCACCACGTCGCTGTCAGAGGCGGTCCGTGCGCTGCCCGACGCCGAGGAGATCGTCGTGGCCGTCGGGCCGGAGGGCGGGTTCGGACCGAGCGAGGTCCAGGCCAGCGGCCTGACCCCGTGTGCCCTGGGCTCGACGATCCTGCGCACCGAGACCGCCGGGGTGGTCGGGGCCAGCCTCGTCGCCCATCTGCTGGACCGGATGGGCTGACCAAGGAAACGGCCGTGGCCCCTCCCGAGGAGGGAGGGGCCACGTGATCCGGCAGGCTGGGGGTCAGCCGATGGCCTCGATCGCCGCCTCGCACGCCGCGGCAGCTGCCAGGCACATGACGTCGGCGTCGGCCTCGACCATGTCGGCCAGGGCCGCCAGGGTCTCCGGCGGCAGGTCGTCGCCGTTGGCCAGCAGGATCGGCGCGTCGAACACCGCAGCCGGAGCCGCGGCCGTGAAGCCACCCTCCCACGCGTCGTCGGCCTGCCCCTCGCTGATGATGACGGTGTCGGCCATGCGGTCGGGACCGAAGCCGCGTTCGGCCGCGATCCGCGCGGCCGTGGCGAAGCGGTTGTCACCAGCGACCCGGTCGCTGGTGAAGCCCAGGCTGCGCACCGCGTCGAGGACCGCGTCGGCCAGGGCGGCAGGGCCACCGACCAACGTGGCCTCGCTGGCGATGGACGCCTCCAGGTGCGCTGCGGTGGAGTCACTCAGCATCTCGGTCTGCGACAGCAGGACCGAGCGGCCACCGTCGGCAGCCCAGCCACCGGCGGCCAGGGAGTCGGCGAACGCCTGCGTGGCGTCACCGTCGCCGGGGAAGGCACGGGCCAGGAGCGGCTGGGCGGTACCCACCAGCTCGGCCACCGCCTGGGCGGTCTCCAGACGGGTCGGCCCGGCGATGCGACGGACGTCGAGGCCTTCCGCGGCCAGGGCGTCCTCGACGTCCTGACCGACGGCGTCGACGCCGCCGAGGATCCAGACGGCGCCCACGCCGAGCCGCTGGATCTCCTCCAGCACCTCGTCCTCGAGGGCGTCGGGGTCGTTCAGCAGCAGCGGCCGGGTGTCCTGCAGGGCACCAGAGGCCAGCGCGTCGGCGAAGACGGTGTCGCTGGCCAGCAGCGCCTCGGTGGCCACGGCCGCCGGGACGATCTGCTGGAACAACGAACGAGTGCCGTCGACGAAGGTCTGCTGGGACACCGTCACCGACGTGCAGGTCGCGTCGTCGGCACACTGCTCACGGATCGACTGGTCATCCGTCGGCGGCTCGGTGGGCTCCTCGGTGGGTGGCTCCGTGGGGGTTCCTGGGTTGCCGCCGCCGCTCCCACGGGTGGAGAGGTCCAGGCCGACGACCACGGGGTCGTGGTCGGACGCCCGATAGGCATCGGGGGCGTAGATCGGCTGGGCGGCGGACTCCCGCTCGAAGCTGGCCTCCCCGATGTCCTTGAAGTCGTCGTTGTAGTCCAGCAGCGGAACCTCGTCGGCGTTGATGTGCCATTCGGTCGCTCCGGTCACCTGGGCGGCGAGGGAGCTGTTGGCCATCGCGTAGTCGAGGTAGCCCAGCTGGCCGTCGAAGACGTAGCTGTAGGCGTCGGGCCCGACGAACGCCTCGGCCAGGTCGGTGTAGTCAGCGGCCTCCAGCGTGGTGATCGCGTCCTCCATCCGGTAGGCGTTCAGGTCGCCGAGGACGAGCACGTCGTCGTCACCGCTGCCCGTGGGGTCGGTGGCCAGGAAGTCCGCCAGCGCCGCGGCGGCGTCGTCGCGGGTCTCCGAGCAGTTGCCCTGCCCGTCGAGGGCCGATTCGTCCTCGCCGATGTCGCTGCAGTCCGAGCCCTTGGACTTCAGGTGGTTGACCGCGGCGGTGAACACCTCGCCGGAGGCGTTCTCGGTGAAGGTCTGGATGAGGGTCGGGCGGTTCTTGCTGTCGACGAACCGCGCGTCGACGGTGGAGTCCAGGATCGCGTACGCGCCGGTCGCGGTCACGGTCGCGGGCTTGTAGATGAACCCGACCTTGATCGCATCGGTGCCGATGGTGCCGGTGTCCACCTGTGCGTAGGTGCCTGCCCCCATGGCGGCGTTGAGGCCGTCGACGAGGTGCTGGACCGCGGTGGCGCTGTTCTCGATCTCGACGAGGCCGACCACGTCGGCGTCGATCGCGGCGAGGGCAGCGACGATCTTGTCCTGCTGGCGCTGCAGCTCGGCTGCGGAGTCCGCACCGCGGCAGTCCATCGTGCCGCTCGGGCCGCAGTCGCCGGAGCTGTTGCTGCTCGTGACGTCGATCGTCTCGAAGTAGTTGAGGACGTTGAAGCTGGCGACCGTCAGGTCACCACCGACGGGGTCCGGGACGGCCGTGCGGGCCGACGTGGAGTCGAAGGTGTAGTCCAGGCCGTCGATCGGGCGGACGCGCCAGGCGTCGGTACCGGACTGGCCAGCGAACGACCAGTGCATGACACCGGTCAGGCCGTTGACGGTGTCGCCGCCGCGGACCGGTGTGGCCAGGGATAGGCCACCGGTGGGCCAGGCCGCCGAGGGGTACGGGTAGGCCTCGTCGGTGGCCCCGGTCGTGGCGTCGTTCTGGTCGTTGTTGTTGTCGTCGAGGATGATCCGGCGGGCGGCGAGCTCGTCGACGAACGCGGCGTAGCCCGCCACGCTCGGCGCGTTGTCGTGGGTGAACTGGTAGGGGCGGGAGGTCTCGGTCAGCACCAGCTGGCCGTAGCGGGCCAGCTCGAAGTACTCGCTGACCGCCAGGGTGGTCGGGAAGGTCACGACCATGCCCTCGACCGCCTCGAAGGTGGCCTCGGCGTTGGTCGGGCCGCCCGCGGGCAGCGCCACGTCGACGGCCGTGGGCAGCGGGTTGCCGCTGGAGTCGATGACGACGTCGGTCGCGCCGGTGGCGTTGACCTGGGTCATGCCGAAGAACTCGTCGGCCATTCCGCTGACCGTGACCTGGTCACCGACGGCGAGCGGCGCGGGGCAGGAGGTTTCGCAGTAGACGAAGACACCCTCGGAGGTGGTCGCGTCGGCGTCGGCGTCGGCGTCCTCCTCCTGCAGGAAGAAGCCCTCGACGGCGTCGTCGTCCTCGAACAGCGCCGTCACGATCGCGGTGACCGTGACCGCCTGGCCGTCGAGGGGAGAGGCGGCGCCGTTGCCCTGCACCTCGCTGATCAGAACGGTCTGGACCGGAGGAGGGGTGCAGGCGTTGGGCGCACCGGGCGACCCGACGACCTGGGTGTAGGTGCCGGTCTCGAGCGCCGTTCCGCCGTCCGGGCAGCGCGAGTTGCTGTGGTTGTCCTTGTCGCTGTTGCCGTCCTCGTTGACCTGTGGCTGGCCGGGGGTGAGGACATCGATCAGGCCGCTGTCGTCGGCATCGTTGGTGTCGTACACCACCGCATCGACGATGTCGGTGGCGGTCACCGCCGTGCCGTTGGGGAAGTCGGTGGCATCGGCTGCGAAGAGCCCCACGGCGTCGGCCCCGTTCTGGACGAGGTCCTGGTCCGGGGTCACGTCGAGGTCGCAGTTGGCCACGTTCGCCGCGTCTCCGCAGATCACGAAGAAGCCGTCGGCGTCGGTGGACAACCCGTCGAGGTCGAAGGCTGCGTAGGAGGTGTCGTTGCTGCCGTTGAAGAGGACCACCACCAGGCCGTCCAGCGACGACGTGCCGGCGCCGCCGTCGTAGATCTCGACGAACTCGGCGACATCGGTGCTGGGAGTGTCAGCATCGACCTCGTTGATGGTGAACGACGGCCCGCCGATGATGACGTTCGCAGCCGCCGGCGTGTTCAGCGCTTCGCCGTCGTCGGGCGTGCCGGGGAACCCGGGGAAGCCGGCGCCGTCGAAGTCGTTGCGGACCCAATCCGCGGCCACGTCGGTGTCGGTGCCGTTGGGAATGCGGGACGCACCGCCGGGGGAGAAGCCACTGCTGCCCTCCAGGGAGGCGTCCAGGGCAGGAATGCCGTAGGTCTGGTCGCCGCCATCCCCGTCGGTGACGGCCACCTCGTCCAGGATGTTGGTCCAGGGCGTGGCGTCCAGTGTGCCGTCGTCGTCGAGGTCCAGGTCAGTTGTGACCGCGCCGCTGAAGCCCTCGACGAGGAGCAGCGTGAGGGTGCCGTTCTCGGTGTCCTCGGTGGACAACCAGTAGCCGTTGGCATCGGTCGAGCCGAGCGTCTCGGCGTAGTCGATGACCCCGGTGCTGCCACCGTCGCCGTCGATCTCCAGCAGCGTGAGGGCGGACAGATCCGTGGACGGGGGGCCGAGCACCTCGATGAACGCCTCTGAGTCGGTGCCGGTGTGGTTGGCGACGAACTCGTTGATCACGGGGACGACTGCCGCCCGAGCCGCCGCTGCGGGGGTCAGGGCGAGGAGGCTGGCGACCAACGCCAGCAACGCGAGGAGGACGAGTGGGCGACGGAGTGACATGGAAGCTCCAGGTGGATCGACGAGTGGGGGGTGAAGCGGTGTCGGGGGACGCTAGCAACCCTGCCGGCGACGCGGGTGAACACCGGGGGTGCCGGTGCCGTGAACATCCTGTGGCCGGGGTGTGACGAGGCTCGCCGTCGGTGCCCGGTCCACCCATCGGGCAGGATGGCCCCATGCCTGCACCCGCCACCCGCCGTGACGAGACGGTCGTCGACGTGATCCACGGGGTCAGCGTTGCCGACCCCTACCGGTGGCTGGAGGACCAGGAGTCCCCGGAGGTCGCCGAATGGGTGGCGGCGCAGAAGGCCGTCACCGACGCCCACTTGGCCGACATCCCACAACGGGGCGAGCTGCGCGAACGGCTCGCGGCAGTGTGGGACCACCCCAAGCTCGGCGTGCCCTGGCACCGCGGCGACACCTGGCTGCAGATGCGCAACAGCGGCGTCCAGGAGCAGCCGGTCCTGTGGACCGCCGACGCCCCCGACGCCGAGGGTCGCGTCCTGCTGGACCCCACCGAGCTCAGCGAGGACGGCACGGTCTCCCTCGCCGACGTGGCGCTCAGCCCCGACGGCCGGCTGCTGGCCTACGGCACCTCCGACGGCGGGTCGGACTGGATCACCTGGCACGTCCGCGACGTTGCAACCGGCACGGACCTGCCGGACGAGGTCCGGTGGGCGAAGTTCGCCAGCGCCGCCTGGCTGCCGGACTCCAGCGGCTTCTTCTACGGCGCCTACGACCCACCCGCGGCCGGCACGGAGATGGCGGCCACCAACACCCACCACCAGCTGCGCCTCCACCGACTCGGCGACGACGGCCCCGACCCCGTCGTGCACCGTCGCGACGACGAACCCGAATGGGGGTTCTCGCCCACGGTGACCGAGGACGGACGCTGGCTGGTCGTCACGATCTGGCAGGGCACCGAGCCACGCACCCGCCTGCACCTCGCATCCCTCGACGGTGACCCCGCGCAGCCGGACATCCGCCCGTGGCTCGACGACTTCGACGGCGAGTACGGCGTCGTGGGCAACGACGGCGACACCATGTTCGTCCGGACCGATGCCGGCGCACCCGCTGGCCGACTGCTGGCCGTCGACGCGAACGACCCCGCTCGCCGCACCGAGGTGCTGCCCGAACGTCCCGAGGTGCTCGTCGCGGTCCGCTGGGTCGGAGGACGCTTCGTCGTCGTCCGTCTGGTCGACGCCGTGCACGAGCTGGCCGTCCACGACCGCGACGGTGGCCGGGCGACCGTCGTCGAGCTGCCGGACCTCGCGAGCGTCGGCAGCATCACCGGACGTCGCGACGACACGGCCGTCCACCTCTCCCTCTCCTCCTTCACCAGCGCCGCCGGGGTGCATCGGCTGGACCTGACCGCCGACCCGCCGGTCCTGCAGGAGGTCATCCCGTCGCCGGCAGGCGTGCCGGATGCGGTCACCGAACGCGTCATGGTCCCGTCGACCGACGGCGCCGTCGTGCCGATGTTCCTCGTCCGAGGCGCCGATGCGACCGGCCCCCGACCGACGATCCTCTACGGCTACGGCGGGTTCGGCATCCCGCTGACCCCCGAGTTCCGGCTGTGGTGGACCGCATGGCTGGAGCGGGGCGGCATCATCGCCGTCGGCTGCTTCCGGGGCGGGGCGGAGTACGGACGCGCGTGGCACGACGCCGGACGGCTCGACCAGAAGCACCACACCTTCGACGACGCCCTTGCCTGCGCCTCCTGGTTGGTGGACGAGGGATGGACGACGTCCCCCCAGCTGGCGATCACCGGCGGCTCCAACGGCGGGCTGACCGCTGCGGCCAGCATGATCCGGGCGCCCGAGGCCTTCGGGGCCTGCGTGCCCGAGGTGGGCGTGCTGGACCTGCTGCGGTTCCACCGGTTCACCATCGGGTGGGGGTGGACCAGCGACTACGGCGACCCCGACGACCCCGAGGACTTCCCGCGCATCCACAGGATGTCGCCCCTGCACACGATTGCCGAGGGCGCCTGCTACCCACCGACGCTGGTCACCACCGCCGACCGCGACGACCGGGTCGTGCCGGCCCACTCCTTCAAGTTCACCGCCGCGATGCAGCGCGCCCAGGGGTGCGACAACCCGGTGCTGGCGCGGATCGACACACGGGCCGGCCACGGCGCCGGGACGCCCACGTCCAAGGTGATCGATGCCCGGGCCGACGTCCTGGCCTTCCTCGTCCACCACCTCGGTGACCCGGCCGGCCACCCCACGGCCGTGTCGGGTTCCGGCGACGGGCGGCCCATCACCCGACACGCGGAGGGCTGAGGCCATGGCACGCATGACCGCCCGGGAGCGACGCGACCAGCTGGTGGGGGTCGCCAAGGCCGTCTTCGCCGAGCTGGGCTACGACGGCGCGACGGTGGAGGAGATCGCCGCACGCGCGGGGGTGTCCAAGCCCGTCCTGTACGAACACTTCGGCGGCAAGGAAGGGATCTACGCCGTCGTCGTCGACCGCGAGTCGACGCGCCTGCTGGACAAGATCACCTCCTACATCCACGGCGAGGCGGGCGGACGGCAGATGGTCCACGCCTCGGCCATGGCGTTCCTGCACTACATCGAGGAGGACCCCGACGGCTTCCGGGTCCTTACCCGCGACTCCCCGTCCAGCCTCGGCACCGGCGGCATCGGCGGTCTGCTTGCCGACATCGCCGCCAAGGCCGAAGGGGTGCTGCAGGACTTCTTCGTCCGCAGCGGCCTGGACCCCGACAGCGCGATCATCTACGCCGGCGGGCTGGTCGGGATGGTGGCACATGTCGGCGCATGGTGGGCACCGGTGCAGCAACCCGACGCGGCGACGGTCGCCGCCCACATCACCGCTTTGGCCTACCACGGCCTCAAGGGGCTGCCGTCCAACCCGGTGGCCTCCCTCGACCTGCCGACACCCACGTCGGAATAGTCATCGAGATGACAAGGACCAGGTCTCACGAGCCGGTTTCATCTGCCGATCTGGACGAACATGCGACCCCTGCCCCTGCGCGCGGATCCACTTGCCCTGCCGTCGAACCGGTGGGTCGGGGTGGGACGTGGTGACGACGCTGACGCTCGGACAGCCGCGCGCGACGCCACCCTGGATGCGGTCAGGGGCTCGGATCCGGCGCTGCTGATCGTGTTCTGGGATGCCTCGCTGGAGGGTGACCGGGTGCTGGCCGGCGTCAGGGACGTCGTGCCCTCGGCCCCGCTGATCGGCGGGGCCAGCGACGGGCTGGTCGCCCCCGACCACGCCTCGGGTCATGGGGTCAGCGTCACCGCGCTCGGTGGTGACGGATTCTCCGTGGCAACCGCATCCGCCCTGGTCGGCAGTGACGTCGCCGACGCAGGCGAGGCAGTGGCCTCGTGCCTGGACGAGGTCGAGGAGAAGGGCAGCACCGTGCTGCTCCTCGTTGCCGATGGCGGGATCCAGCCGGCCGACGAGCTCGTGTTCGGTGCGTACCGCGTGGCCGGGGCCGACGTGCCGATCGTCGGCGGGGGCCTCGGCTGGGGCTCGGTCCTCCCGGGAAGCGCACAGCTGCACGACGATCACCTCGTGACCGGCGCGGTCGTGGCGGCCGCGATCTCCTCCGACGGGCCGCTCGGCGTCGGCCAGGGCCACGGGTGCCACCGGGCCCACGGGCCGGTGGAGGTCACTCGCAGCACCGGCGTCGTCGTCGAGCTGCTCGACGGCCGCCCTGCGCTCGACGTCTACCTCGACATCACCGACGCCCCCGACGCCGTACGACACGATCCCGACGCGTTCAGCAGCTGGGCCATGACCCGGCCCCTCGGCCTGCCGCAGCGGACGGGAGAGGCGGTCCGCCACGTCGCTGCCGCGGACTTCGACGCACGCACGCTGCAGATCGCGGCGGCCGTCCCGGCGGGCGGACAGGCCTGGGTGATGGAGAGCGACCGACACGCCGTGCTCGGCGCCACCTCCAGCGCGCTGGCCGGCGCGCTCGACCCCTTCCCCGATGACCACCCGTCGGCCGTCGTCGCCTTCGACTGTGTCGCCCGGCACCAAGTGCTCGGCCCCGAGGGCGTCCGACAGGAAGGTGCGTTGCTCGATGCCGCCGTCGGCGGACCCGTCTGCGGTGTCTACAGCTACGGGGAGTTCGGGCGGCTTTCGGGCATCCATGGGTACCTGAACCATTCGCTGGTGGTGCTGGCGCTTGGGTGACGTCGCGCCCCGTCCGGACTGGACGGCCCAGCAGCTGGCCGGGTTCCTCGCCGCTGTCGGGTCCTACCTCGACGAGGAGTCGGCGCTCGCCGGCGCCGTCCAGCGGTCCGCGATCGCCGTCGAGTCGGAGTTCGCCGCCATCACGAGGGCTGGCCGGGTGCTGGCATCCGTTGGGTTCCGTCGTGGACGCGAACCCGCCGAGATGCTGGTGGCGATCGCTGGCGACGACGCCTCGACCGTGGACGTGCCGGGCACCGGCCGCTGTCACGTCGCCCGTGTGGACGTGCCGGTCGACGACGAGCGGCTGCGCCTGCTGGTCATGCGCACCGCGGCCCCGTTCGGGGCGCAGGACGTCGCCCTGCTGGACATGCTCGGCGGGGTGCTCGCCCTGGCGTTGCGCCCGCTGCGAGCCCTGGAGGTCGAGCGGACGCTCCGCCACCGGACCGAAGCGACGGCCGCGGAGAACCGCGGCCTGCTCCTGCAGCTCCAGCGACGACAGCAGCTGCTCGAACGCCTCGGCGTGATCGAGCGCAGCATCCTGCAGCGCAAGCCCCTGCAGACGGTCTTCGACCTCATCGCCGAGGGTGCCGCCCAGGTGCTGGACCACGAGATCGCGGTGCTGCGCCTGCTCGAACCCGACGACCGGTCCGTGCTGCGCCTCGCCGCCTCGGTCGGGCGACCCGGACGCGAACACGTCATCGGCATGCACCGAGCCGCCGATGTGGGGCTCGTCGGCCAAGCGATCCGCAGCGAGCAGATCGTGGCGGTGGAGGACTACGGGGCCTCGACGTTCCGGGCGCCCGACATCGAGTCCCTGGGCGTCAGGTCCGCGATGGCGGCCCCGGTGCAGCAGGACGGTCGGGTGATCGGCTGCCTCGTGGTGGCCAGCCGTCGACGACGCACCTACGGGGCGAGCACACGCAACGTCCTGGACTCCTTCGCCGGTCACGTGTCGATGGCGCTGAACGACGCCAGCGCCATGGAGGCGATGCGAACCGCGTACGGGGAAGCCGTGCACCGGGCCAACCACGACGGCCTCACGGGGCTGGCCAACCGTTCCCTGGTCAGCGAGCACCTCGAGATGGTCCTCTACGAAGGACGTGGCCACGACGTCACCGTCCTGTTCGTCGACCTCGACCGCTTCAAGAGCGTCAACGACAGCTTCGGCCACACGGTGGGGGACCGGGTGCTCGTCGGGGTGGCCCAGAGCCTGCGTGCGTGTGTTCGCCCCGGGGACCTCGTGGGCCGGCTGGCTGGCGACGAGTTCGTGGTGGTGGCCGAGAACCTCCAGCGCGACGAGGCCCGCCGCATGGCCGAACGGATCACCAGGGCGGTATCACGACCGCTGGAGGTCGGGGAGGACCGCGAGATCGTCATCACCGCAAGCGTCGGGGTCACCGTCGCTGCCGACGGTCGGGACGCCGGCGAGGTCCTGCGGGACGCCGACGTGGCGATGTACCGGGCCAAGCAACGAGGCCGTGCACGCATCGAGGTCTTCGACCGCGCGATGCACACCCAGCTGCTGGACCGCGTGGAGACCGAGCAGTCGCTGCGGCGGGCGATCGCCCGTGACGAGCTGCGGGTCCACTACCAACCCGTCTACCGGCTCGGCCAACCCTCCCCCGTCGGGGTGGAAGCCCTGGTCCGCTGGGAACGGCCGGACGTCGGCATGGTCCCACCGGACCGCTTCATTCCCCTGGCGGAGGAGGTGGGGCTGATCATCCCCATCGGCCTCTGGGTCCTGCGGCGTGCCTGCCGTCAGGTTGCCCGCTGGCGGGCGGAGGACCCTCGCCTGGCCGACCTCAGGGTCAGCGTGAACCTCTCGGCTCGCCAGTTCGGTGACGCGTCGCTCGTCGCCTCCATCGCCACGGTGCTCGAGGCCTCCGGACTACCGGCGGAGTGCCTCGGGCTGGAGATCACCGAGAGCGTGCTGCTCGACGACATCGACGCGACCGAAGCAACGCTGCGTGCGCTGCGAGCGCTCGGGGTCCGGCTGTCCATCGACGACTTCGGGACCGGCTACTCCTCGCTGTCCTACCTCAAGCGGTTCCCGGTCGACGAGATCAAGATCGACCGTTCGTTCACCGCCGGGCTCGTCACCGACCGGGCGGACCTGGCGATCGTGCAGGCGATCATCGGCCTCGCCAACGCGATGGACCTCGAGGTCGTGGCCGAGGGCGTGGAGACCGACGAACAGCTGACACGCCTGGCCGAGCTCGGCTGTCGGCTGGCGCAGGGCTACCTGCTGGCCCACCCGACCCCACCCGACCAGGTGATCGCCCTGCTGCCACCGGAGGGGGCGCCGGTCGCCGTGCGGACCCACGACGACCCCGACTCCGTGGACTCCTAGCTGACGAGCTGCTGCTCGCGCGCGGCGGCCTTGGCGGCCTTGGCGGCGCGCTTCTCCTCGAACTGGGTCGCCATGCCGTCCAGGGCGGCCATGAAGTCGGCCAGCTCCTGGCGGCGCTTCTCCGCGGCGGCGTCCAGCCCCTCCATCTCGAAGATCCCGAGCTTGCGCAGGATCGGCCACACGATGTCGTCGTGGTGGACGCGGAGGTCGTAGATCCCCGCGATCGCGATCTGCATGGCCATGCGGTTGTAGTCGGGCATGCCGGCGCCGGGCATCTGGAAGCCGATGACCTCGTCGGCGACGGCCTCGACCACGCCGTTGGGATCCACGTGCTTGGCGTCGTTGAGCATGTCCCGGTAGAAGATCATGTGGAGGTTCTCGTCCTTGGAGATCCGCTCCATGATGCGGTCGGCCACGGGGTCCTTGGAGTAGCGGCCCGTGTTGCGGTGGGCCACCCGGGTGGCCAGCTCCTGGAAGGACACGTAGGCCATGCCGCGAAGGGTGTTCTTGCCGTCCTTCTCGTAGCCCTCCTCCATCACTGACATGCGCCCGTCCTCGAGCTTCTTGGGATCCTCCTGGCGGGTCAGCACCAGGTAGTCGCGCAGGACGATGGAGTGGCGGCCCTCCTCAGCGGTCCAGCGGTGCACCCACGTCATCCACGCCGAGTCCTTCTTGCCGAACATGGCGTAGATCTCGCGGTGGTAGGAGGGCAGGTTGTCCTCCGTCATGAGGTTGACGAAGAAGGCCGTCCGGGCGACGCCGGTCAGGGTGGGCTGGTCGGGGGTCCAGGGCTCGGACTCGAAGTCGCGGCCGTCGCCATAGGGGACGTAGTCGTGGGGGTACCACATCTCGACCATGTCCATGTGGCGGTTGAGGTAGGCCTCGGCCCGCGGCTCCAGCTCGCTGAGCAGCTCGGCGTCGGTCAGACGTGTGGGGGTGGCCATCGGAGAATCCTTGTCGGCGGGAGCGTGCGTTCCAGTAGGTTACGCAAGCGTAGGTTACGCGAGCGTAGGTTTCTACCGGAACTGTCCGATGGTGAAGCCGGCCCCCGCCGCTACCCCTTCGGCACCGGGTCGGCCTCCAGCCGTGCGCCCATCGCCTGGGCCAGGGCGATCAGGCCGCTCAAGGGGCGCGCCATGACCACGAACTCCGTGATCTTCCCCTCCTCGTCGTGGGTCAGGTAGTCCCAGCCCTCGACGGCCTTCGTCGTGCCGTCCGGCGCCGTGACGTTGGCCCGGAACACCAGGCCGGTGCGGTTGCCCGTGTCGATCTGGTCGACGTAGCGGAAGTCCTCGAAGACCTCCACGACGTGGCCCAGCAGGTGCAGGCAGGTCTCGCGTCCTTCGTAGGGGGTGTGGACGGCGGGGGAGCGGAACTGCACGTCGGGGTGCAGCAGCTCCTCGATGCCCTCGTGGTTGCCCGACTCGACGAGCGCGCGGAGGGGATGGGGGGACTGGGTGACTGTGGTCATGTCGGCGACGATAGCGGCGTCTCGAGCCACTGGACGAGCTGGATGGTGACGCCGTTGGGGTCGAAGACGCTGAAGAAGCGCTCTCCCCACGGTTCGGTCTCGATGGGCACCGCGACCGGGGCACCCTCGGCCACGATCCGCTCGTACTCCGCATCGATGTCATCGACGACGAAGACGAGCAGCAGCCCGCCGCAGTGGCCAGCGGTCTCGGGCGGCCTGAACGTCGAGAGGCCGGTGCGCAGGTAGATGACGTTGAAGCCGGCGTCGTCCCGGGCGAGGGAAACGAATCCGTCCTGGCGCATGACCTCCCGGAAGCCGAAGTGCCGTCGGAGGAAGTCGGCAGAGGCGCCTTCGTCAGCAACGTTGAGCGAGACCGCTGATTCGGTGATGCGCACGGGACGTCCTTGTTCGGGGGTGGAGTTGCCGTGGTCACCGCGCACGATAGACCGCTCCCGGAACGGACGAGTGCCCGCGCCGTGCCTCTTCGTGCTCTAGCGTCTGGCGCCATGCCGACCCTGTTCACCAAGATCATCGAGGGAGACCTGCCCGGACGGTTCGTCTGGGAGGACGACGTCTGTGTGGCGTTCCTCACCATCAACCCGCTGACGCCGGGCCACACCCTGGTGGTGCCGCGCGAGGAGGTCGACCACTGGCTCGACGCCCCGGCCGCTCTCCGGTCGCATCTGTTCGAGGTGTCCCACACCATCGGCCGCGCCATCGAGGCAGCATGGGCGCCGACCAAGGTCGGGCTGATGATCGCGGGTTTGGAGGTGCCCCACCTGCACATCCACCTGGCCGGCATCGACACCCTGGAGGACCTGAGCTTCGCCAACGTCGACCCCGCCCCCGGTGCAGAGGCGCTCGACGAGGCCTGTGCCCGGTTGCGCGCCGCGCTGCGCGACCTGGATGCCGGTGGGGTCAGCGACCGCGGGTAGCGCGTCGGGACGGGTCTCGCGGGGGGTGTGCATCCATACCCTATGGGGGTATAGTTGCGGCATGGCTACCACCGACACCATCTCCGTGCCCGAAATCCACTGCGGCCACTGCAAGGCCTCCATCGAGGGGGCGCTGCAGCCCGTGGCCGGGGTCACCTCCGCCGAGGTCGACGTCGAGTCCACTTCGGTCACCGTCACCTACGACGAGTCCGTCGTGACCCGGGACACCCTCGTCTCCACCATCGAGGAACAGGGGTACGAGGTACCGCGATGACCGACCTGTCCCAGCCCGCCACTGACGTTGGCATCGACCTCGACCTGGAGTTCGACGTCGAGGGCATGACCTGCGGCTCGTGCGCCGCTCGGGTGCAGCGCATCCTGTCCAAGCAGGACGGGGTTGCCGACGCCCGGGTGAACTACGCCACCGGCATGGCCCACGTCCGGCTGGCCGACAACGGCGTCGACGACAGCGCACTCGTCGCGGCCGTCGACCGGATCGGCTACGGCCTGGTCCCGCACCGCCGTGCAGAGGACCGGCGGGCCGAACAGGCCGCCCACGAACGCTCGTGGCAGCGCCGCCTGCTCGTCGGCGCCCCCATCGCGCTGCTGTTCGGCGGGTTCATGCTGGCCGGCATGCCCATGTGGGCCGAGGGCTGGTTCGCCTGGACGCTGGTCACGGCCGTCACGTTCGGGGTCGGCTGGCCGTTCCTCCACGAGGCCTGGCGTCGGGCCCGCGCCCTGACCACCAACATGGACACGCTGATCGCGCTGGGCACGCTGTCGGCCTGGGGCTACTCCACCGTGCAGTGGTTGATCGGCGGCATGCCCCGCTACTGGGACGCGCCCGTCTTCATCGTCGTGTTCCTGGTCGCCGGACGGTATGCGGAAGCACGCGCCAAGGCCCGCGCCGGCGACGCCCTGCAGTCCCTCCTCGAGCTCGGCGCCAAGCAGGCCCGACTGGTCGACCCCGACGGGGCCGAGGACCGCATGGTCGACGTCATGGAGCTTGCCGTCGGCGACCGCGTGCGCGTCCGCCCCGGCGAGACCATCCCGGTCGACGGCACCGTCGTGGATGGCGCCAGCGCCGTGGACGAGTCGATGCTGACCGGCGAGAGCGTGCCGGTGGAGAAGTCCGCCGGATCGCCCGTGACCGGGGCCACCGTCAACCGTGGTGGCGCCCTGACCGTCGAGGTCGAGGCCGTCGGGTCCCGCACCGTCCTGGCCCAGATGGCGGCGCTGGTCGAACGTGCCCAGGCCGGCAAGGGCGAGGCCCAGCGGCTGGCCGACCGCGTCTCGGCCGTGTTCGTCCCCACCGTCATCGTCGTCGCCCTCGCCACCCTCGGCATCTGGCTGGCCGTGACCGGCGACGTCCCCGCTGCGGTGACAGCTGCGGTCAGCGTGCTGATCATCGCCTGCCCGTGTGCGCTCGGCCTGGCCACCCCCGTGGCCGTCATGGTCGGCACGGGCCGCGCCGCCAGCATGGGCATCGTCGTCAAGGGCATCGAGGCCCTCGAGCAGGTCCGCCACGTCGACGTCGTCGTCTTCGACAAGACCGGCACGCTGACCACCGGTCGCATGTCGGTCGCGTCGGTCATCGGCCCCGACGAGGTCCTCGCGGTCGCCGGTGCGGTCGAGGTCGACTCCGAGCACCCGATCGGGGAGGCCATCGTTGCCGCCGCGCGCGAGGCCGGCCCGTTGCCGACCGCCGCGTCGTTCACCTCCCACGCGGGAGCGGGCGTGGAGGCCGACGTCGACGGCGTTCGCCGGTGGATCGGCACCCGTCGCCTGATGGCCGAGCAGGGCCAGACCCTGTCCGGCGAGCTCGAGGACGCCGCATCCGCCCTGGAGGCCGACGGCATCACCGCCGTCTTCGCTGCCTGGGACGGCGCGGTGCACGGCGTCGTCGGCGTCGCCGACACGGTCAAGGAGTCCGCTGCCGACGTGGTCGCCGACCTCCGTGGCCTCGGCGTCGAGGTCGCGCTGCTGACCGGCGACAACAGCCGGACCGCCGAGGCGGTCGCCCGTCGGGTCGGCATCGACCGGGTGCTGGCCGAGGTGCTGCCCCGTGACAAGCAGGCCGAGATCGAGCGGCTGCAGGCCGATGGGTTGGTCGTCGCCATGGTCGGCGACGGCGTCAACGACGCCCCCGCCCTGACCCAGGCCGACCTCGGCGTGGCGATGGGATCGGGGACCGATGTGGCCATCCAGGCCAGCGACCTGACCCTCGTCCGCGGTGACCTCGCCCAGGTGCCGACCGCCATGCGGCTGGCCGGCGCGACCGAGCGGGTCATCCGCCAGAACCTCGCGTGGGCGTTCGGCTACAACACCCTGGCCATCCCGGTGGCGGCCCTCGGGTTGTTGACCCCGGCGATCGCCGGTGCGGCGATGGCGTTCTCGTCGGTGTCGGTGGTCCTCAACAGCCTGCGGCTGCGCAGGTTCGGGGCGGAGGGGCGGTCGTGAGCGACCTCACTCCCGACGACCCCGGCTACGTCGTCGCCGACGACAAGGCGGCGCTCCTCAAGCGGCTCCGCCGGGTCGAGGGGCAGGTCCGTGGCATCCAGCGGATGGTCGAGGACGACACCTACTGCCTCGACGTCCTGACCCAGGTCACGGCGGTCAAGCGTGCGCTGGAGAAGGTCAGCCTGCTGCTGGTCGACGATCACCTGCGGGGCTGCGTCCTGGACGCGGCGAAGTCCGGCGACGACGAATCGGCCGAGGCCCACCTCACCGAGGCCACCAACGCCATCGCCCGCCTCCTCAAGGCCTGACCACCCCACCCCGCGTGTCGCCTCAGTCGTGCCCCGCGCTGCTGAGGCGACACCCTTCCGAGCCGTGTCGTCTCTGTCGTGGCGTGCGCCGCTGAGGCGACACACATCGGAGGCGCGTCGGTCCACCGGCCCCACGTGCCGGTGAGGCGACACGCAGGGGTCAGGCCGGGGCGACGGTGACCGGGATGCCGTTGAGGACGGCGTTGCCCGACAGCGGGTCGATGGTCGGGGCGGTCAGGACGTTGGAGTTGGTGCCGGCGTGATCCGCGGCGATCCGCATGCGGGTGCCCTCCTGGCCGTGGCCCCAGCCGTGGGGCATCGACACCGTGCCCGTCGAGATCCGCTGGGTCACCTCCACCTCGACCTGCACCGACCCCGCGTCCGACGACACCACTGCCATCGACCCGTCGTCCACGCCGACCGACATGGCGTCGTCGGGGTGGATCTGCAGGGTCGAGCGGTTCGACCCGCCGACCAGCGACGGGAGGTTGTGGCCCCACGAGTTGTTGGACCGCAGGTGGCGGCGGCCGACCAGCAGCAGCCCGTCGGTCGGTGCCTGCATGGACTCGCGGAGCCTGACGAGGTCGTCCAGCAGCATCTCCGGCGCCACCTCGACGGTGCCGCTGACCGTCCGCAGGACCTCCGGCAGCCGGGGCTCGAGGGGGCCGAGGTCGATCCCGTGCGGGGCGGCCTTCACCCGCTCCAGCGTCAACCCGTCGGGGCGGGCACCGAAGCCGTCGCCGAACGGCCCCACGCGGATGAGGAAGTCGACCATGCGCTCGGGGCCGGGAACCGATCCCAGCTCGGCCACCAGCTCGTCGACGTCACGGCCGGCGACGATCGACTCGGGCGCGGTGACCTCGCGCTGGACGACGGTGGACAGCACGAAGGCGTCCACGGCCGCTGGGTCGACGTCGGGCCCCATGCCCTGGGCGATGCCGGCCAGCCGAGCGTGGATCTCCCATTCCTGGGGCTGCTCGGTGTCGAACAACGCATCGGACCACTTGGCCACGTTCCGGATGGCCAGCTGCATGAAGGCCAGGTCGTAGTGCGGCCGCTCCAGCACCGACGGGACGGGCAGCACGACGTCGGCGTGCCGGGTCGTCTCGTTGAGGTAGCAGTCGACGGAGATCATGACGTCGAGGGACTCCAGCGCCCGCTGGACCCGGCGCGAGTCGGGGATCGACAGCGCCGGGTTGCCGGCCACCGTGATCAGCCCGCGGATGGGACCGTCGAGGATCTCCTCGGCGAACGCCGCTGACGGTAACTCGCTGAACCGTTCCGGCAGCCCGCTGACCGCTGTGTGGTATCGCCCGAAGCGGGTCTCGCGTGCCCCCACCGCCGCCGAGCTGTTCTTCTGGCCGGCGGCCGCCGTGGTGAACAACGCCCCACCCGGACGGTCGAGGTTGCCGGTCAGCACGTTGATGACGTCGACCAGCCACGAGGTCGTCGTCCCGAACGCCACCGTGCAGGTCCCGATGCGGCCGTACACCGCCGCGGAGGGGGCGGCCGCCAGGTCACGGGCCAGCCCCCGGATCGTCTCCGCCGGCAGGCGGGTCGCCGCCTCGACGGCCTCGGGGGTGAAGGGGGACAGGGCAGCCGGCAGCGCCTCGACACCCGAGACGTGGGGCGAGGGCGTGGCCAGGTCCTCGGCCAGCAGGACGTTGGCGATGGCGGCCAGCAACAACGCGTCGGTGCCCGGCCTGATCGGCAGGTGCAGGTCAGCCATGCGGGCGGTGGTGGAGGTGCGAGGGTCCACGACGACCAGCCGACCGCCGCGCTTCTTCAGCGCGCGAAGCCGACCGGGCATGTCCGGGGCGGTCATCAGCGACCCGTTGGACGACATCGGGTCGGCCCCGAGGATCATCAGGAAGTCGGTGCGATCCACGTCGGGGATCGGGATGCTCAGCTTCTCGCCGAACATCAACGCCGCGGACACGTGCTTGGGCTGCTGGTCCACCGTCGAGGCGGTGAAGATGTGGCGCGTTCCCAGCGCCTTGGCCAGTGCCGGCACGTACAGCTGGCCGGCGAGGTTGTGGATGTTGGGGTTCCCGAGGTACATCGCCATCGAGTCGCGGCCCCGGTCCTCGAGGTGGCCGCCGAGGCGTTCGGCCACGACCTGCCAGGCCCGCTCCCACGACACCTCCTCGCCATCGACCAGCGGCGCCCGCAGCCGGTCGGGGTCGGCGTGCAGCTCGTTGATCGCCAGGCCCTTGGGGCAGGCGTACCCCGCGGAGAACACGTCCTCGTCGTCGCCGCGAACCTTGTTGACGATCGGCAGGCCCTGCGGCCCGTCGACCACCTCGATCGCGAGGCCGCACGTCGCCTCGCACAGCGGACAGGTGTGGAAGTGGGTGCTCATCTCGGGGTCCTCCGGCTCGACCAACGGCTGACGTGACTGTAGTCACCTTCGCGGATCGGCGACACGAACGCCATGACCCTCGAGGTCATGGGAGGGGTGAACCACGCCGGTCCGGGGAACACCCAAGACGTCGCACACCCACCCGGCCTGCGACCAACGGCCCCGACCCCCGGCCGCCCCGCCCTCCAACAAGACCCGACAGGAGCGCCGCCGTGACGACCGCCACCAGCCCGACCCGCCCGACCATCATCGATCAGGGTCGCCCGAGCCCGCTGCCCGAGCCCCGCGGCGAGGCCAGCCAGGCCCTGCTCAAGCAGCTCCGCGAACGGCCGGGCGCGATGGTCGACCTGCCGCTGCCGACCGACGACCCCCTGACCGGTGAGGACGCCCCGCTGGCCCTGTACCTGTGCTACGAGCTGCACTACCGGGGCCTGGAGGACATCGACGACACCTGGGAGTGGGACCCGGCGCTGCTGGCCCACCGCGCGCAGCTGGAGCGGGCCTTCGAGGAACGGGTCCGCGACGAGGTCGGTCGCCTGCCCGCCGGGTTCGACCTGGCCGACGAGCTGTGGGCGCTGGCCCCGCAGGAACCCGACCCGGGGATGCTGGCGGTGCGCATGGCGACGGAGGGCACATGGCCGCAGCTGGTCGAGCTGACCGTCCAGCGCTCGGCCTACCAGCGCAAGGAAGCCGACCCCCACACCTGGGCGCTGCCGCGGCTGGCGGGCGATCCCAAGGCCCGGCTGGTGCACATCCAGGCCGACGAGTACGGCGAGGGGGTGACCGCGGACATGCACGCCGGCCTGTTCGGCATGTCGATGCAGCGCATGGGCCTGGACCCCACCTACGGTGCCTACCTGGACCACATCCCCGGCGTCACCCTGTCCACGGTCAACCTGATCTCCCTCTTCGGGCTGCACCGGCGACACCGCGGGGCGCTGATCGGCCACCTGTCCGGCTTCGAGATGGCGTCGGTCATCCCGATGACGCAGTACGCCAAGGCCCTGCGACGCCTCGGCGCCGACGACTGGGTCTGCTTGTTCTACGACACCCACGTGGTCGCCGATGCCAGCCACCAGTTCGAGGCGCTGGAGATGGCCCAGAGCCTGGTCGACCAGGACCCGTCGCTTGCCCCCGACGTGTTGTTCGGCGCACGGGCACTCGCCGCGGTGGAGGGGGAGTTCAGCAGCCACATCCGAGCGGCCTTCGACGCCGGACGCACCAGCCTGCGGCGCGAGATCGACCTGCCCCCGCAGCCCGACCGCATCCAGGGCTGACGGTCGGATTCCGCCGCTGGGACGGATCGGTCTAGGCTCACCTGACCCCGGTCACCCCAGCAGCCGAGAGGACCGACCGCATGTCCGATCCCGTGTCCGACAACGCCCAGCCCGAGCAGCCCATCGCCAGCGGTGCGCTGGCGATGCACGCGCTCAAGGCCGCAGGGGTGGACAACCTCTTCACCCTCTCCGGCGGGCACATCTTCCCGCTGTACGACGGCTGCCGGCAGGCCGACGTCGCCCTGTGGGACTTCCGCCACGAACAGTCCGCCACCTTCGCCGCCGAGGGCCTGGCCAAGCTGACCCGTCGCCCGCAGGTTGCCGCCCTGACCGCCGGACCCGGAGTCACCAACAGCGTGTCCGCCGTCGCCAGCGCCCGGTTCGGCGGCTCGCCGATCCTCGTCATCGGCGGCCGTGCACCTGCCGCGACCTGGGGGACCGGCAGCCTGCAGGAGATCGACCACACCGCGTTCATGGGGCCGCTGACCAAGCAAGCGGTGACCGCCATGACCCCCGACGAGGTCGCCCCGACGGTCGCCGAGGCCCTGCGTGTCGCCGGGTCCACCCATCGTGGCCCGACGTTCGTCGACATCCCCATGGACGTCGTGTTCACCCCGGGCAGCAGCAACACCATCGCCGACCCGACGGCGCCCGACACCGTCGACCACGATCCCGACGACGTCGCCCGCATCGCCCGCCGGCTGGCCGCCGCCAGCCATCCCGTCCTCATCGGCGGCACCGACGTGTGGCTCGACGGGGCGGTCGAGGCGTTCACCGCGCTCGCGGAGACCACCGGCGCCGCCGTGATCCAGAACGGCATGGGCCGCGGCTGCATGCCGGCGGACCACCCCCAGGTGCTGTCCCGGGCCCGAGGCGCGGCGTTCAAGACCGCCGACCTCGTCGTGGTCATCGGCACGCCGCTGGACTTCCGCCTCGGCTTCGGCACCTTCGGCGCCGCCGACACCGTGCACATCGCCGACCACCCGGCCCAGCTGTCCACCCACGCCGACCCGGCCGCCACCGCCGCCGGATCGCTCGCACCGCTCCTCACCGCGCTCGCCCAGCAGACGGGTGGGCCCGCTGGCGACACGGCCGACGAACGGCGCAGCTGGCTGTCCAGCATGGCCGACATCGAACAGGCCAAGCGCGACGAGGACACCGACCTGCTGACCGGCGACGGCGAGACCATCCACCCGGCTCGCGTCTACGGGGCGCTGCAGGAGGTCCTCGACCGCGACGCCGTCGTCATCGGCGACGGCGGCGACTTCGTGTCCTACGCCGGCCGCTACGTGCAGTCCTACCAGCCCGGACGGTGGCTGGACCCCGGCCCCTACGGCTGCCTCGGCACCGGCATGGGCTACTCCGCGGCAGCCCGCATCGCCCACCCCGACAGCCAGGTCGTGCTGATGCTCGGCGACGGGGCCGCGGGCTTCAGCCTGATGGACGTCGAGTCGTTGGTCCGCCAGAAGCTGCCCGTCGTCATGGTCGTCGGCAACAACGGCATGTGGGCGCTGGAGAAGTACCCGATGCAGGCCATGTACAACGGCTGGGACGCGGCCGCGGACCTGCAGCCCAACCTGCCCTACCACCAGGTCGTGGAGGCCATGAACGGGGCCGGCGAGGTCGTCACCAAGCCCCAGGACATCGCCCAGGCGATCCGTCGTGGCTTCGACGCCGGCGTGCCGTACATGGTCAACGTCATGACCGACCCATCGGTCGCCTACCCCCGATCGACCGCCCTTGTCTGAGGGGCCGCTGCCTGGGGAACCCTCGTCCGAGGGGCCAATGCACGAGGAACGCGCGACCGGGGTCGCGCCCGACCACCACCTGATCGCCCCCACCCTCCGCACCGATCGCCTTCGCATGGTCGCGTTCGACGAGCGCCACCTGGAGGCCTTCACACGGATCCAGTACGACCCGAGGGTGGCGGAGTGGTACGGCGGCCTGCCCGACCCGCCACACGAGTGGTCGACCCAGCTGGAGCAGACGTGGCGGGTCATGGCGATGTTCGCCGGCCACTGGGTCCTGCGCGGCTTCGGGCAGTGGGCGGTGGAGGACGCCGAGACCGGCGACCTCCTCGGGCGCGTCGGCCTGTGGCAGCCCGAGGGCTGGCCCGGCATCGAGGTCGGGTGGTTGGTCCACCCCGACCGCTGGGGGAGGGGCTACGCCACGGAAGCCGCGCGAGCGGCTGTCGAGTGGGGGTTCACCACCCTCGGCCTCGACCGGATCATCAGCGTCACCGTCCCGCACAACACCCGAAGCCAGCAGGTGATGCGCAAGGTGGGCCTCACCGACACCGGCACCACCGTCGAGGTGGGCGGACACGAGCAGGTGCTGTTCGCAGTCACCCACCAGGAATGGAGCACGAGATGAGACCGCGCCCTGATGGAGCCGTCCGCGTCGCGGGCGGCCAGGGGTTCTACGGCGACGATCCGTCCGGGGTCACCGACCTGCTGACCGAGCAGCCCGACTACGTCTGCCTCGAGGCGCTCGCCGAGCTGACCCTCGCCATCCTCGCCAAGGACCGCCAGCGCGACGAGGCGCTGGGCTACACCCGGGACCTGCCGCTGTACCTGATGCACCTGCTCCCCGCGGTGCTGGCCGGTGGCACCAAGGTCATCACCAACGCCGGCGGCATCAACCCGCTGGGGGCGCTGAAGCTGCTGCAGGCGTCGGCCGAGCAGTTCGGCCTCTCGGGCCTGAAGGTCGCCGTCGTCCTGGGTGACGACATCCTCGGCCAGCCGGAGCTGCTGCCGCAGGACTTCCCCCCACCGGCCGACCTGCAGTTCGCCAACGCCTACCTGGGTGTGGCCGGAATCGTGGAGGGACTCCAGCAGGGCGCCGACGTGGTCATCACCGGCCGCGTCGCCGACGCCGCACTGTTCCTCGCGCCGCTGGTCCACGAACACGGCTGGGCGCTCGACACCCCCGACGGGCCGCCCATGAGCCAGGCGGACTGGGACCGGCTGGCCGCCGGCACCGTCGTCGGCCACCTCCTGGAGTGCTCGGGCCAGTCCACCGGTGGCAACAACGCCGGGGAGTGGTGGACCACCCCCGACCCGTGGCGCTACGCCTTCCCGCTGGCCGACGTGACCGCAGACGGAACCGCCCACGTGTTCACCCCCGAGGTCGCCGGCGGCCGCTGCGACTTCGACACCGTCCGCCAGCAGCTGCTCTACGAGGTGGGCGACCCGACCAGCTACCTGACCCCCGACGTCGTGGTCGACATGACGTCGGTGCGCCTGACCGACCTCGGGGAGGATCGTGTCCGCGTCGACGAGGTCGTCGGACGCGCCGCCACCGGGTCCTACAAGGTCGTCGGCGCCAGCCGCAACGGGTACGCCGCCGACGCCTCCTTCGCCTTCGGCTGGCCCGACGCCCCCGCCAAGGCACGCTCCGCGGCACGCATCGCTCGCAAGCGGATCGCCGAGGCCGGCATCGACCTGCTCGACTGGCACGTCGAGCTGTTCGGCGTCGACGCGCTGCACGGCCCTGCCGCACCGGCCGACCCCGATCCTGCCGAGGTCGTGCTGCGCCTGGCGTGGAAGACCGCCGACGCCGACGCCGCGATGCGCGCCGCCCGCCAGATCATCCCCATGGCGCTGTCGGCCCCCATGCCGGGCCTGACCCCTGCCAACCGGGCCCGACCGAAGCCCTCGTCCCTGCTCCGCATCCACACCGGCCTGGTCGATGCCGCCGCGGTTGAGTCCGGCCGTCGAGTCGTCCTGGAGACCCTGTGACCGACACCACGATCCTGATCGACCGCCTCGCCTTCGCCCGCCCCGGCGACAAGGGCAACGACTCCGACATCACGGTCTTCGCGCGCTCGCAGGCGGCCTACGACCACCTCGTGGAGGTCCTGACCGCCGACGTGGTCAAGGCGCACTACGGGCCGCTCGTGCAGGGCGAGGTGACCCGGTGGGAGGTCCCCAAGGTTCGTGCCCTGAAGTTCCTCGCCCGCGACGCGCTGGCCGGGGGTGGCCCCTCCAGTCTCAGGGCGGACAACCTCGGCAAGGCACTGGCGGGGGCGGTGCTGCGGCTGGAGGTGCCCGCCCCCCACGCGCTCGCCGACGCCCACCCGCCTCGTCGTTCGCCAGCGGACCCGTGGTCCGACAACGCGTGGAACATCACCTGATCCCTGTTCACTTTGGTAGCCTCGACCACACGGATGGTCACGGACTGTCCTCTGTGCGAGGCTGCTGGTCGTGCCATGCGGAAGGCGGACACGGCGTGGTGGAACGGGACACGAGTCAAAGAGTGGGGGCGTTGCTGGTCGTCGGCGCACCATCGCTCGTCGGCCTGTCGATCGCCGCGGACTTCTGGTACCTGACGCTTGGCTACGCCGTGGGCGCCGTGCTCCTGGTCGGCCTCCTGGTGGCCCTCCACCGCGGCCGCACGACCTCCAGGGACATCCTGCGGGTGCTCGTCGGCCTCGGGCTGTTCCTCTTCGCGCTGGTGTCGTGGTCCATCGTCGAGCAGCAGGCGACGCCGCTCGAGACCGGCTACTTCGTCTTCCGCTCCGTCGTGCTCGTCTCGGGCGTGGCCTTCGTGGCGTTCCGTCCCAGGACGGCGGTACTCATCTCGTTGGGGCTCATCGCCTGCGGCGGGGCGTTGCTCGCCGTCCGAGGGGTGACGCTCATCGGTGGATCCGACCTGCGGGTGGGGGTCGTGGAGACCCTCGCCCTGCTGCTGGCCATGGTCGCCATCCACCGCAGCATGTCGGTGGAGGCCGAACGCATGGAACAGTCCGCCGAGGCGGCGACCATCAGCGCGGAGCTGGCGTTCGTCGACGAGCTGACCGGGTTGCCCAACCGGCGGCAGATGCAGTCCTTGCTTGCCGCTGGACTCGCCCGCACCGCCGCCGGCGCGCATCCCGATGCGGTGCTGATGTTCGACCTCGACCACTTCAAGCGGATCAACGACTCGCTCGGGCACGACGTGGGCGACGAGGTGCTGCAGCGAACCGCGGCCGTCGCGTCGGCAGCCATCCGCGATGGCGACGTCGTCGGCCGGTGGGGCGGGGAGGAGTTCGTCGCGTTGCTCCTCGAGGCAGACGAGTCGCAGGCCCGGGCGGTTGCCGAACGATGTCGGCGCGCCCTCGAGGCGGTCGGGGGTGCGGTCGGGGTGACCGCCAGCTTCGGCGTGACCGTGCTGCAGGCCGGCGACACCGTCAGCACGTGCCTGCGTCGGGCGGACCTGGCGCTGTACGACGCCAAGCAGGCCGGTCGCAACCGCGTCGTCGTCCGCAGCGAGCAGGCCGGTCCCGCACAACCGAAGGGGCTGCACGGCCAGCCTCGTTGACCCATCCGGTCGCCCCTAGGCGTCTTCCTCGACCTCGATGCCGCCACGGTCGCAGGTCGTGGAGGAGGAGTCGAACCGCCAGGTCACCGCGGTCTCGGTGTAGCTGCCGATGGTCAAGCCGCTCCACCACACCGGGTCCAGCACGACCTCGCCGCTGCCGTCGTTGTAGGCCACGAACTCCGTCACGTACTCCACCCCGTCTGCGTCGATGCCCTCCACGACCACGACCCGGCCGTTGCGCAGCGGCCCGACATCGGGAGCCGCGACCACGCAGACGACCTGTGGTCCCTCGCCCGGCACCGCATGGCCGAAGTCCACGATCGAGTCCCTGCAGGTCGACGCGTCCTCGGGGGCCAGCTCGCAGAGCTGGTCGAGCTCACCGCTGACGGCAAGGCCGACGGCGGTCGTCAGCAGGGCCCGAGCGTCCTCGGTCGCCACCGACGGGCGAACCCCGAGGGCGCTGCAGGCCGTCGAGGCGAGGGCCACCAGCACAACGGCCGGCCACGAGGGCCAGCGGGGAAGGGAAACAGCGGCGGCAGGGCGGGACGTCACGGACGCCGGAGAGTACCGGCCATCCGGCCGTCAACAGACCTCCGTTGGCCAGCGGTGCGCGGGTGGCTGGACATCTAGACTCGATGGGGTCCGTCGACGTTCGTTCCACGAGAGCTTCTTGACCACCAGCACAGAGTCTTCCAGCACGGTCCTGACCACCACCATCCCGGCACAGCACTCCATGGTCGCCCTCCTGGGCACCCGTGACGAGCTGCTGAAGCTGGTCGAGGACGCCTTCGAGGTGGACATCCTGGTGCGGGGAAGCGACGTCACCGTGACCGGTGAGGGCGACATCGCCGGTCAGGTCATCCAGGTCTTCGACGAGCTGGTGGCCCTGCTCGACGTGGACCAGGCCCTCGACCCCGGCACGGTCCAGAGCACCATCGACATGGTGCGCGAGGCCGATCACCCACACCCCGCCGAGGTCCTCTCCGACGAGGCGCTGACCCACCGTGGTCGCTCGATCCGTCCCAAGACCTTCGGTCAGAAGCTCTACCTCGACGCGATCCGAACCAACACCGTCACGTTCGGCATCGGGCCCGCCGGTACCGGCAAGACCTACCTCGCCATGGCCATGGCCGTCCTCGCGCTGCGACGCAAGGAGGTCAACCGGATCATCCTGACCCGTCCGGCGGTCGAGGCCGGCGAACGGCTCGGCTTCCTGCCCGGCACGTTGTTCGAGAAGATCGACCCGTACCTGCGGCCCCTCTTCGACGCCCTCCACGACATGATGGACGCCGAGAACCTCTCCACCCTGATGGAGCGGGGGATCATCGAGGTCGCCCCGCTGGCCTACATGCGCGGGCGCACGCTCAACGACGCCTTCATCGTCCTCGACGAGGCGCAGAACACCAGCCCCGCCCAGATGAAGATGTTCCTGACCCGCATCGGGTTCGGATCACGCGCCGTGGTCACCGGCGACGTCACCCAGGTCGACCTGCCCGGCGGCACCCGCTCGGGGCTGCAGGTGGTCCGCAGCATCCTCACCGGCATCGACGGCATCGGCTTCGCCGAGCTGTCGGGCCGCGACGTCGTCCGCCACCGCATCGTCCAGGAGATCGTGGCTGCCTACGACCGCTGGGACGCGCCCGCCGACGACGGGGCCGCCCCGACGTCGGGGGATCGGCCGTCCTCGGCCACCGGCGGTGGGTCCAAGGGCCCGAGCCACCCGACCAGGGGTCGATGATGGCCGTCTTCGTCGCTGACGAACAGTCCGACGTCCCGGTCGACACCGATCGGCTCTCCAGCCTGACCAGCTTCGTGCTGGCCGAACAGCGAGTGCCGTCCTCCATGGAGGTGTCGGTCATGGCCGTCGACACCGCAACCATCCACGAGCTGAACCGCACCCACATGGACAGCGACAAACCCACCGACGTCCTCGCCTTCCCGCTGGACGCCCCGGGCGAGGCCACCGACGCCCCCTCGATCCTCGGGGATGTCGTGCTCTGTCCGGCTGTTGCCGAGGCGCAGGCCGCCGAGCACGGCAAGACCACGCAGGCCGAGATGGACCTGCTGGTCGTCCACGGGCTGCTGCACCTCCTCGGCCACGACCACGCCGAGGACGAGGAACGCCGCATCATGTTTGGCCTCACCGACGAGCTGCTGGCCGGGTTCGCCGCCGCCGGCGTCACCGAGGGATCGTCGTGACCGCGCAGGGATGGCAGGCAGTCGCCGTCATCGCCCTGGTCCTCGTCAGCGGCTGGTACGCCACCGCCCGTGCTGCCCTCGACCGCATGACCGTCGCACGCGCCGCCCGCCTGGTCGAGGAGGACCGGGCCAGCGCGTCCCGCGTCGCGGCCCTGCTGGAGGACTCCGCGCGCACCTGGGCAGCGCTCACCCTCCTGGTCGTCGTCCCCCTCGTGACCGCGGTCGCCATGATGACCGCCATCCTCGGGACCTGGTTGAACACCGTCGGGTCGATCGCGGTCGCCGCCCTCGTCATGACGATCCTCGGCTACGTCGGCATGGAGCTCGTGCCCCGATCGGTCGCCCTGCGTCGGGCCGAGGACGTCGCCTGCCGCATGGCACGCAGCGTCACCCTCGCCTCCACCCTCCTGCGTCCCGTCACCACCGTGCTCGTGTGGCTCGGGGCGCGGATCGTGCCGGGTGCCGAGGACGGCGCCGAGGCCTTCGTGACCGAGGAGGCCATCCGCGACCTGATCGACGAGGCCGAGGGCCAGTCCATCGAACCCGCCGAACGCGCGATGATCCACTCGATCTTCGAGCTGTCCGACACGCTGGTCCGCGAGATCATGGTGCCCCGCCCCGACGTGGTCATGGTGTCGGAGCTGCTGCCGCTCGGTTCGGTCGTCGAGGTCATCCTGGCCAACGGCTACTCCCGGATCCCGGTGCACCGCGGCGAGGACCGCGACGACGTCTCCGGTGTCCTGTACGCCAAGGACGTCCTGCAACGGATCCACACCAAGGGCACCGAGGACGGCGACTGGACCGACCTGATCCGCGACCCCTACGTCGTGCCCGAGCTGAAATCCGTCGACGGGCTGCTGCGCGAGCTGCAGGCCGAGCAGGTGCACATGGCCGTCGTCGTCGACGAGTACGGCGCGCTGGCCGGCATCGTCACCATCGAGGACGTGCTGGAGGAGATCGTCGGGGAGATCATCGACGAGTACGACTCCGAGGAACCCCTCGTGGAGATGCTGGAAGAGGGACGCTGGCGCGTCGACGCCCGCCTGCAGATCGGCGAGCTGTCCGACCTCGCCGGCACCACGCTGCCAGCCGAGGAGTGGGACACCGTCGGGGGACTGCTGTTCGGGACGCTCGGCCACGTGCCCCGTCCCGGCGAGGCCGTCGAGGTCGACGGCCTGCGCCTGACCGCCGATCGTGTCCGCGGACGCCGCATCGCAGAGGTCACCGTCGAGCGGATCATGGACCCCGAGGCCGTGGAGGCCGCCGAGGGCATGGCCACCGCGGGCCGCGACAACGATGGCTGAGGCGGTGGAGCCGACCAGCACGCTCGACGACGCTGATCGGGCGCTGCTCGAGGACGCGCGCACCTTCCAGGCCAGGGCCTACGCGCCGTACTCCCGGTTCCGCGTCGGTGCGGCGCTCCGGGTGGTCGACGGCCCGATCGTGGGCGGCTGCAACGTCGAGAACGCCGCGTACCCGGCCACCATCTGTGCCGAACGGGCCGCCGTCGTCGCGGCGGTTGCCGCCGGCCACCAGCAGTTCGAGGCCATCGCCGTCATCGGGTCCGGTGACGGACCGACCACACCGTGCGGGACCTGCCGGCAGGTGCTGTTCGAGTTCGCGCCGGACCTTCGGGTCATCGCTGCTGGTGAGTCCGGCGACGTGGCCGTCCACCGCTTGGCCGACCTGCTGCCCCACGGGTTCGGACCCAGCCGCCTCGACCACGGCTGATCCGTTCGACCGGGCAGGGGGCTCGACGGCGATGCCCGTGAGCCGGCCCTACGATCGGGCCTCGCCGCTGTCGTGCAGCGGCACCAACCCCACCGGGTCCCGCACCCGGACCGACCGTCCACAGACTGGCACCCCGAATGCTCGCCGAGCTGTCCTGGCCCATCATCGAGCGCATCCACATCCTGGGTGACTTCGCCGTCTCGCCCCACGGGTTGTTCGTGGCGGTCGGCTTCCTCCTCGGCGCCCAGCTGATGCTGAAGCGGGCCGAGGTCCGCGGCGTCGCCCGTCGGCCCGTGAAGCACGTGCCCGACGTCATCTCCGCGATCGTCACCCGCGCCGCGATCGGCGGGATCATCGGCGCACGACTGTTCTTCGTCGCCACCCGCCCCAGCGAGTTCGACCTGGTGGAGGTCCTCCAGGTGTGGAACGGCGGGCTGTCACTGCTCGGCGGGATCGCCGGCGGGGTGATCCTGGCGGTGCCCTACATCGTCAAGCACCGCCTGTCGTTGCCGCTGCTGCTGGACTCCCTCGCGCCGGGCCTGGCGCTGGGCATCTTCGTCGGCCGCATCGGCGACCTCATCATCGGCGAACACCTCGGCGATGCGACCGATTCACCGCTCGGCTGGCGCTGCACCCAGCAGTACGTGCGGGACGTCGGCTGGGTCGGCCCCGACCCGTTCACCGGCCCACAGGTCCAGGGCTGCTTCGACACCGCCGTCCACCAGACCGCGCTGTATGACTTCCTGACCGGGTTGGTCGTCCTGCTGCTGATCCTGGCGCTGGAGCGGCGCAGCCGGTTCGACGGGTTCTTCGGCATGACGTTCGGCCTGGCCTACGGCGGCGGCCGCATCATCACCGACTTCGCTCGCGCCGCCGACAAGGACCTCATCGGGCCGTTCACCGGCACCCAGCTGACCGGGATCGGGCTGGTCACCACGGCGATCGTCTGGCTGCTCGTGACCAAGCCATGGACGGTGACCCCGTGGGCCTGGGTACCGGGCGAACGAGCACCGTGGACCCGCCCCGAGGCCTTCGCCGCCGCCGACGCGGCGAAGAAGGCTGCCGAGGATCGACAGCCGGGACACGAGGACCACGACACCGATGTGCTCGTGTCCTCCACGGACACCACGGGCGAGGACCACCCGACTGACGGCGACCTCGGCGAGCGGGACTGACCACCCACCCGATCGGGTCGAATTTCCGTCGCCCGCGGGGGACGGCGATGGGTATCCTGCCAATCAGGATGCCGGGCGACCACGATCAGCACAGGCCCTTCGAGGACCTTGCGGTCAGGCACGTCATGGGATCCCTGGATCCGGGAGAGGCCAGCACCTTCCGTTCCCACCTGTTGGACTGCGGCGAGTGCCGTGCGCGGGTGGGCGAGCTGCGCTCCATCGCCTCGGACCTCGCCGACGTCGAGCGTGCCGAACGGCGCGAACGGGCCGCCCAGCGGGTGGAGATCAAGGAACGCGAGGACGACGAGGGCGAGACGGTCGAACCAGACCTCCCGCCACGCGCGGGGCGGGGCGTCATGATCGCCGTGGTCCTCCTCGTGGTCGTCCTCAGCATCTGGAACTTCGTGCTCCGCGGCCAGAACGACAGCCTGCAGGCCACGCTCGTGGCCGAGCAGCAGTCCGCGGCCGTCATCAACTTCGGCGAACCGTGGACGGTCGTCGAACAGGCGGCCGGGGTGGAGGGCGTCGCCCGGGTCGAGCAGGGATCGTTGGCCGTCATGGTGCGGGGCACCGATGACCGGGCGCCGTACGTCATCACCCTCTACGACGCGTCCGGCACGAGGATCCACACCGAGGCACACGCCTCTGTCAACCAGCAGGTCAGCTGGTTCCGCGGCCCCGTCTCGGCTCGGGCCGCCCGCATCGACGTGTCGCTGGACCGCGACACCGGGCAGACCGTCGTGTTCCGAGCCGAGGACCCGGCGCTCGCCGACAGCTGATCGGACTGCGGCAACACGGCCTCCGCCGTCACGGTCCCCTCCGACACGGCCTCCTCCGACACGGGCGTCGACGCTGGCATGGTGTCGGGGTGCGCACGGTGTCCGCTGATCGTCCCCCCGTCCCCTCCACAGGGGTGGTGGAGCGCGGCGTGCCCGCTGCACGACGACCACTGGTGGCGACGCTGGCCCTGGCGCTGCTGCTGCCCTTCCTCGCGATCGCCGTCCCGCCGCCAGCCACGTCACAGACGTCGCTCGCGGACCAGCCTGCCGTGCTGCCGGCCCGCGTCAGCGACCCGGTGCCGGCCCCGAACGCCGTGGTTGCCGCCGGACCGGTCGTGGTGGCGGCGGCCGTCGACGGGATCGAACCCGACCGCGTCCGGTTCCTCGTGGACGGCGAGCGGGCAGCGGGGCCCTTCGTCGACCCCGACGGTCCCCTCAGCCCACGTCGTGGCGTGGAGACGACGTTGACCGCCGGGACCCACGAGATCGCCGTCGAGGTCGACGACCGCGTGCTGCGCCGGTGGACCGTCGACGTGTCCGGCCTGGCGGTCGAGTCCGCCGCCCCGGATCCCGCTGCGCTGGCTGGCCGGATCACCGGGGACGCCCGCACCGTCGTCCTGGTCAACGCCGACCACCCTGCTGCCGTAGCCGCCATGCCCCTCGTGGTCGCCATGGACGCCCGGGTGCTGCCCGTGCCACGGCTCGAGGTCCCCGGGGAGGTGTGGACGGCCCTTCGCGACATGGGGGAGGACGTTCGGGTGCTCGTGGCGGGGGACGAGGCGGCGATCGGCGAGGTCGTGGTCGGCGCGCTGCGCGACGCGGGGTTCGCGCCGGTCAGGCTGGACGCCGGGACGCTGGAGTCGATGTCGTTGGCCGCCGCCGACCAGCTGGCGGCGCTGCCCGAGGCAAACCCCACCCGTGCGGGGCTTGACGCCGTCGTGGTCGCGCCGGCCGAACCGATGGTGGGGGCGGTGCGGGCGGCCGAGACCGCAGCCCGGCTGGGTGCCTCCGTCCTGCTGGTCGACGGTGCCGTGCCGTCACCGGTGGCGCTGGCCCGCATCGGCGCGGCACGGACGGTGCTGGCGTCCGCTGACCTGTCGACCGAGGCGCGGACCGCCGTCGTCGAGGCCCTCGGCGAGGATGCGGAGTTCAGCGACGACCAGCTGGCCTCCCGCCGCGCCGGCGAGGCCCTCGTCGTCGTCGATCCGGCACGAACCGACCTGGCCGTCGTTGCCCTGCGGGCAGCAGCGGACAACCGCGCGGTGCTGCTGGGCCTGGACGAGGGTCGGTCGTGGGTGGCCGCGCACCGGCCCGACCGCGTGGTCCTGATCGGCGGCACCACGGCCGAGGTCGAGTCCCTCCACGGCGAGTGGATCGACGGCGACGAGCAGGTGCGCCTCGACCCGTTGATCGACGCGACGGATGGCCTGGAGATCACGTTGTCGTCGTCGGTCCCGCTGGCGCACGCGGAGGTCCACGTGGACCTGCTCGGCTTCGAGTGGCCCGGGGACGTGGTCGTCGAGGACGGCCGGGCCGTGTGGACCGGAGGCCAGCGCCCGCGGCTGCCCGAGTCCCTGGAGCCGCCCGAACCGGGCACACCGGCACGGGTCGACGTCACTGCGGTGGTCGGCGCCGACACGGCGACCAGGCACCTGCGGTTCGTCGGGGAAGTGGTCCTGGACCCCCTGACCAGCGTCTCCCGGGACGGGTTCCTCGTCGCCGGGGGCAGCAGCACGGTGGTCGGTGCCGGGCCGCTGCGCACCTTCAGCGTCGAGGTCGAGCGATCGACGGGCCTGGACGTCGACGAGGTGGCAGCGGAGGTCACCGAGATCCTGCTCGATCCACGCGGCTGGACTGCCGATGGCACCCGGTCGTTGCAGCGCATCGGCAGCTCGGTCGCCGCCGACCTGCGGGTCGTCGTCGCCCGTCCCGAGACGGTGGACTACTACTGCGGCCGCGTCGGGCTGCGCACCGGCGGCCGGGTGTCGTGCTGGGACGGGTTCCGCGCCATGCTCAACCTCGACCGCTGGAACACCGGGGTGGCACCGTTCCACAGCGACGTCACCGTGTACCGGCAGTACCTGGTCAGCCACGAGTTCGGCCACGGGTTGGGGTACGGCCACGAGTTCTGCCTGCGACCGGGCACGCTGGCCCCGGTGATGATGCAGCAGACCGGCGGCATCGGCGCGTGCCTGGCCAACGGGTGGCCCCACCCGACGGTCGGCAACATCGTCGCCGTCGGCTGACCCGACTGGATCCAGCACGCAGGGACCGGAACGCACGAACGCCGACGTGCGGTGCACATCGGCGTCTTTGCTTGGCGTCGGAACGCCTCTGGTGGGCCCGGCTGGGATCGAACCAGCGACCTCTCCGGTGTGAGCGGAGCGCTCGTCCCACTGAGCTACGAGCCCGTAGTTCATCGACCAGCGGTCGGTGGGACGGGAAACTATAGCGGCCCGGACAGGCGATCGCCTACTCCTCCCGACCGCTCGTGCAGGGCCGTCGGGTCAGCGGCCGCGAGCGGCGTCGGCGCGGGTGCGCAGGTCGGTGACGCCCTCGGCGAAGCTGTCGTACTTCCACAGCGCGCTGCCGGAGATGAAGACGTTGGCGCCCGCCCCCGCGGCGCCCGCGATCGTGGCCGCGCTGATGCCGCCGTCGACCTCGAGGTCGATCTCGCGACCGCTGGCGGCGATCATCTCCGCGGTCATGCGGATCTTCGGCTCCATCGACGCGATGTAGGCCTGTCCGCCGAACCCGGGGTTGACCGTCATCAGGACGATCTCGTCGACCAGGTCGATGGCGTGCTCGACGTGGGTCAGCGGGGTGGCGGGGGACAGGGCGATCCCGAGCTTGGCGCCCATCTGCTTGACCTGCTGGTAGACGCGGTGGGGCTGCCCGAGGGTCTCGGGGTGCAGGATGATCATCTCGCAGCCCGCCTCCTCGATGTAGCGGGGCAGCATCTCCTCGGGTCGCTCGGCCATGATGTGCGCCTCGAACGGCACGTCCACCAACGGGCGACAGGCCGCGATGACGTCGGGCCCGAAGGTCAGGTTCGGCACGAAGACGCCGTCCATGACATCCCACTGGATGCGGTCCACGCCGGCCTCCTCGAGCGCCACGCAGTCCCTCCCGAGGTTGGCGAAGTCAGCCGGCAGCACGGACGGCACGATCAGGGTGGGGCGAGGCGTGGAAGTCATCGCCGCTGGAGGGTAACCGGCTCAGGAGATCGTCCGAACCGTCCCCTTGACCCTCCCACGATGGGAGACTCCATCCTCGACGTCATGGAACAGCTGGTACCGATCGGGCGGTTCTCCCGAATGACCCGCCTGTCGATCAAGGCCCTGCGGCACTACGACCGCATCGGCCTGCTGCAACCCGCGGAGGTCGACCCCTCGTCCGGCTACCGGTACTACCGGTTGACCCAGACGAGGACCGCCGAGGCGATCCGTTTGCTGCGCGGTGTCGACATGTCGCTGGACGACATCGCCACCGTGCTCGCCGACGACACCGCCCCGGACGTGGTCGACAAGCTCCTGGACCGCCACCGCGAACGCCTCGCGGAATCGGTGCGGGTGCAGCAAAGACGCCTGACGACGGTCCAGCGCCTCATCACCGGAAAGGAACCGCTCGTGCCCTACGACGTCACGACCAAGACCATCGACCCCATCACCGTGGTCAGCATCCGCCGCCACACCGACAAGGCCGGCATCAGCACGGCCATCGGGGAGTCCATGCACGCCCTGTACGCCACCGTCATGGGATCGGCCGCCGAGCTCGCCGGCGCACCCACCGTGCTGTACCACGACGTCATCGACGAGGAGCAGTCGGGTGACCTCGAGGTCGCGCTGCCCATCGCCGAGCCGGCCGGCCCCATCGCCGTCGACGGCGACATGGTGCGCCGCACCGTCGACGGAGGGATGGTGGCCACCACCCACCACCACGGCGCCTACGACGAGATCGACGGCGCCTACCACGTCCTCGCCGGGTGGATCGCCGAACACGGCCACACCCCGGGCTTCCCGGCCCGCGAGCTGTACCTCAACGACCCCAGCGAGGTGCCCGAGGGCGAACAGCTCACCGAGGTGCAGTGGCCGTTCGGGTGAGCTACCCCCGCTCGAGGGTCCAGACGTAGTCGATCTGGGCCGCGGTCGCCTCCGCCAGGGGCCGACCGGCGACCTGCTCGACCAGGTGCAGGGCCATCGCGATGCCCGACGACAGCCCGCCGGAGGTGATGACGTCGCCGTCGATGGCCCAGCGCACGTCGTCACGGGTGACGCCCCGCCCGCGCAGCTCGGCGAGGGCAGGGGCGTCCTCCCAATGGGTGGTCGCCTCGCCGTCGCCGAGCAGGCCGGCGGCCTCCAGCAGGAACGCGCCGGTGCACACCGAGGCCACCCGGTCGATGTGCGCACCGGCCCGAGCGATCCCGTCCACGAGCACGCGGTCTGCCATCCCGGCGTCGAGGTCGATCAGGCCGGGCACCACGAGCTGGTGGGCGTCGTGGTTGTCGTGCAGGGCGCCATGGGACGGGGTCAGCCCCAGCCCCCCGTAGGCGACGACGGCCCGCCCGTCGAGGCTGACGGTTCGCACCTCGAAGGGCAGGTCGACGACCCAGCGCGAGGCCAGCCGGTTGGCGGTCAGCAACACCTCGTAGGGCCCGGTGACGTCCATGACGTCGCAGCCCTCGAACAGCAGCAGCGCCACGACCGTCACGAGGCCACCGCGTCCTGCGGGGCGCCGACGAGCGTGAACCCCTCCATCTCCCAGCCCCAGACCCCGCCGAGCATCTCCTTGACGGGGAACCCGAGCTCGGCGATGCGGGCGGCGCCCTTCGTCGCGCCGTTGCAGTGCGGCCCCCAGCAGTAGGTGACGAACAGCACGTCGCCGTGGGCGGCGAGCGCGGCGGCGTCCATCGTGGCCGGCGGGATGTTGACAGCGCCGGGGACGTGTCCGGCGGCGAACGCCTCGGGGGACCGGGTGTCGACGACGACGATCGCGTCGGGGCGCGCCTGCAGCGTGGCGTGCACGTCGCTGCAGTCGGTCTCCGCGGCCAGGCGGGCACGGAAGTGGCGGGCGAGCTCGGCTGCCGGTGGGGCAGGGATGTCGGTGGCGTGTGGCATGGCGCCATTGTCAGCGGAGGTTCGGTCGCGCACCATGTGGCGTGATGTCAACTATCGACAACATCACGCCACCTTCGGCGGGTGGGACCGGCCCGGACCCGGCGGCGGGCTGATGCGCGACAGGCCCAACGACCGGCTGGCGATCCTGGCCTACGACCACCTCAAGACCTTCGAGTTCGGGATCGCCGTGGAGCTGTTCGCCCTCGACCGTCCGGAGGTCGGCTGCTTCTACGACGTCACCGTGGCCGCCGTCACCCCGGGCCCGCTGCAGGCCACCGGTGGGTTCGTCGTGACCGCCGAACACGGCCTCGACGACGCCCGGGGCGCCGGGACCCTCGTCGTGCCGGGCTGGCCGATGGACAACGGCCCGCTCGCCGACCCCGTCCGACAACTGCTGCGCGACACCGTTGCCGCCGGAGGGCGGGTCGTGGGGATCTGCTCGGGCACCTGGGCCGTGGCTGCCGCAGGTCTCCTGGACGGGCGTCGTGCCACGACCCACTGGTTGTTCGCCGAGGGCCTCGCCCGTCGGTTCCCCCGCGTGCAGGTGGACCCCGACGTGCTGTTCGTCGACGAAGGCGACGTGCTGACCTCGGCAGGATCGGCTGCGGGAATCGATGCCGGCCTGCACCTGATCCGCCACGACTGGGGCGGACACGTCGCCGCCACCATCGCCCGGCGGATGGTGATGCCCCCGCACCGTGACGGCGGCCAGGCCCAGTACGTCTCCCCGCCACCGAGACAGGCCGAGGACTGGCTCGCCGGCCTCCAGGACTGGGTGGTCGGCAACCTCGACCGTCCGCTGGCGCTGACGGACCTCGCCGGTCGTGTCGGCGTCAGCCCACGCACCCTGACCCGCCGGTTCGAGCAGTCGCTGGGCACGAGCCCCGGACGGTGGCTGGTGCAGCAGCGGCTGGCCCGGGCGCAGGAGCTGCTGCTGGTCGACGACGCCTCGGTCGAGCAGGTTGCCCGTTCGGTCGGCTTCGGCGCTGCCGTGACCCTCCGGCATCACTTCCGACGTCAGCTCGGCACGACGCCAACCGCGTACCGCTCCCGCTTCGGCACCTGACGGGGTCAGACCTCCCGGGAGCGACACGCAGAACGGGCCCCCTGGTGGAGGCCCGTTCGACGCGATGTGGCTGGCCCGAGGATCAGCGCAGGCGCTCCACGACGATGGCCATGCCCTGGCCACCGCCGACGCACATGGTCTCCAGGCCGATCGTCTTGTCGGCGGTCTGCAGACCGTTGAGCAGCGTGTTCATGATGCGCGCGCCGGTCATGCCGAACGGGTGGCCGACGGCGATGGACCCGCCGTTGACGTTCAGCTTGTCCCAGTCGATGCCGAGGTCGTCGGCGGAGGGGATGACCTGGGCAGCGAACGCCTCGTTGATCTCCACGAGGTCGACGTCGTCGATGGTCATGCCCGCCCGGGCCAGCGCCTGCTTGGACGACTCGACCGGCCCGAGGCCCATGATCTCGGGGTTCAGGGCCGTGACGCCGGTGGAGATGATCCGGGCCAGCGGCTGGATCCCGAGCTCGGCGGCGCGGGTGTCGGACATCACGACCACCGCGGCGGCGCCGTCGTTGAGGGGACAGGCGTTGCCGGCGGTGATCCGGCCGTCGGGACGGAAGACGGGCTTGAGCTCCGACAGCTTCTCCGCCGTCGTCCCCGGCCGGGGGCCGTCGTCCTGGGTCATCGTCGTGCCGTTGGGCAGGTCGACCGGGGTGATCTCGCGCTCGAAGAAGCCGTTCTTCTGCGATTCCACGGCCCGCTGCTGGGACAGGGCGGCGAACTCGTCCATCCGCTCGCGCGACACGCCCTTCAGCAGCGCCACGTTCTCGGCGGTCTGCCCCATGGGGATGTAGATGTCGGGCAGGCCCTCCGGCGGGGCCCACGAGTCAGCACCCTCCTCGGCCATCGACGCGGTCCGCGCCTCGGCGTCGGCGAACTTCTCGTTGTGCGGCCCGGTGTCGGAGGAGCCGTTGACGAACCGGCTGACGGTCTCGACACCCGCGGTGACGAACACGTCGCCCTCGCCGGCCTTGATGGCGTGGGCGGCCATGCGCATGGTCTGCACGGAGGAGGAGCAGTACCGGGTGATCGTGGCGCCGGGGACGGTCTCCCAGCCGAGCAGCGTCGCGACGACACGGCCCATGTTGAAGCCCTGCTCGCCACCGGGAAGGCCACAGCCCAGCAGCAGGTCCTCGACCTCGGTGTGGTCCAGCTCGGGCACCTTGTCCATGGCGGCCTGGACGGCGATCGCGGCCAGGTCGTCGGGCCGCATGTCGACGAGCGAACCCTTTCCGGCACGTCCGATCGGAGTGCGGGCAACGGCGACGATGACTGGTTCGGGCATCCGGGTTCCTCCTGTGGGGCCGGTGGGGGGCTCGTTGATCCGGCCCGTACAGCGTAGGCCGCAGCCGCCCCACGCTGCGACTCCGACCCGCGTCCGTGGTCCGCATCACCGCCCTCCGTTGGTCCTCGGGTACGCTGTGCAGTCTTTGTCGACATCAACTGAACGGGGATCACTTTGCGAGAACTGCGTGTCGTGCTGGCCCTCCTGCTGGTCGTGGTGCTGAGCGCCTGTGGCGGGGGAGACACCGCTGCCATCAGCGCCGACGACCCATCGGAGGCCGAAGCCACCATCGAGGAGGCCACCGCCGAGGACGAGCCGGAAGAGCCCGGTGACGAGCTCGACCTCGTCGTGGCGGGTGTCGACGACGACGTGTTCTGTCCGGCGCTGGACCGCGTGACCAACCTGCTGATCGCGGCGGACGGCCTCGACGTCGACGAGCAGGTCGACGCCCAGGTCGAGCTGTTCGACGACGTGCAGACGATCCTCGTCGAGCTGGGCGAGGACCACGAGGTGCTCAGCGACGGACTGGAGCTACTGGCCACCGACGCCCTGGTGTTCACCGAGGACGCCGCGGTGGACCAGGAGGCGGTCGAGGCAGCCAGCCAGCTCGCGATCGAGACGTGGAACGTCAACTGCGCCGACCACGTCGAGCAGTCCGTGGACGACGGCGCCGGCGACCCCGACCCGAGCGCCTTCGGGGCCGACGGGCAGGAGGACGAGTTCGACGCCGAGTGTCCCTCACCCGAAACGCTGGAGGCCGAGGGGCTGGAGTGCGACGAGTTCGGCAACCTCTACCCGGCCGAGGAGTACTCCGACGGCCACGGTGACGGTCCCGAGTACGACCCGGGCGCAGAAGAGTCCTACGACGCCGAGTGCCCGTCGCCGGAAACCCTCGAGGCCGAGGGCCTGGCGTGTGACGAGTACGGCAACACCTTCCCCGCGGAGGAGTACTCCGACGGGCACGGCGACAGCCCCGAGTACGACCCCGACTTCGGCGGCGACGGCTGCGAGGGCGAGGACTGCTACGGCGACGAGGGGTACGGCGACGAGCCCGACCCCGAAGCCTTCGGTGCCGACGGCTGCGAGGGCGACGACTGCTGAGCCCGGACGACGGCTGTTCGGCCGGATCGAGAACGGCCCCGACATCGTCGGGGCCGTTCTGCTCTGGGTGCCGGGTCAGCCCCCGACGGACCCCTCGACCTGCGTGGCCACGTCCTCGCTGATGAAGCCGAGGTCGCCCAGCAGCACCACCGAGGGCAGGCTGCTCAGGCCCAGGCCCTCCAGGTAGTCCTCGGTCTCCGTCGGGTAGCTGTCGGCTCGCAGGCCCAGCTCCGGCCCGCCGATCCGGGCGGCCAGCGGCGCGGCCGCCAGCGCGAGCGTCCAGGCGTCCGGCCGTTCGAGGTTGGCGAAGACGAAGTCCTCGCCGGTCGAGGGGACCGCGGGCCAGAGGTCCTCGGCCACCGCGACCGCCGTGGCCATCCGGTTGTCCCCGGCGATGCGCAGGGGGTTGGTCACCGCAGCCTCCACCGCCGGACCGACGACGCTCTCGCCACCGACCAGCACGACCTCGGCCGCGGGGTTGGCGGCCTGCACCGTGTCGATGACGCGCTCGGCCGCCGGGTGCAGGCTGTCGGTGCCGGTCAGCACGACCGGGGTGATCGTCGCCCGGGCGTAGGCACCCGCGGTGACCGCATCGGCCCAGTCCCCACCGAACGCCACGATGACCCGATCCCGCGCCAGCGCCACCTCCGCCATCGCGGCGTTGGCGACCTCCTCTGCGGTCTCGAACCGGGTCGGTCCGGCGAGTCGGCCGATGGTGTGACCGTCGTCGGTCAGGGCCTGCGCAGCCGCGGCGCTGACGGCGTTCTCGCCACCGAGGACGAACACGTTGCCGCCTGCGGGGCCGAACGCACGGGCGATCTCGGCCCGGGTGTCGGCGTTGATCGGGGCGTCGGGGCCGCCTTCGGTGAACAGGATGCAGTCGGCCGGCAGGGCCGATCCGGCCATCGCGTCGGCGAAGTCGTCGACGCGGGCCAGCGCGATCAGCTCGGCCGTCCCGTCAGCGGGCACCAGGAACTGGCAGATCTCGATGGCCGCGTCGATGGGGTCCCCCGAGCCACCGTCGACTCGGCTGACCCCGGGCTCGCCCGGGACGGCGTCGGGTTCGGTCGGGACCGCCCGGAAGCCGGAGTACCGGACGTCGGACTGGGAGTAGTTGTAGAAGCCGAACGCCCCCTCGGGGAACGTGCCGCTGGCCGACACCACCTCGACGCCGTCGATCAGGACCCGCACGGCGGTGGGCGAGTACTCGAGGGTGAAGGTGTACTCGGTGTTGTCCGCCCATCCCTCATCGGGGCCCCAGCTCGTGTCCAGCACATCGACGTCGATGTCGTAGGCCCCGTCGGTGCGGGACTCGTGGCACCACAGGGCGGGGTGGGCGGTCCCTCCGGGGGTGTAGTCGGCAGCGGGGTCCTCGGTTCCCCGGACCCGCAGCAGCGAGGCACCTTCCTCTGCCTGGCATCCACCGAAGTCCTGGGCGCCCTGCTTCCAGTTGAAGACGAGGAAGTCGTAGCCGGTCGTGTCCGGCGTCCGCGGGCCGGCATAGCCCATCACGAACCCGATGTAGTCGTCGTCGCCGGACGTCTCGACCTCGAAGACCCCCTCGATCGATGCGGACGCGAAGGTCTCGGGGCTGACGTAGAAGGTCGGCGAGTCGTTGATGGTCTGCCGGACCGTCGCCCCCTCGTCGCTGACGGTCCACGACCCCCAGTCGGGCACGCCCTCCTGGCTCCAGGTGCGCAGGTCGAAGTCGATCGGTGTGCCCTCCGGCGGTTGGGCCAGGGCTGCGGGAGCGGCCATCGACGCGACGACCAGCAACACGGCCGTCGCTGCGGACAGGAGACTGAGGGTGCGGGTAACCATGGCTGGCACCTTAGTCCAGCCGCTCCGTTGCCCGGTGCGGTCGTGCGCGTTCCGTAACCTCACGAGTGCCGAACGACGTCAACGTGCTCTGTTCCGTCACGGCCCCATTGGTTACCGTGCGAGCATGTTCAAGGCCATCCGGACCATCCGGCAGTACCTCCGGGCCACGCAGACCCCGGAGTACCGCGCGCACGTCCGGGCCGAACGGGAGAAGTGGGAGGGCGTCGCCCGGCAGCAGGCCGCCACCCCGATGACCCTGTCGGAGGACGACATGGACGCCGCCGCCGCGACGGTCCGTCGCGCGATGGGGTCGATGGACATGACGGCGCTGCTCCCACCGCCCAGCGAGTTCGTCAAGCGCACGAGCTGCGCAGCCTGTGGTGGCGTGAAGGAGCTGCCCTCGGTCCGGCCGACCCTCTACTGCGACTTCTGCGGGCAGGTCACCGACTACGACCTCAAGCAGGCGATGGCGGAGGCCTACAGCCACCCCGACGTCATCGACTTCGCCAGGATCGGCAACAGGCTTCGGCCCGCGGCGATGGCAGCGGGGCGAGCCGGCGATGTCGACCGGTTCAGGTCGTTGACCCGGACGCTGGTCGAGGCGCAGACCGCCTACACGCCCTGGACGGTGCCGCCGCGGGCCTACAACGACGAGGGGTATCGGCGGGACTGGATTCGCTACCAGACCGAGCTGCAGGTGCTGACCACCTTCGACCCCACCCATGCGGCCCTCGAGAACCGCATGGTCACCCTGACCCAGCAGCTGCGATGGACTGGGGGGAACCTGGCGGCGATGGGCATGCAGGCGCTGATAGGCCGCACCCCGGGGGAGCGCACCCGCCCCCGAGTCGTGGCCGAGACCTTCTGGCCGCTGGTCGACGTCCTGCTCGCGCAGGCCGAACGGACACGGAACCTGCTGGACGGCTCGCCGGTCAAGGACCTCGACCCCGACCGGATGCCCGGCGTGGTCGCCGACCGCCTGTTCCGCTCGGGCCTCGCCCAGGGCTGGCTGCCGTCGCTGGAGCCCGACGAGGGCGAGCGGTTCGTCCGCCTCCTCCAGCTGGACATGTCCTACACGCGGCCGACGGCCAGCGGCGACCACCGGCACTGCACCGGCTGCGCGCACGACCTGACGGTCCTCGAGGGGGCGACAACCGTCGTGTGCGATCGCTGCGGGCGGCGGGTCGACGTGGCGGGTCCGGCCATCACCTGCACGGGCTGCAACGACCGGGTCGCCCTGCCCGAGGGCGTGCAGGAGGCCAGCTGTCCGTCGTGCAACGCCCTGATCCGGCGGGTGTAGGCCGTTCGCTATCCTTGGCCGCTCCCGACCATCCACAGGAACCCAAGGAGCTGACGTGTCGGACGTGATGAAGGTGTACGGACCGGGTGATGCCACCGCGGAGGTCCCCACCGGCACGACGGCGCAGGATGCCCTGAAGGCCCTCGGTGCGATCCGTGGCATGGTCGTGGCGGCCCGCGTCGACGGTGCCATGGTCGACCTCGACCGGGTGCTGGAGGACGGCGAGTCCGTCGAGCCGATCAACGCCGACTCCGACGACGGCCGGTTCATCATCCGCCACTCCACCGCCCACGTGATGGCGCAGGCCGTCACCGACCTGTGGCCCGGCACCAACTTCGGCATCGGCCCGCCCGTCGAGAACGGCTTCTACTACGACTTCGATCCCGAGGTTCCCTTCACCGAGGACGACCTCAAGAAGATCGAGGGCCGCATGGTCCAGATCGTCAGGGAGGACCAGCCGTTCGTGCGCGTGGAGGTCTCCACCGACGAGGCGCTCGCGGCGTTCGAGGGCAACCCCTACAAGGTCGAGATCATCACCGACGGCGAGGCCGCTGCGGACGACCCGACCGCCCCGGCCGGCGACTCCGGCATCACGATCTACCGCAACGACAAGCCCGACGGCGGCCACTGGCAGGACCTCTGCCGCGGCCCCCACGTGCCGACCACCAAGTGGATCCCGGCGTTCACCCTCCAGCGGGTTGCCGGTGCGTACTGGCGCGGCAGCGAGAAGAACAAGATGCTGCAGCGCGTCTACGGCACCGCGTGGGAGTCCAAGAAGGCCCTCAAGGCGTTCCTGCACCAGCAGGAGGAGGCCCGGAAGCGCGACCACCGCAAGGTCGGTCGCGACCTGGACCTGTTCAGCTTCCCCGAGGAGCTCGGCCAGGGGCTCGCGGTGTGGCACCCCAACGGCGCGATCGTCCGCCAGGAGATGGAGGACTACATCCGCGCGGAGGTCCGTCGTCGCGGCTACCAGCCCGTCTACACCCCGCACATCGGCAAGTCGACCCTGTGGGAGACCTCGGGCCACCTCGACTTCTACGCCGACGGCATGTACCCGCCGATGGAGATGGACCCCTCCGGTGACGGCGCGGGGACCAACTACTACCCCAAGCCGATGAACTGCCCGTTCCACGTGCTGGTCTACCGGTCCCAGCAGCGGTCCTACCGTGACCTGCCGCTGCGCCTGGCCGAGCTGGGGACGGTCTACCGCTACGAGAAGTCCGGCACCGTGCACGGCCTGATGCGCGCCCGCGGGTTCACCCAGGACGACTCCCACATCTTCTGCACCGCCGAGCAGGTCGTCGCCGAGGCGCGGGGCTGCATGGAGTTCGCCCTCGACGTGCTGCGCGCGTTCGGGTTCGACACCCCCTCCCGCATCGCCCTGTCGACCCGGCCGGCGAAGGCCGAGACCGTCGGCACCGACGAGGGCTGGGCCCACGCGGAGAAGGCGCTCGAGCAGGCGCTGGAGGAGATCGGCCTGGACTACGTGGTCGACGAGGGCGAAGGCGCCTTCTACGGCCCCAAGATCGACGTGCAGGTCACCGACGCCATCGGCCGGGCCTGGCAGCTGTCGACCATCCAGATCGACTTCAACCTGCCCGAGCGGTTCGACCTCGGTTACACCACCGACACCGGCGAGTCCGAGCGACCGTTCATGGTCCACCGCGCGCTCTACGGCTCGCTCGACCGCTTCTTCGGCGTCCTCACCGAGCACTACAACGGCGCGTTCCCGACCTGGCTGGCGCCCACCCAGGCCGTGGTCATCCCGATCAGCGACGCCCACCTGCACTACGCCGCCGAGGTCGAGGCCTACCTGAACGGCACCGGCCGTCGGGCGACGGTCGACACCAGCGACGAGACGATGGGCGCCAAGATCCGCAAGCACCAGGCGAACAAGGTGCCCTACATGCTGATCGTCGGTGAGCAGGAGGCGGCCGACCGGACGGTCGCCATCCGCCCGCGCTACGGTGACCAGCGCAAGGGCGTGCCCCTCGACGACTTCGCCGAGGAGCTGTCGCTGGAGGTCGCCGAGAAGCGCGTGGGCCCGCAGCCGGAGTAGGTCTGCCGTCCCGCGCAGGGGGTTGTCGACGCACATGCAGTCACGACACATCGGCCTCGGCCTCCTGCTGTGCCTGACCGTGGTCGCTGCCGCGTGTTCGGGTGGCGGAGGGGCCAGCGAAGGCGCGGCGGGTTCGTGGGAGGCACGGCTCGCGCTGCTGCCGTTCGTCGATCCGGCCGAGGGGTCGGTCCAGGTCTCCATGGGTGACCTGGCGACGGCCGCCGAGCTGGCCGATGTCCTGTGGCCGGCCACCGATGCCGACCCGCTCGACAGCTTGGTGCGCCTCGCCGGCGTCGGGGGCAGCCCCGTTGCTGTCCCGTTCCCCAGCTTCGTGCAGTCCATCGGCGGGGACGGCGTGATGGAGGAGCTCCGGGCGACGGCCGGCTGGGGGCTGGAGGACCTGGACTGGCTGGCCACGGCCACTGTCCCTCCCGTCGAGACCACGGTCGGCGGCGGGCGCATCGACGCCGACGCCATGGCCGATGCGCTGGGCAGTGACGGCCCTCCGTGGCGGCTCGGCGACGGCGACGACCTCGAACCGTCGCTGGAGTCCCCCAACCCCCTGGACCCGCTGGGCCGCACGATCACCATCACCGTGGTCGACGGCACGCTCGGGTTCAGCACCGTCACCGAGGGCCTCGACGCCCTGGAGGGGGAGGGCCGCTCCATGGCCGAGGTCGAGCCGATCCGGCGCCTGGTCGCGCTCGCCGACGAGGAGGGCTGCTACGCGCTGACCATCCACGCCTCGGAGGAGGCCGCCCAGCTGGCGTGCAACCTGGCGGAGGTGGCCGAGGGACCACAGTTCCTGCTGGCGGCGACCGGCGTCGACGACCCCGCCGCTGAGGTGGCGCGCATCAGCGAGATCGACACCGCCGGCCGAGCCGACTCCGTCACCGTCCTGGCCGACGGTGACCTGGTCCGCGTCGAGATCGACGCCACCGACGAGGTCCCCGGCCGCTTCGCCGCCGACCTGCTGCTCCGCCTGGACCCGCTGGTCCCCGGCTTCGGCGGCTGACCCCGACCACGCCCGCCCCACCGTCCACCCCGCCCAGCCGGATGGATTCGCCTCCACCCCCGGACGGAATCGCCTCCACCGATCCGGCCACATCCTCCGGGCCGGGCCGCGCAACCACGCCTCAACCGGCGGAATCGTCCCCAGCGTGGGACGGATCTGTCCCCAGGTGGGAGGGGCCGACGGCCGTTTCCGCAGGTCAGGGCGTCCACCACGGACGGAATGGTCCCCGCTCCGCCGACGCAGGGGGTCGGGGTGGGTCAAGATCCGCCGACGGGAGGACCGGGGGTGAGTCTCACCACGTGGTGTAGGAGCAGGTCCGCCGTGTAGGCGGGCCACCGTGCGAACTTCCAAAGCTCCTACGCAAAGAAGGCACGCACGATGACCCATAGCCAGTCTGCCCTGTCCGAGCTCGCTGACGCCCTGATCGGGACCGACGCGACGCTCACCACGTCCATCGCCGAGATCCTCGGCACCGCCTTGCAGGAACTGATCGAGGCCGAGGTGTCGGCCAAGATCGGCGCCGACCACGGTGAACGAACCCCAGCCCGCAGCAACCTGCGGAACGGGCATCGGCCCAAACTGCTGTCCACCCCCGCCGGTGATGTCGAGGTCGGCATCCCCAAGCTCCGCAAAGGGTCGTTCTTCCCTGAGCTGCTCGAGCCACGCCGCCGGATCGACAAGGCGCTGTGGGCGGTGATCATGCGGGCCTACATCACCGGCACCTCCACCCGGAAAGTCGATGACCTGGTCAAAGCGCTCGGCGTCGACTCGGGCGTGTCCAAGTCAACGGTGTCGCGAATCTGCAAGCTCATCGATGACGACGTCGCCATCCTTCGAGGCCGCCGGCTTGATCATCAGCCGTTCCCCTACATCTGGCTGGACGCCACCTACGTCCACGTCCGCGAGCACGGCCAGGTCGTCTCCAAAGCCGTCGTGATCGCCACCGGCGTCCGCGCCGACGGGCACCGCGAGGTCCTCGGTGTCGACATCGGCAACAGCGAGAACGAGACGTTTTGGACCGAGTTCCTCCGCGACCTCGTCGACCGCGGCCTGAACGGGGTCCAACTGGTGATCTCCGACGCCCACGCCGGCCTGCGCGCCGCGATCCGACGGGTCCTCCAGGGCTCCGGATGGCAACGATGTCGCGTGCATGCCAAGCGCAACCTGCTCGCCGTCGCCAACCACAGCCAGCGGCAGCTCATCAGCGCGTTGATCTCCACCATCTTCGCCCAGCCCGACGGCGATGCCGCACGCGCCCAGCTCCGCACCGTCTGTCAACAACTCGAGACCGTGGCGCCCAAGGTGGCCAAGCGGCTTGAGGCGATGGAGGATGACCTGCTCGCCTACGCGGCGTTCCCACCCGTGCACTGGTCAAAGATCTGGTCCAACAATCCGATCGAGCGGCTCAACCGTGAGCTCAAGCGCCGCACCGATGTCGTGCAGATCTTCCCCGACCCCGAATCAGTCATCCGGCTCGTCGGCGCGTTGCTGGTGGAGGTCAACGAAGAACTGATCGCCGCTCCGCGGCGCTACATGGCCGCCGTCACCCTCGAACCCCTCCTCGATCGCTCCGACGATCAGATACCGTCAATCCCCGCAGTGACCAACTGAATCAAGCGCACGGGCTTCTACACCACCGGCCGGGACGTGATCAGGACCGGTCGCGCCGATGGAATCGACTCCACCTGTCGAGGATGACGTGGGTTTCGGAGTCGAATCCATCCGGGGTCGGCGGTGACCACCCACCGGCCCGACGCGACGATCAGTAGGCTCTGTTCCGTGACGAGCGATTCCCACGGCACCCCGCCCGGCCGGCCCGATCCCGACGCCGACCCGCTGGACCCGCGCATCGACCGGTTCGACCGGCTCTGGACCCCGTGGCGGCTGGAGTACGTAACCGACCCCGACAGCTCCAGCAACGGCTGCCCGTTCTGCCTGGCCGACGAGCACGGCGACGACGAGCGGGTCATCCACCGGGGGGAGCACGCCTTCGTGCTGCTCAACGCCTACCCCTACAACCCCGGCCACGCCATGGTCATCCCCTACACCCACACCGATGACTACGCCGCGCTCAGCCACGACGAGGTGACGGAGATCGCCGCCCTCACCCAGCGGACCATCCGGGCGCTCAAGGCCGCCGCCGGGCCCCACGCGTTCAACGTCGGCATGAACCTGGGGACCGTCGCCGGGGCAGGGATCGCCGACCACCTCCACCAGCACGTCGTCCCCCGCTGGGGTGGTGACACCAACTTCATGCCGGTCATCGGGCAGACCCGCGTGCTGCCCCAGCTGATGGCCGACACCTACGCGATGCTCAAGCCCGCCTTCGACGCCGCCGAGTAGCGCAGGGTCGCGCTGCAGGCGAACGTCTCCCCGGCATCGACGACCCGGGGGGCGGTGTGGTTCAGCTCGTCCGGCGGGCCCGACTGGGGTTCCACGCACACGCCCTCGGGGTGTTCGGTGAAGACCACGACGTGCTCGAGGTCGCTGGCCACCTCCACCTGGCCCAGGTCGGGCCACACGACCGCCGGCGTGGCCGCCAGGTCGGTGAAGCAGTCGTCCCACGGCTCGGGGGAGGGACTGGTCCACCGGTGGGTCGGCAGCCCCTCGGCGTCGCGCTCGAGCATTCGTCCCCCTTCGAGCCGGACGACGGCCTCGACCCCGTCGAGGTGGCGGACGAACCACGGGTGCCAGCCGACCGTGACCGGCATCGCCCGGTCGTCGGCCGTCACCGCCATCGACAGCGCCACCCCGTCCTCGAGCGCCGCCACCTCCTGCTCGACGACACCACCGAACGGCCAGCCCTCCTCACCGGCAGGGGAGCGGGGCAGGTCCAGCCGCAGCCGCACCCGATCGACGTCCTGGTCGACCACCGACCAGGCCGACAGGTAGCCAACCCCGTGGAGGGCATGCTCGCCGAAGGGGTGGGGCAGCCGGACCTCCGCGCCATCCCAGGTCAGGACCGCGTCGCGCACACGGCCGGCCCACGGGACCATCGGATAACACCCCCAGTGGATCGGGCTGCGCGACGGGTCCGCCCCGAGCAGCAGCTCGTGTCCATCGACCGACCAGGACGCCAGCCGCCCACCGGCCGCCGGGTCGACCACGACCCGGGTGCGGCCCGCCACGAGGGCGAGGGAGGGGCCGCTCACGACGTCAGGACGTCGGCTGCGTGTTCGGCAGCCCCGGCGCCCGGCCGGGTCAGGACGGTGCGGGCAGCCAGGTCCGGCCAGGCCCGCCGGTACGCCGCGAGGGTGGCGTCGGCCACGTCGCTGGCCTCCTCGGCTCGAACCAACCCGATCACCGCGCCACCGAAGCCGCCGCCCGTCATGCGGCTGGCCAGGGCACCGTGCTCGCGCAGCAGCTCGACCAGCCGGTCGGTCTGGGGCACCGTGACCTCGAAATCGTCGCGAAGGCTGTCGTGGCTGGCCTCGAACAGCGTCGCCACGGCATCGATGTCGTCAGCCGCGAACGCCCGGACAGTGGCCCGTACCCGCGCGTTCTCCGTCACCACGTGGCGCAACCGGCGGGCCGGGACCTCGTCCAGGGCGTCCAGCAGCCCGGGCAGCTCGTCGGGGGGCACGTCCGCAGGTCGCCGGCCGTCGAGGACGGGCAGCGCTGCAGCCAGCTCGCGGGTGCGGGTGGCGTACCCGGACCCCTCCAGCTGCCGGGTGACGCCCGAGTCGATGATCAGCACCTCCACGCCCTCGGGCAGCGCCACGTCCTCGTGGGCCAGGTCGGCGCAGTCCAGCAGCAGCGCAGCGCCCGATCGCGACAGCACCGACGCGGCCTGGTCCAGCACGCCCGAGGGAACACCGACGGCCGCGTGCTCGGCCCGACGGCACGCGCGGACGACCTCCACGGCCGGAAGGGCATGATCGGCCGCCCGAAGCAGCGCAACCGCAACCGCAACCTCCAACGCCGCCGATGACGACAGGCCGATCCCCTGGGGGAGCGTGGAGGAGAACTCGCCGGTCAGCCCCACCGGCGGACGGCCGCATGCGTGCAGCTCGGCCGCGACGGCAGCGACGTAGCGGCCCCATCCCGCCGTGGGCGAGGACGAACCGTCCGCCGGCAGGTCCACCTCGAGCGCCGCGTCGGCAGACGTGACCCGGATGCGATCCCCACCCCCCTCGCCGTGGAACGCAACGCCGACGTCGAGGGCCATCGGCAGCGCCAGCCCGTCGGTGTGGTCGGTGTGTTCCCCGATCAGGTTGACCCGACCGGGAGCGCGGGCCGTCACCGGTCGCACGTTTCACGTCCTTTCGTGGGGGCGCGTAACGTAAGGTTTCACAACCCGCTCCACAAGCGTGCAGGCAACCCCTCGAGCACGAGTCAACCACGAATCCAGGAGGCGACCATGGGTGCACGCGACGTCGCGCAGCCCGACGACGACGAACCCACACCCGCCCGGATCCGTCGCGATCGGACCGTGGGGTTGCTGCGCGAACGCGAGTTCGTCCGGGTCGCCGACCTGGCGGAGGCGTTCAAGGTCAGCGAGGTCACCGTCCGCGGCGACCTCGACCACCTGGAGGACCGAGGCCTGCTCAAGCGCGTCAGGGGCGGTGCGGTTCCGCGTCCCATGGCCGAACCCGAGCGCACCTTCGAGGAGACCGCCACCACCGCGCAGCTGCAGAAGCGTGCGATCGCCGCCCGAGCGGTCGACATGGTCGAACCCGGTGACTCGATCATCCTCGACGTGGGGACCACCACGACGGCGATCGCCCACGAGCTCGCCACGCGGGAGGACCTGGTCGACGTCAGCGTCTTCACCTCCTCCATCACCATCGCGCTGGCGCTGGAGGCCGCCCACCCCCGCATCAGCGTGGTGGTGACCGGCGGCACCCTGCGTCCCAAGCAGCACTCGCTGGTCGAACCCCTCGCCGGCCTCATCCTCGAACACATCAACGCCCGGCTCGCCTTCATCGGCTGCAACGGCGTGGACGTCACCGCAGGGGTCACCAACGTCAACCTGCCCGAGAGCACCGTGAAACGACGGATGATCCGCGCCGCTGCCCGCCGGGTCATCGTCGCCGACGCCTCCAAGCTCGGGCAGGTCGCCCTGGCGAAGGTCTGCGACCTCGACCACGTCGACCTGCTCATCACCGACGACCAGGCCCCGGAGGGCGTGGTCGCCGATCTCCGCACAACGGGACTGGCCGTCGAGACCGTCGACGTCCGCGGGTCCCTGACCGCCGAAGGACGAGCCCACCGATGACCGCGACATCTCCCACGGCCCCCGGATTCACGGAGGTCCTGGACCTCCCCTGCGACCCGGAGCAGGCCCTGGCCTACGAGCACGGCTGGCAGTCGTGGAGCCCCGCCGGCGTCCACCGGCTCGGCCGCACCAGCCCGCGGCCAGCGATCGAGCGCTGGCAGACCATGGCCTATCGCCCCGAGACCCCCGCCCCGGCGACGGGGATCCAGGGGGAGGGGCTGATCGCCCTCCGTCCACACACCGACGGGCCGACGACGATCGTGGCGACCCCGGATCCGCATCGGACGATGCCATCGATCCGTGCCGACCTGGTCGACGGTCGCATCGTCGTCACCGCCAACGGCGACGTCACGGTCACCCAGCACGTGGGCGACATCCCCGACGCGCTGGCCGCTTGGGGCGACACCCTCGCCACAGCCAAGGACGTCCGCTTGCGGGCACAGGCACCCGGGTGGTGCTCCTGGTACTGCCACGGACCCGGTGTCACCGCTGCCGACGTGGCCACGGCGGTCGACGCCGTCACCGCCCAGGACCTCGATGTCCGCGTCATCCAGATCGACGACGGCTACCAGGCCGACATCGGTGACTGGCTGGACCGCAACACCACCGCCTTCCCCACGCCCCTCACCGAGCTGACCGGCCGCATCGCCGATGCCGGCATGGAGGCCGGGCTGTGGACCGCACCCTTCTGCGTGGGCGCGGACTCCGCGCTCGCCCGTGCCCACCCGGAGTGGCTGGTCGACGGGGCGCTGGCGAGCGACGCGCACTGGGGCCAGCCCATCCGCGTCCTCGACGTCACCCATCCGGGTGCCGCCGACCACCTCCACGGACTCTTCGCGACCCTCCGGAGCTGGGGTTTCGCCTACCACAAGGTCGACTTCGTGTACGCCGGCGCCCTGCCCGGCGGACGGCACGGCGACGCCAGCCCGCTGGATGCCTACGGCGAGGGGCTGCGGATCATCCGCGACGCCATCGGTGAGGACGCCACGCTGCTCGGCTGCGGTGCCCCGCTGCTCCCGTCGGTCGGCCGCGTGGACGCCATGCGGGTCTCCCCGGACATCGACCCCGTCTTCGAGCCCCCCAAGGGCGACGTGTCACAGCCCTCGATGCAGGGAGCGCTGCAGGCCGGCCGCGCCCGCGCCTGGCAGCACGGGCGCCTGTGGGTCAACGACCCCGACTGCATCCTCGTCCGCGAGGAGGTCGGCCGCCGTGAGGAGTGGGCCGGCTACCTCGACACCCTCGACGGGCTGGCGGTCTCCAGCGATCCCCTCGACCGACTCGACCCCCGCGGCCTCGAGCTCACCCGCCACCTGCTGCGCACCAGCGAACCCAGCCCGGCGCCGACCTGGCGGCCGGACCCCGATGACCACGACGCCGACCGACTGGTGGGCGAACCCGACGGGGCGGTGACCGCGTGAGGATCGGGGTCTGCTGGTATCCCGAGCAGTGGCCCGAGACGGACTGGGCGGACGACGTCGCGCGCATGGCCGATCTCGGCCTGCAGGTCGTGCGCATCGGCGAGTTCGCCTGGGCCCGCATGGAACCCCAGCGGGACCGTTGGGACCTCGGCTGGATGGATCGTGCCGTGCAGGCCATCGCCGATGCCGGCATGCGGGTGGTCATCGGCACGCCGACGGCCACACCGCCCGTGTGGCTGATGCGCGAACGTCCCGACGTCCGCATCGTCGGCACCGACGGCCGCCCCCGCCCCTGGGGAAGCCGCCGCCACACCTGCCCCACGTCGCCGGCCTACCGGGAGGAGTCCGCACGGGTGACCGCGGTGCTGGCCGACCGCTACGGCGACCACGCGGCCCTGGACGCCTGGCAGATCGACAACGAACCGGGGAACCACGACTCCGCCCGCTGCTGGTGCCGGGCATGCCAGGACGCGTTCCGCGCCTGGCTCGCCGACCGGTACGGCGACATCGACACCCTCAACGACGCCTGGGGCCAGGCTTTCTGGTCGATGACCTACCCCGACTTCGACGCCGTCGAGCTGCCGGCCCCCACCATGACGGTGCACAACCCCAGCCTGGAGCTCGCCCACCGACGGTTCGCCAGCCGGCAGGTGTGCGAGGGCTTGGCGGTCCAGCGCGACGTGCTCGCCGAGCGGTCGCCCGGCGTGCCGACCTTCACCAACCTCTACATGGGCGACCTCGACATCGATGCCCGCGCGGTCCACCGCCTCAACGGGATCGGCGCCATCGACAGCTACCCCCACGGCGTGGCCGGCCCCGACGAGGTCGCGTTCAACCTGGACCTGGCCCGCGGCAGCGCGCTCCAGCCGGGCCAGGGCGTCGAGGCACTGGGTGGACGCGCCTGGGTCGTCGAGCAGCAACCCGGTCCGGTCAACTGGACGGGCGACAACCCTGCCGTGCCGCCCGGGCAGGTGGGGGAGTGGATCGCCGACGCCGCACGCCAGGGGATCGACACGTTGCTGGTGTTCCGGTGGCGCATGGCCCGCGCCGGGCAGGAGCAACACCACGCGGCGCTGCTCACCCACGACCGACGCGAGGCCCCCGCCTACGAGGAGGTGCGCGCCGCCGTCGCATCGTTGCCGCGTGACGCCGCGCCACGGGAGCGCGCCACCGCTGCCGTCGTCGCGGACTACACCGACGCGTGGATCCTCGACATCATCCCGCAGACCCACGGGGCGTCCCACCGCACCCTCGCCGTCGCCGCCCATCGGGCGCTGCGCGACGCCGGGCACGTCGTCGACGTCGTCGGCGACGACGCCGACCTGACCCGGTACGACATCGTCGCGCTGCCGGCGTTCCACCGTGTCACCGACGCCAGGTCGGTCACCGTCCAGGCCGCCCTGGACGCCGGCGTCACGGTCGTCGTCGGTCCGCGCAGCCTCGTCCGCGACGACGAGGCCGTCTGGGTCGACACGGCCACGCCGGCCGGACTCAGCGAACGCCTGGGCGCCCGGGTGGATCGGGCGGGCAGCCCGGGTGGATGGCCGCGCGACACGGCACCGTCTGCGGTCCGAACGGCCGACGGCGCAGTCCACGACGCCGGCCCGTGGCTGGAGGCCTACGAGGTGCTCGCCGGCGACGTCGAGGTGCTGGCCCGAGCCGAGGGCGGGCCCCTCCACGGCCTGCCGGTCGTCGTGCGCCGGGGGTCGCTCGTCGCCATGGGCGCCTCGTCGGCCGCCGCATGGCAGTCCGTGCTCGAACGGCTGCGCTGAGTCGCTTTCGGAAGCGAAAGCTACGACGGTCTTGACAAGCAAACGAAAGTGGCTGTACACCTGCTCGTCACATGGCGGACATGATCGAGCGACGCAACTTCCAGCATGCCGATGGGCGCTGGTTGTACCTCTACGGCGATGCTGACGGCAGTTCACTTCCGGCGACGCTGCCCGATGACGAGGTTGCGGTTGCGGAACCCCCCGCCATCCACCAGCGGTACAACGCCCTGCGCGACAGCTGGGTCGCGGTCTCGCCAGCCCGCAACACCCGGCCACACGCGCCATCGGCCCGCGCCGCCGCATCCGGCTGCCCGCTGTGCCCGGGTGGGCCCGAGGTGCCCGTCGACTACGCCGCCGCCGTCTTCGACAACCGGTTCCCCTCCTTCGTGCCCGAGCCACCGGCCGCCCCCGCCGGACCGTCGCTGCCGACCCTGCCCGCGCTGACCGCACCCTCGCGCGGTCGGTGCGAAGTGGTGCTGTACACCCCGACCCACACGGGCTCCCTCGCCACCCTCACCGACGCCGAGCTGGCAAGGGTCATCGCCATCTGGGCAGACCGCTCCAGCGCCCTGTGGGCCGATCCGGCCAACCGCGTCGTGATGGTCTTCGAGAACCGGGGTGAAGCGGTCGGTGCCACGCTGTCCCACCCCCACGGCCAGATCTACGCGCTGGACCGCATCCCCCCGGCCGTCGCCCATCGCACCGCCGCCCTGGCCACGCACCGCGCCCGCACCGGCGCGTCGCTGTCACAGGCCGTCGTGGACGTCGACGCCGCCAGCGACCGCTGCCTGTTCCTCGACGACGCCTTCGTGGCAGCCGTGCCCTTCGCACCCGACTGGCCCTTCGAGGTGCACGTCCGAGCACGCCGCGAGGGCGCCCGCCGACTGCAGGACCTGACCGCGGAGGAACGGGTGTCCCTCGCCCTCGCGCTGCGCACCGTCGTCACCGCCTACGACCGGGTCTGGGACGAACCGATGGCCTACCTGATGGTCTGCCACGAGGCACCCGCCGATGCCGAGGGCCTGCCCGTCGCGGACCATCGCCTGGCCTTCGAGTTCCTCCCGCCCCACCGTTCGCCCGCCAAGCTCAAGGTCCGCGCCAGCGTCGAGACCGCGCTGGGTGTCTTCATCAACGACACCCTGCCCGAGGACTCCGCTGCCCTGCTGCGCGCCGCCGCCCCCCAGCCGGGGCCGGAGCAGCGCGCGGCCATCCCCCGCCTGGAGATCGCTGCAGACCGACCGGCTGCACCGACCGGGTGACCACAGATCTGCGTCATGCGACGCCGGCCACCCGGCCTGCGTCCGACACGAAGGGGAGAGACATGAGCCGATATCGCTGGCTGGGACTCGTGATGGTCCTGGCAATGCTTGCCGCCGCGTGCGGCAGCGAGGTCAGCACCGACGAGGACGCCGAGGACACCACGGCCGACACCGCCGAGACCGCTGACGACGCTGCCGAGGAGGACGCTGCCGAGGAAGAGCCTGCCGAGGAGGCACCCGTCGAGGAGGAGCCTGCCGACGACGACGGCGCGTCCGATGGCGAGGTCGCCCTCCGCTGGCGCACCCGGCCCGACAACCAGGCCGAGATCGACGTCTACTCCGAGGTCAGCGAGACCGTGGACGGCGAATGGGACGGCGTGACGCTGGCCTACGAGCCCGGCGGCTCCGAGACCTCCTCCTACCAGGACGTGCTGCGCACCGAGATCGCCGCAGGCACCGCCCCCGACGTCTTCTGGATCCCCGGCACCGACGTGGCCGACTTCGCCACCCGTGGCCTGATCCTCGACCTTCGCGAGCTGGCCGAGTCCTCCGATGCCTACGCCGGCGACGACGCCTACTACAGCCAGGTCATGGACCTGCTGACGGTGTCGCCCGACGCCGGCGACAACTCCTCGCTGTGGGGCCTTCCCCGCGACGTGTCGGCCTTCGCCCTGTACCTCAACATGGACCTGATCGAGGAGGCCGGCGCCGCCGACCCCCGCGAGCTCGCCGCCAGCGGTGAGTGGGACTGGGACGCCTTCCGGGAGGTCGCCGACGCCGTCGCCGCCCTCGACCCGCAGATCAACGGCTTCGGCATGAACAACTGGTGGGCCAACCCCGGCTACTGGATCAACGCGGCCGGCGGCTCCTTCTTCACCGACGACCGAACCGGCTGCGCGGTCAACACCGACGAGTCCATCCAGGGCCTGGAGTTCATGACCGGCCTGTACCAGGACGGCATCGCGGTTCCCTACGGCGAGGACGCCGAACCCCCGTTCCTGGCCGGCCAGGTCGGCATGTTCATGAACGGGCGCTGGGCCACCCCGGGCACCCGCGCCTCCGCCACCTTCGACTGGGACGTCGTCAAGCTCCCCGACGGCCCCGGTGGCCCCTCCAACTGGCTGTTCTGGGGTGCCTACGTCGTCAACGCCAACACCGAGCACCCCGAGGAGGCCTTCGAGCTGGTCACCCGCCTGACCGACGGCGCCGTCCAGGGCACCATCGCCGAGCTGGGGGCCAACATCCCCTCGCGCATCGACGACCCGGCCGTGATCGAGACCTTCCTCGGCTTCACCCCGCCGGAGAACAACCAGGCGTTCGTCGACGGGATCAGCGAGAACCCGGTCGCCGAGGGTCCGCTGTGGCAGGGCGACTGGCCGGCGTTCGACTCGGCCCTGGCCCCGCAGATCGAGGCGCTCGTCGCGGGCGACACCTCGCTGGAGGACTTCCAGGCCACGGCCTGCGACGCGCTGGACGCCACCTTCCAGTAGGTCCCCAGTCCAGCCCCGCCGGGGTGCGTTCGCCATCGCGCTGCGCACCCCGGCGGCATCACCACCGGAGCCACCATGACCGCCACGACCACCTCCCCCAAGGGACGGATCGGCGACGTGTCCGCAACCGCGTGGACCGCGGCCCTGACGGGCTGGCACACCGTCCACCTCGTGGGTGCGGTCGTGGCGGCCCTCGTGCTCCTCGGCAGCGACGAACCCAGCGGCGCGGTCGCGATCGGGTTGCTCGTCACCGCGATCGCCGCTGCCGTCGCTGACCTCGTCACCATCGTCGGTCTCCGTCGTCGACGTCCCGCCGGCCTGCTCGGCACCGTCGTCATCGGCTACCTGACCGCTGTGGGCGCGGCCGCCGTGCTGCTGCAACGGCTGGGTGTCTTCACCGGCATGGATGCCCTCGGCGACACCTTCGTCCGAGGCGTGCCGTTCCTGCTGCTCGCCGTGGCCGCCTACGCCGCGACCGCGTCGACGCGGCTGGCCCGGGTGGCCCGCTGGGTCGCCATCGCCTCCCTGGCCGCCATGCTGATCGCCGTCGGGCTCCTGCCCGGCCTGCTGACCTTCGTCGGCCGCCTCGCCGGGGGCACCGAGCTGGCCCTGCTCGTCATCGCGGTCACGGGCGCGGTCGTGGCCTTCCGAAGCCGACGCAGCGACGTGGTCCAGCACCTTCGCGCCACCCGCGCAACGAGCGCCACCCTCGACGGCCTGCTGTTCGTCAGCCCCAACGCCCTGGGCTTCCTCGCCTTCTTCGCCGGCCCGCTGCTGTTCAGCCTGTGGGTCAGCCTCAACGACTGGGACGCCTTCGGCACCCCGGACTTCATCGGGCTGGCCAACTACGTGCGCATCGTGTCGCTCAGCGTGGCCACCGCCGAGGCCGGGCAGCTGGGCAACGAGGTCCTGCTGTCGGGGTACACCGAGGTCCTGCGCCTCGGCAACATCGTCATCGGCGCCCAGGACCCGGTCTTCTGGAAGTCGATCGTCAACATCGTGGTGTTCGCCGCCCTCGCCATCCCGCTGTCGGTGATCCCGGCGCTCGGGCTGGCCTCGCTGCTCAACAGCGACGCGCCGGGCATCAAGGCCTTCCGCGCCATCTACTTCGTCCCCTCCATCGCGGGCGTGGTGGCCGTCGCGCTGATCTGGCGACAGCTGTTCAACGCGACCGTCGGCTGGGTCAACTACCTGCTCGACCGGCTCGCGGTGGCCTGGTCCGCCCTGCCGTTCACCCCCGAGCTGGTCGCGGGCCAACCGCAGTGGCTCAGCGACGACGGCCTCGCGCTGATCTCCCTCGTCATCGTGTTCGCCTGGCAGTACGTCGGCTTCAACACCGTCCTGTTCCTCGCCGGCCTGCAGTCCATCGACCCGACCCTGACGGAGGCGGCCATGATCGACGGCGCCAACCGTTGGCAGCGGTTCCGCTACATCACCCTGCCGCAGCTGGCCCCGACCACCTTCTTCGTGGTCGCCTCCACCGGCATCCTCGCGCTGCAGCTGTTCGGCGAGGCCGTCGTGTTGTTCCCGACCTACACCCCGGTCGGCTCCGGCCCGCAGGGGTCGACCCTCACCCCCGTGGTCTACCTCTACGACCAGGGCTTCCGACGGTTCGCCCAGGGCTACGCCTCGGCCGTCGCCTGGGTCCTGTTCCTCCTGATCTTCGCGTTCACCTTCGTGCAGTTCCGCCGCCAGCGGGCTGACGTGGAAGGGGTCTGACCATGGCCGACACCACCACCCACCGGACGGCGACGGCCTCCGGAGCCGCGCTGTCGGACAGCGAACGCCGCGGACGCCGGCGCGAACGCCTGCGTCGCGCCGGGCTCTACACCGTCCTGACCGTCGTCGGGCTGGGACTGCTGTTCCCCTTCCTCGTGGTCGCCGGCGCCTCGCTGAAGGCACGCGACGACATCTTCCGCTACCCGCCCCGCCTGCTGCCCTACAGCCAGGACGTCGCCCAGGTCGCCGGCCAGGACGAGGCGCTGCCCCTCTACGACATCGACGGGGAGGAACGAGTCCTGCTGGAGGGCGTCGGCGGCGGCGACGGGGCGTTCGCGCTGCCGGAGGACCCGACCGACGTGGTCGAGGCGAACATCCGCACCGCGACGACGGTCGACAGCGTGACCGCACGGACCGAGAACTTCGGCGAGGTCCTGGACCAGCAGAACCTCGGCCGGTCGCTCACCAACACGATCCTCGTGACCGTGCTCGTCGTCGGCGGGACGGTCCTGACCTCGCTGATGGGTGGCTACGCGTTCGCCCGCATCAGCTTCCCCGGCCGCGATGCGCTGTTCCTCGTCTACATCGGTTCGATCATGGTGCCGTTCGTCATCCTGATCGTGCCGCTCTACCAGGTGATGGTCGGGCTCGGCTGGGTCGATTCACTGGCGGCGCTGGTGTTCCCGTTCGTGTTCAACGCCTACGGGACGTTCCTCATCCGCCAGTTCTTCGTCTCCATCCCCAAGGAGCTGGAGGAAGCCGCCGTGCTCGACGGCGCCAGCCGCTGGACCATCCTGTGGCGCATCTTCGTGCCCCTGTCGGCACCGGCCATCGCGACCCTGTCGACCTTCATGTTCCTGTACGCGTGGAACAGCTTCGTGTGGCCCTTCATCGTCATCAACGCCGGCAACACCGACAACCACGTGCTGACCCTGTCGCTGCAGCAGCTCGGTGGCCGTGCAGCCGACACGCCCAACCTCATCTTCGCCGCCGTCATCATCGCGATCGCCGTCCCCGTCACGGTGTTCGTCCTGGCCCAGCGGTACTTCGTGGAGAACCTCGCGAGCAGCGGGATCAAGTAGGAGCAGTCATCGTGATCAACGTCCGCGCCCTCGTGGCGCTCCTCGCCCTGTCCGCCATGACGATGTCCGTCGTCCCCCTCGTGTCGGCGGAGGCCGGTACCGAGGGCCCCGTGGAGGAGGTGGCCATCGACCTCGAGGGGGCCTGGCGCTTCTCCACCGGTGACGAGGACGCCTGGGCCGATCCCGACTTCGACGACTCCGCCTGGGAGGAGGTGCAGGTCCCCACCGACGGTGGCCAGGACGTCTTCGACGACTACGACGGCTTCGCGTGGTTCCGCCTCGCCTTCGACCTCCCGGCCGGGATCGACGGGGTCAACCTCGCCGCCTCGCTGGGCTTCATCGACGACGCCGACATCGCCTACCTCAACGGGGTGGAGATCGGCCGAACCGGCGTGATGCCACCGGACTCCGACAGCCAGTGGTTCGAACGGCGCCTCTACCCCGTGCCAGCCGAGGCGCCGGTGGTCGGTGGCCGCAACGTGCTGGCGGTTCGCATCAACGACTTCACCGGCGGCGGGGGCTGGTACCGCGGACCGGTCGGCCTGTTCTCCAAGACCTCCCTGCGCGAGGTCGTGTACGGCATCACGGGTTCGCCGGCCGACGCGGCGACGACCGCGACGGTCACCGAGCTGTTGGCCACCCAGGCCGACGCGCTCGCCGACGGGGACCTCGACGCGTTCGAGGCCACCCTGACCGACGGCTACGTGCACGACGGCCGCGACACCGACCGTCGGCGCCGTGAGCTGGCCGGCTGGCTGGCGGAGTCCGACGGCACGCTCGTGCTCACCGACGCCGAGGTCGAAATCATCCGGGCTGACGACGGGCGCCTGCTGGTGGACACCAACCGGTCGATCACCGGCACCCGCGACGGCGAGCCGTTCGCCTTCCAGCCGGTCACGCAGGAGTTCCTCGTGATCGACCCCGTGACGGGACTCGAGGCCGGCAACCACTCCCGCTTCTTCCGCGACCTCGTCGAACCCGGTGTGGAGGGCAAACGGCGGGAGTACGTGGTGTACCTGCCGCCGTCCTACTACGAGGCACCCGACCACCGGTTCCCGACGGTGTACCTGCTGCACGGCATCAACGGTGGCTCGCGCGAGTGGGAACCCCGCGACTTCCAGGCGCGGCTGGACGAGCTGTTCACCACCGGCGGGCTGGCGGAGTCCATCGTGGTCATGCCCGACGGCGAGTCGCTGTGGTACATCGACTCCTCCGTGACCCCGTGGCGGTCGATGTTCATCGACGAGATGCTCCCGCAGGTCGACGCGGAGTACCGCACCTTGCCGGAGCGGGCGTTCCGGGGGCTGTCGGGGGTGTCGATGGGTGGCCACGGTGCCTTCACCGTCGGCTGGTCCAACCCAGACCTGTTCAGCTCGATCGCCAGCCACATGGGCGCCCTCAGCCTGCCGCCGCTGGTCGGTGACGCCGACGAGATGGCCGCCAACGCCGACGAGGCCCCGCTGGTCCAGGTCACCGGCCACACTCCGGCCTTCCTGTCGAGCTTCGCCTACTTCTTCGACGCCTGCGCCGACGACGACTTCCGCTTTGGCGAGGCGGTGGAGGCCATGGACGGACAGCTGACCGCCAAGATGGTCGAGCACACCGCGATCGTCTATCCCGAGGGACGCCACAACGACGACTGCTGGTTGCCGCGCATCGACGCGTCGTTCGGCCTGCACTCCGACAGCTTCCGGGCCGCCGGCCTGGTCGAGCCGCCGCCGGTGGAGGGGCTCGACGTGCGACGGCTGGCCGGTCCGGACCGCATCGCCACGTCGGTGGCGATGTCGGTCGAGGGCTGGGAGGCCGCCGACGCCGCCGTGCTGGCCAGCGCCGCGGACTTCCCCGACGCCCTGACGGCCGGCCCGCTGGCGATGGCCGTCGACGGGCCGCTGCTGCTCAGCGCCCCCGACGCCCTGTCGACCCCGGTGGCCGACGAGCTGGCCCGGCTGGACGTTGCGACCGTCTACCTCGCCGGTGGACAGCAGGCGCTGTCGGCTGCGGTCGAGGTCGAGCTGACCGCCCGCGGGTACGAGGTCGTGCGGCTGGCAGGGGAGGAGCGGACCGCCACCGCCCGTGCCATCGCCGAACGGATCGTGGCGTTGCGGGGCGACGCCGAGACGGTGGTCCTTGCCCGCAGCGACGCGTTCGCCGACGCTTTGGCCGCATCGTCGGTCGCCGCGACGGGCGTGGTCCCGGTGCTGCTGACCGGCTCCGACGCCCTGTCGGAGACGACCGGCCAGGCGCTGGCCGACCTGCTGCCCGAGGGCGCGACGGTCGTCCTCGCCGGTGGCGACGCCGCGTTGTCGCCCGCGGTCGAGCAGGCCGTGACCGACGCCGGGTTCGTCGCCGACCGACGGGGCGGCGATGACCGCTGGGCCACCGCTGCCGCGCTGCGAGCAGCCGCTGGCGAACGAGGTGGCGGGGGGCTGGACCCGCTGGTCCTCGCGTCCGGCACGGCCTTCCCCGACGCCCTGGGCGCCGGCGTGCTGGCCGCTCGCCTCGGTGGCGGCCTGCTGCTGGTCGACCCGAGTGACCTGGACGCGAGCCCCGCCAGCGCGGCAGCGCTCGACGGTGCCGCCCCCGACCGGGTCCTCGTCGCCGGTGGACCGGCAGCGATCAGCGACCGGGTGCTGGAGCAGGTCCGAGCGGCCCTTGCTGGTTGACGGCCGCTAGACGGCCTGGCGACGGCGGGCGCTGGTGGCGATCGACACCAGCGCTGCCGCCGTGATCGTCAGCGCCAGCAGGCCGGCGAGGTGGCTCAGGTCGGCGTAGCTGCTGAGCTGGTAGATCACGCCGGCCGACAGGCTGGCCAGCGCGCCCGAACCGCTCATCAGCAGGTCGGCCGCACCCTGCACGCCGACCCGTTCCAGCGGCGGGAACGCGGCGGTCAACATCGTGCTGCCGGCGACCAGACCGCAGCTCCAGCCGATGCCGATGAGGAACAGGCCGACGAAGACGCCCATGGAGTCCTCGGCACGGGTGTGTGAGGCCATCTCGCCACCCACGAACAGCGCCACCCCGCCGAGGGCCAGCACCGCCCGTGGGCCGATCCGGTCCACCGCCCACCCCACCACGGGGGCGAAGACGTACATCCCGATGATGTGGACGCTGATGACGAACCCGACGACCTGCAGCTCGTGGGCGCCGGAGCGCATGTGCAGCGGGGTGGCGGTCATCACCCCGGTCATCACCGCCTGGCCGACGACCATGCCGCCGGCCGCCAGCCGGGCGGCGGGGTTGGCCGCGATCGCCCGCACCGGCCCGGCGGCTTCACTGATCCGCTCCTTCAACGCCTGGAGCGCGCCGGTCGTCGGTGCGGCGGGTCGCAGGGCCCCCAGCACCTCCAGCGGGTCGGGGCGCAGCCACCGGTGAACCAGCCCGGCTGCCCCGACGAACACCACGGCCGACAGGAGGTTCGGGCCGGCCAGCGCCGGCAGCCCGGCCGCCTCGGCAGCCTGACCGACCGCCCCCAGGCCCACAGTGGGGCCGAGCACCGCCCCCAGGCTGCTGGCCCACACCAGCAGGCCGATCGCCCGTGCCCGGCCAGCGTCGTCAGCAAGGTCCGCGGCCGCGAACCGGGCGGCCAGCCCCGATGCCTGGCCCACGCCGACGCCGAGCGAACCCAGCAGCAGCAACGGATACAGCCCGGTGATCGCCGCGACCGCCGCCAGCGCGCTGCCGGCCGCCCCGATCGACCAGCCCCGGACGAGCCCGGCACGCCGGCCCGTGCGGGCCATCCGCTGGGCCAGCGGCACGGTCGAGAGGGCACCGCCGATGGTCACGCACGACGCGGCGAGGGTGCCCAGCGCCGCCGCACCCGTCAGGTCCTCGCCCAGCAGGGCGGCGGAGGAGAAGCTGCCCGTCACGCCGATCCCGGCGGGCACCACGGCCAGCATGAGCAGGCGCAGCGTCCGACGCTGCACGTCGGCGTGGTCGGCAGCCCTGCGGTCGTGCATGGTCACCGATCGTGCCGTGGCCATCGGGACCACTTCGGTGTCCACCCGGCCCGCCGCGTCGGCCCGATCGGTGCGTACCCTTGCAGCAATGGCCGTCAACGCCCACTTCCGTTCCATCACCGATCGCGCCGTCGTGCCGATGGGGCGCGGCATGGTGCGCCTCGGCCTGACCGCCAACACGCTGACCACCCTCGGCCTGCTCGGGGTCGTCGTCGGCATGGGCGTCCTGCTGTCCGGCCGCCCCGTGCTCGGGGGCTGGATCGCGGCACTGTCCACGGCGCTGGACGCCTTCGACGGCACGGTGGCCCGCCTCACCAACACCCAGAGCGAGCTCGGGGCGTTCTACGACTCCGTGGCCGACCGCGTGGCCGACGCCACCATCTTCGGAGCGTGCCTGTGGCTGGCCCGGGGCGAACCGCTGACCTTCACCCTCGTCATGGTCGCCCTGGCCGCCGCGCTGATCACCAGCTACGTGCGGGCCAAGGCCGAGTCGCTTGGCTGGGACGCCACCGTCGGCCTGATCGAGCGGCCCGAACGGGTCGTCATCATCCTCCTCGCCGTCGGCTACGGCTTCCTCGTCTGGGGCGCCGGCATCCTCGCGGTCGGCGGCGTCATCACCATCGTCCAGCGGCTCCACGCCGTCTACGGCCAGGCCACCGCAGTGGTCCAGCCCTCCGACCGGTAGGGCCCATCGGCCGACCGGGCTGGCCGACCCGGTCCAGCCGGCCGGGGCACACCACGCGTGTCGGGTTTCGGGCCGCCCGTCGCAAGGATCCAACACGCGACGGGGTTGGCCGGGGGCCACGACCGGACGCGTGTCGGGTTCAGGGCCGCCCGTCGCAGGAACCCGACAAGCGACAGGTCAGGCGTGACAGGATGCGGACATCGGCCGACCGGGCTGGCCGGGTGGTGCGGCGCGCCGCGTAGGCTTCCGTCGCGGTGGCCGACCTCGAACAACACGCTGGCGACCCGACACCGATGGTGCCGGGTCTTCCTCCTGCGCCCAGGGCGGACTTCGGTCCCCGGGCCGACGGCAGCCATGCCTACCGCGGGTCGGGACATCCCGGCGCACCGGTGGACCGCAACCACGGTGCGGTCGACCGGGTTCCGCCGCCCCGTACCCCCGAGTCGCTGACCCAGCGCCTGACCGGCTACGCCTGGGACGCCGCGTGGGAGACGGTGCGTGTCCTGCCGAGCCGGCCCGTCTTCGGGATGGCCGGGGTCGGCGCCGGGGTCGCCCGCCGCGTGGCCGACGATGCGATGATCCGCCGGAACCTGTCCCGTGTCGTCCCGGCCGAAGAGCTGGACGACGCCGTGGAGGGGGCCTACGCCTCCTACGCCCGCTACTACGCCGAGGCGTTCCGGGCCGACGTCATGGACCCCGTGTGGCTGGACGAACGCACCACCACGAGCGGGTTCGAGCACCTCGACGGCGTCCTCGACCAGGGACGCGGCGCGATCATCCTGCTGGCCCACCACGGGTCGTGGGACGTCGCCGCCCGCTGGGCGGAATCCCACGGCTACCACCTGGCCTGCGTCGCGGAGGTCCTGCGACCCCGCCGGGTCTTCCACAAGTTCGTCACCATGCGCGAGCGGCTGGGCCTGGAGATCGTGCCGCTGCGCCGGGGCGACGACCTGACCGGTCGGCTGGCACGCGTGCTCGAGCAGAACCACCTGGCCGGCCTGCTCAGCGACCGGGACCTGTCGGGCAAGGCCCCGCTGGTCCAGCTGTTCGGCGAACCCGCCCGCATCCCGGCCGGCCCCGCCCTGCTGAACCGCCGGACCGGCGCACCCATCGTCCCCATCACGATGATGCACCGCCCCGGCACCCGCTATCACCTGCAGGTCCTCCCGCCGCTGGAGACCGAGGGGGCCGACCTCCGCGAGGCCGTCCAGGTGACCGCGCGCGGCATCGAGGATCTCATCCGGCTGGCGCCCGAGCAGTGGCATGCCTTCCAGCCGATCTTCGAGGCCGACCGCCCCATCACCGCCAGACGAGAGGGAACGTCGTGAAGATCGCCTTGGTGTGCCCTTACGACTGGAGCATGCCTGGGGGTGTGAAGGCCCACGTCGGCAACCTGGCGGAGTTCCTGCTGGACCGCCACGACGTGCGCATCTACGCACCCGCCAGCAAGCGGCTCCGCGGCGAGGGCCTGGACAAGCTCGTCCAGGTCGTCGGTCGCCCGGTGCCCATCCGCTACAACGACTCCGTCGCACCCGTCGGGCTGAACCCCCGGATCATCTACCGGATGAAGCGCCAGCTGAACGACTGGGGCCCCCACGTCACCCACATCCACGAGCCGTTGGCGCCGTGGGTGTCGATGGCGGCGACCGTCGCCGGTCCGATGCCGAAGATCGGCACGTTCCACGCATGGTCGACCGGCGACCGGGTCTACCGGGCCACCGCCCCGTTCATCCGCAAGATCGTCGGTGACCTCAAGGTCCGGGTGGCCGTCTCCCCGTCGGCGCAGAGCTTCGCCTCCCAGGCGCTGGGGGTCCCCACCGGCCAGTTCAGGATCCTTCCCAACGGTGTGGACGACACCCGGTTCGCCGAAGCCGAGCCACTGCACGACCTCGTCGACGAGAGCCGACCGCTGCTGCTGTTCGTCGGTCGGCTGGAGAAGCGCAAGGGCCTGGAGACGCTCATCAAGGCGTTCCTGCGCCTGCGGGCACAGGGCCACCACCTGCGGCTGGTCGTGGTGGGGGAGGGGCCCGAACGCGAACGCTGCCAGTCCCTCGTCCCGCCGAGCCTGCGGACCGAGGTGCTGTTCGTCGGCGCGGTCAGTCACAACGACCTGCCGCGCTACCACGCCTCCGCCGACGTGTTCGTGTCACCCGCGATGGGCGGGGAGTCCTTCGGCATCGTCCTGCTGGAGGGCATGGCCGCCGGGCTGCCGGTCGTCGCCTCCAACATCCCCGGCTACCGCACCGTGATGACCGATGGGGTGCAGGGCCGAATGGTCCCACCGGGCAACGCCGTCGCGCTGGCCGACGCCCTCGAGGCGCTGCTCGCCAACGACAAGCTGCGCAAGGCCATGGCGGCCGAGGGGCTGCGGACCAGCGCGGAGTACGCGTGGCCGGTCGTGGGTGCCGAGGTGGAGGAGATGTATCGGGAGGTCCATCGCGCCCATGTCAGCGACCTCCAGTGACGACATAGAATCGCGCATTCGTGACTACCGCCCGTAACACCCTGCTCCTGTTCTGTGTGCTCGCCCTGCTGACCGCTGCGTGCGGCGGCGACGAGCCCGAACCCGTCGTGTCGGCCACCCCCACGGTGACCGCGGTTCCCGTGCCGGCGTTCACGCCCACGCCGACCCCGACACCCACCCCCAGCGAGGACGGCCCGGCCTATCCGCTGACCGGTGAGGAGGTCACCGACGAGACGCGGCTGGCGCTCCCGGCACTGGGGATCAAGGTCGACAACGCCCCCCAGGCCCGCCCCCAGCTCGGCCTGCAGGATGCCGACGTGGTGTTCGAGGAGCTCGTCGAGGGTGGCGTCACCCGGTTCCTGGCGATCTTCCACTCCACCGACCCCGGCGAGGTCGGCCCCGTCCGCTCGGGTCGTGACGTCGACGCAGACCTGTTCCCGCCCTTCGACGGGGTGCTGGCGATCTCCGGTGCGGCAGCCCCCACCTACAACGTGCTGTTCTCCGCCGGACTGACGGTGTTCGAGGAGGGCCAGGCCGGCGGAGCGATCCACCGTGTCGCCGACCGGTCGGCACCCCACAACCTCAACGCCACCGCCACCCAGCTGTGGGACGCCGGCGACGACCAGCCCGCCGCTGCCGAACCGTGGCCCTTCGACGCGACGATCCCCACCGGGGGTGCGCCGGTCGAGACGATCCTCGCGCCGTTCTCCGACGACTACCGCCACTCGTGGGCGTGGCGCGAGAGCAAGGGCGTGTTCGAGCGCGGCCAGAACGGCACCCGCCACCTGACCGCCGACGGCACCCAGATCTCGGCCGCCAACATCGTCTACGCCGAGGTCGAGACCGGCTCGGGCGGCGGCGTGGACGTGTCCGGATCGGCCACGGTCTCCATCGAGCTCATCGGTGGCGGCGAGGCGACGTTCTACCGGGACGGCCAGCGGTTCGAGGGCACCTGGCGCAAGACCGCCCGTGACGCCCAGTTCGAGTGGCTCGACGCCCGCGGACAGCCGTTCCCCCTCGCACCGGGCGCCACCTGGGTCGAGCTGCAGCCCGTCGGCCTGGGCCAGCAGGTCGACGTCGCTGACGTGTCGGCCGATGCCCCGACCGAGGAACCCACGGAGTAGGGCAGTGGAGCCCGAAGTGGCTCGAGAAAGTGGCCTCGATTTCGATGGGTACAGTGGCGCCATGAGCGAGCCCACCACCGAGACGACCGGCACCCGTCGCGTGAAGCGCGGCCTGGCCGACATGCTGAAGGGCGGCGTCATCATGGACGTCGTCAACGCCGAGCAGGCGAAGATCGCCGAGGAGGCCGGCGCGGTTGCCGTCATGGCCCTCGAGCGCGTGCCAGCCGACATCCGCCGCGACGGCGGCGTGGCCCGCATGTCCGACCCGGACATGATCGACGGCATCATCGACGCCGTGTCCATCCCCGTGATGGCCAAGGCGCGGATCGGCCACTTCGTCGAGGCGCAGATCCTGCAGTCCCTCGGCGTGGACTACATCGACGAGTCGGAGGTCCTGACCCCGGCCGACGAGGCCCACCACATCGACAAGCACGCGTTCACCGTGCCGTTCGTGTGCGGTGCCACCAACCTGGGCGAGGCCCTGCGGCGCATCGCCGAGGGGGCGGCCATGATCCGCTCCAAGGGCGAGGCCGGCACCGGCAACGTGGTCGAGGCGACCCGCCACATGCGGTCCATCGCCGGCGAGATCCGCAAGCTGTCCACGATGGACGAGACCGAGCTGTACACGGCCGCCAAGAACCTCCAGGCGCCCGTCGAGCTGGTCCGCGAGGTCGCCGAGACCGGTTCGCTTCCCGTCGTGCTGTTCACCGCCGGTGGCCTGGCCACCCCGGCCGACGCGGCGATGATGATGCAGCTGGGTGCCGACGGCGTGTTCGTCGGCTCGGGCATCTTCAAGTCCGGCAACCCCGAGCAGCGTGCCCGCGCCATCGTGCAGGCCACCACCTACTTCGAGGACGCCGACATGCTGGCCAAGGTCAGCCGCAACCTCGGTGAGGCCATGGTCGGGATCAACCTCGACGAGCTGTCGGAGGACCAGAAGCTGGCCAAGCGCGGCTGGTGACCCTTCAGGACTGAACATCAACGGCCGCTCCGAAGGAGCGGCCGTTGGTCTGTCTCCGGGGTGTGCCGGTACGCGTCGCGCTGGCCTACAACCAGTCCTCGAAGGGGTCGAGGACGGCTTCGGCCCACTTCTTCCAGATCGGACGGTCGCGCCAGCGCTCGAGGTCGATGACCTCGGCCTTGGTGATGTCCTCCTCGTAGTGGGCGTCGAGGATGGCGACCAGGTCGGGGTCGAAGGCCACGATCGACAGCTCCTCGTTGTGGCGCATGCTGCGCTCGTCGACGTTGGCCGACCCGAACATCGCGAGCTCGCCGTCGATGGTGAGGACCTTGGCGTGCAGCATCGTCTGCTCGTAGTGGCGGATGGTGACCCCGCACTCCAGCATCCGCTCGTATTCGTCGGCGCTGGCCAGGTGGGTGACCCGGTTGTCCAGGTGGGTGCCCGGCAGCAGCAGCTCGACCTCCACGCCTCTGGCCGGGGCGGCGCACATCAGCTCCAGCATCCGCTCGCCGGGGACGAAGTAGGCCGTGGTGATCCGGATCCGCCGTTCGGCGCTGCGCAGCATGGCGTCCATGGCCAGGCCGACGTCGTGCCAGAACGGTCCGGAGGACCCCCGGAGCATCAGCAGATCGGTGTCGCCCTCCTTGGGGAGGTCGGGGAAGGTGTCCCCGTCGCAGACCGACGGGTGGCCGCACTCGACCCAGTGCTCGACGAACGCCGCACCCATCTGCCGCACGATCGGGCCGCGGAGCCGGAAGTGGGTGTCGCGCCACTCGTCGGGATTGCGGGCGTCGCCCTGCCACTCCTCGGCGATGCCGACGCCACCGGTCATCGCGACCCGCTCGTCGACGATCAGCAGCTTGCGGTGGGTGCGATGGTGCATGCGGCTGGGCCGGTCGTTGGCGGCCCGGAACAACTCGACCTCACAGCCGGCGTCCTTCATCTCGTCGACCAGGTCGCTGTCCATGGCCATGCTGCCGACGGCGTCGAGAATGACGCGGACGCGCACGCCATCACGGGCGCGATCGGCCAGCGTGTGGGCCATGCGCTGGGCGATGTCGCCGGTCCAGTACACGTAGGTGACCAGGTCGATCCGCCGCTCGGCCGACGCGATCGTCTCCATCATGGCCGGGAAGATCTCGTCGCCGTTGCGGAACACCTCCACAGCGTTGTCATGCGTGACCGATCCCCCGGTCACGCCCTCCAGTACAGCCCGGGCTCGTTCCATGTCACCCTGAGTGCCCCGTGGACGGTGCCGCCAAACGGATCCTCGAGCCGGCGCAGTGGCAAGGTCGTGTTGCGTTGAGTGGCGGTTGGGTGAACTGGCGGGTGTGAGGTTGACGGGGGCGGGTGGGTTGTCCTAGAACCGTCGGTATCGGTGGCCTGTTTGTTGGTCATCGCCCGTGAGTTGCGCCGCCTGACCCCTGCGTCGCTGTCTTCGGGGGGATGTCAGCGTCGGTGTGCCTGCGTGTGCGTGGGCTGGGGAAAGGGTGCGTGGTGGTCGCTCGGTTCGGTCGTGGTCGTGTCGTGGTGTGGGTGGGGGCGTTGCTGGCGGTGGTGTTGGCGGTGGGAGGGGTTCCGGTGTCGGCTCAGCCGGTGGCTGAGGTTGGGTCAGCGGGGTGGGTGCCGGGGGAGGTGGTGCGTGGGGGTGCGGGGGCGCCTGCGTCGTCGGTGGATTCCCCTGGCCGGTGGGGGCCGGTGGCGGAGGGGTTGGCTGAGCCGGTGGTTGAGGTGGTGGCTGAGCGGGGTGAGTTCTCCAAGGTGTGGGAGATGTCGGATGGGTCGCAGGCGGTGCAGGTCACCCAGGTCCCGTTGCATGTCCGTACGGGGGAGGGGTGGGTGGATGTCGATGCGTCGGTGACGGCCCGGCCGGATGGGTCGTTTGTGGCTGCGGGGTTGCCGGTGGGGGTCGAGTTGCCGGCGGAGGCGAGGGGGCCGGTGCGTGTGGTTGATGGGGAGGTGTCGGTGGCGTTTGCGTTGACCGCCGCCGGTGGGCCCGGTCGGGCCGAACGGGCGGTGGCGGCCTCGCAGGGACGGGCGGAGGCTGATCGGGGCGGGGTGGCCTATGCGGGTGTGGCTGCGGGGGTGTCGTTGGTCTACCGGCCGTTCGTGGGTGGGGTGAAGGAGGCGATCGTGTTGGAGGGCCCGGACGCGCCGACGTCGTTTGTCTTCGACGTGGCCACGGTCGGGTTGGAGCTGGTTGCAGACGAGCGGGGGGTGCGGCTGGTCGATGCCGATGGGCAGGTTCGGTTCATTGTGGCGCCGCCGTTCATGGAGGACGCTGCGGGGGTCCGCTCTGATGGGGTGGAGCTTCGGCTGGACGGGCGGGGCCGGGTGGTGCAGACCATCACTGACACCGATTGGTTGGCTGATCCTGGGCGGGTGTGGCCGGTGACGGTTGATCCGACGGTGTCCTCGACGGCGTGGACCACGGACTGTCAGCTGCACGAGGATGCGCCGTCGTTGACCGATTGTGGGTCGGCGACCGGGGTGATCGGTGATGACGGCACCGGTGAGCATCGGATGATCTACCACTTCGGTCTCCATGGAGTGTTCGATGAGCCGGTCCAGGTGATCCAGAACGCTGCGATCCGTCTGACCCGTACCACTGTCAGTCCGGGGTCGGCCACTGATGCGTTGGAGGCCTTTGCCTTGACCGCACCGTTCGATCCGGGCTGGGTGTCGTGGAACAACCGGGAGAACGGGCAGGCGTGGGGCAGCCCCGGCGGCGATTTTGGGCCGCGCGAGTACGGCACCGCAGTGTCCAACCCGGGGGAGGAGGTCGGGATCAGCGTGGACCGTCATGTCCAGCAGTGGCTGGACGGCCCGGCGACGGACAACTACGGGATCCTGCTGAAGACCGACGACAGCGACTACTACCGGGTCCACACCGAGGAGGCCACCGACCCCGCGGTGTGGCCGTCGTTGTGGATCCGCTACAACCCGCTGTTCGGCATCAAGGACCAGTACGGCCTGGAGTCCTTCACCCTGTCAGAGCGTCGTGATGCCCATGTCAACCTGGCATCGGGCAACCTGACGGTCCGTGAGACCGATGTGGACCTGGTGGGGGTTGCCGGCCATGATGCACGGGTGGTGCGCCAGTACGACTCGCGGTTCGACACCCGCACCCATGCTGCCGGTGGGACGTTCGGGCCGTGGTGGAACGCCGGGTGGAACTGGCAGGTCCTGCCCTCTGACGGGGTGCGGCTGGAGGCCGGGGAGTCTGGTGACCGGTGGCTTGTCGCCGGCGCGCAGTGGCACTTCCCCTACAACTCGGTGTCGGGCGGCTGGGACAGCCCTGAGGGATCAGACCTTGCGCTGCACCAGCTGGGATCCGGCGAGTTCTTGCTGACGTTCGTCCGCTCCGGCGAGGTGTGGACGTTCTCTGCCGGTGGGATCCTTGACACCATGGTCGATCGGCACGGCAACGCCATCACGATGGGGTATGCCACCTCGGGGTATGACCGGCCGACCACGATGACTGACAGCCGTGGGCAGACCACCAGCTTCGACTACTCCTCCAACACCTGGAATGAGGACCTGACCGGCTACACCGACCCGGCCGGCCGGTCCTACGGGTTCACCTACACCGGCGATGCCGAGATCGAGACGTTCACCGACCCTGACGGAAACGTCACGACCTACACCTACGACAACGACCACAACCTGACCGGCATCGAGGATGCCGAGGGCAACCACACCCTGTTCGACTACGACACCGACGGGCGGGTGGTGGAGCTTGTCCGGGTGGATGACCCGGTGGGCATGACCGGTCCGACGTGGCTGTTTGACTACTCCACCGCCTGGGAGACGGTGGTGACCGACCCGAACGGGCACGACACCACCTACGCCTTTGATCGGCAGGGTCGGATCACCGAGGTGGAAGACGCGCTGGGACGGGACCGCCAGACCTCCTGGACTGCGTCGGCGTCGGTGGCCTCCTTCTCCGACCTTGATGGCAACGCCACGATCAACACCTACTCAACCGACGCCCGGTACAACCTGGAATCGGTCGAGTTGCCCACCGGCGCGCAGACGGCGTTTGCCTACACCGACACCGACAACCCCTATGCCCCGTCGGCGGTCACCAGCCCGCAGGGCAACACCACCAGCATCGACTACGACAGCCTGGGCCGGCCGGTCACGATCACCGACCCGACCACCGCCTGCTCAGGTGCCGCCTGCACCCAGACGATCAGCTACAACGCCGACGGGACCATCGACAGCGTGACCGATCCCAACGGCAACGTCACCGACTACACCTACAACAGCGACGGCGAGCTGATCCGTATCGACCATCCGGCACCGCGAGCGGATGTGTCGTTGACCTATGACAGCATCGGCCGGCCGGTCACGGTCACCGACGGCAACGGCATCACCACCACCTACGGCTATGACAGACATGATCGGGTGGTGAGCGTGGACCATCCCACCGACCCGGATCTGACCTACACCTACGATGATGTGGGCAACCGGACGGGCCGGACCGATGCCACCGGCACCACCACCACGACCTATGACGACATCTACCGGATCATCGGGGAGACCTCCCCAGGGTCGGTGACAACCAGCTACGCCTATGACGATGCCGGCAACCTGACCTCGCTCACGGACCTGGCCGGCACCGTGTCCTACACCTACAACGACGCCAACGAGGTGGTCAGCGTGACCGAGCCGGGCAGCGTGACGACCACGATCAGCTACACCACCAACGGCCAGCCTGACCAGACCAGCCTGCCCAACGGCTGGACGATCGACCGGGACTACGACACCTCCGGCAGGCTGGTGGGCGTCACCGCTGGCGATGGGACGGCTGTTGAGGTCGATCGGTCCTATGACTATCACGACGGGACCGGTGACACGGCGTTGGTGCATGCAGAGACCGATGGGGTGGCGGGGCAGACCTTCTACTACACCTATGACCAGCTGGAACGGCTCGATGGGATGTACACCAGCTCGGCGACGGTGCACCACTACAGCTATGACCCGGCGGGGAATCGGCTGACCCACAACGATGGCGGGTCGACCACCATCTTCTCCTACAACGCCGCCAACCAGCTCACCAACGCCGGTGGGGTCACGGTGTCCCATGACGGGCAGGGCAACCTGACCGCCACCTCCGCCGGGGACGCCTACACCTATGACGAGGCCAACCGGCCTGTCAGCATCACCGCTGGTGGGACCGGTCCGCTGGCGGCGACCTACTGGGGCGACACCGCCGTCGGCCGGGCCACGCTCGGGTCGACCAGCTACGTCACCAGCCTGTTGGGCGTGACGGCCCAGACGACGGGGAGTACGACGGTTGGCTACACGCGACTCCCTGATGGCCAGGTGCTGTCCCGTCGTGAGGGGACTGACATCCACTACCTGCTGCCCGATCGGCTGGGGTCCACCCAGGCGCTGGTCGACGATGGCGGCACGGTGACCACCAGGTATGCCTACAGCCCCTACGGGCAGACGTCGGTGACGGCGGTGACGGCAGGCCACGTCGACCAGCCGTTCAGGTTCGCCGGGCAGCATCAGGACCCCACCGGCCTGTACAAGATGGGCCTGCGCTACTACAACCCCGACCAGGCCCGCTGGACCCAACCCGACCCCGCCCTCTCCCTGACCGCACTGCCGTTCGCCAACACCTACACCTACGTCGGCAACAACCCCATCAACGGCATCGACCCGACGGGAGCAGCTTGTAGCGGACTCGAGTGGGCCGGCATCGTCTTCGGGGTCGCTGGCATTCTTGCCACAGGAGGTTATGGGGCGACGCTACTTGCTGGTGCATACGCGGGCTATGGCACGGGGTACTGCACGGCATGAGTGGCCTACAAGTAGCTCGGGTCCTTGCGGTAATTGCCATCGCTGCATTCGCGTTCTTGCTCGGCCGACTCGCTTCCCCGGGATTTCCTCGACCGCTCCTCGTTGCAGGAGTCCTCCTAGTTCTTGGTGCCTTCTTGCTGCCCATCAACGTTTCGTACGTTCCCGAACGGTTCCTTCGGTTAGCGCTGTTGGTGGCGGGCGTGGTTGCATTGGTAGGTGCGGCCGCAACCTATTGATTGGTACTGACGTGGCGGTGCGAGTCATGCCCAAGAAGATTGATCCGACGGTCAAGGAGCGCTATGTGCGCTAGGTCCTTGACCAGCTGCAGGAGTACCCCTCGCTGCCCGCTGCGGCCGTAGCGGTCGCCCGGCGCGAGATTCCCAGTGCCCGGGCACCGCGCGGTCCTTCACCTCTGCCGGCCGTGCGGAGATCATCACCTGGTCTGTCACGAACTTCTTGCCCCGGTTGGCCGGGCGGGCTCGCGGCACGCGCAGCGCACGACCAGTCCGAAGACATGCGACGAGTTCGCGCTTCAGCGCGCCGCGGCCCTGGATGTCCAGCGCCTGGTAGATCGGCCTCGTGTGAGGTCCGCATCGACTCATCATCGGGGAAGTCGAGCTTCAACCGGTTGGCGATCTGCTCCGGACTCCACGCGGTGGCCCACCGCCGGTCCTTGCGACGGCCGTGCCGGCGACCCTTGAACGCCACCGATGGCCCCACGATCGTGGTGCCGTCCGCCGCGTTGATGTTGCCGGCCAGCCGGTCCTGCACGTACTCGCGCAGCCGGTCGTTGGCGACCAGCTTCGCGGGTTTGGCTCGTCGTGCCATCAGCTCGGCCTTCCACTGCGCCACCGAGGCCCGGTACTCAAGCTTGCCGCTACGGGTTGCCGCGTTGCGACGCACCTCCCGAGAGATCGTCGACGGTGATCGGTCCAGCTCTCGGGCGATGTGGCGGATCGACTTGCCGTCGCGAAGCAGCAGCGCGATGTCCTCCCGTTTAACGAAGGACTGGAACCGGTCAGTGCCGGAGGTCAGCTGGATCGATGGCATGCCGCCACGATCGCGGAACCACCGCGATCCGACGGGACCCGACACACCCACCGCGACCGCGGCCTCCTCGCTGGTCAGTTCCTCGGCGATCTTGCCCCAAGAACGCCCGCTCCACGTCCCGACGAATCGGCGGACGCCCCGGTCAGAATGACAACCAGCAGTCGGGCCATCGTCGCGACGGCGTGCTCGGCCTGATTCGCCGTCATGAACGCGAAGGCTTTCGGGGCGTCGCGTCGGTCTCCGCAGCGAACCAGGCCGCGGCCTTTCACAGGGTCTCGCGTTCCTCGCGAAGGATCTTGTTCTCCCGACGGAGTCTGGCGAGCTCCTCGCGCTCGGCGCGGCCCAGATGAGCCGGGTCGTCCTCTGCGACATCGGCGGCGATCCAGTTGCGGATCGTCTGCGCGGTCTGCCCGTAGTCAGGCGACAGCTCCTCCGGCGAGCGACCTGCCTTGACCAGTGCGATCAGCTGCTCACGCAGCTCGAGCCGATACGGGGGCTTGTTCTTCGGCATCGTGGCTCCAGTCTCCCAAGCGGGAGCCTGTCCACCAAACAGGGGTCACTCCAACGACAGGATAGCCGGCCGGTCACGGCAACCGGCGGCAGCGGCATCACCACCACCTACGGGTAGGTGCCGTGCCCCCTCGTGGGCGCGGTCTCAGGCTGCGGCGCCCACGAGTTGGGCACCGAGCAGCAGGCAGGCCAGCCCCAGGAGCAGGATCCACGGGGCGATGGAGCGCACCAGCGTCACCGAGTCGGCCGAACCGACGATCGTCTTGCCCTTCTTCACCGCCATGTCGATGACGGCATCGACGTCGTCGGCAGCGGTCAGCTGTACGTTGGGTCCCTCGATGACCTTCAGGACCGGGTTGATCCGCCACCACGTCGAGTTCGGCATGATCACCGCGTCGATGGCCTTCCAGCTGATCTCGCGTGCGGGGCCGATGCCGGGCCGCTCGTGCATGCCCTTGGCGGTGACCTCGAGCCGCCACAGGAACTCACGGGCGGTCTGCAGGCCGATGATGGCCGGATAGGCCACGACCCCGAAGTCGCTCGTGTCGCCCGACAGGGCCGCCCACGCGATGATCACCACCAGGGTGGACGCGGCGACGACGCGCATGGCGAGCGGACGGGTGAGGACGACGACGTTGTTCATGGCCGCACCGATCCTGCCCGGTCGAGGACGCTCCGGCCAGCACGCGCCCCCGGCCGACCGGCTTCTGTCCCTTGGGCTGGCGTGCAACCGCGGTTCCAACGACACTGGGGGAGAGCCGTTCGATTCGAGCGAGGCGGACGGGCCGGCCGAGGAGGGCTCTCCGGATGAACGATGCAGGCGCTGCCCCAGAGGGGACCTGGGTTCGCCTGCGCACCTGGTTGCAGCGCGTCGGCGGGAACCTGGCCGGCATGGTCATGCCCAACATCGGCGCGTTCATCGCCTGGGGCCTGCTCAGCGCCCTGTTCCTGCCCGCCGGGTGGATCCCCAACGAGGGACTGGCGTCGTTGAGCGAACCGATGGTCACGACGCTGCTGCCCGTCCTCATCGGGCTGACCGGCGGACGTGTGGTGCACGACCAGCGGGGAGGGGTCATCGGCGCGATCGCGACGATGGGCATCGTCGTCGGCTCTGACGTTCCCCAGCTGCTCGGCGCGATGGTCGCCGGTCCCCTGGCTGCCCTCGCCCTGCGACAGGTCGACCGGAGCCTGCGACCCCGCGTGCGCGCGGGGTTCGAGATGCTCGTCGACAACTTCTCCCTCGGCCTGCTCGGCCTGGCCATGGCCGTGCTCGGCTACGTGGCGATCGGCCCGGTCGTGTCGGTGGTCACCGTGACCCTCGGCGACGGGGTCGACTGGATGGTGGCCAATCACCTGCTGCCTGTGGTGTCGGTCATCGTCGAGCCGGCCAAGGTCCTGTTCCTCAACAACGCCGTCAACCACGGGGTCCTCGCCCCCCTGGGGGCGGTCGAGGCCGAACGGATCGGCCAGTCGCTCGTGTTCATGATCGAGACCAACCCGGGCCCAGGGCTCGGCATCCTGCTGGCCTTCTGGCTGGCGGGGCCGCGAGACGTCCGGCCGACGGTGCCGGGTGCCGTGATCATCCACTTCCTTGGCGGCATCCACGAGATCTCCTTTCCCTACGTGCTGATGAAGCCACGCCTGCTGATCGCCGCCATCGCCGGCGGGGCGACCGGCGTGGCCACCTTCATGCTGACCGGCGCAGGCCTGGTCGCGACACCGTCTCCCGGGTCGATCTTCGCGTGGCTGGCCGTGATGCCGCGGGGTGGCTACGTCGGCCCCCTGCTCGGCATCCTGCTGTCCACCCTGGTCTCGGCCGGCGTCGGTACGCTCCTGCTCAAGGCCGAGCGCCGCAAGGACACCGCTGGGGACCTGGCCGACGCGCGGACGAGGTCATCGGCCAACAAGTGGTCGGCATCGCAGGCACGGGAGGCGTGAACATGCCAACGATCGACGGGGGGGCAGTACGGCGGGTGCTGGTGGCCTGCGAGGCCGGGATGGGCTCCAGCGTCCTGCTGACCTCGCAGCTGTCGACGCGCCTTGCGCCCTACGGCGTGCCGGTGACCCATGCGGCCGTCAACCGGCTGGAGGCAGGCGAGGGCGACGTGGTGCTGTGTCACGCGGCGCTGGCCGGCCGGGCCCGGCAGGCCGCCCCCGGTGTGGTCGTCCTGCCGTTCCAGCTGTTCATGGGCGACCCGGCGTTCGACCGGCTCGAGGCCGCCATCCGCGACGGGGACCCGCTGGGTGGATGACCACGAGGTCCTGCCCCTCGGCGGCATTCGCATGGGCGCGGTCGTGCAGTCGAGGGAGGAGGCCATCGACCTCGTCGGTGGGCTGCTGGTCGAGGCCGGCGCGGTGGCCGCCGCCTACGGCGAGGCGATGCACGAACGCGAGGCCATCGTGTCCTCCGTCGTGGGTCCTGGGGTGGCCATGCCGCACGGCACCGACGCCTCGCGGTCACTGGTGCACCGCGCCATGGTGGCCGTCGCGCAACTCGCCGAACCAATCGACTGGGGTGGCCAGCCCGTGCGGGTCGTCATCGGCCTGGCCTCGGCCTCGGCGGACCACCTGCCGCTGATGGCTCGGCTGGCCGGGGTCCTGCGGGACCGGGCGCGGCTGTCGCGGCTGTCGACCACCGACGACGCGGAGGAAGTGCGGACCCTGCTGCTCGGGTCCGACCCCGACCCGGCGCCCGACCCCGACCCGGCGCCCGAGGCCGTCGACGAGCCAGAGGAGGTGGTCGTACCGGTCGAGGTGGGGGCCGACGTCGGGTTGCATGCCCGCCCCGCAGCGGCGGTCGTGCGGATCGCGGCCGCCCAGGACGTGGCGGTCACCGTGGGACGTCCCGGCGGCACGCCGGTCGACGCGACATCGATGCTGTCGTTGCTGGCGCTCGGTGTGGATCACGGCGAGGTGGTGGAGGTTCGCGCCAGCGGCCCGGGTGCCCGAGCTGCGGTGGAGGCGGTCGTGGCGGTCATCGCGGCACCCTGAGCCCCGAGTGGCTGCCGAGAGGCCTGCGGACGGCCGCTACCCTGCGGCCCGATGACGACCACAGTTGGAGTGCTGGCCCTGCAGGGCGACGTCGCGGAGCACCTGCGGGTGCTCGACGAGCTCGGGGTGCGCACCATGCCGGTGAAGCACGCCCACCAGCTCGAGGCGATCGACGGACTGGTCATCCCCGGCGGAGAGTCCACGACCATCGGCAAGCTGCTGGGCCTGTTCGACCTGCTCGAGCCGCTTCGCGCCCGCATCGCCGACGGGCTGGGGGTCTTCGGGACCTGTGCCGGGGCGATCCTGCTGGCCAGCGAGGCGGTGCACCACGACGGTCGTCCGGCCGACCAGCCGCTGCTGGAAGCCATGGACACCAGCGTCCGTCGCAACGCCTTCGGACGGCAGCTCGACAGCTTCGAGACCGACCTCGACGTCGCCGGGATCACCGGCGGACCGATGAAGGCGGTCTTCATCCGTGCCCCCGCGATCGAGCGGGCCGGAGTAGCGGTGGACGTACTTGCCACGGTGGGCGATACCATCGTCGTCTGCCGTCAGGGTCGACTGCTGGCCAGCTCGTTTCATCCCGAGCTGACCGACGACTCCCGGTTGCACGAACTCTTCGTCGATTTGATCAGGTGAGAGCGAGATGTCGGGTCACAGCAAATGGGCAACGATCAAGCGCAAGAAGGGCGCGAACGACGCGGCCCGCGGGCGCCTGTTCGGAAAGCTGATCAAGGCCATCGAGGCTGCGGCCCGTGACGGGGGCGCAGACCCCGACATGAACCCGACCCTGGCCACGATGGTGCAGAAGGCCAAGGACGCCTCGGTCCCCAAGGACAACATCGAGCGTGCCCTGGCCCGTGCGGCCGGTCGTGACGGCGGTGGGGCGGACTGGAAGACCGTCTACTACGAGGGCTATGCGCCCGGTGGTGTGGCCGTCTACGTGCAGTGCCTGACCGACAACACCAACCGTGCTGCGGCTGACGTGCGCACCGCGTTCAACAAGAACGGCGGCTCGCTGGCCGAGCCCGGCGCGGTCAACTACCTGTTCACCCGCACCGGCGTCGTGACCGTCCCGACCGACGGCACCGACGAGGACGAGGTCATGATGGCGGCGCTGGAAGCCGGCGGCGAGGACGTCAGCAACGACGGCGACGTCTACACCATCACCTGCCAGCCGACGGACGTGAACGACGTCCGCAAGGCCCTGACCGAGGCCGGCATCCCCGTGTCGTCCTCCGACACCACGATGCTGCCCAGCGTCAACGTCCCGATCACCGACGAGGAGAGCGCGAAGAAGGTCATGCGCGTCATCGATGCCCTCGAGGACTCCGACGACGTGCAGGATGTGTTCGCGAACTACGACATCTCCGACGAGATCATGGAGGCCGTGGCCTAGCGCCACCCCCGGCCTCCAGCCGTGCGCATCGCTGCGGCGGACCCGCGGGCGCCCGACGTGGTGGCGCTGCTCGAGGCGCACCTGGCCCTGATGCGGGCCACGTCGCCGCCGGGGCACGTGCACGCGCTGGACCTCGACGGGCTGGCCCGGCCCGACATCACGTTCCTCGCAGCCCGTGACGACGACGTGCTGCTGGGGGTGGGCGCCCTCCGCGAGCTCGATGCCGCCCACGGGGAGGTCAAGTCCATGCACGTCGCCGAGGCGGCCCGGGGGAGGGGCATCGCCCGTGCGCTGCTCGACGAGCTCATCGGGTTGGCCCGCGCACGGGGGTACGAGGCGGTCAGCCTGGAGACCGGGACGATGGCGGTCTTCGCGCCCGCCCGGACCCTTTACGAGCGCAACGGGTTCCGGCCCTGCCCGCCGTTCGGTGACTACACCGTCAACCCCTACAGCACCTGCATGCGGCTGGAGCTGTAGCCCGCCTCACTCGCGGCCGTAGAAGCCGCGGATGTGCATCTCGGTCAGGGCGGCGGCGTCGTCGCCGCGACCCTGGTCGACGGCGCGAAGGATCGCCTCGTGCTCCTCGGTCAGGCGGGACAGGGTGCCGTTGAGGTCCTCGACCTCCGCCAGCGCGTCGGCCAGGTAGCGGGTCTGGGTGTCGCGACACGCCTGCATGACGGCATGCATCGCCTGGTTGCCCGAGGCGCGCACCAGTGCCGCGTGGAACGCCACGTCCGCCAGGTCGTAGGCGATCGCGTCGTCGTGGGAGCGGCGCATCGTGGCCAGCGCCGCGTCGGCCTCCTCCAGCGCCGTCAGCACCGGCATGGCGGCGGCCAGGCGCAGCGCCTGTCCCTCCACCGCGCAGCGCAGCTCGACCAGGTCCGTCAACGGCACCTGCTGCAGCGCCATGGAGTCGGTGAGCGCCTGCGTCAACGCCTTCCGGTTGGTGCGGGCGACGGTCCGTCCCTGCGCGGTCCGGCCACCGGCGACAAGCCCCTGCGCCTCGAGCTGGCGCAGCGCCTCGCGCACCGATGCGCGGCTGACGCCGAACGTCTCGGCCAGCTCGCGTTCGCCGGGCAGTGCGTCACCCGGGCCGAACCGTCCGTCGACGATGGCTTCGCGGATCCGCCCGGCCACCTGTTGGTACAGGGGCGAGGGGGCCACTGATTCGAACACGCTCACGCCGGCTCCTGTTGGTGAGATGAACAACTGATGATCGTATTGACTGTTGGTCAGACCAAGAATAGGGTCTCGGCCACGTCGAGCCAAGCCCCGAGCGCGGACGGCGCACGCACAGCCACTACAGGAGGGCAATCCCATGGCAAAGGTCCTGATCATCACCGGCGATGCCGCCGAGAGCCTCGAGGTCATGTACCCCTACCAGCGCCTGCTGGAAGAGGGGTACGAGGTCGACATCGCGGCCCCGAGCAAGAAGAAGCTGCAGTTCGTGGTGCACGACTTCGTCGACGGCTTCGACACCTACACCGAGAAGCTCGGGTACACGTGGGATGCGGACCTTGCGTTCGCCGACGTCGACCCGGCTGACTACGTCGCCCTCGTCGTCCCCGGCGGTCGCGCGCCGGAGTTCATCCGCAACGACGAGGACTGCAAGCGCATCGTGCAGCACTTCATGGCCAACGACCTGCCGGTCGCCCAGCTGTGCCACGCCGCCCAGGTCATGGCCGCCGCCGGGACCCTGCAGGGTCGCCGCACCGCCGCCTACCCGGCGCTGCAGCCGGATGTCGAGGCCGCTGGCGCGGAGTTCGTCGACGGTGCCGGCGTGGTCGACGGGCTGATGGTCTCGGCCCGTGCATGGCCCGACCACCCCACGTGGATGCGCGAGTTCATGCAGGTCCTGCGCGCCAAGGCGCCGGCGGCCTGATCCTGTGCTGACCGATGCGCTCGCCGGCCTGGCCGGCGAGCTCGACGACGACCTGCTGGTCACCGACCCGCAGGTCGTCGCCGCTCACGCCGGGGACCAGGTGCCCGGTCTGAGTTCTGGGACGCCCCTCGCGCTGGTCCGGCCCCGGACCACGCAGGACGTCGCCACGGTGCTGCGCTGGGCGTCGGCCCACGGCGTGGCGGTCGTGCCCCGCGGCGCCGGCAGCGGCCTGGCCGGGGCGGCCAACGCCGTGGACGGGGCAGTCGTGGTGTCGCTGGCGGCCATGGACCGGGTGCTCGAGGTCAACCCGGCCGACCGCTACGCCGTCGTCCAACCGGGCGCCGTCACCGCCACCGTCGACGCCGCCGCCCGCACCCACGGGCTGAGCTACCCGCCGGACCCCGCCAGCAAGGACTTCTCCACCATCGGCGGCAACATCGCCACCAACGCCGGTGGGCTGTGCTGCGTCAAGTACGGGGTCACGGCCGACTTCGTCCTCGCCCTGGAAGTCGTCCTCGCCGACGGCTCGATCGTGCGGACCGGCCACCGCACCCGCAAGGGCGTGGCCGGCTACGACCTGACCCACCTGATGGTCGGCTCCGAGGGCACCCTCGGCGTGGTGACCGAGGCCACCCTGCGCCTGGTCCCCGCCCCGCTCGCCGCGGCGACGCTGGTGGCCTTCTTCCCCACCCTGGAGTCCGCCGGTCGGGCCGTTGCCGCCATCGCTGCCGACGGCCTGTCCCCGTCGCTGCTGGAGATCATGGACGCCACCACGATCCGGGTGGTCGACGAGGCCCACCGCATGGACCTCGACCGCGATGCCGCCGCGCTCGTCCTGGCCCAGTGCGACACCGGGCCGCGCGCAGCCGACGACATCGCCGAACTCGCGGTGCGCTGCGAGGCTGCCGGCGCAGGCTTCGTGGCGTCCACCGACGACCCGGCGGAAGGCGAGGCGCTGCTGGCTGCCAGGCGCGCCGCCTACCCGTCGCTGGAACGCCTGGGCACGACTCTGCTCGACGACGTCTGCGTGCCGGTCAGCGCCCTGCCGGCAGCCATCGCGGCCATCGAGGGCATCGCCGAGCGGTACGAGCTGCTGATCGGCACGTTCGGCCACGCCGGCGACGGCAACCTGCACCCCACGATCGTGCACGACGCCAGCTCGGCCGACCGGGCCGCCAAGGCCTTCGACGACATCCTGACCGCGGCGCTCGGGCTCGGCGGCACGATCACCGGCGAGCACGGGGTCGGCCGTCTCAAGGCCCACCGCCTGGCCGACGAGCTCGGCCCCGCCGGCATCCGGCTGCAGCACGCCGTGAAAGCCGCCTTCGACCCCGCTGGCATCCTCAACCCCGGCGCCGTCCTCCCTCCTCTCCCGTAGCACGGTCCCGCCGCCCGGCGGTTGGTCGGGTTGGCCGGGGGAGGGCACCTTGGCTGCTACAGTGCAGTACAGATGTTCGACCCCTCGGCCGCTTCCATTCGTGTGCTCGGCGTGGACCCCGGTCTGTCGCGTTGCGGCGTGGCCGTCCTCGACGGGCCGGCGCAGCGCGCGAAGGTCGTCCGGGCAGAGGTCGTGCGCACACCCCCCGATCAGGCCCTCGGCGACCGTCTGGCGGCCATCCACGCCGCCATCGAGTCCGCCGTGGCCACCGACCGGCCGGCGGCGCTCGCCGTCGAACGGGTCTTCATCAACAACCAGGCCCGCACCGGCGTCGGGGCCATCCAGGTCGTGGGCCTCGTCCACCTCGTCGGAGCCCGCCACGGCCTGGGCGTGACCGAGCTGACCCCCTCACAGGTCAAGGCTGCGGTCACCGGCTTCGGTGACGCCGACAAGGACCAGGTGACCTTCATGGTCCAGCGGATGCTGGGCCTGGCCAAGCCGCCCAAACCCGCGGACAAGGCCGACGCGCTCGCCGTGGCGCTGTGCCACCTGCAGCAGGCCGCGATGCCGACGGCCGGGCCCGCCACGACGCCGGGGTCCGGCCCCGGTCAGCCGAACCCCGCTACCGCCGGGCTGCCGCCACGCCTCGCCGCGGCGCTGGCCGAGGCCGGCCCCGGCCTGCAGGCCGTCCGGCCGACCGCCCACCCGCGGGGACGTCGATGACCGATCCTGCAGCGGTCCGGAACCCGACCACGTCGCACCCACCGCCTACCCTCGACCGCACCATGACCGTCCTCCTCCTCACCGCGACATGATCGCCCTGCTCCGTGGCGCCGTCGCCCACCTCGAACCCGGCCGCGTCGTCCTCGACGTCGGCGGTGTCGGCTACCTCGTCCGCGTGCCCTCCGGCGTCCGGCTCGGCGGCGTGGGGACCGAGATCGTCCTGCACACCCACCTCGCCGTCCGCGAGGACGCGATGGACCTCTACGGCTTCCCGGGCGTCGGCGACCGGGACCTGTTCCAGCTGCTGCTGTCGGTCTCCGGCGTCGGGCCGAAGCTGGCGCTCGCCGCCGTCGACACCCTCGGCGCCGACGGGATCCGCGCCGCGGTCATCGCCGAGGACGTCACCGGTCTGACCGCCATCCCCGGCGTGGGAAAGAAGGGCGCGCAGCGCCTCGTGCTGGAGCTGCGCAGCAAGGTCGGCATGCTGCCCTCGTCCAGCCCCGCCGGAAACGGCCTGCCGACCGCGGCCGCCGCCGACGACCCCCGCAGCGAGGCCCGGCAGGCCCTCTCTGCGCTCGGGTACGGCGCGGCCGAGGTCGAGCACGCCCTCCGCGGTGTCCCCGCCGACGAACCCGCCGAGGTCCAGATCCGCGGCGCCCTGCGAGGCCTCGGATGACCGACGAGCACGGCCTGGACAACGAGGTCATCGACCCCTACGCCCAGGACGAGGACCTCGACCTCGAGACCAGCCTGCGTCCTCGCCACCTCGGCGAGTTCGTGGGCCAGCAGCGCATCAAGGACCAGCTCGGCCTGATCCTCGCCGGCGCCCAGCGACGGGGCGCCTCGGCCGACCACCTGCTGTTCTCCGGGCCGCCGGGCCTGGGCAAGACCTCCCTCGCCCACATCGTGGCCACCGAGATGCAGGCGGCCCTGCGGGCCACGTCCGGGCCGGCGCTGGAACGGCCCGGCGACCTCGCCGCCATCCTGACCAACCTCGAGAAGGGCGACGTGCTCTTCCTCGACGAGATCCACCGCTTGCCCCGCGCCGTGGAGGAGATCCTCTACCCGGCCATGGAGGACTTCGTCCTGGACATCGTGGTCGGCAAGGGCCCGGCCGCCAAGGCCTTCCGGCTGCCGCTGCCACCCTTCACCCTCGTCGGCGCCACGACCCGCACCGGCCTGCTGACCGGCCCGCTGCGCGACCGCTTCGGCTTCGCGACCCGGCTGGAGTTCTACGACCCCGGCGACCTGCGACGGATCGTGTCCCGTTCCGCCACGCTGCTCGACGTACCGATGGACGCCGCCGGCGCGCTGGAGATCGCCCGCCGCAGCCGCGGCACCCCTCGCATCGCCAACCGCCTGCTCAAGCGCGTGCGTGACTACGCCGAGGTCAAGGGCGACGGCACCGTGAACCACGCCACCGCCTCCGCTGCCCTGGAGATGTTCGAGGTCGACCCGGCCGGGCTGGACAAGCTCGACCGCATGGTGCTGGACAAGCTGTGCCGCGACTTCGGTGGTGGCCCGGTCGGTCTGGGCACCCTCGCCGTTGCCGTGGGAGAGCAGCCCGACACCCTCGAGGACGTCGTCGAACCCTTCCTCATCCAGAAGGGCATGCTCGCCCGCACCCCCCGCGGTCGGGTGGCGACAGCGGCGGCCTTCGGGCACCTCGACCTGCCGTTCACGCTGGACCGGACCCCCGGCGCCGGCCCCTCGTTGTTCGACTGAACCCTCGGCGTCGACCGTCGGGCGGCTGACCGACCGGGGGCCCGGTCGGAGGTCGGGTACCGACGGTGCTATCGTTTCCCGGCCGGGCCTCTCAGCAGGGCCGCTTCGGTGTGCGCAGTCAGCGACCACCCAGCAGGCCCCACCCACTCTCCACCCGGAGGTCCGTCCTCACCATGAACCTGCTTATCGACGTTCCCGTGCTCGCCGACAACGGCGCCGCCGCCACGGGCAGCCCCATCGGCGCCCTGCTGCCGTTCCTGCTCATCGGCGCGGCCTTCTACTTCCTCATCATCCGTCCCCAGCGCAAGCGCCAGGCCGAGCAGCAGTCCATGCTCCGTCGGGTCTCCGAAGGGGACGAGGTCGTCACGATCGGCGGCTTCCACGGCCGCATCGTCGCCCTCGAGGAGGACACCATGGAGCTGGAGCTGGCACCCGGCGTCATCGTGACGATGGCCCGCACCGCCATCTCCCGCGCGCTGACGGAACCGGCCCCCGTCACCTTCGACGACGATGACGACCTCGACGAGTTCGACGACGACGAGTTCGACTTCGACAACGACGACGACATCGTCATCGGGGACGTGGACGGCGACAACGACGCCAACCGCGATTCCTGATCCTCTCCACCGCATGAGCCACGACGACGACCGGGGCGCCGAGATGGACCAGCGGTCCACCGCCGCTGCTGACACACCCGACGGCGACCTCGTCGACGACGGCGTCGGCGTCGGTGGTCGCACCCCAGAGGGGACCGAGCAGGCGTCCCCGGCGGAGTCGACCGGCCGCAGCCGCATCCCGCTGCTCGAGGCGGTCCAGCAGCACACGCTGGCGACCGGCCTGCTGGAGATGGCCGACGAGTTCCTGGCCTCCCAGGGGTTCACCGAGCACGGCTTCCGGCACGCCAACCTCGTCGGCCACATCGCCTACAACGTCCTGACGCACCTGGGCTTCGACGAGCGGCTGGCCGAGCTGGGCGCCGTCAGCGGCTACCTGCACGACATCGGCAACGTCGTCTCGCGCGCCAACCACGGACAGTCCTCGGGCCTGATCGCGATGACGATCCTCCGCGAGCTCGACGTGCCCGTACACGACATCGCCCAGGTCATGGGTGCGGCCGGCAACCACGAGGAGTCCTACGGCGTCGCCGTCTCGCCCGTGTCCGCGGCGGTCATCGTGGCCGACAAGTCCGACGTGCACCGCAGCCGGGTGCGCGACACCGGTGACATCGACAACGACATCCACGACCGCGTCAACTACGCGGTCACCTCCAGCTTCCTGCGCGTCTCGCCGCGGAGCCGCGACCTGGCCGAGCAGGAGTCCGGCCTGGTCGAGTCGAACATCTTCACCGAGGACGGGGAGCGGATGCTGGTGCGCCCGGGTGACCCCGAGGTCCGCCGAACCCTCACCCTCGAGCTGACCGTCGACACCGACGTCACGCCCGTCTTCGAGTACTTCGAGATCTTCATGGAGCGGATGGTGATGTGCCGCCGTGCCGGGCGAACCCTCGGCGCGGAGTTCCGCATCACCGTCAACGACGTCCCGGTCCTCTAGACCGCCGGACGCCACCGCTCAGCCCCCACCCACCAACCAACGAAAGCTGTCACCGTGTCACGAGGACGCCTGATCACGCTGATCGTCGCCTACGCCGTCGCCCTCGCGGCGGTGTGGGGATGGATCGCCGTCGCCGGGCTCGAACCGCGTCTGGGCCTGGACCTGCAGGGTGGCGTCAGCGCCAACCTGATCCCGGCCGAAGGACAGGGCGAGATCGACGACGAGATCCTGGACCAGACCGTTGCCACCATCCGCGAGCGCGTCGACGCGCTCGGTGTGGCCGAACCCGACATCGCCCGCCAGGGCGACACCATCCAGGTGCAGCTGCCGGGTGTGGCCGACCAGGAGCAGGCCCGGGAGATCATCGGTCGCACCGCCCAGCTGCAGTTCCGCCAGGTGCTGGAGGTGCTGCCACCCGACACGTCGGAGCTGAGCGAGACGGCCACGGCCACCGCCGGATCGACCTGCGACGAGCGGTCCGACACCGCGATCCCGCCGGCTGACGAGGAGGTCGTGTTGTGCCTGCGCACCTACGACCCCGTCGACCCCGACGTCGAGCTGCCCCGCGCGCAGTGGAACCGCCTGCGCATGGGCCCCGTCGCGGTGTCCGGTGCGAACCTGACCGACGCGTCGGCCCAGCTGATCCCGCAGCAGATCGTGGAGCAGTGGATCGTGGAGATGGACTTCGACAGCGAGGGCGCCGACGCCTTCGCCGAGGTCACCGGCAACCTCGCCTGCCTGCAGGGTGTCCAGCGCCAGCTGGCCATCGTGCTGGACTCCATCGTCGAGCAGGCGCCGCCGGTCAGCCAGGAGGTCGCGTGTGGCCAGGGCATCCAGGGTGGCTCCGCGGTCGTCAACACGGTCGGGGAGAACGACGCCAAGGACCTCGCGCTCGTGCTCAAGGCCGGTGCGCTGCCCATCCAGCTGGACTTCGGCACCTTCCAGACGATCTCGCCCACCCTCGGGCAGGACTCCCTCGACGCGGGCCTGCTGGCCGGCCTCATCGGGCTGGTCCTGGTCGCCCTGTACCTGATCGCGCTCTACCGCGGCATGGGTGCTGCGGCCGTGCTCGAGCTGATCGCCTTCGGGATCACCGTCTTCGGCCTGATCATCGTCCTCGGCGAGGTCATCGGCTTCACCCTGACCCTCGCGGGCATCGCCGGCATCATCGTGTCCATCGGCATCGCCGCGGACTCCTCGATCATCTACCGCGAACGCTACCGCGACGAGGTCCGTGCCGGCCGCACGATCCGCACCGCCGCCGACCACGCCTTCAAGAAGGCGTTCCGCACCAACCTGACCGGCAACACCGTCAGCTTCCTCGCGGCGGTCGTCCTGTACCTGCTGGCCGTCGGCCCGGTCCGGGGCTTCGCGTTCACGCTGGGCCTGTCGACGCTGATCGACACCCTGCTGTTCGCGACGTTCACCCGCGGGGTGTTCGGGCTCGTCGCCCGCAGCCCCAAGCTGGTCGACGCACCCTTCATGGGGCTGCGTGCCGGCGTCACCAGTGAGCAGCTGGCCCTCTCGGCCAACGTCGGATCCGGCCGCAAGGGTCGCAAGAACGGGAAGAAGGGTCGCAAGTGACCGACATCACCACCACCGACCGCCAGGAGGACCGGGACACCGGCCTCTCCCGGCTGCTGACCGGACGGGCACAGGTCGACTTCATCGGCCGCTCGCGCCAGTTCGGGCTGATCACCCTCGCCCTGATCCTGGTCAGCCTGGCCGCCCTCGGCATCCGCGGGCTGAACTTCTCCATCGAGTTCACCGGCGGCTCCTCCTTCGTGGAGGAGGGGGCCACCCAGGAGTTCACCGTCGAGGACATCGAGGCGGCGCTGACCGACCTCGGCGTCACCGGCGCGATCGTGCAGGTCGTCGACGACGGCGCAGGCGCGCAGGTGTCCACCCCGGCCATCTCGGAGATCTCCGGCGTCGACGACCTCGAGGTCGCGGCGGCCATCGAGGAGCTGACCGGCGGAGAGGTGAGCGTCTCCACCATCGGCCCCCGCTGGGGTGACGCCGTGACCGAACAGGCCATCCGCGGCCTCATCGTGTTCCTCGTCCTGGTCATCGCCTACATCACGTTTCGCTTCGAGTGGCGCATGGCGGTCTCCGCCGTGCTCACGCTGCTGCACGACGTGATCATCACCGTCGGCCTCTACGCGCTGATCGGCTTCACGGTGTCGCCGTCGACGGTCATCGCCATCCTGACGATCCTCGGTTATTCGCTGTACGACACGGTCGTGGTGTTCGACCGCATCACCGAGGACAGCGAGAAGCTGACGTCGGTGTCCACCACGTCGTACGGTCAGCTGGCCAACGGTGCGCTGAACAACGTGCTGGTCCGGTCGCTGTCGACGTCGATCACGTCGGTGCTGCCGGTCGCCTCGCTGCTGTTCGTCGGCGCCAACCTGCTGGGCGCGGCGACGCTGTCGGACCTGGCCCTTGCGCTGTTCATCGGCATGACGGTCGGTACCTACTCCTCGATCTTCATCGCCACCCCGCTGCTGGTGTGGCTGAAGGAGAAGGACCCCAAGTTCGCCGAGCTCAAGGAGCGCGCGGAGCGAGGCGGCGCGGCTGCCTGACCGCAGAACCGGTATCCGGGCCTCGTCCCCTCGACCTCCACCAGAGGTCGAGGGGACAGTCCTTTTCCGGGGTTCGCGGGGAACGGACCTCGCCGGTGGCGGTCCGACGGGCGGGGCCGACGTCTCCGGGGGCGGACGCGGCGTTTACAGTCCGGGGTCATGGACTTCGACGCCCTGATCCGCGACATCCCCGATTTTCCCTCCGAGGGCATCGTCTTCAAGGACATCACGCCGTTGCTGGACGACCCGGAGGGGTTCGGCGCCGCCATCGACGCGTTGGCCGCGCCGTACGAGGGGCAGGTCGACCGGGTGGTCGGCATCGAGGCCCGCGGGTTCATCCTCGCCGCACCCATCGCCCTCCGGCTGGGCGCGGGGTTCGTCCCGATGCGCAAGGCCGGCAAGCTCCCGGCCGCCACGATCGGGCAGTCCTACGACCTGGAGTACGGCACCGCGACGATCGAGATGCACGCTGACGCGCTGGCCGACGGCGACCGGGTGCTCGTCGTCGACGACGTCCTCGCCACCGGGGGGACCGCCGAGGCGGCTGTCGAGCTCGTCGGACGAGCCGGCGCCACCGTTGCCGGCCTGTCCTTCCTCATCGAGCTGGACTTCCTCGAGGGTCGCACGAAGCTCGCAGGCCACGACATCACGACGCTGCTCCACTACTGAACAGCAGTCACTCCTGACGTCGTCAGGAGCCGGTCCACGAATTCGGCCGTCGATGTGTGTTGGCAACTATCGACGCCGTAGCATCCTCCGTCCCACGGACGTCCTTGCGATGACGACTACAGTCGGTGGTGAGTTTCACCGGCAGGAGGCAATGCCACGACCGCTGACCAGCGACCGACTTCCGGGGCCACCGACACCCGGGCCCCCGAGACGCTGGAGAGCGCGCCGACAGCGCCGGTCGACCCAGCGGGTCCCACCGTCGACACGGGGAAGACGGACGCAGGGGACAATCCCGACGTCTCCGCCGAAGGCGGCGGCTCGCTGCCGGTCCCGACCGGCGACATCCCCCAGGGCTCCCGAGCCGCCCGCCGTCAGTCCGGCGTCCGTGCCGTCCTGGCCCGCCTCCCCTTCGGCGACCTGGGCACCCAGATCCCCGAACCGGTCCAGCCGCTGGTCCAGGCGCTCAAGCGGTCTGCCTCGAGGGTCGACCTCAAGCTGATCCTGAGGGCCTACGAGGTCGCCGACGCCGCCCATTCGGGGCAGAAGCGCAAGTCCGGCGAGCCCTACATCATCCACCCGATCGGGGTGGCAGAGATCCTGGCCGACCTGGGCGCGGACACCGCCACGATGTGCGCGGCCCTCCTGCACGACGTGGTCGAGGACACCGAGTGGACCCTCGACGACCTGCGCAAGGAGTTCGGCGACGCCACCGCCGCGCTGGTCGACGGGGTCACCAAGCTCGAACGCGTCGCCGTGCAGTCCAAGGAGGAACAGCAGGCCGAGTCGCTGCGCAAGATGCTGCTGGCGATGGCCGACGACTACCGCGTCCTCCTCATCAAGCTGGCCGATCGCCTGCACAACATGCGGACGATCCACCACATGCCGCGCCACAAGCAGGAGGAGAAGGCCGCCGAGACCCTCTCCATCTACGCCCCCCTGGCGCACCGGCTGGGCATGCAGCAGTTCAAGTGGGAGCTGGAGGACCGGTCCTTCCAGTGCATGCACCCCAAGCGGTACGACGAGATCAAGGCGATGGTGGCCGAGCGGCAGCCCGGTCGTGACGTCTACATCCAGCAGGTCCTCGCCGACGTCACCGAGCGCCTGCGGGGCGTGAAGATCCGCGCGCAGGTCACCGGCCGACAGAAGCATTACTGGTCGATCTACGAGAAGATGGTCATCCGCGGCAAGGAGTTCGACGAGATCTACGACCTCGTCGGCATCCGGGTCATCGTGGACTCCGTCAAGGACTGCTACGCGGCCCTCGGCACCCTCCATGCGGTCTGGCGTCCGGTCCCCGGGCGGTTCAAGGACTACATCGCGATGCCCAAGTTCAACCTCTACCAGTCGTTGCACACGACGGTGGTCGGGCCGGGCGGCAAGACGATGGAGGTGCAGATCCGCACCCATTCCATGCACCGGACCGCCGAGTTCGGTGTCGCGGCCCACTGGCGCTACAAGGAGACCAACCGCGCCGCCGGCGAGGGGGGTGGCGACGCCCAGTGGCTGGAGCACATGCTCGACATGGAGTCCTCCACCAGGGACTCACCCGGCGAGTTCATGCGCGGGGTCACCCTCGACCTGTACGCCGACGAGGTGTTCGTCTTCACCCCCGACGGCGACATCCGCCAGCTGCCCCGCGGCTCGACCCCCGTGGACTTCGCCTACGCCATCCACACCGAGGTCGGCCACCGCACCATCGGCGCCCGGGTCAACGACCGGCTGGTCCCGCTGGAGTACGAGCTGCGCAACGGCGAGACCGTCGAGGTGCTGCTGTCGTCCTCCAAGGACTCCGGCCCCTCGCGTGACTGGCTGGAGTTCGTCGGCTCGTCGAGGGCCCGCTCCAAGATCCGTGCCTGGTTCAGCCGCGAACGGCGCGAGGACGCCATCGACCGTGGCCGCGAGGACCTTCGCAAGGCCCTGTCGAAGTCCGGTCGGGGCTGGAAGCGGCTGATCCGCTCGCCCGAGCTGATGGAGATCGCGCAGAACCACAACTACGCCGACTTCGACTCCCTCTACCGGGCCATCGGCGACGGGCACATCACCGCCAAGGCGATCGCCCAGCAACTCGGCCAGAAGCTTGCCGCGGCCGAGGCACCACCGCTGCCCGACGAGGACGAGGAGGCCTACTCGTCCCCCGCCGTCGTCGAGGAGGCACCCCGTCGGTCCAGCGAGGCCGTCATCGTCGAGGGGATCGACGACGTCCTGGTCACCCTCGCCCGGTGCTGCACGCCGGTACCGCGCGACGACATCATGGGCTTCGTGACCCGGGGGAGGGGCATCAGCGTGCACCGCACCGACTGTCCCAACGCCGCGTCGCTGCGTGCCCAGGACGACCGGCTGGTCGAGGTCCGCTGGAACACCCAGACCCCGGCGACGTTCCGCGTGACCGTCGACGTCGAGGCGCTGGACCGCAAGCACCTCCTGCGCGACATCACCACCGTCCTCGGCGACGAACACGTCAACATCCTGTCGGCCAACGTCACCACCAAGCGCGACCGGATCGCCCTGCTGCGGTTCACCTTCGAGCTGGCCGACATCACCCACTTCGACCACGTCATCCGCCAGGTCAAGCGGGTCGAGAGCGTCTACGACGCCTACCGCGTCATCCCCCGCGCCGCCGGTGGCGGCCGCGTGCCCGACGGCGCCTGATCCCGGCTCGGAACCACGGCCGCCGGCCGGTACGCTCGGCGACCTATGTCGCAACCCTTCGTCGATGTGCTGACCCTCGGCGTGTGGCAGGCCAACTGCTACATCGTCGGTGACTCCGAACGCGGGACCGCGTTCGTGGTCGATCCCGGCCAGGACGGGGAGGGGCCTGTCACCAAGGCCCTCGCCGCCCGCGGGGTGACCTGCGAGGCGATCCTGCTGACCCACGCCCACCTCGACCACCTGTGGTCGGCGCCGGAGCTTGCGCGGAGCCTCGACGTCGGCGTGCGCATGCACGAGGAGGACCGCTGGCTGTGGGACGAACCGGGTGCCGGCATCGGCGCGGCGCCGGGCAACCTCGAGGCCCAGTTCGGCCTGGTCTGGGACCCGCCGCACGAGCGGCTGGAGACCTTCCGCGACGAGCACACCATGACCATCGCCGGCATGCAGGTCGACGTCCGCCACACCCCCGGCCACACGCCGGGATCCTCGGTCTTCATCACCGACGACCTCGGCGACGCGCCGGTGATGATCTCCGGTGACCTGATCTTCGCCGGCTCCGTCGGCCGCACCGACTTCCTGCGCGGGTCGTGGGAGGAGGAGGCCCGGTCCATCCACCGTGTCGTCCTGCCCCAGCCCGACGACATGCGCATCATCTCCGGCCACGGCCCCGAGACCACCGTCGGCGCCGAACGCCGCAGCAACCCGTTCGTGCACCAGATCATGGCCGACCTCGGGTCGCCCGAGCCCGCCATCGGCAAGCCCGTGACCAAGCAGAGGCGTGGACTGTGAGCATCCCCGACGGCGTCAAGGGCGCCCCCGACCGACTTCCCCCCGAAGCGGCCGCGTTCGACGCGGTCGAGCGGGCGTTCCTCGAGACCGCCCTCACCTACGGCTACCAGCGGATCCGCACCCCCGTCTTCGAGCACACCGAGGTGTTCTCTCGCGGCGTCGGTGCCTCCACCGACATCGTCAACAAGGAGATGTACACCTTCACCGACCGGGGCGACCGGTCGCTGACGCTGCGTCCCGAGGCGACCGCCGGCATCATGCGCGCGGCGCTGGAGGGTGGCGTGCCCAAGGCCGGCGGGCTGCCCCTGAAGATCTCCTGGGCGGGGGAGTGCTTCCGGGCGGAGAACGTCCAGAAGGGCCGGCAGCGCATGTTCACGCAGGTCGACGTCGAGGCGCTGGGCACCGACGACCCGATGGTCGACGCCGAGCTGGTCCTGCTCGGCTGGGAGGCCCTGAAGGCCGCCGGCTGCGGCGAGGTCACCCTGCTGATGAACAACCTCGGTGACCCCGAGGACCGGCCCGGCTACCACGAGGTGCTCAACGCCTACCTCGACTCCGTCGGCGACCTGCCCGCAGAGGTGGAGGAGCGCCGGGCCATCAACCCGCTGCGCGCCTTCGACTCCAAGGCCCCCGGCATGGCCGAGGTCATGGCGAAGGCGCCCCTGCTGGCCGACCACGTCAACGCCGACGCCAAGGCCCACTACGACGAGGTGTGCGGCCTGCTGGCCGACGCCGGGCTCGCCATCACCCAGGACCCGAAGCTGGTCCGCGGGCTGGACTACTACACCCGCACGACCTTCGAGTACCAGGTCGCCACGCTGGGGGCGCAGTCCGCCGTCGGTGGTGGCGGTCGCTACGACGGCCTGGCCGAGCAGCTCGGTTATCCCGACCGGTTCCCCGGCATCGGCCTCGCCCTGGGCGTGGACCGCACCCTGCTGGCCATCACCGACGGGGCCACCCCCGACGCCGCCCAGCGGGTCCGGTGCTTCGTCGTGCCGGCCACCGACGAGGTACGTCCGGCCGCGTTCGCGCTGGTCACCCGGCTTCGTCGCGAGGGCATCACCGCCGACATCGGTGCCGACCGCCGTCGTGCGCGGGCACAGTTCAAGGCCGCCGACCGCGCCGGCGCCGACTACGCCCTGGTGCTCGGCCCCGACGAGGTCGAGCAGCAGTCCGTCACCGTCAAGGACCTCCGCTCGGGCGAGCAGGTGCTGGTCGCCGAGGGCGAGCTGCTGGCCCACCTCCGCTGACCCCACTACGGTGCCCCCATGACACCGGTACTCGCACAGAACACCGACTTCGGCGCCCTCGGGGCGGTGTTCGCGCTGTTCGGCCTGGCGATGCTCGCCGTCGCGATCCTGATGGTCGTGGCGGCCTGGAAGGTCTTCGTGAAGGCGGGTTACGAGGGCTGGGAGTCGGTGCTGCCCTACCACAACCTCCTCGTGGGCATGGAGATCGCCGGTCGCCCCAGGGTCTGGTCGCTGTTCCCGGTCGTGGGCGCGTTCCTCTTCGTCGTGCCGTTCATCGGGCCGCTGATCTGGCTCGTCGCCGGCGTGACGCTGGCCATCATCGTCGGCATGGACTTCGCGAGGTCCTTCGGCAAGGACAGCGGCTTCGGGGTGGGGCTGGCGCTGCTGCCGTTCGTGTTCCTGCCCATCCTTGCGTTCGGTGACGCCCGCTACCTGGGGCCCGCCGGCCCCGAGGGCTACCAGCGCGGCGGCTCGGGAGGGGCTCCACCACCGCAGGCGTGGGGCCCGCCGGGACAGGACCCGTGGGGCCAGCCGTCACCCCCGGGCCCGGCGCCGGGCTGGGCCCAGCAGGGGTACGGCCCGCAGCCCGGGTACGGGGAGCAGCCCGGATACGGCCAGCCCGACCCCTACGGCCAGCAGCCGCCCTACGGCGATCCCAACCGGCCACCGGAGTGGGGCCAGTAACCCGTCGCGGTTCCTACCGGTCCTTCCGACGTGATGACGTTTCGTCACGGATGGTCACGCCCCGGGACAGCAGGTTCTATCCTCTCCCCACGTCGTCGGGGTTGACCCCTGCGCCAACATCTCGAGGGACCTCTCATGCACACTCCAGTCCTGGCCCAGGCCAGTGATGCCGCAGCAGCCGGCATCGTCATCGTCGCCGTCGTCATCGGTCTGGCCATCATCGGCTTCATGATCGCCACGTTCTGGAAGATCTTCGAGAAGGCGGGCGAGGAGGGATGGAAGGCGATCATCCCGATCTACAACCAGGTCGTGATCCTGCAGATCATCGGCCGGCCCGTCTGGTGGGTCGCGTTCTTCGTCGCCCAGGTGGTGCCGTTCCTCAACCTGATCGCCTGGATCCCGGCGCTGGTCTTCACCGTCATCATGATGATCGACCTGGCCAAGTCCTTCGGCAAGGACACCGGGTTCGGCGTGGGACTGGCCTTCCTGCCCTTCATCTTCGGCCCGATCCTGGCCTTCGGTGACGCCCGCTACCTGGGCCCGGCCGGTCCCGAACCACGCCCCGGCTACGCCAACCTCGGCGGTGGCGGCTACGGCCAGCAGGGCTTCGCGGCCGGCTACCAGGCGCCGCAGCAGTGGGGCCAGCCCGACCCCTACGGCCAGCAGCCCCAGCAGTGGGGCCAGCAGCCCGACGCCTACGGCCAGCCGCAGGCACCCCAGCAGTGGGGCCAGCCCGCCCAGCCCGAGCAGGGTGGCTGGGGCCAGCCCGCCCAGCCCGACCAGGGTGGCTGGGGTCAGCCGGCACAGCCCGACCAGGGTGGCTGGGGCCAGCAGCCGCAGCAGGGGTGGGGCCAGCCCGAGCAGCCCGGGCAGCCCGACCAGCAGGGTGGCTGGGGCCAGCCGGACGACGACAAGGGTTACCCGCCGCCGCCCGTCAGCTGATCCTCAGCCGCTGGCCTGCAGGCTGGCGGCCATCACGTCGGCCGGTTCGGCGTGGCCGATCAGGAACCCCTGGCCGAGGTCGCAGCCGAGCTCGGTGAGCAGCCGCATCTGCGTGGGGTGCTCGATGCCCTCGGCGACCACGGTCAGGTCGAGGGACTTCGCCAGCCCCACGACGGCGCGGACGATCGCGGTGTCCTCCCGGTCGGTGCCCAGCCCCATCACGAAGGACTTGTCGATCTTGACGAAGTCGATCGGCAGGTGCTTGAGGTAGCTCATGGACGACCAGCCGGTCCCGAAGTCGTCGATGCCCAGGCTGATGCCGAGGTCCCGCAGGTCGCTGAGGTTGCGCCGCACCCGGTCGTCGGCCTCGACCAGGATGGTCTCCACGATCTCCAGCCGGAGCGCCCGCGGCGGCAGGCCGTGGCCGCTCAGCGTCGTGGCGATCTCGGTGGCCAGGTTGCGCCGTGACAGGTCCTGCGCCGACAGGTTGACGGCGACGTGGACGTCGACACCCGAGGACGCGCGCCACGCGGCCGCGTCGGCGACCGCCCGGTCCAGCACGAAGCGGGTCAGCGGCTCGACCAGTCCGCTGTCGCGGGCGACCGGCATGAACCGTTCGGGGGTGACGGTGCCGAGCTCGGGATCGTCCCATCGCGCCAGGGCCTCGGCCCCGGCGATCCGTCCTGCCCGCATGTCCCGGATCGGCTGGTAGGCGACCCGGAGCCGCTGCTCGGCCAGCGCCCGCCGCAGCGACGTCTCGACATGGAGACGATCGGTGGCGGTGGTCCTGACGTCGTCGTCGTGGACGAGGAACCGTGCCCGCCCCTGCTGCTTGGCCGCGGCCAGGGCGTCGTTGGCCTGGGTGATCACCACGTCGGCGCTCGGCCGGTCGTGGTTCGTGACCAGCATCACGCCGGCCGAGGCGGTGATGTGCAGGTCCAGCCCCTCCACCTGCATCGGCTGGGCGATCGCGGCGAGCATCCGCTCGACCCGGCTGGAGGCGTGGGCCCGGGTCGACACGCCGTCGCACACCACCACGAAGTCGTCGCCGGCCACGCGCGCCACCGCATCCTCCGGCCGCAGGAGGGCCTGCAACCGGTCGGCGACCGTGACCAGCACCGCATCGCCGCTGGCGTGGCCCAGGCTGTCGTTGATGGCCCTCAGCCGGTCGACGTTGAGGGCGACGACGGCGAACGTGCGGTCGTCGGCGGCCAGCCGGTCCTCCAGGAGGCCGACCAACAACGGACGGTTCTGCAGCTGGGTGAGGGCGTCGACCCGCGTCTGCCGCTGCGCCTCCTCCACCTGCGCCAGTCCCGGGCCGCGGTCGGCGAGCAGCACCATGACCCCCCCGTCGGTTCCCCCGATCCGACAGACGGCCATCCCGAGGTGTGCCCACGCCCCGGCGCGGTGCACGTGCAGCACGAGGGTCCGGCTCGGCTCGACACCCACGGCGGCGATCGCCTGCTCGAGCGCCTCGGCGTCCCGGTCACGCACCAGCTCGGCCAGCAACCTGGCGACGAGCTTCGGGGCCGTGCTGTCGAGCAACGTCGCCGCGCGGTCGTTGAGGTGCTCGATGCGGCCCTCGCCATCCAGCCAGAGCACGCCGACCAGCCCCTGGTCGTGGAGGCTGGCCATGTCGGCCCTGGGCAACGCGGGCACGACGGAACCCCGGGTTGACGCGGACGACCCATCGGTCACGACTGCACGCTCCGTTCAACTTCCTTGAAGTGTATTCATCATTGCCCCCGCCGGTACCGTTGCACAACTCGACGGCAGGCGGGTGTGCAGTACCGTTGCGGGTTCGTGACGTCGCACGAGTCGTTCGGAACGACTGGTGCCATGTCACGACCCGACCGACGGCGCCGGTGTCACCGGCCCATCCAACCATCATTCCGGGAGACCCTCGACTCATGAACGCCCACGGCAGCATGCGATCCCATGGCGCCGGCACGATCCGCGCCAGCGACGACGGGCAGGAGGTGGTCCTGGCCGGTTGGGTTGCCCGCCGCCGCGATCACGGGGGCGTGGCGTTCCTCGACCTGCGTGACCGCAGCGGGGTGTGCCAGGTCGTGGCTGACCCCACCGCCGGTGAGGCGCTGCAGGCCGTGCACGACGTCCGCAACGAGTACGTCGTCCGCGTGACCGGCACCGTCCGGACCCGGCCCGAGGGGCAGGCCAACGAGAAGCTCGCCACCGGTGAGGTCGAGGTCTTCGCCTCGGCCGTGGAGGTGCTGAGCGCCGCCGACACCCCGCCGTTCCCCATCGAGGACGGCATCGAGACCGACGAGGGCGTGCGGCTGACGCATCGCTACGTCGACCTGCGCCGTGACGAGCTCGCCACCCGCATCCGCGCCCGCGCCCAGGTCACCTCGATCATGCGTCGGGTGATGGAGCGCCACGGCTTCCTCGACATCGAGACGCCGATCCTGACCCGCTCCACGCCCGAGGGGGCCCGCGACTTCCTCGTGCCCTCCCGCCTGCAGCCGCGGTCCTTCTACGCCCTGCCCCAGTCGCCGCAGCTGTTCAAGCAGCTGCTGATGGTGTCGGGGTTCGAGCGGTACTACCAGATCGCCCGTTGCTTCCGTGACGAGGACCTGCGCGCCGACCGGCAGCCCGAGTTCACCCAGCTCGACGTCGAGGCGTCCTTCGTCGACGAGGAGGACATCTACGGCGTCTGCGAGGAGCTGATGGTCGAGCTGTGGAACGACGTGCTCGGCCAGGAGCTTGCCGTGCCGTTCCCGCGCATGGCCTATGAAGAGGCCATGCGGCGCTTCGGCTCCGACAAGCCCGACCTGCGATACGCCATGGAGCTCGTCGACCTCGACGCGGTCCTCGCCGACACCGGCGTGGGCGTCTTCAAGGGCGTCCTCGACGGCGGCGGGTCCGTGGTCGCCGTGTGCCTGCCCGGCGGCGGCGAGCTGACCCGCAAGGAGTTCGACGGCTGGATCGACTTCGCCAAGAAGCGTGGGGCCAAGGGCCTGGCGTGGGGCGTCGTCGAGGCCGACGGTGCGCTGCGCTCGCCGCTGTCGAAGTTCATGTCGGAGGGCGAGATCGCCGAGATCCTCGAGGCGTGCGACGCCAACGAGGGCGACGCCATCTTCTTCGGGGCCGGCGAGACCCAGTTCGCCCGCGAGCTGATGGGTGCGCTGCGTGTGGCCCTGGCCCACGACCGCGGCATGGTGCCGGAGGGGGAGTGGCGCTTCGTCTGGGTCACCGACTGGCCGATGTTCGAGTGGGACGAGGACGCCAAGCGCTGGGACGCGCTGCACCACCCCTTCACCGCCCCCGCGGCCGAGGCGGCCGACACGTTCGCCGACGACCCCGGTCCGGCGCTGGCCCGTGCCTACGACCTGGCGCTCAACGGCACCGAGCTCGGTGGCGGGTCGATGCGTATCCACGACCGCGGCATGCAGGAGAAGGTCTTCGAGCTGCTGGGCATCTCCAAGGAGGACGCGGAGGAGCGCTTCGGCTTCCTGCTGCGCGGCCTGTCCTACGGCGCCCCGCCCCACGGCGGCATCGCCTTCGGCCTTGACCGGATCGTCATGCTGATGACGGGGGCGACGTCGCTTCGTGACGTGATCCCGTTCCCCAAGACGCAGTCCGGCGGCGACCCCATGACCGAGGCCCCGGCCGGCATCGACACCGAGCAGCTGACCGAGCTGGGCCTGCGCATCCTGCCGCCGCCGGTCAAGGGCTAGTTGCTCTCAGGCCTGCCGATCCCTCGCGACGCCAGCCACATGCGAGGGGTTGCATGGCAAAAACGCTGATTTACCTGTCCATACGGGAGTCGACGTTGCTTGCGTCTGCCCCCCTGCAGAACTAGCCTCCCACAGCGGTCGTGGATTGTGATCGAGTACGCATTCGATCTCATTTCACCCGTAACGGATCGCGCGTTGGGTGCGTCACTGCACCGGACACCGCCACGGGGAACCGCGGTGGGAGGTCCACAGCAAACAACTGCAGATGGAGAGAGCTCGCGCGCAGCCGAGGCGCGCCCCGGGTTTACCGGAGCAGAAGCTGGGGACGTGTCCTCAGGGGACGCTCCCGGTACGGGGGCCGCAGATGACCCAGCCGGAGTTCCGGTGCGCGGGTCGGGTGCGCAGTGAGACACCTCAATATCTGCTTGTTCCGCAATGAATGAAGTCGAGGCTCTAGGAGGCCTTTTCATATGACAATCACCAAGACTGGTCGCCGCGTGGCGTTCCTCGGTCTGCTGGCGCTGGTAGTGGCAATCCTGCCGCTCACCGCTGCGTCTGCGCAGGACGAAGAAGCTGCCGCGTACATCGACTTTGACATCAACGAGGAGATCGAGACCAGCGACGCGCTGCAGACCTCGATCCTCGCCAGCCAGCGTGCGTTCCCGGACGGCACCGACACCGTCCTGCTGACGACCTCCGAGGACGGCGCTGACGCGCTGGCCGCCGGTGTGCTCGCCAACGACGGCGCCCTGCTGTACTACAACTCCGACGACGGCGTCCAGGACGCTCACGTCGACGAGATCACCCGCCTGGGTGCCACCGACGTCATCATCATCGGTGGCGAGGAGCGCATCGACGCTGACGTCGAGACCGCCCTCACCGACATGGGCCTGAACGTCACCCGCCTGGCTGGCGACGAGCGCATCTCCACCGCCAACGAGGTCCTGGAGTACGCCGAGGCCAACCGCGACGACTTCAACGAGACCGCCTCGCACCTGTCCCGCGCCTTCGGCACGGACGACAACTCCCAGACCGCCTTCGCTGACGCTGTCGGCCTTGGTGCTTGGGACGCGCAGGGCGGCGCCGGCACCGTGCTGGCCCCCTCCGACGCTGAGGTCCTCTCCCCCGAGTACCCCACCACCGAGTACTTCACCGAGGTCAACCCCGAGAACGAGACCATCGTTCCGATCGGTGGCGAGGCTGCTGTCCCCGCCGACGTCGTTGACTACCTGACCGGCGAGCCCGCCGAGCAGACCGCTGGTGACCGCGTCGAGAACGAGGACGCCAACAACCGCGCCGGCACCGCTATCGCGATCAACGAGGCCCGTGGCCTCGACGCTTCCGACCTGGACGGCATCGTCGTCGTGGACGCGTTCGCTGACAACTTCTTCATCGACGCCTACGCCTCCTCGGCGCTGGCCGGTAACAACAACTACGCGGTTGTCGTTTCCAACGGTGACTCCCTGTCCCCTGAGACCGCTGAGTGGCTCGGTTCCCCCGCGTTCGCCCAGAACGACGGCACCACCACCGTGATCTGCATGCCCAAGACCTCTGGCGAGGCTTGCGAAGAGGCTGTCTCCGCCACCGGTGGCGACCCCGAGGACATCGAGAACGTCTCCCTCGACTCCGAGGAGACCCCCGCTGAGAACGCTGGCGTCATCATCTCGACCGGCGTCGACACCTACGACTACCAGCCGGACGACGGCTCCGACGTCGTCACCGTGACCTACGCCAACGACGACCAGAACGTCTTCTTCGTCGACGGCACCCAGGCCACCTACGCCGTCTTCGCCGGCCAGATCGGTGCGGGCGACCGCATCGAGGTCGAGGTCGACGACGCCGGTACCCCGGACGACGACTCCGACGACATCACCACCCACCGCCTGACCAACGTCGACGCTGCCGAGACCGGCACCATCGGCAACGTCAACACCGCTGCCGGGACCTTCGAGATCATCGAGCCCGTCTCCGGTGCCACCATCTCTGCTGGCGCCATCGACTACACCGCTGAGTGCGACCTGTTCCAGGTCAACGGCGGCGTCGTGATCGCTGCCCAGTTCGAGGCCGCTCTCAACGAGGGCGACGTCTTCGAGACCTCCGAGGACGCTGCCGGCAACGTGACCTGCAACATCATGGACAACACCGTCTCCGGTGCCGTCTCTGTGGTCGACACCGTCACCCCGGACACCGACACCTTCATGGTCGGCAACCTGGGCGATGACTTCGCAGGCACCAACGACGACACCTTCGTCGCCTCCAAGGCGAAGTTCGACGCCGGTGACCTGGTCATCAACGTCGACGGTGAGCCCATCACCGACTACGACGACTTCGCTGACGTCCTCTCCGATGGGGACCAGGCCGAGTACAGCCGCGCCAACGACACCGAGACCATCTCGCTGACCAACGGTCTGCCGACGACGGTTTCGGGTCAGGCAATCGACGACATCGACGCCTCTGACGGCTTCGACATCGCGACCAACCCCGGCACGGAGACCGCTCCGGACCCGCAGGCCACCGATCGCTTCATCGTGAACGGCATCCTGGGCACCGAGGCTGACTTCGCCGCCGCGTACTCCGCTGGCGACTCCGTCTCCTACACCCCGGCTGACGCCGCTGGTGGCACCCCCGCCACCTACACCCTCTCCGACCAGGACCTGGCCGGCGAGGTTGGCGCCACCGACACCGTTGCCAAGACCTACGAGGTCCTGTCCTCCGAGGGTGACGTTGTCCTCGACACCGTCATCTACGACGCCTTCGCCCCGGCGGAGCGTTACTTCGTCGACGGCGAAGAGGTCGACGTGACCGAGTTCGAGACCGCGCTGGACGACATCGCGGCTGGCGACGCCGAGGGCGACATCGTCGTCACCGACGGTGCCCTGGCTCGTGAGCACCGTCTGACCGTCACCGAGGTCTAGTCGACTCGATGACATGATGGACCCTCGGGTTCATCGCTAGTCACACAGACTTGGGCCCCATCCATTCGGATGGGGCCCTCGTCGTTGCAGTACCTTCGCCGGTCCGACGCGTGACCGGGGGACGAGAGGAACCATCCACCGATGTCCATCAGCAGGCGACCGAGCCGCAGCGACGTGCTGCTGGCTGCCACCCCGGCGATCGTGGCGATCACCGGTTGGTTCGGAGGCAGGGATCCCTTCGAGGCACCGAAGCTCGCGGTCACCAGCGTCCTCGTTGCGGTTCTCATCGGCGCGGCAGTGCTCCGGTCCGGTCGGCGCGGGACGGTGGCCTGGGCCGGTTCGCCATGGTCAGCCGCTGTCGGCTTGTTCCTCTTCGTGGCCGGTGTCGCCGTCCTGACCGCCGACAACTCCCTCGCCGCCTTCTTCGGTGTCCCCTCGCGGCAGATCGGTTGGCTGCTCTACGCGAGCGCAGGCGGGGTGGGCCTCCTGGCCGCCGCATCGTCCGACGGGGTCTCGCTGGCTCGGCTGTTCCGCCGAGCGATGCTGATCGTCCTCGTGGTCGTTGGGGTATACGGGGTGCTGCAGCTGCTCGGCGCCGATCCGTTCCCTGTGTCGAGCTCGGTGAGCGGGGTCTTCGTGACCCTGTCGAATCCCAACTTCGCCGGCGCATGGGGGGGTGCCCTGCTGGGACTGGCTGGGCTGACGTCGATCGATTCGTCCCTACCGAGGTGGGAACGTGGGATGGCCGTCGCGGGGGTCCTGGCGTCGGCTGTGCTGGTCGTCGGCGCCGCGTCCGTCGTCGGGGTCGTCGCGGCAGGGGTGTCGGCGGCCGTTGCCGTGGTGGTCTGGCTGCTCGGACGCACGGGCAGCCTTCGCCGCGTGGGGCTGCCGGTCGTCGGCGGTCTCGTGGGCGTCGCGGCGGTGCTCGGCGGTCTCGGGACCTTCCAGATGGGTCCGCTCGCGAGGCTCGGAGAGGCGACCGGTGTCGTCCTGCGCCGCTTCTACTGGGACGCGGCGCTGTCCATGGCGGGCGACCAACCCCTGACCGGCGTGGGATTCGACCGCTTCGTCCGCTTCTACCGGAGCTACCGTTCCCCGGCCGCGGCTGATCAGGTCGAGGTGACCATCGAGACCGACGCGGCCCACAGCGTGCCGCTGCACCTGCTGAGCGGGGGCGGGGTGCCGCTGCTGCTGGTCTGGCTCGTCCTTGTCGCGGTTGGCGCCTGGGCGGCTGTGCGCGCGGTCCGGGCGGCGGAGCGCGGTGGGCGGATGCTCGTCGGTGGCGTGGCCAGCGTGTGGGCGGCTGTCACGGTGCAGTCCTTGGCCAGCTTCGATGTCGCGGCACTGCTGGTGCTGTCGTTCGTCTGCGCGGGGATCCTCGCCGGGCTGGCGTGGCCGGACGCCACGAAATCCATGGCGCTGCCCGGCTCGACCGTCGACACCGTCGTTCGCAAGAAGCGCACCACGACCACGACACGGCCCCCGGCATGGGCCGTCCCGCTCGCATGGACCCTCGCGGGGCTCCTCGTCGCGGGAGCCCTCCTCGTCGGGACGAAGCCGTTCCGCGCAGAGCTCGCGGCCAACACCGGCCAGGAGGCCCTGGCGGCGGGGCGTACCGACGTGGTCCAGCAGGCGTGGTCGCAGGCAGGCTCGATCGCACCGTGGGAGGTCGACTATCCCTATCGGGAGGGACTGGGACTGCTGCAGTTGGGAGCGCTCGAGGAGGGCGTGGAGGCCTTCGGACGGGCGCTGGGCATCCAGTCCGACCACGTCGCCTCCCTGGTGTCCCGTGCCCGCGCACTCGATGCCCTGCAACGCCGTGACGAGGCACGCGAGGACTACCTGACCGCGCTGGAGCACGAACCGCAGCACCTGGACCTCAAGGTCGAGGTCGCGCTCTACGTCGCCGACAGCGATCGCTCGTTGGCCGAGGAGCTGTTGGCCGAGGTCGAGGCCCGCAACCCCGATCACGAGCAGATCGAGATCCTCCGTGAACGCCTCGCGCTGACCCCCGGGGACTGACGCGTGACCCGCCGCATCCGCGTCGTCCAGGTCATCGCGCGCCTCAACGTGGGTGGCCCGGCGGCGCTCGTGCTTGCCGTGGCCGGCGGCCTGGACCCCGACCGGTACGAATCGGTCGTCCTGCACGGCGAGGTCGACGAGGGCGAAGCGGACTGGCGCGACATCCGCGACGGGTCCAGCCTCGGGCGTCCCGTCGCGGGACTCGGGCGTGCGGTGCGTGCAGGTGACGACGCCCGGGCGATGGCCGTGCTGGTCCGTGAGCTGCGTCGGCTGCGCCCCGACGTCGTGCACACCCACACGGCCAAGGCCGGCGCCCTGGGACGGACGGCTGCCCGCCTCGCCACACGCAACGGCCGACGGCCGCGCATCGTCCACACCTTCCATGGCCACGTCCTGCACGGCTACTTCCGTCCCACGGTGCGCCGGGGGATCGTCACCGTGGAACGACAGCTGGCCCGCGGAACCGACCGGATCATCACCGTCGGTTCGCCGGTGCGCGACGACCTGCTGGCTGCCGGGATCGGTCGCCCCGAGCAGTACGCTGTCGTTCCTCCGGGCGTCGACCCGCTGCCCACCGTTCCAGCCGCCGAGGCACGGCGGTCCCTCGGGGTGCCCGACGGCCGGCCGGTCGTGGCCTTCGTGGGCCGCCTGACACGCATCAAGCGGCCCGACCGGGCGGTGGACGCCATGCGGGCTGTCCGCGAGGCAGGCATCGATGCCCATCTGGTGGTCGCGGGTGATGGCGATCTTCGTCATACCACTGAACGACGGGCCGCCGTCCTCGGCGATGCGGTGACGTTCCTGGGGTGGACCAGCGACATCGGCAGGGTGCTGTCGGCCGCCGATGTGATCGTCCTCACGAGCGACAACGAAGGCATGCCCGTCACGCTCGTCGAAGCGGCCCACGCCGGCGTCCCTGCGGTGGCCACCGACGTCGGTGGTGTCGCTGAGGTCGTGGCCGATGGCGCGACAGGACTGGTCGTGGCCCCGACGGCCGCAGCGGTGGGGGAGGGCCTGGTGGGGCTGATCGGCGATCCCGAACGACGGGGCCGCATGGGAGCGGCAGCGACCGCCGACGCCGCGAGACGCTTCACCACCGCGTCGATGGTGGGTGCACACACGGCGATCTACGAGGAGGTCCTGTCGTGAGCGTGCCGTCCGGCAGGATCCAGTACCTGTGCCTGCAGCCGACCCGTGAGGGCCAGGGGAGTCATGCGCACGTGTGGGGGCTGGTCGGGGGGCTCCAACGACGGGGCTGGACGGTCACGGTGCACCAGCCGCCGTTGGAGACGGGCCGTCGCGGCCTGTGGGGGAGGGTCGGTCCGATGCTGGCCGCCCAGACCTCGCTCTGGCGGGCCATGCGTCGTGACGACGTGCTCTACGTACGGATGCACCCGCTCGCCGCCCCGTTGTTGTGGACGAACGTCGTGGCAGGGCTGTGGCGGTCAAGGGCTCGAGCTGTGGTCGAGGTCAACGGTCCGGAGGACGACTGGATCGCCGCGTGGCCCTCCCTCGGCCGAGTGCGGGGCCTCCTGCGCATCCTGATCCGCTCGCAGCTGCGCGTGGCCGACGGTGTGGTGGTGGTCACCGAGGGCCTCGGCCACTGGGTTGCAGGCATGGCTGGAGCTCAGGTCGAGGTCGAGGTCGTCCCCAACGGCGTCGATGTGACCCGCTTCGCCGCGGACCGTGGGGCCGAACCTCCGGGGGGTCGGCCCTATGCGGTGTTCGTGGGTGAGCTCGCGCCGTGGCAGGGGGTCGAGGACCTCGTCGGGGCCTTCGCCCACGACGACTGGCCCGACGGCGTCGATCTCCTGGTCGCTGGCACGGGCGCGGGGGAGGGGCTGCTCGCGGACTGCCCCGCCGTTGACGGCCGAGCCCTCCGGCATCTCGGTGCCGTTCCGCACGACGACGTCCCCTCACTGCTCGCGGGTGCGTCCGTGGCGCTCGTGACCTCGCGCGACAGGGGCGGCACGGGCATCGCCCCGTTGAAGCTGTTCGAGGCGCTGTCCACAGGTGTCCCGGTCGTGGCCAGCGACGTCCCGGACATCCCTCGCTATCACTCCGGCCCGTTGGTGCGTCCGGGCGACGTGGCCGGATGGGCCGCAGCCGTCGCCGCGGTCGTCTCCGGTTCGGTCGAGACCGGGATCGCCCCAGCTGTGGACCACTCCTGGGACGACCGCGCCCGCCGGACCGAACGTCTCCTTGGGGACCGAAAGTCTCCCGACTGACCTGCACGCACGGTCGACCGAACGTGGCTCGTGGGGACGTAGGCTGAGGGCGAGTCGCAACCGAACAGAAGGCGAGGACAGGCGTGCGCGCCCTCATCACTGGCGGGGCGGGGTTCATCGGGTCCCACCTTGCCGACCACCTGATCGCCAACGGCGACGAGGTGATCGCCCTGGACAACCTGTCCACGGGCCGCCACGGCAACATCGAGCACTTGATCGGTCGGCCGGACTTCGAGTTCGTGCTCGGCTCGATCCTGAACGCCGACCTCGTCGACGACTGCGTCAGCCGGGCCGACGTCGTGTTCCACCTCGCGGCCGCCGTGGGTGTCGAGCTGATCGTGCGCAAGCCCGTGGAGTCGCTGCGGACCAACATCGTCGGTAGCGAGACGGTCATCGAGAAGGCCCACAAGTACGGCAAGGCGGTGCTGGTCACCTCCACCAGCGAGATCTACGGCAAGAACACCTCCGATTCGCTGTCGGAGGACGACGACCGGATTCTCGGCTCGCCGCTGAAGTCCCGCTGGGCCTACAGCGAGGCGAAGGCGATCGAGGAGATCCTCGCGTACACGTACTTCCGGGAGAAGGGGCTGCCGACCGTCATCGTTCGCCTCTTCAACACCGTCGGACCCCGACAGGTCGGGCACTACGGCATGGTCGTGCCCCGATTCGTCAACCAGGCCCTGCGCGGTCACGCGCTGACCGTCTTCGGTGACGGTGCCCAGACCCGCTGCTTCGTCGATGTGGGCGATGTCGTCCCGGCGCTGGACACCTTGATCCGCACCGAGGGGGCGCACGGAAACGTCTTCAACCTCGGGAGCAGCGACGAGGTCAGCATCGCCGAGCTGGCGGCTCGGATCATCGACCTGACCGGCTCGACCAGCCAGATCCGCAAGGTGCCCTACAGCGAGGCGTACGAGGAGGGATTCGAGGACATGGAACGACGCGTCCCCAACACCTCCCGTGTGCACGACCTCATCGGCTGGGCCCCCCAGCGGGGCCTGGACGACATCATCCAGCGTGTGATCGAGGAGCAGCGGTCCTGAGCGAACTGACGTGGTGGGTCTATCCCGTGGTGTTCGTCGCCTCGGGCCTGCTGTCGTGGCTGCTGGTGCCGCTGGCCATCAGGGTGGCCACCCGCCGGGAGGTCGTCGACCGACCCGGCGGCTACAAGGTCCAGGACGACCCGGTGCCCTATCTGGGCGGCGTCGCCATCGTGCTGGCCTTCGCAGCGGTGGTGCTTGCCGCCGCGCTCGTCCGCCCACCGGTCAGCGGGTTCGAGGAGCTCGCGGTCATCCTGGGGCTGGGCGTCGGGCTGGCCGCGGTCGGCCTCGTCGATGACCTCAGGGGACTCGGCCCGTTCCTGCGGCTCGGGCTGCAGGTCGGGGCGGCGGGCGGGCTGCTGGCCACCGACGTCGTCGTGCGGTTGGTCGACGGTGGCGGGCCCATCGACATGGCCATCACGGTCCTGTGGATCGCGGGGATCACCAACGCCTTCAACCTGCTGGACAACATGGACGGCCTGAGCGCTGGCACCGCCATGATCGCCGCCCTGTCGTTCTTCCTGATCGCCGCGCTCAACGGTCAGTTCCTCGTCGGCGCGCTGTCCGCGGCGCTGGCCGGCTGTGCGCTCGGCTTCCTGCGCCACAACTTCCACCCGGCCCGGATCTACATGGGGGACGCCGGGTCGCTGTTCCTCGGCTTCGTGCTCGCGGTGCTGGGCCTCAAGCTGCGCTTCGACGCGCCACGACAGATCACGGCCTTCGTGCCGATCGTGGTGCTGGGCCTGCCGATCCTCGACACGGCGCTGGTGACTGTCCAGCGGTTGCGTCACGGCCGCAACCCCCTGAGCGGCGGGCGGGACCACCTGTCGCACCGTCTGGTCTTCATCGGCCTCCCCGTCCCGCGCGCTGTGCGCATCCTGTACCTGCTGGCCGGCATGCTTGGTTGGCTGGGGTTGGTCATCAGTCGCCTGGACATCACGACCGCCTACCTGCTCCTCGGATTCGTTGTGGCTGGCCTGGTGGCTGTCGGGGTGCTCCTCGGGCGTGTCCCGGTCTACTCCAACTCGCAGGGTGCCAAGGTGATGCTGCAGAAGGTCGAGCGGTCCGAAGCCGACTACGCCCACGAGCGCCCCTCTGTGGTCGCAGGCTCGGGTCTCGATGACTGAGCAAGCCGCCCCAGCGAGGGACCAACGTGGGCAGCGGTTGCGAGTGCTCATGCTGGTGCTGTCGGATGTCGACCGCGATTCGAGAGTCCAGCGTGAGGCATCAGCACTGGCAGAGGACGGACACCGGGTCACCGTCGTGGGACAGGCCGGGACATCGCGGCCCGAATATCGAGTCATCGGCGTCGGCGGCGTCCGATCAGCCCATCCGCAGGTGACGGTGCCGCTGGCCTTCAGGAGTGCTCGGCGTGCCGCCCGGTGGGCGCTGCTTCCCGAGTTCCTGTCTTATCTCGCCCATCGGTTCAGCACCGATGCTCGTCGAGTCGCAATCGATGTCGGCCCGTTCGACGTCGTCCATGCACATGACTTCTCGACACTCCCCCTGGGAGCGAAACTTGCAGATTGGTTCGGCGCGCACCTCGTCTACGATGCCCACGAATGCTGGGCTGGCCGGCACAAGGACGGCCGCGACGACGTCGTGCGTGATCTCTTGCATCTCCGGCAGGAACGGGTCCTCGGAAGGCGCGCCGACGCGGTCATCACCGTCAGCCCGACCCTTGCACGATGGCTGGGCGAGCGTCTGGGGCGAACGGTCGCGGTCGTCCGCAACAGCTTCCCCGAACTCGAAGGTCCGTCCCCCACTCCTGTCACCCCTCCCGTCGGCCTCGTGTACGCAGGAAACATCGCGCCCGGACGTGATCTGGAAACCTTGGCTGCCGCAGCTGATGGCCTAGCGGTCGAGCCGGTGTTGCTCGGCCCCCGGTCCAGGGGAGTGGACCTCGGCGCCCTGACATCTGGGCCTCCCGTCCCCGTGGACGACGTCGATCAGATCTACGCACAGAACGGACTGGCGTTCATCCCACTGACCGACGACTGCATGAACCACCGGTTCGCCCTTCCCAACAAGCTCTTCCAGGCCGTACGGGCTGGGGTACCGGTGGTCGCCGCGGACCTGCCTCAGCTACGCGAGGTCGTTCGCGCCCAGGGCGTGGGCACGCTGTACACCCCTGGGGACCGCGACTCGCTCGTCCGCGCAGTCCAGTCGGCGATCGACGGTCACGAACGCCATTTGCGCGCGGTTGCAGTGGCGGCGGAGCAGTTCTCCTGGACGCGTGATGCCGCCGTGCTTCGTCAGACCTACCGCGGCCTGCTGCGGCCGGGTCGCTCGATGGGTTCGGCCACGTGAACCTCGCCATGCAGTTCGCACGTCCGTCACCCGCCCCTACAGTTGGGCTGAACGGCGATCAGCACGATCACGTCCCGGCCGGTGGTGTAGAAGCCCGTGCGCTTGATTCAGTTGGTCACTGCGGGGATTGACGGTATCTGATCGTCGGAGCGATCGAGGAGGGGTTCGAGGGTGACGGCGGCCATGTAGCGCCGCGGAGCGGCGATCAGTTCTTCGTTGACCTCCACCAGCAACGCGCCGACGAGCCGGATGACTGATTCGGGGTCGGGGAAGATCTGCACGACATCGGTGCGGCGCTTGAGCTCACGGTTGAGCCGCTCGATCGGATTGTTGGACCAGATCTTTGACCAGTGCACGGGTGGGAACGCCGCGTAGGCGAGCAGGTCATCCTCCATCGCCTCAAGCCGCTTGGCCACCTTGGGCGCCACGGTCTCGAGTTGTTGACAGACGGTGCGGAGCTGGGCGCGTGCGGCATCGCCGTCGGGCTGGGCGAAGATGGTGGAGATCAACGCGCTGATGAGCTGCCGCTGGCTGTGGTTGGCGACGGCGAGCAGGTTGCGCTTGGCATGCACGCGACATCGTTGCCATCCGGAGCCCTGGAGGACCCGTCGGATCGCGGCGCGCAGGCCGGCGTGGGCGTCGGAGATCACCAGTTGGACCCCGTTCAGGCCGCGGTCGACGAGGTCGCGGAGGAACTCGGTCCAAAACGTCTCGTTCTCGCTGTTGCCGATGTCGACACCGAGGACCTCGCGGTGCCCGTCGGCGCGGACGCCGGTGGCGATCACGACGGCTTTGGAGACGACCTGGCCGTGCTCGCGGACGTGGACGTAGGTGGCGTCCAGCCAGATGTAGGGGAACGGCTGATGATCAAGCCGGCGGCCTCGAAGGATGGCGACGTCGTCATCGATGAGCTTGCAGATTCGCGACACCGTTGACTTGGACACGCCCGAGTCGACGCCGAGCGCTTTGACCAGGTCATCGACTTTCCGGGTGGAGGTGCCGGTGATGTAGGCCCGCATGATCACCGCCCACAGCGCCTTGTCGATCCGGCGGCGTGGCTCGAGCAGCTCAGGGAAGAACGACCCTTTGCGGAGCTTGGGGATGCCGACCTCGACATCACCGGCGGGGGTGGACAGCAGTTTGGGCCGATGCCCGTTCCGCAGGTTGCTGCGGGCTGGGGTTCGTTCACCGTGGTCGGCGCCGATCTTGGCCGACACCTCGGCCTCGATCAGTTCCTGCAAGGCGGTGCCGAGGATCTCGGCGATGGACGTGGTGAGCGTCGCGTCGGTCCCGATCAGGGCGTCAGCGAGCTCGGACAGGGCAGACTGGCTATGGGTCATCGTGCGTGCCTTCTTTGCGTAGGAGCTTTGGAAGTTCGCACGGTGGCCCGCCTACACGGCGGACCTGCTCCTACACCACGTGGTGAGACTCACCCATCAGCACGAGAGCGTCAACCCACGGGGTGTGCACTCAAGCCAGCGAGGGATCTTCGGCGCTCACGCAAACCAGGATGACCGGGAGACGAAATGAAGCTTCTTTCAGTAGTCGGCGCCCGCCCGCAGTTCATCAAGGCCGCGGTGATTTCTCGTGCCATAGCTGACCTGAACGCCGCCGCTGGCGACAAGGGCCACGTCGCGGACGTCATCGTCCACACAGGGCAGCACTACGACACAACGATGTCGCAGGTCTTCTTCGACGAACTCTCGATCCCCGACCCCGTGCACAATCTGGAGGTCTCCGGAGGAACTCATGGTGAGATGACAGGGCGCATGCTCGAGCGTCTCGAGGCCGTGATCATCGAGGAATCCCCGGACTGGGTGCTCGTGCACGGCGACACGAATTCGACCCTGGCCGGAGCCCTGGCGGCCACGAAGTTGCACGTCCCCCTCGCGCACGTGGAGTCCGGGTTGCGGTCCTACAACCGACGCATGCCGGAGGAAATCAACCGGATCGTCACCGACTCCATCGCCGACCTCCTGTTCGTCCCCACCGAACAGGCGCGCAGCAACCTGCTCTCGGAGGGCGTTCCTGGGGAACGGATCATCCCCGTGGGGGACGTCATGTTCGATGCGACCAAGTTCTACGCACCCTTGGCAGAACAGCGGTCCGCAGTGCGCGCCACTCACGGACTGGAGTCCGGGAACTATGTGCTTGCCACGGTGCATCGGGCCGAGAACACAGACGATCCGGCGCGCCTGAAACAGATCGTGATGGGTCTGTCGCGGTTGTCCGAGGAGAATACGGTCGTGCTTCCGCTCCACCCTCGAACCCGACTTGCTCTCGAGGCTGCTGGGCTGCTCGATGACGTGGGCAGTTCCTTGCTGCTCATCGAGCCCGTCGGGTACCTGGAAATGTTGGACCTCGAGCGAAACGCCCGTGTGATCGCGACGGACTCGGGTGGCGTCCAGAAGGAGGCCTACTTCGCCGGAGTTGGGTGCGTAACCCTTCGCGACGAGACAGAGTGGGTCGAGCTCGTGGAGGCCGGAGTCAACGTTCTTGCTGGAGCGGACGCTGACAGGATCGTCGCGGCCGCCGAGCAACTCCGACAAGTCGACCCCGAACCGGGTCTATATGGCGATGGTCAAGCCGGGGAGAAGGTCGTTTCGGCCCTTGTTGAGGTCACTAGGCAACGGAAACGTTGCTAGGTCACCGCGCCGGTTGTTGGCACGCCTAGGGCGGTGGGCCTACAGATCGTCGTGTGCCGCGCAATATCCCAGTCGTGGGTAGATGAGCATGAGTGCCGCGGCGTGAGAACCGAGCGATCAGGGTGCACGAACGAACAACGCGTATCCGTAGTTCGCGAGACTGCCGTCGTTGGCGGTCACCTCGTAGGTCTCCTTCGTTCGAAGGCCTGCCGATCTCAGGAGCGCGTGTGCCTCCTCGCGGAGGCTGTTGTCGATCTCGATTAGGACACTACGCAGATCACTGTGGGCCAACGTCCTTTCGGCCCCCTTCAAAACCTCGAGTTCCATGGCATCGACGTCGATTTTCAAGTGATTCGGATTCGGTAGGGTCAGCGATCTGATGAGGTCGTCAAGTCGGAAGACCGGCATCGGCTGTTCGTACTGTGTGGCCGCGGCCTCCCCGGGCAGGGGTGCGGGAAGACGGTCAGCCATGCCGTGGCCGGCGGCGCCCGCTTCCAGCACACGGTAGTTGAACGACGAGAGGGAGGTCTTGTCCCCAAGGGCGATGGCCATCGGAACGACAGATGCTTGACAGTCGTTCAGCACAATGTTGCGACACAGGGCGGCGAACGTGGCGAACCCTGGTTCGAAGGCGAAGGTAGTGACCTCTCCAGCAGAGGACTTGGCAGCGACGAGTGCATAGGCACCGACGTTCGCGCCGACGTCGAACAGCACGTCGCCGGGCCGGAGGTACTGCTCGATCCACCGGATCGTCCATGGCTCCCGTGCGGCGGACGCCGCCCGCCAGCGCTCCCATTTCGTATCCATTACCAGTTCGATTTCGTGGGCCGAGTAGTCCATTTGCACAGAACGCTGGAGCCGGTCGCGGAGATCGATGGCAAGCGGATCAGGGAGTTCTGCTGCACGTCGTTCCATCAGATTCACGGATGACTTGTTGGGCACTCGTTGGAGAAGTTGAGCGGCAAGCCGGGCACAGTCTCGGGGCGACATCGAAGCGATGTCCTCAGGGGTGAGTCGAGGTGATTCGGTCTGGGGCTCCTGAGACGGCATTCGATTTCTCCTCAATAGGTCAGAACATGCCGAGCGCAGTGTCCGCGTTGGGCGAGAGGTCACATGAGAAATCCACGCGGCCACTTGGTAGATGTGTCCGAATAACAACGTCCTTGATGGGCACAGAGGACCGGAGGCCCCGCCCCGTGAACACGACGGTCCCAGGTGTCCGCAACTCCCGAATTCGCCGCACTACGTCGCCAACCGTCGCGATCCACATTCCCTCCGCGCGTTCGCGCTTCAGTACCTCCGCCAACAGGCTGGGCTCGATATCGTTGTGGGTGCTAATAATGGCGTGTCCGCCGCGCCCTAGAAGTGACCTGAAGTGATCGATTCGCGCATTGAAGAACGAGAGGTCGCTATCGGCCGTCGACCCCTCCAACGGAAAGAGAAGGGGAGTCGCGAGCGTCTTTGTCGCCCGTTTCTCCGTGGCGAGCCATACGGGTCCGGGCACGTCGAGGAGGGCAGTCAGGAGTTCGGCGTGGTCAGCACCGCGACGCTCGGCTTCAGCTAAGTGGCGAGCGCCGAGCCAATAGCGCGATGTCGGCGCAGAATGGCAGGTGATTCCCATTCCTGCCCGTGCCTCCTCCGGTTCTCGGCAGTGGACTCCGAGTTCCTGGTTGGCCTGCTGAAGGACGGGCAGAGCACGTGCTTCGTGGTCGAGCCCCGGGATGCAGTACCAAGTAGCAGGGATTGCTCCCAACTCCTCTGACATTGTGTGAAGGAGTCGTGCTACTTGCGTAGGGCTGGCCGGTCGATCCACGTCAAATCGGATACTCAGGGCCGAGTCGAATCCGGCCGGCCACGGCATCAATTGGACTAGGGGCGCGCCCACCTCAGCGGCGATTCCAACCAGCGCTTCCAACCACCTATTGAGCACGTCGGACACGCGGAGTTCGTACATGTCGTCTGTCAGTTCGAGCGGCCATCCATCAAGGTCAGGAGGAGTTAGGAGATCGAGTAGGGCAGGAACCAGGCCAATGTCTGGGCCTGCGAGTGCGGGTGTCGGTCGTGTAATGGAGCGATCAATACGGCGGTCGGGTAACAGGGTGGCGCTGTCTGCACCGGACATGATGGCGAGTGCAGCAGCGACGGATGGGTCGTACGCGAACCCCGTGGACTCGACTGTCGCTCGTAGGAGGTTGGTAGCCGGATCGAAGCGAGGCAAGGCCGTCATCCTTGCGCGGCCTTCTGCCAACGACTCTTCGTGATCAATGAGATCCGCCAAAAGTGTGAGCTGAGCTAGCCGACCGGACGCGGATACAGCCCGAATCGCCTCGAGCAAATGTTCCTCGACCAAAGGCCGCGCACGTTCAGAATCCACTAGCACGCATCCCCAGAGAAGTCCTGGGGCCTGGGCGAACGTAGTAGCTTTCAAACGTGCCCGGTCGAACGCCTCGGCGGCCTCGACCATGGCTTGGCTAGCTCCGGCCAAGCGAAAGCAGGACTGGCCGAAGCTCGTGGCTTCGGGCTCGCCGGCAGCCGTCTGGAGAAGCACGGCAACCTCACGTAAGCCGCGCTGCCGAAGGCAGTGCGCGGCAATTTGCAGGTCCAGGCGTTCCCGGTCGGTGCGGACTCCACGCTTGGCCAGCCGCTTCTGGGCATAATAGAGGCTCCGCCGGGCTGCAACGGTCAGGTCGCGGCCGGGTTGCATGGGCGGGGCCACGTGCAGCGTCCCTGATGTGCTATTCGCTGGTCCGGTTGGCAGCCTGAGGTATGGCAGCCCGGGGTCATCGATGCAATCGGTCAGCACTCCTCGGACGCTGCTAGGTATGGGGGCTCCGGGACGAAGGGCGACGACCTGTGGCAGTCCAAGGTGCGCAAGAAGCAGGTCGCCCCAAGCGGTGCTGCTGATAATGGCCAACGTCGGCCCGATGTCGGTCACGAGTAACCCATGCGATGCATCAACTCGCCTGCGATCCGAGCAATGGCCGACGCCTCGTCTTCCGTCAGTCTTGACTGCCAGCGTCCCACTGAGGAGGTGGTGATGGGTTGATCCAACTGCTGGTGATGGCTGAAGCGGGCCTTGTGCGACATGACGAAGGCAGAGTCCTGGAAGTCCAATCCTTCGGTCACTGGCAGCTCAAGCCAACCTCCGATTCGGAGCGCCGTGCCAGTCGGATCACTGACGAAGTCTTCGTACCGGACGACCATGTGGTCCGTAGCGGTGCGTTTGAGCGCATCCATACCCACCCGATAGGTGTTCGCCCACCCCGCAGCGGCCGACTCGACATCCGGGTAGAAGGGGAGTTGACCTCTGGCCTGCCGCGCTTCGTTCATGGCCAACAAGGAGCTGATTTGATCCCTAGGGTCACGAACCACGAGCAGCACGCGGGCGTTCGGCCAGACGGCGGAGTAGGTTTCCATATGGACAACGTCTCCGAGGATCTTGAACCCCCAAGTCGTTGCACCAGTCCGATGAGCTGCCGAGCGCATCAGGACGCTGAGCAACTGACCGCGAGCACGAAGTTCGGGCTCGAAGCGATGCGTCTCTCGGCCAGTGAGCGGTTCAGCAGACACATCTTCAGCGGGGCCAGACCATGCGCCAAGGTTCATGTCTGTGACGTCCGTCGCTGCGAGCACCTCGTCGTAATCCTGTGCTGGTAGCCCGACCTGCCTCATGATGTTACGGGTGTACCGGCCGTCCAAGCCTGTGACGAAACTAGGCTTGCGGAGGTGGATCTCGAACGCTTGAAGATGGCCGGGGGTGGACCTCAGCACGCTGGAGATGAGCGTGGTCCCCGAGCGGGGTTGTCCGGCAACGAGGATGCAAGCGTCAGGTATGCCGGTGTGAATCCGGCTTTTCGCTTCCATAGGTTCAAGCCCTTGTTCGGTGAGAAGGGATCATTCCCCGAGTACCAGCTGCCGTAGTGGAGCCAGCGAGGGGGCGAGGAGACTGTGGCGGCCGTCTCGATGAGCGTTCGGTGGAGTAACCACATGGTGCCATCACGCAGCGTCGAGGCATGCCCCATAATCTCTTCGTACTGCACATGTGCAGCCACACGCTTACCGAGCAGGTACGCCGCAAGTCGCCCGTCACGAGCGAACACGCCGACGCATATGTCGTCGTAATTGGGATCGCCGGTGGGTGCGAACTCGGGAAACTCGTGTGAGGGAGGGCGGGAAGCGAATCGTTCAGCAATGGCTCGCCCCTGTCGTGTTTCCGACGAGTGAACGATATCATGGATCTCCTGGGCATGGTCTGCGGGGTCTATCCTTCGCGAAGAGTATCCGGCCTTGATGGCCCGGTTTGCCCGCACCTTGGGCCGATTTCGGGTGGGTTGTTGTTCCACGTATTCTTGAAACGAGTCGGGGACCGGTAGGACCGCGCTCAACAGGATCTTTGGTGCAGAGGTGGAGCTATCCCGTGGGAGTGCTAGGTATTCCGAATGTCGTTGCGCTGGGTAGGGGGCCGCTCGCCAGTTGATCCAATCTTGTAGCTTCATCGCGGCGGTTTCCGTTCTAGGCGGATCCGGGTGCAGAACGACAACGGGGGGTACGCCGAAGGCTTCGAAGTCCTTCGCGATCAACTGTTGTGGATGGAAGATGCTGTCAGACATAAAACTGAGGGTGCAGCAGGGCCAGAGTGGGTGTGTTCCACAGGCCTATTAGCCGCTCATGGAGGGTTTCCCCGAGTAGTGGAAGTGCATGGTTGCCTGCGGCAGGCGGTGCTTCGGGATCGGTGGAGATGAACGACCTCGGCGTCGGCACCGACCGAGAACCCGGGGGTTGGTGGTCGGCCAGAACGTAGCCGTGCGCGGTGCGGGGGTGCACGAGTACCTCGACGGTACCTTCCAGCCCGACCCGGTTGTCCGACACGTAGTTGGTCACCACGAACCCGTGGTGCTGTGACCACGCAGGCATGTCTACCCAATGTGTGAAGCCGTGCCTCCTCAGTGATACCCGGTTCTCCCGGATGAGGGCTGCCGATGACGGCTGCAGTCGGCCGAGAACAGGAAAGTCTGGTTGCCGGCCGAGTTCTTTGAATAGATCGAAGGCCGACCCGTAACCGTCCATGTCGGAGTGTCGGTGTGCCGCGTTGCCGTGAGTGGTCCCAACAGTTAGGTCCAGACCGGCAGCACGCAAACCTTCGAGCTCGTCGCACAGCAGGTCTTCGAGCCGTCGGCCTGACCAGCTAACCCAATGGTATGGGTCGACGTGCAGACCGACTTGATGGCCAAGTTCTTGAACCGCGAGCATAGCCTCCACCTGCGCGTCGGCGGAGTAGGACTTACGAGTCAATGGGTCATCCCGGACCATGAATAGCCATGTAGTAGGGACTTCCATGTCTGCTTCACGACGGGCCAGGTCCACGGCAGACTGAAGTGGGAGGGCATGAACGTCGTGCTTGAGTAGCCAGCAGGCGCGTCCCTGAATGACATAGTCGTCGAGCATCGAGGCGACCACAAAGTCCGTGCCAGTTCTCTTCAGATCGTCCAGCAGGCCAAGCAGCCAAGCTTGCCGGTCAGCGGGGGTGTGCTGTTCGGTGATCATTCCAGGATGGCGCGACGATGGGAGGGTTTCGGGGCTGCAGGCTTGCAGGTCTGCTCACGCTGGGGGAATCGGGCAATGGCACGTGGCCGAGACGCTTGACAGCTACTACGGGAGTTTGGCAACGATGGATTGACAGTATTGTTCACCCATGGGGCACCGGCTCTAGGTGTCCCGAGATCAGCATTGAGGGCATGTCCCTGCAGTTGCGTCCCCACTATTGCTTCTGAACCACGCGAAAGAGCGCCTTGTTGCCCGCGTCTCCCGCGCCCACAACCGATGGAGTGTTCGACGCGTAGCGCTCGATGGATCCGAATCGCTCAAGGAGAGAGTCGAGTTCCTCCACGGTGAACATGATGTCATAGTCGTTGGAACGGCCGCGGAAGGACTCCTGCTGGATGTTCTCGTGAACGATGAGGAGCCCCCCCGGACGGAGTGACTCCCAAGCCCGACCCAAGACTTCTCGAGTGTCCGCACGCGGAAGGTACAGGAGTGAGCCCAGCGCAGTTACTACGTCGGTTCCGGTCCAGTCGTAGGCCGACGCGCCGATGTCGGAGAAGGTGAAGCGGCCAGGTTGGATGCCGACTTGGCCTGCCACCGAGACGCCGAGGGCGCCGTAGTCCAGACGGCGGTCCAGTGCTACCGCGGAAGTCACGTCCGCGTCAGGGGCGAGCAGCATCTCCATCGGGACCCACCCAGGGCCCGAGCCGATGTCGACCATGGAGAGGGACTGTCCTCCGTGTCGCTGTCTGATGATGTGGGACAACATCCCGGCCTTGTAACCGATGCCCGTGAACCAGTACCGGTGGCTGTGGGAGATAGTGGAGATGTTCGCAGCAGACCAGTTGGGCGAGCTGATGGGGCGTCGTGATGTCCCGCTGACGATCGACGACAAGTAGTCGTCGGACCCAGAGGCCCTGGCCCTCATACGGGCCTCTTGCAGGATGAGGTGGCCGTCGTTCTCCAGGTACCACCACAGCAGCGACGCGGGGCTCTGGGGCTCGAGTCCTCCATCGATCCGGACCCATCCGCTCGACAGGCGCTCGACGGGTTGGCCCAACCACGCCTCGATCGCCTCGATCGTCATCAAGGCGGTGGAGTCGCCGGCTGGAGGACGAAGCCAGACAGAGCCGGAATCCTCGGTCGCCAGAAGAGCCGAGCACAGCACGCTCTTGGCCCACTCCAGACCTACGAGCCGGAAGGATCGAGTGATCGCCGCGCTCGCCCAACTCGCTCGCAGCGGGCGGTCCAGGACCGAACCCGTTTCACCGTTGACCTGCGGCGGTCCTGAAGGAATGGTGTCGAATGCGTGGCCGACGGCAGCCTGCGGCCTGTCGATTCCGATGGCGTCGACCACTTGGTCGAGCTCGTAGTCGAGCTTGGAGGCAGTGTTGAGGTACAGACCGAACAAGGGACTTCCGTGTCACGCAGGTTGACGAAATGGGGGCGCGCACTGTACCGCGCTGGCAGGGTCAGGCCATTAGCATCCTCCGGGATGCAGTCTCCACCAACAACCCAGCCGACCGACCTGACGAGCTGCCCGTGAGGGTGCACGTGTACACAGGGGAGGACGAGGCGGAAACCCAGCGCTACTCCTGCGGAATCTGGGTCGTCCTGGAGAAGCACGGCTTCCTGGACGTGACGGAGGGCCCAGTCAGCGGCGCTCCCCAGCGAGAGGGCGCCTGTGCCGTTGTGACTGCCGCCGCCGCATCCAGCATGTCGCTCGCGGCTCTCGCCGTCTTGCGAGCGGCGCACCCGGTAGTGGTGGTGGAGGGTCCGTGGTCTTCCGCACTGGCCGACGTCATCGGCACCTGCGGGGAAGTCGTGGCCGCCCGCGGGTCCGTCCGGGTGGAGGACGAAGCGCTCCGCTCGGAGCTGGAGGGGTGGCTTGTCGGAAGTTGGACGCCTTCGTACAGCGGGGCATCCTCCCGAGAGCTGACCCTCGCAATGACTCCTCGGGTACAGCGGCCCCACCGCCAGAGCGACGTCGCCGACCCGATGCACGAGGAACTCGTGGGTGCGGTCCCCGCGGACCCGTGGAGCATCCGGGCCACGACGCTGCCTGATCATTTCGAAGTCGTGGCGTCTGTCGCTGCCCAACCGCTGGTCGCCGAGGCCCCCGGCCTGGTCTTGCTGCCGCAGCCGCTCCTCTCCTACATCGTCGAGGACCATTCCGCGCGGGTCCTCCACGACGTGTACGAGTTCTCCAATGACAGGTTCGCCTTCGAGTTGCTGCTCCTGCAAGTCCTCACCCGTGCGATGACAGGACAGGGAGCGATCGTGGCGCGAATCGCCCCGTGGCCCGCAGGAAAGGACTATGCGCTGACCATCCGCCACGATGTGGATCGGCTGCCCGACGAGGAGGTCCTCGAATCCGTCCTGCGCCTTGAGGCGCAGTCGGGAGCGGGGGTGTCTGCCTACTTCCAGTCGCGAACCGCGGACGCCATTGTGGTCGACCGCTTCGCCGAGAACGGGGCCGAGATCGGCTGGCACGTGGCCCAGCTCTACCCAGACGGGGAAGATGAGCTCCGCCAGATAACGGGACTGGGGCACGATGTCAGAGGCGTCACAGTCCACGGCAACCAAGGCAACTATGGCTGGAGAGGCCTTCCGAACTGGCGCCGAAGCGAGTTGCTGGGCATGGCGTACTGTGAAAACTTGGCATCCACCCGATACCTGCCGAGTCGCGCTTTTGACCTCGCTGACGGCCTCGCTGGCGGCCGGGAGATCCTGGTGCTGCCTCACCACCACTCCCTCGATCGCGGCCTGAACGGCACATACAGAGACGAGATCCTCGCAGCGCTACCGACGTTGTCGGCTCTGGGCGCATACGTCGTGGTCCTCAACCACCCGGATATCAACGTTACAGAGCTTGGTGAGGTACTCGATGGCATGCCAGAACGGGCTTGGCAGGCAACCTCACGTGCTGTGACCGACTGGTGGACAGCAACGCACTACCGGGACAACTTGGTGATGCGGGTCCTCGTCGAGGATGACACGTCCTCGATCCATCTCCAAGGACGAACGGATCTGGAAGGCCTCGTGCTGGAGATCGCTGGACGGGTCACCGACGGACCCACGTCGACCTACATGGGGCAACGGCGCTCCCCCATACTGAACGGCGTTGTATCCCGCGTCCGCGTTGATCTCTCGCCCAACGGCATGGGTGTCGTGCCTTGCGACCCGTGGATGTCAGAACTCTAGCCTCTGTCGGCGGACCACTTCTCGTAGGAACTCACGACGTCGGCCGGGTCGCCCTCCTCGACGACCCGGCCACCTCTGAACATGACTGCACGGTTGCAGTGATCGCGAACAAGAGACAGATCGTGAGTGACAATCAGTTGTATGGATGCCCTGCTCAGCATGTCGTGCATGGCTGCTTCGGACTTCTTCTTGAAGGCCAAGTCCCCAACTGAGAAGACCTCGTCGATCAAGACGACGTCCGGCTCCATGGACAGGACGATGGCAAAGCTGAGCCGCGAGATCATCCCCGACGAGTAGTACTTCATCGGCACATCGATGAACTCCTCGACACCCGCGAACGCCACGATCTCGGGGACGCGGGACTCGATCTCGGCCGGTTGCATACCGATGAGAAGTCCCGACAGGAGGATGTTGTCGTGACCCGAAAGGTTGTTGTCGAACCCCGTCCCCAACGACAGGAGGGTCGACAACCGACCGCTCACAGCGACCGTTCCCGCATCAGGTCGATAAATGCCACTGACGGCCCGGAGAAATGTGGTCTTGCCGCTCCCGTTCGGGCCGATCAGACCGATGATGTCGCCCGACTCCGCTGCCAGGGACACATCCTCCAGTGCGGTGAACAGTTCCGGCGGGTTGCTCCGAATCACTCGTTTGGCCATCTGGCGCATCCGTCCGGCCGTGGTGAAGGCCTTGTCGTAGCTCAGCCGGAATCGAATTGACAGTCCCTCCACCACGACCTTGGGTTCTTGGTTGTCGACCATCAGAACGCCTTGGTGAACTTCGGTTCGGATCTGCCGTACAGGAGGTGGGCGGCCACCAGTGCGACCGCGATCGCTCCGGCGCTGACGATCAGGGACAGCCTCGGCGGTGCAGGGGTGCCGAACAGCGCGTGCTGGAGGATCCCGAAGACCGAGGCAACCGGATTCAGAAAGTACACAGTCTGCAGTTTCTCCGGGACGAAGTCCGTGGGGTAGATAACAGGGCAGGCGTAGAGGAGGAGTCGCAGACCGATGGGGAGTGCGAGTCGCACATCGCGAAGGAAGACGGTCAACGATGCCGCCGCAAGGGCGCAGGCCCACGCAAGCGTGGCAAGTGCGAGCAACGCGATGACGTACAGTCCCCAATCCGCCTCGCTGGGGTCCCCGCTGAGCAGGTAGAAGACGAAGAAGGCTCCCACACCCAACAGTCCGTTGGTCATGGTCTCGCGATACGACGCGCCGACGAAGATGATGGGTTCGATTCTGACCTGAAGGAGCAGTCGTTCCTGGGCGAGGATGGCTCCCGCGCCACCGGTGATGGCTTGGGAGAACATGGTGTAGTGCATGATGCCCGCCACGATGGTGAGAAAGGCACCACCTCGGTACGACTCTCCCTGTCCGAAGATCACGACGACCAGCAGATAGTAGATAGCAATCTGACTCGTCGGGGTGAGCAGGTGCCACAGGCGTCCCAGCACTGTCCCCGCGACGCCGGAGCGCCGTCGGCGCGCTGCAAGGAACGCGATCAGCGCACGTCGCTCGCGGATCTCCCTCAGGTCGACGACGAGACTCTTCACGAGGAACCGGCAGTGGTGTATGCCCCCACGTATGAGGGGCTCTCGAGGGAATCATAAAGCGACAGGAGGCGGGCTTCGTACTTGGCCCAGTTGTCCTGCTCGATGAACTCGGCGGCGTTGCAGCGCATGGTTTCGAGCGCCTCGGGCTTCAGGGCGGCGACCGCGTTGGCGATGCCTTGGGGTGTCGCTGGGTCATCGAGAAGTACGCCGATCTCGTTGCCGATGACGATGTCACGGAGGACGGGGTAAGGGCTCGCCAGGATCGGGACACCGGCCGTGGGGTATTCCCAGAGCTTGTTGGGGGAACAGAACCAATGGTTGAGGCAGACGTTCTCGTAGGGGATGACGCCCAGTGACGCGCCGGCTGTCCACTCGCGAAGTTCGGCGTGTGGGGCCCCCGGGATGAAACGTACGTGGCGTCGGTCAGGATCGACCTCGTCGGCGATGCGGAGCAGTTCGGGCTCGTAGGACCCCCACCCCATCATCACCAGGGTCCAATCGGACGGAAGCAATGGCGCCGACCGCACGAGGATGTCGAGGCCTCGAAACCGCGCGAATCCGCCTTGGTAGAGAAGGATCTGTTGCCCGTCCGGCACGTTGGCGGCGGCCCGGAGTCGACCGTCGTCGCGTGGGGGCCCCTCTGGACGCAGCACCGCATTGCAGATCACAGACCCCGAGGGCAGCTTCGGATAGCGAGCACGCAAGTAGTCGTGGATGGAATCGTTCACCGTGACGAAGGCATCCACCTGTCCGCTGACTCGTCGCTGCATTGCACGGAACCGTCGCCGCCGCCAGTCCGTCATCTGGCTTACTTCCTCGTAGATCTCGTGGGCGTCGTAGACCAGCATGGCGTTTGTCGCCCGCTTGACCCTGATGCCGACAGGCACTGTGATCAGGTCATGGCAGTGCACGACATCCGGTCCCCACGAGGACACGGCTGACTGAAGTTCTCGTTCGAGCGCTACCCGACCGAAGCGCCTCGCGAGCCAGACCCTAGCGGTCTTCCATACCCGCCCGAGCCAGCCACGCCTGCGGGTGAGTCGGCGTCGTACACCGGCGACCACTCGTCGGTGGTGCCAGCGAGGAAGCGTGGAGTTGGACGCGGGCAACGGGTGCCCACCAGCGCTCTCGACGATAGCCGCACTTCGAGAGAACCCCTCGGCCGCGGCGAATCCCAAGCGAGCCACGGCAAGGCCCGCCAAGGCCAGGACGAGGGCTGCGCTGAGAGGGGTGACGAGCCACTCGATGGCCCTGGCCGTGGCCCCGCCCAATGCGAGGGCCGCAGCGAGGAGAGGTACGCACAATGCCAGCGTCGTAGTCCGCAGGAATCGAGCAAGCGCTCGGAAGGACTTCGCTTTCCAGTCCACACGTACGATCCGGACGCCCGAGTCCCGGATGGTCTCCGGCGTGTTGTCGCGGTTGTCGCGGATCCCGAAAATCGTGACTTCGTACCCAGCGTACGCAAGGCTGTCGGCCTCCTTGAGCACCCGGGCATCTCTGGATACCGAGTTCAGGACGACTGCGGCAACCTTGGGCATGGTGAGACTCTTTCGTCATCGATGGAGATCGGTGTCGCATGGGCCCGCTGCCCAGCGTCACCGCCCTTCGTGCGCAAGCTGAACCTTGACCGATCGACGCAAGATCTGTCCGTCCAGCTTGAGGAGTGACCAAGGTGACCATGTCGCGAAGGCCTCCCAGTACTCCAGGTCGAGATCGTACTCCGACGGGCTCTGCACACCCTTGTAACTCTGTACCGGCCCGACCAGACCGCCGGGCATTTCGTACTTTCGCGTCCGTCCCATGTCGAGCTCGGCCTCGTAGGCGTCCAGCGGGTACGGCCGTGTTCCGATCACGAACATGTCGCCGGCCACGATGTTGAGGATCTGCGGAAGCTCGTCGAGGTACCAGTTCTTCAGCCACTCCCCGACGCGAGTGACCTGCCCAGCGCGCTCGAAGCGTTTGATGTGGGATGGGCCCTCGCCGAGCTGACCCAGGGCATCAGCGTCGATCGTGCGGAACTTCACCAAGTCGATCGCGCGCCCGCGGCTGATGCGCTGCTCGATGAAGAAGACGGGGCCGCGGGCGGAGCGGTCGAATAGCCCCTCTACCTTGATTGCGACCGCAATTCCGAGCATGAGGGGCGCCGCGGGCAACAGCGCAACTGCGGCGAGTCCTCGTTCGCGCAACTCCTTGCCCCGCCGCCTGACCATGGTCGGGTCGTGACGCTCCCGACGCCCGAGGCGAGGAAGACGCGGCTGGTAGCCCGGGGGTGACTGGGTGCTCATGGAGTCGACAAGTGTGGCAGATGGAAGGTGTGAGGCTGCGAGACCTCAAGCCACGGATGCATCGAAGTAGTCCTGTGCCAGCGACCATGCACCCTGACCGCAGGTCGAGCCGACAACTCGCCCCGCGAGGTCGTCTGCCCGGACGTGGATGCCCCCGTAGAGCCGTGAAATACCGGCTTGGTCCGCCGCGTCGTAATAGGACGCCCACTGGAGCACGACCGGCTCGGCGGGACCGGCCTCGAACTCGAGGCCTTCCGCATCGACGGTCCACGAACCGAGGCCGTCGGGGAACCACGGGCTGCCGGTGATGCCGGTCATGACTTCGGCGGCCGCACGGCTGAACGCGCTGTGCCCGGACACGTAGCCGGCGAACGCGGGTGTGACGAACGTGGCCCGCTGGTAGGGCACCCACTCGGTCGCCAGGATCCAGTCGACGCCGCCGACGTCGGCCTCGGGGTTGCGGGGATAGGCATCCCACGACCGCACCGTGACCTCGCCCACGTGGTCGGCCAGGCGCTCGTGGCGTTCGCCCTGTGCGCTCGAGGCGTCCGTCACGACTTCCACCAGCCCCTCCACCAGGGGAAGACCATCGGGGTGGTAGGAGGGACCGTCAGGATCGCTGGACTGCCCCAGCCCGCCCATCCACCGGATCATGGAGATCGGCCGGACGTAGTCGTAGTGGCCTTTGGCTCCCCAAGCGGCGATGGCGGCGTCGTGGGTGGCGCCGTTCAGCGCAAGGTACAGCTTGACGTCCCACTCCAGCCGGTCGACCACCGGTCCGTCTCCGCCGACTCGCAGCTCCGGGAGCGTGTCCGAGACGTTGTTGGCCAGCGTGTTCCAGTGTCCGGGAGGCGTCTCGGACTTGGGGCCGTCGGCCCAGTACTCAGCGACCACTCGACCGAAGTCGGCCAGCGGAACGTCCTGGGGTTCGTAGGGCTCGCCGGTCACAGGATTCAGGTCGTATCCATCACCGTCGTTGGCGCCGAGGGTGTTGTCGCCGATGGAGGCGGGTGAGATGTCTATTGCCTCGGTGTCAGCAGGGTCCAGCAGGCTGGAGTAGCGGATCACCTCCACTGCGGCCTCGCGGAACTCCGCGTCGGTGTCGGGGTCACCGAAGTAGGGCGGCGGACCGGGGTCCAGCGGTAGTGCCGCGCCGCCGTCGGGCAGCGCGAAACCTTCCACATCACCCCAGTGGGAGCCGACGAACGTCTGCGCGTTGGTCTCCAGGGGAATCTGGTTCTGTGTCGCTGCGACGTCGAAGGCCAGCGGTTGCCAGCGGTTCGGGTCGGCCATCTCGATCGGTCCGGTCCCGCGCAGGTCGAGGGGGTCGTTGGCCGGGGTGTAGCTGTCGTCGAGGTATCCGTCGGCCTCGCGAGCACCGTCATCGACGGTCGCATCGATCACGGCCTGACCGATCCGCCTGCCCAGCTCGGCCGCCGGCTCGAGGGTCGCTTCGAGGTCGCTCGGGGTGTGGCACAGGGCTGCCATCGCGGCGTCGACGTCGGCGAGCGTTTCCTCCGCGCCGAAGGAGTCAGCGTAGCGATGTCGAAGGATCCGGCTCGCCGCGTGGCTGATGGCGGCTTCCCGGGCAGCGGCGACATCGTCGGCGGTCCCGTCGAGGTCGACGTAGTAGCCAGCACCGGTCTCGTCGTAGGCAACCCACGCATCCCACATCGCGGCGGAGAGGTGGAAGAGGTTCCGGGCGTGCACGGTGGGTGCGGGAAAGTCCCGTCGGATGGCTTCCAAGGCCACCTCGTTCCAGACACGGGCCACCGACCAGCTCGGGTCCGTGGTCCGGTCACATCCCTCGGACGTCGACGGCTGCGGTGTCGCCGTGACGGTGGCCGTGACCGAATCCGGGCTCGGCGCGGGAGTCGAGCCGTCTGCGATCTCCTGCTCGGCGGTGCATCCGCCAAGCGCGAGGACAGTGGCCAGGATGACGGCGAACGCGGAACTCGTCTGTCGGGACACGCCGGGGAGTCTAGTCCTGTCCGTGGGGCCACCCGGCTACGCTGCCGGCTCGACGAAAGGACGAGTGTGCGTACCCGATTGCTGTCTGCAGTGCTGCTGGTCGTGCTGGGGCTGGCCGGTTGCACCTCCAGTGACCCCCTGGCGGGAGATGCGGTCCCCGAGGGTGAGGTGGCTGATGGCACCGAGGGCCCGTTCGGCGCGGCATCGGACCTGCCGGCGGTCGACGCGCCCGATGGAGTGATCGTCTATTCCGGCGTCGACTCGGAGGACGGAACCGCAACGGGGGAGCTGGTCGTTGCGCTACCCGACGGTGCGGAGGTCTATCGGGCCGAGGGTCGTGACACCCCGGCGTACGCGGTGGCCACCGGCTTCCCCGATCGCGCGTGGCTGGTTGCCGAGACCGAAGACGGCCTCGTGGACATCGGGTTGCTGGACGCCACAGCGTTCGGCGTCCGCTCCCTCGACCTGCCCCCGGCCCCGTGGCAGGTGCCCCTGCCCGGCACCGCACGCAGCAACGGCCGCTACGCCGCGCTGCTCGCCCCTGGTGAAGCCGTCGCCCTCGTGGACGTCGGCGGTGGAGCGGCCCTCCTCCTCGACATCGTCCCGGAGCCGGAGGTGGCGTCGTTGTCTCCCGACGGAACTGCCCTGCTGGTCGCGGGCGCACAGGGGGGCGCGCTGGTGGACACCGCCGATCCCACGCGGGTGCTGCCGCTCGACGATGCTCGACCTGTCGAGTGGCTGGGAGGCGGCAGCCAGCTGCTGGTCGAGGGGCCGCCGGGGGTCGGCGTGCTGACCCTTGCCGACGGCAGCATCAGCGGAACCGATCTCACCGCCCCCGTAGGTGCCGTGGCCACTGCCGACGACGTGATCCTCGTCGATGTCGATGGGCAGTTGGGTGTCACCGACCTCTCGGCTGCACCACCGACGATCATCGCCGACAGCGTGGGTACGCCGCTCGTCGTGGACCCCGCTGGCGCTGCCGTCGTCATGCCCACGGAGTCCGAGCTGCGGTGGATTCCGCTCGACGGCAGCCCCTCCTCGGTGATCGGCCCGGCGGAGCTGCAGCCGATCGCCTGGCCCGGGCCGAGTGGCCCCAGCGTGGCCTGGTTCGCCGTGCCCGACGGTCGTGGGACGCCGCTCGTCGGGGTGGACCTGAGCACAGGCATGGCCGTCAACGTCACCGCCGGGGAAGAGGACGCCTGGGCGACGTTCGATTCCACGAGCCTGCAGCTGTCGAGCGACTGGCGGACCGGTCTCGTGGCGTTCCGCAACGGCCAGCAGGCGGACCTCGTCTACATGGGCCTGGACCGGCCGCCATCGGTTGTGGCCAGCGGCCCCGACGTCACCGGGTCGCTGTCTCCCGACGCCACGCTGGTGGTGTCCTCGCGCCCGAACGAGGACGGGGTTCCGATCGTGGGCCTCGGCGGTCCCGCGGGATCGTTGGTGGTAGAGGTGGGGCCCGGACTCGTGCCGACCTGGCTACCGGTCGATCAGTAGCCCAGATCTCCAGAGAGAACGCAACGATGCATCTTTCACACCGCTGGCTCGTCGGGCTGCTTGCCCTTGCCGTCGCCGCCGCGGCCTGCACCGGTACCGACCCGTCGTCCGACGGAGACGAGGTCGTCGCGGATGGCATGTCCGGTCTGGACACGGCCCTCGACACGCCCACGGCCGAGCAGCCCCTGCAGGTCGGCGCATCGGCGACACCGGAGGCTTCCGAGAGCACGGGCCCAACCTCTGTCGTGGTCGACGCACCGGATCGGACCTACGAAGGTGACGTCACCCTCGGCTTCACCGACGTGACGGACCAAGCCGGGGTCGGCCTGCTGCACGAGAGTCCGCTGGACGACAAGGAGGACGGTCGCCGGTTCATGGGCGGGGCTGCTGCCGGGGACCTCGACAACGACGGATGGACCGACCTCTTCGTGCTGGGGGGCGGCAATATCTCCGACGCGCTGTACCACAACAACGGCGACGGCACGTTCACCGATGTGGCCAGCGCGGCTGGAGTTGACGAACCACACGTCGGGGCGGGGGTGACCATGGCCGACTACGACGGAGACGGCTGGCTCGACATGTACGTCACGAGTCACGGTCCGCCCGAGGCGCGCGAACCCGGCCGACACCGGCTGTGGCACAACAACGGGGACGGCACCTTCACCGACCGGGCAGCCGAGGCAGACGTCGCGTGGACGACCAGCGTGTCAGCCGATGGCTTCGGTGCCGCGTTCAGCGACTACGACCTGGACGGCGACCTCGACCTGTTCGTCGCCGGCTGGCGGAGAGGCACCGACAGCAACCGCCTGTTCCGCAACGAAGGTGACGGGACCTTCGTCGACGTCACCGAGGACGTCGGGATCATCAATGAGAACGTCCGCGGGTTCGGACCCTGCTGGACCGACCTCGACGACGACCGCGATCCGGACCTGCTGCTCGTCGCCGACTTCGGGACGACGCAGGTCTACATCAACGACGACGGGACCTTCCGCGAGGTTCGCGACGAGATGAACATCGGGCTCAACGACAGCCAGTCGATGGGGACGACTGTGGCAGACATGAACAATGACGGGCTGCTCGACTGGTATGTCACCGCCATCCACGATGACGACGACGTCGGCCGCGGCCTCGGCAACATGCTGTTCATGCGGCAGGCGGATGGCACCTTCCTGGAGCGGAGCGCCGAGCTGGGCGTCGACGACGGCGGGTGGGGGTGGGGCGCCGTCGATGTCGACCTCAACCACGACGGCTGGCTCGACCTCGTCGAGACGAACGGCTGGTCCCTCCCGTCATACGAGAGCGAACCCTCCAAGGTCTTCCTGAGCCGAGAGGGCCAGTCATTCGACGAGGTGGCCGCTGACGTGGGACTCGTACACGACGTGGACGGCCTGTCGGTTGTTCGGTTCGACATGGACAACGACGGCGACCAAGACATCGCGATCACCGCTGCCAACGAGCGGTTCTCGCTGTTCCGCAACGACATCGACGGCGCGGCCACCAACTGGCTCCGTGTCGTGCTCGACACCTCGGGGTCGGACGACCTAGCCCCGATGGGATTCGGGAGCAGGGTCACGGTGTCCACGGGCGCTGAGGAACAGCTGCGGGCCCTCGACGGCTGCGCCAACTACCTGAGCAGCAATGAGCCGTCCCTGCACTTCGGCCTCCACGACGCCGACATCGTCGACGAGCTGACCGTCGCGTGGGCAGACGGCTCCACGACAACTTTGTCCAACGTGCCGGGCAACCAGACGCTCGTACTGACGCCCGAGGAGTAGCTGAACCCGTCGGGCAGTTGTTACAGCTGTGCGACAGCAGCGCGACGAAGGGTTAGGTTCACGGGGTCCTGGTGGATCCGAAAGGCGTGGTGAGGGAAACATGACTCTTCGACGGGTGTTCGTGCCTGTGTTCGTGCTGGCCCTGGTGTTGCTGGCGATGCCGCCGGCGGTGAGCGGGGATCCCATTGCCCGACAAGGACCTTCCGACGACGAGAGTCGCGGTCTCGGGAACGCCGACGCCGAGCAGTCGGACTCCCAACCGCAGACGTCGCGCTTCGATGATCCTGCGTTTGCGGACCAGCAGATCCTCGACGACCTCATCGTCGATGGCAGCGCGTGCGTGGGTCTGGACTGTGTGAACGGTGAGTCCTTTGGCTTCGACACCATCCGACTGAAGGAGAACAACCTCCGGATCCGTGCCTTCGACACCTCCAGTACGGCGTCGTTCCCCACTGTGGACTGGGAGATCATGTTCAACGAGTCCTCCAACGGTGGGGCCAACGTCTTCGCAATCAATGACTTGGATGCCGGTCGCCGTCCGTTCTCCATCGAAGCTTCGGCTCCGTCCAACTCGCTCTACGTCGACGACGGCGGTCGCATCGGCTTGGGCACCAACACGCCAGTCACCGAGATCCACGTCAAGGACGGCGACAGCCCAACCCTTCGTCTGGAGCAGGACGGGACCAGTGGGTTCACGCCACAGACCTGGGACGTGGCAGGCAACGAGACCAACTTCTTCATCCGAGATGCAACGAACGGCTCCAAGCTTCCGTTCCGCATCCGTCCCAACGCCCCGAGCAACTCCATCTTCGTGGACACCGACGGCGATATCGGACTGGGCACGAGTTCGCCGGCCAGTCAGCTGGACATTGTCCGTGCCGGGAACGTGGAATTCAGGCTTGCTAACACCACCTCAGGGGAGACTTGGAAGGTGTTCACGCGGCCTGTAGGTGACTCTTCCGAGGGAATCGTAATCTCGCGGGATTTGTCAGGTGAGCAGGAGTTGCGAATCACTCCGACCGGTGCCCTGGTGATCCCGGATGCTCCGATCCCGACTGTCGCTGCTGGCACGATCTACTTCGACGGCAACACCTTCTGCGGCTACGACGGCACCGCTTGGCGTCCCCTTCAGGCCGCCGGCGACCAGACCTGCAACTAGGGCAGGGCGGCTGACCATGCCGCGGGATCGCCGCCACCTGGCACGCGGGGCGCGTGCCACCACCCTTGTCGGAGGGGAACCGAACATGTCTGTACGACACCTGTTGCTCATCTCGGTCCTGGCGGTGGCGATGCTCGCCCTCCCGGCCGCGCCCGCATCCGCGGGCGTCACCGTTGACCTCGACCTTGCTTACGCGCCGTCGACCATCGGCCCGGGCAGCACCACTCGCGCGACGTTCACGCTGACCAACAACGGCGATTTCCCCGTCGAGAACGTTGGCTTCGACCAGACGTTCGGTACCGAGGGTGAGATCGTGGTGCAGACCCCCGGCTCGGAAACGACCTCGTGCACGGGCGGCAACGTCACTGCCGTTCCCGGCAGCTCGTCCGTGTCCCTCAGCGACGCCGCGATCGGGGCGAACGGGTCCTGCACCGTGGCCGTCGACGTGACCAGCAGCGTGGTCGGCACGCACACCACGTTCGAGACGACGCCCTCCTGGGGCAACGACCTCGGGTTCGCGCAGCAAGCCGGCGGCGTCGACCTGACCGTCGACGCCGGTCGGCCCGGCATCACCAAGTCGTTCTCGCCGGCGACCGCGACGCCCGTACGTGGGCTGGCACCCAGCTACGTGCAGGGTGACGACATCTTCGTGGAGATCGTCTTCGACAACGGGCTCAACAGTGGGTTTGCCTTCGGACTGTCGGTCGTGGACAACCTCCCCGCCGGACTCGTCGTTGCGGACCAGCCCAACCCCGCCACGAGTGGGTGTGGGGATGCGCGGGTGGAGGCATCCCCAGGTGACACTGCGGTATCCGTCTCGGGTGGTCTGGTCGACGCGGAGTCGATGTGCGTCGTCCGGGTCACGCTCACGGCCGAGGGCCCGGTCCAGGGACCGAATCGCAGCGAGATCGCCACGTCCTTCGACCAACAGTCCAACGCCGATCTCCTGGGCTTCGCGGTCGCACCGATCGAGGTCGAGGCACGATCGTTCCGCAAGGCGTTCCTCACCAATCCGGTGGCACCGGGCGGGGTGGCGGAGGTCCAGTTCACCGTCCAGAACGTCGGGGGCGCCTTCTCCGGTGGCGCCTTCACCGACGACGTCGACGCCATGCTCGCGGGCACCGAGGTCCTCGGTCCCCTTCCCGCCACACCGTGCGGTCAGGGCTCCGAGCTCAGCGGCAGCGGCACGGGACTGCTGACCCTCTCCGATGCGAACCTGCCCACCGGCGAGACCTGCACGTTCGAGGTCCTGCTGCAGCTCCCGGGCACGGGTGAGGCTCCCGGCGACGTCCTGCAGAACGTCACCTCCGAGTTCACGGCCACGCTGACGGGCGATCCCGGAGACGGGGGTCGGCCCGGCGGCGACGGCCCCGTCGTCCTTCCTCCCGCGGCGGACGATGTCGAGATCGGCTACGTCCCGACGCTCGTCAAGAGCTTCTCCGAGGACCCCGCTGCGGCAGGCAGCACGGTCACCATGACGGTTGAGATCGAGAACCTCGACCCCACCAACGCGATCACCGACATCGCGTTCGCCGACAACCTGTCGGCGTTCGTCGACGGCTCGACCCCGTCCAACATCCAGCCCGCCACCAACCCGTGCGGCGCGGGCTCGGGCGCGACCCTGTTCACCGACATCGACGACTGGTTCCTCCAGCTCACCGATGGGTCTCTTGCCGCCGGCGAGACGTGCAGCTTCACCGTCGACCTCGACATCCCGCAGGGCGTCGGTGCTGGTATCTACACCAACGTGGTCGAGGACTTCACGGCCAACACGGGCTTCATGACCGTCGTCGGACATGCCCTTCCGGAGACGCTCGAGATCGTGGCGGCGCCCTCCCTGGTCCTGGACGTGCTGGAGGACTCCGTCCTGCCGGGCGAGGATGCCACCATCCAGCTGGAATTGACCCACGCGGACACCGCGCCCGGTGACGCCACGGACGTCGGCTTCACGCTTGACCTTCAGGCTGCGCTTCCCGGCCTCGTCGGCACCAACGGCACCGTCAACGACCTGTGCGGGCCCGGAAACGGAACGCTGAGCGGCGACGTCGTCCTCTTCGTGTCGGGTATCACCCTCCAGCCGGGACAGACGTGCGCGATCACCGTGACGGCCGCGGTGCCGAACAACGCAGATCCGAGCCCCACGACGCTTGACTACGTCGTCCAGACCAGCCCGGTGTCGGCCAGGATCCTCGGCATCCAGGCCATGAGCACGCCGGCATCCGACGTCCTCAACGTGCCTGGCCTCGTCGTCACCAAGGACTTCCTCGACGACGGTGTCATCGCCGGTGGCACGACGGTGCTGCGGTTCACACTCGCCAACGTGACGCCCGGCGCCGACTTCACCTCCATCCAGTTCAGCGACGACCTCGACAGGGCGCTCGACGGCATGGCCGCCCAAGCACCGCTGCCCGACACCTCGGCCTGCGGGGCCGGGTCGTCCCTGACCGGAACCGCTGTGCTCCAGTTCGGCAACGGTGAGCTCGCGGCCGGCCAGGGCTGCACGTTCGACGTCACCGTGCAGGTTCCGGCAGGGGCTGCGGACGGGACGTACACCAACACGACCAGCGATCCCTTCTACATCGCCGGCGGGGCGCGGTTCGCCCGTCCGGCCCGCGACGCCCTCGAGGTCACCAGCACCCTCATCTCGTTGACCAAGACCTTCACCGGCTACCCGGTGCGGGCTGGAGAAACCATCGGACTGGAGTTCACGCTCACCAACCTGGACAGCACCAACCCGCTGACCGCCATCGAGTTCACCGACGACCTCGACGCGGTCACCCCGGGACTCCAGGCACAGGGACTCCCCCAAGCCGACGTGTGCGGTGCGGGTTCCGAAGTCAGCGGTACCAGCACGATCTCGCTGACCGGGGGCAACCTACCGGCGGATGGGTCGTGCACGTTCACCGTTGACGTGGTGGTCCCCGCGAGCCTTGCCTCCGGCGGGACCTTCGTCAACACCACGAGTGTCGTCACCGGAACCGACAGCGGCTTGGCGGTGACGGGCGACCCCGCGACCGACACGCTCGTCGTGGCCGGTCAGGTCGGGTTCGTGAAGGCCTTCGACGGACCCACGGTTGCCGGCGGCACCGTGGAGCTGACGTTCGACCTGTCAAACGACAGCCCGACGGACACGGTCGCGCAGCTGCAGTTCGCCGACGACCTCGACGCGATGCTGTCTGGACTGTCGGTGACCGGCAGCCTGCCGACGACCCCCTGTGGCCCGGGCTCGAGCCTGTCCACCACTCCAGTGCTGACGCTGAGCAACGGGACGCTCGGACCGGACACAGCCTGCTCCTTCTCCGTGACCCTCCAGGTCCCCACGGATGCGGCACCCGGGACCTACCCGAACCAGACGTCGGACCTGCAGTCCGGCGGCATCCCCGTTGCCCAGCCGGCCGAGGACGACCTGCAGGTCGAACCGCCCCCGACCTTCGACAAGGTCTACGTCCCCGACGTCATCGGGCAGGGCGACACGACGACGGTCACCTACACCATCGACAACTCCGCCAGCGCGCTCGACGCGACCAGCCTGGACTTCACCGACACGCTGCAGCCGGGAACCACCGTCGGTGACCCCGCCAACGCGGCGACCGACTGCACCGGCGGCACCCTGACCGCCGTCGCCAACGACTCGAGCATCAGCTACACCGGTGGCGCCGTCGCTGCCGGCGCGAGCTGCACGGTGACCGCCGACGTCCTCGGTGTCACCGGCGGTGTCTACGTCGACGACACCGGTGACCTGACCAGCTCCTCCGGGAACTCCGGCCCTGCCACCGACACCCTCGAGGTGGGCACTCCGCCCACGCTGTCCAAGGCGTTCGCCGACACGGCCATCCAGGTCAACCGCACCACGACCCTGTCGCTGCGGATCGACAACACCATCAACGGTGCAGCCGTCACCATCGACGACCTGACCGACAACCTGCCCGCGGGCATGGCCGTCGCCCCGACCCCCAACACGCTCAGCTCCTGCATCGGTGGCGTCGTGGATGCCGCCGCAGGGTCCACCACCATCGGCTTCAGCGCCGGGCAGGTGCCCGGCGCGGGAACCTGCCAGGTCGATGTCGACGTGATCGCCACCGCCACCGGCACCCTCGTCAACACGACCGAGCCGCTCCGCACGGGCGAGGGCAGCTCACCTGCGGCCCAGGCGACGCTGGAGGTCCGTGCGACCCCACCGGCACCCGCCAGCCGTGAGGGCGACCTGTCCATCAGCGGCGAGGCCCGCCCGACGGTGATCGCCCCCGGGTCCGACACCGAGGTCGTGCTCACGATCACCAACCTCGGGCCGTCGGCGACGACCGGCTCGATCACCTGGACCATCCCCGACGGTGTCGTCCTCGACGACGTCGTGGGGTGCACCCTCGCCGACGACGGCAGCTGCAGCATCCCGACGATCCAGCGAGACGACTCGATCGAGGTCCGGCTGTACACCACGCACCCGGCCGCCGGAACCGACACCATCGCGGCGGCGGTCACCGGGATCGACGATCCGGTGAGCGACAACAACAGCACCGAGGTCGACGTCGTCGTCCGTTCCCTCGGCTCGGTCGCCCAGTCGCTGATCGAGGCTGCCATCGCAGCGTCGCAGGAGCGCTTCAGCGGCGCCGGCGGGTTCGCCGGTGACGGCGACGTGGCCCGCCAGGCCGATCATGTGGTCCTTGCCCGTGTCGACGTCTTCGCCGACGCCCTGGCCGGCAGCGTCCTGACCAAGGACGCCCCGCTGCTGTTCACCAACGGGATGTCGCTGGACCCTGGGACCGGCAACGAGATCCGCCGCGTCCTCGCGAGTGGCGGCACGGTCTACCTGCTCGGTGGGGTCGCGGCGCTCTCCTCGGAGGTCGAGGCTGCCGTCGGTGCGCTTGGCTACACGCCGGTCCGACTGTCGGGCCCGACCCGTATCGAAACCGCCCTGGCGGTGGCTGACGAGGCACGGACGCTGTTCGGTGGCACCGACGTCGGCATCGCCCGAGCGTTCGGCACCGAGGGCAACGAGACGGCCGCATGGGCCGACTCCGTCACCGGTGGTGGCTGGGCAGCCGACACCGGCACACCCATCGTGCTGACCCCGACCGCCAGCCTGCACCCCGCGGTGGCGGCATGGGTCGAGGCAAACGCGCCGATGGAGCGCGTCGTCCTCGGCGGCACGGCAGCCATCTCCGAGGCGGTCGCCACAGCGGTGAACGCCACCGATCGAGTGGCCGGCGACGAACGCGCGGGGACCGCGGTCGCCATCTCCCGCGAGCTCCGTGGTGTCGAACCGGACGGCAGCCGGTCCTACCTGCTGATCAACGGCTTCGACGACGACGGGTGGGGCTACGGCATGATCGCCGCCGGCATCAGCGCCGACACCGGCGCCCCCGTCCTCGTGACGCAGACCGACACCGCACCGCCGGCCACCGAGGCCGAGGTCGACTCCTGCGCACAGGAACCGGTCAGCCTTCGCCGGGTCGCCCCGACGTCACAGCTGACCGACGCCCTGCTGACCATGCTCGACAGCCTCGACGCCGAGGACTGCCCGGGCCAGACCGGCAGCGGCGACAGCGACGGCGACGGCGGGGGCGGTGCCGCAGCCAGCGATGGTGGCGGTGCCGCGGCACCGTCGGACCAGGACCGGCCAACGCCCTAGGCACATCAACATCGACCGGCCGCCCACGGGCGGCCGGTCGCATTTCCGACATTCTGAACCGCTGTCACCGGCCGTTCGGCCCACCGCCTGCACGGGGCGACGGCCCGTATGGTGGGCGATCGCATGATTCACCTCTCCAGCCCCATCATCGGTCCCGAGGAACGGGACGCCGTCTTGCGTGTCATGGTTTCGGGGATGTTGGCCCAGGGCCCGGAGGTGGCGGCGTTCGAGGAGGAGTTCTCCGCCCATGTCGATGGCCGGCCGTGTGTGGCGGTCAGCGCGGGCACAACGGGTCTGCACCTGGGGATGTTGGCCTTGGGGATCGGGCCGGGGGACGAGGTGATCGTGCCGTCGTTCACGTTCGCGGGGACCGCGAACGCGGTGCGCTTGTGTGGCGCGGAACCGGTGTTCGTCGACATCGAGCCTGACCATTTCAACATCGACCCGGCGGCGGTGGCGGCGGCGATCACACCACGGACGGTTGCGGTTGTGCCGGTGCATCTGTACGGGCATCCGGCAGACATGACCGCCATCAACGCGTTGGCGGCTCGTCACGGGTTGTTGGTGGTGGAGGATGCGGCGCAGGCGCATCTGGCGTCGTGGCAGGGCACGCCGGTGGGGGCGTTGGGTGACGCGGCGATGTTCAGCTTCTATCCGACCAAGAACATGACCACGGGCGAGGGTGGGATGGTCGTGGTCAAGGACGAGGCGGTGGCTCGCCGGTTGCGGTTGTTGCGCAACCAGGGGATGGAGGCGCGGTACGCCAACGAGATCGTGGGGTTCAACGCCCGTCTGACGGATCTGGGTGGGGCGATCGGTCGGGCGCAGCTGCGCAAGGTGGAGGGGTGGACGGCGACCCGGAAGGCGAACGCCAAGACGCTTGACTCCAGGCTTTCTGGTGTGGTGACGCCGCCGGTGGCGGAGGGGGCGTCGCATGTCTATCACCAGTACACGGTGCGGTCGGCTGATCGTGACGGGCTGCTGGAGCACCTGCGCGGAGCGGGGATCGGTGCGGGGGTGTACTACCCCACACCGGTGCATCGGTTGCCGTCCTTCGGGTTGTCCCTGGACCTGCCGGAGACCGAACGGGCGGCCCGCGAGGTGTTGTCGTTGCCGGTGCGGCCGGACCTCACCGATGAGGAGCTCGAGCAGGTCGTGGCGGCGGTGAACAGCCATGGCTGAGGTGTTGCGGGCTGGTGTGGTCGGCATGGGGATGATGGGCCGCAACCACGTCCGGGTCCTGTCGGGGCTGGATGGGGTGGAGCTGGTCGGGATCGCCGATCCGCAGGGCGACCGGTTCGGCACGGCCGGCCGGGCGACGGTCCACACGTCACCGGAGGCGCTGGTTGAGGCGGGGGTGGACCTGTGTGTGGTGGCGGTGCCGACGGAGGATCACGAGCGGGTGGCGATGTTGCTGGCCGATGCGGGGGTGCACGTGCTGGTGGAGAAGCCGCTGGCCCACACCCTGGAGGCGGCCGAACGGGTCGCGGAGGCGTTCGAGGGGGCCGGGCTGGTGGGGGCGGTCGGTCACATCGAGCGGTTCAACCCGGCGTTGCGGGCGTTGCGTGAGCGGCTGGAGGCCGGCGAGTTGGGTGAGGTGTTCCAGATCGCCACGTCGCGGCAGGGGCCGTTCCCGGCGCGGATCAAGGACGTCGGGGTGGTCAAGGACCTGGCGACCCACGATGTGGACCTGACCGCCTTTGTGGGTGGGTCGCCGTTCGAGTCGATCTCGGCCCGGACCGCCCACAAGACGGGTCGGCCGCACGAGGACCTGGTGGCGGCGACGGGCATGCTCGTGGACGGCACGGTGACCAACCACATGGTCAACTGGTTGTCGCCGTACAAGGAACGGCGCACGGTGGTGCTGGGGGAGAAGGGCGCCTTCGTGGCCGACACCCTGACCGCGGACCTGACGTTTCATGCCAACGGCACCCAGGCCACCCAGTGGGACGCCATCGGGGCGTTCCGCGGTGTGGTGGAGGGTGACGTGACCCGCTACGCCATCGCCAAGCCCGAACCGCTGCGCACCGAGCTCGAGGCGTTCCGTGACGCCGTCCTCGGCGAAGCGTCGGGTGTGGTGACCATGGCCGAGGGCCTGGAGGCCGTCCGGGTTGCCGAGGCCGTCCTGGCGGCGGCCGCCAGCAAGCAGACCATCACCATCGAGAGGTAGCGAAGTCGTGGACGTCACCGTAGTCGGGCTGGGAAAGATCGGCCTTCCGCTGGCCGTGCAGATCGCCGGCAAGGGCCATCGTGTGCACGGGGCCGACATCAGCCAGGCGGTGGTGGACCTGGTCAACGCCGGCCGCGAGCCGTTCCCGGGCGAGACCGACCTGGACGTGCGGCTCAAGCAGGTCGTGGCCGACGGATCACTGACCGCGTCCACCGACACCATCGACTGCGTGTCGCGCAGCGAGGCGGTGATCGTGGTGGTGCCGCTGGTGGTCGATGCCGACATGGTCCCCGACTTCGCCGCCATGGACGCCGCCACCGCAGCCGTGGCCGCCGGGCTGCAGCCGGGCACGCTGGTGTGTTACGAGACGACCATCCCGCTGCACACCACCCGCCAGCGGCTGGTCCCGGCGCTGGCGTCGGGCAGCGGCCTGACGCCGGGGGAGGACCTGTTCGTCTGCCACAGCCCCGAGCGGGTCTACTCGGGCCGGATCTTCGCGGACCTGGCCCGCTACCCCAAGCTGGTCGGCGGCATCGACGAGGCCTCCACCCAGCGGGCGGTGGCGTTCTACGAGTCGATCCTGGACTTCGACGAGCGGCCCGAGCTGCCCCAGCCCAACGGGGTGTGGGACCTCGGCTCGGCCGAGGCCGCGGAGATGGCCAAGCTGGCGGAGACCACCTACCGCGACGTCAACATCGCCCTGGCCAACACCTTCGCGATCCAGGCCGACCGGATGGGCGTGGACGTCCACAAGGTCATCGCCGCCGCCAACAGCCAGCCCTACAGCCACATCCACACTCCCGGTGTGGCCGTCGGCGGGCACTGCATCCCCGTCTATCCGCGTCTGTACCTGGCCGGCCACCGCGACGCCGACCTGGTCACCACGGCACGGACCGCCAACGAGGCCATGCCCGCCCACACCGTCGGGCTGCTCAAGGAGGCGCTGGGTGACCTGCTCGGTCGTCGCATCGTGGTGCTCGGCGCCGCCTTCCGTGGCGGGGTGAAGGAGATCGCCTTCTCCGGTGTCTTCCCCGTCGTGGAGGAGCTCCGCAACCGCGGTGCCGTCCCCGTCGTGCACGACCCGCTGTACACCGACGACGAGCTCGCCGCGATGGGCTTCGACGCCTACCACCTGGGCGAACCCGCCGACGGCGCCCTGCTGCAAGCCGACCACCCCGAGTACCGCGACCTGACCCCCACCGACATCCCCGGCATCAAGGCCCTCGCCGACGGCCGCAACATCACCGACCCCACCCGCTGGACCGGCGTCGCCCGCGTCGTCGTCGGCGGCGGACGCGTCCAGCGCTGACCGCCCGGCCGCCCCACGACAGGTGATCAGGGGCGGCCGTCGCCTGCCTCGTAGGCGGCGGTGACCTCGTCGACGGGACCGTCCATGACCACCCGTCCGTCGTCGAGCCACACGACCCGGTCGCAGTTGTCGCGGACGTCACGCATCGTGTGGCTGACCAGCACCACCGCGCCCGCACGGTCGGCGATGGACTTCACCCGCTCGCGCCCCCGCCGGCGGAACTCGGCATCGCCCGTCGCCAGGGCCTCGTCGACCAGCAGGATCTCCGGCTCGACCACGGTGGCGATGGCGAACCCCAACCGCGCACGCATGCCGGAGGAGTAGGTGCGCATCGGTCGCCCAGCGGAGGCCGACACGCCCGCGTAGCCGAGGATCTCCGGTGCACGCCGCCGTGCCTCCTCGCGACGCATCCCCAGCGCCGTGCACCCCAGCAGCACGTTCTGGTAGCCGCTCAGGTCGCGGTTGAGGACGGCGCTGACCCCGAGCATGACGGGGTAGTCCGAGACCAGCACCCGCCCGCTCGTCGGCTGGCGGAGGCCGGCGATGATCGACATCAACGTCGACTTGCCGCTGCCGTTGCGGCCCACGATGCCCAGCCGCTGGCCCCGCGGGACCTCCAGCGACACACCCCGCAGCGCATCGATCCGTGACACCGGCCGTCCCCCCGGCAGCAGGCCGCCCAGCCGACGACCGGCGGTTCGGTCCTCGCGGACGCGGTACTGCATCACGATGTCCTCGACAACGACGGCCGGTGCCTCAGCCATCGGTGTAGCTCCGCTCGCGCCGACGGAACCAGACGAACCCCACGCCCAGGGTCAGGACCGCCCACCCGATCGCCCACAGCCAGGCAGCGCCGTCGATTGGGTCGCCGAGCAAGGGCTGGCGGTACAGCTGGAGCAACAGCCACACCGGGTTGGTCTCGAAGACCGCCATCGCCGTGGTCCCGGCCCGGCGAGCAACCAGCTCGGCCGGGTACAGCACCCCCGAGACGTACAGCAGCACGCGCAGCACGTGCGGTGCGACCTGCTGGAGGTCCCGCACCTGGAACGTCGCCCGCGACAGCAGCAGCGCGAGCCCCAGGTTGAAGGCCGTCTGCACGATCGTCGCCGGGACGATCAGCAGCCAGGCCGGGCTCGGCCCGACTCGCGTGACCGTCGCGATCAGGGCCATGACCAGCAGACCCGGCACATGGACCAGCAGCTCGCCGAGCACCGCCGCGATGGGCAGGGCCGCCCGGGGAAAGCTGACGGTCTGCATCAGGTCGCGGTTGCGGTGAACTGTTTGCAGCGACGCCATGACCGACCGCTGGGTGAACCGGTAGGCGAAGACCCCGACGACGAGGAACACCGGGAAGTTGTCCACGCCCCGCCGGGTGTCGAACAACACGCCGAACACCACGTAGTAGACGAGGGAGTACAGCAGCGGGTTGAGGAGCAGCCACAACCGACCCAGCCGGTGTGCGTCCAGCTGCCCACGCAACGACGCACCCGGAAGGGTCGTCACGAAGTCCCGCATCGCCCAGAGCCTCCTGACATAGGCCACGAGCGGCTCCGGGGCGTTGAGGTCGATCAGCCCCTGCCTCGCCGCGGCCTTCGTGTCGGTCACCCCGGCAGGGGGCACCGGAACGGGGCGGGCGGGCGTCGACATCGTCGACCAGCGTACGGGCGGGCAGCGGTCGGTTCGCCGGTAGCCTTGCCGGAATGGCAGCGCAGCAGCACACCCCCAGGCCCCGGCGGGTCGCCGTCTTCGGACAGGGCTACGTTGGGCTGTCGGTTGCCTGCGCCGCCGCCACGGCCGGCTACGACGTCGTCGGCATCGACACCGACGACGCACGGATCGCGAGCCTTGCCGAAGGTGACCTCGCCGTGCCCGGCGTCCGCGCCGACGAGTTCGACAGCGCCGTCGCCACCCGCAAGCTGTCCTTCACCACTGACGGCGCGCGCTGCAACGACGCCGACATCGTCCTGATCTGCGTGCCGACGCCGATCCTCGAACGCCTGCCCGACCTGTCCATGGTGGCCGCCGCCGGGCGGACCGTCGCCGAACACATGAAGCCGGGCGCGCTGGTGGTGCTGGAGTCGACCACCTACGCCGGCACCACCGAGGACCTGCTCGGCCCCATCCTCGAGGCCGGCCACCGACGGGCCGGCACCGACTTCCTCCTCGCCTTCGCCCCCGAACGCATCGACCCCGGCAACACCACCTTCGCGTTCCACCAGATCCCGCGTGTTGTCGGCGGCATCGACCAGGCGTCGACCGATGCCGCCGTGGCCTTCTACGCCGACCTCGTCGACCGGGTGCACCCCGTTTCCTCCACGAAGGCCGCCGAGCAGGCCAAGCTGCTGGAGAACACCTTCCGCATGGTCAACATCGCGATGGTCAACGAGTTCGCGATGCTCTGCGCCGACCAGGGCATCAACCCGTGGGAGGTCATCGAGGCGGCCGACACCAAGCCGTTCGGCTTCATGCCCTTCTATCCCGGTCCCGGCGTGGGCGGGCACTGCATCCCCATCGACCCGATCTACCTGACGTGGCAGTCACGCCGCGACGCCGGACGCCCCATTCGCCTGGTCGAGCTCGCCCAGGACATCAACGCCGAGATGCCCGGCTGGGTCATCGACCGCATCGCCGAGGCGCTCAACGACCAGGCCAAGGCCGTCCGTGGCTCGACCGTCCTCACCATCGGCGTCACCTACAAGCCCGACGTGGGCGACCTGCGCGAGTCCGCTGCCCTGCAGGTCCTCCACGGGCTGGCCCGCCGAGGTGCCGACATCAGCTATCACGATCCACACGTACCGACCCTCACCGTCGGCGACCACGAGCTGGAGTCCGTCGAGCTGACCGACGAGGCCATCGCCGCCGTCGACCTCGTGGCCGTCCTCACCCCGCACCGTGCCGTCGACCTCGACCGCGTCGTGGCCAACGCCGGGCTGGTCTTCGACGCCCGCAACGCCACGGGCGGCGGCCCCAACGTCGTGGTGCTGTAGCCCGTGCGTGTACTGGTCACGGGGGGCGCTGGCTTCATCGGCGCGAACCTCGTCCGCACCCTGCTGGGCCGCGGCCACGAGTGCGCGGTCCTCGACAGCTTCGCCACTGGCAACCCCACATGGCTGGTGGACCTGTCCGTCGCGGTGCACGAGGGCGACGTCAGGCAGGCCGAGCTGGTGGACCGGTTGGCTGCCGGTGCCGACGCGATCGTGCACCTCGGGGCGGTCACCGGCGTGCCGCCCTCGCTGCGCGACCCCCTCACCGCGCACCAGGTCAACGTCGGCGGCACCGTCAACGTGCTGCAGGCAGCTCGTGCCCACGGCGGCCACGTCCTGCTGGCCGGGTCGGCTGCTGTCTACGGTCCGACCCCACCGCTGCCCACGAGCGAGGACTGCCCGCCCAATCCGATCAGCCCGTACGCCGCCACCAAGCTGGCCGCCGAGCAGTACGCCCTCGCCTGGTCGGCCTCCTACGGCATCGACGTGCTGCCGCTGCGGTTCTTCAACGTCTACGGGCCCCTCCAGACCTCCACACAGGCCTACGCCGCCGTCGTTCCGGCGTTCGTCGAGGCGGCGCTCGACGGCAGGCCGCTGCCCATCCACGGCGACGGGGGTCAGACCCGTGACTTCGTCCACGTGGACACCGTCACCGACGTCCTCGCCACGGCTGTCGAGGGCCGGCTCGTCAGCCGGGTCCCCGTCAACCTCGCCCTCGGCGAGAGCCATTCGCTGCTGGACGTCGCCGACACGCTCGCCGACGTCCTCGGCCGGCCGCTGGAACGAACGCACCTGCCGCCGCGGGAGGGTGACGTCCGGCACTCACGAGCCGATCAGACCCGCCTCCGCGCACTCGTCCAGGAGGTCCGGCCCGTCGGCCTGCGCGACGGGCTGGCCTCGACGGTGGAGTGGGCCAGCACCCGGCGACGGCGCTGACCCCCACGATCGGCGGCGTCAGTCCTCGGAGGCGTAGCGCGGCATATGGAAGTCGCTGACCCGGTCGAGCTCGGCCAGGTCGTCGGCGGGCAGGCCCTTGTCGAGGCCGGTCAGCGTGCCCTTCAGCTGTGACGGACGGTTCGCGCCGACGATGGGGGCGGTCACGAACGACTTGGACTGCTGCCACGCGATCGCCGCGGTCGCCGGGGAGATGTCGTTGCGTTCGGCGACCTCGACCAGCGTCTCGATGATGTCCCAGGTGCCGTCGGTGACCTTCTGCTCGGCGTTCTCCTCGGCACGGACGCTGTCGGGCAGATCCTCGCCACGGCGGTACTTGCCGGTCAGCAGCCCACCGGCCAGCGGGCTGTAGGGCACCACCCCGATGCCGTAGCGCTCGCACATAGGCGCCAGCTCGCGCTCGACGTCACCACGGTTGGGCGACAGCAGGTTGTACTCGGGCTGCAGGCTGACGTACCGCTCCAGTCCGTGGCGATCCGCGGCCCAGAGCGCCTCCACGATCCGCCAGGCCGAATGGTTGGAGCAGCCGATGTAGCGCACCTTGCCCTGGCGCACCAGGTCGGTGAACGCCCCCAGGGTCTCCTCGATCGGGACCAGCGGGTCGATCCAGTGGGCCTGGTACAGGTCGATGTGGTCGACCTGCAGGCGACGCAGGCTGTCCTCGCACGCCTGCTGGATCCACTGGCGCGACAGCCCCTCGCGCTGGTGCACCGTCGAACGGCCCTCGGAGAAGTTGACGCCCATCGCCCCGCGGACCTTCGTGGCGACGACGATCCGGTCGCGGTTGCCCCGGGCCTTCATCCACCGGCCGATGATCTCCTCCGACACCCCACCGGGCTGCTCGGGGCCACCCATCCGGCCGGCCCAGGCGCTGTAGATGTCAGCGGTGTCGACGAACGTGCCGCCCATCTCGACGAAGGTGTCCATCACCTCGACCGATCCGGCCTCGTCGACCGACCAGCCGAACTGCATCGTCCCCAGTCCGACCGACGACACGAACAGGCCCGACCGACCCAGCTGCACTTGCTCCATGGTTGCCTCCCTGACGCGGACCGTCCGTCGGGTCCGACCTCGCCGTTGACGCTACCCCGCACCATCGGCCGGCCAACCCACGTCCAAGGACCACACGTCCCGGGTGGGACTGCGAGGACAGGCGGCGTTGACCTCCTCGTCAACTAGCATTCGCACCCGAGTCCCGCCTTCCTGGAGGAATCCTGTGCGTCGCGTTCCCGTAGTCCTGGTCCTGGCCCTGCTGGCCACGTTGGCCGCCGTGCCCCCTGCCAGCGCAGTTGGTGACGTGTCGGACACCCTCAACATCCAGCTGCCTGCCGGTGCCAACGATGCGGCCCGGCTGGCGCTGCGGCTGTCCCGCGCGACCTTCCCCGACGACGGCGCCGACCGGGTGCTGATCGCCACCGACGCCCAGTTCGCCGACGCGTTGACCTCCGGCACCCTGCAGGGCGACGACACCCCGCTGCTGCTGACCCCCGCCGACGACGTCCGCGCCGACGTGGTCACCGAGATCAACCGTCTCGGCGCGACCGAGGTCGTCCTGCTGGGTGGCGTCAACGCCCTCGACGAGACCGTGGAGGACGAGCTGTCCGACGCCGGCCTCGACGTCGAACGGGTCGCCGGCCCCACCCGCATCGAGACCGCGATCGAGGTCGCCAAGCTGGCACCCGAGTCGAGCACCGCCATCGTCTCCCGTGCGTTCCCCAGCGGCGAGGACGCCTCCCAGGCCTTCGCCGACTCCCTCGCGGCCGGTGCGTGGGCCGCCGCCACCGGCTGGCCGTCGCTGCTGACCAGCACCGACGTGCTGCCCGAGACGATCCGTCAGGCCCTCGCCGACTCCGACATCGAGCGGGTCATGCTGCTCGGCGGTACCGCGGCGGTCAGCCCGGCCGTGGAGGAGGAGCTGGAGTCCCTCGGCGTCGACGTCGTCCGTGTCGCCGGGGCCACCCGGTTCGACACCGCCGTCGAGGTCGCCGAGCAGCGCGGGTTCGACAGCGCGGCCGACGCCGAACGCATCATCCTCGTCGAGGGCCAGGCCCCCGACGCCTGGGCTGCAGGCTTCGCCGCCGCCGCCCACAGCGCCGCGTTCGACGCGCCGGTCCTGCTGGCCAACGGCCCCACCCTGCCGCCGGCCACCGAAGCCTTCCTGCGGGCCAACGCCAGCGCCGACGGCTTCGCCGTCGACGTCGAGGAGATCACCGAGCCGGTGCTGGTCTGCGCCGCCGCCCCGGCTGCCTGCGACCTCGCCCGCGAGGCCCTGGGGCTGCCCACCGAGGCCACCCTCGAGCTGGACGAACCCGAGGACGGCGTGCCCTCCCGCAGCACCCTCACCGGGTTCCTCGAGCTGTTCGGCGCCGACGCCGACGTCGTCGTGTTCGGCCCCTGCGTCACCGACGGCCTCGTGATCGTCGGCGACGACGGCACCTTCGGCCTGGACGTGCAGGCCAGCGAGGGCGTCTGCCCGCTGGAGTTCGAGATCCGCTTCGGCAACGGCACCCTCCAGAGGGTCAGCCGCACGATCCTCGTCGGCCCCGCCGAGCCGCTGACCGGCCCGGTCGTGGACACCGAGACCGGTGGCGACGCCTACACCATCGTCCCGGCCGACGCCGACGCGCCCGTCGTCGTGCGCTACTCGGCCGCCGATGACTTCGTCGTCGACGGCGAACCCGCCACCATCGGCGCGTTCGAGGCGTCCGTCACCGTCGCCGACATGGCGACGTTCCGGGCCGACAACGCCACCGGCACCGTGCAGGAGCTGGTCAACGTCGACCCGGGCAGCATCACCGAGGGCATCGTCGGCAACATCGACCAGTCCGCCGACACCATGGCGATCGTAGAGCCGGTCACCGGTGTGGCCCTGCGTCCCGACATCGTCCTGCCGGCGGAGGCCGCCCTGGTCGTCGACGGTGACGAGGTCGACCAGGAGGCCTTCGACGCCAACATCAACGAAGGCGACCAGATCGTCCTGACCGCCACCGGGGCGACCCTCACCAACCGAACCGTCATCGGTACCGTCAGCCAGCTGGACCTCGACGCGGTGTCGGGCATCATCCGCCTCGCCATCGGTGGACTGGGCGATGACCACGCCAACGCCGAGGACGACCTGTACCGGCTGCTGGAGAGCGACGAGCAGGCTCGGTACACCGTCGACGGCTCCACCGCGGACTTCGACACCGCCGTCGCGGCCCTGTCGCTCGGTGACACGGCCAGCTACCGACGGGCCGACGGGATCGTCCGCCTGACCGTGGCCAACCGTGCGGTCGCCCCCGTCGAGGGACTGGTCACCGAGACCTACGACCCCGACGGGTCGCCCGTGGCCCCCGAACCCAGCGACGGTGGCGAGCTGACCGTCCTGACCGACCTCGGTCGGGTCGCCCTGTCCTACTCTGCCGACGCGGTGTTCCGCCTCGACGGCGCCATCGCCACCGAAGCGGAGTTCGAGGCGGCCCGCACCCCCGGCGACGCCATCGTCTACCAGGCGCCCGACGCTGCGACGGAGACCCCCGAGTCGTTGTCGCTGGAGACCGGTGACCTGATCGGCGACCTCGCCGACATCACCGAGGGCGACAACACCTTCGACGTGGTGACCCTCGCCGGCGTCGTCTACGACGACCTCGACTACACCGCCGCGATCTTCGGCGGCGAGTCGACCTTCGAGGCCGACGGGACCGACATCACCCTGCGGGAGTTCGAGGACCTGCTCGGCCTGATCGACGACGGTGAGGAGCAGGCGACGGTCATCGTCCGCCCGTTCGGCGCCAACACGCTGCACCGCCTGACCTTCATCGACGGCTAACCCCGGCCACCCGTCGGGGCTGGCCGTCGGGGCTGGCCTTCGTCGGAGCTGGCCGTCGGGACTGGCCGGGCCGTCGTCGCGCCGTCCAGCCCGTCGTCGCGCCGACCAGCCCTCGCCCGGACCGGCCAACCCCCGCAGGTGTGTCGTCGAAACGGCCACCCACCGTGGTTCGCCGACACACGTGACGGCCCGGCCGGCCAACCCCGGGCAGGTGTGTCGTCGAAACGGCCACCAGTCGGGGCAGCCTCAAGACTTCGTTGCAACACGACACTTCGAGGTGGAGGCGGTAGGTCATGGTGATGTCGAGGGCCAAGGGTGAGAAGCGGTGGCTGCGGTTGCCTGATGAGGTGCGGGCGGAGGTGATCCGTCGGGCACGAGCCGGTCAGGGCCGCCGGCAGATCCTTGAGGAGGTCGACATCTCCGTTGGCAGCTTCCTCAACGTGCTCAAGCCGTTCGGTGGGGTGTTGCGGGCAGAGCTTGCGACTGATCCCTCACCGCACCGGTTGTCGCTTGATGATCGGGTGGAGATCCGGTTGGGGATCGGTCGGGGCGAGACCTATCAGGCCATCGCCGATCGGGTCGGCCGGCACAAGTCCTCGGTGTGGCGCGAGGTGGACCGCAACGGTGGCCGTGAGGCCTACCGGCCGATGCTTGCCCACAAGCGTGCCCACGAGCAGGCACGGCGGGCCAAGCCGACCAAGCTCGCCAGCTGCGCGGAGCTGGCCGGCCTCGTCGAGCACGGCCTGCGCAGACTGTGGTCGCCCCAGCAGATCGCTGCAGATCTCAAGGAGCGGTTCGGCGACGATGAGTCGATGACGGTGTCACACGAGACGATCTACAAGTCGTTGTACGTCCAGGGGCGGGGCGAGCTGCGACGCGAGCTGACGTCGTGCCTGCGGACCGGTCGGGCCAAGCGGGTCCCCTCCGGTCGATCTCCCCGGCCACGCATGCACGACATGGTGATGATCAGCGAGCGGCCCGCGGAGGTGGAGGACCGTGCCGTTCCCGGTCACTGGGAGGGCGACCTGATCATCGGCAAGGACGGCAAGTCCGCGGTGGGCACCCTGGTGGAGCGCTCCACCCGCTACGTGATGCTGATGCACCTCGATGGCGACCGGACCGCCGCGACGGTGCGCGAGGCCATGACCACCGCGATCACCGGGCTGCCCGAGCACCTGCGGCGGTCAATCACCTGGGACCAGGGCATCGAGATGGCCGAGCACGTCCAGTTCACCATCGACACCGACGTGCCCGTCTACTTCTGCGACCCCCACTCGCCCTGGCAACGCGGTTCCAACGAGAACACCAACGGGTTGCTGCGCCAGTACATGCCCAAGGGCACCGACCTGTCAGTCCACACCCCAGCGGACCTCAACGACTTCGCCGAGAGCCTCAACACCCGCCCCCGACAAACCCTCGGCTGGAAGACCCCAGCCGCCCAACTCGCCCAACTTGTTGCACCCACCGGTTGACAACAAGCGGGGTTGGGCGACACACCCGGGGTCGGCCTCCCGCCACGAGGCTGACGGGGGTACTCAGCTGGAGGGATCTCCGGCCGATCGGGAACCTGCGACATGCGAAGCGACCTCGGCCTGCACACGATCGGTCAGCGCCTTGCCGGCCTGGCCGACGTCGGCGTGTCCCCACGCACACGGGCCGCGCAGACCGCACCCACCGCCACCGCGTTCGCCGACGCCCTCCAGGCCGAGCTCGACGCCGTGGCACCGGGCCGGGTCGGGACCACGACCGCCGGGACGGGGTTCGACCAGCTCGGGGCCGCACTGCCCGCCACTGCAGCGCCGTCGTGGCTGGACACCGCAGGGCAACGACCGGTGGCGCTGGGCCAGGGAGCCCGGCTGACCGGGACCGACTCGGTGATCGTGCCGAGCGCCGGTGCCACGAGCGTCGAGGAGCTCCTCGGACTGGGCACCTCGGGAACGCAGGCCACCGACCACAGGGCCCACGCCGACCACGTCGACCACGTCCACGAACCCGTCCAGCTGGACCGCAGCGGACCACCCGCCGAGCTGCAGGCCTACGGCAACGGCAGGATCCCCGCCGACGCCCTCGCCCCCGTCGGGGTGGGCGATCACCGCCTGTGGGCGCCAGCCGCCCATGGCTTCCAGGACCTCGTCGCCGCCGCCGAGGCCGAGGGCATCACCATCGGCGTCAACTCCAGCTACCGCTCCTACGAGGGCCAGGTGGACATGGTCGAACGCTACGGCCTGTACAGCCAAGGCGGACGCGCCGCCCAGCCGGGCACGTCCAACCACGGCTGGGGCGTCGCGATCGACCTGCAGCTCGACGACCGCGCCCAGGCCTGGATGCGCGACAACGCCGAACGGTACGGGTTCGTCGAGGACGTCCCCCGCGAACCGTGGCACTGGACCTACTACGGGTCCTGACCGCCCACAGGTCGCCGTGGGGTCAGGAGTCCTGACCGCCCACGATCGCTGACCACCTGTCGAGGAGCGGCTGCAGGTCCAGCTTGTCCACGATCCCGGCACCGATGGCCTCCGCCTCGGCAGTGACCGAGTCGTCGACGTGGGCGGTCATCAGGAACAGCGACGGGGCCCGGTCGGCAGCGGCGGCCCGTCGCAGCAAGTCCACCCCCGAGGTCCCGGCGTCCAGTCGTCGGTCGGCAACGACCATCGCCAGCGACGCTCCGCCCTCCAGCATCTGCAGGGCCTCCGCGAACGTGCCTGCCTGCTCGACGGCGCCGCCCAGGTCACTCAGCTGGAGCACCGCCAGCATGCGCATGGCGTCGTCGTCGTCGACGACCAGGCACACCGGGTCTTCGACGACCGCACGAGCAGGGGAGATCTCCACGGGGCCCTTCCACAGGGGTCCAACGGTCTGGCGACCGGAACTCTATAGGGTGGTCGCCGATGGGTGGCCAGTGGTCGACGCAGCTGCGGCGGGCGGCACCGGCGCTGCCGGTCGCCGTCGCCGTCCTGGTGTTCTGGCGGGCCTCCATCGACGTGTTCAACACCACCAAGGCCACCGCGGTCGTCGTCGGCGTCCTCCTGCTGCTGATCGGCGGATGCCTCGGTGCGGTCGCCACCGGCCGCACGACGATGCCGACCGGCCGCTGGGTCGCAGCCGGTGCGGGGTTCGTGGCGGCGTTGTCCCTGGCCGTGGTGACCGGGGCGGACGTCACAAGACAGCTGGTCGGCGCTCCCGGTCGGCACGGTGGCTGGGTGCTGTACGTCGCCTGTGTGATCCTCGCGGTCATCGCCGGACGGCCTGACCGCGACACCCGCCGGGGGATCGTGCTGGTGCTGGTCGCCACGGCAGTGCCGGTCGCCACGTACGCGCTGCTGCAGTCCGTCGATGCCGACCCGTTGCCGTGGACGACCGTCGAGGGCGGCGCACCGGTGTTCTCCACCTTCGGCAACGTCGACTTCGCGTCGGCATGGCTCGGGATCGTCGGGGTCCTCGCGGCCGGCATGGCCCTGTCGTCCTCGCGGTCCGCTGGCCTGCGACGCCTGGGGGCGGCTGCTGTCGTGCTGTGCGTCGTCGGGGCGTTCGCGACGGGAAGCCTGCAGGGACCGGTTGTGCTGCTGCTGGGCGCCAGCGTGCTGGGCCTGCGGACGTGGCACCCCGATCGGCGCACCGGCATCCTCGCGATTGGCCTGGCCACCGTCGTCGGCGTGGGCCTGCTGGCCGGCCCTGCCTCGGCGGTGCTGGACGGGGCGATGCGCAGCGTGGAGACCCGGGTGCCCAAGTGGCAGGCAGCGCTGGACATCGCCGCGGATGCACCCATCACCGGACGTGGGCTGGACACCTACGGGGACTGGTTCTTCGCCGCGAGGGCGCCGGAAGTGGCCGAGGAGGAGGGGCTGCGTCGCAGCGTCGACAACGCCCACAACCTGCCCCTGCACCTGCTGACCGGCGGCGGTGTGGTGCTGGTGGTGGCGTGGCTGGCCTTCGTCGTGGTGCTGCCCGCGACCGGGGTGGCCCGGCGACGGACCGACGTGTGGGCCGACCCCGAGGACCTGGCCGTCGTGCTGGCCTGGGGCGGCTACCTGGTGCAGGCGATGGTGTCGATCGACGTGCCGCCACTCGCAGCCACCGGGTTCCTGCTGACCGGGCTGGTCGCCGGCATCGGTGGGCTGGTGGGGGAGCGGGAGGTCACCGTCGCGGGGCCCCGCCCGGTCGGCGCGGTCGGCGTGGCCGCCGTGCTGCTGGTGGTGGCGGTGGTGCCGGCCCTGCGGCCGTGGCGGGCCGACCTGGTCGGCTGGGACGCCGCTGTCGCCCGTGCCGCCGTCGAGATCCCCCTGGCCGAGGCAGCGGTCGCCCGCGCATCGACCATCGCCCCGTGGGACGACCGCCCGCACGCTGCACAGGGTGGCTGGCTGACCGGCCTGGGGTTGCTGGAGGAGGCGCTCGACCACCAGCAGGAGGCGCTGGCGCGCGCACCCCGAGACCTGGGACACGCGCTCAACGTCGCCCGTCTGCTCGAGGCCCTCGACCGGCGCGACGAGGCAGCCGAGGCCTACGCGCTGGTGCTCGAGATCGACCCGCACACCCCGGCCGTCCGCGACGAGGTCGCCGACTTCCGGGCCGAGCGTCCTTCCTCCGGCGGCGCGTCGGCCCCCGGGGTGTCCGCGCCGTCACGGCCCGAAGGTGCCGGCGCCACCACCGGTGGTACCAGCATCGGCCCGCCGCCCGACCGCTGACCGGGGCCTGGGATCAACGTTCCCGCGAACCGGACGGTGCGTCGGTGTCGTGATGGTCCAGCGGGGTCGATCCGTCGTGGGCGTGCAGCTGCTCGTGCACGGTGATCAGCTGGTCGGCGATCGGCGGGGCGTGGCTGGCCAGGATGTCGAGGCCGGCCAGGTGACGGGTCACCGGCCCGTCGGCGCGGTCGAACGCACGTGATCGGCGGATGACCTCGGCGGCCTCGGTGTCGATGCGGGCGTGCTGGGCCAGGTGTTCGTCCCAGTCGGCGACCACCATGAACTCGGTGATGCGGTAGGGCCGGTCGGCGTCCCGGTACAGCGACCAACGATGGGCGCCGGTTCGCAGACGGGTGCGTCGCAGCTCGCGCATGTGGTCCATGAACGTCTCGACGTCGTCGGGGTCGACCTCCCAGGTCGTGGCCACCAACACGGGGGTGCCGGCCACCTGCGTGGCATGCCGGGGCATCTGCCAGTTGTCGGCGATGACCGGCTCGTCGATCTCGCCCAGCACGGGCAGCTCCAGTCGCGACGCGAACAGCCCCAGCGCGACCGTTCCGACCGACAGGATGGCGACGGCCATTCCGGCGCCCGTCACCTCGGCGATCGCACCCGACAGCACCGCCCCGAAGGGCTGCAGGCCGATGGCGAGCAGGTACAGGCTGACGACACGTCCGCGGACCCACCGGGGGGCGAGGGTCTGGATCGACGCGTTGAGCGTGATCAGCGTCCACACCCACATCACACCGCTGACGGCCATGGCCAACCCGGCGATCCACGGGCCCGGCGCCAGGCCGAAGGCGATACCGCCCAGCCCGAACGCCGCGATGGCACCCGGCAGCATGTGACGGCCCAGCCGGACCCGTGCCGCCTCGCGTCCGGCGACCCCGGCCAACGCACCCAGCCCGAGCGCGCCGTACAGCAGCCCGAAGCCGGTCGCCCCGACCGCCAGGTCATCGGACGCAACGACGGGCAGCAGGGTCTGCACGCTGCTGGCGGTCAGCATGAACACGCCGGCGATGACGATCAGTCGGCGGATCGGCCGGGTGAACCGCACGTAGCGCATGCCGAGCGCCGCCGAGCGGAACAAGTGTCGTTGTGCGTCCTCGGCAGGCTGGCGCGGGAAGCTCAGCAGCACGCCGACGACCAGCACGAACGTGGCGGCGTTGATCCCGAACGACGCGGCGGTCAGGCCGGCGCTGACCAGCAGGCCACCGATTGACGGGCCGACGGCGCGGGCCACGTTGAACGCCGCGGAGTTCAGGGTGATCGCCTGCGCCCGCATGTTGGCCGGCACCAGGTCGGGCACCAGCGTCTGCTGGGCCGGCAGGGTGATCGCCGAGCCGACCCCCAGGAGGAACGTCCAGGCCAGCAACCACTCGGCCGTGATCGTGCCCGACGTCACCATGATCGCCATGGCGCCCGTCGAGACGGCACCCACCAGGTTGCCGGTGATCATCAGGTTGCGACGGTCCAGCGCGTCGGCCAGCGCCCCCGCCGGGATCGTCAGCAGCAGGCGGGGCAACGACAGCGCCGCGGTGACCAGGCTGACCATCAGCGGTGACCCGGTCAGCTCGTTCATCAACCACGGGCCCGCGGTCAGCTGCAGGAACGTCCCGACGTTGCTGACCACGGCGGCACCCCACACCTTCCGGTAGCCGGAAACGGCCAGCGGCGCGTAGGTGCCCACGGGTTCACTCACCCGGCGGACACTACCCGTCGCGCGGTCCCCTACACCCGCTGTGGTGTCCCGTGTCGGGGGCGGCGGACGGGGGTGGTACCGCAGCGATTCGGGTTCGGCGATCTAGACTCCCCTCTGGTCATGTCCACCCGTTTCCTCCTCGCCCTGTCCGCAGTCGCCCTGCTCCTCGTCGTCCTCGCCGTCCCGGCGTTCGCGCAGGAGATCACGGTGACCGCCGATGGTGTGTCCCCGGACCCGCTGACCATCGAGGTCGGCGACACGGTTGCGTTCACCAACACCTCCGAGGAGGAGGTCCGGTTCTTCGACGACGGGGAACGGTGGGACTCCGGTCCGCTGGCCCCCGGCGACGTGTTCTCCATCACGTTCCTCGAAGCCGGTCGGATCACCTACACCACCGACGACGGCAGCCGTTCCGGCGTGATCATCGTCGGCGAGACGGCGCCGGCCGACGTGCCGCTGGCGGACACCGGTGCACCCGTCGGTGTGCTGCTGTCCGGTGCGCTGGGTGCGTTCGCCGCGGGTGCGGTCCTCCTGCGCCGCACGGCGTAGTCACCCCCTCGACCTGACGGATCGTCCGACGGGGTCCGCCGATCCGGGCGATCGACGGCGCAGGGCTTAAGCTGCCGCGTCATGGTTTCCGAGATCTTCGACGCAGCAGCCTGGACACCGGTGAAGGGGTTCGACTTCACCGACATCACCTATCACCGGGCCAACGACGTCGGGGCGGTGCGGATCGCCTTCGACCGGCCGGAAGTACGCAACGCCTTCCGGCCCAACACCGTCGACGAGCTGTACCGGGCGCTGGACCACGCCCGCATGTCCTCCGACGTCGGCTGTGTCCTGCTGACCGGCAACGGGCCCTCGGAGAAGGACGGCGGCTGGGCGTTCTGCTCCGGCGGTGACCAGCGGATCCGGGGACGGGACGGCTACCGCTACGCCGAGGGCGACACCTCCGACACCATCGACCCCGCCCGCGCCGGCCGGCTGCACATCCTCGAGGTCCAGCGGCTGATCCGGACCATGCCGAAGGTCGTCATCTGCGTCGTCAACGGCTGGGCAGCCGGCGGCGGCCACTCGCTGCACGTCGTCTGCGACCTGACCATCGCCAGCCGGGAGCACGGCAAGTTCAAGCAGACCGACGCCGACGTGGCCAGCTTCGACGCCGGCTACGGCTCGGCGTACCTCGCCAAGATGGTCGGCCAGAAGTTCGCCCGGGAGATCTTCCACCTGGGGCGCACCTACTCCGCAGAGGACATGCATCGCATGGGTGCGGTCAACGAGGTCGTCGACCACGCCGACCTCGAGGCCACGGCGCTGGACTGGGCACGCACCATCACCGCCAAGTCGCCGACCGCCCAGCGGATGCTGAAGTTCGCGTTCAACCTGACCGACGACGGCCTCATGGGCCAGCAGGTCTTTGCCGGCGAGACGACCCGGCTGGCCTACGGCACCGACGAGGGCGCGGAGGGCCGTGACGCGTTCCTGGAGAAGCGTGACCCCGACTGGTCGGCCTACCCCTACTACTACTGATCCGATCGCGTTGACACACCGTTCCTTCACCCGGCTGGCCGCCGCTGGCCTGCTTGCCGCGGCGCTGACCGCTTGCTCCTCGCCAGCCGACCGCGCGCTGGCCCCGGCCACCACCGATGGCTACGACACCGACCCGACCGGGTTCATCGCCGCGGTCGAGACCTCGCCGACCATCGAGTCGTCCTGCGGTGCGGACGTGGATTGGGATGATCCGCCCGTCATCGACCAGGTGGTCGCCGTGGGCTACGTGCAGACGGTCTGGATGGTCGGGGAACGAGGCGGCAACGAGCTGGTCTGGGTCTGTGACTACCTGCCGGAGGAGGAGGCGCCGGTGACCGCCGAGCCGATGGCCAACACCGGCACCGACCAGCCCGTCGGCAACGACTACGTCCAGCGGGTCGGCAACGTCCTGGGCCGGGCCGACATCGGTGTTCCTGACGGTGCGGTGACCGCCGAGTACGCCGTCGGCGACTACGTCGTGACCTATCCGCTGGACGACGATGTTCGGTTCCTTCGCCTTCACGCCGCGGAGGACAGCACCACGGAGGACCAGCCGTTCGTCATGGGAACCGTGACCTTCCTCGACGCCGATGGCACCGACGTGACGCCCGAGTCGCCGGAGATCCCCGACATCATCCACGGCGTCCCGCGCGACCGCGACAACGGGGCAGAGGTCCAGGCCGAGGACTGAACACCCACCTGTGGTCGTTTTGAACGTTTGGCTACACTTGGGGCATGACCCTGCTGGAGACCCGACTTGCAGACTTCCTCGAAGCTGCGACTGGCGCCGTCCGAAGCGGGCTGACGCTCCGGATATCGGTGGGGGACCAGGAGTTCGTCGTCGAGGGCGAGGATGCCGAGACTGCGCTCGAACGCCTCGGAACGGGTGCGCCGACCCCGGCGGACACGCCGTCCACGCTGACGACGGGACAGGCGGCGGACCTCCTCGGGGTGTCGCGCGCCACGGTGGTCCGTCTGGTCGATGCGGGAGAAATCCCTGCAACCCGGGTCGGCACCCATCGGCGTCTGGCTCTCGAGGACGTGGTCGCATACCAGGACCGTGCGCGGACGAACACCGCAGACGCGCTCGACGACGTGACTCGCCTCTCGGACAGCCTCGGCCACTACTCGTGAGCTGAACCGTCGTGCGACGACTGCGTCTGCTGCTGGACGCCAACGTCTTGGTGGACGCGCAGGTCCGGGATCTGTTCTGCCGGATGTGCGAGCAAGGCCTGGTGGATCTCCGGTGGAGCGATGAGATCCTGCAGGAGACTCGCCGGGCGCTCGTCGACCGGATGGGCGTGCGCCAGGAGTCCGCCGACCGGTTGTTGGGTGCATTGCAGACTGCCTTCCCGGGAGCGTCGGTAGCGGGCCACGGGTCGCGGAGCGACGCGCTGGAACTTCCGGATCCGGATGATCGTCACGTCCTCGGAGCGGCTCTGCACGACGAGTGCGATCTGTTGGTCACGAACAACACCAAGGACTTCCCACTCGCGTCCCTTCCCGCTGACGCCGACCTACTCGTGCTCGACGCCGATGAGGCGATCGTGTACTTGAGCACCCTGTTCGGGCCCTATATGCGGGTGGTGGTCGAGCGGCAGATCCAGCCGCTCCGCAACCCACCCATGACCATCGATCGATACCTCGTGAGGCTCTCTGAGAGAGCACCGCTCGGGTCTGTCGTCCTCGGAGCGGCCATGGGCATAGAGGAATACGAGTCCCTTTTGCACATGGTGGAACTCGACCGCCTGCGGTTCGACCCACGCGAGGACGAGGGCTAGTCCAGTCCCGTCACCGAGAAGAAGTGGGTCAGGATCCGGTGGGTGAGGCCCCAGATCATGTAGTCGCCCACCGTGATCGACCGGAACGGGACGATTCCGCCGTAGCGGTGCCACGTCCGCGACGTGGGGTCGGCCAGGTCGGCCACCGGCAACCACACGGCCTCGGCGACCTCGCCCGGTTCGGGGGTCAGCCGCGGGGTGCCGTCGACGGTGAACACGGCGGTGGCGATCCGGCTGGTGAACCGGTTGGACTCCAGGTCGTCCAGCCGATTCAACGGGGTACCGACGTGCACTCCGACTTCTTCGGCGGTCTCCCGGGCGGCGGCGGCCTCCACAGAGCTGTCGGTTTGGTCGACCTTTCCGCCGGGCAGCGCCATGTCACCCGACCACGGGTCGCCGTCACGGGACAGGCGACGGATCATCAGCACCGACGGGCCCACCGGCCCCTCGCCCAGCACCAGCGCGGTCGCGGCCCAGGCCTGGGTTGCGGCCTTCGGCTGGTGCAACAGGATGCGTTCGGACAGGGTTGCGACGTCGGGCACCGGCGGCCGGGTCACGGGGCCAGCCGCCGAGCCAGCAGCGCCGCACCGAGCAGCTGCATCCCGAAGGCCGACGCGACGTCGTGGCCGAGCAGCTCGGAGATCCTCCGCAGCCGGTAGTCCACGGTGTTGGGATGCACCGACAGGTCACGTGCGGTCATCCGCCGGTCGAAGTCAGCATCGAACCAGGCCTCGAGGGTGTCGATCAGGTCGTCGCGTTCGGCGATCGGCGCCAGCAGGCGGTTCAGCCGGGCCATCGCCGCCGGGTCGCTCGTGATCGTGAACTCGAGGATGACGTCGTCGATGGTGTAGGTGCCCGGCAGGCGACCGAGCATCGTGATCAGGCGACGAACCTCACGGGCCTCGTCCCACGCGGCCGGCAATGCGGGCAACCGCACGAGGTCGGAGTGGGCGATCCACACCTCGGCTCGGGCAGCACCCTCCACCACGTCCCGCAGGTCAGCGACGTCGGCGACGGGTAGCGCGGCGGCACCACCGTTGGCGTCCAGCAGCGTCAGCACAGGACCGCCGACGAGGTCCTCGAGGGCCTGGACGACCCGCCGGACCTTGCGACGGCCGGCCACGGTCGCCGACACGCCCATGTCGCGTTCGTCGGCGGACAGGTCGAACCGGAACGCCACGGCGCGATACCGGTCGGCGGGCCGGACCCCTGCCCGTTCCACCAGCCCGGAGGAGGGCTCATCACCGGTCAGCAGCGCCTCGGTGAGGGCACGTCGGGCGTCGCGTTCCTCCCCGACGATGGCCTGCTGCTCCTCCACCCAAGCCGATGTGACCGCCGCCGTGACGGCACGCAGGTAGTCCAGCACCGTCCCGACGTGGCCGGTCAGCTCGTCGGTCTCCTCGGGTCGCGCCTCGTCGCGGAGGGCGCCCCAGCCGATCCTCGCCCCCGTCATGTAGGCGTCCAGCACCGCCTCCAGCGGCACCCGTTCCTCGGCCCGCCGGGCGGCGCTGGCGCGGATGGCCGACAGCTCGTCCTCCGCGGGTGGTCGACCTTCGCGCAGGCAGGTGAACAACGACCGCAGGTTGGTGACGCAGATGCCGTGTATCTCGCCCTGCAGCTGCTCGGGCGGCAGCGTGCGATAGACGGCGATGCTGGACACGAACTCCGCGACCATGGCGCGGGCTAGTCCGTCCACTCGCCGCTCGACTCGGTCGGGAAGGGACAGCTGCGGCACTGGCCGGCAGCCTACTCCTCCGACCGGACGGTGACGGTCGGGTAGCGCAGCGGCGACGGCCCGCCCGGCACGGACCTCAGCAGCTGCAGGCGGCGCGGACGCGGTCGCGGACGTCCTGGTGGGCAGCGCTGCCGACGACGTCGATCGACGGCGTGGCGATGGTGCTGGCGTCGAGCACACCGAGCACCTGCTTGGCCTCCAGGACCCGGCGGACCGACACGTCCAGCCGGCCCTCGGGGATGGTCCCGTCGGCGACCGCCGCCAGCACGGCTCGCTGGGCAGCCGGCAGGTCGGTCGGCATCAGCACCACGTCGATGCCGGCGGCGATGGCCTGCACCGCAAGGCTGCCCGCGTCGCCGAACCCGCTGAGCGCGCCCATGTTCATCGCATCGGTGACGACCAGCCCGTCGAAGCCCACGTCGCCGCGCAGCAGGTTCATCACCGCCGAGGAGATCGTGGCCGGCAGCCCCTCGGCGTCGACGGCCGGTACCGCCAGGTGGCCGACCATCACCGAGGTACGGGTCGGGTCCTGGGCCGCCAGCTGGAACGGGGGCAGGTCGACGGCGCGGAGGGTCTCGATGTCGTGGTCGATGGTGGGCAGGGAGGAGTGGCTGTCCACGGCCGTGTCGCCGTGGCCGGGGAAGTGCTTGAGGGTCGGCAGCACCCCTGCCTCTGCCAGCCCCTCCGCGGTCGCGGCGACGAACTGGCTGGTCCGCGACGTCTCGACCGCGAACGCCCGGTCGCCGATGACGGGGTTGTCGGGGTTGACGTTGACGTCCGCGACGGGGGCGTAGACCCAGTTGACGCCCAGCGCCCGCGCCTCGGTGCCGGTGACCATGCCGACCTGCCGGGCCAGCTCCAGGTCGCCGGTGTTGCCGATCGCCCTGGCGGACGGGAAGACCGTCGCCGGTGCCCGCAGCCGGACGACGTTGCCGCCCTCCTGGTCCGCGCCGATCAGCAGGCCGATGCCGGTGTCGTCGGCGGCGGCCTGCTGCAACCCGGCGGAGAACGCGGCGACCTGCAGGACGTCGTCGACGTTGGAGGTTCCCTCACCCAGGTCGTGGTCGAAGTAGGCGACGCCACCCAGGTGGTAGGCGGCGACGACCTCCGCGGGCGTCGCCACGCCGAACAGCTGGCTGTTGGCGGTCCGGGCGGCCGGCGACGGATCGGTGGCGTCGTTGCCGATGACGGTCACGGTGAACAGCTGGCCGACCTTCTGCTCCACCGTCATGGCGGCCACGATCGCGTCGATGCCGGCACGGGGGTCCAGCGGCGCGCTGCTGTCGCCCGACGCGGGCGCCGTGCTGCCGGGGGTGCCGGCGGCGCCCGGGTCGACGGCACCCGCGCCGGTGGGGTCCTGCGTGGCACCGGTGGTGGGTGTGCCGGCGGCGTCGGGGGCGACGATGTCATCGGCCGGGTCGCCGGTTGTCGGCGCCTCGGAATCCCACGCCTCGGTGCCGACGGCCACCAGTTCGTCGTCCGCCCCGTCGGCGGATCCGTCGACCAGGGAGTCCGACCCGGGGGAGGAGCAGGCGGCCAGGACCATGGCCAGCAGCAGCCCTGCGGCGAGGGCGACGAACGGACGCGGGCGGTGACGCGGGAGCATCGGCATGCGGGCCAGTATCGTGGGCCGCCGCGCCGGACGCCGGAGGCGACATCTCCTCGGAATGGGTGTCCGGGCGCTGCACGTCCCAACCGACCCCGTCAGGTTCCCCCGATGCGTTCCCAACAGATCCGCACCAACTTCCTCGAGTTCTTCAAGGCGCGTGACCACCGCGTCCGGCCCAGCGCGTCGCTGATCCCGCAGGACCCGACGCTGCTGCTGACGGTCGCCGGGATGGTGCCGTTCAAGCCCTACTTCCTGGGCGAGGCGACGCCGGAGCACAAGCGGGTCACGTCGGTGCAGAAGGTCGCGCGGACCAACGACATCGAGAACGTCGGACGCACGACCCGTCACCTCACCTTCTTCGAGATGCTGGGCAACTTCAGCTTCGGCGACTACTTCAAGCGCGAGGCGATCGCCTGGGCGTGGGAGCTGTCGACGACGCCGGCGGACAAGGGCGGCCTCGGCTTCGACCCCGAGCGCATCTGGGCCACCGTCTACGAAGACGACGACGAGGCCTTCGGCTTCTGGCGCGACGAGACGGGCATTCCCGAACAGCGCATCCAGCGGCGTGACGCCAAGGACAACTTCTGGTCCACCGGCGGCTCCGGCCCGTGCGGTCCGTGCACCGAGATCTTCTACGACCGCGGGCCCGAGCACGGCGCCGAGGGCGGCCCGATCGTCGACGAGTCACGGTTCCTGGAGTTCTGGAACCTGGTGCTCATGCAGTTCGAGACCGACGGCACCGGCAACCCCGAGATGAAGGGATCCGACGCCATCGTCGGCCCGCTTCCCGCGCCCTCGATCGACACGGGCTCTGGCCTCGAGCGTGTCGCGATGCTGCTGCAGGACGTCCCGACGGTCTTCGACACCGACGAGTTCAAGCCCATGGTCGACCTGGCCGTGGACCTGACCGGCGTCGGCTACACCGGCCGGTTCGGCGAGGGCTCCCCGGAGTCCGACACGTGGATCCGCGTCATCGCCGAGCACGCCCGCGCCACGGCCTTCCTCATCTCCGACGGGGTCCTGCCCTCCAACGAGGGCCGCGGCTACGTGCTGCGCCGACTGGTGCGCCGGGCGGTCAACTCCGCCCGCAAGCTCGGCACCGACGCCTCGATCATGACGCCGATGATGGAGCAGGTCATCGACACCATGTCCCCGGCCTGGCCGGACCTGAAGACCCAGGCGCAGCTGATCACCAAGATCGCCCAGGCCGAGGAGGACACGTTCAGCAAGACGCTGAGCACCGGCCTCGTGAAGCTGGGCGACGCGATGGACGCCACCAAGGAACGCGGCGACACCACGCTGGACGCCGAGACCGCCTTCACGCTGCACGACACCTATGGCTTCCCGGTCGACCTGACCATCGAGATCGCCGAGGAGCAGGGGCTGACCCTCGACCGCGACGCCTTCGCCGAGCACATGGAGGCCCAGCGCCACCGCGCCCGCGCCGCCACCAAGTCCGGACGCGACGCCGCCGCCACCGACGTGTACAAGCGTGCCGCCGGTGCCGTGGAGGGCGTGGACTTCACCGGCTACGACCACTTCGAGGGTGACTCGTGGATCGCGGCCCTCATCGCCGACGGTGACCTGGTCCAGCGGGCCGAGGAGGGCGAGGAGGTCGAGGTCGTCCTCAAGCGCACCCCCTTCTACGCCGAGGGCGGCGGGCAGCTGGGCGACCACGGCCTGATCACCTCCGACCTCGGCCGCATCGAGGTGCTCGACACCGTCTCGCCCACCGAGGGCTTGATCGTCCACCGTGGGCGGGTCGTGGCCGGCGAGGTCGGCGTCGACAACGACGTGCACGCCACGATCGACCGCGCCCGTCGCGCCTCCATCGCCCGTGGTCACACCGCCACCCACATCCTCCACGCCACCATCAAGGAGATGGTCGGCGACCACGCCGCGCAGGCCGGGTCGGCCATCGACCAGGGCCACTTCCGCTTCGACTTCCCCCACTTCGAGGCCATCACCCGTGGGCAGCTGACCGAGCTGGAGGAGCTGGTCAACCTGCGGATCGCCGCCGACCCGACCGTCATGGTCCGGGAGATGAGCCAGGAGGAGGCACGCAAGCGTGGTGCCACCGCCCTGTTCGGCGAGAAGTACGGCGACAGCGTGCGCGTGGTCACCATCGACGACTACTCCATGGAGCTGTGCGGCGGCACCCACGTCGGCCACACCTCCGAGGTCGGGCTGTTCACCGTCATCAACGAGGGGTCGATCGCCAACAACGTGCGGCGCATCGAGGCGCTGACCGGGCCGGACGCGTTCACCCACCTGTCCAAGGAACGGCTGATCGCCGACCAGGTCGCCCGCATGCTGAAGGTGCCCTCCGCCGAGGTGCCCGGACGCGTCGAGGACCTGCTCGGCCGGGTCCGCGATGCCGAGAAGGCGCTGGCCAAGGCTCGTGCCGACGCGGTGCTCGGCCAGGCCGACGCGCTGCTGGAGCGGGCCGAGGTCATCGGTGACCACCGCATCGTCACCGGCGTGGTGCAGGGGGCCGACCACGACGCCCTGCGTCAGCTGGCCCTCGATCTCCGCAACCGGATCCGCCACGGCGTGGTGATCCTCGGGACGGCCAAGGAGGACGGCAAGGCCCAGATGCTGGCCGCGGTGTCATCCGACCTGGTCGAGGCCGGCCACAACGCCGCCGACATCCTGCGGCCCGGCGCAAAGGTCGTCGGCGGCGGTGCGGGCGGCAAGGGTGACGTCGCCCAGGCCGGCGGCAAGGACGGCACCAAGATCGTTGCGGCCGTCACCACGTCCGCCGACGAGGCGCGGGACCGACTGCGGGACTGACCGGGGCGGGGGTCGGCGCGGTCCGGCGGACGGCGTTGGCGCCCAGCCCGGTGAGGTCGCGTTCGAGCTCGGCCAGGTCGATCGTCGCGGGAACGGCCACCACGAGGGTGGTCATCTCGTGGCGCTGCTCGGACCGGACACCGCGGTAGGACGCCCGGATGGTCCGGCCGGTCGTTGAGGCGGACTGCACCTCGGCCATGGTGTCGAGGTGCCGGACGACCTCGTCGCGCAGCTGCGCCCGGACCTCCACCTGCACCATGACCGGCGGACCTGCTGGCCTGTTGTCCCGTACCGGTGGGGGCGGCCGGCGGACCGTGGCGGCGTCGGCCACCTCGGGTTCCCAGTGGGCGAGGGCGCCGAGGAGCTCGACCTCCAGGCGGGCCGACACCTGCACGAGGAAGGTGTGGACCGCCTTCTCGGCGGCGGCGACCTGTCCCCGGTAGGACGCCTGGCGTGGTGACCGGTGCGCCCACTCGTCCAGGATCGTGCAGTGGGCGGCGACGATCGGCCGTGCCAACGCCGCGACCGGGGCGGTCACGGTGATCCCGAGGCGTCGACGGCCACCGGCGCCTGGCCCGACGAGGTCGTCGATCGTCGCCTGGGCCCGGCGGATCGCCAGCGCGCGTTGGGCATCGGTGCCCTCGAAGGTCCCCTGGGTGCGGACGGGGTAGGGCCGGATGGCGTAGCCGGAGCGCTGGGAGGGGTCTGGCCGGGACCAGTCGATGGCCGCGGCCGGCGGGGCGAGGTGGCGCAGGGGCAGCCACCCCTGCCGGCGGAGCGCCTCGAGCAGCTCGTACGGGGGAGCGGCCCCGTCGTAGTCGACCAGGACCCGGGCGGCCACACCGTCGGCGATCCTGGCGGACACCGTCTGGTGGCGGGAGGTGTCGGTAACCATGCCCGCCCCCTCGACCGGTCCAAGCCACGGGTTGACGGTGTTGTCGTGTCCCCCGCGTTACGTCCTCGTGTCGCCGCCCCGACCACGACCGTCGTGCACCGCGTCGGACGTCGCTTACGATCGGCGACCGATGCCACCCACCACCACGCACCGCGACGCCCCCGTTCGAGGGGACGGCTGAGATGTCGGCCCGTCCAGGACGGGTGCTCGGGGTCGACCCCGGCACCAAGCGGGTGGGGTTGGCCGTGTCGGACCCCGACCGGTTGCTCGCCACTCCCCACGACACCGTCGCCGGCGGCAAGGGGGCTGCGAGGCGGGTGAAGGACGCCCACGAGACACTCGGCTGCGTGGCGGTGGTCGTGGGTTTGCCACGATCGCTGGCCGGACGTGACACTGACTCCACGCGGATGGCCCGGGCCCTGGCCGACGAGCTGACAGCCCTCGGGCTGGAGGTCCACCTGCACGATGAACGGCTGACCAGCGTGCAGGCCGACCGGGCTCTGCGATCCTCCGGTCGGAACGCCCGCAGCGGGAAGGCCGTGAAGGACCAGGTAGCCGCAAGTCTCCTCCTGCAGGCCTGGCTCGACGCCACCCGCTGAGCGGGTGGATGCCCTGGACAAGCAGCCCACGACCTCACGAGACGCCCACACCTCATGACGACCTCCTCCAAGATCTTCCTCGTCTTCCTGCTCCTCCTCGTCGGGGCCGGCTACTACCTGTTCAACGAGTGGAACAGCGGCGGCGCCTCCGACGCCGTGCTCGCCGAGGGGCCGGTCACCGTCACCGTCGAGGAGGGCAGCGGAGCGCGTGACGTCGCTGCCCTGCTGGAGGAGAACGGCATCATCCGGTCCTCCAGCGCCTTCACGGCCGCCGCGACGCTGGACGGCCGCGCCGGGCAGATCAAGCCCGGGACCTACGAGCTGGACCCGTCGCTGTCCACCGAGCAGATCCTCGACATCCTCGTCGCCGGGCCGCCCGGACCCGACACCTTCCGCGTGACCATCCCCGAGGGGCTGACGGTCGACCAGACGCTGGAGACGATCGCCTCGGCGGAGGGCAGCCCCCACACCGTCGAGACGCTCCGCGAGGCGATGACCCTCGTCGCGCTTCCCGCCTGGGTGCCGCAGCGGGACCTCCCGGAAGGGGCCGAGGCGTTCGAGGGCCTGCTGTTCCCCGAGACCTACGAGTTCACCGTCGACACGACCCCGGCGGACCTCCTCACCCGCCTCGTCCAGCAGACCGACTCGGTGATGAGCGAGGTCGGGTTCGCCGAGCGCAACTCCCTGTCGACCTACGACACCCTGGTCCTCGGCTCGCTCGTCGAACGCGAAGCCCGGTTGGAGGAGGAACGGCCGATCATCTCCTCCGTCATCCACAACCGGCTGGAGCGGCCGATGCTGCTGCAGATCGACGCCACCGTCGTCTACGGCATCGAGGTGGCCACCGGTGAACGGCCCGACCGGCTGCTGACCGCCGACTACCAGTTCGACACCCCTTGGTCGACCTACCTGCACGAGGGCCTGCCGCCGACCCCGATCTCCGGCGTGGGCCGCTCGTCGCTGGAGGCCGCCGCGAACCCCGCTGACACCGGCTTCTTCTTCTACGTCGTGGAGGACCCGGCGACCGGTGCCCACCGCTTCACCGAGACCGCGGCCCAGCACGAGCAGGCCATCGCGGAGATCCGTGGCGGCTGACCCGGCCGGTAGCAACCCGCCCGCGACGACGGCCGCCACCCGGCTGCTGGTCGTCCTGGGGCACCCCGTCGGCCACTCGTTGTCGCCGGCCCTGCACTCCGCGGCGATCGCGGCAGCCGGCCACGACGCGGTCTACCTCGCCGTCGACGTGCCCCCCGAGGACATCGACGCCGCCATCACCGGCCTGCGCACCCTCGGGTTCCTGGGTGCCAACGTCACCATCCCCCACAAGCACGCCGCGCTGCAGGCCGCCGACGACGCCACGGAGGAGGCCCGCTTCATCGGGGCGGCCAACACGTTGTTCTGGGAGGGGGAGCGGTTGGTGGCCGACAACACCGACGCGGCAGGCCTGCGGGGAGTCCTCGCCGACGACTGTGGGCTGCAGCCCGGCGACCCCGTGACCATCGTCGGCTCCGGCGGGGCCGCGCGTGCCGCCGCCGTCGCCTGTGGACGGCTCGGCGCGGCCACCACCGTGCATGCCCGCCGTCCCCAGGCCGGTCGCGCGATCGCCGACCTGGCGCTGCAGGCAGGCGGTGCCGACCCGTCAGACGCCGACGCCCGGGTCGTCATCAACGCCACACCACTGGGGCGCCACGGCGAGGCCTTGCCCGACCCGTTCATGGGCCTCGGTCCGGGGCGTGTGGCGCTGGACCTCAACTACGGCACCCTCTCGCCCTTCCTCACCTCCGCGGTCGAGGCCGGCGGACGCGCCGTGGACGGGGTCGGCATGCTCGTCGGCCAGGCCGAGGCGGCGTTCGCCCGCTGGTTCGGGACCCCGCCGCCCGCCGGCGCGATGGCTGCTGCGCTGCCTCGCTGAGGGTCACCCTCGGACCCTCGACGAGGCGGATCCAGCAACGTCGGTGGCCGGCTCCGGCCTGCGGTCGTACCCGTCCCTCAAGTACCGGGCAGGTGCTGCCGATGCAAGACGACACAGGCCTCGCGCCGGCCGTTCCGGCCCTGGCCGTGACCGATCGACCCGGGATTTTCACCATGACCGACCGCCGAAGGGGGACCACGTGCTCGCAGGCTCGCTGAACGAGTTCGGCCTCGCCGACGTCTTCACCCTCCTGTCCACCACCCGCAAGACCGGTGTGCTCAACCTCGAGACCGCCGCGGTCAAGGGGCGGGTCTGGATCGCGCAGGGCGGGTTGTGCAACGCCGTCGCCGATGTGACCCGCTCGCCGCTCGCGGCCCGGTTGCTCCACGGTGGGGAGGCCTCCGAGGCGCAGGCCCGCGAGATCGTCGCCGCCCAGGCCGATGGCGACTCCCAGCGACTGCAGGACGCCCTGGACGTGCTGGGCCTGGGGTCCGACCGGGTCCGCAGCATCCTCGTCGACCAGATCACCGACGCCGTCTTCGACCTCAGCCGCTGGTCCGACGGCACGTTCGCCTTCGACAACCAGGCCGTGGGCGATGTCATCGCCGTCACCTCCGCCGCCGACGTCCTCGGTACCGTCCAGCAGCGCCTGTCGGAGTGGGAGGGCTTCGCCGCCAACGTCCCCGCCGACGATGCGGTGCTCGACGTGGTCAGCCGGCCCTCCGGTGGGGCCGAGGGCATCTCCGTCCAGGCCTCCCACTGGGAGGTCCTGACCCTCGTCGACGGGTTGCGGCCCGTCGCGGAGGTCATCGAGCTGACCGGCCAGGGCACCTTCACCGTGTCGCGCATGATCTCGGAGCTGATCGGCGTCGGGCTCGTCAGGGTCCTGGACGATCCGACCGGCGAAACCGCCTCCCAGCACCGCCGTCGGATCCTCGTCACCGCCGAGGAGCAGCTGCTCGGGGCGACGCCTCGTTCCCTGTCCAGCCGTCCCGTCCCACCGACGCCACCCCCGGGTGCCCCGGCTGCAAGCGATGCGGCGTCGGCCGACGCCGAGGACGTCGATCCCGCCGAGAGGGCGCAGGACGATCGTCCGAGCCCCGCAGACCTGCTCGACGTTGCGCCGCCGGGTGCCGTCGAGGTGGCGTTCGACGTCGAACCCGACGAAGCCGAGCACACCGCGCACAACGGCGTCGACGTCGACGACCTGCTCGGCGAGCCGCCCGAGGAGCCCAAGTCCCCTGCGCCTGCCCCTTCCTCCTCCGCATCGGCAGCCGAGGACCGGCGTGCCCGTGAGCTTGCGGCGCTCGGCATCGGGCCTGCCCCCTCCGCGGAGGAGCCGACCGACGAACCGCGTCCGCTGGCCCGTGACAACAACGTCAACGCCGATCTGCTTGCCCGGCTGATCGACGGGGTCAAGGGTGCCTGACAGCGCTGACGAAGTGACAGCGACCAGCTCCGTCAAGGTCGTTGTGACCGGTGCCTACGGCGCCGGGAAGACCACCCTCGTCCGCAGTCTGTCGGAGATCAACGTCCTGACCCAGGAACGCTCGGTCACCGGCAGCGGCGACGCCCCCGACACCATCGCCATGGACTTCGGTCGGCTGACGGTCGGTGACGGGTTGTCGCTGCACCTGTTCGGCACACCGACGCGTGACCGATTCGACTTCATGTGGGATGTCGTCAAGGACGGCATGGTCGGCTTCATCGTGCTGGTCGACGATTCGCGGGCCGATTCGTTGCCCGAAGCGGTCGGGGTCCTCAACTGGTTTCGCGAACGCGCCAACGTGCCCTACGTCGTGGCCGTCAACAAGGTCGCGCCGGCCAACGCCGAACGGTCGATTCGTCGTGCCCGCCACGTCCTGCGCATCCCCGACCACGTGCGGGTCTGCGCCGTCGACGTCCGGCAGCGGGCCTCCTCCAAGCAGCTTCTCCTCCAGCTCCTTCACGCCGCGACCGAAGATGCCGATGGAGTCCATGACGAGGACGTCGAACAGGCTCACGCTGGGTAGGGTGGGCTGCCCCGTCGCCGAGCCCCACGACCGCGGGACATCCCGCAAGAAAGACGCCGTTGCACGCCACACGTCAGCTCTCGGATGTGCTCTTGGAGGAGGGCTTGATCTCCTCGGAGGACCTGACTCGCGCACGCGAGGAGCAGGAACGGTCCGGCCGATCCCTCGGCCGAGTGCTGATCGAGATGGGCCTGTTCACCGAGGCCGGGCTGGTCGCGGCGCTGGCCAAGCACCTGGGCCTGGAGTTCGTCGAGCTCGCTGATCAGGACGTCGACCACGTGGCGGCCACGATGCTGCCCGACCACATGGCGCGGCGGTACTGCGTCTTCCCGTTCGGGTTCGACGAGCAGGGCAAGCTCAAGGTCGCCATGAGCGACCCGTCCAACGTGATCGCCCTGGACGACATCCGGACGGTCTGCGACAAGGACGTGCAGCCGGTCGTCGCCACCCGCGGCGACATCATGGCGGCGCTGGACAAGTACGGGTCGCTGGGCGGCGACTCCGTCGACGACCTCGCCGGCGAGATGATGCTGAGCGACGAGGACGACCTCGACGGCGTCGAGGCGGCCGACGCCATCGACGACGCGCCGATCGTCAAGTTCGTCAACGCGCTGATCAGCCAGGCGGTGGGGGACCGGGCGTCGGACATCCACATCGAGCCGCAGGAGACCGAGGTCCGCGTGCGCTACCGCATCGACGGTGTGCTGCACGAGATCACGACGCAGTCCAAGCGGATCCACGCCGGGGTGGTGTCGCGGCTGAAAATCATGGCCGACCTCGACATCGCCGAGCGTCGCATCCCCCAGGACGGCCGCATCTCGGTGAAGGCCGCCGGCAAGAAGATCGACCTGCGTGTCTCGACCCTTCCCACGGTCTACGGGGAGAAGGTCGTGATGCGCATCCTGGACAAGTCCTCGATCCTGCTGGACCTCTCCGACCTGGGCTTCACCGAGCACAACTACAAGATCTACTCGGAGTCCTTCACCAAGCCGTACGGGCTGATCCTCGTGACGGGCCCGACGGGTTCCGGCAAGTCGACATCGCTGTACGCCACGCTGAACAAGATCTCCAAGCCGGAGATCAACATCGTGACCGTCGAGGACCCGGTGGAGTACCGGCTGCCGGGCATCAGCCAGGTGCAGACCAACAAGAAGGCCGGGCTGACGTTCGGCGCGGCGCTCCGGTCGATCCTTCGCCAGGACCCCGACGTCGTGCTGGTCGGTGAGATGCGTGACCAGGAGACCGCACAGATCGGCCTCGAGGCCGCGCTGACCGGTCACCTCGTGCTGTCGACCCTGCACACCAACGACGCTCCGTCGGCCGTCACGCGGCTGACCGAGATGGGCGTCGACCCGTTCATCGTCGCGTCGGCGGCGGACTGCGTGCTGGCCCAGCGCCTGGCCCGGCGGCTGTGCGGCAAGTGCAAGGAGGAGTACCGGCCGACCGTCGAGGAGCTCCACACCGCCGGCCTGCCCGTCACCGAGGACGACCTCGATCGGTTCCCCCCGCTGCACCGCGCCGTCGGCTGCACCCACTGCGGCGGCACCGGCTACCGCGGTCGCCTGGCCGTCCACGAGATCATGCGCATCAACGAGGACATCGAGCGGCTGATCGTCACCAAGGCCTCGACCGACGAGATCGCCGAGGCCGCCCGCGCCAACGGCATGCGCACCCTCCGCGAGGACGGCCTCTCCAAGGTCCTCAAGGGCCACACGACGCTCGAGGAAATCGGCCGCGTCATCGTCTGACCGGCGTTCTGCCCGACCGGATGGAATCGACTCCGCGGCCGGATGGAATCGCCTCCGGCTGTCGCGTACGCACGGTGATAGGCGCAGGTCAGCGCCCTCCGTGCTGACGGAATCGCCTCCAGTTCACAGCCGAGGCGTCCTTGATGGAGTCGAATCCGTCCGCGGGGCCGGCGGGGCGGGCCCGAGACGCCGCGGACCCGGTGGTCCAGATTGTTCAAGTCGGGTGCCTGGCGGGCCGATGAGGAGGGGAGAGGACCGGGAGCAACTGCCGGTCCGTGAACCACGGGGGCGGACACCCGCCCAGGGGAGCAACCATGAGTCAAGGTCTCGGACAGGTACTGGTGCAGCAGGGTTTGCTGACACCTGAGTCCCTCGCGACCGCCGAACGGGCGCAGGTCGAGCACGGCATGTCGCTCGGCAAGGCCCTCGTCCAGATGCAGATGGTCTCGGAGTCCCAGATCGTCGAGGCCGTCGCGACGACGATCGGCATGCCCTTCGTCGACGCGAGCCCCGGCTTCGTCGACCCGATGGCCGCCGGCCTGATGCCGCGCGACATCGCGCGGGAGATGCTGGCCCTGCCCGTCCAGTTCGGGGAGGGCAACTCCGTCCTCGTCGCGCTGGCCGACCCCGCCAACACCGCCGCCCTCGCCCGCGTGACCGCCATCACCGGCCTGGAGGCTCACGCCGCCCTGGCCGTGCGCGACACGCTGCTCGGCGCGATCGAACACCTGGCCGACGCCTCCGATGCGGCGGTGGGAGCGGCCGCAGCGCCGGTCTCCTCACCCGGCGGTCTGTTCCGTGAGGGACCCGCCAACGGGGCGCCGGCAACCCCCGGTCCGGCCAACGGTCGCCACGCCACCGGACAGGCGCCCGCGGTCGAGGCTCCAAACGGCCACGGCGACTTCAACGGTGGCGGACCGATCGGTGGCAGCACCAACGGGCACGCCAACGGCAACGGCAGCGCCGACGGCACCTACGCCGGGCTGAGCCCCGCTGACCTGCTGGACGCAAGCGCCCCCGCTGAAGAGGGCCCCCGCCTGGCGTACGAGGAGGAGCTGGTCCTCGACCTCGACGCCGCGCTGACGGAGCTGATCTCCCGCGGCGGCTCCGACCTTCACCTGACCGCCGGCATCCCACCGGCCGTCCGCGTGCACGGCGAGCTCGAGCACCTTGCCGGCTATCCCGTGTGTGAGCCGGACATGCTGCGCAACGCCCTGTACTCGATCATGACGCAGAAGCAGCGCGAGGCGTTCGAGAACGAGCTCGAGCTGGACATGTCCTACACCCTCCCCGGGCAGGGCCGGTTCCGCGTCAACGTCTTCCAGCAGCGCGAGTCCATCGGCTCGGTCATGCGAATGATCCCGTTCGAGATCAAGCCGCTGGAGGACCTCGGTGTCCCCGCGCAGGTCTCCAACTTCGCGTTCATGCCGCGTGGCCTGGTGCTGGTCACCGGGCCGACCGGCTCGGGCAAGTCCACGACGCTCGCAAGCATCATCGACATCATCAACCGCGAGCGAGCGTCGCACATCATGACCGTGGAGGACCCGATCGAGTTCCTCCACAGCCACAAGAAGTCGGTGGTGAACCAGCGCGAGCTGGGGACCGACACGCACAGCTTCGCCCAGGCGCTGAAGCATGTGCTGCGCCAGGACCCCGACGTCATCCTCGTCGGTGAGATGCGTGACCTGGAGACCATCCAGCTCGCCATCACCGCAGCGGAGACCGGCCACCTCGTGTTCGGCACGCTGCACACCCAGGACGCGCCGCAGACCGTCGACCGTGTGATCGACGTGTTCCCACCGCACCAGCAGGAGCAGGTCCGCGTGATGCTGGCCACCGCGCTGAACGGCGTGGTCACCCAGCAGCTGCTGAAGCGCTCCGACGGGCAGGGACGTGCGGTGGCCGTGGAGATCATGGTCGCCACTTCCGCCATCCGGAACCTGATCCGCGAGGGCAAGACCCACCAGATGTACTCCTCGATCCAGGCCGGCAAGCAGCACGGCATGGTCGCCATGGACCAGTCGCTCGCTGACCTGGTCAACAAGGGGATCATCACCTACAACCACGCGCTCGAGCGCTGCGCGAGCGTGCCGGACTTCAACCGCCTCTGCGGGAGGGCCTAGACGATGGCTGACACGCTGACGTTCGACTACACCGTTCGCGACAAGAACGGGAAGACCAAGACGGGGCAGATGACCGCCCCGACGCAGAAGGCGGTCTCGGACAAGCTTCGTGAGCTCGGGTACGCCCCGGTCTCCGTCAGCGAGCACAAGGAATCGCTGGGCAAGAAGGAGATCAAGATCCCCGGATTGGGGGAAAAGGTCGGCCTTGCCGACCTGTCGATCTTCGCGCGGCAGTTCGCCACGATGATCAACTCTGGCCTGTCGCTGATCCGGGCCCTCAACATCCTGGCCGCGCAGACGGAGAACGCAAAGCTCGCGGAGATCATCGGCAAGATCCGTTCCGATGTCGAGCAGGGCCGACCTTTGTCGGCGGCGATGGCCGAGCACGACGTGTTCCCCAAGCTGTTCATCGCCATGGTCCGCGCGGGCGAGACCGCAGGTCTGCTCGATTCGGTCCTCCTACGTGTCGCGGACACCCTTGAATCCGACCTGGCGCTGCGCCGCAAGATCAAGTCCGCGATGACCTACCCGGTCGTCGTGCTGATCATGGCCTTCTTCCTCACGGCGGCCATGCTGATCTTCATCGTGCCGACGTTCGCCGGCATGTTCGAGCAGCTCGGTGGCGAGCTGCCGTTGCCGACTCAGGTCCTGATGCTCGGCTCCCAGATCCTCACGAAGTTCTGGTACGTCGTGGCCTTCGTGCCGTTCCTGAGCTGGCAGGGTTTCAAGAAAGCACGCAAGGTACCGAAGGTCCGGTTCGCGCTCGACAAGTTCAAGCTGAAGGCTCCCGTATTCGGTCCGCTGTTCCACAAGGTCGCGCTAAGCCGCTTCACCCGGAACCTGGGCTCGTTGCTCAAGGCCGGTGTGCCGATCCTCCAGGCGCTGGAGATCTCCTCCGACACCGTCGACAACGGCGTGATGGCCAACGCCATCCACGACGTGGTCAACGCGGTGAAGGAGGGCGAGTCGATGCACACGCCGTTGTCCAGCCACGAGATCTTCCCACCCATGACGGTCCAGATGATCGCCGTCGGCGAGGAGACCGGTGCCATCGACGAGATGCTGGAGAAGATCAGCGAGTTCTACGACCAAGAGGTCGAGGCGACCACCGAGAGCCTGACGGCCCTGCTCGAGCCGCTGATGATCGCCGTGCTCGGTGCCGTGGTCGGTGGCATGGTCATCGCGCTGTACATGCCGATGTTCGAGATCTTCAACTTGATCGCGTAGGTCGTCACCATGCTGTTTCATCCTCTCCTGTCGCGCCTTCGAGAACGCAGTCACAATCAGCACAACGACGATGGTGTGTCCCTCGTCGAGGTGATCGTCGCGGTCTCGGTTCTTGCCATCGTCTTGACTGGAACCGCCAGCGCGCTTATCTCTTCCTCGGCTGCGACGCGCGACAGTCGTGACCGCAGCGTCGGGACAAACATCGCCGTCGAACAGCTCAGCGCCCTGCAGTCCTTGCCGTTCACCAGCCTGGTGATCGGACGGACGACGGACGCGGTGGTCGTCGACGGGGTCACCTACGACGTCACCATCGACCTGGACTACGTGGATGTGGAGAACGGTGGCGGCACCTCCTGCAACGCCTCCAGCACTCCGGGATCCGATCTCGACTACGTCGTCGCCGACATCGCCGTCACCTGGCCGCGTGCCGCTGGCGGCCCTGCGAGGACCTCCTCCATCATCACCCCCAACGTGGGCGACCTCGACCCCGACAAGGGACAGATCGCTGTGACCGTCCTCGACCGTGACGCGGTCGGTGCCCCCTTCCGTACGGTGCGGCATGACGCCCAGTCACCCGCATCTGGCTTCGGGTCGCAGCGCACCACGTCGCAGGGATGTGCGTACTTCGTCAACGTCGCCCCCGGTCAGTACGACGTGTCGCTGGACGACAGCGGCTACGTGGACCTGGAGGGCAACCAGCTGTCGGAGCAGACCACGACCGTGACCGCATCGACGACGTCACCCCTGGAGTTCGTCTACGACGAGGCCGCCTCCATCGACGTGACCCCGGTGCCGGCGGTCAGCAGTCCCGCCGCCCCACTCGTTGCAGCGGATCAGGGCTACACCGTGACCAACACCTACCTCGGCACCGATCAGCGCAAGGAGTTCCCCGGCACCGGACACCCGCGCGAGATCGAGGGGCTGTTCCCCTTCGACGCCGGGTACGGCCTGTATGCAGGGCTGTGCCCCGCAGCCGCGCCAGTGGCCAACGGCGCCCCCAACGCGCCTGTTGTTGCCGTCGACCCCGGGGACCGGTCCGACACGGACCTCGCGATGCACGTCGTCCGAGTGCTTGGCAGTCCGGGCAGCCCGGTCACCGCCTTCATGGACGACGCCGCCGCCTCCTGCACAGAAACCCTCGACTTCGGGACGATGCCCGGCAACGGCCAGCTCATCGTCCTGATGCCCTACGGCACCTGGCGCATGACCGTGGGCTCGGAGAGCGAACAGACAACCTTCGTGCACAGTCTGATCGGCGCAGTGACGGATGTGGCGCCATGAGCGTGCTCCGTTCCCTCCTCAGCCGCCAGCGCGACGAGGACGGCTTCAGCCTCATCGAGCTGCTCGTCGGCATCAGCATCCTGGCGATCGTCGGCACTGTTGTGACGTCCACGATGATCGTGACCCTTCGCACCACCGAGTCGGTGGAGAACACCGCCGCATCCAGCGCCGCAGTGAGGACTGCCGAGAGTCGGGTGCTCAGCCTGTTGCGGTCGGCGGTCCATCCGTCCTCCTCCGCGGTGAACCAGCCGCCCGCCATCTACGCCGGCACGGACTGGGGGTTGGGCTTCTACTCCCAGCACGGACTCAACCCTCGCAACCCCCCGAACGAGGTCGTGCTGTTCGTCAACAACCAGAACGAACTCATCGAGCGCGTCACGACCCCGAGCGGAAGCGGTCCGGACTGGACCTACTCCACCGCCAACCGCACGGAGCGAGTCATCGCTCGTGGGCTGACCAGCCGGAGCATCTTCACCTACTACGACCGAAACGATCCGGGCGCGTCCTCGATGACGATCTCGGGCGGCTGGCTGAACAGCGCGCAGCTGGACTCCGTGGAGTCGATGCGAGTCGAGATGTCGCTGGATGCGGACGACAATCCCCGGACCACCCCAGTCACCATCAGCAGCCGTATCGAGCTGCGCAACCTCACATGAGGAGCCGTTGATGCGAACGTTGCTCAAGGCCCTGTGGCCATCTCGTCTGCATGATGAGGAGGGCTACGCGCTGGTGCTCACCATCGGCATGGCGTCAATCCTCGCGATCCTCGTCAGCACCGTCACGGCGGTCACGATCCGCGAGACCCGCCAGTCATCCGACGACCGGAACCGACAGGCCGCGTTGGCCGCGGCGGACGCCGGGATCGACGACTACCTGTACCGCCTCAACCGCAACCAGGACTACTGGCAGTGGCCGGACGCCGGTACCCCACCGGACGGCAACCTCGCGTTCTCCCAGTTCGTGGACGTGCCAGGCACGAGCGAAGCCCAGTTCACCTACAACGTCGACGCAACGTCCCTGCCGACCACCGGGAACATCTACTTGACCAGCACGGGTCAAGTAAGGGGCGAGACCCGAACGGTCCTGACACAGCTGCGTCGGCAGAACTTCCTCAACTACCTCTACTTCACCGAGTACGAGACGCTCAGCCCGCTGGTGTATCCCTACAACGGGCTCACCCAAGCACAGGCTGAGGTCGTCTGCCGACGTCACGTCTACGACAGCCCTGCACGCGATTCGCGATGCATCCAGATCAACTGGGCAACCGGTGACGTCGTGAACGGCCCGTTCCACACCAACGACCGGTTCGTGGTCTACGGCCGCCCCGAGTTCCGCGGCCCCGCCACCGGGTCTTCTCCCGGGAACCTGTACAGCGTCAACAGCTACGACGGTGCCGTCTTCCAACCGGGGTACCCGCGGCGAGCTGACCGCCTGACGATGCCGCCCAGCAACCAGTCGATCCGTCGCGAGGCCGACCACACGATCGGCGGTGAGGGTTGCCTGTACACCGGTCCGACCGAAATCGAGTTTGTCGGCACGCAGATGTGGGTCACGAGTCCGCAGACGCAGAGCTCCGGTAGCGGTTGTGGGTCGTGGCCCGGCGGCCGCCAGCGGGTGAACCTGCCCACCAACGGTGTCGTCTACGTCCAGAACGTGCCGGCGTCCCAGTCGGTGTCCGGCTGTGGTGGCGGCAATGGGTTGGGGTACCCCTACGACAACGCACGGCAGGACCACATCACCTATGACTGCCGCGCTGGCGACGCATTCGTCGAAGGCACGGTGAATGGCCGCGTGACGGTCGCATCGGAGAACAACCTCGCGATCATCTGGCACATCACGAGGGCCGACCGGTCTGCCAACTCCGACGACATCATCGGCCTCGTCGCCCAGAACCTGGTGCAGATCTACCACCCGGTCTCCAGTGGCGGCAGCCAGCGCCGTGCTGGCCCCAACCACCCGTCGCAGTACTTCTACAACCCCCAGATCGACGCAGCCATCCTGAGCGTCACGGGATCCTTCCTGGTCCCGAACTGGAACCAGGGCATCCCGCTCGGCGACATCAGCGTCAACGGTGCGATCGCCCAGGTGTTCCGTGGACCGGTGGGCCTGGTGAACGGGAGCACCGGCTACTTCAAGGACTACGTGTACGACCAGCGTTTCCTCTATCAGTCGCCCCCCCACTTCATCGACCCTGTGGAGGGCCAGTGGGAGGTCGCGGTGTACAGCGAGTGCCCGAGTGGAACGTGTACCTGACAACAGGCATTTCCTGGCCAACACACCCGCGACCGCCCGTCCTCGACGGGCGGTCGCGGGTGTGTTCGGGGTGTCCCAACAGTTGTTGCGGAGACCGGACGAAATTCTCGCCATTCGGCTCAAGTGGTCAACAGCCCTGACCGATACAGAAGTTGCAAGCGCAAACCGCGGGTACGAGAAAAGGCAAACCGGCCGCGAGGCCGGGACGCAAAGCCACGGATCCCACCCACATCATCGCAATCACGTACGGGACCGCCGGGCTGCCTCGTGACCAGGACACCTGGGCACAAGGGACCGAGAGTGAAATGTGCCCGTGGGAGCATCCCCCACGAAACCAAAGGAAACGCACCAATGTTCGACCGCCTCCGCAAGGACGAAGAGGGCTTCACGCTCATCGAGCTGCTCGTCGTCGTCATCATCATCGGCATCCTGGCCGCGATTGCCATCCCGACCTTCCTCAACCAGCGCGAGGGCGCCTGGCGCTCGACCGTTGAGTCCGACATGCGCAACCTGGCCACCAACCTCGAGACCTACTACAGCCAGTACGACGAGTACGGCACGGTGTCTGCGGGCGGTGCTGTCACCGACACTACTGTCGCCATCACCGGCGCTACGGCGGCCGCTGAGACCTACACCAAGTCCGATGGCACAGCCCTTGTGGTCGTTACGCCGTCCACCACTGCTGCTGCTGGCGCTGGAGCGACCTTCTGCGTCGTCGGGACCCACGAGAACCTCGCCGGCGAGACCTTCTACTACGACTCCAACGGCGGCGGCCTGACCACGACCGCCTGCAACTAGTCCACAGTCGACCGCGGCCCCTTCCGTGTGGAAGGGGCCGCGGTCCCGGTTTTGGCGGGGCGTCTGTCGCCCACGGCGACGTGCCAGCGCGCCCTGCTGATCGGAACGCGCCGCCCCTGACCGCCCCGGTTCGATCCAATGAGGCCAGAGCACTATGTCATCCGATCATTCCACCGCCGACGATGCATACACACTGATCGAGTTGCTCGTCGTCGTCGTCATCATGGGCGTTCTCGTTGCGATCGCGGTCCCGATCTTTCTCGGCCAGCGCCGAGGTGCCTTCGAAGCTCAAGCCCAAGCTGACCTACGCACTGCGGCCAACCAGATGGAGCTGAGCTACAGGGAGCACGGGGCCTATCCCACTGCAGCTGACATTGTCTTCATAACGTCTCCAGACGTCGTCCTGACGATCGTGGAGCCTGGAGCTGCGGGGAGCCAAGTTTTCTGTATGACTGCCGTCCACAACCGGATTGACGGTGGCATCGTGGTGTTCAGCTGGGACTCTGACGGGGGCGGACAGGCGGATGGTGATGTCTGCTGACGCCGAGTTGCGCCAAACCTTCCACGCCCGTCTGGAGCTTCTCCGGACGGGTGTTTCGCTTGTCGAAAGGCAAGTCCGCAAGTGCACACGGTCCGTCATCGAATCGGGCCGGCCGACGGGCGTCCCGTGTGACGGGCCTGGAGCTTGTGGCTTGGCGACGTTACTGGTGTTGCTCATGTTGCTGGTGTTAACTGGAGTTGCTCTTGACGAGCACTGTGGATGCTGTGCACCATGGGTGCTCGTGTCAACGGCTTGGCAGAGCTGAGACACGGGCCACACGGCAGGCGAACGGACGGCAGATCCCGAAGCCCGCCGACAACTGAACAAAGGAAGGGGAGGTCCCAGCGGGACCTCGGAGGAGTACCCCATGGCACCGATTGACAAGGACCGTCTCTGGACGGTCGCTGAGGTAGCTGACCACATGCGCGTGAGCAACATGACCGTCTACCGGCTGATCAAGGCCGGAGACCTACCGGCGATCCGCGTCGGCAAGAACTACCGCATCCGCGGGCGCGAGCTCTCGGACTACATCGACGCATCGTTCGAGGCGGTGGCGCGCGAGGCGCGCACCGCGGACGAAACCAAGTAGCGGACGAGGCCGAACTTCCCCATGGCTTCCGCAATCGGACTCGACATCGGCTCCAGCGCCGTTCGCGCTGTGCAGCTGACTGGCGGCAAGGGTGGACATACCCTCGACCGCCTCGGGCAGGTCATGCTGCCCCCAGGCGCGGTGCGCGACGGTGAGATCGTCGACCCCGACGCCGTCGTCGAGGCGCTCCAGATCCTGATGAGTCGCTACAAGTTCAAGGGCAAGAAGGTGGCCCTGGGCGTGGCGAACCAGCAGGTCGTCGTCCGGCAAGTCGACCTTCCGTCCCTCCCCGAGGCGCAGCTGCGCGAATCGCTGCCCTTCCAGGTGCAGGACTACATTCCGATCCCCGTCGACCAGGCGCTGCTGGACTTCGAGATCCTCGAGGAGTACGCCAACCCCGACGGAACCGCGATGTCCCGCCTCCTGCTCGTGGCTGCGGCTCGCGAGATGGTCGACGAGCTACTGGCGGTCATGAAGAAGGCCAAGCTCGAACCGGTCCTCCTTGACCTCGACGCCTTCGCGCTGCTGCGAGCCCTCGCCGACGAGCCGGCTCCCGTCGAGGAGGGCCAGCCACGCACCGTCACGACCGGTGAGCTGATCGTCAACGTTGGGTCAACTGTCACCAACATCGTGGTGCACTCCGGCGGCATCCCACGCTTCGTCCGCATCCTGCTCATGGGGGGCAACTCGGTCACCGAGTCCCTCCAGAACTCCTTCGGTGTGTCCTGGGAACAAGCAGAGGCCATGAAGTCCGCCGGCCACGCCCCCGGGTCGCCCGAGGGCTCGATGATCTCCGAGCGTGCGCAGCGGTTCATCGACGAGGTTCGCGGCTCGTTGGACTACTACCGTGCCCAGGGTGACTCCGTGCAGGTCGAGCGCGTGATCCTCAGCGGCGGCGGCGCCGAGCTGCCCAACCTCGCCGAGCGCCTCGCTGAGGCCGTTCGGCTCCCTGTCGACCGCGGACACCCCATGCAGAGCCTGCAGATCGGCAAGGTCGACCTCGAGCCCGCACAGCTGGCCGAGGCCGAACCCTTCCTCGCCGTCGCCGTCGGCCTGGCGATGGGAGCGCTCGAATGAGTGTTCGTGTCAACCTCCTCCCACGGGAGTTCGAGGAACGGAGCCGCCAGCGCCGCATGGTCGGTGTCGGCGTGCTGGTCGTCGCCGCATGGGCCGCGTTGCTCGCATTCGTGCTGCTCGGACAGCTCGGTGCGGTCAACGACGCCAAGGACGAGCGCGACACGGCACAGGCCGAGGTCAACCGCCTCCAGGCCGAGGTGCAGTCACTCGCGGCGTTCCAGGATCTCGCGGACCGCCTCAACGCCACCAACGCCATCCTCACCACTGCGATGGATGAGGAGGTGTCGTGGGCCCAGATCCTCAACAACCTTGCGCTCTCGGTGCCGACAACAGCGTCGTTGACGACGTTCGACGGTGCACTCAACGAGGGGGCGCCCGCGGCGAACGAGGTCTTCACAGAGAACGACGCTGCGGACGTCGGGTTCCTCAACGTCAGCGGCTACTCCACCGAACGCTTCGCGCCGGGTGTCGAGTCAGTCCTGCTGCGCTTCGGGCAGGTCGACTCGTTCTTCCAGCAGTACCTGTCCAACGCCGCCCAAGCGGAGATCGGTGACGTCGGCGTGACCAACTTCGACGCCGAGGTTCGGCTCGACGAGGACAACCGGACCGGTCGCTACGCGGATGGTCTTCCGGAGGTCACCCGATGACCCGCGTCTGGCTTTCCGTACTCGCCGCCGTCGTCGTGCTGACGGTTGCGTGGTGGTTCCTGTTCTACGGTCCCGCCCGCACCCAGCAGCAGGCCCTGCAAGCGGAGACGGCCACGCTCGTCACCCAGCAAGGCCAGCTGCGGACCCAGATCGCCCAGCTCCGCGACATCCGCGAGCAGGAGGTGCAGATCCAGGCGGATCTTGCTCGTCTGGAGCAGTACATCCCGGTCAACCCGTCACAAGCCTCGTTGGTGCGCCAGATCCAGCTGGCTGCGGATGCCTCCGGACTGACGGTTGAGTCCTTGACCTTCTCGGATCCGGCAGTCATCGAAGGCGCTCCGCCCCCCGCGCAACCGGGCCTGGTGCTCGGTCGCATCGACGCGGAGATCCAGCTCGAGGGAGGCTACTTCCAAGCGGCGGACTTCCTGCGGCGCATCGAGGTGGAGGTCGCTCGAGCGATGCTCGTCCGACAGATCACCCTCGAAGAAGGAGAGGGCGGCTTCCCCCGCCTGTCCTCCAGCATCCGTGGATCGATCTTCGCGCTGATCGTCCCGCCTGCGGACCCCAACGCACCCGTGATCGATCCCGACGCTCCTGTCGAGGGCGCAACCGAAACCCCGGAGGGTGACGAGGGCGCCCCCGACGCCGAGGACGATGAGATCAGCATGACCGCAGGTGGCGATGAGGTCGCCATGGCCGCAGGAGGGACGCGATGAGCACGGCCGACGGCCAGCAGCAGGTCAGCAAGCCGCTGCAGATCATCCTCGGCGTCGTCGTGGGCCTCGCTGCCCTCTACGCCCTGTGGACCTTCGTCCTCGCGCCGCTGCTCGGCGGTGACGACGAGGTCGGCTCCGTCGACCCGGCCGACCCGCCGGTCGTCGTGCCCGAGGACGGCACTTCCGTGCCCGGCACGGAGAACCCGGACGATCCGACCCTCAGCGACGACGAGATCGAGACCCTCTTCGGCGAACCGGTCCCCGAGACGTTCGGCATCTTCACCGCCCGCGATCCCTTCCAGCAGCTGGTCGTGGAGGTCGAGAGCGGTGAAGCGAACGTCCAACCCGCTGATGACCCCGACGTCATCGTGGACGTCGATGTGGACGCGGGTGATGACACCGAGGTGACCGTCGGCACGACCGGAAGCACGATTTCCGGCACGACCAGCGGCTCGTCGTCCTCCGACGACAGCAGCGACGCGCCCACCACTCCGCCTGTGGACAACGACGAGGCCCCAGCCGACGGCACCGCCCCCCAGGGCGACGTCGGTGAGGAGATCTACGAGCCCGTCGGCCCCGCCGCCGGCAGCACCGAGATCACCCTCGACGCCGTCTCCCTCACCGGCGACAGCCTCGACGTCACCATCGACGAGACCCTCCACGAGGGCATCGCCGAAGGACAGGTCTTCGCCGAACGCTTCCAGCTGCTCGACATAGACGGACAGTGCGCGATCATGCTGTTCGGCGACTCCCGCTTCACGCTCTGCGCCGGCGAAACCATCGTCAAGTAGGCCGGGCCCACCACCCGGCTAGGATGCTCGCACTGTGACCCTGCGCTACCTGACCGCAGGGGAGTCCCACGGACCCGCCCTCGTCGGCATCCTTGACGGCCTCCCCGCCGGAGTACCAACCGACCTCGACGGCATCCGCCACGAGCTCGCCCGCCGCCGCCTCGGCTACGGGCGCTCGCCACGGATGAACTTCGAGCTCGACCGCATCGAGATCCTCGGCGGCGTCCGCCATGGCCTGACCCTCGGGTCGCCCGTGGCGCTCGTCATCCACAACACCGAGTGGGAGAAGTGGACCGAGGCCATGGGCATCGAGGCGCCCGAGGACCCCGACGCCCTCCAGGCAACCGGCCGCGGTGCTGCGCTCACCCGCCCACGCCCCGGCCACGCCGACCTCGTGGGCATGCAGAAGTACGACTTCGACGACGCCCGCAACGTCCTCGAACGCGCCAGCGCACGCGAGACCGCCACCCGCGTCGGCCTCGGCTGGTTCGCCAAACGCCTCCTCCGCCACGTCGGGGTCGAAGTCCTCTCCCACGTCACCCGTATCGCCGAGGTCGCCGTCGGCGAGGAACACCCCCTCCCCGGCCCGAACGACCTCGACCGCATCGACGAGGACCCGATGCGCTGCCTCGACCCCGACGTCAGCCAGTCCATGCAGGACCGCGTCGACCGGGCCAAGTCCGAACGCGACACCCTCGGCGGTGTCGTCGAGGTCGTCGTGCACGGCCTCCCGCCGGGCCTCGGTTCCCACGTCCACTGGGACCGCAAGCTCGACACCCGCCTGGCCGCCGCGCTGATGAGCATCCAGGCGTTCAAGGGCGTCGGCGTTGGCGACGGGTTCGGCTCGGCAGCCGTCCCCGGCTCGGTCGCCCACGACGAGATCCTTCCCGGCGAGGACGGCCGCTTCGTCCGCAAGACCCACCGGGCCGGCGGGCTCGAGGGCGGCATGACCACCGGCGAGGTCCTCCGCGTCACCGCCGCGATGAAGCCCCTCTCCTCCCTCATGCGTCCCCTCTCCACCGTCGACACCGCCACTCGCGGTCCGGCCGAGGCCATCACCCAACGCTCCGACGTCTGCGCCGTTCCCCGCGCCGGCGTGGTCGCCGAGGCGGTCGTGGCCATGGAGCTCGCATCGGCGCTGCTGGAGAAGACCGGCGGCGACTCCCTGGGCGAGGTCACCCGCAACCTGCAGGGCTACCTCGCCGGCGTCGACCGCCCCCGCGGCCCCGTCGCCGAGGGCTACCAGGGCGACCCCGTCGACGAACGCGGCTACCGCACCCCGGAGGGCACCGACGCCGGAACGCTGCGGGACGACACCCCGTGACCGCCGACACCCCTAACCAGCAGGGCCGCAACATCGTCCTGTCCGGGATGATGGGGTCCGGCAAGTCCACCATCGGCCGGATCGTCGCCGAGCTGCTCAACCGGCCCTTCGTCGACACCGACAAGCAGGTCGAGGAAACCGCCGGCCGCAGCGTCGCAACGATCTTCGCCGACCAGGGCGAGGCCGTCTTCCGCCTGATGGAGCGCGACGCCGTCCGCCACGTCGCCGCACTGCGGGGCCAAGTCGTGTCCCTCGGCGGCGGCGTCGTCATGGACCCCGACAACGTCACCCACCTGCGCGAGACCGGCGACATCGTCTGGATCGACGTCCCCATCGACGTGCTGGTCGGCCGGCTCGCCTCGTCGGCCAAACCCAACAAACGACCCCTGCTGGAGGGGGACCGGGACCCGGCCGTCCTGCACAGCCGCCTCAGCGCCCTGCGTGCCGAGCGGTACGACGCCTACGCCACCAGCGCGGTCTACGTGCTGGACACGCTGGGACGATCCTCCGAGGTCGTGGCCCAGGAAGTGCTGGCGTGGGCGATGCAGCAACCCGGCGTGCTCAGCCCCGAGGAACGACCCTGACCATGACCCACGACACCATCCACGTCGCGCTCGGCGCCCGTAGCTATGACATCCACGTCGGTGCCGGGCTGATCGCCGACCTCCACGACCTCGTCCCGTGGCCCGCCCATGCGCGCAACGCCGTCGTGGTCACCAACGGGGTCGTCTGGGAGCACTACGGCGAGGCCGTGTCCACCGCGGTCGAGGCCGCCGGCCTGGCGCTGGCGGTCATCCGTGTCCCCGACGGCGAGCAGGCCAAGTCCACCGACACCCTGGCCGCGCTCTGGTCGCGCTTCGCCGGCATCCCGCTGCTGCGCGACGACGTCGTGATCGCCCTCGGTGGGGGAGTGGTGGGCGACCTCGCCGGCTTCGCGGCCGCCACCTGGAACCGTGGCGTGGCGCTGGTGCAGGTCCCCACGACGCTGCTCGCCCAGGTCGACTCCGCCATCGGCGGCAAGACCGGCATCAACCTCGCACAGGGCAAGAACCTCGTCGGCTCCTTCCACCAGCCGCTCGCCGTCATCAGCGACGTCGCGACGCTGGCGACCCTGCCCGACCGCGAACGTCGGGCAGGCCTGGGCGAGGTCGCCAAGTACGGGTTCATCGCCGACCCGGTGGTGCTGGAGCTGCTGGAGGAACGGCCGGGTTCGGCCACCGCCGGCGAGCCCGACGTACTGCGCGAGATCGTCCGCCGCGGGTCGACGGTCAAGGCCGAGATCGTCTCCGACGACGAGCGCGAGTCCGGACGACGGGCGCTTCTCAACTACGGCCACACCGTCGGCCACGCCATCGAGGCGCTGACCGGCTACGGGACCTACCGCCACGGCGAGGCCGTCGGCCTCGGCATGGTCTTCGCCGCCCGCCTGGGGGAGCGGCTGGACATCGCGGAGAAGGGGCTGGCCGACCGCACCGTCGCCGTGCTGGACGGCCTCGGTCTGCCCACACGCGGCCTCCGGCTGGACCCCGGCGCCGTCTGGGACGTCATGGCCCGCGACAAGAAGGCCCGCGACGGCGTGCGGTTCATCATCAGCCGGCGGCCCGGTCAGGCCGAGGTCATCGACGAACCCCGTCGCGGCATCGTCGACGACGTCCTGCGTTCCATGGCATGACCATCGTCCCCGTTGAACTCCTGGGGCGACGTGTGGCCCGGCTGCAGGAGGCGATGGCGCAGGCCGGCATCGAGACCCTGCTCGTCACCGAGCTGCCGAGCGTCCGCTGGTTGACCGGCTTCAGCGGCTCCGCCGGCCGTGCGCTGGTCCGATCCACCGGCCCCGCCGTGCTGGTCACCGACGACCGCTACACCCTCCGGGCCAAGGCGGAGGCGCCGGCCGCGGAGCTCGTCATCGACCGTACCTGGGGATGGCTGGGTGACATCCGCGTCGAGGGGTCGTTGGCCGTCCAGGCCGACGTGCTGCCGTGGGCCGTCGTGCGCGAGCTGACCGACCTGCTGGAGGACGTCGAGCTGGTGCCCACGTCGGGGTTGCTGGCGGAGGTGCGGGCCGTCAAGGACGACCACGAGATCGCCGCGTTGCGTCGGGCCTGCACGATCACCGTCGAGGCGTTCGAGGCGGCGCTCGGCTGGATCGCCCCCGGGCTGACCGAACGCGAGATCGCGCGACGGCTGCTGGACGACATGACCGTCCGAGGTGCCGAGGCCTCGGCGTTCGCCCCCATCGTCGCTGCCGGACCCAACGGTGCGGTGCCCCACCACTCACCCTCCGATCGTCCCGTCGGCCGCGGCGAGCTCCTCACCATGGACTTCGGTGCCCGCGTCGACGGCTATCACGCCGACATGACCCGGACCGTCGCGGTGGGCGCGGTCGGTTCCGACCTGACCGACCTGTACGACCTGGTCCGTCGTGCCCAGCAGGCGGGAGTGGAGGCGGTGCGCGACGGCATCGAGGCGAAAGCGTTGGATGCGGTCTGCCGCGGGGTCATCGCCGAGGCGGGGCACGGCGCGGACTTCCGGCACGGCACCGGCCACGGGGTTGGCCTGATGATCCACGAGGAGCCGTTCCTGGGGATTCAGTCAACCGGTACACTGCGCGATCGGATGGCCATCACGGTCGAGCCGGGCGTCTACGTCCCGGGGCTCGGCGGGGTCCGCATCGAAGACGTCGTGCTGGTAGGGCACACCGACGGCGAGCGCTTGACCACGGCCTCCCACGACCTCATCGTCCTCTAACACGTCTTCAGGAGACCACCATGGTTTCGACCAACAGCCTCAAGAACGGCATGACCGTCAAGATCGACGACAAGCTGTGGAAGATCGACTACTTCCAGCACGTCAAGCCCGGCAAGGGCCCGGCGTTCGTCCGCACCAAGCTCAAGAGCGTCCCCGAGGGCAAGATCGTGGACCGCACGTTCCGCGCCGGTGAGGACCTCGAGCAGGCCATCGTCACCCGGACCGAGCTGCAGTACCTGTACCAGGACGGCGAGCAGTACGTGTTCATGGACACCGACACCTACGAGCAGACCTTCGTGCCGCAGGAGGTCGTCGTCGACGCGATGAAGTGGACCAAGGAGTCCGACGTCATCGAGCTGACGTTCTACGAAGGCGAGGTCATCGACTTCTCCCTGCCCGCGAACGTGGAGCTGGAGATCACCGAGACCGAGCCCGGCGTCGCCGGCAACACCGTCAGCGGCGCGAGCAAGCCGGCCACCCTCGAGACCGGTGCCGAGGTGCAGGTTCCCCTGTTCGTCAACATCGGCGAGAAGATCAAGGTCGACACCCGCTCCGGCGACTACATCTCCCGCGCATGACCGCCGCCGAGGACTCCGTACCGGGGTCCGGGCGGTCGATGTCGCGTACCGAGGCCCGGACGAAGGCGCTCGAGGTCCTGTTCGCTGCTGACCTGCGTGGCGTGCCGGCGGGGACGCTGCTGGACGACCCGGAGGGCGGCTGGGTCGACGAGTTCACCCGCACGCTGGTCACGACCGTGGCCGACAACCGGTACGACATCGACCAGCTGATCGGCGAGCGAGCCGAGGGCTGGACGCTGGACCGCATGCCCGGCGTGGACCGCAACGTCCTGCGCCTGGGCCTGGCCGAGCTGCTCTACATCGACGAGGTCCCGCCCGCCGTGGCGATCGACGAGGCGGTGGAGCTGGCCAAGTCCCTGTCCACCGACTCCTCCCCCCGCTTCGTCAACGGCATCCTCGCCGCCGTCGCCCGCGACCGCGACCTCCTCTAAGGCTTGTCGGGTTTTCGGCCGCCCGTCGTGATTGCCCGACACGCGGAGGGCTTGGCCGGCCCACCACCCCGTTCGCTTGTCGGGTTTACGGCCGCCCGTCGTGATTGCCCGACACGCGTCGGGGTCAGGCGGCCCGGCGGATGACGGTTCGGACGTGGGCCTGGATCCGTTCCGGCCGCTCCATGACGTCCGCCCACGTGAACCGCAGCAGCGTGTAGCTGCCCAGCACCGCCGCGTTGCCCTTCACGTTGTCCCGTTGTCGTGCCCGCCCGTCGGCGTGGAAACGCAGGCCGTCCAGCTCGACGATGACCCGGAAGCGTTCCGACACGGCGTCCATCTCGCCTGCACCGGGTGCGTGGCGGGGCACGACGTTGGTCTGCAGGTCGTCGAGGCCAGCAGCCCGGAGGAGGGGGAACGCCACCCGCTCGAGGTCGGACCGGAAGCGTTGCTGCCCCCTCGAGGAGGCCACCCGGAGGATCGTCCGCACGCCGGGCCGTCCTCGCTGCAGGGCATCGCTCCGCAGGACGAGAGTGTCGCGGTCGGCCGCCCCGGTGAAGAGGACCTGGTCGACGAGGCGCAGCCGTTGAACCGTCGACAACCCGCTGGCGACGTCGATGACCGCGCGTTCCACGGTGGTCGAGGGAATCCCCGCGACCGCGGTCAGGTCGATGTCCTCGAGTTGTACCGTGCGATGGACGACGACACCCTCCCCGAGATCTGGCCGACACGTGCCGCGGACCACCACCTCGGGCCGAGAGGCGGCATGGCTGGGCAAGCGGATGCCGTGGAGAGCGAGCGCGCTGAACCGCGCGGCGTATGCCGGCGTGGTCGCCACGCGGACGGCCACGGCCACCCGTTGCGCCATCGACAGCGACGCCGAGGGCACGACGTAGAGGCCCTGGCGACTTCGGCGCAGCTCGCCTCGCTCGGCCAACCGCCGCAGCTGGCCGGGTCGTAGTCCAACGGCCAGCGCCTCGTCCTTGGTGATGGCTTGGTCGTTGCGGCGAAGGAACCGGGTCAGCGTGTCGCGTTCTCCAGGCGTCATGGACGAAGCGTGGTCCATCCCTCCCGCCCGCCGAGCAGAACATGCCACCGGCTGTGGACAACGTTGCGTGTCGGAAAATGGGCCGCCCGTCGTGATTGCCCGACACGCGTCGGGGTTGGAGGGACCACCGCCCCGGCCGCGTGTCGGATATCGGGCCGCCCGTCGTGATTACCCGACACGCGTGGGGTGGGCCGCCCCGCCGACCGGCCGCCCACCCGACGACCGGCTGCCCACCCGACGACCGGCTGCCCACCCGACGACCGGCCGCTCACCCGACGACCGGCCGACCGCGCCAGGCCGACCGACCCGACGGCCGACCAACCCACCACCACACCCCGTCCCCAACGGCACCCGGGGTTTTGTTGTGTGCCTGTCCATATGGCGGCCCTCGAGTCGGGGAACGAGGGGGGTGGCTGCTAGTCTCCACCGAACGCCACTCGCACCTTTAAGGCCGGTCCTGCGAGGCCGGGAAGGAGCCACCCGTGACACGAGTGCTGTCACCAGACGACATCGACCGCGCGCTGATGCGCATGGCCCATCAGATCCTCGAGAACCACGCCGCCGGTGGGGACGGCCGCTCGGTCTCAGATGGACTGGTCCTCATGGGGATCCAGACCCGCGGGGTCCCGCTGGCCGAACGACTCGCCGCGTGCATCGCCGAGATCGACGGCGACGAGGTGCCACAGGGGCTGCTCGACGTCACGCTGTACCGCGACGACTACGCCCGGACCGGCCCCCTGCCGCTCGGCAAGACGCGCTTCCCCGGCTCCATCGACGGCCGCACCGTCGTCCTAGTCGACGACGTGCTCTACACCGGCCGCACCATCCGGGCCGCCATGGACGCCGTCATGGACCAGGGACGGCCCGCCGCCGTCCGCCTGGCCGTTCTCGTCGACCGGGGGCACCGCGAGCTGCCGATCCGCGCCGACGTGGTCGGCAAGAACCTCCCCACCTCCCGCGACCAGGACGTGCAGGTCCACCTCGCCGAGGTCGACGAGGCCGGTGACGAGGTCCTCATCCTCGGAGGCCCCCAGTGATCGACGACCTCCTGTCCATCGAGGACCTCGACGCCGGGATGATCACCCGCATCCTCGACACCGCCGAGGGGCTCAAGGACATCGCCGTCCGACCCATCAAGAAGGTCCCCGTCCTCCGCGGCCGCACGGTCTGCAACCTCTTCTACGAGGACTCGACCCGCACCAGGATCTCCTTCGAGGTGGCCGAGAAGCGGCTGTCGGCCGACGTCATCAACTTCTCCGCCAAGGGCTCGAGCGTCAGCAAGGGCGAGTCGCTGAAGGACACCGCCCTCACCCTCCAGGCCATGGGCGTGGACGCCATCGTCATCCGCCACTCCTCCAGCGGCGCTCCCCGCCGGCTGACGGAGTGGGTCGACGCGAAGGTCCTCAACGCCGGTGACGGCTGGCACCAGCACCCCACCCAGGCGCTCCTCGACCTGTTCACCATCCGCGAGCGCATGGGCCGCCTCGAAGGGCTCAACGTGGCTATCTGCGGGGACGTCGTCCACTCCCGGGTCGCCCGCAGCCTGGTCCAGGGCCTGCGGATCATGGGGGCCGAGGTCACCCTCGTCGGCCCGCCAACCCTCATGCCGGCGCAGGTCGACAGCTGGGACGTCACGGTCAGCCACGACCTCGACGGCATGCTCGCCGACCTCGACGTCTGCTACCTGCTGCGGGTCCAGAACGAACGCATGGCCGAGCAGTTCTTCCCCTCCGTCCGCGAGTACGCCCGGATCTGGGGGATGGACATCGACCGGCTCGAGGTCATGCCCGAGCACGCCATCGTGATGCACCCCGGCCCGATGAACCGAGGGGTGGAGATCTCCGCCGACGTGGCCGACGCCGAGCAGGCCGTCATCGTCGACCAGGTCACCAACGGTGTGGCGGTGCGGATGGCGTGTCTGTACTTGATGTTGGGCGGGGAACAGGCGGGGGCCGTCTCGGAGGTGACCCCCGCGTGACCAGCAAGCGCACCTACACGTTCGCGAACTGCCAGATCGTCGACCCCGTCAACGCCAGCACCATGACGGGCAACGTCGTGGTCGAGGGCGAGGTCATCCGTTCGGTCGGTGAGGAGTCCGCCGGCCTGCGCATCGAGTGCGAGGGGCTGATCTGCACCTCCGGCCTGGTCGACCTGTCCTCCCACCTGCGCCAGCCGGGGCGCGAGGACTCCGAGATCATCGCCACCGGCACCGCCGCCGCCGCGGCCGGGGGCTACACCGCTGTCAGCGCCATGCCGACCACCGAACCGGCGATGGATCACGCCGGCATCGTCGAGCAGGTCCTGCGCCTGGCCCGGGAGACCGGCCGCTGCGACGTCTTCCCCGTCGGCGCCATCACCAAGGGGCGGGCCGGCCACGAGCTGGCCGAGATGGGCGCCATGCACGAGGCCGGCGTGCGGACGTTCTCCGACGCCCATCACGCCGTCGTGTCCAGCCAGGTCATGCGCCGTGCGCTGCTCTACGCCCGCACGTGGGACGCGATCATCGCCAACCACCCCGAGGACACCTCCCTGACGGAGGGCGCGCAGATGCACGAGGGGGCGATGTCCTCGCGGCTGGGGCTGAAGGGCAGCCCGCGGGAGGCCGAGGAGATCATCGTCGCCCGTGACCTGATCCTCGCCGAGCGGGCCGGTGCCCGTCTGCACGTCCCGCACCTGTCGACCCGCCGGGCCGTCGAGCTGGTCCGCGACGCCAAGGCCCGGGGCGTGCGCGTGACCTGCGACGTCACCCCGCACCACCTGGTCCTCGACGACTCCAACCTCGTCGACTACGACACCCGGTTCAAGGTCATCCCGCCGCTGCGTACCCCCGACGACATCGCCGCCCTCCGCGAGGGCCTGCAGGACGGCACGATCGACGCGATCACGTCCGACCACGCCCCCCACCCGCCGGACGACAAGGACCACGAGTGGTCCTACGCGCCGGCCGGCACCGTGGGCCTGGAGACCACCCTCTCGGTCATCCTCGCCGAGCTCGTCGACCCCGACGCCTGCCCCGACAAGCGCGGCAACGGCACGCTGAGCATGGCCGAGGCGCTCGCGCTGCTGTCCTCCGGCCCCGCCAAGGCAAGGGACATCGAGGGGCACGGCCGGCCGATCACCGCCGGCGAACCCGCCAACCTGCTGCTGTTCGACCCCGGCGTCATCTGGTCGGTCGTCGGCGACGAGCTGCGCACCCGCAGCCGCAACACCGCCTTCGAGGGGCACGAGGTCCGCGGCCGCGCGGTCCACACCGTCCTCCGAGGCAAGTTCACGCTCAATGATGGAAAGGTCGTCTGATGGCTTCCGCGACGAACGGCACCGCCCCCGCGGGGGTTCGAAAGGGGGCGGCAGCCCCCTTGGGCGAACACAGCACGCTGAATGATGGAAAGGTCGTCTGATGGCCACCGCTCCCACCGCCACCCTCGTCCTGGAGGACGGCACCACCTTCCGAGGCCTCGGCTTCGGTGCCGTGGGGACCGCCTTCGGCGAGGTCGTGTTCAACACCGCTCTTACCGGTTACCAGGAGATCCTCACCGATCCCTCCTATCACCGGCAGCTGGTCACGATGACCTACCCGCACATCGGCAACTACGGGCTGACCCCCGAGGACGCCGAGTCCAACCGGGTGCAGGTCAGCGGGTTCATCGTCCGCGAGGCCGCCCGGATGCACTCCAACCACCGGGCCAAGGGCTCGCTCGGGGACGGCCTCGCCGAGGCCGGCGCGGTCGGCATCGCCGAGATCGACACCCGCATGCTGGTCCGCCACATCCGCGAGGCCGGCGCCATGCGCGGGGTCATCTCCACCGAGATCCCCGACGCCGACGAGCTGCTCCGCCGGGTCCAGGACGCCCCCACCATGGAGGGCGCGGAGCTGGCCAGCGAGGTCTCGACCCGCGAGGTCTACGAGGTCGGCCCCGACGACGCCCGCTTCCGGGTCGTCGCCTACGACTTCGGCATCAAGACCAACATCGTCCGGCTGCTCAACGACGCCGGCTGCCACCTGACGGTCGTCCCGGCCGGCACCTCGGCCCAGGACGTGCTCGCCCACGAGCCCGACGGCGTGTTCCTGTCCAACGGCCCCGGCGACCCCGCCGCGGTCAAGGCCGGCATCGCCGCGATCGCCGAGATCCTGCCGACCGGCACCCCCACCTTCGGCATCTGCCTCGGCCACCAGCTGCTGGCCAAGGCCGCCGGGGCGGAGACCTACAAGCTGAAGTTCGGCCACCGCGGCGCCAACCACGCCGTCCGCAACGACGCGGGGGCGCCCGACAGCCGTGTTCCCCATCTCGCCCGGGAGGGCGAGTCGGTGGAGATCACCTCCCAGAACCACGGGTTCGCCGTCGACGCCGAGTCCCTGCCCGAGGACGGGCCGTTCGGCGCCGTCGTGCAGACCCACGTCAACCTGTCGGACTGGACCAACGAGGGGCTGGCGCTGGTCGACCTGCCCGCCTTCAGCGTCCAGTACCACCCCGAGGCCGCCCCCGGCCCGCACGACGCCCGTTACCTGTTCGGGCAGTTCATCGACCTGATGGAGCGCCACCAGTAATGCCGAAGCGCACCGACATCCAGTCCATCCTGATCCTCGGGTCCGGGCCGATCGTCATCGGCCAGGCCTGCGAGTTCGACTACTCCGGCGTCCAGGCCTGCAAGGTCCTCCGCCGCGAGGGCTACCGGGTCATCCTGGTGAACTCCAACCCGGCGACGATCATGACGGACCCCGAGTTCGCCGACGCCACCTACGTCGAGCCGCTCACCGTGGAGTTCGTGGAGAAGGTGATCGCCAAGGAGAAGCCCGACGCGATCCTTCCCACCCTCGGTGGGCAGACCGGCCTCAACGTCGCCATGGACCTGGCCAAGGCCGGTGTCCTCGAACGGCACGGCGTGGAGATGATCGGCGCCAGCATCGACGCCATCGACCTGGCCGAGGACCGTCGCTCGTTCAACACCGCGATGCGCGAGATCGGCCTCGAGCAGGCGCGTGCCGGCCGCGTCTCGATCGGCCGTGAGCACGACCTGGCCCAGGTCCCCGCCGCCATGGCCGAGGCCCAGAAGCTGGCCGAGGAGTTCGGCTACCCGCTGCTCGTCCGCTCCTCCTACACCCTCGGCGGCGCCGGCTCCGGGATCGTCGAGACCCCCGAGGACTTCGAGCGCATGGTCCGCGAGGGCCTCGAGGCCAGCCCCATCGGTGAGGTCCAGATCGACGAGTCGCTGCTCGGCTGGAAGGAGTACGAGCTGGAGGTCATGCGGGACCACGCCGACAACTGCGTGGTCATCTGCACGATCGAGAACCTCGACCCGATGGGCGTGCACACCGGCGACTCCATCACCGTCGCCCCCGCCCAGACCCTCTCCGACACCGAGTACCAGGTGATGCGCGACGCCGCCTTCGCCGTCATGCGCAAGGTGGGAGTGGCCACCGGTGGCTCCAACGTGCAGTTCGCCGTGGACCCCTCCGACGGCCGCATGGTCGTCATCGAGATGAACCCGCGTGTCAGCCGCTCCTCGGCGCTGGCGTCCAAGGCCACCGGCTTCCCGATCGCCAAGATCGCGGCCCTGCTGGCCGTCGGCTACACCCTCGACGAGATCCCCAACGACATCACCAAGTCGACCCTGGCCGCCTTCGAGCCGTCCATCGACTACGTCGTCACCAAGATCCCGCGGTTCGCCTTCGAGAAGTTCCCCGGGGCCAGCCACACCCTCGGCACCCAGATGAAGTCCGTCGGCGAGGTCATGGCGATCGGCCGGACCTTCAAGGAGTCGCTGAACAAGGCGCTCCGGTCGCTGGAGAACGGCACCATCGGCCTGACCGGCCGTGGTGGCGAGGCAGGGGAGGGGACCGGCAGCGCGCTGGACCCGACCGAGCTCGCCGACCGGGTCGCCACCCCCACCGCCGAGCGGATCCACTGGGTCGACGCCGCGCTGACCCGTGGCTGGGACCTCGGCCAGGTCGCGGCGCTGTCGGGCTACGACCCGTGGTTCGTCGACCAGATCCTGCAGATCGTGGAGATGCGACGCGAGCTGCGCGGCTCCGAGCTGCTGGCCAACGTCGACGACGACCTGCTGCGCCGCGCCAAGCGGATGGGTTTCTCCGACGCCCTCATCGCCAACGTCGTCGGCGCGGAGGAGGTCGAGGTCCGCGAACGTCGCCACGAGACCGGCCTGCGCCCCGTCTACAAGACCGTCGACACGTGCGCCGGCGAGTTCGGCGCCGAGACGCCCTACTACTACTCCACCTACGAGGAGGAGAGCGAGATCCGCCCGGCCGACAAGCCGCGCGCGATCATCCTCGGCTCGGGGCCCAACCGCATCGGCCAGGGCATCGAGTTCGACTACTGCTGCGTCCACGCCGTCTTCGCCCTCCGCGACGCGGGCTACGAGACCGTGATGGTCAACTGCAACCCCGAGACGGTCTCCACCGACTACGACACCGCGGACCGGCTGTACTTCGAGCCGCTCACGCTGGAGGACGTGCTGGAGATCGCCCACGCCGAGGGGGCGACCCCGCGCATCGGCCCGTCGGTGGCCATCGACGAACACGGCGTGGCCGGTGTCCTCGTGCAGTTCGGCGGGCAGACCCCGCTGAAGATCGCCGGGGCGCTGGAGGCGGAGGGTGTGCCGATCATGGGCACCAAGCCGGCCGCCATCGACCTGGCCGAGGACCGCGGCCGGTTCAACGCCATCCTCGAGCGGCTCGGCATCAGCCAGCCCCCGGGCGCCGTCGCGCAGTCCGTCGAGCACGCCCTGGGCATCGCCGAACGCATCGGCTTCCCCGTCCTGGTCCGTCCCTCCTACGTGCTGGGCGGCCGGGCGATGGAGATCGTCTACACCGCCGAGCAGATGACGGAGTGGCTGGACAAGAACGCCGGCGAGGGCGAGGTGCTCGTCGACCGGTTCTTCGAGAACGCCACCGAGGTCGACGTCGACGCGGTCTTCGACGGCACCGACGCGTTCGTCGGCGGGGTCATGGAACACATCGAGGAGGCCGGCATCCACTCCGGTGACTCGGCGTGCGTCGTCCCGCCGCTGACCCTCGGCAAGGTCACCCAGGGGATCCTGAAGGCGCACGCGGCCGCCATCGCCGAGGCGCTGGGCACCCGTGGGCTGATCAACATCCAGTTCGCCGTGCGGGACTCCGAGATCGTCGTGATCGAGGCCAACCCGCGCGCGTCCCGGACGATCCCGTTCATCTCCAAGGCCACCGGTGTGCCGCTGGCAAAGGTCGCCGCCACCGTCATGTCCGGCGCCAAGCTGGCCGACCTCGACCTCGGTCCCGACGCCGTCGACGGACCGACGCTGCCGTTCAACGCCGTGAAGGAGGCCGTGCTGCCGTTCAACCGGTTCCCCGGCGTCGACACGCGGCTGGGCCCGGAGATGCGCTCCACCGGTGAGGTCATGGGCATCGACCCCGACTTCGGTGTGGCGTTCGCCAAGTCCCAGGCCGGCACCGGCGCGATGATCCTGCCGCTCAAGGGACGGGTCTTCTGCTCGCTGGCCAACCGTGACAAGCGCGCGATGATCTTCCCGGTCAAGCGGCTGGCGCAGCTCGGCTTCGACATCGTCGCCACGGCAGGGACGGCGGAGACGCTGCAGCGTGCCGGCGTGGACGCGGAGATCATCGGCAAGTTCAGCGACGGCGGCCCGTCGGTCGTCAACCGCATCGAGGACGGCGAGATCGACCTCGTGCTGAACACCCCGACCGGCATCGGCGCCCGCGCCGACGGCTACGAGATCCGCACCGCCGCGGTCAGCCACGGCATCCCGTGCATCACGACCCTGCCGGGCATCCTCGCCGCCATCCAGGGCATCGAGGCGCTCCGCCAGTCCGACGGCGACGTCCGGTCGCTGCAGGACTACCACCGCGAGCTCGCCGAGCGCTGACCCAGCGGCCGGTCGGAGACTGTGTTCTCTCGAAGTCGCCGGCCTCGGCGATTGCTGCCTAGGTGGCAAACGGGCCCCTCACGACTGAGCGTGGAGACAAGGTCGGGGACGCCTGGGTTGTGAAGCCCTGAGGGTGGTGGCCGCCGCGCACGACCGGCGGACCGTGCAGGTCCGGGATCTGGCGATCGGTGGCAGGCCGTGCCGGCTGGTGTGGTCCAAGCGGATCTGGCGCTGCCGCGAGCCGTTGTGCCCCACCGCCACGTGGACCGAGCGGCGCGACGACGTCGCCCGACCCCGGCATGGGTCGGCGATGCACGAGGTGACCGATGACGGGCTGCCGCTGGTCGATGATCCGGCCCGCACCGCCGGCGTGTCGTCGTTGGGGGTGGACGAGAGGTCGTTCCTGAAGGCGTCCTACCTGCGCAAGCGACGAACGACGTTCGTGACCGGCTTGGTCGACCTGAACCGGTCCAGGCTGCTGGACATCGTCCCGGGCAGGGCCGGATCGGCGGTCACCGACTGGCTCGAGGGCCGGGACGATCCGTGGCTGTCGGCGGTGGAGAAGGTCGCCCTGGACCCGCATCGCGGCTACTTCAATGCCCTGGTTGGTGGTCTGGACGCCCCCACCGTCGTCGTCGACGCATTCCATGTGGTGAAGCTGGCCAACACCGTGGTGGACGAGGTCCGCAGGCGGGTCCAGCAGGAACAGACGGGCCACCGAGGGTTCAAGGGCGACCCGCTGTACGGGATCCGCAGGATTCTGCTGACCGGTGCCGAACGGCTCAATGACAAGTGGACATCCCCGAGATCCGCAGGCTCGGCAAGACGATCCGGCGGTGGCGGACCGAGGTGTTGGCCTACTTCACCACCGACGGGCTCAGCAACGGAAGGACCGAGGCGATCAACGGTCTGGTGAAACGGATCAAGCGAAACGGGCATGGCTTTCGCAACTTGATCGCGTAGGGCCATGAATCGTCCGTGACACTGGCAAACAGCCACTGCGCGACTCGCAGTGGCCGTCCTTTGACGCGGATATCAGCACTTCCGCATGTCATTGACGGGGTGGACGGTATCACTGAAGCGAATAACCCCGTCCCCGCTGTTCCAGTACTCCAAGAAGTAGGGGGCCAACCCTGTGCCCTCCTTGCTCAATACTGGGGTGATGGTGTCACCGCGATAGTCTATTTGAGTTGAATCGACCCGGAGAAGGTTGTTGTCGGCAGCGTTCCACGTGTTTCCCCCGACAATGCCGTCCTGCGAGAGGCCGTAGAGGGCTTGATACGTCTTGGTGGCGTTTCGCGTCGAGCTCCCCCAGAACCCGTCGATATTGCCGCAAGCCGCAGTAAATGCGTAGTCCGCTCGCAAGAACAGTTGCCACATAGCGACGTAGTTTCCAGTCGACACCGAACAGCCGTTGCATAGCGTGTGTTCATCGGACTGAAAGTCGTCGGTCACGGTGGTGCCTACCCATCCAGTGGTGAGGCTATCGCGGTTCCGATCATGCCGACCATCAAGAGCGTGGAGATAGCAATGGACATGAATGTTCGCCGCATCAAGAAGTTGCCTCCTCAACCAGTGCCTCAGTGAAGGAAACGATGCCCTCGGGGGGAATCGGGCCCTTGACGTAGACGTTGACGATCGAGCCGTCCGCCTGTGCGAAGAACAGGTCTTCGAAACCATTGTTGCGGATTACACGAACTCCGGGAAGCCCGCGGACCTCGACCTCTTCGAGGATGTCGCCCGCCAGCTCGGCTGCCGTGATGTCCAGGGCCTTGTCGCCATGACCCTCGTCCCCGGCGCCCTCCTCAGCCGCCCCGGCAGTGGCGCTGGCGTTCCATGAGACGAATTCACCCAACGTGGGCCCGTTGCCGTTGGTTGGGGAAACAATGGTGATGATTACCCGGGTGGTGGACGGGTCGCCCAGCGGCCCATTGGTGAGCCGTCGAACCGGCTGTGCGCTCAGGTCGGACGCAAGCGTTTCGGTTGCAGCGACGCCCTCGCCCATGGGCGGGGCGAATTCGGGCAGCTCCACAGAAATCAGGTCGTCGGGCAGCATGGTGACGCGGTCAGAGGTCTTGAAGGGGGCCTCATTGGCAGGAGGGGGGGCCTCCTGATTGTCAGCTCGGCCATCGCCATCCTCTGTGGGCTGTTGTTGGGCCGTGGCGGGCGGCGTTTCGCCGGCCAACCCGACAATGAGCCAGCAGAGAGTTCCAGCGAGAACCACCCCCAAGACCAGCCAACGCGAACCTAAGATGCGAGTCAATGCAGCTCCTCCCCGTGACGAAAATATGTTCGATCGCCGTCCCAGCCGATCGTTGTAGCTGTTCGCCACTCGATATCGATCCAGTGCCATTGAGTAATGGTACTCGGGTTATCGTATTCCGCCCAAGGTTGTTCGCCCCTGGCCATTCGACCGGTAGGAATGGCTTGCGCGGCGCGAGACACCGCGATGCTGCATCGTGATGTGCGCGGTGTCCCAGCGTGTGACTTCATCGCCTCCTACACGGTCCGTGCCCCTCACCGGGTCTACGACGACTTTGCGTTCGCAGGCCCCCAGTCGCTTATGTCGATGATTACCAAACGATGTTCTACAGAGGATCCCTAGGGGCACACATTACTACTGCGGCGGACGTGGAGGTTTCCGCACTCGAATTTCGAAGGTAGCGTTTGCGAGAATGGTCGTAGAGCAGATGGGTGGGAAGGTGCCGGCCAGAGCAGTGAAAGACGTTCAAGAGATTGCCAAATTCATACGCGACAGCTAGTTCGCAGGGTTTCGTACGAGTGCCCATCGGTGGCCCTTCTGTCCACAGTGGTGGTCGACGGCGCCTCGAGTCCTGACGGACGGCGGACGGCGGACGGCGGACGGCGGACGGCGGACCGAGTATGAGTCCCTGACTCCGCAGGTACCATCACCAGCCAACCGATGAGCACTTTCGTATCCAGCAAGGGCAACGGCCCGCCGTTCCAGGGCAGGGCCACCGGTCCGCTGCGCGCACGCTGCGAGGTCCTGCAGTACCGCAAGATCGGCAAGTACCACTCGATCACGTTCGTCTCCCCCGAGATGGCCGACCGCGCCGAACCCGGCATGTTCGTCACCATCGGGGTGGAGGGGCACTCCACGGTGCTCCGCCGACCGTTCGCGATCTACCAGGTCAGCCGTCACGGCCCCTGGGCCGGCACCGTCGAGATCGTCTTCGACGTCGTCGGCGAGGGCACCCGCTGGTTGGCCTCCCGGGTCAAGCACGACACCGTCGACCTCGTCGGGCCGCTCGGTACCCCGTTCCCGCTGCCCAAGCAGAACGTCGGCTGCCTGCTCGTCGGTCAGGGGTACGGCGCCGCACCGCTGCTGTACCTCGCCGGTGTCCTGCAGCAACGCGGCTTCCGCGCCGACATGATCATCGGGGCCAAGGACGCCGACGGCATCTTCAACGCCATCGAGGCCAAGCGCCTGTCCGCCACCACCATCCTCGTCACCGAGGACGGGTCGCTGGGGGAGGAGGGCAACATCCTCGACGTGATGGACCGCCACCTCGACCTCGGTCGCACCGGCCTGATCTACGCCTCCGGGCCGATGCCGCTGCTGCGTGACGTGTCCGGGCTGGCCGCCAGCCGTGGCGTCCCCATCCGTGTCGCCGTCGAGGAGGCCATGGCCTGCGGCACCGGGGTGTGCTGGACCTGCGTCATGCCGGTCGAGCGCAAGGGGGCGGTCTACAACCTGCGGTCCTGCATCGAGGGTCCGGTCTTCAACGGCGCCAAGGTCCAGTGGGACGCCATCGGCGCCCTGCCCGTCCACGACATCCCCGAACCGCTGCCCGAGGACGACGCGTGAGCACCGTGCCGTCCTCCCGCAAGGCCCGCTCGGCTCCCGTCACCCCCGCCGAGGTGGACCTCCGCGTCCAGCTCGACGACATGATCCTGCGCAACCCGATCCTTGCGGCCAGCGGCACGTTCGCGTCCGGGCAGGAGATCAACCGGTTCTTCGACGTGAACCGCCTGGGCGCCGTGGTCATCAAGTCCATCACCATGGAACCGCGGCCCGGCCTGCCGACCCCCCGCATGGCCGAGACTGCCAGCGGCATGCTCAACGCCATCGGCCTGCAGAACGCCGGGGTGGAGCGGTGGCTGTCGCTGGACTACCCGTGGCTGGTCCACCACGGCGTGCCGATCATCGCCTCCATCGCCGGCCGCACCGTCCACGAGTACCGCCAGGTCGCCGAGAAGCTGCGTGGCCTCGAGGGGATCGTGGCCATCGAGGCCAACATCTCCTCCCCGAACGCCGACGCGGGCGGAGGCCTCTTCGCCGCCCACCCCGCCACCGCCGCCGAGGTTGTCTCGACCATCATGCGGGTGGCCACCGTGCCGGTGTTCGCCAAGCTGACGCCCGACGTGACCGACATCGTCCCGATCGCCCACGCGGCAGCCGAAGCGGGCGCATCCGGGGTCTCGCTGATCAACACCGTGCTCGGCATGGCGATCGACGTGGAGACCCGCCAGCCCAAGCTCGCGGCGGGCATGGGTGGGCTGTCGGGCCCCGCGATCAAGCCGATCGCCATCCGTGCGGTCCACCAGATCCACTCCGTCATGCCGGACCTGCCGATCATCGGCATGGGCGGTGCGGCCACCGTCGAGGACGTCGTGGAGTTCATGCTTGCCGGCGCCAGCGCTGTCGCCATCGGCACGGCCACGTTCGCCAACCCCATGGCGTCGATGGAGATCGTGGAGGGGCTGCCGAACTGGCTGGCCGAACGCGGCATCCGTCACGCCCGGTCGCTCATCGGTGGCGTGCGCATCTGACCGCCGGGCGGGCGAGACCGGGGCGTAAGGACCAACCGGTATCACCCGTATCCTCCGGCGATGCCCTCCTCACTGCGCTCCGTCCTGCCACCCGTACGCTCCGTGTCCTGGCGGCTGTTCGCCCCGGTGGTGCTGCTCCTCGCAGCGCTGCTGGCCGTGCAGCCCCCGACCCACGCCCAGACCGAGGGCCCGACGACGGAGTTCGAGGACAACGGCGCGTCGGACTGGACGTCGCTGGAGGGTGAGCAGGCGTTCCTCGCCGCCGTCGCCGAGGGCAGCGACCGGGTGGCGATCACCGAGATCGGCCGTTCGCTCGAGGACCGCCCGATCCAGCTGGTGGTGCTCGGCGAACCCGCGCCGCCGAGCGTCGAGGAGGCGCTGACCCGCCCGACGATGTACTTCACGTGCTCGGTCCACGGTAACGAACCCGCCGGCCGTGAGGCCTGCCTGATCGAGCTGCGCGACCTGGCCTTCAGCGACGACCCGGCGATCGTGGAGCTGCTGACGACGGCGACCGTGCTGTTCACGCCGACGGTCAACCCCGACGGCCGCAACGCCAACGCCCGCGGCAACTCCACCGGGGCCGACATCAACCGCGACCACCTCAACCTGCGCCAGGCCGAGTCACAGGCCGTCGCGTCGGTCATCCGTGACTGGCAGCCCGACGCGGTGCTCGACATGCACGAGTACGGCGGCTCGCCCGTGGTCTACGACGACGACATCACCGTCCTGTGGCCGCGCAACGTCAACGTCGACGACACCGTCTACGAGCTGGCGTTCTCGCTGGTCAACGACCACATCTTCCCCGGGGTGGAGGAGCGTGGCTTCACCGCCGACGAGTACGGCCTGCTGTCCCTCGGCGACGTCGACCTGACCCAGACCGCCGGCAACGGCGACGAGGGCATCCTTCGCAACCTCGGCGGGCTGCGCAACTCCCTGGGCATCCTCGTGGAGAGCTCCGTCCTCCCGCGGCTGGTCAACCCGGTCGACCCGACCGACGTGATCGACCAGGGCATGTCCCGCCGTGTGGCCTCGCAGAGCGCGACCATCGAGGTGGCGCTGGAGTTCCTCGACGAGCGCGGGGCCGAGATCATGGCGGCCACCGCCGAGGCGCGGGACCGCAAGGCGGTCGAGGGTGCCGAGCGGTCGGCCCCGATGTACTTCGACGGGCAGCGCCAGGACACGACCATCGACGGGTCCGGCCCGCCGCCCAGCGAAGAGGGCACCGTTGACCCGCCTCCCTGCGGGTACCTGCTGACCGCCGAGCAGCACGCGCACGTCCGCCAGACGCTCGAGCTGCTTGAGATCGGCTGGGTCGAGCTCGACGACGGCACGGTCGAGGTCCCCATGGGACAGGCCGCCGAACCGCTGATCCACCTGCTGCTCGACCCGCGTGGTGCCCGCAACCACTTCACCGGCACCGACGCCACGTGGGAGGGTGACGCCGAGGACGTGCCGGTTGCCCTGGACACCTGCACACCGGCGGTCGAGGAGGAGCGGTTGATCCGGCGGATCGAGGGTCCCACCCGTCCGGCCACCGCCGCAGCTGCCGCCGAGATCACCGTCGTCGAGGCCGACACCGTCGTCATCGCCACCACCGCTGACTACGCCGACGCCCTCGGCGGGACGGTCCTGGCCCGTTCGCTGGACGCCCCGCTGCTGCTGAGCGACCCGGCCCGGCTGTCGGCCCCGGTCGAGGCGGAGATCACCCGTCGAGGGGTGACCGACGCCGTCCTGCTCGGTGGCGTCGCGGCGCTGGCCCCGGCCGTCGAGGACGACCTGGTCGAGCTCGGCGTCACCGTGCGACGCATCGCTGGCGACAACCGCTTCGAGACCGCGGGCCTGATCGTCGACGAGCTCGGTGGGCTGGTCGGCTCGGGATCGGTGACCGTGGTCGAGGGCGAACACGCTGATCCCGCCCGTGGCTGGCCGGACGCCGTCGGCGCTGGCGTCCTGGACCGGCCGATCCTGCTGGTCAACGGCGAGCGGCTGCCCGCCGAGACCGCCCAGCGCCTCGACGACGTCGACGTGACGATCATCGGTGGGACCGCCGCGGTGTCACGGACCGTCGAGGCCGAGATCGCCGCGATCGCGTCGTCGGTGGACCGCGTGGCCGGGGACACCCGCTACGGCACGTCGCTGGCCGTGCACGAGGCCCGCACCCTCCCGTCCAGCGGGACGGGCGAGGCGCTGCCGTCGATGTGGCTGGCGTCGGGTCGTGACTGGCCCGAGGCGCTTGTCGGCGCGGCGACCGGCTCGCTGTTCCTCCTGGTCGACGGCGAGGACCCCGAGGGCTCGCCCGAGACGACCGGCTGGCTCGCCGCCAACGGCGATGCCTTCGGCACGGTCAACCTCGTCGGCACCGAGGACGAGCTGTCCCCGGCGGTCGAGGCGTCCCTGCGCGAGCTGCTCGGCTAGCTCGACGGACGAACGTGGTCCGGCCGGTGTTCAGCCCTCGAGCACCGGCGGACCGATGATCGACTCGATGATGCCCCTCACCTCGCCGGGCTCGGCGTGGCGTCCGGTGGCGTGCTTGGAGTAGACGAGCTCGCCGTCGAGCGTCACGTCGTAGACACCCCGGTCACCGGGGACCAGCCGGACGTCGGCGAACAGCGGCGCCCAGGCGTTCAACACCTCTGCCGTCAGACCGACGGCGCGTGGAATGTAGTTTCAGGGAACGCAGAACTCGATGAGCAGCTCGTGGCGTGGATCCAGCATGCCCGCAGTGTAAGCGGCGGGTTCTCGGGGTCCGGCGGTGCAGGAACGGGCGGGGTGGACGTCGAACTCCTCACCATGAGCCGAACACTGCGAGTCCTCCTTGTCGTGCTGTCGTTCGTGACGGCGGCGTTGCCCGCCGGCGCCCTGCCCGCCCCGGTCGCGGGCCCGGTTGCCGATGTCGCCGGTGCGGCCGGGCTCGGGGTGTGCGACGACTCCGACGGCCGCCACTGCCTGCTGCCGTTCCCCAACGACCACTTCACGGTCGAGGACGCCTCGCAGGTCACGGGCCAGCGGGTGGACCTGTCGATCCTCGGCATGCCGCAGAACGTGGCGGGCAAGCCCATCGACCCGACGGAGTACAACCGCAACGACGGCTTCTCGCCGGGCCAGCCGGCCGTGACGTTCGTGCCCGGCCTGGACCTCGACGCGACGTGGCAGGCCGTCGTGGGGGCCGACGCGGCGGCGACCACCGTGGACGATCCCGCTCGTTCGCTGCACGCCGACGCGCCGATCGTCGTCATCGACGCCGACACCGGTGAGCGGCACCCGGTCCTCGACGAGCTCGACCACAACGCCCACACCGGTGAGGACGAGCGCAGCCTGATCGTGCGTCCGGCGGTCAACTACACCGAGGGCCACCGCTACGTCATCGGCCTGCGTGACCTCCGCGACGCGTCGGGGGCGGTGCTGCCGGCCGGTGCGGCGTTCGCGGACTACCTGGCGGGGGAGGGTGCGCAGGCCGACAAGCAGGCGCACCTCGACACCGAGGTGCTGCCGGTGCTGCAGGCCGCCGGGGTCGACACCGACGAGCTGTACCTCGCGTGGGACTTCACCGTGGCGTCGTGGCAGAACCTGGCCGGCCGCATGCTGCACATCCGCGACGAGGCGTTCGCCCAGCTCGGTGACCGCGACCTCGAGGACCTCGTCGTCGAGGGGGTCGCCCCGACGTTCACCATCGACTACGTGGACACCGCCGACGGCAACTCCGACCGCGTGGTCCACGGTGCCGTGACGGTGCCGAACTTCCTCCAGCTGCCCCAGGACCCGATCGACCCGGGCCGCATGGATCGCGACGGCCACGACGTGCCGATGCAGCAGGTCCCCGGCAGCCGGTTCGTCTACCTCGACGGTGACGACCTGCCCGACATCAACCCGGTCGCCCCGACGATGCAGATCCCGTTCGTCTGCGCCGTGCCGACCACCGCGGTCGATGAGGACGGGCTGGTCAGCGACCCGGCGCGGATGGCGCTGTACGGCCACGGCCTGCTCGGCCAGCGGATCGAAGGGGCCTACTGGTCGGGGGGCCGCCACATGCTGACCGACCAGAACACGATGAACTGCGGGGTCGACTGGATCGGCATGGCGCAGGAGGACCTCGCCAACGTCGCCATGATCCTGTCCGACGCCTCCAACATGGGCAGCCTGGCCGACCGAGGCCAGCAGGGCTTCCTCGGCTTCCTGATGGTGGGCCGGGCGATGCTGCACCCCGACGGGTTCGCCACTGACCCGGCGTTCCAGGACGCCGCGGGGCAGCCGGTCATGGACACCTCGGTCCTGACCTACGACGGCAACAGCCAGGGCGCGATCATGGGTGGCGCGCTGACGGCCGTCGCGCCGGACTTCACCAACGCCGTGCTGGGCGTGCCCGGCATGAACTACTCCACGCTGCTGAACCGCTCGGTGGACTGGGAGGGTGAGCTGTTCGACGCCGAGGAGCCCGGCCTGCCCGCCTACTCCCAGGTGATGTACCAGGCGTATCCGGACGCGGTGGAGCAGCAGCTCGTCTTCTCCCTCATCCAGATGTTGTGGGACCGGTCGGAGTCCAACGGCTACGCCCACCACATGACCGACGACCCCTACCCCAACACCCCGGCGCACCGGGTGCTGCTGCACGTCGCGTTCGGTGACTTCCAGGTCGCCAACCTCGCGGCGGAGGTGCAGGCCCGCACCGTCGGGGCGGCGGTGCTGGAGACGGCGCTGGCCGACGGACGTCACTGGGCCCGCGACCCGTTCTTCGGGCTCGAGCGCTTCAGCGGCTCGCACGCCGGGTCGGCGCTCGTCTACATGGACTCGGGCAACCTCGTCCCGCCCAGCGGCAACGTGCCCCCGGCCCACGAGGGCTCCGACCCCCACGGCCACCCCCGCCACGACGTCCTCGGCGGCGAGCAGAAGGCCACGTTCCTGGACACCGGCGTCGTCGTCGACACCCGCAACGGCGCGACGTGGTGGACCCGCAGCTGCCCCGCCCAGGACGCCGTCCCGGTGGCCTGCGGCTCGTAGTCCCCGGGGTCGGCGGTCGCGCGTCCCCCCACCCCCCGGCGGATGGAATCGACTCCAGTACTGCGCGTCGGAGCTTGCCGTGGAGTCGATTCCGTCCCGCGCCAGGCGTGTGACCTGCACGAACGGCCGAATCGCGTCTGTTCGCGGAGTCGAATCCATCCGGATGCGGAGTCGAATCCATCCGGGTGGGGGCCGGTTGGGTTCCCGGCCGGGGAGGGGCCGGAAAGCCCAGGGGGAGGGGCTGGAAGGCCCAGGGGGAGGGGCTAGAGGGTCGCGGCGATCTCGCGGGCGGCGGCGGCGGGGTCGGTGGCGCGGGTGATGGGGCGGCCGACGACGAGGTGGCTGGCGCCGGCGGCGAGGGCCTCGGCGGGGGTGGCCACGCGGGCCTGGTCGTCGGTGGCCGCGCCGACGGGGCGGATGCCGGGGACGACGACCAGCGGGTCGACGCCGATGGCCGCTCGGACGGCCTCGACCTCGGAGGGGGCGCAGACGATGCCGGCGGCACCGGCGTCGATGGCCAGCTTGGCCAGGCGGGGGACCTGCTCGTCCACGGGACGCATCCCGACCGCGACCATGTCGTCGTCGTCGAGGGAGGTCAGCACGGTCACCGCGAGGATCGCCACGTCGGGGGCGGCCTTGACGGCGGCGGCGATCATCTGCGGGCCACCGCTGGCGTGCACGGTCAGCATCGCCACCCCGAGGTCGGCGACCGCAGCGGCGGCACCGGCGACGGTGTTGGGGATGTCGTGCAGCTTCAGGTCGAGGAAGACCGGGCCGCGTTCGACGACCGCACGGGCGAGGGAGGGGCCGCTGGCGGTGAACGCCTGCAGGCCGACCTTCAGGTGACCGCACTCGGGGGCCAGCTGGTCGGCCCAGGCCACGACCTGGTCGGCGTCGGCGCTGTCCAGCGCGGCGATCAGGGGGTTGCTCACGGGGTTCCTCCGGGGATCGTTGGAGGCCACCACCGCCTGTGGCGACCCCGCCAACGATACGCCCGGTCAGGCACCCCCGACCCCGGACCACCGGCCGGGTCGACCAACGCCGTCAGCGCAGGCGCTTCTCGTAGAACCGCTCGGCGTGGGGGTTGTCGTTGTAGCGCTCGATCGGGGTGTAGCCGGCCGACTCGTACATGGTGATGGCCTGGGTCAGCACCCCGTTGGTGTCCAGCCGCACGACGTCGTGGCCCAGGCGCAGGACCCACGCCTCCAGGTGGTCGAGCAGCCGACGGCCCATGCCCGTGCCGCGGACCGCCGGGGACACCCACATCCGCTTCACCTCTCCGATCCCGTCACCCAGCGGGCGCACGCCGCCGCAGCCGACGACCTCACCGTCGCTGCGGACCAGCACGAAGACGCCGTCGGGACGCCGCATGGTCTCTGCCCCGTCGCTGGCCGCGCCGAGCGACGCCCCACCACCGACCCCGCGATCAGCGATCTCGGCCAGGTAGCGCCCCATCGCCGTCAGCGCCTCCTCCGACAACGGGTCGACCACGACGAACTCCGCCGTGGCGGCACGCAGCAGCCGCTCCGCCGTCCCCAGGGCCTCCCGCAGCCGGTCCCGCTGGGTCGGCCCGAGCGGATCCAGCAACCCGGCAGCGAGCTCGTCGGACCGGCGATCCAGCTCCTCCCACTCCTCCGTGCCCGCAGCCGTCAGCTCGACCAGACGACGACGACCGTCCGTCGGATCGGCCGCGACGGTCACCAGGCCGGTGTCCTCCAGGCTCCGCAGCAGCCGGCTGACGTAGCCGGAGTCCAGCGACAACCGTTCGCGCAGCTCCAGCACCGTCGACCCGTCCAGTCCCACCTCGAACAGCAGGCGGGACTCGGCCAGCGGCCGTCCCCGCCCGAGGAACCGATCCTCCAGCACGCCGATGTGCTGGGTGTAGCGCCGGTTGAAGGCCCGCAGCACGGCCACGTCATCGCTCATGTTGTCTGACTTTAGTCAGAGGATGGCTCGACGGCCACCCGGACGGGCGATCCGTGGCTGCATCCCGTACGCTGCCTGCCCCCATGGAACGCCACGACCTCGCCCGCGCCATCTTCGACGCCGCCCACCTGACCGGAGAGTTCGTCCTCCGTTCGGGCGCCACCTCCACGGAGTACTTCGACAAGTACCTCTTCGAGGCCGACCCGGTGTTGCTGCGCGAGATCGCCGAGCACCTCGCCCCCTCCATCCCCGAGGGCACCGAGGCGCTGGCCGGCCTCGAGCTCGGAGGCGTGCCGATCGCGGTCGCCCTCAGCCAGGTCACCGGCCTGCCCACCCTCTTCGTCCGCAAGGAAGCCAAGTCCTACGGCACCGCCAAGCTGGCCGAGGGCGGGCCCGTCGGCGAGCGCCGCATCACCGTCGTCGAGGACGTCGTGACCTCCGGCGGCCAGGTCATCCTCTCCTGCGGTGACCTGCGCGAACGCGGCGCGGACATCCTCGGGGTGCTCTGCGTCATCGACCGGCAGGCCGGCGGCCCCGAGAAGCTGGCCGAACACGACCTGGCCCTGTCGCCGTTGTTCACGATGGACGAGCTCAAGGCATCCCAGCAGGGCTGAGCACGAATCTTCCACACCCGTTGACGGTGGCGGGGTGGCGCCCACTAGGATCCGGCTGCCTCCTTCCACGAAGCGACACACGAAAGCATCACGATGGCGGTACCCGAGCTGAGTGACGACGCGCGACGAGCTGCGCTGGAGAAGGCAGCGGCCGCGCGGCGGGTTCGCGCGGCCCTGAAGCAGCAGCTGCGCGATGGTGAGCTGACCCTCGAGGAGGTCGTCCGGCGTGGCCGCGACCCCCGGACCGAGGAGGACATCGTCCTGTCCAAGACCAAGGTCTCGGCGGTCCTGGAGTCCATCCCGCGGATCGGCAAGAAGACGGCCCGGCGGACCATGGAGCTGCTGGACATCTCCGAGTCCCGTCGCCTTCGTGGCCTCGGCGACAAGCAGACCGAGCGGCTGCTCGAGGCCTTCGACGGGAAGCGTCCGACGTTTTGAGCGAGCAGGACCACACCCCCGGGACCCTGCTGGTCGTCAGCGGCCCCGGTGGGGTCGGCAAGGGCACGGTCGTCGCGGCGCTGCGCGAACGCCACGACGAGATCGAGGTCTCGCTGTCGGCGACCACCCGCCGGATGCGCCCGGGGGAGGAGGACGGCGTCCACTACCGCTTCGTCTCGCCGACGGAGTTCCGCCGCATGGCCGACGACGGCGAGTTCCTGGAGTGGGCCGAGTTCAACGGCCACCTCTACGGCACCCCGTGGTCCTCCGTCACCGACCGCCTCGCCGCCGGCGCCACGCTGGTCCTGGAGATCGACGTGCAGGGCGCCAAGCAGGTCCGCCAGCGCCAGCGCGACGTCGGCGACATCGCCGCGACCCTGGTGTTCCTCGAACCACCCAGCTGGGACGACCTCGAGCGGCGTCTGCGCCACCGGGGTTCGGAGAACGAGGAAACCATCGAGCAGCGCCTCACCATCGGTCGGGAGGAGATGGCGCAGGCCGAGGACTTCGACCACCGGGTGGTCAACGACCGGGTGGACGCGGCGGTCAAGGCGCTGGAACGTATACTGGCCCTTCAACGTTGACCGACGGCGCGTTCGCCTGCCGTCAGGTCGACGGCAGGCGGCAGCCCGAACTCGCGGCGCTGGACCGCCCTCGACGACCTCTCAAGCACCTCGACATCCTCAGGGGCACGAACGCCATGGCCACTATCGACGACCTCCTCGCCCGCGTGGACTCCAAGTACACGCTGGTGCACCTCGCGGCCGTGCGCGCCCGCGAGATCAACAACTACTACCACTCCCTCGGTGAGGGCATCGGGCAGTACGTCCGTCCCCTCGTCGAGCAGGTGGACTCCAACAAGCCGCTGTCGATCGCCATGGAGGAGATCGCAGCCGACAAGATCGTCGTGCAGCGTCCCGACGAGGCTCGCGCCCGCGCCGCCGAGGCCCTCGCGGCCGACGAGGACGGCGAGGTCGTCTCCCTGCCGCAGGGCGAGGACGCCATCATCGACGACGCCGACGACGCGCCGACCGAGATCTAGCGTTCGACCATGGACACCGCGCTCGAGGGGTTGCGGGTCCTGCTCGGGGTGTCCGGCGGGGTCGCCGCCTACAAGGCCGCCTCGCTGGCCCGTGGCCTGAAGAAGGCCGGCGCCGAGGTCCAGGTCATCATGACCGGCGGCGCCACCCGGTTCGTGCAGCCCGACCAGTTCGCGGCGCTGACCGGGCGTCCTGCCCACACCGACACCTTCACCGACGTGCACCGCATCGTGCACGTGGAGGTGGCCCGGTGGGCCGACGTGGCGATCATCGCCCCGGCGACGACCAACGTGATCGCCAAGTTCGCCGCTGGCATCGCCGATGACCTGGTGACCTCGGCCTTCACCTGCCTGACCGTCCCGACGGTCGTCGCCCCGGCGATGCACACCGAGATGTGGCTGCACCCGGCGACACAGGCCGCCGTCGCCACGCTGGCGGCACGCGGCACGATCATCGTCGGCCCCGGCGAGGGCGAGCTGGCCGGCGGCGACGTCGGCCCCGGCCGCCTCGTCGACGAGGACGTGCTGCTGGAGGCCGTCGCCCGCGCGGCAGGTCGACTGGACAGCCCCCTGAGCGGGCGGACCGTGCTGGTCACCGCTGGCGGCACCCGCGAGGCGATCGACCCCGTCCGCTTCCTCGGCAACCGCTCCAGCGGGAAGATGGGCCACGCCATCGCCGCCGAGGCCGCTGCGCTGGGCGCCAAGGTGGTGCTGGTCACCACCTCGACCCTCCCCGTGCCACCCGGTGTGGAAGCCGTGCCCGTGGAGTCCGCCATGGACATGCACGAGGCCGTCATGGCCCGCGCCGACGTGGCCGACGTCATCGTCAAGGCCGCCGCGGTCGCCGACTTCCGCCCCGCCGCCCGAGCCGAGCAGAAGATCAAGAAGGCCGACGGCACCCCGACGATCGAGCTGGTGCCCAACCCCGACATCCTCGCCGAGCTGGGCGCCCGCGAGGACCTGCGGGCGGTGCTGGTCGGCTTCGCTGCCGAGACCACCGACGTGGAGACCCACGGCCGCGACAAGCTGCGCCGCAAGGGTGCGGACCTGATCGTCATCAACGACGTCAGCCAGGCCGACGCCGGGTTCGCCGTCGACACCAACCGTGCCGTCATCCTCGGTGCGGACGGGATGCGTCGGGATGTCGCGCTGACCAGCAAGCGCGAGCTGGCCTCGATCCTGCTCGGCGAGGCCGCCGCCCGCCTGCCCGGCTGAGCGCGCACAGACGGAACGCCCATCTCACCGTTCGGACTGTCCGATGGGGGTCGGCGCCCGTAGGGCACCGGTATAGGCTGTCCGCCAACGCTTTTTCTGGGGGTGCCGTCTGGTGCGCCCCCGATCCCCGAACACGAAGGAATCCCCACGATGGCGCGTTCATGGCAGTTCACCTCCGAGTCCGTGACGGAGGGCCACCCCGACAAGGTGGCAGACCAGGTCTCCGACGCGGTCCTCGACGCGGTGCTCGCCAACGACTCCAACCCGTGGGACGCCCGCGTGGCCTGCGAGACGCTGGTCAACACCGGCCTGATCGTCGTCGCCGGTGAGATCCGCACCGACGCCTACGTCGACATCGCCGCCATCGCCCGCGAGACCGTCGCCGGGATCGGCTACGACAGCTTCGACGCGGGCTTCGACGGCCGCCTCTGCGGTGTGCTGGTCACCATCGACCCGCAGTCGCCTGACATCGCCGGTGGCGTCGACTCGGCGCTGGAGTCCCGCACCGAGCCGACCGGCGACGAGCTGGACAAGCTGGGCGCCGGCGACCAGGGGATGATGTTCGGCTACGCGACCAACGAGACCGAGTCGCTGATGCCGCTGCCGATCGACCTGGCCCACAAGCTGGCCAAGCAGCTGGCGGCCGTCCGCCACTCCGGCGAGGTCGACTACCTGCGCCCCGACGGCAAGACCCAGGTCACCGTCCGCTACGAGGGCAACACCCCCGTCGCCATCGAGCGCGTCCTCATCTCCACCCAGCACAAGCCGGGCATCGACATCGCAACCCAGATGCGCCCCGAGCTGCAGGAGAAGGTCATCTCCGCCGTGCTGCCGTCGGACCTGGCGTTCGACGCCGCCGACTTCCTCTGCAACCCCTCGGGCAAGTTCGAGCTGGGTGGCCCCCAGGCCGATGCCGGCCTGACCGGCCGCAAGATCATCGTCGACACCTACGGCGGCATGGCCCGCCACGGTGGCGGGGCGTTCTCCGGCAAGGACTCCACCAAGGTCGACCGGTCGGCCGCCTACGCCGCTCGCTGGGTCGCCAAGAACGTCGTCGCGGCCGGGCTCGCCGAGCGCGCCGAGCTGCAGGTCGCCTACGCCATCGGGGTGGCCCACCCCGTCTCGGTCATGCTGGACACCTTCGGCACCGAGACCCAGGACGTCGACAAGATCCTCGCCGGGATCAAGGAGGTCTTCGACCTGCGGCCGGCCGCGATCATCCGTGACCTCGGCCTGCGCGAGCCGATCTTCTCCCCGACCGCGGCGTACGGCCACTTCGGCCGTGACGAGTTCCCGTGGGAGGCCACCGACCGGGCCGACGCGCTGCGCTCGGCCGCCGGCGCGTAGCGTCACCACGGCCACGGCCGACCACCCCACACCCGTCGACACGCGGGCCGGCTCCCGGCCCGCGTTCGCGCGTGTCGTCGTCGATGTCGGCCCGGCCCACCTCGACCGGCCCTTCGACTACCGGATCCCCGACGGCGACCGGGTCGGGGTCGGCTCGCGTGTCCGCGTGCGGTTCAACGGTCGGCTGCGGACCGGCTGGGTCATCGGGCTGACCGACACCCCCGAGGTCGAGGAGTCGAAGGTCAAGCCCCTCGATCGGGTCGAGGGCGACGTCCGCTGGTTCGGCCCCGACGACCTGACCGTGTGGCGCTGGGTGGCCGACCGCTTCGCCGGGACCCTGTCGGGCGCCATCGCCCACGCCCTGCCCCCACGCATCGTCCGGGTCGAGCACGAGGCCGCCTCGTGGGGCCCGGCCCGCCACCCCCTCGACGCCCCGATCGGGGCCTCCGTCGCGGATGGACGAGGAGCGGCGCGATCGGGTCAGTCGTCGGCCGAGACGATCGCGCCCGACCTCGCCGATGGCCGATCCAGCCCCCGATCGCGCCCACCGGAGGCCGCGCAGCCGCGCTCACCGGAGGAGGGGCGGGCGCGGCCGCCGTGTGCGTCGGAGGGGTGGAAGGGCCTCGACGGGTCGGCCCTGCTGAAGGCGGCGTGGGAGCCCGACGGGCGGGCCTACCACCTGCGTCCCCCGCTCCACCAGGACATCGGGCCCCTGCTGGTCGACCTCGTCGCCCGCACGACCAGCAACGGCTGCACCGCCCTGGTGATCGTGCCCGGCCCCGCACCCGGTCCGGCCGACGACGTCGTTGCCGCTTTCGGGACCGCCGTGGCCGACCACCGCCACTTCGACCGCGACGCCGACCGCTACCGCGCCTACCTCCGCCAGCTCCGCGGCGACGTCACCGTGGCCGTCGGCGAGCGGGGGCTGGCGCTGATGCCGATGCCCGACCTAGGCCTGATCGTCGTCGTCGACGAGGCGAACCCGGCCTACAAGGAACGTCGCAACCCCCGGCACCACGTCCGCGAGGCCGCCCTGGCCCGCGGACGGATGACCGGCGCGACGGTCGTCCTCACCTCGAGCCTCCAGTCCGCCCAGGTCCACAAGCACCACGACGGCGGCCACCTCACCCTCGTCCGCGCCGACCGGGCCACCGAACGCGCACTCGCCCCCGACGTCCGGGTCGTCGACCGCACCACCCTCTCGCCCAAGGACCGCCGCACCCGCCTCGTCGGGCCGATCACCAGCCGGGTGGCCGAGGTCGTCCGCACCGGCGGGACCGTCATCGTCCTGGCCGCCGGAAAGGGCAGCGGGTCCTCCCTCGCCTGCAGCGACTGTCGCAACCGGCACGAGTGCCGCGACTGCGGTGCCGGCATCGCCCCCGTCGACGGGGCCCCGACCCCGACCTGGCGGTGCGCCGTGTGCAGCTGGACCACCCCGCCCCGGCCCTGCATCGACTGCGGCGGCACAGAGACCTTCCCGCTGCGCGCCGGGGCGAAGCGGCTGGCCACGGAGTTGGCGAAGGCCCACCCCGACGCCGAGGTCGGACACATGGAGGGCTTCGACCAGCCCGGCCCGACCAGCCGTCCCGCCATCGCGGTGATGACCCGCGGGTCGGTCGTGGCGCGGCCCGACTGGCTGCACGGCCGCCGCGCCGACCTGCTGGTCGTCGCCGACCCCGACGTGCTGCTCGGCCGACCCGATGTCGAGGCCGCCGAGGACGCCCTGCGGCTGTGGCTCGACGGGGCCGCGCTGGCCGAGGAGGTCATGGTCCAGACGGGCCAGCCGACCGAGCCGGCGCTGCAGTCCCTCGTCCGCCTCGACCCCGACGGGTTCTGGCCGGCCGAGACGGAACGACGCACCCCCCTCGGCTTCCCGCCCGCCGGGTCCCTGATCCGCATGACCGGCGTCACCCCCGAAGCCGCTGCCGCCGTCCGCGCGGACGTACCCGGTACCCTTCTGGGACCCGACCCCGACGGTGTTGCGCTCCTGAAGACCGACACCCTGCGTGACACGGTCGCCGCCCTGAAGCCACTGCGCAACACGTGGGCGCAGGACGACATCCGCGTCCGGGTCGACGTGGACCCCACCATCACCTGAGCCAGCCGCAACGAGGAACAACAAGCCGTGTCGACACTGCCAATCCGCCTCTTCGGTGACCCGGTGCTGCGCCAGCGCGCCAACGAGGTCACCGAGTTCGACGACAAGCTCCGCCGCCTGGCCGACGACATGATGGAGACGATGCGCGCCAGCAGCGGTGCGGGCCTGGCCGCCAACCAGGTCGGCGTGCTCAAGCGCCTCTTCACCTGGGAGGCCCCCGACCCCTCCGGCGAGGGCTTCGCCTCGGGCGCGGTCGTCAACCCCGACATCACCTTCGAGAGCGAGGAGATCCAGGAAGGGGAGGAGGGTTGCCTGTCCTTCCCCGGGCTGTTCTATCCGACCGCCCGGCCGCTGGAGGTGCACATCACCGCCCAGGACGTCTTCGGCGAGGACGTCGAGATGGAGGGCGTCGGGCTGCTGGCCCGCATCATCGCCCACGAGATCGACCACCTGAACGGCATCCTGTTCATCGAGCACCTCGAGAAGCACGACCGCAAGGACGCCATGCGACGCATCCGTCGCGGCGAGCTCGAGAACCCACCAGCCCCCGAGGGAGAGGTCCTCTGACCATCCGCATCGCGTTCTTCGGTACCCCCCAGCCGGCGGTGCCGGCCCTTCGTGCGTTCGTCGAGGCCGACGACGTCGAGGTCGTCGCCGTCGTCACCAACCCCGACCGTCCCGCGGGCCGTGGCTACAAGCTGACGCCACCCCCCGTGAAGGTCACGGCCCTCGACGCCGGCCTGGAGGTGTGGCAGCCGCAGAAGCCCCGCGAGCGGCTCGACGACCTGAAGGCCCTCGACGTCGACGCCTGCGCGGTCGTCGCCTACGGCTCGATCCTGCCGCAGGACGTCCTCGACGTCGGCGGCAAGGGGTTCGTCAACCTCCACTTCTCGCTGCTGCCGGCATGGCGCGGCGCCGCCCCCGTCCCCGCCAGCATCCTGGCCGGTGACACCACCACGGGCGTGACCTGCTTCCGGCTGGACGCCGGCATGGACACCGGCGACGTGCTGACCCGCCACGAGGTGCGGATCCTGCCCGACGAGACCAGCGGCGAGCTGACCGCCCGGCTGGCCGAGGCCGGCGGCCCCGTCCTCGTCGACGCCATCCGCGGGCTGGTCGACGGGTCCCTGCCGCTGCAGCCCCAGGACCACGACGCCGCCACCTACGCCTCCAAGATCAACGCCGAGGACGCCCGGCTGGACCTGACCGACAGCGCCGAGGTGCTGGATCGCATGATCCGTGGCTACAACCCGATGCCCGGCGCGCACACCACCTTCGACGGCACCCGCCTGAAGATCCATCGGGCCGTGCCGATGCTCGACGTCGACGGCACCCCCGGTGCGGTCGTCGGGGACGTCGACGGCAGGCCCGTCATCGCCGTTGGCCGGGGCGGGCTGCGCCTGGACCAGGTCCAGCCGGCCGGCAAACCACGCATGGACGGCCGCGACTTCGCCAACGGCTACCGACCGGAACGGCTGGGCTCGTGAGCGAGGAGGACCAGGTGGACACCACCGCCGCAGAGGGGGCCGACCGCGAGGGCGTCGCCGCCCGGCAGACCGCCCTCGTCATCGTCATGCAGGTCCACGAGAACGACGCGTGGGCCTCACCCGTGGCCGACCGGATCCTCTCCAAGAGCCCCCTGGACCAGCAGGACCGGAACTTCGCGGCCAACCTGGCGTTCTCGACGCTGCGCTGGGAGGGCACCCTGGACTGGGTCCTGGCCAACGCCGTGTCCCGTGGCCTGGAGGCCGTCGAGCCCACGCTGCTGGACCTGCTGCGCATCGCCACCTGGGAGCTGCTGCACGGCAACCAACCCGTCCACGCCGTCGTCGACTCCCACGTCGAGGTCGCCCGCGTGGTCGTGGGCCAGCGCGCCACCGGCTTCGTCAACGGGGTGCTGCGCAACATCGCCCGCCGCATCGACGACCTGCCGTGGCCCGACGAGGCCACCGACATGGGCCTCGGCCTGAAGTACGGCTATCCGTCGTGGGTCGCCCACGCCGCGGTCAAGCGCTTCGGCGACGAACGCGCCGCGGAGGTGCTGGACGCCGGCAACCGTCCGGCGCCGCTGGTGCTGCGTGCCGTCGCCCCACGCGAGGACGTGCTGGCCGCGCTGGCCGCCGAGGGCATCGACGCCGAGCCGGGCACGATGGCCCGCGACGCGATCGTGCTGGCCGACCGCATCCAGCCCGGCCGGCTCGCCGTCATCCGCGACGGCCTGGCGATCGTGCAGGACCAGGCCTCACAGGTCATCGGCCAGACCGCCGCCGAGGGGCTGCCAGCGGGGGCCACGGCCATCGACCTGTGCGCCGCTCCCGGCGGCAAGTCGACCCACCTGGCGCAGCAGGGCCTGCAGGTCACCGCCGTGGACCGCCATGCCGGACGGCTGCGACGCGCGGCGGAGATGGCCGACCGCCTCGGGCTGGAGATGGCCACTGTCACCGGCGACGGGGCCACCGTCGACCTCCCCGAGGGGGTCGACCTCGTCCTGGTCGACGCGCCCTGCTCGGGACTCGGCGTGGTCCGACGCCGACCCGAGCTGCGCTGGCGTCGCAGCCGGGAGGACGTGACATCGATGACCGCCGTGCAGCAGCAGCTGCTCCAACGAGCGGTGGATCTCGTCCGGCCGGGTGGACGGGTGGTCTACTCGGTGTGCACCTGGACCTCCGACGAAGCCGATGACGTGGTCGCCCACGCCGTCGACGGTGGTCGCGTCACGGTGGCTGACGTCCCACAGGTGGGGACACCCACCCGGTTCGGCGTGCAGATGGCGCCCGACCGCGACGAGGGAGATGGCATGTACATAGCGGTCCTGGAACGAACGGCGGAGGTGTCGTGACTGCGGACAGGATCCTGGTCGTCGACAACGAGGCGGACATCCGGCGGTTCATCGAGGTGAACCTGCGGCTGGAGGGCTTCGAGGTCGTCTCGGCCCCCGACGGCGAGGAGGGCCTCGCAGCGGCGTTCGAGGTCGACCCCAGCCTGGTCCTCCTGGACGTGATGATGCCGGGCATCGACGGCATCGAGGTCTGCCGTCGGTTGCGTGCCGACCCCCGGACCAGCCACGTCCCCGTGATCCTCCTCACCGCCAAGTCGATGACCGTCGACAAGGTCGTCGGGCTGGCCGCGGGCGCCGACGACTACGTCCTGAAGCCCTTCGACCCGATGGAGCTCGTCGCCCGCGTGCGCACCACCATGCGTCGCGCTGCGGACCTGCGAGGTGCCTCCCCCCTCACCGGGTTGCCGGGCAACCACCGCATCGAAGGCGAGATCGCCCGGCGGCTGGACCAGGGGCAGGACATCGCCGTCGCCTACGTCGACCTCAACAACTTCAAGGCCTACAACGACCACTACGGCTTCCTCGAGGGCGACAAGGTCATCCAGGCCACCGCCCAGGTGCTGCGGGACGTCCTGACCGGGACCGCCTACGCCGAGGCGTTCCTCGGCCACATCGGTGGCGACGACTTCGTCATGTTGTTCGACCCCGTGCAGGCCGACGACGTCTGCAGCGAGTCGATCCGACGGTTCGACGAGATGATCCCGACCCTGTACGCCCCCGAGGACCGCGAACGTGGGTACCTCGAGCTGCGGGACCGTCGCGGGGAGATGCGGCGGTTCGGCCTGGTCTCCATCGCCATCGGCGTGACGACCAACGCCCACCGCACCTTCCTGGACCACCGCGACATCGTCGCCGTGGCCACGGAGATGAAGACGCACGTGAAGAGCGCACACCCCGACACGTCGGCCTACGCGCTGGACGGTCGCACGGGCTGACGCCGTGGCGTCGCCGCGTAGCGTGGGGACGTGACCCTCCCCCGTGACATCGAGATGCTGGACCACGCCTTCGTGCTGGCCGAGCACGGTCGCGGACGGACGTGTCCCAACCCGTTCGTCGGCTGCGTCATCGCCGACGCCGACGGCACCATGGTGGGGGAGGGGTGGACCCAGCCGGCCGGCGGCTCCCACGCCGAGGTCGTGGCGCTGGCGATGGCCGGCGATCGCGCCCGCGGCGGCACCGCCTGGGTGACGCTGGAGCCGTGCAACCACCACGGTCGCACCCCACCGTGCAGCCAGGCGCTGCTCGACGCCGGGATCGCCCGCCTCGTGTACGCGCTGTCCGACCCCAACCCCGTGGCGATCGGCGGCGGGACGATGCTGGCCGAGGCAGGGGTCGAGGTCGTCCCCGACGCCGCCGTCGACCGGGCCCGCCAGCAGCACGAGATCTTCCTCCACGGCATCGCGACCGGGCGCCCGTTCGTGATCCTCAAGACCGCGACCAGCCTCGACGGGCGCATCGCCGACCACACCGGCACGTCGCAGTGGATCACCGGTCCGGCCACCCGCGCCCGCGGCCACGAGCTGCGTCGCGAGGTCGACGCCGTCCTCGTCGGGTCCGCCACGGCGCTGGCCGACGACCCATCGCTGACGGTTCGGTTGCCGGGCTGGGACGGGCCGCAGCCACGTCGGGTCGTGCTCGACCGCCGAGGTCGTACCGAGGGTGCCGACCTGAAGCTGTTCACCGACGGGTTGGCTCCGACCACCGTGCTCGACAGTCCCGATCCCGCCGCGGCCCTCGCGACGCTGTGGGAGCTCGGCGTGCACAGCGTGCTGGTCGAGGGCGGCGCCGGCGTGGCCGGTGCGTTCGTGGCCGCGGGGCTGGTCGATCGCTACGTCCTGCACCTCGGCAACGTCCTGCTCGGCGAGGGGCTCGGCGCGCTGTCGACGCGGGTGGCGCTGCCGGACGCGCCACGCCTGCGATTGGTGTCCGCGGAGCTGTCCGGTGACGATGTTGTCCTGACCGCCTACCCGAGGACCCCCTGAGCCATGTTCACCGGACTGATCGAAGAGGTTGGCGTCGTGCGAGTGCTCGACACCCGAGAGGGGGGCGGCACCATCACGCTGGAGGCCCCGCTGGTCGTGGAGGACGCCTCCATCGGCGACTCCATCGCCGTCAACGGCGTCTGCCTGACCGTGACCGAGGTGCACGACGCCCCCGCAGGGTTCACCGCGGAGATGATGGGCGAGACGCTGGTCCGTTCGGCGCTGGCCGACCTCGTGGAGGGCGACCAGGTCAACCTCGAACGCGCCATGAAGGCCGACGCCCGCCTGGGCGGCCACATGGTGCAGGGACACGTCGACGGGGTCGGCACCGTCCGGCTGATCCAGCCCCACGAGGAGTGGACCACGGTCACCTACGACCTGCCCGCCCAGCTGGCGCCCTATGTCGTCGAGAAGGGGTCGATCACCATCGACGGCACCTCCCTGACCGTCACCGAGGCCGGTGAGGACCACTTCTCCGTGGGCCTGATCCCCCACACCATGGCTGTGACCGTCCACGGGCGGCGCAAGGTCGGCGACCGCGTCAACCTCGAGGTCGACGTCATCGCCAAGTACGTGGAGCGGCAGCTCGCCGCCCATCTGAGCGCCCACGAGGCGAGGAGCACCAGCCGTGTCTGAGTTCCAGTTCACCCCGATCCCCGACGCCATCGCCGCCATCGGCCGTGGCGAGATGGTGGTCGTCGTCGACGACGAGGACCGCGAGAACGAGGGCGACCTCATCATGGCCGCCGAGGCCGTGACCCCCGAGAAGATCGCCTTCTTCCTCCACCACACCTCCGGCTACATCTGCACCGCCATCACCGGCGAACGCGCGGAGCAGCTTGCCCTGCCGCCGATGGTGGACAACAACACCGACCGGATGAAGACGGCCTACCTGATCACCGTCGACGCCCGTCAGGGCACGTCCACCGGCATCTCCGCCGCTGACCGTGCCCAGACCATCCACGCGCTGGTCGACCCGCAGACGCGTCCCGAGGACCTGACCCGTCCCGGCCACATCGTGCCGTTGGAGGCCAAGCCCGGCGGCGTCCTCAAGCGGGCCGGTCACACCGAGGCGGCGGTCGACCTTGCCCGCCTCGCCGGCATGGAGCCCGCCGGGGTGCTCTGCGAGATCGTCGACGCCAAGAAGACCGACATGGCGCGCCTGCCCGAGCTCAAGGAGTTCGCCAGGGAGCACGACCTCAAGCTGATCAGCATCGCCGACCTGATCGCCTGGCGGCGTCGGTCCGAGCGGCTGGTCTCCCGCGTCGCCGAGGCCGAGATCCCCACCCCCTACGGCGTGTTCCGTGCCGTCGGCTACACCTCGGAGATGGACAGCCACGACCACATCGCGCTGGTCTACGGGCACCCCGAGAACAAGCCCAACGTGATGGTCCGCATGCACTCGGAATGCCTGACCGGCGACATCTTCGGGTCGTTGCGCTGCGACTGCGGGCCGCAGCTGCACGACGCGATGCGCCAGATCGCCGAAGCGGGCGAGGGGGTCATCGTCTACATCCGCGGCCACGAGGGACGCGGCATCGGGATCATGCACAAGCTGCAGGCCTACAAGCTGCAGGACGCCGGACGCGACACCGTCGAGGCCAACATCGAGCTCGGCTTCCCGGCCGACTCGCGCGACTACGGCACCGGCGCCCAGATCCTGGTCGACCTCGGCCTGTCCACCCTGCGGCTGCTGTCCAACAACCCGGCCAAGCGTGCCGGCCTGGAGGGCTACGGCCTGGAGATCGTCGAGCGGGTCGCCATCGAGACCGCCCCGACGACGGAGAACCTGCGCTACCTGCGCACCAAGCGCGACCGGATGGGCCACGATCTGACCCGTCTGGACGGCACCGACGACACCACGACCCAGGAGACGAACACCGATGCGAGTGCATGAGGGAAGCCTCGACGGCAGCGGCCTGCGCGTGGCCGTGGTCGCCAGCCGGTTCAACGACACCATCGTGCAGCGCCTGGTCGACGGGGCCGCCTCCTGCTTGACCAAGCACGGCGTCGCCGACGACGACATCGACCTGTACTGGGTACCCGGCGCCTGGGAGATCCCCGTCGTGGCCCAGCGGATCGCCAAGGCCGGCACGGTCGACGCGGTCGTGGCGCTGGGACTCGTCGTGCGGGGCCAGACCGCCCACTTCGAGTACGTCGCCGGTGAGTCCGCGGCGCTCGGACGGGTGGCGCTGGAGACCGGCGTGCCGATGTCGTTCGGCGTGCTGACGACGGAGAACTGGGAGCAGGCGCAGGACCGCGCCGGCGGGAAGATGGGCAACAAGGGCTGGGAGGCGGCGCAGGCCGCGCTCGAGACCGCCACGCTGCTGAAGACCTTGTAGGCCGGCCTCGGTGGGGGAGGCCGGGTCGTCGGGGGGCTGGGTCGGCACGATCCTGCGGGTCGGTGCGGCCCCGGCCGTGCTCGTCGGCCTGATCGCGTGGGTCGTGGCACCCCGATGGGGTGAGGTCGTGGAGCGCGGCGGCCTGCCGTCGACTGCGGTGGTCGTTGCGGTCGTCGTCGCCAACGTCGTCGCCAACGGCGGCCTGGCGTGGATGTGGGTGGCGCTGGTCCGATCCGGCAGCACCGATGTCGACGTCCGGGCGGCGGTGCGGGCCCACGCGGTGTCGTTGCCGGCCCGCTACCTGGCACCCGGTGGCCACGTCCCTGCACGGGCTGCGGCCGCTCGGCGCCACGGCCTGTCGGTGACGGCCGGGGTCGGGCTCGGCGGGGTCGAGCTGGTGCTGTCGGTCCTGGTCCTCTCCCTGGTGTCGCTGGCCACGATGCCCGGCTGGGTGGCGGTCGAGGGGGCAGGGCGGACGGCCTGGCTCGCCGTCCTGCCGGCTGCGGCAGCCCTCGCGCTGCTCGTGGCCCCGACGCCGACCATGACCGCAGCGGCTCGGACGGTGCGCACGTTGGCCCGCCTGCTCCCGTCGGGGGCGGTCGACCGGTTGGCCATCCCCGCGGATGGAGGAGGGACGGGGACCGACCGTCGCACGGGACGGCTGGTGCGCGGTGTGGCGCTGCGCTACCTCGGGGTCCTCGGGGTGCGCAGCCTGGGGTTCGTCGTCCTGGGGACCGCGGTCGTCGGGCACGTCGACGCCCACGTCGTGACCGCCCTCCTGGGCGGCTTCGCCGTCAGCAACCTCGTCGGTCGGGTCGTCGTCATCGCACCGGCGGGCCTCGGGGTGCGCGAGGCCATGCTCCTGGCCGTGCTGGCCCCGACGCTGGGCATCGGCCCGGCCGGGGTCATCGCGGTGGTGGCCCGGCTGCTGGACGCCGTCGCCGAGGCGGTCTTCGTCGGGCTGGCGCTGCTGTGGCGGGACCCGCGGGCACGCGGTGCCCTCGAGGGGGATGCCGTCCTCGTGCTGCCCGACGCGACCGCCGTCCTCGTCGGCATGGTGCACGAGCGCACCTGGTCCCGGGTGGCCGAAGGCAAGCAGGGCGCGCAGCGGGTGTGGTGCAAGCAGCACCTCGACCGTCGTCGTCGCCCGGATCCTGCCGGTGCGCGTGCCCAGGCCGCGGCTGCGCGCCGTGCCGCCGGTGTCGGACTGCCGGCGGTTCCGCCCCTGGCCCTGCTGGAGGAGTGCGCGGTCACCGTCCACCCGTGGGTGGACGTCGAACCGCCCGGCAGCGGCTTGCCCACGCTGGTCGGCCGCCTCGCCCTGGGACAGGTCGACGGGACCGGATCGGCACCGCTGTTCGGCGTGGATGCCGTGATGGCCGGGGTGGCAGGTCCGGTACTGCTGGACCTGCCCGACCTGTCCGGATCGCCCGAACAGCAGGCGGGCGAGCTGGTCGCCAGCGCCCTGCGGATCAGGTGGGGGCGGCCGTTGCGGGGGTTCGTGGCCGGGCCGGACTGGCCGCTGGCCGTCGCCGTGCTCGCCGAGCTGGCGGTGCGTCCCTCGACCGACGTCGTGCGTCACCGGCAGCTCGAGTGGTGGAGCGACCGGCGAGGGGAGTGGGTGGGTCGAACCGGCAGGGACGCCGCCACCCGGTGGCTCGGTGTCCACACCCTGGGGGTGGCCTACCACCGACGGATCCTCCACGGGCTGGCCGCGGGACGGTTGTCGCCGACGCCCGACGGCCCGGTTCCCGCGTCAGGCACTGTCGAGGTGATCAGGTGACCACCCCTGCCGACGCCGATCGGGCCACCCGGGACCGCTACGCGACCGCCGAGTCCGCCACCCGGTACGTGTCCGAGCTCGACCATCCCGTGGCCCGCGTGATCGCCGCCGGCGAACACCGGGCGGTGCGCCGAGCCGTCGCAAGCCTGGGCGGGCCGCCCAACGACGGCTGCTGGCTGGACGTCGCCGGCGGGTCGGGCAAGCTTGCCTCTGCCGGCCTCCCCGGCCGGCGGATCGCCCTCGACGTGTCACGACCCATGTTGGCCCGGGACCGCAGCGGATCCCCGGCGATCGTCGCCGATGCACGTGCCCTGCCCCTGGCCGACGGCGCCGTCGACGTGGTCGTCGTCCTGCGCCTGCTCCATCGGTGTTCCGACGACATGGTCCGGATCGTGGTGGCCGAGGGACTGCGCGCGGCCAGGCTCGGCGTGGTCATCAGCGACACGCTCCCCACGCCGGTGTGGCGGTCGGTACTGCGACGGATGTTGGGCCGTTCGCCCGTGGCGGGCGGACGAACACGGGACCGGCTCCGCAGCCTCGTGGTCGATGGCGGGGGCCGCATCGCCGTCGACGTGGCCACGGTGCCGCTCCTCTCCAGCGAACATGTCGTGCTGATCACGGCGGGGTTGATTCGAGATTTCCGGTCACCAAACCGCTGCTGAACCATTGACCAGTTCAGTTCGGGACCCTAGGTATTGCGCTCTCCGAAACGGGAATGCGTCCAGCGGAACGCTGGGTCGTAGTCCCTCCCGCCGCACAGGAGTGCACCCTTGCAAACCTTCTCACGTCCCCGATCATCCGTGATCACCGTCGCCTGGATGGTGGTCGCGCTGCTGGTTTCCTCGTTGCTCGTGGTCTCCCCGGCCCGAGCAGCGACCTTCGTCGCCGACTTCTCCGCTGACACCCCCGGCGCCCCGCCCGCCGGCTGGACGTCCCGTTGGGCGCCCGGATACTTCGCGGTCCAGGACGACCCGCTTCGCCTCGTCCAGGGGCCGTCGTCGAGCCCGGATCGCCTGCTCAGCTTCGATGCCGCTGGCACCCCGAACAGCCCCGAGGTCAGGACGGTGGTGCATGTCGGCGCGGACAACAACGCCAGCACCAGCTTCCAGGTCCACCTCGCCGGGTCCGGTGAGGAGGACGCCGAGACGTCGTACTTCGTCGAGGAGTACCGCGGCGACCTGCGCCTGCGCGTCAACATCGCTGGTGACGTCACCACCCTCGCCGAGGTGGCCATCCCCGGCGACTTCCAGAGCAACACCTGGTACGAGCTCGCCTTCGCCGAGGACGACGGGGACCTGACCGCCTCCATCTGGCCGCTCGGCACGCCCGAGCCCGCCGCCCCCATGCTGACCTACACCGACCCCACCCCGTTGCCCAACGGCTGGGTCGGCATCGGTTCGGGCAACGCCGGCACCAACCCGGCCTACGCCGACTTCGCCTGGTTCGCCGTTGGCACGGGCAACGACCCCGCGCCCGCCCCGACACCCACCGTCGTCGACCAGTCCGTCGCGCCCACGCAGGCCGTGGCCGGCGTGGCCGTCACCCCCGAGTGGGGCTTCACCACCGTCACCTGGGACCCGGCCACCGAGAACGACCAGCTGGTCACCCAGTACGAGATCGAGCGCATCCCTGTCGACGCGACCAACACCCCGATCGACAGCGAGCTGCTGATCGGCATCTGGCGCTACAACCGCTACACCTACACCGGCGAGTCGACCACCTTCGCCGACGCCGGCTTCATCCCCGGCGACCGGTACGGCTGGCGCGTGCGCGCGGTGGCTGCCGGGGTCGAGGGCCCCTGGTCTGACTGGGTGTACGCCGACACCATGGAGGCGCCGAGCCCGTCGGACGCCTTCCGCACCGAGTTCGAGGAGGACCCCGACGACTGGACCTCCTACGAGGGCGAGGTTGCGTTCACCAACCTCATCAAGACCAACAGCGACCGGGTCCGTGTCGAGCTCATGGGACGCACCCACCTCGGCCGCGACATCAACCTGTTCGTCTTCGGTGACCCACCCCCGACCCCGGAGGTCGCACGCGAGGGCGACACGGTCTTCCTCAACTGCAACGTCCACGGTCCCGAAGCCGGTGGCCGCGAGGCCTGCTTCATGATCATCCGCTACCTCGCACTCGACGACGACCCGTTCATCGACGAGCTGCTCGACGAGGTCACCGTCATCGTCATGCCGTCCATGAACGGCGACGGACGGGCAGCCGGAAGCCGTGGCAACGCCCGTGGCCAGGACCTCAACCGCGACCACTCCCTCCTGCGCGAGCCGGAGCCCCTGGCCGTGGCCCGAGCCATGAGCCTCTACGAGCCGACGATCGCCATCGACGGCCACCACTACGGCAACAACGACGTCGGTGACCTGCCGCTGCTGTGGGCCCGCAACGAGGCGGTCGACGCCGAGCTGGCCAGCTACACGCAGAACGCCCTGACGCTGGACTACCTGTTCAACGCTGCCGAGGACGACGGCTGGTGGCCCCAGCCCTACCCGATCGGGTACAGCGAGGAGACCATCCTTCGCAACACCCTCGGCCTGAAGGGCATCGTCGGCATCCTCCTGGAGTCCCGCAGCAACGGTGGGCCGACCCGGCCCAACGCCTCCGGCTCCGGCGGACCGACCCAGCAGAACCACAACGACCGACGCCACGTCTACTCCCACCTGTGGACCTACCGCGAGCTGCTTCGCTTCGCGGTGGCCCACCACGAGGACGCCGCTGCGGTCCAGGCCGCATCGTTCGAGCAGAACTCCCTCAACGAGGGGCCGCTGATCCTGCACGGCACCCGGGACACCCCCCGGATCAGCCCGCCGATCCGCGACAGCCGCGAGGGAACCATCGTCGACCCGGCGCCCTGCGGATACCTGATCACCCAGGAGCAGTACACCGAACGCATCGAGTACGAGGGCGACCCACAGTTCGGCCTCATGCCGTCGGCAGAGACCCGGCTGGAGGCACACGGCATCCAGGTGGAAGTGGTTGACGAGGGGATCTACATCCCGCTCGGCCAGCCCCTCCGCGGACTGATCGCGCTGCTGTTCGACCCGGCAGCCCCGGGCCAGCAGGACGACTACTCCAGCTACGGGTCCTACCAGGGACCGTTCCTCTACAGCGGCGAGGCCGTCCGGGTCACCGAGTGCCCGAGCGATCCGGTCGACCCCGGTCCCGTCGACCCGGGTCCCGTCACCCCGACCCCGACCCCGACGCCGGAGCCCACGCCGACGCCCGAGCCCACCCCGGAGCCGACCCCGGCACCGGAGCCCTTCGTCCAGCGCCTCGAGGGTGCGGGCCGTGTCCAGACCGCCATCGCCGTGTCGCAGGCCGACTTCGCCGACGGTGAGGCCAGCAACATCATCCTGGCCCGTGCCGACGAGTACGCCGATGCCCTTGCCGGGGCACCGTTGGCCGTCGAACTGCACGCGCCCGTCCTGATCAACCCCTCCGACAGCCTCGACGCCGAGGTTGCAGCGGAGATCGCCCGAGCGCTGGCGCCCGGCGGCAGCGTCTACCTGCTGGGTGGCGAGTCCGCGCTGGCCAGCACCATCGAGGACAGCCTGACCGAGGCCGGCTACCAGGCCGTCCGTCTCGCCGGTGACAGCCGGATCGAGACGGCGCTGGAGATCGCCGACGTCATCGGGGACCCGTCGGAGCTGCTGATCACCAACGGCTATGACTTCCCCGACGCCATGGCCGCCGGTGCGGCTGCTGGTGCGCGTGGTGGTGCGGTGCTGCTGACGCCGGCGGGTGAGCCCCACCCGGCGGTCGACGCCTACCTCGGGTCCAGCGATGCCGACGTCTACGCCATCGGTGGCCCCGCGGCTGCCGCGTATCCCGACGCCGAGTCGGTGGTCGGTGCAACCCGCCATGCCACGGCGGTCCTGGTTGCGGAGACGTTCTTCGACAGCCCCATGGCCGTCGGGTTCGCCCGTGACGACGCGTTCCCCGACGCGCTGGCAGGCGGTCCACGCCTGGCACGCCTGGACGCGCCGCTGCTGCTGACGGCATCCGGTGACCTCAGCCCGGACACGGCTGACTACCTCGAGGCCACCACCTCGGTGACCAGCGCGGTCCTGCTCGGTGGCGAGAGCGCCATCGGCGCGATCGTCCTCGAGGCCATCGAGGCGCTGTTGCACCCCGTCCGCTGATCCATGGCGGCCGCCTCGACGAACTGTCGGGGCGGCCGTCGATCAGCACCCAGCTGTCCAGCTCGAGCTGTGCAGCCGAACCCAACCACCAAGCCCACCAACGAGGTCACGTCGCCCGCACGACGCGACCTCGTTGGTGCGTGTGGGGGCAGTTCTGGCGCCGGGGTCGTCGCGTCAGCGCGGGATGTCGGGACGGTCCAGCACCGCGCGGGTGCGGACCGTGTGCACCGAGTCGCCGGCGAGGATGCCACCGCGGGCGAACAGCCGGCCGGTCTCCCAGTTCGACAGTCCGAGCTCGGGCTTGCCCAGCGCGTACTGGCCGTCGACCCAGCGGGTCAGGCCGTTGCCGACGAAAGGAGCGTCGATGGTCGCGAAGAACCGGTCGTGCTCGGCAGGGTCGGTGGCCAGCAGGCTGGCGACGAACCGCGGTGCCTGGGCGTTGAAGCGCTGCACCGCGTCGTCGATGGAGTCGACGACGACCAGCGTCACCTCCGGCGAGTCCTCCCATTCCCACTCGCGGCCGAGCTCGTCGGCGGCGATCCGTTCGGCCTGGGCCTCCTTGACCTCGCCCTCGGCCCGGGCGATGGGCACCTGGCGGTCGAACCAGTCAGAGGGGACGTGCTCGACGGAGTCCGCCGACACATGCAGCTTGGGTTCGACCCCGCGCGCCGTACCGGCCGCCCGCAGCGCGTCGAGGAAGACGGGCACGAGCTCGTCGGCACGGTCGGCGGTGATGGCACAGGTGTTGAGGGTGTTGCAGACCTTGCGGTCCAGCGAGCGGGTGACGGCCTCGCCGAAGTCGTCGGCGTCGGCGGTCGGGCCGGCCACGATCCAGGCGCCGCCGGTGCCGTGCAGGCTGGCGGGAATGCCGGCCTTGCGGGCGATGCCACCGAGCATGGACACCGCGCGGCCCGACCCACGGGCCACGGCAAGGGACAGCCGCGGGTCGCTGAACAGGGCATACCCGGCGGCGCGCGAGGGGGAGTCGACCAGGGCCGCGGATCCCTCGTGCAGCCCGGCAGCCGCAAGCGCCGGGCGCAGGGCGTGGGTCACGATCGCGCGAGCGGTGCCCAGCGCGTCGGAGCCGATGCGGAAGACCACGGTGTTGCCGCTGCGCAGGACCCCGCAGGCGTCGGCGAACACGTTGGGTCGGCCCTCGAAGACGAACCCGACGACGCCGAGGCGGTCGCGGACCTGCTCGACCCGCCAGCCGTCGTGGGTGACGGTCTCCACGACCTCGCCACGGCCGCCGGGCATGTCACGCCAGCCGCGCAGCCCCTCGACCATGTCGTTGCGCATCCGGGTGGTCAGCTCCAGCCGTGTGGTGGACCGGCCCTTCTGGCGAGCAGCCTCCACGTCGGCGGCGTTGGCCTCGGCGATGGCCACGAAGATCGTGTCGTCCGCCAGGGCGTTGGCGAACGTGTCGTAGAACGCCGAGACCTGCTCGTCGGTGGCCGTGCCCATCAGGTCGAACGCGGCCACGGCGGCGTCGACGGCGACGGTGGCCGCCCGGCGCTCGGCGTCCGGGACGTGCAGGACCTCGCCGGTGTCGGCGACGAGGACGGCGTCGCCGGGCTCGAAGGCGTCGGCGATGTCGGTGGGGACGGTGGTGAACCGGTCGCCCCCGACGAGCAGGGGCATGCCGGCGGTCAGCTTCTCGAGGCGCTCCATGCCCCGAACGCTACCCGCCGACGAGGGGCACTACGAACCGGTCGAGATCCCGGGCCGGGCGGCGATCGGCATGCCCATCGCGACCGCTTCGTCGTACAGCACCGCGTCCCACTCCGCTGCCGTGTCGGCGTCGGGGGCCACGGCGTCGACGGTCAGCTCCAGCGCGCGGATCGCCTCGGCGAAGTCGGCCCGGTCGCTCATCGAGAAGTGGGCGGTCAGCAACCACCGCAGGACGTTGGCGGACCGCTCGGCCTCGGTCGTCCCGAGGTGCTCGCGCACGTTCCACAGGAACTTGGACCAGATCTCGCCGTCGGCGTGGACCTGGTTCACCTTGTCCGCGTAGGTCTTGGCGGTGTCCATGCGGCGGATGCAGGTCTGTTCCTCCGAGGAGTAGGAGGTGGAGTCCCACTCCATCAGGCAGGTGTCCTGGGTCCGCACCGTGTCGTCGAACGTCGCGAAGTAGGTGGCGGCCAGGAAGTCGCCGAAGCCCTCGCCCATGGCGCCGCCCTCGGCCGACCCGCCCCAGCCGGGGACCTGGTCGTCGTGGATGGCGTGTCCCAGCTCGTGGATGATGACCTCGGCGTCCTCGCCGTCGTCGACCCCGCCGGCGCCGAACAGCACCAGGTCGTTGGCCGGCTGGTAGAAGGAGTTGTCGAAGCCCATCACGGGGAGGGCGACGGTCAGCTGCGCCTCGGCGTTGACGTTGTCCATGCCGAGCACGTCCTGGAAGTACCGCTGGATGGCGTCGATGTGGTGGTAGGCCATGAGGCCCTCGAACCGGGGGTCGGTCTTGCTGACGTCGAACCGGTCGAGCACCGGGACCATCGGGCCGCCGCCGATCACGTCGACCCAGGGGCCGACCAGGTTGCCGGCCGCCGCGCGGGGCAGGTCGAAGTCGAGGATCGGCAGGTCCCGAAGCTCCTCGGCGACCCGCTCGTCGGTGGTGTAGTCGACGTCGACGCCCGCGATGTCGACGTCCTGGCGCATGTCGATGTGGCCGGAGGTGGCGATCGGGTTGGGCGCGAACAGGGTGGCAACGGCCTCGGCGAAGCGACGGTCGTCGGAGAGCTCGAGGATCGATGCGTCGGCCGCGGAGACGTCGACGGTGGTGGCGACACCGGCCGCGACCACGCCGACTCGCCACGTGTCGACCAGCACGCCGTCGGTCGGGACGAGCAGGCGTTCGCTGTCCACGGCGATCGCCTCGGTGATCCCGAAGTGGCCCAGCACGGCGGCCTCGGCCACCTCGGCGGCGACGGGGTCGGCAACGGGGGCGCCCACGGCGTCGGTGTCGCGGGCCTCGACGGTCACAATCCGGCCGTCGATCACGTGCACGGCTGCCGCGGTCCCGTCGACGGCCACACCGTTCACGACCTGGCGGCCACGGAAGTGCTCGCCGGCCAGCGACGTGCGGTGGAAGTCGAAGGCGAACGCCGCGGCGTCGACGCCCAGCCGGTCCGCAGCGGCGGCCAGCGCAGCCTCGGGCGCGGTCGCCGGGCCGAGGTCACCGATCAGCAGGCCCTCGCGGACCTCCTCGACGGCGGCACCTCGACGGGCGATGGGCTGGTCAGCCGACACCGCCAGCGGGGCGGCGAGCATGGTGAGGACGAGCAGGAGGACGATCGGCGGTATGCGCATGTCGCCTTGTTCGACGTCGCGCAGCCGTACTCCTGCTGTCGGATCGTCCCGGTCGCGGACCCCAACAGGGATCGCGGACCCCGACAGGGTCAGTCGTCGGCGCCCATGCGCACGACGTCCCCGTTGCGCAGCAGCAGGCCGTCGGCGCAGCGGGCCTCGACCTCGCCGCCGCCGAACTGCTCGTGGTACAGCCCGGCGTAGGTCCCGCCGGCCGCCAGCAGCTCGTCGTGGGTGCCCCGTTCGACGATGCGTCCGCGGTCGACGACGAAGATGACGTCGGCACGCAGGATCGTGGACAGCCGATGGGCGATGGCCACGGTCGTCCGCGTCTCCATCAGCCGTTCCAGCGCCTGCTGCACGATCCGTTCGTTGACGGTGTCCAGCGCGCTGGTCGCCTCGTCGAGGACCAGGACCCGCGGGTCGGCGATGATCACGCGGGCGATGGCCAGCCGCTGCTTCTCACCACCCGACATGCGGTAGCCACGCTCGCCGACGACGGTCTCGAAGCGGTCGGGCAGCTCGTGGATGCGGTCCAGGATCGACGCGGCGCGGCAGGCCTCCTCGATCTCCTCCTGCGTGGCGTCGGGTCGGCCGTAGACCAGGTTCTCGCGGATGGTTGCGTGGAACAGGTTGGTCTCCTGCGTCACGATGCCGATCTGCTGGGCCAAGCTGGCCAGCGTCACGTCGCGCACGTCGTGGCCGTCGAGCCGCACCGCGCCGCGGTCGACGTCGTACAGGCGTGGCAGCAGGTACGTCAACGTCGTCTTGCCCGCGCCGGACGGGCCGACCAGGGCCGCCAGCTGGCCGGGTTCGATGGTCATGTCGACGTCCGACAGCGCCCACTCCGTCGGCGTGTCGACGTCGTCGGGGATGCCCTCGTAGGCGAACCACACGTGGTCGTAGTGGATCCGACCCTCGACCTGGCCCAGCTCCGTCGCCTCGTCGGCGTCGACGATGTCCTGCTCGAGGTCGAGGTACTCGAAGACCCGCTCGAACAGGGCGAGGGAGGACTGCAGCTGCACGCTGACCTCCAGCGTCCGGGCGATGGGGAAGAACAACCGGGCCTGCAACGTCGTGAACGCCACGATCGTGCCGGCGGTCAGGTCACCACCGCCCAGCACCCCGCTGCCCCCGTCGGCCAGCAGCACGCCGGCCAGCGCGTAGACGGCCACCGGCGTGATGGCGAAGAAGGCCTGGATGACGGAGAAGAACGACGTGCCGATCATCGTCTGGCGGACCTGCAGCTCGGCCAGGCGACCCGACGCGGCGGAGTACCGCTCGATCTCGGCCTGCTGCCGCCCGAAGGTCTTGGACAGCAGGATGCCGCTGACGCTCAACGTCTCCTCCGACATCGCCGACAGGTCCGCGAGCTCCTTCTGGGTCGACTTCGACACCTTGCGGCGGGCGTGGCCGACCCGCTTGGACAGCCACGCGAAGATCGGCAGCAGCCCCAGGCTCAGCACCGTCAGCTGCCACGACAGCGCCAGCATGGCCACGATGACGCTGATCAGCGTGACGGAGTTGGACAGCAGGTTGGACAGGGTGTCGGTGACGACCGCCTGCACCCCGCCGATGTCGTTGGACAGGCGGGACTGGATCTCGCCCGTCCGGGTGTCGGTGAAGAACCGCAGCGGCATGCCCTGCAGGTGGGCGTAGAGGTTGTTGCGCAGGTCCTGCATGACCCGCTGCCCGATCGTGTTGGTGACGTAGGTCTGGTACAGGCTCAGGCCCGCCGAGATCAGCGGCAGCGTCGTCATGATCGCCACGAGCGTCCACAGCAGGGAGAGGTTGGGGCCACCGTCGGCGAACAACGCGTCGTCGAAGACCACCCGGACCAGCAGCGGGTTGACCACGCCGATGGTGGCGGTGACCACGATCAGCCCGCAGACGATGAGGACCCTCGTCCGGTAGGGCGCGAAGGCGTGGACGACACGGCGGACGAGGCCCGGCGGCCGCGCCGGTCGAGCGGAACGGTCGGATGGCTGGGCCTCGGTTGACACGCCGCCATCCTGCCCGCCGGCCCGAGCGGCTGCTCGGGTCAGCCGGTGCTGCTCGCCTTCGGGGGGTCTGACGGGCCGGGGTGGGGCAGCCCCGCCAGCAGGTCCGCGGCGGCCGACAGCGTGGCCCGGCGGGTCACGTCGGGATCGGCGCGGGTCAGGCCGACCCGGCGGACCAGCGGGGACAGGCGGCCGAGGAGGGTGAAGTCCACGTGACCGGTGCCGGCGATCGTCCGAACGGGCTGGCCCAGGTCAGCGGCGAAGGGCAGGAGCACCTCGTCGTTGGCGTTGCCCGTCCATTCCTCGCTGCGCAGGATCCTCGTGGTGGCGCCCAGCGCGCGGGGAAGGGATCCGCCAGCCATGGAGATCGCACGCACCCACGGGTCCAGGCCCACCCAGCCGTCGACCCGCTCGTGCGCCCCCGCGGTCATCAGGGCGGCCGCCCCGCCGGTGGAGTGGCCGATCAGCAGCGTCCGCGAGCCGGCCAGCGGCAGGTGCGGTCCACCGAACGCGTCGAGGACGGTGTGCAGGTCGGCGGCGTACCGCTCGACCAGCCGCCGTGCCGACGGCCAGTAGTCCGGCGTCCCCTCGGGCGGCAGCAGGGAGGTGTCGATGGGCTGCACGGATCCGTCGGGTCGCACCGCCGCCAGGGAGCCCCCGACGTGATCGGCCGCCACGACGACGTGGCCCTGCGAGGCCAGCTGTTCGGCGACGTCGGCGTGGGCGGTGCGGAACCCCTTCCAGCCGTGGACCAGCACGACGGCGGGCAGGTCATCGGCCACCTCGAGGGGCGGCGCGCCAGCAACCGCGCTGCCCCGGACCCAGCGGAGGTGCCCCAGCAGCGCGGCGGGGATCCCGTAGGACGCCGCCAGCCCGCGGCCGAACGCCGTGCCGTCGACCAGCAGCGGTGCGGCCGGCCCGTCGCTGGCCGTGGGGTACCAGACCTGCACCGGCAGCCCGTCGGCATGTCGGTCGTCGTCCAGGACCACGGTGCGGGTGCCGACCAGATGTCGACCGGTGGGGCGGGGGAGGGGCCGGAGGGGGAGCAGTCGCGAGACCCCGATCCCGGCTGCTGCGAGGCCTCCTGCGGCCAGCAGGGCGCCGTTCACAGCTGGCTCGCGTCGGTGTCCAGGCCCAGCGCCAGCCGCCCGGCCAGCTCGTAGGTCCGCTCGGCCACCATGGCGTGCTGTGAGGCGACGTGGGCGTCGCGGAACACCCGCTGGATGGGGGAGCTCAGGTAGGCGTCCACGCCACCGGCCAGCTTGTGCAGGCGCTGGGTCACGTCGCTGCACCGGGCCGTGGCGTCGGTCGCGGCCAGGCGCAGCAGCCGGCGCTGCTCGACCGTCAGGGGGTCGCCGTGTTCGGCGGTCTCCCACGCGTCGCCGACGACGTCGGCCACGAACGCCCACGCCGACCGGACGGTTGCCTCGGCCCGCGCCACGTCGACCTGCGTCGTCTGCCGTTCGGCGAGGGTCCTGCGGCTGCCCTGCGGTCGCTTGCCGCCGGCCAGGTCGACCAGCTCCTCCAAGGCGCATCGGGCCAGGCCGACCGAGACGGACGCCACGCCGAGGGCCAGCAGCCCGAACATCGGGAACCGCGACAGGGGACGCTCGACCACCGGTTCGCTGCGGCCGAACTCCACCCAGCGGCCCTCGGGCACGATCGCATCGGTCACGGTGTAGTCCGTCGAGCCCGAGCCGGACAGGCCCATGACGTGCCACGTGTCCAGCAGCGTCACGTCGTCGCGATCGAAGAAGACGAACGGGAAGGCCAGCCCGTCGGCCCGTGGGGCCGGTCGGCCGTCGGCGTCGACCAGGCGGACCCCGCCGGCGATGGCCGTGCAGTGGCTGGTTCCCGACCCCCATGCCCAGCGGCCGTTGACCCGCAAGCCGCCGTCGGGCAGGGCGACCGCCGTCCCGGCCGGCGCCGCGAACCCGCCGGTGATGGCGTCCGGGTCGCCGTAGATCGCCTCGGCGTGGGTCGTGGGCAGCAGGTAGGCCGTCATCGACGTGGTCAGGGCGATCATCACCGACCACCCGGCGCCGCCGTCATCTGCTGCCACGGCCGCGATGGACTCCAGCCCCTCCATGGCCGTCCGCTCCGGGCCGCCGTGGGCCGAGGGGACCCAGGAGCGGAACAGTCCGGCGTCACGCATGGCGGCCACCACGTCATGGGGCAGCCGGCGGGCCGCCTCGATCTCGGGGGCGCGTTCGCGCAGCAGGGCCGAGAGCTCGGGTGGGGGCAGGTGGGAGGTGTCCGACATCGAGGTCGAGTTCTACCGTGCCGAGCAGCGACTGGTCGTCCACACCATCGGGGACGGCAGCACCGGTGGCAGGGACCGAGCAGGCATCATGTGGCCCATGGCTGGATTGGTCGCGCTGTTCGCCGGGGTCTTCGGGTTGCTGTTCGGGTCTTTCGGCAACGTCGTGATCCACCGTGTCCCCGAGGGCCGCAGCGTCGTCCGGCCGCCCAGCGCCTGCCCGGGCTGCGGCAACGAGATCAGCCCGCGCGACAACATCCCGGTGCTGTCGTGGCTGCTGCTGCGGGGGAAGTGTCGGCACTGCGGGCAGCCGATCAGCGGCCGCTACCCCGCGGTCGAGCTGACCTCGGGCGTGATGTTCGCCGCCGTCGGCTGGTGGCTGGCCTCGATGGAGCCGCCGGACTACTGGGCGCTGCCCGGCATGCTGCTGTTCGCCTGGATGCTCCTGGTCGTCACCTTCATCGACCTGGCGACCAAGCGGATCCCCAACGCCCTGACCTACCCGTTGACCCCGGTGCTGCTCGTGCTGCTGGTCGGCGCGGCCGTGCTCAACGGCGAACCGTCGGTGGCGCTGCGGGTGGTCGGTGGCGGGCTGGCCGCGTTCGGGTTCCTGCTGCTCCTGGCGTTGATCTACCCGCGCGGCATGGGCATGGGCGACGTGAAGTTCGCGGCGTTCCTCGGCATGGGCCTGGGCTACGTGTCGTGGGGGACCGTGGTGATCGGCATGTTCGTGGCGTTCCTCGGGGGCGGAATCATCTCCTCGATCGTCCTGGCCGCACGCAAGGGCGACCGCAAGGACCAGATCCCCTTCGGGCCGTTCCTCGCCGCCGGATCGTTCGTCGCGCTCTTCGTCGGGCCGACGCTGGTCGACGCCTACCTGCGCTTCTCCGGGCTTCGCTGACATCGCCACGTCGGTGAACGCGCCAGTGGCCCGCGTAGGATGGCCGCGACTATGAGCGCACCCCAGCAACCCCAGCCCAGCCAGGAAGAGCTCGAGGCCTACTTCAACGAGCTCCGCCAGGCCCCTGTCCACGACCTGCTCCTGCAGGCCTTCTCGGTCCTCGGGACCGGCGCCGAGGTCAAGCTCGGCCTGCCGGACGCCCGCGTGCTGATCGACTCGATGGAGGCGCTGCTCGCTGCCGGACGGGTCGTCCTCGAGGAGACCGCCGCCCAGCTCGAGCAGGCGATCGTGCAGCTGAAGACGGCCCAGGTCCAGGCCGAGAAGGAGATCGCCGCCGAGCAGGCCGGCGAGGGCCAGGGGGAGGGGCAGGCGGCCGAGCCCGGTCAGGCGCAGGCTGACACGCCGCCGCCGGCTGCACCGCAGCAGCCCCAGCAGAAGGCCACCGACAAGCTCTGGATTCCCGGCCAGGGCTGACCGCGGTGGACCCGGCCCACCGGCCGATACCGCGGGTTCGGCAGATCGCCACGATCTGACGTATCATCGCGAGTCCATACCAAGTGGGAGCGGCTTTCCCCACCTACCGGGCAACGACTCGCGTGGGTCCATCACGTCAGAACGCCAGCCCTGTCGGGCTGGTGGGATCGTCGTCGGCCGCTGCCCCTGCGCAGCGGCCGCGTTGCGTTTTCCCGCCGTCACCACGGCGACGGCCAGAGCAAGACCCACGACAGCTCTCCCCAGAACCGCCCATCAGGAGCACGTCATGCCCAAGCAGAAGAGCCACTCCGGCGCCAAGGACCGCTTCCGCGTCACCAAGACCGGCAAGGTCATGCACCGCCGCCAGAACCGCAACCACCTCGCGGAGCACAAGCCGCAGCGCCGCAAGCTGCGCCTGCGCAAGGACCAGCCGCTGCACAACACCGCAGAGGCCAAGACCATCAAGCGCATGTTGGGCCAGTAGCCCCTCCGTTCACCACCTTCACCTCGACACACCTCACCTAGGAGACACCCAATGGCACGCGTGAAGCGCGGCGTCCACGGACGCAAGCACCGTCGTACAGTCATGAACCGCGCGAAGGGGTTCCGGGGGGCACGCAGCCGCCGGTACCGCGTCGCAAACGAGACGATCCTGCACGCCGATCGGTATGCAACCCGGGACCGTCGCGCGAAGAAGCGGGACTTCCGCAAGCTGTGGATCACCCGCATCAACGCGGCGGCTCGCCAGGACGGCCTGTCCTACAGCCGCTTCATGTTCGGCCTGAAGCAGGCCGAGATCGAGGTCGACCGCAAGATCCTGGCCGAGCTGGCCGTCAACGACCCGGCGGCGTTCTCCGCGCTCGTCGAGCAGGCGAAGGCCCACCTGTAGGGATGGCCATCGCTCACGAGGGGCTCGAGGAGGCCGCTGCGGCCGACCTCGAGGGGTCTGCATTCGACGTACGGGCGCTGGTCAACGCGCCCGTCATCACCTCCGCCGCCAACAGCTCGATCAAGGCGGCGGCGAAGCTGGCAGCCCGCAAGGGGCGCCGCGACGAGGGCATGTTCCTCGTCGAGGGTCCGCAGGCGGTCAGCGAGGCCGTCGATCAGCTCGTCGAGCTCTTCATCACGCCGCAGGCGGTCCACGAGCACGTCCACCTGCTGCGTGACGCAGCCGACGCGGGATCGCGGATCCGTACCGTGACCCCCGAGGTCCTGCGTGCGCTGGCCGACACGGTCACCCCGCAGGGCATGGTCGGTGTGGCGCCCATCCGCCAGGTGTCGCTGGCCGACGTGGTCTCGACCGCGCGGTTCCTCGTCGTCCTCGACGGCGTCAGCGACCCGGGCAACGCCGGCACGATCGTGCGCACCGCCGACGCCGCAGGCGCCGACGCGGTCGTGTTCGTGCGCGGCAGCGTCGACCCGTACAACCCCAAGGCCGTCCGTGCCTCGACCGGCTCGGTGTTCCACCTGCCGCTGGTCACGGGCGTCGATCCGGAGGAGCTGCACACGCTGGCCGACGCTGGCCTGCAGCTGCTGGCTGCCGACGTGCATGCGTCGGTGCCGCTGGACGAGGTCGACCTGTCGGTGCCCACGGCCCTGGTCTTCGGGGGAGAAGCCGCAGGTCTTTCCTCGGTTGCCGTCGAGGCATGTAGCGTGTCAGTGCACATTCCGATCGCGACCACGCAGCGGGACGGCTACTCCGGACACGCCGAGAGCCTCAACCTCGCCGCCGCCGTTGCGGTCATGGCCTACTCGGTCAACAGCGCGCAGTCCCACCCCTCGACGAAGACGCCACCCACGCCCTGACGATGAGCACGCATCTGGCGCAGAAGACGCCCGCCGACATGGCGGCGTTGGAGCTGATCGCCGATGCGGCCGTGATCGTCGGGTCCGACGGCGCCGTCACCTACGCCAACACCCAGGCGCTGCGGCTCCTGCGACTGTCGGCGGACCGCGTCGTCGGCCAGCAGGCCGACCACGTGCTGCGCCTGCGGACCGAGGACGGGGCCGACTGGTGGGCGACCTGCACACCGATGCAGGCCGACGCCGCGCTGCTGCCCCGCATCGCCGAGCAGGAGCTGACCCTCGTGGGGGCCGGGACCTCCCGGGCGGTGGCGATGACCGGTGCCCGGCTGGCCGACGACGCCGGCCGGACCGCCCAGCTCGTCCTGACCATCCGCCGGGCCGACGCCCGTCGTCGCCGCGACGTGGCTCGCTCCGACCTCGTGTCGACGGTGTCCCACGAGCTGCGCAGCCCGCTGACCAGCGTGAAGGGGTTCACCAAGACGCTGCTGGCCAAGTGGGACCGGTTCAACGACGAGCAGAAGAAGCAGATGCTCGCCACGGTCAACGAGGACGCCGACCGCGTCACCCGGCTGCTCGGCGAGCTGCTGGCCGTCAGCCGCATCGACGCCGGCCGCCTGCAGCTGAAGCGCCAGATGATCGACATGGCCGCCACCGCTGCCCGAGTCGGTGAGCGTGTGGAAGCCGGTGTGGGCCACGGCCGCACGATCACCGTCGACATCGGCGAGCTGCCCCAGCTGTACGCCGACCCCGACCGGGTCGAGCAGATCCTCTCCAACCTGCTGGAGAACGCGATCCGCTACACCGGCGGAAAGATCACGATCACCGCCAGCGAGACCGAGGAGTTCGTCGAGGTCGCCGTTGCCGACGAAGGCGACGGCATCCCCGAGGAGTTCCTCAACCCCATCTTCACCAAGTTCTTCCGCAAGCCCGGCGAGCGGAAGCAGGGGACCGGCCTCGGCCTGTACATCACCAAGGGCCTCGTGCAGGCCCACGGCGGCGAGATCGTCGTCGAGTCCACCCCCGGCAGCGGATCGGTCTTCCGATTTACGTTGCCGAAGGGCGGACTCGAGCTCGCAGGCATCGACCTCTCGGCCCTTCGGCACACCAACGGCGACAGCCACTAGCCCCGCGTCAGCCACGCGGGCCCCGGCTCGTTCGCGGACACGCCCGGCGCCGCCACCGGCCGCCGCCACGTCCGCGCCCCCCACCCCTGCCCCCACGCCAGAGCGGAGCACCCAGCTGTGACCACTGATCCCACCACCGATTCCCCGGACGTCCCCACCCCCGACGACGTGCTCGCCCTCGGCGCCGAGGCCGTCGCTGAGCTGCAGGCCGCCACGGACCTCGACGCCCTCGACGCCGTCCGACAGACCTGGATGGGCAAGAAGGGCCGCCTGTCCCTGGTCAAGCGCAGCCTCGGGAAGATGGACCCCGAGACGCGCAAGGCCGTCGGCCAGGCCGTCAACACCGTCAACGCCGACTTCGGCCGCACCGAGTCCGCCCGGCGCACCACGCTGGAGCTCGAACGCGACCGCGTCGTCCTGGCCGCCGAGGCCATCGACATCACGCTGCCGCCGCGCGTGCCCACCCGCGGGTCGCTGCACCCGCTCCGCCAGACCCTCGACGCGATCCTCGACGTGTTCGTCGGGTTGGGCTACGAGATCGTGACCGGCCCCGAGGTCGAGTCGGACTGGTTCAACTTCGACGCCCTCAACACCCAGATGGACCACCCGGCCCGCACCCTGCAGGACACCATCTACGTGCACGGCCTGACCGAGGCGCCCAAGCGGGACGACGGCACGACCGGGATGCTGCTGCGCACCCAGACCTCGCCGATGCAGATCCGCACGATGCTGGACAACGACCCGCCGGTGTACGTCGCCATCCCCGGCCGTGTCTACCGGCAGGACACCCCCGACGCGACGCACGTCCCGGTCTTCCACCAGATCGAGGGCCTCGCCGTCGACACCGACCTGTCGCTGTCGGACCTCTACGGCACCCTGATGGCGTTCGCCCGTGCGCTGGTGGGCGAGGACGTGAAGCTGCGCTTCCGCCCGCACTACTTCCCCTTCACCGAACCGTCCGCCGAGCTCGACGCCTGGGTCCCCGACGGGCAGGGCGGCGGCAAGTGGATGGAGCTGCTCGGCTCGGGCATGGTCCATCCCAACGTGCTGCGCGCCGGCGGCTACGACCCCGAGGAGGTCCAGGGCTTCGCGTTCGGCATCGGCATCGAACGCACCGCCATGGTCCGCTACGGCGTGCCCGACCTGCGGCTGTTCGCCGACAACGACGTCCGACTGCTGTCCAGCTTCTAGCTCGCGGCGTCACGAGGAGAACCCATCATGCGCGTTCCTGTTTCCTGGCTGTACACCTACGTCGACCTCGACCTGTCCCCCGAGGAGCTTGCCGACGTCCTGACCATCGGTGGACTCGAGGTGGACGCCGTCGAGCGGCCCACCACCGGTGCCCGCGGCCTGAAGGTCGTGGAGATCCTGTCCTTCGCCCCCGTCCCCAAGGCCGACAAGCTGTCGCTGGTCAACGCCTTCGACGGCGAGCGCGAGTGGGAGATCGTCTGCGGCGCCAAGAACTTCTCCGTCGGCGACCGCGTTCCGGCGGCGCTGCCGGGGTCCACGCTGCCCGGCGGCTTCGAGATCGGCACCAAGAAGCTGATGGGCGTCACGTCCAACGGCATGCTCGCCTCCGCCCGTGAGCTGGGCGTGGGCGAGGACCACGCCGGCATCTGGCTGCTGGGCGACGACGCGCCCGTCGGCGCCGACGTCACCGACTGGCTCGACCTCGAGGAAGCCGTCCTCGACATCGACCTGACCCCCGACCGGGGCTACGGCGCCTCCATCTGGGGCCTGGCCCGCGACCTGCACGCGCTGACGGGTGCGGACCTGACCCTCCCCGAGCTCGGCGACAACCCGGGCGGCAACGCCACCGTCGAGGTGTCCCTTGCCGACGGCACCGGGGTACGGCGCTGGGACGGCCGCGGCATCGAGGGCGTCACCGTGCGCCCCTCGCCGCCGGAGATCCAGAAGCGGCTGAACCTGGCCGGCATGCGCCCCATCAGCAACGTCGTGGACGCCACCAACTACGCGATGCTGGAGACCGGCTACCCGGTCCACGCCTACGACCGGGCGCTGCTGAACGGCGCCATCACCGTCCGCAACGCCGAGGCCGGCGAGGTGCTCAAGACCCTCGACGGGGTCGACCGCACCCTCGACGCGGAGGACGTCGTCATCGCCGACGAGTCCGGTGCCATCGGCCTGGCCGGCGTGATGGGCGGCGACGCCACCGAGATCAACGACGGCACCACCGACCTGTACGTCGAGGTCGCGGCATGGGACCCGGTCAAGGTGCTGCGCACCGGCCGACGCCACCACCTGTTCACCGAGGCCAAGTCCCGGTTCGAGCGGACCGTCAACACCTCGTGGCTGCCGCAGGGTGCGACGCGCGTGGCCGACCTGATCACCGAGTGGGCGGGCGGCACCGTCGTTGGTGGCCACGACCTCGAGCCGATCCCCGACACACCGACGCCGATCCGCCTGCGGCCGGCCCGCGTCCGGTCGCTGATCGGCATGGACATCCCAGCCGACCGGCAGGTCGAGCTGCTGGAGTCGCTGGGCTGCACCACCGAAGGCGAGGGCGAGGACGAACGGCTGGTCGTCCCGCCGCCGTACCGCCCCGACATGCAGATCGAGGCCGACCTGACCGAGGAGGTCGCGCGCCTGTTCGGCTACGACAACATCGAGCCGCGGGTGCCGTCGACCGGTCAGTCGGGACGACGCTCGCCCGAGGACCTGGCGGCGCTCGACATCCGGCGCGCGCTGGCCGGCGGTGGCTGGACGGAGGTCCTGCAGTACCCGTTCATCGCCGACGAGGACCTCGAGGCGCTGGGCCTGGACGACGAGGACCCTCGCCGCCGGACCATCAAGCTGGTCAACCCGCTGTCCAAGGAGGAGTCGGTGCTGCGCACCACGCTGCTCCCCGGGCTGCTGGCGACCGTGCGCCGCAACGTCAACCGCCAGAACACCGACCTCGCCCTGTTCGAGACCGGCCACGTGTTCGTGCCGCCGGGGGACGGCCACGAGGCCCTCGACGGTGGCCCGTCGGGCGTCGAGCTGCCCGCCGAACCCGACCACGTCGCGCTGATCGCGTGCGGGGCCTTCGAACCCGGCCGGCACGACGGCGACGCTCGTCAGGTCGAGTTCGCCGACGTCATGGGTGCGGTGGAGCTGCTCCGCCGCACCGTCGTGGCCGACGACCTGCGGGTGGAGCGCACCCACGAGATGCCCTTCCACCCCGGCCGTGCTGCCCGCGTGTTCTTCGGTGACACCGAGGTGGGCGTGGTCGGCGAGCTGCACCCCCGCGTCTGCAAGGCGTTCGAGGTGCCCGAGCGGACTGTCGCGGCCGAGCTGCGCCTGGACGTCATCGTCGCCGGTGGGGCGAACCTGCCGACCGCGGTGATGCCCTCACCGCTGCCGGGCCTGCGGTTCGACGTGGCCGTCCTCGTCGACGTCGCCGTGGACCACGCCACCGTTCGTGACGTGGTGGCCGAGGCCGCCGGTGAACGCCTGAGCAGCATCGAGCTGTTCGACGTGTTCGCCGGCGAGCAGCTGGGGGAGGGCAAGAAGTCCCTCGCCTTCTCGCTCCTGCTCGACGACCCCGAGACCCAGCTGACCGACACCGAGGAGGCGGCTGCCATCGAGCGGATCGCCGACGCGGTCGAGGCGATGGGTGGCCAGCTGCGGCGGTAGCGTGATCGGCCGATGCTGATGCCGAAGACGACGTGGACGGGGCTGGCCGACGGCTCCATCACCGTGGCGTTCCGGCGCTGGAAACGGCCGACCGTGAAGGCCGGTGGCACCCTGCGGACCGCCGCCGGCCTGCTGGCCATCGACGCCGTCGACCGCATCGACGAGGCCGACATCACCGCCGCGGACGCCCGTTCGGCCGGCCACGGGTCCGTCGCCGACGTCCTCGCTGCGCTGCAGGAGGGTCCGGACCGGACGCTGTACCGGATCACCTTCCACCATGCCGGCACCGACCCTCGGGTGGCGCTGCGGGACGACGCGGAGCTGACCCCGGAGGACCGGGTCGCCCTGGACGAGGCGCTGGCCCGCCTGGACGCCGCCGCCGCGGACGGCCCGTGGACGTCGACGTTCCTGCGGCTGATCGCCGACCACGACGGCGTCCGTGCCCCCGACCTGGCCCTGCAGGTGGGGGAGGCCGACGTGCCACGCTTCAAGCGGCGGGTCCGCCGGCTCAAGGCCCTCGGCCTGACGGAGTCCCTCCGCGTCGGCTACCGCCTGTCCCCCCGAGGTCGAGCCCACCTGGGGCTGGACACGTGACCAGCTACCGGGAGGCGTGGACGAATCGGACACGAACCCCAGGGTGTGCGTCGCATGGCCGGCGAGGGGCGCGGGTGAGCCGACACGCTTCCGATGCGTGTCGCCTGACCGGCGAGGGGCGCGGGTGAGCCGACACGCTTCCGATGCGTGTCGCGTGACCGGCGAGGGGCGCGGGTGAGCCGACACGCGTCAGTGGGAGGAGTCCCAGTCGTAGCCGCGTTCGGCCCAGTAGTCGGCCGGGCGGTCGTTGGTGAAGCGGATCGTGCCGATGCGCTTGAGGGCCTTGATGCCGTAGTGCAACGGGGTGACCAGCCGCAGCGGGGCACCGTGGTCGCTGGTCAGCGGCTGCCCGTTGAGGCCGGTCGCCAGCAGGGTCTGGGGGTGCATGGCGGTGTCGGCGTCCAGGCCGACGTAGTACGCCTCGTCTGGGGTGACCAGCTGCACGTAACCGGTGTCGGCCAGCACGGACTCGTACCGGCCGGCGAAGTCGGCGAAGCGGATGCCCTCCCAGGCCACGACGTTGCTCCACCCCTCGATGCACTTGTGCTCTGTCACCTGCCGCACGGGGCTGGTGCCGTCGAGGACGTCGACCAAGCCCAGCTCGTCGAGCGGTTGCCCGTCCGGCCCCTCCACGCGCAGCCGCCACGCGGCCGCATCCAGCGGGGGGTCCAGGCCGATGGTCCCGTTCACGCGGATGTCCTCGGCCGCGGAGACGTCGAACTCCGGGGCCAGCCGGCCGGGGTCGTACAGGGTCGACCAGACGGCCTCGTTCCACTCGAACCCGCGGCGCAGCGGCCACGGGATGTTGCCGTCCTCGGGTCGGCGGAGCAGCCAGCCCCAGCCCAGCCCAACCGCCGCAACCCCGGCCGCGCCGGTCAGCAGCGAACGGCGGGTCTGCTGCACATAGGTCGCCCGGCTGACCCGTGTCGTCTCCTCCCGCGCCTGCGCGGCGAAGGCACGGGCACGTCGGTCGCGGACAGTCGGCTCGGGCACATCGGCCCGGTGGAGGAACCCCACGACCTCGTCCTGCCCGGCTGCGTCGTGCCCGTCGGTGCGCGTCGGGTCGGTCACGACGACACGTCCTCGGGACGTCGCTCGCCGGTCGACTGGTCGTCCGGGGCCGCGGAGTACTCGAACCCGGTCACCATCGACATCAGGTTGCCGATCCCCGACCGCGCGACCTGGACCAGGTGGAGGGCCACGAAGGCCGAGAACCCGATGGTGGTCCAGAAGTGGATCAGCCGGGCGGTCTCGTAGCCGCCGAACAGGCCGGTCAGCAACGACAGCTGGGTCGGCTTGTAGATCGCGAACCCGGTTCCGACGATGAGGAACGCCAGCAGCAGCACGCCGGTGTAGGCGATCTTCTGCGCGGCGTTGTAGCGGCCGTGCGGAGGTGCGTCGGCTCGCAGGTGCACGTCGTGGAGGACCACGTCGACGGCGTCACGGGCGTCGTGGCGGTCGGGGACCAGGTGCCGCCACTGCCGCGTTCCCAGCAGGTAGGCGACGTAGACCGCCCCGTTGAGGACGAACAACCAGCCGGTGTTGAGGTGGAACGCGATGCCCTTGGCCAGCCGCCGCTCCAGGCCCAGCGCCGAGTAGAAGCCGTCGGGGAAGAAGCCGAACACCTCCCACGAGCCGATGCCGGCGGCGTAGACGTCGTTGGCCCAGTAGATCCGCAGGCCCGACCAGACCATCACGGCCAGGATCGGCACGTTCAGCCAGTGCGTCCATCGGATCACCCGCGGGTGGGCCGCTCGGGCCAGCAGGTCGGGCGGGCTGGAGGGGGCTGCGGTGCGCACGAGGGCTCCGGGCGTGGGGGATGGCCTGATCCTCGCCGGGAACGCCCGTGGACGCCACCGCCATCCGCCGGCGGCCGCCTGTCATGGCTTCGTAAGGTCAGCCCGTGTGGGTCAGCGCCGCGGCGCCGATGACCCCGGAGTCGTCCCCCAGCTCGGCCAGCACCCAGCGACGCGGCACCTCCGGGGCGATCAGGCGCGGTCGGACGGCGTCGGCGATGCGGTCGACGTGCTCCTGGCCCAGCTTCTCGGCAAGGCCGCCGCCGAAGACGACCGTGTCGACGTCCAGCACGTTGACCACGCCGGCGATGGCGACGCCCAACGCGGCCACTGCCTCCTCCATCAACCGGACTGCCAGGGGGTCGCCGTCCTTGAGGGCACGCTTCCAGACACCCGAGGTCAGCCGGTCCTTGCCCTTGGACGCCATGATCGTCGGCAACGAGGTCCGTTCCCCGGCCGCGATGGCCTCCTGCACCGCGGCGGCCATCGCCGCACGACCGGCATAGGCCTCCACACACCCGTGTCGACCACAGCCGCACCAGCGCCCACCGTCCATGGTCACGGGCACGTGGCCGAGCTCGCCGGCCGTGCCCGAGCTGCCGTGGTGGACCCGACCGTCGAGGACGAGGCCGCCGCCGATGCCGGTCCCGAGCCAGCAGCCGACCACGGTGGTGCCGCCCCTCGCCGCCCCGAACATCGCCTCGCCGAAGGTCCCCACGTTGGCGTCGTTGCCGAGCACCACGGGCAGCCCCAGCCGCTCCTCGAGCATCGCGCCCAGGGGCACGGCGTCATCGAAGCCGGACAGGTTCGGGGCGTGCAGCATGACCCCGTCGGAGATGGGCCCGGGGGCACCGATGCCGACCCCGACCACCGGGTCGTCGCACCCGTTGGCGATGGTCTCGACCGCTTCTGCGATCGCCGCGACGACGGCCTCGGGGCCCTCGACGGGGGTGACCTGCTTGACGTGGCCCTCGGCCCGTCCGTTCTGGTCGACTCGTGCGGCCAGCACCTTGGTGCCGCCGAGGTCGACGCCGATATGGGTACCCATGATGGGTCCTGACGATAGCGGGAGGTTGCCGCCCGACTCGCAACGGGTCAGCCGACTCGGACCTGTCCGACGCCGTAGTCCTCGAGCGGCACGCCGTTGGCGTCCACGTCGAACTTGCCGTTGCCGTTGCCGGCCACCACGACGACCGTCGCGCAGTCCGTGCCCTCGGCAGCGGACACCTCGAAGGTCAGGATGTCGTCGGTCACCGGGACCGGTCCTGCGGCCTTCGTCGGGTCGATCGGCTCGCCGTTGACCGCGGTGATGCTCAGCACCCCGGTGTCGGTGGCACCGAAGCCATCGGCCCCGCCGTCGCCGTCGGCGTCCTCGAAGGTGTCCGCACCCGAGCCCAGGACGTCGTTGCTGCCGCAGGGGAAGAGCAGGATGTTGAGGTCGCGTGCGATGGGCGTGTCGTCGAATCGCCCGTTGACGGTGAAGGTCACGGGCTGGGCCGAGGTGGTCGTCACGGGTTCGTCGGGGTCGACCCTGAAGACCAACGTGTCGGCAGGGCGGCTCGGATCCGACGGCTCGGTCGGTTCGGTCGGTTCGGTCGGCTGCTCGCCGTAGCGCACCACGCTCGTGCCGTAGGGCACGGTCGGCCGGCCGGCGTCGTCGATGGGCAGCGGGTCGGTGCCGGCGTCGAAGGCCACCACGACCGAGCAGTCCGATGCACCGGAGGACACCTGGATGCCCAGGCGGCCGTCCTCGGGCACGGCGTCGCGGACCAGCTGGCTGTCGTCGACGTCGACGAAGTTGATGCCGGTGATGATCGCATCGCCGGTGGTGCTGGTACCCAGGCCGTCGGCGGCCCCGTCGTCATCGGCGTCGGTGAAGACCGCCGAACCGTCGCTGTCGACCTCGACGCTGTCGCAGGCGAACAGGCCGACGTGCAGGGCCGTCGCGCCACCGAGTTCGGTGACTTCGACGGTGTCGAGCTGCGACAGCTCGGTGTCCAGCGTCAGGGGATCGACGGCGTAGGTCGGCAGGGCGTCGTCACCGCCGCCACCGGGTTGGCCGCCCGCCTCGCAGGACTCCGCGGCGTCCTCGGCCTCCTCGAGGACGGCGGTGGACACCGCCGCCTCGCCACCGACGGCCTGGATGACCTCGATGGTGCCGCACCGCTCGGTGAAGAAGGCGTTGCCCTCCTGCGACAGGACGGTCGGGGTGGCGCTGATGACCAGCGGTCGCAACCCCTTGCCGGCGAGCTGCGCCGCGGTGATGGAGTCGGGGAAGTCGTCGCCGCGGGCCAACATCACGTCGTCCATGCCGAAACCGAGCTGCTCCGCGGTCCAGGCGGCCACGACGGCCGAGGTCTCCACACGGGTGTCGCCACCCAGGCGCACCACCCGCACACCCCGGCCCTCGATGGCGTCGACGACAGCCGCCGATATCGCCGCCGGGCCGCCCAGCACCACGACCTGCTCGACGTCGGCATCGTCGATCACCGCGGCGGCCTCGTTGCGAAGGACGTCGGTCTCGGTGTACAGGACGGGAGTCGGCCCGGCGTAGGCCATGGGGCTGCCGGCCAGCGCGTCGGCGAACCCCTCGCCGTTGGCCAGCAGCACGGTGGCCAGGCCGTCCACGTTGGGAAGCGCCCCGTTCTCGATGGCCGCGCGGGACACCACCTCGGCGGTGTCGTACTGCGACTCGCCGAACAGGCGCGTCACGTTGCGTCCACCCTCGGCGAGCTCGTTCGCCACTTCGTCCGAGACGCTGGACGTGCCGCCGACGACGACGATGTCGTCCACGCGCAGGCCGTCCAGCGCGTCAGCGGTCTCCTGGGGCAGGTCGTCGGGATACACCAGCAGCAACGCCGCATCCAACGACCCCGCCAGCGCGGTCCCGGTGAGGGCGTCCTGGGGCGCGACCGCGGTGGCGATCACGGCGGTGTCGGTCCCGTCCGGGAACGCCTGATCGGCGAGGGCAACCGCCGTGGCGACACGGTTCGGGCCCTCCACACGGGCAGGCGTCACGTCCTCGACCGCACGCGCAGGGGCGACGGGGAACGCCACGAGCAGGGCCAGCACGGCAAGGGCAGACACGACGAGGGAGGAGAGTGAACGGGTGTTGTCCATGGGGCAGTCCGTTTCCGCTGGTTCAACTGGGCAAACATCCGGGTGCGGCAACCCGGCACAATGACCGCATGTGCCGAAACATTACCGAGCTGCGAGGCCTCGAGCCGCCGGCCACCGACGACGAGATCGCGGCAGCCGCACGGCAGTACATCCGCAAGGTCACCGGCATCCGTCAGCCCAATGCCACCGTGACCCCGGCGTACGAGGCGGCGGTCCAGCAGGTCGCGGCCGTCACCGCCGAGCTCCTCGGCGGGTTGCCCCCACGTCGGCAGCCGCCGACCAAGGTCCCACCGATGCGCCTCCCGCACGTCCGCGAACGCATGGGCCTCCCGCCGCTGCAGCAGTGACGCCGCCGGCGGCGGGGCAACGTCAGGGGCTCAGCCGGCGGCCAGCTCGTCCATGTGGGCGCGGTACTCGGTGGCCAGCTGGGACTTCTGCGTGTCGGTCAGCGCCTTGCCCGCCATCTGGAAGACCTCCTGCTCCTCCTCGTCGAGGTGGTGCTCGACCCGCTCCTTGAGCGTCTTCGCCGTGGCGATCCAGCCGGGGGAGGACATGTCCGTGGACTCCAGCTCCTCCACCAGCTCGTCCATCTCGTGATGCTCGGCCACGGAATGGCGCGACTTCTCCTGGGTGAGGTCGTGCTCCATCAGCGGCACGTAGAAGTGGCGTTCCTCGGCCAGCGCATGATGCTCCAGCTCGGCCTTCAGCCGGTCGAACAGCTCGCGCCGACCGTCGCTGTCGCCGTGGGTCTTCACCAGCTGGTCGAGCAGGGTGCGCTGCGTCTGATGGCTCTCTCGGAGGGCTTCGAAGATCGTCATGCAACCCATGTTCCCGTCCGACCCGGCGACCAATCGTCCTCGTTCGGTGGACGTGGTCGTGAGGACGGTTCAGCGATTCGTTCCACTGCGTCACTTCGCCTGCGTTGATTCCGATACGGTGACCGCGGTCCGTCGGGTGTCGTCCGGCGAGCCCGTCCGAGCACCACAGCCCCCATCCGCTGGAGTCCCGACCGTGGACCACGACCGCAGCTGCACCGCCCAGTCGGTTCGTGACTACCTGGTGCTGCCCGACCGGGTCGACCTGAACAACTGCGACCGCGAAGCCATCCACATCCCGGGATCGATCCAGCCGCACGGGGCGCTGGTGGCGGTGACGCGCGAGGACGGCATCGTCCGCATGACGTCGGCGAACGCCGCGGAGGTGCTCGGCGTCCCAGCGGTGATGGATCGTCCGCTCCGCGAGCTCGTGGTCGACGTCAGCCCACCGGGCCTTGCCTCGAGCGTGCGGACAACCGGCGCCGTGCGACAGCTCCAGACGGTGATGACCCAGGACGGTCGTCAGCTGGACGCGGTCCTCCACCGGACGCAGAGCATGACCGTCGTGGAGTTCGAGCCGGCAGCCGACGAGCTGTCCCTCGGCCGCTTGCTGGCACAGGTGTCGGAAGCGGGTGCGGCGCTCGATGGCCGTTCGCTGGAGGATGCGTGGCAGATCGCCGCAACCACCGTTCGCCGGTTGACCGGCTTCGACCGGACGATGATCTACCTGTTCAACGAGGACGGGCACGGGACGGTGGTCGCGGAGGACCGCCGCCTCGACCTCGATGCCTTCCTCGGCCTGCAGTATCCGGCCAGCGACATCCCCAAGCAGGCGCGCGTCCTCTACCTCCGCAACTGGACGCGCCACATCGTCGACTCCGCCGCCGAGCCGTCCCCGGTGCTGCCGGCGCTCATCCCCGGCACCGACGAACCGCTGAACATGGCCCTTGCCCAGCTCCGGGCGGTGTCGCCCATCCACCTGGAGTACCTGCGCAACATGGGCGTGGTCACGTCCCTGTCGATGTCGCTGGTCAGCGACAAGCAGCTGGTTGGGCTGGTGGCCTGCCACCACTACACCCGTCGCCACGTCTCCTTCGCGGTGCGGTCGGCGTGCGAGCTGCTGGCGCGGCTGCTGTCGGAGCAGCTCGCCCGTGCCACCGGCCTCACCCGCGAGGAGGAGGAGCGTGAACGGCGTGCGGTCCAGCTGGGCGTGCTGCGGCACGTCGCCGAGGCCGGTTCGCCCGAACGGGCGCTGGAGGCGATCGCCGCCCAGACGCTGGACGTCTTCGATGCGTCGGCGTTCATGGGCAAGCTGGGGGACACCGTCCGGACCCACGGACCGGTGCCGGTGGACGCCTCGGAGATCGTCCGGATGCTGGAGGACCAGCCCGACGAGGACCTCATCGAGGTCCAGCACCTGAGCGGGCTGGCCGATCCAGAGTCCGGTGGCGTTCTCGTTGTGCGGGTGGGCCACGCGCCCGCCACCAGCTTCCTCGCGTGGTTCCGGCCCCCGGTGACGATGACAACCACGTGGGGTGGTGACCCGACGGAGGGGCTGGAGGCCAACGGCGACCGGTTGACCCCCCGCGGGTCGTTCTCGGCGTGGAGCGAGACCGTGCGGGGCAGGTGCGAGGCATGGCGCGAACGTGACCGGCGGATGGCGACGACCCTGCAGCGTGCGCTGGCGACCGGGGAGGCAGGGCTCCGCGGCGAGGACCAGGACGTCAGCACGGTCATCGACGCGCTGACGACCTACGCGCGTGACCTCGAGCGCGCCAACGCCGAGCTGCGAGCAGCAGCAGCCGACCGGGAGGAGATGATCTCCGCCGTCGCCCACGACCTCCGTGGGCCCCTGCGGACGATGTCCGGTTTCGTCGGGGTGCTCGGTGAACGGTTCGCCGACACCGACGATCCCATGGCCACCCGGCTGGTCGAGCGCGTCACCGGCGGGGCCGACCACATGGCGCAGCTCCTCAACGGCCTCCAGCGATGGGGTCGGCTCGGCAGCGGCATCTCGCTGGTGACGGTGGACCTCACCGATGCGGTCGACACGGTGCTGCAGAGCCTCGGGGCGTCGCTGGAGACCAGCGGCGCAACCGTCCGGGTCGGACCGATGCCGGTCGTAAACGGCGATCCGGCGCTGCTTCGCGAGCTGATCCAGAACCTCGTGGAGAACGCCGTCAAGTACCGCGATCCGGAACGACCGCTGGAGATCGGCATCACGTCGGAGGCCAGCCGCGGTTCGACGGTGCTGAGCGTCACCGACAACGGCGTGGGGATCGACCCTGCTGACGTCGAGGACATCTTCAGGATGTTCCGCCAGCTGCGGCCGGGGCAGTCGGAGGGGATCGGCCTCGGGCTGGCGCTCGTGTCGCGGATCGCCGAACGCCACCAGGGCCATGTCTGGGTCGACTCGACCCTGGGGGTCGGGTCGACGTTCTCCGTCAAGCTGCCGCTGCCGACCAAGGAGTACTGAGGATGGCGGTCATGTTGTGGGTGGAGGACTCCGACAGCGACGAGCTGCTGATGGAGTTCGCGGCTGCCGACACGCCGTTGGCAGGCCACTACGAGGTCGCGCGTTCGGTCCCCGAGGCGCTCGACGCCGGCATCCGCGGCGTTCGGGCCGGCATGCCACACCAGCTGGTCGTGGTCGACCTGCGCCTCCCCGGCGGAAGTGGCTGGGACGTCGTGGCGGGTCTCCGCGACCATGCCGCCGCCCCACGCGGCTACGTGGTGCTGACCAGCTCCAACGATCCCGTGGACATCGCCCAGAGCGAGGCGTTGGGCTGCGCCCACGTCCAGAAGCCCTACACGCTGGAGGACTGGCGCACGCTCGTCGACGACCTCGTCGACCGCTTGGGCGATGCCCTGCCCTCGGACCGGGCCTGACGCCCCGCCGCGCAGTCATCGGTCGGAGTATCGTCGCGGACGTGCTGCGCCTGCCCACTCGCTGCCTCGTCGTCCTGATCGGACCGTCGAGCGCCGGCAAGTCCACCTGGGCGACACAGCACTTCCGCCCCGAGCAGGTCGTGGCCAGCGACGACCTGCGGGCGGCCGTGGGGGAGTCCCGCCACGACCAGCGCGCGGGCAAGGATGCCTTCGACCTGCTCGAGCGCGTCGTCGCTGCCCGTCTCGGCCGACGGCTGCTGACGGTGGTCGACACGATGGGACTGCAGGCCGACCGTCGAGCGACGTGGGTCCAGCAGGCGCACCACCACCGGATGCCGGCGATCGCGGTGGTCTTCGACACGCCCGCTGCCGAGGTCCGTTCGCGCAACGCCGCTCGGACGCCACGCATCCCCGCCGGCGGGCTGTCCAGGCAGATCCGGACGGCCGAGGTCACCACCGACGACCTGCTCCTCAGCGAGGGGTTCGACCGGGTCGTCCGCGCCGACGCGGCGGTGGTCGTGCCGCCGGAGGTGCTCGACGCCCCGTCCCTGCGCCAACGCCAGACAGAGGAGCCCGTCACCATGCGATTCGGCCTGCAGCTGCCCCGCTTCGACCCCGACCCCGCCGACCTCGCCGGCCACCTCCGCGATGTCGCCCGGGCGGCCGAGGACGCTGGCTTCGACTCCCTGTGGGTGATGGACCACATGATGCAGATCCCCCAGGTCGGCCGGGAATGGGAGGACATGCTCGAGTCGTGGTCGACGCTGTCGTGGCTGGCCGGGGTCACCGACCGGATCCGGCTCGGCACGCTCGTCACGGGCATCACCTACCGCAACGCGGCGCACCTCGCGAAGATCATCGCGACCGTCGACGTGCTCAGCGGGGGCCGGGCCATCGCGGGCCTCGGTGCTGCCTGGTTCGAGCGCGAGCACGAGGCCTACGGCTGGGGGTTTCCCGAGGTGGCCGATCGCTACGCGCGTCTGCGCGATGCCCTGCAGCTGCTGCCGCTGATGTGGGGGCCGGGTTCGCCACGCTTCGACGGCGAGACCATCACCGTGCCCGAGGCGATCTGCTACCCGCGTCCGCTGCAGGACAAGGTGCCGATTCTGCTCGGCGGGTCCGGTGAGCGAACCACCCTGCGGCTCGTCGCCGAGCACGCCGACGCCTGCAACCTGTTCGGGGACCCCGAGACGGTGGCCCGCAAGCTCGAGGTGCTTCGCGGCCACTGCGCCGACGTCGACCGCCCGTTCGAGGAGATCGAGGTCACCACGCTGGGGACGGTCCTGGCCGCCCCCGACGCCGACACGCTGGCCGGTCGAGTGGCCGAGCTGACGCGGCCCGACCGCGCGCCGGAGAGCACCGCAGAATCCGTCGGGGCAGGCACGATCGAGGACCAGATCGGCCGGTTCCGCGCCTACGCCGACGTCGGTGTCGACACCGCCATCATCAACCTGCCGATCACCACGCCCGCCCGCGTCGCCGAGCTGGCCCCGCTCGTCGCGGCGTTTGCCTGACCCCTTCGGGCGGCCGCCGCCCCCATGGGTTCGCGTCGCCACCCGAGACCTGCAAGAGTGATCACTTAACGCCGTTAACCGACCGAGCCGGAGGGCACCGATGGCGCGCACGCACACCGACCACATCGACACGATCGAGACCGACGTGGCGATCATCGGCTCCGGGTTCGGGGGCAGCGTCTCGGCGTTGCGCCTGACCGAGAAGGGCTACGACGTCACGGTGGTGGAGGAGGGTCGGCGCTGGACCGCCGACACGCTCCCCACCACGAACCGGCGGGTCGACAAGTTCTTCTGGTTCCCCAAGCTCGGCATGCGGGGCGCCCAGCGCATGACCCTGCTGAAGGACGTCTTCATCCTGTCGGGCGCGGCGGTCGGTGGGGGGTCGGTCATCTACGCCAACACCCTGTACGAGCCGCTCGAGCACTACTGGACCGATCGCGCGTGGGGGCATATCACGGACTGGCGCGACGAGCTGGCCGCGCACTACGACCAGGCCAAGCGGATGCTGGGTGTGAACCGGGTGCCGTTCGACTCGCCGGCCGACGACCTGCTGCTGTCCATCGGCCGGCGCATGGGTGTGGCCGACACGTTCCACAAGACCGACGTGGGCGTCTGGTTCGGCACGCCGGGCCAGACCGTCGAGGACCCCTACTTCGGCGGTGTCGGTCCCGACCGGACCGGCTGCATCCGGTGCGGCAACTGCATGGTCGGCTGCCGGCACAACGCCAAGAACTCCCTGGACCACAACTACCTGTACCTCGCCGAGCAGAACGGCGCGCGGGTCGTGGCCGAACGCCGAGTGGTCGACATGCGACGGGCCAGCGACGGCAAGTGGGCGCTGCTCGCCGAGACGCCCGGAACGCCGCTCTGGCGCACCCCGCAGCGGACCGTCATCCGGGCCGACCAGGTGATCTTCGCCGCCGGGTCGCTCGGCACCCAGAAGCTCCTCCACCGCTTCGCCGAGGACGGGCCGCTGGACAACGTCTCCCCTCGTCTCGGCAGTCTGACGCGCACCAACTCCGAGGCGATCGTCGCGGCCAGCGCCGGAACCGATGGGGTCGACTACTCCCGCGGCGTGGCCATCACCGCTTCGATCCACGTCGACGAGCACACCCACATCGAGAACGTCCGCTACGGCAAGGGCAGCGACGCCATGCGGGGCATCACCGCGCCGATGGTCGACGGCGGTGGCGCCATCCCGCGGCCCCTGCGGTTCCTGCTGATGTTGTTGACCCGCCCGCGGGAGTTCTTCCGCAACCTCTTCCAGACCCGCTGGCCCGAGCGCACGGTCGCGCTGCTGGTCATGCAGTCCCTCGACAACTCGCTGCAGACGATCCGCAAGCGCACCCCGTTCGGGTCGTTCCTGTCCACCGAGCAGGGCCACGGGTCGCCGAACCCGACATGGATCCCCGCCGCCAACGAGGCGGCTCGGATCGGCGCGGAGGAGATGGGCGGCACCGCCGTCGGGTCGATCTTCGAGGCCACCCTCAACGTGCCGACGACCGCCCACATCATCGGTGGGGCGCCGATCGGGGACTCGCCCGAGTCGGGCGTCATCGACCCCTACCACCGCCTGTACGGCCACGACGGCATCCACGTCTGCGACGGCGCGGCCATCACCGCCAACCTCGGGGTCAACCCGTCGTTGTCGATCACGGCGATGGCGGAACGGGCCATGTCGCTGTGGCCGAACAAGGGTGAGGAGGACCCCCGGCCCCCGCTCGGGTCGGCCTACCAGCGGGTCGCCCCCGTGCCGCCCCGCACCCCGGCAGTCCCCGCCGATGCCCCGGCGGCGCTGCGCCTGCCCGTCAGCTGACCTCGTCGGGGACGTCGGTCGCGGCGGTGGCCCGCCGCTCGACCTCCTCCAGGTTCTGGGTCATCGAGTCGCGGAAGTCCGCCAGCCGTCGCTCGATGATCGCCTCCTCCTGGTCGGGGTTCTGCCTGATGGCCCACGTCAGGCCCGATCGGCCCGGGCCCAGCCGCACCCACTGCCTGACCGTCGTCCCGCCGTCGGTGGGGGACAGCTCGAACCCGAACGCGGAGTAGGCGCCGTGCTCGCTGCCGTGGCCCGGCTCCCACGTGAAGCGGTGGGGAGGGTCGAACTCGGTGATCTCGCAGCGTGCCGTCCACGCCAGGTCGCCGCGACGGTTGTGCCCGTCGAACCGGGCGCCCACTGCGGGTGAGGCGTGCCCCTCCACCCACTCCACGCGCTGCAGCTCCCGGCTCTGCCCCACCGGGAGGGTGATGTCGGTCACGAGCGGCCAGATGGCCTCCGGAGTGGCCGGGATGACCAGCTCTACCGCGGTCGTGGGTTCGTCGTCGAAGCGCACCATGGGCGGCAGCCTACGCCCGAACGGCACGGCCCCGTCGGTGTCCGGCAAAGCGGTAGTAAAGATCAATACGAAATGGCGACGAAGGTGGTTGAAACCGTCTCGGCGGGGAAGGGTGGGCGTCGCAGGCGGGTTGATCCCGTCACCAGCCCGAACCGCGGGCACACCAACCAGTTCAAGGGGACCACGATGACCAACGAGATGACCACCGAACAGCTCGTGTCCCAGCTCGTCCTTGCCGCCCAGTGGGACGAAGGGATGCACGAGGCCGCCCCCGTCCGCGCCGCCGCGCAGATGCTCGGGATCGACGGCAGGGACCGCCGGCTCGAGGGCGTGACGGCCATGGTGGCCGCCGCCACCGACATGACCTGGCAGGAGCGCGTCGGCTACGCCGCCCACCTGCTGCTGATCGACGAGGTGGCCGAGGTGCCCGTCGCCGCCTAGCCCACCTCCGTTGCCTCGCGCTTCGTGCGCGGGGACAACCACAGAACGTCACGCCGAACCGTCCCGGGTCGCCCTCGAGCACCCGACACCGTACGGCCCCTGACACCCGAGACGACGACGCTGGCTCCCCCCGGCGTCGTCGGCGCTTCTGGGCACGATCGGGGCCTGCGTCGCCCATGGCCGACGCAGGCCCCGATCGCGCCACCAAGGGGCCGGTCGGACCGTCCCGAACCGGACGCTGGCCGCGCTACCTGGGCCGCGTTACCTGGCGGCCAGGTCGAGGGCGGCGGCAACCACCTGGCCGGTGTCGACCAGCACGGTGTCGGCGGCCGGCCCCAGCGGCACGAACGAGTCGGCCGCCCGCACCGTCGACATCGGCACGGTGACGCCACGTTCGATCGTGCCCGCGAGCAGCGCGTCGGCCACCCCGCCCGCGGTGGCACGACACTCGTCGACGACCAACAGCCGGCCACACGCCTCGGACTGGCGGGCCACGGCCTCCAGCGGCAGGGGGCTCAGCCAGCGGAGGTCCAGCACGCGTGCGGCGACCCCCTGCTCGGCCAGCAGCTCGGCGGCCTGCAACGACATGCGCAGGCCGTTGGCGTAGCTGACGATCAGCATCGTCGGCTCGGCCCCGCTCGGCGGGTCGTAGATCCCGACGTCGCCCGGCAGCAGGGGCTCCGCGCCCGGCGCCGGATAGTCGAACAGCCACTCGCCGTCGCCCGGCTGGTGCAGGTCCTTCTCGTGGTACAGCGCGATGGGTTCGAGGAACGCCACGACCCGACCGTCGATCGCGGCCATGGCCATCGCGGTCCGCAGCAGCCGGGCGGCTTCGTCACCACGGCTCGGGCAGGCGATCGCCAGCCCCGGGATGTCGCGCAGCGCCCCGATGGAGTTGTCGTTGTGGAAGTGGCCGCCGAAGCCCTTCTGGTAGGCCAGCCCCGCGATGCGGACCACCATCGGGTTGGTGTACTGCCCGGCGGAGAAGAACGACAACGAAGCCGCCTCGCCGCGGATCTGGTCCAGCGCGTTGTGGACGTAGGCCAGGTACTGGATCTCGGGGATCGGCAGGAAGCCCAGCAGCGCCGCACCCTGGGCGACGCCGAGGATGGTGGTCTCGTCGAGCAGGGTGTCGAAGACCCGGTCCAGCCCGAACCGCTGCTGGAGGCCGGCGGTGACGTGGTACACGCCACCCTTGCGGCCGACGTCCTCACCGAAGACCAGCGCCTCGGGGCGGCGGGCGAGCTCGTCGTGCAGCGCCGCGTTGATGTGGGCGGCCATGGTGCGGCGGGCCGGGGCGGTGGCGTCCTCCGGCAGGTCCTCGCCCAGCACGGCACGTCGTTCGTCGTCCGGCAGCGCGCCGACCGCGTCGGCCGCCATCTCGTCGGGGTGCCACGGCGCCAGCGGGGCCATCACGGCGGCCCGGTCGGGCAACGTCGCACCACCGGCCAGCACGTCGGCGGCCCGTTGCACGCGCTCGTCCACCTCCGCGGCCAGCAGGGCCATGCCGTCGCCGTCGGCCGCACCCAGCGCGGCCAGCCGTTCGCCGGCGAGGGCGATCGGGTCGCGCTCCTCGTCGGTCTCGATCTCGGGCAGCGTGCGATAGGTCGCCTCGACGTCGGAACCGGCATGGCCCCACAGCCGGACGGTCTTCAGGTGCAGCAGGACCGGTCCGCGGGTGCGACGGCAGTGCTCGACGGCCTCCTCCACCGCGGCCCACACCTCGTCGATGTCGCCCTCTGCCGGCACGTACTTGAGGTGGGGCAGGCCCGAGAAGCTGGCGTTGATCCACCGTCGGGGCGTGTCGACGCTGATGCCCAGGCCGTTGTCCTCGCAGACGAAGACGACCGGTGCCCGCGCGCCACGACGTTGGCTGTACCGCGCGGCGTTGATGCCGGCCAGGGCAGAGGCGTGGTTGGCCGAAGCGTCCCCGTAGGAGCACACGACGATGGCGTCCTCGGGCACGTCCAGCGCATACCCCAAGCGGCGTGCGCGTTCGATCGCGAACGCCGTGCCGACCGCCTTGGGCAGGTGGCTGGCAATGGTCGACGTCTGCGGCGGGATCCACCCGGCGACGGACCCCCACACCTTGTGACGCCCCTCGGCGATCGGATCGGACGCCGCGGCGGTGAACGAGCGGATCGTGTCGCGGACGGGGTCGACGCCGGGGATCTGGCGTGACCTCGACATGACGAATCCGCCCGAGCGGTAGTGCAGGAACGCCGGATCGGTCGGTCGGGTCAGCGCCCCGATGACCGCGTTGGCCTCGTGACCCGCGGAGGAGATCGTGTAGTAGGACTGCCCGCTGGCCTTCAGCCGGCGTGCGGCCACGTCGAGGGACCGTGAGGTCAACATGTCGGTCAGCAGGTCATGGGCCCGCGCGACGGTCAGGCTGGAACCCTCCACCACGGGGTCGACGTCGGCCAGCACGGGGCCGGGGCCGTCGGCCCGTCCGAGCCGACGCTGCAACCGATCCTGGACGATCTCGACACGGGTCCGCATGGCGCGGGAGCGTACCGGCCCGACGGTCCCGCGGACGTGCGCTGCTCCCGCCCGGCCGAACGGCCACCCCGCCCATCTTGCATACGCGATGCATATCCATGCACACTGGCGCCATGGACACAGGCATCGTCGGAGGATCCGGCTACGGAGGTGGAGAGCTGCTGCGGCTGCTCGCCGGGCATCCCACCCTGAAGGTTCGCACTGTTGCAGCTGGATCCCGGGCAGGCGAGGACCTGTCCACGGTCTTTCCGCACCTCAACACCTCCGGCACGCTCGCCCCGTCGACCCCCGAGGCGCTCGAGGGCTGCGACCTGGTGTTCCTGGCAACCCCGCACGCGGTGTCGATGGCGCTGGCCGCGCCGCTGCGTGACGCCGGCGCCACCGTGGTGGACCTGTCCGGCGCGTTCCGCCTGCCAGCCGAGGTGTTCGAGCGCTGGTACGGGATGGACCACACCGCTCCGGAGCTGACCCCCGCCGTCTACGGCCTGCCCGAGCTGAACCGCGACGCCATCGCCGGCGCGGGCCTCGTCGCCGGTCCCGGCTGCTATCCGACCGCCACCCTGCTGGGTCTCAAGCCCCTCGCGGGCCTGGTCGATCCCGCCAGCCTGACGATCGTCGGCATGTCCGGATCCAGCGGCGCCGGCCGGGGGCTGCGCGACAACCTGCACGTCTCCCACGCCACGGCCAACACCGCCGCCTACGGCGCCCCGACCCACCGGCACACGCCCGAGATCGAGCAGCAGTGGAGCGTCCTGACGGGTGCCGATCACCCCGTCAGCTTCACCCCGCACCTGGTCCCGCAGGTCCGCGGCATGGTCGTCACCCTCAACGCGCAGCTGCTGGACGCAACGGCCCCGGAGGCCGTCCCCGCCGCCTTCCACGACGCCTACGACACCGAGCCGTTCGTCACCGTCGTCGACGGCTGGCCCGAGTCGACCCACGTCGTCGGTGCCAACACCGCCCACGTCGGCGCCGCCGTCGACCCGCGCACCGGTCGCGTCACCGTGTCCTGCGCGATCGACAACCTGACCAAGGGCGCCGCCGGCCAGGCCGTGCAGGCAGCCAACGTCGCCCTCGGCCTGCCCGAGACCGCGGGCCTTCCGACCATGGCGGTCTACCCGTGAGCTCCGACCCGGTCGACCAGCCCGTGGAGGGCCAGGACGAGCCCGTCCACCAGATCCTCCCCCTCGACGACGGGGTCACCGCACCCTGGGGGTTCTCCGCCGGCGGCGTCACCGCCGGCCTCAAGGGCAGCGGCAGGCCGGACATGGCCATCGTCGTCGCCGACGACGTCGCCACCGCCAGCGCGGTATTCACGGCCAACCGGATCCAGGCCGCCCCCGTCACCGTCTCACGCGAGCACCTGCTGGCGACCGGCGGACGGGCTCGTGCGGTCGTGCTCAACAGCGGCAGCGCCAACGTGTGCTGCGGACCCGACGGCCTGCAGCTCGCCCGTGACGCCGCGGCCGCGGCCGCCGAGGCCCTCGGCTGCGCCACGGAGGAAGTGCTGCTGTGCTCGACCGGCGTCATCGGCGAGCCCATCCCCGCACAGCCCTACCTGGACGGCATCGCCCCGCTGGTCGCGGCGGCCGACCCCAACGGCGGCCTCGACGCCGCCGAGGCCATCATGACCACCGACCTGGTCAGCAAGGAGTCGGCGGTCCACGTCACCGACGACGAGGGTGGGTCGGCCACCATCGGCGGCATGTGCAAGGGCTCGGGCATGATCGCCCCGTCGCTTGCCACGATGCTCGCCGTCGTCACCACCGACGCCCCGCTGGACCCGCTCGTCGCCGACGGCATGCTCCGGCGCGCGGTCGAGGCGACCTTCAACCGGGTCAGCGTCGACGGCGTCATCAGCACCAACGACACCATCGTGTTGCTGGCCAGCGGCACCGCCGTCACGCCCCCGTCGCCCACCGCCATCGAAGCCGGCCTGCACGCCGTCCTCGCTGACCTCGCCATCCAGATGGTGCGCGACGGCGAGGGCGCCGAACACGTCATCCACCTGACCGTCTCCGGGGCGTCCACCGAAGCCGATGCCCTCGCGGTGGCCCGCAAGGTGGGCGACGACAACCTCGTCAAGACGGCCTTCGCCGGCGCCGACCCCAACTGGGGCAGGATCATCGCCGCCGTCGGTGCTGCCGGCGTGGACATCGACCCGACCGGCATCGAGATCGCCATCGCCGGACACGTCGTCTGCCGCGGCGGGGTCAAGGCCGACTTCGACCGAGCCGCCGCCAGCGAGGCGATGCAGGCCCCCGACGTCGACGTGCGCATCGACCTGGGCCTCGGCACCGAACGGGCCACCTTCATCACCTGTGATCTGACCCACGGGTACATCACGATCAACGCGGAGTACACGACATGAGTGCCGAGGTGCTGGTCGACGACCGGCTGAAGCGTGCGCAGGACAAGGCGAGGGTGCTGCAGGAGGCCCTGCCGTGGATGACGCGGTGGGCCGGCCAGACGTTGGTGGTCAAGTACGGCGGCAACGCCCTGACCCCCACCGAGACCGGGCCGGGGGAGGACCCGTCGTTCGCGCGTGACATCGCCCTGCTGCACTCCATCGGCGTCCGCGTCGTCGTGGTGCACGGCGGCGGGCCGCAGATCAGCCAGCTCGCCGACCGGCTGGGGCTGGAGACCACCTTCGTCGAGGGCCGTCGGGTGACCGACGCGCCGACGCTCCAGGCCGTCCAGATGGCGCTGCTCGGCCAGGTCAACCCGATGCTGGTGCGGATGATCTCCGACGCCGGGGCGCCGGCCGTCGGCGTGGCCGGGACCGACTCGGGTCAGGTCATGGCCATCCAGCACGACCCGCGCATGGGGCTCGTCGGACGGGTCGACCGCGTCGACCCGACGCTGCTGCACCAGATGCTCGACTCCGGCCGGATCCCCGTCATGGCGACGCTGTGCACAACCGCCGACGGCCAGACGGTCAACGTCAACGCCGACGAGGTGGCGGGGGCGGTCGCCCAGGCGCTGGGCGCGGACAAGCTGATCTACCTGACCAACGTCGCCGGCCTGTACGAGAACTTCGGCACCCCCGCGTCCACCTTGCTCAGCGAGGTCGGCGTCGGTCGGCTGCGGCAGATGATCGCCGACGACGAGCTGGTCACCGGCATGATCCCCAAGATCGCCAGCATCGTCGCGGCCCTCGACGGCGGCGTGCCCCAGGCCCACCTCCTCGACGGTCGCATCGAACACGCCATCCTGCTGGAGATCTTCACCGACGCCGGCGTGGGCACCATGATCCTCCCCTCCCCGGACGCACCGCGGTGAGCACGCCGACTCCCGACCAGGTCCTGCTGCCGACCTACGGCGCGCCGGCGCGCACGTTCGTGTCCGGTCACGGCAGCTGGCTGACCGACGACGCCGGCCGCGACCACCTCGACTTCCTGTGCGGGCTGGCCGTCACCAGCCTCGGCCACGCCCATCCGGCGATCACCGAGGCCATCACCGCCCAGGCAAGCACGCTGAGCCACACCTCCAACCTGTTCGCCACCACCCCCGCGCTGGAGCTGGCCGCCAAGCTGCGCGACGCCGCCGGCTGGGCCGATGGTCGGGCGTTCTTCTGCAACTCCGGCGCCGAGGCCAACGAGGCCGCCATCAAGCTGGCCCGCCGTCACGGCAAGCACCGTGACCCGGGCAAGGTCAACGTCGTCGCCCTGACCGGCAGCTTCCACGGGCGCCTGCTGGGCGCGCTCAAGCTGACCGGCAACCCGGCCAAGCACGAGCCGTTCGAGCCGCTGGGCAGCTGGGTCACCCACGTCCCGCACGACGACCCCGACGCGCTGGCTGCGGCGGTCGACGACCGGACCTGCGCGGTCTGGGTCGAGGTCGTGCAGGGCGAGGGCGGTGTGCGACCGCTCGACGCCGCGATGCTGGAGCGGGCCCGCGAGGTCTGCGACGCCCACGACGCCCTGCTGGTCGTCGACGAGGTCCAGACCGGGATCGGCCGGCTGGGGGAGTGGTACGGCTGGCAGACCACGTCGGTCGTGCCCGACGTGATCTGCCTGGCCAAGGGCCTTGCCAACGGCCTGCCCATCGGCGCGATCCTGGCCCACGGGGTGGCGGCGAAGGCCTTCCAGCCGGGTGACCACGCCTCGACCTTCGGCGGCAACCCGGTGGCCTGTGCCGCCGCGAACGCCGTGATGGACGTCATCGACCGCGAGGACCTGCTGGCCAACACGCGTGCCATGGGGGAGCGGCTGGCCGATGGGATGATCGCGCTGGACAGTCCCCACGTGGTCGGACAGCGCGGTCGCGGACTGCTCCGCGCGCTGCTGCTCGACGCCCCCGTTTCGGCGACCGTGACCGGACATGCCCTCGAGCAGCTGCTCGTGGTGAACAATGTCGCCAGCGACGCGGTGCGCCTGGCCCCACCGCTGAACGTCACTCCCGACGAGATCGACGAGGGCCTCCGCAGGCTGGGACTCGCCCTGTCCGCGGCCACCCACGAGAACGGAACCTCCTGATGGACCGCCCCGCCGACAGCCCCGACCCCGTCGTCCTCGTCGTCGAGGACGACCGTGCCGTCCGTGACCTCATCGAGGTCCTGTTCGCCGCCGAGGGCATCGACGTCAGGACCGCACGCGACGGGCTCGAGGGCCTGCTGAAGCTGCGGATGCACCGGCCGGCCGTGGTCGTGCTGGACATCATGATGCCGGACGTCGGTGGCCTGCGGGTCCTCGACGAGCTCGCGGAGGAGCACTCCGACACCCCGGTCATCGTCGTGACCGGCAAGCCCGAAGCGGCCGACGAGGCTCGCAAGCGGCTCGGCAACGCCAACGTCTTCAACAAGCCCTTCGAGGTCGAGGACCTGCTCCTGCGGGTCCAGCAGATCGTCGGGGGAGAGGGATAGTCCCGTGACCGACACCCCGATCAGGCACTTCCTCACGGTCGACGACCTGCAGCCCGAGGAGCTGCTGGCCGTGCTCGACCTCGCCGACGACCTGAAGGCGGAACGGCCGACCCCTGCCAGCCGCGCGTCAAGCACCTGGGGCGACGTCCTGCACGGCAAGTCCGTGGCGTTGATCTTCGAGAAGCCATCGACCCGGACCCGCGTGTCGTTCGAGGTCGGCGTCCGCGAGCTGGGCGGCCATCCCGTGGTGCTGACCGGCCAGCAGCTGCAGCTCGGCCGCGGCGAGACCGTTGCCGACACCGCCCGGGTCCTGTCCCGCTACGTGCACGCCATCGTGCTGCGCACCTTCGGGCAGGACCGGCTGGAGGACCTCGCCGAAGCCGGCGACATCCCGATCATCAACGCGCTGTCGGACCTGACCCACCCCTGTCAGGCGGTCGCGGACCTGCAGACCATCCGCGAGTACAAGGGCACCCTGGCCGGCCTCAAGCTGACCTACCTCGGTGATGGCAACAACATGGCCCACTCGCTGCTGAAGGCCGGTGCCATGACCGGCATGCACGTGGTCATCGGGCACCCGGAGGGGTACGCGCCGAACGGCCAGATCGTCGACGAGGCGCGGACGCTGGCGGAGTTCAGCGGCGGCGCCATCACCGTCACCACCGACCCGGAGACCGCCTGCGTCGACGCCGACGTGCTGTACACCGACGTGTGGGCCTCCATGGGGCAGGAGTCGGAGTCGACGGAACGGGCCGCCCTGTTCAGGCCGTACCAGCTGAACTCCGGCGCCATGGCGCTGGCCCGGCCGGACGCCATCGTCATGCACTGCCTGCCCGCCCACCGCGGTGAGGAGATCAGCGCCCAGGCGATCGACGGCGACGCCAGCGTCGTCTTCAGCCAGGCCGAGAACCGGCTGCACGCCCAGAAGGCGCTGCTCATCACGTTGCTGACCTGACACTGCTGACCTGACCCGCCCCTCGCACCCATGACCGACCGCGCCCACCGGCAGGACCTGATCGTCCAGCTCGTCGCGACCTACGAGATCGCCTCGCAGGGCGAGCTCGTCGAGCTGCTGTCGCGCCACGGTGTCGAGGTGAACCAGGCCACGATCTCCCGCGACCTCGAGCAGCTCGGCATCGGCAAGCAACGTGGGGCCGACGGCACGCTGGCCTACGCCGGGACCGAACGCCCCGGCCTTGCCCAGCTGATGCGCCAGTTCGTCACGACCATCGAGGCCAGCGGCAACCTGGCCGTCCTCAAGACCCCGCCCGGGGCGGCCTCCACGGTCGCCAGCGCCATCGACATGGCCGACGTGGCCGGCACGCTCGCCACCCTCCAGGGCGACGACACCGTCCTCGTCGTGGCCCGCGAGCCGGCGACCGGACACGACGTGGCCGCGACCCTCCGCGCGATCAAGACCCCCACGATCCCCGCACGGCAGGTTCCGGCTCGAGCAGAAGGTCCCGACCATCCGTGACGAGGCAGGGCAGGTGACCCGTCCCCCGAGCAGTCGTCGCACGAGTCGGCGCCTGCTGGCCGTGGCGACCCTCGTGGTCCTCGCGGCCTGCGGCGCGTCGGAGGACGAACCCACCGTCTTCCAGACCCTGCCCGAGGTCACGCCGACCCCGAGCACGGCCGCGACGTCCCCCTCCGCACCGTCCGGGCCCGAGGCGACGCCGCCGTCGAGCGCCGCACCCTCAGTGCCGGCAGGGCCCGAGGCGACACCGACCGACGGCGACGGGTCGGACAGCGATGGGTCGGACGGCGGGTCGGTCAACGGGGCGGCAGCTGCGCCGTCGGATCCCGCCGACATCGCCCGGGAGCTGGGGCTGGAGGGGATGATCGAGCTGATCGGGCAGGATCCCGAGGCGGCAGGCGAACGCGGCGAGGACCTGCTCCGCGAGCTCGAACGTGTTCGCGACAAGCCCGACGACAAGCGGATCGAGCGCGCCCTGGACCGACTGCGGGACTGGGCCGACGACGGCGACATCCATCCCGACGTCGCCGAGGCCATCCGCGTGGTCCTGACGGAGCTCGAGGCCGCCCCGGACAGCGAGGACCCCGACAACGCCGACCCGGACAACCCGGACAACCCCGACAACCACGAGGACGACGACGATGACGACTGACGGCAGCGGCACCACCGGGACGACCGGGGAGGGTCGCCTGTGGGGCGGACGCTTCGCCAGCGGACCCGACCGGGCGGCGTGGGACCTGGGCCGCTCGATCCACTTCGACGCCCGCCTGTGGCCCTACGACCTGTCCGGATCCCGGGCCCACGCCGACGAGCTGCAGCGCCTCGACCTGGTGACCGACGACGACCACGACGCGATCGTCACGGCCCTCGCCACCATCGAGGAGGAGTTCACCGACGGGACCTTCGCCTTCCTCGACGACGACGAGGACCTCCACGGCGCGGTCGAACGACGGCTGATCGAGCTGTGCGGTGCGGCGGGCGGCCGCCTGCGGGCCGGGCGCAGCCGCAACGACCAGATCGTCGGTGACCTCCGGCTGTACCTGGCCGACACCATCCCCGTGCTGACCGAGCAGCTCCGCAACATCCAGACCGCCCTGGCCGACCAGGCCGAGGGTGCGGTCGACTGGATCGCGCCGGGGTTCACCCACCTGCAGCGCGCCCAGCCGGTCACCCTCGCCCACCACCTGCTGGCCCATGCGTGGGCGCTGGACCGCGACGTCGCCCGGCTGGCCGACTGCCGGGCCCGGCTGCTGGACTTCTCACCGCTCGGGTCGGGCGCGATGGCCGGGCTGACCCTGCCGCTGGACCCACAGCGCTACGCCGACGCCCTCGGCTACACCGGTGTCGGCCCCAACTCCATGGACACCGTCGCCGACCGCGACTTCGCCGTGGAGTTCCTGTCCGCCACCGCCATGATCGGCGTGCACCTCTCCCGCCTCTGCGAGGAGGTCGTGCTGTGGGCCAGCACCGAGTTCGGCTGGTGCCGCGTCGGCGACGCCTTCTCGACGGGATCCAGCATCATGCCGCAGAAGCGCAACCCCGACGTCGCCGAGCTGGTCCGCGGCAAGACCGGACGGCTGATCGGCAGCCTCGTCACGCTGCTGGTCACGCTGAAGGGGCTGCCCCTGACCTACAACCGCGACCTGCAGGAGGACAAGGAGCCGGTCTTCGACGCGGTCGACACGTTGATGCTCGCCCTGCCCGCCGTCGCCGGGATGATGGCCAGCCTCGTGTTCGATCGCCAGCGGCTGGCAGGGACGGCTGCGGGTGGGTTCTCCCTTGCCACCGACGTGGCCGAGGCGCTCGTCGTCGCCGGCGTCCCGTTCCGCAGCGCCCACGAACGGGTCGGCGAGCTGGTCGCCACCTGCGAGGGACGCGGGATCGACATCACCGACCTGACTCCCGACGAGCTGGTCGGGACCATGCCCGAGCTCGACGCCGACCAGGTCAGCAGCCTGCTGGATCCGATGGGTGCGGTGCATCGCCGCAACGCCGTGCAGGGCCCCGCCCCGGAGGCCGTGCGGGGCCAGCTGGCGACGCTGCGCGACCGGATCGGCTGAGCGCCCCGTGGGGGCGGTTCGCCACATCGACGACGCCGAGCGACGGGCCCGGCTGGTCCTCCGCCACCACGTCGGTCATTCCGCTGCCGATGCGGAGACGGCGGTGTCGGACCTCGTCGTGATGCACTCGACGGACCCGGCCACCCCGTACCTGGGGATCCGGGCCTGTGTGGCCGGGGTGAGCCTCGACGACGTCGACCGGTCCCTGTACGTCGATCGCACCCTCTGGCGCCTGCATGCGATGCGACGCACCTTGTGGATCGCCACGCTCGCCGACGCGCCGGTGGTCATGGCCGGCGCCGCGAGGGCCGTGGCCGACAAGGAACGTCGCCGGGTCGAGCGGTTCGTCGAGGCGTCGGGAATCGACCACGCCCCTGCGTTCCTCGCGGACCTCGAGGGTCGGATCCTGGCGGCGCTCGACGTCGCCGGGACGCCGATGTCGACGACTGCCCTCAACAACCGCGTCGAGGGGATGCGGACGCCGGTCCTGCTCGGATCCGGCAAGTGGGTCCAGGAACAACCCGTCGGCCCCCGACTGCTGTACGTCATGGCCATGGAGGGCACGATCGTCCGGACCGCACCGGCCGGGTCGTGGCGTGCCAGCCAGTACGCGTGGATGCCGACCGCGTCGTGGTTCGAGGCGCGACCCGGGTCTGCGGTGGCGCTGGACGAGACCGCCGGCCGGACCGCGCTGGCCGGCCGCTACCTGGCCCGCTTCGGACCGGTCACCACCGACGACGTGAAGTGGTGGACCGGCTGGACCGTCCGGCAGACCCGGGCGGCGCTGGCCGATGCGGGCGCGGTGGCGGTCACCGTGACCGTCGATGGCACGACCGTGGACGCGTGGGTCGCGCCGGGTGACGAGCCCCCGGGGGACGAGCCCCCGGGTGACGTGCCCAGCGGCGTGGTGACCCTCCTCCCCGCGCTGGACCCGACCCCCATGGGGTGGAAGGAACGGGGCTGGTACCTGGGCGAGCACGGCGCGTTCGGCGGCCCGCTGTTCGACCGCAACGGCAACGTCGGCCCCACGATCTGGTTCGAGGGGCAGGTCGTGGGCGGCTGGGCGCAGCAAGCGGACGGACAGGTGGTCACGAGACTTCTGGCCGACATCGGTCATCATGGGTCGGACGCGGTCGCCGTCGAAGCCGAACGGCTGACCACGTGGCTACGGGGCCATGTGGTGATTCCGCGCTTTCGCACGCCCATGGAGAAGGAGATGGCCCTTGGCTGAGGTCCACGCGAGCGCCGAGATCGACATCGAGGCCACCCCCGAGACGGTCTGGGACGTCCTGACCGACCTGGAGGCGTTCCCCACCTGGTCGAAGATCCACAAGGACGTCCGCATCGAGAGCCACAACGACGAGGGCTGGCCCGAGCGGGTGTGGATGAAGATGTCGGTGGTCGGCATCCACGACGAGCAGGTCGTCGACCATCACTGGACCGACGACTCCGTCAGCTGGGAGCTGGTCAGCGGGGGCGTGCAGCGGGCGCAGCGGGGGACCTACACGATCACCCCGACCGAGACCGGCTGCCGCGCGGAGCTCGAGGGCATGGTCGACCTGGTCATCCCGCTGCCCAAGCTCGTGATCAAGCAGGGCCAGAAGCTGGTCATGTCGATCGCGACCAAGGGCATCAAGGCGGAGGCGGAGAAGCGCCAGAAGCGCATCGACGCCGGCGAGGTTGTCTGAGCCGACGCGACGCCGTCGATAGCATCCCCCGCATGGCACCCAGCATCGAGGTTCAGCTGCTCGCCCGGATCGACGAGCTCGCTCGGCGTGAGGGCCTGCTCGTGGCCGAGACCGGCAAGGCCCGCATCTACCGCGACCGCGTCGGCGGCACGGTCGCCTGGCTGCCCCACGGCAAGCAGCGCATCGAGCTGACCCTCATCCAGATCCGCATGCAGGACGAGGCGCGCGCCAACCGGCTGCACGGCCTGCTGGTGCAGACCTGTGACCGCACCACCGCCGACATCCCCTCCAACGACCTCGGCCTGGATGCCGCGCTGGCGGTGGAGTACTGGTCACGGCTGGAACGGGACTTCTTCCCCGCCTACCTGCACGCCCACCGTGACGTGCAGTCTTCGGGTCGTCCCTCCTAAGTCGCGCCGGGACCGGTCGGGTCCTGGTCGGCGACCTCGGTGACCTCCACCGACGGTTCGATGGCGAACGCCCCGACGTCCATGCCCTGCTCCTCCAGCGCCGCCCGTGCGTTGGTGCGCAGCACCGGATCCACCAGGGCAGCGACCCAACGGGTCATCGACTCCTCGGCCAGCCCGTGGGGAACGTCCAGGCGGACGGTGATGCGCGCCTCGACGGTGCCCGTCGGCAGCGGCTGACACTTCGCGGTCGGCACGACGATCATCTGCCGGTCACCCGGGTTGAACACGGTGACCGTGCCGTCGGGGTCGACCTTCGAGACGATGCCGACGACGCCGTCGGCGCGGGCCCAGGATCCGATGTTCATGCATCGCAGTCTTGCAGGGGCGGTCGAGGAGCACAGCAGCCGGTGTCGCACGCGGGTCGTAGGCTGCGCGCCATGGCTTGGGTCAACGAGGAGCTGCACCGCCGGTTCGCCGAGATCGCGTCGCTGCTGAAGATCAGTGGCGCCGATCGCTTCCGTGTCCGGGCCTACGAACGTGCCGCCGATGCCGTCGGTGCCGCCTCGGTGGACCTGGGCACCCTCGACGACGCGGCGCTGGCAGAGGTGAAGGGGATCGGCGCGTCGACGGCGAAGAAGATCCGCGAGTACCTGGACTCCGGCACCATCGGGATGCTGGAGGACCTGCGCGAGAAGGTCCCCGCCGGCGTGGTCGAGCTGACCCGGGTGCCCGGGCTGGGACCGAAGACGGCGGTGCTGATGCACGATTCCCTCGGGATCGACTCCATCGAGGCGTTGACGGCGGCGATGGAGGACGGCCGGGTGGCCGGACTGCCGGGGCTGGGCGCGAAGACCGTCGCCAACCTCAAGGAGTCCCTGCGCCGGATGGGCAGCAAGGACACCGACCGTGTCCCCGCCGCCGACGCGATCGCGCTGGCCGAAGAGATCTGCACGCGGTTGCGGGCACGGGACGACGTCGACCAGGTCGACTACGCCGGCTCGCTGCGGCGCATGCGCGACACGATCGGCGACATCGACGTGCTCGTGGCAAGCGACGCCGACCCCGTGCCGATCCACGAGGCGTTCCGCGGCTACGACCTGGTCCAGTCCGTGATCGCAGCCGGCGAGAAGAAGTCCTCGGTCATCACCGTGCGCGGGATCCAGGTCGACCTGCGGGTGGTCGAGCCCGACGCGTGGGGTGCGGCGCTGCAGTACTTCACCGGGTCGAAGGCCCACAACGTGCGCGTGCGGGAACGGGCGGTACGCCGCGGGCTGCTGCTCAACGAGTACGGCATCTGGACGCGGACCGAGGAGGGCACGCAGGGCGAGCGGGTCGCCAGCCGCACCGAAGCCGACGTCTACGCCGCGGTCGACCTGGCCTGGGTACCGCCGACCATGCGCGAGGACACCGGCGAGGTCGACGCCGCCATCGACGGCAGCCTGCCTGCGGTCGTCACCCTCGACGACATCACCGGCGACCTGCACGGCCACTCCGACTGGTCCGGCGACGGCAAGGCCACGCTGGAGGAGATGATCGGCCGCGCCGCCGGCAAGGGCTACGCCTACTGGGCGGTCACCGATCACGCCGAGGACCTGTCGATGAACGGCCTGTCACGCCAGCAGGTCCTCGACCGTCGAGGGGCCATCCGCGCCCTGCAGGATCGCTACGAGATGGCCGTGCTCGACGCCTCGGAGCTGAACATCGGGCTCGAGGGCGGACTGGACTACGACCCCGACTTCCTGCTGGAGTTCGACTGGACCGTCGCCAGCGTGCACTCGGGGCTGGAACGTGACAGCGCCGCACAGACCGCGCGGATCATGGCGGCCATCGAGTCGCCCGCCGTCAACGCGATCGGCCACCTGACCGGGCGCAAGCTCGGCAAGCGTCCCGGATTCGAGGTCGACCTGGCCGCGATCCTCGAGGCCTGCCGCGAGACCGGCACGGCGCTCGAGGTCAACGCCTCCCCGCGCAGGCTCGACCTGTCGGGGGAGATGGTCCGGCGGGCGGTCGAGGCCGGCGTGAGCCTCACCATCTCGTGCGACGCCCACTCCGTCGGCGACCTCGACGCGATGCGGTACGGCGTGTGGACCGCCCAGCGGGGCTGGGCCACGCCGTCGGACGTGCTCAACACCGGCACGCTGGAGCAGCTGCGGGCGTTCGTGGCGGCCAAGCGCGACCGGCTCGGATGACGGGCCGGCGCCTGCTGGACCGGTCCGTGCTGCAGGGGGACAGCCCCGTGGTCGCACCGCGGTTGCTGGGCACGATCCTGGAGCGCCCCGAGGAGGGGACCGCGGTCCGGATCATCGAGGTCGAGGCCTACGACGAGGACGATCCGGCGAGCCACACCTTCCGGGGCCGGACCCCTCGCAACGCGGTCATGTTCGGTGCGGCCGGGCATGCCTACGTCTACTTCACCTACGGCATGCACTGGTGCATGAACGTGGTCACCGGCCCCGATGGGCACGGCCAGGCGGTCCTCCTCCGCGCCGCGGAGATCGTCGACGGCGAAGCGGTGCTGCGCGCCCGGCGTGGCGACCGGGTCCGCGACCGCGACCTCCTGCGAGGCCCGGCACGCCTCGCCAGCGCCCTCGGCATCGACGGGGCCATGGGCGGCGTGGACCTGCTCGACCCGGCATCACCGGTCCGGCTGGCCCGCGACGGCTACGAGCCGCCGGCGGTCGCCACGGGGCCTCGGGTGGGTGTCCGGCTGGCAGCCGACCGGCCGTGGCGGTTCTGGATCGACGGCCATCCGTTGGTCAGCCGGTACGTGCGGCACCGGCGGGCGGACGAGTCGAACGGGGACTGATCCGGGGCCTGACGGTCACCTTGGGTACCTTCGGTAACAGTCGCAGCGGCGTGACGGGCGGATCTCCTTCAGTTGCCGGCGATTTCGACCGAATCCTGTGGTCGTCGGGCAGGAGAACCCTGCACCGACGTCGAACTCTCCGATATGCAGCACTGTGCTCCGTCACCAACGGAGCCCGCTCGGGGGAGTGCGGCGCAGGAACCGAAGCCGACTGTGATGGGCCGACACGACATGACCAAGCCGCATCCCTCAACCCGGGGTCGCCACTCGGGACGCACCAGCGCAAGTGCGCTGCGTCCTGCTCACGACCTCCGGGCCTGGGCGCTGTTCTTCCTCGTGGGCACGATGTTGCTCGCGACCGTGCCGCTGGCCGGCAGCGCAGGCGCCCAGCTGCCCGACCTCCCCGTGCCGATCCCGGGATCCAGCGAGACCGAGGACCCCGAGCCGACCCCCTCGCCCAGCGAGACCGAGGAGGAGTCGCCCATCCCATCGCTGCCCGGCGGCGACGAGGAGCCGCCCGCCGAGGGTGGCGGCGTCAAGACCGCGTTCTACACCTCGCCCACGAGCGCGCTGACCCCCGGGACGCTGACGGACTCCACGATCCAGTGCATCGTCATCCCCGAGTCCTGCACGCCGGATGCCCAGGCGATCACCGGTCCGGTCCTCGGCGGCGTCGTCGCTGGCCTGGAAGGCCTGGACACCGCGACCGAGCCGGTGCCGCAGCCCGTGCCGCCGGGCGCGCTCCCGGTCGGCCTGCTCAACGGCAACCAGCGCTACTCCTCGGCCGTCCAGATCGGTCCGCCCACCGTCGCCGAGGGCAAGACGGTCAGCGACTACACCATCAGCTTCCAGATGTCGTCGGCGTCCTTCGCCGTGGAGTCACCGGCGTTCCGCGAGTTCATGCTCGCCGTCGTCGCCCAGGCAGGCACCGGTGGCCCGGAGATGTTCGAGGCCTTCTTCGGCAACGTGACCGGTGGCGAGACCGACCTGTTGACCCAGAACATCACGGGCCTCGAGGCGTGCGTCATCGCAGAACCGTGGGAGGCCGGTGACAACCAGCCGGTCCGCGAGCAGCCGGAGATCGACATCTTCTACTGCAGCCCCCGGGCCGAGCCGGACGACAACAACATCGTCACCTTCGACATGACGTTCCCGGCACAGGACGCGCTCACCGACAACGAGCAGTTCAAGCTCGACTGGAGCAACGGCATCCTCATCCGCCCGCTGGCCGCGCAGAACCTGGCCTACGGCGACGCCGACTACTCCACGAACTACTACGCCTACCTCGAGCCGTTGGACGCCAACCCCCCGACGACCGAGTTCACCCAGGTCGACAAGCCCGAGCCGATCCCGGTCTCCCCGGGCAACAACACCAACACCGGTGGCAGCACCGGTGGGTCCACCTCGGGCAGCTCCGGCAGCACGGGTGGCACCAGCGGTGGCCGCGGGTCGTCGAGCTCGTCGTCCAGCGGATCGAGCTCCAGCAACCGACCGTCCTCGCCCGCCGCGTCGGGGACGACCAGCACGGCGGCGGCCCAGCCGGCGCCGGCAGCCGAGTCCGGCGTCACGTCGGCGGTGCAGGACAACACCAGCAGCGTCGCTGACGAAGCGTTCGCCCCGGTGAACGAGGAGTCGGCCGGATCCTTCCCGATCGCGTGGATCCTGCTGCCGATGATGCTCGGCGGTGCCTTCTGGTACGGCCGTGTCCTGGACGGCGCGCCCGTCACCGCCGCGGTGCGTTCCGGGGCGATGACCCGCCTCCTGCGCGATCGCGGATTCCAGATCTAGTCCGGGGTCGCCGCACCCCGTTCCCTGCTCCCTCCCCGAAGAAGAGAGTCGATGCCCACCATGTCCATTTACCGACGCCTGCGTTTCCTCGCAGCCCTCGCGGTCTTCGCGATGCTCGCGGCCGCCTGCGGCCTGAAGGCCGAAACGCGTGAACAGATCGGTTTCGCCGCTGGCGGAACGAACGGCTTCACCGACCAGACCGCGTTCGACTCGGGGACCGGCAGCCAGGTCGCCGGCGGGACCACCGGCTCGACCGGTGGCGCGACCGGCGGCACCACGGGGAGCACCACGGGGGGCACGACCGGGACGACCGGAACGACGGGCACGACCGGGACCACCGGGACGACCGGTGGTTCGACCAGCACCGGCGGGTCCACGGGTGGCAGCACCGGTGGCTCGACGGGCGGGTCCACGGGTGGCAGCACCGGTGGCTCGACGGGCGGGTCCACGGGTGGCAGCACCGGTGGCTCGACGGGCGGGACCACGGGTGGCAGCACCGGCGGAACCACCGGGGGCAACACCGGCGGGACCACGGGCGGGGACACCGGCGGTGACACGGGTGGCGACACGGGTGGCGACACCGGTGGGAACACGGGCGGCGGTACCGCGGCCATCAGCGGTTCGGACCGCACCGGCGTCGACGCCGCAGCCGGTTCCATCAACATCGCGGTCCACGCGCCGGTGACCGGCGCCGCTCCGCTGCCCGTCACCTCCTTCGAGGAGGCTCGCGACCTCTACTACCGGTACAAGGTGGGGCAGGACGGCGACATCGCCGGGTTCACCCAGTTCAACATCTCCTTCGCCGATGACCGCTACCAGCCCTCCACCGCCGTGCAGGCCTGCCGCCAGCTGGCCGCCGACAACTTCCTGCTGACCGGCGCCGGCGGTACCGACCAGATCCAGGCCTGCGGCACCTTCGCGGAGCAGCAGAACATCCCCTACTTCTCCGCGGGCGTCACCGAGGCCGGCCTCCTGGGCCTGCGCAACTACTTCGCCTTCTCCATGAGCTACCGGGCCCAGGGCCTCCTGCTCGCCCAGTGGGTCAAGGCCCAGCACCCCGGCCAGAAGGTCGCGGCGGTCATCACCGACACCCCGAACTTCCAGGATGCCGTCGACGGCTGGGAGCAGGGCGTCGCGGCGTCCGGCCTGGACTACTACCGCACCCTGCGACACCCCAAGGGTGACAACTCCTGGTACAACACCTACGCCGCGGACCTGCAGCAGAACGGTGTCGACGTCGTCTACATCCTCACCGCCCCGGTGGACTACATCCAGTTCGCCCAGCAGGCCAACCTGGCCAACTACAACCCCCAGTTCGTGGGCGTGGGTGTCTCCATGGGCCTCAACGCCGTCCTCGGATCGGGCTGCCCCAACGTCGACGGCGGCGAGTTCTTCTCGCCCTTCCCCGGCCTGGACTGGGCGCGCAACAACGTGCCGGAGTTCTTCTCCGCAGCCCAGCAGTTCGGCACCCCCAGCGACGACATCGCCTTGTCCCTGTGGGCCACCGGCATGATCTTCTCCGACCTGCTCGAGCAGTACGTCAGCACCTACGGGAGCAACGACGTGACGCGCGAGGACTTCCGCAACCTCGTCGAGAACTCGACGGTGGAGACCGGCATCTTCCCGAGCACCTCCTACTCCCCGGACAACCACTTCGGGGCCAACCAGGTGCACGTGATCAAGGCCAACTGCACCACCGAGGAATACGAGACCGTCGCCAGCTTCGCCACCGGGTTCTAGGACCTGACATGGACGAGCTGATCAACATCTTCGTCATCGGTGTCCGCACCGGTGCGATCTACGCCCTCATCGCCCTCGGCTTGGCGCTGGTCTTCAAGGCCACCAAGGTCCTCAACTTCGCCCACGGCGAGATCGGCACGTCCAGCGCGTTCGTGTCGCTGTTCATCATGGAGCGGATGGAGGCGCTGTCGATCTTCAGCAGCGCCGACAACCCCGGCACCCTCACCGGCGGCCAGCTGCTGGTCTCCGTCATCCCCGCGTTGCTCGCCGGCGCCATGCTGAGCGTGATGGTCAAGGTCATCCTCGACCGGCTCAAGGACTCCACGCCCGTCACCCAGCTGGTGCTCACCATCGGTGTGGCCGTGTTCATGGTGGGCCTGCAGGCCAAGCTGTTCGGCGTCACCGGCGACCCGTTCCCCCGCTTCATCAACGGCAACGCGTTCACCATCCCCGGCTCGACGATCCCCGTCGACTGGCACACGATCATCATCGTGGTCGTGCTGGGTGGCGCAGCGGCGCTGCTGGCTCTGTACTTCAAGACGCCCTACGGCGTGGCGCTGCTTGCCACCTCCCAGGACCCGTTCGCCGCCGAGCTGCAGGGCATCAACACCAACGCGATCACGATGAGCGCGTGGGCGGTTGCCGGTGCGATGGCCGGTGCAGCCGGCCTGCTCGCCGCTGGTGTCTTCAACCTGCTCGGCCCGGGCCTGCTCCTGGCCCGGTTCCTCATCCCGGCCTTCACCGGCGCGCTGCTCGGAGGCCTGACCAGCATGGTCGGTGCCGTCGTCGGCGGCCTGCTGCTCGGTGTGATCGTCGCCACCGCCAACCAGATCAACCTCACCCTCGACCTGGGTCTCCCGGGTCCGCCGCAGATCGCGGTCCTCATGTCGCTGCTGCTCGTGCTGCTGTTGCGTCCACGGGGCCTGCTCGGAAAGGAGGCCTGAGATGTCGGTCGACGTCACCGCTCCGGCCCCCCAGCCCATGCCCTCGGGCACCACGACCGCCCGTCCGTCCGCGCCGCCGCCACGCCTCGTCGTGGAGCAGTGGGCCCCCGACTCCCGGGGACGCGCCCAGCGCCACGCCGTACGCATCGGCCTGGTCCTCCTCGTCCTGTTCGTCACCTCCCTGGTACCGGACGTCTACACCAACCTGGTCAGCAAGGCCGCCGTGTTCGCCATCGTGGCGCTGAGCATGAACATCCTCGTCGGCTACGCCGGCCAGGTGTCGCTCGGGCATGCGGCCTTCTTCGGCGCCGGGGCGTTCGCCGCCGGCTACACCCTCACCGAGCTCGACCTTCCTTGGGGTGCTGGCCTCGTCGTCGCCGCCCTCTCGGGGGCGTTCGCCGCGGTCCTCCTGGGCGCGGTCGCGCTGCGAGTCAAGGGCCTGTACCTGGCGATCGTCACGATCTCCTACGGCTTGTTCGCCCAGGAAGTGGTGTTCAACATCACTTCCCTGACCGGTGGCGGTGCAGGTCAGGTCGCCCCGCGTCCGGTCATGCCCGGCTTCATCGTGTCGTTCATGGACGGGCTCGGTGGCCCGTTCTCGGCCATGGCCGGCGGGCTCGACGGCTTCACGAGCGACCTCAGCTACGCCTACCTCTGCATCGCCTTCCTCGCGGTGTTCCTGCTGTTCGACACCCTCTTCGCCGGCTCCAAGGCAGGCCGGGCCGTCCGCGCCCTTCGCGAGAGCGAGCGGGTGGCGGCCTCCTGGGGCATCAACGTCACCGGGTACAAGCTGCTGGCGTTCGTCCTCTCCGGCCTCATCGCCGCCGTGGCGGGCGGCCTGTTCGCCTCCATCGAGCAGCGCGTGGCGCCGGCTGACTTCCAGTTCCTGCTCTCCATCACCTTCCTGCTGATGGCCGTCGTGGGTGGCGTGGGCAACCGATGGGGAGTGGTGCAGGGCGGTGTGTTGTTCGCGGTCCTTCCCACGCTGCTGGAGCGGTCCCACGAGAACCTCCACTTCTGGCCGTTCACCGCGATCGACATCACCCTCGAGCCGGTGATCAGCGCAGCGCTGCTGATCCTGACGTTGACCCTGTACCCGGGCGGTATCGCCCAGCAGCAGCACCATCTGCACTCGTGGCTGCGCATGGGCAAGTTCAAGGACGACACGGCAGATCCGCTGACCGACCCGCCCGCGGTCTACCGTGAGGACCCGCTGGCCGACCCGGAAGGAGCCCGGCTGTGACACAGCTCGACACTCCCGTGCCCGACACGGCCACACCACCCCTTGCCATCCCCAAGGGCGACTCCCGGTACCTGCTGGAGACCAAGGGGATCGCCATCCGCTTCGGCGGTGTCCAGGCGCTCGGCGGCGTCGACTTCCGGGTCGCCCCCAACGAGATCGTCGGGGTGCTCGGTCCCAACGGCGCCGGCAAGACCACCTTCTTCAACTGCGTCAGCGGCTTCGCGAGCCCCAACGAGGGCCGCGTCTTCATCAAGGGTGAGGACGTCACCGCGCTGCGACCCGACGAACGCGTCATCCGCGGCCTCGGACGCACCTTCCAGCAGGTGGGCCTCATCCGGTCCTTCACCCTCCTGGAGAACCTGCTCGTCGCCCACCACCACAAGGTGGCCTACGGCGACGGGGCCGGCATGTTCGGCATGCCCTGGGCCCGGCGCGAGGAACGCGAGCTGCGGCGACGGGCCATGGAGGTGCTGGAGTTCTTCGGCATCGCCCACCTCGCCCATCGCACGCTCGACGGGATGCCCTACGGCATGCTCAAGCTGTGCGAGGTCGCGGCGGTGATGGCCGTCGACCCCGACATCCTCATGCTGGACGAGCCGCTGGCCGGCATGGCGCCGGAGGAGGCCGCGGAGTTCTGCGATCGCCTGCTCGTCATGCGTGACCAGCTCAACATCTCCATCGTGATGATCGACCACCACGTGCCGCAGGTGCTGCGCGTCAGCGACTACGTCTTCGTCCTGTCCTTCGGCAAGCTGCTTGCCGAGGGTCGCGCCGAGGAGATCCGCACCAACCCGGCTGTGGCCGAGGCCTACATGGGTGAGGGGGCGACGACCCTTGACTGACGCACTGTGGAAGCCACCGTCGAGCGGTGAGGCGGTGGGGGAGTACGAGGAGTACGACCCCAGCACCGACCTCTCCCGCGATCCGACCATGCCGCTGCCGAGCGACGAGATCGCCGCCGTCGGTGGCGAGACGGCGCCCGGCGAGACGTTGCTGGAGGTGTCGGGCCTGACCGCCGGGTACGGCGGCCTGCAGGTCCTGCACGGCATCGACTTCACCATCCGCACCGGCGAGACCGCGGTGCTCCTCGGCCTCAACGGGGCAGGGAAGACCACCACCGCCTCGGTGCTGTGCGGGAAGGTCAAGCCCACGGGCGGGACCGTGTCCTTCGAGGGGCGTGATGCCTCCAAGTGGTCGGTCCGACAGGCGGTGTCCAACGGCATCGTCATGTGTCCCGAGGGCCGGCGGGTGTTCCCCCAGCTGTCGGTGCGCGCCAACCTCGACGTCGGTGGCTGGACGCACCGGTCCGACGGCGACTGGATGGAGCAGCAGCGGGAGAAGGTCTACGACTACTTCCCGCGGCTCCGCGAACGCCACGACCAGATGGCCGGCACGCTGTCGGGCGGTGAGCAGCAGATGGTCGCCATCGGGCGGAGCCTGATGGCCAAGCCGAAGCTGCTGATCATCGACGAGGCGTCCATGGGCCTGGCCCCCGTCATCGTCAAGGACGTCTTCGAGATCGTCCGCCAGATCAACGCCGACGGCACCACCGTCATCCTCATCGAGCAGAACATCGGCGCGCTCGACGTGGCCACCCTGGGCTTGATCATGGAGCAGGGAACCATCGTGCAGGAGGTCCGGGGCGCCGAGCTATCCGACCCCGAGAACGTCCGGAAGGTGTTCCTCGGATGACGCATTCGCCCACCCTCGTCCCACCCACCGCCGACCCCACCCGTCTCGCACGCAGGAGCGCGCACGCATGAACAACATCTCACCCAACGCAACCAGGTACACCGCGATCGGGCTCGTCGTCTTCGGGCTCCTGTTCATCTTCTTCGCCTGGAACGGTGCGGCAGGGCTGGACAACGGCGTCGACATCCGCACGCAGTTCCCTTTCCTCATCTCAGGCGGGATCGGCGGGCTCGCGCTCGTCGGTGCCGGGCTGACGCTCATCCGCGTCTTCGAGGGCCGCAGGGACACCAAGGAGGTGGTGCGCCACCTCGAGCGGCTCACCGCTGCCGTGGAGTGCCTTGCCGCCCAGGAGGAGGTGCCGGCACACCCGTCCATGAACGGACTGGGTAGTGCACCGGCGATGCCACCGCCTGCACCCCCGTTCGAGCACGCCTCCTGAGCGCGCCCACGTTCGCCCCGACGCGCCCTTGCTGGGTTGCATCGCCACACGCCGTCCCCGAGCTGGGGGCGGCGTTGTTGGTTTCCGGGCGGGTGGACGGGGTAGACAGGGGACCTGCAGCTACCGCTGCTGCGCCCCTGTCAGGGATTCCCAGAACATGTTCTGACTGCCTTTTCGCAGGTCAGCGTGCGTTTGGCGTCCGGGCATCCAGAAAATCCCGGTCCAGGGGTTGCAGGGGCCCGGGGGGAGGCGTACATTACTCGTCCGCCGCAAGAAGGGGTTCGCCCCCCGGAAGCGGTGCAGTCCATAGTGATCGGCTCTCGTGTTCTGCGGGAGGTCTTCGATTCAGGACTTGGAGCCCGGACGGTTGTCCGGTTGCATGGTTGACCGAAAGCCTTTGGTTGCCGGCGGTTGTCGGTTCGGAGGAACTCGGGAGATTGTGTCCCCCGCTCCTTGAAAACTACACAGTGTGCCAAAAGTCAGTGCACTTTATACATGCAAGCCCCGTCTGGGGTGTTGTGCTTCGGTATGGCATCTCGACGAGTTTGTAGATTCCTTGATTCAGGATGACTGACAACGAAAATTTGTCAGTGTTCATTCCATAACCAAGGTCATTTATCTCCACAGGATGTGTGGTTGCAGCTTTGCTGTTCGCTACAGGTCTCTAATGGAGAGTTTGATCCTGGCTCAGGACGAACGCTGGCGGCGCGCCTAACACATGCAAGTCGAGGGAGAAGCACATCTTCGGATGTGTGGAGACCGGCGAACGGGTGAGTAACACGTGAGAAACCTACCCCGGAGATGGGAATAACCACGGGAAACTGTGGCTAATGCCCAATATTCTCCATTTACCGCATGGCAGCTGGAGGAAAAGTCCGCTGCTCCGGGATGGTCTCGCGGCGTATCAGCTTGTTGGTGAGGTAATGGCTCACCAAGGCAACGACGCGTAGCTGGAGTTAGAGCTCGAACAGCCACACTGGGACTGAGACACGGCCCAGACTCCTACGGGAGGCAGCAGTGGGGAATCTTGCGCAATGGGCGAAAGCCTGACGCAGCGACGCCGCGTGTGGGAAGAAGGCCTTCGGGTTGTAAACCACTTTCAGGAGGGAAGAAGCGAAAGTGACGGTACCTCCAGAAGAAGGTCCGGCCAACTACGTGCCAGCAGCCGCGGTAATACGTAGGGACCGAGCGTTGTCCGGAATTATTGGGCGTAAAGAGCTCGTAGGCGGTTCTTTAAGTCGGATGTGAAATCTCAGGGCTTAACCCTGAAACCGCACCCGATACTGGAGAACTTGAGGCAGGTAGGGGAGATCGGAATTCCTGGTGTAGCGGTGAAATGCGCAGATATCAGGAGGAACACCGGTGGCGAAGGCGGATCTCTGGGCCTGTTCTGACGCTGAGGAGCGAAAGCGTGGGGAGCAAACAGGATTAGATACCCTGGTAGTCCACGCCGTAAACGATGGGTGCTAGGTGTGGGAGATAATCCACTTCTTCCGTGCCGCAGCTAACGCATTAAGCACCCCGCCTGGGGACTACGGCCGCAAGGCTAAAACTCAAAGGAATTGACGGGGGCCCGCACAAGCGGCGGAGCATGTGGCTTAATTCGAAGCAACGCGAAGAACCTTACCAGGGCTTGAAATATACGGAAAAACCATGGAAACATGGTGTGCTTCGGCGTCGTATACAGGTGGTGCATGGTTGTCGTCAGCTCGTGCCGTGAGGTGTTGGGTTAAGTCCCGCAACGAGCGCAACCCTTATCCTATGTTGCCAGCGCGTAATGGCGGGGACTCATGGGAGACTGCCGGTGTCAAACCGGAGGAAGGTGGGGACGACGTCAAATCATCATGCCCCTTATGTCCTGGGCTGCACACATGCTACAATGGCCGGTACAGAGGGCTGCGATCCCGCGAGGGTGAGCGAATCTCACAAAGCCGGTCTCAGTTCGGATTGGAGTCTGCAACTCGACTCCATGAAGGCGGAGTCGCTAGTAATCGCAGATCAGCAACGCTGCGGTGAATACGTTCCCGGGCCTTGTACACACCGCCCGTCACGTCATGAAAGTCGGTAACACCCGAAGTCAGTGGCCCAACCGCAAGGAGGGAGCTGCCGAAGGTGGGATCGGCGATTGGGACGAAGTCGTAACAAGGTAGCCGTACCGGAAGGTGCGGCTGGATCACCTCCTTTCTAAGGAGCGAATGGCGCCCGACCACAGACGAACGTTCTGTGGCGATTGGCGCCCCGTTTCTGTGGATCACTGACTATTCATCCACGAGGATGAGTTCCCCGCTCGGGGGACCTGGGTCGCTTCGGTGGCTTCGGGTTATGACCGAGTCGGTAGCGAACGCATCTGGAGTGTGTGGGCACACTGTGTAGCTTTGAAGGCAGCGAGAAGCTCCTTCTTGGTCGCATCGTACGAACCACATCGTCAACCCAGCATCTGTTGGGCGCGGTGCAGGCGTCATCTGCGGCCTTGTTCGTCCCTTGAGAACTCCATAGCGAGCGCGAGCATCGTCTCGGCAAGTTAGTAAGGGCACCCGGTGGATGCCTTGGCGCTAGAAGCCGATGAAGGACGTTGCAGGCTGCGATAAGCCGCGGGGAGCTGCCAAGCAAGCTTTGATCCGCGGATTTCCGAATAGGAAAACCTGGCAGGGGTTATGCCCTGTCACTCCTGAGTGAATACATAGCTCAGCGAGAGGGAACCCGGTGAAGTGAAACATCTCAGTAACCGGAGGAAAAGAAAACAACAGTGATGCCCCTAGTAGTGGCGAGCGAACGGGGTACAGCCCAAACTCACATGGTGTCAAGGTGACAGCCGTTGCCATGTGGGGGTAGTGGGACCTGATAGATCGGACTGTCATCCGGTCACAGTCGATGCACGCGGATAGCCGAAGCGACCTGGAAAGGTCCTCCGTAGTGGGTAATAGACCCGTAGGCGAAATCTGTGTGCAGCTGTTCAGTCATCCCAAGTAGCGCGGGACCCGTGAAATCCCGTGTGAATCTGTGAGGACCACCTCATAAGGCTAAACACTCTCTAGCGACCGATAGCGAACTAGTACCGTGAGGGAAAGGTGAAAAGTACCCCGGGAGGGGAGTGAAATAGTACCTGAAACCGCGTGCCTACAAGCAGTTGGAGCCCTTCGGGGTGACAGCGTGCCTTTTGAAGAATGAGCCGGCGAGTTAGCGATCAGTTGCAAGGTTAACCAGACGTTGGGAAGCCGAAGCGAAAGCGAGTCTGAACAGGGCGTTCAGTAGCTGGTCCTATACCCGAAGCGGTGTGATCTATCCATGGCCAGGTTGAAGCGCGGGTAAGACCGCGTGGAGGACCGAACCCACCTAGGTTGAAAACTGGGGGGATGAGCTGTGGATAGGGGTGAAAGGCCAATCAAACACCGTGATAGCTGGTTCTCCCCGAAATGCATTTAGGTGCAGCGTCGCGTGTTCCGTGCTGGAGGTAGAGCACTGATTGGTCGCGGGGGCCTACAAGCTTACCAACATCAGTCAAACTCCGAATGCCAGTACGCCAAGCGCGGCAGTGAGTCTGCGGGGGATAAGCTCCGTAGTCGAGAGGGAAACAACCCAGATCGCCAGCTAAGGTCCCTAAGTCATGGCTAAGTGGTAAAGAATGTGGGATGTCATAGACAACCAGGAGGTTGGCTTAGAAGCAGCCACCCTTGAAAGAGTGCGTAATAGCTCACTGGTCAAGAAATCCTGCGTCGACAATGTAACGGGGCTAAGCCATGCACCGAAGCTGCGACATGTACTTCGTACATGGGTAGGGGAGCGTTGTATTCGCAGCGAAGCGGGAGGGTGACCGACCGTGGAGCATATACAAGTGCGAATGCCGGCATGAGTAACGAAAGAGGAGGGAGGAACTCCTCCGCCGAATGTCCAAGGGTTCCTGGGGAAGGTTCATCCGCCCAGGGTAAGTCGGGACCTAAGGTGAGGCCGAAAGGCGTAATCGATGGATAACAGGTTGATATTCCTGTACTGGTCCTAGACCGTTTGACCGATGGTGTGACGCAGGAGGTTATCGCAACCCGGCCGATGGTAGAGCCGGGGTAAGTGCGTAGGCTGCAGACCAGGCAAATCCGGGCTGCACAAAGGCTGAAACACGACGCCGACACGGATAGTGGAAGTGCGAAATACCATGCTGCCAAGAAAAGCATCTAGGGAGGGCTAAGACCACCCGTACCCCAAACCAACTCAGGTGGACAGGTAGAGAATACCGAGGCGATCGAGAGAACTCTAGTGAAGGAACTCGGCAAAATGGCCCCGTAACTTCGGGAGAAGGGGTGCCCACGAGAGTGGGCCGCAGTGACTAGGCTCAAGCGACTGTTTACTAAAAACACAGGTGCATGCTAAGTCGTAAGACGACGTATATGTACTGACGCCTGCCCGGTGCTGGAACGTTACGAGGAGAGGTTAACTTCGGTGAAGCCTTGAATCTAAGCGCCAGTAAACGGCGGCCGTAACTATAACGGTCCTAAGGTAGCGAAATTCCTTGTCGGGTAAGTTCCGACCTGCACGAATGGCGTAACGACTTGAGCACTGTCTCCACTAGAGACTCGGTGAAATTGCAATACGAGTAAAGATGCTCGTTTCGCGCAGCAGGACGGAAAGACCCCGGGACCTTTACTGCAACTTGATGTTGGAGTTCGGTGTTGTTTGTGCAGGATAGGTGGGAGGCTTTGAAGCGGGCACGCCAGTGTTCGTGGAGCCAACCTTGGAATACCACCCTGGCAATATTGAGCTTCTAACCTTGGTCCGTTATCCGGATCAGGGACAGCGTCTGGTGGGCAGTTTAACTGGGGCGGTTGCCTCCTAAATTGTAACGGAGGCGCTCAAAGGTTCCCTCAGGCCGGTCGGTAATCGGCCTTCGAGTGTAAGGGCACAAGGGAGCTTTACTGCGAGACTGACAGGTCAAGCAGTTGCGAAAGCAGGACCTAGTGATCCGCCATCTTCAAGTGGGAGAGATGGCGCTCAACGGCTAAAAGGTACCCCGGGGATAACAGGCTTATCTTTCCCAAGAGTCCATATCGACGGAAAGGTTTGGCACCTCGATGTCGGCTCGTCGCATCCTGGGGCTGGAGCAGGTCCCAAGGGTTGGGCTGTTCGCCCATTAAAGCGGCACGCGAGCTGGGTTTAGAACGTCGTGAGACAGTTCGGTCCCTATCCGCTGCGCGCGTAAGAAACTTGAGAAGAGCTGCCCCTAGTACGAGAGGACCGGGGTGGACGTACCTCTGGTGTGCCGGTTGTCCTGCCAAGGGCATGGCCGGTTGGCTACGTACGGAATGGATAAGCGCTGAAAGCATCTAAGCGCGAAGCCGGCTTCAAGATGAGGTTTCTCTTTAAGGATCCCAGTAGACGACTGGGTTGATAGGCCGGATGTGGAAGGGCAGCAATGCCTGCAGCTGACCGGTACTAATAATCCGATTACTTGTCGTGATGCTCGCGCTCGCTATGTGGTTCATCCTGGGACGGGATGGAACCCTATACACAAATTTCATAGAGTTCCGTGGTCATTGCGGAGGGGGTACACCCGGTTCCATTCCGAACCCGGAAGTTAAGCCCTCCAGCGCCGATGGTACTGCGCGGGAGACTGCGTGGGAGAGTAGGACGTCGCGGACCACCACAACTGGCCACCTTCATCACGAAGGTGGCCAGTGTGCTTTTTGCAATCAACTGCTCCGCGTTCGGGGCTCGGGTGATCACCACTCGGGTCGCGGGCGAAGGGGCTGACCCCAAGAGGACGTGGACTGACCATGGCAGGAGAACGCAGCGGTTCCGGCGGCTCCGACCGTCGAGGCGGTGGCGGCCAGGGCGGCCGCGGAGACAGGCCTCGGGTCAACCGAGGTGGCTCGAGCCCCTCTGGCGGCCGCAGCGGTGGAGGTTCCCGTGGCGGGTCGCGTGATGGCGGCTCGGGCGGCGGCCGTGGCGGCTCGTCCGGCGGTAGCCGTGGTGGCTCCGGTGGGGGAGGCGGCTATCGCGGTGGCGGTAGCGGTCGCAGCTCCGACGGGCGCCCGGGAGGGCCTCGTCGTGGACCCGGTCGTCCTCGCGATGACGAGGAACGGGAGTCCAAGCCGATCCGGCGAAGCCTCAGCGGCAAGCCGGCCCCGACCCGGCGCCCCAAGCCGGCGGCGGCCACCCAGGTGACCCGGCCGGACCTGCCAGCCGAGCGCCCCGAGCTGCCGGGCAGCGTCTATCGCGAGATCAAGCGCACGTCGCAGCCGGGTCAGGTCGACGATGTCGCCAACGCTGTCGGCACGGCGGCCGAGGCCATGGCAGAGGGCGACCTTCCCCGTGCCCTCGAGCTGCTGGAGTGGGCCAAGGCCAAGGCGCCGCGAAGCGTGGCGATCCGTGAGGGTCTCGGTGTCGCACATTACCTCGACCAGGACTTCGAGGCTGCCCAGCGGGAGCTGCAGGCCTACCGGCGCATGTCGGGCAAGGCCGACCAGAACCACCTGCTCGCCGACGCCGCCCGAGCGCTCGGTCGTCCCGAGCGGGTGGGCGAGCTGGCCGAGGAGGTCATCGCTGCCCACGAGAAGGGACAGGTCCCCCTGGACCGGGTCATCGAGACCATCATCGTCCAGGCCGGCATGACCGCAGATCAAGGCAAGCCCGACGTGGCGTTGGCGATCCTGGATCGTGCGCCGCTGCCCGACGGTGGCGTCAGCATTCCGCACGGCCGGGTCTGGTTCGCAGCCGGCGACATCGCCGAGTCGATGGGTGACCTCGAGCGGGCCCGGGAGTACTTCGCGGCCGCCGTCCTCGTCGAGGACGACTTCCTCGACGCAGAGGAACGGCTCGAGTCCCTCGGCGAGGACTGACCCGCTCACGCTCGCGCTCGACTTCGGTGCACCCCACGGGGGCGTGCCGACACATACACACACGAGGCCTCGTGTCCCCCCGGGACACGGGGCCTTCGTCGTGTCCGGACACCGTTCGCAGCGGCCGGGTCGTGACAAGCGGACGGGGTTGCGCCTTCGCTACGTCGACGCAGCCTCCGGCAGGCCGTTCGTCAGCGGCCTCAGGGTCAGCCCGTTCGCCGTCCTCGATGGAGCCCGTTCGGCAGACCGGCCGCGGGGCGGCGGTGGCCGGGGGCCGTGGCCACGGTGTCGGGTGGGCCGCCCGCCTCCCCTTCCACCAGGGCCTTGAAGGGAGCGGATCTCGAGCTCGAGACGCGCTGGGCAAGTCGCCCCTCAATCCGTCCGAGCCCCACGGCCCAGGGCCTCCCCGCCTGTCGCGCGTCTGCGGCGAGTGGCCCTAGACCCCGACAGGCACGTCGGCCGGGCCAGGGCCGCGTGTCGGGTGTTTGCGGCGGGTGGCCCGATATCCGACAGGCGTGGGGGAGTGGGTGGCCCGTGTGGAGGGGGCGTGTCGGGTGTTTGCGGCGGGTGGTCCGATATCCGACAGGCGTGGGGGAGTGGGTGGCCCGTGTGGAGGGGGCGTGTCGGGTGTTTGCGGCGGGTGGCCCGATACCCGACAAGCGCTGGGAGGTGTGTGGACCGGGGTCGGTCTGGGGGAGGGGTTACCGGCCGTTCGAGTGGACTGTGTCGGTAGCGGCCCAATACTGACCCCCTGACGACGGGCGAATCTTGACCCCCTTCGTCGTGGTTCACCTGCTGTGGGCGGGTGGGATCTGACCCTGACTCGATCGTGTCGTCGAGTCAGGAGGAAGGGTTGTGATTGACGTGGAGCAGTGGGCTGAGGTCCGCCGGTTGCATTTCGCTGAGGGGATGGCGATCAAGGCGATCGTGCGGGCGACGGGGTTGTCGCGCAACACGGTGCGGGCGGCGATCCGCTCGGCGTCGCCACCGAAGTACGAGCGGGAGGCGGCGGGGTCGGCGGTGGATGCGTTCGAGCCGCAGATCCGCCAGTTGCTCAAGGCCACGCCGGACATGCCGGCCACGGTGATCGCCGAGCGGATCGGCTGGTCGCGGGGGATGACGGTGCTGCGCGACCGGGTGCGTGAGCTGCGTCCGGCCTACCTGCTGCCGGAGGGGTATGGCCGCACCGTCTATCGGGAGGGCGAGCTGGCCCAGTGGGACCTGTGGTTCCCCGAGGACCTGAAGGTGCCGGTCGGGTTCGGACAGACCGCGGTGCTGCCGGTGATCGTCGGGGTGCCCTGCTACTCGCGGTGGATCACCGCCCGGATGATCCCGTCCAAGGACAAACGGGTCTTCCTCACGAAGCGTGGCGAGGGCCTCGCAGTCTCGCGGCAGGTTGATCCTGCCATGCGGGCTTGCCGCAGAACAGCAGGAGCCGGAGGCGGTAGTTGGCGAGGTTGCGAAAGCCGTGGCCGACGCGCTTGATGCGCTTGATGAGCGCGTTGATGGCCTCGGTCTTGCCGTTGGAGAGGCCGTCGCATCGCCAGTAGGCGAGCAGTTGATGGTGCCAGTGGCGCAGGGTGCGGGCGAGTCGTCGGATCTCGGGGATCTCCACGAACTGGCAGGCCTCGTGGAACTCCTCGAGTCGGTCTGCGGCCTCGTCGTGAGCATCGGCGCGGTACACCCTGCGGAGCAGCTCCTTGACGTGGTGGGCGTACCAGACCTCGCAGTCGGGGTCGCCCGCGACCAGCGCGGCTTCCAGCCGCGCCTTGCCCTTGTCGGTGAGCCGTTCTGTACCGACGAGCAGGGTGCGCCGGATGCCGTACAGCGGATCGCCCTTGTGGCCGCGGTGGCCCATCTCGTCTTGTTGGACACGACGGCGGACCTCGTCGACCACGGTGTTGGCCAGCTTGATCACGTGGAAGGCGTCGACGACGGCGGTGGGCGCGTCCAGCCCTTCCAGCAACGCGTTGAGGTAGCCGCGGTGCGGATCCAGGGCGACCCGCCTGACCGCCGAGAGCCAGCCGTCACCACGCTGCTGCAGCCAGCCGGCCACCGACGTGCCGGCACGGCCGTCGACCACGTCCAGCAGCCGGCCGGTGTCGAGGTCGACCAGCCCGGTCACGAACGTCGTCCGCCGCCTGGGCCCGGCCGCTTGGAAGCTGGTCTCATCCACCCCCAACGAGGCCACCCCAGCGGTGCGTGCCGGGTCCTCGGTCAGCGGCAGGCCGTGGTCGCGGACCGCGGCCATCGCGGTGTTCCAGCCGGTGCCGAACTCGCGGGCCAGCTGGGCAACCGGCCGGCCATGACGGCCCACTTGGACACACACGTGGGCGCGGGCCCGCTCGGTCAGCACCGCCCGCGGCAGGGCCGCGTCATCGCGTCGCTCGGTCCACGTCCGCTTCGGGCACAACTGTTCCTCGCAACGCCACAGCCGCTTGGACCACGCCAACCGGCACGGCCGACCGCCCATCGCTACGTCACGCACCACGGTGGCGCGGCGGCCGTGCGCACGCGCGACCACCCCGCACTCCGGGCAGCCGGTGGTCACCGCCATTGTCTCAACGGCGAGCTCGACCTCGCCGTCCACCTCCCTGGCTTCGAGCAGCACGAAGCCTTCCAAGCCGAGCACAACAGTGCCCAGCGCCGTATCGTCGGCCATCCCTGGGGTCCTTCTGATCGCAGTCTTCGAACAACCGCGATCCAAGCGGGACCCCAGGGACCTACACGTCAGGCTCGACGACCCCCGCCGCCACGCTCAGGGAGGAAGAGCCGGACAAACACGACGTGCTCGGCGGGCACCTGTGGTGCCTCCGCGACCTGGGCCGGGTGCCCCGCAAGGGGGTGTATGACGGCGAGCCCGCGATCAGCGTCCGGCGGGGCCGCAAGCTGGTCTACACCCAGGAGTACTTGGCGTTCCGAGGCACGTTGGGGATGGGCTCGATCGTGCTGGCCAAGGGCCACCCGGAGCGCAAGGGGGTGGTGGAGCGGGCCAACGGCTACCTGGAAACGAGCTTCATGCCCGGACGCAGCTTCGGCTCGATCGACGACTTCAACACCCAGCTGGGCCTGTGGCTTGAGGACCGGGCCAACGTCAGGGTCCACGCCGGGCTGCGCCAGCGGCCCTCCGAACGCATCGACGCCGACCTGGCCGCGATGCTGCCGCTGCCGCCGGTGCCGCCCGATGTCGATTGGACCCACACCGTCCGGTTGGGCGCCGACCACTGGGTGCGGGTGGACACCAACGACTACTCCGTCCACCCGGGCGCGATCGGCCGCAAGGTCACCATCCGCCGCACCGCCGATCAGGTCGTGGTGACCTGTGGCCGCGACGAGGTCGCCCGCCACGACCGGGTCCTCGCCAAGCATCAGACCATCACCGACCCGGCCCACGACGCCGCCCGCAAGGCCCGCGCCCAGCTGCTCGAGCTGCCCGTCGCCGGCCCCGACACCGGTGTGGAGCAGCGGGACCTCGCCGACTACGACCGGCTGCTCGGGGTGGCCTGATGGCAACCACGCCGGCGTCGGCCACCGACAGCCACCTGGCCTACCTGTGCCGGGCCATGAAGGCCCCGTCCCTCGCGGCGGCCGCCCCGCGGCTGGCCGACCGGGCCCGCGAGGAGGGCTGGACCCACGAGGCGTTCCTCGCCGCGTGCCTTGAGAAAGAAGTCGACGCCCGCGCCGCCCACGGCGGCCAGGCCCGCATCAAAGCCGCGAAGTTCCCGGCCCGCAAGACCCTGGAGGACTTCGACTTCGACCACCAGACCTCCGTCAAGCGCGAATTGATCGGCCATCTCGGCCAGCTCGACTTCGTCGACGCCCGCGCCAACGTGGTGTTCCTCGGCCCGCCCGGCACCGGCAAGACCCACCTCTCCATCGCGCTGGGCATCCGCGCCTGCCTGGCCGGTCACCGCGTCGCCTTCGCCACCGCCGCCCAATGGGTCGACCGGCTCGGCGCCGCCCACGCCGCCGGCCGGCTCCAGGACGAACTCCGCGCCCTCGGCCGCGTCCCCGTCGTGGTCATCGACGAGGTCGGCTACATCCCGTTTGAGGCCGAGGCCGCCAACCTGTTCTTCCAACTCATCGCCGCCAGATACGAACGCGCCAGCGTGATCATGAGCTCCAACAAGCCATTCAGCCGGTGGGGCGAGGTCTTCGGCGACCCCGTCGTGGCCGCAGCCATGATCGACCGGCTCGTCCACCACGCCGACGTCGTCCCGCTCAAGGGCGACAGCTACCGCCTCAAGGACCGCGACCTCGGCCGCGTCCCCGCCGCCGACCCAGCACCATGAACTCCAGAGGGGGTCAAGATTCAACCGCTGCAAGGGGGTCAGATTTCGCCCGCTGTTGACAGACTGGCCATGTGGGAGGGGGAGGCCGGGGTGGCCGCCGGTTCGAGCTCCGGCTGACGTGCCCGGGAGGCGAGCGGCCAAGGGGGCCAACCCCGCCCCGTGCGGGGTGCTACGGCCCGGTCTCTGGACGCGCCCGCGCCAAGGGCACCGGCCGACGTAGGCCGATCGCCGTCAGCCGCCGGCGGGAGCGACCGGCGCGGCGGTGGGTCCCCATGCGTGCAACCGGTGTGTCGGCGAACTGCGGTCTGTGGCCGGTTGGGCGACACAGTGGGGGACCTGGCGTGCGTGGATGGAACCGGTGTGTCGGCGAACCGCGGTCTGTAGCCGGTTGGGCGACACAGTGCGGAGCGACGGCGGACTTCCCGCGGCCAGCCCCCGACGCGGCCAGCCCCCGACGCCGCCCGTCGCCCTTTCGGTACGGCACCTCGCCCGTCGCGCTGTCCGTACGGCACCTCGTCATGTCCCCGCGGCACATGCCCCGGCCCTCGAAGGGGCGCGTTCGGCACCCGGTCGGGAGCGACGGGAGCGACGGGGTCGCCCTCCGGGCAGCTGGGCCGTCGGCCCCGAACAGGCGCGGGCGCGCCAAGTTCCTCTGGACGCGCATGTGGGTGGTCGGGGTAGACTGTCCGAAGAAATCTGAATACGCGCTGGAGCCCCAGAACATGGGCTCCAGCAGGTCTCGGAGGACCCTGCCGGGGCGAAAATGTGATGCCCAGGGTTGCGAACCCCCCGAGGGTCGCCTATTGTTCTCCGTCCGCCGCAAGAAGGGGTTCGCCCCCCGGAAGCGGTGCAGTCCATAGTGATCGGCTCTCGTGTTCTGCGGGAGGTCTTCGATTCAGGACTTGGAGCCCGGACGGTTGTCCGGTTGCATGGTTGACCGAAAGCCTTTGGTTGCCGGCGGTTGTCGGTTCGGAGGAACTCGGGAGATTGTGTCCCCCGCTCCTTGAAAACTACACAGTGTGCCAAAAGTCAGTGCACTTTATACATGCAAGCCCCGTCTGGGGTGTTGTGCTTCGGTATGGCATCTCGACGAGTTTGTAGATTCCTTGATTCAGGATGACTGACAACGAAAATTTGTCAGTGTTCATTCCATAACCAAGGTCATTTATCTCCACAGGATGTGTGGTTGCAGCTTTGCTGTTCGCTACAGGTCTCTAATGGAGAGTTTGATCCTGGCTCAGGACGAACGCTGGCGGCGCGCCTAACACATGCAAGTCGAGGGAGAAGCACATCTTCGGATGTGTGGAGACCGGCGAACGGGTGAGTAACACGTGAGAAACCTACCCCGGAGATGGGAATAACCACGGGAAACTGTGGCTAATGCCCAATATTCTCCATTTACCGCATGGCAGCTGGAGGAAAAGTCCGCTGCTCCGGGATGGTCTCGCGGCGTATCAGCTTGTTGGTGAGGTAATGGCTCACCAAGGCAACGACGCGTAGCTGGAGTGAGAGCTCGAACAGCCACACTGGGACTGAGACACGGCCCAGACTCCTACGGGAGGCAGCAGTGGGGAATCTTGCGCAATGGGCGAAAGCCTGACGCAGCGACGCCGCGTGTGGGAAGAAGGCCTTCGGGTTGTAAACCACTTTCAGGAGGGAAGAAGCGAAAGTGACGGTACCTCCAGAAGAAGGTCCGGCCAACTACGTGCCAGCAGCCGCGGTAATACGTAGGGACCGAGCGTTGTCCGGAATTATTGGGCGTAAAGAGCTCGTAGGCGGTTCTTTAAGTCGGATGTGAAATCTCAGGGCTTAACCCTGAAACCGCACCCGATACTGGAGAACTTGAGGCAGGTAGGGGAGATCGGAATTCCTGGTGTAGCGGTGAAATGCGCAGATATCAGGAGGAACACCGGTGGCGAAGGCGGATCTCTGGGCCTGTTCTGACGCTGAGGAGCGAAAGCGTGGGGAGCAAACAGGATTAGATACCCTGGTAGTCCACGCCGTAAACGATGGGTGCTAGGTGTGGGAGATAATCCACTTCTTCCGTGCCGCAGCTAACGCATTAAGCACCCCGCCTGGGGACTACGGCCGCAAGGCTAAAACTCAAAGGAATTGACGGGGGCCCGCACAAGCGGCGGAGCATGTGGCTTAATTCGAAGCAACGCGAAGAACCTTACCAGGGCTTGAAATATACGGAAAAACCATGGAAACATGGTGTGCTTCGGCGTCGTATACAGGTGGTGCATGGTTGTCGTCAGCTCGTGCCGTGAGGTGTTGGGTTAAGTCCCGCAACGAGCGCAACCCTTATCCTATGTTGCCAGCGCGTAATGGCGGGGACTCATGGGAGACTGCCGGTGTCAAACCGGAGGAAGGTGGGGACGACGTCAAATCATCATGCCCCTTATGTCCTGGGCTGCACACATGCTACAATGGCCGGTACAGAGGGCTGCGATCCCGCGAGGGTGAGCGAATCTCACAAAGCCGGTCTCAGTTCGGATTGGAGTCTGCAACTCGACTCCATGAAGGCGGAGTCGCTAGTAATCGCAGATCAGCAACGCTGCGGTGAATACGTTCCCGGGCCTTGTACACACCGCCCGTCACGTCATGAAAGTCGGTAACACCCGAAGTCAGTGGCCCAACCGCAAGGAGGGAGCTGCCGAAGGTGGGATCGGCGATTGGGACGAAGTCGTAACAAGGTAGCCGTACCGGAAGGTGCGGCTGGATCACCTCCTTTCTAAGGAGCGAATGGCGCCCGACCACAGACGAACGTTCTGTGGCGATTGGCGCCCCGTTTCTGTGGATCACTGACTATTCATCCACGAGGATGAGTTCCCCGCTCGGGGGACCTGGGTCGCTTCGGTGGCTTCGGGTTATGACCGAGTCGGTAGCGAACGCATCTGGAGTGTGTGGGCACACTGTGTAGCTTTGAAGGCAGCGAGAAGCTCCTTCTTGGTCGCATCGTACGAACCACATCGTCAACCCAGCATCTGTTGGGCGCGGTGCAGGCGTCATCTGCGGCCTTGTTCGTCCCTTGAGAACTCCATAGCGAGCGCGAGCATCGTCTCGGCAAGTTAGTAAGGGCACCCGGTGGATGCCTTGGCGCTAGAAGCCGATGAAGGACGTTGCAGGCTGCGATAAGCCGCGGGGAGCTGCCAAGCAAGCTTTGATCCGCGGATTTCCGAATAGGAAAACCTGGCAGGGGTTATGCCCTGTCACTCCTGAGTGAATACATAGCTCAGCGAGAGGGAACCCGGTGAAGTGAAACATCTCAGTAACCGGAGGAAAAGAAAACAACAGTGATGCCCCTAGTAGTGGCGAGCGAACGGGGTACAGCCCAAACTCACATGGTGTCAAGGTGACAGCCGTTGCCATGTGGGGGTAGTGGGACCTGATAGATCGGACTGTCATCCGGTCACAGTCGATGCACGCGGATAGCCGAAGCGACCTGGAAAGGTCCTCCGTAGTGGGTAATAGACCCGTAGGCGAAATCTGTGTGCAGCTGTTCAGTCATCCCAAGTAGCGCGGGACCCGTGAAATCCCGTGTGAATCTGTGAGGACCACCTCATAAGGCTAAACACTCTCTAGCGACCGATAGCGAACTAGTACCGTGAGGGAAAGGTGAAAAGTACCCCGGGAGGGGAGTGAAATAGTACCTGAAACCGCGTGCCTACAAGCAGTTGGAGCCCTTCGGGGTGACAGCGTGCCTTTTGAAGAATGAGCCGGCGAGTTAGCGATCAGTTGCAAGGTTAACCAGACGTTGGGAAGCCGAAGCGAAAGCGAGTCTGAACAGGGCGTTCAGTAGCTGGTCCTATACCCGAAGCGGTGTGATCTATCCATGGCCAGGTTGAAGCGCGGGTAAGACCGCGTGGAGGACCGAACCCACCTAGGTTGAAAACTGGGGGGATGAGCTGTGGATAGGGGTGAAAGGCCAATCAAACACCGTGATAGCTGGTTCTCCCCGAAATGCATTTAGGTGCAGCGTCGCGTGTTCCGTGCTGGAGGTAGAGCACTGATTGGTCGCGGGGGCCTACAAGCTTACCAACATCAGTCAAACTCCGAATGCCAGTACGCCAAGCGCGGCAGTGAGTCTGCGGGGGATAAGCTCCGTAGTCGAGAGGGAAACAACCCAGATCGCCAGCTAAGGTCCCTAAGTCATGGCTAAGTGGTAAAGAATGTGGGATGTCATAGACAACCAGGAGGTTGGCTTAGAAGCAGCCACCCTTGAAAGAGTGCGTAATAGCTCACTGGTCAAGAAATCCTGCGTCGACAATGTAACGGGGCTAAGCCATGCACCGAAGCTGCGACATGTACTTCGTACATGGGTAGGGGAGCGTTGTATTCGCAGCGAAGCGGGAGGGTGACCGACCGTGGAGCATATACAAGTGCGAATGCCGGCATGAGTAACGAAAGAGGAGGGAGGAACTCCTCCGCCGAATGTCCAAGGGTTCCTGGGGAAGGTTCATCCGCCCAGGGTAAGTCGGGACCTAAGGTGAGGCCGAAAGGCGTAATCGATGGATAACAGGTTGATATTCCTGTACTGGTCCTAGACCGTTTGACCGATGGTGTGACGCAGGAGGTTATCGCAACCCGGCCGATGGTAGAGCCGGGGTAAGTGCGTAGGCTGCAGACCAGGCAAATCCGGGCTGCACAAAGGCTGAAACACGACGCCGACACGGATAGTGGAAGTGCGAAATACCATGCTGCCAAGAAAAGCATCTAGGGAGGGCTAAGACCACCCGTACCCCAAACCAACTCAGGTGGACAGGTAGAGAATACCGAGGCGATCGAGAGAACTCTAGTGAAGGAACTCGGCAAAATGGCCCCGTAACTTCGGGAGAAGGGGTGCCCACGAGAGTGGGCCGCAGTGACTAGGCTCAAGCGACTGTTTACTAAAAACACAGGTGCATGCTAAGTCGTAAGACGACGTATATGTACTGACGCCTGCCCGGTGCTGGAACGTTACGAGGAGAGGTTAACTTCGGTGAAGCCTTGAATCTAAGCGCCAGTAAACGGCGGCCGTAACTATAACGGTCCTAAGGTAGCGAAATTCCTTGTCGGGTAAGTTCCGACCTGCACGAATGGCGTAACGACTTGAGCACTGTCTCCACTAGAGACTCGGTGAAATTGCAATACGAGTAAAGATGCTCGTTTCGCGCAGCAGGACGGAAAGACCCCGGGACCTTTACTGCAACTTGATGTTGGAGTTCGGTGTTGTTTGTGCAGGATAGGTGGGAGGCTTTGAAGCGGGCACGCCAGTGTTCGTGGAGCCAACCTTGGAATACCACCCTGGCAATATTGAGCTTCTAACCTTGGTCCGTTATCCGGATCAGGGACAGCGTCTGGTGGGCAGTTTAACTGGGGCGGTTGCCTCCTAAATTGTAACGGAGGCGCTCAAAGGTTCCCTCAGGCCGGTCGGTAATCGGCCTTCGAGTGTAAGGGCACAAGGGAGCTTTACTGCGAGACTGACAGGTCAAGCAGTTGCGAAAGCAGGACCTAGTGATCCGCCATCTTCAAGTGGGAGAGATGGCGCTCAACGGCTAAAAGGTACCCCGGGGATAACAGGCTTATCTTTCCCAAGAGTCCATATCGACGGAAAGGTTTGGCACCTCGATGTCGGCTCGTCGCATCCTGGGGCTGGAGCAGGTCCCAAGGGTTGGGCTGTTCGCCCATTAAAGCGGCACGCGAGCTGGGTTTAGAACGTCGTGAGACAGTTCGGTCCCTATCCGCTGCGCGCGTAAGAAACTTGAGAAGAGCTGCCCCTAGTACGAGAGGACCGGGGTGGACGTACCTCTGGTGTGCCGGTTGTCCTGCCAAGGGCATGGCCGGTTGGCTACGTACGGAATGGATAAGCGCTGAAAGCATCTAAGCGCGAAGCCGGCTTCAAGATGAGGTTTCTCTTTAAGGATCCCAGTAGACGACTGGGTTGATAGGCCGGATGTGGAAGGGCAGCAATGCCTGCAGCTGACCGGTACTAATAATCCGATTACTTGTCGTGATGCTCGCGCTCGCTATGTGGTTCATCCTGGGACGGGATGGAACCCTATACACAAGTTTCATAGAGTTCCGTGGTCATTGCGGAGGGGGTACACCCGGTTCCATTCCGAACCCGGAAGTTAAGCCCTCCAGCGCCGATGGTACTGCGCGGGAGACTGCGTGGGAGAGTAGGACGTCGCGGACCACCACAACTGGCCACCTTCATCACGAAGGTGGCCAGTGTGCTTTTTGTCGTCAGTCGCCATGTCGTTCAGGTGGCCACACGCCCCTGTTCCTTCAGGTCGAGATAACGGACCAGCCCCATGGCGTTGGAACGGATCCCGCTGAGGAGCTCGACGCGGCCCTTGGCGTCGGGATCGCCGTCGACGTCGGTGACCTCGGACGCGAACCGGTGGCCGAGGGTCTCCGCAACGTGATCCAGGTCCGCGTTGTCGGTCCAGGCGGCTTCGGCTGCCTCCATCCAGATCTCCAGCCGGTCCTTGGCCTCCTGCAGCGCCTCCATCGGTGGATCGACCGCCCCGTAGTGGGCGAGATGCACCGTTTCGGGGGCAAGGGACAGGTAGGTGTCCAGCGACCGCTGGGCCAGCACGTAGTCGAAGTCGGGTGGCGGGGTCGCCGGCCTGATGACATCCATGCCCGGCATCTTCACCCCCACCGAATCGCCGACGAACAGGTCGCCGGTGTCGGGGTCGAAGATGCCGATGTGGTGTTTGGCGTGTCCGGGGGTCTGGAACAGCTCCAGGCGCCGGCCACCTCCCAGATCCAGCGTCTCGCGCTCGCCCACCCCGAGGATGCGATCCTCGTCGATCGGGGTGCAGGCCCCGTAGACGGAGTCGTAGAGGGGGCCGTACACCCGCTTGGAGCTGGCGTTGAGCCGCTCCGGGTCGACCATGTGCCGGACACCGACCTCGTGCACCACGATGGTGGCGTTGGGGAACGCCTCGGCGACGTCGCCGGCACCGCCCCCGTGGTCGAGGTGGATGTGGGAGATGACCAGGTACGCGAGGTCGTCGGGGTCCAGCCCGTGGGCACGAATCCCTTCGATGACCGACTGGATCGACACCGCAGGTCCGCACTCGACCAGCGTTGGCCGGGGGGTCTGCAACAGGAAGCCGGCGGTGACCTTGGTCATCCCGGCCGTCAGGGTGTCGACCGCGGCCAGGTCGTCGCGGATGGCCTCGATGGGGGAGGGGCGGACTGGGTCGTCAGGTCTGGGGCTCATGCGAGCGGATGCTAGCCCCGTCGGTCAGGTCGCCGGGTCGGCCCTGACATCCATGGGCGGCAGCGGCCGCGGGATCTCCTGGTCGAGCTGCGCCGAGACCTCCGTCAGCTCGGCGATGAGCTCGTGGCGATGCAGGTACGTCGACGCGACTGCCTGGATGATCGCGGTCGCCGGCAGCGCAAGCAGGGCCCCGACGGCACCGAGGAGGGTGGCGCCGACGAGGACCGACACGAACGCGACGGCGGGGTGGATGTCCATCGTGGCCGCCTGCAGCCGCGGGGCGATCAGGTAGTTCTCCAGCTGCTGGTAGGTGGCGAGGAAGATCAGGACCCACAGCGCCTTCGACGGCTGGTCCGCCAACGCCACGACAAGGGCGAGGATGCCGCCGAGGTAGGTGCCGACCACCGGGACGAAGGCGCCGGTGACCCCGACCCACAGGCCCAGCGGCAGCGGGTAGGGCACCTGGATGATCGCGAGGAAGGCCGACGTGACCGCGGTGGCAACCGCCGCAAGGAGGAGGCGGGAGTAGATGTAGCCGCCCGTCTTGGCGACGGCGATCTCCCAGATGGCGAGCAGCTCGCGCTGTCGGTGCTGGGGGAGCGGACGGGCAAGCGTGGCCCGGAACCTGGGGCCGTCGGCGACGAGGTAGAACGAGACGAGCAGGACCGTCAGCCCCTGGAAGACCGCGCCGATGGCGGTGCCAGCGAGGGTGACCACGTTGCCCGCCGCGCCGAGCAGGTTGCCGGCCATGGACGTGAGGCTGTCCTGCAGTGTGCTGGTGAGGTCGCTCCCGATCGCCAGCAGCTCCTGGTTGACGTCGGACCCCGGGTCGAGCTCGAGGTCGACGAACGGCAGGTGCTGGACCAGGTCGTTGAGCTCCGCCACCGAGCGGGGGACCGACCGGAGCAGCTCGCTGACCTGGTCGACCAACAACGGGATGATCGAGCCGAAGCTGGCCGCCATGGCGAGGAACACGCCGAAGAACACCAGCGCGGTGGCCGGTCCACGGCGCCACCCCCACCTGCGTCCCATGAACTGGACCGCCGGCTCCACCGCGAACGCGATGAACAGCGACACGAGCAACATCACCAGGATCGTGCGGAGGGACGCGATCATCAGCACCGCGCCGTAGCTGAGGACCACGACGCCGATCAGGCTGGCAAGCTGCCCCGGCGCGGGCAGGTCGCGCCAGCCACGACGGACCTCGTCGTCGAACTCCCGCGGCCCGTCCGGCGTCGCCGGAGCCGCGGCAGGCAGGACCGGAGTCTCGGTGGGGGCACCCGCCGAAGGGTCGGGATCCTCTGGTGTGGTCGCCATCCGGCGCAACGTATCAGGGCGAGGTCCGCTCGGCGGGAACCTCTGTGTCGAGCCGCCGCATCACCAGACCCGCACGCGGCTTGGGCCAGAACCATGTCGTCTTGGCGGGCATCCGCAGGCCGGATCGAGCGACCTCGAGCACCTGCTGGACGGTGGGTGGGGACAGCAGCACCAACGCGTCGGGCGGAACCGTCCCATCGGTTGCCGCTGGTGCCGTCAACGCCGTGACCGCCGCGTCGACCTCGGCGATCGCCCGGTCGTCGACGACGCCCATGACGGGGAAGAGGACCTCGCGCAGCACGACCATGTCCAGCTGGCGAAGGACGTCGGGGATGCCGAGGTCGACGAGCAGCGGTTCGCCGGTGCCGTTGTGCAGCTCGACCAGCCACGTCCCGGAGGTCGTGACGACTCCGAACCGCCGGGGGCCGGGACGCTCCAGCTCAGCGGCGAGGTCCGAGGCGGACCCGGACCAGCGCTCGACCGAAACACCGTCCATCTCGGCCAGGCGGTCGGGAAGGTCCTCCCGGGTCCATCTGACGAGCCGATGGACCGCCCGAAGACGCGGCCCCTCGTGGGTGGCGTCCAGCACCATGGCCAGCGTGTGTCCGGAACCGGACGGGGCGTCGCCGAGGTCTCGCGCCAACCGGCTGGCTGCCGCCAGGCGGTGGTGGCCATCGGCGAGGACGGCGGTGACGTCGGCCAGCCCGTGCACGAGTGCCTCGATGAGGTCCTGATCCGTGATGTGCCAGAGGCGATGGACCACGTCCTGTTCGTCGGTGAAGTCGATGTCGGGCCGGCCGGCGCAGACGGACTCCAGCGTCTCGAACACGACGTCGGGGGCCCCGAGGTGGACGGCGACCACCGGTGTCAGGTCCACGGGGACGTGGCGCAGCCGGTTGGCCCGTGCCCGGGCCCGAGCCCCGTCGACGTCCTCGTGGAGCAGCAGTCGGCCCTCGTCGACGTCGGCGAGGGCGACCAGCCCGACGAGCCCGCGCTGGACGTGGCCCATGGCGCCGTCGCGTTGCTCGTAGACCACGAGGCCCGCGTCGTCGTCCTCGGCGAGGACGCCGGTCCGGGACCAGCGTTCGAGGGTGGCACGTGCGGTCGCGTACCGGCCGGCCGTCGTGACGGCCGGGTCGGTCGTCAGCAGCTCGAGCACCGTGTAGGGGTTGGAGGTGCGGTGGCTGGCGTGGTCGAACGGGTCGGGGTCGCTGTACGGCGGAGCGGACGTCTCCGACGGTGGACCGGCGGAGGCGGCCACGTATCGCAGCGCCCTGAACGCACGCAGCTTCACGCGGCCAGTCCTCCGACTTCGTCTGGGACCCTGCCGGTGGGCGGGTCCGATGGAGGACAGACGCTACCGTGGACCGTGGTGAGCGCTGGTCAACCGAACGTCTACGACCTGTTCCGCACGGCGGAGGGGCTGCTCGAGGACGGGATGTCCCACGCGGCGGTGGAGCTGGCCGAGGCAGCGGTTCGGGCCAGTCCCGAATCGGCATCGTTGCTGGAGCTGCTGGGACGGGCGCGCTACGCCGCGCGTGACCACATGGGGGCGGTCGAGGCCTTCGAGCGGCTCGAGGAGCTCGAACCGTCCAACGCCTACGCCCACTTCGGGCTCGGACGTGCGCTGGAACGAGTCGGACAGCTCGTCGATGCCCGGGCCCACCTCCGGTTGGCTGCGGCGCTCAGCGACCGCACGGTGTACGCACGCCACCTGCGCCGCGTCGAGGCGCGCCTCGAAGACGCCGCTTGAGGGGTCCGCCCGGATGGCCATCGCGTAGCGAAGGCGCCGCGTGGTTATGCTGCGTGGACCATCGACCGCCACACGATCGAATTTCGGGAGCGCACAGTGGAGTCTGCCTGGAGGAAGTACCTGGACATGGCGTCCGGCCTGACGGAGGTCCCTCGCCGCAAGGCCGAGGATGCCGTGAAGGCCCTGGTCGCCCGCGGAGAGGTTGCCGCGAACGCCAGTGAGCACCTCGTCGACAGCCTGCTGGGTCAGGTCGAGACCAACCGCAAGGCCGTGCAGAACCTTGTCGGCCAGGAGGTAGAGCGGGCGCTGAAGAACGTCGACCTCGTCCGCAAGAGCGCCCTCGATGCCCTGGAGAGCCGCATCTCCCTGCTCGAACGCGTCCGCGGGAACGACGACGACAAGGACTCGTCCTCCGGTTCGACGTCGGACACGCCGGCCCCGGCCGAGAAGGCGGCCGCGAAGAAGTCGGCCAAGAAGGCCACCGCGAAGAAGGCCCCGGCGAAGAAGAGCACCGCCAAGAAGAGCACCGCCAAGAAGGCTGCGGCCAAGTCGACGGCGAAGAAGGCGACCGCCTCGACGGGGTCTGCGACGGCGAAGAAGGCCACGGCGAAGAAGTCGACGACGGCGAAGAAGACCGCGGCCAAGACGACGGCCAAGAAAGCCACCGCCAAGAAGGCCACCGCCAAGAAGAGCACCGCGAAGAAGAGCAACGCCGCCAAGTCGACGGCGAAGAAGGCCACCGCCAAGAAGTCGACGACGGCGAAGAAGACCGCGGCCAAGGCGACCGCCAAGAAGAGCACCGCCAAGAAGAGCACCGCCAAGAAGAGCACGGCCAAGAAGAGCACAGCCAAGAAGAGCACGGCCAAGAAGTCGACGGCCAAGAAGGCGACGCCGCCCGCGGCGTCGGGTGGCGACAGCGGCTCGTCGGCGGAGAGCTAGCCGATGACCGACGCCTCGGAGGTCATCGAGCGTCTCCGGACCGAGCTCGATGCGATGGACGACCTGCCCGTCGCCGAGCACGTCCAGCGGCTGACCCGCACGCTCGACACCATCGTCGGCGAGCTCGACGAGCTGGCCAGGACGATCCCTCCGGCGCGGTGACGCCCGGGCATCCAACGGGCGCTCGATGACCGCCGCCCGTCGGACCCGGCTCGACGCCGAGCTCGTGCGTCGTGAGCTCGCGCCGTCGCGGACCGTGGCCCGCGCCCTCATCGACGCCGGGTCGGTTCGGGTCGACGGCGTCGCCGTGCCCAAACCGGCCAGCCAGGTGACCCGTGACCAGGCCATCCACGTCACGGAGGAGGGGCCTCGCTTCGCCTCGCGCGGCGGCCTGAAGCTCGACGGGGCGTTGGAGGACCTCGGCGTCGACGTCGCCGGCGCGGTGGCGCTGGACGCCGGTGCGGCCCACGGGGGTTTCACCGACGTCCTGCTGCGCCGCGGCGCAGCCCACGTCGTGGCCGTCGACGTCGCCTACGGCCAGCTCGACTGGCGGCTGCGCAGCGACGACCGCGTCACGCTCCTCGAGCGCACCAACGTCCGGCACCTGACGCCCGAGGACCTCGCGCCGCACCGCCCCGACGTGATCGTGGCGGACCTCTCCTTCATCTCCCTCGGGAAGGTGCTTCCCACGTTGGCGTCGCTGGCCGCCGATCGCGCCACGGCCCTGCCGATGGTCAAACCCCAGTTCGAGGCCGGGGCGGCCGCTGTCGGCAAGGGCGGTGTGGTGCGTGACCCGGCCACCTGGATCCGGACGATGCGCGAGGTCGCGACGACCGCCGCCGAGCTGGGATTCCGGACCCTCGGCGCCGCACCGTCCCGCGCGCCCGGCCCCGCAGGCAACATCGAGTTCTTCCTGCACCTCCACCGTGGCCCCCACACCGTGCCCACGGACGAGGGCGAGTCCGCAGCATCCCGCCGCACGGACGCCGAGACGGACCTGGACGCACTCCTGGCCGCCGCTGCAGAAGCCGGTCTGGCGCTGCAGGGCTGACCGCCCGACGCGCCCCTGTCCACACCGCGTCGAGACCGGTCACGGACGGTGTCGCACGACAGCCGTAGAATGCCGAGACCATGCATCGTTCACGGCTCACGGCAGATGTCACCCTGCCCCGGGAGCCCAAGCAGGAACGAAGCCGTCGCAAGCAGGAGAAGCTCCTGAAGGCCGCGGCCGAGCTTTTCGCTGACCCGGGGTTCGAAGCGGTGACCGCAGACGTCATCGCCGCCCACGCCGGGTTCGGGACCGGCACCTTCTACAACTACTTCACCAACAAGACCCAGGCCTTCCTGATGGTCGCGGGCCAGCACGAGATGGCCGTGGCGCCCACCCTCGACCGCGTGACCGACGCCATGGCCGAGGGTGTCTCGCTCCACACCCTGGTGCAGTCCATCGTCGCCTCCGTCATCGAGGACCGACAGTCCGTCCCGTGGCTGCGCCGCACGTGGCTGCGACTCGCCCTGACCGACGACGAGGTGCAAACCGTCCAGCGCCGCCTCGACGAGGAATGGGATGCGGCCGTCGCCGGCGTGATCGACGGCATCGTGCAGTCCGGCATGGCGGAGATGCCCGCCGCCGGCGCCAAGGCCCTCGCCACCACCATCCGGGTCATGGTCGACGCCGTCAGCGACGAGGTCGTCCTCGTCGGCAGCATCACCGCCGACGAAGCGGCCCAGACCGTTGCCGACATGCTGGTCGCGCTGCTGAGCCAGCCCTGACCGCCCCGACCACAGGCCCCGTCCGTCCCGCCATGATGAGGACGGCCCCACCCGATGGAATGATCGTCACGTGCTGACCGACCTCGAAATCAGCGACCTCGGCATCATCGACGAGGTGTCCCTGGCCCTCGGGCCCGGGCTCAACGTGCTGACCGGTGAGACGGGCGCTGGCAAGACCATGGTCGTCAGCGCCCTCCAGTGGCTGCTCGGCGGCCGGGCCGACCGCGACAAGGTCCGCACCGGCGCCCGCGCGGCGATCGTCCAGGCCCGCCTGGTGCCCGCGCCGGCCTCGGCGGCCGACTGGATCGACCCCGAGGACGAGGAGCTCGTCGTCAGCCGCGAGGTCGGGGCCAAGGGGGACGGTGACGCCGCTGCCGGCCGATCGCGTGCCCGGATCGCCGGCCGCCTCTCCCCGGTGGCCAGCCTCGCGGAGGTGCTGGCACCGGTCGTGGAGATCCATTCCCAGCACGAGGCGCTGCGCCTGGCTGACCACCGGATGCAACGAGCACTGCTGGACCGGTTCGGTGGCGAGGCCATCGAGCGGGCCCGTGGCGCCTACGACGTCGCCTACCGCAGCTGGACCGAGGCCCGAACCGCGCTGGAGGACGCCGAGCAGGCCATGCGCGAAGGGGCCCGGGAGGCCGACCGGCTGCGCTTCGAGGTCGACGAGATCGATTCGGTTGCCCCCGAGGAAGGGGAGGAGGATCGGCTCGACGGTGACATCGCCCGGCTCGAGCACGCCGAGTCGCTCCGGATCGCCTGCCAGACCGTCGTCGATGCCGTCCAGGAGGAGGGTGGCGCCCGCGACACGCTGGGAACCGCCATCGCCGCGCTCCGGGGGGTGGTCTCTCACGACGAGTCGTTGGCCGACCCGCTGGAGCGGCTGCAGGCGCAGATGGCCGAGGTCCAGGAGGTCGCCATCGACCTGACCAGCTACCTGGACGGGCTCGAAGCCGACCCGTCGGCGCTCGACCACATCCTCGGGCGACGGTCGGCCATCGGTGGGTTGCTCCGCAAGTACGGGCCGTCCACGGTCGAGGTGCGCGCCTACGCCGCCCAGGCCCACGAACGGCTGGCGCTGATCGACGGGGGAGAAACGCGCCTGGAGGAGCTGCGCGCCACCCTCGACGCGGCACGCCAGACCGTCGACGCGGCCGGCAAGACCCTCCGCGTGGCCCGCGAATCCGCCGGAACGGCCCTGTGCAGCACCGTCGACGGCCACCTGGCCGAGCTGTCGATGCCCGACGCGCACATGTCGGTCGACATCGTCCCTGCCGACCCCGGTCCGGACGGGGCGGACCGCATCGAGTTCCTGCTCGCCGCAAACCGCGGCCAACCGGCCCTGCCGCTGTCGCGGTCGGCCAGCGGTGGTGAACGCAGCCGCGTGGCGCTCGGCCTGCGCGTCGCGCTCGCCGACGCCGACGACACGCCGATCCTGGTCTTCGACGAGGTCGACGCAGGCATAGGCGGCGAGACAGCCCTCGCCGTCGGCCAGAAGCTCGCGACCCTGGCACGTGGCCGGCAGGTGCTGTGCGTGACCCACCTCGCCCAGCTCGCGGCCTTCGCCGACGCCCATTTCGTGGTCAGGAAGGGCGTGACGGAGGACCGCACGACCACCGCCGTCACCCGCCTGGGCGACGACGAGCGTGCCGAGGAGCTCTCGCGCATGCTGTCGGGCACCCCCGACAGCGATGCCGCGCTGACCCACGCCGCGGAGCTGCTGGAGCTCGCCCAGAAGGGCCGCTGAGGACCGAACGGCGATCATTTCTGGACCGCCGGTATCACAGCGAGCGACCTGTCCGGCAGGACCATCGGGCCACCTGCGCTCGGCGAGGCGCCGCTGTTACCTTGCGTTCAAGTCCCGTGTCGTCGCGCCCTCCCAGGGCTGCCGACGCACGATCACCCGCCCTTCTGGGCCCCCCGCCCCCCCCCGAGGACCCCTCCCCCGACGTGAGCACGCAGACCGACTTCTCGACGCTGGGCCGACTCGGCACAGCAAGCGGCACCCTCTCCGGGGGCACGCTGCGTCGTCGACTCTCGCTCCGCGGGGCCCGCACCGTCCGTCGGTCCGCGACCAGCGGCATCTCGATACCGCCCCTGCGCATCGTCCTCGCCGCTGTCGGCGTCATCCTGATCGGGCTCTTCGTCCTGGGGCTGACCGCGACGAACCAGCTCGATCGTCCCTCGCCCCTCGCTTCGCAGATCCCCTCCCTCGACCCCGTCCTTGAGGCATCCCTGCTGAGCGGCGGCACACAGATGGCCGCGACCGGCAGCCGCCTCATCGTCCCCGGTGGCGGTGCTGCCGCTGGCATGGTCGAGGTGCCCCCGGCGTTCGCCGGTGTGGAGGACCTGGCCCTCCGCCTGCCCGGTGTCGCCGACGCCGAGGTCATCTTCACCGAAGCCGACGCGCCCGAGATGCTGGCGCTTGCGCCCATCGGCGAGATGGTCACCAACGCCAACCCCACCGGCTACGACCCGGTGAAGACGTTCGAGGGGCCCGGCTACCACGTCGCCGAGGCCACGACCGGTGTGCGGCCGGCGACCGGCCTGGCCCGTGTCCTGCTGGCCCCCGGCACCCAGGTGACCAGCCCGCTGACCGGCACCGTCGTCGCGGTCGACGAGTACTCCGCTGCGGACGGTGGACGTGACTGGCGCGTCGTGGTGCAGCCCGACAACCGCGCGGACCTGCACGTCATCGTCCGTCGCCTGCAGTCCCCGACGGTGGCGGTCGGCGACCAGGTGGGTGTTGGCCAGACCGTGCTCGGTACCGTCCGCTCCGGCGACGCGGCACCGAGCGAACAGAACTCGCTGGGCCTTCCCAGCGTCTGGATCTCGATCCGACCAGCGATGTCCGAAGAGGCCATCGACCCCTATGCCCCGGCGGTAGCCGCCACCACCGCTGCCAGCTGAGCACACGGAGCGCGTTCGGCGCACGAGGGATGGTTTGAGGGGGCCAGCCTGACTGCTACGTTGGCCGAGGCTCCGCATGCCCATGGCGGCCCCATCCGACCTCGACAGTCGTGGAGGACCCATTGGCCAAGCACATCCTCGTCACCGGTGGAGTCTCGTCCTCCCTCGGGAAGGGCATCACCGCAGCGTCGCTGGGTCGCCTGCTGAAGGCCCGCGGCCTGCGGGTGACCATGCAGAAGCTGGACCCGTACGTGAACGTGGACCCCGGCACCATGAACCCGTTCCAGCACGGCGAGGTGTTCGTCACCGACGACGGGGGCGAGACCGACCTCGACCTGGGCCACTACGAGCGGTTCATCGACGTCAACCTTCCGCGTGCCTCGTCGGTGTCGACGGGTCAGGTGTACTCCACCGTCATCGCCAAGGAACGTCGCGGTGACTACATGGGCGAGACCGTGCAGGTCGTCCCGCACGTGACCAACGAGATCAAGTCGCGCATCCTGGAGCTGGCCGACGAGGCCGACGTCGTCATCACCGAGGTCGGCGGCACGGTCGGCGACATCGAGGGGCTGCCGTTCCTCGAGGCCATCCGGCAGATCCGCTACGACGTGGGCCGTGAGAACATCGTCTACGTCCACTGCGCGCTCGTCCCGTTCCTCGGCACGACCGGTGAGCTGAAGACCAAGCCGGCGCAGCACTCGGTGCGCGAGCTGCGGTCCATCGGTATCCAGCCCGACGCCGTCGTGTGCCGCTCCGACCGGCCCCTGCCGCTGGAGCTCAAGCGCAAGATCGCGATGCTGTCCGACATCGACCTCGACGGGGTCGTCAGCGCGCACGACGCCCACTCCATCTACGCCGTGCCGGCCGTCCTCCGACACGAGGGCCTGGACCGCTTCGTGGTTCGCAAGCTGGGCCTCGACCCGGCCGTCGAGCCGGACATGGCCGAGTGGGACAAGATGGTCCACCGGTTGGAGAACCCCGAGGACACCGTCACCATCGGGCTGGTCGGCAAGTACGTGTCGCTGCCCGACGCCTACCTCTCGGTCGTGGAGTCCCTCGAGCACGCGGGCATCCACCACGGCGTCGACGTCGACATCCGCTGGATCCAGTCCGACGAGCTGGCCAAGCCCGGCCAGGCCGACGAGCAGCTGGCCGGCCTCGACGGCGTCCTGGTCCCCGGTGGCTTCGGCGTGCGCGGGGTCGAGGGGAAGATCAACGCCGGTCGGTACGCCCGTGAACACCTCGTGCCGTACCTGGGTATCTGCCTCGGGTTGCAGACGGCCGTCATCGAGTTCGCCCGCAACGTGCTGGGCCTGGCGGAGGCGCACTCCTCGGAGTTCGACGCCGACACCCCGGACCCGGTCATCGACCTCATGGCCGACCAGCGTGACGTGACCGACCTGGGCGGAACCATGCGGCTGGGGATCTACCCCTGCCGCCTGGTCCCCGGCAGCAAGGCCGAGGCCGCCTACGGCGAGCCGTTCGTCTACGAACGCCACCGCCACCGCTGGGAGGTTGCCAACAAGTACCGCAACCGCCTGGCCGACGCCGGCATGATCGTGTCCGGCATGTCACCCGACCAGCGCCTCGTGGAGATGGTCGAGATCGCCGACCACCCGTGGTTCGTGGCCACGCAGGCACACCCGGAGTTCAAGTCGCGGCCGAACCGTCCGCACCCGCTGTTCCGCGACTTCGTGGGTGCGGCCCTCGAGCGGCTGCAGGCCCGTGAGGGGCGGCTTCCGCGTCCCGCAGACGACGACGCTGTCGACGAGGGCGCATCGGGCGGTGCCGCCGCCAACGGCGACCCCTCCAACGGGAAGGCGACCGACGCCGTGTCCGAGGCTGCGCTGCGCTAGAGCGGGCCCTGGACAGCGGAGGGCGTCAGTCCTCGCCGTCGGGGTGTCGGGCCGCCCGTTCGGCCCGATGCGTCGCCACCTTGTGCTTCGTCGACTCCACCGTCGACCGCCAGCGTTCCCTCGACCAGCGATGGGCGCGCTTGGCCCAGGTGTACTCGGTCGCCAGGATCGCCAGGCCGGCCACGATGCCGAGCAGACCCGGGCCCGGGGTGACGATCATCACCAGGCCAGCGGTCAGCACCGCGCCGCCGATGATGGTCACCACCAGCCGTCGTGCGGCCAGCTGCATGCGGCGGCCGACGGTGCGACGCTCTGACGGCTCGGCGGTCATGGGGCTCAGTCTGGCATCGTGGCGGCGCGGTGCCCACCGCCATGGGGGACAGATCAGGGGGAACCCCGAGTCCACCCGGGGTGTGCACGACACAACCGGTCGAGAAGGAGACACACAGTGAGTGACAGCACCACCGACGGCTACGAGGTCCTGGACTCCGAGGAGGCCTTCAGCTCCCGGTTCACCCGCATCCGGGTCGACACCGTCCGCATGCCCGACGGCAAGGTCACCGATCGCGAGATCGCCGAGCACATGTCCGCCGTCGGCGCGGTGCCGCTGGACGCCGACGGCAACGTCGTGCTGCTGCGGCAGTACCGCCACGCCTTCGGGCAGCACTTCCTCGAGGTCCCGGCCGGGAAGCTCGACGTCGAGGGGGAGGACACCGCCGAGGCGATGCAGCGCGAGCTGGCCGAGGAGGTGCAGCTGACCGCGGGGACGCTGACGCACCTGACGACGTTCACCAACTCCGCCGGGTGGACGACCGAGCGGACGACGGTGTACCTGGCGGAGGATCTGGAGCCCGCGCCGCGTCCCGACGACTTCGTCCTCGAGCACGAGGAAGCCGACATGGAGGTCATCCGCGTGCCGCTGGACGAGGCCATCGCGATGGTCCACGACGGCCGCATCGTCGACGCCAAGACGGTCGTCGGGCTGCTCGCCATCGCCTCCCTCCAGCGCTGAGTTATGTCAATCACAGCGGCTACACTGCGGACCGACCGAACACCTTCCTGATCCTCGAGGTTCGAGCCCGTTGGCGCTTCCCCCACACGCCCAGAGCTACCTGGACTACCTGGCCGCCGAGAAGGGCCTGTCCGATCACAGCCTGCAGGCCTACCGCCGGGACCTGACGCTCTACGGGACCTACCTGGACCTCGAGGACATCGGCAGCCCGACGGCCGCCGACACCCGCGCGGTCACCGGGTTCGCGGTGTGGCTGCGCTCGCAGCAGACGTCACGTGGCACGCCGTACGCGAAGTCCTCCATCGCCCGGACCCTCGTCGCGGTCAGGGGACTGCACCGCCACCTGGTGCGCGAGGGTCTGACCGACGTGGACACGGCGACGGAGCTGACGACTCCGCCGCCGCAGCGCAAGCTGCCCGACACCCTCTCCCAGTCGCAGGTCGAGTCGTTGCTGGCCGCCGCAGAAGGCGAGGAGCCCGCACAGCGCCGGGACCTTGCGATGCTCGAGCTGCTCTACTCCGCCGGCCTGCGCATCTCCGAGCTGATCGACCTCGACGTCGACGACGTCGACCTGATCGAGATGAGCGTGCGCTGCATCGGCAAGGGGTCGCGGGAACGGATCGTGCCGATCGGCCGCATGGCCGCTGCCGCCGTCGATGCGTGGGTGCTGCACGGCCGGGCGGCGATGACCCCGAAGGGGCCGTGGTTGTTCTGCAACAGCCGTGGGGGCCGGCTCAGCCGTCAGGGCGGGCACAAGATCGTCAAGCGACATGCCGTGTCGGCAGGACTGCCCGACAGCGTCTCGCCGCACACCCTGCGCCACAGCTTCGCCACCCACCTGGTCGAGGGCGGTGCGGACATCCGCGTGGTGCAGGAGCTGCTCGGCCATGCCAGCGTCAACACCACGCAGGTCTACACCCACACCTCGCAGGCCCGGCTGCGCGCGCTCTACGATCGGGCACACCCGCGGGCCACCATCGCCGACGCCGATGCGATGGGTGCCGAGGCCCAGCGCGTCACCACCGCCCCCCGAGAGGACCGTCCCGCATGAACCCCGTCGAGCTGATCACCCGCAAGCGCGATGGCGGCGAGCTGGCGCTGGAGGAGCTGCGGGCGTTCGTCAGCGGCTACCTGGCCGAGGACGGCTCGGTCATGGAGGGCCAGATGGGTGCCTTCCTGATGGCCGGCGTGCTCAAGGGGTTCACGCTGGCCGAGGCCCGGGCGCTGACGACGGTGCTGCTGGAGTCCGGTGACCGCCTCGACCTCTCCGACCTGCGCGGCCCGACGATCGACAAGCACTCCACCGGGGGAGTGGGGGATGGCACGACGCTGGTCGTGGCGCCCCTGCTGGCCGCTGCGGGCGCGCAGGTGGTCAAGCTGTCGGGGCGGGGACTGGGCCACACCGGCGGGACCCTGGACAAGCTCGAGGCCATCCCGGGGTTCAGCGTGCAGCTGTCCGGCGAGGCGATCATGGCGCAGGCCGAGGCGATCGGCTGCGTCGTGGCGGCCCAGACCGGGGACCTCGTCCCGGCCGACAAGGCGCTGTACGCCCTGCGTGACGTGACCGCGACCGTGGAGTCCACCGCCCTCATCGCCTCCAGCGTGATGAGCAAGAAGCTGGCCAGCGGGGCGGGCACGATCGTGCTGGACGTCAAGGCCGGCGACGGGGCGTTCATGGGCACCGTGGAGGATGCTTCGGCGCTGGCCGAGCTGTGCGTGGCGATCGGCAACGACGCCGGCCGGCGCACCCGGGCGCTGGTGACGGACATGAACACCCCGCTCGGGTCGGGCATCGGCAACGGCCTGGAGGTCATCGAGGTCGTCGAGACGCTGCGAACCGCCCCCGAGGGACGCTTCGCCGAGGTGTGCCTGGCGCTGGCCACGACCGGACTGGCTGCCGCCACGGGGATCGATCCAGCCGACGCCCGCGATCGGCTGGTCGGCGTGTGGGAGTCCGGCGCGGCCCTCGAGACGCTGCAACGCATGATCGAGGCACAGGGCGGCGACCCAGCGGTGTGCGACCGGCCCCGGGAGGTGATGCCGGTCGCGCCGGTGGTCCTCGACGTCCCGTCGCCGACGTCGGGATTGGTCGCTCGGCTGCCCGCGAAGGCCGTCGGGCTGCTGTCGATGTCGCTGGGAGCGGGTCGTCAGCACGCCAACGACGACGTCGACCCCGCCGTCGGAGTGGAGCTGCTGGTCCAGGAGGGCGATGCGGTCGAGGCAGGACAGCCCCTGGCCACCATCCACGCCCGCACCGACGACGCGGCCGCGGCGGCCGCAGCACGCCTGACCGAGCTGGTCCAGCTGGGCGAGGACGCTGCCGTACCCCCGACCATCCTGCGCACCATCGAGGCGTAGCCGCGCCCGTCGGCGGCGAGGTCGCTCAGCCGAAGACCGCGCGAAGGGTGGTCTCGATGTCCTCCCCGAGGGCCGCGGGGCCGCCGTAGAGGTACAACCGCTCCAGCGACCGTGTGTGCGCGCCCAGCCACTGCTCGGTCGCGAAGGGCAGCCGGTCGCGTTCGGCCAGCAGGATGGGCCCCTGACGACCAGCGATGTGGGCCACGCCGGCCAGGGCGTCGGCGAACGCCGCACCGGTCGCGACACCGGCCGACGTCGGGTCGTCGAAGACCGACTCGGCGACCAGCGCGGCCGTCTCGAAGCGGTTGTCGCCCACGAGCTGGTCGGTCCCGGGCGTGGCCTGCGCGGCCAGCCCGCCCACGGCGGTGACGGGAACCCCGTCGACGTCCTCCAGGTAGCCACGGGTCGCGGCGGGCAGCGCCGACCCAGCCGTGAGGACCACGACGCCGTCGGTGTGGGCCGCGGCCGCACCGGCGGCCAGCGCGTCGGGGAAGTCCCCGCCGGTGGCGACGAACACCCGCTCGGGGTCGCCGACCTCGCGGGCGATGGCGACGGCCGTCTCGAACCGGTCGTTGCCGCCGTGCCGTCGGACCTCCACGCCGAGCTGGCCCACGGCTGACTCCACGGCCGGGGACACGGCGTTGGCGCCGCCCAGCAGGTGCACGACCCCATCGTCGCCCAGCACGCGCTCGACCTCCTCGGCCACGGCGTCGGGCAGGGTGTCGGTCGGGGTCAGCAGCAGCGGACCCTGCACGGCTGCGGCCAGCGGACCACCGGCCAACGCGTCGGGGAACGCGTCGGCTCGGGCCAGCACGACCGCCCGTGCGGTGCCGTCGGGGTAGGCGTCCCGTGACGCGGCGACGGCCGTGGCGATCCGCTCGGGTCCCTGGAGCCGCACCACCGTCGGGTCCGGGCTGACGGCGGCCACCGACACGACGTCCACCGCGGGAACGACCGCGTCACCGCCACGGGCGGTCCCGCCGACGTCCAGGTCGCCGACCCGCGTCGGCACCACAGCCAGCTCGACGTCGGCGGTTGCCCCCACCTCCAGCCCGGCAAACGACCCGGGCAGGTCGATCGGGCAGGTCACGACCTCGTCGTCCGCCGTGCAGTCCGCCGACCCGCCGACGTGCACCAGCCCGGGTGGGAGTGACAGGTCCAGGGTCACCTCGTCGATGGTCGTCGCACCGTCGTTGCCGACGGTGCCGGTCAGCACGATCGTCTGGCCGACGGCGGGCGTTGCCTCGCTCGTCGACAGGTCGAGGGTCAACCCCTCGACCGGGAGCTCACCGCCACCGTCGCCTCCGCCACCCCCTCCGCCGGGGGCGAGGATGCGGACCACCGTGGAATCGGTGTCGTTGGCCGCGACCCGGTCGGTGGACGCCGAGGCGATCCGTGCCGACACCGTCACCGCACCGTCGGCGGTCGCCGTCGTGGGCACCTCGATGGTGGTGTCCGTGCCATCGCCCAGGGTGGCGCGCTGGCAGGTCACGACCCGGCCGTCTGCGCTGCATGCCTGCGGCAGGGTGCCGGGGGCCAGGGCAGCGGGGAGGGTCAGGGTCGTGGTGATCGCTGCCGCCGTGTCGGGGCCGTCGTTGGCCAGCTGCACGGTCACCGGAACGGCGTCGCCGACCTCGACCTGGCCCGGCGCGTCGACGGACACGGCGACGTCGGCGACCAGCAACGATTCGTCGTCGATGTCGACAGGCGTGACGGTCAGCGTCGCCCCCAGGGCGTTGAGCAGGACCTGGTACCCGGTGTCCAGCACGCCGTAGCTGTCGATGCCGTACAGCGTCCTGTCGTGGGCCACGGGCGGTGGCAGCAGCTGGCCGATCACGGTCACCCGACCCGAGCCGACGTCGACCCGGCCGAGGGCCGTCTGGCCGGCGATCGTGCCGACCGACGTGCCGCCGAGCCCGGTCCAGGTCGACGTCGCCACCCGGTAGGCGGGCGTCAGGTCCTCGCCAGCGGTGTCGTAGCCGACCGTGGCCGGCTCGGTCATCAGGAACGCGATGTCGCGGATGCCGTCCAGCAGCGGATCGGTACGCGGCTGCGGGAAGTCGATCTGGTTGATGTCGGACAGGTCCACCGTCACGTCGCCTGCGGAGACCCCGTCGACCAGCCCCGGCAGCTCGACGAGGGCCGAGTCGGTCAGGACGAGGTTCCCGCCGCCGTCGGCCCAGGCACGCAGCGCCGCGACCGCACCGGCGTCCAGGACATCGGTGGCGACGATCACGTTGTCGAGCCCGACCAGGTCGCCCGCGTCCAGCCCGGTCGGCGACAACGGCACCAGCGGCTGGTCGAGGTAGGCGTCGAGGTCGTCGAAGAAGTCCATCTGGGTCCGCTCGATCCCGCGGACCGGATCGATCACGACCGCCGGGTCACGCACGAACCCGGTCGGACCGGGCAGCTGCACCGACGGCACCCAGTCGATGACGGCCTGGTCGATCAACCCGCCGAGGATGCCGCGGACGGTCTCGCGGTAGATCTGGAACACGTCCCGTCGGAACGTCAGGGAGTTGACCCCGGGGGAGCCCTGCAGGTTGATCAGCTCGATGGTCGACAGGCTGGAGGAGTCCCCGCCGTTGGCCTGCGCCAGCCAGTCACCCTGGAACCCCGAGCCCGACCCGCCAACGCCGACGGGCCCGAACTCCGAGGAGGCATGCAGGATCGTCGGTTCGATGTCGCCCGACACGAGCTCCTGGAGGGCGAACACCGAGCTGTCGGAGAGCTCCGCATCGACGCTGGCGTGCAGCGCGTCGCCGTGGTTGCGCTGCTGCATGGACCCCTGGAGGTCGAACTGGCCGGCCGACAGCATCACCACGGCCGCCGCGTCGGGCACCTCACCGTGGATGTCGACCGACGCCTGGATGTCCTGTCCGGCGGCCAGGCGAGCGGTGACCTCGTCGAAGAGGGCCTGTGACTCCGGTTCGGACAGCGGGTCGGGCCGGCTGGTCGGGATCGGTCCGAACCAGGCGGCGTTGCGGTTGAGGTCCACGCCACCGATGTCGCCGACCCCCAGCGCACCGTTGCCGTTGCCGCGGGCCCACAGGCCGACCGAGTCGCCGTCGGGCACCTGGTCGTGGTCACCCGCCGTCCAGCCGTCGGGGTTGAGGAACACCTGCACCAGACGCACCCGGTCCAGCAGTGCCCGCCGCGCGTCGTCCTCGCCGCGGAGCAGGTCCTCGACGTACCGGACGCCGCCCTCGCGGCCGCCCGGTTCGTTGCCGTGGATGGACTGCGAGACCAGCACGACCTTGCGGTCGTCCAGCGGCACCGTCGACGTCGGATCGGTCAGCTCGGCCATGACGATGGGGAAGCCGTCGAAGGACGTCCCGATGGTGCTGACCACGAGCCACCCCTCCGACTCCGCCGCCAGGGCCTCGAGGCCGGCCACGGTCTCGTCGTAGGTCAACCCCGTCAACGACTCGATCGGGTCGGGGAACACCCGACCGCCGCACAGGACGTCGCGTGTGGCCGGGTCGGTGCACACCGGCGTCGCCGATGACGGCGGTGGTCCCACCACCACCAGCGCGCAGAGGAGAACGAGGACGGGAAGCACCTTGACCCATGACTGCATCCGCGCATCGTAACCGCCCGCCCGTTGCGGCTGTGTGTCGGGTGCCGCCGATAGACTCCCTCCACCCATGGCAGACATCCCGGTCGACGGCCCTGCCGTCGACACCGACGAGACCCGCGCGGACGAGACCCGCGACCGGGCCCGTTCGGGGACCTACCATGTCGCGATCCAGGCCTTCGAGGGCCCCTTCGACCTGCTGCTGCACCTGATCGCACGGCGCAAGGTCGACATCTACGAGGTCTCCATCGCCGAGATCACCGACGACTACCTCGCGGTGCTCGGCACGATGGACGTGCTCGACCTCGAGGTCACGACCGAGTTCCTCGTCGTCGCGGCCACGCTCATCGAGCTGAAGGCCGCGAGGCTGCTGCCGAGCGAGGACGACCCGGAGCTCGACGAGCTCGCGCTGGAGGCCCGGGACCTGCTGTACGCCAGGCTGCTGGAGTACCGGACGTTCCGCGAGGCCGCCGCGCACCTCCGCACGCTGCTGCAGGCCCACGACGGCTACATCCCCCGCGACGTCTCGCTGGAGTCGCCGTTCGACAAGCTCAGGCCCGAGGCATCGCTGGGCCTGACCCCCGACGCGTTCGCCCGGCTGGCCGCACGTGTCCTGGCCCCCTCGGCCGAGACGTCCATCGACCTGTCCCACATCCAGCCGGTCCGCATGACCGTGCGCGAGGCCGCCGGCATGATCCTGGACGAGCTCACCCGCGCCGAACAGCCCCTCACCTTCGAGGAGCTCACCGCAGGCTGCCGACATGTCGCCGAGGTCGTCGTGCACTTCCTCGCCTGCCTCGAGCTGTACAAGCTGGACCACGTCGAGCTCGACCAGCCCGACAACTTCGGTCGGATGACGGTGGAATGGACGCCCGACCGCGGCAGGATCGATTCGGCCACATTCGAGCTGGACACCTACGACGGCATGGACGTCGACGTGGATGCTGACGACGAGGACGACCCGGCCGCCACCAGCGACCCTGACACCGACCCCACCCCCGCACCCGCCGACGAGGCCGCACGACATGAGCAGTGAACACCTGACCGAGACGTCGTCGGACGCGCAGTCCGCCGACGTCCACGACGGCGTCACCGACGAGCGTCCCCACGACGACAGCGCCCAGGAGCTGCGGCTGGAGCCGGAGCTGCGCAAGGCGCTGGAGGCGATCCTGCTCGTCGTCGACGAACCCGTTCCCGCCGAGACCCTCGCCCAGGTGCTCGAGGTCGGCATGGACGAGATCGAGGACGGCCTGCTGGCGCTCGCCGCGGAGTACGTCGAGCAGGGCCGCGGCTTCGTGCTGCGCCGGGCCGGTGGTGGCTGGCGGATGTACACCGACCCGGGCGCGGCGCCCTACGTCGAGCGCTTCGTGCTGCACGGGCGCACCGGCAAGCTCAGCCAAGCGGCGCTGGAGACCCTGGCGATCGTGGCCTACAAGCAGCCCGTGACCCGTGCGGACATCTCCGAGATCCGAGGGGTCGACGCCGACTCCGGCGTGCGCAACCTGATGGCCCGCGGCCTGGTGGAGGAGGTCGGCCGTGCCGACGCGCCCGGCCAACCGCTGCTGTACGGCACCACGGCGTCGTTCCTGGAGAAGCTCGGGCTGGACGACCTGTCCACCCTGCCCGCCCTCCCCGCGCTGGTCCCCACCGGTCCGCCGCCACCCGAACCCGCCCCGGGCGGCTACCGTGCCGCCCGCAAGGAGCTGGTCGCGCTCGAACGCGAGGGCGACGCCGACGACGGTGACGACGCGCCCGCACCCGGCGCCCGGCTGACCGCCCTGCTCGACGACGCCGACAAGCAGGCCAACGCCGCCATCAAGGCCGCCAAGAACCTGGTCGAGGACATGACCCGGGTCGACGACGACCCCGACGAGGACGCTGGCGAGGATGCGGCGGCCCCAACCGAACAGACCACCGAACAGACCGACGACGAGGCGGCCACGACCGTCGAGGAGCCCACCGACGATGCCCGCTGAACGACTGCAGAAGGTCCTTGCCCACGCCGGCCAGGGCAGCCGACGAGTGTGCGAGGGCCTGATCGCCGAAGGACGCATCAGCGTCAACGGCCGCACCGCGACCCTCGGCGACAAGGCCGACCCCAAGGTCGACGTGATCGCCATCGACGGCGAACGCATCCACGTCAACACCGACCTCGTGTACCTGCTGTTCAACAAGCCGGCCGGTGTCGTCACCACGGCCAACGACCCCGAGGGTCGACCGACCGTGATCGACTACGTCCCGGCCAACCCGCGGGTCTTCCCCGTCGGTCGGCTCGACCAGGACACCACCGGCCTGCTGCTGCTGACCAACGACGGCGAGCTGGCCAACCGGGTCACCCACCCCCGCTACGAGATCGAGAAGACCTACATGGTCCAGATCCGTGGCCCGGTGTCCCGCAAGCACCTGCACCAGCTGCTCAACGGCGTCGAGCTCGACGACGGGCCGGCGAAGGCCCGCAAGGCCAACCTCAAGATCGCCGACCAGACACGGTCGCTGCTGGAGATCGTCATCGCCGAGGGCCGCAACCGCGAGGTCCGCCGCATGATGAAGGCGGTGGGGCTGGAGCTCGAGCAGCTCGTCCGCGTTCGTATCGGCCCGATATACCTCGGAGACATCGGCCCCGGCAAGGTTCGTCCGCTCAACGGCAAGGAGGTCCGCGAGCTGTACGCCGCGGTCGGCCTCGACGCCGCCCCGAACGAGGAGACCAGCTGATGCCGCCCGCCGGCCTGCGAGTGGAGGCGCTTCGCGGCGCCATCACGCTCGACACCGACAGCCGCGAGGAAGTGCTCGTCCGCACCGCCCAGATGCTGGGCGAGCTGCTGCAGCGCAACGACCTGCAGCCCGACGACATCATCTCCATGCTCTTCACCGCGACCGCCGACATCACCTCGGAGTTCCCCGCAGCTGCCGTCCGCAAGGCCGGTATCAGCGACGTCCCGATGGTGTGTGCCCGCGAGCTGGGGATCGTCGGCGAATCCAACATCCCGCTCTGCATCCGGGTGATGGCGCATGTCTATACGGAGCGGCCTCGCGCCGCCCTTCGACATGCCTACCTGCGCGGCGCACGCCAGCTGCGCAGTGACCTGCCGGAATGACCGGCACCACACACGTCACCTGGAGACCCCCACCATGCGAGTAGCAATCATCGGCACCGGCCTGATCGGTGCATCCCTCGGTCTGGCGTTCCGCCGGGCCGAGAGCGTCCGGACCGTCGTCGGCCACGACGCCGACAACGCCAACCTGGCCACCGCCCTCACCAAGGGCGCGCTCGACTCGGCCACCACCAACCTGACCGATGCCGCGGAGAACGCCGACGTCGTCGTCCTGGCCGTCCCCCCCTCGGTCATCGAGCGGGTCGCCGAGGCGGTCGTGCCCCACATGGCCGACGGCGCGGTCCTGACCGACGTCGGCAGCGTCAAGGGCGAGGTCGTCGCGGCCATGGAACGCGCGGTCGCGGGCAGCAACGTCCACGTCGTCGGCGGCCACCCCATGGCCGGTTCCCACGAGCACGGCCCCGAGACCGCCATGGCCGACATGTTCGTCGGGGCCACCTGGCTGCTGACCCCGACGGCCTCCACCGACCAGGCCGCGCTGGACCGGATGACGGCGCTGGTCGCCGACGTCGGTGCCCAGCCCGTCGTGGTCGACCCCAAGGCGCACGACCTGCTGGTGGCCGTCATCAGCCACGTCCCGCAGCTGACGGCCACGACCCTGATGACCCTGGCCGCCGAACGGGCCCGCAAGGAGGACGCGCGCCTGCTGCTGCTCGCCGGCGGTGGGTTCCGTGACGCCACACGGGTGGCCGCCAGCAACCCGGAGATGTGGCTGCAGATCTGCCAGGAGAACTCCGAGGCCATCGTGCAGGTGCTCGACGAGTACGCCGCACGGATCGGGCAGCTCCGCATGATGCTGCACGACTTCGACAGCGAGCGGCTGTCGACGATGCTCACCGACGCCCGCGAGGCGCGCAACGCCATGCCCGGCAAGGGCGGGGTGTCCGGTCAGCTGGTCGAGCTGCGGGTGGTCATCCCCGATGCGCCCGGCGCCATCGCCGACATCACCTCCACCGTCAGCAGCCTCGGCATCAACATCGAGGACATCGGCATCGACCACGCCCCCGACGGCAAGCGGGGCCAGATGCGCCTCGCCGTCAACGGCTTCGAGGCCGCCGAGAAGGCGCACGAAGCGCTCGGTGCCAACGGGTACGAAGTGCTGGAACGCGCGTCGTGACCGCGATCCCGGACGCCTTCGAGATCATCCCGACGGGGCCGCTGTCGGGCAGCGTCGCCCCACCCGCCAGCAAGAGCGTCACCAACCGGCTGCTGCTGCTGGCCAGCCTCGCCGACGGCACCTCGGTGCTGCGCAACCCGCTGGTCAGCAACGACTCCGCGGCCATGCGTGACGTCGTCACCGGCCTCGGCGCCGCAGTCGCCGACGTCGGATCACCGGGGGAGGCCGGCTACGCCTGGCACGTCTCGGGCACCGGCGGCCGCGTCAGCGCCCCCGACGTCCCGCTGGACTGCCGGCTGTCGGGCACGACGATCCGCTTCGCGACGGCCGTGGCGGCCCTCGCCGACGGCGAGGTCACCCTGACCGGCGAGGAGCCGCTGCGGAACCGGCCCATCGGGCCGCTGGTCACCGCGCTGCGTGACCTCGGCGCCGCCGTTGCCACAGACCATGACGGCTATCCGCCCGTCACCGTCGGTGGGGGACTGGCCGGCGGCGAGGTCGCCATCGACGTCACCGGGTCCAGCCAGTACGCCTCGGCGGTCCTGCTGGCTGCCCCCTACGCCCGCGAGGCCGTCACCGTGCGTGCCCTCGGCGAGCACGCGGCCGCCTACGTCGAGCTGACCACCTCCGCGATGGACGTGTGGGGTGCGCTGGTGGACCCCGTCGGGGACAACGCCTGGCAGGTCCGCACGGGTGGGTACACCGCCTGTGACCAGACCGTGGAGTACGACGCCTCGGCCGCAGCCCACCTGTTCGGCCTGGCGACCGCGACCGGCGGCCGGGTGGCCGTGGTGCACGCCAGCCCCGACACGCTGCAGCCCGACGCGGTCTTCCCCGACATCCTGGCCCGCTTCGGTGCCGACGTGACCCGTGAGGGCGACGTGGTCGTGGTGGCCGGCCCGGACCGGCCCGTCGCCGCTGGCGACATCGACCTGTCCGACATGCCCGACCAGGTCACGACCTGCGCAGCCATCGCCGCGCTGGCTGACGGGGTGACCACCATCACCGGCGTGGAGGTCGCCCGTGGGCACGAGACCGACCGCCTGACCGCCCTCGCCACCGAGCTCCGCAAGATCGGTGCCGAGGTCGAGGAGCGGCCCGACGGACTGGTGATCGACGGGTCCAACGCCACCGGCCACGCCACGCTCGACACCTACGACGACCACCGCCTGGCGATGTCCTTCGCCTCCGTCGGGGCCCGGTTGCCCGGCGTGGTCATCGACGACCCCGGCTGCGTCGCCAAGACCTACCCGGGGTTCTGGCAGGCGCTGGTTCGCCTCGGTGGCGAGGTCCGTCCGGCGTGATCGTCGTGGCCATCGACGGGCCCGCCGGGTCCGGCAAGTCCACCGTCGCCGACGCGCTGGCGACCGCGCTCGGGGTCCCCCACGTCGACTCCGGTGCCTACTACCGGGCCGCCACCCTGGCGGTGCTGCGGGCCGAGGTCGACCCGACCGACGTCGATGCGGTCACCGCGGTGGTCGGGCGGGTGGCCATCGACCGGGTCGACGGGCGCACGCTCCTGGACGGCGAGGACGTCGAGGACGACATCCGCGGCGCCACCGTCACCGCCAACGTGTCGGCCGTGGCAGCCCACCCGGCGGTGCGGGACCTGCTGTTGGTTGCACAACGAAGCGGGATCGCCCGGGACGGTGGGGTCGTCGACGGTCGGGACGCGGCGACCCGCATCGTCCCCGACGCCGACCTGAAGGTCTGGCTGGACGCCGACGTGGAGGAACGCGGACGACGACGCGCCCTCCAGGCCGGCGAGCCCGAACGACTGGACCACCACATCGCCGACCTGCACCGCCGGGACGCCGCCGACGCCACGCAGATGGTGCGGGCCGATGACGCCGTGGTGGTCAATACCACCGGGCTGTCGCTGGATCACGTGGTTGCTACCGTGGCTGACCTCGCCCGAACTGCGGCCGGGGGCAGCTGAGGGCACCGGAAGGCAACGAAGATGAGTACATGGCAGGCGCGCGCGGTCGGGGGTGCCCGGGTTGCGATCGTCGGCCGTCCCAATGTGGGCAAGTCGACGTTGGTCAACCGGTTCGCCGGCCGGCGGGACGCGATCGTGCAGGAGATGCCCGGCGTCACCCGTGACCGATCGACCCACCAGGCCACTTGGCTGGGACGGTCCTTCACCGTCATCGACACCGGCGGATGGACGCCCGGCTGGGCACCCGACCGCACCACGATGGACGAGCTCGTCAGCGCCCAGGCCGAGCAGGCCACGACCGAAGCCGACCTCGTCCTGTTCGTGCTCGACGCCTCCGTCGGGGTGACCGCCGAGGACGAAGCCGTCGCCAAGTGGCTGCGGCGCTCCGGCATCCCGGTGCTGCTCGTGGCCAACAAGGGCGACACGCTCAAGCCCAACGACAGGATGGCCGTCGAGGCCGAGCTGTACGGCCTGGGACTGGGCGACCCCTACACCCTGTCGGCGCTGCACGGCGAGGGCTCCGGTGACCTGCTGGACGTCGTCGTCAAGCGGCTGCGCGCCGTCGGTGCGTTCGACCGGCCGCAGGACGACGACGACGGCATTCCCGGCATCGCCCTGATCGGCCGTCCCAACGTCGGCAAGTCCAGCTTGTTCAACCGCCTCGTGGGCGAGGAACGGGTGATCGTCGACAACGTGCCCGGCACCACCCGCGACCCCGTCGACACGCTGCTGGAGGTCGAGGCCGACGACGGCACCCACCGGGTCTACCGGATGATCGACACCGCCGGACTGCGCAAGAAGAAGTCCAAGGTCGACACGACGGAGTACTACTCGACGGTCCGGACCCGCAAGACGCTGGACCGGTCCTCCGTGGCGCTGCTGCTGCTGGACGCCGGCGAGACGATCGGCGAGCAGGAGCAGAAGCTCGCCCGCGAGATCATCGACTCGGGCCGTGCGGTCCTGCTGGTGCAGAACAAGTGGGACCTCGTCGACGACGAACGTCGTGCCCAGCTGGCCAAGGAACGCGACCGGCTGCTGGCCTTCCTCGACTTCGCCCCGATGCGTCGCATCTCCGCGACCTCGGGCCGTGGGGTCGGCAAGCTCTTCGGCGACATCGACCACGTCCTGGAGTGCTGGAACCGGCGTGTGCCGACCGGCCAGCTCAACGCCTGGCTCAAGGATGCGGTCGCCACCACGCCACCGCCCCTGGGGCAGAACCACCGCCCGGTTCGCATCCGCTACGTCACGCAGGTCGCCGTCGGGCCACCCCGGTTCAAGCTGTTCACCAACCAGCGGCTGGAGGCCAGCTACCTGCGCTACCTGGAGCGCAAGCTGCGCGAGTCCTTCGACTTCACCGGCACGCCGCTGCGCCTGGGTGTGACCATCCGGACGCAGTGGGAGGACCGCAAGTAGCGATCCCACCGGCCCTGCCCGAGAACAACGGAACGCCCCGACCATCCGGTCGGGGCGTTCGTGTTGGTCTGGTCATGCCGCGTCGGGCGGGCTACTGGCCCTCGGTGGTGCCGTCGCCGACGGGGCAGCCGGGGGTGCCGACCCAGGTGAGCGTCGGCGACGCGTCGGACTCGGCGTTGGCGGACACGATGCGCACGCCACCCTGCGACTCCACGTCGATCGTGGGCTCGACCGTCAGGACGAACGGGGTACCCGGCGGCTGCTCCAGCAGGAAGTAGGACTGGTACCCGCCCAGGACGTCCAGCTCGAGCCGTCCCTCGGCCTCGACCAGCGCCGTCGCCATGGGGGAGGGGGACGCCTTCAGGTCACCGTCGACCTGCTGGTTGTCGACCACGTTGGCGGCGTCGATCAGCGAGGAGGGGTAGATGCCCAGCTCGGTGGTCGACAGCACGTCCTCGACGCTCAGCCCGAGGGTCAACGACGACATGCAGCCGGGGTCGCCGGGGGGCAGGTCGAAGGCGACCACGATGCTGTCGGCCGGGTCATCGGACAGGATCAGCGAGGTGCCGTCGATGTCGGCGACCGTGTCGTTGACGTAGAAGTCCGCGATCGGCGCAGCCTGCCCGTCGGTGACGGGGCCGGTGGGCGGTGCCAGGGTCGGAACGGCGGTCGGGACAGTGGACACCGGCAGCTCGGTCTCGGTGGACTCGCTCTCCGGCGCCAGGATCGATCCCGACGCGTCGAACTCCACCAGGGTGTCGAGGGTGTCGAGGAACCGCGGGTAGGCGTAGTTCGCCACCGCGAGCAGGGCAACGATGGCGATGGGCCACCGGATGATGGTCCAGATCTTCGCAACGGTCATGGCGTCAGACTGTACCGACCCAGCCGCTCGGATCGGTGCAGCCGACGTGCCCGACCCGGCAGGGGTCTGCTGACGAGCGGTCGATCACCGCGGCGGATGGACCCGGACGGGCTGTCGACACCAGGGACAGTCCAGCGCGCCCACGACCGGATCGACCCGCAGGTCGACCCGTGCCCGCAGGACCCCACGACACCGTGGACAGGGCGCGAACAGGGGAACATCGCCGAGGGGCGGACGGGTGTGGGCCATGCCGTGCACGGTACGCCTGCCCGGTGACATCCGGACAGGCGCAGCCTGGGGGTCACGACGTCCACGGGGTCACGGCGTCAGCAAGCGGTCGACGACGTCGAGCACCACGTCGCTGACCGCGGCGCGGCCACCTGCGACGTTGACCCGGACGATCTCGTCGGCATGGTCGGTCAGGAAGGTGCCCGCCTCCGGTGAGCCGGCCATGTCGACCCCATCGACCAGCAGCAGCGGGCCGCGGTCCAGCGCCGCAGCTGCGCCGGCGACCAGCCCGTCGGCGAAGTCCCGGCCGGTGGCCAGCCACACGGTGTCCGCCTGGAGGCCACGTGCCAGCGCCGCGTCGGCGATCACCCGTGACGTGGCGTACCTGGTCGGCCCGGCCAGGCGGGTCACCGTCCCGCCGAGGTCCTTGACGGCGTCCACGACCTCCTCGCCGACGGCCGCGGTGCCACCGACCACCAGGACGTCGGCCCCGGGAGTCAGGACGTCGGCTGCGTCACCGAGGTCGTCGGGCTGGACCAGCAGGATCGGGAGCCCCTCCGCCGCGGCCAGCGCCGAGACGCTGAGGGCGTCGGCGAAGCTGTCCCTGGCGGTCAGGACCGCACCCTCGGCGGTACCCAGCTCGCGGGCGATGGCGATCGAGGTGCCCTCGCGGGTGGGACCGGCCAGGCGACGGACGTCCAGGCCGAGCTCGACGAGCTGGTCGGCCACGGCCGAAGACAGCGCAGCCTCGCCGCCCAGCAGGACGACGTTGGATGCCCCCAGCCGGGTGAGCTCGCCGATGGTCTGCTCGGGGACGCCATCGCGTCCGGACAGCAGCAGGGGGCCGCGTGTGGCCACCGCGAGCGGCGCACCGGCGAGGGAGTCGGCGAAGTCGTCGGCCCGTGCGATCACGACCGTCGAGGCGGTCGTCCACGACGCCTCCGACACGGCCACGGCCGTCTCGATGCGGTTGTCGCCGGCGTGGCGCTGGATGCGCGGTCCGGTCGGGCCGGGCTCGGCGGGCGGGTCGACGGGCTCCTCGCCCGGTCCGAAGGGGATCGACACGGGAGCCGGCCCCATCGGGACACCGCCCTCGCGGTCGGAGTAGTCCAGCCACGGGACGGTGTCGGTCTCGTCCAGGCCGGGGCGGGACCAGTCGCACACGCCGTCGGGGAACACCTCTGCGAGTATGGCCAGCTGCGCGTCGGTGAACTCGACGTCGCCGTGGTCGGCGTCCTCCACCGGCATCAGGCGGCACCGCATGACGTCGTCGGTCAGCGGGGCACCGGCCTCGATGCGCGGGGTGGAGTAGACGTCGATGGCGGTGTCACAGAACGCCGGGTCGACATCGATGCCGAGGCCGTTGCTGCAGCGGTCGGCCACGTCCTCGGGACGGCTGCGGACGATCTTCTCGTCAAGCCCGAGGTCGGAGGTGTCCGCGTCGACGGCAGCCAGCCAACGGTCCATCGCCAGCACCGAGGCGTCGGCGTAGGTCGGGTCGCCGAGCAGCGGGACGGGGCCGCGCCACAGCAGCATGTTGTCGGCGTGCCCGTGCTCGCGGATCAGGCGATCACGCAGGGCGTAGGTGCGGTAGGTGTCGTGGAAGGCCCCCGGGTCGGGACCGCGGTTGTCGATGATCGCGGTGGTGTCGAGGTTGGAGGCGGTGTTGTTCAGGCCGGACCGGTAGATGTTGGCCAGCCCCGCCCGGTCGGCGTCGTACCGCTCGTCCTGCACGTTGTAGTCGGGGTCCCAGCCGCCCACGTTGGCGTTGAGGTGCACGAACTCCTCAGGGGAGATGGTGCCGTCGAGCAGGCCCGAGAGGCCGTACTGGATGCCGACGTTGCCGAATGGACGGTTGGCCCAGCCGGTCGTCGGGTCGGTGCCCAGGGCGTTGGCGTTGTACTGCTGCAGGGTGCAGCGGACGCCGTCGGGGTTGGTCTCGGCGTCGTAGAGCTGGTCGTTGGGCAGGCCGGGGCAGCGTTGGCCGCCGAGGTTCCCCTGGACCTGCGCGAGCGCCTGGCGCCGGCTCGGGTCACCGGAGGAGGGGATGACCTCGGTGAACGTGACGGCGTTGATGGCGTTGGGGTGGCCGTAGACGGCCTCCTGCTTGTCGGGGGTCCACACGATCCCGGCCGCCGGCGCCTCCGCTGACTCGAAGTACTCGCGCAGCAGGTCGTAGTCGACGTACTGGTTGGCCGACGACCCCGCGTCGGGGAACGAGCAGGATGCCGTGATGCCCTGGTAGATCCCGCCGGGGTAGGCGTTCGCGGTCCAGTACTGGGCCAGCGCGCCACCGGAGCAGCCGGTGCCGATCGTCCACCGCAGCTCGCCGTACCGCTCGACGAAGTGCTCCTTCATCATCAGCATCGACTCGGCCTGGAGGACCACGTTGCAGCTGTGTCCGGAGTGGTTCAGCACGTGGGAGGCGACCGCGAAGCCCTGGGAGAGGAAGCTGTCGTCCATCACGTCGAGCGCCTCGACCTGGCTGTAGGCGGTGTCACAGGACTGGCCGTGCACGATGACCATGCGGCCGTTGAACCCGCGCTGGGGCGCCCACGGCTCGTAGTCGGGGGCCTCGGGATCGAACAGCACGGCGATGGCGTAGCTGTCGCGGTTCATCGCGCCCTCCTCGAGCCGGACGATATAGGGCACCTCCTCACCCTCGGTCGTGGTGGTCGTGGCGACGTCGCTCGGCGGGTTGTCGGGGTCGTAGTCCCGGAAGCCCGTCCCCGTGGTCGGCATGTACTGCAGCGAGTAGGTCGTCTCGCGGTTGCACTGTTCGTCGATCGCGCCGTCGAGGCAGGTCCACGGCTGGATCTGCGGACCGGAGAAGACGGGGCCGCCGCGCGGATGGTTGGTCAGGGTGATGCGGGCACCGTGGCCGGAGGGCAGCGACGCGGTCAGCACCGTCTCGCCGAGGGGCAGGCCCTCGACGCGGCCCATGAACCGGCCGTTGTCGCGCACGGCGAACGCGTCGGTGACGTCGACGTCGCCGGCCGTGACGGTCAGGTCCGCGGCGTCGTCGCCGGTCGGCACGGTCACCTCCACCAGGGCGTTGCCGTCGCTGAGCAGGTCGGCGCGGTTGCCGAGCACCTCGATCGCCACGACCTCCTCGTCCCCGGCGCGGGCCTGCGCCGGGAGGAGCAGGCCGGCGACCAGGGCCAGCAGGGCGACGAGCACGGCGGCGGGGACGGCCACGGCACGCGGGGACGGGGCGGTTCTGGGCATGGATGGCTCCTCGGCTCGACCGGCGAGTCCGCACTCGCACGGCCGGATGGTCTGGCGATCGGACGTCACGGGTGACTACGCCGCCGGGCCGCGGGCCCGTACGCCGATCGTCGAACCGGCCGGCAGGGTGAGATCGCGTCTCGTGCATGGGTTCGCCGATCTCATACGCTGCTGCGACGCATGAGCACCACCGCCCCCGACCCCGGCACCGAGCCGCCAGCCGGTCCCGACGCAGCTCCCGACGCAGGGGGCGAGGCCGCCGAGGCCCTCCCGGAAGCGGAGCCGCTCGAGCGGAACGAGGTTCCCGACCACGCGCGCACCGTCGTGGTGCCCGTGGCCAACCCCGACACGGCCCCCGAGCTGCTGGGCCTGGCCCGTGCGGTGGTGCGCCGTGACAGCGGGCGGGTGATCGCGCTCGTCGTCGTGCTCGGCGACGCCGACGCGGAGAACAACCTGGACCGCATCCAGGCGATCAAGGAGATCGTCGACACCGTCCGCGCCCGCGACGGGCAGATCGACATCGAGGTCGTCACCCGTCCGGCGGCCAGCGTGGCGCGCGGCATCCTCGACGCGACCCGCGACGAGAACGCCGACATGGTCCTGCTGGGCGTGCAGGCGCCCACCCCCGGGGAGGTCGCCGTCGGCGGCATCGCCGAGCAGGTCATCCGCGCCGCCGAGTGCGACGTGCTGGTCTATCGCCGAGGGCGCCACGGCAAGGGGCTGGAGGCCATCGAGGGCGTCGTGGCCGGCGTCGACGGCAGCGCCGACGCCCGGGTCGCCGCACGCCTGGGGATCATCCTCGGGCAAGGGCTGGGCAAGCCGGTCGAGCTGCTCCACGTGCGGTTGCCCTCCGACACCGAGCAGCAGGGCGACCTGATCCTCGCCATGGAGGCCGAACGGCTCGAGGGGTCCGACATCTGCACCCGGCGGGTCGTCGAGGCCCGCACCGTGCCGCAGGGGCTGCGCAGCCAGGTGTCGTCCAACCGCCTCACGGTCGTCGGGTTCCGGTCGATGCCGGACTTCGCCGGCAGCCGCCTCGGTGACACGACCCGCGGCGCGATGGACACCCTCAGGGGGCCGGTGCTGGCGATCTCCCGGCCGGACCGGACGACGGGTGCCGTGGACCGGATGCGGCGGGCAATCAGGCGCTTCCGGCCACGCCTCACCGAGGCCGAGGAGCAGTCGCTGGTCTGGACCGCCCGGCTGCAGGCAACCCTGAACACCGACTTCGTCGTGCTGTGCGTGATCTCCGCGATGCTGGCCACGTTCGGCCTGCTGCTGGACTCCTCCGCCGTGATCATCGGCGCGATGCTCGTCGCCCCGCTGATGAGCCCCATCGTGGCCATCGGCACCGCGCTGGTCGACGGTGAGGTCCGCACGCTTCGCCGGGCCACGATCACCGTGTCGGTCGGGGCTGCGCTGGTCGCCGGGACCGCGTTCCTCATCGGCCTGCTCGTCGGCCCCGACGCACCCACCGCCGAGATGCTCGGTCGTGGGTCACCCTCGTTGATCGACGCGGGCGTGGCCGCCGCGTCCGGCGTCGTCGGTGGCTACGCCGGCGCCCGCAAGGGCATTCCCGCCGCGCTGGCCGGGGTGGCCATCGCGGCCGCGCTGGTGCCGCCGATCTGCGTCTTCGGGCTCGGCCTGACGCTCAGCGGACGGCTCGCCGCCGGGGCGGGCCTGCTGTTCGTCACCAACATCGCCTGCATCGCGGCGGCCAGCGCCGGCGTGCTGCTGTGGCTGGGCGTGCACGTCAACCGGACAGGGGCGGGACGCAAGCGCTACGTCCGGTTCACCGCCCCGGTGCTCGTCGGGGTGCTGGCGGCCCTGTTCCTGTTCGGCCTGTCCGGACGCGGCCCCGACCTCAGCCGCGTCCAGGCCATCGTGGAGGAGGAGGTCGGCGTCGAGGTGGTCGGCGTGGACACCACCGGCCCCGCCGACAGCGTCACCGTGACCGTGCGCACCGAGGGCACGGTGTCCCCGGATGCGGTCCGGGCCGCCGGCCAACGGGTGGCCGAGGAGCTCCGCGGGCTGGTCCTTCGCGTGGCCGTCCAGCAGGTCATGAGCACGGGCGGCTGACCGCTACCGTTGCCCGGTGCGACGCAGCAGCGCCAGCACACCTCGCCAGAGGAGGAACACCGTGGCCACCACCGATGACGTCGCACGTTTCCGCGAGAACTTCGTGGAGGAGGTCAACGCCGCCTGGCTGTACCGGGTCGCCGCCGACATCGAGGAGGACGAGGCCGTCGCCGGGGTCTACCTGCGGCTGGCCGAGACCGAGGAACGCCACGCCGAGCTGTGGGCCGACCGGCTGCGGGACGCAGGTGAGGCGGTGCCGTCCACCGACCCGTCCTCGCGGTCGCGGATGCTCGGGTGGCTCGCCAAGCGGTGGGGCGTCGGGGTGCTGAGCAACGTCATGGCCTCCACCGAACGCGCGGGCCGGACGATGTACGACAACCAGCCGGAGGCCGTGGGGACGTCGCTGCCTGCCGACGAACGCAGCCATGCGGTCATCCTCGACGCCCTGCGCCGGGAGTCGGCGGCGGCGCCCGGCAACGGTGGCGTGCGAGGCGGGGTGCTGGCACGCCTCGAAGGCCGGCACCGTGCCGTCGGCGGCAACGCCCTTCGGGCCGCGGTGCTCGGTGCAAACGACGGGCTGGTGTCCAACACCTCCCTGGTCATGGGTATCGCCGGGGCGGCCTTCGCGGCCGATGCGGTGCTGCTGACCGGGCTCGCCGGCCTGCTGGCCGGGGCGATCTCCATGGCGCTTGGCGAGTGGCTGTCGGTGCAGAGTTCGCGTGAGCTCAACCAGGCACAGATCGCCACGGAGCGGGCGGAGATCCTGGAGATGCCCGAGGCCGAGGCGGAGGAGTTGGCGCTGATCTACCAGGCCAAGGGCATGTCACAGGAGGAGGCCGAACGGGCGGCCGCCGACATCATGTCCGACCCCGACGCCTTCCTCGACACGATGGTCCGCGAGGAGCTGGGCATCGATCCCGACGAGCTGGGAGGCTCGGCGTGGCAGGCGGCTGGAACGTCCTTCGCGTTGTTCTCCCTCGGCGCCATCGTGCCGGTCATCCCGTTCTTCTGGTTGTCCGGCGGCGCGGCCGTGATCCTCAGCCTGGCCCTGGCGGGGATCGCCCTGTTCGCGCTGGGTGCGACGACGGCCCTGATCACGGGGACGGGGGTCCTCCGCACCGGGACCCGGTCGCTGCTGCTGGGGTTGATCGCGGCCGGGGTGACCTACGGCATCGGGGCGGTGCTGGGCGTCACCGTCGGCTGACGGTGACCGATGACCGGTCAGGCGGCATGGGCAGACGGCGTGGTCAGGCGGCGCAGCCCCAGGCCTGCAGGGGGTCGGTCGAGGCCGAGGGCGGGGTCGAGCCTGCGGCCCAGTCCGACGGCAGCTCGCCCATCTCCAACGAGAGGGTCGTCGGCTGGCTGTTGGGGGCATCGGGCGCCAGCCCGAGGTGGGCATCGGTCACCCACGTCGTGTCCAGGGGCTGCCCCTCCAGCGTCGCGTCCTGGACGAACCGGCCGGTCGCCGAGGCGCCGTCGGCGGTGATCACAAGGTCGCCGTGGCCCGGGCGGTGGATCACGGCGTCGGGGAACATCGGTGAGGCGATGGTGTAGCCGGGGGCACCGGGCACCGCCGGGTGCAGGCCCAGCATCGCCCAGACCAGCCAGCCGCTGAGGGCGCCGAGGTCGTCGTTGCCCGGCAGGCCGTCGGGCGTGGGGGTGTAGACGCTGATGGCGCCGCGGGTGACCGCCTGGGTCTTCCACGGGACGCCCAGCCAGCTGTAGGCGAACGGGGCCTGCAGGTCGTGCTCGTTGCCCGGGGCGTACTGGTTGCCGTAGTACAGCACCCCGAACGCCGTGGCCTGGTTCTGCACCTTGGGCCAGATCACCGGCACGGTGCCGCTGGCCGGGAGGTTGAAGAACACGTCGAGCTTGTCCTCGGGGGACAGGTGGTGGTCGCTCTCGGCCATCGCGTCCAGCAGCCCGCCGTAGTCGTGGGCGGCCAGCCACGAGTACTGCCACGACGTCCCCTCCTGGAAGCCGTAGCCGTTCTCGGGTGAGAACTCGGGCAGGAAGGTGCCGCTGTCGTCCTTGGGGCGGATGAAGCCGGTCTCGGGGTCCAGCAGCGCCTCGTAGGCCTGCGAGCTGGCCACCAGGTCCTCCTCGCCCGTCATCAGGGCCAGCGCGAAGTCGGCCAGGCCGTACTCCAGGGTCTTGCCGGCGTCGCGTCCGCCGGCCTCGAACTGCGCCCACAGGGGGGCGTGCTCGGTCGGCAGGTAGCCGAGGTCCCGCCAAGCAGGTTCGCGTCGCTCGAGGAGGTAACGCATCTGCGCCTCGAGCCGGGTGGCCAGGTCGGTGTCGTCGACGAGTCCGCGGCACCAGCCCTCGCCGATGAACGGGATCACCGGGTCGCCGGACATGTAGCCGGGGTCGTTGGGGCCCAGCTGCCAGCGGGGGAGGGCCCCGCCGTTCTGGTCGGCGAAGTCGGCCAACGAGTGGAGCATGTCGCGGTAGGCGTCGGGGTTGATGACGGCCTGCAGGGCGCTCTGGCCGTTGTAGGAGTCCCACAGCGAGAACTGGCTGTAGTGGGGCCGGTCGGGGTCGTGGTGGACCTGCTGGTCCGGGCCGCGGTAGCGCCCGTCGACGTCGGAGTGGAGGTTGGGGAACAGCTGCGCGTGGTACAGCGCGGTGTGGAACCGGATGGTGTCGGCGGGGTTGCCGCCCTCGACCTCGATGCGGGCCAGCGCCTCCTCCCAGGCGGCGTCCGCGGCGGCGCGGGTGGCGTCGAAGTCGAAGTTGGGCTGCTCGGCCCGCAGGTTGGCGATAGCGCCGGCCTGGTCGGTGTAGGAGATCCCGACCCGGACGTGGAGGGTCTCGACCGGCGCGTCGACGTGCGGGGTGCCGATCAGGCCGATCCGGTCGTCGCTGCTGACCGTCTCGCCCTGGCGCAGCTGGGTGCCGTCGAGGGTCGTCCACCCCATCGGCTGATCGACCTCGAGGGCGAAGTGGACCGGCATCGGCCCGGACACATCGGTGTGGACCACGCCGGTGACCAGCCCGTCGGAGACGAGGGTCGCCTCGCCGCCGTACAGGCCCTTGAGGGTGCGGCCGAGGTCGACGACCACATGGCGGTCCGACGGCTGGCTGAGCGGGGCGGGCGGGAAGGTGTAGCGGTGCAGGGCCGTCCGGAGGGTCGCGGTCAGCTCGACGTCGACCTGGTCGCGGAGCAGGGTGACGGCGTAGTAGCCGGGCTCGGCGATCTCGGTGGCGCGGTCGAACGGGGAGGCGTAGCCGGGGATGGGCGCGCCCGCCGGGTGGGGGGTGATCGAGGTGTCGACGTCCCCGACGACCGGCATGACTGGGATGTGGCCGCCGTGGAAGACCCCGGCCGACATGTGGGTGTGGCTGAACCCGGTGATGAGGGCGTTGTTGTCGTAGTAGCCGCCGTAGTTGAGCGGCCCCTCTGCGGTGTCGGGTCCCAGCCCGACCATCCCATGGGGCAGGACGGGACCGGGGTTGGTGAACCCGGGGGCGAACGTGCCGATGAACGGGTCGACCAGGGACGTGCGGTCGGGCTCGTCCCGGGCGAGGTCATCCGCGCTGACCATCTCGACCAGCGGCACCCGGCCGCTGGCGGGCGCGGACAGCACAAGGACGAGGACAAGCGCCGCGAGGGCGCGCAACCGGCTCATGGTGGTGGTTTCGACGCCGGCCGAACGAATCCCTGCCGGCCGATCAGGGTGCCTGCGCTGCGGCCGCTCGCTGCCAGCGCAGCAGGCCGACCACGGCCATCACGAGGAACAGCACGTAGAGGGCGGCGAACATCGTCGCGCCGGTCAGCGCGTACAGGCCGATCGCGGAGACGTTGACCGGGCCGATCCACAGCCACCACGACTCGACCTTCTTGGTGGACAGCAGGACCATGGCGACCACGGAGGCCGCCACGATGGAGGCGTCCCAAGTGGTGTACAGGGCATCGTCCCAGCCGGCGTCCAGCGCCCGGCCGAGGACCACCGTGCCCACGACCATGGCGGCCAGCCACCCGCCGCGTGCCGGCCAGCCGAGACGGCCGACGGTCAGCTCGCCGCCGTCGACACCCCCGCGGGCCCAGTGCCACCACGCCCACACCTGCACCGGCAGGTAGTAGGCCCAGTGCAGCAGCACCTGGCCGCCGAGGCCGATGTCGAGGAAGAACCACCCCATCAGCGCAACCGACACCACACCGATCGGCAGGGCGAGCACGTTGCGCCGCTGCGTGATCCACACCGACCACAGCGACGTCAGGGTGCCGAGGAACTCCACGGCCCCCGGCGTGACATCGGGGGCGACCACCCGGGTGGCCAGCCAGTACACCGCACATGCCGCCAGCGAGCCGAGGCCGGCGACGGCCGCGTGCCGGTGCTCCCACGGCCGCCCGAGCATCGGCGCCGGCGGGGCCGGCGAGGTCGGGGGCTGACTGATCAACATGGGGGCCGTCATGGACCCCGCAGCCTGCCAGACCCCCCGGGATTGTCGGCTCACCCGCCGCATGGCGCGGGTGAGCCAACACACCCCCGAACGGGTGTCGCCCCAGTCGCGCATGGCGCGACTGAGGCGACACACCCTGGGGTTGGTCAGCCCACGACGTTGGCCGCTTGCTGGGCGACCTGGTCGCTGAGGGCCGCAGTGCCGCCGTACAGGTAGGCGGTCTGGAACGGGGCGTTGGCCTGCAGGTAGCCGAGGACCGACGAGGTCATCCCGCTCGTGGGGGAGAGGAGCAACGGGATCAGCAGCCGGCCGGCATGCGCGCTTCCCGCGAGGGCGTCGGGGAAGTTCTCGCTGCTGGCGATCGCGAAGCCCGTGGGCTGGGGATAGAACGCCTCGGCCACCTGCCGGGACGTGTCGGGGACGTCGACACCGACGAACGACGCGTCCTCGTTGCCGAGGGCTGCCGTGGCGGCCTGGCCGATGGTGAACCAGCTCGCGCCGTTGTTGGCGTCCAGGTAGTCGGCGACGGAGGCGGGCAGGGTGGTTCCGGCCGTCAGGACGACGGTGGCGTTGCCCATCGCCGGGACCACGCTGCTGGCGACGAGGGCGTCGCCGAACGTGTTGCCGTCCGCGATGAAGATGGTGGAGGGCGACGAGGCCGTCATCTGGGCGACCATCACCGCGGTCTCGTACCTCGTGGCGCCGTCGGCCCGGGACACGGTGTAGCCCAGGTCCATCAGGTCGAACGCGACGTCCTCGGACAGCGCGGCCACGCCACCGAGGAGGAGGACATGTCCGCCGGACGGCAGGACACGCATGATCTCCTGGGCCGTCGTGACGAACAGCCCGGAGGACGGGGTCAGCAGCAGGGGGCCACCGGCCGCGACGGCCAGCGGACCGCCGGCCAGCGAGTCCGGGAAGTTGTCGTGGCGGGCGAGCAGCACCACATCGGCGCTCCCGGCCGCCCAGAGGTCCTGGCTGATGGCGTTGGCGGTGGCGATGCGTTCCGCACCGGCCAGCCTCGTGACGCCGGAGGCGGTCGTGCCACCCGTGGGGGTGAGGGCCAGGTCGAGGTCGGTCACCTCGGGTGGGACGCCCACCACCGGGCTGGTGAGGGCGGCGTAGCCGGTGGCGGCGACGGTCACGTACCAGCAGCCGGTCACGACGTCCCAGCCGTAGCGGCCGTCGAGGTCGGTCTGCTGCGGGTTCACGTCAGGGGTGAAGGTGCCGCTGCTGACCGCGGCGACGACGCCGTCGCTGGCCGGGGCCGGCTGGGTCCAGCCGCCCGGTCCGCGGGTGTCGACGGTCTCGCAGGTCTGCGGTCCGGTGTTGCTGGCGGTCTGGGCAGTCCAGCCGGGCACGTTGTGGAGGGTCACCGTCGCGTCGGGGATGACCGCGCCGGTCGAGGCGTCGGTGATCACGCCACTCGGGTCGTAGAAGGTCACCCGGCCGACCGACCCCGTCCTGGTGCCGCACGTGTCGGTCACGGAGTAGGTGATGTCGGCCTCGGCGAGCTGCGATCGGGGGATGGTTGCGGTCCACGTCCCGTCACCCTCCGGGTCGGAGGCCGGATAGGACAGGCCGTTGTGGAAGATCGTGACCGACAGGATGTCGCAGCCGGGGACCACCGTCGGGCGGATGGTGATGGTCAGGTCGCGGGTGGACGGGCGCGAGACGTTGAACGTCACCTGTCCCTGTGCGTTGGTCGAGATGCCGGTGCTCGCCTGGACCACCTCCACCTGGTCGGTCGTGGTCGTGGAGGTGCCGAAGGACGTCGCGGTGGAGACGGTGACCTGGCTGCCGCCGCTGACGGCGGTGACGTTCCATGCCAGCGCCATCCCGTTGTCGATCCGTTCGTCGCAGCGGCAGGTGTTGGGCAGGGCCTGCTGGGTCGCGACCATGCTCCACGTCTCGGAGTACCCGCCCTCGAAGTACGTCGAGCCGCCGGTGATCGGCACGAACTCCTCCGCCCTGGTCTCGTTGGTGCAGCCGATGCGGCCGTCACCGCCGACCGAACCGAATCCGGAGTCGGAGTTGGCCAGGTAGCAGTCGGCTGCCCGGTACACGTAACCAGAGACCGACGACGGTCCGTTGTTGGTGAGCGTGATGTCGGTCCGGAACGACGCCTGGCCCGTCACGTAGGTGTCGACCTGGGTCAGGCTGACCCCGCTGTCACCCAGGGTGACGGTCGTGGTGATCCGGTACGGGTCGTTGACGTTGCCGCCACCACCGCTGGTCTGGCCCGCGGACGTGTAGGGCGTGTAGCTCCCCAGGGCGCTGCCGGCCGGGATCGACGCCGGTCCGTACAGCGTGCCGTTCAGGGCCACGAACGTGCCACAGGCGGTGTTGGCGTAGAACTCACCGGCGGTGTCGTCCACGTGGTTGACCGCACAGTTGAGGTCTGGCGTGGTCGTGATGGTGGTCAACGGACCGGTGCTGGTGATCGAGGCCTGCGCCGATGCTGGCACGACGAGGCCGAAGACAAGGCAGAGTGCGGACAACACGATGGCTGCCCAGCGGCGACGGACGTTCACGGGTTCCTCCGAACGGTCTGCGTCGCCCGCCGGCTGTGGGCGGCGCACCTCCCTACGATGCGGCTGAGGTGACCCGACGGACAGGGCCTGACAGCCCGGCGATAGTGGGACGAGGGTCCCGGTTGCGCTCCTCAGGTGAGGGATGGAACCGAGGCGGCGTCCGCACACACGGCCGCCGCCGTGGCCAGCCGTTCGGCAGCACCGCCGGTCAGCACCGTGAACGGCACGCCGGACCGCTGGACGCGGTCGAGGGTGTCGGCGTGCATCGCCTGCCGTTCGGCCACCGACTCGCGGGTGCCGTCCTGCACCCACGCGAAGTCGGGCGCGCAGACCAGGTAGTGGTCCGGTCGGACCGTTTCCACCAGCCGGTCGAGGACGTCGTCGTCGTGGCCGAGGTAGCGCCGGTGCCACACGGCGGTGACCAGGGCGTCGGTGTCGCCGACCACCATCCCACCGACGGCCTTCCGGGCGAGGTCATCGGCAAGGGACCGCTGGGCCCGGGCGATGCGGAGGAACTCCGAGGTGTCCCAGGACTGGTCGACGAGGTACCGGCGGCCCTCCCAGTACCAGCGCCCGTGCTCGGGCACCCAGACCGTCCCCAGCCGCTCCGCCAGCCCGCGCGCCAGGGTTGTCTTCCCCGTCGACTCGGCCCCGACGCAGACGACACGGCGGGTGAGGGCTGCCCGAGCCGCTGGGACGAGCAGGTGGAAGTTGCGGGCGAGGTTCGCACGCAGCGCCGTGCCGCTGGCCGGCACCGTCGACCGGTCGTTGTCGACGGCCACGTGGTCGGCCCCCATGAGCTGCGCCCAGCCGGGCCCCCAGGGCTCGGAGGTGAACGCCACGTCCGGCGGTTCGGGCAGGACCTCCAGCGCACGGCCCGCCCATGGTTCGTTGGCCTCCGGCAGGTCGTCGGGGGTGACGTGCACAGTGACGTTGTCGGGCAGCGCGTCGGCCAGCCATGCCGCCCGATCGGTCGCAGGCAGCGTCTGGTCCGGTCGGTCGCACAGCAGCACGTGGAGGTGATCCACCCGGGCGGCGCCGACCGTCAGCAGGTGGACATGGCCCAGGTGTGGTGGGTTGAACTTGCCGACGGCCACGCCGACCCGCCACCGGCGGCCCGCAGCCGGCGCGACAACAGGGGAGGAGGGGAGGGCCATCGGGGCGGGAGGATACGCAGCGTGGCGTGGGCGGCCATACTCGGCCGTGTGCCTCCCCAGACCCAGCTGACCCTGCCCGACGGCCGGACCGTCACCCTCCGACGCCATCCCAGCCGTGCGCAGCCGGACAACCTGCGGGCGTGGGACGCCGCCGACGAGCTGGCGCTGGCCTGGATGGCCGGCGACACCGAGGGGTTGCTGGCCGACGACGTCGAGGCGCCGATCACCCCCGATGGGATGGAGGCAGCCCACGGCCGGACGGTCCTGGTCAACGATCGGTTCGGGGCGCTGGCGGTGGGCCTTGCCGACCGGCACCCGGCGTCGTGGGCGGACTCCGCCCTCACGTGGGAGGTGACCCGGGCCAACCTCGAGGCCAACGGGCAGGACCCGTCGGCCGCGGAGATCGTCCCGGCCAGCCAGGGGCTGCCACCCGTGGGCGTCGCCGTCGTGAAGGTCCCCCGAGCCAAGGCGATGCTGGAGTGGCAGCTGCGCCGGATCGCCGTCGCGGCGCTCCCCGGCACCGTCGTCGTCGGCGCCGGCATGACGCGCGAGGTCCACTCATCGACCGTGGAGCTGTTCGAGCGGATCCTCGGGCCGACGGTCACCACGCGAGCGCGCAAGAAGGCCCGTCTCCTGCTGACCCGAGTCGACCTCGATCGTGTGGACCGGGAGGTGCCGGGGACCTCGACCCACGAGGCCCACGGCGTCACGGTCGTCGCCGAGCCCGGGGTGTTCGGCGCCGGTGGCACCGACGATGGGACCGAGCTGCTGCTGGCCAACCTCCCTGCCGTCCAGGGCCCCGTGGACGTGATCGACCTCGGCTGCGGGACCGGGATCGTCGGCACGGTGATCGCCCGGGACAACCCTGCGGCGCGGCTGGTCTTCACCGACGTCTCCGACCTCGCGGTGTCCTCTGCGCGGCGCACCTTCGAACGCACCCTGTCGGGGCAGGAGGCGACGTTCCATGTCGCCGATGGCCTGTCCGCCTGCGCCGACGGCAGCGCCGACCTCGTGGTCGTCAACCCGCCGTTCCACCAGGGACGCGTCGTCACCGACGACATCGCCTGGGAGATGTTCGGCGACGCCCGTCGGGTCCTGCGACCGGGTGGGCGGATCGTCGTCGTCGGCAACCGCCACCTGGCCTACCACGCCAAGCTCAAGCGCCTGTACGGCAACGTCGAGGTGCTCGGCAGCGACCCCCGGTTCGTGGTGATGGCCAGCACCAGGGCCTGAACGGGTCAGTCGCGGGAGTGGATGACCAGGAGGGTCCCCCGGCCACCCGCGTCATCGGGTGACCCGTAGACGTGGTCGCCGCTGGCCGTGAACAGGATCGCGTCGCCGGCGGCCAGGTCCACGGCGGTCGAGTCCGGGCCGATGCGGACCGTGCCGTCGTGGACCAGCAGGCACTCCCGCACGTGGCCGGCGTGGCCGCGCGAGCGCTGGAGTCCGTGCGCGGCGGCGAAGTCGTAGACCTCGATGTGCCCCTCGACCTCGATCCGGCCGATCAGCCGTGCGTCCACGGCCTCGCCATGGACCATCGGGCCCTCGTCGGCCCTGACCACCCAGCTCGGGACGTCCTCCTCGGGCGGGGTGAGCAGGTCGGCCAGCCCGACCGACAACGCCGTGGCGATGGCGTAGAGGGTCTCCAGGCGGGGGTTGGCCGTTCCGCCCTCCAGGTCGTGCACGGTCGTCTTCGACACGCCGGCGCGGGTACCGAGGTCGGCCAGCGACAGGCCCCGTCGTTCGCGCAGCCGACGAACGTTGCGCCCGACCACACTGCCTGGCGTAGGCTGTTCGTTGTTCTGGTCCATACGTACCAACTTAGCGGTACGAAGCCATGGAGGTGGAGTGATGAGGGTGACGCGACTGGCGCACGTGCCGGGCATCGGGGTTGACCGGGTCGGTGACGCCGCCGATGCGTTGGCCGATCCGGAGATCCTCCGGCTGGAGAACCTCGACGTCGACATCAGGCCGCCCCGGGTGGCCGTCGAGGCCACGGCAGACGCGTTGGAGGACGACGACGCCAACAGCTACCTGCCGTTCCAGGGCCACCTGTCCCTCCGCGAGGCCGCCTGCGCATGGGTCGGGGCCCGGGACGGCGTGGCCTACGACGCCCGCACCCAGTGCGTCAGCGTGGCAGGAGGGTTGAACGGCATCCTCAACGTGCTGCTCGCCACGGTCGAACCGGGGCAGGAGGTCGTCCTGACCGACCCGATCTACGCCGGCTTGGTCAACCGCGTCCGGCTGGCCGGCGGGGTGCCACGGTTCGTGCCCGCCCGCGCGACGGCCGACGGCTGGCACGTCGACCCCGACGAGCTGGCGGCCGCGGTCGGCCCGGGCACCGCGGCGGTCATCACGATGTCGCCGAGCATGCCCACCGGCGGGGTCATGGGTACGGCGCACTGGACGGCGCTGGCGGAGGGGACCGGCGGCCACCGGCCGTGGATCATCCACGACACCGCGATGGACCGCCTGCGGTTCGGTGGGCCCGTCGACGGGGGACCGGCGGCGGTCGAGGCCCTGCGCGACCGGACGATCACCGTGGGCTCGGCGTCCAAGGAGCTGCGCATGATCGGTTGGCGCGTCGGCTGGGTCGTGGGACCCGCCGAGGTGATGGCCGACGTGGCGCTGGTCGGGATGGCCAACGTGGTGTGCCAGGTCGGCATCGCCCAGCAGGCAGTCGCAGCCGCGCTGTCGGCGCCCGACGCCGAGGCCGACGTGCGGGCGTTCACCGACGTGCTGGAGGCGCGTGCCCGGACCATCCTCCAGCAGCTGGACGGGTACCCGTGCGTCCGGCCGCACGGTGGCTGGTCACTGCTGATCGACACGCGGCCGCTGGGGCTCACCCCAGCCGAGGCGTCGGACCGGCTGATGCGCCTCGGGAAGGTTGCGGCGACCCCCATGGACGGCTGGGGACCATCGGGGGAACACCACCTCCGCCTGGTCTTCGCCAACGAACCCGCCGAGCGGCTGGCCGACCTGCGTGCCCGGTTCGACGCCGCGCTCGGCTGACCCACCGGGTCGCTACCCTGCGGCCCGTGCCTGTCCTCCCGCCCCAGCCCTGCCCGTGTGGTTCCGGTGACCGACTCGACCGGTGCTGCGGGCCGCTGCACATCGGCGCCGAACGGGCGACGACGGCCGAGCAGCTGATGCGGTCGCGCTACAGCGCCTACGCCGTCGGGGACGAGGACTACCTGCATCGCACCTGGCATCCCCGCACCCGGCCTGACCGGATCGACCTCGACCCCGACCTGGGGTGGGAGGGGCTCGAGGTCACCGAGCTGGTCGCCGGTGAGGAGGGCGACGACACGGGCATGGTCGCCTTCACGGCCCGCTACCGCACGCCCGACGGGCCGGGACAGCTGACCGAACGCAGCCGGTTCGAACGCCGCGGCGGCCGGTGGGTCTACGTCGACGGCGACGTGGGCTGAGGACGCTGGCACCTCGGGTCACTCGGGCAGCTGCAAGGGTTCGACCGTTGACGGGCCGGACCCCCAGCCGTCGTGCACGAGGATCAAGTCCCCGGGGACCAAGGACCTCACCCCTGTGATGTCGTCCAGCAGGACGGTTTCCCAGTGCCGTTGGGTGGCCGCGCCGGTGATCAGCCAGTAGGGGCGAGGCAGGACGCCGTCCCGGCGGACCGGTTCGAACCAGCCGTCCTCGCCCAGGAGGTTGAGGTGCAGATACCGCACCTCCCCGCGGCAGCCGGGGTGACGGCGTCGACAGTCCTCCAAGAGGGCCTCGTCGTCGGCGAACGCCACGAAGCGGCCCGCGGTCGCATAACGTTCGTCGGCTCGGCTTTCCGCGACGGTGCGTCCCGTCTGCCACAGCGATGTGATGACCCCGTCGGCCATGGCGGCCACGACGAACGGGCCGTCCTGTCCCAACGGTTGAGCGGCCGACGGGTCAAGGGACGCGTCTGGACCGCGAGCGCGCGAGACGTCCACAGCCACGCGGTCACCGGTGCAGGTCCAGCCGTCGGCGCCACCGGATTCGCAGAGCTGACCCCTCCCGTCCTCGTCCAGCAGGAGGCGGCCCTCGACCAGGGACGGGCGACGGGTGGTGGACAGCAGGCCGACCGGGGACGTCGGCAGGTCGCCGGTGTCCACCGGCGTGCTGGACCCGACCGATGGAGCGGGCGGCCCGGTCCGGGTGCACGGTGATGCGGCCACCGTCTGGGTCTCGATCACGAAGCCGCCCCCGACCTGCACGAGATGCCGCGGCTCCTTGGGGGCACCCGGCACGCCCGCGCCCAGGCGGTAGCGTCCGTCGACGACCTCCCCGTGGTACGTCGTCAACCCGAACATCACCGGACCACCGATCAGGGTCCCGTCCGACGCGTAGGACTCCCCGTGCTGGTCGACGACGAAGGACTCGCCGGCGCCGCACCACGCCACCAGCGGGGTCGCCGCCCGGGTCGGGAACGACGACCTGGCGTCGACCACATGGACCCCGTTCGCCCGGGTGTGGGTGATCCACAGCGGCGTGCCGTCCTCGAGGACCACCGACCGGGCCTCGCCCTCTGGTGGCACCGCCAGGGTGGTCCCGGCGATGTCGGGGTTGGGCCGGACGGGTTGTGCGGTTGGATCACCAGGCTCCGGGTCGGTGCTGTGCACCGTGACGACGAGGGCGCCGTCCCCGAACGGGACCTCGACGACCCACGATGCCGCTTCGGCAGGCAGCTCGGGCAGTGCGACGGACATCTCCAGCAGGCGCGGGACGCCGGGCACGACCTCGTGTCGTTCGACGACTCCGACGGTGGAGGGGTCGCTGGCCGCGATGACCTCGATGGTCATCGGCGCCACGAGCTGCACCCCGGCACCGCTGTCGGAATCGATCGTCCAGCCGTCGGTCGGGGCCCCCGAGGTGGCGGTGTCGTGCAGCGGCAGCTCGACGGTTCGTCCCCCGGTCGTCCGCAGCTGCAGCGCGGCCCAGGTCAGCAGCGGGTCGCCCACCCTGACGCGTTCGGGCATGTGGTCCACGCTGACGGCGAGGTGGTCGGCGATGGCCCCGTGAAGCGCAGCGGTCACGGTGACCTCGACGCGTTCGGGGGTGCCCGGCGGCGGGGCCGTGACGGCAATCCGGCCGAACGTGCCGGGCGGGTCGCCGGCCAGCATCCACGCGGCCCAAGCGACGAGGACGAGCCCGCACAGGACCGCCCCGACCCGTCGAGCGGCACTGCGGGTCGAGGAGGGTCGCTCCTGATCGCTTGCCATGCGCACGTCCACCCGCACGCAGCCTAACCGACACGAGGACTCGTGGAGCCGGAACGCGGTCGCGCAACCGGGTCAGGCCGTCGCGAGGTCCAGGTGGTAGTGGGCGTCATCGCCGTGTGGACCGTGCACGACCCCGTCGAGGACGAAGCCCTCGTGCTCGTACAGCCGCCGGGCGCCGGTCCAGGTGGCGGTTGTCTCCAGCACCACCCGAGACGCGCCGCCGTCCCGTGCCGCCTCGACCAGCGCCCCGAGCACGCCGGCCGCAACTCCTCGTCGTCGGTGGCTGTGGGCCGTGCTCATGCGCACCACCTCGGGCACGTCGGGGCCGCCGACCAACGCGCCGGTACCCACCAGCGCCCCATCCAGCCACGCGGTCAGGACCAGCCCGTGGGTGACCCCCTGGGTCAGCGCGTGCAGGTCGAGGTTCAGCTGCGGGTCGACGGCGCCCCAGCGTTCGGCGAGGCCGTGCATGACCAGGTCGGCGACCAATCCCAGCTCGTCGGGGCCGGCAGGACGGATGTCGAGCTCCCCGGCGGCGGTCATGGGGTCACGCTACCCCCATCGCCTCGGTCCCCACCCCCGCGTCGGGATGATCGGACCGTTCGACCTCCTCACCCTCCACGCCGTACAGGTGGCAGGCCACCGGCCGCTGCGGGAGCTCGTCCCGGGGGACCAGCGCAGGGTCGACCACCCCGCACGCCTCGAACACGTCGGGGCAGCGGGTCCGGAAGCTGCAGCCCGACGGCGGGTCCAGCGGGCTCGGCACGTCACCGGTCAGGACGGTCCGCTGCCGGGTCCGCTCCACGCGAGGGGAGGGGACCGGAACGGCCGACAGCAGCGCCCGGGTGTAGGGGTGAGCTGGTTCGGCCACCAGGGCATCACGCAGGCCGACCTCCACCACGCGGCCCAGGTACATGACGGCGATGCGGTCGGAGACGTGCTGCACCGCCGCCAGGTCGTGGGCGATGAACAGGTAGGTGAGGTCCAGCTCGTCCTGCAACCGCTCGAGCAGGTTCATGATCTGCGCCTGGATCGACACGTCGAGGCTGGCGATCGGCTCGTCGGCGACGATCAGGTCGGGTTCGCCGGCCAGCGCCCTCGCGATGCCGACACGTTGCCGCTGGCCGCCGGAGAACTCGTGGGGGTGGCGTTCCATGTGGTCGGGGGACAGGCCGACCTGCTCCATCAGCTCGGCCACCCGCTCGCGGTGGCGGCCACGGTGCAGCCCGTGGATCTCCAGCGGTTCGGCGATGGATGCCCGGACGGTCCGTCGGGGGTTCAACGACGCCATCGGGTCCTGGAAGATCATGGCCATGCGGCGCCGCAGCTCGCGGAGTTCGCCGCGGCTGGCGGCGGTGACGTCGGTGCCGTCGAAGACGACCCGGCCGTCGGTCGGGTCGACCAGTCGGAGGAGGGCCAGCCCGGTGGTGGACTTGCCGCAGCCGGACTCGCCGACCAGCCCGAGCGTTTCGCCCCGGCGGATGTCGAAGCTGACCCCATCAACAGCGCGCACGTGGCCGGTGGTCCTGCGCAGCAGCCCCTCCTTCACGGGGAACCACACCCGCAGGTCCTCCACGGTCAGCAGCGGGTCGTCGGTCACGGTGTCTCCACTCCGGCGTCACGGACGGGGGAGGGCAGCTCCGCCATCGCCTCGGCGTAGAACGTCGCCGCGCGATGGCCGGGACCGACCTCGAGCAGGGGAGGGGCCTCGTGCTCGCAGCGGGGGTCGTCGCGGACGGTGCACCGCGGCCAGAACGGACAGCCGGGCGGCATGGCGACGGGGTCCGGCGGCAGGCCGGGGATGGACTCCAACCCCTCGTCGGTGGTCTCCCCGAGCACCGGCAACGACGCCAGCAGCCCGCGGGTGTAGGGGTGTCGCGGGTCGTCGTACAGCGCGTCGACAGGCGCCTCCTCCACGATCCGGCCCGCGTACATGACCATCACCCGGTCGGCCAGGCCAGCGACGACGCCGAGGTCGTGGGTGATCCACAGCACGGCGGTACCAGTGTCGGCCTGCAGCTGCTGGACCAGCTCGACGATCTGCGCCTGGATCGTGACATCAAGCGCCGTCGTCGGCTCGTCGGCGATCAGGACGGTCGGGTCGCACGCCAGGCCGATCGCGATCATCACCCGCTGCCGCATCCCGCCGGAGAACTGGTGGGGGTAGTCCTCCAGCCGCTTCTCGGGCGAGGGGATACCGACCCGGGTCAGCAGGTCGACGGCCCGGTCGCGGGCCTCCTTGGCGGACAACCCGAGATGCAGCCGCATGCCCTCCGTGACCTGGCGGCCGATCGGCATCACCGGGTTCAGCGACGTCATGGGGTCCTGGAAGATCATCGCGATGTCGTTGCCGCGGACGTTGCGGAGGGCGTCGTCGGACGCGCCGACCAGCTGCTGCCCCTCCAGCCGGATGGATCCCTCCACACGAGCAGGGGGAGTGGGCAACAACCCGAGCAGGGCGAGGGAGGACACGCTCTTGCCGCTGCCGGACTCGCCGACCAAAGCGACGGTCTCACCGGGGTGCAGGTCGTAGGTCACCCCGTTGACGACCTCGGCCCGGCCACGTCGGGTCCCGAACGACACCCGCAGGTCCTCGACCTCCAGGACCGGGTCGCCGCTGGGCCGCCCGGCCGTCCCGCCCCCGGTCGACGCGATCGGGGCCCGCGTCGCGTCCTGACGAGGGAGGCCCCGATCGCGCCCGTCGTCGCGCGCGCCGGTCGAGCCGTTCACGAGCCGAACCCCCTTGACTCCATCGCGGATGCCTGACGCGGATCCAGCGCATCACGCAGGGCGTCGCCGAGGACGTTGAACGACAGGACCGTCACGAAGATCGCCAGGCCCGGGAACAACGCCATCCACCACGCCTGCTGGAGGAACTCCCGGCCCTCCGACAGCATCCGGCCCCACGACGGGTTGGGCGCCTGCGTCCCGAGGCCCAGGAACGACAGCGCGGCCTCGGCCAGGATGGCGAAGGCCAGCGAGATCGACGCCTGGACGATCACCGGGGCGGCGATGTTGGGGAGGATGTGCAGCCGCATGATCCGCAGGTCCGACGCGCCGGCCGACCGGGCGGCCCGGACGTAGACCTCCTCGCGCACCGACAGCGTGGACGCGCGGGCGACCCGGGCGAAGATCGGCGTGTAGACGATGCCGATCGCCACCATCGCGTTGGTCGTCCCGGGCCCGAGGATGGCCAGCACGGCGATGGCCATCAGGATCGCGGGGAAGGCGAACAGCACGTCCATCGCCCGCATCAGCAGGTCGTCGAGCTTGCCGCCGACGTAGCCGGCGACCAGCCCGATCGTCGTGCCGGCCGTCAACGACAGTCCCACGGCGACCACGCCGACCTGCAGCGACACCTTGGCGCCGAGCAGCACCCGGCTGAGCACGTCGCGGCCCAGGTTGTCGGTCCCGAAGGGATGGTCCAGCGTCGGGGCCTGCAGCTGGGAGGGCACGTCGACGGCGTTGTAGCCGTAGGGCGCCAGCGTCTCGTCGAGCAGGGCCACCAGCACGAGCACGACCAGGGTCACCATGCCGAACAGGGCCAGCCGGTTGGACGTGACCAGCGACAGCGTTCGTCGCCAGCGTGGGGTGTCGTCGGCCGCCGGCGGGGCGCCGGCCTCGACCTCCACGGGGTCGGTCATGACATCCGCCATCAGTACTGGATCCTCGGGTCGACGACGGCGTACAGCAGGTCCACCAGCAGGTTGACCAGCAGGAAGAACCCGGCGAACAACATCACCGCACCCTGCAGCACGGGGTAGTCACGGTCCTGCACGGCATCCAGGGCCAGCTGGCCCAGGCCCGGCCAGGCGAAGACCGCCTCGACCACGACGACACCCGACAGCAGGTAGGCCAGCTGCAGGCCGGTCACGGTGATCACCGGCACCAACGCGTTGGGGAGGACGTGCTCGCGGATGATCCGCCGCTCCGACAGGCCCTTGGACTGGGCGGTCCGCACGAAGTCCTCGCCGAGGGACTCCAGGACCGAGGACCGGACGAAGCGGGTCAGCACCGCACCCGAGACCACCCCCACGGTGACGCCGGGCAGGATCAGCCGCCTGGCCCACTCCAGCGGGTCCTCGGAGAGGCCGACGTACCCCGACGCGGGCAGCCAGCCGAGGGTCAGCGAGAACAGCAGGATCAGGAGGATGCCCATCCAGAAATCGGGCACCGAGATGCCGAACTGGCTGATCGCCGTGGCGATCGTGTCGGTCCGCGACCCCTGGCGGATCGCCGACAGCACGCCGAGCGGCAGGGCGATCAGCAGCGCCACCACGACGGCGGCGCCGGCCAACGACAGGGTCGCCGGCAGCCGTTCGGTCACCATCGACAGGACCGTCTGCCCCGACCGGAACGACACGCCGAAGTCGCCCTGGACGACCCCGCCGAGCCACGACACGTACTGCTGCAGCAGCGGCTGGTCCAGCCCGGCGCGGCTGCGCAACGCGTCGTAGGTCTCCTGGTCGAAGCGGGTGCCCAGCGCCAGGCGCACCGGGTCGCCCGGCACCAGGTGGATGATCGCGAAGACCAGGACGCTGACGCCGAGCAGGACGCCGAGCGCCTGCAGCGCCCGCCGGAGCAGGTAGGCCCCCACGTCGTCAGCCGTTCAGGCTGACGGTCTCGAAGTTGATGGCCCGGTCGCTGCGGATGGTGTAGCCGTCGACCTCCGGAGCCCACGCCTGCACGACGTCGGGGTTGTAGAGGTACCAGTAGCTGCCGTCGTCGACGATCATCTCCACGGCCTGGTTGTAGAGGTCCCGTCGGGCGTCCTCGTCAGTCTCCACGGCCGCCTGCGTCAGCAGCGCGTCGACCTCCTCGTTGCAGTAGCCCTGGTAGTTGTTGGACCCCTCGCACAGGTGCTGGGAGTGGTAGAAGCCGAACGGGTCGAGGTTGCCCAACCAGCCGAGCATGAAGGCGTCGTAGTCGCCCTGGCCCTGACGGTCGAGCCACGTGGCGAACGTCTCGGTCTGGATCTCCACGTCGATGCCGACCTCGCCCAGCTGGCTGGCGATCACCTCGGCGGCGGTGACGGTCTGGGGGAACTCGTCGGTGACCATCAGGCCCATCGACAGGTCGGACACACCGGCCTCGTCGAGCAGCGCACGGGCCCGCTCGGGGTCGTGGGTGTACGGGGCGTGGTCGGAGGCCCAGAAGCTGTCGGCGGGGATGGCGGTCTGGTTGGCGGTGCCGGCCCCGAACGTGGCGGCCTGGGTGATGGCGTCACGGTCGATCGCCAGCGCCAGCGCCTCGCGCACCAGCGGGTCGCCGAACGGCTCGACGTCGAAGTTGGCGCTCCAGTACCAGTAGTCGTTGGACGGCACGGTCTCCAGCACCACGTCGTCGTTGCCCGACAGGCTCTCGATCTGCTGCGGCGGCACGTTGTCGGTCCAGTGCACCCCGCCGGTCTGCAGCTCCGTCAGCGCGGTCGTCGGCTCGGAGATCCAGCGGAACTCCACCGCACCGATCGACGGCGCGTCACCCCAGTAGTCGGGGTTGGCCTCCAGCACGAGGCCGGACGGGCTGGTGCTCGCCAGCGAGAACGGACCGGTACCGACCGCTTCGGTCGCCAGGTCGTAGTCCTCCGCGGCCCCCTCGGGGAGGATGGCCATGCCCTTGAACCCGCCGATGTTGGCCAGCAGGTTCGGGGTCGGCTCGGTCAGGGTGATGACGACCGTCTGCGGGTCGGCGGCCTCGACGGACTCCACCGTGCCGAAGCGGAACGCGTTGGCCAGCTGCTCGTCGATGATGCGGGTGTAGGAGTAGACGACGTCGGCGGCGTCGAACGTCGACCCGTCGTGGAAGACCACGTCCTCGGCGAGGGTGAAGGTCCAGGTCAGGTTGTCGTCGCTGACCTCCCAGTCGGTGGCCAACGACGCCTCCATCTCCAGGGTGTCGGCGTTGGGCACGACGAGGGTGTCGTAGACGTTCTCGAGGACCTGGAAGCTGGGGTAGGCCGTCGTCACGTGCGGGTCCAGCTGGTCGGGCTGCTGGCCGATGGCGGCCACGAAGGTGTCACCGGTGGACGCCTCGGCACCGTCCTCGTCCACCGCGGACGGTTCGACGGTGTCGGTGCCGGCAGCAGGCGTGTCGGTGGCCTCGGGCGTGTCGGTGGCGTCGGCCAACGGCTCCTCATCCAGGCCCTCGCCCTCGACGGAGTCGCCCCCTCCCGAGCAGCCAGCGGCCAGCAGCATCACCACCCCGAGCAGCGAGAGGATCGTGCGCAGCGACAGACGGGTCATGGTGAGTGCTCCCAAACGGCATGGCGTGCGGGGATGGGTGACACACCCCCTGCGCCGTCGGGTACCCCCTGGCCGCGACCTGCAAACACGGCTGGGCCACCGGCGGTGCGGTCAGGTCACCATTCGCTCGCGGGATGGCAGCATGGGGAGGATGGCCCGTCCCCTCCCCATGAGCTTCGTCATGTCCGCCCCTCGCCACGAGGACCTCCCCGACGTCCGGGCCGAGGTGGCCGTGCTGGGCCGCTCCAACGTGGGCAAGTCCAGCCTCATCAACGCCGTGGCCAAGCGGAAGGGGCTGGCCAAGGTGTCCTCCACGCCCGGTCGAACCCGGCTGCTGAACGCCTTCGCGGTCACCGACGACACCCAGATCGTCGACTGCCCCGGCTACGGCTACGCGCAGGCCTCCAAGACCTCACGGGACGAGTGGATGCGCATGGTCGAGGACTACCTGATCGACCGCGAACCGCTGGTCGACCTGCTGCTGCTCGTCGACGGCGCCGTCGGGCCGACCAAGCTCGACCTCGGTGTCATCGCAGAGATGCGCGAGGCCAACGTGCCCCTCACCATCGTCGCCACCAAGCTCGACAAGGTGAAGCCGTCCATCCGCGGCAAGCGTCGCCGCGAGGTCGCGACGGCCTGCGAGGTCGCCTCCGACGAGGTCCTCTGGGTGAGCGCCGTCAAGGGCGACGGCCTCGGCGACCTCCGCCAGCACATCACCGACATGCTGGCCGTCAACGTCTGACCCCGGCCGAGCCCCGCTGATCAGCCCTCGGCCAGGATGGCGGCCCAGTCGCCGACCTCGGCCCAGCCGGCGGTGGCGCGCAGGTCACGGGTCTCCAGCACGGCAGGGGTGACATCGAGGGTGGTCAGGCGGTAGGCGCTGGCCCGGCTGCCCGACAGGTTGGTGCCGCTCTCCGGCTGGTCGGCATCCGCCGTCGGGGCGGTCAGCAGGGTGTCGAGCGCCCCGGTGCGCGTCGCGTCCTCGGGGGCCAGGTACCGGTCGAACCACGCGGTCGTGTAGACGGTGGCCATCTCCGTGCCGTAGGTCGTGGCCGGCAGCAGGTACGGCAGGTCGCACCACTCCAGGTGGGTGCCGCCGCGGACGGTCAGGGAGTAGGCGTCCAGGCCCGCTGCGGTCCAGGCGTCGAAGGGGGCGAGGTTGGCCTCGGGGTCCGGCGAGCTGAACTGGGGGGTGGTGTTGAAGAAGTAGCCGTCGGCGTTCTGGTCCATCGCCGGCACGACCGGGGTGACTCCGCCGGACAGGCCGTCCCAGCCGACGACCGCACGGATGGGGTAGCTGCGGTCGTTGCACAGCTCGGGGAGGGTGCTCCACACCGTGCCCTCGTCGGAGCACTGCTGGACCGCGCTGACGCCGCTGCCGCCGAGGGAGTGGCCGGCCAGCCCGATGGTGTCGGCGTCGAGCAGCGCGTGGAGGGGGTTGACGTCGTCCAGCTGCTCGACCCCGTCGGCGGCCTCCCGGGCGGCCGCGGCGTCCTCCTCGGTCCAGGTCGGCGGGACGTACGGGGCGTCGGGGGTGGAGAGGAAGAACTCCAGCGCGTCGACGGTGGCCTCCACGAAGTTGGCCGACTGCTGGAACGGCACGCCGTCGAAGGTGGGCATCGGGCTGCCCGGGGCGTGGCCGACCCCTTCCGAGCGGCCCTGGCCCTGCGCGTCCCAGGTCAGGACGAGGTAGCCGTGGCGGGCCAGGTCGCGGGCGGCCCAGAAGTACATCGCCTCGTACCCCTGGATGGAGCCGGAGGTGATGACGACGCCGGGACGACGGCCCGGTGCATCGACGGGGGCCCAGACGTGCCCGGTCAGCTTGGCGCCGGTGCGGGCGGTGAAGGCGACCTCCGTGGAGGTGACGTCGTAGTAGTAGCGGGGGTCACCGGCCGAGCCGCCGGGGACGTAGCGCCCGGCACCGGTGTACAGCCGGCCGGCCCGCAGGTCGTTGGCCGCCTGCCCCGCGTCGGACAGCCAGGTGTCGACCCCGGCCCCGACGAAGGCCTCGGCGAACGCCGGATCGGTGGCCTGGGCGGGCTGGCGGGCGTTGCCGCGCTGCTGGCTGTCGATGTCGTAGTCGCGGTAGTCGGCGTCGGTGTAGTCGTCGGCCAGCGCGGCGGTGGGGACCAGCAGCATGGCGACGACGAGGGCAGCGGTGATTCGGGACACGATCGGCTCCGTCGTGAAGTGGGTCGGCTTCTCCACTTCTGTTTTCGACGGGGATGGTGTCGGCACCTGCCCACCGCCCGATTTCGCCGGCTGTCAGCCGGCGATCTCGGCGATCGTGTGGATGACGAAGCCGGCCAGGCCACCGACGACGGTGCCGTTGATGCGGATCCACTGCAGGTCGCGGCCGAGCAGCAGCTCCAGCCGGTCGGCGGTCTCGGAGGTGTTCCAGCTGGACACGGTGTTGCTGACCAGGCCGGAGATCTCGGTGGAGAACTGCTCGACGGCGCCGCGACCGGTCCGCTCGACGAGGTCGTTGACGGCCCGGTTGGTCGCCGGGTCGTCCTGCAGGCGCTGGCCGCCCTGGACGATCAGGTCCTGCATGCGCTGTCGCAGCCGGGAGGTGTCGTCGAAGGCCTGCTCCCGAAGCTGGCCCTTGATGGCCCCCCAGACCGCGGCGATCCAGCGGCGCAGCTCGGGGTTGTCCAGCAGCTGCATCTTGAACTCGTTGGCGCGCAGCACGACGTCGGGATCGTGCTCGAGGGAGTCGGTGAAGCGCTCGATGCCCTTGTGGATCTCCTCCCGCAGGCCACCGGGCCCGCCGGGTGTGGCGGCGTCGCTGATCAGGTTGCGGACGCCGTCGAAGAGCCGGTTGAACAGCGCGTCGTCGACCGGTTCGGGCAACCACCACGGCGACTCGGTGGTGAAGCGTTCCCGCATCGTGTGCTGGTTGGTGACGAGGAACCCGTCGAGCAGGGCCAGCAGCTCGTCAAGCAGCTGTTCGTGGTGGCCCTCGGTGGTCAGCAGCCGCAGGCCGCCAGCCGCGAGAGGACCGGCGTCGGTGGCTTCGACGCGGCGTCGGACCTGGTGCTCGATCAGGGTGATGACGTCGTCGTCGCCGCTGCTCTCGGCCAGGCGGTCGATCATGCCGGCGGCGTGGGCGGCGGCCCGGTCGGCGTTGGTCGGGTCGGCGAACCAGGCGCCGGCGCGGCTGGCCACGTCCAGCTCGGCCAGGCGGGGGCCGACGACGTCGGGGGTCAGGAAGTTCTCCTGGATGAACTGGCCGAGGGTGACGCCGAACTGGTCCTTGCGCGACGCCACCACCGCCGTGTGGGGGATCGGCAGGCCCAGCGGATGGCGGAAGATCGCGGTGACGGCGAACCAGTCGGCCAGGGCACCCACCATCGCCGCCTCGAACGTGGCGATGGCGTAGCCGGTGACGCCGGCGTCATCGGTGAGCAGCAGCAGGGCCACCCAGACCAGCGCGACGCCGACCAGCAGCCCGGTGGCCCGGGTCTTCATGGTCTTGAGGTCGGCGCGGCGTTCGGCTTCGGACTCGACAGGTGGCAGCGAGCTCGGCGGGGTGGTCGTGGTCACGCGCCGCAGTATGGCCTCGCTGGGTGAGGACTACCCATCTGCGTTGGCGAACGCCCGGCGAACGGCGGCCAGGCGATGGCGTTCCACGGTGGCCTGCTGCTCCTCTCCCGAGGCGATCAGCCACTCGAGGTCGAGGGCCTCCAGGGCCGGGTGGGTCCCACGGATCTCCGCGAGCGCCAGCCACAGCCGTTGCTTGCCGTGCACGCCGATGGACAGGCTCTCGAGCTCCAGCAGGTCACGAACGCCGTCGTCGCGCAGCGCCTCGCCCTTGAGCTTGAGCTGGGCCATGCGCTCGCCGACCCAGCCGACGGTCTGGCGGACGACGCTGTGGGAGATCCCGAGCTCGGCCATCAGCTCCTCCAGGTGGGTGCGGTGCGTCTCGATTCCGGCGAGGAGCTCGGCGAGCTCGTCGTTGCCACGGCCCTCGTCGAGTCGTCGGCGCAGCAGGTCGGTCGCGCCGGCGGCGCCACCCAGGTGGTCGTTGAGGTACTCGGTGAGCGAATCGATGTCCAGCGGCATGGCGGTCTCCTTGGTGCGGGCGTCTGGCTCGGGCAGGGGTGGCGGCTAGAGCACGCCGAGGCAGTCAGCGGGGTCGTCGAGGACCATCGCGGCGCCGGCCTCGCGAAGGGCGTCGTCGCCGAACCCGCCGGTGCGGACCGCCACGAAGGACAGGCCGGCGGCGCGGGCGGCATGACCGTCCCACGGCGCGTCGCCGAGCATCCGGATGTGGCTGGCATCGGCGTCGAGCTGGGCGGCAGCGGCGTGCATGACGCTGCTGTCGGGTTTGCCGCCGGGGAGGTCGTCGGCATCGGTGACGGCGATGTCGGGGTTGCCGAGGGCCGCCATCAGCGCCTCGCGTTCCTCGGTGCCGGCGGCGGTGGCCACCACGTGCGGCACGCCCCGGTTGTCGAGGTCGTGCAGCAGGTTGAGGGCCCCACGGGTGGGGTGGAGGCCCGCTTCGGCAGCGGCAAGGAACCGTTCGCGGTGACCACGGCTCAGCCGCTCGCGCACGGCCTCCTCGGGCACCTCACCGAGGACGCGCCTGATCAGCCGGTCGCCGGGAAGCCCGATGCAGCCGTGGATGCGCCACTCCGGGACCGGGCGGTCGAGGACCTCGGCGAACGCCGCAGACCAAGTGCGGACGTGGAGGTAGACGGTGTCGACAAGCGTGCCGTCGAGGTCCAGGAGGACGGCGTCGGGCGCGGGCTGGCCGGTGGGCTCGGAGTCGGGTGAGGAAGGCACGACGAACGGGTTCCCCCGACTGCCCGGCCCCACACATGTCCGGCGGGGTGGTCAGCCGAGCAGGGCCTGGCTGTAGGCGACGGTGGCGATGGCGACAGGGCGGTCGGGATCCGGGCTGTCGACGTGCAGGTCGCAGGTCATCGTGATCTGGGTCCGGCCGAGCTTGCGCAGCCGGGTCTCCACGATCAGCGTCCCGATGGCCGGGCGACGCAGGAACTCCACCGACAGGTGGCTGGTCACCGCAAGGGCCGCATCGCCGAGGTGCCCGAGGACCAGCGCGAACGCGGCTTGGTCGACCGCCTCCATCAGCAGGGGACCGCGCATGGTCCCGCCGGGTCGTTCGTCGAGTTCGGTGGCGACCCGCTCGAACCGGCACCAGCCCGGTCGCAGGTCCTTCAGGCCCTCGGCGTAGGACCGTCCGGCTCGGGGCCACACCCGGGTGACGTAGTCGACGACCTCGTCGCGGGACAGGGCAAGGGACTGGGCGCTGGGGGCGGTTCGGTCGGCCATGGCGGCAGTGTCGCGCAGGACATGTCCCTCGCTCGAACATCCGCCTCGCGGGTGCCGTACGGTGACAGGGATGCGCGTCGCGATGCTGACAAGGGAATGGCCGCCGGACATCTACGGCGGGGCGGGTGTGCACGTCGATTTCCTCGCACGTGAGCTCGGGGCGCTCGTCGACGTGGACGTGCACTGCTTCGGTGAGCCGCGCGACGACGCCACGGCCCACACGCCGGCGGTCCAGCTGGCGGAGGCCAACGCGACCCTCCAGACCCTGTCGGTCGACCTCAGCATGGCGGCCGCGGTCGGCGAGGCCGAGCTCGTCCACAGCCACACCTGGTACGCCAACATGGGTGGCCACATCGCCAAGCTGCTGCACGACATCCCGCACGTCGTCACCGCCCACTCCCTCGAGCCCCGCCGCCCGTGGAAGGCCGAGCAGCTCGGCGGCGGCTACGCGGTGTCGTCGTGGGCGGAGCGGACCGCCTACGAGGCCGCCGACGCCGTCATCGCGGTCAGCGACGGCATGCGGACCGACATCCTCGACGCCTACCCGGCGCTGGACCCCGACCGTGTGCACGTCGTCCGCAACGGCATCGACACCCAGCTGTACCAGCCCGATCGCGACACCGACGTGCTCGCGCGGTTGGGCATCGACCCGGACCGCCCGTCGGTGATCTTCGTGGGTCGTATCACCCGACAGAAGGGCGTCCCGCACCTGCTGGCCGCAGCCCACCAGTTCCACCCCGACGCCCAGCTGATCCTCTGTGCAGGCGCTCCCGACACCGCGGAGCTCGGCGACCTCACCCGGTCCGAGGTCGAGGCGCTGAAGGCCGAACGCGACGGTGTCCACTGGATCCACGAGATGTTGCCGCGACCCGACATCGTGCAGCTGCTGACCCACGCCACCGTCTTCGTGTGCCCGTCGGTCTACGAGCCGCTCGGCATCGTCAACCTCGAGGCGATGGCCTGCGGCACGGCTGTCGTCGCGAGCGCCGTCGGTGGCATCCCCGAGGTCGTCGACGACGGCGAGACCGGCATCCTCGTGCCCTACGACGAGACGCGGCCCGGCACCTTCGAGCAGCGGATCGCCGACGGCGTCAACGAGCTGCTGACCGACCCCGACCGCGCGAAGGTGATGGGCGAGCTCGGACGACAGCGCGTCGTGGCGGACTTCGGTTGGGACACCGTGGCCGAGGCCACGGTGGAGGTCTACCGGACGGCGCTGGGCACCGGCTGAGCCGGCTGGGGCCGACGTCGGAGGAGGGTCAGCGTGCCACCCTCTGCCCAGGCGACGAGCCCCACGGCCACGACACCGCAGGTCAGCAGCGAGGCGGCGAACGGCACGACGGTCCCGTCGTACATGCGGTCGATCACGGCGCCCAGCAGCGCCCCGGCGGCGACCTGCACGGCACCGACGATGGAGGAGGCCATCCCGGCGACCGCACCCATCGGCGCCATGGCCATGGTGTTGAAGTTCGGGATGATCAGCGCGTGGCCGAACAGCACGACGGCCATGGTCAGCAGGAACGCCCACAGGGGAGGGGCCCCGCCGCCGAACATCGCGGTGGCCAGCAGCACGACGGCAGCCACGACGTAGGTCATCAGCGTCACGTGGCTCAGCCGCGCCGAGCCCACCTGCCGGACGATGCGGGCGTTCAGCAGCATGCCGAACCCCATGACGATCGCCAGGCCGCCGAAGATGACGGGGAAGCGCTCGCCGACGCCGAAGACGTCACCGAAGATCAGCTCGCTGCTGGCCAGGTAGGAGGTGAACCCGCCGTACATCGACGTCATGGCGAGCGTGTAGCCGACGGTCTGTCGGTTGGAGACGACCATCTTGGCCGCGCGTCCGAGGCGGCCCATGTTCAGGTCGCCCCGGTGCTCTGGGGCGAGGGTCTCCGACATGCGGGTCATCCACAGGGCCAGCAGCCCGGCGGCGATCGCGCAGGCCACGAACAGCCAGCGCCACGACGCGACGCTGATGCCGGCCGCACCGATGGTCGGGGCGAAGACCGGGACGAGCATGAAGACCGACATGACCAGCGACATGGCCCGCGACATCTCCTCGCCCTCGTAGCGGTCGCGGATGATGGCCACCGTGATGACACGGGGGCCTGCCGCCCCGAGGCCCCACAGGAAGCGGGCTCCGAGAAGGAGGGGGAGCGTGGGGGCCAGCGAGGTCGCAAGGGCACCGACGATGTAGACGCCGAAGCTGGCGTACAGGACGGGCTTGCGGCCCAGCGCATCGGAGATCGGCCCGTAGCCCGGCTGGCCGATGGCCAGCCCGAGGAAGTAGGCGGTGACCAGTCCGGCGACGGCGGTGGAGTCCACCGACAGGCCGAGGTCGGTACGGATGTCGCCGAAGGCCGGCAGCAGCAGGTCGATGCCCAGCGCGGCCATCGACATCGTCGCCGCCAGCAGGGCGGTGAACTCGAACTGGCCGAGGCGGCGTCGTGCGGCGGCCATCACGGTGCCACCGCCACGTCGGCAGGCGCGGTCGGGGCGTCGTCGGCGGTCACGGCAGCGGTGCGGTCGTCGGCCGGGCCCAGGCGCAGCAGGTCGGCTCGCTGCACGACGCTGCCCAGCAGATCGGCGAGGGTCTCCACCTGCTCGAGGGAGAGGTGGCCGAACAGTGGCGCGTGTGCAGCAGCGTGGACACGGCGGAGCTCGGCGAGCAGGACACGGCCCTCGGCGCTGATCGCCACCCGGTAGCGACGTCGGTCGGCGTCGTCGCGTTCGCGGTCGACCAGCCCGCGACGTTCGAGGTCGTCGACGAACCCCACCATATGGCTCTTGTCCAGGTCGAGGCGGTCGCACAGGTCGCGCTGGCAGAGGGCACCGAGGTCGTCCAGCGTCGCGAGCACACCGAAGTGGGCCGGGCGGACATCGTGTTCGGCGAAGGCGTCGGTCAGCAGGCGCAGCGCGGCCTTGGAGACCTGCGTGGCGAGGTAGGCGGGTCGACGCGCCAGCGAGGGCGGGCGGCCGACGGCGGGGTCGGCGGTTGGTGGCATGGGCAAATGGTAGCGATCTGCAACTATTTGTCCGAGTCCGGCGGTGTCCATACGGACGAACCCGCCCTGTCCAAACCTCAGTAGTTGACTTATCTTTACTCAGGCAACACTGGCAACACGATGGGCTGGACACGATGGGTGACGGACGCTGGAGCAACGAGGGGCGTGCACGAGGCGGTGCGGTGCTGGTCGCCGCCACCCTGCTGGTCGGCGTGTTCCCGGGTGTGGCGCACGCGCGGTTGGACTACCGCGTGCAGGGCGGCGACACCCTGTCGGCCATCGCTGCCCGGCACGGCGTCTCGGCGACCTCGCTGGTCGACGCCAACGGGCTGGACGATCCCGACCGCATCGTGGCCGGCACGGTCCTCGTCATCCCGGGCGGCGAGGGACCGGCCGGCGGCCACGTGGTGCAGCCAGGCGAGACCCTGTCGGCGATCGCGGCACGGTACGGGGTGTCGACCAGCGCGCTGGCCGAGGCCAACGGCATCACCAACCCCAACCTGATCCGAGCCGGTCAGCACCTGCGGGTCGCCGGCGGTTCCTCACCCGCCGCACAACCGGCCGCGTCCTCGTCGGGGGCCAGCAGCTCGACGTCGTCGTCCCGTGACGACGTCCGGCGCCTGATCACCCAGGAAGCACAGCGGCAGGGCTGGCGTCCGGCGGTCCCGCTGGGGCTGGCCATGCAGGAGTCGGGCTGGAACAACAGCGTCGTCTCCTCGGCCGGTGCGCGCGGCATCATGCAGGTCATGCCGGCGACGGGGGAGTGGGTGGGACGCTACCTGCTCGGGCGCAGCCTGGACCTGTCGGATCCTGCCGACAACGTCGCCGCAGGCATGGCCTACCTCGACCACCTGTACGACCGCTTCGACGGCGACATCGAGCTGACGCTGGCGGGCTATTTCGAGGGACCCGAGCGTGTGGTCCGCAACGGGGCCAGCGAGTCGGGGCAGCGCTACGCGGCCAACGTCCTCGCCCTCGCCGACCGTTATCGGTAGGTCAGGCGTCAGCCGGGCAGCGGGGCGGGCCGTCCCAGCCCGAAGCCCTGTACCCAGGGCACACCCAGCGCGCGCAGGGTGGACAGCTCGGCGTCGGTTTCCACGCCCTCGGCGATCAGCTCCGCCCCGATCTCGGAGGTGAACGCCACGAGCGCGGTCGCGAGGGCACGTCGAGCGGGGTCGTGGTCGATGCCGCGGATGAGGGCCATGTCCAGCTTCACGATGTCGGGGGCGAGGCCCAGCAGGCGCTGCAGCCCGGCATAGCCCGCGCCCGTGTCGTCCACGGCCAGGCGCACGCCCCGTTCGCGCAGGTGCGCCAGGTCCCGTTCCAGCTCGACCTCGTCGGCAACCCGTGTGTGCTCGGTGAGCTCCACGACCACACGGCTGCAGTCCACGCCCGACAGCAGCTCGGTGAACGCCGGCAGCCGTGCGACCTCGGGTGAGACGTTGACCGCCAGGAACCCCTCCAGTCGATCGATCTGCGCCAGGGCACGGGCGGCCGCCGCGAGCTCCAGCTGCGCGCCCCTCCCGACCGAGGTCGCTTCCCTGAACCAGATGTCCGGCGCGCGAGATGGCTCGATCGCGAGGCGCGCCAGGGCCTCCATGCCGACAACCGAACCGTCGGCGACGGCATGGATCGGCTGGAACACCATCGAGAGGGCGTCCCCGCGAAGGGCCCGATCCACGCGCGCGACCTTCTCGTTGTGGTGCGCCTGGGCAAGCCGGCTTTCGGCCTCGCGGGCCTCCAGCTCGGCGCGAAGCTCCTCCTGCCGAGACATGGCCTCGACGTGCAGGTGCCGGAGCCGCAGGAGGTTGCGCACCCGCAGCAGCGCCTCGATGCGGTCGAAGGGCTTGGTGAGGAAGTCGTTCGCACCGCCGTCGAGGGCGCGGTCGCGCGCGTCGGTGGTGGCATCGGCGGTCAGCACGAGGACCGGCAGGAAGTCGTGGGGGTCGGCCGCAGCACGCAGCTCCGACAGCACGTCCAGCCCGTCCAGGTGTGGCATGTGCAGGTCGAGCAACACCAGGTCGATGGCGTGGTCGTTGACCATCTGGAGCGTTCGCCGGGGATCGGTCAGGCCGAAGACCTGCGTCAACCCGACGGACTCGAACATCCGCTCGAGCACGAGCACGTTGGTCGGTTCGTCATCGACGACGAGCACCCGCGACGCCTGGATGGCGTCCTCCATCTGGGTCGACACCGCGGCGCGCAGTCCTGCCCTGGCCATGCGCTGCCTCCTGTGTCGATCCAGATTCCTCCCGAGCACGCAAAGTTTCGGAGAGTCCCGCCGATAATACTCTCTGTAGCCACCTATCGGAACGGAGCGCTGTGCAGGTCGACCTGGTCCTGGTCGTGGACATCGTGCTGGTGTCCGCGTTCGGACTGCTGGCGGTGCTGGCGATCCTCGGGTCGGCACGTCGGCGGCCGGCGGACCGGTGGGTGGCGCTGGCGTTCGGCGCGGTTGCCGTGTCGCTGGGGGCGTTCGTCCTCCCCGAGCACCTCGGATGGGACCTGCCCAGCGCGCTGTCCCGAAGCATGATCGTGCTGCTGCTGTCCTTCCCGTACCTGCTGCTGCGGTTCACCGGGAGCTTCACGCCCCTGCCCCGTCGCTGGGAGTCGCTGTCCGTGCTCGGGCTGGGGACGATCGTGCTGGTGACGGTGCCGCTTCCGGTGATCCCCGAGCCGGGCGCGGACCTGCCGTCCTGGATCATCGGCTACGTGGTCCTTGCGCTGGGGTACTGGATGGGCACGGCGGCCATGGTGGTGGGTCTGCTCTGGAGCGCCGGACGCGGGCAGCCCAGCGTGGCGCGAACCCGCACGCGCCTGATGGCCGTGGCCACCGCGGTGCTGACCGTGGCCCTGCTGCTGGCCGCCCCGTTGGGGGAGGACAGCGGACCGCTGTCGCTGCTCATCCGGTTCGTGGCCACCGTCAGCGCGGTCATGTTCGGGCTCGGGTTCAGCCCACCGCCGGCGGCGCGACTGCGCTGGCGTCGACCGGAGGAAGCGCAGCTGCGTGCCGGAACGCAGGCAGTGCTGCGCGCGGTCGATGTGGAGGAGGTCGCACAGGAGCTGCTCAGGCCGACCAGTCGCATGCTCAGCGCCCGCGGTGCGGCCCTCGTGGCCGCGGACGGCACCACGATCGCCACCCATGGGCAGGTCCCGGATGGGTCACAGGCGCTCGACGGCAGCACGCGTGCGGTGGTGCACCTGCCCGACGGACGCGGAGACCTGGTGCTGTGGACCAGCCCGTTCACGCCATGGTTCGGCCCCGAGGAGATCGGCCTGGCCGAGCAGATGGCGGCGGTGGCGTCGTTGGCCATCGAGCGCTGCGAGCTGCTTGCCGACGAGCGGGCCCGGATGGAGGCGATGACGCGCGCTCAGGCGGCGCTCGTGGCAGCGCAGGAGGAGGCGGTCCGTGCCAACGACGCGAAGACGGCCTTCCTTTCGCGCACGAGCCACGAGCTGCGCACACCGCTGAACGCGATCCTCGGGTTCGGGCAGGTCCTGGAGGACGCGCCCGAGCTGGCCGACCGCGACCGGGATGCGGCTGGGCGGATCGTCAGGGCAGGACGCCACCTGCTGCGGCTGATCGACGAGGTGCTGGACCTGTCGCGGATCGAGGCCGGCACCGTCGCGATGCGACCGGAGGCCGTCGACGCCGCAGAGGTGATGGCGGAGTCAGTCGAGCTGGTCCTGCCCTCGGCACGTGAACGCCGAGTGCGGGTGCGCACCGAGTCCGAGGGTGGCGCGACGGTCCGTGCCGACCGGCAGCGCCTGCGCCAGGTCCTCCTGAACCTGCTGGTCAACGCGGTGAAGTACACCGATTCGGACACCTCGGTCACCCTCGAGTGCACCCAGCCGAGCACGGACGTCGTCCGGTTCTCGGTCACCGACGACGGACCGGGCATTCCGCTGGACCTGCAGGAGCGGCTGTTCGAGCCGTTCGACCGCCTGGGTGCCGAGGGTGGCGCGGTGGAGGGAACCGGCCTCGGCCTCGTGGTTTCCCGAGAGCTCGTCCACGCCATGGACGGGCACATGGGGGTCCGGTCCGCGCCGGGACGGGGGTCGACCTTCTGGGTCGACCTGCCCGTTGCGGATCTGTCCGTGGAACAGGCTGTCAGCCCCTGAGGTGAGGGAGGGGGCCCGGCCGGCCGAGCCGGTAACCCTGTGCCCACGGGACCCCGAGCGAGCGCAGCGTCTCGAGCTCGGCATCCGTCTCGATTCCCTCGGCGATCAGGACGGCACCGATTTCGTCGGTGAACGCGACGAAGGCGGTCGCCAGCGCCCGCCGTGCCGGGTCGGTGTCGATGCCGCGGATGAGCGCGATGTCGAGCTTCACGATGTCCGGCGACAACCCCAGGATGCGCTGCAGACCCGCGTACCCGGCACCGGCGTCGTCCACCGCCAGACGCACACCCAGGGAACGGATGTCGTCCAGCTCGATCTGGAGGATGGACTCGTCGTGGACACGGGTGTGCTCGGTCAGCTCCACCACGATGCGGTTGCCGTCGACCTCTCGCAGCACCGAGGCGAACGCCGTGGTCCGGGCCACGCGCGGGGACACGTTGATGGACATGAAGCCCTCGCCCATGTGCTCGAGTTCCTGCAATGCGCCCCGGACGGCCGCGAGCTCGAGCTCGAGGCCGAGGCCGACGTCCTCGGCCTCGTCGAACCAGACATCCGGGGGGCGTCGAGGGTCGTGGGCGATCCGTGCCAGCGCCTCCACCCCGACGATCGTGCCCTCGTCCACGGTCATGATGGGCTGGAACACCATCCGCAGCCGGTTGTCGGCCAGGATGGTGTCGATCAGGGCGCGCCTGACACGACGGGCCTTCGATCGCCGTTTCGCGGCGGCCGCACGGGCGCTCAGCTCGGCCTGCAGCTCCTGGTTGCGTGCGGCGGTGACGACGTGCAACCGGCGGATCCGCAGGAGGTTCTGGATCCGGAGCAGGGCCTCGGCCATGTCGACGGGACGGGTCAGGAAGTCGTTCGCGCCGGCGTGCAACGCGGCGTCCCGGGCGGAGGACGTCGGGTCCGCGGTGAGCACGAGGACGGGAAGGAAGTCCTCTGGATCCTGGGCGCTGCGCACCATGTCGAGCACCTCGTACCCGTCCATGCCGGGCATGCTCAGGTCCAGCAGGACCAGGTCGATGGACCGCTCTCGGATGACCTCCATGGTCCGGGGAGCGTCCTGCAGCCCGTAGACCTCCGTCAGCCCGACCGTGGCCAGCATGTGCTCGAAGAGCACGACGTTGTCGGGTTCGTCGTCCACGACGAGCACCCGTGACCCGAGCAACGCAGCGTCGAGTGACAGCGGGACGGATCGATTGCTGGGTGACTGCGCCATGCCGGCATGCCTCTCGCCTCGATGGGCTCCCCCCCGTGGAAGCTGCGTGCGGATGTCTGCGACGTGCACCATACGACCGGTGCGACGGATAGTGAACCCTATTTCTGCGTATGTGACTGTGGGTGGCGGGGTTGGCTGACGGGTTTGACCGATCGTCCTCGCACCGGTCAGCCGGCCATCGCGCGATCGCGGTTGGCGTCGATGACCGCGGCGTACCAGCGCGCGCTGTCCTTGGGGGTGCGCTCGAGGCTGTCGAAGTCGACGCGGATCAGGCCGAACCGCATGCCGTAGCCGAGGGACCACTCGAAGTTGTCCAGCAACGACCACACGTGGTACCCGCGGACGTCCACGCCGTCGGCGATGGCGTCGACGACCACACCGATGTGGTCACGGAGGTAGGCGATCCGCTGGGCGTCGTGGATCCGTCCGTCCTCGCTGACCTCGTCGGGGAACGCCGCGCCGTTCTCGCTGATGACCAGCGGAAGGTCGGGATGTGCGGCCGCGACCCGACGCAGCATCCAGGCCAGCCCCTCGGGTTCGACGCCCCACCCCATGTCGGTCCGTGGCTCGGGAGGGTCCACGCAGACCGCGTCGTCTGCCCCCGGGAATCCGTCGGGGAAGGGGGCACCGTCACGCCGGACCACGTGGGTGATGTTGTAGTAGTTGATCGCCAGGTAGTCGATCGGCTGGTGCACCCGGGCGAGCTCGTCGGGGTCGACACGGTCCTCCAGCCCGAAACGCCGGTGGTGGGCAAGGACCTCGTCGGGATACCTGCCCTCCAGCACCGCGTCGAGGAACAGCTGGTTCTGGACCATGTCGACCGCCTTGGCTGCAGGGCCGGCGGGCCCCTCCTCGTCGTCCCACGCCGGGATCAGGTTGAGGGCGATCGTGACGGTGTCGTCGTCGTTGGGGGCGGTCTCGCGCAGGGTGGCAACGGCCCGGTGGTGGGCCAGCATCATGTGGTGGGCGGCGAGGTGGGCGGTGGCGGGATCGGCGATGCCGGGAGCGTGGATGCCCGAGGCGTGCCCGAGGAACGCCGCGCAGTACGGCTCGTTGAGGGTCAGCCAGTCGCTGGCCAGGTCACCGAGCGTGCGCTTGGCGGCGGCGGCGTAGGCGGCGAACCACTCCACCATCTCGGGGTTGGCCCACCCGCCCCGGTCCTGGAGGACCTGCGGGTGGTCCCAGTGGTACAGCGCCACCAACGGGGTGATACCGGCCTCGCGGAGGGTCTCGCACAGCCGACGGTAGAAGGCCGCACCCGCGGGGTTGACCTCGCCGACGCCGTCGGGCAGGAGCCTCGACCAGGCGATGGAGAACCGGTAGGTGTCGACGCCGAGGTCGGCCATCAGGGCCACGTCCTCGGCCATGCGGTGGTAGTGGTCGACGGTCACGTCGGCGTGCTGGCCCCCGACGACTCGGCCGGGGGTGTGGCTGAAGGTGTCCCACACCGATGGCGAGCGGCCGCCCTCGGCGACGGCGCCCTCGATCTGGTGGGAGGACGTGGCAACGCCCCAACGGAAGTCCGGCGGGAGCACCAGCCGATCCCGGTCGGACGGGGTGAACAGTTCGGTCACTTGTTGACTCCTGACAGGTCGATGCCCTTGAGGAAGACCCGCTGGGCGAAGAAGAAGATGGCGAGCGGGATGGCCAGGGCAAGCAGCGCACCGGCCTGGATGAGGTGTGGCGAGGTGTCGAACAGGCTGTTGAAGATCTGCAGGCCAACCGCGATCGGCTGCAGGTCGCGGCGGGTCGAGAGGTAGACCAGCGGTTCGAAGAAGTCGTTCCACGCGTAGAAGAAGTGGAAGATGCCGACGGCGACGAGGGCCGGGCGGGCCTGCGGCAGGATGACCGACCACAGGGTGCGCAGCGGGCTGGCCCCGTCGATGGCGGCGGCCTCGTCGAGGTCCTTGGGCAGCGTCAGGAAGTACTGGCGCAGCAGGAACACGTTGTAGGCGTTGCCGAAGAAGTGGGGGACGATCAGGGGCAGCCACGTGCCGACCCAGCCGATGCGGAAGAACAGCGCGTAGGTGGGGACCAGCGTGACGAACTTCGGCAGGATGATCGTGGCGATCAGCACCACGAAGATCGTCCGCTTGAACGGCATGTGGAACCGGGACAACCCGTAGGCCACCAGCGTCGAGGCGACAAGCGTGCCGACCATGCCGAGGACGGCGATGGCGACGGTGTTGCGCAACAGCACGAGGAAGTCCATCTCGTCCCAGGCCGCACTGTAGTTGTCCAGCTGCGGCGCGAACTCGTAGGCCGGTTGCAGCTGCCGCCAGTTCCCCTCCCACTCCACGGGTGGTCCGGCTGGGTCGGCGGGGTCGACGAACGTCGAGGTCTGCCGGCCGGGCTGCAGCAGGGCCAGGTCGGTCAGCGGACCGTCCGGACCCTCCAGCGGGACGGCGTAGATGTCCAGCGCGTCGCCGTCGACCTCGATGGTCGCCGGTTCGGCGGGCAGCAACGGCGCCCGGAAGTCCTGGATCATGTCCTCGCTCTTGAGCGAGGTCACCCCCATGTAGGCCAGCGGGGCGAGGTAGACGACGAGGATGCCGGTGGCGACCATCGTGACGAGGCCGCCGGCGAGCAGCTTCTTGGTGCCGGCATCGGTGTGGCGCAGCGGACGGCTCGGCTCGCGGAGCCGCCGTCGTGTCGGGGTGGTCGAGGCGCTCACGACTGGTCCCCGAACTCGTAGTGCACCCAGTACCGGGCGGACCAGAACAGCAGGCCCGTGACCACGAGCCCGACCAGGAACATCATCCAGGCGAGCGTGGCGGCGTAGCCCATGTTCTGGAGCCGGAACAGGGTCCGGTAGAAGTACATGGAGTAGAAGAACGTGGCGCCGCCGGGGTCGCCCGAGCCGTTCTTGAGGACGAACGGCACCAGGAAGTACTGGAACAGGCCGATCAGGGCGACAACCACGTTGTAGAAAAGCACCGGCGAGATCATCGGCACGGTGATGGTGCGGAACTGCTGCCAGCTCGAGGCCCCGTCGACCTGGGCTGCGTCGTAGAGGTCGGCCGGGACCGAGTTGATGCCGGCGATGAAGATGATCATCGCGTTGCCGATCCCCCACAGGGCGATCAGGGTGAGGGTCGGGTAGATCCACACCTCGGAGTTCAACCAGTTGGGGCCGGGGATGCCGACGGCGGACAGGGCTCGGTTGGCCCAGCCGGTCTGGGAGTTCAGCATCCCGTTGAAGACCAGGACCGCCGCCACGAAGGGGATGACGGACGGCATGTAGAACAGCGTGCGGAAGATCGACCGGCCCCACAGCTGCTTGGCGGTCAGCAGCCATGCGAAGCCGAGCGGGACGAGGATGGTCAGCGGCAACGACAGCAGCCCGAACTTGACGGTGACCAGGGCGGAGTCGATGACCTCGCGGTCACGGATCAACCGGGCCCAGTTGTCCCCGCCGACGAAGGCAATGGGGTCGGGTGAGGTCAGGCTGAAGTCGGTGAAGGAGAACCACAACGACGCGGCCATCGGGGCGGCGTAGAACAGCACGAAGCCGACGATCCAGGGCATGGCGAACCACAGGCCGATGCGGCCGCGGCGCCGGTGCAACCGGTCCTCGCTGGACGGCCTGCCGCCGGGGGAGGGGGTTGGCGGCGGTGCGGCCGACACGAGGTCAGCCGCACCGCCGCGGGTCGGGAGGGTGGTGGACACCAGCTACTCGGCGTTGGCCGCGAAGATCCCGGACAGCTCCTGCTCGAGCTCGGCGATCGCCGCGGCGATGTCCATGTCCGGGTCCGACAGCTGCGCGCTCTCGAAGTCGGCCATGGCCAGCTTGTACTCGTCCCAGCCGGGCACGTTCTGTTCGTGGCTGGGCACGTCGGTGTAGCTGGCGCTGTCCAGCGCCACCTGCCAGTTCACGCCCTGCGGGAACACGGCGTCGAGGTCGGCGAAGAACGCCTCGGTCAGGCCCGGGTCGGCTGGGGCGGCGCCGTAGGCGTTCAGCAGCTCCAGCGCCGAGTCGTCAAGCAGGTAGGTGAGGACCTCGAACGCCTCGTCGGGATGCTCGGTGGCCGCCATGATCCGGAAGGTGTCGGCGTGCATCTTGGCGGTCACGGTGCCGTCGTTGGACGGCATGACCGCGAGGTCCCAGAAGTCCAGGCCGTTGCCGTCGTCGTCGCGGACGCAGCACGTGTACCAGAGGTGGGTGTTGGCCATGGCGACGTTGCCGGAGGCGAACGGGTTGCCGCTCAGCAGCTCGGAGTCGAACTGCTCCTGGCTGGGGGCCCAACCGGCGTTCCAGACGCCGTCGTGGTACCAGGCCCACTCCTGCTCCCACGGTTCGGGGATGTCGGCCGACCCGTCGTCGGCGACCGGGTAGCCGGCACCGAAGTGGGTGCCCTGGGCGAACATCAGCGTCGTCCACTGGTTGACGTAGCCCCACTGGACGGTCTGGGAGCGGTCGAAGTCAGGGGTCGTGCCGTCGTTGCCGTTGGCGTCGACGGCGAGGATCGCGGCGATCTCGGCCACCTTGTCGAAGTCCCAGGTGCCTTCGTACTCCGTGCCCTCGCCGTAGACGGCGGTGCCGTCGGCCCCGTAGGACTGCGGCGGGTAGGGAAGGCCGGCCTCGTCGAACAGCTCGGTGTTGAAGAAGATGGAGGAGGGATAGGAGGCGAACGGCAGGCCGGGGAGGGTGCCGTCGGGCTCGCGGAAGTTCTCCACGGTTTCGGCGGGGAAGCGGGAGATGTCGTAGCCGGTCGACTCGATCAGCGGTTCGAGGTCGAGGTAGAGGCCCGCGTAGGAGTTGGAGCCGTCACGGCCGACCGGACCGATGATGTCGGGCACGTTGCCGCCGGCGATCTGCGTGGACAGCGTGTCGTAGGCGACGTCGTTCTCGACGATCTCCAGGACGATCTGGATGTCGTCGTGGCTGTCGTTGAACGCCTCGACAACGGCTTCCTGGGCGGCGATCTGTTCCGGCTGGCCGCCCGCGCCGAGACCGACGAACCAGCGGATCTCCACGGCGTCCCCGGAGGTGGACTCCTCCTCGGTCGGTTCTGCGTCGTCGGCGTCGTCGGTGTCGGTGTCCTCAGCGTCGTCCGTCGGCTCGGGGTCCTCCCCCATGTCGTCTTCGGTGGACGCCGTGGCAGCGGTGTCGTCGGCATCCTCGGATGCCGAGGTGCCCTCGCTGGCAGAGCCGCTGCAGGCGGCCAGCATCATCACGAGCACCATCAGGGCGGCCAGCCGAGTGGCAGCGGGCACCGCAGGGCGCGGCGCAGCGAATATCCTTGTCATGCCTTCTCCTTCTGCTTACAGGCGTTGGGTTGGCAAGTGGGGCCGTCGGACTGGACCTCTGGCGGCCCCACGATCTGTGTCGACGACGGGGTGTCATCGAGGTTGTGGTGGGCAGCGACGCTGCCCGGCGTGGTCAGCGGTCGGACGCTCCGATCGTCGACTGGCGGATGACCAGCTCGGTGGGCAGCAGCACCCGGCGCGGCCCGCCGTCGGGGGTGTCGAGCAGGTTCAGCAGTGCGCGGGCGGCCTCGGCGCCCTGGGTGGGGACCTGCTGGCGGATGGTGGTCAGCGGCGGGTCGAGGCGGGAGGCGAAGTCGAGGTCGTCGAAGCCGACGAGGGCGACGTCGTCGGGGACCGTGACGCCGGCTGCCTGCAGGGCCTCGAGGGCACCGGATGCGGTGGCGTCGTTGGCGCAGAAGATCGCATCGACGCCACGCTCGAGCAGGCGGGGGACGGCGTCCGCGCCCGAGGGGGCGTTGAAGTCACCGGTGACGACGAGACCCTCGGTGGGCAGGCCCGCATCGGCCATGCCCACGCGGTAGCCGACCAGGCGGTCCTCACCCGCCACGCTGCCGGGGATGCCGGAGATGTGGGCGATGCGGGTGCGGCCGGTGTCGACGAGGTGCTGGACCACGCTGCGAGCTGCCTCGACGTTGTCGACGTCGACGTAGCTGGCGGTGTGGTCCTCGCGCCGGTGGCCGATCAGGACGGTCGGGATGGGCGAGGCGAGGAGCCCGTCCACCAACGGGTCGTCCAGCCAGTGCGCCGTGACGATCAATCCGTCGACCAGCCCCATCCGCTGGATGTCGGTCAGCGTTTCCTGCTTCGAGCGGTTGCCCAGCCACAACATCATGCCGGTGGCCCGCTCGGCGAGGACGTCGCTCATGCCCTGCAGCAAGCCGGAGAAGTAGGGGTCGACGAACAGCAGTGACGGCTCGAGGTGCATCACGACCCCGACCACGCCGGACCGCCCGGAGGCAAGGCTGCGAGCAGCGCGGTTGGGGGAGTAGCCGGTCTCGGCCAGGACGGCCTCGACCCGCGCCCGGGTACGCGGTGCCACGGACCCGCCGTTGAGGACGCGAGAGATCGTGGCGCGCGAGACCCCGCTCATCGACGCCAGGTCGTCCAGCGTCAGCGTCATCGAACACCCTCTCTGCGGCTCGCCTCCCACGCGGCTCGTTGGAAGCGCTCTCAACCTATTGCGCTACGAGACCGCTGGTCAAGAGGGAAATACGCGGTACATGAAAGCGCTCTCAAAGGTGGACGCGGGGTCCCCGTGCCCGAACAACGAGAAACGCCACCCCGGGCGGGGTGGCGCTGTGTCCTGTGAAGGTGTTGCGTCCGGAGGCGCGGATTCCGAACCGCGGATCTACGGTCCCGGGTGAGTCCAACTCCGCGGTGTGGGAGCAGGTCCGCCGAACAGGCCCTTCACGACTGGGCGTGGAGATGAGGTCGGGGACGCCTGGCGGCACCCTGCAACGCCCGCGGGACCGCCCTGCGGGACCGGTTGGGGTGGGGCCAGCATCGACTCTTCACGATCAGAACCCGGGTTCGTTTCTGAGACTCCAGAGGTCATCGTTGCACAGCGGTGAGGGATAGGTGGCCTCGCCCCCGCTTTCGCTGACCGCTGTCGCGGTGGCGTTGACACACCGATCATCGGGTAGTCCCGGCACCGGATGCACACTGTCCACCGACATCTCGAAGGTGGCTGTGCCGCTGGGATCGAACCGCTCTGGCAACGGCCGCTCGTGGACCACCACGGTCACCGTCACCGAGTCCTCTCGGGCACGGTTGCTGATCGTGAACCGCCGAGCCTCGCACGACGCCGCCGTCGTCCCAAGCACCGCCACGATCACCGCCAACCTGGCGGCACCCTTCCACGCCCGCCGGACCGCCCTGCGGGACCGGTTGGGGTCGGGCCAGCACCGACTCGTCTCCATGATCAGAACCCCGGTTCGTTTCTGAGACTCCAGAGGTCATCGTTGCACAGCGGTGAGGGATAGGTGGCCTCGCCCCCGCTTTCGCTGACCGCTGTCGCGGTGGCGTTGACACACCGATCATCCGGCAGTCCCGGCACTGGACGCACACTGCCCACCGACATCTCGAAGGTGGCTGTGCCGCTGGGATCAAACCGCTCTGGCAACGGCCACTCGTGGACCACCACCGTCACCGTCACCGAACCATCCGTCGCAACGTTGCTGATCGTGAACGGCTGGCGGGCACACGCCGCGACCGTCGTGACCAGCACGGCCAGCACGATTGCCCACCGGGCGGTGACGGCCACCGGCCCGTGGGCTCGTCCCGCACCATCCCGTGCTGCCCGGTTTGCCTGCCGCTCGCCCCGGTTCATGACTGACAGGTCAATCGTGCGATTCGTGGTGCGGACCTCCATGTCGCCGTTCACGCTGAACCGGCCGGATCCGACCATCCCTGGCAGACCGACCGTGACCTCGGGCCGCCGTGCCACGAACCACGTCCCAGACCTGCCACCCGAGAGGCAGGCGGCCATGCAGATGGCTAGTCGTGCCACCGTGGCCCCTCGTAGAAGTGTCCTCCCTCGAGCAACGTCGTCAGCTCGTACTCCATCGTCGACTCCCTGGTTCGTCGGCGGTCTCCCCGGTCGCGTCACCCTATGACGAACGGACCCGACGAGGAGCCGATGACAGAAATCGTGTTCTCGTCCCAGCAACCCCGAACAGCAGCTACTTCTCCCCGCCCACCGCGAAGCCGGACATGAACGGTTTCTGCAGGGCCACGAAGACCAGCACCGGGGGTACCGAGGCGAGCAGGGCGCCCAGCATCAGCGGACCGTAGGTCAGCGACTGGCCCGTGTTGAGCAACGTGCCGAGACCGACCTGGACCAGCTGGTCACGCTGGTCGGCCACGATCAGCAACGGCCACAGGTACATGTTCCAGGCGTAGACGAACTGGATGACCGCCAAGGCACCGATGGCGTTCCACGACAGCGGGATGAGGATGCGCCACAGGAACTGCAACGGGCCGGCGCCGTCCAGCTGCGCGGCCTCCGACAGGTCGGCCGGCAGGTTGGCGAAGTGCTGGCGGAACAGGAACGCCCCGGTCGCGGAGGCGAAGAACGGGACCGTCAGCCCCAGCACCGAGTCGTTCCAGCCGAACCCGTTGACGATCCGGAACAGGGCGAGGATGGAGATCTCGGTCGGCATCAGCAGCGTGACCAGCACGAAGCCGAAGACCAGCCACTTGCCGGGGAAGCGGAAGTAGACGAACGCTAGGCCGGCCAGCAGGGCGGTGATGGTCTTGCCGACGGTGATCGCCAGCGCCTGGATGGTGGAGTTCAGCATGTAGCGGCCCAACGACCGGGCCTCCCACACGGCTTCGAAGTTGTCGCCGAACGCGGTCCCGGGCGTCAGCTGGTACTGGAAGACCTCGGGGTTGGTCTGGGTCGACACCAGCGCCGCGTAGAGCACGGGCAGGCCGATGACGATGCAGGACCCCAGCAGCGCCGCGTGCAGGCCCAGGCGCCGACGACGAGACGCTGGCGGGGCCGATGACGCGGCGGTCCTGGTGCGGCGGAAGAAGGCCATCTCAGGCTCCGTAGCTGACGCGTCGGCCGGTGGATCGGAACTGCCAGGCGGTGACCACGAGCACCATGGCGAGCAGGATCAGCGACTGCGCCGCGCCCTCCCCGAACGACCCGTTGACCCGCCCGGCCCGCACCAGGCTGAACATCATGTCGGTGGTGGCGCCCACGGGCCCACCAGCGGTCAGGTAGTCGATCGTCCCGAAGATCTCGAAGAACGCGTAGGTGAGGTTGGTGACGACGAGGAAGAACGTGATGGGTGACAGGGCGGGAAGGATGATGAATCGCATGCGCTGCCAGCCGTTCGCGCCGTCGATCCGGCTGGCCTCGATGATGTCATTGGGCACCGTCTGCAGCCCCGCCAGGTAGAAGAGGATGTTGAACCCGAGGGTCTTCCAGACGCTGGCGAGGATGACGACGGACCGGGCAAGCGTCGGGTCGGTTCGGTAGTTCGGCAGCTCGAAGGGCGTGAGCGCCTCCACCAGGTGCCCGGCGATGCCGGCGATCGGATCGAAGATCACGTAGAACAGGACCCCGGCGATCGGGGGGCTGATCGCGTACGGCCAGATCAGGAAGGTGCGGTACAGCCCCTGGCCACGGAGGGGCTGGAAGGCCAGCCAGGCGATGCCCAGCCCCAGCGCCAGGCCGATCAGGACCGTCCCTGCGGACAGGATCAGCGTGGTCGTGAAGACCCGCTGATAGGCGTCGCCGAGCACCGCGATCGTCAGCGTGATCAAGGCGGCGCCACCGATCAGCCCCCGGACCCGTGGCAGCCACCACGGCACGGCGTCGCCCATCACATGGACCGTCGTGCGTCGGCGGCGGACGACCACCACGGCCGTGGCGACCACCCACGCAACGGACAGGACGATGGCCACCGGATCCGCCGAGGGCTCCATCAGCCTCGTGAAGTTGCCGAGGCACACGAACGGCTGGTTCGGGGCAGACAGCCGCACGATCCTCGTGGACAGGCGAACGGTCTCCACCGCCGGCCAGTACAGGAAGACCACCAGCACGGCGAGCGTGGGGGCGAGGAGCAGCAGCGGTACCGCGGGGCCGGTCCTGAACGCCCCGCCGCCCTGTTCCAGGGAGGTGTCGCGCAGCCGTCCCTGCTGCACGGCCGCCATCCGGGCGAGCCACACGACGGCGGCCAGCAGCGCGGCGGTGGTCGCCACGGCGATGCCGATGCCGAGCCACAGCTCCACCGGATCGCGGCCGGGTTCGAACGTGCAGCCACGAAGCGGCACGGTGACCAGCAGTGGCCCGACGGACCCGACCACAGCACCGATGACGCCGCCGGCGCGTCGGTCCAGCCGCAGCCTCGGCCAGACGACGAGGCCGACCAGCAGGCCGACGGCTGCGGTTGTGGCATGCATGGGCAGCATGCTGGCATGGACGGCGAAGCCCCCGTCCTCCGGCAGCTGCGCCAGGACGGGGACCACGAGCAGGGAAGTCATCGACATCGACGAACGCGAGGGGCCCGGCCCCCGTACGGAGGCCGGGCCCGACGGGTGCTACTGGGCCGCGTAGAGGGCGGTGTAGTCGTCCAGCAGGGTCTGCGCCTCGGCGTCGGCGGCGGCCATGCGCTCTGCCGGGTCGACGTCGTTGACGAGGATGTCCTCGATGGCGCCCGTGACGACGTCACGGATGGCGACGAACGACCCGAGGATCGCGCCCTGGCTGGCGACGCTGCCGTCCGCAGCGGCGAGCTGCTCTCCGGCGACGCGGGAGTTCGGGTTCTCCTCGAACCAGCCCTCGTCCTCCAGCAGGGAGATGGCCGACTCGGTGATCGGGATGTAGCCGGTGACCTTGTGCCAGTCGGCGGCGTTCTCGGGGTTGGAGAAGAACTGCAGGAAGGCCAGCGCGGCGTCCTGTTCAGCGGTCTCCAGGCCGTTGGTCAGCCACAGCGTGGCGCCACCGATCAGGTTGCCGGCGTAGTCGACCTCGCCGTTGTGGGGCATGGGCGAGGCCACGACGTCGAACCCGGCGGCGGTGCCGTCCTCGGTCAGGATCGTGGTGTCGGAGGAGGAGTAGACCAGCAGCGGGACCTCGCCGGCGATGAAGGCGTTGTAGGTGCCGGACCAGTCGCGCTGGGTGCCGGTGTAGACGTAGTGCCCGGCGTCCTCCATGTCGGCCCACCAGCTGACGAAGTCGACGGCGGCCTGCGAGTCGAGCTCGACCTCGGAGGCCCGCTCGGACCGACCGTTGTCGCCGTTGGCGATCACCGCGCCCTGCTGGCCGAGGGACTGCTCGAAGAACCAGCCGTGGTTGGGCCACGTGATACAGCCGGTGGGTGCCTCGGGCAGCGCGGCGACGGCCTCACAGGCGGCGTCGACGTCGGCCCAGGTGGCGGGCGGCTCGGTGATCCCCGCCTCCGCGAGCATCGTCGTGTTGGAGAACATGATGGCGCTGGAGGTGTTCCAGGGCATCGAGGTGAACTGGCCGTCGAGGGTGTAGTAGTCGCGGGCAGGGGCGACGACGTCGTCGAGCACGACCGGCTCGCCGAGGATCTCGTCGCGGCCATCGATCAGCTCCTCGAGGTTGGCGAAGAGCGGACCGTTGGCGGTCTGGGCGTCACGGGCTTCCTGCGTGGCGACCTCGAAGTACTGCACGATCGCGGGGGCGTCGCCCTGCTCGGCGGCCAGCTGGGTGGCCTGGAACAGCGACTCGTAGTCGTCGTAGCCCTGGATGTCGATGGCGATCTCTGGGTGGGCCTCGGTGAACGCCGTGGCGACGTCGCGGGCCCAGTCCAGCCGGTAATCGGTGAAGGCGACCCACATCTGGATCTCGGTGGCTTCCGCAGCCTCCTCGGTCGCGTCCTCGGTGTCCTCCGCGGTCTCCTCGGTCTCCTCGGCCTCTTCCGTCTCGGCCGAGGGCTCGTCGTCGGTTGGCTCGGCGGCGTCGTCGGTGGCCTCTGCGGCCTCCTCGGTGGCGTCGTCGGTGGTGTCGTCAGCGCTGCAGGCGGCCATCAGCATGGCCATCACGAGCAACGCGAGCAGGGAACGCTTCACGGCAGGGACTCCTGGTCATCGGCGGGATCGCTCGGGTCAGCCCCGAGCAGGCGCGGACGCTAGGAACCACCTGTGAACAGCGGCCGTGTCGCCGGTGTTGCGCTGGTGAACCAGAGGCTCACGGGGGATGACGTTCGGAAACGCAGATCCGCGGACGGGGCAGGAACCGGGGACCTTCGCCCACGAGCTGGGTCACCTCGCGACGTTGTAGCGGACGAACCGGTCAGCAAGCGGCATCGACGTCCTCTCCGTTGACCAGGTGGTCGGTGCAGGAGGGGGGACGAGCAGACCCGCCGCCGTGTGTCAGACGGATCCCCACAGCGGCTCCGCGGAGCCGTCGCCGCGGGGTTGTGACACACGAAATGACACACGATCCATGTGTCACAGGCCCGCTTCTGCCCTGATTTGCGCACAGGTGTTCGATCTGGGACCTGTGCGTTCCCTGCCCCCGTAGGAGGTGAAAGTGGCCTCCTGGAACGACAAAAGGCCTGCTCAGCGCCCTGTCAGGGGGCGGCCGGCAGGCCCGTTGAAGTGGTCGGGATGCGCGGATTCGAACCGCGGATCTCCGGTCCCCCAGACAGCCGGACGGAGGCGTGAAAGGGCAGCTCAGCGTAGGTTCAAAGAGACCTCGCATTGCTAATGACACCTGAATTGACACCGGCGAGACGGGCGAGTGGGGACGCCGTGGTGTAGGTGCAGGTCCGCCTAACAGGTTCTTCACGACTGGGCGTGGAGATGAGGTCGGGGACACCTGGCGGCTCCCTGCCACGCCCGCGGAACCGTTCTACGGGACCGGTCGGGGTCGGGCCAGCACCGACTCTTCACGATCAGAACCCCGGTTCGTCGCTGAGCACCCAGAGGTCATCGTTGCACAGCGGTGAGGGATAGGTGGCCTCCACCCCGCTCTCGCTGACCGGGACGATCAGGCCGCACAACTCCTGGACCACTCATCGGGTCCCCTCCACGGTGACCATCTCGCCGTGGGCCTTGCCGACCCGGGCCAGGACGTTGCGGTTGAAGTGGACCCGGCAGCGTTGCCAGGCGACCCCCTGCAGGTGGCGGCGGATCGCGGCCTTCAGGCCTTCGTGGGCGTCGGAGATGACCAGTCGAACCCCGATGAGCCCACGCGTCTTGAGGCCCTTGAGGAACTGGCCCCAGAACGCCTCGTCCTCGCTGTCGCCCACGTCCAGCCCCAGCACCTCGCGGGTCCCGTCGGTGGCCACGCCGAACGCCACGACAATGGCGCGGGACACGACGTGGCGGCCGACGCGGCCCTTGACGTAGGTGGCGTCGCAGAACACGTAGGGGAAGTCGGTGTGGGCCAGCGTCCGGCTGCGGAAGGCCTCGACGTGCTCGTCGATCTCCGCGCAGATCCGCGACACCGTCGATTTCGACACGCCCGAGTCGACCCCGAGCGCCTTGACCAGGTCATCGACCTTGCGGGTGGACGTGCCCTTGACGTAGGCGGTCATGATCACCGCCCACAGGGCTTGGTCGACCCGGCGGCGCGGCTCCAGCAGCGACGGGTAGAAGTTGCCCTTGCGGACCTTTGGGATCGCCAGCTCCACGTCCCCGGCCGGGGTGGACAGGGTGCGTGGTGGCCGGTGGCCGTTGCGCTGCCCGGTGCGGCCGTCGGTCCGCTGGTGCAGCGCGGCGCCGATGGAGGCGGTCAGCTCTTCCTCGATCAGCTGCTGCAACGCCCCCTGGAGCAGGTCGCGGAACACCGTCCGGTGCTCGTCGGTGAGCAGGTTGGCGGCAACGTCGGTCAGCAGGTCATTATCAGTGGCGGCCATCGTGTGGCCTCCTTTCGCGAGATCCTTGGTAAGACCTCACGAGCGGTCACACGGTGGCCATCACCGTTGGGGGAACCAACTCCGACTTACACCTGCCGGTGGGACATAAACCGACCGCCTGCCCCCGTATGAGGCGAAAATGGCTTCCTGGAACGACAAAAGGCCTGCTCAGCGCCCTGTCAGGGGGCGGCCGGCAGGCCCGATGAAGTGGTCGGGATGCGCGGATTCGAACCGCGGATCTCCGGTCCACCAGATACCTGACCGCAGGCGTGGAAGCGCAGGTCAGCGGCGGCTTAGAGGTGCCTCGAAATCGCGAGTGACACACGGATTGACACCACCCCTGATCCGGACGCGCGGTTGCGTTTCGTCTCGCTGACGGCGTGGGCGGTCCAGTCTCACGTCGTGTCAGAGGCTTGCCGAAGGGCTCTCCCCTTTGGTCAACCCACCGAGCATCCAATCAACAACTTCTTGGGTCAGCGCATCCAAGCTCAGCGTCCCCTCGGGCCGGTACCAGAGCGGAATGGAGTTCAATCCACCGAACATGAGCTTTACCGCCGGCCTGACCGGCAAGGACCTGAACTCACCTGCCTCAATCCCTTCTTGCAGGATCAGGATCAGCCGACGCTCATGTCTCTCTCGGACATCGGCAAACTGTTCGTGCGTGGAACGATCCAGCAGTACATTCACGTTCTCACCCAGAACCTGACCCTCCACGGACGTTGCGACGACTGTCACGTGAGCCTTCACGAACGCTCGCAACTTTGACTCCGCAGATCCCTCCGTCAAAGCCGCCTGTTTGGCGATACGGGACGTCACCTGCTCCAGGATCAGTGCCAACAACTGCTCTTTGCTGCTGACGTAGTAGTACAGGCTGGCCTTGGACAAGCCGATTCGCTCGCCTATGCGTTCCAATGTCGCGTTGGCGAACCCCTGCAGCGCGAATTCCTCCGCGGCCGCTTTCAAGATCATCTCGCGTCGCAACTCATGCCGGCGCGACTGACGACAATTGTCTGATGCCAAGCTACTTTGTCTCCTGGGCCATCACTATGGCGCCATGGTTCCCCCGCTTTGGGGTGTCGCTCGCCCTCTTTTGAACCGAGACGGGCCGATGGTAGGTCAGAGGCTCTGACCGGTTCCGCGTCACTCTGTAATGCGGAACGTTCGGGCAAGCAATGGCAATTGTGGTCGCGGCCCCCTGGCCACGCCAGCCTACCGCACAAGTCCGCGCGGGCCCTGCGAGCCGCTCTGAGTTCGAGTGACCGCGCTGATCGAGCACCTACCGACGCTCTCGAGTGGGGTCGGTGTCTGTGACGGCCTGGGGGAGGGCACCACGACGGGGCACTCCCCCAGGCCGGGGCGGGAACACCTGGAGCAACAGGATCGAGGACGCCGTCAACCGTGGCGCGGACCCTGTAGGGGGCGAGCGTACAGATGACTTGGCACCCGAGGACGTCTGGTCCCGGCCCGCCCGAGGCCTTGCCGATCTCGTGGAGCGCGTGGTCGCCCGCATCCCGGCATGAGGTGTACGGAACAACCATCGACGACACTGCCCCTCCTTGGGATCGTTGGAGGGGTTGGCGGATCAGGTGGTCGGGGCGGCCTCATCCCATTCCGCACCGGATGCCCGGACGCTGTCGCGCGACTCGTGGGCGAACCGGGCGTCATGAACCTCGGGCGCGGACGCCATTGATGGGTAGGCGGAGGTGAGCGCACCCACGATCTGCTGCAGGGGCACCTCGCGAAACGTGCCATGATCGGTGAGGTACTCCATGTGCCGGCGGCCCAGCCGTCGAAGGCGTGGAGCAGGGCGTCCCCGCTGCCATCGAACTCAAGCGATGGAACACCGAACCGTGCGCACAGTTCATCGTTGAATGCGGGCGACGCCTTTCGCGGGTTCCCGTCCACCAATACTTCGGTGTAACCGTGCCAAACGAACACATCGCTGCCCATGAGCGAGGTCAGGGTCGGCGATGACAGATGGTTGCGCACATCGGCGTAACCGGGACCGGACGGAATACCCATTGCCCGACAGCACGCGGTCAGCAGCGTGGCCTTCGGGACACACCAGTTGCGGGATGACCGAAGCACGCAGCTGGCTCGCATGGCCTCAGGCGTCAAGTCCACCACGTAGGGGTCGTACCTGATCTCGTCACGGATCGCCCGGAACAACACCGCGATGCGTTCCTGAACCGTCGAGGCACCGGCGCAAGTGTCCCGAGCGTAGGCCCGGATGTCGGGGTGATCGGAATCGATGATCGGCGTCGATGTGACGTCGGCGGTGGTAGTGGGCATGGTCTGGCCTCTTGTCGACGACAGTTCACGTTCCCGGGAGCCCAAACCGGGTTCGGTCGGTCGGCCGAACGTGTTGGATCCCATTCGATGTCGGTCATCCGATGACACGTCGGGGCCAAGGGCTCTGGATCAAACATACAGCCGGTCAATTGTAGGGCCATGGTTACAGTATCGACCCAAGAGCGAGAATCGCGGCGAGCGGCTGGCCGAACGGCACGGATCAAGACCGGCGGACCCCCCTTGTTCCAAGGCGCCTCAGCGCGAATCCATCGACGTCGGCCTCTCCGAGCGGATCATCGCCGCCGTCAGGCGACCAACGATCTGCCCCAGCCAAGGTGCGCTCGTTGCCCGCTGGATCGGCTGGTCAGAGACAGTTCCGTACAGCCGCCACGCACACTCCATCAGGGATGCTCGATCCCTTTCACTGGCGCGGATACCGTCCGGTAATGAGCCGCGTCTTCGTCGAGCTCCGATATGATGCGCCGCTCCTTCACATACCGGGTCGAGAGGGCTTCGGAGAGCTCCAGCACCGGGGCGCAGGGGATGTCATGGGACTCCAGCAGGTCCAGCAATTCGGCTCGTGAATGGTGGCTGATCGCGGCTTGCACTGCGAGGTTCACCTCCACCCGCCGGGCGACCCGCCCAGACATCATGGCGAGTTCGGGGTCCGCGCCCAACCCCCCGAGACCAAGTGCCCTGCAAAGCGGCAGCCAATGCTTGTCGCTGTACACCGCCACGACCACGTGCCCATCCTTGGCCTCGAACGACCCGTAGGGCACGACGCTGGGGTGCTCGTTGCCGATTCGACCAGGCGAATTCCCGGTGGTAGCGGCGTCGGCTCCCATATAGGTGAGGAGCGACAGGCTGGCGTCCAGCATTGGGACCTGGAGCAGCCCTCCGCGTCCATGTGCGTCGCGATACCTGAGGCCCGCGAGTCCGGCAATCGCCGCCCACAGCCCCGCGGACAGGTCACTGACCGGGACGCCCGCTCGGACCGCTGGACGATCAGGGGTCCCGGTGAGCGACATGACTCCTGACAGGGCTTGGATGACCAGGTCATAGGCCGCCCTCCCCGCCTCCGAGGACCCTGCTGCGAACCCGCTTATCGTCACGATGACCAGCTCTGGGTGCCGCTCGAGCAGTTGTGGTGGCGAGACGCTCAGCTTCAATGCACTTGCTGCCCGCATGTTCTGGATCAGGATGTCGGCGACGCCTAGCATGTCGTGGAGTCGTTCGCGGTCCCCGACGGACGTCAGGTCGAGATTGACTACCTTCTTGCCGGTGTTGACGGCGCGGTGGTAGAGGGAAGTGCCGTCGTGAAACGGGCCCACGTGCATGGAAGCGTCACCACCGGGAGGCTCGACCTTGGTGACCTCCGCGCCGAGCTGGGCAAGTGCCCAAGCGGAATAGGGGCCCGCGAGCACTTGGGACAGGTCCACGACCCGCAAACCGGTCAGCGGTGGTTCAGCGTGAGGGCCAGCCGTGATGGGCTCATCGGCAGCTGTATTGCTCGGCCTCATCGGTTGCATGGGCCCGACGCTAACCTTCGAAGGGCGCTGATGGACACAATCATTCCACTGAGTGGACCTGTGTGGCTGTTCGATGCTTGCCTGCGCTCCAGTCGGGCGAACCGATGAGAGCTGGTATGGGAGGTGTCGTGTCGAGGGCCACGAGAAACTCCCCACCGGCGGTCACGAGTTCTCCTCGCTGGTGGCCACCAGTTCGCCTCAGTGGTGGCGTCAGAACCTACCCGGTCAGGGTGTGGTGAGCGGGGGCCGGGTGGATGTTGCTTGAGACCGCCAGGCTCGCTCCTCATGGCGGCGTCGATGATGAAGTGTGCCCCCTGCAGTGGTCCAAGAGTGCTCGGCCGAGATCCTGGGGTAGCCCTTGGTGGGCTTGGGGCGGCGGGACACCTCGGCCGCACCGCCGTCGGTCTGGTGGGTGACCAGGTCCTCGCCGTGGAAGCGGGCCGACACCGGCTGATCAACCAGGTGTGGGGCGCAGAGTAGCGGCCCCCACCAACGCTGTTCGTGGCGTCGCGCGACATGACCCGGCGGCGAACAACGACCACGGATGGGGAAACGCGTGGCCGCCCGTGGGGAACTCTCGTGTCCGCCAGCCGGAGGTTCTCGTGGCCGCCGTCAGTGTCGGCGACCACACGGCGTTCGGGTGCGTCGGGGGGCCTGTCGAGCTGGGTGATCGCCGCTTCGGAGCGGCCATAAGCGGTTCAGGGTACGGCGGCCGGAAATCGCCTTGCTCGTTCTTCAGGGTTCCGTTTGGTGGAACGGTGGGGTGTTGGTCTGGGGGTGGGGTTGGTTGGGTGGTGGTGTTCGTGGGGGTGGAGCCGATTTGGAGGATTTGATGGTGGAAGCTGGTGGGCTGGTTGTGGATGACCCGTCGCGGGGCCTGTTTCGTGTCGATCGGACGGTGATGACGTCGGCTGCGGTGCTGGATGCGGAGATGCAGCGGGTCTTTGATCGCTGTTGGTTGTATGTGGGTCACGAGTCGGAGGTGGCCGAGCCGGGGGAGTACCGCCGTCGGGTGGTGGCGGGCCGGTCGGTGATCTTCGTGCGTGGTGCCGACGACGAGGTGCGGGTGTTGCACAACAGTTGTCCGCACCGGGGTGCGATCGTGTGCCGCACCGATGAGGGGGTGGCGACGTCGTTTCAGTGCTTCTATCACGCGTGGACGTTCGCCACTGACGGGGCGCTTCGGGGGGTGCCGGGGGTCCAGTCCTATCCGGAGGGGTTCGACCAGGCGGAGCGGTCGTTGGTGCCGGTGGCGCGGGTGGAGTCCTACCGAGGGTTCTGGTTCATGTGCCTGGATGCCGACGCCGAACCGTTGCGGGACTACCTGGCTGACGCCTGCGAGCTGTTGGACGTCATCGTGGACCAGTCGCCGTCTGGTCGGTTGCGGGTGGTGCCGGGCCGGCAGTCCTACAGCATCCGGGCCAACTGGAAGCTGTTGGCGGAGAACAGTTATGACTCCTATCACGGCACGCCGACCCACCAGACCTACTTCTCGTATCTGCAGGCCACCGGTGGGACGTCGGATCAGGGCGACCTGAAGCGGCGGGGCGCCGCGCGGCCGTTGGGCAACGGGCATGCCTGCATCGAGTACTCCGCTCCGTGGGGCAAGCCGGTGGCCCGCTGGGTGCCCACCTTCGGGGAGCAGGCCCGGGAGGAGATGGCTGTGGTCCGCGCGCAGCTGCACGACCAGCACGGCCCCGAACGGGGTGCACGGATCACCGACACGATGCGCAACATGGTCATCTTCCCCAACCTGGTCGTCAACGACATCATGTCGTTGACGGTGCGGACCTTCCAGCCGACCGGCCCCGACACGATGTCGGTGGACGCCTACGCGCTGGCCCCGGTGGAGGAGGAGGGCGAGGCGCTGCACCGGCGGCTGCAGAGCTTCCTCGAGTTCCTCGGACCGGCCGGTTTGGCGACCCCTGATGACGCCGAGGCGTTGGAGTCCTGTCAGATCGGGTTCGCCTCCGGTGGGGTGACCCACAACGACATCTCCAAGGGCTACGGCACCACCGAACGCGACGGCGAGCTGCAGATGCGCTCGTGGTGGCGTGAATGGAACCACCGGATGACTGGCCAACCACGACAGGCGTTGGGCGACCCCACCCAACCGACAGAGAGGACCGCAGATGCCCTCGCCGGCTGAACTCGAACGCCTGGTGCTCGCTCAACGCGTGGAGACATTCATCCATCACGAGATGTCCTTGATCGACAGCTGGGAGCTCGACCAGTGGCGCGACCTCCTGACCGACGACGCGGTCTACACCATCCCCTCAACCAATCTGCAGGGGGACCCTGCCACGGAGCTCGGCCTGATCGACGACGACCGGACCCGTCTGCACTGGCGCGTTGAGCGGCTCAAGAGCGCGAGGGCACATCGGGAGTATCCCTGGTCGCGGGTCCGCCACTACGCCACGAACTTCCGCCTGCTGGAGTCCAACGACGAGGAGATAGTCGCCCACGTCAATGTCATTTTGTACCGGTATCGCTACGAACAGATCGACCCTTTCCTGGGCAGCATTCGGTACCACCTGGTTGACCTGCCTGAGGAGGGCCTGCGGATCAAGGCCCGACATGCCCGGATCGACCAGCAGCGACTCGCGCCCAATGGTGCGCTCAGCGTGATCTTCTGATGGCGGTCCCCACTGGACGCCTTGACGGGCAGGTTGTGGTCGTCACCGGAGCCGTCGGGTACCTCGGCTCTGCCCTGGTCGAGCGGCTGTCCGCCGACGGCGCGATTGTTGCCGCCACGGATACCCGGTCGGCTGAGGAGATGCCGGCCGAACGCCGCCAGTGGACGAGCTTTGCCACCGCAGACCTGGGTGACGCCGCCGCCGCTGAGGACTTCGTGGCAGGCGTGGTCGACCGTCATGGTCGCATCGACGGACTCGTCAACAACGCCGGGGGTGGAATCATCGCCAGCTTCGAGGACCACTCCATCGACTCGCTGACCGAAACGATTCGTCGCAACCTGTGGACGACCCTCAACATGTGCGTCGCAGTCCTGCCGCGAATGCGGCTCCAGGGCGGGGGGCGCGTGGTCAACATCGGCGCCGAGTCGGTGCGGAACGGCTTGTTGCTGCACGCCGGCTACAACGCGGCGAAGGGTGGGGTCCACGGGCTGACCACCGGTTTGGCGCGCGAGTACGCCCCGGACGGAATCATCGTCAACGCCATCGCGCCGTCCGGGATCCACACCGAGCGCACGGACGAACGGCTGGCCCAAGGAGACCCGGGAGGGTTGGTTGAGCATGCCCAATCCCTCATTCCGATGGGCAGGTTCGCACAGCCGTCCGAAGTCGCCGGCGCGGTGAAGTTCCTGCTGTCGGCGGATGCCTCGTTCATCACCGGACAGGTCATCAGTGTCAACGGCGGCAGCTCCATGCTCTGACGGGCCTCTGTGCAGAAGCCCGCAACCTCCCCGCGTCCGGCAATGACGCAAATCCCCCCGATAGAGAAAAGGAATCTCGATGAATCTGCTTGAGCCGAACATTCGGCGACTGATCGCGGCGGCGATTTGCACCATGCTGGTCTTGACGGCCTGCTCCGCTGACAGCGACACCGCCGACGACGACGCGGTGGCCACGAGCGAGGACGCTCCGTCCGACACTGCTGAGGAAACGGGGGATACTGAGTCCGACCCGCCGGGCGACGCCGCTGAGCCGGACGGGGATGGGGGCTTGATTACGGCTGAGGAATGCGCCACACGCGGTGAGGAAGGCTCGGTCTCGCTCGGTGAAGTGACATTCGGGGGTATGCAACGCTCGGTCTCCGCGCCGATGATCGCCTACGCCCAAGAGAACGGGCTGCTTGACGCGTACGGGATCGACCTGGAGGTGGTGGAGAACACCAACCCCACCACCATGTACCAAGAGTTCGTCTCTGGACGATACGACGTGAACCTCGGCGACCCGATCGCTCACGCCGCGATGGCGGCTGACGGTGCGCCCATCCGGGTCCTGGGCGGCTTCAACGCCAACCTGACCTGGTTGGTCGGGACCGAGGACATGGAGTGGACCGGACCAGAGTCGCTGGCCGGCCGCCGTGTCGCCGTCCTTCAGGGCGCCGGCGGCTACCTCTTGATCCGGGCGGCGCTGCGCCAGTTCCATGACTTCGACATCGAAGAGGAAGCCGAGACCGTGGGCGCCCAGTCGCCGCCCGACGCGCTCTCGCAGGTCATGGCAGGGGCCGCCGACGTCGGCGCGTCGTTCGAGGTCAGCATTTCCAACGCCATCGTCACCAACCCCGAGGCGGGCCTGGTCCCGGTCTACAATCCGAACGAGGACTTCGCGGAGTTCACCGATGGCGAGACCCCATGGCAGACCGTCCTGTCCTTCAGGGACGACCAGGGCGCTGACGCCGATACCGTGCAGTGCTTGTTCCTCGCCTTCCAGGAGGCTGCCGAGGCACTGAATGACGATGTCGACCTGCTGGACCGCTTGGCAGTTGAGCACATCGGCGTCGAGGAAGGCGTCTACCGCGAGGCCGTGGAGTCGGGGCGGTACGTGTACGACGTGCGACCCATGGGCGAGGACATCGCCAACGACATTCGCGCCATGCTGGAGATGCGCGAGGCCGACGACTCCTATCAGGGTGGTGAGGTCCCCGACAGCTTCTATGAGGGCCTCACCGGTTGATCCCGGTTCGCCAATGACCCAGACACCCACACCCAGCGTCACCCCCCCTCGGGGGGGTGACGTCCCCGAACACGGCATCACGCAAGGGGACACTGCCGCGACGCTTGCGGGAGAACCGCAAGCAGCCTCGTCGGACAACGCGCTGTGGCCGGTGGCCGTCGTCGTGGTCCTCGTCGCGGTCGCCGTCCAGCTGATGAGCTATGCGTTTCCTCCCTATATTGTCCCCCCCGTGCCCGAGATCGTTGTCGCGCTCGGTGAGGTCTTCGCTGAGTACGGCAGCGACATGGTGGACTCGATCATCCGGTTCGTCATCGCCATTCTGGCGGCAATGTTTGGTGGCTGGATCATCGGTCTCTTGATGAGCCTCCAACGCACGATCGGCCGGCTCGGCGAGGCGTTCTTCAGGCTTGTCCTGGCCACACCGGCACTCTCGATCATGGTGTTCGCGGTCCTGTGGTTCCGCGGCATCGAGCTTCGCATCTTCTTCGTGGCCTTCACGTTGGCCGTGCCCTTCTACGTGATCGCGGTGTACGAGGCCGTCAAAGGCCTCGACCGCGGCCTGGTGGATGCCGTCCAGCAGTTCCGGCCCACGCGGTGGCAAATGCTGCGATTGGTGCTGATCCCCTACACGGTGTCCCACCTGATCTTGACCACCAAGTCCATTGCCTCCTTCACGCTCCGGATCATCGTGTTCGCGGAGGTGATCGCGGCAACGTCTGGTGTGGGCAGCGCGATCGTGGAGGCCCAGGCCAACTTCCGAACTGATCGCATCTTCGCGTGGACCGTGATCCTCGTGGCGTTCAGCTTCGTCATGCTGGCCACCGTTGACCGCCTTGAACGCGCACTGCTGAAGTGGCGACCGGAGAACTCAATCGGATGACCAACCCTTCAAAATCAAACGCCGTCTCGCTGACTGACGTCGCGGTGCGCTTCGGCGACGTGACCGCTGTCGAGGGGTTGTCCTTTGACGTGCGAACCGGTGAACGGGTGGCCATCCTCGGCAGAACCGGCGCCGGCAAGTCAACGGTCCTGAACCTCGTCGTTGGCAACTTGGCTCCGGCGTCTGGTCAGGTCCGCGTCGTAGGGCTTGACCCCGTTGGGGACGCGGACGCGATGCAGGGCCGCCTCGCAATGGCCTTCCAGAGCCCGCAACTCCTGCCGTGGCGGACCGCACTGAACAACGTCACCCTCGGCTTGGAGGTGCTCGGCATTTCCAAGAACGAACGTACCGACCGGGCCACACGATGGCTGGAGCGGGTTCATCTGGAGGACGCACTGGACCGGTACCCCGCACAACTCTCAGGGGGAATGGCGCAACGGGTCTCCCTGGCCCGGGCTTTCGCCATCGATCCGGACCTCGTCCTGCTCGACGAGAGCTTCTCTGCGCTGGACGAAGTGACATCGGCTGCTCTGCGCAGCGACTTCGTGGAGCTGGCTGAGCAGGCGGAGCAGAGTGCGCTGATCGTCACCCACAACATCCAGGAGGCCTTCGAGGTCGCGCACAGAGTCTTGGTCCTTGCTCGACCGGCCAAATGCGTAGGGGAGTTCATCACCGCCGAACACGACCTCGAAGACCCCAGCGTCATGTCTGCGCTCCGCGAGTCGGTGCGAGGCCTGATGGAACAGGACGCGTCGGCCCGCAACGACGAGCAGGAACGTCGGGCCAGCCCGGTTTCCCGCAACTGAGAACATCGACGAAAGGACCCATCATGGGCGCACTACTTGGACTCGGACTCACCCATTACCCCGGATTTGCCGTCCCGGACAAGAAGATGGCCGATCTCTTCCGCTGGACGTTGGAGGACCCTGACATGCCGCCGGAGGCCGCGGACCCGCAGTCCTGGCCGGAGGCTGCCCGCCGTGAGATGGGCGACGACGGGGGGACCGCGGCCGCTGCGGCACACCGCGCCGCGGTCTTTGGCCACGTGGACCGGTTGCACGAACAACTTCGGGAGTTCAACCCCGACGTGGTGGTCGTGTGGGGTGACGACCAGTACGAGAACTTCACCGAAGACATCATCCCCGCCTTCTGTGTGTTGGCCTACGACAACGTACGAGCACGACCGTGGTCCCACCGTGGCGGGGAGAACATCTGGGGAGAGGACGCCGACACCGAAATTGAGGTTGCGATCGATCACAAGTTCGGCGTCGAGCTGGCGGATGCCCTTCTTGCCCGAGACATCGACGTCGCGTACTCCTATCGGCCGGCGCACCACCCCGACCTGCCGCATGCGTTCATCAACGCGGTGCTTTTCATGGACCACCGGCGCGAAGGCTTTGCATACCCAGTGCTCCCGTTCCAGATCAACTGCTACGGGCGCCGGGTGATCTCCTACCAGGGCAGTGTGAGCCGGCTGGCCGACGTGCGAAAGGCGGTCGACCCCCGCAGCCCGAGTCCCGCGCGGTGCATGCAGATGGGGGCAGCGGTTGCCGACGCCATTCTGGCGAGTGACCGCCGGGTTGCGGTCGTGGCCTCCTCGTCTTGGTCACATGCATTCCTGGTGGACAAGACCTACCGCCGCTTCCCGGATACCGCCGCCGACCAGGAACTGTATGAAGCCATGGTGGCTGGCGACTGGGACCGCTGGCGTCAGACCACAGTGGACGACGTGGAGGACTCCGGGCAGCAGGAACTGTTGAACTGGTTCGCACTCGCCGGAGCCATGGAACGTGCCGGGGCCACCCTCGATTGGAGCGCGTTCGAGGAGACCCACATCTTCAACTCCTCCAAGGTCGTCGCGGCATTCAACGCGGTCGATGGCGAGTGACCTGATCGACGTGCACAGTCATGTGGTCCCACTGGGGGTGTTCCCCCGAGCCCACCGGGACGACGGAGTGCCGTGGGTCCGCCGGGTGGCTGATATCGCGGAGGTTTCGTTGGGACCTGGTGCGGCCCGCCGTCGCGTGCCCGCCACGTCATGGGATCTTGACAAGCGGTTGGTGTGGATGAACGCCAACGGTATCGATGTGCAGGTTCTGTCGCCCATGCCCATGCTGATGTCCTACGGCGCCGCTCCACGGGAAGCCGTACAGATGGCCGGGTCCGTCAACTCGTGGATCGCCGAGGCCGTGGCCACTCACCCGACCCGCTTCAAAGGGTTCGGCACGGTCCCGCTACAGGACCTCGATCAGGCACTGGCGATGCTCCGCGGCTTCGCCGAGACCGGACTGCACGGCGTGCAACTGGGCACCAATGTGGCGGGGACCCCCATCACCGATGAGTCCTTCCGAACGCTGTGGGAGACGGTCGCGGATCTGAACATCCCGGTTCTCCTCCACCCTGTGAGCCCGCTCGCGGCCCGTTGGTTTCCGCCCGGTGAGCTGACCTCGCACTCCGCGTTCCCCCTGGAGGTCGGCGCGGCCGCAACCGCCCTCATCACGTCGGGAACGTTGGCCCGACATCCCGGCCTGCGGGTGTGCGCCACTCATGGTGGTGGATCGGTGTGGACCAGCCTCAACCGGCTGGACCACTTCTATCGCAAACGCGAATCCGTCCGGAACAGCCTCGCTGAACCACCGATGCGGACTGCCTCTCGCCTCTTCGTGGACTGCCTCACCTTCTCGGCGAGAGCGGTGGCGGCGCACTGCGATTCTGTTGGGGCGCAAACGATGATGATTGGCACCGACGCCCCATTCGTACACGACCGCCCCGGATGGACGGTTGAGGAGGCCGGGATCAGCTCCGCCGAAGAGCGGGCAATCCGACATGAGACTGCGGAGACATTTCTGGCACTGGAGGCGGCATGACCGCAGCAAACTACCGAGTCGCGGTCTTCGACGGGCCGGGGGAGGTCGTCATGCGGACGCTGAGGCGGCCCGACATCAACGAGGACGAGGTGCTGCTGGAGACGACCGCCTGCGGCGTGTGCGGCAGTGACCTCGCCCTGTTCGCGGGGGAGAAGCGAACCGCAGTCTTCCCGCTGGTTGCGGGGCACGAAATTGTCGGCCGGGTCATCGAGATCGGTGAGGCCGCGGCGATCCGCCGTGGCCTCACCGTCGGCGACAGGGTGGTGCTGGAGGAATCCATACCGTGTGGAACGTGCGCGTCGTGTCAGGATGGTCGCCACCGGCTGTGCGGCAACGGCCGTCGGTTCGGAGGGACCGCGCTCAGTCAAGGGGGGGCCCACCTCGGCGGATACGCCGAGCTGGTTCTTGTGCCCTCGCGCGCGATGACCCATCAGGTCCCTGCCACCTTGGGCGACGATCGTGCGACCTGGTTCATCCCACTGTCCAACGGCCTTTCTTGGCTACGGTCCCGAGCGGCGATCCGTCCGGGGGAGCGCGTGGTTGTGATGGGTCCTGGCCAGCACGGTCTGGGCACCGCTCTCGCGGCGATGGAGCTCGGCGCCGGACAGGTGATCGTCTGTGGTCTTCCCGGCGACGAGGGGCGACTGGAGCTGGCGGAGCGGTTGGGGGCACAGTCGGTGGTGATCGACGGCGAAGGCCCGTGGCGTGACGGTGTGCTGCAGATGACCGACGGTGGAGCGGACATCGTGGTTGACGTGACGCCCAGGTCCACCCGAGCGGTACGGGACGCCGTGGCACTAGCCGCTGAAGGGGGGAGGGTCGTGCTTGCCGGGGTCAAGCGGGGGCGCCGAGCCGATGGCCTTGACATCGATGCAATCGTGTTCGGGGAACGATCGTTGCTCGGGGTCAACGCGCGAGAGTCGTGGGCCGTGCCAGCAGCTCTCCAGGTGCTTGCGCGAGGTGGACCGGGGCACGAGGTCCTCAGCGGGCCGGTGCTCCCGCTGGAGGACCTCCAGACCGCCTTGGAGTCGCTGGCCGGAGAACACGGTCCACCTCCGGTGCACGCGGTGATCAGACCGGGGGATCGTCGCCGCACGGTCACAGGGTAAGGCGCAGAACCGAGGCCCGACGATCCCTAGAATCGGGCTGGCGAAACTCGCGACTGGAGTGACATGCGGGTCAGGAAGGTGCTCACTCAGGCCTCAAGGGCACTGCGGCGTCGGTCGGCGCTGAGGCTGCCACCGCTCGAGCAGGACCAGTTCGTGCAGGTCACCAGCGCGAAGGAGCGAGTGCTCCCCTATCTCGATGACGCCAACGTGGGGAGCTGGTTCCGTGTCGTGCGCCAGCCGCTGGATGACGGTGTCGTGGCACTCTCGCTTCCCGGCCTGACCCGCCGGCTGTACGGCAACGAGCGTTGGACGCCCACCCGGGACGCATTGCTGTTCAGCGGGATCTCGCCAGAGCTCGACGCCTTCCTGTCCGTCCGCTCAGTGATTCTCCCGCGGGGTCGCCTCGGGACCGAGGTCTGGGTCCACGTCGAGGTGCCCCGCGAACGGGAGGGGGCGCGGTTGATGACCGTCCTCAACGGTGTCGTCGGCCGGGGACTGGCGCTGATCCAGGCGGAGCTCGGAAGCTGAGGCCCTGCCACTTCTCGACGAGAGTGCGAGAGTTTCTGTGGGGGTGGCAGCTATGGCCACGCGTTGCTGGCGGCCGGGCTGCCAGCAACGCGTTGTCGGTTGGTTACAGGAGATGGGACACGGGTTGCAACGAGACCTCGGCCCGCCGCAGACCCCGGCCCACAAGGTCCGCCGCTGCGGTGTGCTGCTGGAGGAGGTGCGGCGCACCGAGGTCGATGGCGAGGTTCAGTCGGCCGCTGCTGTCGCTGCGGCGTCTGGTGACGACGTTCCCGTCGACGGTGACGTCGTAGGGGGTTCCCGGTTCCAGCACGGGCGCCGTGGTGACGTAGGCGGTGCCGGACCCTTCCACGGCGAACGACGTCGGGCCGTGGACCTGCAGGCGGCTGAACTCCAGCGCGACGCGGTCCATCGACACGCGGTAGTCGAATATGTCGTAGCTGCGGTCGATGGTCGTGTGGCTGAACGCCTCGGGGGTCGGTGGGTTGGCGTTGGCGTGGGCCAGCTGCTGCGGCAGCGTCTGGTGGAGGTCGCGTTCCCACATCTCCCAGGTGTGGCCGCCGGGTCCGTAGTCCTCCCAGTGGTGGTCGACGCCGAGCTCGGTCATCCGTTCGTGGACCGAGACCGCCATGGCGTGGACGCCGTACTCGACGACGTCGACGACGTTGCCGTTCTCGTCCCTGCCGTTGCCGGTGATCAACCACGTGTCGACGGTGCCGAGGTTCTCCGCGAGGTCCCAAGGGTTGTGTCCACGCCACCGCACCTCCTCCGTCGCGCGCACGCCCCACGTCGCGTACAGCATCTCGCGATCGAGGAAGCCGAGGTCGATCCCGACCGGGTCGAGGAAGTTGGTGTCGACCCACGGGGAGTAGGCCGCGGTGGAGACGAACAGGTCGGGATGGCGGGCGGCGTAGCTGAAGGAGCCGAATCCGCCCATCGACAGGCCGGCCAGCATCCGGCCGTTGCGCTCGGCCCTGACGTCATAGGTCCGCTCGACCCACGGGATCAGCTCCTCGATGTGGTAGCTGTGCCACTTCGTGCCACCCGGGAGCCCGTGGTTGTAGTGGTCGGAGTAGAACCCCGCCTGGCCCGCGTCCGGCATGACGACGACCACGTCCATGCCGTCGGTGAACGCTTCGGTGTCGGCCTTGTCGGTCCACGACACGTAGGTGTCGATGCCGCCGTGCAGCAGGTACAGGACCGGATAGCTGACCTCGGGGGACCGGGAGTCGTAGCCGCGCGGCAGCAGGACGCGCATCGTCGTCTCCCGTCCGAGCGCCGGGGAGTACACGGTGATCTCGTGGAGCCGCTCGGAGAGCCGCTCCTCCTCCACCACGGTGAGCCCCGCCGCCGCGACGGCTGGTGCCGGCGCGACCGCGGTCGAGGCGAGCGTCGCCATCACCAGCGCGAGCAGGGCAAGCACCGACGCCACACGCGATCGGATCGTGAGGGGTGTTCGCTTCATGGTTGTCATCCTTAGCGGGTGGCCGCGGGTGGTTGGTGGGCGTGGTCCATGTGCGCGGTCAACTCCTGGACCAGGGACAGGTTGGCGGGGGCGCGGTTCACGGTCTCGCCGGGGTCCCGCTCGAGGTCGAACAGCTCCACTTCCCAGGCGTCCTTTGGTACCCGGGCCACGGGTACGACCAGCTGCGGGTTGGTGCCGCCGATGGTGATGTCGATCGATCCGTCCCTGGCGACGCCCGGTGCCCAGCGGAGGCACTTCCACTTGCCCTTGCGGACGGCCTGCACGAACTTGCCGTGTCGGCCGCGGTCGTTGAGGTAGTACTGGGGTGTGGGCGCGCCGGCCTTGAACCGCTCCCAGTACAGGTACTCGTGGGCCTGCTGCTGGCCGCCCGTGAGCAGCGGCTTGACGCTGATGCCGTCACCGGCCCCGGCAGACACGCCGGCGACGTCGGCGATCGTGGCCAGGATGTCGTACCCGGCCCACTGGTGCGCGCTGACGGCGCCCTGCTGCTCGGGAGCGAGCAGTCCCGGGCCCCAGGCGATCATCGGCACGCGGATCCCTCCTTCGTACAGGTTCTGCTTCACCCCTCTGAACGGGCCGTTGGCGTTGAAGTAGATGTCGTCTCCCGCGCTGAAGATGTTCGGCCCGGGAATCGGATCGGTCCCCCCGTAGACGGTCGTCTCGTTGTGGGGTCCGTTGTCGGAGGTGAACAGCACCAGCGTGTTGTCGGCCACGCCCAGCTCGGCCAGCTGGTCTAGGACCATGCCGACGTGGGTGTCGAGGAGGGTCACCATGGCGGCGTGCTTCTTGGTGTCGTTGGCCATCGGCAGGTCGTCGTACTCGGAGAAGTCGGGGACGTGGTTGGGCGTGTGGGGGAGCTGGCTGGACAGCATGAGGAAGAACGGCTGGTCCGCCTCGGCGTTGACGCGCATGAAGTCCAGTGCCCGTCCGACGTAGTCGTCGGGTGTGTACCGGCCCCGCGCCCCGTTGGCGTTCTCGGGGATGTCGACCCGTTCGTTGCCCTCCCACCAGTAGTCGGCCCAGTAGCCGTTGGTCGCGTGGTGGTGGTAGATGAATCCGGTGAACTCGTCGAAGCCGCGTTGCAGGGGATGCGACGGGTCTCCTTCGTCGCCGGGGTGCGCGAAGTAGCGGTCGTCGGGCCCGAACCCCCATTTGCCGTACAGGGCGGTGGCGTATCCGGCGTCGGACAGCAGCTCGGCGATCGTGACGTCGTCAGCGCTGAAACTCTCCTGCTCGAGGCCCTCGTTGAAGCTGTTGTGCCGGATCGTGGCGTGGCCCTGGTGCGTCCCGGTGAGCAGGGAGCACCGTGACGGCGCGCAGATCGGCGCGGCCGTGTAGTAGTCGGTGAAGCGGATGCCCTCCTCGGCCATCCGGTCCAGCCGTGGGGTGCGGATGATGTCTTGGCCGTACGCCCCGATCTCGCCGTAGCCGAGGTCGTCGGCGAGGATCAGCACGATGTTTGGCCGTCCCGAGCCCGTCGGGGTCGTGGCCCGGGCGGCCGTGGTGCGCTGGAGCACGCCAGCGGCGAGACCGGCCGCGGAGGCGTGGAGGAAGCGGCGGCGGCTGAGGGATGAGGGGTGCGTCATGGGGTGACTCCGGTGGCGTTCCACGACAGGGAGGCGCTGCCCCCGTCGGCGAGCTCGACGTTCAGGTGGAGACGGCCGTTGTCGTCCGTCGTGGTGGTGATGGTGTCGGTGGTTTGTGCGGCGGGCGGTCCCAGCGGGCCGTCGATGGTGGTTGTGATGGTGACCTCGTGCGGTTCGCTGGCCGTCAGGCCGTCGGGGGGAGTGGTGATGGTCACCGTGCCGCTGCCCTCCACGGCCAGGCCGCTGGTGCGGTCGACGTCGGCCAGCTGGAGGAACTCCACGTCCGTCCGGTCCACCGAGACGTCCCACCCGAACACGTCGAACGCCGGTTCGGTGGAGCGGTACTGGAACGGCTCGACCTGCTCGGCAACCGCCGTCCCGTCGAACACGGCCTGCATCTGTGGCCACGCGTGCTCCTGGAAGCTCTCGTGCCAAACGTAGAAGTTGTGCGCCCGTTGCGGCTCGCGCAGGTAGGTGTGGGGCACCCCGGCGGCGGTGAGCGCCTGGTCGTACTCCTCGTTGGTGAGCCAGACGGCCTCCTCGACGAGGAGGTCCCCAGGGTCGTTGTCCCTCGTTCCCGGACCGCCGGGAATTCCCATGCCGGTGCGGAACCACACCCGGGTGTTGTGCAGGTTGTCGATCAGCGCCATGGGGTTGTGGCCTTGGATCCGGGCCGGCTCCCTGACCGGGTCGCCCCAGATGTTGGGGAAGGCCCCCGAGATCGGTCGGCTGTCGAGCAGGCCGGAGAAGGCGAACGCGCCGGCGAACAGGTCGGGGTGGCGGGCGGCGTAGCTCATCGTGCCGAAGCCACCCATGGACTGCCCGGCCACGACCCGGCCGTTGCGGTCGGTCCGCACCCGCAGGTTGGCCTCGACCCAGGGGAGCAGCTGGGCGATGTGGAAGGTCTCCCACCGCGGTGAGCCGTACTCGCCGCCGTTGTACCAGTCGGAGTACCACCCGGGGTTGGCCTCGCTGCCCCCGTCCGGCATGACGATGATCACGTCCTTGTCGCGGGCCCAGTCCTCCAGCGACGTGGGCCAGCCGTGCTCGCGGTCGGTCCACACGAAGTGCCGGCCACCCGCGCCGTGGATCAGGAGCACCATCGGGTACACGACGTCGCCGTCGGGGTCGTAGTCCTCGGGGACAAGCACGCGGACGTGCTGTTGGGGCAGGACCGTGGACACCTCGTCGCTGTCGAAGACGAACTCCACCAGCGTGTCGCTCAGCCACGTTTCCGACACCGCCTCCAGGGGCGGCGCGTCCGCATCCGGCGCGACGGGATCCACACGCGCGGCAACCGCCGACGAGCCCCCCTGTAGCAGGCCGAGGCAGAGAAGGATGGCTAACCAGGCCCTGTTGCGCATTCGAGTCTCCCAGCTGTTGTTTACACTATCTGGTCGTTGTGTAAGCTTTCGGCGCCGGTGGCGGATCTCCTGCATCCTCGACACAAAAAGTTTTCTGAGGGCACAAAAGGGGTGGCCGCGGCAGCGCGCATTGCCAGTCCGGGCGTCCCCGTAGGATCAACGGGGTGACGGACATACGGCGAGAGCTGTTAGCGGCGGCGGGACGACAGGTGGGCGTCACCGGCCTGCGGGGCTTGACGGTGGCCGGCGTCGCCACCGAAGCCGGGGTGTCGCGGCCGACCGTCTACAAGCACCTGGGGGACAGCGACGCGATCGCCGGCGCCCTGATCGCGTGGGAAGCCGACCGCTTCTTCGCCGCCATCCGCCCCCTGATGGAAACCGAGGAGCCCCTCGCGACACGCCTCACCGCGGCATTGACGTTCACCGCCGACTACGCCAGGGACAACACCGTCTTCCAAGGGCTGCTCCAGCGCGAGCCGGGCGCCACCCTCCCTCTCCTGACGACCCATGCCGAGCCGTTGATCCGACGCGCCATGTCACGTCTGCTGCCATTCCTGGTCGATCTCCACGCGACGGCGGCCGACCGCGCCGACATCATGGCCGAATGGGCGGTTCGGGCCGGCCTGTCGCTGGCACTTACTCCCCCCCTTCACGACAACGCGGCCACCCGGGCGGTCCTGCAGGGGATCGCGGACTCACTCGTCAAAGGGCTCACGATCGCCGCCGACGGGACCGGGCCGCCCTAAGCCTGAATCCACCGACGGGTGATCTGGCGGCGGGATTGTGTCGGTGGCCACCCGGGCATGGCGTGAGCGCGGCGTTCAGCCGGTCTCGCCAGGCATGCGACTGGGTCCCCCGCACGACCACCATTTCACTGGACGGAATCCCGCCGTTGATCGCTGATGGCGAAGAACCGAATCTGGGTCTGCCACCCGACCAAGGAGACCTGAATGCCGAAGACCGCGACGCTCTGGAACGAGACCGTTGGATGCGAGGTTCGCTATCGTGACGCCGGCGGTGTCCGGACGCGCACTCTGGAGACCGGTGACGGTCCGGTGCTGTTTCTTCTTCATGGGACGGGTGGACATGTGGAGGCCTTCGCCCGCAACATGCATCGACTCGGCCAGCACTTCCACGTCGTCTCTGTCGACATGATCGGGCACGGACTGACCGCCAAGCCCGACATCCCGTATGTCATCACTGACTACACCACGCACCTCCGAAACCTGATGGACGGTATGGGCGTCCAGACTGCGCACTTCCTGGGCGAATCACTTGGGGGTTGGGTGGCGTCATGGCTGGCACTGGAGTCCCCGGAGCGGATCGACAAGCTGATCAACTGCACCGGTGGCGTCTTCCGCTGGCCCGAGGGGGAGGACCCTCAAGAGGCAGAGGAGCGGCGCAACATGGTCAGCAAGAGCCAATCGTTGAAGGAGTTGACGCGGGAGAACGTCCGCAAGCGGCTCGAACTGCTGTTCCACGATCCCAACGACTGCACCGACGAGCTCGTCGACCTCCGGCTATGGCTGTACGAGCGCCCTGAGATGAAGGAGGTCGTGGCACGACTGCACCACATGCTCCCCTACGATTCACCAGCGCGTGCGGAGTACAGCCTCACCGAGGAACGTCTCAAGGCGATCAGCGTGCCCACGTTGTACCTGTGGGGCGAGTACAACCCAGGGTCCTCGGTTCGGAGCGCGGCCAGAGCGGCCGAGCTGACTCCTGACGCCAGCCTCGTCGTGATCGATGACACAGCCCACTGGCCGCAGTGGGAGGACCCGGAGCCGTTCGATCAGGCGGTGCTTGACTTCTTGATTCCGGGCTAACGCGTCCGGGGGCTGCAACCGCGCAGGTGTCCACGCCACCTGCGTATTCTCCTCGATACCTAGGTGTAGTTCCCCGACAGGTTGTAGACAGCATGAGAGCCTCCCCAACTGTCAGGTTCTAAGTAACGGTAAGGGAGGCCCTCGTGCAACATCGTAGTCATCGTCGAGCCCGTTTGACCATTGAGGGCCGTCGCTTGCTGGTCCATCGGGTCGAGGAGCTGGGCTGGCCAGCCGCCAGGGCTGCCGAAGCGATGGGTGTTTCGCGGGCTACCGCCTACAAATGGCTGCGGCGATTCCGGGAGGAAGGCGATGCCGGTCTTGCCGATCGGTCCTCGCGTCCCCACCACCTGGCCAACCGCATCGATGTGGGCCGCGAGATCGCCATCGTCCGGTGCCGCCGGCAGACCCTGCAGGGCCCCCATCGCATCGGCTGGGAACTGGGAGAGGCCCCATCGACGGTCAACCGGGTCCTGCGCCGCAACGACCAGCCCCGACTGGCCGATATCGGGCTCTTCGCCATGAAGCGTGGTTCGGCCGGTGATGGTTCACCCGTGACGGGCTGAAGCCTCCCGAGACTTGCAGCTGTTCGACGGCAGCAAGTTCAACAGGAGGCTTCAGGTGACGCAGGCTAACGCTGCCGCGGCCGCGATGCTGGGGATGCCCGGCTTCGTGGTGCTCGCGGTGACCGAGATCCACGGGGAGATCGAGACCACGGTGCAGACCGACCCTGGCCTGGTGGGTTGCGGCGACTGTGGGGTGCGAGCGATCGGGCACGGCCGCCGCGAGGTCGTGGTGCGTGACGTGCCGGTGTGTGGCCGCCGCGGCCGCGTCCGCTGGTCCAAGCGGATCTGGGGCGGTGCCCCGAGGCGGCCTGCCCGACCGCGACCTGGACCGAAGCGCACGGTGCGATCCCGTCGCGGGCGTCGATGACGGTCCGGGCGGCGGTGTGGGCCTGCCGACGGGTCGGCCGGGACAACGAGACGGTCGCGGCGGTCGCCCGTGATCTGGGGTGTGGCTGGCACACCGTCATGCGGGCCGTCCGCGAGCATGGCCAACCGCTGGTCGACGACCCCGCCCGGCTGGACGGTGTCCGCCAGCTGGGGGTGGATGAGACCGCGTTCCTGCGGGCCCGTCGGGTGCGGCACACCAGCTACGTCTCCGGCATGGTCGACACCGCCACCGGCCGGCTGCTGGACGTGGTGCAGGGCCGCACCGCCGCCGCGCTGGGCGACTGGCTCGAGGAGCGGCCCGACGACTGGAAGGCCGCGATCGGCGTGGTCGCGCTGGACCCCCACCGCGGCTACGCCAACGCCATCGGGCAGCACCTCGGGCACGCCACGTTGGTGGTGGACCGCTTCCACGCCATCCGGCTGGCCAACCGTGCCGTGGACGACGTCCGCCGCCGGGTCCAGCAGGAGACCACCGGCCACCGTGGCCGCAAGCACGATCCGCTGTACCGGATCCGCCGCACCCTGCTGCAGATCGCTGACACCCTCGTGGATCTGCAGTGGACCCGGCTGGAAGCCGCCTGGGACTTCGCCGATCCCGACGGGAGGTCTATGACGCCTGGGCGGTCAAGGAACTGGCCCATGACGTCTACAACGCCCCGACGTTGCATGACGCCCGCGAGGCGCTGGCCGACCGTACCAGTGGGCCGCCGACAGTGGTGTGCCCGAAGCCGTCCGACTGGCCGGCACCTACTGCCGCTGGGAGGGCCGAGATCTTGGCGTTCCACACCACCGGCGGCGCCTCCAACGGCCCCACCGAGGCCTGCAACCTGATCATCAAGAAGGTCCTCCGCGTCGGCCATGGGTTCCGAAACTTCGACAACTACAGGCTGCGCCTGCTGTTGCACTGCGGCGTGGACTGGCACGATGACCCGGCTGCACGCCTCAGGAAGCGTCAACCACGCTTAGCGGCGTAGACCCCGATATCGACCGGGCCACCCGAACCGTGGTGCGCTACCAGCGAGACGAACCGGGCGAGCTGATCCATGTCGATGCCAAGAAGCAGGGTCGCATCCCCGACGGGGGCGGCTGGCGGATCCACGGCAGAGCAGCCGGCACCCCGCGGCTGCGTGATCAACGGCCCGACGGACCGCGCGATGGCCGGCCGCGGTTGGGCTATGACTACCTGCACATCGCCGTGGACGACCGCTCACGGATCGCCTACGCCGAGGCCCACCGCGACGAACGCAAGGAGACCGCTGCGGCCTTCATCACCCGTGCGATCGCCTGGTTCGCCGAGCACGGCATCCACACCCAGCGGGTGATGACCGACAACGGGTCCTGCTACCGCTCCCACATCTTGCCAACGCCCTCGCCGAGGCCGGGGTCGCCCACAAGCGGACACGGCCCTACCGGCCCCAGACCAACGGCAAGGTCGAGCGATTCAACCGAACCCTCAAAGAGGAGTGGGCCTACGCCCGCGACTACCTGTCAAACCAGGCACGCCTGGACGACCTCGCCCGCTTCGTCCACGACTACAACCACCACCGCGGCCACTACGCTCACAACGGAGGCACACCCATGTCACTTGTCAACAACGTCCCGAGCAAAGCACACCTAGGGCGCCGGCCGTCTCAGATCTTATTTCGGCCTCAGCCCTTGTGCATCATATCGCGAACGGCGAAGGACCGAAACGCCGACGCCGATACGATGTCAGCGACGCGGTCGGGATCGGCTTGATGCATCGACGGGTACCACTGCGCGATCCAGTTGGCCTGCCCCAGCATGCAGTACACCGCCAGCACCGGGTCCTCGTCGACCAACTCACCCGTTTGGATGCCTTCGCGGTAGAGTTCGACGAGTCGATCGGTATATGCCCGCATGCGGCTGCGGATTTGCTTGGCGTAGCCGGGGCGCGCCCTGGCAATCTCATTGAATAGCACCGAGGCCGCCGCGGCGTTGTTGGCGATCACTAGTGCGTGGGCCCGCAGAACCGCGGCGACGCGCTGTCCTGACGACATGTCGCTGGACATGACGGCGTCGAACCTGTCCTCCACCCGGGCCAATGCGTGGTCGAGGATCGCCTCGAGCACGTCCTCCTTCTTGTCGTAGTAGTAGTAGTAGGCCGCCCCGCTGACCCCCAGGGCCCCCATGATGTCATCCAGGGTCGTTTCCCGGAACCCCTTGCGGCTGAACAGCTCCGCTGCCGCGCTGATGATCGCGTCGCGTCGAGCGTCCAGGTCGCGGCGTGCAGGTTTCGTTCGATTGGTCGCCACTCATAATCCTTGAGCCAGAATCCCGTGTGGGGCTACTGCACCGAGGTGTCATCGTATCGGCTGTCTTGTCATTTGCGAGCCGACACGCACTCCCGTGCTGTCAATGTCCACCAGAAGCGCCCTGTGGGCGGTCAAGAGCTCTCCCCGCTGGTGGCCAGAAGATTTCTGGGTCATCAAGAGGATTCGTGGGTGCTGACGTGACGGCCGGGTAGGGGCGGGCACAGTCCGCCGAGGGTGAGCATGGCGATCGCGATCATCGCCTCGGGGGTGCGGAACCCGAACGCGCGGCGGTGGATCACGCGCAGCTTGGTGTTGGTGCTCTCCACGATTGCGTTGGAGAGCTTCAGGCGGCGGGCGTTCCGGATCTCGGCGCACGGTGTCGCTTGATCTTTGGCCCAGCTTGACGAACGCCTCGATGCGGCAGCGCTGCGCCCACGCCAGCCACTTGTCCAGCATCCGCGACCTTGATCTGACCTGCACGTTCGTCACCAAGGCATCGAAGAACGCCTCCACGGTCGCCTCCGATCGGCCTGCCTTGGCCCACACCAGCCGGCCGGGCACCGCCGGACACTCCCGAGCCAAACCCTGCGGCCGGCTCAACAAGAAGGTAAGGGGGCGACCCGCGGAACGGTTCGTGCTCAACGCCATGAGCCGTGCGGATGCCACGGGATCATTCGACGCCCGCCCACAGCCTGGGATCGGCCGGTCACGGCCAGTAATCGCTCTCCACGACAACGCGACCTTGACAGTGGGCAGAAGATTGCTAGGTTGTTTGTTGACAAGCAAATTTGTTTGTTGGCAAACAGAAGATCACCGATTGAGGGAGGGCCTGGAATCGTGAGACGCGCAGGCGGAACGGCGGCGCTGATCGACCGAGGAGACCCAGAGATCCGCTCGGTCGCGCCAGCGGTGTCCTTCGATGACCAAACCCTCACCTATGCCCAGCTGCGGGAGCGGGTATCGGCGATGGCGGCGAGGCTGGCGGGCGTCGGCGTGGAGTCAGGTCACGCCGTGGGGCTGGTCCTTCCCAATGGGCTGAACATGATCGTGGCGCTGTACGCGTGCTGGTGGCGCGGCGCCACGGCGGTCCCGATGAACCACACCCAAACGGCTCGTGAACTGCGCTTCGCCATTGAGGACGCGCAGGTCTCCCTGGTGTTGGTGCACCCTGACCAGTACGAGGTCGCGCGGGAAGCCGGACCCGAGGGTCGGACCTTCGCCTACGGTCCTGGTATGCCGCCCACTGGGGCGGAGGCGCTCCCACCGGCCGGCGGCATGGTCGAGCCGGAGCCGGTTGCCCCCGAGGATCCCGCGGTGGTCATATTCACCTCCGGGACGACCGGCCGTCCCAAGGGGGCGGTCCTCAGCCATGGGTCCCTCGACAAGGCGAACGCGGCGATCGGTGCCGCCCTGAAGGGGCGGCCGGGTCCCTACGACATCAAGGCCGGTGACAGGCCTCCGACGTTGGTCGCCCTCCCGCTCTCCCACACGGGCGGACTCTGTTCGCTGATCTTCGCGCACTACGCCGGACGACACGCCGTCGTGCTGCGCAAGTTCCGTCTGGACGACTTCCTCATGGCGGTTGAACGCCACGGGGTGGACACTGTGGTCGCCACGCCCACGATGCTGCAGATGCTGCTGCACGCCCCCGAGATCGAGCTCCCCGGCGTGCGCATGGTGCAGTCCTCCGGCGCTCCGCTGCCGCCCTCGGTGAAGAGCCGTTTCGAGGCGCGGTTCGGGATCCCCATCATTCAGAACTATGGGCAGACCGAGGCGCTGCACGTCGCCGGGTGGACACGCGAGGAGTTGACCAGCGGCACATGGCGGCCCGGATCCGTCGGGCGGCCCTATGCCGGGGTCGAGCTTCGGATCCTCAGCGACGACGGCGTGGCGCAGGCCCCGGACGAAATCGGGGAGATCGTGGTGCGCTCGGACCACACAATGTCGATGTACATCGGTGCGGAAGCTCGGGATGGGGGCGCGGTCGACCCCGACGGTTGGCTGTTCACCGGCGACCTCGGCTACCTCGACGCCGATGGGTACCTCTTCGTCGTCGATCGGAAGCGGGAAATGCTGCTGGTTGGCGGCTTCAATGTCTATCCGGCTGAGATCGAGAATGTTTTGCTGGACCACCCGGATGTGTCCGAGGTGGTCGTGGTCGGGATCCCCGACGAACGACTTGGCGAAGTGCCCCACGCCTTTGTGGTCCCTCTGGAGGGCCGCAGCGTCTCCGCGGAGGCCTTGGTGGCCTATACCCGGGAGAACTTGGCCCACTACAAGGCGGTCCGAGGCGTGACCGTGGTTGAGGGTCTTCCCCAGACCCATTCACAGAAGATCAAGCGGAAGAGCGTCCGAGATATGGCGCTCTCGTCGGCAGCGAACAAAAGTTCGGATGTTCCAAACCAGGAGGACAATCAATGAAGCTCGATGGCAAAGTCGCATTCGTGACCGGGGCGGGGCGGGGGATCGGGGAGGCCATAGCAATGCGTTTGGCCCAAGACGGTGCCACGGTGTACGCCGCAGACATGGATGAGGCCACGGCGAAGCAGACGGCCAAGCACATCCTGGCCGACGGACTCAAGGCCAAGGCCGTGACCCTGGACGTCACCGATCTGGAGGCGGTCAAGGACGCGATCGCGACAGTGGCGGAGGCCGAGGGCGGGCTCGACGTACTGGTCAACAACGCCGGTTGGGATCAACTCGAGCCATTCGTGCGCTCGGAACCGGCGACGTGGCAGAAGGTCATCGCCATCAATTACCTCGGGGTCATCCACACCACACACAGCGCCCTTCCGGGGATGCTGGAGAGGGGCTCGGGTCGGATCGTGAACGTCGGTTCCGACGCTGGTCGCGTGGGATCGAAGGGCGAGGCGGTGTACTCGGGGGCAAAGGGTGCCGTGATCGCGTTCAGCAAGACCGTCGCCCGAGAGGTCGCGCGAGATGGCGTTGGGGTCAACGTGGTCTGCCCGGGGCCGACCGAGACCCCGTTGGTTATGGAGCAGGTGGCTGACAACGAGCGACTGCTCAAGGCGTTGGAGCGGTCGATTCCGTTGGGTCGCATGGGTCGTCCCGAAGAGGTCGCGCACGCCGTCGCCTTCCTCGCCTCGGAGGAGGCCGGGTTCATTACCGGCCAGACGCTGAGTGTCTCTGGTGGGCTGACGATGTCGTGAGGCCCCGCACCACGTTCTCGCCAGAGTGGCCCGCCTGTTGGCGGCCATGTGAATGTCAGGTATCTCAATGACCGCCGTGACGATCAGCCTCGAGCGACAAGGGTCCACCGCGGTGGTGTGGCTGAACCGTCCCGAGGTGCACAATGCGATCAGCTACCAGCTTGCCGACGATCTCGTCGAGGCCATGGAGGATCTCGCCGCGGACGACACGACTCATGCAGTCGTATTGGCCGGCAAGGGGCGCTCATTCTGCGCGGGCGCAGATCTCGCGGAGGCCCGTCAAGTGGACGGAGTCGCGGCCGCGGTCGAGTTCCTGCGGCGAATGCGCCGGGTCTTCGACGCGGTCGCGGGATCGCCGTTGCCCACGGTTGCGGCGGTGCACGGCATAGCGCTTGGCGGGGGTTGTGAGCTGGCAGCGGCCTGTGACTTCCGACTCATGGACCAGGATGCCAAGATCGGACTCCCCGAGCTGAAGGTTGGCGCACTCCCGGCCGGGGGTGGGATGTCACGGCTCGTGTCGTTGATCGGCCTCCCACATGCGAAACAAATGGTGCTCACCGCCGAACCCGTTTCGGCCGTGAGGGCCAAGGAGATGGGGCTCGCCACCGACGTCATCGATTCCGGGGTGGGGGTGGCCGCCGCGGCGGTGGCGTTCTCCGAGAGGTTTGCGTCGCTGCCTCCCGCCATCGTCCGAATGGCAAAGAGCGCCCTGAACACCAACGCTCGCACGGATGCCATGGCCGCGGCCGAGATCGAGTTGATGTCGACCGCTGCGGCCTTCGGCACCAAGGACCGCGCGGAGGGCATGAGCGCCTTCCTCGAGAAGCGCCGCCCATTGTTCAACGGAAACTGACCTGGAGGAGCCATGAAGGACGACAGAGCCGAAATCCACACCTGGGAGTATCAGGAGTTCCGAAGCGTAGTGCGCGAGGGCGAGATCCTGTACGGGGTTGACGAAGAGCGTCATATTGCGACCATCACGTTCAACGCCCCGGAGCGCCTGAATGCGGTCTCGATCGCTGGCTTCGATTACGTCAGCACCTTGATCAAGCGGGCCGAGCGGGACGAACGCGTCCGGGTCATCGTCCTGCGAGGGGAGGGGCCGTGCTTCGGAACCGGGGGAGATGCCTCGGAGCTTGGGTACTACATCGGCTACGGCACGGGAAAGGACGGGTCGCCGCGTCGTCCCAGTCAGCGACGCCGTATGGTCCCCGACCGAGATGTGTTGTTCGGCAACCTCGGGGTCGAGCAGGTCATCGGCCGGTGCTTGAAGCCGACCGTCGCCAGCGTTCATGGGTACTGCTACGGCGGGCACCTTCAGATGGCGTTGTCGTGCGATGTGCTCATCGCCGCCGATGACGCATTCTTCGTGCATCCCGCGTGGCGCTACCTCGGTCCGATCTTCAACATGAACCTCTTGGTGGAGAAGGTCGGTGTGACCAAGGCCAAGGACATGCTGTTGACCGCTCGCCCCGTGGGGGCCGACGAAGCAGAGGCCTGTGGCTTGGCGACCAAGACCGTGCCCGTTGACGAACTGGAGCAATGGACCGCGGACTACTGCACCGCCATAACCACCCTGCCCAGCGACGGCCTGTCCATGGGCAAGGCGATGATGGAGATGGTTCTGGACGCGCGCGGCGCTCCAGAGGGTTCGCTCGCGGGTTGGATCGGTCACGGGTGGATCAGCAACCTGCAGTTCGCTGAGGACGAGTGGAACTTCTTGAAGGCCCGTCGTGACGAGGGGCTCACTCAAGCCCTCCAGCGACGCGACGAGATGGTGCCCGAGTACTTCCGAATGGCCCGACACCGCGGTCGGTCGCGTGGGAAGGACAACGGGTGAGCGTCAAGGTCGGGGTGTCCATCTTCGGACACTTGTTCCCCATGTCCGCCCTGGTGGACCTGGGCGTGTCGGCCGAGGCAGCGGGCGCCGAATCCGTGTGGGTGGGTGAGTACCACCGCAATCCTTGGGTGCTTGGTTCGCTGATCGCGAGTCGAACGCAGCGGGTCACCATCGGCACCTCCATCGCGCTGGCATTCGTGAGGTCCCCACTGGTGACCGCCTTGGCGGCCCTCGACCTTGACGAGGCGGCCGAGCAGCGGTTCGTGCTCGGACTGGGGCCACAAGTCCGGCGAGGGATCGAGAACTGGCACGGTATGGCCTACCCGGACAAACCAGCCCGTCGCATGGCCGAGTTCGTCGAAGCGACCAGGACATCGATGCGCACGCACCTGCCGGATCCGCAGACGTACGTGGGTGACTACCACCGCATTGACCTCACCGGTTTCAACCGTCACCCCGCACCGGCGCGCGAGGTCCCAGTGCACGTTGCGGCGGTTAGGGAGGGAATGATCAGGATGGCGCAGCAGGTCGCCGATGGCGTGATCGGCCACATCTTCTGGTCCCGTCGGTACGTGCAGGACGTCGTCACGCCGTTGCTGGAGGGCGTCCGGGACGACTTCGAGAGGTCCGTTACCGTGCTGTGCTCGGTGCAGGAGGACCCCGGCCTCGCCAGAATCGATGCCAAGCGGACCCTGGCGCACTACGCCAGCACGCGCACCTATCGCGACATCCTCGCAGCAGACGGATTTGGCTCGGCGGCCGATGACTGCAGGGACGCCGTACGCGCCGCTGATCACGAGGCGATGGTCCGGGCCGTCCCCGATGCAATGCTTGACACCTACGCGATCGCGGGTCCACCAGACGAACTCCACGATCGTCTGGCGGCGGTCGCGGGACACATGGATCGCGCGATTCTCGTCCCCGCCTACATCGGGACGCCGATGGCGCGGGCTGAACAGGCCTACACCACGATGTTCGCGGCGCTGCGATCACGAGGTGGCACGACATGAGCTCCTCAACTCACGCGCGTCTGCGCCAGGAGGCCATCGCGTTCTTTGAGGCCGAAGTCTCGGCCAGCGTCCGGTCGGAACTGGCCGAGCTCGGCGCGGAGTTCGTTCCCCGCTTCCACCGCAAGATGGGCGAGGCGGGATGGATCGGCCTCCAGTGGCCCGAGGCCTACGGTGGCCGGGCGCAAGGGCATGTGGCTGGAGCGATTCTGCAGGAGGAGGCCGCCCTGGCCGGGGCTCCGGTACTGGCCTCCAACATCAATGCGATCATCGGTAGCACGCTGATCGTCCACGCGGCTGAGGAACTCAAGCGCCGAGTCCTCCCCCGACTGATCAGCGGCGAGACCGTGCTTTGCCTGGGCTACAGCGAACCCGAAGCCGGTAGTGACTTGGCGTCGCTGCGAAGCCGCGCTGAGCGCTCTGGTGACGGCTGGGTGATCAATGGGGCAAAGACTTGGACCAGCTTGGCTCACGTGGCTGATCACATGTTCTGTCTCGCCCGAACCAATCCTGATGCGCCACGACACCGTGGTCTCACCATGTTCTTGGTCCCGATGGCCGACGTCGCCGTGGAGCCCATCTGGACCCTCGGTGATTTCCGGACCAACGCCACGTTCCTCGACGGCATCGAGGTGGACGACCGGGACCGGGTCGGGCCAGTCGATCACGGGTGGGACGTGGTGATGACGGCCCTGGACTTCGAGCGGGCGGGCACCGCCCGAGTCGGGGAGGCCAAGCGGTTGCTTTCGCAGTGCTTCCTGGCCGCGCGTTCACGCGGCGGGTTCTCCGCCGTCGAGCGGGACCGGACTGCCGAGCTGTGGTCCCAAGTGCTGGTGGTGGAGTCGTTGGCCTATGAAGTCGCGCGTCGACAAGAGGCGGGAGAACCCGTGACAAAGATGTCATCCATTGCCAAGGTCGCCGGCACCGAGTTGGTCCAGCGCGTGGCGCTCGCCGTCATGGAAATGTTGGGTTCGGACGCGCTGCTGTCACGGGGCGCACCGGGGGCCGTCGCGGACGGTGAGGTGGAGGTCGCGTACCGAAACGCCGTGCGGTACACGGTCACCGCGGGCACCAACGAGATCCAGCGCAACATCATCGCCCAACGGGGCCTCGGTCTGCCGAGGTCGTCATGACGGAGGATCATCGGTCCCCGGACCGCCAGATGCTGGTGGGCACGGTGGCGAGGCTGGTCGATGACGAGACCGACGAGACCGCCCTGCGCGCCGCTGAGACAAGCGGAACGGGGTGGATGCCCGCCCTCTGGCAGTCACTCGCGACTGCGGGATTCGTGGGCCTTGGCAGCAACGATGGGGCAGGTGGCGACCTGCTCGACGACGTCTTGGTGGCCACGGAAGTGGGTCGCTCGATGGCGCCGCTGCCGGCGGCGGAGTCCGGGGCCGCGCTCACGGTGATGACCGCGACTGGCCTCGCGCCGGGGCTGGTCGACGACGTCCGCGACGGGACCCGCCTCGTGGTGCCGCTCGTGGTCCCTGATCCCGAGTCCGCGGTGCTGGCTTCCCACGTGGTGCGCTTCGCAACCGCCGCCGACGCGATGCTATTGCTGTCGACCTCCACTAGTGAGGTGGCCGTGGTCGAACCGGACATGGTGGACACGGTGCAGGTGCAATCCATGGACCCGTTTCCCGTGGCTCGGGTGCGCCTGCGGGGGTTGCCGAGCATGGTGCGGGCCCCACAAGCGGTCGCACAGGGGACGGAGTTCCTGTGGTTGTTGCGAAGCGCCATTGCCGTAGGGGGCATGCGAGCGGCCCTCGACTACGCGGTTGAGTACGTGTCGGAGCGTCGCCAGTTCGGACGGTCCGTCGGATCGTTTCAAGCGGTGCAACACCGACTGGCCGATGCCGCCATTGACGCCGAGCTCGGGACGCATTCGGTCATGGACGCGGCAACTCGTCCCGCCGATGATCGTCGGCCGCAATCCGTCGCCGCCGTGCGGCACTGCTTACCCGCCTATCAGCGTGTCGCGGCAGCTACCTGCCAGGTTCTTGGCGGCTACGGGTTCAGCATGGAATACGCCGCGCAGCGCCACTTTCGCCTCGCGACCGCCCTGCGCTTGGGCACACCCCCCGCCGAGCCATCGCTGCTCATGGCTGATCTTCGGCGGCAAGCGACCAACCTCATTCGCTGAACGGCTCCTCCACCGCCCGGCTCGGTCCCCGGACGCATCCATATCTCACTTGACACGACAACGAAGGACATATCAATGGGTGATATTGCAGCACTCGACATAATGAACCACCCGACCGAGGCGGATCGCAGCCTCTGGGCGGACAAGTTCGACTACAAGGAGTTCCAGATCATGACGCGGACGACGTTCCGTACGGTCTTCAAGGGCGTGGTCCCGGACCAGGAGACGTTGCGGAACTCGCCGGCCCTGCAAGGGCACGACTCGGTCCAAGACCTTTTGTCGGAGATGGACCGCCTGGGCTACGACAAGGTCGTTATAACGGCGACGAAGATGTGGTCCCCCTACCACCACCGCGACTTCATCCTGAACTACCCGGTGAGCTTGGTCGCCAAGATGGTGGAGGAGGGGAAGGGCCGCATCATCGGTGCCGCCAGCTACGATCCGTTTCGGATCAGTGACAGCCTCGCCGAAATTGAGACGGCGGTCAGGGAGCACGACTTCCGCTACGTGTGGTTCCACCCCTTGTCATTCGGCTTGGAGCCCAACGACCGGCGCTTCTATCCGCTGTACGCCAAGTGTCAGGAGTTGGGGATTCCCGTTGGTCTGCAGGTCGGCCACTCCGCGGAAGTGCTGCCGAGCAACGGCGGGCGGCCGATGCTCGTTGACGACGTCGCGATCGAGTTCCCTGACCTCAAGATCAACCTTTCTCACACCGGTTGGCCGTGGGTGGACGAATGGTGCTCAATGCTGTGGCGCCACCCGAACGTCTATGGGGACATTTCCGCGTACTTCCCGAGTAGCTTGGATCAGAACCTCGTGCGGTTCATGGACAGCTCTCGCGGGCGGCACAAAGTGCTCTTCGGCACCAACGGCCTCGGGCTGGAGCGTTGCAAGTCTGACTTCTTGGCCTTGGACATCAAGGACTCCACCAAGCAAATGGTTCTGCACGACAACGTCGCAGAGTTCCTCGGCCTCTAGCTCCGCGCCCCTGCCTTTCCATTGACCCCGACCTTCAGCGCAGACATCCGGCCCTTGTTCCGGGCCAAGGACGTTTCGGCAATGTCGGCGTTCTTCGACCTGCACTCCTATACCGACGTCGTAATGCACGCCGATTCCATTCTCCAGCGCATCGAGGACGGCAGCATGCCGTGCGACCTGATGTGGTCGGATCAACAGGTGGCGCTGTTCGCGGACTGGCTGGCCGCTGGAATGCCGGAATAGTCCACTTATTTGTTGACAAGCAAACAGGGTGGATGTTGACTCACTCTTGAGCGCCGCCGTTCGGCGGAGATGGCATAAGGAGCCGAAAATGCAGACGTGCGAGAAGACGTACAAACGACTGCCAGCTGCGCTGCTGGTCCTAGCAATGTTGCTGTCAGCCTGTGGCAATGCGGAGGAGTCCGTCGCCAGTGACGACGAGTCCGACGATCCGGCCATCGAGGCCCCGGCCCCGTCGGAGGACGAGGCGGACGCTGACGCGGCAGCTGAGGAGCCGGTGGCGGAGGAACCCGAGGCGGAACCGGTCGAGCTGATCTACGCCAACTGCGGGACGATGCAGGCGGCCAACACCGCGCAGACCGCCATTCCGGAGATACTCGGGTTCTGGGAGGACGAGAACTTGGCCGTCGAGGAGGTCATCCTGGCAGGGTCCGGTGAATGCGTCCAGGCCCTGGACGCGGGCAACATCGACGTCACCATTACGGCCACCCCGTCACTTGCGTCGCCGATTGCCCAGGGGGCCGACAACTTGGTTGCCATCGGCGCATACGTGGTCGGCAACATCTACACGCCGTTCGTTCCGGCAGAAAGCCCGATTGAGGAGCCGGCCGACTTCGATGGCTCGACGATCGGCGTTGGCTCGCTCGAGGCGAGTTCGGTACCGATGTTCGTGGCGTTGCTCAACTCGGTCGGATTGGACCGTGACTCCGTTGACTTCGTGCCGGTGGGATTCAGTCCCGGGGAGGTATCGGAGTTCCTTCGTGCCGGCCGCATCGACGCGTACGCGCAGCATGACGGCGCCCAGGCCGCGCTGCAAGAAGTGATGGACATGCGAGCAGTGACCAACGAGACGTTCGAGAACGTGGGCTTCCACGTGATCTTCGCGACCAGGCGCGACGTGCTGGAGGAGAAGCGCGAGGCCCTCGTCGGTCTCATGCGAGGCATCGCCAAGGGCGTGGTTGTTGCTCGTGAGAACCCCGAGGCAGGGGTGGCCATGCTGTACCAGCAGTGGCCGGAGAACCGTCCGACCGGAGTCGCGGACGAGGACTTGATCTCCAGTGGGCTGTCTGGCCTAGTGGCCCGCCTAGAAAACATTCAGCCCGTCGACGGTCTGCTCTTCAATGGCACCCGGGAACAGATGAGCAGCCACTTCGAGGTGCTGATCGCCGCGGAGACCATGCCTGCCCTGGAGGAGCCGATGGACTCCTTCATCGATCGCTTCTGGGATGGTTCCTTGTTGGAGGACACCAACGACTTCGACGCCGATCAAATTGCCGAGCAGGCCCGTAGCCTTGTCGTGGACGACTTCCTGCAGTGACCGCCGCGAAGCGCAGAGAGGTGCAGGGATGAGTACCACGCCCCGATCGACTGGATCGGTGGACTTCGGCGCTGTTCTGTCCACGACTCAGGGAATCAACGACCCCTACCCCGTGTACCACCAGATGCGGGAGCGCCACCCCGTGGTGTGGAGCGAGGAGCTTCAGACCTGGTTGGTCACCAGTCACGAGTTGGTCCGTGAGGTCTACCGCGACCATGAGGCCTTTGGCACGGTCGGGACCACAGCCGGCTCGAGCATGGACGCCCTCAGCGCCGACGTCCGGGCCCAAGTGCCGACGCTCGTCGCGGTGGAAGAAGCTGAGGTCCTGAACGTCGCGCCTCCCGAGGTTCACGCAACGCACCGCGCGCTGGTCAGTAGGCCGCTGTCAGTCCGGCGCCTGGAGGAGCGTCGGGACTGGGTGGAGCAAATGTGTGCAGCGGCGACGGATCGCGTGGTGGGGAGAACGTCCATCGACGTGGTCGCCGACTACGCCACCCCAGTGGCCTATGAGGCCATTCTGGAGATCTTTGGTTCCCCCCGTGAGCACCTCCCGGTGTATCAACGAACCAGCGACGCGTTCTTCACCTTCATCTCCCACGGGGGTGGAACGCGTGAGCACGCCCTGGCGTACGACGCGGCGTTGCAGGCGTTCCGTGACGCCCTCGAGGACGTGTACGCCGACCAGCGTCAAAGGGCCGGCGACGACACGCTCATTGCCTCGCTCCTGGAGGAGGTGGGATCGGATGGCGGGTTCGGGGACTTCGAGCTATTCGTGCTGCTGCGGAAGTTCTTCTCGGCCGGGCATGAGAATTTGATCCACACCGTCGCAGTGGCGGTGATGGAGCTGCTGCGAAGCCCTGACCAGCTCGCCGAGGTTCGCGACTCCCCGAACCTTGCCGCCGATGCCTACGCGGAGGCGGTGCGGTTCGAGGCACCCAACCAGGGGAACGCGCGCATCGTGACCCGGGACATGGACTTTCACGGATGCCACCTTCGAGCGGGCGACCGGGTCATGAACATCAAAGCGGCCGCGGACCGCGACCCAGTTGTGTGGACCGAACCTGACAAATTCGACCTGCACCGCGACCAGCACGAACCCGATGGCGGCAGTGTGGCATTCGGTCAGGGAATCCACTTCTGCGTCGGTGCGGGCCTGGCACGACTGGTCGGCCCAACCGCCATCAACGCCCTGCTCCGGGCACTCCCCGATCTGGAGTTGCCGGAGGACTTCGAGCCGAACTGGCAGCAGGTCCCCCTGCGCCGGAAGCTGGCCGACCTGAAGCTCCCCGCTGCATGAGTGACATGAACACACGGGCAACCGTCATGATCCAGGTGGGCCCTGGACGCCTTGAACGGCGGGATGTCGATGTCCCGCCGCTGGACGTCGGGGGGCTCCTCCGGATCGAGGCCAGCGGGCTGTGCGGCACCGACCTCGAGCAGTTCCTTGACGAGGCGGGGACCAGGCGCTACCCGCTGGTGCCCGGTCATGAGGCCGTTGGATCCGTCGTGGCACTGGCCGAGGAGGCAGCGATGACCTGGCCCGTGGCTCTCGGCGATCGAGTTGTTGTTGAGCCGTTGCTGCAATGCGGTCGCTGCCGCACCTGTTGCGGTGGCGACGGGAGAATGTGTGTGAAGCGGTCCGAACTGGGGGCCTACTCGACGATCCCGTGGTCACGTTCGCCGGGACTGTGGGGGAGTTGGGGGACCCATATGTATCTCGATCCGTCGTGTGTGATGCACCCGATTCCGGACGACCTTCCCGTCGAGCTGGCCGTAATGACGAACTCATTGGCCAACGCCGTCGAGTGGTCGGTCCAGACTCCAGGGACACGTCTGGGCGACCATGTCGTGCTGCTCGGCTGTGGCCAACGCGGATTGATGTCGGTTGTGGCGGCCAAGGCTGCCGGGGCCAAGACCGTGGTGGTCACGGGACTCAGCCACGACCAGCACAAACTGAAGCTCGCCCGCCAACTGGGGGCCGATGCCGCAGTCGATGTCCAGAACGAGGCGCTGCGACCGATCGTGGCGGATGTCACTGGCGGGGACATGGCCGATGTGGTCGTGGACCTCACCCCAATGGACGTGGGTTCATTGGGGGTCGCTGTCGAGGTCGCGGCCGATGGTGGGTGCCTTGTGATCGCGGGACTCAAGAGCGGACGGCCAACCCAGGTTGATACCGACGTTCTCGTGCGGCGGGGACTGAGCCTGCGCACCGGGCTTTCGGCGAGATCCGCGGCGTTCACCCAAGCGGTGTCGCTCCTGGACGGCCGACGCGAAGCGTTCTCCCGCTTGCACACCCACCGATTCCCGCTGGACAACGTGGTTGGTGCGCTCGACGCCCTGCGCGGCAACGCTCCCACGCCGGCCATCAGCGTCGTGGTGGACACCAAGTGAGAAGCATGTCAACGACGAGGAGAGGTTCAGAATGTTAGGGCACGCACTCATCGCCGAAGTCCTGTTCCAGCAGGGAGTGGACACGGTCTTCGGGGTCGTCGGCCACGGCAACATGGCGATGCTGTCGGAGCTGGTGGCCACGCACGGGGTGCACTTCGTTGCCGCCGCCCGGGAGGATGGGGCCGTGTCGATGGCCGACGGGTACGGCAGGGCGACGGGTCGCGTCGCATGCACGACGACCACGTTCGGGCCGGGGCTCACCAACACGTTGACGGGGTTAACGGAGGCGACGCGGAACGGTACGCCGATGGTTGTCCTGACCGGCGCCACTCCACCTGGTGCCTGGCACCGCCAGTCACTGAACGAGACGCTGGTCGCCCGGGCCAGTGGTGCGGGCCACCAACTCGTTCATGGGTTGGACACGATCCGACGCGATGTGACCGAAGCGGTGCATCGCGCCAAGGAGGAGTGCCGACCGATCATCCTCGCCGCGAGCGAGGAGGTGCAGCACGGCCGCACAGAGGGATTGGAACAAGTTCCAGCCCGCGTCATGGCCCGCCACGGACACACGACCCGGCCCGACGCGGACTCGTTGGATCGCGCCCTTGGGATCATCGCCACTGCTCGTCGTCCGCTCCTGCTGGCCGGGCGGGGTGCGGTGCGGTCTGATGCCGGTTCCGCCCTGCGGTCGCTCGCGGAACGATTGGGTGCGCCCACGGCGACCACGCTCCTCAGCCGAGGCTTCCTCGCTGACGATCCATGTCATGTCGGCACGATGGGCTCGATGTCGTCGCAGGCGGGCGCGGCGGTGATTGCCGAGGCCGACTGCATCGTGGGTTTCGGAGCCAGCCTGAACCCCGACACGACGTCGAGAGGAACAATGGTGGATGGCAAGCGGGTGGTGCAGATCGAGTTGGACCCCTCACGTGTTTCGCGCCACCATGATCCAGATGCCGTGGTCATCGGCGATGCTCGGTTGGTCGCTGAGGAGATGGTGGCCTTGCTCACTGATCTCGGTGCCGAGCCGGCCACGTTCCGCTCCGACGGCCTAGCGGCACGCTTGCGGGATCATCGATTCGAGGATGAGTTCACCGATTGCAGCGACGGGGAGCACGTTGATCTGCGCACCGCTGTGCTGGCGTTGGACCGGGCACTTCCGGATCAACGGAGCGTCAGCATCGACGCGGGTCGGTTCATGGTCGCCCCCTCGACGTACATGAGGGTGCAGGACCCGTCGCATCTGCTGTATCCACTCGCGTTCGGTTCCGTCGGTCTCGGCATGGCGGCGGCGATCGGGGCAGCGGTGGCCGCCCCTGACCGTCCTTCCGTTGCGATCATGGGTGACGGGGGCTTCATGATGAGCCTGCAGGAGTTCCACACGGCGGTCCGCAACGACTTGGACCTGATCGTGATGGTCCTCAATGACTCGACCTACGGGGCGGAGTACCACACGCTGAAACGGCAGGGCCATGAGGTGTCCATTTCCACCAATGACTGGCCCGATTTCGTGTCCACCGCAAAGGCATTGGGCGGTACAGGTCATCACGTGAGGAACCTCGATGACCTCGCGTCGTTGGCCACGGTGCTGGACGCTCGAACCGGACCGGTGCTCATTGATGTCACGGTTGACCCCGAAGTGCTCGTCGGGTACGCGGAGTAGCCCCACCGCGAACTCTTCCAATCTTGCTATTTGACAACTAATCCTGGCCTCCGGAGATCCGGGGCCAAGCTGAAAGGACGCGTGAGTCGAATGAAGTCCAAGTGGATCTGGTGTGGAATGTTGGTATTCGCGCTACTGGCGGGGGCCTGCGGTGACGGTTCCGGCGACGAGGTGGATGACGGTGCGTCCTCCGATGGCGGCACCGATGAGTCCCTAGTCGAGGAGGTGACCTTGCGTTATGCCCAGGCCGGGACCATGACGCCGACCAACACCGCACAAGTCGCCATCCCAGAGGTACTTGGCTACTGGGCAGAGGAAGGCGTCGTCGCTGATCAATCGGTGATGCAGGGTTCTGGTGAGGTGGTGCAGGCACTGGACGCCGGCAACATCGACGTCACGATCACCACCACCGCACAAGCCGCTTCCGCCATCGCGCAGGGTTCACCACTGAGGATCATTGCGTCCTACGTCAACGGCAACATCTGGACGCCATTCGTCCCCGAGGACAGCCCGATTCAGGAGGTGGAGGACCTCGCCGGCACCACCGTGGGTGTGCCGAACCTGGAATCCGGAGCGGTGCCGACCTTCGGGGCACTCCTGGGTACCGTCGGCCTGGGTCTGGACGACGTCGACCTGGTGGCCGCTGGCACGGGCCCCGAGGTCGTGGCGCTGCTCGAATCCGGCCAGATCGACGTCTACGCGGCCTCAGACGGGCACCAGGCTCTCGTGCAGCGCGAGAAGGACATGCGCGGCATCACCAACGACGCCTTCGGGGAAATCGGCTTCCATGTCGTGATGGTGGCTCGAGACGACGTCGTCGAGGAACACCGCACCGCCCTCGTTGGCCTGATGAGAGGGCTGTTCAAGGGCATCGTCGTCGCGCGTGAGAACCCAGAAGCGGGGGTGGCCATGCTGTACCAGGTCTTCCCGGACAACCAGCCGACCGGAATGTCTGACGAGGAGGTCATTGAGGCAGGTCTCCCAGGGCTACTGGCGAGGCTGGCCAACATTCAGCCGGTGGACGGCCTGGAGGGCAATACGACTGATGAACAGATCAGGGCCCACTTGGAGTTCCTGATCGCGAACGGGGATCTCGAGACCGATGATCTCGACGGCCTCGTCGCGCAGATGTGGGACCCGAGCTTGCTGGAGGAGGCGAACGATTTCGATCGTGACGCCATCGTGGAGCAGGCAGCCACCCTTGAATGGCAGGCCTACCTGCCGTAGGAAGTCGTGCGATGAATGACGTGCTGACGCAGGACCATGAGCCCACTCGCCGAGTGAGAAGGGACCCGATGACCGGCCAGACATCACCGACAGGACAGGACGCGCTGGTGCGCGTCAGCGGTCTTGGCAAGACGTACCGCAGCACCACAGGTGTGGAGACAACCGCATTGACTGGGGTTGATTTTGGAGTCGCCGCCGGCGAGTTCGTGAGTATCGTCGGCCCGAGTGGATGCGGTAAGACCACGCTGATGAAAATCACCGCTGGGCTGATCTCCCCAACCGTGGGGACCGTGGACTACCGCGGGACGGGAGGCCCGGTGCGGCCGGGCACGTACGGAATGGTGTTCCAGGGGCCGGCGCTCCTTCCTTGGCACACCGTGGAGGAGAACATCATGTTGCCGGCCCGGATCCTCGGACTCGACATGGCGTGGGCGCGGGACAGGGTTCCCGACCTGCTGGAATTGGTTCGGTTGGGGGGGCAGGGCACCAAGTATCCCCGCGAGTTGAGCGGGGGGATGCAACAACGCGTCGCCATCGCGCGTGCGCTGCTGCCGGACCCGGAGGTGTTGTTCATGGACGAACCCTTCGGTGCCCTGGACGCGATGACCCGCGAGGAGCTCAACATGAGCCTTCAGGCGGTCCACCTCGCCGAGCGGAAGACGGTGGTGTTCGTGACGCATTCGATCTCCGAGGCCGTCCTGTTGTCAGATCGCGTCATCGTGATGTCGGCCCGTCCGGGAGCAGTCATCGACCAGGTAGCCATACCTTCGGACCGACCCAGGGATATGGTCAATCTTGGTGAACCACGTTTCCATGAGGCACAGGTGAGGATCCGTGAGGGACTCTCCGGGGCGGTCGACAGCCAGAGGAGCAACCCATGACGACCGACTCACAGGTCACGACGGCCTCCGCGACCACGGACGCGTCGAATGGGCCCGCCACTTCTGTGGCCCCGACCAACGCTCCAGGCACGGTCCGAGGGGTCTGGCTTCGCTACGGGGACCAACTCATCCTTGCCTTGGTGATCATTGGCTCCCTGGTAATGGCCCAGATCGCGGCCACCAACGGGTGGGTGTCGCAGTTCATCCTCCCCAAGCCGACCGACGTCTGGGCCTCCCTGGTGGACGGCTTCACTTCCGGCGTCTACTGGCCCCACATCTCCTCGACACTGCTCGGGACGGGACTTGGCTTCGCGTTTGCGGCGGTCGGGGCGATGGCCCTCGCCGCCCTGATGGTCACGATGGAACGGGTCGAGAACGTGGTGCTCCCCCTCGTCGTGGGATTCCAGTCGCTCCCAAAGATTGCGGTGGCCCCCATCGTCATCCTGTGGCTTGGTTTCGACCTCTCGGGCAAGGTGGTGATCGTCGGCTTCGTCTGCTTCTTCCCGATTCTGCTCAACACGCTGGCGGGACTGAAGATCCGGGACCGGGAACAGCTGGAGCTGCTGCAGTCGTTGGGCGCCACCAAACTGCAGATGTTTCGCTACCTCCGGTTGCCGGGAGCGGTCCCCTACCTCTTCGCCGGTTTCCACGTGGGGATCATCTTCGCCCTGCTCGGGGCCGTGGTCGCGGAGTTCGTGGGCAGTCGTGACGGACTGGGACGCTTCCTGCTGTCGCAGCGAGCCGCCTTCAACGTCGGTGGCGTCTATGCCGTCCTCGTCATTCTGATGGTCATGGGTCTGGTGTTCCGTTGGATCATGCTGTTGATCGAGCGACGGTTCGCCTTCTGGGCCGAGGATGTCTCGCACCGGAACGTGTGAGGTGGCTATCCCTTGAGTCAAGGTGGTCAGGGATCAGCTGCCAATCCAGCCGCTCGCCAGGGCAAGGACGCTGACGAGCAGCCATGAGCGAATGCCGAAACCAAGATTTCCGACAGCGACCGACGCGGGGGTCACTCCGCAGAGGCGCGCCGAGAGGTTCACCACCCCGCTGAAGGGGGAGGCGGCGGTCGCCCCGGTCGCCCCTCCCAGCAGGGCGACTCCCAACCAGGTCGGATCGATCCCGATCGCGCCGGGGTCGATCACCTTCAATAGCAGCACGACCACGATCAATGGATGCAGCCCGGCCGGCATGCAGAGCAACGGCATCGCGGACAGGAGCAGGAGCGCGCCTGGGCCGCCAATCCCGCCGAGCAACGAACCAAGCTGTTCCAGGTAGCCGGCACTCTCGAGCGCAGCCGAGAAGAATCCAACGGCCAGCAGCATGGCCATCTGGGAATCCACGCTCAACAGCTCTTGGTGCAACAGCCGGAGGGTGGTTCCCGCGGCCGCTCGAACTCGGTGGGTCAGCGCCGACCAGATGGCCACGAAGGGGAGGACGAGCACGATGATCGCGTCGATGATGGTCAGCCCGCCCACTCTCCAAGCCACCAGGATCGCGGCGACGAAGCTGAACATCGTGAGACTGACCTGCCACAGGCCTGTGGACGGCTCAGCTCCTCCGGGGTGGGGGCCGTCAGCCGGCGGGACACAGTGGCCAGCCGCGGCGGATCGGCGAGACGCCGCGGACGCGACCCAGTCCACGCACCAGATACCCAGGACCACGAGGAAGCTGGTCGCGATCATCGTCGGAGGAGCGGCGCCGACCTCGGTGAGCACGACGGTGAACATGGCGCTGACGGGTGACCATTGCATGGCGAGCACGAACCCCCGCGTCAGTGCCTGGGCCTCGTGCCCCGGACGCCGTCGAAGGGCGTCGACGTTGGCGTGAACGACCGGTACGGCGCCGATGTTGACGAGGGAGGCGAGCGCCAGGGTGCTCCCCGACATGGCGGCATATGTTCGCCGAGGACTGCTGGTACTCCCGGTGAGTACGGACCCAAGGCCCTGACTGTCCGCAACCAGGCGGAAGGGGACGCTGATCGTCGGGGCGAGCACCAGCAGAACCACGATGTCCAAGAGGTCCCCGAAGCCCAGGAGGGCAGCGGTACCTGTCGACGGGTTGAACGCGATCACCGCCACGCCCGTGACGGTGAGGACCGTCGCCAAGGCACGGTAGAGGCGTTCGCTGAACGGCAGTGTGGCCGCAACGCCAAGCACCGCGGCCACGGCGCGCAGCGTGGCCGCGGGGCCCGGCGGCATCACAATCGATACGACATACGCCGCCAAAATGGTGGCTTTGACACCTGTGAGAAGATGCTGAAGGCGGACCCGACGGGCACCCAGCGGCACCTCAGTCCCCGTCGCGCCCGGTCCTCGACTCAGCAAGCACCGGCAGAACGTCTCGCATGAACCAGTGCGCCTGGGCGAGTTGATTGTCGCCGGCGAACGTCACGTTCAGACGATCAACACCGACGTCGTAGTAGGCGAGTAGCTGAGGGATGACGGCGTCCGGAGGTCCACACACCGTGTGCCGCCGGAAGGGTTCGGGGTCCACACCGTAGTGGCGCTGGAGGAACGGTCCCGCTTCACCCCAAGCCGCATCCACCGTCTTGCCGAGTACGACGCGCGTATGGGCCTCCACCCGTGGTGTGCCGGCACGGCCTGCGGCCTTCCAGAGCTCACGGAGTTCGTCGGCCCGAGAGCGGACTTGGCTGGGGGTGCACCACGCCGACGTCCACCCATCCCCGTAGCGCACCACCCGCTCCAGCGCGACGCGGCTCCGGCCGCCGATCAACAGCGGCATGGCCATCAGCGGGTCCAGATGGGCCTGGTTCACCGCATAGAACGGACCGTCGTGATCCACGACCTCGCCACTCAGGAGTCGGGTGATGATCCCGAGCTGTTCATCGGTGCGCGGGCCCCGTTCGGACGGGTCCAGTCCGGCTGCGGCGAACTCGCGGGCGTGTTCGCCACCCACACCGACACCGCAGCTGACCCCACCCACGCTGAGATGGTGGATCGTCGTCAACATCTTCATGGTGGCGAACGGTTGTCGCAGCGGAAGAACCAACACATTGGGCATCAACGGCAGGGCCGTTCGGGCCGCGATGAAGGCCATCGTGCTGAGACACTCCAAGCTAGTGGTGTACCAGTTGAGGTGGTCACCGACAGTGATGGCCCCCGCCCCTCCCTCTTCCACGACATCGAGAAGCTCGATGAGCGACGAACGGTCGAAGTGGCGTCCCGCGAAGAGTGTGGGAATGCCGATTCCGAGTGAATCCAGTGGCGCGGTACTCATCGTGACAACCATCCAGTAGGGTCGACCCGGCGACGCAAGACGTCCAGGATCTCTGGGGAAGGGGTGGGCGTGGGTTCTCCGGCGTCATGGATGGCTAGGGGAAAACCGGTTCGTTCGCGAACCTCCTCGGGGGCGACCCCCGGGTGCACCGACGCCACACGCATCTGGTCGCGCTCATCAAAATCAAGCACAGCCAAGGGCGTGATGCAAAGTGAGGGGCCCCCGCCCTTGCGAGCCGGATAGGGCGTCCCATCGGGCCTGCGTCGCCCCGCGCCGCTGGCGAAGTCCACCGAGGGGACCATCGTCCGGGTGCGATGTTCGGTGACGCAGAGCATGGTCCGTCCAACCGTCATGGTGATGCCAACGTTGACGAGGCCCGGCCCCCGAACGAGTCCTCGTGACGGACCGGCGTCGACGACGGTCAGGTTGATGTTTCCATAGCGATCGACCTGCATCCCGCCCAGGCAGATGACGTCGAAGGTTCCCTTCTCGGTGTGGTCAAAGACGTCTTGAATGTCGATCAGCGCTTCGGCCGTTGAGAGGTAAGCCTCGTCAGCACCTGAGGGCACGAGCGCCTTTGGGCGTGGATTCACCGCGCCAGAACCGGTGACCAGTGTGAGGTTGGGCGCGTGGGTCTGCTGAGCGAGAAGGCCGGCAGCCATGGGGATCAACGAGACACCACCGACGACCATCACCTCCCCGTCAGCCAGCTCCGCGGCAAGGCGGCACGCCATCAGCTCCTGCACCCCGGCACTGGTTGGTCGCTCCTCCGCAAATGGGTGAGTCATGGCTGGACCCCCAACCGCGAAGCCAGCTGGTCGAGACCGCCGACCGCGGACAGATACTCGCGTTCGCCGCCGTCGATGTAGCGCGAGACGTACTGACGCCAGCCGTCCCCGACCGCGTCATGGTCCTTCGCCGCGTCGAGGTAGGTGCGCAGGTGGTCTTCATCGGCGAGGTAGGCCCCGTGGGTGGCCGCCGGATGAGCGGCGAACGGTGACACCACGACGTGGGACACCATGTAGCTGGGCACCGTGACGCGAGCCGGGGCCGACCTGATGTCATCGTGCTCGACGAGTCGATCGACCGACACCACCACGGTGCGCGAGGCTTTTGCGATCAGGCGATCCGCGAAGGTGGATGCCAGGTGTCGCACGTTCCCGAACTGATCGGCTTCATGGGCGTGGAGGAACGCGACGTCGGGGCTTAGCGGCGGCGCGGCGAGGGCTTCGACGGTGCCGTCTCGTCCGACCGGGATCAGCCAGTCCGCGCCATCGGCCAACGCCGTCCCCTGCAACGACACCACCGGTTGAAAAGGGAGCCCGGCGGCGGCCGCCCGGTACCCACCGATCAGCGACGCCTCATCGCACTCCACCAGCGTCACCCGCTCGTCCTCTATCGCGCGGCGCACGTGCGGCGCGGTGCCGAGGTGTTCGAAGGTGACGTTGGGGAGGTAGGCCTTGCGGACGAGCCCCGCGGCGAACAAATGGTCCGGGCCCACCCCGCTGGCTGGTGAGGACGACAGGGTCAGGTTGCCGACGCCTCGGCGCACCAGTGCCCGGACGAGTGCCATCGGCACGTTGTGGTTCCAGATACCACCAATCGCGAGATAGTCCCCCTCCTGGACCAGGGCGGCGGCCTGGTCAACGGTGAGGAGCTTGCCGGCGCGTGGACTCCTCACTCGGCGGCGCCTGCAGCCGGCTCCGATGGGGCGGGCGGGGTGCGAAGCTCATTGAGGAGGACTGCTCGACGTTGCATGCGCTCCTCCGGGTGGCGACTGTGTCCGAAGTCGTATCGCATGCCATGGATACGGGCTCCCGGGGGGTTGTCCATCTTCACGTGCAGGACGTCGATCTGGACCATCGCGTAGTGGTGTGGAGGATAGGCGGACGCGTCCATGGGTTCTTTGACAATCGCCGCGAGACCCCGGATGCCAACGACGAGGTCGTCGCCCAGCGTTTCCAGGAACACGCGTCCATCACGGCGGATGTTGGCCAGCGTGCGTCCGTTCGAGAACGCCGCGAATCGGAGGGTTCGCTCGTCCAAGGCGATACACGATCCCGCGGCGCTGAGATAGGGGTGTCCGTCAGCGTCCGTGGTCCCGACGATGACCGGATTCCCGCCGACGAGGTGTTGGATGACATTGGTTGGAAGGGTTTGGCCCAGGGGTTGGCTCATGGTGGACGCACCCGGGCTAGAGCCCGAGCTCCTTGGCGATGATGAGACGCTGGATCTCGGAGGTTCCGCCACCGATGGTGTACAGCCGGGCGTCGCGATATTGACGTTGCAGTTCCGACTCCATCATGTAGCTCCAGCCGCCGCAGGCCTGCATGGCCTCGTACACGACGTCGTTCCACATCTCGGAGGCGACCATCTTCACCATTGAGCTCTCCTTCCTGGCGGGCAGGCCCTGGTCCACCAGCCACGCCGCGTGCTGCGTCATCAGACGAGCACCCTGGATCGATGCAGCCATGTCGGCGAACTTCTGCTTGATCATCTGGAAGGACGTGATTGGCCGGCCGAACTGCTCGCGGGACACCGCGTAGTCCCGGGCCACGTCGAACGCGCGTTGGGCGCTGCCGGTGCAGTGGGAACCGATGATGAGCCGCTCGGCATCGAGACCCGAGGACAGGGTGGACTGCCACGCACCGTTGAGATCGCCCAGCAGATTCTCGGCAGGGACGGCCACGTCGTCGAAGTAGACCTCGCACGTGCTGACCATCCAGTTGCCCAGCTTGTCCATACGGCGGATCTCGAGGCCGTCGAGATCGGTGGGGACGATGAAGGTTGAGATGCCCTCCCGAGCCGGTGCGGACGGGTCGGTTCTGACTGCGACGATGAGCCAGTCCGCTTGATCGGCTCCGCTGGTGTAGACCTTCTGTCCGTTGATCAGGTAGTGGTCACCGTCGCGGGTGGCGCGGGTCTGCAGGGCCGCGGCGTCGGAACCGGCGCCGGGTTCGGTCAGCGCCACGGCCACCATTGACTCCCCGCTGGCGATGGGTGGGAGATATGTCTCCTTCTGCTCCTGGGTACCGACGCGGCTGATGACGGTTCCGCCGTAGCATGCGGACCGCTGGAACGCCGCGGAGAGCCCGGTCGCGCAGTAGCTGAGCTGCTCGGAAAACAACACGGTGTCGAGCACGCTCGCGCCAGTGCCGCCGAACTCCTCCGGGATGGTCAGTCCCAGCCACCCCTGCGCACCCAGCTTGCGCCAGACCTCATCGGGGAACTCATGGGCCTGGTCCCACTCCCGAATCTTCTCGGGCGGGGCCTCCCGAGCCATGAGGGCACGGACGCTCTCTTGCATCATTCGTTGTTCGTCAGTGAGTGCGAAGTCCACGAATCATCCCTTTCGTGTCGGTGAAGCAGCGGACTGGTCGACCACGAGCCTGAGCGCGCGCTTGTCGACCTTTCCGCCAGGTGAGCTTGGGAACTCGTCCAGAACGTGCAGGAATTCGGGCCAAACGGACTTGCTGACGCCCTCGGCCTCGAGGTGGTTGAGAAGGCTCGGCAGGTCGAGGACCGCGTCCGGCTTGAGACGGACCACGGCCGCGATGCGCTCGCCCAGCACTGGGTCCCGCCGACCGACGACCGCCACCTCCCGAACTAACGGGTGGGTTCGGACCGCCGTCTCGACCTGCTGCGGGCTGATGTTGGCACCGCCGCGGATGATCAGGTCCTTCGTCCGGCCGACGATGACCAGGTAGCCATCCGCGTCGAGGAAACCAAGGTCGCCGCTCCGCACCAGCGTCTCGGGTCGTGCGTCGGCCGGGTCCTCAGGGTAGTAGCAGGTGATCATGTCCGGCCCCCGAAGCGCCACTTCACCCACCACCCCTTCGGCACAGTCACTGCCGTCCTCGTTCAGCACGGCCACATCGGTCCAGGGCATCGCTGTTCCGGCCGTCTCGCGCCTCTTGTTGACCGGGTCGTCGGGGCTGATTGCGCAGGCGGCCCCCACATCGGACAGGCCGTAGTCGCTGATCACCGGAATCCTGAGGGTGTCCTCAAAATCGTGACGGGCGGCAACCGGGAAGGCGTCACCGCCCGACTGGAACATCCGGACCGACGACAGGTCAGAGGTTCGCTCACGGGCAGCGTCCAGGAGCCGCATCGCGTGTGTCGGCACACCCAGGAGAATGGTCGGCCGGTGACGCTCCGCGAGGTCTAGGGCGAAGTCGGCGTCGAACCGGGGAACCATGAGGCGCCGGAGACCGGGGACCAGCAGTGGCAGCACGAACCCATGCAGGTACCCGATTCCCTGGACCAGGGGTGACAGCACCAGCACCGCGTCGCGGTTGGAGAGCTCGAGGCTTCCCAGGGTCTTGAGCTTCTTGCGCGCCATCGCGATCCACGCCCGGTGGGTCCGAAGGGCAATCTTTGGGTGCCCGGTGGTGCCGGCGGTCGGCATCATGATGTAGTCGCGAGCGGAGGCCTCCACTTCCCAGGGAGCGGTCTCCGGGGACCGTCCGGAGCGGATGACGTCAAGGGAGCCAAGCTCCCTGCCGTCCCCGGTGTCGGGATAGGACAGGAACCGCATGCTGGCCGGAAGATGAGTGGCGATCCGGGGAGCGGAGCCGGTGGGTGCCACCAGGGCATCTGCGTCCGCCTGCTCCAGCAGGGCGGCAACGTCGGCGCTCGGGAGGCGACTTGGGAGAGTCAGCGTGACCGCTCCCAACGACGAGAGGGCCGTGTGCAGGATCACAAACTCCACGTGATTCCCGGTGTGCAGCCCCACCACCGACCGGGGGCCGACGCCGGCGGCCAGCAATGAATCGCAGGCACGGGCGATCCCCGTTTCGAGTTCGCGCCCGCTGACTGTCCAGCGGCTGTCGGTCATGAGCAGGCCGTCCCCGGTTGCGGCCGCGGAGGCCAGCATCAGGCCGTGAATGGTGTCGTCGGTCCACGCCCCTGACCGGACATAGCCATCGACTTCGTCGGACCGAAGGCGGGAGGTCACCTCACGCAGCATCAGCTTCCGACCTCCTCACGCAGACGCTGACGCAACACGGCCTTCTGCACCTTTCCCGATGAGTTTCTTGGCAGACCGGGAAGGACATCGAGGCGCTCGGGCCAGCGATAACGCGCCACACCACGATCCTCTAGAACTTGCAGGACGTCCTCGAAGGTGGGAGCGACCGCACCGCTGCGGGCGACCACGAAGGCGGCGATCCGCTCGCCGAGGCGGTCGTCTGGCGCCGCCACCACCGCCACTTCGGCGATGTCGGGGTGGGCCAGAAGGTCGTTCTCAACGTCCTTGGAGCTGATGTTGGTCCCGCCCCGGATGATGATGTCGGAGATGCGATCGATGACGCGCAGGTAGCCGTCCTTGTCCAAGCGGCCGACGTCTCCCGTGCGATACCAGCCACCGGCGAGCGCCTGAGCCGTTCGTTCCGGCTGGCCGAGGTATCCTTGGAACAGGGTTGGGCCGCCAACCAGGATTTGGCCGGCCTCGCCAGGACCCAGGATGGCGCCGTCGGGGCCGGCGATGGCGATGTCAACCCCCAACAAGGCCGGTCCGTCGCTCCCCGACAGCAGTTCCGGGGGGTCATCTGGGTGCCCGTTGGTTGCGGCCAGACACTCAGTGGACCCGTACATCGGGCTGACGACCAGGCTCAGCTCATCCGCGGCGTGCTCGACGACTTCGCTGGGGATCGGCGAACCCCCGCAGGTGAACACGCGCAGGCTGTCCAGCTGGTCGTGGCTGACCGCGGGGTCATTGAGCAGGTCGAACAGCATCGTTGTCGGGGCGATGCTGTATGTGCAGCGGTGCTCGGCCACCAGCGCCGCGGCTGTTCTGGGGTCCCAGGCCGGCATCATCACTAGAGTGGCGCCGACCACGAGGGCGCAGTGAACCATGCCGTGGGTGCCCGTCCCTGTCGTGATGGGGACCGCGACCAGGAATCGATCCGCCGGGGTTAGGTGGTTGCGTTCGGCCACCGCGGTCGTGCAGTGCATCAGCGATCGCTCGGTGTGAAGGGGCAGCTTCGGAAGCCCCTCAGTGCCAGAGGAGTGGAGGGCCACGGCTGGCTCATCAAGGCCGACTCCGGCGCGGAGGTCCGCTCCCGGTCCGTCCAGGTCCACCAGGGGCAGCTCCCCGCTCCGCGCCGGACGGCCCCCCGCCACGACACGGAGGAGGTCGGGGCGGTCAGCGGCGATGGCCTCGGCGACCGCGGAGTTGTCGTCACGGTTGTACACCAGCACACGGCTGGCGGACCGGCTGACTACGTGGCCCACCTCTGGGAGGCCGAAGCGGGGCGACAGCGGGCCCAGCACCATGCCACCATGCGCGGCGGCCACCGCCATGACGACGAAGTCGGCGGTGTTTGGCAGCTGGACCGACACCACGTCGCCCCGAGCCACCCCCTGTGCGCGGAGCCCCGCAGCCACCGCCCGCGCCCGGCGGTCCAGCTCGCCGTAGCTCAGCGTCAGCTTCCCGTCCACGACGGCCGGATGGTTTGGTCGGTACTTCGCGTGCCACGCAACCTTGGTGGACAGGGTCGCGGAGGAGGCTGCGGACGTCACCGGCGTGACCGCCCGCGGACCTGTTCGGAGAGCAGGATCCGTAGGATTTCACTGGTGCCTCCGGTGACCTCGGAGACCTTCGCGTCCCTGAAGTGCCGGTTCACTTCATACTCCTCTGACATGCCGTAGGCGCCGAAGAGTTGGACCGCATCGCGTGACACGTCCATGTAGGCCTCCTGGGCGAACAGCTTTGCCGTCAACACGGCGCGACTCGCGGGAAGGCCCCGGTCCTTCAACATCGCGGCCCGAAAGGTCAACGTCCTCGCACACTCCAGGGCCACGACCATGTCGGCCACCTTGGCCTGCGTCATCTGGAAGTCCCCCAGCTTCCGCCCAAAGAGTTCGCGCTCCTCGATGTAGGCGGCCACCGCTCGCAGGACGCCGGCGATTCCTCCGCTGATCCGGGCGGCGACCATTAGCCGGGCCTCCTCCAGGGCCGACATGGCCACCGCGAAGCCGCGTCCGGGCTCTCCGACCAGGTTTTCGGCGGCGACCTCGCATTCGTCCATGACCAGCTCGCCAACGCTCAACGCCCGCATCCCGAGCTTTCCTCGCATGATGGTTGTGGTCAGACCCGGGGCGTCGTGCGGAACGATGAAGGCGGAGATTCCCTTGGCGCCCACCGAGCCGGGTTCGGTACGGGCGAACGTCAGAAAGAAGTCACCGTCATTGGCCCAGTCGATCCAAGTCTTTGCCCCGGTCAGCACGTAACCGGCGTCGGTCCGCTCGGCACGGGTGCGCATGGCCGACGCGTCCGACCCGGAGTCGGGTTCGGTGAGTGCGTAGCCGGCCAGAGCGGTGCCTTCGGCCAGTGGCCGCAACCACCGTTCCCGCTGGGCATCGGTGCCGTGTGTCAGGAGGCCGCGTCCCACAGGGCCGCTGGCCATGGCCACGAGCGAGCCGAGGACCTGCCACCGCGACGAGACCTCCTCGACCACCAGCGCGTGACTGACGTGGTCCAACCCTGCCCCACCCCATTCGACAGGAATGGTGCCACCAAGCAGACCCGCCTCGCGCAGGGGGGCCACCACCTGCGGTGGGAACTGCTCGTCGCGTTCCGCGTCGGCCATGTGCGTCAAGACCTTGGACTCAACCACGGCCCGCGCGGTTTCGCGCAGCATTGCCTGCTCAGATGTCAACGGAGTCCCCGCGACGTCATTGAGAAGTGCTTCGTCGGTTCGAATGGCCCTCAACTCCTATTTGCTTGTCCACAAACAAACGCGTTTGGCAATGTAGACGGGTCGCGTCCGGACAGTCAAGGACTAGCCGTCAGCGGATGGTGTCGGGCGGATTGGAGTGATCCCGGTTCTGTGGACACTGCCCCTCTTGTGAGGAGGATGGAGCCACGATGTCGAGGAGCCGCCCGCCATACGCGCCTGACCTGCGTGAGCAGCTGATCGCCTTGGTGAAGGCCGGTCGCACGCCGGAAGAGCTGTCACGCGACTACGAGCCGACTGCCCAGACGATCCGCAACTGGATCGCTGCCGATGCGGCCGAGGACGACCCGGATCGGCTCGGCCGGGCTGAGCGTGATGAGCTCGTCCAGCTCCGCCGGGAGAACCGGATTCTGCGCGAGGAACGCGAGATCCTGCGAAAAGCCGCGGCCTGGTTCGCTGCGGAGACCGACGCGACGCCCCGGAGGCGTTCGCGTTCATGAAGGCGCATCAGGCCGAGCACGCCGTCGCGACGATGGCCCGACTGCTGGAGGTCTCCACCAGCGGCTACTACGCGTGGCTGTCCCGCCCCGACAGCCAGCGCACGATCGAGGACCGCGAGCTGACCGACCGGATCCGCCACCACCACGCCGAGTCGCGCGGCACCTACGGCGCCGGACGCATCCACGCCGACCTGCGCGCCGAAGGCTGCGAGGTGGGTGTGAAGCGTGTCGCACGGCTGATGGCAAACGCTGGACTTGCCGGGATCTCGCGCCGCCCCAAAGGCAAGACCACCCGACAGGACCGCGCCTCAGCTGCCGCCCCGGACCTGCTCGAGCGCGACTTCACCGCCACCGGGCCGGACCAGAAGTGGGTGGCCGACATCACGTATGTCCCGACGTGGCAGGGCTTCTCCTACCTCGCGATCGTGCTGGACGTGTGGTCCCGTCGGATCGTGGGCTGGGCGACCGCGCCCACCCTGCACACCCAGGTTGTGCTCGACGCGTTGAACATGGCGATCTTCCGCCGGCCTGAGGCGGTGATCCATCACAGCGACAAGGGCTGCCAATACACATCGATCGCCTTCGGGCAGCGTTGCAAGGAGACCGGCATCACCCCGTCGACCGGGTCGACCGGCGACTGCTTCGATAACAGCATGGCCGAGAGCTTCTTTGCGTCGCTGGAGTGCGAGCTGATCGACCGCACCCGGTTCGCCACCCGACACGAGGCCGACCTGGCCGTCATCGACTACATCGAGGGCTTCTACAACACCCGCCGGCGCCACTCCGCGCTGGACTACCGTTCACCCATCAACTACGAGAACGACGCCGCCCCCGAGGCGGCCTGACCCAAACCCGCCCCCGTCCACGAAACAGGGGTCACTCCAGATCGCAGGAGGAGCGGAGTTCCGTTTGGTGGAACGGTGGGGTGTTGGTCTGGGGGTGGGGTTGGTTGGGTGGTGGTGTTCGTGGGGGTGGAGCCGATTTGGAGGATTTGATGGTGGAAGCTGGTGGGCTGGTTGTGGATGACCCGTCGCGGGGCCTGTTTCGTGTCGATCGGACGGTGATGACGTCGGCTGCGGTGCTGGATGCGGAGATGCAGCGGGTCTTTGATCGCTGTTGGTTGTATGTGGGTCACGAGTCGGAGGTGGCCGAGCCGGGGGAGTACCGCCGTCGGGTGGTGGCGGGCCGGTCGGTGATCTTCGTGCGTGGTGCCGACGACGAGGTGCGGGTGTTGCACAACAGTTGTCCGCACCGGGGTGCGATCGTGTGCCGCACCGATGAGGGGGTGGCGACGTCGTTTCAGTGCTTCTATCACGCGTGGACGTTCGCCACTGACGGGGCGCTTCGGGGGGTGCCGGGGGTCCAGTCCTATCCGGAGGGGTTCGACCAGGCGGAGCGGTCGTTGGTGCCGGTGGCGCGGGTGGAGTCCTACCGAGGGTTCTGGTTCATGTGCCTGGATGCCGACGCCGAACCGTTGCGGGACTACCTGGCTGACGCCTGCGAGCTGTTGGACGTCATCGTGGACCAGTCGCCGTCTGGTCGGTTGCGGGTGGTGCCGGGCCGGCAGTCCTACAGCATCCGGGCCAACTGGAAGCTGTTGGCGGAGAACAGTTATGACTCCTATCACGGCACGCCGACCCACCAGACCTACTTCTCGTATCTGCAGGCCACCGGTGGGACGTCGGATCAGGGCGACCTGAAGCGGCGGGGCGCCGCGCGGCCGTTGGGCAACGGGCATGCCTGCATCGAGTACTCCGCTCCGTGGGGCAAGCCGGTGGCCCGCTGGGTGCCCACCTTCGGGGAGCAGGCCCGGGAGGAGATGGCTGTGGTCCGCGCGCAGCTGCACGACCAGCACGGCCCCGAACGGGGTGCACGGATCACCGACACGATGCGCAACATGGTCATCTTCCCCAACCTGGTCGTCAACGACATCACGGCATTGACGGTGCGGACCTTCCAGCCAACCGGCCCCGACACGATGTCGGTGGACGCCTACGCGCTGGCCCCGGTGGAGGAGGAGGGCGAGGCGCTGCACCGACGGCTGCAGAGCTTCCTCGAGATCCTCGGACCGGCCGGGTTCGCGACCCCTGATGACGCCGAGGCGCTGGAGTCCTGCCAGATCGGGTTCGCCTCCGGTGGGGTGACCCACAACGACATCTCCAAGGGCTACGGCACCACCGAGCGCGACGGCGAGCTGCAGATGCGCTCGTGGTGGCGCGAGTGGAACCACCGGATGACCGGCCAACCACGACAAACCGCTGGCGTCGAGTCCGCCGCGGCGGCAGAAGGAAGCTGATGCAGCACATTGACTTTGACCCGCTCGTGGAGCCCACGAGGATCCACGGCAGCCTCTACACCTCCCCGGCGGTGCACGACGCGGAGATGACCCGCATCTTCCACCGGGGCTGGGTGTTCCTCGCCCATGACTCCGAAATCGCCAATCCGGGTGACTACGTGACCCGGACGGTCGGCGGCCAGCCATTGATCGTGGCCCGTGGCCGCGACAACGTCGTGCGGGCGTTCTTCAACCGTTGCACCCACCGGGCGAATCTGGTGTGTCGGGCCGATCAGGGGACCGCCTCGTCGTTCCGCTGCCCGTACCACGGCTGGACCTTCGCCAACGACGGGACCCTGACCGGTGTCCCGATGCGTGAGGGGTACGGCTCCGCCCACGAGGACACGCAGGCCCGGCTGGGCCTCGCCGAGATCGCGGACCTCGACACCTACCGAGGTTTCGTGTTCGGCCGGCTGACGGGCACCGGCCCGCCGCTCATCCAACACTTGGGACGCGCCACCACCGCCATCGACCGGGTGGTCGACCTGTCGCCGACCGGGAAGCTGGACCTGGGCAACGGGTGGATCCGCCACCAGAACAGGGCGAACTGGAAGACGCTGCTGGAGAACCAGGTCGACGGGTACCACGCACTGTTCGTCCACCAGTCGGTGTATCGGGCCGTGTCCCCCCGTCGCGCCGAGTACGGGTCCGGAGACACCAGGATCGCAGTGCGGGACCTTGGCAACGGGCACTGCGAGATCGACTACACCGACGAGTGGCGCCGGCTGGACCAGGAGTTCGCATGGTTCGGCAATATCGATCGTGACCGCGTCCCCCGCTACATCGAGGCGATGACGTCGGCGCGGGGCGACCGTCTGCGGCAGCTCCTCGTTGACGGACCGCCCCACACCGTGATCTTCCCGAACCTTTTCCTCGCCGAACTCAACGTGATGATGTTCGAACCGGTCGCTCCTGGCGAGACCGTCGTGCACACCGCCCCCGCGCGCTTGGATGGTGGCGAGGAGATGAACGAGCGGATACTGCGACGCGCCGAGGGCGCCATGGGACCAGCGGGCTTTCTCATCGCCGACGACGCAGACATGAGCGAACGCAACCAGATCGGGTTGAAGGCAGGCACACCCGAGTGGGTGGAGCTGAGCCGGGGCCTTGAGTCGGAGGAGACCGACACCCGCGGGACCCACAGCTTCGACGAGTCCGCCGAAACGACCCAGCGGGCGATCTGGCATCACTACCGCACGGTCATGCAGGGGAACGTCGCATGACCGCGGCCCACGACCAGGCCGACCCGGCTGCCCCGTGGGGCGTACCCGCCGACGCCCTTGCCTTCCTGATCAAGGAGGCCCGTCTGGCCGACGAGCACGCGTACGAAGCGTGGGAGTCCCTGTGGGACGACGAGGCCCTGTACTGGGTGCCACGCGACCCTGAGCGCCCCTGGGACACACAGTTCTCCTACATCGCGGACAACCGTGCACGGCTGCACAGCCGGATCGCGCAGCTGTGCACCGGCCACCGCTACTCCCAGGTCCCCCAGTCCCGGATGCGTCGAATGCTGTCCAACTTCGAGGTCACCTCCCAGGACGCCGAGCTGACCCAGGTGGCCTGCAACTTCGTCCTTCACGAATACCGGCTGGGGGCAACCGTGTGGGCGGGGCGCTACCGCTACACAATTGCTCACCGCACGGATGGCCTGCGGCTTCGAAAGAAGGTCGTGGAGCTCGTCAACGCGGCTGGCCCAATTCCGACTCTGGGATTCTTGATCTGAGATGACGTCCTTGATCGTCGGCGACATTCCGCGCCGGAATGCCCGCCGCTTCCCCCACAAGTCCGCGGTGGTCTGTGAGGACCGCACCCTGTCGTGGGCGGCGGTTGATGAGCGGGCGAACCGGCTGGCCACCGCATTGCTCGAGAGTGGCCTACGGGCGGGTGACCGGGTCGTGGTCTGCGCCCGCAACTGCTTGGAGTGGCCGGAGATCGTCTTCGGGTTGGCCAAGGCAGGGCTTGTCCTCGTTCCGATCAACACCCGGTTGGCCGTGGACGAGGTCGCCCACGCGTTGGCGACCGTCGAACCAGGTGCCGCGATCGTGCACCGGGACCAGTCGGCCGACCTGGGCGAGGCCTTCGCCGATCCCTTGCTTCCGGCCCTGGTGATCGGGGGCAGCGAGCTGGGCCGCTCCTACGACACGGCCCTCACCCACGGTCGGGCCACTGACCCGACACCGACCGACCTCCGGGGGGCCGATCCGAGAACCCTCCTGTTCACCAGCGGCACAACTGGACGGCCGAAGGCCGCGATCCACTCCCACGAGGGGATGATGCTGGCAGCGCTGGACCACTTGGTCCTCACCGGAGGCACGCACGATGACGTGTGCTTGGCGGCCACGCCGTTCTTCACCGCCGGCGGGATGATGCGGACACTGAACTGGACCCACCTCGGCCAAACGATGGTCGTGATGCCACGGTTCGACGAGGCCGCCGCACTCGACCTCGTCCAGCGCCATCAGATCACCACCACAATCATGGTGCCGACCATGCTGGCCAGGGTGCTCGATGCCCTCACCCCGGACCACGACACCTCGTCGCTGCGGTTGCTCGGCTACGGGTCGGCCCCTGTCCCAACCGCGCTCGCCGAGGAAGCCACGGAACGGTTTGGCGTCCCGCTGTTCCAGCAGTACGGCTCGACCGAGACGGGGGGCTTGGTGACCTTCCTGTCCCCCGATCACCACCGCCGGGCACTGCACGGGGAGGACCATCTCCTCACGTCGTGTGGAGTGGAGACCCCGCTTGCGGAGATCCGGATCATGGCCGAGCCCGGGGTGGAGGCAGAGGCGGGGGCGCTCGGGGAGATCGCCGTCCGTGCACCGTCGGTGGCCCATGGCTACTGGGGCAATCCACAGGCCTGGGAAGCCAGCACCGACGACGGATGGCTCCTGACTGGCGATGTCGGACGACGGGACGAAGAGGGCCTCATCTACTTGGTCGACCGCAAGAACGACATGATCGTCAGCGGGGCATTCAACGTGTACCCGGCCGAGATCGAGCGCGTGCTCACCAGCGACCCCCGCGTGCGCCTCGCCGCGGTCATCGGGGTGGAAGATCACGATTGGGGCGAGCGTCCCGTCGCCTATGTCGTGCCGCGACAGGGCGCCGACGTGGACGGGCTGGCGGAGGAGCTGCGGCTGCTCTGCCGGGTACAGCTCGCCGGGTACAAGCAGCCCCGCGAAGTGCATCTGCGCAACGACTTGCCCATCACGGCGGCCGGAAAGATTCTCCGCCGCGCCCTGCGTGAGCCCACCCAAGTCCACTGAGTGGAACGCGGTTCGCGCGTTCATTGTCCAAAGGTCAGATAATCACCGTCCCTACGTGAGAGGAGCCGAGGTAGATGCCTGGACCCAGAATGGTTTTATGCGTGTCCCACAGCCCGCTAATGGACGGCGCCAACGGCGGCTTGGCAGGCAGCCGATTCAGCGAGGCTCTCGATCTGGCGGCGGCGGAGGTGGCGCGCTTCAGTCCTGAGCTCGTCGTCTTCTTCGGCCCGGATCATGTGCGGGCGTTCGTGGACGTCGTGCCCAGCGTCGCCGTGGTTCGCAGCGCCGTCGGGTACGGCGACTGGGGCACCCCGGACGGTGACTACGACGTTGATCGGGAGACGGCCGACAGCGTCGCGGTTGCCCTTCTCGAGTCCGGCGTTGATGTCACCGTGGGGGACGGCGTGAGGCTTGACCACGGCTTCGGGCAGAGCTGGATGCAACTCATCGGGGAGCTCGACGCCGTGCCGATGGTTCCGATCGTGCTCAACTGCGCCCGACCACCCCTGGCACCGCTCTCACGGGCGCTCGGTGTCGGGCGCCGTGTCGGTGAGCACCTGGCGCAGGACCCCCGTCGCATCATGTTCCTTGGCAGTGGTGGCCTCTCCCACTCCCCGCCGGCGCTGGAGACCGACACCAGCCACTTGTCGGAGGACGAACGGCGCCAGTTCAACCTGGACCGGGTCAAGGCTGCCGGTGAGCGCGTCGACCCCGAGTGGGACGACCGGGTGCTGACCGCCCTTTGCGCCGGCGAGCTCGACCAGCTCGCGTCGATGACCGCCGAGGAGGTGGTCGTGGCGGGAGTTGGCGCCAATGAGCTCCGGACTTGGATCGCGGCCTGCGCCGCCAGCCCAGTCCTTCCGCGCCGCGTGGCCTATGAGCCGGTTCCGCAATGGATCACTGGGATGGGCCTGATCGCGAGCCCCGCATGAGCCGGTCACTAGCCCCTGCCGAGCGCGCCCTGGAGATGGTGGACACCCAGCGGGTTCACCGCGACATTTATCGTGACCCGGAGGTCTTCATCGCCGAGATGGACCGGATCTTCGCTCGGTCCTGGGTGTATGTGGCTCATGAGTCGGAAGTCAGGGAAGCCGGCGACTACAAGACCACGCGAATTGGCACCCAGCCGGTCATCGTGAACCGAGACCGGCAGGGAGTGCTTCGGGTGATGCTCAACCGCTGCCGTCACCGCGCGGCAAGCGTGTGCCAGTTGAGGAGCGGCAACGCCACGTCCTTCCGCTGCCAGTACCACGGGTGGACCTACGACGCGTCAGGGGATCTCGTTGGGTTGCCGTTCCCCGAGGGGTACCAGCACCGCGACCGAGACGAACTCGGCCTGGTCCAGGCCGCACGGGTCGAAAGCTACCGGGGGCTCGTCTTCGCCAGTCTTGCCCCAGACGTCCCCTCGCTGGAAGACCATCTCAAGGGCGCCCGCCACTATATCGATCGCTTCATGGACCACCTGCCTGGCCACCAACTGGAGGTTGCCGACCAGGCGCACCGCATGGTCTTCAACGGCAACTGGAAGCTACAGATGGAGAACGGGGTCGATGGCTACCACGCCAACTTCACCCACCAGTCGTTCTTCGCATTGATGCAGCAGGCAACCGGCCAGCAATCCCGGTACATCTCCAGCAAGGAGGAAGCCGAGTCGGATGGCCCGACCTCGGCTCATCTGGGAAACGGGCACGGTCTGCTGGATCAGAGCCAGGCGGCGAGTGGCGTACTCCGCCAGCGGCTGCGCACCCTGCAGGACGCGCCGCCCGACAACGCCGATCTTGCCGACTTCTTCGGGGTGCCCGATGGTGAGGCGCTGTACGCCGCCACGTCGGGGCCCGGGTTCAACGTCTCGGTGTTCCCCAATCTGCAACTCATCGGCATTCAGATACGGGAGATCCAGCCGGTGGCAGTGGACCGCACCGAGGTGATCATTCGCCCGATGCTCGGAACCGGTGCCCCCACCGCCATCAACCGCCTTCGACTTCGCTACCACGAGATGTTCTATGGGATCGGTGGCTTCGGGCAGCCAGATGACATGGAGATGTTTCGGCGGGTCGACGCCGGCTTGGACGCGACCGACGACGAGTGGCTGTGGCTGGATCGCGGGAGTCGACGAGAGCGTCCGGGCGCTGAGGAGGGACAGCGCGTCGGCCACATCACCGACGAGACCCCGCAGCGAGGCCAGTACGCGCACTACCGCAAGCTGATGTCGGCTGAGGGGGGAGAGTGATGGGTGTGTCACTCAGCGAGCTCGCGGGGGAGGACATTCAGCGCTTCCTTGCCACCGAGGCCGTGCTGCTGGATGAACGCCGTTTCACCGAATGGCTGGACCTGTGGGCGCCCGACGCGTGCTACTGGATACCGGTCGACCCGGACCTGGCCGGAGGCGACGACGCGGTCAACCACGTGTATGACGACCATGCCCGTCTTCGTACGCGCGTGGCCCGTCTGCTCGGACCGGCGGCCCACACCGAAGAGCCGCCTCCGCGGTCCACGCGGGTCCACGGTCCGCCGGTTCTCAAGGCAACCGGCGAGCTGGCTCACGTCGTGACGCCGTTCGTCCTCACCGCACACCGTCAAGGCGCGACAGCCCTGGTGTCCGGGCGTTACCACCACCACCTCCGCACCACTGATGACGGTCTTCGTATCGTCACCAAACGGGTCGACCTCATCGACGCCGATGCGCCGCTGAACACGTTGCCGACCCTTCTCTGAGCCTAGCCGAACCCCGGGCAGCTGGACCGGGACCAACCCAGATAGGAATGATCGTGAACCCCCTCTCCCAATGGCGCCGCCGTGCGCTGCCACTCACACTCTTCTTGGCGCTCAGCCTCATCGCGACCGCCTGTGGCGATGACGGCGAAGACGGCACCTCGACCGCGGACGCCGCGGACGTAACCGAGGCCGACGCCACCGACGCCACCGAGGCCGATGGCGCCGAGGCCACCGAGGCCGACGCCACGGAGGCCGACGCCACCGAGGACGAGGGCGCCGACGCCACCGAGGCCGACTCCGCGGACGCCACCGAGGTGTCCTGCCCCGGCACGGAACCGATGACCCTCCGCGTGGCCGCGATCGCCGGCAGCCGAGCCATGACCACCGGTCTGTGGCTGGGCGTGGCCGAGCAGGCGGGCATCTTGGAGGAAGAAGGCCTCACGCTGGACATCGTGGACTTCCGGGCATCAGCCGACGTGAACAACGGGCTGTTGTCCGGTGAACTCGACATGGCCGTGAACGGGTCGGGCGGCATCGTGGCCACCGCGCAGGGCGGTGACGTCATCGGCGTTGGCGGCGGCGTGGACGTGTCAGTGTGGGAACCGTTGATCAACACCGAGCGCGTCACCGGTTGGGACGACTTGGCCGGTAAGACGGTCGCGGTGTCCAGCACCAGCGGTGTGGTCTGGGCGGTCCTGGGCGACCTTCTCGCCGAGCAGGGTCTGACGCATGACGACATCGACCCCGTCGTGATCGGGTCAACGTTTGAGAACTACGCGGCGCTTGAGTCCGGGCAGGTCGACTGGATCCCGGGTGCGGCCCCCGTCAACTTCATTGGTGAGGACTCCGGCTTCGAGCGATTGGGATACGCGCCCCCCGGTGGCGAGGTCCCGCTGTTCACGTCTGGGTACGTGTCCACCACCAGCGGCTTCGCCGAGGAGAACCCCGAGGCCGTCGTTCGGTTCATGCGCGCGTGGATCCGGACTGGGCAATGGGCAAAGGACCCGGCCAACTTCGAGCGTGTCGTGGAGATTGCGACGGAGGTCTCAGAGGTTGAGGAGTCCGTCGCCCGTCGTTCCATGGAGCTGTACTTGCTCGGTGACGTCCACTCGCCGTACTTCCTCGCCGAGGACGGGGAGATCAATGACGAGTCCTTGACCAACCTCGTGGACAGCATGGTCCGTCAGGAGATCCTTGAGGAGGCCCCCTCACTGGATGACCTGCGCACCCACGAATATGCACGGCAGGCCGTCGCCTGCCTCTGACGCCTTAGTCGTCCGGGCGGCCCGTCTTCGGCGGGCCGCCCGGAACCTGACACCCACTCTCGGCTAGCGAGGCATTGTGACCGACATCATTGACAGGACCTCCACGTCCACGGCCCTCAAGAAGTCCGGGTCCACCGCCACGGGGGGGCGGAAACGCCGTCGTGTGCCCCTCGCCCTGATCTCCGTGATCGGAGGCTTCCTCCTCTGGGAGGCCGCGCTCGCGGTGTTCGAGGTCAGCGAGTTCGCGCTGGTTCCACCGTCGAAGATCGTCGGGGAGTTCGTCGTCGTGATCCGGGACGGATTGATCTGGGAACACCTCCGGGTCAGCGTCCTGGCCTTCGTCCTGGGCTTCGGAGTGTCCGCGGTCCTTGCCATCCCCCTTGGGCTGTTCGCCGGCACCAGTCGACCGTTTGGCGAGATCGCCTCCCCTTGGATCGCCGGGCTCTATGCCACTCCGATGATCGCTCTCGCACCCCTGTTGATCATCTCGCTCGGCTTCGGGATCGAGGCGAAGATGGCCGTCGTCGCCTTCGCCTGCTTCTTCCCGATGGTGATCAACACGATCTCCGGCGTGAAAGCGGTGGAGAGTTCGTTACTTGATGTCAGCACCGCGTTCGGCGCCACCCGGGCCGAGACCTTCCGCAAGATTCTGCTGCCGGGTTCTGTGCCATTCATCATGGCCGGGCTCCAGCTCGCCGTCGGGCGCGGAGTGGTGGGTCTCGTCGTCGCTGACCTCTTCGGCTCGCGGGCGGGCCTCGGTCTGTTCCTGCTCAACAGCGCACAAGCCTTCAACATCGCCCGGGTGTTCGTCGCTGCCCTGACGCTGTCCATGCTCGGCGTGCTGTTCACGGCCCTGCTGCGATTCATGGAGAGCCGGATGCTCCGGTGGCGTCCTTGACCAGAGCGCCAAGCGACATCGAGGCCGCCCATCGGGGCGCTGGTGGGCGGGTTGACCGGGGTTTTCCCGTCCTGTTGGTCCTGGCGATGGCAGTGGGCCCGTACCTCCAGCTCGGTCTCACGTCGATCGCTCCCGTGCTGCGGGAGGAGATGGGGCTGTCCCGCACACAGGTCGGCGCGTTGCCGGCGATTCTCTCTCTCGCGGCATGCCTGACCGCATGGCGCTGGGGTCGCTGGATCGACAGATCTCCGGCGGGACGAGTCGCGACCGCGCTGTTCGTCTCGTCGGCGATCAGCTTCGTGGCCGCGGCGGTCGCACCGGGTTTCCTCGGCCTGATCCCGGCGGTGGTCCTGGCCGGGGTGGCCATGGGTGGGTCGAACCCGGTGACCAATGATCTCATCATGTCCCGCTATGCCGTCGGGCATCGCGGCGTCATCATGGGAATCAAGCAGTCCGGCGTCAACGCGGGGATTCTGCTGGCTGGAGTCACTCTGCCACTGGCCGCAGCTGCGGGATTCTGGCGTGAAGCCCTGTTCTTGAGCGCCGCGTGGCCGGTTGCCGGTCTGCTGCTCGTGCGTCATCAAGTCGTGCGGCAACCACATCAGCCTGATCAGGCTGACCTGTCCGTGGACGACGGGCCGCGGGAGGAGGGCGCCAGGATGCCCAGCGAGGTGCGTGTGCCCTTGCGGCTCCTCCTCGCCTACACCGGGATCATGGGGGCCGCTGTCGCCTCAGGGAGCACGTACGCCCCGCTGTTCGCCTTCGAATCCCTCGACATCGGCACGAGTTCCGCCGGGTTCGTCACGGCGATGCTTGGCGGCGTTGGATTTGCCGCGCGGTTGTCCTGGGGACGTGTGGCCGACCGTCACGCCGATCCGCGGAGACTTCTGCAGATCATGGCCCTGGGCACTGCCGGCGGCGGCGTCTTGGTTGCCATCCTCGGTACTGTTTCCTACCCCCTCCTGCTGTTGGCCCTCGCGGTGTACGCGTCGTTTTCAAGCGCTTGGGTGGTAGTGGCGATGCTCACGACGACGAGTGCCGTGCCCCCAGCTTGGTCGGGGCAGGCGACCGGCCTCGTCATGATGACGTTTTACGCCGGCTACATGATCGGCCCCGTCTCTTTCGGGTGGTTGGTCGACACCTTCAACACCTACACGCCAGCCTTCACGGCGCTCGTGGCCATGGCCTTGGTGGCGACGCTGGTTCCAACCCGCATGCACCTGAAGATCGAGGAGATTTCATGACCCGCAACGCCACAGAATGGGAGAGCCAGGGAGTCGTCGTCGCCAGCGAGTTCGCCGCGGTACGCGTCAGGCTCGACACCACGGCCAACGGTCCGCGCCTGAGAGTTGAGGACTTGGACGGAGATGCCGTCACGTACTTGGAGGCACTTGAGCTGGCCAGCCTGTGTCTGGCCAGCGATTCGGACCGTCGCCGCTGGCTTGCCGTCGGGGCCTATCAAGATCCCGTTGGCGATCCAGAACCAGCCCAGATGCACGACCGTGAACAAGGAGATGCCGATGTCCGTCGCAGCTGAGACCGAGTCGTTGGGAACCCGCGCCGGGGTGGCGATCGCCGCCAAGTCGGTGAATCGGGTCTTCGACAGTCCGGATGGGGCCACCTTCACCGCGTTGAACGACGTGCAACTGGATGTCAAGGCGGGTGAGTTCGTCGCCGTGGTGGGCCCGTCCGGCTGTGGCAAGACCACCCTGCTGAGAATCGTCATGGGCTTGGAGAAGGCCAGCAGCGGCGACGTCACCTTTGACGCGAGTGGCGACGAGGTCATCCGAAGCTTCGTGTTCCAGCAGTCCTCGCTGTTGCCATGGCGCACGGTGAAGGACAACATCGCCTTCGGTCTGGAGTTGCAATGCCGTCGCGATCAGCGCGCCACCGGAACACTTCGAATGGAGGAGCTGCTCGAACTCACCGGCCTCACCAGCTTCCAGGACTACTACCCCTCCCAGCTGTCAGGCGGCATGCAGCAGCGCGTCAACCTCGCCCGGGCGTTGGCCATCGATCCCAACGTGCTGTTGATGGACGAGCCGTTCAGCGCCCTCGACGCCATGACCAAGGAGCATCTGCAGCGCGAGCTGACTGTGATTGCCTCCCACCTGCGGGCGACCGTGCTGTTCGTCACCCATGACATCCGCGAGGCGGTGTTCCTCGCCGACCGGGTCGTGGTGATGGCCACGGATCCAGGACGAATTGTGGAGACGGTCACCGTTGACGCCCCAGACACGCGGGACGAGGAGTTCCAGCGCTCGCCCGAACTCGCGTCGCAGGCCCGGGAGATCTGGGCGATGCTGGGGCACGCGCAGCGTTCGACCGACGACGGCCAAACGTCCTGACCAGGGGCTCGTCATGGATCTTGGACTTGCAGGAAGGACCTTCGTCACGACCGGCTCGAGTCGTGGGCTGGGACGGGCGGTCACCGACGAGCTGGTCGCGGAGGGGGCCAACGTGGTCATCGCGTCGCGTGATGCTGACCGTGCGCGCGAGGTCGCGACCGACCTTGGTGACCAGGCCCACGGGGTGCGTGTGGACCTTCGCGACCCCGCGGCCGGCGTCGAGTTGGCCGAGGAGGCCCGGAACCGGTTCGGTGCCCTCGATGGCGCCTTGGTCAATCACTGGGGCCCCCCGTCGGGCGCGGCACTCGAGGTCACTGACGAGGCGGTGGCCGCGGCGCTGGATCTGGGGGTGGCTGCCGTTGTCCGGCTTGTTCGCGACATTGGCACCCGACTTCAGGAGGGCGGCGCGATGCTGGTGGTGGGTTCGGTGACGGTGCGTGAGCCGGCCGATGCCTTGGTTGGCTCAACCGTCTCCAGACCAGGTGCGTGGGCCTACATCAAGCAAGCCTCCCGACCGCTCGGGGAACGAGGGGTCCGGGTCAACATGCTGCTGCCCGGGGCGTTCGCCACTGAGCGACTACGCGAGCTGTCGGGAGGCGTCGCAGGGGACAGCGCATTCGTCCGGGACGTCCCGCTCGGGCGCGCTGGACGGCCAGAGGAGTTCGGACGGGTTGGCGCCTTCCTCCTGTCACCCATGTCGTCCTACGTCACGGGTGCCTCGCTGGTCATCGACGGCGGCTCGAGCCGGTCGCTGTGACCGCCGTGACTCCTCAACGCGCTTGGCCCCCTCACATTGCGACGGTGCCAGCGCACGATGGCCACGACGTGGCACTGCGCGACGCGATCGCCTGCATGGCTGGGGGCGCGGCGACGCCCCTGCGCCACTCGCCCCCTTCACTTGGCAGCGACCCGGGTCACCTGGCTCGCTGGCTCGCGACGGTCGGGCATGTCCTTGACTTCGATGACACGTTCACTCCGGGCCTCGCGCACCTCAGCAGTCCCACCGCCGCCGCCGCCCTCGCAATGGCGAGCCACTTGGACGGCGACGTCGCGGTCGTCGCCCAGGGACACCGCCGGGGGTGGGAGTTCATGGCCGCGATGACCCGGGCCCACCACCCCGCGCTGTATGATCTTGGATGGCACCCGACGGCGGTGTGCGGGGCGCCGGCCGCGGCGGTCGCGGCTGGCACCGTCCTGGGGTTGGATGGCGAGGACCTGACCCAGGCCGTTCGCCTCGCCGCCCTGGGGACGGGTGGGCTGCAGGCGGCCTTCGGGTCCGATGGCAAGTCGTTGCAGGTGGGCTTGGCGGCACAAACCGGCGTCACGGCCGCCCACCTGGCACGCAAGGGCACCGACCTGGGTGACCGGGTCGATTACGAGTGGGGCCGAGCGCACGGCTCGGAGTCGGCCGCCGAGCCGATGCGGTTGGACGCCGTCGTGGACAACTGGATAAAGGCGTACGCCTGTTGCCTGCAGACCCACACCTCGATCGAAGCCGCGTGGGAAGCCACTCGATCGGGAGCCACCGCAGGGGCGCCGGTGAAGGTCACGGTCCACCCCCTGTCACGGAGGGCGGCTCCGCTGGATGCCGTCTCCAGTCCCCTGGAATCGAAGTTCTCCATTCCCTACCTGACGGCGTTCGTCCTGTCCCGGGGGCGCCCGCCAACCTTCACCGACCTCCAACGGGTCGATGCCGATGCCGCCGCCCTGGTCCCGACGGTGACCGTCGTCGAGGACCCCGGTCTGCCGCAGTCCACGGCGGTCCTCCAGATTGATGGGGTCGAGGTCCGCTGTGACGCAGCACTGGGCTCCCCCGCGCGACCGATGTCGGCTCAGCAGCACGAGGACAAGGTGGACAGCTTGGGGGCCAGCCAAGTGGTGGGACTCCTGGATCGGCCCGGAACGCCGGCCATGTCGGTGGTCGCCGTCCTGATCGAACGCGTCGGGCTCGACTGAATCGGACCGGCCGGGCGAGCCGGCCTGAGTGGCGTGCCACTGACCGGAATCCCCCGGTGTTCCCGCTTCGCGGTCCTGACCAGAATCCCCCTGACGAGCCACCCGCCGGTCCGGTGCCTTCGTTGCACGGTCATTCAAGGATCGCCTAGAGCCAGGAGTCGCACGATGTTGATCCCCTCCGAGTTCCGATTCACTTGGACAAGGGCTCTTGCCCTGACCATGGTGCTGCTGGGTGGCCTCACGGCGTGTTCGTCCAGCGACGACGACACCGCGACGGCTGACGACGATTCGGCACGCGTCAGCGAGGCACCATCATCGACGGGCGACGACGACGGGGCGGACAGCGCGGCATCCGCGGACGACACCGCCGCCGACGCTGAAACCGACACGGCGACCGTGGTTGAGGATCCATGTGCACCGGGTGCGTCGGAACCCACCCTTGTCACCGTCGGGCTCCAGACCGGGCGCCACGGGATGACAACCGGCTACTGGATCGCGATGGCCGAGGAATTCGGGTACTTCGAGGAGGTCAACATCGAGATCGACGACGTTGCCGCTTCGAGCGCCACGGACCTGCTCAACGGGCTGACCGCCGGGGAACTCGAGGTCAACGTCATGGGCTCCGCGGGCATGATCTCGGCCTCCCAAGGCGCTGACATGATCGCGGTGGCCGGTGCGGTCAACTCCTCGATCTGGGAACCCATCTCCGCGTCCGAGTTCCAGACCTGGGACGACCTTCGTGGTGCGACGATCGGGGTCTCCAACGTCAATGGCGTCAACGCCCACGCGTTCCGACAAATGGCCGAGCTCGCTGGACTGGACCCGGAAACCGATCTGGAGTTCATCCAGGCAGGCGCAACAGCCGAGGCCTTCCTCGCGCTGCGCGGTGGACAGATCGATGCGCTTCCGGCCGCCCCGCCGACCAACTTCCTGGCCGCCGATGAGGGCTTCACCACCTACGGTTTCGCTCCTGAAGGGACCGACGTGCCGAAGATCTCGGCGCTGCAGATCCTCACCTCGCGTGAGTGGGCCGAGTCCAACGATGTCGTGCTGACCTGCTTCATGCGGGGGATCCTGCGGCTGATCGACTTCGTGGAAGACCCCTCCAACCGGGACGAAGTCATCGAGGTCTCGCTCCCGATCCTGCAGGGGGGTTCGTCAACGATTGAGGACGAGCACTTGATCCAGGCAATAGAGCTGTACATCGATGACCCGCTCCTGGCGCCGTACGTCTGGCACGACCTCCACCTCCCCGAGGACTCCTTCCAGGCGGCGATGGACATCTTCATCGCGGGCGGATCAATCGAGGCGGACAACGCGATCGCCTACGAGGACTTCGTCGACCACACTTACATCGACGCGGCGATCGCCGCCGAGGAGTGAGGACGTCTGCCCCCGGGCCCACGGACCACGAGGAGGAGCCAGCATGTTGACGTTGAGTGATCGCATCACTGACGAGCGAGTCCACGGATCGCTCTACACCGACCAGGCCGTCTACCAGCAGGAGATGGATCGCATCTTCAGGATGGGGTGGCTGTTCGCCGGTCACGCGAGCGAGATCCCCCAGCCGGGGGACTACGTGACCCGCGACATCGCCGGGGAACCCCTCATCCTGTCACGGACGGTTGAGGGGGAGATCCGGGTGCTCTTCAATCGGTGCGCCCATCGTGGGAACCGGGTGTGCGTGCTCGACCAGGGCAACGCCACGTCCTACCGCTGCCACTATCACGGCTGGACTTACCGCAACGATGGCCAGCTGTCGGGGATTCCTTTCGCCAAGGGGTACGAGGAACCGCTGGAGGACTTGCGGAAGTCGATGAGCATGGCCCCCGTCCCCCGGAGCGAGGTTCGGCACGGCTTCGTCTTCGTGTCGCTGGCCGAGGACGGCCCCGACCTCGACACCCACATGGGCGATGGTGGGCTGGACATGCTGGCGCGGTTGTCCGGCATGTCGCCCACCGGCGAGATCAGCCTTGGAAAGGGCTGGCTGCACCACCGCCTCGGCGCCAACTGGAAGGCGGTGATGGAGAATCAAGTTGACGGCTACCACGTCCAGTTCACCCACGCTTCCCTTTTCGAAGGGGCCAGCGGACCGCGCAAGGGCATCACCTACGGACAGAAGAGTGGGGCTGCGGTTCGGGACCTCGGCAGAGGACACTCCGAGATCCTGTTCGAGGCCGAGCACCGGCGTCAGGACCAGGAGTTCCTGTGGATCGGGTCCGCAACCCGTGCCAAGCTGCCGGAGTACAGCCGCGCCATGGTGGAGGCCTACGGAGAAGAGGAGGCCCACGACCGATTCGTCGCCGGCCCGCCCCATGGCGTGATCTTCCCCAACCTCTTCCTCGCGGAGTTCAACATCTTCGTGGTCGAGCCGGTATCGGCGGGCGTGACCAACAGTTGGACGGCGGCCATCACGATCCCAGGCTGCGACGACATCTCGCTCCGCCAGCTGCGGCGGTCCGAAGCCGCCATGGGCCCCGCCGGAATGCTGATCGCTGACGATTCAGAGATCGCGGAACGCAACCAAGCCGGTTTCGGCGCGAACCAGCCGGAATGGGTCGACTTGACCCGCGGCCGCGCCGGAGTTGTCCCGGACCCCGAACTCTCCTACGCCCAGCTCGACCCCGATCTCACTGGTGAACTCCCACAGCGGGCGTTCTGGCGCCAGTACAAGTCGCTGATGGTGTCATGAGTCCAACACCACCTGAGCGACGCGGGATTGACGCCCTGCTTCGCCCCTCCAGCGTGGCCGTGGTCGGGGCCACTGCCGAGGAGACCAAGTTTGGCGGGGCGGCGCTGCGCAACCTTGTGGACTTCGGCTTCTCCGGGACCATCCATCCGGTCAACCCGTCCCACTCAACCATCGCGGGACTCCCCTGCGTCGCCTCCTTGAGCGATCTCCCGCCCGGCTCGGTCGAACTGGCGGTCATGGCCGTCCCGAGCCGTTTCGTGGTGCAGGAGTGCCAGGCGGCGGTGGCGCACGGGGTCGGCGCGATCATTGTCTTTGCATCCGACCTTCCGCCAGAGGACCTTGCGGAGCTCCGCGAACTCGCGACCACGAGCGGGGTCAGGCTCTTGGGCCCGAACACCTCGGGGCTCTCAAACTTGCGCGACCGATTCGTGCCGCGGGGGGCCAAGACCCATTCTCGCAACCTGGGACCGGGGAACGTGGCGGTGTTCGCCCAGTCCGGCGGGCTGAGCGCCACCATCACCAACCTCCTGCCGCCCTACGGTGTCGGGCTGGCCTACACCGTCTCAGTCGGACAGCAACTCGATGTCGATCTGTGGGACCTGACCGACCACGCGGCCGGCGACGACGACATCGACACCATCGTGGTCGCCGTGGAGGACGTCACCCGGCCGGACGCGATGGTCGCGGCCGTCCGGCGGGCGGTCACGACCGGCAAGCTGGTGGTCGCGTTGCGTCTGGGGCGGACGGCGTCTGGAGCCGCGGCCGTCGCCACTCACACCGGGGCGATCGTTGGTGACGCCGGTCCGAGCCTGGACCTGCTCGCCGCTGCGGGAGCGCTCGTCGTTGACGACATCGACATGATCGCCGCCCTGATCGGACTGAGGAACCTGCTCCCACCCACCGTCCGCGGTCTGGACCGGGTCGCGGTGATGACGACGTCAGGAGCCGAGGGGGCGCTCATCGCCGACGTCCTTCACGACGGCGGCTGTGCGCTCCTCCCCCTGCCCGACGAGAGTCAAGCGTGGGTCGGGGCCAACCTGCGAATGGTGCCGCCGACGAATCCCCTTGACACTGGTGGGGCGATCGTGACCGATCAACGATCGATTGCGGAGACCTTGACCCACTTGCGGACCCTTGATCGCGACATCGATCTCGTCTTGGCGAACATCACCGCGTTCGCCGACAACTACGAGTTCGTCTATGAGTGCGCGCATGACGGCGCGAGTGCGGACCTGCCGGTCCCGATCGTTCTGGCAGCACGGCACGTCGAGGGGCTCAATGACAAGGGCATCGCCCACCTCCGACAGGGGGCGTTCCCGCGCTTTCGTTCGGGTCCGTTCGCTGCCCGGGTCATCGCCAGGTACAACACGTGGCTCCGCGCCTCCACGACACTACCGGGACTGCATCTCAGTGGGTCACGGCCCGGCGTCACCACCGGGGCACCCGTCACTCTGCCCTATTGGCAGTCGCGCCTCCGACTCGCCTCGGCCGGATTGGGCTTTCCCGCTGGGGACGTGGTCGACGACGCCACTCTGGCCGGCAAGGTGGCCGCCGACATCGGTGGCCCGGTGGCCCTGAAGCTGTCTTCCACCACCCTCAACCACAAAACCTTGGGTGGGGGAGTGGCCCTTGGACTGACCGATGCCGAGGCGGTCACGTCAGCGGCGGAGCGCATGCTGAGCATGGCGCGTGACAACGGCGATGCCTCGGCGGTGGTCAGCGTCGAGGCCATGATGCCCGCGCCCGTCGAGCTGCTGCTCGGTGCCGTACGGGATCCCGCGCTGGGTCCCTGTGTCGTCCTCGGGCTGGGTGGCTCGGTGGCTGAGGCACTTGCTGAGGTGGTCACCCTTCCCATCCCCCTCGAGCGCGACGCGGCCGCCTGGATGCTGGATCACTCGGCCCTGGGGCGGATGCCTCTGGTCACGGCGCACCGCGGCGCGATTGAGGACGCGGTCGTGGCGTTGGCCTCATGGTTGGACCACCACGACGACGTCGTCTCGGTGGACATCAATCCGCTCGCCCTTTCGTTGGACGGGACCCTGACGGCGTTGGATGCCCGGGTTGTCCTCCACGTTGTCCCTGAGGAACGCTGATGAACGCATCCACGCTATCGGTCGAACGGCGCTTGGCCGTCCACGACTTCCTCAACCATGAGGCCGAGTTGCTCGACGCCCACGAATACCGGTCCTGGTTGGAGATGTGGGAGGACGACGGGATCTACTGGGTCCCCGCGTCGGACCGCTCCGCTGATGATCCTGACTCGGCCATCAACATCATCTATGACAACCGTCGCCGGATCGAACGCCGCGTGGCGCAGCTGGAGACTGGGTTGCGGCATGCCCAGATCCCCGCGTCGCGGTTGGTGCGGACGATCGGGACAATCTCGGCAACGGCCAGTGACGAAGGCGTCGATGTCCGCATGGCGTTCGTCCTGGTGGAGTCACGGAGGGAGCAGCACGTGTGGTCCGGACGGGTCGAGTACGCCCTGCGCGCCCGGGACGAAGGGTTCGGGATCCGTCAGAAGAAGGTGCTGCTGGTCGATCCGCGGAAGCCGCTGCGCACCCTGGCCTTCCTTCCGTGATGTCGCACGGTCTGACCGGGGTCGTGCGGCCAGGGTCGCACCTGAGCCCGGCGCGGGCAGGGTCGCTGCGGTGAGGGCGTCAGTCGCCGGCCTCGGTCTGACGCCGATGACCACCACCCCTGGGCCCGACGTCGTGTCCCTCGCCGTGGCCGCCTTGAGGGACGCCGTGGCTGACGCCGGGGTTGCGCTGTCCGACCTGGATGGGCTGCTCATCAACCGCAGTGGCGTCCCAGGCGATGGCAGCCTGTCATTGGACCTGGCCCGCACCGCTGGACTCGACGGGCTCGGCGTGCTCAAGGAAGTGGAGTGTCGAGGGACGACCGCGGCGCTGATATTGGCCGACGCATTCGCGTTGGTTGAGTCCGGAGCGGCCCAGACCGTCGCGGCCGTCTTTGCTGATGCACCGATTCGTCAGGGGGGGTCTGCCGGTGCCGGCTTCGCGCAATACGTCGGGAGCGGGCACCCGCGAGCGGTCGAACGGTCCGCCGGACTGCTCGGCGCGGTCCCGGCTTATGCACTGATCGCCGCGCGATACGCGGCCCTCCACGGCCTTTCCACCGAGGCGCTTGCCACCGTCGCGCTGACGACGCGCCAATGGGCGAGTGGCAACCCCCTCGCCGTGGCACGCGAGCCGCTGACGATGGAGGCCTACACCGCGAGCCCCATGGTTGCCACGCCCCTTCGTCGGCTGGACTGTGCTCGGCCCGTCAACGGGGCCGTGGCGTTGGTCGTCACCGCGAAGGGTTCCGATCATCCCACGGTGCGCGTCGTCGGTCAGGGAGGGGCTCACCCGGTCCGTCGCCGAATGGGCCCAGCCGAGAGCTGGTTCGACGACCACGTTCTCCCCGCAGCCGACACGGCGCTCCGGCAAGCCGGGATCACACGGGAGAACATCGATGTCCTTCAGCTCTACGACCCCTTCACGATTGTCACCCTGTGCTTGCTCGAAGCCCATGGCTTCGCCCCACCCGGCGAAGCGGCGGGTTGGATGCGGGACGGCCATGGCGCACCCGGCGGGACACTCCCGCTCAACACCGGCGGCGGGCAACTATCGGGGTGGTACCTCCAGGGCATGACGCCAGTCGTGGAGGCCATCATCCAACTGCGCGGTGACGGTGCAGGCCGACAGGTCCCGGACGCGCGGACCGCCTTCGTGGCAACGATGGGCGGTCGACTGGACAATCATTCCACGCTCGTCCTACGACGGGAGGACTGACCATGAGTGATTGGCTTGTCGACGACACGCTCGCTCCACCGGTCACGGAGCGATGCGAGCCATTCCACGCGGCGGCTTCGAACGGACGCGTGGTGCTGCCGTCCTGTGAGGCCTGCGCGGGGCCGGTCGAACTCGATCAGGTCGCCTGTCACCGATGTGGCGCCGTCGGCACCGTGTGGCATGAAGTGCCGCGACGCGCCAAGGTCCACGCGTCCTCGTTGGTCCATCGTGTCGCCCCCCCGCAAATCCTGTCAGACCAGCCCTATCTTCTGATTGACGTCGAGTTCGAGAGCGGGCACCGTTTGGTGCTGACCACGACTCGGCCATGGGCGGAGCCACCAGAGATTGGTCTGGAGGTACCCATTGGGTTTCGCCGCGTCGGCGAGGTGCACCTCCCCGCAGTGGATACGCCCTTCCGTTGACTGGAACGGGTCCATGTCCCGCCGGTTGGCCCGTCCGTACGCTGCGAAGCGAGATACCGATGGGTTGCCTCGGTCTGACCGAGGCAGAGATGTTGATTGAAGGGTGCACGAGCAAATGGGCCTCCACGAAGACATGGGTGACCGGCTGTACACGGCCATGCAGACCGGTGAGGCGATAGACCCGCTCACCGACGAGCTACCTGACATGTCCGTGGATGACGCCTATGCGGTGCAGACCCGGTTGGTCGAGCGACTCAGCCAGGACGGTGCGACAGTCGTCGGCTACAAGCTCGGCCTCACCTCCCGCCCGATGCAGCAAATGATCGGGGTCGACCAACCCGACTTCGCACCGGTCCTGTCCCACATGGTCCACGACGAGTCGTCCCCGGTTGACCTGTCCCGCTTCATCCAGCCGAAGATCGAGGCCGAGATCGCGCTGGTCCTCAAGGAACCGCTTCGTGGCCCGGGCGTGACCACCCTTCAGGCGGGCCGGGCTGTCGCGGGGGCTGTGGCCTCCTTGGAACTCGTCGACAGCCGGGTCAAGGATTGGAAGATCCGGTTGGCTGACACGGTCGCTGACCTGGCCAGTGCGGGCGCCATCGTGCTGGGTCAAACCCTCGCCCCGCTCGAAGGCTGGGACCTACGGCTGTCCGGAATGATGGTCGAGCGCAATGGTGAATTGGAGGACACCGGGGCGGGTGCCGCGGCCCTCGGCAGTCCGCTGGCCGCTGTTGCGTGGCTGGCCAACACGCTCGCACCGTACGGCGTGGAGTTGCAGCCGGGCCACGTAATCATGACGGGTGCGCTGCACCGCGCGTTCGAGGTGGAGCCGGGCGACCTGGTTCGAGCAGAGTTCGACCGAATCGGTGCCGTCACCGTTCGATTCGTGTGACCTCTCCGAGATACAAACCAAGACGATACCAACAACGTTGGAAGTGAGGACTAGATGAGTTCAGTACCCTGCGCAATCGTCGGATCCGGGAACATCGGCACCGACTTGATGTACAAGCTCCTGCGATCGCCACACCTCGATCCGGTGGCGATGGTTGGTATTGACCCGAAGTCTGAAGGTTTGGCCCGGGCCCGCCGGGAAGGGTTGGCGGCCACGGATGAGGGGGTTGACTGGCTTATGGCCAATGTCGAGGACCTCGGGGTCACGACCGTCTTCGAGGCCACTTCGGCATGGGTCCATCGTCAGAACGCCCCGCGATATGAGGCCGCGGGGATGCGCTGCGTTGATCTCACTCCGGCCAAAATCGGACCACTGGTGGTGCCGCCGGTCAACCTTGACGAGCACCGTGACGCCACCAACGTGAACCTGATCACGTGTGGAGGACAAGCAACCGTACCGATGGTGCATGCGGTGAGCAGGGTCTCGTCGGTTCGCTACGCCGAGATCGTGTCGTCCGTCGCGTCGGTGTCAGCGGGCCCCGGGACGCGCCAGAACATCGACGAGTTCACACTCACGACCTCCAAGGCCCTTGTTGAGGTGGGCGGCGCCCAGACCGGTAAGGCCATCATGGTGCTCAATCCCGCTGACCCCCCGATCCTCATGCGCAACACGGTGTTCTGTGCGGTCGAGGAAGACCATGACAAGGACGCGATCGTCGACTCCATTCACCGCATGGTGGCCGAGGTGTCGGCGTATGTACCGGGTTACCGCCTCGTGGCCGACCCTGTCTTCGAGAATGGTCGCTACGACACACCGCGTGGCGAGGTTACGACCCGCGTGGTTGTCCTCCTCGAAGTCGCAGGCGCAGGGGACTTCTTCCCGCCGTATGCAGGCAACCTCGACATCATGACCGCCTCTGCGGTGCGCGTGGCTGAGTCCGCCATCCCCTCCGGAGTTTCCGTATGACCACTGCAACCACCAACGCTTCGCCCGCCTTCCGTCTGACCGACTCGACGCTCCGGGACGGGTCCCACGCGGTCCATCACCAGTTCACTGCCGGACAGGTGAGATCGGTTGTCGTTGCCCTCGACAAGGCCGGCGTCCCGGTGATCGAGGTCACCCATGGAGATGGACTGGGCGGGTCGTCGTTCAACTATGGCTTCTCCGGAACCCGGGAGATGGATCTCATCAGCGTGGCCGTCGAGACTGCCGAGCGGGCCCGCATCGCGGTCCTCATGGTGCCCGGTATCGGGTTGAAGGACCACCTGCGCGAGGTGGCGGAGAAGGGCGTGCAGATCGCGAGGATTGCGACGCACTGTACCGAGGCCGACGTCACCCAGCAGCACATCGGACTCACGAAGGAGCTGGGCATGGAGGCCGTTGGTTTCCTCATGCTGGCCCACAAGCTGTCGCCGGAGGACCTCCTCGAGCAAGCCCGAAAGATGCAGGATTATGGTGCTGACTGCGTCTACGTAGTGGACTCTGCCGGTGCGCTGACCATCAGCGAGGCGAAGCGACGCGTGGCCACGCTCAAGGCGGGCCTGGACGTCGAGGTGGGAATCCACGCCCACAACAACCTTTCCCTGGCGGTGGCCAACTCCCTCGGAGCCCTTGAAGAGGGCGTCGACCAAATCGATGGCTGCAGCGTCGGGCTCGGCGCGGGCGCGGGCAACTGCCCCACTGAGGTACTCGTGGCGGTCTGTGACCGGCAGGACATCCCAACTGGCGTGGACACGTTCAGCGTCATCGATGCTGCCGAGACCGTGGTCCGCCCGCTTCAACCCACCCAAGGGGTCATCGACCGAGACGGGCTGCTTCTCGGCTACGCGGGGGTCTATGGCTCCTTCCTGCATCACGTCAAGGCGGCTGCGAGCCGGTACGACGTGTCGTCGAGCGACATCATCCTGGAGCTGGGACGCCGAGGCATGGTCGGTGGACAGGAGGACATGATCATCGACGTCGCGCTGCAACTGAAGTCGGGTGGCGCATAAGTCTCCATCGAGCCGTAGGACAGGCGAAGGCAGCAGGGGAGAGAGGCACGTCGGGTCGAATCCTCCAGAGTCGGCTTGCCAAGCACTACATGCCGTCCAGGGGCCATTCCTCCTCGCTGCGGGTGCATTGAGGAATGTGTCGCAAGCCACGTACCCGAACCGCTGCTAGTGTCGAACGCCGCAGATGGTCATCGCCGCGTGTCGAACCGCGCCGCCGGGTTGGACGGATGTGCCAGATCAACCTCGACGAAGCGGGCTGTCGCCGTCACGATCCGTCGCCCGGCTTGGGACGCCGAGGCTTCCATGTACAGATCGCGCCCGCGACGACCGACCAGCGTTGCGGAGAGTTCGGTATCGACATCGAGCTGCGTGGGCAGTCGATAGGTGACGTGTAGGTCGCGCGTGACTGCAGGGACCATGATGCGTACCAAGACGAATCCCGAAGAGATCATCCAGAATCGCCGCTACGGCGCGCCGTGTGCAACGTCGGGCGCGCCACCATGGGTGATGTCGAACCTCTGGATGGCACGAACGGCCTGACCTTCGGCGACGTAGACCTTCAAGCCGAGACCTGGTTCGCCAATTCGGCCATCAGTCAAGGCGCTCAGGCGGGGGCGCCGCCGTCGCATCGGAGGGTTCCGTCATGACCCCTGGTTCCACGTCAGCGACCGCTGCGAGGGAGCCGCAACGGACCGCGCTCCTGGGATTGAAATGCAGCGTCTGCAAGATCGCGTGGCGTGGGATTCGTCCTGAGCCATCCACGGCCCGAGTCGAGCTCCCACTCCTGCCGACCTTCGACCGACGGTCGAAAAACCAACTATCACATTACAAATAGAATGATGGTAGGGTGGCGCCAGAATCCTAGAGCGCCGCATTCTGGCGGTGGCCTCGCACGCGGGAGCCGAATGATGTTGTCATCAGACCCCTTGGAGACGTCTGTTGTTGGGCGGGCGTTCTCGATCCTGTTCTGCTTCGATGGTCGACGTCACGAGCTGAGCCTCGCGGAGATCACTGAGCGCGTCGGCCTGCCGAAGACGACCGTGCACCGACTGGCCGCCCACTTGCTGGAGCAGGGGGTCCTCGAGCGCGGTTCCGCCGGCTGCTACCGGCTGGGGATGCGGCTCTTCGAGCTCGGGAACCTCGTCCCGAGCCAACGGAGGCTCCGATCGACCGCGCTTCCTTTCATAGAAGACCTCTACGAGGCCACCCACCAAGTCATTCACTTCGGGGTCCTGGACGACATCGAAGTCATCTACCTCGAACGCATCACTGGCCATGACGGCGTAAGTTGCCCTACCCGGATCGGCGGACGAATGCCGGCGCACTGCACGGCGGTAGGAAAGGCCATTCTTGCCCACCGGCCGGAGGCGCTGGGGCGCACAGTCCAGGCGGGCCTGTCCCGGCGTACCCCCCACACCATCGCGGACGAGGCGCGCCTTGTAGCGGACCTCCAGGAAATCGCCCGATCCGGTCTCGCCTATGACTGGCAAGAAGGCCAGGTGGGAGTGTCCTGCGTCGCGGCTCCAGTGTTCAACCGGGACGGCAAGGCTGTTGCCGCCCTTTCCGTGACCTCGCATGCCATCCACAAGCGAAGCGAACGTTTTGCCGGGGCGGTACAAGCCACAGCGGCGTCGCTGACTCGGACGCTGCGCCATATGCCCGACGCCTATTGGGACCACAGTGACTTGTCCGCTGAACTCAGGGGCTCCTCGGCCTGACAAGGCGTTGCGCGCTTCCATCCATCGGATGGCCGAGTCGGGAAGATCCCGGACCTCGGCTGGCCCCCGGAGCTCCGGGCCACCGGTCTCGCGCGCGTCCCAAACGGTTGCTGAGGGCCAGCATGGTTCTTGGCCTGCCCTTGGTCGCCGACATCCGCCGGGCGATGCCGGCTCCCTACGCACTACCTCGCGGCCGAGGGGATCTCGATGTCCCGGGTCAGCAGCGCGCGGATGCAGGAGTTGCGGAGATCGCGGAACTGCCTGTCCGGCATGCCGAGTGCCTGGACGGCGGGGTTCCAGATGCGGTTGCGGTAGTGGTTGCGGTCGACCGGGTCGGTCTCGCGAGGTCTCTGGTGTCGACCTTCGCTCGGGTGTACTCGCGGGCCGTGGCCAGTGAGACGTCCAGGTCCGCGGCGATCTCGCGCAGCTCCTTGGCGCGTTGCACCTTGGCTGCCGGGAGCTGACGCCCGCCGATTGCCGGGAACAGCAGGTCGCCGGTGTCGAGCTGCAGGCGGTCGAGGTAGGCGGCCAGTCGCTGGGGGAGCGGGCCGAGCAGGGGAGTGGTGCGCTGCTCGCCATGCTTGGCGGGCTCGCCGACAAAGAGCCTGCCGTGGTGGACGGCGTAGGCGGTCCAGCCCCCCGTACTGTCAGGGGCTGCTGTCAGGACCGGGATGAGGACCGCCTTCAGGATGACCCAGGAGGCATGGATGGAGCTACGCGCGATGCGAGCGTTGCGTGAGGCTGGCGCGACGTGGAAGGAGATCGGCGAGACTGGCGAACGGCCAAGAAGTCCCTGACCGATGAGCAGGGCAAGCCGCCGAAGTACGGGCCCCGGCGCCGGTCGCCTGGCCGGGTCATCGATCCGTTCACGGCGGTGATCGATGCGTGGTTGCGGATCGATCCGCTACTTGCGGGCGACCACGATCCACGAGCGGCAAGGGCCGTGTCGAGTGTCAGGTCTCCATCGCCCGCAACCAGGTGCTGGCGGGCCGTGCGTTCACTTCCACCGATGACATGGACGCCTTCGCAGGCGTACCGCGCGTCGCTGCTGCGGTAACACCGTTCAGCTCTGCTCACCGAGGACCATCTCCAATTGTCAACCCACCGAGCATCCAATCGACAACTTCTTGGGTCAGCGCATCCAAGCTCAGCGTCCCCTCGGGCCGGTACCAGATAGGAATGGAGTTCAATCCACCGAACATGAGCTTTACCGCCGGCCTGACCGGCAAGGACCTGAACTCACCTGCCTCAATCCCTTCTTGCAGGATCTGGATCAGCCGACGCTCATGTCTCTCTCGGACATCGGCAAACTGTTCGTGCGTGGAACGATCCAGCAGTACATTCACGTTCTCACCCAGTACCTGACCCTCCACGGACGTTGCGACGACTGTCACGTGAGCCTTCACGAACGCTCGCAACTTTGATTCCGCAGATCCCTCCGTCAAAGCCGCCTGTTTGGCGATACGGGACGTCACCTGCTCCAGGATCAGTGCCAACAACTGCTCTTTGCTGCTGACGTAGTAGTACAGGCTGGCCTTGGACAAGCCGATTCGCTCGCCTATGCGTTCCAATGTCGCGTTGGCGAACCCCTGCAGCGCGAATTCCTCCGCGGCCGCTTTCAAGATCATCTCGCGTCGCAACTCATGCCGGCGCGACTGACGACAATTGTCTGGTGCCAAGCTACTGTGCCTCCTGTGCCATCACTATGGCGCCATGGTTCAAAGAGGGCGAACGACACCCCACGGCGAGGGAACCGAGACGGGCCGAATGGAGGTCAGAGGCGTCGACCGGTTCCGCGCTACTCAGCAGTGCAGAACGTTCGGGCAAGCATGCCCAATCGCGGGCGAGCCGCCCTGGCCACGCCAGAGTACCGCACAGTCCGCGCCGGCCCTGCGATCGGGTGACCGCCGAGCTGGCCTGACGTTGTGGAGTCGGCGAACGGCAAGTTGGGCGAGTGACTGGGCTGCAACGACTACCTGCCGAGCTACCAAGAAGTCTCAACCACCCTTTGCGGCGAAGATCCGCACACTCGCAGTCCCCCACGAAATGGAGCCAAACCCCGTTGGTTCGTCGACAATGGTCAGGCAAAGCACAGGCGGACGCTCAATCCTGGAGGTCGAACCGGGCGGATGGGTCGAAGAGGTGCGCGACGTCCACTTCGACGAAGTGGGCCGACGCCGTGACGATCCGACGCCCTGCCTGGCTTGCCGATGCCTCCATGTACAAGTCTCTCCCGCGACGCTCCACGAGCGTTGCGGAGAGCTCGGTATCGACACCGAGTCTCGTCGGCAATCGATAGGTGACACGGAGGTCCCGTGTCACGGCAGGCACCATGACACGGACCAGGACAAATCCGAACAGGTCATCCAGAACCGCGGCGACGGCCCCCCCATGTGCCACCCCCGGGGCGCCACCGTGGGAGACGTCGAACTGCTGTGTGGCACTGACAGACTGGCCCTCGGCGGCAAAGACCTCCAGCCCCAGACCCGACGGGTTGTCTTTCCCGCACACGAAGCACCACGCGGCGTGCGACGGCAAGCGATCTCCCGCGACCCACTCCCTCTGCGCGAAGGCCTCTTTGATCGCTTGGCCGAGCGCCGCAGGATCTTGTTCTCCGTCGCCGGCAGTCACCGGTCGATCCTGACGTCGCCGTGCCAGCTGGACGTTGCTGCTCGTTCTAGGTCTCCACAGGCCGAACGTTCGATATTCACGAGCTCGTTCGCGAGATCGGCGAGGTCGCTTTGCGGTACCGAGTCGTTGGAAGCTGCAGCAGCCAACTCTGACCAGACACGGGCCGCGTCCGTCCACGATCGGCCCGCGAGCGCGAAGGCTTCGCTGTCGAGGAGGGACGCCGCGTCCTTGCAGAACTGGGCTTGAAGTCGTCGGAAGAGCCCACCGCCCGTTCCTGCCTTTTCGATGAAGACAGCCAACGCCTGGCGGGACTGGGCCAGGGACTCCGCATCCATCGTCTGCGGCCAGGACCTCAGGTCGGTCGCGAACGTGTCCAGGCCCGGAAGGCCGCTCCCCGTGACGGAACTCCCCGGCCTTGCAAGCGGATCCAGGCTCTGCCCAGCGCCCTCGCGCATCCCACGTGCCGATTCCTGGGCCGCGGACCTGGCTGCCGTCTCCAGATCCGGCAGTTCGGATGGGAAGCGCATCGGCCATGTCGCGTAGCGGACCGGATCGGGAAACCCGATGGAGGACCGGGCGCGGTCAAGATCATCGATGCTGAGCACCTGTGGGTCGAGTCGGTCGTTGTCGACGACTGTCACCGTCCCCGCGTTTTCGTCGTAGCCGATCACAACGATGTCGTGTCGGGTGTTGGAAAGCCGTACACGCAGGTAGGGCAGGAACGCGATATCGGCGTTCAGCATGACCGGTTGCCCCTGATCCAGCTGATGGGTGACCCAGCGCCAGGCTAGTCCCGGATCGTCTGTCTGTTTCCTGGACGTCGTGATGCCGAGTCTCGAGCACACGTTCGCTTCGAAGTCGGCATTGCGCCCGACGAGGTATATCGGCGTTCCCAGGTCGGGTACCCGCAGGTACATGAATGTCAAGGCCCCTCCGAGGCCGAAGACGAGCCCCTCGCTGAGCGGCGACCCCCAGTCCAGGCCGGCCCAGGTGAGAAGGTCTCGCATGGCTCCGGAGCCGCAGTGACCGCCAAGTTGCTCCGGGTAACCCGTTATGCGTGCTGAACCCACTGACTTGCCGCTTGTTCGCATGCGACCCACCCTACCGTGGCCGACGGTTATTCGATAAATCGAACGTCAGTCGATGACGGGTCAGGATCATCCGAGCGGAGCCGCGTCCAATCAGGTGCGGGGCACGGAGTCATGGTCGCCAGGTCCACCCACACACGGATGTTCTTGCCCGTCGCAACAACCGACCCTCGGCAAGTGAATCGATGGGTGGTGCTGAAGCTCGAGCGGCCCGCCGCGTGCAGGACGATCTCCTGCTCCATGAGGTCCCCGCTACGCGCTGGAGCATGGCAGTCGAGCTCCGATCGAACCACCGGTGCCCCGAACCCGGCGGACAGATCTTCCCAGACGGGGTGCCCCTGTTGGGTGAAGAGTTGTTGGTCGCCCTCCGACATCCAACGCCGATAGGTGTCGAAGAAGATCAACCCTGAGAGATCATCATCCCCGACGAAGACCTGGCGGGCCACACTGCAAGTCGCGATCGCTGACCTTGCGCCAGCTTCGGATTTCATAGCCGCACTGTGGCATCGCCACGACCGACAACGGTGCCGTCCTGGTTGCGAACTGCCAGCAGCACGGCCAATCGGTCGCCGTCCACCTCTTGGGCGACGGCCTCGGCGCTGAGCGTGTCGCCTGGGAAGACTGGTGCGGTCAGGTCGATTCGCCAGCGCTGCACCGCATCCACACCGAACTCCCGGGTGAGCATGGACCCGGCAAGGCCCAGCACGAAGGTCCCGTGAGCAATGACACCGGGCATGCCGGTCTGGCGGGCGAAGTCGTCTTCGACGTGAACCGGATTTGGGTCGCGCATGGCCACCGCCATGTAGGCGATGTTCATACGGCCGATGGGCTCGGATTCCAGGGTGGCAACCGTGTCGCCTGCGGAGAAAGTGGTCATGGTTCAGCCCCTCTGGATGGTCGTCGAGCGCTCCCGTACGGCCAGCGTGCCGTCCGAAGCGGTGTAGTCAGTGGTCAGCTCGACGAACGTCAACGTTCCGTTTCGGCCCGTTTTGGTCCGCACGTCGGAGACGACCGGTTGGACGTCGAGGACGTCACCCACATGCACCGGTGCGTGCAGCTCGACCTCGGCCCCGCCATACATCGCCTTCATGAAGTCGATCTCCATGGCGTCGTGGACTGGATGCGCGCCATAGGTGGTGACGTACATCAGAAACCCCTGGGGGACCGGCGCCCCGTCTCGGGCGACCCAACCGTCTTCCGGGGCGACGCCGAGTGCGAGCACGAACTCTTCGACCCGTGCGGCCGTCACCTCGAAGGTGCTGGGGGGAAAGGCGTAGCCGACCTCGCGAACCATGTGACCTCCAAGAAGGGACTTGTTTGATTCATCAATCAACTCTATCGTAGTCGTCATCGTGGCCGGAAGGCAAGCAGGAGTCGGATCGGAGTCGAGCGTGCGCAGGGTGGCAGTTACAGGGGTCGGACAGACGGCCTTCGGGAAGTTCTTGGACCGCAACCTGAAGGGGTTGGGGGCCGAAGCGATCCATTCGGCTCTGGCCGACGCCGGCGCCGTGGCCGGCGACGTCCAGGCTGTGTACGCGGCCAACGCGATCGCTGGTCTGATCACCGGGCAGGAGATGGTGCGTGGGCAGGTGGTACTGACCGAGACGGGGATCTCGGGGGTCCCCGTCGTCAACGTGGAGAACGCTTGCGCGGGAGGGGCCACGGCGCTGCACCTGGCCTGGATGGCCATTGCCTCGGGCCAGGTCGACGTGGCGCTGGCCTTCGGGGCGGAGAAGATGGCCCACGAGGACAAGCGAAAGGCCGTTCTGGCGATCGCCACAGCCATGGATGTCGAGGAGCCGATCGACACGAACTCCCCGTCTCCGTTCATGACCCACTATGCCTCCCGGATCCGCCGGTACATGGCCAACACGGGGGCCACGGCGACCGACTTCGCGATGGTCGCCACCAAAGCGCAGCGCAACGGTGCCCTGAACGACTTGGCACAGTACGGCAACGCATTGGTCACGCCTGAAGACATCCTGGGGGCGCGGTCGGTCGCCGAGCCGCTGACGGTACCGATGTGCTCACCCATCGGCGACGGGGGCGCTGCCGTCCTCCTCGTGGCCGAGGACGCCTTGCACCGCTTCCCCGACAGCGCACCCGTCACCATACGGGCGTCGGTCCTGGTGTCGGGATCGAGCCCGAACAGCGGCCTACCCGGTGCCATCGAGCGAGCGGCCAAGGCCGCCTACGAACAAGCCGGCATCGGGCCGGAGGACCTTGACTTGGTCGAGCTCCACGACGCGAACGCCGCGTCGGAAGTCATGCGCTATGAGTCCCTCGGGCTGGCCAGTCCCGGCGACGGCCCCAAGTTGGTGCGCAGCGGGGCCACCCAACGCGACGGCGAACTGCCCGTCAACCCATCCGGCGGTCTGATCGCGCGCGGACACCCGGTTGGAGCCACCGGCTGCGCACAGATCTATGAACTGTGCACCCAGCTCCGTGGCCGGGCGGGGGCCCGCCAGGTGGACGCGCCACGGGTCGCCCTGGCCGAGAACGGCGGGGGGTGGGTCGGCGGGGACGTGGCCGCCGACTCCGTCCACATCCTCAGCATCTGAGGAGCCTCACCGGCAACCAGTTCCGAGCGCAGGACCGAGATCCGACCTGGGTAAACGCACGCTGCCGACAGCTCGTTGGCAGCCGACAAGGGAGAGAGCATGAGCAGGCTAGAGGGCAAGGTGGCAATCGTCACGGGCAGCGGACGTGGGATCGGGCGAGCAATCGTGAGACGCCTGGCGAGCGAGGGTGCCAAGGTGATGGTCAATGACGTCGACGAGGGCCCCGCCAAGGAGACAGTGCAAGCTCTCAACGGCGAGGGATTCGACGACATCGCGATGACGGTGGCCGACATCTCTGACCGCGATGCGGCAGGGGAGGTCGTGGCCCACGCGGCGGAACGCTGGGGACGCGTCGATGTCTTGGTCAACAACGCCGGTCTCTGGCGTGACTCCCTGGTGGAGAAGATGGACCCAGAGACGTTTGACTTCGTGGTGAAGGTGAACCTCTACGGCACGTTCTGGATGACCCAACACTCCTGGACCCACATGAAGGAGCAGGGCTCGGGGAGCATCATCAACTTCACCTCCCAAGCCGGGCTGGGGGGCAACATCGGGCAGGCCAACTACAGTGCCGCGAAGGCGGCGGTCGTCGGGCTCACCCGCAGCAACGCCAAGGAGTTCGCGCGCAAGAACGTCCGGGTCAATGCCGTGTCACCCGCTGCAGCCGGCACACGCGCCCTCGAGGGACTGGACGACCGGTTCGTGGACACGTTCACCAAGATGCTGCCCCTCGGTCGCTTCGGAGAACCGCACGAGATCGCCGCAGCCGTGGCGTTCCTCGCCTCCGATGACGCCGGCTTCGTCACGGGTCAGGTCCTCGGCGTGGACGGTGGCTTCTCCATCGGGAAGCCGTAATGGCGAACAAGAAGAAGCTGGATGACATCGAGTCCGGCGAGACGATCGTCGGCCGGTCGATCACGTTGGGCGAGTGGCACGTGATGACGTTCGCCGGACTGACCGGTGACTTCTACCCCCTGCACACCGATGCAGAGTTCGCGGCAGGCTCACCGTTTGGCGGGCGGATCGCCCACGGACTCCTCACCTTCGTCGTGGGCGCGGGCTTCCTGGCCAACGAACTCGCGGACTACGACGTCGTGGCAGCGCTGGGATTCGGCGCCACCCGCTTCACCGCGCCCGTCAAGTTCGGCGACACCATCACCCCGAACGGGACCGTGACCGAGATCACTCCCAAGGACAGCCGAGGGGTCGTGGCGTTCGACATCGACATTACCAACCAGCGGGGGGAGACGGTCGTCACCTCCAGCATGCAAGTCATGATCCGCGCGTAACGAACTGCTACACCAGAAAAGGAGCACAGCCATGAGCACTCAGCGACCGAAGGTGGCGATGATCGCCGCAGGGGTCACCCAGTGGGGAGCCCGACAGGCAACCTACCGCGACCTTGCCAGCGAAGCCGGCAAGAACGCATTCGACTCCAACCCCAACCTCACGCCCAAGGACGTGGACGGCATCATCGCCTCCTCGGTCTATCCGGAGCGGTCTGCCTACCAGGGCAAGGTCGCGCCGCTGCTGGCAGAGACCCTCGGCATCCGACCTCGCATGTTCGAGCGGGTCGAGAACCAGTGCGGTTCCGGAACCGCGGCAATCCGCACCGCACAATGGGCCATACTCGCCGGCGCCGCCGACGTCGTGGCAGTGGTCGGTGTGGAGAAGATGCTCCTGCCCAACCCCGGAGAGGTGTTCACCAACGCGCTCGCCGGACTCGACCGTGACTGGGAGGGGGCTCTGGGAGTCACCCCGCCGGGCGCGTTCGCCCTGGCCGCCAAGGCCCACATGCAGAAGTACGGCACCACCGAAGAACAGCTCGCCATGGTTTCGGTGAAGAACCACGCGCACTCGATGAAGAACCCGTACGCGCACTTCCACAAGGGTCCGGACCTCGACGCGGTAATGAACTCCCGCCCCATCGCCACCCCGTTCAAGCTCTTTGACTGTGCACCGAACACCGACGGGGCAGCAGTGGTCATCCTTGCCAACGAGGACCGGGCCAAGGAGCTGTCGGACAACCCCGTCTGGATGCTGGGATCTGGGCAGGGCTTCGATGCCTACACGATGGCCAACATGAGTCGCGATTGGTCATACTGGCCGGCGATCGAGCAGGCGGGCAGGGGGGCTTACGAGTCCGCCGGCCTGTCCCCGTCCGACGTCGACCTACTGGAGACCCACGACTGCTTCACGATCTCAGAAATCCTGCAGTACGAAGGTCTGGGATTCTGTGAACGCGGCGAGGGCGGCCACTTCGTGGAGAGTGGCGGTTCGGACTACGGTGGGAAGGTCGTGGTGAACCCCCGTGGCGGGCTGCTGGCATGCGGTCACCCCATCGGGGCGACCGGCGTGGCCCAGGCCCACGAGATGTTCGTCCAGTTGCGTGAGGAGGCGGACGAGCGCCAAGTCGACGGGGCGCAGGTCGGGATGTCGCTGACGATGAGCAACATCGGTTCAGAGGCGCACTGCGTGCTCTGGGGAACCGATGAGGTCGCGGCCGCATGACCACCGACACCGCCTACTGGACCGTCCTCGACGCCTTCCCCCAGCAGTACACCGACGGTAACAAGCTCGCGCCCTTCTACGAGAACCTCCGCGAGGATCGGTTCACCACCACTACCTGCAACGCCTGCAGCGCGGTGCACTGGCCGCCCCGCAGCGTGTGTCCCGAGTGCATGTCCGACAACCTTGCCTGGGAGGAGATGCCGCCGGTCGGCACGGTGTACAGCTTCACCGTGCAGGTCGCCGGGGTCCCCGCTGGGTTCGATCCGCCCTTGGTCTATGCGCTCGTGGACTTCGACAACGGCATCCGTCTCTTCACCGCCATCGTTGATTGCGAACCCGAGGCCGTCGAGGTCGGCAGCAAGGTAGAGGTCGTCGTCCGCGAGGTACTCCCCGACCAGCAAGGGAGAACGCGGGTCATGCCGTACTTCCGTCTGGCCTGAGCCAACTCCACCCGTTCGTCAGCCCGGCCCCACGAGGGGCCGGGCTGACTGCCTTTCATCCCCGATCGAGCGGGAAACGCCCACTCAGCCGACGTCAACGGCGACGACGGACAGATCAAGAGTCTGAACAACGGTCGAAAAGTGATTGACTAATCGATTGAACGTTTCTACGCTTCCGAATCACTGGGCCACGCGAACTGCGTGAACGACGAGAGAAAGAGCCGATCAGTGCGCTTCCTGACCACCTTCCGGACCATGACCATTCTTCTGTCACTGGTACTCCTCGTCGCCGCCTGCGGCAGCGAATCCGACACCTCCGCGGACCCGGTCTCGGAGTCGCAAGACGCTGACTCGGGGTCCCAGGACGCCGATGAGGAGGCAGGCGGGCTTTCGACGGTCCGTGGTATCGGAGAGGAGACGATCACCCTGGGAGCCATCTTGGACCTGTCGGGCCCGTACAACGCCGCTGGCGTCTTGATGCGTGACGGCGTCGAGGCTTGGGTGCAGCAGGTCAACGCCGACGGCGGCGTCCAGGGCCGACAGGTGGAGGTCGTCTATGAGGACAACCAGTCCGACCCCTCCGCGACGTTGGCAGCGGCGAACAAGCTGATCTTCAACGACAACGTCTTCGCCCTCGCTGGCGTGCACGGCTCGGCCGCGTTCGGGGCCATTCTCGACTTGGTGGAGGAGGAGGAGGTCATCAGCTTCTCTCTTGGCCTGTCTGAGGAGATGTACAACCCAACGAAGGACCATGTGTTCGTCGCCGCGGTGCCCTACGCCGCCCAGATGGAACGTGGGGTCCAGCACCTGGTGGAGGAACTCGGCGTTCAGCGCCCGGCCGTGCTGTACCAAGATGATGAGTTCGGCGAGTCCGGCTTGAGCGGCTTCGACGCTGCCACCGCGTCGCTCGGCGTTGAGGTCGCGGCCCGCGAGTCGTTCGTGCGGGGCAGTGATGACGTCTCCGCCCAGGTCCAGGCCATAGTGGACTCCGGCGCGGATGCCGTCGCCTGCGTGTGCATCTACACCCAGTCCGGGCTGCTGCGCCGCGAGCTCGGTCGCCTCGGCGCCGAGGACATCCCTGCCTTCGCCATCAACCCGTCGGTCGGGGCCCCCTTCTTCGAGATCGCTGGCGGCAGCGCGGACAACTTCTACGCCGCCGACTACTACGCCCACCCCGGCGACCCGACCTTCGACGCCGCTGACGCGGCGGTGCAGGCTGCGCACGGTCGGCCGGCGGAAACCTTTGACCTCTTCGGCCTGGTCAATACCGCGGTGCTCCTGCAGGCAATGCAGGAAGCCGACGAACTCACTCCCAGCGGCGTGGTCGACGCGTTGAACGCCATGAATGGCGTTTCCGTCCCCGGTTTCGTTCCACCTGTGGAGTTCGGGGCCGACCAGCACGTGGCCAGCCTGGCCAGCGCTGTGTATGCCGCGGATCCCGAAGAGGGCGACTGGGATCGGGTCGGGGATCCCGTCCCGCCGGGCGAGTAGGCCCGACGTGGGGCCCCGTCCCTCTGTCCTGCCAGACGTCCATTCCTGTCCACCGACCCCACACATGGAGCGCACGACGTGACCGATGTTGCTCACACCGAGAATCCGGCGCGGCAGGCGACCACGCCGCCCAAGAACACCACCACGACCACAGGCGCAGCAGACCACGTTGATCTCGCGTGGCTGACGATCGGCGAGGCCCTTCGCGAGCGTGCCTCGCGCACACCCGACGACGTGGTCGTGCGGGAGAAGGACCAGGGCGTGTACCGCGCCTTCACATGGTCGCAGTACCTCCAGGACGCCACGGCCTTCGCCTGGGCCTTGCGCCGGCGGGGGTTCCGTCCGGGCCAGCACGTGGCGGTGATGGGTGACCCGACATATCGGTTCATGGTTGCTGACGCCGGAGTCATCCTTGCCGGCGGTGTGGCGTTCGGGATCTACACGACGTGCTCCCCCGAAGAGGTTCGGCATCAGATCCGCACCGCGGGGGCCACCACACTGGTCGCGGAGAACCAAGAATACGTGGACCGGTTCTTCGAGGTCGCCGAGGACTGTCCCAGCGTCAACCATGTCGTCGTTGACGACACCCGGGCGCTCTTCGGATATGACGACGCCCGGATTGAGGCGTTCGATGACCTGCTCGACGAAGGAAACGCAGCCACGCCGCAGGAGGTCGCGGAGGTGCACGAGGCCGCCAAGACGGTCTCGGTCGACGACCCTGCGATGCTCATCTTCACCTCGGGCACGACCGGGCCGTCCAAGGCCGCGATGATCAGCCACCGCAACGTGCTGGTCGGCGGCGCCCTGCAGCTGTGTACCGTGTTTCCCGAGCTGCACCGCGAGGACGAGGTACGCATAGTCGCCCACCTCTCCCTCGCCCACGCGTTCGAGCGGATCATCGCCCTGTACTCCCCGATCCTCTCGCGCATCGTCGTCCACACTGGCGAGGGGCTCGAGAACCTCTCCACGACCCTGTACGAGGTCCAGCCGAACATGTTCCACGCGGTCCCCCGCGTGTGGCAGAAGTTCGCGGCGGGGGCGATCACCAGAGTCGAGCGGGCGGGCGGGCTCAAGCAGCGTGCCTACCAGCTCGCCATGCGCGTGGCCAAGCGCCACCGCCGTTCGCCTTCCGCCCTGACCAGGTTTGGCTACCTCTTCGCACGACTCCTGGTCTTCCGCCCCATGCTGCGGAAGTTCGGGTTGGCCAAGGTGCGGTTCGGTATCACAGGCGGGACGCACATCCCCCCTGAAGTTCAGCGCACCTGGCAGCTATGGGGGGTCAACCTTCTCAACGCCCTGGGCATGACGGAGGTCGGGTTCATCGCCTTCCAGACCGGACAGTTCCCGGAGCCAGGCAGCGTCGGAACCCCCGTTCCCGATATCGCCGTGCAGGTGGCTGAAGACCACGAGCTGCTCTACCGCGGCCCGGGGGTGTTCCTGGGCTATCTCAACCAGCCGGAGAAGACGGAGGAGGTCTTCGAGGGGGAGTGGTTCGCCAGCGGGGATGTCGGCGAGATCAACGACGAGGGTCACTTGGTCCTCCGTGACCGCAAGAAGGACATCATGATCACCGCGGGCGGCAAGAACATCACGCCGAGTCTCATCGAGAACGTGATGAAGGCCAGCCCGTACATCTCCGAGCTCGTCTTGATCGCTGATGGGCGAAAGTTCCCAACGGCGTTGGTCGAGATCGACCGGGAGACCGTGGAGGACTGGGCCCGGTCCAATGGACACCTGTACACCAGCTTCGGCAGCCTGACGCGCCTTCCCGAGGTCTTGCATCTCATCGAGGGACAGATCGCGAAGGGCAACGAGGAACTGGCCCGCGTCGAGCAGGTCAAGCGCTTCCGGATCATCCCCAAGGAGCTCGATCCCGAGGAGGGGGACACCACGCCGACCCGCAAGGTCCGCCGTGGGCAGTTCCAGAAAATGTTCGCGGACCTCGTAGAGGACATGTACGCGGAAGAGGCCGCGGAACTCGCACGGTTCAGCTAGACCCCCCAATACAACAGGAGCCATACGAAATGCGCACCACACCCCCCATCCGCCTTCTCCTCGTGCTAGTGATGGCACTGCTGATCAGCGCCTGCAGCGGTGCCGAGGAAGCTGAGGTCGCTGAGGACAGTCCTGCCACTGAGTTCGCGACGGACGACACCGGCGACACCGGCGACACCGGCGACACCGAAGACGGGGCATCCTCTCCGGCATCGGGGGAGCCGTACCGGATCGGATGGCTCACCGATGCCTCGTCGGTGACGCGCGGAACCTACTTCCCGGAGTTCGAGGGCGCACGGCTGTTCGTGGAACGGCTCAACCAGGCCGGGGGGGTGAACGGCCGCCCCATCGAGCTGGAGATGCGTGACATGCAGATCGACCAGGAGCTGGCAGTCACCCTCTCCACCGAGTTGGTCGACAGCGGCGTGCTGATGCTGGCGGGCGGAACCATCGAGGGACGGATGCCCTCGGTATTCGAGGTCGTCCGTCAGGCGGGTGTGCCGTTCCTGACCGGCCACTCGGCCCGTCCGGACATGTTCCCCTCCGAACCCGACCCCCTGCTGTTCACGGTGGGCAACGTGTTCGAGGCGATGTCAGACGCGCGTGTCGAGTTGTGGCCGCTGGTGTTCGGCGACGAGTTCCCTGATGGAGGGACCGTGTCGTGCTACATCCACGAGGGTCCAGCCGCCTTCGCGGTGTGCGAGCGCTGGCTGGAGGCCCTGGAGGAGGGCAGCAACTGGACGGCGGGCTCGGTCATCAACGCCCCGCTGCAGACCTCGGACTTCTCCAGCTTCGTCCAGCCCTTGGTGGACGAGAACCCCGACGCGTTCTTCGACATCTCCATCGCCTCCCACGCCATCGGTGTGGCCGTGGCAGCCCGCAACTCCGGTTACGCCGGGCCGATCGCGTTCTCCATGACCGCCACACCCGAGACCGACATTGACACGGTGGTGGAACAGGTCGGGCCTGACAACATCTGGGCGCTCTCCAACATCACCTCCATCGACGAGACCGACGTTCCCGAGATCCAGGAGATCCGCTCGGCCGCTGAGGAGTTCGGCACAGAGATCGATCCCAACTCCGCCACGGTGAACGGCTGGTTGATGGGCATGATCATCGCGGACTCCTTGGAGCGGTGCGGCGCCGACTGTGACCCGGCCGGCCTGCGCGACGCCATTGAGGCCCTCGACCTCGACACCCGCGGGTTGACCGGCGGCCCACTGCAGTACAGCGAGACCGATCACGTGGGGCCGCGGTACTGGACCGGCTACCGGCTCAATCCCGATACCGGTGAGCTGGAGCGGGCGATCGACAACTGGGTGGATTTTGACGCTGCCACCGACTTGCTGAGCCCCCTCGCCACCGATTAGGCACGGGGCAACGACCATCTCGAAGCAGGGCGGAACGCGTGACACTTCTCATTGACATCGTCAGCCTGGCGGCGACCTATGCGGTCATGGCCGCCGGCTTCGTGGTGGTCTACCGCACGTCCCGGGTGCTGAACCTGGCGCACCCGGGGTTCGTGCTCCTTTCTGGCTATCTTGCCGTGGAGCTGCTCCCAAGTGTTTCGGAGCGATCGGAGAACCCGTGGATGTTTCCTGTTGCCATCGTGCTTCTGCTCCTGGGTGGGGCTGCGGTGGGCGGGGTCGTGTACTGGGCACTGATCCGCCCCTTGGCTGGCCAGAGCCGTATCTCGATCATCATGATGACCCTGGCGCTGCTCTTCCTGATCCAGGCGCTGACCCAGTACGTGTGGTCCGGGGCCAACAGCTTCATCCCGCTACCCGGCAATCAGACCGCCCTGGAGCTGTTCGGCTCCCGGGTCCGCCTGTTCGACCTCTTGGCCATCGGCGTGGGTGCACTGATCCTCGGCTTGGTGGGCGTGTTGTACTCCCGCTCCCGGTTCGGGGTCCACATGCGGGCGGTCGCGGAGAACCCGGCCCTCGCGTCCCGACGAGGGATCGACATCGACCGCGTCGGGGCACTGTCCTGGGCGATTGCGACCAGCCTCGCGGTGGCCGCGGCCCTGCTCGCGGGTATGCAGACCCCAGTCTCGCCACTGCTGATCGGGGCGACGCTCAAGGGATTCTCCGTGTCGTTGGTCGGGGGCCTGGACAGCTTGTCCGGGATCGCCCCGGCCGCTCTGCTCATCGCCGTGATGGAGGTGCTTGTCATTCAGTTCGTTGACCAGCAGTTGGGACAAGCGGTTCCGTTTGTGGTCATGCTCGCCGTGTTGATGGTCCGCCCATGGGGACTCCTCGGCACCGTGGAGGAGCTGGACCGTGTCTGACAACGTGATTCGCCGGGTGCGCCACGGCACCCCGTACCTGATCAACGGGCACCGCGACCTGCTCCGTCTTCACCCATGGTCCATCCACCGGGTCCTCGGCTGGACACTCCTGGCGTTGGCGCTGGTCGTGCTGCCCTTCGTGGCCTCCTCCTTCTTCATCAACGTGGCGAACTTCGTGCTCATCGCGTCCGTCGGGGCCCTCGGGTTGCAGGTCGTGACCGGCATCGCCGGGCAGCTGAGCCTGGGCCACGCCGCCTTCCTGGCGACAGGGTCCTTCCTCGCCGCCGGCCTCCATCTCCACTTCTCGCTCCCGTTCACGCTGGCGCTACCAGTGGCCGCCCTCGGGGGCGCGGCCCTCGGATTGGTCGCAGGCCTGCCAGCCCTTCGGCTACGGGGCCTGTACCTGGGGATCACTACCCTCGCCGTCCAGTCGGTCGTGCTCACCGTTGCCCTCCGCTACCAGACCTACCTACAGGACTCGCGCGGGACTGGAGCCGACCTCACGGTCCCTGCCCCGACCCTGGGCCCGATCGTGCTCAACAATGCCGCAGCTTGGTACCCGTTCCTGATCATGTCCACGATCGTCGTGGTGGCATGGACGTCCAACACCAGACGATCGGTCCTGGGCCGGTCCTGGGTCGCTCTCCGGGAAGGTGAGGTCGCCGCCGAAGCCCTCGGTGTCCCGGTCCGAAAGGCCAAAGTCCTCGCCTTCGTCACCAGTGGCGCCATCGGGGCGATCGCCGGAGCTATCAGCGCCTACTACTTCCGTAGCGTCAGCGTGGAGGACTTCGACCTCGTCGTCAGCGTGGAATATCTCGCGATGATCATCATCGGGGGCCTGGGCACCGTCCACGGCGCCGTGCTCGGCGCGACGTTCGTCACCGCGACCCCGTTCATCGTTGGGGAACTCGTGCTCCGCTTCGGCCTGCAACCGACTCTTGGCAGGCACCTGCGCAGCATTGAGCTCGGTGTCTTCGCAGTGGCAACCGTGGCGTTCCTGCTGTTCGAACCGCGTGGTCTCAGCGGCACGTGGCGACGGGTCCGAGCCTACTTCGAGCGGTGGCCCTACGGATTCATCGACGTGCAGAGGAGCCAACGATGACCGCCATCGAGCAATCACCGCAAACCAAGACTCCGATCCTCAAGTTGGAGCAGGTCGAGGTTGTCTACAACAAGCTCGCCACGGCGATAACCGGAGTGTCGGTGGAGGTAGCTGCTGGCGGCATCACCGCGGTCCTCGGGACCAACGGTGCCGGCAAGACCACCACCCTCAAGGCCGTGTCAGGCTTCCTGTCCTCCGACAATGCCGACATCACCGACGGGCACATCTTGCTGGACGGCGATGACATCACCGGGATGGCACCCCACCAGGTTGCACGCGGGGGCATCGCTTTGGTACCCGAACGCGACAAGGTGTTCGACACCCTCACGGTGCTGGACAACCTCAAGGCGTCCGCCAGGGTCGCCGACGGAGTGGAGGATGCCTTCGACGCATTCCCCCGCTTGAGAGCGGTGGAGCAGAACCTCGCCGGGTACCTGTCCGGCGGCGAGAAGCAGATGTTGGCAATGGCGATGGCGTTGTCCACCGGGCCGAGTTTGCTGCTGGTGGATGAGCTGTCGCTGGGCCTTGCACCGCTGATCGTCACCTCGCTGCTCCAGGACCTCCGGCGGGTCCAGCGGGCCCGGGGCATCTCGGTCCTCCTGGTTGAACAAAACGCGCTGGCCGCGCTCGATGTCGCCGACTACGGCTACGTGATCGAGGACGGGCGGATCGTCTTCGACGGCACCCCGGAACAGCTTCTGGAGCACGGTGACATCAAGGAGTTTTACCTGGGCACGAACGATGCCGAAGCCGCGCGTCGCTCGTACAGGGACGTCCGACAGTACCGTCGAAAGCGGAGGTGGTGGGGATGACTCGGCCCATGCTCGAGATCGACCAGGTGACCATCCGGTTCGGCGCGATCGAGGCGGTCAGCAACGCGGACTTCTCCCTCAGCGAGGACGAACTGCTGGCACTCATCGGCCCCAACGGCGCCGGCAAGACGGCGTTGCTGAACAGCGTCTGCGGTATCTACACACCTGCCTCCGGCGACATCCGCGCCAACGGGCGTTCGACGATCGGCGCGGCGCCGGACGAGATCGCCGCCATGGGGATCGGCCGAGCGTTCCAGCATGGTGAGCTGTTCGGTGGCCTCACGGTGACCGAGAACCTCATGGTTGGACGGACCCGCCAGTTGTGGGGAGCCGTCGGGTGGGCCGGGTTCCGTTGGGGCCGCTACATGCGGCACGAGGTCGAAGCGCTCACTCGTGTTGAGCAGGTGATGGACTTCTTCGAGATCAGCCACCACCGGGACACGATGGTGGAGGACCTGCCCTTCGGGCTGCAGAAGCTGGTCGGCGTCGCACGGGCACTGTGTGGGGACCCCGAGGTCCTCTTGCTGGACGAACCTTCCTCGGGGCTCACCCGGCAGGAGAAGGAGGACTTTGCCCGGTTCCTGCTCCGGATCAGACACGACCTCGGTCTCCCGGTCCTGTGGATCGAACACGACATGCAGATGGTGATGGACCTGGCCGACCGGATCGTGGTGCTGGACTACGGAAAGATCATCGCTGACGGTGAGCCAGCCGCCGTCGCGTCGAGCCCCGCGGTTATTGACGCCTATCTGGGCCGGCCACTCAACGCTGACGAGGGCGCGGTATCCCCCACCTCCCAACCAGAAGAGGTGGTGCCACGATGAGTCTGTTGGGCGTGAACAACCTCAAGGTCACCTACAACGACGTCGTCCTCGTCCTGCGCGGCCTGTCCTTCGACGTGGCCGAGGGAGCGGTGGTCGCGTTGCTCGGGAGCAACGGGGCCGGCAAGACCACGACCCTGAGGGCTCTCACTGGCCTGCTGCGCTACGAGGACGGTGAGATCGAAGGCGGGACGATTGAGTTCGCCGGAGAGCCCATCGGGGGTCTCCCGCCAGAACAGATCGTTGACCTGGGCCTGTCGCTCGTTCCCCAGGGTCGTCGGGTCTTTGAGGACCTGTCAGTGGAGGAGAACCTGCGGATCGGCGGGTTCCGTCGCGACGACCAATCCGAGGTCCGCGAGGAGTGCCATCTGTTCCTCAACGAGTTCCCGCGACTGCGCGAGAAGCGCAACCAGCCCGCCGGTCTTCTCTCGGGAGGCGAGCAGCAGATGCTGGTCCTCGGGAGGGCCCTCATGGCTCGACCCAAGCTGCTGCTGCTGGACGAGCCCTCCCTCGGGCTCGCGCCCCTCCACGTCGCCGAAGCTTTTCGGACCCTGCGCCACATCAACCGTGACCTCGGCACCACGATCCTGGTCGTGGAACAGAACGCCAGTTCGGCGTTGGCGATCGCGGAGTACTGCTACGTGATCGAGAACGGTCGAGTCGTCATCGACGGCACCAGTGAGGAACTGCTGGCCAACGAGGACGTCCAGGAGTTCTACCTCGGGATGAGCGACCTCGACCAACGCCGACGGTACGACGCTGTCAAGGCCTATCGCAGAAGAAAGAGGTGGCTGTCATGACCATCGGCCTCACCACCCGTGACCTCACCCTCCATCTGGGTGGCGTCACCGCCTTGAACGAGGTGAGCCTTTCAGTGCAACCGGGCACGGTTCACGCGCTGATCGGTCCCAACGGGGCAGGCAAGACCAGCTTCTTCAACTGCATCTCCGGCTTCTATCGGCCCACACCGGAGTCTTCAGTCACCCTCGGTGACGACGAGCTGCTGCGGCTGCGTCCGGACCAAGTGGCCCAGCTCGGGGTCGCACGAGTCTTCCAGAACGTCGAGCTCTTCGGACGCGCGACGACCCTGCAGAACATGATGATGGGGCGCCACCGGTTGATGCGATCCAACCTCTTCTCCGACGCGTTGTGGTTGGGTCGAACCCGCCGGGAGGAGAACGTCCACCGCGAGCGGGTCGAGGAACTGATCGAGTTCCTCGAAATGGAGGATGTGCGAGACACCGCCACCCACGACCTGCCCTACGGGATGCAGAAACGCGTGGAGCTCGGTCGGGCGCTCGCGATGGAGCCACGACTGCTGCTGCTGGACGAACCAGTCGCCGGTATGAACACCGAGGAGAAGGAGGACGTGGCGCGCTTCGTGCTGGACATCAAGCGACTGCTCAAAGTGACCATGATTCTGATCGACCATGACATGCATTTCGTGATGGACCTCGCCGACCAGGTCTCCGTCCTGGAGTTCGGCACCCTGATCGCCGACGGGAGTGCCGACCAGGTGCAGGGTGACCCACGGGTGATCGAGGCCTACCTGGGCGGGTCGGAAGGACTGGACCTGTCCATCGACGGTCAGGACAGCTGGGTCGGGGCGCTGCGCCGATGAACGGGACGAGCCTCCTGTCGGGCAACGAACGGACGATCGACCACGTCGACGTCGGTGAACACGACACGTTTCCGAAGCTGTTGCGCCGCAACGCCCAGACCCGGGGCGACCGGGTCGCCCTGCGGTGGAAGGAGTTGGGCGTTTGGCGGGAGGCGACCTGGCGGGAGTACCACGCCCGGGTGCGCGACGTGGCCTACGGGCTGATCGGCCTGGGGGTCTCCCCCGGCCGGGACCACATCGCGATCCTGGCCGACAACTGCGTGGAGTGGGTGCTGGCCGACCTCGCTGCCCAGTCGCTCGGGGCGGTGTCGGTTGGTGTCTACCCAACCAACACCGCGCCCCAGGTCGAGTACGTCGTGCGGCACGCGGGCTGTTCGGTCGTCGTCGCCTACGACCAAGAGCAGCTCGACAAACTGCTGGACAGTGACCTGCCAGACCTGCGGGCCATCATCGTGGTGGAGGAGAAGGGGTTGGCGCGGTACGACGACCCACGGATCTACACCTTCGACGAGGTCGAGTCCTTGGGACACAAGCACCCCGACAACGACGTCGAAGGGTTCGACGAGTTGCTCGACCGCACCGCCACTGACGATGTCGGCATCATCGTCTACACCTCCGGCACCACTGGACAGCCGAAGGGTGCCATGATCTCTCACCGCAACGTGTTGGCGATGGCCGATGGCTGGCTGCGACTCACGCCGTTCCGCGAGGACGACACCGTCGTGTCCTACCTTCCCCTGTGCCACATCCTCGAACGCTGCATGTCGGTCTTCCTCCCCTTGCTGGTCGGGTCCTCGGTGCACTTCGGCGAGGGCGTGCACACCATCAACCAGGATCTGCGCCAGATCGCCCCCACCGTGTTCGTCGGGGTGCCGCGGATCTGGGAGAAGATGCACGCTGCCCACGAGGTGTCGATCAGCGAGAGCAGCCGTGTCAACCGAACCATGTTCCGCAAGGGCATGCAGGTGGCCGAACAGGTTCAGCGTCGCCGCGAGCATGGCCAGCCCGTTTCGACGGCGCTGCGTGTGGGGCACTGGCTGGCAAGGGTCTTGGTGCTGCGAGCCGTCGTGGACCAGCTGGGACTGCGGCGAGCCCGGTTCCTGATGTGCGGCGCGGCGCCGGTGGCGCCGGAGATCCTCCGCTTCTTCGACGCGCTCGGCCTGCCGGTTCGCGAGGCGTACGGGCAAACCGAGTGCGCGGGGCTGGCAACCATCCATTCCGGTGACCAGCGACGGTACGGGACCGTCGGACACCTGTCACCGACGGTGGACGTGCAGCTGGCCGACGACGGCGAGATCCTCGTGCGCGGCGAGTCGGTGTTCTGTGGGTATCACCGCAACCCGGAAGCCACGGCCCTGACCGTCGTCGACGGCTGGCTGCACACCGGCGATGTCGGGACGATGGACGGCGACTGTCTGCGCATCACTGATCGCAAGAAGGACATCATCATCACGGCCGGCGGAAAGAACGTCTCGCCCCAAGAGGTCGAGAACCACCTCAAGCTCAGTCCCTACATCAAGGAAGCTGTCGTTATCGGGGACCGCCGGAAGTATCTTGTCGGCCTCGTGCAGCTGGACTACGAGAACACGGGGTTGTGGGCTGAGCACGAGGGCATCGGCTACACCACCTACAAGGACCTGGCCACCACGGCAGAGGTGGTCGCCATGATCCAGGGCGAGGTCCGGCGTCTGTCTGACCAGCTGGCCCGGGTCGAGCAGGTCAAGAAGGTGTCGATCCTCACCAAGGAGCTCGACGAGGACGATGACGAGCTGACCGCGACCCAGAAGGTCCGCCGCAAGGTCATCGAGCAGCGGTACTGCGATCTGATCGAGTCCCTCTACGCCGAGGTGCCCTGAGATGCGGCTGCTGCAGGTCCTCGCCGACGGGCTGTCCAACGGCAGCATCTACGCCATGGTCGCGCTCGGGTTCGTTCTGGTGTACCGCTCCACGAAGGTGCTCAACTTTGCCCACGGCGAACTGCTGATGGTGGGCGCCTACTTCGCTCTGGTGGCGCTGGTGGACCTCGACCTGCCCTACCTCTTGGCGGTGCCCGCAGCGATGGTCGGTGCGGGGCTCGTTGCTTGGGCGCTTCAACGTTGGGTCCTTCGGCGACTACTGGACGAGGACGTTTTCTCCGTCGTCCTCGTCACGTTGGGTTTGTCCCTCATCCTCCGCTCGGCGGTGGCCTTCGTGTTCGGTGTCCGTGAACGAGCCCTTCCGGCTCCTGTGGACACCTACGTCGACGTTGGTCCTGTCAACGTCTGGAGCGTGCACCTGCTTGCCATCGGGGCGACGGTGCTGGTCTTCGCCGCAGTGGGCGCGTTCTATCGTCGCAGCCGGTACGGGCTCGCCATGCGAGCGATGGCTTCGGACCAGGCCGTTGCCCGGTTGATGGGCATCAGCGCCTTCGCGGTCTTCGGACTGTCGTGGCTCATGGCCGGTGGCCTAGCTGCGTTGACTGGTGTCCTGGCCGGTCACACCGTGTTCGTGAGCAACAACCTCGGGTTCGTGGCGATCAGGGCACTGCCCGCTGCGGTCATCGGTGGACTCGACAGCGTCCGAGGTGCACTCCTCGGTGGCCTGCTGCTGGGCGTGGCTGAGCAACTTGCGAGCTTCTACGTCGGGGGTGAGACGCGCGAATTGGCCGCGTTCGCTGCCCTGCTGCTGGTGCTTGTCGTGCGGCCGTACGGGTTGTTCGGCACTCCTGAGATCAAGAGGGTGTGACTGGTCATGGCACGTTCGGGCAACTACCACATCAGGTACGAAGGTGAGCGGGCACTCTGGCCCACGACTGGACGTCGTCTCTGGACGGTCCTCCTGGCCGTCCTACTCGTGGCCTACCCCTTCGTGGCGGGTGAATACTTCGTCCATCTCGCCAACCAGGCACTCATCGTGGTGGTCGGCGCTGTCGGCCTGCAGCTGCTGACGGGGCAGACGGGACTCATTTCGCTCGCGCACGCGGCGTTCATCGCGGTCGGTGGGTATGCGGTCGGTGTTGTCTCGGTGCAAACAGACCTGTCGCTGCTCGCCGGACTGGGGGCGGCGGTCCTGTCCGCGGTTGCGCTGAGCCTCGTCGTCGGCCTTCCGTCCTTGCGGCTGGAGAGCCTCTACCTCGCCATCGCCACAATGGCCTTCCACTTCGCGCTGCTGTTCACCGTGACCCGTTTCGAACTCACGGGAGGGAACTTCGGGCTCCGGTTGGACCAGACCGAACTGTTCGGCTGGACGGTAAACACTCGACGGGAGTTCTACGTCGTGCTCGTGGTCACGGCCGTCGGCGCGGTGCTGATCGCCACCAACCTGCGTCGTTCCAGGACTGGTAGGGCGTGGGGGGCTGTGCGTGACCGCGACTTGGCCGCACAGGCCATGGGGGTCAACCTCGCCCGGTTCAAGCTGTACGCCTTCGCCGTGAGCGGAGCGTACGGGGCGATCGCCGGCGGTCTCTCAACGGCGTACCTCGGCACCACGGGGCCGGACCACTACACCTTTGAGCTCGCCGTGCAGTACTTGGCTATCGTAATCGTCGGTGGCCTGACCTCGCTGCCGGGGACGGTCATGTCGGCGGTACTTCTGTCACTGATGCCCGAGCTGTTGCGACTGGCGACCGGATGGTTGCAAGGCCCGCTGCCGGCGTTGGCTGACAACTTGCTGCTGCTGCAGTCCGGTCTCTATGGCGTGGTGCTCGTCGTGGTCCTGCTCGTCCAACCGGAGGGCCTCAACGGCGTCTGGGTTCGAGTCAAGAGGTGGTGGCTGAACTACCCGTACAGCTATCGCTGACCGGATGTAGGGGGCGCGCTTGACGACAATCGCTACGCGCGCTACGATTCTGATAGATCAATCAATCAAGTTCGAAGGAGAAGCAGATGGCTACTACAAGCCACGCCGTGGAGGACGACAGACTCGCGGTCAGGTACGAACTGTGGGACGACATGACCGATCAGTACCGACGGTATGCGGCCCGGATCGCGGCCTTTCAGACGCTCGCGGAAATCGTGGGCGTGCTCCCCTTCAGCGAGTGGATAGATCGTGTGCCCACCTACCACCGCAAGCAGATGCTCGTGGCCAAGGTCCAGGACGAGGTCGGTCACGGTCATGTGATGGCCCGTGTCGCCGAGGATCTGGGTCTCAGTCGGGAGCAGGTGGTCGATGACTTCCTGACCGGCAAGACCAAGCTGCTCTCGATCTTTCACTATGGGTTCGATTTGTGGGAAGAGATCGGCCCGGCGGCCCTGCTGATGAATTCGGCGGCCATCGTGCAGTTTCAGTCGCTTGAGCAGGGGACCTATCTTCCCTACGCGCGCGCACTGCGCAAGATCGAGAAGGAAGAGTCCTTCCACTACCACCATGCCCTGGACCTGACTCACGAGGTCCTGACCACCGGCACCGACGAGCAGCGGGCGGTCGTGCAGGACGCATTCGAGGTTTGGCTGCCTCGCATGCTGGCCTACTTCGGCCCCCCGGACTCCGACACCGTCGCCGAGAACACGATGTACAAGCTCGGCCTGAAGGTCGACAGCAACGACAGCCTGCGCCAGCGTTGGCTGGACAAGATCATCCCGGTCTTCGAGCAGCTGGGGGTCGATGTGCCGCACGAACTCGTCCACTTCGACGAGTCCCTGGGGGAGTGGGTCTACGCCACCCCTGACTGGGAGGAAACCAACGCCATGATCAAAGAGGGTGGCCCTCGTGCCGCCGACTGGGAAGCGCTCCTACGCGAATCCTTCAGTCGGAACGCCCCGTACAAGCATGCGGCACTCAACGCCGACGTCGTCCCGGTCTGATCATGCTTGGTGCCCAAGCGATCGACGGCGACGCCTACGAGGTCTTCGGGCAGTTCGGTACCACTCGCGAGATCGCCCACCTCGGCAGCGTTCGTGGGCGCGACCCGGAGCTGGCCTGGCATGCCGCCAAGGAGGTCTACACCCGCCGCGAGCGCGCGACGCTGTTGTGGGTCGTTCCTCGCGCGGCGATCACCAGCGGAGGGCCAGATCGCGCGGTGACACTGATGTCATCGACGCGGATGCCGTTCCGGACGCCCGCCTATCCGGGGCGCAACCGCCGCAATCGCATGCAAACCCCAGTAGAGGAGTAGGTGTGAACAGCGCAACCGCATGGACCCCGCTGGTCGGGGCCTGGGCAGAAGATCTGTTCCTTCACGGACACGACTTGGCCCGCTGGATCACCGACTACGTCGACCTGGAGGAATCACTGGCCGTGGGTTCGATGAGCCAAGAGGGCCTCGCCCACGCGGCGAACCTTTGGGCTGCTCTCGGCCACGATTCCGAATGGCGGGATCACAAGGTCTACCGCAGCGAACCCGCCGAGTGGGGTCCGTCCGCGTTGTGTGCCACCCGGTTGCTGGACTGGCCGGCCACGGTGGTCCGGGGACTCCTCGTCGCCGAGGGCGCGCTGACACTGCTCGACCGTCTGGAGTCGCAGGTCGAGTCCCTTCGACACGTGGCGGCAGTGCTCGCCGCAGAGCAGCGGTTGCACGCGCACCACTGGCAGCGGTGGGTACGAGTGCTCGGTCACGACCCGGCCACCAAGGACGACTTCGTCAAGGTGCTCGCTGCTGGATGTGGCGCGGCGAGCGACCTGTTCGGTGCTCTATCCACGTCGTCCTTCACCGACGACGCGCTCCTGGGCGAGTTGCACGTCCAGTGGGTCACACGAGTTCGTGCAGCCATCGCTGCCGGAGGGGTCGAGATTCCGGAGATGCCGAGCCGGTCCCCGAGGAAGCAGATGGAGGAGCATGCCCCGCTGGCGGCGATTCTCGATGGCATCCGAGGCGTCCGAACCGCACATCCAGACTGGAACTACGAGGTCGTGGAGTGATCACGACATCCCTGCCCCGCGGCGGGTTGGAGGACGGAATGACGAAGACCGAATTGATTCATCAAGCATTGAATCGCGTGGAGGACCCCGAAATCGCCATCACCCTTCGAGATCTGGGCGTGCTACGTGACGTCGAGGTGTCTGCCACCTGCGTGGACGTCCGGTTGGTGCCGACCCGGGTCGCGTGCCCGGGGAGGGCACTCATGGCGAGGCGGGTGCGTGAGGCGGTCGAGTCGGTGGACTCGGCTCTGGAGACACGCCTGACTTGGGACCACGAGTCCTGGGGCTCTTCCGACATCACTCCCCATGGCTGCTCGGTGCTGCAGGAACAAGGCTTCGTGCCTGAGTCCTCGGCTGACCCGGTCTGTCCCTACTGCGGCAGCACGAACCTCCGGCCGGAGGGCAGCTTCGGCGGTTCCCTGTGCAAGCGGCCCTTCACCTGCCGCAACTGCGGCTCCACGGTGGACCTGCTGGCAGGCGCCTCCCTCCCGATCGTGTCGGTGTCCTGACCGGATGCGGGTAGAACGCTCCCATCGGCCCGTCTTCCCGCCGGTCACCTTCGTCCCGGGTGAACGCCTGAGCACGGTCAACTACGCCCGGGCTCTGGGCTTGCAGGATGCCGAGTTGCTCGACGTCAGCGCCGCCCGGTCGTCTGGCTTGGGTGCCCGGCCTGTCCTGCCCGCGATGTTCGGCTTCTTCCTGGCGGTGACGACAGAGGACCTCACCGAGACCTTGTCGTTCACATGGGGGCGGACCCTGAACGTCGGTATCGACGTGCGCTGGCATGGCCTGCCCGTCACCGAAGAGGACCAGGTCGCCGGGCGTGCCATGGTCGTTGACGCCTGGGAGCGGGCCGGCTCACGCGGGGGCCACCGACAGTTCCTCCGATTGCGTGCGGGATTCGCACGTGGCGACACGCCTGTCTGTGACTGGGAGGTCTTGTTCACCGAATCGCGTGACGAGCCCACCATGGAACCAGTGGACGACCACGACCCTCGTGACGACCAGGGCGTGACCGCCCTCGACCCCGATGGTGCCGGGCGCGAGCTTCCACAGGTCGTGAGCCCCGTGGTGGACCGGATGATGCTCGCGCGCCTCTCCGTGGCCCTGGACAACCCCGACCCGTTGCACCTCGATGACGAGGTGGCGCGCAAGGCCGGCTTCGACTCGGTCATCGGTCAAGGGTCGGCCGTGGTCGGCATGCTGCACGAGCCCTGGCGGCAGGCAAACGGGCTCGATGTCCCGTTCACGCTGCGGAGCCAACAGCTTCGGCCCTACGGGCTCGGTGACCGGTTGGTCGCTGCGGGAAGTGTGGCCGACGATGGTTCAGCCACCGTCGAGGTGTGTGACCAAGAAGGCAACGTCATCGGCCGAGGGTCGCTGCAGGAGGGACTGCGGTGACGAGGCATACCCGTCGCGTCGCCATCGTCACTGGTGCCGCACGGGGCATCGGGGTCGGCATCGTGGACCGCCTCCTCGCCGCCAACTTCGCGGTTGGCGTGATCGACATGGACAGCGACACTGTCGCGGAGCGGGTCGGGAACTGGCGGAGCGAGGACGCGCCGGTCGTGGGGGCGACCGCGGATGTCGCCGACTCCGAGGCCGTCCGGGGCGCGGTCTCCAGTGTCACCCGCGAGCTGGGTTCGGTGGACGTCGTGGTCAACAACGCCGGTGTGTGGACATTTCAACCGTTCGTGTCCTCCGACCCCGCTCAGTGGATGCGCGACATCGGTGTGAACCTGATTGGGACCCTGACCGTGACACGGGAAGTCCTTCCGGGGATGGTCTCTCGCCGGTTCGGACGGGTGATCAACATCGTCTCGGACTCTGGACGAGTGGGAGAACTCAACGTTGCGGCGTACGCGGCGGCGAAGGCGGGAGTGATGGGGTTCTCTCGAGCCCTCGCCAAGGAGGTCGGGCGCGATGGAGTCACGGTGAACAACGTGTCGTTGTCCACGACGCTCACGCCCGGTGCCCATGACACCTACGACGAGGCGCAGCTGACCAAGATGACCCGTCGTTACCCAGTCGGCCGCCTCGGGACTCCGTCGGATGCAGCCGGTGCGGTTGCGTACTTCGCGTCTGACGAAGCCGAATGGGTCACCGGACAGACCCTGTCGGTGAACGGCGGCTACGCGATGCTCTAGGCCTGGGCGGGCTCGGCTGTCGGTTCGCCCAAACCGGCTTGGCCGAGCCCAATGAGGTCGAGAAAGACGGTGGCGATCTCCTTGGGGGTGAGGGGGCCACTCGAACGGAACCACCGGTGCGTCCAGCTGATCATCCCCACAATCCCTTGCGCGACGACCCATGGAGGCGCGTCCGACGGCAGGTCCCCCGATGCCTGTAGGTCCCGCACGACCTCGGCAATGTGGCTGACGAACAACCGCTCGTCCTCAGCAATCTGATGACGTAGGTCCTGCGACAACTGGTGCAGTTCCTTGTAGTAGACGGTGTAGGGGACCTGGCTGTCGATCACCGCCTCCGTGAACCGTGTCACGATTTCCACGAGGTGGGCTCGGGCGTCTCCGCGCGGTCCAGAATCCGCCAGCACACCACGCATGGTCTGGTCGATCCCAAGAGCGATCTCGTGTAGCAAGTCCTCCTTGGAGCCGACGTAGTGGTAGATCGCCGGCTGTGACAGCCCCACGCGCGCTGCGATGTCCTTGGTGGTCCCAGCGACGAACCCCCGGTCAGCGAACACCTCCCCGGCCGCGGCGAGGATGCGGCGTCGCTTGTCGTCGAAGTCGTTGCCTAGCGACGGTCTGGGCTGGCTTGACGCACTCATTCGCGAACTCATTTCATAGTCTGGTTCTTGCCGAGAAGACGGGTGGAATGTCGCCTAGTTATGGCCGCAGGAGAGTCCGCCGTCGACGTAGATTGTCTGCCCCGAGACATATGCCGCAGCCGGGCTGCAGAGGAAGTCAATCACACCGGCAACGTCGGTCGGTGTGCCCGCCCGTCGAGCCGGGACACCGGAAATGAACCTCTCGTACGCGGCTGGGGCCCGCTGCTTGAACTCAGCGGTCCCAGGGGTGTCGATGACGCCGGGGCACACCACATTGGCCGTGATACCCGCAGGACCGCCCTCGATCGCGACCGTTCGGGCAAGTCCCACCAACCCCGCCTTCGCCGCCGCGTAGTTGGCCTGGCCGAAATTGCCGTCCTTGGCCACCGACGACAGATAAACCATGCGTCCGGTTCCCGCCGACGACATCGCCGCCCACAAGGCCTGGGTCAGTCGAAACCCGGCGGTCAAGTCGACGCGGATCACCTCGTCCCAGTCGGCGGCCCGCATGTGCCCGACCCTGGCGTCTCGCTGGATCCCGGCGTTGGCCACGCCGACCGTCGATGGGCCGAACCGCGCGGTGACGCGAGCAACCGCAGCGATTAGAGCATCGGCGTCGGCGACGTCACACTCGATGCCGAGCAGGTTGGGGTGACGGGTGGACTCCACCGTGGGATCGAGGTCCAGCGCACCAACGTGTAGGCCGGACTCCAGCAGTTTTGTTACCACGCTGGCTCCAATACCACGCGCGGCGCCCGTCACGATCGCGGTCACCATTTCACGACGCTCACTCCTTGTTTATCGATTGATTGAACGCTAGCATGGCCACGCACATGGAACAAGATCACTCCGCGGCTCCGGTACTCGTCAATCGCGCCGATGGGGTGCTTCACCTCACACTCAACCGGCCGGACCGTCTCAACGCCCTCGACGCGGAGAGCGTCGAGCGATGTCGTGACGCACTCATCTCTGTGGAGGACGACCACTCGGTCGGCGCGGTGGTGATATCAGGAGCTGGTCGCGCCTTTTGCGCCGGACGAGACGTGGAGACCCTCCACGACGTGCCCGACCGGCGACCCATGAACCCGGCTGATCGGGCAGCAGCACGCAGGCACGAGCACGATCGTCTCGTCAACGGGTTCTCCGTCGTCACATTGCTGCGCGCCCTCCGCGTTCCCTGTGTCGCCGCGCTCCACGGGGCTGTTGCCGGGGCTGGCCTCGGAATCGCGCTGGCCTGCGATCTGCGGGTGGTCGCGACCAACACCACACTGGTCTCGGCCTATGGCCGGATCGGGCTGCCCGGCGACTGGGGGGTCACGTGGCTGCTCCCGCGCGTGCTGGGTGATTCTGTCGCGAAGAAGATGCTGCTGACCGGGCACCGGCCAAGCGTGGCAACCCTGGACACCCTGGGATTCGCGAGCGCGGTCGTGGCGCCCGAGGACGTCACCGAGGAGGCGCTGCGCCAGGCGGCGACGTTGGCGGCTGGCCCACGAATCGCCCATCGGCACATGAAGGCGCTGATGCACGAGGACGGGTTGCTCGAACACCTCGTCAAGGAGGCCGAAGCCACCATGGAGTGCCAGGAGTCCGACGCCCACCGAACGGCGCTCGAACGATTCATCGGGTGAGTCCTCCTCCGGGAGCTCAGTAGGACCGCGGAAGGCCCAACCCACGCTCGGCGACGAAGTTCAGCACCATTTCACGGCTCACCGGGGCAGTCTTCAGGAAGCGCGCCAGGCTCCAGAACTCCGCGATGCCATACTCCTCGGCGAACCCGTTGCCGCCGTGTGCTTGCATTGCGCGGTCGACGGACAACATCGCGGCGTCAGCGGCGGCAAGCTTCGCCACGTTGCTCGCCATCGCGGCGTTCTCCCCCTCGTCGTACTCGCGGGCGGCGACGCTGGTCATCTGCCTGGCCAGCTCGACCTGAACGAAGGCCTCGGCAAGGGGGTGGGCGAGCCCTTGGTGGCTGCCGATCGGAACGCCCCACACCTCACGCTGGTTGGCATACTCCGCGGCGCGGTCCAACGCGTACCGCGACACGCCGTTGGCCAGTGCCGCCCCGAGAATCCGTTCGGGATTGAGGCCGGTGAAGACTTGCCGCAGTCCGTCCCCCGCCTCCCCGATCAGTCGGTCGTCGTCGAGACGCACGTCGTCGAAGTACAGCGTGTACTGCCGCTCCGGCAGGGTCAGCGCCACCGGAATCGGTTCCTTGCGCAGCCCCGGAGCATCGGTGTCCACGACGAACAACGACAACTGTCCATGGCCGTCCTCGTCGGTGCCGGTGCGGGCGACGACAAGAATGCGGTCCGCAACGTCGACACCCGTGATGTAGTACTTCTGGCCCCGCAGCACCCATCCGTCGCCGTCGCGTCTGGCGTGCGTGGACAGGGCATGGCTGTTGGACCCAGCGTCCGGTTCGGTGATCGCGAACGCGAAGATCGACTCGCCGGCGCTCATGGCGGGCAGCCATGCCGTGCGCTGCTCCGCGTCGCCGAACCGGGCGATCACCGAGCCGCAGATCGCCGAGGAGACGACGATCATCATCAGGGGTGATCCGCTGGCGGCGAACTCCTCGGCCACCACCGCGAGCTCGGTGATGCCCATTCCCCCGCCCCCGTGCTCTTCGGGCAGATTCACCCCCACCAGTCCCGCGTCAGCCGCGGTCTGCCACAGCTCGGCGGTGTGCTCGTGCTTTCGGGCCTTGGCCAAGAAATAGCTCGGGCCGAAGTCGTTGCCAATTCGCTTGACGGTGTCGCGGAGCATCTGCTCGTCGGGATTGGTGCGCCACTTCACGGTCATGTCAATGCTCCTGCTGGGTGTTGGGATTGGGGGTTGCGTCGCCGGGTGTGAGGCCGTCCGCGCGTCGCGCGAGAAGTCCGGTGGTGGAGAACGACATCAGGACCGAGTCGTCGTGGTCCAGCACCTCAAAGTCCATCCGGATGAAGCCGCGTCCGCGCGTGGTGAGACGGCGCTCGGAGATGGTCACCCGTGCCCTGATGCGGTCCCCAGGTCGGGTCGGGGCGAACCATCGGGCGTCATCGAGGGAGATGCCGCCCTGGCCGTCCTGCTCCATCACCCCGTGGGTCATCCACAACGACCAAGCGATGGACATGGTGTGAAAGCCCGAGGCGATGAGGCCACCAAAGGGGCCTCCCTCCGCGAACGCCGGGTCGGTGTGCATGGGTTGCGGGTCGTAGTCCGACGCGAACGCGATGACGTCCTCGGTGGTGATCAGTTGGGCGCGGGTCTCGTGAACCGAACCGAGCTCGATTTCCTCGTACTTCACCGTCCACTCCCGTGTCCGGAAAGGGCAGCCCGCCCCAGCATGTTCAGCAGGCTCTCGGAGGTGCCGCCAGCGATGGTCCAGCCGCGCACCTCTCGGAGGATGCGCTCGGCTGGATGGTCCTCGGCGCTGACGATGCCGCGCCATCCCAGCATCTGTATGGCCGCATCGGCCGCGGCCACGGCCACGCGGGATGCGGCCAGCTTGGCCCGTGCAGTGTCCAGACCGTCGGGAAAGCCGTGTTCGTCCACGCGCGAGGCGGCCCGGTACGTAAGGAGCCTCGCGGACTCCAACTCCAGCTCGAGTTCAGCGATCCGCCATTGAAGGCCCTGCCGTCTCGCAAGCGGCCGTCCCCCCTGTACCCGCTGCGCGAGGTGAGCCTCGGCCAGGTCGAGCGCCCGGCGGGCCACGCCGCAGCACATGCCGGCGATACCGATCCGCATGGCGTTGTAGCTCTGCATGGCCAGGGCGAAGCCCCCTGAGTCGGGGTGGATGACGATCGCCTCGTCATCGATGCCAGCGACCGCGAAGTCGATGACCGCCTCTGGTGTGGCGTTGCCCCCGATCTTGCGGTGGACCTGTCGCACGTCGCAGCCGGGGGCGCCCGCGTCTACCAACACATAGCCCAGTCCACGAACCCCCGGGCTCTCCCCCATCCGCGCCATCACCAGGTGGGCGCCTGCCAGGGAGCCCCCGGTCACGAAGCACTTCGTGCCTGACACCGACCAACCGACTGGATCGGACGTGGCGTTCGTCGCGATCTCCGCCAAGGACGATCCGGCGTCGACTTCGGTGATCGCGATCGAGATGAGGGTCTCGCCGGCCAGGACCCGGGGGACCCATCGATCCCGTAGCCTGGGGGCGGCGATGGTCGACAGAACGTATGCCGGGCCGTTGGCCGCAATCTGGGTCGCCTCGGCGAGGGTGAACGAGTGCTGGGCGAGCGCCTCGAGCACCACGACAGCCGCGAGCCGGGGCAATCCGGCCCCGCCGGCCTCCTCAGGGTGGGTCAGGCCCAGTACCCCGTGGGACCCCAGGACCGCCACCTCCGGCCAGGGGAACCTGCCCTCGGCGTCCCAGAGGTGGTCCTCGCCAGCGAGCGACGCGGCCAGTTGCCCTGCCCGGTCAGCGAGTTCTTGGTAGACGGTGGGCAGCTCGGGTGACCAGCCACGAACCGTGGGATCGATCTGGAGGTCGAGGACGGTCATGTCGTGGGTTCCTTCTGGGTGTGGGCGGCCAACAACTCCGTCAGCCCGAACAATTCAGCGGCATTGCGCCAAAGGAGCCGTTCGATGGTCTCGGCCTTGAAGGGGAGCTGCTGGATCTCGTCGGTGAGCCGTCGAATGGGCGGGGATGAGGGCCAGTCGCTGCCCCACACGAGACGGTCGGCGACCCGGTCGAGCTCGGGGAAGGTCTCTGGTAGCCGACGGGGCGGGATCCCTGACAACTCCATCCAGATGTTGCGGCGCATCCGGGTGAGAAAGAAGACCTGATCCGTCCAGAAGCCCCTCCCGGAGTGGGCAAGCAGGAAGTCGACCTCCGGGAAGTCCACTGCTGCCTCGTCGACCAGCATCGGGTCGCAGTAACGCATCTTGGCCCCTGGAAAGACCGAAGAGCCGACGTGGACCATGACGGGGATCTGGTGCTCGGCGGCCACCGCGTACAGCGGGTAGAGGGCCCGGTCATTGGCGGGAAGTTGGTGGCTGGCCGGGTGCACCTTCAGGCCGACGGCGCCCCTTGCGATCGCGGCAGCGAAGCGACGATGGGCACCCGTGACATTGCGGGGGTCGTACTGCACGAACGGGCGCAACATCCCCCCCGAGGCCTCCGCCTCCTGGAGGGTGTACTCCTGCACCGGCCACCGTCCGGACGGAATGGCCATCCCTACCGTGACCCCCTGTTCCGCCAGGTACGGCCCCACCCTCTCACCGACGGGGCCGTCGGGCCCAAGCGCCTGGTGCGCGTCGTCGTCGGCGGTTTGCCGGGCCAACTCCAGGCCCTCGGGGATCCACCGTTCAGTCGCCCCCACATGAACATGGCAGTCAACAACGGGACGGGGTTTCAGAGGTGGCATGGCGGCAGTATAGTCAACCCGACTGATTGATCAATCCAAAACTATCAGGAGGTACACGATGGAACCGATCGAGGTCCGGTCCCCTGCAAACGGAACGCTGCTGGCAAGGGTGGACCGCGACGACGAGTCGTCGGTCAGCCGCAAGGTGGAAGCCACGGCAAGGGCCCAGAAGCAGTGGGCCGCCCTGTCGCCCATGGATCGCGCCGAGCGACTGTTGGCCGTCGCGGCGGACACATCCGCGGAGCTGGAGCAACTTGTCGTGGCGCTGGTCCAGGAGCAGGGCAAGACCCGAAAGGAGGCCCGGATGGAGCTGAAGCGGTACGTGGGACCGTTCATCCAGTACGCCGGCATGGCCACCGGCGCAGATGGCCAGCACGTCGATCTCGGTGGCGGGGTCGAGGGTCTCGTGAAACGTCGCCCCGTCGGCGTGGTCGCAGGCATTGTGCCCTGGAACTTCCCGGCGTCGCTGTTCGGAACCAAGCTGGCCCCGGCCCTGGCTGCGGGTTGCGGCTTCGTCGTCAAGCCGGCCGAGTCCACATCGGTCATCACCCGGGAGCTCGCCGACATCGTGTCGCGGCACGTACCGGAGGGTCTGGTCCAAGTGGTCGTTGGAGGGGCGGAAGTCGGCGACGCACTGGTGCGGCATCCCTCGGTCGCAAGGATCGCCTTCACCGGTTCGACGGCCGTCGGCAAGCGTGTCGGTGCCGCCTCGGGAGGCGAGCTCAAGCGCGTGTCGCTCGAGCTGGGGGGCTGCGACCCGTTCGTCGTCCTGGACGCGGTCGACGTCCGGGCCACGACCCGTGCCCTGATGGGCACCCGCTTCTACAACGCCGGGCAGGTCTGTGTTGCACCCAAGCGCCTGATTGCGCACGAGGCAGTGGCCGACGAGCTGATCGACGCACTGACCGACCGCCTCGAGCGGATCGTTGTCGGTGACGGCCTGGAGGAGGGCACCACGATGGGCCCCTTGCACACCCAGGCGGGGCGGGAACACCTAGAGCAACAGATCGAGGACGCCGTCAACCGTGGCGCGACCCTGGTGGGGGGCGGGCGTCCGGATGACAGGGCAACCGAGAAGGGCTGGTTCCTGCGGCCGGCCCTGCTGCTGGACCCGCAGCCGGGGGCCAGGGTGCGGCAGGAGGAGACGTTCGGGCCGGTGCTGTCCGTGGTCCGGGTCAGCGACGAGGCGGAGGCCATCGCGGTGGCCAACGAGACCCCATACGGTCTCGGCGCGTCCGTCTGGGGAACCGACCACGGAGCGGCCTTGCGAGTGGCGGACGCCATGGATGCCGGATACGTCTGGGTCAACACCCTGGGGCGGGTCTATGACGAGTTGCCCTTCGGCGGAGTGAAGCAATCTGGGTTCGGACGCGAGCACGGCCGTGATGCCTTGCTGTCCTACACCGAGGCCCGGACGGTCGTGCAACGGGTGCCAACCCGATGACCCGTCACCTGCGCGAAGCCGTGATCTGCGAGCCGGTTCGCACCCCGGTGGGGACCTACGGTGGGTCCCTGTCCGACGTGCCCGCCGCCCGGCTGGCCGCCATTGTGGTCGGTGAGCTGGTCCGCCGGACCGGTGTCACCGCCGAACAAGTCGACGACGTCATCCTTGGCCAGTGCTATCCCAATGGCGAGGCCCCGGCCATCGGGCGTGTGGCGGCCCTCGACGCAGGTATGGATGTGAGTGTTCCCGGCCTGCAGCTGGATCGTCGCTGCGGGTCGGGACTGCAGGCGGTGCTGGACGCCGCCATGCGGGTGCAGACGGGTGTGGCCGATGCCGTGGTCGCCGGCGGCGTGGAGTCCATGAGCAACGCCGAGCACTACGTGCTGGGCGCCCGGTTCGGGGTCGGGGGCGACACGAGCTTCCACGACCGGCTCGCGCGTGGGCGCGTGACCGCGGGCGGGCGCAACCATCCCGTCCCGGGCGGCATGTTGGAGACGGCGGAGAACCTTCGTCAGGAGTACGACGTGTCGCGCGAGGCCCAGGACCAGCTGGCCTTGGACTCTCACCGCAAGGCTGCGGCGGCGCAAGCCGCGGGACACTTCGAGGCCGAGATCGTCCCGGTCACGGTGACCGACCGCCGTGGGCGAGAGACCACGGTGTCGTCTGACGAACACGTTCGCAGCGCCACCACGATGGAGGCGCTGCAGCGGCTGCGACCGATCCGGGCCGCGGTCGATTCGGCGGCCACCGTCACCGCTGGGAACGCCTCGGGACAGAACGACGGCGCCGCGGTGTGCCTGGTCACGACGCGGGACGTGGCCGAGAACCTGGGGGTCAGGCCTCTTGCGGTGCTGCGCTCCTGGGCAGTGTCGGGCGTGGAACCGTCGCGCATGGGTCTCGGGCCGGTTGCGGCGTCCCGGACTGCTCTGGCCCGTGCGGATCTCACGATCGCGGACCTGGACCTGATGGAACTGAACGAGGCGTTCGCTTCCCAGGTCCTGGCGGTTCTGGACGAACTCGAGCTGCAGGCGACCGACTCTCGCCTCAACCCCTTGGGCTCGGGCATCTCCTTGGGGCATCCCGTGGGCGCCACGGGATGTCGAGTACTGGCCACGATGCTTTACGAACTCCAGCGTCGCGCCGGGCGTTTCGCGCTGGAGACCATGTGCATCGGGGGCGGCCAAGGGCTCGCCGCCGTCTTCGAGCGGGCCTGAGGGCCCTCGGCGTCGGGTCAGTCCCACATCGGCGCGGTCAGCTCACGTCGGCGACCGTTCCGTTCACCACGAGCTCCTCGACCTCGGCGTCGGCGAAGCCGAAGTCGGCCAGTACCGCGCGGGTGTCGGTGCCCGGCGTCGTTGCCGGTGTGGGCGCCGCGGGTGGGGTGGCACTGAACCGGGGGGCCGGTGCGGCCTGAGTCATCCCATCGACTTCGACGTGGGCGCCACGCGCGACGTTGTGTGGGTGGACGGCCGCCTCGTCCAGCGTCAGCACCGGCGCATAGCAGACGTCGGTGCCGAGCAGGATCTTGTCCCACTGGGCCCGCGTCCGCTTGGCGACGGCCTCGGCAATGCGGGCTTTCTGCTCAGCCCAGCGGGGCTGGTCGTATTGGTTGTCCAACAACTCGTCTTCGGCCAGACCCAACAGGTCACGCATCAGCGAGTAGAACTGCGGCTCGATCGGACCAAGCGAAATCCATTGGCCATCCGCGGTGCGGTAGGTGTCATAGAAGGGCGCCCCGCCGTCGAGCATGTTGCTTCCACGCTGGAAGGTGAACATCCCGGCGTGCCGAAGAGCGAAGAACGGATTCATCAGCAGGCCGGTGCCGTCGATCATCGCGGCGTCCACGACCTGACCAGTGCCGCTGCGCTGGGCGTGCAGCAGCCCGCACACCATCCCGTAGGCCAGCAGCATCCCGCCGCCGCCGAAGTCGCCGACCAGGTTGAGCGGCGGGATTGGCTTGCGATCGGCCTCGCCGATCGCGTGCAGCGCCCCGGCCAGCGCGATGTAGTTCATGTCGTGCCCGGCGGCGGATGCCAGCGGCCCGTCCTGACCCCAGCCGGTCATTCGTCCGTAGACCACCCGGGGGTTGCGCGCCAAGGCGTCCTCGGGGCCCACGCCCAGCCGTTCGGCCACCCCCGGCCTGAATCCTTCGAACAGCCCGTCGGCGAGTTCCACCAGCCGAAGGACCACTTCGGTTCCGGCAGGGGACTTGAGGTCAAGCGCGATGCTGCGACGCGACCGGAACAGCGCACCGTGACCGACCGCGGCGGCGGGATTGCCGCCCTTGCGGTCGACACGGATCACCTCTGCGCCCATGTCGGCCAGCATCATGCCCGTGAATGGTCCGGGGCCGATGCCGGCCAGTTCGATGATCCGTACACCCTCAAGCGGTCCACGCATGACGGTAACCTACGTGAGAGACCGGCTTCTCGAAAAACCAACCGAGGGTCGTGTGCCCGTCGTGGGTGATGTAGCGGGGTGGGTGTTGTGGAAAGCGACTAATGCGTTGTCGTCGCTGGCGAGGTGCTCGCGGCTGGTCAGAGCCTTCGGTACCGAAGTAGGGCTACAGAACTTCCCTGGGTTCCTTCGAGGCTCCTGGCCTTGGAAACGAGGATGGAGTCATGCCAGACAACACCTCAGCACGAAAGATCACGTCGCATCGCTACAGCGCGGCGGGGGAGCGGGAAGTCCGCGAGGTCCGTCAGCTCCGCAAGAAGTGGTCGTGCTCATGATGCTCGAGGGAGTCCCATCGGGTGGTGTAGGACCGTGCGTCTGATTCATTTGCCGGTGGCGGGGCCCCGCGGGTCCCAGAACTTCGCCAGTACTTCCCCAAGGACAACGACCTCGCCCGCCACGACGCCGAGGTCCTGGAGGCCATTGCCGCGACGCTTGACCAACGGCCCCGCAAGACACTGGGCTGGCGCACTCCCGCCGAAGCGTTGGGGGTGGAGTGACCCCTGTTTCGTGGACGGGGTCGGATTTGGGTCAGGCTGCCTCGGAGGAGGCGTCGTTCTCGTAGTCGATGGGTGAACGGTAGTCCAGCGCGGAGTGGCGCCGGCGGGTGTTGTAGAAGCCCTCGATGTAGTCGATGACGGCGAGGTCGGCCTCATGCCGAGTCGCGAACCGGGTCCGGTCGATCAGCTCACACTCCAGCGACGCGAAGAAGCTCTCCGCCATCGCGTTGTCGAAGCAGTCGCCAGTCGATCCGGTCGAGGGTGTCGTGCCGGTCTCGGCACAGCGCTGTCCGAAGGCGATGGAGGTGTACTGGCAGCCCTTGTCGCTGTGATGGATCACCGCGTCGGGCCGGCGGCGGAAGACCGCCATGTTCAACGCGTCGAGCACAACCTGGGTGTGCAGGGTGGGCGCGGTCGCCCAGCCCACGATCCTGCGGGACCAGACGTCGAGCACGATCGCGAGGTAGGTGAAGCCCTGCCACGTCGGGACATACGTGATGTCGGCGACCCACTTCTGGTCTGGCCATGTGGCGGTGAAGTCCCGCTCTAGCAGGTCTGGGGCGGCGGCTGAGGCGCGGTCCTGTCGAGTGGTCTTGCCTTTGCGGCGCCGCGAGACGCCCTCAAGACCGGCGTTGCGCATCAACCGTGCGACACGCTTGACGCCGACCTCGCGGCCTTCGGCGAGCAGGTCGGCGTGGATGCGGCGGGCGCCGTAGGTGCCACGCGACTCGGCGTGGTGGTGACGGATCCGTTCGCTCAGCTCGCGGTCGTCGATCGTGCGCTGGCTGTCGGGGCGGGACAGCCACGCGTAGTAGCCGCTGGTGGAGACCTCCAGCAGTCGGGCCATCGTCGCGACGGCGTGCTCGGCCTGATGCGCCTTCATGAACGCGAACGCCTCCGGGGCGTCGCGTCGGTCTCCGCGGCGAACCAGGCCGCGGCTTTTCGGAGGATCTCGCGTTCCTCGCGCAGGATCTTGTTCTCCCGGCGAAGTTGGGCGAGCTCGTCACGCTCGGCACGGCCGAGCTGGTCAGGGTCGTCCTCGGCAGCGTCGGCGGCGATCCAGTTCCGGATCGTCTGCGCGGTCGGCTCATAGTCGCGCGACAGCTCCTCCGGCGAACGCCCGGCCTTGACGAGCGCGATCAGCTGCTCACGCAGCTCGGGTGGGTACGGCGGGCGGTTCCTCGGCATCGTGGCTCCATCCTCCTCGCAAGAGGGACGGTGTCCAGAGAACCGGGCTCACTCCATGAGAAACAAATAGCCCGAGCCTCATCAAACCCAGTGCGGTTCACCAACCTGCGCAAGCAGGCTGCTTCACAGACCTACAGCCGACTAGTCGAGGCAGGCGAGCAGGCGGACTACGACGGTCCGGGCCCTGATGACGTTCAAGAGGTTCTCGACGTGACAGGAGCGTCTCCATGAGTTTCCTTCATCCAGAGGAGGCCAGACAATGCAAGCGGTGCGACCACATCTGGTTCGCAGAGAAGTGGACATCCGCACGGAAACCGATCGTGGGGACGGGGCTGTCTGCACGGCAACAGGATCTCCATATCCAGACCGTCCACCAAGAGCGGAAGTCGCACCTCAAGGCGTACAAGCAGTGCCCGTCATGCGGCTCGAAGAAGGTCAAGACCATCTCGAAGAAGGTCGCGGAGGCAGCCGTGCACAGGACGCAGCCTTCGGCCACTGCAGGACCGCCGCCGGGTTGGTATCCCCCATCGGACGGCGGTCCCCCTCGCTACTGGGATGGACAGCGGTGGACGGCGTCTGGGCCGTGAGGCTCGCCCACACACTCATGGCTCTCGCCGTCTACGGCACCACTGGTAAGTGGAGAAGGTCGCCCAGGATCCGTAAGGCGCCGGGATGTCAACAGTCGAGACTGTCCATCCCTGCCTGCTCGGCGCGAATCGCCGGTCGCCGTAGCACGTTCGGCACCTCGTGACACAAATGCATGTGCCACTGCGTCATACCGGACGTCGATGGTCTAACGTCCAAGGGAGCACATGATGAGCAGTTCTCGGCGTGCGGTGATGTGGACGGGGGTCGCGGGTGTGATGGCTGTCGTGGCGGTTGCGTGTGGATCGGGACCGTCGATCGGGGAGTTGGCGGCGGGCACGTGGTCGTGCCGTGCCGAGGAGGTGGCCGAGCTCCAGGGTGACGTGGCCGAGCTCGACTCCCTTCCTGCGCCGTTCGACGGGGCCTTCGAACTCGAGGGCACGATCGACTCGTTCCCCCATCTCGCCCGTCCCGACGAGGTCGTGTCCCACCCCCTCGATGTCGTGGAGGCCACGGTTGCGGTGCATCCCGAGGGATTCTTCCGGGCCCGTGGCGGACCGTTGACCAACGGGCAGCTCTTCGAGGGTGAGTGGCAGGACAACGGTGACGTGACGGTCGTCGTCGTCCGCGAGGAGGACCGGGAGGTTCTGGACTACTACGGTTTGGAGGGCTCGGTGGGCGAGGCGTTGGGGAGGCTGTTCATCGGGGACACCGAGAGCGTGCATGACGTCGAGCTGACCTGGGAGGATGAGCGGCGCGTCACGATGAGCTTCACCGAGCGATCGGAGTCGAACCTCCTCACGTGCGTCAAGGTCAGCGACGTCCCGCAGCCGGTGTAGTGGGACTCGACCGGCAATGACACGCGACGGCGCAACACGCGACGGGGTCGACCTGCGGGCGGAGCTCGAGCGGGTCGCGGTCGCCGCTGCCGCCGGCGACCGTGCGGCGCTTGACCGCACGCTCGAACTCATCGACCGGCTCGGCTTGGTCCGCACTGCCGTGCGGCGTGTCGTCGTCAACGCCCAGATGGTGGAGGACGTCTGTCAGGACGTCGTGGTGGCCGTGGCCGAACGGGTCGGGTCGTGGGACGGCCGGAGCCGCTTCTCCACCTGGCTGTACACGGTGGCCCGAAACCGGGCGATCGACGCCGTCCGACGCCAGCGACCCACCGACGAGATTCCTGCGCGTCTCGCCGCCGACCAGCGGCGAGTGTCGTCGATGATCGCGGAACGACGTGATGTCCAGGCGATGCTCGAGGACCTGCCCGACCGCTACCGGCGGCCGGTGATCATGCGCGATGTCGAGCAGTTGGACTACGACGAGATCGCTGCGCTGCTGGACCTCAAGCCCGCAACGGTGCGGACCCGTGTGTCCCGCGGTCGCGTCATGATCGGCCGTCGACTCGAGGAGTCGCCGCAGTGACCACCAGACTGTTGGGCCGGTACCGGCTGGACGGTGTGCTCGGCTCGGGGGCCTTCGCGACGGTCCACCGCGGCTTCGACGAGCAGTTCGACGACCCGGTCGCGGTCAAGATCCTGGCCGAGAACCATGCCGCCGATCCCGACATGCGCGATCGGTTCGTGGCCGAGGGGCAGGTGCTGCGACGGATCGGCTCGCCTCATGTCGTGCGGGCCCACGACTTGGCCGAGGGCGAGGACGGGCGGCCGTTCTTGGTGCTCGAGCTGTGCGACCGCGGAACGGTCCGCGAACGTGTTGACGAGCTGTGGCAGGCGGGCTGGTCGGCTGGCGCGGCTGACGTCACGGCGGTCGCGCGACCGCTCGCGGCGGCTATCGGGGCGATGTCGACTGCCGAGGTGGTGCACCGGGATCTGACACCGTCGAACCTGTTGCTGACCACCGCACCACCCGCGGTGCCGGTGGATCTGGCGTCGCTCGTGGTCGGACCGGGGGAGCGGCTGGCCGTCACCGACCTCGGGTTCTGCAAGGACCTGGCCCGGTCGACCGGGATCACGGCCGCCGGTGGCACCGACGGCTTCCAACCTCCGGAGCAACGGCGCGTCGGCGGGCTCGTCGACGTGCGATCGGACCTGTGGGCGGCATCAGCGCTGCTGACCTGGCTGATCAGCGGGGAGGCCCCCGAGGGCCAGGACCGCGCCCGGCAAGATCTTCTCGCACGCGGCGTCCCGGCGGACGTCGTACGGGCCATCACGGCCGGGCTGGCCGAGGACCCCGATTCCAGACCGCCCGACCCCGACGCCTGGCTGGCGCCCATCGTCGGGGCCTGCCGGACGTGGTCCGGCCCCTCGGTAGCCCCGATCCCGGTGCTGCCCAGAAGAAACAGGCGGCGTGGGTTGGCTCTTGGCGCTGCCGTGGCGGCGGTACTGGGGCTGTTCGCCGTGCTCAGCCTGGGTGGTGGCGACGACGAACCCGAGGACGGCCTCCTCGGCGACGGCCCGATCGACCTCAACCGGCAACCCTCACCGGTCGCGCCCGTCACGGACGTCACGCCCACCCCGACCCCGACGCCCACAGCGACGGCAACGCCGACTCCCGACCCCGAGGAGGTCGCACTCGAGTACGGTCCGGCGTTGACGCGCACGTGGACGTTCGAGCTCGACAGCACCGAGGGATGGTTGTACGAGGTCGAGGTGACCGCCGACGTGGCCCTTGCGATCGGGTCGTACTTCGAGGAGGACTGGCCACCGCCCAACACCGCCGTCCGCACCGCGATCCGCGGTGGCGTGTCGGTGGAGGTCACCGATGTCACCCCCGGTGATCGGGACGCGCCGAGCCTGGTGGGCATCACGCGGCGCGTCGGCTGGTTCGACGACGACCTGCCGGGGTTCAACACCAGCCAGTGCCAGGGGTATGAGATCGTCGATCACGCCCCGGCCATCGCGATGCACTGCCACACCGCCGACGTCGAACCGTCCGTCCTGGGGCAGTGGCAGTCCTTCACGATCGAGGGGAGTGACCCGGCCGACGTCGATGCGGTGGTGGACGCCTATGCAGATCGTCCCCTCGACTTCGTGTTCTTCGGGTACGACCTGGCGTTCGGATCGGCGTGCCGGGTGCTCCTCCTCGCTGATGGGTCCATCGTGCAGGACACCGTCGGGAGCACAGAACGGCGTCCATGCGTGATCAGCGGACCCGACACCCACACCTACCCCCCGGGTCCCCCGGAGAGCTGAACGGGCGAGTCCAGCCAGGTCTGCGGACGCTGTCGCCCTTCCGTCCACTGGATGGGCTCGGAGTGCTGGCCCCGGGGCCGCCTTCGCCTGGACGCGGCGGGATGGCAGCACGGTACGACTACATTCCGGGGCCGTCGTGTGCCCGGCTGGGTGCCCGCGAAGCCCGGTGGCCCGTCGTGGCGGGACGGTGCGCGAGTGTCCTGGCGCGGTGGAGGGCCGCGGCGGCGAGAGCATGGGCGGGGTGGGACGGTCTGGTGGTGCCGAGGGGCGTGTCGGCGTGGATGTCGTGGCGGTCGCGGTAGGCAGCGATGGTGACCAGTGCCCTGGTCCAGGCGCGACGACGGTCGCGGTCGGGCGGGGGCGGGCCGAGACTGACCACCCACGGCCGCCGGTCGGCGATGGCCGTACGGACCAGATCTCTGGCCCGCAGCAGGATCAGTTCCCGGCGGGTGTCCAGCGCGGCGGCCATGGTCGGGTCCATGGTGCCGGTGGCCTCGGGGAGGAACCCGGCGACGAGCTTGGGTGTGCCGTCCGGGCCGACCGATCGGAGGTGGGACAGGACCCGGTGCCGCAGGACCGCGGCCGGGTCCCGCGCACCACGCCACCCACCCCGGGTGAGAAGGTCGGGCAGGACCTGTTCGGGGGTGCAGCCGTGTGCGTCGGCCATCCGTAGCGCCGCGGCGAGCGGGCCGAACGCGGGTGACCGGATGACACGTTGGGCGAGGGGGTCGGGAAGGTTCGTTTCCAGCAGCTGTGTCCAGCGGTGGTGCTGTGCGGCGTTGGCGATGGTCTCGTACTCCGCGGCGAGGGTGGCGATGGACCCTGCGCGGTCCTGCGCTCGCCGGACCCGGGCGTGGGCGGACTCTTCGGCCCCGGTGCGGGCGAGGACCGCGGCGAGGACGTCGGTTGCGGTCCTCGGGTGTGCGGTGTGGGGTTCCGCGTCGGGGGTGTCGGTACAGACGTGGGCGGAGTTGGCGTGCCGGCCCCTGCTCATGGCGACGTAGAGCTGTTCGCGGGTGAGTGCGTCGGTGACGATGGTGTGGGCGGTGTCGACCGTCGAGCCCTGGGCGCGGTGGGTGGTGGTCGCGTAGCCGAGGTCGACGTGCTCGGCGACGTAACCGGCTGGGAGCGTGACCTGCGGGCCGCCGCCGGGCGCGGTCGCGGTGAGGCTGCCATCGGCGTGGGTGGCGGTCACCGTCCAGTGGTCGCCGTTGCGGATCCACCGTCGGCCGGCACGCAGCCGCCGGTCGTTGCGGCGGGTGACGATCCGGTCGCCGGCCGAGGCGCGTGTGCCGTCGCGAAGTGGCACCTCGCGGAGGGGGTTGACGTGGCCGGCGGAGATCAGGTCGGTACGCGCCCGGGCGTTGAGGTCGGTCACGAGCTGACGGGTCGGAGCGATGAGCAGGCTGTGCCGGCCGTCCCGCGTGTCGGCGTGCCAGGCCGTGTAGGCGGTGTCGACCATCGTCTCGGTCGGCCCGTCATGGACCCGACCGTTCGCCGCATAGGTGTTCAGACAGGCGCTGTCACCGCGACGCAGCTGCAGTGAGGCGTCGGCCTCCCAGGGGGTGGTGAACCGTCGGACCTCGGTGAGGGTCGGGTGGTCGGGCCGGTCGGTGGCGAGGAGGCTGAACGCGCCGCCGGCCTGGACGGCGGCGAGCTGGGCTGGGTCACCGACGAGCAGGACCTTGGCGTCGACGGTGGCGGCGTGTGTGGCGAGTGCATCGAGGGTGTGGGTGCCGGCGAGGGTGGCCTCGTCGATGATGACGAGCTGCCCGGGCGTCAGGGCAGCGCGGTCGTTGCGGTGGTCGTGGAGCCATTTGGCGGTGTTCTCGGTTGCGATGCTGAGTTCGTCGGCCAGCACCCGTGCGGCTGCCGCGGAGGGGGCGAGCCCGACCACGCTGCGGGGGCCGTGGCTGGCCTCCCACACCCTGCGGAGGGCGGCCAGCGTGGTGGTCTTGCCGGTGCCTGCCGGGCCGACGAGCAGGTCCACCCTCCGGCCGGACCGGGCGATCGAGACGACCGCGTCGGCCTGGTCGTTCCCGGGTGTGCGGCCGTCCCGGTCGGGGAGTTGCACGACCGTGGCTGCGACATGGTCGGGGGCGGCAGGTCCGGTGGGGTCGCGGGACAGCCGGAGCAGGCGGTCTTCCGCGGCGAGCAGCCCGGTGGAGGTATAGCGGACGGCGTGCCTGGGTCGAAACACGCTGGTGCCGTCGGCCCGCCGCAACGCCGCTGGCACCGGGGCGAGGTCGGGCGGCTCGATCGGGACCGACCCGGCCTCCGCACGCGCGACGACCTGGTCGACGGCGGCCTCGCGTGCCCGGGGACTGTCGAACCGGTGGCCGGCAAGACGGCGACTGGCCTCGGCGTGAAGGTTCCAGTGGTGCCAGGTCGATCGTCGCTCGCACGTCGACTCAAGCACCGCGGCGGCGATCTGCTCCACATCCGGGGTGCCGGAGGACAGCACGGGGGTTGCAGGGGGCCGCACGAGGCCGGCTGCCCACTGCGCGGGGTCGTCGTCGAGCATCCGTGCGGCCCGGTCGTGCCAGCTGGTGGTGAGGTCATGCAGGGAGCGGACCTGCTTGTCGGGGCGGGTGGCCAGCGTGGCTTGCTGGCGCAGCCGGATCACCACTCCCGCGGTGGGTTGCCGACCGTGCGTGGCGACGTAGTCGGCGATCAGCTGGTCCTTGGCCTGCTCGATCGCGGCGGTGCGTGAGGAGAAGCCGTCGAGCAGGGATTGCGGGACACCGGTGACCTCCAGCGCGGGGTTGCGGTCGGCACCACGCGCACGCAACCCCCATTGCACCCCGAGCGTCCGGGCGAGGCGGTCGGCGAGCAGACCGTTGTAGTGCTCCGACAGGGCCACCATCGCCGCGTGCACCGGGCGACCGTCAAGGGACCGCCATGCCCCGTCGGTGACAGTCCTGACCTTGTTGGACACCACGACGTGGGTGTGCAGCTGCGGGTCGCCGGTGCGGGAGTCCCAGTGGTCGAAGGCCACCGCCGCCACCCCGTGCACGTCGACCTGGGCCACGGCCCCGTCCGGACCGGTCGCTCCCATCCGGGTGGCTGCCACCTCCCGTTCGAAGAGGCCGAGCACGTCGTCGATGGCGCGGTGGTGGGCCTCCCATATCCGCCGTTGCACCGACGGTGGGGACAAGGCCCACAGGACCGACACCGACTTGGGGGCGGAGAACGTCAGGTCGTACCCCGCCACGGCGCGCCGGCCCGACCCTTGCGTGTAGGACGGGTACGCCCGGCCGAGCGCTGTCCCGCCGACTGGATCTCGGCCTTCCCCGAACAGCCTCGCCAGGTGTGCCTCCTCCACCCTCGTGCCGGCCCGGACACCGGCGTCGCCGAGCTGGGCTAGGCCTGCCCCCAACCAACGGCCCGGCGGGGTGCCCGCAGCGGTGAAGTAGTCCAGCGCGGGCCGGTGGCCGTCGCCCACCGCGACGGAATCCAGCAGGTATCGGTAGCCGCTGCCGGCCGACATGACCCGCATCGACACCGTCACCGGCGACCACCTCCCATGTTGGGGAGGTGTCCCGCCGGCCCCAGCCGGGCCTTGTCTGCAAGACGTGTGTGAAGGGGGTCCGGGGTTGCTGGCGGCGTGTCGCCGGTCGTCGTCCGGGCGGGAAGGTGCATGGCCCGTGCTGGCGACTGCGTCGGTGGTGTGAGCGAGGGGAGTTCCGTCGCCGACCGGGTGAGGTGGTCGATGCAGGTCAGGCTTGAGCGGTGGTCCGTGCCGGGAACCGCTGTCGCAGTGGGCCTGGTCGACCATGGACGGCCGACGTCCGGGAGCTTGCGGCAGTGAAGCCCCACAGGTCGAGTGCTGCTTGCGTGTTAGCATGTCTAACTGCATTTGGTGATAATCTGCAAGGGTGCTGTCTGATCGTCCGCTGAGCTCCGCGACAGGCGACCGTGCCCGGTTCGTCGATCGGGAGGAGGAGGTCACCCGCTGGCGGCACCAGCTGGACCTCGGCGCCAACCTGCTGGTGAGCGGGACACGCGGTGCTGGCAAGACCTCCACGGTCAACCAGCTCCTCGCCGGTACGCGGGTCCATCGCGTTGGGCTGGTCGAGGACCTGACAGGCCTCGCTCGTGACCTCGGGGCGTTCGAGCGCCTGGGCACACCCCTGGAGGCCGCGCTTGCCGACCAGCTCTCCCAGCTCGACGTGACCGTCATCTGGCTGGACGACCCGCCCGCCGGTCCACTGGCGTCGCAGTTCGCCGCGCTCCGCGACGTCTGGTGGGCCGCCTCGATCCCGTGGGTGGTGACCGTGGAGACCGGTGACCACGCCGAATGGCTCCGCCGCCCCGCCGACGCGTTCTTCGAACACGTCCAGCTCGGCCCGCTGTCCGACGGCGACGCCGCGGAGCTGCTGCGACGACGTGCCGCGGACCTCCCCGACCCGTTCGACCGCCTCCTACGCGAGCTGGCCGAGGACCTCGTGGCCGTCACCGACCGGCTGCCGGGCACACTGGTCCGCACCGCCCGGGCGGCCCTGGCCTCTGCCGACCCGCGCTCGTGGATCGAACAGGCCAGCCAGCAGGACCAGGCCGCCGAGCAGCTGTCGGGCACCCACCAGCAGGTCCTCGGGTGGCTTCGCGCCCACGGTCCCACCAGCGCATCGGACCCGGAGGTCCTCCAGGCCCTCGGGGTCACCCGAGGCCGGGTCTCCCAGCTCATGGCCGACCTGGCCGAGGAGGGCCTCGTCACCTCTGCCCGCGAGGGCCGCCACGTCCTGTACCGACCCACGGAAGGCTGAGGCGTGAACCTGCACGACCTCCAACAGCACGACGTGCTGGACCCCGCGCCCAACGACCAGACCGCGGCGCGGCTCTACGTCCCCCGCCAGGACCTCCACGGCAATACCAGTGGCTTGGAGGACGCCGTCGTCCGCGACCTGCGCCAGGAGGACCGGGTCGCACTCATCGGACCACCCGGGTCAGGCAAGTCCAGCCTCACCGCCTGGATCGCCGCCCACAACGCCGACATCGGAGCCGTGCGCATTCCCGTGGCGACCACCGGCATCGACGTCAACGATCCCGCCGCTGTCCTCAACGACTGCATCGCGATGCTGGGCCGCAACCTGGCTGTCGCCCCACCGGTATCTCTGGCCAAGGTCAAGGCGACCGGCCAGGTCGGCTTTCCGTGGGCCAAGGTGGGGGCGGAGGCCGAATGGGCGGCCGTGGTCCGTGAACACCGGCCGGGCCCCGACGCGGAAGCCGCGCTGGAGGTGCTGCAGCAGGTGGTCGACGGCCTCCACGACGGCGACCAGCAACTCCTGCTGGTCTTTGATGACACCGACAAGTGGGACGCGGCCCGACGCCACCAACCGGATGCGATTCGCGCGTTCTTCCATGGCGTGATCGACGGGTGGCTCACCCGTCTGGATGGCGCCTTGATCGCAAGCGTCCACCACGACTACCTCGATGAGCACCCTCACATCCTCGACACGTTCAACGCCCAGCACCGCCTCGACCCGCTCACCGGCACGGCACTGGTCGACCTGATCCGGACGCGCTTCGCCCTCGCGGAGGTCGCAATCGAGGACCTCGTGACCGATGACGCGCTGCAGCGCCTTGCCGACGTGTACCGCGACCGTGGCCACTCGATCCGGGCGGTCCTGCAGGTGCTGCGCAGCGCCGTGGACCGCGCCATCGACGCCCGACGGCACGTCGTGGCCATCCCCCACGTCACCGCGGCGTTGTAGACCGAGCCACTCCCGCGGCGACGAGACTTCCACCCCGGACCTGACGACCCGCCCACGGCTTCAGGCCCGCCACCGGCCCTGGCCCCCGGGTCTCGGGTGTCGGGCTTCTCCGTGTGCCGGCCGTCGGTGCCGCCCCTCACGCAATCGCTACGGGGCGGCACGGCGGGGGTTGCCAAGCACACCTGCACTGCAGGACGTCATGGGTGGTGCAGGGGGAGTGGCATGGAGCTCGCGGAACGGACAGGGACCGACGGCCGTCGGGTTGTGGACGCCCTGACGCAGGCCAGCCGTTGCGGACCGGCCGAGGCGGCGCTGGCCCTGGCTGCAGCAGGCCTGCAGGTCCTGCCGATCGTCCCTGGCTCCAAGCGACCCCTCACTCCCAACGGGCTGGCCGACGCCTCCCGCGCCCCCGACCAGCTCGCCGGCTGGTGGCGACGCTGGCCCGACGCAAACGTCGCGATCGCCACGGGCGGATCAGGGGTGGACGTCCTCGACGTCGACCGGCGCCAGTCCGGTAACGGCTTTGACGTCCTGCCGCGACTGCTCCGCGCCGGGCACGGCCGGGCACTCCTCGTGGCCGTCGCTACTCCCAACGACGGACTGCACCTGTACTACCCGGCGGTGCCGGACCGGCCACAACGTCCATGGGCCCTGACGCGACACCACGTCGACTTCCGTGGCACCGGCGGCTACGTCCTCGTCCCACCCTCCACGGTCAAGACCGCCAGCGGGGTGCACCCCTACCGCGTCGTGGCCACCGGCCGAGCGGCCGCCCCACTCGATGCATCGGATGTCCGCCACCTCCTCGATCCCCGCCCCCGCCCGAGACCAACGACCACCGGACCCCGCCGATCGGGACCATCATCGGCCCGCGGGATCGCGACATGGCTGTCCACGCGCAGCGAAGGCACCCGCAACAACGCCCTGTTCTGGGCAGCCTGCCGCTACGTCGAAATGGGACTCGGCCCCGACGTTGCCAAGGAGCTGCTCGGCAACGCCGCCGCACAGGCGGGCCTGCCCGGCCGCGAGGTCACCGCGACGATCCGCTCCGCCTACCGACACACCACCCCGACACCCACGCGCCGCCAGCCGCCGCTCGACCGAGGAATCGGCCGATGACGGGACGCGACGAACGCGGCCAGGCGTCGGTCCCGCGGTGGGTCGCTGGCACCGCAGTCGCGGGCACCGTCCTGATCGCCCTCGGCGCCTTCTGGCTGTCCTTCACCGCACTGGCAGACCTCGCGACCCGTGCCGGCATCCCGGGCAACCAGGCATGGGTCTGGCCGCTGATCGTGGACGGCATCATCCTCGTCGCCACCCTGTCGGTCATGGCCCTCGCCCCGCAGGGCCGGCGGGCCACCTGGTACCCCTGGACGCTCCTTGTGGTGGGTGCCGGCCTGTCGGTCACCGGCAACGCCATCCATGCCGTCGTCGCCAGCGACGCCAGCCTGGCCAGCTGGATGGCCGCAACCATCTCCGCCGTCCCCCCGCTGGTCCTCCTGGCCATCACCCACCTCACCGTCGTGCTGACCACCCAGGTGGCCGCGCCACCACTCCGAGCCGACGAACAGTCCCACCTGACCTCCGACGAGGACACCCCAGCGGCCGGGGCGGATCCCGGACGGTCCCGCGACGACCGGATGGCCGAGGCGCAGGCGCGGCGGGCCGACGGATGGTCCAACCGTCGCATCGCTCGCCACCTCCGCGTCCACCCCTCCACCGTCGGCCGCTGGTTCCGCGAGGACAGCCCATGAGCCGCCGGACGCCGCCGGCCTGTCGCAGGTGTCGACCGCCGTGTGGTCCGTGGCGATCGCCCCGCCAGGTTTTGACACAACGGGCGGGGTCGTCCCGTCCAACCGGACATGAACGCCCTCGACACCCAGGCCACGCCCACCCCACCCGTCCCGGGGGCCGGTCCCCGGCCTCCCGCCAGACCGAACGCCTCGACCCTCCGCCACCGCGCGGAGGTCCCCGTCCTCGTCCTGTGCTCCGCCCTCACCATCGGCGGCGCCGGCGTGGCCGTCGTCGCCCTCCTCGGACGTACCGATGTCCCCGAACCGGCGACGATCGCGCTTGTCGGACTCGCCATCCCGCTCGTGGCCGCCGCCGTGGCGATCCGCGTCATGTTCTGGTCCCTGCTGGCCAGGGGAGTGGAGACCAGCCCCACGCAACTCCCCGAACTGCACGGGATGCTCGTCACCCTCACCGACCGGATGGGCCTGCGCCGGCGTCCCCGCCTGATGGTCGTCAACGGCCACGGCCTGGTCAACGCCATGGCGGCCAAGTGCACCCTCCGCCGCGGGTATGTGGTGCTGTCCAGCGACTTGGTCGACATCGCCTACGAGGTTGGCGACTGGGATGTCGTCAGGTTCGCGCTGGCCCACGAGCTCGGCCACATCGCGGCCGGTCACACGGCGCTGTGGCGGCTGGCCATCCGCCCCCTCCCCAAGCTGATCGGACTGGACCGTTGGCTGGTCCGCACGCAGGAGTACACCGCCGACCGGTGGGCCGCCGCGATCTGCGATGGCCCGCCACGCAGCTTCCTTGCGCTGTTGGTCGGCAAGCGGGTGCACCGCCACGTCGACGTGACCGCCCACCTCGCGACGGTCGAGGAGGCCCAGCACGCTGGCTGGCTGCGGGTCGTCAACGCGCTTGCCGGGCACCCGGTCGGGCACCGGCGATTCCACGCCCTGGTCGAACTGGACCGGAAGGGGTGGGGCGCCCATGGCCGCATGTGCTGACCGCGACGAGGACCACCCGCCCGCACCACTCGCCGACCACGACTTCACGACGGGGGAGGGCCTTCGTGCACTGCTTGACCGGCTGCACAGCACCGGGGCCGGTGCCTGGCAGGGCGACGCCGACGTGGATGCACTGATGGAATTCACCATCGACCGATACGCGCCGCTGACCGCCAGGTACGGCGCCGACCCGGGCGACGCGGCCGTGGCGGCGTTCGAGGCGATGCGCAACTCGTCGACGCGGGGGGCACGCGATCCCTGGGCGGTGGTGACGACGGCCGTGCGGTGCACCCTGGCGGCGGAGCACCGCGCCAACGGGCTGCTGGTGTCCACCGCACGTGCGCGCCGTGCCGGCTACGACGAGGGCCACGACGTCCGCCGCATGGGCGAGGACCTGCACCGGTTGCCCGATCACCACCCGGCACTGGTGGTCCCTGGCCCACACGACACCGACGCCGCGGAGCGGGCGAACGACGTCAGCCGGGCGCTGGCCGACAGCATCCTGCTGCTCATCGCTCTGGGATGGCCACCCCGGATGGCCGGTGACGGCGTGGAGTTCGTCTGCAGCCGCCTCGCCGACATCGGCAACCGACCCGCGACGTATGAGTGCCTGCGCCGCGACAAGGCCATCCGGGCTCGGCTGGACCTGCCACACGACAGCTGGATCGGACTGCTCCGCGTCCTGCTCGGCCACCCCTCCAGCACCGGGATGCTCCGCCACGGGCTCCTCGCGCGTCTGCTGGCCGGCGACGGTGCCCACGACGCCCTGGCCGACGAGGGTCTCGTTGGCCTTATCACCCGGTCCGTCCCTCGCCCCTCCACGGGGGAGGGATCGTCGTGACCGGGCGGGACAACCTGGTGGAGATGGACCGGGCGGTCGCCTCCATCCACGTCGGGCACCGCCAGCGCCGGGACCTCGGGGACCTCGACGCGCTGGCTGAGTCCATCGCCACCGTCGGCCTGCTGCAACCCATTACCATCACTCCGGGCGGCCTGCTGGTCTGCGGGGCACGGCGGCTGGCAGCCGTCACGCTGTTGGGCTGGCGGACCGTGAACGTCTGGGTGCGGGCGGGCATGTCGACGCCGCTGCAGCAGCTGCTCGCCGAGCAGCACGAGAACACCATGCGCCAACCCCTGGCCCCCACCGAGGCCGCCGACCTGTACCGGGAGCTCAAGGCCCTCCTCGCCGAGGACGCCGCCCGACGGCAGGTCCGGACCCGGGTCGGCACCCAGGGCGATACCGGTGCCGCCGAATCGGCGGCCACCCTCACCGGGACGGGAGACAGCCGGGCGCGGGCCGCCCAACTGGTGACGGGTCGCCGCTCCTACACCCGCCTCGAGCAGGTGGGCCGGCTGCAGCAACTGGCGCAGGAGGTCGACGACGAGGAGGTCCGACGGCTCGCCGCCGACGCGCTCCGCGAGGTCGACCAGACCGGGAAGGTCAACGGCGCGTACCGGCGCGTCATGCGACTCGTCGCCCCGTCCGCCGTCGGCGAGGCGGACGCGTCGACAGTGCCCAGCAGGCGACCGCAACCGCAGGTGCGACGCTTCCTGCTGGGCCTGGAGGACCTGACCGCGTGGGTGGGGGCCCACGACCCGATGCTTGTCGGACCGGCCCTGGGTGAGGAACAGTGGCACTCGCTCACTCACCTCGCCGAGGCGACGACGTCGTTCGTCGACGCAGCAGAGGCGGCGCGACGGGCCGCGACCGACGCCGCCTGACCGGTCAGAACTGTTGGGACCGGCTGGACGCACCTCGTTGATGATGCGCCGCTCCCTCTCCGACCGACACCCTCACCCTTCCACGTGGGCACTCGGGATCGCGGCCGCGATCGCCGCCCTGGTTGCTCTGCTCGCCCCTCTGGGACTGGCCACCCTCGTCGCCGGCCCTGCAGCGCAGGGAATCTGCGGGCCGGCCGACGCAGCGACGTCGCCACCCACCTCACCGGAGCCCGATCCCACCGCGTCCCCGAGCCCCGACCTCGCCCCGGCGGGTACGTCCTGTGCGCTGCCCGTGCAGGGCGATGTCGTCGCCGACCCGACCGGCACCGGTGGGTTCGTCACCCCGGCCACCGCCGTACTGGTCACGGCCGGCCGGACGGCTTTCCCCGACAGTCACTGGACCTGCTGGTCGCCGCGACCGGGCACCGACTCCGACCACCCCCGCGGTCGGGCGTGCGACGTGACGTTCGGCAACGCCATCGGGCAGGTGCCCACAACCGCCCAGCGCGAGGAGGGATGGCGGCTCGCACGCTGGCTCCGCGACCACGCCCACCAGCTCGACGTCCAGTACGTCATCTGGCAGGCACTGATCTGGAACACCGACCGGGACGAGGACGGCTGGCGGCCCTACAACGGCGGCGGTATCCACGACCCGACGTCGCCCACCGGCGGCCACCTCGACCACGTCCACGTGAGCCTCAGCCGCTGACGGCAGGGCAGGAGTGCATACCTGCGGGATGACCCCGACCCACGGAGGGCACATGGCCACCCCACCCCCCGCGCTGGCGACCAGCGTCGCCCCGGACCTGTCCATCATCCACCACGCCGGCAGCCTGCCCGACGTCATCGGCGCACTGCTCGGCATCGTGCTGCTCCTCGCTGTCGCCGTGCTCGTCGGATCCGCAGCCGCCCTGGCAATGGCTACCGCCACCGGCGACGTGCGCATTGCCGGCCGGGCCCGCGCCGGGCTGTGGAGCGCTGCCGCCGCCGCGACCCTGGCCGGCTGCGGCGTCGGCTGGCTCAACACCTTGCTCGACACTGGAGGGTCGCTGTGACCGGCCGGGGACTGGTGGTGCTGGCACAGGTGTCGATCACCCCCAACAACACGGGCCTGCCGGGGATCGCCGCGCTGCGCAGCATCGTCGGAGCCGTCATGAGCTTCGGACTTGTCCTGTCCGTCCTCGCCCTGCTCGTGTCCGCGGTCGTCTGGGGCTTCGGGGCCCAATCGGCCAACCCGCACCTCGCCGGACGGGGCAAGGTCGGTGTGCTGGCCGCCTGCGGCTCGGCGGCCATCTGCGGGGCCGCGGTCACGCTGGTCAACTTCTTCTGGACCGTCGGGCAGGGCGTGTCCTGATGGCGCCATGCGACCTGCCGGTCCTCTCCGCAGCCTGCGAGGTCGCCGGCGGTGCCGCCGGTGCCCTGGTCGCCGCCCCCTTCGAGTGGCTGGCCGTGAGCATGGGCCAGGCCGCCGGATGGATGGTCGAGTCGGTCTGGGAGGTCATCGACGCCACGACGATCGTGAACCTGTCCAGCCCTGCCTACGTCGAGGTCTACAACACCGTCTTCGGCGTCGCGGTGTTCCTGATGCTCCTGCTGTTCACCCTGCAGTTGCTCCGCGGCCTGGTCCGCCGCGAACCCCGCGCGTTCGCCCAGGCCGTCACCGGGCTGGCCAAGTCCGTGGTCGGGTCCTTCGTCGCCATCGCCCTGACCACGCTGCTGCTGGAGGCGACCGACCAGCTGTCCCGCGCCCTGGTCACCGCGGCCGGCACCACCATGGAACAGCTCGGCGGCCGCATCGCCACGCTCGTGACCCGCCTGTCGGTCCTGTCGCTGTCGTCACCGGGCCCCGGCGCCGTCGTCACCATGGCGCTGGCCGGGCTGGCCATCCTCGGCGCCCTGATGGTGTGGGGCTCGATGCTAGTCCGCACCTCCTTGCTGCTGGTCACCGTCGCGCTGGCCCCCATCGCGCTGGCCGGCTGGTCCTGGCAGCCCACACGGGCCTGGGCGGCACGGTGGGCCTCATTTGTGGTGGCGCTGGTCGTCTCCAAGTTCGTGGTCGTCCTCATCTTCCTCATCGGCACGGTCGCGGTGACCCCCACCGCTGACGGCGAGTCGGGGACAATTGCCGATCCGCTGGCCGGTATCGTGCTGCTGTTCCTCGCCGCGTTCGCTCCGGCCATGACTCACCGGTTCATCGCCTTCGCCGGTTTCGACGTCCACCAGCTCGTGGCATCCGAACGCGAGACCAGCACCGCGGTCCGTCGGGCGGTCCCGGCGGCACCGATCATGCGGGCCGGAGTCGCAAAGGTCATGCGGCCAGCCGCTGCCGGACCAGCCGCACCGGCCGCGGCCGCTGTGGCGGCTGCCCCGGCCCTCGTGTCGACGACCGCCTCCCGGACGATGGCCACAAGCGGGGCGGGCCAACACGGCGGGTCTCCAGGTGCCCCGGGACGAGCCGCCGGGCACACCGCCTCACCGTCCGGCCACGCGCCATCCAGCGAGATGGGTCGCCCATGACCACCGACCCCCAGGACGGCCAGCCCGACGCGGTGACGTTCTCACGGCTGGCCAGACGCGGGATGCTGCTCGGCCTGTCGGCCGGACAGGTGGCGACCCTTGGGGCCGGCCTCGTCGTCCTCGTGGGCGGCCTCGTCACCGGCGACGCGGCGGGGGCGACATGGACCGCACCGCTGTGGGGCGGGGCGATCCTGCTCGCCCTCCTCCGACGTGACGGCCGGCCACTCGCCGAATGGCTCCCTCGCTGGATGGCCTGGACGTGGCGTCGGGCCAGCGGCCGGACGACCCACACGACTTCGGTCCTCCGACCCCGACCCACCGGGCGGCTGCATCTGCCGGGTGACCCCTCGCCGCTCGACACCATGGTCGACCCCGACAGCGGCGCCGTGCTGGTCCATGACCCGGCCAGCCACTTGCTGGTCGCTGTCGCCCGGGTCAGCCACCGGGCGTTCGTGCTGCAGGATCCCGCCGACCAGCAGCGCCGTGTCCATGGCTGGGGACGGGTCCTGGCCGGCGCAGCTCGGTCCACCGGCATTGCCCGCATCCAGGTCCTCGAACAAACCCTCCCAGACCACGGTGAGGGCCTCGCTGACTGGTGGGCCCGCCATGGCATCGACGATGGGTCCTGGGTCGCGGGGACCTACCGGGAACTCCTCGCCGCGGCCGGCCCGACCGGCGAGCGGCACCTCACCACCATCTCCCTGGCCCTGGACCTGCGGCAGGCCGCCAGCCAGGTCCGTGCCGCCGGTGGGGGACTGGCCGGCGCCGCGCGGGTCCTTCACCGCGACATGACCGCCTTGGGTCGGGCACTCGCCACCGCTGACCTTGCCCCCGTCCAGTGGCTCGGCTCCGAGGACCTCACGGGGCTGGTCCGCACTGCCTACGACCCGCACCTGGCCGGTGGCATCGACCATGCCGGCAACGGCCGGCTGGCAGACGCCGGCCCCATGGCCATGGTCGAGGACTGGGACACCCTACGGGCCGACTCCGCCTGGCACGCCGTCCTGTGGATCAGCGAGTGGCCACGCACCGCAGTCCACCCGGGGTTCCTCGCCCCACTGGTCCTCTCCGGCGGCGTCCGCCGGGCCTTCTCACTGGTCTGCCAGCCCGTGCCGACCGACCGGGCGACCCGGGAGGTCCGACGGCGCAAGACCGAGCACCTCGCCGACACCGCCCAACGGACCCGCCTCGGCCAGGTCACCGACGTCCGCGACACCGCGGAGTACCACGACGTCCTCCAGCAGGAAGCCGACCTTGCCGCCGGACACGCGCTGGTCCGCTACACCGGCCTGCTCGCCGTCTCCGCCCCCACCCGCGACACCCTCGACGCCGCCGTCGCCGACATCGAGCAGGCCGCCATCCAGGCGTCGTGTGAGACCCGCCGACTCGTCGGCCAGCAGGCTCGCGCGTTCGCCGCCGCCGCCCTGCCCCTGTGCCGCCACGTCTGACGCGCCGTCATCTCCGAGGAGTTGCCATGCACCGCACCACCTACCCGCGAGACCTCGCTGGACACCTTGACGGGCCGCCCCGTCGACGCCCACCGCGGCTGCCCCGCACGCAGACGCGTCCGGCCGCCCCTGCTCGGGGCCGACCGACCTCGGGCCTTTCCGGTCGCATCGGCCGGGTGCCATCTCACCGTGACACCACCGCCACCCTCGCCGGTGCCTACCCGTTCCTCGCCGAGGGCGGCCTCGGCCCCGACGGTGTCCTCGTCGGCCAGGACGTCCACTCCGGCGGCGGATTCGTCTACGACCCTTGGGTGCTGTACCGCCGGGGCATCATCACCGCCCCCAACGTCGTGCTCGCCGGCATCGTCGGGGCCGGCAAGTCCGCCCTCGCCAAGTCGCTGTACACCCGCTCGATGGCCTTCGGCGTCCGTGTCTACGTCCCCGGCGATCCCAAGGGAGAGCACACCCCGGTCGCCCGGGCCGTCGGCGGGAGGGCCATCACCCTGGGCCCCGGCCTGCCTGCCCGCCTCAATCCCCTCGATGACGGCCACCGGCCCACCGGCACCACCGACATCGAGTGGGCCGCCACCGTGACCGCCCGCCGCAGGGACCTCCTCGGCGCCCTCGCCGAAACCGTCCTCGCCCGTCCCCTCACCCCACTTGAGCACACTGCCGTCGATCACGCCCTGGCTGCGGCTGTCCACCACGCCGGCACCCCGACGCTGCCCCACGTCGTCGACCGGATCCTCGCCCCCGACACCGACGACCAGCGGCTGGCCGAGGACGGCCGCCTCGTCGGCCACGCCCTGCGCCGACTGGTCGCCGGCGACTTACAGGGTCTCTTCGATGGCCCCTCCACCGAGGCATTCGACCCGACCCTGCCCATGCTGTCGCTGGACCTCTCCCGGGTGCAGGGAAACGCCACCCTCCTGTCGGTCCTCATGACCTGCGGCAGCGCCTGGATGGAATCCGCCCTGGCCGACCCCGACGGCGGCCGCCGCTGGGTCATCTACGACGAGGCATGGCGGCTGATGTCCCACCCGCCGCTGCTGCGACGCATGGACGCGCAGTGGCGGCTCGCCCGGCACCTCGGCATCGCCAACATGCTGGTGTTCCACAAGCTCACCGACCTCGACACCGTCGGTGACCACGGCAGCGCCATGCGGGCACTGGCCACATCCCTGCTGGCCAACACCGAGACCCGCATCATCTACCGGCAGCACCACGACCAGCTCGGCCCCACCGCCTCCGCACTCGGGCTCACCCGCACCGAACAGGACCTCCTCCCCAAGCTGGCCACAGGTCAGGGATTGTGGCGCATCGCCGACCGGTCCTACCTCGTCCAGCACCAACTCCACCCCGCCGAAGCCGACCTGTTCGACACCACCACCCGGATGCACGCGACGTGACTGCCGCAGACGCCATGCGACGGGTCGACGTCCACCCCCGCCCCGACGGCTCGGAACTCGCTGACGTCACCATCGACGGCCGACAGACCCCCCGGCCCGTCCCACTCGGCGGGCTGGGCCTGTTCCTGTCCACGCTGAGCGACCGGGGACGCCAGCCCGTTGACGTCTCGATCCACGAGCTGACCGGGACCGTCCACACCGACGTCATCTGGCCCCGCGACCAGCCGCCCCCTCCCTCTGCGGGACCGTTCGAGCCCCACGAGACCGTCCACCTCGCCAGCATCCTCCGGAGCGGCCCGGCCAGCCCCACCGGCATGCCGCCGCTGCTCAAACCCCCACGACGCGGCGGCGGCAGACGCCTGGTCCTGCTCGGCGAGCAGTCCGGCCACACCTGTCCCGCGCCGCATGCCCGTGGGTGACCGCAGCGCCGACGTCGCCCTTGCCGGAATCGCCGGGGTCGTCCTCGCTAGCCACGTACTGCACATCTCAGCATGGATCGCGGCTCGCGTCACGGGCCTCCCGGGCCCGACCACGAGTCCAGCCCAGGGTTTGGGGGTCCTGCTGCGCCCAACCGACCCAGGAGAAGTGGTCGGCATCGACGGTCTCCACCCCGCCCTGTACTGGGCCACCGCCGCCCTCCTGCTCGCAGCCCTTGCCGCCGCCACCCTTGGGGTGCGCCGCGCCGTGACTGACCATCGCAGGGCGGTGTGGCGCCGACCGGGCACCGCCACCCGCGCAGACGTCCGCCGGGCGGCGTCCGCCAGGGCCCTCCGACGACGCGCCCGCACGCTCCGCCCGTCGCTTGCCGACCCAGAGGCGGCTGACGTCGGCTACCTGCTCGGTCACGCCCACGGTCAAGGGGTGTGGGCGACTGTGGAGGACTCCATCCTCCTGCTCGGCCCCCCACGATCCGGCAAGGGCCTGCACGTCGTCATCAACGCCATCCTCGACGCCCCCGGCCCGGTCGTGGCCACCAGCACGCGTCCCGACAACCTCCACGCCACCCTCGCCGCCTGCCGGGCCCGCGGTCCCGTCGCAGTGTTCGACCCGCAACGAATGATGCCCGACCTGGCCGCGGGGCTCCGGTGGTCCCCAGTCCGGGGCTGCACCGACCCCCAGACCGCCATGGTCCGCGCTGCCGGACTCGCCGCCGGCACGGGCCTCACCGGTGGAGGAGTCGACAACGGCAGCTTCTGGGAGGGAAAGACTCGCACCGTCCTGCAGGCACTCCTGCACGCCGCCGCCCTCGACGACCAACCACCCACCACACTGCACCGCTGGACCCAGAGCCCCACTGCCGCCGCCGACGCCGTCAGGATCCTTCAGAGCGATCCCGAGGCGGCCGACGGGTGGGCGGAATCACTGCAGGCCGTCGTCGACGCCGACCCCCGAACTCGCGACGCCGTCTGGCACGGCGTCGCGCTGTCACTGTCCGCCCTCGCCAACCCCACCGTCCTGGACGCCGTCACCCCCGACCCGGGCGACGCCTTCGACCCCGAGGAGTTCCTCCGCAGCCACGGCACTCTCCACCTCCTCGCCACCGGCAGCGGCGCCACCGCGTCGGCAAGCCTGATTGCTGCGTTCGTCGAGGACGTCGTGGAGACCGCCCGACGCCAGGCCGCACGATCACCCGGGTCGCGCCTCGACCCGCCCCTGTTGCTCGCACTCGATGAGATTGGCAACCTCGCACCACTGCCGTCGCTGCCGACCTTGATGGCCGACGGCGGCGGGACCGGCATCACGACCATGCCCGTCCTGCAGTCCCTCGCCCAAGCGCGCGCTCGCTGGGGCGAGCACGCCGCCACCGCCATCTGGGATGCCAGCATCGTGAAGGTGATCCTGGGCGGCGCCTCCAATAGCCGCGACCTCACCGACCTCGCCACGCTCATCGGCGACCGCGACGAACCCCACCAGACCCGCAGCCACGACCACCACGGCCGTCGCAGCACCCAGACCACCACACGGCGGCTGCCGACCATGCCCGTCGATGCCATACGCACGATGCCGTTCGGCACCGGCCTGGTCCTGCTCCGCACCGCACCACCCATCATCGCCCACCTCAGGCCCTGGACCGCCCGACGAGACCTGCCCCACCCGGGAGAGGCGGGGGAGCGGCCGCACACCTTCCCTGTGACGAGGAGGACCTGATGCCAGCCGAGAACGACATCGACGACCTGGACGCCTTCGCCGACCTGTGGGACGACGACGAGCAGCAGGTGCGGCCCGTCAACTGGGACGCCCTCGATGCCGACGAGCTCCATGACGCCTGGATGCAGCTGGACCGCTGGGTCACCTGGCTCCGCAGCACCTACGGACTTCCAGCCACCGTCGTCCCGCCGCTGTGGCACCGCCACCCCGAACTGCAGTGGGAGCTGTCCGCCCTCCACATCCACTGGCAGAGCGCCTACGACCCAGGCGGGCACGGCAGCGCCCCCCACGGTTGGCACCGCGACCTCGTCGACGCCATCGCCCGGCTCCGCGACTGGACCGCCGCGTCCGGGTCCCGCCTGGACCGTGACCGACCGACGCGCCAGACCCCATGGCCCGGGGAACCCCCGCCCCCGGTTCGGCCCGACCTGCCCATCCATGACAGGGCAGCCGATTTCGCCGACCACCTCGCCGCGCAAGTGAACGCACGCCGTGCGCTGTCCGACACTGCATTCGCCACCGACACCCAGGAGTTGTCGTGAGCACCACCGAGACCACAAACACTCTCGACACGCTCCTGTCGATCCGCGAGGTCGCCGACCGCCTCAGCATCAGCACCGCCACGGTCCACCGGCTCATCCAGGTGCGCGACCTCGACCACCTACGCCTCGGCCGACGCACCATCCGAATCCCGGAGTCAGCGCTCCACGACTACCTCACCCGCTGCACTGTCCGACGCCTCCGTTGATGGAGTTCTATCGGGTGCCCCAAGCGCTTGATTTAGTCGGATGAAGGTAGCGAATCGGGGGGCGGGCGAGCAGAGGCTGCAGGGTGCCTGCCGCTATGTAGCGGCGGGGGCAGCGCAGCCGCACAGGCGCCTGTTGCTCAGGCGTTCGTGTGTCACGGGAGCTTTAGTGGGTCTTCCTCACGAAGCGTGGCGAGGGCCTCGCAGTCTCGCGGCAGGTTGATCCTGCCATGCGGGCTTGCCGCAGAACAGCAGGAGCCGGAGGCGGTAGTTGGCGAGGTTGCGAAAGCCGTGGCCGACGCGCTTGATGCGCTTGATGAGCGCGTTGATGGCCTCGGTCTTGCCGTTGGAGAGGCCGTCGCATCGCCAGTAGGCGAGCAGTTGATGGTGCCAGTGGCGCAGGGTGCGGGCGAGTCGTCGGATCTCGGGGATCTCCACGAACTGGCAGGCCTCGTGGAACTCCTCGAGTCGGTCTGCGGCCTCGTCGTGAGCATCGGCGCGGTACACCCTGCGGAGCAGCTCCTTGACGTGGTGGGCGTACCAGACCTCGCAGTCGGGGTCGCCCGCGACCAGCGCGGCTTCCAGCCGCGCCTTGCCCTTGTCGGTGAGCCGTTCTGTACCGACGAGCAGGGTGCGCCGGATGCCGTACAGCGGATCGCCCTTGTGGCCGCGGTGGCCCATCTCGTCTTGTTGGACACGACGGCGGACCTCGTCGACCACGGTGTTGGCCAGCTTGATCACGTGGAAGGCGTCGACGACGGCGGTGGGCGCGTCCAGCCCTTCCAGCAACGCGTTGAGGTAGCCGCGGTGCGGATCCAGGGCGACCCGCCTGACCGCCGAGAGCCAGCCGTCACCACGCTGCTGCAGCCAGCCGGCCACCGACGTGCCGGCACGGCCGTCGACCACGTCCAGCAGCCGGCCGGTGTCGAGGTCGACCAGCCCGGTCACGAACGTCGTCCGCCGCCTGGGCCCGGCCGCTTGGAAGCTGGTCTCATCCACCCCCAACGAGGCCACCCCAGCGGTGCGTGCCGGGTCCTCGGTCAGCGGCAGGCCGTGGTCGCGGACCGCGGCCATCGCGGTGTTCCAGCCGGTGCCGAACTCGCGGGCCAGCTGGGCAACCGGCCGGCCATGACGGCCCACTTGGACACACACGTGGGCGCGGGCCCGCTCGGTCAGCACCGCCCGCGGCAGGGCCGCGTCATCGCGTCGCTCGGTCCACGTCCGCTTCGGGCACAACTGTTCCTCGCAACGCCACAGCCGCTTGGACCACGCCAACCGGCACGGCCGACCGCCCATCGCTACGTCACGCACCACGGTGGCGCGGCGGCCGTGCGCACGCGCGACCACCCCGCACTCCGGGCAGCCGGTGGTCACCGCCATTGTCTCAACGGCGAGCTCGACCTCGCCGTCCACCTCCCTGGCTTCGAGCAGCACGAAGCCTTCCAAGCCGAGCACAACAGTGCCCAGCGCCGTATCGTCGGCCATCCCTGGGGTCCTTCTGATCGCAGTCTTCGAACAACCGCGATCCAAGCGGGACCCCAGGGACCTACACGTCAGGCTCGACGACCCCCGCCGCCACGCTCAGGGAGGAAGAGCCGCTTTAGTGGCCCTACGCGATCAAGCGTGGTGAGCGTCGTCTGATGTGCGCGGTGGGGTGATCCTGCCAGTTCACGCCGCCGCAGAACAGCAGCAGGCGGATCCTGTAGTTGTCGATGTTCCGGAAGCCGTGGCCGATCCGCTTGATCCGTTTCACCAGACCGTTGATCGCCTCGGTCCTGCCGTTGGACAGCCCGTCGGTTTCGAAGTAGGTCAGCACCTCGGTCCGCCAACGCCGGATCGTCTTGCCGAGCCTGCGGATCTCGGGGATCGCCACGGCGGCGACGTCGTCGAAGAACGCCTCCAGACGCTCGGTGGCCTGGCCCAGCCCATCGGCCCGATAGACCGAGCGGAGTTGTTCCTTGATCATGTGGGCGTACCAGACCTCGGCGTCGGGATCACCAGCCGCCAGGCCCGCGGCGATCCGGGCCTGGCCCTTGTCGTTGAGCCGTTCGGCACCGGTGAGCAGGATCCGGCGGATCCCGTAGAGCGGGTCGCCGGCGTGGCCGCGGTGGCCGGTCTGTTCCTGCTGGACGCGGCGGCGGACCTCGTCCACGACGGTGTTGGCCAACTTGATCACATGAAAGGCGTCGACGACGACGGTGGGTGCGTCCAGGCCCCCGACCAGGGCATTGAAGTAGCCGCGGTGGGGGTCCAGCGCTACCCGCTCCACCGCCGACAGCCACGGCTCGTCCCGGCCCTCGAGCCAGTCGGTGACTGCCGATCCGGCCCTGCCCGGGACGATGTCCAGCAGCCTGGACCGGTTGAGGTCGACCAAGCCGGTCACGAACGTCGTTCGTCGCTTGCGCAGGTAGGACGCCTTGAGGAACGACGTCTCGTCGACCCCCAACGACGACACCCCGGCGGTGCGGGCCGGATCATCGATCATCGGGACGCCGTGGTCGGTCACGGCGTGCATCGCCGACTGCCAGCCCACCCCGTACTCGCCGGCCAGCTGGGCGACCGGTCGGCCGAGCTTGCCGACCTGCCGGCACACCTCCGTCCTGGCCCGCTCCGTCATCCCATGCCGGGGCCGGGCGACGTCGTCGCGCCGCTCGGTCCACGTCGCGGTGGGACACAACGGCTCGCGGCAGCGCCAGATCCGCTTGGACCACACCAGCCGGCACGGCCTGCCGCCGATCGCCAGATCCCGGACCTGCACGGTCCGCCGGTCACGCGCGGTCGCGACCACCCCACAGTCCGGACAGCCGGGCCGACGGCCCACGGTCTCCACCGCCAGGCACACCTCGCCGTCCACCAGCGTCGCTTCGCGCAGCGCGAAGCCCTCCAAACCGAGCACAACAGTGCCCAGCGTCGTATCGTCACCCATCCTGAGGTCTCCGAGGTTCGCAGTCTTAGACAACCGCGATCATCGCGAGACCTCAGGGCCTCACGGCCCAGGCGTCCCCGACCTCGTTTCCACGCTCGATCGTGAAGGGCCGCTTTAGTGCGGGATCGGAAGGAACCGCTTGCAGATGACGGAGCCGCTCCATCCAGCAGCAGATCATCAAACACGACGTTCGTGTCCAACCCCACCGTAGGCTCGCTCCTCAGGAGGTCAGCGCCTGAGCGACGGCAACTGCCATCGAGTCGACATGCGCAGCCTGGATGTTGCCGTCCGCCTGCAACCCCCAGACCGTATAACCCTCCTTGCCAACCTTCTCGACCTTTGGATTCCACCGCCCCTCGGATATCAGGCATACGTGAATGCTTGGAACGCCCGGGGGTGAAGTGATGGACATCAGTTTGCGGCCCGACTTCTCCTTCATAAGGTGATCTCCTGTCGTGTCAATGGCGAAGACGTCCCCGTTCTTCCAAACAAGGAAGTCGGGATAGAAGTTGCGACTACTGCCCAAGCTTGGAAGGGGGATTGGGTAGCCGGTGCGACTCGGATTGCGTGCCCAAAGGACGCCGGCGCTCTCTAGCTCGGCTGCACACGCCCTCTCGAAGCTGTTGAGGCCGCTGTACCCGCCATGCAGAGAGTTCGGGTAGGGCATCTTGTCATCAACGATGTTGACGGCTTCACCGACCCGGAACGGATTATGTTTCGCAACCTTCAGACGCACGGCGTCCATATAGGACCGGACGCAAGCATCAGCGAGTGCTTCGACGCTTTTGTGAGCAGTACTGCCGAGCTGGACCAACGCGTCAAACTTTGGATCGTCGCTCGGTGTCACCTCCAGCACACGCGGATACTGCCGCATCACCCGAAGTTGAAACAGCCATCGCGCGGAGACCGTGCTGTTACTATCTCGCTTGACCCACTCAAATGTGCTCGCCGCGTCTCCGCCGACACGCTGTTGAACTAGCACCATTGACCCATCGGCCCGGGTGTTCACAGTGTCTTGACGGAAGTCGACGAAGTTGTCCACCGCCGTCTGAATCAGCTCAAGGACGTTTGACGTATCCAAGAATAGCTGAGGAATCGTCATGTCTCGCGACGGTGGAACCGTCTCCCGGTCACGAGCCTTGCGACTCTCGTACGACGAAACCTGTACTGATGGAGCGTCCTTGGTCAGCTTTCCGCGAACCTCTTCAAAGACCTTCTTGAACACTTGTTCGTTGTCAACACGAACGAATACCCTTGCCTCATTCAACCTCGAATTTGGCTGTGTGATCGCGTTTGGTTGACGTAGGAGACGCCCGATGACCTGTTCAACCTTGACTGGCGAGCCCATACTGCGGTCGATGTAGGCAAAATATACTTCCGGATCGTCCCATCCTTCTTGTAAGGCCTGGTTGAAGATGACATGGCGGTATCCGCCCTTGACAAACTGTTCGTAATCGCTGTCGCCTCCTGCGTAGAGCACAAACTCGGGAGGGGCAGGATAGAGCTTGTCGAATTTTAAGTTGGCGTAGACGGCAATCTCGTCTGGCGTGATTCCCTTTTGCTCGACTAGGTACCGCCAGATCAGAATGGGAGGCGCCTCGCGCTGATGAAACGGTCGCTTAGGGTCGTCCTTGCGGCTGTGGTCGGCCTCCACAACGTTGGTGCGGGAGACGTAGACTGCCTTGGGCGCAATCTGAGGCTTAGCCGAAGCTCCTGCAACAGACGCCGCGTCGAATGCCTGTAGCAAGTCGTCAATGGCGGACTCCATTGGAGCTGCATAGCCTCCGAGAACGAGGTCTGTCTTGATGAGCCCACTTGCAGCAACGTCGCTGGCGGCGATGCTCGCAATGAGTTGATCACCCTCCCAGCCAGCAGTGTCGAGCGATTTCAGAATCTCGTTCAGGCCGCTCGGAGGCTTCTTCAGGGTGGCGCTCGCAACAATGAAGGCATCCGCCTCCAACTCTAAGAGGAGTTGCATTTGTTGGTCTGAGAGATTGTGGCCTTCATCATAGACGACGATAAGGGGGCGGCGGACCTGCTGCGAATTCAACCGCTGTTTTAGAGCCTCCCAAACCGACGACTCAGCGGTGTCCATGTCTGACCGATAGATCAGACGGTCACCCTTCTCCTTATCTTTCTGATTGAAAGTGCCGACCGTCGCGAAGTATATTAGCCCGCGTGTGGCCGCCTCTACATCGGAACTCTTGTATTGTGACAAGAGGCGGACATCGAAGTCTTGGATGAGATGGTGATATTTTCCGGAAGGGCTCAGATTCTTGTACGTCTGCTCAACAACGACCTTGCCTCGAGACAGCCACATGACGACAGGCTTGACGGGCAACCCAGCCTCAATCTGCGCAATCGTCTCGGCGAGTATGGCCGTCTTTCCGCTTGCCGTGATTGACGAGAGCGCCTGGTAGAAGGGAAGGGGCCTCGGATCCTTCTGAGTTCCAACTACGGGACGATCGGCCATGAAACGCGCGTACCTCGACGCGATCTCCGCGGCCGCTTGACTCTGAAACGGAAACAGAGTGATCATTATTCATCACCCTCATCTGCGACATTATAGGCATCGGTGGTGACGCTCAGCCCAAAGTCGAGAAGGATACGGTTCGGAATCTGGTAGAACACCACATCACTTGACTGATGTAGATTGAATCTCGCATAGACGTGATAGCGAGGGGCAAGACCTTCCTTCTTTGCCTCATCTACAACCGCGTCATAGACCTCCTCATCGAACACGGGGCTCGCGTCTGCTCCGTCCCACACAAGGAAGACTCCTTCGTTGTAGGCGTTTCGTGCGACAAGGTACGTGTCTGGCTGGGATGGAATGCGCACGAGTGCGCCCCCTTGCCCTGCTCCGCTGTCTCGGTCGAAGTAGGACGCGATGACGGCGTCAGTCATATCCTCGCGCTCCATGCTGAGGAGAGCCTGGGCGTCCACACGCTTGCGAAGGTGCAGGAAGGACCAACCTCCACCCAACGGCTTCTGCTGCCCGGCCGCCCAGTCACCTGTGGCTGCGCGGCGAAGTCGGTCCGCTAGTAGCCCCCTGGCGTAGCTGTCACCACGGTCGGGTCGGCCCTGCTCCACCAGAATGAAGCGGCGGGACGCACCGCTTTCAGCGTTGAGGTGCAGGACGGCATGCCCGGTAGTCCCCGATCCGGCGAAAGGGTCAAACACAAGTCCGTCAGGCGGGCACCATATCTGAAGCAGCTTATAAAACAACTTCAGTGGCTTCACGGTCTTGAATCCGTGATCGTCGCCGACAAGAGCGGTTAACTCATCTGCACCTGTCTGACTGTGGCCAGACTCAGGATGAGCCCATGACGTCGAACCGAGCGCAAGGGGTACGTCGTAGTCATCGTCTGCCCAGTACGTCGTCGGAACGACTCCCTGCTTCACTTCATGGAGGTAGCGCTTCCACTGCGGACGGCCGGTACGCCGTTTGCCAAACCAGATCCGTGGCCACGGCTTGGTGTCTGCAACTATGTTCGCCTTCTGCTTCGCTTCATCAAGAGGTTCGGCGAGCATGAACGCCTTGACGTTCGGCACTTCATCCTCGCCCACGCCGATGATGTCTGCCCGCCTCTGGGCGTCGTCGAGTTCTCGGCGTTCATACTTGACACCCCACCCCTCCAGATAGCCTTGCATATCCTTTGGGGTGACACGCCACACTGTGCCTGCCTTCGGGTAGTGCAACTCTCCTGTGAAGGGACTCTGGATGGCGTACACCATCGTCATGTTCTCGCGGGGCTTGCCAGCTTGGGCATCACTGGCCTTCCAGGGATGTGGGTCGCCGTCTGGACTTTTATAGCGGTCGTCCATCTCCTCAGTGCGCGGGAGGAGGTTCGTCTTTGCAAACTCCTCGTTCTTCGCATATATCAACACGTACTCGGTAGCGGTCGATACGTGGCTGTTATCGGCGCGGGGTGAATAGGACTTTTGCCAGTTTAGGATCGCGAGTCGGTTGACGGCCCCGAACACCTCATCCAGCATTTGACCAAGGTGGAACAGCTCGCGATGGTCGATGCAGATGGCCAGCACCCCATCCTCCTTGAGCATTTCATGCATTAGACGAATGCGCGGGAGCATAAAGCGCATCCACTTCGTATGGCGTGCTGGGTCATCGTCCGGGACAAACTCGCCGATGCCTGCGTCGTTTGGATCGTCTTCCCAACGGTCGTTGTAACGGAAGTCACGACCTGTGTTGTATGGCGGGTCAGTAAGTATCATATTGACCTTGCCACGCTCACGGTAGAGCGTCGCCATCGCCTGCAGGTTCTCGCCCTCGATGACGGTGTTTCTCGCTTGATCCTCCTCGTCGCCATGCGAGTACTTCGCGACTGACTTGGAGACCCGAGGCTGCACTTTGCGAGCTAGTTGACGTGCGGTGTTCTTGCCAGCGAAAGAGATGCTGATGCCTTCTTCGATCTCCTGATAGATGTAGGCCAACAGTTCTTCGCGGCTGAGCTGCTCCAGCTCGTCTCGCTGAAGGCGGCCCCAGAATGAGGTCTTGGAGGTCATCGGCTGCTTTCCACATCGTCGTGTGCCTAGGGAGGACGGCCAGCCTAGGCCGTCGGCGCATACGAAGGGTCTCAGCAGGGTGTGACAGACATGGCGGAACCGGAACGCGTCAGGCCGGGTGAGACAGGTCTGCGTTGGTTTCTGGTGTGGGTGGGTTGATCCAGCTGGTTGTCGGGATGGTGGGTGCGTGGGGTCGGTGAACCGGCGGGCGTGGCCGAGGTCGGTGAAGCGGCCGGGGAAGGTGGGGGCGTACTTGAGGTCTTGAACTGGGCTTCGGAGTAGGGGTTGTCGTTGGAGACGTGGGGTCGGCTGTGGGAGCGGGTGATGCCGAGGTCGGCCAGGAGCTGGGCGACGGTCCGGGAGGTCATGGAGGTGCCGCGGTCGGCGTGGATGGTCAGCTGGTCGCGGCCGATGTGCTCGGCTTTGGTGCAGGGGTCGAGCAGGTCACGGGCCAGCGCGGCCGACTCGAAGCAGAGGTAGTCGCTGTCCTCGTCCAGCAGCCGCGCCCACACCTGGGCGGGCGGCAGGTCACAGAACCGCTGGGAGGTCAGCAGCCCGACCACCTCGGCCCGTTCGGCGTCGTGAGCGCGCGTGCCGGTCGGGGTGGGGGTTCGGGTCGGGGGTGGTGGGGATCCAGTGGCAGACCCAGAACCGAAGCGCGACCTCCCCCCAGAGCTGTTGAAAACCCCGTTGACCCACCTCGTCACCGTTAGAATCGTCCTGAGTAGCCACGACTTCCGAGGAGGCCACGATGGCCGGCCACAAAGGGTTGGACGAGTTCTCCGACATCCTTACCGCCGCCCAAATCGCGGAGATGCTAAGCATGAACCTGGACTACGTCCGCAAGATGTCGCGACAGGGCAAGATCCCGGCCCACAAGATGCCGGGCGGTCGTGCGTTCAGGTATTTGAAGGACGAGGTCGTGGAGTGGCTGCGCGGGCTGCCGGCCCACGAGACCGAGGTCGAGGAGCAGGCCTCCTCCGGCTGACGTGGCCCCAGCCCGAACCGGTCAGACGAGCCAGGCGAGCGCCACGCGGGCCAACTGCACGACTCGCTGGCTGTCGGCTGTCGGCAGCACGTGGTGGCTCGGTTCACAGGCTGGATGACCGTGATGGTCCACCCTCGCTCGGGATCCCGACCGCCAGCGCCTTTCAGGGAGACATAGAGAGCATCACAGTTTGTTCCCGCACGTCGAGCCACTCTCACCAGGTTGCGCACCGCACTCAGCTACTCTTGAGCCGCGCAGAGGCCGAGGATGGGCTCGGCTATCGCGTTGTCATACCGCCGCCACCGTCACAGGACTGCCATCGGTCCTACCCTGACGTGTAAATCCGACTGCCGCCACCCGACCTTGACTGCGGCGACATCCCCCCACCGTAGGATTCACGTCGTGGGCTCTGACCCGCACCGCTTCGACGGTGACGGGAACAGCATCGGCTGGGAGTCAGGTTGACCTCATCACAAGCACGGGGCGAGTCAGCCGCGCCGGCCCGCGTCTGCTCGACGTCGGCGTCCCGGCCGAGCACATCGGCCGCGATCGGCTGACCATCCCTACGTGCACTCAGACATCGGCAACGCATCCCCGCCGACGTCTACACCAGTCGACGAGCGGTGACCGTGACGCGTCGGTGTCGGCCCCGGGATGGGCGCCGGGGAGCCGCCTGCCCGTCGGCTGCTTTCGCTGCGGGCGGCCGCGCCCTTGGTCATTGGGGGCCGAGGTGCGGCGGTTGGATTCCCTTGGTCCGCGTGTTGGCGAAGCGGTGGACGTCGCGGTCATAGACCTGGTGGTAGACGTCCATGGTCATTCGCGAGTCGGCATGGCCGATGAACTGCTGCACGATGTCGGGTGGCCACCGCCGCCCATCGATGTCTCCGGTCAGCAGCGCGCGGATGCAGGAGTTGCGGAGATCCCGGAACTGCCTGTCCGGCATGCCGAGTGCCTCGACGGCCGGGTTCCAGATGCGATTGCGGTAGTAGTTGCGGTCGACCGGGTCGGTCTCACGGGGTTTCGGATCGACCTTCGCGCGGCTGTACTCGCGGGCCGTGGCCAGCGAGACGTCCAGGTCCGCCGCGATCTCGCGCAACAGGGCGCCGTCAACGCGCAGCTCCTTGGCGCGCTGCACCTTGGCAGCCGGGAGCTGCCGCCCGCCGATTGCCGGAAAGAGCAGGTCGCCGGTATCGAGCTGGGCGCGGTCGAGGTAGTCGGCCAGCCGCTGGGGGAGGGGCCCCAGTAGGGGAGTGGTGCGCTGATCGCCGTGCTTGGCGGGCTCGGCGACGAAGAGGCTCCCGTAGCTGAGGTCGACGTGGTTGCGGCGGATCGCGGCGATCTCGCTGAAGCGCATGCCTTGGTAGAAGCCGACGAGCACCATCAGGGCGTAGTCGACGTGGAGCTCGTGGCGCTGGCTGGCGATCTGGTCGTGGATGGCGTGGACCTGTGCTCGGGCCAACGGCCTCGGTGTCCGGCTGCGCTTGCTGGATGGCCGGCGTGTGCGGGGGACCTGGTCCTGGGGGTTGAGGTCAATCAGGCCTTCTGACAGGGCGTGGTCGCAGATCATCCCGATCAGCCCGAACACCTGCTTGCGCGTGGACCCCGAGCGCCCCTCCTGCTGCATGCGGACGAGCAGTCGCTGGATATCGCCACCGGTGATGGAGGTGATCCGGTGGTCGCGGAACCCCCACTCGCCGTGCTTGGGCATCACCCAGTTGCGGAGGTGCCGCTCGTACTGCTTCAGGGTGGCGGGCTTGAGGTCCATCCCTCGCTGCAGGCCGAGCCACGCCTCGGCCACCTCGGTGAACGGCGTGCCCCGGGTGTCCACCGACGGCTTGGCCAGCATCCTCGCGCCGTACCGGTGCGCCTGCGCCGCGGTCGGGAAGTACTTGGACGTCGGCCGGCCCTCCTCTCGGAAGAGGCGGCACTCGAACGGGCTCCGCGACCGGGCCGCCTGCCCCGACCGATCCACGACCTTGTAGCGCACGAACCGATCAGCGGTGGGCATCCCGGGGCTCCTCCCAAGCGGCCCCATGGCCGCCTCGCCCGGTGGGACGAACCGCGACGTCGACATGTGTCAACGGGTCGCCTCGGAGGTCCCCGACCGCGAAAATGACACCCAAAATGACACCCAACCTGGGTGTCAGAGGTCGGTTTATGGGCCAAAATCGCACGCATGTTCGACCTGAGCGCGGTGCGACCACCTGCCCCCGTACGAGGCGAAAGTCGCCTCCTGGAACGACAAAAGGCCTGCTCAGCGCCCTGTCAGGGGGCGGCCGGCAGGCCCTATGTGGTCGGGATGCGCGGATTCGAACCGCGGATCTCCGGTCCCCCAGACCGGCGCCCTAGACCAAACTGGGCCACATCCCGTGGAATCGACCGAGGTCGGCTCCGTGGAATCCGAGATGATAGCAGCCGGATGCCTCGCTGCCCGCATCGGTCACGTTCGGGTGGTCACCAGCCGATACGGTCCCGCCAGTCGGTCCCGATTCGGGGTGCCAGGAGGTGTGCGACGAGCAGGCGGGCACGGGCTGCGGAGAGGTCCGGCCCCTTCACGAGCAGCAGCTCGCGCTCGGGGTGGATCGTCTCGCTGACCTCGGGCAGGTCCTGGACGGCGTCGGCGAAGGACTCCGCGAACCAGTCCTCGTCGACGACGGGGCCAACGATGTCCTCCACGGCCAGCGCGTGGAAGCCGTCGTCGCGTTCGCTGGCGTCCTCGCTGACCTGCACCCACATGCGCGCCATGGCCATCCCGGGGATCGGCGGCAGGTCGGCGTCGGGTTCCTGCGTCGGCGTGTCCTCCGACGGCGTGAACACCACACCGTCCTCGGGGCCCAGCTCGGCCTCGGCGGCGGGGGCGACGGCCCTGCCCTCTGCTCGGTCGCGAACCGCCTCGAAGGCCGCGTCGCCGTCGGCGATGTCGTCCAGCGTGACCCCCATGGCCACCTCTGGATCGTCGGAGATCCGTCGTTCTGCCCGGTCCAGCTCGGTGTTGGCGTCGCCGACGACCTCGTCGACCCACTCCTTCGCTGCCCTGGCCTCCCGACGGAACATCCCCTTCAGGTCATCCAGCAGTCCCATGGCGCCAGCCTCGCACAACGCGCGGATCGGCGGCAGACTTCACACGGGAGCCAACCCTGTCCCGTCGTCGCAGCCACGGAAGGAGGAGAGGGTGAGCACCGTTCCGCCGCCCCCACCGCCGCCGCCCGTGGCGCCACCCCAGCCACCCCCGATCGTCGTGCGGTCCGGGCGACGTCCTGCCCCGGCGCGGCCGCCCGTCCGCGAGGACGAGGAATGGGACGGCCGTCGGGTCCTCCTGGGCATCTGGCGACGGGCGATCGGCACCGCGACCGGGTATGGCCTGCTCGTGGGGCTGCTCTGCGGCTTGGTGCTGGGGGTCGTCTTCCACGTGTTCGCCGACCCCGTCGCGGTCACCCGCACCTCCGCCCTCGGTGGCGGGTTCATCGGGTTCGGCCTGCGCCGAGGGGCGGTCGTCGGGCTGGTCTCCGGGCTCGCCGCCGGCATCGGCGGGGGACTGGTGACCGCGGCGCTCGTCGTCCTGCTGCGCCACAGGGTGCGCCCCCGCGACCTGCTGGCAGTCGTTGCCGGCGTGCTCGGCGCGACGGCAGTGGTGGCGCCCGCCAGCACCCTGCTGGACCGCATCCCGACCCTCACCTCTTCACCGATCGGGTTGCTGCCCCCGATCGTGGTCCTGGCGTGGCCCCTGGCGCTGTCGGCCCGCCACGTCCTGCGGCAGCGGGCCGTCCCTCGACCCGAACGGCTCGACCGGTGAGCGGGCCACCGCCGCCGGAGGGGCCTCGACCCGGATGGCCCACCAGTCCACCGGTCGCCCAGCCGTACCTGCCGCCGGCCGCGCCGCCCGGCGCAACGCCACCGTCTCAAACGGCAGCGGGGGAAGGGAGCTTCCCGGTGTCCGGACCGTCTCCCCAACCGTGGCCCGGTCCGCCGCACTACGCCCCCACGCCGGTCGTCGCCGACCCGCGGTGGAGTCCGTCGAAGATGTTCCTCGTCGTGTGGGGCCTCGCCTCCCTCGTGGGCCCCTTCCTCGGCGCCGTCGCTGGCGTGGCGTTCGTTGCGGTCCTCGGCGTCGACGACCTGTTCGGCACGGGCGGGGTCGGCACGCTGGGCGAGTTCACGTTCGGCATCGCCGCGTTCTTCGGCGTCGTCGTCGGAGGCTTTCTCGGGTTCGTGACCGGCATGGTGAGCGGCCTGCTCGCCGGTGCGGCCGCGGCAGGGACATTCCGCCGCCTGTCGCCACCGCTGGTCGGGGTGGTGGCCGGTCTGGTCGGCGCAACGATCGTGTTCCTGGTCGTCGCCGGGACCGGATTCGGCGCCGGCGGAGCGTTCCTGGCCCTGACCGCCGGCTTCTCCGCCGTCGGGTTCCTCGCGCTCTACCTGATCGCCTCGGGCGCCGCGTCCCGGGCAGCGACCGCGGCCGCCCGCGCCGACGCCGAGACCGCCACCCCCTCCACCCCCTTCAACTGACGTCCTCCGAGCTCGTGTGGGGCGGCCGGGTGCGTGTGGGGCTTCTTGGCGTGTGCGGTCCCCAGCTCTGGAGGCGGGCCATCGCACCCACCCTCAGAGCTCGTGTGGCATACCCGGCCGCCGGGGTTGGCCAAGGCACACGAAGGGGGAGGGTGTGCGGCATGGACACACCTCAAGGTCGGGGAACGCACACGCCGGGCCAGGCCGGGCACGCGCAGGGCCGGCCTCGGCCTGCGAGGATGGCGCGCATGGTGAGGACCCGCGCATGGTGAGGATGTTCGACGCCGGACTGCAGGAGGACCGACCCGTCGTCGTGCACGACAAGGTGTGGACCGCAGCCAACGTCATCACGTTCCTGCGGTTCCTCGGGCTGCCGTTGTTCGTCTACCTGATGGCGGTCAGCCAGGCGTACGGCATCGCCTTCCTCGTCCTCGTCATCGTGGGGACCACCGACTGGATCGACGGTTACGTCGCCCGGCGGTTCGACCAGGTCACCAAGCTCGGCCAGGTCATCGACCCGCTGATCGACCGGGCGCTCCTCGCCACGGCCGGCCTGACGATGGCCGCCCTCGGCATCGCGCCGTGGTGGGTGATCCTCGTCATCGTCGGCCGGGACGCCTTCCTGCTGTTCCTGGCCTACCGGCTGTTCGGCGGCAATCCGGGCATCCCGGTGTCGCGGTGGGGCAAGTTCGCCACCGCCTGTCTGCTCATCGGTGTCCCGGGCTTCCTGCTGGGCTTCATGGACTGGTCCGGCGCCGTCCTGTGGGGGTGGATCGGCTGGATCTTCACCGCCGTTGGCGTCGTGACCTACTACATTGCAGGCTTCATGTATGCCCGAGCAGCCCGTGTGCTGCTGGCACAACGCCGAGACGGCGTCCGTACCGGAGCCGTCCGACACCCCGACGCAGGAGCATCCGAGTGAACCCCGACGACCGCCGTTACACCGAAGAGCACGAGTGGGTGAAGATCGATGGTGACCGCGTCACCGTCGGCATCACGCACTACGCCCAGGACGCCCTCGGCGACGTCGTGTACGTCGACCTGCCGGCCACCGGCACCCGCGTCGAGTCCGGCCAGCCCTTCGGCGAGGTCGAGTCCACCAAGAGCGTCAGCGACCTGTTCGCCCCCCTCTCGGGCACCATCGCCGAGCGCAACTCCGCGCTGGAGTCCAACCCCGAGCTGGTCAACTCCGACCCCTACGGCGAGGGCTGGATGGTCGTCCTCCAGGTCGACGACACCAGCGCCATCGACGAGATGATGACCGCCGAGGCCTACGCGGCGCTGACCGAGGACAGCTGAGGCGCAACGGCTGACCGCCGGCGGCGAACCCGCCGCCGGCCCCCACCTCCGTACACGGGTGGAGTTCAGCCGAGGCGAGAGGGCCCGCTGCTAGGCTTCTGGCCCACGGCGCACCGCGCCAGAACCCTCGGCGCACATCGCGCCCGAACCCACGGCGCACACTCGCGCCACCCTCCTCAACCGCTTCGAGAGCCACCGTCGGATGTACTGCACGCAATGCGGCTACAAGAACCCCCAGGGGGCAAAGTTCTGCGCCCAGTGCGGGACGCCGCTGACCGCGCCGATGGACGTCACCACCGGCATGCTGCCGACCGCACCGGACACCACCGGCGACGGTGACGAACGGATCGACACCGACGGGGTTCGCTCCGACCTGTCGCCCGGTACGGCGCTGCTGGTCAGCGTCCGCGGCCCCAACGTGGGCGCCCGGTTCCTGCTCGACAAGGAGCTCGTCACGGTCGGCCGTCACCCCGAGTCCGACATCTTCCTCGACGACATCACCGTCTCGCGGCGCCACGCGGAGTTCCGTCGGACCGAGTCCACGTTCCTCGTCGCCGACGTCGGGTCGCTCAACGGCACCTACGTCAACGGCACCAGGACCGAGGGCCAGGAGCTGGTCCACGGGGACCTCGTCCAGGTCGGCAAGTTCCGCCTCAAGGCCCTCATCCCCGAGGTGGGCTGATGGCCGCACTCGATCCGAGCCCCAGCAAGCAGGGTCCGCAGGGCTTCACCATCGGTGAGGTCCTCAACCAGCTCAAGGAGGACTTCGAGGACATCACGATCTCCAAGATCCGCTTCCTCGAGTCCGAGGGCCTGATCTACCCCGATCGCACCGAGTCCGGCTACCGGATCTTCTCCGAGGACGACGTCGAGCGGCTGCGGTTCATCCTGACCGCGCAGCGCGACCACTACCTGCCGCTGAAGGTCATCCGCGAGCAGCTCGACCGCCTCGACGCCGGCGAGCAACCCGCAGGCGGCCCCGGGCCGACCCCGCCGCCGACGCTGGTCACCGGTGCCGACGCCGTGGACGAAGAGGCGTCGCTGACGCCCACCCAGACGGCCGTGCAGATGGCCAAGGCGCTGGAGTCCGCGCCCGCCACCAACGAGGGTGCGGTGCTGGAGTCGCCCACCACCCCCGTGGAGCTCAACCTGCGGGAGTACTGCGAGGCCACGGGCCTGGACTCCCAGCAGGTCAAGGCGTTGCGCGAGTACGCCATCGTCGGTGACCCCGAGGACGAGACCCGCCCCTTCGACGCCGACGACCTGCTGACCGGTCGAGCCGCCCGCGAGCTGCTCGCGCTGGGCCTCGAGCCCCGGCACCTGCGGATGTACCGGCAGTTCGTCGACCGCGAGGTCGCCCTCTTCGAGCAGCTCGCCACCCCGTTGCTGCGCCAGCGCAACCCCGAGGCCCGCCGCCAGGCTGCCCGCCAGCTGGAGAAGCTTGCCGGCCTGACCGCCCGGATGAAGCGGTCGCTGCTGTCCGCCGAACTCCGTCGCTACGTCCGAGGTGGCTAGCCGCCCGGTCACGGTGGGCACGTCGGTACGGCTGAGGGCCGCTGCCGTGGTGCTGTCGCTGCTGACCCTCCTCACCGCGACGGGACCGACGGCCACCGCACGCGCGCAGGCCACCGCAACCGACCCCGAAACCACGAGCACCGAGGGGTCGGTCACCGTCGACCCCAGCGCGCCCGCTGTCGCGCCGACGCTGCCGGAGTCCGGCCTGGACCCGCTCGTCACCGCGTCCCCGGACGAGCTGGTCGCCCGCCCCGTCCCCGGACCACAGCCCGAGGCGCCGGGCCTGACCGCCTCCGGGGCGGTGCTGTTCGACCCGGCCGACCAGGTCGTCCTGACCGGCGTGGACCCACAGGTCCCTCGCCGCATGGCCTCGACGACGAAGATCATGACGCTGCTGCTGGCGCTCGAGGCCCTGGCCGACGGCGCCGTCGCCCCCGAGCTGACCGTCTCGCCGTTCGCGGAGGAGGTCGATCACGCACCCGGCGGGGCGTCCCTGGACCTCGAGGCCGGTGACGTCGTCCCGGTCGAGGACCTGCTCGCCGCGTTGCTGCTGCGATCGGGCAACGGTGGCGCGGTGGCCCTCGCCGAGCACATCGCGGGCAACGAGACCGCGTTCGTGTCGATGATGAACGCCCGGGCAGTGGAGATGGGCCTGGACGACACCACGTTCGTCAACTCCAGCGGCCTGACCGACGACGAGGACCACCACGCCACCCCGCTGGACCTGGCGCTCCTCGGGATCGAGGCGATGCGCTACCCGTCCTTCGCCGAGTGGGCCGGGGCCGCCACCTACGACACCGGGTTCTTCGGGGTGGAGGAGAACCGCAACGAGATGCTGACCGCCTACGACGGCACCATCGGCATCAAGACGGGCTTCACCACCCTGGCCGGGCAGTGCCTCGTCGCCGCCGCCGAACGCGACGGCCGCATCCTCTACGCCGTCGTGCTCGGCAGCGAGAACCGGGTCGCCGACACCTCGGCGTTGTTCGACCACGGCTTCGAGGACTACGCCCGTCCCACGCCCCTGGTGGCCGGCGACACCCCCTCCTCCTACCGGTGGGCCGCCGGCGAGGTGCCGCTGCAGGTCGCGGAGGACCTGGCCCGCACGGTGGGATCGGGTGCGACGGTGGAGACCGTCACCAGGCTGGCCCCCGACGCCGGGTTGCCCGTCGAGGCGGGGACCCCGCTGGGCGAGGTCGTCCTCGTCGTCGACGGCGAGGAGGTGGACCGGACGCCGCTGCTGGCCGCGGCGGCCGTCCAGGCGCCCACCGACACGGCCGGGGCCGCGGTTGCCGACACCATCCGGGCCTTCGCACGACTCGCCGAGCAGCGCGAGGCCGTCGCGGCCTGATCCGTCGCGAATGCGCAGGTCGGGCAGAAATTCGCCGGAGCGCCACTAGACTCGACCACCAGTGACCCGGAGGACCACATGATCGAGCTCGAGCTGGTGGGTGTACGCGTGGAGCTGCCCCACAACCAGCCGATCGTGCTGCTCAAGGAGTCGACGGGGGAGCGTTTCCTCCCCATCTGGATCGGGGCTGTCGAGGCCACGTCCATCGCCTTCGCGCTGCAGGGCGTCGAGACAGCACGACCGATGACCCACGACCTGATGAAGGACCTGCTGGAGGCCCTGACCGTCGATGTGGAACGCATCGTCGTGACCGAGCTGAAGGACGGCACGTTCTACGCCGAGATCCTCATGAACGGCCCGGCAGGCGAGGTGCGGGTTTCCTCGCGTCCCTCCGACGCGATCGCGCTGGCGGTCCGTGGTGGCATCCCGGTGTTCGCCGAGGAAGCGGTCCTGGAGGAGGCGGGCATCCTCATCGAGGACTCCGACGACGCCGACCAGGAGGTCGAGAAGTTCAAGGAGTTCCTCGACAACGTCACGCCCGAGGATTTTGCGCAGTAGCCAACCGGACATCTGTTCTGTTGACCGCTCGACGGGCCGGGGCGTACCTTCGCCTGACACGTTTGTAGTTACGAGCCCGGAGCGGACATGGCTTCCAACAGGTATGCGCGAGACATTCCCCTCCCGGGTCTGACCGACGGGGAGGACGGCTACCGCGGTCCTGCCGTGGCCAAGATCGTCGGTGTGACCTACCGGCAGCTCGACCACTGGACCTCCACCGGCCTGGTCCAGCCCAGCGTCCGCGACGCCGAGGGCTCGGGATCCCAGCGCCTGTACGGCTTCGACGACATCGTCCAGCTCAAGGTCATCAAGCGCCTTCGCGACGCCGGCGTCAGCCTCCAGCGCATCCGCAAGGCGCTCGACGAGGTCGAGTCCCAGGGACTGACCCTGCGCGACATCACGCTGGCGTCGGACTCCGCCGGCAAGGTCTTCGCGATCAACGACCAGCAGCAGGCCATCGACCTGCTCATGAGCGGCCAGGGCGTCTTCGTGATCGCCATCGACCCGGTTGCCAGCGAGGTCGAGGCCGAGGTCGCGACCATCACGCCGGAACGGGCCGAGCCACCCGTCCAGGACCAGCACCGCCGCCGACCGGCGATCTGAACACCGGCTGCCCCAGAAGGCAGTTCGACCACGAGGCACCCGCTCCGGCAGGTGCCTCGTCTGCGTCCGGCGAACTTTCTCGACGATCAGGGAAGGTCGAGCCTGATCGGCGGACAACCAGTTGATGTAGCGGGTTTCCGCCAACCGATACTGAGGAGATACACCCCGATGCGTATTCGTACTGCCGCAATCGCCGCCCTGCTCGCCCTGGGCGTCCTGGCCCCGTCCGCCGCGTCTGCCGACGTCTGCTACGACCTCCAGGTGAACCTGAACGGCGAGGCCGTCGTCAGCGAGACCGACTGCATCGAGGCGTAGCACCACGCAACGTCTGTCCGTGCGCCCGGCCGTCAGGCCGGGCGTTCGGCGTTTTGTCAGTCGGGCAGGGATCGAGGGGGGCGGTGTCGAACCTTCCGCCCAAGCCGTACTGACCTCTCCAGGGAAAGCGAGACACTTCATGCGCATGCGCGCGCTGCTGGCCGCCATCGGCGTCGTCGGGGCCATGGTCCCGATGGCCGTCCAGGCGACCGCCGACACCATCGTTGCCTGCGAGGCACCGACGGTCGACATGGAATTCGAACAGGACTACATCGACGAGACCCGTGCCGGCGGTGAGCCCATCCTGGAGACCCTGCAGGACGGCACCCTGCTGTGGGGCTCCCACGCCGGGACCACCCACTTCTACAGCCCGACCGTCGCCGACCAGACGTCGGCGGCCTTCGTGCAGAACTACGAGGGGCAGACCTATCAGTACTGGTCCGACGACGACGGGGCGACGTGGCACTTCTCCCCGCGCAACGCCATCCAGAGCGCCGAGCAGGGGTCCCTGGCCGGTGTGAACAACTCTGGCTTCTCCGACCCGGTGTTCGCCGAGGACATGGCCGGCAACGTCTTCATCTCCGAGATCAACCTGGCCAACATCGCCGTCTCCAAGTCCACCGACTCGGGCCGCACCTGGACGCTGCAGAACTTCTTCGGCCTGACCGTCTCCGACCGCCAGTGGATGGCCGCTGACGAGGAGGACGTGGTCTACATGACCGCCAACGGCTTCGGCGGTGGCTCGCTGGGCAACACCGTGCCCGGCGCCGGCAACCTGGGCAACTACATCTACAAGTCCTCCGACGGCGGCGTGACCTGGTCGCGCGGTCACTCGACCGGCGGATCGTCCTCCTCCGACATCAAGGTCGACTGGAACACCGGCGCGGTCTACCAGCCCCAGCAGAGCAACGGCCTGCGTCTCGCGGTGTGGCCCAACGCCCGCGCCGAGGACTTCTCCTCCACCCCCACCGTGGAGTACCACACGATCTTCGACGGCTACCGCCAGCAGTCCAGCATCGGTCCGACCATCGAGCTCGACGACGCCGGCAACATCTACGCCACCTGGGACCAGGACTCGGGCAACGACGACTACCCGCCCGGCATCTACTTCGCCGCCTCGCAGGACGGCGGGAAGAACTGGACCGAGCCCGTTCGTGTCGACGAGGGTCCCGAGCACTCCTTCTGGCCCTGGCTCGAGGTCGGCGCCGAGGGTGCCGTCGGGATCGCCTGGCTCGAGAACGAGAACATCATCGCGTCGGAGAACGCCGAGGACGCCACAGCTGACTCCGCATGGCACGTCATGGCCGCCCAGACCTTCGACGCCTTCGGCAACGACGACGCCGACTGTGACGTCGCCGGGTTCAACGTGGTCCAGGCCAGCACGGCGCCGGTCCACCACGGCACGGTCTGCACCGGCGGCACCGTCTGCCAGGCCCGTGCGGTCGACCGTCGACTGGGCGACTACTTCGGCAACGAGATCGCGTCCGGTGGCGGCATGGTCATCGCGGTGTCCGACACCCAGCAGGGTGGATCGGTGGCGCTGCCCCTCGGGATCCGCCAGGTCGCCGGCCCGAGCTTCACCGAGCCCGGCGTGATCCTCGTGCGGGACTGACCCGCCCACAGCGAAACGACTGCGCCGCCCGTGATCCACGGGCGGCGCGTCGCGTTCTTCGGTACGACTGGCTGGCTAGGGGAGGGCCTGTCGGGGCCCCGTCTCCTCGATCAGCAGCACCGACTCGGTGCGGGTGATCCCCGGCATGGTGCGGAGCTCGTCGACGAGGAACTTGCGGAGCTCGTCGACGCTGGCGACACGGACGGTCAGGAAACCGTCGTAGGCGCCCATCGTCAGCCCCCAGTGCTCCACGGAGCTCATCGCGTCCAGCGTGGTGCGCAGGTCCTCGAGCTTGGTCTGATCCAGCCCGAACAGGACGAGCGCCGCGACGGGCAGCCCCACCTTGGAGGAGTTGATACGAGCCGTGTAGCCGTGCACGACCCCGCGTTCGTGCAGCTTGCCGATGCGGCCGTGCACGTTCGTGCGCGACACGTGCACTCGGTCGGCCAGGTCAGTCAACGTGATCCTGCCGTCATCACGAAGTATCCGCAGGATCGCCATGTCCACATCATCCATTGGGGTCGGATGCTAGCGGCTGGGTTGCCGTCGGGGGAAGGTCTGTCGGCCAGAGGGGGGTTCTGTGGTCGTTTCGTCCACCGTTGTCGGAGCGGGTCGGGCTCAGCCGATCGGCGCACAGCCGTCGCCGCCGGGCACCGCCGTCAGTGTCTCCGGCAGCAGGTCGGCGGTCTCGGGCAGGGGCTGGGGGCTGCCGTCGTCGTCGATCCGCGCCGGGAGCCACCGGTAGCCCTCCACCCCGTCCTCGCCGAGGGTGACGGTCAGGACCCCGGTGTCCCGTTGCTCGTCCTTCTTGGCGTAGAAGACGAAGTTGCCCACGCTGTAGGCGACGAGCGTGCCGTCGAGGTCGGTGACTCCCTGCAACACGTGTGGATGGTGGCCGACGATCACATCCGCGCCGGCCGCCGCGAACGCCCGCGCCATCGCCAGCTGGTCGCCGTCCGGGCACGTCATGCGTTCCCGCCCCCAGTGGACGGTCACGACAAGGTGATCGGCCATGGTGGCGGCGTCGCGGACCGCGGCGACCGCCCGGTCCAGGTCGTAGACCGACGCCATGCCCGGACGGGTGCTGCGGGCCTCCCACTCGATGATGGGGAAGACCCGGGACAACCCCAGGACCGCGACGGTCCGTCCGCCGACGTCGATGACCTCGGGGGCGTAGGCCGCATCCGCATCCTCGCCGTACCCGACGGCTGCCATACCGGCGTCGGTGACGACGCGGACCGTTTCCTCTGCGCCGTCGTGGCCGTAGTCCAGTCCGTGGTTGTTGGCCAGGTTGACCACGTCGACGCCCGCGTCGGCCAGGGCGTCGGCCAGGCTCGCGTCGGCGCGGAAGGTGTAGGTCTTGTCCGCCGGCGTCCCGATCGTGCCGATCGCGGTCTCGAGGTTGACCACGGCGATGTCGGCTGCTGACAGCCAGTCGGCCACGCCGTCCAGGGGATTGTCGCCCGCCAGGAGGACGTCCTCGATCGGCGGTTCGCCGTGCACGTCGCCGCCGAAGGCGATGGTCACCGGCGGCGCCAGCGGGTTCGGTGTCGGCGTGGCACCCGCAGGGGGGTGCACCGCAGGCATGTCGGCGAGGCTCGGGACGGACGCCTCGTCAACGACCGTGGACGAGCCCTCCTCGGCCACCGCGACGCCCTTCTCGCTGGAGGACGGGTCGCCGAGCGCGAACCCGGCAAGGGCGAACGCCACCACGGCGGAGGTGACGGCCAGCAGGATCCGGCTGGGCAGGTCGAGGGTGCTCATGGCCGTTCCGTCCGTCGGACCGGGTCAACCACGCAGGCGCTGCAGGGCCGGGCCCGCCAGGGGGTGGCCGTCGAGGGTTGCCAGCACACCCGGATCGATGCCGTTGAGGAACGCGGCCAGGTCCTCGCCGTCGGCCGGCCCCAGCCGGGCCGCAGCGTCTGCCCACTCCGCGCCGGCCGCTGAACGCTGCGCGGCGACGGTCGCAGGGTCGGCACGGCCGTCGATGGCGTCGAGGAGCCCGCTGGCCCACGCCATGCCTGCCTCGGGCCCGTCACCCAGCAGGATCTGCTCGTCCAGGATGCGACGGGCCTGGGGGAGTTGAACCGCACCGCCGCCACCGTAGATGGCGGCGTGCACATCGCCGAGGAAGCCCAGCAGCTCGGCACGGTCGGCCACCTCGGCGGCGACCGCGGCCAGGGCGTCGTGGTCGGGATGGTCCACGTAGGCCTGCCCCGGCGTCCCCGGTGCCACCTCCTCCACCCGCAGCTCGGCCACACGGGCCCGCAGCGCCGCCGTGGCCTCGCGGAGCTGCCGGGCACGCACGACGAGGGGAGGGAGGGCGAAGGGGTCCACGTGTGCCGCCGCTGCGTCGGCCACCGCCACCTCCGCGGCGTACAGGCCCAGCACGTCCACGACCGCGTCCTGCGTGGCGATGTCGACCCGCATCGGTGCGCTCGCCCCACCGGCGTCGTCGTCGCCGAACGCCGACGTCACGAGCACGAGCCCCATCAGGACCCCGATGACCACCACACCCTGTCGCACCCACCGCCGGGCCGTGGGCTCCGTCGCCTCGACGGCGTCCTGCATCGGCGGCCGCGACCGACCGGCGTCCTGCCCCTCGTCCGGCAGCACGATCACCTGGCTCGGCCGCGTCCTGCGCGGCCCCCGTCCGGTCCCCATCGCCGGACAAGGATATGGGGTCGGTGTCGCAGCGGCGGCCTGCACCTGTAGCCTTCCCGAGCCGATGACGCCTCGCCAGCACACCCCGACCCGTTCGCCCCTGCGCACGACCCTCAACCCGCGCCTCACCGACGCGCTGGTCGACCGGCTCGTCGACATGTGGGTGGCGGTCACCCACGCGGGCGGCGCCGTCGGGTTCGTCGGACCGGTCACCCACGACGAGGTCGCGACCGGGGTCGCCGGCTTCTGGGACCGCGTCATCGACGGCGTCGTCGACCTCGTCATCGCCGAGGACGACGAGCAGGTCGTGGGCTTCGGGTTCCTGGTGCCGGCCGAGGACCCCGCCGTCACCGGGCACCGCGCCGAGGTCCAGAAGCTGATGCGCGACCCGCAGGCTGCTGGTCGAGGCGTCGGCGCGACCGTCCTGGCCGCGCTGGAGGACCGCGCCGTCGAACGGAACGTGTCGCTGGTCACCCTCACCGTCCGGGGCGGCACCGGCCGCGAGGCCTACTACGCCCGGCACGGCTACCGACAGGTCGCGTCCCTGCCGGACTGGGTGCGGATCGAGGGACGGCCGACGGACCTGCTGGTGATGGCCAAGTCAGTGGGCACGGGTCCACCCGACACCGTGCAGCCCGCCGACCGCACCGCTCCCGAGGAGGAGACCCCGACCGTGCCCCGCCCCGACGACCTCCGCCTGGAGGTGAAGCGACTCGACACCGACCTGCCGCTGCCGGCCTACGCCCGCCCCGGCGACGCCGGCCTCGACCTGTTCGCCCGCGAGGACAAGGTCCTGCCACCCGGCACCCGCTGCCTGATGCCCACCGGCCTTGCCGTCGCCATCCCCGACGGCTGGGTCGGGCTGGTCCACCCACGCTCGGGACTGGCCGTGCGCCAGGGCCTGTCCATCGTCAACAGCCCCGGCACGATCGACGCCGGCTACCGCGGCGAGCTGATGGTCCCGCTGATCAACCTCGACCCCTCGGTCACGATCCGCCTGACCCGCGGGGAACGCATCGCCCAGCTGCTGCTCCAGCGGGTCGGCCACGCCCAGCTGATCGAGGTCGACGAGCTGCCCGACGGCGTGCGTGGCGGCGACGGGTTCGGCTCAACCGGACGCTGACAGACCGCGGTCCCTTCGTCGGGCTCGTGACGGATCACGAGCAGGTTGGGAGGGCGTCCAGCAGGAAGCCGGCCGTCGACGGTCGAACTGGACGGCATGAGCCGCCATGTCGTCCCTCGCCTGTTCCCGACCGCCACCGCCGCGCTGCTGACCGTGCTCGCGTTGCTGGCCGCGGTCGTCCCCTCCACCGCGTCCTCCCGCCTCGAGCTGCCGCAGGGCCTGGAGACCATCCCGATCGTGATCGAGGGCGCGGAGCTGGCCGGCTGGGCCGTCCCCGCCAACGTCGCCGCCCACCCGGGCGGGGCGAACGGCGCCCAGTGCCTCGGTGCCAGCAGCGGCGTGCCGGGTGCCGACCCGGAAACGTGCACGCACAACACCTTCGAGGACCCCACCGTCGCCACGGGGGCGGTCACGCCCGCCGGGCCCGCCATCGAGTCGTTGACCGGCTGGCGCTGGACCGAGGCGGAGGGATGGGTGCAGATCCCCTTCCAGGTCGACGAGATGGACGTGCGGTTCCTGTCCAACAACAACTCGGGCTTCGCGGCGTACTCCGAAACCGACCAGCACACCACGTACGTGTTCGACCGGGAGGGCTTCCGCTTCATGGGCGAGCACCCCGACGACCCGTGCCTGGCGGTCCCCACCGACGGCCAGACGACGTTCACGCCCGACACCGTGCCGGGCCTGGACACCGACGACGAGCTGGTCTTCATGGCCCGCGACGCCGGTGAGCGTGCCCCGAGCCAGGGTGGGCTGCCCGAGGGCATCACCGACGCACGGGAGATCAGCGTGCTCGACCCGGCGACCGGCCTCGTCGTCGGCTACGCCTACGTGATGATGGGCGAGGTCGAGGCGGCCTTCGACAGCGACAACGGCTACGTCCGCTACGAGCGGGACGACGACGCCGATGTATACGAGTTCTCCGAGTCCTCCTACGACAACTACGGCGCCGCACCCGAGGGCGCGTGGACCAACAGCGAGGGGACCTGCGTCACCGACGACCCCCGCCAGCGTCGCCCCCGTGACGGCGCCACCGTCCGCACCGCTCGGTACCAGTACCGCTACGACGGCCGCTGGCTGATGACGGACTGGCGCGTCTCCGCCGGTGACGACTGGACCTACGGCCCCGACCTGGTCGACCAGTGGAAGGCCCGTGCGTTCCAGCAGCGTCCGGGTGGCGAGACGCCGTGCTGTGGGTACGAGGAGGAGGAGAACAACTGGGGCGGGTCCTCGATCCTGATGGGGGAGCGGGTCGGTCCCGTCCGTGCCATCCGCGAGACCTGGGGGGCGGACTCGGGGACCAACGTCGTGCGGCGCGAGTTCTTCTACGCCGAGGAGATGCGCCAGCGGAACTTCCTGCGCGTCCACGTCATCACCCCCATCGACGGCATCTACACGCAGTGGGACTACAACGCCGGTGCGGTCGAGACCTACTACAACCCGCAGGTCCCCGACGGCGTGCCGATCGACGGCGTCAACGACGACGCGCTGGGCAACAGCCGCATGTACGTCGGCCAGGACGGCATCCTCGTGCAGGACGAGGGCCTGGAGGAGTTCGGCGTGGAGTCCGGCGAGATCCGTGTCGGTTCGCCCCGCGGGCCGACCGGTGGGTGCGCGCCCGACGGTGGGTGCGTCAACAACGACGTGGACACCACCGACCCCCGGTTCTCCGGTGTCAACCAGATGCTGCAGTGGGAGCAGATCACCGGCCCCAACGGGACGCTGGTCAGCCGGTTCCACGCCGAGGACGTCACCCCGGCCGGGTCGCCCTACGCCGTTGTGGCCATGCCGTACTACCGCGACGACGCCACGTTCGACGACGGCACCGGGTCCAACCCCGGGCCGCACCTGCACCGGCGAGGGCTGGACGAGGGGAGTGGGGACCCGCGCTGGGAGACCTGGACGTTCACCCACGAGGACGGCACCACCGAGCAGCGCCCCCGTGAGCACTGGGCCGGTCAGGTCGAGGACGTCAACACCGCCCGCTTCTACCAGGGGTCGATCGGCACCCATGGCCTGCACCTGCTGTTCATCGCCGACTCCGACAACGCCCACACCACGTTGCCGCTGAGCGAGATCGTGGCCGAGCAGCGCATGGTGGTCCTGCCGGGTGGGGTGGGCAACGTCGGCGACGCCTACGCCGGGTCCCCGGAGGAGCAGCTGGAGGCGCTCGTGGCGCCCCGTCGGCCCTTGTAGACGGCGCCCCCGGTCCGACCGGCCGGGGTCGGAACCACGGTCACGAGATTTCTCCGAGAAAGACCATGTCGTGGTTTGCAGACCCCGGGAGGTCGAGGCATACTCACCAGTCCACGCGGACGTGGCTCAGTTGGTAGAGCACCACCTTGCCAAGGTGGGGGTCGCGAGTTCGAATCTCGTCGTCCGCTCGAGACCTGCTCCAGTTATTGGAACATGGTCCAACCCCTGCGAAAGCCCCCAAATCTTGGGGGCTTTCGTGGTTTTCGAGGTGGTGTCAGCGAGTCATGGTGGCTTCGATTGGCTCACGTGGCTGTGGATCCCCCCTCCGCGATCTCCACGGGGACGGCGTGGTGGCTGGTTCTCCCGGTTGCCAATCTCCACGTCAGGACGGCGTTATCGGCCTGTCGTCCGAGCTGTCCTCAGCTGGCGGCCAACACCCTCCGGCACCGAAGGAGGTGGCGTGCCATCGCGTCGGCCAGCTTCTCAGCGGCCACGCCGTTGACGGTCCCGGGCAGCGCGTCGACCACCTCGACCAGCGCACCCCCGACCCGGTCGACGAGGGCGTCGACCCGATCGACGACCACCGTGGGGGAGAGGTCGAAGTCGGCGCCGACCGCCGCCAAGTGGTGACGGCGGACCTTGTGCATGCGGTAGTAGCCGATCTTGAGCGACAGCTTCATCTCACGCCAGTGGTAGTAGGGGGCGGCCGAGGCCATGTCGTAGGCCGGCGCCAGCGCGACGTCACCACGGTCGAGCAGGACCGACACGTTCTTGGCATGCAGGTCGGTTGCAGCCAGCAGCCAGCTGCACACGGCCAGGTCGAACAGCCGTGGCAGGTCCTGGCCCGCTCCTGAACGGCGCAGGACCGCAGCAACGTCGGCCCATGACGGCCCACCGTCGTTCTGGTACTTCCGCTCCGGGTGGACACCCAGTGCTTGGCACAGATCCTCCTGATGGACCCTCCGTGCGGCCCCGTCGACGACGAACCGGTCGTAGCGGGTGGACACCAGCGTCGGGATCCCACCGAAGTCGACGATGCGGCTGTTCGCGGTCGGCAAGCCGACCTTCGCCAGCACCTGCAGGATCACGTGCTCGTTGAGGGCGAAGTCGGTCAGCCGACCCGACTGCGGCTTGAGGATGTGGGTCGTGGCCGCGGCCCCCAACGGGCGCGCCCAACCACGGTCGGCGTCGTGGGCCAGCGCCATCTTCGGTTGGGTGCCGGCGAGGGAGAAGTAGCCCGAATCGGCCAGCTTCGCCGGCGTGTTGGTGGTGTCGGCCGCGAGGATGTCCCCCAGGGCCGTTGCGACGTCGGTATCGGACATCCACTGCAGCTGGCCGACCGTGGACGGGGGTGTGTCGTCAGGGGTGAACTGGACGGCTCCCGCACAGTCCAACCCGATGCGGGTGGAGAGCAGTGCGAACGGGTGTGTGGCCACCTGCATGGTCCTTGCCCAGCGGGCGAGGGTCCGGTCGTTGTCGGGCAGCAGGCCGTGCAGCCACGGGCTGATCCGGTCGTGTGGGTGGGTCGGCCGGGTCAGCGGCATCGACAGCGACAGCGGCGTGGCGTCGTCGTCGAGCCGCCAGTCCGGGTCGTAGACCAGCTCGAGGGTGCCGGCGGTGCGGGTCAGGGTCGCGGCGTGCCGCCCCGACACCCACACGTGGAGGCTGCCGGTGTTCACCGGGAGGTGCGGCCGGACCGCTGGCCGAGGAGCTCCCGCCAGTCGCCGTCCTCGTCGTCGACGCCACCGAGCTCATCATCCTCATCGAGCTCATCATCATCGAGCTCGTCATCGACGTCACGACTGCCCCACAGGCTGCCCCCATCGGCTGCTGTGGTGGCAAGCCCGGAGCCGGTGCGGGCCAGGAGGGCGTCCAGCAGCCCCCGACCGGACAAGTGCTCGTCGTGGGAACGGGGCCGCGCGGACAGGTCGAGGTCGAGCGCACCGAGCAGCGCCAGGACCGTGGACAGGGTCGGATCCGACCTGCCGGCCTCGATGTGGGACACCCAGGCACGCGAACGGTCGGCGGCGCCGGCGAGGTCGGCCTGGGTCCACCCGAGCTCGGCTCGGCGACCGGCGATCAGCAGGCCGAATGCCTTCGCGTCAGTGATACGCATCGTTGACTCCGTTGTGTGGGCCACCACACATTCCGGGGGGGATGTGTGCTCCACTTTACACTGTGCCGAAAAGGTGTGCTCGACCACACATTGCCGTTTCAGGTGTGGCATGGCACACATTTGCCCTGGGCTCGAGACCGGTCAGCGGTGGGGCGACTCCAGCCGACGGTCGGTGTCGGCCAGCCAGCGGGCAAGTGGCGTGTCGCCGGCCGCACCGCGGCGGCCCCAGTCGTAGACCACCGCCGCGCCGGCCGCCCGGTCGTGGAGCGTCCGACGGTGGGGGCCGAGCAGCATCACGGCGAAGCCGCCGAGGAACACCAGCGACAGCGGAAGCACAGCGGTCCAGGCCACCACCCGTCCGAGCCCCAGCGGTTCACCGTCGCGGCGCAGCAGCCGGATGCCGACCAAGCCCATCCCCGCCGTGCGACCGCCAACCGTCAGCGTTGACACCCAGTAGGTGGCCATCCAGCCGAGCAGCCCGGCGAACCACAGCGCCCCGGGTGTCCCGCCCCCGCCGATGTCCAGCCCGAGCACGCCGTTGAGGACCCAGCCGACCGCCGCGGTGAAGGCGGTGTAGAGGCCGGTCGACAGGGTCAGGTCGGCGCCGACGGCGAGCAGTCTCGACAGGAGTCCGGCATAGCGACCAGCCATCTCCGCGGGGACGCCGACCTCGTCGAGGCGCAGGACGGGGTCGTCGGTGCCGCTGACCAGCGCGGCGGGGCCCGCCGGCATTCGGTCGTGTGACCGGCCGGTCAGCCGGTACAGCAGCCGCATCAGCACCAGGTCCACCGCCACGACCTGACGGCGCACGCCGTCAATCGCCGTGCCTGCCACTCGCCCGGTGGACTCCGCCACCACGTCGGCGATCCCGGCCCGCTGGACGAGGGCCTGTACGTCGACCCGCTCGAGCAGGCGGTCGGCGTCCACCCGGTCCAGCAGGCGATCGGCGTCCACCCGGTCCAGCAGGCGGTTGACGTCCACCCGGTCCAGCAGCAGGTTGACGTCGACGTGGTCCAGCAGGCGGTCGACGTCCACCCGGTCCAGCAGGGCGTTGACGTCGACCCGTGCGAGATGGCCGTCCAGGTCAACCTCTGCGACCGCAGCGTTCAGGTCCACGCCTCGCACGGCTGCGTCGGCCAGCAGCCCGGCCAGGTCACCGATCCGACGGGATCCTCGGGGGTGGTGACGGGGATCGCTCATGGAGTCGTTCTACCGCACGGACACGTCCCGGCGGGCCCACGGGGTCAGGTGGGGCCGGCGTCGAGACAGGTGCATCGTCGGTGCCCCATCCGGGTAGACCCCTCCAGCACCCAACGTCCCGCACCCGAGAGGAGCATCCACAATGCCGACCGACGAGGAAGACCTGCCGGGGACAATCGAACGCTCGCCCGCCAAGGCGCAGCGGACCTACCGCAAGACGTTGGACAGCGCCCACGAGCAGTACGACAGCGAGGAGCAGGCGCATCGTGTCGCCTACGGGGCGCTCAAGCACTCGTTCGAGAAGGTGGGCGACCACTGGGAACCGAAGGACGAGAAGGGTCCGTCGGACGAGCGCGCCGCACGGGGTGGCCCTGACACCCGCGGTGAGACCGCAGGAGGGGTTGACGTACGCGGGCACACCCGGGACGAACTCTATGAACGTGCCAAGGCGCTCGGCATCGACGGACGGTCGTCGATGACCAAGATCGAGCTGGGACAGGCCATCGCCCGGGCACAGGACTGACCGAGGATCCGGCCGTCCCGGTGAGGGGATCGGGACTCCTCAGAACCGAGGGCCACGACGCAGCCGGATGGGTCCCTTCACGCCGCTGCGGGTCGTCAGGTCGTCGTCGCCCTGCGTGGCCCGGAGGAGGCCGTCGTCGACCATCGCCCACAGGTGCGACCGGACCGCGGCCATGTGGTCGCGCCACCGCTCGCCGCCCACGATCCGGGCGACATCGCTCGGGCAGATGGACGACGCGGGGTCCCGGCTGCGAAGGAGCGCCACCGCTGCTGACGCCGACCGCGCGGCGAGTGACTCGTCGGTGACCGGGTCCCACCAGGGTCGGCCACGTTCGCCCAGCGCGACCTTGGTGTCCTGAACCCGATCGCGAGCGTTCTGCACCGCTTCCTCGCCATCGGCATCCCTGATGGCCCGCCGTGCGGCCATCAGCTCATTGACCAGCTCCTGCCGAAGCGTCTCGGGAATCGAGGGGTCGGTAGCCCGCCAGCGACGGCCGTTGACGACGATGTGGTGACCGTCGGCGGTGACCGGCGGCCCGTTCCCGTCACTCACCGGCGACAAGCGCCCGCGCGCGGCGGCCTCACCGCTGACGGGAGGTCGTGGCCATGCGGTCGGCGGTCGTGCGCATCCGGCGCGAGATCTGTTCGGCGTTGTCAGCAAGGCCGAAGGCGGCCGAACCAACGGTGCGCAGGATCGTGGCGAGCATCAGTACCTTCCTGGGGAGAGAGATGGTTGGACGGGGCGGGAGAGTGATGCCCCGCCGGGTCACGGTCGACACCTGTGCTCGGCGGGTACGGTCCCGCCGATGACCGACTCGACCATCCTGTTCGCCCAGCAACTCGACGACGGCCGCCAGTTCCGGACAACCGCGAACGGTGGTTTCGAGGGCCTGGAGATCCGCAACGAACGGACCGGCGCTGACGGTGACGTGACCGCCTGGGGGCGCCGCTACGACCCTGCTGGGGTGGCGGGCATCGTGGCGCTGCTCGGTGGCAACGCCGACGACCTCGACGACCCGGTGGGGTTCCTCCATCGGTTGGCCGCCGCCGGTGACCTGCCCGCAGACCAGCCCCTTGACGGCTGGCTGGCCGAGCACGGCGTCGGTGGTGACCCGCTCGACGTCGGCGGCACATAGGATGCGCCGATGTCTCCAGCGACACCAGAGGTCCTGAACACGGTGACGCCGACCGCGGATCCGGACACCACGCAGTCCCACGACGAGGCCGCTCGTGGACGGCTGGTCCGCCGGATCGTGCTCGGATGCTTCACGGTGTTCGTCGCGTTGGGCCTGATGGGCGTGTTCGGGTACCGACAGGGCACCACCACGAGCGAGGCCCATGGTCTCCGCGTGGAGGTCGAGCATCCTGCGGTCACTCGCGGTGGCCTCCCGGCCTCGTGGCAGCTGCTGATCACGACCACCGACGGCACACCGCTGCCCGGTGTCGTGGAGGTCGACTCCGACCCCCGCTGGTTCGCGCTGTTCGACGTCAACGGGATCGAGCCCTCCCCGGTGGAATCCGACCAGGACGAGGACCACCTGATCTGGCGATTCGACACCTTCGGGAGGGACCAGCTCGTGGTCTCCCTCGACGTCCGCACACAGCCCGACGCGCGTTGGGGGCGGGACGGCCGCACCACCGTCCGGGTCGGCGACGAACCACCGGTCGAGGTCACCTACCGAACGTGGGTGAGTCCCTGATGGAGATCGTCATCCGGGCCACCGTGGTGTTCTGGCTGCTGTGGACGTTGCTGCGAGCGGCCGGCAAGCGAGAGCTCGCGGAGATGACGCCCTTCGAGCTGATCGTCCTCGTCGTCATGGGGGACCTGATCCAGCAGGGCGTGACGCAGGAGGACATGTCGCTGACCGGGGCAGCGCTGGCCGTGACGACGATGATGCTGTGGGCCACGCTGCTGAGCTACCTCGGGTTTCGCAGCGCCCGAGTTGGGCGGCTGCTGGAGTCCACACCGGCCATCGTGATCGTGGACGGCAGGTTCGACGACAGGATGCTCGACCTGCACCGGTTGACCGAGGAAGACGTCCTGGACGAAGCCCGCAACGCCGGCATCGCCACGGTGGAGCAGGTGCGATTCGGGGTCCTCGAAGCCGACGGCAAGCTGTCCTTCATCCGCCGGGACGATCAGGCGGTCACCGAGACGCAGCCACCGGACCCTGCCTGAGCCATGTCAGTCCCGGCCGGTCAGCCGACCGCCGTCGACGACCCACCCGCAGCACAACGACAGAGCGAATCTGTCACAACCCCGCGGCCTCACCCGTCGGATGTGGTGACCACACCACCTGCCACAGGGAGGACAACGACATGAAGGTGTTCATCGCAGGCGCCACGGGCGGTCTGGGTCGGCTGGCCGTCACGCGGCTGACCGCCGCAGGTCACGACGTCACGGGCATCGCCCGCACCGACCGGAGCGCGGCGTTGCTGGACCGGCTGGGTGCAACCCCTGCCCGGCTCGACCTGTTCGACGACACCGCCGTCACCTCGGCCGTCGCCGGGCACGAGGTGGTGATGAACCTCGCCACGAGGATCCCCACCGGCGGATCGGCCGCCACCAGGAAGGGCTGGGTCGAGAACGAACGGCTCCGTCGGGACGGGTCGCGCATCCTTGTCGACGCGGCGCTGGCCGGCGGTGCCACCCGCTTCGTGCAGGAGTCCATCTGCTTCTCCTACGCCGACCACGGAGCGGACTGGATCACCGAGGACGCCGCGCTCGAACCGCTGTCCCTGAACGCCGCCATGGTCGACGCCGAGGACAGCGCGGCGCGGTTCACCGCTGCGGGCGGCAACGGTGTCGTCCTGCGGTTCGGCCAGTTCGTGCAGCCCGAGTCGCCCATGACCCAGGCGTTGCTGGACGGCGCCGCCAAGGGACGGGTTCCCCTCGTCGGCCGACCCGACGCCTACCAGAGCATGGTCGACGTGGGCGATGCGGCCGCGGGCGTGGTGGCCGCACTCGACGCCCCCGCCGGCACCTACAACGTCTGCGAAGAACGGCCGGCCACGCGTGCCGAACACCTCGCTGCGCTCGAGGCCGTCGTCGGCCACCGGGTCAGGATGTTGCCCAGGGCCGCCGCGATGGTGCCCGTCATGGCGTTCATCGCCAGGTCCCAGCGGGTGTCCAGCCACCGCTTCGTGGAGGCCACGGGCTGGCGGCCGACCGTCCCTGCCGTGGTCGACGCCTGGCCGGCCGTGGCCCGAGCGATCGCAGCCAGCTGACCGCCACCGCAGCCGGTTCGTCCGCACCCCCTCGACCTGCGTAGCGTGGAGGCATGAGCTACGACTTCACCGGCAAGATCGCCGTCGTCACCGGAGCCTCCTCCGGACTCGGCGAGGCGACCGCCATTCGCCTGGCCGGCCTCGGCATGACCGTGGTGGCGGTCGCCCGTCGGGAGGAACGCCTCGAGGCACTGGCCGCCGCACACGCCGGGATCGTCCCACGGGTCGCCGACGTGGCCGACACCGATTCGGTCGACGCGCTGGTGGCGTGGGTGACCGAGGAGTACGGCGCGTGCCACGTGCTGGTCAACAACGCCGGTGTCGGCGGTGGGGCGCTGACGTCCCGAGGCGATCTCGACGACGCCCTTCGCACCATCGACATCAACCTGCAGGGCGTCATCCGCTGCATGCTGGCCTTCGCCGACCTGCTGGAGTCCAGCGCCCCGGCGAGGGTCGTCAACATCGCCTCGGTGGCGGGCAAGGTCGGCATCGGTCCGGCGGCCTACGCCGCCAGCAAGTTCGGCGTCGTCGGGCTCAGCGAGTCGCTGTCGTATGCCTGGGCGTCCCGTGGCATCTCGGTCTGCTCGCTGAACCCCGGCTTCATCGAGACGGAGGGCTTCCCGCAGACGCAGGTCAAGCGGAGCCCGATCGGCCGCTTCGTGGGCCAGCCGGAGATGGTCGCCGAAGCCGTCGAGGAGGTCATCCGGTCGGGCAAGAGCGAGAAGACGGTGCCCCGTTGGTACGCCCCGCTGGTGACCCTGCGCCACGTGGCCCCGCCGGTGTTCCGCGCCGTGGCCGGCCGCATGGATCGTGCGGGCGGCTCCAGGGACTGAGCTCGTCCGGGTTCGACGGGAGGTGTCCAGGGGAAGACACGGCCACCTCCCGTCGGCCCGTAGGCGCGGGCCTACTGTCCGGCGCCGCCGTCGATGACCTCGCGGTCACCGAGCGGTGCGTCCAGGGTGATGGTGTGCTGCTTGGCCTGGGCGATCTCGATGCAGGCGACATTGGCGTCGTCGGGGTGGACGCTGGCCTCGAACAGGGTGACGGTGACGGCGGTGTCGGTCTCCTCCACCTTCACCTCGGCCAGGGCGGTGCAGGGCTCGACGCCCGACCACCACCGGACGACCAGGGTGTCACCGTCGGACTCGACGGACTCGAACCCCCGTGCCCGGGGCGTGCCCTCGGTGTCGACGATCGCCGTTTCCTGCCACGCGGTGCAGCCCTCGGGCGGGCAGTCCTCGGCGTCGGGGTCGACCGGGACGTCGTCGCAGCCCTCGGTCACCTCCGGCGAGCAGATGCCCGCTCCGGCGTCGGGGGACCCGGCGTCGGGCGGGGAGGACACGCTGCTGCCCGGATCGTCGGCGGCGGAGGTTTCGTCGTCGGCGGATCCTGCGCTGTCGGCGCAGGCGGCGGTCAGCAGCAGGAGGACAAGGAAGAGGCCGGCGAGCGGCAGGCGGCGGGCGAACACGGTTGAATGCTCCTCGTGGGTTGGCAGGGGACCCCTCTGGTCCCCGGTACCCGTGTTGGAGGTACATCAGCCCCGGATCGTTCCGAGGAGTTCAGCGCCGTGTCGTCAGCTGTCGGGGGCACCGGACACCTCGGGGAGGGACCGGCCCACGAGGACGCCGGCCAGACCGGCTGCAGCCAGGAACGCCAGCGCCAATCGCGGGCCCGCCAGGGCCAACCCGCTGCTGATCGCACCGGCCCCGAGCAGCACCACGCCCATGGCGGTGTTGGACGCCGCCACGTAGGTGGTCCGCTGGTCGCCCTCCGCCATGTCGGTCACATAGGTCTTGCGTCCCAGCCGTGCGCCCTCGTGCGCGAGGGCCAGCAGGAAGTAGGCGGCGGGGAACAACCAAGCAGCATCGACGCCGGCACCGACGACCAGGAAGGCCACGACCACCGCAGAGGCCGCCCCGGCCGCGGCCATCATCGTCCGACGGCTGGAACGGTCCGCGAATCGGCCCCACATGCGCCCGCCCAGCATGGACGCCAACCCCTGCGCGACGACGAACAACCCGAGCTGGGCCAGCGCCGCCTCGCCCTCCTCGTTGGACAGCGCCACCACGAACGGCGGAGACAACGCCGACACGAGCAACAACGCCCGGGCCGTCACGAACCGGCGGAACGGCGCGTCGTGCCGCAGGGTCGCGAGCGTCGACACGTCCTCGCGGTCGTCAGAGGAGGAGGACTCCACATCCGTGGGTTCCCGCACGGTCGCGAAGACCACCGCGGCGATGGCCCACATCACCGCTCCTGCGGCGAGCAGTCCGCCGAGCACCGCTGCTCCGGAGTCCTGCCCGACCAGGCGCAGTCCCAGGCCGAGGGCGATCGTCACCACTCCGGAGGTGACCGAGGCCAGACCCGACACCTGACCGCGCTGTCCCTTCGGGATCGTCCGACCCAGCACGTCCTTGTAGGCGATCGACGACATGGCCCGGCTGACGGCGAAGGCCGCCAACGCGGCGAGGACGGCGACCCCGGCAGCGATCCCACGCAGGCCGACTGCGGTGGCAGCGATCGCCGCGACGGCCAGCGCCTGCCCGACGGCACCGGCGACCCACACACGCGAACGACGTTCGACGCGACGGATCCGCGGCAGCATCGCGGCCTGCGGCAGCAGGGACCCTGACTCGCGGATCGGCACGAGCAGCCCCGTCAGCCCGGCAGGGGCCCCGACGGTCACGAGCAGCCACGACAGCACCGACTTCGGGTCGGCGATGCGGTCGCCGATCTTCTGCAGCGTCAGCGCGGACACGATGCGCAGGGTGTTGCCGGGCGCCGCCTCGGCCACCTCCGGCTCGACGTCGTCGCTGCCCGTGGCGTCGTCGTCGATGAGCAGGTCATACAGGCGCGCGGCGACATCGGCAGACATGCGCTCGACCATGCCCCAACCGACCGCCGTTCATGCGACATTCGTCGTAGGTCCAGCGGTGGTGACGAGTTGCCGACGGACCCGTCGCACCGCCCCCTCCACGACGGTCCGGGCCGGTACGCTCAGGCCGTGGCCGGACCGGACGACTCTCCCGACATCTCGCCGCTGGCCGGGGCCCCCGTGATCGAGGGCTACACCGTGACGGGACTGGTCGGGCGTGGCGGATTCGCTTCGGTGTGGGCGGCCGAGCAGGGGGCGGTGGCCGGCCGGGTGGCCATCAAGGTCATCAACGTCGCCGACACCGACGCCGACACGCTGCTGCGGTTCGAGCGGGAGAGCCAGGCCATGGGGGCCCTCCGCGGGCACCCGCACATCGTCACCATCCTCGACGCCGGCCACACCACCGACGGGCTGCCCTACCTGGTGATGGAGCTGCTGGAGTCCGGTTCGTTGCAGGGCGACCTGGTTCGCCGACGTGACGCGGGGGAGGGGCCGATGCCCGTCGAGCGGGTGCTGGACCTGGGCGTCAAGCTGGCCTCCGCGGTTGCCACCGCCCATTCCCGTGGGATCCTCCACCGCGACCTCAAACCCGGCAACGTGCTGCTCAGCGACTACGGCGAACCGCTGCTGACCGACTTCGGGGTGGCGCGACTGGTCGACCACGAGGCGTCGGTCAGCGGGCAGGCCCTGTCCGCGGGGTTCACCGCACCCGAGATCATCAGCGGTGGCCAGCCGTCGGTGGCCAGCGACATCTTCTCGCTGGGCTGCACCCTGTACACGCTGCTCGCCGGCCGATCGCCGTTCCGTCGGGCCGATGACGCCGGGTTGCTGCCGGCGCTCAGCCGCACCGTCGAGGAGCCGCAGCCCGACCTGCGGGAGGAGGACATCCCGTCGGTCGTGGTCGACATCCTCGACACGGCGCTGGAGAAGCAGCCCGAGGCGCGGTACCGGGACGCGGCCGAGATGGCCGATGCCCTGCAGCGCGCCCAGGAGTCGCTCGGCCTGACGCCCTCGACGGCGCCGTTCCCCGTCGATCCGGTGGCCCCGACGCTGCGGGCCGAGCTGGGCCCCGACCGGTCCGCGCCGACGATCGTGACGTCGTTTCCCGGAGTGTCCGCCGGGCCGGATGCGCCGCCGGTCCCCGCCTCGCCGGCTGCCGCAGAACCCGTTGCGTTGCCCCGGGGAACGGCTGCCGGGGTGGGGGATGACCACGCGACTGCGTCCCCCCGACGGCGCGGCCGCCGGCGCGCACGTGCCGCGCTGGTGGGCGGCGGCGTCGTGCTCGGCATGCTGCTCAGCGCGGCCGCCATCTGGTGGTTCGTGCCCGACGACCCACCCCCGCCACCACCGCCTCCCCCTCCATCGGAAGGCGACGTCGGGGGAGCGGCAGTCGACGAGGTCGCCGTCGGCGGCTCCGAGCCCGAGACGTCGGTGCTCATCGAGGTCCCGCTGGTCGTCGAGGCTGCTGATGTGACGCTGGTCACCGACGATCCCGACGGCCCGGAGTTGCAGGTCCTGTACGGCGAGTGGGCGGCAGCCATCAACAGCGCGGCGTTCGATGCCCTGCACGACCTGTACACCCCGGCGTTCCGCAGCGACACGACGGTCGACGACCTCGCCGAGGAGTGGGACGGGGCGCGCATCACCTATCTCGCGCTGGAGGAGGTGGAACGAGGCGACGACGGCCGGTTGTTCGCCATCGTCGAGTACGACACCGAGAGCCAGATCGTCGGGAGCACGTCATCTGAGTGCACCGTGTGGATCCTCGAGGACACGCTGATCCCCACCGACGACGGGTACCAGCTGCACGACCACGAGCTGCTGGCAGAGCCGCGGGACTGCTGACGCAGTGGGCTGGTCAGGCAGCAGAACGGGAACCCACGCGGGTCGCGTGGTCGACGAGGGTCGCGATCAACGACTCCACCTCGGTGCGGTGCGGCTCGCCGACCAGGCGCCCGTCCTCGATGTGGGCGCGGGCCCGGGGGATCATGACCTGCTGGTCGAGCAGGTCAACGTCGTTGTGGGCGAACACCTCACGGAGGTGGGCCTGCGCACGTCGGCCGCCGCTCCCGCCGGCAGCGCTGATCACCGCGGTCGGCAGCTGTTCGAGCGGCGAGTCGGGTCCTCGTGACGCCCAGTCGATGGCGTTCTTCAGCACCGCCGGGACCGACCAGTTGTACTCCGGGGTAGCGATGAGGAGGGCGTCGGCGTCCTCCAGCGCGGTCCGCAGCGCCTCGACGGACTCGGGCACGCCGGCGTCCTCCAGGTCGCCGTCGTAGAACGGCAGATCACGCAGGTCGTGGAGGACGATGTCGACGTCGTCGGGAGCGAGCTCGATGGCGGTCCGCAGCACCGCGGTGTTGGTCGAGGCCGAACGCAGGCTGCCGGACAGGGCAAGGATGGAGAGGGTCATCGGTGTTCCGAGTGGGTTGAGTAAGTGGTTGAGCGCTCAACGTCTTTGGCTGCCGAGCTATTCCGAACCGAGGCGGAACCCGTCAGCAGCACCACCCCGGCCAGCACCCACCAGACGTCGGCGACGGTGTTGAAGCCGCGCTGGAGCAGCCCGCCATAGGCATCCCCCGCCAAGCCGAGCACCCAGGCGGTCATGCCGAGGACCCCGACCGCACCGAGTGCCACCGACGTCCAGCCGTACCGACGGGCACCCGCATGGATCGCGGCGCGCCCGCTGAGCAGCGGGCAGGCCATCAACGCGATGTAGCCCACCGTGGCCACGACGGAATGGCCGTTGTCGGTGAACGACGATCCCGGCCCGGGGCAGCCGGCGGAGCACGGGAACACCCCGGCCCCTGCGGTTGCGACACCGGTCACGACGATCGCGACCTGCAGCAAGCGACCTGCGCCGGGCAACCGGTCGGCCACCCGGGCGAACGGCAGGGCGCTCAACCCGAACAGCACGAAGGCTGCGGTCATCGCGGGCGCAGTCGAGGCGCCCAACTCGCCGAGCTCGCTGATGGCGTCCCGGGTCGGGGAGTAGCCGTCGCGCAGCGCCCCGGCGACCGCCCAGGTCGTGACGTAGACAATCGGACCGAGGATCGCCGCCCATGCGCCCACCAGAACGGAACGGGGCAGGGGAGGAGGCGACACGGGGACCATCCTGCCCGTCAACGCACCATCGGTACCGTCGGCGGCGTCGTAGGCTCCGAACATGAACCACCGTCGGGCAGCGCTGGCACGGCCGATCAGGACGGCGGCCGTCGCCCTCCTCGTCCTGCTGGTCGTCGCCCAGCCCGTGTCCGCAGGATGGGACCGCGGCTGGTCGGCGCCCACGAGCCAGCCGAGCCAGACCGTCGCCGCGGACGGCCGGACCGTGTGGCTGACCCACCAGCTGCCGTTCGCCGAGACGCCTCGGCTGCGCCTCCTCCACCCGGCTGCGGTCGTCGAGCACGTGGGACTGCACCAGTCCAACCACGAAGGTGCCCGGGACCAGCTACCGCTGGACAGCGCGGTCCCCTGGACCGAGATGCCGTCACGCGGCCGGCTGAGCGGGCCCCGGTCTGCGGCCGACGTGGTCGTGCCGCCTGACGAACCCATCCTCAGCCCCGTGACCGGCACGGTCATCAGGGCCGGCGGCTACCGGCTGTACTGCGTCCACGACGACAGCTTCGTCGTCATCTCCCCTGACGCCGCGCCGGACTGGGAGGTCAAGCTGCTGCACATCAGCGGCCTGCACGTCGAGGTCGGTTCGCGGGTGCTGGCCGGTTCGACCCAGCTGGCTGACCACGCCACGAGCTTCCCGTTCCGTTCACAGGTCGACGACATGACCGCCGAACCGTCGTGGCCCCACACGCACGTGGAGGTCGTCGATCCCTCCATCGAGAACGTCGGCAACCCCGGCAGCGGGGGCTGCTGACGCAGGCAGACGGCTGCTGACGCAGGCAGACGGCTGCTGACGCTGCTGACTCAGGGAGCCGGCAGGACGATCAGCTTCTCCGCCGTCATCTCCTCCAGCGTGTGGGGGATGCCGCCCAGGCCCAGGCCCGAGACCTTCCGCCCGCCGAAGGGCATCCAGTCAACCCGGAACGCGGTGTGGTCGTTGATCATCACGGCGTTGGCGTCGATGCGGGTGGCGGCGTACATCGCGCGGTTCACGTCGGCGGTGCAGATCGACGCCTGGAAGCTGAACGGCACGTCGTTGGCGGCCGCGATCGCCGCGTCGAGGGTGTCCACCGACGAGATGTTCATGACCGGCCCGAACACCTCCATGGTCCGCACCTTGGTGTCGGCGGGCGCGTCGACCAGCAAGGTCGGCGCGTAGCACTGGTTGTCCATCGGCTGACCGCCCTCGACCAGCCGGGCGCCCGCGGCCACCGCCTCCTGGACCCATTCGTGGACCCGATCGGCTTCGCCCTGCTCGATCAGCGGCCCGACCTGGGTGGCGGCCTCGGTCGGGTCACCGGTCACGAGTCCCGCGACCTCGGCACGAACCCGCTCCACCAGCTCGTCGGCCACGGACCGCAGCGCGAAGACCCGCTGGACCGAGACGCACACCTGGCCGGCGTGGTAGTAGCCGCCCTTGACGATCTTCGGCACCAGCGCCTCGAGGTCGGCGCCCTCGTCGACGATCAGCGGTGCGGCCCCGCCGTGCTCCATCGCGCACCGCACCCCGTCGGCCACCTTGCGTCGCAGGCCCCAGCCGACCTCGCCCGAACCGATGAAGCTGAAGAAGGCGATGCGTGGGTCGGTGACCAGCGACTCGGCCACCCGGCCGGGCATCGGCAGGACGACCGCCCAGTCCTCCGGCAAGCCGGCCTCCAGCAGCAGGTCGACCAGCGCGTGGCACGACAGGGGTGTGGCGCTGGCCGGCTTGATCGTCACCGGGCAGCCCGCTGCCACCGCCGGTGCGACCTGGTGCACGACCAGGTTGAAGGGGTGGTTGAAGGCGCTGACGGCGGCCACGAGCCCGCGGGGCTCGCGTGTGGTGAAGGCCAGCCGTCCCGCGGCGGCCGCGGTGCCACGCATGGGGACCTCGTGCCCCGCGATGCGGATGCCCTCTTCCGCGGCGAGCTCCAGCCCGTTGACCCCACGGGCCACCTCCGCCCTGGCGTCGGTCAACGGCTTGCCACCCTCGCGTGCGACCTGCAGGGCCAGGTCCTCCAGCCTGGACTCCGCCAGCCGTGCCGCGCGACGCAGGATCGCGGCCCGTTCGTGATGGGGCAGCCGCTGGGCACGGTCGGCGAACAACGCCGTCTGCCGCGCCAGCACGCGGTCGACCAGGGCCGCGTCGGCCTGCTCGACCTCCGCGATCACCTCGCCCCCATAGGGCGACCGCAACTCGCGGAACTCCTCCGTCGACCCTGCCCTCAGCGCCACCTTGGTCATGCTGTGGTTCTACCAGTGGGGGAGGGGCGAGGGAACGGCTGGCGGATGTTGTCACCGAACTGTCCGTGCGCCTGCTCCCCGGTACCGTCGGTCGGTCGATATGGTTCGTGGCCTGTCGCGTTGGGGCAGTGTGGGCCGGAGGCAGTCCGTGGCCACGGCACACGCGACTGCTCCCTTGCACGCGAGTCCCCCCGTGACCCCGACGAGCCCTGACCATGACGAGCCCCGAGCCCGACAGCGACGACCAGCGTCAACCGACGCTGATCGACCCTGCCCGCGCGCTCACCGAAGCCCCCGTCCGGCAGGAACCACGCGGCCCCCACCTCCACCAGCCGGTCACCGCCGGCCTGGTCATCGCCGACCGCTACGAGCTGCGTGACCGCCTGGGCGTCGGGGCCACCGCTGAGGTGTGGACGGGCCTGGACCGGCAGCTGGACCGGTTGGTCGCCGTCAAGCTGCTCCTCCCGGACTGGCGAGGGCACTCCGACGCCGCCGAGCGGTTCCGGCGCGAGGGTCGCATGACCGCCAAGCTGCAGCACCACGGCATCGTGAGCGTGCTCGACGCCGGGCTCGAACCCGACGGCACGGCCTTCCATGTCATGGAACTCGTGCACGGCGAATCGCTGGCCGACGCGATCGATCGGCGAGGACGGTTCGCCCCACAGGAAGTCGTCGACCTCGGGGTCGCGGTGCTCGACGCGCTGGCGCACGCCCACGCCGCAGGGCTCGTCCACCGCGACGTCAAACCCGGCAACATCCTGCTGGACGGCCGCGACGGCACCCCCAAGCTGACTGACTTCGGGGTGGCCAAGGTCGAGCACGGCGACCGCGACCTGACCTCCACCGGCATGATCATCGGCACCGCCGCCTACCTGGCGCCCGAGCAGGCGACCGGCGAGCCGCTCGACGGTCGTGCCGATCAGTACGCGCTGGGCTGCGTGCTGTTCGAGTGCCTGACCGGCCAACGTGCCTTCGACGGGACCACCCCGGTACAGATCGCTGGTGCGCGTATCGGCGTGCAGATCCGACCGTCGGACCGTGACCCGTCCGTGCCCCCGGGCCTCGACGCCGTGATCGCCCGGTCGATGGCGCCGGAACCGGCAGGACGCTTTCCCACCGCCGAGGCGATGGCGGAGGCGCTCAGGACGTCGCTCGACGAGGCGGCCGCGCACCAGGCGACGGCGGCCATGCCGTCGCTCCAGCCCGCACCCGACCAGCCGATCCCACCACAGCGGCCGGCCACCCCCGTCCCGCACCACGCCCCGGACCCGCAGCCCGCATCCGCGGCGCCGAGCACCGGTCGCCGTCGGGGTGGCCGATCCGTGCTCGCGATCGTCGCCTCGGCCGTGCTGCTGGCGGTCGCCGGGCTGCTGGCCATCGGGCTGGCCGGCGGTGACGACCCTGCGACGGGAGGCGACGAGACCGAGGACTCCGGCGGCGCAGCCAGCGGGGATCCGGTCGCCGTGGCGGGCGCGAGCGGGTTCGACCCGCAGGGCGACGGTGGCGAGCACGACGAGGACGCGGCGTTGCTGCTGGACGGCGACCCCTCCACCGCGTGGCAGACCGAGGGCTACAACTCCGCGTCGTTCGGCAACCTCAAGTCCGGGGTCGGCGTGACCCTGCAGCTGGCCGAACCCACCGACCTGTCCGCGGTCCGGCTGTTCGGGATCACGCCCGGCGTGACGGCCGAGGTCCGCGTGTCCGGCGACCGTCCGTCGTCGCTGGAGGACACCACCCTCGTCGGTACGGCCGAGGGTGGCGGTGACGTCGAGGTGGCCCTGGAGGGTGCCGACGGCGTGGGATGGGTGACGGTCTGGATCGTCCCGCCGCTGCCCAGCGACGGTGGCCGCCATCGGGCCTCGATCGGTGAGGTACAGCTGCTCCGATAGCCCTTCCGAGCGGCGTTCCGCACCAAATGACTCGCAGTCATTCGGAGTTAGGTATAGGTTCACCCAACTCCACGTCCGCCCGCCGCCTCGTGGACCCCGATCCGTTCGGGACTGGCAGTCGCCGTATTCCATGCCAAGGGGAGAGCTTGTATGACCCGTTTTCTGACCGTTCCGCGCTGGATCGGGGTCGCGGCCCTGATCGTTGCAATGGCGTTCGCGGGGCTGCTGGCCCCACCGGCGAACGCAGAGGGGGGTTCGGCACGAGCGTCGCTGGACGACGCCGAGGTCACACCGGCCGCCGTCGACAGCGTCCAGAGCTACGAGCGTCCTGGGGCCGTGGAGGACCTCGGACGTGGTGACGAGCCGCGCGTGTACCTGATCGAGCTGCAGGACCCCGCGGTGCCCAGCTACCGGGGCGGGAAGGACGGGCTGGCGGCCACGTCGACCAACGGCGAGAGCCAGCTGGACCGGGAGAGCCAGGCGGTGCGCGAGTACGAGGCGCACCTCGAGGCGACGCAGGAGGACTTCGCCAACCGGATGGACCGCGCCGCGGGACGTGACGTGGAAGTGGCCTACACCTACCAGTACGCCGTCAACGGTCTGGCCGCGACCATGACGCCCGACGAGGCCCGCCGTGTCGCGCAGGACCCCGAGGTGGCGCGGATCTCCCTGGACAAGGAACGGATCCTGCAGACCGACAACGGACCCGCCTGGTTCGGCGCCGACGACGTGTGGGGCGAGACCCCCCACCCGACCGGCAACGAGCCCTGCGTCGGCGCCTGCGGTGAGGGCATTGTCATCGGGACGATCGACACCGGTATCAGCCCGGCCAACCCCTCCTTCGCCGACGTCGGTGACGACGGCTACGACCACGAGAACCCGTTCGGGGCCGGCAACTACTTCGGTGTCTGCGACCCGGCCAACACCGAGCAGTACGACCCCGACTTCGTCTGCAACGACAAGCTGATCGGCGCCTACGGGTTCCTCGACCCGGGTGCGCCGGGCAACGCCGTCGACTACGACGGGCACGGCTCCCACACCGCCTCCACCTCCGGCGGCAACGTGCTGAACAACATCAGCGTCGACACCCCCTCCGGGCTGACCACTCCGCCGGTCACCATCGCCGGTGTCGCCCCGCACGCCAACATCATCGCCTACACCGGTTGCTGCAGCCTCAGCGGCCTGACGGCCTCGATCGACCAGGCCATCGCCGATGGTGTCGACGTCATCAACTACTCCATCGGTTCCTCGTCGGCATCCGCGCTGTGGGACGACTTCGACAGCGTGGGCTACCTCAACGCCCGTGCCGCCGGCATCAGCGTCGTGACGTCCAACGGCAACGCCGGCCCGCTGCTGACCACCACCGGTTCGCCCGCCGACGCCCCGTGGATCACCTCCGTCGGCGCGTCGACCCACAACCGCCACAACGGTAGCTCCCTGACCAACCTGACCAGCTCCAACGGGAACCTCCCCGACATCGCTGGCAAGGCGACCGCCGCCGGCATCGGCTCGCTGCCGATCGTGCACGCCGTGGACTACGGCAACGAGCTGTGCATCGAGGGCGGCTGGGATGCCGGAACCGACCTCACCGGCCTCATCGTCATCTGCGACCGCGGTGTCAGCGGCCGCGTGTCCAAGAGCCAGGCGGTCGCCGACGCCGGCGGCTCCGGCTTCGTGCTCATCAACGACGAGCTGAACGGTGGCTCGCTGCTGGGTGACGAGTACGTGGTGCCCGGCCTGTTCATCTCCTACGCCGACGGCCAGGCCCTGAAGGCGTGGCTGGACAACGGGGCGACCGATCACACCGCAGCCATCTCCGGCACGGTGATCGAGATCGGTGACGAGTACGGCGACGTGCTCGCGAGCTTCTCCTCTCGTGGCCCGAACCAGGCCGTCGACGTCATCGTCCCCGACGTGACCGCACCCGGTGTCGACATCCTCGCCGCGCTCGGCGCTGGCGCAGCGGAGAGCCCCGTCAACTACAACGACGTCGTGCACGGCTTCATCTCCGGCACCTCGATGTCCAGCCCGCACGTGGCCGGCGCGTCCGCGCTGATCCGTCAGGTCCGGCCCGACTGGACGCCGGCCGAGGTGCAGTCCGCGCTGATGACCACCGCCACCCCCACGGTCGTGACCCACGAGGGCAACGTCGCCAACCCCTACGAGCAGGGCGCGGGTCGTGCCCAGGTCGACCAGGCGGTCGACGCCGGCCTGCTGTTCGACGAGAGCATCGCCAACTATGAGGCCGCCAACCCTGCCGAGGGTGGTGACCCCAAGGCGATCAACATCCCCTCCTTCGCCAACTCCCAGTGCCTCGCGATGTGCGAGTGGACCCGGACCGCCAACGTCCCGGTCGGCACCGGCCTGCCGACCGGCGTGACCTGGACCGCCTCCACCGTCAGCGACGACGGGCTCGTGGTCGACGTCGACCTGTCGCCGGCGACCGTGTCGCCCGGCGACACCATGACCCTCACCGTCACCGCTGACGTCAGCGGCGCGGTGTCCGGCGAGAACCACTTCTCGCGCATCACCCTGACCCCGAGCGACGCGAGCATCCCCGCGGTCACCATGCCGTTGGCCGTCGTTCCCTCCGACAGCATCCTTCCGGGCGCGGTCGAGCTGACCACCCGGCGCGATGCCGGCTCGTGGCTGGTCGAGGGCCTGCAGGGCCTCGAGATCACCGACTTCACCGGGTCGGTGTCCGGCCTCGTCGAGGCCGACACCACCGAGATGGACCTCAGCCCCGACCCCACCAACGGCGACCCCTACGACAACATCGGTGACGGGACGGTCGAGGTCATCTGGGTCGAGGTGGCGGAGGGCTCGCGCCGGCTGCTCGCCGAGATCGTCGAGTCCGTCCCGCAGGACCTCGACCTGTTCGTCGGGTTCGATGCCGACGGTGAGCTCGACGTCGACGCCGACGAAGAGGTTGCCTTCTCCGCCAGCGGGACGGCGCTGGAGTCCGTGGCCATCGAGAACCCCGAGGCCGGCAGCTGGTGGGTGCTCGTGCAGCACTGGGACGGTGATGTCGGTCCGGCCTTGGTCGACACCGCCGTCGTTCCCGCTGAGGACCTCGGCAACGCCCACGTGGAGGGTCCCGAGACCAACCCGCTGGCGGAGCCGTTCGACGTCCGCGTCTTCTGGGACCTCGACGACGCCGCCCCGGGTGACCGGTTCCACGGCGTGATCGACCTGGGGACCTCGGCCACGACTCCCGACAACATCGGCTCGATCCCGGTGACGATCGTCCGGATCGAGGACGACGTCGCCAAGACGGCCGACGTCGAGACCGCAGCGCCGGGCGACACGGTGACCTACACCATCGAGGTGCAGCCCAACCTGACGCCGGAGGACCTGGAGTACGAGATCGTCGACACGATCCCGGACGGCATGACCTACGTGCCCAACTCCCTGACCGGACCGGACATGTCCTTCGACGACGTGTCCTACCGCAACGGCGTGATCACCTGGACGCCGACGGTCGAGAGTTCGCTCGGCGCGTCCGGCAGCTACGACATCACCACCAGCGCGACCGACCCGAGCTGTGTGTCGCCCCTGGGTGGTTACTTCGACCTTCGAACCGTGCCGATCATGCCGAATGCCGGAATCACCGGAGACACGAGCGTCTGGACGGTCGGTGGCGGAGCCCCCATCGACTTCCTCGGTCAGGGTTACCCCAGCCTCGGCTTCACCGATGACGGGTTCCTGGTCTTCGACTCGGCCAGCAACTACGGCGGACAGGCGTGGATCCCGCAGTCCCTGCCGGATCCCGACCTGCCGAACAACCTCCTGGCGATGCTGTGGGACGACTACGAAATCGTGTACGACCCCGCCGCAGACGACGCCGGTGTCTCCATCGCCAACCTCAACCAGGACGGTCCGGGCAGCGCCCTGCTCGTGGACTACCGGCACCTGCCGCCGTGGTTCGGCGACGACCCAGCAGGACCGGACTTCACCGAAGCCATCACCATGCAGGTGCTGGTGTGGCGGACCGCGGTCGACGGCCCGGGCAACCACGAGATCTTCGTCACCTTCGACGAGCTCAACTCGCTGACCAACCCGGTCACCACCGGATGGGAGAACGCCGGCGGTACCGCTGGCGGAGCCCTGTTCGACGCCGACCCCGCCACGGGCCTGACCACCGACACGGTGATCTGCTTCGACTTGGTTCCCGGTGCCGGTGTGCCGATGGCCATCAGCTACGAGGCCACCGTCGACGACGGTGTGGCCGACACCCACCTGACCAACATCGTCGACCACGTGACCGACAACCCGGGGGCCCAGCACGCGCTGACCGCTGACACGGTGACCGTCGGGGCTGCTGCACCGACCACCGTGACGGTCGAGGCGACGGGCACCCCCGCAACCACGACCACACCCGGCGAGTTCACCATCACCCGTGACGACCCGGCGTTCGACATCGTCGTCGACTACGAGGTGACCGGCACGGGCACGCCCGGTACCGACTACCGGCCCCTGGCTGGCTCGGTCGTCCTCGAGGCGGGCGAGACCACTGCAACCGTCGACGTCGACGTGATGGCGACACCCACCGCATCCAGGACAGTCGTCATGGACCTCCTGCCCGGCGCCGACTACGAGGTCGGCGACCCGTCGTCGGCCACCGTGACCATCACGGGTCGTTCCGCCGGCGGCGGCGGGGGCGGAGGGACACCGGGTGGTGTCCCGGCCGTCAGCGTCGCCGCTGCCGACGACACGTTCGTGTTCAGCCACAGCGGTGGGTCGTCGCTCGGCGCCCTCACCGTTGCCTACAGCGTCGGTGGCACCGCGATCCCCGGAGAGGACTACACGGCCCTTTCCGGCACCGCCACGATTCCTGCGGGCACCGACATCGTGTCGGTCCCGGTCGACTTCGCCGAGGACGCGACCGACGGCGCCACGGTGGAGGTGACCGTCATCGACGGTGACGCCTACGACGTCGGGACCAGCCCGACGGCAACGCTCGTCGCCTCCGGTGTCGAACCGCCACCCGGCCCCGCACCCGAGGGCATCGTCCTCGCTGGCGAGACCCGCATCGAGACGGCGATCGCCGTGTCGATGGAGGCCTTCCCCGAGGACGACAGCGCCGACGCGGTCGTGCTGACGAGGGCCGACGTGCCCTTCGACGCCCTGTCCGCCACCCCGCTGGCCGTCCGGCGCAACGGCCCCCTGCTGCTGACCCAGCAGGAGTCCATGCACCCCGCGACCATGGCCGAGATCGACCGTGTGCTTCCCGACGGCGGCACCGTGTACCTCATGGGTGGCACCGCTGCCCAGTCCGAGGACGTCGAGCTCGCGCTGACGGCCGCCGGCTACGAGGTGGATCGCCTGGCAGGACCCACTCGCTTCGAGACGGGCTTGGCCGTGGCCGAGGAGATCGGTGACCCGGAGGTCGTCCTCATCGCCTCCGGTGAGCGGTTCCCCGACGCCCTGTCGGCCGGCGCCGCGGCCGGTTCGGTGGACGGCCTGGTCCTCATCACCCCCGACGGCGTCGCCCACCCGGGCGTCACCGACTACCTGGCCGCCCGGCCCGACACCCCCACCTACGCCATCGGTGGACCCGCAGCCGCGGCGTTCCCCGGCGCCACACCGATCGTTGGATCCGGCCGTGAGGCCACCGCGGTCATGGTGGCCGAGGAGTTCTTCGACGGACCCGCCCGCATCGGGCTGGCCCGCGGGGACGACTTCGCCGACGCGCTCGCCGGTGGTGTGCACTCGGCGCTGAACGGCGGTCCGGTCACCCTGACGCCCAGCACCGAGCTGGCGTCGGTGGTGCAGGACTACATCTGCGCCAACGCCGACTCCCTCGAGCAGGGCTACGTCTACGGCGGTGATGCTGCCGTCAACCCGTCGGTCGTCACCGACTTCGTGGCGGCCGTGAACGGGGAGGGCTGCCCCGCCTAGGGGAGGCCACCCACAACCACGACGGGCCCGGCGCACATCGCGCCGGGCCCGTTGCGTTGTTCCGTCGACGTCAGTGGGGGAGCAGCTGCCCCAAGCGCTTGGTCAGCTTCATGTTCTCGCTGTAGTCGATCGGCACCACGATCACCGAGGGGCGGTCGGTGATCGCGAACGCCTCCTTGAGGGCCGGCCGGAACTCGTCGGCAGACTCGATGCGGACCGCGTGGGCCCCGAAGCCCTTCGCGACCGCGACCAGGTCGTTGTGGCGCATGGTCGTGTGGCTGGTCCGGCCGAAGTGGGCCTCCTGCTTCCAGGCGATCAGGCCGTAGGAGCTGTCGTCCCACACGACGTAGGTGGGAGCGACCTCGTACTGGAAGGCCGTGTCCAGCTCCTGGATGTTCATCATGAAGCCGCCGTCGCCCATCAGCCCGACGACCTTCTTGTCGGGGTGCACCAGCTTGGCGCCGATGGCCCCCGGCAGGGCGATGCCCATCGAGCAGAACCCGTTGGAGATGATGCAGGTGTTGGGCTCGTAGGTGGGGTAGTGGCGGGCTGTCCACATCTTGTGGGCCCCCACGTCGGAGATGAGGATGTCGTCGTCGGCCAGCTCGGCCCGGATGTCGTGCAGGGCTCGTTGCGGCTTGACCGGGAACCCGCCGTCGAGGGAGAACTCCTCCAGGATCTCGAACTCCAGCGTGCGCCGCATCCGCTCGAGCCGGTCCCAGCCCATGTCGCGGTGGTCGTCGGTGATGGCCTCGTTCATCTGCCACAGGGCGTTGGCCAGGTCACCCACCACCTCCACCTCCGGGCGGTAGTGCGCGTCGACCTCCGACGGCTGGAAGTCGATGTGGATGATCTGCTTGTGGGGGCCGACGTTCCACTTCTCGGGGTGCCACTCGGTGAAGTCGTAACCGACGGCGATCACGCAGTCGGCATCCTCGAACGCATCGATCACGTGGTCCCGCGCGCCCAGGCCAGCCGCGAACAACGACTGGGGATGCCGGTCGGAGATCGCACCCTTGCCCATGAACGTGGTCGTCGCGTACATGCCCGTCTCGTCGACCATGCGGTTGAGCTGGGTGGACACCCGCGTCCGAATGCAGCCGTGGCCGGCGAGGATGATCGGGCGCTCGGCGCCGGCCAGCACCTCCATCGCCCGGGCGACCGCTTTCTCCTCTGCAGCGGGTCGGCGGACCTTCATCCCGGGGATGATCGGCTCGTCGTCGATGTCGACCTTGGCCACGTCCTCGGGCAGCTCGATGTGGGTGGCACCGGGGTGTTCGGCCCGGGCGATCTTGAACGCCTTGCGCGTGACCTCGGTGATGTTCTCGGCGTCCCAGATGGTCTGGCTCCACTTGGTCACGGGTTCGAACATCCGCACGACGTCCATGGCCTGGTGGGAGTCCTTGTGCAGCCGGGTCGTGGCCCCCTGCCCCGTGATCACCACCAGGGGGGAGTTGTCCATGTCGGCGTTCGCCACACCGGTCATCAGGTTGGTCGCGCCCGGCCCGAGGGTGCCCAGGCAGACGCCCGGTTCCCCGGTCATGCGCCCGTAGAGGTCGGCCATGAACGCCGCGCCCTGTTCGTGACGGCAGATGATGAACTCGATGTCGCTGTCGAGCAACGAGATCATCACGTCGGCGTTCTCCTCGCCGGGCACGCCGAAGATGTACCGCACACCTTCCGCCTCGAGGCACTTCAGGAACAGGTCGCTGGCCTTCACGGGGACCCCTCTGGTCAGGTGTTGTGCTGTCGGCTGAGTCTCCGCCCGACCCGCCTACCGGTCAACGGTCGTCATCGGACGGTGAGGAACCCGGCACCGCCCGTCCGCAGTCACGACCGGTGCTACCGTCGAGTCGATGGGCGAACGGTCGGCGGCGCAGCAGGGGAGCGGACGCTGGCGCGACGGGACGGGCGGCCGCGTCCGGGTGGGGCTGGCGCTCGCCGTCGCCACGCTGCTGGTCGTCGGGTCGACACTGGTGGCTGCCCGTGCCCCCTCCGCACCCGTGGTCGCCCTCGCCGGCAGCCACGATCGTGCCGTAACCCCCGAGGAGGTGGGTCAGGCCCCGATCGCGCCGATTGCCACCGCCGAGCCGACGCCGACGGAGGCCTCCACGTCGGCCGCCCCCACGTCGGCTGCCGAGCCGACGACGACGCCGACGCCGACGCCCAGCCCGTCACCCACCCCGCCGGTCGAACCCGAGGAGCAGCCGGGGACCTTCGCGCCGGCGGTCGATCCGCAACCGAGGGAGGCGTTCGTGACGGGGTTCCAGCCGTTCGCGAGCGTGGCGGGCATCGTGCTGCACCATCCGGCCGACGTCGTGGAGCGGATCGGGTTCCACCAGTCCAACCACGAGGGTGCCCGCGACCTCGACGTGCTCGAGACCGCCGCCGCGCCACTGGTGCTGGAGTCACGCGACCGGCTCAGCGGGGAGCGCAGCGCCGCCGACGTCGTCGTCGACCCCGCGGGGGAGATCCGGTCGCCGGTCACCGGGACGGTCATCCGGGCGGGCACCTACACGCTGTACTGCGACCTGACCGACGAGTACGCCGTGATCGCCCCCGACGCCCAGCCGTCGTGGGAGGTCAAGGTCCTGCACGTCGTCGGCCTGCAGGTGGCCAGCGGCGACCGGGTCGAGGCCGGGGTGACCCCCCTGGCCGACCACGGCCACGTCCTGCCGTTCGCCTCACAGGTCGACGAATGGACCGCCGAGCCGTCGTGGCCGCACACCCACGTCGAGGTCGTCGACCCCTCGATCCCCAATCAGCCCAACCCCGGCAGCGGCTACGACGACTGCCCGTGACCCAGCGGGCTCAGGCTTGCCAGGGACCGGCGAGCACCCGGTCCCACGTCTCCTGCGGCGAACGGTCCTCCGGCCGGCAGCGTTCCAGCCACCAGGTCACCCCGGCATCGGCGTGGGCCGACAGGTCCTCCCCGGCCGCCGAGGTGCCCTCGTGCACCATCTCCATCGTCGTGGGGTCCTCGCGGTGCTCGGCGACGAAAGCGGCGACGTCCCGGAAGTCCTGGGGCGTCATGCCGCCGTCGGTGATCGGGAAGGCGCCGTCGAACCGGGCGGCCCGCTGCATCGGCTTGCGGTTGGGCCACACCCCGGCGACCCAGATCGGCACGTGGTCCTGCAGCGGCGTGGGCTGCTGCACCACCCCGTCGACGGTGTAGTGCTGCCCGGCGAACGACACCGGCTGACCAGCCCAGAACGCCTGGAGCAGCTCGAGGGACTCCTCCAGCATCGCGGCGCGGGCGCGTGGATCGGCCTCCTCGCCCAGCGCGTCGAACTCCACGGGATGCACCCCGAGGCCGACGCCCAGCACCATCCGCCCGCCGGACAGGTGGTCCAGGGTCGTGACCTCGCGTGCAACCTTCCACGGACGGCGCCGGGCCAGGGGCGTCACCATCGGGCCGATCCGCACGCGTTCGGTCACGGCGGCGATGGCGGCCAGCGCGATCCACGGGTCGACCATCGGGGGCTGACCGGTCCGGCCGATGTGATCCCAGACGAACACGCCGTCCCAGCCGGACTCCTCGGCGGCGACGGCAAGGTCGGCCAACCAGCCGATGTCGGCGTTGTCGCCGTGGTTGGCCACGGTCAGCCCATGACGCATCAGCTGTCCTCGAGCGGGATCAGCCGTCCGGTCGTCACGTCGTAGGTGTAGCCCTCGACCGTCGTGCCGTCGGCCAGCAGCCCGGGCGTGCGCAGCCGGGCGACGTCCTCGGCCAGTGCGTCGGGTCCGTTGGCGTACAGCGCGTCGGGCACCTCGGTCATGCCCGTCTCGCGCAGCTTGGCCGCCAGCGCCTCGTCGGTCCCGGCGTTCCCGCACTTCGTGTGGTGGATCACCGCGACCTGCCGGACGCCGAGGAGCCTGCTGGACACCGCAAGCGAGCGGACCGCATCGTCGGTGGCGCGCCCACCGGCGTTGCGGACCACGTGCGCGTCGCCGGCACCGAATCCGAGCGCCTCGCTCGGGACGATCCGGGCGTCCATGCAGGTCAGGACGGCGAGGCCCAGCCGTGGCGGGGCGTCCAGCCCCGGGTCCAGCGCGGGCGCCTCGGCGTTGCGGGCCATCAGGTCGACCGCGGCCGAGTCGTGATCGGGAGTGGAGGAGGTGAGGGACATGGGAGAGGGGGGGAGGAGTCGGGGACAGGGACCGTTCGGCAGTCTTCCACGCGGAAGGTGCCTTGCCCACGAGTGTCACCTGTTGAGCCGACAACACCGTCTGCAAGGTTTCCGTGACCGTGGGAGGAATGGCCTTCGCCACACGTCGGTCTGGCCGATGATGGGGGCGTGACGCGCACCACCACTGCCTTGGCCTGGGTCCTGCTCGCCGCCCTCGTGGTGCCCGGACAGGCCCTCGCGCAGGACCGGCCGGCGGCCGACGGGGTCGAGGGGATCATCGTCGTGCTCGACGGCTCCGTCGACGGCATCGACGAGGTCGTGGCCAGCGCCGACGGGGACATCGACGTCATCGCACGCGACACCCTGTCGGTGGAGGTCGACGACCCGACACGGGCGATCGGCGACCTGACCGGCGTCGACGGCATCGACCTGGTCGAGCCCGACTGGCCCGTCCGGCTGGCCGCGCTGCCTGCGCCCGACGATCCACGGTTCGGCGACCAGTGGGGGCTGGCCAACACCGGCCAGGCCGGCGGCACGGCCGGGGTCGACGTCGGTGCGCTCGAGGCCTGGGACCTGCTGGCCACCGGGGTCGTCGTCCCCGACGGCAGCGCCGGCCCGCTCGGCAACGACGTGGTGGTCGCCGTGTCCGACAGCGGCATCGATGCGTCCCATCCCGACCTCGTCGACCGGATGTGGCGCTCGAGCGGGCAGCTGGCCGGCTGTCCGGACGGGAGCGTCGGCTACGACTGGATCGACGACGGCTGCGCTGCCCCGTCCAGCAACGGCGACGGGGAGGGCCACGGCACCCACGTGGCCGGCATCGTCGCCGCGACCATGGGCAACGCCGTCGGCACCGCGGGGCTCGCACCGCACGCCCGGCTGCTCGACCTCCGGTTCCTCGACGCGGCCGGCAACGGCACGACCTCCGATGCGATCGCCGCGATCAACGTCGCCATCGATCTCGTCGAGGCCGGGGTGGACCTGCGCGTGTTCAACGCGTCGTGGAGCGGCAACGGCTATTCCTCCTCCCTGGCGCAGGCCATCGCCGAGGCCGAGGCCGCGGGCATCCTCCTGGTCGCCGCGGCCGGCAACGAGGGCGCCGACAACGACACGACCCCCACCTATCCCTGTGGCTACGCCGCCGCCAACGTCATCTGCGTCGGCGCGACCGATCGCAACGACAACGTGTCGTCGTTCAGCAACCACGGCACCATCAGCGTCGACCTCGGCGCGCCGGGCAGCGCCATCCACTCGACCGCACGAGGCGGCGGGACGACCGTGATGAACGGCACCTCCATGGCCGCCCCGCTCGTGGCGGCCACCGGTGCGCTGCTCGCGGGCTGCGGGGTCGACCTCGCCGACATCCGCACTGCGATCCTCGGGGGCGTCGAACCCGTCGCGGGACAAACCGACGCCTGGGCGACTGGAGGCCGGCTCGACCTGGCCGAGTCCGTCAGGCTCGCTGGCTGTGACGGCAGCCGGATCGCCGCACCGGGCGCCCCCGGACCGAACTTCGTGGGTGGAACCGGTGACGTCGTCACCTGGCAGCCCGGCGGTGCTGACCGCTTCGCGGTGGAACGCACGGCCGTCGGCGGCAGCACCTGGACCACGGTCGCTGACGGGTTGACCGAGGCGACCGCTGACCTCTCCGCCCTCCCGGAGGGCAGGCTGGCCCTTCGGGTCCGCGGCACGCTCGAGGCCACCGGTGCGACGGCGCTGTCCCCCGTGGCCACTCCCGTGGTCATCGACCGGACCGCCCCGTTGGCCCCCCGGATCGACTTCGACCGTGCCGGCGTCCTGCTCGACGGGACCACTTGGTACCCGGCAGGCACGTCAATGCACGTCGAGGCCACCGACCGGCTGGCGCCCGACACCTCCGCCGGCAGCGGTGTCGAACCCCACGACGTCCTGCTCGACACCCACGGCCCCGTGGGCGAGGTGCAGGTGGCCGACCGGGCCGGCAACGTCTCGCCGCCCACCGACCCCGGTGCCGCAGTCGACGCGGCCGCGCCCGTGGTCGAGATCGTCGGGTGTCCCACCGACGCCGTGGAGCAGGACGCAGCCGTCAGCGTCACCGTGACCGCCAGCGACATCGGCTCGGGGCTGGACCTGGACCCATCCGGGACGCGACCGCTGTCCACCGATACGCCGGGTCCGCACGAGCTGGTGGTCGAGGCACGGGACCACGTCGGATCCAGCACCACGGCGTCGTGCAGCTGGACCGTCAGCAGCGCCGATGGGACGCCGCCGACCGACCCGCCCCCTCCACCACCCGGTCCCGCGCCGCCGCCACCGAGCGGCGGTGGCGCACCACCCGCGCCTGCCCTGAGCGAAGAGCCGACCGAGGAGCCGGAAGAACCCGCGGCCGCGCCGCCGACGGAGCCGACATCCCCCGACAGCGTCGAACGGGTCGACGACCCGTCCCCGCTCGCGGCCGCGACCAGCATCTCCCGCCTCCGCTTCGCCGACGCCGACGCCACCCGAGCGGCCGCTGACGGACGCCCGGCCCAGCACGCGGTCCTCGTCCGCGACGACGCCTTCGCCGATGCGCTGGCCGGCGCATCGCTGAGCGGAGATGGGCCACTCCTGCTGACCGACGGCACGACCCTGTCGACCGAGACGGCCGAGGAGCTGCGGCGGGTCCTGCCTGCCGGAGCGACCGTCTACCTCCTGGGCGGGGTCGGGGCGCTGTCGGCCGAGGTCGAGGACCGGGTGACCGCGCTCGGTTACCTGCCCGTCAGGCTGGCCGGGGCGACGAGGGTCGAGACGTCGATCGCCGTGGCCGACGAGCTGCTCCGCCTCGGCAGCAGCCCCGCCCGTGTCATGCTGGCCCGCGCCGACGGGCCCGCCGACAACCCCACGGCTGCATGGGCCGACGCCGTCAGCGGCGGTGCACACGGCGCCAGGACGGGCACACCGGTGCTGCTCACCCCCAGCGCCACCCCGCACCCGGCGGTGATGGACTGGCTGGCCGACCACGGCGCCGCGCCCGTCCTGCTCGGCGGCACGGCTGCCCTGTCGGACGCCCACGACGAGCTGGCCGGCGCCACACGTGTGGAGGGTCCCGACCGGGCCTCCACGGCGATCGCCGTCGGCGAGCGGCTCTGGGGCGTCGCGAGCCCCTTCGCCGCGGTCACCGTGATCGGTGGCTGGGACGTGGACGGCTGGGCTCGCGGGCTGGCCGCCGCTGGCCTCGCCGCCGACAACGACGCGCCGCTGGTGCTGGTCGGCGACGACGTCCTCCCGGCATCGACCGCGGCCGCCACGCGGTGCGCGACCCTCTTCCTCGTCGGCGGGACCGACACCATCTCGGCTGGCGTCGAGGCGTCGATGCGGGAGGCGTGTCCGACGCAATAGCCGCCCGTTAGGCTGGCCCGGATGTCCGATGCCCAGCAGCAGCCCCTCCCCGACGGCGTTCCCGAGGTCCGGATCGGTGACGCCGAACGCGACCGGGTCATCCGCGACCTGCAGGCCCACTACCGCGACGGCCGGCTCGGCCTCGGCGAGTTCGAGGACCGGGTCGAGCAGGTTGCCGCCGCGCGGACGGCCAGCCAGCTGGACCACGTCCTCGTCGACCTGCCGGTGCTGCAGGACGGGCAGCCGGTGACGACCCAGCCTGCATCGACGGGTGTCACGGGAGCGGACACACGCTCGGGCCTGTCCGCGGCCGACCGCAACGCCGTGGTGCGTCTGGCGGTGCTGTCGGTGTTCTTCGTCGTCCTGTGGGCCGTGACCAGCGGGGTCGGCAGCCACTTCTGGCCGATCTACCCCATCCTCGGCATCGGCATGGGCACGGCGTTCCAGGTGTTCTCCGCCGACGAGGACGACGACACCGCCGAGTCCTGACCGAGTCCTGACCGGACCGGCCACCGCCCGCCCTGACCCGGCCGGCCGGCCACCGCTCGCCTGACCCGACGCGTGTCGGGTGTTGGGCCGCCCGTCGAAGGAACCCGACAACCGGTCGCGGTTCCGCCCCCGCCGAACCCGACGCGTGTCGGAAACGGGGCCGCCCGTCGTGGATACCCGACACGCGGTCGGTGCCGAAAACGCCGAACGGGTCGGCCGTCCCGGAGGACGACCGACCCGTTTCCGGAAGGACCGGGTGCTAGCTGCTGGGCAGCAGCACGGAGTCGATCAGGTGCACGGTCGCGTTGGCGGTCTGGACGTCGGGGACGACGATCTCGGCCTGGCCAGCGACGGTCGTGCCGTCGATGGTGATGGTCTCGCCGGTGAAGGTCTCGTAGTCACCGGACAGGTCAGCGGAGGCGATGCGCTCGCCGACGATGACGTGCAGGCCGAGGACCTGGGTCAGCAGACCGGACGGGTCGTCCAGCGCAGCCTGCAGGGTGGCCTCGTCCAGGGCGGCGAAGGCGCAGTCGGTGGGAGCGAAGACCGTGAGGGCCTCAGCGGAGTTCAGGGTGTCACCCAGGCCAGCCGCACCAACGGCGGTGACCAGGGTGGTCAGGACCGGGTTGGAGGAAGCGGCGGTGGCGACGGGGTCGTCGGCCATGCCCTCGAGGGTGCCCTCGGACTGGCCACCCTGGACGGCGGCGACGATGGCGTCGGTGTCGCAGACGGTGGAGGAGTCCGCCGCAGCGGCGGCGTCGGTGCCCTCTTCGGTCATGGCCTCGTCGGTCATGGCCTCGTCACCAGCAGCGCCGGAGACGCTCGGCGGCACCAGGACGGTGTCGATGAGGTGCACGGTGGCGTTGGCGGTCTCGATGTCGGGGACGACGATCTCGGCCTGGCCAGCGACGGAGGTGCCGTCGATGGTGATGGTCTCGCCGGTGAAGGTCTCGTAGTCACCGGACAGGTCAGCGGAGGCGATCTGCTCGCCAGCGATGACGTGGAAGCCGAGGACCTGGGTCAGCAGACCGGTCGGGTCGGCAAGGGCCGCCTCGAGGGTTGCCTGGTCGAAGTTGGCGAAGGCGCAGTCGGTGGGAGCGAAGACCGTGAGGGCCTCAGCGGAGTTGAGGGTGTCGACGAGGCCGGCCTCGGACACGGCGGTGACCAGGGTGGTCAGGACGGGGTTGGAGGAGGCGGCGGTGGCGACGGGGTCGTCGGCCATGCCGGCCAGCGTGCCCTCTTCGGCACCGCTCTCGACGGCGGTGACCAGGCCATCGGCGTCACAGATGGTGGAGGAGTCGGCCGCGGTGGCCTCCTCCGTCATCTCTTCGTCCATGGCGGCCTCGGTGGCCGTTTCGGAGGCGCCTGTGGCGGTCTCCTCTGAGGAGTCATCTGCTGCACAGGCTGCGGCGACCACGGCAAGGACCATGACCAGGAGCAGCGTGCGGAGCTTGAGCATCGAACGCATGTTGCGTTGCCTTTCATCGGGTGGGGGCACAGCAGGGCTGGCCCGTTCGGGGATCTGGCGGCAGGCGGTGCGCAGCCGGAGGGGCGTTGCGCTGGCGGCGCCTGACACCACTGGTTCGGACGCGGTCCGAGGATGGATTGGTGACCCCGAGAAACTTTTCCTACGCCGGTAGGAGGGCCCGGCCCATGAACCGCCTGGCCACGAACGGCGAGGTCATCGCGCGGACGAGCGCGCCGTACCCCAACCCGAAGGACAGCTGGCTGCCCACCACCAGTGGATGGGCGGTGCGCACCAGGAGGTGGTCGCTGCTGCAGCCGATGACGGCCACGCCGTCGGGCGGGACCAGCCCCTCGGGATCGATGTCCTGTCGACCGATGGCAAGGATCGACTGGGCGATGGGCCCGCAGTCCAACGGCGCCTCACCGGGACCGTTGGCGGTCTCGCCCCGGCGTCCCCACGGCGCCGACGGCTTCATGCCCGACTCGATGACCTCTGCGACCAGCGTGAACGCGTCCTGGTGGAGTCCGGCGATCGGGCGTCGGTCCAAGGGGTCCCTGCCGAGCAGCAGGGCCTCACCCAGGCGCAGGTCGTTGACCCGTCCGACATCCGGCGTGTGCAGCGCCCAGGACAGGTTCGCGGAGTTGCCGCCCGACACGACCTCCAGCGGATGGCCGAGGGTGGTCTCGCAGTCACCGACCAGCCGGTCCAGCACCGCCATGTTCACCTCGTCGGGCACCACCCCGTTGCGACAGGCGAGGTTGGCGCCGAGGCCGCGTACCTCCAGGTGCGGCAACGACATCGCGCAGGCCAGGACCGCGGGCAGGTCCTCGGGCATGATCCCCTCCCGCAGGTCACCGAGCTCCACCGCGAGGATCACCCCGTGATTCCGACCCGAACGACCTGCCGCCCTCGACAGGCAGGCAAGGATCACCGGTTCGGTGTTGAAGCTGGTGTCGGCCCACGCCACCACCCGAGCGGTCTCGCTGGCCATCGGGGTGCGCAGCTGGGTCGCCGGCGCGGCAACCCCGGCCCGTCGCATCGCCGCCAGCGTGGCAACGCGGGAGTCGGCAAGCCCCCGGGCACCGCCGGCCAGCATCGCCTCGACGATCGGGATGCTCCCCCGAACGGCCTTAGTCACCGCCGTGACACCGATGCCGCGTCGCTCGAGGCGACTGACGAGCGAGGCGGTGTTGTCCTCGATGTGGGCCAGGTCGATCTCCAGCCGCGGGGCCCTCACCCGGTCCCGGCCGGCACCAGCGGTCGAAGGGTCGGGAAGGCGGTGACGACCATGGTGACCAGGTCCTCCACCGGACGGGTCAGCGCATCGGTGACCGGGATCGACAGCCGACGTTGGAAGTCCACGATGGCGGCGCTGATCTCGTCGTCCGACAGGCGCTCGTGGTTGATCGTCATGCCGATCACGGTGGTGTCGGCGAACGCCTGGATCAGCGCGATCTCGCTTTCAGGGGTCGGCATGGCCACGTCGGGGAAGTCGCTGAGGACCGTCCGGCCCGGGGCGTGCTGGAGGATCACGCCGTCCGGACGGCTGCCGCGCAGCATCATCGTCGAGGGCCAGGGTGGCTCAGCGCACCCTGGCCCTCGACGATGATCACGTCGGGGGACGCGGACCGGAAGGCGTCGAGCACGACGCCCTCCATCTCGCCGATGCCGAACTGCGCCGGGATTGCATCCAGCGCGATCCCGAAGCGGGCTCCCTGGATCAGGCCCGTCTGTCCGGTGCTGACCATGACCGCGTGGATGCCCGCGTCCCGGAGCGCGTCGACGAGGATCGTCGCGGTGGTCCGCTTGCCGATGGCGCCGTCGGTGCCGAGGACCGCGATCACCGGGCAGGTGACCTCCTCGATCCGGCCGGTGAACATGCGCAGGTCCTTCGTCGCCCGCGGCCGGCGGATGTCACGGATCTCCACCTCGTTGGCGATGGCGGCACCAGCGAACTCGGGGTCGTCGTTGAGGAACTCGTGCAGGCCGTTCACGAGGTCGAGTCCGGCGGCGATGGCCGCCAGCAGGACCGTGCGGCTGGCCGCGTCGAGCAGCCCGCTGGACGGCGCGACACCGATGATCATCGCGTCGGGTCGTGTGCCCGTCCGAGCCACCTCGAGGTCCAGGGCCTCCTGCAGCGAGGCGACGACGGGGATGCCGTTGGCGCGACCGTCCAGCAACGTGCCGGCGTCATGTCCTGCCTGCCCGCTGTCGATGACGCTCAGTACCTCGTAGGTCTCGCTGTGGCGCACGAGGCCGTTGGCGGTCTTGCCGTCGATCCCGCCGAAGTGGTGGTCGCAGTAGACGACGGCGGTGGGTCTGGGCAGGGGGATGGGCGTGGACAAGCTGGCTCCTCGGCTCGAGAGCGCGGAGGCGACAGGATCGAGACAGCCAGAAGATGGCCGAGGGTCAGCGAGGAGTCTCCACTGGGGGAACAGCCAACAGTAGCCGTTCGGCCGCTGGGGCCGTCGGCCGGTTTCCCCCACCACACGTGGTCAGCCGGCGGGCAGCAGGACCCGGTCGATCAGGTGGACCGTGGCGTTGGCGGTCTGGATGTTCGGCACGACGATCCGGGCCTGGCCGTTGAGGGTCACCACGTTGTCCTCGACGGTGTAGGGCAGCGGTGGCCCGGCCACGGTCGGCAGCTCGCCGCCGCCGAGCTGGTCCAACGTCAGCCGTCCCTGCACGACGTGGAACTGCAGGATTCGTGCGAGCAGGCCCTGGGGGTCGGCCATCGCCGCCTGCAGGGTCGAGGGGTCGAGCATCGCGAACGCGCAGTCGGTGGGCGCGAACACCGTCAGGGCGTCGGCGCTGTTGAGCGTGTCCACGAGGTCGGCGCCCACGATCGCCTCGACCAGCGTGGTCAGCACCGGGTTGCTGGACGCGGCCACCGCAACGGGGTCGTCGGCCATGCCGACGATGGTGCCGTCAGCCGGGCCGGCGTTGATCGCCGCGGTCAGCGCAGCGGTGTCGCATGCGGCCGTCGAGTCGGGTGGGCCCGTCTCGACCGCCTCGACCTGCACGGGGCCCTGGACCCCGTCGGGCACGATGACGTGGTCGACGAGGTGGATCGTCGCGTTGGCCGTCTGGATGTCGGCCACCTGCACCGTCGCCTGTCCCGCGAGGACGATCCGGTCGCCCTCGCGGGTGTAGGGGATCGTGCGGCCGGTGAAGGTCGTCAGCTCACCGCCGGTCAGCTCGGCGGACCCCAGCCGTTCGCCCGGCACGATGTGGGCACCCAGGATCTGCGTCAGCAGCCCGGCGGGGTCGGCCAGGGCCGCCTCCCGCAGCTCGGGGTCCAGCATCTCGAACGCGCAGTCGGTCGGCGCGAAGACCGTGACCGCCTCGGCGTTCTCCAGCGTGTCGGTCAGCTTCGCGGTGGCCGCGGCCGCCACGGCGCGGGACAGGACGGGGTTGGCCATGGCGGCCGTCATGACGGGCACCTCGGCCATGGCCTCGCGGCTGCCGTCCTCGTCAGCGAGGTCGATCGCCGACTCCACGCCTTCGGCGGTGCAGACCGTGGTGCTGTCCACGACCGCGGTCCCTGTGGGCTGCAACGGCGCCTCGGGAGCCGACGAGCACGCCGCGAGGACCACCATCCCCACCAGGAGGAACAGTCGCAGACGCTGGTGGGGGCTGGGGGGCATGGGCGCTCGGAGGTCGGATGCTCCGTGGGGCCTACCGCGGAGGAGAGGGGAATGGTGGGCGTCCCGGCGCCGGGGCACAAGTCCGCAGCCCGGCCGCCGCGACGTCCCCTCGGATCAGGCGCCCTCGGCGACGGTGACCAGCAGCGTCATCCAGCCGGACGCGCCGTTGGGGAACGGCGGCTGACGCTCCTCGGTCTGCACCTCGCCGTTGGCGTTCGTGGCGCGGACCGTCAGCCGGTGCGACCCCGGGGTGGCGTCGGACCAGGCCCAGCGCCACTGACGCCACGTGTCGGCGTTGGCCTCCAGGGCGAGCTCCGCCTCGTTCCACTCGCCGTCGTCGACGCGGATCTCGACCTTCTGGATGCCGACCGTCTGGTCCCAGGCAACACCGGCGACGACGACCTCGCCGGGCGCAACACGCTCCAGCGGGGCAGGCACGTCGATGCGGGACTGCGTCTTGATGGGGGCTCGTTCGTCCCAGCCCCGCTGCACCCAGTACATGTCGAAGTCGGCGAAGGTGGTCAGCTCGATCTCGGTCAACCACTTGGTGGCCGAGACGTAGCCGTAGATGCCGGGCACGACCAGACGCGCCGGGAACCCGCGCTCGGCGGGCAGCGGCTGGCCGTTCATCAGCAGTGCGACGATGGCGTTGCGGCCGTCGGTGGCGACGTCGACGGGGAACCCGCCGGTCCAGTCGTCGACCGAGCGGCCGACGACCTGGTCGGCACCGGCCTGCACACCGGCTTCCTCCAGCAGGTTGGCCAGCGGCACGCCGGTCCAGCGGGCGCTGGACACCAGGTCGCCACCGACCTCGTTGGACACACAGGTGAGGGTGATGTCGGCTTCCATCAGGTCGGGGCGGCGCAGCAGCTCCTCGTAGCCGAACTCCAGCTCCTGGTCGACCATGCCGTGGATCCGCAGCGACCAGCCGTCGGGGTCCACCCGCGGGACCACCAGGGCGGCATCGACCCGGTAGAACTCGTCCTCGGGTGTGACGAAGGGGGCGAGGCCGTCGATGCCGAAGTCCACGCCGTCGGGCAGCGGCGGCAGCGGGCTGTCGACCTGTCCGAGCGCGCGTTCGGTCGCGCTGCCGACGGCGTCGGGGCTGGCCGACGTGGCGCCGGCGATCTCGCTGGCGATCGATGCCCGGGCGGCCTCGACGGCCTGACCCTGGCGGCCGGCCAGCGTGCGACCACCGATGGCCGCCGCAGCTGACGCCAGGGCGACGCTGCCGGCAAGGCCCAGGAAGACCCGACGGTCGGCGGCACCGGCGCGCATGCCGTTGGACCGGTTCTCGGTGCCGGTGCTCGCAGACGGCTGGTCCCCGGTCGGGTCGTCGGTCGCCGGTGCGGGGTCGGTGGACGCTGCCGCAGCCTTCCGCACGAGGAGGCCGAGCAGGGCCACGCCGACCACGGCCGTGACCACGCTCGGCACGCCGTCGGTGATCGAGGTCTGGAACGCGGTCGCCGCGATCCCGACCAGGCCGAGTGCGACGACGCCCGCCGCTGCGATGCGGAAGCGGGTCCGGGCAAGCGCACCGAGCACCCCACCGAGGATCAGCACGAGGGCGAGGGTGCCGCCGATCAGCGCCGGCTTGTCGTTGCTGCCGAGGTTCTCGATGGCCCAGCGCTCGACCGGGCCGGGAACGAGGTCGATCACCGACAGCCCCACCGCCTCGACGGGCGAGGTCCAGCCCGGGACGATCCCCGCGGCCAGCTCACCGGCGGCAAGGGCCGCGACGGTGGCGAGCAGCCCGGAGAGGACGGCGGAACGGCGTGGGGTCAGGAGGCGCATGTCACCCACCAGTTCGTCGCCGACCGTCGCCCGGATGGCCGTCGGCTCAGAACCGGGCGCGACGAACGCTGCTGGGACTCAGAGCTCGTCGATGGCCCAGTCCAGCGCGGTCCGGGCGAGGGCCGCCTGGGTGGCCCGCACGGCCGCGCCCCCGGGTCCAGGCCAAGCCGGCCTGGCCGCCGCGGCGAGCAGCAGGCCAGCGGTCTTGGCCAGCCAGCCACCGACGTCGTCGACCGGCGGCACCTCGCGACGTCGGTCGGTGTGGGCCACGTCGACGGCGATCGACAGTCGGTCCACGTCGGCGTTGCCCACGAACGCGTCGGACCAGTCCACGATCGTGACCCGTCGTCCGGCGGCGTGGACGTTGCCGCTGCCGAGGTCGCCGTGGACCAGCGACTGCCCCGCGATGGACACCCGGCTGGCCGCCTCCTGCAGCGCCGCGTGGTGGCCGCGTGTGTCCTCGGTCGTGATCAGCCCCTGCCACGGGTCGACGTCGGCGACCGTTGGCAGCCAGGGCGGTGGGGTCAACGCCGACAGCGACGCGACCGCCGCCCACACGGGCTTCATCCGCGACGGCCACGGCGGCGTCCAGCCGTCGTCGTCCAGGCGGGCCTGGACCATCCACGGGACCTCGTCGGTCGGATCCCCGGCCAGCACGCTCGGCAGCGACCGGTGCTCCAGGGTCATCAGCAACGCAACCTCGGCAGCCACGGCCTCGCCGGCTTCGGGCGACCCGTCGCTGGCCTTGACGAACACCGGGCCGACCCCGGCGATGCCGGCCACCATGCGCACGCCCGGTGCGGTGCCGTCGATCGCCCGGATGTCGCCGCCCAGCGGGCCGATCTCGGCCTCGATGCGCTGCAGGACACGGTGCAGCGCTTCCCTGCGGACGGCGTCGGCTGGCTCAGCAGGCATAGGGGCTCCCGTCCAGCGCGTCGACGTCGTCGACCAACCAGCGGCCGTCGACCTCGACCATCCGCCAGCGGAGCCGCCAGTCCGAGCAGGTCTGCCCGTCAGGACCCAGCTCGGCGGCCTGCAGCGACCGGAACGTGATCGTCGTGTCGACCCCGTTGCCCGTCGACGCGACCGCCTCGACGGCAGGGGAGAGGATCGTGCTGGTCTGGTTGCCGTCGCTGAACTGCGTGAAGCCGACCTGCTGCTGCAGGCCGACCGTGTAGGCGTCGAACGCCAGCCCGTAGTCGCCCAGGTTGATGCCGTCGTGCCACTGCTGGAGGGTCGCGGCGACGGCCGGTCCCTGCGGATGGTCGACCAGCAGCGCCACATCGGGCGCGGGGGGTGGCGGTGGCGCGGGAGGAACCGTGGGCGGCACCGTCGGTTCGCCCGTGGGGCCCGGTGGCGGCGGGGCCGGGGGGATCGTCGGGGCGGACGTGGCGACCGGTTCCAGGGTCGGCCCGGGGTCGGGGTCGGGGTCGTCGGAGGGGCCGGGATCGGTCGTGGTCGCGACGTCGGATGGATCGGTCACCGCGACCTCGGTGTCGTCCCCGCCCAGCTGCAGCCAGGCGAACACGCCGCCGGCCAGGACGACGATCCCGACGAGCACGCCGATCACGATCGCCCCGGCCGTCGACCGTCCGCGTGTGGGCTGCTCTGGGGGCGGGACGTAGCCGGAGGCAGCCTGCGACGGGTAGGGGCCGGCGTATCCAGCGGCGGCGGGCTGGGCGGGCCACGACTGCGTCGGCGTCCGCTGGTCCGCGGACGCGGTGATGCCATCCCGGTCCAGGGGAGTGGTGGGCGCGAACGACGGCTCGGACGCCAGCGGGGCCGTCGGGACGTCGGCAGGGGAGGGCTCGCCTGACCCGGCCCCGGCCGGCCCCACGGCGGGTTCGTCGGTGTGCAGCGGGGTGCCCAGGACCAGGCCGGGGAGCGCCAGCGTGCGCTCGGCCTCGCGGCCGGCGTCCAGCGCCTCCGGCAGCGTCATCCGCGAGGGCGCCACCCCGGTGGCGCGCTGGGCGTCCTGCAGCTGCTGGCCGAACGCGATCGCGTTGGGCGTGCGCAACGCCGGGTCCTTGGCCAACGCCCGGTCGATCGCCTCCGCCAGCGGCTGGGGGACCCCGTTGTCGACCAGGTCGGGCGGTTCCTCGCGAACCATGCGCGCGATGACCTGTGCGACCGACTCGTCCCCCGGCCGCACGAACGGGGGGTGGCCCACGAGCAGCGCGAAGAGGGTTGCGGCGAGGGCGAAGACGTCGGTCCGCTCGTCGGGGCGGGCCCCGTCGAGGACCTCCGGTGGCGAGAAGGCCACCGTCATCGTCATCTGTCCGGTGCTGGTCAGCGTGGCGGTGTCCGGGCCGGTCACCGACGCGATGCCGAAGTCGGTCAGTACCGGCGAGCCGAAGTCGTCCAGCAGCACGTTGTCCGGCTTGACGTCGCGATGGATGATCCCTGCCGCATGCGCGGTCGCCAACGCCCCCGCGAGGCTGACCCCGATGTTTGCCACGTCCTGCCACGGCAGCGGCCCGGACGCCTCGAGGCGGTCCCCGAGCGACCCTCGCTCGTGGAAGGCCATCACCAGGTACGGGCGGTTGTCCTCGGTGAACCCGGCCTGGTGCAGCGTGACGATGTGCGGGTGGCTCGACAGCTGACCGGTCGTGGCGGTCTCTCGCTCGAACCGGCGGCGTGCCCGGTCGTCCAGCCGGCTCGACGCCCCGGTCAGGACCTTGATGGCGACGTCCCGTCCGAAGCCCTGCTGCGGTGCCCGGTAGACCACGCCGAATCCGCCTCGACCGATCTCGGTCAGGTCGTCGAACCCGGGCACACTGGTGGCGGACATCGAGCAGAAGGCTAGAGGCCACGACCCGCCCACGGGTACTCGTGACTCGACCGGCGTCGCTTCGTAAGGAACGTCCTGCGGTCGGCACCCGCCCCTGTGGGTCTACGGTTGTCCAGATGACGCGCGAACTCGTCGTCCTCGGGACGGCCAGCCAAGCACCCACCCGTGACCGGAACCACAACGGCTACCTGTTGCGCTGGGACGACCTCGGGCTGCTGTTCGACCCCGGCGAGGGCACGCAGCGACAGATGCTGCTGGCCGACGTGCGGACCTCCATGATCAGCCATGTCCTCATCACCCACGAGCACGGGGACCACTGCCTCGGACTGCCCGGGGTCATGCAGCGGATGGTCCTCGAGCAACGCCGCGATCCGGTGGTGCTCGTCTACCCCCAGGCGGCCGAGCCGTACATCGACCGTCTGCTCGGGGTCGGGCAGTACGACGGCGGCCCGGACATCCTCCGCGTGGCCGTCCCCGACGAGGGCGCCGTGCTGGGCCTGGGTGAGGACCGCAGCCTCGTCGCCGCGCCGCTGGACCATCGGGTCCCCGCGATCGGCTACCGGCTGGAGGAGCCGACGACCACCCGGTTCGTGCCCGCGCTGCTGGAACGCGCCGGGCTGTCGGGACCGATCGTCGGACGGCTCCGGTCGGAGGGCCACGTGGACCTCGACGGGCGGGTCGTCGAGCTCGCGGACGTCAGCGAGTCCGTGGACGGGCAGTCGATGGCGTTCGTCATGGACACTCGGGTCTGCGAGTCGGCCGCCGAGCTGCTGGACGGGGTCGACCTCGGCGTGGTCGAGGCCACGTTCCGCATGGGGGACGAGGACCTGGCCGAGCGGTACGGCCACATGACGGCGGACCAGGCCGGCCGGCTGGCCGCCGATGCGCGGGTGCGGCGGCTGGTCGTCACGCACTTCTCCCAGCGATATCCCGACACCGAGGGCTTCGCCGTCGAGGCCGCCCGGCACCACCCCGACGTCGTCGCCGCCGTGGACCTGAGCCGGATCGCGGTGCCCGAACGAGCCGACACCGTGACCCGGGCGCCGGCCTGATGCGGCCGGCCCCGAGCAGCTCCCACCGGGTCCGGTCCCACACGAGCCCGGCGGGCCTGTCCACGATCGTGCTCGTGCTCGGCCTCCTCCTGGGAGGGGGACACGTCCTGGCCGCGGTCCAGCCCGGCGGCGGCGTCGACGCCCCGGATCAGCTCGTGGGACGGTTCGACGGTGTCAACCGGGCCGACACCGCCGCACGGGCTGCGCTGGACGGGTGGGGGACACGCGACCGGGTCGTGCTGGTCGACGGCGCCACCTGGACCGACGCGCTGGTCGGTGCCCACTTGGCCGCCCGGCTGGACGTGCCCGTCCTCGTGTCCGGGCCGTCGGTGCCCAGCGAGACGCTGTCGACGGTCGAACGGATGGGGGTCGAGGACGTCGTGGCGGTCGGCGCCGTCGCCGTGCCCGACGGGACGGCCGTCCAGCGCCTGACCGCCGCCGACCCGGTTGCGCTGGCGGTCGCCGCCCTGGACCTGGTCCCGTCCGTTGCGGGCCAGCCGCTGGTGCTCGTCAGCGCGGCCGGCTTCGCCGATGCGCTTGCCGCAGCCAACCTGGCCCCTGCGGGACTCCTGCTGACCGAACCGGATCGGCTGGCCCCCGCCGCCGCCGAGGCGATCCGGCGCCACGAACCCTCCACGGTCGTGCTGGTGGGCGGCACCGCGGCGCTGTCGGATCAAGTGGCCGATGACGTCCGCGCCCTCGGGGTCGCGGTGCAACGGGTGGCAGGGCCGACTCGGGTCGACACGGCCCTGGCCGCGCACCGACCCGGTTCCGACGTGGTCGTGGTCGCCAGCGCCGACGGGTTCGCCGACGCCGTCGCGATGGTCCCGTGGGCGGCCCGTCGCACCGCCGGCCTGCTGCTGACCCCGCACGACGAGCTGCCCAGCCACGTCGACGTCGCGTTGCGCGAGGGCGCCACCGCCTCGATCGTCATCGCCGGAGGCACCGCCGTCGTGGGGAACTTCGTGGACCGTCAGGCCGCGGCGGCCGTGACCGACCAGCCCCCGCCCGGGTTCGTCGGTGCGGTCCGGGCGCTGACACAGGAGGAGCAGACCGCGATGACGGGGGTCAGCTGGCACGAGGGGTGTCCGGTCCCGCTGCAGGACCTGGTGGTCGTCGACCTTGCCCACTGGGACGCGGACGGCAACGTCGTCGACGACGGCCTGCTGGTGGTCCACCACGAGGTCGGCGCCGACGTCCTCGGGGTCATGGCGACCGCCTTCGACGCCCGCTTCCCCCTCACCCGCGTGCGGCCCGTCCGCGAGTACGGCGGCGACGACGACGCGTCGATGGCTGCGGACAACACCTCGGCGTTCAACTGCCGGGTGGTCGCCGGCACCTCGACGTGGTCAACGCATTCGTGGGGCACGGCAGTCGACATCAACCCCGTGGAGAACCCCTGGGTGCGTGGGGAGGCTGTCGAACCGCCCGCCGGTCGGGACTGGCTGGACCGGGCCGACGTGCGACCGGGCATGGTGGTGGAGGGCGGGCCGATCGTCGCCGCGTTCGATGCCCTCGGATGGGGCTGGGGCGGCCGCTGGTCCAGCAGCCGCGACTACCAGCACTTCAGCCGGTCGGGGCGGTGACCCCGGGGGGTCGACGCAGGCCGCCCTCGCGGACCCGTCGATCCAGCGCGATGCCCATCTGGACGGCCGGCCCGATCAGCAGCGCGAAGGCCACCGTGCCCACCCCGAACGTGCCGCCGAGGAACCACCCTGCGGTCAACGCCGTCAGCTCGATGGCGCCCCGGACCACACCGACGGGCAGACCGGTGCGGTCGTGGAGGCCCGTCATCAGCCCGTCACGTGGACCGGGGCCGTGCGCAGTGCCCAGGTACAGGCCGCTGCCCAGCCCGATCAGCGCCAGGCCGGCGAGCAGCACCCCGATCCGGCCGCCGATGGGGGCGATCTCGGGGACCATCAGCAGCGTCGCATCGATGGCGACACCGATGACGACGATGTTCAGCAGCGTGCCGAGGCCCAGCCGTGTCCGCAGCGGGATCCAGATCAGCAGCAGGAAGAACCCGATCACGATGCTGGCCACGCCGATCGACAGCGGCGTGTGGATGCTGACGCCCTCGGCGAAGACCGTCCAGGGCGAGTTGCCGAGGTCGGACCGCACGATCAGCGCATCGCCCGTGCCGAAGATCCACAGCCCCACGACGAGCCGGGCGAGGCGAGCGGGAGAGGTGCGCCAGGCCGACAGCACCGTCGGGTCCTGACGGGCCACGGACGGGGCCGAGCGGTCGGTGGTGTCCACGTCGACGGGCGGTACGGCGGCGGCGGTCCGTGGGTCCGGCGCGGAGGGCCGGGTGCCGAGGGAGAAACGGCTCATCGTTGCATGACGATACCGGCGGGTCGGCCGCCACTTCACCGGCCACTCGGTACCGTCGATGGGGTGACGGCCCACCCCTCGACGCCCCGACCAGCACGTGCCCGGCTGTGCCTCCTCCTGCTGGCGCTGGCCTTCGCCGCGGCAGCCTGCACGACCGCCCCGGCGTCGGACACGCCCGGCACGCCACCCGGCGACGTCGCCGCACAGGTCACGACTGTGCCCGTGCCACCCATCCCGGACCCGGACGCGTCGGCTGCCCCCACGCCGGGGCCCGGGCCGACGCCCCCGCCGTCGCCCGCTCCGCTGCCGACCGGTCCGGCCGTGCCGTCCCCGACCGCCACCCCGGATCCCGACGGCCTGCACCGGCCCGAGTGGCTGCACACCCGGCCGCTGGAGATCGGTCCCGACGGATGGGCGTTGCCGCAGGACACCCCCGCCGAGCTCGTCGACCGTCGCATCCCCACCATCGACCTGCTGCCCCCACCGACCGACGACGGCTTCGTCGCCACCGTCGAGGCGGTGCCCGACGATGTGGTCGCACGGTCGACGTGGACCGAGGAGTGTCCCGTCGGACTCGACGAGCTGCGCTACGTCACCGTGTCCTTCTGGGGCTTCGACGACCGCCATCACACCGGCGAGCTGATCGTCAACGCCAGCTGGGCGGAGGAGATCGTCGACGTCTTCCGCCAACTCCACGCCATCCGGTACCCGATCGAGGAGATGCGGATCGTCTCCGCAGCCGAGCTGGAGGGCCCCCCGACGGGTGACGGCAACGACACGACCGCGTTCGTCTGCCGGCCCGTCCGTGGATCGTCGACGTGGTCGCAGCACGCCTACGGGCTGGCCGTCGACATCAACCCGTTCGTCAACCCCTATCAGCGGGGCGAGCGGATCCTCCCCGAGCTCGCCGGCGCCTACCTGGACCGCGACCACGTCCGCCCGGGCATGCTCGCCGAGGGGCACGTGGCGGTTGCGGCGTTCGACGCGCTCGGCTGGGGCTGGGGTGGTCGGTGGAACAGCCTGATCGACTGGATGCACTTCAGCGCCAACGGCCGCTGATCGGTCAGCCGACGAACGTCCCGTAGTGGCCCAGCAGGTCCTGGGGGAGGAGGGTCGGACCGCCGACCGCCCATCCCTCGTCGAAGCCGTGGGCCGCGAGGAACGCCTCGACCGCCGGGTCGACCGTCGGACCGACGAGCAACAAGGGGGCATCCAGCAACCCTGCGCCAGCGCCTGCGGCCAGCCCGTCGAGCACCGCGTCGGTCGGCGCGAGGACGACGGGACCGCCAACGCCCCCGGCCGTCAGGGTGGCGACGGCCAGCGACAGCGCCGTGGCATCGGGTGCGTCGACGCGCTCCAGGTTGATCCCGCGTGACGCCAACGCCGACAGGGTCAGCTCCGCGCCCGATCCGACCACCGTCACCGTCGTCGCCCGGTCGGACTCGAGCAGGGCGACCACGTCGGGGGATACACCGGTGTCGTCGAGCAGCAGCAGCGGTCGGTCGGTGGTCCCGGCCAGCCCGGCGGCGATCGCCAGCGTGGGGTCGTCGGCGTCGGTGGTGCTGATGACCGCACCGGTCCCCGACGCCGTCCAGCCGAGCTCGGCGAGGTGGAGGGCAGCCGTCACCGCGTCCCCGTCGACCCGGCGAAGCGAGAGCTCCCAGTCGTGGGCCATCTGCCGGCAGCTGGTGGGCCAGTCCCCGACCAGCACGAGCGTGCCGCGTCGTCGGAGCACCCGGTTGACCTCGGCCCGGGCAGGGCCGGTGAGGCAGGCGTCGCCGTCCGGTTGGCCAGCCAGCCACGCGGCATCGGTGCGGCCCGCGAAGGCGGCCGACGCGGCGGCGATCCCCGGGTCGGCGGTGTCGACGACCACGGCGACGTCCCTGCCGTCGTCGGGGGACATGGCGAACGACGTCCGTGCCACCGTCTCCAGCCTGTCGCCACCGAACAGCGGCCGGATCGTCGGATAGGTGGCGCGCAGCCCCGCGAGGTCCCCGTCGCCCAGCGCGGCCTGGCAGGCCCACGCCTGCCAGAACATGATCCGGCATCGCAGGTCGTCCCCGCCCATGCCGTCCCGCCAGCAGTCGTCCGCGGCGTTGCACAGGTGGCCGAGCCCGACGACGTGGCCCATCTCGTGGCGGATCGCCCGGACCAGGTCGTCGCGCGACTCCACCCGCGGGCAGACACCGATGTCGGCCTCGAGGATCTGGGTTCCGAGCGCCCCGTAGCGACGCAGGCCGAGGCCGCCGTCGGTGAACAGGTAGGCGTTGGCGTTGGTCAGCCCCTCGCACGACTCCTCGAGGAAGACCGTGGACCGGCCGTCGGCCACGACCCGGCCGTCCGTCACGTAGCCCTCGAACCAGGAGGCCCAACGGGTCCCGGCATGGCCGTCCCAGGCACGGACGCCCTCGTGGACCGCGTCCTCGTCGAACCGGGCGACGACGTCGTCGTCGAGGTGGTACCGCCAGGGCAGGGCGTTGTCGCCCATCAGCACCGGGGCCTCCATCACGATGCCGCTCACCCAGTCCGGACCGACACGAGGCAGCGGCGGGGTGTGGAGGTTCTCACCCGGTGAGGTCAACGTGCGTGCGGGACGCCCCGCCGGAGGCCCCAGCCGGCCATCGGCGCGTGCGCCGAGGGCGGACGACGGGGGGTCCTGCAGCGGCACGACGGCCGTCGAGTCGGGAAGGTCGTGCGTGCGATCGGGACGCTCGTCGAGCAGCAGCCACGAGGCGCCGAGGACCAGCAGCACCACCACGGCCACCGTCAGCGATCGCACCGGTACCGACACCACGCCACGATACTCGCGGTCCCCGGCCACGGATCGTGGCGTCGCGTGGTCAGGCGTCCACGCGAATGGTTGTCGGGTTGCGCGACGGGGCCGGTCGACCGACCCTGAGTCCTTCGCGGCCGGACGACTCGGCCCAGGACGAAGGACCCACGAGATGACTGCCCGGCCGACCGACACCCGACTCGACGCGATCCGGGCGTCCGTGGCACGGCGGGAGCAGGCCTACCTCGACCTCCTTCGTGACCTCGTCGCCATCGACTCGGGTTCGCTGGACCACGAGGGGGTCCGGCGGATCACCGATGTGCTCGAGGGCATCCTCATCGCCGAGCGCTTCGCCGTCGAGCACGTGCCCGTGGGGGCGCTGCACGTCCTCGTCGGTCGACGTGCGGGGACGGGCCCGACCATCCTCCTCAACGCGCACATGGACACCGTCTACGACCGGGGCACCGCGGCCGAGCGGCCCTTCGAGATCGTCGACGGGCACGTCCGGGGCGCTGGCGTCGCCGACGACAAGTGCGGGATCGTGGCGGCCCTGATCGCGGTGCAGGCGCTGGACGAGGTGGGCAGCGACGCCGACCTGATGGTGGTGTTCACCCCCGACGAGGAGCTGGGCTCGCCCTTCTCCGCGCCGGTGACCGCCCGTCTGGCCGCCGAGGCCGACGTGGCGTTGTGCCTGGAGGCTGGCCGCGAGGACGGGTCGCTGGTCAGCGCCCGCAAGGGTGGCGCGAACCTTCGTGCCCAGCTGACCGGACGCGGAGCCCATTCCGGGGTCGAACCCCACAAGGGCATCAACGCCGCCCTGCACATGGCGCACGCCATCGTCGGCCTGGAGGCGCTCAACGACTTCGACCGGGGTACCACCGTCAACGTCGGGGTCGCGCGGGCCGGCAGCCGTTCCAACATCGTGCCGGCCGAGGCCACGATGTGGATCGACCTGCGGGCCTGGACCGTGGAGGAGTACGACACGCTCCTGGCCGAGGCCCAACGGGTGGTGTGCGCGCCGCACGTCGACGGGGTGCAGGTGGCGACCCGGCTCGAGGCATCCTCCCCACCCATGGAGGCCACACCTGCGGTCACCGCGCTCGGCGACCTGGCCTGTGCCCTGGGGGCCGAGCTCGGCATCGACGGCATTCGCCACGTCCACACCGGGGGCATGGGCGACGCCAACATCGTTGCGACCGCTGGGATCCCGGTGCTGGACGGTCTGGCCCCCGTCGGTGGCGACGACCACACTCCCGCGGAGTGGTTGGACGCCGCCTCCATCGTGCCGCGGGTCACCCTGCTGGCCGCGCTGATCGACCGCTTGGCGGTGGACGGGGTTCCGGCCCCATGACCCCTCCTCCCCGCCGCTAGGCTCGTGGGCGTGACCGCCGCCGAGCCCCTTCGCATGGGGACCGCCGCTGGCCGCTGGGCCGTCACGGCCACGGTGGCCGGATCGGCCGTGGCGATGGTCGCCGGCACCGTCGTCAACGTCGCGCTGCCCGACATCGCCGACGGGCTCGACACCGGCACGCTCGGCGTGCAGTGGATCCTCAACAGCTACATGCTCGCCCTGGCGTCCCTCATCCTCATCGGGGGTGCGCTCGGCGACACGTTCGGGCGACGTCGGATCTACGTGCTGGGCACCGTCGTGTTCGGCGTGGCCAGCGTGGCCGCAGCCGCGGCACCGACGATCGGCACGCTGCTGGCCGCCCGGGTGCTGATGGGCATCGGCGGTGCGCTGCTGACGCCCGGCAGCCTGGCAATCCTGGAGGCGTCCTTCGCCGAGGAGGACCGGTCCGCAGCCATCGGGGCGTGGTCCGGCTTCGGCGGTATCGCCGCGGCGGTCGGCCCGCTGGTCGGCGGGCTGCTGCTGGACGTCGGGGGATGGCGGTCCCTGTTCCTTCTCAACGTGCCCGTCTGCGCCCTGGCCGTGGTGCTGACCGTCCGCCACCTGCCCGAGAGCAAGGACCCCTCCGCTGACGGCAGCCGGCTGGACTGGCTCGGCACGATCACCGCTGCCGTCGGCCTCGGCGCCCTGACCTACGGGCTGATCGGGCTGGGGGACGGGGTCTCCGCCCTGTCGGTGGGTGCGGCGAGCATCGGTGCGGTGGTCCTTGTCGGCTTCGTCGTCGTCGAACGACGGGTGCCCGCCCCGCTGGTGCCCCTCGGCATGTTCGCCGACCGGACGTTCTCCGTCGCCAACGGCATCACGTTCGTGGTCTACGCCGCGCTCGGTGGCGTCTTCTTCCTGCTGGTGGTGTTCCTCCGCGAGGTCCTCGGGTTCAGCGGCGTGCAGGCAGGGGCGGCAACCCTGCCCATCACGTCGCTCATGCTGCTGCTGTCCGCCCGGTCCGGACGGCTGGCAAGTCGCATCGGCCCTCGCATCCCGCTGACCATCGGGCCGCTGCTCCTGGCGGCGGGCATGGTCGGCTACAGCCTGCTGGGGGAGGGGTCGAGCTACCTCCGCGACGTGCTGCCGGCCATGCTGGTGTTCGGTGCGGGGTTGGTCCTGCTGGTCGCCCCGGTCACCGCGACGGTGCTGGCCGCGGCGGACTCGGCGAAGGCCGGCGTTGCCTCGGGCATCAACAACGCGGTGGCCCGGACCGCTGGCCTGCTCGCCGTGGCGGTCCTGCCGCCGGCTGCGGGACTCGGCCCCGGGGCCTTCGACAACCCCGCCCGTTTCGCCGCGGGTTTCTCGCGGGCCATGCTGTTGACGGCGGCGCTGGCGTTCGTCTCGGCGATCATCGCCTTCCTCGGCCTGCCGTCGACCCTGCGGACCCCGCGACGGGGCCCCGATCCCGGTCCCCACGAACGCACGTACTGCAACCTCGACGCGCCCCCGTCGGGCGGTACGCGCCCGGTCGAGTCCTCGCGATAGCCTTCCTGATCGCCCACGAGGTCCGTGGGACCCCGATCGAAGGACCGTGATGAACGCCCGCCTGCCAGAGGTCGACCCCAACGAGGCCGTCGAGCTGGTCGACGACGGCGCGCTCCTGCTGGACGTCCGCGAGATGGACGAGTGGCAGGCAGGACATGCCCCCGACGCCCGTCACGTGCCCATGGCCACCATCCCGCAGGTGATGCGGGACCTGCCCACCGACGTGCCGATCGTGGCGATCTGCCGGTCCGGTCGCCGATCGGCCGAGGTGACGGTCTACATGAACAACGCCGGGTTCGACGTCCGCAACCTCGAGGGCGGCATGCAGGAGTGGAGCGCCACGGGCCACCCCGTAGTCACCGACGACGGCTCGCCCGGCATGGTCATCTGAGGCGTCGGACCGGCCCCGAAGCTCAGCGGGGCGGGAGCCCTCCCAGCGCGCGCACCGTATCGAGGGTGTCGACCTCGGCCGGGCTCTTGTCGTCGCGGTAGCCGATCACCCGCGCGAACCGCAGGGCCACGCCGCCCGGGTACCGACGTGAGGTCTGCACCCCGTCGAGGGCGATCTCGACGACCTGCTCGGGGCGGACGTGGACGGCCCGCTGGTCCCGATGGGTCTCCAGCTCCAGGAACCGGGCGGTCTGCCACTCCAGCATCGCGTCGGTCATGCCCTTGAACGTCTTGCCGAGCATGACGAACTCGGGCTGGCCGTCGGGGCCGTCGATGCGGGCGCCGAGGTGGATGTTGGACAGCCAGCCCTGCCGACGGCCCGACCCCCACTCCACCGCCAGCACGACCAGGTCGAGGGTCTTGACCGGCTTGACCTTGCGCCACTGCTTGCCACGACGGCCGGCGGCGTAGGGGGCGTCCAGCGCCTTGACCATCACGCCCTCGTGCCCGCGGTCGAGCGACTCGACGGCGACGGCCTCGCCGGCCGCGGCGTCCTCGACGATGACCGAGGGGATGCGCAGGTGGTCGGGGACCAGCGCGGTCAGGCGCTGGCGGCGGGCCGAGAGCGGCTGGTCGATCAGGTCCTCGCCGTCGACGTGCAGCAGGTCGAAGAAGAACGGGCTGAGCGCCGGCCGCTCGCCTTCGTCCCGGCTGAAGGCGCTCATCGTGTCCTGGAAGGCCCACGGCAGGCCGTCGGTCCCCATCGCCAGCACCTCGCCGTCGAGGATGGCCTGCTGCATGGGAAGGGCCCGGGCGGCGGCCACGACATCGGCGGAGCGGCTGGTGATGTCGTTGAGGTTGCGGGTGAACACCACCACGTCCTCGCCGTCGACGTGCACCTGGATGCGGGCGCCGTCGAGCTTCCACTCCACCACGGCCGTACCGAGCTCCTCAACGACCTCGGTAACCGACTCGGTGGTGGACGCCAGCATCGGCTGCACCCCGCGGCCGACGACCAGCCCGACCGCCTCCAGCGCAGGACGCCCGCCGGTCAACGCAAGGGTGGCCACCTCACCGAGGTCGGCGGACAGCATGAGGGCGCGGCGGACCACGGTCTCGGGGACGTCGGCCGCCTTGGCGATGCCCTTGGCGACCATGCCGGCAGAGGCGCCGTGTCGCATCTCGCCCATCACCAGGTGGCGCAGGAACGCCTGCTCGGCGCTGGTGGCCCGTGCGAGCAGGCCGTTCAGGGCGGTCATCCGTGCGCCCCGTGAGCCGGGCCCGCCGGCGGTGGCCAGCACCTCCAGGGCTGCGTCGACGTCGTCGAGGGTGAGGGACGCGTCCTCGGCTGGTGCGGTGTCGGCGTCGCGGACCGCGGCCCAGCCGACCTCCAGGCGATCCTGCGGCGGGTCGCCGGCCAGGTAGCGGGCGGCCAGGTCGGCACGGTCGCCGGCGGCCAGCAACGCCTCGACGATGATGCGGACCTTCTCGTTGCGTCCCGGCTCGTCGGCCAGGGCGTCGGAGGCCGCGACCAGATCTGCCAGCCGGCCGGTCGTCACCCGCGCTCCGTGGCTCGGGACAGCGACCAGTCGACCGGGCTGGCTCCCAGCGCCTCGAGCGCGGCGTTGGTCCGGCTGAAGGGACGCGACCCGAAGAACCCGCGGGCCGCCGACATGGGGGAGGGGTGGGCCGACTCGATCGCTGGCGCATCCAGCAGCCACTCCTTGGTGGAGCGGGCGTCGCGTCCCCACAGAATCGCCACCAGCGGGGCGCTGCGCATGGCCAGGGCCCGGACGGCCTGTTCGGTGATGGCCTCCCAGCCCTTGCCGCGGTGCGAGCCCGGGTCGCGTGGCGCCACGCTCAGGCAGCGGTTGAGGAGCATGACGCCCTGGTCGACCCACGGCGACAGGTCACCGTCGGTGGGCTTGGGCACGTCGAGGTCCTCCGACAGCTCGGCGAAGATGTTCTGCAACGAGCGGGGGAGGGGGCGGACCCCCGGTGCGACGCTGAACGACAGGCCGACGGCGTGACCGGGCGTGGGGTAGGGGTCCTGGCCGAGGACCAGCACCTTGACCTCCTCGAACGGGACGGCGAAGGCGGCGAACACCCGGTCGGGGGCGGGGAGGAAGGACCGGCCGGCCGCCAGCTCGCCACGGAGGAAGTCCCCCATCGCGGCGATGTCGTCGGCGACTGGTTCCAGCGCCACGTCCCAGCCCGGTCCGACGACGTCAGCAAGCGGTGTTCGTCCCATGTGGTCGGCCATGCTCGGGCCGACGGCCGGGTCACGCAACCCAGCCGCTTGGAACCGCTCGTGCGCCGGCCCACGATGTGCACCTGTGCCGGCGGGCTGGCCGAGGTGCACCACTCCCCGCCGCAGTCGTGCACTTCAGCCGCCCACCCAACCGAGCTGCACATCTCGGGCCGCCGAGGCTGACTGATGCCCGGCTGCCCGACTGCTCACGCGCCCAGCTGCACCTGCACCGTGCCGGTCGGCATGTCCAGCGGGGCGTCGCGGGGTTCGACGGTCAGGCCGAGGCCGTCCAGGCCGGCGTGCTGGGTGGTCAGGGGGACGCCGTTGTGCAGCTCGCCGACGGCGATGGGGGTGCCGTCGATGATGGCCCACAGGACGTACATCAGCTGCTCGTCGAGGACGGGCAGGCCGTCGGCGACCGTCACGGCCGCGTGGTGGTCATCGGAGATCACCGCGGTCACGACTCCACCGTCGGGCAGACCGGCGTCGAAGCGGGCGGCGTCCGTGGCGGCCACGAGCGTGGCGACCTCGGTGTTGGTGGTCTCCAGCGCATCGAGCCGGTTGGACAGGTCCGACACGAGGACGCCCAGACCCACCGACACGGCAACTGCCGCGGCGGCAGCGACCATCGACAGGCGGGTGACCCACGACCGGGAGGCCGGGGCGGCGACGGGACGCACCGACGGTGCCTCGTCGATCGCGGTCACGACCGGACGTTCCTGGCGGACGTTGTCGATCTCCGACATCACGGCCCGACGCAACCCCTCGGGCGGGGTCTCAGCAGCCGCGGCACCGAGCATGGCGCCGACCTCGAGGAGGGAGGCGACCTCGGCCTGCGTGGCAGGCGACGTGGCCATGTAGGCCTCGAAGGCCGCGCGCTCGTCGTCGTCCAGCGCGTCCATGACGTACGCACCGGTCAGGGCATGCAGGTCCTTGCTCATCGTGTCTCCACCTCCATCGCGTCTCGCAGCCGGATCAGGCCGTCTCGCATTCGTGTCTTGACAGTTCCCAGCGGGGTGTCCAGCAGGGCGGCCACCTCTCGGTAGGTGTTGCCGCCGTAGTACGCCATCTCTATCGCTTCTCGTTGTACATCGGTCAGGTTCTTCAGGGCCTCGCGGACCTGTTGTGTCTCGAACCTGGTCTCCACCGCATCGGCAACGCTGTCGAACGGGCGCTCGCGACTCTCTCGCGACACCCGCTCCTCCCGATCTCGGGAGGACTGCACGCTGCGGACCCGGTCGACCGCTCGTCGGTGCGCCATCGTGAGGATCAACGACTTGGCGCTTCCACGATCGGTATCGAACCTCGTCGCGGTTCTCCACACCTCCACCATCACGTCCTGCGCGACCTCCTCGCTCTGCGAGGGATCACGGAGGACCCGGCGGATGACACCGTAGACCTGGGGCACCATCTGGTCGTAGAGGGCCTCGTAGGCCGCGCGATCGCCACGTGCGACTCGGGCGAGCAGCACGTCGGGATCACGGGACTCTGCGACGCGGTCGTCGGGTACAGACGACAGGTGGCGTTGGGACTCGGGCATCGACTGTTGTTCGGCGCCGCCACGGGTGCCGGATTGCCCTTTGCGTGAGAACATCCCTCGGAGCGTAGTGGTCGGGGCGCGGCGGGGCCGCGAGCGGGCTGCCATGATCGGCCGTCCTGTGTCACCAGCGCGTCCAACCGCCCGCCCCGATCTGCCCTCCCTGCCCGTGCAGGAGGTGCTGGGTGACGTCGTCGACGCGCTCGACGACGCGGGTGTGGCCGTCCTCGAGGCGCCGCCCGGTGCCGGCAAGACGACGCTCGTGCCGTTGGCGATGCGCGACGCCCGATGGCTGACCGGCCGGATCGTGGTGCTCGAACCCCGTCGGATCGCCGCACGCGCGGCAGCCGAACGCATGGCCGACCTGCTCGGCGAACCCGTCGGCCGCACCGTCGGCGTCACCACTCGCGAGGACAAGCGCACCTCGGCCGCCACGGTCGTCGAGGTCGTCACCGAAGGGGTGCTGGTCCGGCGGCTGCAGCACGACCCGACCGCCGAGGGCATCGGGGCGGTCGTCCTCGACGAGTTCCACGAACGGTCCATCGAGGCCGACCTGGCGTTGGCGTTCTCGCTGGAGTGCCGACGAGCCATCCGTGACGACCTGCGCCTGCTGGTCATGTCGGCGACGCTGGAGGGGTCGAGGGTTGCAGCGCTGCTCGGCAACGCGCCGGTCGTGACCAGCCGCGGCCGGGTGTACGACGTGGAGACCCGCCACGAGCCGGTGCCCGTCGACGCCGACATCGGCCAGGCGACCGCGGCCGCCGTGCGACGGACGCTGCCGGGAACCGACGGCGACCTGCTGGTGTTCCTTCCCGGCCAGCGGGAGATCCGGCGGGCCGCGGGGGCCCTGTCGGGCATCGACGCGGAGGTCCTGCAGCTGTACGGGGCGCTGCCGGCCGCCGAGCAACGGCGCGCCCTGCAGCCCGTGGCCGGACGACGTCGGGTGGTCCTGTCCACCGACATCGCCGAGTCGTCCCTGACGGTCCCGGGTGTCCGTGTCGTCGTCGACGCCGGGTGGGCCCGCCGCCCCCGCTTCGATCCCACGTCGGGCATGTCGCGCCTCCACACGGTCAGGGTCAGCCGGGCCAGCGCCGACCAGCGACGCGGTCGGGCTGCGCGAGAGGGCGAGGGCGTCTGTGTCCGGCTGTGGCCCGAGCACGAGGCGCTGGCCGGCCACGCACCCCCGTCCATCGCGGAGGAGGACCTGGCGCCGACCGCGCTGGAGGTGGCGGCATGGGGCACCGACGTGGTGGACCTGTCGCTGCTGGACCAACCGCCGGCGGCCACGTGGGAGGCGGCCCGTGACCTGCTGCTCGGCCTGGACGCCCTGGGGACCGACGGCCGGCTGACCGACCACGGCCGTGCGATGGCTGACCTGCCCGTCCACCCCCGGCTGGCCCACATGGCCCTGCGAGCCGATCGGCCACAACAACGGCTCGCCGCCGAGCTGGCGGCGTTGCTCGGCGAACGCGACGTGATGCTGGGCGGCGACGCCGACCTGGAGCGTCGGGTGCGGGCGCTCCGGGGCGAGCGGGTCGGCGCCGTTCGCGCCCCCACGATGACGCGGGTGCGCCGCGACGCCGACCGGCTGCACCGCCGGATCGGCGGTGGCACCGGGGCGCCGTTGACCGACGTGGGACCGCTGGTGGCGCTGGCCTACCCCGACCGGATCGCCCGTTCCCGTGGCCAGCGCGGCGTGTTCACCATGGCCGGCGGGCGGGGCGCCACCCTGCCCGAACGCGATCCGCTTGCCGGTGAGGCGCTGCTGGCGATCGCCCACGTGGACCGTGGGACGACACAGGCGCGGGTGTACCTCGCAGCAGGCCTGGACGAGGCGGCCGTCGAGCCCATGGTTCGGGTCGGGGACCACGTCGCGTGGGAAGGGGGCGACGTGGTTGCCCGTCGACAACGACGGCTCGGCGCCCTCGTGCTGTCGGAGAGCCCGCTGGCCACCCCCGATCCCGACCGGCTGCTCGCCGCCCTGCTGGAGGGGGTGCGGGCCACCGAGCTCCGTGCGCTCGGGTGGAGCCGGTCGGCGCAGGACCTTCGCGACCGCCTGCGCCACCTCCACCACGGGGCAGCCGCCGACGGCTGGCCGGCCGTCGACGACGACACGTTGCTGGCCGAGCTGGAGGAGTGGCTGGCCCCGTTCCTGACCCGGGCGCGACGACGCAGCGACCTCGAACGGGTCGACCTGCACACCGCGTTGATGTCACGGGTGCCCTATGCGCTGCACGGCCGGCTGGACGAGGCGGCACCGACGCACCTGGCCGTCCCCAGCGGGTCACGCATCCGGGTCGACTACAGCGGTGAGCAGCCGGTCCTGGCCGTCAAGCTGCAGGAGATGTTCGGCGCGACCGACGGTCCGAGGATCGCGGGTGAGCCCGTCCTGCTGCACCTGCTGTCCCCGGCACAGCGGCCGGTGCAGGTCACCGACGACCTCGCCGGGTTCTGGGAGCGGGGCTACCCGGAGGTCCGCGCCGAGCTGCGCGGTCGCTACGCCAAGCACCCGTGGCTCGAGGACCCACTGGCGGCCACGCCGACGCGGCACACCAAGCGTCGCGCGGCCGGGGGCTGACCGGCGGTTCGCCAGACGTCGCACCGACCCACCCGGGGGTCGACCCCGAGACCGACCCGGGACACCCGGGGGTGAACACGGGGGACCACCCCGATTCGCCCGCGGTGACGCCGGGCCACGGTGTGAACATGACGACACCTCGCCCCACCGCCCCCACCCCTCCCACCGGCCAGCAGGGCCCCACGCCCCCGCGACCTGGTCAGCCCCCGTACCCGCCGGGCCCCGTTCCGCCCGGTCACCCGTCCTGGTCCGTACCGGCGCGATCGGGGCCCGGCTCGTCCATCGGCGACGCAGGCCCCGATCGCGCCGATGGGTACCCGCCGAACCGTCCGGGTCCGCGGCCCGGCCCGTATCCCGGCCCCCAGGCCGGTCCCCATGCCGGCGCTCGCCCGGGCCAGCACCCCGGGCCCGTGCCGACGCCGCGGGAGCCGTCGGTGCTCAGCCCGGCGGCGGAGGCGCTCGGGTACAGCGGCGGCATCCTGACCACCCTCGCGGTGCTCTACGAGCTCGGGGACGTGTGGACCGACCTCGGCGGCGGTGCCCAGACCCTGCTCCTCGCCCTGGCGACCATCGCCCTGTCGACCGCCGCTGGGTTCGTCGGCGCGGGGGACCGCATCGCCGCCCGCCTCTCGACCACCCTGTGGCTGCTGGCCGGCATGACCGGGACCCTGACCTCCTACATCCTGTTCGACCGGGTGGCCGGGCTCGGGGCCGACGCGGGCCTGCTGGCCGCCGGTGGGACCGCCTCGGCCGCCGCCACCGCCCTGTGGCGACGGACCGACCGGGGGTTCTTCGGCGCGTTGGCCTTCCTCGGCGGACTCGTCGCCGTCTTCGGTGGCGTGGGGCTTGCCGGCGGTGGCGACGCCGCCCGCGCGACCGCCATCTGGACGGTCGGGATCGTCTGGGTCACCGCCGGGGTGGCCGTGCCACGCCTGCGGGAGCTGGCACCGCTGTCCCTCGGCGCGCTGGCTGCCTGCTCCGCGGCGCAGGCCGTCGTCGCCGACGCCGGCACCCCGGGCCTGCTGCTCGGCCTGCTGACCGCCGTCGTCCTGACCGGGGCGGCGATCAGCCTCGGCACCACCCGGCACTGGGTCTGGGCCGGGTTCGCCGGGCTGGTCTTCGTCCCCCAGGCCATCCTCGAGTGGGTGCCGGTCGACATCGCGTGGCCGCTCGCAATGATGACCGCCGGCATCGGCATGATGAGCGGCTGCATCACCCTCGTCCTGCGTCGCCGTCGTGGCCCGGGCGACGCCGGGTGACCCGTCCCGAACCACCGAGGGCTGACCCGTCCCGGACGACTCCCGGTCAGCGAAGGCCGCGGCGGCGGATGACCACCCCGATGGCGGTGCTGACCGTGGCCAGCAGCCCGGCAGCGGTCAGGCGCAGCCGGCCGATGTCGTCCGACCCGTACACCTTCACGTTCGCGTTGAGCAGCGCCTTGCTGTTCAGCGTCGTCCCCGGCACCGCTGGCACCGACAGCACCGGGTCGGCTGGGGCCGGGACCCCGGACGCCGATGGCACGGCAGCCGTGGGACCGGTGGCGAGGGCCTGTTCGGTCGGCGGGCCCGACGGCAACGTGGCGGCAGCGGCCTCGGGCGTGGCCTCGACCGTGGCGACCGGCCCCGTGGGCGGTGCCTGCGCGAACCCCGCCGAGCGGGCGGCCACGAGCGCCGGCAGCCGGGTGACGAGGTCGACCCCGTAGCGGCCCGGACAGACCGTCTGGCTCATCTCCCGGTGCGGGACGATCGTCGGCGTCACGACCGTCGTCCCCGCGGGATGGCGGTTGGATCCCCTCGACACGAACTCCGTCGTGCCCTGCGGGTTGATCCCGTAGCGGCCAGCGAGCCACGCCAGCAGCTCGGTCATGGCCGCCTCGGCCTCGGCGGTCGGTGGTTCCTCCTCGTGGTTGCCGATGAAGCAGCAGAGCTGGGCGAACCCCTGGCTGCCCCCGGTCGCCGACCCCTTGATCGGCAGGTCGATCGACCCCTCTCGCCCCTCCCAGATCGTGCCGAACCGGTCGACGAAGAAGTTGTAGGCCACGTCGGGCCAGCCCTTGTCGGGACCGGTGTGGGTGCGGTGGAACGACCGGATCATCCCGACCACGTCGCCCCGGTCGTAGGTGTTGCCCGAGGCGGTGTGGTGCACCAGCAGGAACCGGACGTCGCCCGGCGCCTCGGCCTCCAGGGGCCCCTGCGGTGGCAGGTCGCCGCCCCACGCCGATCGAGGACGGATCGTCGGTGAGACCGGCTGGGCGAGGACCGGCATCGTCCCGAACACGCCCACGCCAGCCCCGGCAGCGAGCAGCTGCAGCAGGCGTCGGCGGGTGGGGCGGACAGGGTGTGGGTCGTGGCGCACCGATGCCACGATACGGGGCCAGCCCTCTACAGTGTCGAGGTCAACGAACCGGGAGTGGACGAACATGCGATGGCAGCGCGGGCGAGGGATGTCGTCCGATATCGAGGACAGGCGCGGACAGCGGGTCTCCACGGGCAAGGTCGCTGGTGGAGGCGGGCTCATCGGCGTCGTCATCGCGATCGCCGTGGCGCTCTTCGGTGGCGGCGGTGGCGCAGACCTCGGGGCAGTCCTCGAGCAGCTCGACGTGGCCGCGCCAGCCGCGCCGGCCGACCAGAACGTGCAGGCCCAGGCCCCCGACACCGTCAGCGAGCAGGACGAGTTCGTGTCCTTCGTGCTCGACGACGTCCAGAACTTCTGGGACCGCAGCTTCGCCGACGCCGGTCGGACCTACGACCGCTCGACGCTCGTGCTGTACGAACGCGGGACGGCCACCGCTGGCTGTGGCTACGGGGAGGCGGCCATCGGCCCCTTCTACTGCCCGGCAGACCAGAAGGTCTACATCGACCTGTCGTTCTTCGACGACCTCGCCACCCGCTTCGGCGCGCCGGGTGACTTCGCCCAGGCCTACGTGATCGCCCACGAGATCGCCCACCACGTCCAGAACGTCCTCGGCATCTCCGACCAGGTCCGTGCCCAGCAGCAGGGCGCCTCGCAGTCGGAGGCCAACGACCTGTCCATCCGGCTGGAGCTGCAGGCCGACTGCCTGTCCGGTGTGTGGGCACACTCTGCCTACGGTCGTGACGCCCTGTCACCCGGTGACCTGGAAGAAGGCCTTGGCGCTGCCTCCGCGGTCGGCGACGATGCCATCCAGTCCAGCGCCGGTGCACCGGTCAACCCCGAGACGTGGACCCACGGATCCTCCGAGCAGCGGATCAGCTGGTTCAACACCGGGTTCGAGACCGGCGACGTGAACGCCTGCGACACCTTCAGCGGAAACCTCTGATCCCCCCGATGCCCGACTCCTCCGACGATCCCATCCGCGACGCCGTCCTCGCCATCCTCCAGGGCGTGGACGCCAACCGCGACGCCACCCAGCAGCTGCTGACCGCCACCGAGTCGCTGCTGACCGAAGCCGAGGACGCCGCCGAGCGGGTCAGCGCCGCCGGCGTCGGGTCCGTGCAGCGACTCGACGACGCCACCCACAGCGCCGTCGAACGGCTCGAGGTGGCGGTCCAGACCGCCGCAGCCACCCACGCCGGCGCAGTGCGCGACACCGGCGACGACGTCGTCCGCCAGGTCGAGGAGCGGCTGGCCCAGCAGGTCGCCGACACCACCGCCATGGTCCGTGGCATCGCCGACCAGCTCGACATGTCCGTGGCCGGGGTGGCCGAGCAGCTGCAGGTCCTCGCCAGCGACGACCTCGGCACGCTGCACACGCGGACCACCGAGGTGGCCGACCGGCTGGCAGAAGCAGCCGCGAACCTCGTCGACCGCCTCGAGGTCGCCGCCGAGGTCTACCGAACCGCGACCGACGACTCCGCCGCCGGCATCCAGGGCAGCGTCACCGAGGCCGTCAGCACCGTGCAGGAGGCCACGTCTGCGCTGCACGACGCCGCCGCCGACGCCAGCCGCGCCATCGAGGTGGCCGCCCGCGACAACGCCGAGGTCGCGGCCCGCATCGAGGGGCTGGTCAGCACCGCCGCGGAGTCCTCGGCCCGCAGCCTGTCCAACGCCCGCGACGAGCTGGCCCGGGTGACCGCCCAGGCCGCCCGCGAAGCCGCTGACACCATCGCTGCGCAGGCGCACGGCCTGACCGACCGGCTGGCCGAGGAGGTCGGGGCATCTGCCGAACGCCTCGACATCGCCATCGTCGAGGCGGTGCAGCGCCTCGAGCAGGCCACCGCCGCCACCGAGCAGGCCTCGACCGTCGCGACCGGACAGCTCCGCGATGCCCTTGCCGAGACCGGCAACCAGGTCGATGTCGCCACCTCGTCGCTGAAGGACGCCGCCGCGCGTGCCGCGGCCGACGCCGGCGAGTCGATCGTGACCTCCGCGCAGGGCGTCAGCGACGCCATGACCCGCGAGGTCGAGCGAACCAGCGAACGCCTCAGCCTCGCCGTGCGGTCCGCGGTGGAGCGCATGGAGGCCGCCACCACGGCGGCGGACCAGTCCGGCGGCAGCATCGCCAACCGGATCGCCCAGTCGGGCACCAAGAGCGTTGCCGCGATCACGGAGTCGACCGACCGGCTCGTCGGCGAGCTGGCCGACGGGCTGACCCGCTTCGACGTGTCCGCCAACGCCGCCGTCGAGGCGATGAGCAGCGGCACCGGTGCGCAGGTCCAGGCCATCACCGACGCGGTCCGGTCTGCCGTCACGCGCATCGACACGGTGACGACGCGGCACGAGGACGCCTCCGGACGGGCGGCCGCCGACCTCCACACGGCGATGGAACGGGTTCAGTCGGAGCTGGCCGCCACCGGCCGGCAGACCGTCGAGGGCGTCAGCACCGCCGGGGTCGAGGCCGCCAAGCGCATCGGCGAGGCGAGCGCCGTCGTCGAACGGGTCGTCGACGCCATCGGCACCCGCGCAGAAACCGCCGTCACCAACGCCGAACAGCGGCTCAGCGACACCGCCGACCGCCAGCTGTCCCGGCTCACCGATGCCGTGCAGGACGCAGTCGACCAGCTGGGCACCGGCATGGAGGACGGCGTTCGCAGCGTCGGCGTGGCGACCGCCGACCTCAACGACCGGCTGACCGGGGCTGCCGACCGGCTCGAGCAGGCCACCAGCGGTGCGGCGACCCGCATCGAACGCACCGGAGAGGCTGCCCTCACGCGGGTCATCGCCGACGCCGGCGAGCTCGTCCAGCGGCTGCAGACCAGCACCGGTGAGTCCACGACCCGGCTGACCGCGACCGCCGACCACGTGGAGGAGCGGCTGACCGCCGCCGTCACCACCCACGCCACCCGTGTCACCGACGGGGCCGAGACCGCCGTCCAGCGGCTTCTGACCGCGTCGGCCTCCGCCATCACCGACATGGGGGACCGGGCCGCCACGATCGGCCAGCGGGCCGCCGACGACGCGGCCGCCCATGTGGCCCGCGTCGCCGACGCCGGTGAGCGACTGGCCGCCCAGATCGAGGACCGCACACGGGAGCTGGGGCAGACCGGCGAGCGCATCGAGTCCGCCGCAGCCGCCGCGGCGAACGCGGGAACGCAGGCCGCCCGCAGCGCCGACCGGCTGCACGACATCACCGAACGCCTCGCTGCCGAGGCCGACGCCACCACCCAGCGCAGCGTCGAGCAGCAGGACCGGATCGCCGCACAGCTGGCCGACGCCGTCGACGAGGCCGTCCGGACCGCAACCAAGGCCATCTCCCGCGACACCGACCAGCTGAGCACCGCCGTCACGTGGGCGGCTCGTACCGTCGAGGAGGCCGTCAGCGGGATCACCGCGGAGATGGTCACCCTGCAGGACGCCGCCGACGCCACGGCCAGCCGGGTCGAAGCCGAGTCGTCCTCGGCCCGCGCCGAGCTGAAGGACCTCATCGGCCAGCTGCAGGCGACCCTCACCGACCACGTCGAGGCGGCCGTCACCCCGTTGGCCGCCCAGCTGAACCGTTCGGTCGGCCACCACGAGAAGCTGGCCCTCACCGCCGAGACCGTCGAGCGTTCCCTCAGCGAACGCACGCAGCTGCTGCAGAAGCGCGAGGAACAGGTTGAGCGGATGGAGCAGACGGTCAGTGACGCCGCGCAGCTGGTCTCGGCGGCCAACCGCAACCTGCGGGAGGAGCAGGACGCCGCGGCCTCCGTTGCCCAGCAGGTCGCCGCCCAGATGGGCGACTCGGCCAAGCGGGCCGAGCAGCTGCTGCACGACCTGTCGATGGTCGCCCACCGGTTGGAGGATGCGGCGGTCGCTGCCGAGCTGGGGCGTGAGGCGCTGGAGGAGGCCATCGTCCGTGCGACCGCGCTGCGGGACATCCCGCCGCCGCCGACGGCACGGCCCGAACCGCCGACGCCACCGCCGGGCGCCGTGCCTCGCGTCCCTCCCCCTCGGTAGGGGACGGGCCGCAGCGTCCGCTCAGGCGGCGGAGGCCACCGCGGGTGGTGCCGGAGGGGCGTCCTCTTCGGTGATACCCGGCAGCGCCGCGAGCTCCTCCCAGGCGGCCCGGTGGATCGCGTCCATCTCGGCCTGGGTGAAGGTGGCGGCCTGGACCGGCCGCTCGTCGTGCAGCATCGCCGTGAGGGACCGCGCCACCGCCTCGCCGAGCAGGGCGTAGCCAGCGGGGTTGGGGTGATAGTGGTCGGCGGCGAACAGCTCCTTGCCGCGCCGCCGCAGCGTGTCGCCCACCTCGCACCGGATGTCGATGTAGCGGGCCTGCGGCAGCCGTTGGGCCAACCGCCGCTGGATGGTGTGCAGCGTGTCGCCCATCGCGGAGGCGATCTCGCGCAGCGGCATGGTCAGCAGCGGAGCGGAGCCGACGGGGGGCAGGCCGGTGAAGACCACGGGCGCGCCGCCGGTCCGCTCGTGGGCCTGGACGGTCAACGCCTCGATCCGGCGGGCGAACTCCCACGGCGGGGTGCCACCGGTGGCGTCGTTGGCGCCGATCAGGACGATGACGAGGTCGGTGTTGTGGTCCAGCTTCGGGACCTGCTCGCGGATGACGTCGTCGACCTTGCTGGACGCGATGCCGTGGCTGCGCATCCGGATCGGACGGCCGAGATGGGCGGCCAGGCGATAGGCGGTCTGGGCCGGCAGCGACTGGCTGGCCCGGGGGGCACCGACACCTTGGACGAGGGAGTCGCCGAGGAAGGTCACCCGCAGCGGTTCGCCCTGGACCCACGGCGGCTGCACGGTGATGTCGACGGTGTAGTCGGGCCGGGGCAACATCGCGTTGGCCCGGATGCGTCGGACCTGTCGGCTGATGAGCAGCCCGAAGGTGCTCGGGACGGCCACGACGGCACCGACGGCCAGCGCGGTCAGGCTGCCCTGCGGTACGCGGGGTGCCCTGGCCATGTCGCCTCCTCGGTGTGTGTCCGTTGGTTGTACAAACGGTAACAACACGCCGAACTTGAGGCATTCCTCGTTCACAGGCCTGTCAGGTGACCGCCAGATTGCATCACCGGTGACCCGTCCGAACGGGCTGGTCGGCGGAGGGGCGATGGCCCCTCCCGGGCTACTGGTCCTTGCTCTTGTCCGAGGAATGGCCGGGGAAGACGCCCTTGTCGGGGTCGATGTAGGGGGCGGCGTTGTTGACGGCGGTCGCGGCCTCGCCGAACCCGACGCTGATGAGCTTCACCTTGCCGTCGTAGGTGGTGATGTCACCGGCCGCGAACACCCGGTTGAGGTTGGTGTGCATCGAGGTGTCCACGACGACCTGGCGCTTGTCCTGCTCGAGGCCCCAGCGCTTCAGCGGGCCGAGGTCGGCGGTGAACCCCAGGGCGGCCACGACGGCCTGGCACTTGATCGTGCGCTTCTCGTCGGTGCGGTTGTCGAAGATGTCGACGGACTCGATGCGCTCGTTGCCGTTGATGCGGGACACCTCGTGGAAGGTGTGGACGTCGATCCGCTCGTCGGCGATCACGTCGTCGACGGTGGTCTCGTGGGCACGGAACCGGTCACGACGGTGGATCAGCGTGATGGAGCGGGCGATGTTGCGCAGGTTGAGCGCCCAGTCGAACGCGCTGTCGCCGCCACCCACGATCAGGACGTCCTTGTCCTGCATGACGTCGAGTTTCGGGACGAAGTACTGCAGGCCCCGTCCCTCCCAGTTGTCGGAGTCGGGCAGCGGCCTGGGGGTGAACGTGCCGATGCCACCGGTGATCACGACGGCCTTGCAGCGCAGCCTCGCCCCCTTGTGGGAGGTGACGTCCACGTAGTCGTCCTGCAGGTCCATGTCCTCGGCACGGTGGCCGAGGTAGTAGGTCGGATCGAACTGGTTGGCCTGCGCCACGAGGTTGTCGACCAGGGTCTGTCCCTTGACCCGGGGGAACCCCGCGACGTCGAGGATGTCCTTTTCCGGGTACATCGCGCTGACCTGCCCGCCCGGCTCGATCAGGGAGTCCATGATCGCCACGGAGAACCCACGGAATCCGGCGTAGTACGCGCCGTACAGACCGGCGGGGCCGGCCCCAATGATCAGCAGGTCGACCTCGGTGGGCGACTCGGTGGACTGTTCGGTCATGGCATCTCCTGTGGCTCGCTACCTCTCGCGTTGGCCAGAACCTAGAGCACCCGGCGTCACGGACCCAACCGAACCGCGCTCGGGGTCAGTACGGTATGGACCCATGCGTTTCGCCCTGCGTCTCTCCCTTCCCGATCGACGAGGTGCGCTGAGCGCCGTGGCAAGCGCCATCGGCCGCGCCGGCGCCAACATCGTCTCCCTGGACGTGGTCGGGATCGCCGACGGCATGGCCATCGACGACGTGACGGTGCAGTCCGACGTGCCGGCGGACATCCTCCGTCGCGCCGTGGAGGAGGTGCCGTCGGTGGTCGTGGAGGCCATCCGCGAGACCGACACCTTCCGGGACCCGACGGCCCCGTTGGGGCTGGCCAGCGAGATGGTTGCCGCTGGGTCCGGGGCGGTCCCGATGCTGGTCAACGGCCTGATCGACGCCCTGTGGGTGTCGTGGGCGATGGTCGTCGCCGCCAGCATCACGGGCCCCCAGGTGCTGCACGCCTCCGGTGACGTCCCCGGCATCGACGAGCTCGAGACCCCGTGGCTGCCCATCGAGGACCTGCGACGGCTCACCCGTGCGCCGTGGATGCCCGCGGCCTGGCGTGATCAGCACGACCTCGAGGTCGTGGCGGCCCCGCTGTCGCAGCGCAACACCGCGCTGCTGGTCGGCCGGACCGAGGGCCCCCGTTTCCTCGACAGCGAGCTGACCCAGCTGCAACGGCTGGCCCGCATCGCCGTCAAGGTCGAGGTCATGGCCGGCAACGGCAACGGCGCCGCTCGGTAGGGCACCCCGGCCCGGTCCTCGACCGGTCGTCAGCCGGTGGCGAGCCGGTCGAGCTGCCACTGGGTGTAGCTCGACACCGCCACCGGGCCGCCGAGGATCCGCATCGCGCCGATGCTGCCGGCGTTGCTGGCGAACCAGGCGGCGGTCGCCGGGTCGGTGTCCAGCGTCATCGACGGGACCAGCATCAGCCTGCCCTGCCGTGCTGCGGCCAGCGGGCCCCCGGCAAGGGCGTCGGGGAAGTCGTCACCGCGGGCCACGATCACCTCCGCCGACAGGGTCATCTGCTGGGCCAGCCAGTCGTTGACCGCCCCGGACGTGGCGTACCGGCCGCCGCCACCGAGCCGGGTGACGACGACTCCGAGCGCGCGCAGCTGGTCGGTCACGGCAGCCGACAGCTGGCCGTCGCTGTCGATCACGACCACCTCGTCGACCCCGCGAAGCACGTCGGCCGCGGCCGGGTGCAGCTCCGCGGGCTGGGTCAGGAGGACCGGCATGCCGAGCAGCCCGCCCGGGCCGGCGGCGATCAGCGCATCGGGGAAGGTGAACGCCGGGACGAGGAACGCCCGGCTCGGACCGTCGCCCCCGCCGGCTGACTGCACCGCACGGGCCATCACGGCGGCGGTGTCGAAGCGGCTGTCACCTGCCAGCCGGCTGACGGCGAACCCGGCGGCCTCCAGCTGGGTGACGACCTCGGGGGCGATGACCGCCTCGCCGCCCAGCAGGCGGACCGACGACACGCCCAGGTCCCGAAGCGCCTGGACGGTCTGGGCCGGGACCGACGACGTCCCGGTCAGCAGCAGCGGACCGCCCAGCGCCGCCGCCAGCGGGCCCCCGGCCAGGGCGTCGGGGAAGCTGGAGGAGACCGCCAGCACCGCGGTCGAGGAGCCGGAGGGGTGGGCCGCTCGGGCGATCGCCACGGCCGTGTCGATGCGGCCCGCCCCCTGCAGCCTGGAGGTGGTGGTGAAGGAGTAGTCGTGCACGACCTGCAGCGACGTGGCGACGGTGCGGATGGCGCTGTCGCAGCACGGCGAGTTGCGCAGCACCCCGTCGACGACCATCTGGGAGGACCCGCCGCCGTCGAGGCTCAGGGCCTCCACGGCGCCGAGGGAGATCATGTACTCGGCCAGCTCACCGATGGTGAAGCCGTGGGTGATGCCGGGCCGGCGCCCGTCGGCGGTGACCATCAGCAGCCGCCCGTCGGCGGTGACGCCGATGGCGGTCCGCGGGGCCCGGACGTCGGAGTGGATCTGGGGCTCGAATCCCTCCGACACCCAGTCGCCCGGGTCGGTCGGGCGGCTGTCCTTGACGATCATCGGCCCGCCCGCCAGCCCGTGGAGGACCTGTGCCCACGCCTCGTCCCGGGTCGGGTCCAGCGCCGTGGACGTGGTCGACAGCCCGACCTGGTCGCCGACCTCAACCCCGTCCAGCGCACCAGCGTCGGCGCCGGTGGCCACGACGATGACCTCACCACCGCCGGCCTCGAAGGTGCCGGCGCTGTCACGGGAGATGCCGATGACCGTCCCGCCGATGCCACCGGCAGCTGGCCACGCCCCCGCGGCGATGCGCAGGACGGCAAGGTCGACGGGCGGCTGCTCGGGCTCGGCACCCGGCAGGGGAGGGGGCGCCGGCTGGTCGGGGTCGGTCGGGGCGGGCGTCGGCTCGGGCTCCGGCGGCGGGGGCTGCCGCGGTTCGGTCACGGCCACCGGCCCGCCGTGGTCGGGGGTGTAGGCCAGCAATGAGTCGATGCCGTCGGCGAACAGCTCGTCGTACTCGCGATGCCCCCGGTTGATGCCGTCCACGTCCAGGTTGGCGCCGTTGGCCAGGACCAACGTCTGCGTCGTGTCGATCCGGTCGATCACGACCCGGCCGTCGGCGGTCCAGCCGACGGTGCCGCGGGGGCCCACCCCCTGGCTCTCGGCATCGCTGACCAACCGACCGTCGATGGCGAAGAAGCCGTTGGGTTCGCCGTACGGGTCGCGCAGCCAGAACCCGCCGTTGGTGGCCGCCACCGATCCGGCCAGCGGATCACCGCTCTGGGCAGCGACGGTCGCCGTGCCCCTGACCGAGCCGCCCGCGAGCGTCGGCCGGACGCTGACGTCGGCGCCGGGGTCGAGGTGGAGGATCTGCACGTCGACGTTCTTGCCGTCCGACAGCGTCGTGCGGCGCGCGTCCAGCCGCACCCCGGGCCAGACCGGACCGCCGCCGGGGGCTGGCTCGCCCTCGAAGCCCGCGAACGCCGATCCCTCGGGGCCGGGCAGCCAGCCGTCGTCCACCAGGCCGCCCTCGGGGGCGGTGGACCCTCCGCCCGTGGCCTCGTGGGTGTCCACCGAGCGGGCAGGGTCACCGTCCGCAGCGGGTGCCGGGACCAGCCCGCCGAGCAGGGCGAACGGGATCAGGAGGACAACGAGGGTGGATCGGGGTGTGGGGAGGAAGCGCATCTGCCCATCGATGCTGCCGCAGTTCGCTGCCCCCGTGGCAGAACCCATGCCGTGAGCGCGCCCGCCCGATTCCCGCCCCGGCCGTCGGCCTCCTACGCTGTCGGGTATGGCTGTCGATCGGCTCAGCGTCCTCGACTCCTCCTTCCTGGAGCTGGAGTCACCCAACCACCACATGCACGTGGGTGGCCTCGGCATCTTCGAGGCCGGACTCAGGTACGCCGACGTCGTCCGTGTCCTGCGTGACCGCATCGAGCAGGTCCCCAACGCCCGCCGTCGTGTCCGTGCCCTCCCTGCCGTCGCGGGACGGCCGCTGTGGGTGGACGACCCCGACTTCGACCTGACCTACCACGTGCGTCACGCTGCCCTGCCGGCGCCCGGCGATGCCCATCAGCTCGGCGAGTTCCTGTCGCGGCTGATGGGCCGAGCGCTGGACCGCGACCGGCCGCTGTGGGAGATCTACGTGATCGACGGGCTCGAGGGCGACCGCGTCGGCATGTTCCGCAAGGTCCACCTCGCGATGGCCAACGGCGAGGCGGGCGACCCGTTCAGCGTGCTGCTGGACGAGGGTCGCAACGAGCTGCAACCAGAGGTCGGTCGGTTCAACCGGGCATGGCACCCCGACCGCCCGCCGCCCCGGTCCGCGGTGCTGGCCGATGCGATGGGCTCGCGCCTCGAACGCGTCCGGCAGGTCGGCCTGGCCGCGGTCGAGTCGCTGGACCCCCGGGTCGGGCTGCCCCGGGCCGGCGCGGTGGCCGAGTCCGCCTTCGGGTTGGTGACCCGCCTCGTGCAGGGTGCCCCGACGTCGCCGCTGAACCGTCGCCTGTCCCCACACCGCCGGTTCGCGACCGCGACCTGCCAGCTCGACGACCTGCGCATCGTCCGACGCGCGTTCGGTGGATCGATCAACGACATCGTCGTGACGGTCGTCGGTGACGCGGTCGGACGGCTGCTGCGCTGGCGGGGTCACGAGACCAAGGACCTCGACCTCAAGATCATGGTCCCCGTCCGGGTCCACGAGGGGGCGACTCACCAGCCGGGGCTGGGTGAGGCGTTCACCGTCGGCGACGGGGTCGTCGGCGTCCTCGCGCCCCTGCCGGTCATGGAGATGGATCCGGTCGCCCGGTTGTACCGGATCATGGGCGAGCTGGCCGGCCTGAAGGAGTCCCGCCAGGCCGTTGCCGCTGACCAGCTGGTCCGGGTTGCCGGCTATGCGCCGCCCGCCATGCATGCCCTGGCCGCCCGTGTGGTCTCCGGCGAGCAGCGGTACAACATCGCCCTGTCCAACGCGCCGGGCCCCCAGACCCCCCGGTTCCTCGCCGGCAACCTGCTGGAGGAGTCCTACCCGTTCATCCCGCTGGCCGGTGACTCGGCGCTGTCGTTGGCCGTGTCCTCCTACGACGGCCGGATGCACTTCGGGCTGCTCGGCGACCGGGACACCCTCTTCGACATCGACCGCCTCTCGGACTTCGTCACCGAGTCCGTGGCCGATCTGCGGCACGCTGCCGAGGTGCACCTCGCCGCTGAACAGGAGTCGACCTCGTGAACGTCTATGACGCCCTTGCCAACGCCCGTGGCCGCGGCCGCCGGGTCGTCCTGCTGACGGTGCTCGCCGTCAGCGAGGACGCGTCGTCCCACAGCGGGGCCAAGATGGTCGCCGACGCCGACGGGTCCGTCGCCGGATCACTGGGCTGCTCGGAGTTCGACACCGCCGGTGTGGAGCTCGCCGGGGAGGCGCTGCGGGTCGGTGGACCGATCCGTCGACGCGTGACCTTCGGCGGGCACGACGAGGAGGAACGCAGCATCGAGGTGTTCGCCGAGGTCCACGAACCGGAGGCAGCCGTCCTGGTCTTCGGGGCCAACCCCGTCGGGTGTGCCGTCGCGCGGCAGGCCGACATGATCGGCCGGCGGGTCACGGTGGTGACTCCCGGTGGGACCACCGACGTGCCACCGGCGGTGGAGGTCAAGGCCGACGACCCCGGACGCTTCCTGCTGGTCGCCCCTCCGGGTCCGAACGACGCCGTGCTGCTCAGCGACCACGACGCCCCCTACGTCGATGAGGTCCTGCGTGTGGCGTTGGCCAGCGAAGCCGGCTTTGTCGGCATGCTGGGGTCGCGTCGCCACGCCCCCGGCGCGGTCCGCCGCCTGCGCGAGGCCGGCACCCCCGAGGCCCACATCGCCCGGCTCCGCGCGCCCGTTGGCCTGGACATCGGCAGCCGCACCCCCGAGGAGATCGCCCTGTCGATCGTCGCGGAGATCCTCGCCGCGGAGAACGGCCGCGACGGCGGCCGCATGGGGCTGGACTGGTCGCAGGGGACCGACGGCGACGGCGAGGAGGAGGCGCGGTGACCGGCCCGGAGGACCGTGTGCTGACCGTCCGCGACCCGCTGATCCCCGACGAACGGGTCGACGCGCTGCGCATCGCCACCCCACCCGGCTGGGAGGAGGTGGCCCTGGCCGACCTGCGTTCGACCATGAGCGACCACGCCCACGCCGAGAAGAAGGCGGCGCTGTCGGCGCTTTCGATGCTGAACCGCTACCCCGACCGCGACGACATCGTCTACCGGATGGCCAAGCTGGCCCGCGAGGAGATCCGCCACCTCGACCAGGTGCTGACCCACATGCGGGCCCGCGGCTGGACGTTGATGGCCGACCGGCCCGACCGCTTCGCCAAGGCCCTGCTGGCCGAACGCCGTGGCGGCGCGGGCGAGGCCGAGCTGTGCGACAAGCTGCTGGTCGCCGCGCTCATCGAGGCACGGTCGTGGGAACGGCTGAATCTGCTGTCGCTGGCGCTGGAGGATGCCGGCGACCCGCGCCTGGCGGCCTTCTACGACGAGCTCGCCCGTTCCGAGGCCGGCCACTACCGGGTGTTCGTGGAGCTGGCGCTGGCCGAGTGCCCCACCGAGGACGTCGTCGGACGCCTGTCCTACCTCGCGGAGGTGGAGGCCGCCGTCATCGCAACGTTGCCACACCAGCCGCGCATCCATTGATGGCCGGCCCGGGACGGGGCCGTACACCGAAGGACCACGCCCACGACGCCGGCGGTGACCCCGAGGTCCTGGCCGCGAAGGCGGCCCTGCGCGAGGAGGCATGGCAGGCCGTCGTGGATGCCGAGGCCGCCCGGTTCCCCGGGGCGTTCCACCGGATCCCCAACTTCGTCGGCGCCGAGGCGGCAGCGGAAGCGTTGCGTGACACGGCCGCGTGGGCCGACGCGGTGACGGTGAAGTCCAACCCCGACAGCCCCCAGTGGCCGGTCCGGCAGCGGGCGCTGGAGGACGGCAAGACCGTCTTCATGGCGGTGCCACGCCTGGCCGAGGCGCATCCCTTCGTGGCGCTGCGACCCGACGAGATCCCGGTCACGCCGCGAAAGGCCGCCTCGATCAAGGGGTCCTCGGTCCACGGGGTCCCCGTGGCGGTCGAGGCGCTGGAGCCCGTCGACCTGGTCATCACGGGCTGCGTCGCCGTCGACGAGGCCGGTGGACGCCTGGGCAAGGGCGGCGGCTTCGCCGACCTGGAGTTCGCGATCGCCCAGGAGGCCGGGATGATCACCGAGGACACGATCGTGGCGACCACCGTGCACGACTGCCAGGTCGTCGACGTCGGGCGCATCCCCGTGACCGAGCACGACGCGCCCCTGGACCTGATCGTCACCCCCACGCGGGTGATCGAGGTCCGCGGACGACGTCCACGTCCGGCGGGGATCCGTTGGGACGAGCTGACCGACGACAAGATCGCGGCCATCCCGCTGCTGCAGCGCCTGGCCGTCCGGAAGGACCGAACGTGACCATCGACTGGCCCGCGGGCCCCCTCGACCGCGCCTGCCTGGTGCTGGACTTCGACGGCACCCTCGCCCCGATCGTGTCGGACCCGGCGACGTCGGCCATGCCGGACTCGACGCGGACGGTGCTGGCCTCGCTGGTCGGCCGCGTCGGTCGGCTGGCGATCGTGTCGGGTCGGCCCGCAGGGTTCCTGGCCGAACGCGTCGGCGTCGACGGCGCCGAGCTGGTCGGCCTGTACGGGCTGGAGCGGGTGGTCGACGGATCGGTCGAACCGGACCCCCGCGTCGCCCCCTACCTGGATGCCCTGGCGGCGGCGAAGGTGGCGATGGGGGAGGAGGTCGCCCGCTGGGAGGGTGCGGAGCTGGAGGACAAGGGTCGGGCGTTCGCCGTGCACTGGCGTCGGGCCGCTGACCGGGACGCGGCAGCGGTGGCGCTGGAGGCCATGGCCCGGCGTGTGGCCGGCGAGCTCGCGGTGGAGGACGGGAAGATGGTCGTCGAGCTGCGGCCGCCCGTGGCGGCCGACAAGGGCACCGCCGTCGCCCTGCTGGCCGACGGCTTCGACGACGTCTGCTTCGCCGGGGACGACCTCGGCGACCTGCCGGCCTTCGCCGAGGTCCGCTCCCGTGGGGGGCTTGCCGTCGCCGTCGACCACGGCGAGGAGACCGACCCCCGCGTGCGTGCGGCCGCCGACGTCGTCGTCGACGGCACCGCCGGCTTCGCCGACTGGCTGGCCGCCCGCCTGGCCTGAACCGATCGGCCAACCCGCGCCGCCAACGGTCCCGGGACGGGGTGGACCGACCTACTTCAGGACGGTACCGAACGCGTCGGCGTCGTTGATGGACAGGCTGGACGGCGTCTCGGCGGAGTCGTAGTACAGGACGTGGTTGCCGTCGCCGTAGTAGGCCTCGCTGAACTGCAGGACGATCTCGTGCCTGGTGGTGGCGGTGTTGTCGGCCAGCTTGCTGTACAACCCCGTGAACTGGAAGTAGGCGGTCTGCAGCTCGCTGTCGTGGGTGACGGTCATCATTTCGGCGGTGTCGGCTGCGGCGTTGCCGTAGTTGTCGTAGACGGTCGTGCCACCGATGCTCAGGCGGACCCGCATGTTGGGGTTGGCGGCCAGGGCCGCGTCCAGGGGGTTGCCGAGGTACATCGCGGCGGACATCTCGTCGATCACGCCGGTGAAGGCCCCATGGATGGTGTGGGAGAACCGGGGATCGGTGTCGTCCACGAACGTGACGCCGGGCACCACGTTGACGTTGACGCCTCCGCTGCGCCGGTCACCGGACGTCGGCGCCTCGTCGGTCAGGCCGATGGCCTGGAGGTTCCCCAGATTGCCCCCGAGGCCGGTGAGGTACTTGGTGTCGTGGCAGGCCAGGACCTCGGTGGCGGGGTCGTTGGGGAAGATGTCGTAGCAGTCGCCCTCGGCAGCGCCGGCGACGGCACCGCCCAGCGGCAGGACCAGCGCGAGGGCTGCAGCGGCGAACGTGGGGAATGACTTCATGGCCTGGACCTTCCGAGGACGTTGGGGTTGGTCGGCCAGTTCGACGCGGTGGGGGGTCATTCCTCCCCGGAGGATCGAAGTCGTCAGTCGCCGACGGCCACGTCCAGGGCGCGACGTTGTGCGCTCAGCCAGTCAGCCGGGGTGCCCGACGACGCGGCGTCCTTCAGGGCAGCGGCCCGGCGGGCTCGCTCCTCGGCCCCCATCTCCAGGGCGTGTTCGAGCGCGTCCACGGTCTGTTCGACGTCGAAGGGGTTGACGAAGACCGCATCGGTCATCGTGTCGGCCGCCCCGGCGTTGCGGGACAGGACGAGCACCCCGTCGCGTTCGTTGAGGGCCGGCCCCTCCTTGGCCACCAGGTTCGTCCCGTCGATCACGGGGTTGGTCAGCAGCACGTCGTAGGACTGCATCGACGCCACGACTCGCGGGAAGCTGTTGTCGACGTCGATCTCCAGGACCGACTCGCCGTGGCGTCCGCAGATCTCCTCGCCCAGATCGATGCAGCGCTGCAGGTACTCGCGGTACTCCGGTACCCCCTGTCGGGAGGGGTTGAGCAGCACACGGAAGTGCACGCGGTCGACCAGGTCGGGGCGACGCTGCAGCAGCAGGTCGTAGGCGACCAGGCCACGGAGGATGTTCTTGGACAGGTCCGTGCGGTCGGCCCGCACGATCAGCTGGCGGTCGCCGACCTGCTCGACCAGGGCGTCGCGTTCGGCGATCGCCGCGTCGGATGCCGCCACCTCGGCCAGGCTGTCGGCGTCGATGCCGAGCGTGAAGTCCTTCAGCAGCAACCGGCCACGCGGCGACGCGACCCACGTCCCGTCCGGCGTCGGTTCCACCGCCGGGCAGCCGCCCAGCTGGACCAAGCAGGAGCGCAGGGTGTCGGTCCACTCCGACGCCGACAGGCCGACGACGTCGCAGGCAACGAGCCCGTCGAGGATCGCGGTGACCATGGGGTCGGGGAGCCGCCGGAAGTACGTCGGGTGGACCCACGGCGTGTGGATGTAGTGCAGGATCCTTGCGCCCGGGATCGCCGCGCGGATGTGCGGGGCGGCGGTCAGCAGGTGGTAGTCCTGCAGGTGGATCTCTGGGGTCGGGTCGTCCCCGGCCTCGGCGACGACGGCCTCGGCAACCTGGCGGTTGACGTCCTGGTAGGCCGCCCACGCGTCGGTCCAGCCGTCACCGAGCGGGTAGTACGGCTCGGACCACAGCTGGTGCAGGGTGAACCACAGCAGCCGGTTGGCGACCTTGTTGTAGTAGTCGTCGTAGACCTCGCCGACGTCGACGAGACGCAGGGTGAAGCGGCCCTGGCCGGTGTCGGCCGTGAACGCCTGCCCGTCGTGGGCGGCCGACATCTCGCGGTCGCCGTCCTCCAGCGCCACCGACACCCAGGTTCCCGGCCGCTCCTGCAGGGCGCCGCCGAGCGCCACGATCAGCCCGCCGGCGCCCCGTGAGGGTGTCCACGAGCCGTCGTCGGCCTGCGACCACGACACGGGGCCGCGGTTGGACGCAACGATCAGCTTGCCGGTGCTCGCCGGATCGGTCTCCATCGCGTCAGCGCTCATCGGTCGGCGGCGAGCAGCCGGTCCTGGACGGCCCGGACGATCGAGGCGTCGCTCACCGGTGGGGTCAGCAGGTCGTCGATGCCGACCGCGGCTGCCTCGATGGCCTCGCGGGCCACCTCGACGTCCAGGGCCTCGATCAGCGGGCCGGGCCGCCAGGTGCGGTGGATGCCGCACTGGATCAGCGCGCCGGACTGGCGGCGACGCTGGGACAGCCCGACCAGCTTGCGGCCGCTCGCGATCACCTCGCCCTTGCCGAGGGAGGCGTAGCAGACCTCGGCGAGCGGACGCAGGTGCTCGGGGCCCAGCCGGCTGGCGGTGGCCGCGCCGGTGTGGACGGCCAGGTCGTGCACACCGAGGTCGGCCAGGGCGGCCATCCACGCCGCACCGATCGGGGCGAACACGGCCCCGAGGTCGGCGTCGTCCAGCCAGGGGTGGCCAGCCGGCAGGACGACGTCGCACGACAGCAGCTCGGCGTCCATCAGGACCGCACCGCCGCCGGAATGGCGCTGCAGCCGGGTGTGCCCAGCGACGGGCTTGGCGTCGCGCTGGCCGCGGCCGAGCACGATCGCCTCGTCGGTCGAGACGTACCAGCGGATGCGGGGACGACCGTCGTTGCCGGCCTCCTCCAGCAGCTCGGGGCTTCTGGCCAGCAGCTCGTCGGACGGGCCGCGCTCGAGGCCGAGCAGGATCCAGTCATCGGCGGAACGCGCCGCGGGGGCGGTCATCGTGTTGCTCCTCGGTGTGGTGTGTTGGGGCGGTGACGTGGCGGTTCGTCACCCGTGGTGGTTCGTCAACAGGGGCGGGCGGTCAGCCGATCTCGGCAACCATGCCGAACTTGTCCTCGTACCCGGTCATGTTGGTGTTCAGCGCCCGGATGACCTTGCCGACCATCGTCGGGGCGATCTTGACACGCGAGACGACCTCCGCCTGCACCTTGCCCGGCTCGCCGCCCGGCATGATCTGGCAGAAGTCGAGGGTGAACTCGTGCGCCGAGTGGCTGACGACGAGGAAGTTGGCGTAGGTGCCGAACCGCTCGTCGTCGTCGACCTTGATGTTGACGCGGGGCTGCTGGGGCGGCTGGGGCTGCTGCGGGTCGGTGTCGCTCATGGCCAGCATGGTAGGGCGCCGGTCGAGGGTCGGGTGTTATCGTCACAGCACGCATCCGATTGGAGCGGGCGTGAGGGCACACCGCCAGATCCGTGCGGGTCTGCCCCGCACCGCCGCGGTGTGGGTGGTCGTGCTGCTGGGGCTGACGGCGCCGCCCGACGTGGCGGCCCAGGACGAACCCGAACCGGTCATGGACGTCCTCCGCACCGCCGACGGCGCGGTTCCACCGGAGGACTTCGGGACCGCCATCGGCCACGTGGTCGACGACGCCGGACGGATCGTGGCGTTCGCCACCAGCGTCGGCGGGGTGCTGAACGACCAACCGGACGACAACGACGCCAGCGACGTCTACATCTGGGACCGGACGGACGGCCGGACCCGGTTGATCTCGACCGCCAACGGCAGCGACGCCGCCGCGGACGGTCCCGCCACCAACCCCAGGATCAGCCGGGACGGCCGCTACGTCTTCTACCTGTCGGACTCCACCAACGGCGCTCCCCAGCCCAACACCAGGGACGACGGATCGCGGCTGGGCACGATGCTGCTGCGCTACGACGTCGACCGGGGCACCACCGAGCTGGTGACCCGCTCGGTCGACGACCGGCGGGCGTGCGGCCAGGTCAACAGCAACGAGTCCGTCTTCGGGGCCCGTGCGCCGTTCGAGATCGCCGACGACGGGTCGGCCGTCGCGTTCACCGCCAGGTGTCCGGACCTCGTCTACCCCGCGGAGGACACGACCGCGTGGTTCAACGACGAGCTGTACCTCTGGCGCGAGGGCCACGGCGTCGACTGGCTCAGCGAGGGCATCCCCGCGCCGACTGCCCAGGACCCCCACGTCGGATCGGGTGTGCGGCACGTCGTCCGCGGCATCTCCAGCGACGGGGCGGTCGTCACGTTCTCGGCCCAGACCAGCGGACAGCGTTGGCAGGCCTTCGACCGATCCGCGTTCGAGGAGACCGCCAACTTCTTCCTCTACACGTGGCGCGCCGGCCTGATCGAACCCGTCTTCTTCAACAACGACCTGAGCCCCGTCGGGTCGTCGTTCCATGCGATGGCCCTCGCCGGGGACGGTCGCACGTGGGCGGTCATCCCGCGCGAGGCGTCCCAACGGTGTGGCCCGACACCGGCGGTGTGTGTCCGTCGTGGTGACTCGATCGCCGCGGACATCGGCCCCATCGACCTTCCCGGCCCGCTGTCGCAGTCCGGCATCGCGCTGGCCCGCAACGGCGCTGGACTGGTCCTCGAGACGATCGGCGAGCGAAGTGACTCCGGGGCGTGGTTCCACGATCTGGAGACCGGTGAGAACATCCTGGTGACACGGACCCCCGACGGCGAACCGGTTGACACGCTGCAGCCGACCGAGCTGATCGGCTTCAACCAGCGGGACCGTGCCGTGGTCAGCGACGACGGGACGGCGGTCGTGTTCCGTGGGGACCCGGCCCTCTTCGGGTTCGGCAACGCCGACGAACCCTTCTCGCGTCCCGAGGGCAGCGCCGACCTGTTCGTCTTCGACGTGCCGACGCGGACGGTCGGGCTCGTCGCCCAGCCCGGAACCGCGTCCACCGGCGGATTCGTGCACATCAGCTCCTTCGGGCAGGTCATCACCGGTTCCGGCGAGGTCGTGGTGTTCCTGAGCTCCCAGCAGCTCAACGACGACGACACCGACGACGGGGTCGACCTCTACGCCTGGGGCGGGCCGGTCGAGCTGCCTGACCCCGACCCGGTCGTGGAGGCCATCGAGGTCAACCAGGGCATCCAGACACGGGTGGCACGGGCCGGCGCAATCGACTCCACCGTCGACTATCCCGACCAGGACGTGCCGTTCGTCGTCGGGCGGGACACCTTGGTCCGCCTGTACCCGTTCGCAGGGGAGGGTGCCGATCCTGCGGTGTACGACGTCGACCTCCGCCTGCAGGTCGAGCTCGACATCGCCCCAGGGGTGCTGCCGCCGCAGGTCGTGCTGGAGACGACGACGGTGATCCGGCCCAACGTCTTCGGTGAACCGCGCCCCGTGGTCGGCCCGGCGGATGCGGAGCTGGACCGCCAGCTGCTGGTCATGCGGGCCGACCCGTCCAGGACGGTGGAGTTCGTGCTCGACGGCGACGCAGTGCTGTCGGAGGGCGAGGTCGTCGGCGCGGACCTGGTGCCCCGCGAGCTGATCCGCGGCGTGTGGCTGACCCCGTGGCACGAGTTCGAGGACCGCGCCGTCGGCGGCACTGTCCGTGTTGACCTTCAGCCGGCCGAGGACCTTCGGGTGCACCTGCTCAACTTCACCGGTCCGCACTTCAGGAACCTGACAGACGAGTTCGGGCGTCCCGGCGCGAACGCCGACATCGGACGCTTCCGCCGTGAGGTCGTGCCGTACCTGGAACGCACCACGCCCTTCGCCGGCGTGGCCGTGGCGTCGGCCACCGACGTGGTCCTGCAGGACCCCTCCCGTCCGTTCCGGGCCCGGGGTGCCGATGGGCGTGTCCGGCAGCTGGCCCCGGCCAACGACTGCCTCCGGGCGCTGCACCTGGCGGCCCTGGCGGCCGCGGGCAACGTCGCCCCGACCGCGCCTGCCGACTACACCGTCACCCTCGGGTACGGCACCACGTTCCGCGCCTGCTTCGGCCTCGCCTATGGCTTCGACGGGGCACGGCTGGGCGCGTCGGCGGCCACGCGCTACGGCAACGCCTGGCCGATGGTGACGGCGTCCCTTGGGGACTCCGCGGCCCACGAGCTGGGACACACCATGGGGATTCGCCATGCCGACGGCAGCCATCGGGAAGCCGATGCCGAGGCGTGGCCCTACGGCCGCGGCTGGATCAACCCCTCGACCAGCGGTCCCGAGCGGCAGGCGTTCGGCGCGTTGATGACCGACCTCAGCGGGCAGCTGATCGCCACGCCGCTGGGCACGGCGGTCCTGTCCAACAGCTGGACGGCGTCGGTGCTGGACTTCTGTCCGACCACGGGGGAGCGGACCGCACCGTGCACCAACGGCGACGCCCAGCAGGGGGCCGAGCTGATGAGCTACGGCAGCTCGCCCCCGGCGGTGGACCTGTCGCCGCTGGTCACGACGGTCAGGGACCGGTGGCCCTCGGACCTGACGTGGCGGCGGATGGTTGCGGCGATGGGTGGGCTGCCGACCACCACGCCGTTCCCGCCGTCCTCACCGGCCCCGGAGGCGTCTGCTCCTGCGCCCCGGCAGGCACCGCCCGGGGCGGACGGCGCGCTGGTGGTGTCGGTGCTCGAGCAGGACGGCGAACGGTTCCTGCTGCCGGCCGACCACGTGTCGGGCCGGGGCGCGATCGTGGAGGCCGAGTCCGACGACCTCGTCGTGGAGGCCCGGGACGCCGACGGCGGAGTGCTCGCGGCCGCGCCGGTGATCGAGGGCGTGCAGGAGGAGGCAGAGGCGGTGCTGCACGTCGCCGTCCTGCCCGCGATGGCCGACGTCACGTCGCTCGTGCTGGTGGAGGACGGCGACGACGCCATCGCGTGGCCCGCCTCGGCCAACGCGCCCACGGTGTCGCTGACCGTGCCCGAGACGGTCACGGCCGACCGCGCGACCGTCGAGCTCGCGGTCGACGACGCCGACGCCGACGACGTGCTGGGGGCCACCCTGTCGATCTCCGTCGACGGTGGGGAGACCCGGTCGCTGCTGCGGCACCTCGATCCGGCCGAGACCGGTCCGGCCACGATCGACCTGTCCGGCTTCCCGACCGGGCCGGCGATCCTCCGTGCTGCCGTCTCCGACGGGCTGCTGGTCGACATCGCGGATGCGGACCTGGTCATCGGCCCGCTGCGCCGGTTGTCCGGTGACTCGCGTGTTGCGACGGCCATCGAGGTGTCCCGTGCCAGCCATCCCGAGGACGGGTCTGCGGCCACCGCGGTGCTTGCCCGCGCCGACGGGTTCGCCGATGCGCTGTCGGGTGCGACGCTGGCCACGCAGGTCGCCGGACCGCTGCTGCTGAACCCGACCGACCGGCTGGCCGACGAGGTCGCGGCCGAGCTGACCCGGCTGGACGTGGACGAGGTCGTCCTGCTCGGTGGGGTGTCGGCGCTGTCGGCGCAGGTGGCCGCGGACCTCGGTGCCATGGGCGTCACCGTCGAACGGGTGGCCGGGGACTCGCGCTTCGCCACCGCGGGCGCGGTCGCCGACCGGGTCGACAGCGCGCACGCGTTCCTGGTGGAGGGGGCGAACGCCGACCCCGGGCGGGGCTGGCCGGACGCGGTCTCGGCCTCGGCGCTCGCGGCCTTCCGTGGTGACCCCGTGCTCCTTGCCACACGGGACGAGCTGCCCGCAGCGACCGCCGAGGCGCTGACTCGCAACGGTATCGGCGCGGTGACGATCGTGGGTGGCACGGCCGCCGTCGGGGATGCGGTCGCAGCGGCGTTGACCGACCTCGGGATCGCCGTGGAACGGGTGGCCGGCCCTAGCCGCTTCGCCACCTCCGGCGAGGTCGCGGCGCTGGCCCAGCAGCTCGGAGCCGACGGCAACCGGGTGTGGCTGGCGACCGGCTCGAACTTCCCCGACGCCCTGGCCGCCGGCCCTGCCGCTGCAGCCGACGGTGGCGTGCTGCTGCTGGTCGACCGCGACACGCTGGACGGTTCCCCCGCGGTGGGGGAGTGGATCGAGGACCACCCGGACCTGTCCCAGGTGACGCTCGTCGGTGGCACGGCCGCGATCAGCGACCAGGTGGCCGCCGACCTCGAGGCCCGGGCTGGCTGACCGGTCGACGCAGACATCCCGGGTCGAACCCGTACCATGTTGCTCCGCGCCGTCCTCGGACGGCACGCTCTCGGGCGCTTAGCTCAGATGGCGAGAGCGCCTCGTTTACACCGAGGAGGTCGGGGGTTCGAGCCCCTCAGCGCCCACCGACTGTTGTCGATTCGACAACGTCGCCGCGTGACCGCTAGCTGTTCAAGAGCGTCGCAACGTCATTGACGATCAGTTGGGTTACCTCTAGACCCTCATGACACGTGTTGATCGTTTTGCTCATTCGTCGCGTCCGTCGCGACCGGTCGCCCTGCTTCTCCGGGCGCTGTAGGTCGAGTTCATGAGACACCTCGTTCCGAGCCACGAAGAGCACGCGGAGGCCACCTATTCGCTTGCGAATATCCTTGTGGTCGATGCCGAGCGCACCTGCAACTCGCTGAACCTCCTCGGCGGACTGATGGCCGTGAGTCTCGAATGAGTTGCTTCGAGGTCGCATCCATACCCGCCCCCGTGAAGACGAGGGCGGCTCGCAGGAGGTCGGCTTCGTTCTCGGGTAGACGCCCTCGGATGTCGCCTCCTTGCGATTTCCGAAGATCGCGGATCTGGGTGAGTCCCAAGCAGCGCATCGACCGAGTCATAGGCCCCAGCGAGGAACCTCTGAGCAGTCTCAGTGGTCCGGCCGAACTCAGCGGGCGAACGACCCCTTAGCGTGACCATCACAAGTCAGCTGATAGAGGTCATGCCGCAGCTGACCCGGCCCAATGCAGTTGCGCGCTCTCGGCACCGCTAGCCAGCAACTGGTCGAACAACTCATCAAGGCGCTTCGCGACCGGCATTGTCAGCCACACCTGGCCGCAGGCCGGGCAGACCTCAACCGGCACGTCCAGTACGAGGGCCGTCCGGCCATCCCGTTCAGCCAGACGTGCTCGCCGCTCGGGCTGGCGCACCCCCTGATCGCATCGTCCGCAGCGGGTCATGGCTTCCTCACCTTGTAGTCGGCGCTCCAGCGCTCCTTGTCGGGTTCATACACCGTCACGATACGCTCCTCCTCACGGATGTCATCCACGACCACAACCACGTGGAGCGGTCGGGTCCACTCGATGATGAGCACCAGCTCCTTGACACCGTCATCGACCGCCGCTTCCTCGATGACCGCTCCACCGCCGAGCAGCTCCTCGAACTCGGCCAGCGTCATGTCGATCGAACGCACCTTGTCGAAGACGTGGTCGGTGAGGACCACGCTGTAGCCCTCGCGCCGGGCTGGAGTCATGGTCAGAGTCTCCCATGCGGGTGCGACAACCCCTCAAAACCGAGACAGGCCGGAAGTGGAGACGCGGTGAAGGCCCTGTCAGGGCCACGCGGACCGCTTGCTGACGCTCGCGATGGTCCTGCTCGTGGGGAATAGGGTCGACTGGACCCCCGGCTGGGGCCGCCCACCAGTCGAACCGTGGCCGAGGCGCCCGAGGAGGCGTTCTTCGGCTTGCTCGCCCACCGTGACGATGGGGCCCTCGAGCGGTCGACCGACAGCGCGCTCGACTTGGCCGTACCGGCCACTCGAGCCGGGCCTTGCCCGATCCATGGCGGTCACGGCAGCCGGAGGAACGTCGCGACCAGGAGTGCGGCGGTGATGGTGATGGCGGCGTTGACGGCGATGGCGACCTGCAGCCCGGGAAGCAGGGCAGCGGCCACCACGCTGGTGGCGATGGCGGACATGACGGGGGTACCGAGGGCGATGCCCACCTGCTGACTCATCGTGACCAGCCCGGTGGCGAGGCCCTGTTGGTCTGCCCCGACCCCGGCGGTGGAGGCCACGGTGTAGGCGACGATCGCGACGAGGTTGGCGATGCCGCCGAGGAACGTCAGGACCAGCAGCGGAACCAGCCACACGCGGTTGCCGCCGGCGAACGCCAGCGGTGCAGTCGCGCCGGCTTGGCACATCAAGCCGAAGACAATGGCCGTCTTGGCGTTGGTCCGGTCGATCACCTTGGGAGCGACGAGGCCGCCGAGGACGGTACCGACGCCGAGAACCCCGAGGACGAGCCCGGCGGTGACGGGGCTGTAGCCGAGCACCTGCTGCAGGTAGAGCGTCAGGATGAACACCAGTGAGGTGAAGGTCCCGAAGGCCAGCAGCCCGGCGGCGTTGCCCCAGGCGATGTTGCGCTGCCGCAAGAGGGCCGGTTCGACGAGGGGCTGGGCCACGCGGGACTCGATGGTGAGGAAGATCGCGAACAGGGCGACCGCGCCCAGGACCGGCCCCCAGGTTCCGGGGTGGGCCCAGCCGTGGTGCCCAGCGGTGTCGATGCCGAACACCAGCGCGACCAGGGCCAGGGTGATGGTGACCGCACCGGGGACGTCGAGCGCGGGGCGGGGGCCGCGGGCGGGGTCGCGCAGCACGAACGGCGCGGTGGCGACGACCGCGATCGCGACGACAACGTTGACGAAGAACGCCCAGCGCCACGACACCGTCCCTGTGAGCAGGCCGCCGAGCACGGCTCCGCCGGTGAACCCCGCGGCCATGAGCGCGCCGTTGAGGCCGAGGGCACGGGACCGCGCCGGCCCCTCCGCGAACATCGTGGTCATCAGCGACAGCGCGGTGGGGGTGACCATCGCGGTCGCGAGTCCCTGCCCGACGCGGGCGGTGATCAGTAGTACGGGCTCCGTGGCGAGGCCGCCGGCCAGGGAAGAGAGGCCGAGCAAGACGATCCCGATCACGAACAGGCGCTTGCGGCCGTACAGGTCGGCGACCCGTCCGAAGAACAGGGTGAAGCCGGCGGCGCACAGGGCGAAGGACGTGACGATCCACTGCAGTGCGGAGGTGGCGAATCCGAGCTCGCTGCCGATGTGTGGCAAGGTGACGTTGAGGATGGAGAAGTCCACGGCGAGGGTGAAGTTCGCGGTCAGCAGGACCGCCATCGCGATCCGCTCCGCGGAGGTGAGGGGTTGGGCGCGCGCGTTCGCGGTCGATGATGGTGGGACGGTGTCGATGTCGGTCATGGACCGCAGGTTCCGACGCCATGGGGTGGGTAGCCACCACCCTCGCGTGGGGAGTCCGTGGTCGCCTGGCACTGGCAGGGGTAGGTTCCGCTGCGCCGGCGCGCCACAATGGGGGCATGGAACGACCGTCATCGGACGCGGTGCCCGCCGGGGCTGACGTCCATCGCCCGGTCACGGAGCTGGGTGAGTTCCTGCGTTCTCGCCGGGACCGGATCACCCCCGAGGAGGCCGGCGTGCGCAGCTATGGCCGCCGGCGGGTTCCGGGGCTGCGACGTGAGGAGCTGGCGCAGCTGGCAGGGGTCTCGGTGACCTACCTGACCCGGCTGGAGCAAGGACAGTCGCACAACGCCTCCGACGCCGTCATCGACGCGCTCGCCCGCGCCCTGCGGCTCGACCCCGACGAGCGGGCCCACGTGGACGCACTCGTGCATCCGAGGCCCGTTCGCCGGTCCCACCCGTACAGGCCGGAGACGGCCAGACCCGGCGCGGTGCAGCTGTTGCGTTCGATGGGCGAGGTGCCCGCGGTGCTCCTCGGGCGGTTCAACGACATCCTTGCCTGGAACCGCGCCGGGCACCTGTTGCTCGCCGGGCACCTCGACGACGACGCACCCTCGAGGGTCGAGGGTCGGCCCAACCAGCTCACGCTGCTGTTCCTCGATCCCCACACCCGAGACCTGTACGTCGACTGGGCGGAAGAGGCCGCACGGGCGGTCGCCTCCCTGCGGTACGTGGCCGCGCAGTTCGCCGACGACCGGCGCCTGGCGGGGCTGGTGGGTGAGCTGAGCGTGAAGAGCCCCGAGTTTGCCTGCCTCTGGGCTGGCCACGACGTGCGGTTGTGCACCAGCGGCGCCAAGCGCCTCCGGCACCCGACGGTCGGGGTTCTGGAGCTGGGGTTCGAGGTCCTGCATCTGCCCGAGGGGAACGGGCAGCGCCTCCTCACCCACACCGCAGCGCCCGGAAGTGCCTCCTCAGCAGCGCTGCGCCTGCTCGTGTCGACCGCGTAGGCCGCCGTCGCAATCCGTGGGCCGCACTCACAGCTGGCGGAGCGCACCGCCATCAACGGCCCACTCTGCACCGGTCACTTGTGAGGCCCTGGGGGAGAGCAAGTAGGCGATCACGCCGGCGACGTCCTCTGGGCGGCCGACCCGGCCCGTCGGCAGCCGCCGCTCGTCACGGACGAAGGTCTCGACGGCGGTGTCGGGGTCGGTGTCGAAGCGGTCGGCCAGCTGCTCGGCAAACCCGCCCGGCGCGTCGAACAACGCCGTCCGGGTCGGACCGGGCGAGACGACGTTGGAGCGGATGCCGTCCGGTCCGAACTCGATCGCAAGCGACTTCGACAGTGACAGCAGCGCGGCCTTCGACGCCGCATAGGCGGCCATCGTCGGGTCGGGCATCCGGCCTGCCTCGCTGCCGATGTGCACGAGGCTTCCACGGGTCTCCCGCAGGGCGGGGACCACCGCGCGAGCAAGGCGGGCGGGGGCGAACAGGTTCGTTTCGAACGTCGATCGCCACTCCTCGTCGGCGAAGCCAAGGAGGGACGGGCGCGTCTCGAAGCGCGCGGCGTTGTTCACCAGGGCGTCGATGCGCCCATACCAGGCCAGGGTTCGGGTCATCACATGGTCCCCCGCGGCCGGGTCGGACAGGTCCGCGGCCACGAAGTCGACCGTGTCGGGGAGTACCCCGGGCTGGGGCTCGCTGCGGGCCACGGCCACGACACGGGCGCCTTCGGCCACCAGCTCGTGGGCGGTGGCGAGGCCGATGCCGCTGGTGCCGCCGGTCACGATGACGACGTGGCCGTCAAGGTCGAGGTTCACGAGATGCCCTTCTTGACGTGGATGGAGACCCCTCGTCAGGGAGGGGGACGCGCCGGCCACATCGAGTGAGAACCGGACACGCTCAGACCCTGCGGCGGTCTCCAGGTCGCAACCAGAACCCCACGCTGCCCAGCACCGTCAGGGACACCAACGCCGCAGCGGCCACCGTCGCCGGCGTCAACGGGCTCCCGAATGGGCCAGCGCCGACTCGCTCATCCGGCTGACGATGGCCGGCGCCTCACCGACGAGCGTGTCGTCGGTCAACGCCTCGACCATGAACAGCGCGAAGTCCGTCCGACGGGTCCGGTTGCTCTCCAGCACCGGGTCACCGACGTGCTGCGACCACACGGGCAGGCCCTCGCTCGGCCCCTCCTCCAGATCGCTTCCGCGCACCACCGTCCAGCGGCGGTCGCTGGCGAAGATCCGCCGGCACGCCTCCACCTGGTCGTCGATGTCGACGAACCGGAAGAACCGAGCCAGCACCGTCACGATCGGAAGGGTCAGGCGCAGGCGCCACGAGTATCGGTCCTGACCGTCCCTCGTGATGTGCCAACCACAGGAGAACACCACCCGTGCGTCCGGTTCGGCATGGTCCAGGACGGCTTGGGCAGTCCCGGACGAATAGCCCTTCACCCCGAACGGCACCAGGACGACCAACACGCCGTCGCAGCCGGCAACCGCCTTCGCGATGACCGCTGGATCGTCGGTCCGCCCCGGCACGATCGTGATCCGGTCGGCCACGTCGGCGAGCTTGTCGGTGCTCTTCGGCCGACAGACGCCGACCACCTCGTGTCCACGCTCCAGCGCGTGCTCGATCATGTAGCGGCCCAGCTTGCCGGACGCGCCGATGATGCAGACCCTCATCCCTCTGTCCTTACTTAGTACGGTTGGTCAGGACAGAACCGTACACCGTACGAACGCGGTCGTGCCAAGAGAATTCTTCGACTGGGTCACGCCGCCCCTGTCGATCTGTCCGATCCTGTTCGTGGTGATGGTGAGCGGCGGGGACGACCCGGCCGCTGGACCCACCACGAGGAGATGCCATGCCGCACTACATGCTCAGCGTCCACATGGACCCCACCCAGGAGCGCCCACCCATGACCGAGGAGGACATGGCCGGCCACATGACGGCGCTCGAGGCGCTGGAGACCGACATGCACGACAAGGGCGCCTGGCTGTTCTCCGCGCGCATGCACGGCCCCGAGTCCGCCTCGGTGGTGCATCACCGCGACGGCACGCGGGCGGTCACCGACGGCCCCTACATCGAGACCAAGGAACACCTCGGCGGCTTCTACGTGATCACCGCCGCCGACCTCGACGAAGCGCTGGAGTGGGCCGACCGGACCAGCGCAACGGTCGGGATGCCGATCGAGGTGCGGCCGTTCGCCGGCTTCTCCGAGGAGCCCCACCGCACCCAGTGACCGTCCCGGACACCGAATGGGTGGGGCGGACCTTCCAGCAGGAGGCCGGACGGTCCCTTGCGGCCCTGGTCGCCGCCTTCGGGGACGTTGACCTCGCCGAGGACGCCATGCAGGAGGCGTTCGCGCGGGCCCTGGACCGCTGGCCGGAGGTCGGACTGCCGGCCAATCCGGGTGGGTGGATCACCACCACCGCCCGCCGCTGCGCCATCGACATCCTTCGTCGTGACCGGCGCGGCAGTGACCTCCTCGCCCGTGCCCACCCGGTCGACCTCATCGGTGGGCCGCCCGGCGGGGACCACGATCGCGGTCGAGGGGTCACCGCCAGCGACGACGGGCACCCATCACAGGAGGAGGTCGTGGTGGACGAACGACTGCGGCTGCTCTTCATGTGCTGCCATCCCGCGCTGCCGCTCGACGGCCGGGTGGCCCTCACCCTGCGACTGCTCGGTGGCCTGTCGACCGCCGAGGTGGCACGGGCGTTCCTCGTCAGCGAGCCGACGATGGCGCAACGCCTGGTCAGGGCGAAGCACAAGATCGTGGCCGCGACGATCCCGTTCGCGATGCCGGCCGAAGCCGACCTCCCCGAGCGGCTCGACGCCGTCCTCGGTGTCGTCTACCTCATCCACAACGCCGGATCGAACGCCCCGGAGGACGGAAGTCGCCCCTCGCCGCGCCGTGAGGCCATGCGGCTCGCCCGCCTGCTCCACGAGCTGATGCCCGACGAGCCGGAGGTGACCGGGTTGCTCGCCCTCCTCCTGCTGGCCGACGCCCGGCAGCACGCACGCTGGGACGACGACGGCCGGCTGGTGCTCCTGCGCGACCAGGACCGATCCCGGTGGTCACCACGGCTGGTCGCGGAGGGACAGGCGCTGGTCCGGTCGTGCCTGCGCCGCAACCGGCCCGGCCCGTATCAGGTGCAGGCCGCCATCAGCGCGGTGCACGCCGACGCGGTGAGGGTCGAGGACACCGACTGGCCACAGGTCCTGGCGCTGTACGACCACCTGGCCGAGCTCGACCCCAGCCCGGTCGTGTCGCTGAACCGTGCCGTGGCCGTGGCAGAGGTCCACGGGGCGGCGTCGGCGCTGGCGCAGGTCGAGGCCCTGGGCGGGCTGGAGGGCTACCCGCCGTGGCACGTCACCCGCGGCGAGTTCCTGGCCCGTCTGGGCAACCCCGACGGCGCACGCGAGGCCCTCCGACGCGCGCTCGACCTCGCCTCGGACGACGGCACCCGCCGTCACCTGCAGCGCCGGCTCGCCGAGCTGGACGGACCGCCCGCCACCGGGGGCGCTCAGACGGCGTCGACCTCGTAGGTCCAAACCCGGAAGTTGGTCAGCTCGTGGGGGCCGAAGCTGGAGATCAGCGCCACGTCTGCCGCATCACGGCCCCGTGAGACCACGATCCGGCCGATCCGGGGGCTGTTGTTGCGCGGATCGAAGGTGCACCACCCCTGGTCGAGGTACACCTCGATCCAGGCGCTGAAGTCCATCGGATCCAGGACGGGCGGCAGGCCGATGTCGCTGATGTGGCCGTTGACGTAGCGGGTGGGGATGTTGAGCGCACGGCACAGGGCGACCGCCAGGTGCGCGAAGTCACGGCACACCCCCACCCCCTCCTCGAACGTCTCCTGTGCCGTCCGGGTTGCCCGGGCCTCGCCGTAGTCGAACCGGACGTGCTGGTGCACGAAGTCGCAGATCGCCTGGACCCGCGACCAGCCCGGCGCCAGGTGGCCGAACATGTCCCACGCCGTCTGGCTCAGCAGGTCGGTCTCGCAGTACCGGCTGCCCTGCAGGTAGACCAGCGTCTCCGACGGCAGGTCGGGGACGGCGACCTCCCTGGCCGCGGGGTAGGCGACGTCGAAGAGCCCGTCGACCGACACCGTCGCGTCACCCCACAACGAGAACGCCCCAGCCGGTGCGACGAGGCGACGGGCCCGGTTGCCGTGCAGGTCGATGTGGGTGGAGCTGGGCACGGCGGGCGTGGTGAAGAACGACTCCGGCGCGCGCAGGTCACGCATCAGGTCGGGATGCACCGACAGCAGGCAGATCAGCGGCGTCGGGGCCTCGCAGGTGATCCCGATCTCGTAGCCGTAGCGAACCAACATCGGGTGCCCATCAAGCCGTGGTGCCGGATGCGGTTGCGTCCGACACCACCATCCTCGCAGCTTCGGGGGAGGTGCTGACGAGTCGTTGATACGGAGTAGCCGATGGGCGGATCGTGCCGGTACCCACGCAACGGTTGGGCCCCGATCGCGCCGGTGGCCACCCGGTTCGGCCGGGCGGATCGTGCCGGTACCCACGTAGGGGTGGGTTGGGCCCCGATCGCGCCGGTGGCCACCGGGGCCGGGCGGCGGCGGATCGCGCCGATCATCGGCCCACGGCGACGCAGGCCCCGATCGCGCCGGTGGCCTTTCGGGTCGGCCGAGCGGATCGCGCCGGTGGCCACCCCGACCGGCCACCCCGATCGCGCCGACCGGGGGAGGGTGGGTCAGGCCTGCTCGGCGGGGGTGGTCTGCTCGATGCGGACCATGTTGCCGGCGGGGTCGCGGAAGGCGCAGTCGCGGGGTCCCCAAGGCTGCTCGGTCGGCTCCTGCATGACCTCGGCGCCCGACGCCTCTGCGGCTTCGAACACCTTGTCGAGGTCGTCGGTACGGAACACGACCATGCCGAACACCCCCTTGGTGACCAGCTCGGCGATGGTGTCGCCGTCGGCCTCCGAGCGGCCGCCGTAGGGGTCGGACAGGACGATGTCGGTCCCGGGTTGGTCGGGGATGCCCAGCGTCACCCAGCGGTGGCCGCCGGAGCTGACGTCGTTGCGGACCTCCAGGCCCAGGGCATCGCGGTAGAAGCCGAGCGCGGCCTCGTGGTCGGTGACGGTGACGTGGCAGTAGCGAAGTGCGAGAGTCATGCGCTGCACGCTAGTGAGCGGAAATCCCCGACGCTTCTCCGATCCTGCTCGACCGGCGACCAGGGGATCGTGGTGGTCGGGTGTTGGCCTTGGCGACACAGGTCGGCATCGCCTTCTCGGCGGGGTGCTCCTGTGCGCGGTACTCGCTCGGTGACATCCCCACGACCTCGGTGAACCGGCTGCTGAACGACCCCAGGGACGAGCAGCCGACCGCCATGCAGGCGTCGGTCACGCTGGTTCCGGCCCGCAGCAGGGTCATGGCCCGCTCGATGCGCCGGGTCATCAGGTAGGCGTAGGGCGTCTCGCCGTACACCGCCCGGAACCGGCGGGAGAAGTGAGAGGGGGACATCAGCGCCCGCCGGGCGACCGCCGCCACGTCCAGCGGCCGGTCGTACTCCCGGTCCATGAAGTCACGGGCCCGTCTGAGGTTGGCCAGGTCAGCCAGCGTCTCGGGTTGCATGGCCCCGAGGCTAGACGTCCGGGACCGCATGCAACGTCACACCTCGATGACAACCTTTCCCCGTGCATGGCCCAGTCGGAGGTAGCGCAGGGCGTCGGGGACGTCGGCGAACGGCACCACACGGTCGATCACCGGTGACACGGCCCCGTCGGCCACCAACCCGATCACCGCCGCCAGGTCGGCCGCGTTCGGCTTCCAGCCCACCACGCCGATGGTCCGGCGCTGCAGGTGGTTGGCCAGCACGCCGAGCAGGACGTGGGTGGCGGGGCCGAGCAGCTTCCCGCCGCCCCCGCCGACCAGCACGAGGCGGCCGTCGGGGACCAGCGTCCGCAGGAACCGCCGCAGGGGATGGGTCCCCTTGGTGTCGATGAGGACGTCGTACGCCGTTCGTTCCTCGGTGAAGTCCGTCACTGTGTAGTCGACCACGGCAGCGGCGCCGAGCGAGCGGACCAGCTCGGCGTTGCCGCCGCTGCAGACCCCGGTGACGGTCGCGCCCGCGGCCACGGCCAGCTGCACCGCGAACGTGCCCACCCCACCGGACGCGCCGTTGACGAGCACCCGGTCGCCCGCACCGACCCGGCCGACGGCATGCACCGCCTTCCACGCCGTCTGCCCGGCCATCGGCACAGCTGCCGCCTGGATGTCGGTGACGCCGTCGGGCACGACGACCAGCCGGTCAGCCGACGCCACCGCCCGCTGCGCGCAGGCGCCGAGCTCGACCTCGCCGAGGACGCGGTCGCCCACGGCCAGGTCGGTCACCCCGTCACCGAGGGCGACGACCTCGCCGGTCAGGTCGGCGCCGAGGATCGCCCCGGCCCGAGGACGCCGCAGCCCGAGCGACACGCGAGCCACCAGCGGGTCGGACCCGAGGATCCGCCAGTCGTAGGGGTTCAGCGCCGCCGCCCGGATGTCCACCAGCACCTCGCCGGGGCCCGGGGCGGGGTCGGGCACGTCCTCCAGGCGCAGCACGTCGGGGCTGCCGTAGCGGTCGAACGTCCAGGCCTTCACGAGATCTCCTCCAGCGAGCGCGGGCGGGTGGTCACGTCGATGACGGGAACCGCTGGGGCGGATGCGACCGCGTGGTCGAGGTCGACGTGGGGCAGCAGACGATCCAGCCAGCCGGGCAGCCACCAGTTGGCGCGGCCCATCAGCGCCATCGTCGCAGGCACGATCACCATCCGGACGATCGTGGCGTCGAGGACGATCGCCGTCGACAACCCGAGCCCCATCATCTTCACCAACGGCGAGGTGTTGCCGACGAAGCTGCCGAACACCGCCATCATGATCAGGGCGGCCGAGGTGATGACGCGGCCGGTACCGGCCATGCCCCGGGCGACGGACTCGGCGTTGTCGCCTGTCACCGCGTACTCCTCGCGGATGCGCGAGAGGAGGAAGACCTCGTAGTCCATGGACAGGCCGAACAGCACGGCGAAGAAGATGGTCGGCATGGGCGAGGCGATCAGGTAGGTGCCGTCCAGTCCGAACAGGCCACCGAACCAGCCCCACTGGAACACCGCGACGACGACGCCGTAGGCCCCGCCGATGGACAGCAGGTTCATCACCGCCGCCTTCAGCGGGACGGCGACGGAGCGGAACACGACCATCAGCAGCAGGAACGATGCGGCAAGGATGGCGGCGACGAACACCGGCAGCGTGTCAGTCAGCTGGGTGGTCAGGTCGTCGGTCATCGCGGTCAGCCCGGCTACGTACAGCCCGTCGGGCGCGACAGCCCGGACGCGCTGCAACGTCGCCGACGTCGCGGGGTCCGCGGCGTCAGTGGCGGGTACGACCGGCACCACGACCGCGTCGCCGCCCGGCGACGTCACGGGTTGCCCGACCATCACCACGCCGGGGTCGGCCCGTACCGCGGCCACGATCGTGGGTACGTCCTCGGCGGCCAGGCCGGTGTCGACCAGGTCCAGCACGAGCAACAACGGCGCGTTCGACCCCGGGCCGAAGCCCTCGGCCAGCAGGTCGTGGGCACGGCGATGGGTGGTCTCCACCGAGTCGTCCCCGGCGTCGGGGAAGCCGGTCTCCATGCGGATCGCCGGGGCCGCGAGCAGCACCAGCAGGGCCGTCGCGGCCAGCAGCCACGGCCACGGGCGGCCGGAGACGCGATGCGCGAACTGCCACCAGCGGGTGTCCTCGCTCGGCACCGGCGCGCGGCCGCGCCCGATCAGGCGACCAGCGTCGATGCGGTCGCCGAGCAGCGTGAGGATGGCCGGCAGCAACGTCAGGGCGCTGGCGACGGCGAACAGCACCACGAGGGAGGTGGCCAAGCCGATCGATCCGAGGAACCCGAGGCCGGTCAGGACCAGGGCCGCCATGGCCACCACGACAGTCCCGCCGGCGAAGACCACCGCCGACCCGGAGGAGCCCATCGCGAGGGACAGCGCCTGTTCGTTGGGCAGCCCGGCGGTGCGGTGCTCGCGGTACCGGGCGACGACGAACAGGGCGTAGTCGATGCCGACCCCGAGGCCGATCATCGCGCCGATGGTTGGCGCGGAGGTGGAGGTGTCCATGACCGCGGCGAGCAGGGTGATCCCCCCGAGGCCGGCGGCCACGGCGGTCAGCGCGAGGGCGATCGGCACCAACGCTGCGACGACGGTGCCGAACGCGATGACGAGGATGACGAGGGCCGCCACCAACCCGATGGCCTCCGCGCCCGACGTCTCGGTCTCGGCGTTGATGAAGATCGCGTCACCACCGAGCTCTGCGGCGAGATCGGCGCTCCGGGCCGGTCCCACGGCTGCGTCGAGGGCGGCGAGCGGCGCCGGTCCGAGGTCCACCGACGGCGTGTCGAAGGCGATGGTGGCGAACCCGATCCGGCTGTCGTCCGACACGGTGCCGTCGACGAACGGATCGGAGACCGCGACCACGTGGTCGACGGCACGGATCCGTTGGAGGGCGTCGGCGATCACCTCGCGGTGGGCGACCAGCGGCTGGCCGTCCTCGGCGGCGAACACCGCCATGGCGCTGCCCCCTGCAGCGTCGGGGAAGCGGTCGGCCAGCAGCTGGTTGGCGCGTTCGCTCTGGCTGCCCGGGGCCGTCATGTCGTCGACGAACGCGCCGCCGATCGATCCGGCCGTGGCGAGGACGACGATGATCCCCATCAGCCAGGCAGCGATGGTGACCCATGGGCGGCGGGCGCTGGCGTCGCCGATGCGACGAGCGAGCTGGTACACGGTTGAGTCCTTCTCGATTGGCGGGGCGTCCTGCGGGTGCCGGGACCGGCACGTCGAGGTCGACCCTCCCCCCCGCACGGTGCGCTCGTCGCCCGCTGCGAGAACGGTTCGTTCCCCGTCCCCGGGAGGGTCCTTCGGTCCGCCGCGCCGGCCCCGTCTCCTCCCTGCGACGGGCGGCGATCTCCATCCAGGGGAGGGTGTTGCGGGCGAGGCGTTCCCCTACGGTGAGCGGGTGAGCCCCGGGTCGACCACCGCTGCCCGCCGGAACGTGGACACGCCCGGCCCCCTCGGCGCGCCACGACCTGCGGAGCGGGTCCGACGGTCGGGCCCGTTCGTGCGCTGGCCGCGCACGGCAGACGCGGTGCTTGCCACCGTCGTGTTCGTGCTGACGACGACGGTGACCGAGGGGCCCGGCGACACCCTGATGACCCGGTCCGTGCAGGACGTGCCCGTCCCGGCGCTCCTCGCCTTCGCCGTCGCGTCCGCTGCCCTGTATCGCCGTCGCCACGAGCCGCTGGTGGTCCTCGCCGTGGTGCTGGTCTGCTTCGCAGCGACGCTCGACTCCGGCTTCGCCGACGCCGGCGGCACCCTGCTGATCGGCCTGTACAGCGTCGGCCGGTACGCCCCCTCCCAGCAACGGGGAATCGTCGGCGTCGTCGTCGCCATCGTCCTGATCGCCGCCGACGGACTGCTCGCCGGACTGCCGTGGGGCGAGGTCGTGGTGTCCGGCGTGGCCATGGAGGTGGCCTGGTCCATCGGTCGTCGGCTGCGTCTCCGCGGTGAGCGGGCGGTGGCCCTCCAGCGCGAGAAGGACGTGGAGGCCCATCGGATCGTGATGGAGGAACGCACACGTATCGCACGCGAGCTGCACGACGTCGTCGCCCACCGGGTCAGCTCGATGACGGTGCAGGCCGGCGCCGCCAAGGCCGTCGCGGCACGTGACCCCGAAGCCGCCCTGCGTGCGATGACGGCGGTGGAGGAGGCCGGCCGCGAGGCCCTCGACGAGCTGCGGCACCTCCTCGGCGTGCTGCGGCTCGAGGCCGACCTCGACGGTGCGGGTCCGCAACCGGGACTGCAGGACCTACCCCGCCTGGTGGAGCAGACGCGTCGCGCAGGGCTGGAGGTCACGCTGTCCATCGATGGGGTGGCCGCGCCGCTGCCAGCGCGGGTCGAGCTGTCGGCCTACCGGATCGTGCAGGAGTCGTTGACCAACGTCCTCAAGCACGCCGGCCCGGGCGCTCGGGCCGACGTCACCCTGCAGGCAGACCGGCGCCGGCTGGTCGTGGAGGTCCTCGACGACGGCGCCGGGGTGAACGGCGAGCCCGGCAGCGGCCACGGCATCGTCGGCATGCGGGAACGGGCCACCCTCCTCGGGGGCAGCCTCGTTGCCGGCCCGCGACCGCGGGGCGGGTACCTGGTTCGCGCCGAGCTGCCGATCGACGGAGACGCCGCGTGAGCAAGGAGAACGTGCAGTGACCATCCGTGTGGCGGTCGTGGACGACCAGACGTTGGTCCGCAGCGGGTTCGCGATGATCCTCGGCGCCAACGACGACATCGACGTGGTCGCAGAGGCGGCGACCGGGGTCGAGGCGGTTGCTGTGGCCCGCGAGCATCGTCCCGACGTCGTGCTGATGGACATCCGGATGCCCGAGATGGACGGCATCGAGGCCACCATCCGCATCCTGCAGGAGGCAGACACGACGCCCGGCCACGAGGTCCGGGTGCTGATCCTCACCACCTTCGACCCCGACGAGTACGTCTACCGGGCCCTCCGGGCCGGTGCCAGCGGGTTCGTGCTGAAGGACACCCCGGCCGACCAGCTGGTGCAGGCGGTGCGCACCATCGCCGACGGCGGTGCCCTGCTGGCCCCGTCGATCACCCGTCGGCTGATCAGCCGGTTCGGCCAGCAGCTGTCGACCGACCGAGCGGTCGCCGACCGGCTGGACCGGCTGACCGAACGGGAGCGGGAGGTCACCGCCGCGGTCGCCCGTGGTGCCTCCAACGCCGAGATCGCCGAGGCGTTGTTCATCGGTGCGGCGACGGTGAAGTCCCACGTCTCCAACGTCCTGACCAAGCTGGGCCTGCGCGACCGCGCGCAGATCGTGGTGTTCGCCTACGAGAGCGGCCTGGTCGAACCCGGCGACATCGACATCGGGTACTGAGTGTCCTGGCTCGGCTGGCCCGACCGGCCGGTCAGCCCGTCAGAAGGCGTACCGACGGTGAGACCGGGATGTCGTCGGCGAGGTCGGGGGAGGGGAGCGGCGGTCCGAACGTCGTGGTCATCGGCACCACCCCGGCCCACACCGGCAGGTCCATGTCCTCCGGTTCGTCGTTGGGCGGGCCGGTGCGCGTCTTCACCGACGCCTCGGCCAGCGGCAGCCGCGCGACGACCGTGGCCGACAGCTCCCGTTCGGTCGGTCGTCGCAGCTCCGCTGCGCGCCCGGGCGCCACGTGATCGACCGTCGTGTCCAGCGCCAGCAGCATCTCCTCGCGATCGGTGACCAGCACGGCATCACCGACCACGACGACGCTGCGGTAGTTGATGGAGTGGTGGAACCCGGAGCGGGCCATCACCAGCCCGTCGATCAGGGTCACCGACAACGAGATGGGCCACGGCGTGTCGGCGCTGAGCCCCAGCCGGCTGCCGGAGGAGGCGTGCAGGTAGACGTGGTCGTCGATGCGGGCCTGCAGCGTCGGGATGACGATGGGGTGGCCGTCGTGCACGTAGGCGATGTGGCAGAACGGGGTGGCGTCGAGGATGGCGTGGACCGCCTCGGCGTCGTAGCGGCCCCGCTTCTTGGTGTCGCGGCGCACCTTCACACGATCCGATCCGGGTTCGCCACGGCCGTCCTCGGCAGGGGTCCACCGACGGTCTGCGCTGCGCGGGGGCGGGGAGATGTCGCTCATGGCCGACAGCATCGCCCAGGCGCCGATGGCCACTCCTGTGTCAATCGGTCAGGCACACCACGAGACGGCAAAGCTGGTGGCGGAACCGGAGGCACGTTCTACACTCACTGTGCTGCCCGGCCCCGCTGGATGGTTCCCCCCGTGCCCTCCAGGTCCGTGTGGCCGGGCAGCACCTCGTTCCCCGGCCCCATCGTGTCGCGCGGGGACGGTGGTTCGGCTGCGGCTGGTCCACGCGGTACCGTGGTCGCGTGCGTGACGTGACGACTGACACCCACGCCAGCGACGAGGCAGGGGAGACTCCCTCGACCGAGACGCCGGACACCGAACAATCAGCTTCCAGCAAGGCATCCAACGCCGGTGGTACGGGCATGTCCCGCGCCGACTGGCACGACACCATGACGGTGGAGGGTGGCGGCAGGCGCTGGGGTTGGATGCTCGGACTGGTCGGCTCGACAGCGGTTCTCGCGGTTGCTGGGGTGCTGATGGCCATCAACCTTCCCGGGGGGACCACCCTTGCCGGGACGTCGGTGGCGTCCGTTGACGACGCACCGGCGGCGCTGCAGGAGGCTGCGGGCACGCTGACCAGCCTCCCGCTCCGGTTCTCCACCGATGCCGGCACCGAGCTGGTGCGGACCGGTGGGGACCTCGGCCTCACCGTCGACGTGCGCGGCACGATCAGCCCCATCGAGCAGGGCCTGCCCTCGATCTCGGCCTGGCTGCGCCGGCTGCCCTCCGGGCCCCTCGCGGCACCGCTGCAGCTGGAGCCCTACGACGGTGATGTCCTGACCGAGGTGGCCGCCGCGGTGACCGCCGAGCCGATCAACGCCGAGCTCGACGTCCGCGCCTCCGGGATCGACACCACCCCCGGCGTCGACGGGCTCGACGTCACCAGCGAGGACGTCCGACAGGCACTCGACACGGCGCTGGACACCATCGAGACCACCGACCCCTCCACCTGGCCGGAAACCCTCGAGGTCACCGTGGCCGGGTCGACCGTTGCGCCGCCCGTGACCCAGGCCGACATCGACGCCGTCGGCGAGGTCGTCGACCGCCTCGAGGCCGCCGAGGTCGTGGTGACGGGCGAGGTGATCCTGCCTGCCGACCCCGAAGCCGACGAGGACGAGGAGTCCTCGGAGGAACGTCGTGGGCCACAGGCGATCACCCTCAGCCGCAGCGAGCTGCGACAGCTCGTCGACGTGGCCGTCGACGCCGAGGCCCCGGAGGGCGAACGGCTGCGCCTGGTACCCGACCCCGACGGCACGCCCGGGCGCCTGGTCGCCCTGATGGACCTGGCGCGCGTGCGCCCGGAGGTGACGGCCCACGTCGAGAACCGGTCGCCGACCCCCACCACTGACGACGATCCGACCGATGTGTCCGACATCACCGGTGACCTGGTCCTGGACGAGGTCGAGCCGGGTTTCGAACCCGACCGTGAGGCCACCCTCGCGCAGGTCATCGACGCGGCGCTGGCCGGGGGCGGTGAGGTCGAGATCGTGGGCGAGACCGACTCCGAGGTCAGCCTTGCCGACATGGGCATCGTCGAGCCGATCTCGACCTTCACGAGCTACTACACGGCCGGCCAGTCCCGCGTGCAGAACATCCGTCGGATCGCCGAGATCGTCGACGGGGTCATCGTCCCCGCCGGAGAGGCGTTCGAGGTCAACCACTTCGTGGGACGTCGGACCGTCGAGAACGGGTTCACCGTCGGTGGGGCGATCCTCGACGGCGAGCTCGTCAGCGACATCGGTGGTGGCGTCAGCCAGTTCGCCACGACGTTCTTCAACGCCGCTTGGTTCGCCGGCATCGAGCTGGTGGACTTCAAGGCCCACAGCTTCTACTTCTCGCGGTACCCCCCGGGGCGCGAGGCGACGATCAACTACCCCAACGTCAACCTCGAGATCCGCAACGACACCCCCTACGACATCCTCATCGACACCGACAGCAACGAGACGTCGGTCACGGTGACGTTCTGGTCGACGCCGTACTGGGACGTGCAGACGGTCATGGGACCGTGCGGGTGCGGCGGGTCGTTCCGGATCACCAACGAGCGGATCCTGACCGCGCCGGGTGGTCAGCCGGTCACCGAGGAGTACACCACCACGTACTCCGTCCCCAGGTAGCCCCGAGCCGTCCCCCGGTAACCCCAAACCGTCCTTGCCCCCGAGCGGGGATGGGCGCATGCTGGACCCGTGGTGCTGATGAGCGGATGCGGCGCCATCGTGCTTCTTGCGCTGGCGGCGGGGGTTCGTTGGCGCGCGGTGGAGTACCGGGCAGGGTGGTACGCCGCGCCCATGCCGCCGCGGCGGCTCCGAGCCGGCGTGTCGATGTCCCGCCGGATCTTCCGCGAGGCGGCGGTGATGGTCCTCGCGGGTGCGCTGGTCGGCTTGCTGCTGATCGGACCTGCGGCACGGCTGGCGATGCGGGCCCTCGCCGTGCTGGCTGGCCCCGAGGCGCAGGGACGCCCCATCGAGACCGGTACCGCCATGGGCGCGATCACGGTCGAGGGGACGCTGGTCGTGGTCGTGTTCGGCGGCCTCCTGGCCGGGCTCCTGCTGGCGCTGGTCCACACCCTGCTGCGGCGGCTGCTGCCCGACGGCTGGCGCGGCGGGTCGGTGGTGGGGTTGGCGGTGCTGGTCGTGGCCGGACCGCTCATCGACCCGCTTCGTCCCGACAATCCCGTCTTCGCCAACGTCGGCCATGCCTGGGTTGCCGTGCTGCTGTTCAGCGCGATCGCCATCGCCGCCGGTGCCGTGCTCGCCGCGGTGCATGCCCGCCTCTCGCAGGCCGTCCCGCTGCCCGCCATGCGGCCCGTTCGTGCATGGTTGCCCTACGTCCCGCTGGCGATGCTGGTCCTGCCCGACCTGCTGCTCCTCACCGAGCTGCTGACCGCCGGCGGGGTTGGCGTGGTCCTTCGACGGCGGGGGGTGATCCCCCTCTCCGAGCGGACCGGTCGCCTCCTGCGGGTCGCCGGTGTGGTGCTGGTGGTCGGCGTGGTGAGCTGGAAGGCCCCGGGGTTCGCGCTGGCCGTCAGCCACATCGTCGGCGGCTGATGCCGCCTGTGCAGGCGGCCGCGACGAGCTGGGTCAGCCGGTCTCGATGGGCAGCAGCGGGAGGAGCTGGCTGACGAGGCGTTCGGCGCCGGACCGGGTCAGGTGGATGCCGTCCCCGAGCCGCATCTGGGTCAGCGACCCGTCGCCCGCGGGCAGGTAGTCGGCGTAGCGTCCGTCGTCACCGGCGAACACCCGGCGGGCATCGACGAACGACACGTAGGCACGCGCTGACGCCTCGGACTGGTACAGGCTCGACAGGTACTCCATGCGCTCGTCGAACTCGGTGTCGCGCATCACCGGCTGGCCGATCCAGATGACCGCGCGGCCGTCGGCGGTCAGCAGGTCCATCAGCCCGCCGATGCGCGAACGGTAGATCGCCTCCCACTCGTCGGTGCCGAGCTGGCGGAACTGGCCGCCGTCGTCGATGACGTCCTGGCCGTCGTTGGCGCCGACCATGACGACCCAGATGTCGGGATCCTCCTCCGCCATCAGCTGGGCGGCGCGGGCCGGCCAGTCGTAGAAGTCGGGACGGGACAGACCGGAGGAGTAGGTGAAGTCGTGGAACGCCTCACCCGGCACACCGGGCCGTCCCATCCGCTGGATCAGGGTGGGACCGATCTGCTCGGTCAGCGAGTCGCCGATCACCCCGACGACCAACGGCTCGGTCTCGGTGAACGGGCCCTCGAGCCGGCCGGTCAGGGTGGGCTGGTCCTCCAGGGACGCCCCGGCCTCGGGGATGGCGACGGCGTCGCCGAGGGCGGTGTCGATGGCCTCTCGGCCGGCCAGCGCGGCAGCCGCACCGAGGGCGTCACCAGCTTCCTGCGGCGCCGACTCGCCGGCGTCCACCGTCGCCGCCGCGGTGCCGCCAGCCGTCCCTGCGTCGGCGTCGCGGCCGAGCCGGTCGGCCAGCAGGGCACGCGGCTGGTCCAGGCCCAACAACCCGCTAATCTGCTCGAAGGGCCACACCAGCACCTGGGAGATGTCGCGCTTCAGGCTCGGGGGCTGGCGGTCGGCCGCCTCGGTCAGCGCCGTCACGTTCAGCAGGCCGCCCAGCAGCAGCGCGACCACGATGACCACCAGCGCCCGGCCGGCCGGCATGGTCCGTCGGGCGGGCTCGCCGACGGTCCTGGCGTAGCTGCGGGGCAACCGCGGGGTCGACCGGCGAGGCCGGCCGGGTTGCGTGGTGGTCCCGGCTGTCATGTGTGGCCACCGACCGTACGGCCCGGCCCGCCGGGCGCCAAGCAGCGCCGACGGGCCGGTGGGTCGGGCCCTTCGGGTGCCAGGCCCTCCGGTCAGGGCATGGCGGTCAGCGCAGGAACGACGACAGCGTCTCTGCCACGAGCAGCGAGGACACGTCGAAGGGCGCACGCTGCAGGTAGCTCTCCAGACGCGGGGCCGGATCGCCGGCGAGGTCGCTGACCCGGGCGGACGGCAGCATCGGCAGCTCGACCTGACCGCTGACGACCTGGACGTCGGCGTTGGTCGGCACATGGATGTAGTTCTCGGTGTTGGCGTCGGAGACGCGAACCGCCAAGCGGTGTCCGGGCTCGAACACCCAGTCCGTCGGCCACATGGTGATGACCTCGGTCCCCACGGCATCGACCATACCGGCGCCCCGGGTGATCATCGTCGCCCGCCCGTCGGGGGCGACGTCGTAGAGGTTCACGACCACGTTGGCGCGGGGCAGGGTCGGGTCGATCAGCATCGTGGCGACGGGGATACCGGCGAGGTGGGTCCGCTCGGCGTAGGGATCGCCGAAGGTCCACACGCCGTCGGTGAGCGACCCGGTGGACAGGACGCCGCCGGCGCCCAGGCTCGAGTCGGCCGAGCCACGACCGGTGCCGTCGTCGACGTAGACGCCCCCACGGAGGCGCATGTCGGTGAACACCGTGTCGGCAGCCGGCAGGCTGTCCTCGCTGCGCCAGGTCCCGTCGGAGGTCTGGGCCGCCACGGTGTAGTCGGGGTAGTCCGGCAGCTCGGCCAGCGAGGTGCCCTTCACGTGCCGCTCGAGGAACGCGGTCGTCTCGGCGAACCAGCTGTCACGACCCATCGCGAAGGTGCAGCCCTCGGAGTACTGGTCGCACGTACCGATGGTGTCGTTGCCGCGGACGTGGTCCCACCAGCCGATCCACAGGTGCTTGGGCCCCTCGAGGGCGTTGAACAGGTCCAGCGCCCCGCCGCCGATGTTGGTGGCGTTGTCCAGGTACCCGGCGGTGATGAACGTCGGGATCGTGGTGCCCTCCGCGCGCTCGGGAAAGTCGCGGATCGTCCAGAACGGGATGGTCTCGTCGTCGCGGAAGTGGTTGACCTCGTCCGGCGAGCAGTACGCGGTGTGGGTCAACGCGTTGAGGGTGTACTCGGGGTCGCTCGCGGTCGACATGTTCGCCTCGCCGCTGAGCCGGTAGGTCGCGGGATAGGCGAGGGACTGCAGCAAGCGGACCCGGTCGTTGTGAGTGGCGCGATAGCGGTCGGGGCCGATCGCCTGGGCGATGACGGCGTCGAGCCCGCGGGGGGAGTTGGCCAGCGCAGCTGCGCCGGTGTTGGCGTCGTAGGACTTGCCGTACATCGCGATGCCGTCGGCCCAGGGCTGGTCGTCGACCCACTCCACGGCGGTGACGATGTCGGTCTGCTCGCCGACGCCGAGGATGTCGAGGCAGCCGGTCGAGCCGGACGTGCCGCGGGTGTGGACCTGCACGACCGACCAGCCGTTGGCGAACAGGCCCTCGCCGTCGTAGGCACCGTAGAAGAAGTCGGTGAAGCGCTTGGACCAGTCCGTGCCGCCCTCGTCACCGAGGTAGGGGCTGACGATCAGGAGGACCGGACGGGGGCCCTCCTCGGCGGGCATGTCCGCCGGGTGCAGCACGTCGGTCAGCAGCGTGATCCCGTCGGGCGTGGTGATCGTGGTCTGGGTCCACACCGGCTCGGCAGCCGCCGCAGCGGCGGGGGCGGGACGCAGGCCGGCCAGCGCCAGCCCGAGCGCCAGCACGACGGTGATCAGGCCAGCAACGGCAGGGCGAATGGACGACGACATCAGGGCGAGCTCCTCTGGACAACGGGGGTTGTCGGAGGGGTTCGCCGTCGGGGGGTCGTTCTCCTGCCGGTGGCCCCGTCAGCTCTTGGGCGCCTCGAGGTGCGTCACGGGGATGCCGTGGGACCGTTCGACCCGCCGCGGCAGGTCCATCGCGATCCACTTCGACGGGCCGGCCGGCAGCGTCGACAGGATGATCTCGTCGAACGTGTCGTGGCTGTTGGCCCTGATCACATCACCGATCGCGTCGTTGGGACGTGAGCTGCCCAGCTCACCGGTGACCTCCTTGACGCCGAGCTCGCCGAACCGACGCATGGACTCCTTGAGCCGGCGGTGGGCGTCGATGGTGGCCTCCTCCTCGTCGTGCATGTGGAAGCCGTCCGGTGCTGCGGACGTGGGCGCGAGGACGTGGAAGCGTGCCTCGGGATCCTCGGCCCGTTCGCGCAGGACTTCGAGCAGGTGTTCACCCCCGAGCGTCAGGTTCGCGACGACGAGATACCTGGGCATGGCGACCACCTCTTCGGTTGTGTTTCCTGCTGGCCACGGTACGCCGCTCGTGCACTCGTGAAAAGGGCGGGTACGTGTCGCAGGTGGGTCGCCTCAGCCGCACGGCCTCCGCAAGCGCGCGGCCTCGGTCGCCTGCTGGCCGATCGTCTCGAGTGCCTGGCCTGTCCTGGAGATGGGTCCAGCGACGAGCCGGTACCACGTGTAGGCCCCCTCTCGCTCGGCCTCGACCATGCCGGCCTCGCGCAGGATCCTGAGGTGGTGGCTGACCGTGGGCTGCTTGGCGCCGGTCTCCTCCACCAGGTGGCAGGTGCACAGCTCCTCGCCGGCGAGCAGCTGGATGATCCGCAGGCGCAACGGGTCGGTGAAGACCCGCAGCTGCTCGACGGTCAGGTCGACGTCGACCGCGGCGTTCACCGCGTGCCCCCGTCGGCTGCCGGATAGAAGCGACGTCGTGCCCACAGTGCCACGTAGACGAGCCCGACCAGGACCGGCACCTCGATGAGCGGCCCGACGACGCCGGCGAGCGCCTGACCGGAGGTCGCACCGAACACGCCGATCGCCACCGCGATGGCCAGCTCGAAGTTGTTGCCGGCGGCGGTGAAGCTCAGCGTCGCGTTGCGCTCGTAGCCCAGGCCGAGTCGAAGGCCCAGCGCGAACGACAGGCCGAACATGATCGCGAAGTAGGCCAGCAGCGGCAGCGCGATGCGCACGACGTCGAAGGGTCGGGAGGTGATGGCCTCGCCCTGCAGGGCGAAGAGCATGACGACGGTGGCGAGCAGTCCGTACAGCGCCCATGGGGAGATGCGTGGAAGGAAGGTCTGCTCGTACCACTCCCGTCCCCGGGCCCGTTCGCCGAGCACCCTCGAGGCCACGCCGGCCAGCAACGGGATGCCGAGGAACACCAGCACGGCCTTGGCGATCTCCCACAGGCCGACGTCGAGTGCTTGCTGCTCCAGTCCCAGCCAGCCCGGGAGGACGGAGAGGTAGAACCAGCCGAGGACGCTGTAGGCGACGATCTGGAAGACCGAGTTGATCGCCACCAGGAAGGCTGCGGCGTCACGGTCGCCGCAGGCGAGGTCGTTCCAGATCAGCACCATCGCGATGCAGCGGGCCAGCCCGACGATGATCAGGCCGGTGCGGAACTCGGGCAGGTCTGGGAGCAGCAGCCACGCGAGCGTGAACATGAGGGCCGGGCCGATCAGCCAGTTGAGCACCAGGGATGCGCCCAGCAGTCGCCGGTCCGATGCGATCGCCCCGAGCTCCCCGTACCGGACCTTCGCCAGCGGCGGGTACATCATGATCAGCAGGCCGATGGCGATCGGGACCGAGACCGTGTCGATCTTCGCGGCGTCCAGGGCATCGGCCACGCCGGGGAGCAGCCGTCCCAGGAGCAACCCGACAGCCATGGCCACGCCGATCCACACCGGCAGGAAGCGATCGAGGACCGACAGCCTGCCGAGCACCTCCGCATCGGCGGACGCTGGCGGGACGTTGGCCGGCGGCGTGCCGGTTCGGGTGTCTGACATGGCAGGGCTCCAGGTCTCGAACGGGAGAGCGGTCATCGACGGCGGTTGATGACATCAACGCGCACTGATGCTATCCGCGATTCGAGGCGGGAACCACGACCGGCTTACGAGTGGCGAACACCACGCCGTCAGGACAGCGGGAGGAGTAGCGTTGCCCCGCGTCGTCCCACCAGGTGACGGCCCGACCCCTGGAGGGACCGTGCGCCTGCCCCCCGTGCTCGGGATGGTGCTGCTCGTGATGGCCGCCACCCCGGTTTCCAGCCAGTCCTCGTTCCCCGCGGACACGATCGCGATCGTCAAGACCGAGGAGACGCCGCCGAACGTCGAGATCGCCATCGCCCTGAGCGAGGCGACGCCCCTGCCCGACGTGCGAACCATCGTCGTCGGCCGAAACGACGAGTTCGCCGACTCATTGGCCTCCGGTGTGCTGCAGGCCGACAAGCCGTTGCTGCTCGTGCCGGGAGAGGGTGCGGTACCGGAGGACCTGCGCGCCGAGATCCAGCGGCTGGGCCCGGAACGGGCCATCCTGCTCGGCGGGACGGCCGCCATCGCCGCAGAGGTGGAGGCGGAGCTCGCAGCCATGGGGCTGGCGACGGAACGGCGCGCTGGCGGGTCCCGGTTCGAGACGGCCATCGCGATCGCCACCCAGGACGCACCGGAGGCCGACACGATCATCCTGTCGCGCGCCTTCCCCGCGCCGGGCGCAACCGACCCGACCCAGGCCTTCGCCGACACCCTGGCCGCCGCAGGCATGTCAGCGGACTCGGGCTGGCCGGTCCTGCTGACCGAGACCGAACGGCTGACCGCGTCGACCCGCGACTACCTGGCGACGTCCGGGGCGACACGCGTGGAGATCATCGGGGGCACCGCGGCCATCGGACAGGCCGTCGAGGACGAGCTGGTCGCGATGGGCATGGCCGTCGAGCGTCTGGCCGGCCCCAGCCGTGCCGCGACCGCCGTCGCCATCGCCGACAAGCGGGGTGCGGCTGACGCCGACGAGGTCGCGCAGGTGATCCTCGTCCAGGGACAGGAGCAGACGTCCTGGGCCGGCGGCTACGCCGCTGCAGCCCACTCGGCGCTGTTCGACGCCCCGATCGTGCTGGCGTCCACCGACACCCTCCCGCAGGAGACCATCGACTTCCTCGCCGGCAACGGCGCCCGCTGGGCGCAGGAGGGCACGGGAGTCAGGTTGACGTGCGTCACCGTGCCGTCGTTGTGCGAGGAGGCGCGGCTGGCGCTCGGCCTGCCGCCCAGCCAGTGACCCGGCCCGGCCGTCACGGTCAGAACTGGAAGTAGATGAACGGGGCGACGCCGACCGGGCCGAGGGTCTCGATGACGAGGAGGGCACCGGCCAGCGCCACGCCCTGCGCCACGACGGGCACGCGCGAGAAGCCCGCCTGCAGCCGTGCGCCCGTGCCCTCGGGCAGGAACTGCACGGCCAGGGCACCGGCGATGGTGATCGGCAGCCACCAGTACGGCACCGACGGGTCCAGCGCCGCCGGAGTGGTCCAGCCGGTCACCAACCGGCCGAGGATCGTGCCGGCCGCCGTGAAGGTCTCGGCACGGAAGAACACCCAGGCCAGGCACACGACGTGGAAGGTGATCAGGCCGCGCAGCAGACGGGTGCGGAAGCCCTTCGGGTCGTGCCCGCCCACCAGCACGCCCTGCCGTTCGACGGCCTGCCACACCCCGTGAATGCCACCCCAGATGACGAAGTTCCAGGCGGCCCCGTGCCACAGGCCCCCCAGCAGCATCGTCAGCATCAGGTTGACCTTGGTCCGGCGTTCGGTCCCGCGGGACCCGCCGAGGGGGATGTAGAGGTAGTCGCGCAGCCAGCGGGACAACGTCATGTGCCAGCGTCGCCAGAAGTCCTGGAGGGTCACGGCGATGTAGGGACGGTCGAAGTTGTCGGGGAACCGGAACCCCATCAGCAACGCCACGCCGATGGCGATGTCGGTGTACCCGGAGAAGTCGGCGTAGATCTGCACCGCATAGCCGTAGATCGCCAGCCCCACCTCCAGCGCGTTGAAGCGTTCGGGGTTGGCGAACACCCGGTCGACCAGCTCGGTGGCCAGCAGGTTGGCCACGACCACCTTCTTGAACATCCCTGCGGTGATCAGCCCGAACGCCCGGGCCGCATCGACCGACCGCGGGTCCTGCCGCTGGCGCATCTGCGGCAGCAGCTCGCTGGCCCGCACGATCGGCCCGGCGACCAGCTGGGGGAAGAACGACAGGTACATCGCGAAGTCCAGCAGCGGCACGGCCTCGGTGTCGCCGCGGTGGATGTCGACCACGTAGCTGATGGCCTGGAAGGTGAAGAACGACACCCCGACGGGCAGGACGATCTGCAGCAGGGGAGGGGCGACCGTCACCCCGATCGATGCCAGCGAGTTGGTGACCGACGTCACGAAGAAGCCGTAGTACTTGAAGAACCCGAGCACGCCGAGGTCCGCGACGACCGTCAGGGCCAGCACCAGGGAGCGCGCCCGACCGACCGGCAGCCGCGACACCGCCGTGCCGCCGAAGTGGTTGACCAGCGTCACCCCTGCCAGCAGCAAGCAGAAGCGCGGGTTCCACCAGCCGTAGAAGACATACGACGCGACCAGCACGAAGAACTTCCACTCGCCGCGCCGGGGCATCAACAGCCATGATCCGGTCAGCACGACGACGAAGAAGACCGCGAAGTCGATCGTCGGGAACAGCACCTGCGGGCAGCGTAGGTCAGGGTGCCGCGCCGGACGGGCAGGCCGGTCCTGCGGAGCGCACCGGGGTCTTGTCCACTAGGATCCCGCGGACATGCCAGACCGATCAGCCAGCACCGCCGGGGACCCGTTGGGCGCATGGATGCGCGGACTGTCGGCCCTGTACCCGCCCGCCGACGCGGAGGGCTGGGATCAGGTCGGCCTGCACGTCGGCGATCCGACTCGCGACACCGTCACCGGGGTCCTCGTGGCCCTCGACGTCACCGAGGCGGTGCTCGACGAAGCCGACGACCTGGGGGCCGACCTCCTGGTCGTCCACCACCCGCTGCTGTTCTCGCCGCTGCGTCGGCTGACCCCCGAGACCGCCTCGGGCCGGCTGGCCCTTCGCGCGGCACGCCAGGGCTGCGCGATCCTTGCCGCCCACACCAACGTCGACAAGGCCGCGGACGGCACCTCCCATCCGGCGGCAGCGGTCCTCGGCCTCCTCGACCGACGTCCCATCCAGCCCCTGCCCCCACCCGGCCGGGTGAAGGTCATCACGCTCGTGCCGGCCGAGCACACCGATGTCGTGATCGACGCGATGACCGCGGCGGGCGCCGGGGTCATCGGCGACTACACGGGTTGTGCGTTCACCACCGCCGGTGCCGGCCGGTTCGAGCCGGGGGACAGCGCCGACCCCCACATCGGGACGCGTGGGCAGACCGAACACGTCGTCGAGGACCGCATCGAGATGGAGGCCCCGCGCGACCGGGTGCCGCACGTGCTCGCAGCCCTCCGCCAGGCCCATCCCTACGAGGAAGTCGCAGTCGACGTCGTGCCGTTGCTGGACGTCGGCCCTCCCACCGCCAGCCGCGGCCTGGGCCTTGTCGGTCGGCTGCCCGAGCCCCGCTCGCTGGCCGAGGTCGCCTCCGCGCTGGCCGACGGCCTGCCCTCCCCACACCTGCGGTTGGCCGCCGTCGACGACGACCCCACCCGCGAGGTGACCACGGTCGCGATCTGCGGCGGAGCGGGGGACAGCCTCATCGGATCCGTCATCGGTGCCGACGGCCGCCCCACCGTCGACCTGTTCGTCACCGGCGACCTCAAGCACCACCCGACCCTCGACGCCCTGACCATGGGACTGTCGTTGATCGACGCCGGCCACTTCGCCACGGAGAACCCGGCGATGGACGACGTTGCCACACACCTGCGTGCGCAGGCTGCGACCATGGGGCTGACGGCACCCGTGCATCGCTCGACGCGCGCCACCGACCCCTGGACCGACTGGAACCGCACGACATGAAGGCCACCCCCCAGCAGCAGCACGACCTGCTCCTCCTCGCCGACACCGACGAGGAGATCCGGCTGCTCCGCCACAAGCGCGCCAACCTGGAGGAGCAGAAGGTCCTCGAGCAGCACGAGGAGACCCTCGTGAAGGTGGTCGACGAGCTGGTGGAGGCCACGAAGACCCAGGACAACCTGACCGCCCAGTCCACTCGCCACGAGCGCGAGATCGAGACCGTCGACGCCCGCCGCAAGTCCTCGGAGGCCAACGTCTACTCCGGCCGGATCACCAGCGAGAAGGAGCTCGGCGCGCTCCGCGAGGAGATCCGCTCCCTCCAGCACCGCAAGTCCGACCTGGAGGACTCGCTGCTGGAGATCATGGAGCAGCTGGAGGAGAGCAGCTCGCTGGTCGACGAGCTGACCGCTCGCCGGAGCGAGCTCAAGGACCAGATCGCCGACCTCGAGAACCGACGCGACCACGCAGCCACCGACATCGACGCCGAGATCGAGCGGCTCGAGGCCCGGCGCGCCGAGGAGGCCAGCGGCATCGACGACGAGGTCATCGCCGTCTACGACGGCCTGCGCGCCAAGCGGAAGGGCCGTGTCGTGGCCAAGCTGGAGGGCAAGACCTGCAAGGGCTGCTACATGGAGCTGACGGCCATCGAGCTGGAGGACATCAAGGAGGCCGCCGCGAACAGCCTGGCCTACTGCCAGCAGTGCGGCAGCATCGTGGTTGTCAGCTGAACCCGGTCCGGTCAGTCTCTGGAGCATGACTTCCGGAACGCTGGTTCTGATGGGGTCGGGCGAGACGACCCCGACGATGGTGACCACCCACCAGAAGCTGTTCGCGACCACCGAACAGCGCAGCGGTGGGGGAGTCGATGCGGTCCTGCTCGACACGCCGTACGGCTTCCAGGAGAACGCCGCGGAGATCAGCGACAAGGCGAAGCACTACTTCGCCCACCACGTGGGACGCGACGTGCGGGTGGTCAGGGCCGGCCGCCTGGACCGGGCCGACGCGCTCGCAGTCGAGTCCACCCTCGACACGGTGCGTCGCGCTGACTGGCTGTTCTCCGGGCCGGGCAGCCCCACCTACGCCATCGGTCAGTGGTCGACGGCCGGGTTCGCCGATGCGTTCGCCGCGATCGTCGACGGCGGTGGCACCGTCGTCCTTGCCAGCGCCGCCGCGGTCACCACCGGCACCCGGACCATCCCGGTCTACGAGATCTACAAGGCGGGCGTCGTCCCGTCGTGGGCGCCGGGTCTCGGGGTCGTCGAGCAGGTCCTCGGCTGGCGCTGTGTGGTCATCCCGCACTTCGACAACGCCGAGGGTGGTACCCACGACACGCGCTACTGCTACCTCGGCAAGCGTCGCCTGGAGCTGCTGGAAGCCGACCTCGACGCCGACGAGTGGGTGCTCGGCATCGACGAGCACACCGCGGCCATCCTCGACCTCGACGCCGGGACCATGCGGGTCGAGGGACGCGGTGGCGTGCACGTCCGCCGCGACGGCCAGCCCATGGCCAGCTGGGTGGCGGGGGACACGGTCTCCCTGGTGGAGGTCGGTTCCGGCACCGCCAACGGCACCATCGCCATCGACGACGAACCGGCGCCCGGCCTCGACGGGGTCGAGCCTGCCCCAACCCCCATGGACGAGCAGGTCGCCGCCCTCGCCCGGGCGTTCGACACGGCGTTGGACGACCTCGACGCCGACGGGGCGACGCGGGCGACGCTGGACCTCGAGGAGCTCATCCGCGCCTGGGGGGCCGACACCCAGGAGTCCGACGAGCACGACCGGGCGGTCCGGACGCTCCGGGGGATGCTGACCAGGCTGGGACGGCTGGCGGGCGAGGCCATGCACGACCACCGCGAGCTCGTTCGGCCGCACATCGAGACGTTGCTGCATGTCCGCGATGACGCACGGACCCGCAAGGCCTTCGAGGTGGCCGACCACATCCGCGTGCACATGGACGCCGACGGCGTGCGGGTGCGCGACACCCGTGAGGGGACCGAGTGGGACTGGGACGAACCCGACCTGTCGCCCCCCGAGAAGTAGCCGTCAGTCGGTCGGGACGACCAGCCGTCAGTCGGTCGGGACGACGAGTCGCGAGGTGTAGATGCGGCGTCCGCCGACCAGCAGGATCTCCAGCACCTCGCCCTGGCTGCCGGGGCGCATCAGCGCCGCGGGCAGGCGGTTGATCGCGACGTAGTCCTGCCAGTCGCCGATCGGTCCGTCTCCCGTTGCGCTCGTGCGTCGCACGCGGCGACCGACGACCTCGTAGACCGCACCCGACTCGGTGCGATAGATCTCCAGCGTTGCGGTGGTCACGCCATCGAGTATCCGTGGTCGGTGAACGCTGTCCACTGTCCGCTGGGACCTTTGACCCACGCCGGACACAACCGAAACGGTTCTGTAAGGATTCGACCCCCCGGGTGGGGTAGGGGCGTCTGCCGGCATGCCGGAGATGGCCGCGACCGTGGAGTTCCTGATACGGGGGTTGTGCCCTGTGCCGGGCGTGCCGCGCGATCGGTTCAGCGGACTGGGCCCGGGTGGGCCGCCAACGCCTGGGCCTGGGTCATCATGGTCGGCAGTCCCGGCCCGTGCGCCTCGACCGCGGCCAGCCGGATCGGCCAGCCGGTGCGGTCGGTCAGGACCCCCGTCCGGGCTCGGTAGCCGGGGATGACGCCATGGTCGGTCGGCAGGTCCACGAGGTCGTAGTTGCCGTGCTCGCTGATGGTGGTGTCGGCCACCTGCTGTGCCGTCAACCATGCGACGAACACCTGGCAGCTGGCCTGCGGCCATCGGACGACCGTAGCCGGGACCGCCCCGTAGGTCGTGATGTGCCCGGCATGCACCACCAGGTGGTTCTGCAGGGTCGTCGGCATCAGCAACACCTCACCGACGATCCCCTTTCGGCGGATCTGTGCGGGGTTGGCGTTGGACCCGATCGCCAGCACCGCGATGCGGTCGGTCGTGCTGATGGAGTGGGGGACCGGCACGACGGCGTCGGCCGACACCATCACGGGGCCGGAGGGCCACATACCGGGATACACCGCCGGGTCGTCCAGCGGCGCAGGCCCATAGTCCTCGATAAGTCGCACCGGCGACCGAGTGTGCGCCATCGACGAGTGGCCGTGTCGACCGCACGGCCGATTGGTCCGCCGGCGCGTACGATGCGGGATGGTCAGGAGGGAGTCGGTCGGACGGCCGCGGCGGGGCAACCCGTCGAGGAAAGTCCGGACTCCACAGGGCAGGACGCCGGGTAACTCCCGGGCGCAGTGATGCGTGGAAAGTGCAGCAGAGAGCAGACCGCCAGCGGCCCGGGAAACCGGGTGCGGGTAAGGGTGAAAGGGTGCGGTAAGAGCGCACCGGCGTCGGCGGCAACGTCGGCGGCCAGGCATACCCCGTCCGGAGCAAGGCCAAGCAGGTGCGACGAGGCTGCCCGCCGAGCACCGGGTAGGCCGCATCGAGGTCGACGGAGACGTCGGCCCCAGACAGATGGTCGTCCCCGACAGAATCCGGCTTACAGACCGGCTCCCTCCCGACCGCCTGCTGACCTGCGGAAACGCAGGTCAGCCGTCGTCAATCGTGTGCTCCTGGGGCAGATTCGGTCTTGAGGATCAGCGCCTCGCCGACGGGCTGCCGTCGTCGGTCGAGTGCGTCGTAGGCGACGCCGGTGAGCTCGACAGAGCGTTCCCACAGGTCGCGGACCAGGTCGGTGTCCGCACCGATGCCCTCGGGGCGGGTCGCCTCGGCGGTGCCCGGGACCTCGCGCCGATCCATATCGAGGATGTCCAGCGCCTGATCTTCGACCCCCTCACTCCGGACCAGACCGAGGCCCTCGCCGACGCCATGTCCACCATCGGGGAGCACCTCTGCGAACACCCCGAGTTCCTGAACCCCAGCTGAGTCGCGCTCGAGCCCTCGACCGGGTTCCCCTTGCGTGCTTGAATCGGTCACATGGGTGCCCGTTGCTTGCTCCTGGCCGTGCTGCTGTTGACGGTGGGGGTGCTCAGCCCACCGGTCCCGGTGTCAGCTCAGGACGGCCCTGCCTACGACGACATCCTCGGCGCATGGGAGGTCTCGTTCGACGGCGACCGCGACCACGTCGCTGAGGGCGTGCTGATCTCGGTCACCACGTCGGGGCAGGACGCCGGGGGCAACCCCATGTACATGGCCACCATCACCGACAGCCGTTGGCACGGGTGCTTCACCGATGGCGACGTGCTGTGGTCCGACGTGCGACAGTTCCGGATCACCAGCAGCCGGGCGCAGTACCGCGCCGGTGGTGGAATCGACAGCGCCTGCGAGGACGCCAGCCCCGACATCACCTTGGAGCACGACGACCCAGTCAGCCTTCAGGTCAACAGCTGGGTGCTGACCCGGCCCGGGGCGTTCACCCCGGACCCCGACCGCATCGTCGGCACGTGGGCGACCTACGACGGCGACCTGACCATCGAGATCAACGGTCAGCCCAACCGGTACTCGGGCACCGTCGTTGCGGTGGGCCCGGACTCCTGCCACGAGGTCGGCGATCAGATCCTGCCGGACCTGACCTTCGGACTGGGCGTGGAGGGGGTCGCGGGGAACTACCGCAGCGCCGACGCGGTGTTCGGCACGACCGAGTGCGTCCCCGGGAGCGAGATCGGGGTCAACCTGATCGAACGCGCCGACGGGACAATCGGACGGATCGACATTGGCCGCGGTCAGGAGTTCCACCCGCGAGTAGTGAGCCTGGGGCCCGCAGAACCGGTCGGGGACCCCGGAACCGGCGTACTACGGCCCGTCGACGCGCAGCTGGCGCGCTTCCGCGGGCACTTCGGTGGCCTGCTGGGCGGCAACTCCAGCGAGGTCGCCTGGGACGGGGCCGACATGGTGCTGATCATCCGTCAGTCCCCCTGCTTCGACGAGATGGTCGTCGCCACGATCACCGGGGCCCGGTCGACCGATGACGGCGTCTCCGCGACCGCGAGCTTCGTTCCCGCTCCGCTGGACGCCAAGTGCGCGACCGTCGACCTCGGGGAGACGCCCATACGCCTGACCGATCGGGTGGAACGCGACCCGGAGAAGCCCGGGATCAGCACCCGCTTCGAGGACGCGCTCTTGACCATCGCCCCCGGGCTGGCCCCCAACCAGCAGACCGCCGTCAGGACGCTGAACGTCTTCGACGTGATTACCGAGGCTGAGCAGCCCGGCGGTGGGGTCGACCGGCGATCGCACCTGCAACGGGTCGAGACCTTCTTCGAATCGCTGCTCCTCACCAGTGGAACGTCGGGCGGGTTCGCGCAGGCCGAGGCCCTCCCCCTGCTGCTCGGCACCCTCGGCGCGTTTCCCGACGGCCTCGCCCTGGCGGGGGTCGCCGGCGCACGAGAGGGTGTCACGCTGCTGCTCGACCCCGAGGACCGCGCACTCAACCAGCTGCTGCTGGACGAGGTCGGACTGCCCGTCAGCGAGGTCGTGATCGCCGGGGGCCAAGCCGCCCTGCCCGACGCCGCCCTGCCTGACCTGCCCGACGTCCCGATGAGGCGAATCGCCGGTGCCAACCGCTTCGAGACGGCTGCCCAGCTGTCCGCGGCGACGTTCGGACCGGGCGTGGGCACGGTGTACGTCGCCACCGGCGCCAACTTCCCAGACGCCCTGTCCGGGGGTGCCCAGGCCGCGCGGGAAGGGGCGCCGATCCTGCTTGTCGACGGCGACCGCATGCCCTCCTCCACCGACGCGGAGCTCCGGCGGCTGGCCCCACAGCGGATCGTGGTCCTTGGCGGCACCGCCGTCATCCCCGAGTCGATGGCCACGCTGCTGGCCGGCTACGCCCCGGTCGACCGACTGGCCGGACCGGACCGGTTGAGCACGGCCGTGGAGGTCAGCCGGGCGAGCGCCGGAGCGGTCCGGGGCCGCGTCCTGACCGCTCCCGGAGGCGACTACCCCGACGCGCTGGTACTCGCGTCCGCTGCATGGATCTTCGACGGCCCGCTGCTGCTGCTCTCCGACGGCGCCGTCCCGCAGGTCGTGCTCGACGAGATCGCCCGGCTGCAGGTGAACGGCATCGAGCACCTGGGTCCATCCCCCTCTATCGATGCGGTCAGCCAGCTGACGAGCGTCCTCACACCCGAATGACCGCCGCCGCCTGAATCGCCAACACCCCCGATGGTCCCGCGGTTGGGCCGTCGACTCGGTCTCTGCGGGGCACCGATAGGCTCTCGCTGGTGACCGGGTCTGCGGAGGTTGATGCCGAGCTTGGGGCGTCAGTGCGCCGGGCAGCGGGTGCGCGTGCGATCGTGGCCACGGAGGCCGTGCAGGACCTTTGGAGCGGATACGGACGGATCCTGCGGTGTCGCCTGGACGGTGGGCCGCACTCCAGCGTCATCGTCAAGCATGTGCGTTGGCCCGACGAGCGCGACCACCCCCGTGGGTGGAGCACCGATCGCTCCCACGAGCGGAAGCTGGAGTCCTACCGGGTTGAGACCGCTTGGTATGAGCGGTACGCACGAGACTGCCCCGACGAGTGCCGGGTGCCCCGCCCGTTGGCCCTTGAGGCGCGCGCGGAGGAGGTCGTCCTCGTCATGGAGGACCTCGACGCGTCGGGCTTCGACGGCCGCCGTCAGCAGGTGAGCCGCGCGGAGCTCGATGCCTGTGTGTCATGGCTGGCCAGCTTCCACGCCACCTTCATGGGCACAGCACCGGATGGGCTGTGGCCCACAGGCACCTACTGGCACCTCGCAACGCGCCCCGACGAGCTCGCCGCCCTCGACGACGGCGCCCTCAAGGCGGCGGCCCCGCTGCTCGACCATCAGCTGTCAGCCACTCCCTTCCAGACGCTCGTCCACGGCGACGCGAAGGTGGCCAACTTCTGCTTTGACACCAACACGGGCCGGGTCGCGGCCGTCGACTTCCAGTACGTCGGCGGCGGGTGCGGCATGAAGGACCTGGCCTACTTCATCGGCAGCTGCCTGGACGCCGACGAGTGCGAGCGGCTGGCTCCTGACCTCCTCGACCGGTACTTCGACGTGCTCGGCGCTGCCCTCGTGCGCGCCGGCCACGACGTCGACGTCGTCGCCCTGGAGGAGGACTGGCGGGCGCTGTACCCGGTGGCGTGGGCGGACTTCACCCGGTTCCTGCGGGGATGGAGTCCTGGTCACTGGAAGCTGCACCGATACGCCGAGCGCCTCACTCGCGACGCCGTGGCCTCGCTGTGACGCTCGGGACCGCGGATCTGACCGCCCTTGCCGACGCCGCGAGGTCGGCCGCGACTGAAGCGGGGCGGATGATCGCGCGCACCCGGCCGCGCGAGATCGAGCACAAGGCCGAGGGGGCCAGCCTTGCGTCGCAGGTGCTGACCGAGGTGGATCGCCGCAGCGAGCAGATCATCCTTGATCACCTCCAGCCCACGATCGAACGCTTCGGGCTGGCCCTCCTCACCGAGGAACGCGACGACGACGGCGGGCGCTTGGTCGCCGAGCAGTTCTGGTGCATCGATCCCCTGGACGGGACCCTGCCGTTCATCGAGGGCAGGCCGGGCTACGCGGTGTCCATCGCGCTGGTCGGGCGCGACGGCAGCCCGTTGATCGGGGTGATCTACGACCCCGTCGAGGCGACGCTGGTCCATGCGATCCGGGGTGTCGGGGCCTTCCGTGACGGCATCGCCTGGACCCGTGAGGCGAGCGATGATGGTGGGGCGCTCACGCTGTTCGCCGACCGCAGCTTCCTCGACGGGCAGGATGGCGACGCAGCCGTTGCCCCATTCGAGCAGATCGCCCAGGAGATGGGCCTGGACAGTGTGCGCCTCAACGCGACCGCCGGCGCGGTGATGAACGCGCTGGGCGTCCTCGGCAGCCCCCCGGCCTGCTACGTGAAGGACCCCAAGCCCCGGGGTGGGGGCAGCCTGTGGGACTTCGCCGCCACGGCATGCGTGTTCCACGAGGTCGGGGCGGTCGCCACCGACATCAACGGTCACCCCCTCGACCTGAACCGGGCCGACTCCACGTTCATGAATCATCGCGGAGTCCTCTTCGCCAGCAACGATGCTCTGGCCCGCCGCATCCGGGCAATCCGTCGTGGTGGGAACTGACGGCAGATCGCGATCGCCGATGGACGCGCCGGCAGGACGCGGGAATGCCATGCGCCTCAGCGACCTCGCTGACGCGGCCAACATGTCCCAGCGTCGCCTGACCCACCGCCTCCGCGTCCTCGAGGCTCCCCGTGGCCGAACGCTGGGTCTGTCACTGCACGGATGTTGTCTCGGTCGAACTGCTGGGGGCAACGACGGGGCACACTGCACCCGGTCGTTCCGCGGGACCGCCGACTGGCCGTCCTCGTCGGCCTCGCGCTACAAGTGTGCGCACCATCCGGCGTAGGGACCGACTCCCTCCCGATCACCTCATTCACTGCTGCTGGACACCTCCCGTGACTGGAGAACTCGTGAAGACCTTCACCCTGCCGGGGACCGACCTCACCGTCCCCAACGTCGTGCTCGGCGTGATGCGCATCGAGGACAAGACCGACGAGGAGGTCCGTACCCTCGTCGGGACGGCGATGGACTCGGGCATCACGTTCTTCGACCACGCCGACGTGTACGGGTCGGACGTGCACGGCTGTGAGCGGCGGTTCGCCGAGGCGATGCGCTGGACGTCGTCGGAGCGCGAGCAGGTGGTCCTGCAGACCAAGGCCGGGATCGTCCCGGAGGGCCCGTACTTCGACTACTCCCACGAGCACCTGGTGCGGTCGGTGGAGGGGTCGCTGGCGGCGCTCGGCACCGACTGGATCGACATCCTGCTGCTCCACCGTCCCGACGCACTGGTCGAACCCGAGGAGGTCGCCCGGGCCTTCGACGACCTGGCGGCGGCCGGCAAGGTCCGCCACTTCGGCGTGTCCAACCACACACCCGGGCAGATCGAGCTGCTGCGGAGGTCGGTCCAGCAGCCACTCGTGGCCAACCAGCTCCAGCTGTCGGTGACCCACGCCCCGCTGGTGGCGCAGGGTGTGGCCGCGAACATGCAGGCCCTCGATCAGTCGATCAGCCGTGACGTCGGCACCCTGGACTACTGCCGCCTGCACGACATCACCGTGCAGGCCTGGTCGCCGTTTCAGGCCGGGTTCTTCACAGGTGTGTTCCTCGGCTCGCCGGACTACCCCGAGCTGAACGCCGTGATCGACCGGCTGGCCGCGCAGTACGACGTGCCGGCCATCGCCATCGCCACGGCGTGGATCACGCGCCACCCGGCCCAGATGCAGGTCGTGCTGGGCACCACCACTCCGGAGCGCGTCGCTGGTGCCGCCCTCGGTTCGGACGTGCCGTTGACCCGCGCGGAGTGGTACGAGATGTTCCGCGCAGCCGGCTACACCGTGCCCTGATCGCCCTGGTCGTCGTGGCCGCCCGGATCGGCGGATGACGAGCGGGCTGCCTCGAAGGCCTCGCGCACGTGCGTCGGTACCCGTCCCTTGTCCGACACGGGGATGCCGGCGTCCCTGGCCCAGCGACGGACCTCCGCGGCCGAGGCGGTCGTGGTGGGGCCGGGCCCGGCGTCGACCTCGACGACAACGCCGGTCAGGTCGGCCATGACGCCGGCCGCCTGACGGTCCTCCTCGACATGTGCGAGGGCGGCGCCGAGGAAGCGGTAGGCCCACTCCTGTGCCAGCTTGCGGGTCTCGGCGAACACGATCGGGACGGTCGGCACGCGAACCGACAGCTCGGCGATCGCCTCGGCGACCGCCGCGGGGCGCACGAACTCCAGGCCGAACACCGCCGAGTAGCGCTCCTCGACGACGATGGCGGCCCGTGGAAGACCAGCCAGCTCGGCTGCTTGGTGGCGGATCCGCCCGTCGAGCAGGCCGCCGGCGAGGTCGTCCAGTGACTTGCGCTCGACCGCGGCGACCAGCCGCCCGGCCGCGTCCTCGACGGCGTAGTCGCCGATCGGGAGCTTCCGCTTGACGACCTCGGCCTGCTGGGCAGAGAACGACCATCCCCGGCGCTCGTTGGTGTCGGCGATGATCACGAGGACCCGACCGCTGGCCCGTGCGGTCGGCAGGCTGACGTTCGGCCGCGCCTGCTTGGCGACCTTCGCGGTCTGCCAGAAGATCATCTGTCGACCCCGTGCGCGGGTGAACACGAACTGGGACCGGTTGAGCTGCTTCCGATCCAGGACGAGGTCCACGGCCGCGCCTCGCCGCCTGCAGGTGCGCACCGGCACTCGCTCGAGGATCTCGGGCGCCTGCGGCCACTCGGCCGGGTGGCAGTACAGCCGGCTGGTTCGGGGCCAGGGCTCCTTGGTCTTCAGCACCATCCCGTGCTCCCCGAGGGGGATCCGGACGAGGTACGGCAGCGAAGTGCCCTCCTCGTGGTTGACCGCCACGAGGAACTCGCGCGCGTCGTCGTCGGTTCCGATGCCGGCATGCTACCGACGGGTCAAGCGCCAGCTGGGCATCCGAGCGACCAGGTCGACGAGGTGGTCGTGGAAGCGTTCCGCCGGGGCGTCGTGGCTCCAGCCGTGCCCGCAGAACAGGCGGTCGAACCGCAGGCCGGAGCGGGCGAAGCGGTCGAGGGAGGCGGTCTGGGCGTCCCAGGAGAACCAGCACGCACGCCGGAACGCCGTCAGCTGTTCCCGTCGCGGGTCCCACGCCAGCGAGTCGCCGCTGAACAGCAGGCGTCCGTCGACGTGGTACAGCACGCTGCCCTTGGTGTGGCCCGGGACGGGAACGGCGACGACGCCCTCCGTCGGCTCGACTGGCTCCGTGCCGTCGATCACGTCGGTGGCGTAGGGTGCCGCGGCGCGGTCGTCGGCGTGGATCCACACCCTGGCGTCGAACCGTTCCGCGTACCGGTCGGCGTCGGCGACATCGTCCCGGTGGGTCAGCAGGACGTGGGCGATTCCGCCCAGCGCCTCGATCGGTTCGACCAGCTGCCGGGTCCAGCGGGGCGCGTCGATCATCAGGTTGCCGTCGTCGCGGACCACCAGGTAGCTGTGGGCACCGAACGAGTCGCTGGCGTTGTGGCCGAGGCGGTGGACCCCGTCGCCGAGATCGTGTGGGTACACACCGGGTGGCGGTTGCCGTTCGCTGACGTGTCCCACCGAACGGGTCGGACAGACAAGGACCGCCCGCCACGCCATGGCCACCTCCTCCGCCGTGGCGGGCTGCCGGGTGAACACCGAGACGCCGTCGGAGGGGTTGCGGGCGATCAGGCCGGGAGCGACGTGCCGTGCGGCATCGCAGTCGATGCAGCGCGAGTCGACGAACCACGGTCCGGGTGCGCCCGCCGGGTGCCGCTGATCCAGCCGTGCCATGACGTCAGCATCGCACGGCGTCTCGACACGGGACAGGGGGGGTGGGACGCATGGTTCTGGTTCGGAGCGGGCACACAGGCGCACATGGGCACATCGCGCTTCCACAACGACCGTGACGAGCTGGTGCAGCAGGCCATCGACGGCCACCTGCGCACGACCCCTGGGCTCGCCCGGCTGGACGGCTATCCCGGGACCAAGGTAGTGGTGCGAACCGACGCCGACCCGGCAGCGGTCGCGATCCTCTCCGGCGGCGGGTCCGGGCACGAACCCGCGCACGTGGGCTATGTCGGGCAGGGCATGCTCACCGCAGCCGTGGCGGGCGAGCTGTTCGCCTCCCCGGCTGTGGACGCCGTCGAGACGGCCATCGCCCACGTCACGACCGAGGCCGGCTGTGTGCTCGTGGTCAAGGACTACACGGGCGACCGCCTGAACTTCGGGCTGGCCGCCCAGCGTGCACGCGCCGACGGCCACGAGATCCGCGTCGTCACCGTGGCCGATGACATCGCCCTTCCCGACGCCGAGCACCCGCGCGGCCTCGCCGGCACCGTCCTGGTGCACAAGCTGGCCGGTCACCTCGCCCGAGAGGGGGCCGATGTCGACACGATCGCCGAGGCAGCGCAGGCGCTGGCCGACGACTGCCGGACCATCGGGCTGGCCCTGACCACCGCGACGATGCCAACGGCGGGGGAGGAGGGCCGGTTCGACGACGACGTGGCCGAGGTGGGCCTCGGCATCCACGGCGAACCCGGGGTGGAGCGGATCCCCACCGGAGACGCCACGGACTACGCCGAACTGCTGGCCGACCGGTTGCTCGACGGCGCGCCCGACGGGCCGCTGATCGTGCTGATCAACGACCTCGGGGCGGTCCCCCCGGTGGAGCTGGGGGTGCTGGTCGACGCGTTGCTGGCCGGTCCGCTGGGAGAGCGGGCCGAGCTCGTGGTCGGTCCCGGCCGGTTCATGACTTCCCTCGACATGTACGGGGTCAGCGTCACCATCGCCCCGCTGGACGACCAGCGTCGTGCCGCCTTGACCTCCCCGGTCGAGCCGGCCGCCTGGTCGAGCCCCGTCCCGGTACGGGCCCCGGAGGTGCTGGAGCTGCCCACGCGGGAGGGCGGTGAGGCGGTGGAGCCATCGGACCATCCGGGTCGACGGACAGCGCTGGAGGCCGTCGCCGACCGCCTCGCGGCGGCAAGGGACGAGCTCGACACCCTGGACTCCGCGGTGGGTGACGGGGACACCGGTACGACGTTCGCCGCGGGTGGCCGAGCGATCGCCGAGTCCTTGGACGAGCTGCCGCTGGCCGACCTTCCCGCGCTGCTCGGCGCCCTGTCCGCCCGGGTCACGGGGGCCATGGGCGGGTCGGCCGGCGCGCTGGTCGGGCTGCTGCTGGACGGGATGCGCGGTGCGCTGGCCGATGGAGAGGAACCGCCGGCTGCGCTGGCCGCCGGGCTGGAGGCGATGCAGGAGCACGGTGGCGCCGCGGAGGGTGATCGCACGATGCTCGACGCGTTGTGGCCCGCCCAACGGGTCCTCGCCGACGGTGGTGACCTGGAGGAGGCAGCGGACGTCGCACGCAAGGCCGCGCAGGCCACCGCCGAGATCGACGAAACCGGCGCCGGACGATCCAGCTACGTCGGCGCCGACGCCCTCGTGGGCAATCCAGACCCGGGCGCCATCGTGGCCGCCCATGTGCTCGAGGCGTTCGCCGCTGCCGTCTGTGGGGGGACCGACGGCTGACGGGGTTCGGCGACGACGATGGCCCCGGCGGGTGCCGGGGCCATCGGGTCCTGTCGGTGCTACCTAACCGCCGAGCGCGAACGGATCGTTGGGGTCACAGCTGGTCCCGGCCGACGCGGCCTGTATCTGCTGGGTGGCCTCGTCGGTGACCAGCGCGGTCGAGCCGATGGCGAACACCTGCTTGTCGATGCCGCAGATCGCCGGGACGATCGCGTCGCGGAACCCGCCGGCGCTGTCGACGGCGACGAACAGCCCGCCGAAGTTGCCGACCAGCGACGACGCCGCCAGCACGTGGGTGAACGCATCCGGCTGCTCGAGGTTCACCGCGACCAGCACGTCGGGTTCGGTGATGGCCTCGCCCTCGAACTCGAAGACCTCGTCGTTGAACGTGAACAGCTCGCGCGTGTAGAAGGCGATGTCGGCTGCCGTCTCGAAGCGGGAGTCACCGAACAACGGCTGGACGAACCCGTCCTCGCCGATGATCGCCTGGATCTGGTCACGGACGTTCTGGGAGATGACCGCGTCGCCACCCAGGACCATGACCTCCGCAGGCAGGTTCTCCTGCAGGTACTCCGCGGCAGGGCCGCCGAGCTCGGCGGTGGGGGTCAGCAGGACGGGGATGCCGAACCAGCCGGAAATGGACCCGACGGTCACCGCGTCGGGCCAGTTGCCCTCGAAGGCGACGATCACGGAGTCGAACGGCGGGGCCTGGTCTCCGTTGACTACCTCGTTCACCTTGTCGGCGACGATCCGGGCGGTCTGCTGGCGACCCGCACCCGCCAGCCGCTCGACGACGAAGCCGGCAGCCTCGAGCGCGGCCGCCACGTCGGGACCGATGACGGCGGTGCCACCGAGGACGTAGATGGTCGAGCCGGGGTCCAGCGCTCGCTGGAACTCCCGCAGCGTGTCCTCCGACAGGGTCCCGTCGGGGTTCACGTACAGGAGCGGGCCGTAGTAAGACGCCAACGCCGAACCGCCGAGGGCGTCGGGGAAGTTCGCCGAGGCGGCGAGGACACCGAATGCCCCTGGGGTCTGGAACACGTACTGGGAGATGGCGATGGCGTTGTCGACGGCACCGTTGGGGTCGGTCTGGCCCTGGATGCGGACGACCATGTCCGCGGCACCGGTCGGCTGCTCGGCGACGGGGCCGGGGTCGGGCTCGCCCGGCTGGATGCCACCACCGATGATGCCCTGGATCCACTCGGCGTAGGTCGAGACCTCGGCGTAGACACCGGGCAGGGGGGCACCGCAGCCGATGCCGAAGGAGACGACACCGATCTGGACCGGCTGGTCACCGTCGATGAACAGCGGTCCGCCCGAGTCGCCCTGGCAGGAGTCCCGGCCCGGGTTGGCCTCGTCCTGGGTGGGTGCACCGGCGCACAGCATGTTGGGGGCGTTGAGGTTGCCGTACCCGGCGGCACAATCGGCATCCGACACGATCGGCACATCGACCTGCAGGAGCGTGTTCGACGCCTCACCGCCGGAGGTGGTCGTGCCGTAGCCGATCACGCGCACCTCGGTGCCTGCGGCTGGGTTCTGCTCGGGCGCCGTCGCGAACTGGACCGGTGTGACGTTCGCGGCCTCGTTGGTGCGGATCAGCGCGACGTCGTTGTCGGTGGTCGCCGCGTCGTAGTTGGGATGGATGATGATCTCTGCCGCGGTCAGCGTCTGGCCACTGCCGTCGGTCCAGTCGGTGGCGTTGACCACGAAGGTGGCGCTGCCGGGAGCCACGGACGGCTGGCCGCGGTCGTCGGCCACGCAGTGCGACGCCGTCAGGATCCAGTTGGGCGCGATGACCGAGCCTCCACAGCCCTGGCCACCGTCGAAGAGGAACGCGGCCATCCAGGGGTAGGCCCCCTGAGCGGCCGGGGTCCCGTTGACGATGTGGTAGTCCTCGGCCGTGGCCGACGGGGCAAGGGGCAGCACCAGCGCCATCGCGAGGAAGGCAAGCAGCAGTCGTCTCATGGGGGGTGTCCTGTCTCAAGGCGAGGACGGCCACCGGTGGGTGATCGTCCGAAGGGACGAAGGCAATCACGATTGCGGAGGTCGTGCGGCGCAACGCTCGAGAATTAATGAGTTGTGGAGTTCGACGACTGCGGAGCGTCACCTGCGGTCCTCGGGAGCCCTGTTCGCTAGCGTCTGCGCCGTGATGCCACGATGACCAGCAGCCGCCGTCGGGTCCCCACGGGGCCCCTCACCGACGCCCTCGCCGACCTCCGCGCAGAGCTCGAGGTCCCCACGGCCTTTCCTCCCGAGGTCGAGCAGGCAGCCGAGGCGGCCGCCGTTCGCGGTCCCCGACACGACCGCGTCGACGCCACGGACCTGCCCCTGGTCACCATCGATCCGCCGGGCTCGCGCGACCTCGACCAAGCGGTGCACGTTGCCGCCGAGGGTCGTGGGTTCGTCGTCAGCTACGCCATCGCCGACGTGGCGGCCTTCGTCGACCAGGGCGATCCGGTCGACGAGGAGGCATGGGTCCGCGGCGTCTCCCGTTACAGCCCCGACCGGGTCATCCCGCTCCACCCGCGCGCCCTGTCGGAGGGGGCTGCAAGCCTGCTGCCGGACGAGGATCGCCCGGCCGTGCTGTGGACCATCCGCCTTGGCGCCGACGGGGACATCGACGACGTCGCCGTCCGGCGGGCGACCGTCCGCAGCCGCGCACAGCTGACCTACGCCGAGGCGCAGCACGCCATCGACCTCGGCACCGATCCCATGCTGGTCCGGCTGTCCCGGGTCGGACGTCTCCGGGCCGAGCGCGAGTGGGTCCGCGGCGGGGTCTCGCTGGCGCTGCCCGACCAGGAGGTCCATCGCACCGACGACGGCACCTTCGACCTGCGCTACCGGGCACCACGCCCGGTGGAGGAGTGGAACGCCCAGATCTCCCTCCTCACCGGCATCGCGGCAGGCACCATGATGGCCGACGCGGGGATCGGCGTGCTCCGGACACTGCCCGCCCCCGATCCCGATGCCGTCCAGGCGCTCCGCCAGCGGGCGTGGGCGCTCGGACTGCCGTGGCCGCGCGAGATCCCCTACGCCGCGTTCGTGCGCACCCTCGACCCCCACGAACCGGTCGAGGCGGCCATGGTCTCCCTGGCCGCCGTCGGGCTGCGCGGCGCGGGGTACGTGGCCTTCGACGGCGAGACGCCCGACGAGCACCGCCACGAGGCCCTCGCCAGCGCCTATGCCCACGTGACCGCCCCGCTGCGACGGCTGGTCGACCGCTACGGCAGCGAGATCGCCCTCGCCCTGCATGCGGGGGTCCGCCCTTCCGGCTGGGTCCTCGAACGGCTGGACGAGCTGCCGAAGGCGATGGCGCGGGCCCGTGGTCGGGCAGGAGCGCTGGACCGTGCGGTCCTCGACCTCGTCGAGGCCCACGTGCTGGCCCCGCAGGTCGGTCGGACCTTCGCGGCGACCGTGGTGCGAACCTCCGACCGCGGCACCGACGTGCAGCTGCGACAGCCTGCGGTCACCGCACGGCTGGTGGGCGTCGAGCTGCCCCTCGGCACGGAGGTGCAGGTCCGGCTGGACGCCGTGGACGCCGCCGGGCGCACCGTCGTCTTCGTCCCGGCCAGCTGACCGAGACCCCTCGACGGCGCGGGTGGGTCAGGCCAGGCCGACCATCTCCGCGGTGCCGATGATGTGGCCCTCGGCGGCCTTCTTGAGTTCCATGCGGGTGATCCCCGGCGGGACGTCCAGGACCACGTCGAGGGCGAACAGCCGGAAGAACATCCGGTGGCGCCCCCGCTCGTCGAGCGGTAGCGGGCCGGTGTAGCCGGAGTTGTCGAACTCGTTGAGGCCCTGGCACAGCTCGAAGGTCTCGGCCTGCACGAGCGCCTGGTCGCCCATGTCCTCGGGCAGCTCGCTGGTCTCCTCCGGGAGGATGCCGTAGACCACCCAGTGGGTGACGACACCTTCGTCGGCGTCGCGGTTCTCGGCGATCAGGACCAGCTCGGCGGTGCCGTCGGGCACGCCTGACCAGCGGATGGGCGGGGAGACGTCGGTGCCGTCCTGGGTGAACCGTTCGGGCAGTTCGTCGTCGTGGTCGAATGCGGGGCTGGTCAGCTCGAACGCCGACATCGGTTGCCTACTCCTCGTGTGTGGTGGGTGTCGGGACAGGAAAGGGGTCGTGCTGGCGCGACGACACGGGGGCGGCGGCAAGGCCAGCACGCTCCAGCGCCGCGCAGGCCGACAGCACCGTGGCGTCGGCACCGCGCCGACCGATGAGCTGCAGCCCGATCGGGCGGCCGTCGAGTGTCTGGCCGACCGGCACGCTGGCGGCGGGCAGGCCGCAGAGGTTGGCCGGAAACGTGTAGGCGATCATCGCGTCGAGCATGTCGAGGTCGACCACGCCCGCGTCGAGCTCGGCGTCGGACGGTCGCGGGGGCGCCGCCGTTGCCGTGGTCGGGACCACGATGACGTCGACGGTCTCGAACGCGGCCTCGAAGGACTCGGCGAGGACCCGCCGAACCTGCTGGGCCCGCACGTAGTCGGCGCCGGTCACGTGGGCGGACATGCCGAGCGTGGCCCGCACGTCGGTGCTGAACCGGTCGGGGGTGTCCTGCCAGACGTCCCAGACCCCGGCGACGACCTCGGCCAGGGCAGTGGCGTAGCCCGCGGACATCGCCAGGTCGACGTACGGGATGCTGATGTCTGCCGCCGACAGCTCGGCCACGACCGCACGGCAGGCGGCATCGACCTCGGCATCGGGCCGGCCCCACCAGGACCAGTCGACCCCGAAGCGCAGCGGTTCCTCGCTGATGGCCAGCGGCACGTCGGCCATGACCGACAGCATCGTGGTCAGGTCCTCGGTGCAGCGGGCAAGCGGACCGATGTGCTCCACCGACCACCAGCCGACCGACATCTCCCCATCGGTGGGGACGAGGTCCCACGACGGCTTGATGCCGAAGACCCCGCACAGGGCCGCCGGGATGCGGATGCTGCCGCCCCCGTCGCTGCCCACCCCGAGGGGGATCAGGCCCGCACCGACCGCGGCGCCGGTCCCGCTGGAGGACCCGCCGGTCAGGTGGGTGGGGGAGTGGGGATTCACCGGTGTCGGCTGGGCCCCGCTGATCCCGGTCGGCGACAGGCCGAGCTCGGTGCAGTGGAGCTTGCCGACGATGATGGCCCCGGCATCCCGCAGCCGGCGGACGAGCAGGGCGTCGACGTCACCGTGGGCAACCAGGTCACGGGTTCCGGCGTGGCTGCGATAGCCGTCGACGGCCACGAAGTCCTTCACCCCGACGGGGACGCCCTCGAGGGGGCCGGCCGGCGTTCCGGCCGCGAGCCGTTCGGTCGACGTCCGCGCCTGGGCCCGCACGTCCTCGGCATCGACGCTGCGGAAGGCCTGCCACGGCCGTTCGGTGGGCCGTGCCGCGAGGAAGGCCTCGGCCACCGCGGTGGGGGTGGTGAGCGCGGCGGCGTAACCAGCCCGCAGATCGGCGACGGTGGTCACGACTGGCCCTCGTCGGGTCGTCCCGTGACGTCGTCGGGCACGAGTAGCGGACGCACCGCACCCAGCCGGGCATCACGGAGCGCGTCGAGCGGGACCAGGCTGCGGCCGGCCAGCCGAACGCCGGCACCGATGAACGGAATGCGTTCGGCGCGGGCGCTCATCTTCAGGGTTGCCCCCGTCAGACGACGCGGGGTCAGTCCTGCCATGCTGTCCTCGAGGCCCCAACACTCCGGGCGTCGGCCGTGGACCTTCTGCCGTTGCACACGTGGAGCAGCGTACCCCGGTCTGCGTCAGTAGAGATCGTTGGCCTTCAAGTGGGACAGGAACGCCTTGGGCGAGCCGGGGACGTCCAGGTAGCTCATCTCGCTCTCCCAGACCCGGACGAGCTGCTGCCAGCTGACGTCGCGCAGCTGGACGTCCTTGGCCTTCGGCTGGTGCGGCAGCTCGTCGGCCAGCGATCCGCGCAGCTCGTTGAGGCGGCCGGACAGCTCCGCAGCAGCCTGGCTGCCGGCGCGGTACACCACGGCGACGGCCAGCTGCTTGCCGAGGCGACGGGCGTGTTCGATGCCGCCGTCGATCAGCTCCAGCAGGCGGTCGCGGCCGGCGGTGCCCCGGTCGTTGCGGTCCATGACGGTGTGCACCAGGCACAGCACGTCGGGGGACTCGATGCGCACCGGCACCTCGACCGGCTCGCGCAGGCGGGCGATGTCGTCGTCGGTGGCGCCGGCCTCGCGGGCACGTGCGTCGGCGGCCTGCAGGTAGCCGCGGGACGGCTCCATCCGCGGGTCGGTGGCACGGCCCGTCCACAGCTGCAGCCGGACGGGCGGGGCCATGTCGGTGCCGCCGAACATCTGCAGCCGATAGGCGAGCCAGTCCTGGTCCTGGTGGGTCTCCAGGGACTGGAAGATGTTCCAGTTCAGCAGGTCGACGCTGAGCGGGTCACGGAGCGCGGCCTCGAAACGGGCATCGCCCAGCTCGGCGCGGGCCTTGTCGGGCCAGAACACGGGCATCGGCTTGGTCTTGGTGGTAGCCATGGCGGGACGAAGGGTACGCCGGATCCTCCGCCGCACACAGACGCGCCACCGCTACGGGGTGAGGGGGACCGGGGGAGGAGCGGGCAGATCCACGTCGGGGTCGTCGGCGTCGGCCCGTTCGACCTCCTCGCGGGTGATGCCGAGCAGGAACAGGACCGCGTCGAGGAACGGGACGTTCAGGGCCACCTCGGCCTGTTCACGGACAACGGGCTTGGCGTTGAAGGCGATGCCCAGTCCGGCGACGCCCAGCATGTCCAGGTCGTTCGCCCCGTCGCCGACGGCCACGGTCTGCGACAGGGGGATGCCCGCCTCGACGGCGATGCGCTGCAGGTGCTCGGCCTTGGCCGCACGATCCACGATCGGACCGACCAACCTCCCGGTCAGCCTGCCGTCGATGACCTCCAGCGTGTTGGCGTGGCTGTGGTCCACGCCGAGCTCGACGGCGAGGTCGTCGGTCACCTGCGTGAACCCGCCGGACACCATCGCGGTCACGTAGCCGAGGCGCGACAGGGTGCGCAGGACGGTGCGCGCCCCGGGCATCAACCGCAGGTGCTGGCGGACATGGGCCAGCGCCGACTCGTCGATGCCCTCGAGCAACGCGACCCGCTGGCGCAACGACTGCTCGAAGTCCAGCTCCCCCGCCATCGCCCGTGAGGTGATCTCGGCCACCTGATCGGCGCATCCGGCGTGGGCGGCCAGCAGCTCGATGACCTCGCCGTCCACGAGGGTCGAGTCGACGTCGAACACGATGAGGCGCTTGGCGCGACGGTGCAGGCCCGCCCGCTGGACGGCCACGTCCACCTGTTCCTCCGCGGCGGCGCGGCCGACCGCCGCCTTCAGGGACGCCCCGTCGCTGATGCCCGACACCAGCAGCTCGAAGCTGAGGATGGGGTAGCGCGACAGGCGTTCGATCCGGTCGATGTTGCCGCCGAGGTCGGCGATGGCGCTGGTCACGCTGGCGATGGCCGACGGCCGCAGCGGCATGCCCAGCATGGTGACGTGGTGGCGGTCGACGGGATCGCGCCGGTCCATGCGCTTGGCCTCGACCACATCGATCTCGCACTGCATCCCGGCGCGGCCCGTGACGGCGAACAGTGCGTCCTGGAGGCCTCCCGTGTCACCGGTGACGTGCACGACGATGCCCAGGACCAGCCGGCCGCGCAGGACCACCTGCTCCATGTCGGCGATGCGGGCACCGTGCTCGGCGAGGACCGTCGACAGCCGCGACGTCACGCCGGGGCGGTCGCGTCCGGTGACGATGATCAGCAGGGCGGTGTCGCGGTCCATGCCACCAGCCTGCACCGCGAAGTCGGTCCGACGCACACCGGGCTCGGCCCGACGGACACCCGATGGGGCCGCGACGGACCTCCCGCGGGGTCAGCTGTCGTCGCCGGTGCCGGACTCCTCGGGCGCCAGCACCTCCGTCAGCTCCCACTCCACGCAGACGTCGTCGGCCCCGGTCGCGGCGCCGATGTCGCTGCAGGCCTCGCTGTCGCCGGCCAGCTGGGTGACCTCGACCACGCCGACCGACCCGTCGGCGGCATGCACGCGACAGACGAACACGTCACCGGCGCGGGGCTCGATGCCCTCGGGACAGGTGACCTCCTCGAAGTCCACGGGGAAGCGCGCATCGACGTCGGCCAGGATCTGCTCCTCCAACGAGCCGGTGTCCAGGCCGCCGAACCGGAGGTCCAGGCCATCACAACCAGCGCCCAGGAGGGCGAGGAAAAGGAGGGGGAGGACGACTCGTCGCACGGGCGGATGGTAGCGGCCCGTGCAGGAGGACCATGGGGTCCGTGGCCGACGGCGGCACACTGTCGGGTGTGAACCTCGTGGATGTCGTGCTCGGCACGATGCTGCTCGTGGCTGCGGTCAGGGGCTGGCGTCGTGGTGCGCTGAGCCAAATGTTCGCCTTCGGCGGGGCCGCGATCGGCCTCGTCCTCGGGGCACTGTTCGCCCCCGACATCGCCACGGAGTTCATCGACACGCCCGGTGTCCGCCTGTCGCTGGTCACCTTCGGGATCCTCGTCGTGGCGCTCCTGATGGGGCAGCTGCTGGGCTACCTCGTCGGTGCACGCCTGCGCGTGGCCGCCGAGCGCAGCGGGGCAGGCGCGGCCGACTCGGTGTTCGGCGTCGCCGTCGGCCTCGCGTCGCTGGTGCTGTCGTTGTGGCTGGCCGGCTCGATCCTTGCCCAGGGGCCGACCGCCAGCCTCGCCCGGCAGGTGAGGGGCAGCACGGTGCTGGGGTTGATCGACGAGACGCTCGGCCCGCCGCCGGACCTGTTCGGTCGCGTCGCTGGCTACCTGGACCAGCAGGGGTTCCCACAGGTCTTCGCCGGCCTGCAGGGCGCCACCGCGCCACCGGTCGCCCAACCCTCGGGGGAGTTCGTCGAGCTCGCAGCCGCGGCCGGCGCGCCGTCGACGGTGCAGGTGGAGTCCCTCGGTTGTGACGGCGTGTCGGCGGGGTCCGGCTTCGTCACCCAGCCCGGTTTCGTGGTCACCAACGCCCACGTGATCGCCGGCGGCGAGGTCATCCGGGTCCGGGACCCCGGTGGCACACACGACGCCGTCGCGATCCATGTCGACCCCGAGCTCGACCTCGCCGTGCTGTCGGTGCCCAACACGACCGCAACGCCCTTGCCATGGGCGTCGACCCCGGTGGACCGTGGAGTCGCCGGCGCGACCCTCGGCTTCCCCGGGGGCCAGCGCGAGCTCAACATCCGGCCGGCCGCCGTACGTGGCCGGCAGGAGGCGCTCGGCCGCGACATCTACGGCCGCAGCGTCACCAGCCGGGAGATCCTGACCCTCGAGGCGGCGGTCTCACCCGGCGATTCGGGCGGGCCGTTCGTCACCGCCGCGGGTGAGGTCGGGGGCGTGGTCTTCGCCGCCTCGACCGCCGGTGACGGCGTCGGTTATGCCCTGACCGCCGAACGGGTCCAGCCGGACATCGCCCAGGCCATCGCCCGCAACACGCCGATGCCGACGGGCGCCTGCCGCTTCTGACGGCTGATCAGTCCGGCGCCAACCCGGCCAGCATCGCGCCCAGCGCCTGCGCCCAGACGGCGTCGGCGTCGAGCCCCGCCGGCACGCCCGACAGCTCGAGGGACGCCAAACCGTGCACGAGCCCCCACAGGGCGAAGGTGATCTCCATGTCGTTGCCCACGACGGCGCCGACGTCGACGGCACGGGCGACCGCAGACCGAAGGCGTTCCAGCCGGGCCAGGGCGAACGCGTCGTCGGCCTCCGACGGGGTGAACTCCGGTACCGGGCAGTCGAACATGACCGCGTAGAGGTGGGGTCGGTCCAGCGCCGAGCGCCGGTAGGCCAAGCCGAGGGCACGGAGCTCCTCGACGGGGTCGTCCGGCCGCCCCACCTCGTCGAAAGCCTGGCGGCTGCGAAGCCTGTGGCTGGTCGCGAGCGCCATGCCACGCATGTTGCGCCGGTTGGTTGCCGAGCCAGCGCTCGGCCTGCTGCACGTCGAGTGGTTCCGTCGTGGCCGCACGACCATGGCGGTGCAGTACTGGGCAAGCCACGAGCAGCTGACCCGGTTCGCGACCGACCCCGACCTGCCGCATGCGCCCGCCTGGAAGGCCTACATGGCCCGGTTGGCCACAACGCTCGCGCACGCCTCGACGGCGCACGCGAGCGGGCCGCCTGACCTACGGTCGGGCGCAGGGACGGTCGCGGAGCAGCTCGGCGACCTGGAAGGCCATCTCCAGGGACTGGGCGTTGTTCAGCCGGGGGTCGCAGGCCGTCAGGTAGCGCTGCGACAGGTCGAGGTCGGCGATCTGCTGGTCGCCGCCGAGGCACTCGGTGACGTCCTCGCCGGTCAGCTCCATGTGCACGCCACCGGGGATGGTCCCCTCGGACTGGTGCGCACCGAAGAACCCGGCGATCTCGGCCAGCACGTCGTCGAAGTGGCGAGTCTTGTAGCCGGACTCGGCGGTGAAGGTGTTGCCGTGACAGGGGTCGCAGACCCACACGACGTTCTTGCCGGCGTCGCGGGTTGCGGCCAGCAGGGGCGGCAGCGCGTCGCCCACCTTGTCCTTGCCCATGCGGCTGATCAGCGTCAGGCGGCCGGGGATGTTGTCGGGGTTGAGGACGTCGACGAGCTCCAGCAGCTCCTCGGGGGTCATCGTCGGACCGACCTTGCACCCGATCGGGTTGGACACCCCCGACAGGAAGTGCACATGGGCGTGGTCGAGCTGACGCGTCCGCTCGCCGATCCACAGCATGTGGGCCGAGCAGTCGAACCAGTCGCCGCTGAGGGAGTCCTGACGTGTGAGCGCCTGCTCGTAGCCCAGCAGCAGGGCCTCGTGGGAGGTGTAGAAGTCGACGCTGTTGAACGTCGCCTCGCGTCCGATGTCGATGCCGACGGCGGACAGGAAGTCCAGGGCGCGGCTGATGTCGGACGCCATGCGCTCGTACCGCTGCCCCTGCGGCGACCCGGCCACGAACTCCTGGTTCCACGCGTGGACCCGGGAGAGGTCGGCGAAACCGCCGCTGGTGAAGGCACGCAGCAGGTTCAGGGTTGACGCCGACGTGTGGTACATCCGCTCGAGGCGTGAGGGGTCGGGACGGCGGTTCTCCACGGTCGGGGCAAGGCCGTTGACGGCGTCGCCCTTGTAGGAGGCCATCTCCACGCCACCGACGCTCTCGGTGGGCTTGGAGCGGGGCTTGGCGTACTGGCCGGCGATGCGACCGACCTTGACCACTGGCATCGACGCGCCGTAGGTCAGGACGATCGCCATCTGCAGCAGGACCTTCAGCTTGTCGCGGGTGGCGTCGGCGCCGGCCGCATCGAAGGTCTCGGCGCAGTCGCCGCCCTGCAGGAGGAAGGCTTCGCCACGGCAGACGCGGGCGAGGTCGGCGGTCAGGTCACGAGCTTCGCCGGCGAACACCAGCGGGGGCTGGGTCGACAGCGTCTCGAGGACCTGCTTGAGGTGGTCGGGGTCCGGGTACTCCGGCATCTGCTCGGCAGGCAGATCCATCCACGAGGACGGGGTCCAGGTCCGCTGGGGGGTGCTCATGTCGGCCACTCTCCCATCCGGTCGTACATCTGGCAAAGCCCCTGCGTTGGATACGGGCGAAACGTCAGGGGCCTGTAGCCTCTCGACACCACTGCAACCGCTACCAGGAGCCTGTCGAAGATGGACCTCAGCAACGCCGTCGCCCTCGTCACGGGAGGGGCCTCCGGCCTCGGTCGTGCCACCGCCGAGGGGCTTGTCGCTGCGGGCGCGAAGGTCGTGTTGGTCGACCTGCCGTCCTCACCCGGCGCCGAGACGGCCTCGGAGATCGGCGACGCGGCCCGCTTCGTCCCCGCTGACGTGACCGACCCGGCGGCGGTGCAGGAGGCGATCGACACCGCGACGGAGCTCGGGACCCTGCGCGTGGCCGTGAACTGCGCCGGCGTCGGGACCCCCGGTCGGGTCCTGTCCAAGCGCGGCCCGATGGACCTCGAGCAGTTCCAGAAGGTCGTCACGATCAACCTGGTCGGCACGTTCAACGTCCTGCGCCTGTCCGCCGCTGCGATGGCCGCCTCCGATCCCGTGGACGGCGAGCGAGGCGTCATCGTCAACACCGCCTCGATCGCAGCGTTCGACGGGCAGATCGGCCAGGCGGCCTACGCGGCGTCCAAGGGTGGCGTGGTCGGCATGACCCTGCCGATCGCCCGCGATCTCGCCCAGCACCTGATCCGGGTCATGACGATCGCCCCGGGCACCTTCTCCACCCCGATGCTGCACGGCCTGCCACCCGAGGCGGTCAAGTCCCTCGGCGACGCCGTCCCCATGCCCTCCCGCCTGGGCGAGCCCTCCGAGTACGCGGCACTCGTCCGCCACATCTGCGAGAACCAGATGCTCAACGGCGAGGTCATCCGCCTCGACGGCGCCCTGCGGATGGCGCCGCGGTAGGCGACGAAGGACACTACGGCTCACAGGAGCCGTGAGCCGCGGCGCCCAGACGACATGGCGCCGCGGTAGGCGCCAATCGTGCCGAATCCCTGGGCCGCCCGAACCCCTGACCTCGGGGGGTCAGCCCTGGTGGGGGTAGCGCCAGTCGGTCGGGGGGACGAAGGTCTCCTTGATCGACCGGGGGCTGACCCAGCGCAGCAGGTTGAGGGGGGAGCCGGCCTTGTCGTTGGTGCCCGAGGCCCTCGCGCCGCCGAACGGCTGCTGGCCGACGACCGCGCCCGTGGGCTTGTCGTTGATGTAGAAGTTGCCCGCGGCATGGCGCAGGCGGCCCAGGGCGTCGTCGACGGCCGAGCGGTCGGTGGCGAACACCGCGCCGGTCAGGGCGTAGGGGGAGGAGGAGTCGACGAGGTCGAGGGTCTCCTCCCACCGGGCGTCGTCGTAGACGTACACCGTCAGCACCGGTCCGAAGAGCTCGCGGACCATCGTGTCGCTCGTGGGGTCCTCGGTGACCAGCACCGTCGGGTCGACGAACCAGCCCTCGCTGGCGTCCGCGCCGCCGCCGACCAGCACCTTGGCGCCCGCGTCGGTCGCCCCGGCGATGGCCTGGGTCAGCCGGTCGTGGGCCACCTTGTCGATGACCGCGCCGAAGAACGTGGACAGGTCCGCGCCCACGTCGCCGACGGTGATCTCCTCCGCCATCGTGGCCAGGGGGTCGCGGACGGCCGGCCACAGCGAGGCAGGGATGTAGGCCCGGCTGGCCGCCGAGCACTTCTGCCCCTGGTACTCGAAGGCCCCGCGCCCGAGGCCGACGGCCACGGCGAGCGGGTCAGCGGAAGGGTGGGCGATGACGAAGTCCTTGCCGCCGGTCTCGGCGACGATCCGCGGATAGGAGCGGTAGGTGTCGATGTTGGCGCCGGTCCGCTGCCACAGCTGCTTGAACACCGTCGTCGACCCGGTGAAGTGCAGCCCGCCGAAGTCACGATGGGACATGCACACCTCCGACACCATCGCCCCGTCACCGTGCACGAGGTTGATGACGCCGTCGGGCAGGCCGGCAGCGCGGAAGAGGTCCATCGTCACCTGCGCGGCGTAGGCCTGCTTCTCCGACGGCTTCCACACGACCGTGCAGCCCATGATCGCCGGCGCAGCGGGCAGGTTGCCGGCGATGGCGGTGAAGTTGAACGGGGTGAGGGCCAGCACGAAGCCCTCGAGCGGCCGGTGGTCGGTGCGGTTCCAGATGCCCGTGGAGGAAATTGGCTGCTCGGCGTGGATCTGCTCGGCGAACGCGCAGTTGAAGCGCAGGAAGTCGATCAGCTCGGCGGCTGCGTCGATCTCGGCCTGGTACACCGACTTGGACTGCCCCAGGATCGTGGCCGCGTTCAGCCGGTCGCGCCACGGGCCGCTGAGCATGTCGGCAGCCCGGAGGAACACGGCGGCCCGGTCGGCCAGGGGTGTGGCGGCCCAGTCGCGAGCCGCCTCACCAGCCGCGTCGATGGCTGCGGTGACGTCGTCGCGGCCGGCGGCGTGCACGGTGGCCAGTGACAGCCCGTGGTCGTGCGGCGCGGTGACGGTGAAGGTCGTCCCCGTCGTGACGTCTCGGCCACCGATGTGCATGGGGGCGTCGATGGGGCCGGCGCTGCGCACGGCAGCGATCGTCGACTCCAGCGATGCCCGTTCGGGGCTGCCGGGCGCGTAGTCGCGCAGGGGTTCGTTGACGGGCGTGGGGACGACGAAGCGTCCGCTGGCGTTCACCTGGCTCATGGCCTCACGGTAGCCGAGCAGGCACCCATCCGTCAGGGGGCGTCGCCGGATGGGCCGAGGGTTACTGGATGGCGTGCACCGCGGCGTCGGTCAGCTCCTGCAGGCGGTCGATCAGGAGGGCGCGGACGAGATGCTCGACGTCGGGGGAGATGTCGGCGACACCGCCGCGAGCCATGCGTTCGAGGACGCGGGCCTGGAGCACGTACAGGTCCTCCAGCGTGGACTGCACGTCGGGGCTCCAGGGCTCGTCGGGGACCAGCAGTGCGGTCCACCGCGTCAGGACTTCACCCTCGGTTTCCTCGAGGGTGATCACCCGGCCCGCGGCGTTGTCCGACAGGGCGCGTTGGAGGTCGCTGCACCTGTCGCGCAGGAAGGCGACGTCGGCGGCGTTGGAGGCGGGGTTTCGGCGTAGGAGCACAGTCATGTCACACCTTGTAGTGCGGATTTACTCTTAGTGATGCGTATCGGCACGTGCAGCCGAAACCCTTACGGTCGAATATGGCGTCAGTGCCAGAACTTCCCGAGGTCGAGAGCGTGAGGCGTCAGCTGGCGCCCAGATTGGTGGGTCGCAGGGTGTCGAGGGTCGCGGTGGACCCGGCGATGCCGCGCTACGACCGGGCCCGCGATGCGGAGGGTGGGCGGGTCGACGACCTCCGCCGCCGGGGCAAGTACCTGATCGCCGACCTCGACACCGATCGTGACCTGATCCTCCACCTCGGCATGACCGGCATCCTGCGGTGGCGGGGCGAGGACGGGTGGGACGGCAGCGACCCGTACGTGCGGGCCACGATCGAGCTCGACGACGGCTCGATGCTGGACTTCCGTGACGTCAGGCGGTTCGGCACCTTCGTGGTGACCCCGGCGGGGGAGCACGAGCGCCTGCCGACCCTCGCGGCGCTGGGGCCCGAGCCGCTGTCGGGGGCGTTCACCCGGGAGGGGTTCCACCGGGCGCTGTCGTCGACCCGCCAGCAGGTCAAGCCCTTCCTGCTGTCCCAGCGTCCGGTCGCCGGGGTCGGCAACATCTACGCCGACGAGGCCCTGTGGCGGGCACGGATCCGTCCGACGGCCCGGCGGATCGGGCGGGAGCGGTCCGACCGCCTCTGGCACGCCATCCGCACGGTCCTGGCCGAGTCGATCGAGCGGGAGGGGACCACCTTCCGCGACTACCAGATGGTCAACGGCGAGTCGGGTCGAAACGCCGACTTCCTCGTCGCCTACGGACAGGGCGGGCGTCCGTGCCCCCGGTGCGGCGAGCCGATGCGCAAGGGCGTCGTGGGCGGTCGCGGCACGACCTGGTGCGCGCGTTGCCAACGATGAACGAGGACGTCACGCTGCAGGGCCTCCTGCGCGATCCCAAGCTGGTCGTCGACACCGTGGCACCCACCCTGCTCTTCGCGGTGCTGGCCGTCCTGTCACCCCTGGTCGTGGCCGCGGGGGCGGCGCTGGCCTGGTGTGCGGTCGTCGTCCTCGTGCGGCGACGCCGGAAGCAGTCCCTCGCCCATGCCGTGTCCGGCCTCGGTGGCGTCGTGATCGGCGTGGCCGTGGCGCTGCTCAGCGGTGATGCGCTGGGGTTTTTCGTACCGGGCATCGTCGGCAATCTGGCCTTCGGCGTGCTGTGCCTGCTGAGCGTCCCCGTCGGCCGGCCCGCGGTCGCCTGGACCAGCGCGACGCTGGTCCGCTGGCCGCTGGAGTGGTACTGGCATCCCCGTGTCCGGCCCGCCTACAGCGAGGTCACGATCGTCTGGGGCCTGTACTACCTGGGGAAGGGGGGATGGCAGGCGCTGCTGTTGCGCGACGGCGACCTGGCTGCGCTGGCGACGGTCCGGCTGGTCACGGGCTGGCCGGGCCTGCTCGCCCTCGTCGCGGCGACCTGGGCGTACATCACGTGGCGGCTCGGCACGCTGGACGCACCCGATGTCGACGCGTTCCGGTCCGGGCACGACGAAGCCGACGCCACGGGGGCGTCGGCTGGGTCAGCGGAGGTCCTGCCGGAGGACGGCGAGGCCTAGAGGCCGCCGGTGGTCCGGACGCTGTCGATGAGGCCGTACTCCACCGACTCCTCGGCGCTCAGCCAGAAGTCGCGGAGGGTGTCCTTCTCGACCTGCTCCAGCGACTTGCCGGAGCGCTCGGAGAGGATCTCGTTGATCCGGTTGCGCATGAAGGTCATCTGCTGCGCCTGGATCTGGATGTCGGAGGCCTGACCGCGGGCACCACCGAGGGGCTGGTGGATCATGATCCGCGAGTTCGGGGTGGCCGATCGGGTGCCGGTGCCGGTGGCCAGCAGGAACGCGCCCGCCGATGCCGCCATGCCCACGCACACGGTGTTGACCTTGGCGTTGATCAGGTGCATCACGTCGTACATCGCGAACATCCCGCTGATCACGCCACCGGGGGAGTTGATGTACATCGTGATGTCGTCGTCGGAGTCCGAGCCCAGGGCAAGGAGCTGGGCGACGATCTCGTCGGCCTTCGTGTCCTCGATGGGGCCACGCAGGTACAGCACGCGGTTGTCGTAGAGCTTCTTGAAGGGATTCTGCGACAGGGCAGCCGCGAGAAGGGTGTCCTTCTCCTCCTTCGTCTCCTCGTCACCGTCGTCGGACCGGGGCGTCAGACCCCAGTACGTGTCGGAGGAACCTGCGTTGACGCTCATTCGTCGCATCCTTGGTCGCGAGCCGTTACCAACCGGGCACACCGGCGGGCGCACAGCGTAATGGCCTGCGGCCCGGATCGCTTGCCTTCCGTTCCGCCCGACACCGGCACCAGCCGGTGGGTTACGCTGCCGGCCGCGAGCACGACAGGGAGGTCCTGGTTGGAGAGGGGCGGTTCTCGCACACTCGCGCGTGGCCTGTCGGTGCTGCGCGCACTGGGCCAGCGCGACGAGGGTGCGACGGTGGCCGAGCTGTCCGTTGCGACGTCGCTGGACCGTGCGGTCCTCTACCGGCTGCTCGAGACCCTCTGCGAGACGGGGTTCGCGGTGCGCGACGAGGGCAGCCGGCGGTACCACCTCGGTGTCGCGCTGGTCGAGCTCGGCGCCCGAGCCGGACGGGGGCTGGAGGTCAGCCGGCTGGCGACCCCGGGCATGCGGACCCTGATGGAGGCGTGCAACGAGGCCGTCTGCCTGGGCGTGCGCGACGGCGACGACCTGGTGGTGGTGGACCGCATCGAACCGCAGGGCCTGTTCGTCCGGGTGTCCTACGGGGTCGGGTTCCGCCATCCGCTGCTGACCGGTGCCCACGGCCGGGCGCTGGCCGCCCACCTGGTGGAGGAGGACCGCGCAGCCCTCAGCGGCGACGACGGCGTGCTCGAGGCCCTCGACGCGGTGAGGATCCGCGGGTATGCGGTGTCCAACGGCGAGCTGGAGACCGGGACGACGGGGGTGGCCGCACCGATCCGGGACCGGACCGGCAACGCGGTTGCTTCGCTCGGGGTGGTGGCGCCGACCCCCCGGGTGCCGGACCCTGATCGCCTTGCCCCGATGGTGGTCGAGGTCACCACCGAGATCAGCCGACGGCTGGGCTGGGACGGCTGACCCGGTCGTGGGTCAGCCGGCGGGGCCGGCCGACAGGGCCAGACCTTGGGGGATCAGCCGCCCGGCGGGCCGAAGACCTGCACGGCGAGCAGCACACCCACCGCGAGGCCGCCGAGGATCGGCAGCACCCAGGCCAGGACGGCGGCCATGGCGCTGCGCTGGCGCACCGCGGGGACGTCGTCGTCGGCGTAGCGCTCTTCGCCCTCCACGTACACGTCGGCATCGTCGGTGAACACGGGATCGGGTCCGCCGGCACGTTCGGCAGGGGCGGCCGCGCCGAAGGGGGCCGTCGGGTCCGGTGCGGCGCCGGTGTCCTCGCCGTCGAGGGCTTGCAGGGCGGCGTACGGACCGGTTGCGGCCGGCGCGTCCGACGCGGGCGTCGGTGGTTCGTCGAGCTCGTCGAGGCCGGCGAAGGGGTCGTCGTCCTCGTGGTCGCCGGCCAGGATGTCGGACAGGCGCAGCTCGGCGGTGTCCCCGGGCGTGGGTGTCCAGTCGGCGTCGGCAGGATCCTGCGACGAGGCGGCCGGGAGGTCGGCGGTGTCGGCCACCGCGTCGGTCCCGGCTGCAACGACCGGGCCACCGACCACAGGTGGTGCCTCGTCGAAGTCGGCGAAGGGATCGTCGTCGTCCTCCTCGGCAGGACCAGCGTCGATCGGCGTGACGGCCGCGGGCTCGTCGGCGGCGGGCTCGTCGAAGGAGGGTGCCGTGTCGGCGACCGGCGCTCCGGCGATCGCTCCGTCGGCCGTCGGGGTGTCAGCCGTGGGGGTGTCGGCCGGCGGTGCGTCGGTGAGGAGCGGCTCGGCGGCAGATGGCTCGGTCGTCGCCTCGTCCGCATCGGGCGTCGACATCACGACGGGGGGAGCGGCAGGCGGCGGCGTGCTGGCCGCGGCGGCCACGGACCCTGTCGCCGTCAGAACCTGCACGAGGACGCGCTGGCCCATGTCGGGGGTGGCAGGCAGTCCCTCGATGCGGCGGCGGCCACGACGGACCGCTCGCGATCGAGCCGCACAACCGGCGCGCTCCTCGATGGCGGACTCCACCTGACCCGCCGCAGCGGGGTCGGCCACCCCGAGGCACCAGTCGCCCAGGGCGGACAGGTCCGCACACGGATCCTCCGTCGCCGCGGTGCGGTCACCGGAGGAGGTCTCGGGGCCGGCCAGCGCCAGCAGGGCACGGACCAGCGCGTCGCTGGCACCCGGGTCCTGCGCGGTCGTCGCCACACCCTTGTCGTGGGCCAGCAGCAGCGCGCGCCGCTCGTCGTCGGGCAGCTCGGCGATGGCCCGCTCGGCCGCGTCGAGGAAGCGCAGGTCCGGAGCAGGAAGGTCGGGCAGCAGCCCGGACGCCGACGGGGACGCAGGGGCCCGGCCGTCGGCACGCAGCCGCTCGGCGGAGATCGCCCACGTGGTCCGGCGTGCCCAGCCCTCGAGCGGGCCGGCGTCGGGCGAGGAGATCCACAGCTGGGTGAAGACGGCCTGCAGGACCTCCTCCACCTCGGCGGCGCCCGGCACGAGCCGGCGCGCCACGGCGTGGGCAGCGGGAACCAGCCGGTGGTACGCCTCGGCCAGCGCAAGCGGCTGGCCGGCGCGGATGCCGTCGAGGAGTTCGGGCTCGGCCGCCCGCCGGAAGTCCTGCTCGTGTGGGTTTGCCATCCCCACGACTGTAGAACCAAGACCTGCGGCCGTGTGGCATGTCCCCCGGCCGGCGGGGCAGTGCGGCCGGTCAGCCGGTCAGCTGGACCCGCTGTCGTCGACCGGCCCAGACCGGGTCGTGGTCGGGGTAGTCGGTGCGGAAGTGGGCCCCCCGCGACTCGGTGCGGTGCAGGGCGCTGTCGACGATCGCGCGGGCGGACACCAGCATGCTGTCGACCTCAAGGGCATCGCGGACCATGGGAGGCTTGGGGCCACCCCAGGCCCGATACGCGGCGGCACGCAGGTCGTCGATGACCTGGCCCAGCTTCTGCAACCCGTCGGCGTCGCGGATGGCACCGCCGCCGGCGCTCATCGCGGTCCGCAGGTCCGTGCGTTCGCTGCCGTCGGCGGTGACAGGGGTGTCGCGGCCGAAGGTCGGCGGTTCCGGGTCGGTGTCGGCGTGGGCGCCGTCCAGGCGCGCCGCCATGTCCAGCGCCGCCCGGTGGGCGAACACACAGGACTGCGCGAGGGAGTTGCCGGCCATCCGGTTGGCACCGTGGACCCCGGACGACGCGGCCTCCCCGGCGGCGTACAGGCCCGGCACGGAGGTGCGGCCGTGCAGGTCGGTGGCCACCCCACCGATCATGTAGTGCTCGCACGGCTCGACCGGCACCGGCTCGGTCGCCAGGTCGAACCCGAAGGTCCGGGCGCCGGTCAGCACCGTCGGGAACTCCTCGGCCAGCTGGTGGTCGGGGATCATCCGGGCGTCCAGCCAGGCGCCACCCGGCTGGTCGAGGATCGCCTTGGCGACGACGTGGCGCGGGGCCAGCTCGGCGTCGGGGTGGCGATCCAGCATGAACCGGTTGCCGTCGGCGTCCAGCAGATGGGCGCCGGCACCGCGCAGCGCCTCGGTGAGCAGGAACCGCTGGAAGCGTCCGTCGGCGGACTTCAGCCCGGTCGGGTGGAACTGGACGAACTCGAGGTCCTGCAGGGCGGCGCCGGCTCGGCCCGCCAGGGCCAGGGCATCACCGGTGGCCTCGTCGCGGTTCGTCGTGCCCGCGTACAGGCCACCGCACCCGCCGGTCGCCAGCATGACCGCCTGGGCGCGCAACAGGACCAGGCCAGCATCCTGTGACGGCGTGGCCATGCCACCGGCGATCTCGTCGCACAGCAACCACGCCCCGATGACTGGTTGTTCGGGGGTGGTGGCCAGCGGCAGGTCGACGACCATGCCCTGCAGGCGGACGAGGCTGCCGTTGCGGGCCTTCTCGATGGCGGCGTCGCGCAGCGCACGGAACATCTCCGCGCCGGTGGCATCGGCTGCCCGGACGGACCGTCCGACCTGCTGGCCACCCTCGCGGGCAAGCGCCAGGCTGCCGTCGTCCTGGGTGTCGAACACCGCACCCCGCCGGCGGAGGTCCGCCACACGTGCGGGGGTCTCGGCGGCCATGACCGCGACGGCTCGGGGGTCGGTGTGGCCGTCCCCGGCCCGTGCGGTGTCGGCGGCATGCATGGCGGGGGAGTCGTCCGGGCCGACGGCGGCCGCAAGCCCTCCCTGCGCCAGCGGGGTCGAGCCCGACTCGCCGGACACCCCCTTGTCGATGAGGGCAACGGTCAGCTCTGGACGACGATCGAGCAGGTCGAGTGCGGTCACGAGTCCGGCGACACCGGACCCGACAACCGCCACATCAACCGCAATCTCGGCTCCGGCTGCGATATGGGAAGGCAAGGCCATCCGGGCCAAGAGTGGCGAACACGGTGCCTCCCCGCAAGAGTGGGGTCGTGAACAGCAACCCTCGAATGCGCCTGATCGCGGTGATCGGTGCCGTGCTGCTGGTGTCGATCCTCTTCGGTGGGCTCGGAACCGTGCAGTCCGGTGACGAGCTGACCTACTCCGAGTTCCGTGAGCAGGTGGAGTCGGGGAGCGTCGAATCGGTCGTGTTCACCGGCCAGTCCATCGACGGCACCTACGTCGAGGGGGCCCGCGAGGACGACACCACCGCCTTCCGGTCGTTCCTGCCGATCTCGACGGTCGTGGGACTCGGCGAGGTCGAGACGTTCCTGCGCGACAACGGGGTCACCATCGAGGCGGAGTCCGACACCGGCGGCATCTTCGGGCTGCTGCTCCCGCTGCTGTTCCCACTCCTCCTCTTCGTGGGCTTCTTCTGGTTCATCAACCGCCAGGCACGCGGACAGATGGGCGGCCTGGGCCAGATCGGCAAGTCGACCGGCAAGATCCACAAGACCGACCAGCCGCAGACCACCTTCGACGACATCGCGGGCTACAAGGAGGTCAAGGAGGAGATCCAGGAGGTCGTGCAGTTCCTGCGTGATCCCTCCCGGTTCCGCCAGGCCGGCGCCGAGGTGCCCAAGGGCATGCTCATGGTCGGCCCGCCCGGTACCGGAAAGACGTTGCTCGCCAAGGCCGTTGCTGGTGAGGCCGGGGTGCCCTTCATCTCCGTCACCGGCTCGGACTTCATGGAGATGTTCGTCGGCGTCGGCGCCTCCCGTGTGCGTGACCTGTTCAAGACGGCGCGCGAGAACGCCCCCTCCATCATCTTCATCGACGAGCTCGACTCCATCGGCCGCAAGCGCGGGGCAGGCCTCGGCGGCGGCCACGACGAGCGCGAGCAGACCCTCAACCAGCTGCTCGGCGAGATCGACGGCTTCGAGGGCTCCACCGGCGTGGTCATCATGGGTGCGACCAACCGCCCCGACGTCCTGGACCCGGCGCTGACCCGTCCCGGCCGGTTCGACCGCCAGATCGTGGTGCCCCTGCCGACCCTGGAGGAGCGCGACCAGATCCTGCGCATCCACATGCGCGGCAAGCCCATCGGCGCCGACGTCGACCCCAACACCATCGCCCGTGGCACGCCCGGCATGGCCGGTGCCGACCTCAAGAACCTGGTCAACGAGGCGGCCCTGATCGCGGTGCGCGAGAACAGCCCCGAGATCCGCATGCAGGACTTCGAGCGAGCTCGCGAGCGGCAGACCATCGGCCGCGAGCGTTCGACCCTGCAGCTGGGGGAGAAGGAGAAGGAGTCCGTCGCCTACCACGAGGGCGGGCACGCGCTGGCCGCCTTCATCGAGGAGGAGGCGGACCCGGTCTACAAGGTCACCGTCCTGCCCGTCGGCATGGCGCTGGGTGTCACCACGCAGCTGCCCGTCGACGAACGGCACATCCACACGCTGTCCTACCTGATCGCCAAGCTCCGCGTGATGCTCGGTGGTCGTGCCGCGGAGCTCGTGGCGCTGGGCCAGCCGACGACGGGTGCGTCCAACGACCTGCTGCAGGCCACCAAGCTCGCCCGGGCCATCGTGCGCGACTTCGGCATGACCGAGGCCGTCGGCCCCGTCGGTTACGGCGAGGATCGCCCGGTCTTCCTCGGTGAGGAGCTCGGACGCGGCCACGCCTACTCCGACAACTTCGCCGAAGCCGTCGACGTCGAGGCCCACCGCATCCTGTCCACCAACCTGGAGTACCTCGTCGAGCAGTTCGAGGGCCTCCGCCCGGGGCTGGACCGCATGGCCGAGCTGCTGGTGGAGAAGGAAGCGATCTCCGGTGAGGAGGCGCTGGCCGCGGTCCGGTCGGGGTTGTCTGCGGACAAGCAGGCCCTGCTGGTCGGCAAGGCGTCGAAGGTCAAGACGGCGGGGTCCAACAACGGCCACGTGCCGGTCGGATCCGGCGTGCCGGTCAACGAACCGGTGCGCGAGCCGCTGCCGGGCGGCCAGAACGGCCGACCGCCGGTCGGCAACGGCGGTCCCGCCCGGGTGCCCAGCGGACCGGGGTCGACCCCACCGCCACCGCCCATGCCGCCGCCTCGCTGAGCCGTTCTGCCGTGACGCAGCCGGCCCGATACGCTCCGCGATCGTGATCGGCATCATCGGCGGCACCGGACCGCAAGGAAGAGGGCTGGCCTACCGCCTCGCGCGGGCCGGCGTGGACGTGCTCATCGGGTCGCGAGACCCCGAACGGGGCATCGCCGCGGCCGAGGAGGTCGCCCTGCTCGCCGGTGGTGGGGCCACCGTGCAGGGTGCCGGCAACGCCGAGTTGCCGGCCCGTGCCGACATGCTCCTGGTCACCGTGCCCTACGAGGGGTTGGAGGCCACCCTGGGTCCCCTGGCCGACGAGGTCGGGGACATGGTCGTCATGTCGGCGGTCAACAAGCTCAGCTTCGCTGGCGGCCCCCAGGCGTTGCCGGTCGAGGCGGGGTCGTCGGCGGAAGAGGTTGCCCGACTGCTGCCCGCGGCCCGGGTGACGACGGCGTTCAACAACGTCTCCGCAACCCACCTGCGCAACACCGAGCACGTGTTCGACGAGGACGTCCTGGTATGCGGGGACGACGACGAAGCGGTGAAGCGCACCGTGGAGCTCGCCTCGCAGGTCGAGGGCCTGCGTGGTGTCGCCTGCGGTCCGTTGCGCCTGGCGTTCACCATCGAGGCCATGACCGCCGTCGTCATCTCGGTCAACGCCACCCACGGGGTCACCGCCGGCCTCCGCATCACCGGCCTGTAGCGCCGGCCTCTGGAGCGGCCGTCAGCCATCCGGTGGGGCGGTGCCGGTCGCGGTGAAGAACGCCCTGGCCTTGGTCATGGCTTCCTCCCACTCCTCGTCGGGGTCGGAGTCGGCCACGATGCCGCCGCCGGTGCCGTACCAGGCCCAGCCGTCGTGCAGGACCGCGGTCCGGATCGCGACCGACAGGTCGACCAGCCCCGGGGCGATGACGCCGATCGCGCCGCAGTAGACGCCGCGGCGCCACGGTTCGACCAGGCGGGTCCTCGAGACGGCCATCCGCTTGGGTGCGCCGGTGACCGAGCCACAGGGGAACAGGGCGGCCAGGACGTCGCGCAGGCCGAGGTCGGCCCGGACGGTGCCGAGGACCGTGCTGGTCAGGTGCCACACGGTGGGGTGGGCCTCCAGCTCCATCAGCTGGGGCACCCGGACCGAGCCGACCTCGCAGATCCGGCCGAGGTCGTTGCGTTCGAGGTCGACGATCATCACGTGCTCGGCCCCGTCCTTGGTCGCCGTCCGCAGGTCCTCCGCGAGGGCCCGGTCGACGACCGGGTCCTCGGCACGCCGCCGGGTTCCCTTGATCGGACGGATGGTCGCCTGCCGGCCGTCCATGCGGAGGAACGTCTCGGGGGAGACCGACGCGATCGTGGCACCGGGGGCATGCAGGAAGGCCGCGTGGTCGGCGCTGGGGCTGGCGCCGAACAGGCGTCGCGCCAGCGCCCGGGGGGAGCCGTCCCACCGCGCGCCGACGTGGAGGGTGAGGTTCACCTGGTAGACGTCGCCATCGGCGATCCAGTCGTGGATCCGCTGGACCGCCGCGCCGTGCTGGGCCCGCGACAAGGTGGACCGAGCCGATTCCTCCTCGCGGGTGGCCCCGACGACTCCGACGCGTCCCGGCGCCCGGGGACGACCGTGACGACGAGCGGCGGCCACCAGCAGCGAGTGGGCACGATCGGCGTCCGCGTCGGACGCACCCGTCACCCACCAGCGCCCGTCGGGGGACTGGCAGGCCGCATGGGTGTAGCGACCGAACCACAGCGGGGGAAGCGGGGCGGGCGCGGGCCGCTCGTCGACGGTGTCCAGGTCCAGCAGCGCAGCCGATGCGTCGTCGGTCACGAACCCGAGCAGTCCGTGGGTGAACGGCGGCCCGGCGGCGCCCGGCCCCGCCCATCCGAGCTCGTCGGCAGCCTCGTCCAGCGCGCGTCCGTCGGTCACGGCACCGACCGGATCGGCCACGGCGACCTCCCACCCGCGCACACGCACCAGGGCGCCGCGCCGCGATGGGTCGCTCGGGACCACGGTCACCGGGTGACCGGGATCGGGGCCGGTGTAGGGACGGACGACGGTCATCGGTCGGGACACCTTAGTGGCCCGCGGCCACCCCACCTCGGCGGCCGGGCAGGAGACGGGTCGTCTTGCGTCGAACACAGGAAGTGGAGCGACCCACACGTTTGGGCACCCAGAGCCGAGGTACCGCGATGACGTCCACGTTCACCCCCTCACCCCGTACCGCGCGGCGCGGCGTGGCCATGCTCGTCCTGGCCGGGCTGCTGCTGGCCCTCCCGGGAACGACCGCACCGCCGGCCGGGGCAGAGACGCCGGCGCTCGCCGTGCCGTACCAGCTGGTGGTCGACCGCGACGTCCACGACCGGTTGGCGAGCCCCGAGGACCGCTACGCCCTGGCCGGCGGCTGCTACACGATGCAGGCCGACGACGGGACCTGGGTCGCTCGCGACGGCGCGATGGTCATCGACGGGGCCGAGGCCGACGCGGTTCCGTTCCACTTCCAGCCGACCCGGTTGGGCGAGTACTTGATCGCGGCCAACGAGGGCCCCGACGACTCCGTCGAGGGGGCCTGGTGGGACGTGCGGTCCTACCTGACCCGCCTGTCGGTCAGCACCGGCGGCCAGCCGGGACTGCCGGCCGTGACCGCTGCAGTCCAGCCGTCCCTCGCCGACACCCCCTCGGTCCGGGGCGAATGGGTGATCACCGCCGTCGGCGATGATGCCGACGCCCGCGACGAGGCCGGCCAGGCCTACGAGGTCCGGTCGCAGGACAGCACGCTGCTCGGCACCTACACCTTCCACCACGTTCCCGACGACGACCCGACCGACGACGACCCCAACGGCACGGCCTGCGCGGACTGGCCCGAGGTCGACACCAACACCGAGGGTCGCCCATCCGCCAACCCGGCCGGTCCCGCTGCCGAGGTGCAGGGCTTCTTCGAGTCCCACGTCCACGGCATGGCCTTCGAGTTCCTCGGCGGCGAGGCCCGCTGCGGTCGCCCGTGGCATCCCTACGGCGCCGAGTTCGCCCTCGTCGACTGCGAGGACCACGCCGCCGGTGGTCGTGGAGCGGTGCTCGAGGTCGCGGTTTCCGGTGGCGACCCGGTCAACGGCCACGACACCGTTGGCTGGCCCACGTTCGGGTACTGGCCCCGCCATGACTCGTTGACCCACGAGCAGTACTACTGGCGCTGGCTGGAACGCGCCTACCTCGGTGGGCTCCGCCTCAGCGTCAACCTCTTCGTCGACAACACCGCACTGTGCGAGATCTACCCGATCAAGCGGAACTCCTGCAACGAGATGGACGGCGTTCGCCTGCAGGCCGAGCGGCTGTTCGAGCTGCAGGACTACATCGACGCCCAGTCCGGTGGCCCGGGGGAGGGATGGCTGCGCATCGTCACCGACCCGGCCCAGGCCCGTGAGGTCATCAACGCCGGCCGCCTGGCCGTGGTGATGGGCATCGAGGTGTCGGAGCTGTTCGACTGCAGCGAGTTCCTCGACCAGCCCAACTGCACCATCGAGCAGATCGACCAGCGGCTGGAGGAGGTCCACGACATGGGCATTCGCCAGATGGAGCTGGTGAACAAGTTCGACAACGCCCTGTCCGGCGTGACCGGTGACGGCGGCGCAACCGGCATCCTCGTGAACTGGCTGGGGCAGCGGTACACCAGCGGCCACTACTGGGACATGCAGACCTGCGCCCCGACCGAGCCGGGCCACAGCCACGAGCACGACAAGACGCAGATCAACGTCGCCGACGACGTGCCCGACGGCGGCCAGGAGGAGATCGACGTCCTCGCCGGCGCGATCCTCGAGCAGTTCGCCCCGACCCGCGGCTACGCCGCACCGGCCTACTCGGCCGGTCCGCACTGCAACACCCGCGGCCTCACCCCGCTGGGCGAGCACCTCATCACCCAGATGGTCGCCCGCGGCATGGTCGTCGATCCCGACCACATGAGCGCTGCCGCCCAGCGAGCAGCCCTCGACCTGATCCAGGACGTCATCATCCCCGCGGAGCACGAGCGGGCGCACGCCGTGGGCCGGGCGCCGATCCAGCCGTCGCTGATCTCCAGCCACAGCTGGGGCAACGACGAGATCTACCAGCGGATCTACTCCCTGGACGGTGTCATCGGTGCCCGTACCGCCTCGGCCGACCGGTTCGTGGACTACTGGGCCGAGCGCCGACAGTGGGCCGCGGACCTGGCGCCCGCCGACAGCCTGTTCGGCCTCGGCTACGGCGCGGACACCAACGGCCTCGGCGGCCAGCCCGGGCCGCGCAGCACCCCGGCGGTCGCGCTGGACTACGCCGACGGCTTCGAGGCGCCGGTGGGCGGCGTCACCATCCACCAGCACACCTCGGGGGTACGGACCTACGACGTGTCGGTCGACGGCGTCGCCCACTACGGGTTGTTCGCCGACTGGTTCGCCGAGCTCGCGCTGGCCGCCGACGAGCATCGGCCGGACCTGGGTGGGGGCGACGCGATCATCGCCGACATGCTCAACGGTCCCGAGGCGTACCTGCAGATGTGGGAACGGGCGACCTACGGCAGCAACGACTGCGTCACCGACGGGTCGCACCTGCAGACCGAGGACCTGCACGCGTTGGTCGGCGGCAACGTGGAGGCGTTCCTGACCGCCGTCGGCCAGCCGCTGGACCGCGACGGCGCGGCCTACACCTACTGTGCGACCGACGACGTGGGCCACCCGGTCGAGGCCCGCGTCACCTTCGACGCAGACGGCCGCGTGGCCACCGTCGACGCAACCCCCGTGTGGGCGCTGCCACGCGACTGACGACAGCTCCGCCGTTGCCGGTCGATGACCGCCACGCACGCGGGCACGGCTACGGTGTGCGGCGATGAAGGTCTACACCAAGCGCGGCGACGACGGCACGACCGGACTGCTCTACGGCGGTCGGGTCGACAAGGACGATCTGCGGACCGGTGCCTACGGCACCACCGACGAGGCAGTCAGCGCCCTGGGCATGGCCCGGGCGGCGCTGGAGCCCGACACCGAGTGGCACGACGCGGTGCTGGAGATCCAGCGCGAGCTGTTCGTCGTCGGGGCCCAGCTGGCCACCCACGTCGACCACTGGCCCAAGCTCACCGCCGGGGTCAGCAAGGCCACCCCGGAGATGACGGAGGAGCTGGAACGGCGCATCGACGCGCTGACCGATCGCTACCCGCTGCCCCAGGAGTTCGTCGTCCCCGGTGGGTCCCCGGCGGGCGCCGCCATCGACCTGGCCCGCACCGTCGTGCGCCGGGCCGAACGGCTCGTCGTGGCCATGCAGCGCCAGGACCTGCTGCCCGACGACAGCCCCCTGCGCTACCTCAACCGGCTCAGCGACTACCTGTTCGTGCTGGCCCGCGCGATCGAGGGTGGCGACTACACCCGGACCCGCGCATGAGCAGCGACCGCATCGTCTCGCTCGTCCCCTCCGTCACCGACGCGCTGGACCGCTTCGGCGTGGCCGACCGCGTGGTCGGCGTCACCACCTACTGCACCCACGGGGCCCCCGACGCCGCGGTGCGGGTCGGTGGCACGAAGAACCCGGACGTGCAGCGCATCATCGCCCTGCGCCCCGACCTCGTGGTCACCAACACCGAGGAGAACCGCCCGGAGGACATCCAGCGGTTGCGTGACGCCGGCCTGACGGTGGAGGAGACCTATCCCCGCACCGTCGCCGACGCCGCCAAGATGACTCGGCGGCTGGGTGAGCTGGTCGACGCCACCGCGGTCGCAGCCGACCTCGCCGATGCCGTCGATGCAGCGATCGAGGCGGCTCGTGCCGCGGCACCCAGCACCCGGGTGATGGCGTTGACCCTCGTGTGGCGCAAGCCGTGGATGGGCCTCGGCCCCGGCACCTACGCCAGCGACCTGCTGTGGACGTGCGGGTTCGGCAACGTCCTGTCCGGCTACGAGGCCGACTATCCCAGGCTCGAGGCCGGACTGGCGTTCGGCGCCGACGTGGCGCTGCTGCCGAGCGAGCCGTACGCGTTCGAGGACAAGGACCTGGACCCCGTCCGCGAGCTGGCGGGCGACGTCGCCACCCGCTTCGTGGACGGCGAGCTGCTGACCTGGCACGGCCCGCGCACCGCCGACGGCCTGCGCACCTTCAGCGCCCTCGCGGTCGAGCTGGCCGCCGAACTCCCCGGCTGACCAGCCCGTCCACGGGGGCTGCCGAGCCTCAGTACTGGTGCTCGGGACCCGGGTAGTCGCTGGAGGCAACCTCGGCCTGGAAGGCCTTGGCGGCGGAGACGATCTCGCCGCGCAGCGTCGTGTACTGCTTGACGAACCGGGGCAGCCGACCGCTGGTCAGGCCGAGGAAGTCGTGGAACACCAGGACCTGCCCGTCGGTGTCCGCACCAGCGCCGATGCCGATGGTGGGGATGTCCAGCGCCTCGGTGACGCGGGCGCCCAGGTCGGACGGGACCGCCTCGAGCACCAGGCAGAACGCCCCGGCAGCCTGCAGGGCGAGCGCGTCGGCGACCAGCTTCTCGGCCGCCGCCTCCTCGCGCCCCTGCACCTTGAAACCGCCCAGCTGGTTGACCGCCTGGGGGGTCAGGCCCAGGTGCCCCATCACGGGGATGCCGGCCTCGACCAGCCGGCGGGTCAGGTCGACGCGGGGACCCTCGAGCTTGACGGCGTTGGCCCCCGCCTCCTTCAGGAAACGCACCGCGTTGACGACGGCGTCGTCCTCGCTGCCGTGGTAGCTGCCGAACGGCATGTCGCCGACGACCAGCGCTCGCGTGGCACCACGGCGCACGGCCTTGGTGTGGTGCAGCATCTCCTCCATCGTCACCTGCACGGTGGAGTCGTAGCCCAGCACGACCATGCCGAGGGAGTCACCGACGAGCAGCAGGGGAACGCCCGCCTCGTCGAGGATCTGGGCGGCCGAGTAGTCGTAGGCGGTCAGCATGGCGAACTTCTCGCCACGGTCCTTGAAGGCCTGGATGTCGTGGATGGACACCGGACGGTTCTGTGCGTGCACGCTCATGAGCTGCACAACCCCTTTCTCCTGCCAGCCGGGATCGGGCCCGGTCCAGCGGTCGGAATCGCGAACACCCGCAGGGTAACGGTTGCCCGAACGTCAACGCCAGCGGCCCGACGGGCATTCCGGTCCGACAACGACCACGCGGGCCGCCCTGATGGGCGACCCGCGTGGGACTGACGTGATGGGGGAGGAGGGACCTAGCCCTCGCCACCCGTGACGGTGATGCGACCCTCGCCGCCCACCGGGTACTGCTCGGCGGTGATCTCCCCGCCCAGCCCACCGTCGTCGGTGGCCGCGACGATGAAGTCGGTCAGGACCTGCTGGTAGGTCGCCCCGAGGACCTCGAAGTCGTCGTCCAGCGGGTAGCCGTCGCCGCCGCGGGCCGAGAAGTCCACGATGCTCAGCGTGACGGTCGGGGCGCCGTCGACGACCTCGCCGTCGGTGATCAGCGGGGTGCCGTCACCCAGGGTCAGCGAACGCACCCGCGCACCCGGGGTGGTGATGTTGCCGTCGTCGTCCTGGACCTGCGGCTGCTCGTCGAGGTCTATCTCGACGACCAGGTTGGACAGGTGGAGGAACGCACCGTTGACGCCCTCGATGTCGAAGTAGGCCCGCTCCAGCAGCTGCTGCAGCTCCTCGATCGTGAAGTCCTCGAAGGCCGCCACGAAGTTGGGGAAGGGCACCATGGAGAAGGTGTCCAGGGCGGTGATGTCGCCCGGCCCGATCTCCTCGCCGGCGTGGCGGATGCCACCACCGTTCTGCACGCCCACGACGATGGCGTCGGGGTCGAGGCCGAAGGACGGTCCCTGGTCCTCCACGAACCAGCGCATCGAGTCGGCCACCAGGTTGCCGGCGTTCTGCTCCGACACGCGGATGTCGGGGCGGTCACCGTTCAGGCGGACCTCGGAGGTGGCGATGACGTCCTCGGCGAGGCCGTCGACGAACGCCTGGACAGGCGCGTAGACATCGTTGACGACCGTCTCGTTGGCCGGGACACCGTCGGCGAGGGACTCCTCGGCGACGCGGACCATGCGGGACACCTCGTCGACGAACGGACGGGTCTCCAGCAGGTTGCCGTCGGCGTCGAAGAGCAGCTCGAGGCGGCCCAGGTAGCCGTAGTTGCCGCTGGTGGTCACCACGGGCACGGTCGTGCCGTCGGTGTCGTCCACCAGGATCGGGTAGCCGTCGAAGACGCTGCCCAGGTCACCGGGGATCAGGGGGTCACCGGTGTCGGCCAGGACCTCGTCGCCACCACCGGCGACGACCGCGTCGATGCCGTCGATCTGGCCGATGAGGGCGAGGTCGCCGTCGTCGCCGCCGATGCCCTGCAGGTGGCTGATCAGGATGATCTTGTCGACGCCCTCGTCGGTGAGGCGGTCGACCTCGGCCTGGGTGATCCCGACGATGTCCTGCAGGACCTCCACGTTGCGGGGGGAGGAGATGCTGGCGAGGCCGGGGGTGGTCAGGCCGATGATGCCGACCTGGGTGTCGCCGGTGTCCACCACGGTCGAGGGGGCGATGCGCCCGTCGTCGACGAGGGCCTGGAGGCCGGGTTCGTTGGTGAAGTCGAGGTTGGCCGACAGGAACGGCGGCAGGTCGTCACCGACGAAGGAGGTGATGAACCGCTCGGTGACGTCGGGGTTGAAGTCGAAGTCGTGGTTGCCGAGGTCCAGCGCGTCGTAGTTCATCAGCGACAGGCCGAGGGCGTCCAGGATCGGACCGTCCTCGTCGGACAGCGACGCCTGGAACTCCGGACCAGCCAGGAAGTTGTCACCGGAGGTGACGGTCACCACGCCGGAGTCGTCACAGCCCTCGGCGAACGGGGCGTCCTGCAGGGTGTTGGCGAGGGTGACCATGTTGGCCAGGCCGCCGTAGCCCTCCGAACCCGGGAACAGGTCGGACTCGCCGTCGTTGTGGTGCAGCAGGCGCAGGCAGAACGCGGCCTCGGGGGCCTCGAAGGTGGCGGCACCGTCGATGCCCATCAGGACCTCGTCGGTGAACTGGTTGCCGACGACGACGGTGTCCTCGACCAGGTCGAGCGTCGAGCCGAGGATGTCGAAGGCGTCGACGGAGGCGGCCAGGTTCTCGCAGTCGACCATGACGGTCGTCCAGCCGTTGGCGCCGGCGATGGCGGAGGCGGCGAGGCCCTCGACGTAGCTGCAGCCGGGGATGACGAAGCGGTTGGTCGGGACGGCGCCGAGCTCGGAGACGGCGTGGTCGTAGGCGGCCACGGAAGTGGTGACACGGGTGTCGCCGGCGATGCGGCTGACCTCGCCCTCCTCACCGGCGATCGCGCTCTCGACCTCCTCGGTGACGGCGGCGGTGCCACCCACGATCACGCGTGGTGCGTCGGGGTTGGCGGCGATGTAGGCCGCGATCTCCTCGGGGAGGCGTTCGGCGTTGACCGGCAGGATCGGGCTGCCGTCGAGGCCGGCGATGGTGGCGGCGTTGATGGCGTCGGGCCAGCCGCGGGCGTCGTCGGCGTTCTCGCCCTCGACGAAGTACAGGGTGGAGGGACCACCGGTCGAGGCGTCGAGCTCACCGGCCACCTCGATGGCGGTCTCGAAGCGGTTGTCGCCCGCAAGGCGACGGGTCGTGTGACCTGCCTGGGCGATCTGCTCCTCAGCCGCCTCGCTCACGGCAGCGATGCCGCCGAGGATGATGACCTCGTCGGGTGCGATGCGCGCGAGCTCGGCGAGGACGGCCTCGCTGACGGTGTCACCCTCGACGAAGAGGATGGGGGCGCCGTCGGCGGCCGCGAGCGGGGAGCCCGCCAGGGCATCGGCGTAGTCATCGGCACGGGCGATGTAGGCGCGTGGGGCGTCCTCGGACACGTAGGTCCCGGACAGCTCGGCCGTCGTGTCGATCGGGCCTGCCTGCGCGCCGCGCACTGCGGCCGCGTCCGATGGACTCGGCACTGCTACCAGCAGGGCAGCAAGGAGGGTCGCGACGAAGGCGACCACGGGAATTCGAACAGCCATGTGAACGGCAACCTTTCGAGATGCTCTCATTCGGGTGAACGACGGAAGGACGCACCCCTCGGGGCGCCCCGCCGGCGACTGCACCCTACCCTGTCGCCCCATGAGAGTCGTGCTCCAGCGAGTTCGTTCAGCCGCCGTTTCCGTTGACGGGGCGGTGACCGGTCGGATCGATCACGGACTGATGGCGCTCGTGGGCGTCGGCCAGCGTTCCACCGCCGCCGATGCCGAGTGGTTGGCCGCCAAGACCCAGGACCTGCGCGTCTTCCCCGACGAGGACGGCAGGATGAACCGGTCGGTGCGCGACGTCGGTGGCGGCGTCCTCGCGATCAGCCAGTTCACCCTCTACGGCGATGCCCGCAAGGGTCGGCGGCCATCGTTCGTTGCCGCTGCAGCCCCCGACCGGGGCGAGGCGCTCTACGAGGCCTACTGCGATGCCCTCGAGGTGCCGGTCGGCAGGGGCGTGTTCGGTGCGGACATGGCGATCGACATGGTGTGCGACGGACCGGTGACCATCCTGCTGGACCACGGCGAGGACTAGTGAGAAGGTGTGCGGTCCCGGTGGTTGTGTCGACCGGGTCCTTGCACGATGAAGAGGGCATGATCGCGATCGCGGCGAAGGTGGCGAACCTGTTCTCGAGCACGCGCAGCGTGCGTGGGGTCAGGCTTGCCCTTGCCCTTGTCGCCGTGGGCGTCCTCACGCTGCTGCTCGTCCTGTTGATGCGGGACGAGGCGGGCCGTCGTGCCCGTGCCGATGCGGTGCTCGACGGCATGGCGCAGGACGCGGGCATGGTGCTGGATGCGTGGTGGGACAACCACCTCGTCCTTCAGCGTGCCGCTGGATTCGGGCTGGGCAGCGACGACGCGGCGGCGTTCCAGACGGCCTGGGACTTCTCCCACGTGCAGTTCGCCCTCCTGCTCGACGGCGACGGACGCGTGCTGGCGACCTATCCCGAGCGTCCCGACCTGGCCGTCGGCGACGACCTCTCGGGATCCTTTCCCCACATCGACGCCGTGCTCGCCGGGGCCGGCAGCGCCTTCTGGGCCAGCGGTGACTCCGTGACCGACTCGGGCACCGTCGTCGCCAGCGCCGTGTCCACCGGCCTGTCCGGCGGAGTGGTGTCGGCCGCGATCGACCCCAGGGCCACCGCGCTGCCCGACCTGCTCGCCGCGACGGTGGCGGAGGTGCCCTCGGCGCGTGTCTCCGTCGTCGAACCCGTCACCGGCGTCACGGTGATCTCGCCGCGACGCAGCACCGACGGGCTGGTCGCCCGCACGGCCCGAGCCGTCGAGGGCGGGTTCGAGGTGACGGTGGCCGTGCCGCAGGCGGACCTCGCCGACCTCGTCGGTGGCACCACCAACCCGATCGCACGAGTGGTGGTGTCGACCATCGCGCTGCTCTTCGGGTTCGCCATCTGGCGGTTGCCGCGACGGGTCGCGGGCGAACGTCGCACCGACGCCAGCACGCGGGCGCTGTTGGAGACACAGGCGGCGCTGGAACGGTCACGCGAGGAGCTGCGGCTGTTCTCCTACCGTGTTGCCCACGACCTCGTCGGTCCCCTGACCGGCATCAAGGGCCTGGCGCAGATGCTGGCCGAGGGACGTGTGCGTGACGACGACGTCCCCGTGGTCACGGCGCGACTCGCGAACTCTGCCGAGGCGGCCGTCGGCATGGTCCACGGCCTGCTGGGCAGCGCCGAACGCCTCGGCGGCGAGACCCGGTCACGTGTGGAGCTCGTCGAGCTGCACGACTGGGTGCAGCGCATGGTCGCCACGGAGCTCGCCCAGACGGGCGGTTCGGTAGACCTCGACACGGAGGCGGACGTGCTGTCGCTGCCGGAGCAGACCGTGCGCACGGTCCTCCTCAACCTCGTCGTGAACGCCCTGAAGTACCGACGACCGAACGTGCCGCCACGGGTGACCATCGGCGTGCGGGCGGTCCCCGACGACGACACGGTGGAGTTCACGGTCCGCGACAACGGGATCGGGGTCGAGCCGGCCGAGCTGTCCCGCATGTTCGACCGCGGTGAGCGACTGCAGGCCGACGACCGCACCGACGGCCACGGATCCGGCCTCGCGGAGTGTCGTCGGCTGCTGACCGTCCTCGGCGGGCGCATCGTTGCCGACAACGCCGACGGCAACGGGCTGGTCGTGACCTTCACCGTCCCTGTCGACGTGACGACGTCCAGTTCGGCTCGCTGAGGGCCGTTCGAGGCTTTACACGCAAGAAACATTGAAGCAATCCGAGCGGAACGGCTGCTCCTTACGTTTCCTCCCACAGTACGAATCCCATAGCCGTTGAGGATTCGTCACCCCCCCAGGAGGTAACGGTTTTGCGACTCAAGCTCATGGCCACTCTGATGGCCGCCATGTCCGCGTTGTTGGTCCTTGCGGGGCCAGCGGCCGCGCAGGACGTGGCCACCGTCGAGGACGTGGCACTCGTCCAGTTCAACCTCGACGTCGTGTTCTTCATGCTGGCAGCCGGCCTCGTCTTCTGGATGCAGGCGGGCTTCAGCATGCTCGAGACGGGCATGACCCGTTCCAAGAACGCCGCCAACATCATGATGAAGAACATGGCTGACGCCTGCTTCGGCATCATCGCCTACTTCCTGCTCGGCTTCGGCCTGATGTACGGCGCGTCGGCCGGTGGCTTCATCGGCACCGACACGTTCGCCCTCTCTGCAGGCAGCTACTCCGAGCTCGGCCTGTACGGCGGAGACTCCTTCCTCGCCGCCGACTTCATCTTCCAGGCCGTGTTCGCCGCGACCGCCGCGACGATCGTGTCCGGTGCCGTCGCCGGCCGCATGAAGTTCTCCGGCTACCTCATCGTCACGCTGCTGATGACCACGCTGATCTACCCGATCGTTGGTCACTGGAAGTGGGGCGGCGGCTGGCTGGACTCCCTCGGCTTCTACGACTTCGCCGGTTCCACCCTGGTGCACATGACCGGTGGTGTGGCCGCCCTCGTGATCGCCGGCATCCTCGGCCCGCGCATCGGCAAGTTCGCCAAGGACGGCAAGCCCCGCGCCATCCCCGGCCACTCCATGCCGCTGGCCACCCTGGGCATGTTCGCCCTCTTCTGGGGCTGGTTCGGCTTCAACGGCGGGTCGGTCCTGGCCGCTGACGGTTCCCTCGTCGGCCCGGTCCTGCTGACCACGACCCTCGCCGGCTGCGCCGGTGGTGGGACCGCGATGGTCTACACCTGGCTGCGCTACGGCAAGCCCGACATCGGCATGACGATCAACGGCGTGCTGGCCGGCCTCGTCGGCATCACCGCCGGTGCGGACCAGGTCGGCGCGATCGCCGCCCTCGTCATCGGTGTCATCGCTGGTGTGCTGGTCGCCCTGGCCGTCCCCGCCGTCGACCGCCTCGGCATCGACGACGCCGTCGGCGCCTTCTCCGTCCACGGTGTCAACGGCGCCTGGGGCACCCTGGCGGTCGGCATCTGGGCCAACACCGGCGAGGAGGGCCTCACGGGCCTCTGGCACGGTGGTGGCGCCGGCCTGCTGGTCGACCAGCTGATCGGTGTGGTCGCGGTGTCTGCCTTCGTGGCGGTCTGCGCAGCAGCCCTGGCGTTCGCCCTCAAGGCGACCAACCTCCTGCGGGTCTCCGAGGCCGAGGAGATCGAGGGCCTCGACATCCACGAGCACGGCATGTACGGCTATCCCGAAGCCGCCCTCGGCGCCTCGGCCTACCCCGGTGGTCCAGTCACCGCACCGACCGGCGAGGTCGCCGTCAGCCTGCCGGCTGCCGACGCCCGCTCCGAGGAACCGGTCTAGGCACCGACCGGGTCGGACGCCTCCGCCCGTTCGCACGACGTCGCGAGCCGCACCTCCTCGGAGGTGCGGCTCGTGGTCGTTCACGACCCCGACGACCCCGCAGGGGGTGTCCTGAACCCCCCGTTCGTGCCCTCCGTGGCGAAGCGAGGTGATCGGGGCACTCGTCATCTAGGATCACGCCCATGGATCGGCAGCAGCAGTACGTTCTCCGCACCGTCGACGAGCGCGACATCGGCTTCGTCCGGCTGTGGTTCACCGACGTGCTCGGGAGCCTCAAGTCGGTTGCCGTCACGGAGTCCGAGGTCGAGGGCGCCTTCGCGGAGGGCATCGGCTTCGACGGCAGCGCCGTCGACGGCTTCGCGCGCGTCCAGGAGTCCGACATGCTGGCGCGTCCGGACGCCTCGACCTTCCAGGTCCTGCCGTGGAAGGAGGGCTCGCCGGGCGTGGCGCGCATGTTCTGCGACATCCACCGTCCCGAGGGCGAACCCTTCGCGGCCGACCCGCGGCAGGTCCTGAAGCGCAACCTGTCCAAGGCCTCCCAGATGGGCTTCACGTTCTACGTGCACCCCGAGATGGAGTTCTTCCTGTTCAAGGGGGCCGACGACCCGACGCCGCTGGACCGTGGTGGCTACTTCGACCTGACGCCCAACGAGATCCAGTCCGACTTCCGCCGGCAGGCCATCACCATGCTGGAGAAGATGGGGATCTCGGTGGAGTACTCCCACCACGAGGTCGCGCCGTCACAGCACGAGATCGACCTGCGGTATGCCGACGCCCTGACGATGGCCGACAACATCATGACGTACCGCCACGTCATCAAGCAGACCGCGATGCGCCTGGGTGTCCACGCGTCGTTCATGCCCAAGCCGTTGACTGGCGAGTGGGGCAGTGCCATGCACACCCACCTGTCGCTGTTCGACGGGGACTCCAACGCCTTCTACGACCCCGACGACCCCTACCGGCTGTCCGACACCGCCAAGCACTTCACGGCCGGCCTGCTGCGCCATGCGCGGGAGATCACCGCGGTGACCTGCCAGTGGGTCAACTCCTACAAGCGGCTGGTGCCCGGCTACGAGGCGCCGGTGTTCATCTCGTGGGGACGCCACAACCGGTCCAGCCTGATCCGCATCCCCCAGTACAAGCCGACCAAGGCCGCGTCGACGCGCGTGGAGTACCGGGCCCCCGACCCCGCCTGCAACCCCTACCTGGCCTTCTCGGTCCTGCTGGCCGCTGGCCTCAAGGGCATCGAGGAGGGGTACGAGCTGCCACCGGAGGCCGAGGACAACATCTACGAGATGACCGAGGCCGAACGCCGGGCCGCGGGTATCACGTCGCTCCCGGCCTCCCTCGACCAGGCACTCAGCGTGATGGAGGAGTCCGAGCTGGTCGCCGAGGCACTCGGAGAACACGTCTTCGACTACTTCCTGCGCAACAAGTGGCAGGAGTGGGAGGAGTACCGCTCACAGGTGACGCCCTTCGAGCTCGAGCGGTACCTGCCGACGCTGTGACCCCGTGAGCATCGAGCTCGGTCCAGCCGCGAACGCGGACTGGGCGGTCCGCACGCTGGAACGCATCCGCGAGCTGTCGCGGGAAACGTTCGTCCGCCTGGAACACGATCCGGACCTGGCGAGGACGGTCGTGGTGGTCACGGGGGCCTCCGAAGCGCTGGGCGACCAGATCGTGGGCCACATGGCCCTGCTCGACGTCCTGGTCGACGTCGACGACCCGTGGTCGGCGGACGTGGTGGCCGCCCGCGCCCGGGATGCCGTTGCCGCCGGGCTGGCGGACGGGGGCGACGATGCCGATGCGCGAGCGGCCGAGGCGATGGCCGGCATGCAACGCGAGGGCCTGCTGCGCATCGCCGCGCGGGACATGCTCGGTCTGGCCGACACCCCGCAGATCGCCGAGGAGCTTGCCGACCTGGCCGACGGCCTGATCGTCTGCGCGCACGGGGTGGCCGCCGAGGGCGCGGCAGGCACCGACGCCGAGCTGGCGGTGCTGGCGATGGGCAAGCTGGGCGGCGAGGAGCTGAACTACGTCTCCGACGTCGACGTGCTGTTCGTGCACCGCGGCGACACCCCGACGGCCGAGCGCATGGCCAAGCGTGTCCTGCACCTGCTCGGCACGCACACGCCACGCGGGGCGGTCTACGAGATGGACGCCAACCTGCGGCCCGAGGGTCGCAACGGTCCGATCACCCGCACCATCGAGAGCTACCGGGCCTACTACGAACGCTGGGCCAAGACCTGGGAGTTCCAGAGCCTGCTCAAGATGCGGCCGGTGGCCGGTCCGCCCGACCTCGGCGCGGACTTCGAGCAGCTGGTCGCGCCGTTCCTGTGGCCCGACTCCCTCGGCGCAGAGGCCGTGGAGGAGATCCAGCAGATGAAGCGCCGGGTCGAGACGTCCCGGCCGGTGACGCGCGACGGCAGCCGGCAGCTGAAGCTCGCGCCCGGTGGCCTGCGGGACATCGAGTTCGCCACCCAGCTGCTGCAGCTCGTCCACGGCCCGGCCGATCCGTCGTTGCGGCTGCGCGGCACCGTCCCGGCGCTGGCGGCGCTGGCGAAGGGCGGCTACGTCGACGACGGCGACGCCGCGTTGTTCACCGATGCCTACCTCTTCCTGCGGACCGTCGAACATCGGTTGCAGCTGCGTCAGCTCCGCCGCACCCACACCATCCCCGACGATCCCGGCGACCTGCAGCGGGTCGCCCGCACCATGGGGTTCCGCGACCTGCCCGCCCGTTCTGCGGCCGAGGAGTTCTCCAAGGAGCTGGCCCGTGTGCGCACGGGCGTACGGCGCTTGCACGAGCAGCTGTTCTACCGTCCGCTGCTCTCGACGCTGGCGTCCTACGGCGTCGAGGAGCGCGTGGTTGCGGCCGGCCGATTCGACAAGGATGCGGCAGCCGCCCGGCTGGCGGCGCTGTCGTTCTCCTCGCCGGGCCAGGCCCTTCGCCACCTCGAGGCCATGGTGCAGGGCGGGGGGCGGACCGCGAGGCAGCTGCGGGTCGTGCTGCCGACCATGTTGCAGGCCCTGTCGGACCAGCCGGACCCGGACGGTGGCCTGGCGGCCCTCCGCAGCCTGACCGACCAGCTCAAGGACAACCCCCGGTTCGTGCGGACCATCCGGGACAACCCGCCGGCGGCCCGGCTGCTGGCCAAGGTGCTCGGCGCCAGCCCGCGCCTGGGGGAGTGGCTCGGCCGGCAGCCGGAGGTGCTGCAGCTGCTGGACGACGAGGAGGTGCTCGCGCGGCCACACACCCGAGACGACGTGATGGGCGGGGTCGAGGGACTGCTCAAGCGCGGCGGCGGTCGGGTCAGCCGCGAGGCGTTGCGGCGCCTGAAGCGACGAGAGGCCCTGCGCACGGCCATGCGCGACGTCAACGGGGCGGCCGACGTTCCCGAGATCGGTCGCGAGCTGACGTGGCTCGGCGAAGGCCTGCTGTACGCGGCGCTGTCCACCATCACCCCCGACGAGGTGCGGATCGCCGTGATCGGCATGGGTCGCTTCGGCGCCGGTGAGCTGGCCCACTCCTCCGACCTCGACGTGATCGTCGTGCACGACGGGCCGACCCCTGTCGCCGAACACGCGATGGAGGAGGTGCTGGAGTTCCTGTCCGCCGTAACCCCCGAGGGCTCGGCGTTCCGCGTCGACCCGGACCTGCGACCCGAGGGACGTCGCGGGCCGCTGACCCGGACGCTGGAGTCCTACGCCGCCTACTACGAGCGCTGGGGGCAGGACTGGGAGCTGCAGGCGCTGACGCAGGCACGCCCCGTCGCGGGCGACGCCGAGCTGGGTCAGGCCTTCATGGACCTGATCACGCCGCTGGTGTATCCCGACCCCATGCCGACCGAGCGGCTCGTCGCCATCCGCACCATGAAGGCACGGGTCGAACGCGAACGTGCGGGACGCAAGGGCGTGCAGCCGTCGCGTCGGACCCCACGGCGTCGCGCCGCAACCCTTCGCCGTGACCAGGTCGAGATCCGTGCCCGTGATGCAAGCCAACGACGGTCGTTGCCCAACGCCTCGTCCTCCGACGACCTCAAGCTCGGTCCCGGCGGCCTGAGCGACGTGGAGTGGACGGTGCAGCTGCTCAGCATGCGCCACGGTGGCGCCGACCCGCTGGTCCGGGGGCCGGGCACGCTGGCCGGCCTGGAGCGGCTTGCCGCTGCGGGGATCCTCGCACCCGAGGAAGCGGCATGGCTGCGCAACGGCTGGCTGCTGCTGTCGCGGCTGCGCAACGGGCTGTACCTGATCAAGGTTCGCGACACCTCCACCCTGCCGCAGAACCCCGAGGTGCTGCAGAAGCTCGCGGCCCTGATGCACTACCGCTCGGCACAGGCCCTCACCGAGGACGTCGACCGTGCCCGCCGCCGGATCCGCAAGGTCTTCGATCGTCGCTTCTTCGACTGATGCGGCGCCGGCGTGGTGGGGCGCTGCCATGCGTCGGCCGTCGCCGGGGATAAGGTGACCCGACCGTGATCGCCGAAATCATCATCATCGTGGGCAGCCTCGACGAGGCCGTGACCTTCTACACCGAGACCGTCGGCCTGGACTACCTGCGACGGGTCCGGGTGGACGACGCGACGGTCGTGATGCTCGGGGCCGGCGGTACCCGCGTGTCGTTGCTGGAGGGGCCCACACCGAGCGTGCGGGTGGTGTTCACCTCCGACGACATCGGCGTGGACCATCGTCGCCTCGTCCGTCGGGGGACACCGATGCCGATCGAACCGACGCGTGCAAGGGGCGGCACCGTGCTGCCGTTCACCGATCCGTGGGGCAACGCCCTGGCCTTCTGGGAGACCTCGTGAGCATCGAACACACCGGCCGCCTGACCAGCGGACTCGTCATCGGATGGCGGGAGTGGGTCCGCCTTCCGGACCTCGACATCGTGGTCAAGGCGAAGGTCGACACCGGGGCGCGGACCTCTGCGATCCATGCCACCGACATCGAGCGCCACGACGACGTCATGCACTTCACGGTGCATCCCCACCAGCGCGATGACGACGACGAGGTCCGGGTGACCGCCCCGCTGGTGGACGTCCGTGAGGTGCGCTCCTCCTCCGGTGCCACGAGTGAACGCTTCGTCGTCCGGACGCCGGTCACGCTGCACCGTCGGCGCTGGCTGATCGAGCTGACGCTGGCCAGCCGGGACGACATGGGGTTCCGCATGCTGCTCGGTCGGACCGCCGTGCGCGGACGGTTCCTCGTCGACCCCGGTGTGTCCTACCTCGCAGGTGACGGCAACCGCCCGGACAGGGAAATGTGACGGATCGAGGTCGCAGTCGTCACGCTTCGGGCGAGGAGACTATCGTGCTCGCATGCGACGTCTGCCAAGCCTGGTCCTCACCGCACTGCTGGTCATGCCGCTGCTACCGACCGTGCCCGCCGTGGCGCAGGAATTCCACATCATCAACGGTCGGCCGGCGGATCCGGGGGAGTATCCGGCCATGGCCGCGTTGGTCATCAGGGATCAGGAGTTCCAGTTCTGCGGCGGCACGCTGGTGGACGCCGAGTGGATCCTGACGGCGGCCCACTGCTTCTACGACAGCCGGACCGGCGGGTCCCAGATCCCGCCGGGTGAGCTGGAGATCGTCATCAACGCCACCAACTGGCGAACCGACAACTCCGCAGGGGTCGAACGGTTGGGGGTCGACCAGATCGCCATCCACCCCGACTACGACGAGTTCCTGACCGTCAACGACATCGCGTTGCTGCACCTGAGCACCCCGTCGGCGACACCCCCGGCAGCCGTGGTCACCGGCGGGCAGGGAGCCCTGTACGCCCCGGGTCGGACGGCGTGGGTGACGGGCTACGGGACGACCACCCCGTTCGGCGAGAACCCCTCCGACGTCCTGCTCGAGGTCGACGTGCCGCTCGTGGACGACCAGTCGTGTGCGCAGGGGTACCCCGATCTGGTCTTCGACCGTCACACGTGCGCCGGTGATCCCGGGACCGAGGAGGCGCCGGGCAACGACACCTGTCAGGGCGACTCCGGTGGGCCGATGTGGACCGACGAGAACGGTGTCCTGACCCTCATCGGCATCACGTCCTTCGGTGGCCTGTGCGGCGTGCAGGACCCCGGCGTGTACACCGAGCTGATCACCTACCTCAGCTGGGTCAGCGGCACGATCGACGGGTCCATTCCGATCAACACCCCGACCGACCCCACCACCCCCGAGCTGCCCGGCGGTGCATCGGCCCCGATCGACCGGATCACCTTCGACGGATCCGCGACGTCCGACGCGGTGCTGCAGGCCGTGGCGATCTCGCGCGCCACGTTCCGCGACGACGACGCCTCCTTCGGCGTGATCGCCACGTCCGCACGCTTCCCGGATGCGCTCGGCGGCTCGTCGCTGGCCTACGGGCTGGGACCGTTGTTGTTCACCAACCCCGACGGCAGCCTCGCGCCGGAGACCGCAACCGAGCTCCAGCGGGCCGTGATCGCCGGCAGCGAGATCTTCGTCCTCGGCGGAACCGCGGTGGTTCCCGACTCCACGCTCGAGGCCATCCGTCAGCTCGGCTTCACCGTCACCCGCCTGGCCGGCGCCGGGCGGGAACAGACCGCGGTCGCCGTCGGCAACCTCGTCGTCGACCTGTTCGACGGGGCGCTGCCCAACGACACCGCCATCGTTGCAACCGGCGGCAACTGGCCCGACGCGGTGACCGTCGGCCAGATCGGGTCCCGGTGGGGCATGCCGATCCTGCTGACGCCCGCTGATGTCCTCAACGGCGACACGGGCGCGTTCCTGTCACAGCACCGCCCGTCCACGGTCCTCGTCGCCGGCGGCACGGCCGTCATCTCCGACGCGGTCGTCGCCGAGATCGAGGCCATCACGGGACCGGGGAGCGTCGTGCGGCTGGCCGGCTCCACCCGGCACGGCACGGCCGCCGCCGTCACCGACTACAACATCCGTGAGTACTACGGCTCGGTGCAGCCGCCCTACGTCGTCGCCGTCAACCTCCGCCGTGAGCCCGACGGCTTCGCCCATGTCCTGGCATCGTCGATGCTGACCGGCGCCTTCGGTGGCGTCATGGCCACCGTCGAGGGCGACACCGGAGTCGACGTGCCGACGGAGGTGCTCGACTCCATCTGTGGCCTCGACGGCCAGGTGCTCGTCGCCGGCGGCACCGACCTGGTGTCGGACCCGGCCGCGAACCTCGTCCAGGCGGCGTCCGGCGGCGCCGGCTGCAACGCCGTCCGACAGCTCCGGCTCGGCGACGTCACCTTCTCCTCGATCACCGGGGCGCTCCCGTCGCGGCTGTACGAGTTCGAGGGAACGGCCGGCACGACCATCCGGATCAGGATGGACGCCCTGGGTGACCCGGCCACGGCCGTGGATCCGATCCTGTCGTTGCGGGACGCCAGCGGCCAGATCGCCTTCAACGACGACGACGGTGACGAACCGGGGGTCAACTCCTTCATCGAGGCGACCCTGCCGGCCGACGGCACGTACACGATCGAGGCCAGCAGCTTCGGGGGCAGCACGGGCGACTTCATCCTGAGCCTGGACCCCATGCCCGAGTTCGAGGCCTTCGGCAGCCTGTCCGCGGGTGAGCGAGAGGTCTACTACCCCATCACCGCGCCGCCCGGCACACGCATCGTGGTGACGCAGCGGGCCCTCGACGGGTTCATCGATCCGCTGCTGCTGGCGGTCGAGGGTGACGAGACCAACGTGTTCGACGGCGAGATCGTCGGCTTCAGCGACGACGGGGGAGGGTTCCCCAACGCGCGCATGGACTTCCGGATGCCCGCGAGTGGACAGGTGACCCTGGTTGCAGGGGTGTACGACGAGTTCTTCGGACCCTACTCGCTGGCCGTCTTCAGTCCGACGGGCCAGGCCATCGGGTTCGGATAGGTCACAGGCGGATGAGGGGCAGGGGCCGGGTTCGCGGGGAACCCGGCCCCCGCGACGTCCTGGACCAGCGCCACACGCGTGACCGCCTGACCGGTCCCATCGCTGACAACGACGAACGAGCCGCCCGGATGGGCGGCTCGTTCGGTCTGCGGACTGACTACGGGGTCGGGTCAGTCGGGGTCTCGCTCGGCGAGGGGCTCTCGCTGGGCGTCGGCTGGTCCGTCGTGGTCGGGATCGGGATGGGCAGTCCGGTCTCGGTCTCCGTCGGCTGCGGGTCGGTCTCGGTCTCGGTGGGGACCGGCTCGGACTCCGTCTCCGTGCCGTCGCCGGCGCTGGCGGCGACCGCGGCGTCCTGGAGGACCTGGTCACAGACGGCGTCCTCGCCGCCGAGGGCGATGACCTCGGTCGGGGCCAGACGGCTGATCTCGTCGGAGATCACGGTCGGGAGCTCGTCACACTGGGGGACGAGCAGGACCGGTCCACCGGTCAGGGGTGCAGCGGACAGGGCATCCGGGAACTCGTCGGCACGGGCCAGGAAGACCGTGTCGGAGCCGTTGGGGAACTGGTACTCGCTGATCTCGACCGACGTCTCGAAGCGGGTCTCACCACCGAGGCGCTCGGTGCTCACCTCGCCGTCCGGGAACGGAAGTGGCTGCGAGCTGGCGGTGGTTGCGCCGAACGCCCAGCCGGACACGGCCAGGAGCAGGGCGACCAGGCCGCCGATCAGGAGGGGCCTCTTGGACTGCGTCATCACGTACGCCTTTCTGGAAGAAGAAAAGGGGACGTGTATCGGATATCCGCTTGACGAGGACTGAAACGCGGCCATCCGGTCCTGCGGTGCGCCAACGGTCTCGTGGACGACGCGTCAGGTCGTCGCGGGTGTCCAGAAGGCCCGGGAGCGGTCGTCGATGGGGGAGTCGAGCGCACGCCGGATCATCGCCGGGTCAGGCGAGGGGGCATGGTGCAGGTCCCACATCTGCAGGCCGGTGAGGTTGGCCGATGGTGCCGGTGTGGCGGTCAGGCGCTGGCCTGCTTCGAGCCGGCCGGGGGCGATCACACGGAGATACCAGCCGGGACGCCGCTCGGCGGTGAACCGCTTGACCCACCCTCGTGCGGCGTCGGGACCGACGAGCTCCCCCATGCGGGCCGCGAACGTCACGCAGGGGATCCGCGGAGCGCTCACCTCGAGCACGACCCCCTCGACATCGAACCGATCGCCGACCCGGATCGGGTCGTGGGGCCACCGATCCACCGTGACGTTCTCGCCGAACGCCCCGTTGGGCAGCTCGGTGTCGAGCTGTGCTTCGAAGACCTCGTAGTCGCTGCGCGCGTAGGCGTACACCGCCTGACCCGGCCCGCCGTGGTGCTGGGTGGCCACGATGTCGTCCCCCTCCACTCCCTCGTGCTGGACGGTGATGGACGGCACGGGCTGCTTGTCGATGCCCGTGTGGATCGTCGTCCGCCCGCTCGTCACGTCGCGGGCGCGGCCGGTCTGCACCGAGATGATCTGCATGTCGCCACGCTATCGGGTCGGTCGTCTGGGGTGGAACGACACGACCCCCTCCGCCGGGGCGGAGGGGGTCGCGGTCGAGTCCTGGACCTGCGGTCCTACAGCTTGGCCAGCGCGGAGCAGACCGTTTCGGTCATCAGGGCGGTGATGACGTAGGGGTCGGCGTTGGCGTTGGGCCGACGGTCCTCGATGTAGCCCTTCTTGTCCTGCTCGACCTGCCAGGGGATGCGGACCGACGCACCGCGGTCGGACACGCCGTAGCTGTACTGGTCGTAGCGCTGGGTCTCGTGGGCGCCGGTCAGGCGCTCCTCGATGCCGACGCCGTATCCGGCCAGGTGCTTGGCCGGCACGCCGTCCTCGCCCAGGGCGTCGCACGCGGCGATGATCGGGTCGTAGCCCTCGCGCATCGCGTTGGTGGAGAAGTTGGTGTGCATGCCGGCGCCGTTCCAGTCACCCTTCATCGGCTTGGCCGCCAGCGACATCTCGACGTTGTACTTCTCGCCCAGGCGGAACAGCAGGTAGCGGGCGATCCACAGGTGATCGGCAACCGTCAGCGTGTCGGCCGGGCCGATCTGGAACTCCCACTGGCCGGGCATGACCTCGGCGTTGGTTCCGGCGATCATCAGGCCGGCTTCGATGCACAGGGTCGTGTGCTCCTCGACGATGTCGCGACCGTGGATCTTGGCCGCACCGACACCGCAGTAGTAGGGGCCCTGCGGTTCGGGGAACCCGTTCGCCGGGAAGCCGGCGGGCCAGCCGTTGAGGTCCAGCATCGTGTACTCCTGCTCGAGGCCGAACAGGGGCTCCTGGTCCTTGTACTTCTCGTAGACCTCGCGGGCCTTGGCACGCGTGTTGGTCGGGTGCGACGACCGGTCCTTGGTCAGGGCCGTCTCGCACATGACCAGGATGTTGTCACCACCACGGATGGGGTCGGGGCAGCTGAAGACGGGCTCCAGGACGACATCGGAGTTGTCGCCGCTGGCCTGGTTGGTCGACGAACCGTCGAACCCCCAGATCCCGGGCTCGGCGCCGTCGGCGAGGATCTTGGTCTTCGAGCGGATCTCGGCGGTGGGTTCCGTCCCGTCGATCCAGAGGTATTCAGCACGGTAAGGCATGGATGGCTCCAGTCAGTTCACGATTGGACACGTGGACGACAGCGTCATGGCCTCCTGTTTCATACATGTTTCGTTGACAGGTCCGGTCCGCTAAATGTCGTGTCCGGATAGAGGCCGGGCCTGGATCTCCTCGGCCATCGGTCACGGACGCCACAGCTCGACAAGGGCCAGCAGCTCCGCCAGCGCAGGTCGACCGTCGAGGTCCAGCGCCCGGTACAGGCGCGACAGCGTGTTGCTGACCGTCCGCCGTGACAACGTCATCGTGTCGGCGATCCGCTGGTCGGAGGCGCCGGCCGCGGCCAGCCGGCCCATCTCCAGCTGACGAGGCGAGGCGGGTCCTGCGATGGCAGGCAGGCCGGGCAACGCCACCTCGTCCAGGGCGTTGCCGAGGTGCTGCGCGTCGAGTCGTTCCGACAGGTCGCCGGCACGACGTGCTCGCAGCGCGGCAGCAGCAGGGCCGATCATGCCGGCGGCGGCCAGCTCGCGTGCCGCCCCCAGCGCGTCGGCCGGCGGGCCGAGACGAACGCGTCGGACCAATGCGGGCCAACGGTCGGCGTCGCCGGAAGGGGCCGGTGCCGGCAGCATCGTGTCCACGTTCTCGCAACGCGTGTGGCCGTGGGAGTTCGAGGCCACCCCGCACGCCGCCAGCGCCCAGACGACCTGGGGTCTGCCCAGCCGTTCGTAGCGTGCGAGCCGAGACGCCAGGGCCTCCTCCAGCTCGTGCCCCAGCGCGCTGGCCACCTCCACGGCAACCACGTCGATGGTCGACCTCGCCAGCTCGTTGGTGGGGGCTGCCGCGGCCCGCGCCTCCGCGAGCAGCGTGGGTCCCGCAGCGGCATCGCCGGTGTGGACCGCGGCAAGCGCCGCGTAGGCGAGGGCGAACGGCCGCAGGTCGTAGCGGTCGACCGGTTGCAGGGCGGCTGCCGCTCGCCTGGCCAGCGCACCGCCCGTCCGTGGGTGGCCGGCGGCGACCAGCATGCCGGCGGCGAGGCTCCACCACGCGGCTGTGGTCGCGGCATCACGGCTGCCGGCAGCCATGGCCATCTCGCGCTCGTCGAGCGCCAACGCCGCTGCCGGACCGTCGACGAAGAACGTGGACCAGTGCACGGCGGCGAGGGTCTCCCACCGTTCCGATGCTGCCGCGCCCGCCGCCGAGAGCAGGTGGTCGAGGCGATCCGCTGTCTCGTGTGGAAGCCAGCCCTGCCGGACCATCACGGCCACTCCCTGGGCCTTGCCGACCTCCAGCGCCGTTCGGGGCGAGTCCGCCCCGTCGGCCTCGGGGACCTCCACGGCGTCGAGGTCGTGCCCGTACCCGACCAGCGTCACGACCCTGGCGCTGAGCCGACGGGCGAGGTCGACGTCGGCCACGAGTCCGAGGGCGCGGTCGATGCAGGCCCGCGCGGCCGGCACGTCCCCCAGCAGGTGGGCGTGGAGCAGCGCAAGCAGCATGGCGGCGTCGGTCACCACCGCAGGCGTGACGGCGGCGGACACCAGCCGGTTCAGCTCGGCGACGGATCCGTCGATGTCCCCGGTCGCCAGGGTCGCCCGTGCCGCAACGAGCGCCAGGTCGTCGTCCAGCGGTCGGGGCGCAGCGGCAAGCACGTCGAGCACGTCGTGGGGCAGCTGCTCCACCAAGGACTCCAGCGCATCGGCATCCGGTGGGGGCAGCGCATCGGTTTCGCTGGCAAGCAGCAGCGGGAGCGGGGTACCCGTGTCCTCGGCTGCCTGTCGGAGCCGACCGAGCACCGCGGTGCGGTGCAGGCTTGCGCGTTCGAGCAGGCGGTGCTGGAGGAACCGGTTGCGCACCGTCAGCAAGCCCTCGACGTCCAGCAGCAGCTCACCCTCCACGGCCCGGCGCACGGCGTCGGGGGTGCCGATCCGGACCAGCGCAGCGGGCGCGATGGCCCCGGCGACTGCCACCGTCTCCAGCACCTCGTCCAGCCCGGCGGGCAGCGCCCCGATCTGGCCGTCGATGATCTCGCGAAGCACCGCGGGCATCGGCGCGTCCCCACCGAACCACCCCGTGCGCAGCGCGTGAAGGAACCACAGCGGCGCCCCGTCAGCCACCGCCAGCGCCCGCTGGACGAGGTCGGGGGCGGTACCGGTCGGTGCGAGCGCGGCCAGGCGTTCGTCGCCCAGCGGGGGGACCTGCACACGAGCGAGGGTGTCATCGGCCAGCAGGGGGCCGAGCTCGCCCAGGGGGGTGTCCAGCGCAGCGGCCACGACGAGCCGGATGACTCGCCTGCGAACGCCCTCGACGAGCAGGCGGGCCGTCCACGGATCCAGCTGGGGCCAGCCCTCGACCAGGACGACGAGCGAGGTGTGCTCGGACCGGGACTCGAGCCCTCGGAGGGCCATCGAGACCCGGGCGGCCGGGTCGGCGAACGTCGACGGGGCGACGAGGCCACCGATGCCAGCCGCGGCCAGCGGATGGTCGGTCAGCCGCGGTGACCCGGTGACCACGACGGTGTCGGCGTCGACGGCGTCGGCCGCCGCCCGCGCCACCGTGGTCGTGCCGACGCCCGGGCGTCCGACCAGCAGCACCGACCCGCCGGCAGCGAGGGCCTCGAGCGCCGTCCCCAGCTCTTGCTCGCGTCCCTGCACAGCTCCTCCGACCGGTCCTGTCGTCTGCCGACAGGCGGTTGAGTATGTCTGCGGGCGGCGTTGAGCATATCCACCGAGCCGTTTCGGCGTCACGGTGGGTCACCCACGCCCCGTCCGACCCGGAGACCGTTGATGCCCCACAGCTCGTCCCTGCGCCCGTGGCTCGCCGCCGCGGCGAGCTTCGTGCTCGGGCTGGTCCTCCTCGCAGCCCCCGGCGTCAGGGCGAGGGCCGGCCAGGGCGTGGAGCAGCCGGGACAGGCGACCCACGGGGTCTTCCTGGTCGACACGCACCGGACGCTGGACGGGGCGGGGTGCCTGCAGCCGATCTGCTGACCGAGGACCGAGGGGGAGGGGTCGGACGAGACGTCCGACCCTTTCTTCGGCTTCGGGTGGTTGGGCCGGGACGGCGGGAGAATCTCCCTGACTATGGTTCAGTCACTGCGTGTGCTGCCGATTGGCAGGCCGTGAGATGGGTGGGTACGCATCGTCGGAGCCTCCAGGTGAGAGTGGCCGGCATGGTCGCCCTCCTGGTGGTCGTCCTGTCGCTGGTGTTCACCTGGCAGTGGGTGACCCGCGAACAGGCGGCGCTCCAGCGTGCCGTCGACACCTCGGTGATGGCGCTGGGCGAATCGTTGTTCATCGAGTTCGCCGACACGTTCACCGACAGCGGCATCGAGGCCATGACCGACTTCCAGCAGCGGGTCGAGGAGATCCCTGACGTGGAGTCCCTGGAGGTCGTGCCGCTCTCGGCATCGGCGCTGGCGTTGCTGGCGGACGGGGGCGCCGACCGCCTCGACCCGATCCGCCCCGAGGCGTTCGAGTCCGTCACCGAGGACGGCATCACGACGCTGCGTGTGCCCCTCACGATCGACGGCGAACCGGTGCTCCGGGTGGAGGTGCGGTTCCGGGCGGGCTTGATCGACGAGCCGCAGGCCGCCGCCAGACGTGCCGGGATCGTCAACGGCGTGGTCGTGCTCCTGCTCGGCCTCGTGGCCACCTGGTTCGTCGCACGAAGCGCGACGTCGGGCGTGCGACAGCTCACCACCCAAGTGCGTGACTCCGCCGAACGCCATCTGCCACAGGTGCTCTCGGCGGTCCGCGACGGGCGTCCGGTCACCCCTGCACAGCTGCAGCCGGGCGAGATCTCGGTGCGGGGTGTCGCCGAGGTCGAGGCGCTCTCCTCGGCCTTCACGACCCATCGCGCCGCCGTGGCCGAGCTGGCCGGAGAGCTGTCGGCCCGCCTCGTCCGGAGTGACACTCGCTTTCGCATCGGCTTCGACCGCTCGCCGATGGGCATGGCGTTGATCGGTGCGGACGGTCAGGTCCAGCGGGTCAACGCCGCGCTCGCCACGTTGCTCGGGCGCGACGTCGACGACCTCGAGACCGCGTCATTGCCCGACCTGCTTCACCCCGACGACGTCGACCGCATGGCGGACGTGTTCCGGCGCCTGACCACCGGTGCGCTCGAGGGCGATGTGTCGGAGATCCGCTATCTCACCGCCGCTGGTGACGAGGTCTGGACCATGCAGGGTGCATCGGTGCACTTCGACGCTGACGGGCAGCCCCTGACCATCTTCCTGCAGATGCAGGACGTCACCGAGACCAAGCACGCCCAGGAGTCCCTGCGCGAGCTGGCCTTCCACGACTCCCTCACTGGACTGCCGAACCGAGTGGCGCTCGAACGCGAGCTGCAGTCGGCGCTCGAGTCGGGCCGCCCTGCCCTGGCCATGCTCGACCTGGACCGGTTCAAGCTCGTCAACGACAGCCTCGGCCACCATGCGGGCGACCGGCTGCTGCAGGCCGTCGCGGCACGTCTGGATGCGCTCGTCTCACCCGTCGGCATGCTGGCACGCCTGGGCGGCGACGAGTTCGTTGCCGTGCTCCGGTCGGTGGACGCTCGTGTTGACGTCGAGCTGGCGGCGACGCAGCTGCTGGCAGGGATGGAGGCGCCCTTCGAGCTGGACGGCCGTCGGTTCTGGGTGCGCTGCTCGATCGGCCTCGCGATGGCCGAACCCGAGCAGACCGCCAACGACCTGCTCTCCAACGCCGACGCTGCCGTCCACCACGCCAAGCAACGCGGCCGCGGCGGATGGGCCCTGTTCGACCAGAGCCTGCAGGACAACGCCACCGAACGGCTCGGTTTGGAGCACGACCTGCGCGATGCCCTCGGCACCGACCAGCTGCTGCTGCACTACCAGCCGATCGTGTGCGCCCGCACGGGTCGCCTCGTGGCGCTGGAGGGCCTGGCTCGCTGGGCGCACCCGACCAGGGGATTCGTGTCGCCCGGCTCGTTCGTCCCCGTCGCGGAGGAGACCGGCCTGATCACCGAGCTCGGCGATCGCGTGCTGGAGCTCGGCCTGGCCGACCTGGCCCGCTGGTCGGCCTCGTGCCCCGATCAGGCGTCGTTCCACCTCTCGCTGAACCTGTCCGGCCGCCAGCTCCACGATCACGACCTCGTGCGCCGCGTCGGCACCCTCCTCGACCACCACGACATCGATCCCGGCCGTCTCGTGCTGGAGGTCACCGAGACCACCCTGCTCGACGACCGTGCCGTCGACCACCTGGAGCTGCTCCGGCAGCTCGGCGTGCGAATCGCAGCCGACGACTTCGGGTCGGGATTCACCGCCATCGGACAGCTGGCCCGACAGCCCGTCGACATCCTCAAGGTCGACATGTCCCTGGTCCGCGATGCCGTCGAGGGCGGGAAGGCCGCGGCGATCCTTGCCTCGGTCGGCTCGCTCGGCACCGCACTGGGCGTGTCGGTCGTCGCCGAAGGGGTGGAGGAGTGGGCGCAGTACGACGCCGCCGTGGCCGCTGGATGTGACCTGATCCAGGGATACCTCTTCGGGCGTCCGGTCGCCGCCGACGTCGTCACCGCCGACGTCCTGCCGACCGACGACCTGATGGCCCGGGCAGCTCCCGAGCCGACCGCCTGATGCGCCTCCTCCTGACCGGCGCGTTCGGCAACGTGGGACGCGCTGTGCTGCGCCAGCTGGCCGACGGCCCCCACGAGGTGACGTGCCTCGACCTGCCGACGAAGGCCAACCGCCGGCGCGCGGATGCCGTTCCGTGGGCAGTCCGCTGGGTCGACCTGACCGACCGCAGTGCCGTCGCCAGCGCCGTCGAGGGGCACGATGTCGTCCTGCACGTCGCTGGCGTCATCCCACCCGCCAGCATCCACCGTCCCGACGTGGCCGAACGGGTCAACGTCGGCGGCACCCGCAACGTCATCGCCGCCTGTCAGGAGGCACCGGTCCCACCCCGTGTGGTCTTCACCTCCTCGGTGGCCCTGTTCGGACCGACCCAGCACCTGCCGCCGCCTCGGTCCGTCGGCGACCCCATCGTCGTCACCGACGACTACACACGGCACAAGGCCGAAGCCGAACGGCTGCTGGCCGCGTCCGGGCTGGACGTGACCGTGTTGCGCCTGGGGGCCGTCATTCCCATCGAGGTCATCGGGGTCGTGGACCCGTTGATGTTCGAGGTGCCGCTGCAGGACCGCATCGAGATCGTCCACCCCGACGACGTCGGTCGCGCCGTCGTACGGGCCGCCGAACGTCCCGACACCGTGGGACGCACGCTGCTCATCGGCGGGGGTCCGGCGTGTCGAGTTCGCCAGCGCGAGCTGATGTCCCGTGCGCTGGACGCGGTCGGCGTCGGCATGCTGCCCGACGACGCCTTCACGACGTCGCCCTTCCACACCGACTGGCTCGACACGGAGGAGAGCCAGGCGTTGCTCGACTACCAGCGGCATGACCTCGACGACCTGATCGCCGACATGACCCGGTCGGTCGGATGGCGCCGGGCCCCGGCCCGCGTGCTCGCGCCGGTGATCCGTCGGGCGCTGGTCCGGCGTTCGCCCTACCCCGCTCGCCGCTGAGGTGATCGGTCGCCTCCGAACTGATGGGACGACACGAGCTGATGGGAAGATGTGTGGGCTGGGCCCTCGTCGGGAACCACATCCCCATGAACACCAACAGCTTCGGACGCATCCTCCAGCGCATCGGATCCATGATGTCGGGCACCAGCCGGACGGGCCGAGGGCGCACGACCACGACGACCCGCACGTCCTCGCGCCGCGGCGGACTGCTCTCGGGCCTTCGCCGGATCTTCGGCTGACGCCCTGCCGGATCCTCGGCTGACGCCCTGCCGGATCCTCGGCTGACGCCCTGCCGGATCCTCGGCTGACGCCGAGACGACGACCCCGGACGAACGACACCAGACGACCCCCGCCGAGGCGGGGGTCGTGTCGTGTGGCGGGGCGACCCGGTGGGTCGAGACCCCGTCAGCCGCCGTGGATGTCGAGGACGGTGCCGTTGATCCAGCGGTTGGCCAGCGTGGCGGTCACGAGGGCCGCCACGTCTCCCGGTCCACCGGCGTGGCTGCCGGCTCCGGTGCTGCCCATCGCCTCCGGCGAGACGACGTTGACCCGCAGTGGGGACCACTCCTGAGCCAAGGCTGGAGCAAGGGTCTCCACGGCGGCGTTGATGGCCGCAAGCGGGGCGGCACCGGCCGGACGGCGCGACAGCATGCCCGAGATGAACAGCATGCTGCCTTTCTCGTCCATCCGTGGGCGCAGGTGGCGGGCCGTCCACATGATGCCCTTGAGCTTGACGGCGATGATCGCGTCCAGCTCCTCGGCCGTGATGTCGCTGAGGCCCTTGAAGGAGTTGTCGGCCGCGGTGATGACGGCATGGTCGAAGGGACCTGCGGCCAGGAGGGCGTCCACGGTCTCGTGGTCGGTGACGTCGAAGCCGATGCCGGTCACGTCGCCGTCGTAGTTGGCTGCGGCCTGCGCTGCGCCCTCGGCCGATCGGCTCGTGATGGTCACGCGAGCACCAGCGGAGACGGCATGGCCCGCGATCGCCCCGCCGATCTTCCCCGTGCCGCCGACGACCAGGACGTGTGCTCCGGCGAGAACTGCATCGGTCATGGTTGGTGTGCTCCTCGTCGTGGCGTGGGTGGTGAGCGTGCCACCAACGGTGCCCGCTCGTCAGCGCAGCGCACCAACCGCCGGCCCTCGGTCTGGCATGGTGCCCGCATGACGCACGTCCTCGATGGCGGGGCCCTGTACGCCACGTACGACCGCTTCCCGGCGCCGAAGGGCGCGTCGACCCACATCGCCCGGTTCGCCGGCGCGTTGCTGGGCGCCGCCGATCACGGGCTGCTGCACTGCCTGGCGGGGGACAGCCTCCCCCCGTACCAGCAGGAGGGGACGATCACGATCCGACGGACCGCGGCAACGGAGGTGCATCCGCTGGGCCGTGCCGAACGGTTCGGGGCCGAGGTGGCGGACAGCGTCGCCCGGGAGCGGTGGACGACCGCCCAGGGACGTGAGCCGTGGAGCGTCATGGCGCTGCTCGCGGAGGATCGGACCTGGCCGGTGGTGTACGAGGTCAACGGCCTTCCGTCGATCGAGTGGGCCGAGACCTACCCGCAGGCCCCGCGTGCCGACCTGGCAGCCATCGACGCCCTCGAACGGTGGTGCCTCGACCGGGTCGATGCGGTCGTCACACCCTCCGCCGTCACCGCGCAGGCGCTGGCCGACCGTGGCGTGTCGAGCGAACGGATCGCCGTCATCCCCAACGGCGCGGACCTCCCCGACCCGGCCCTGCCACGACCCCCCGACGCCCCATCCGGCCCCTACCTCGTCTACGTCGGCGGTCTGCAGCCGTGGCAAGGCGTCGATGTGGCCGTCCGCGCACTTGGTCGGATCCGCGATCTCGGCATCCCCCTGGTGGTGGTGACCGGCGCACGACCGCGGCAGCTCCGCCCACTGCTGCAGCTGGCACGCCGGCTCGACGTCGGCGACCTGGTCCACGTACGGAACGCGCAGCACGCCGCGGCGACATCGGCGTGGCTGGTCCATGCGTCCGTGTCGTTGGCCCCGCTGCGCGACACGCCACGCAACACCGTCCAGGGCTGCTGTCCGCTGAAGGTCGTGGAGAGCCTGGCGGCGGGCACGCCGGTCATCGGCAGCGATCTGGAGGTGGTCCGCGCGGAGGTGCCCGACGGCATCCACGGCCTGCTCGTGCGGCCGGACCGGCCACGGGACCTGGCCCGCGCCATCCGCGTCGCGCTGGATGCCCCGGAGGCGCTTGCTCGCTGGGGTGCCGCGGGGCGCGCCCACATCGCGTCGAACCGGACATGGAGCGCCGCGGAACAGGCGTTGCTGGACGTCCACGTTCGCCTCATCACAACCTGATCCACCAACGCCCCCGATCGTGTATACGCTGCGCCGGTGAGCGACACGACAACGGGGCCAGCGAGCAGCTGGATGCGATCCCTCGACGGTGGCGGATGGCAGGGGGGCCAGCTGTCACCCGCCGAATGGCGCGGCGTGGTGCGGGAGGTTGCCGAGGCCAACCGCCTTGCGCGTCTCGAGCGCGACGGCGCCGGGTTCCTCCGGCGGACCTTCCGGAAGAAGACGCTGCCCCCGATCGCCCCCGACGACTGGTTGGCCATGGCCGCACCGCTGGTCGAGGTGGTCGCCGACGACGCGCGGCCGGACGCGCCCATGACCGTCAGCATCGACGTCCGTGGCACGCAGTCGCCGGACAAGGTGGTCTGGAAGGGCGCGCTGGCCGAGCCGCTGCCGCCCCGGGTGCGAACGATCGACGAGACCCGCTACAGCGACCCGATCCTGGACCTGCACGCCCGTCTCGTCGACGGCACTCGCTGTCACCTGTCCGTCGTCCGTCGTGTCCGGGCACGTCGGATCGTCAAGCGATCCGCCTCGAACAAGATCAAGGTCAAGCACAAGGAGAAGACCAAGACGGTCATCAACGCGAAGCTCGTCGTGGACGGGGCACGCCCGATCCATGACCCGCCCGCCGGGGTCCCCGTCACCGTCGACCGCTCCGGTGCGCAGGTCCGTATCTCCTCGAGGGCCACGCTCACCGATGCCCGGCCCGAGCAGGTGGTCGAGGTGGCGCTCGGACTCCTGGTCGGCGTCCACGGCCTGATCGATGCAGGGACCACGACCCGATGACCCGCTGCACGCTCCCGAGGGGCTTCGTCAACGTCCGCCAGTGCGATGCCGACGCTGCCGGGCAGTGCCCGGAGTGCCGTCGATCGGTCTGCGTCGAGCACTGGACGGGCTCGATGTGCGTGGAGTGCGCGGCCGCACGGGGGTGGCTGACCGACACACATGCGGCCGCGAGCTACCGGCAGCGGTTCCGGTCCCGGTTCGGCGGCCCGTCGGGCCAGCGCAACGACGACGGCGACTTCTGGTTCGACCACGCGTGGTACGTCCAGCAGTCGGGCCTCCTCGACACCACCGACGAGTGGACCGACGACGAGGGCAGCGGCTGGGACTCGTGAACACCCGTTGACCACACGACTCCTGTGGGTCACGGCCCATCACCCACCGAGCCGGGGCGGCATGGCCACCTCCAGCGACCGGATCACCTCCCGGCTCCGCGGGCTGGGCGTCGGCATCGACCTGGTGCACCTGACCAACGGCGTCGGCGAGGTGCACGCCCGGCAGGTGGGGGGAGGGGAGGAGCTGGTGGTGCCCAGCGGTGGTGATGCCGCTGACGCCGCCCGCACGGCATGGAACCGCCTGGCTGGTAGGCACGGGCGGTACCGGGCCGTGGTGTGCTTCGGTGGTCCCCAGGCGATGGCCCCGGCGCCGGTCTGGGCCGCGTGGCTCGGCGCGCCGCTCGTCACGCTGCTGCGGGGCAACGACTTCGAGACGGGCGTGTTCTCGCCCCGCCGGTCGGTGCTGGTCGACGGCCTGCGCTCCTCGCGGGTCGTGTCCACCGTGTCACGTGACATGGCGCAGCGCGTCGGCCTGCTGCTCGGTGACGCCGGACCGACGGTGGTCACCGTCACCAACGGGATCGACACCCACCTGTGGACCGTCACGGACTCCGACCGGCGCCGCGCGGCGGCGTGGCGGGCGGCAACGGTGCCGGCGGGCCGTCGGGTGGTCGGCCTCGTCGGGCAGCTCAAGGCCAAGAAGGGTGCGGTCGACCTGCTCGAGGCGGTACGGCGATCGGGCAGCGCGGACCGTGTGCACATCGCCCTGATCGGCGACCTCGACCCGGGTGTGGGTGAGTGGCTGGCGGCCGACGGGGGTCGGCTGTCGTGGTCGCACGAACCGTTCCTCGACCGGTTCGAGCTGCTCGCGCGCCTGCCAGCCATCGACGTGATCGCGCTGCCGTCCCGGCACGACGGCCTGCCGAACGTCGCGCTGGAAGCGGCCACGGTCGGCGTACCGCTGCTTGCCGCCCAGACCGGTGGGCTGGCCGACCTTGCCGCCGCCGGACCGATCGGCTTCACCTTCGACGCCGGCGATGCCGACGGGCTGGCCGAGGCCCTGGTCGCGGCGCTGTCGTGTCCGGCGGCCGACCTGCGTGATCTCGGGGCGAAGGCGGCCCGAACCGCCTCGGGGTTCGACGCCCAGCGGGAAGCCGAGGCGTACCTGGCCCTGTTCGCCGAGCTGTGAGCGTCGCCATCTGGTGCCCCGGCGACGGGCTGGGACACCTCACCCGAGCCGTGGCGGCCAGCCACACCCTCGGCATGGCCCCGGCTGGGGTCACGCTGCTGGTCGACGACCCGTCGGCGGTCGACACGCGGCTCTCCGGTGTCCATCAGCTCGATGTGGCGCGGCTGCCGCTGGAGGGCGTGGAGGAGCTGTGGGTCGACGCGCTGCCGTCCGGTCGGGGCGAGCTGACGATGGCTGCGCTCGCGGGAGTCCCGACCGTCAACCACCTGGCGCGGCGGCTGGACTGGTCGCGATACCAGCGGCTGCTGCCCGCGGACCCGCCCCGGTTCGATCGGGTGCTGGTGACCGAGCCGCTGCCGGACCAACAACGGGCGTGGCTCGCGGCCCGCTCCCGTTCGGTCGAGGACGTCGAGCTGCACGACCCGCCTGCGCCGCCACCCCCCGCTGACATCGTCGACCTCGTCCGCGGGTCGTGGCTTGTCGTCCACTCCGGCCCGCCCTCCGAAGTGGAGGAGCTGGTGGCAACGGCGCGCGACACCGCCCGGGTGGTACGGACCACCGCCCGCGTGGTCGTCATCGGCAGCGGAGGACTCGACGTGCTGCCAGCGTGGCCGTTGCTCGGGCTGGCGGCGCGCTTGTTCACCGGGGGAGGGGCGAACACGATCCGTCAGGTACGCCTCCACGCCCCCGGGACCCCGCACACCGCCGTCCCCTTCCCCCGTCGACACGACGACCAGACGGCCCGCCTGGCTCGGCTCCGCACCGCCGCGGCGGCTCGCTGACCGACGCTGCCCGCCCCGGACCTGATCACAGGCGCGGGCGCGTGCGACCGACCAGGGTCGCCAGCACCGTCCACCGCGCGCCACGGGCACGCCGAGGGACGGTCCTGGGGCGTGGCTGGGCAGGCAGCTGGCGGGTCATCCGGTAGGGACGGACCGCGGGGCTGGAGGGGGTGGTGTGCGGACCCATGGCGATGCTCCTCGTGCGTTGTCGGGACGTGCACAGGAAAGGCGTGAGATCCGTTCTCACAGCCGTGAGACACCCCGATCTCGTCCGCCGAGCCACACGGCTGGCCGGGGTCATCGCGATCGGGGGAGGAACCCGACCCCGTCGTGTCGAACCCCGTGCGGGACGCGCCCGTCGGGCGCCCGAGCCGATATCGAAGGTGCAGAGATGGCCAAGCCAATGGTCCTAGTCGTGTCGATCCTCCTCGCCCTGGGGGCAACGGGCGCGGCGGCGGGGTCGCTCGTCACGTCGGCGGCGCCTGGGTTGCCGGCGCAGGTCGTGGAGTTCACCCCCGATGCGACGCGGGAGGAGGGCTACCCGACGACCACCTGGACCGCGGACGGTCCGGTCGACGGCACCTCGCAGTGGCGCGTCGTGCACGGCACCGGCAACGCCGCGGAGCTGTGGTTGCACGCCACCCCCGACGGTCGCCTCTACGACTTCGGTGGCCGGTACCTGAACTACAGCGACGACGACGGCGAGACCTGGCAGTCCGTTCGCCCCCTGGAGCCGCTGGTCAACGGCGAGGGTTCCGTCGTCATGGCCCCCAACGGCGATGTCGTCGGCGTCACCTGGGACCCCTACGCGGGCGACCGCATCCTGACCTTCAAGTACACCGCGGCCACCGGCACGTGGGAGTACGCGGCCGACCCGTTCCACACCCCGTTCTGGGACCGGCCCGGCATCGACGTCATCCCCGGCGACTTCACCTCACCGACCGGCGAGCAGGTCTCCTACATCACCCTCATCAAGGGATTCCCCCACGAGCTGTGGCACTACAGCTACGACGGCCTGCACTACCCCTTCACGATCTCCCGCGCGGTCGACGACCGGACGACGACGCCCATCTCCGACTGGCTGGACGTCGAGCCCGACGCGACGCTCGACTGGATCCAGCCCCTGCCCGTCCTGGGCGGCATGGTCACCCCGCTGGGTGGGGGCCGCGGCCTCGGCGGCTCGATGATGTTCGACGGTGAGGACATGCGGTGGCACCGCTTCACCATGCCGGAGGGGGCGATCCCCGGTGGCATCACCCAGACGGACTCGCGCGGCCGGCTGCACAACGTGGTCCGCAGCGGCGACGACGCGGTCTACCGCATCTCCACCGACGGTGGACGCTCCTGGTCCGGTGACCTCGTCCTTCCCGGCATCCGGCCGGGCGACATGAAGGCCAACGCGGCGGTCGGCGTTGCCGCCGTATCCGGCGTCGACGGCACCCAGGACGTGCTCTACAAGCTCGACATCAGCACCGACGTCCCGACGCTGACGCAGCGGTTCGAGATCGGACTCGGTGATGACTGCCGCTGCTCCGGCATCGGGTTCTACGGCGTCCAGGGCGGTCACCGCTTCGACTTCCACACCGTCGTGATCCTCCCGGACGGCCGGCTGGCGGTGTCGTTCATGGACTCCACCACCATCACCAGCTTCCCGACCCTCGACCTGCCCGTCGTGGCCCCCGCGCTCGCGGTGGAGCTGCCGGAGTAGGTCAGGACCCGCCGGGCCCGCCGGCCGGGGTCGGCACCATCTCCGATGCCGACTCGGCCCCGACGGTCGCGGTGAAGTTCGAGCCGCCCGCGCAGGTGATCTGGACCTTCACGAACATGCGGTGGGTGCCGTCGGTGACCAGCACCTCGGTCTCCACCCGTTCGTCCTCGACGGTCAGGACGTCCAGGTCGGGATGGGACTCGTAGAAGTCTCGCGCCTGTATCGGGGTCATGTCCATCACCCCCTCAGCCTGCGTCAGCGGGCCGACCTCCTGCAGCGAGAAGGTCGTGGCGGAGCCCGGCAGCACCAGGCCGGGGACGTCCCGCAGCTCGGGCGGGTCGGGCTGCTCGACGCACGGTGGATAGGCCGAGAGGTCCAGGTCGGCGTCGGGGGAGGGGACCCAGTCCTCGGTGCCGCTGCAGCCCACCAGCGCAACCACCGACCACATGGCCAGCAGGGCGGTCGCGCATCGGTTCGGCATCGAGCCAGCGTCGCCGATCGTCATGGGCGTCGCCACGACGGATGCGGGATCACGCGCCGTCGGTCGGCCTGACGACGAGCAGCCGGTCGTCGGGCCGCAGCACGAGGGTGGCGGGGTCAGTGAACGGCAGGCGGTCCTTCCCGCGGATGACGGTGAGCAGCTGGGTGTCGGCCGGGACCGCTGGTCGACCGTCGGGGTCAATCGAGGGGGCGACCTCGGCCAGCTCCAGCGACGTGCCCACGTCCAGGAGGTCGTCGATGACCCCGAGGGCCGACGGGGTCTGTGTGGCCAGCCCGAGCAACCGTCCGACGGCGGCGGAGGAGTCGATCACCGCATCGGCGCCGCTCTGTCGCAGCAGGTGCTTGTTCTCGCGTTCTCGCACCGCGGTCACGATGTGGGCCGTCGGGTTCGCCTGGCGGGCGGTGAGGGTGATCAGCACCGCGGTGTCGTCGCGGTTGGGCGTCACGATCACGCTGCGGGCCGACGCCACCGCGGCCTGGTCCAGCACCGCGGTCCGGGACGCGTCCCCGTGCACTGAGGCGAAGCCGTCCTCGGTGGCCTCCTCCGTGGCTTGGGCGCTGGAGTCGACGACGACGATGGCCGACGGATCGACCCCGTCGGCGAGCAGCGCACGGGCGGCGCTGCGCCCCGTCGCCCCGAATCCACAGATCACGAAATGGTCCTGCACGTCTTCCCTCCAGCGTCGAACGGCCAGCAGCTGTCGGTACTGCTCGGTCAGGACCTCCACCGTGGTACCGACGACCAGGATGAGGAAGATGATCCGGGCGGGGGTGATCAGCAGCACCGTGGCCAACCGTGTTGCCGTCGTGACCGCCGAGATGTCGCCGTACCCGGTCGTCGTCACCGTGACCGACGCGTAGTACAGCGCATCGATCAGGCCGACGGGGTCGCCCGTCACATCGGTGTAGCCGTCGCGGCCGACCAGCACGACCAGCGCGATGAACGCGATCAGCAGCAGGGCGAAGCCCACGCGACGGGCGACCGCTCGTCGCGGGTCGTGGGGTCGGCGCGCCAACCTGACCCGATCCAACGGGCGCGTGTCCTCCGGCATGGCCGGGTTCTACCAAGGTGCCGGGCGCCCAGCGGGGACCCGGCGTCAGCGCCTCGCCGTGGCCGGTCGGACGAGGTTCGCGTCGGCGTGCCCCGGGGATGCCTGAGGTGCCAGTTCCGATACCCAGGAGGAACGTCATGAGCACCACCACCCAGCGACACCAGGACCTTCGCGTCGAGCGCACCCTGCGTGCGGTCGTCCGCACCCAGTCGGGGTCGACCTACCGGCTCGACGGTGACCGGGTCGTGCTCGACGGACCCGGTGAGCAGCCCTTCCAGGAGTTCACGCTCGTCTCCCTCGACGGTGCCCGCCTGATGTACACCGACGGTGAGCAGCTCTTCCGCTCCAGCGAGATCGTGGCGCTCTCCAGCGTGTGACAACCCGCGTCGGTCGGCCCCAAGCGGGGCCGACCCTGACCGGTTGCGAACTGCAACCAAATAGCCTACGCTCCATACCGGTTGCGATTTGCAACCGACAAGGGGAGGAGGCCTCGTGCTCGGGACGAAACACGCGACACCGCCGGTGGTGGGTCGCGACGACTACGAACGAACACTTGCCCAGCAGGTCGAGGTGGAGAAGGAGCTGACCCGCTTCGGTGACCGCGTGTCGGCGAGGCGTCGGCGCCTGCCGATGACGCCGATCGAGGACTATCGGTTCATCGGGGTCGACGGACCGGTTCGGCTCGACGACCTCTTCGGGGATCGCTCGCAGCTCGTCCTGCAGTCCTTCATGTTCCATCCGGACTGGGACGACGGGTGCCCGAGCTGCACCTGGGCCGCCGACAACATGCCCCGTGACCTCGACCGGCTGCTGGCCCCCAGGAGCGTGGCGTTCGCGATGGTCTCCCGCGCGCCGATCGAGAAGCTGCGGGCCTGGCGTCAACGACGGGGATGGGACCACCTGGTGTGGGTGTCGTCGGCCGAGACCACCTTCAACACCGACTGGGGGTGGACCGTCGACGAGCAGGACCAGCCCGGCTACTCCTACCTGCTGAGGACCGACGACGGGATCTTCCTGACCTACCGCACCCAACGGCGCGGCACCGAGGCGCACCTGCCGGTGGCAGCCATCTGGGACCGGACCGTCTACGGCCGGCAGCAGGACTTCGAGGACAGTCCGCAGGGATGGCCGCAGGAACCCACCTACGGCTGACGTCCCGTGTGGAGGACCACACCGTGACGCCCGGGGCGAACCACGGGAAGGGGGCTGGTATGGCCGAGGTGATGATCGAGACCGGAGGGGTTGAGCTGTGCACGGAGACGTTCGGCGCGCCGACCGATCCGCCGGTGCTGCTGGTCATGGGGCTGGGCGCGTCGATGCTGTGGTGGGACGAGGGCTTCTGTCGAACGCTCGCGGGGGCTGGCCGCTTCGTGATCCGCTACGACCATCGCGACACCGGACGTTCGACCTGCCATGCGCCCGGTCATCCGGGGTACGGCGGAACCGCGCTGGTCGCCGACGCGATCGGGGTGCTGGACGGGCACGGGGTGGGGTCGGCGCACGTCGTCGGCGTGTCTGCTGGGGGAGGGATCGCGCAGGTCCTGGCCCTCGACGCGCCCCACCGCGTTCGGTCGCTCGTGCTCGTCAGCACCTCACCCGCGGTCCCAGTCGACCAGCCGCTACCGCCACCCGCTCCGGCGTTCGGGCGCTTCATCGGCGAGGTGGAGGTCGACTGGACGGACCGGAGGTCGGTGATCGACTACCTCGTCGGGTTCACGCGGCTGCTCGCAGGTGACCAGCGGCCGTTCGACGAGGACACGTGCAGGGACCTGGTCCGCCGCGACGTGGATCGGGCCGTCGACTTCGCGTCGTTGCAGAACCACGACCACCTCGACCACGACGACGGCCCGCATCCCCCGCTCGCGTCCATCGCCGCGCCCACGCTGGTGGTCCACGGCACGGCCGACCCGTTGTTCCCCCTCGCCCACGGCGAGGCGCTGGTCGAGGCGATTCCCAACGCAGGGGCCCGCTGGCTGGACGGTGCCGGCCACGAGCTGGACCCGGCGGATCTGGCGGTCGTCGCGTCGGCGATCATCCAGCACACGGCCTCGGTGGGATGAGCCCCTGGCGCCCCGCCGTCCAGGACGCCTCCCCGGTCGTCACGGGGTGGCCTGCGGGTCCAGCTGAGACGTGCAGGCCGAACAGCGCGAGGCCTCCTTCGGCAGGACCGTGATGCAGTACGGACAGGTCCTCGTGGTCGGCGGCTCGGGGACACCCGGGTCGGCCGGCCGTCGCAGCCGGTTCAGCAACCGAACGACGAGGAACACTCCGAGCGCGACGAGGACGAGGTTGACGAGGGCCGTCAGCAGGGCCCCGTAGCCGATCGCGGCACCGTTGACGGTCCAGGCCAACCCAGGAGAAGTCGGGCTTGCCGAACACGGCGGCGACGAGGTTGAGGAGGACGTCGTTGGCGAAGCTCTGGACGACCGCGTTGAACGCCGCCCCGATGACCACGCCGACCGCGAGGTCCACGACGTTGCCGCGAAGCGCGAACTCCTTGAACTCGTCGAGCAGTCGGATGCGTGGGACGTTGGGCACGATCTTGTTCATGCAGGCCGTGGTTCCCCGCGACGCACGCCACGAACCCATGCGCCCGTGGAGGGACGCTGAATCCTCGGTGGCCATCCTCGACCGGTTGGCCGCTCGGACGGTCGGGCACTCCTGTGGCAACGAACCGGAACCCATGGAGGCACGAGATGAGCACGATCACCCGCAACACCGAGCAGGAGACCATCGAACGGACACTCCGCGCAGTCGTCCGTACCGAGTCCGGGTCCACCTACCGGCTCGACGGTGACCGCGTCGTCCTCGACGGCCCGGGCGAACGCGCCTACGACGAGTTCACGTTGATCACCCTCGACGGTGCACGGCTGATGTACACCGACGGCGAGCAGGTCTACCGCTCCAGCGAGATCGTCACGATCTCCAGCCTGTAGCCGGATCCCACAGACGTCCCGGGGGGGACGAACGACGTGGCGCTGCCCTATTGGGCGGCGCCACGTCGCGTGTGGGGGACCGCCACCCCTGCGCATGTCGGGTGTTCACGGCCGGCCGCCCGAAACCCGACAAGCGGGGGTTTGTGGCCCGTGACCACGACGACGGCCCCCAACCGAGGGGTCGGGGGCCGTCGACGAGCGTCAGGTGCTCAGATGTCGTAATAGAGCTCGAACTCGTGGGGAGTCGGGCGCAGGCGGTTCGGGGTGACCTCGGCCTCCATCTTGAAGTTGATGTGGGTCTCGATGAGGTCCTCGGTGAACACACCGCCCTCGAGCAGGAACTCGTGGTCGTCCTCGAGCGCCGCCAGCGCCTGGTCCAGGCTGGCCGGCACCGACGGCAGGTCCGCCAGGGCCTCCGGGCCGAGCTCATAGATGTCCTTGTCCACCGGGTCCGGCGGCTCGATCTTGTTCCGCACGCCATCCAGGCCCGCCATCATCAGCGCGGAGAACGCCAGGTAGGGGTTGCACGAGGGGTCCGGCACGCGGAACTCCACGCGCTTGGCCTTCGGGCTCTTGGAGATCAGCGGGATACGGCAGGCCGCCGAACGGTTCCGCTGGCTGTAGACCAGGTTGATCGGGGCCTCGTAGCCGGGGACCAGCCGCTTGTAGCTGTTGGTCGTCGGGTTGGTGAAGGCCAGCACCGCGGGGGCGTGGTGCAGCAGGCCGCCGATGTAGTGGCGAGCCATCTCCGACAGGCCGGCGTAGCCGGTCTCGTCGTAGAACAGCGGCTCGCCGTCCTTCCACAGCGACATGTGGGTGTGCATGCCGGAGCCGTTGTCCATGAAGATCGGCTTGGGCATGAACGTCGCGGTCTTGCCGTTGCGCAGCGCCACGTTCTTGACGATGTACTTGAACAGCATGACCTGGTCGGCGCACTGGGCGAGCGGCGCGAACCGGAAGTCGATCTCGGCCTGGCCGGCGGTGCCGACCTCGTGGTGCTGCAGCTCGACCTCGATACCCGCCCGCTCGAGCTCCACGACCATCTCCGAGCGAAGGTCGGTCATGTGGTCCATCGGGGGAAGCGGGAAGTAGCCCTGCTTGTGACGGATCTTGTGGCCCAGGTTCGGGCCTTCGTCCTTGCCGGTGTTCCACGCGGCCTCGACGGAGTCGATGGCGTAGAACGACCCCTTGGGCTCGGAGATGAAGCGGATGTCGTCGAAGACGAAGAACTCCGCCTCCGGTCCGACGTAGCAGGTGTCGGCGATCCCGGTCGACTGCAGGTAGGCCTCGGCCTTCTGCGCGACGTAGCGGGGGTCACGGCTGTAGCTCTCGCCCGTGAGCGGGTCCCGCACGAAGCAGTTGAGGATCAGCGTGGGGTGCTGGCGGAAGGTGTCGACGACCGCCGTGTTGGGGTCCGGCACCAGCAGCATGTCGGATTCCTGGATCTCCTGGAATCCGCGGACCGACGAGCCGTCGAAGCCGAGGCCGTCGTCGAACACCTCGCGGGTCACCTGGTGGGCGGGCATCGTGTAGTGCTGCATCAGACCGGGCAGGTCGATGAAGCGGAAGTCGACGAACTGGATGCCCTCGTCGTTGATCTTGTGCAGGACGTCTTCTGGACTACCCAACGGTGGTCTCCCTTGCTCGGTCAGCTCTGGGTGGGGGGTGATGCTCGCTCAACAGGCGTTGACACCCGAGCGGCGAACCTATCGAACCCGGGGTCACGGTCGCATGACCTGATTGTTTCTACCGTGTTACGAGCGCCCGTTGCGACTCTGTGGCAACGGGCGGGTGGCACTTACCCGACGCCTCGGACACGGAAACGCCCCGGCGCGAGCCGGGGCGTTGGGGTGTTCGTGGGTCGTCGGGTGGGTCAGACGCGGTGCTCGGTGTGCACGACCTGACCGCCGTCAGCGGTGCGGTGGACCTCCTGGGTGGTCTCGCGGCGACGGCCCGGGCGGTTGCTGGCGTACATCGCCAGGCCGATCAGCCCGCCGATGACACCCGCGGCCATGAGGATCTGGCCGATGACGACCAGGTCGAGCCCGGCGACGTCGACTTCCACGCCGAACGCCAGGATCGCGCCGATGACGAACAGGACGATTGCGCTTCCGATGGCCATGTCACTTGCCTCCTTGCCGAGCACGAGCCCGGAACGGTGATGTGACCGAATGAATGCCCGGTAACGCGCAGTCCAACCCCGTCCAGAGGAACTAGTCGCCGGGCAGGGGCGGCGCCGGGTCCTCGGGAGGTGACGTGTCGACCGGTGCATCGCCCACCCCGGGTTCCATCGCGGCCGCGGGAACACCGGCGGCGGGGACGTCCTGCTTGACCCAGATCGTGCGCTGCGGGAAGGGGATCTCGATGCCGGCGTCGTCGAACGCCTTCTTCAGCCGACGGCGGAACTCGCGGTTGACCTTCCACTGCGACGCAGGACGGGTCTTCATCACCAGGCGCAGGACGACCTCGTTGGGACCGAACTGCTGGACACCCCACAGCTCGGGCTCCTCGAGGATCTCGGGGTCCCACTCGGGATCGACGGCCATGCCGTGGGCCACCTCGGTGAGCACGGCGGAGGCATGGTCGAGGTCGGTGTCGTAGGACACGCCGATGTCGAGCAAGGACCGGGACCACAGCTGCGACATGTTGCCGACACGACTGATCTCGCCGTTGGGGACGTGCCACACGGTCCCCTCGACGTCGCGCAGGCGGGTGACCCGCAGGCTGATCGCCTCCACCACACCGGTGGCCTCGCCGACGTTGACGACGTCACCGATGCCGTACTGGTCCTCCAGCAGCATGAACGTGCCGGACAGGAAGTCCTTCACCAGCGACTGTGCGCCGAAGCCGAGCGCCACACCGACGACCCCAGCACCCGCGACCAGCGGGCCGATGTCGATGTCGAGCTGTCCGAGCACGATGAAGACCGCGATCATCCAGACGACGAAGGCGACGATCGAACCGATCACCCCGCCGATGGTGTCGGCGCGCTGACGGGATCGTTCCTCGAAGACCCGGCGCTCCTCCACCGTCAGGCCGTCAGCCATGCCAGGGGCACGCCTGGCGATGCGGCCGATGGCTTCCTGGCTCTCGTTGGCGGTCCGGCGGACCGCCCCGGCGATCAGACGTCGGGCAATCCGGGCCACGACCGCGGCGGCGATCAGTACGAGCACGATCGACAGCAGGACCGGCATGACGCTGCCCAGCAGGGTTGCCAGCGTCTCGTTCCCGGTCGTGTCCAGTACCCACTTGCAGATGGCGTTGGCGTCCGTGCCGCACCCGTTGAGGGCCGATTCTCCGATGTTCTCCAGAACGGACTCCTCTGATGACGCGTCGGCATCGGTCTGGGCCAGGATGATGGACAGGGGCAACGAGAGGTCAGGGAAGCTCATGTCTCTCCGACTCTTGCACGCGACGTGCACCTCAAACGTCCCAACCCGTCCGATCGTGACATTCCCTGCCGATCAGCAGGCGACCATCGCGCCGATCGGGTCGGCTCCGTCGCCTGCAGCCCGACCTTTCGTATCCTGCGCCTCTATCCAGCTTCCTTCCCCTGGGGGATCTCCGTGCGTCTCGTGACCCGTCCACTCGTCCTTCTGCTCGCGCTGGTGCTCGGCATCCCGTTCGCCGCTGCACAGGAAGAGGGAGGTGACGCACCAGATGACGCCGGCGACATCGTGATCGCCGGGCCCGAGGGCGCGCAGGCCGCTGCCCAGCTCAGCCAGGCAACCTCCAGTGAGGGCACGAGCCGGGTCATGCTGGCCTCCGATGCGTCGTTTGCTGACGCGCTTGCCTCGGCAGTGCTCCAGCAGGACGGTCCGCTGCTGCTGGTCCCGCCGACCCTGCCCCTGCCGGGTGCGGTCATCGGTGAGCTCGAGCGCCTCGCCCCCACCGAGGTCACGCTGCTCGGCGGCGAGTCCGCCATCGGGCAGGACGTGGAGGAGGAGTTGCAGCGCATCGGCTTCGCGACCAACCGCATCGCCGGGGCGACCCGCTACGACACCGCGACGGCCATCGCGCGCACGCGCCCCAACGCCGTCACCGCGCTGCTGGTCCGTGCCTTCGACGCCTCCGGCGGCAACGGCACCGGTGCCTGGGCGGACAGCGTCTCGGCAGGGGCCCTGTCCACGCAGCTCGGACTGCCCATCCTCCTGACCGCCAGCGACGAGCTCAGCAGCCCCACCGCGGAGTACCTGAACAGCAGCGGCATCCAGACGGTGATCATCGTTGGCGGTACGGGCGCGGTCTCGGCCGGCATCGAGGAGCAGCTCCGGGCCGCCGACTTCATCGTCAGCCGCGCTGCGGGCGCCACCCGCTTCGAGACGGCGCTCGACGTTGCCCGAGTGCGGCGACTGGCCCCGTCACGCGCGGTGCTCGTCGACGGCATCGGTGAGGACGGCTGGCAGGGTGGCCTCGCTGCGGCCCGACACGCCGCGCTCGAGGGCGCACCCATCCTTCCCGTCACCGACGAGGCGATCCCCGCCTCGATCCAGGCGTACCTCGACCAGGTGCAGCCCTCGCTGCTCACCTGTGTGGAGGTCCAGCTCGACCTCTGCCGTGGCGGCACCGGCGAGGGCGAGGGCGGCGGATCTGCCGTCGTCACCTTCAACCCGCCGACCGGCTCGGCGATCCGTGCCGGCGAGCCGATCATCGTCGGCGTCGACGACCCCGAGCGGTCGCTCGACGGCACCGTGTCGGTGTCGTCCAACTGCACGGTCGTCGGCTACCCGAGCACCCCACAGTTCGTGACCGAGGGATCCGTCAACTTCGGCCTGACCGTCGCCCCGGAGGAACCGGGCGGCGACCAGCCCCGCCCCAGCGGTGCGGTCCCGGTGCAGCCGAGCGCAGGCAACCCCCAGCCCCAGCCCGGGGCGACGGCCCAGCCGGTCGAGGACAACGAGCCCACGCCGGTGGACTACCCGTTGTCCTGTGAGGTCACCACGTCCCTCGGCACCGCCGACGGCGGCGAGCAGGTGGACCGCAGCGTCTACACCGTCGTTGACCTCCGCCCGCGGATCCGTGTCTCCTCCTTCCCCTTGGTGGAGGGTGCCGCCGTCGCCTTCACCGATGTCACCGGTGGTCCCGTCGACACCTGGTCGTGGGACTTCGGTGACGGTGGGACCAGCGCCGAGCAGCACCCCGACCACGTCTTCGACGACATGGGCTGCTACCCGGTCGACCTCGAGGTGACCTCCTCCCTGCAGCACTGGTTCGACGGGTCGAGGTTCGCCGAGACCGAAACACGCCTCATCGGTATCGCACCGGCCGACGCCGACCTCGCCCACGTGGAGATGTACGTCGTCGAGGGCTTCGTCCCGGTCCCCGGTGCGGTGGTCCGCATGTCCGACCTCGACGGGAACGAGATCGCTTCGGCGACGGCGGGCAGCGACGGGGTCGCGGTCTTCAACGACGGCGGCGCATCCAGCCTCTCTGGTGTCGACCACGGCACCTACGTGTTCACCGTCGACGGTGAGGACGGGCTGACGGTCCAGACGGTCGCGCCGGGACAGACGGTCTGCCCCGGCGTCCAGATCGGGGACATCGGTGACCTGACCGTGACCGCCCAGACCGACGCTGCCGAACCGGCCCCGATCCCCGGTGCCACGGTCGAGATCACGCGTGATGGGTTCACCTTCGGTGGCACGACCGACGACAACGGCAGCTTCTCGCTGGCCGACCTGCCGGTCGGCAGCTACACCGTCGAGGTCCGCGCCCAGGGCTTCGTGACCGAGACCCGGACGGTCGTCGTCGTCGCCGACACCGGGACCACCCTCGAGGTCTCGATGACCCGCAACTGACCGTCGGGAGGGTGGGCTGCGTCACGACCGGCAGCCCACCGCCTCCGGCTCGCCGGAGGGTCGACGTCAGGCGGTCGGCCGGCTCCAGGCGCCGGCGTTGATCGCCTGGTCGCCGGCCATGAAGCTCGACCGCACCAGCGGACCGGCCTCGACGTGGTCGAAGCCGAGCTCGCGACCGTACTCGCGGTAGCGGTCGTACTCGTCGGGGGCGGCGTAGCGCTGCAGCGCGAGGTGCTTGTGCGTGGGCTGCAGGTACTGGCCGATGGTCAGGATCTGGCAGCCGGCGTCGGCGAGGTCGCGCATGGCCTCGCGCACCTCTTCCTCCGTCTCGCCCATGCCGAGGATCAGGTTGGACTTGCGGGCGATCTCGGGGGCCCAGTCGCGGGTTCGGCGCAGGACGTCCAACGACCCCTCGTAGGTGAACGCGGGACGCGTGTGGCGGAAGACGCGGCGCACCGTCTCCAGGTTGTGGGCGAGCACCTCGGGCCGGGCGGAGATGACCTCGCGCAGCGCGTCCTCGTCACCACGGAAGTCCGGGATCAGCAGCTCGACGCCGCAACCGGGGACCTGTTCGTGGATCTGCCGGGCGGTCTCGGCGTACAGCCAGGCCCCGCCGTCGGGGAGGTCGTCACGGGCCACGCCGGTCACGACCGCGAAGTGCAGCCCCATCTCGGCAACGGTCTCGGCCACCCGCCGGGGTTCGTCACGGTCGTAGCCCTTGGGCTTGCCCGTCGCGATCTGGCAGAAGCCACAGCGACGGGTGCAGTCCTCGCCACCGATGAGGAACGACGCCTCGCGCTGCTCCCAGCACTGGTGGATGTTGGGGCAGGCCGCCTCCTCGCAGACGGTGTTCAGGGACGCGCCCCGCATCGTCTTCTTCAGCTCCCGGTAGTTGGGGCCGGCGAGGGGGATGTGGCGCTTCATCCATTCGGGCTTGCGCTGGGCCACGGATGGCGCGCCGACGATCGTCAGCCGTCGCGCATCGGCCGGAATGGATGTGGCGGACTGGGGCGAGGTGTCGATGGTGCTCACGGAGCATCGAGTGTAGGCGCCGCGTCCACCGATGCGTGCAGTCCCAGCTCAGCCGGTCGGACGGCCCGTGGTGTGCGCCGAAGGTGGTGGGCCAGCGCGGCGGTGAGGTCCCTCGCGACGTCCTCCGTCGAGGCCTCCGCTCCCAGCGCCGACAACGACGTGACACCGCCGTCGGTGATGCCGCACGGGACGATCCCCCCGAAGTCGGCGAGATCGGGTCGCACGTTCAACGCCACCCCGTGCTTGGTCACCCGGTTGGTGATCCGAACGCCAACGGCGGCGATCTTGTCGGTGCCGACCCACACGCCCGGGTAGCCGTGCCGGCGATCCGCAGACACGCCGTGTGCGCCAACGGTGTCGATGAGCGCATCCTCCAGGGCGGTGACGTAGCGCCGGGCGCCCAGGGCCTCGTCGAGGCGCACGATCGGATAGGCGACCACCTGTCCGGGACCGTGGTAGGTCACGTCACCGCCCCGATCGATCCGCACCACGGGGATCCCCGGGCGCAGGCCGGTCACGTTCGCGTCGACATCGGCGTGACGTCCTGCGGTGTAGACCGGCGGATGGCTAAGCATCAGCAGCACGTCGTCGATCAGGCCCTCGCGACGAGCCTCGACCAGCTGCTCCTGCCAGCCGAGGGCCACGCGGTAGTCGACCTCGCCAGCCCACACCGTCAGCATCACCGCATCGTGCATGTCATCCATCATGCCCCCGGGCGCAACCGGCCGGATTCCCGCAGGAACCGGCGGTTCCTGATCCGTCGGAGGCACCGCGCGATGGTTCGAGATGACTACGTACGCTGCGCGTGACTCGCGGTTCTTCGTCTCCAACCTCAACCTCGTGGCGGATGGTTCGGGGCGAACGTTGCCCGCACCGTTGTGTCATGCCCACGACGAGCCCCGCACCGACCGCCGCCCACGACGAGCTCATCACGACCTACCTGCCCCTCGTCGGGTACGCGGTCAACAGCATGGCCTCCAGGATCCCGCGCCACGTGCCGCGCGACGACCTGATGTCGGCCGGCATGCTCGGGCTCACCCAGGCCGCACAGGCCTACGACGACTCCACGGGTGTGCCGTTCGACCGGTTCGCCAGGATGCGCATCAAGGGTGCCCTGCTCGACGAGCTGCGGTCCCGCGACTGGGCGTCCCGTTCGGTTCGCCGCAACGCCCGCCGCATGCAGGCCGCCAGGGACACCGTCATCGCCCGAGAGGGTCGTGCCCCCAACCTCGACGAGACCGCTGCGGAGATGGGTGTCGGCCTCGACGAGGCCCGTCGGCTGGTCGATGACGTGCACCGTGGGACCGTCCTCAACTACGAGTCGCTGACCGTCGACGGCGTCGACGAGGTCCTGCCGGCCCACGAGTCCACCCCCGAACACCAGCTGCTGGACCGCGAGCGCCAGGGCATCCTGCTCGACGCCATCGCCGAGCTGCCCGAGCGCTTGCAGGTCGTCATCAACGCCTACTTCTTCGAGGAGCGGGCCATGGCCAACATCGCCGAGGAGCTCGGGGTGACGGAGTCCCGCATCAGCCAGATGCGCAGCGAGGCCTTCGAGATGATCCGCACAGCGATGACGATGACGCTCGAGAGCACCCCGGCCCCCGAGGAGGAGCGTCCGAACAGCCGTGCTGCTCGTCGTCGCGCCGGCTACTACGCCGCCGTCGCCACCGCCTCCACCATCGGCCAGCGGTTGGACCGCGTGCCGGCGATGGCCGCCTAGATCCCGGCCGCCCGGACCCCACACCCCCCGACGCGACGCCGCCCCCTTCGAGGGGGCGGCGTCGTGGGTCGGTGCGCGGGGATGCCGCAGCTCGGGGCTACCCGATCTCCTGCGCCCAGTCGGTTTCCTCGAGGACCCGCTTGACGTCGGTGACGAACCGGGCGGCGTCGGCACCGTCGAGCAGGCGGTGGTCGTAGGTCAGCGACATGTACATCATCTGGCGGATGCCGATCGACTCCGTCCCGTCGGGGCCGGTGACGACGGCCGGGCGCTTGGCGATGGCGCCCACACCCAGGATCGCGACCTCGGGGTAGTTGAGGATCGGCGTGTCGATCAGGACGCCGCGGCTGCCCGTGTTGGTCAGCGTGAACGTGCCGCCCTCGATGTCGGCGAAGTCGATGCGCTTGCCGTTCTCGCCACGCGCCTTCTGTGCCGCATCGTTGATGCCGCGGGCCAGCCCGGCCACGGTCAACGAGTCCGCACCCTTGACGTTGGGGACCAGCAGGCCCTTGGGCGTGTCCACGGCGATGCCGAGGTTCACGTAGTCCCGCAGGTACAGCTTGCCGTTGTCCCAGTCGGCGTAGGCGTTGACCATCGGGTGGTCGCGGACGGCGATGATCGCCGCTCGGGCAACCATGGCGAACGGCGACAGGGACACGCCCTCGCGGGACTTGAACGATTCCTTCACCTTGCCGCGGGCGTTCATCAGCGCGGTGACATCGGCCTCCTGGACCGTGGTCAGCTGCGCAGCCTTCGACTGGGACTCCAGCATCTTCTCCGCGATCCGCTGGCGGATGCGGGAGAGGTCCTCGACGCGCTCCCGGTCACCGGCCTCGCGGGCGGGCTGGGACGGTGCGGGGGCGGCCTTCGGCGTCGCCTGGCCGCCGGACGGCGCCGAGGCGGCGGCCTTCTGCTTCTCGGGCTGCACCTGCGACTGCGCCTGGGGCGACTGTGCCTGCGACGACGCGCCGCCGGAGCCACCGATGGCGGCCTCGACGTCCTCGCGGGTCACGCGACCGCCCTGTCCGGATCCGCTCACGGAGGACAGGTCGACGTCATTGTCGGCGGCCAGTCGGCGCACCAGGGGCGAGGCGAGGGTGTCGGGGCCGGCCGGCGTGCTGCTGTCGCCCGACGAGGCGGCCGCTGCCGGTTCGCTGACAGCGGGCTTGTCGCTGGCCTGCTCGGTCGGCGCGGACTCCGCAGCGTCGCTGCCCCCACCGCTGCCACCCAGTCGGGCCACGACGGTGCCCACATCGACGGTCTCGTCGACCTCGACGAGGATCTCGGTGATGGTGCCCGCGGCGGGGGAGGGGACCTCGGTGTCGATCTTGTCGCTGGACAGCTCGAACAGGGGCTGGTCGACCTCGACGGTGTCGCCGACGGACACGAGCCACCCGGTGATGGTGCCCTCCGTCACGGACTCGCCGAGCTCGGGCAGGATCACGTCGGTCGCGGGACCGGCGTCGCCGCCGTCGCTGGCCGCGCCGGACGCACGGGCCCCGGCGTCACCGTCCGCGACCGGTTCGGGCTCCTCGGCGGGGGCTTCGGGCTCGGGTTCGGCCTGCTCGGGTTCGGCCTGCTCGGCGGGGGCGTCGTCGGCGGGGGCCTCGTCGGCACCCCCGGCTTCGCTCTCCTCACCGATGCGCGCCACGACCGTGCCGACCTCGACGGTCTCGTCGACCTCGACGAGGATCTCGGTCACGGTCCCGGCCGTGGGGGAGGGGACCTCGGTGTCGATCTTGTCGCTGGACAGCTCGAACAGCGGCTGGTCCGCCTCGACGGTGTCGCCGACCGACACCAGCCAGGCCGTGATCGTGCCTTCGGTGACGGACTCTCCGAGCTGCGGCAGCTCGACATCAGTGGCCATCGTGTGTGCCTCTCAGTTCTTCGGTGGGGTGTGGTGGAGTATGGGGTGTGGCGGGGGGACGTGTTGGGTCAGCCGTGAAGCGCGCGGCCGGCGAGCGCCATGTGCGCCTCACCCACGGCCTCCGACAGCGTGGGGTGCGGGTGGATGAACTCGGCAACGTCGGTCGGCAGGGCCTCCCAGTTGTAGATCATCTGGCCCTCCGCGATCAGGTCGGTCGCGTGCGGGCCCACGATGTGGACGCCGAGGACCTTGCCACCACCCTTGGCGGCAAGCACCTTCACGTGCCCGGAGCCACCCTGCATCATCGCGCGGGCGTTGTGGCTGAAGGGGAACTTCTTGGCGTCGAACTCGATGCCTTCCTCCTTCAGCTCCTGCTCGGTGTAGCCGACCGCGCCGATCTCCGGCGTGCAGTAGTAGACCTTCGGCACACCCCGGTAGTCGATGGGGGTGACGGGTTCGCCGGCGACCTGGTTGGCGACCAGCATCCCCTCCATGAAGCTGGCGTGCGCCAGGCCCAGGGTCGGGATGACGTCACCGATGGCGTACACCACGCCGCCGTCACCGAAGGTCACGCCGGTGCGGCAGTACTCGTCGACGGTGATGAACCCGCGGTCGAGGGTCACGCCGGTCGCCTCGATGTTCATGCCGTCGGTCACCGGGCCGCGACCGATGGCGAGCATGAGCAGGTCGCCCTCGACGGTCTTGCCCGACTTCGTGGTGACGGTGACGGTGCCGTCCCCCTTCTCGACCTTCTCCACGAACTCGCCGGTCATCGCCGTGATGCCGTTCTTCTTCAGCTCGCGCTTGAGGGTCTTCTGGGTGTCGATGTCCTCCAGCGGCACGACGGCGTCCATCGCCTCGATGATGGTCACCTCGTCCGCGCCGTAGCCGTTCCAGACGGTGGCGAACTCCACGCCGACCGCGGAGGCCCCGAGGACGATCGGGCGCGACGGCACGCGCTCCATGTACATCGCCTCGTCGGAGGTGATGACCAGCTCGCCGTCGACCTCGGCGAAGGGGAGGGTCTTGGGGCGCGACCCCGTGGCCAGGACGAAGGCTTTGGTGGCCTCGACGTCGACGGACCCGCCGTCGGTCTCGACGCTGATCGTGTTGGGACCGGTCAGCGTGCCGTGGCCGTTGAAGGTGGTGACGCCACGCCCCTTGAGGGTGGCCTGCAGCCCCTTCCAGTTCGCGTCGACGATGCCGTTCTTGTAGCCGATGACCTTGTCGATGTCGACGCCGTCGAAGGCGGACTTCACACCGAGGTCCGGCCCGTGCTTGGCGTGCTCGGCAACCTCCGCGGCGTGCAGGAACGCCTTGGTGGGGATGCAGCCCCAGTGCAGGCACGTACCGCCGACCTTGGCCTTCTCCACCAGGGCAACCGACAGGCCCAGGCCCGCCGCCCGCAGGGCGCAGGAATAGCCGCCGGTGCCGCCGCCGAGGACGACTACGTCAAACGTTTCAGCCATGAGAGGAACCGCTCACTTCGTGGGAGATGCAGACAGGGGGTCGACCGCGACCCGCGCGGTCGGGGCGGATCGTAGCGGTCGTCGGCCAGCGGTACAGTCCCGCCTGATGACGACCGATACCCCCACCGACGTCCAGACCCCCTTGCGCCGCTCGCCGCTGCACGACCGCCATGTCGCCGCCGGCGCACGAATGGCGGAGTTCGCCGGCTGGGAGATGCCGATCGACTACGGCTCGGTCGTGGCCGAGCACGAAGCCGTTCGGGGTTCGGGTGGCATGTTCGACCTGACCCACCTCGGCACGGTGGCGGTGACGGGTCCGGGGGCCGAACAGGTCATCCAGCGGTCCTTCACCAACGACGTCACGACCCTCGAGGCCGGCCGCTCGCACTACACCCTCTGCCTGGATGCCGACGCGGGGATCATCGACGACCTGCTGGTGTACCGGCTCGACGACTGGTTCCTGGTGGTGCCCAACGCGGCCAACACCGCCGCGGTCACCGCTCGCCTGCTCGACCAGTCCCGCACCCACGACGACGACGTCACCATCACCGTGGCGACCCTGGCCTGTGTCGCCGTGCAGGGCCCCGAGGCCGTGGCCATGCTGACCGCCGCCATGCCGGCCGCGTTCGGTGAGGACGCGCCCGCCCCCGCCGACCTGGCCTACCTGGACTGCGTGTCCCTCGGTGAGGCGCAGGTCCTCTCGCGGTCCGGCTACACCGGCGAGGTCGGGTTCGAGGTGTTCTGCACCGGCGAGCGGGCCGGCCTGCTGTGGGACGCCCTGGCCGAGGCCGGCGTCACCCCTGCCGGGCTCGGCTGCCGGGACACCCTGCGCCTGGAGATGGGGTACCCGCTGCACGGCAACGACATCTCCACCGACCACACGCCCGTCGAGGCGCGCCTCAACTGGGCGGTCAAGCCCGGAACGGGGTTCGTCGGCGAGGACGCCTACGTGGCCGCCAAGGACGCCGGTGCCACGCAACGGCTGATGGGGTTGGTCGCCGAGGGACGTCGTCCTCCCCGCGCCGGCGACGCGGTGATGCGGGACGGGCAGCAGGTCGGCACGATGACCTCGGGCAGCTTCTCGCCGGTCAAGAAGGTCGGCATCGGCATGGCCTACGTCGACATCGAGCTGGAACCGGGGACGGCGGTCGAGGTCGACGTGCGCGGCAAGCCCGTCGCGGCAGAGGTCGTGCGTCCCCCGTTCGTGGAGGCACGGACCAAGTGACCACCCTTTCCGACGGCGAGGCCGTCCGCATCGGTGGCGCCGATGTCCCGCCGGGCGCCCGGGTCGACATCCGCCTGAGCGTCAGCGAGAGCTACACCGGCGACCGGCTGTCCATCCCGATCACGGTGATCAACGGCGAGCATCCCGGCCCGAGGATGTTCGTCACCGCCGCGGTGCACGGCGACGAGCTGAACGGCATCGGTGTGGTGCGCGAGCTGATGACGACGCTGGAGCCCAACGAGATCAACGGCGTGCTGATCCTGGTGCCGGTCGTCAACGTGCTCGGCCTGCCGTTGCACTCCCGCTACCTCCCGGACCGTCGAGACCTCAACCGCGCCTTCCCCGGCTCCACCGAGGGGTCCATGGCATCGCGGCTGGCCAACACCATCACCACCCAGGTGCTGGACGTCTGCGACGTCGGTGTCGACCTGCACACCGCAGCCAGCGGGCGGGCCAACCTGCCCCAGATCCGGGCCAACTTCGACATCCCGAAGTCCCTGGAGTACGCCCGTGCGTTCGCCCCGCCGATCCTGGTGGACGCGCCGCACCGTGTTGGTTCGCTCCGCTGGGCCGGCGCCGAGCGCGACGTCCCGGTCCTCACCTACGAGGCCGGCGAGGCGCTGCGCTTCGAGGAGTCCGCGATCGGCATCGGCGTGGCCGGCGTGCGTCGGCTGATGGCGCACCTCGGCATGCTGACCGAGGACGAGGCCGACTCCGACGGCACCCCGCTGGAGGCCGACGAGACCCACTGGGTGCGCGCCGACCGCGGCGGCATCATGAACCTCGAGGTCGGCCTCGGCGACTCGGTGTCGGTCGGCCAGCCCCTGTGGACGGTGTCCTCGCCCTTCGGCCGCGACCGCAAGCCCATGGAGTCCCCCTGGGAGGGCGTCGTGATCGGGGCCAGCACGATCCCGCTGTGCAACCCGGGCGACGCCGTGGTGCACATCGCCGTGCCAGGTGGCGAAGGCGAGTTCGACGAGGACGTCGACGTCGAGTCGTTCCTGTAGCCAAGGGTCGTCCTCGGGTCGGTCCGAGCTCGGGCCAGAAAATCTCGATCGCCGGTGTATCAGCGTCGCCGTTCCTCCCTCTTGAGGGTCGGACGCCACGTCGGGCTCGTGCCGGTGGCGTCGTCGGTCCCGCTGGAGCTGAGGGGGTCCAGCGGGACCGCCCCGAACCGACCGCCGTACGCCGAACGGAGCCCCGATGACCACCCTGGAGGCCACCCGGCCCACGATCCGGGTCCCCGCCGCCATCGCACCCGGGGCCCCGTCCTGCACCGGGTGGGGACCGCGGTGCCCTACATTGCGCGGAGTGGACCCTGCGGATTCCGACGACCCGGTCGTGCTGCTCGAACGTGCCCGCGCCGGTGACCAACCTGCGTGGGACCGCCTGGTGGACAACTTCTCCGGGCTGGTCTGGTCGGTCCTGCGGTCCTACCGGCTGGGGGCCGCGGCCAACGACGACGTCTTCCAGACCGTGTGGTTGCGGCTGGTCGAGCACGCCGACCGCATCGCCCAGCCCGAACGACTTGCCGGCTGGCTTGCGACCACCACGCGCAACGAGGCGCTGCGGGTCCTCCGGATGCAGCAGCGGACCCGGCCGAGCGACATCGTCGGACAGGACGCCGACCGGACCGAGCTGCAGCCGCTGGAGCTGCTCGTGGAGTCCGACACCCACCGCGAGGTCCTCGCGGCGTTCGGCGAGCTGTCGGAGGACTGCCAGCGCCTGCTGCGCCTGCTGACCACGGATCCGCCGCTGGAGTACGCCGAGGTCGCGGAGATGGTGGGACGGCCGATCGGTTCGCTGGGCCCCACCCGGGCCCGGTGCCTGGCCAAGCTGCGGACGTTCCTGGGAGGTGACGAGGCATGAAGGACCTGACCGACGACCAGCTGCTCGCCGTCCTCGGCGAGGCCCTGCGGCTGTCCGAACCCGTCCCCGACGCGGTCCGGGACATGGCTCGCGGTGCGCTGGCGTGGCGCACCATCGACGCCGAGCTGGCCGCGATCACCAGCGACTCCGCAGTGGAGGGCCTGGTCGGCGTTCGCGGAACCGCGGTGGCGCGGACGGTGCTGTTCACCGCAGGGGAGGTGGAGGTCGAGCTGACCGTCGCCTCGACGACGACCGACGCGGAGGGACGCAGCCGCCTGACGCTGTCGGGCCAGGTCGTCCCCGAGGCCCGGGTGTCGGTTCGCATCCAGCACCGCGAGGGCGAGACGCTCGTGACCTCCGACGAGTTCGGGGCCTTCGCCGCCGTCGACGTCCCGCGGGGGCCGGCGCGCGTGCTGCTGGACCTGCCGGACGGCCCCGTCGTGACCGAGGCCGTCACCCTCTAGTCCGGTCGCCCGGTCCCGGTCGGTCAGTCCCGGTCGCTCCGGCCGGGCAGCGACAGCATCCGGTCGAGCGCGACCTTCGCCCAGTGCCGGGTGTCGGGATCGACGCGGATCTCGTTGACCACGCGGCCCTGGACCAGCTCCTCCAGCGTCCACACGAGGTGGGGGAGGTCGATGCGGTTCATCGTCGCGCAGAAGCAGACGTTGTCGTTGAGGAACATGATGTCCTGCTCGGGGTGCTCCTGTGCCAACCGGCCGACCAGGTTCAGCTCGGTGCCGATCGCCCAGGCGGTGCCCGGCTCGGCGTTGCGGACCGCCTCGATGATGTAGCTGGTCGACCCGACCTCGTCGGCCTGGGTGACGACCTCGTAGCGGCACTCGGGGTGGACCAGCAGCTTCACGTCGGGGTTCTTCGCCCGTGCCAGCGCCACGTGCGCCGGCGTGAAGGTGCCGTGGACCGAGCAGTGCCCCTTCCAGAGCACCACCTTCGCGTCGCGCAGCTGCTCCGCGGTCAGGCCGCCCAACGGCTGGTGCGGGTTGTAGACGACGCAGTCGTCCAGCGACAGGCCCATGTCGAGCACCGCGGTGTTGCGGCCGAGGTGCTCGTCGGGCAGGAACAGGATCTGCTCGCCCTGCTCGAAGGCCCACTCCATGGCGCGCTCGGCGTTGGAGGACGTGCAGACCACCCCGCCGTTGCGACCCGTGAAGCTCTTGATGGCCGCCGTGGAGTTCATGTAGGTCATCGGCACGGTGTGGTCGGGGCCGACGCCCGCCGCGCGAAGGTCCTCCCAGGCCCGTTCGACCTGCGCGATGTCGGCCATGTCGGCCATGGAACATCCCGCCGCGAGGTCTGGCAGGATCACCCGCGTCGACTCGTCGGTCAGGATGTCGGCGGTCTCGGCCATGAAGTGCACACCGCAGAAGATGATCGTGTCGGCCCCGTTGGCCGCAGCCTCCTGGGCCAGCTTGAAGGAGTCACCACGCGCATCGGCGAACTCGATGACCTCGTCGCGCTGGTAGTGGTGGCCGAGGACGAACACCGAGTCGCCGAGGATCTCCTTGGCTGCCCGGGCGCGGGCCACCAGGGAGGGGTCGGATGCCGCGGGCACCTCGCCGGGGCACACGGTGCCACGCTCGGACGTCGGGTCGGCACCACGGCCGAGGATCAGCAGCTGCGTGCGGTCGGCGGCGGTGGCCAGTGAGCTCGTCGGCATGGCGGTCGTTCCTGTCCGTCCCCCTGCGGTGGTGTTCGGCTCGAGGAGGACTTAGTGTCAAACGTACACTTACTAGGCTGGGGCCGAGGATACCAGCGCGGGAGAACCGGGACAGCGACAGCCGCTACGCTGCGCGACCATGCGTGTCCTCATCGCCCCGGACTCCTTCTCCGGCACGCTCACCGCCCTGCAGGCCGCCGAGGCCATGGCCGACGGCTGGCGCCGCGTTCGCCCCGCCGACGAGCTGGTGCTCGTGCCCATGTCCGACGGCGGTGAGGGGCTGATCGACGTCGTCGGCCATGCCCAGCCATCGGCAACGTGGCACACCGTCGAGGTCGCGGACGCCCGCGGCATGGCCACCGAGGCAGTGTGGCTGGAGCTGCCCGACGGGACGGCCGTGGTCGAGACGGCTCGCGCCTGCGGCCTGCACACGCTGCCCGAGGACGGCAGGGACCCGCTGCGCGCGACCACCTACGGAGTGGGTCAGCTGCTGGGCGACGTGGCCGCGTCGGGGTGTCGTCGTGTGGTCATCGGTCTGGGTGGGTCGGCGACGGTGGACTGCGGTGCCGGGATGGTCTCGGCGATGACCGGCCACGCGCTGCGTCGGGCCGACGGCAACGGCGTGAAGGTCGGCGGCCGCTGGGTCAAGGAGAGCGCGTCGCTGCGACCGCATGTGCGCCCCGAGCTCGGGGACGTCGTGATCGCCAGCGACGTCACCAACCCCTTGCTGGGCAGCGATGGCGCCGCAGCCGTCTTCGGACCGCAGAAGGGCGCCGATGCCGCGGGCGTTGCCGAGCTGGAAGAGGCGATCGCCGCCTGCGCCGAGGTGCTGGAACGCGACCTCCCCGGCGGGCCGTGGCGTGACCGACCCGGCGCCGGGGCGGCCGGCGGCCTCGGGTTCGCGCTGATGGCGTTGACCGGGGCGACCCCGCGGTCGGGCGCCGAAGTCGTCGCCGAGCTCGTCGGCCTGGATGTCCAGCGGGCCGACGTGGTGGTGACCGGGGAGGGCAGCATCGACGCCCAGACGTCCAGCGGGAAGGCCCCCGCCTTCGTGGCGACGACCGCGAGGGACGCCGGGGCCGTGACGGTCGGGATCGGTGGCCGCGTGCATCCGGCGGGCACCGCCGGGTTCGACCGAGTGGGTGAGCTCGGCGAGGAGGGCCTGACGCGCGCCGCCGGACGCCTGGCCGACGTCGCCGCCGAGGTCGCGTCCTCGTTCTAGCGGACCCGTGCGGGGGTCGTCCGGGCAACGGCCGGGTTCAGGACTGCAGCATGCGGCCGGCGGCAACCCGCCAGGCGTCGCGCACCGACTCCAGCTCTGGGGTGGCGGCGAAGCCGACCCCGACGGGACTGCCGTCGGCGCGACGAATCGGTCCCAGCCGCTCCCGCACCGAACCGGCGATCTGCTCGGCGGTGGACAGGCTGGCGCCGCGCAGCAGCAACCCGAACTCGGCAACGCCGACACGGGCCACGAGGTCGGTGTCGGTCGCCTGCCGCTGCAGGACCGCACCGACGATCTGCAGCAGGCGGTCGGGCGCCTCGACGTTGCCCAGCCCGACGGCCACGACGGCACCGCTGTCGGTGGCGTCCAGCGCATCGGCCCAGGCGCGGTGGTCGGGCAGGCCGGTGACCGGATCCCGGCGCAGCAGCCAGCGAACCCGCTCGACGTGACGGTCCAGCGTGGACGCGGTGTCCGCGGCCGCCAACGCGACCGAGGCCGTCTCGGCAAGCAGCGTGCCGACGTCGAGGTCGAGGCTGGTGAAGCCCCGCGGACGGCCCGAGGCGTGGGCGGCCAGCAGGAAGCCCTCGGATGTCAGCGGCATGATCATGGCGCTGCGCAGGCCGTCCTCGGGTGAGAGGGGCGACGGGAGCGGCGCATCACGGACGTCCTGGATGACCAGCACCTCCTGGGGCAGGGCGCTGACGACCAAGTCGGCCGCCTCCCGCAGGCCACCGGGGTCGTGGGGCGCCCAGCCGGGACGGGCCACGGCGAGGTCTGCACCCGGTTCGGGCAGCAGGAGCACGAAGTCGGCGTCGAGGACGTCGGCCGCCTGGCGCACCAGGTGGTGGGCGGTACGGCTGCGGTCGCCGACGGGCTGCAGCAGCTCGCGAAGGCGGGTGTACACGTCCAGCTCGTGGCTGAGGTCGCGGGTCGGCTCGGTTCCCACCAGGGCGGCGGCGGCTTCCGAGGCGGCGGCCGTCAGGGTGTCCTCGTCGACGGCGGACAACCAGTCCTTGGCCCCGCCGATCACGACCACGACGCCGTCGGCCGGGACCAGCGCCGCGCTCGAGGCGTAGTACGGGCCGACGATGCGAACGGGTTCGTCCTGCTGGATGCGCAGCGTCTGGCCCTCGGTCGCCGCGACGAACCGCGGCTCGTCGCGCTCCTCCACCGCCACCGTGCCAGCCCAGGCCTCCCCGAGCCCGACGCCGCCGAGCAGCAGGTGCGAGCGCCCGTGGGTGTGGGCGAAGACCAGCACGTCGCTGGCGCCCATCTTTGCTGCAGCAACCGCAGCCGCGGACGTATCGGTGGCCCGCGGGCCCTCGGAAGATCTGGTGTCGGACGAGATGAGAGACTCCATCGCTACCTCGTCGGCGCATCAACGCCGCCCCTTAGCAGCCGTAGTCTAATCACGGACGGGGCGTGCCGAATGAGGCAGCGCCGTCGAGGGCCGTGTGCCCATGGGTCGTCACACCGAGGAGGGCAGGGGAGTGCAGGAGACCAAGCCAGCGACCGCACGGGTCATCGCCGCCGCCGCAGCAGCGGGACTCGACATCACCGTCAGGCAGTTCCCGGAGGGCACCCGAACCGCGGCCGACGCTGCCGCGGCGATCGGGTGCGACGTGGCCGCCATCGTCAAGAGCATCGTCATGCACGACGACGTGGGACCGTTGCTGGTCTTCACCTCCGGCCGGAACCGTGTCGACGCCGGAAAGGTCGAGGCCGAGATCGGTGGCGGCGCCGTGCGGCGTGCGACGGCCGAGGAGGCCCGGGCCGCCACCGGGTACGCGATCGGGGGGACCGCACCCTTCGGCCACCCGGCCCCGCTGCGGATGCTCGTCGATCGCGACCTGCTGGAGTTCGAGGAGGTGTGGGCCGCCGCCGGGACACCGGACACGGTCTTCCCCTTGACGCCCCGGCAGCTGATGGCGGCGACCGGTGTCCCGCCTGTCGACGTGGCCGAATGAGCCGCGCCTGCCTGTGCATCGGGTGACGCGAGGCATACACTCGGGGACACCTATGAGCGACGTCACCACTGCCCCAGCCGCATCCGAGACCGTCGAAGGTCCGGTGTCCCTCACCGACTCGGCGGCCGAGAAGGTCCGCGAGCTGATGTCTCGCGAAGAAGACACCGACGCCATCTCCCTCCGCATCGCCGTCCAGCCGGGTGGCTGCGCCGGCATGCGCTATGCCCTTTACTTCGACGACCGTCAGCTCGACAACGACGTGCTCATCGACGTCAAGGGTGTCCCGATTCGCGTGGACAAGATGTCCAGCCCGTACCTCCGTGGCACGACCATCGACTGGGTCGACAGCCTCCAGGGCGCCGGCTTCTCCATCGACAACCCCAACGCGCAGTCCTCCTGCGCCTGTGGTGACTCCTTCCAGTAGGAGTCCGCGCGTACGCTCCTGACGGCGGCCTTCGGGCCGCCGTTTCGCGTTGTTTGTTGGTGTTTGTGGGTCCTCGCCGCCATGACCCCCGACTTCCTCCCTCGATTCTCGACCCTCGCTTCGCATCGGGCACTGCGAGCCTCGCTCGGAAGGTCGGGGTGCGGCTGCGGCGGTGCACGGGGACCTCTGCGCGTTCGGCACACGATCGGTGTGTGACTTGGACAGCTTCTGGGGTGGCCGAACGCACCCGGGGTCGGGGGACGTGCGCGTTGGCGAGCGCTGGGGGTGGTCGAACGCACACGCGGGCGAGGGGTGGGTGACTTGGGCGGCCGGTGGTGCGGCCGAACGCACACGGCGAGGGGCCGACGGGGCGGCTGGGGGTGTCGAGGAGCGACGGGGCCTTGGGGTGGGCGGTCAGCGCACGCGCATGACGAGGTAGGCGCGGTGGCCGTCCTCGTCGGTGACCTCTCGCAGCTCCTGGCCGCGCATGCGGCACCACGCCGGGATGTCGACGTCAGCGCCGGGGTCATCGGACAGGACCCGGACCCCATGGCCGACCTCGACCGTCACGATGGCCTTGGCCAGGTCGATGACCGGGAGGGGGCAGGGTCGACCTCTGGAGTCGACGACGGTGACGGCGGACACGGCCGCCACGCTAGCCGGGATCGGCGGCCAGTCGACGTCAGGTACCGGGCTCGATGCCCAGCCTGGCGCGCTGCTCGGCGACGACGCGGGCGAGGTCGTCCACGAAGGCGTCCGCGTGGTCGGTACCGAAGCGGTGGTCGAACGACACCCGCACGTGGCCGTGGGTCAGCGCCTCCATGGCCACGAGCACATGGGACGGTTCGCCGCTTGTCGTGGCGCACGACGACCCGCTGTGGACGGCCCAGCCGACGGCGTCCAGCGCGGTGACCAGCGCCTGGCCCTCGACGTACAGCGCCGAACAGGCCACCAGGTGGGGGAGGCTGTCGTGCTGGGGCCCATGGACCTCGAGGTCGGGCACCGACTGGGCCAACCGCGCACGGAGGTGGCGTCGGACGGCGTCGGCACGGGTGACCTCGCTACCCGCTTCCCCGGCGGGATTGCGGGGCCGCAGGGTGGCGAGCACCTCTGCCATCGCGGCGATGCCCGGCAGGTTCTGCAGGCCGGCCCGGCGTCGGCGCTCGCGTTCGTCGCCGGTCAGGATGCCCTGCAACCGTGCACGGGGGGAGGTGAGGAGGGCGCCCACGCCTCGTCCGCCGCCGAACTTCGCCGCGCTGATCGACAGGTAGTCGGCGTCGAGGCGCTCCAACGAGACGGGCAGCCGACCGGCGGTCTGGGCTGCGTCGACGTGCAGCAACGCGTCGGCCTCCCGGCAGAGCCGAGCGACCTCGGCGACGGGCTGGACGGTCCCGACCTCGTGGTTGGCGTGCTGCACGTTGACCAGCACCGCGCCGTCGGCCAGCACCTCCTCCAGCTCGTCGAGGCGAATCCGTCCGTCGGCGTCGACACCGACCCGGACGTGTTCGTGGCTGCCGGTCGCCGCCACGGCGTCGGCGGCCGCCAGGACGGCGGAGTGCTCGACCGCACACGACACGATCCGTTTGGGCCTGGTCGCATCGGCGGCGGCGGTGCCACGGATCGCCAGGTGGATGGCCTCGGTGGCGCCGCTCGTGAACGTGGTGGCGTCGGCCCGGCCGCCCAGCTCCTCCGCTACGGCACCGCGGGCGCGTTCGAGCAGGTCGCTGGCGTCACGACCGGCCCGGTGCAGCCGCGTCGGGTCGGCCGGGAACCCCTCCGCCACCTGGGTCAGGGCGACGAGGGCGCGGGGGTGCCAGGGCGATGCGGAGGCGATGTCGAGGTGGGGGCGTGGACCGGCGGGGGGCGGGGGCATGACCGGAAGGCTCGCACGGACTGCCGACCGTGCACGGGCCCTGACGCTTCGTCCCACTTCCAACGGACCTTCCCGGAACCCCGCGGGCCGGCGATCGACCGGACTAGGATGCGCGCCACAGAGGGCGGTCGACGAGCCGAGAAGACCACCCGCGTCCCCTCACCGGGACGTCGCGACGACGCTGGAGGCATCACGCCGGTGACAGACACGAAGGACGTCGAGCACGCGACCGAGAAGCCAGTCGAACGACTGGGCACGGTCACGATCCGCTTTGCGGGGGACTCCGGTGATGGCATGCAGCTCACCGGGACGCGGTTCACATCCGCCACGGCGGACGCCCACAACGACCTGGCCACGCTGCCGGACTTCCCGGCGGAGATCCGGGCCCCAGCAGGGTCGCTCCCCGGTGTGTCGGGCTTCCAGCTGCACTTCGCCGACCACGACATCCTCACGCCCGGCGACGCGCCGGACGTGCTGGTGGCGATGAACCCGGCGGCGCTGAAGACCAACCTGAAGGATCTCGTCTCGGGCGGGACGCTCATCGTCAACACCGACGCCTTCACGCGCGGCAACCTCAAGAAGGCGGGCTACGAGGAGAACCCGCTCGACGGCACCTCCCTCGAGGGCTACCGGGTGTTCCAGGTCCCCATCACCACCATGACCGTCGGTGCGCTGGAGGACTTCGACATCTCCAAGAAGGACAAGCAGCGCTCGAAGAACATGTTCGCGCTGGGGCTGATGTCGTTCATGTTCTCGCGTCCCACCCAGGGCACCGAGGAATGGCTTCGCGCGAAGTTCGCCAAGTCACCCGATGTGGCCGAGGCCAACATCAAGGCGTTCCGGTCGGGCTGGGCCTTCGGCGAGACGACCGAGGTGTTCAGCCATCGCTACGAGGTCGCGCCGGCCAAGCTGCCCCCGGGGACGTATCGCCAGATCACGGGCAACACGGCGTTGTCCTACGGGCTGATCGCCGCGGGCACGCAGTCGGGCCTGCCGTTCTTCCTCGGCGGCTACCCGATCACGCCGGCCTCCGACGTCCTCCACGAGCTGTCGCGCCACAAGCACTTCAACGTCAAGACGGTGCAGGCCGAGGACGAGATCGCCGGCATCGGCGCCTCCCTCGGGGCCGCGTTCGCCGGGTCCCTTGCGGCCACCGTCACCTCCGGTCCGGGCATCGCGCTGAAGGGCGAGACGATCGGCCTGGCGTTGTCCGTCGAGCTGCCCCTCATCATCATCAACGTCCAGCGCGGTGGTCCGTCCACCGGGCTGCCGACCAAGACCGAGCAGTCCGACCTGCTGCAGGCCATGTACGGCCGCAACGGTGACTCGCCGGTCCCGATCGTGGCGGCGGCGACTCCCGGGGACTGCTTCTTCGCGGCGATCGAGGCGGCGCGGCTGGCGCTGAAGTACCGCACGCCCGTGTTCCTGCTCTCCGACGGGTACCTCGCCAACGGTGCCGAACCGTGGCGCATCCCCGACGTGGCGTCGCTGCCCGACCTGCGGCCGTTCGTGGGCTTCGCCACAGGGCCCAACGCAGGGGAGGAGTTCTGGCCGTTCAAGCGCGACGAGGGCACCCTCGCCCGGCCGTGGGCGATTCCCGGAACGCCGGGGATGGAGCACCGGATCGGGGGGCTGGAGAAGGCCGACGGCCTGGGCAACATCTCCTACGACCCCGACAACCACCAGCGGATGACGAACCTGCGCCAGCAGAAGATCGCCGGCATCGCCGCCGACATCCCGCAGCTGGAGGTCGACGGTGACCTCGATGCCGACGTGCTGGTGGCCGGTTGGGGTTCGACCTACGGGCCCATCCGCCAGGCGGTCCGGAAGGTGCGGCGGGACGGGCGGAAGATCGCGCGCGTCCACTTCCGCCACCTCAACCCCTTCCCGGCGAACACCGCAGAGGTCCTCGGCCGCTACAAGCGGGTGGTCGTACCGGAGATGAACACCGGACAGCTGTCCATGCTGCTGCGGGCCCAGTACCTGGTGGACGCCCGTGGCTACAACCGCGTGCGCGGCCTGCCGTTCACGACCCAGGAGCTGCAAGCCGAGCTGGAAGCCCACATCGACGAGGTGAGTCCGTAAGCCATGAGCACCATCAACGAACTTCCGCAGTACTCCAAGAAGGACTTCACCTCCGACCAGGAGGTGCGGTGGTGTCCGGGTTGCGGGGACTACTCGATCCTCGCCAACGTCCAGGCGACCATGCCCGACCTCGGGGCCCGCAAGGAGGACGTCGTCTTCATCTCCGGGATCGGCTGTTCGAGCCGCTTCCCGTATTACATGGACACCTACGGCTTCCACTCCATCCACGGGCGTGCGCCGGCGATCGCGACCGGGGTGGCCACCGCCAACCCGAACCTGAAGGTGTTCGTCGTCACCGGTGACGGCGACGGGTTGTCGATCGGCGGCAACCACCTCATCCATGCCCTGCGTCGCAACGCCAACCTGACGATCATCATGTTCAACAACCAGATCTACGGGTTGACCAAGGGGCAGTACTCACCGACCTCGGAGATCGGGAAGATCACCAAGTCGACGCCGTTCGGGTCGCTCGACCACCCCTTCAACCCGGTGTCGGTGGCGATCGGTGCCGAGGCGACGTTCGTGGCCCGCTCCATCGACACCGAACGCGAACACCTGCGCGAGATGATCGAGGCCGCGGCGGCCCACGAGGGCGCGGCGTTCATCGAGGTCTACCAGAACTGCAACATCTTCAACGATGGGGCCTTCGAGGTGCTCAAGGACCATCCCGAGGAGAACCAGATCAGGCTGGTCCACGGCGAGCCCATCCGGTTCGGCAAGGACATGGAACGCGGCATCGCCATGTCGCCGAAGGCACGGCCGGAGATCGTGGACGTGGCCTCGGTGGGGGAGGACAACATCATCGTCCACGACGCGCATCGCGAGGACTCCTCCTTCGCGTTCATGCTGTCGCGCGTGGCGCACGGCCCGACGACGCCGACCCCGATCGGGATCTTCCGACAGGTGCAGCGTCCGGTCTACGAGGACCAGGTGCAGTCCCAGGTCGACGCCGACATCGCCCGGCGTGGTGAGGGTGACCTCGCGTCACTGCTTGCCGGCAACGAGACCTGGACCGTCAGCGAGTAGGCGGCAGGCATGGTTCGAGGGTCGGTTCGGGCATCAGGTCCGAGCCGACCCCGCTCGGGTCGTCGGCTGGGTTCGGCGGCAGCGGAGAGGCGTGGCATGATCGCGTGGCGATGAAGATCCTCATGATGGCCGACCACGCGTCGGTGGCAGCCCAGGTCCGTACGGCCGTGGAGGGCTGGGACGCCTCAACGGTGTTCCAGGTCTCGACGCCCCAGCGGGCGATCGCCCTGCTCGACGAGGGCGAGTCCTACGACGTCGTCGTCGCCGACAACGACACCCACCCCACCGGTGGGCTCGCGCTGGCCCGGGAGGTGAAGGCCCGTGGGCAGATGGGCAAGGACATGCCGCCCGTGGTGCTGCTGATCGCCCGAGCCCAGGACAAGTGGCTGGCCAACTGGTCCCAGGCGGACGCGTACGTGCAGAAGCCGGCCGACCCCTTCGACCTGCGAGAGACGCTGCAGGCCGTCGTCGCCGGCGACCCGATCCCGGCGCTTCCCGGCGTGGGCGGCGAACCGAAGCCGTCGTTGCTGGACCCCGCTCCCGAGCGCGAGCTCGCCGTCCAGACCGGCGCGGTCGGTCGTTCCGACGAGGGGCCTGCCGACGAGCTGCCCGAGGGTGCCACCGGTGACGCCGCTGCGGTTGCGGCGGGCACGAACCCCTCCACCGGTCTGTAGCCCCGTGCGCGACGAGGTCCGTTTCCCCGACGTGCTCTCGGCCCTCCTGGCCGGCAACGACCTCGATGACGCCACCACGTCGTCGGTGATGGAACAGATCATGGACGGCAACGCCACGCCGGCCCAGGTCGCCGGGCTGCTGATGGCGCTGCGCATGAAGGGCGAGACCGGTGAGGAGATCGCCGGCCTGGTCCGGTCGATGCGGTCCTACGCCCTGCCCGTCCGGGTCGACGGTCCGCTGGTCGACACGTGCGGCACCGGTGGGGACCGAGCGGGGACGTTCAACGTGTCCACCGTCTCGGCCATCGTCGTGGCCGGCGCCGGGGCGAAGGTCGCCAAGCACGGCAACCGGGCGGCGAGCGGCAAGTGCGGGTCCGCTGACCTGCTCGAGGCGTGGGGAGTCGTCATCGACCTGCCCCCTGAAGGCGTCGAGGCCTGCATCGAGGAGGTCGGAATCGGCTTCTGCTTCGCCCCGAAGTTCCACCCGGCGATGCGGCACGTTGCGCCGGCGCGCCGCGAGCTGGGCGTCCCGACCGTCTTCAACTTCCTCGGCCCGTTGACCAACCCGGCGGGTGCGTCGCACCAGTCGATCGGCGTGTCCGATGCGTCCATGGCGCCCAAGATGGCCGACGTCCTTGCCCGCCTGGGGTCGACACACGCGCTCGTCTTCCACGGCCACGATGGTCTGGACGAGCTCACGACGACGGGTCCCAGCACGATCTGGGAGATCCGGGACGGAGCGGTCGAGCAGTACCAGTTCGACCCTGCCGACCACGGCATCGCCCGCGCCACCCTGGCCGACCTGAGGGGCGGCGAGGTCGACGTCAACCTGCGCATCGCCAACCAGATCCTCGACGGGGTCGAGGGTGCACCCCGCGACATCGTCGTCGTCGGCGCCGCTGCGGCCCTCCGTGCGGCCGACCACCACGACAGCTGGGACGACGCCATCGCGGCGGCCAAGGAGTCCATCGACTCCGGATCCGCCCGCCGCGTCCGCGACGAGTGGGTCAAGCTCTCCTCCTCCCTGGCCGCCTGACCCGGGGTCGCCCGCCCGCCCCCGTGGGGTCTGGCGTCTCGTCCGATGTGCCCGGCCAGCGCCGGCGGTGTGGCCACTGGCGCGATCGGGGCCTGCGTCGGCCTGACGCGATGATCGGCACGATCCTCCTGGGCGCGACGGCTCCCGGTTGGCGCGATCGGGGCTTGCGTCGGCCTGAGGCGATGATCGGCACGATCCCGATGCACGGACTGCGACCGAAGAGGTCAGGACGGGCTGTGGACAACGCGATGGACGGCTTCGCCTGTGGAGCCTGATGCTCTGGACATGCAGCACCTCCACGGAGTCGCGACGCTCGCGCAGCTTGCCCGAGCCGGCATCAGCAAGGACCGGCTGAGCCGCATGCCTGAGTACGAACGGTGCGCCAAGGGCCACTATGCGCTTCCGGGTGCTCGGCGGGACTTCTGGTTCCACGCCGCCCTCGCTCAGTCCATTGCTGGAGAGGACTCGCGCCTGACGTCGGACTCCGCGTTGTACGCGTGCAAGGTGCTGAAGGACGCTCCGGCACGCCTCCGAGTCGTGGTGAACGAGGGGAAGGGCAGCCGAAAGAAGCGGGGGTTCGACGTACGACGTTCGAGCCACCTCCCGGAGGCCGTGGTGACAAGGCATGGCATCCGATCCGTGCCCGTCGCCTATGCGCTCACTGTCGGTAGCGGCCCAATACTGACCCCCTGACGACGGGCGAATCTTGACCCCCTTCGTCGTGGTTCACCTGCTGTGGGCGGGTGGGATCTGACCCTGACTCGATCGTGTCGTCGAGTCAGGAGGAAGGGTTGTGATTGACGTGGAGCAGTGGGCTGAGGTCCGCCGGTTGCATTTCGCTGAGGGGATGGCGATCAAGGCGATCGTGCGGGCGACGGGGTTGTCGCGCAACACGGTGCGGGCGGCGATCCGCTCGGCGTCGCCACCGAAGTACGAGCGGGAGGCGGCGGGGTCGGCGGTGGATGCGTTCGAGCCGCAGATCCGCCAGTTGCTCAAGGCCACGCCGGACATGCCGGCCACGGTGATCGCCGAGCGGATCGGCTGGTCGCGGGGGATGACGGTGCTGCGCGACCGGGTGCGTGAGCTGCGTCCGGCCTACCTGCTGCCGGAGGGGTATGGCCGCACCGTCTATCGGGAGGGCGAGCTGGCCCAGTGGGACCTGTGGTTCCCCGAGGACCTGAAGGTGCCGGTCGGGTTCGGACAGACCGCGGTGCTGCCGGTGATCGTCGGGGTGCCCTGCTACTCGCGGTGGATCACCGCCCGGATGATCCCGTCCAAGGACAAACACGACGTGCTCGGCGGGCACCTGTGGTGCCTCCGCGACCTGGGCCGGGTGCCCCGCAAGGGGGTGTATGACGGCGAGCCCGCGATCAGCGTCCGGCGGGGCCGCAAGCTGGTCTACACCCAGGAGTACTTGGCGTTCCGAGGCACGTTGGGGATGGGCTCGATCGTGCTGGCCAAGGGCCACCCGGAGCGCAAGGGGGTGGTGGAGCGGGCCAACGGCTACCTGGAAACGAGCTTCATGCCCGGACGCAGCTTCGGCTCGATCGACGACTTCAACACCCAGCTGGGCCTGTGGCTTGAGGACCGGGCCAACGTCAGGGTCCACGCCGGGCTGCGCCAGCGGCCCTCCGAACGCATCGACGCCGACCTGGCCGCGATGCTGCCGCTGCCGCCGGTGCCGCCCGATGTCGATTGGACCCACACCGTCCGGTTGGGCGCCGACCACTGGGTGCGGGTGGACACCAACGACTACTCCGTCCACCCGGGCGCGATCGGCCGCAAGGTCACCATCCGCCGCACCGCCGATCAGGTCGTGGTGACCTGTGGCCGCGACGAGGTCGCCCGCCACGACCGGGTCCTCGCCAAGCATCAGACCATCACCGACCCGGCCCACGACGCCGCCCGCAAGGCCCGCGCCCAGCTGCTCGAGCTGCCCGTCGCCGGCCCCGACACCGGTGTGGAGCAGCGGGACCTCGCCGACTACGACCGGCTGCTCGGGGTGGCCTGATGGCAACCACGCCGGCGTCGGCCACCGACAGCCACCTGGCCTACCTGTGCCGGGCCATGAAGGCCCCGTCCCTCGCGGCGGCCGCCCCGCGGCTGGCCGACCGGGCCCGCGAGGAGGGCTGGACCCACGAGGCGTTCCTCGCCGCGTGCCTTGAGAAAGAAGTCGACGCCCGCGCCGCCCACGGCGGCCAGGCCCGCATCAAAGCCGCGAAGTTCCCGGCCCGCAAGACCCTGGAGGACTTCGACTTCGACCACCAGACCTCCGTCAAGCGCGAATTGATCGGCCATCTCGGCCAGCTCGACTTCGTCGACGCCCGCGCCAACGTGGTGTTCCTCGGCCCGCCCGGCACCGGCAAGACCCACCTCTCCATCGCGCTGGGCATCCGCGCCTGCCTGGCCGGTCACCGCGTCGCCTTCGCCACCGCCGCCCAATGGGTCGACCGGCTCGGCGCCGCCCACGCCGCCGGCCGGCTCCAGGACGAACTCCGCGCCCTCGGCCGCGTCCCCGTCGTGGTCATCGACGAGGTCGGCTACATCCCGTTTGAGGCCGAGGCCGCCAACCTGTTCTTCCAACTCATCGCCGCCAGATACGAACGCGCCAGCGTGATCATGAGCTCCAACAAGCCATTCAGCCGGTGGGGCGAGGTCTTCGGCGACCCCGTCGTGGCCGCAGCCATGATCGACCGGCTCGTCCACCACGCCGACGTCGTCCCGCTCAAGGGCGACAGCTACCGCCTCAAGGACCGCGACCTCGGCCGCGTCCCCGCCGCCGACCCAGCACCATGAACTCCAGAGGGGGTCAAGATTCAACCGCTGCAAGGGGGTCAGATTTCGCCCGCTGTTGACACTCACCGACTATGCCCGTGATGCGTCCGATCGAGGGGTGGCCTTCGCCATCAGCTCGGCACTCGGGCTTCGGCTGACGACGCTCGAGGAGATTGCAGCCATCGTGGACGGCCGCGGTCAGTTTCCGGGCTCGGCACGGATGAGGAGGGTGCTCGCCGATTTCGGTGACGCCGAGTCCCACTCTCGTCGTGAGCGCTCCTTGCGACGAGAGCTGTTGCGTCTGGGTGTCCCGATCGTCGACGGCAGCCATGACATCCTGGACGAGCGGGGGAGGACCGTCGCGCAGGCTGACGTGGCTGTCCCCGCGGTGCGTCTCAACGCCGAGGTCGACGGACCGCACCACTTCGCTCCCGCGCAACAGGCCTCCGACAGACGGCGGGACCGCAACCTCAAGGCCATCGACTGGGACGTCGTCCGCTACCTCTACTACGAGATCGATGAGGACGTGGAGAGGGTCGCCCGGGAGATCGCTGACCTGTATCACCGGCGGCTGCGCGCCCTCCAGCAGGCCGCCTGACGACACCTTCAGGGCGGCCCTCGGATCGCGCTGGTCATCGCGTATGGGCGACGCAGCCCCCGATCGCGCCAGCTGACGGACGCCACGGCTGAGCGGATCGTGCCGGTCATCGCGTATGGGCGACGCAGGCCCCGATCACGCCAGCTGACGGACACCGGGGCTGAGCGGATCGCGCTGGTCATCGCGTATGGGCGACGTAGGCCCCGATCGCGCCAGCTGACGGACAACGCGGCTGAGCGGATCGTGCCGGGCATCGCGTATGGGCGACGTGGGCCCCGATCGCGCCGATGGCCGCCCGGTCCCGCCGCCAGCCACCCGGTCGGGCCGCCCGGTCATGCCGGACGACCACCCCACCCCCGACGAGGGGGCTAGAGGCCTTCGGCGTCCTCGAAGCCGATGCCCCAGAGGCGGTCGAGGTCTTCGGAGGCGTAGGCGCGGAAGGCGATCATCGTGTGGGTGGCGGTGACGCCCTCGACCTTGGCGATCTCGCCGGTCACGACGTCGGCGATCTCCTCGTGGGAGCGCACGCGGACCATCACGACCAGCTCCCAGTCACCGGTGACGGAGTAGACCTCGCTCACCCGCTCGATGTTGGCGAGGGCGGTCGCCGTCTCGGGGATCAGGTGGACGTCGACATGAAGCAACACGATGGCGGTGATCACGACCTGTACGATACCGCCCCGTAGGTACCGCCCGCAGTCCGGCCCACGGTGAATCGCCTGCGCGCTTGACTCCTGGGGGTAGTCTGCCCTCTTGTGCTACTACGGTCGTAGGACCGATCCTTCTGAAAGGAATTCTAGATGACCACGTCCAACCTGCGAAGGCTGCTTGCCGCCCTCGCCCTGAGCGCGCTGGTACTTGCCGGCTGCTCCAGCTCCGACGAGGGTGACACCGCCGAGGACACCACCGAGGACACGGGCGCCGAGGCCACCGACGAGGAGGCCACCGACGAGGAGGCCACCGACGAGGAGGCCACCGACGAGGAAGAGCCCGCCGACGAAGAGCCGACCGACGAGGGTGACGAGGCCGCTTCCGGCGACCGCGTGTCCACCTACATCGGCCAGCCCGAGAGCCTGACCCCCACCAACAACACCGAGTCCGAGGGCAACGCTGTCCTCTCGGCGCTGTTCACCACCCTGATCGAGTACGACTCGGAGAACAACTACGAGCCGGTCATGGCGAACGCCGCGTCGATCGAGACCGAGGACAACCAGACCTACGTCGTCACCCTGAACGAGGGCTGGACCTTCCACGACGGCACGCCGGTCACCGCTGAGTCCTACGTCAACGCGTGGAACTACGCTGCCTACGCCCCCAACGCGCAGTCGGTCGCTGGTTTCTTCCTGCCGATCGCTGGCTACGAGGACATGCAGTGCGGCACCACCACCGACGCCGATGGTGAAGAGGTCGCTGACTGTGACACCGCTCCGCCGGCTGCCGACACCCTCTCCGGCCTGACCGTGGACTCCGAGACGCAGTTCACCATCACGCTGACCGAGGCCGAGCCCTTCTTCATCACCCGTCTGGGCTACCCGGCCTACGCGCCGCTGCCCGAGTCGTTCTACGACGACCCCGCCGCCTTCGACCGCGCCCCCATCGGCAACGGTCCCTTCATGATGGCTGGTGAGTGGGAGGACGACGTCGTCATCAACACCGACGCCTACCCGGACTACCAGGGCACCCCTGCCCAGATCCCCGGCATCGAGTTCCGCATCTACGCCGACGTCAACACCGCCGTGACCGACCTGGTCGCCGGCAACCTCGACATCGTCGACGCCGTGCCGCCGGAGCAGTGGGAGAGCACCATCAGCCAGGTCCCGAACAGCGACCTGTCCCCCTCCTCCTCCATCAACTACATCGGCTTCCCGAACTACGCTCCGCCGTTCGACGACGCGACGCTCCGCGCCGCCCTGTCGATGGCCATCGACCGTGAGGCCATCACCGAGGGCATCTTCGGTGGCCTGCGTCAGCCGGCCAACAACATCCTTGCTCCGGTGATCCCGGGCTACGAGGACGTTGTCTGCGACGAGTGGACCTTCAACCCCGAGCTCGCTGCCGAGCGCTTCGAGGAGTTCGGTGGCGTCGAGGCCCTGGGCGACTCGATCGAGATCTGGTTCAACGAGGGCGGCGGCCACGACCTGTGGATGGACGCAGTCATCACCCAGTGGGAGCAGAACCTGGGCATCCCCGCGTCCAGCGTCACCTTCCAGCAGCTGCCGTTCGCGGAGTACCTGGAGCTCGCTGACACCCAGCAGCTGACCGGTCCGTTCCGCCTCGGCTGGGGCATGGACTACCCGCACCCGCAGAACTACCTGCAGATCCTGCTGGAGCTCACCGCTCCCGAGGGCGGCAACAACGCCACCTTCTGGACCAACGACGAGTACTCCAGCCTGGTTGCCGAGGCGCTCGCCGTCCCGGACGTCGAGGAGTCCCTCCCGACCTGGCAGGAGGCCAACGCGGTCGCCTGTTCCGAGGCTCCTGTTGCCCCGATGTTCTACGGGCAGAACAGCTACGCCTGGAACGACACCGTGAGCAACGTGTCCGTCGACGCGTTCTCCAACCTGGACTACACGGCCCTGACCCTGGGCTAGTCCTGCAGTGATGAGCACGGCCCCGGTGTGCGCGTTCGCGCGTGCACCGGGGCCGTCTCTCGTAGGGTGGTGCGAATCACTGCCGTCGTACCTCGCCGTGGGTACGTTTTGTCGGTCCGAAATCAATGTGGAAGGTTGATACGTGGGTCGTTACATGATCCGGCGGATCCTTCAGTTCATACCCGTGCTGCTCGGCGCGACGTTCCTGATCTTCGCCTCCGTCTTCTCCCTCGCGGGTGACCCGATCCGCGCCCTCTCCGGTGACAGACCGGTGCCGCAGAGCGTCGTGGACCAGCTCCGCGACGAGTTCAACCTCAACGACCCGCTGCTGGTCCAGTACGGCAAGTACATGGGCGTCATCGCCCAGGACGACAGCGGCGAGCGCGAGGGCCTCCTGACCGGTGACTTCGGGACCACGTTCCGTGGCCGGCCCGTGTCGGAGATCATGAAGGACAAGCTCCCCGTCTCCATCAGGCTGGGTCTGAGCGCCTTCGTGATCGAGGCGATCATCGGCGTGATCGCCGGTGTGCTCGCCGCGCTCCGCAAGGACGGCTTCATCGACACACTGGTGAAGGTGTCGACGGTGGCGGTGATCTCAATCCCCATCTTCGTCCTCGCGCTGTACGCCCAGTACGGCTTCGCCGTGAACCTCGGCCTGCTGCCCGTCGCCGGCATCCAGGCCGGCTGGCAGAGCTACGTCATGCCGGCGTTCGTCCTGGCCTCGGTGTCGCTGGCCTATGTCTCGCGCCTGACGCGGACGAGCGTGATCGAGAACCTCCGTGCCGACTACGTGCGGACCGCGAAGTCCAAGGGCATGAACAACCGTCGTGTGGTGGGCATCCACACCCTCCGCAACTCGATGATCCCGGTGCTGACCTACCTGGGCATCGACCTCGGTGCGCTGCTGAGCGGCGCGATCATCACCGAGACCGTCTTCAACCTGCCAGGTATCGGTCGTGAGGTGTTCAACGCGGTGAAGAGCCAGGACGGCGCCGTCGTGGTCGGGATCGTCACGTTCCTGATCCTCGTCTACATGGCCGCCAACCTCTTCGTCGACTTCCTCTACGCCGTCCTCGACCCCCGGATCCGTTATGAGTAGCAGCGCCCCCTCCGAGACCTACGAGCGCGTCCCGCTGGAGATCGGCAAGTCCAAGGCCGGCATGGACACCGAGGGTGTCGGACGCGAAGCCTCCCTGTGGAAGGACGCCGGACGCCAGCTCGTCCGCAACCCCGCCTTCGTCATCGCGTCGATCCTGATCCTGATCTACGTCTTCATGGCGCTGTTCCCGCAGGTCATCGCCCCCAACGGCGTGACCCGTGAGCTGTGCAACACCCGCCTCGGTGCCCAGCCGCCGTCCTCGGAGTTCCTCTTCGGCCTCGACGACAAGGGCTGCCCGTACTTCGAGCGGGTCATCTACGGCGTGCGTCCCTCGATGCTCATCGGTCCCTCGGTGACCGTGTTCGCCTTCTCCATCGCCCTGATCTTCGGCACCCTCGCCGGCTACTACGGCGGGATCATCGACACGCTCATCGCGCGTGTCACCGACATCATCCTGGCGCTGCCGCTGATCCTCGGCGCCCTGGTGCTGATCACGGCCTTCCGCAACGCCTCGCCCGACGACCCCGAGGTCTCGCCGATCATCAGGGTCCTCGCCGGCGTCTTCCAGACCGTCGACGGGTTCGTCAACGTCAACGGCATCGGCATCGTCGTGTTCGTGCTGGTGATCCTCGGCTGGCCATCGATGCTCCGCCTGGCTCGCTCCTCCGTCATCGCCAACAAGAACAGCGACTACGTCGAGGCAGCTCGTGCGCTCGGCGCGTCGGACCTGCGGATCATGACCCGCCACATCATCCCGAACTCCCTCGCCCCGATCCTGGTCTACGCCACGATCACCATCGGCGCGGTCATCGTGGGTGAAGCGGCGCTGTCCTTCCTCGGCGTCGGCCTGCAGACCCCCGCCATCTCGTGGGGGCTCCAGCTGTCGACGGCGCAGAACCGGATCCAGCAGGACCCGCACCTCATGTTGTTCCCGGGCGCGTTCCTCGCCGTGCTGGTGTTCAGCTTCATCCTGCTCGGCGACGCCCTTCGCGACGCACTGGACCCGAAGCTGCGATGACCCACCGGAACCACGCCCAGCACACCCCGATCGGAGTGGCCCGATGACCGACTACACCAACGATGCAGCCGCCACGCGTGGCGCAACCGCCGTCGCCAACAACACCGACGTCCTGCTCGAGGTCAAGGACCTCAACGTGGAGTTCCGGACCGACCGGGGCGTCGTCAACGCCGTCAACGGAGTCAAGTACAAGGTCCGGGCCGGGGAGACCGTCGCCATCCTCGGGGAGTCCGGGTCGGGCAAGTCGGTCTCCGCCCAGGCCATCATGGGCATCATCGACAGCCCCCCCGGCTTCATCACCTCCGGAGAGATCCTGTACCGCGGCGAGGACCTCCTCACCATGGACGAGGAGAAGCGGCGGTCCATCCGCGGGGCCAAGATCTCGATGGTGTTCCAGGACGCGCTGAGCTCGCTCAACCCGGTGTTCACCATCGGATGGCAGCTCAGCGAGATGTTCCGGATCCACCAGGGGGCGAGCCGCGTCGAAGCCAAGGAGCGCAGCATCGACCTGCTCGAACGGGTCGGCATCCCGTCCCCGGAGAAGCGGGTCGACTCCTACCCCCACGAGTTCTCCGGTGGCATGCGCCAGCGGGCCATGATCGCCATGGCCATCGCGCTGGACCCCGAGGTGCTGATCGCCGACGAGCCGACCACCGCGCTGGACGTGACGGTCCAGGCCCAGATCATGGAGCTGCTCGCGGGGCTGCAGGAGCAGTACGGCATGTCGATGGTCCTGATCACCCACGACCTCGGCGTCGTTGCCGAGGTCGCCGACCGGGTCAACGTCATGTACGCCGGACGCATCGTCGAGCACGGGTCGGGCCTGGAGGTCTTCACCAACCCGGCGCACCCCTACACGGTGGGCCTGATGGAGTCGATCCCCCGCGCCGACCTGAAGGGCACCCAGCTGACGCCGATCGTTGGGTCACCGCCGGACCTCGCCCATCTGCCGAGCGGGTGCTCGTTCCACCCCCGCTGCCGGTTCCGCCGCACCAACTGCTTCGACGTCGAACCGCCCGCCGTCGAGGTGCCCGGTGACGACCGCTACGCCGCTTGCCACTACACCGATGAGGTCCTCGAAGCCGATGTCCGTGTCTGAAGCCACAGAGTCCACGCCCGGCCCGTCCTACGACAGCACGCCGCTGCTGCAGGTCGAGGGTCTGGTCAAGCACTTCCCGATCAAGCAGGGGATCGTGTTCAAGCGCACGATCGGCCATGTCCAGGCCGTCGACGGGGTGTCGTTCGACCTCTATCCCGGCGAGACGCTCGGCCTCGTCGGTGAGTCCGGGTCGGGCAAGTCGACCGTCGCCCGCACCCTCCTCCGGCTGCACGAGCCGACCGCCGGCAAGGCGATGTACGAGGGCGAGGACCTCTTCCAGATGTCGTCCGGGGACATGCGCAGGCGTCGTCGCGACATCCAGATGATCTTCCAGGACCCCTACGCCTCGCTGAACCCGCGCATGACGGTTCGCGACATCGTGACCGAGGGCTGGAAGATCCACAGCGGCCTGGTCGCCAAGAAGAACTGGGAGCAGCGGGCCGGCGAGCTGCTGGAACGCGTGGGCCTGAACCCCGACCACATCAACCGCTACCCCCACCAGTTCTCCGGTGGTCAGCGGCAGCGCATCGGCGTGGCCCGGGCGCTGGCGCTGGAACCCAAGATCATCGTGGCCGACGAGCCCGTCTCGGCGCTGGACGTGTCGGTCCAGGCGCAGGTCATCAACCTGCTCGAGGAGATCCAGGACGAGTTCAACCTGTCCTACATCTTCATCGCCCACGACCTGTCGGTGGTCCGCCACATCGCCGACCGCGTGGCGGTCATGTACCTCGGCCGGGTCGTCGAGATCGGGACCGAGGACGAGATCTACGAACGTCCCACGCACCCCTACACCCAGGCGCTGCTGTCGGCCACGCCCATCGCCGACCCGGTGCTGGCCCGCGAACGGCCCGACCGGATCCTGCTGCAGGGCGACCTGCCGTCCCCGTCCGACCCGCCGTCGGGCTGCCGGTTCCGCACCCGTTGCTTCAAGGTCCGGGAGGAGTGCTCCAAGGAGGATCCGGCGCTGGTCGACCGGTTCGGTCACGGCCACCCGTCGGCATGCCTGTTCGCCGAGGAGCAGAAGGTCCTCCACAAGTAGGGCCACGGCGCTGACCCCGGCTGGGCGTCAGCCGGTCGGGGCCGCTGTGGCCGTCGACGTCCGCGTCCGCCGCTTGTCGGCCAATGCAGCTTCGGGACGACCGGCCCGGCGCCGCCGTGCGGCAAGCGCGACCGCCTCGGCCTCGAGCGTTGCCCCGCTGGCGACGGGCCAGCCGTAGGGCGCGTCGCTGTGCTCCAGGCGGGCGTCGGGACCGTGCACCCAGGAGCCGATGATCGCCACCTCCTCGGGCGGGGGCACCTCGTTGGGGGAGGGGCGGGCGGCGAGCTCGGCCACGGCACGATCGACGTCCTCGGGAGCCACCACGACGGTGCCGACCAGCCATCCGGCGCGGGCGACCAGGACCTCGCGACGTGACGGCGTCCGTGCGGGCCGCGACACCGCCAGGGTGCCCGCCGCCCGCAGCGCCTGATCGCGCCTCGTACGGGTGACCCACGACACGATGGCGTCCATGCGGTCGCGGTAGTCCGCCGCTTCCTCGTAACGCGACTGCTCGGCCCGGGCCGACATGCGGTCCCGAAGGACGCGCAGGGCCGGTTCGACGTCGCCGGACAGGACCTGCTCAGCTGCGCTGGTGACCTCGGCGTAGCCCTCGACGTCCACCCGACCGATGCACGGCGCGACGCAGCGTCCCATCTCGGCCAGGGCACAGGCGGCGAAGCGGGTGTCGGCAACCATCTTCGTCGTGCAGCGCCGGATGGGGATGGCGTCGTGGATGGCGGCGACCACGAGGTCTGCGACCCGACGGGAGGGGAGGGGACCCAGGACCACCGCACCATCGGAGCCTGGTGAGCGGACGATCGACAGCCGTGGGTACGCCTCGCGGGTCACCTTCACCCAGACGGGGGTGCGGACGCGCTTGCCCCGCTTGTTGAACCGTGGACGGTGCTGGCGGATCTCGCGTGCCTCGCGCACCTCGGCCTCGACGGCCGTCGGCGTGACGGTGTGGTCGACGCGCTTGGCCTCCTTGACGAGCTCGGCGATCCGGCGGCGCCGGTCGGTCCCGAAGTACTGCCTGACCCGGGCACGGAGGTCCGTGGCCTTGCCGACGTAGAGGACCTCGCCGGACGCCGAGACGAAGCGATACACGCCGGGGGTGTCAGGCAGGTCGTCGGCCATCTTCCGCCGCGATGTGAAGACCGGCATGTTGCGGACCTTGCTGAACTCGATCAGGTCATCAAGCGTGACCACGCCGTAGCTGCCGGCCCGTTCGAGCAAGCCGTGCAGCACGTCCACCGTGGCGCGGGCGTCGGCCAGGGCGCGATGGACGGGCACGGTGGAGGAGCGGAAGTGCACGGCCAGCGACGACAGCTTGTGGTTGCGGGTCTCGTCACCGACGACCCGTCGGGCGAGCTGGGCCGTGCAGACGACGGGGTGGTCCAGCCGGGGGTAGTCCAGCCGCTCGAGGGCCGCGTTGAGGAACCCCACGTCGAACCGTGCGTTGTGGGCAACCAGGGTGCACCCGCGGGCGAACTCCACGAACGACGGCAGCACGGCGGAAACGGGCGGGCGTCCGTTGACCGAGGCGTTGGAGATCCCGGTGAGGGCGGTGATGGCCCGAGGCACGGAGACGCCCGGGTCCACCAACGTCGACAGCTCGCCCAGCAGCTCGCCCTGCCGGACCTTGACCGCGCCGATCTCGGTGATCCGGTCCCGTTCGGGTGACCCGCCGGTGGTCTCCAGGTCGACCACGACGAAGGTGGTGTCGACCAGCCGCTGGCCGAGGTCGCTGAGGGAAGGTTGGAACATCTGTTCGATGGTTCACGAACGGACGTTCGATGTCAATGACGGTCGGCGTCGCGGCGAACATCGAAGGAGTTCCGCCGCGCCGGGAGGATTTCGGGCGGGTGACGTCGAACTCTCCAGCCGATCCCGCTCAAACCGAGGAGAACCCCCTTCGTGCGCACCACTGCCCTGTCCCTTGCCGTACTGCTCGTCCTCGGCGTGCTCTCGCTCGCCCCGGCCTCGGCGACCGAGGGCGGCGAGAACATCACCCCGGTCGACAACATCCCCTTCCCCAGCGTCGACAGCGGCGAGGGGACGGACTCCGACTTCCTGACCTACGACATCGACCCCACGGACGGCGTCAACGAGCGCACCGTCGGCGTGTTCGGCTCCATCGGCGCGGGCGCCTTGATCCTCGACGTCACCGACGGCGGCGCCCCCACCCAGCTGGCGTTCTACAGCTGCTCCATCGGTCAGGGCGACATCCAGATCTTCCAGCAGGGCGACAAGACCTACTTCGCCTTCACCGACGACGGCTACTCGACGGAGCGCAACGAGCCCAGCGCGTGCCAGCAGTGGGCGAAGGGCGACGCGGACTTCACCGGCGGCAACAAGCAGGGCACGTTCATCGTCGACATCACCGACCCGACGTCGCCGACGAACGTCGACTTCATCCCGTTCCCGCGCGGCTCCCACAACCAGACGGTCCACCCGTCGGGCAACTTCCTCTACAACTCCAACTCCGAGCTGATCACCAACGCCGCCAACGCCGGCATCGAGGTCTGGGAGATCACCGACATCGCCACCACCGCCCCGGTGAACCACGGCGTCATGCCGCTGCCGGTTCGTCCGGGCCTGGGCACGGACTCCCACGACATCACCTTCAACGCCGACGGCTCCCGGGCGTACTCCGCGGCGCTCTCCCAGACGGTCATCATCAACACCGAGGACCCCGCGGAGCCCTTCGTCGTGACCTCCTTCGTGGACCCCGCCATCAACGTGGAGCACCAGGCCAACCCCGTCACCCTCACCGACCCGCTGCTGGGCGAGCGCGAGTTCCTCATCGTCGAGGACGAGTTCGCCGGCGCCGCGGGTGCCGAGCAGACCTGTCCCTCCGGTGGCACGCACGTCTACGACATCACCGACGAGACGCTTCCCGTCAAGGTCGGGTCCTGGTACGTCGGCGACGTCGCCAACACCAACGCGATTGGCCTGAACTCGTGCACCGCGCACGTGTTCGACATCCACGAGGACGCCCAGATCATGACCATGTCGTTCTACGGCGGCGGCGTCCGGGTGATCGACCTGACCGGTCTGGTCGGCCTCAGCGTCGGCGGCGTCGGCGTGGGCATGAAGGAGATCGGCTACCACCGCTTCGAGGACTCCAACTCCTGGTCGGTCAAGGCCCCGCTGGTGGAGCGCAACGAGGACGGCAGCCTGAAGGACTTCCACCTCTACTCCAACGACATCAACCGCGGCGTGGACACCTACCTGTTCAGCACCGGTGGTGAGGTGGCGACCGGCACCGGCAACGGTGAGTGGTTCCCCGGCACGTCGTTCGTCGAGACCTTCGGGGCAGCCGTCACGCCGGCCGACTACGAGCCCTTCTGCCTGCTGCGCGCAGCGGGCGAGACGGTCCGCGGCATCGCGGCCCCCGCCCTCATCGACGGCGGGACCGGCGTGCTCCTTGGCGACATCACCGCCGCGTAGACCGCACAACCGCAGGCAACACCTGACGACGGGCCCGGCGCATCGCCGGGCCCGTTCGCGTCAGACCTCCTCGAGCAGGGCCATCTCCTCGGCGGTCAGCTCGAGGTCGGCCAGGGCCAGCAGGTCGGGCAGCTGGTCGACGGTGCGGGCCGACGCGATCGGCGACACGACCGTCGGTCGCTGCGCCAGCCACGCCAGGGCGATGGTCGCCAATCCCACCGACCGCGCGTCGGCGATGGTGTCCATGGCGGACAGGACGCGGTCGCCGCGGGCGTCGGCGTACTTCTCCACACGCGACCCGCGCATCGACTCCGCCGCCTCGCCGTCGCGGTGCTTGCCGGTCAGGAACCCGCTGGCCAGCGAGAAGTACGGGAACGTGGCCAGCCCCAGGTCCGCCGACGCCGGCAGCACCGCCTCCTCCACCTCCCGCTCCAGCAGGTTGTAGTGCGGCTGGTAGGCCACGTACCGGGGCAGGCCCTCGGCCTCGGCCACCGCGGCCGACTCGCGCAGCCGGCCGCCGCTGAAGTTCGAGGCGGCGATGTGGCGGACCTTGCCAGCATCCACGAGCTGCCCGAAGGCGCCGAGGGTCTCGGCGATGGGGGTCTCGGCGTCGTCGGTGTGGGCGTAGTACAGGTCGATGTGGTCGACGCCGAGCCGCTCCAGCGACGCGTCGGCCGCCGCACGGATGGTGTCCGGCCGCAGGTTGTCCAGACCGGTCTTCATGCCGACCTTCGTCGCGATGACCATCCGGTCGCGGTTGCCGCGGGCGGCCATCCAGCGGCCGATGATCGCCTCGGACTCACCGCCCTCGTTGCCGTCGACCCACGCCGAGTAGACGTCTGCGGTGTCCACGAAGTTGCCGCCGGCGTCGGCGTAGGCGTCGAGTACCCGGAAGGACTCGGCCTCGTCGGCGCCCCATCCGAAGACGTTGCCGCCGAGGCAGAGCGGGTGCACGGTCAGGTCGGTGGTGCCGATGCGCTTCATGGGAGAAGGACTACCCGGCCACCCACTTGGTTGCAATTCGAAGCACTCCGACCATGCTCAACCCTCGCGTGCCGCGCGAGCCTCCCTTCCGCGGTACTCGAAGAAGAACTGCGCTGCCGTCTCGCGGACGGCCAGCGACCACGACGGATAGGCGTGGGTCATCTGGGCCAGCCGACCTGTGATCACCTTCTGCTTCACCGCCAGGGCCACCTCGTGGATCATCTCCCCGGCAGGCGGGGCCACGATCGTCGCGCCGACGAGGTTGCCGCCGGCCAACCCCCGGACGAGGGTGTGCGGCCCGGCGACGAGCTTGACGAAGCCCGCGGTCTCGCCGGTGACCTTCGCGCGGTCCGTCTCGGCGATCGGCATGTAGGCGACCCGTGCGTGATCGCCGTACTCGGCGAACGCCTCGGCCTCCGACAACCCGACCCGGCCGATCTCCGGCTCGGTGTAGGTCACCCACGGCACCACACGGTCGTCGTAGGACATGGGGATCAACCCGAGCGCGTTGTTGACCGCCAGCTGTCCCTGGTCGTAGCCCACATGCGTGAACTGCAGGCCTCCGGTGATGTCGCCGACCGCGAACACGTCATCGGCGGTCGTGCGCATCTTCTCGTCGACCTTCACGAACCCCCGGTCGGTGAGCTCCACGCCCCCCTTCTCGATGGCCAGCCCGTCGGTCACCGGCCGACGACCGGTCGCAACCAGGACCTCGTCCGCGGCCACGACGCGGCCGTCCTCGGTGGTGATCGTGACCCCGTCCGGACCCCGGATCACCGACGCCACGAACGACCCCAGCTCGAAGGCCACACCCTCGTCGGCAAGGACGTCCTGGATGACCCGGGACGCCTCGGGCTCCTCCTTGGTCGCCACCCGCGACTCGCCCTCCACCACCGTGACCTGTGTGCCCAACCGCTGGAACGCCTGCCCCAGCTCCAGGCCGATCGGCCCACCCCCGAGGATGGCCAGCCGTCCGGGCCGGGAGGTCAGCTCGAAGACGGAGTCGTTGGTCAGGGGGCGCGCGTCGGCCAGGCCGTCGACGGGGGGGAGGGCGGCCGTGGTCCCGGTTGCCAGCACGATGGCCTTCGAGGCCCGCACCGTCGTCCCGTCGACCGACAACCGACCGGGGGCGGTGAACGACGCCTGGCCGGTGATCACCTCGATGCCCTGGCTGCGCAACGTGGGTTCGTCCTCGTCGGTCGACACGTGTGTGCGTCGGTCATGTACCGCGCCGATCACGCGTTCCCACGGCACGTCGCCATCGAACCCCAGGTCCCGCGCGGCCTTGACCTTCTTGGCCTCCGTGATGAGGGCCTTGGACGGGACGCAGCCGGTCCACGTGCAGTCCCCACCCAGGCGATGGCGTTCCACGAGGATGACCGAGTGCCCCTTCCTGGCGGCGGTCCACGCCGCCGCGAGTCCGGCCGCGCCGGCACCCACCACCACGAAGTCGGCCTCGCAAGAAGCGGTGGAAGCGGTCGGTGGAGGTGTCATGGTGGTCCCAGCTGGCTAGAACAAGGGGTGTGCCGTTCGTATACCCCCGGCACCGGAGGCAGACGCACATGACCGACAACACCACCGCGACCAGCACCGTTCCCGATCGGGATCGCAACGCCGACGGACGGCCCGAGAACGCACGTCCTCGCGACCGATTCGGTGCCCCCCTGCCGCGTGGGGCCAGCAACGAGCTGATCGACCGCGTCGAACCCGAGGACGTCTGCACCAGCCTCGAGCAGACCCACGCCGCTGCCGTCGAGCTGTTCGACCAGCAACGGTTCTTCGAGGCCCACGAGTTCTTCGAATGGGCGTGGAAGGGGCCGTTCACCCCCGACGAGGAACGACCCTTCTACAAGGGCCTGGCGCAGCTCGCGGTCGGCTACACCCACACCCAACGCGGCAACGCCAAGGGTGCGGCGTCGCTCCTGCAGCGGGGAATCGACCACGTTGGCCCGTTCGGCCCGATCCACGCCGGAGTCGACGTGGCCCGCGCGATCGAGGACGCGCGCCGATTCGCGGAGACCGTCGAGGCCGTGGGGCCCTCCCCGGACCTGACCTTCCCGCGATTCCCCCGCGGATGAACAGGCACTCTCGGTACGGGCGGGGAGTAGGCTCTGGCGACAATGGCTGATCCCGCCCGCCCCATTCGTGTCCTCCTCGTGGAGGACTCACCGTCCGACGTTGCGTTGACCGAAGTGGTGTTCGGGCAGGCGAAGACCGACATCCAGCTCGACGTGGCCAACGACGGCATCGAGGCGCTGGAGTACCTCGAGGCCCGCGACTGCGACATGGCCGCCATGCCCGACCTCATCCTGCTCGACCTCAACATGCCCCGCATGGGTGGTCACGAGGTGCTCGAGCGGCTGAAGGCCCACGATCACTGGCGGCGGATACCCGTGATCGTGCTGACCACGTCGAAGGCCGAAGCCGACATCCTGGGCGTCTACGACCGACACGCCAACTCCTACATCGCCAAGCCTGTGGACCTGCCGGAGTTCATCGATGTGGTCAGCCGCATCGAGGACTACTGGCTCTCCGTGGTGCAGCTACCAACTCGAACCGGCTCGTGAACCGCGTCATCCGGCGCCTACTCCTCGTCGAGGACTCGCCGAGTGACGCCGTGCTGATCACCTCGCTGGTGGAGGAGCGCAGCGCATGGGACGTCGTGCACGTCCCCACCAACACGGCCGCGACGGCGGCTCTGGAGAACGGATCGTTCGACGCCGTGCTGCTGGACCTCGGCCTTCCCGATGGTGAGGGGCTTGCATCGGTCCGGGCGATGCGGGATTCCTTCGACGTGCCCATCATCGTCCTGACCGCGCGTCCAGAGGCGACGTGGGGCACCGAGGTCGTGCGCAGCGGGGCCCAGGACTTCATCTCCAAGGACGAGGCGGACGCCGCGGGACTCGAACGGGCGCTGCGGTACGCCGTCCAGCGCCACGCCCAGGTGCAGCAGCTCGGGCGTGCCCAGCGACGGCTGCAGCGATACGCGCGCGCCGTCGCCCACGACGTCCGGACCCCCATCGCCACGATCCGCGGGTTCGCGGAGATGATCCTGGTGGAGGAGCAGACCCGTGGCGCAGCCGACAGCCGAACCGTCGACTACGCCGGACGGATCGTGTCCCAGTCCAAGCGGTTGCTGGACATGGCCGCCGACCTGCTGGAGGACGCCACCGACGACACCGACGCCGTGGTCGACATGACCGCCGGGGCTCGCTGGGTCGAGGAGCTGCTGGGCAACCGGATGGATGCGCTCGGTGCGCAGATGACCATCACCCGGCTTCCTCGCCTGCAGGGCAAGCGCACCGTGCTGCGGCAGGTCCTGCTGAACCTCAGCAGCAACGTCCTGGACCATGCCAAGGGCACCGACCTGGAGATGCGCTGGTCGTCCATGCGTCGCAGCGACGGGGGCTGGGACGTGATCCTGGAGGACAACGGCGAGGACGTCCCGGACGCCCTGATCTCGCTCGGACAGCCGCTGCCGGTGCTGCCGGTCGAGGCCAACGCGACCGGTCACGGCATCGGCCTGCGCGTGGCAGCAGCCGGCATGGCCGAACACGACGGCGCCGTGTGGCTGTCCCGCGGGCGATCCGGCGGGCTGCGCGTGACGCTGGAGTTCCCCGAGTCGGCGTCGACGGATCCCAAGCCCCTCTGACGTCCCCGGGCGTCGGGATCGATCGCGCTCAGGTCGCCTGGGACCACCAGTCCATCGCACGCTGCCGCGCCTCGGCATGATCCACGATCGGCGCCGGGTAGTCCTCGCCGATGATGACGCCGAGGGCCTCCTGGTCCTCCTCCGACAGCCGCCACGGTTCGTGGAGCCTGTTGTTCGGCAGGTCGGCCAGCTCGGGCACCCACCGTCGGACGTAGACCCCGTCGGGGTCGAACCGTGTGCCCTGGGTGGTCGGGTTGAAGATCCGGATGAACTGCTGCGCGTCAGTACCGGTCCCCGCGGCCCACTGCCAACCACCGTTGTTGCTGCAGGTGTCGCCGTCCACGAGGTTGGCCATGAAATGGGCCTCGCCCCGGCGCCAGTCGACCAGCAGGTCCTTGCACAGGAAGGACGCCACGATCATCCGTGCCCGGTTGTGCATCCAGCCCATGGTGGACAGCTGGCGCATGGCGGCGTCGACGATGGGGAACCCGGTCTGCCCCTCCGCCCACGCCTCGAACGCGTCGTCATCGTCGTGCCACGGCAGGTCCCGGTACTCCTCCCTGAACGCACCGCGGGCCGTGTCGGGCCACTCCGCCATGACGTGCAGGTAGAAGTCTCGCCATGCCAGCTCCGTGGCATAGGTGTCCTGACCCGGATTGCGACGGTCGAGGCGAGTCCAGGCCTCCCGCGCGGACAGGCACCCCATGTGGAGGTCGGGGGACAACCTCGACGTGCCGGGGACGCCCAGCACGTCCCGCCGGTCGTCGTAGTCGTCTACCGGGCCGTCGAGCCAGTCGTCCAGGCGTTCCCGGGCAGGACCCTCGCCACCGTCGGGCCACGCCTCATCGGGGCCCCGGACGTCCAGCTGGGGGACCTCGGTCGGTGCCACGGTGTCGATGCGGCCCACACCGTCGGGAGCCCTCGGCAGCGCCGCAGGAGGGGTCAGCGGCTCGCCGTGGTCCCGTTGCGTCCAGGTGCGATGGAAGGGCGTGAACACCTTGTAGACGCTGTCGGATCCGGTCCGTACCGACCCGGGAGGGGCGATCGACACCCCCTGATGGCGCTCCAGCGTCCGGCCGTCGTCGGCCAGGGCCTTCTCCACGGCATCGTCACGGGCGACCGCGAACGGTGTGTGGTCGGCGGTCACGTGCACCGCGTCGACCTCCAGGTCCTTCGCCAGGGCCGGAACAACGTGCCGCGGGTCGCCGAGGACCACCATCAGCTGGCCGCCCAGGTCACCCAGCCGGTTGTCGAGGTCGACCAGCGCCTGCCGCAGGTATCGCTTGCGTGCAGGCGATACCCGTTCGTGGTCGAGCAGGTGTGGGTCGAGCACGAAGACGCATGCCAGTCGGTCGGCATCGGCTGCCGTCACCAACGCCGGCAGGTCGTGGGTCCGCAGGTCCCGCCGGAACCACATCAGCTCGGTTGTCACAGCTGTCCTCTCCGCCGGTACGCTCTTCCCCGCAGTGACCGACACTTCTACCCAGCCCGAGGCGGTGCACACGCCGATGAGCGAACGAACCGACGACCCTGCAGCGGTCGGACTCAAGCCCGGAACACGCTACAAGTGCGAGGGATGCGGCAACCTGACCCGGTTCGACGTGACCGTGACCGAGCACGCAACGCGGTTCTGGCATGCCGAGCTGTCGGGGGAGGGGCGGATCGAGTCCGCCGACGACGCCAGCATCGACATCGAGTCGGTCAGCTGTCGCTGGTGCGGCTCCGCCGACAGGATCGTGGTCGAGCGAGCCCCGATCGGCGATCCCGCCTGACGGCAACCCTGCGGACGGTGGTCGAGGGTGACGTACCGCCACCTGCCGCGTCGATAGGGTAGGGCCACGATGCAGGCCCTGGACCTCGTCGGCTGCACCGCCGACATGACACACCTCGTGCTGGTCGACCCGTCGACCGGCGAACGGTTCCGGGCGCGGCTGACCACCCAGCTGATCACCACCCTCGTGGAGATGCTGGAGTCCAGCGACGACGACCGGCTCAGCCTGCTGCGAGAGGTCACCAGCGCCGCGACGCACGACGTGAGCGTGGCGCCCGTCGACGCCGACGCGCCGTCGCCGGCCGCAGCGCTCGTGTCCCTGGGCACGCTGACCGTGGGGCAGGCGCCGCGGGCGAAGCTGGACGGGTCCGCCTCCCGGTTGTCGCCGTCGGAGATCCAGCGGCTGCTGCGCGCCGGCAAGGCGCCGGAGTCCGTGGCCGAGCAGGCCGGCGTGTCGCTGGACTGGGTGCTGCGCTGGTTCCAGCCGATCGCGGCCGAGCAGGGCAAGGTCATCACGTCGGTCCTCGGCGGTCGACAGGAGCGCGAGGGCTTCGGCCTCTCCGACGACCTGATCGGCGACTCGGTGCGGACCAACCTGCTTGCCCGTGACGTCGAACCCGACGAGGAGGACGTCCAGTGGTCGGCCTCGCGGCCCGAGGGGCGCCCCTACTGGACGGTCACGCTGCGGTTCACCGAGGGCGAACGTGTCCGTCGGGCGACCTGGCGCTACGACATCGGGACGGGGCGGGTCAGCCCGCGCGACGACCTCGCCGTCGACCTCGGCTGGACCGCGCCGATCACGCACCCCTCACCGGGACGCATGCACCACAGCGGCGGCGAGCCCGCGCCGGCCCCACAGGATCGAGCCGGTCCACCCCCGCCACCGGCACCCCGTCCGAACCGCTGGGCCCCACCGACCCCACCGTCTCCGCGACGTCAGCGCTGAGCACGACGGCCTCGTGACGTCCGACGACGCGACCGTGTCCACAGCTCGGGCCGGGTCCCGGCTGTCGGTGCTCTGGTGGGCCCTCGCCGGTCTCGCCGTGCTCGGCGCCGTGCTGGGCGAGGTCGTCCGTCCGCTGGCCGATGCCGTGGGACGCGCCGACCTCGTCGCCGCGGGCGTGCCACCAGCGGTCCTTGCAGAGGCCGACGCCTATCGGGCGGGCCTGCGACCGCTCGCGATCACGAGCCTCCTGCTGCGCGTGGCCGTCGGCCTGGTCGTGCTGTTGCCTGCTGTCCGCCGGCGGGTCGCAGGCCGGTTGCGGCCGCGCAGCGACCGGCTGGCCGCGGCCGGTCGACGACAGCTCCGCCCCCTCGTCGCTGGGCTGCTCGGCGGTGTGGTCTGGGTCGTCTCGGACCTGGTCAGGCTGCCGCTGCAGTGGATCGCGGTGCAGCGTGCCGTCGACGTGGGCCTGGTCACCCAGTCGACGGGGGAGTGGCTGCGTGACTGGGCCGTCGTGCACGGCCCCTACTGGCTGGGTGTCGTGGCCGTCGTGACGCTGGTGGCGTGGCTGGTCGAGCGCCGGCCGAGGGACTGGGTGCCGGTTGCCGGCCTTTCCCTCGGCGTGGCCGGGGTGGCGCTGGTCCTGCTCAGCCCCCTGCTCTTCGAGCCGCTGCTGCTGTCGTTCCGTCCGCTGGAGGATCCCGAGCTGCGTGCCGACATCGACCGGCTGGCCGACCTTGCGCTCGGGGAGGCCCCCGACCGGGTGCTCGTCGCTGACGCGTCCCGTCGGACGACCGCGTCCAACGCCTACGTCTCCGGGCTCGGCGGCACCCGGCGGATCGTGCTGTACGACACCCTCCTGGCCGATGCACCCCACGATCAGGTGCTGGCCATCGTGGCCCACGAGCTGGCCCACGATGCCAACCGCGACCTCGAACGGACGGCCGCCGCCATCCTCGGCGGATCGGTCGTGGCCGTGGCCGCCGTCCAGGTGCTCTTCGGGCGTCGGCTGCGCGACCACGACGGGCACGTCCGCCCCGAGATGACGGTCGCGATCGTCGGTGTCGGCCTTGTCCTGGCGGTGGCCAGCGCCCCGGTCGAGCGATGGTCCTCCCGCCGCGCCGAGTCCGCCGCCGACGCCACGGCCCTGGAGCTCACGGGTGACCCGGACACCTTCGTGGCGATGATGGTCGGACTGGCCCAGCGCAACCTGTCGGACCCGGACCCACCCGACTGGGCCGTCTCGCTGTGGTTCTCCCACCCACCGGTGGCCGAACGAATCGGCCGTGGACTGGGGCAGTGACCCCGAACCCCTGTCCGGTCGACGTACCACCCGTCATCGCTGACCCCTCATGCTCCATTGCCCATGGCCTCCACCTCGTCGTCCCAGCCCGCTGACCAGTCACCGGCGCCGCGCAGCCTGTGGGTGACCAACGACTTCCCGCCCCGCTCGGGTGGGATCGAGCAGTTCGTCGCCAACGTCGTGGCAACCCTCGATCCCGAGGGGGTGATGGTGCTGGCCTCGCCGTGGGAGGGCGACACGGCCCACGACGCGGCCCTGCCCTACCGGGTCGACCGCATCAGCCGTCGACCCCTGCTGCCCACCCCGGGGGTCATCAGGACCGTCAACGCCGCCATCGCCGAACACCGTGCGGATGTGGTCGTGTTCGGCTCGGCCTGGCCGCTGGCGGAGATGGCCGGCCGCCTCGATGCGCCCACCGTGGCCATCACCCATGGCCGGGAGGCCGGGATGTGTCGCGTCGGGTTCGCACCCTTCATGCGCCGGCTGGGACGTCGCAACACCGTCATGACGCTGCTGAGCGACTACACCGCCGAACGGCTGGAGCCGCTGCTGGCCCCCCTGACGAGGCTGCACCGGCTTCCGGGTGGCGTCGACACGGCGGTCTTCACCCCGGACGGTCCGACCATGCGGGAGCGCCACGGCCTCGGCGATGCACCGACCGTGGTGTGCATCAGCCGCCTCGTGCCGCGCAAGGGCCAGGACACGCTCGTCCGGATCTGGCCGCGAGTGCAGCAGGCGGTGCCCGATGCGCGACTGCTGCTCGTGGGCACCGGTCCCATCGGTGACTCCCTCGAGGACGCGGTTGCCGCCGCCGGCCTCGAGCACGAGATCACCTTCACCGGTGAGGTGCCATGGTCGGAGCTCCCCGCGTACTACCGGACCGGAGACGTGTTCGCCATGCCCTGCCGCACGCGACTGGCCGGCATGGACGTGGAGGGCCTCGGACTGGTGTTCCTCGAGGCCCAGGCGTCCGGGGTACCGGTGATCGTCGGGGACTCCGGCGGCGCGCCAGAGACCGTCCAGCACGGTGTCACCGGCCTCGTCGTCGACGGTGACGACGACGAGGACGTCCTCGCCGCGGTCGTCGACCTGCTGGCCGACGAATTCCGTCGGAGGACCATGGGGGCCGCCGCGGTCGAGCACGCACGCAGCCGGTGGGCCTGGCCGGTCATCGGCCGGCAGCTCGTGACTGCCATGCGGGACGCCGTCCACAACGAGGGCTGATCGACTTGTTGGGAGACCGCCGGTCTACAGTACGATCTCGGCGGTGAGCACCGACACGACGGACATCGCAGGGGTCCGACGAACGAAGAATCCGGACGGGCCGTCCCTCGGCGGACGACGATTCCCGTCGCTGGAGCTCCTGGCGGTCGGCCTGGTCGCCGCGGTGCTGCTGCGGCCGACGATGGCGGGCCTCTTCGACGATCCGGCCCTGCAGACGTGGTCCACGATCTTCGTGTCGATCGTGATCCAGGCGCTGCCGTTCCTCGTCCTCGGTGTCCTCGTGTCGGGGGCGATCGCGGCGTTCGTGCCGGCCTCGACCCTCGTGCGGTTGATGCCGACCAACCCCCTGTTCGGCGTCCCCCATGGCCGGGCTCGCCGGTGCGGCGCTGCCCGGATGCGAGTGCGGATCGGTGCCGATCGCGGGCCGACTCGCCCAGCGGGGCGCCTCTCCGGCGGCGGCCTTCGCGTTCATGCTGGCCGCCCCGGCGATCAACCCTGTGGTGCTTGCCGCGACCGCCGTGGCATTCCCCGGCCGTCCCGACATCGTCATCGCCCGCTTCGTCGCGTCGCTGATGGCTGCGGTGCTCGTCGGCTGGATCTGGGCCAGGTTCGGTGACGACGACCTGCTCCGCACGGCGACGGGCGGCGAGGACGCCAGCACCCCGTGGTCGATGTTCACCACGGTGGCTGCCCACGACTTCCTCCACGCCGGCGGGTGGCTGGTCCTCGGCGGGATGACGGCCGCGACCCTGCAGGTGGCCGTGCCCCGCACCGTGCTGGACGTGCTGGCCGGCAACGAGGTCGTCGCGATCCTCGCCCTCGCCACCCTCGCGGTGGTGCTGGCCATCTGCAGCGAGGCGGACGCCTTCGTCGCCGTCGGCCTCAGCCAGTTCTCCACCACCGCACGGCTGGCGTTCCTCGTCGTCGGCCCCGCCGTCGACGTCAAGCTGGTTGCCCTGCAGGCCGGGGTGTTCGGCCGTCGGTTCACCGCACGCTTCGCCCCGTTGGCGTTCGTGGTGGCGCTGGGGTCGGCCGTTGTCGTGGGCCTCGCCGCCGGTGCGATCACCGGCAACATCACCTGGACAGAGGGAATCGTGGTCCGATGACGCACTCACCGTTGATGAGGCAGGGCTGATGGACGAACGTGCACAAGGTGCCCTCCTGCTGGCCGTCGCCGGCGTTGCCGTGCGACTCGGCCTGTCGGGTTCGGCGCTGGACTACATCAAGCCGTCCTACGTGCCGTTGCTGGTCGCATCCGGTGTCGTCATCGGGGTGCTCGGCGCCCTGGTGCTGGCCCGCGCCATCCGCGCGCTCGACGACCCCCACGACCACGACGAGGCGTCCGACCACGGCCACGGGCACAACCACTCCTCGGCGCCGCGGATCGCTTGGATGCTCGCCGCGCCGTTGTTCGCGGTGCTGCTCGTCGCGCCACCACCCCTCGGCGCGTTCGCGGCCAACCGTCAGTCGGGTGTGGTCCAGCAACGCTCGGCCGTCTGGCCGCCCCTGCCCGAGGCGGTCGACGGGGTGGTGCCGCTGTCCCTCGGCGAGTACGCCGGCCGCGCGCTGTACGACCCCGACCTGTCGCTCGCCGGCGCCGACGTCCAGCTGACCGGGTTCGTGTCCGGCGTCCTTCCGGACGGCTTCGTCCTGACTCGGTTCGCCCTCTCGTGCTGCGCCGCTGACGGCACCGCCATCGACGTGCACGTCCGCAGCGACCAACCCGCTCCGCCCGTCGACACGTGGGTGCAGGTGACCGGCCAGTGGGAGAACCGGGACGGGCACGTCGTCGGCGAGCTCACGACCGACCCACCGCTGCTGACCGCCGAGTCCCTCGTGCGCGTCCCGCAACCCGCCGAGCCCTACGAGACCTGAGCGGGGCCTACGGTGCGTCCGACGTATCGTCACCCTCTGTGTTGAGATCGTGGACTCAGGGCAACCTGCGTTCTATACTCAGCGTCATGAGCGAGACACTCGAAGTCGGTGCGGTCGTCCGCAGGTTCCTGCAGGCGCGCCGTCGCGGGCCGTTCGAGCTGCGGGAGCTGACCCGCCTGCTCCACAACGACGCCACCTACGTCGAGGTGATCGACGGCGAACGCCTGACCGTCAGCGGGGGCAACGGCATCGCCGAGCTGCTGCAGGCCGTCTGGGCCCGTCGTGGGGACGACGAGACGATGTCGATCGTCCGCTCCGGCGTCACGAGCGACACCACCGCCGTCGGGCACTGGCGACGTGTCACCGCGGACGGCACCGTCGTCCACGGTCGCGACCGTTACACCGTTGCCGATGGGTTGATCGTGGAGATCGAGGTGGAGGAGTTCGCTTCAGCGGCCGTCCCCACCTACGTCCGCATCTGACCGGTCGAGGGTCGGACCAGCCCCGGGCGGGGCTACTCCAGGCGTCGGAACCGCGCGACGCTGAGCGGGACGAAGACGCACAGCAACGCGATGCTCCAGCCGAGGGCCAGCAGCAGCGGCTGCAGGACCGGGCCGCTGACCGCCATGCCCCGAGCCGCATCGGCCGTCGCGCTGACCGGTGAGTTGCGCGCGATGAACGCCAACCACTCCACGGTGACGGAGTCCGGAGGCACGAAGACGCTGGAGATGAACGACAACGGGAACGCGGTGACGAACGCTGCGGCCTGGGCCGACTCACCGCCGGGCACCATCAGCGCCACCCAGCCGAACACCCACGACAGGGCGTAGCCGAACACCGCGACCACCAGCAGCGCCCCCAACGCCCCGATGGGGCTCGTGAACCGGAAGCCCACCAGCATGCCGAAGACCGCCATGAGCACGATCACCGCCAGCGAGCGCACCAGGTCGGCGATGGTCCGCCCGATCAGCACTCCGGAACGCGACATGGGCAACGACCTGAACCGGTCGACGACCCCACGCTCGAGGTCCTCGGCCAGGCCGACCGCGGTCTGGGTCATCCGGAAGATCGTGGACTGCACGAAGATGCCGGGCAGCACGAACGCGAGGTAGGTGTCGAACCCCTCCGGGAGGGACCCGCGGACGGCCCCGTCGAAGACGTAGCCGAAGAGCAGCACGAACATGACGGGCTGGATGGTGGAGAACACCAGCAGGCGGGGCAGGCGGGTGAAGTGCTTGAGGTTGCGCTTGCCGATCGTCCAGCCGTCCTGCAGCGCCTTGACGAGGCCGTTGCGCGGACGACGGCGTTCCAGCGAGGTCGCGTCGAGCAGCGTGGAGGTCATCGGGTCGCCTCGTCGTTCAGGGCAGGAGCGTCGGCCGTGGCGGGTTCGGGGGTCGGTGCGGCGGCAGGTCGTTCCGTCAGCTGCAGGAACACCTCGTCGAGGGATGCCCGGCGCAGCCCGAGGTCGTTGACGGCCACACCCGCGGCCTCCAGCGCCCCGGCGACGCGCTGGACGGTCTCGAGCCCGTGGCCGAGCTCCGTGGGAACCTCGAGGTCGGCGTGGGCCGCGTGGACCCCGCGGGCGGCCAGACCGGCACGGGTCAGCGCCGCACACGCCGCATCGACCCGGTGGGGGTCGGCGAGGAGGATCTCGACGGTGACCCCGCCGGCGGCGGCCTTCAGCTCGTCGCCCGTGCCGTCGGCGATGATCCGCCCGTGGTCGATCACCAGGATGCGGTCGGCCAGCTGGTCGGCCTCCTCCAGGTACTGGGTGGTCAACAGCAGCGTGGTACCCGCCGACACCAGCTCGGTGATGACGTCCCACATCTGGTTGCGCGTCCGTGGGTCCAGCCCAGTCGTCGGCTCGTCCAGGAACAGCAGGCTCGGCGGCACGATGAGGCTGGACGCCAGGTCCAGCCGGCGACGCATGCCCCCGGAGTAGGTCGACGCGCGACGGTCGGCGGCCTCGACCAGGTCGAACCTCGTCAGCAGCTCGTCGGCCCGCACCCGGGCCGACCGGCCCGAGAGGCCCAACAGGTCGGCGAACATCACCAGGTTCTCGCGTCCGGTCAGCAGGCCGTCGACGGCGGCGTACTGACCGGTGAGGGAGATCCGGTTGCGCACCTCGTGGGGTTCGGCGACCACGTCGTGGCCGAACACCCGGACCGTGCCGGAGGTCGGGCGCAGCAACGTCGCGAGGATGCGGACGAGGGTCGTCTTGCCGGCGCCGTTGGGGCCCAGCAGCCCCACGACACCACCTGGACGGACCACGAGGTCGACGCCATCCAGCGCGACGGTCTCCCCGAAGGAACGGGTGAGCCCCTCGACCTGGATCGCCGGCTGATCGGATTCGGCGGGTTCGGTCACGGACAGACGGTACCCAACGGACTCGTCGGTGCAGCAACAACGGTGGCCGCTCGTGGGGCAGGATGGCACCCCGACAGGCAGGAGCGACGCTCGGTGGACAGCAGGGCAGACGGCACGGCAGCACGGTCGGTGCTGCGGTACAGCCGGCGGCGGGTGCAACGGATGTTGGGGACGGGAGCGGGTCTCCTGCTCGTCGGGGCGATCCTCGTCGCCGGTGGCAACGGCGGGCTGCGTGACCCCCTCGGGCAGCTGGTCGGCGCGATCGGCGCGATCGTCGGCTACGGGGCGTCGCGCTACTGGTGGTCGCTGCGCGGGCTGTCGGCAGGGGCCGGACTGGAGTGGACCCTCACCCTCACGACCCTGCCCGCGGGTGAGCTCCCGACCGGCACCGCACGGGTCAGGCCCCTGCGGCCGTGGTTGCCCGGCCCGCTGGACAACGCACGACCTCGGGTCGTCGTCGCCGAGCGGTACCCAAACCCGCCGTCGTGGTGGCAGGGACAACGGTTCGGCTTCGGTCCGATGGCCCGCTGGGCACAGGCCGGGGCGAGGGTTGCCGTCCGGTCGGCCCCGGCAGGCGACCGGATCCTCGTCGGCCCGCCCGGACATGCAGGGGTCGTCCTGCGCCGCATCGCCGACCCGCAGCTCCCCGAGGCCCGACGGCGTGACCTGATGATCGGCCGGGCCAACCGGATCAGCCTCACCGGCGCCGTCGGGGTGGCGTTGGTCAGGCTTGTCGAGTCGGTCGGCCTGCCCGATCGGCTGGACGCACTCGACGGTCCCCTGTCCATGGTGGGAACACTGGCGGCGATTGCGCTGGTCATCGGGGTGACCTGGCGGATCGCCCTGATGATCCGTGCGCTGCAGGAGGACCGGGCCGTGGTCGACCCGGTCGCCACGACGCTGGCGCGCTGAGGACCTGCGGAGCGGGCAGCCCCTCGTCTGGCCGTGCGCCGCCGTCTACGGTGGCCGGGTGCGATTCCTCGACGGCCACGTGCCGCCCAACGACCTGACCTACGACGACGTCTTCCTCGTCCCGGGCTCCTCCGACGTGGAGTCCCGCTTCGACGTCGACCTCGCCCCCGGCGACGGCACCCCGTCGACCATCCCGATCGTGGCCGCCAACATGACGGCGGTGTCCGGCCGACGCATGGCCGAGACGCTGGCTCGGCGAGGGGCGATGGCCGTCATCCCCCAGGACATCCCCGTGGATATCGTCGCCGACGTGGTTGCCGGCGTGAAGTCCGCCCACGCCCTGTACGAGACCCCGATCACCCTGGTCGAGACCGACACCGTTGGCGAGGCCCAGAACCTGCTGCACAAGCGGTCGCACGGTGCCGCCGTGGTCCTGGCCGACGACCAGCCCGTCGGGGTGGTCACCGAGGCGGACCTGCACACCGTCGACCGGTTCACCCAGGTGGGCGAGGTGATGTCGACGGAGCTGCTGACCCTGCCGGCCGGCCGGACGCCCAGGGCCTACTTCGACACGCTGCACGCCGCCCATCGTCGGCTGGCGCCCGTCGTCGACGACGACGGCCGGGTCGTGGGACTGGTCACTCGCGAGGGCGCGCTCCGCTCGCACCTGTACCGGCCGGCCCTGGACGCCGACGGCCGGTTGGCGATCGCCGCGGCGGTCGGGATCAACGGCGACGTCGCGACGAAGGCCAAGCAGCTGCTGGAGGCCGGGATCGACACCCTGGTCGTCGACACCGCCCACGGGCACCAGGCCCGGATGCTGCAGGCGCTGCAGGCCGTGCGGGGGCTGGACCCGCAGGTGCCCGTCGTGGCCGGCAACGTCGTCACCGCCGAGGGCACCCGGGACCTCATCGCCGCCGGTGCCGACGTGGTCAAGGTCGGCGTCGGACCCGGTGCGATGTGCACGACCCGGATGATGACTGCGGTGGGCCGACCCCAGCTCTCTGCGGTCCTCGACTGCGCGGCTGCGGCGCGTGAGGCTGGTGGCCACGTGTGGGCCGACGGCGGGATCCGCCATCCCCGTGACGTGGCGCTGGCCCTGGCCGCCGGCGCGTCGCAGGTGATGATCGGGTCGTGGTTCGCCGGGACCCACGAGTCGCCGGGCGACCTGATCGTGGATGCCGAGGACCGTGCGTACAAGCTGTCGTTCGGCATGGCCTCGGCACGGGCGGTGTCGCGTCGCACACGCGACGACGACGCGTTCGAACGGGCCCGCAAGGCCATGTTCGAGGAGGGGATCTCCTCGGGTCGGATGTACCTGGACCCCGACCGCCCCGGGGTCGAGGACCTGCTCGACCACATCACCGCAGGAGTCCGCAGCGCGGCCACCTACGCCGGTGCCCGGTCGCTGGCGGACTTCGCCGACCGTGCCGTCATCGGGTTGCAGTCCCTGGCGGGCTTCACCGAGGGCAAGCCCCTCCAGGCGGGGTGGTGAGCCGATGGCCGACCTGCCCCTGATCCTCGACCTGGCCGCCGAACACGTGCCGGCCACCCTGCTGCGGCAGCAGCGGCTGGCTCGCCTCGTGGGTGACGAGGTCGGCGAGCTCGACCTCGAGGCCGGCCTGGCGCGCTTCGGGTCCGAGATGCAGTTCGCCGCCCAGCTCGTCGGCGCGACCGACGAGGTGGCCGACACGTTCACGTGGGCCTGGGCCGCCCAGGAGGGGTCGTTCGATCGCGGCCTCGTGAGCGGTGTCACCGCGCTGCGCGACTACGGCGTGGCCAACGGCGTGGACGAGCTGTCGGAGGCGGTCTGGTCGGTGCTGGACGTCGATCCGTTCCTGCTGGCTGCCATCGCCCGCGGCTGGACCCAGGCGTCGGCGATGTACCGCTTCCCCTACTTCGAGGGCGCCATGTACGCCCTGCTGGGCGACGTGCCGCTGCCGCCGGTCCAGGCACAGGAGTTCGTCCAGGCGCTGACCACAGGGGTGGCCATGGCGCCGATGGACCACCGGGTCGCCACGGTCGCGTTGTGCCGTGATGCCGGCCTGTCGACCACCGGCCTCGACGAGATCGTCGTCGCCACCATCGGGACGACCGCGGTGACCGTGGCCTTCACCCGCGACGGCCGCATCGACGGCGTCGACATCACCGGCGTCCGCTGAGGACCGCCGAACGACGCCGACCGGAATCCCAGCGGCTCGACCGGCCGGCGTGATGGTCGGGCCGGCCGGCTGACGGTGAATTCCGACGCGATCGGGGCCCTGACCACCCATGGGTGGGTTCAGGCACGATTCGGGCCGGGACCGGGTAGTCGGGCCGGGTGGTCGGCGGCGCGATCGGGGCCCTGACCACCCATGGGTGGGTTCCGGCACGATTCGTGTCGTCCGGTCGACGCCCAGCCAGGGCGCTGTCAGCCATTCGGCCCCGACTGGAACTCCGGCAGGTCGATGTCGTCGGCCGGGTCGAACCCCAGGACGTGCCCGTAGAAGGCCAACCGCGCCTCGAGGGAACGGGTGATGTTGGCGGCCTTGCGGAAGCCGTGCTGCTCGCCCTCGAACAGGATGTAGGCGTGGGGGATGCCCCGTCGCCGCAGCGCGGCGACGATCAGCTCGGCCTGCGCCGGGGGGACGACTGCGTCCTCGTCGCCCTGCAGCACGATCATCGGGGTGGACAGGGACTCGACGTGGGTGATGGGGGAGCGGTCGACGTACACCTGCTCGTCCTCGGGCCAGGGACCGACCATGGAGTCGAGGTAGCGCGACTCGAACTTGTGGGTGTCGGTGGCGAGGGCACGCAGGTCGGCCACGCCGAAGAGGCTGCCGCCGGCGGCGAACGTGTCGGTGGTGCACAGGGCCAGCAGCGTCGTGTAGCCACCCGCGCTGCCGCCCTCGATGATCAGGCGGTCCGGGTCGGCGAGTCCCTGCGCGACCAGGTGGCGGGTTGCGGCGATGGTGTCGGCAACGTCGTGGATGCCCCAGCTGCCGCGCAGCGCATCCCGGTAGGCCCGGCCGTAGCCGACCGAGCCGCGGTAGTTGACGTCGACCACCGCGAAGCCGCGTGAGGTCCAGTACTGCGCGGTGCCGTTGACGGTCGTCCGTGCGGCGCTGGTCGGCCCGCCGTGGGTCAGCACCACCAGCGGCGGTCGTTCGTCGTCGGGACCGACATGGGTGACGCTGGTCGGCGGGTAGTACAGCCCGTGGGCCACGGCATCGTCGGCGGTCGGGAAGGTCATGTGCTCGGGCACGGCGCCGATCTCGGCGGCCGCGTCCTCGCGAGTGGCGCTCAGGCGGGTGGCCCGTCCCGTGGTCGGATCGACCCGCAGGACACCGGTCGGCAAGGCGGGGCCGCCAGCGATCATCGCCAGGTCCGACCCCACGGTCGCCAACGAGCCGACGAGACCGACCCCGTCGATCTCCAGGGCGACCCCGCCGCCCGCGCCGTCGAGTCGTCGGGCATGGGCGTAGCCGTCGGACAGCGTCTGGACGTGGACCGCACCGTCGACGACGGCAAGCTGGCCGATGCCGTGCACCCAGCGAGGTGCCCCGCTGTCGACCGCTTCGTCCTGCAGGCGCTGCGTGCTCCCGTTGGCCCAGGCGAAGACGTTCCACCAGCCGTCCGGGTCGTCACTGAACAGCAGCCGATCGCCGTCCCACAGCGCATCAGCCACGGCGCTGCCGTCCCCACCGGCGACGTGTCGAGCCTCGCCGAGGGAGGGCGACTCGCCGAGGCGCAGGTCCGCGACCCACAGGGCCGCGCTGTCCCACGGCATGTCCGGGTGGTCCCACTGCAGCCAGGCCATCCGCGTGCCGTCGGCGTCGACGAACGGCCCGCCGACGAAGTCCGGGCCGGTGACCAGGACGGTGCACTCGCCCGACGCGAGGTCGACGTGCACGATCTCGTTGACCGCCTCCTCCGTCCCGTGGACGTTGACGTTGCCCCGGGGCCGGTCGGGACCGTGCGTCTCGCGGATCGCCACGAACCCCTCGCCACCCGGGAGGACCGTCATCTGGGCCCAGCGGATACCCGCAGCGGTCGACGGTTCGGGGGTCACCGGGGTCGCGGCCCCGTCGACGATGCGGTGGACGCGCTGGTCGTCCCAGCTGCAGGCCAGCACCACGCCGTGGCCGGCGCCGAGCGCCCCGCCGCCGTACTCGCCGACCCTCGTGCGGGCGTTGAACCCGACGGGGGAGAGGACCTCGGGACCGTCCGCCCCCGCACGGACGACGGCGACGCGCCCGCCGTCGGTCGGGTCGCTCTGCAGCCACAGGACGTCGGCACCGTCCACGACGAGGTCGTTGTAGCCGACGGACGCCGCTGCCAGGTCGGCAGCGGACAGCGGGGACGGCCAGGTGCCGTACGGGGCGACGATGCGGTCGGGGTCGGACACGGTCGGGTTCCTCCTCGGTCGAGACAGCCGCGACCCTAGTCGGCGTCCCGACCGGCGTCGACGGTGGTGCGCGGCCGGTCGGGCCGCCCGGCCACCTCGCCCGTCGGGTGACTCGCCGCGTACCCTCGGGCACGATGAGCAGCGACACCAACGGCGCCCCGCGCAGCCACGCCTACGACCCCGCCACCATCGAGCCCCGGTGGCAGGCGTACTGGGCCGAGCACGAGACCTTCAAGGCGGTCGAGGACCCCTCCCGCGAGAAGTTCTACGCCCTCGGCATGTTCCCGTACCCCTCGGGGTCTGGGCTGCACGTCGGCCACCCCGAGAGCTACACCGCCGTCGACCTCGTCGCCCGCTACAAGCGGATGAAGGGCTTCAGCGTCCTCAACCCCATGGGCTTCGACAGCTTCGGCCTGCCCGCCGAGCGTGCCGCCCAGCGCGACGGCATCCACCCGGCCGTCATCACCGACGAGCGCATCGAGTACTTCCGCACCCAGCTGCGTCGCCTCGGGTTCGCCTACGACTGGTCGCGGGAGGTCGTCTCCTCCCACGCCGACTACTACCGCTGGACGCAGTACATCTTCCTGAAGCTCTACGAGAAGGGGCTGGCCTACCTCGACGAGGTGCCGGTGTGGTGGTGCGAGGCACAGGGCACCGTGCTGTCCAACGAGGAGGTCGTGGACAACCGGTACGTCGAGACCGGTGACCCGGTCGTCCGGCGGAACATGAAGCAGTGGATGCTGCGGATCACCGAGTACGCCCAGGAGCTGCTGGACGACCTCGACCAGCCGCTGCCCGACGGGCAGGAGCTGGACTGGCCCGAAGGCGTCCTGGAGATGCAGCGCCAGTGGATCGGTCGGTCCGAGGGCGCGGAGGTCACCTTCGTCATCGATGGGACCGACGAGGACTTCGTCGTCTATACCACCCGTCCCGACACGCTGTTCGGGGCCACCTACTGCGTCCTGGCGCCCGAGCACCCGCTGGTGGCGAGGATCACCACCGACGCGCAGCGCGCCGAGGTCGAGGCGTACGTGGAGAAGGCCATCTCCCGTTCCGAGCTGGACCGGCAGATGGGCGACGCCAAGGACAAGACGGGTGTCGACACCGGCGCTCGGGCCACCAACCCGGTCAACGGCGAGGCCGTGCCGATCTGGGTCGCCGACTACGTCCTGTCCAGCTACGGCACTGGCGCCATCATGGCCGTGCCCGCTCACGACGAGCGCGACCACGCCTTCGCGCGCAAGTTCGACCTGCCGATCGTCCCGACCTACACGCTGCCCGACGGCCACGACATCCAGGCCGAGGCCTACGTCGCCAGCGCCGGTGAGACGGTGATCAACTCCGGCGAGTTCGACGGCATGGCGCTGGAGGACTGCAAGGCCGCCCTGATCGACTGGCTCGAGGCAGAGGGGAAGGGCGAGCGGAAGGTCAACTTCAAGCTGCGTGACTGGCTGTTCAGCCGTCAGCGCTACTGGGGCGAGCCGTTCCCGATCCTCCACATCCTCGACGACGAGGGGAACCCGACCGGCGAGATCGTCCCGGTCCCCGTGGAGGACCTGCCCGTCGAGCTGCCGCACGTCGACGAGTACAAGCCGACCGCCACCGGCGAGCCGCCGCTGGCCCGTGCGACCGACTGGCTGTACACCACCGCTCCCGACGGCCGTCCGGCGATGCGCGAGACCAACACGATGCCGCAGTGGGCGGGGTCGTGCTGGTACTACCTGCGCTACACCGATGCCGACAACACCGAGCTGCCGTTCAGCCAGGAGAACGTTCGCTACTGGGGCGACGTCGACCTCTACATCGGTGGGGTCGAGCATGCCGTCCTGCACCTGCTGTACGCCCGCTTCTGGCACAAGGTCCTGTTCGACATCGGCCTGGTGCCGACCCGTGAGCCGTTCACCCGGTTGGCCAACCAGGGGATGATCCTGGCCAACAGCTATCGGCGGACGACCGGCAAGTACGTCCACCCCGACGACGTCGAGCAGCGGCCCGGCCAGACGGTCACCATGACGAGCGCCCACACCCAGGAGGAGGTCCGGACCGACTGGTTCGTCACCGGCACCGACACCCCCGTGGAGCAGAAGTCGGGGAAGATGGGCAAGAGCCTGAACAACTCCGTGGACCCGCTGGAGATCATCGAGCGGTTCGGTGCCGACACCCTGCGGCTGTACGAGATGTTCATGGGGCCGCTGGACCAGACGAAGGTCTGGAACACCTCCGGCTGCGAGGGCATCCACCGCTTCCTGTCGCGCACCTGGCGGCTGTTCGTCGACACCTCCGACGCCGAGACCGCCGGTCAGCTGCGTCCGATGCCCGAGGAGACCCCCCGCGAGGCCCGCAAGGCCCTGCACACCGCCATCAAGGAGGCGACGACGGGCATCGAGGAGCTGAAGGTCAACACCCCCATCGCCAAGATGATGGAGCTGGTCAACACCTGCAGCGGCAAGCCGATGGCGAAGGCCGACATGGAGGCGTTCGCGCTGATCCTCTCGCCCTACGCCCCGCACCTGGCCGAAGAGCTGTGGTCACTGATGGGCCACGACGAGTCGCTCGCCAACGAGCCGTGGCCCGAGTGGGACGAGTCGGCCCTGGTGGAGGACACCATCACCATCGCCGTGCAGGTCCAGGGCAAGCTGCGCGGCACCGTCGAGGTTCCCAACGGCGCCGACAAGGACACGGTCCTGGCCGCCGCCAGGGCCGAGGTGGCCGCACAGCTGGACGGCAAGGTGATCCGCAAGGAGATCGTCGTCCCGGGCCGCCTCGTCAACTTCGTGGTGGGCTAGGACCGGAGCCGCACCGGGGATCGACATGGACACCGCGATCGAGCTCCAGGCCGTCGGCATGACCCGCCAGCGGCAGGTCGTGCTGCACGACGTCGACTGGCGCGTCGAGGACGGTGAGCGGTGGGTGCTGCTCGGCCCGAACGGGGCCGGCAAGTCCAGCATCCTCAAGGTCGCCGCGACCTACGACCACGCCTCGACCGGCACCATCAGGGTGCTGGGTGAGACCCTGGGTCGGACGCTGGTGCAGGACCTGCGCCTGCGGCTCGGCTACACCGCGTCGTCGCTCGAACGCCTCATGGACCAGCGCATGTCCGTGCGTGAGGCCGTCGCCAGCGGATTCGACGCCAAGCTGGTGCGGTTCGGATCGACCCACGACGAGGAGCGGTGGGCGGCTGTCGATGCGTCACTGGCCCGCGTCGGACTGGCCGCGATCGCCGATCGCCGGCTCGCCCTGCTGAGCGAGGGCGAACGCCGCCGGGTGCAGATCGCCAGGGCGACCCTGACCGGGCCCGAGCTGCTGCTCCTCGACGAGCCGACCGCTGGGCTGGACATCGCCGGCCGGGAACAGCTGCTGGGCCTGCTCGAGGACATCGCCGCTGACCCGGCGGTTCGTGCGGTCGCGCTCGTCACCCATCACGTGGAGGAGATCCCTCGTGGGTTCACCCACGTCGCCCTCGTCGCGGACGGGACGATCGTCGAGGCCGGGCCGATCGAGGAGGTCCTCACCTCCGCGGCGCTGTCCCGTGCGTTTGACCATCCACTCGAGGTGCGGCACCAGGACGGTCGCTTCGCCGCACGCGGCCTGCAGACCTGACCGAACCCATTCGGGACCGCGACCCGAGCGGTCAATCCGTCTCGGTTGGAACCGGAAGCCGCAGCAGGAACGCCGCCCCGCCGGTGGGTGAAGGCGATTCGTCCAGCCACAGGGCGCCGCCCACCGCCTCGACCAGCCGCCGGCACAACGCCAGGCCCACACCCATGCCGGTGCCGCGCTCCTTGTCGAGGCCGCGCTGGAAGATGGTGAAGACCCGATCGCGGTCGGCCTCGTCGATGCCGACCCCGTTGTCGCTGACCCGCAGCGTCACCTCCCGGGGTGTGCGGTCGATGACGTCCACCTGGACCTCGACCGACGGAACGTCGGCATGGCGGGCTGCGTTCTCGGCCAGGTTGTCCAGCAGTCGATGGGCATCGACGGCCGTCATGGCGATCGGTCCGACGGCGTTCCCGACCAGCCGAGCGTGGGGGTGCCGTGCCTCCAACTCGCGGGCGACCTGCTCGACGATCGGGTCGAGGTCGGTGGCTGCGGAGTGCCCGGCGACCGTCCCTGCGGCGAGGACCTCCACCAGGCCGTCGATGAGCTCGATGGTGTAGTCGGTGGAGGCGACCATGCGCTCCAGCACCTCTGTCAGCAGCGGCTCCTCGATCTGCCTCGCCGACAGCAGCTTGGCGAACCCGCTGATGGTCGACAACGGGTTCTTGATGTCGTGGGTCGCCGACGCCGCTACGGCACGGAGTGTCGCGTGCTCCTGCTGGGCGGCCTCGAGGATGCGAGCCGACCGTGCGATCGCCCGTTCGGCAACCTGCTCGGCCTCCTCACGGGCCTGTCGCTCCCGCTCGACGACCCGCCGGAGCCGCGCGATTTCGTCGTCCCGAGCGCTCACGAGCGGCGCCTGCGCATGGCGGTGCCACGCTGCCCGCGACTGTCCGGCCTCCCGTTCACCTCTCCATCATGCGTCATCGCCAAGCCACCCGTCTCGTGGCGAGGCGAGCGGCCGGCTGCCCGGGCGGCACGGAGATGACAGCATGGCGGTTCCCGCCCGTTTCGACGAAGGCCCCACCTGCCCATGAGCGTTGCCCGCGACTTCGACACCATCGACGACCTCGACCTGGACCCGGCGGTACGTCCGCAGGACGACCTGTTCGGCCACGTGAACGGCAACTGGGTCGAGCGCACCGAGATCCCCGACGACCGCGCCACCCACGGGTCCTTCGCCATCCTCAACGACATGTCGGAGGAGCAGGTCCGCACGATCATCACCGACGCCGCCGAGGGACGGATCACGGGCGAGGAGGCGACCAAGATCGGTGACCTCTACGCGAGCTTCGTCGACGAGGAGACCGTCGAGGCGCTGGGCGTGACGCCGCTGCAGTCGACCTGGGCGCGCATCGCTGACGTGGCCGACACCGACGGACTCGTCGCCCTGATGGGCCAGCTGGCACGTGAGGGCGTCGGCGGGGTCGTCTCGTTGTCCCCCTGGATCGACCGCGGCAACCCCGAGCGGTACCTGCTGCACCTGGCCCAGAGCGGCCTCGGGCTGCCCGACGAGTCCTACTACCGGCTCGACGAGCACGCCGAGATCCGCAGCGCCTACGTCGGCCACGTCGAACGGATGATGGCCCTGGCCACAGACCACGGCCTGGCACCCATCGGGGACGGGGACCCCGCCGCGGTTGCCAACGACGTCATGGCGCTGGAGACCCGCCTGGCTGCCGCCCACTGGGACCGCACCGCCACCCGCGATGCGGCGAAGACCTACAACCTGGTCGACGCCGACGGACTGGCCGGTTTGCTGCCGACCGCGCCGACGTGGCTGACCGCCATGGGCCTGGCCGAGTCGCAGTGGGCCGAGGTCGTCGTCGGACAACCCGACGTGCTCGAGGCCGTGTCGACGGCGCTGGACGAGGTCGACCTCGTCGTGTGGCAGCGATGGCTGGCGTGGCGGGTCCTGCGCAGCACCGCCTCCTACCTCTCCTCACCCTTCGTCGACGAGCGCTTCGACTTCACGGGCCGGATCCTCACCGGTGCCAAGGAGCTCAAGGAGCGCTGGAAGCGGGGCGTGGCCACCGTGCAGGGCGTCATGGGCGAGGCCGTCGGCAAGCTCTACGTCGAGCGCCACTACCCGCCGGAGGCCGAGGCGCAGATGGCCGAGCTGGTCGACAACCTGCTGAAGGCCTACGAGGCACGCATCTCCACGCTCGACTGGATGGCCGAGGAGACCCGGAAGGAGGCCCTCGCCAAGCTCGCGACGTTCCGTCCGAAGATCGGTCGCCCCGTCAAGTGGCGTGATTACGGTGACCTGGTGATCGACCCGAAGGACCTGGTCGGCAACCTGCGACGGGCGGCAGCGTCGACCTTCGACTGGGAGGTCGGCAAGGTCGATCGTCCGGTGGATCGTGACGAGTGGTTCATGACGCCGCAGACGGTCAACGCCTACTACAACCCGGCGATGAACGAGATCGTCTTCCCCGCCGCGATCCTGCAGCCGCCGTTCTTCGACCCGACGACCGACCCGGCCTACAACTACGGCGCCATCGGGGCCGTCATCGGCCACGAGATCGGCCACGGATTCGACGATCAGGGATCCCGCTACGACGGCTCGGGGACGCTGCGCGACTGGTGGACCGAGGGCGACCGCGAACGATTCGACGAGCGGGCGCAGGCGCTGAAGGACCAGTACTCGGCCTTCTCGCCACGCGACCTGGGTGAGGAACACACCGTCAACGGCGAGCTGACGGTGGGGGAGAACATCGGCGACCTCGGTGGCGTCGCCGTGGCCCACCACGCCTACCGGCTTTTCCTCGGTGGCCAGGAGGCGCCGGTCGTGGACGGGCTCACCGGCGACCAGCGGTTCTTCGTCGGCTGGGCGCGCGTGTGGCGTGTCGCGAGCCGGACGGAGGAGGCGATCCGTCGGCTGACGGTCGACCCGCACTCACCGCCGGAGTTCCGCGTGAACGTCGTGCGGAACATCGACGCGTTCCACGAGGCGTTCGGCACCACGTCCGAGGACGGGCTGTGGCTCGAGCCGGATCAGCGCGTCGCGATCTGGTAGCGCCCGACGTCGGTGGTCGCCGCTGATTCGGCGGCCACCGGGGCAGTGGGGGCGTCGGTGGCCACGGCCGCCCCACCGAAGACGCTCAGCAACAACATGCCGAGGACGACGGCGACGGTGATGGTGCGAGCGGTCATGGGTGCACTCCCGGAGGTGGAGGGTTCTGCTGCACCCAACGAAACGACCTCCACCGCGTGACGGTTGAGGCCATTCCGGGGGTCACATTCGGGCTAGTCCGTCCACCGCTGCTTCGAGCTCGTCCAGCGCTCCGGGCCGCGGGACGCGGGCGGTGACCAGCCCGACGGAGAGGCCCGACCGGTGGTCGTGCCATGCCGAGCAGCCCCCGATCCCTCCCATCCCGAACGCGACCTCGTCCACGACGGTGCCGAGCGCCCAGTCGTAGTGGCCGCCCATGGCCAGGTCCTGACCGGAGGTGTGGGCGGTCCACGACCGCTGCTGCAGCTCAAGTCCGAGCGTGGCCCGGCCCCATTCACCGGCCCATGCGGCGTACATGCGGGCCAGCCCGGCGGCCGACGCCCAACCGGTGACCGCTGGGGCCAGCGGGGCGTTGGCAGGGGTGAGGGCGTTGACCCAAGCGACGTCACGCAGCGGTTCGAGCTGGTTGAGCAGCCGGGTCAGCAGCGGCGGCCGGCCCGGGCCGAGGGCGGCCAGCACGCCGTCGGGGTCAGTCAGCGGGACGGCGTCGGCGGGTGGGCTCATCACGAGGTCCAGCCCGAGCGGACCGGCGACCGTCTGCTGCCACAGGTCATCGATCCGGCTGCCGGTGGCGTGCTGGAGGATCGCGCCGACGACGTGCCCGTAGCTGTAGACGTGCTCGCAGGGGGTGCCGGCTTCTGCCCAGGCGGGCTGGTCGGCCAGCCGCGCCGTGGCCTTGTCGAGGTCTGCCAGAATCCCAACGTCGATCGCCCCGTCCGGCCAGCCGGGCACGCCGGCGCCGTGGGACAGCGCCTGGGCCACGGTCACCTCGCCCTTGCCGTGGACACCGAACGCCGGCCACACGTCGGCGACGGGGGCGTCGAGGTCGAGGAGGCCGCGCCCCGCGGCGACGACGGCGGTCAGACCGACCGCGGCCTTGGTCACCGAGTACAGGAAGACCGGGCTGTCGACGGACATCGGTCGTGGCCCCGGGCCGGCAGCCAGCGACACGACGGTTCGTCCGTCGCCGTCGACGACGTGGAGCGCGAGGGGATGCTCGCGGGCGGCTGCCTCGAACGCGTCCTCGACGTCGGTGATGGTCGTCACGACAGCCCCCTGTGGGTCGTGCTGGTCAGCCGTCCAGCTGCGGCATGTAGGTCGGGTCGATGGCGCGCAGGTCGTCGGTGGCCTGCTGGATCAACGCCTCGGTGGCCTCCTTGACCTTCCGGGCGTTGCCGCGGTGGTCGTCACCGGTCAGCCACACGGGCTGGTCGCTGAGACGGCACACGACGGTGCGGCGACGCAGCGAGAAGGAGGGGACCTTGCGCCCCTTCGGCCACACGCGTTCGGTGCCGACCAGGGCGATCGGCATCACGGGGACGTCGGAGGCCACCGCGAGGCGAGAGACTCCTGTGCGGACGGGGCCCATCGACAGGGGCTCGTCGGGATCCCAGTGCACCGTGCCCTCCGGCATGATGCAGACGCTGTCGCCGGACTTGAGGGCGTCGACGGCAGCGGACAACGAGCCGACGGGGTCGGTCTTGCGGTACACGGGGATGGCGTCGATCACCGAGACCGCCCAGCCGTAGACCGGCATCTTCCAGAACTCCGAGGCGATCATGATCCGGGCGTACCAACGGAAGTGCTCCAGCCCGATCACGGCCAGCGGGAAGTCGTACACCGACCGGTGGTTGGCCGACATGATCCACGCCGGATGGTCGTTGATGCAGGCGCCGCCTCGGAACTCGAAGCGGATGAACGGCAGGCTCAGGAGCCACAGAAGACGCGAGATGCCTCGCAGGAGCAGCTGGGGACGCATGACACCACCCTACGCATCCGTAGGTTGGGAAGGAGCAATCCCCATCCGGCCTGTCGGGCAGGGTCGCGTCTTCCGCTCTGAGTGCCTCCCGGCTTGTTCGAACAGCGCCGTCGGCGGGGCACGGCTGGCCTCGCGTCCAGGCTGTTCGGTCGCACCTTGCAGCGACAACTGTTGGGGTTGGGGTTGTCCGTCCGTTCGAGTTCCGGGAGGGCTTGGCGGACTCGACGATGGATCGTTCTCCGGAACCCGGCGGTCATGCAGCTTCCGCCGGTGGGTCTCGGCTGATCTCGACGCCGGTTTGGGTGGTCCAGGTGCGTTGGCCGGGTGGGCCGAGCAGCCGGTAGTGGCGTCTGGATTTCTGTCGGTGATGGGTGGTGCAGAGCCAGGCGAGATCGGACAGTCGCGTCTGTTTGGTGATGGCCCAGCCGGTGACGTGGTCGATCTCCAGCAGGTGGTCGGCGGTGCAGCCCGGCACCTCGCAGCAGTAGCCGCGGGCCTCGAGGGCGGTGCGCTGGTGGGCGGTGACCTGCCGGCCGAGGTGGGCGACGGTCACATCCTGTCCGTTGGTGATGACGTAGGTGATGTGGGCGTCGGGGATCTGCTCGCGGACGGCGGACAGGGCGACCGGTCCGATGCCAGCGATCTCGCAGGTCTCGCCGTCATGCACCTCACCCCGTACGAGTGCCGAGCCGTCGACGCGGATGATCACCTTGGTCTGCCGACCCGTCCGTGATGGTTTCCTTGCCGGTGTGCGGGGGGCGTCGGGCACCTGTTCGCTGCCGTCGGCCTGTCCACTGATGGTGGTGGCGTGTCCTTCGAGGAGGTTGAGGAGGGCGTCGAACCGGTAGCAGGCATCGTCCTCGCGTCGGCCGGCGGCATGGGCGGTCCGGAACACCGCGTCGTGCTCACCACGCAGCGCCGCCTCGATCCGTGCACCCAGATCGCCGGGGCCGGACAGGAACGCTTTCCATTCGCCGTCGGTTTCGGTCCACGATCGGAACGCCCGTCGGGTCAGGTGCCGACGGCGGGTGATCTCGGGGTCGGGGTCGGCTGCGGTGCGGATGTCGCGGGCCTTCTTCCGCAGCTCGGCCAGCGTCTGCGCACCCGCCCCGCCGATCAGCTCGCCCGCCTTCTCCGGCGCATCAGCGACCGTCTCGGAGACCACGACGGCCTGGTCGGTCGACAGGGTCCCGTCGGTGACGGCCTTGTCCACATCGGGCTGGTTCACCAGCTGCTCGGAGGTCTTCAGCACCTTCTTCGCAGCTGCGGTGGAGATGCCGGTCGCGGCGGCGATCAACGACGCCGCGTCCTTCGCCCCGGCGGTCTCGTGTGCAGACGTCTCGGCAGCGCGTCGGGCGGCCCGGGTGAGCATCCCGTCGACCAGCCGACCCGCACGACCCAGATCCACCACCAACCCCGCCACGTCACCATCGGGGATCTGGTCGGGGTCGAACCGGCTGGCGAGGGTGTGGAGGTGGGTGACCAGCTCGGTCACCTCACCCGCCTCGACCACCCCTTGCCCACCCATGTCCCCGACCCCAGTTCTCGCTGTCCCGATCGTGTGTTCGAGTATACCGCAGTGGGGGTCTCGGATCGCCTGTTTCCCCAGCTCAGAAGCTATTTCGGATGAAATATCAGTGGTGATCATCTCTGCTTCGTGGCTGCTGTTGGACGGTGTCATCCAGTGTTGGGAACCACCCGGCACCACGTGACGTCGTACCGGTTCCTCGGGGTGGGCGACCACGCCACGTTGACGAGAACGGGGGTCTACCATCGGCAACGGCGGGCGAACGATGGGGGCTGAACGTGATCGAACGGATGGACGCGCTGGACGCGCTGGACGCCAAGGCGTACCGAGTGGTCCTCGGCGCCATGCAGACGGAGCGGGGCCGCGTGGACGACTCGGGCTGCGTCGTCGTCACGCATACCCAGCGGGCTCGTGCTGTTGGCTGGACGCTCGTGTCGGTCCTCGCCCTTGCTTGGGTGGTCGCGGTTGTTCTCGAACCCGTCCTGCTCGGGCCCGCCCTGCCAGTGCTCGTCGGGGCCGGCCGGCTGGTGTGGATGCGGCAGGGCATCATATCGGTGACCTTCGATGACCTCGGCCTGGCCCTCCCGGGACGGCCTGCCCAGCGGTGGTCATGGGACGAGGTCGAGTCTGTCGAGGTCATCCGGCGTGGCGAGGAGCCGGATGTCCGTGTCTGGGTCCACGGTCGTCGCAGTCCGCTGATGGTCAGCGGCCCAGGCCTGCTGGCAACAGGTGGGTCCGCGGCCGAGATGGCCCAGCAGGCAGCGGGCCGAGCCGGCGTCCCCGTGATCCAGACCCTGCCCCGATCAGACCCCAATCGGACACACGAACGCCCCCGCCGATGACGGGGGCGTTGGCAGGTGCTGGACGGCCTAGCCGAAGATCTCGTCGATCCGGGTCATGACCTCGTCGTCGAGGTCGGCCAGGACGTCGAGGGCCTTCATGTTCTCCGTGACCTGCTCGGGACGGCTGGCCCCGGTGATCACCGTGGACACGTTCGGGTTCTTGGCGCACCAGGCGATGGAGAGCTGGGCCAGCGTGCAGCCGAGGTCGTCGGCGACGGTCTTCAGCTCGCGCACCTTGGCGTTGGTCTTCTCGTTGGTCAGCATCTTCTGCAGCCACTCGTACCCCGGCAGGGTCGCGCGGCTGCCCTCGGGCACCCCGTCGAGGTACTTGCCGGTCAGCAGTCCCGACGCCAGCGGTGACCAGGTCGTGAGGCCCAGCCCGATGTCGTCGTACAGCCGCGCGTACTCCTCCTCGACCTTGTCGCGCCAGACGAGGTTGTACTGCGGCTGCTCCATCACCGGCTTGTGCAGGTGGTGCGTCTCGGCGATGTGCCACGCGGCGCGGATCTCGTCGGCGCTCCACTCCGAGGTGCCCCAGTACAGCGCCCGGCCCGAGCTGACGATGTCGCTCATCGCCCAGACCGTCTCCTCGATGGGGGTCTCGGGGTCGGGGCGGTGGCAGTAGATCAGGTCCAGGTGCTCCAGGCCCATCCGCTCCAGCGACGGGTCGATCGCCTCCATGAGGTACTTACGGTTCAGCGTGTTCTTGCTGTTCACGCCGTCCTTGATGCCCCAGAAGAACTTGGAGGAGATGACGTAGCTGTGCCGCTCCCAGCCGAGCTTCTTGATCGCCTCGCCCATGATCGTCTCGGACTTGCCGTCGGAGTAGATCTCGGCGTTGTCGAAGAAGTTGACGCCGTGCGCGTAGGCCTCCTCGAGGCAGTCGGCCGCCTTGGCGACGTCCAGCTGGGGACCGAACGACACCCACGATCCGAAGGAGAGCACGCTCACCTTCAAGCCGGAGCGTCCCAGTCGGCGGTAGGTCATGTCGGTCACGTCGATGCCTCGCAGTCAGTGTGAATTCGAACCGTCGGGCAGCCTACTGGTGGCCCGACCTCGTGCATCCCTTACATGCCACGAGAAGGGGTGGTCGCACACCCTCGTGCGTGAAAGGATCGCCCCCATGGAGACCATCGCAGACGGCATCATCCGGCTCGGCAGCCGGCTGCACAACTTCTACCTGCTGATCGAGGGCGGAAAGGCCACCGCCATCGACGTCGGCTGCTCGGGAGACCTCGGCACCCTCGTCGAGGGGCTGGCCGCCGAGGGGCTGACGCTGGACGACGTGGAGGGGATCGTGCTCACCCACGCCCATGCCGACCACGCCGGCGCCGCGCGCGAAGCCGCCGACAAGGGGGTGACGGTCCACGCACACCGCGACGAGGTCGACCGCCTGCTCGGCAAGTACGAGGGGAAGGAGGCCATCACGCCGCTGGACCTCCCGCTGTGGAAGCCGGCGGTGTGGACCTTCCTGTCCACGCTCGCCCGCCGAGGCGTCCTCAAGCAGCCACGCCTCATCGACGTCACCGAGTTCGACGACGGCGACACCCTCGACCTGCCGGGCAAGCCCGTCGTGATCCACACCCCCGGCCACACCGAGGGTCACACGGCCTTCCACGTCCCGGACAAGAAGGTGCTGTTCTCCGGTGATGCGATGGTCACCATCGGCCTGATCGGTCCCGGACCGGGCCCGCAGCTGATGCCCAAGCAGTTCCACAACGACGTCGACCTGGCGACCGCCTCGCTCGAGCGCCTGGAGGGCATCGAGGCCGACATGGTCCTCCCCGGCCACGGCGACGCCTACAAGGGCACACCCGAGTCCATGGTGGAGAAGGTCCGGGCCCGCCTCGGCGCCGCCTGAGTCGCGGCCGCATCCACCCGGCGGGGGTACCGTGTGGCCATGGACAGCTTGCAGACGATGCGTTGGATCCTGGTCAGCATGACCGCTGCGGCGGGCGTGGTGGCGTTCGCCCTCGGCTACGTGATCCCCGGGATCATCCTGCTGTTCGGCGTGTCCCTCCACGTCATGCACTGGTACGCCCACCGCAACGGCCTGCTGGGCACTGGACCGACCGACACCCAGTGACCGGCCCGGCCCCTCACAGGGGTCAGGCGGTGACGGCCTCCCGTGGCAGGTGTGCCACGTCGGAGAAGTACTCCAGCGACCAGATCGCCCCGCCGGCGATGGGCCTGGTTCGCAGGACGGTGACCGACGCGTGGTCGCAGGGGAACCGCTCCCACTCCCACGGCTGCGGTTCGAGGCCAAGCAGGTGGCTGGTGACCACCGAGTTCGTGCCGGCGTGGGCGAACATCAGCAGCGACTTGTTGGCGCGTTCCTTCTCGTACCAGAGGTTGTCGGGGTCTCCCCGGTGCCGTTCGATGCCCTGATCGGCCAGGAACCCGTCGAGGCCCTCCGTGACCCGTCGGTGGAAGTCGATGAAGCGTTCACCACCGGGTGAGCCGTTCCACCACTCGTCCCGCGGACGGGCGCGCATCTCGGAGATGATCCGGACGACCTCGGTCTCGGGCTGCCCCTCCCAGTGATCGGGCGACCCGATCTCCAGCAGCCACGGCAGCACCTCGGCCTCGGCGCCCAGCACCGATTCCACCGCGGCGGCCGTCTCGCGGGTGCGCCGAGCAGGAGAGGTGATGAGGGCATCGAAGTCGGGTGACTCCTCGCCTGCCAGCCACTCGGCCAGCCGTTCGGCCTGCATGCGACCCAGCGGCGTCAGCCCGGGGCTGTTGGTCGAGGTTCCATCGGGGTTGGCCCACGCCGGTTGGGCGTGGCGCACGAGCACGAGTTCCATGGCCGAGAACCCTATCGGCCCGTCATCGGGTCGTCGTCGCGGCCGAACGCAGCAGGATCACGAGCGACCGTCCCTCGACGTCGAGGGTCTCCGGCGCCGCTGGCGGGTCGGCCAGCCATCCCTCGCCCGCCGTGTCCACGACCACGGTCCAGCTGTCACCGAGCGCCGCCGGCAGCTCGAAGGGCACGGTGTCCGGCGCGGCGTTGAAGATCACCATCAGGTCGTCGTCGACGATCGGTTCGCCCTGCGGCCCCGGGGTGTCGATGCCACGGCCGTTGAGGAAGACCGCCAGGGAGCGGGCATGCCCGACGTCCCAGTCGTCGTCGTCCATCTCCTCACCGTCGGGTCGGAACCAGCCGATGTCGTCCAGCTTGGTCCCGCGGATGCTGCGGCCCTCGAACCAGCGGCGGCGGCGCAGGACGGGATGCGCCTTGCGGAAGGCGATCAGCTGGCGGCTGAAGTCCAGCAGGTCCTCGTCGGGGCCGCCGTCGGCGTCGCCGTTCCCCCAGTCGAACCAGGAGATCTCGTTGTCCTGGCAGTAGGCGTTGTTGTTGCCGCCCTGCGATCGGCCCATCTCGTCGCCGCCGAGCAGCATCGGGACGCCTTGGCTGAGCAGGAGGGTGGCCAGGACGTTGCGCTGCTGGCGGGCGCGCAGGGCCAGCACCTCGGGGTCGTCGGTGGGGCCCTCCTCACCGTGGTTCCACGACCGGTTGTCGTCGGTCCCGTCGTTGCCGTCCTCGCCGTTGGCCTCGTTGTGCTTGTCGTTGTAGCTGACCAGGTCGGCCAGGGTGAAGCCGTCGTGGGCGGTCACGAAGTTGATGCTGGCGACCGGCCGGCGGGTGTCGGACTGGTAGAGGTCGCTGGACCCGGTGAACCGCTGGGCGAACTCGCCGAGCGTGGCCGGCTCCCCGCGCCAGAAGTCGCGTACGGTGTCGCGGTAGCGGCCGTTCCATTCCGACCAGACCGGCGGGAAGTTGCCGACCTGGTAGCCGCCCTCGCCGATGTCCCACGGCTCGGCGATCAGCTTGACCTGCGAGATGACCGGGTCCTGCTGGATGATGTCGAAGAAGCCGCTCAGCTTGTCGACGTCGTGCAGCTCACGGGCGAGGGTGGAGGCCAGGTCGAAGCGGAACCCGTCGACGTGCATCTCCGTCACCCAGTACCGCAGCGAGTCCATGATCAGCTGCAGCACGAACGGGCTGCGGGCGTCCAGGGAGTTGCCCGTCCCGGTGTAGTCCATGTAGTAGCGGGGGTCGTCCTCCATCAGCCGGTAGTAGGCGGCGTTGTCGATGCCGCGCAGGCTGAGGTGTGGGCCCAGGTGGTTGCCCTCGGCGGTGTGGTTGTAGACCACGTCGAGGATCACCTCGATGCCCTCGGCGTGCAGGGCCTTGACCATCTGCTTGAACTCCTGCACCTGCCCACCGACCCGTGGGGTCGAGGCGTACTCCTCGTGCGGCGCCAGGTAGGCGATGGAGTCATAGCCCCAGTAGTTGCGCAGCCCACGCTCCTCGAGGTGGGCGTGGTGCACGAACTGGTGCACCGGGAGCAGCTCGACGGCGGTCACGCCGAGGGAGCGGAGGTGCGCGATCGCCGGTTCGGTCGCCATGCCGGCGTAGGTGCCCCGCAGGTTCTCGGGGATGTCGGGATGGGAGGCGGTGAAGCCCTTGACGTGGACCTCGTAGATGACCGACTCGTGCATGGGGGTGCGCAGCAGCCGGTCGCCCTCCCAGTCGAACCACGGGTTGACCACGACGCTGCGCGGCACGAACGGTGCGGAGTCGTCGTCGTTGCGGCTGTCGGGATCCCCGAAGGTGTAGGCGAACACCGCCGGGTCCCACTCGTAGCTGCCGGCAACCGCCTTGGCGTAGGGGTCCAGCAGCAGCTTGGCGGGGTTGAAGCGGTGCCCGGTGGCCGGGTCGTACTCGCCGTGCACCCGATAGCCGTACCGCGTGTCCGGGCCGACGTCGGGAAGGTAGGCGTGCCAGCAGTAGCCGGTCACCTCTGCCATGGGGACGCGTCGTTCGCCGCCCTCGTCGTCGAACAGGCGCAGGTCGACGGCCTCGGCGTGTTCGCTGAACAGCGAGAAGTTCGTCCCGACGCCATCGAAGGTGGCCCCCAGGGGGTAGGGGGTACCGGGCCAGACCCGCAGGGGCTGCTCGCCCTCGCCGTCGGTCGAGGGCGCGGACGCCGGCGGGGTGGTGGGGTTGGTCACATGCACTCCAGGAGGGCTACGGGAAGGATGGCAAACGCGTCGGACAGCCGGACACGGCCGTCGACGACTGGGAGGGAACGATCGGTCAGCACGTCGGTGACCCGGCCGACGTCGCCGACGTGGACGACGGTGTCGTCCCACACCTCGCCGATCGGCCAGCCGCCGTCGGCCAGCGCGAGCGGCAGACGAGTGGCCAGGGCGACCACGGACGGCAGCGTGCCGGGCTCGGGCACCCCGAGGGGACCGTCGGTCGAGGCGGTGCGTCGCAGGGCCGCGACGTGATCGGCCGCCGTGCCGTCGACCCGGGGGGTCTCGCAGCGGGTCGACAGGAACACCGCGGACAGGTCACGACGGGCCCGCAGGGCCCGCTGGGTCACCAGCGCCTTGACGGCGCCGTCCTGCCAGGTGTCGCGAAGCTCCTCCGGGTCGAGGGTCTCGGCGCGGTCGCGCAGCTTCTCCAGCCGACCGACGTCCAGCGGTCGGCGGTTGTCCGGATCGGTCAGGCTGCCGTCCCACGTCTCGCAGCCGCGGTAGACGTCTGGCACGCCCGGGGCCGCGATCTTCAGCAGCACCTGCGCGAGGCTGGTGCAGGCGGCGGGAACGGCGATCCGCTCGACCAGCGCATCGATCTGGGTGCTGGCCGGCCCGTCGGCCAGCAGGGTGTCCAGCCATGCGAACACCGCGTCCTCGTACGGCTCGTTGGGGTCACGATGGGTGGTGTGCAGGGCGGCTTCTCGCAGCGCCTTGCGAGTCGAGTCGACCAGCCGTTCGCGGTGGGCTGCGGGGTCCTCTCCCGGCTCGAGGTCGCGAGTCGCCAGGACCGTCTGCAGCAGCAACCAGCGGGCGTGACCGTCCACCGCGTCGGCAGCCGAGCCGACCGACACCGCCTCGAAGAGGTCGACGAAGGCATCCGGGACCTCGGCGAGGGCGGTCAGGCGGGCACGGACGTCCTCGCTGCGCTTGGTGTCGTGGGTGGATGTCGTCGTGCCGGCCAGCGGGCTCCGCACGGCCCGGGTGGTCAGGAAGTCGGTGACCGTGTCGGGGGACCAGACTGCATCCAGCAGGGCCGCATCGGCGCCGACCTCGCACAGCCCCGACAGGGCGACGTCGCGGAACAGCAGCCGATCCTCGAACCCCTTGGCGGCGGCCGGTCCGGTCAGCTGCTGCCAGCGCAGCAGGGCCGGTCGCCCCTCGTCACCGAGCAACAGCCCCGCGACGGGCACGGCCTCGGGTGCGCCGGCCTCGTCGGCGGCACGGGCCGCAGCCCCGATGGCCGAGCGGTCCGACTCCGACGGCTCGCCCTCCGGGCCGACGTAGGTCCGGTAGCCGTGCAGGTGGGCGGTGAGATAGCGCACCCCACGGCGAAGCATCGCCTCGGAACGGCCGCCGGAGATCGGCAGCAGGAGCGCGACGATGCGGTCGACCTCGGCCACGAAGAGCTCGTCCATCGCGGCCAGCTTCGACCGGGCCAGCCTGGCGCGGGTCCCCAGAGGGACGCCGGTCTGCTGGGCGAAGGCGCGGCGCAGGGCCTGGTGCCCGGACGGGTCGGTCAGCCACGACTGCAGGGCGGCGTTGACCTCGTAGCCGGTGGTGCCGTCGACGGGCCAGCCGGGCGGCAGCAGCTCGCCGGACTCCACGATCTTCTCCACGACCAGCCAGCGGTCCTCACCGATGCGGTCGCGCAGGGTCTCGAGGTAACCGGCGGGATCGCGCAGCCCGTCGATGTGGTCGATCCGCAGGCCGTCGACGGTGCCCTCGTCCACCCAGCGGAGGATCGTGGCGTGGACGGCGTCGAAGACCTGGGGCTCCTCCACGCGCAGGCCGGCCAGCTCGTTGACGGCGAAGAACCGCCGCCAGTTGAGGATCTGCTCGCCGTGCTGCCACTCGTGCAGGGCGTAGTGCTGCTGGGCCAGCACCTGCTCGACCGGCGCGTCGATGTCGGTGTCGGGGGCCAGCGGCAGGCGCAGCTCGTGGTGGACCAGCATCCCGTCCTCGACCCGCAGGTCGCCGTCGGCGATCGCCTGCTCGACCGATGTGCCGAGGACGGGCAGCACCAACGGGCCGGCGTCGAAGTCCACGTCGAAGGTCCTCGCATGCGGCGAGGCGGGCCCCCGGGCCAACAGGTCCGCCCACCACGGGTTGTCGGGCGAGGCAGCCATGTGGTTGGGGACGATGTCCAGCACGAGCCCCATGTCGTGGGCGTCGACGGCGGCGCGCAGGGCCGCCAGTCCCTCCTCACCACCGAGCTCGGGGTTGACCCGGTCGGGGTCGACCACGTGGTATCCGTGCGTCGCGCCAGCGGGGACCTCCTGGATCGGGGAGGCGTACACCCAGTCGACGCCGATGGCGTGCAGGTGGGGGACCAGGGCGGCAGCGTCGTGCAGCGTGAAGGCGTGCGTCAGGTGCAGCCGGTATGTCGAGGTGGGGACTGCGGTTCGGCGGGTCACGGTGCTCCAGTGGGGGAGGAGTGGGTGGATGCAGGGGTGGGCAGGACGCTCGGGGCCGTGGTGGGGACGCCGAGGACGACGACGCTGCGGGGTGGGACGACGTGGTCGTCGGGCTGGCCGGGGCCGCCGTACCGCACGTCGGCGGTGGACAGCAGGACTCGTCCGGCGGAAGGCACGTCGATGGGGCTGTCGGTGAGGTTGCCCCAGACCTCGACTTCCCACGCCGGCATCTCGTGACCGGGCGGGCGGCGTCGCATCCGGACGACCCCGTCGGCGACCACCTCGGCGTCGAGCAGGTCCCGGCGGCCGGCCGACAGCGCCGGTTCGGTGCGGCGCAGGGCCAGGAGGTCCTGCCACAGGGTGCGTCGTTGCCGACCGTCGACGCTGGTGGCCGCCGACCGGTCCAGCGTCGAGCCGAGGAAGGTCTCCATGGCCAGGGGGTCGGGCACCTCGCCCTGCCACGAGGAGAAGTACTCGAACTCCCGGCGACGGCCGTCGCGGATCGCCTGCCGCAGCTCCTCCCCGGGCATGTCGGAGAAGAAGGCGAACGGCTTCGTCTCGCCGTACTCCTCGCCCTGGAACAGCATCGGCGTGTGCGGCGACACGCACAGCAGCGCGGCGGCGACCCGGACCATGTCGGCGTCGACCAGCGTGGTCAGGCGGTCACCGGCGGCCCGGTTGCCGACCTGGTCGTGGTTCTGGATGCACGCGACGAGACGCCTCGAGGACACGTCGTCGGGGACCGGTGCACCGACGACGCGGTCGCGGAAGGTGCTGTGCACGCCGTCGTGCACGAGGCCGTTGGTCCAGGCCCGCACGAGCTTCGCCAGCGGATCGACGTAGTCGACGTAGTACCCGTCGGTCTCGCCGGTGACGGCGACGTGGATGGTGTGGTGGACGTCGTCGGCCCACTGGGCGTCCAGCCCCATGCCACCGACGGAGCGGGGTCGGATCCACGAGGGGTCGTTGCGGTCGGTCTCGGCGATCAGGTGCAGCGGCCGGCCGGTGCGCTCCGACAGGTCGGTGACGGCGTCGGCCAGCTCGGCCAGGAGGTGCGTGGCGCTGCCGCGGTCGTCCAGCGCATGCACGGCATCCAGTCGCAGGCCGTCGATGCGGTGGTCCCGCAGGAACGCCAGGGCGCTGCCGAGGACGAATTCCCGTACCGGCCCCGACTGCGGACCGTCGAGGTTGATCACCCTGCCCCACGTCGACTCGGCGTCGGACTGCAGGTACGGCCCGAAGCGGGGAAGGTAGTTGCCGCTCGGCCCCAGGTGGTTGTGGACCACGTCGAGGATGACCGCCAGCCCCACTCGGTGGCAGGCGTCGACGAACGCCGCCAAGCCGTCGGGCCCACCGTAGGCCTGGTGGACCGCCCACCAGGCAACCCCGTCGTATCCCCAGTTGTGGGCGCCGTCGAAGCCGTTGACCGGCATGACCTCCACGTGGGTCACCCCGAGGTCGACGAGGTCCTCGAGATGCTCGGTGGCCGCGGCGAAGGTCCCCTCCGTGGTGAACGTGCCGATGTGCAGCTCGTAGATCACGCCGCCGGTCACCGGCGTCGCGCGGAACCGATCGGCCTCGAACGCCCACGTCCGGGGGTCGACGACCGCCGACGGACTGTGCACCCCGTCGGGCAGCCAGCGTGCCGCTGGATCAGGCAGCGGGTCGTCTCCGTCGAGGCGGTAGGCGTACCGGGTGCCGTGGGCGGCGACGGCCGAGGCGTGCCACCAGCCGTCGCCGGCGTCGGCCATCGGCCGTTCCTCACCGGCAACGACCAGGACCACCTCCTCGGCGGCCGGGGCCCAGAGGCCGAAGGACGTGACGGTGTCGTCGATGGGACGGGCACCGTGGTGGCGGGGGAGTGGGAGGTCGGACACGCACGCCGTGATACCCCACACGGGCCCAACGGTCACCTGTTCGCCTCGTGTCATGCGGTCACCCGGGCAGGCGGGGGTTCACGCGACCTCGGGAGCGGACTCCTCCAGCTCCAGGCCCTTGGTCTCGGGCAGGAACCGGTAGCCGATCATCGAGATCGCGCACGGCACCGACACCACCCACGACGCGACCGAGAACGACCCCGACACGTCGGCAACCCAGCCGAACAGCAGCAGCCCGACCACGGCGCCCACGGTGGTGCAGGCCGTGATCCAGCCCGCCGCGGTGGCACGGATGGAGGTCGGGAAGATCTCCGCCGCGGTGGCCCCGACGGCGGGGGCGTAGCTGGAGCCGATGAACAGGCTGAGGACGTAGCCGACCAGCGCCCCCCATGCGCCGGCGGAGTAGGTCAGCACACCGCAAGCGGCCAGCCCGACCTTGGTCCACATGGCCGTGGGGATGCGCCCGTAGCGGTCCGCCAGCCGCACCCCGATCGCCAGGCCGGCCGCACCGAGGATCGCAGCGAAGGGGATGACGAGGGCGAGGGTGCCCGGCGAGACCCCGGCGACCTGCTCGGCGTACAGGAACAGGTAGGTGTTGACCGGTCCGGTCAGGAACGCCACGAAGAACGTGAGGGTGCACAGCAGGACGAGGCGGCCACGAAGCTCCGGGGGGACGCGTCCCAGCCGCTTGCTGGTGGCAGCGTCGGCCTCGACCAGCCGCGCCGACCGGTCGGGCTCGGTCACGAGGCGGGCGACCAACGGCAGTGTCAGCAGCAACGGCACGGCGATCAGGAAGAGGGTTCGGAAGCCGATCTCGCCGTCGGTGATGCCGCGCAGGACGACGGGGATGCCAGCGCCGGTGCCGTAGCCGACCGTCACGAGGGCGATGGCCTTGGACCGGTCGACGGTGGCGACCTCCTCAGAGGCGATCACCCCGGCGACGGCGTTCGTGGCCGACATCAGCGGCCGTGCGAGGGCCAGGAGGGCGACGAACCACCAGAACGTCGGCATGCCCGCGGACGCGGCGGTCAGCACGAGGGCGACGGCCGTCGTGGCCAGCAGGACCACACGCCGGCCGTGGCGGTCGGCCTGGCGGGCCAGGGGGAGCGCGGCGAGGGACGCCAGGCGGATGACGCCCAGCCCCAGCCCGAGCACCGTGCCGGACAGTCCGGCTTGCGCGGTGATCGATCCGTCCGCGCCCTCGGTGACGGTGCCGAAGGCCGCGGCGATGTCGGGGAGGGCCGCGGTGGCGGAGAACTGCGCGAACCCGGCGTAGGCGCTGAAGACGGCGGCCACCACGACCGAGGGGTGCAGCCAGCCGTAGACACGGGGAGCCCCCGTGTCGGGCACGGACGAATGGTCGTCGGCAGGAGGGGCAGCCAAGAGGAGGGTGTCCTGGTGTCGAGGAGGGTGTGTCGGGAGGCGGTCTGCCGCCACGTCCGGGCAGCGGCCCGAAGCGTAGCGGCGCCATCAGCCGTGCTCGTCGACCGGGGGCGGGACGTGCGATCGCCCCAGCGACCCCGCCGCCGAGATCTGCTGGTGCTGTGGAACAGTAGGTGGCGCATGACCGCCACCGACGACACCCGCCTGATGACCTGGCCCGGCCGGCCCTACCCGCTTGGTGTGCACTGGGACGGTCGCGGCGTGAACGTCGCGGTGTTCTCCGAGGTGGCCGACGCGGTGGAGATCTGCCTGTTCGGCGATGGTCCGCAGGCCGACCACGAGACCCGGATCGAGCTGCCGGAACGCACCGGCTTCACCTGGCACGCCTACCTGCCCGGCATCGCGCCGGGCCAGCGGTACGGCTTCCGGGTCCACGGCCCGTGGGCCCCGCGGGGTGGGGTCCTGTGCAACCCGGCCAAGCTGCTGATCGACCCCTACGCACGGGCGATCGACGGCGACATCACCTGGAATCCGGCCTGCTTCGGATTCGATGCCGTCGATCCCATGCGCCCCCAGACCACCGACAGCGCGCCGTACGTGCCGAAGTCCATCGTCGTCAACCCGTTCTTCGACTGGCGTGACGACCGACCGCCGTCGCGGCCGTGGTCGGAGACGATCATCTACGAGACCCACGTCAAGGGTGCGACGGTCCGCCATCCCGGCGTGCCCCGCCGGGTGCGGGGCACCTATGCGGGGCTTGCGTCAACCGCGATGGTCGAGCACCTCGTGGACCTCGGCGTGACGGCCGTGCAGCTGCAACCCGTCCACCACTTCCTCACCGACCATTTCCTGTGGAAGAAGGGGTTGTCGCAGTACTGGGGCTACAACTCCATCGGCTACCTCGCCCCCCACGCCGGCTATGCCTCCCAGGGGCGGCTCGGCCAGCAGGTGTACGAGTTCAAGGCGATGGTCGCCGACCTGCATGCCGCCGGGCTCGAGGTCATCCTCGACGTGGTCTACAACCACACCGGCGAGGCCGACCACCGCGGCCCCACCGTGTCGCTGCGTGGCATCGACAACCCGTCGTTCTACCGGCTGGACCCCGAGGACCCTCGGCGCTACGTCGACTACACCGGCACCGGCAACTCCATGAACGTGCAGCACCCCAACGTGCTGCAGCTGATCATGGACTCGCTGCGGTACTGGATCACCGAGATGCACGTCGACGGGTTCCGCTTCGACCTCGCGGCGACCCTGGCCCGCGAGCTGCACGACGTCGACCGGCTGAGCGCGTTCTTCGACATCATCCAGCAGGACCCGGTCATCTCCCAGGCCAAGCTGATCGCCGAGCCGTGGGACGTCGGCGAGGGTGGCTACCAGGTCGGCAACTTCCCCGTCGGCTGGACCGAACTCAACGGCAAGTACCGCGACAGCGTCCGGGACTGGTGGCACGGTGACGGGGTGGTCGGTGGGCTGGCCAGCCGCCTGTCGGGCTCCTCCGACCTGTACGCCCACAACGGCCGTCGGCCCTACGCCTCCATCAACTTCGTCACCGCCCACGACGGCTTCACCCTGGCCGACCTCGTCAGCTACGAGCGCAAGCACAACGACGCCAACATGGACGGCGGCACCAGCGGCGAGGACCACAACCGGTCGGCCAACCACGGCGTGGAGGGGCCGACCGACGACCCCGAGGTCCTCGGCCTCCGCGCCCGCCAGCAGCGCAACTTCCTGGCGACGCTCCTCCTCAGCCAGGGGGTGCCGATGGTGCTCGGCGGCGACGAGATGGGCCGGACGCAGCACGGCAACAACAACGCCTACTGCATCGACTCGGGCCTGACCCACTACGACTGGCTGCAGACGCCCCAGTCGACGCGGTTGCTGGACTTCACGACACGGCTCATCGAAGTTCGCCGACGCCACCCGGTGTTCCGCCGGCGGTCCTACTTCACCGGAGAGGAGGACCTGCACTGGCTGCGCCCGGACGGGCAGGCGATGCATGCCGACGACTGGCACAGCCCGGACAGCCATGCGCTGGCCTTCTACCTCAACGGCGAGGAGATCCCCAGCCGTGACGACCGCGGCCGGCGGACCGTCGACGACAGCTTCCTGGTGCTGCTGAACGCCCACCAACACGGCATCGACTTCGTGCTGCCCGGTCACGACTACGGCCATCGCTGGCGCACGGTCATCGACACCGCCGAGCCGGAGCTCCTCGAGGCCGACGCCCCGTTGGTGGAGGCTGGTGCGACGCTGCCCCGGATCGACCGTTCGCTCCTGCTGCTGCGCCGTATCGTGCCGGCCGGCCCCCATCCGAACCGACCACTCACCGAATCGAGACGATGATGAGCCGTCCCGTGGCCACCTACCGGCTGCAGCTCACCGAGGACCAGCCGTTCGCCGCTGCAGAGGCGTTGCTGCCCTATCTCGACGACCTCGGGATCAGCCACATCTACTGTTCGCCGGTGCTGAAGGCGCGACCGGGCACCCGGCACTTCTACAACGTCGCCGACCACACGCTCGTCGACCCGGTCCTCGGCGGCGAGGCCGGGCTGCGCCAGCTGGCCGCCGCCGCCCACGACCGCGGGATGGGGCTGGTCGGCGACATCGTCCCCCACCACATGGGGGTGGGGCCGTGGTCACCGCTGTGGGAGCGGCTGCTGACCGAGGGCCGCTCCAGCGTGGCCGCGAAGTTCTTCGACGTCGACTGGGAGACCCCCCTGCCGGGGGCAGCCGACAAGGTCATCATGCCGGTGCTGGCGGACTCCTACGGCGATGCGCTGGCCGCGGGCGACCTGACGCTGGTGGAGGTCGACGGCCACCCGCGGGTGGCCTACGGCGACCTGACGTTCCCGGTGAACGCCGATTCGGCGAAGGCGCTGGAGCGCACCGGCCTGGAGGGCATCGCCGGCATCCCCGGACAGGCCCGGTCGTGGCAGCGCATGCACTCGCTGCTCGAGCAGCAGCACTACCGGCTCGTGTCCTCCACCGCAGGCATCCGGCTGGTCAACTATCGCCGGTTCCTCGACGTCGACGAGCTGGCCGCCCTGCGGGTCGAGGACGACACCGTCTTCGACACGACCCACGAGCTCATGGTCCAGCTGGTCACCGACGGGGTCTTCGACGGCCTGCGGATCGACCACATCGACGGCCTGGTCGACCCCGGTAGGTACCTCCAGCGCCTGCGTGACGCGGTCGGTCCCGACACCTGGATCGTGGTGGAGACCCTGACGTCACACGATCAGCGCCTGCACGAGGGCTGGCCGGTCGACGGCACCACGGGGTACGAGGCGTTGCGCGCGACGCTCGGCGTGCAGGTCGACCCGGCGGGGCTGCGACAGATGGCCCAGGTGGCCGGGGCGCACGACGCCCTGCCCGGCCCCGAGGACCGCTGGCGGATGAAGGTCGACGTGCTCGACGTCGAGCTCGGCCCCGACCTGCGGCGCTGCGCCCGCGTGGTCTGGACGGCCTGCCAGGACGAACCGACTGTTCGCGACGTCGACTACCGCACGTTGCTGGAGGCGGTCAGCCGGCTGGCCACGTCGTTGCCGCGCTATCGCAGCTACGTCGACCCGCAGACGGGAGAGTCCACCGAGGCCGACCGCGAGACCGTGGCCGCAGCGGTCCGCATGGCCCGACGCGAGGTCGGCCGCGGGACGGTGCCCGACCGGTTGTGGACCCACCTTGAGGCGCTGCTGACCGGACAGGTCCGCTGGACCGCCGCAGCAGGCGAGGCGGTCACGCGGTTCCAGCAGCTGACCGGACCGGTGTCGGCGCTGGGCCTGGAAGAACGGCTGTTCCACCGGCACCACGCCCTGGTGGCGGCCTGTGAGCTGGGCTGCGATCCCGACGACGTGGCCCGGACCCTCCCCGCGTTCCACGCGGAGGTCGAGGCGATGCCGCACGCCGGCATGCGGACCACGGCCACCCACGACACCAAGCACAGCGAGGACGCCCGCCTGCGCATGGCGGCCCTGACCGGCATGGCCTCGGACTGGGCGATCGCCGCGTCCACCCTCGTGTCGCGAACCTCGCCGCCGAGCCGCTCGCTGGCGCTGCGCCTCCTCCAGGTGGCGATCGGGGTGTGGCCGGCCACCGACGACGGGTCGACCCCGCTCGCGGAGGTCATGGACCCTGCGCTGCCCGACCGATTCGCCACCTACGCGGTCTGGGCCGCCCGGCTGGCCGACCAGATCACCAGCGACCGCACGCCGGACCTGGATGCCGAGGCGGCCGTTCGCCGGTGGTGTGCGCTGGTGTGGGACCCGGAGGGCCCCATCGTGCCGACGCTGCGACCGCTGGCGCTGCGCGCCGCCGAGATCGGCATGGCGGCGAGCCTGTCGATGTCGTTGACCCGCCTGGCCCTTCCCGGCGTGCCCGACACCTACCAGGGCACCGAGCGCTGGGACGACTCCATGAGCGACCCCGACCAACGGCGCCCCGTGGACTTCGAGGACCTGGCGTCCGCCGTCGACGGCCTGCGGCCCGCGCACGCCGGCGGGTTGTGGTCGGCGCGTCGCGATGGTCGAGTCAAGCAGCACGTGGTGCGGACCGCGCTGCGCCTGCGGCGGGACATCCCCGACCTGCTCGGCCCCGATGCGGGCTACCGGGCCATCGAGGCGTCGGGACGCTGGGCGGAACACACCCTGGCGTTCGCCCGTGGTGACGTCGACGACCCCGATGTGGTGGTCGTGGCGCCGCGGGCCTTCGGTCGCATCACCGACGGCGGTCGGTTCGACCCGCTGGGCCGCATCTGGGCCGACACCGACCTTGCCCTGCCCGAGCAGACGACATGGACCGACGTGCTGACCGGGCACACTCGTCAGGGGGGACGCCTTGCCGCTGCCGAGCTGCTGGCCAACCTCCCCGTGGCGCTGCTGCTGCGGCAGCGCTGACCCCGGTCGTCCCGACCCCGATCCACCGAGTGCACCCGTGACCCACACCGCCGACGTCGCCCCAACCGGCGGCCGCATGCCCAACGACACCGCCCCCTCGACCATCGGCCTGCGGGTGCTGCAGGGCATGGGGATGGGCACCGCTGACGTCATCCCGGGTGTCTCGGGCGGCACCGTGGCGCTGATCCTGGGCATCTACACCCGGCTGATCGGGGCGATCCGCACGCTGGCACAGTCACCGACTGCGCTGCTGCGCGGCGACGTGACCTCGGCGGGGGAGCGGTTCCGCGCGGTGCCGTGGCCGTTCGTGCTGCCCGTCGGCGTCGGCATGGTGCTGGCGCTCGGGCTCGGTTCGGTAGTGCTGCCGCCGCTGCTGGAGACCTACCCCGTCGAGACCTCGGCGCTGTTCTTCGGCCTCATCGTCGGATCGTTGTCGGTGCCGTGGTCGCAGGCGGTCGAGGCGAACGGGTCGGCGTCGCGCGCGCCGCTGGTCGCGTTGGCCGTGGTGTTCGCCGTCGCCGCGTTCCTGCTGACCGGGCTCCCCGAGATCGTCATCGACCATCCTCCGCTGTGGCGGGTGTTCCTGTCCGCGTCCGTGGCGATCTGCGCGATGATCCTCCCCGGCGTCAGCGGCGCGTTCCTGTTGCTTGCCCTCGGCATCTACGAGCCCACGCTGGAGGCCGCCAGCGATCTGGACGTGCCCTACGTCGCCACGTTCGTGGCCGGCGCCGTCGTGGGGCTGGGCGCGTTCTCCAAGCTGCTTTCGCACCTGCTGGAGCACCGCTTGGCCGTCACCATGGCCGCGTTGACCGGCCTCATGGTCGGCGCGCTGCGGGTGCTCTGGCCCTGGAACGAGGAGGGCACGCTGCACGGCCCCGACGGATCGGGCGAGGCCGTCGTTGCCCTGCTGATCGGCCTGGTCGGCTTCGCCATCGTCCGCGGCCTCCTGCTGCTGGGTCGTCGCACCGGCCACCCCGCGGAGCACACCGACGTGATCCAGTAGCCCCGTCAGCCCCCGCGGCCGGGCGCGACGGCGGTGTAGACGTTCCGGTAGCGCCGGGCGGTCGCCGGCCACGACAGCTCCTCGGCGCGTGCCAGACCGGCTCGTGCCAGCCGTTCCCGCAGCGGGCGGTCGACCAGGAGTCGCCGCAGGGCGCTTCGCAGGGCGGTGGGGTCATCGGGGGGCACGCGCAGCCCGACACCGTCGGGCACCAGGTCGCGCAGGCCACCGACGTCGCTGACCACGACCGGCGTACCGGCCGCCATCCCCTCGAGCGCGGCCAGGCCGAACGGCTCGTACAACGACGGCACGACGACGATGGTGGCCGAGGCGAGCAGCCTGGCCAGCGCGGGCTGGGGGAGATGCCCCTCGAAGCGGACCCGGTCGTGCGCCTCGCGCCGCAGGGCCGGGCCATGGGACCCGCGTCCGGCGATCCGTACGTCCAGCGGCAGGTCCTCTGTCGCCGCCATCAGGACCTGTGCGCCCTTCTCGTACTCCAGTCGCCCGGCGACGACCACGCGGTCGTGTCGGCGTCGCACCCCGGGCGGTTGCCAACGGGCCGGATCGACACCGTTGGGGATGACGTCCGCGGCCGGCGCGCCGAGCCAGTCCGTCACCGCCTCCACCATCGGGGTCGAGCACACGACGACACGGTCGGCCAGGCCCACGAGCGCCCGTTCCTGGGCGTCGATCCAGGCGGAGATGCCTGGAGGCAGGTGCCCCTGGTGCCTGCCGCGCTCGGTGGCGTGGACGGTGGCCACGACCGGCACGCCCATGGCACGTGCCAGGACTCGTGCGGCATGGCCGGCCATCCAGTCGTGCACGTGGAGCACGTCCACGGCCACGTCGCTGGTCAGGGCCCGCTCGGCCATCGCGATGTTCGCGTCCAGCACGTCGGCCAGCCAGCGGTCCTCGGGCAGCAGTTCGGGTGGGGCGGCAGCACGCAGCACCCGCAACCGGTCGGGGGCGGGCGGGTCGGGCTCCGATGATGCCGGGGTCAGGACGGTGACGTCGACGCCGTCAGCGGCCAGCGCGGCGGACAGGCCCTCGACGTGTCGGCCCAGGCCGCCGAACAGCCTGGGCGGGTACTCCCAGGCCACCTGCAGCACGCGCATCGGCCGGGACGGTACAGGCCCGGGCGGGTCCCGCCGAAGACGACCGGCAGCACACGCCAATCGGCAGAGAAACCCTCAATTGGCAGAGGAGGCCTCCACTTCCGTAGCTTCGTGGCATGGAGTCCTACCTCGCCGATCACGTCACCCGCGTCGGAGCCGGCAACGGCGAACCGTTGCTCCTGATCCACGGCCTCGGCCACTGCAAGGAGGCGTGGGATCCCGTCATCGGACTGCTCGGCGCCCGCTTCGACGTGGCAGCGATCGACCTGCCCGGGTTCGGTGGCGCACCCGCGCTGGAGGAGACGCCGGACGACCACAGCCTCTCGGCCTTCTGCGAGCAGGTCATGGACGGCCTGGGCTGGGACCGCGCCCACGTGGCCGGCAACTCCCTCGGCGGGCTGATCGCCATCCGCATGGCCAGCCGGGGCAGGGCGCTGTCGGCCACGGCCCTGTCGCCCGGCGGCATGATCCGCGGGTGGGAGAAGCCGTGGGCCCGTGGGATGTTGCGGGTCGCCAAGCACGTCCCGTCGCGGCTGCTGCCGCTGGGCGTCTTCTCCGACACGGCGCTCGGCCGGAAGGCGCTGCTCGGATTGATGTTCGGCAAGCCGGGCCGGATGACCCCGTCCTACGCACGGTCGGCGATGGCGGCACCTGCCCGGGCGACGGTGTTCGAGGAGACGCTGGACGCCGTGGACGAGATCGACCACCTCCCACCCCCGACGGTGCCGGTCACGATCGCTTGGGGCAGCCGGGACATGCTGCTGTTCCCGTGGCAGGGCCAGCGCTGGAAGGCCACGCTGCCCGACGCCCGCCTGGTGACCCTGCGGGGGCTCGGGCACGTGCCCATGCCCGACGACCCCGGCTTGGTCACCGACGTCATCACCCGCACCACCGAGCTCGCGCAGGACGCCCCCTCGACCTGATCGGGTGAGCCGGGTCCGTCCGGCCGGCCGGAGTGGCGTACGCACTGGCCCGGTCATCTGCCCTACCCTGTGCAGACCACGTACACACCGACTCAGGAGGACACCGTCGTGGCGACGTCGTTCGGATCCGCATTCGCGAAGGTCATGGCAATGGCCACCTTCACCGACGGGGCGTTCGACGAACCGGTACTGGGGCCCGTGGAGCCGCTGCAGCTGTCCCCGGCCGCCCACGTCCTGCACTACGGCTCGGCGTGCTTCGAGGGCATGAAGGCCCACAAGGGCGCCGACGGCACGGTGCGGATCTTCCGCCTCGACGCCCACGTCGCCCGCATGCAGCGGTCCTGTCGTGCGCTGTACCTGCCCGTGCCCGACGCAGACGTCCTGTCCGGCATGATCACCGACGTGGTGCGGGCCAACCTCGAGGAGGTCCCCGACCCGCCCGGCGCGTTGTACCTGCGCCCGGCGATGATCGGCACCGAGCCCAACATCGGCGCGGCCGCCCGCGCGTCCAACCAGGGGATGCTGTACGTCCTGGCCTCACCGGTCGGCGACTACTTCGACTCCTCCAAGACCCTCGTCCTGGGCGTCGAGACCGACCTGCCCCGCACCACGCCCCAGTTCGGTGAGGTCAAGACCGGCGCCAACTACGCCATGGCGCTCGGCGTGACCCGCCGCTACGCCGCGGAGCACGGCACCGACCAGGTCCTGTTCGCCCCCAACGGCGAAGTGCAGGAGACCGGCGCAGCCAACTTCATGATGATCGACGACCGCACGATCATCACGCGGGCGCTGGACTCCTCGTTCCTGCACGGCATCACGCGCGACTCGGTGCTGACGCTGGCCAAGGAGCACGGCTTCGACGTGGAGGAGCGGACGATCACGGTGGAGGAGATGACCAGCCGGATCGACACCGCCGAGTGCGCGCTGTCGGGTACCGCGGCCGTCCTTGCGCCGGTCGGGGCGTTGGTCGTCGACGGCGAACGGCTGACGGTCCGCGACGGTCAGCCCGGCCCCCGGACCACCGAGCTGCGGACGGCCCTCACCGCGATCCAGCGGGCCGAGGCCGCCGACACCTTCGGCTGGACCACCCCCGTCACCGCCTGACCCACCCGCGTGTCGGACAACGGGCCGCCCGTCGTGAACACCCGACAAGCGGTGTGGTCGGCCGACGGGCACGATCGGACGCGTGTCGGGAAACAGGCCGCCCGTCGTGAACACCCGACAGGCGGCCGGGGTGTCAGCGTCCCAGGACGTGGCGCAGGGCCGGGCCCAGGTCGGGGAAGGCGAACTCGTAGCCGTCGGCCAGCAGCCGCACGGGTTCGACCCGCTGGGAGTGGAACAGCAGCGCGTCGGCCAGCTCGCCCAGCAGCAGCTTGGGCCCGAAGGCGGGCACTGGCAGGAACGCCGGCCGGTTCAGCACGTCGGCCAGCACCTCGGTGAACTCCGCGTTGGTCGTCGGGTGCGGGGCCGTGACGTTGTAGGCGTCGTTGGCGTCGTCGTTGGACAGCGCCCACCGGACGGCCCCCGACACGTCGTCGATCGCGACCCACGGCCACCACTGCTCACCGGAGCCGAAGCGGCCGCCCGCACCCAGCTTGAACAACGGCAGCATCTTCTGCAGGGCGCCTCCCGACGGGTCCAGCACGATGCCGAACCGCGGGTGGACGACCCGGACACCGGCGTCGCGGGCAGGCTCGGCGGACTCCTCCCAGACCTTGACGACCTCGGCCAGGAAGTCATCGCCCGGCGGGGTCTTCTCGGTGATGACCTCGTCGCCCCGATTCCCGTAGAGCCCCACCGCGCTGGCGGAGATCAGGACGCGGGGACCACCGTCGGCCTTCGCAACGGCCTCGGCGATCGTCGTTGTGCCCTGGCGGCGGCTCTCCATGATCCGCTGCTTCTGCTTGTCGGTCCAGCGGCCTGCGCCGATGGACTCACCCGCGAGGTGGATGACGGCGTCGACACCGCGCAGCGCGGAGGGATCGAGCGGTCCCTCGGGGCGCCACCGGATCTCGCCGGCGTTGGCGTGGCGGCGCACCATCGGCACGACCTGGTGCCCGTCGGCGAGGAGGTCGGCGGACAGCCGCGAGCCGATCAGGCCGCTGGATCCGGTCATGGCGATCTTCATGTGTGTCTCCGGGGGGTGGGGAGTTGGTCCTGGGCCGACAGGCGGGTCTGTGCCGGTGTCCGAGCACGACGCGTCGGCAAGGTTCGCACAGATCTACCCCGCACCGTGGAGGGGCATTCGTCCTGGGCGCTCTTGGCGCTACCATTCCCTGCCCCGCCCCCGTAGTCCAACCGGCAGAGACACACGACTCAAACTCGTGCCAGTGTGGGTTCGAATCCCACCGGGGGTACCCGTCGCCGACCGGAGCACGTCCACGAATGCGCAATCCGTTCCCCTCCGCCCGAGACCGGGCGGCACGGAAGCTCGTGCGCATCCGGAGCAAGGTCGCCGACCTGGACCGCCAGCTGGCGGTCCTCGACGAACAGCTGATGTTCCTCAGCCAGGTCGAATCCGAGGCGCAGACCGATGCGGTCGTCGCCGGACACGACGTGGCAGCCCGGGAACATCGCGCTGCACGGTCCGACCTGGACCGCACACGACGCCAACGAGACGAAGTCAAGGCCTCTCGGGACCGTCTGCTCGTGGAGCAGGACACCCTGCTGGAGCAGATGCTCGACTAGGCTGTGCGCTCGTCCACACCTACAGGGATTATCCACCGCATGACCGACGCTGCCGCCCCCATCCGGGTACTGATCGCCGAGGACGAGGCGCTGATCCGCCTCGACCTCAAGGAAATGCTGCTGGAAGAGGGCTTCGACGTGGTGTCGGAGGTCTCCGACGGCGCGACCGCCGTCCGCATGGCCCGTGAGCTACGCCCCGACCTGTGCATCCTCGACCTGAAGATGCCGGTCATGGACGGCATCCAGGCCGCCGAGCAGATCACCGGCGAACGCCTCTCCGCCGTCCTCATCCTGACCGCCTTCAGCCAGCGGGACCTGATCGAGAAGGCCCGCCGGGCCGGCGCCATGGCCTACCTCGTCAAGCCCTTCCAGAAGCACGACCTGCTGCCGGCCATCGAGATCGCCGCCGGACGGTTCAAGGACCTGCAGGGGCTCGAGGCCGAGGTCGGCACGCTGACCGATCGGCTCGAGGCACGCAAGGTCGTGGACCGGGCCAAGGGGCTGCTGATGGAGCACGAGGGGCTCACCGAACCGCAGGCCTTCCGCTGGATCCAGAAGGCCGCCATGGAGGAACGCCTGACCATGAAGCTCGTCGCCGAGCAGGTCATCGAGAAGTTCGAGGGCGAGGGGTAACCCCCTGATGGTCCGCGTCCTGGCCACGAGCGTCGACAGCGCCGGACACGCGGCCCTGCTGCTGCCGCTCGCGGCGGCGGCACGACGGACCGGCCACGAGGTGCTCGTCGTCCTCGGTCCAGCCACCGCCGGACGGGCACGAGGGATGGGGCTGGCGGTCCACGAGCTCCCGGTGCCCGACGACGACGTCGCGGCGGAACGGGCCGAGCTCTTCGGCCGGTCCATGGAGCTCATCATGGGCGGGGAGCGATACCGGGGCGACCTGCTGGTCGTGGGCGAGGTCTTCGGCCGGCTCAACACCGTCCGCGACCTCGAAGGGCTGCATGACGCCGTCGAGCGGTTCCGACCCGACGTGCTGCTCCACGATCCGTTGTGCGGCCCGGCGCTCGTCGCCGCGACCGCGGCCGGCGTGCCGTCCGTGGTGAGCGCCTGGTATCCCCGGGAGGGCCTGGCGGCGTTCGAGGCGGCCTGCGCAGCGGGCGCAGCCGTCGCCAGCGACCGGGAACCGGAGATCCTCGCCGACGTCCTCGCCGACGCCACGAGGCTCTCGCCGCTGCCACACGGCGCCGATCCCAGCGACGTCGTGCGCTGGCGCATGCGATCCCGTGGGCGTGCTGCCGAGGCCAGCCGTCCTCGGCCCCTCGTCTACGCGACCCTCGGCACCGTCGTCGGGCAGATCCCTCCGCTCGCGGTCCGGTTCCTCGGCCTGATCCACGCTGCGGTCGCGGGCCTGGACGTCGACGTCAGGATCACCGTCGGCCACGACACCGACCGTCGGCTGCTTCCCGCGCCGCCCGAGAACGTCGAGATCCTGCCGTTCCTCGACCACGCGGAGGTCATGCCCAACGCTGCGGTCGTCGTCAGCCATGGGGGCCTGAACACGGTCATGGATGCGGCCGCGTGGGGCAGGCCACAGGTCGTCATCCCCACGCATGCGACCGATCAGATCGTGACCGGGGGATGGCTGCAGGACGCCGGTGCCGGTCGCTGCCTGCTCGACGAGGACCAGGCGCCGCACGTCCTGGCCGAGGCGCTGGAACGCGCCCTCGCCGGCGACCACGACCGAGGTGCTGCTGCGCTGGCCGAGACGCTCGCCGCGCTGCCCTCCCCGGACGAGGCGATCACCACCGCCCTCGCCCGGTGTGTCTAGAGCACCATCGACAGGAACTGCTTGGTCCGCTCGTGCTGGGGATTCTCCAGCAGCTCCTCGGGGCTGTTCTCCTCCACGACGACGCCGCCGTCCATGAAGACGACGCGGTCGGCGACCTCGCGGGCGAAGCCCATCTCGTGGGTGACGACCATCATGGTCATGCCCTCGCTGGCCAGGTCCTTCATGACCTGCAGCACCTCGCCGACCAGCTCGGGGTCCAGCGCCGAGGTCGGCTCGTCGAAGAGCATCATCTCGGGGTCCATCGACAGGGCGCGGGCGATGGCGACGCGCTGCTGCTGACCACCCGACAGCTGTCCCGGGTAGGCGTGCACCTTGTCGGACAGGCCCACCCGCTCGAGGTTGCGCTTGGCGATCTCCTCCGCCTCGCCCTGCTTGCGCTTCAGGGCCCGACGCTGGGCGATCGTGAGGTTGTTCAGCACGTCGAGGTGCGGGAACAGGTTGAACTGCTGGAAGACCATGCCGATGGCCGTGCGGACCCGGTTGAGGTCGACGTGCTCGTCGGTGATGTCGGTGCCGTTGATGACGATCCGGCCGTCGGTCGGCTCCTCGAGGCGGTTGACGCACCGCAGCAACGTGGACTTGCCGGACCCCGACGGGCCGATCACGCACACGACCTCGCCGCGGCCAACGTGGAAGTCGATGCCCTTGAGCACCTCGAGGTCACCGAAGTACTTGTGCAGCTGCTGCACGTCGATGGCGGCAGCACCGCGGCCGGGCTGGGTGGGGGAGGGGGATGCGCTCATCACAGGGCCGCCTTGTTCCGCTTCTCGAGCTGCGCGACCAGGAAGGTCAGCGGCAGCGTGATCGCCACGTACACCACGGCCACCACGATCAGGGGCGTGCCGTTGAAGGTGGTGTTCTGCAGGTCCCGGCCGAACTTCAGCAGCTCCTTGGAACCCGGTGTCGTCCCGAGGACGAACAGCAACGAGGTGTCCTTGATCAGCAGGACGAGCTCGTTGGTCAGCGGCGGGATGATGATGCGGAAGGCCTGCGGGATGACGATGGAGGTGAGGGTCCAGAAGCCGCTCATGCCGAGCGACCGCGCTGCCTCGACCTGGCCCTTGGGGACCGCTTCGATGCCGGCGCGGATCGTCTCGGCCATGTAGGCCGCCGCCACGATCCCGAGCCCAAGGGTGGCCTTGCCCAGCGTCCCACCGGGGATCTCCACATCGAAGGCGATCGGGACGGCGAAGCCGATCAGCAGGATGGTGACCAGCGCGGGCAGGGCCCGGAAGAACTCGATGTAGGCGCGAGCGATCCAGCGGTAGGGACCCACCGACGACAGGCGCATCAACGCCAGCAGCAGGCCGAACGCCAGGCCGAAGACGAACGACGTCGCCGTGTACAGCAGGGTGTTCTTCGCCGCTTGGGTGACCACCTCGGGGAACATGTCCGCGGCGATCTCGACGTTGAGGAAGGACTTCTGGATCGCCTCGATGTCGGCGCCGAGCACGAATCCCACCGCGATGAGGACGAGGACGCCGTAGAGCACGTACTGGCGCAGCTCGGCCTTGCGTGCAGGCGACATCCCCTTCCCTGCGCTGCTCGAGAGGTCGCTCCCGGTGTCGTCAGTCACGCTCATCCGCCGATCCTTTGTCCTGAACGTCATGCGCGGGGGAGTCCTGGTGGACTCCCCCGCGTCAGAGGCTACGGCCTGGGGCCTCGGGGTGGAGGACGCCCGGACCGAGAGCGGGTCCTAGGACTCCGAGAAGTAGGAGTCGTAGATGGTGTCGTAGGTGCCGTCCTCGCGCATGGCGGACAGGGCGCCGTTGATGGCCTCGATCAGCTCGGGGTTGGCGTCCTGCTCGAAGGCCATGCCGTACTCCTCGTCGGTCTCGTAGGTCTCGACGACCGAGAGGGAGTCGTCCTGCTGGGCGCGGTCGATGTTGACCGGCAGGTCCTGCAGGATGCCGACGATGTCGTTGGCAGCGAGGGCGGTGAACAGGTCCGCGCCGGCGTCGAAGGCGACCAGCTCGGCGGTGTCGGGGGCGTTCTCGGTGGCGTAGGCCTCACCGGTGGTGCCGGACTGGACGCCCAGGCGACCCTCGACGTCGGCGAGGGCCGTGATGCCGGAGTCGGCCGGGACCATGAGGGACTGCGCGGCGTTGTAGTACGGGTCGGAGAAGTCGATGTTCTCCTCGCGCTCCTCGGTGATGGTCATCGCGGAGATGGCCATGTCGCAGGTGCCGGACGCCATCGCGGTACCCGAGGTCAGGGCGTCGAAGCCGGTGTTGATGACGGCCAGCTCCAGGCCGAGGCGGGTGGCGACCTCGTCGACGATGTCGATGTCGAAGCCACCGAAGCCGGTGTCGGAGTCGGGGTCCTCGACCTCGAAGGGCGCGTAGGGTGCCTCGGTGCAGACGGTGAGGTTGCCTTCCGACACCAGCGTCAGGTCGGCGGGCGCCGCTTCTTCGGCAGCCTCCTCGTCGTCGCCGGCGGCCTCGTCGGCGGTGCTGGTGGCCGAGCCCGACGCGTCGTCTGTCTCGGTGCTGTCGTCGGAGCTGCACGCCGCGAGGGCAAGTGCAAGGATCATGGCTGCCGCGAGGACGCGGAGGGCACGAGCGAGTGACATTGGGGATTCTCCTGCATGATGATGGGCTCGAGGAGCCCTGAACGGGTTCTCGGGAACGTACCGCGAGAAGGCAACGATCGCGATAGTTGGTTGTTTCGACGACGTTTCGTCGGACTCCTCCCCGAGATGTCGCTCGGGTGCATCTCGGCCTATCCTTGGCCACATGGACAGGGGCCCGCTGGGTCCGGCATCACGATCAGTCGGAGGCAGCGTGCGACACGGACAGCCCGATCACCCCATGGGTGGTCGTGGATGGGGTCTCGTCGTGCTGCTCGTCGTCTGCCTCCTCGCCGCTGCCTGCGGCGGGGGCGATTCCACGGAGGAGGAGCGGGCGGCGCAGGCCGAGATCGCGACCCTCGCATCGGAGGCCCTCGACGCGCTGGACGAGGCGGTTGCCGTGTCGGGCGAGCAGCTGCAGGAAGCCGCGGAGCAGGTCAGCGAGGCCGTGCAGGAAGGACAGCTCGGCCTGGCCACCCCCGGTGTGCTGGTCGTCGGGACGAACGCCGACTTCCTGCCGTTCGTGGGCCGGGGGGACGATGACGGGATCAGGGGGTTCGACGTCGACCTCATGACCGAGGTCGGTTCCCGCATGGGGCTGGAACCCGTCTGGGTCGACATGCCGTTCCCCAACCTGACGGGCGCCGTCACCACCGGTGAGGTCGATGTCGTCATCGCCGCGATCACCATCACCAACCAGCGGGAGGAGGTCATCGACTTCTCCCACCCCTACTTCGTCGGATCGCAGGGCCTGGCCGCCCCGCCCGGCAGCGATCTGACCGGGGTGGAGGACCTCTCCTCCGACGTCACCATCGCGGTCCTCGCCGACACCACCGGCGAGGCCTACGCCACCGACACCTTCCTCGATGCCGAGATCGCCAGCTACGCCGACCGCGCGACGGCCCTGGGGGCGCTGTCCGCCGGCGCGGTCGATGCGGTGTTCATGGACACCGATGCACTCGTGGAGCAGGCGCGAGAGGGTTCGGTCGTGCTGGTGGAGGAGGTACCGACCGCCGAGCGGTACGGGATCGGCCTCGCCGAGGACAACGCACCGTTGCGCACCGCGGTCAACGAGGCGCTCGACGCGGTTGTCGCCGACGGCACCTACGAGCGCATCTTCACCGAGTGGTTCCCCGGCCGCGATGTCGAACAGGTCATCGACCTCCTGCGCTGATCGTCCCGCTCGTCCCGCGCGAGCGGCCCACGGCGACAGCGCACTGGATGAACGGGTTGGGGCAGGAGCCGTCATTCTTGCTGGACGCTGGATTACGATGCGTCAACGCCCGGACGGCAGGTGCTGTCGGTGAAGTCGTTTGGAGGAGATCGGCGTCGGGCGTCGAATCACAATCACATCAGGTGTGCTCACGCCGCGATCGCGCGGTGATCAGGGCGGCACCAGCGGGCCATCGCCTCCGAGGCAGGTGGACTTCCACCCCTCCGGCCCGCGTATCCGTCCCGCCCGAGCGTTGTCGCCGCGACAGCATCCGGCCGGACATCAACGCAACCACTGACGAGGAGCAAGACGTGCGGATGACCTGGCTCTTGCCGAGCCGCGACCGAGGACCTCGGCTCGCGCTCGGCGGCCTGCTCGTGCTGCTCGCTGTCCTCCTGGCACCCCTGGCGGTCACCCCCGCCTCGGCCCAGGACGCCAGCGAAGCGGTGCTCGGACGGGTGTTCTCCGGTGCCGGACCCGATCAGGTCCGACACGCCGGCGTGACGATCACCGCCGCTGACGAGGCCGGGGCGGAGGTGGCCAGCGGACAGACCGACGAGAACGGTGAGGTCCGGCTGGAGCTGCCCGGGCCCGGGGCCTTCGTCGTGGCGCTCGACGTCTCCACGCTGCCGGAGGGGCTCGTGCCCCGCGGTGAGGTGTCGGAGCGCAGCCTGAACGTGCAGGCGGGCAGGACGGGCAACGCCCTGTTCCCGCTCGACGAGACCGACGGCGATGGGGGTGTGATCGCCGGTGGACCGGGCGAGGCGACGTTCTCCGACAAGCTGAGCGCAGTCCCGCAGCTGTTCGTGGACGGGCTGAAGCTCGGCTCGATCATCGCCATCACGGCCATCGGGCTGTCGCTGATCTTCGGCACCACCGGCCTGGTCAACTTCGCCCACGGCGAGCTGGTCACCCTCGGCGCCGTCGTGGCCTTCCTCTTCAACGCCTCACCCGCCGGCCCCGGCTGGCACCTCGTCCTCGCGGCGATCATCGCCGTGGTGGTCGGGGCAGGAGCCGGCGGCGCGATGGAGAGCGGCATCTGGGCGCCGCTGCGCAAGCGCGGTGTCGGCCTCATCTCGATGCTGGTCATCTCCATCGGCCTGTCGTTCATCATCCGCAACGTCATCCAGATCGTGTACGGCGGCGGTACTCGGCCCTACACCAACTACAACATCCAGTCGGCCGTCGACCTGGGGCCCATCTCGATCGTCCCGCGCGACCTGTGGATCATCATCCTCTCGACCGCGGTGCTCATCGGCATCGGCCTGATGCTGCAGCGGACCAAGATCGGCAAGGCGCTTCGTGCCGTCGCCGACAACAAGGACCTCGCAGAGTCCTCCGGGATCGACGTGGACCGGGTCATCCGGTTCGTGTGGCTGCTCGGCGGTGGGCTCTCGGCGTTCGGTGGGGTCCTGCTGGGCACCACCGAGCAGGTCAACTTCAACATGGGCTTCAACCTGCTCCTGCTGATGTTCGCCGGGATGATCCTTGGCGGCATCGGGACGGCCTATGGCGCCATGGTGGGTTCGCTCGTCGTCGGCGTGATCAGCCAGGTGTCCACCGCGTTCTTCTCCGTCCAGCTGAAGTTCGTGTGGGCCCTGGTCATCCTCATCATCGTCCTGCTGATCAAGCCCCAGGGCTTGCTCGGCAAGGCCGAACGGTTCGGGTAGAGCGGGAGCACCAGAAACCATGGATCTCGGAAACGTACTCATCGATGGCTTCCGGGCCGCGTTCGGCGTCGAAGCCGTCGTGTTCGCCCTGGCCGCCATCGGCCTCAACATCCACTTCGGCTACACCGGCCTGCTGAACTTCGGGCAGGTGGGCTTCATGCTCGTCGGCGCCTACGGCGTGGCGATCATGGGGCGTCCGTGCCCCGACGTGGCGGCCACCCAGACCGCGGCCGACCAGATCGGTCCCTGCGGGCAGCCGCTCGTCGTCGGCGTGCTCGTCGGCATCCTCCTGGCCGTCATCCTCGCCCTCCTGCTGGGCGCCCCCACGCTGCGGCTGCGCAGCGACTACCTGGCCATCACCACCATCGCGGCCGCGGAGATCCTGCGGTTCGTCTTCCGCTCCGACGTCGCACGCCCCATCACCAACTCGGTGTTCGGCCTCCAGCAGTTCGCCGGTGACTTCTTCGCCGTCAACCCCTTCCCGGACGGACCGAGTGATCGCTACTTCGGTGCGCTCAACTACTCGGGCCAGCAGCTGTGGGTCATGGTCGTCGGCTGGGCGCTCGTCGGGCTGCTGACCTACTGGACCTGGTCGCTGATGCGGTCGCCCTGGGGTCGCGTGCTCAAGTCCATCCGCGAGGACGAGGACGCCGCTCGTGCGCTGGGCAAGAACGTCTTCTCCTACAAGATGCAGGCCCTCATCCTCGGCGGCATCTTCGGTGCGCTGGGCGGGATCTTCCTCGCCATGGGCACCCAGGCCGTCAACCCCGACACCTACATCCCCGTCCGGACGTTCTTCGCCTACGTGATCATCATCCTCGGTGGTGCCGGCACCATCTGGGGTCCGATCGTGGGGACGTTCATCTTCCTGTTCCTGACCGCTGGCCTCGACACCTTGATGCGTGAGCTCATCGAGGGCGGGATCATCAGCGAGTCCATCATCGCGACCCAGGAGATCGGCCCGATCCGGTTCATCCTCGTCGGCCTCATGCTGGCGCTGCTGATGGCGTTCCGTCCGCAGGGAATCTTCGGCAACAAAGAGGAGATGCTGCTCGATGCCCGCTGACAAGACCGCGGCAACGCGTCCGACCATCGTGGATCGGCGCATCCTGGACGACGTCGCGCCCGAGCCCGGCGTCGCCAAGCCCGATCCCGTCCTGATCGTCGACGGCGTCCGCCGGAGCTTCGGTGGCCTGACCGCCGTCGACGTCCAGCACCTGGAGATCCAGCGGGGCCTGATCACCGCGCTGATCGGTCCCAACGGTGCGGGCAAGACGACCTTCTTCAACCTGATGACCGGGTTCGACTCGCCGACGGACGGCACGTGGTCCTTCGACGGCCACGACCTCGGCGGTGTGCCCGCCCACAAGGTCGCCCAGTACGGCATGGTCCGCACCTTCCAGCTGACCAAGTCGCTCAACCGCATGAGCGTCATCGAGAACATGCGCCTGGCCGGGACCGGCCAGACGGGTGAGCGCTTCCTGCCGGCCATCATCCCCGGGATGTGGAAGAAGCAGGAGGCCGAGATCACCGAGCGGGCCGACGAGCTGCTCGCCCGGTTCAAGCTCGACGCAAAGCGCGAGGACCTCGCCGGCACCCTGTCGGGTGGTCAGCGCAAGCTGCTGGAGATGGCACGCGCACTCATGGTCGGGCCGGAGCTCGTCTGCCTCGACGAGCCGATGGCGGGTGTGAACCCGGCGCTGGTCCAGTCCCTGCTGGGACACGTCAAGAGCCTCCGCGACGAGCTCGGCATGACGGTGGTCTTCGTCGAGCACGACATGGACGTCGTCATGGACATCTCCGACTGGGTTGTCGTCATGGCCGAGGGTCGCGTCATCGCCGAGGGACCACCCGCGTCCATCGGCACCAACGAAACCGTCATCCGGGCCTACCTGGGTGGCTCCGAAGGAGAGGGCGAGGTCGCCCTGTCCGACATCGAGGCGGAGCAGGAGGACCAGCGATGAGCCACGACGAAGAGGTCGCCGCAGCGCGGCAGAAGGTCGTCGACGAGGCCGCGTCGCATCATGGCGCCGAGGCCCTCAGCGAGGCCGGGCGTCCACCGAGCGCTGCCGAGTCGGTCCTGTACGCCGAGAACCTGATCGCCGGCTACCTGCCGGGGGTCAACATCCTCAACGGCGCCAACATCCATGTCCGCGAGGGTGAGCTCGTCGGCATCATCGGCCCCAACGGTGCCGGCAAGTCGACCCTCATCAAGGCGATGTTCGGCCTCGTGGAGGTTCGTGACGGCCACGTCATCCTCCGCGAGAACGACATCACCGGGATGACCGCCCACGAGCTGGTCGACAAGGGCGTGGGCTACGTCCCGCAGACCAACAACGTCTTCCCCTCCCTCACCATCGAGGAGAACCTCGAGATGGGTGTGTACCTGCGCCCCTCGATGTTCAACGAGCGGTTCGACTTCGTGGCCGGGCTGTTCCCCAAGCTGGCCGACCGTCGCAAGCAGCGCGCCGGGTCCCTGTCGGGTGGTGAACGGCAGATGGTCGCCATGGGCCGTGCGCTGATGATGGATCCCAGCGTCCTGTTCCTGGACGAGCCGTCGGCCGGCCTGTCGCCGGCCAACCAGGGCGTGGTGTTCCACCGCGTCAAGCAGATCAACGACGCGGGCGTCACGATCATCATGGTCGAGCAGAACGCCCAGCAGTGCCTGAAGATCTGTGACCGGGGCTACGTGCTGGACCAGGGCCGCGACGCCTACACCGGTACCGGGCTCGAGCTGCTGAAGGACCCCAAGGTCATCGAGCTCTACCTCGGCACCCTGGTCAAGACCGACTGACGGTCAGGACCGACTGACAGCTGCGTTGGAGGAGGGCCCGTCGGACACCCGGCGGGCCCTCGTCTTTTGTCCCTCGGCAGATGGTTAGGCTAACCTAACCTCCATGTACGTCTGTCAGTGCAAGGTCGTCACCGACCGCCAGATCGAAGCCGCCGTGGCGGAGGGGTGCACCTCCGTTCGACAGGTCGCTGCCCTGACCGGCGCGGGGACCGCGTGCGGTGGCTGCGTGCCGACGCTGCGCAACATGGTGTGCGGCAGCTGTCCGTCCCTCGCGACCGAGCTGCCCTGCGACGACGCGCCCGTGGGCGAGCCCGTTCGGGCACAGCTGCGGACCCGTGGCGAGCTGACCGTGACCGCTGGCGGGGCCGTCCGCACCTGACATACTCAAGCCGCCACCCGTCACCAGAAGGACGTCACGAAATGCAACCGGTCAGCCCTCGCATCGTCGAGCTGTTCAACGACGCGCTCACCTTCGAGCTCACCGTCACCAACACCTACTTCCTGCACGCCAAGATGCTGGACAGCTGGGGCTTCCCGAAGCTGGGGAAGCGCTTCTACGACTACTCCATCGACGAGATGAAGGACGCCGACGAGCTGATCGAGCGCATCCTCATGTTCGACGGGCACCCCAACGTGCAGCGCCTGAACGCGATCACCGTCGGCGAGAACGCCCAGGAGATGCTGTCGCTGGCGCTGGAGAGCGAGAAGCTGGCCGTGGCGACGTTCAACGCGGCCGCCAAGGAGTGCCACGACCTCGGTGACCACGGCTCGGCCGCGGTGTTCGAGGAGATGGTCCGCGACGAGGAGACCCACGCCGACTGGTTCGAGTCCCAGCTCGACGCCATCGAGCGCATCGGGGTCGAGAACTACCTGGCCGGTCAGCTCCACGGCGAGTAGGTCACTGCTCGCTGCCGTCTCGCCGGGCACGCGAGAGCATCACCGCACCCACGGCGAGGACGGCGAAGAACGCCGCCACGACGACGAGCGCACGTGTCGTCGTCGAGGCCGCTTCCGGGTCCCCCGGAACCACTGACGGGACCGCCGTGGCGTCGGTCGCCTCGGGTGCGTCCGACGGTTCGGTCACCTCGCTGGTGGTCGCCGCAGGTGTGGCCGTCTCCGACGGGGGCGGCGTCGCGGCGCTGTCCGATGTCGAGGCGCTCGGCGACGTGGTCGGTGCCACCGCGCCCGGCGGGGTCGCCACGTCCGCTGGTGGGGCGAAGGTGAACGTGAAGGTGCCGGTCTGGTCGTCGCCGTCGGCGGCGGTGATGGCCCAGTCGACCCGGTGGGGGCCCGGGGTGACCGCCAGGTTGAGGGGAACGGTCACGGTGGCGCCGTCGAGGGTGGGGGGTGCCGCGACCAGGTCGTCGCCGTTGGGGTCGATCACCCGGACGGCCGGCTGGCTGTCGGGGAGCAACGCGGCGGTGAAGTCGAGCACCACCTCGATCGGGGGGTCGGCCACCTCGCTGTCGGCCTCGGGAACGGTGGTGTCCACCTCGGTGTGGGCGCTGGCGGGCAGGGCCCACACGGACACCAGCAGGACGGCGGCAAGGACGATCGTCGAACGCATGGGGCGCAGCGTAGGTCGATCCGGGGGCGTTCGGACGTTTGTCCCACCGGCGACGGCCGAGTACGGTGACCCCGCTCACCTGCGGTGGTGCTCGGGAAGTCCGGTGTGATACCGGCGCGGTCCTCGCCACTGTAACCGGAGGAGCGAACGCCTCTTTTGGCAGTCCCACTGGCCACGTGCCGGGAAGGGCGAGGCGTTCGTGCACGGCCCGTTCGGCCGACGACCCGGAAGCCAGGAGACCGGCCACCCGCACCGAGCACCCACGATTCCGCGAGGCACGGAAAGGAGGGGACGACGTTGGTCTCCCCATTCACCAAGAGGCTGCGAAGCGCAGCCATGTTCGTCCTGTTCGCCCTGGTCCTGGCCGCATGCGCCGCCGACCCGTCCGGTCGGGACACCAGCAACGACCCGCCCTCCAGCGAGGAGGACACGGCCGAAGCCAGCGAAGGCGCCCCGGACGCCGAGGACGACGGCGAGGCCGAGGATGCGGCCATGACCGATGGCGAGGCCGCCGACACCGCCGACGCCAGCGAGGAAGGGGCTGCCGATGCGGTCGCCCCGCCGGAGGCCAACCTCACCGACGGCTGCGCCACCGAGGACCTGCAGGACCTGGACTGGTTCCCCGACAAGGTCGTCTTCGACGTGGCCGAGGGCATCAGCGCCACCTACGACGGCAACGTCAAGCTGGTCACGATCGACCGTCCCAACGACAGCGCCGATGCGGTCCCGCTGACCGTTGCGCTGGTCCAGTGCGGCACGACCCTCCCCGATGACGTCCAGGCCGACATCGTCGTCGACGTCCCCGTGCAGCGTGCGGTGACCTACTCCACCACCTTCCTCCAGGGCTTCGACCTGATCGGTCGCACCGACGTCCTGGTCGGCCACGGTGGCCTGCAGTACGCCTCCACCCAGTCCGTCGTCGAGGCCGCCGAGGCCGGCGACATCGTCGAGGTGGGCAACCAGACCTCTCCTGACCTGGAGACCCTCGCGGCCGCCGAGCCCGACGTGATCATGGTCAGCGCCGGCTTCTCCGGGGCCGACCCGACCGAGCCGTTCGCCGCCCTCGACGTGCCCGTCGTGCCCAACGCGTCCTACCTGGAGGTCGACCCGCTCGGCCGCGCCGAGTGGATGAAGCTCGAAGCGATGCTGCTCAACGAGGAAGCCGCGGTCGTCGACGTGTTCGACGGCGTCGCCGCGGACTGGGACGAGCTGGTCGCGCTGGCCGCCGACGTCCCCGAGGACGACCGTCCGACGGTGCTGACCAACGACCCGTTCGAGGGGACCTGGTTCGCCTCCGGCGGCGAGTCCTACACCGCGTCGCTGATCGCCGCGGCCGGCGGTGCCTACGTGTTCGCCGACGAGCCCGGCTCGACCCTTCCGCTGGACCTGGAAACGGTGCTCGAGCGTGGTCAGGACGCCGACGCCTGGCTGTCGGCCGGTTCGGTTGCCGTGACGCCCGAGCAGTTCGTCGCCGACGACGAGCGCCTGGGCCTGTTCGCGGCCTTCCCCGACAACGTGTGGGCCAACGATGCCGACCTCGGCCCGACCGGCGGCAACCGGTTCTACGAGGAGGGTGCGGTCCGTCCGGACCTGGTCCTCGCCGACATCGTGGCGATCCTGCACCCCGACCTGCTGCCCGACCACGAGCCCCGGTTCTTCGGGCTGCTCGGGTCCCAGGCGGGTGACGGCGCCGAGGCCGGCGCGTCCGGATGAGCCCCGATCCCGTCGCCGAGACCGCCTCGACGGCCGCCCCGACGCTCGACCCGGCCACACCCCGGGTCGGCCCCGCCGGTGACCCCGACCGGTCGCTGGTGACGCGATCGGGGCCTGCGTCGCCCATGGACGACGCAGCCCCCGATCGCGCCGATGGGGACGTGGTCGACCACCACTACCCGCGGGAGGAGGGGCGGGGCACGAGCCGTCGCCCCGTCGTCCCCATCCTGCTCGGCCTGCTCGTGCTGACCGCCGGGTTGTTCGCCGGCGCGCTGGCGCTCGGGTCGGTCGCCATCCCCGTCGTCGAGGTGTGGACCGTCCTGACCGGCGGTGAACCCTCCACCTCGTCATGGTCGGTCATCATCACCGACATCCGCCTGCCACGCGCCGTGACCGCCCTGGTCGCCGGCGCCGGGTTGTCCGTCGCTGGCCTGCAGCTGCAGACCCTCTTCCGCAACCCCCTGGCCGACCCGTTCGTCCTGGGCATCGCGTCGGGGGCCAGCCTGGGCGTTGCGCTGGTCAGCCTGGCCGGCAGCGGCTCGATGTTCCTCGGCACGCTCGCGCTGGGCGGCAGCGTCTCCACCGCCGTTGCCGCCGCGATCGGCGCAGGCCTCGTGCTGGGCGCCGTCCTCACCTTCGCCCGCCGGATCCGCTCCATCACGAGCGTGCTCATCATCGGGCTCATGGCTGGCTACCTCGCCGGGTCGGTCGTCAGCCTCCTGCTGTTCTTCTCCGACTCCGACGACTTCCGCGCCTACCTGGCGTGGAGCCTCGGGTCCTTCCGCGGGGTCACCTGGTCGGAGCTTGCCGTGCTCGTGCCCGCTGCCGTGATCGGGCTGCTGCTGGCCGCATCGACCGTCAAGGGCCTCAACGCCCTCCTGCTGGGGGAGCGGTACGCCGAGTCCGTGGGCGTCAACGTCCGCGCCGTACGTGCCGCGATCATCGTCTCCTCCTCCTTGTTGGCAGGCGTCATCACCGCCTTCGCCGGGCCCATCGCGTTCGTCGGGCTGGCGGTCCCCCATCTGGGTCGGGCGCTGCTGCGCACCTCCGACCACCGCGTGCTGATGCCGGCCGTCGTCCTGATCGGTGCCTGCGTGGCGCTCGGCACCGAGATCATCGCCGGTGTCCCCGGCCAGGACCTCGCGCTTCCGCTCAACGCCGTCACCCCGGTGCTGGGCGCCCCGGTCGTCATCGTCGTCCTGATGCGGTTGCGCCGGTCGGCGGAGGTGGTGCTGTCGTGACCGCGACGTCCTCCCCGTCTTCTGCGAGCTCCCTCGACGGAGCCGCCCTCGACGGCGCTCTGGACGGAGCTGCCCTTGCCGCTGTCGGTCTCCGGGCCGGGTACCACGACGGTCGGCAGCCCGTCCCGATCGTCGGGCCCGCCGACCTGTCTGTCCATCGCGGCCGGTTCGTGGCCGTGCTGGGACCCAACGGGGCCGGCAAGACGACGCTGCTGCGCACCCTCGGTGGGGTCATCCCCCCGCTGGACGGCCGTGTCACGGCCACCACCGCATCCGGCACGCGCGAGCTGACGAAGATGAAGCGGGCCGACCGGGCCACCCACATCGCGGTCGTGCTGACCGACCACCCCGACGTCGGACTGCTCCGGGCCCGGGACATCGTGGCGATCGGCCGGCATCCCCACACGGGCTGGTCGGGCCGCATGACCGCGCGGGACCACCAGATGGTCGACGACGCCCTCGAGGCGGTCGGGGCGACCCATCTGGCCGATCGTGAGCTGGCCCGGCTGTCGGACGGCCAGCGCCAGCGGGTGTGGATCGCCCGGGCGCTGGCCCAGGAACCCGCCGTGCTGCTGCTCGACGAACCCACGGCATTCCTGGACCTGCCCGGTCGGGTCGAGGCCATCGGGCTGCTGCGCAGGCTGGCCGCCACCCGCGACCTGGCCGTGGTCGCGTCCATCCACGACCTCGACCTGGCCCTGCGCGTCGCCGACACCGCCTGGCTGCTGGACGGCTCGGGCACCGTCGAGGTCGGCGCCCCCGAGGACCTGGCCCTCGACGGGGCGATCGACCGCGCCTTCGGTCGGGACGACATCCGGTTCGACCTGGCCACGGCGTCGTTCCAGCTGCCCGTTGACTGCTGCGCCGAGGTCTCCGTCACCGGGGTCGACGGCCGTGACCCCGACCCGACCCGGGCCCTGTGGACCGGGAGGGCGCTGGCACGGGCCGGTGCCGTCGTGGTCGATCGGTCCGCCTGGTTGACGGTGGAGGTGCTGCCCGACCGCTGGCGCCTGCGCGGCCCCGAGACCGTGGAGTGCACCACCCTGCAGCAGCTGGCCGAGGCCGTCCGCGCCGCCGGGCTCGTGGTGCCCACCGGCGACCGGCAGTGACCCATCCGGCGCCGGCGGTGCTCGTCGCCGGCACGGGCAGCGACGCTGGGAAGACCACCCTCGTCGCAGCCCTCTGTCGCCTGCTGGTCGACCGCGGCATCGACGTCGCACCGTTCAAGGCCCAGAACATGGCGCTCAACAGCGCGGTCGCCAGCGACGGTGGTGAGATCGGCCGGGCACAGGCGCTGCAGGCAGCCGCCGCCCGCATCCCCGCCACGACCGCCATGAACCCGATCCTGCTGAAGCCCAGCGGCGACCGGACCAGCCACGTCGTCGTCGACGGCCGGCCGCTGCAGGAGACCGACGCCGTGGCCTACGGGCCGCTGACGACCCGCCTGTGGCCCCACGTCCGCCGTGCGCTGGCGGACCTGCGGACCCGCCACGAGCTGGTGGTGTGCGAAGGCGCCGGGGGAGTGGCCGAACCGAACCTGCGCGATCGCGACCTGGTCAACATGGGCCTGGCCGCCGACGCCGACCTGCCCGTCGTGGTCGTCGGTGACATCGAGCGGGGCGGGGTCTTCGCCAGCCTCTACGGCTCGTGGGCACTGCAGCCCGACGAGGATCGGCAACGGATCCGTGGCTTCGTCATCAACCGGTTCCGCGGCGACGCCAGCCTGCTCGACCCGGCCATCGAGGACCTGACCGCCCGTACCGGCGTGCCCGTCCTCGGCGTGGTGCCGTGGGTCGACGGCCTCGGACTTGATGCCGAGGACTCCCTCGGCCTGCGCGATCTCGACGGCGGGCCACCCGTGGGGGAGGAGGGGCTGCGCATCGCCGTCCTCCGCCTGCAGCGGATCTCCAACTTCACCGACATCGACGCACTCGGCCGGGAGCCCGGCGTCACCGTGACCTTCACTGAGTCCGCCGCCGCCGTGGCCGACGCCGACCTCGTCGTCATCCCCGGTACCCGGGCGACCGTGGCCGACCTCGACCGCCTGCGCCAGCTGGGCCTGGACCGTGCCCTGCGGGACCGAGCGACCGCCGGGGGACCGATCCTCGGCATCTGCGGTGGCTACCAGATGCTGGGACGTGCCATCACCGACACCGTCGAGGGTGGGGGTGGCACCGTCGCCGGGCTGGGCCTGCTGCCCGTCGAGACCACGTTCCACGTCGACAAGGTCGTGCGTCGGGTCAGCGGCGACGCCCCGGCGCTCGGGACCGACGCCAGCGGCTACGAGATCCGCCACGGCCGGACGACGGTCGACGCCGAGGCGAAGGTCCTGGTCCGCGACGACGACGGACGGCCGGGAGGCGTGGTCGCCGGACCGGTCATGGGTACCTCGTGGCACGGGTTGGCCGACCACGACGACACCCGCCGGGCCCTGCTGCGGTGGGTGGCCGAGCAGCGCGGGCGCCGGTTCGTGCCCGGCAGCGTCCCTGCCGCCGCACACCGCGAAGCCGACCTCGACCGCATCGCCGCCGTCGTCGCCGACCACGTCGACGTCGACCGGATGTTGTCCCTCGCGGGCTGGCGGGCCGTCCCGTCGGCGGGCCGGTGACATCCCGGCCGTCGGCTACCGTGTCGGCCACTCGTCCACCCTGCAGGAGACCCCGATGACCCATCAGCTGGACCTGCCGATCCGGCCGCGTCGCAACCGGACCAGCCCCGCGTTGCGTGACCTCGTCCGCGAGACCACCCTGACGCCGGCCGACATGCTGCTGCCGATGTTCCTGCACGTCGACGACCACGACGTGCCGATCGAGTCCATGCCCGGTGTGACCCGTTGGAGCCTCGATGGGCTCGTGAAGGAGGTCGGCCGGGTTGCGGGCCTGGGCATCCGTGGGGTGGTGCTGTTCCCCAAGATCGACGACGCGCTGAAGTCCTCCCGGGGCGAGGAGTGCCACAACCCCGACGGGCTGTATCCCCGCGCCATCCGCGCGATCAAGGACGCCCACCCCGAGATGCTCGTCATCACCGACGTCGCGCTCGACCCCTACTCCAGCGAGGGGCACGACGGCATCGTCGCCCCCGACGGACGGATCCTCAACGACGAGACCGTCGAGGTGCTCGCCAAGCAGGCCGTCTGCCAGGCCGACGCGGGCGCCGACATCATCGCGCCGAGCGACATGATGGACGGGCGGGTCGAGGCCATCCGCGACGCCCTCGATGCCGACGGCCACACCGACGTCGGGATCATGTCCTACACCGCCAAGTACGCCAGCGCCTTCTACGGCCCCTTCCGTGGTGCGCTGGACTCCGCCCCCAAGTCGGGCGACAAGAAGACCTACCAGATGGACCCCGGGAACGTCCGCGAGGCGCTCCGCGAGTACGAGCAGGACGTGCTCGAGGGTGCCGACATGGTCATGGTCAAGCCGGCCGGACCGTACCTCGACGTGATCCGGCGGCTGGCGGAGGTCTCGACGGTGCCGGTCGCTGCCTACCAGGTGAGCGGCGAGTACCTGATGATCGCCGCGGCCTCGCGGGCCGGTTGGCTCGACGAACGGGCGGTCGCCATCGAGACGTTGACCGGCATCAAGCGTGCCGGGGCCGACATCGTCCTGACCTACTACGCCGACCGGGTCGCCGAGTGGCTCCAGACCACCAGCTGACCGTCGAGGGGGACCGCATGGTCCTCGTCCTCGACCGGCCCCGTCCCTGCGTGGCTTCCACCATCGTGGGTGGCGGCATCGGCACCGTGCGGACGTGGCTCAACCTGGAGGTGCCGCTGTCCTACGACCGGGTCGACCCGGTCGCGCACCTGAAGGAACGGGCCGACGACCTCGAGGGGCCGATCGTGGCCACCATGACCGCCGCCGCCGTCGATCGCTGGGTCGAGGGCCGACAGGGCCTGGCGTGGGTCGTGGCCACCGTGGGTGTGTCGGTGCCGCTGGCTGCGGCCGGCAGCTGGGAACCCCACCACGGCCCGGGGACGATCAACATCGCCGCCGTGCTCGACGCGCCGCTCGACGACGCCGGCCTGGTCAACGCCGTGCAGACGCTGACCGAGGCCAAGGCGCAGGCCATCGCCGACGCCGGCCTGCTGGCCACCAACCGTGACGGGGTCGCCACCGGCACGGCGACCGACTCCGTCCTCGTCGCGGCGGCGCCGATCCGGTCCCGCCCCGATGCCATCGACCCCTCGTTGTGGGACGGCCCGTCGTCCTTCGCCGGCCCCGCCACACGGGTCGGCCACGACCTGGCGATGGCGACCCACACCGCCATCACGGCCGGCGTTGCCCGCTGGCTGGCCGACCACCCCTCCACCGGAACCCGCTAGCCCCAGGAGCCTCTCGTGTCCGATGCCATCGCCAGCCTCATCCCGTCCGGAACCGACATCGCCGCTGCCCTCGGGCTCGGTGATCGGTTGGTCGGCGTCTCCCACGAGTGCGACCACGCGATCGCCGAGGGGAAGCCGGTGCTGACCAGCTCGATCCTCGACCTGACGATGACGCCGGGCGAGATCGACGCCGCGGTCAGCGCGTCCGTTGCCGACGGCCACAGCCTGTACCGCACCGACCGACCCCTCCTTCACGAGCTCGACCCCGCGCTGGTCCTCAGCCAGGACGTGTGCGACGTGTGCGCCGTCAACGGTGAGGTCGCCCGTGGCGACGTGCCGGAGGGCGCCGAGCTCATCATGCTGACCGCGGTCCGCCTGGCCCACCTCTGGGAGGACCTGGCGCGGGTCGGCAAGGCCGCAGGTGTGGTCGACGCCGCCGAACGCGTGATCGCTGACGCCAAGCAGGACCTGACGGCGGTCGCCGAGTCGGTGGCCGGTGTGGAGCGACCCCGCATCGTGGCGCTGGAGTGGGGCGACCCGTACTTCATCGCTGGCCACTGGGTGCCCGAGCTGATCGACCTCGCCGGCGGCGTCGACGCGTTGGCGCAGCCGGGTGAGGCATCCCGCCGGGTCACCCCCGAGGAGGTTGCCGAGGCCGACCCCGACATGATCCTGTTCGTCCCCTGCGGCTACTCCCTCGAGCAGTCGGTGGAGGAGGCACGCGGCCTGCCGCTCGCCGGCCTGCGTGCCGTCGAGGAAGGCCGGTTCTGGGCGATGGACGCCACCCGGCTGTTCAGCCGCTGCACCCCGCAGGCCGTCGTCAGCGGCGCCCGCGCGCTGGCCTCGGTCATGCACCCCGACCGCGCCGGCACCCCCACCCCCGCCGACGCCGTCCGCATCACCCTCCCCTGACGCTTGTCGCCTGACCGGCGTGAGGGGCCGGTGGTGCGACACGCCTCCGGTGTGTGTTGTCTAACCCGCGCGAGGCGCCGGTGGTGCGACACGCCTCCGATGTGTGTCGGCTGGCCCGTGCGAGGCGCCGGTGGTGCGACACGCGGGGGTGGGGTCAGGTCGACCAGAGCCAGCCGGAGCGGTCGGCGGGGGAGTAGCGGTAGACGGGACGGCCGAGGACCAGGCGTCGGGGGACCGGGCCGAAATGGCGGGAGTCGGTGCTGGCCGACGGGTTGTCGCCACGCACCGTGACGGTGCGACGGTCCACCGCATCCGCCCGCTTGACCAGCAGCAGGCCGGGGTTGCGAGGGTGGCTCACCACCACGAGGCAGCCCGGCCGGACGGGGCCAGGGAGGACCAGCAGGCGGTCGCCGGGCAGCAGCGTCGGCAGCATGCTCGGTCCCTCCACCGTGACCCGGGGAAGGGTCACCAGGCGGGCCGTTCCGAGGAGCACGGCGAGCAGGACGGCCACTGCAGGCTTCGTGACAGAGCGGGGGGTTGGTGCCGGGTCGGATGGTGGGGGCATGGGTAGCTAGAGTGTGGCCCGCTTTGCTGTCCACCCCCACAAGGAGAACCAGAATGCTCCAGCGAATCCTCGCCCTGACCGACCGCGTCAGCGCCCCGCGCACGGCGCACGCCCACTGCGACCTGATGTGTGGTGTCTACGACCCCGCCCAGGCCCGCATCGAGGCCGAGTCGGTCCTCAAGATCACCGAGAAGTACCAGGACAGCGACGACCCGGTCTTCAAGGACCGCGCGATCTTCATCAAGGAAGAGCGCGCCGAGCTGGTCAAGCACCACCTGTCCGTGCTGTGGACCGACTACTTCAAGCCGCCGCACGTCGAGCAGTTCCCGCAGCTGCACGACCTGTTCTGGCGCGCCATCAAGGCCGCTGGTGACGCCAAGAAGAGCGTCGACCCGGCCGACGGCCAGAAGCTGCTCGACCTGATCGACGAGATCGCCGAGATCTTCGCCGAGACCAAGAAGGGTTAGCAGCCCGCAGTATCCGAGGCCACGCCCCGACCCCCGCGGTCGGGGCGTCGTCGTTCGTGCGGTCAGCTGGTAGACCACCACCATGCCGATCGACATCGATGCCCTGCTGGCCGCCGACCCCATCGAGTGGGACTCCTCCTGGACACAGAAGGACGTGATCCTGTACCACCTCGGGATCGGCGCCGGCGTGCCGGCCACCGACCCCGCCGAGCTGCGGCTCACCTACGAACCCGACCTAGTGGTCATGCCGTCCTTCGGGACGGTGCCGGGCTTCCTGCCCATCCCGTCCTACGCCGACCTGCCCGGGTTCGACATCGACCTGCGCATGCTCGTCCACGGCGAGCACGACCTGGTCCTGCACCGGCCGCTGCCGACGGAGGCGACCGCCACCTCGAGCGCCCGCGCGACCGGGGTGTACGACAAGCGGTCCGGCGCGTCGGTGGTCTTCGAGAACACCACCACGGTCGACGGCGAGCCGATCGCGACCAACACCATGACGGCCTTCATCCGTGGCGAGGGTGGATTCGGTGGCGACTCCGGCCCGTCCGGTGACCGGATCCGTCCGCCGAGGCGTGATCCCGACGCCGTCGTCGAGACGCCGACCCTGGAGCAGCAGGCCCTGCTGTACCGGTTGAGCGGCGACGCCAACCCCCTGCACGCCGACCCGGCCTTCGCGGCCGTCGGTGGGTTCGAGCGCCCCATCCTCCACGGCATGTGCACCTTCGGCATCGCCTGCAAGGCCGCCGTCCACGCGCTCCTCGACGGCGACACCACCGCCGTCACCCGCTACCAGGCACGGTTCTCCGGTGTGGTCCTGCCCGGTGACACCCTCACCCACTCGCTGTGGCGAGAGGACGACGGCATCGTCATCGAGAGCCGCGTCGACGACCGGGCGGTCCTCAAGCAGGCCAGGCTCACCGTCGGCTGACCCGCCCCGGGCACAACGGAACGGAAACGACAACAGGGCCCGGCGCGTGATGCGCCGGGCCCTGCCGAGTCCCTGGTGGTGATCAGACGATCACCGGAGGGTGTTACTGGCTGGAGACGATCGTGTCGATCTGCTCCAGGGTGCCCTCGGCGGTGAACTCCGAGAGGGCGTAGGTGCCCTGCGAGGGCTCACCGGCGTCGGTGAAGTCCATCGGACCGGACGGGCCGTCGTAGTCGATGTCCTCGCCAGCGTCGAGCAGCTCGATGCACTCGGCGTAGGAGGTGCACTTGGTGCCGCCACCGGTGACGGCGATCATGTTGTCGGCGATCGCCTGGGAGGAGTTGGACCCACCAGCGTGCGCAGCCAGGGCGGCAGCGATGGCGCAGTCGTAACCCTCAGCAGCGAACAGGGTGTCCGTCACGTCGGGAGCGAACTCCGACAGGGCGGTGTTGAAGCCCTCGTCCGACGCAGGGGTCGGGGAGGTGGTGCGCATGCCGACCAGGACGGCCGGGTTGTTCGGGTCGACCAGGCCGGGGGTGTCGTTGGAGGCGATGCCGTCGGCACCGAAGACAACGATGTCGGCCGGGCCAACGCCACGCTCGATCATGGTCGACAGGATGCGGGCACCCTCGTCGAAGGCGATCAGGGCGACGGCGTCTGCGCCGGAGTTGACGACCTGCTCGACCTCAGCGTCGAAGCTCTGGGCCATCGGGTCGTAGGTGGTCTCGACGGCAACGGTCGCGCCGGCGTTCTCGAGGGCAGCCACGGTGGCGTCCAGCAGGCCCTGACCGTAGTCATCGGCACGCGCCAGGACGGCAACGTTGGTGCCGCCAGCGGCCACGATCTGCTCGGCCAGGACCGGACCCTGCAGGGCGTCGGTCGGGGCAGCGCGGAAGTACAGGCCACCGTCGTCGTAGTTGGTGAAGGTGGGGGAGGTGTTGGACGGCGAGCACTGGACGACGCCCGCACCGGTGATCTTGTCGATGATCGTCAGGGAGATACCGGACGAGGCCGCACCCATGATGATGTGGACGTCCTCGGCGAGCAGGCGGTCAGCGGTCTGGTTGGCGATGGTGCCGTCACCGTCACCCTCGTCACCGCCGTCCTGCAGGACCTCGGCACCGTTGACGCCGCCGGCCTCGTTGATCTGCTGCACGGCGAGCTGGAAGCCGTTGATGATCGGCGGGCCCAGGAAGGCGAGCTGACCGGTCTCGGGCAGGATGTAGGCCATCTTGAGGTTCTCCGCGCCGTCACCGGCGGGCTCCTCTGCGGCTTCCTCGGTGGTGGCCTCCTCTGCAGGCTCCTCCTCCTCGGTTGCCTCGTCCGTCGCCTCGTCCTCGGTGGGCTCGTCGACGGTCTCTTCGGTTGCGTCGGCGTCGGCGTCCTCTTCGGTCGCGTCGTCGCCGCTGTCGGATGCGCATGCGGTCGCGACGATCGCCAGCAGGGCGATCATGGCGACGAGGCGCAGCCACTTAAGGTTGGTGGTCATGCCACTGACTCCTCTTGGATGGGGGTTGTGCGTTGCGTGCCCGCAGGCCCGAAAGGGGCACAGGGTCGGCACGCGCGGCAGATTACTTGCGATTGCTGTAGGAGGTGCGTCCCTCGGGGGGAATTCCCTCCGGGCCACCGTGTTGTGCGAGTGTCCCGCAACACACCGCCACGGGTACATCTCCTACTACGGTCGTAACGCTACTACGGTCGTCGGAGGAATGTGATCAAGGCAGTGCGCAAGCCGGGCCCACGGGGGCAGGGTCCGGCGATGCGCGGAGGCCTTCGACATGGAACCACTGATCTCCTGCTCGACGTAGGATCGACGCCCCCATGACTGCACCTCGACCGACCCTCGCCCTCCTGGACGGCTACAGCCTGGCCTACCGCGCGTTCTTCGCGCTGCCCGAGGACCTGCGCACCACCACCGGCCAGGTCACCAACGCCGCGTACGGCTTCACGTCCATGGTGATCAAGCTGCTCGACGAGCACCCGCCGGAGGCCCTGGCCGCCGTGTTCGACAAGGGGCGCCCGGCCGAGCGGACCGAGCTGCTGCCCGAGTACAAGGCCAACCGCAAGAAGTCGCCGGACGAGTTCAAGTCCCAGCTGCCGCTGATCGACGAGGTCCTCGAGGCCATGGGCATCCCGCGTGTCGACCTCGAGGGCCAGGAGGCCGACGACCTCATCGCCAGCTACGCAGAGACCGCCAAGGCCGACGGCTGGGACGTGCTGGTCGTCACCGGCGACCGCGACCTGTTCCAGCTGGTCGACGAGGGCGACGGCGAACACGGGGCCGTCAGGGTGCTCTACACCCGGCGCGGCATCAGCGACACGATCGTGATGGACACCGCCGCGGTGGAGGACAAGTACGGGGTGCCGCCGACCAGCTATCCGATGCTCGCCGCCCTCCGCGGTGATCCCAGCGACAACATCCCCGGCGTGCCCGGGGTCGGCGACAAGACCGCCTCCAAGCTGCTGGCCGCCCACGGGACCCTGGAGGGGATCTACGACAACATCGAGCAGATCCGGGGCAAGAAGGTGCCCGCGATGTTGCTGGAGCACCGCGACGCCGTGATGGCCAGCCGCATCGTCACCACCGTCAACCGCCAGCTGCCCCTGCCACGACCGGTGGAGGACTTCCGTCGTGGCGAGATCGACGCCCCAGCCGTCCAGCGACTGTTCGCCACCCTGGAGTTCCGCTCGCTGTGGGACCGGCTGAACGAGACGGTCCTCGGCGCCCAGGCGGAAGAAGCCGCAGGCGGCTTCGACAACGAGCCGCACCGTGGCGACACCGGAGAGATCGCGGCCTGGCTGGGCAAGGTGCCCGGTGGCCAGCCCGTCGCCGTGGTCCCCACGACCGCCGGGTCCCTGCCCGCCGTCGAGGCCGTCGCGATCGCCCTGGCCGCGTCCGGCGCCGACCCCATCACCGCCCGCACCGAGGTGCTCGGCGAGGACGACCGCGTCGCGGTCCAGCGGTTGTTGTCCGGCACCGACGACCATCCCCTGTGGGTCCACGACGGCAAGAAGCTGCACCACTTCGCCCGTGCCGCCGGCTTCGACGAGCCGACCGAACCGATGATCGACACCGAGGTGTGGGCCTACGTCCTGCAGCCGTCGGCCCGCACCTACGCCCTGGACAAGCTCGCGCTGGAGTACCTCTCCAAGCACCTGGCCACCGAGGAGGAGGTCCAGCGGGCAGGGGAGGAGTCGGGGCAGCTCGGCATGTTCGAGACCGAGCAGGACACCGCCTGGCGTGCTCGTGCGTTCGAGGCCCAGGCGTTGTTCGAGCTGGCAGAGGTGCTGGACGCCGAGGTGACTCAGCGCGGTCAGGCCGACCTGATTCGCCGTATCGAGCTGCCGCTCATCGCCGGGCTGGCGGACCTCGAACGGGCCGGCATCACCGTCGACGGTCGCGTGCTGGCCGAGCTGGGCGCGGACCTCGAGGACAAGGTCGCCGACGCCCGGTCCCGTGCGCTCGTGGCGGTCGAGGGTGACGAACGCGACCTCGAGGACTTCCAGGACCTGGGCTTCCTCGACTCGCCCAAGAAGCTGCAGAGCCTGCTGTTCGAACACCTCGGCCTGAAGAAGACCAAGAAGATCAAGACCGGCTGGTCCACCGACGCGGCGGAGCTTCGCAAGATCGTCGAGGAACACCCGGTGATCCAGGCGATCCTCGACTACCGCGAGTACAGCAAGCTCAAGGGCACCTACATCGACCCGTTGCTGGCGATGGTGGGTGCCGACCGCACCCGCCGGGTGCACGCGGAGTTCAACCAGACCGTCGCCGTCACCGGCCGCTTGTCCAGCCAGAACCCCAACTTGCAGAACATCCCGATCCGTACGGAGCTCGGTCGGCAGATCCGCCGGGCGTTCGTCCCGGGCGAGGGCTACGACACGCTGGTCGTCGCCGACTACTCCCAGATCGAGCTGCGGGTCATGGCCCACCTGTCGGGGGACGAGGGGCTGCTGGACGCGTTCGGTTCGGGGGAGGACATCCACGCGGCGACCGCGGCCAAGGTCTTCGGGGTCGACGTCGCCGACGTCGACAACACCCAGCGGTCCAAGATCAAGGGCATGACCTACGGGCTGGCGTACGGCCTGAGCTCCTTCGGCCTGGCGCAGCAGCTGTCGATCGGCCGGGACGAGGCCCAGGAGCTGATGGACGCCTACTTCGAACGCTTCCCCGGCGTGCGGTCCTACCTGTACGGGGGAGTGGAGGAGGCGCGGCGCAGCGGCTACACCGAGACCCTGACCGGCCGTCGCCGCTACCTGCCCGACCTGATGAGCGAGAACCGGCAGCGTCGCGCCATGGCCGAACGCATGGCGCTCAACGCCCCGATCCAGGGCACCGCCGCCGACATCATGAAGATCGCCATGAACGACGTGCGGGCAGCCATGGCCACCGCCGACTGGGCGGGTGACCCGGCGCCCCAGCTGCTGCTGCAGGTCCACGACGAGCTCGTGTGCGAGGCAACCACGGCCGATCACGACCAGCTCCGCGACCTGCTGGTGGACACCATGTCCGGGGTGATCGAGCTGGCCGTCCCGCTCGAGGTCGACTGGGCGTCCGGCCCGTCGTGGGCCGAGGCCGAGAAGCACTGACATGGACGAGCAGCAGCTGCGCCCCGACACCCTCGCGGTTCGTGCGGGGCTGGACCGCGGCCACCACGACGAGACCGCCGAGGCCCTCTACCTGACGTCGGGCTACGTCTACGCCTCGGCGGAGGAAGCGGCCGCGGCGTTCGCCGGCGAGCTGGACCGACACCGTTACTCCCGCGTGTCCAACCCGACCGTGTCGATGCTGCAGGAACGGGTCCGCGCCATGGAGGGTGCCGAGGCGGCCTGGGCAACCGCCAGCGGCATGGCCGCGGTCTTCAACGCCCTGCTGGCCTGCACCCGCACCGGCGACCGGGTCGTCGCGTCGCGCAGCCTGTTCGGCTCCTGCTTCGTCATCCTCGACGAGCTGCTGCCCCGCTACGGGATCACCTGCGACTTCGTCGACGGTGACGACCTGACCCAGTGGGAACGTGCCCTGTCTGCCCCGGCCCAGGCCGTCTTCTTCGAGAGCCCTGCCAACCCCATGCAGCAGCTGGTCGACATCGCCGCCGTCAGCGACCTGGCCCACGCCGCCGGGGCCACGGTGATCGTGGACAACATCTTCGCCTCGCCGGTCTTCCAGCGCCCGCTGGAACACGGTGCCGACGTCATCGTCTACTCCACCACCAAGCACATGGACGGGCACGGCCGGACGCTCGGCGGCATGGTCCTCGGGACGGCCGCCTTCATCGGCGAGCAGCTGCAGCCCTTCATGCGGCACACCGGTCCCACCATGAGCCCGTTCAACGCCTGGGTGGTCCTCAAGAGCCTGGAGACGATGTCGCTGCGCGTCGAGCGCATGGCCGCGTCGGCCCTGGACCTCGCCGGCTGGCTGGAGGGCCACGACGCCGTCACCTGGGTGCGCCACCCGTGGCTGCCGTCCCACCCCCAGCACGAGCTCGCACGCCGACAGATGACCGGTGGGGGCACGGTCGTGACGTTCGAGGTCGAAGGCGGCACCGACCGGGCGTTCGGGGTCCTCAACGCCCTCGGGGTCATCGACATCTCCAACAACTTCGCCGACGCCAAGTCCCTCACCACCCACCCGGCGACGACCACGCACCGGCGCATCGGGCCCGACGCCCGGCGGGCCATCGGCATCAGCGACGGGACGATACGGCTGTCGGTCGGGCTGGAGGACGTCGAGGACCTGCGCGACGACCTCGACCGGGCCCTCGCCATCTGACGGCGAATACCGAACGGGGGTGTTTCGCCCCCATCGGCTGGGGTTACGTTCTCCAGCGTGAGCACCACCCAGTCACTGCGCACGTTGCTCGATGGGCCCCACGCGGCCGTCCGCGACGAAGTCCGGACGTTGCTGAAGGACCCCGACATGGGACCCGCCATCGGGTTGGGGGTGGAGGAGCACCGGGCCCGCGTGGCGCAGCAGATGCAACGCCTCGCCAGCCACGGCATCGGCCCGTCGCTTGGGTTCCCTGGCCACGTGGGCGGCCACGACGACCCCGGGGGCGGCATCGCTGCCTTCGAGACGCTGGCCTTCGGTGACCTGTCGTTGCTGGTCAAGGTCGGCGTGCAGTGGGGCTTGTTCGGCGGCGCCGTGATGCAGCTCGGCAACGCCGAGCAGATCGAGCGCTACGGCCCCGACATCGTCACCCTCGCCCTGCCCGGGTGCTTCGCCATGACCGAGACGGGCCACGGCTCCGACGTCGAGCAGCTGCGCACCACCGCCACCTACGCGCCGGCCGACGACGAGTTCATCGTCCACACCCCTGACGAGGACGCCCGCAAGGACTACATCGGCAACGCCGCCCGTGACGGGCGCATGGCCGTGGTGTTCGCCCAGCTGATCGTCGACGACACCAACCACGGCGTGCATGCCCTGCTCGTGCCGCTGCGCGATGACGAGCACAACCTGCTGCCCGGCGTGCACATCACCGACGACGGCCACAAGGCCGGGCTCAACGGGGTGGACAACGGCCGGATCACCTTCGATGCCGTCCGTGTCCCGCGCACGAACCTGTTGGACCGCTTCGGCACGGTGGACCCCGACGGCACCTACCGCAGCACCATCGAGAGCCGCACCCGCCGGTTCTTCACCATGCTTGGGGCGCTGGTGCAGGGCCGGACCTCGGTGTCGGGTGCGGCGATCAACGCCAGCAAGGTGGCGCTGACCATCGCCGTCCGCTACGGCGAGACCAGGCGGCAGTTCTCCTCACCCGACGAGGTCCAGGAGAACCGCCTGCTGGACTACCAGGCCCACCAACGGCTGCTGCTGCCGCTGCTCGCCCGCACCTACGCGCTGCACTTCGCGCAGGAGGAGCTGGTGCGTCGCTACGTCGCCTCGCAGGACGGCGACGACGCCGAGGCCCGCCGCGAGGTCGAGTCCATCGCCGCGGGCATGAAGGCCCAGGCGACCTGGCACTGCAACGAGGTCATGCAGGCGTGTCGCGAGGCCTGCGGCGGCGCCGGCTACCTGTCGGAGAACCGGCTGCCGTCGTTGCGAGCCGACACCGACGTCTTCGCGACGTTCGAGGGCGCCAACACCGTGCTCATGCAGCTCGTGGCCAAGGGCCTGCTCACCGGCTACAGCGAGGAGTTCTCCGAGCTGGACCTGATGGGCACCGTGCGCTTCGTCGCCGACCGGGTCCTGGACAACGTCGTGGAGCGGCTGCGGGCCGTGCCGCTGCTGCAGTCCCTTCGCGGCGCCGCCCCGGTCCGCCAGACCGAGGACCTGCGCGACCGCGGCTGGCACTGCGAGCTGTTCGCGGATCGGGAGGAACACGCCCTGGAGACGGTGGCCGCCCGCATCAAGGCCGGCATGGACGACGACGGCGATGCCTTCGCGGCCTTCAACCGCGCCCAGACCCACGTCCTGTACGCCGCCCGCGTGCACATGGAGAACGTGGTGCTCGGCCACCTGACCGCCGCGGTTGGCAAGTGCGAGGACGACGACGTCCGCGAGCTGCTCGGGCTGGTCGCCGACCTCTACGCCCTGCACACCATCGAGGCCGACCGGGCCTGGTTCCTCGAGCACGGCCGCCTCACGCCCGAGACGACCAAGGGAATCACCCAGATGGTCGACGTGCTGTGCAACGAGCTGCGGCCACGGGCGCTGGAGCTGGTCGAGGCGTTCGGCGTCCCGGAGGAGGCGCTGATGGCACCCATCGCCACCGGCGCCGAGGCGGCGCGGCAGCAGCTGCGATCGGTCGCCGGTCCGGCCTAGCTGTAGCGTCAGGCGAATCGTCGGGTCCGTGACACCGCTGGCATCCTTGGGCACATGTCCGCCGACCCCCGTTCCCCGTCGCTGCTGAACGCCCTGCGCGTTCGTTGTCCCCTCTGCGGACACAAGCCGATCACCGAGGGGTACGGCAACGTCGTCGACGAGTGCCCCAGCTGCCACTACTCCTACACCCACGGTGAGGACGGCTACTGGGTCGGCGCCCTGATCATGAACATGGCCGTGTGCCTGATCAGCTTCTTCGTGGCGTTCCTCGGCACGATCCTGCTGACGTGGCCCGACGTGCCGTGGGGTGCCCTGACGTTCATCGCCATCGGCGTGATGGTGGCGGTGCCGATCTGGTTCTACCCCCGCTCCAAGACCGTGTGGGTGTGGGCGGACCTGCGGATCCACCCCTACACCGAGGACGACCGACCGGCCTTCTGACCCGGCCTCGTCCGGCAGCTGTTGCCCTTGGTTGACAGCGGCCGGGCCGTACAGCAGACTGGCTGCTCGCCCCTACTCGGGGCTTTCTGTGCTGCACGCGAGACAGAGCCGCGCCCCAGCACCCGTCGCCCCCCGGACGAGGGGCACTCCCATCGAAGCCAGCGTCGACCGACGTCGACACCCTGCAGAATCCCCTGTGAACGGACCGCCAACATGACCGACCAGTACACCCTCACGTCCGCTGTGGACGAAGAACGCGAACGAGGTGCCGCCATCCTCCTCGAGGAGTTCGGCTCCGAAGAAGCGTTCCTCGCTGCCCTCGAGGCCACCGTCAAGGACTTCGACGACGGCGACATCGTGGAGGGGGTTGTCGTCAAGGTCGACCCCGAAGAGGTCCTGCTGGACATCGGGTTCAAGTCCGAGGGTGTCATCCCCTCGCGCGAGCTGAGCATCAAGCACGACGTCGACCCCAACGAGGTCGTCGCCGTCGGTGATGTCATCGAGGCACTGGTCCTGCAGAAGGAGGACAAGGACGGCCGTCTGGTCCTGTCCAAGAAGCGCGCCCAGTACGAGCGCGCCTGGGGCAAGATCGAGGAGATCCACGAGCGGGACTCCACGGTCACCGGTACCGTCATCGAGGTCGTCAAGGGCGGCCTCATCCTCGACATCGGCCTGCGCGGCTTCCTGCCCGCCTCGCTGGTGGAGATGCGTCGTGTCCGCGACCTGCACCCCTACGTGGGTCAGGAGCTCGAGTGCAAGGTCATCGAGCTCGACAAGAACCGCAACAACGTCGTCCTGTCCCGTCGCAAGTTCCTGGAGGAGACGCAGAGCGAGTTCCGCCGCGAGTTCCTCGAGACCCTGCAGAAGGGCGAGATCCGCAAGGGCACGGTCAGCAGCTGCGTCAACTTCGGTGCCTTCGTGGACCTGGGTGGCGTGGACGGTCTGGTCCACGTGTCCGAGCTGTCCTGGAAGCACGTCGACCACCCCGGTGAGGTCGTCGAGCTCGGCCAGGAGGTCGAGGTCGAGGTCCTGGACGTCGACCTGGAGCGCGAGCGCGTCTCCCTGTCGCTCAAGGCGACCCAGGAAGACCCGTGGCAGCAGTTCGCCCGTCAGCACTACGTCGGCGAGTTCGTCGAGGGCAACGTCACGAAGCTGGTTCCCTTCGGTGCGTTCGTCAAGGTCGAGGACGGCATCGAGGGCCTCATCCACATCTCCGAGCTGGCCGACGCCCACGTCGAGCAGCCCGAGCAGGTCGTGAAGGTCAACGACCGGATCACCGTCAAGATCATCGACATCGACGACGTCCGTCGTCGTATCTCCCTCTCGCTGAAGCAGGCCGTCAAGGCCGGTTACGGCGAGGCCCCGGAGATCGACGAGGCTCCGGCCTACGCCGCGGAGGACTCCTCCTCCGGTCGTGCGCCCGAGGCCGGCGACGGTGGCTCGGCCATGGGTGCTGCCCTGGCCCAGGCGCTGCAGCGCTCCCAGGGTGCGCAGCAGGCCGAGGAGGCCAGCTCCGAGGAGGGTGGCCTGTCCGCCCAGGACGTCATCGCCCGGGTTCAGGCCCAGGCTGCTGCCGTCAAGGACGACGAGCCCGCCGAGGCTGCTGCCGAGGAGGCACCGGCCGACGCGCCGGCGCCCGCCGAGGACGACACGACCACCGAGCAGGCGGTCGCTGAAGAGGCTCCCGCTGAGGAGGCTCCTGCTGAGGAGGCTGCCGTCGAGGAGGCTCCTGCTGAGGAGGCTGCCGTCGAGGAGGCCCCTGCTGAGGAGCCTGCCGTCGAGGAGGCCCCCGCTGAGGAGGCTCCTGCCGAGGAGGACGAGGCGACCGACGCCGACGCCGACGCCGACGCGTCGTCCGAGGACGAGTAGCCACACAGACACACACGAAGGACCCGAGCCACCGGCTCGGGTCCTTCTGTGTTCGTGGCCAGATCCCGCGACACGACACGGATCTGTCGTCTCCCGGACAGGATTCAGTTGTTTGTCGTCGAACGCGTGTCGGGCATGTGTTCGTTGAACCGGAGCAGCCCGAGCGGTGTCCGGTTCCGAACGGGAACCGACAGAAAGCGGTCTACGAATGAACCACTCCACTTCACCCCTGTCCTGGCGTCTGCTGGCGCCGTTGATGGTCCTTGCCCTCGTCCTCGCCGGATGCGCGGCCGATGACTCCGACGACTCCGACGACGTCGACGATGTCGAGGTCCAGACCGAGGACGCAACCCAGTCAGACCCGGCGGCCGACGATGTCGCCTCCACTCCGGACGCCGAAGCCGCGACGGAGGACGTCGCGAGCGAGGACCCCAGCACTGCGGAGACCGAGGCTACGGAGGACGCCGAGTCCGAGCAGTCCATCGCTGCCTTCGAGAGCGTCCGGGAAGCGGCCACGTACGTGACCGACGAATCCGCACCGGCCCTGGCCGCGGGTCTGGGGCAGGCCGCGGGCTTCGACGGGGTCGACTCCGAGGGCGCAGCGCTGCAGGAGGACCTGGCCGCCACGCTCCAGGGTCACGTCTATCTCGCCGCCATCACCCTCGAGCAGCTGCTGAAGGACCGACCGGATGCCTTCGCGGCTGCCGCCGAGTCCCTCGCAGAGAACACCGAACGCCTGGCCGGGCTCGTGGGCTCCGTGGCGCCCGACCAGCAGGAGGCCTTCCAGAGCCTGTGGGAGAACCACATCGACTTCTTCGTCGCCTATACCGAAGGGGCCAAGGCTGGCGACCAGGCAGCCAAGGACGACGCGCTCGCCGGGCTGAACCAGTACCGGCAGGACGCTGGTGCCTTCTTCGCCGAGATCACCGGCGGTGCGATCGCCGCGGAGGACGTCACGGCGAGCCTCGAGCAGCACGTCAACACCGTGATCGCCACCATCGACGGCTTCGCTGCCGGTGACACCGGCGCGTTCGACCAGCTCAAGGGTGCAGCCGACCACGTCGTGGACAACTCCGCACGTGCCCTGGCGGGCGCCATCGCGACGGCCGCCGGGATCGACGGTGTCGACACCGATGGGGCAGCCCTGCTGACCGACATCAGCACCACCCTGCAGGAGCACGTCTACCTCGCCTCCATCGCGCTGGAGCAGCTCGTCGTGGGCGACCAGGCCGCGTTCGAGGCGGCAGCCGCGACACTCGATGCGAACTCCCAGCAGCTCGCTGACCTCGTGGCCGCGGTTGCGCCCGACCAGCGTGACGCCTTCCTCTCGCTGTGGCGCAACCACATCGGATTCTTCGTCGACTACACCAACGGCCTCCTGGCCGGCGACGAGGCAGCCACCCAGGGCGCCCTAGACAACCTCGCCCAGTACCGTCAGGACGCCGGCGCCTTCTTCGCCGACATCACCGATGGTGCGCTGAGCCAGGACGCCGTCGCAGGCGGCCTGGAAGGCCACGTCGACACGGTGATCACCGCCATCGACGACGTCGGAAGCGCGCTCGCATGATGTTGCGGGGTCATCCTCGACGGTCGTGACCACGACGATGCACCCGGACGGGCCCGACCTCGTGTCGGGCCCGTCCCCCTTTGTGCCGCGATCGGGCGACCGTCAGGATGACGTCATGCAGCTCGTTGGCCTCACCGGTGGCATCGCATCCGGCAAGTCGACCGTGTCCGGGCGGTTCGCCGACGTGCACGGGTTCCCCGTCATCGACGCCGACATGGTTGCGCGGTTCGTCGTCGAACCCGGTCAGCCGGCCCTGGCGGAGATCGCCGACCGCTTCGGTGCGGACATGCTGCTGGCTGACGGCACGCTCGACCGGCCGGCGCTCGGCGCGCTCGTGTTCGCCGACGAGGCCGCCCGACAGGACCTCAACGGCATCACCCATCCCCGGATCGCGGAGGAGATGGGCCGTCGCATCGGTGCACTCGCCGACCACGACGGCCCGGTGGTCGTCGACTCGCCCCTGCTCGTGGAGATGGGCCATGCCGAGGCCTATCCGACGATCGTGGTCGTCGCCGTGGGGCCCGAGGTCCAGCACGACCGGCTGGTGGCCGACCGGGGCATGGACCCCGACGAGGCGTGGGGACGCATCAACAGCCAGGCGCCGCTCGCGGACAAGCTGGCCGTCGCCACCCACGTGATCTGGAACGAGGGGACGATCGCCGAGCTCGAGGCCCGCGTCGACGAGGTGGCCGCGTCGCTGACCGCTTGACGGTCAGCGGGGGTTGATCACCACCGCAACCGACATGGGGGCGGTCGCCAGCAGGTGGGTCACGGTGTGGCCGAGGAACGCCCCACCCTCGTGACGTGGTTCGCCACCGACGACCAGCAGCGAGGCGTTGGCCTCGACGGCAGCAGCGACGAGGTCCTCCGCGACGGTGCGGGACCGACGCAGCTTGACGTCCACCCCGACCCCGGAGCGTTCGGCAGCCTGCCGTGGCTCGGCGAGCATCCCGTCGATGTCGGCGAAGGCCTGCGCCTGCCAGCGGGATGCCTTCTGACGGTCCCGCCGGTCGACGCGGGGCTGGTCGATGATGTGGATCATCGACAGCTCGGCCCCGCCGCCCGCCGCCATGCGGATCGCGAGGTCGATCGCCAGGCCACCTGAGGTGGTTCCGCTGGCACCCACGGCGATGCGGTCCAGGTCGATGTCCTCCGGCGGCCGGTCCAGGGCGCTGCGGACCAGCAGCACGGGCACCGTCGCGGCCGTGACGATCTGCTGCAGCACGCGGCTTGCGGTCGGGCCGCCGGCCGACGTGGCCGTGGCGCCCAGCGCGATCATCTCGTAGCCCATGACCGACTCGGCCAGGACCGCCTTCGCGGGATCCTCGGCGATGTGGTCGCGCCAGCGCATCCGCCGGTCGACGTGGGTCTGGATGCTGCGGGCCGCCTCGCGGCCGGCGACCGCGTCCTCGGCGGCGGAGTGCACGGTCAACGCGGTGATGCTGGCCGTGGGCGGCAGGACGCGGGAGAGCACGCGACCGGCCAGGACCGAGGAGCCACCACCACGGGTGGGCAACAACGCGGTCCGGACCTGCGCCAGCACGCCGGTGTCGCCCTCGTCGGGGCCGTCGGGGTCCAGCTGCAGCAGCCAGGTCAGCAGGGGAGGGGCCATCAACGACGTGGCGACGGCCATGACGACCACCGCGGAATAGGCCTCGTTGGACAGCACGCCCAAGGACAGGCCCAGGGACGCCACGACGATCTCGAGGGCCCCCCTGGCGTTGAGGCCCACGCCGATGGCGAGGCCGTCGCGGTTGCCGAAGCCGCCCAGGCGCGCGCCCACCCAGCCGCCCAGCACCTTGGCCCCGACGGCCACGGCGAGGATGGCGAGGGTCCACCACAGCAGGGGAGGGGCAACGATCGCGAAGAGGTCGACCTTCAGGCCGGCGGTGGCGAAGAAGACGGGAGCCAGCACGTGGTCGGCCAGGGTGCTGAGCGGCTGCTCCACCCGACGGCCGCCGAGGGGTGATCGTGCCAGCACCATGCCGGCCACGAACGCGCCGAGCACGGCTTCCACACCCAGCGCCTGGGTGATCGATCCGGCGATGATCACGATGATCACCGACACGCCGAGCATCGTCCCGTTGCTGGCGTCGTGGCGTCGGACGAAGCGCAGCAGGCGGTCGACGCCACGCTGGCCGATCGTCAGCCCACCCACGATGGTCAGCAACGCCCCGCCCAGCGCGATGGCCAGGCCGACCGCAGGGGACGTGCCACCGCCCACGCCGCCGGAAGCCACCGCGGCGACGACGCCCAGCAGGGCCCAGCCGACCACGTCGTTGAGCATGCCGGCCGCCAGCATGATCTGACCGACGCCGGCCTTGGCGAGCCGCAGCTCACGCAGGACCTTGGCCACGACCGGCAACGCCGAGATGCCGAGCGCCACCCCCATGAACAGCGGCAGGGCCGCCCGGTCCTCACCGCCCGAGAACGAATCGGGCAGGACCTGTCCGAGCCCGTAGCCCAGGGCCACCGGGATGACGAGGCTGGCACCACCGACCGTCAGGGCGGCCCTGCCGAGCCGCCGCAGGGTGCCGAGGTCGACCTCGAACCCGGTTGCGGCCAGCAGGAGGACCACACCCAGCCATGCCACCGCCGCGATCATGATCGCGACGGTCCCCTCGTCGGGGAACAGCTGCTCGGTCACCTGCGGGAACACGCGTCCGAGCAGGGTGGGACCGAGGAGGATGCCGGCAGACAGCTCACCGACGACAGTGGGTTGTCCCAGCCGCTTCGCGAGGTGGCCCAGGACCTTCGCGGACGTCAGCAGGAGCGCCAGCGCGATCCAGAAGCGAAGGAGGTCGGACTCGAGGACGGCGCCAGCGGCGAGGACAGTCGTCATGCACCGACCTTGGGGCGGGTGGAGGGCGTGACGGGGGACGCGCCGTCAGCGGGCGCGCGGGTCAGGTCGACGACACGGGCCCGGTGCCGGCGACGGACCGGCTGCGGTCCGAGGTTGCGGAGCCGTGCCCCGGTGACACCCAGCGGCGGGCCGCCGTTGGGGGGCTGGACCAGCAGGACCTCGTGGTCACGGGGCACCCGTCGCAGCGTCCGCAGCCGCGTCGATCCCTGCAGCGGGACGAGCGGTTGGGCCACGTCGGCCCAGGTGCCGTGGAAGTCCGGTCGTGCGAGCGCCGCGACCGCAACCTCCATCGACACCACGCCCCATCCGTCATCGGTGCGGACGACCGCCGGGACGAGCGGGGACAGCAGCGCAAGGTCGTGCCGGGGATGGGTCGACTGACGGCTCAGCCGGGGCAGGGGTTCGGCGACCTCGCCGATCGTGATGTCCGGCATCTGGCTGACCTCCAGGTCCCGGTCCCGTCGGGCCAGCACCACGACCAGCATGGAGGTGGCAACGCCCAGCAGCGGCAGTCCCCACTGGGTGCCTGCCAGCGTCCCGTACAGGCCGCCGATGAGCGCGATGGCGGATGCGACCAGCCCGAGGTCGAGCAGACCCAGTCCGAACAGGCGGGGTTCGTACAACCCGCGGCCGATCCGACCGTCGCGGCGGCTGGCGGTATCGGGGGTGGGGGTTGCGGCCATGACACCACGATGCGGTGTCCGCCCGCGAAGGGTGTACTCGTGTTCGGGTAGTTCGGCGACCGGCTGTCGGCAGTCCCGGAGCCCCGGATCAGGGTGGGTCGACGACCTCGTACTGCAGGGCCAGGCTCACGGCCTCCAGGCGGCTTCCCGCGCCGAGCTTGCCCATGAGGTTGCGCACGTGGGTCTGCACGGTCTCCGGGGAGATACCCAGCCGTTCGGCCGTCTCGGCGGTGCTGGCCCCGTAGACGAGGTGCTCGAGCACCTCGACCTCCCTGCTGGTCAGGGCCTCCCGCACCAGGTCAGCCCGTCGACGGCGGTTCAGGTCGGCGTCGAGGGCACGCAGCCGACGTTGGGTCTCAGCCGCGGGCAGGACCACACCGCCGCTGGCCACCACCCGGACCGCCGCGATGATCTCGGGGATCTCCGCGGTCTTCTGCAGCACCGAACGCGCGCCGGCCTGGATGGCACGGCCGAGCTCACGGTCGTCGCGGAGGCCGGTCAGCACGACTGACGGGACCGGGGGGTCGGCCTCCAGCAGGGCGGCCACGACGTCGGCGCCGTGGCCGACGGGCAGCTCGAGGTCGACCACGGCCACGTCGGCCCCTGCGGCCGCACGCACGGCCGCAGCGGGATCGCCGTCCTCGCGATGGCCGATGACCTCGATGTCGTCCTCGAGGTCCATGACGGCGCTCATGGCCTGGCGCAGGCTGGCGTGGTCCTCGATCAGCAGCACACGGATGGTCATCGGTTCTCCTCCACGGACTCCTGGAGCGGCAGCACCACACGAACCCTGGCTCCCGTGTCGGTGGGACGTTCGAAGGCCACGGTCCCGCCGTGCGCGTTGACGATCTGGCGGACCACCCACAGGCCGAGGCCGGTGCCCTCGGCATCGTCCTGGCCTCGACGGTACTTCTCGAACAGCTCCTCGGCGTGGACCCCGACCCCGGGGCCCCGGTCGGCGACGCGGATCACGTACGTCCCGTCGCGGGCCCGCCCCTCCAGCACGATGGGCGTGCCCACCGGTGCGTGGCGGACGGCGTTGGTGATGAGGTTGCGAAGCACCTGGGAGATGCGAACGGGGTCAAGCGGCAGGGTGCGGTCCTCCGACGACACGTGCACCGCGTGCTCCCCGGCGAGGGCCCGGCCGAACGAGCCGGCCTCGTCCAGCAGCGGTGCGATCGCCACTGGCCGCAGGTCGACCGACAGCGCCGTGTCCTCCATCTCCTTGAGGTCGTCCATGCGATCGATCAGCGTCCGCAGCCGGCGGGCCTCGGTGACGATCCCGTCGACCGCCCGCTGGCGGGCAGGGGCGTCCCCGCCCCGCTGGAGCAGGTGGCCGTAGGCGGAGATCGTCATGACCGGCGTGGACAGCTCGTGGGTGACCACCGAGCGGAACGACGCCTCGCGTTCGACGTAGTCCTGCAGCCGGCTGGAGACCTCCCGCAGCTCCCGCAGGTCGGCCTGCGACACGTCGAGCGCGCGCACCCGGTCGGCACGGAGGCGGGCCAGCTGGCGGACGACCCCGGCCAGCAGCACCAGCGCGGTGACGGCACGGAGCAGGTCGGCGGAGGTGATGACGGGTCCGAGGCCGCTGGGGAAGATCGCCTCGTGCAGCTGGGTGAACACGCCGATGATCAGCGCCCACGACAACCATCGCTCCAGCGGTTGTTCGTCGCGGCGGTACAGCCGCTCGGCGAGGAACGCGCCGAGGCCGAACAGCGCCATCGGCACGATCTCGAACGCCCGCTGCACCGGGGTCGGCTGGGGGAAGCCGTCGGCCCCGATCACCGTGGGCAGGGCAGGGGAGGGGCCGGTCACGATGACCACCTCGATGGCCACGAGCGCGAGGAGGGACACCGTGACCAGGCGGGCGGTGGACCAGCGGGGCCACTCCGCACCGGCGAGGACGAACAGCACCCCGACGACGTACCGGGCGGCGATCCACGGGAGGAGGGTCTCGTCGCCGGTCAGGTCGGTGGTGCCCAGGTTGGGCAGGACGCCGAACCACAGGTCGGTCACACCCAGCAGGACGAGGGCAGCGACGAACGGTCGGCGCGCGGCCTGGTCCACGCCGGTCCCGCCGGATGCCAGCAGGCCGGCGGCAGCCATGGACGCGAGGAACCGCGTGGTCTCCAGCGCAACCCTCGTGCCCGGTGCACGAAACGCCGGTGTCGGCGTGCTCGGCAGGAAGACCACGAGGGTCACCGCGAGCAGCGCCAGGACGAGCGCGGTGTGGGACCGTCCCGACGACCTTGAGGAGACCGGCATCGTGCAAGGCTAGGCTGACGGCGTGACGACCGTCGACACCCGCGGCAGGGGACTGCAGGACCTCCGGGTCTCAGTGACCGATCGATGCAACTTCCGTTGCACCTACTGCATGCCGCGCGAGCTGTTCGGTCCCGACCACGCGTTCCTCGAGCGCAGCGCGCTGCTGTCGTTCGAGGAGATCGTCCGGGTCGTGCGGGCAGCAGCGGGTCACGGGGTCAGCAAGATCCGCCTGACGGGCGGCGAACCGCTGCTGCGCCGGGGCCTTCCCGACCTCGTGGCCATGATCCGGGCGGTCGACGGGATCGACGACATCGCCATGACCACCAACGGCGTGCTGCTGCCCGACCTGCTGCCGGACCTGGTCCAAGCGGGACTGGACCGGGTGACGGTCAGCCTGGACGCCATGGACCCCGAGACCTTCCTGCGGATGGCCGACACGAAGGTCGACGTGGGTGTCGTCCTCGCCGCAATCGATGCGTCGGTCGAGGCGGGGCTGGGGACCAAGGTCAACGCCGTCGTGCAGCGGGGGGTCAACGAGGGCCAGATCGTGCCGCTGGCCGAGATGGGCCGGGACAAGGGCGTCACGGTCCGCTTCATCGAGTTCATGGACGTCGGCAGCACCAACCGCTGGACGCCCACCGATGTCGTGTCGGCCCAGGAGATCCTCGACACCATCGGGGCGGTCCATCCGCTGGAGGGGGCCGACGAGCACCGGGGCACCGCCGTGGCCGACACCCACCGCTACGCCGACGGCGGCGGCACCGTCGGGGTCATCGCCAGCGTCACCCAGCCGTTCTGCGCCACCTGCGTCCGCGCCCGCCTGTCGGCGATCGGTGAGCTGTTCACCTGCCTGTTCGCCAGCAAGGGACACGACCTGCGGGCGTTCCTCCGCGACGAACGGGCCACCGATCCCGAGCTGGTCGAGGAGCTGGGTCGTATCTGGGGTCGGCGGACCGACCGCTACAGCGAGGTCCGCCACCAGCGCCAGCACCAACCCGCCGATCGCGTGGAGATGTCCTACATCGGCGGCTGACGTGCGGCTGGGTCCCCCGGGGCCGACGGCCAACCGGCTGGATCAGGCGGGCAGCTCGATCTGGACGACGTGGCGGTTGACGGCGTCGAGGGTGGCGCGGACCACGGCTTCGCGAGCGTCGCCACGGACCAGCGCCGCACCGAGCAGCAGCTGGTCGTCGGCCTTCACCTGGACCGTGACCTGGTCGTCGTCGCCGTCGATCGTGCCGATCCGGTCGATCCGGCTGACGTCGTAGACAGCGCCGTCGCGCACGAAGTCGTTGAGGGCGGCCACCGCAGCCTCGGCAGTCATCCTGAGCAGGTCGACGCGACGGCCGGTCGTCTCGCGCGTCCCCACGTGGGTACGACCGATGACGGCAAGCGTCACCTGCACCCGCACGTCGTGCCCCTCCCGCTCGATCAGCAGGTCGGTGAAGATCGGTCGGCCCTCGCGAGCGGGCTTGCCCTGCTCGGGGTGGACCTGCATGGTCTCCAGGTCGATCCGACCGACCTCGACCATCGTCCGCACGACGGCTTCGGTGACCGCACGCCGGTCCGCGCCAGCGGCGAACTCCACGCGCAGGTTGGCCGGACCGAGCGGGTCGGGCCAGCGCACCACGGCCACCGCCACGCCGGGGATCTGGCGGACGGCGGTCTGGAGATCGGCCAGATCGGTCATTCCGACCCACCTGCCGGCGCGGGGACGCGACGACCGGACCGCAGGTCGTCCTCGGCGAGCGCCCGCCCCGTGGCGGCAGCCCGTGCGGCCGACGACACCGCCATGTCAGCCGACGAGTCGTCGCCCGACGGGGCGGGGATCGGCTCGGCGTCCTCGTGGGGTGTCGGGTCGAAGCTGATCGACACCGGAGCAGGCGGCGGCGCGCTGGCAACGCGAATGCGCTCGATGATCCGGGCCCGCTGCATAGGTGATGTCCCCGTGGGTCGACTGTGACGGGTACGGACACGCCCCCCGACAGACGTGGACTGCACCTCGGTTCGATACTATGACCGAAACGGAGGGTTACCGCCAGTGGTCAAACCGTCATGTTGCCTCAGCGGTAGTAACGGGTGACCAGCTCGGCGACGCACACGGGCTTCGTTCCGCCGTCGCGTTCGACGGTCAGCTCCGACACCGACTGCAGGCCGCCCTGCACCTCGGTCAGCTCGACCAGCGTCATGGTGCCGCGTACGGCAGTACCGACCGGGACCGGGGCGGGGAAGCGCACCTTGTTCAACCCGTAGTTGACCGCCATCGACACACCCTCGACGGTGAGCAGCTCCCAGGACAGGACGGGCGCCAGCGACAGGGTGAAGAAGCCGTGGGCGATCGTGCTGCCGAACGGCCCCCTGGCGGCGCGCTCCGGATCGGTGTGGATCCACTGATGGTCACCAGTGACGTCGGCGAACCCGTCGACCATCCGTTGGTCCATGTCGTGCCATTCGGTCGGACCGATCGGGGTGCCCACCAGGGACTCGAGGTCGTCGAGGTGCACGGTCTGCTGGCTCATCGCTGTTCTCCGTCGGGTAGTCGAGTCGAGGCCGGATGTCGGGTCCGGATGTCGGGTCCGGGTGTCGACTGCGGATCCAACCACAGCCGGTCCGGGCGGGCCCCATCAGTGCCCGCGTCACCGATTGCGAGAAACCCCTACCGGAGGACCGGCCGCCGTTCTAGGCTCGCGATGCGACCCGCTGGATTGCCTCGGTGAAGGAGCACACCGGGGATGGAGCCGCTCCGCTGGTCGCACGAAGACGGTGCCGGTCTTCGGCGCCCGATCACTTTTCGGAGGGCACACCATGACAACCACGTCCGCGCGCGCAGATCGCGTGCAGATCCGGGTCTCGGTCGACGGGACCACCTACGACGACGAGGTGGAACCTCGGCTGCTGTTCGTCCACTACCTGCGCGACGTGCTGGGCCTGACCGGCACCAACGTCGGGTGCGACACCTCCAACTGCGGGGCATGCACCGTGCTGGTGGACGGCCGCTCGGCCAAGTCGTGCACGATGCTGGCCGCCCAGGCCGACGGGGCGGAGGTCACCACCATCCAGGGCCTCGGCAACGGTGAGCTGACACCCGTGCAGAAGGCGTTCCACGAGAAGCACGGCCTGCAGTGCGGCTACTGCACCCCCGGCATGATCTGCGCGGCGACGTCGTTGCTCAGCCAGAACCCCGACCCGACGGAGCACGAGATCCGCGAGGGGCTGGAGGGCAACCTCTGTCGCTGCACCGGCTACCAGAACATCGTTGCCGCCGTCCAGCAGGCCGCTGGCGAGATGAACGGAGGGTCGGCATGACCGCCATCGAGGATCGTCCGGAGGCCACCGGCAAGGTCGGCGACTGGACCCTCCGCAAGGAGGACGCCCGGCTGATCACCGGCCAGACCCGCTGGACCGACAACATCACCCTCCCCGGCATGCTGCACGCCGCCGTGCTGCGCTCGCCGATGGCCCACGCCCGGATCAGCCGACTCGACACCAGCCACGCGCTCGAGCAGCCCGGTGTGGTCGCCGCCTTCACCGGTGCCGACCTCGAGGGCGAGTACGGCGCCCTGCCGTGCGCATGGCCGGTCACCGCCGACATGGTCAACCCGGCCCACATGGCCCTTGCCGTCGAGGAGGTCAAGTACGTCGGTGACGCCGTTGCCGTGGTCGTCGCGCGCACCAGCTACCAGGCAGCCGATGCCCTGGAGTTCGTCGACGTCGAGTACGAGCCCCTCGACCCCGTGGTCGACATGCTCGCCGCCGTCGAGGACGGTGCCACCAAGGTCCATTCCGACACCGACTCCAACGTGTCGTTCCTGTGGCCGTTCGAGGCCGGCGACGTCGATGCGGCGTTCGACGGGGCCCACACCGTCGTCAGCCGTCGGTTCGTCAACCAACGCCTGATCCCGGGAGCCATCGAACCCCGGTCGGTCGTGGTCGACCCGGCGTCGGCTTCCGGTGAGGTGACGGTGTACTCCGCCACCCAGGTGCCCCACATCCTGCGCCTGATGCTGGCGCTGACCCTGTCCATCCCCGAGCAGAAGGTCCGGGTCATCGCCCCCGACGTCGGCGGCGGCTTCGGCTCCAAGCTGAACGTGTACGCCGAGGAGGTCGCCATGACGGCGATCGCCCGTCGGCTGGGCAAGCCGCTCAAGTGGACCGCGTCCCGCAGCGAGGACATCCAGGCCACCATCCACGGACGGGACCAGATCCAGGACATCGCCATCGCCGCCGACGCCGACGGCCGCATCCGCGGCCTGAAGGTCGACCTGCTGGCCGACATGGGTGCCTACCTTCAGCTGGTCACGCCGGGCGTGCCCATCCTCGGGGCCTTCATGTTCCCGTCGATCTACAAGATGGACGCCTACCACTTCGCCTGTCGCGGGGTGTTCACCACCAAGACCCCGACCGACGCCTACCGCGGTGCGGGCCGGCCCGAGGCCACGTTCGCCATCGAGCGCATCATCGACGAGCTCGCCGCCGAGCTCGGCATGGAGCCGATGGAGCTGCGCAAGCGCAACTGGATCGCCCACGAGGAGTTCCCGTTCGACACCATCGCCGGGTTGACCTACGACTCGGGCAACTACGAGGCCGCCACCGAGAAGGCCATGGAGCTGTTCGGCTACGACGAGCTGCGTGAGGAACAGCGGCAGCGTCGCGAGTCCGGCGACCCGGTCCAGCTGGGCATCGGCATCTCGACGTTCACCGAGATGTGCGGCCTCGCCCCCTCCCGGGTGCTCGGGTCGCTCTCCTACGGCGCAGGCGGCTGGGAGGCTGCCACGGTCCGGATGCTGCCGACCGGCAAGGTCGAGGTCGTGACGGGCACCAGCCCCCACGGGCAGGGCCACGTCACCGCGTGGTCCCAGATCGCCGCCGACACCCTCGGGGTGCCCTTCGACGACGTCGACGTGCTGCACGGCGACACCAAGATCGCCCCCATGGGACTGGACACCTACGGCTCCCGGTCGCTGGTCGTCGGCGGCATCGCCCTGAAGCGAGCCTGCGACAAGGTGGTGCAGAAGGCCAAGGTCTTCGCCGCCCACATGCTGGAGGCCAGCGAGGACGACCTGGAGTTCGCCGACGGCGCCTACTCCGTGAAGGGCGATCCCGAGAAGTCCACCACCATCCAGGACATCGCCCTGGCGGTGTTCGCCGGTCACGACTACCCGGAGGGCGTCGAGCTGGACCTGACCGCCAACATGGTCTTCGATCCGGAGAACTTCTCCTTCCCCCACGGCACCCACCTGGCGGCCATGGAGGTCGACACCGAGACCGGACGGGTCACCATCCGCAAGTACGTCTGCGTCGACGACATCGGCAACGTCGTCAACCCGATGATCGTGGAGGGGCAGGTCCACGGCGGCCTGGCCCAGGGCATCGCCCAGGCCATGTGGGAGGGGGTGGAGTTCGACGACGCCGGCAACCTGCTGACCGGCACGTTCATCGACTACACGCTGCCCAGCGCTGCGGACATGCCCTCCTTCGTCACCGACCGGACCACCACGCCGGCCACCAGCAACGACCTTGGGGTCAAGGGTGTCGGCGAGGCCGGCACGATCGCCTCGACCCCCGCCATCGTCAACGGCGCCATCGACGCGGTGCGCCACCTCGGGATCAACGAGCTGCGGATGCCGCTCGTACCGAGAACCGTCTGGAACGCGCTGCAGGCCGCAAAGGGAGAGGGCTGAACCGATGATCCCCGCAACCTTCGACTACGTCCGGGTGACCTCCGTCGCCGACGCCGTCCAGGCGCTGTCCTCTGCCGAGGACGCCAAGCTGCTGGCCGGTGGACATTCCCTGCTGCCGCTGATGAAGCTGCGGCTGGCCTACCCCGAGACCCTGATCGACATCGGTCGGGTCGAGGAGATGAAGGGCGTCCGCGAGGACGGCAACCGTCTCGTCATCGGGGCAGCCACCACCCACTACGACGTGCTGAGCAACCCGCTGGTCCAGCAGCACTGCGGCGTCATCGCCGACGTGACGGCCAAGGTCGGCGACCCACAGGTCCGCCACCGCGGCACCCACGGCGGGTCGCTGGCCCACGGCGACGCGGCCAGCGACATGCCAGCGATGGCGTTGTCCCTCGGCGCCCGGTTCGTCGCGGAGGGTCCCAACGGCCGTCGCGACATCAAGGCCAGCGACTTCTTCAGCGACTACCTCGAGACGGCGCTGGCGCCCGACGAGGTGCTCGTGGAGGTGTCGTGGCCCAAGCTGCCCGATGGTGCCCGCTGGAACTACCAGAAGTTCACGCGCGTCACCCAGGGCTGGGCGATCGTCGGTGCGCTGGCGGTCGTCGCCGGAAACGGCTCCATCGACCACGCCCACATCGGACTGACCAACATGGGTTCGACCCCGGTGCGTGCCTCGGGCGTCGAGGCTGCGCTGGCGGGGCTCGACACCGGCGACAGGGCCGCCATCGACGCGGCCTGTGAACAGGCAGCGGAGGGCACCTCGCCCCCGTCGGACCTCAACGGCGACGCCGCCTACCGGCAGCACCTCGCCCGGGTCCTCACCCGTCGTGCCGTCCGGGCCGCGCTGTCCTGATCCGATGGACCAGCAGGGGTGGGGCCGCCCGACGGCGGCCCCACCCCGCTGGCCGGTCCGTTCGCCGACCCCACTTCGCCGACCACATGGTGTGATCCTCCTTGACCCAGCCAGCCGGCCCGATGCCCGACGGCGTCGCCTCCCCAGATGACCTTCGACGGGCGCTCGCCGACGCCGACTACCTCGCCGACACGGGCCTGGCGACCGTCGCCTGGCTGGGACTGCGCCTGTCCCGGCCGCTCTTCCTCGAAGGCGAGCCCGGCGTGGGCAAGACCGCCCTGGCACAGGCCCTCGCGGGCCTGCTCGACGCGCCGCTGATCCGCCTCCAGTGCTACGAGGGCATCGACGCGTCACAGGCCCTGTACGACTGGGACTTCCCCCGCCAGCTGCTGCACCTGCGAGCCGCCGAGACGGCCGGGTCCACCGGTGACGTCGAGGCGCTCGAGCACGAGCTGTACGACGAACGATTCCTGCTGGCCCGCCCCCTCCTCCAGGCGATCCGCACCAGCCCGGCGGTCCTGCTGATCGACGAGATCGACCGGGCCGACGACGAGTTCGAGGCGTTCCTGCTCGAGCTGCTCAGCGAGTACGCCGTCACGATCCCCGAGCTCGGGCGGATCGTGGCCGAGGTGCCACCGGTCGTCGTCATCACCTCCAACCGCACCCGCGAGGTGCACGACGCCCTGAAGCGCCGGTGCACGTACCACTGGCTGGACCATCCCACGTTCGAACGCGAGGTGGCCATCGTCCGTCGTCGCTGCCCGGACGCAGGTGCGGAGCTGACCGCCCAGGTGGTCGGGGTGGTGCAGGGGCTCCGGGCCGAGGACCTGTTCAAGCCGCCGGGTGTGGCCGAGACGCTGGACTGGACCCGTGCCCTCGTGGCCCTCGGCGCGGACACCCTCGACGTCGAGCTCGCCACCCACACGCTGGGCTCGGTCCTGAAGTACCGGGAGGACCTCGAGCAGGCCAGCAAGCTCGACCTGGGACGGCTCGTCGCCAACGCCGTACAGGGGGTGTGAGGGAGATGCACACACCGCCCACGGACGCCGCCGACGCCCTGGACACGGCCGTGGCCTTCGCGCGGACGGTCCGGTCCACCGGTGTCCCCGTGACGACCGGACGGATCCGCGCCTTCGTCGAGGCCCTGGAGGTCCTCGACGCCGGCCGGCGCCTCGACGTGTACTGGGCCGGCCGCTCGACCCTGTGCGGCAACCGGGACGACCTGGGCCGCTACGACCGGGCCTTCGAGGCCTTCTTCGAGGGCGAGGCCCCCCACACGAGGTTGCGACCGGGCACGCCCAGCAGCCAACGGCCGCAGCTGCGGTCCCTGACCGCCCCGCTGCACGGTGGCGACGACGACGGGGACGACGACGAGCTGCACCTGACCGCCAGCGCCAGCCGGCACGAGGTCCTCCGCCAACGGGACCTCGCGTCGTTGACCCCGGCGGACCGGGACCTGGTCAACCGCCTCCTGGCCGCGATGTCGCTGCCGGGCGAGCCCCGTCGCACGCGTCGCCACCATCCGTGGCACCGCGGTGGGCTCGACGAGCACGCCACCGTCCGCGAGGCCCTCCGGGGCATGGGCGACCCCCGCGTGCTGCATCGCCGCCGCCACCGACGGCGGCCCCGGACCGTGGTCCTGCTGGTCGACGTGTCCGGGTCGATGGGCACCTACGCCGACGCCCTCCTGCGGTTCGCCCACGTGGCCGTCGGTCGGGGCGGCGGTACCGGGCGGGCCGAGGCGTTCACCATCGGCACCCGGCTGACCCGCATCACCCGCGAGCTGTCCCACCGTGATCCCGACACCGCCATGGCCGCCGTGGCCGGCGCCATCCCCGACTGGTCGGGGGGCACCCGCCTGGGCGACGGGCTGAAGGAATGGCTGGACCGCTGGGGCCAGCGCGGGCTGGCGCGGGGTGCGATCGTCGTGATCCTGTCCGACGGCTGGGAACGCGGCGACACGACGGTCCTGGCCACCCAGATGGAGCGGTTGCAGCGGCTGGCCCACAGGGTCGTGTGGTCCAATCCCCGCAAGGCCGCCCCCGGCTACGAACCGCTCGTCGGCGGCATGGCTGCCGCCCTGCCGCACGTCGACGAGTTCCTGACCGGCCACTCGGTGGCCGCACTCGAACGACTGGCCCGTGTCGTGATGGGAGGCGACGTCCATGCGTGACATCCTGACCACCCTCGCCAGCTGGCACGACGCCGGTGTCCCGACGGCCATCGCGACCGTGGTGGAGACCCAGATCAGCGCCCCGCGCGACCCCGGCGCCGCCATGGCGGTCAACGCCGACGGGGTCGTCGTCGGCAGCGTCTCCGGTGGCTGTGTCGAGGGCGCGGTCGTCGAGCAGTGCCAGGAGGTCCTGGCCGGAGGACCCGCGAGGCAGGTGACCTACGGGGTCTCCGACGACGAGGCCGTGGCGGTCGGCCTGACGTGTGGCGGCGAGATCTCCCTGTTCGTCGAACCCTTCGCGATCCCCGGCTTCGCCGAGGTCCGCCGGATGATCGAGGACGGCCGAGGCGTCGCCATCGGCACCGTCGTCGACGGGCCCGGCAACGTGGGTTCCAAGCTGGTCGTGACCGAGGACGCCCAGGACGGCGACCTGGGCAGCGAGGGGTTGGCGGTTGCGGTGTCCAGCGACGCGCGGGGCATGCTCGCCCAGGGACGGACCGGGCGACGGTCCTACGGCGCCGACGGCGAACGGCGGGTCGACGACGTCACCGTCTTCGTGCAGTCCTTCCAGCCACCCCCACGGATGTACGTGTTCGGCGCCATCGACTTCGCGGCTGCCGTGGCGAGGATCGGCAAGTTCCTCGGCTACCACGTGACCGTGTGCGATGCGCGGCGGGTCTTCGCCACGCGCGCTCGTTTTCCCGACGCCGACGAGGTCGTCGTCCAGTGGCCCCACCGGTTCCTGCCGACGGCGCCGGTCGACGCTCGCACGGTGTTGTGCGTGCTGACCCACGACCCGAAGTTCGACGTGCCGCTGCTCGAGGTCGCCCTGCGAACCGACGCCGGGTACATCGGCGCGATGGGCTCCAGGCGAACCCATGCCGATCGGCTGGATCGACTCCGCGACCTGGGCCTGACGGAGGAGGAGCTGGGCAGGCTGCGGTCGCCCGTCGGGCTGGACCTGGGTGCCCGGACTCCGGAGGAGACCGCCGTGTCCATCGCCGCGGAGATCGTGCAGCTGCGCTGGGGTGGCAGCGGACAGCCGCTGACCCGGACCAGTGGCCGTATCCACCCCGACCGCGAGGACGCCCTCACGTGAGCGCCCCCGGCATCCGTGATGTCGCCGGCGTCGTGCTCGCCGCCGGCGCCGGCCGACGCATGGGCGGCCCCAAGGCGCTGGTCGAGCTGGGCGGCACCCCGCTGGTGGTGATGGCCACCCGCGCGTTGGTCGAGGGGGGCTGCGCCCCGGTCGGTGTCGTGACCGGATCGGCCGGCGACCGCGTTGCCGGGGTCCTGGTCAACGACGCGGTCGGACGCGGGGCGACCATCGTCCCCAACGACCGCTGGGAGGAGGGGCAGGCGACCTCGGTGGCCGTGGGGCTGTCCTGGGCCGCAGGGCGCGGCGTCGGTGGTGTCCTCCTCCACCTCGTCGACCTGCCCGGCGTCGGTCCGGCTGCGGTCGCTCGCCTCCTGCGGGCCCGAGAGGAAGCCCACCCCGGCGTGCAGGCATGGGTGGCCACCTACGGCGGTCACCCTCGCAACCCGGTGCTGCTGGCCGCCGATGCATTCGAGGACGTCATGGCCGGACTGGCCGGCGACCGGGGCGCACGTGGTTGGCTGGACACCCACCCCGAGGTCGTGCAGCACGTCGCCTGCGACGATGTCGCGGTGCCCGACGACCTTGACACCCCCGACGACCTGGACACGTGGACCCGGTCCACACACGAGGAGATCAGACGCTGATGGAACTGACCCACACATTCGACGTGCCCGTCCCGCCCGCCCGCGCCTTCGAGGTGCTGCGTGACATCGAACGCATCGGCCCCTGCATGCCCGGGGCCACCGTCGACGATGTCGACGGCGAACACTTCAGCGGTCGGGTGAAGGTCAAGCTCGGCCCGATCCAGGTCACCTACCGGGGTGAGGCCGACTACGTCGACGTCGACACCGAGGCGCTGACGGCCACCATCAACGCCCGCGGTCGCGAGGCACGCGGGTCGGGCACCGCCAACGCGGTGGTCAGGGCCTCCGTCGTCGACGGGCCCGACGGCGGGGCGACCGTGAAGGTCGTCACCGAGCTCGCCATCACCGGCAAGCCGGCGCAGTTCGGTCGCAGCGTCATGAGCGACGTCGGGGAGAAGCTGATCGGCCAGTTCGCCGACTGCCTGGCGGGCGAGCTCGCAGGTGGGGACGAGGACGACGACGAGGCCACGGCGGACACGGCCGCCGCCGACACCTCCACCGGGCAGGCATCCGACGACGCCGCCGTCGATGGCGAGACCGCTGATGCGGCCGCTGCGGCCACCAGCAACGGGGCGAGCCCTGCACCCTCCTCGCCGGCCGCAGGTGCGGCGACGACACCGGCCCGGCCCGCGTCGACGCCCAAGGCGAGGACCACCGACGACGCGATCGACCTGCTCGACGTCGCGGGGGCCCCGGTGGCGAAGAAGCTCGCGCCGGCCGCCCTCGGCGCCCTGCTGCTGTACGTCCTCTACCGGATCCTGACCTCACGCAAGGACTGACCGGAGGGGCCGTCCGTCCCCCCTCGGGGACCGGCGGGCGGCCTCATCGTCGCGTCAGGATCCGGTCGACCGCGGCATGGGCCGACTCGTCGTCGGGGCCGGGAGCGGCGTAGCGGCGTGCCTCCTCGTGGGCGCGGACGAGGTCCAGCTCGGCACGGTCGAGGTGCGGCAACGTTCGGTTGGCTCGCGACACCGCCTCCCGTGGCGTGTCGGAGGGTCGGGCAGCCACGCCCTCGACCTCCAGCGCGGACAGGAGGCGGACCCACGGTGACCGACGACGCAACCGCCGGGCGGCCATCGCTGCCGAGGCCATCCAGCCGGCCCCTGCAAGCACCAACGCACCAGCCGCTCCGGCCACCCAGGGCCGGGGGTCGGCGGTGACCGCGTCACGGAGCCGAGCGAGCAGCCGGCCGATCAGGACCTCCGATGGCCTGCCGTCGGGATCCAGCACCTGCGACGTGGCGCCGGTGGGGTCGAACGGCACCCATCCGACCCCGGGTACCTCGACCTCGACCCAGGCATGGGCGTCGGCGGCGCGGACCACGTACTGACCGCTGAACAGGTCCCTCGTCCCCGGCTGGAATCCGGTCACGAACCGTGCGGGGATCCCCACCGAGCGGAGCAGGACCACCATGGAGGTGGCGATCGGTTCGCACCAACCGACACGGCTCTCGAACAGCAGGTGGTCGACGGGGTCGGCCGAACGGGGGACCACCGGCCCCTCCAGGCTGTAGGCGACCCGGTTGCCGATCCATGCCTGGACCGTCTCCGCGATCGCGTACGGGGTCGGGGCCGCAGCCTGTGCGGCGAGCTGCCGGGCGAGGTCGTGCACACGTTGCGGCACGCTGTCGGGCAGCGCCGTCCACCGTGGGTCGACCGTCCCGGCGCTGCCGGGCCGGACCGTCCGCAACGTCGATGCCGGTGTGACGTCGATGGCGGAGACCACCGAGTAGACCGTCCCCGCGGACATGTCGACCGACGTCGTCAGGGTGCCGTCGTCCCACGGTGCGACGCTGCGGGCAGCCAGCCACACCTCCCGGGGGTCCGATGCCGCGAAGACCAGGTTCGGCGTGGCGTGCAGCAGCTCGATGGTCTGGGTCACGCGCTGCTGGACCGACGCCTCACCGCGTGGTTGGCGGAGCACCACGGGCAGGCCCTGGACCGGGCGTGGGTCGGTCGCCGAGCGTCCCCACACGCCGTCGTCGTACACGTCGAACACCACACCGCGGAGCGGGCGCGGACGGTCGGTGCGCACCCGCATGATCGGGGTGTCGTCGAGCTCGCCCACCGAGCGGGGGTCGACCCGGTCCGCGAACCCGAAGTAGTCCACCGGCCCGCCACCCTGCGCCCCGCCGCCGTCGGCGAACGGTGGCTGGATCCGGCCGTTGTCGGTCGTGGCCGCCGGCCCCGCCGACCCGAAGGAGAACGGCAGTCCACCGAGGGACCCGCTGGAGCGCAACGGCAGCAACCCGAACAGCAGCACGGCCACAGCGGCCACCGCGGCGACGCTGCGCCCGGTTGCGCGAGCCGGTGACCTCTCCGGCCCCCCGGGGTCCTCGACGTCGACGGGGGGACCGACGACGCCGTCCTCGGCCCACTCCTGCGCCCGGGACCGTCCGTGCCGGTGAAGGGCCACCGCCGAGGCCGACAGGTGCAGCGCGAACAGCACGAACATCCAGGCGTCCGGACCGGTTGCCAGCGCCAGGCCGAGCAACGCCAACGACGACACGAGGCCGAACATCAGGTCACGACGCTGCGGCAGGTCGAAGGCGTGCAGGACCTGGATCTCCAGGAACAGCACCGAAAGGGGAAGCCGGGCGTCGTCGACCGTGGTGATGCCCGACAGGCCGTCGAAGAAGCGGATCAGGACAGCGACCGCGAGGACGCTGATCACGATCTTGGCGGCCCAGTTGGAGTCGTTGCGCCGCCGGTGGGACCACAGGAACGCCAGCGGCATGACCAGGACGATGGCCGTCGACTCGCCGAGCGGTGCGGCACCGGCGAACAGCACCGCCAGCGCCCCGGCCATCACGGCGACGAGGACCGCCACCCGCAGGGTGACGTCGTGTTCGGGCCGCCGGGTCGTGTTGACCTCGGCGACCGCCCTGATCAGGCGCCCGCCAGCCATCCCCGCACCTCCTCCAGGGACTGGAGGGTGGTTGCGTCCGACGGCGTGGAGACGACGATGGCGGTTGGGTCGTCGCGATCGGGACGCACGACCACGCCGGGCCCGTCGGTCCGGGCGTCGCGGCTGCCGCGGGGCCCGCCCGGGTCGGGGGACGGAGGTCCGACGGGGCTGCCACCGAGCGGATGCTGCCTGGCCAGCTGCTCCGCCATCGTCGCGGTCCACTCGACCGGATGGCCCTGCAGGACGAGCGTGGCACCGCTATCGGCCCCGGCAGCCGTGGCCAGGGCGGTGACGACCGTGGTCGCCAGCACCATCTGGGGCGGCGTCCATCCGTGGTCCCGTGCCAGCTCGATCCGTACGTGCGGTCCGGTGGAGCCGCTGGTGTCCCGGACGAGCAGCTGGCCCCGGCGGGCGCTGGCCCGCCAGTGGACCAGCCGGCTGCCGTCCCCGGCGGCGTGCTCCCGCAGGCCCGTGACCTCGTCGCGGCCGACCCGATGCCGTTCCTGCGGCCCGTGTCCGCCGACGATGCGAGCCAAGCGCTCGGCTGCTGGGTGGACGCTGGGCACGACCGTGCAGCGCACCTCGTGGCCGGACCGGCGCACGGCCGCGGCGAGGGTCAGGCTGCCGACGGTCCGGAGGACGACGTCAACGGTGTCCAGCGGACCGACCGATCGACGCACGGGCGCCCGGACGGTGCTGGTGCCAGCCTCCCCGAGGACCGTCCGCAGCCCGAGGGAGGGAATCGCGAGGAGGGTCGAGCCCGGGTGCTGGGGACGAGTGACCTGGATCGTCACGACGGGCGGGGCCTCGATCGTGCCGGTCCCGTCGCCGGAGACGACACACCCCGTGGCCTGCTGCAGCCGTCGGGCACCGGCCACGTCGACCGCGACTCCGGCGGCCAGCGTGGCGGCCAGCAGGACCAGCCATCCCGACCCGATGTTGGAACCCGCGAAGTACAGCACCGTCGCCAGCGCCAGCACCGACCAGCCGACCCCCGTCGGCCGTGTCGTCAGCAGTCTGCGGTCGGGGAAGGCCACGCGTCTCAACGGCGATCAGGCGGCGACGGGGGTCTCGTGCAGGACCGCCTGCACGACCCCGTCGGGCCGCTCGCCGCGACCGTCGACCACGAGGCGGTGGACCAGTACCGCAGGTGCAACCCGCTTGATGTCGTCGGGAAGGACCACGGGGCGCTGGTCCAGCAACGCCATCGCCTGTGCCAGCCGGACCAGCTGCAGCGCCGCACGCGGCGACGCGCCGAGGCGGACCCCGGCCCGGTTCCGGGTGGCCCGCACGAGCCGGACGGCGTAGCCCACCAGGTCCTCGGTCGCCGTCACGTTTCGCGCGGCGGCCTGCAGGCCGGCCAGCTGGTGCAGGTCGAGCAGCGGGGGGAGGGTCGTCAGCGGGTCGGCACGAAGCTGGCTGGCGACGATCGCCACCTCGTCCACGGCCTCGGGGTACCCCATCGACGTCGCAGCGGTGAACCGGTCCAGCTGGGACTCCGGCAGGGGGTGGACCCCGTGCTGCTCCGCCGGGTTCTGGGTCGCGAGGATCATGGACGGCTGGGGGAGGGCGTGGGTGACCCCGTCGACGGAGACCTGGCCCTCCTCCATCGCCTCCAGGAGGGCGGCCTGCGTCCGTGGGGACATCCGGTTGGCCTCGTCGACGACGACGATGTTGGCGAACAGCGGGCCGGCCACGAACTCGAACCGCTCCTCGCGCGGCCGCCAGACCGCCGCGCCGGTCAGGTCGGTCGGCAACAGGTCGGGTGCACCCTGGATGCGGGTGTGCTGCCCGTCGATCGTTCGCGCCAGGGTCCGGGCGAGGACGGTCTTGCCGACGCCGGGGACGTCCTCCAGCAGCAGGTGCCCGCCGGCCAGCAGCGTCGCCACCGACAGGGTGACGACCGAACGCTTGCCCACGACGACCCGCTCGACGTGGTCGACCAGCCGAGCGGCCAGCGTCGGGTCGACCGGCGTCGACGTCTCGGCCTGTCCGGGCGAGCCGGGCAGCAGGGGAGTGGACACTGGCGAAGCCTTCCGTGTACCGGGCATGCCGTGGCACGCCACGACGCGTGCGTGTCAACTGACATCGGCAGGCGGTGCCGGCCCCTTGAGTCCTGGGTGCCGGTGCGTGGCCCTATGCGGTGTGGGCTGCGCCGTCGGCGTCGTCGACCCCGGGGGTGTACCGGCCCGCCAGCGCGGCCGCCGAGGCGGCCCCGAGGACCATGGCAACGCCCTCCTGCGCACCGGGGGCGGTCGTGCTGAAGACGGCCATGACGAGGAACCGGAGGAAGACGGCCATGACGGGGCTGCCGACCGCCGTCAGCCGTGCGACCGCGGCGATCCGCTCGCCGCCGATCACCCGCAGGCCGGCCGCCGCCCCCGCGGCGGATGCGGCAGGCAGCAGGACACCCAGGATCACCAGCGCCACCCACCATCCCGTCGGGCGGACGGGGCTGGCCACCAGCACACCGACGAGGAGCGTGGCCCCCACGGCGGCGCCGGCGGCGGCCCCTCCCAGGCGGCGGGTCACTTCCCCTGGTAGACGCCGTCGCGCCGCTCGACGAACGACCGGAGCCCCTCGGCAGCGTCCTCGCTGGTCATGATCGGGACCAGCGAGGCGTGCATGTCGGCGATCGCCGCGTCGGTGGAGACATCGCGGGACAGGCGGGACTGCCGCAGCGTGGCCTGGACACCCAGCGGTGCCTGCTTGGCGATCGTCTCGGCGATCGCGGTCGCCGCAGCGAGCTGCTCGCCGGCCGGCACCACCTCCTGGACCAGTCCGATCCGGTGGGCTTCCTCGGCGCCGAACTCCTCCCCGGTCAGCAGGAACTTCATCGCGTTGCCCCATCCGAGGTTGCGGACGGCGCGGATGGTGGCTCCGCCGAACGGCACGATGCCGCGGCCGATCTCCAGCTGGCGGAACCGGACGTCGTCGGCCGCCACGATGATGTCGGCAGCCAGGGCCAGCTCGATGGTGAGGGTGAACGCGACCCCCTGGACTGCCATGACGACCGGCTTGGGGCACGGTTCGCCCCAGATGCCGAACGGGTCGGTCATGCCCTCGGGCACGAACGGTTCCCCCGCAGCGATGGCCGGGCCGACGTCGGCCAGGTCCAGGCCTGCCGAGAAGTGGTCGCCCCGGGCCGAGACGACGCCCACGCGCAGGTCGTCGTCGGTTGCCAAGCGGTCGTAGGCCTCCGCGAGGGCGTGCAGCATCCCTCGGTCGAAGGCGTTGCGCTTCTCCGGACGGTCGACGCCGATGTGGAGGACGTGGCCGTCGACTCGGGTGGTGATGTGCGCTGCGGGCATGGGCTGGCTCCTGTCACGAGGGTGGGCGCAGCCTACGGGGCCGTCGCAGCAGGGACGAACCGGCCGCAGGCAGCGGGGGTGGGCACACCCTCGAAAAAGGGATCGGGCCCGGCACGGGGGAGTGCCGGGCCCAGCAGCGATGACATGAGGGGGTGGGCATCACCGCTGCAAGCTTGTGTGTGTTGGCCGCTGGGCCGAGGTCTGTGGGGTCCGTCTCCGCGGACCGTGTACGCAGGGCCGAGCCGACCCGTTCGTGTCCCGCCTGGACCCGTGCAACCAAGGTGCCCATCACGGAATTGGATGAATCATGTTCGGTGAATCTTCTTCAGCGAACTCGTCCGTGCACCGTGAAGGATGACGGAACGTGTTCCGATGATGACTCGTCGGATTGCCGGCTGCGGAGTCTAGGGCAGAGTGTCGCGGCTGCAGGAACCCCCACCGGCGGCCGGTCGGTCAGGCCGGCATCGGGTCGGTTGTACCGTTGGCGAGAAACTTATGGCCCCGGGGTGGGTCCATCGAGAAAGGTTGTCGGGTTTCCACGGAGGTGTTCGGGAGTGATGGCGCGGTGCATCGATCGGGCCCGGCGTTTGCCGTGTTCGACGACGCCGCCCTGCTCGCCCGTGCCCGCGGTGGCGACGTGGGGGCCTTCGAGGAGGTCATCCGCCGCAACTACGGCATGCTCTTCAGCGTCGCGCGCGGCATCTGTGGCCGCGATGCCGATGCCGAGGATGCCGTCCAGGAGACCTTCGTCAGGGCATGGCGTGCCCTTGCGACATTCAGGGGCGACAGCCAGGTCTCGACGTGGCTGTACCGCATCGCGACCAACACCAGCCTCAGCCTCGTCACGCGTCGCAAGGAGGGGGTGTCCGCGGACGTCCCCGACAGGGCGGACCCGTCCTCGTCCCCGGAGGGAACGGTGGAGGGCATGGAACGGGTCGCCGTGGTCCAGCAGGCCCTCGCCGACCTCAGCGAGGACGCGCGCGCGGCCTTCGTGCTGCGCGACGTCCAGGGCCTTGCCTACGAGGACATCGCCGAGAGCCTCGACATCTCGCTGTCCGCGGTCAAGAGCCGCATCTTCCGTGCCAGGCAGGCCGTCGCCGACGCCCTCTCCGCCCACGATCGAGGGGAGGGAGGGACATGACCGCCATCGACGCATTCGATGACCCCGACGGGTTGGATCGGGTGACCATGGCGCTGGTCACCGAAGCCGCCGGCCTGCTCCGGTCCATCGCCGTCCCACGCGAGGAAGCCGTCGAGGCCACGGTGCAACGTGTCCGTGCCGAGGCCATCGTGAGCGTCCTTGCCGGGTCCATCTTCGGCTCGATCGGGCGTGTGGCTCGTGCAACCCCCGACCTGCTCGGGCTGCGCGAGGACCCCCCCGGCAGCCATGATGGGCCGACGTCTGCCCCCACCGAGGACCCTCGATGACCTTCGACACCCTGCTCGCCGCCGACGGCCCACTCGTCCGCACGCTGGTCCCGATCATCGTGTGCGTGGTCGCGGCCTTCGTCCTGGCGTGGCTCCTGCGTGTCCTCGGTGGCCGACTGCTGGACGACAGGGCGGAGGTCAACTCCCTCGCCAAGGCGACCCTCGTGGGGGTCAGCGCGGTGGGGTTCCTCCTCGGCCTCGGCCGCCTCGTGGACCCCGTCGCCACCGACACGGGCCTGCAGGCCGCCATGTCGGGGATGATCGGCGCCCTCCCCGGGCTGACGATCAGCTTCATCCTGGTCATCGTTGCCCTCCTGGTCGCGGCGGTCCTGCGTGCCACCGTGACGCGGGTGGTCGCCACCGTGCGTCCGGCCATGGCCCGGGTGGCCGGTGCGGTCGTGTACTGGGCCATCGTGGTGCTCGTCTCGCTGATCGCCGCCGAGCAGGCAGGCATGGACGTGGGTGTGCTGCGGCAGCTTCTGATCATCACCTTCTCGGGCCTGGTCGTGGCCGCGGCGCTGGGGCTCGGCCTCGGGCTGCGACCCCTGCTCGGCTCCGTGATCGCCGGCCGACACGTCGACAACATGCTCGAGGTGGGCTCCATCGTCACCTTCGGGGACGTCACCGGCGAGGTGGTCGGGGTCGGCCACGTGTCGGTCAGCCTGCGCACCCCCGACGGTCAGGTCGTCGACATCCCGCACGAACGGTTCCTCGACCAGCCGACCGCATCCTCGAGCTGACCGAAACCCCCGTCCGGGCGACACGGTCTCCCGTGTGGCCCTCCTGACAACCCCCTGACGGGAGACAGGGTGACGGTGGTTGACGGGCACGCGACCATGGGGGCATGTCGAGTCCCACCACGCCGGTCCGTCGCGACGGTCGGTTCGAGATCGTCAGCGACTACAAGCCGGCCGGTGACCAGCCCCGCGCGATCACTGGTGTGACCGACGCCCTTGGACGGGGCGAGACCGACGTCTGCCTGCTCGGCGTCACCGGTTCGGGCAAGACGTTCTCGATGGCCAACATCATCCACGAGGTCCAGCGGCCGACGCTCGTCATGGCACCCAACAAGACGCTGGCCGCGCAGCTGGCGGGCGAGTTCAAGGAGTTCTTCCCCAACAACGCCGTCGAGTACTTCGTCAGCTACTACGACTACTACCAGCCCGAGGCGTACGTCCCGTCCTCCGACACCTACATCGAGAAGGACTCCTCGATCAACGACGAGATCGAGCGGCTGCGGCACGAGGCGACCATGTCGCTCATGACCCGCCGCGACGTGCTCATCGTGGCCTCGGTGTCCTGCATCTACGGGCTGGGGTCGCCGGAGCAGTACGAGAAGTACCACCTCATGCTCAGCGAGGGCATGGACATCGACCTGGACAAGGTCATCCGACGGCTGGTCGAGCTGCAGTACGAGCGCAACGAGCTCAACTTCGTCCGCGGCAAGTTCCGGGTGCGTGGCGACACCCTGGAGATCTTCCCCGCCGACGGCGAGACCGCCTGGCGCATCGAGTTCTTCGGCGACACCATCGACCGCATCACCCGTCTCGAGCCGATCACCGGTGAGCTGATCGGCGAGTTCGAGCAGGTCATGATCTTCCCGAACTCCCACTACATCACCGGTGGCACGGGGCTCGAACGGGCCATCCAGACCATCCAGGCCGAGCTCGACGAGCGCCTGGAGGAGCTGACGTCGGCCGACAAGCTGCTCGAGGCCCAGCGGCTGCGCATGCGGACCAACTACGACCTGGAGATGCTGAAGGAGATCGGGATGTGCTCGGGCATCGAGAACTACTCCCGTCACCTGGACGGGCGAAGCCCCGGCGAGACGCCGTACACGCTCATCGACTACTTCCCCGATGACTTCCTGCTGATCGTCGACGAGTCCCACGTGACGGTGCCGCAGGTCGGCGGCATGTACGAGGGCGACCGGTCGCGCAAGACCACCCTCGTCGACCACGGCTTCCGACTGCCCTCGGCGATGGACAACCGGCCGCTCCGCTTCGAGGAGTTCCGCGAGAAGGTCGGCCAGACCGTGCACGTCTCGGCGACACCCGGGCCCTTCGAGCGGCGCATGTCCTCGACCATCGTCGAGCAGGTCATCCGTCCGACGGGACTGATCGACCCCGAGGTGCTGCTGCGGCCGACCAAGGGACAGATCGACGACCTGATCGAGGAGATCCGGGGGCACGCCGAACGCGACGAACGCGTGCTGGTCACCACGCTGACCAAGAAGATGTCGGAGGACCTCACCGACTACCTGCTCGAGGCCGGCCTGAAGGTCCGCTACCTGCATTCGGAGATCAACACCGTCGAGCGGATCGAGATCCTCCGCGACCTGCGCATGGGGCACTTCGACGCGCTGATCGGCATCAACCTCCTCCGTGAGGGCCTCGACCTGCCCGAGGTGGCGCTTGTCGCCATCCTCGACGCCGACAAGGAGGGGTTCCTGCGGTCCGAGACGTCGCTGATCCAGACCATCGGGCGTGCCGCACGAAACGTGAACGGCAAGGTCGTGATGTACGCCGACAACATCACCGACTCGATGCGAACGGCGATCAGCGAGACGAACCGTCGCCGGGCGATCCAGGAGCAGTTCAACCGCGAGAACGGCATCGACCCCCAGACCATCCGCAAGCGCGTCGGCGACATCATCCAGATGGCGCGTGCCGCCGAGGCGGGCATGCCCTACCAGTCCGCCGACCCCTCGGACCGTGCGCGCGAGGCCCTTCCGGGCATGCCCGATGTCAGCGACCTTCCGTCCGACGAGCTGGCCACCCTGATCCAGACGCTCAGCGACGAGATGCACCAGGCCGCAAGCGAGCTCCGGTTCGAGTACGCCGCCCGGCTGCGCGACGAGATCGGTGAGCTGAAGCGCGAGCTGCGGGGCATGAGCGCCGCAACCTGACCGGCGGTCTCCCAGCCCACCTGGCCCACCCCCGGAGTACCGTGCCGCGCTCACCGGTCGCCCCTCGGCGACCGCACGACGGGAAACGGGAACGGCTCATGAGGTCGAGGACGGTTGCGCTGCTGGGTGCCCTGATGCTGCTGATGGCAGCCTGCTCGGGGGCCGACGAGCCACTCGAGACGCCCACGGGGGTGGACGCGTCCGACAGCGGCGACGGCAGCGGCGACGACACCGGAACCGACGGTGCCGAGGCCGACGCCCCGGCCGCGACCGACGACGCCACCGGGGACGACGACGACGGGCGGACCAGCGGCGACGGGGGAGCGGACACCACGCTCGTCGGCGATGTGGGCTTCGGCCTGGACGTCGAGCCGCTCGAGCCCGAGTCGTGGACCTACATGCTGTACTCCATCGCCGACACCAACCTCGAGGAGCCGATGCTGGAGGACGTGGCCGAGATGGCCACGGTGGGCTCGCCGATCGGGGTCAACACCGTCGCGCTGGTCGACCGCGAAGCGGGACACACCGACCAGCCGTTGCTGAACCTCGACGACTGGGAGACGGCCAAGCTCCTGTACGTCCAGGCCGACGAGTTCGCCGAGATCGCCGACCTCGGCGAGGTCGACATGGCCGACCCGACGACGCTGGCCTCCTTCATCGCCTTCGCCGTGGAGACCTTCCCCGCTGACAACTACGCCCTGACCATCTCCGACCACGGCGGTGGCTGGACCGGGATCGGCCCCGACGACAGCAGCGGCGAGGTCCTCGACCTCGGCGAGCTCGCCGCCGGTCTGCAGGCCGGACTCGACGTCGCGGGCCTCGACCGCATCCAGCTGCTGGGCTTCGACGCCTGCCTCATGGCCACCTACGAGGTCGCCAGCGCCCTGTCGCCCTACGCCGACTACCTCCTGGCCTCCGAAGAGCTCGAGCCGGGACACGGCTGGGACTACGGTGCCCTCGGTGCCATCGAGGCCGACCCGACCATCGACGCCGTCGGACTCGGCACGGCCTTCGTCGACGGGTTCGTCGGGCAGGCAGACGCACAGGGGACGGGCGCGGAGATCACCCTCTCGCTCCTCGACCTCGCGGGCATGCCGACGCTCGAGGACGCCATGTCGACCTTCGCCGGCACCCTCACCGAGCAGGTCGAGGCGCTCGGCGTGCTGATCGGACGCCAACGGGCCAGCACCGTGGAGTACGGCCGGTCGCCCGATCCCTCCCAGAGCACGCACCTCACCGACCTCGGCCAGTTCGTCGCCGAGATCGGGGTGCAGAGCCTGCAGGTGTCCGACGACGCGGATGCGGTGCTGCGTGCGATCAACGACACCGTCGTCGCCCAGACCGTCGGGCCGGCCCGCCTCGGCTCGACCGGCATGTCCATCTACTTCCCGCCCAGCGACGACCTGGCTGACGGCGCCTACCTCCAGGTGCCGGGCAGCGAGGCGTGGGCCCAGTTCCTGACCGCCTACTACACCGCGGGCCAGTCGATCCCCCGTGGCGGGCAGCCGGCTGCGGCGGGCCAGGACGCCGCGGAACATGCCGCCCCCGAACCGACCGATGGCGAGGGCCTCGGCACCGAGGGCGACGGACCGAGCGTGGTCGGCGCCGACGCCACCGTCACGCCGGTCGAAGGGGGCGTGGAGGTCACGGTCGAGCTCGATCCGGCCTCACTCGCCAACGTCGTCGACGCGCGCCTGTCCTTCGGCTACATCGACCCCGACGACGGGGCGATCGTGCAGCTCGGCGACACCGCGGCGGAGATCCTGGGCGACGGGACCGTCGCGGGGTTCACCGACCTCACCGTCCTGACCCTCACCGACGCGGACGGCGACTCCGTCGACGCCTACCTCGAGCTGGACTTCGACGAGGAAGGAACCCTGGCCTACGCGAGCGTGCCGCTGGACTACCAGGCCCCCGGATCGGACCTCGTGGAACCGGTCGACCTGTCCATCGTGCTCGATGCCGACACCGGCGACGTCCTGCAGGAGGTCTACTACCTGCTCGACGAGGAAACCGGGTCCTACGGCGAGCTGCAGGCCGACCCCACCGCTCTCATCGCCCCTGTCGTGCTGGTGTACCTGCCCGACGGGACCGTCGAGTGGCAGGCCTACGGCGACGGCGCCCTCTTCGCCGACCTGCCGACGCTGCAGTACGGACTGGAGCTGCTGGACCCCGGAACCGAGATCTACGTCGACCTGACGGTGACCGACTACGGCGGGAACCAGCTGATCGCATCGTCGACGTTCGTGCAGGAGTAACGTCCGACGTCCCACACACCCGGAGGCCCTCGGGGGATCATCCCGGCATGCGCCCCGCCCTCGCCGTACGGTGTTGCAGCGGTCCCCCCTTGTAAATCAATGGGGTTGTAGTTAACTATTGAGGCGCTTGACATGGAGTGTGGGATGCGTCTGTCTGCCGTCAAAACTGCATTGGTGTCCGGGGCGTTGGCGCTCGGGCTGCTTCCGGGAGCCCTTGCCGCGCCCTCCGTGGCCGAGCCTGCTGACTCGTCCACCGACACCTCGTTCTCGGGGACGGTCGAGCAGACCTGGTCGCCGGGGGAGCTCGACATCGACTGGGCGGCCTTCGCGGCCGAGCACCGGGAGGAGTTCGAGCGCAGCGAGTTCGCGTCCGCCGGCGACGGCGCCGCCGACCGCGCTGCTGCGGCCCGCGAGGCCGTGCAGGCGGAGTACCTCGGCGAGGCCAGCAGCGACGCGACCTACAGCTCGCTCGAGCAGCAGCGGTCCGGCGCGATCGCCCAGCAGTACTACGACGAGTGCGACGACGGCACCAACCTGCCCAACAACGGCCTCCAGGCCAGTCGGCAGCTGCTGTTCCGCGGTGGCGCCGACGGCGTGTTCGGCCCCAGCTACAACGTGCCGAACCCCGGTGGCAGCGGCAACGAGCCGCCCCCGCGGATCGACCTGCGCAGCATGTTCATCCTGCAGACAACCGACGACGGCGGCCGGTTCGACCAGACCGCCTTCCTCGTCTACGCCTGCCAGGAGTGGGGCAACACCGACCTCGGCGCCGGCGGCATCACCTTCGGCCTCTACGTGACCGCTGAGGAGGGCGAGACCCAGTACCCCACCGTCCTCGGTGACCCCGAGGCGGGGCCGGACTTCGTGGTCTCGATCTTCCCGGAGAACAACGTCCCCGGTCGTCCCCTGCAGATCATGGCCGTGCGCACGCCCTCGCGGAACGCCTCGACGTGGACCGTGACCTGGCTCGACGAGGCCCAGCGCCTCGACGGCTACGAGATCGACGGCGTCGTGCCCACCAGCGCCATCGGTGACTTCACCGCCGACTCCGGCTTCGCCTGGACCGTCGAGGTCGTCGACACCCAGACACCCGAGGGCGGGCGTGACTGGTTCCCCGAGCGCAACTACCTCATCCGCGTCGGTGAGGGCGACAGCGCCGTCGAGGGCACCCACGTCCCCCAGTTCCCGGTCCCCGAGACCTGCGGCCTGCAGTCGGAATCCGCGGTCCGCTACAACCTGGAACCACAAGCGGTCCCCAACGACGACGGCTATCCGGTGCAGTGGTACCACCCCCAGATCGCCACACCGAGCGCCTGGGACACGATCCGTGACTCCTCCACCGGCGGTCGCAGCCGGCCCGTGACGGTGGCCGTGATCGACTCCGGCATCGACTCGACCCGCTTCGACTTCCTCGCTGGTGGTGCCCGGGTCGTGGCTGGCCTCGACGCCGTCTACGGCCTCGAGCTCGAGGGTGGCAACAACGGCGGGGCCATCGGTCCCTTCGTCGGCCCGCAGGCCACCGGTTACGAGTCCTTCGGTGCCGCCGCACCCCCCCGCAACTCCGACCGGGGCCCCCACGGCACGGCCGTGGCCAGCCTCATCGGGGCGACGGGCAACAACACCATCGGCATCGCCGGCGTCGACTGGGGCGTCCGCCTCATGCCGATCCGGGTCAACGACGTCAACGAGTGCATCGACAACGTCGTCGTGGCCGAGGGCATCAAGTGGGCCGTCGACCACGGCGCCGACATCATCCACATCTCCCTCGGGTCGCCCGAGACCGCCGACGGCAGCGGCAGCGACCTGCAGCCCGAGTGCAACGACGGCGTCGACAACGACGGTGACGGCACCGCCGACGGCGAGGACCCCGGCTGCGTGAACGAGCAGGACGGGTCGGAGGGGCCGGGCGACAACGCCCCCGACAGCACCCCCGAACAGGTGGCGGCGTGCGCGGACCACCGCGACAACGACGGTGACGGCGTGGTCGACCTCGCCGACGACGACTGCGAGGACGCCACCGACAACTTCGAGTCCCCGCAGACCCCGCTGGTCCAGCCGGCCGAGCCGATGGAGTGCGCCGACGGCATCGACAACGATGGCGACGGCTTCGTGGACGCGACGGACAACGCTGACCTCGGCACCGTCGCCGACCCGGGGTGCGAAGGCGAGGACGACGGCTCGGAAGGGCCGAGCCTCGCCGACGTGGGGACCATCGACGAGCTGGCACCCGCGTGCAGCGACGGTCGTGACAACAACGACGACGACGTCCTGGCCGACGCCGAGGACGCCCAGTGCCTCAACGCCACCGACAACAACGAGGGCCGTGACGAACGCGTCGTCAACGTCGACCCGCTCCGCGAGGTCATCGACTACGCGCTGGAGCAGGGCGTGCCCGTCGTGGCCGCTGCCGGCAACCGTGGTGCCGACGACGACCCCGTGTTCTACCCGGCGGCCTACCCCGGCGTCCTGACCGTCGGTGCGAGCGACCGGTCCGGTGAACGGTCCTTCTACTCCTCGACCGGCCGCTGGCTGGACATCATCGCCCCGGGCGGCAACAACCAGGGCACGCTGTCGCAGGACATCGCGGCCCTGTGGGAGCTCGACAGGATTCGCCCCGTCGCCGGCAGCAGCTTCGCGGCGCCCCTCGTGACCGGCGCGGCCTCCCTCTACCTCGGCCTCAACCCGCACATCACGCGTGGGTTCACCCCGTCCGCGCAGCCGCCGGCCCCCGGCGCGAACCTGCCCGACAACGGCTACCAGCGCACCGTCGACGACGTCAAGATCGCGTTGCAGAACGGCGTCCGGGACCTGTACCCGCAGGGCCATGACATCTTCAACGGCTGGGGACGGCTGAACGTCGACCGCGTGCTCGACATCCCCGCCCTGGGTGGGCCGCTGGTCGACCCCGCGCGGCTGCAGCTGCCCCGCACGAACGCCGACTCCGTGATCGAGGTGGCCGAGGGCGTCGCCCTGTCGCGGCCCCTCGTGTTCCCCGACTTCGTGGTCCTGACCCGCAACGATGTAGCTGTCGACGCCCTGGCCGGCGCCTCGTTGCTGCGCGGTGGCCCGCTGCTGGTGTCGACACACGACGCGGTCAGCGACTCGACGATGGCCGCCATGGCCGAGGTGCTGCCGAACGGTGGACGTGTCTACGTCCTCGGTGGCGAAGCCGCGCTCAGCGCGGACATCGACACCCAGCTGGCCAGCCACGGCTACGAGGTCGTTCGCCTCGCCGGCGACTCGCGGGTCGACACGGCCCTGGCCATCGCCGAAGAGGTCCGGCGCGTCTACCCGGGCTCCACCACGGTGGCCTTGGCCCGCAGTGACGGTGGCAACGACCCGACCGCCCAGTGGGCCGATGCCCTGAGCGGTGGCGCCTGGACTGCCAGCACCGGCACACCGCTGCTGGTCACACCGGGCGACCAGCTGCACCCCGGCGTCGCCGACGCGCTGCAGCGCTGGGGCACCCAGGAGACGATCCTGTTCGGTGGCGAGGCCGCCCTCTCCCAAGCTGTCGAGGCCGCCGTCCCGGGGGCCCGCCGGATCGGCGGTGCCGACCGTGCCGCAACCGCCGCGATGATCGCCGAGGACCTCTGGGGTGACACCGAAGGCTTCATGGTCGCCAACGGCTACTACGCCCGCGGCTGGCCTGCGGGCCTCGCCGCGGCAGGGTGGGGCGCCGACGTGAACGCGCCGCTGCTGTACACCGGCGCCGACGCCGTGCCCCAGGCCACGGTCGACGTGCTGGCCGCAGCCTGCCCCGACACCGACTCGATGCAGATCGTGGGTGGCGCCTCGCTCGTCACCGGGTCGGCGGAGACCCAACTGCTGGAGGCTGCGACATGTGGCTGAGCAAGCATCTGTCCATGGTCCTCGGGCTGGCGCTGCTCGGCGCTGCCTGCATCAGCTCCGAACCACCGCCGGCCGAGGCCGACCCGGTGGTCGTGGCGCCGGTGACGACGGCGCCCGCCGAGCCGCTCGAGCCCGTCGACGAGGCCACGATCGCCCTCGTGGAGGACTACTGGGAGGCCCGTGACGCGGCCTGGGCTGCTGGCGTCGAGGCCGGCCTCGCCTTCTCGGTGGCCAACAACCACCCGCTGCTGAACTACACCGCCGACGACTGCCGGGAGGCCTGGTTCAGCGGGGAACCGCCGGTCGGATTCGCCGAACGCAACGCCCTTGCGCCGGGGACGATCGTGTCGGACCCCGACTTCATGATGACCGTGGGGCCGCTGGCCGGGCGTGACCTCGGCGAGGGGCTGCTGGAGATGGTGGTGGCCTTCGCCTACGAGGGTCAGGGCCTGTTCGTTGCCGATCGCGTGGCCGACGTGCACCTGCAGGTGCTCGACGGACGGGTCAGCCACTTCCTGGTCTGCGAGCCGATCGAGATCACGGTCGTGGAGAGTGCCTCGGGCGGCGCCACAGGGGACGGCACCACCGGTGGTGGCACGACCGGGGACGGGACGACCGGTGGTGGCACCGTCGTGACGGTGGACCCGGTGACCGGCGAGCCCGTCACGGTCCTCCCGCCCATCACCGCCACCCCCGTGCCCGTCACCCCCGGAGACGGGGATGGCGACGGCGACGGTGATGGCGACGGGGATGGCGACGGTGACGGTGAGACCCCGGCCCGTCCCAACCCGCCCGGCACACGCCCGCCGGGATCCGGCATCGACTTCTGCGAGCAGGGTGACCCCGGTGCGCAGCCCGTGGCCGGCGACTACTTCCTCTGCCCCGACGACGACGTCGACCTGACGGAGACGGAGGAGCCGACCCCGGCAGCCTCCGACGACGTCACCCGAGGCTGAGGCCAGGGCCGCTCGCCGCCCTCAGGTCCTGAGGGCGGTCCCGTAGCAGATGATCTCCGAGGCACCGAGGGTGATGGTGCTGGTCTCGAAGCGGACGTTGACGACCATGGTGGCGCCGGCCGCCATGGCCTCCTCGACCATGCGCAGCCGTGCCTCCCGACGTCCCCGGTCCAGCACAGGGGAGAGCGCCTTGACCTCGCCGCCCACCAGGTTGCGGAGCGAGGCGGCCAGCCGTTTGTAGTAGTCGGTGGCGATCACGACGCTGCCGCTGACGAACATGGCTCCCGGCTGGATGGACGTCCCCACAGGGGGTCGGCTGAGGTCGGTGACCGGGACGTGCGCGGTTCGTTGTTCCCGCTCGGTGAGGTCGGCGAGATGGGCACGCTCGCGCTGCTGGCCGACCAGCCCCCCGACGACGAGCAGCGCGATCGGTACACCCAGCTGCAGGAGCGGGATGAAGAGGGCCTCCACGGCTACATGCCCGGGGCGGTGGCTGCCCCGCGCTGCTGGATCGTGACGGCGGTGCCGTAGGCGTACAGCTCGGCGGCACCTCCGGCGACCTGGCTGGTCGTGAAGCGCACGTTGACGATGGCGTTGGCCTGCAGCTGCTGCGCCTGCACGATCATCCGCTGGACCGCTTCGTTGCGGGCCTCGACCATCAGCTCGGTGTAGGCCGTCAGCTCACCGCCGACGATGTTCTTCAGGCCCGCGCCGATGTCACGGCCGATGTTCTTGGCGCGAATGGTGTTGCCCTGGACGAGGCCGCGCAGGCCCACGATGTCGTATCCGGGCACGGTTTCGGTGTTGACGAGGATCACGGCCCGGATTCTCGCAGGTCGGCCCGGCACGTACCGCACCGGGGCACCGTGGCAACGGACGAACGAGGTCAGTCCTCGCCGTACCCGCAGACGATTCGCCTCTCCTCACCAGAGTCGTCGTCGAAGTACAGCAGGACGGTGGGTCCGTTGTTCGGGAAGTCAGGTCCACCATCGGCGTGATACTCGCCACGGCTCACCCAGGAGGCAAAGTTGCCTGTCAAGAACGTGAGGACGTTGCCGTTCAGCTGGAACTGACCGCCCTCAGCCCCATGTGGGTCGTAGGTGGTCTGGTCGATGATCTCGACGTTGTCGAAGAAGAAGGTGCCGCCCTGATAACACACGTAGGTCCCCGTCGGGATCGGACCGGTGGGCGGTGCTGGTTGGTCGCCACCAGTTCCACCGTCGTGGATCTTGCCGTTGCCCCCGCCCGCAGCTGTGATGACCCCATCGGCGATCAGACTGTCCGGTCCGGCGCCAATCACCATGTCGATCGGGGAACGCGCATCGATCAGGGTCTGGGTCGCCGCTGGGATCGAGTCGGCGTGCACGTAGACCTGCGGGGCGCCGACCGCCGCCGCCGGCGAGGCGGCTGCAAGAGCATGGACCCATCCCGTCTCGGTGTACCCGTTGACGAGCGTCACCTGATCGGTGTAGGGCCACAACTGGTCAGCAATCGCCGTGGCAGTCGCATCGCGGGCGTCCCCGGAGACCCTGCGAACCGGTCCGTGAGACTGGGCGGCGCGTTGCACGTCGGAGGAGAGCGCCGACGTCCCGCCCAGGAGGACGATGTCGTTCCACGATCGGTCCCGGAGGAAGTTCTCGACTGCCGGGTGCATGGATTCGGGTTGGGTGACCACGATGGGATCCCCGGACAACGCGGCGTACGCGCCACCTGTTGCGGCGTCGGCCCAGGTGTCCGCTCGCGCCAGCAGGACCCGTGTCGTCGGATAGCGCTGGAGTGCATGGGTCGCGATCGCCACCGCAGTCTCGACCCGCGACTCCCCCGCGAACCGCTGCGGACATCTGCCCTGGTCGCGAAGGGCCTGCTCGATCGAGATCGAAACCGCACTGGTCCCACCGAGCAGGAACACGTCGGGCGCGCCGTCACAGCCCGACGGCGGGGGCAGCACGCGATCCAGTTCGGACTGAACCGAGATCGGCAAGGCGGCGTCGCGCCCGCCCGGGACGAACAGGAGGGGTCCGCGGCCCTCGGTCAGGACTGCGCCCGCGAGGGAGTCGGCGAAGACGTCGGCTCGGGCGAGGACGACCTGGGGTGCCGTGTCGGTGTCGAAGACGGCCAGCGACATGTCGATGGCGGCGTTCACCGCGTCGGTGCTGTTGCCGATCCGGTACCGACCCAGGGCGGCAGGCCCGTCACCCGGCTCGCGGCCGGAGGTCTGGGCTGCTACCGAACCGGTCGAAAGGGTCAGGCAGAGGGCCAGGACAACCGACAGCGCGCGACGAACTCCCACTTCGTTCCCTTCTCCATGCTGCGGGCCCGCTGGGGCCGCGCACCCCATTTCTGTCGCGAATACGATACTCGAAGCGAGACTGCGCGTGCGGTCTGCACATCGGAATTCCGGAGCACTTCAGGACGCATCACCGGCACCGTCACCGCCGGGGTTCAGCGTCTCTCGTTCTCGCCGCGGGCGAGCGCTTCCACGAGGCCAGTCGCTGCCGCCCGCACGATGTGCACGACTTCGGTGAATCCCTCGTCCGGACCCGAGTAGGGGTCGGGCACGCCGAGGCCCGGCTGGTCGGTCCAGTCCCGGAACAGTCGGAGCTTGGCGCGGTCCTCGGCATCCCTGGCCAGGTGCTGCAGGTCCGCGAGGTTGGCGGTGTCCATCGCCACGATCAGGTCGAACCGGTCGAAGTCCTCCACGACCACCTGCCTGGCCGTGCCGGACACCGCCAGCCCCTCCCGGCCGGCAGCCGCGACCATCGGCGGGTTCGGTGGCTGGCCGACGTGATAGGCGGCCGTCCCGGCGGAGTCCACCTCAACGGCCACCCCGGCGGCGTCGGCAGCTTCACGGAGGGCAGCTTCTGCGGTGGGGGAGCGGCAGATGTTGCCGAGGCAGACCATGAGCACGCGGATGGGTCGTGGAGACATGGCGATGGGTGTAGCACCGCGGGTCGTCCCGGCGCCAACGAACGGCTGCGCCGAGGAAATAGTACAAAATGGAATCATTCCTGGCGCGGTGCCGTTGGACGAGACATGACCCATGCTGCCCCCCTGCTCAAGCCCGTCTCGCTCGGCGCCATCAACGCGGCCAACCGCGTGTTCATGGCCCCCCTGACTCGCAACCGCGCCGGCGAGGGCCGGGTGCCCACCGACCTCCACGTCGAGTACTACCGGCAGCGCGCCGGATTCGGCGTCGTCGTGACCGAGGCCACGGTCGTGAGCCCGCAGGCCGTCGGGTACATCGACACCCCGGGGCTGTACACCGACGAACAGGTCGCGGGCTGGCGTCGTGTCACCGACGCGGTGCACGAGGCAGGCGGCACCATCATCGTCCAGCTGTGGCACGTCGGCCGGGTGTCCCACACCGACTTCCACGACGGTCGCGCCCCCGTGGGGCCGACGGACGCCAACGCCGAGGGCATGACCTTCACCAGCGACGGCTTCGTCCCGACCTCGGACCCGCGTGCCCTGCGCACCGACGAGCTCGCCGGCATCGTCGATGACTTCGCCGCCGCCGCACGCCGGGCCGAGGCCGCCGGCTTCGACGGCGTGGAGATCCACGGGGCCAACGGGTACCTCCTCGAGCAGTTCCTCGCCTCCGGCGTGAACGACCGCACCGACCGCTACGGAGGTGGGTCGATCACCGACCGGGCCCGGTTCGCGCTGCAGGTCGTCGACGCGGTCAGCGAGGTCATCGGGTCGTCGCGGACCGGCATCCGCCTGAGCCTCGGCAACGGGACGAGCAACGCCGTCGACCCCGACCCCGGTCCCACGCTGTCCTACCTCGGTGGCCAGCTGGCCGAACGGGGCATCGCCTTCGTGCACGTGGTGGAGGGGCTGGAGGACCACGTCCAGGTGACCGCCCTGCGTGACGGTGGCTGGGACGGTCCGGTGATCCTCAACGGTGGCTACGACTTCGAGCGAGGGGTAGCCACGGTCGAGGCCGGCATCGCCGACGCCATCGCCTACGGACGGCTCGCCATCGCCAACCCCGACCTCCCCGCCCGCTTCGAACGCGGTGCGGCGCTCAGCGAGCCCGACAGCGACACCTTCTACGGCGGTGGCGCCGAGGGGTACACCGACTACCCGTCCCTCGACGACGGCCAGGAGTAGCCCCTCCCCGAACGACGCGAACCCCCCGGCCGTGCCGGGGGGTTCGCCATGTCGTGCGCCGGGTCGGGCTAGACCGACTGCAGGCGGGTGTCGTCGATCGCGAACAGGTCGTCGGCACCGAAGGTGACGGAGTCCACGAGGCCGGGGACGGTCGAGAGGATGTTGCCGGCGAAGAAGCGGGCCGTCGACAGCTTGTCGACGAGGAACTGGTCGTCGTCACCGCCGTCGATCGCGGACTTGGCCGCAACGGCGCCCTTGGCCAACAGGCTGCCGGCCATCATCGTCGCGAACATGCGCAGGAACGGGGTTGCCCCGCCGAAGCTGGCGTTGAAGTCCGTCCGGTTGGTCATCAGCCACGTCATGGCCGTCTCGACGGCGTCGACGGCACCCTCGAGGTGCTGGCGGAACGATCCGAACGCCGGGTCGTCCAGCGTGGCGGCCTGCTCGCGGATCTCCGCGAGGACAGCCTTGACGAACGCGCCGCCATCCATGCCGAGCTTCCGCCCGAGGAGGTCCATGGCCTGGATGCCGTTGGTGCCCTCGTAGATGGGGGCGATGCGGGCGTCACGGAAGTGCTGGGCGACGCCCGTCTCCTCCACGTAGCCCATGCCGCCGTAGATCTGGATGGCGATGGAGGTCAGCTCCACACCCAGGTCGGTGCCCCACGCCTTGGTCAGCGGGGTCAGCAGGTCCGCCATCATGCGCTCGCGGTTGCGGACGCCCTCGTCGGCGTGGTGGTGGGCCATGTCGAGCGCGGCGGCGTTGCGGTAGGTCAGCGCCCGGATGGCCTCGATCTGGGACTTCATCGTCAGCAGCATGCGACGCACGTCGGGGTGCTTGACGATGAGGGACTGGCCGTTCTCGAGCTCCTCGTCGCCGGGGGCCTTGCCCTGACGACGCTCCAGGGAGTACTGGACGGCCTGCTGGTAGGCGCGGTCGGCGATCGACAGGCCCTGGGCGCCGACACCCAGTCGGGCGTCGTTCATCATCGTGAACATCTGGCGCATGCCCTGGTTGGGCTCGCCGACCATGTAGCCGATGGCCTTGTCGTACTCCATCACGCAGGTGGGGGAGGCGTGGATGCCCAGCTTGTGCTCGGTGGACACGACCTCGACGGCGTTGCGCTCGCCGATGGACCCGTCGTCGTTGACCAGGTACTTGGGGACCAGGAACAGCGAGATGCCCTTGGTGCCGACCGGCGCATCGGGCAGCCGGGCCAGGACCAGGTGGCAGATGTTCTCCGTCAGGTCGTGGTCGCCCCAGGTGATCCAGATCTTCGTGCCGGAGACCCGGTAGGTGCCGTCCTCGGCAGGCTCGGCCTTGGTGGTCAGGGCACCCACGTCGGAGCCGGCCTGGGGCTCGGACAGGTTCATGGTGCCGGTCCACTCGCCGGTGACCATCTTCGGCAGGAACGTCTGCTGGAGGTAGTCGTTGCCGTGGGCCAGCAGGTCGACGACGGCGCCGGTCGTCAGCATGGGACACAGCGAGAAGGCCATGTTCGCGGCCGTGATCATCTCCTTGACCGCGGTGGCGACGGCCAGGGGGAAGTTGCCGCCCCCGAACTCCTCGGGGAACTGGATGGCCCCCCATCCGGCGTCGACGTACTGGGAGTAGGCGCTGTGGAACGAGTCGGGCGCGGTGACACCCTCGCCCTCGCCGCGGATGACCGAGCCCTGCTGGTCCCCGTCGACGTTGGTCGGGGCGATGACCTCGCTGCAGAACCGGCCGCACTCCCGCAGAAGGCCCTCGACCAGCTCCTCGTCGGCGTGGGCGAAGGCGTCGATCGACTGCAGGGTGTCCAGCTCGGCGACGTTCTTCAGGACGAACATCATGTCTCGAACAGGGGCGCGGTAGGTCATGCGGTACCAGCTCTCTCGGGTCGTTACCGGTCGGTAGGCGAGGGTACCCAAGGGAACAGTGTCCGGCCCATTCCGGAGGGGGTTTCCGGGGGGTCGAGCACGGATACGATTGACCCGAACATGATCCTCACCCTTGCCACGGAAGCCGCCTCCTCCACCCAGCGCTTCGCCGACTTCGAGGTCCCCGCCGCAGCGTGGTGGGCGCTGCTGATCGGCATCGTCTTCCTGCTGCTGCTGGACCTGTTGCTCGTGCACCGCAAGCCGCACGAGATCAGCTTCCGCGAGGCCATCATCGAGTCGGCCGTCTGGATCACCCTTGGCCTGGCGTTCGGCCTCGTGATCCTGTTCTGGCAGGGCGGGCAGGCGGCCGGTGAGTACTACGCGGGCTACCTGATCGAGAAGAGCCTCTCGATCGACAACGTCTTCGTCTGGGCGGTGATCCTCAGCTACTTCTCCGTGCCGAAGATGTACCAGTTCCGCGTGCTGTTCTGGGGTGTCTTCGGGGCCCTCGTGCTGCGTGCCCTGTTCATCTTCGCGGGTGTGGCGCTGATCGAGCGGTTCGACTGGGTCCTGTACCTCTTCGGTGCGTTCCTCCTCTACTCGGCATGGAAGCTGGCGGCGCACCGTGACGCAGAGATCCACCCCGAGGAGAACCCGGTCCTGAAGCTGGTCCGGCGGGTCGTCCCCTCGACCAACGACTACCACGGCCAGGCCATGTTCATCCGCGAGAAGGGCAAGCTGCTGGCGACGCCCCTGTTCGCCGTGCTGGTCCTCATCGAGGCCACCGACGTCGTCTTCGCCGTCGACTCCGTGCCGGCCATCCTGGCCGTGTCCCGGGAGCCGTTCCTCGTCTTCGCCTCCAACGCCTTCGCGATCATGGGGCTGCGCGCCCTCTACTTCGCCCTGGCCGGCATGAAGGACCGGTTCCGCTACCTGGACCTCGGCCTGGCCGCGATCCTCGCGTTCGTCGGCGTGAAGATGCTGATCGCCGACTTCTACCACATGCCGATCCCGCTCAGCCTGGGCGTGATCTTCGGTGTGCTGACCATCGCGATCTGGACCTCGTTGGCCGCCGACAAGCGCCAGCCCCCCAAGGCCGACGAGCACGGCCTGCCGGTCGACCCCGTGTCGGAGGACGTGGCGTCGATCCAGCCGCCTCCGCCCGAGGACCGTGTGGACGAGCGCGAGCCCGACCACAGCTGACCTGCCGGGTTCAGTCCTCCCGGCGGATCCTCGCGACGGTCGCCTTGGTCGCCTCGACGAGGGCGGCTGGTGCGAGCTCGAGCTCGAGGCCCCGGCGGCCGCCGGAGACGAAGACCCGTTCGTGGTCCATCGCCGAGTCGTCGAGCACGGTGTCGAGGCGCTTGCGCTGGCCGATGGGGCTGATGCCGCCGACCACCATGCCGGTCGAGCGCTCGGCGTCCGCCGGCTTGGCGACGCTGACCTTCTTCACGCCCAACGCCTTGGCCACGGCCTTGAGGTCCACGGTCGTCGTGACGGGGACGATGGCGACGGCCAACCGGTCGTGCTGGACGAGGATGGTCTTGAAGATGCGCTCGGCCGCGACGTCCATGGCTGCCGCGGCTGCCAGGCCGTAGCCGCGGTCGTCGTCGGGCACACCCTCCTCACCGAGGTCGTGGACGCGGTGGTCGAGCTTCGCCCGACGAAGGGCGATGACTGCGGGGGTCTCCTTGCCGCTCATGTCAGGAGGTTATCGCCGACGCGCGCCGGGTTCCGAGTCGTGAGGGTCACCCGCCACCGAGGCCACCGGCGTCGCCGAACGGGTCGTCGCGCTCCCGCACGGCCTGGCGGAACCCTGCCTCGGCTGCACGCTGCTGGAACGCGTACCCCTCCGGGGTGTGGCGGGTGATGCCGTCGAAGACGGCGCCGAGCACCTGGGTGGCGTGCAGCCCCTGCTCCTGGACCTGGGTGTTGACCAGCAGCTTCATCATGGCCAGCTGGTTCAGCGGCATGCGGGCGATGCGTGCGGCGAGGGCTTCGGTGCGCTCGACCAGTTGGCCGGCCGGCGGCGCCTCGATCGCGAGTCCCCATTCCAGCGCCTCGGTCCCCGACAGCGAGTCACCGGTGAACAGCAGCCGCTTGGCCCGCTGGGGGCCCAGCCGCTGGGTCCACATCGAGGTGGTGGGCGAGCCCCAGACCCTGGCCGGCGGGTAGCCGATGCGGGCGTCGTCAGCGATGACGAGCAGGTCGCTGCACAGGGCGAGGTCGGTGCCGCCGGCCACGCAGAAGCCGTGGACGCTGCAGATCACCGGGGTGGCCGCGTGGAAGAGCGTCATGAACGCCTTCACGTTCCGGCTCATCATCGCGTAGTCGACCATCGGGTCCCACGTGCGGGACGGGTCGTGGTTGGCGGCCATCACCGCGGGGTCCAGCGGCGACCCCTCGACCGCGTCGCTGGGACCGAGCGACCCCTGGCCCTCCGCGGACTCCACCAGGTCGTAGCCGCCGCAGAACCCCTTGCCGTTGCCGGACAGGACGATCACGTGGACGTCGGGGTCGAGATCGGCCCGTTCCACGGCCGCGGCGAGCTCGGCGATCAGGGTGCTGGTCAGGCCGTTTCCGCGGTCTGGCCGGTCAAGGGTGATGCGGGCGATGCGGTCAGCGGTGGAGTACGTCAGCTGGGTGGGTGGCCACATGGCCGCAGCCTAGGGTCTCGGCTCGGTACCCTGCGTGGTTCGGTACCAACGCCGAACGAGATGACAGACCCGGAAGCAGAAGGACACCTGTGGCGCCGCACGACGACAGAACCGCTTGGCTGGTCAAGGCCGGGAAGCGCGCCAAGCACGCACGAGACTTCGTCACCAAGGACATGGTCTCCATCGGCACCGAGTGGCCCGGCGTGGGCGACCTGTCGACGGCCTCCGACGCCGAGGTGTTCCTGGCCATCGAGGCGGCTGGCCGGAAGAAGCCGGCGGATGACCTCGTCCAGCTCCGGATCCTGTCGACCCGGATGACCGCGGGGGACATCGTGGTCACACCGGATGTCGCCAACGGCGACCTGCTGTTCGGCGCGGTCGACGGCGAGTACGAGTACTCCGCCCGGCCCGTCGTCGAGGATCACCACCACTCCCGCCCGGTCAGCTGGTTCGGCCGCCTGACCGTCGACCACCTCGAGCCGTTCCTGGCCAAGGCCGTCGACTGGCGTGGTGGCACCCTGCGTCGCCTGCCGGAGCAGACCCACTGGCTGCGCCTCGCCGGAGAGATCCGCGACGGCCTCGGCCGCCCGGCCAACGACTTCCCCCGCATCGCCAAGGCGGCCCCCGCCAAGCGCAAGACTCCGTCGAGCACCCCGCGCATGGCCGCCAACCCGACCATGGTCGTCAACCCCGACCAGCTCTGCCCCTCCTGCGGCCTCCTCCGCGCCGCGAGCATGTTCCCCGACGGCTCGGAGTACTGCCGCGACTGCGATTGAATGGGCTGGATTCGTCGGTCCTCGCTTCGCTCGTCGGGTCCTCGGGCTCGTGACCGACGATCCGCTCCGCCGATTCTCGCCCCTCGCAGGCTCGTGGCTCCGAGTCTTGCTCACGGAGCGTCGGCGCCCTGCGGCGGTGCGTGGAGTCCTTGGGGGCGCTGAGCACACGCCGGGTGGGCACACGAGTGGTGTGTGCGTTGGGCGTCGTTGAGGGGTGGGTATCGCACCCACCCTCGACCGGTGTGCGAGGTCGACGTCGCAGGGGGCTCGGGAACGCGCACGGTGGCTGACCCTGGGTGCGTTCGACGACGGAGAGGGGCGGGTATCGCACACGGCGGAGCGCGACCCGAGGCATGCGCGGTGAACAAAGGCTGACGCGGAGGGGAGGGGGACCGGCGGTCACCTAGATTGCCGGCCATGACGAACTCGACCCCGTGGCTGCGTGGCAGCCTGCTGGCCCTGATGCTCCTCGTGACCGCGTGTGGGGGCGGCGGGGACGACGTTGGAACCGAGCGACAGCCGGAGGTGGCCGTCGCCGAGGAGTTCGACGCCGAGTGGTCGCGCAACGCCACCGAGCTACGGGGCAACGACGGCGAGCGGTACGCCTACACCTGCCCGCCGGCCGGTAGCGCCTCGTCGGTCTGGGGCACGGGGCCCTACACCGACGACTCCTCGGTCTGCACCGCGGCCGTCCACGCCGGGCTGATCACCTTCGACGACGGTGGCCGGGTGGTCTTCGAGATCGAGCCGGGCCTCGAGGCCTACCCCGAGGGCGAGGCCAACGGGGTGGCCGCGTCCTCGTGGCCCAGCTGGCCTGGCTCGTTCTCCTTCGTCAGCCGCTAGATCGCCATCGTCTCGGTCAGGTAGCCGGCCAGGCGGTCCGGTCCGGGGAAGTAGTCCCACTCCTGCGCGTGCGGGTACGGGGTGTCCCACCCGGTCACCCGCCGGACGGGGGCCTCCAGGTGGAAGAAGCAGTAGCGCTGGACGAGGGCGGCCAGCTCGGCGCCGAAGCCGCTGGTGTGGGTCGCCTCGTGCGCCACGACACAGCGACCGGTCTTCTTGACCGACTCCACGATCGTGTCCAGGTCCAGCGGCAGCAGGGTGCGCAGGTCGACGACGTCGGCCTCGACACCGGCCTGTTCGGCCGCCGCCAGGGCGACGTGGACCATCGTCCCGTACGCCAGGATCGTGATGTCCGACCCCTCGCTGGCCATCGCTGCCTTGCCCAGCGGCACCGTGTAGTGGCCCTCGGGCACCTCACCCTTGGGGTGGTTCTTCCAGCCGACCGACGGACCGTCGTGGTGACCGTCGAACGGGCCGTTGTAGATCCGCTTGGGCTCGAGGAACACGACCGGGTCGTTGTCCGCGATGGCGGCCAGCAGCAGCCCCTTGGCGTCGTAGGGGTTGGACGGCACGACCGTCTTCAGCCCGGCGACGTGGGTGAACAACGCCTCCGGTGACTGGCTGTGGGTCTGGCCGCCGAAGATCCCGCCGCCCGTCGGCATGCGCACCGTGATCGGCGCCCAGAAGTCGCCGGCCGACCGGTGCCGCAACCGCGCGGCCTCGCTGACCAGCTGGTCGTAGCCGGGGTACATGTAGTCGGCGAACTGGATCTCCACGACCGGCCGGATGCCGTACGCGCCCATGCCGATGGCCGCGGCGATGATGCCCTGCTCGCTGATCGGGGTGTCGAAGCAGCGGGTCTTGCCGAACTTCTCCTGCAGGCCCTTGGTGACGCGGAACACCCCACCGAAGTAGCCGACGTCCTCGCCGAACACGACGACGTCGTCGTCAGCCTCCATCGCCACGTGGTGGGCGTCGTTGAGGGCCTGGATCATGTTCATGGCCGGCATCAGATGCTGCCCTTTCCGAACTTGAGGAACGCGGCACGCTGGCGTTCGAGGTGAGGGGGCATGTGCTCGAACACGCCCTCGAAGATGTCGCGCTGCGCGGTGTTGTCGTGCAGCGTCCCGTAGCGCTCGGCTTCCCGCTGTGCGTCGGCGACCTGCTCCTTGATCTCGGCCTCCATGTCGGCCCGGTCGGCAGCCGACCAGTCGCTGATGGCCGCCAGGTGGCGGTGGAGCCGCTCGACCGGGTCACCCAACGGCCACTTCTCGTACTCGTCCTTGGGCCGGTAGCCCGTCGGGTCGTCGGAGGTGGAGTGCGCGCCCGCACGGTAGGTCAACCACTCGATGAGGGTCGGGCCCAGGGAACGGCGTGCCCGGTCGGTGGCCCACTTGGCCGCGGCGGACACGGCCAGGTAGTCGTTGCCGTCGACGCGGAGGCTGGGGATGCCGAAGCCGTGGCCTCGGGCGGCGAACGTCGCTGCACCGCCACGGGCGACCGTCTGGTAGGTCGAGATGGCCCACTGGTTGTTGACGATGTTCAGCACGACCGGCGCGTTGTAGGTCGACGCGAAGACGAGCGCGGAGTGGAAGTCGCCCTCTGCCGTCGAGCCGTCACCGATCCAGCCGGCGGCGACCTTCGTGTCGCCCTTGATGGCCGACGCCATCGCCCAGCCGACGGCCTGGCTGAACTGCGTCGCCAGGTTGCCGGAGATCGTGAAGAAGCCCTGCGCCTTGGAGGAGTACATGACGGGCAGCTGGCGGCCTCGGACCGGGTCCCGCTCGTTGGAGTAGATCTGGCACATCATGTCGACCAACGGGTAGTCGTCGGCGATGAGCAGGCCCTGCTGGCGGTAGGTGGGGAAGTTCATGTCCCCGTCGGCCTGCACCATCCGGGAAGCGCAGGCGATGGCCTCCTCGCCCAGGCACTGCATGTAGAACGACGTCTTGCCGGTCCGCTGGGCGGTCTGCATCCGCTTGTCGAACTCGCGGACGGTCAGCATGTGCCGAAGCCCGGTGACGAGGGTGTCGACCGACAGCTCGGGGTTCCACTCGCCGACGGCGTAGTCGTCGTCGTCGAGGACGCGGATCAGCCCGTAGGCGAGGTCGCGCATGTCCTCGGGCGGCGTGTCGACCGCCGGCCGGGGGGCATCCCCGGCAGCGGGCAGGTCCATGTCGTCGTAGGACGGAGTGTCGCCCGGACGGAAGGCGGGCTCGGGAACGGTCAGCCTGAGCGGCTGTACGGAGGGGTCGGCCATGGGCCCGATTGTGCCGGACGTCGCCGACCCCTACCGGTGGCCGTTCCTACAGGGCGGACCTACAGGGCGGACAGGGCCGCGTCGTAGTCGGGCTCCTGGCCGATCTCGGGGACCTGCTCGCTGTGCAGCACGGTCCCGTCGGTGTCGAGGACGACGACCGCGCGGGAGGCCAGGCCGGCCATGCCGCCGTCGAGGATCCGCACGCCGAAGTCGTCGAGGAACTCGGGGTTGCGGAAGGTCGAGCCGACGGCAACGTTGTCGATGCCCTCGGCGCCGCAGAAGCGCTTGAACGCGAACGGCAGGTCAGCGGAGACACACACGACGGCGGTGTCCTCCAGCTCTGCAGCCTTCTCGTTGAAGGTGCGGACGCTGGTCGCGCAGACGCCCGTGTCCACCGACGGGAAGATGTTGAGGACGACCTTCTTGCCGGTGAGGTCGTCGGAGGTGACGGGCTTCAGGTCGGCGCCGGTCAGGGCGAAGGCCGGGGCCTTGTCGCCCTTCTGGGGCAGCTCGCCGACGGTGCTGATGGCGTTGCCGCCGAGGGTGATGGATGCCATGGGATGAAGGTCCTCTTGGTGGTTGACGAACAGGTCTCTGGACTGTCTACACGCCGAAGGGCGCGCTCGGAAACCGGACCGTCGTCGTGCCCGGTCAGCCGGCCCGTACTAGGCGGTCATGTCCGCGGGGTCGAGGCCCTCGCGGGCACACCACTCGCGGTAGGCGATGGGGGAGATCTCGCTGGGCTTGATCTCGCTGCGGCCGCCCCAGAACACGTTGGTGTAGGAGACGGGGATGCCGACGGACTCGAGGTGGGCGTCGATGGCGGCCTTGTGCTCCAGCACCCGCTCCTTGTCGGTCCCGTGGGACACACCCATGATGTTGACGTCGGCGAACTCGGGGCCGCCCTCGCGCCAGTAGGCGTGGGTCATGCAGTGGTGCCGCCCGACCTCCTGGCCGGCGCGCAGCTGCTCGCCCTCCGGCACCCGCCAGTGGAACAGGGCGTTGTAGCGGGTCACCTGGGTGCCGTCGCTGTGCTTCTTGACGTGCTCGAGGAACGTGGAGAACCGGCCGATGACCCGCCGCTCGTTGAGGGACGCCGCGACCTCACAGAAGTCCTCGATGGTCTCGCCGGCCTCGGCGGCGCGGGCCACCCACGGGTCCTCCACGATCTCCGCGGGCGCGAACTCGCGCTTGAGGGCCATCAGGATCCGCCACTCGCGGTCGGTCAGGTCCACGATCTTGGTGTCCAGCACGCGACCCGGCTCGTCGGTCTTCTCGCCCGGCTCGATCGTGCGACGACGCACGTGCCCGACACCCAGCGCGAAGAGCTTCTTCGCCGGCAGCAGCCGATAGCCCTGCGCACCCGTCTTCGTCATCAGGTACCGGCAGTGCGCGTCCATGTCGTAGGGCTTCGGGACCTTGAGGGTGGTCCACAGCTTGTACTGGCTGCCCGGCGTCTCGCGGTCGGTCGTCCTGGTCACGACATGACCGCTGAACGGGTCCTGCTCGAACATGTAGTCGAACGTGGCCTTGATGTCGTCCTGCGGCACCTTCCACGCGACCAGCGCGCCGGGGGCCAGGGAGGTGGCCATCAGCGTCTGGCGGATGCGGCGGATCGTGCCGGCCTCCACCATCGCGCGAAGTCGTTCGAGGACGGTGTCGAGGTCCACCCCCGAGTCCTCGGCGATGGTCCGGAAGGGGTAGCGGTGGAACCCCTGGATCCGGTCCTCCGACACCTTGAGGATCTGGGAGTTGACGGCGTCGTCGACGCCTGCAGGCACGGCTTCAGCAGTTGACATCGTCCTCGGAGTGTAGGTCGACCCGCCATGCACGCCGTACGGTGAGGCCATGCGCGTCACCACCATCCACGCCCCCGGCGACATCCGCCTCGAGGAGCGCCCCGACCCGACCATCGAGCGTCCGACCGACGCCATCGTCCGCACCGTCGCCGCGTGCGTCTGCGGGTCGGACCTGTGGCCCTACCGCGGCGCCAACGACGTCGAGGCCGGCAACCCGATCGGCCACGAGCTGGTCGGTGTCGTCGAGGCCGTCGGCAGCGATGTGACGTCCTTCCGGCCCGGCCAGTTCGTCGTCGTGCCGTTCTGCCACAGCGACAACACCTGCGCCCACTGCGCCGTCGGCATGACCTCGGCCTGCGTCAACGGTGGGTTCACCAACGGCGGGCAGGCCGAGCTGGTCCGGGTCACCCAGGCCGAGGGCAGCATGGTCGCCACCGACGGCATGCCCGACGACGACCTCATCCCCTCCCTGCTGACCCTCTCCGACGTGATGGCCACCGGCTGGCACGCCGCCGTTGCGGCGGGGGTGGAGGAGGGGGACACCGTCGTCGTGGTCGGTGACGGCGCCGTGGGCCTGTGCGGGGTCCTCGCCGCATCGGTCATGGGAGCCGGCCAGGTGATCGCCATGTCGCGGCACGAGCCCCGTCAGCGCATCGCCGAGCAGTTCGGCGCCACCAACCTGATCGCCGCCCGTGGCGAGGAGGGCGAGCAGGAGGTCCTCGACCTGACCGACGGTGTCGGCGCCGACGCCGTGCTGGAATGCGTCGGCACCGGACAGGCCATGGCGACCGCCTTCAACGTCGCCCGTCCGGGCTCGACCGTCGGGTTCGTCGGGGTGCCCCACGGGGTCGAGCTGCCGATCCGGCGCATGTTCAGCAAGAACATCGGCCTCGCCGGCGGCATGGCCCCGGTGCGGACCTACCTGCCCGAGCTGATGCAGCTGGTCACCGACGGCACGATCAACCCCGGCATCGTCTTCGACGCGGTCATGCCGCTGGAGGACGTCGCCGAGGCCTACCGGGCGATGGACGAGCGCGAGGCGATCAAGGTGTTGCTCGAGCCCTGAGCCTCACGCATCCACGCGTTCGTCCCTCACGCATTCAGGTGATACGGCACCGACGTGACGACGGTGCCGCGGCGGAACAGCAGGCGCCCCTTCAGCAGCAGCGCGCTGTTGTTGTGCAGGAAGTGCCCCCACCAGCGTGACACCACGAACTCGGGGATGAGCACCGTGACGATGTCGCCGTCCCATCGGTCGTCGACCTCGTCGACATACCGCAGCAACGGACGGGTCAGCTCCCGATAGGGCGAGCGGATGACGTCCAGGCGGATGTCGCCCGGGACCCGTGCCCACCGCTCACGGATGGCGGTCTCGGCGTCGTCGTCGGCGACCACCGTGACCGCCAGCAGGTGGGTCGGGTGCAACGACCACGCGTAACGCAGCGCCTCGACGGTGCCGCGGTGCACGTCGCCGACCAGGACGACGACGGTGTGGGCGGTCGGCTCGAGCACGATGCGGTCGGGCAGGCGCAGCCCCGAACGAACCCGCTGGTAGTGCGAGGAGACGCCGCGGAACAGCACGACCACCGTCGGGATGACGATCAACGGCAGCCACGCGCCGGAGGAGAACTTGGTGATCGCCACGATCAGCAGGACGACGAAGGTGGTGAACGCGCCGACCCCGTTGATGGCCACGCCGCGCTGCCATCCCGCCTCGCGAAGCCGCAGGTGGTGGCGGACCATGCCCGTCTGCGACAACGTGAAGCTGGTGAACACCCCGACGGCGTACAGCGGGATCAGGGCCGTCGTGATGCCGCCGAACCCGATGAGCAGGGTCGAGGCCGCGGCCGCCAGCAGGAGGATCCCGTTGGAGAACACCAGCCGGTCCCCGCGGTTGGCGAGCTGCCGGGGCAGGTAGCCGTCGCCGGCGATGATGAAGGACAGCCGCGGGAAGTCGGCGTACGCGGTGTTGGCCGCCATGGTGAGGATGCACGCCGTGGCGATCTGGAGGACCAGGAAGAGCGGGCCGGATCCGAAGACCGCCAGGCCGAGCTGTGCGATCACGGTCTGGTCGTGGCTGGGGACCGGCATGACCGCCGTGGCCAGCACCGCGGACCCGAGGAAGAGCGTCCCGAGGATCGCGGCCATCCACGACAGCGTCACCGCCGCGTTGCGGGGCGCTGGCTTCTGGAAGGCCGGCACGCCGTTGGAGATCGCCTCGACCCCGGTCAGGGCGACCGCACCGGAAGAGAAGCCCTTGAGGACGAGGAAGAGCCCGAGCTCACCACCGTTGAGTGCGCCCTCGAACCCTTCGGCGTCCACCGGTGACAGGCCACCGAACAGGCCGAGCTCGGCCTTGGCGAGGCCCACGACGACCAGGGCGCCGAACGTCACGATGTAGACGTAGGTCGGGATGGCGAACGCGCGTCCCGACTCCTTGACGCCGCGGAGGTTCACCAGCGTGATCAGGGCGACGAGGACCAGCCCGACCGCGACCCGGTGGTCCCGCAGGCCGGCGAAGGCGGGGATCGACAGGATCGCCGCCACACCGGCCGAGATCGAGACGGCCACGGTCAGGATGTAGTCGACCAGCAGGGACGCCCCGGCCACCAACGACGGCGTCTCGCCGAGGTTCTCGCGGCTGACGACGTACGAGCCGCCACCCGATGGGTAGGAGTGGATGGTCTGGCGGTACGACGCCGAGACGATCAGCAGCAGCAGGGCGACGGCCAGCGCGATCGGGACGAGGACCGGCAGCCCCAGCGCCAGGCTGGACGCGCCGAGGGCCACGACGAACAGGATCTCCTCGGTCGCGTAGGCGGTGGAGGAGATGGCGTCGGAGGAGAAGACCGCGAGGCCGACGCGTTTGGAGATGCGCTGCTCGTCGATCTCGCTGCTGGCCAGCGGAGCGCCGACGAGGGAGCGCTTGAGCGTCTCCAGCATCGGCGGGTGGGACTCGACCGTCGGTTGGGACGGGTCGTCGTCGGCCGGGGCGACGACGTCGTGGCGTCGGGGGTGGTCGCGGTGGCGCAGCTCCATCACCGCTGCGCACCTGTTGCACGGGGGACGATGGCATACCACATTCGTTCGTGCACGCTGTCGCTCTCCTGCGCTGGGGCCCGTCGACCGGGCACGCCTCCCCGGCCCGGACGGGTCGGAGGTCCGCGTGGAACCAGCCCCACTTCGCGGACGTGCCGATTCTAGCTGTGGACGGAACTGCTGCAGCGATGTCACGGGTGTCTGCGAGGGTGGTGCACATGTCAGACGACACGTCCCTGCCGCCCGCCCCACCGCCGCCCGAGGAACCCCCGGAGGAGGAGTGGGAGGACTCGTGGAGTCCGGACGTCGAGGACGCGCAGCCGTCTGCCACGTCACCCGCGCCGGTGGTCCCCGACGGCCCACGTCGGGCGACGGGTGATGTCGACGCCGAGGCCGTGGGTGCCCAGGCGCAGGACCTCATCCAGCAGCTTGCCGGGCCCGAGGCGACGGTCCGGCCGGACCAGCTGACCGCGATCATCGCCCTGCTGGAGGGGCGTCGCGCGCTCGTCGTCCAGCGCACCGGGTGGGGCAAGACGGCCGTGTACCTGCTGGCCACCGCCCTGGCGCGACGACGGGGCGACGGTCCCACGCTGCTGGTCTCCCCGCTGCTTGCCCTCATGCGCGACCAACTCCTGGCCGCCGAACGGGTCGGGGTGCGGGCGGCCACGATCAACAGCGCCAACATCGACAAGTGGGGCGAGGTCGAACGGGCGGTGACCTCCGACGAGGTGGACCTGCTGCTCATCAGCCCCGAACGCCTCAACCACCCGGGGTTCCGTGAACGGGTCTGGCCCTTCCTCGCCGCACGCGTGGGCATGGTCGTGGTCGACGAGGCCCACTGCATCTCCGACTGGGGCCACGACTTCCGTCCCGACTACCGACGGATCAAGGACGTGCTGGCCGACCTCGGCGACGCCGGCGTGCTGGCGACCACGGCGACCGCCAACGATCGGGTCGTCGATGACGTCACCGCCCAGCTGGGGGAGGGGACCGTCATCCTCCGCGGTGGCCTCGACCGATCCTCGTTGCACCTCGCCGTCCACGACCTCGACGACGACGAACGGCTGGCGTGGATGGCCGGCTGGATCCCCACCGTCGAGGGGTCGGGCATCGTCTACTGCCTGACCGTCGCCGACACCGAGCTGGTCGCGGAGTTCCTGCGCGCCGAGGGCATCGACGCCGTCGCCTACTCCTCGTCGCTGGACAACGACGCCCGCGAGCAGCTCGAGGCCGACCTGAAGGCCGACCGGGTCAAGGCGGTCGTGGCCACCTCCGCGCTGGGCATGGGCTTCGACAAGGCCGACCTGACCTTCGTGGTCCACCACGGCCTGCCGTCCTCGCCGGTCGCCTACTACCAGGCGATCGGTCGTGCGGGGCGAGGCGTGGATCGTGCCGACGTGGTGGCGCTGCCCGGGCACGACGACGATGCCGTGTGGGCCTACTTCGCGTCCGCATCGATGCCGCGCCAGAAGCTGGTCGACCAGATCCTCGAGACGTTGTCGGTCGGATCGTCGACCTCCGTCGCCGCGCTGGAGACCTCGGTCAACGCCGGTCGGGGGCGGCTGGACGCGGCCCTGCGGATCCTCGACGTCGACGGCGCGGTCGAACGGGTCAAGGGTGGCTGGACCGCGACAGGGAAGGGTTGGCGGCCCGACGAGGAACGCATCGACCGCGTCGGCCGTGCGCGGGACCACGAGGCCGACGCCATGCGGACCTACGCCGGCCTGGCGGCGAAGGGCGAGTGCCTGATGCGGTTGCTGCTGGACCACCTGGATGATCCGTCGGTCAGCGACGACGCCTCGTGGCGGTGCGGCCGCTGCCAGGGGTGTGACCCGTCGCTGGCCTCGGCCACCTTCGCCGCCGATCCCGACACCGTGGCACGTGCGTTGGCGTTCCTCCGCAGCCGCGACGTGATCGTCGAACCGCGTCGCATGTGGCCCACCGGGCTGTCGGACCGCAAGGGACGGATCAAGGGCCTCCAGGCGGAGGAGGGCCGGGCGCTCGCCCGTGGCTCCGACCCGGGTTGGCGCGACGTCGTCGAGGTCCTGCTGCGCCGCGGCGCCGATCCGTCCGATCCGGCGGTCGAGCAGGCGCTGGAGGAAGCCGTCGCCGGCCTCTTCGCCGTGCTCAAGCGGTGGCGCTGGTCGGTCCGCCCGACCTGGGTCGCGTGGGTGCCGTCGCGGTCGCGACCGTGGCTGCCCGAGACCCTGGCCGAACGGATCGCCACGGCCGGCCGCATGGAGCTGGTCGATGCCGTCCGCCGGACCGGTGTCGACACGCCGCCGCAGGAGCGCATGGGCAACTCCGCCCATGCGGCCACCAACGCCATCGCCGGCCTGACCGTGGACGCATCGGCGGTTCGAGGCGCACCGGCAGGCCCGTGCCTCCTGGTCGATGACCTGCGGACCAGCGGGTGGACGCTCACCGTCGTCACCGACCTCCTGGGACAGGCCGGCGCCCAGACCGTCCTGCCCCTGGTCCTCAAGCGGGCCTACTGATCCACGGGATCAGCGCTAGCGGCGGCCCAGGATCGAGCCGAGGATGTCGTCCAGGGGGCTGGACGTCTTCTGCTTGTCACGGATCCCGTCGAGCACGTTGTCGAGCACGCCGCCCCCCTGTGCGTCGTCGTCCTTCCCACCGCCGAGGACCGAGCCGAGGATGTCGCCGATCCCGCCGCCGTCCCCACGGTCCTGCGCCGGGGCGTCGTCGCCGCCGAGCACCGACCCGAGGATGTCGCCGAGGCCACCGCCACCGCCGGTCGCCTGACCGGCCGCGCCGCCCCCGAGCACCGAGCCGAGCAGGTCGCCGAGGCCCCCGCCACCACCCGCGCCACCGCCCGTCATCTTCTTCTTCATGTACGCCATGACGAGCGGCGCGAGCATGGGCATCAGCTTGCCGACGAGGTCGCCCGACCCGCCGCCGAGGAAGCCCTGGAGCTCCTGCTCGACGCCGCCACGACGCTCACCGAAGACGTGGCCGACGATGCGGTCGCCCTCGTCGGGGTCGACCCGACCGATCGGGTCGTTGCTGTCGAGCAGGTCACCGTCGTGGTCCTCACGTACCGCCGCAGCCAGGCCGAGGGCACGCGAGGGGTCACTGGCCTGGGCGGTCAGCCCGGCGAGCAACGTCGGCAGCGCCGCCTCGGTGGCCTGACGAGCGGTGTCCTCGTCGGTGCCCAGGCGCGCGGCGATGTCGGACATCGACACGCTGGACAGGATCTCTTCGGTCATCGTGCGGGACATGGATTCTCCGGGGGCTGATCGTCGGGGTCAGGTCGGTGCTGCGCAGAGCCTACGAGGCCACCTCGGTCCACGAGGACCTACCCGCAGTGGGCGTCCGCTAGGGTCGAGGGATCCCAGCACCGTCACCTCTGGAGCACGAGGAGCGCGCCGCATGAAGGTCAACGGGAAGATCATCGCCGTGACCGGTGGAGGTGACGGCATCGGACGGCAGGTGGTGCTCGAGCTGCTGCGTCGCGGGGCGAGGGTCGTGGCGGTCGACATCCGCCAGGACGCGCTGGATGCCACGGTGGACCTGGCAGGGGCAGGGGACCGGCTGACGACGGCCGTGGTCGACGTCACCGACCGGGACGCGGTGGCCGCGCTGCCGGGTCGAATCGAGGACGATCACGGCGCGGTCGACGGCGTGATCAACGTCGCCGGCATCATCCAGCCGTTCGTTCGCCTCGCCGATCTGGACTGGGAGGCGATCCAACGGGTCGTCGACGTCAACCTCTGGGGCACCCTCCACGTCGTCAAGGCGTTCCTGCCACACCTCCAGAAGCGACCGGCGGCGCACGTCGTGACGGTCTCGTCGATGGGGGGTTTCCTGCCCGTGCCCGGCCAGGCGGTCTACGGGGCCACGAAGGCCGCCGTACGCCTGATGACCGAGGCGCTGTACGCCGAGACGATGGGGACGCCCGTCGAGGTCTCGGTGGTGTTCCCCGGTGCCGTGTCGACCGACATCACCAGCAACTCCGGTGTCGACGTCCCCGGTGGTGCGACCGGGGGCAGCTCGCGCATGCCGACGACGTCACCCGAGGATGCGGCCTCGACCATCCTCGACGGCATGGAGGAGGGCGACCTCCACATCTACGTGGGCAAGGACGCCAAGCTGATGGGCGTTGCCAACCGCGTGGCCCCGCGCCGGTCGATCCACCTCATCCAGCGCCAGATGCGCAAGTTGCTGGGCTGAGCACCCACGGGCGGTTGGCCACGATCGTGCCGCTGACCACCCATGGGTGGGTTGGGCCCCGATCGCGCCGCTGACCACCGTCCGGGACGGACGGCCCGCTCCGCCTCACCAGCCGCGGTCGCGCCACTCCTGGAGGTGGGGGCGTTCTGCGCCGAGGGTCGTGTCGTCGCCGTGGCCGGGGTGGACCCGGACCTCGTCGTTGAGGACGAACAGCTTGTCCTCCAGCGAGTCCATGATCTGGCCGAACGCGTCGGCGTTGCCGAACGTGTTGCCAGGGCCCCCCGGGAATACGGGGGGAAATTCCCTCCCCAGAAATGCTATCTTGAGACCATGAGAGCAGGTTGGATGCGGTCATGAAGGCGGGTCTGTACGCCCGTATCTCCCAGGACGAGCACGGCACCGAGAAGGGCGTGCAGCGTCAGCTCGAAGACGCCCGTGCCGTCGCTGAAGCGCGTGGCTGGGAGGTGGTGGGGGAGTGGGCGGACAACGACGTCAGCGCCTACTCCGGAGCGACACGGCCTGGTTACCAGGCACTCATGGAGTCGGCCGCCGCGGGAGAGTTCGACCGGATCGTGGTCTACATGACCTCCCGGCTGTGGCGGTCGCGACGGGAGCGAGCCGAGGCGATGGACCTGCTCGCGGACCGGCGGATCTCCGTGGCGGCCGTGTCGGGTCCCGAGCTCGAGCTGGCCAGCGCCTCGGGCCGGATGGTCGCGGGCATCCTGGGGGAGTTCGACACCGCTGAGTCGGCGATCAAGGGTGAGCGTGTGGCGCGTGCCGCGTTACAGCGTGCGCAGGAGGGTCGTGCGTCAGGGCCGGTCCTGTACGGCTGGCGTCGCGAGCCCGTGCTCGACGATGAAGGACGGCAGGTGTCGTTCCGCGATGTCGAGGATGAGGACCAGGCCGATATCGTCCGCGAGTTGGTGGACCGCATCATCGCCGGTGAGTCGATGAAGGGGATCGGGGAGGACTTCAACCGCCGAGGCGTCCCCGTGCCATCGGGGCGGGCCGGGGTGAAGTGGCGAGCGGGGACGGTGCGCAAGCTCGCCCTCCGACCCGCCAACATCGCCAAGCGGGTCCACCATGGGCTCAAGCGGGATCGGCTGGGCCGTCGGGCGCCCCGCCACAGCGGCCCGTGCGTCGATGCGTGCATCATCGGCGATGCAGCTTGGCCGCCGATCATCGAGGAGGAGCGCCACCGCGAGGTCGTCGCCCTGCTGACCAACAACTCGCGCCGCACCACCATCGCCACCAACAACCGGGTGCACCTGCTGACCTACGGTATCGGGCGGTGTGGCGTCTGCGGGGCGGATCTGCGGGTCAAGTCGTGGCGCTACCACCGCAAGCGGACCGGCCAGACAGTGCAGCGGACGCTCTAGGCTGAGTCCCGTGGGGTGGTGGAAGTAGAAGGTCACCGTTCGTGAAGTTGTTGGCAGGCTATGCCGCGGTGGTGGTGGCTGTCACCTCGATGGTGGTGTCGGCGGCGATGGTCTTCATGGATTCCTCGGAGAAGTAGCTGCGTTCGGCGACTTGCCATTCGTCGTGCTGCTCGAGCAGGACGGCGCCGACGAGGCGGATGATGGAGTTGTCGTCGGGGAAGATGCCCACCACGTTGGACCGGCGCTTGATCTCCTTGTTGACCCGTTCCAACGGGTTGGTTGACCACACCCTGCGCCAGTGGGTCCTGGGGAACGCCGCGAACGCGGTGAGATCGGGTTCGGCGTCAAGCAGCATCTGGGCCGCGGCGGGGAACCGGTCGGTGAGCATGTCGGCGACGGCGCGGAGCTGGGCGGTGACGGCGGCCTGGTCGGGCTGGGCGTAGATGGTGCGGATCATGGCGGTGACCATCTCGCCGTGGGCCTTGCCGACCCGGGCCAGGACGTTGCGGTTGAAGTGGACCCGACAACGCTGCCACGCCGCGCCCTGCAGGTGCCGGCGGATGGCGGCCTTCAACCCTTCGTGGGCGTCGGAGATGACCAGCTGCACACCACCGAGTCCGCGGGTCTTCAAGCTCTTGAGGAAGGCACCCCAGAACGCTTCGTCCTCGCTGTCGCCCACGTCCAGCCCGAGGACTTCGCGGGTGCCGTCAGCGGCGACGCCGAACGCCACGACGATGGCGCGCGACACGACGTGGCGGCCGACGCGGCCCTTGACGTAGGTGGCGTCGCAGAACACGTAGGGGAAGTCGGTGTGGGCCAGGGTGCGGGCTCGGAACGCCTCGACGTGCCCGTCGATCTCCTTGCAGATCCGCGACACCGTCGATTTCGACACGCCCGAGTCCACGCCGAGTGCCTTGACGAGGTCGTCGACCTTGCGGGTGGAGGTGCCCTTGACGTAGGCGGTCATGATCACCGCCCACAGGGCCTGGTCCACCCGGCGGCGCGGCTCCAGCAGCGACGGGTAGAAGTTGCCGGCCCGAACCTTGGGGATCGCCAGCTCCACATCACCAGCCGGTGTTGACAGGGTCCGGGGTGGCCGGTGGCCGTTGCGCTGCCCCGTCCGGTCATCGGTGCGCTCGTGCAGCGCCGCCCCGATTGAGGCGGTCAGCTCTTCCTCGATCAGTGTCTGCAACGCGTTCTGGAGCAGATCACGAAACAGGCTGCGGTGCTCCTCGGTCAGCAGGTTCGTCGCAGCGTCGGTCAGCAGGTCATTATCAATGTCGGCCATCGTGTGGCCCCTTTCGAGAGATCCGTGGAAAGACCTCACGAACAGTCACACGGTGGCCAACACCGTCTGGGGAACCAACTCCGACTTACACCTGTTGCCGGGACTCAAACACGCTCTACACCTGCGAGGCCAAGGGCTGCACCAGCCGCGACGAGCCATCGGTCGACGATCTGGTCGGACAAGTCGTCGTCGCTCGTCTGAGCGCACCGGATGCGGCGTTGCCCGACCTCACAGCCACACGGGGGCGGACGGGGGCTGAGGACCAGCAGAGGATCGCCGAGGAACTCCGGCAGCGGCTCAATGAGGCTGCCGCGGACTACGCCGACGGGCTCATCGACCGTTTGCAGCTGCGCGAGATCTCCGGTCGTCTCCGGCCGCAGATGGAGATCGCCGAGCGGAAGGCGACCCGCACCTGCGCGACACCCGATCCGAAGCCGCTGCGCGACCTGCTGACGAATGCCAGCATCCAGACGGCTTGGGCACAGCTTGACGTGCGCGGGCGGCGGCGGGTGCTCGAGGTCCTAAACCTCTCGGTGTCGCTCCTGCCGACCCGGCAGGGCCCCGGCTTCGAGCCGACCGACGTCGTGATCGAGTGGGCTCCCTCCAGCCACGACTAGGGCTGAGTTTCTCAGGGGAGCACCCCGGGTACGGACCGAGCGTGATCGACGTCCTCCTCCTGGCGCTGTTGCCGGCCGCCGGCAACATCACGGGTGGCCTCGTCGCCGAGGTCACCCCCCCGTCGGACCGTTGGCGCAACCGGGCCTTGCACGCCGCGGCCGGTGTGGTCTTCGCCGTCGTGGCCGTGGAAATCATGCCGAGAGCCGTCGATGTCGTGGCCGGCTGGCTGCTCGCCCTCGCGTTCCTTGGCGGTGGCGGCCTCTACCTGCTGGCGCAGCGACTCATCCAGGCCCGCGCAAAGGGCTCCGGGCGGATGTGGATGATCTACCTGGCCATCGCGTCCGATCTGTTCAGCGACGGGCTGCTCATCGGAGCTGGTGCGTCGTTGGGCGGCGGGCTCGGGTTGGTGCTCGCAGTCGGTCAGGTGCTGGCCGACGTGCCCGAGGGAGCGGCGTCGACGATGACCTTCCGGGGCAACGATGTCCCACGATCCCGACGCCTGTTGCTGTCGGTCGCAACGGTTGTGCCGGTGTTGGTCGGGGCGGCGCTGTCGTTCCTGCTGCTTCGTGGACGTCCGGAGCGGTGGCAGCTGACTGCGCTGGTCGGCACCGCAGGCATCTTCGCGGTGGCGGCGTTCGAGGACATGATCGCCGAGGCGCACGAGACCGAGGACACCGACGCGTCGACAGCCGCGTTGCTGATCGGCTTCGCGCTGTTCACCTTCGTCTCGACCACCCTCGGCTGATGACGCAGACCTCCTCCGCGTCAGGGGGCGGTGCCGGTCGATCGGTAGACAGCCCCACCGAGGACGTCGGTGTAGTCGGCCTCCACGGTGTGGGTATCCACAGCCTCCCAGGGGCGGTGGCTCCGGTAGGCATCGGTGACACCGAACGGTCGGTTGAGCCAGCTCCCGATTCGGACCAGCCACTCCGGCCAGCCCTCGGGGTCCCGCAACCCGGTGATGGCGAGTCGACCACCCGTGGGGAGCTCCTCGATCAGCCGTTCGATGACCGTGTCGTAGTGGGGCAGCATCTCCATGGCGAACGCCGACAGGGCAGCGGTCGTCCCATCCGGCAGGGTGAAGTCGGCGATGTCAGCCTGAATGAACTCGACGTTCGTCAAACTCTCTCGAGCACATCGGGCACGCGCACGGCCCAGCATCCTCGAGGAGATGTCAACGGCCACGACCCTGCCCGAGCTGCCGACTGCTGCGGCGAGGGCAGGCAGCGCATGGCCCGTGCCGGTCCCCAGGTCCACCACCGTGTCGCCCGGTGCCAGCCGCAGCAGCGGGATGGCCCCATCGACCAACCGATAACCGCCGACAACCCGGTAGGGAGCGACGACGAGGTCGTACACGGCCGCCAGTCGGTCGTACAACCGTCGGACTGCGTCCGCGCTCAGGACGCCGTCATCGTGACCGATGGACATGGCTTCGCTCCTCAACATGGTCGACGTGCCGCCGTACAGGACAGCAGTCGATTTCAGACCGCGGGTTCGCCGACGCCGCCGGTACAGGGCGCCCCAGGCTCGGGTGTCTGGGGCCCCTGGACGAAGGCGCGAAGGAATTCCTCGAGCCGGGGGTCCTCAGCCCCGTCCAACTCGATCTGTCGTCCCCAGGCGGTGGCCACTACCGGTACTGCCATCCCGCCGCTGGGGCTGACCAGGACGTGGGGGCGCCCTGCGAGACCGTCCTGGATGGCTGCGGGGTCGACCGCGCTGGGGTCGTAGGTCACCCAGACGGCGCCGTGCTCCATGGAGTGCACCGCGTTCTCCGGTCTGACCGGTTCGGTGTAGATCCCGCAGTTCTGCCACGCCGGATCGTGGGGGCCGCCTGGAGGTGGAAACCGGTCGTAGGGCACGTCTTCGGAGACGTGGCCCGCACCGGCGACGGGGATCTCGATGGTCCCCTCGGGCACGCCGTCCGCAACGGCTGCCGTTGCGCCGCGCGCTCCCTCATCGGGCACGCGATCGCCACCGTCGTTGCCCGTTGTCACCAGGACGACCGCGACCACTGCCAACAGCGTGACGCCGCCGACCACCGCGCCCCTGCCGGTCCGACGTCGTTGCTGCTGCTCGATGTGGGGGTCGGGGTCAATCGCCATCGTTGTGTCCATCCATCTCGATCGTGTCCTCCGTCTGGTCCATGTGCTCGGCTGACGAGGCCTTCACGGCATCGTCCACCGCTCCTGTCCGCTGCTCGATGAGCGCCTGCAAGGTGTCGATCTCGTACTGCTGGGACGCGGCGATCACCTCGGCCAACTCGGTGACAACCCGTTCATCGGAACGTTCCAGGACCGCCTCGGCCATGGTGACGCCAGCCCGGTGGTGCTCGATCATGAGCCGCAAGAAGGTCAGCTCGGCGGTCTCGCCGTTCTGACCGGCCAGCGCGGCGATCTCTGCACGGCTGGCCATGCCCGGCATGTCAGCGGTGCTGTCCATGGCCATGCCCATCCACGCCATGGAGGCTTGACCGGAGTAGGCAGGCAGTCCCCACAGATCCAGCCAAGCGGTCATCTGACCGATCTGCGCTTGCTGGGTCAGCGCGATGTCCGACGCCAAGAGCTGCATTTCGGGGTCTTCGGTCTTGGGTCGCAGCAGCTCGGCCATCTCCACCGCCTGGCTGTGATGGGCGGTCATGTCACGGGCGAAGCCGGCTTCGGGTGAGCTGTCTCCAGGGACGTCCGTGCCCGCTCCGCCCAGGATGTAGGCGGTGCTGGCCACCACGGCCAGTAGTACCAAGCCGAGGAGCAGGGTGGTCGGTCGAGGGGCCGGACGGTCGAGTGGTGCGGCGTCAGCCGCTTGCGCTGCCGGGCTCGGGGCGTTCATGGGGTCTCCTGCAACAGTGCTGGGGCGGCAACCGGTGTCCGTTGAACAGGGCCGCGCGCGTAGAAGGTGATCGATCGTTGGCGACTGCAGCGGGACGCGGTTCGGTCAGGGGGAGAGGTTGGATTCCGCGGAAAGGCGTAGTCATGGAATCCGACGGCGGGATCGCCTGCCGAATCGCATGCTCGGGACCGTGCGTCGCGCATCTGTGCAGGTCGAACTGCGCACGAACCGACGGTAGCACGCGGTGTTCCGTTGGTCGGCGGTGCAGGGCGCGGCCACGACGGCCGCGATACCCTGCGCGCCGTGCGACCTCTGACCGCGGGCGGGTTCCGCTGCCTTCTCGGCGCCGTCGCGGCCCATGCCGCGACGGGTGTGCTGGTGCACGCGGGTTCCATGGGCGGCCCGGACTCCGTGCATGGGGTACATGCCCCGGCTGGGGTGTTGGCAGGGTTGGCCGTCCTCATCGTCACGATACGTCGACGCGCTCGGGGCCGGGATGCGGCCAGCGTGCGGGATCTTGTGGCGAGGGCCGCCCTGACGACGGGATACCTCACCGTGGAGGCGGTGGCTGCCGAGGGGTACGGCACCCACCTGCTGCACGATCCGTGGATCCTCCTTGCGCCTGCCGGTGTGCTGCTGGCGCACATGGTGACGACGGCGCTGGCGACCGCTGTGGTCATGTCCCAGGCGCGGCCGTCGATGCGCGTCGTGCAGGCAACCCCGGTCCTGCCGCAGGTCCACTGGTGGTTCATCAATCGCTTGGGGGTGTGGTCGAGCTCGCCGAGGCTCGGTCGTGCGCCACCGCGGTCCGCAGCTTTGCGCTAATACCACCTGCACACGGGGCCGCTCTGCCCCACACCCCCCGAGGACGCCACATGTGCTCCACACCTCGGCGACTCAACGCGTCGTCGGTCAGGACCGTCATGCAGACGGTGCTGCTCCTTGCCCTTCTCGCGTCGACGGGCGTGCTCGGGCTCGCGGGGCCAGCCCGCGCCCACGCCCGGCTGGTCGCCACCGAGCCAGCCGCGGGGCAGACGATCACCGACGCTCCGGAGATCATCCACCTGACCTACAGCGAACCTATCGAGGAGTCGTTCTCCGGCGTGCAGGTGTTCGATCCCGCCGGTGAACGTGTCGACGAAGGCGCGCCGATCATCGTCGGGGCGGAGACCACCGTGCCGATCGGGCCGATGGCCCGGCCTGGCACCTACACAGTCGTGTTCCGCGTCATCGGCTCGGATGGCCACCCGGTGGAGTCCCGCTTCACCTTCGTCTTCGAGCCGGACACGACCGTTGAGCCCTCACCCACGCCGACGGCGACCCCGTCGGCCCCGGAAACGACCAACGCCACACCGGTTCCGGCCGACCAGCCCGAGCCGTCGCCGACCGACACCGAAGTCGCCGTCCCGCCGTTGCCCACCGAGGGCCTCGTGGACGACATCACGCAGATCGATCCGGCCAGCATCGAGCTGCAGGACGCAGGGTCCGGAACCGATCTCGGCCTGCTCGTCGCGCGGGTCCTGGACTACCTGGCACTCGTCGTCATTGCCGCTGGTCTGGTCGGTGGCATCCTCCTGTACCGCGGCGTCCCGGCCGCCGACGACCGCCGACGATCGATGCGCCGACTGGTTCGGCTCGGCGGTGTCTCGTTGGTGGTCGCTGGGGGGATGGTGTTCGTCTACGGGCTTTCGGCCGCGGCTGCCGAACCGTTGCCCCAGGTCCTCCTCGGGTCGGTTCCCGCCCGCTTCGCTGCGACGCGCTTCGGTACCCTGGTCCTGGCGCAGGCCGCGCTGGGACTTGCCATCGTGGTCGGCGCATCGCGGACCGACCGACGCACGGGGCTGTGGTTGACGCTAGGCGCGGCCGGGGCGGCCGCGGCGCTGCCCGGACTGTGGGGGCATGCCGGTACCACGTCGCCCGTGCCGCTTGCTGTGGCCACGGATTGGAGCCACGTCGTCGCGTCGGCCGCATGGGTGGGTGGTTTGGCTGTCCTGGTGGTGCACACGACGCGGCAGCCCGCTTCCCAGGCCGTCGACCCGGTGCTGCGGTTCAGCCAGCTGGCTGGCGTGGTGATCTGGGTGGTCCTTGCCAGCGGTGTCTTCAGCGCCCTGCTCCACATCGGTGCAGTGGACCAACTGACCGGTACCGGCTACGGCCGACTCGTCATCGCCAAGACGCTCCTCTTCGTCGGCATAGCCGCCCTCGGGTGGCGCAACAGGTCACGAGCCATCCCGCGGCTCCGCCGCGAAGTACGTGACGGCGATGGGACCTCCGCGCTTGGCCTGCTCCGACGTCTCGCCGCCGCAGAGGTTGCCCTGATGCTCATCGCCCTCGGCGTTGCCGGTGGCTTGGCCTCGAGCATCCCTGCAGAGGCCGAAGCAGCGGGACGGGTTGAGTTCGTCGCTGCCGCGCTGACCGACGAGGACAGCGTCAACGTCACCTTCGACCCGGCCCGGCCCGGAACCAACGTCATGCACATCTACGTGCTGGGACACGACGGCCGCCCTCGGGCCGTGGACGACGCCGACATCTCGCTGACCTTGGACGGCCGAGACATCCCCGCCGACCTGGTCCTCTCGGGCCCCGGTCACTACACCGCGCTCAACCAGCAGTTCCCCGAGGCCGGCGACTACGCCATGGAGATCGCAATCGACATCGACGGCGAGGTTCGCCGCGCCACCGCGACGGTGGTCATCCAGTGACCGAACGCCAGATCACCACCCCAACCACCCCCTTGGAGGCACATCTCGTGCGGCGAACGCTCAGCACTGCCCTGCTCACCTACCTGTTGCTCTCGTTGACCGCGACCCCAGCGCTCGCGCACGGGCGAGGATCGGACGCGAGCAACTTCGAGTCGAGGATCACCGCAGCACCCGGAGTCGACGGGCTGGAGTGGCGGATCATCAACTCCGACGAGTACCTGCAGCTGTCGAACACCTCCGAAGCCGAAGTGGTGATCCCCGGCTACTCGGGCGAGCCTTACCTCCGCATCGGCCCCGACGGGGTCTTCCAGAACCTCAACAGCCACGCGACGTACGTCAACGAGGACAGGTTCGGCCAGACCGTCGTGCCACAGGACATCGATCTTGAGGGTCCACCTGATTGGGAGCGGATCTCCGACGGCAACAGCCATGCCTGGCACGACCACCGGATCCACTGGATGGCCAGCGCCGATCCGCCGGGGGTGGCAACCAACCCCGACGAGGTGCAGTTGGTCAACGCCTGGACGGTGCCGTTCGAGGTCTCCGACGAAGCATACGAAGTGACTGGCGACCTGAGGTGGGTCCCTGGCGGGAACCCGCTGCTGTGGTTGGCCCCCGCCCTATTGGTCGTCTCACTGCCCGTCGCCTACGGGCTGCTGCGTACGGAGCCCGACGTCGAGGCCCTCCGCTGGGACGGCCTGGCGAGGATCTCCGGCGGCACGCTGCTGGTCATCGGGCTCGCCAACCTCATCAACCTCGCGGACGACCTATTCGCCTCCCCCGTGCCGCTCAGCGAGAGCGCAGTGGCGGCGGTCCAGACCGCCTTCTTCATCGCCATCGCCGTATACGGTGCTGTCCGCGCGATTCAGGGCACGGAGGGGGCCTTCACTGCACTCGGGGTGGGGGCAGGCGCTGTCTTCATCGGCCAGGGGTTGCTGTACGTCTCGGTGCTGTCAGCCTCGCAGACTGCGAGCATCTTCCCAGGGTGGCTCACCCGGCTGGTCGTTGCCCTGAGCATCGCCCAGGTCATCCCCATGGGTGTCGCCACCGTGGCGGGGATACGTCGCCTGCTGCCGGACTGGGATGACGAGTCGGCTGTCTTCGTGGCAGGTGAGGCGTCATGACGCGCAGACTTGCCTGGACCGCGAGCATCGCGATGGTCACGGTGCTGCTGGTCGCGGCTGCGCTACCGGCCACTGCGAACGCCGAGGAGCTGTGGTTCCCGGTGGAGTTGCCGCTGGACAGCTACGCCGATACGTGGGGTGCCCCACGCGGTGGCGGACGCAGCCACGAGGGCACGGACATCCTCGCGCCCCAGATGCGACGCGTCTATGCCGCCGCGTCGGGTGAGATCATCAAGGCCCTCGGCGAGGACTGCCAGGACGGGCAGGTCTGTAGCTCCTACTACCTGGCGGTTGCCGGTGACGACGGCCGCGGCTACTTCTATGTTCACCTGAACAACGACACTCCCGGCCGGCCCGACGGGTGCGACGGACTCGGCGGTGTCGCGGGCGCCTTCAGCCCCAGGCTGGTCGAGCAGTTGGAAGATGTCGGCACGTTGGCCGGCACGCGCGTGGTACGGGGCGAGCACATCGGTTGGCAGGGGTCATCGGGCAACGCCGCCTGCGGCGTCGACCAGTTGCACTTCGAGATCTGGTCCGACCACGACTGGGGATCGACCGGCAAGATCAACCCGTATCAGGAGCTGGTCGATGCCGAAGCTGCAGGGCGTACGGGGGATGGCGCGACAGGCGGAGACGAACCGTCGGTCGTGCGCGACGCCGGTGATGACCGCATCGGCACGGCCATCGCCCTGTCACGCACGGCACACGCCGATGCGAGCGGCGTCGTCCTGGTCCCGGCCGAGGATTACGTTCCGGCGCTCGTCGCAGCACCACTGGCTGCACTGCACCACTCGCCTGTCCTGCTGGTCCCCAGCAACGCTCCGCCACCTGATGCCCTCGTCGATGAGGTCCGTCGACTGGGGGCCACGTCGGCGACCGCTGTCGGCGACATCGATGCAGCAGCGCTCGAGGCACTGGTGTATACCACGGGCATCGAGCAGGTTCAGTCGATCCGAGCGGACGGCCCCACCGAGCTGTCAGTCGCGGTCGCCGATGCGGTCGTCGCGGGCGGTGGAGATCCGGATCACATCGTGGTGGCCCCTGTCGACCTCGGCGATGGGTCTCGCGGTTGGCCTGATGCGCTGATGGCCAGCACCCTTGCCGCGTACCGGCAGGCACCCGTGCTGCTTGCCACCGCTGATGGTCTGACCAACGACGTCAAACGCCACATCGAAGGATCGGGACCCTCGACTGCCGACGTCGTCGGCGGAACCGCGGTGATCGCCGAGACGGTGGTCGATGACCTCCGGGCTGCTGAGATCCTGACCAGACGTCTGGCGGGCGCCGATCGCTTGGGAACCGGGCTCGCGGTGACCGCCGCCATCCTCGACGGTCCGTTCGGCGCCGCGGCCAGCGTGCTTCACGTCGCCACGGCCGCCGACTACCCCGACGCGCTCGCTGCGGGACCGGCGATGGCCGCCCAGGGTTCGGTTCTCGTCCTTGCCGACCCGTCGGGAGACAACCTGTCGGTGCTGGACTGGGTCGGTGCGCGTGCCGACTCGATCGATGTGATACACGCGATCGGAGGTCGTCTTGCGCTGCCCGACGAGACCGTCTCCGCCCTCGCAGCCGGCGCGACCGGGAGTCGCTGAGCGTGGCTGAGCATACCGATCACGAGCACCTGAGCGCCGCGACGGCCGGAGGTGCGCACAAGGGCAAGCTCCTGCTGGCCACCGCGCTTGTCGGCGGCTTCTTCCTCGTCGAGCTTGTCGGAGGACTGCTCACGAACTCGTTGGCGTTGCTCAGCGACGCCGCCCACATGTTCACCGACGTGCTGGGGCTGGGAATGGCCCTGGCCGCCATCCATGCGGCGTCACGTTCCCGCGGCAACCCGCAACAGACGTTCGGTCTCTACCGCTTCGAGATCCTGGCCGCGCTCGCCAACGCCGTGCTGCTCTTCGGCGTGGCGATCTACATCCTCGTCGAAGCCATCCAGCGGTTCGGTGAGCCGCCGGAGGTGCTCGCTGCACCGCTGCTGGTCGTCGCGGTCCTCGGCCTGGTCGTCAACCTGATCGCCTTCGCGCTGCTGCGCAGTGCCGCCACGGAGTCCATCAACGTGGAAGGTGCCTACCTCGAGGTTCTCGCCGACACACTCGGTTCGGTCGGCGTCATCGCCGCTGCCATCATCATCCAGGTGACGGGGTTCACCCTCGTCGACCCGATCATCGCTGTCGCGATCGGCGTGTTCGTCCTGCCACGGACGTGGCGGCTGGGCCGCAAGGCGCTGCGCATCCTGACGCAACAGGCGCCCGCGCACCTGGACATGCGCAGGCTGAGGAGCGACCTGCTGGCGCTCGAGGGCGTCGAGGAGGTCCACGACCTCCATGCATGGACGCTGACCTCAGGTATGGACGTGGTGACGGCCCATGTACTGGCCGGCCCCAGCCACGACACCCACGACGTGCTCCACCGTACCCGAACGGTCCTCCGAGACGTCCATGGCGTTCTGCACGCCACCCTGCAGGTCGAGGCGGCCGCGCACGCCGACTGCGGCAACTGCACTGAGACCTGGTGACCACCGACCGAAGGACCGTAATGCTGCACCGACGACACCTCCTGCACGCCACCGCCGCCGGACTGGCCACCGCGCTCCTCGGTTGCGAGTCCGGCACAACCGTCGACGGACCGACCGTCGCCACCGCGTCCGAGTCGACTCCGGCCACCCGAGCGACACCGGCCAGCGCACTGCTGGAGGAGGTCGCTCCGGATCGTTCATCGGAGCTGACCGTGATCAACGCCAGCTTCGAGACCCTCACCGGCGATGACCAGCTGTTCGCCTTCGGGCTGGTGGGACCGGACAACACCCCCGTCACTGGAGCGGAGGTGAGTGTGTGGACAGGCAGCCCGGAGGGCGGACAGGTCAGGGGTCCGGTGCGGGCGAGCTTCCGTGAGGTGCCCAACCAACCGCTGGGGTTGTACGTGGTCACCCTCGAGCTTCCTGAGCCGGGGACCATCCCGATGGCCGCGGTGACGACTGATGGGGCCGGCGGGGAGACAGTCCTGCGCGTGGCCGATCCCGAGACCGCGATCGTGCTGCCGCCAGGTGCGCCTGCCCCCGTCGTGGCGACACCGACGCCCGACGACTTGCTCGGGTTCGAGCGGTTGTGCACCCTCGACCCGCCCTGCGGCATGCACGAAGTGAGCCTTGACGAGGCGTTGCAGGCTGGTGAGCCGGTGATGCTGACGATCGCAACCCCCGGCTTCTGCGAGACCGCCATCTGCGGACCGACAGTGGAGGTGGTCGAAGGCATCCGGGCCAGCCGACCTGCCGACAGCCCGATCAGATGGGTCCATGTGGAGGTCTTCAGCGACGCCGGGGCGACCGTGGCCGATCCGGTGACCGCTTGGCAGCTGCAGTCCGAGCCCTGGATCTTCGGCGTCGGGTCGGACGGACAGATCACCGGACGGCTCGACGGTCCCCTCACCATCCTCGAGGACGAGATCGCCGCCTTGGCAGACCAGATCGCATGAGGGTGGTGGCGATCGCACTGGTGGCCCTGCTGGCTGGCTGCAGCACGGGCGAGGGAGATGTGGGCACCCCCACGGCCACGGCCCGCTGCGCCGAACCGGAGCTGCCACCGATCCAGTTCGGCAGCCACCTCCTGGGCGACACCGAACCTCCCGTCCCCTACAGCTCATCCCCCCCGACGTCGGGCTGGCACTCCTCTGGTGCCATCCCCATAGGGGTGGGAGAGCTGAGCGGTCCACAGCAGGTCAGCGTCCTCGAGAGCGGCGCCGTCGTCATCACGCACGGACGCCTTGCGGCCACTGAGTCGACCGACCTCGCCGCCCTGGCCAACGGTCGCTTCGACGGCCGGATCGCCGTCACGCCCTACGAGCGGTTGACCGACGGGGAGGTGGTCCTTGCTGGTTGGGGGGTGCTGCAGCGGTGCGACGGTGTGGACGTCGGGGCCGTCGAGACCTTCGTCGCCGCGTACGCCGCAGAGGCCCCCACCGTTCCCGGCCTGGACGACGTGCCGCGCACCGAGGGTGTTGGGGATGCGCCGTGACCGACTGGTCCTGGACGGACGCTCCCGGCCATCCCGCCGGAGGGATCGGGGATGCGTCGACGGAGGAGGTATCGACGGACGATGAGGGTGCTGCTGGAGATGGCTGATCCGTGGCGTCATGGCCCCGCGTCAGCGTTTCTGAGAGGTACAGCGGCGATCGTGGTCGCAGTCGTCGTAGCTGGTCCCGTGGGCGCATCGACGGTGGACCCGGCGACGTCGACAGCTGACCTGAGACAGGCCGAGGCTCGTCTGCAGCGGGTTGAGGCCCTGCTCGATCAGCGGGCCAGCGACTACGAACGAGCCCAGCAGCACGTCGCAACGCTCCAGCCGGAGACAGAGATAGCAGAGAGCCGGGTGACGGACGCCGAGGCGGCCCTCTCGCAAGCGGAGTCGGCGGCACGGACCGCGATCAGGGACCGGTATATGCACCCGACCGCCGCGGGGACGTGGGCGCTGCGGGTGCTCACCCGATCGGCGTCCGTCAGCGCGGTACTGCACCAGGTCGCGCTGCGACGACAGCTACCGCGCAGCCGCATTGACACGGCGCAGCAGGTCGCCCGCGCGTCGTCCATCGTCAGCGACCAGCAACGCCAGCACGCCACCATCTTGAGTGGTGCCGCCCGGGCCGCCGAAGACCTCCAGGCCGAGCGTGCACGGTTGGATGCCGCACTCCTCGTGGCTACCGAAGAGGTCATCGGCGCCCGCGCCGAGCTGGAGGAGATCCGCCGCGTGGCTGCCGAGCTGGCGGCCGTCCGTGCGGCGCTGGCGGCAGCGGATCAGGCAGCTGAGCAGCAACTCATCGGTCGCCAGGCGGTGGTGGCCGGGGGACAGGAGGCCTGGCCCCCGGTCATGGCGTGCCCCCTCGGACTGCCGAACGGCTTCTCGTCATCGTGGGGCGCGCCACGATCCGGCGGTCGCAGCCACGAAGGGGTGGACATGTTCGCGGCCCGGGGGACCCCCGTGGTGGCGGCCGGCGCCGGCACCGTCCGCGTCGGACGCAACGGCTTGGGTGGATTGACGGTCAACCTGCATGACGTGGCGGGCAACCGGTACTACTACGCCCACCTCGACAGCGTCGGCGTGCTGGACGGGCAAGCGGTCGAGGCAGGTCAGATCCTCGGTGGGGCAGGTACGTCCGGCAACGCCGCAGGTACGCCGCCGCATCTCCACTGGCAGGTCCACCCCGGTGGCGGCGGACCGGTCGATCCCTTCCCGCTCGCCAACGCGCTCTGCCGGTGACGGGCAGGACGGTCGTGCCGGCGTCACGACTGGATGGTAGGCAGTGATCGGCCCCCAGGTTGTCCTGCGGACCAGATCAGATCTCCAGGCCCGTCAGGCACTGACCGAACCGGTCGAGCGGCGGTGGTTGCCCACGCCTGACACGGGCAGCGGCGACACCCCCGTGGTCGTGATCGACACCGCTCTCCCGGTGCTCGTGTGGACTGCCGACGATCAGATCGGGGGCCAGCCAAACCGGCTGAACAGGCTGGTGAGGGGAGCGAAGAAGCGAAGCCACTGATTCGTGAGGAGCAGGATGCCCATGGTCACCATGACGGCGGCGCCGGCCAACTCCACCGCTCTGGCGTGTCGACGGAGCCAGGTAACGATGGGGTCGAGCTGTGAGGCTGCGACGGCGAGACCGATGAAGGGCAGCCCCAACCCGGCCGAGTAGACGGCCAGCAGCGCCGCCCCTTGCCCGACGGAGCCGTTGCTGGCGGCCAGGGTGAGGATGCCGGCCAGCACCGGGCCAATGCACGGCACCCATCCGATCGCGAAGGCCATCCCCAAGGGAACCGCTCCGGCAGGGCCGGGCCGGACCCGCGACAGGTCGAACCGGTACTCCCGCATGAGCACCGGCACGCGCACCACACCGGCCAGCACCAGCCCCATGACGATGATGACGACACCGCCCACCTGCGAGAGCACGATGCGGTTGGTGAGCAGCACGGTGCTCATCGCCGACGCGCCTGCGCCGAGGGCGGTGAAGACCACACCGAAACCGGTGACGAACAGCAGGGCGCTGGACAGCGCACGGGTCCGAGCTGTCCGTCGTTGCACCACCGTGACGGTCGAGACCGGGGTGGCGGCCCGTCCTGAACGATCCGGGGCGTCCTGGCCGGTGCTGCTGATGTAGGCCACGTAGCCCGGCATCAATGGCAGGCAGCATGGCGACGTGAAGGACAGCACCCCGGCCGCGAACGCAAGTCCGGCCATCGCCATCAGCTCCATGTCGGGTCCTTCCGCCGTCGTCCACCAAGGTCCCTTGGCTGCTACGTCCAGTAGTAGCACATCGGGCTGCCGGATCTACAGCGGGCAGAAGCTCGGTGTCAACAGGAGGGGGACGGCACCTGCGGTGTCCACGGCCCCCAGGACCAGCGTCCCGGCCATGGTCGCCGTGGACGCGCCCAGGATGGCGTGGTCGCGCCATGATGCGGTGGGGCTGGGGGCGATCAGACGCTGCACCCGCCAGACCGCGTCACCGGATGCACCCAATCCATGTCCGGGCCTGGCCGCGAGTGCGACCTGACCCAGGGTCACGCCGACGAGTCGGGGATCGTGGCGTCGCACCGCGGCATCATCGGCCAGCGCCTCGAGGTGCCGCCTGACGCAGTCGCCGGCGTGGCGGACGAACGGCAGCGGGGCAAGCCCTGCGACCAGGAGTCGTGTGGCGGCGTCCACCACGCCGTGCCGACCGCGCTGGTGGGACTGCTCGTGCGCCAGGACGACGCTGCGCTCGGTGGGGTCCGCATCAGCCCAGAACGCGGCATCGACCGCCACCACGGGGTTGAGCAGTCCCACGGTGACCGCCGGTGTCCCCAGATCGTCGACGAGGACGGCCAACCGGCGTGGCCGACGGGCGGCCCCGGCAGCAGGGGGTTCCACGTCCGGCGTCACCGCCGGGGCCTTGCGGACACGCCGGAGGAGCCGGCGCGAGCCGATGACATCGTTCGCAACGCACCACAGGCCCCGACCAGGCAGCAGCACGACCCATGCGAGCAGCAGCGACGACTGCCACCACCCGAGTCCTCCGGTCAGCAGGTCGCGCAGCACCGTGCCACAGGCGGCCACCAGGGTGCCCGCCGGGCCGGCTGCGTCGGTGATGACCTCTACGACCAGTCCCAGCGAGCCGACCCACACGGCGGCGGTCGAGAGCAGCAGCATCGAGACGGCGGCGCGGGGAGCGCGTGCCTCGAGGTCACGGCAGGGCCGCCAGGCCAGCATTCCGAGGCCCATGGCCGTGAGCATGGCCGCGTGGATCATGCCGAGCCCTTGCCCTGCTGTTCCGCGGCGCCGCCGAGAAGTCGGCGTAGCGCTGTAGCCTCGTCCGGATCGAGATCCGCGACGAAGTGCAGCAGGGCCGCGGTCCGGTTGCCCGCGACCGACAGCGCATCGGCCATCGTGGCCGCCGCGTGGGCCTCACGCGTCGACGACGGCTTGTAGGTCCATGCCCGCCCAGCCCGACGCCGCCGGAGCAGCCCCTTGTCGTGCAGTCGGTTCATCACGGTCATCACCGTGGTGTAGGCGAGATCGTCCTCGAGCCGGGACATCACGTCACGAACCTGCAGGTACTGACCCGCGTCGTCCCAGGCGACCCGCATGATCTTGGCCTCGAGCGAACCGAGTTCCGGGGAGTCTGTGCCTGCAGCCATGGTACGGGATCCTCTCCTACGGGTGGTCCGACGGTGGTCGTGGGTTTCCCAGACTACAGTGTCGGTGTGAACCCTATGACCTGTAGTACAGACATCGCTGACCGTCGAGGCCATGCGATGCGCCGCAGCGTGATCGGCCTCCTGCTCGGCGCGTCGGTCCTGGCCGGCTGCAGCGATCCTGCCGCCGAGTCCGCCATGCCTGCAGGTGATCACGTCCACGCCCTGCAGGAGGTGGCCGACAGTGACCTGCTGCTGGGACTGCACGGCGCGCTGTACCGCAGCGAGGACCAGGGGGCCTCATGGGACCTGGCTGGCCTGGAGGGGCAGGACGCGATGTCGCTGGGGGCGCAGGATCCTGACGGACTGCTGTTCGTGGCCGGTCACGATGTGCTGCAGCGCAGCCGTGATGGCGGTGCCACGTTCGAGCCGCTCGCGCCGGCGGACCTGCCGTCGCTGGACATCCACGCGTTCGCGCAGTCCGCCAGCGATCCGGACACGGTGTATGCGTTCGTGGTCGGCTTCGGCGTGTTCGTCAGCACCGACGCGGGTGAGACGTGGGAGGCCCGGGCCGGGGCCGGCCAGACGGTCGGCGCGGACACCTTCGCGCTGCTGGTCGACCCCGAGGACCCCGACGTGATCCTGGCCGGCGGCGGGCAGAGCGGGCTGGCGCGATCCGCCGATGGCGCCCGGACCTTCACCGTGGTGGATGAGGCGGGTGTGGGCTCGTTGACCGCCGACCCGGATGACCCCGATCGGGTGGTCGCCCTGACCAGCGTGGGGGTGCAGGAGAGCGTGGACGGCGGGCAGACGTGGTCCGTGGTGGGCCCGCCTGACGTCGCTGGACAGCCGGTGGCGATCGCCGCTGGCGCCCAGGACCGGCTCTGGCTGGTCACCGAGGAGCCCCGGCAGCTGCACGTGAGCACCGACGGCGGGTCGACGTGGCAGACCGCACCGCCGGCCTGACCGGCGACGCCCCGCCTGTCCGCAGCGCAACCAAGGCAGCGGTGTCCGTCGTCGTCGTGCTGGCCATCACCGTCGCCGGCGTGGTGGTCTACCTGACCTCGTCGGCACATGGGCTGCACGACCCGGTCCACGCCCTGCAGCAGTTCGACCTGTTCTACCTCGACCAGCCCGCGCCGCTGGCCGAACAGCTCGAGCTGCAGCCCGGCCGGCCCGCCCTGGTCGTGGTGTGTGAGGACTGCCAGGCACCGGACGTGGACGCGCACGTCCGCGTCACCGACGACCCCGACGTCGCACGGCGCTACGGCCTGCTCACCGCGGAGGGCCGGATCGGTCCTGGCTACGCGGTCGTGGATGCCATGGGCACGTTGCGGTACCGGACCTTCGACCCCGCACCCGCCGCCCACACTGAGGAGATCGCCGTGCTGTTGGACGCCGCCCGGTGAGGCACGTCATCACTGCCGTGGTGGTCGTGGCGGTCGAGGGCTACTTGTACTGGCGCTACCGGGCACTCGGTGCCGAGTTCCACTTCTGGCTGCACGGCCTGTTCGGTGCAGCGATCGGGGTGGCCGCGACGACGGGGTGGGCGCTGCTCCGTCGGCGCCGTCCCGCCGCGGTGTGGGGACCGGGCTTGGCCGGGCACGTCTACTCCGCCTTCCCCGACGCCCTCTTCCTGTCCGCAGGGATCCTCCACGCCCTGTGGATGGACGCCTTCGCCTTCCACATCGCCCTGCACCTGATCCCCGCACCGCTTGTCACGATGCTCGGCGTGTTCGCGCTGACCCTGTTGGCCTGGCTGGCGGCGTCGTTGGACCGCCCCCGCATGGCGGTCGCTGCGCTCGTCCTCGCGGTCGGGGTGACGACGGTCGCGCTGCTGGTCGCACCGGCCATCCCCACCACGATCGAGCAGATCCGCGAAGTGCCGGAGATCGCGCTGCTGTGCCCGCTTCGCGAGGTCGACGTCGCCTCGTGGTGAAGCTCAGCCGTCGTCGGCGCAGACCTGCTGGGTGGTCTGCTGCTGCGATGCCAGCTGGTCGGGCGTCCACCAGGTGGTGATGTAGGCCAGCACCGCCCGGCGGTCCTCGGCGTCGAGGTCGTCGGCGAAGGCCGGCATCGTCGGGGTGCCCTCGGGAAGACCGGGACGATCGGGCAGGCCCTCGGCGATGATGCCGAGCAGCTCGCACTCGGCGTGGTGCCACGTGTGGCCCTGCGCGTTGTGTCGGGGTGGGATGTCAGCGATCGCACCGCCCTGCGCCCCGCCGTGGCAGCTCATGCAGTTGGCCGCATAGATGGCCTCCCCCCGCTCGACCGCCGCGGCCTCCGCGCCGCTGGGCCCGCCGTCCGGGGTGGCGCATCCGGCCAGCACGACGGCGAGGACGACGAGGGTCATCCCGGCGCGCGTCACGGGCGGCCGACCTCGGCGTGCTCGGCCCACTGGGCGGCGAACGCCTGCTCCCTCGCGACGTGCTGGGCACGGGCCCGCTTGATGAACGGGGACCGGGCGACGGAGGTGATGATCAGCCGGTTCAGCCACGACAGCGGCCACCGCAGCGGCCGGACGATGTCGCAGAACAGCACCACCCGCACGCCGTCGGTGTCGTTCCACGCCCGATGGACGTACGTGTCGTCGAACGTCAGCGACCGGCCCTCCTCCCAATGGCGCACCTCTCCGCCGACCTCGATGCCGGCCTGCTCGGCCGGCTCGGGGACGATCAGGGCCAGGTGGTGGCGCAGCACCCCCCGGTAGGGGCCCACGTGGGGCGGCAGGTCCTTGCCGGGCGCAAGGATGGAGAAGAACGCGGTCGTCATGCCCGGTATGGCACGTAGCACCGCGGCGGTGCGGGGGCTTCGGATGCAGTTGGCGTCGTCCCACAGGTCGTAGCCGACGAACCAGTAGGTCTTCCAGCGGTCGTCATCGCTCAGCTGGATGTCATCCGGGGCGATGTCCTGGAAGTTGGGCAGGGCGTCGCGGACGCGCAGGACCTGCTCGGCCTCCTCGCGGATCGCCGGGTAGTGGGACTCCAGCAGGTGGGTCCAGTCGAACTGGTCGCGGTCCAGGAACGGCTCGGTGCCGACCAGGGAGAACCGGCCGTACAGCCGGTGGACCAGGTCGGGCACCAGCCGGTTGGCCTGCGCCACCTGCTGGATGAGGGCGATGAGACGGCGGAGCAGGGCGATCATGGCGTGCGGTCCTGTTCGGTCGGGGATGACGTGGACGCGGGCGGTCCGTAGTCGAACCTGTACCCGATCTCGTGGCCGGGGTTGACCATGCGCTGGTGGCGCAGACGGCCGTCGGGTCCGGTGACCACCTCGAAGTACATCCGCGAGCCGGGGAGGTAGAAGGTGAAGGCGTCGGTGCGGCCCTCGACGGGTCTGACGTCCACGACCCCGCCACCCGCCCACGGCATGAGGTCGACGAACGCCTCGCCGGTCATCGTGGCGTCTGTGGCACCGGTGGTGTCGCTGGTCGAGTCGCTGCTGACGGACTCGGTCAGCGTCACCCGGTCCACGCCTCGCATCGCCTGCACCATCGCCTCGAACCGGTCAGGCGCTGCGGTCGGTGGCGGCCACCCCAGATCGGCCTCCATACGACCGCCCGTCCACCCCGGCGCCGCAGCGGTGACCTGCAGCCGGGTCTCACCCGCAGGCAGCGCCCACTCCTGGGTGAAGCAACCCGGTCCGCACGGCCGGGGGTGCAGCTCGCTGGTCGTGCCATCCGGACGCACTGCGACGATCTCGACGGAGGCGTCCTCGACCCCGCCGCTCGGACTGATCACCGACACATCCAGGCGGTCCTTGCCAGCAGCGATGTCGACGGTGAGGGAGCCTGCCAGATCCATCGCGCGGACGGTGGGTCCGTCGATGGGCGGGGGTCCGAGGAGGGAATCCACTGCAACGGTCGGCGTGGGTGGCGTCGTGGTGACCAGCAGCGCGGCGGCGCCAAGGACACCGGCCAGCAGTGAGAGCTCCGCCGCGGTGACCCGACGCAGCAGCGTCGGCTGGCCACCAGGTAGCGCGCGCAACCGGGCGACGGCCGCAGCGGAGACGGCGGCGACCAGCAGCACCGTCTTGACGATCAGCACCTGCCCGTAGGTCGTGGACCACACGGCCTGCCAACCGGCCAGCAGCAGGGCTGCCTGCACGATGCCGCTGAGGCTGACCGCGGCGACAAGCCACAGGGCTGGCCGGGCGTACCGCCGCACCGGCTGCACCCAGACGTCGCGACCGGCACGACGGTCCTGCCACACGATGCGGACCACCTGTGCCAGGCCGCCGGTCCATGCGGCCGCGGCGACCAGATGGATGGCATCGAGCGCGGCACCTGCCGCACCGTAGGCGGCGGCGCTGTGGCTGCGCGTCGACCAGGCTGCGGCGGCAGCGACGATCAGCCCGGACGGAACCGTCGTCCCCGTGCGGGCGAGCGAGACAGCCAGACCCAGCAGCAGTGCGGCAGCAGGCAGCGCCAGTGCAGCGGACCAGTGGCCGCCACCCACGTCCGGGACCTGCCCGAGCGTCCGGAGGACCACGGCGACCAGTGCGACGAGCACTCCACCCCGTACCCACTGATGGTCCCTGGCGCTGCCGGCGGTCAGGTAGGACACGGCCAGACCGCCGGATGCGGCCGCCAGCCCGGCGAAGAACACCCAGGCGATCACCGCGGCGGCAGGATCGGCGTCCGGAGCACCGGTTGCCCCTGCCGGCACCTCGACCGAGGCGTCCGTGCCGACGGCGAAGGCGAGCTCGCCGGCGGAGCCGTGTCCGTCAACCGCGGAGGTGACCTGCCACGACACGACGTAGACGCCGCTTCCCACATCCGGCAGCGGTTGGCGTACGACCGCGTTGCCGGACTGAGTCGCCGGCGGCGGCGTCACCACCTCGCTGCCATCGGATCGACGCACCGAGATCTGCACCGAGCCTGGGGCGACCGCCTCGCTCAGCTGCAGCGCTACGCTGTCGGGGGCGTCGGTCAGCCTGGCGCCCTGCGATGGATCAGTGGTGGCGAGGAAGGAGTGCGCCGACGCCGGCCCTGCAAGCACCGCCAGGAGGGTCAATGCGAGCGTCAAGACACCTATGGAGCTCCAACGCATCTGCTTCTCCTGTCCAGCCGGTCTGTCACAAACCCGTTTGGCTTCGGCACCGCAGGCTACGACGCTGCATAGTGGATGCTGCCACCGATGTGCGTCGGCAGGCACCTCACCATGACCATCACCCCGTCCCTCTCCTCCGCCGCAGATGCCACCCGTGCCACCGCGCCACCCTGCGTGCTGGAACTGCAGGCCTGCTATCGGTCATACGGCCCCGTCCTGGCCCTGGCCCCGATCACCCTGCGGGTCCAGCGTGGCGCGGTCTGCACCGTCACCGGCCCCAACGGGTCGGGCAAGACCACACTGCTGCGCATCGCCGCGGGGCTGCTGAAGCCGTCGGGAGGCGCGAGGACCGGCGACGAGCCGGCGCTCTACGCCGCTGCGGGGGACGGGGCAAGGGCGTCGCAGACGGTCGGGCAGGCGGTGGCCGTCGCCGCGGCGCTGGGCGGAGGTGACGTCGAGGAGGCGATCGAGCTCGCCGGCCTGTCAGCCCTGCGCACGAGCACGGTCGGTGAGTTGTCGGCCGGCCAGCGGACACGGGTCACCCTTGCGACGGTCCTTGCCGGCAACCCGGCGATCGCCTGTCTCGACGAACCGGACGCGCATCTGGACGCCGACGGACGACGGTGCGCGGCGGGGGTCGTCGACCGCCTCGCCCGCCGTGGTGCTGCCGTCCTGATCGCAACCCATGACCGTCGTTGGCTCGAGGAGCGACAGGACGGTCATCTCGAGTTGTCCCCGTCGAGGGGTGGCAGCGGTGACTGATGCGGGCAAGGTGGTGAGCGTGTTCACACGGGAGCTCGCAGTCGAGGCATCGGGCCGGCACCTGACCCGTGTCGCGGTCCCGTTCGCCCTGGCCGGCGTGCTGCTCGCCGGCCTGGCCTTCGGTCCGGCGCCGTCGGTGCTGCAGGTGGTCGCCCCCGGCCTGCCCTGGCTGGTGGTGCTGCTCCTGGCCGCACCGTTGTCGCTCACCGTCGCGGTGGCCGAGCGCGAGGACGGCTGCTGGGACCTGCTGCGCAGCCTGGCCGGTCCAGGCCCGCTGCTGTGGGGGAAGCTGGCGGCGATGTGGGTGTGGCTGACGGCCACCTGGGCCGTCGCCGCGGGTCTCAGCATCATCGTCCTGGGTGCCGGGATGGCGCTGTCGTCGGTGCCTGCGGCCGCGCTCGGCACCCTTGGCCTGTCGAGTGCCGTGGTCGTGTACGGCACCACGGCCGCGGCAGCCGGCCGGACCGGCACGGGGCTGCTCACGGCGCTGGTCCTGCCGGCAGGGCTCCCGGCCCTCGTCGCCGGTACACAGGCGAGCACGCCTGGTGTCGACGCCCCCCCCTGGCTACTGCTGCTCCTGGCCTACGACCTTGCGGCCCTCGCCGTGGCGTGGGCCGTGTTCCCGACCCTGCTGGAGGAATGACCGTGCGCATCCGACCCACCACCGTCCTGGGTGCCACCGCTGCGGCGGCTGGTTCCACCGCAGCCGTGCTCGGCCTCGTCGTCGCCCCTCCTGATGTGGTGCAGGGGCAGCCGCAACGGCTGATGTACGTCCACGTGCCGGCGGCATGGGTGGCCTACCTGGCCTTCGCGGGGGTGCTGGCCGCGAGCGTCGCCTACCTGCTGCGCCGCGATCTGCGCTGGGACCGACATGCTCGGTCGGCTGCGGAGTTGGGTGTCGGGCTGACCGCGCTGGCGATCGTGCTGGGAAGCCTCTGGGGCCGACCGGTGTGGGGTGTGTGGTGGACGTGGGAGCCCCGGTTGATCACCACCGTCGTCCTGCTGGTGGTGTACGTCGGCTACCTGGGGGTGCGGGGGCTGTCGGCGGACCCCCATGCCAGCGCACGACGGGCGGCGGTCGTCGGGATCGCGGCGTTCGTCAACGTCCCGATCGTGCACTACTCGGTGGTCTGGTGGCGGACCTTGCACCAGCCACCGACGGTGCTGCGCCCCGGCGGTCCCGCCGATGCCATCGAGCCGATGATGCTGGCGGCCCTGCTGGCGGGGGTGCTGGCCTTCACCCTGGCCGCCGCGTGGGTCCACGCGCGCCGGGTCTCGGCGTTGGCGACCGCCCGCGCGGCCGCCCCGATGGAACTCGACGACACGCCACTGATGGAGCTGACCGTGAACGCTGGGAGAACCCGATGACGGACGGATGGAGTTGGGTGGTCGCGGGCTACGCGTTGACCGCTGCGGTCTGGGCGGGCTACGCCTGGTGGAGCGGCAGGGGAGTGGACCGATGAACATGACACGCCCGCGAACGCGACTGCTGGTCGTCGCCGTCACTGCACTCGCCGCGATCGGCCTGCTGGCCGCGGCGGGGTTGGACGACAGTCTGGTGTACTACCGCAGCCCGGCCGAGGCGTCGTCCCTGTCCGGTGCCGATGGACGGATCCGACTGGGTGGCCTGGTGCAGGCCGGCTCGGTGCTCCGTGACGGCACGGACGTCCGGTTCGTGCTGACCGACGGCGCGTCCGACGTCGACGTGGTGCATCGCGGTGACCCGCCGGGCGTGTTCCAGGAGGGCCAGGGCGCACTGGTCGAGGGCACCTTCGACGCCGACGGCGTGTTCCGCTCGGACCTGCTGATCGTCAAGCACTCCAACGAGTACCAGGCTCCGGAGGACGAGTACCAGACTCCAGAGGGCGAGTACCAGGCTCCGGAGGATGAGCGCCCGTGAACAACGTCCTCGGCACGGGGGCACTGTCCCTCGGTTTCGTCGCCGCGATCGCCGCGACCGGGTGGTGGATCCTCGGGGTGCGCCACGCCAGGCTACGTCCGCGGGCACGCCGACTGACCGTGGCGATGGCGGTCTCGGCCGCGATCGCGTGCGGGGTGCTGGTGTACGCACTGGTGACCCACGACTTCAGCGTCCGCTACGTCGCCGAGAACGGGGGACGGGCGGTGCCGCTGTACTACACCGTGATCAGCCTGTGGGCGGCCCTGGAGGGGTCGCTGCTGCTGTGGCTGCTGGTGCTGTCGGGCTATGCGGTGCTGGTCATGCGTCACGTGCATCCCCGTGCGGCGGTGCTGCACCCATGGGCCATGGCGGTCATCTGCGGTGTGGCCGTGTTCTTCTTCGGGTTGGCCCTGTTCGCCGGCAACGCCTTCCAGCCGGTGTCACCCGTGCCCGCTGACGGACCGGGTCCCAACCCGCTGCTGCAGGACCATCCCCTCATGGGCGTGCACCCGCCGCTGCTCTACCTGGGCTACGTCGGCCTGACGGTGCCCTTCGCCTACGCCGTCGCGGCGCTGATCACCGGGCGGACCGGACGCGGGTGGCTGGTCGCCACCCGCCGCTGGACCCTGGCGGCGTGGACGTTCCTGACCGCCGGCATCATGCTGGGCGGCTGGTGGTCCTACGAGGTGCTCGGCTGGGGTGGCTACTGGGCCTGGGACCCCGTGGAGAACGCCTCGATCCTGCCCTGGTTCACCACCACCGCGCTGCTGCACTCGGTCATGGTCCAGGAGCGCCGGGCCACCCTGCGGGTGTGGAACCTGTCGTTGGCGGCCTCCACCTTCCTGCTGGTCATCCTCGGGACGTTCCTGACCCGCAGCGGCGTCGTGGCCAGCGTCCACGCCTTCTCACAGTCCGCGATCGGTCCGGCCCTCCTCGGCTTCTTCACCGTCGTCCTCGTGGGTGTGCTCGCGCTGTTGGTGTGGCGGTCCGAGCGGCTCGGTCCGGTCGACCGACTGGAGGCCGGCGTCTCCCGGGAGGCGGTGTTCCTCGGGAACAACGTGATCCTGGTCGGCCTGGCCGTCACGGTGCTGATCGGCACCGTGTTCCCGTTGCTGGTGGAGGCGGTCAACGGCGACCGGTTGAGTGTCGGTGCGCCCTACTTCGACCGCATGGTCATCCCCCTCGCCCTGGTGATGTTGATCCTGATGGGTGTCGGCCCGATGGTCCCCTGGGGTGTCGGTGACCCCCGGGCACTCGGTCGCCGTCTGGCGGTGCCTGCCGCGCTCGGCCTGCTGACCGTCGCCGCACTCGGCATGTCGGGCCTGGACGGCGTGGCGCCGCTGCTGACCATCGGCATCGGCGTGTTCGTCCTGGCCACGATCGCTGACCGGGTCGTGACCGGTTGGCAGGCCACCCGGACCGCGACAGGGTTGCCCCCGCTGCCGGCGCTGTGGCGCACCCTGGTCCGCCGACGGCGCCTGTACGGCGGTCTGCTGACCCATGTGGGGCTGGTGCTGGCCGCCGTGGCGATCGGCGCGTCATCCTCCTACAGCGTGGACGGGCAGCAGACGCTCGCGATCGGCGAGTCCTTCAGTGTGGGTGGCTACACCGCGACCCTGGACTCCATCACGCCAGAGCGCACCGACCGGAAGATGACCATCAGCGCCCAGGTCGCGATCGCCGACGGGGACGACGCGCTCGGCGTGTACGAACCGGCGCTCAGCTTCTATCCGGCGGCCGCGCAGGCCATCGGCACGCCGTCGGTGCGGACGGGGCTGGTCGAGGATGCCTACCTGCTGCTGTCCTCTGTCGACGACGACCGCACGGAGGCGACCATCCGCCTCATCATCAGTCCACTGGTGCTGTGGCTGTGGGTCTCCGGTGGCGTCATGGTCACCGGTGCGGCGGTGGCCGCCTGGCCGGACCGGCGGCGACACGAGCCGGCCCCGGTGCTCGTCGATGCACCGCCGCGAGAGGAGGTGCGCGCGTGACTGCCCTGACCGACGATCGCATGGACCCGCGTACGGACCCGGAGGACACCGACCTCGCTGAGGAGGAGTTGGCTTCGCGGCGGCGGCGGTGGCCGATCCTCGTCGTCGTCCTCCTCCTCGTCCTCGGCAGCATCGCGGTCCTGAGCACGGGGTTCGGGCGCGACCCGACCGTCATCGACACGGTGCTGATGGACCAGCCTGCACCGCCGTTGTCAGGTCCGACCCTGAACGGCGGTACCGCCGACATCGCCGACTACGCGGGCCAGGTGGTCGTGGTCAACGTGTGGGCGTCGTGGTGCGTGCCCTGTCGTCGCGAGCACCCCCTGCTCATCCGCGCCGCTGAGGCGCTGGAACCCTACGGCGTGCAGTTCATCGGCATGAACACCCAGGACACGGTCGAGGACGCACGTGCGTTCATGGACGAGATGGGAGGACTGCCCTACCCGAGCGTGCTGGATCCCGACGGCCGCTGGGCGGTGGAGTGGGGGACCTTCGGCGTGCCGGAGACCTTCGTGATCGACACGGCGGGCCGTATCCGGGCCAAGCGGATCGGTGAGCTGACCGAGGGCTGGATCGTCGACGCCGTGGGTCCACTGGTCGGCGCACCATGACCGCTCTCGGCCGGTCCTCACGCATGGCGCGACCGCTGCTGGTCGCCATCGCCGTCCTCGTCCTGCTCGGCGCAGCCGGCCTGGGGCTGTGGGCAGCGACCGACTCGCCGACGGCGACCCCCGAGCAGCAGGTCATGACGATCGCCGCGTCGCTGCGCTGCCCCACGTGTCAAGGGCTGTCGGTGGCCGACTCCGCCGCGCCGATCGCGGTGAGCATGCGCGAGATCATCACCGAGCAGGTCGCCGAAGGCCGCACGCCTGAGGAGATCCGCGGCTACTTCGTGGCGCGGTACAGCGAGTGGATCCTGCTGTCGCCGTCCACCGACGGGCTCGGTTGGCTGGTCTGGGGCCTACCCGTCATGGCTGTCCTCGGAGGCGCAGGCGTCGCGGTCTCCTTCACCAGGCGGCGTCCCACCGCGGTGTCGGCGGCGGATCGCATGCACGCAAGCGAACTGGTGACCCTGCACGGGGAGGGACGGCTCGCGTTGCCGCAGACCCCCGCCGGTGAGCGGCTGGACGCTGCGCTGGATCTCGCCACCGAGGTCGTCGAGGGCGGCGACGCGACCTCGGACGCCCACCACGCCGCCCTGACACGGGTGGCCGCGGCGATCGCCGCGCAGCGCCGTGGATCCACAGCACCCACCACCGTGGCGCGGCGTGGGCGGGCCGCGATCGTCGGTACGTCGGTCAGGGGCGATGCCCCCGTCCGTCGGAGGCTTGCATGGGCAGGCGGAACGGTGGCGTTCGGCGTGTTCGTGACCGGCCTGTTGGCCATCAACCTCGCGCCTCGTGGCGATGGCGAGCTCCCCACGGGCAACCTTCCGGTCGCCGCACCAGCCGGCCCCAACGCCACCGCCGAGATCGACGCGCTGCGTGCCGCCGTCGACCAGGACCCGTCGGACCTCCCGGCTCGGCTGGACCTGGCCGCCCAGCTCATCCAGGTCGGGGACAGCGGTGGGGCGCGCACCCAGGCGCGGGCGGTGCTGGATCAGGCACCTGACCATCCCGACGGGCTGCTGCTGCTCGGACTCTCCCTGACCACTGATGGATCACCGGTCGCACCCCAGACCCTGCAGCGCTTCCTGGATGCCGCCCCAGCCGATCACCCAGGGATCCCCCTGGCACGATCGCTGCTGGAGTCGCAGTGAGAACATGGGGGCACCGACAGCTCGCGATGTGGGTCCTGCTCGCGGTCACCGTCAGTGCCTGCGCCCCGACAGGTGACCCTGCCGCCCCGTCGACGGTTGCCGCCGACGGACCCCCGGCCGACACACTGGCCGTCGGACTGACCGACTTCGCGATCGCCACTTCCGCTGATCGTGTCGTCGACGGGACCGTCACACTGGAGGTCACCAACGCCGGGGCGACCGCCCATGACCTGCGGATCGCTGGGGACCGCGCCGACTTGCGCACCGACGTGCTGCCGCCCGGTGGGACGACCACCATCACGGTCACGACCGCAGGCGAGGACGCCCTCACGTTGCGGTGCACGCTGCCGGGCCACCGCCGGCAGGGGATGGAGACCTCTTTGTCGGTCACGACGGAGCCGCCACCCTGATCTGCTGCGGCACTCGTTGAACCGGGTGGGTTCAGGGGAGCAGCAGTGCGTCGGTGAAGGTCCGTAGGAGCGGTTCGGCAACCACCCCGGTTGCGACGGTGGCCACGACCGCGATGCCGGTGGCGACCGCCGCACTCGTGCCGAGGACCGGTACGGGTCCCGGCGCGGGCTCGAAGTAGCCGGGACCCAGCACTCGTGCGTAGTAGGCGAGGGAGATGACGGAGTTGATGACGGCCAGGACGGCCAGCCAGGTGTAGCCGGCGTCGATGGTGGCGGCGAACAGCGCGAGCTTGCCCGCGAACCCGCCGAGCGGGGGGATGCCGACCATCGAGAGGAAGGCGATGACGAGCCCGGTGAACAGCCACGGCCGGGTGCGGGCCAGCCCGGCGTAGTCGGCCAGGTCGGTGCGGCCGCGGAGCTCCACGACGACGCCGAAGGCGGCGAGGTTGGCCGCGGCGTAGGCGGCGAGGAAGAGCAGCAGGGACGGGATGGCGAGGTCGCTTCGGCCGAGCGCAACGGGGGCCATGAGGGCGTAGCCGGTCTGTGACACCGCTGACCAGCCGAGCAGACGGCGGACGTCGGTCTGCCACAGCGCGGCCAGGTTGCCGAGGGTCATGGTGGCGGCGGCGATGAGGGCGATGGCGGGCCGCCAGCCCACGGGGGCGTCGGCGAGCAGCGCGGCGATGCGGGCGATGGCGATGATCCCGCCGACCTTCGGTGCGGTCAGCAGGAAGGCCGCCGCGGGTGCGGGCGCGCCCTCGGCGACATCGGGTACCCACGGGTGCACGGGCACGGCGCCGACCTTGAACGCCATGCCGAGGAGCAGCAGTCCGGTGCCGGCCAGCACCCCGAGCGGATCGGCGCCTGGGAGCGTCTGTGACAGCCCGGGGTAGGTGGTGGTGGTGCCGAGGCCGAACAGCAGCACCACGCCGACCAGCATCAGGGCGTTGGTGAGGGCGCCCAGCAGGTAGTACTTGATCGCGGCCTCGCCCGACTCCTTGGACTGGCGGTGGTAGGCGGCCAGGACGTAGCCGGTGACGGAGGACAGCAGCAGTCCCAGCACCAGCTCCATGAGGTCGGCTGCGCCGGCCAGCAGCACCGCACCGAGGGTGGCGAACAGCAGCATCGTCTGCAGCTCGCCGGCCCGGTCGTCGCTGCGGAACCACTCGGTGGTCAGTCCGACGGTGATGGCGGCCACGGCCAGGACGATGAGCTTGCCGACGACGGCGGTGCCGTCCAGTGCGTAGGTGTCGAAGAACCCGATCCGCTGGACGGCGCCGAGCTGTGGGACGGTGGTCGCGGCGGCGACGCCGATGACGATGAGGGACAGCCACGGGGCGTGGTGCTGCAGGCGCCGCGGGGTGAACAGTGCGGTGATGAGCACGACGACGGCGCCGGCCAGCAGCACGATCTCCGGGACGACCTCGCCGGCCGCCGCTGCCATGTCCATCTCCACGCTCGGTCAGCCTCCCATCGCGCGGGTCGCGGACTCGATCGGGCTGAGCAGCCACCGTGGGTAGACGCCGATGACGATGACGAGGGCCAACAGGACGGCCAGCGACGCCGTCTCGACACGGCCCACGTCGGTCCAGTCGCCCCACCGGTCCGGCAGATCGCCGAGGAACATGCGCTGGAGGACCTGCAGGAACAGCGCTGCGGTGATGACGACGCCGAGCAGGCCGATGCCTGCGAGCCATGGATAGACCGCGAAGGTGCCGACGAAGATCTGGAACTCGGCGATGAACCCGGCCAGCCCGGGCAGCCCGAGGCTTGCGAAGGCGGCGACGACGGTGGCCGCGGTCATGCGGGGCGCGCGGGCGGCCAGGCCACCGTAGTCGGCGATCTCGTAGCTCTGGCCCCGCTGCCAGATGCTGCCGCTGATCAGGAACAGCGCGCCGGTGATCAGGCCGTGGGCGACCATCTCCACCACCGCGCCGGTGAGTGCGAGGGTCTGGGCATCGCGGTCGCCCAGGCCGATGGCTGCGGCGCATGCGGAGACGCCGAGGATGGTGTAGCCCATGTGGTTGACGCTGGTGTAGGCGATCCGGCGCTTGAGGTTGGGTTGGCCGAGGGCGACCAGGGCCCCGTAGACGATGGAGACCACGGCGATGACGGCGAGGGGGAAGGCGAACCGCTGGTACTGCTCGCCCATCATCTGCAGCATGATGCGGATGAAGCCGTAGGTCCCGAGCTTCAGCAGGACGCCGGCAAGGATCGCGGAGGCCGGTGCAGGTGCGTCGACGTGGGCTGGCGGCAACCAGGTGTGCACCGGGACCAGCGGGGTCTTGACGCCCAGACCGATCGCGAACCCCCAGAACGCGAGGGCCCCGAGCAGGCCGCTGCCGGCCAACGGCTGGCTGGCGATGAGGGTGGGGATGTCGAAGGTCCGCGGGTCGGTCGCCAGGTACAGCGCGAGGATGGCCAGCAGCATCACCAGCGACCCGGCGAGGGTGTAGATGAAGAACTTCAGCGCCGCCCGCCGAGCGTTGCCATGGCCCCACACCCCGATCAGGAAGTACATCCCGACCAGCGACAGGTCGAAGAAGACGTAGAACAGGAACAGGTCCAGGGCGAGGAAGACGCCGAGCGACACCGCTTCGAGGAACAGCATCCAGGCGTAGTACTCGTGCCCGCGGCCGCGCAGGTCGGTCGGATACGCCGTGGATGCGGCGAAGATCAGCGCCGACATCACCGCGAGCACCAACGACATGCCGTCGATGCCCAGCTTGTAGGTCACTCCGAGGGAGGGGATCCAGGGGGCCTGTTCGATGAGTTCGAACCCGCCGTTGCCGTCGAACTGTGTCCACACGACGATCAGCAGCAGCAGCGGTACCGCGGCGATGCCGGTGGCGACCCCGCGCTGCGTCGGCTCCGACGTGCGGCGCAGGGTGAGCATGGCGACCGCACCGAGGAGCGGCATGAGGATGGATGCGGTGAGCACTGATGGGCCTCCGTGTGGCCGTCAGGTGTCGAGGAGGGCGCCGATCAGGACGACCAGCCCGATGACGGCGATGACGTAGTAGTGGTGGGCCAGACCCGTCTGCACGCGACGGGCCTGGGTGCCGGCGGTGCCGATCCGCTCCGCGATGGCCTCGACCGCACCGTCGACGCCGCGGTCATCGCCCATACGGGAGATGTCACCGATCCAGGTCGTGGCGGCGGCGATGGCGGACACGATGCCGTCGACCCCGAGCTCCAAGGTCCGGGTGACCCCGCGGGACGCGGCCCGTGCAGCGGCGACGACGGTGCGGACGGCGCCGTCGACGACCCGGTCGTCGAACCGCGGGAGCGCCGATGTCAGCGCTCCTGCGGCCCGACCGACGAGGCGGGCTGGCAGATCCAGGACGGCATCGTCGAACCGGGCTGCGGCAGCTGCCGAGGCCAGGACGGGGGTGACGACCAGGCGCTGAGCCGCCGTCGTCGCACCGAACCAACCTGCTGCGGCATCGGCCAGGCGGTGGGGGAGGACGTCGCCGTCCCGCCGGACCGCCCACACCGCGACCGCAGCGCCGAGGATCACCAGCCCCACTGCCAGCGCCAGCTCCCAGAGATGGCCTGCTTCGATCGGGCTGCCGACCAGCCGCTCGACGACCGCACGAGCCCCGGGCAGCCACAGCACCCCGAGGGCTGCGGAGGCCACCGCCAGCAGGACGATCACCACCACCTCCACCCGATGTGGATGCGGCCCGGCATGGTGCGTGACGGATGCGGCCCGGTCGCGGCCGAACGCCAGCAGGTGCAGCCGCAGCGCGTACACCGCCGACAGCAGACCCGCCAGGAACGCGAGAACCCCCATGACCGGGCCGGCGGTGACGGTGGCGGCGACGATCTGCTCCTTGGTCCACGCCGCGCCCAGCGGCGGGGCGGCGGCCAGCGCCAGCGCACCGACCGCCGCGGCGACCGCCACCGTCGGCATGCGGCCGCCCAGCCGCCAGCGACGCACGTCCCCGGTGCCCGTCGCCGACATCCCCACGCCGATGGCGAGGAACAGCTGGGACTTCAGCAACGCGTGGGCGGCGAGGTGCGCCACCGCCGCACCCGGGGCGCCCACCCCGACGGCGGTGAACATCAGCCCGTACTGCGCGGCGGTGGAGGCGGCGAGGATCCGCTTGCCGTGGACCTCACCGAGCGCGACCACACCACCGATCAGCGCCGTGGCCAACCCGACCGCCGTGACCACCGGTCCGAACCAGCCCACGGTCGCAAGCGATGGACCGAGGACGATCAGGGCGTAGGCTCCCGCAGCGACCATGGTCGCGGAGTGCAGCAGCGCCGACACCGACGTCGGTCCCGCCATGGCTGAGAACAGCCATGGCGAGAAGGGCAGCTGGGCCGACTTCGACATCGCCGCAAGCAGGACGCCGCCGGCCACGACGTCGAGCATGGGCCGGGGGACGTCACCGATGGCGTCGTAGGCGAACGATCCGGTCGTGGCGAAGGCGGCCCCGGCCGCGACGATCAGGCCGATGCTGCCGACGCGGGTGGCGTTGAAGGCGTGCGCGGCCTTGCCGACCGCATCGCGGGAGTTCCAAGCCGAGCCGATCAGCGCCCAGGAGCAGACGGCGACGAGCTCCCAGCCGATGGTGAGGGCGAGCAGGTCGGCGGCGAGCACCACCAGTTGCATGGCGCCGGTGAAGGCCACCATCAGGCCCAGCAGCCGCGGCAACCCCCCGACGTCCTCGTGCACGCTGGCATAGGCCGTGACCACGATGGCCACTGCCGGCACGAGGACGGCGACGATCCCTGCGACGCCGTCGGCGGTGAAGGTCAACGACAGTTGTGCCGACCAGACGACGTCCAGTCGGCCGTCGGTGACGGCGGCCACGGCGGCCGCCGTGAGGCTGGCGGCCAGGAGGCCGACGGCGGCGGCCCCGAGCGCCCCCCGCCGACGGCGAGGTGCGATCCGAACGCCCAGTGGCCACAGAACGGCGCCGCCCAGCACCGGCAGCAGGATGGCGGCGGCGATCACCCGCGGAGCCGCTTCGTCTTCTCGGTGATGTCGGCCTTGCGGACCCGGTAGATGCCCACCATGACCGCGAAGCCCAGCGCGGCCTCGACCGCCATGACGGTCAGGACGACCACCCCGAGCATCTGCCCCTTGGGGACGCCCCCCGCCGCGTGCGCCCACAGCGCCGCACCGGCCAGCAGCGCGCCGTTGATGATCAGCTCGATGCCCATCATGATCATCACGAAGGACTGCTGGCTGATCGCGCCGTACACGCCGACACCCACGAGTGCGGCGGCGACGACCATCAGCACGTCCAGCGTCATGACGCCTCCGCCGACGTGTCAGCGGCCGGAGGTACCAGTGAGGGCGGCGCGGACCCCTCCTCCGCGTTGCCATAGCGGCCGCGGCGGCTGGTGAGGGCGATCGATCCGATCATCGTGGCCAGCAGCGTCGCACCGGCGGTCTGGAACACCAGCATCGAGTCGCCCAGCTCCTCGATCCCCAGCTGCTCGGTGACCTCAGCCGACGTCTGCGTGGCCGGCTGGTCGGGGAAGTCGACCAGCACCCCGACGACGGCCAGGGCGAGGAAGGCCACCACCCCGGAGACCTTTGCGACGGTGTGCTGGTGCACCATCGTCATGGGGTTGAGCCCGGCGGGGTTCATCATCAGCATCACCATGAAGATGGCCATCACGGCCATCTCACCCGCCATCATCAGCATCACCGAGAAGCCCAGGAACCGGGCGTTCAGCAGCACCAGGATCCCGCCGACGCTGACGAAGGACGCCAGCAGCCAGAACGAGGCGCGGACCATCGAATCGGTGCGGAACACCAGCCAACCCGTCAGCACCGCGACGGCGCCCAGGACGACGCCGATGCCATGGGCCACCAGACCGAAGCTCACAGGAGCCACCAGCCGGTGAGGAACACGTCGAGCAGCGCCAGCGGCAGCAACCCCACCCACGCCAGGACGACGTAGCGCTCGATCCTGACGCGCGGCAGCAGGTGACGGGCCGCTGACAGGACGGCGAGCAGCGCGAGTGTCTTGATGACCACCCACACCACGCCCGGCAGGAGGGGCCCGTGCCAGCCGCCGAGGAACACCGATGCCCCCACGGCACAGGCGCCGACGACCACGCCGCGGTGGGCGATCCGCCACAGGAGCAGTTGGACGCCCGATGCCTCGAGCTCCACCCCGCCTGCCAGGTCAGCGCCTGCAGGCGTGGCGAGCGGGCCGTAGAACAGCACGCCGACCGCCGCTGCCAGGTAGATCGGCAGCCCGAGCGGCTGACGGACGACGTTCCACAGGCCCTCCTGATCGACCACGATCGCGTCGACGCCGAGAGACTTTGCAGGAAGGGCCGTGCCGATCAGCACCAACGCGAACGGGATCATGGCCGACAACGCCTGGGCGAACATGCGGTAGCCCCCGATCATCGGGAACGGGCTGTTGGGGGACCAGCCCTGCAGGAACGCCGCGATCAGCACCAGCGCGGCGGCGGCGCCGAACAACACGATGCCGTGGGACAGCGGCGCCAGCACGGTGTCCGGGGCGATCGGCACGACCGAGACCATGACCGCGGCGAGTCCCAGCAGCAGCGCAGGAGCCACGGCCCATGCCTGCGCATCAGGTCGCTCGGTGGCGATGCGCTGCTGCACGAGTTGCAGCGCGCCGCGCCGCCACGGCTGTCGCAACGCAGGACCGACGGGGGAGCGGGCCACCCCCGCGCCGACGGCTGCATCGAGTGCGGCGAAGGCGATGACCCCGACGGCCAGGCCGACAGCGACCCAGATGACGCCGATCACGTCGCCGCCTGGTCGACGGGAACGGTGCGGCGCAGGTCCAGGTCCAGGCTGTCCACGACCGCGACGGCATCCCCCCACTCCAGCCCCACGAGGAGGTCGGGCAACACCGGCAGCAGCTCGGCGGTGACCGATGCCGGATTCTCCACGACCGAGCCGGGTTCGTGCAGACGCGCACCCGCCGCCGCAGCGAGGGCGATCGACTGGTCGATCTCGGCCAGCCGCTGACGCCACCGGGCCCTGACGTCACCGTCTTCGCCACACACCGGGGTGAAGCCGAGGTTGTCGTAGGACGGGTCAGCAGACCGGGCATCCCTGCAGGATCCGGCGGCACGTGCCGCGAACCCGTGCCCGTCCCATGCGGTGTCCACAAGCGTGCCGCACGGGGGCAGGGACCGTTCCACTGAGGTCCGGCGCAGCAGCCGCACCAGCCCAGGACCGGCAGAGAGCAGCGCCTCGGGCGGCCCGTCGGTGTGCTGCACCATCCGTGCCGCGAGGGCGTGCAGACCGAGGAGGCGCAGGGTGCGGGCGATGGCCTGCAGGTGGTGGACCACGCGGGCGTGCTCCAGGGCGGCGACCCGCACCGGTTCGGTGGCCGCGCGAGCGAAGACGTCGGTGGGGGAGGAGGACACGGCCAGGAAGGGGTTGCCGTGGACGTGCACCTCCTGGACGAGGTCGCCCTGCAGGACCACGTCGAGCATCAGCCCCACGGGGAACGGCGCGTAGAACGGACCGACGGGAACCGACAGGACATCCAGCTTCAGACCGTCCCGCAGGTCGTCGGCGCGATCGGGCAACGGCCGGCCGTGTGGCACCCCGCCGGTCATCCCCGACCCGCCATGACCGAAGGGCCCGACGCCACGCCAGGGCTCACGACTGGTCGACGACATCAGGGGCGGTTCCGAGCCCCGGGTGCCGTCGATGAGGCCACGGTGCACCTCGAGGACCGCCGCGGCGACGTCGTCTCCGCTCGCCGTGGGTGGCAACTCCGACGGCGTCCCCCATCCGTCGTCCGCATCCCCCCAACGGACGGTGCCCCGCGGGTGTGGAAGCGCGTCGTGCACGAGTGCTGCAGGTTCATGGAGCTCCGGCGGCAGTGCCCCCGCCACCAGCAGGACGGTTGCGTGGCGGGGGGAGTCGACGAGCTCCAGCCGCGGATCGCACCGCAGGAGTTCGGCGTCACCGGCAGGCCCCGCATCACTGCCCTGCAGGGCGAAGACCGGGACGGGGGCGGCCGCCGCGAAGCGGCGCACCACGTCCATCACTGCCACGACAGCGCGCCCTCGCGCCATGCGTACAGCACGCCGACGAGCAGGATGACGATGAACATCAGCATCTCGATGAGCGCGGTCACACCCTCCTGCACGTACACGACCGCCCACGGGTACATGAAGACCATTTCCATGTCGAAGGCCAGGAACAGCACCGCCATCGTGTAGTAGCGCACGTGGTAGCGGTTCCATGCATGCGTCTGCGGCTCGCGGCCCCCGGTGAACGGGACAATCTGCGATTCCGAGAGGGGGGCACGACCGAGTGCGCCGTCGACCCAGCGGCCCACGAGCACCGCAGCCGACGCCCCCAGGAACAGGGTCAGGACACCCGCGAGTGGGAGCAGCATCGTCTACGGGCTGGGCGTCAGGTGTAGTCCTCGGGGTTCTCCTCGAACTCCTCCGCACAGTCCTTGCTGCAGAAGTAGTACGTCGAGCCGTCGTGGTCTACCGTCGCGACGGCGTCGCCCTCCTCAACCATCATGTTGCAGACCGGATCCTTCGCCATCGCATCTCCTATTCGTCGTCGTAGCGTGCACTGGATCGTCGGTACCCTACCGCACGGACTGGACACCAACCATCGGCTTGCCGGTCATCACCTTCCCTGAAGGCCCGGGCAGAGAACCCTGGATCACGACGGGGCGGCAGACGTGGAGATCGCGATGGTCGGGCTCGGCAGGATGGGCGCGAACATGGCCGAGCGGCTGCGACGGGCCGGTCACGACGTCGTGGGCTACGACCGTGATCCCGAACGCTCCGACGTCGGGACGCTCACGGGGACGGTGGCGGCTCTGGACGGTGAACCGCGTCGGGTCGCGGCTGATGGTCCCGGCAGGCGATCCGACCAACTCGACCGTCGAGGCGCTCGCCGGCCTGCTGTCCGCCGGCCTGGCCGATGATCCGGGGCTGGCCTCGGTGCGCGGCTACGCGGAGGATTAGGGGGGGCTCCACGACCTGCCGTCGTCGTGACCAAGCGCCGGAACTGCCCGGCAGCGTTGACTACGACTGCGAGTAGTGGTTGAGCTGGGAACGACGGCGTGGGCAGTAGTGCCCAGGGCGATGACAAGAGGACGTCCCCTGCTACGTGCCAGAGGTTCTTGGGCGGCTCAGGACTCGCTCTGGTGATGGAGCGGAGGTGGATGGCGATGACACAGACCACTCAACAGCTTCCTCCGAGAGTTCGGCGCGAAGGTCGGTCGGGCCCCGACCGCCGGACCTTCCCTGCGCAACTCCTGGCTGCTCGGCATGGGTGGGACGCTCGGCGCCTTCGGGCTCGCGAGCATCGGCTTCCTGTGGCCCCGACTCGGCAGCGGTTTCGGCGCCGACATCAACCTCGGTCCGCTCGACGCGCTGCTCGAGGAGATCGATGCGGGCGGTGGCCGCCTGGAGTACCCGGCCGGGCGTCCGTACATGGTGCGTTACGACCGCGCGGCGGATCCTGAGGGGGTCTACGGCGATCTCACCGGTGGCGCGCCGGTGATGGCGCTGTACCAGAAGTGCGTCCACCTGGGATGCCGAGTGCCGTGGTGTGCATCGTCGAACTGGTTCGAGTGCCCGTGCCACGGGTCCCAGTACAACCGCTGGGGCGAGTACCGGTTCGGCCCTGCACCGCGCGGCCTGGACCGCTTCCCCACCGAGCTCGTCGACGGGGAGGTCCACGTCAACACCAGCCAGATCGTGACCGGTCCGAGCCGGACCACCAACGTCCTCGGAGAGCCGCCGACCGGCGAACACTGCACATAGGAGCCTGAGCAGGTGAAGCTCAGCGGATCCGCAGGATCAACTTCTCGAGTTCGGCGAGGGTGAGCGGCGGCATGACCATGATGGCGGCCGCCGCCATGCCCATGCCGAGGATGCTGGACTCCGGCGCCGCCCCCTGGATGAGCCTGGAGATCGCGTCGTAGCTGCTGTAGGCGGCCAGGACGACGAACAACACGCCGACGACGCCCTCCACGACGTCCCAGGCGACGCTGAAGGTCATCTGTTCCTCGCGGCGGAGCAGGTTGTCACGCGAGGTCGTGTCGTCGTGGCGGCGGACGACGTTCCATCGGTGTTCTGCGATGACATCGCTAAACGCTATGATCCAAACCTGGTCGTACGAACCAGGTTGGAAGGATCTGGCATGGCGGTCGGGGTATCGACGGTGGAGGTGGCCACAGCAGCGAAGCTGTTCCGCGGGTTCGCCGATCCCACCCGCTTGGGGATCGTGTTGGCCCTGCTCGAGGAGGGGGAGCTGCGCGTGAAGGACCTCGTGGCGCGGCTCGGGTGTTCGCAGGCCAACGTGTCCGCACACCTCGCGTGCCTGAAGGAGTGCGAGCTGGTGGCCGACAGACCTGAGGGACGGGCGGTGTACTACCGGATCGCTCAGCCAGAGGTGGTGGAGCTGCTGCGCGCCGCCGAGGTGCTGTTGGCGGCAACCGGTTCGCAGATCGCGCTGTGCGACAACTACACCGCATCGGAGGACGCGTGATGACCGACGTGGGGCAGACGACGCGACAGGACCCGCCGACGGTGGAGCGGCCGTGGCAGTCACGTCCGGTCCGGTGGTCGGTGAGCGCAGGCGTGCTGCTCGCAGCTGGCTTCGTCGCCGGGCTGGCCGGAGCGCCGACGTCGCTGGTGACCGGCATCTACGTGGTCGCGACCGTCGTCGGCGCCCGCTTCTTCGCCGCCGAGGCGGTGGAGGAGCTGTGGGAGGACCACGAGATCGGCATCGAGCTGCTGATGACGGTCGCCACGGTGGTCGCGGGGCTGCTGGGCGAGTGGGGCGAGGCCGCATCGCTTGCGTTCCTGTACTCCATCTCCGAGGCGCTGGAGGAGTTCACCGAGGACCGCACACGAGCGGCGATCAACAAGCTGCTGGACCTCGCGCCCAGGCGGGTGACCCGCCTGCGTGCGGACGGCACCGAGGAGGAGGTCGAGCTTGACGCCATCGTCGTCGGCGACCGCTTCGTGGTGCGCCCGGGGCAGAACGTGGCGACCGATGGCATGGTCGAGCAGGGACGGACCGCGATCGATGAGTCGGCGGTCACCGGGGAGTCGGTTCCGGTCGAGAAGCAGGCCGGTGACCGCGTGTTCGCCGGCACGTCCAACGCCCAGGGGGCACTGGTGGTGACGGCAACCGCCACCGCATCGGACAACACGCTGGCCCAGGTCGTGAAGCTGGTCAGCGAGGCGCAGGAGCGCAAGGGCCGTGGCGAGCAGTTCATGGAGCGCTTCGCCGGGATCTACTCGCCAGCGGTCCTGGCCGTCGGTGCCCTTGTGGCCCTGGTCGGTGGGGCGCTGACGGGGGACTGGGACGTATGGCTGCTGCGGTCGGCGACGGTGCTGGTCGCCGCGGCACCGTGCGCGCTGGTGATCTCCGTCCCCGTCACCTACGTGGCGGCGATCGGCAGCGCCAGCCGCAAGGGCGTGCTGATCAAGGGCGGGATCTACCTGGAGGAGCTGGGACGGCTGCGTGCGGTGGCAATGGACAAGACCGGCACCCTCACCCGTGGGGCACCGGAGGTCGTCGACATCCGAGCCACCGGCGCCGGCGGCAGCGAGGACGACGTCCTGGTGCGGGCTGCGGCGGTGGAGCGGCGCTCCGAGCACCCGCTGGCACGCGCGGTGCTGGCCGCCGCCGACGACCGCCGCCTCGTGGTCCCAGAGGCCACGGCGTTCGAGGCGGTCACCGGTGGCGGCGCACGGGCGACGGTGGACGGCACGGTCCACCGCATCGGCTCACCTGCGTTCGTCGAGGGCGAAGGATGTGACCTGACCGCGGTGCGCGCAGAGATCGACGAGTTGGAGGCGAAGGGCCGCACCGTCGTGGTGCTGGCGGACGCCCACCAGGTGATCGGGATCCTCGCGATCGCCGACACGGTCCGCGAGCAGTCGGCCCGCACCGTGGAGGAACTGCATCGCCTGGGGATCGAGCGGGTGGTCATGCTGACCGGAGACAACCCCCGCACCGCACGGTTCATCGCCGACCAGGTCGGCATCGACGAGGCCGGCGCAGCCCTGTCACCCCAGGACAAGGCGGAGTACGTGCAGGACCTGATGGATCGCTTCGGGCATGTGGCCATGGTCGGCGACGGGATCAACGACGCCCCCCCGCTTGCCACCGCATCGGTGGGCATCGCGATGGGCACCGCCGGCAGTGACATCGCGATCGAGACCGCGGACGTCGCCTTGATGGCCGACGACCTCGGAAGGCTCACCGACGCGATCCGCATCGGGCGGCGGACCCGCCGCGTCGTCCGGCAGAACCTCGTGCTGTCGTTCATCATCCTCGCCGTGCTGGTCCCAGGCGCGCTGTTCGGGGTGATCGGGCTGCCACTGGCGGTGCTCGCCCATGAGCTGTCGGAGCTCGTCGTCATCGTCAACGGCACCCGCCTGGCACGGGCGTCATGAGCCGACACCATCGAGGGCTTCTCGCCGTCGCGATCACCGCTGTGGCGCTGGACGCCGGCACCAAGCTGGCCGCGCTGCGATGGCTGCGCGAACCGGTCGACCTCGCGGTGGTCCGCCTGCGGGTGGCCTACAACACCGGCGTTGCGTTCAGCTTCGGTGCCGACCAGCCGCGTGCGTTGGTCCTGGGCCTGACTGGCACGGCGGTTCTCGTGCTGGCCGTCGCCGCGTGGCGCGGGCACCTCGGCGGCCCCATCCCCGCGGGGCTCATCGTCGGCGGTGGCCTGGCCAACCTGATCGACCGCGCCACCGGCGGCAGCGTCGTGGACCTCGTCGACCCGGGGTGGTTCGCGGTGTTCAACCTCGCCGACGTCTTCATCACCACCGGCGTCCTGCTGCTCTTCCTCACGATGGCCATCGACGACTCGACCCGGTCCGACGCAGCTGAGGAGGAAGCGACGGACGACTTCGCCCGACAGCGGTGATCCAAGGAGTTCCGACATGCCCGAGTTGCCACACGACCGCCTGCCCGACAGCACGCTCGCATTCCTCCGTGAGGGGTATGCGTTCATCGCCAACCGGTCTCGCCGGTACCGCTCGGACGTGTTCGAGACCCGGCTGCTGCTGCAGCCGGTGACCTGCGTGCGCGGCGCCGATGCGGCCCGCGTGTTCTACAGCGACCGGTTCCAGCGCGACGGCGCGTCCCCGGCGGTCGCTCGCAGGACCCTGTTCGGGGAGGGCGGCGTCCAGGGACTGGACGACGCGCCGCACCACCACCGCAAGCAGATGTTCATGTCGCTGATGACGCCCGCGGCGATCGACGACCTGGCCGACCGGTTTGCGACCGGTTGGCGGGACGCGACCACCCGGTGGTCCCAGCACGAGGAAGTCGTGCTGTACGACGAAGTGGCCCGACTGCTGTGCGAGGCGGTGTGCGCCTGGGCGGGGGTGCCGCTACCAGAGGAGGAGGTGGCACAGCGGACCGATGACCTGGTGGCGCTGTTCCACCCGGCAGGGTTCCCCCACGTCCCCTACCTTTCGGCCCGCCGCGCCCGTCGCCGGACCGACGCATGGATCGGCGACCTCGTCGAGCAGACCCGTGGTGGGGCGCTGCAGCCTCCGGCAGGCAGCGCCCTGCAGGTCGTGGCGACGCACCGCGACCCCGCGGCCCGGCTGCTCCCCACGGAGGTCGCAGCGGTGGAGGTCATCAACGTGCTGCGCCCGACCGTGGCGATCACCAACTACATCGTCTTCGCCGCCCTGGCCCTGCACGAGCACCCCGGGTGGCGTGACCGGCTCGCCGGCGGTCCGGAGGAGGAGGTGGAGTGGTTCGTGCAGGAGGTCCGCCGCACCGCCCCGTTCTTCCCCGCCGCCGTCGCGAGGGTCCGCCACGACTTCGACTGGGACGGTGCCCGGTTCCCGGCGGGTCGCCGGGTGCTGCTGGACCTGTACGGCACCAACCGGCATCCAGGCCTGTGGGACGACCCCGACCGGTTCGACCCGGAGCGGTTCGCCACCTGGGACGGCAACCCCTTCACCCTCATCCCGCAGGGCGGCGGCGACCACCACACCGGACACCGCTGTGCCGGGGAGTGGGTCACCATCCGGCTCATGCAGACCGCCGTGAGGCTGCTGACGCGCGAGATGGCCTACACCGTGCCCCACCAGGACCTGCAGGTGAGCCTGTCACGGATGCCCGCGCGTCCGCGAAGCGGCGTCGTGATCCGCGACGTGCGCCCTGTGGAGGCGCGGGGCTGATGCGGATGAACCGGACCGAGACCGTACTGGTCAACAGCCCACCACGACGATGGCTGCAGCGTGTCGTGGAGGCGCCCGTCCTCCTGCGGCTGGGTGGGCGGATGGCCGGCGGGACGGCCCTGGAGCTGGGGTGCGGACGGGGTGCGGGCATCGAGCTCATCCTCGACCGGTTCGGCGCCGACCGCGTCATCGGCTTCGACCTCGACGAGGCGATGGTCGCCCGTGCCCGCCGCCGGCTCGCCGGCCGCAGCGACGTCGATGTCCGCGTCGGGGATGCCGTGGCGATCGACCTGCCGGATGCCAGCGTCGACGCGGTGTTCGACTTCGCCATCATCCACCACGTTCCCGACTGGCGGACCGCCGTCGGGGAGATCCGCAGGGTCCTGCGACCCGGCGGCCGCCTCTACTACAGCGAGGTCACCAAGCACGCACTGGACCGGCCGACCTACCGGGTGTTGTTCGACCACCCCGACCACGACCGGTTCACCGCAAGCGACTTCGTCGCCGCGCTCGAGGACCACGACCTGCGCGTCGGCGATCGACACCGCACGCTGATCGCGGGCGACTACGCACTCGGCGTCGCCGAACGGATGCCGCACAGCCCGTTCTGACCCCCCCGCCCTGTAACCGCACGACGAACGGAAGGAACCCCGATGCAGAACCGTCTGGACCGTCAGGTGCCCGGCACCCTCGACGACATCGCCCAGCAACTCCTCGAGGTACTCGACCGCCACGGGTTCACGGTCAGCCAACCCGACACCGGGGACTCAGCTGACGTGCGCATCCTGCAGATCACCGACCCCGACGGCATCACGCCCGCAACAGACGTCGATCCTGACGCCGCCACGACGGCCACGGCGGCCATCAGCCTCCGCCGGACCGACGACGGCGTTCAGATCGCCCTCACCGAACCTGTCGCCGCGGCGACCCTGACCGAGGAGGCCGGGCTGTTGGACCCGGCACAACAGCTCCAGCAGGGCATCATCGCAGCCCTGGACGCGCTCGCCGCCGCGCAGGGGGAGGAGTCGGAGCAGCAGGATGCGCACGGCGAGCAGGTCGGGGAGCCCCGGGTGCGCCGCGCCCTCATGGACGGCATACACCAGACCACCAGGTCTCTAGGAGAACTGGACGTGCAGGCCCGTGCTGACACGCTCTTCGTCCTCGCCAAGGCCTACACCGCCATCGTGTCGCTCGAGCGGACCGAAGAGGTCGAACTGCACCTCGCGTGACGCGGGTACCGATCCCGGCGTGATGCGGTCCTCGAGCGGCCGACGTAATCACCAACGCGTCGATGCGCCAGACTCGACTGCCAGCGAGATGCGCCGTCAGGTCAGCATCGATCCGAGGTCGGAGCCGACGGTGGGGTAGGCGGCGGTCATGGACTTGAGCTGGCGGGTGGTGAGCCCGGTCGTCATGGCCAGCGCGAGGATGTTGATGAGCTCGGCGTATTCCGGACCAAGGAGGTGGGCCCCGACGATCGTGTCGGTGGCCGGGTCGACCAGGATCTTGGCTGCGGCGGTGGTCTCGCCGATGCGGTAGTTGGAGAACCAGCCGCTGGTGTCGTGGTGGTGCACCTCGACGTCGATGTCGCGATCTCGGGCGTCGTCCTCGAGCAGTCCGAGTCGGGTCAGCTCGGGGATGGTGAACACGGTGGTCGGCACGCCGTCGTAGTCGGGGGTGGTGGTGTGGCCTTTGAGCATGTTGGAGGCGGCGACCTTGCCCTCGAACACCGCCACCGGGGTCAGGGGCGCCCCGGCGGTGTCGGCGGCGTCACCGGCGGCGTAGACCGCAGGGTTGGTGGTGCTCTGCAGGTGACCAGCGACCGACACGCCCCGTTCGCCGTGGGCGATCTCGGCGGCATCGAGGTTCAGGTCGGCCAGATGCGGGACGCGGCCAGCGCCGTGAACCACCAGGTCGGTGTCGACGGTGGTGGTGTCGCCGTCGGTGGTCAGGGTCACCCGGTAGCCACGGTCGAGTGGCTCGATGGCGCTGATGGCGGTGTTGCGGCGCATGTCGATGCCGACGTCGGTCCCCCGGTCGACGAGGCGCTCGACGAGGTCGGGATCGAAGCCCTTCAGCGGCCGTGGGCCGCGGTCGACGATGATCGGGTGGCTGCCGGCGCGGGCGGCGATGTGGGCGAACTCGAAGGAGATGTAGCCGCCGCCGATGAACAGCACCCGGTCGGGCAGGTCGGTGAGGTTGAGGAAGTCGGTGCTGTCGATGACGTGCTCACTACCGGGCAGGTCGAGTGGTCGCGGTCGTGCGCCGGTGGCAATGAGGGCGTGCCGGAACGTCAGCGTCCTGCCGTCCACGGTGAGCCGGTTGTGGGCGGTGAAGGCGGCGGTGCCGTGCAGGGTCGTCACGCCGTTGCCGGTCAGGCCGTCCTCCATCCGTTGTGGGACGGGGTCGGTGAACCCGCGCTTGTGGGCCATCAGGTCGGCCCAGTCGATGGACAGGCCGCCCTGGTCGATGCCCTTGCCGGCCAGCAGCCGTGCGCTGTCGATGATCTCCGCGCCCCGTCGCAGGATCTTCTTGGGGTCGCACCCGCGCAGCGCACAGGTGCCGCCGTAGGGCAGGGCGTCGACGATGGCGACCCGCCAGCCGGCCGCGGCGCACTTGTTGGCCGCGGAGACGCCGGCCATGCCGGCGCCGATCACGATCAGGTCGTAGGTGTCGGTGGAGGTGTCGGACATCGCGAATCTCCTGCAGGGGTCGATGGGCGTCCGGTCGACCGTAGGGCTTCCCGTACGCTGGAAGGTCAACCCCAGCGTGCCGATGTCGACCGCGGTCGACGGACGTCAGTCCGCGGACGGGGACATCGCTGAGCAGATGACCGACGGGTCACATTCGGCGGGGTCCAGCGCATCGAGGCGCCGGCGCAGGCTGTCGAGGGCGGTCCGTGTCTGCTCGAGCTCGCGCAGTCGCGTGTCGATGTCGGTGAGGCGTTCGCCGAGGAGATCGGCGGCGTGGCGGCACGGTGCACGGCTGTCGTCGCGGATGGCGATGACCTCCTTGATCTGACGCAGCGTCAGCCCCGCCGTCTGGGCGTGGCAGATGAACGCGATTATGTCGATGATGTCGTCGGCGTAGTCGCGGTAGGCGCCGGTGGTGCGGGCCGGCTCGTTGAGAAGCCGTTCGGCCTCCCACTGGCGCAGGGTCTTGGCGGGGACGCCGGTGGCGTTCGCCAGGGCACCGATGAGCATGGCATGGACCCTCCTCAAGAAGGTCGCTTGGTCCCCACCGACGGTGTCGTCGAGGACGGGGCCAGCGCCGTCGATGAGTCGATGCTGACCGGTGAGTCGGTGCCGGTGGAGAAGACCACCGGTTCGACGGTGACCGGGGCGACGGTGAACGCCAGCGGGGTGCTGGTCGTCCGAGCGACCGCCGTGGGGGCCGAGACCGCGCTGTCGCAGATCGTCAAGCTGGTGGCCGACGCCCAGGCCGGCAAGGGTGAGGCGCAGCGGCTGGCCGACCGGATCTCCGCCGTCTTCGTGCCCGTGGTCCTGGTGCTGGCCCTACTGACCTTCGCCGGATGGACGGTCGTGGCCGGCGATCCGGTCGGTGGGCTGGTCGCCGCGGTGGCGGTGCTGATCATCGCGTGTCCCTGCGCCCTGGGCCTGGCGACCCCCACCGCGATCATGGTGGGGACGGGCCGCGGGGCGGACCTCGGAATCCTCATCAAGGGCGTGGAGGTGCTGGAGCGGACCCGCACCATCACCACGGTGGTGTTCGACAAGACCGGAACCCTGACCACGGGGCGGATGTCGCTGACCGACGTCCAGGCCGCTGCCACCACGGAGGAGGAGCTGCTGCGCCGCGTCGGTGCGGTCGAGGCCGACAGCGAGCACCCCATCGGTCAGGCCATCACCACGGCTGCGCGGTCCCGGGTCGGCACCCTCCCAGCGGCGGGCGACTTTGAGGCGCTCGCCGGGCATGGCGTGCGTGCGGACGTCGATGGCGCCACGGTCTGGGTCGGTCGACGCAAGCTGCTGGCCGAGGCCGGCCTGATCCTCGCCGAGGACCTCGACGACCGGGCCCGGGCGCTGGAGTCCGCCGGCAAGACGGCGGTCTTCGCCGGCTGGGAGGGTGAGGTGCGGGGGGTCCTGGCGGTGGCCGACACCGTCAAGGATGACGCCGCGGCGATCGTCGACCGGCTGCACGACATGGGCCTGACGGTGGCCATGATCACCGGCGACAACGCCCGGACCGCACAGGCGGTGGCCGACAGCGTGGGCATCGACCGGGTGATGGCCGAGGTCCTGCCCTCCGACAAGCAGTCGGAGGTGCAGCGACTGCAGGCGCAGGGCGAGGTCGTGGCGATGGTCGGGGACGGCGTCAACGACGCCCCTGCGCTGGTGCAGGCCGACCTGGGCATCGCCATCGGCACCGGCACCGACGTGGCGATCGAGTCCAGCGACCTGACGCTGATGCGTGGCGACCTGGCCGGTGTGGCGACCGCCATCCAGCTGTCGCGACGGACCTACCGGACCATCCTGCAGAACCTCGGTTGGGCGTTCGGCTACAACACCCTCGCCATCCCCCTGGCGGCCCTCGGCCTGCTGAACCCCATCATCGCCGGCGCGGCCATGGCGTTCTCAAGCGTCAGCGTGGTCACGAACTCCCTGCGGCTGCGCCGCTTCGGCAAGGGCCGTACGGCGACGTGATCTACTACGCCGTATAGTGGTTAGTGCGCCGACAAGGGCGCCTTCGACTGGAGTCCACGATGAAGATGCTGAAGATGTGCATGCACCCCAAGGTGATCGCCGCGATGGTGGCCGTCGCCGCCGGTGTGTGGCTCGTCGCGCCCGGCTGGTTCGCTGCGGCGCTGCCGATCCTGTTCCTCGCGATCTGCCCGCTGTCGATGGTCGTCATGATGAAGATGATGATGCCGGGTGACGCTGCGAAGGAGGACACGGCCGACGACTCGTCGGAGGAGTCCCTCCGGGAGCGGTTGCGCCAGCTCGAATCCCAGCAGGCCGCGGTGTCCGAGCAGCTTCGGACCCACCGCCAGCCGCAGGGCTGACCCGATGTCGCTGGGGCTGCCCGACGCGAACGACCTGGGGACGACCGATCGTGGTCGTCGTCCGGTCGCGCGGTGGGCGGTCCTCGGACTGGTCGTCCTGGTCGTCGCGGGCGTCGGTGCCGCCGTCGTCGCCGGGCTGCGGTCCGACGGTGGCGTGGCGACGGTCTTCCAGCCACAGCTGTCCACGCCACCCGGACTCGGTCCGGCGGTCGAGGAGGTGCCGGAGGACCTACTCCCGGGGCCGCTGCTCCCCTTGGGTCTTGGACCGGAGGTGGACCTGAGTGCCTACGAGGGGCGGCCGCTGCTGGTCAACTTCTGGGCCACGTGGTGCGGACCCTGTGTGGAGGAGATGCCCGTCCTGCGAGATACGGAACGGCACCTTGGGGAAGAGGTGGCGTTCATCGGGATCAACGTGCAGGACAACGAGGAGGCCGCCCTGGAGTTCCTGTCCGAACTGGACGTCACCTACGACCAGGCTCGCGATCCGATGGCCGAGTACTTCACGGCGATCGGTGGCTTCGGCATGCCGACCACGCTGCTCGTCGACGCCGACGGTCAGATCACCTACCGCCACACCGGCGCCGTCGAGGCCGCCCAGCTGGACGACCTGTTGGCGGCGCATCTGGGGGTCTCGCCATGAGGCCGTCTCCGCCGGCGGCCGTGGCGTCGGTCGTTGCGCTGGCTGCGGGCTCCTGGCTGGTGCGCCACGTGACCTCGCCGGCGGTCCGCGGCTGGTCGCCACCGTCGGGTGAGCGCGGGCGGGCCGGCGGGCTGGCCGTACGGCGTCTGGGTGCCGGCGAGGATCGGCCGGTCATCGTGCTGTTGCACGGCTTGACCGCGTCGGGTGACTGGTGGGGCGGCGGCTACGACGTCCTCGCGGAGGACGCGGAGGTGGTGGTGCCGGACCTCCTCGGCTTCGGCGCATCGATGGACGTCGACCGCGGCGACTTCTCCCGGGAGGCACACCTGGATGCGCTGGACGCGATGGTGGACGAGCTGGGTCTGACCGGCCGCCCCCTGACGGTGGTCGGGCACTCCATGGGGACGCTGGTGGCACTGCACTGGGCTGCCCGTCGTCCGGAGACCGTCCGGGTGGTCGCGTTCAGCGCCCCGCTGTACGACAGCCGGGAGGAGGCTGAGCGGCACATCGCCCGCCTGGGCCCGCTCGAGCGGTTCTTCGGGCTGGACACCGGGTTGGCCGAGCGCACCTGCGCACTGATGTGTGAGTACCGCAGCACCGCGCAGTGGCTGTGGACCGCGGTGTCGCCGCAGTGGCCGGTGCGGTTGGCCCGACACGGGGTGCTGCACACCTGGCCGGCCTACCTGGGCGGCATGGAGGGGCTGATCATCCGTGGCGAGTGGGAGACCGCACTGGAGCAGCTCGACGAACGGGGGGTGCCGGTGCTGCTGGCCGAGGGGGCAGAGGATCCCATCCCGGTGGCCGGGCGGGCGCAGCGGCTGGCCAGCGCCCACCGGTGCGTGCGGACAGCCCGACACCCGTCCGCCGCACACGACCTGCCCGCTGCCTACCCCAACTGGTCGCGTGAGCAGGTGCGAGCGGCTGCGACGGGGACCGATCCATCGATCGATCTCGGCTGATCAACCGCACGCATCGTCACCGCAGTCGATCTTGCCCTCCCAGGCCTCGCGTCCCTCCATCACCGCGAAGCCGGCGATGACGAAGCCGGCCAGGGCGTCCAGCCACGTCCAGCCGAACAGGCTGAAGGCCAGCAGACCGGCGAAGGTGGAGACCGACAGCCATGCGCACAGCCGTGTCTCGGCGGCGTCGGCGATGACCAGTCTGGAGCCGAGTGCCTCACCGGCGCGGCGCTTGGCGCGGGCCAGCCACGGCATGATGACCACCGAAGCGCCGGTCAGGGCGACACCGATTGGGCTGGCGTCTGGCGTCTCATCCCCGAGCAGGCGGATGACGCCCTCGACTGTGACGTAGGCCGCCAGGGCGAAGAACGTCGCGGCGATGAACTTGAGCGATCGCCGTTCAGCGGCTTCGTCCACCTCACCACCGCGCAGCTCGGAGAGCAGTCGGTGCAGCACCACGCCGGCGGCGGCCACCTCGATGCCAGAGTCCACCCCGAAGCCGATCAGTGACACCAGGCCCGCGGCCACGCCTGCGCCGACGGCGATGACGCCCTCGACCACGTTGTAGCCGATGGTCAGCTGCTCCAGCCGCACCGCGCGACGCGCAGGGCCACGTTGCCGGAGGTCGGTCGCCGTCATCCCGTCACCGCGTCGCCGTAGGCGGGGCACAGGGCGACGGCGTGACCGGTCGCGGCCAGTAGATCCTCCGCAGCGGCCAGCAGGCGCCGTAGCTCCACCTCCGGCGCCAGGGCGTACACCGTCGCCCGTCCCTCCGGCCGACCGACGATCAGGCCGCAGTCCCGCAGGCACGCGCAGTGCGCTGAGACGGTGGACTGGGCCAGCTCGAGCTGGCCGGTCAGGTCCACGACCCGCTGGGCGCGGCCGGCGAGCAGCTGGAGGATCGCCAGCCGCGTCGGGTCCCCGAGGCTCCGGAACAAGCTGGTCGCGCTCGAGAACAACGCCGGTTCAGTATCTACATCTACCGCTGTCATCGTCATACAGCGATGATATCCGCCCGACCACGCCTGACATCGGGCAGCGCATCCAAGGGTGGTGTCAGATGCCACGACCGGGTCCTTCCAGGGTGCGTTGATGCCGTCTGCCCACGTCATCTGGGCGGTACTGCTCTGCGATGGCGGTCTGATGAGCGCGACGCATCGCAGCCATGGCGAAGGAGCGTCCCGGCGTCGGTTCGACGTACTGCCTTCGACCGAGTGGCGCATCGCCCGTGACGGCGTGACGGTCGCGATAGGCGGCGACGGTGGCCAGGTCACCGAACCACTCCCGGCGTCGGTGTGCATCGACGGGGGGTCGGCCAAGGTGGCGCGTCCACCTGGCGCCATCGGCCAGAGCGGTCCGGCCGAGCTCCTCGGCGCGCTGCTGGATGAGCTGTTGACGAACGTCGAGTGCGGTTCGCATGTCGCCGGACATGGATCCTGTGACCACAGGGATCAGTCCGGCGATCAAGTCAGGTGGTCGGGCTCGGGTCTTTTTGGCCAACGTGCTCACGGCAGTCTGGGCCCGGTGGTGCAGGACCGCGGCGATGTCATCGACGTCCTCCAACGGTCGTGCGTGCACGAGTCGTGGCAGGAGCGCGCTGACATCGAGGCGGTGGGCTTCGATGGTGCGCAGCGTGGCGCAGAGCGGTCCGAAGGCGTCAGAGGCGATGACTGCCTCCACCTGGTCCTCGCGTAGACCGCATGCACGGATGAGGGAGGTCCAGCGCGGTCGCTGTGCTGCGGCGGCGATGGTGTCGTACTCCGCGGCGAGCTGGGCGATGCTGCCGTAGCGGTCCTGTTCGGCAGTGATCATCTGGTGAGCGGACGCCTCGGCACCGATGCGGGCGAGCACGCCGGCCAGTACCGCCCAGCCGGTCGGTGCGTCGGTGTGCTGGTGGGCTTCGATGTCGAGGGTGTCGGTGCAGGTGTAGGCGTCGTTTGACTGTCGTCCGCGGGTCATGGCGACGTACAGCGTCTCCCGGGTCATCCCCGGACCGACGATCGCGTGAGCGGTGTCCACCGTCGCGCCCTGCGCCCGGTGCACGGTCGTTGCGTAGCCCAGCTCGACGTGGGCGTCGACGTAGCTGGCGGGCAGTCGTGTCGGGCTGCTGGACGGCAGGCGCTGGCGGCGGACGTCGACGGTGCCGTCGGGGTGCAGGGCGGTGATGCGCCAGCGGTCCCCGTTGCGGACCCACCCGCCGGCGCCGTGGAGGCGCCGGTCGTTGCGACGGGTCACCACCACGTCGCCGACCCCGGCGGTGGTGCCGTCGTGCAACGCCACCGTGTCCGCTGCGTCGACGTGGCCAGAGGCGATCAGGTCGGCCTGGGCGCGGATGTTGAGGGCGAGGACCTGATCGCGGGTGGGGGCGATGAGCAGGCTGTGCTTCCCGGCGGCCTGGTCGGTCTGCCAGGCGGTGTAGGCGGTGTTGAGCATCTGTTCGGTGTCGCCGTCGTGCAGCCGGTCGTGCTGGCTGTAGGTGTCGAGGACGGTGGGGTTGCCGTCGCGTAGTTGCAGGGTTGCGGCGGCTTCCCAGGGCTGGGTGAAGCGGCGGACGTCGGTGAGGTGTGCGACGTCGTCGCGGTCGCGGGCGAGGAGTTGCAGGGCGCCGCCGGCATCGACGGATGCGAGCTGTGCGGGGTCGCCGACGACGAGGACCTTGGCGCCGACGGTGGCGGCGTGGTCGGCGATGGTGTGCAGGCTGCGGGTGCCGGCCAGGGACGCTTCGTCGATGATGACCAGCTGCCCGGCCGTCAGGGTCGCGTTGCCGGCGTGGTGGTCGTGCAGCCACTTGGCGAGCGTGTCCGCCGGGACGCCCAGGTCCTGACCGAGGACCTCGGCGGCGGCCGCGGATGGGGCAAGGCCGATCACCGAGTTGGCGCCGTAGAGGCTGGTCCAGGCCTGGCGGAGGGTGCGCATGGCGGTGGTCTTGCCGGCGCCGGCAGGGCCGATCAGCACATCCACAACCCGCCCCGACGTCGCCACTGCGGTCACCGCGGCGGCCTGATCGTTCCCGAGCCCACCCGCCGTCACGGCCTGGTCGCTTGTGTGGGGAGGAAGGGTCGGTGCGGTGGTGGTGCGGCCGAGGTCGAGCAGCCGGTCCTCGGCGGCGAGAAGCTCGGCTGAGGTGAACACCTCACTGTGACGGGGTCGCAGAACGCTGGTCCCATCCGCACGACGCAGCTCCGCTGGCACGGTGGCGAGCTCGGGTGGCGCCAGACGAACCGACTGGTCCTGGGCGGCATCCACGATTCGGTGCAGGACGGTGGTGCGGTCGGTGTTGGTGGCGAAGCGGACCCCGGCGAGCTGGCGGGATGTCTCGGCGTGCAGGTTCCATCGGCGCCACGTCGACCGTCGCTCACCCACCACGTCCACGACCTGAGCTGCAACGCCTGCAACGGTTGCCTCCGACAGCGCGTCGGCGGTGAGCAGCTGCTGTCTGCGCTGGCCGTCGTGTAGCAGACCGGCTGCCCAGTCCTCAGCGGGCCGGGCGAGGACGGCAGAGGCCCGTTCCCGCCAGCTGGTCATCAGCGCTGCGAGTGGCGTCACCGTCTTGTCGGGCCGGGTGGCCAGGGTGGCCTGCTGCCGCAGCTTCAGCACCGTCCGGGCTGTCGGCTGGTGGCCGTGTTCGGCGACGTAGGCGGCGACCAGGTCGTCCTTGACCGCCCCGATCGCCGCAGCCCGCGACGAGAACAGCTCGAGCAGCTCCTCGGGGACGCCGGTGAGATCCCAACAGGCGTTGCGATCAGCGCCACGGTCGCGTTGGTGCCAGGTGAGCCCGAGAGTGCGGGTGAGGTGGTCGGCCAGCACCGCTCGGTAGTGCTCCGACAGCGCCACCATCGCCGCATGCACCGGCCGGCCATCCAGGGATCGCCACTTGCCATCGAGGGCGGTCTGGACCTTGTTGGCGATCACGACATGGGTGTGCAGCTGTGGATCCCCCGCACGGGAGTCGACGTGATCGAAGGCGACTGCGCTCACGCCGGTGACGTCGACCTGGGCAACCGCCCCATCCCCGGCATCCGCGCCCATCCGGGTAGCGGCCACCTCCGCCTCGAACAGCCGCAGGACATCGTCGATGGCCGCATGGTGGGCAGCGACGATCTTGGCCTGCACCTCAGCGGGGGCGAGGGCCCACAGGACCGACACCGACTTGGGGACCGAGAAGGTCAAGTCGAACCCGGCAACTGCGCGACGGGTCGGTCGCGAGGCCTCTGCCGACTCGATCGCGGCCATGGCCGCGGCCCGCTGCTCACGATCCAGCCCCCCATCGAGCCGGGCGACCCGAGCCGCCACCCGCTCCGCCCGCGACAGGTACTGCGGGTAGGCACGACCCAGCGGGTCGCCGGTGATCGGGTCGCGCCCTTCGCCCAGCAGCAACGCCAGCTGGGCCTCCTCCACCACATCACCTGCCCGGATGCGGCCGTCCCCGAGGCCGGCCAGGCCGCTGCCGAGCCATCGCCCGGGTGGGGTGCCGTCCGCGGTGTAGTAGGCCGTCAACGGCAACCCGGACTGACGTTGCCCATCGCCGATAGCGACCGACGACGTCAGGTACCGGTAGCCATGCCCAGCCGACATCACCCGCATCGACACCGTCACCCACACCACCCCCGACACGCCGACCGACCAGGACGCGCGGCCCACAGCCCACCTCGAACTGCAAGACGCGTGTCTGGTGTGACGGGGCCGAGGGGCTGTCTGTGTCAAGGATCCTGGAAGACGTTCGGGCGCTGCGATGGCTCGCGGTTTCGACGTGGCTGGCGGAGATTCCTGACACAGCACGGGCGGTGCCTGCGTCGTAGTTCGCGATGGCGACACGGCTGCCGACGAAGGCTCAGGAGGAGGGGCGCGCAAGGAGCTCGCGGTCGTCAACGTCGTCCGTCGGTACGGACGATCGCAATCCGGTCCTGCGCACGACGACGTCCTCGCCAGTTCCTGGTCGGAGCGCGACTGACGGGCGCGGCGCCACGGACGTCGCGGACTACGTGCGCCAGGTCGTCGACCGGGCCCCACCGCTCTCGGCGGCCCAACGAGAGCTGCTCGCCGACATCCTGCAGCGCCATGACGATGCAGGCACAGCGAGCGCTCCCGCCTGACGCGTGATGTCAGTGCGGGGACGTACGGTCCGGTCGATGACGTCCGGGAGCTGGCGCCGCGCGGCCACTACCTCGCTGCCGAGGTCGGCCGGCAGCCATCTGCGACGAGGTGGGCTGCGCGGCAACGTGACCTCAGCCACATCGAAGTCAACCCCGACCGGCTCTCCGGCAGCCCCGTGATCGCGGGTACGCGGAGTCCGGCTGACGACGTCGCCCGGCTCGCAGCTACGGACGACGGCGAGGCGATCCTCCGGGCTGACTACGGTCAGACCGACGAGCAGATCGCTGATGCGAGGACGTGGTGGGCCGCAGTCACGGGGTACGCCCCTGCTTGCGGCCTGACCAGCCAGGGGCATCGGGCGACTGTTGGTGATCGACGCGAGCCTGGCCTCGCGCATCGCGACCGTGCTGGCTCCACCGACCCGCTGTGGGGATCTCTCTGACACACGATGGAGGATCCGTGCATCGTCACCATGGTCGCCGTCGCTGCCGCTCTGGCCTTCGTGGGCCGCGTCGCGCTCGCTTCGTGGGCCGCTCCGATGTGACCGGTGTGATTCGTCGGCGTCATGGGTGAACTGCGCGTGAGATGTCGTTGCCTTGAGGAATCCTCGCTCGAACCCTGACCGAGCGTTGCCCCTTGGGGTATCCGCGACTTTGGGTCGTGCCGCAACCTGCCGATATATAGTCCGCATGGTGCGTGTGCTCGTGCTCCTCTGCGTGAGCGTCATCGTGGTGACGCAGGGCCTTGGCGTGCTCGTGGCACATCCCCACTTCGACGCCATCGGGGACGGTGGACAACACATTCATTCCTACGTCCCTGATGCCGATGGCCACACCGGGCATCCGGAGGACGCCGCGCCGGCCGAAAGCGAGCACCGGAGGGGGCAGCCCACCGCGCGCCTGTCCGGCTTGGTGCTGCTCTGGGCTCTGGCGTTCGTCGCAGTTGTGCGCGGCAACCGGTCCGCCGATCAGTCAACCGGCCCGGTGATGCACGGCACCCGCGCAGGCCGTCCCCAGAAGCGTCATCCCGCGCGGCTCGCGCTTCTCGCCATCCTCCGGATCTAGAGGACCGCGGGTCGCCCGGCCCGTGCTGCTGCGTCCGCACCCGGCGCGCCAGCCCGCCCGGGCCTTCGTCACGCGACCACTCGTGGTTCGCGCGCACCGTTGACCCGCCTCGCTGCATTCGGGTGCGACCCGCGACCACCGGCTCCTGCCGGATGGTCCCGCCGAGTCGCGACCAAGGAACGCATCGCCATGACCACCCCCAACCAGATCCGGCGACCGATGCCGGCCAGCCTCGTGCTGCTCGGCCTGCTCGCCGCGCCCGACGCGGCCCACTCAGCGCTGCAATCCGCAGACCCCGCCCCCGACAGCGGTACAGACCAGCCCGTGGACACGCTGTCACTGTTCGCCTGGCCTATCGAGGGCCTTCGTGACTCCGTCCAGGCCACCAGCCCCGTCGGCCAGACCCAACTCGAACCAGTCGGGCCTCCGACAGCGTCGCCCCCACTCAACCGACCGCTGTGGCGAGCGGAGGCATCGTCGTGATCCCCTCCCGTCAGGTGCCGCTTCGGCCGGGCGATCTCGTTGCGGTCAGGTCCGCCGAGGACATCATGGCGACCCTTGATGCTGACGGACGGCTTGAAGGACTGCCGTTCATGCCGGAGATGCTCACCTACTGCGGTCAGACCATGCGCGTGCACAAGACGGCGAAGGTGACCTGCGACGGCCGGGCTGACCTTCGAGAGATGGATGACGCCGTATTCCTCTCCGGCGTCCGCTGTGACGGATCTGCTCACGGCGGATGCCAGGCACGATGTCTCATCCACTGGAAGGCCGCGTGGCTGGAACGTCTTGACCCCGACAGTGTCCGGGCACTACCAGGCAGCGGTGAGCAGCTGGCGCCGTCGCAGCGGGAGCGACTCCTGCCGCTGGTGGCCCCGACCAGACGCAACACCGATGGCGAGAGCCCGGCCCATCTGTGCCAGGCCACCGAGATCCTTGACGCGACGCGCCCGTTGCCATTCACCCGACTGGCGCAGTACCCGCATCACGTGCGCAACTGGGGGCTGCGCCGGTTGGTGAAGGTCATGCTCGTCGCGCTGCTCAACAAGTACCAGGTCCTCAGCCGCCGACTCCCACGACGGCTCCGGGTTAAGGGGGGCGCGACCTTCCCGGCGGTGCAGGGCTCCCTTCGAAAGACACCGCCTGCCCCGTTCGAGCTGCGACCCGGCGACCGCGTGCGGATCAAGAGCCGAGAGGAGATCGAGGCGACCCTGGACGCGAACAACGCCAACCGCGGCCTCATCTTCGATGTCGAGGAACTCCGCTTCTGTGGACAGGAGGCCACCGTGCTCCAACGCGTCGATCGCATCATCGACGAGCGCACCGGCAGGATGATCGACTTCAAGTCTGACGCCTACGTGCTGGACGGAATCGTCTGCCCCGGCGACTACCACCGCCTCTGCGCCAGAGGCATCTACTCCTACTGGCGAGCCGTGTGGCTGGAGAAGCTCCCGCCGGCGCCGTAGGGGGGGTCAAACGGGTGTCCGGCGACCGGGCACCCGCTTGACCCGGAGGTGTCGTTGCCAGGAATATCGCGCACCACGTACTACTCGGCTGGGCACTGTCGGTCGGCGGGGCGGTCGAAGTCCGGCACGGGTCGTGTGTTGGCCTCCTCGCGAGTTGTCGCGGCGCCGTTCTCGGCAATGTCCTCGATCAGCCAGTCCATCTCCAGGATCTCACGGCGCTGGGCCTCGCTGATTGCCACGGCCAGATCGCACACTCGAACGTCGTCATTGTTGAACCGCTCGGAGCGGGTGATGGCCAAGGAGTGGTGAGGGATCATCGCCTTCATGAACGCGCCGTCATCGACAGTGGCCTGGCTGCGGTCGAGGGTCACGCCGACGGCGAAGACAAGAAGACTGACCACGACGATGGCGATGTTGACTTTGGTACTGCGGTACATGTTGAGCATCCAGGCGAGCATGACCAAGCCCATTGTGCCGCCCATGGTGATTGCCATGAACACGCGGCTCTGGCTGAAGCGGACGTGGCTCAGCTCCCACGAGCCGACGAACATGACCCAGTACATGACCACGATCGCGGTCAGGATCATGGCGCCGAAGCGCAGGTACATGCCCTTCTGCATGCCCGAGCCGCCGTGATCACCGTCGGTTGCGTGGTGCTGGTCGGCCTGGTCGGATGTCATCAGTTCAGCTCCTGTGCAGTCGGGTTCGGGAACGGTGCAAGTCAATCGCGGGCGAGCGACACCAGATGTCCGTGCCGCGGGCCATACCCGGACGAGTTGTCGGAATAACCCCTTCTGCCGATGCCGTGGTCCGACGCGTCTCGCCGGTGAGCACGGGTACGGTCGTCTTCCTGCACGACCGGCACCCTGCTCGCCTCAGGTCGGCTGGACGGTGATCACCATCCCGGAGGCGTAGTGGCCAGGTTGGTGGCAGCCGATGAGGGTGCCGTCCGGGCCGCCGGTCACGAACAGTTCGGCCGCCTCGCCGGGCTGGACGGTCACGCCGTCGGCGTCGGAGTCGTCTGTCCCGTGGTCCATGTCGGCCATCTCGGCCATTTCCTCCTCGTGGGCGTCCTGGGCGGCCTCGTCCCCGACGAACGCGTCGTGGGCGATGGTCCCCTCGTTGGTGAACTGCACGCGGACGGTCTCGCCGTCGGCCACGGTGATGTTGGTCGGTTCGAAGGCGATGTCGCGCATCGTCACCTCGATGGTTCGGGTTGCTGCGGTGTCGGCGTCGCTGGGGGGCGAGGAGTTGCATGCGGTGGCGAGGAGGCCGAGGACGGCGAGGGCCATCCAGAGGACGCGGTGGGTGGTGGGCATGGTGATCATTCTCCGTCGAAGGTGCGAAGTCGGAGCGAGTCGACCGCGACGAACGGGCTCGAGAACCCATCGCTGCTCCGTGATGAGCGGGTCGAGGTACCCGAGCCCGCGAAGGGGGTCGTCAGTGCGGGGGCCAGTCAGGGCGAAGGCTCGAGCCCGGCCACCAGGTTGAATGATCCGGTGAGCACGTTCAGCGCGACCAGGGCGACGATGTCGAGGATGTCGCGGTCGGACAGCCCCAGCGCGCGGAGCCGGGCGACGTCGTCGTCTGTGGTCGAGCCCGGGTCGACGTGGACCTGCCAGCCGAAGGCGACGATCTCGGCGAGCCGGGGGTCTGCGGAGGTTCCCTGCTTCGCCATCGCGATCTCGGCCTCGTTGATTCCAAGGCGGCGCGCGGCGTCGGTATGGGCGGCGAGGCACAGCGCGCAACCGAGGTTGGACTGCACCGCCAGCGAGATCCGCTCGGTGAGCGTTCGAGTCAGGCGGCTGCGGCCCATCGCACGGGAGAGCTCGAGGTAGCCGATCAGGGTCGAGGGGGATCCCGCCATGGTGGACACCATCGGCCCGACGGGGCCGCTGCGGGACTCCAGCTGGGCGAGGCGCTCCGCCACGCCTCCGCTGGTGCTGGCGGAGGTGTGGCGGGGGAAGCGGTCGGAGGTGGTGGTGACGGTGGACATGTGGATGCTCCTTCAGGCGGGGGGCCGGGGGACGGCGTCATCGGGATGTGGGTCCGAGGGGTCAAGGGCTCCAGCCCAGCACGGCTGCCCCGAGGGTCAGGGACGCGTACCAGACGAGCAGCGCCTGGAGGACCACGAGTGGGACCAGACGGGGGTGGCGATGGCTGATCCGGGCGGCCAGCAGCGCGTGGGCGACCCACAGCGCCTGGACCACCAGGACGGCCCAGCCGGGGGCGATCAACCCGGATGCGGAGAAGGGGAAGAACCAGGTAACGATCAGGGCGGTCCAGCCGATGCCGGCGAGCGCCCGGTCGAGGAGGACGGCACCCCGTGACCGCGGCGCGTGGCCACCGAACCAGAGCGGTGGCCACGGGCGTGGGGTGGGGGCGACGGGCGGGGCGTGGGTCACCGCCGCCCTCCTGGGGCCAGGTCGAGGCGGCGCAGCAGCTGGGCGTTGGCGGCCACGACGATGGTGGACAAGCTCATCAGCGTCGCCCCGACCGCCATCGGCAGGACGAACCCGGCGAAGGCGAGGACGCCAGCGGCGAGCGGGATGGCGAGCAGGTTGTACCCGGCGGCCCACCACAGGTTCTGGATCATCTTGCGGTAGCTGGCCGCGGACAGGCGGCGCACGCCGAGAACGCCGCGGGGGTCGTCGGATGCCAGTACGACGCCGGCGGACTCGATGGCGACGTCGGTGCCGGCGCCGATGGCGATGCCGACGTCGGCGCGTGCCAGGGCAGGTGCGTCGTTGACGCCGTCGCCGACCATGGCCACCACGTGGCCGCGGGCTTGAAGCGCCGCGACTGCGGCGTCCTTGTCGGCTGGCAGCACCTCGGCGAAGACCTCGGTGAGGCCCAGCTCGTCGGCGACCGCCTCTGCCACCTGGCGGGCATCGCCGGTGATCATGCCGACGGTGATCCCCAGGCGCCGCAGCTCGGCGACCGCCTCCCGGCTCTCCGGTCGGATCTCGTCCTCCAGGGCGAGGCTGCCGAGGATGACGCCGTCGCGGATGACGTGCAGCACGGCGGAGCCTCGTCGCTCCCATCGGCTGATCTGACCGACGAGCGCCTCGGAGATTGCGACGTCCATCTCCCGGAGCAGCGCCGGACCGCCGACGGCGACGGTGGTCCCGTCGACCTCGGCACGGACACCGCGGCCGGCGAGCGGCCTGAAGCCGGTTGCCGTAGGTGCACGAAGGCCTCTTGTGGCCGCCGCAGCGACGATGGCGCGGGCGAGGGGGTGCTCGCTGTCGGCTTCGACCGCGGCGGCCAGGGCCAGGATCTCCTCGTCGTCACCGCTGACGGATGCGACGTCCACAACGGTGTGCGCGCCTCGGGTCAGCGTGCCGGTCTTGTCGAACAGCACCGCGTCGACGGTGCGCATCTGCTCCAGCGCCAGCCGGTCCTTGACCAGGATGCCGCTGCGGGCGGACTTGGCGGTCGAGATCGACGTCACCAGCGGAATGGCCAGGCCCAGCGCGTGCGGGCAGGCGATGATGAGGACCGTGACGGCCCGTGTGAGCGCGTTGGCTGGCTGGCCGAGCAGGGTCCAGACCAGCATGGTGAGGGCACCGCTGGCCAACGCGACGTAGAAGAGCAGCGCGGCGGCCCGGTCGGCAAGGACCTGGGTCCTGGAGCGGGATAGCTCCGCCTCCGCGACCAGGCGTTGAATGCCGGCGAGGGCCGTGTCGGCGCCGACCGCGTCGACCCGCAGACGAAGCGCGCCATCCGTGGCGACGCTGCCGGCCACGACGCGGTCGCCCTCGGCACGCGCGACGGGGTTGGACTCACCGGTCAGCATTGACTCGTCGACATCGGCGGTGCCGGAGACGATGGTGCCGTCCACTGGGATCCGACCGCCGGGGCGGACCAGGACGACGTCAGCCATCCGCAGATCGGCGACCGCGACGCGGATGGTGCTGCCGTCCGCCGACACGCGTTCGGCGTCGTCGGGGAGGAGCTCGGCAAGGGCGGCGAGCGCGCCGCGGGCCTGGCCGATGGCGCGCATCTCCAGCCAGTGGCCAAGGAGCATGATGACGATGAGGAGGGACAGCTCCCACCAGACCTCGACAGAGAACCATCCGAGGCTGGCGGCCATGCTCGAGCCGAACGCGACGGTGATCGCCATCGAGATCAGCAGCATCATCCCCGGCGTGCGCTCGCGTGCCTCGGCGATCCCGCCGGTCAGGAACGGCCAGCCGCCGTAGAGGAACACCAGCGTGCCGAGCACGGGGGAGATCAGCGCGTCACCGGTGAAGTGCGGGAAGGAGTAACCGAACCACATCTGGAGGTTGTGGCTCATCGCGACGACCGGGATCGCCAGCAGCAGTGAGAACCAGAAGCGGTCGCGGAACAGGGCGGCGTGGTCACCGTGCCCGGCGTGTCCGGCGTGTCCGGCGTGCGCGTCGTGATCAGGGGTGTGGGTGACGGTCAGGTCGGCGGGGGCGGCCCCGTGGTGGGCAGGGCCGTGGTGGGCAGGATCGTGGTGGGCAGGGCCGTGGTGGACAGGATCTGGTGTTGTGGTGGTGCGCATGACGGCAGCATGCGGTGCCTCGCCGTCCATCGACTGTCCAGCCGCTGTCCACGCCGCCGGGCTGCGGTGCCGGAGCCGACAGGCCCCGGACATTCCCACGCGGCAACGTCGGTGTCATGGACGAGCTCGAGCTGATCGTCGTGGGTGTCGACGACCGCGAATCCCTCCGGCGGGTCAGTGCATGCATCCGCGACGTCGAGGGCGTCGTCACGCTGCTGGTCGACGTCCGCACGGGCCGGGTCCGCATGGGTGGCACCGCCTCCCGCGACGCGGTCTGCCGGGCGATCGTCGAGGCAGGCTTCCGCATCGAGCCGTGACCTCAGGCGCAGTCCGCGCACTCCTCGACGTCGCGCTGCTGCACGGCCGGGGCCGGCAGCCGGTGCAGGCGGCGCAGCGACGAGGCCCGAGCCAGCATGGCGCTGCAGCGCACACCCTCGCCGTCGCGCGCCGCAACCCGCGCGAGCTGCTCGCAGGACGCAGCCGTGACGCCCACGTCGGCGTGCCGCTCCCCGGCGTCGAGCGCCGCCAGCAAGACCGCGGTCACCTCGCCCGGGTCCACGGCGTCGTCGTCCAGCAGCGCTGCGCCGAGCCCAACCCTCGCTGCGGCCGCGGTGATCTCGACGCCCCCGGCGTCCAGGTGCGCGATCGCCTCGAGGTAGCGGGCCTTCGCGGCTGGACGGTCGCCTCGCAGCCGGGCTGCCGTGCCGCGGCCGAGTGCGATCAGCCCTTCGGAGGTCGCATCCGGGACCTGCACGGCGACCTGCTCGGCCTCTGACAGCTTGCGCTCCGCCGTGACGGGGTCCCCACGGTGCAATGCTGACTCGCCGAGCTCCACGAGCGCCCGCAGGAGGTTGTTCGGCAGGCCGCACTCGGTGGCGACCGACACGACCTCCGACAGGAACCGCTCGGCCTCGTCGGTCCGGCCCGCAAGACGCATCGCCATGCCCAGGTGCAGCCGCACCGCCGAGCGTCCCCAGGCGTCGCCCAGCCGATCGAAGGCCGCGGCGGCGCGCTCTCCCAGCCCGATCGCCGCATCCGGGTCTCCCGCGTGCATCCGCAGCTCCATCTCGACGAAGTCGGCCAACGCCGATCCCCAGGCGTCGCCCACGGCGGCCAGCCGAGCTCGCGCAGCCGCGGCCTCGGCCACGGACGGCAGCGGGTCGGCGGCGGCGACGCCTTCGACGGCTGCGAGCAACGCCGAGACGGCCGCGGGACCCTCTAGGCCGAGGTCCTCGAGGAGCGCGCGGCTCTCTCGCGCGGCCGCCGCGGCGTTCGCGTGGGGGTGCACGATGCAGCCGGCGGGGCGCAGCACCAAGGACAGCGACTGCAGCGCCCGCGCGCGTGCCTCCGACGGGCGCGGCGGCGCGGCGGCGAGCATGGTGGCCAGCCGCCCTCGTCCGTCGGCTTGTCGGCCGACGTACCAGTACCAGCCGAGCGAGGCGGTCAGCCGCAGCCCGAGGTCGGCCTCGTGCTCGGTGTGCGCCTCGGCCCAGTCCAGAGCTGCCCGCAGGTTCGCCTCCTCCGCGCCCACCAGCAGCAGCCAGCGCCGCTGGTCGGGGCCGCGGAGTCCTTGTTCGGCGTCCTCGGCGAACCGGGTGAAGAAGTCCGCGAGGCGTCGGCCGGTGCGCTCGGCGTCGTCGGGGTCGGCGCGGAGCTGCTCGGCGGCGTACAGCCGGACGGTCTGCAGCAGGCCGAACCGGCCGTCGTCGGTGAGGGTGACCATCGACTGCGCGACGAGCCGGTCGAGCAGGTCGAGGACGACGACCCCGCGTTCGGCACACACGTCTTCGGCCGCCTCCACCGTCCAGCCACCGGCGAAGACGGACAGCCGGCGCACCAGGCGTTTCGCCTCCTCCGACAGCAGGTCGTAGCTCCAGTCGATGACCGCCCGGAGCGTCTGGTGACGTGCCTCCGCGGTCCGGGGTCCCGCGGTGAGGACGCCGAAGCTGTCGTCCAGACGTGCCAGCAGCTTCTCGGGGACCAGGACGCCGACGCGCGCCGCGGCGAGCTCGATGGCCAGGGGCATGCCGTCAAGACGCTCGCAGATCTGCGCCACCACGGGGTCGTCCTCGGAGATGCCAAGCCCGGGTCGCACCGCGTGGGCGCGGGCGACGAACAGCCTGGAGCCGTCGGCCGGGGGCAGTGGCGGCAGCGGCACCTGCACCTCCCCGTGCACGCCGAGCGCCTCACGGCTGGTGGCGAGGACGCGGACGCCGTCGCCGGCGCCAAGCAGGTCCTCGACCACGTGCGCACACGCGTCGATGAGATGCTCGCAGTTGTCCAGCAGCAGCAGGACCCGGCGCTCGTGCACCCAACGGCGGACATGGGTAGACGGATCGGCGTCGGGCCCGACGTCGAGGCCGATAGCCCGCGCGATCGCGGCCGGGATCGCCGCGCCGTCGTCCAGCTCAGCGAGGCGCACCAGCCAGCAGCCGTCACGGTGGGCGCTGGTCAGTTCGCGCGCGAGCGCCAGCGCGACGGTGGTCTTGCCCGCACCTCCCGGACCGGTGACCGTGACGACGCGGTGTACCGCGAGCGCCTCGCGCATCTGAACCAACTCGGCCTGGCGTCCGATCAGCGGGTGCAGGGCGGCTCCGATGTTGCCGCTGGTCGCCTGCGCGGCTGCCGGCGGCGCGAGCGCGGGGTCGTCGGCCAGGATCTGGCCCTGCAGCTGCCGGAGCGCGGCCGACGGCGGGAGACCGAAGCCCTCGTCGAGCACGCGGTAGCCGTCCTGGTAGATCTCCAGCGCCTCGGCGGTGCGGCCGCTGCGGTGCAGCGCCAGCATCAGCTGGCCGCGGAGCCGCTCCCGCAATGGATGCGCGGCAAGCAACGCCCGAGCCTCGCCGATGACCTGCTGGTGGCCACCTGCGGCCAGGCGCTGCTCCAGCAGCTCCTCCAGCGCGTGCGCGTGCAACTCCAGCAGCCTGGTGCTCTCGGTCCGGGCCCAGTCCAGCTCGATCATCTCCAGGAACGGGTCGCCACGCCACAGCGCCAGCGCCTCGGTGAACCGCCTGGCCGCCAGGAGCCGCTCGAACGCCACGAGGTCGACCTCGACCCCGTCGGCGAGGCGGTAGCCGGGCGGCTCGTGGATCACGGCCCCCGGAAGCGCCCGGCGCAGCTTGGCGACGCGCACCTGCAGCGCGTTGACCGGGTCGGCAGGCAGGCTCGCCCCCCACAACCCGTCGATCAAGCGGTCGGCGCTGACCGCACGTCCTCCGGCCGTCGCCAGCATCGCCAGCAGACTCCGCTCCGCCAGAGGCAGGGGGATCGGCGGGGAGTCGGGGTCGAACCGCACCACGAACCGGCCGAGCACATCGATCTGCACCACGCCCTCCTCGCATGGACGGTCTCCACGGCCAGCCCTGGAGAGGAAAGACTAATCGCTGATCTCCGCCCTGCCCCGGTGCTTCGGAGCATTCCCTCACCTGACTCGCAGTCTTGCCTCCATGCCTGCTTCCCGGTGGCCTTCAAGCGCGCAGTAGACGTCGTATTCCCCGGCGGGGAGTGCGGGGAGCCGATAGGGCACCGATGCGTCCTCGAACACGGCAAGATGTACAAGGATGTCGTCGGGCAGGCCATCGACGGTGAAGTCGTGTGGAACGGTCCCTGTGTTGGTGAGGGTGAGCTCGAACCCTTCGGTGTCGGCGGGAAGGTTGATCGTGGTCGGCCGGTAGGCGAAGTCGTCCATGACCAGCTCGTTCGTGGTCACCGGTGCCTGGCAGCCGGCGCCAGCCACGGCGACGATGGCAAGGAGCACCCGAAGCGTGCGCACGGGCTGGACTAGTCCAGGAGGCCGGCGGCCTGCTGCTGCGCACGGACGTAGGCGACGATGTCGGTCACGTCGTCGTCGCTGACCCCGTCGATCGGGGGCATCGGCCCGAAGCTCCAGTGGTGCGGCTGGACGCCGTTGCGGACGGCGAAGAGAAATGAGATGTCGGCGTGATGGTTGGGGAGGTAGACGGCGTCGAGGTGCGGCGGTCCTTGGTCGGTTCCGCGCAGGTCGGCGCCGTGGCACTGAGCGCAGTTGGCTTGGTACAACTCCTCACCGACGGCGACATCGGCGGTGGCCCCGTCGATCGGTCCGTCCGTTGAGGGAGTGCCGGCGCAGCCGGCGAGGAGCACGAGCAGGGCGGCCGCCGGGAGATGTGCGCGCATACCCCCCAAAAGGTATCGCGGAGCGTGACGTGTCACCATCCACGCTCCCGCCACTCGTCCAGCTTGGGCCGTTCAGCCCCCAACGTCGTGTCATCACCATGACCCGGGTAAACCCACGTCTCATCGTCTAGAATGAAGAGACGCTCGGTCACGGCCCGATACGCAGAGTCAAATTCCTCGGGACTTGTGGTCCTGCCAATCCCGCCCGGGAACAGGGTGTCGCCGGTGAAGAGGTGGCGGTCGCCCAGCAGGGCCGACGTCGACCCGGGGGTGTGGCCGGGGTTGTGGATCAGCCGCACCGACGCCTCACCGAACGTCAGCACGTCGCCGTCGTCGACATGACGGGACGCCTCGACCGGGATCATCTCGGCGTCCGCTGCGTGGTGCACCACCGCCGCGCCCGTGGCCGAGGCGACCGCCTCCAGCGCTTGCCAGTGGTCGCCATGCCCATGCGTAGTCAGGATCGTCGTCACCGTCACCCCCGCGTCGGCGATCGTGGCCAGCAGGGCCTCGGCGTCGTTGGCCGCGTCGATCAGCAGGCCCTCGCCCGCCGAGGACAGCAGGTAGGCGTTGTTGTCCATCGGGCCGACCGACTGCTTGCGGACGACCACCTCGGTGCCGTCCTCCAGGGTGACCGTTCGCTGGGCTGCCGCGCCGCCGGATTCCACGTGACCGTTCTCGGGATACGTCATGGCGTCGTTCTACCCGACGCACCCACCGCAGAAATGTTCCTCGCCCGTGTTAACGAAACGACGGTTGCGCCGTCTACCCGTCGATACGCCGCACCACCTACTCAAGGACACCTGCTCGTGACCGCTGCCCGCCGCTCCCTGCTCGCGCCTGCCCTGGCGACCCTCGTCGTCCTGCTGCTGACCCTCGCCTCGACCCCGGCCACCGCCGACCCCCAGTGGGCATCCGTGGACGACGCCACCATCCACCCCGGGGTGCAGATGTACACCGACGGCGCCCAGTGCACCGCCAACTTCATCTTCTACTCCACCGATGCCCAGACCGGTGACGTGGCCGACATGTACATCGGCTACGCCGCCCACTGTGCGGGCCTCGGCAGCCAGACAGACACCAACGGGTGCACCACCCAGTCCCTGGCCTACGGCACCGAGGTCGACATCGCCGGCGCAAGCCAGCCCGGCACCCTCGCCTACTCGTCGTGGCAGGCCATGCAGGACGCCAACGAGACCGACGCCAACGCCTGCGCCGGCAACGACTTCGCCCTGGTCCTGATCGACCCGGCCGACCACGACAAGGTCAACCCCTCCATCCCGTTCTGGGGCGGTCCGCAGGGCATCAACACCGATGGCGTCTCCCTCGGTGAGCGCATCTTCTCCTACGGCAACTCCAGCCTTCGTCCCACCGACTCGATCCTCTCCCGCAAGGAGGGCTACGCCGTCCAGACCGGATCCGGCGGCTGGCTGCACACCGTCTACACCACCAGCCCCGGCATCCCCGGTGACTCCGGCTCCGCCTACCTCGACAGCGAGGGTCGCGCCCTCGGCGTCGTCTCCACCCTGGCCCTGGCCCCCCTGGCCCTGTCCAACAACGTCAGCGACCTGAACAAGGCGCTGGACTACGCGATCACCAACGGCGGCCTCGACATCCAGCTGGCCGAGGGGACCGAGGTGTTCGCCCCCGGTCTCGGCACGATGCTCGGCTGATCCGCCTCAGCACGACATCACGCCGCAGGGCCGACCCGGGGAGGGGAGGCCCTGCTGGCGTTTCGGGACCCAACTCGTACACTCGTTCGAGTGACACCTGCACCATTCCGGCACGAGGATTGCCATGTGGCTCCCGTTGCCGCCACGGGTAGGTTGGGCAAGCCGTGACTTCAGCCCGCCCCAGCCCCGTTTCCGCCCCAGCTGACACGCTCCGCATCGCCGGCGCCCGAGAGCACAACCTCAAGGACGTCGACCTGGAGCTTCCCCGTGATGCCCTGATCGTGTTCAGCGGTCTGTCGGGCTCCGGCAAGTCGAGCCTCGCCTTCGACACGATCTACGCCGAGGGACAACGTCGCTACGTCGAGTCGCTGTCCGCCTACGCCCGCCAGTTCCTGGGGCAGATGGACAAGCCGGACGTCGACTTCATCGAGGGCCTCTCCCCGGCGATCTCGATCGACCAGAAGACGACCTCGAAGAACCCCCGGTCGACCGTCGGCACGATCACGGAGGTCTACGACTACCTCCGCCTGCTGTTCGCGCGCATCGGCAAGCCGCACTGCCCCAGGTGCGGCCGACCGATCACCCGGCAGTCCGCCGAGCAGATCGTCGACCAGCTCGAGGCGATGCCCGAGGGCGAACGGTTCATGGTCCTGGCCCCGGTGGTCCGCGGCCGCAAGGGCAACTACTCCACGCTGATGAAGGAGCTGTCGGCCAAGGGCTTCGCCCGTGGCCGCGTCAACGGCGAGATCGTCGACCTGGCCGACCCACCGGACCTCGAGCGCTACGAGCAGCACGACATCGAGGTGGTCGTCGACCGGCTCGTCGCCAAGGGCAGCGAGAACCGGCGCCGCCTGACCGACTCCGTCGAGCAGGCGCTGGACCTGGCCGAGGGCGTGGTCGCGGTGCTCACGGTCCCGAAGGAGGGCGAGGGGGAGCACACGATCTACTCCGAGCACCTCGCCTGCCCCTACGACGGCCTCAGCTTCGACAAGCTCGAACCGCGGTCGTTCTCCTTCAACACCCCTTATGGCGCCTGCACGGCCTGTGACGGCTTGGGCATCCGCAAGGAGGTCGACCCCGAGCTGGTCATCGCCGGTGAGGACATCTCCATCGCCGACGGGGTCCTCATCCCGTTCTCCACCGGACCGCAGCAGCGCTACTTCGCCCAGGTCCTGACCGCCGTCGGCGAGGTCAAGGGCTTCGACGTCACCACCCCGTGGAAGAAGCTCAAGGCGCAGCACAAGCGGGTGCTGCTGCACGGCATGGACAAGAAGGTCCACGTCTCCTACAAGAACCGCTACGGCCGCCAGCGCAGCTACAACGCCCAGTTCGAGGGTGCGATCCCGTGGCTGCAGCGCAAGTACCTCGAGACCGACTCCGACTACCAGCGGGACAAGATCGAGGAGTTCATGCGGGAGGTGCCCTGCCCCACCTGCAGCGGTGCCCGCCTGCGTCCCCTTCCGCTGCACGTCCTCATCGACGGCAAGTCGATCGCCGACGTGTCGGCCCAGTCGATCCTGGAGTCCGAGGCGTTCTTCGCTGGCCTCGAGCTCGACGCCCGCGACTCGATGATCGCCGCACCCGTGCTCAAGGAGATCCAGGAGCGCCTGCGGTTCCTCCTCGACGTCGGCCTGGACTACCTGACCCTCAGCCGTGCGGCGGGCACCCTCGCCGGCGGCGAGGCCCAGCGCATCCGCCTGGCCACGCAGATCGGTTCCGGCCTGGTCGGCTGCCTCTACGTCCTCGACGAACCCTCCATCGGGCTGCACCAGCGCGACAACGAGCGGCTGATCGAGACGTTGATCCGGCTCAGGGACCTCGGCAACACCGTGCTCGTCGTCGAACACGACCGCGCGACCATGGAGGCCGCCGACCACGTGGTCGAGATCGGCCCCGGTGCGGGGGAGCACGGCGGCGAGATCGTCCACACCGGCACGCTCAAGGGGCTGATGGACAACGAGAAGTCCATCACCGGTGCCTACCTGTCCGGCAGGCGTCGCATCGAGATCCCCGAGACCCGACGCAAGCCGAGGAAGGGCCACCACCTGACGGTGCGGGGTGCCCGCGAGCACAACCTGCAGAACGTTTCGGTCAAGTTCCCGCTCGGCGTGTTCACGGCCGTCACCGGCGTGTCCGGCAGCGGCAAGTCCACCCTGGTCAACGACATCCTCAAGCGCTCGCTCATGCGGCACGTGTACGGCTCCCGTGTCGTCCCCGGCGCCCATCGCGGCATCGACGGCCTCGAGCAGGTCGACAAGATCGTCGGCATCGACCAGTCGCCCATCGGGCGGACCCCACGGTCCAACCCGGCCACCTACACCGGTGTCTTCGACCACATCCGCAAGCTCTTCGCCGCCACCCAGGAGGCCAAGGTCCGCGGCTACCAGCCGGGACGCTTCTCCTTCAACGTCAAGGGTGGCCGCTGCGAGAACTGCAAGGGCGACGGCACGATCAAGATCGACATGCAGTTCCTGCCCGACATCTACGTGCCGTGCGAGGTCTGCAAGGGAGCGCGCTACAACCGCGAGACGCTGCAGGTGCACTACAAGGGCAAGACGATCGCCGACGTCCTCGACATGCCGATCGAGGAAGCCCTCGGCTTCTTCTCCAACCTGACCGCCATCGCCTCGCACATGCAGACGCTGGTCGACGTCGGCCTCGGCTACGTCCGGCTGGGCCAGGCCGCCACGACCCTGTCGGGCGGCGAGGCACAGCGCGTCAAGCTGGCGTCGGAGCTGCGCAAGCGCTCGACGGGCCAGACCGTCTACATCCTCGACGAGCCGACGACCGGCCTGCACTTCGAGGACGTGCGTCGCCTGCTCGACGTCCTGCACCGCCTGGTCGACAAGGGCAACACCGTCATCGTCATCGAGCACGACCTCGAGGTCGTCAAGACGGCCGACTGGATCATCGATCTCGGTCCCGAGGGCGGGTCCGGTGGCGGCACCATCGTCGGTGAGGGTGCGCCCGAGAAGATCGTGGAGACCCCCAACAGCTACACCGGCAAGTTCTTGGCACCGCTGCTCCAGGGCTGATCGGCAGCGGTCCGGGGCGTGTCAGTCCTCGTCGGCGAAGCCCGCTTCGCCGATGAGGGGCACGAAGCGGACCTGCATCAGCTGTTCTGGCCCGACCGACTCGGTTCCCCGCCGGATCCAGCGCTGCAGGCTCGACCGGTTGGGTGGTCCCACGGGGATCACCAGGCGTCCCCCGTCGGCAAGCTGCGCCAGGAGTGCCGGGGGCACCTGCGGTCCGGTCGCGCCGACCGTGATCGCGTCGTAGGGGGCGAGGTCCGGCCAGCCGAGCGTGCCGTCACCGACGACCAGCACGACGTTGTCGAGGCCGCCCAGTGCAGCCGTCGCCGAATCGACCAACGACGGGTGGCGGTCGATGGACACCACCGACCGCGCCAGCCGCGACAGGATCGCCGTCTGGTAGCCCGAGCCGGTCCCCACCTCCAGCACCGTCTCGTCGCCGGTCAGGTGCAGCGCCTGCACCATCCGGGCGATCAACGACGGCTGGCTGGTCGTCTGGCCGTCCCCGATCGGCAACGGCGCGTCGCGGGTGGCGGACGGCTTCTGGGCGCTCGGGAGGAAGGCCGTTCGATCGACGGCCCGGACGGCATCGAGGACCCGTTCGTCCTCCACACCAGCCTGGCGACAGGCGTGGACGAGCGAGGCGGTCACGACGGCTCCTTCCGGTTGGCGTGTCGACCACGACCATAGGTGGACCAACGGCGTTCGTGCGGCGCGCGCCGAAGCCTGAACGAGCTTCAGTATGTCTGGACGGGATGATGATCGCGGGCGTACGGTGGCGCTGGAGGGTCGATTCGTGGCCCCCGCGCGCCACCCTCCCGTCCCATCGTCCGGCAAGAGGAGGATCCCGACATGAACGCTCGACCCGGTGGCCGGATCTGCGTGAACTCGTCCAGCCCGTCCGCACCGCCACGGATGGGAACCGTGCTGGACGTCAAGCCCGGGGTGACCTCGCCCTTGTACCGGGTGGCGTGGGACGACGGGAGCGAGACCACCCTCGTCCCCAGCATGGGCGCGGCGGTCGTCACCGCCGACCATGCCCACCACGACGAGGTGCCCGAGGCGACCTTCGGGTGCCGCATCGACGTGACCATGCGGGAGAAGGACGGCGAGTGCCTGGCGGTAGCCACCCTCGTCACCCCGCGGGGGTCGTTCAGCGGCGAGGGTGAGTCCCACCGCCACCCCGACGACACCGACGTCCCGATGATCGGTGAGGAGCTGGCGATGGGGCGTGCGCTGAAGCACCTCGGCAGGAACCTCACCGCGGCAGCCATGGAAGCCATCGAGGACCACGAGTCGCGGCCCATCCACCTCCTCAACCCCATCTGAGGAACGCCGGACGACGACCCGCCCCGGCCAGCCGACCGGGCGGCTCGGCATGCGCGTGTGCCTAGGCTCTGTGCAGCCATGCCCTCCCTCCGTTCCCCGATCGCCACCCCCCACCACGTCCGCCGACGGGGGGCCTCGTGACGGCGTCGACGGAGGTGCTGGTCGTCGGTGGGGGACCAGCTGGGCTGGCTGCCGCCTTCCTGGCCGCCCGCGAAGGACACCGTGTCGTGCTCCTCGAGGCCGGGCACCGAGTGGGGGGCATGGCGGCCAGCGTCGACATCGCAGGGCAACGGGTCGACCTCGGCAGCCACCGCCTGCACCCTGCCGCGTCGCCCGGGTCGATGGGACTGCTCCGCGAGCTGCTGGGCGATGACCTCCAGGAGCGCCAGCGCCGCGGACGCCTCCGGCTGCAGCAGCGTTGGGTGAAGTTCCCCCTCCAGCCGCCGGACCTCGCCCGCAGCCTGCCACCGAGGACAGCGGCATCGATCGGCACCGACCTGCTGACCGGCGCGATGCGGCGCGAGCGACCCGCCAGGGACACCTACGCCGACGTCGTCAGGGCGAGGCTCGGCCCGACCGTCCTCCGGGACTTCCACGGGCCGTACGCCCGCAAGCTCTGGGGTGTCGAACCCGAGACGCTGGCCGGTGAGCTGGCCCGGCGACGCATCGCCCTGACCGGGCTCGGCGACGTGGTGGCCAAGCTGCGTCGGACGGCGACGCCGACCGGGCGACGGTTCCTGTATCCGCGGTTGGGCTACGGCCAGATCGTCGATCGCCTGGCCGAGGAAGCGGCCCGCAGCGGCGCCGACGTGCGGATCGGCAGCCGCCCCGTGGCCGTGGTGCCCGGCAAGGACGGCGTCGAGGCGACGCTGGCCGACGGGACCTGCATCCGTGCCGGCCGGGTGCTGTGGACTGCCCCGCCGACGGCGCTGGCGGCCGCCACCGGGCTGCCGGAGGTGCCACTGGCGCACCGCGGTGTCGCGCTGGTCTACCTGGTGGTCGAGGCGGACCGGTGGCTGGACTGGGACGCCCACTACGTGCCGACGCCCGAGGTGGGTTTCGTCAGGCTCTCGGAGCCGAAGAACTACCGCGACGGCCCTGATCCCGACGGGGTCACGGTGCTGTGCGCCGAGGTGCCCTGCACGGCCGGCGACGAGACCTGGTCGGCCAGCGACGACGAGTTGGGCGCCATGGTGCTCGACGGCATGGCCCGGCTGGACCTGCCGCTGCCGCACGTCGCCGCGGTCGAGGTCATCCGCCTGCCGAACGTCTACCCCCTGCTCACCGTCGACGGAATCCAGGAGGTCGCCGCCGCACAACGCCGGACCGAACGGCTCGACGGGATCACCGTCCTGGGCCGACAGGGCCTCGGCGTGGCCGACAACCTGCACCACGTCCTGGACATGTCGCGGGCCGCTGTCGCGTGCCTGCGCCCGGACGGCGGCTGGGACGCGCGTCGGTGGGCCCGTGCCCGGGCGGGGTTCGACGACCACGTCGTGGAGGACTGAGCGCCCACAGGACTGTTCACTTACGGCACTGCACACAGCAGGACGGGCCGCCCGAGGTGGGCGACCCGTCGGTTGCTTGGTACGTGACCGCTGTCACGTGGGGGGTGGGGTCAACCAGGTGGGATCAGGTCCACTCGGCCTTGCCCACGCCGTACTTCTCCACGGGGGTGCCGTTGGCGTCGAGGTCCAGCGCACCGTTGCCGTTGCCGTCCACGACGACCAGCACGGTGCAGTCCGGGGACTGCGAGGCAAGGCGAACGTCGATGTCGCCGTCCTCGTCGACCTCGGCCAGGAAGATGGCGCTGTCGTCCACGTCCACACCGTTGACCTGCGCGATGCGAGCCTGGCCGGTGTCGGTCGTGGCGAACCCGTCGGCATCGCCGTCGTTGTCGGCGTCGACGAACGTGTCGACGTCCGAGCCGGTCACGTCGGCGTTCTCGCACGGGAAGAGCACGAGGTCCAGCGGACCGTCGATCGGCTCTCCGTCGTAGCGGCGGGCCATCGTGAAGTCGTGCACGCCCGGGGCCTCGGTGCTGAGGGCCTGCTGCGGCGTGACCGTGTAGGTCTGCGTCACGGCCGGGGTGTCGTCACCCCCGTCGCCGTTGTCGGCGCAGGACTCGGCGAGCCCTTCGGCACCGTTGGCGACATCGACGGACACGGCTTCGGGGCCACCAACGATCTGCAGGACCTCGAGGGTCGGGCAGCTTTCGGTGAACCACGAGCCGGCCTGTTCGCCGAGCAGGTCGCGGTTGGCGGTCAGCAGGATGGGCGCCTCGAGCTGGCCGGACAGCTGTCCAGCGGTCACGGCATCGGGGAAGGCATCGCCTGCGGCAAGGATGGCGGTGGTGTCCTCGAACCAGCCGGCGTCGAGGAACCAGTCGGCCACGATCGCGGCGGTGTCGGTACGGTTGATGCCACCCAAGCGGGTCGTCAGGCGGCCGTCGCGTTCGATCTCGTCGAGGACGTCATCGCTGATGGCGTCGGGGCCACCGATGGCGATCACGTGTTCGGGATCGAGGTCGACGAGCGCATCCCGGGTTGCCTCGGGAAGACTGGTCGGGTCGGTCAGCAGCAGCGGGATGGCGCCGTCGTTGGCGGGACCGCTGATGGAGAGGGCGTCGGGGAAGTCGGTGCCGCTTGCGAGCACGACGGTGGGCAGGTCCTCTGCCCCGAGCTCGGGCAGGCCACCGGCGATGGAGCGGGTGGTCTGGGCGATGTTCGCCGCGGACTCGTAGGGGTCGTCGTCGCCGACGCGGGTGACGGCGTAGTCCTCGGCGAGCTCGTCCTCGACGTCGCTGGTGATGGCCGCAGGGCCGCCCAGCAGGGTCACGCGCTCCGCGGCCATGGTCCGCAGGGCGTCAGCGGTGGTGTCGGCGAGGAAGTCCGGCGGGGTCAGCAGCATGGGTGCATCGAGCGCACCGGCAAGCGCGGCCCCCGCAAGGGTGTGGGTGAAGTCATCGGACGGACCGACGACGACTTCGTCGCTGCCCTCGGGATAGGCACGTTCGGCAGTGGCGACGGCGGTCTCGAGCCGGGTGGGTCCCTCGGCACGGGCCGGCTGCACGTCCTCGACGGCCGAGGCGATCGGGGCGACGACGAGGCTGGCCGCGGCCAACGCGAGGATCGCGAGGACGACCACCAACGACGCGCGGACTCCGCTGCGCATCGGACGGTGCGAAAGGTGTTCGGTCAGGGTGTTCAACGTGTCACTCCTCACTGGATCGCGTGAAGTGGCTGTACTCGAACGCCTACCCGGGACCCCCGGGGGACCGAAACATCGCGCTGGCCGACCAGGCCGATCAGGCCAGCGCGTCGGTGCGGCGCAGCACCAGCAGCCAGGTCAGCACGCCGGACAGCAGCACCAGCACCAGGGCGACGATGCTGGCCTCGGCCCAGAACGCGTCCTGTGTGGCTGCCCACACGTCGGTGGCCAGCGCGCGGAAACCTGGCGGGCTCAGCAGCAGTGTGGCGGGGAGCTCCTTCAGGGTCGACAGCAGCACCAGGCCACCGCCGGCCAGCACCGACGGCAGCATCATCGGCAGCTCGACCCGGACGAGTCGCCTGAACCGACCGGCCCCGAGCGTGCGGGCGGCCTCGACGACGCTGTCGGGCAGCGCCTCGACCCCGACCTGGGACGCTCGCAGCGACTGTGCGCCGAAGTGCACGACGTAGGCGATCACCAGCAACGGCAGCGTCTGGTACAGCGCTGCGACGACGCTGGGGCCGCGGAGGACGAAGAACGAGAGGCTCAGCGCGATGATCAGGCCGGGCAGCGCGAACCCGGTGATGACCAGCCCGTTGGCGGTGTCGGCCGCACGACCGCGACGTCGGACGGTCAGGAACGCGATCGGCAGGACCACCACGGCGGCCACCACCGCCGCGAGGATGCCGGCGGTGGCGCTGCCCAGCAGCGGCGACAGCAGCTGCGACGGATCGCTGAGGACCGAACTCGCCCGGGTGCTGCCGGCCGACAGGCCGCGGACGGCCCAGTAGACCAGCACGACGAGGGGGCCCACCAGCGCAGCCGTCGTCACGCCGGCCACGAACAGCAGGCCCAGCGGGCGTCGACGGCCCATCGCCCAGCGCAACCCGGTACGCCCCCGCACCGAGGACTGTCTGTCGAGCCCCCGCAGCCGGCTCGTGGCCGCCCGTTCCAGCGCCGCGGTCAGCAGGGCCAGCACGCCCAGCTGCAGGGCGAACGCGCTGGACACCGGTCGATCCAGCAGGTTGCCGAAGATCACGCGGGTGAGGGTGTCGTAGCGGAGCAGCTGGGGCAGGCCGAAGTCGGAGACGGCGTACAGGAACACCAGCAGCGCCCCGGCGAGGATGGCCGGCGTCACCTGCGGCAGGACGACCCGGCGGAAGATGGTCGCCGGTGACGTGCCGAGCAACCGGGCGGACTCCTCGAGGTTGGCGGGCAGCTGCCGCAGTCGGGCGACGACCAGCAGGAAGACGTAGGGGTAGGTCAGCAGCGTCAGGATGGCAAGCGCCGCCCAGAAACCCTCCACCGCGGGCAGGGACAGCCCGAGGACCTCGTCGGTCAGGCCGCCGGGTGCCAGGGCCGCCTGGATCGTGAACGCGCCGATGTAGGACGGCAGCACCAACGGCAGCGCCAGCATGATTCCCCATGCCCTGGCGCCCGGCAGGTCGGTGCGTGCGACCAGCCAGGCGCACGCCGTTCCCAGGACCGAGGTGGTCAGCGCCACGCTCGCCCCGAGCACGAGGCTGCGCCACAGCGGTGCGAGGTTCGACGGGTCCGTCAACGCCTCGACGACCGGGGCACCGAGGGTCCACGACTGCTGGACGAGGAACAGCAGCGGCAGGGCGAACACCGCCGCGAGCGCCAGGGATCCGACGCGCAGCCCACGGCCGCCGGTGTCGCCGGCCGCGGTCCGGGGCGCACCGTCGTCGGCCCCGTCCACAGGGGACGGGGCCGTCGTGATCGGATCAGCTGGCGAGGCCACTCTCCCGGATCAGCTCCAGCGTGTGTTCGAGTCCGCCACCGAGCTCGTCGATGTCGAAGGGGGGAACGTCCAGCGTAGCCAGCGGCGGGACGCCGTCGGCAGGCTCCACTCCGACGGCCAGCGGGTACTCGAAGGTCTCCTCGGCGAAGTAGGTCTGTGCCTCCGCCGCCAGGAGGAACTCGACCAGCTGCCGGGCCTCGTCGGCCTGGTCGGTGCCCTCGACGACGCTGATGGGCGAGGCGATCAGGAGGGCGCCGATGTCGTCGCCGGCCAGCAGGTGGTTGCGCGAGGGCAGACCGGGGTCCTCCTCGAGGAACCGGTAGTTGTAGTAGTGGTTGACCAGGCCCATCGCGACCTCGCCGCGGCCGACGGCCTCGACGATGGCGTTGTTGTTGGCGTAGGTGGGCGCGCCCGTCTCGACCAGCCCCTCGAGGAACTCCACGGTCCGCGCCTCGCCCTCGACCTGCACCATCGCGGTCACGAAGTCCTGGAACGAGCCGTTGGAGGGGGCGACGGCGACCCGCCCGGCAAGCGGCGGCTCGAGGATCTCGAAGACCGACTCGGGCAGCTCGGCCGGATCGACGAGGTCCTCGTTGTGGACGAGGACACGCTGTCGACCGCTCACACCGACCCACAGGCCGTCGGCGTTGCGGAAGCGCTCGTCGACGAGGTCGAGGGTCTCCTGTGGCAGCGGCGCGAGCATGCCCTCACCGGACAGGAACCCGGTCGCGCCGGGGGACTGGCTGTAGAAGACGTCGGCGGGAGTCCGGTCACCCTCCTGCTGGATCAGCAGGGCAAGCTCCGCGGAGTCGCCGTAGCGGACCTCCACCGAGATGCCAGTCTCCTCGGCGAACTGCTCGAGGATCGGGTTGACCAGGCTGGAACCCCGCCCCGAGTAGATGGTGACGACGTCGTCGCCGCCAGTGGAGCAGGCGCCGAGCGTCAGCAGCATGGCTGCGGCGAGGACGACCCTCACGATGCGGGTGGAGGTGGTGGGGCGGCTCACGACAGGGTGCCGATCTCGGCGTCGTCGATGCCCAGCTCGGCCAGCGCGGGCGCCAGTGCCTCGCGGACCACGTCGCCGTCGCCGGTGCCCGGCTCGGCCGACAGGTCGTAGATGGCGTCGATGGCGGTCAGGTCGAGCGTGGACAGGTCGACGCCGGCGTCGGCCAGCAGCGGCCGCAGGACGCGGAAGAAGGCCAGGCCCTCGGCCTGGTGGGCCGCGGCGGCCTCGAGGTCGCCCTCGGCGACGTCCTGGGCGGCGACGGTGGCGTAGCGCACGCTCGCCTGCGTGTAGGTGACGATCAGGTTGCGGAGGATCTCCTCACGGGCGGCGACGGCGGCGTCGACGTCACCCTCGAGCAGGGCATCGCGCCCGGCTTCCATGGCCGCGAGGATCGCGACGTTGGACTGCGCGGTCCCGTCGTCGGTGGCGGTGCCGAAGTTGTCGGCCCGGCTGTCGGCGGTGGCGTAGGGGGCGCAGCCCGGCTCGGCCCCGTGGTAGAAGGCCCAGGCCTCGTCCCAGTTGTGCGGGGCACCCTCATCGGCGTCCAGCTCGCCTGCCTCGGCCTTGTCGATGGCGGCGTTCAGCTCGTGCACGGTCCAGGCGACCATGATCTGGTTCTGGACACCCTTGGCGATGCCCTGAGCGCGGGCACCGTCGCCGGCGTCGGCGAAGATCCCCTCACCATCGAGGGCGGCCGTCACGAAGTCGTCGAGCGGGGTCGCGGCGTCGAAGGTGGCGGCGACGGCGTTGTTGCGGTCCTCCGCCGTGGCGAAGCCGGCCAGGGAGCGGACCGAGCCATCGCTGTTCACGGAGTGCACACCGTCGGTGTAGATCTCGCGGATGGCGTCGTAGTCGATCGGGTCGGCGCTGCGGAGCTCGTTGATCACGCAGACGTCGCGGACCACGAGCCGGTGGGCGGAGACGTCGGAGGCGTAGGTGTAGCCACCGTCGCCGTCGACTTGCTCGACCTCGGGCGCCGTCCCATCTGCAGCGGTGCCGCTGGCCGACCCGCTGCCGGATGCCGGCGCGCTGGCGGAGCCGCTGCCGGATGCGCTGCCCGACGAGGACGCGCTGCTGCCGTCCTCGGTGCCGATCTCGCGGACGGTGGCGCCGTCGTCGGTGGCGCAGGCACCCAGGAGCAGGGCGCCGGAGAGGGACATCGCGATGGCGACCGTCCGCAGGCGCGGCGAGGCGAGGCGGTCAGGCATGGAGTGGGAACGCACGGTGGGGTCTTCCTGTCGATCGTTGGGGCTGTGGACTGGGCGTCGGGCGGTGGGCAACGGTCACCTACGCGGCGAGTCGAGGGGAGTTCAGCTGCCGCCACACGGTCGGGACGACCCGACGCAGGTAGCGACCGAGGCGAACGAAGCTGCGCCCGGACTCGCGGAAGCGGTAGGTGATGGGCACCTCGGCGTAGCGGTAGCCACGGCCGAGCAGGTCGATGGTGAGGACCTGGGCGTAGTTGTAGTCGTGCGGGATTTGGGCGTCGGCGGCGGCGCCGGGGGAGAAGGCCCGGTAGCCGGTCTGGCCATCGCTGACGGGTTGGCGGACGGTCCAGCGGACCCACGCCGTCAGGACGAGGTTGCCTGCACGACGATGGGGCCGCATCCACTCGATGTCTCCGGCGAACCGGCTGCCGCCCACGTAGTCGGCGTCACCGTCCAGGATCGGGGCGACCAGGTTGCCGAGCTCCGCGGGGTCGTACTCGCCATCGGCATCGCAGAAGGCGACCGCAGCTGCGTGCTGCTCGACCGCCCAGCCGAGCCCGGTCCGCACCGCCGCGCCGAGGCCCAGGTTGGTGGGGTGGGGGACGACCACGGCGCCGGCGGCGACCGCCTCGGCCACCGTGTCGTCGGTCGACCCGTCGTCGATGACGGCGACGACCACCGGGTGGCCATGCACGGTGGAGGGGGCGCGACGGACGACGTCGGCCACCCGCGGGCCCTCGTTGTGCGCGGGCATGAACAGCACGACCGGGGCATCCGGTTCGGTGGCCCTCGCCGGGACGGGACGCTCGACGGCTCGCCGCGGCAGCCGGAGGTTGCCGAGCAGGCCGGGTGAGGGGACCCAGAGGGCCACGGCCCCGACCGCGATGCTGTAGGCGGTCTTCACGGCGTGCAGGCCGATCGCGATGGCGAGGCCCGTGGCGACGGGAACCCCGGCGGCAGCCAGCCCGGCGGTGGCAGCGGCCTCGTAGGAGCCGATACCGCCCGGCGCGACCGCGACGAGCTGGCCTGCGATGGCGGCGGCCAGCACCACGACGGACTCCGCGGCGGTCAGCTGGACCCCGAAGACGCCCGCGACCTGGTGGACGAGGACGGCCTCCAGCAGCCAGGCAGCGGCGGTCAGGCCGATGACCGACAGGCCCGGCAGCCCCCCTGCGGGGAGAGGACCGGCGGCTGCCGACGTGGGGGAGGTGCGGCGGGCGATGACCAGCCAAGCGGCCACACCGAGGGCCGCGACGATGCCGGCGACGACCCCACCGATGGGCCCCAGCATGCGGGTGACGACGGCCGGGCCGGCCAGCATCCCGAGGACCAGGAGGACCAGGACGTCGCCGCTGCGCAGCAGCACGGTCGACGCCGTCGCCGCCCCGGCCTCGACGCCCGCGCGGCGGACGACGGACACCACACGCAGGGGTTCGCCCATCCGCAGCGGGAGGACGTGGTTGCCGCCCAGCGCCAGGTGGATGCCCGCCAGGGCCTGGCCGAACGACAGGCGGGGGAGGACTCGCTGCCAGGCGACCGCTCGCAGGACGAACGCCAGGCCGAAGGACGCCAGGCCCAGCAGCAGCCGTCCGGGCGATGCCGACAGCGTGTCCCACGCGGTTCGAAGGGCAGCGGTGTCGACGGTCCGGACGCCCCACACGGTGACGCCGACCGCCAGCACCGACCCGACGGCGATCGCACCCGCGCGGACGAGTCGCCGCACGTCGACGGCCTCGTCCGACGCCGTCACGACGTCGGCACGACCGGCGCGGCGCCACGCGGCCACGGCCGACCCGACCAGCAGCACGGCCCAGACGAGCAGGAGGACGTCGTCGGCGACCCCCGCGCGCCGGCCGTCCGGCAGGAGCCCGATCAGCGCCCGCCGGATCGGCGATCCCGACTCGGCGAAGTCCACGATCAGGACCGGTCCGCCGGTCGTGGCCTCCACGGCCAGCCAGACCCATCCGACGATGCCGCTCAGCAGGGCAGCGAGCCCGGCGGTGAACGCCGTTCGGGACCGCAGCAGCGTGTCCGCGGCCCGGGCGAGGACGATCACCAGCAGCGGCAGGACGACCACGACCTGCCGGCCGGGGGACCACCAACCGTGCATGGTCAGGGCGACGAAGGTGGCCGTCAGCCAGCCGCCGGCGGCAGGGGCGAGCAGCGCCCAGCGGTCGGTCACCCGCTGGCGCAGCACCACGGCGACGGCTGCCGGCAGGGCGAACCACGCCGGTGTCCACGCGGCGATGCCGAAGTCGGCGTCGACCAGCAGCCCGACCAGGCGCTTGGCACGTCCGAACGGGTTGGGGGCGTTGCCGACCACCGACAGCTCCCCCCCGGACACGAAGTGATCGCCAGCGGCGTAGACGGTCCAGCCGCCGTACCAGAGCTGGTGGAGCCCGAGATAGGCGATCCCCGCCAGGCCGAGGAGGCCCGCACCCACCCAGACGAGCTGTCGGTGCCCGTCACGCCACCATCGGACTCCCGCGAGCAGCACCACCACGGCCGCGACGGGCGCGTACTTCACCGCAAGCCACGGCAGGGCAACGATGGCGGCGACGAACCCGAGGACATGGCGCAGCCCGACACGCGGGGCGGTCAGCACGGCCACGGCGACCATGACGGCGAGGGCCGCGGGCACCTCCGGATAGACCTGTGTGCCGTAGCTGGCCAGCGGCATCGCCGCGGACAGGCCACCGACGACCAACCCGGCAACCGCCGGTCGCACCTCGAAGCGCCGCACGGCGACCCAGGTGGTCAGCCCGGCCAGCAGGGCGGCGAGGATCGCCAGGGTGGCCTTGGCCGCCGGCCACGCCGCGTCCGGTGGCAGGGCCATGGCGGGGGCCAGCAGCACACCCAGCAGTGGGTCGTGCGGGCTGACTCGTCGGCCGCTCGCGTCCAGCGGGGTGGTCTGCTCGTCGAGCGCGATCTCGTGGAAGGGCCGGAAGGCCTCCTCCTCGATCTCGTCGGCGATGTCGAGGCTGCCGTCCCGGGCCAGGCCCAGCGCGGTGAGCAGGTAGTAGGGCTCGTCGCCCGACGTCCGTGCGCCGTAGGTGGCCCGAGCGCCAACGCCCACGAGGGATCCGACCAGCGCCACGAGGGCGCTGGCCACGACCCAACGGGTCAGGAGGGCGCGGCCGGTGGCCTGCCCGGCACGGACGTCGGTCATCATGAGTCGTCGATCAGGAGACGGTGAGCGTGCCCTGCATGCCCAGCTCGTAGTGGGTCTCGCCGTCAGCGGTCTCGATGATGCAGAAGAGGGTGTACTCGCCCGGCTCGAGGTCGTAGGTGGCGTTGCAGGTCTGGCCGGAGCTGAAGGCCTCGAGCTCGAAGGCGCCGGCGTCCTCGAGCGCAGCCTCGTCAGGGGCGCCGTCGGTGAAGGGCACCTCGCCGCCGCCGGGCAGGAACGCCAGCTCGTGGTTCTCCGCGCCCTGGTTGTCCAACGCGAACGTCACGATGCCTGAGGGTGCCTCGACGGACTCGGGCTCGTAGCCGTAGTCGACGGCGACGATGTCGATGGTCTCGATCGCGTCGGCTTCCATGTCGGGGTTGACGGGGGCACAGGCCAGCTCGCCGGTGCCGGTCGCCGACGCCGAGGACGAGGCCGACGACGAGGAGGAGCCGGACGCCGACGATGACGAACTGCCGTCCTCCTCACCGAGCGTGGTGACCGACGCACCGTCGTCGCTGCCGCACGCCGTCAGGGCGAGGGCCGACACGAGGGCGAGGGCAAGCACACGCCGCGTCGTGCGGGCGGTGCGCCTGGGGCGGGGAGACGCGGTGGTCACGGGCATGGTCGTTCCAGTCACTGCGGATCGGGGGTGATCGGGGTTGGTGTGGCGGATGCGGTCAGGTACGGCCCGGCGCCGACAACGAGGACTCGGCGAGCAGGTCAGCGCCATCCCGGGCGAGCTGGTCGCGCAGCCCGTCGAGGAGGCCGGTACGGGGCTGCCAGCCGAGCAGCCGCTCGGCCCGGTCGAGGTCGGCCCAGGTCCGCCGGGGGTCGCCGGGGACTGCGCCCACCGGCACGACGGGGACCGGCCGACCGCAGAGGCGGCCGACGGCGTCCAGGGTCTCGGAGAGCGTGACGGGAGTCCCGCTGCCGACGTTGACGACCGTGCCCGGTCGCAGCTCGACCTCGAGCGTCCGCATCGTGGCCTCCACGACGTCGTCGACGTGGGTCATGTCGCGGGCCTGGGTGCCGTCCCCGCGAAGGGGGAAGGGCGCACCGCCCCGCAGGGCCTCGACCATCCGTGCGACGGCCATGTCGGGCCGCTGGCGTCGGCCGTACACGCTGAAGTAGCGCAGCGCGACGGCGGGAACGCCACGGAGGGCGTAGGTGCCGACCAGCATCTCCAGGGTGGCCTTGGACACGCCGTAGGGGCTGATCGGTCGCAGCGTCACGTCCTCGCGGACCGGGCCGTCGCCGCCGGCCTCGCCGTAGACCGAGCTGGAGGACGCCATGACGATCGTCTGCAGCGGTGCGTCGAGCGCGGCCTCCAGCAGGTGCTGGGACAGCGCGACGTTCTCCTGCAGGTGGTCCTCGAACCCCTCGGCCCAGCTCGTCTGCACGCCGGGGCGACCGGCCAGGTGGACGACCGCATCGACGCGACGCAGCAGCGACGGAAGGTCGAGGTCGGCGAGGTCCGCCACGACGACCTCGAGCATCCCGGGTCCGGCCCGCTCGGTGAGTTCGGCCACGGTGCGACCGCGGCGGGCATCGGGCACACGGTCGACGACGACGACACGGTGGCCGTCGTCCAGCAGGCGGGTGCACAGGGACGCACCGATGAAGCCGGCGCCGCCCGTGACGAGTACGGATGACATCGCGAGAAGGTTAGGTGAACCTGACCTAACTTGTCGAATCGGCGCGGTACGCCGCCGTGGGGGGACCGTCGTAGGTCAGCGCCACGGGGTCGCCAGCCCGGTAGGGCGGCAGCGACATCGTGCGAACCCGCAGGGTCCCGGCCGGCCCGGTCAGCTCGGTGATGGCGTCGTGGCCGTAGTACTCCACCGCGCGGACCGTCATGGGCCCTCCCGGCGTCATGCGGAGGTGTTCGGGCCGGACGAGCACGTCCATCGCCCCGGTCGCGTCGGCAGCCAGCGGGACCGCGCCCAGCATCGTCTCGGCCGCCGTGCCCGACGCGTGGCCGGCGACGAGGTTGGCATCGCCGAGGAACTCGGCGACCTCCCGTGTCGCGGGGGCGGCGTAGATGTCGGCGGGGTGTGCCTGCTGGTGGATGCGACCGGCGATCATGACGGCCACCTCGTGGCCCAGGAGGAACGCTTCCTCCTGGTCATGGGTGACGACGACCGCGGTGATCTCCAGCTCGGTCAGCAGGCGGGCGACGTCGGCGCGGATCTGGCCGCGCAGGCCGGCGTCGAGGGAGGAGAAGGGTTCGTCCAGCAGCAGCACCCGTGGCTGGGCAACCAGGGCGCGCGCCAGCGCAACCCGTTGCTGCTGCCCGCCGGACAGGGTGCTCGGCATGCGCGGCCCGAAGCCGGCCAGGCCGACCATCTCCAGCGCCTCGTCGACCGCCGGCCCCCGGCGTGCGGCCCGGTCCAGCCCGAAGCCGACGTTGGCCGCCACGGTCATGTGGGGGAACAGGGCGCCGTCCTGGAAGACCATCCCGACGTTGCGGCGTTCGGCCGGCACGTCGGTGATGTCGTCCTCGCCGACGTGGATCCGGCCGGTGGACAGGTGCTGCAGGCCGGCAACCGCGCGAAGCAGCGTGGTCTTGCCGCAGCCGCTGGGACCCAGCAGCGCGAGGGTTCGTCCGGTCGGTACCTGCAGGTCGACCCCGTGCAGGATCTCCACGCCGCCCAGGTGGACCCGCGCGTCGGTGACATGCAGGGATGCCGCCCCGGGCACGAGGTGCCGGGCAGGCGAGGACGGCTGGATGTCGACGGCGGTCACGGAGGCCGATGGTAACGACTTCGGTGAGGTAAGGCACACCTAAGGGGCGGCGCGGGTCACCAGGGGTGCGAGTGATGGGCTGTCCGCTGCGCCGGCTGGCAGGCTGGGAGGGCCGATGGTGTCCAACCCCGCACTCTCCTTCAGACCCGATCCCGGCACGATCCCGACGGACCCGGGCTGCTACCTGTGGCGTGACCGCCACGGGCGCGTGGTGTACGTCGGGAAGGCCAAGAACCTGCGGGCCCGGCTGTCGTCGTACTTCCAGGACGTCAGCAACCTGCACCAGCGCACCCGGGGGATGCTGGAGGTCGCCGCGTCCGTCGAGTGGATCATCGTCGCCTCCGACGTCGAGTCGCTGCACCTCGAGTACAACCTCATCAAGCAGCACCGGCCGCGGTTCAACGTCCGCTACAACGACGACAAGTCCTACCCCTACCTCGCGATCACGCTGGGGGAGGAGGTGCCGCGGGCGATGGTGCGGCGCAACCCGCGCAACGACGGCAGCCGCTACTTCGGGCCGTTCGCGCACGCCTACGCGATTCGCGACACCCTCGACATGCTGCTGCGCGTCTACCCGGTCCGGACCTGCAGCAAGGGTGTCTTCGATCGGCACCAGCGTGCCGGCCGACCCTGCCTGCTGTTCCACATCGGCAAGTGCAGCGGCCCGTGCACCGGTGAGGTGTCACCCGAGGAGCACCTCGCGCTCGTCGAGGACCTCATGGCCTTCGTCGACGGTGACACCGAAGGGGCGGTCGAGGCGCTGGAGGCCGCCATGGCCTCCGAGGCGGAGAAGCAGAACTACGAGGCGGCCGCCCGGATCCGTGACCAGCTGAAGGCCATGCGGACGGCGCTGGCCAAGCAGGTCATGGTGACCGGCAAGCGTGAGGACCTCGACGCCATCTCGTGGCACGCCGACGAGCTCGAGGTCGCCTTCCAGGTCTTCTTCGTGCGCAACGGCCGGGTCGTCGGCCGCAAGGGCTGGACCGTGGATCGGGTGGAGGCGCTCGACATGGCCGGTCTGGTTCAGCGGTTCATGGTCCAGGTCTACTCCGAGCGGGCCCACACGCTGGGCAGCGGGGCGAAGGCCCTGACCGCCACCGCCAAGGGCGGAGCCGACGGCCTCATCAAGGAGCCCGAGGGTGACGCCACCCACCTGGTGGGCAAGGAGGTCCTCGTCCCCGAGCTGCCCGAGGACCACGAGACGCTGGAGGAGCTCCTGTCGGAGCTGCGCGGCTCCCGGGTGGTCATCCGCGTGCCCCAGCGGGGTGCGAAGCGGGCGTTCCTCGACACGGTGGAGGAGAACGCCCGCGAGGCGTTCCAGCAGCACCGGTTGAAGCGGGCCAAGGACTTCAACGCCCGATCGCAGGCGCTCAAGGAGCTGCAGGAGGGCCTGGGCCTCGAGCAGGCGCCGCTGCGCATCGAGTGCTACGACATCTCCACCCTGCAGGGGACCAACTCCGTCGCGTCGATGGTGGTGATGGAGGACGGGTTGCCCCGCAAGTCGGAGTACCGCCGCTTCAGGATCAACGGGGTGGTCGGACAGGACGACTTCGCGATGATGCACGAGGTCATCACCCGGCGGTTCAAGCGGTACCTGGCCGAACGTGACCTGCCGCTGGAGGACGAGGACGGCAAACCCCGCAAGTTCGCCTACCCACCCAACCTGGTGCTGATCGACGGCGGCAAGGGGCAGCTCAACGCTGCCAACCGTGCGCTGGAGGAGCTCGGGATCGAAGGGGTCGAGCTGGCGTCGCTGGCCAAGAAGATGGAGGAGGTGTTCCGGCCCGGGCGTTCGGAGTCGGTCATGCTCCCCAGGTCCTCCGAGGCCCTGTTCCTCGTCATGCGGATCCGCGACGAGGCCCACCGGTTCGCCATCACCTACCACCGCAGCCTGCGCGGCAAGGAGATGGTGGAGAGCGTCTTCGACGAGATCCCCGGCGTCGGCCCGGCGCGACGCAAGGCGCTGCTCGGCCACTTCGGCACGGTCCGGGCGATGAAGGAGGCCACCGTCGCGGACCTCGAGGAGGTCCCGGGCATCAGCGAGGGGTTGGCCCGCACGATCCACGACCACCTGCGGCCGGGGCGCCGGCGCACCCCGGTGGAGCGGTAGCCACGATGCGGCGGACCATCCCGCCCGGGCCGGCCCGGGCCGGTTAGGCTCGGCGCCGATGCAGCCCACCATCGCGATCATCACCGGGATGTCCGGTGCCGGCCGGACGACCGCCGCCAAGGTCCTGGAGGACCTCGGCTACTTCGTCATCGACAACATGCCGCCGCAGCTGCTGGACTCGGTGGTCGAGCTCGCCACCGGCCCGGGCGCCGACGTCAGCCGCATCGCCCTCGTCATGGACGTGCGTGGACGGGCGTTCTTCGGTGACCTGCGCCAGACCATCCGTTCGCTGGAGGAACGTGGCCTGAGCGTGCGGATGCTGTACCTCGAGGCATCCACCCAGGCGCTGGTCCAGCGCTACGAGGCGGCCCGCCGCGTCCACCCCATGGCCGGGAGTGACCGGGTCGTGGAGGGCATCGCCCGCGAGCGCGAGCTGCTCGCCGAGCTGCGCGCCGACGCGGACCTGGTCGTGGACACCACTCGCCTGAACGTGCACGAGCTCCGGGACAAGCTCGTCGACGCCTTCGGCAACCCCGGCGACACGGTGATGGTCACCAACGTGGTGTCGTTCGGGTTCAAGCACGGCACCCCGCGGGACGCCGACCTCGTCCTCGACGTTCGTTTCCTGCCGAACCCGCACTGGGTCCCCGAGCTGAAGCCCTTCACGGGCCTCGACGCGCCGGTGCGCGACTACGTGCTGGGCCAGGACGAAGCGCAGGGGTTCCTCGACCGGCTGCTGCCGCTGCTGGACCTCATGGTCCCGGCGTTCAGGCGGGAAGGCAAGCGGTACCTCACCATCGCCATCGGCTGCACCGGCGGCAAGCACCGCTCGGTTGCCCTGTCGGAGGAGGTGGCCAGGCATCTCCGCGAGGGTGGCCAGACCGTGCAGGTCGACCACCGCGACCGGTTGCGGGAGTAGCCGATGGGCAGAGCCGAACGCGTCGTGGCCATCGGGGGCGGACATGGGTTGTCCCGGACCCTCGAGGCGCTGCGACTGATGGAGGTCCACACCACCGCGGTCGTGACGGTCGCCGACGACGGTGGATCCTCCGGCCGGCTGCGTCGCGAGCGCGGGATCATCGCCCTCGGTGACATGCGGATGGGGCTCCTGGCCCTCGCACCGGCCGGACCGCTCCAGGAGGTCTTCGGCCACCGGTTCAACGGGGGCGGTCTCGACGGACACTCGTTGGGCAACCTCGCCCTCGTCGCCATGATCGAACAGGCCGGTGGTGACGTGCTGGTCGCCATGGATCATGCTGCCCGCCTGCTGGACTGCCGCGGCCGGGTCTGGCCCTGCACCACCGACGACGTGACGCTCGTGGCAGCGATCGACGGGACCGAGGTCGAGGGCCAGGTCGCCGTGGCAACCACCGAGGGGCGTGACCGACGCGTGTGGCTCGAACCGGCCGAACCCACCGCGTGTCCGCTGGCCATGGAGGCCATCGACGCGGCCGACCTCGTCGTGCTGGGGCCCGGCAGCCTGTTCACCAGCATCATCCCCAACCTGCTGGTGCCCGGGATCGCCGAGGCGCTCGACGACACCGACGCGCGGCTGGTCTACGCCGCCAACCTGACGGCCCAGGCGGGGGAGACTGCGGGCATGTCGGCTCGCGATCACGTCGACGCCCTCCTCGACTACCTTCCCGAGCGGACCTCGATCGAGGTGCTGTGCCATGCGGGCCCGGGACCCGATGGGTCCGGGCCGGCCCTGCAACCGGACGTGGCCGGCCGAGGGGTCCGCGCCATCCACCACGCCGACCTGGCCGAGGGCGACGGGGACCATCGCGTCGGGGCACACGACCCCGTTCGGCTGGCGGCCGCGATCGGGCGACTGCTCGACCATCCATGAGCCTGACGGTTGCGCTGCGGGAGGAGCTGGCCCACATCGAGGACGTGGGGACCGCCCGTCGCCTTGCCGAGGCACGGGCGATGGTCGACCTCGCCGGCACGCTGCGCGTCAGGGGCAGCGACACCGGCCCCAACGTCTCCGTGGTGGTCCGCTGTGCCGTCGGCGCGGTGGCGCGGCGGCTGCGCGGGACGCTGGTCGACGTGGCCGGGGTGCCACCGGGACTGGCCCGACGCCAGGGCGGCAACCTCCGGGGCGGTGACGCCTACCTGGTCGACGTGGCAGGGGACGCCCTCCACGTGCTCGGGGTGCTCGACGACGACGGTCGACCCGTGCGGCGTCGCCCGGAGGACATCGATCCCACCGAGGGGTACCTGGCCGGCGGGCTGATGGTGGCCGGCACGCTCAGCGGGGTCAACGCACCCGTGCACCTGGAGATCCGCACGCCCGACGACCGTCGTGCCGCCGAGCTGTCGCCGCTGGTGCCCGCCTCCGCCGTCGTGGGCGACCGGATCGTCGTCAAGTCCGGTGACGCCGTGGCCGAGCTGCTGGCCGTCGTGGGTGCCCACCAGACCTTCCTCGCCTTCGACGGGGGTCGCATGCGCCGCGAGCTTCGCCGCAAGGTCACGCGAGCGGTCAACGCCGATCGGGCGAACCTGCGGCGCGCCACCGCCGCGGCCGGGGCCCACATCACGGCCATCGAGCACCTGGTGGCCGTGCTGGGGTGGGACGGCCTGCCCGAGGACCTGGCCGATGTGGCCCTGGCCCGGGTCGCCAACCCCGAGGCGTCGCTCACCGAGCTCGGTGAGCTGCTCGACCCGCCCGTCGGGAAGGCGACGGTGCACCGGCGCCTCAAGCGCCTGATCGTGCTGGCCGAGGACGCCTGAACCGTCCGCTCGGACGCAGGACTGTCCGGCCGCCGGATGATGACGAGCTGATCGAGTGGGTTAGGCTCGCGCGGCACCGGCGCCAACGTGCTTGAATAAGTGGCGTCACACACCAAATACATCTCTCGAGGAGAGCGGGTACCCCAATGACCCTCAAGGTCGGCATCAACGGCTTCGGCCGCATCGGTCGCAACTTCCTTCGCGCCGCCAAGCAGGCCGGCGCCGACATCGACATCGTCGGTGTCAACGACCTGACCAGCAACGAGACCCTCGCCCACCTGCTGAAGTACGACAGCGTGCACGGTCGGTTCGACGGCACCGTCGAGGTCAGCGACAACGGGCTCGTCATCGACGGTGACGAGATGCGGGTCTTCAGCGAGCGCAACCCGGGCGACCTGCCCTGGAAGGACCTCGGCGCCGAGATCGTCATCGAGTCCACCGGCCTCTTCACCGCCCGCGAGAAGGCCTCGGCCCACCTCGAGGCCGGCGCCCAGAAGGTGATCATCTCCGCCCCGGCGAAGAACGAGGACGTCACGATCGTGATGGGCGTCAACCAGGACAAGTACGACGCCGCCAGCCACCACATCATCTCCAACGCCTCCTGCACCACCAACTCCGTGGTCCCGATGGCGAAGGTCCTCGACGAGCAGTTCGGCATCGAGCGTGGCTTCATGACCACGATCCACGCCTACACCAACGACCAGGGCACCCAGGACGCGCCGCACTCCGACCTGCGTCGGGCTCGCGCCGCCGCGGTCAACATCATCCCGACCACCACCGGTGCCGCCAAGGCCGCCTCGCTCGCGCTGCCGCAGCTCGAGGGGCGCCTCGACGGCATGGCGGTCCGCGTGCCGGTGCCCGACGGGTCGCTGACCGACCTGGTCTGCACCCTCCGCGAGGACGTCACCGCCGAGCAGGTCAACGACGTGTTCAAGGCCGCCGCAGACGGCGACCTCAAGGGCATCCTCGAGTTCACCATGGACCCGATCGTGTCCTCCGACATCGTCGGCAACCCGCACTCCTGCATCCTCGACGGTGCCGCGACGTCCGCCATGGGCAACATGGTCAAGGTTCTCGGCTGGTACGACAACGAGTGGGGCTACTCCAACCGCCTGATCGACCTGACGACCTTCGTCGGCTCGTCCCTCTAGCTCGAGATCCGACCCAGCACGACACCCGACGGGAACGACATCACCGTGAGCCAGGTACCGGGCCTGGACCAGCTGGACGCCGCAGGGCGAACCGTGCTGGTCCGGGCCGATCTCAACGTCCCACTCGACGGCGGCCGCATCACCGACGAGCTGCGCATCACCGCCTCGCTGCCCACCATCCGGGCGCTCCGCGAGGCCGGCGCACGCGTCGTGCTGATGAGCCACCTCGGCCGGCCCAAGGGCCAGGTCGTGGACGAGCTGCGGCTCGGCCCCGTGTCCCAGCGGCTCTCCGAGCTGCTGGACATCGACGTCCGCTACGCCCGCGACACCGTGGGCGACGACGCCCGTGCCGCCGTGGCCAGCCTGGAGGACGGTGGGGTCGCCCTGCTGGAGAACCTCCGGTTCGAGGCCGGCGAGACGGCCAACGACCCGGCGTTCGCCGACGCGCTGGCGTCCCTGGGGGACGCCTACGTGTCGGACGCGTTCGGTGCCGCCCACCGGGCGCACGCCTCCATCGTCGGCGTGCCCGAACGGCTCGACGACGCCGTCGCCGGGCACCTGCTGCAGGCCGAGATCACCGCGCTGTCCAAGCTCCTGGACGCCCCCGCCACGCCGTTCACGGCGATCCTCGGCGGGTCCAAGGTGAGCGACAAGCTCAGCGTGATCGACAACCTGATGCCACGTGTCGACGCGTTGGTCATCGGCGGGGCCATGTGCTTCACCTTCCTGGCGGCGACAGGCGGCGACGTCGGTGGCTCCCGGGTGGAGGAGGACATGATCGACACCGCTCGCGAGGTCCTGGAGAAGGCCGAGGCACAGGGGGTGACCGTGCACCTGCCGACCGACGTGGTCGCCGCGGAGGCGTTCGCCGCCGACGCCGCGCACGAGGTCGTCCCCGCCACCGCCATCCCTGCCGGCACCATGGGCCTGGACATCGGTCCGGAGACCGTCGCGGAGTACGCACACGTCGTCGCCGCCTCGCGGACGGTGCTGTGGAACGGCCCCATGGGTGTCTTCGAGTGGCCGCCCTTCGCCAGCGGGACGATGGGCGTCGCCGAGGCCATGGCCGACGTCGACGGCTTCACCGTCATCGGTGGCGGCGACAGCGCCGCCGCAGTCCGGCAGATGGGCCTGGCCGACCGCATCGACCACGTGTCCACCGGCGGCGGGGCGTCGCTGGAGTTCCTGGAGGGCATCGACCTCCCGGGCGTCGCGGTACTGCGGCGCTGACCAACCACGCGTCACCACCCATCCACCAGAGGAACCGCACATGAGTCGCAAGCCCGTCATCGCCGGCAACTGGAAGATGAACCTCACCCACCTCGAGGGCATCCAGCTGGTCCAGAACCTCGCCTACCACCTCGACAGCACGGACTTCGACAAGGCCGACGTGGCGGTCATCCCGCCGTTCACGTCGCTGCGGTCCATCCAGACGCTGATCGAGGGCGACCGGCTGGACCTCACGCTGGGGGCACAGTCGTGCCACCACGAGACCAGCGGCGCCTACACGGGAGAGATCTCCCCGACCATGCTGTCGGCGCTCGGCTGCAGCTGGGTGATCGCCGGCCACTCCGAGCGTCGCACCCTGTTCGGTGAGACCGACGAGGTCGTCAACGCCAAGGTCAAGGCCATCATCGCGGCGGAGATGACGCCGATCCTGTGCGTCGGCGAGACGCTGGAGCAGCGCGAGGCGGGCGAGGCCGAGGCCGTCATCCGGGGCCAGGTCACGGGCAGCCTCGCGGGGGTCTCCGCGGAGCAGGTCGCGGACCTGGTGATCGCCTACGAACCCATCTGGGCCATCGGCACCGGACGCACGGCCCTGCCGTCGGACGCCGATGGCGGCTGCGCCACCGTCCGGGCGACCGTCGCCGAGCTCCACGGCACCGAGACCGCCGAGGCCGTTCGCATCCAGTACGGGGGGTCGGTGAAGCCCGGCAACGTCGCCGAGCTGATGTCGCAGCCCAACATCGACGGGGCCCTGGTGGGTGGCGCGAGCCTCAACGCCGACGATTTCGCAGTTATCGCACGTTTCCACCGCCTGTAAGGGTTCGCGGGGGTCCGACAGCGGTAGGATCAGGCGAACAACGACCGACACAGCCGGCCCTCCACGCAGGACCGACCGAGCCCTCCGCAACGGGGGAGGACGCCATGGCAAAGCGCAACAAGCAGCTGCAGGGCCTGCTGGGCCCTCTCGAGACCGACGTCATGGAAATGGTCTGGCGCCTCGGCGACGCGACCGTGCGCGATGTCCACGAAGAGCTGCGCAACCGGCGTGACCTGGCCTACACCACGATCATGACCACGATGGCTCGCCTGGCGAGCAAGGGGCTGCTCGAACGGGACACCTCTGGCCTGGCCCATCGCTACCGTCCGACGGTCAGCCGCGAGGTCTACGCGAAGTCCACCGTCACCTCCGTCGTCGACTGGCTCGTCCAGTCCTTCCCCGAGCCGGCCATGAGCTACTTCGTGGAGAAGATCGACGACTCGGGTGACCCGGATGTACTCTCCGCGTTGCGGGCAAGCATCGACGCGCAACGTTCTGACGAGGACGACTGACCCGATGCCCCGCTGAGGGATGACCGGCAACCGGCATTGGGAGCGTTCGTACGCATGACAGATGGTGTCGTAGGGCTTCGCGACGTCACTGACGGACTGGGACTACTGCTCAGCACCCAGTCGTTCGCCGCCCGCGCACTCATCGGGTCACTGGTCGCCGCGGCGTTGGCTGCGGCAGCCGTCCGACTCGGGTGGCTGAAGTCCCGCCGCGCCCGCCGCGGGCTGGTCCTGGCGCCCATCGCGACCGCGGTCGCAGCGGCCGTTGCAAGCGCGGGGGATGCCTTCCTGCCGCCGCTCGTGGTCGCCACGACCGGCGCGGGGGAGTCCTGGGAGTTCTTCGGGCAGGAGTACCGCGTGCTCCAGCTGGAGTGGTTGCTGATCGCCTACGTGGCGGTCGCGTCGTTCCTGTTGCTGCGCCGAGGCCTCAGCCACCTCGCCATCCGCATGTACGTCCGCGGGGCGGTGCCCTGCGACGACCCGGCCGTCATCGCCAGCGTGCGACGCATCGCCTCCAAGCTGGGGCTGACGTCCCCCTCGCTGCTGCTGATCCCCGACTGCCCCGGCGGCGCGTTCACCACGGGGCTGCGGCACCCGGTCGTGTGCGTCGACCCCGACCTCGTGGAGCAGCTCGACACCCGTGAGCTCGAGGGCCTCCTCGCCCACGAGCTGGCCCACATCGCCCGACGGGACGTGCCGCTGAACGTGGCCATCGGCGTCATCCGCGACCTGACGTTCTTCGTCCCGCCACTCCACCTCGCGGCCCGTTGGCTGCGGCAGGAGCAGGAGCACGCCGCCGACGACCTCGCGTCGGACTCCACGGGACGACCGGCTGCGCTTGCCTCCTCGATCCTCAAGGTGTGGGAAGGTGCATCGCGTCGCGGCGTCACCGTCGTCGCCTCGATGGCCTGCGCCACCATGGTGCCCGCGCCCCTGCCGGTGCCGGCCGGCATGCCCGCGCGCATCCTGCGTCAGGGGGGCCTGCGCGGCGGCGCCAAGCAGATCGCCGCACGGGTCGTCCGCCTCATCGAGGGTGAGGCCCGCGCCACCAGAACCCGCGAACGCATCGAGTTGCTGGCGCTGGCAGTGGTCCTGACCGCCCTCACCGCGGTCACCGTCGTGCTCCCCGCCCAGCTCGCCGACTCCTCCCTGCTGCTCGGCCAGTGGTCGCGCCCGGTCGCCCGTCCCGTGGAGTCGCCAGCACTGCAGACCTTCCGCACGCTGACGATCACCGAGACGACGGCCTTCGGCACCAGCGTTGCGCGACCGGCTCGGGCGGCCACCTGTGAGGACTGCCTCACCGTGGAGTCCACGGCTGACTGGCGCCGCGGGGTCGCCCCGGCCGCACCGGTGCGAACCGCAGGATGGGCCCACGGCGGCTACGTGTGGGAGGACGGCAGCCCGGTGCTCGTCACCGCTCCCCGCGCCGAACCGCTCTGGGGTGTCGACGCCCGCACGACCCGCGTCGGCGTCTTCGTCGTACGCTGACCGGGGTGGTCCGGGGAAGCGTGAGGGGCGGCGGACCGCTGCATCGCGATCGGCCCGGTGGTGGGCTACCATCGACGGTCGTTCACCGGATCGACCGTTCCGGGTCCGGCCGTCGTGCGCCGGACAGTCCCGAACCTGCGGAGCCCCCAAGTGCTGAACATCATCCTCACCGTGCTGCATGTGATCGTGTCGATCCTGCTGATCATGTTCATCCTGCTGAAGTCGGGCAAGGGCGGCGGGCTGTCGGACATGTTCGGTGGCGGCAGCATGTCCGGTGGCGGCGGCTCGACCATCGCGGAGAAGAACCTGGACCGCATCACCGTCCTCACCGCCGTGGTGTTCGCCGTGACCACCATGGCGCTGGCGCTGCGCCTGGTCTGACGGGACCGGTCTGACGACCCCCCGCATCCGCTCCGGGGTCCTCGCCGGGCTCCTGCTCCTCGCGCTCGCCGCGACGGGCTGTACCCCGCCGGCGCGACAGGCGCCGCCGGCACCCCTGCCAGCCGCGCCGACGGCATCCGCCGGTCCTGTGACCGTCGCCGGAGGCACGTTCAGGTGGGCGATCGGCGAGCCCACGAGCATCCTGCCGCCGATGGCGTCGACGACCGACGACTTCGCGGTCGTCGACGCGCTCTTCGACTCGTTGACGACGGCGGGCGTGGCCGGTCGACCCGCGCCGTCGGCGGCCACGGAGTGGTCGGCCAACGACGACGCCACCGTGTGGACGTTCCACCTGCGGCCCGGCGCGACGTTCCAGGACGGGACCCCCGTCACCGCCGAGGCCTTCGTCGAGGCCTGGAGCACGCTCGTCGCGGCAGGGCCGATGCAGCACCTGCTGCGCGACGTGGTCGGGCACGCCGCCGTCGCCAGCGGTGCAGCGACGACGTTGTCGGGCATGCGAGCCACCTCCGAGGACACCCTGGAGGTCACCCTCTCCAGGCCGCGTGGTGACTTCCCGATCCTGACCAGCCATCCGTCGCTCGGGCCCGTGCAGCCGTCGGCCGTCGCGGCCGACCCAGCGGCGCACGCCCTGCAGCCGGTCGGCAACGGCCCCTTCCGTGCCAGCGAGCCGTGGGTGCCCGGGGAGTTCGTGCGCGCGGCACGCTGGGACGGCTGGACCAACGGCGATCGGCCGGAGGACGGCATCGGGGAGGTCGTGTTCCGCATCGCCGACCTCGACACGAACTTCCTGGCGTTCCGCCAGGGACGACGCGACCTGGCCCGGGTGCCGCCGGAGGCCCTGGAGCTTGCGGCCGAGGAGTATCCCGCCTCTCCCGGCAGCTACACCGGTCCCGGACTGGTGACCGGGGCGACGCCCGAGACCTACCTGCTGGCGATCGACCGGTCGGTGGAGCCCTACGAGGAGCTGGAGGTGCGGGAGGCCGCCAGCCTGTTCGTCGACCGCCAGCGAATCGCTGCGGAGAACGACGGCGGCAACCTCGACCCGGCCACGTCGTTGTTGCCACCGGCCATCTCCCGGGGGTCCGCCGGGATGTGCGAGCTCTGCACGTTCAACCCGTCGGGTGCCGCCGACCGCCTGGCCGACGCGGGCGTCCCAGGGCTGACGCTGGCGTTCAACGCCGAGGGTGGACACGAGCGCATTCGCGACGTCCTGCGCGAGGCGCTCAGCGACCGGGGGTACACCCTCGTGTCCAACTGGCGAGGCGCCGCGCCAACCCTCGTGGAGTACCTCGACCGGCTGGCCAGCGGCGGGATCGGGATGTTCCGCCTGCCGCTGACGGCTGACGTGCCGTCCTCGCTGGACATCCTCTACCCGCTGCTGCATTCCTCCCAGACCCCGGACCGGGGCGGCCTCAACTACATGCGGTACCAGGATCCACAGGTCGATGCCCTGCTGGACCAGGCAGCGCAGATCGTCGACGTCGACCAGCGCGAGGCGCTGCTTCGCCGGGTCGAGGAGATCGTGGTCAACCGGGATCAGGTCATCGTGCCGGTGGTCACGTCGCGGTTGGCCGTGGTCGTCGGCGAGGACGTGACCGGCGTCCGGGTCGATCCGTTCGGCGGCGTCGACCTGACCACGGTGCGAGCGGTCTGACCATCCAGCCGGGCCTCAGGACCGTTCGACGCTGGCCCAGTCCAGCAGCCCACGGCCATCCATGCCGGCGGTGATGTTCTCGTCCATGGCCACCCCGACCGTGGAGAACCACAGCGGGACGAGCGGGAGGTCGTCCAGCACCTGCTGTTCCACGGTGGCGTAGGCATCGAGGGCCTCCTCGAGGTCGCGCTGCAGGTCCGCAGTCGCCAGCCGGTCGCCGATGCCATCGGCTCGGTAGCGGAAGTCGTTGGCGGAACCTCGCGGACCGAAGAGCGGCTCCAGCAGCCGCGAGGGCGACGCGGCATCCGCCGCCCAGGTCAAGCGGAACGGCCCCGGGACCTCGGCCTGGGCAAGCCTCGCGAGCAGGTCCTCGGCCGGCAGGGTCGCCAGCTGGATGTCGTCCACGCCGAGCACGGTGGACCAGGCACCCGCGATGGCATCGATGACCTCGTCGTGTCCGGCATCGGCGGCGTACCACAGCGACAGGGGACCGTCGGGCGCGGACCACAGCTCGGCGGCCCGGTCCGGGTCGTGGACACATGCCGTGCAGACCGGCCCGTCCGACCGGGCCATGCCGGGGCCGAGCAGCCGATCCGCAGGGACGACCGCACCCTCCGGCAGCAGCTCGACCAGCGCCTGGCGGTCGATCGCCTGGGAGAGCGCCACGCGGACGTCGGGGTCGGCGAAGCGCGGGTCGGTCAGCGGGAAGCCGAGGTAGGCCAGCTGACGACCGGGCGCCCGCACGACGTGGGGCCGGTCCGCGTCGCCCGGCAGCGCCAGGACACCGTCGGGGACGACCACCAGCTGTTGATCGGCGGCCGGCTGGTCGGTCCGGACGGCGAGGAGCCGGTCGGATGCGGCCGTCCCGGCAGGATGGCCGGAGACGGCGTCGAGGACCAGCGCGTCGCCCTGCCGACCGGCCAGCCGGTAGACGCCGTTCCCCACGGGGGCCTCGGCGAAGCGGGCGGGGTCGTCGATGGCCATCGGCGGGAGGGGCAGGAACGCCTCGTTGGCCAGCAGGGCCGGGAGCTGGCCGTACGGGGCCGCCAACGCGAAGGACAGGGTCGCCTTGTCGCGGACCCGGATGTCGGTGACGGTCGAGACGATGGGCAGCCCAGCCTCGATCGCGGCCTGCCAGCCCCTCGCCACGTCCTCGGCGACGACCGGGGTGCCGTCGTGCCACGTCCACCCCTCCTTGACCACCACGTCCCAGCGCCGCAGGTCCTCGCTGGACACCGACTCCAGCAACGCCCCGGGCACGTCCGGCCCCCACGTCGGCAAGTGGCTCTCCGGGTCGATGACCACCAGGGGCGAGAAGAGGGCGGCGGTCACCTGGGGATTGGCCTGGTGCGGGTGCAGGGTGGGGGAGGGGCCGACCCAGACGGCCAGCTCGAGCGGCGCCTTGGTGGACACGGCGGCTGGCTGCCGCGCGAGGGTCGTGCTGCACGCCGTTGTCGTCAGGAGCAGCACGAGGACCAGTGCGATCCATCGGGGCCGACGTGCGCGCGGCCCCCAGCTGGCCTGCCGCATCAGGCCTGCTCGAGGTCGGCCGCTCGCGTCTCGGCCATGAACCGGGCCTGGCTGGCGACCGAATCGACGTCGGGCGGCGTTTCCCAGGTGCCGTCGGCCCGCAACCGCCAGCCCTGCCGGGTGTCCTGCCACGTCACGTCGAGGATCCGGCGCAGCTCCTTGGCAAGATCCTCGTCCTCGATCGGGACCATGGCCTCGACCCGTCGGTCGAGGTTCCGGGGCAGCCAGTCCGCGGAGCCGATCCACATGTCCTGCCCGAACTGGAGGATGCGCTCGTGCTCCAGGAGCCGTCCGAGGACCGACATGACCCTGATCCGGTCGGACACGCCGGGGATGCCGGGTCGGATACCGCAGATGCCACGCACGATCAGGTCCACGGTGGCACCGGCCCGGCTCGCGGCGTAGAGCTCACGGATGAGGCTGCGGTCGGAGAGGGAGTTGAGCTTGACGCGGATCAAGCCGTCGGTCCCCAGCTCGGCCTGTTCCCGGATGAGCTCGGTGATGCGGTCCCGCAGGGACACCGGGGCCACCATCAGCTGTCGGTAGCGGTCGTGGCGCGCGTAGCCGGTCAGGTAGTTGAACAGCTGCGTGACGTCCTCGGCGATGTCGACGTCAGCCGTCAGCAGCCCGAGGTCGGTGTACAGCTTGGCGGTCCCGGGGTGGTAGTTGCCGGTCCCGATGTGGACGTAGCGGCGAATGCCCTCGGTCTCGCGGCGGACCACCAGCATGGTCTTGCAGTGGGTCTTCAGTCCGACGAGGCCGTAGACGACGTGGACACCGGCTCGTTCGAGGATCCTCGCCCACTCGATGTTGGCCTCCTCGTCGAACCGGGCCTTCAGCTCGACGAGGGCGACCACCTGCTTGCCCGCTTCCGCCGCGTGGATCAACGCGCGGAACATCGGCGAGTCACCCGACGTCCGGTACAGCGTCTGCTTGATCGCAAGGACCTGGGGGTCGTCGGCGGCGGCGGTGACGAACTGCTCCACCGACGTGGCGAAGGAGTGATAGGGGTGGCGCAGCAGGATGTCGTGCTCGGCGATGCGCTCGAACATCGTCGGGCTGTCCACGGGGTCGTCGGCTGAGGTCCGCAGGCGTGGGTGGGTGACCGGCACCCAGGGGGAGAAGCGGAGCGTCGGCTGGTCCAGGTCGGCAAGCTGCGACACGTCCGCCAGGCCCAGCAGGCCGCGCACCGGGTAGGTGTGCATGCTGCTGATGTCCAGCTCCTCCTGCAGCGTCCGGACCGTGTCGGCGGGCATGTCGTCGGCCACCTCGAGGCGCACGACGGACCCGAACCGCCGTCGGGACAGCTGCGCCTGGATGGCGAGCAGCAGGTCCTCGGCCTCGTCCTCGTCGACGTCCATGTCGGCGTTGCGGGTCACCCGGAACAGGTGTGCGGACTCGACGTCCATGCCGGGGAACAGAGCATCGAGGCGCCAGCGGATCAGCTCCTCCAGCGGCACCCACGCGCGACGCGAGCCGGGCACCTGCCAGAAGCGCGGCAGGACACCGGGCACCTTGACGCGGGCGAGCTTTCGCTGTCCGGTCTTGTGGTCGCGCACCGAGACGGCCAGGGAGATCGCGAGGTTGGAGATGTAGGGGAACGGATGACCGGGGTCGACCGCCAGCGGGGTCAGGACCGGGAAGATCTGCTCGTCGAACTGCTTGTGGAGCCGCCCCAGGGTGCGTTCGTCGAGGTCGGCAACGTGGACGACGCCGACTCCTCGTCGGGCCAGCAGCGGCAGGATCCGTTCGTGCAGCGTGACGGTTGACTGCTCCGCCATGGGCCGGACGCGGCGCGAGATGGCCTCGAGCTGCTCGACCGCCGACATGCCGTCCGGCGTGCGCAGCCGTAGTCCGGCCGCCACCTGGTCCTTCAGCCCGGCGACCCGGATCATGAAGAACTCATCGAGGTTGGAGTGGAAGATGCTGATGAAGCGGAGCCGCTCCAGCAGCGGCACCGCGGTGTCGGCTGCCTGGGCAAGGACACGACGGTTGAACTCCAGCCACGACAGCTCGCGGTTCAGGTACAGCGAGGGGTCGCTCAGGTCCTGCACTTCGGGCCGCCTGAAGCGGCCGTCGGGCCCACGCGGGGGCAGGGAACGGGCGGCGGCGAGATCGGGCTGGGTCGTCACGTGAGGACCGAATCTAGTCGCTCGGGTGGCGGGTTCAGCGGACGGTGGGCTTCTGACGCAGGATGGGCGGGAAGGAGTTCTTACGAAGCCATCACGTGACCGGCGCCGGCTGGAACACGCGTCACCATCGGTCGTTGAACGAAACGATGACTGCCACCCACCACGATGTCGACCCCGCGGGCATGCCTGCCGACGGCACCACGCCCTCGCCCATCCCGTCCGACGGGCTTGGTCGGCCTGCCGTCGCCGGGCTGGTGGCTGCGGCCGTCGCGCTGGGCACGACCGAGCTGGTTGCGGGCCTCCTGCCGTCCGCGCCGTCTCTGGTCGTGGCGATCGGCAACGGGGTGGTCGAGCTCGGGGCCGGTTCGCGGGTCAAGGAGATCGCGATCGCCCTGTTCGGGACCAACGAGAAGACGGCACTCGTCATCGGCACGGTCGTGCTGGCGTTGGCCTTCGGCGCCGTCCTCGGCGTGGTGGGCCGCCGCCGATCCGTTGCCGTTGCGTCCGCAGGCATCGGGGTCTTCGGGCTGCTGGGCGTCGCGGCGACGACCGTCAACCCGCTGGACAGCACGGCCTGGTCCCTGGTGCCTGCGGTGCTGGGGGTTGCGGCGGGGGTCCTGACGCTGCGCATGTTGCTGCGCCTCGACCGCGGCATCACCGGCGCGGCCGCCGGTCACCCGGGGGTGGGCCGGGGTCGCCGGGAGTTCCTCCGGATCGCCATCGGCATGGCTGCGGTCGCCGGCGTGATCGGCGCGTTCGGTCGAACGCTGTCGTCGCGCACGAGGATCAACGACGCGCGCGAGGAGGTCGTGCTGCCGGAAGCCGTTCGGACGCCTGCCCCCGTCGACCTGGCCACCGAGTTCGAGGGCATCGACGGCCTGTCACCGTTCTTCACGCCGAACGATGCCTTCTACCGGATCGACACCGCCCTCACGCCGCCGATGGTGGACGTCGCCAGCTGGGAGGTCCGCATCCACGGCATGGTCGAGCAGGAGGTCGTGCTGACCTACCGGGACCTGCTTGACCTGCCGCAGGTCGAGGCCGACGTCACGATCGCCTGTGTGTCCAACGAGGTCGGCGGCGACCTCATCGGCACCGCCCGCTGGCAGGGGGTCCGGCTGTCGGACGTCCTCGACATGGCAGGCGTCGACCCGGCAGCCGACCAGCTGGTGGGCCGGTCGGTGGACGGCTGGACGGCCGGGTTCCCGACCGACATCGCCTTCGACGGCCGGGACTGCCTGGTCGCCCTCGCCATGAACGGCGAGCCGCTGCCGATCGCGCACGGCTTCCCCGCTCGCCTGATCGTCCCGGGTCTGTACGGCTACGTGTCGGCCACCAAGTGGCTGTCGGAGATCGAGCTGACCACGTGGGACGCCTTCGACGGCTACTGGGTGCCCCGGGGATGGTCGAAGGAGGGGCCGGTCAAGACCCACTCCCGGATCGACGTCCCCAAGCAAGGGGCACCGCTCGAGTCGGGCCCGCAGGTGATCGCGGGTGTGGCCTGGGCGCAGCAGCGGGGTGTGGAGCGGGTCGAGGTGTCCATCGACGACGGCCCGTGGCAGGAGACGGTCCTCGCCGACGAGCTGAACGTCGACACCTGGCGACAGTGGCGCTTCGACTGGGACGCCGGTCCGGGGCAGCACGTCATCCGCGTGCGAGCCACCGACCGGACCGGTGTGACCCAGTCCGCCGACCGGGTTCCGGTCGCCCCCAACGGGGCCGAGGGATACCACACCCGAGCGGTCACCATCGCCTGAGGGTTCGCGGATCAGGCCTGCTGGTCGGCCCAGTTGATGCCGGCCCAGTTGATGCCGGCCCAGCTGTCGCCGGCCCAGTTGATGCCGGCCCAGCTGTCGCCGGCCCAGTTGATGCCGGCCCAGTTGATGCCGGCCCAGTTGATGCCGGCCCAGTTGATGCCGGCCCAGTTGATGCCGGCCCAGTTGATGCCGGCCCAGTTGGGTCCGGCGGCGGACGAGGTGGTGGTGGCGGTGGTGGTGGTCATGTCGAAATACCTCTTTCGTGAGCTGTGGAGTGCGTGAGTTCGTGCGTGCCCGGCAGGGCTGGGGCGGTGTGCCCCAAGAGGGGTGTTCGCTCGATTGGGGGGTCAGCGCCCGGGCAGGGCGAAGCCGAGACCCGTCGTCAGGATCTGGCGCCAGCGCGGTCGCTTGGCCTTCGTTGCGTGGACCGGCAACATGGGTCCGCGGGGACCGAGTCGTTCGGGTCGTCCCCCGACGACCCGCTCGTCGATGATCACGGCCATTTTCGTGCTCCTCTCAGGTGGATTTTCCAGCAATGTGTTAAGACCCGTTCGGCGCGTGCCGAGAGCAAGAGCGCACAATCGAAACCCAGGAGGACCCTCCTCCCTTGTCCCGTCATGCGGGGTCATCCCCGTCGTCATCTGTCAGGTGCAGTGCCCTTCCCGGCTGTGCCTCCGACGACGTACTCGGTTGTAACCCTGGACTCCCGTCGGCTGGCGCAGCCGATCACGACGAACGCGGCGGACCCGCGCGACGATGGTTCCAACGGACTATTCGCGTCGCTACGCGGGGTGGACATGGCTAGCCATATCAAGAGCAGCCCGGCTGGTCCCGCGTCACTCCTTGGCGTGCTCGCTGGACTACTCTGGGTGATTGCACCGCCTGCGTTCGGCCCGAGCCCCGGGTCGATGGTCACGGCCGGTGTGGTCCTCGCCATCGCCTTCGTTGCGGTGGAGATGTGGCCGCTCACCCTGGAGATCCGTGGCGACACGCTGAACCTGACGCTCAGTGGTGTCGTCGTGATCGTGGGACTATTTTTCACCGGACCGCTGGTAACGCTGGTTGCAAGGATGCTCGGCGCCGGGTTGTCGCTGGCCTTCAGATGGCACAACGCACCTCTCAAGCTCGCGGTCAACCTGACGGCCATGGCGGTGGAGGTCTGGGCGACCGCAGCGGTGCTGGCGTTGGTGCTGCCCGAGGGGAGGGTCACCGACGTCGTCCAGTGGTTGGGTGTCCTGCTCGCGGGCGTTGCCGGGGAGCTCGGCATGGGCTTCGTCGTGCTGGCGGCCATGCGCATGATGGTCGGGACGGTCCAGGTCGACACGCTCCGAGCGCTGGGCACCGGCCTCGTCGCCTCCACCCTCATGGTGTGGGTCTTCACCGTCCTGACCCTCGCGCTGGTCGAGGTGGACCCGTGGCTGCTCGGCATCGTCGTTGCGGCGATGGGGTTGCTCGTGCACTCCAACCGCCAACGAAACGACCTCAACCTCCGCTACCAGTCCCTCCGCGGGCTGTACCGCTTCATGACCCGGGTCGACGAGGCCGAGGACACCACGGCCATGGCCAGCCGGATCCTCGACGAAGCCGCTGAGGTGGTCGGGAGCACACGTGCGGCCCTGTATGTCGTCGACGACAGCCGCACGACCAGGTTGTCCAACGCCCGGGGCTCCCTCGGGGTCACGTGGGTGCCGCGCGAGCAGGTCGAGGCGCTCGCGGCGGACGTGGGAACGACCGCACGCCTCGTCGACCGCAGCTGGGTGCAGGAGGACTACCTCGACCTGCTGGACCACGACGAGCAGACCATCGTGGCGTCGCTGGGCAATCCCGACGTGACCGGACTCTTGGTGCTCAGCGGTCGGCCGCGCCACCTGCCGGAGTTCGACGTGCAGGACGTCGAGCTCGCGGCTGCTGTCGCCCATCACGCCGGTGCGTCCCTCGCGGAGGCGCGGCTGCTCGATCGACTGCGTGAGGAGCGGTACCGGGTCGAGCAGATGGGCCTGACCGACACGCTGACCGGGCTTCGCAACCGCGACGGCCTGATGCGGGACGTGCCGCGGATGGACGCGGGCGCCGTCATCGTCCTCGGACTGCGGGACCTGGTCGAGATCAACGGGGCGCTGGGTCACGAAGTCGGCGAACGGATGGTCCTCGCGGCCGCCCAGCGCCTGCGCCGCATGGCCGACCAGCACGCGATGATCGCGGCGGCGTTCGGCGGTGGCCGGTTCGCCCTTGTCGCGCCCGACGTGACGAGCGTCCTGGCCGGCAGCGACCTGTGCCGGCAGCTGCTGCAGGAGGTCTCGGGACCGATGGAGGACGGGCCGCTGGCGCTCGACATCAGCCCGGTGCTGGGGATCGCGCTCGCGCCATCCCACGGACGCGATCCGGCCGAGCTCGTCCGGGCCGCCGACAAGGCGCTCGGCCAGGCGCTCGACAGCGGCATGGGCGTCGCCTGGTTCGACGCCGACTACGACCGCGAGAGCACCGAACGCCTGCACCTGGCGGGAGAACTCCGCCGGGCGCTCGACCAGGGGCACCTGACCGTCGCGTACCAGCCCAAGGTCGAGCTCGCCAGCGGCAGGGTCGTGGGAGTCGAGGCGTTGGCACGCTGGCCACACGCCGAGCGCGGCATGATCCCCCCGACCGAGTTCATCGACGTGGCCGAGCGGACCGGCCTGATCCGGCCGCTCACCCTGGCGATCACCCAGCAGGCGCTGGCGCAGGCCGACGCATGGCGTCGGCAGGGGCTCGACCTCTCGATGTCCATCAACCTGTCGATCGCGGTGATGCAGGACGCATCGATGGCCCGACAGATCGTTGCCCTCGTCCGGTCCCACGAGACCCCACCCGAACGGATCATCGTCGAGATCACCGAGTCCCAGGTGATGGAGGACGTCGAGCGGGGCAGCGGGATGCTGGCGATCTTCGGGGCGGCCGGGGTGTCGCTGTCCGTCGACGACTTCGGGACCGGGTACTCCTCGTTGTCGCAGGTCAAGAACCTGCCGGTGCAGGAGCTCAAGGTCGACCGGTCCTTCGTCATGGACATGGCGAGCAACCGCACGGACCAGGTGATCGTCACCTCCGTCCTCCGGCTCGCCGAGGAGCTCGGGCTGCGGGTGGTCGCGGAGGGCATCGAGGACGAGACCGTCCGCCGGATGCTGGAGGACCTCGGATGCGAGCAGGCCCAGGGCTACCTCTTCGCCAAGCCGCTCCCCGCGTCCCAGATCCCCGCTGCGGTCAAGGATATCGAAGCCCGGCCACGGCCGGATGCAGCGGCCCCGTTGCCCCTGCGACGTCGCTTCGACGGGCTCGGCTGACGGCGTCTGCCGGGGGCCCGGGACGCGCTGGGCTCGGTTGGGTGACCACGGTCACCTGCGCTAGGTTCCAGCCAACAACAGCCGAGGAGCAACCGTCCGGCAGGACCGGGCGACGAGGAGGAGCAGGCGATGGACTTCGCGACGAGCCAGCGTGTTCAGGGGCTGCAGCAGCAGATCCGCGAGTTCATGGACGCCGAGGTGTTCCCGAACGAAGCGGTCTACGAGGAGCAGATCCGCGACAGCGGGGATCCGCACCACCACCCGCAGATCGTGGAGGACCTGAAGGCCAAGGCGAAGGCGGCCGGGTTGTGGAACCTGTTCCTGCCCGACGAGGAGTGGGGCGCCGGCCTGACCAACCTCGAGTACGCCCCCTTGGCCGAGCTCATGGGCCAGGTCTCCTTCGCGCCGGAGGTCTTCAACTGCAACGCGCCGGACACCGGGAACATGGAGGTGCTGGCCAAGTACGGCACCCGCGCGCAGCAGGAGCAGTGGCTGGTGCCCCTCCTCGACGGCGAGATCCGGTCCTGCTTCTCCATGACCGAACCCGCGGTGGCGTCCTCCGACGCCCGCAACATCCAGTCCCGCATCGAGCGCGACGGCGACGAGTACGTCATCAACGGTCGCAAGTGGTGGACGTCCAACGCCGGCCGGGCCAACTGCACGGTCTCGATCTTCATGGGCATCACCGACCCCGACGCTGATCCCCACCGGCAGCAGTCGATGATCATCGTGCCGCTGGACACCCCCGGGATCACCACGCTCCGCAACCTGACGGTCTTCGGCTACGAGGACCCCGAGGGGCACATGGAGATGACCTTCGAGGACGTTCGCGTCCCCGCCGACAACCTGCTGCAGGAGGAAGGCGACGGCTTCCGCATCGCCCAGGGACGCCTCGGCCCGGGCCGCATCCACCACTGCATGCGGCTGATCGGCCTCGCCGAGCGCGCGTTGGGGGCCATGGTCCGCCGGGTCGCCGACCGCGAGGCCTTCGGCAAGCCCATCGCCCAGCAGGGCGTCGTCCAGGAATGGATCGCCGAGTCCCGCTGCGAGATCGAGCAGGCGCGACTGCTGACCCTCAAGGCGGCCTGGATGATGGACACCGTGGGCAACAAGGCGGCCCGCACCGAGATCGCCGCCATCAAGGTCATCGCCCCGTCGATGGCCTGTCGGGTCATCGACCGCGCGATCCAGGCCCACGGCGGCATGGGCGTCTCCCAGGACAGCTTCCTCGCCCGCGGCTACGCCGGCGCCCGCTCCCTCCGCCTCGCCGACGGCCCCGACGAGGTCCACAAGATGTCGATCGCCAAGGGCGAGTTCAAGCGAAGCTTGAACTCGTGACAGGCCGGGGGGCGAACGCGCGGATCCGCCAGGATCTGCGGGTTCGGGCTAGTTCAAGCGAAGCTTGAACTCGTGACGGGCCAGATCAAGCGACGCTTGAACGCCTAGTCGGCGGCGAGCTCCACGCCGTCGACCTCGACCGTCAGGTCCTCCAGCACCGGGGGACCGGCGGCGAGGATGACCTCGCCGATCTCGGCACCGACCAGCTCGTCGCGGTCCAGCAGGGCGTCGCGGAGGGCCTCGACGAGGTGGCGGTTGCGCTCGAGCGTGGCGACGGTCCGCTGATGGGCCTCGTGCAGCAGCGTCTCGACCTGCGGTCGCGCAACCTGGTCGCGCAGGACCTGTCCCACGAGGTTGGTCCCCGACAACGATGACTGCTGGACCGCCGCCAGGCTGACCAGCGAGTCGCCCATGCCGTGGATGCCGATGATCTCGCACGCCGTCCGCGTGGCCGCGGCCAGGTCCGAACCCGGCCCGGTGGACACGGCGCCGAACCAGATCTCCTCGGCTGCCTTGCCGCCCATGGCGATGTCCACCATGTCGTGCAGCTCCTTGACGGTGCGCGTGTAGACCTCTGCGGTGTCGCCATGGGCCAGCAGACCGAGGGACGTCCGCCGCTTGACGATCGACAGGATCTCCAGGCGACGGTGGCCGCTCAGGTGGGCCATCACGGCGTGTCCGGCCTCGTGGGTCGCAACGCGGCGACGTTCCGCGTCGGTGTAGGGGGCCGGGGTGGCCATCCCCACCTCGATGTCCAGCCGGGCCTGGGCCACGTCGCCGAAGGTCATCTGATCACGCCCGTTCTTGAGGGCGACGATAAGGGCCTCGTCGAGGAGGTTCTCGATCATCACCGGCGTGTACCCCAGCGTCTGGGAGGCGACCTGATCGCGCAGCTCGGGGTCGTCCAGGTCGGCCGCGTGGCTCTTGCGGGCCAGGTAGTAGTCCAGCAGGTCGCGTCGGGCCGGCTGGGCCGGCCGGTCGAACGCCAGCTGCTTGTCGAACCGGCCCGGGCGAACCAGGGCGGGATCCAGGTCCGCCGCGCGGTTGGTGGCCGCGATGACGAGGATGTTGTTGTACGGGGAGGTCTTGGCCTTGATCTGGCGATCGGCCGGGAGGTAGGCGTTGACCTTCTCCGCCCACCAGTTGCGGATCCGGATGCTGGCCGGGGGTGTGTCGAAGCTCTGCATCTGGATCAGCAGCTCGTTGACCACACCGGCGGTGCCTTCGCTGGACCCGAAGGCGTTGGTGACGAGCCCACCGCTGTGCGCCGTGGCCTCGCCGCCGCCGAAGGACACGCCGCCGTCGGCGCCGAACGCGTCGGCTGTGGCCTGCACGCAGCCGCTGCTCATGGCGTTGGTGCCCGCCGGGGCGAAACCCGATGCCCGCATGCCGGACCGCGACGTGGCGATCGCGTCGATCTCCTCGATGAAGCCGATCGCCCCACCCTCCTCGCGGGCGACCTTGCGCAGGGCGGCGAAGTAGCTACGAATGCGACGAGCCGTCGCGCCGTACCACATGGACTGGAACGATGTGGCGGACACGAAGAGGAACGGCACGCCGGCCTCGTGGGCCATGGCCTTCGCCAGGTGGGTCTTGCCCGTGCCGGGCGGCCCCTCGAACAGCACCCCCCGGCGGGGGCGCCCCCCGAGCTGGCCGCGGTACAGCTTGTGACCCATGAAGGTGTTGAGGGTGCGGGTGACCTCGTTGACGACCGGGTCGAGCCCGACAACGTCGGCGAAGCCCGTCTCGATCTGCTCGGGGGCATACCGGATGTGCGGCGAGCGACCGCTCATCAACGGCATCAGCATCGCGGCGCCGAGGGCGAGGATCAGCACCATCGGGAGCAGCCACAGCTGCCAGCCATCGGGCAGGGTCGGGGCCTGCAGGAAGTTGATCGCGTCACCCCGGACGATCCGTGTCCACAGGAACAGGAAGGGGATCGCCAGGAGGAGCGCGAGCGCCTTCAACCGGTGCTGTCGGGCATGCTCACGGGCCTGTCCGACGTCGGCGTGGTGCGCCGACACGAGGGCGCCGCCGAGGCGGTCCGCAACGCTGTGTGACAACGCGTTGGGCTGTGCGCCTTCGGTGTGGTCCTTGGCCTCCATACGGTCTGTTCCCTTCGCCGGTCCCCGGTTCCCGCCCGCCAGCGGGCTGCCAGCCTCCCGCGGCTGGTGCTCCGAAGTATGACCAACTACGGGCAGTAATTCTAGGGGAACAGCGAATTCATCTCCGCGATTCAGGCGACAGTGCTGAGCGTGACCACGGTGGCGAGCCCCACCTGTGCCAGGTGGTAGGTGACGTGCACGATCGTGCGCCCGTTGGGCAGGGGGGCCACGAAGCGGTTCCAGCCGAGGACGCCATCGGACGTCGCGAACAGCAGCCCACCGAGCATCACCAGCGGGGCACGCGAGGCCACGGCCAGCAACGCCGTGGCCCCCACCGCGACGACGTAGACGACGACCGCCGAGGCCAGTGGCTGGCCACCGTGCTGGCGGGCTCCGTCGGCGATCCGCCGACCCACGAAGGCCGCGGCGGGAACCAGTCCGAGCGCGGCGATGCCACCGGTCAACCCGTCCGCGTGGGGGAGCAGCGCCGGTACGAAGGCAAGGTGGCCGAGGAGGAACGCGGCCAGGCCACCGACGAACACGTCGATCCGTGGCAGCAGGAGCACATCACCGACGAGGCTCAGGCCCAGCGCCACCACGACCCAGGTGCGGACGGTGGGGTCCGCGCCGGGAACGGTCAGGACCCATCCGATCAGCAGCACCATGACGGCGGGCTTGGCCACCTCCTCCAGTCGTCGTCGGTCGGTCGCGACCGCCCACCAGTCGAGGGCGGCGGCCAGCAGGGTCAGGACGAGCAGGGCGGTGGACGACTGCAACATGGTCGGGATCATGGCGCATCGCCCGACCGATCCCCAGCGAGCACGCGGGGGAGGGGGCACGCTGTGTGGCATGCGTCGACGGATCGTGGTGGTCGGGGCCACCGGACGGACGGGCCGCTTGGTGGCGCAGGAGCTTGCCGGCCGCCCACATGTCCTTCTGGTCGCGCGGCGGGCGGATGCCCTGGCGACCCTGGGCCGAACCACCGATCTCCCGGCCCGTTGCGCCGACCTCGACGGCCTGGGCGGGGTCCTCGTGCCGGGCGACATCGTGCTGAGCTGCGTCGGGCCGCATGACGTCGTCGGTGATCGGGTCGTCGACGCGGCGGTGCACGTCGGCGCCACCTACCTGGACGTGACCGGTGAACCGGCGTTCCTGGCGCGACTGCACACCGACCACGGGCCCCGGGCCGCCTCCTCGGGCGTCAGCCTGCTGCCTGCCGTCGGCTACGAGTACCTGCCGGGCCTGCTCCTCTCCGAGCTGGCGCTGGACGCTGCAGGACCGGCGGCCCGTCGGGTCGAGGTCGCCTACCTGGTCGACGGCGGCCTGGATGCCGGCAGCGCCACCGCTCGTCGGTCCCTCGTGCGGGCCCTGACCCGACCGACCACCACGTTCAGGCGCGGCGTCCACCATGCGGAGACCGTGGCCGCCAGGCGGGGCGAGTTCCGCGCCGGCGGCCAGCTGCACACCACCGTGTCGCTGGGCGGCCTGGAGGTGTGGTCGCTGCCCACCCGTCACCCCGACCTCGACCGAGTCGACGTGCACACCGGCTGGTTCGGGGCCGCCGCGCCGCTGCTGCAGCTCGGGGCACTGCTCTCCGGCCCGGCCAGGATGCTGGGGGTCGACCGCCTGATGGACGGGGCGGTCGCGATCCTCGGGGACGGCGACGACGAGGGCCTGTCGACCGGCACCAGCCGCTTCGTCGTCCGGGTGCGCGACGAGCGGGGCGGCGTGCTCGCCCGGGAGGAAGCGGTCGCCGGCAACGCCATCGTCCTGGCGGCTCGGCTCGCCGCCGCAACGGCTGACGCCCTTGCGGAACGGCCGCTGGGCGACGTCCCGACCGGTGCCACGGACCCCGTGGCCGCGCTGGGGCTACAGGCGGTCGGCCGGCTGGCGGAATGGGCCGGCCTCGTCAGGCTCTGAGGCCAACGGCGGACGGCGCCACGACCTCAGCGGGCGTCGACCAACGCCCCCGCCAGGACGTCGTAGCCGGCGACGTTGGGATGGATGTCGGGTTCGGCGTCCAGCATGTGGGTCGTCGCCGCCGTCGTGCCCTGCAGCGGGCTGAACCCGTCGGCGACGCCGATGCCACGCGAGGCGGCGACCTCCGCGGCCACGGCGTTGAGGCGCGACACCATCGTCGAGGACTCACGCTCCTGCGCGCTCTCGCCGAGTCCCAGGCTGAACGGGTTGTAGGTCTGCAGGAACAGCACACGAGCCGATCCGGCGGAGGCGACCAACCGGTCCATCGCCTGCTCGAGGTTGCTCCGGTACGTCACGAGCGTCTCGTCGACCAGCTGCTGGCACGAGGCGTTGGCCAGGTCGGTCCCGCACTCGGCCGAGGTCAGGTGGCCGAGCAGGTCGTTGGCGCCGATGTCGACCACGACGTAGGCGGCGGGACGGGACGCGAGGACGGCCTCCGCCGCCTCCAGCTGCCCGCCGGTGAGCAACGAGCCGGACGTCTCGCCGGGAACGCCCAGGTTGACCAGCCCGTAGGGCACGCCGTCGGCATCGGCCACGAAGCGGTGGAAGCGGGACACGAACCCGTCACGGTTGTCGTCCACCCCGACGTTGGCCGCCAACGAGTCACCGATGGCCAGGACGATCGGTTCGCCGGGTTCGTCCAGCCCGGCCAGCCGCCCCTGTCCGATCCGCTCCGGCGGGGCCTGCACCGCGTCGATCGCCCCGGTGGCCTGGTCACGGATCGCCGCCAGCAGGTCCCCGTCGGTCAGGACCTCGTCGGTCCCCCTGGTGCCGGTGACGATCAGGGCGTCGTCGGTGACCGTGATGGACTGCACCACCGCCTGCTGGTCCTCCAGCGCCGCGTTGAGGTCGGTCACCGCGCCGAGCAACGACTGGATCGCCCCGGCCGCCAGGCTGGGTACCTGGACGGACCCGAACTCCAGCGGCCCCAGCTCGAGGTCGATCCCACCGTCCACCACGGCGATGGAGGCGTTCCCGGTCGCCTCGACCCCGCCGGCCTTGAACACCGCACGGAACGCCACGTCGCTGGTGGCGCCCCGCAGGTCCAGGTCGACGCGTCGAACGGGAACGTCGTCGGCGGCCGCCAGGCCGTCCTGCACGACCGCCTGCAGCTCTGGTTCGGTCAGCTCCAGCTGGAACGAGGACTGCCCGGCGAGCCCCTCCAGCTTGTCCTCGGCGCTGGCGAGCTGGGACTGGTCGGCCATGTCGACGGTGCCATCGGTCGTGGTCAGGGCCTCGACCAGGTCCACGGCCACGATGGTCCCGTACGTGCCGCCCGCGAGGAGCGCGAGCAACAGCACGGTCCCGATGGGGCGCCTGACGGACCGGTCGCCGAACTGGGCCACGAGGCCACCGATCAGGATCAGCACGGCAACCGCGGCCGCGCCCGTCGGCCCGATCAGCAGCCACGACAGGGCTCCGACGACGAGCGCAGACAGGACGGCGAGGAAAATGAGCATGGGGTCCCATTGTCCATCCCCGAGGGCGGTGCGGCCGCCGACCCGGACCCCCCTGACGGCCACCCGCCGTCACCCACCTCAGATGAGGGCCAGGTCCACCTCGTTGGCCAGGCCGTCGTCGAAGCGACGACGCAGGGTGTCGATGCGGCGTTCCCGCTCGCGCCCGTCGGTGCAGCCGCACCATCCGAGACCCCGCTCGAAGGCCATCGCCCGCACGATCGCCTGCAGGCCGTCGTCGTCGAGCCACCGAGCGAGGTCAGCCAGCATGGCCAGGTCCTCGATCGCGTGGTCGTCGCGGTCGTGGCAGATGTAGGCGTTGACCAGGAACGAGACGGTGCCCTCGGACTCGAGGAGGCACTGGCGTGCGGTGTCCATCGCCATGTTCAGCTCGCGGTTCTCGTGGAAGTCGCGCGCCAGGTTCGCCAGCTCCACGGCACGCGCCGTGCCGGGCTGGTGCTTCATCACCGCCTTGAGGTGTTCCTTGCGCTTGCGCCGGTCCCGACCAGGCTCAACGAAGGTGAACTTGGGTTCATTCACGATTGGCCTCCTTGGTAACTAGAGTTCGCGGTCGAGGGCCGAATTCCTGTCGAAGCGGGTGATCTATTTGGTGAGTAGTGACAAAACGGGCGGGAGATCACCTCTGGGTTTGCTGATCGTTTCTATCGTGTTACTGACCGTGGCAACGTCGGCAGGGGCAGGCCCCGCGCTGGCGCCCACCGTCATCGACACCCCACCGGCGCGTGTCGCCGGAGCGGACCGAACCGCCACCTCGGCGGCGTTCCTGGGGATGCTCGCCGAGACCGCGGCGGTGGAACGGGTCGTCGTGGTGCCCCGCGACTCGACCGGGGTGGCGCTCGCCGCGGCCGGTCTGGCCGGGGTGCTCGACGCCGGAGTCGTCCTGGCCGACGCCGTCCCCTCCGACACCGTCACGACCGCGGTCGACACCGTGCACCCCATCGAGGTGCTGACCGTCGGCGATGCCGCTCGTGCCGACGCGTGGCAGCAGGACGGCCGGGTCGTGACCGTGCTGGACGCGCCGGGTGGTCCACCGGCCCTTGCCGCCGAGATGGCCCGCGAGATCGCCCGCCGCCATGCCGAGGCCGGCACCCCCGTGCCGACCCGTGTGCTGCTGGCCAGCACGACCGGGCTGCCCGACGCCCTCGCCGCGTCGGCCTGGGCGCACGAGGAGGGCCTGCCGCTGCTGCTGACGGCCGCGAGTGCACTCGACCCGCACGCCCGCTTCGTTGTCGAGCAGCTCGGCATCACCGACGTCACGATCCTCGGTGGCACCGCGGCGGTGTCGGCGACGGTGGAGGAGGAGCTGCGCTCGTCCGGCCTCGCGGTCGAGCGGGTTGCTGGCCCGACCCGCGAGCACACCGCCCTTGCCGTCGCGGCCCGCAGGGGCGTGGGGCCGAACCGGGTACTCGTTGCCGCTGGCGACGACCCGGCCGACGCGGCGGCAGCAGGCCCGTGGGCCTCCGTGGTCGGGGCGGCGCTGCTGCCCCCCGGCCCGACCGTGGCGGGCGCCCTGGCCGAACGGTGCGGCCACGGCGTCGTCGTGCAGGTGGCCGGTGGTCCCGTGGCGGTGCCCGAGGGCCAGGTGGCGCCCCTGCTGGCAGCGGCCGAACGCTGTGACGGACCGAACCGTCCCCTGACGGTCAGGCTTGCGGTTGCCGCACCCGAGGACCCCGAGGTCGTCCCGACCGTCGTCGACGTGGTTGCCGACGCACGGGGCTGGAACAGCCGACGCCTGCGGATCGAGGCCGTCGGGCAGGACGAGACGATGGGCCTGATCGTGACGCCGGACGGCTGCGGGGGTGCGGCCGTGTGTCGTCGTGGACGCACGATCGTCGTGGACGCCACGACCTGGCGCGCAGCCGACCCCGACCGGCGAACCCGCTTGGTCAACCTCGCCGTTGCCGTGCGGCTCGGCGTGACCCTGCCCGACGGGTGCACCGGCGGTGTCCTGCAGCCGCTGGCCTGTCCGGACGGGGCCCCGTGGCCGACCGACGATCAACGCCGGACGCTCGCCGACACGTTCGTCCCCAGCGCCACGATCGCCCTCACCGGAGACGTCCATGCCGAGCGACACATCGGCAGCCAGGCCGTGGCGGGCCAGAATCCGCTGGACCCCGTCCGGGACGTGCTGACCGCCGCCGACGTGGCGGTGGTCAACCTCGAGACGCCGCTGTCCACCCGCGGTGCGCCCGTCCCGAAGACCTACACCTTCCGTGGTCCCCCGGAGATGGCCGCCCGCCTCGTGGAGGCCGGCGTCGATGTGGCCAGCCTCGCCAACAACCACGGGCTGGACTACGGCCCGGTGGCGATGCTCGACACGCTCGACCACGCCGACGCCGTCGGTCTGCACGTCGTCGGCGCAGGCGCGGACGCCACCGCGGCCTACGCCCCTGCGCTGGTGGAGACGCCGGCGGGCACCGTCGCCGTCGTCGGGTTGACCCGTGTGCTGCACACACGGACATGGGAGGCCACCGCGACCCGTGCCGGGCTCGCCTCCGCCTACGACGAGGCCGCCGCGGTCGCTGCGGTCCGGGCCGCGGACGCCGTCGCCGATCACGTCGTGGTGGCCATCCACTGGGGGGCCGAGCTCGCCGACTGTCCCAACGCCGACCAGCGACACCTGGCGACGCTGCTCGTCGATGCGGGTGCCGACGTCATCGCCGGTCACCATCCCCACGTCCTGCAGGGCGTCCAGCCCCTCCGGGACGGCCTGGTCGCCTACTCGCTGGGCAACTTCGTCTGGTACCACAACCGAGCACCCAGCCGATACACCGGTGTCCTTACCGTCGAGCTGCCGTTGCTCGACCAGCCGTCCTGGTCGTTCCTGCCCGCCGAGATCGGCAGCGACGGCCGCCCCCACCCCGCGGCGGGAGGGACGGCCGCCGCGATCACCGAACGGCTGACCAGCCGATCACCCGGTGGGGCCGCCGGCTGTGGGTTCCCCTCCTGAGGGGGCATCCGGCGGTCCGCCGTCGGGGCCGGTGACCTCGGAGCGGTCCTCCTCCTCCAGCGAGGCGAGGATCTCGCGTTCGACTTCCGACAGGGGGTTGTCCAGGCCGAACCACTCCCGGTCCTCGTCCCGGATGGCCTCCGGCGTGGGGATGATCGGCGCGGGGGGCAGCGCAGGGTCGAACACGGGGTCGGACGCCGGGGCCTCGGTGCGGTCGGTGTCGCTGCTCCGAAGCGAGTCGATGACGGCGAGGCCGGCCACCACGGCGGCGACCGCGGCCACCGCCCCGACATCGATCGCGCTCGGCTCCCCGGGCTGGACCAGCGCGGAGAGTGCGGCGGCGGTGAACGCCAGGCCGAAGAGCAGGCTGACGATGTCGGTGCGGTGCCGGTACAGGCCACGCGGTCGGCTGGGGGCGGGTCGATCGGTCACTGGGGTTCCTCTCGGGTCACGGTGATCTCGCCGAACGTCGACTCGAGGTCCAGCCGGATGCGTCCGGCGCCCTCCAGTCCACGGTCGAGCACGTCGAACTGCAGGTCGTTGCCGCTGCTGGTCTCCTCCAGCACCGTGTAGTCGCCAGCGGACAGGGTGCCCGCAGCCTCCACGGTCACGTCGGGTCCGACCAGGACCTGCAGCTCACCGAGGACGACGCTTGCGTCGATGTCAACGGTCTCGCTGCCGAGCTCGAGGTCGGTCAGGTCGAGGACCATCTGGCCGGCCAGCAGCTGGTAGTCCGGCTGCACGTCACCGACGGCGGTCAGGGCGTACTGCCGCTCGCCGAGACCGCCCTCGAGGGCCCGAGGCAGGTCGATCGTCGGGGCAGCAGCCGCACCGACCATGACCACGCCGGTGAGCAGGCCGATCGGGACGAGCCGACGGGCACGCCCGAACCAGGTGCCGACCAGCAGGCCGAGGCCGGCCACCAGCAGGGACAGCGCCGCGGCGTTGAAGAGCGTCAGCTCGACCAGGCCCATGCGGTCCAGGAGGGCTGCGCCGCCCAGGGCCAGCAGCCACACCCCGAACGACAGGGGGAACAGCGTCGATCGCGGGTGGGACCGTGTGCGGCCCCTCCGCGGGGTCGCCGGCATCGGGGGTCGTGGAGGACCCGACCACGACGCGGTGTACCCGGTCGGGTAGGCGGTCGTCGTCCGACCCTGGTGGGGGCCGTGTCCAGGCCCCCGACGCCACGGGGGGCCACAGTCCCCGGCGCGGCTGGGCGCCGAGCGTTCGAGCGGAACGGTCGCGTCCTCGGGCCGCGGGGGCGGGGGCATGGTCGACGACGGGGAGCCCGTGGACGAGTCGGTCGTCGGGACGGCCCACGGCGCCGGCGGCGGGGGTGTGGACGCCCCCCCGCTCCAGAACGGGTTGGTCGGCACCTCGCGCCGGTCGTTGAAGAGCAGCACACCGAGGCCGATCAGCGCCGCAGCGAGCAGCACGTCGCCGCGGAACAGGTCGATCTGCCCGAAGATCATCGCGCCGAGCACGATGGCCGCCGCGGTCACGCCCCGGCTGCGTCCGCCGGCGGGCTTCGGTGCCGACATGGGCACCCGCTGGCTGGTCGCTTCGGGGAGGAAGATCCACAGCAGGACGTACAGGCCCAGCGACACCGGGCCGGCCATGAACCCGAGCACCACGAAGCCGATGCGGATCAGGACCGGGTCGACACCGAAGTACCAACCGATACCCGCCGCGACACCGGCCCACTTCTTCTGGTCCACGAGTCGATACATGCGACGCGGTTCCGACGGGCGCGGGGTGGGAGGGAGGCCCGTCGACGGTGGGGGTGCGGTCTCGTTCATGCCACGGATGCTGCGGTCCCCTCGACCTGTTGTCGATCAGGGATGTCCCTACCCCGACGTCTCGGGGTCCTCACCCATGGCACACCGACGTCCTCGTGGGACGATGGTCCCCATCAGCACCCCCACCCCCACGACGACCCCGGATCCCGGTCCCGTGCCACCACCACCAGCCGCGTCTTCGCCCGACGGCCCCGCGCCGTCGTCGTCGACGTTGTCCGCGGTGACCGCACCGCTGACCGATCTGGGCATCACCCGGTCCACCGAGGACCGGGTCGTCTCCGGTGTGGCTGCAGGGGTCGCCAACCGCATCGGTGTGGATGTGGGCGTGGTGCGCCTTGTACTGGTCGTCCTGGCCACGGCGGGCGGGGCCGGTGTCCTCCTGTACGCCCTCGGCCACGTCCTGCTGCCCGAGCCGTCGGTCGATCCCGAGTCCGCCGAGACCGCACCGGTTCGCACCGGGACCGTCCGCCACGCCGTGGCGCTGGGGCTGATCACCGCCGGAGTCCTCGTGCTGCTGCGCGCGCTCGGCGTGTGGTTCGCCGACTCGCTGACGTGGTCGGTGGGCCTCGCCGCGATCGGCTCGGCCGTCGTGTGGACGCGGGCGTCGGAGGAGGAGAAGGTCCGCTGGCGTCACGCCATGGACCGCGCCGTGGGCGACCGGGTGATGCCCGACCTCGCCAGCCTGAGCCGTATCCGCCTGTCCGTCGGCGCGATCCTCCTGCTGGCCGGCATGGCCACCTTCCTGGTCACCATCGACCTGTCGGCCGCCCCGGAGGTCATCCTGGCCTCCCTCGTCACCATCATCGGCGTGGCGTTGGTGATCGGTCCATGGTTCCAGGCCCTGGGACGACAGCTGGCCGACGAACGCCGCGAGCGGATCCGCTCCGAGGAGCGCGCCGACATGGCTGCGCACCTCCACGACTCGGTGCTGCAGACCCTGGCCCTGATCCAGCGGTCGGGCAGCCCGGAGGAGATGAGCCGCCTCGCCCGCGGACAGGAACGCGAGCTCCGGGCGTGGCTGTTCGGCCGACGCCCCGATGATGCGGCCACCCGGCTGGGGCAGGCGATCCAGGACGCCGCCGGCCTCGTGGAGGACCGCTACGGCGTGAAGGTGGAGGTGGTGCTGGCCGGGGACGTCGCGCTCGACGAGCACCTGCACGCCATGGTCGAGGCAGCCCGCGAGGCGATGGCCAACGCCGCGAAGCACGCCGAGGTGGACCGAGTCGACGTGTTCGTCGAGGTCGAACCCGACCGCGTCGAGGTGTTCGTGCGGGACGAGGGCGTGGGATTCGACCCCACGGCGGTACCCGAGGACCGGCGCGGGCTGGTGGAGTCCATCCGCGGGCGCATGCAGCGCCACGGCGGCACCGCGACCATCGAGTCGGTTCTCGGCGAGGGCACCGAGGTCGAGCTGCACCTGCCCCTGGACCCCTCGCCCCCGGTTGCCTCCGACGCAGTCGCCGACGCCGCCGATGACGACCCCGATCCCGACCTCGACCGACCGCTGTGACCACCCGCCAGGAGCACACCGACATGGCCACCCGCCTCGACCCCCCGAGCGCCCCAGACGACGACCCCGCTGACGACCCGGCTGGCGATCCCTCCCGAAGCCCCGCATCCGATGGTCCGCTGCGGGTCTTCCTCGTCGACGACCATCGGCTGTTCCTGACCGGCGTCCGTACCGAGATCGGCGACCGGTTCGACGTCGTGGGGACCGCCGAGACCGTGGACGCCGCGGTCGCCGACATCCTGGCCCTCCAGCCGGACGTCGTGCTGCTGGACGTGCACATGCCCGACGGCGGCGGCCTTGCCGTGATCACGCGTGTTCGCGAGTCGACAGCCGACGTGCAGTTCCTCGCGCTCAGCGTGTCCGACGCCGCCGAGGACGTCATCGCCCTCGTCCGGGCGGGCGCCCGCGGGTACCTGACCAAGACCGTGTCCGCCGACGAGCTGGCGGAGGGGGTCCGGCGGGTCCACGGCGGCGACGCGGTGTTCTCGCCTCGGCTGGCAGGGTTCGTGCTCGACGCCTTCTCCGGCGCCCCGCCGGCCCGGCCGACGGAGACGTCGCCGGGCGAGGACGACCTCGACCAGCTGACGCCACGCGAACGCGAGGTCCTGCGCTACATCGCCCGGGGCTACGCCTACAAGCAGGTGGCCAGCCGCCTGCACATCTCCATCAAGACCGTGGAGTCCCACGTCTCGGCGGTCCTGCGCAAGCTGCAGCTGTCCAGCCGCTACGAGCTGACGCGCTGGGCGACCGACCGCAAGATCGTCTGACGTGCCGCTCCTGAGCATCATCACGCCGACGCAGTCCCACAACGCCGATCACATCGAGGCCGTCTGGGAGGGGCTGGTCGTCCAGGACATGCCCGACGGCTGGGAGTGGGAGTGGCTGGTCCAGGAGGACGGCCGCGACCCGGCCGTCCGGGATCGGCTGCCCGACGACCCGCGGGTCTGCTACGACGCCCTCGGAGTGCAGGTGGGCAGCGCCGCCACCCGCAACCACGCCCTCGCCCGGGCCGGGGGCGACGTGGTCGCCGGGGTCGACCACGACGACTTCCACCTTCCGGGCGCCTTGTCGGCCCTGCTCGGCCCGCTGATCGAGCGCGCCGACATCGGGTGGTCCTGCGGCCCCTGTCGGCTGGAAATGGCCGACGGCGGCACGTGGACCAAGCCCTCCGTGTTCGCCGCAGGTCGCGTGCCTGCCCGAGCCGTCACCGATCACTTCCTGGCCCACGACGACTTTCCGTTCCCCGCGGCCTTCACCGCGTTCCGGCGGGTGCCGCTCGTCGCCCACGGCGGCTGGCCGGCCGTCGCCCGATCCACCGACGCGGTGCTGCTGGCGGACTTCGGCGACCGGTACGACGGATGGTGGGTCGAGGACGTCGTTGCTGTCTACCGGCGCTGGGACGCCCAGAAGACCGTGCAACCCGCCGACATCGCGATCCGCGATCTGCCGCACGTGCGAGGCATCATCCGCCAGCGGCGAGTAGCGCGGGACGCGCTCGGGGGGTAGGGCGCGGGACGCGCTCGGGGGGTAGGGCGCGGGACGCGCTCGGGGAGTGGGGCGCGGCGCGCGTCCCGGTCAGGGGCTGGACGGCCCGGGGAGGTCGGCCAGCGGGTCGGCGTCGCGGTGGGGGCGCAGCCCCTGCCCGGTTGCCTCCTCGGTGTCGGTGGTCCCGGCCCCGCTGAGCAGCCCGAAGGCGACCAGCAGTCCCGAGGCGTCGTCGAGGGCGTCCAGCAGTCCCTCGGCGCGACCGTAGCGGTCGCCCAAATGGGTGAGCAGCTCGAGCCCGAGGAACAGGCTGGTGATCCCCACGGCCAGGTCGGCGTTGGACAGCCCTGCGATGCCATCCTTGCCGACGAGGCGGTCGAGGGTCGTCTCGACCATGTCGATCCACGGGTCGAAGACCGACGCCAGCTCCTCCCTGATCTCGGGGTTGGTCGAGGTCAGGGCCAACATCTGCACCAGCGCCGTGACGTGGCCGGCCTCGAGGTTCTCGCGGTGCATCTGGCGGGAGAACCGGACCAGCCCCGACAGGTCCGTCAGCCCCTCCAGGTGCGCGCTGTACCGCGAGATCCTGGCGTCGGTGTCGTGGTGGGCCGCGGCGAGCAGCGCACCCTCGACGGACCCGAAGTGATAGAAGAGCAGCGAGGTGTTGAAGTCGCCGGCGGCCGCGATGGCCCGGGCCGACGTGCCGGCAGCGCCGTGCTCCCGCAGGGTCTGCAGTGTCGCCCTGATGATCCGTTGCTTGGTGTCCTCGCTCACGCGACCAGCATTGCAGCCCACGACCCGTCTGCCGTGAAGGCGACCTGTCCGGTGTGCGGCGTCACCGGCGGCACCCGTCCTCCCCGCAGTCCTCGAGGCCGAGCAGCGCACCCAACCGACCGCGGTTGGTCGACAGGCTGCGGAACAGCGCCCGGGCGAGGGGCCCGGTGAGCGTTGCGGACAGCTGGCGGAAACGACGCAGTGACCACAAGGCCATCAGGAACGCGTCGGGGCCGACCCAGGCTCGGCCGTCGTCGGCCACCACGACGAGCTCGCTGCCGTAGCCGGGCAGCCGGCCCCATCGGCGAACGGCCTCGGGATCCGATGCCGCCCACAGCTCCACCGGCAGGGCGGTGTCCTGCGACGAGAGCCATCCGGCACATCGCACACAGAACGGGCAGGTGTCGTCGTGGACGATGGCCACCGCCCCCGGCATGGCGGCGGTGGCGCCAGGACCGGCGTTCACCGGGGTGGCGCGGTCGCCGGGCCGTAGGTCCCTGTCGGGCGGGCCGGCCCCATGGGCATGGGGGACATCGGTCCCCGGGGTCCCCCGGGCACCCGTGGGCCCGGGCCGGGCTGGGGGACGAACCAGTTCGGCGGTGTGGGCGGTTCCTGCTCGACGCGACGGCCGCGCCGGATCCGTTCGAACACGTACAGGTTCAGGAAGTGGACGGTGCCCAGCGTGAGGAGCAGGACCCCCAGGCGGTTCGCCAGGAGCCGCACGCCCTCACCGGCGTTGGTGACGACCTGTTCGCGGATGAGGAGGAGGGCCCACCCGAGGTTCAACATGAAGAAGCCCGTGACGAGCAGGTGGTTCAGGGCCCGGGCGAGCTCCGGCCGGTCGGGGAACACGTCGGCCAGGAAGAGCTGGCCGTTGCGGAACAACGTGAGGGCAAGCCAGACGGTGAGGGGCACGGCCAAGCCGACGTACACGAGATGAAAGGTGACCACGACGCAACTCCTCGATCAGCGGTGAACCGATCTTGATTGATCGATCGATCAATACGGTACACAGAGTTGATCGATCGATCAAACATCGGTCGGGGTCAGCCGTCGCCGGTTGCGACCGGTCGCTCGGTGTCTCGGCACCACTGGCTCCACGACCCGACGTACAGGCGGGGCAGTCCCAGGCCGGCGTGCTCGATCGCGAGCAGGTCGTGGCAGGCCGTGACGCCGGACCCGCAGTACACGATCGTGTCCTGCCCGGCGCCCAGCGGTGCGTAGGTGTCATGCAGCTTGGGCGGTGCACGGAACAGCCCGAGCCGGTCGAGGTTGTCGGCGAACGGCGCGTTCACGGCGCCGGGGATGTGGCCGGCAACCGGGTCGAGGGGTTCGGTCACGCCGGCGTAGCGCTCGGCGCTGCGGGCGTCGAGCACCAGTCCGCCCTGCTCGACGTGGGCCACGACGTCGTCGGCTTCGACGAGTCGATCGGTCGGCCACGGACGAACCGGTACCGACACGGGCGCGACGTGAGGTGGTGGGCCGGTCTCCAGCGGCTCGGCCCAGCCGTCGAGGCCACCGTCGAACACGGCGGCCTCCTGCCCGAGGACGCGCAGGAGGTACACCAGCCGGGCGGCGGAAGCGCCGCCTTCCCGGTCGTAGGCCACCACCGCGTCGTCGGGCCCGATGCCCATCGCGCCGAGCTCCGTGGCGAACACCTCCGGGGTCGGCAGCGGGTGGCGGCCGTCTCCCGGCTCCATCGGGCGGGCGGTCACCCGGTCCCGCATCAGCAGGCGGGCCCCGGGGAGGTGCCCTTCGGCGAAGGTCGCGGCAGCGGAGGCGACGTCACCCGCTTCGACCTGCACGAGGATGGCGTCACGAGGCAGGGCGGCAGCGGTGGCCGCGGTCACGATCGGTCCCATGGCCCCGCAGTATCACCCCGGCGGTGCCGCCGGGCGAAGTGGCCGCGCCGCGTCAGCCGAGGCCGGCGATGATGACGAGGGCCAGGACGGCCAGGACGGTCAGCACCATCGACGAGGGATCGCTGGCCCGACGACGACCCTGCCGCATGGACGACGACTGCCCGACCCAGTACATGGGGCTGCGGCGGGTGCGGGGCGGGGTGCTGACGAGCATGGGCGCTCCTCCTGGTTCACGTGTCGTCGTGTGGATGGTTGATCGGCAGGGAGGTCCTGGGCGTGACCCTTCGGTGACATTCGTCCGATGGGCTGCGTGCTGGTTGCTGACCTCTACCCCGATGAGGAGCGCCTCATGCACCTCCTGATACCGCGTCGATGTAGTCCTCGAGCGTGACCGGCGGCCGGTGCTCGAAGACGTCGGGCAGTGCGCGCGCCTCGACGATGCGATCGACACGGAACGTCCGATGGGCCTCCCGGAGCTCGCACCAGCCGGCGACCGTCCAGGTTCGCCCCCAGAAGAACAGCCCGAGCGGCCGGACGATGCGCTCGGTCGTGGAGCCGACGGCATCGGCGTAGGCCAGTTGCAGGCGACGACGGTCGTCGATGGCCCGACGGACCTCGGGCATCTGGGCAGTCAGCTCCAGGGTCTCGTCGAAGTTGTGGGCATACAGCGCCGTCCCGGCCACGCGATGGCGTTCGCCCTCCGGCAGGACCGTCTCGACCTTGGCAAGGGCGGACCGGGCGGCGGCGCGGAGCCCTTCGTCGGCGAAGGACTCGACCATCCGGACCCCGAGGACGATCGCCTGCACCTCCGACAGGGAGAACATCAGCGGAGGCAGGTCGAAGTTGCGGCCGAGCCGGTACCCGACGCCCGCCTCGCCCTCGACCGGCACACCCGACCCCACCAGGTCGGCGATGTCGCGATAGATCGTGCGCTCCGACACGCCGAGGTGGTCAGCGAGCTGCTTGGCGGTCGTGACCCCACGGCGTCGTAACTCGAGGACGATCGAGAAGAGTCGATCAGCGCGTCGCACGGCGGAGGGCCTTTCGGTCGGGTTGTCGTGCAGCGGTCGGGTCGTGCAGGAATGTGGCGGCGGGTCGGCGTGTTCAGCGGCTGATCGCCATCCCGCGATCTGCCGTCCCCGACGGATGCAACGTCCATCATGTGACACTGCCGCTTCGGTGGCGAGCTGTCTGGGCATCACGGCGTTGCTGGTGCCAGCATCCTGTCAGCAACCATCGATCAGAGGAACCCCGACGTGCCGTCCACCGCGCAGCCCCACTACGACCTCGCCATCCTGGGAACGGGTTCGGGCAACTCCATCCCCAACGAGGCGATGGAGGACTGGCGCATCGCGATCATCGAACCGGATGTGTTCGGGGGCACGTGCCTGAACCGTGGCTGCATCCCGTCCAAGATGTTCGTGCACGCAGCCGACGTCGGCCGGACCATCCGAACGGCCGACCGATTCGGGGTGCACGGGACCTTCGAGGGAGCGGACTGGCCGGCCATCCGTGACCGGGTCTTCGGCCGCATCGACCCGATCGCCGCCGGGGGAGAGGCCTACCGCCGTGAGCTGCCGAACATCGACGTCTACGACCATCCGGCGCGCTTCGTCGGGGAGCGCACCCTCCGCACCGGGGACACCACGCTGACCGCTGACCGGGTCGTCCTGGCAGCTGGGACCCGGCCGTTCGTCCCGACCATCGACGGGATCGACGACGTCGACTTCCACACCTCCGACTCGATCATGCGGCTCGACGCGCTGCCCGACCGCTTGGTCGTCATCGGCGGCGGTGCGGTGGCTGCGGAGATGGCCCATGTGTTCGACGGCCTCGGCTCGTCGGTGACCATGCTGGTTCGCGGTCCGAGGCTGCTGGGGGAGGAGGAGCCCGAGATCGGCGATGCCCTCACCGAACGCTTCCGCGAGCGCGGGATCGACGTGCGGACCGCCACGGTGGCGAAGGCGGCGACCTCCTCGGGCGGCGTCGTGTCCCTGGAGCTCGACACCGGTGGGTCGCTGGACACCGACGTGCTGCTGCTGGCGGCCGGGCGCCGCTCCAACGGGGACCGCATGGACCTGCCCGCGGGCGGGGTGACCGCGGACGCGCAGCACCGTCCGCTGGTCGACGAGTACATGCGGACCGACGCCGAGGGGGTGTGGGCGCTGGGTGACCTGGCCGCACCGCACCACGACCTGAAGCATGTCGCCAACGCTCACGCCAAGGCGATACAGCACAACCTGCTGCACCCCGACGCACCGATCGCCCCGACGCTGCCCAACCAGCCTCGCGCCACCTTCACCGACCCCGAGGTCGCCTCCGTCGGGATGCTGGAGGAGGAGGCCCGCCACACCGGCCGCCGGATCGTCGTGGGTCGACGTGACTACGCCGGCACCGCCTACGGCTGGGCCCTGGAGGACACCACGTCCTTCGCCAAGGTCGTCGCCGACGGGGACACCCGCGAGATCCTCGGCGCCCACATCATCGGCCCCATGGCGTCGATCCTCCTCCAGCCGCTGGTGCAGGCCATGACGTTCGGCCAGACCGTCGAGCAGGTCGCCACCGGTGTCGTGTGGCCCCACCCGGCCCTCACCGAGGTGGTCGAGCAGGTGTTGCTGGAGGTTCCGGCGTAGGGCCTGCCCGGCCGGCGGCCTACGCGCTGACGCGTTCGCGGGCCCCGTTCGTCGACCCGAGCGCCGTCACGAGGACGTGCATGCGTGCGGCCAGCTGCTGGATCATGTCGGTGTGGGTCTGCCGCTGTTCGTCGGCCGGCTCGGGCGTGGACCAGTGGAGGAGGGTCGTGTTCGGTCCGGTCGGCAGGTCGGCGGTCTCCCGGACGACGTCGGAGAGGGTGACCAGCAGGTCCGGCGGCGTCCGCAGGTCCTGCCACGCGGTCGGCGGGCGGTCGAGGGCACCCAGGTTGGTCTCGGTGGCCACGCGCCGAGCCATCGGCGACAGCGTCCGGTTCGCCGCCCGGCCGGCCGAGCTGGCGGGTATGTCGGAGATGGTGGCCCAGAGCCGTTCGGCGATCATCGACCGCACCCCGTGGTCGGCGCACACGAAGAGGACGTTGCGGGCGTGCAGGGGCGGGACGTGGACGATGGGCCGCGGCGTGTCCGAACGCAGCCGGAGGTAACGTCGCCGGCCGTCGCCGGTGCTGCGGATCCGCTCCAGGAGGCCGGCGGCCTGCAGGACGTTGAGGTGGTGGGCCAGCAGGTTGGAGCGGATGTCCATCGCCGTGACGATGTCCTGCGGGGTGAGGTCGCTGAGCAGCAGTGACTCGACGATGGCGAGGCGCACGGGTTCACCGAGCGCGGCGAACACGGTGCTCCTGTCGTGCAGGGCGTCGTCCATCGGCGCGAGTTCGGGCTGGTTCATGCGCAGTGCCTGCCCGTCTGGGTCCCCGTCGATCGTCGCCGCATCACATGATGATCCTGCCGGACGTGCATCACGCCGGGGTTACGGCCGGGGGCGATAGTGTTTCGCCCTCGTGAACACGAGGGCCTGCGGGGTCGTGTCGGGGCGGGGTCGGGTCGGCGTGGGACCAACTGGCCTGTGGAGTGGCCGCAGGGCGGTCGGCAACACTCGGTGCCATGCTGGTACATCCGACTGCACAGGACCTGGAGTCACGGCTGGCGCACATCGCCGGGTCGCCGATCGACGAGGGGGTGCTGGAGATGGTCGTCCGGCGCCCGGACGTGGACGAACGAGAGGTGCTCGAGGAGGGCGAGCTGGACCTGGCGGTCGGGCTCGTCGGCGACACGTGGCACATCCGCGGGAGCCGTCGCACCGAGGACGGGTCGAGCCATCCCGACATGCAGCTGAACGTCATGAACGCGCGGGTACTCGACGCGATCAGCGCCGGTGACCGCGAGCGCTGGCGGTGGGCGGGGGACCAGCTGATCGTCGACCTGGACCTGACCCCGGAGAACCTGCCCGCGGGGACGCGGCTGGCGCTCGGTTCCGCGGTGATCGAGGTCACCGACCAGCCCCACACCGGCTGCGCCAAGTTCGCCGACCGCTACGGCGTCGACGCGCTGCGCTTCGTCAACACGGGAGAGGGGAAGCTGCGCCGGTTCCGTGGCCTGAACGCCAGGGTCGTGGTCCCGGGGACGATCCGTCCGGGAGACGTCGTGGTGAAGGTGACCGCCGACGAGCCGGTGGCTGCCTAGCTGCCGTGGTCCGGCTCGGGACTCGTGGTCGGCCCGGGACGGAGCGACGCCCCGAGCGGTGCTCGGGGCGTCGGATGGTCCGGGCCAAGAGGTGGCCGGTGATGTGGAGGTGGGTCCGCCGCCGGGCCTGTGTCGGGCCGCTCGTGGCGTCACGGGCACGCTAACAGCCCTGTGCGACCACAAGAAGGGCGATATCGGTCGCCGAGGAGACAGGTTCGGCCGTTGTGCACACTCCTCGTGTCGACGCCGATGTGCCGAAAATGGATGTCACACCCCAGGCGTACGTTGAACACATCACATCCAGTGGTGATCAGCTCGATGGAAGGGGTAGGGGATGGATCCGGGAAAGGGGCACGAGCGCTCGGGTGGGCCACCGAGCCTGGCCGATGGTGCGGTGTTGATGGCCGATCTGGCGCGGGCCGTCGAGGTCCGCGAACGGGCGGTGAGGCAGCTCGTGTTCGCCCTCGCCGAGGTCAACCGGGCAGGAGTGGTGGAGTCGTTGGAGGGCCTGCCGCTGGACGTGCAGCTCGCGGTCGCCCACGGCTGGACCGCGGCCGAGCAGGCCATGCTGCTGGATGCAGGGGACGTGCTGGCCTCGATGCCGGCCACCACGGCGTTGTGGCAGCAGGGCCGACTGTCGTGGTCGGTCGTCCGTGACCTCGTCGGTCAGCTCCGGCGGTTCGGCCGTGACCTGCGTGCCGGCGTGGACGAGCGGATCGGTGCGTCCGACGAGCTGATCGGGGTCATGGCCCCCGAGCGGTTCGCGTGGGCGGTGGCCGAGGCCATCGACGAGCTGCGTGGCGCAACGGTCAAGGAGCGGGAGGAGGACGCGGACGCGGCCTCGACGTTCCTGTGGGTGCAGATGGGCCTGGACGGCCGTTCGAAGGTCTACGGCGAGCTCGATGCGCCCGACACAGCTGTGGTGCTCAACGGCCTTGACCGGCAGGTCGAGGCCGACGAGCGGACAGCTGAGCAGGAGGAGACGGCACGCCCGACCCGCCATGACCGGCGTCGGACGCGGGCCAAGCGGCGGGGCCGGGCGCTGGTCGGGCTGTGCGCCGACCGGCTTGCCGGACGGACCGCCGCTGGCCGGCGGGTCGACGCCAAGCCGCTTGTGGTCGTGCACGTCCCGCTCGACCGCATCTCGACGACCGCCGCCGGACGGTTGGAGGTCGCCGTCGACGGGGCGCTGCCCAGGTTGTCGGCGAGGACCGTCGAAGCCCTGGCGCGGGACGCTGACGTCCGGGCGGTCGTCATGGACGGGGCCCGACCGTTGACGGTGACCCGCAGGCTTCGGGCCGACGCGGTGCCCGAGGACACGCGCCTGGCCGTCCAGGCCCGGGACATGGGCGCCCGCGACCCCGGCGGCAGGACGAGCGCGCCGTCGTCGGAGGTCCACCACCTGACCCCCGGCCTGCACCATCCCGATCGTCTGGCGTGTGTGTCCAAGCGCGGCCACCTCCGCCTGATCCACCGCCACGGCTGGTCCGGCCACGTCGACACGACGAGCGGCTGGATCACCTGGTCCCGCGGAGACCGTCAGATCGTCACCGTCCCCTGGGGCACCCAGCTGAACCGAGCCTGATCTTCGGAGCCACAGAACCGCGCTCGGGCGCGGGCCTGTCGGCGTGTTCGGATTCAGCCTGCCGCGGGCGTCCCCGGCGGAGGCAGACGCTCGGGGACCTGGTCCATCGTTGCATCGGGTGGACCGATCAGCTTCGGGCGCGGTCACCGTCATACGTTGCACCCGACCGAGAGGCATCCCTTGAGCTCCCATCGCCAGACCTCCGACGTCCCCGATGAGGGGAACCGCGAACTTCTCATCGCCACGTTGCCCCCCGAGAACGCCAACGCGTTCGCTGAGCTGGTCGAGCCCTATCGGCGGGAACTTCGCGTGCACTGCTACCGCATGCTCGCGTCCTACGAGGATGCGCAGGACATGGTCCAGGAGACGTTCACGAGGGCGTGGCGCCGCCGGGAGACCTTCAGGGCTCGAGCCTCCTTGCGTGCCTGGCTGTACCGGATCGCGACCAACGCCTGTCTGGATTTCCTGGACCGTCGTCCCCAACGCGCCCATCTGCCCCTGCGCGACGACGTCGGGCTCGACGAGATCACGTGGCTGCAGCCAGCCCCGGACCACATGCTGGTGGCCGTGCCTGCGGGGTCCGAGCCCGGTGAGGTGGCCGTGACCCGTGAGACCATCGAGCTGGCTTTCCTGGTAGCCGTGCAGCACCTGCCGCCCCGACAACGCGCGGTCCTGATCCTTCGCGATGTGCTCGGCTGGTCTGCGAGGGATGCCGCCTCGCTGCTCGAGGTCACTGTCGCGTCGGCGAACAGCGCCCTGCAACGCGCACGGTCCACCCTGCGGACGCACCTGCCCGCCCCCGGATGGACTGGGCGCCCCAAAGGGGGCCCAGTAGACAGGAGCATGATCTGGTCCAGCGCTACATGCAGGCAACCGATGACCTCGACGTCGGGGCGCTCAAGGCGCTGTTCCACGAGGACCTGCGCTTCGTGATGCCACCGAATCCGGGCGTGGTTGTCGGTCGCGATGCGTGCGTGCAGCGTTGGGTGGCCGGCGGGTTCGGCTCACCGGAGGTCGGCGAGTTCCGCACCCGTGTGACGGGCGCGAACCTCCAGCCAGCAGTGGTCAACTACCTGCGCGAACCCGGGAAGGACACCTTCACGCTGTTCGCCGTCGACGTGCTGACCATACGCAACGGCCTCGTGACGCAGGTCACGGCGTTCGGTGTCGACGCGCTGGAACCGTTCGACCTCCCCCGCACGCTCGACAGTGCTGCTCCGCGGTCAGGGATCGAGGGAGAGGACCGATGACCGTCTCCGAGGGGATCACCATCACCCCAGTCCTCGTTGCCGACCTGCACGTCGAGGGCGAGCGGATGCCGGTCTACGTGCACGTCATCGACCATCCCGACGCGCGGGTCCTCGTCGACACCGGGATGACACAGCTGCATCCGGTGCTCGCCGACATGGATCCGCGGCTGTGGCCACTGAGCGAGCACGACCTCGACCTCGGGGCTATCGACATCGTCGTGAACACGCACCTGCACGGCGACCACTGCGGGGGCAACCACCTGTTCCCCAACACACCCATCTACGTCCAGCGACAGGAGCTCGACGACGCGCGCAGGAACGAGGGCTACACCATCCTCGAGTGGCTCGACCCGCCCGGTGTCCGGTACGTGCCTGTCGACGGCGAACTCGAGCTCCTCCCCGGACTGCGACTGGTTCCGGCGCCGGGACACACCCGCGGTAGCCAGATCGTCGTGGTTGCGACCGAGGGGCCTCCAGTGGTCGTCTGCGGCGACGTGGCGGTCTGGCATGGCGAGCTCGACGACCCGCACACCGAGGGGCAGCTCCTGATCCACGCGCTCAACCCTAACCTGGTCTGGCTCGCGCACGAACACGAGCCGTGGCGGCCACCGCGCTCCTCGACCAGCAGGTCGTAGCCGCCGATTCCGCCACGACAGCTCAGCGCGGAGATCTGGAAACGACGAACGCCCCGGGTGTCCGGGGCGTTTCGTGAGTGTCGGCGAGAGGACTTGAACCTCCATGAGCAAAGCTCGTACGGCCATCGACCGCAATGTCGTAGCTGCCGATTCCGCCACGCCCCTTGTCGAGGCCGGGAACGACGAACGCCCCGGGGTGGTCCGGGGCGTTTCGTTGGCTGTCTGTGAGTGTCGGCGAGAGGACTTGAACCTCCACGAGCAAAGCTCATACGGCCCTCAACCGTACGCGTCTACCAATTCCGCCACGCCGACGTGGGAGCGGGCAGTGTAGCGGCCAACGAGCCGCTCGGCCATTCACGGCAACGGTTACTGCGGTGTCCCGCCGGTCGGGGACTGCAGGACCGCGCCCAGCTCGAAGTGCATGCCGTCGGGCCGGGACCAGCGGCCGCCCCAGACGAAGCCCCAGCGGTCGAAGATCTCCACGATCCGCGGGTCCATCGTGGGCTGCGCGCCGAGCATGTTGGTCTGCACGTTGAAGTCCACGGCCAGGCCCCAGCCGTGCATCGAGATGGGCCGGTCCGGGCGCCAGTCGATGTGCCGGGCGACCCAGCAGCCGCCGTAGTCGCTGGTGTCGATCAGCGGGGCGAGACCGGCCGCCTCGACCTCGGCCAGCGCACCCTCGAGCTGGATCAGCATTTGCTTGTGGCAGGTCACGTTGCCGGTGAAGATCGGCAGCCGGCGGGTCTCGATGTTCCGCGCCACCCACGCCGGGTCGATCGTGATCAGCCCGTCGCCGTGGTCGATGTAGTTGAACGGCTCGAAGAACTCCGCGGCGGCGCTGCCCGTCAGGAAGGCCTGCTGCTCGACCGGCTCCTCGATCTCCTCCACGACCCCACCGGCGGCGGCGACGGCATCGCGCACCGCCGACCCGTCGGCCCCGGGCGCCATCGCCACGTACAGCACCGGCTCGCCGGTGAAGCCGAGCTGGCGGGCCCGGTCGGTGGAGACGAGCGCGTCGGCGACCGGCGGGATCCCGTTGGAGGCGTAGGCGCCGATCCGCAGCGCACCGGCGGACGAACCCGTCTGCACGGTGCTTCCCAGCGGCACCGACAGCCGGTTGCCCGCGTCGTGGTTGAACGCCGCGTCACCCGCGATGATCCGCTCCCACACCGCGGTCTCGTTGGCGGTGATGCCCGGCGTCATGGGCCGGAAGGTCTCGGGCTCGACCGCAGCCACCGTCACCGTCTGCTCGGCGCCGGGCACGGCCAGGGTCAGCTGGCCGACCTCCACGACCGACGCCGCCTCGACGCCCTCGATCGCGGCGATCGACGAAGCGGTCGCGGCGTCCAGGCCGGTGACCGTCATGGTGGGGGTGACCGGCTCCACGGCGGCGAGGGCTGGCGCGGGCGCTCCGGTCGGCACGGGCTGCGACTCCGGTTCGACCTCGGGGATCGACGGGGGCGCCGCCACGACCACGGTGCCCTGCCCCTCACCGCTGGCCTCTGGCGCGCGCATCTCGTCGAAGAGCTGGGCGAACGTCTCGCCACCCTGTCCGACGGCGCCGCTCTCCACCGTCATCGGGACCATCGGCGTCATCGCCACACCGTCGCTGGCGGCGGCGTCCGGGCCCGGCTGCGGGGCCGTGCCCAGGACGGTCAGGATCACGAGAACGGCAACGCCGGCCGCGATGGCTCGGCGTGTGGCTGTGGGGAGGGGGGAGGAGAAGTGATCAGTCACGTCGGTCGCACAGGCGCAACGGGCATCCGACCCGTCACCACCGACTCCTCATCGTATCGCGGCGCCCCCAGCCGCGAGCCCCTTCAACCGACCGTAGATCGCACTCGTTGCGACACGCGGACCAACGATTCGAGGTCTTCGACGACGCGCCCCGAACCGTCCCACTCCACGTGGACGTCGATCCAGGACTTGCAGCCGCCATAGGCATCCAGCCGCGGCAGGACGATCGGCTCCGGCAGCTCGATGGCCTGCACGACGAGGATCTGCAGGGGGTGCTTGGGACGGAACTCCACCCGGTCGGTGCGGATCGACTCGGCCGTCCAGATGTGGAGGTCGTCGAGCTCGGGGAGCCACTCCGGCCGGACCACCTCGACGACGTCGACGACGTGCACCCCGGCGCGGACGACGAGACGGTCGTCGGTTGCGTCCCGGTCACCCGGTCCGAGCAGGTCGTGGTGCTCGGGACGGGTCCGCTCGGCGTGGGTGTGGGCGACAGTCGGGAACAGCAGGAACCCGCCATCGTCCTCGGGGGCCGCGAAGGCCTTCTCGTGGATGCCGCCCTTGCGCAGCAGGATCTGCTGACGGCCCTGGAGCAGGGCATGGATCGCCGCACCCCACTCCTTCAGCGACACGGTGGTCGTGGCGGTGGGCCCGGTCGGCGCGGTATCGGCGGTAGAGATGTCGGTGTCCACGAGTCCACGCTACGCCGTGACGATTCCGGCGCACCGCCGTTAGCATCGCGGGTCCGATGAAGGTACGACTGCGCAACCCCGACCGGATCGTCGAGGTCGATGGCCCCGCCCAGGTCAGCGACATGCTGGCCCAGCTGGACATCAACCCCGAGACGGTCCTGGTGATCCACGACAACACCCTGGTGACGGCCAAGGCGATGCTGCCTGCCGACGCCGAGGTCGAGATCCGTCCGGTCATCTCCGGTGGCTCGCATGGGTAGGCCCGGCGGCGGCCGGTGCCTCGGCTGCAAGGAGCAGGACGCGGTCATCGACCTCGCGCGTCACCGCACCCGGTACTGCGGTGAGTGCTTCGTGGACCACATCCGCACCCAGGTCCGTGTGGCCATCGACGCCTACGGGATGCTGCGGTACGACGACGAGATCCTCGTGGCCGTCAGCGGTGGCAAGGATTCCCTCGCCCTGTGGGACATCCTGCTCGACATGGGCTACAACGCCTCGGGCCTGTACCTGGGCCTCGGGATCGGTGCCTACTCCTCCCGCTCCGAACGCATCGTGCGGGACTACGCCGAGCGCCGGGGTGTCCGGCTGCACGTCGAGGACCTCGCCGAGGAGTACGGCTTCGACATCCCCGACTCCGTCAAGCACCCCCGCCGCAGCGACAAGAAGAAGAAGAACGGTGTGGGTCGGGCTGCCTGTGGCACCTGCGGGTTGTCCAAGCGCTACGTGTTCAACAAGACCGCGCTGCGGCACGGCTACGACGTCATGGCGACCGGGCACAACCTCGATGACGAGGCCGCGCAGCTGTTCGGCAACGTCCTGCGCTGGCAGACCGAGTTCATGGCCCGCCAGTCGCCGATGCTGCCGGCAAGCGAGGGTGGGCTGGCCCGCAAGGTCAAGCCGCTGTACCGCCTGACCGAACGCGAGATGGCGGCCTACTGCGTCATCAGGGGCCTCGACTACGTCGTCGAGGAATGCCCGCTCGTCGAGGGCAACACCGTCATGCGCTACAAGGACGCCCTCAACGAGCTCGAACGCGCGGCACCGGGGACCAAGGCCCACTTCCTCTTCGGGTTCCTCGACCGGGTCCGCGACGAGCACTTCGACCAGGACGAGCACTTCGGCACGTCGTTGGTCCCGTGCGACGACTGTGGCCTGCCCACGCCGGCGCACCAGCCCGGCCAGACCCCGGTGTGTGCGTTCTGCCGGACCCGTGGCCGCCTGCTCCAGCTGGTGGACCGTCCGGCCCGGTCCGACGCCTCCGATGACGAGCACCCAGAACGAACCCCAGAACAGACCGCCGAACAGACAACTGAACAGGACGTGACCGCGTGATCCGCCATGCCGGACATCCCGACCCCCTCTCGGTCGGGGACACCGTCATCCTCATGGACCGCAAGGGCCGCCGATTCATGTTCGAGCTGGAGGAGGGCAAGGACTACCACTTCCACCGCGGCATCATCCGGCACGACCAGCTGATCGGCCAGCCCGAGGGCAGCACCGTCGTCTCCACGATGAGCGCCAAGCTGACGGCGGTCAGGCCGACGACGGTCGACTGGACGCTGAAGGCACCCCGCGGGGCCCAGGTCGTCTACCCCAAGGACCAGGCGATGATCGTCACACTCGGCGACGTCGTCCCCGGGTCGACGGTCATCGAGGCCGGGGCCGGATCGGGCGCGCTGACCTGCGCGCTCCTGCGGGCCGTCGGGCCCACCGGTCGCGTCATCTCCTACGAGCTGCGCGAGGATCACGCCGAGGTGGCGCTGGCCAACGTCACCCGCCGCATGGGCGGTCACCCCGAGAACTGGTCGTTGACGGTCGCCAACCTGTCCGAGGCGCTGACCGAACACCGTTGCGACCGGCTGGTGCTGGACATGCTCGAGCCGTGGGCGCACGTCGACGCGGCCGCCGACTCGGTCCACCCCGGCGGGATGCTCATCGCGTACACCCCGACCGTCACCCAGGTCATGCGCCTCCGCGAGGTGCTGGACGCCGACCCGCGCTGGGGCCTGACCCAGACCAGCGAGACGATGCACCGCACCTGGCACGTCGACGGCCTGGCCGTCCGCCCCGACCACCGCATGGTCGCGCACACGGCGTTCCTGACCACGGCCCGGCGAATGGTGCCGCTGGAAGCGGACGAGATCGAGACCGAGGCGACTCCAACAGTGGAGGCCGAACCGGCCGATGATGCACCCGTGGGCCCCCGTCCGGGACAGCTCCCGTAGCACTCGCCAGCCGGCTCGTGCCGCAACGTCGGTGACCGACCGACAACGTTTCGCGGTTCCCGGACGTCCCATGAGTACGGTGGCTCCCAGCCATCATCCAGCCAGCCGAAAGCTCGCCCCTCTTGCCTCGCGCCAGCCGAACGCCGTCAGTCATCGTCGTGGTCCTCGGGATGCTCCTCGCCACGCTGGGTGCCCTGCCCGCCCACGCCGACGACGACAACCGCCCGGTCCGATCCGGCGACGTGGCGTTGCCTGCGCAACCCCTCGTCCGCGATGCCACCGTCCTGCCGGACCGCCTGCTGGTGACCCTCGACGACACGCCCGGCCGGGCCTCGTGGGCAGCGCCACTGACCACCCGGGCCCTCGGCGCCCGCGAGACCGTGGCGCTGGCCCAGCGGGTCCAGCTCGTCACGACGGCACCCGGCACCAGCGATGTCGTCGCCGATGCGCTGCTGGCCCGTGGTGACGTCGTCGCCGTCGAACCCGACGTGCAGCGCGAGTTCCACGCCGTGCCCAACGACACCTCCTACGACCTGCAGTGGGCCCACGCGGCCACCAACATCGAGCAGGCGTGGGACCACTCGACCGGCGGCGGCCGGGAGGGCGAGACCCGTCCGCTCGTCGCGGTCGTCGACTCCGGCGTGGACGCGACCCATCCCGAGCTGGCCGGCACCGTGGTCGCCAGCCTGCGGTCGGCCAGCGGTGTCATCGTGCAGGGCCAGCCCAAGAACGACGAGTGCGGCATCGCGCACGGCACGGCGGTCGCCGGGGTCGTGGGTGCGGCCGGCAACAACGGGCGGGGAATCACCGGGGCACTGTGGAACCCGCGCATCATCGACATCTCGCTGACCTCGCCGCTCAACGACTGTCCGCGCGGTCCCGCCGACTCCGACGCGATCACCGCGATGGCCTACCTGTCGCAGCTCGACGAGCCGCCGCTGGCCATGAACCTCAGCTTCGGCACGTCCGCCAACGAGTGCACGGCCGCCTACCAGGCCGCGATCGACCAGGCCCGCGCCGCCGGCATCGTCGTGGTGTCCTCCGCAGGGAACGCCCAGAGCAACGCCAACAGCATCCCGGCGTCGTGCAACGGCGCGATCTCCGTGGGTGCCACGGGGCCGGACGGGACACGCGCTACCTACAGCCAGTTCAACCCCTACGTGGACCTCAGCGCGCCCGGCGGCCAGGCACGCAACTGCCCCAACTCCCTTTCCGAGCTCGCCAGCGAAGCCGTCCTGACGACCAGCCTCGTCGACCCCAAGCAGTACGACCTGGGCACCGGGTGCACCCCGTCGCTGGCCGATCCCCACGGGGACCGGCTGGAGGCGACGCAGGGCACCTCGTTCTCCACCCCCTACGTTGCTGCCGCCGCGGCGCTGCTGCGGCAGCACGCAACCGACACGGGCCGGACCCTGTCGGTCGACGAGGTCGAGGCCCTGCTGGAGGGGACCGCCACCGACGCCGGACCGACGGGTCGCGACGACGACTACGGCTGGGGCGCCCTCGACGTCGGGGCCGCCATGACCCACCTGGTCAGCGGCCAGCCCATCCCGGCCCTCCAGCCCGATCCCGACTTCGCCGTGGGCCCCACCGCCCCCGTGGCCGTACGCGTGTCGGACCCGGGCGACCTCGACACGACCGACCCGATCAGCCAGGCCGTCGCCATCAGCCGTGGCAACCCCGCCGGCACACGGCCCTTCGCCGTGCTGGCCCGGGTCGACGACTTCGCCGACGCCCTGTCCGGCGCGGCGCTGGGACTCGGGATCGCCTCGCTCCTCTACACCTCCCACGACGGCGCGCTCGACCCCCGCACCCGGGAGGAGCTGCTGCGCGTTCTCGACTTCGAGACCAGCCAGCCGGTCGTCTACGTGATGGGCGGCACGGCGGCGATCCCCGCCGCAGTCGATGACGAGCTGCGCAGCCTCGGCATCACGGTGCAGCGCATCGCCGGGGGTGGCCGGGAGGAAACGGCCGTGCAGGCGGCCGCCGTCGTCGAGCAGCTCAAGTCCCTCGCTGGCGACATCCCGACCCGCAACTGGGTGTTCGTCACCTCGGGACGGGACTTCGCCGACGCCGTCACCGCCGGACAGATGGCTGCCTACTACGGCATCCCCATCCTGGTCACCAACGCAGATGCACTGCATCCCACCACGGCGCAGGAGCTGTCGCGCCTGGCGCCGGATCGGGTCGTGGTCGTCGGCGGCGAGACGGCAGTCTCGTCGGCTGCGATGGCCGAGATCGAGGAGCTCGGGTTCCCGACGTCCCGGGCCGGAGGGGCCACCCGTATCGACACGGCCCTCGCCGTCTTCGACCTCTACGCCGCCGAGCTCGCCGTCGACCGCGACGGCGCCATCGAACGGGCCGCGACCGTCGCGGTGAACCTGCGTGACGGCTTCACCGACGCACTGTCGGCATCGCTCATCGCTGGGCAGGGGAACTGGTACCTGCCGCTGGAGGGCATGGCCGGGAACCCCATCACGCCGGCGACTCGCGGGACGTTCTGTGACTTCGGCGGCCAGCTGTACGTCATCGGCGGCCGCGACCGGATCGACGACGACACCACCGAGGAGCTGCTCCGGATCCTGGCAGGGGAGGGGTGCAGCCCCGGTTGACCCGTCGCGGCAGTCGTCACGCGCACGAGGCAGACCACGCCCGGCCTGCCATAATCCTTCTCACGATTGACAAGGAGGACCAGCATGTCCGAGGACCAGCCAGGTACCACTCCGACCGGTGAGTCGGAGGAGACCCTCCGTTCCAGAGTGCAGTTCCTCGAGGAAGAGGCCACGATGCTCCGGCGTCGTCTGGACGACTCCCCGAGCAGGGTCCGCGCCCTCGAGGAGCGGCTGCTGGAGTCCAAGTCGCAGCTGTCGGGTGCGATGGCCCAGAACGGCAAGCTCGCCGACACCCTCCGCGACGCCCGCGAGCAGATCATCGGGCTCAAGGAGCAGGTCGAGAAGCTGGCTGCGCCGCCCAGCGGGTACGGCGTCTTCCTGGGACGCGGACCGACCGACGAGACCGTCGAGATCTTCACCCAGGGCCGCAAGCTGCGGGTCAACGTCAGCCCCGACGTCGAGATCGGCGAGCTGCGCCAGGGGCAGGAAGTCGTCCTCAACGAGGCCCTCAACGTCGTGGAGTCCGCCGGCTACGAGATCATCGGCGAGGTCATGGCCGTCAAGGAGGTCATGGGCGACGGCCGGCTGCTGGTCATCGGCCACACCGACGACGAGCAGGTCGTGCGGATGTCCGACGCGCTGATGGACTCGCCGTTGCGCAGCGGCGACCACGTGATGGTGGAGTCCCGGTCCGGCTACGCCCTCGAGCGGCTCAACCGTCCCGAGGTGGAGGAGCTCGTCCTCGAGGAGGTGCCCGACATCGCCTACACCGACATCGGTGGGCTCGGGCCGCAGATCGAAGCCATCCAGGACGCCGTCGAGCTGCCGTTCCTCCACTCCGACCTGTTCGTCGAGCACGAGCTGCGCCCGCCCAAGGGCATCCTGCTGTACGGCCCTCCCGGCTGCGGGAAGACCATGATCGCCAAGGCGGTCGCGAACTCGCTGGCCAAGCGGGTCGCGGAGAAGGAGGGCCGCGACGACGCGCGGTCGTACTTCCTCAACATCAAGGGCCCCGAGCTGCTCAACAAGTACGTCGGCGAGACCGAACGACAGATCCGCCTCATCTTCCAGCGCGCACGCGAGAAGGTCGCCGAGGGGCACCCGGTCATCGTGTTCTTCGACGAGATGGACTCCATCTTCCGGACCCGCGGATCGGGCGTGTCCTCCGACGTCGAGACGACCATCGTCCCGCAGCTGCTCAGCGAGATCGACGGTGTCGAGACCCTCAAGGACGTCATCGTCATCGGCGCGTCCAACCGCGAGGACATGATCGACCCGGCGATCCTGCGTCCCGGACGACTCGACGTGAAGATCAAGATCGAACGGCCCAACGAGATCGCCGCCAAGGAGATCTTCGCGATCTACCTGCACGCCGGACTGCCGCTGCATCCCGACCTGGTCAAGGAGTACGGATCGGAGGAGGACGCCTGCAGGGCGCTGGTCAGTCAGACCGTCGAGCGGATGTACGCCGACGACGACACCAACCGCTTCCTGGAGGTCACCTACGCCAACGGGGACAAGGAGGTCCTGTACTTCAAGGACTTCAACTCCGGTGCCATGATCGAGAACGTGGTTGCCCGAGCCAAGAAGCTGGCGATCAAGCGGTTCCTCGACGAGGGCCAGAAGGGCATCAAGGCCGAGGACCTGCAGATCGCGATCAGGGACGAGTTCAAGGAGAACGAGGACCTGCCCAACACCACCAACCCCGACGACTGGGCTCGCATCTCCGGCAAGAAGGGCGAGCGGATCGTGTACGTCCGCACGCTCATCGGGGACGGCAACGAGCCCGGCAAGTCGATCGAGAGCGTCCAGACTGGCCAGTACCTCTAGCAGCGGCGGACGGGGGTACCTCCTCGTCCGCAACACCGCTGCCGGCACCGACGACCAGGCGTTCGTCGACGCGGTCTGCCACGCCCTCGGAACCGCCGAGGTCGTCGCCACCGACGGTCCGGGCGACGTCGACGACGCGCTGCGCGCCGCCGACGGCCGCATGGTCGTGGCCTGTGGCGGCGACGGGTCCCTGCACCTGCTGGTCGAACGGGCCCGGGCCCTCGGCCTTGCCGACCGGGTCGAGCTCGGCCTGGTCCCGCTGGGCACCGGCAACGACTTCGCCGGCCACCTCGGGATCCCGACCGACCCCGACGGCGCCGCCGCCGTCCTCCGCGACGGCCCCACCCGGGCCATGGACGTCCTCATCGGTGACGACGACCAGGTCGTCGTCAACGCGGTGCACGTCGGCATCGGGGTCGAGGCGGCCCGACGGGCCGATGACCTGAAGGCCTCACTCGGCGCGCTGGCCTACCCGCTGGGGGCCATGGTCGCCGGGGTGGCAGCCGAGGGCCTGCAGGTGGAGGTGCGGGTCGACGGCGAACGGATCGACCTGGGCGACCCGGCGCTGATGGTGATCGTCGGCAACGGCCCGACCATCGGTGGCGGCACGCCAGCGGTGCCGTCCGCACGGCCCGACGACGGCGTGCTGGACGTGGTCGTCAGCCACGCCGTGGGCCCCGCCGCCCGGACGGCGTTCGGCATGGCGTTGGCCCGAGGGACGCACGTCGATCGTGACGACGTCGTGACCGCTCGCGGCGGCCGGGTGGAGATCCTCGGTCCGCGGCTGGCCCACAACGCCGACGGCGACCTCGCCGAGGCGACGGACACGCCACGCAGCTACCGCATCGAACCGGCCAGCTACCGGCTGCGGGTGCCGCCGGCGCCCTGACACCGAACACGGTTCAGAACAGAACGAGGATTTCCGCAGCGGCGTCGCGAAGCAGGGCCACACGACCCGATCGCTCCATGGAGGTTCACGATGCGTCCGTCCGCTGCTGCCCCGGCCCTTGCCCTGCTGCTCGCCACCCTCGTTCCGGGGGCGGTTGGCGCCGATCAAGAACCCTGCATCCTCGTGGAGGGTGCAGAGACCACCGACACCGCTGACGACGTGGAGGCCTGCCGTACGCCGGTGTGGTTCCACGAAGCCGACACCAAGGTCGGCAACCTGGCTGGGCAGGGATACGGCATCCCCAGCTGGGACGGCAACGCCCCGGCTGCCTCGGTCACGACCGGTGCCGGTGGCGGCTACTTCGGCACCAGCGCCTGGCAGCTCACCGACGAGTGGGACCCGACCTACACCCCGGCGTTCGAGGGCAGCCTCGACGGTGCCGTCGACAACCTGCTGATCGACCTGTACCTGTTCCCGCCGCAGGCCATGGTGGAGAACGCGGCCGGCCAGGGCGGGACCAGCTTCCGCGTGGACGCCAACCTGTACGTCGACGGCGACCTCGTCGCCCAGCACGGCGACCTGACCATGGACCTCGAGGACGCCGGCGATGCCGTCAAGAAGGTCCAGTTCGCCTTCGTCGACCTGTACGACCCGGCGATCGGTGACGGCCCCCACGACCTGCGGCTGGAGGTCGTCGGCACGGGCCTGGCCTCCAACGGTGCCGTCTGGGTCTACGACACCACCGAGGTGCCGTCGGGGATCGTCTTCAACGCCACCGACGCCGAGCTCGACGGCGTGGCCGGCAACCCCGACTGGCCTTTCTGACAGGAAGCGCCGGGCCGGTGGAGGCGGCGACGGGGGAGCAGGTCCCGTCCTCGCCGTCTCCACCCCGCCCCACGCTGGTCCGCGTCCCCCGACCGCCGCGTGACGGGGCTGCTCGGTCAGGGATGGGTCAGCAGGCGAAGACGGTGTCGCTCCCAGAGGTGATCTCGCCAGGTCCCCCCAAGCCGTAAGTGGTGGTGCCATCCCCGACACGGGCCACTGGCAGCCGGCCATCGCATGCTCCGAAGTGCACTTGGCCGCCAAGGAGGTGTAGGAGGCTGGAGCTCATCACCACAGTGCTCTGGGACTCGAGGCCAAGGCGATTCTGCGCCGCGAGGTCGAGGGAGAGCGCACCGAGGGTCATGGACGAGGGATCGAGGACCAGCGAGCTCCCGCCGATCCCCAGCGCGATCCTGTTGGCGTCCAGCTGCACCGACGTCCCGTAGCCGCGCATCGTCGCCCCGTCGTTCGTCACGGTGACCGTGTAGACCCCGTTGGGACTCTGGATCTGCGAGATGCCCTCGCACAGGAGCAGTCCGTTGGCGTCGATACCGGTGACGAACGTGCCGGCGGCGCAGCTCTGCGCGGCGACCGACTCGCCGGCGGGCCCCTGCGGCCCCTCTGGACCGGCCGGTCCAGCCGGTCCAGGTGCCCCCGTGGGTCCCTGCGGGCCCTCCAGGCCATCGGCGCCGGGGCTGCCCTGCGGACCCGCTTCGCCGGCTGGCCCCGTGGCACCCCGTGCACCAGCCGGCCCGGCAGGACCTGCTGGGCCAGCGGGCCCGGTGGCACCGTCGCTGCCGTCCTGCCCGGCGGCCCCCTCCGGTCCGATCGGGCCCATCGGGCCTGCCGGACCCGCTGGCCCCACGTCGCCGCGGGCGCCGTCCAGTCCGTCGTCGCCCGGTGCACCGTCCGCACCCGTGAGGCCTCGCGGCCCCGCAGGCCCGGCGGGACCCTCCGGCCCGACTGCCCCGTCGGCACCGTCGACGCCGTCGACGCCGTCGACGCCGGGAATGCCCTGGATTCCCTGCGGGCCCTGGTCCCCGACGGGCCCGGTCTCGCCCTGCGGTCCGGTGGCGCTCCACGAGATCTGCGTCTCGTTGGACCTGCACGCCCGGTCGGGTTCGGCGCCGGTGGCCACCTGCGACAGGGTCCCGTTCTTGAGGCACCCGGTGAACTGGGTGTCGGTCGGCGCCTGGGCGATGACCGCAGTCGCGGTGAGGGCGATGGCGGCCATCGTCGCGACGACTGCCACCGCCAGTGAACGTGTCGATGCAGCTGCCATGACAAACTCCCCTGTTCGGTGGCGCAAGTGCCACAGAGGTGACCCTAACCCGGCAGTCGGACTAGTCAACCTTCAGAGAACGCCCCTCTCCCTCGTGTCCCGTCGACCTGTCATGGGCGCGGGGCATGACGTCGGTCCGACCCCGGGAAGGGATTGCACCCCGGTAGGCTGGCCGCCACATGGCGATCACCAAGTACCTCGGCACCGAAACCGAGTTCGGCATCACCGTGGTGGGCCGACCCGAGTTCAACCCTGTCCTGGCCTCCTCGTTGGTGGTCAACGCCTACTCCGCGGACGGCCGCAACCGCGCCCGATGGGACTACGAGGACGAGGACCCGCTCCGTGATGCGCGTGGGTTCGCCCAGCCGGGCGCCCACGAACCGGCCCCCGAGGACGACATCGGGCTGGCCAACTCGATCCTGACCAACGGCGCACGGTTCTACGTCGACCACGCCCACCCGGAGTACTCCTCACCCGAGGTCTCCAACCCGCGTGACGCCGTGGTGTGGGACAAGGCCGGTGAGCGGATCCTCGAGATCGCGGCGACCCGTGCGGCGCCGCTGCTGCCCGGTCACGACGACCGTCAGCCCGGCCGCATCCTGATCACCAAGAACAACACCGACGGCAAGGGTGCCGCCTACGGGATGCACGAGAACTACATCGTGGACCGGGCGACCCCGTTCGGCGAGATCGTGCGACAGCTGACCCCGTTCTTCATCTCCCGGCAGCCACTCGTCGGCGCAGGGCGGGTCGGCAGCGAGTTCGCCTCTGCCGAGGTGGACTACCAGGTCACCCAGCGGGCCGACTTCTTCGAGGTGGAGGTGGGCCTGGAGACCACGCTGAAGCGGCCGATCATCAACACCCGCGACGAACCCCACGCCGACCCCGACCGCTTCCGGCGCCTGCACGTCATCATCGGCGACGCCAACATGAGCGAGGTCTGCACCTACCTCAAGCTGGGGTCGACCGCGCTGGTCCTGTCGATGGTCGAGGACGGTTTCCTGCCCGACGCGCTGTCGGTGGCCAACCCGGTCAAGACGCTCCACGAGGTCAGCCACGACCTGTCGTGCGCGAAGACCATCGCGCTGAAGGACGGTCGTCGGGTACGGCCCACCGAGCTGCAGTGGCACTACCTGGAATGGGCCCGCAAGTGGGCCGACCAGCACGACGCGCCGGAGTGGGCCGCGGACCTGATGGCCACCTGGGAACGCGTCCTGACCCAGCTGGAGACCGACCCGATGGGCCTCGACGGGGTCGTCGACTGGGTGACCAAGTACCGGATCATGCAGCGCTACGTCGACCGTGACGGCTTGGACTGGGACGACGAGAAGCTGAAGCTGATCGACATCCAGTACCACGACGTGCGGCAGGACAAGGGGCTGTACAACAAGCTCGTCGCCGGCGGCCGGATCGAGACCATGGTGGAGGAGTCAGAGGTGCAGCGGGCGATCACCGCCCCGCCATCCGACACCCGCGCCTACTTCCGAGGCCGCTGCCTGGAGAAGTTCCGTGACAGCGTCACGGCGGCAGGCTGGGACTCCATGATCTTCGACGTGGGCGGTGAGACCCTCCAGCGCGTCCCGATGATGGACCCCGCCCGCGGGACCGAAGCCGTCGTGGGTGACCTGATCGACCGATGCGACACGGCCCGGCAGCTGCTGGACGCCATTCGCGCGTGAGCGACGGGGACGATCCGAAGATGGCGCGACCGCACCTCGTCCTCGCCCGGCGGCTGGAGCGGGATCCACGCCTGCCAGACGGTGAACGTGCCGTCGTCGCCGCCAGGGCCGAACGCTGGCTGGAGCAGGTCCTGCCGGCCCTCGCGCTGGTCTACCCCAACGATCCGGACCTGCCCGACCGCCTGCTCGACGTCCTCGTGGAGGGTGTCGTCGCACGGTCCGACAGCCTCCGGACGCGCGACCGGGTACGTGAGGCAGCCCCCGACTGGTTCCTGTCCGAACGCATGGTCGGCTACGTCACCTACGTCGACCGGTTCGACGGGACGATCGCGCGCATCGGCGACCGCCTGGACCACCTGACCGACCTGGGGGTCACGTACCTGCACCTGATGCCGCTGCTGCATGCGCGCCCCCGGCCCAACGACGGTGGCTACGCCGTGCAGGACTTCCGCGCGGTCGACCCGTCGCTGGGCACCATGGAGGACCTGCGAGCCCTGGCCGCACGCCTGCACGCCAACGGGATCAGCCTCTGCGTGGACCTCGTGCTCAACCACACGGCCGCGGAGCACGAGTGGGCCCAGCGGGCCCGGGCGGGGGAGCAGCGGTACCTCGACTACTACCGCACCTATCCCGACCGGACCGAGCCCGACCGCTGGGAGCAAACCCTGCCGGAGGTGTTCCCCGACACCGCACCCGGCAACTTCACGTGGGACGAGACCATGGGACGGTGGGTCTGGACGACCTTCAACCGATGGCAGTGGGACCTCGACTGGTCCAACCCCGACGTCTTCGTGGAGATGTTGCGGATCATCCTCGACCTCGCGGCCGTCGGCATCGACGTGCTGCGATTGGACGCGGTCCCGTTCCTGTGGAAGCGCATGGGGACCGACAGCCAGAACCTGGCCGAGGTGCACCTGATCCTGCGCGCCATCCGTGGGCTGGTCGGCATCGCCGCGCCGGCCACCATCCTCAAGGGCGAGGCCATCGTGGCCCCCCGTGACCTCGTGCCCTACCAAGGCGTCGGCCCGCGAGAGGCCGCCGAGTGCGACCTGCTGTACCACAACCAGCTGATGGTCCAGGGCTGGTCGTCCCTCGCCGCGAAGGACGGCCGGCTCGCGACCATCGGGTTGTCGACGATGGCCGAGACCCCGCCGCACGCATCATGGGTCACCTACGTCAGGTGCCACGACGACATCGGCTGGGCCATCGACGACACCGACGCCGCTCAGCGCGGCTGGAACGGGTCGGCCCACCGCCGGTTCCTGTCCAGCTGGTACGCCGGCGAGCTGGAGGGCAGTCCGGCCGAGGGCGCCCATTTCCAGGAGGACTTCGTCTCGGGCGACCGACGGACGTCGGGGACCACCGCCGCGCTGGTCGGCCTGACCCGCGCCCGAAGGGATGGCGACCAGGCGGCCATCGGCGAGGCCATCGACCGGTTCCTGCTGCTGTACGCGCTGGCCGCTAGCTACGGCGGCATCCCGCTGATCTGGATGGGCGACGAGATCGCGCTCGACAACGACACGAGCTTCCTCGCCGACCCCGACCGCGCCGCGGACAACCGTTGGTTGCACCGCCCGCCCATGGACTGGGTGCGCGCGGAGCGGCGTCACGACCGGGCCACCGTCGAGGGCCGCGTGCACGCCGGGCTGGTGCGCCTGATGCGGACACGGGCCGCGCTGCCGACCCTGCGAGCGGGTGGTCGCGTCGCCCCGCTGTGGCACGACAACGACCACGTGCTGGCCTTCCGTCGCCATCACAGCCGCCACGGCAGGCTGATCGCGCTCGCCAACTTCCACCCCGACCCGCAGCGCGTGGACCTGCGTGCCACCGAGGTCGCCGACCTGCACGAACCGTTCGACGCGCTGGATGCCCACTGGACCCGGTCGGGGCCGGGCGCAGACGTCGTGCCGGGGTTGTCGATGCGGTGGATCAGCGAACCGTGAGTCCCGACCTCGGTAGACTCGGGGCAACGACGAATCCCTCGAGGAGGCACCCATGAGCGACGGTGGACAGGTCCGCAAGCAGAAGGGCAAGCAGACCGAGGAGCAGGACGCCAAGGTCGAGACCGAGGCGACCGAGGTCGACACCTCCGACGTCGATGACCTGCTCGACGAGATCGACGGTGTCCTCGAGGAGAACGCCGAGGAGTTCGTCAAGAACTACGTCCAGAAGGGCGGCCAGTAGGCCATCCAGTCACCGTCGGCGCCGTGGTGCGCGGTCAGCCGCCGGAGCGTGGTGTAGCGTCGGCCGCCTATGACGGACCGCCATCCCCTGCGCCCCTTCATCGTGGACCCGTTCGACTACACCGCCCCGAGCTTCAGCGCGCTGCTGCGCCAGGCCGTCCCGGAGGCGATGCCCCAGATGGGTGACGTGCACAACCTGCCCGCCCATGTCGAGGGCACGACGATCGTGGCCACCACCTATGCCGGTGGCGTGATCATCGCCGGCGACCGGCGTGCCACCGCCGGGAACCTCATCTCCAAGCGCGACATGCGCAAGATCTTCCAGACCGACCGCCTGTCGGCCGTCGGCATCTCCGGTTCTGCCGGCCCAGCCATCGAGCTGGCCAAGATCTTCGCCACGGAGCTGGAGCACTACGAGAAGGTCGAGGGCAGCGAGCTGTCCCTGGAGGGCAAGGCCAACAAGCTGGCCAGCATGGTGCGCGGCAACCTGCCGCTGGCGATGCAGGGCCTTGTCGTCGTGCCGTTGTTCGCCGGTTTCGATCCTCGCCACGACGAGGGCCGCATCTTCGACTTCGACGTCGCCGGTGGCCGCTACGAGGAGAAGCGCTTCTCGGCCACGGGATCGGGCAGCCTGCATGCCCGCGCGTCGCTCAAGGCCCGCTGGGAGGCCGGCCTGACCGCCGACGCCGCGGTCGACCTCGCCGTCGCCTCGTTGTGGGACGCTGCTGACGAGGACTCCGCAACGGGTGGTCCCGACACGATCCGTGGCGTCTACCCGATCGTCGCCCAGATCGATGCCGACGGGTACGTCGAGCGCGACGAGGACGACATCGCCGAACGGGCCCGCGTGGTCGCCGAGGCCCGCAGCAGCCGGTTGTCCGGCGGCGGCGCCGAGACCAGCCCTCGCCCCAACGCCAACCCCTGATCCGCGGGAGCCACACCCCATGCCGATGATGCCCTACGTGTCGCCCGAGCAGGCGATGAAGGACAAGGCCGACTTCGCCCGCAAGGGCATCAGCCGTGGTCGGTCCGTCGTTGCACTCACCACCGAGAACGGCTTGTTGTTCGTCGCCGAGAACCCCTCCGCCACCCTGCACAAGGTCTCGGAGATCTACGACTGCATCGCCTTCGCCGCGGTCGGCAAGTACAACGAGTTCGAGCAGCTCCGCGTGGCCGGGATCCGCCTGGCCGACGTCAAGGGCTACCAGTACAGCCGCGACGACGTCACCGGACGCGCGCTGGCCAACGCCTACGCCAACGCCATGGGCGCGACGTTCACCGATTCGCCCAAGCCGCTGGAGGTCGAGCTGCTCGTCGCAGAGGTCGCCGAGGACGACGTCGAGCTGTACCACATCCTTTACGACGGCTCGATCACCGACGAGGAGAACTACGTCGCCATCGGCGGCAGCGCCGAGGCCATCAACGAGGCCCTCAAGAACCGCTTCGAGCCCGGCATGGACCGGGCCACGGCCCTGCGGACCACCGTCGCGGCGCTGCAGGAGGTCGAGGAGCGCGAGATGGTCGCGGACCGCCTGGAGGTCGCTGGCCTGGACCGTGCGCTGGGTCGTCGCAAGTTCTTCCGGCTCTCCGAGGACGACATCGCGGGGATGTTGTCCTGACGAGGGTCTGACGACTCGTCCCGGCAGGCGCCATTCCGTTCGCCTCCCCGCTACGCTGCGACCAACTCATGGCACCGGAACCCATCGACCTCGGAATCGAAGACCTCGCAGACGCTGTCGAGGTCGGCGCTGGCGGCTTCGGCACGGTCTACAAGGCGCGTCAGGAATCCCTGCGCCGCGACGTCGCCGTCAAGATGGTCACCAGCACCGTCAAGGACCGGAAGGTGCGGATCCGCTTCGAGCGCGAGATCCAGGCCATGGGCATGCTCTCGGGCCACCCCAACATCGTCACCGTCTACGACTCGGGGTTCACCAGCAACGGGCAGCCCTACATCCTGATGGACTTCATGGACCAGGGGTCGCTGGCCGATCGCCTGGAGTCCGACACGACGCTGCCGTGGGCCGATGTGCTGGAGATCATGGTCAAGGTCTGCGGGGCGCTGGAGACCGCGCACCAGGCCGGCATCCTGCACCGCGACATCAAGCCCGAGAACGTCCTCGTCAGCGCGTACGGGGAACCCAAGCTCGGCGACTTCGGCATCGCCCGGCTCAAGGGCGGCCCAGAAACGGGCACCTCCAGCCTGACCGCATCCATCGAACACGTCTCGCCGGAGCTGCTGGAGGCGAAGGCACCGGGCGTGCCCAGCGACATCTACGCCCTCGGGTCGACGATGTACAAGCTGCTGGTCGGCCGCGCGGCGTTCCTCAAGCCCGAGGACGAGTCGATCGTTCCGGCCCTGACCCGCATCCGCGACGAACCCGTCCCCAACCTGCGCGAACGCGGGGTCCCCGACCCGGTCGCCGGGATCGTCGAGCGGTCCATGGCGAAGGATCCGGCAGCGCGGTTCAGCTCTGCTGCAGAGATGGGACGTGCGCTGCGGACCGCCCAGCGACAGCTCGGCCTCTCCGTCACGCCCCTGCCGATCCGCGAGGAGGAGGCAGCCGCCGCGCGTGACGCCACCCGGACGATCAACACCGACGACCTCGCGTCCTCCATCGACGACATCCGGGCCCAGGCGGGTCTGCCATCCGGTCCGGTCACCCACAGCGGCCCCCAGGGTGTCGCCGGCCCACCGTCCCAGCCCGGCCTCGTGCCCGGCCCGCGAACGGGGCCCGTCGGCCCCCAGGGTCCACAGTCGGGCCCCCCGCGCCAGCCCACGGGCCCGGTCGGCTACCAGCAACCGCAGCATCAGTCCGGTCCGCAGCCGTTCCGTGGTCCCGGACCCGCGCCGGCCTATCAGCAGCCTGCACCCCCGTCGTCGGGCGGGAACGGACGCACGCTGGCGATCGTCGGCGGCATCGTCGGCCTGGCCGTGGTCGTCGGGATCGGCGTCGCGGTCGCGGTGTCCGGCGGCGGAGACCCCGACCCGGAACCGACCGTCCCCGTCACGCCGACCGCTCCCGTCACCGACCCCGTGACCGAACCCGAGCCCGGGCCCACCACCGAGGACGAACCGCCCGAGTACGTCTACGAGAACCTGGTCGACGACACCGGGACGATCACCATCCAGGCGCCGCGGCCGTGGACCGACGTCGACGGTGGCCCGTGGATGGAGGACGGCAACCCGATCGGCCGGCAGATCACCGCCGCACCGGACCTCGCCGCCTTCCGCGGCAGCTGGAACGTTCCCGGGGTGATCTTCGGCGTCAGCGAGCAGCTGGCCACATCGTTCACCCCAGAGACCCTGCTGGACGCCTTCAGCTTCGCGGAGCAGTGCGACTACCAGGGACGGACCGACTACAGCGACCAGGCCTACACCGGCTTCCGGGACGACTACGTCGACTGCAGTGGCACCGACACCGACTACACCGTGGTCGCCGCGTGGCCGCCCGCCGCCGACGTGCTGCTGCTCGTGCAGTTCCAGCAGGTCGACGACCGCGACGAGGTCGCGCTGGAGACGGCCCTCAACAGCTTCTTCATCCCACCCACCGCCACCGAGGACCCTGGTCAGTAGCCACGGCGGGTGCCCGCCGGGACGGGACTGCGGCACTACAGTGGTGAGGATTCGGTCAGGACGACCGGTACCGCGAGCCAGGAGGATCCCATGCATCGGCGCATCTTCGGACTGGAGGTCGAGTACGGGGTCACCTGCACCTTCCGCGGTCAGCGGCGGTTGTCGCCCGACGAGGTCGCCCGCTACCTGTTCCGCCGCGTGGTCTCGTGGGGACGGTCCTCCAACGTGTTCCTGGAGAACGGCGCCCGGCTGTACCTGGACGTCGGCAGCCATCCCGAGTACGCCACCGCCGAGTGCGACTCGGTCAAGGCGGTCGTTGCCCACGACAAGTCGGGCGAACGGATCCTCGAGGGCCTGGTCGAGCAGGCCGAGGAGCGACTCCACGAGGAGGGCATCGCCGGGACTATCTACCTGTTCAAGAACAACACCGACTCGGCCGGCAACTCCTACGGCAGCCACGAGAACTACCTCGTCGCCCGGTTCGGTGAGTTCCAGAAGCTGGCCGACACCCTGATCCCGTTCCTGGTCAGCCGGCAGATCTTCGCCGGCGCCGGGAAGGTGCTGCAGACCCCCCGCGGGGCGGTCTACTCCATCTCCCAGCGGGCCGAGCACATCTGGGAGGGCCTGTCGTCGGCGACCACGCGGTCGCGGCCGATCATCAACTCCCGGGACGAGCCGCACGCGGACGCCGAACGGTTCCGACGCCTCCACGTGATCGTCGGCGACTCCAACATGGGCGAGTACACCACCTGGCTGAAGGTGGCGACCTGCGACCTGGTGCTGCGGATGATCGAGTCGGGTGCGGTCATGCGCGACCTGTCGCTGGACAACCCCATCCGGGCGATCCGCGAGATCAGCCACGACATGAGCTGCACCCGTCGGGTCAAGCTGGTGGGCGGGCGAGAGCTGTCGGCGCTGGAGATCCAGCGGGAGTACTACGCCCGCGTCAGCCAGTTCGTGCAGTCCACCGGGTCCGACCCCGACACCGACGAGGTCCTGGCCGAGTGGGGGCGGGTGCTCGACACCCTCGAGGACGACCCCCTCAAGCTGTCCCGCGAGATCGACTGGGTGACCAAGTACCAGCTGATCGACGACTATCGCGCCAAGCACGACCTGCCCCTGTCCCACCCACGGGTGGCCATGCTGGACCTGCAGTACCACGACGTGAACACCAAGCGCGGCCTGTACTACGTGCTGCAGCGCAACAACAAGGTCGACCGGGTCACCGACGACCACACCATCCAGACAGCCATGTCGACGCCGCCGCAGACCACCCGGGCGAAGCTGCGCGGTGACTTCATCCGTGAGGCCAAGCGCAAGCGTCGCGACTTCACCGTCGACTGGGTGCACCTGAAGCTCAACGACCAGGCCCAGCGCACCGTGCTGTGCAAGGACCCCTTCACCCACGACGACGAACGGGTGGCCAAGCTCATCGCCTCGATGTGACGCCTGCGCTGAGTCCGACCGCATCTGGGTCCTAGGATCGAACGCATGAGCCACCCTGCCTCCGCGATCCGGTCCGCCCGCGCCCTCCACGGCGTCATCGAGCCCCTGCACGCCATCATGTACTTCGCCAAGGAGGTGCAGGACCGCTTCGAGGCGCTCGGCATGGAGCCCCGGGGCGAGGGATACGTGGCCGGCCGGGCCGCACCGATGGGCGCGGTCGGCGCGGGCGCAGCCACCGCCGCGTTCTACGGGTTCAACCCGGCGGTGCTGCAGTACGCCCTCCCTGCTGCATGGGGCAAGGCCTCGCCCGCCACCATCCTGACCGCACGGGCCGAGGGCGTGCAGGAGGTGTTCGAACGCGTCCAGGCACCCACCGACGGCGTGGCCGAGGCGATCGAGCTGTCGAGCCGGGCCACGGAAGGCCTGGACTGCGCGGGCCGTCCGCTGGCCGCCGCCAACGCGCAGGTGCCCCTCACCGGCATGCCCTTCGCCGACCTGTGGCAGGTCACGGCGGTCCTGCGCGAGCACCGGGGGGACGGGCACCTCGCGGTGCTGCTGACCCACGAGCTGGGACCCGTGGACGCCATGGTCCTCTACGCCACCTGGCAGGACCGTGTCTCCCGCCGCTTCCTCCAGCGCAGCCGCATGTGGGACGACGACGCCTGGTCGGCGGCGGAGGAGCGGCTGCGCACACGCGGCTGGATGGACGCCGAGGGCCAGCTGACCGAGGAAGGGATCGCCAACCGCGACGCCATCGAGGCCGCCACCGACCGCCTGGCCGCTCCGCCGTACGCCGTGCTCGGTGAGGACGACGCCCGCCGCCTGTTCGACCTGATCCGTCCGGTCGCCGCCGCGCTCAGCGACGGTGGCGCCTATCCGCGACCCTGGACGCTGCCCGAGCGCTTCTGAGGCGGGCCGGTCACTGGTCGAGGTGGGCACGTTCCCCGTGCCGGTCGAAGATCATCAGCATCTCGACCGGGCCGCCGGCCCCGCCGAACGCGTGGGGGGTCATCGTGTCGAAGGACGCCGCCTGCCCCTCGCGGACCAGGATCTCGCGCTGGCCGAGCAGCAGCCGCGCGGTGCCCTCCAGCACGGTGAACCAGTCGTATCCCGGGTGCACCCGGGGTTCCTGTGGCGACGTGACCTCCGGATAGCGGATCTTCACCACCTGCCGGCCGCTGGGATCGTCGGGCCGGGACAGCGGCCACCGGATGATCCCGCGATGTTCGTCTCGTTCCGGCCGGATCACGACGTCCTCGAGGTCCGGTCCGGCCAGCAGGTCGTCGACGGAGGAGTCCAGGGCGGTGGCCAGGGCCACGAGGTGATCGAGCGCCAGCCGCCGATGACCGGTCTCGATCCGGCTGATCGTCGACGCGCCCATGTGCGCCCTGCGCCCCAGCTCGTCCAGGGACCAGCCGCGCGCCAGGCGCAGGCTGCGAAGCCGTTGGCGGACCGCGTCCTCAACCCCAGGAGCTGTCTTGTCTTGCGTCATCGGCAAGAGCCTATGCCTGTGACGCCGTCCGTGCATACGGTTCAGCCATGACCAACACCACACACGAGCACCAGCACCACGGCCACGGCGGGCACGACCACGGCAGTCACGACCACGATTCGGTCGACTGGGACGCCATGGGGGAGAGCCTGGAGGAGGAGGGGACCGTCGTCGCGCCGATGCTGGAGGAGATCCTGGGCTGGGTCGACACCATCGTCGGGGACGACGGACGGGCGCCGCGGCGCATCCTCGACGTGGGCTCGGGCCCCGGGGTCGGCACGGTCTCGATGCTGCAGCGCTGGCCCGACGCGGAAGCCGTGGCGGTCGACGCCGGACAGGGACTGCTGGCACGGGCGGACCGTCGGGCGGCGGACCGTGGCGTCGCGGACCGCCTGACCACCATCGAACGGCACCTTCCGGCCGACCTGACGGACCTCGGTCGGTTCGACCTGATCTGGGTGTCGATGGTGCTGCATCACCTCGGCGACGGCACGGAGGCCGTCAGGACGCTGGCGGACCTGCTGGAGCCCGGAGGTGTGCTGGTGGCCGTGGACTTCGGCGACCCGATGACCTTCCTGCCCGAGGACCTGGATCTCGGCCGACCCGGCCTGGACCAGCGGTTGGAGGAGGCGGTCGGTCGCTGGCTGCGGCACGGACACGGACACGACGAGGTGCCCGACGACGCCACCGTCAACGGTGACGTCGACGCCCTCGCCAGGGCTGCGGGGCTGGAGGTCGTGGCGGTGCGCGACTTCCGCCTGCGACTCGAGAGCCCCCTGGACGTGCCGTCCCGTCGGCTGCTTGCTGGTCACCTCCGGCGCCTGCAGACCGTCCTGGCCGACGGCCTGGACCCCGATGACGTCGCCGCGCTGGAGACGCTGCTGGACGACACCCACGCCGACGGCGTCCACCACAGCGACCGCGTGCACCTCGACACGTCTCGCCGGGTGCACGTCATCGCCGCGCCGACCGCCTGACCGCCGGGCCTAGCCGCCGCCGGGCCGCCCGACCGCGGGGTCCGGTGGCGGAGGCGGTTCCTCTTCCTCCGGCGGCGGAGCAGGCTCGGGTTCGGGGGCCGGCTCCGGGGGTGGTGGCGCAGGCGCGGGTGGCGGCGCGGGGGGCGGCGGAGGTGGCGGGGCCGGATCCGTCGTCGGACGCCCCTGGGGATTGTCCGGGGGTCCCGGGAGGGGCTCCTGCGGGTTCGGGTTGTCCGTCGGGCCGGTCGGCGGCTCGGGTTCCGGCTCGGGGACGGCTGTCGGCTGGTCGGTCGGGGTGGCCGGGGGTGGTGGAGGGGGAACCGACCCGGTGGAGATGCCGATGGTGATCTGCTCGCCCGCAGGGACCACGCTGCCACCGCGTGGCTGCTGCCAGACGACCTGCCCGGCCGGACGTTCGCTGTCGACCTCGGTGGTCCGCGCGGACAGGCCGACGTCGGCGAGCTCGCGGTAGGCGTCGAACTCCTGGAGGGTCCGCACGTCGGGGACCTCGACGTCGCCCTCCTGGACCTCGCGTTCGTACCCACCGGGCGGTTCGGTCGGGAACTCGATGGGTTCGACACCCTCGAGGGCCTGAACCATGAAGTCGTGCCAGATCTGGGAGGGCTGACGTCCCGAGGACACGCCGGACATCGCGATCCGGCCCTCCGGATGACCGACCCAGACCGAGGTGGACAGCACCGGCGTGTACCCGGTGAACCACGCGTCGGCGTTGGACTGGGAGGTACCGGTCTTGCCACCGGCGCGCCAACCGAGGTTGGCGATGTTGGCCCGGCCGGCGGTCCCGCAGCAGACGACCTGCTGCATGGTGTCGACCATGATCTCGTTGACGACCGGGTCGAAGATCTGGGTCGGGACCGTCGGGCGGGCGTAGAGCACGTTGCCCTGCTGGTCCTCGACGCGGTCGATGAGGCTCGGCTCGATCCAGGCCCCCGCGTTGGCGAACGCGGCGAACGCGCCGGCCATCTCCAGCGTCGTCACACCGTTCGTCAGACCGCCGAGCGCGATGGACGGGTTGATGATGACCTGGCCGGTGACGGGGTCACGCAGCGCCGCGTTGGTGTCGATGCCCAGCTGGTTGGCCAGGTTGACGACGTTCTCGGGACCGACGATCAGCATGAGCTGGGCGAAGGCGGTGTTGACGGAGCTGACCAGCGCCCGCCGCATGGTGATCGGCCCGTAGCTGGCGTTGCCGAAGTTCTTGACGCCGCGGTCCTCCCATTCGTCACCGGTCTCGAACCGGGTCGGACTGGCACCGGGCAGGGTCATGGAGGGGGAGAAGCCGATCTCCAACGCGGTGGCCATGACCAGCGGCTTCCAGCCGGAGCCGGGCTGCCGACGGCCCTGTGTGGCGAAGTTGTACTGCTCGCGGTCGAAGTCGCTGCCGCCGAAGATCGCCCGGATCTGGCCCGTGCGGGGGTCGACGCTGGACAGGGCCGCGGTGGGGGTCGGGTCGGGGAAGTACGACAGCACGACCTCCTCGGCGATCCGCTGCAGCCGCGGGTCGAAGGAGGTGTAGACGTTCAACCCGCCGTTGAGCAGCACCTCGTTGCGCTCCAGGCGCGAGTCCCCGAACTCCTCCAGGGTGTAGAACTCCTGCTTCACCGCCTCGGCGATGAAGGGATCCGACGGCTGCTCGATGATGCGCGGGGCGATCTGCAGAGGGACGTTCAGCTCGGACTCGAGCTGTTCGGGCGGCAGCCAGCCCTCCTGCACCATGGCCCGCAACGTCGCGTCACGACGGCGGAGCGCGATGTCGGGGAAGCGCCGCGGGTCGGTCGCCCCGGGGGAGCGGATCTGCCCGGCCAGGGTCGCAGCCTCACCGGCGGTCAGCTCACCGACGGTCTTGGCGAAGTACTCCTCGGCCGCGGCCGCGATGCCGTAGGCGCCGCCGCCGAAGTAGACCTGGTTGAGGTAGCGCTCCAGGATCTCCTCCTTGGTCAGCTCGCGTTCGAGCGCCATGGCGAAGGCGACCTCGGTGAGCTTGCGCTGCAGGGAGATGTCGTCGCCGACCTCGGACTTGGCGAGCTGCTGGGTGATCGTCGAGCCACCCTGGGAGACGTCACGGGTGCGCAGGTTCTCCAGCAGCGCTCGGCCGAAGCCCTCGACGTCGAACCCGTCGTGCTCGTAGAAGCGTCGGTCCTCCGCCGCCAGCACGGCGTTCTGCACGTGCGGGGGGATCTCGTCGAGGGTGACGATCGTCCTGTCCACCTCGTCGTGCAGCACCGCGATGACGCTGCCGTCGGCGGCGTACACCGTCGAGGTCTGGTCCAGGCCCGCGAGCTCGACTTCCTGGGGGACCTGCACGCCGAAGCCGACGCTGTTGGCCAGGCCCTCACCGGCGGGGGCGAGCAGCATCGACGCCACCCATCCGAGGATCAGGAAACCCACGAGCAGGCCGGCGAACAGGCCGCCGGTGCGCAGGAGGATGAGGACGCCGCCCTTGGTGAGCTGCAGGGCGCGGTCGGATGAGGGAGAAGTTTCGGACATGCCGATGGCCTGTGGACGACGATGGACTCGGGCACAGTCTCGCACGGTCCTGTGGTGATCTCCGCAGCCGTCACCGTCCGTTCGCATGGTTTGGCCGACGGTCCGGCTGGGCACTCGCTGCACAGCCGGGGGAAGGGCACACCGCGTTCCCGCCCGACGGCCGCTAGCCTGACCGCCCGGTGGTGGATCGACTCGAACGGCTGATCAACCTCGTCATCGCGCTGCGCGAGACGAGGCGTCCGTTGACGGTCGACGCCATCAACGAACGGGTCGCCGGCTACGAGGGAAACCGGACCGACGCGTGGCGACGGATGTTCGAGCGCGACAAGGCCGACCTCCGCGACCTGGGCGTGCCGCTGCGGACCGAACGGGTCGACCGGTTCGACGAGACGCTCGGGTACCGGATCGACCCGGCCGACTACGACCTCCCCGACATCACCTTCGACCCCGCCGAGCTGACCGCGCTGGCGCTGGCCGTGCAGCTGACCGGACTGGGGGACGAGGCCGCACCCGGCCTGGACAAGCTTGCGGTCGGCGCCGACCTGCCGGGCACGCCGCGGGGGATCGGTCGCCTGCCGCTGGAGCTCGGGCTGGACGCACCGAACCGCGGCACCCTGACCGACGCCCTCCTCGACCGGCGCCGCGTCCGGTTCGCCTACCGCCGCCCGGCTGACATGGGCGAGGACTCCACCACGCGCAGGGTCGAGCCCCATGCGCTGCTGCACCACCGCGGTCGCTGGTACCTGCGGGGCCACGACCTGGACCGGCAGGCCCTGCGGACCTTCCGGCTGGACCGCATCGAGGGAACCGTGCGGCTGACCGGTGAGGCGGGCGCGTTCGTCATCCCCGACGAGGTCCCCGACCCGAGGGAGGTCGTGCCCGGTGCCGACCTCGACCCGGTGGACGCCGTCGTGCTGGCCGATGCCGAGATCGCCTGGACGGTCGCCCGGCGTGCCCGTGGCGCCGGCGAGCCTGCCCCGCGGACCGGCTGGCGCCGGTTCACCATCCGCGTGACCGACCCCGACAGCTTCGTGTCGTGGGTCCTCGACCAGGGCCCCGCCATCGAGGTCGTCTCGCCGCCCGACCTCCGTGCGCGTGTCGTCGATCACCTGCAGGGGCTGCGCGGATGAATCCCACGCTTGCCCGCCTCCAGCGCTTGCTGGTCATGGTGCCCTGGCTGCTGGACCACCCCGGGGTCCACGTCGAGGAGGTCGCCGAGCGGTTCGACGTGGCGCCCGGTGACGTGCTCGACGACCTCGACGTGCTCGGCTACTGCGGGCTGCCGGGCTACGGGGGCGGTGACCTCATCGAGGTGTCGATCAGCGGGGACCGCGTGGCCGTGCGGATGGCCGAGTTCTTCGCCCGGCCGCTGGCCCTGTCGGTCCGGGAGGGCCTTGCCCTCCTCATGGCCGCGCGCGCTACACGCGACAGCGGGATCCTGGCCGAGGGACACGGTCCGCTGGAGTCGGCGATCGACAAGCTGACCGACCACCTCGGCGGACCGGCCGGCCTGCCCGTTGTGCTCGACATCGACGCAGGCGGGTCGGACCTGCTGCGTCGGCTCATGCCTGCGGTCGCCGACCAGCGGGTGGTCAGGATCACCTACCGGTCGGCGTCCAAGGAGGAGACGACGGTCCGCGAGGTCGAACCGTGGGCGCTGCGCAGCACCGGCGGCGCCTGGTACCTGCAGGGGTACTGCCGGATGGCCGAGGACGCCCGGGCGTTCCGGCTCGACCGGATCCGCGACCTCGTGGTCAGCGACGAACGCGCCCCCGATCCGCCGGACGAGCCCCCGCGGCCGCCGGTCTACGAACCGACCGACGCCGACCCCGTCGTGGTCATCGACGTCGGCCCCGAGTCGGCGTGGATCACCGACCACGTCGTGCTGTCGGATCGCGAACAGCTGGCCGACGGCCGACTGCGGCTGACCTTCCGCGCCGCGACCCTTGAATGGGCGGCAAGCCTGCTGGTCCGCCTCGGCGCGAACGCGACGGTGGTCACCCCGGATGCACTGCGGGACGTCGTCAGGGCCCGCGTCGAGGACGTACTAGTCAACTACGGCCAGGGTTGACCCCTCCAATGTGATGGTTTGGGCCTTCGGACGGCGTCGGACGCTCAAGGTTCGGTGATGCTCCGCCGATGCAGGGAGTGTGCGAGAAGCCACCGACGGGCCTCGGACGGATGGAACCCCTGACTCGAAGGACTCGAGACCTCATGACGACGATCAAGGCCACGTGCCCCACCTGCGGTGAAGTTGCGCTTACCCCCGACGACATCGAGCTGCGCGTTGACCAGGACCGTACCGAAGGCTCCTTCTACGGATTCGAGTGCCCTCGCTGCACCGCCCAGGTCCGCAAGCCGGCCGACGAGCGTGTCGTCCGCCTGCTGGTCAGCGGCGGCGTCCCCGCCCTGCCGGTCGAGGACGAACCCGTTCGCGTGAAGCTCAGCGAACGCTTCGACCACCCCCGCATCACCCACGACGACCTGCTGGACTTCCACCAGGTGCTGCAGGACGAGTCCTGGTTCGAGCGACTGCTCATCGACGCAGCCTGACACGCAACGGTTCCCACACGACGCCCCGGCACTCGCCGCGGGCGTCGTTGGCTGTTCGGGCAGCAGGAACCGATGGGGTGTCCAGCGAACTCTGGGTGAACGTGACGGTTCACGTCACGCGTACGGCGACGGGTCGTTGTGACCGTCGTACACTCGACTGACGTTGTGGTCACCCTGTGACGCCCAAGGCAACGCCCACCCTCAAGGACCTCCCATGAATCTCGGCCCCACTGAAATCATCGTCCTCGCCGTCCTGGTCATCGTGCTCTTCGGCGCCAAGAAGCTCCCGGAGCTCGGCAGCTCGGTCGGCAAGACCATCACGAACTTCCGCAAGGGCATGTCCGAGGCCGAGATCGAGGCCCAGGAAGAAGCCAGGGCCGAGTCCCGCAGCGAGTCCGTCGACTCCAACGACGCCTGATCACGGGAGCGCCGGCTGACGCCAGCCGCCCCCGGTTCGACTGCTCGTGACCGCGACTGCTGACCCGCCCATGCCCTCCGCCGAGGACTACGAGGGCGAGGAGATGACCCTCTGGGAGCACCTGGAGGAGCTGCGGTCGCGCCTGTTCAAGGCCGCCCTGGCCCTGATGCTGACGTTCATCGTCGGGTTCCTCCTCAACGAGTTCGTCTTCGACATCCTCATCAAGCCGTACTGCTCGTTGGACCCGAGCCTGCGGGTGTCCAGCGCGATCTTCGACGACGAGTCCTGCCGGCTGGTCTTCTCCGACGTCCTCGGGGCGTTCAAGGTTCGCCTGAAGGCCGCATCGGTGATCGCCATCACCTTCGGTGGCCCGGTCGTCTTCTACCAGCTGTGGGCGTTCATCGTCCCCGGGCTGAAGGCGCAGGAGAAGAAGTACGCCGCCCCGTTCTTCTTCCTCAGCCAGTTCCTGTTCCTGCTCGGCGCGGCGTTCAGCTACTTCGTGATCCCCAAGGGGCTGGAGTTCCTCCTCAGCTTCGGGGGGTCGAACCTGATCAGCCTCATGGACGCCGACCGCTACATCAGCTTCCTGATCCGCACGATGATCGGGTTCGGCGTCTCCTTCGAGTACCCGCTGCTGGTCGCCATCCTCGTGCTGATGGGGGTCGTCAGCCACGCCTGGCTCAAGGAGTACCGCCGGCACGCCTTCTTCGGCGCCTTCGTGGCCGCCGCCGTCATCACCCCCTCGCAGGACCCGGCTACGATGATCGTCATGGCCCTGCCGCTGGCGCTCTTCTACGAGATCTGCATCGTCTTCGCCAAGTTCGTCGAGCGTGGACGTGGCGCCGATGTCGACCCGGAGGTCGACGCCGCGACGTGAGCGACGCCGCCGCCGACACCCCCGAAGACCAGCCGCTGCTGACCAACGAACCCCTCGAACGGTTCGCGGCCGGGCTGGACTTCCCCCTCGACCACTTCCAGCGGAAGGGCATCATCGCCCTGTCCGAGGGCCGGTCGGTCCTGGTCGCTGCGCCCACCGGTGCAGGCAAGACCCTCGTCGGTGAGTTCGCGCTGTGGCACGCCCTGAAGCGCGGCCGCAAGGCCTTCTACACCACGCCGATCAAGGCCCTGTCCAACCAGAAGTTCCACGACCTCCGCGCCCTGCACGGTGAGGAGAACGTCGGGCTGCTGACCGGGGACAACGTCATCAACGGCGAGGCGCCGCTCGTCGTGATGACCACCGAGGTGCTGCGCAACATGCTCTACGAGCAGTCCAGCACCCTCCACGGCCTCGACGCCGTGGTGCTGGACGAGGTGCACTACCTTGCCGACCGCGACCGCGGTGCGGTGTGGGAGGAGGTCATCATCCAGCTGCCGCTGCAGGTGACCATCGCCGCCCTGTCCGCCACCGTCAGCAACGCCGAGGAGTTCGGCGCCTGGCTGGCCGATGTCCGCCATGGCTGTGACGTGATCGTCTCCGAGCTGCGGCCCGTTCCGCTGGAGCACCACTACGCCGTCAACGACAAGCTCTACCCGGTGTTCCGGTCCGGGGCCCGCGGCGCCGGTGGCAAGAAGGCATCCGACGCCGACAAGGAAAAGGCCGTCCAGGCCCGTGGCGGGCGGCCCAACCCCGAGGTGCTGATGCTCGAGCGGAAGGCCGGGCAGCGCAACCGGGTCACGCGCAAGGGCAACCGTGTCGGGGGCGGCATCCGCCTGCGTTATCCCTCCCGCGCCGACATCACCCGCATGCTCGCGCAGCGCAAGTGGCTGCCGGCGATCACCTTCATCTTCAGCCGTGCCGCCTGCGACGACGCCGTGGAACAGGTGGTGTCCTCCGGGGTGCAGCTGACCACCGTGGAGGAGCGGGAACGCATCCGCGAGATCGTCCGCCGCCGGACCGACATCCTGCCCACCGCCGACCTGACGATGCTCGGCTACGGCGCGTGGCTGCACAGCCTCGAGCGGGGCGTGGCTGCCCACCACGCCGGCATGGTCCCGGTCTTCAAGGAGACGGTGGAGGAGCTGTTCTCCGCCGGCTTGGTCAAGATGGTCTTCGCCACCGAGACGCTGGCGCTCGGCATCAACATGCCGGCCCGCACCGTGGTGATCGAACGGCTCGAGAAGTGGAACGGCAAGCGGCACGAGCTGCTGACCCCCGGCCAGTTCACCCAGCTGACGGGCCGGGCCGGTCGCCGGGGCAAGGACACCGTCGGCCACGCCGTCGTGTCGTACCAGCGCGACGTGGAGTTCGAGGTGGTCGCTGGCCTGGTGGGCCGTCGTACCGAGCGGCTGGTCAGCCGTTTCGCCCCCTCCTACAACATGGCCGTCAACCTGCTCCGCCGTCAGGGCGTCGAGGACGCCATCGAGCTGCTCGGACAGTCCTTCGCGCAGTACCAGGCCGACGGGCAGTCCACCGGCCGAGCCGACGAGATCGCGAAGAACCAGCGGGCGCTGGAGGGCTACGCCGCGCACCTGCACTCCGACCACGGTGACTTCGAGGAGTACTGGTCGATCCGCCGCGAGCTCTCGCGGATCGAGGCCGACGGGGCGAAGACCCGCCGTGCTCGCCGGACAGCAGCCGTCGAGGAGGCCATCGAGACCCTCAGGCCCGGCGACGTCATCCAGGTGCCCGGGGGACGTCGGGGCCAGACCATGCTGGCCGCCGTCGTCACCACCACCAGCGCCAAGTCCGGCACGCCGCTTGCCACGGTCGTCACCGAGGATCGTCGCCAGACCCGCGTCGGTCCCCGCGAGTTCGACCGCCCCCCGGAACCAGTCGGCTTCGTGCGGCTGCCGAACAAGGGCGGTCCCCGCCAACCGGCCTACCGCAAGGCCGTCCAGCGCCTGCTGTTCGACGTCGACCCCAAGGGCTCGGGGCGCCTCGAGGACATCCCGGTCGACCAGCACCTGACCGAACAGGTCAGCGACCTCCGAGCACGCCTGCGGGAGCACCCGGTCCACGACGACCCGAACCTGCACGAGATCGAGGTGTGGGCTCGCCGCTACGACGAGCTGAAGGGCAAGAGCGACCGGCTCGAGCGGACGATGCGCCATCGCACCCAGTCGCTGGTCACCGCCTTCACGTCCATCATCGACCTGCTGACCGGCCTCGGGTACCTCGACGAGACCCCTGCGCCGACCGAGGAGGGCATGCGCCTGGCGGGCCTGTACGCCGAGACCGACCTGGTGCTGGCCGAGTGCCTGCGCTGGGGTGTCTTCGACGGCCTCAACGCTGCGGAGCTTGCGGCGATGGCCAGCGTCTTCACCTTCGAGGCCCGTCGCGACGACGGCCCGCCGGTACACATCCCGACCACCCGACTGCACGACGCCGTCGACGCGGCCGAACGACACCTCCAGCGGATCGTCGACCTCGAGACGATGGCCGCGCTGCCCGCCACGCGAGACCTCGACGCCACCTTCATGGAGGTGGTGTACCGCTGGGCACGCGGTGCCGACCTGGACCGCGCCCTCGGGACCACCGACATGACGCCCGGCGACTTCGTCCGTGCCACGAAGATGGTCGCGGACCTGGTCCGCCAGATCAGGGATTCCAGCGACGGGCCGCTGCGCGCGACGGCCCGAGAGGCCAACGACCTACTGGTCCGCGGCGTCGTCGCCTACTGACCCCCGTTTCGACGCCACCGGGTCGTTAACCCTCCGTTCACGCGGCGGGTAAGGTCTTGCGGACATGAGCCGCACGACGTCACTCCCGGCCCCGCTGCGCCTGTCCGTGGTGGTGGGCCTGCTCTACGGATTCCTGGTCGGCGTCAGCCTGCTCGAGGGCGGGATCAAGGCCCTCGGCCCCGACCTGCAGGAAGAGCTGTTCGCCAGCGTCGACAACCCGTTGGCCGGCCTGCTCGTCGGTGTGCTCGCGACCGTGCTTGCGCAGTCCTCGTCGGTGACGACGTCCACGATCGTCGGACTGGTCGGCAGCGGGCTGCTGGGCGTGGGCGACGCCGTGCCGATGATCATGGGGGCCAACATCGGGACGACGGTCACCAACACGTTGGCGTCCCTCGGCCACCTGCGGCGACCCCACGAGTTCAAGCCCGCGTTCGCGGCCGCCACGGTCCACGACTTCTTCAACGTGCTGGCCGTGGCGCTGCTGCTGCCGCTCGAGCTGGCCACCGGGATCCTCCGTCGGGGCGCCGAAGCGCTCGGCGAGGTGTTCGTCGGGTCGGCGGGGGTCACCTTCGACAGCCCCGTGAAGTCGGCGGTCAAGGCACCCGCGGGGTGGGTCGAGGACGGGGTGGGCGCCCTCGGCGCGTCCGGGACGGTCCTCGGCCTGATCCTCCTCGCGGTCGGCCTGGGCGCCATCTTCGTCTGCCTGGCGTTGATCACCAAGAACATGAAGACCCTGGTGGCCGACCGGGTCGAGCGGTCCATCAACGACGTGCTCGGCCGGGGCGCTGGCCTGGCCGCCATGGGCATCGGCGTCATCATCACGATCGCGGTGCAGTCATCCTCGATCACCACGTCGATCCTCATCCCGCTCGCGGCATCGGGGGTGCTGTCGCTGGCCAGCACCTATCCGGTAACGCTCGGCGCCAACGTGGGCACCACGGTCACGGCGCTGCTGGCGTCCCTGGCCACGGACCGACCGGAAGCGCTGACCGTGGCGTTGGTCCACACGCTGTTCAACCTGGCCGGCATCCTGCTGCTGTATCCGGTCCCCGCCCTCCGGCGGATTCCGCTCCGCCTGGCCGAGCGAATGGCGGAGACCGCAGCAACCAACCGACAAGCCGTGCTGTTCTACGTGGTCGGATTGTTCATCGTCGTGCCCGCCGTCGGCGTGGCGCTGTTGAGATAGGGAGCGCACATGGTCTTCAAGTTCCTGAGAGGTGGCGACACCGGCATGGAGTCGGTGGAACGCATGGTGACGACGATGCTGGGCGACTGTCGCCACAGCTTCGACGTGGCCATGGCCGCGTTGACCGCGGGTGACGACGTGCACCAGCAGGGGGTCGACGTCCGCGAGACCGACCGCCGGATCAACGCCATGGAGGAGCAGGTCCGACGGGCCCTCGTGGTGCACGTGGCCGTCCAGGGCGGCACGGACGTGGGGCTGGTGATGACCTACCTGCTGCTGGTCAAGAAGCTCGAGCGGGTCGGGGACCAGAACAAGAACATCTTCGACCTCGCCGAGGACGGGCTGCGGTTGGAGGAACCCGACATCGCGCTGGACCTGCGCGCCGAGGTGTCGGGGATGTTCGCCGAAGCCGGCCGCATCCTGCTGGAGCAGGACGAGACCGCCCTCGATCCCTTCGCTGCCCGTGCTGCCGACATCCGGCACGAGCTCGACGACCTGATCCGGGCTGCCAGCCACTCCGACGACCCTGCGTCCGCGGTCGTGCCGCGGGTCCTCCTGTACCGCTACATCAGCCGGATCGTCGCCAACCTGTCCAGCGTCTCCCAGGTCGGCATCGAGGGCATCGAACGGATCGAGCACGAGCCCGACGGGTCGGACATGGACGACTGACCCCGCCCGCGGGGGGGCCGTCAGCGGGTGGCCGACGCGACCACTCGAGCGGCCAGCTCGTACTTGCCGAGCGCCGGGATGACGTAGGCGCCGGCAACGAGCGGACGGACGGCCTCGACGAGCTCCTCTGCGATGGCCACACCCTCGTCGGGGGCACGGTCCCCGGCCGCATCGAGCCGCTCGAAGATGGCCTTGGGGATGACGATCCCGGGGACCTCCTCGTGGAGGAACCGGGCCTGTCGTGTGCCGAACAGCGGCATGATGCCCATGAGGACCGGCAGGTCGAACGGCCGGCCGTGGCGGGCCTCGTATGCCTCGAGGAAGCGGCTGATCCGGGAGGGTTCGAACACCGCCTGGCCCAGCGCGAAGTGCGCACCGGCCTCCATCTTCCGCTCGAGGACGTCCAGCTCGTGGTCGAGGTCGTCGGCGAACATGTTCAGCGCGCAGCCGACGGTGAACCCCGTGGGCCGGCCGATGTCGTTGCCGCCCAGGTCCTCACCGACGTTCATGCGTCCGGCGATGGTCCCGATCAGCGCCGACGGGGCGATGTCGAAGGCATCCATCGCCTCGGGGAAGTCCCCGATCCGGGTGGGGTCGCCCATGGTCACGAACAGGTTGCGCAGCCCCAGCGCATGGGCGGCCAGCAGGTCGCCCTGGACCCGCAGGAGGTTCCGCCCCCGGGTGGGGAAGTGCAGGATCGTCTCCAGGCCCACCTGTGACTGCAGGACCTGCGCAGCGGCCCACGGGCTCATCCGCATGCGGGCCGCCGGGCTGTCGGCGACGTCGATCAGGTGGGCACCGGCGTCGCGGAGCAGCTCGGCCGCACGCAGCAGACGGGCGGTGTCGTGGCCCCGGGGCGGGCTCAGCTCGACGGTCACCGTGAACTGACGCTGGGCCAGGCGGTAGCCGAGCTCGGTTGGTTCGAGTGTCGGCGCGTCGCTGGTCGGCGCGGCGGTGGGCGCGGCGATGGCGATGGGCGCCGGGGGCGTCGGGTCGTCCAGGACGGTCCGCATCGCGGCGATGTGCTCGGGGGTGGTGCCGCAGCAGCCCCCGACCAGCTGCACGCCGACGGCCCGCAGCCGTTCGGTCGCCTGGGCGAAGTACTGCGGGGTCGCGGGATACAGGACACGGCCGCCGACCTGCTCGGCGAATCCGGCGTTGGGGTAGGCCGACAGGCGGGCGTCGGGGACCGACCGGCGCATGGCCTCGATCAACCGCTGGATCTGCGCGGGTCCGCCCGAGCAGTTCACGCCGATCACGTCGGCGCCGGCCGCGTGCAGCTCGGCGGCGACCCGGCCGGGCAGGACTCCCAGGACCGTGCGGTCGTCACGGGCGAACGTGGCGTGGGCGATGACGGGGACGTCGGGGTGGACCTCGCGGGCTGCGGCGAGGGCGGTCAGCAGCTCACCGTGGTCACCGAAGGTCTCCAGCGCGATGACGTCGACGCCCTCGAGGGCCCGCATCTGCTGGACGAAGAAGCCCTTCGCCTCCTCCGCCGACATGCGGCCGTAGGGGGCCATGGGCACGCCGAGTGGGCCCACCGTCCCGGCCAGCAGCACGTCGGCGTCCCCGATCGCGGTCCGGGCCAGGTCGACCGCTGCCCGGTTGATCGCCTCGACGTCGTCGGCGTGGCCGTGGCGGCGCAGCTGGACGGCGTTGGCCGCGAAGGTGTTGGTGGACAGCACGTCGACGCCGGCGGCCACGTAGTCGCGGTGCAGGCCGAGGACCACGTCGGGAGCGGTCAGCACGAGCGCTTCGAAGCACGCGTCGCTGGGCAGGTCGGCGCGAAGGTGCAGCATCGTGCCGGTGGCACCGTCGCCGAGAAGCGGGGTGCCGCTGTGCAGCCGGTCCAGCAAGGGACGGTTGGGCGTGGCGGTGGCCGTCGGGCCAGCGTCTTGGACAGTTCGATGGGTCACGTGACCAGAAACGGTACGCCCATGGCCGGCTTCGGGGAAACCTGATCGGCACGAGTACCATCCGACGGCGATGAGCCACCCCTTCGGCACCCTGCACCTGATCGCCAACCCGACCTCGGGAAGCGGCGCGGTCCGCAAGACCATGCCCGAGCTGCGCCGTCTGCTGGACGAGCACGAGCTGGACCACGAGGTCCACCTGACGACGGGCCCCGGCCACGCCACCGAGCTGGCCCGCAGCATCGTCGAGGGTGGGGGCCGCTACATCGCGGCAGTCGGTGGCGACGGAACCGTCCACGAGGTCGTCAACGGCCTGCTGGACGCCGACGGGCAGCCGATCGCCGCCGACATCGTGCTGGCCGTCGTCCGTGCCGGATCCGGCGGCGACTTCGCCCGCACGTTCGGGCTGGACCGGCCGGTCGAGCGCCTCGTCCGTCGTCACCTGACGGGCACGGCCACGATGCCGCTTGACGTCGGGCACGTCACCTACGTCAAGGATGGTCGCGAGGAGAGCTGCTTCTTCGTCAACATCGCCGAGGTCGGCTGGGGCGCCGATGTGGTCCGTCGTGCCGCGAAGCTGCCCCGCTTCGTCGGGCGCGTCCGCTACCTGATCTCCGCGCTGGCCGCCGTGCGGGCCGCCAACCCCCAGCAGGTGGCGCTGGTCCTGGAGAAGACGACCGCCAACATCGGCATGGTCGAGCTGGTCGTGGCCAACGGCCAGTTCTTCGGGGGCGGCATGAAGGTCGCGCCACGGGCGCTGCCCGACGACGGGCTGTTCAACGTCCTGGCGTTCACGGGCGGCAAGGCGCAGGTGTTCACGTTGACGCCGAAGCTGTTCCAGGGCGAGCACCTGCCGAACCCGCGGATCGCCGAGTGGCAGTCCTCGACGGCATCCGTGGCGCCCGAGGAACCGATGCTGGTCGAGGCCGACGGCGAGGTCCTCGGGACCACTCCCGCGTCGTTCACCGTGGTCGACAAGCCGCTCGTCCTCAAGATCTGAGCGTGCCGTCCCGTCGAGGGTGGCTGGCGGCCGGCCTGGTCGCCGGGGTCGTGGCCGACGAGCTGCTCGGCGACCCCCAGCGCTGGCATCCGGTCGCCGGCTACGGGCGTGCGGCGGGATGGCTCGAGCGTCGGCTGTGGGCGGACCGGGTCGGTGCGGGCGCGGTGTTCACCGCGATCGCCGTCGGGTTGCCGGTGGTCGGTGCCGTGGTGGTCGACCGTGGCCTCGGGTCCCGTCGGGGTGGGCGGGGTGCGTTGTTGGCCGTTGTCGTCTGGTCGTCGGTCGGTGGGCGTCAGCTGCGGGAGGTGGGGGAGCGGATCGGGTCCCTGCTGGAGGACGGCGACCTGAACAGTGCCCGCGGCTGGCTGCCCTGGCTGGTCGGCCGGGACCCGTCGACGCTGGATGTCGACGGGGTCGCCCGCGCGGTCGTGGAGTCCCTGGCGGAGAACACCGCGGACTCCGTCGTGGGCCCGCTCGTGTGGGGGGCGCTGCTGGGCACGCCCGGGGTGGTTGGGTACCGGGCGATCAACACGCTGGATGCGATGGTCGGGCACCACAGCCCCAGGTACGAGCGCTTCGGCACGGCGTCGGCCCGGCTGGACGACCTCGCCAACCTGCTGCCGTCGCGGGTCACCGCCGCGGTCACCGCGCTGGTCGCGCCGGTGGTGGGCGGCTCGCCCTGCCGGGTGGTTGCGGTCGTGCGACGTGACGGCCGACGGCATCCCTCGCCCAACGCCGGCCCGGTGGAGGCTGCGGCGGCGGGGGCGCTCGGCCTGACCCTGGGTGGTCCGCTGTCCTACGAGGGGCGCGCCGAACGACGCGGCCCGCTCGGTGACGGGCCGCCCCCCACGCCGACCGACATCCCCCGGTCGGTGCGGCTGTCCCGATGGATCACCGTCGGCGCGACGGTCCTGGCGGCCGTCGTGGGTCAGCGCCGGACGGACTCGAGGTAGGCGAGCGCGGCCGACAGCTCGACGACCTCCGCGTACTTGGCCGCGAGGTCCTCGAGGTTGCCATCGTGCACACGGTCGGATCGGTCGCCGCAGGCGTCTGCGACGACCAGGGGAACGAACCCGTGGGACATGGCGTCGACGACGGATGCCCGCACGCACCCGGATGTGGACACCCCGCCGACGACCACGGTGTCGATGCCCATCGCGGTCAGCGTGCCGGCAAGCGACGTGCCGAAGAAGGCGCTCGGCATCTGCTTGACCACCACGACCTCGCCGTCGACCGGTGCGACTTCGGGCCGGATCGCGCCCGGTCCGTCGGGGCCATCGTTCGCGTCGGCGGCGAACACTTGAAGGCCTGCGACCTTGCGGAAGAACACACCCCCGTCGACCCCGTCGGCGGCGTAGCGGACGCACGTGTGGACGACGGGCACGCCCGAGGACCGGGCAGCGTCGAGCAACCGGGCGGCCGCCTCGAGCGCATCGGTCGAGGGGAGCTCGAAGGCGCCGCCGACGTCGAAGTAGGCACGAACCATGTCGATCAGCAGCAGCGCCGGGCGGCGACCGGGCTGGAGCGCCCCACCCCACCCCGACCGGTCGTGCCCGCTGGAATGCCCCGGGCCGTCGGGGCCACCGGGTGGGCTCACAACCGGGCCATCGGTGGCTTCGGTGCCGGCAGGCCCGTCTCCTCCTCGCAGCGGGCCAGGATCTCCTCCAGCGGCGGGCCGGCGTTGATCACCGGACGCTCGTCGGGTCGGGAGCGGCGCAGCTCCTCCCGCAAAGCGGTCGTCGCCGCGTCGTCGACGACACCGTCCTCGTCGCAGACGACGCCGTACCGCCGGGCACCGTCCACGCTCACCAGGCGCCGCCGCACCTCCAGCCCGACCAGCGACGGGTCACGCTCCAGCGGGTCGCCCCAGCCGCCACCACCCCAGGTGACGAAGTGCAGCAGCTCGCCGGCCCGGACGGGAACGTCGTGGCACTTCGACGGGAGGACCTCGGTGGTCCCGTCCAGCCGTTCGATCCACTTGGTGCCGCGTGCCCCCGGCTCGCCACCGATGACCCCCCACGGATAGGTCAGCCAGCGGTCGTCGTGGATGGCGATCTCGCCGTCGGAGAGGAACCGGTAGGCCACTTCGACGCCGTTGCCGCCGCGATGCAGTCCGGCGCCGCCGGTGTCGGTCACCGTCGTCCACGTCTCGATCCGCAGCGGGTAGTACGACTCGAGGTACTCACACGGGATGTTGGTGAACGATGGCCACAGGCTGTGGCCGTCCGGGCCGTCGCCCATGGGACGGCCGGGGATCCCACCGAACCCGATGGAGTACAGCTGGAACCACTCGCCCTTGCGTTCTCCCTCCGAGTACGTGCCCGAGTACATGAAGTGCGGGGAGGAGGAGAAGCCAGCTGCGTTCATCAGGTCGGGGTTGGTCTTGCCCAGCAGGCCCCCGAGCAGGTCGAAGACGCGGCCGATGCCGTGGTTGCGGCCGCTGAGCGCTGCGGGGAACCGTGGCTTCCAGAAGCTGTCCTCGGGGATGACCACATCGATCAACGGATAGAAGCCGTCGTTCCAGAGGATCTGGGGGTCAGCCACGGTGATCATGTAGATCCCGAAGAACATCCGGATCAGGTTCTCGTTGATGTAGTAGTTGATCGGGCCGGCGGCCTGGGGGGAGGAACCCGTGAAGTCCAGCGTCACCCGGTCGCCGTTGCGGGTCAGCGACAGCTTCAGCTCGTAGGGACCGAAGCCGACCCCGTCGTCGCAGATGTAGTCGGTGAAGTCGATGGTCTCGCCGTCGGCGAACACCATGCCGAGGAGCGCCTTCATCGCGTCGTGGTTGCGCTGCAGCAGCGCATCGAGCGCCGACAGGTAGGTCTCGACCCCGAAGCGGTCACACAGCTCGGTGATCCGACGTCCGGCGGTGCGGCAGGCCGCCACGATGCCGTTGAGGTCGGCCCGGTTCCAGTCGGGTTTGCGGACCTGGCGGAGGATGACCTCCAGCGCCTCGTCGGCGAGCTCGCCCTTCTTGTACAGCTTGAAGGGCGGGATGATCACGCCCTCCTCGTAGATGGTCTTCGCGTCCGTCGGCATCGACGCGGGCGTCTTCCCGCCCACGTCGGACATGTGCCCGAACATGCTCGCCCATCCGACCACCCGCCCCGAATGGAAGATCGGCATGACGACCAGCCAGTCGTTGGCATGGGAGATCGCGGCACCGCAGGCGTACGGATCAGAGGTCAGGAGGACATCACCCTCCTCGATCGTCCCGTCGTAGTTGTCCAGGAAGTCGGGGATGGACAGCCCGAACTGCCCGACCACCATCTTCCCCTCGGGGTCACCGATGAGGGGGAACTCGTCGTGCTGTTCACGGATGCCGGGGGACAGCGCCGTGCGGAACAGCACCTCGTCCATCTCGTAGCGGGCGTTGCGCAGGGCGTTCTCGACCAGGTCGAGGGTGATGACGTCGACGTCGACCCGGTCCACGGGGTCGGTGTTGGTCTCGATGATCGTGGCCATGATCAGGCCTCCTCGGTGGGGGTGATGAGCAGGGAACCGGAGGGGTGCACCGTGGCGATGTGCCCGGGCAGCACGAGCGTGGTGGAGTCCATCTCCGTGATGACCGCGGGGCCGTCGACGACCGCACCGGCACCCAGCAACGACCGGTCGATGACGACCGCCTCGTGATGGGCACCGTCGACCCAGATCCGGTGGCGGCCGACGGTGGCGTCGGCGACCGATTCGCCCTCATCGACGGTGTCAGGGGTGACGTTCGGTCGTGGCCCGCTCGCGGTTGCCCGCAGCGTCACCACCTCGTGGGCCGTGGTGTCGAGCAGGAAGCCGAAGAGCCGGTCGTGTTCGGCGTCGAACGCCGAGGCGATCGCAGCCAGCCCCGCCCCCTCCCCGTCGAAGGCCTCGCGGTCGACGGGGATCGGGATCTCGAATCCCTGCCCGTGGTAGCGGACGTCGGCGGCGAACTCCACGACCATGTCGCCGTCGTCGATGCCCTCGGCCCGCAGCGTCGTCCGCGCAGCGGCAGCGAGCTCGTCGAACGCCGTGGCGATCTCGGGGTCGGAGGTGTCGGGAAGCTGGCGGATCCACGTCCTGGCGCTCTCGTCGCGCAGCGACGTGGTGGCGTCCCCGTAGGCACACAGGACGCCGGGGGAGGGGGGGATGATGACCGGCCACGACCCCAGGAGGCGCCCGAGCGCGTTGGCGTGAAGGGGACCTGCGCCTCCGAAGGCCACGAGCGCGAAGTCCCTCGGGTCGAAACCCTGCTGGACGCTGACCAGCCGCAGGGCCCCGAACATGTTCTCGTTGACGATGTCGATGATGCCCGAGGCCGCGGCCTCGACGCTCCCCAGGTCCGTGGCGTCGGCGATCGTCCCGACGGCTGTCCGAGCGGCGTCGATGTCCAACGCGATCTCACCCCCTGCTAGCGAGGAGGGCAGGTAACCGAGGACGAGGTTGGCGTCGGTGACCGTCGGCTCGGTGCCGCCCTGGCCGTAGGCGGCCGGCCCGGGCGCGGCACCAGCGGACTGCGGACCCACCCGCAGCGCACGGGTCAGCTGGGGGACGTGGGCGATCGAGCCGCCGCCGGCCCCCACGGTGCGGACGTCGACCGAGGCGGCCCGGACGTCGAGGTCGCCGACGCGGGTCTGTCGACCGATGCGGGGCACACCGTCCTGGACCAGGGCCACATCCGTGGAGGTCCCACCCATGTCGAAGGTCAGGAAGTCGCTGTGCCCGACCTGCTGGGCCACCCATGCCGCTCCCGCGACGCCGCCGGCCGGTCCGCTCAGCAGCATGTTGACGGGCGAGGCCGTGGCGGCGTCGGCGGATGCCAGCCCGCCGTCGGAGCGGAGAATCTTCAGGTCGCCGGTGATGCCCCCGTCCCGGAGCTCTGCCTGCAGGTTGCTGATGTAGCGGGAGACCTGCGGCTGCACATAGCCGTTGGCGACGGTGGTCACGGTGCGCTCGTACTCGCGGAGCTCGGGCAGCACGCTGGAGGACAGGGACACACCGATGTCGTTGCCGAGGACCTCGGTCGCGATGGCCCCGATCGTCTTCTCGTGGTCGGTGTTGGCGAAGGAGTTGATCAACGACACCGACAACGCCTCGATGCCGGCGTCCTTCAACCGGTACAGGTCGGCGCGGATGGCCTCCTCGTCGAGCCGGGTGACGACGGTCCCGTCCGAGGCGACGCGTTCGACCGCACCGACCGTGTGCTCCAGCGACGCCAACGGTTCGGGTTTGGGCCAGATGATCCAGCCGGCGAGCCCGCCGGGGACGAACGAGCGGGCGATCTGCAGGACCTGCTCGAAGCCCTTCGTCGTGACCAAGCCGACCCTGGCGCCCTTCTGCTCGAGGATCGCGTTGGTGGCAACGGTCGTCCCGTGCAGCACCTCGCCGATGTCGGCCATCGCGATCCCGGCGTCGTCGCACACCCGGCGGATGCCGTGCAGGACGCCGATGGACTGGTCAGCCGGCGTGGAGGCGGTCTTGACCCGCCACGTCCCGCCGGTGTCGGTGTCGATCAGCAGGACGTCGGTGAAGGTGCCTCCGACGTCGACTCCGAGCCTGTAGGTCATGTCCCTTGCCCTCCTGCGTCGTCACGCGGTTGGTGTGCTCTTCGGGTGTGGCGGTTCGGTCGGTCAGATCACGCCGTCGGATCGGAGCGCCTCGATGGCAGCGTCGTCGAGGCCTGCGACCTCGCGGAGGACCTCGTCGGTGTGTTCACCGAGGTCCGGTCCGGTGCGGCGGACCCGCCCGGGCGATGCCGTCAGGCGGGGGGCCACGTTCTGCATGGGCACCTCGCCGAACTCGGGGTGGGCGATGCGGACGATCGCCTCGCGGGCGGCGAAGTGGGGGTCGGCCAACATGTCCTTGGCGCGGAAGATCCGGCCCGCGGGGACGGCGCCCTCGGCCAGGGCATGGAGCAGGTCGTCGGCGTCGATCGTCGACGTCCACGCCGCGATCATGTCGTCCAGGAGTGCCGCGTTGGCGCCGCGGGCGGAGTGGGTGGCGAAGCGGTCGTCAGTCGCCAGCTCGGGCTGGTCCATCACCTTGGCGAGCCGGGTGAAGACGGTGTCCTGGTTGGCGGCCACCAGGACCATCTCGCCGTCCTTGGTCGGGTAGGCGTTGGACGGAGCCACGTTGGGCAGCACCGAGCCGGTTCGTTCTCGCTGGTAGCCGGCGACCTCCCACTCGGGCAGCAACGACTCCATCAGGGCCAGCACGGCCTCGTAGATCGCGGAGTCGACCACCTGCCCGCGGCCCGTCGTGTGCCGGTGGTGCAGCGCCACGAGCGTGCCGAGGCACGCGAAGGTGGCCGCGAGGGAGTCCCCGAGGGAGATGCCAGCTCGGGCCGGTGGCTTGTCGGGGTCGCCGATGACGTGCCTGATCCCGCCCATGGCCTCGCCGATCGATCCGTACCCCGGTCGGGGGGCGTAGGGACCGGTCTGGCCGAACCCCGTCACCCGGGTCACGATGAGTCGCGGGTTGATGGCCCAGAGGTCCTCGGGGGCCTGCCCCCAGCGTTCGAGCGTGCCGGGGCGGAAGTTCTCGATCAGGATGTCCGCGTCGGCCACCAGCTTGCGGACCAGGTCCTGACCGGCTTCGGTCCGCAGGTCACACGTCACCGACCGCTTGTTGCGTGCGACCACGGGCCACCACAGCGACTTGCCGTGTGGCTTCTCCCGCCCCCACTGGCGCATCGGGTCACCGCGTCCGGGGTCCTCGACCTTGATGACGTCCGCGCCGAAGTCGCCGAGGAGCTGTCCGCAGAACGGGCCGGCCAGCAGCTGTCCGAGCTCGATGACCCGCAGGTCCTCCAGCGGCATCGGGGTGCGGTCGGTGGGCACATCGGTGGTCATGGGGTGGTGCGGCTCCGGTCGGGGATGGGGGTGGTCGTCCGCGGTCCGAGGACCGAGGCGCGGGCGTTGTAGAGGTGGCTGCGCATGACGCTCTCCGCCCACGCGCCGTCCCGGGCCCGCAGGGCGGCCACGATCTCCAGGTGGTGGGCGACCGAACGGCGGACGGCGTCGGCGTCGAATCCGCTGAGCGTGCGCAGCACCGCCACGGTGTGGAACAGGCCGTCGATCGTGGCGGCCACGGTCGAGGAGCGGCTGGCCGCTGCGAGGCCCTCGTGGAACCGGGCGTTGAGCTCGTAGACGGTGTCGAGGTCCTGCGACGGTCCCGGCAGCGCGAACAGGGCGATCTGCTCGGCGAGTGCCTCGAGGTGGTCGAGTTCGTCGTCGGTGATGCTGTCGGCGGCCCGGCGTGCCGCCATCCCCTCGACCCGGGCGCGGAGCTCGAAGATGTGCTCCAGCTCGTCGGTCGTCAGCTCGACGACACGGGCACCTCGTCGGGGGACGATCTCCACCAGGCCGTCGGCGGCGAGGCGCTGCAGCGCTTCCCGGACCGGCGTGCGGGACACCCCGAGGCGGTCGGCCAGCTCGACCTCCCCCAGCCGGTCACCCGGCCCGTAGACCCGCTGGACGATCAAGGCGCGTATCTGGTCGACGACATCCATCTTGCATACACGCAAGGGGTCGCCGGCACGCTTGTCAACCCCTAGTCGCATATCAGGCGCCTGCTGGCTTGACCGAGTGCATACAATCTTGGCGATGCCTGAACTCCATGTCGTGGAAGTCGGGCCGCGAGACGGCCTGCAGAACGAGGCGACCGTGCTGGACCCCGCCACACGCGTGGCGTTCGTGTCACGGCTGGTCGCGGCCGGTCACCGTCGGATCGAGACCGTCAGCTTCGTCCATCCCGAGCGGGTCCCGCAGATGGCGGGAGCAGAGGAGGTCATGGCGGCAGTGCCCCGGGAGGGCCCCGACGGCCGGACCGTCAGCCACATCGGCCTGGTCCTCAACGAGCGGGGCCTGGAACGGGCCGTCGACGCGGGGGTGGACGAGGTCAACCTCGTGGCCGTGACGACCGAGACCTTCAACCAGCGCAACCAGGGGGCCGGCCTCGACGCCGTGCTCGACGCGACGGCACGCATGGTGGACCGGGCGGGACAGGCCGGTGTGTCGTCCACCGTGACCGTCGCCGCGGCCTTCGGCTGCCCGTTCGAGGGCGAGGTCACCACCGACCAGGTCCTCCGCGTCGTCGAGGCCGTCCTGCCTGCTGGCCCGGACGAGATCGCGTTGGCCGACACCATCGGCGTGGGCGTTCCCGCCGACGTCCATCGCCTGGTGGGCGCCGTCCGCGACGTCACCGACGTCCCCGTGCGGGTCCACCTCCACAACACGCGCAACACCGGCTACGCCAACGCGTGGGCTGCCGTGGAGGCCGGGGTCGTCGCCATCGACGCGAGCGCGGGCGGGTTCGGTGGCTGCCCGTTCGCCCCTGCAGCGACGGGCAACATCGCGACCGAGGACCTCGTCTACCTGCTCGGCCGTTCCGGGCTCGACGTCGGCCTCGCGGTCCCGGATCTCGTCGAGCCGGCCAGCTGGATCGCCGAGGCCCTCGGGGCGGACCGCACGCCGGCGCTCCTCGGGCGCGCCGGCACGTTCCCGGGCTGATGCCCTGGATCGTCGGGACGGTCACACGACGACGCGAAGGTCCTCGAGCTCGCAGATGGGGGAGGGGTCGGCGTGCTGCTCCCAGGCGTCGGCCAGGCGGTCCACCGCGCGGGTGAGCACCAGCTCGGAGTGGCTGTAGGGAATCCGCAGGTGGTCGGAGAAGTGGCCCTGCGGTGACTGGATGCTGCCGGCAGCAAGGGCCACTCCGTGGCGAGCGGCCCGCATGGTGAGCTCCCTCGCCGAGCCGCCGGGCAGGCGGATCCACAGGCACAGGCCACCCTCGGGCGTGTCGAAGGTCCACGACGGCAACCGGTGGGCCAACGCCCGCTCCAGGGTTCGGCCGCGCTGGGCGATCATCGCCCGTCGGTCGTCGGCGAAGTCCTCACCCTCCTCCATCAGGCGGATGGCCAGCAGCTGCGAGGGGATGCTCGACCCCAGGTCGGTGAGGGCCTTGAGCCGGGCGAGCCTGCGGATCTCGGGCACCGGACCACGCACCCAGCCGACCCGCAGGCCACCCCAGATCAGCTTGGACAACGAACCGGTGTGGAGCACGCGGTGGGCGCCGGGGTAGCTGCCCAGCGGGGGCGGCGGGCGCCGGTCCCGGTAGGTGTCAGCCAGCGTGTCGTCAGCGATGACGACCAGGTCGGGGTGTTCGTCGAGCAGCGACGCCAGCCGCCGCCGCTCGCGCGCCGGCATGACGCTGCCGAGCGGGTTGTGGATGGACGGGATCAGGTACAGCAGCCGCGGACGCTCGGTCAGTACCCGTTCGATCGCATCCACGTCGGCGCCCTGCTGGCCCACGGGCACGGTCCGGAGGCGGGCGCCGGAGGCGACGAACAGGTCGATGGCACCGGTGTGGGTCAGCGCCTCGGTCACGACCTCGTCGTCGGGGCGCACGTGCAGCATGGCGATCAGGGCCAGGGCCTGCTGCGCACCGGAGGTGACCAGCACCTCACCCGGTTCGGTCGGCAGGCCGAGGGCGGTATACCGGGCGGCGATGGCCGCCCGCAGGGCCGGCAGCCCGGCGGGCACGTAGCCCTGGAGGCTGGCCGCTCGAGCCACGTCCGCACCGACGGCGTCCAGCGCACGTTGGGGCAGGCCGGGGGAGTCGTGGATCACCGCGGACCGCATGTCGAGCAGCTCACGTGGCGGGTCGAGCAGCCCGTCGAAGATCTCGTTGCGTTCGAGGCTGCGCATCAGGACGGACTCGCGTGGCGGCGGCGTCTCGGTACGGACGCTCTCGACGTAGGTGCCCGAGCCGTGGCGGCGCGTCACCAGGCGACGGTCGGCGAGCAGCTCGTAGGCGCCGGCGACGGTGGTGCGCGACACCTTCAGCTCCGTCGACAGCAGCCGCTCGGCGGGGAGTCGGGCGCCGCCCTGCACCTCACCCGCCTGCACGAGCCGTTCGATGGCCTGCGCGAGCCGTTGGTACATCGGGCCGCTGCCGTCGGGCCAGTCATGCAGCCGTTCGGCCAACCAGACGGCATCCACCTGTGAGACGAGGACCTTTGCCATGCTCGCCATCCTCGACGAGTGGACCCAACCAATCAAGTGGCCACTGTGGCTGCTGGTGGACGGGGCACCCCTGTCCGGCGGCGGGGCCGGGTAGGGTGCGCGGCCGTGCCCACCCTCTACGTGCTGCGACACGCCACCACCGGTGAGACCCGGAAGGCGTTCCCCTCGTCGTGCGGTCGGGAGGGCGAGGACGGCGGTGTGGAGCTGGACCTTCCCGGTCACCGAGCGGCCCGGTCGCTGGCGGAGCACCTGCCACGTGCCGACGTCGTCTGGTCGTCGTGGGCGACCAGGGCGGTACAGACCGCCACGCTGGCCGCCCGCGAGCCCGACACGCAGACTGACGACCTTGCCGAGGCGTCGTTCGGTGAGTGGGAGGGCCGGACCGTCGCCGACGTCGACGCCGAGACGCCCGACGTCCTGCGGGGTTGGATGGCCGACGCCGACGCCACCCCTCCCGGTGGTGAGGCCTTCGGCGACGTCAAGCAGCGGGCCCGGCGGGTGCTCGATCGTGCCGCGTCGGTGGACGGGACGGTCGTGGCCGTCTCCCACGGCGGGTTCATCCGTGCGCTCGTCACAGAAGTGCTGGGTGCGCCGAGCCGTGCAGCCTGGGGCCTGCAGCTTGCACCGGCATCGGTGACGATGCTGACCGGCGACGGGGACCCCGACCACTGGCAGCTGACAGTGGTCGGCTGGCGGCCCACCCTGCCGGAGGCACTTGGATGACGGCCGAGCTGATCCTCGTCATCGGGGGGACGCGGTCCGGGAAGAGCGTGGTGGCCGAACGACTGGCGGCCGAACCCGGGGACACCGTGACCTATGTCGCCACCGGCACGGTGACCGATCCGGAAATGGATCATCGGGTCGCAGCGCACCGTGCGCGTCGGCCGTCGACGTGGACGACCGTGGAGACCGCCGATGTCGCCGCGGCCATCGCCGAGGCGTCCGGCACGGTGCTCGTGGACTCGGTGGGCACCTGGGTGCAGGCCCGCATGGATGCGGAGGACCTGTGGGAGGACGGTGACCTCGACGGGGTCGTGTCCGAGGCGGGGTCGTGGGCGGACGGGGCGACGGGGCGCGTGGTCGTCGTCGCCGAGCAGGTCGGTGGCGGCGTCGTGGCGACCGGACGGGGGACCCGGCGGTGGATCGACACCGTCGGCGCGCTCACCCAGACGCTGTCGGCCGTTGCCGATCGGGTCGTGCTGGTCGTGGCGGGACGCATGGTCGACCTGCCCGCGGCGCCTGTGGATCCTCCTGTCGGACCGGAGGCGGCGGAACCCGGGGCAGACGGGGTGGTCCCACCTCACGGCGACGTGGTCGCACCTCACAGCGACAACGCCGGGGATGATGCGGGGGTCGGCGCTCCTGCCGGTGAGCGGATGCTCGCGGCCCACGGCGACACCATGGTCCCCGAGGGGGCGCTGGACTTCGCCGTCAACGTCTGGGGCGACCGGCCCCCGGCCCACATCCGCCGAGCGCTTGGCGACGCCGCCGTCGGGCGCTACCCCAACCTCGACGAGACCCGAGACGTCGTCGCCGGCCACACCGGACTGACCCGCGACCACGTGGTGCTGCTGGCCGGGGCCGCCGAGGCGTTCTGGCTGGTCCCGCATGCGCTGCGTCCGACACACGCCGCCATCGTGCATCCCACGTTCACCGCCCCGGAAGCGGCCCTGCGTGCGTGTGACGTACGGATCACCCGTGTGCCCCGCGATGCCGCCAACGGGTGGGCGCTGCGACCCGACCGGGTGCCCGACGACGCCGACCTTGTCGTGGTGGGCAACCCCAACAACCCCACCGGCACGCTGGACGAACCGTCGGCGATCGTGTCGCTCTGCCGGCCCGGGCGGATCGTCCTGGTCGACGAGGCCTTCATGGACTTCGTCACCGACAACCGCTCGTCGCTGACCGGCCGGGTCGACATGCCGGGGCTGGTCGTGGTGCGGTCGGTGACCAAGCTGTGGGCCGTTCCGGGCGTGCGTGCCGGGTGGCTCGTCGCCGACCCGTCCATCGCCGAGCGGTTGCGCGCGCATCAGCAGCCCTGGCCCGTGTCGACAGCGGCGCTCGGTGTCATCAGCGCGTCGTTGTCGGAGGAGTCGTGGCGGCTGGACACCGCAGCCGGCATCGCCCGGCGACGGACGGCGATGGTGCGTCGGCTGGAGCGGATCCCCGGCGTGACCGTCCACGATGGCGCGGCGAACTTCGTGCTCGTCGAGGTAGACGGTGGCCCTGCCGTCCACCGTGCGCTGCTGGCCCGTGGGATCGCCGTCCGCCCCTCCACCTTTCCCCTGCTGCCCCCGCGTTGCCTGCGTGTCGCTGTCCGCGACGCAGCGGCCACCGAGCAGCTCGCCCAGACCCTCGAGGAGATCCTGTGACCGCCGCCGATCGTGTTCGAGCCCTCGTCGATGCCGTGGGGGAGGTGGACGAGGGTGCCCGAGCGGGTGCCGTCGCCCGCTGGGACGCCCTGGCCAAGCCGCCGGGCAGCCTCGGACGGGTGGAGGCCGTCGGGGCGCGGCTGGCGGCGATGGCGGGGGAGGAGGTGCCGCCCGTCCCGGCTTCGCCCGGCCTCATCGTGTGCGCCGCCGACCACGGGGTGCATGCGCAGGGGGTGACCCCGTGGCCGCAGGCGATCACCACGGCGATGGTCGAGGTCATCGCCGACGGCAAGGCGTCGTGCAGCGCGCTGGCCCGGACCGTCGGCGCGTCGGTCGTGACGCTGGATGTCGGCTGTGCGGTCGAACCCCGTCCGCGGGAGGGGCTGACGTCGGCGCGTGTGGCGGCGGGGACCGCTGACCTGTCGGTCGGGCCGGCGATGACGGCGGACGAGGTCGTGCTGGCCGTACTGGCGGGGGCCACCGCGGCAGGGCAGATGCTGGACGACGGGGTCGACCTGCTCGTGCTCGGTGACATGGGGCTGTCCAACACGACAGCATCCGCGGCGCTGATCGCGGCGTTCACCGGTGCGTCGGCGGAGGAGGTCACCGGTGCGGGTGCGGGCGCGGATGCCGACACCCTTGCGCGCAAGCAGTCGATCGTGAGGGGTGCCGTCGGGCGGTTGCCGTCGGGGGCTGCGCCGCTTGAGGTGCTTGCCGCTGTGGGCGGGCTCGAGCATGCAGCGCTGGTCGGCGCGATCTTGGTGGGGGCGGGCCGTCGGGTGCCGGTGCTGCTGGACGGGGTGATCACGGATGCCGCGGCACTGTGCGCGGCGGCCCTCGCGCCTGCGTGCGTCGGCTACATGATCGCCGGCCACCTGTCGACGGAGCCGGGTGCGGGAGTGGCCCTTCGCCACCTCGAGCTGGACGCGCTGCTTGACCTGGACCTGCGGCTGGGGGAGGGGACCGGCGCCTTGCTGGCCGTCCCGATCGTGCAGGCCGCGGCGCGTGCACTCGCCGAGACCGCGCTGATCAGTGAGCTGACCCCGGGCTAGAGGCGGCCCTCCGCGAAACAGGCCGCGTAGGCGTCTGCTTCGCTGACGTCCGGGTCGGCGGTCATCACGCCGATGGCGCAGGCTCGGTAGGCCCTGAGCTCGGAGTAGTCGCCGCGGCTGGACTCGGGGGCGAAGGTGCCGGAGGTCCGGAGGGAGTCGTTGGTGCAGTTCAGGCCGTCCTCGTCCTGAACGCAACCGAGGACTCCGTCATCCATTGCGCACCCGCTCGTAAGGAGGACCAGGAGGAGGAGTAGTAGTCCTGTGAGGCGGGACATGACAGAGATGTTCACGACGGTCCTTCTTCGGAGGGGCAACGACGGACTGCGAGCGGTGGCGGACACCCCGCGCCTCCCGCCGGATCGCGAGACTAGCGGTCCGAAGTGCATGGGTTTCGGTGGCCAGGATTCCTTGAGAAGTTGTCCCCAGATCCCCGCCAGCGGGGCCTGAGTGTCACACCTAACTCGTACACTTGTTCGTATGAAGGTCGAGCTGGATCGAGCGCCGGGTGGAGGGTCCTCCACCGGTGTCGGTGTGCTCGATCCGTTCGACTCGGCTGTCTCGTTGCTGCGCGAGGTCGACCGGCTGATGGCCCGGTTGCTGCGCTGCATCCAGCAGGCCGGTGGGGTGTCCAGGGATGGCCTGCCCGCCCGTCGACTGATCGGCCTCGCCGCCGACGTGACCGGTGCCGAAGCCGCATTCCTCGAGCGGTGTGTGCAGACGCTGTCGGCGATGCCCGAGACCTGGCAGGCCTTCGACCAGGGCTGCCTGTCGTGGTCACAGGTCCGCGCCATCGTCATGGCGACTCGTGACCTGTCCGTCGCCCAACGACAGACCCTCGACGACCAGCTCGCCGCCGCCGTCGGTACCGCCCGCGACGTCGAACCCGACCGGATCGGCGAGATCACCGCCGACCTCGCCTGGCGCATCGACCGCACAGCCGTCGACACGGCCGCAGCGACCGCACCCGACCATGCCTCGGCGGTCTGCCAGCCCTCCTTCGACGGCTGGGGCGACTGGTACATCCACGCCGACCCCGAGCTCAACGCCGTCCTCGGCCAGGCCATGAACGCCGCCGCCAACCGACCCACATCCGCACAGGCACCCGCAGGCCACGACCACCACCTCGACAACCCCAACGACGCGGTTGGCGACGACGACCTGACCGCCGACGTGTCAGACGACGACGTTGCCCGCGATGACGAGGGCACGCCGATCCCCAAGACGTACCGGGACACCCGACCACGACGGGTCCAGCTCGCCGAAGGGCTGTACCGGGCCCTGAGCGAGTGGCTCGCCACCCCCGCCCCCGGACGGCCAGCCCGACCCCGACTGTCGGCCATCGTCGACGTCAAGGACCTCCTCGACGACCCCGACAGTCACGGCCCGGATGGCCGGGCGACGGCGCAGTTGTTGTGGCAGACCGCCGGCGGATCCACCCGCATCAGCCAGGTCACCGCCCAGGCTTGGGCGTGTGACGCCACCATGGTGCCGATCATCACCGACGGCACGTTGGTGATGGCCGCCGGACGGGGTGACACGCCGGTCACCAAACCCCTGCGTGATGCCCTTGATGCCAGGGATCAGGGCTGCCGGTTCCCGGGCTGTCGTGCGCCGGCACGGTGGACCGATGCCCACCATGTGATCCCACGGCCCGGCCCGACCGACACCACCAACATGGTGCTGCTGTGTCGCCGCTGCCACCTGCGGGTCCATGCCCCCGGCTGGACCCAGACCCTCCAGCCCGACGGCACCTACATCGTCACCCACGGCCGCACCCGCCTGGTCTCCCGACCGCCGCTGCGACCGACCCAAGCAAGACCGAGCTGACCCGCACCCCACCCGACCAGGTGGGGCCACAGCCATGGGAAGAGTGGGGAGAGGTCGCTCAGGCCCCTCCTTCAGCTGCGAACGGCCGTGTATGGACCCCCTACCGCGGGGGCAGGTCCGGCCTGGTCAGCATCGGCGCGGTGCCGACGTCGGGCAGCTCCGGTGGGCCCTGGTCCTCCAGCGCCTCAAGGGCCAGGTCGATGGCGGTGTCCAGCTGGGGGTCGAGGCCGGCGGCCGCGTCGTGGGGGGCGATCTCGACCGGGTGGGTCGGGTCCGTCCCGTAGTTCTCCACGCCGAAGCCGACGTCGTCGAACCAGAAGGCGAAGCCGGGCTGGGTGGTCACGGTCCCGTCGACGCTGGGGTTGCGGGGCTGGATGCCGATCACGCCACCCCACGTCCGGGTCCCGACGACCGGACCCAGCTCCAGCCGCTTCCATGCATGGGTGAAGATGTCGCCATCCGACCCGCACCGCTCGTTGGTCACCGCCACGAGCGGGCCCGCGGGGGCGTGGTGGGGATAGGGCTCCAGCGCCCCCGTCCGGCGCAGCTGGTAGCCGATCCGCCGCCCGCTCAGCGTCTCCAGGATCAACGACGAGACGTTCCCGCCACCGTTGAACCGCACGTCGACGACCAGCGCCTCGCAGTGCATGGTCGCCAGGTACTGGTCGGTGAACTCCGCGTACCCCCCCGCGCCCATGTCGGGGATGTGGACGTACCCGATCCGCCCATCGGACCGCTCGGCCACCCGCGCCCGGTTCCCGGCCACCCAGTCGGCGTACCGCAGGGGCGTCTCCGCCGACAGCGGACGCACGCGTACCGTCCGCTCGTCGGGATCGGCCACCCGCAACGACACCTCCTTGCCCGCCCGGTTGACCAGCAGGCTCGCCGGCGACGTGGACTCGTCGACGGGCACGCCGTCGACCGCGAGCAGCCGCGCGCCCTCCGACACCCGCACACCCGGCGCCCGCAGGGGCATCCGCCGCGACCGGTCCGTGGGGTCACCGACGAGCACTCGACCGACGGTCCACCCCTCCTCGCCGAACTCGACGTCCGCGCCCAGGTGCCCGAGCGGCGCCTGGGGCGCTGAGGGGTGGTCGCCGCCGCGTTCGTAGGCGTGCCCGGTCCCGAGCTCGCCGAGCATCTCCCAGATCAGGTCCGACAGCTCGGCCCGGGTGGCGATGCGATCGACCAACGACAGGTAGCGGTCACGAACCGCATCCCAGTCGACCCCCGACATCTCGGCGTGCCAGAACAGCTCGCGCTGCAGCCGCCACGCCTCGGCCAGGATCTGACGCCACTCCGCGGGCGGCGACACCTCGACCGACAACCGTCCCAGCTGCAGCCAGCCCGACACGCGCGGCGGCCCGTCGGATCCCGGTCCCTCGGGCGGCTTCACGCCAGCCCGCACGGCCCGCAGGCGACGCTTCACCGAGTAGACCAGCGTCGACCGGTCCTCCGATACCGCGTAGGACGACACCGACGGGATCTGCACCTCGTGCTTGCCGGTCATCAGGTCCAGCACCTCGAGCTGGGCCATCGGCGGCCGGTCGTTCGGCGGCCGGGGCACCAGCGGCTGGGGACGCAACGGCATGCCCATCGCCATGACCTTGCCGCGCAGCCCCGTGACCGCGCGGTACCGGCCGGTGGGGAACGGCAGCGTCACGACACGCTCCGACAACCCCTCGACGTCCAGGCGCATCGGCGGCGGCGTCTTCTTGTCGTCGGTCTTCAGGCCGAGCGGGTCCGTCGGGTCCTGGTCACCGGCGCCCGGGTCATCAGCCCCGGATTCCTCCGAGCCGACCGCATCCGGATCTCTGTCGCCCTGTCCAGCGTCATCGGGATCAGACGGGCCATCGGGCGCAGAAGGATCGTCTGGGTCCACCGGCGGCACCGGCGTGGGCTCGTCCTCGTCGGACCCTCGAGCGGGGGAGGGGAGGGGCGGGGGCTTCGGGCGCTTCTTGCCGCCGGGACGCTGACCGGGCGCATGGGGGTCGTGGTCCATCGGCGCCTGACCGTCCTCGGTCAGCACGGCCGCGACGACCAGGTCGGGCATGGGGAACCCGTGGTCGAACCGCACCCCGTCGGGCACGGGCGACAGGCGGGTGCTCGCGATCCAGTACAGGAACTTGCCGGAGGGGTCCCAGGCGGGCGCACGGTTGGCGTGCCGTCCCTCGGCCACGACCGCCTCGGTGCCGTCCTCGCGATGCCAGATCCGGATCGACGCGGTGTACCAGTTGCTCTCCCGGTGCGACCAGGCCAGCCAGCGCCCGTCGGGCGACCAGCGCGGGTGGTCCACGCCGTACACCGACGACGCCACCTCGGTCACCGAACCATCCGACAGGTCGACGACACGCAGGCGACCGCCCTGGTCGACCAGGGCCACCAGGTCATCCAGCGGCGAGACGACCAGGTCCAGCGGCACCCCCACCTCGACGTCGTCGAACCGGGTCACCGTCCCGTCGGGCGCGTGGACCTCCAGCCGCTCCTCGCCGTCGGTGTCGGCCAGCAGCACCAGCCGCTCGCCGTCGGGCAGCCAGTCGACCAGCCGGTGGTTCACGCCGTCCCGGGCGCCGTGCTGCACGACGGGCCCGTCGTAGAGCGGCATGGAGAACGGGCGGCCCCGCACCCGCATGGCGACGTGGGTGCCCTTGGGGTGGACGGCGTAGGACTGCAGCCAGCGCGACGGGTCGACGAAGCGACGCGACCGCTCGGTACGGGGCGAGCCCAGCCGCAGGTCGACGCGCTCGGGGCCGGCATCGGCGAACGGATCCAGCCGCCACACGTCCCCACCGGCGGTGTAGACGATCGTCGTGCCGTCGGTATGGGCGAAGCGGGCGTAGAAGTCGTGGTGGTCGGTGTGGCGACGCAGGTCACCGCCGTCGAGGTCGCACGAGTGGATGTTGCCGACGCCGTCGTGGTCGGAGACGAACCAGACCCGATCACCGATCAGCATGGGGGAGGAGATGTCGCCCGACAGGTCGGGCAGCAGCCGCTCGAAGGTCCCGGACCCGTCACCGTCCAGCCACAGGTGGCCGGCGGTGCCGCCGCGGTACCGCTTCCAGCGCCCCTGGTTGGTGGTGTTCCGCCCGAGCAGCACCCGACCGTCGTCACCGAAGGCCACCTCGTGGGCAGTGCCCCAACCCAGCGGACGGGGCTCGGGCGCGCCGTCGCCGCCGACCTCCATCAGCTGGCTGTCGCGAACGAACGGCAGGCGGGCGTTGGTCGCCAGGACCAGCCGGTCCTCGCCACGCCAGGCCCGAGGCACGCTGATGCTGGCGCCGAGGTGGGTCCAGCGGTCGTGCGGCCCGCCCTCCAGCGGCATCCGGTAGACCTCGGGGTGGCTCTCCTCCCGCGAGGTGAAGGCCAGCCAGGTCCCGTCCGGCGAGGGCAGGGGGTGGCTTGCCGCCGTGCGCCCGTCGGTCACCCGATGGGCACGACCTCCGCCGAGGTCGGCGATCCAGATGTCGTCGTCGGCAACGACCAGCAGGGTGTCGCCGTGAACGGCCGGGTGACGGAGGTAGTCAGCGGGGGCAACCATGTCGCAGGACAGTAGCCCCCCGACCCCCGGCGGTCATCGTCGGGCCTGCTGTCCCTCCAGCGCCTCGGCCTGATAGGCGTCCCGGACGGCGTCGTCAGTGTTGGCCATCACGTCGTGTCCGCCCAGCGCACGGGTGAGGAAGTCGCGGGCCACCGACGGCAGGCCGGCGGTCAGCATGCGGATGGGCTCGAGGATCCAGGGCACCATCGCCTCGTTCCTGCGACCCCGCACGACCCGCACCACGGCGGCGGCGACGTCCTCGGGCTCCACGGAGGGGATCATGCTGGACCCGAGTCCCGCGCCCAGGCGGGTGTTGACGACGTTGGGCATGATCGCCGACACCTGGATGCCGTGCGGGCGCAGCTCGGCCCGCAGCGAATCGGTGATCCCGACCACGGCGTGCTTGGTGCCGGCGTAGGTGACCAGCCGGGCGATCGCCACCTTGCCGGCGGCCGAGGCGATGTTGACGATGTGGCCCTGCCCGCGGTCGGCCATGACACGACCGGCGGCCTTGGCTCCCAGCAGCACGCCGCGGACGTTGACGTCGATCTGCAGGTCGGTGGCCCGGTCGTCCTCCTTGAGGAAGTCCCCGACGACCATGATCCCGGCGTTGTTGACCATCACGTCCAGCGGACCGAACGCCTGCTCGGTGGACCGGACGAAGGCCTCCATCGACGCCGGGACGGTCACGTCCAGCTCGAAGGCGACGGCCCGGTCACCGAGCTCCTTGGCGGTGGCCTGTGCCAGCTCGAGGTCCAGGTCACCGATCGCGACCGACATGCCCTCGGCCACGAAGGCCTCGGCGATGGCCTTCCCGATCCCGCGGGCGCCACCGGTGATGGCGGCGACCTTGCCCTTCAGCTCGACGGTCATGACGTGGTGCTCCTCGGCTCGACGATGCGGCGCCGGTGCGACGCCGCCGGCGATAACCTATCGCCGTTAACCAAGTGGCGGAAGGGGGCACTCCGGGAACGACGAAACCGCCGACCATGGGTCGGCGGTCATCGAGGGCGCGGGGCGCTGCAGCCCCTCAGCCGAGTCCTACCAGGAGGACTTGGTGATGCCCGGGAGCTCGCCCTTGTGGGCCAGCTCGCGGAAGGTCACGCGGGAGAGGCCGGCGAAGCCGATGTGACCACGCGGGCGACCGTTGAGGCGGTCACGGTTGCGCAGGCGCACCGGGCTGCCGTTCACCTTCATCGCGTTGAGGGTGTCACGGGCGACCAGCTTCTCCTCGAACGGGGTGTCCGGGTTGCTGATGATGGCCTTGAGCTCGGCGCGGCGCTCGGCCTGCTGAGCGACCATCTGCTGGCGCTGGATGTTCCTTGCGATCTTGCTCTTCTTGGCCACGACTGTGTCTTTCGACGAGGGTGTGCGGTGGTGAGGACTTTCCGATGATGCCGTACAGCGAGGACGCTGGGGCGCAGGCAGCACGATGGGCCGCGCAACGGCGGATGGAGAGTGTACGCGTCGGCCGGAATCCGTGCCAGCCGTATCATCGGCCGCGTGTCAGCCACCACCCACACCGCCCCGACCACCAGCACGTCCCGCCTGGACCGTGCCGTCACCGCCATGGAGGCCGCCGGCGTCCGCGCGCTGCTGATCGGCCCCGGCGCCGACCTGCGCCACCTGATCGGCTACGACACCCACCCGCTGGAGCGGATGACCCTCCTCGTCGCTGCTGCCGACGGCAACCACCTGCTGGTGGTTCCCGAGCTGGAGCGTGCCCGGGCCGAGGCCGCTGGCGTCGGTGTGCCGGTGCACGGCTTCGGCGAGACCGACGATCCCTTCGCGCTGGTTGCGGCGCACCTCGACGGTGGCCGCGCTGACGAGGCGATCGGCGTCGGTGACCAGCTGTGGGCGCGGTTCGTGCTCGGCCTGCAGGACGCCATGCCGGGGGCGACGTGGACACCTGCCTCGGCGGTGACCCGCCAGGTCCGCATGGCCAAGACCCCGGAGGAGGTCGCCGGGCTGCGTGCGGCCGGACGGGCGATCGATGCGGTCCATGCCCAGGTGCCCGGACTGCTGCGGCCCGGCCGGACCGAGGACGAGGTCGGCCGCGACATCGCCGAGGCGATGCTGGCCGCCGGCCACGACGCCATCGACTTCGTCATCGTCGGCAGCGGCCCCAACGGCGCATCCCCCCACCACGAGACATCCGATCGCGTCATCCAGGCCGGCGACGCGGTCGTCGTCGACATCGGCGGGCCCGTCGATGGGTGGTTCAGCGACTGCACCCGGTGCTACGTCGTCGGCGAGGAACCCGAGGGGTATGCCGAGGCGTATGCGGTCCTCAAGGCGGCCCAGCAGGCCGCTGTCGACCACGTCAGGCCGGGCGTCACCGCCGAGTCCGTCGACCGGGCCGCGCGACAGGTCATCACCGACGCCGGTTACGGCGAGGCGTTCATCCACCGGACCGGACACGGCATCGGCCTGGAGGTCCACGAGGAGCCCTACATCGTGGAGGGCAACGACCTGGTCCTGACCGAGGGCATGACGTTCTCCATCGAACCGGGGATCTACCTCGAGGGCCGCTTCGGGATGCGCCTGGAGGACATCGTCGCGGTCACCGCCGACGGGGTGGAGCGGCTCAACGCCGCCGACCACGACCGGGTCATGGTCCCCCTCAACCCGTGAGCGACGCCGAGCTCGAGACCGCACCGGAGGACTTGCGCGCCAGCGCCGACCGTCGGGTCCTCCGCCGTGCTGCCCTCGCCGGGACGATCGCCTTCGTGGCCACCGCCGTGGTGGTCCTCGGGCTGAACGCCGCGTTCGGCGGGGACGGGCAGGGCGCCCTGGTGTGGTTCATGGCCGCCATCGTCGTCGGGCTGCTCGTCTGGTCCGGCTGGTTGGTGCTGGTCCTGCTCCTCGACGTCATCGCCGGTACGGTGCCCGGCCGACGACGACTGGTCTGGACCGCGGTGGCGTTCGTCCTTGCCTTCGTCAGCCCGATCCTGCCTGCAGCCGCGCTGCAGGCCGCCGCAGGGAGCTGATCGCCAGATGCCCAAGTGTTCATCGTGTGGCACGACCTTCGAGGTCGACACCGAGCTGACCGGCCGGTTTCCCGGCTGGACCCCCAAGGAGTGCTCGGCCTGCTGGAAGAAGGGCAGGAAGGGGTCGGGCGGCGGCAGGACGCGCGGCGGCTCCAGGGGCGGGGGAGGAGGCGGCCGCAGGGGCACCCTCAACGAGGAGAACCTGACCACCGCCGAGGTCCTGGCCAAGTACACCGACGGCCCCACCGAGGGTGTGTTCACCGACGGCAGCTCCAGCCCCAACCCGGGCCCGGGCGGTTGGGGTGCCGTCTACGTCGTCGACGGCGAGGTCGTGGACCGGGCACACGGGCACGACCCCGCCACCACCAACAACCGGATGGAGCTGGCCGCGCTGAAGGCGGGCATCGAGCTGGTCCCCGAGGGCACACCGGCGGTCCTGTACACCGACTCCCGCCTGGCCGTGGACACCCTGACCAAGTGGGCCAAGGGGTGGGAGGCCAAGGGGTGGAAACGCAAGGGCGGGGAGATCAAGAACCTCGACCTGATCAAGCCGCTGTACCGCCTCGTCAGCGAGCGGCCCGAGGTCGAGATCCGTTGGATCGCGGCGCATTCGGGCAACCGGTGGAACGAATACGCCGACTCCCTGTCGACCGCCTGGCTGCGGGACGAGGTGTGACGGAACACTGTCGACGCACCCGCCTCCCGGGCGTTCTGCGTCACATCCCGTAGTCTTGACCACGATGGTTGGCGACGAACCGTTGCTGCTGGTCGGTGCTGACGTCGTCACGCTCGACGACGCGAGACCCCACGCCAGCGCCCTGCTCGTCAAGCGACGTCGGATCGCTTGGCTCGGCGCGGTGGAGGACATCCCGACGGTCCCCGGCGTGCGCCGGATCGACCTGACGGGTGCCACGGTGATGCCGGCGTTCGTCAACGCCCACAGCCACCTCACCAACGTCGGCCTGGCGCTGAACGCCATGGACCTGTCGATCGCCGATTCCCTGTCGGACTGCCTCGGCGCGGTCGAGGCCATCGCCACCGTGACACCCCACCGCGTGATCTGGGCCGGCGGATGGGACGAGACGAAGTGGCCCGAACATCGCGCCCCGTCCGCTGACGACCTCGCCCGCGCCGGTGACGACCGACCCGTCATGCTCGTGCGTGCCGACGGCCACTGCGTCGTGGTGGACCGCACGTCGCTGTCGGCCCTGCCGATCGCCCGGTCCCGCGGTGTCGAACGAGGCCCCGACGGTCGGCCGACCGGCCTGCTGCGCCAGGAAGCCGCACAGGTGGCGCAGCGCTGGTTCAGCGCCGAGATGCCCGAAGGCGTCCTGTCCGAGGCCCGGGCCTCCGCCGCGGAACACCTGGTCACCCTCGGCGTGGCAAGCGTCCACGAGATGGGCGGCCCCCACCGGATGGGCCCCGCCGACTTCGACGCGTGGCTGCAGGGCAAGTGGCCGATCGAGGTCATCCCCTACTGGGGCGACCTCGACCTGGAGTTCGTGGTCGAACGAGGGCTGCGTCGCGTGGGCGGCTCGTTGCTGCTCGACGGCACCATCGGCAGCCACAGCGCCGCGCTCGTGGAGCCCTACGTCGACCGTGCCGGTTCGGGGCAGCTGTACCGCGACTCCGCGGAGCTCACCGAGTTCGCGCTCGAGGCGACCCGACGCGGGATCCAGGTGGCGCTGCACGCCATCGGCGACCGAGCCGTGGCCCAGGCCATCGAGGTGCTCGAGAAGGTCGCGGCCGAGGTCGGTGTCGCCCAGCTGCGACGGTTGGCCCACCGGATCGAGTACGCCGCCCTCATCCAGCCCGAGCAGATGATCCGGTTGGCGCGTCTCGGGGTCGTGGTGGTCATCCAGCCCGCGACCGACCTGAGCCTCGGGGTCGACGGCGGCGCCTACGAGCTGCGACTCGGTACCGAACGCGCCAGGTCGTCCAACCCCCTGAGCTCGCTGGCATCCCACGGCATCCCGCTTGCGTTCGGCTCGGACAGCGTGGTCAACCTGGACCCCTGGCGATCCGTCGACGCGGCGGCCGAACCCCGGGTCGGCCTGCCCGCCCTCGAACGCCAGATGGGTATCCGTGCCGCCACCCTCGGGGGACGCACCGCCGCACATCAGGCCAACGTCGGTGTGCTGCGGCCGGGCCAACGCGCGGACCTGGCCGCCTTCGAGCACCCCGACGACGCCGAACGACGTCGCTGCATCCTGACGATGGTCGCCGGCCGCCCGGTGTTCGAGGACGGACGGGTCCATGTCTGAACCCCAGTCCCTGCACCCGCCCGACCCGAGCCGCGCGGACGCGGCCCTCGCGGTCCTCGTCGGCGTCACGCCGGACATCGCCGTGGTGGCTGCTCGACGGGTCCAGGCGGACTGGCCGGGGCTCGGCCTGCTCGTCGCCGGCGCACTTGCCGCTGCCCGTTGGGGAGTGGACCTCGTACCGGCGATCCAGCGGCTGGCCGAGGACGAGCCCCTGCGGGGCACCACCAGTGACTACGAGGTGCGCTTCGCCGTCGAGGAAGCAAGCGACGACCTCGACCGCGCCCTCGACCGGCTGGCCGCCGGCATGTGGGATGGCGAGGAGGGCGAGGCGATCCTCCTGCCGCCACGTGACGCCGAGATCGCGGCTGCCACGATCGCGATCGAAGGGCGAAGGGCCTGGCAGCTGGACGTAGGGACCCCGCCGGAGTCCAGCGCGCGGGTGGCCGCGCTCGCCACCCGCCTGGGCGCCCGACTGGTCACCGACGGTCATGATCCTGTCGCCCAGGCGACAGGACCGCTGGACGGCGACGAAACCACGGTCCTCGTTGGGTGGGACCGGCTGCTCCGCACCTGACCGATCGGCACGCCGAAGGTGAACGGGAGAATTCGGACGAAACGCACGGATTTGCCGTCGAGGTTCCACGGATCATCGAAAGTGCAGGTCAGCCGACATTCGGCTCAGAAACTGCAGGCTTGACGAGCATCGGGTGGCGTCCTAACGTCTGGCGAACGAGATCAAGGAGAAGGCGTCCGCTGGACACGTTGGGTGTGACGAGGTGGGGCAACGGGTGAAGGGGAACTTCACCCGGTCTTGTCCCGCCTCCCAAGGTGCCAACGACGGCACATGTGTACGGACCGCAACCGCACCGCCGGTTCGGTCCCCAGCCCGGGCGACCATGATCGATTGATCGGAAGGGAAGAGCGACACAGTAGAGAACGGCGGATTGGAGTTCGTCACGACAATCCGGTGGTGCCACCTGTCGCCCATCCCTCAACCGCAGCCGGCCCCGAACGCACAGCGTTCGGGGCCGGCGCCTGTTCGGGGCGAGACATCGCAGCCGTGACATCGCACCGCGACATTGCACGGAGACGTTGCACCGGGGCGCTCGAACCGCTACACATGCGCCCGCTTCGGTGACCCGCACGTGTGCGGACGGCTCGACGGGCTACCCTGCCGGTCCCTCGCCACAGCGGCACCCATCCCCGACCCATGGAGGCCCGCGTTGACAGACCGCGACCTCGAGTCCACAGCAGCCGACGACCTCGACGACGACCTCGAGGACGACGACGACCTCGATGGTGACGATGACCTCGATGGTGACGACGACCTCGACGACCTGGCAGACGACATCGCCGACGACGACGAGATCTACGACGCCGACGACGACACCGATGATGCCGACGACGACGACGTCGATGACGACGATGATGACGACGACACGGAGGACGACGTCGTCGAAGAAGAGGACGACGACGCCGACGACCTCGACGACGAGCTCGACGAGCTCCTCGAAGAGGACGAGGAGGTCCAGCCACTCGACGTCGAAGGCGTCGAGGACAGCAAGAAGGGCGCAAAGCCTCGCCGCAAGGTCGAGCTGATCAGCGAGGACGAGTTCACGTGTCGGTCCTGCTTCCTCGTCAAGAAGCCCTCGCAGCTCGCGGATCGCGACGAGATGCTCTGCTTCGACTGCGTGTGATCCTCACGACCCAGCACCCCCACGACCCCGTCGGCACGTGAGGCCCGTCCCGCCAGTCGTCCAGCGCCTCCTGATGGCCCTGGCGGGCGGATCGATGTTGTTCGCGGGCCATCCCCCCATCGACGCGGGGTGGCTCGGCTACGTGGCGCTCGTGCCCCTCGTGGCCCTCTCGCGGAACCTGTCGACACACCAACGTCCGTTCCGCGCGGGCCTCGGCTGGGGAACCCTCGCCGGGCTCGTCGCCTTCGGGCCCCTGCTGTACTGGCTGCTGCCGTTCGGGGTGGCCGCGTTCGGGCTGCTCGTCGTCATCCAGTCCATGTGGCTGGGCCTGTTCGTCGGGCTCGGCGCCGTGTACGGCGAACGGCTCTGGCGTCCCGCGGTCCTCGTGGCGCTGTGGGTCGGCATCGAGGCTGCCCGGGGCGTCTGGCCCCTGGGGGGCTTCGGGTGGGGCAGTCTCGGCTACACCCAGCACGCCGGAGGACCGCTGCTGGGCGTCGCTCGGACGCTCGGGGTCCACGGGGTGTCCCTCGCCCTCGCGGCGATCGCCGTGGCCGCGGAGGAGGCCATCAGGACCGGTCGCGCGGTCTGGCCTGCTGCACGGAAGGCCGAGATACCGGCCGAACACCTCTTCGGTGCCATCCGCACGCCGTTGCTGACCGTGCTCGGGGTCCTGTCCCTGGCCGTCCTCCTGACCGGCGAGGCCCCCGAGCCGACCGGCGGGACCGTCGAGGTGGGGATCGCCCAGGCCGGTGACACCCGCGCCACGGCTGCGGCTGGGGTCAACCGGCTCGACAGCGATCGCATCCAACGCGTGGCCGAGCTGGCCCTGCAGGCGACCCAGCCGTTCGCCGCTGACCCACCGGACCTGGTGATCTGGCCCGAGAACTCCCTGGACATCGACATCCGCACCCCCCGCGGCGAGCCGATCGCGGACCTGCTGGCCGCAGGACTGGAGGCCGTCGCGCCCACCCCCATCCTGGCGGGGGAGTACATCGGCGGGCCACAGCCGAACACCCTCTTCAACCGCATGACGGTGTTCACCGAGGAGGGAGAGGGCGCGAGCTACGTCAAGCGCAAGCCCGTCCCGTTCGGTGAGTACGTCCCGGCTCGGAGTCTCTTGGACTGGTTCCCGCCCCTCGAGCAGATCCCCAACGACACCCTGCCCGGTGCCGAGGCCCAGGTCCTCGAGGTCGCCGGCGCCCACATCGGAGGGGTGATCTGCTTCGAGAACATCTTCCCCGGCCTGGTCCGTGACCAGGTCCTGGCCGGTGCCGACCTGGTCGTCGTAAGCACCAACAACTCCTCCTTCGGCGACACGCCCATGTCGGCGCAGCACCTCGCGTTCAGCACGCTTCGCGCCGTGGAGACCGGCCGTTGGGTCGTGCACGCCGGCATCTCCGGGATCAGCGCCTTCATCTCTCCGGAGGGAGAGGTCCTGCAGCGCACCGAGCTGTTCGAGCCGGCCTCGCCCCGCATGGAGGTGCCCCTGCTCGACGGGACGACCATGGCCATGCGCCTGGGCAGCCTGGTGCCGGGGCTGGCCCAGATGATGGCCGTCGCCGCCATGGCGCTGGTGCTCGGGGAGCGCGTCCGTGCCCGAAGGACCGGGACCACCGAGGACGACTGACACGGCTCGGTCGTGACGCCGGGTCCGGGTGGTTGGTGAACGTCCCCGCAACGAGCAACGGCACCCCATCGGGGTGCCGTTGATCAGGTCTGCGGTGTGGCCGGCGCTAGCCCTTGGCGTAGCGGCGGTTGTAGCGGTCAACACGACCCGCGGTGTCGACCATCTTCATCTTGCCCGTGTAGTACGGGTGGCTCGCGGCAGAGATGTCGACCTTCTTCAACGGATAGGTCGTGCCGTCCAGCTCGATGGTGTCGCTGGTCTCGATGGTGGACCGGGTGATGAAGGTCCAGCCGTTGGCGCCGGTGTCCTGGAAGACGACCGGCCGGTACTCGGGGTGGATGTCAGCCTTCATGCCTACTTCTCTTCCTTGAAGTCCACGTGCTTGCGGACCACCGGGTCGTACTTCTTCATGGTGATGCGCTCGCGCTGGGTGCTCTTGTTCTTGGTGGTCATGTAGGTGAAGCCGGTGCCCGCGGAGGAGCGCAGCTTGACCTTGATGCGGTTGTCGTTGCGTGCCATCAGACCTTCACCCCGTTGCGGCGCATGTCAGCGACCACGGTCTCGATCCCATTCTTGGAGATCGTCTTCATCGCCTTGGTCGACAGCGTCAGCGTGACCCACCGCTTCTCGGAAGGGAGGTAGTAGCGCTTCTTCTGAAGGTTCGGCTCGAAGCGACGCTTGGTCTTCTTGTTCGAGAACGACACGTTGTTACCGGAGGTCGGGCGCTTGCCCGTTACCTGGCAGACCTTGCTCACGGCAGGGCTCCTAAAGATATTGGAGGACGAATGGCGCGGGCGGCGCGGGCACGGCTGACCGCACGCCCCATGCGCGGACGGACGAGTGTACGTCACGGGCGGGGGTGTCGGCAACCATCTGCTCCGACGGAACGGCTGCGCGTTGCTGCAAGCGTGCCATGCCGCCGGCAGATCCACACGGACCTTCCGCACGAGGCCGTCCGCAGCCGCCCCCCGTACCGGCCCGCTGCGCCTAGAAGACGGCCCTGAACAGCAGGACGACCCCCACGACGGCCAGGACGAGCACCAGCACGACCAGCGCGATGGCGGCAAGGATCGTCGTGGCGACCAGGCGTTGGCTGTCCTTGGTGGTCCGTTCGGGCTGCAGCGCCTGGCTGGCCAGGACGCGGGAGTTCCGCTCGTTGGCCTTGAACACGAAATCGAACACCGTGCCCAGCACCGGGATGGTGCCGACGAGCGCGTCGACGCCGGCGATGCCCATCATCCGGCCAACGGTGACCGGGCGGGCGCCCGCGTGGATCGCCTGGACGATGAGGCCCACGGACAGCACCAGGCCGGCGCTGCTCCCGATTCCGGGAACCAGGCCAAGCACGGCATCCACCCCGAACGTGCGCGACGTGCCCGGCACCGTGAACTGGCTGTCGAGCAGCTTGGCGAACCGCTGGACCCGTGCAAGGCGTTGCCTCCCCGCCGGGTCGAGACCGGCCCTGGTGGCCCAGGGGCTGGCCGGAGCGTCCGTCGTCGCGGCCGGCGACGGCTCCGGGACGTGGGGCTCGGTCGGGCCCGTCGACGGCGGCCCGTCGGCTGGGGGTGAGGTCTCGGCCATCTGACGCAGCAGCGTAACGTAGCTGCGCTCCCGCACTGACGATGATCCCCCCACCCGGCTCACTCCCGTTCGACCGGGGCAGGAAGTGCCGGCGCGTCGGGATCCCACTCGCCGGTGGTGCGGGTGACGGCGTCGGCGGTCGGCACGAGGTCGACCGGGCCCACCAGGTTGCTGAGGCCGCTCCCGACCATCACGCCCGAGATCGCGGCCACGGCAAGCACCGCCGCGACCGCCGCGACGAGGCTGACGACGGCTCGCCGTCGTTCGGCGGGCAGCTGCATCCACGCGCGAACCACGCGCGAACCAGGGGATGGAGTGGGCGAAGCGGGACTGCTCATGCCCGTTGGACGCAACTTCGTCTCCGAAGTTGCGCCACGGGACCAGATTGCTCGAAATGCCCCAGATGGCGTGGATCGGGCGAGCCGTAACCGGTTGGGCGTCGGACCCGCGTCGAGCCGCTACACTGCCCTCTCTCCTGGCCCCGTCATCTAGCTGGCCTAGGATACCGGCCTTTCAAGCCGGCGGCGCGGGTTCGAATCCCGTCGGGGCTACCACTCATAATCGCAGGTCAGAGCCATACTGCTCGACGAGCACATACTACGACTCCTTCGTGCCACCTATGTGCCATACGGTATGTGGCATGAACGATGTCGTTGCCGTTCTGATTGCGTTCCTCGGCGTCATGGCAACTGGCGCCGCTGCATTCGCGGCTGCACGGACGGCCAAGGCCGCGGAACGCAGCCTCACGTACGCCCAGACTGCAGCGAAAGCGAGCGAAAACCTCATAAATGAGATGCGGCGCGACCGTAACCTTGCTCGGGAGGCATTGGACGTTGCACGCGAGAGCCTCGATGTCGCCGCGCACTCGCTGGACGTGGCCAACGAGCAACTCCGATGGGCACGACTGGCACCCAGCGTCGATGCTGCCGGCGAACTGATTAAGAGTCTGGCCAAGATCAGCGAGCGGATTCTTGAGTTGCCCGACACCCTGAGCCCAGGGTCGGTCCAAGTTCGAACGCAGCCAATCCATGACGCTCGCAACGCATGGATGCTTCACCGTGGTCAGTATGTGGGCCGACTCCAAGAGCCAGCCCTTCGTGCGGATGTTCATCGGTTCACGGATCTGCTCTCCCATGTGATGGTCGGTCGGCAAGCGCTGCTCGAAAGGGTCGCCAACGGTTCGGTTTCGGGGGCTCAAGACCGCTTACGAGGCCTGATCCAGGTGCTGTCAGCGCAACTTGCGGCACACGTTCGGGGCGAAGACGTGACCGCGACTGCCCTACCAGCGCATGAGGATCACGTGGATTTCTGGACACTTTCGTCCACAGAGCATTCTGACAGGTTCGGGTCGAGCACGAATTGACGGTTGGGGTACCTACCCTCTGCCTCACCAAGGAGTATCTCCGGTGGGCTGACCGCCGCGTCCCTGAGTTCCGCGTGGAGCGCGACCCGGCTCAGCGGTGTCGCCTTCACGCAGCGCTGACAGACCAGATGGCTCGGCTCGCCTGCGACTCGATGCGGCGGAGTCGGTCAAACACGATTCCGTCCCACCTTGGCCAACCCTTTCCAAGCCGGGCTCTGGGCCCGCTGCCAAACCGCGCTCGATCCCCGCCACGACCGCGGCAAGGTCGGGGACCCACCCCTCGCCGATTCTCTCGCCGAACTCTCCGCCTCCGACCCCACGACGGAGGCCAGCTTGGACCTGGCTCCGTCGCAGTCGGCTTGTCACACCCACCCGGTACCTTGTCACCATGGGGGAAGAGCTCGCACGACAGGACGAGGCGTTGCGGCCCGTGCGACACGTTCTACAGTCGACGAGCAATTTCATCACCAACTTTCTGGAATTGACCAAGCGCCCAACGGACGACTCTCCGGCCGGTATCGCTTCACCAACGATGGAGGGGTTTGCCACCGAATGGATCGGCCAACCAGCCGTGTTCACCTACTCCGCTGGCACGATGCCGTTGGTCGTCGCCAATCAGCACCTCGGCGCACTCGCTGACCTCATGCATCCCCCGCTCAAGCCGTTGGTGGACAAAGGTTTGATTCGTGTCGTGCTGGACAACGCCGCACGTGCTTGGTGGCTCTGGGACCCCGGAATCGACCCAAGAGAACGGCACCGCAGGGCGCTCAATGAGCGCATCTACAGCCTTCGTGAGGCTGCCAAATTGGCGCGCGAGTTGGGCGTTGACGACGGGGCGGAGGCGGGCGTGGAGGAGGTATACCGCCATGCGCGCGCCAACGGGTACGAAGCGAAGCAGTTTGTGGGCTCCGGAAGGCCAACGGCCACGGATCTCATTAGGAAAATGAATGCCGGTAGTCGCCAACCGGCCGCGATGGCCTACTACCGATCCGGCTCAGCGATCATCCATGGCGTTGCCTGGGGCTTCATGCAAGTCTCCGAGGTCCGCCCCGTCGGTAGAGGCGGCGTCTATCGTGTCGATGCACGCCCCAGAGGGGTGCAGGACGTAGCGCTGGACAGCGCTCTCGCCGTGCAGGTGCTCTTCGATGCCATGGCTCGACGGAATACGACGTTAGGTGCTGATCCGAGAATATGGGACAACTGGGTTGAGGGGGCCAAGCGGAACCTCGGGAAGCACCTATCCCGACCCCGCACCTGATGTCATTGGAGTTCGCTCCCTGGGCAGGTCGGTCAACTCCGCCCCCCGGGGCCCCCTTGTCGCCCCACTCCGCAACGATGCCGGAAACTGGTCGCGCATGACCGACTCGTCCTTTCCGCCGACCGTGTCGGCCTCACGTCGATGATCGGCACCAGTGCCGGGCATAGCACGTACATCGTCACCGCCTCCTCGAAGTCGTCGGCGTCGCGCTCAAGCGACAGCGTCTCGGGCCCGATCTACTCAGCCAGCACCCGGGCCGCGTCGCCAGTCTGGTCTGTACGTCCCCGAAGTGGCGGTCGCCGAATTCCTCGACGTCGACGGGGGGTGGGCGTGGAAGGGGGTCGTACCAGTGCTGATGGCATGACCTCCTAACTCATGGCTGGCCCCGGAGCCGCTGCACGCTTCCCGGGGCGTTGATTTCAACGGCCACCAGGTCCGCGGGCCAGAACTTCTGCCATAGGCATCGGGTCAAAGGCGGCAAATCTCAGGGTCTCCCGGACACCACTATGGCGCGTCTGCGAAGGCCAGAAGGGAGTAACCGCAGGTCAGCGGCCGGTACAGCGGATCTTTCAAGCCGGCGGCGCGGGTTCGAATCCGTCGGGGCTACCACCGCGATCCACGGCCACGCAGGCCCAGTGGGTACGACAGACAACAACGCGGCCCGATCCATCAGGATCGGGCCGCGTCGTTCGTCCTCGGGTCAGCCGGGGTCAGCCGCGACGCGACTGGTTGCGGCCGGACCGCTGTCCGCCGCTGGCCTGGCCGTTGCCGTTGCGACGGCGACGGCTGCCGTTTCCGTTGCCGCCCCCACCGTTTCCGTTGCCACCGTTGCCTCCGCGGCCACCGTTGTTGCCGCCGCCGTTGCGGGCGTTGCCACCACGGCCGCCACCGTTGTTCCCACCGTTGCCGGCTTGCTTCGGGGCGGCGGTGTTGGGCCCGTTCTTGTCGCCAACCCAGCCCAGGTCGACGGTCAGGTCCTTCGCGAGGGTCCTGGCGTCGCCCTTGGAGTCGTCGCAGACCACGGCGTGCACGGTGCCGTCGGCACCCGCGCGACCGGTGCGTCCCGACCGGTGGGTGTAGTCCTCGGCCGTGGCCGGCAAGTCGTAGTGCAGCACGACGTCGACGTCGTCGACGTGGATGCCACGCGCGGCGATGTCGGTGGCGACCAGCACGCCGACCCGACCGTCGGTGAAGTCGTTGAGGGCCCGCTGACGCTGGCTCTGGGAGCGGTCACCGTGGATCGGGGCTGCCTTGAGGCCGCCCCTGGACAGCTGCTTGGCGAGACGGTCCGCGCCACGCTTGGTGCGGGTGAAGACGATCGCCGACCGGCTGTCGGAAAGGAGCTTCTCGGTGATGGGACGACGGTCCGCACGAGGGACGACGTGCCAGGTGTGGCTGACGTTGCCCGAGGCCTTCACGGCGTTGCCGACGTCGACACGGACCGGGTCGGACTGGTAGCGACGCTCCAGCTTGGCGGTCGTGTCGTCCAGCGTGGCGGAGAAGAGCAGGAGCTGTCCGTCCGCGCAGTCCGTGGCGTCCAGCAGGCGGGTGACATCGGGGATGAAGCCCATGTCGGCCATGCGGTCGGCCTCGTCCAGCACAGCCATGCGCACCTTCGACAGGTCCAGGAGGCCGCGGTTCTTGAGGTCGATCATGCGACCGGGGCACCCGACGAGGATGTCGACGCCGCGCTTGAGGGCGTTGATGTCCTTGTTGATCTTGGTGCCGCCGATCAGGACGCGGGTGCGCAGGCCACGACGGTCGGCCAGCGGCGCCAGCACCTCGTCGATCTGGACGGCCAGCTCACGGGTCGGTGCCAGCACGAGGCCGACCGGACGGCCGTTCCCGGGCACGAGGTGGGCAAGCGGCAGGACGAACGCCAGCGTCTTGCCGGAACCGGTCGGGGCACGGCCGCAGACGTCGAGGCCGTCGAGGGCGGCTTCGATCGTGTCGGCCTGGATGGGCCTGGGGGTTCGGATCTGCTGGCGACCGAGGATGCGGACGAGCTCCTGGTCGACGCCGAGGGCCTCGAACGTGGGCTGCTCGCCGTCGGTGCGGCGACGGGATCGCTCGCGGGTGGGGGTGGACGTCGGGGACATGGTGAAACCTTTCGGGGCGCGCCCTGTGGGCAACGCGATCGGGCACGCGCTCGATGCGCAGTGCCGGTCCCGCTGGAGCGGGACGGCTGGCGCGTGAAGGCACGCGCCGGCGGCGGGTCAGGGGGAGGTGCCGCGGGGTCGGTGGTGCTCGCGTGCCCCGGAGAAGTCCGTGGCCGGCGGCCGAGCGTCGTCGCAGCCACTGCGGCCGGGACGGCGTCGTGTCCGGCCAGCATGTGGCCCAGCTCGACGCGTTGGCACCCACGGTACCCGGTTCGTGACGCAACGGGGGGAGGCCGGGCGGACACCCCCCGTTGTCGGCCATCCCGACGACTCCTCCGGGCAGCCGACGGACGAGCGCCGCCTGCGCGATGATGCGCGGATGATCAACGGCTGTGGGACCTACCGGGCAGGGGTGGCGCTGCCCGACACCGACACACCCGTGGGGGCACTCGCCGCCCTCGCGGAAGGACACGGGCGGACGTGCTGGATCGCGCTCAGCGACCCCTCGCGGGAGGAGGTCCACCGGCTGGCCCAGATCGCGCACCTGCCGCCCGTCCTCAGCATGGCGATGGAGGAGTCGTCCAGCCGGGCGTCGCTGACCCAACCGGACGGGTCGCTCGTCCTCACCGTCGCCGCTGCCCGCTACGACCCGGGACGTGACCTCGTGGAGATCGGCAGCCTCAGCGTCATCGTCCACGGCGACCTGGTCATCACGGTTGCACGCCACGCGCCCACCGACGTGCGGGACCTTCGCTGGCACCTGGAGCAGCAGGCATCCGACCTCGCCCGTGGCCCGGCGGGGATCGTCCGGGCCCACCTGCAGGCCGTCATCGCCGGCTACGGCGCCGTGCTGGCCGACCTCCGTCGCGACGTCGAAGCCCTCGAGCGCGAGGTGTTCGACGACCACGCAGCCCCGGACGCCTCCAAGCGGATCTACCTGTTCAAGCGCGAGGCCATCGACTTCCAGCAGGGAACCGCGACGCTCATCGACCCCCTCGATGACCTCATGGACGGGACTGTGCCGTTGCTCGCCGAGGTCGGACGGGGGGAGTGGGAGGTCCTCAGGGACCGGCTGGTCCGGCTCGTCGACCGGGCCGAGGCCGTCGACGGCCTCTTGAGCGGCATCCTCGCGGCCTACCAGACCGATGTGGCGCTGCGACAGAACGAGGACATGCGCAAGATCTCGGCATGGGTGGCCATCGCCGCCGTCCCGACCCTGCTGGCCGGTGTCTACGGGATGAACTTCGAACACATGCCCGAGCTCTCCCATCCGCTGGGCTACCCGATCCTGCTCGGCGTCATGGCCTTGTGCTCGGTCGGCCTCTACGTCATCTTCCGCACCCGCAAGTGGCTGTGAACCGCGTGCCGAGCGGGCAGGCGCCCCCCGGCCGGTTACCCTCCGACGGCGTGCTGTACCGCTTGTTGTTCTCCCGTGTGCTCGTGCGCCTCGACGCCGAGCAGGCCCACCATGTAGCCATCCGCCTGCTGCGGCTCCTCCAGGCGATCCCGGGTGCCCTGTGGCTCGTCCGCCGGATCGTCGGGCGGCCCGACCCCATCCTCGCCACCGAGGCCTTCGGGGTGACCTTCCCGAGTCCGCTGGGGATGGCCGCGGGGTTCGACAAGGACGCCAAGGTCTACCGGGCGCTCGACGCGTTCGGCTTCGGCTTCGTCGAGATCGGCACCGTCACCGGTCAGCCCCAGCCGGGCAACCCGCGACCGCGCATGTTCCGCCTGCCCGCGGACCGAGCCCTCGTGAACCGGATGGGCTTCAACAACGACGGCTCGGCGGCGGCCCGACAGCGCCTGACCGAGCGGCTGTCGACCGGGGACAGCGGCGTGGTGGGCGTGAACATCGGCAAGACCAAGGTCGTTGCTGCCGAGGACGCCCCCGAGGACTACGTGGTCTCCACCCAGCGACTTGCCCCGTTCGCCGACTACCTGGTCGTCAACGTCAGCTCGCCCAACACCCCCGGGCTTCGGGACCTGCAGGCCACCGAACAGCTGCGTCCGCTGCTGGACGCGGTCCGCGGCGCGGCCCCCGACGACCTGCCGGTCCTGGTCAAGATCGCGCCCGACCTCGCAGACGCCGACGTCGACGCGGTCGCCGACCTTGCCGTGGAGCTGGGCCTGGCCGGGATCATCGCGACCAACACCACCATCAGCCGCGAGGGGCTGCGGACACGCGGACGCCTGGCGGCGGAAACCGGCGGACTGTCCGGCGCTCCGCTCCGGGACCGTGCGGTGGAGGTCCTCAAGCGCCTCCACGCTCGCGTGGGCGACCGGCTCGTCCTGGTCTCCGTGGGTGGCGTGGAGCACGTCGATGACGTCTGGGAGCGCCTTCGTGCCGGGGCGTCGCTGGTGCAGGCCTACACCGGCGTGGTGTACGGCGGACCCGGCTGGCCGACCACGGTCAGCCGCCAGCTCGCCGCCCGACTGCGCGCCGAGGGCCACACCTCGGTCGCCGAGATCATCGGTGCCGACGCCTGAGCCGCGACGCTCAGGTGCCGTCCGCAGGTGTCTGTGCCGGGGGCAGGATCACGTCGACCTCCGCCTGACCGATCCGCTCGGCCGCGAGCACGAACGGTGACACGTCGTCGGATCCGTCCGAGACGCCACCGTCGATCAGCTCGGTGCGGTCGATCGCGATGAGGGGGAAGGTGGCCTCGCTGGCCACGACGTCGACCTCCTGGCCGGTCACGCCGGGGGAGTACCAGCTGTCGTCCCCGGGGGACAGCAGCACCCCGATGCGGTGCCCGGCCCGGAACTCCCAGTCCTGGGGATACAGGGTGAAGGAGAGCGTCTGCTCCCCGGTCCCGGCGACGAGCTGCGCGCCGCGCTGGACGAACCGGGCCCGACCGTCCGGCGCGATGTCGTAGAGCAGGCCGACCATGTGTGCCAGGGGCACGGTCGTGGCGACGGTCGCGTCGATCGTGACCTCCCCACCGAGGTGCACGTCGTGGGGCAACACCGGGCTGACGCTCAGCACACCCGTACCGGCCGAGGACCCGCCTGCGTTGTTGCCCTGTTCGTCGACGTAGGTGCCGGGGTTGAGCGGCATGGTCCAGTCGAACCCGTCGGTCGGCGGCCACTGGGCCTCGTGGCGCCAGTCGCCGGTGTCGCCCTGCTGGACCGTCACCGCAGCGTCCGTGGTGCCGGGGTCGCGGCCCAGGACGTGCCGGTCGAGGAAGCGGAAGACCTCGTCCATGAAGTAGTCGCTGCGGCCGACCCCCGCCTCGTGACCCCGCACGTGGGTGAACTGGCCGAACCACGCCTGCGACGGCCCGGTCAGCGAGGAGTACACGTCCATGTGGCGCGGCTTGGTGTTGGCGTCGTGGAAGCCGTGCAGCCAGAAGGTCGGCACGTCCGAGCCGACGGCGTCCAGATAAGGCTCCTTGTCGGCCCAGAAGGGGTCCTCGCGGTCCCACACGGTGTTCATCAGCACGATGCCGTCGGTGCGGCAGGTCGGGTAGTTCGCCGCCGTCGTCACCGGCGACAGCGTGGCCCGCCAGTAGTTCACCTCCCCGAGCGTGGAGGTGTTGTGGGCCGGGAACAGGTCATCGGCGGTGTACACGCTGGTCGTGGCGTACCGACCGGTGGCGTAGTGGACGCCGTTGTCCCACAGGGCGGTGTAGGCCGACAGACCGGGCGCCTGGATCACCGTGGCCGCCAGGCCGTCGACTTCCTCGCGACCGAGCGCCAGCACGTGCTGGGCGGCGTCGTAGGACTTGCCCCACAGGGCCACGTCGCCGGCCCAGTCGAGCCCCGCGATGTACTCCACCGCGGTCTCGACGTCCGCTGCTTCGTTGGGCATGTAGTACTGGAAGCAGCCCTCCGACCCGCCGAAGCCCCGGATGTCGAACTGCACGTACGCCCAGCGGTCCTGGCCGAAGGACTCGTGGGTGAACAGCTCGGGGAAGCGGATCTCGGGACCGGACAGGTTCAGGCCGGTCGCCCCGCCGTTGGGGGAGGTGTAGGGCGTCGGCACCAGGATGACGGGATGCTCCTCACCGTCGACGTGGTCCGACGGCAGGAACACCGCGGCGTGCAGCTGCAGGCCGTCGTGGCTCTCGAACCACTCCTGGGTGAAGGTGTAGCCCGCCGGAACGCTGTCCGCGCCGGCGCCCGACGGGGCGAGGGCCAGGACGGAGAGGGTCAGGGCAAGGACGACGAGCAGGGCGGTGCGACGCATGCCGGGGGAGTTCGACACCCGCTGGCTGGACTCCTGCACCGTCCATGGCACCCTGCCCAGCCCATGCAACGTCACCTCGCAGTCCTGACGGTGCTGACCGCGACGCTCGTCCTGGTCGGCCTCGCCCCGCCCGCCCCCGCCAACGCCCAGCTCCAGCTCGACGACGTCGGGTTGCTGTGGCAGCGCCCGACGGGTGGGGGAGCGCTGACCACCGGGTCGGCCTCCGGCGGCCTGGACCGGGAGTCCTTCCGAGGATGGCCGGGCAACGCCGAACGCATCGCCGGCGTCGCCGAGGACGGATCGTTCGTCCTGAGCGAGCGGCGGCTCGTCGCCACCGATGACACGGGCTACCGGCAGCTGCCGTTCTGGGCGGCGAGCTCTCGCGCCGTGGCCCTGCGTCACACCGGCGCCGACATGGTCGTGGCTGCCCACGAGGCCCATCTGTCCATCTACGACCTGCAGGAGCTGATGGCGGTCACCAGCCACCAGGACGTCGAGACGGTCCTGACCGAGACTGACCACAACGTCCGCCTGGCCTGGATCGCCCCCGACGGCAGCCAGATGCTCTACGTCGACGGAACCGACCTCGAGGCGATCACCCTGCCGGTCGGTGTGCCCCGGTTCGTCGCCGACCTCTCGGCGTTCGCCCCCTTCCCGCACGTCGAGCTGAGCTGGACACCCGACTCGCAGATGTACGCCTTCGCCGTCGCCACGCTGGACTCGTCGGCCTCGGTGGCACAGGTCCGGACGCGCGGTCACGAGCTGGTGGCCGACCTGGCCACGCCGGAGCGGATGGTGGGCGACATCGCCTACAACCCGTCGGGCACGATGCTGTGGCTGGAGTGGATCCAGCCGACCGGCGGCCGCAACTTCGTCGTGGCCGGTGTGGCTGGCCGTGACGGCAGCGACGTGCGGCGGTTGGGGGAGAGCAGTCCCTTCGGTCCCGGTCGCGGACCGGCGCAGGCGCTGTGGCTGGACGACGACACCCTCCTGGTGCCCGACATCACCACCGACAAGCTCGACCTGTGGAACGTCGACGCCAACGCGCCGCACGGGTCCATCGGGGACCTCCCGGAGCACTACAACGCGGTCCGTCGGCTGCCCGTCCGTGCCCCGGCGAACTTGCCACCGGCGCCGCTCGTGGAGTTCCGGAGCGGTCGGCTGCCGCTGGAGGCGCCGATCGACATGGCGGCCAGCCTCTCCGCCGCCCGCTACGCCGAGGACGAGGCCAGCCATGCCGTGCTGTCCCGCTACGACGTCTTCGCCGACTCCCTCGCCGGGGCGGCGCTGACCGCCGACGGCCCGCTGCTGTTCACCACCCCCGAGGGGCTGGTGCCCACCACCGCCCAGGAACTCCAGCGTGTCCTGCCCGACGGCGCCACCGTGTACGTCCTCGGCGGGGAGAACGCCATCTCCGAGGCCGTCGTCGACGCCGTCGAGGAGCTCGGCTTCCGCGTGCAGCGGCTCGCCGGTGACAGCCGCGTCGACACCGCGGTCGCGGTCGCACAGGAGGTGCTGACACGCACCGGCGCGGACGAGCTGTACGTGGCCCGTGCCGGATCCCCGGCCAGCAACCCGACCGCCGCATGGGCCGACTCGGTCGCCGGTGGGGCCGCCTCGGCGGCGACGGGCATTCCGGTGGTCGTCGTCGGGGACAGCCTTCCGCAGGCCGTTGCCGACCTGATCGAGGAGTTCGACATCGCCCGAACGACGGTGCTCGGCGGCGCGGCCGCCGTGGCCGATGCCGTCGTCGAGGCGCTGCCGTCACCCCGGCGGCTGGCCGGCAACACGCGGATGGCCACCGCCGTCGCGATCGCCGAGGACGTCTTCGGCTTCGGGGAACGCACCGACGGCGGCATGGTCCTGGTCAACGGCGTGCAGGTCGACGGGTGGGCCTTCGGGTTCGCCGCCGCGGGCTTCGCCGCCGGACAGGACCTGCCCGTGCTGCTGACCGCCCCTGACCACCTGCCCGCCGAGGTCGTCGCCGGGCTCGACGGTTGCGCGGACGGGTGGCCCCTCCTGATCGGCAGCATCTCGCTGATCGGTACGGGCGTGCTCAGCGACTACATCGAGGCCTGTCCCACCTGAGCGGGCGTCGTTGCGAAACGGTCGTCGGTTCCGTCCCACGGAAGGAAATCGGGCACCCGATGTCGAACGGAGGAACAACCCCTCTTCCACGATGGAGTACTCCCCTTGTTTCGTTCGTTCCTCCTCTCGGTCCTGACCGGCCTGCTGCTGATGGCCATGGGTGGCACCGCCATCGCCCACCCGACGATCGGGCTCGACCCGACGCTTCCCGCCGACGTCACCTTCGCGGCGACCGACAACATCGACTACCTGGGTCGCTTCCCCGAGCACGCCGGCACAGCAGGTGGGACCAGGCTGGGCGACGTCTACTACGTGACCGACCCGCGGGGCATCTACACCTACGACGTGTCGGGGGACAAGGCCGCGGCGCCCGAGCTCCTTGGCTCCCTGGTGCGGTTCCAGACCACCACCGGTGTGGCCCTGGCGCAGGAGGACCCCGACACCGACGGCAACATCCTCCTCGTCGACAGCTCCGCCAACCCGTTCACCGGGGCCGCGCTGACCGTCGTCGACGTGTCCGACCCGAGCGACCTGTCGGTGCTGGCCACCGTGCCGGTCACTGACCACACGTGGGAGTGCGCCACGGGCAGGCTCGACACCGGCCAGATCGCCGGCTGTGCCTACGCCTTCGGTCGCACCGGACACATCATCGACCTGACCGACCCCGCCGAGCCGGAGCAGCTCTCCTTCGGGTGGCGCGACATCGTCGGCTTCACCGGCTACACCCACGACCTGACCGAGATCCGGCCCGGGCTGGTCATGTCCGCGGGCTCCACCGCCATCCTGATGGACACCAGCGCCCTGCTGGACGGCGACGCCACCGGCATCCGTGAGATCACCCGCATCGACGAGTCGGTCCACGGCCACACGTTCCGCAGCCTCGGCTACCACTCCGTGGAGTGGGCCACGCACGCGGACGGGCGCCTCGACGACATCCTGGTGGCGGGTACCGAGATCGCCCCCAACGGCGACCTGGCCGGCACCGACTGCGACGGCAGCGAGTCGGTCATCGAGACCTACGACGCCTCGGCGGTCGCCGGCGCGATCGCCGAATGGGAGGCCGGGACGATCACGTTCGAGGAGATGACGGCACGGGCGACGTTCGCTCCGGTCGACAGCTTCGACGCGGCCGGGCGGGGACTCTACGTGGACGGCAACGCCCCCGCGCACGTCCTGTACTGCGCGCACTGGATGGAGTTCTCTCCCTCCTTCGACGGTGGCGGCATGCTGGCCACGTCCTACTACGACCGCGGCACGCGCTTCGTGCCGATCAACGCCGACGGCACGTTCGGGGACGAGTCGGCCTGGATCGTTCCCCTGCAGGGCTACTCCGGCTCGGTCCAGTGGGTCACCGAGGACGTCCTGTTCATCCACGACTACACGCGCGGCATGGAGGTCATCCGCCTCGGCGGGGAGGCCACCGGCACCTACGAGTCGGCCACCGCGACCCAGATCCTGACCAGCAGCTTCGTCCCGGCGTCGTCCTTCCACGCCGACGGGGTCGGCCCGGCCGCCATCCTGCTGCTGGGCTTCGGCCTGCTGGTCATCGAGACGCGCCGGCGCAAGACCGCCCGGCGCTGATCCAGCTCCCACGGGGGGACGGCCGGTCCGGCACAGGACCGGCCGTCACCATTCCCAGCGAAAGCCCACGGTGGCCCGCTGGAGCGGGCTGACCACCCGGTGCACGTCATGGGACCGGCCCACCGTCACGTCCTCCTCCGCGACCACGGCGGCGTCGGGGCCGTACCCGTCCCAGTGGCACCAGCGGACCCGTCGGGGCATGCGAGCCGGGTGGAACTCCACGATGACCAGGACCTGGTCGATGCGTCGTCTGCTGGCCCGACGGAACCGTGGTGGGGGAGGGCTCTGGAACGCGAACCGCGTCCGATACCGCAGCGTCGCGGTGTCACCCTTCGACAGCGGGGTGGGGAACGTGATCCAGACGCCGTGCAGGCCCTCGTCCACCTCGTGGACCGGTCCAGCACGGCCGCCGTGGAGGCCGTCGACCACGACCTCCTTGCGGTCGAAGCGGTACAGGTAGCCCTCGAGGGTCTCGCCGGTGGCCTGGATCGTCTGGACGGTCTCGTGGACGGTGGGGATCCCGTCGGGCCCGAGGCGGTGCCACTCCTGCAGGTGGAGGGTCCGGTGGCCGTCGTCCTCGACCCCGTCCTCGAGCTGGTCGTCGACCGCACCGTGGTTGGCGACCCCCGGGCCCAGCCACGCCTGGAACAGCTCGCTCTCCTGGTCCGGATCCAGCTCGAAGGCCTCGATGAACCATCGCAGCGTCTCCGCGCTGAGGGAGGACCCGCTCAGGGCACGGTTCACACGATCCTTCAGCCGGCGCGGCAGGTCCAGGCTGTCGGGGCGTTCGCCGCGGTCGGCGAGGTACCCGGCGAGCACGGCGGCCACCGCACGTTGGTTGACGCCGTCGGCCGGGCCGACGATGGCATGGCGGAGCCACAGCCGGCGCGGTCCCGGCTGCTGCAGGATCCGCCGCAGCACCGCTGCCGCGGCCAGCGAATCAGTCACCCCTGTCTCCATGGTTGCTCTGTGAACGGCAATCCTAGACAGCCGGTATTGGGTCGCCAACGCTGCGACGCCGGTGCGACGCCCTCGTGGTGGTCTGTCGCCGCACACAGCCACCCACCGAGGGGGTGCTCCGCCGCTGCGGAGGGGGTCGACCGATCAGGGTGGGGACCGGTCGACCCCGGCAGCCGCCCACTCGCGGGTTCAGGCCGTCGTGACCGTCCGGCGGATAGCGTGAGCCCGGTGAGCAGCCACGAGGACCACCACGACGCGCACGATCACGACGCCTGGCCGCCCGAGGGGCTGCGCCGCCGTCCCGCCCTGCGGACGGTGCTGTTGCTGGTGATCGGTGCGGTCTTCGGTGCGGTGGCCACGCTGACCTGGACCGTGGCCCCGTCGGGCCGGACCGTGACTGCGGTCGTCGCCGCGGTCGACCCGACCGGCAGCGCCATGGCGGTGTCGGCGCCCGAGGACCTGGTGGACACCGGGTTGGGCCTGGTCGGCGTGCTCTGGCGGGACGGCGAGGGGGAGTGGCAACGGACCATCTCCGCGGACGGCTACCCGACCTGCGTCCAGCCCGGGGACGTCGACACGACGGTGCGCCTCGGGCTGGTCACCGAACCCGGGGGTCCCGACCGCCCACCGGTCGAGGTCGTGGCCTGGCTGGAGTGCCTCGAGTCCTGATCGCGGACGTCGGCGCGTCATCGGCGGGACGCGGATTGGCCGCTAGGCTTCGTGGGAGGTGGCGCGACCGGCTGTCACCTGCGTCAACGGTTCGGGAAGAGGCATACAGCGTGGCGACCAAGCAGGTCTACGAGGTCGAGGTCGATCGTCAGAAGGCGGCACAGGCGGCGGGGAACTACGACCTGTCCGACCTGCCCGGCGGACTCGGCGAGCCGACCGCGGGGGCGCGCATCGGCAAGCAGCCGAAGCAGGACTCGATCATCGAGGGCAAGCTCAAGACCCTCGACGCCATCACCAAGCTGACGCCCGGTACGGCGCTGGCCATCTTCGGCCGTCCCGAGTCCCGCTGGGCGATGGCCTACTGGCGTCGCATGGGTGGCGAGGTGACGATGGAGGAGCTGCTCAGCTACGCCCGCCAGCTCATCGGCATGACCCCCGAGGGCGACCTCGTCGTCTGCCTCTGCGGCCACGCCGGCCAGGGAGACTGCATTCCCCTGTGGGCCCCCCGCGAGGAGCTCGGCCTGACCGTGCAGCCCAACGACCTGGTGCTGCGGTTCGAGGGCGTCGTGCCCTCCAACGTCTGACCCACGCCACCCCGGAGGCGGGGCTCACGGCCGCAGGGCCGCGACCTCCTCCTCCATCTCCAGCACGAAGGCCTCCTGGGCGGCCAGCCGCTCCGGGATCGCCTCCTGCTCGGCCAGCACGACCGCCCGGCGCTTGCCGATGGCCTCCAGCGTCGGCTTGTCCGTGGAGTCGATCAGCCTGCGGAACTTCCGTGGCACGACGCCCGAGGCGTCGTGGATGTCACGGGCGAACTGCCCCAGGCGGGCCAGCTCCTCGCCGAGGTACTCCTGGTAGCGGCGCAGGTGGTCCAGCTCCTCGTGGGCACGGAGGAGCGTGAAGTACGCGGCGTCGTAGTCGGACTTCTGGCTCATCGACGGCGGCCCGTCAGCCGGCCAGCTCGGCGAACAGCAGCGCCACCGAGCGACAGGCGGACTTCCAGTCCTCCAGGTGCAGGGACTCGTCGATCCCGTGCGCGCGGGAGTCCGGGTCCTCGACGCCGAGCAACAACATCGACGCGTCCGGGTTGGCCGTCTGCAGGGGGCCGAGCAGCGGGATCGACCCGCCGCTGCCCATCAGGACCGGGGCAGCGCCGTAGCCCTTCTCCAGGGCCGCAAGCATCGCGCGCACCGGCGGACGGTCCAGCTCGGTCTCGAACGGGTCGCCGGCAGCGCCGGGTGTGGCGGTGACCTCCAGGCCCATGGGAGCCTGGGCGTTGAGGTGGTCCACCAGGGCCTGTCGTGCCGCCTTGGCGTCCTGGCCCGGCCCGAGGCGCAGGCCGAGCTTGGCGCGGGCGATCGGCTGGATGGCGTTGCTCGCCTGCTGCACCGACGGGGTGTCGATGCCGAGGACGGTCAGGTTGGGCTCCATCCAGATCTTCTGGAGGGCCGGCAGGTCCGGGTCCCCACCCAGGCGCACGTCGGCGCCGAGGCTGGCCTCCCCACGGAACCGGTCCTCGTCGAAGTCCAGGGCCTCCAGGCGTCGCATCTCCTCGGGGGTGGGGGAACGAAGCCCCTTCCGCAGCTCGGGGATGACCAGGGCGCCCGTCTCGTCGGTGAGGCCGGCGATCAGCTTGGCCATCGCCGTCAACGGGTCGGGGACGGGGCCGCCGTACATCCCGCTGTGCACGGCGTGCTCCAGCACCCGGATCTCCACGGCCACGTCGACCATGCCCCGGAGCAGGTAGGTCAGCGAGGGGGTGCCGACCTGCCAGTTGACGAGGTCGGCGACCACGACGGCGTCGGCAGCGAGGAGGTCACCGTGCTCGGCGAGGAACGCGTCGAGGTGCGGCGAACCGATCTCCTCCTCACCCTCGATGATGACCTTCACGTTGACCGGCGGCCCGCCGAGCTGGTTCCAGGCGGCGATCGCGGTGGCGTGGGCCACCACGCCGGCCTTGTCGTCAGCGCAGCCGCGCCCGTAGAGGCGACCGTTGCGTTCGGTGGGCTCGAACGGCGGTGATGTCCACGCGTCGACGTCGCCGGTCGGCTGCACGTCGTGGTGGGCGTACAGCAGCACCGTGGGCCTGTCGTCGTCCACGTGCACCTCGCCGAACACCGCCGGTGGGGCGCCGCCCCCCTCGAGCAGGCGGACGTCCTGCAGGCCGGAGCGCTCCAGCAGCTCCGCGGTGGCGCGGGCGCTCTCGTGCACCGGGGCCATGTCGAAGCCGTCGAAGGCGATGGAGGGGATGCGGCACAACGCCTCGAGGTCCGCCCGGGCGGTGGCGTGCCCGGCGTCGACGGCGGCGATGATCTCGGATGTGGTCGGAGCCATGGTCAGGCATCCTACGGCGGCGTGCACCACACCTTCATCCACCCGATCGACGTCCGATACCTCGAGGTCGACCAGCAGGGCGTGGTCTTCAACATGTGGTACCTGGCGTACTTCGACGACGCCCTGACGGCCTTCCTCGCCCATCGTGGCGTCCCCTACCAGGACATGATGGACAGGGGGTTCGACGTCCAGCTGGTCAACACCGACATCACCTGGCGCCGTGGGGTCGGGTGGGGTGACGAGGTCGGGGTGGCCGTCTCGACTGCCCGGCTCGGCTCCACGTCCTTCGTGCTGGACTTCTCCGTCCGGGTCGACGACGAGGAGTGCGTCACCGGTCGCACGGTCTACGTGGTCGTGGCCACCGACGGGTCCGGCAAGCGGCCCATCCCGGACTTCCTCCGGGCTGCGCTCGAGCCCGTCGAGCCGTTGCTGGGTGCCGTCTCGGGATGAGGCCGACCGGCCGGTGGTGGTTGCGCTGTGCGGGGGACGGGGCATGACACGATGGACGGACGTTCCGCGACCGACGAGGACGACCCGTGGCAACCCTCACCTTCTCCCACGCCCCGATGGGCGGCGGCAAGAGCCTGGCGGCGCTCGTCCGCCATCACCACGTCACCGCACGTGGGCTCAAGGGCATGCTCATCGTCATGCAGCCACGGCAGGAGGGTGTGGTGGCATCCCGGGTGGGCGTGTCAGCACCGGCCAACGTGATCACGACCACCTCCGATGTCTTCGCGATGGTGGCCGACGGACTCCGTGACGAGGAGGTCCACCATGTCGTCGCCGACGAGGCCCACTTCTACGCCCCGGAGCAGATCGACCAGCTGGCCCGCGTGGCCGACCAGCTGAACGTCCCGGTGGAGGCCTACGGCCTGCTGACGGACTTCCGCACCAAGCTGTTCCCGGCGTCGGCGCGCCTGATCGAGCTGGCTGACCGCCACGTCGCGCTGCCGACCCAGCCGTTGTGTGCTTGCGGGAACATCGCCACGCACAACGCGCGCCTGGTCGACGGGGTCATGGTGACCGATGGCGACCAGGTGCTGGTGGGCGATGTCACGGGCGATCGGGTTCGCTATGAGCCCGTCTGCCGCCGCTGCCACGCGGTCGTCAACGACCCGGCGCTGGTCTCCCTCCCCTAGTCGCCATGGGGTCACGCCAGCACCACCGACGGTGGTGTTGGCCGGTTGTCAAGCGCCCGGAAACACCCGTGAAACGGGAACTTCATCCCCTTCGTCATGGATGTCGGTCAGGGTTGTCCCATTGGGCGGGGAGAAGAAGTTGACATTGACGTCAATGTCAAGAATGGTGGTGACAAGAGCCGGAACCCGCACCCCCGGGCCCCGTCCAACCAAGAACAACGCAAGGGAGACCCCCACATGTTCGACGTCGTCACCGACATCCCCGCCGCCAACGAGATCGAGAGCTTCGCCGGCACCGTCGCGGACCGCATGTCCATCGCGGTCGCCCCGTCCCAGGGACGCTTCGCCCCGGCCATCGACGCCCCGGCCACCGTCGCCCCCGGCGACATCATCGGCCACATCACCGGTGGCAACGGCCGTGCGGACGCCGTCATCGCCCCGATCGGCGCCACCCTCAAGGAGATGCTGGCCCGCCCCGGTCAGCTCGTCGGCCTCGGCCAGGGACTGGCCTACATGGAGCGCGTGGCCCCCACCGGCCTCGAGTCCGCGTAGGCACCTGACCACATCGCCACCGCGACCAGCCACACCAGCCACATGACTCACCACCAGCACGTCCCCGCCATGGTCCTCGCCGGACTGGGCGCGTACCTGCCGGAGGAGGTCGTGACCAACGACGACCTCTCCCGGGTCATGGACACCTCCGACGAGTGGATCTCCTCTCGCACGGGGATCAGTCAGCGTCGACGTGCGGCCGAGGGGCAGACCTCGCTGCACCTCGCCGTCGAGGCCGGACGCGAGGCGCTCAAGCATCACGGTGAGGGCACGGCGATCGATGCGGTCGTCGTGGCCACCTCCACGCCGCATCGGCTGTGCCCGGCCACGGCCCCGGACGTCGCCACGGCGCTCGGACTCGGCCACGTCCCCGCCTTCGACGTCGCCGCGGTCTGCAGCGGGTTCGTGTACGCCGCAGCCACGGCCCAGGGCCTGATCGCGGCCGGCACCGCGCGGACCGTGCTGGTCATCGGCAGCGACGTCTTCTCCAGCTTCCTGTACCCGAGCGACCGCAACACGCGGGTCATCTTCGGTGACGGTGCCGGCGCGGCGGTCGTTCGCGCCGGCGACCACGACGAACCGGGCGCGTTCGGCGCCTTCGACCTGGGATCCGACGGTGAGGGGTCGGACCTGATCACCATCGGTGGCGGCGGCAGCATGCCGCCCAGCGAGGACGCCCCTGCCGGCCGGGACCAGTTCCTGGCCATGGAGGGTCGCGAGGTCTATCGCCGATCCATCCCCGGCATGGCCGATTCCTGCCGGGTCGCGCTGGATCGGCGCGGCTGGTCCATCGAGGACGTCGACGTCATGATCGGCCACCAGGCCAACATCCGCATCCTCGACGCCGTCGCCCGCAACCTCGACCTCGAGCGCGAGCGGTGCTACGTCAACATCGACCGGGTCGGCAACACCGCAGGGGCCTCCATCCCCATCGCCATGACCCATGCCCACGCCGACGGTGCCGTGCGTGCTGGCGACAAGGTGCTCCTGACGGCGTTCGGGGCCGGGCTGACGTGGGGATCCACCACGCTGACCTGGCCCGAGCTGCCCACCATCTGAGGCTGCCCACAGACCTGGCCCTCCGTGACCGGAGGGTTCTGTACCCGGTGCCGACCGGCATCGGGGGTGTGTGCCATCGTCGGCCGCACCGATCCCACAACCACCAACACACGAAGGAACCGCAATGTCTGTCTACACCAAGATCGTCGCCCTGCTGGACGACAAGTTCGGCATCGCTGCCGACGAGGTCACCGAGACCACCACGTTCGAGGAGCTCGACCTCGACTCCCTCGACCTCGTCGAGTTCTCCATGGCCGCCGAGGACGAGCTCGGCGTGAAGATCGAGGACGAGGAAGCCGCCGAGCTCAAGACCGTCGGCGACGCCGTCAAGCTGCTGGAGTCCAAGGGCGCGTCGGTCTAGCAACCGGCCCGTCCGGCCGGCGGCGACACCGGCCGTCCCCCTCCAACGATCCCAGAGGAGCACACACGCCATGAGCACACCCGTTGCGATCACCGGCATCGGCCTGGTCACCCCCGGCGGTATCGGGGCTGCGGCCTCCTGGGAGGCGGTCCTCCGAGGCGAGAGCACGGCCACGCCCGACCCCGTCCTGGAGGGCATGGACGTCGACTTCTCCTGCCGGATCCCGGACTTCGACGCCAACGCCCTGCTGGGCCGACGTGCTCGGAAGCTGGACCGGTTCGTGCAGCTCGCGCTGGTGGCGGCCCGTGAGGCGATCGCCGACGCGGACCTCGACCACGAGACCTGGGACGGTCCGCGCGTCGGCGTCGTCCTCGGGTGTGGCATGGGCGGGGCTCCCACGTGGGAGGAGCAGCACGGCGTGCTGATGGAACGGGGCCCCAACCGGGTGTCCCCGCACCTCATCCCACGGATGATCCCCAACATGGCGGCCGGGCACATCGCCATGGACTTCGGCGCGCACGGCCCGAACCTGGCCACGGCCACCGCCTGCGCGTCGGGGGCGACCGCCATCGGCTACGCCCTGGACCTGCTGCGGGTCGGACGGTGCGACATCGTCATCGCCGGTGGCACCGAAGCGGGCATCACGCCGCTGTCGATCGCCGGCTTCAACAACATGACGGCCCTGTCGACCCGTCGCGACGACCCCACCGCCGCGTCCCGGCCGTTCGACGCCGGCCGCGACGGCTTCGTCGCCGCCGAGGCCGCCGGTGTGCTGGTGCTCGAGCGGGTCGCCGACGCCGACGCCCGTGGCGTGCGGACCTACGCGAAGCTTGCCGGCTACGGCGCCAGCGCCGACGGACACCACGTGACCGCACCGGACCCGCAGGGTGCCGGCGGCGAGATGGCCGTCCGGGCCGCGCTGGCCGATGCCGGCCTCGAACCGGGCGACATCGACCACGTGAACGCCCACGGGACCTCGACCCCGCTCAACGACGTCTCCGAGGCCCGGATGATCGCCCGTGTCCTTGGCGACCGTCCGGCGGTGACGTCCACCAAGGGCGTCACGGGGCACGCGCTGGGTGGCGCCGGGGCGATCGAGGCCGCGTTCAGCGCCTTGACCCTGCACCACCAGGTGATCCCGCCGACCGCGAACCTCGACAGCCAGGACCCGGAGATCCAGATCGACGTGGTCTCCAAGGCCCCCCGCGAGACGAAGGTCGAGGCCGTGATCTCCGACTCCTTCGGGTTCGGTGGCCAGAACGCCGTCCTGGCGTTCACCGCCTGACCAACCGGTCCCGACCGACACCGACACGAGCCAGCAGAGGAACCGATGACCGACACCCAAGCGCCCGTCCAGCGGCCCGACGCCCGGGGCCGGATCGACACGCTCGCCGACGACGGCTCCTTCGTGGAGTTCGGATCGCAGGCACGTCACCACGTGACCGCCTTCGGCCTTGCCGACAAGCGTCCCGATGGTGACGGCGTCGTGACCGGCACCGTCACCGTCGACGGCCGTCCGGTCGCCCTGTTCGCCCAGGACCCCACCGCGCTCGGCGGTTCGCTCGGCGAGGTGCACGCCCAGAAGATCGCCATGGTCCAGGACAAGGCCAGCCGCGGTCGCATCCCGGTCGTCGGCCTCCTCGACAGCGGTGGGGCCCGGATCCAGGAGGGGGTCGCCGCACTCGACGGCTACGCCCACATCTTCCACCGCAACGTCCGGTCCTCCGGTCGTGTCCCGCAGATCTCCGTGGTCCTCGGCCCCTGCGCCGGTGGCGCGGTGTACTCCCCGGCCCTGACCGACGTCGTGATCATGGCCCGGGATCGTGCCCACATGTTCGTGACGGGACCCAAGGTCGTGAAGGCCGTGACGTTCGAGGACGTCTCGCTGGCCGACCTCGGAGGTGCCGACGTGCACTCCACCACGAGCGGCGTGGCCCACCTGGTCGCCGATGATGCCGAGGGTGCGCTGGAGCTGACCCGACGGGTCCTGTCCTACCTGCCGTCCTCGGCCTGGGAGGAACCACCGCTGGCCGCGCCGGTCCCGCCCGAGGCGATGCCGGAGATCCCCACCGACCACCGCCAGCCCTACGACGTGCGCGACGTGATCCGCGGGATCGTCGACGGCGGCTCGATGTTGGAGCTCTCCGAGGCGTTCGCCCGCAACATCGTCACCTCCTTCGCGCGCATGGACGGCCGTCCCGTCGGTGTCGTCGCCAACCAGCCGTCGGTGCTGGCTGGGTGCCTCGACATCGCCGCCAGCGAGAAGGCCGCCCGGTTCGTCCGGTTGTGCGACGCGTTCGGGTTGCCCCTGGTGGTCCTGGTCGACGTCCCCGGGTTCCTGCCCGGCACCGGCCAGGAGTCCGCGGGCATCATCCGCAAGGGCGCCAAGCTGCTGTACGCCTTCTCCGAGGCGACGGTGCCGCGGGCGACGGTGATCCTCCGCAAGGCCTACGGCGGCGCGTACATCGTCATGAACTCGCGCAACATCGGTGCCGACGCGGTCTACTCGTGGCCGGGTGCGGAGGTTGCGGTCATGGGTGCAGAGGGTGCGGTCGACGTGCTGTATCGCCGCCCGATCGCCGAGGACCCGGCGAGCCGACCGGAGTACCTCGCCAAGTACAAGGCCGAGGCCCTGCGTCCCGACCTGCCCAACGAGATCCTGAGCGTCGACGAGACCATCGACCCGGGTGACACCCGCAGGGTGCTCCTCGGGACCCTCAACGCGGTTCGCGGATCGCTGGAGCCCGGTTTCCGACACGACAACCTGCCGCAGTAGACCGTCCCCGTTCCGGGGTCGACCGGAGGAACCGCCCGATGACCAGCCAGACCACCGACCTGCCCCAGCTCCTCGCCGGCAAGCGCCTGCTCGTGACGGGCGTCCTCACCGAGGCGTCGATCGCCTTCGCGACCGCCCGCATGGCCCAGCAGCTGGGCGCAGAGATCGTCCTGACCGGGTTCGGCAAGGGCATCCGGTTGACGACCCGGGTCGCCGAACGGCTGCCGTCCACCCCCGACGTGCTGGAGATGGACGTCACCGACATCGAGCAGATGGGTGCCGTCGTGGCCGAGCTCGGTGACCGGTGGGGTGCCGTCGACGGCGTGGTGCACGCCATCGGCTTCGCACCGGCGAGCGCCATCGGGGGCAACTTCCTGGAGACCCCGTGGGAGGACGTCGCTACCGCGGTGCAGGTGTCGACCTACAGCTTCGCGTCCCTCGCCCGGGTCATGGCTCCCCTGCTCAAGGCGGGCGGCGGCGGCTCCTACGTGGGACTGGACTTCGACGCGACCGTCGCCTGGCCCAGCTACGACTGGATGGGGGTGGCCAAGGCGGGGCTGGAGAGCGCCTGTCGGTACACCGCCCGTGAGCTCGGCGCCCAGGGCACCCGGGTCAACCTCGTCGCCGCAGGCCCCCTGAAGACCATGGCGGCCCGGCAGATCGAGGGCTTCAAGTCCTTCGAGGACACCTGGGGCGAACGCGCCCCCCTGGGCTGGGACATCACCGACACCGAACCGGTGGCGCGAGTGGTGTGCAGCCTGCTGGGGGACTGGATGCCCGGGGTCACCGGCGAGATCGTCCACTGCGACGGGGGCGTGCACGCGATCGGTGCGTGAGGCGTGGGGGAGCGGCCGCACGTGGCTGCCATGATGGGGGCATGACCACGCTCGGAATCGTCCTCGGTGGAGGCGGCGCCCGCGGGCTGGCCCACATCGGGGTGCTCCGGGCCCTCGCCGACGTGGACGTGCATCCGGATGTCCTGGTCGGAGTCTCGATGGGGGCGGTCGTGGGGGCGACCTACGCCGCCCGGTCCGATTGGCTGTCGGCGCTGCAGTCGCTGGACCGCAGCGCCCTGCCAGGCCACGAGAACCTCGTGGACGCCGAGGGCTTCGACCTGCTGCGCGCGGTGGTCCGCAGCGCGGTCCGGATGGCGCCGAAGGTCGTCAGCTTCGGGGTCAACGGGTACGAGGACTTCGGCCGCCGGACCATGGCCGAGCTGCTCGGGGGCACCCCGGACTTCGCCGACCTGCGGATGCCCTTCGCGGCCGTGGCCACCGACCTGGCCGGCGGTCGACGGGCCGTCCTGGACGCCGGGGACGTCACCGACGCGGTGATGGCCAGCGCCGCCCTGCCGGTGCTGACGCGGCCACTGGAGCTGGAGCAGGGCCGCTACCTCGACGGCGGGTTCGCCGACCCCGCACCGGTCGACGTGGCCCGGGCGATGGGCGCCGATGTGGTGCTGATGGTCCACGTGGGGTCGGCGCCGGTGGGCCTGGGGGAGGCGACGGTGGACGGGGCCCTCAAGGGTGTCCTGCGCGGTCTGGAGATCGGCGTGGCCGAGTTCGTCCAGTCACGGCTGATCCAGGCCGATGTGGTCGTCGCCCCGCCGTTCGGCGCCGGCGTCTCGTGGCTGTCGTTCGACCGGGCCGACGACCTCGCGCAGATGGGGTACGACGCGATGCGCGGGCAGCTCGACGCGGTGCTGGAGCTGCTGGACGGGTGAGCGCGATGTTCCCCGACCCGCGGCAGGCGCCGGCGGATGCCCCGCTGGCCATCGGTGAGGACTTCCGACCGTCCACCCTCGTCGAGGCCTACCGCAACGGCATCTTCCCGTGGCCCGACGGCGGCGGCGAGGTGTTCTGGTGGTCGCCCGACCCGAGGGCGGTGTTCGTCGTCGGTTCGGTCAGGCGGTCCCGGTCGTTGCGGCAGGTGATCCGCAGGGACGACCTCGACGTCACGTTCGACACGGCCTTCCCGGCGGTCATGGCAGCATGTGCCGACCGGGCCGAGGAGGGCACCTGGATCACCCAGCGGATGCAGGCGGCCTACGAGTCCCTGCACCGGATGGGCCACGCCCATTCGGTGGAGGTGTGGCGTGACGGCGTGCTGGTCGGGGGCCTGTACGGCATCGCAGTCGGCGGCGTGTTCACCGGGGAATCGATGTTCCACCGGGTCAGCAACGCCTCGAAGGTGGCGCTCGTCGCGCTGGACGACCACCTGCTCGACCGCGGCTTCTCCCTGATCGATGCGCAGCTGCACACCGATCACCTCGAGTCGATGGGCGCCCGGATGGTGGACCGGGAAGCCTTCCTCGACGTGCTCCACGCCGTCCGGGACGCCCCGATCACCTTCCTGTGACCCGTCGGGTCGGGGGGTGGGTCAGCGCTTCTGGGGCGCGCCGGGGTCGACGTCCACGCCGACCACCCAGACGACCTCGTCGTTGAGGTAGGACGCCCGATCGTCGCCGGCCCGCTTCGGCCGGGCCAGGGCGGCGTCGGCGTTGACCACCACCAGCGAGACCCGTCCGGCATCAGCGAGGCCGACCAACGTGACCGTGGCCTGGCCGTCGAAGAGCGTCCCGTCGATCGCCTGGACGACCCGGCCCTCGCCCGTGGCCACGACGGCGACTCCACCAGCAACGTGCCTCGGTCCCCGCACGGTGACCGTGACGGCGTCACCGACCCCCTCGAGGTCGACGACGTGCGCGGCGGCGTGGTCGACGGCGACCTCCGTCACCTCGCCGCTGGCGAGCGTGCCGGCGCGGCTGATCGTGGGATAGGGAAGGGGTTCGCCGGGGAACCCGGCGACCTCCCATGCCGCCGTGGCGGCGACGAACGCCACCATCTCCTCGTCCAGGGAGGTGCCGCGCTCGGCCAGGACCGTGGCGTACCCGCCGAGCAGGTGGGAGTCGGCGTCACTTGCGGCCTGCCACACCTGCCGGATCACGTCGTCGCCGTACCGCTCGGCCAGCCAGAGGTTCCACACGTAGGCCCCGTAGGCCCGGTCGAACCCGCCCCCGCCGAGGGAGAAGTCCGACAGCGGGAGCTCGGGTCGCGCGGCGAAGTCCTGCAGGTAGGCGGTGCGGGCATCGGCATCGGGATAGACGGCCTGCTCCATCCACACGGCCGTGGCCTCGTAGGCCCACGGTTCCCCGTCCCAGGCCATCCGCATGTGGATCAGGTGCGCGAACTCGTGGGCTGCGGTCGACCTGAGGGCATCGGGCGGGTTGGGCTCGTAGCCGATGTAGTCGTTCTCCAGGACGAGGAACCCGTGGACCGACCGGCACAGGACGCAGGGGTTCTCCTCGTCGGCTGCCACATAGCCGTAGGGCCCGTCGTCGAGGTCCACCAGGTAGACGTCGACCAGGTCCTGTCCGTGGCGGTCCGTGCCACCCAGGCCCTCGTCGGGAAGCGGTTCGGGCCACCCGAGGCGCTCGACCTCCGCGACCCACACCTCCTCCAGGACCGTCGCGGTGTCCTTGACGAAGGCGATCGTTGCCGCGTCCGGTCCCGTGTCGGTGAAGTGGATCCGGAAGTGCGGGGTGTCGACGTGGTAGCGCTGCCCCTCGGGCGCCTGGAACTCGTCGGAGGACCCCTCCGTGGTCGGTCGCAGGAGGACGGTGCCGTCAAGGGCGTTCCGGGGCCCGTCGGTTTCCGCCGCGACGCCGCCGAACGCCACGACGACGGCGACCAACGCCGGGACGACAAGGCTGCGCACGATGTCCACGATAGGACGCCAGCCCGTCACGAGCCGGCGACCGGTCGCAGCGTCACCCGGGCGTCATGGGTCAGGCGATCGCCGGTTCGGCGTCGGCGGGGGCAACGCGACGGCGGCCGAAGGACCACGACTCGGGGTCGAAGGTCGACACCCGCCGCTGGTAGTGGCCCACCCGGCCCGGGTAGAGGGTGTCGTTGACGCCGTCCTCGTTGAGGTACCAGCTGCCGCAGCCCGACGCCCACACCAGGTCCGCGTGCCGTTCGGCCATCTCCGCGGCGTAGGCGTCGGCGGCCTGCTGGGTCGGTTCCAGCCAGTCGGCGCGCCCGGCGCGAAGGTGTTCGAGGGCCTGGACGACGTAGTCGGCCTGGGCCTCGGCCATCAGCACGACGGAGTTGTGGCCGGTGCCGCTGTTGGGCCCGAGCAGGAAGAAGGTGTTCGGGAACCCAGGGGCAGCCAGGGAGTTGTAGGCCGCTGCGTGGCTGGACCAGGCGTCGTGCAGGTCCTGGCCGTCCCGGCCTATGACCTCCATGGGCGCCCAGAAGTGGTGGGCGTCGAAGCCGGTGCCCCAGATGATCACGTCGAGCGCCACCTCGGTGCCGTCGACCAGGCGGACCCCCGACGGGGTGATCCGCTCGATGCCCTCGGTCGCGACCTCGACGTGGTCGCGGGCCAGGGCCGGGTAGTAGGTGTTGGAGAGCAGCAGCCGCTTGCAGCCGGGTTCGATCGTCGGCGTCAGCTTCTCGCGGAGGTCGGGGTCCTCCACGGCGCGGTGGATGTTCCAGGTGCCCGCGCTGCGGAGCCGTGCCGCCGCCCGGGGGTTGCGTTCGAGCATGCGCCACACGCCGTGCTCGAGGATCAGGTTCGTGACCTCGCGCAGGACGCGGTGGGCCCCCGGGACCCGCCGGAGGAGCAGCCGTTCGAGGCCGGAGAACTCGCGGTCGAGCTTGGGCAGCACCCAGCCGGGCGTCCGCTGGAAGACCGTCATCGCGCCGACCTCGTCGACGATGCTCGGGACGATCTGCACGGCCGAGGCCCCGGTGCCGATGATGCCGACCCTCGCACCCTCGAGGTCCACGTCGTCGCGCCAGTGGGCGGAGTGGAACGCTGGCCCGGTGAAGTCGTCGCGGCCGGGGATGTCCGGGATGACCGCTCGGGTCAGGGGACCCACACCGTTGACGACGACGTCGGCCTCCATCGTCTCGCCCGCCGCCGTCGTCAGCAGCCAGCAGGCGCGGGCCTCGTCCCACTCCTGCCGGATGATCTCGGTGCCGAAGCGCATGTGGCGACGCAGGTCGTGGTGGTCGGCGACCCGGTGCATGTAGTCGAGGATGTCGGGCTGTTCGGAGAAGAACCGCGGCCAGTCGTTGGGCTGGCCGCGCAGGGAGTACACCGGCGAGGGCACGTCGCAGGCACAGCCGGGGTAGGTGTTGTCCCGCCACGTCCCGCCGAGGTCCTCGGCCGCGTCGATGATGACCATCTCGTCGGCGTGGCCGTCCCGCTTCATCGCCAGCGCCATCGCCATGCCGCTGAAGCCGGCCCCGACGATCACCACGCGCAGCGTTCGGGTGGGGCGGGGTGTGGACACCTTGGCGAGGAGCAGGCTCAACATGACACGGATTGTGCACCATCGTTTGGTGGCACGTGAAGGTTGGTCGTCAGGTGGGGTGGCCCGCGACGAGCACGGCGGTGGGAGTCCAGTCCCACGGGGCGTCGCTCGTGAGGGGGTCGCCCGGCCAGGCGACGATGTCGGCTCGACGTCCTGGCAGCAGCGCGCCCACGAGGTCCTCGCGGCCCACCGCGACGTGCCCGCCGATGGTGGCGGCCTCCAGCGCCGTCCGACGGTCGATCGCCAGTCCGCCGTGGTGGTGCTGGGCGGCCCGGATGCCGCTCCATGGATCCATCGGGGTGACGGTGGAGTCCGACGAGAAGCACATCGCCACACCGTCGGCTGCCAGCCAGGAGAACGGGTTGGTCGTGTCGGCGCGGTCGCGACCGAAGCGGTGCTCGTACAGCCCGGCCGGACCGTTCCAGGTGGCGTCGAAGGCAGGTTGCACGCTGGCGACCACCCCGAGGCGGCCGAGCGTGGTCACGTCGGCACGGCTGACGAGCTCGAGGTGCTCGATGCGGTGGCGTGCCGTGCGGACCGCATCGACGCCGCAGACCTCGGCGGCTCGCACGAGGGCCCGGACGGCCTGGCCGGTGGCCTCGTCGCCGATGGCATGCACGCCGGCGCCGAGTCCGGCGTGGGTTGCCCGGACGAAGAAGTCGGTCACGGCCTCGTCGTCGTGGAACAGCTCGCCGTTGATCCGGACCCCGTCGTTGGCGAGGTAGGGCGCGCTGGCCGCCGCGGTACACGATCCGATGGAGCCGTCGAGGAACAGGTCACCACCCGGTCGGAGGGGGCCGCCGGATTGCCAGGCGAGGTCCGCCCAGTACGCGTGCACCTCCAGCGGCCATGGACCGGTCGCCCAGGCGAGGGCGTCGGTGATGTCGGACAGCTCGGGAATCCCCATCTCGTGGATGGACGTGATGCCCAGGGCCAACGCCGCCCGACAGGTCTCCTGCCGGGCCCGGTCGATGGCGGCCGGGCCGAGCAGCCCCACCAGCGCGCCCTGGGCGACGGCGACGGCTTCCTCCAGCAGCCAGCCGGTCGGCAAGCCGTCGATGTCGCGCATGACGTGCTGGCCGACCGCGCCGAGGTCCAGCCGTGCGAGCAGGCCCCGGTCGACCACACAGGAGTGGCCGTCGACCCTGAACAGCACCGTCGGCCTGCCGCCGGCGGCGTCGAAGAGCTCGTCGGCGGTCGGTGGCCGCTGCTCGGGCCAGGACTGGTCGTCCCAACCGGTGCCGTGGACGACCGCCGGATCGACGCGCTCGACGTGGGCGCGGACGCGGGCAAGGGCGTCCTCGAGTGACCTCGCGCCGGCGAGCGCGACCCCGACTCGTTCGAGGCCGGTCGCCGTGGCGTGCACGTGGGCGTCGACGAACCCGGGGGTCAGCCACACCGCACCCAGGTCCTCCACCCGGTCGTGGGCGGGTGCGTCGGCCGGGTCGCTGCCCGTCCAGGCGATCTGGTCCCCGTCGACCAGCACGGCCCGGTGGGTCGGGTCGATCCCCCCGACGGCGGCGAGCCCGCGGCCCACCCACAGGACGCGTTCGCCCACCCCCGGTTCGGTCACGCCGGCATCAGGCAGCGACGCGACGGGCCAGGCCCGTCCCGAGTGGCTCGAAGGCGATGTCGGGGTGGTCCCGCTCGGCCTTGTCCAGCGCCACCGAGGACGCGAACAGCGCCATGTGGTTGCCCTGGGAGTCCTCGACCACCATGGTCTTGAACTGGCCGCGCAGCGCATCGACGGCGCTGGCGTCGATGCGCCGTGCCACCTCCCACTGGAGGGGCTGCATCCGCACGGGGCAGCCGAACTCGTGCTCGAAGCGGTGCTCGGCCACCTCGAACTGCAGCTGCCCGACGCCGGCGAGGATGGGCTCCTGGTCGCCGAACTCCGGCCGGCGCAGGACGTGGATGACGCCTTCCTCGTCGAGCTGCACGAGCCCCTTGCGGAACTGCTTGTAGCGCTTGGTGTCGGTGGTACGGACCGACACGAACTTCTCCGGGGCGAAGGTCGGGATCGGGGGGAACGTCACCGCGTCGTCGGTGTACAGCGTGTCACCGGGCACGAGGTCGGCGGCGTTGACCAGGCCGACGATGTCACCGGCGACGGCGAGGTCGACGGTGTTTCGGTCCGCCGCGAAGAGCTGATGGGCGTACTTCAGCTGGTAGGTCCGCCCGGTCCTGGCGAGCGTGGCGCTCATGCCACGCTCGAAGGTGCCGGAGTTGACGCGCAGGAACGCCATGCGGTCGCGGTGGCGGGGGTTCATGTTGGCCTGGACCTTGAAGACCTGGCCGGCGAACGGGGCGGCGACCGGGCGGGCGCCGGCGTCGGCCGGTTCGTCCACGGGTGAAGCCGAGGGGGGAGGCGCCAGCTCGGCGAAGCCCTCCAGCAGCAGGCGCACCCCGAAGTTCTGCAGCGCCGAGCCGAAGAAGACGGGGGTCTGCGTACCACCGAGGAAGGCGTCCTGGTCCAGGACCCGCTCCTCCATGTCCAGCAGCTCCAGCTCCTCCTTGGCGGCGTCCCAGCGGTCGGGCGGGCAGCCCTGCGGGTCGGCGGTCGCCCACGGCTCGACGACCTCCTGGCCCTTGCGGGCCCCATGGGCGGTGCGGTCGTAGCGGACCAGCTCGTCGGTGCGACGGTCGACGATGCCGGCGAAGTCCGATCCGTCGGCCACCGGCCACGTGATCGGAACCGGCTGCAGGCCGATCTGCTCGGTGATCTCGTCCAGCAGGCCGAGGGGCGGCAGGCCGGGCCGGTCGCACTTGTTGACGAACGTCACGATCGGCAGGCCCCGGTCACGGCAGACCTGGAACAGCTTCAGCGTCTGTGGCTCGAGGCCCTTGGCGATGTCGAGCACCATCACCGCGGCGTCGGCAGCGCAGAGCGTTCGGTAGGTGTCCTCGGAGAAGTCGGCGTGCCCGGGGGTGTCGAGCAGGTTGAAGCGCCAGTCCCCGTAGGCGAAATGCAGGACGGTGGAGGACACCGAGATGCCGCGTTCCTGCTCCAGCTTCATCCAGTCGCTTCGCGCCGCCCGGGCGACCCGGCGCGACTTGACGGCCCCCGCCTCGCCCACCGCCCCGGCGTACAGCAGGAACTTCTCCGTGAGCGTGGTCTTGCCCGCGTCGGGGTGGGAGATGATCGCGAACGTGCGTCGCCGGCCGACCGCGTCGGTGAACGCGGCGGTGGCGATGCTGGCGCTGGGTGCGGGGGTGGAGGACATTGACCAGCAAGGGTGCCACCGCGGCCACCTCGCCGCATGGCCTCCACGCCCGTCCGCCCAGCCCCGACGGCGGGTCCGACCGCGGTCGAGATCGGCCGTCCACCCGAGTCTGGCGTTCCCCGACGATTGTGGGGAGGGGTGCACCCGCGCTCCCGTTCCTACGATCGTGCCCGATTGCCGGGCCTGCCAACGAGGCGTTCGCCGACGATTGTGGGGAGGGGTGCACCCGCGCCCCCATTCCTACAATTGTGGCCGGGTGCCGAATTCGGGGAGGGGCGAGACGAGCTCCTGTCGGGGTCGGGGTCGGGTCGGGTCGGGGGCCCAGTCCACCTGGCCGCATGGTCGGTCAGGTGCTGGCGGGGGCGGGGGAGGGGTCGGTGGCGTCCCGGCGGGCGGCGCGGACGAGCACGGCGAGGCCGATGGTCGGCAGGACAGCGGCGAGGCCGAGGGCGGTGTGGAGGGGGACCAGGCCGCTGAGGCCGCCCAGCAGGGCCGTGCCGATCGCGCCGCCGACGAACTGGACCATGTTGACCATCCCCAGCGCGACGCCGAGCGTCGAGTCGTCTGCGGCCAGCGTCACCCGGTCGTTGAGGGCGACGCTCCCGCCGCTGAAGCCGATGGAGGCCCCCGCGACCCCGAGGACGAGCAGCCATGGGCTCCCGCCGCCGAAGCCGGCCAGCAGCAGGGTCGCCACGGAGCCTGCCGCAACCGCCGAGGCCGTACGGAAGTGTCCGCCGCCTGCCAGCAGCCGTCCGACGACGCGGGACCCGACGGCCCCCGCGGCCGCCGCCGGCAGCATGGCCAGGCCGATGCCGAGGGAGGACCAGCCCTGGGTCTCCGCGAGCAGGCTGGGCACCGCCAGCAGCGCCGCGAAGTACCCACCGAGGAGCGTCAGCCCGCCGATGCTGCAGGCGCGGATCGCCGGGTTGCCGATCACGGCGTGGGGCAGGAAGCCGTCCGCTGCCCGGCGGGTGTGGACCCAGAGCAACGGGAGGGACACGAGGAGGAGGCATGCGCCCACCATCCCGGCTGCTGCCCCGGCGGTCGGGGCCTGGAGCAGCAGCATGACGCCCGACACGAGGGCCGAGACCAGCGCCGCACCACGGGCGTCGAAGCTGCCACCGCGCACGGTGTCGGGTGCCAACGGCACGATCGGACGGATCAGCAGCACCGCGACCACGGGGATGGCGATCACCCAGCGCCAGCCGAGCAACGTCTCCACGCCACCACCGATGATGGGTCCCGCGCCGCTCACGGCTGACACGACCGCGAAGAGGCTGCCGAACACCGCCGAGCGGGCGGGACCCGTCCAGCGGGCGGCCACGATCCCGTTGGCCAGCACCGGCACGGCCCCCGAACCGATGCCCTGCAGCACCCGGCCGCCCAGCAGGACGGGCAGCGACGGGGCTGACGCGGCGATGGCGGCACCGAGGGCCATGACCAGAACGCCGACGACGAGCGGTCGCCGCAGGCCGAAGATGTCGGCCACGCGTCCGAACACGGCCTGGCGACCGACATGGACAGGCTGAACACCGAGAAGATCCAGGCGGCGTCGCTGACCGTGAGGTCGAGGTCCGCCCGCACGACGGGGATGGCCACCGCGACCGCACTGGATCCGACGACGGTGAGGGCGATCAGCGCCCCGAGCAGCATCGCGGCGCGACGCGCCGAACCGGGCGTCTCGGGTGGCGACAGCGGTTCGGGTCGGGGCGAGGGCACCCGCGACAGCCTACCGGTGGCCTCCGGCCTTCCCGCCGGCCGCTCCTTCCCGTAGCGTCGGGGTGTGACCGCCGTTCACGAGGCCAGCGGCCTCGACCGTCCGACCCGGCCCCTCGGCAGGGTCGTGGTGGCCGCGGTCGGCGTGTTCGTGCTCCTCCGGCTACTGCTGCCGGCCGGGGACGGACCCGACGTCGTGGCCCTGCCCGCCGAGGACTCCGTCGAGGCGGCGCAGCTGTCGGACGGCACGCCGGTGTGGATCGTCCGTGGCAGCGGCGAGGACATCGGGGTCATCCAGGCCCTGGCACCGGAGACGGTCAGCGGGGTCGGCGAGCTGGTCGCCTGGTGTCCTGCCGGCGACCGGTTCGTCGCCGGGCACCACGGCCGCAGCTTCGCCCCGGACGGGCGGCGATACACGGGGGCGTCCCCCAGCGGGCTGCCGACCGACCACGACGTCCCACCCGCCGACCTCGTCACCCACACCTGGACGATCCTGGAGGGCAGCAGCGACGTGGGTGATCCGTTGCGCGTGGGCCCGGCCGAACCCGTCAACCATCCCACCGAGCTGCTGCGACCCACGCTGCGCGGCCCCCTCGATGGCCTGGGACCGCCGGCCGGGTGCCGCATGGACCCGGTCGTCGACGTCCCTGTCCCATCAGGACCGGCACCGCTGGACCACACCGCGTTCCTCGCCCCGTTGCAGACCGCCCGTGACGGCTGGCAGATCGTGGAGGGCAACGTCCTGGTCCAGCCGGACGGCCGTGCCATCTGGTGTCAGGGCACCGCGGCCAGCGGCCCCCCGGGCTGCCGCCCCGACCTGTCCGTCGACGTCGACCTCGGCGTGGACCAGCGCGACACCCGTGGCGTCTCGACGGTGCTGGACGGCCCGATGGCGGTCAGGCTGGACGGCGGCCGCGTCGTGCAGATCGCCGTGCTGTTCGGCACGCGGTGGCGCGGAGGTCCCCTGCGCGCCTGAGGGTCACCCCGTTGCGGTGAAACGCTCCGTGTCCTCGGCCAGCTGCTCGAGGGCCGCCGCGCGATCGCGGAACCCGTCGATCCGGACCGACTTGCCCTCGAGGTCCTTGTAGATGCTGAAGAAGTGCTCCACCTCGTCGAGGAGGTGCTTGGGCAGGTCGACGAGGTCCCTGACGTGCTGCCAGCGGGGGTCGGCCTCGGCGACGGTGATCAGCTTCGCGTCCTCGCCCTTGTCGTCGGCCATGTCGAACACCCCGACGATCCTGGAGGTGATGGTGCAGCCGGGGAAGGTCGGCACGCCCAGCAGGACCAGGGCGTCCAGCGGGTCGCCGTCACCGGAGAGGGTGTTGGGGACGAACCCGTAGTCGCCCGGGTAGTGGACGGCCGAGAACAGCATCCGGTCCAGCCGGAACCCTCCGATCTCGTGGTCCCACTCGTACTTGTTGCGGGACCCCGCGGGAATCTCAACGAACACATCGACGGTCATGGCCAGCATCATCGCAGGCGGACACGGTGTCGTCAGGGCTCAGGCCCTGCCCGTTCGCAGGTCCAGCAGCCGTTGCCTGACCCGCGCCTCGCTGATCCGCTCGGCCGTGCCGACCTGCTGGGCGAAAAGGCTGATGCGAAGCTCCTCGAGCTGCCAGCGCACCGACTGGGCCGCGATCGGGTCCAGCGAGGGGCCCCTCGTGTCGACGAGCAGCCGCAGCTCCTCCTCCAGGTCGCGAACCAGCGCCATCCCCTCGCGGTCGCGGTCGGGGTTGCGGCCCATGGTGTCGAGGCGGACGACCATGCCCTGCAGGTAGCGGGGCAGGTGGGGAAGGCGTGACCCACCGGTGCGGGCGACGAACCCGGGATAGACCATCCGGCCCAGCTGCTGGGCGACGTCCCGCTTGGCGTCGTCGAAGGACGGGGGCAGCGGCTGGCGCAGGCGTTCGCGAACGGTGCCGGCTCGTTGGACGATGTGCGCGGTCGCCCTGGCGGTCACCACGACCAGCCTGGGGGCACGCTCACGGACGTCCTTGCGGAGCTCGGCGAAGTCCGCTGCGGTCCACGCGGGACCGCCGGCGTCCTCGACGATCGCGTCGATGACACAGTCCAGGCAGTCCTCGATCACGGCTGGCACGTCGGGGTGGGGCGCCATGGTCAGCTGCAGCTTCTGCTGCTGGTCGAGCTGTCCGGCGACGACCCGCACCATCGTCGGCAGGGCCAGGCGGAGCAGCCGTCGCGTCCCGGCCGCCATGGCGCGTGCCTGCTCGGCCTCGGTGGTGACGCTGCGGACACCAGCGGTGGTTCCCTCGTCGACCAGGGTGGGGTAGGCGCGCACCTCGACATCGCCGGCCCGGTTGGACACGACGCGTGGCAGGTCCCCGAAGGTCCAGTCGGTCAACCCGCGATGTTCGGGGAAGGGCGCGGCCTTCCTGACCGCGGAGCGGAGGTGGGTGGCGACACCCTCCTTGAGCGCCGACAGGTCGGTCCCGCTCGCCAGCGGCCCCTTGTCGCCGACGATCCGGTACCGCATCCGCAGGTGCGGGGGCAACCTCGCCCCCGCCCAGTCCTGCGGGGTGATCGTCACGCCGGACAGGCGTGTCAGCTCACGGGCAAGCGCCGGCAGCAGCGGGCCGTCGTCGGGGCCGATGCGCTGCAGGGCCCTGGTGGCGGTGTCGGGCGCGGGGACGAGCGCGCGACGCAGCGACTTCGGCAGGGCACGGATCAGCGCGACGATCAGCTCGTGCCGCAGGCCGGGGACCTGCCAGTCGAAGTGGCCCGGTTGGATGCGCGGCAACATCTCCAGGGGGATGTCCACGGTGACGCCGTCGGCCTGCGGGTCCTCGGGATCGTAGGCGTAGTCCAGCGACAGGTCGTTGCCGCCAACGGTCCACGTGTCGGGGTAGTGCGTCAGGTCCGCGAGGCTGTCGTGCCCACCGGCCAGCAGCTGGTCGACGGTCACGTCGAGCAGGTGCGGACGGTCCCGGGAGACACCCCGCCACCACTTGTCGAACGATGCCCCGTTGACGACGTCGGCGCCCACATGGGCGTCGTAGTGGTCGGCCAGGACGTCCTCGGGGGCCAGCAGCCCCGGTCGTCGGAGGCGTGCCTCGAGCTCGCGCACCCTGGCCACGGTGTCAGCGTTGGCGGCGAGGAACCGATGGCTGTGGTCCCAGTCCCCGTTGACGAGCGCATGCTCGATGAACATGGCGCGGGCCTGCGCCCGGTCGATCCGCCCCAGGTTGATCCGCCGGCCCTGGACGATCGGCAGGCCACGGAACACCACCTTCTCCAGGGTGGTCGCGGCGGCACGGTTCCGGCTCCACTCGGGGTCGGAGTGGCTGCGGGTGACCAGGTCACCGGCGAGCTCCTCGATCCAGCGTGGCCTGATCGCGGAGGCCATGCTCGCCCACAGCCGGTTGGTCTCCACCAGCTCGGCGGCGACGACCCAACCGGGGGGATGGTCGGCGAGCGCCGACCGACGGCCCAGGACGAACCGGGTGCTGCGCGTGCCGAGGTACTCGCGGCTGTCCCCGTCGCGGACCCCGACGTTGGACAGCAGCCCGGCCAGCATGGATCGGTGGATGCCGTCGTGGTTGTCGGGATCCTTGCTGATGGCGATGCCCAGGTCCTTGACGATTCGCCGCAGCTGGCTGTACACGTCCTGCCACTCGCGGACGCGAAGCCAGTGCAGGAACTCCTGGCGGCACCGCTTGCGGAACTGGTTGCCCGACAGCTGGTGCTGCTGGTCGCGAAGGTGGTCCCACAGGTTCAGCAGCGTGAGGAAGTCCGAGCCCGGTTCGACGAAGCGGGCGTGGTACTGCTCCGCGGTGTGGGCCTTGTCCTGCGGCCGTTCGCGCGGGTCCTGGATCGACAGCCCCGAGGCGATGACCATGACCTCGTGGACGCAGCCCTCCTCCTCGGCGGCCAGCACCATCCGGGCGAGCCGGGGATCGACCGGCAGCCGTGCCAGCCGGGTCCCCACCTCGGTGAGGGCCCGACCTCCGGGGGCGGACGCGTCGGGCACGATCGCCCCGAGCTCCTCCAGCAGGGCCACGCCGTCGGCCACCTGCCGCCGGTCGGGGGCCTCCAGGAACGGGAACGCGTCGACGTCGCCGAGTCCGATGGCGGTCATCCGGAGGATGACGGAGGCCAGGTTGGTGCGCAGGATCTCCGGTTCGGTGAACGCGGGCCGTGCCTCGAAGTCCTCCTCGGCGTACAGGCGGATGGCCACGCCCGGGCCCAGTCGGCCACACCGTCCGGACCGCTGGTTGGCCGAGGCCTGGGAGATCTTCTCGATCGGCAACCGCTGGACCTTGGTCTTCCGGCTGTAGCGCGACATGCGGGCGAGGCCCGGGTCGACGACGTAACGGATGCCGGGGACGGTCAGGGAGGTCTCGGCGATGTTGGTCGCGATGACGATCCGCCGTCCCTTGTGCCCGCTGAAGACGCGGTGCTGCTCGGCCGCCGACAGCCGGGCGTACAGGGGCAGGATCTCGGTGCCCTTCAGCTTGGCCTTGCCCAGCGCGTCGGCGGCGTCCCGGATGTCCCGTTCGCCGCTGGCGAACACCAGGATGTCGCCCGGGCCCTGGTCGACGAGCTCCTCGACCGCCTCGACGATCCCGTCCACGAGGTCCAGCTCCGCGACGTTGCCGTCGCTGTCGGCGTGCTCCAGCGGGCGGTACCGCACGTCCACCGGGTAGGTGCGGCCGGAGACCTCGATGATGGGCGCGGGGACCCCGTCGGTGGCGAAGTGTGCGGCGAAGCGTTCGGTGTCGATCGTCGCCGACGTGATGATCAGCTTCAGGTCCGGTCGCTTGGGCAGCAGCTGGGCCAGGTACCCGAGGACGAAGTCGATGTTGAGGCCCCGCTCGTGCGCCTCGTCGATGATGATCGTGTCGTAGGCGCGGAGCTGGCGATCCCTCTGCAGCTCGTTGAGCAGGATCCCGTCGGTCATGACCTTGATGACCGACCGCTTGGACACGGTGTCGGTGAAGCGAACGGCGTACCCGACGAGGTCGCCGACGCGGCTGTTCAGCTCCTCGGCGACCCGTTCGGCCACGGCCCGGGCGGCGATCCGACGGGGCTGGGTGTGGCCGATCAGGCCGTTGGTGCCCCGTCCCGCCTCGATGCACAGCTTGGGCAGCTGGGTGCTCTTGCCCGATCCCGTCTCACCGGCGACCACGACGACCTGATGATCACGGATGGCCGCCACGATCTCGTCGGCGCGGTCGGTGATGGGCAGCTCGGGTGGCCGCGACGGCGTCGGGATGGACGGCGTGCGGTCCCCTGCGGGCCCCCCTCGTGCCCCGGTGGCGGTGCTGGTCATGGCGTTGGAACGGTACGTGTCCCGGACCACCGTGACAGCAGGGACTAGTCGTATCCCGTGGGGCGTGGCTACCCTCCGTGTCCCACGGTCGTGCGTACAGTCGACATCAGCCAGTCCCGCCGACTCGGCCTCGGGGTCGACGTACCAGCCCGTCGAAAGGGAAGAACCAATGCGCGCTCGCGTGCTCGTCGTCGACGACGACGTTGCGGTGCGGACGCTGCTGTCGGTCGTGCTGGACGACGACTCGTGGGACGTCGTGGTCGCCGGTACCGTCGAGGAGGCCCTCGCCCTGGTGCACGACGGTGGGATCACCGTCGTGGTGCTGGACCGCCACCTCGTCGACGCCGACGGGATCGAGCTGCTGGAGGACCTCGGCCAGGCCTCCGAGACCGGGACGATCCCCGTCATCCTGATCAGCGCCCGGGCCGACCACGACTCGCGGGTGGCGGGACTCGACGCAGGTGCCCTGGACTTCGTCGACAAGGAGATGACGCCCGTCGAGCTGAAGGCCCGCGTCAGGTCCCACGTCAACCACGCCGGACGGCTCGCGGCCCTGGTGGCCGACCGGGCACGCGATCAGGACCTGCTGATCGACGCGTCGGCGGCGTTGGTGCGGGCCACGACCGCCATCGACGTGGCCCGGACGGCGACGAGCCGGGCGCTCGGGTGGCCCGACGTGGACCTGGCCGTCGTCGTCGGGTTGGTCGGGCCGGGCAGCGGTCGCGTCATCGCGCTGTCCGGCTCGACGGTGGGGGTGTCGCTGAGCAGCGGCGCGACGGTGCCACCAGAGGCCGACCGTGCGCTGCGGGCCCAGGCCGAGGCGGGCCCATGGGTGGAACCGGCCAGCGGGATGGCGTTGTCCTCGATAATCGGGGGCGCGCCGTCCCTCGTGTGCGCGGCCCCGCTCGTCCACGGGGGGAGGACGGTCGCCGTCCTCGGCACGGCAAGCCTCCGGGGGACCCGTGAACGATCCAGGATCCTGTCGGGCACCGCCGGCCTGGCCCGCGCTGCGGCATCCCGGTTCGGCGAGCTGCTCGCCACGGAGGTCCGGACCCGCCACGACCTCGAGGCCCTCGAGGCGGCCGTGGCAGGCAACGGGGTCGCGTCGGTGTTCCAACCGGTTGCGCGGGCCGGTTCGCTGCGGGTGGAGGGGTTCGAGGCCCTGACCCGGTTCGTGGACGGGACGCCGCCCGAACCGCGCTTCCGGTCCGCCGGACTGCTCGGGGTCCGGGTCGAGCTCGAGCTCGCGGCCATGACCCAGCAGCTGCGTGCTGCCGAGGCGCTGCCGACGGCGTCGTGGGTCGCCCTGAACCTCTCGCCCTCCGTGATGCTGGACCGGCGGTTGCCCGCCGTCCTGGCACGGACCGACCGGCAGGTCGTCCTGGAGCTGACCGAACACGATCCGATCGAGGACTACGCGGTGCTGCTGCGGGCACTCGCGACCCTGCCGGGCAGTCCGAAGCTGTCGATCGACGACGCCGGGTCCGGGTACGCCTGCCTGGCGCATGTGCTCGCGCTCGAACCCGACTTCGTCAAGCTCGACAAGGCCTGGGTTCGCGAGGTCGACACCGACGGGGCCCGGCAGGCGCTCATCTCGGGTGTCCGGGGGTTCGCGGAGGAGCTCGGGGCACAGGTGATCGCCGAGGGAGTCGAACGGGCCGAGGAGCTGGCTGTCCTGGAGGACCTCGGTGTCGCCTACGTGCAGGGTCATCTGCTGGGCGAGCCCCGGTCCGCCGCCGAGGCACCGCGGACCACCGGGCCCGGCCTGCCCTGACCCTGTCGTTCCACCCTCGTGCTCTGGTCCGAGGGGGATAGGGTGCGTGATTCCGCCACGCCTCGACGAAGGGTTCGACCATGCGGCAGCTCAGCGGTCTCGATGCGATGTTCCTGAGCCTGGAACGTCCCAACACCCCGCTCCACGTGGGGTCGGTGGTCTTCGTGGATCCCACCACGGCGGCGGAGGGGTTCACCCACGAGACCGTCATGGACGTGTATCGCAACCGGCTGCACCTGTTGCCGCCCTTCCGCTGGCGACTCGTGACCACACCGATGGGCCTGGACCATCCGTACTGGATCGACGACCCCGAGTTCGACCTGGAGTACCACGTGCGGCGGATCGCCGTGCCGCCACCCGGTGACGCCAGGACGCTGGCCGACATCGTCGCGCGCATCCACGCCCGGCCGCTGGACCGGTCCAGGCCCCTGTGGGAGACCTACGTCATCGAGGGCATGGCCGACGGGATGGTCGCCATCTACAGCAAGAACCACCACGCGACCATCGACGGCGTCTCCGGTGTGGACATCCTCGGCGTCCTCTTCGACCTCGAACCGACCCCGCCCGTTCCCGGTCACCGCGAGGCCATGACGGGCGAGCGGCCACCGTCGGACGCGGAGATGTTGCTTCGTTCTGCGCAGGGGCTGGCCAAGCTGCCGGGCCGGGCCGGTCGGATGGCCGTCCGCGCAGCCGGTGCCCTCCCGCTGCTCGGACGGATGGCCGAGCAGGCGGCCCCGTCGAGGATGCGGTCCCGGATGGGGGAGGGGTTGTTGGGCAAGCCCCACCTGCAGGCACCCCCGTCCCCGTTCAACGGGACGATCTCGCCCCACCGCCGATGGGCCTACGCGTCCATGCCGCTCAAGGACATCAAGCGGCTCAAGGACGCCTACGACTGCAAGGTCAACGACGTCGTCATGGCGCTGACCGCCGGTGCGTTGCGCCGCTGGCTGCAACGGCACGACGCGCTGGGCGACCAGGCCCTCCAGGCGATGGTCCCCATCTCGATGCGGACCTCCGCGCAGAAGGGCGACGCCGGCAACCAGGTCAACGCCCTCATCGCGCTGCTGCCGACCGACGTCGCCGGTGTCGAGGACCGTCTCCGCAGCGCCGCGTCGTCCATGGACGTCGCCAAGGGCGGCAACGCCGTCCCTGCCAGCGTCCTGCGGGACTTCACCCAGTTCGCCTCGCCGGCCCTTGCGGCGAGCGCGGCCAGGACGGTGGCCCGGCTCGGCTGGGCCGACCACATGCGGACACCGTTCAACGTCGTGGTCTCCAACGTCCCGGGCCCGCCCGTACCGCTGTACCTGGGCGGTGCCCGGATGGAGGGCATCTTCCCCGTCTCGGCGATCTACGACGGCATGGGCCTCAACGTGACGCTGTTCAGCTACCGCGACGAGCTGCAGTTCGGGCTCGTGGCCGACCGCGAGATGGTCCCGGACCTGTGGGAGATGGCCGACGACTTCACCGCCGAGATGGCCGAGATGGCCGCCCTGCTGGACCGGTGAGGATCCTCGGCTAAGGGCTGCCCGACGCCTGCCGACTGGGAAGGCGACCGGACCCCCGACCCCTGGTGCCCACCTCATGTCCTATCGCCTCGTGACCCGCTCGGACTTCGACGGCCTCGTGTGTGCTGCGCTCCTCGAGGAGCTCGGCCTCATCGACGACATCCTGTTCGTCCATCCCAAGGACATGCAGGACGGCGTGGTGGAGATCACCGATCGGGACATCACCACCAACCTTCCCTGGGTGGAGGGGGCACACCTCGTGTTCGACCACCACCTGTCGGAGACCCGGCGGGTTGGCGAGCAGGCCAACCACATCATCGATCCGGAGGCCCCGTCGGCAGCACGGGTGGTCTTCGACCACTACGGCGGCGCTGATGCCTTCCCGCGGATCAGCGACGACATGATGCGTGCGGTCGACCAGGCCGACTCGGCGCAGTACTCCCTCGAGGAGATCCTGCACCCCACCGGGTGGACGCTGCTGAACTACCTGATGGACGCACGGACGGGCCTCGGACGGTTCCGGACGTTCCGCATCAGCAACTACCAGCTGATGATGGCGCTCATCGAAGCCTGTCGCGAGCTGACCATCGAGGAGATCCTGGAGCTGCCCGACGTGGCCGAACGGGTCGAGCTCTACACCGAGCAGGCCCAGGCGTTCGCCGAACAGCTTCGCCGCTGCACCACGGTTCGTGGCGAGGTGGCGGTGCTCGACCTCCGTCAGGAGGAGACCATCCACGCCGGCAACCGCTTCATGATCTACGCGTTGTTCCCCGAGACGACCGTGTCGGTCCACGTGCTGTGGGGCAAGGGCCAGCAGAACACGGTGCTCGCGGTCGGCAAGTCGATCCTCAACCGGACCAACGACGTGTCCATCGGTGACCTGATGCTGGCCCACGGCGGCGGCGGACACCGCAACGCCGGCACCTGCCAGGTTGCGCACGGAGACGCCGTCGCAACGCTCGACACCGTCGTCGATGCCCTCAACGGCGCCGTCGTACCCGCCTGATCACTGGCTGACCCACCCCGGGCCGGGCCGGGGGTGACCCCGAGACGACCCGGGGGTGGTTGGGGGGAGATACGGGGGCCAGCCCCGATTCGCGCCACCTGCCCGAGGACGACGCTCGGGTCATGTCAACGACCTCCTCGCTCCAGCCGGCCGCCACGGCGGCCACGTCCACTCGTCCCGATGGCGCGTCCCACGATGCCGACCGCACTGCGCGCCTGCGGTGGGTCGATGCGGTGCGTGCCGCGTCCCTCCTGGTGGTCGTCCTCGGCCACTACCTGATCGCCGTCGTCGTCCTCCGCGACGACGACGTCACGGTGTCGGCCCTGCTCGACATCGCCCCGTGGACCCACCCCGTCACGTGGGCCGTCCAGGTCATGGCCTGCTTCTTCGCGGTGGGCGCGGTCGTCGCGGCCCCGCGCCTGGCCGACGACCTCGGATCGTCCACGGGCACCGTCTCCGGGTCCACGTTCCGGTCGGTGTGGCGAGCCCATGTCGCCAGCCGGGCGCGCCAGCTCGTGGTGCCGGCCCTGCCGTTGCTGGCCCTCTGGGTCCTCGGCGGCCCCGCAGTCGCGGGGCTGTTCGGTGCCGACCTGGTCGGTGTGGCCTCCCAGGCGGCCCTGGTGCCGTTGTGGTTCCTTGCCGTCTACCTGCTCGTGCAGGCCCTGCTGCCGATGGCGGTGCGGGTGGTCCAGCGGCACGGTGCCCTGCGACCGATCGTGCTGCTGCTCGCGGCCGCCGGCGCCGTGGATGCGCTGCACCTCGCCGGCGTGCCGTTCGTGGGCTGGTTGAACTTCCCGATCGTCTGGATGATCCCGTCCACCCTCGGTGTCGCCGTGGGCCTCGGGTCCCTCGACACGGTGCGCCTGTGGCGGGCCGGTGCGGCCGCGCTGGTGGTGGCGCTGGGCCTTGTCGCCCTGGCGGGCTACCCCGTGCCCGTCGTCGGCGTCACCGACGCCGCCCGGTCCAACAACTCCCCGCCGAGCCTGCTGCTGGCCGTCCACGGCCTTGCCTACGCCTGCACGGCGCTGTCGGTCGGACCCCGCCTGGAGGCGTGGCTGGGCCGGACCGCGACCCGTCGTCGGGCCCTGGCCGTCGCCGGTCGGTGGAGCATGGCGGTGTACCTGTGGCACATGACCGGCCTGGTGGCCCTCGTGGCGCTGGCCGTGCGCGTCGACCTGCCCGTCATCGACGCGGTGCTGGCCGTGGAGCCGCTGACCACGACCTGGTGGCTGGTCCACCCGGTCCAGATGGCCGCGGCACTGGTCGTGACCCTCGTGGTCATCGCCCTCGTGAGCCGTCCCAGCGCGTGGTTGCTCCGACGGTCGGCCGTCCACGCGCTCCCCGGGACGACACGAACGGTCGTCGCCACCCTGCTGGCGAGCGGCGGGATCGCCGACGTGGTCCTGCACGGGACCGCCGACGGCCGGGTGTGGGGCCCCCTCGCGCTCGTCGTCGCGACGGTCCTGCTCCACGACGTCCGGGACGAAACACGATCGTCACGAAGGAGGAGCAGGACCTGACCGTTCGTGCGGCGAACGTCGTGGCCATGCACTCCTTCTCTCGTCGTTCATTCCTCGCCGGGGCCGCCGCATCCAGCGCGGCCACCCTCCTTCCGGCCACCGGTGCAGCCGCCCTCGCCGGTGACCTCGTGTCGCGGGCCAGTCGGACCGAGCCGACCGCGCTCCTCAGGGTCCGCCTCACCGACGCCTTCCGGGAGGTCATGGCCGGGTTCGACCTCACCGAGCACGTGCACGACGGGCAGGTGGAGGTCGTCGCCTGGCCAGGGGACCGGGCCCGCCTGCGGGCAGCAGGGATCAGCTGGGAGGAAGTCGAGGGCGACCTCGGTGCCCGCTTCGTCGCCGACCGCCTCGCAGAGGCCGCGGACGGCCGAGCACGTCCGCAGGAACGCACCGGCTACCGCGTCCTCGACGACTACCGGGCCGACATGGACCGCTTGGTGGAGCTGGCACCTGACCTGGTCAGGCCGCTGCTGCTGGACAGCCCGCTCACCCACGAGGGACGGGCCATCCACGGACTCGTGATCGGTGCCGACGTCGCGGTGGCCGACAGCGACGGTCGGCCCCAGGCGATGATGTGCGGTCTGCACCACGCCCGGGAGTGGCCGTCGGGGGAGCTGACCATCATGTTCGCCGAGGCGCTGGTCGAGGGGTGGCTCGACGGCGATGCCGAGGTCACGGGCCTGCTGGAGCAGCTGTGTGTCTTCGTCATCCCGGTCAGCAACCCCGACGGGTTCGTCCGGTCCCGGGAAGCGGTCCCCTACGTGGAGGAGATCGCCGTCGTGGAGGGCCTGACCCTGCTGGCCCAGGAGGGCCCCTACCACCGCAAGAACCTGCTCAAGCACACTGCGCTGCCCGGGTCCTTCGAGCCCCAGCAGGGTGTCGACATCAACCGCAACTATCCCTACATGTGGGGCGGCGTCGGGGCGTCGGGGACCACGACCAGCCAGACACACTACGGCCCGGGACCCGGTTCGGAACCCGAGATCGAGGCCCTGACCGGGCTGTTCCGCTCGACCCAGATCCTGGCCGCGATCTCCAACCACACCTCCGGGGACCTGGTCCTGCGACCATGGGGCTGGACCCCCGCCGAGCCGCCGGACGAGGCCGCGTTGGCCGCCCTTGGCGACGACATGGCCGGGCCGATGGGCTACACCTCGGGTTCCTGGAACGAAGCGCTGTACCCGGGCACGGGCATCATCGACGACTGGATGTACGGCACGCTCGGGACCTACTGCTACACCCTCGAGCACGGGTCCTCGTTCCATCCGGTGTACGGCGACAACGTCCCGGGCTACTTCGCCGACAACTGGCAGGCGCACCTGAAGCTGCTCCGATCAGCCGTCGACACCGCGCAGCACGCCGTCCTGGTCGGCACGGCTGCCCCGGGCACCGTCCTGACGCTCGCGAAGGACATCAGCATCCCCCTGTCCCGCGCCGCCGACGGCGCGACCCGTGTCGAGGAGCACCTCGAGGCGACCATGGTGGTCGGGGAGGACGGCAGCTTCGCCTGGCACGTCAACCCCTCGGTGGGTGCCGAGACCCTGGAGTCGGGCGGACAGCCCGAGCACTACGTCCTGACCGCACAGGCGCCCGACGGGACCGTCCGGACCTGGTCCGGCGTGGCGCGACGGGGCGACGAGCTCGAGGTGCTGACGGCCGAGGGCTGACACCGGGTCCCCGGCTGGCCGGCCAGACGACGGGTGTGCGATCCTGCCCCGCACACCCACCCCGAGCCGAGGAGCACGCAATGCCCACGACCATGACCCTGACCGAGCTCGCCGAGGCCGGCGAGACCGACCTCGGCACCAGCGACTGGCTGGAGGTCACCCAGGACATGGTCAACCAGTTCGCCGACGCGACGCTGGACCACCAGTGGATCCACATCGACGTCGAGCGGGCCAAGGACGGTCCGTTCGGCGGGCCGATCGCCCACGGGTTCCTGACCCTGTCCTTCCTGCCGCACCTGGTGGGCCAGATCCTCCAGGTCACCGAGGTCAGCGCTGGCGTCAACTACGGCTTGGACAAGCTGCGGTTCACCAGCCCCGTGCCCGTCGGTGGTCGCGTCCGTGCCAACGGGCGCCTCCTGGAGACCCAGCAGAAGGGGCAGGGCATCATGGCGCGGGTCGAGGTGACCGTGGAGATCGAGGGCAGCGACCGTCCCGCGCTGATCGCCACCTGGCTGATCCTGCGCTACCCCTGAGCCACCCCGCGGGCGGCCGTCAGGCCAGACCCAGACCGTGCCCGGCCCACCCCACGAGACGCGCCGCGAACGGCTCCGTCGGTTCGGCGTAGACGAGCGGGGCCAGCAGCATCGCGTCGTGGCGCAGGACGTGTCGCTGGGCGTTGATGGCCCCGACGACCTGCTCGGTCCTCGCCGCATCGAGCGGCTGCTCGGCGCGGAGCACCTCGGCCAGGACCGCCAGGTCGTGGTCCTCCCCGAGGGCGTCGGTCAGGTCGTGCAGCAGCGACTCGGTCGCCGACATGACCTCGGGCCACGCCTCCTCCAGCAGCGACACGTGGTAGCGCAGGTACTTGACCCGCTTGCGCCAGTCGTGCCATTCCTCGGTGGTTGCGTCCGGGTCGTCGTCCAGCGTGTCGCGGAGCTCCTGCCAACGCGTTCGTCCACGCCGGTGGACGCGGGCGATGCTCGGCTCGAGGTGCGCGACGGCCATGGCGTCGGGCAGCGGCCAGTCCTCGATCCCGTCGGCGGCGTCCCGCAGGGCCCGGTGCGCCTCGGCCGGCAGATCGGCGTCGGCGGAGGCCGTTCGGACGCGACGGTACCGCTCGACCATGGCACCACGGACCTCGCTGGCGACCTCCTCGGGGCAGAGGTCGTCGTCGTCGCGTGCGGCCAGCAGGTCGACGGTCTCCACGAGCGCCCAGGCATCCCGCGCATCGCCGACAAGCCGGGCTGCATCCCGGAAGGCGGCGTTGATGGGGGAGTAGCCCTCGCCCAGGGCGTCACGGCAGAGTCGTGCCACGGCCCGGACCTTCTTGCAGCGCTTCCGGGCATCGTGCACCCCCTCGTCCCACGGGTCCTCCTGCTGGTCGTCGACCGCGTCGGCTGGATGGGCCATGCCGGCCGACAGGCTGTCGAGGCCGCGGGCGGCCTGCTCACCGGCGATGCGCCGCAGGGCGCTGGCCAGGTCCTCCTCGGGCTGGATCACGAAGGGCATGGCGCCCTCCTACCCCGTGCCGGCAGCCGACACACGGCCATTCGGGTCAGCCCACGCGGTTCTCGGCGGCGGCGACCAGCTCCTGCCCGTGCTCGAGGGCAGCCAACGCGATGGTCGCGATACGGGCGGCGGTGACCCGCCGGGAGGGTCCGGGCTGGAGGAGGTGGCTGACGAACAGCCGGATGGCCAGCTCGGCCACGATCTCCACCGCGGCGCGGTCGTGGACGGGCCAGCGGTCGAGGACCATGTGGGTGATCGCCCCGCCGGCCGTCTCGAGGATCTCCGAGGCGTCCGTGGTCACGACGGTCAGCAGGCCGTTGCCCGACTGCCCGGTCAGGACGGCATGGACCAACGGTGTGGCGTCGGCGTGCTCGAACGCCGAGACGAGGCCGGCCGCGAGAGCACCATGGAGGTCGTGCTCGGCGGCGGCTGCCTCGTTGAAGTCCACCAGCAGCCGCTGCGCGACGACCAGCGCGATGGCCCTGGCCAGGCCCTGCTTGTTGCCGAACTCGTTGTAGACCGTCTGCCGGCTGACCCCAGCGGACTGGGCCAGCTTGCTCATGGTGACCTCGTGCCAGGGAAGGCTCTGCGCCATGGCTTCGGCACGGGTCAGGAGGGCGGCTCGGGTCGCCGAGATCTCGGGCGAAGTCGTGTTGAACTGCATGACGTCACCGAACCCTACCGCCTGCCTCGCCGCTGTCCGCCCGTACCGGACTACGCTGTTCGGCATGACGACGTTGTTCGAATCGAAGTCCAAGCAGCAGATGAGTCGCGAGGACGCCGCCGCGCTCCTGCGGGACCTGGCCGACGCGCTCGCCCGGCACAACTCCGTGGGCGTCGACCAGGACGGGCGTCGGGTCACCGTCGCCGTTCCCGACGACGTGACCGTCGAGTTCGAGGTCGAGGTCGGGCCCGACGGGTCGGAGATCGAGCTGGAGATCTCCTGGTGACCCAACGGGCCCGCGTGTCCCGCTAGGCCTGCGCGGCCTTCAGCGCCTGCTCGAGGTCGGCGAGGATGTCGTCGATGTGCTCGATGCCGACGCACAGGCGCACCATGTCGGGTGTGACCCCGGCGGTGGCCAGCTCGTCCTCTGTCAGCTGACGGTGCGTCGTCGAGGCGGGGTGGGCCGCCAGTGACTTGGTGTCACCGATGTTGACCAGGCGGGTGAACAGCTCCAGGGCGTCGTAGAACCGTTCGCCGGCCTCGCGACCGCCGGTGATGCCGAACGACAGCAGCGCCGAGGGCTTGCCGCCCGTGTACTTCTTGGCCATCTCGTGATGGGCGGAGGACTCCAGTCCGGCGTACTCCACCCATTCCACCAGCTCGTGGGCTTCGAGGAACTCCGCGACCGCCTGGGCGTTCTCGCAGTGTCGTTCCATGCGCAGCGGCAGGGTCTGGATGCCCTGGATGATCTGCCACGCGTTCATGGGCGAGATCGCCGCACCGGTGTTGCGCAGCGCAACGGTTCGGGCACGACCGATGTACGCGGCCGGGCCGAGGGCCTCGGTGTACACCACGCCGTGGTAGGCCGGCTCGGGGTTGTTGAGCATGGGGAACCGCTCGGCGTTGGCGACCCAGTCGAAGGTGCCGCCGTCCACGATGACCCCACCGAGGGTCGTGCCGTGCCCGCCGATGTACTTGGTCAGCGAGTGCACGACGATGTCGGCGCCCCACTTGAGCGGCTTGATCAGGCTCGGGGTGGCGACGGTGTTGTCCACGATCACGGGGACGCCGTGGCGGTGGGACGCCTCGGCGACGGCCTCGATGTCGGGGATGTTGCCGGCCGGGTTGCCGATGGACTCGAGGAAGACCGCCACGGTCTTGTCGTCGATGAGCGCCTCGAGGTCCTCGGCGCTGTCGCTGGCGGCGAACCGGACGTCGATGCCGAGGTCGGGCAGCATGTGCTGGAAGAGGGTGAAGGTGCCGCCGTAGAGCTGCGGGACGGTGACCACGTTGTTGCCGGCCTTGGCGATGGTGAGGATCGCGTAGGTGATCGCGGCGCTGCCGGCGCTGGTCGCGAGCGCGGCGACGCCACCCTCGAGGGCGGCGAGGCGCTCCTCGAGGACCGCCTGCGTCGGGTTCATGATCCGGGTGTAGATGTTGCCCGGGACGGCGAGGTCGAACAGGTCCGCGCCGTGCTTGGCGTTGTCGAACTCGTAGGCCACCGTCTGGTAGATCGGCACCGCCACGGACTTGGTGGTGGGTTCGGTCTCGTAACCGGCGTGGATGGCGAGGGTTTCGTCGCGCATGTCAGGTTCTCCTAGCTGAGCGGATGGTCGGGGTGGACAGGGGTGGGATCAGAGCGACGCGAGGGGGTCGTCGGGGTCGACACCGGACATGAAGGGCACGCCGCGTTCGTGGTCGGTCAGGCGATAGACGAGCCCCAGCCAGTTGTTGAAGATGGCCTTGCCCGTGTCGGTCCATGTGTTGTCGAGCTCGCCGGACAGGGCCGCCTCGGGGAAGGCCGGGACCGGGTGGCCGGCCTCGACGGCACGGCCGGCCCGATCGACATGGTCCCAGGCGAAGCGGGCGGCACCCGGTGTCAGGTAGTGGTCGGGGAGGGGCGGCGCGCCGACGACCTCGCCCGCCAGGTACAGGTCCACCTCGCGCTTGAACTCCTTGAGGAGGCTGACCCGGTCGTACTCCGGGTGCCCCTGCAGGTAGACGGTCCGGATGCCGTCGGCGGAGGTACCCATGTGGAAGTCGCCGTCGAGGGACTCGATGAGCACCCGGACGCCGGCTTCGCGCAGCTCGCGGCTGCTGACGGCGTTCCAGCGGGAGTGGGGCACGTCGAAGCGGCTGTTGGTGTCCAGCAGCAGCGGGTGGGTGTCGTCGACCACGCGGTGCGGGAAGACGCCCCATCGCTTGTTCAGCAGGCGTCGGCGACGCACGCCGTAGCGCTGCTGCACCATCGCATGGGTTGCCAGGCACGAGCACAGGGTCGAGGTGACGTGCTCGTCGGCCCAGGCCATCACCTCGCCGAGGGGTTCCCAGAACGGCTCGTCGGCGAGGTCGGGGTTGCTGACGTTGGCGCCCGTGACGATCAGGGCATCCAGCCCCTCCTCACGAAGCTTGTCGAACGGCTCGTAGTACTCCTCGATCCATGCACGTGCCTCGGCGCTGCGTTCGAGGCCGGGCACGGTGAAGGGATGCACGTAGAGCTGCACGATGGCGTTGGACCCGCCGACCAATCGGATGAACTGTTGCTCGGTCACCTTCAGGGCCGCGTCCGGCATCATGTTGAGCAGCCCGATGTGCAGCTCACGGATGTCCTGGGTGAGGGCATCCTGGGCAGAGAGCACCGGCTGTCCGGCCTCCGCGAGGGTGCGGAAGGTGGGCAGCCCGGAGTGGGCAACGATCGGCATCGGCGTCCTTGGTCTGACGGGCGCCTGAACCTAACCCGCCACGGACGGCGTCACCACAGTGGCGAACGGTGACAACCGTCGCCCACCCAGGAAATCAGCTGCCGCCGAGCAGGCCGCCGACCACGCCGTCCACGACATCGCCGACGTCATCGACGACATCCCCGACGACGTCGCCCACGTCCTCGACCACGTCCGGGACGGGACCGGCCGGTGGCGCGGGGGGCGCGGGTGGCGCGGGTGGCGGCAGTGGCTGGGGGACGGGCTCGGGAAGGACGGTGTCGACGACCTGTTCGACGGTCTCGACCACCGTCTCGACCAGGTCGGCAACGGTGGGCACGACCGACGCCACGGGGGGCGGCAGGACCTCCTGGACCGACTCGACGGTCGACTCCACGGTGGACTCCAGCGCACCCTGGACCTGGGTGACCGGATCGGCGATGGGCTCGGGCAGGGCCTGCACGATCGGCCCGAGCGGTCCCCCGCTCGGCTCGGGTGCGGGAGTGCTGGTGGCCTGGGGAACCGGCGTCGTCGTCGGGGGCGTCGTCGGCGGTGGCTGGCTGGGCAGCGACGTCGGCGTGTCGGATGGCGTCGGGGTGGGGGTCGGGGTCGGGGTCGGCTGGGCGACTGGCGTCGGGGTCCGGTCCGGGGTGTCGTCGGGGCTCGACACGGTCTCGATGAGGGTCTGCGCCGCTGCAGCGATCAGCCCCTCCGGCACGGCGGTGACCTCGCCACCCGCGACGGTCAGCGTCGTGGCCGCAGGGGCGGCGCCCACCACCTCGTCCACCTCCACGACGGGACCGGCCCCGGCAACGACCGCCACTACACCCGCCCCGGCCAGCATGCCGGCGGCACCGACGCGACCGAACGCCTGGCCGATGGTGCGCAGCGGTGCCGCTGCGTCGAGCAGTCCGGCGGCGACGCCGCTGGCGGACAGCCCGGCGGAGGGCAGCGCGATGCGGGCCAGGCGATGCACCGGGACGGCGAGGAACGCCCGCACGATCGCGGGGTCGAAATGGGTGCCGGCCGAGTCGGCGAGCTCCTGCCGGGCGGACTCGAGGGTTCGCGGGGTGTTGTAGGTGCGCCTGGCGGTCATCGCCTCGAAGGCGTCCGCGACCGCGACGATCCGTCCGCCGAGGGAGATGGCGTCACCGGCAAGGCCGAACGGGTAGCCCGTGCCGTCGAACCGCTCGTGGTGGTGGAGGATCGCCTTGCCCCAGTCGCCGAGCCACGGGACGAGGGGTTCGGCCATGCGGAACCCGGCGACCGGGTGCTGCTGGATCTGGCGGTGCTCGTGGACGTCGAGGCGTCCGGGCTTGGTCAGCACCTCCGGTTCGACGACCAGCTTGCCGACGTCGTGGAGCAGGCCGGCCCACGCCAGCTTGTCCAGCTGCGTGCCCCGCAGGCCCATGGCCTGCCCGACGACCCTGGTGTAGGCCCGTACCCGTTCGCTGTGGCCGCGCGTCCGGCGGTCGTGGGCCGCGATCGCGGCGGCCAGGACGAGGATGCGTTCGGCGGCGGTGCGCTGGTCCGTCGGGGTCTCCGGCGACCGGGCGAGCGTCACCAGGTCCTTGGTCCGGTTGGCCCGCTGGGCCAGCTCGAAGCGGCTCGGGGCCGCGTCGGGGAACGCCGTGTCGATGCGCAGCAGCCACGCGAGGGGTGCCAGGCGGGCGGCCAGCCGCGTGACCCCGAACGCAACGGCCACACCCACGACCAGCAGCAGCGCGCCGGTGGTCAGGCGACCGAGGGCGCCGACGGGGGCAGGAAGCAGCTGGCGCAGGGCCGTGCAGGCCACCCACGCGGCAAGCGCGGGGCCGACAACCGCAACTGCGCGCAGCAGGGCGGCCAGGGTGCCCCGTCCACCCCAGCGTTGCCCATCGTGCGACTCGTCCGCCCTCATGTCACCGACAGTAGGGGCAGGGTGACGTAGGCGACCATGCCGAAAATCGACTAGTCCTTCGTCGATTTCCCTTCCGACGGGGGTCAAGCGCGGCGACGGAGGTGCCGACAGCAGGGGAGTGGAGGTCCTCCAACCCGTCTGGGACGAGCAGCCGGCCACGCGGTCCCGCGCCCGGTGGCGCCTCGTCGCGCTGGTCCTCCTCGGGGCGCTCGCCGTCGCCGCGGCGGGAGTCCTTCCCGGCCTGGCCGTCGCCGGCCCCGACACCAGGAACACCCTCGTGGTCTACGTCGCAGCTCCACCGGGCAGTGACTTCGATGCCCTCACCGCCGACGCGGCCCTCCACGAGGCCGAGCTCGCCATCGGCTGGATCGAGCAGCAGACCGGCCTCCGGTTCCGTCGAGGGCCCGGGTTCGCCGAGATCGTCGAGGTCACGGGGAACGCCGGGAGCTGGCTGGGGGATCCAGACGACGCCTACCTCCGGATCCACGAGGCCGTCACCGCCCGCGTCGGCCCGACCGTCTTCCCGCTGGTCCTGGCCGACGTCACCACCGACCACGAGCGAGCGCCTCGGCGGACGTGCGGCATCGGCGGCCCCGACGGGATCGTGCTCCTGCTGGGCAACTGTGCCGGCGACGACCTGCGGCGCAGCGCGGTCTGGCCGTCCACCGCCAGCTGGACGATCGCCCACGAGCTGCTCCACGGACTCGGTGCCGCCCGGGACTGCGCGCCCCACAGCACCGGCGACGGCCACGTCGACGACGACCCGTGGGACATCCTCAGCGCCGACCGCCCCGCGTCGGCCATCGGGCGGGCGGTCACGCTGGACGTGGGGCGGGACGACTACTTCGGGCACGGGATACCCGGCTGCCCCGACATCGCCGACAGCCCGCTCTGGGTCGACTGAAGGCCACGTCGACACGGCCCCGACGGTCTCGCTGGCCTTTGCGTTGCCCTGTGGTCGTCGAAGTAGCCTGCGCCGGTGACCATACCCACCGCCGCATACTCCGTCCGCCTCCGTGTCCGCCTCGACAACGTGCCCGGCACGCTCGGACGGCTCGCCATCGCCGTCGGTGAGGTGGGCGGCAACATCATCGCGCTGGAGGGGTTCGAGGCGAAGACCACCCACCTCGACGAGGACCTGATCGTCAACTGCATCGACGCCGCGCAGATGCAGGCCGTGCACGACGCGCTCCACGGGCTGGACGGCTGCGAGGTGCTGGAGTTCGAGGACCGCACCTTCGCGTTCCACGAGGCGGGCAAGATCGAGGTCGTCTCGACCATGCCCCTGCGGGACATGCACGACCTCTCGATGGCCTACACCCCGGGGGTGGCGCGGGTCTGCGAGGCGATCGCCGCGAAGCCGGAGATGGCGTACACCCACACCATCAAGAAGAACAGCGTCGCCGTGGTGTCGGACGGGACGGCGGTCCTCGGACTCGGGGACATCGGCCCCGAGGCCGCGATGCCGGTGATGGAGGGCAAGGCGCAGCTGTTCAAGACCTTCGGGGGCGTGGATGCCTACCCGATCTGCCTCGACGTGCCCACGGGTGACGTCGACGCCATCGTCGAGGCCGTCCAGCGGATCGCCCCGGGCTTCGGCGGCATCAACCTGGAGGACATCGCCGCGCCGCACTGCTTCGAGGTCGAGGCCCGGCTGCGCGAGTCCCTGGACATCCCCGTGTTCCACGACGACCAGCACGGGACCGCCGTCGTGGTCCTGGCGGCGCTGGAGAACGCGCTGAAGCTGGTCGGCAAGTCCATGGCGTCCCTGCGTGTCGCCATCCTCGGCGTGGGTGCATCGGGCACCGCCATCGCCAAGATCATGCTCGCCGCGGGCGTGGGTGACATCGTCGGTGTCGACCGGGGCGGCATCATCCATCCGGGTCGGGAGGGCCTCAACGAGGCCAAGCAGTGGTTCGTCGAGCACACCAACCGCAACCGGCTCACCGGCACCATCACCGACGCCCTGCGCGGAGCGGACGTCTTCGTCGGGGTCAGCGGACCCGGCCTGGTGTCGGTCGACGACATCGCGGGGATGGCGACCGACCCCATCGTTTTCGCCCTTGCCAACCCCACCCCCGAGGTGCTGCCGTCGGAGGTCGGCCACCTGGCGGCGGTGATGGCCACGGGACGCAGCGACTACCCGAACCAGATCAACAACGTGCTGGCCTTCCCCGGCATCTTCCGCGGGGCGCTGGACGCCCACGCCCACTCCATCACCGAGGGCATGAAGATCGCGGCGGCGCGGGCGATCGCCTCGTGCGTGCCCGAGGAGGCGCTGAAGGCCAGCGAGGTCATCCCGAGCGCCCTGGACACCCAGGTCGCCCTCGCCGTCGGCCGGGCCGTGGCTGCCGCCGCGGTGGCCGATGGGGTTGCACGGGTCCGCTGAGCGACGAGGGCGGGCCCGGGCGGTTCATGGCCGTTTCGAGCAGCTCACGCCGTGGACGAGGTCGCCGGTGCGGTAGGACCCCTGGACCGAGTCGCCCTCCCAGTGGGTCCCGACCAGGGTGAGGGTCCCCTCCGTGGTGCCCGGGTCGTCCAGCACCACACCCGAGACGGTGCCGTCGGGGTTGTCGTCGAGGCCGACGTCCACGATGGCGCGCCACCGTTCGTCGTCGGCGTCGGCGAACTCGATGACGACCTCGTCGTCGGCACCCAGGCGCCACTGGCCCTCGAGCGCCTCGAACCCGCTGATACCCAACCCGTCGATGACGATGGCCCCGCCGTCGGTGATGGTGACGTCGAACGATGTGGGTTCACCGTGGTCCACGTACACCGTGGTGGGCGGGTCGACGATGGTCCGGTCGTCGAACTCGGCGGCATGGCGGTCGAACGGCGCGGGCCAGGGGGCTTCGTGCCCGTCGACGTCCTCGACCGTCGTCGTGCCGGCCTGCTGATGGGTGCACGCCCAGGTGCCGCGAGCAAGCGCCTCGATTCCCGGGCCCCCTCCGCAGGCGTGCAGGACGCCACCGGCGAGGAGGGCCACGAGGATTCGCTGTCGCAGGAGCATGCTGCTGGAACCATAACAGCAACTCGGGTACGGGATCAGGTGCCCGCGAGCTCCTCGGTACGGCCGTCGGCGTGGCGGGCGAACCGCTTGACGTCGGGGCCGTGGTTGGGGTCGTTGACGTCCCACGGCCATCCACCGAAGCCGGTCTCGTTGTAGTCGGCGTAGGCCTTCTGGATGTCGGCCTTGGTCGTCATGACGAACGGCCCGTACTGCACGACGGGTTCACCGATCGGGCGTCCCTGCAGGACCAGCACCTCGGTGGTGTGGCCGTCGTCGGTGTTGCGGCCGCCGGGGGCGTCGTCGGTGATGCTGATGGGCACGTCGCACCGGACGACCGCACCCTCCCCACCCTGCACCTCGGTGTCACCGATCCGCACGGCGCCGTCACCGAACACGTAGACGACGCGCACGGAGTCGGGGTGGCCGGCAACGGGCATGGTCCACGACGACCCCTCCGACATGCCGAGGTGCCAGATGTTGACGTCGCTGTCGGCACGGGAGGCGTAGGAGTGCGGGGGAGGGGCGGGTGCCCGGTGTCCCTCCACGACCTGGCCGGCGACGACGGTGACGTGCACCGGCCGGCCGGCCTCGTCGAGCAGGGTGTGCTTGGGGATCTCGTGGTCCCACAGCATCGAGAAGTGGGGCTCGACCATCTTGTCGCTGGCGGGGAGGTTGATCCAGATCTGGAACAGCTCGGTCTCGTTGTGCTGGTCGTTGCGCAGCAGCGGGAACATCTCGGCGTGGACGACGCCGGAACCGGCGGTCATCCACTGGACGTCACCACGACCGAAGCGGGCGGCCGCCCCGAGCGAGTCGCTGTGGTCCATGTAGCCGCGGCGCATGAAGCTGATCGTCTCGAAGCCGCGGTGGGGATGCTGGGGGAAGCCCGGGACGAGTGACCCGTGGTACATCGACCAGCCGTCACGTCCGGAGAAGTCCATGCCGATGTTGCGCCCGACCAACGGCGCGCACGGCCCGAGCTCCTCGTCGCCCTCGGGGTAGTCGTCGTCGTGGTGGACGCAGAACAGGAACGGATCGACGGTCTGCCAGACCTGGCCCAGCTCGACCTTCTGGATGACGGCATCGGACGGTGTGTGCACGGGGCGCTCCTCTGGGGATTGGGTCCGGCGAGGTCGAGTGTGCGTCACGTGACCTCGCGACACCAGCCATTGTACGAATCCAAACAACTACTGCACGGACGCATGTCGAGTTGGAGTAAGGGGAACCTAACCTTAGGATGGCTCCCGTGTTCTCCGTCCTGACCCGCCGCCAGCTCGGGCTGCTCCTCGGCGCCGTCGTTCTGCTCGCCGTCGTCGTCCTCTGCAGCCTTGCGTTCGGTGCCCGCTCCGTGCCCGTCACCGAGGCCTGGCGATCCCTGGTGGACCCCGATCCGACGTCCAGCGACCACCTCGTCGTGCGCGACCTGCGCGTGCCCCGGACGATCGTGGGACTGGCCGTCGGTGGGGCCCTGGGCCTTGCCGGCACCGTCATGCAGGGCCTGACCCGGAACCCGTTGGCGGACCCCGGGGTGCTGGGCGTGAACGCGGGTGCGGCGGTCGGCGTCGTGGTGGCCATCAACGTCTTCGGCATCGGCTCGGCGCTGGGCTGGATGGGCTTCGCGATGGCCGGGGCCGCTGGTGCGTCCCTCGTCGTGCACCTGCTGGGCGCCCGCGGACGACACGCCTCCCCCGCAACGCTTGCGCTGGCCGGCGCGGCGGTCGCAGCCATGCTCACCGCCGTCACGACGGCGATCCTGCTGCTCGACCAGCGCACCCTCGACCAGTTTCGCTTCTGGGTCGTCGGATCCCTCACCGGCGGGGAGGACCGGGTGCTGGCCGCCGTCAGCCCGTTCCTGGTCGCCGGCGTGGTCCTCGCCCTGCTGCTGGGCCCGACGCTGAACGCGCTTGGGCTCGGGGACGACGTCGCCGTCTCGCTCGGGCATCGCATCGAGGTGGCTCGCGCCCTCGGGCTGCTCGCCGTCGTGCTGCTCGTCGGTTCGGCGGTGAGCATCGCCGGACCGATCGGGTTCGTCGGGCTGGTCGTCCCGCACGTGGCGCGAAGCCTCGGCGGTCCGGACCATCGCTGGCTCCTCCCGGCCTCCATCGTGCTCGCGCCGCTCCTGCTGGTCGGCGCCGACGTCGTCGGCCGTCTCGTCGTCCGCCCGGGCGAGCTGCAGGTCGGCATCGTGACGGCCCTCCTCGGCGCGCCGTTCTTCGTGGCCCTGGTCCGCCGACGCCGGTTGGTGGAGTCGTGACCGACCTCCTCGACCGAGCGGAGGCGACCTCGGTGCGGGCGCCGTCGCGGGCCGTGATCCGAATCGGCCCGCTGTCCTGGCGCGTCGAACGCCGGCTCGCGTGGACCAGCCTCGCCCTGCTCGGCGTCCTCCTCGGGATCTTCGCCCTGTCCATGGTGCTCGGGGACTATCCGGTACCGCTGGCCGACATCCCCGCCGCCGTGCTGGGGCAGGGGCCGGACGACATCCGCTTCGTCGTCAAGACCCTCCGGCTCCCACGTGCGCTGACCGGTGTGCTGGTCGGGGCCGCCTTCGGGCTCTCCGGTGCCCTCCTGCAGCGGGTGACGGGCAACGTGCTGGCGAGCCCCGACATCGTCGGGATCACGGCCGGCGCGTCGGCGGCGGCGGTCGCCCTCATCGTGATCGGGGCGACCAGCGTCGCCACCGTCACCCTCGGGGCCCTCGCCGGCGGCATCGTCGTGGCGGCCCTGGTGTATGCGTTGGCCTGGCGGCAGGGCGTCGACGGCTACCGGCTCGTGCTCGTCGGCATCGGCCTGTCCTCGGCGTCGATGGCCGTGGTCCAGTACCTCCTGACCCGCGCCGACCTGACCGACGCCAGCCAGGCGATGGTGTGGCTGACCGGCAGCCTCAACGGGCGCAGCTGGGATCACGTCGTGCCGATCACCCTCGTCCTGGCCGTGCTCGTCCCCCCGACGCTGCTGGGCGGGCGCTCGCTGCGCGCGCTGCAGCTCGGGGACGACGCCGCCCGGCAGCTCGGCCTGCGGGTCGAGACCGCACGCGGGTTGCTCGTCCTCGCGAGCGTCCTGCTGGCCGCCGTCGCCGTGGCCGCGGCCGGCCCCGTCGCCTTCGTCGCCCTGGCCGCACCGGCGATCGCCAGCAGGGTCACCGGCAGCGGTGGGGTCGCCCTCGTCCCGGCCATGGTGGTCGGCGCGTGCATGTTGCTCGGCGCCGACCTCGTTGCCCAGCACCTCCTGGGCGGCCTGCCGGTCGGCGTCGCGACCGCCATGGTCGGGGCGCCTTACCTGCTGTACCTGCTCTCGGCCGCCACCCGCTTCGGAGTGACCAGATGACCGCATCTCCCTCGACCGTGAGTCACCGACGCCAGGCCGACGGACGGGCCGGTTCGGCCGACGTCGTCGCGTCCGACGGACCGCTCGTCGCCAAGGGGGTGTCGCTGGCCTACGACGACCGCCTCGTCGTTGACGGGCTCGACGTCGTCGTGCCCGGCGGTCGGGTGACCGTGATCGTGGGCGCCAACGCCTGCGGGAAGTCGACGCTCCTGCGTGGCCTTGCCCGGCTGCTCCGCCCGTCGTCGGGGACCATCCACCTGGACGGGCAGGACATCCATCGGATGCCCACCAAGGAGGTCGCACGCCGGCTCGGCCTGCTGCCGCAGGCCCCGATCGCGCCGTCGGGTATCACGGTGGCCGACCTGGTCGGACGGGGCCGCCATCCGCACCAGCGCTGGTACGCGCAGTGGAGCGATGCCGACGAGGCGGCGGTGGGCGAGGCCCTGGCCGCCACCGGGACCACTGACCTTGCCGACAGGGCCGTCGACGAGCTGTCGGGTGGGCAGCGGCAACGTGTCTGGATCGCGATGGCCCTGGCGCAGCAGACCCCCGTCATGCTGCTGGACGAACCGACGACCTACCTGGACCTGGCCCACCAGATCGAGGTGCTGGACCTGCTCGCGGCCCTGAACCGGACGCATGGCCGAACGGTGGTCCTGGTCCTGCACGACCTGAACCAGGCGGCACGGTACGGCGATCACCTGATCGCGATGCAGGGCGGGCGCATCGTCGTGGAGGGCCCACCGTCGGCGGTCGTGACCGCCGAGCGCGTCGAGGAGGTCTTCGGGTTGCCGTGCCGGATCATCACCGATCCGGTGTCGGACACGCCCCTCGTGGTCCCGCTCGGCGCCGCCCACCGGAGGTAGGGGTGCGGCGCCGGGGGACGACCGGTCAGCGGGCCGTCGTCAACCGCCAGTAGGCAAGCAGCGACCGATGGGTCCCGGCCACACGGGCGGTCCGGGCCACCTCCCGGAGGGCGTCCACGGTTCGGTGCTCGGCAGCCGCCCAGACGAACACGTCGGGGGTCAGCCGCTCGGCTGCCAGGGCGTCCTCCAGCAGCGTGGTCGAACCGGCAGGGGCCCCATTGCGGTACAGCCAGCGGACCTCTGCGTCCCCGGTGTCCAGCAGGGGCTGGCGTGTCGACGGGGAGTCGGTTTCAGCCAGGAGGAGCGCTGGCATGCCGGGCGGCCGGGCGCGGAGGGCCCTGCCGGCCGCTGGCGTGCCCGTCTCGTCGGCGCAGAGGACCCACCGATCCGCATCCGCTGGCGGATGGAACGTGGTCCTCGGGCCCCAGATGGCCACCGGGTCCCCCGGTCGTGCACGGGCAGCCCAGGCAGAGCCGTCCCCCTCGTCGCCGTGCAGGACCATCAGGACGTCGAGCTCCGCGCGATCGGGTCGGTGGTCCCAGACCGTGTAGTAGGCGCCGACGGCCCGGTCCCGTGCCGGGGTGGCCGCGTGGGCCTCCCACGAGAAGGACTCGTCCACGGTGAGATCGGACCGGCCGGGTGGGGGCAGGAGGAGGTGGAAGAAGGCGTCGGGGCCGGGGAGGTCGAGGTCTGCGAGCGCCGGCCCGGTCAGGGTGACGCGGCGCAACGCCCGGTGCACGTCCTCTGCAGCCACCACCCGGGTCAGGAGCGTGCGGATCACCGGCTCGACCTCGGCGGATGTCGGTGTCGACACGGCCGTCACTGCTCGCAGGGAACCCGGGCGGAGGCCATGAAGGTGCACAGCTCGGTCGTGGGGACCTGCCACACCCCGTCGGCCCTGCCGAGGGTCCCGGTCTGACCTCGGTAGGCGGGACTGCCCCCGAACAGGACGTCGTAGGTGATCTCGGCGGTGTCGCCGTCCACGACGACGGCAGTGGGGTGCATGGCGATCCCGCCGACCGCGTCCCCAGCCGACGCGTAGGCCTCCAGCGTCCCGCCGACCGCATCCGCGTCCTCGAGGTGCGCGCCCTTCTCGGCCGCTGGCGCAGTGGAGTCGAAGACCAGCGACCAGGCCGAGGCGGCCGCGGCCTGGTCGTCGTCCTCGAAGGTCACCGGCTCGGCCGTCTCGGCGCCGGCCTCCTCGTCGTCGACGGCAGCTGCGTCGGAGGAGGACTCGGCGAACGCCGACGGCGGGACTTCGGTGGCGGGGTCCCCGTCCACGGCGGCCTCGAGCTGGGGCACGAGGCTGTCCAGCAGCGCGGGCAGGCTCAGGAGGCTGCCGAAGGAGAAGGCGCCGGCGGTCTCGGTGTCGAGGAAGACCTCGCGGCCTTCCCGAACGGCGGTCAGGGTGTCCCGCAGGGCCATGTCGCGGATCGCGGCGTCGTCCTCGGGACCTGCGGTGACCCAGACGATGACGTCGGTGTCCAGCAGGTCGGTCTGCTCGGCGGAGAAGGACGCGTAGAACTGGTCACCGGCGATCTCGTCGTACACCTCGGGGGTCACGAAGCCCATGTCGGCCAGGAGGCGGGCGCGACCGTCCTCGCTGGCATAGGCACCGGGCTGCCCGTCGAACGCGAAGGCCACCGCTGCGGACGCCCCGTCGAAGGACGGGTGTTCCGCCCTGATGTCGGCCAGGCGAGCCTCGATGGCGTCCACCTGCTGCTCGGCCTCGTCGAGACGACCGATGGCCGCACCGATTCGCAGCGCGCGGTCCTGCCATGGGGTGCCGTACGCGACGAAGTCAGCGGACTGCGCGACCGTCGGGGCGATCGCGCTCAGCAGGCCGTAGTCCTGGTCGGTCATGCCCGAGGACACCCCGACGATCAGGTCGGGGTCCAGCGCCGCGATCGCCTCGAAGTCCAGCTCCGCGGGGGAGAGGACCGCAGGCTCGGCATCGCCGAGTGCCTCGACCGCCCAGGGCCACACGGCGAACGGCTGCTCGCCGTACCAGTCGCGGATGCCGACCGGCACCACGCCGAGTGCGAGCAGGTCGTCCTGGTCGTTGAAGCCGACCGACACGACCCGTTCGGGCTCCGACGGCACGACCGTCTCGCCGAACTGGTGCTCGATGGTGACCGGGAACACCGACTCGGTGTCCTCGGCGGGCACCGAGCCCGTGGCCGTCGAGCTTGCGGACGAGGAGGACGAAGACGACGAGGAGTCGGCGGAATCCTCGGAGGTTGACGCGGAGGTCCCGCATGCGGCCACGAGGACGGCCAGCAGGACGGCCACGATGGGGGCGGGGACACGGCGGAAACGAGATGCACTCATGCACCCGTTGTACCGTATGAAGTTAGGTTTACCTAAATCAGTCCGACGGTGTGGCCGCGGAACCGAGGTCGGGGTCCGCCGTCAGGGCCGCGAGCAGGCAGTCGGTCGTCGTGATGATGCCGACCAGCCGGCCGTCCTCGACCACGGGGACGGCGCTGATGTGCCGCGACATCATCACGCGAGCGGCATCACCGACGCTTGCGTCAGGACCGATGTGGTGGACGGATGCGGCCATGACCGACGCGACGTCCCGGCCGTGGCCGGACACCGCCTTCACCCCGTCGAGGGATCCGCACTCGGCGAGGGATCCCTCGTCGATCCGCACGTCGCGGTCGCTCACGATGCCGACGAGCATCCCCTCCTGCACGACGGGGAGGTGGCGGATGCCGTTGCGCTGCATCGTCGCCCGGGCCTGGTGGACCTCGGTGGTCGGCTCGACCACCACCGGGTCGTTGGCCATCCACTGCCGCACGGTCATCGCTGCGTCGCCTCCCTCGGCGTCGGTAGGATCGATCGGCTGGAGTATGGCCCATCGGTGGGGGAGGACGTTGCGTGTCGGGGCTGGAGGAGGATCTCGCCGCCGCGCGTGGCGCCGGCGCGGTGGGCGCACTGCTCCGGAACGCGGACGGGTGACCGGAGCGTGTCGGGACCGGCGGTCCCGATGTGGGTGCCGTGAACGCTCGTTGAAGAACGGCGCAGGAGCCGGCTACGGGGCGGATTCGGTCCCGACCGCTGGGTAGAACCGCAGCGCCCCGATCACCCGCAGTCCCCGGATCACGAGGTCCTCTTCAGTGCTGTCCCCGACCAGCCGCATCCGTGCGTTCGCGTCCCGTCTCGTCTGCATCGTCACGCTGACCGTCGTGTCGATGGTGTCGCTGACGGCAGGCGCCGCTGCCCACTTCGCCACGATCGGGTTCAGCGACATCACCCTCGGCGAGGGCGGAATGGCCTACGACCTGTGGCTGGACCCCTACCACCTGGCGACCCTCCTGCCCCTGGATGCCAACGACAACACGATCGTGTCCGCGGCAGAGGTGCAGGAAGCCGGCGACCTGCTGACAGCCCTCGCCGAGGACGCGGTCGTCGTGGAGCAGGACGGCACCGCCGTCCCGGTAGCGGCCGGCACCCCCCGCCTCGTCACGGGCGAGGACGTCCCGCAGGACGTGGCCACGATCGACGCGGACTTCCCCCTCGTCGCCTTCCACCTCACCGCCGACGGCCCCCTTGACCCGAGCCGTACCTCCATCACCTACGGCCTGCTGCTGATGGACGCCGCCGAACCCCACCGCAACGTCGGACGACTGCGCGGCCCCGCCGGCACCCAGCCCATCGAGTTCGCCCCCGACCACAACCGCCTGGTCCCCGCCGACCTGGTCGGCGTCCTGAACGCCCCGTCCTCCCCCCGGCTCGCCGCGGCTGCCCCGATGGGCGTCAGCGCGGTCCTCCTGCTCCTCCTGATTCTCCTCATCGCCCGCCGCCGCGGGCACGCCCCACGTCCCGCCACCACCTGAAGGTCTGCCACACCATGCGTTCCCTCCTCGCCCTCCTCGTCGTTGCCCTGCTGGGCAGCGTCCTCGCTGCGCCAACACCGGCCGTGGCCCAGGAGCCTCGTGCCGGCACCGACGTCGGCCCGTCCGACACCACCGGCCCCAGCAGGACCCAGGACATCGGTCCCGCGGTGCCGTACGCCTTCGTCCGCAACGGCGTCGTGCAGGCCAACATCACCATGACGGGTGGTGCCGGCAACAACACGGCTGGCACCTTCGAGGCGGGGGCCATCGCCGACCTGTATCCCCGTGACACCGATCGCTACGAGGGGCTGGACTGGACCGAGACGGTCCTTTCCGCCGACCGGGTGACCTCCGCCGGCGCGGCCGATGACTGGAACCGCGACGGCGAACAGCTCGCGCTCGACGACGTCAACGTCGTGGGGGACACCATCGTGGCGGATGGCTGCATCGACGCGAGCGACAGCGTCGCCGGATGCACCGACGACCTCTCGATCAGCGTGGCCTACGAGGCGCTGGCCGAGGTCCCGATCGTCAAGCAGACCATCACCGTCACCAACGACGGTGCGGCCGCGGTGGACCGCACCTTCGGCTACATCGCCGATCCGGACACCAACTCGGGCGGGTCGACGGACGCCTCCATCGCCCCCAACGGCGCGACCAACCCCGGTTTCGTGCAGATTCCCGCCGGCGGCTGGGAACGCAACGTCCTGTACAACGGCGCCCTCTTCGCCGACGGCGTCCCAGCGCACGGCATCGCGTGGTTCGAGGACGAGCCCTACGCGCTGTACGCCGGCAGCAACTTCATCGCCTCGGCGTTCTGGGACCTGTCGGTGCCGGCCGGCGGCAGCGCCGAGCTGAGCTGGTACCACATCGTGGAGTACCCCACCGACGGGCCCGATGTGGCGGACGCCATCGTGCAGCTGGCCGCAGACATCCCGCAACACGACGACGACGTCATCGAGACCGACGAGCGGATCACCGGTCGGGTCGCCGACGTGGACGGCGCCGCGGTCGCCGGGGCCACCGTCGTCGTCCGCTCAGTTGGCGCGGAGGAGGTCGATCGGGCCACCACCCGCGCGGACGGCACCTACACCCTGCGGGTCCCCCCGGGCACCTACACCCTGACCGCGTCGAAGCTGGGCCACGGCGACGGATCCGGATCCGTCGAGGTTCCCGCCGACGACGGGATCACCGAGTACACCGTCGACCTCGAGCTTCCGCCCGGTCGCGCCCACGCCGGTGATGGCCTCGTCGTCGACGGTCCCGTCCGCCAGGGCCAGCCGACCGACCTGACCATCGTCAACGACCGCCTGGCCATGGTCGTGTCCAACGGCACCATCGACGGCCAGCTCGAACCCGTGTCGCTCGGCAAGCCGCTGGACTGGGCCGTGCACGGGCAGGGCGACGAGATCGACTGGCTGCACCTGCCGTGGATCGACGAGGCACGTCCCACGGGTGAGGACTCCTACCAGGCTCGCACCGTCCGGTCGGAGGTCGTGGAGGTCGTCGACGAGGACGACCTGGACCGGGCGGCCATCCGCACCACCGGCTTCTACGACCCCGACGGCAACGGGGTCCGGGACGACGCGATCAGCGTGGACGTCGAGACCGTCTTCGAGATCGAGACCGGCGCCGACCACATCACCGCCGAGTCGAGCTTCACCAACACCGGCACCGATCCCGTCACCCTCTGGATCGGCGACGTGATCGACCACGACGGCGCCGGGCAGCACAGCTTCGTGCCCGGTGTCGGCGTCGTCACCCACAACGACGGGCTGGACTACCAGCCGACCGAACCATGGGTCGCCCAGACCGGTGCGTCCAGCGGTGAGTACGGATTCGTCTACACCGACCTGGCCGCAGCCGACCTCCAGGTCGTCGCGTCCGGGCGGTTCGTGACCACCCAGACCGAGGTCACCATCCCGGCCGGCGGGACCCACACCCTGAGCCGGCGGCTCGTCGCCGTCGACCGCGGTGACGCCCAGGAGCCCTTCGAGGCCTTCCGCGACGCCTACGACGACCACCTCGCCGAGCTCACCGGCGTGGAGATCGAGCTGGACCCGGGTGCCGAAACCCTGACGGCGGGACAGGAGACGACCGCCACCGTGGTCGTCCGCAACGTCGGCGAGGATCCGATCACCGGCGTCGACGTCCGGCTGAGCAGCGCTGGCGGAGGCATCACGGTCCTCGGCACGGCGCTCCGCACCATCGACCTGGCCGCCGGCGAATCCAGCAGCCAGGAGTGGACCCTGCGTGCCGACGCCGGGGGGCGGGCGCAGATCACCGCCACCGTGGTCCACGACGGACGGGAACGCACGCGCACCGGCCGCATCTTCGTCAACGGGCCGGGCTGGTACTGGGGGGACAACCACAGCCACTCCATCCACAGCGACGGCTCCGGGACGATCGCAGAGAACGTCGCGTCCGCGCGCGCTTACGGCCTGTCGTGGTTGACCGCCACCGACCACAACACCCTCAGCCAGGCCAGCGACATGGCGGCGGAGAACCGCGATGACTTCGTGGCCCTCGTGGGCCAGGAGATCACCTGTGGCGACGGGCACTCGTTGGGCTACGACATCGGTACGACCAACGCCGACCTCATCGCGTGCGGCACCGGTCAGTCGCGCATCGACGACACGAACGCCGCGAACGGCGGCCGAGGCTTCTTCTACATCGCCCACCCGTACTACCCGGGGCTGGAGTGGGACGACTGGGGCGTTGACGGCCTGACGGGCATCGAGGTGTGGAACGGCTTCTACCCGCCGCTGCACACCGTCAACAACGGCGCGTTCGCCCGCTGGGACGAACGACTTCGGGCCGGCGAGACCATCCTCGGCATCGCCAACTCCGACGCCCACAACTCCGGCAAGATCGGCAGCCCGCACATCCGGGCGTGTCTGCCGCAGCTGGCCGCCGACCCGATCGTTGAGGTCCAGCAGTCCGGCTACTTCTACGGATCCAACGGTCCCGACATCGCCATGACCGTCGACGGCGTCCCCATGGGCGGCACCGTCCACGTGCCGGCCACCGGCAGGACCGTCGAGGTCGTCGTCACGGCACGTGTGGACCACGACGTCGCCGACGTCCTGCTGCACGTCAACGGCGATGTGGCCCGCACCTATCCCGGCCAGGCGCCGGTGACGGGGCCCCAGACGCTGTCGCACACCCTCGACGACCGGACCGGTGCGGTCACCTTCACCGTCGACGTCGAGCCCGGCGACTTCCTGCGCGCCGAGGTCATCGCCTGGGGCGACGAGGCTCGCGACGTCGCGCAGGACTACCGCGCCTTCGGCTTCACCAACCCGGTCTTCGTCGCCGAGGGCGACCCGGCTTCCGACACCACACCGCTGGAGGCCTGCACCGTCACCGTCGACGAGCCCGGCCCCGAGGAGCCCTATCGGCTCGAGGAGAACTTCGACGACATCCCCGACGGCGAGCTGCCGGACGGCTGGAACCCGGCGGTGGGCACCTGGCGGGTGGAGGACGGCCGCTTGGTCGGTGGCACCACGACGGAGGCCATCGATCGCCTGACCTTCGGTGAGCACCGTGAGAACTTCCGCTTCGAGGCCACGATCCAGTTCCGCGAGCGGGCCAACGCCAGCCGCTGGACCGGCCTGATCGTCGACATCGCCCCGGACGGCACCGTGCCGTGGTGGCACGCGGTCATGCGCAGCGGCTCAACCGCTGGCAACGGCCTGGAGTGGGCCACCCGCACCGCCTCCAACGGCTGGAGCGTCCCCACCAGCAGCGCCGCGCCGTTCGACGTCGGCGTCGGCAACGACGTCCGCTTCGCCGTCGAGGTCCGCGGCAACCGGGGGATCCTCTTCCTCGACGGGCAGGAGGTCCTCCGCTACGGCGGGATCGAACGCTCCGACGCCGGCGTCCTCGGCTTCGTGCTGGACAAGGCGGTCGTGGAGTTCGACGACATCGTCGTGACCGACATCAGCCCGTTCGAGCCGCTGACCCGAGGTTCGGCGCTGGGCACCGTCGCCATGCGTGGCAACAGCGACGCGGCACCCGAGAACACCCTCGCGGCGCTTGAGCAGGCCGTCAGGACCAACGCCAGGTTCTCCATCGTCGATGCCCGCCTGACCGCCGACGGTGACCCGGTGCTGATGGCCGACGAGACCGTCGACCGCACCACCGACGGCACCGGCCCGGTCGGATCCCTCACGACCGCCGAGGTCACCGCGCTCGACGCCGGCTCGTCGTTCTCCGACGCCTACGCCGGCCAGCCCGTCCCGACCCTCGCCGAGGCGCTGGACCTCGCCGACGCCCTGGTCGTCGACGTCCGTGACGACACGGCCGCGGCCGCGGCCGTTGCCGGCCTGCTCGACAGCCGCGACGCCGGCCCCGACACCCTCGTGCTGGTGGACGACGACACGACCGCACAGGCAGTCCGCGACGCGTCGACCGAACCGCTGCAGCTGGTCCTGGACCTGCGCGGCACGACCGTCGTCGCCGCGGAGGTCACCGACGGCCCCGACGACATCCGCGCCGTCCTGCTGGATCCGTCGACCCCTGCCGATGTCATCGCCGCGCTCGACGACAGGGGCGTGGGGACGATCCTCGCCGCCGAGACCCCCGAAGAATGGCTCGTGGCCGACCGCAACGGTGCGGCCTTCGTCGCCTCCACCGCGCCGGGCCGCCTGGCCGGCGTCCTCGAGGGCGCCGCGCAGGACAGCCTCGGCTTCGCCGACGACGCCGGGCCCCTCGTCGTCGCCCACCGGGGATGGTCCCGGGTTGCCCCGGAGAACACCCTGGCCGCGGTGGCCTCGGGGATCGCCGCGGGCGCGGACATGGTCGAGATCGACGCGCACTCCACGCTGGACGACGTCCCCTACGTGCTGCACGACCAGACGCTGGACCGCACCACCGACCGGTCCGGCGACCTCGCCACCCAGACCGCCGCCCAGGTCGACGGCGCCGACGCAGGCTCGTGGTTCTCACCGGCCTACGCGGGACAGCACATGCCGTTGCTGGCCCAGGTCCTGGACCTCATCGACGGCTCCGGCACCACCCTGCTGCTGGAGGTCAAGGGTCCCGAGGACCTGCTCGAGGTCAGCGGGATGGTCGACCTGATCGAGGCGCGGGGCATGACCGACCAGGTCGTGCTGCAGTCCTTCTCCACTGACGTGCTCCAGCACGCCCGCAGCGTGTCGGACGACCTGGTGCTCGGCCTGCTCACCGGTGGCTTCGGCAGCGACCCCGTCGCCCAGGCGCAAGCCCTCGACGTGGCCTACTTCAACCCGTCGTGGAACAGCATCGCCGGCGACACCAGTCCCGTGGCGGACCTGCACGCTGCCGGAGTGCGGGTCGTGCCCTACACCGTCAACAGCGCCGCCGACTGGGACCGGATGGTCCGGGCCGGCGTCGACGGCGCCATCACCGACCGTGCGGGCGACATGGTCGGCTGGCGCGATGCGCACCGACTCGGCATCGAGCCCGCCGTCCTCGTGTCCCTGACCGCCCCAACCGTCGACGAGGGCGACACCGCGACGAGCGAGGCATCGGCAACGGTGTCCATCGACCGGCCGCTGTCCGCCCCGGTCACCCTGACCGTCGACACGGTCGACGACACCGCCACCGCGGGCGAGGACTACCTCGCGTTGACCGGACTCGCCGTGACGATCCCGGCCGGGGAGACCCAGGCGTCGGTCCCTGTCACGATCACCGGTGACGACGTCGTGGAGGGCGACGAGACGGTCACGATCACCGTGACCGCCATCGACGGCGCCACCGCGGAGGGTGGCTTGTCCACCGCGTCGCTGACCATCATCAACGACGACGCCACCGAGCTGTCGACGGCCGACGTGCAGGTGATCGAGGGCGACACCGGTACCACCGTGGCCCTCGTCCCCCTCAGCCTGACCGCCCCCGCCGACGCCGACGTGGTCTTCGACGTCGTGGCCGTCCCCGACACCGCGACGCTGGCCGACGACGACTACACAGCGCCCGCTGCCACCGGGACCATCCCGGCCGGCACCCTTTCGGGCACTGTCGAGCTCGTCATCAACGGCGACACCGGCCCCGAGGAGGACGAGACCGTCGAGATCCACCTGTCGAACCCGACAGTGGCCACCCTCGGGGACTCCGTGTCAATCGTGACCATCCGCAACGACGACGCGGCCGTCCGGGTCGCTGATGCCTCGGCGGTCGAGGGTGACGCACCCGAGACCGCGACCTTCGAGTTCGCCCTCGAGCTGGACCACCCCAGCGCGGTCGACGTCGAGGTGGCGGTCGCCACGGGCGCCACCAGCGGCCCCGGAGGCGCCACGGCCGGCGAGGACCACACCGACGTCGACACGGTCGTCAGGATCCCCGCCGGGCACACCTCCGCGACCGTGGAGGTCCCCGTGATCGGCGACGACCTCGACGAGGACGACGAGACGCTCCTCCTCGTCGTGACCGACCCCGTCGACGGCGACGGCACGACCGTCGCCGACCCGACCGCAACCGGCACGATCGTCGACGACGACGTGACCATCGTCAGCGTCGACGACGCCGCGGCCACCGAGGGCGAGGACCTGTCCTTCACCGTCCGGGTCGACGCCGACCCGATCACCGCCGGCCTCCAGCCGGTGCCCCGGGACGCCAGCGTCGCCTGGTCCAGCGCCGACGGGACGGCCACGGCAGGGGAGGACTACACCGCCGACGGCGGGAGCCTCCAGCTGCCCAGCGGCACGACCACTGCCACCCTGCTCCTGCCCACGGCCACCGACACCACCGATGAGCCCGACGGCGAGACCGTGACGGTCACGCTCGCCGACGCGATCGGCGTCGTCATCAGCGACGGCACCGGCTTGGGCACGATCCTGGACCCGGCCGACACCCCCGATCCCGGCAGCGGCGGTGGCGGGTCCACACCGCCCACCGAGCCCACCGACCCGTCCGAGCCCACCGACCCGGAGCCAACCGACCCGTCCGAGCCCCAGGAGCCCGGCGAGGTCGGGGACGACGAGGTCAGCCGCACCCACGGCGCCACCCGCGTGGAGACCGCGGTCAACGCCAGCCGCGACCACTGGCCGACGGCGTCGACCCGCACCAACGACCTGAGCGGTCGTGCCGGCGGGGTGGTCCTGGCCCGTGCGGACGCCTACCCCGACGCCCTGGCCGGCGGCGCCCTGGCCGCCTCCATCGACGGTCCGTTGCTGCTGACCAACGGCGATGCCCTTGACCCGATGGTGGAGGAGGAGATCGTCCGGCTGGGGGTCGAGGACGTCATCGTGCTCGGAGGCGACGCGGCCATCGGTCGGGCCGTGGAGGACCGACTGGTCGAGCTCGGCCTGGACGTGGAGCGCATCGCTGGGGCCAGCCGCTGGGACACCGCTGCGCTGGTGGCCGACCGCGTCGGCCTGCCCGAGACGGGCGAGGTCGTCGTGGTGCTCGGCGACCACCCCGAGGCTGCTCGCGCCTGGCCGGACGCGCTGTCCGCCGGCGCGCTGGCTGCCTCACCCGATCGGCTGCCCGTGCTGCTGACCGCCGGCAGCAGCGTCCCCGCCCCGACCATGGATGCCCTCCAGGACCTGGGTGCCCGTCGGGTCGTGCTGATCGGTGGCCCCGCGGTCATCGACAGCGAGGTCGAGGCGGCGCTCGTCGGCACCGTCGGCGAGGTCGTCCGGCTCGCAGGGCGCGACCGCTACGCCACCTCGGTCGCCGTGGCCCGCGACGCCTTCGCCCGGTTCGCCGACGACCCCGACGGTGAGTCGATCGACGTCGTGTTCGCGACCGGTGCGGACTATCCCGACGGCCTGGCCGCCGGCGCCGTCGCCGCACGCCGTGGGGCCCTGGTACTGCTCGTGCCGCCGTCGGACCTGGCAGGGGACTCGCCGACGCTGGCGTTCCTCCGGTCGATCGCCGACCGCGTCGACAGCGGGGTGGTCCTCGGTGGCCCGGGTGCGATCGACGAGTCGACACGGGCCCTGCTGGAGGAGGCCATCGCCGGCTGACCGCCGCACCCACAAGCTGGCCGGGCCCACGGGGCCGGCCAGCGCGGTGCATGACGATTCAGCACGTCAACCCTGATCGACAGGTGACGGACGGTCGGTCGGGTCAGCTCGCCATCGCGGTGACCGCCCGTTGCGTCTCCTCGGCCATCACGTCGGCGACGATGGCCGCGGCGGCCTGCACACCGGCGGCTGCCGCGCTGATCACCTGCGCCTTCAGGTCAGTCACGTTGCCCGCCAGCCACACACCCGGCACCGACGCCGCACCCACGGGGTCGGAGGGATACGCCTTCCCGATCACGACACCGAAGGCCTCGACGTCCTGGGGGGACACGCCCAGCGCGTCGAGGACGGGGGACCGCGCGACCATCCGCCCGTGTGCCACCAGGGCATCGCACGGGACCACCCGGCCGTCGGCCAGCCGGACGCCCGTCAGGACGTCGTCCTCGACAACGAGGCCGACCGCCGGGCCGTCCCACACGGGCACCCCTCGTGCCGCGAGGCGCTGGAGGTCGTCCGCCGATGCCCCCAGGCCGCCGTGATCGACCACCGCGACGTCGTCGCTCCACTGGCGCCACAGGAGGCCGCCGTGCACACCGGCGGGGGACGTGCCGAGCACCACGATCCGGCGGTCCTGCACCTCCCAGCCGTGGCAGAACGGACAGTGCAGCACGTCTCGGCCGAACCGGGCCTCGATCCCCGGCACGACGGGCAGCTCGTCGCGCAGCCCGGTCGTCACGAGGAGTCGACGGGCACGCAAGCGCCGCCCGTCCTCCAGGACGACCTCGAAGAGGTTGTCGGGCTGCCGTCGGGCCGTGGTGGCCACGCCAACCACGACCTGGCCCCCGTAGCCCTCCAGCTCCCGGCGGCCCAACGCGAGGAGCTCCGTCGGCGGCCTCCCCTCGTGGCCGAGGAAGCTGTGGACCCCTGCGGCCGGGGCGTTCCGTGGTTGGCCGGCGTCGACGACGAGGACGGCTTGCCTCGCCCGTGCCAGGGTGGTTGCCCCGGCCAACCCGGCGGCACCACCGCCGATCACGAGGACATCCAGGACCGACGACGTTGATGGGTGGGGATCGGTATCGATGTGGGTGTTCATGGAACGACGGTGCCGCAGACGTGCTGCCCACGCACGCAGTCTTGCAGTTCTGGCAAGGCGGATCGGTCGAGGTCAGTCCGGCGCGACCACCTGCAGGGTGGGCCAGTCGAAGCCGAGGCTGCGGCGGACCCCCTCGATGCCGACCCCGTCCTCGCCGCGGGTCTCCAGCCGGAGCCCGCTCCCGTGATCGGCCCACCCGCCGACGTGGACGGTGCGCACACCGGCGTTGTGGCCGAGGGCCGTCGCGGCGACGAGCTGCTCGTCGGTCATGCAGAAGGCGACGACGACGGTGTCGGGGAGGTAGCGGGTCGGTGGCTCCTCGTGCGGATCCATCATGCTGATCGGGGCATCGGCGAGGGCCCCGAGGCGGCGGGAGATCCGCTGCCACTGATCCATCCTGAGGGCGCCGGCGCCGATGAGGTGCAGCGGCACCCCCGCGTGCGCAAGGAGGACGTCGGTGACCCAGCGCTGCATGCCGACCGGGGCCACCAGGAGGACTGGTTCCCCACGGGCTGCCCGGGCCCACGCGGTGCCGAGGGCCCACCCGACCTGCAGGGCCACGGGACCGCTGAGGGCGGTCACGCCGACAGGCGGCCACCACGGCCACCACTCCGGACGTATCGGGCGTCGGGGTTGCCAGACGTCGACGGTGTAGCGGGCACGCGGGCCCGTCCGCTCGTAGCGGTGTTCGAGCTCGTCGAACGCCCTGGCGAGGTGGAGGCGGAGTCCTCGAACGGCCTTGACCATTCGGGGAACGCTACATCGTGGGTGTGTCATCCCCCTGCCCGGGGGCATAGGTTGATCCCATGGCAGAACCAGCGGTCATCCATGACGACGCGAACCATCGCTACACCGTGACACTCGACGGCGAGGTGGCCGGACTGGCGGTCTACCACGACCGTGGGGGCCGGCGGCTGTTCGTCCACACCGAGATCGCCGACGAGCACGAGGGCAAGGGGCTGGGCAGCGTCCTCGTGCGGGGCGCGCTGGAGGGGACCGAGCGCGATGGCCTGAAGGTGGTGCCGATCTGTCCGTTCGTGGCCGGCTGGCTGGAACGGCATCCCGAGATGCTCGGCGTGGTCGACGAGGACCGCCGTCGCCTCATCGAGTCCGACTGACCGTCCCGTCGGTCCAGGGCAGCCGACCGCGCCGGCGCCACACGTGGCGACCGAGCAGGACGACCGCCACGACCGCTGCGGCCAGGTTCATCCAGTCGGAGTACTGACCCGCCGTGGTCCATCGCTCACCGACGACCGCACCGATCCACAGCCACACGGCGTTCCAGATCCCGCTGCCGAGCGCGGTCAGCAGTCCGAAGCGCACCCGACCCATGCCCTCGGTGCCGGCAGGCAGGGAGATGACGCTGCGCACGAACGGCACGAACCGTCCGGTCAGGACGCTGAGGGTGCCGTGGCGGGTGAACCAGTCGCTGGCCCGGTCGAGGTCGTCCTCCTCGGTCAGTGGTAGCCGGGTGAGCGCGGAGCGGGCGCGTTGGTGCCCGAGCCGCCGCCCGAGCTCGTAGTACACGTAGGCGCTGACGGTCGATCCGACCGTCGCCGCCAGCAGCACGACCCAGAAGGACAGCTCACCGCTCGCAGTCAGGTATCCAGCGAACGGCAGGACCACTTCGCTGGGGACCACGGGAAGGACGTTGTCCAGCGCCAGAAGGAAGGCAACCCCGACGGGTCCGCCCGTCGCGACGACGTCGACGACCCAGCCGACGAGGCCGGTGAAGTCCGAGGGGCTGGCGGAGGCAGCGAAGAGGGCGGTCGTGGTCACGAGGCCACGCCTACCCGGGGACCGACGTCACGGAACCCGGCGCAGCGGCATCCTCGCCCGACGGGACATGGACCGACGTTGCCCCCGCAGGCCGACGTGCTCGGACAATGGGGGCATGGACCGCAGGGGGTATCGGGGATCGGCAGGTGTGCTCGCGTGGCTCGGCTACGCGCTGTTGCTCGTCGGCTGGCTCGCGGCGACCCCACCGTTCCAGGCGCCCGACGAGGTCAGCCACTACGTCCGCACCTGGGGGCTTGCCGATGGGCAGGTGCTCGGGCTGGCGCCCCAGCCGCCCACGCCACCAGCCGACGTCGCCAACGACCCGGCGCGACTGGCCAGCTTCTGGTGGGCCTTCGAGACCACCACCTTCGTGTCGATGCCCGAGCACCTGGTGCCCCAGAGCCGCGACTGCGCACGCAACGCCGCCGAACCAGCCACCTGCGTGGACGTGGCACCCGAGACCCGACAGGACCGGCGCAACGTGTCCACCAACACCGGGACCACGTCGCCGACGTCGGTGGCGGCGCCTGCAGCGCTCGTGCGACTGGGTGGCAGCGACACCGAGGCGCTGACCTGGGCGCGGGTCGGAGAGGTGCTGGGGGTGCTCGCCACCCTCGGTGCGACCCTGCTGGCGCTGGCGCCGCTGGGTCGTCGGGTCCTGCCCGGCCTGGCGCTCGGCCTCACCCCCATGGCCGTGTACCTGGGCGCGGTGCTGAACCCCAGCGGGCAGGAGGTCTGGCTCACCCTCGCCTGCCTGGCGCTGTCGTGGCGAATGCTGCACTCGGGTGGATCCCGGTGGTGGGTGGCCGCCGCGGCAGGGACGGCGTTGCTGCTGCCACTCGGTCGGCAGCCCGGTGCCGTGTGGGCGCTGATGTCGCTGGGCGCGGCCATCCTGCTGCAGCCCGACGTCGTTGCCGCCGTGCGTACCCGCTGGTTCTCGCTGCTGGCGTGGGGTAGCGCCTACCTCAGCGGCCTGGGGCTCGGGATCCTCTGGAACGCCCGGACGCAGGTCGACACCCCGGTCGCTGCGGACAACCTCGGTGGGGCGTCGGCCGAGCTCGTCGGCCGGATCCCGATGCTCCTGCGGCATGCCGTCGGCGAGTTCAACCTGTTCGAGTTCCCCCTTCCCCGAACGATGACGGTCGGCTGGGTCCTCCTGGTGATCGTGGTCGTCGCCTGGGGTACGTTCGGCCCGCCGGTCCCGACGGCGACAACTCGGGTGGTGGGTCGGCTCGCGGCCCCCTGGGTGGTCCTCGGGACGCTCGCATTCGCGGCAGCGTTCTGGGTGTTCAGCTACCAGCACACCGGCTTCGACCTGCAGGGCCGGCACCTCCTGCCCGGGCTGGTGCTCGTCCCGGTGGTCGCGATCATGGCCCGACCGCTGCCCCCGTGGTTGGGCAGCACCATGGCCATCGCGGCCGCGAGTGGGCAGGCCATCGCCTGGTTCCTCGCGGCACGACGGTTCGCCGTGGGGACCAGCGGGCCGTTGGTGTTCTGGACCGACGCCGCGTGGGACCCCGCCGGGGGGTGGGTGCCCTGGATGGTGCTGGTCATCACCGGAGTCGTGCTGCTCGCGGCCGCGGCCCTGCCGGGAGCCTCCCGGAACGTCAGCCCAGCCGGCGCAGCAGGTCGGTTTGGTCGCGGGACCCCACGGGGTCGCCGTCCCGCAGCAGCTTCAGCGTCTCGGCCTGCACCAGGTCGTTGGCCGGCGTGGGGATCCCGTGGAGCCGTCCGATCAGGGCGATCTCCCCGTTGAGCATCGTGACCTCGGAGTCCGCGTGCCCCCGCACGGCGCTCTGCCATGTGGAGCCGCCCGGGCGTCGTTCGATCCCGATGTCGGCACGGGCCACCAGCCCCGCCCGTCGCTGCTGGACCTCCAGGTCAGGGGAGATGCCGGCTGCGGCGACAACCGCCTCGGCCTCGGCACGAACCACACCGTAGAGGTCATCGAAGGACGCCCTGTCGGTGCCGCAGAGGACCTGCAGGGCGTTGCCGACGTTGCCGAGCAGCTTGGCCCACTTCCGGGCCATGATGTCGTCGGTGGCCTCGGAGAGGAAGCCCGCCGCCGTCCACGACGCGGCGAGCCGGACGGACAGGTCGTCACGACCCGACGGGTACCGACCGACATCGAGGATCCCGCGCGGTTCGGTGGCGTACACACGGATGATCCCCGGCTCGAGGTGGACGCCGGGTGTGTTGATCAGGACACCCTGGACCCGGCGGAAGCGCCGCAGGGCCAGCCGTTCGCCCTCGATCCCGTTGTGCATGCAGGCCACGGGCACACCCGGCCCCGCGTGGGCGAGGAGGTCGTCGAGCACGGGTTCGACCTGATGGGCCTTCGTGGCCAGGACGACGACGGTGTCCTCGTCGATGTCGGCCTCCGACACGTGTGCGTGCGCCCGGACCCGGACGGTGACAGGGCCGTCCGGTGCCTCCCGGGTCAACCCGTCATGGCGGATGGCGTCCAGGTGCGCGCCCCTGGCGACCACCTCCACCGCCTGGCCGGACTCGGCCAACCCGACGGCGAGGGCGCCACCGATGGCACCGGCCCCGACGACGACGGTCCGTGGGTGCGTGGCTGCGGTCATCGCCCTACCAACCCTGGGTGCCGGGCTCACCCTTGAAGGGCCCGACCACGTCGTCGGTGATCCAGCCACCGTAGAACCCCCCTGCCTGCGGTCGGACGACCTCGCCGTCGACCGTGCATCGGACCCGATCCGGATAGAACGACACCCACCCGGCATGGTCGGCGAACTCCGCATAGGGAGAGGGGTACCGCCAGCCGACCGGGTCCGCCGTTCCGGCCACGGCAACGTACTCCGCCCTTCCCTTCCACTCGCAGTGGCTCGAGCCCGTGGCGACGTCCAGACCCCCGGGCACGATCGAATCGGCCGGGAGGTAGAACGCGGGCGGATGGGAGGTCTCGAGGACCCGGACGGTGCGGGCGGTCCGGGCCAGGAGGTGGCCGTCGTGGTCGTGTACCTCCACAGTCCGGTCGTCGGCGACGACAGCGGGCGGGCGTGGGTAGTCCCACACCGACTCCTGCCCGGGCCCGGGGTCCACGGCGAAGGACGGCCGGGACGTTCCCCGGTTGGTCCACTTGTCACGGGCGGCCCGGAGCCAGTCGGGAACGGAATCAGTCATGCCCCGATCCTGCCCCGACCCGTCCTCGCCGACCCAGCCTTTCGCACGGCATCGAGCAACCCCGCGGGGACCCCCACCTGTGGGACACTCCCGTGCCATGGCCCATGTGCAGATGTTCGATGACGACGACCCGGTGCTGGCGCGGGTCCGCGAGCTGGCGCTGGCCCTGCCGGACGCCGGGGAGAAGGTCTCCCACGGGCGACCGGCGTTCTTCACCACGAAGGTCTTCGCCTACTACGGCGGCGCGGTGAAGGTCGATGGCAGGTGGGTGCAGCACGAGCAGAGCGTGATGCTGCTGCCCGACCCGACCGACCTCGCGGCCCTCCGCCAGGACGACCGGTTCTTCGTGCCGGCCTACCTCGGTCCGTCCGGCTGGATCGGCCTGGACCTCGACGACCACAGCGACTTCGACGAGGTGGCCGAGCTGCTGGAGGACGCCTACCGGCGCACCGCCGGGGTCCGCCGTGTCGCACGGTTGGACCGACCCGGTCCTGACCGACGGGGTCGGGCGTCAGCCCGCCAGGCTGCCGCCCGACACGACCTGCCAGGCCATCAGGCCGGCGACGGCGAGCGCGACCGCCGCGAAGCCGTTCCGCAGTGCCCCCTCGGGGGCACGATCGGCCAGGCGCGACCCGATGGTCGCCCCGACGAGTCCGCCGAGGCCGAACAACAACCCCAGCGACCACTGGACGGTGTCGCCCGTGGCACGACCGGCCAAACCGGCCAACGCGCTGATGAGGACGACCAGCTGCGAGGTGCCGACCGCCATGGACATCCGCATGTTCCGGGTGACCAGCAGCGCCGGCACGATCAGGAACCCCCCGCCCACACCCAGCAGGCCGGTCAGGACGCCGATGCCGCCACCGGCGGCCCCGGTGACGAGGATGCCACCGGACGCCTGCCGGTCCTCCAGGTCAGGGTTGTCGTCCTCGGCCTCGGGGCTGCGTTGCATCAGCCACACGGCCGTGCCGACCAGCAGCACCACGAAGGCGCCGGTGAGGATGCGCTCGGGCAGGGCGCTGGCCGCCCAGCCGGCGGCCGCGGCGGTGACCGCAGCCGCCCCACCGAAGGCGAATCCCTCCTTGCACGAGCAGCGACCGGCGCGGCGATGCACCACGACGCCAGCCACGGCCATCATGGTGACCGCAACCAGGGACGTGCCCGTCGCCTCGCCGGTGGACAACCCGAGCAGGAAGATCAGCGCGGGAACGGTCAGCAGGGAACCGCCGGCTCCGAGCAGGCCGAGGACCGCCCCGACCAGCACGCCGATCGGGACGGCGACGAGGAGATCCACTACTGGCTCAGCTGCCCCAGGGCGCGTTCGATGCGGCCGCGGGCGTCCTCGCCGAGCTCCGCCAGGTCGTCGCCTGCCATGCGCAGCATCGCCAGCGGGTCGGCGGCGACGACGTCCGTGCCGCCGTTTGCCGAGGCCCGCAGGAGGACGTTGCAGGGCAGCAGCGCCCCGATGTCGGCGTCCGCAGCGATGGCCTTGCTGGCCAGCGGCGGGTTGCAGGCGCCGAGGATCTTGTACGGCCCGACGTCCTCGCCGAGCTTGTCCTGCAGGGCGGACTGCACGTCGATCTCGCTGAGGATGCCGAAGCCCTCCTCGGCGAGGGCCGCGCGGACCCGTTCCTCGGTCTCGGCCAGGTCGGTGTCGAGTGTGATGGTCATGGTGTAGTCGCTCATGTCTGGGACTCCTTCATCGCGGTGCCTTGGGTTGACTGGATGTGGTTGGGTGACGTGTCGACGTCTGTCAGTCGTCGTCGGTGGTGGTGGGAAGATCTGCGGCGGTCCAGGCGCTCATGCCGCCGAGGAGGTTGGTGATGTTCTCGCGCCCGTGGTGGGTGAGCAGGGACGACGCAACGGTGGACCGGAACCCGCTGCCGCAGACCACCAGGACCTCGCGGTCGGCAGGCACCTCATCGATGCGGGAGGGCAGCTCGGCGCCGGTGATGAACTGCGCGTCGGGCGCGTGACCGCTGGCCCATTCGCCCGGCTGGCGGACGTCGAGGACGTGGTACCGGTCGAGGTCGTCGGCCAGGTCCTGGACGGTCACGGTCGGCAGGTTGTCCATGGGCCGACCCGAGGTCCGCCAGGCGAACATGCCGCCACGCAGGTGGCCGACGGGGCGGTCGTAGCCGATCCGCAGCAGCTCCCACGTGATCTCCTCGAGCTGCTCGGTGTCGTCGACGACCAACAGGGTGCGCGCGCCCTCGGGCAGCACGGTGCCGGCCCAGGTCGGGAACGACGAGCCGTAGCCGACGTTGAGGGCGCCGGGGATGTGCCCGCTGGCGTAGGCCTCCGGCTGCCGGGTGTCGAGGACGATGACGTCCCCGTCGAGGTCGACGTCGTCGACGTTGACGGGCGGCGGCAGGTCCACGGTCCCGACCGGCTGGACGCCATCGGCGTTCTGCCCACGCATCCGCGGCCAGTACGGCGGGACGGCCGGGAGGTTGTCCAGCCGCAGGCACTGCTGCACGAAGTCGTCCTTGTTGGACACCTCGCGGAGGATCTCGTTGGTGCGGCGTTCGTAGCCGACCGTCGTGACCAGGCGGGATCCGATGGCTCCGCCGCACAGGGAACCGGCGACGTGGGTCGGATAGACCAGCACGTGATCGGGAAGGGTCAGCAGCTTGTGCTGGATCGTGGCGCAGAAGGCCTCAGCCGACGCCTTGGTCTCCTCCGGACTGCCCAGCAGGTCGGGACGAGCCAGGTCACCGACGAGGAGGGCACCGCCGGAGAGGAGGATGGCCGGTTCGTCGTCGTCCTGCTGGCCGTCGGTGAGCAGGAAGCTGATGTGCTCGGGTGTGTGACCGGGCGTGTGGAGCACGGTCACGCCGACCTCGCCGAGCTCGATGCGGTGCCCGTCCTCGACGGGTTCGTGGTCGTAGCCCAACCGGTCGGTGTGTCCCGATCCCAGGGCCGTGGCGCCGGAGCGCTCGACCAGCTCGCGCAGGCCGGACAGGTAGTCGTTGTGCTGATGGGTGTCGACGACGTACCGGATGCGGTAACCCTCGCGAGCGGCCAGGTCCAGGTAGGGCGCGACGTCGCGGCGGGGGTCGACCACGAGGGCGTCGCCGGTCTGCTCAGAGGCGATCAGGTAGGACGCGTGTCCGAGGGACTCGTGATGTAGCTGTTCCAGCTGCATGGGGTGCTCCGTTCGTGCGTGTGGACTGCGGGAGGATGCGAAGAGGTGCGGAGTGGGTGCCAACATACCCCTGGGGGTATATGATGCAATCCCATGAACACCGATCGCATACCCACTGAGGCCAGAGCTGACGCCATCAAGCGGCTTCGTCGCGCGGCGGGACAGCTGCAGGCCGTCGCTCGGGTCCTCGAGGAAGGCGGCGGCGACTGCGTTGCCGTCCTTCGCCAGCTCGCGGCCGGCAAGGCTGCTGCCGAACGGGCAGGACTCAAGCTGTTGTCGGCTGGACTGGTCGAGTGCCTCACCGAGGCTCGGGAGGACGACCTGTCCACCGAGGAGTTCGAGAAGCTGTTCATGACGCTCGCCTGACCCATCCGTCAGCCGGCACCGAACCCAAACACCCCAACACCCGACCGGGAGGTCACCCACATGTGTTCACCTGCACGATGCTCGAACTGTTCGAAGACGACGTGGAGCGGCTGCGGCCAGCACGTCGACCAGGTCATGCGCGGCGTACCGAAGACCAACCGGTGCACCTGCACCGCCGAGGAGAAGGCACAGGCGCGCCGTTCGGGCTCGCTGATGTCGCGGCTGCTCGGCCGCTGACCGGGGCTACCCTGTCGGGCGAGGGTCGCCGGTCGCGACCCTCCCGACGAGGGGCGCCCGTACCGGCCAGCACGACGGGCGCGAGGAGCTCGTCATGCCATGGATCGTGCTGGTCGTCGCAGGGTTGTTCGAGGTGGTCTGGGCCAGCCTGCTGGAGGAGACCAGGGGGTTCACCCGCCTCGTCCCGACGGTGGGTTTCGTGCTGTCGCTCGCGGTCAGCATGTACCTGCTCAGCGTCGCGACACGGACCATCCCCGTCGGCACGGGATACGCCGTGTGGGTCGGCATCGGCGCCGTCGGCGCGTTCGTGGTCAGCGTGGCCGTGAAGGGGGAGGCCACCAACGGTCCCCAGATCACGGCGATCCTCGCCCTCGTCGCGTCGATCATCGCGGTCAAGCTCACCTCGGCCAGCTGACAGCCACCGGACTCCACCGGTGCCATCTCCCATGTGCCCCCGGGGGTATCAGGGATCCGCAGGGCGGTGTCGCACCGGGACCGTAGGATCGCTCGTCGATGGGTGACGAGCACTGGGGACCGGAGCGGGTGCGTGCACACGCCCCCGACGCCGCCTCGTGGGCCGCTGCCCAGAAGCTGTCCCGGTCAGCCGCGTGGTCGGGGCTCGGGCGGCTCGACCAACTCCTCTGGGGGCGGTGCCAGGGGTCCGGAGCGTCGCCGTACCGGACGAGCGTCGACCTGCAGGGCCCGGCGTTCACCTGCAGCTGCCCGTCCCGGAAGCAACCCTGCAAGCACGGCCTGTCGCTGCTGCTGGTCTGGCTGGCCGACGTCGACGGGTTCGGCGAAACGACCGACGCCCCCGAGGATGCCTTGGCCAGGGCCCGTCAGCGCGCGGCCAGGACCACTGCGGCAGGGGACCGGCCCCCGGTCGACCCAGAGGCCCGCGCCCGCCGGGTCGCCAAGCGCGTTGCCCTGATGGACACGGGCATGGTCGAGCTGCGCCAGTGGCTGACCGACGTGGTCGTCGACGGCCTGGCCGCGACCCGCTCCAGGCCACACGCCTGGTGGGACCTCGTGGGCGCACGCCTGGTCGACGCGCAGCTGCCCGGCCTCGCCGACCGGGTGCGATCGTTGCCAGCGACCGTCGCCGGCCACGACGACTGGGCGTCCCTGCTCCTCGGCGAGCTGGGACGGCTGCACCTGACCGTTGCCGCATGGCAACGGCGCGAGGACCTGGACCCGGCAGACGCCGCGGACCTGCGCACCTTCATTGGGTGGGGCCGTTCGTCTGCAGAGGTCCTCGACGGCCGTCGCCTGACGGGAAGGTGGACCGTGCTCGGGATCGGCACGTCCGACACGGGCAGGGTGGTGGAGCAGCGGACCTGGCTGCACCACCCCGAGGAGGGCCATGCCATCCTGCTGGACTTCGCTGGCGGCAACACCACCCCACCGACCCCACAGCTGCTCGGCAGCGTCCTGGCCGTGGAGATGGGGGTCTATCCGGGCCGGCCACCCCGACGCGTCCGTTTCGCGGAGGAGCCCCTGACGGTCGGCGAGGCCGACGAGCTGCCGATGGCGGGGGAGGGGTGGGGGCCCGCGCTGGACGCCGTCGCCGCGCTGGCCGCCGAGGCGCCTTGGCAGGACCGGTTCCCGTGCACGGTGTCCGGCGTGCGGCTCGTCGATGCCGACGTCGACACCCCACGGGTCATCGACCGCTCCGGCCGGGCACTTCCCGTGCTCGGCCTGGACCCATGGGCCACCCTTGCCGTCACCGGTGGGCGGCCGGTGACGATGTTCGGCGAGATCGTCCGCGAGGCGTTCCGACCGTTGACCGTCGCAACCGATGGCCAGCTGCTGGCGGTCCCGGTCGTGCAGGAGGCCACCCGATGGCAGGAGCGGTGGGCGTGACGGAGGACTGGCGGTGGAACGACCTCGTGGCCCACGCGACGCTGGGCACCGGTCGACGCGGGGACGTGCCCGAGCGCAGCCTGCTGGGCATCGCGCTGCCCGGGGACGGCAGCGTGGAGGATCGTGTGCTGCAGGCGGCGGCAGCTGGATGGTCGGCCCGGCGGGCCAGCCTGCGCGCCCACGCCCTCGAGGCCGTCGATGCGCGCTGGGACGCGCCCGAGGAGGAACCGCTCGGCGTCGCCCCACCCGACGCGTTGCAGCTACTGGACGGCATCCTGTCCGGCCTGGTCGCCACACCCGACCGCGCCGGCCTGCTGACGCGCTGGTTGACCGTTGCGGGAACGGCCGGCTGGCGGATCTCCAGCGGCCACCTCACCGAGGTCCTGGACCAGGTGCCCCGACCCCTGCCCGGCGAAGCCGTGGCCGCCATCGGCCGCCAGGGTCGGTGGCTTGCCTCGTTGGGCCAGACCCGGTGGGCCGATGCCCTCATCGACGTGCCGACCGCCGAGGAGCAGCTCGCGATCGGGGGGCGACAGCGACGGGTCGCCGCGGTGCGCCTCTGGTCCGTCGCGCCCGACCGTGGGCACGACATCCTCGCCGAGCGTTGGGGCCACTGGTCGGCCGGGGTGCGCACCGACGTCGTCACCGCCGTCGGTGCGCTGGTCCGGTCCGACGACGAACAATGGCTCGAGGCAGCCCTGCGTGACGAGACCCCACGGGTGCGGCACGCCGCGGCACGAGCACTCGGCAGGCTGCCCGACAGCCGACGCGCCCAGCGCATGGCCGAGCGACTGGTCCGGCTGGTCCACCTCGACCCGCCCCGACGGGCCGGATCGGGTGCCGAGCGTTCCCGAGCCGCCACGGTGACGCTGGCGGACGTCAGGCCCTCGACGGCCGATCTCGTGGATGCGACGGCGGCACCACCCCCAGTGGGCCTCACCGCCTGGTGGCAGGGCCAGGTCCTGTCGGCTGCGCCGCGGCACGCATGGGAGCGCCTGACGGGATCACTCGATGCCACCACCGCCGTGCTGGCCGACCACCCGCCCCTGCTGCTCGCGGCCGCTCGGGCCGCCGCGGACCAACGGGACGCCATCTTGGCCGAGCGCCTGAGGCCAGCGTTGCTGGCAGCCCACGAGGCACCGGTGCCACCCGGAGCCGTCCTGCCCCCGGGTGGTGACCGCTGGATGGAGCGGCTGCACGACGTCCTGGCCCTCGTGGACGGGCCGTGGTCGCCGGAACTGACCGACGACGTCGTCACCTGGTGCGCAACCCACCCGCGGCCGGGCACGGCCCTGGGCACCATGGCCACGCTGCTGGCAACCCGCGCCGGTGGCGTGCTGGACCAACGCCTCGCCGCTGCCCGACCCACGGGACTCCACGCGCAGATGGTCGCATCGACGATCGACCGCATCAGCCTGTCCCGCTCGTTGTACCGGGCCATCGACCACATGATCCACGACCGGACCGAACCGTGATCCCGCCCGGAGCCTCCACATGACCGACAACGCCGCCCACCCTGCGGCTGCGCAGCGTCCCCACGCCGAGGACGCCTTCGCCGACGAGCTGGCCGCCATCGGGGCAGCGGACGACCGGCCGCGTCCCCCGTCGTGGCGCCTGTCGCCGTGGGCCGTCGCCCTCTACCTGCTGGGCGGGACCCTGCCCGACGGCACCGTCATCGAGCCCAAGTACATCGGCCGGCGACGCCTGATCGAGGTGGCCATCGCCACGCTGGCCACCGACCGTGCGCTGCTGCTCCTCGGCGTGCCGGGGACGGCGAAGACCTGGGTGTCGGAGCACCTGGCCGCCGCGATCTCCGGCCGGTCGACCCGGATCGTGCAGGGCACGGCCGGCACCCCGGAGGAGGCCATCCGGTACGGCTGGAACTACGCCTCGTTGCTGGCCAAGGGGCCATCGTTGGAGGCCATGGTCCCCTCGCCGGTCACGAGGGCCATGGAGGAGGGGTCGGTGTGCCGCATCGAGGAGCTGACCCGCATCCCTGCCGACGTGCAGGACGCCCTCATCACCATCCTGTCGGAGAAGTCGATGCCGATCCCGGAGCTCGACATGGAGGTGCAGGCGGTCCCCGGCTTCAACGTCATCGCGACGGCAAACGACCGCGACAAGGGTGTCAACGACCTGTCCTCGGCGCTGCGTCGTCGCTTCAACACCGTCGTCCTGCCGCTGCCCGACACCGTGGAGGAGGAGGTGGAGATCGTCCGCACCCGGGTCACCGCCCTCGGCGAGTCCCTGGCCCTGCCGGCCGACCTCGACGCGTTGTCGCAGATCCAGCGGGTCGTCACGATCTTCAAGGAGCTGCGCGAGGGACGGACCGTCGACGGGCGTGCGGCCGTCAAGACGCCGTCCTCGACCCTGTCGACCGCCGAGGCGATCAGCGTCATGACCAACGGGCTGTCCCTGGCGGCGCACTTCGGGGACGGCCGTGTCTCCGCAGCCGACATCGCCGGTGGGATCCGGGGCGCGGTCGTGAAGGACCCCGTCCAGGACGCCATCGTGTGGACCGAGTACCTCGACACCGTCGTGCGTGACCGGGACGACTGGAACGACCTGTACGCCGCCTGCCGAGAGCTCGGCTAGATGCCGACCGACGACGTGGTGGTGTGTGGGGTGCGCCATCACGGCCCCGGATCCGCCAGGTCGGTCCTGACCGTCCTGGAGCAGGTCGCACCCGCGCACGTCGTCATCGAGGGGCCGCCCGAGCTGGACGGCATCGTCGAATGGGCGGGGGCCGAGGACCTCGTGCCGCCGGTCGCGGCCCTCGTCCATCGTCCCGACGTGCCCTCGCGGTCGTCGTTCTACCCCATGGCCACGTTCAGCCCGGAATGGAACGCCCTGCGCTGGGCCGTGCGCAACGACGTGCCCGTGTCCTTCGCCGACCTGCCGGCCACCAACGAGCTCGCCGACGGCTACGACCGGGACGACGTGCCCGGGGAGTCCCTCGATCCCATCGGGCAGCTCGCCGCGGCGGCCGGCTACACCGATGCCGAACGCTGGTGGGAGGACGCCGTCGAGCACCGGCACACCGCCGCCGCGGGGTTCGCGGCCATCACCGATGCCATCGCCGCCATGCGGTCCGACCACGACGACGACCCGCACCTGCGACGTCGTGAAGCCGCAATGCGTCGGGTGCTGCGCGCCGTCATGGCGTCGGTGGACGGGCCCGTCGTGGTGGTCTGCGGGGCCTACCATGCGCCGGCGCTCACCCCGGAGCGGTTCCCGACCAAGACCGCGGACACCACCACGCTGAAGGGGCTCCGGCGGCAGAAGGTCGCGGTGACATGGGTGCCGTGGACGTCGGGCCGCCTTGCCGCCGGATCGGGGTACGGCGCCGGCGTGACCTCTCCGGGCTGGTATGCCCATTGCTTCGCCACCGACGACGACCAGCGGGTCGACCGCTGGATGGTGAAGGTCGCCCGGGCGCTGCGGAACGCCGACCTGTCGGCACCCACCGCGTCGGCGATCGAGGCGGCCAGGCTGGCCGCGAGCCTGGCGTCGTTGCGTGGCCGTCCTCGTGCCGGCCTCGCGGAGTGCACCGACGCCGCCCTGGCGGTGCTGTGCGGCGGACGACCCGAGCCGCTGCAGGTGATCCACGACGAGGTCGTGGTCGGCCACGAGCTGGGCGCCGTGCCCGAGGGGATCCCACAGGTCCCGCTGGCCCGCGACCTCGAGTCCGCAGCCCGGTCGGCCCGGCTGAATCGGACCGCCGACGCCAGGACCATCGTCTGTGACCTGCGGACGCCCGCGGGGGCCGCCAAGTCCGTCCTGCTCCACCGCCTGTTGCTGCTGGGCATCCGCTGGGGACGTCCCGCGGACGCCGGCGGGACGACGGGCACCTTCAAGGAGGGCTGGACGCTGCAGTGGCGACCCGAGCTCGCCGTGGCGGTCATCGCCGCGTCGGTCCATGGCGGCACCGTCGAGCAGGCCGCGACGGTCCGGGCCATCGGCCGGGCCCGCATGGCCGAACACCTCGTGGACGTCGTCGACCTGCTGCACGAGTGCCTGCCCGCCGACCTCCCGGACGCCACCGGCGCGCTGGTCGAGGAGGTCGATCGACGTGCGGCCACCACCCACGACACGCTGCACCTGATGCGCGCCACCGAACCGTTGGCACGGGTCTGCCGCTACGGCGACGTCCGGCAGCTCGACACCAGCCGGCTTCGTGACGTCCTCGACAGCCTGGTGCGCCGGATCTGTGCCGGCCTGTCCACCGCCGTCGTCGGGCTGGACGACGATGCCGCAGCCGACGCCCGGGCGGGCATCGACGCACTGATCGCCGCTGTCCGCCTGCTGGACCATCCCGTCCTGACCGACCTGTGGGTCGCGGCGGTCGGCAAGCTCGTCGATCGTCGCCGTGTCCACGACGGCATCGTGGGGCGATCCGTCCGCTACCTCCTCGACGGCGGCCACCTGTCGGCCGAGGACGTGGCCGGCCGCCTGTCGCGGGCGCTGTCGCCGGCCCGCCCCGCGCGTGACGCCGCGGCGTGGGTCGACGGATTCCTCGACGGCGACGCCGCCCTCCTGCTGCTCGACCCGACGCTGCTGGGGATGCTCGACGGGTGGATCAGCACCGTGGACGTCGACGTGTACGACGACCTGCTGCCCCTGCTCCGCCGTACCTTCTCGCGCTACACGCCCACGGAGCGCAACCACATCGGCCAGCGCCTGCGCCACGGCACGTCCCGCGTGGCGGAGGAGCGTCCCCTGGATCCGGTCGCGGCCACGCACGCCATCCGCCACGTCCTCGAGCTGTACGGGGCGACGACGTGACCGACCACGAGGTTCCGGACGCCCGCGCCGAGGAGCGCCTCAGGCGGTGGCGCCTCGTGCTCGGGTCCGACAACGACGCCGACGGCACCGGCGTCGGACTGACGGGGGCGGACCTGCAGCGCGACAGCGCCCTGGAGGCCCTCTACGGCAGCAACACCCGACGCCAGGGCGGGCTTGCCGGGTCCTCACCCCGAGTGGCGCGGTGGCTGGGGGACATCCGCACCTTCTTTCCCTCCACCGTGGTGCAGGTCATGCAGCGCGACGCCATGACACGCCTGGGCCTTGCCGACCTGCTGCTCGAGCCCGAGATGATCGATGCCGTCCAGCCCGACCTCGACATGGTCACCACCCTGATGGGCCTCTCCGGTGCCATCCCCGACCGGTCGAAGCAGGCAGCCCGCCTCCTGGTGAGGGCCGTCACCGACGACCTGGTCGCCCGGTTGGAGTCCACCACCCGACAGGCGATCAGCGGCGCCATCAACCGATCGGCGCGGACCCGCAGGCCACGCCACGGCGACATCGACTGGCCGGCGACCATCGCGGCCAACCTCGCGCACTACCAGCCCGAGTACCGCACGGTCATCCCGCACCGGCTGGTGGGCCATGCGCGTCGGCGCAGCCACATCGACCGGCGGATCGTGCTGTGCCTCGACCAGTCCGGTTCGATGGCCGACAGCATCGTCTACGCGTCGGTGTTCGGCGCGATCCTTGCGTCGTTGCCGGCGGTCGACGTGCGCCTGGTGGTGTTCGACACGACAGTCGTCGACCTGACCGACCGGGTCGAGGACCCCGTCGACGTGCTGTTCGGCGTGCAGCTGGGTGGGGGCACCGACATCAACGCGGCCCTCGCGTACTGCCAGCAGCTGATCGAGCAGCCCAGCGACACCGTGTTCGTCCTGGTGTCGGACCTCCACGAGGGCGGGGTCCGGACCGAGATGCTGCGGCGCTTCGGCCAGCTCGTCACCTCCGGGACCACCGCGATCGCGCTGCTGACGCTGTCCGACACCGGCACGCCGTCGTGGGACGCCGACAACGCTGCCGCCCTCGCCGAGCTCGGGGTGCCGGCCTTCGCCTGCACCCCCGACCTGTTCGCCGACATGATGGCCGGCGCGATCAACCGTGACGACGTCGGCCGCTGGGCCGCCGACAACGACATCGCCGTGGCTCAGCCTCCCGAATGAGCCTCCGGACCCGTCCTGGGCCTCAGCCGTCCGCGAGCACGATCACCCGGTCGCCAGCCCCGAGCCGGACCTCCCCCGAGCGAGGGGGATTGACCACCACGCCGTAGGCGGCTGCGGGGTCGTCGGCCCGGGCGATCAACCGATAGCCGATGGCCGTCTCGCCCCGGGCCGAGGCGGCGGCGACAACCGTGCTGAAGGGGGTGGACAGGTCGGGCAGTACGTACTGCTCGGCCGGACGGAGGTAGATCTCGGAGCCCGACGGGTCGAACAGCTGGGCGAAGACCGTCTGGAGGTCCGGTGCCTCCGAGACCTGGCTCATCAACAGGCTGATCAGCCGCTCGGACACGATGAAGTCGTCCGCGGACGTGGTCCGCAACAGCTCGCGGTTGCGGCTGTCGAGGACCTCGGTCACGACCGCGAACCGGGCGTCCGTGCGGCCGGCAAGATCCCGGAGGTGCAGCAAGGTGATCATGGTGTCGGTGTCGGCGGCGTCCCGGCTCTCCGCACCTGCGTCGGCCAGGATGATCACGTGGTCCATCCTCGCCAGGTCCAGCGCCTCCAGGACGGCCCGTCGGGTGATGTCAGCCGTTCCGGCAGTCAACGCGAGGGTGTTCAGCTCGGCCGCAAGGTCGGCCAGCGCCGGCTGCACGTCGACATCGTTGCTCACGACGTGCACCGTCGAACCGTGGGGGACGTAGGCATCCAGGTTGCGCAGCAGCACCGTGCCGCGATCGTTCCATCCGAGCACGAGGGTCCGCTCGGGCGGTGAAGTGACGGGCTCGACCGCCACGACGTGGTCCTCCACTGGCGTGGCCACGGGGGCTGACGCCGGGATCACTCGGTCGTCATCGGCGGCGATGGCGATCACGTCGTCGCCGGCGGCCATCACGGTGTCGGCGGCCGGATTGAGGGTGATGGTGCCGTCCGGCCGACGCAGGCCGATCGGGCTGGCCCCCTCGTAGGCCAGCAGCACCTCACCCCAGCTCCGACCGTCCAGCGACGGCGCCGGTGCGAAGTAGATCTCGTCACCGTCGAAGTCGAGCAGCTCGTGGATCACCACCGACAGGCCGGACTGGCGACAGGTCTGCGCCGTGATCCGTGCGATGAGGTCGCCCACGTCGAGCAGCCGGACGTCACCGCCACCGATGATCTCCGCCACCTCCCGGTTGGCGGGGTCCTCGAGTGTGGCCACGATGTGGTTGCACCCCCGCGGACGGACCGAGGGGTCGCCAAGTGCCAGGAGGGCCCGCAGGACGAAGCGATCGTCGTGGTCGTCCTCCGGGGTGACCACCACGATCGAGCGCGCCGTGGCTGGACTCGCGATGGCCAGGTCGGCGATCGACGTGGGCCTGCCCGAGCGGCAGATCACACGGGTGTGTCCCAGCTGGTCGCCGAGCTGTTCGCGGATCTCGTCCTCCATCTCGACCTTGTCGCGATCGGCCAGGACCACCACCTTCGGGCGGGATCGGTTCTCGTTGGCCACGGCGAGCTCAGCGAGGATCACGAGGGCCTTCGGGGACCAGCCGAGGATCAGCGAGTGCCCGTCCTCGACCACCACCGACCGCCCCTTCCGGAGCTGCTCCAGTCGACCCTCGATCCCGGTCGTCAGGACACCGATGAGGGTCGACAGGATGAACAGCCCGCCGATGGTGACCAGCAGCATCACCGCACGGAACGGCCATCCCACATCGGCGCCGACGGCCCCGGCGTCGAGCGCACGCATCAGCGCTTGCCACGTCGCTTCTGCGACCCCGAGCGACTCGGCATCTGCAGGACGCAGCCCGAGCAGGACGAGGGCGGCCGCACCGGTCATCACGACCGCCGCGGACAGGAGGGCCAGCCAGCCGATCAACGCGACGGGCCCACGCGACAGGGATCGATCCAGGGCATACGCCAACCGCAGCCTGGTGGACCTCGACCGCCGGGATACGCCCCGTGGCTCGTCACTGACGGTTGCTGGCGGACGGCGGCGGGCTCGCACGGCGGGCGCGGTCATGGCTCTCAGTTCTTCACGGGCCCGTCGTCGGGCCGAACCGGCTGCAAGGTACTCCCTGCACGCCTCGTCTGCACCGACGGTGACCCGGCCGCTAGATTCGGCCACAGATGTCCCGCCTCACGCCCCGCGCCGGGGCGCTCACCGTCCAGGCCAAGGCGTTGGCGTTCGTGTTGTTCGCCGTCGCGTTCGGCACCAACGTGTCCACCCCGCTGCTGCTGCTGTATCGCGAGCGGCTGGATCTCTCCGCCACGTCGGTCACCGTGATCTTCGCCGTCTACGCGGCGGGCCTGCTGCCGGCCCTGTTCCTGGCGGGTCCTGCGTCGGATCGCCTCGGGCGGCGCCCGGTGGTGGTGCCCTTCGTGGTTGTGTCCGTCCTCGCGTCCGCGATGTTCCTCGGCGCCTCGGCCGGGCTGTGGGTGCTGCTCCTGGCACGGCTGGCCCAGGGGATGGTGTCGGGGGCCGTGTTCAGCGTCGGCAGCGCATGGATGGGTGAGCTCGTCCCCGATCAGGGCGCGGCGAGTCGTGCGGCGGCGACCGCGCTCAGCCTCGGGTTCGGACTGGGGCCGCTCACCGCCGGGGCGCTGGCCCAGTGGGCCCCTGCCCCGGCCCTCACCCCTTTCGTCGTGCACCTGGTCCTGATGGCGGGTGCGCTGGCGGTCCTTCGTCGCGTGCCCGAGACGCTGCTCGCCCCCCGGGGGACAGGGCCCCTGCTGAATCTCGGGGTGCCGCGGGCGGCACGGCAACCCTTCCTGCGGTTCGTCGTGCCCGCTGCCCTGTGCGTCTTCACGTTCCCCTCCGTGGCCGCCGTGACGCTGCCGCTTCGGTTGCAGGCGGCGATGCCCGGGATCGCCCTCGTGGTCACGGGCGCGGCGGCCGGGCTGGCCCTGACGACCGGGGCCTTCGTGCAACGGCTGGAGAAGCGCATGGGACCCGCGCTGGCTGCGCCCGCCGGCGCCGCAGCCGGGGCACTCGGGTTGGCCCTCGGGTTGGTGGCGGCGGCCGTTGACGTGCCGTGGGTGCTGTTGCCCGCTGCCACGGCCCTGGGGGTCGGCTACGGGTTGACCCTGGCGGCGGGGTTGACCGCCACCCAGCGCCTGGCTGATCCCGCGGCACGGGGCGCGCTGGTGTCGACCTTCTACGCCGTGGCCTACCTCGGCTTCGGCGTTCCCGTCGTGATCAGCGTGGTGGGGGAGGGGACCAGCTTCGACGGCGGGTTGCAGGTTCTGCTCGCCTGCACGTTGGCGATCGTCGGGCTGCTGTCGCTCCGGCTGGACCGGGCCACGGTCGACCGTCCGCGGCCGAGCGCCGCACCGCTGACCACGTCCTGAGAAGCGGGATGACCGATCTGTGTGGGATGCGGCCGGGAAACTACGATCTGGGCCATGAAGTACGTCAGCACCCGCGGTGACGCGACCCCGCAGCCCTTCTGCGACATCCTGCTGGAGGGGCTCGCGCCCGACGGCGGCCTGTACCTGCCGGAGACCTATCCGACGGTGGACGACGCCACGCTGACGCGCTGGCGCAGGCTGGGCTATGCCGACCTCGCCGTCGAGGTCCTCGGACTGTTCATCGACGACATCCCCGACGACGAGCTGCGCCGGATCGTCGAGGAGACCTACACCGCCGAGCGGTTCGGGACGCCCGACATCACGCCGCTCCGTCCGCTGGGCGACAGCGGCATCCTGGTCCAGGAGCTGTCCAACGGGCCCACGCTGGCGTTCAAGGACATGGCGATGCAGCTCCTCGGCGCGCTGTTCGAGTACGAGCTCGGCCGTCGCGGCGAGACGCTGAACATCCTCGGGGCGACGTCCGGTGACACCGGCAGCGCCGCGGAGTACGCGATGCGGGGCCGCGACGGCATCCGCGTGTTCATGCTGACCCCCGAGGGACGGATGAGCCCGTTCCAGCAGGCCCAGATGTTCAGCCTCACCGACCCCAACATCCACAACATCGCCGTCGCTGGGGTCTTCGACGACGCACAGGACATCGTCAAGGCGGTCTCCAACGACCTGGCGTTCAAGCGGGCCCACAGGATCGGGACGGTCAACTCCATCAACTGGGCACGTCTGGTCGCCCAGGTCGTCTACTACGTGGCCGGCTACCTGCGGGCGACGACCGACAACGACCAGGCCGTCAGCTTCACCGTGCCGTCGGGGAACTTCGGCAACGTCTGCGCCGGCCACGTGGCCCGGTCCATGGGCGTCCCGATCGACAAGCTCGTGGTCGCCACGAACGAGAACAACGTGCTGGCGGAGTTCTTCGCCACCGGCACCTACCGGGTTCGCAGCGGCGCGGAGACCCACGAGACCTCCAGCCCCTCGATGGACATCTCCAAGGCGTCGAACTTCGAACGGTTCGTGTTCGACCTCGTCGGTCGCGATGGCGACAGGGTCCGCGGGCTGTTCGGCGAGGCGCTGGCCACCGATGGGTCCTTCTCGGTCACGCCCGAGGAGTTCGACCGGGTGGCGTCCTTCGGGTTCCTCGCCGACACCAGCACCCACGCTGACCGCGTCGCCACGATCGAGGCGACATGGGCGCAGCACGGCTCGCTGGTCGACCCGCACACCGCCGACGGGCTGACGGTGGCCGCGCGTCACGTGGCCGACGGCGTGCCGATGATCGTGCTGGAGACCGCCCTGCCGGCCAAGTTCGCCGCGACCATCCACGAGGCGATCGGCCGCGAACCCGAGATCCCCGAACGGCTCGCTGGGCTGCTCGACCTGCCCCAACGGGTGCGGGCCATGGATGCCGACGTGTCGCAGGTCAAGGCGTTCATCGCCGAGACCTGCGCGTAGCGGTCTGGCCTACTCCTCGACGGGGCAGGCCAGGTGCCGCTGCAGGACGGTGTCGGACAGCTCGGTGGTGTCGCCGAGCACGACGGCGGTCGCCGGCGGCACACCACAGGCGAGCAGTCGAGCGCTGCCGACGGCCAACCCGTCGGCGTTGAGGGGCAGCAGCGGCCGCGCCGCGGTGGCGGCAAGGGAGGTGCCGGCCAGCCCCCACGCCCAGCCGTCTGCCGCCCAGCCGTCGTGCACGTGGAGCTGCCGGCCGGCAGTTGACTGGCTCACACCGAGCAGCTCGCTGCTGATCAGCGCTGCGGTCTCGTCGCGGGTGGCGCCCCCGATCCGGGCGATGGGGCTGCCGCCCGGCAGCGCGCCAGCGACCGCAGCGGACAGGGCCGCTTCGCCGCCGAGGACGCTGATCGGTCGATCGTCGGCGTTGGCGTCGAGCCATCCGGCGGTGGCGGCATGCAGGGTCGTACGGTCGGTGAGGAGGATCGGCCAGCCGTGCAGCGCGGCAGCCGACGACGCGCCGATGGCATCGGCCCAGGCGCTGGTCGGGGCGGTCGCCGTGCCGAACGCACGGGCCAGCAGGTAGCGGTCGGGGGTCCCGATCAGCTGCTCGACCGTCGTGGCGATCGCAACAGCCGTCTCGATGCGGGTCGGCCCGGCGATGCGACGTGGGACGAACCCGAGGGCGCGCACGTCGTCCTCGACCTGCGCCGCCAGCGCCGCGGCGCCGCCGAGCAAGCGAACGTCGGCGCCGTCCTCGAGCAGCTCGGCCAGGACGGCTGCGACGCGATCGTCGAGGCGGTCCGGCCCGGTCAGCAGCAGCGGCCCGGCTGACGCGAGTGCCGACCCGGTGGTGGCGTCGGCGAAGTCGGCCGTGGTGGCCAGGGTGGCCCCGGAGGCGGTGCCGTCCTCGAACGCCCGACGGGACGCGAGGACCGACAGGGCCACCGGGTCCTCGGCGTCGAGGCGCTCGATGCCCGAGCCGGGACACCCGGCCAGGACGACGTCCAGCGGCCCGTCGCTGTCGATGACGAGCTCGGCATCGCAGGTCACGCCTGCCCGGGCCGGATCGATGGTGACCCTCGCGATGTTGGTGGCAGTGATCTCGAGGCGGTCGGCTGGTGTGGTGGCCTCGGCGTCGGTCTGGGTGACACCGCGCTCCACGTAGGTGATCGCGCCGGCGTTGCCGCCGACGAGGGCGCCGCCGCCCGGGCTGGTCTCCTCGGCCGTCCTCCGGCCGTTCCCGAACGCCGCGGAATGGACCTCGATCGTCCCGGTGGGGGCAGCGTCCGGGTCGGCGAGGCGCAGGCCGGACAGCCAGTAGGCATGGTCGGCGACGACGTCGGCGGAGTCCTCGGTCGGGTCGAGGACGTAACGGATCGTGGACGGGTCACGGTCGACCTCGGCGTCCCCCATCCACTCCGCACCCGGGGTGTACTCGTCGTTGCCCGCCAGGGTCAGGTGATCGGCCGTGGTGAACAGGTCGTAGACATGGGCAACGCCTGCGTCGACGAGGCCGGCGTGCGCGGCTTCGGCGTCGCCGATGTTGACCAGCTCGTCCGCAGCGGCGTTCCAGGTCAGCAGCGGGATGTTGTGCAGGGACGGCAGCTGATCGGCGACCGTGCCCGGGGCGCCGACGACGGAGAAGCCATTGGCGAAGAGGTCGGGCCAACGTGCGAGCAGCCGGTAGGTCCCGAACCCGCCCATGGAGTAGCCGGACACCGCGACCCGGTCGGTGTCGATGGTGTGGTGGCGCGCGGCGTCGGCCCAGACCTCGAACGTCTCGGCCTCGGGCACTCCGGTGTAGAAGCCGTCGGGGCCACGGCCCTCGGGCGTGACGACGATGTGGCCCTCGCCTCGCTCGCCGAGCTGGACCTGGTTGTTGGTCGACAGGTACTGGTTGTGGTTGGCCGACAGCGAGTGCAGCAGGAGCGTCAGCCCCCACCCGTCGGCTGGTGGCTCGCCCTCGGGCACGTACATGGCGTAGGGCTGCAGCTGGCCGACGTAGCGGCCGTGGCAGCTCGTGCCCGGTGTGCTCGGGGTGCTGGAGATGGCGAAGCAGACGTTGTCGGGCTCGATCCCCTGGCCGGCCACGTAGCGGCTGGCGTGGATGCGGTTCATGGGTCCGCTGGTGGGCAGGGTCGACTCGTCGGTCGTCCCGCCGGCGCCGAGTGCGCCGAAGTCGACGGTGGTGGAGAAGGGGGAGAGGTCCCCAGCGGTCAGCTGCAGCGACTGCTGCCGTTCGCGCCACCACGGGGCGAGGGCACGGGCACCGACGGCCGTGTCGGCCATCGTGACCCCCGCGATGAACGGGGTCGGTTCGTCCAGCCGCGGGCCGACGTTGACCAGCGCGCTGCCGACGAGGCTGCCACCGCCGGGGGTGTCCTCGGTGGCGGGTCCGGGCTGGGGGGCGAGGTAGGTGCCTGCGTCGACGTCCCACAGCCCCACGCCGACGGTGACCGGGACCGCTGCGGTCCCTGGGTTCCACGCGCCGTCGGGAATCCGCAGGTCGAGCTGCCGTCGTTCGAGGTCGACGGTGACCGTGGGGGCAGGGCTGATGACCTCGCCGGTCGCGGCGTCGAGCAGCTCGGCGGTGCCGCCATGGGTGGTCAGGAAGACCTCCGCGAGGGATGACGCCCCCGCGCCGTGGGGCCAGTCGTGGCTCCCGGCGTCGCCGAGCGCGATCGTGACCGCGGTCAGGGCCGGGTCGACGAGCGTGTTGAGGGTGATGCGCAGCGCGGTGGCGTCGTCGAGGCGCGTGATCCGCAGCTCCACGAGGTCAGCGGCGTTGTGGCGGTAGACCTCGTCGGTCGGATAGGTGAAGGTGCCGGCGGCGGGGGAGTAGAGGTTGGTCGACACGCCGTAGGGGTCGGAGGGGTCGAGGACGCCGGTGGCCCCGTGGTCGTCGAACAGGAAGTCCTGGTAGAGCCACTCCCCGTCCCGGTAGGCGTGGGCACCGGAGATCAGCAGCGGTTCCGCCTGCCACGGCCCGACGTTCTCCAGCTGTGGTGCCCGTGGTGGCGGCAGGTACAGCGCGTCCGGTCCCGGCCGGTGTCCGCTGGTGACCGATGGCAGGTGGTCGCCCGCCTCGGACATCGCCTCCGCCGGTTCGGCGGTCACCATCCCGGCCACCACCGCCGCGGTGACCGCGATCGCGATCAGCGACATTCGCCCCGTCCTGCCTGCACCCATGACTGCGCCTCCTCCGCGGGCCCGTGACCCGCTGCTGCGACCGGCTCTGGCCGCAGCGGCGCACACGCTAACCCAGCGTGCGTCGTTGGCGACCGTCCGTGGCTTCGGCTGGGACGCGGTCTCACATGTGTCGACGCATCCCCGGTGGGGGTACATGGGTCACCATGACTCTCTTCGCACAGCGCGTGATCGCCGACGACGTCCTCGCCGTCGAGCCGGGCCGGGTCTTCGACGTCCTGGCCGATCCGAACTGCCTGGCCACGCTGACCCCCCTGGTCGCTCGCATCGAGACCGACGGCGAGCGGTGGACCTGGCAGCTGGTGGAGGTGTCGGCCCTGGGTGTGACCGCGACCGCACGGTTCACCACGCTCATGGACATCGGCAGCGAGGCGATCCGCTTCCGTCCGGCAACCGACGTCGACGAACGCGCGTCCGCGACCGGCCACCTCGAGGTCACCGCCGACGAGACCGGTGGGACGCGGGTGGCCATCGACCTGACCGCGACCGTCGAGCTGCCCCTGCCGCGGATGATGTCCCGGCCGGTCACGGCCGTGATGTTCGCCACGATGCGTGGTGGCGGAAGCCGCTTCGCCGACAACCTGCTGGACCACCTCGGCAACCCCGACCGGCGCGGCATGGACGTCCGTGCCGCCGACGCCACGTCGGGCCAGGCGGTGTCTGCGTAGCCGATCGGCTGCCCGAACGGCCCGTCAGCGGATCGGCTCGTCGAACTGCTCGCAGTCGGGGTTCTCGCACCGGAACCCGCCGTCGGGGTCGATGACCTCCTGCGGCAGCGTCGTGACGCCGCAGGCGGGACAGACCGGGGCCCGACGTTCGTGACGGCGGGGGTCCAGGCCCAGGTCGTCGTCCATGCTCAGCCCTGCTGGGCGGGCAGCGAGGCCTCGATGGCGCTGGTGACGGTGTTGTCGAGCGGCTCGACCTTCGGCCCGAACCGTTGCACGACGACGCCGTCGGGACCGACGAGGAACTTCTCGAAGTTCCAGCGGATGTCGCCGTCATGGCCGTCGGCGTCGGGGGTCGAGGCGAGCGCCTCGTACAGCGGGTGGCGGTCGTCGCCGTTGACGTCGACCTTCGCCGTCAACGGGAAGTCGACCCCGTAGGTGGTGCTGCAGAACTCGCGGATCTCTCCGGCGCTGCCAGGTTCCTGCCCCATGAACTGGTTGCACGGCACTCCGACGACCCCGAACCCGCGGTCCCCGTAGCGGTCGGCCAGCTCGACCAGCCCCTCGTACTGCGGGGTCAGCCCGCACCGCGAGGCCACGTTGACGATCAGGGTCGCACGACCCCGCTGCTGGTCGAGCACGGCGGCCGGGGTACCCTCGAGACCGGGGATGGCGATGTCGTAGACGTTCATGGACGGGACGCTAGCCCGGGCCACCTCCCGCGTCAGCGGTCGACGGTCGGCACCACCAGCCACTGGACCGGACCCAACGCATACTGGCCCGCAATGAACTCCATATGGCTCCAGCTCGGACTCGTCGGCGTCCTCGTGGTGATGAACGCACTGTTCGCCGGCAGCGAAATGGCCCTGGTCAGCCTCCGCGAGGGCCAGCTGGCGAAGCTCGAGCAGCAGGGCAGCCGGGGCGCGCTGCTGGCCCGCCTTGCCCGCGAGCCAAACCAGTTCCTGGCCACGATCCAGATCGGCATCACCCTCGCCGGCTTCCTGGCCTCCGCGACCGCGGCCGTGTCCCTGGCCGAACCGCTGGAGGCACCGCTGGAGGCGGTCCTCGGTGGGGCGGCGCGACCCGTGTCCATCGTCCTGGTGACCGCCGCGCTGACCTTCCTCACCCTGGTGTTCGGCGAGCTCGCCCCCAAGCGCGTGGCGTTGCAGCGCACCGAGTCCTGGGGCCTGCTGGCCGCACGCCCCCTCGCGGGACTTGCGACGCTGACCCGTCCGGTGGTGTGGCTCCTCGGCATCTCCACCGACGTCGTCGTGCGGCTGCTGGGCGCCGATCCCTCGATGCAACGCGAGGAGATCACCGAGGGCGACCTGCGCGACATGGTCGCGGTGCAGCCGGAGCTGAACGAGCACGAACGGCGCATCATCGACGGCGCGTTCGAGTTCGCCGACCACACGCTGCGACAGGTGATGGTGCCCAGGGTCGAGGTCGTGTCACTTCCCCACGACCACGACGCCGCCGGGGCGTCGACCGTGCTCGCCGAGAGCGGCCACACCCGGGTCCCCGTGCACCTCGGCGACCTCGACGAGGTCATCGGCACGGTGCACCTGCGTGACCTCGTGGGTGCCGAGGGGCAGCTCGCCGACCACGTCCGCCCGGTCCTGGTGCTGCCCGAGTCCGTGGGGTGCCTCGACGCGCTCCACCGCATGCAGGAGGAGCGCCAGCAGATGGTCGTCGTCATCGACGAGCACGGCGGCACCGCCGGCATCGTCACCGTCGAGGACCTGATGGAGGAGCTGGTGGGCGAGATCTGGGACGAGGCCGACCCCGACGTCCGGGGCGTCGAGCGGAACCCGGACGGCTCGATGTTGCTGGAGGGGTCCTATCCGGTGCATGACCTCGTCGACATCGGCGTCGACCTGCCGCGTGGTGACTACACCACCGTCGGCGGGCTGGTCCTCGCCACGCTGCACCGCATCCCCGAACGTGGCGACCGCGTCCGCGTGGGCGACTGGGACCTCGAGGTGGTCGAGGCCACGACCCGGCGCGTCCGGCGGGTGCTGCTGACACCCGTGGGGGAGGAGCCGAAAGGGGACTAGTACGGACCGGCCAGCTGCCGTAGTGTGCGGGCTATTCATACGCATAATACGGAGGAACATCATGGTCAACATCCGATTCCGTCCGCTCGCGCTGCTCGCCGTGACGCTCGTCGCGAGCCTGGCCCTCCTGTTCGTGGTCGCCCCGCAGACCGCCGAGTCCAGCACCGCCGACCGCGGGGGACACGGCCAGTCCCAGTCCCAGTCGCAGGGCCCGAAGATCGACAGCCAGGACGTGCTCGACACCCTGTATCAGTGGGCCGAGGCCTACGACGAGAACGATCCTGACCTGATGCGGGATGCGTTCACCGACGACGCGACCTTCGTCTACGCCTCGCCTGCGTTCGAGGAACCCCTCGTCTTCGAGGGCATCGAGGAGCTCATGGGGCTGTTCATCGACGCGCTGGAGTCCCAGCACGACCAGCGACGCCACGTGATGAGCAACTCCCGGATCGAGCGGATCGACCGCCGGACCGTCCAGGTCACCTCCTACCTGACCCTCCTCGTGGTCGCCGACCCGGCGGACGGCCCGATCGTGCAGAGCACCGGGGTGTACCGCGACACCCTGGTGCTGGAGCGCGACGGCAAGTGGCGCATCCAGGTCCGTGACCTGCAGCTGGACACCGCCGCCTGACCTGCCCCGGATCGACACGTGGAAGGGCCCCGGGGGAGTACCCGGGGCCCTTCGCTGCGACGGGGCGCTACTCGACGATCATCACGGCCTTGGTGTTGACGAACTCGTGGATGCCGAAGCCGCCGTGCTCGCGGCCGTACCCGGAATCCTTGACGCCACCGAACGGCAGGTTCGGCTTGGCCAGGTTGTAGCCGTTGATGTTGACCATGCCGGTGTCGAACTCGGTGCGGGCGAGCTCGATCGCGCGGTCGACGTCAGCGGAGAAGATGCCGCCACCCAGGCCGTAGCGTGAATCGTTGGCGACCCGCATGGCCTCGGCGTCGTCCTTGACGCGGATCAGCGCCGCAGCCGGACCGAACAGCTCGTCGTCGTAGGCCGGCTGGCCCGGGGCCACGTCCTCGAGGACGGTCGCGGGATACCAGGCGCCGGGTCGGTCGGGGACCTCACCGCCGAGCAGCAGGGTGGCGCCCTTCTCCACGGACTCGGTGACCTGGTCGTGGAGGGTGTCGCGCAGCTCGGTCCGGGCCATGGGGCCCAGCTTGGCCTTCGGGTCGGTCGGGTCGGCCATCTCGACGCCCGACATCCGCTCGACGAAGGCGTCGCGGAAGGCCTCGTAGACGTCGTCGACCACGATGAACCGCTTGGCGGCCACGCACGTCTCGCCGTTGTTGACGATGCGTCCCATGACGCAGGTCTTCACGGTCCGTTCGATGTCGGCGTCGGACAGCACCACATAGGCGTCGTTGCTGCCGAGCTCCATCACGGTCTTCTTCAGGTGCTTGCCGGCGACCGCGGCGACATGGCGGCCAGCGCCGTCGGACCCGGTCAGGGTGACACCCCTGACCTTCGGGTTGGCGATGACCTCGTCGGACTGGTCGTGGGAGATCTTCAGCGCCGTGAACACCCCCTTGGGGAGACCGGCGTCCTCGTAGAGCTCCTGCAGCCGTTCGGCCATGCCCCACACGTTCTGGGCGTGCTTCAGCAGGACCGTGTTGCCGGCCATGATCTGCGGGATCGAGTACCGGATGACCTGGTAGATCGGGAAGTTCCACGGCTGGATGCCGTAGATGACGCCGACGGGCTGGTGGGTCACGATCGCCCGACCGCCGTCGAGCTCGCGGTCCTCGTCGGCAAGCATGGTCGCACCGTTGTCGGCGGTGTAGTCACAGATCGCCGCGCACAGCTCGACCTCGCTGGGACCCTGGCCGATGACCTTGCCCATCTCCTCCGACATCAGCGCCGACAGCTCGTCGACGTTGTCGCGCAGCAGCTGTCCGAGCGTCCGGATCGCGTTGGCTCGGGTCTGGAAGGACTCGCGGCGCCACTTGTCGAAGGCGTTGTCGGCCGCGTCGATCAGCTGGGTCAGCTCGTCGTCGGTGTGGTGGGTGTAGGTGGCGATGTCCTCGCCGGTGGCGGGGTTCACGGTGGTACTGGTCGGCATCGGTTCTCCTGATGTGGACGTGTGGTGTTGTGCTGCCCGCTGCGTCGACCGGCAAACGCACCGGGCCGTTCGGACGGTCACTCCCGGGGCTTACTGCGCGAGCTGGCGGGTATCACCTGCCCGTGCCACCCCTGGAGACCGTCGTTGCCGACCGCTACCGCCTGATCGAGCTCATCGGGCGGGGCGGTGCCGGCGAGGTCTGGCGTGCCCGGGACGAGCGGCTCCAACGCGACGTCGCGGTCAAGCGGATCCGCCTCGCTCCCCTCGACGGCGAGGCGGACGGACAACCCACGACCTCACGGGCGATGCGGGAGGCGCGGGCGGCCGCTCGCCTGTCGCATCCGGGCGTGGTGACGATCTACGACGTCGTGACCACCGACGAGGAAACCGTGGCGAACCTGGTCATGGAGCTGGTCGACGCCCCCGACCTGGCCTCCGTGGTGCAGCGGGACGGGACCCTGTCGCCCGAGCGCGCGGCCGCCATCGGGGGCTCGTTGCTCGAGGCCCTGACGGCCGGCCACGGGATGGGGATCCTGCACCGCGACGTCAAGCCGTCCAACGTCCTGCTGCCAGCGGGCGGACGTCCCCGCCTGACGGACTTCGGCACCGCCACGATCGCCGGCGAGGACCGGCTCACCGCCAGCGGGATCGTCGTCGGATCACCGGCCTACATGTCGCCGGAGCAGGCGCTGGGGGAACCCGTCGACCCCCGTACCGACCTGTGGTCACTGGGCGCCACGTTGTTCCACGCCGTCGAGGGTCACCCGCCCTTCGGGGCCGGGAGCCCCATCGCGACCGCGCGGGCCGTCACCGCGGACCCCCCTCGTCCGGCGGAGCGTGCGGGCGCACTTGCCCCCCTGCTGGCCGCGCTCCTGACCAAGGATCCCGACGGCCGTCCCGGTGTCGAGGAGGTCCGAGCTGCGCTGGCTGGGGTGGCGGCCGGAACGTCCTCGCCTGCCGACATCGCGCCCGTGCCCGCCGGCACCATGCCCGTGCCCGCCGACACCATGCCCGTGCCCGCCGACACCATGCCCGTGCCAGCCGACACCGTGCCCATGCCTGCCGAGGGATCCGGCCCGTTGGGTGCGGCGGTCCATCACGATCCGGCACGGCGTCGGCGACATCTCGTCGTCGGTGGGGCGATGGCGCTGGTGGTGGTGCTGGGCGTCGTGGTGATCGGCCTCGTCGGCGACGGGGGAGGGGACCCGGCGACGTCGGTTACCGCACCAACCGCACAACCGGCCGACCCCACCGAGCCCGGAGCGGTCGCCGACGCACCTGCACCAACGCCCATCGACGAGGGCACTGCGACCGCACCACCAACCCCCGTTCCCACGTCGTCGGCGGTGGCAACCGACCTGCCGGCAGCGGAGGACGCCAGGCCCGACGAAGACGGCGACCAGAACGAGGAGAACGACGGCGAGGACGACGACAGCGACGACGACGGCGACGGCGAGGACGGCGACGACGAGGACGGCGACGACGAGGCCGACGGCGGTGCGGAGTTCGGCGACGGCACGGTGCCCGAGGGATGGCAGACCCACCAACCGGAGGGGGCGCCCTACACCGTGGCACATCCGGCCGACTGGGTGGTCGAACCCAGCGGGGGCACCCTGACCGACATCACCGACCCGAACGGCCCGGCCTACCTGCGGCTGGACTGGACCGACGATCCCGCACCGGATCCGGTGGCGGACTGGGAGGCCTACGAGCAGGACTTCGCCGCCGCCCACCCGGGCTATGAGCGGCTCCGGCTGGAACCCACGACGTTCAACGGCGAGCCAGCGGCCATCTGGGAGTACCGGTATGGCGGCGGCAACGGAACCCTGCACGCCTACAACCTCAACGTCTCCGGCAGTGACTACGGCTACGCCCTGAACTTCCAGACCAGCGAGAGCCGCTGGGCAGACGACGTCGCCCTGTTCGAGGGCTTCACCGCGTCCTACGCCATCGGCTCGTGACACCGGCGCCGGCGGGGTCCGTCAGCGGTGCCGCCAACCGAGGGCGCCGTCGATCCTGACGATCCGGCGAAGGTCTTGCCTCCCCCCTGCCCTCGTGGGCGACAATGGCCCGGTAAACCAGCACAGCCGCACCGCGACCCCGAAGGGCCGAGCACCGATGCCAGACCTCGCAGCGATCACACCCCCCGTCCCGACCCGGCCCCAGGACGGGGTCGCCTGATGGCCGGCGGACTCGTCGGGCTGCTCGACGACGTGGTGACGCTGGCCAAGCTGGCCGCTACCTCCCTCGACGACATCGGCGCGGCTGCCGGACGGGCCACGTCCAAGGCCGCCGGTGTGGTGATCGACGACGCCGCGGTGACCCCGCAGTACGTCCACGGGCTGGCTGCCAACCGCGAGCTGCCGATCATCAAGAAGATCGCCAAGGGTTCGTTCCGCAACAAGCTGCTGTTCGTCGTCCCCGTCCTGCTGATCCTCAGCGAGCTGCTGCCGGTCCTCCTCACCCCCCTCCTGATGCTCGGCGGGGGCTACCTCTGCTACGAGGCGGTGCACAAGATCTGGGGGGTGGTGGCCGGCCACGAGGGCGGACACGACAGCGCCGAGGAAATGAAGTCCGAGGACGAGGTGGTGTCCGGCGCGATTCGTACCGACCTCATCCTCTCGGCGGAGATCATGACGATCGCCCTCAACGAGGTCGCCGACGAACCCCTGGTCAGTCGCGGGCTGATCCTGGTCGTCGTCGCGATCGGCATCACCATCCTGATCTACGGTGTCGTGGCGCTGCTGGTGCGGATGGACGACGTCGGCCTGCACCTCGCCGAGACGCGCCAGAACGGTATGGCCAGGTTCGGTCGCGGCCTGGTCAACGCCATGCCGAAGATCCTGTCCGCGCTCGGCATCATCGGCACCGCCGCGATGCTGTGGGTCGGGGGCCACATCGTGCTGATCGGCCTCGACGAGCTGGGACTGCACGGGCCCTACGACCTGGTGCACGGCTGGGAGGAAGCCATACACGACGCCGTCGAGGGCCTCGGCGGCTTCCTGGCCTGGCTGACCAACACCGCCGCGTCGGCCGTCCTCGGCCTCGTGGTCGGCGCCGTCCTCGTCGCCGTCCTCTCCCTGCGGCCGGGAGCAGATTCAGGGGCCAGCGCCCACTGAGCCAGGCCAGGACCCAGCTGCGCCGACGACACCGATCCGGACGCCAGCTGCGAGTACGAGATCAGCGAGACCCCGACCGGCTGGGCCGATGCCGACTTCGACGACGCCGGGTGGGACGCCGCGACCGAGTGGAGCGCGGCAGAGGTCGATCCGAACGACGGGTACCTGAGATCAGCTGGGACGCGCGTGCGCAGCTGATCTGGGGACAGGACCTCGAGATCGACAACACCGTGCTCGCGCGCATGACCGTGACGTCCTGACGTGCAGGTTCCGGTGGCCGAGGGTCAGCCCGTCAGGTAGCGGTCGTGGAACTCGCCGAAGGTGGCGTAGGTGAAGTCCTGCGCATCACGGCTGACGTCGGCTCGGGGGACCGACGCCTCGAAGGCGTGGAAGCAGCCCTCGTACTCGCGGAACGCCACCTCGACACCCGCAGCCCGCAGGCCCTCGACGTAGGCGACGGTCTCGAGGTGGAACGGCTCGGCCGTGCCGACGAAGGTGATCGTCGGCGGGAGGCCGGAGAGGTCGGTTGCCCGAGCCGGCGCGGCGTAGGGCGGAATCGCCTCGCCCATCCGGCGGAGGTCGGCAAGGTAGGCCGCCCACCCGGCCCGGTTGGCGTCGGTGTTCCACACGGGCGCCTGCACCTCACGGGAGGGGTCGTCGGGCTGGGTGTCGTCGATCATCGGATACAAGGGCATCTGGAAGCCGATGTCGACGGCACCGGTGTCGCGTGCCTTCAGGCTGAGCGCGGCGGTGAGGCCCCCACCGGCGCTGTGTCCGCCGACGGCAACGGCCCTGTCGTTGGATCCCAGCACCTCGGCGTTGTCACGCACCCATGTCAGCACGTCCCAGCAGTCATCGAAGCCGGCCGGGAACGCTGCGTCGTGCGCACGGCGATACGCCGGGGCCACGACCATGCATGGCCGCGTCCCCACGAACCGCTTGATGAACGTCCCCGACATCTCGGGGTTGCCGGTGATGTAGCCGCCACCGTGGACGTAGACCAGGACCGGTAACGGACCATCGTGGTCCGCGGGCCGATACACCCGCGTTCGGATGCGATGGGTGCCCCCACTGCTGGGCACCTCCACGGTTCGACAGTCCAGTCCCTTGAGGTCCCGCCCCACCAACAGGCGGTCCGCGACCGCGTTGTTGATCGCCACCATCCGTCGGTTCGTCATCATCGCGGGCAGGATCGACAGCGGCGCGGCCCAGCGCCTGAGGTCGGCATGCATCTCGTCCTTGGTCACTCGCATCCACGGGGTCTACCACGCCCGCTCCGCAGGCGGGGATGGCGCACGTGTGCCCGCTGACTCGTGGACGACTACCATGCCCGTCCGTCGAAGGGGAGTTGCAGTGCTCGAGATCATGACCAGCAGCGAGATCGCCCGCGCCCGGGACACCGGTGCGCTCGTCGCGGAGATCCTGCAGTCGGCGAAGGCCCGCACCACGGTGGGCACGAACCTGCTCGAGATCGACGAATGGGCCCGGACCATGATCGTCGATGCCGGTGCCGAGTCCTGCTACGTCGACTACGAGCCGTCCTTCGGTCGCGGACCGTTCGGCCACTACATCTGCACCTCGGTCAACGACGCGGTGCTGCACGGCCTGCCGCACGACTACGCCGTCGCCGACGGCGACCTGGTGACGCTCGACCTTGCGGTGTCCCTTGCCGGGGTCGTCGCGGACTCCGCCATCAGCTTCGTGGTGGGGGAGACGGCACCCGCCGGGGCCACGCCGATGATCGAGGCGACCGAACGCGCCCTGGCGGCTGGGATCGCGGCCGCTGGGCCGGGTGCACGCATCGGTGACCTCTCCGCAGCGATCGGCTCGGTGCTCACCGAGGCCGGCTACGCCATCAACACCGAGTTCGGCGGTCACGGCGTGGGGTCGACCATGCACCAGGACCCGCACGTGGCCAACAGCGGCCGGGCCGGTCGCGGCTACAAGCTGCGGCCCGGGCTGCTGCTCGCCCTCGAGCCATGGGTCATGGCCGACACCGACGAGCTGGTCACCGACGACGACGGCTGGACGCTGCGCAGCAGCACCGGCTGCCTGACCGCCCACAGCGAGCACACCATCGCGATCACCGACGACGGCGCAGAGATCATGACCCTGCCCCGCTGACCACCGCAGGCCAGCAGGGCCGCACCATCAGGCGTCTCGCCACCGCCGTGGACCAGCACCAGCCGCAGCCCGGGATGCCGCTGCAGCACCCAGCTCGGGCCAGGTGACCAACCGCGGTGGCGGTTCTGCAGTGCAGCCGATTTCCTGCGTCGAAACCGGGAAGACTATTCGGCTAACCTTATCCATGATAAGGTTAACGTGTGCGTTCGACCCTCAACAACCCCTTCGTTCCCGGATCCGACACGGTTCCCGAAGTGTGGGCAGGCCGTGGCGAGGAGATCAGCGACTTCCACCGCCAGGTGCGTCCCCGACGGCTCGCGGGCGCATACGAGCGAGGCCGCGTGCTCATCGGCGAGCCGGGCATCGGCAAGTCAGTCCTCGCCTCCCGCATTGCCGCAGAGGCCAGGGAGGCGGGCGACCTGGTCCTGCCCAGCCTGCGCATCCCGCGTGGCGGCGATCCGATCGCGTTGTTGGCGGGGGTCGTGGCAGATGCCGTGTCCGCGTACTCCCTGGGGGAGCGGGTGGGCTCCATGGCAACCGGACTGCTGGACCGCATCACCGCCATCAGGGCAGGCGTCACCGTCACGCTGCAGGGGGCTCCGGCCGGGGTTCCCCACCGCGAGCTGACGCTCGCCCTGTCCGCCCTCGCACGCACCGCGATGGACGACGGCAGGCTGCTGGTCGTCCACATCGACGAGGTGCAGAACGTCGACCGGACCGAGCACATGTCCCAGCTGCTCGTGGCGCTCGGCGACGTCATGGCCGAGACGGCAGAGGGAACGGACGCGGCCGGGAACCCGCACGAGCGCCACCTGCCCGTTGCCGTCACGCTCACCGGGCTGTGGAGCTTCGTGGACGGCGCCACACGGGCAGCTGGTGCGACGTTCGCCAGGCGGTTCAAGGCCTACCACCTCGGACCGCTGGAGGACGTGGACATCCGCACGGCCCTCGCGCCGTTCACCAGCGATGGCTGGCCGATCCTGACCGACGACGGTCCTGCAGTCGTGACCGCCAGCGCCGATGCGGTCCAGATGCTCCTCGAGGCGGTGTGTGGCGACCCCTTCCTGTTCCAGCTCGTCGGCCAGGCCGCGTGGAACGCCAGCACCGGCCCGGTGATCGATCGAGCCGACGTCGCCGCAGGCATACGCGAGGTCGCCACGGAGATGACCCACCACGCCGAACGAACACTCGAGCGCCTGCCCCGAGCCGAACGCGATCTGCTCGACGCGCTGTTGTCGCTGCCGGGGGAGCAGCGGACCCTCACGGCCGCAGGTCGCGAGCTCGGCAAGACCCCACAGCAGGTCGCCACCACGGCCAAACGCCTGGAGATGCGGTCGATCATCCGCCGGGGCCGTCCCATCGCCGTGACGTCGCGCGTGACGGAGGCGCTGATCGGCGGACGGTGGCCAACGGCCCCGGACGAGGACGCCCGGGGCCGTTGAACGTGGTGCCGCTACTCCTTGCTGATTGCCACGCCGGCGATGCCGCGGGCCTCCTCAGCGGTGGCGTCGCTCACCCGCTCGGGTGGACCGAGGACGAGGATGGAGCTGGGCTTCTGGACGTCGAGGTAGCGGGCGACGGGATCACCGATGCCATCGGCCTGCACGTAGAGGATCGGCGCGTTGGTGACGGGGGAGATGGCCCCACCGATCAGCGCGTAGACCCATCCGTCGTCGGCGAAGCCGTTCACGAGGCCGACGGCGAGGGACGCGTTGCCTTCCTCCTGTGCGGCCTGGAAGGCGTCGGCGATCAGCGCCGACGTCTCGTCGCGGGTCGCCCCGGCCACGCGAGACACGCGGTCGGGCCCGACCTGCTGGAACACCTGGTCCTCGACGTCCTGCGACACCGCTGCGGTGCCGCCGAGGATCCAGACGTAGACGTCGAGGACGACGCCCGGCTCCTGGTCCTCGGAGATGTAGGCGCCGCTGGCCGGGTGGAGGGCGTCCTGGGAGGTCAACAGGACCGGCCAGCCGAACCGGGCCCCGTAGGCCCCTGCGGCCGCGGAGTCCGCGAAGCTGTCGGCCCTCGCCAGCAGGAACGCTCGGGGGGCCCCGCGCTCGCGCATCTCCCGTGCAACCGCCACCGACGTCTCGACCCGGCTGTCGCCGGCAAGGCGCTCGACGCAGTAGCCATCGATGACGAGCTCCTCGACCGCGCCGGAGGAGACGGCGTTGTCGCCGCCGAGCACGTACACATCAGCCGGTTCGTTGTCGCAGTTCAGCCCGGCGGTGCGGGGCACCAGTGTCCCGATCGCGTCGAGCACCTCCGGGCGCAGGGCGGCGTCGGGGCCGCCATCGGTCAGCAGCAGCGGCCCGCCGACCTGGCCAGCCAGCGCCGAGCCACCCAGGTTGTCGGCGAACTGGTCGTTGCGACCCAGGACGAGGACGTCGACGCTGCCGGGCTCGAACATCTCCAGCGCGAGGTCGACCGAGGCGATGGTGGGATCGAGGGAGCTCGCCAGACGTGCATCCTGTGCGGAGGCCGGGCTGGCGAGAAGTCCCGTGAGGAGGGCACAGGACACAGCGCTGCCGAGCAGGCGCCGAGGGGTGGTTGACATCGTTGTCTTTCGTCCAGAGGACTAGCGGTGGCGGGACACTAGTCCATTCGGACGATGGCCGATCTGGTCATTTGCCCTTGTCCGGACACCTGTCCGCCCGCTGGCGCACCCCGACGACCGCCCCCTCCGGCTGTCAGGCAATCCAACCCTGAGGCTTCAGTTCTGCGCCAGCCCGGAGATGAGATCCGGGTGGGTCCAGGTTGGCCATTCCGTTGCGCTGGCCGGTCTGCCGTGGTGGAAGACCGCGACGAGATCTGGGCCCGTGCGGTGGTTGGCGTAGAACGACGCGATGGGTACACGGTGTGCCGCCTGTGCGACGAGCCCCCACAAACGGTCGTGTCGCTGCCGGATCTTGTCCTCGGGGACGTCGTGACCGCCGGCGCGGACGCGGTGCGCGACGCGGGCGACGGAGAGATCCGGTGGAACCATGACGACGTGGAGGCGGATGTCGTAGCCGGCCGCGTCTGCCCGCTCGATGAGGTCAAGCTTGGAGGGGTGGGAGAAGACGGTCTCGGCGATGAACGGCTGCCCTCGGGCGATGAGGGTCTCGCGGATGCGACTGGCCATGGCTGCAGCCTCGTAGGCATGGGCCTGCTGGTCGTCGGGCCAGCGCTCGGCGGCGATGACGTCAGCGTTGACGAACGGGACGCCTGGTCGCATTGGCGCCAGCGTGAAGCGCACGAACGTGCTCTTGCCGGCGCCGTTGGGGCCGACGACCAAGTCGAGCCGACTCACGCCGGAGTCGAGGTGCCGTCCGGGAAGCGGGTGACGAGGTGGCCCGCCTCGTCCATCACGACGGTGGTGATGCCCTCCGCAGCGAGGCGGTCGGCGTAGTCGGTGGAGACCGCAGCCTGCTCGATCGCCGCGTCGATTTCGGCATTGGCCAGCAGCCGTTCCTCCGCAGTCAGCCCTGCGAGTGGCGTCCGGCCGGCGATCGCGTCATCGATGCGGTTGCGTACCCCGGCCTCGGCCATGCTGACGGCACGACCGATGCGCACCCAGTAGTCGACCTGCTGCGCAGCGGAGCGGCTGGCAACCGCGCCGACTCTACGGGCGGCAGCGTAGACCTCGTCGTCGATGCGGACCGGCGTTCCCATCTCGATCTCCTGCGTAGCGTCTGACTACGACCGTATCATCGTGCGACCGACCCAGGTGCACTTGCTCCGCCGCCCCGCGGTTCCGCACATAACATAGATTATGTAACTCCGTTCGGTGAGCGGGTCCCGACCAAGTAACTCCGTCCGGTGAGCGGGTCCCGACCAAGGGCCTGTCCCCACGCACCCCGTCCGATCGGATCGTGCCGGTACCCACCTCCACGTGGTCTGGGCCCCGATCGCGCCGTTCCCCACGCGTCCCGACCGATGGGATCGTGCCGGTCCCCACGTCGGCGTGGTCTGGGCCCCGATCGCGCCGTTGGCCACCCGGCGCGGCAAGCCAACCATGCCGGCGAAGGGCTTCTCGTGGCGACGTAAGGCTTTCCACAGCGTCAGCTCCGGGCGGTGTCGATCCCGAGAGTCGACGGGCGTAGGACACCGATGCCGTCGTGGTCACTGAGACGGTGGCTGAGTCCGAAGCTCGACGTTGAGCGGGCCGACGTCGGTCCCGTCCATCTCCACACCGATCAGGACGGCGTCGGCGTCGCTGGCGGTCGTCGTCGGGGCCTGCCGTGCCAGCAGGACCATGATCTGCTCGTGCAACGACTCCACGGTCGCGGTGCCGATGATGTCGGTGACCTGGATCTGGCGCCCACCAAGGGTGAACGTCGAACGTTCGGGGACGATCGTCACCTGCTGCGCGCCCGCGGTCACCCCGATCGGCAGCAGCACGACGTCTTCAGCGACATCGGTGAGCAGGACAGTGGCCGAGATCGATGCCACATCGACCCCGTCGAACGCCAGCTGGTGCGGCCCCGTGCTGACGTTGCGAAACAGCTCTGCGGTGCTGCGCCCGTCGCGGTCGTAGCCGTCGACCTTCCAGCCATCCGCGGTGGACAGCATGGTGATGGTGTTGATGCGCAACGGGGCGCCGCTTATCCCCTTGGTCGAGAGCTCCAACTCTCCATCCAGGTAGGTCCCGTCGCCACCATCGGGAACCGTCAGCGGCTCCAGGACGACCAGATCTCGGGAGCTGAACGCCTCGGGATCGGCCAGCAGCACCTGCTGGCCATAGCGGGCTGCGTCGTTGGCCGATCCGACCGAGAGGGACGCCATCGTGTCGTAGTCCGTGGCGGCCAGGGCCTGTACGTAGGCCGTCGCGGCAGCGACCGCCCCCGCAGTATCCGGGCCGCTGTTGCAGCCGCCCAGGGCAAGCGCGGCGCCGAACAGGATGGCCAGCACGCGTGACATGCTGGCGATCCTATGGCCGCGAGCCGCACCAGGCGTCGCGGATCGGGTCTTCACGGGTCGTCACGCTGCTCTGCTCCCGATGTCGGGCAGCCGGCCGACGGGTGGCTGCCGGCCCGTCGCGACGGTCGGGTTGACCGGCACTGGCCTCGGCGGCCCCCCACGCGGCAGGATGGGGCATCGTGCAGCGTCGGATGTTCGGCTCGCTCCTCCCCCGCCCGGCGGGGCAGGTGCTGATGCGGGCTCGGCGCGCCGCCACGGTGCGGATCCGAACCGACGACGGCCACGAGCTGGCCACCGACGTGCACCGGCCGAGCACGGACACGCCCGTGCCGACCGTCCTCATCCGCACTTCCTACGGGCGCAACGGCCTGACCGGCGTACCGATGGTCGCCCAGGCCAAGGCGCTGGCCACCCTCGGCTACGCGGTGGTCCTGCAGGACGTCCGCGGACGGTTCGACTCAACCGGTGAGTTCGTGCCGATGGTCAACGAGGTCGCCGACGCCCGGGCCACGATCGACTGGGTCACCGACCAGTCGTGGAGCGACGGGACGATCGGTGCCTGGGGCCTGTCCTACCTCGGCGGCACGGCGTGGGCTGCTGCGGTCGCCGCACCCGACCGGGTCAAGGCCCTGTCGGTCGGCATCACCCATTCCGCGGTCGGGCTGCCCGAGGCCAGCGGCCTCGTGTTCGTCGACACCGGCCTGCGCTGGTTGCGATCCCTCGACGCCATGGCACGGACCGACGAGTCGGCAGCCCGGCGGCTGGCCAACCTCGTCCGGTTCCGGTTGCCCGGCGCCAGCGACGACGAGGCGTTCAGCCACCTGCCCCTCCTCGAGCTCGACGAGCTCGTGCTCGGCACCCGCTCCCCCATCTGGCGGACCTGGGCGGAGCACCCCGACGCCAGCGACCCCTTCTGGCAACCGGGCGACCTGCGCCACGGGGTCGCCGACGTGGCACCGACCAGCCACCTCACCGGCTGGTGGGACCTCTTCGTCGATCGCCACCTCGACGACATCGACCGGCAGGCCCCCGCCGGACGCGCCGATCGGGTGGTCGTCGGCCCGTGGGGACATCTCGACGGCGCCGTCCAGGTTCGTGCCTTCGCCGAGATGCGCCGCCACTTCGACCAGCACCTGCGGGGCATCGACCGCAACGGACCGGCCGTGGAGCTGTGGATCGGCGGCGCCGACCGCTGGTGGACCGGTGATCGCTGGCCCACCACTCGGACCGAGTCGATCCCCTTCGACCTGCTTCGCGGGCCCACCCACACCCTGGTCTTCGACCCTGCCGCGCCGACGCCCAAGACCGGCGGCCGGACGCTGTCGATCGACGCCGGCCCCGTCGACTGCACCGCCCTCGCCGACCGCAGGGACGTGGTCACGTTGACCGGCCCCCCACTCCCCCACCACCTGACCGTCATCGGCCGTCCCACGGTGACCGTCGAGCTCGACGCCGACACCGGTCACACCGACCTGTGGGTACGCCTGGCCGAGGTCGACATCCACGGCTTGGCCCGCTCGGTCAGCGATGGATTCCTCCGGCTGCGGGACCTCCGGGGCCGGCACACGGCCGTCGTCGAGCTGCACCCGGTCGGCCATCGCTTCTCCGCAGGTCACCGCCTGCGGGTCCATGTCGCGGGCGGGGCGTTCCCGCACCACGACCGCAACCTCGGGCTGGACGGCGACCGGCTGCACCTGGTCGACCACCGGCCGACCACCGTCCGGATCCACGACGGGCGGATCGACCTGCCCGTCGCGGGGCCCATGGACACCTGACCACCCGCGGCCACGGACGTCGGCTCAGGCGCCGTACTTCGCCAGCCGCCCGGCCGCGCCGAGTGCCAGCGGCAGCAGGTGCTCGGTCGGCCGCAGGCCCAGCAGGCCACCGGCGCAGGCTCGCTCGCCGAAGGTCGTCACGTCGTCCACACCCGCCGACCCACCGGCCAGCAACGTGGGCACCGGATGCCACGAGTGCCCCGACACCGCCGCCGGGGAGGCGTGGTCGCCGCTGACGACGACAACGTCGGCGTCCGCGGCCTCGAGCAGGGCAGGGAGGTCGACGTCCAGGCGCTCGAGGGCCTCGACCTTGGCCTCGCGGTTGCCGTCGTGTCCCGCCGCATCGGCGTACTTGTAGTGCACGAACAGGAAGTCGTGGGTGTCCCGCGCCGCCCGGGCGAGCGCGATCTGGTCCGCCATGCTGCTGGGCGGCCCGTCGGGACCGTGCAGCACCTCCATGCCCACGAGCTGCGCCACCCCGCGGTACATCGGGTAGCTGGCGATCGCCGCGGCTCGCAGTCCCGTCCGTTCGCCGAAGTCCGGCATCTCCCGCAGCCCGTCGAACCCACGGAACAGCGCCACGTCGGGCGACGCCTCGTCGGATTCCTCCGCCAGCGCGGCCCGGACCGCCGCGTCGACGGCATCGACGACCGATGCCGTGCGGGCGTCGGCGGAGCCGAGCGGCCGGGCCTGCAGCGGCGCGAGTCCCGTGTCCTGCGGATCCATGTCCGCCAGGCGGGCGTCCAGCCCCTCTCCTCGCAGCACGAGCAGGACGCGGTGCTCGCTCACGTGCCGCAGGAACACCTCCACCCCCGCCACCGGCGGGTCGGCGTCGAGGCGCTGCTGCACCCGCTCGGTGAGGGGCGCAGCCCGATCATCGCTGATCCGGCCAGCCCGGCGGTCCGACACCAGGCTGTCGTCGTTCAGGAAGGCCAGGTTGCCGCGTGCGGCCACGTCGCCGGGCTGCAACGGGAAGCCGGTGCCGACGGCGGCGAGGACACCCCGGCCCAGGTCGTAGCGCCACGGGTCGTAGCCGAACAGGGCCAGGTGCCCGGGGCCGGAGCCGACGGTGATGCCCGGTCCGGCTGGTTCGGTCAGCCCGGTGATGCCGCGGGCGGCAAGCGCGTCGAGGTTGGGCGTGTGGGCGTCCTCGAGCTCGGAGCCCCGGTCGGCCTCGGGGTAGCCGCCGAGTCCATCGACGACGAGCAGGAGGATGCGCCCGCCGTCCTGCAGCAGCGGTGTGTAGCGGTCGAAGTCGATCATCGACCTCGACCCTACAGAGGTCGGGGCGACGCCGGCACGTCTGGTGGTCCGGCCTCGCCCCTGCCGTGGATCAGGTCAGCTGGTAGCGCTTGGGCGCGCGGCCCGCGGTCCCGGTGTCCAGCGGCGGCAGCTCCTCGAGCTTGCCGGCTTCCTCCAGCTTGTCGAGCACCGCTCGCACGGTGGAGCGGCTGGCGTCTGCGCGGTCGACCAGGTCGTTGATCGTGAAGGGCTCGTTGCCGATGGCGCTGTAGACGCTCTCCATCGCGCTGCCCTCCTCGAACATCGGCTCGTCACCGTCGGACTCGGCGGCAGCAGGCGCGGGGCCGGCCGGGGCCGCGTCGTCGGAGACATCCATGTCGTCGTCGCCGTCGGCGTAGGCGCGGGCTTCCTCGGAGATCCCGAGACCGGCCTCGCGGAGCACCTGCAGGGGAACGCCCTCGTAGAAGAAGTCGTCACCGGTCACGCGGTTCGCCTGGGCCCACTGGGCGGCGAAGGCGATGTAGTCGGCCTCGAGGTCGGGCATGTAGGTCGCCGGGTCCGACGCCCGACGCCATTCCGCACGAAGGAGCACACGACGGACGGGGTCGGTCGCCTCGGCGATCTGTGCCGCGAGCTCCTCGACCTCGTCCCAGTCAACGGCCGTGTTGGGGTCCTGCAGCGCCTCCATGTAGGCACGTACGGCCTCGTCGGCTACTCGAGCTCCGCGAACCATCTTTTCCTCCTGAAATCGACACCACCTCGGTCGAGGTGGCGCCCGGGATGCTAGCAACCGGCCGGTGGTAACCGCCGTACCTTTTACCCCGGTTCACTCCGGTGGGTCGGTTCCCGACGCCTCGGCCCCCGCCAGCAGCTCGATCTCGCGCGTCAGGTCGCGCAACGCCTCGAGGAGCCCGTTCAGCGCGACCGGCTCGATGTCGAGGGTGTCGATGGCGTCCCGGGTGGTGCTGGTCATGGCAACGACACCGAGCAGGGCGCTGTCCCAGCGGTCGTCGTTGACCGACTCGACGATGTTGTCGGCCAGGGAGACGAGCTCGCGCTGCAACGACGGATCGGCGGCCCGCAGGCGCTCGGAGGCATCGAGGATGGCCAGCACCTGTCTGGCGGCCTCGTCGACCGGATCGGTCCCGCTGACCATGTCGGTCTCGTCGACCGGCTGCAGCAGCCGGAAGACGCCGAAGCCACCGAGGACGACCACGACGCCGAGCAGCAGTCCGACCAGCAGCGCCCGCGACCGGATGGCGTCCATGCCGCGTCGGGGAAGGTCCTCCAGGAACGGCGCGGGCGCGGGCACCGTCGGATGGGCCGACGCCTCGGCGACCGGAAGGCCCAGGGCAGGGGTGGGCGGGGGCGTGGGGGGCACGACGGCCACGGACTGCGCGGAGTCGCTGCTCGGGGGTTCCCATGGCCCCGACCCCGAGGACGGGCCGTCGAAGGGCTGGGAGATGGCGGTCGGATCCTCGTCGGTGTTGCGCGAGCCACCGGCGCGCGAGGCCATCTCCTCCGCCGACACCTCGGGGGCGGGCAGCTCGGCACGGATGATCAGCTCGACTTCGGCGGCGGTGGGACGTTGGGTGGGATCCCGACGGGTCATGGCGACCAGCAACGGCGCCCAGGGCCCCTGCAGGTCATCGGGCACGACCGGGTCGCGGCTGAGGCGGGCCATGGCCGCCTCGACGCCGGTGCCGCGGAATGCACGTGTCCCCGTCAGGGACTCCAGCAGGACCAGCCCGAAGGAGTAGACGTCGGCAGCAGGGCCCACCTGGGAGTCCTGCAGCTGCTCGGGGGCCAGGTAGGCGGCGGTACCGATGGTGGTCCCGGCGCGGGTGACGAGGGTCGCATCGGCCAGCCGGGCCACCCCGAAGTCGGTCAGGTAGGCGCCGCCGTCGGTGTCGATCAGGATGTTGGCCGGCTTGATGTCACGGTGGATCACGCCCGTGTCATGGGCGTGGGCGAGGGCGCTGGCCACCCGCGCACCGATCTCCTCTGCGTCCTCGTCGGCCAGCGGTCCCTCTGCGCGCAGCCGGGCCGACAACGACTCGCCGTCCACCAGCTGCATCACGAAGTACGGGCTGGCGTCGTCGGTCGTGCCGCTGTCGAACAGGCGGACGATGGCCGGATGCGACAGGCGGTCGAGGATGCGCATCTCCGAGGCGAACCGGTCGGGATCGGCCTGCTCACCGACCCGCATGATCTTCACCGCGACCATGCGTCCCGAGCTGGTGTCCTCGGCTGCGTAGACATCCGCCATACCGCCTCGACCGATGGAGTCGGTCAGGCGATATCGATCGGCGAGCACGGCGCTCTCGGTGTTCACCGGGCGATTCCGACCGGTCGATCCCACGTAGACATCCGTGACAGTCTCGCACGCCAGCCGCCAGTCGGTGCGATGGTGTGTCGCGGGCCGTGGACGGAGGGTGCCCGAACGGGTCTCAGACCAGCTGGACGATCTGGCCGGGGCCGAACAGGTCTCGCGGCACCTCCAGCGCCATGTCCGCCCAGACAACGGGAGGAACGGAGATGTCGGCGAGGTACAGCCGGCCGGTTGCGGCGTTGCCAACCAGACCGGCCTTGGGGAGCCCGAGGGTGACCGTTGCGGCGGCGGTGATGTGGGGTGACGCGGTCGTCCCGCTGGATGCGGAGAAGCCCGTCGGCACGTCGAGGGACAGCACCGGCGCCTTCTGCGCGCCGGCCCAGCCGATCAGCTCGGCAACACGGCCGCTCGGGGCACCGGCCAGGGAGTAGCCCACCATGCCGTCGATGACGAGGTCACACGACGGTGGCGTGCGGCCGGCGGACTCGAGCACCCCCATGCGTTCGAGGATCGCGTGCTGGACCGCCGGCACCGGGGTCAGCGCGCTGCTGCTGGGCACCAGCGTGACCTCCACACCCCGGTTGACCAGGTGGCGGGCGGCCACGAGCGCCCCACCCCCGTTGCCCCCGCTGCCGTACAGCACCACCACGTGGCGTGGGGCGAACATGGTGGTGGCGACGTCCGCGAGATGGCGGCCGGCGTTCTCCATCATGCGTGGGAGGTCGATACCGACCTCCTCGATCATCCGCCGGTCCACTTCGCGCATGGCCGATTCGTCCACCGCCGGAAGGTCGGCGGCGTCTCTACGGGGATAGCTCACTCCAACACCACACCAACGGTCGTGCAGAGCGCACCGCGCACGGCCGAGCCGCACCCGCCGATGAGCTCCGGGAAGGACTGCGGCCCGTCGGGCGCAGCGGGGGACGTGGGCTCGGCGTCCCGGTCCAGGGGGTTGTCGTCGAAGGACGGCGCAGCCGGCTGCTGTGCGGCGGTGTCGGCCGGCGGCGCATCAGGGGCGACCGGGGCCGGCCGTCCGGCCCCACTCGGCACGGCCGACGCCGGACCGGACACCGCCGGTGCGGCAACCGCATCGACCGTACCGGCGACTCCAGCGGCCGCTGCCGGCAGGTCGATCGGCTGCACGTCGGCTGGCACGGCGGTCCGATCGACCCGTTCCACGGGCGCGTCGACCACGGTCCGGGGCGCTGGCGTGCCGGTCGGCCCGACTGCGACCACGGCACCGATGGCGACCGAGGCGGCTGCCACCTCCAGCACGCGAGGGCCTGCGACGCCGAGGCGTCGAACGGCGTTGAACGCCCGAGCGAAGGGACTGGCCAGCATCGCCAGCCAGATGAATCCTGCCGCGCGGTCGCCGCCGTCGTCCTGCCGGACGTAGGCGCGCCGCAGGTTGCGTCGAGCACGGTGCAGCAGCTGCTCGAAGGCGTTGCTGCCGACCCCGAACTGATCGGCCACGTCCACGGGGCGCCAGCCCTCCACGTAGCACTTCTCCAGGGCGTGGCGCTGCCGGTCGGGGACGGCGTCCATCGCCCGGGCCATGAGCTCGCGCTCGGCGAAGTCCGGTCCGTCGTGGGTGCGAGGCGGTTCGAGGGAGAGGGTGTTGACCAACATCCGGGACCGGCTGTTGGACCGCGACCAGTCGATGGCGGCGTTGGTCGCGATCCGCCGTAGCCACGGCCACAGGGGGCGGGAGGTGTCGAACCGCTCGAGGGCGTGCATCGCCCGGATCAAGGACTCCTGGGCAAGGTCGTCGGCGGTGGCGGCATCACCGACCCGGTGGGTGAGGTAAGTGACCAGACGGTGGTGGTACCGACGAAACAGCTCGTCGAAGGCACCCTCGATCCCCACGAGATGGGCCTCGATCAGGCCGCTGTCGTCGTCGGGCAGGGTGTGTTGCCCTGGATGAACTGCTGTCACGTTGGCCCCACCGAGTTGACTGCCTTCCCGCAGGAGTGGTTCCGGATGACCACTCCACCAGCTGTCATGATACGGGGGACGAGGCCGCCATTCCATGACCCGGTGGCCGAAACCGTTGGTGGGACCGATGAGCCAGGACGTGAACCGGGACAGACTCGAGCGCATTCGCAGCGACCTGGCTGCCTTGCGTGCCGCCGCCGACATCGAGGACGCGGCGCCCCCGGCGCCCGCGCCGGTCAACGGTGCGACCCGTGACGGCGAGCCCGTGGAGCCCGCGACGGTCGAGGCCCCCGCGACCGATGCGCCTCCGGAGGCCGCGCACCGCCCCGCCACCACGACCACCACCGCACCCACCGGGCTGCTCGGCAGGCCCCGGATCCCCAGACCCCCGCGACGGAACCCCTTTCGTCGACGGGCCCGCCGACCATCGAAGCGACTGGCCGTGCCTGCTCCCATCCCCGTCCGCCGTCGGCCGGTCTGGCTGGCCGGTCCCCGCTGGCCCGTGGCCGACGCCCTCTCCAGCACCGTCATCGTGCTGGTGATGGTGCCTGTCGTCGCCCAGATGGCGAACCGGCTGTGGGTGGCCACCAACGAGACCTCGGTCCTGCTCGGTGCCGATCCCAGCAGGGCCGACGCGCTGCGGGCCGCTGCAGGCGTGGCCGGGGGCGGCATCACCGTGGCCCTGGCGGTGTTCGCCCTTGCGGTGGTCAGGGGACGACCGGGCTACATCGCCGGTGGGGTCGCCGTGCTGCTGTTGTTCGTCGCGTTCCCCTATGTCGCCTACACGGCCAACGCCGGCATCGTCTCCGCACCGATCCCCACGCTCGGGGAGATGGTCGTGCCACGTGGATGGGAGCGGGCCAATCAGCTCGGGGCCGTCTTCCTGCTGGCCGCCGGGGTGCTGACCGCGGCCCTGGTCGACCTCGCCTACCGCAGCGTCCTGGCGCTTCGCGACGGGGTGCAGCAGACCCGCTCCTGACGATCCACGTCCGATCGAGAGGTCCAGGACGTCAAGGGAGGGGTTCACCGGACGGCGAACCACACGGCACCTCCGCCGGTGCCGCCGACCCGCAGCGCCACCTTGTCCACCTCCGCCACCGGCACCCGCCAGCACCACTCCCCGTCCAGCACCTCACCCTGGGCGAGCAGCCGCTCGGCGTCGACCGGGGCCGAGATCACGCCGCAGTCGCTGCCCAGCGCGAACGACCGACCGCTCGGCGTCACCAACGCGGGTGCCACCGATCCTCGAAGGATCCCGGGGCCCGCTGCCCGCCTGGTCAGGGACACCTCGACCGTCACGTAGGTCTGGCCCTTCGCTGGCTCGACGTTGAACTGGTTGGCGGCCAGCACCCGGTCGATCGCGTCCGGATCGAAGCCCGTGACCTCCACCTCCCACGGCCCGACGGCAGCCGGGCTGCCGATCTCGATGGGGTCCCCCTCGCTGCCCGGGCGCATCGCCGCTGCGTCGGGATCCACGACGCGGTCCTCCGACGCCGACGGCAGGCTGGCGCGGCCGGCCACGAAACCGGCCAGGAAGACCGCCGTGGCGAGCGCCACCGCGATGACCACACGACCCATCGCCGATCAGGCCTCGACGCGGTGCAACGTCGCCCGAAGGTGCAGCTGCAGCGGCTGGCCCACGGCGCCCATGTGGAGCTCGTAGCGCAGCTCGTCCCCCTCCACACGCAGCTCCCGTCGAACCTTGGTCACCCTGTGTGACTCGGCGGTGGGGGTCATGGCCACCCTGTGGGAATCCCAGATGATCTGTTGTTCCTCCAGCCGGCCCCGGTGGGCCTCCACGATGCCCGTGGGTTGGCAGATGACCAGCTCGGGCCCGTCCTGCACGGGGCGGACGTACCCCGTCTCGGCGTGGAGCGGCTGGCCGTCATCGGCACGCGTCGTGCGCTGCTGATAGGCGAGGAAGGGCTTCGGCATGGTGGAGAAGCTGATTTCCTCGACGTAGTCGAAGCCGTCGATGGTCGGGTAGTCCCCTCGACCGCGGCCACGCCACGTGCCGACGAGGAACTCCAGGGGGGCGATGTCCGGATGCGTCACCTCTACACCATACGTCGCACCGACGACGGCCCCATCCCGCTGCCGAGATCCGGTCTCATCTCGTGTTTTCGACAGGTTCTGACCCCCGAAATGACGCAGCTTTCCCCCGAACCTCGACGACAGGGCCACGGATTGTGATTAGGTTGGGCTTCACCCGAACACGACAGGGCGTCACCGCCGCGACCACCCCCTCGCGGACGGGCCACTCCGCTCCCGCACCAAGGGACGGAACGGGCCGCTGAACGCCTGTACAGAGCCACTCACCCGACACGCGCCGAGCCGAAGGCGTCGTGATCGACGTACGCACGACAAACCGAGTTGGAGGGCTACATGCTCGAGGTGTCGAACCTCGAAGTCGTCTACGACGACGTCGTCCTGGTCCTGCGCGGCGTCAGCCTGCAGGTACCCGAAGGACGCATCGTTGCGCTGCTGGGCGCCAACGGCGCCGGCAAGACCACGCTTCTGCGGGCCATATCTGGCCTCCTCGACGTCCACGAGGGAGAGGTGACGAAGGGGTCGATCACGCTCGACGGCACCCCGATCCACGAGCTCCCACCAGAGAAGATCGTGGCGGCGGGTGTCAAGCAGGCCCTCGAGGGGCGCCGCATCTTCTCGGAGTTCACCGTCGAGGAGAACCTGCGGGTCGGTGCGCACACCGACCCCAGCGTCATGAAGCCCAACATGGAACGGGTCTACGACCTCTTCCCCGTGCTGCGGGACCGCCGGAAGGCCACGGCCGGCTATCTCTCCGGTGGTGAGCAGACGATGTTGTCGATGGGGCGGGCGCTGATGTCCAACCCCAAGTACCTGCTGCTGGACGAACCCAGCCTGGGCCTCGCCCCACAGCTGGTCGACCAGATCAGGGACCTGATCATCGAGATCAACCAGCAGGGCGTCACGGTGCTGCTGGTGGAGCAGAACGCCGCGATGGCGCTCGGCGTGGCCGAGCACGGCTACGTGATGGAGACGGGAAAGGTCGTGATGGACAAACCAGCCGCTGAGCTGCTGGAGGACGACGACGTCAAGGAGTTCTACTTGGGCCTTGCCGACGAGGGCCATGCGAAGTCCTTCCGCGACGTCAAGCACTACAAGCGACGCAAGCGGTGGCTGTCGTGACGGCGACGGACCTGCCCGGTGCCGGCGACCCCGCTGCCTCCCCACACCACCTGCCCGGCGGCCACGTCGAGGACACCGGTTCGCCCATCATCGAGTTCGACTCCGTCCGGCTGTCCTTCTCCGGTGTGACCGCCATCGATGGCGTGTCCTTCCAGGTGGGCCCGCGAGAGCTGTTCGCGGTCATCGGCCCCAACGGCGCGGGGAAGACCTCCATCTTCAACGTCCTGTCGGGCGTCTATCGGCCGCAGGAGGGCGAGGTCCGGTTCCGTGGCGAGAACATCCTCGGCCAGAACCCCCACCGCATCGCCGAGAAGGGCCTGGCTCGCACGTTCCAGAACATCGAGCTGTTCGAGAACCTGACGGTGCTCGACAACCTGATGCTCGGGCGGCACAAGAAGGTCAACTACGGGTTCCTCGCCGGCATGTTCTACGTGGGCAAGGCGCACCGTGAGGAGATCGCCAACCGGGCGGTGGTCGAGGACATCGTGGACTTCCTCGAGATCGAGTCCTACCGCAAGTTCCCGGTGGGGCTGCTCCCCTACGGCATCCAGAAGCGTGTCGAGCTCGGTCGTGCCCTCGCGATGGAACCCAAGCTGCTGCTCCTCGACGAGCCGGTTGCCGGCATGAACGTGGAGGAGACCGAGGACATGGCCCGGTTCATCCTCGACATCCGCGACGAGCTGGACATCCCGATGATCCTCGTCGAGCACGACATGGGCCTGGTCATGGACCTGGCCGACCGCGTGATGGTCGTCGACTTCGGCCAGCACGTCGCGACCGGACTGCCCGCCGAGGTACAGCGCAACCCCGACGTCATCAAGGCCTACCTGGGCAGCGACCAGGTCACCGCCCCCGCCGACACCGCCGAGGAGCAACGATGAGCCCCCTCCCCTTCCCCGATCCCCTTGCCGGCGCGGCCACCGCGAGCGTTGCCGGTGCCACCATGCAGCGTCCCGGCGGTGCCGGGACCGGCACGACCACGATCGTCACCCGAGTCCGGGACTGGGCCGCCCGCCTGCCCGAACGCGTCGCCCTGCGCGAGAAGGACTTCGGGGTGTGGCAGGAGGTGACCTGGCAGGGGTACTGGGACACCGTCCTCGACGTCGCCCACGCCCTGATCGCGCTGGGCGTGGAGCCCGGTGATCGGGTCGCCATCCACTCCGAGAACCGTCGGGAGTGGATGTACAGCGACCTGGCCACCGTCGCCTGCCGCGCCATCACCGTCGGGCTGTACCCGACCAACCCCGCAGAGGAGGTCCGCTACCTGCTGAGCGACTCGGGGGCCAAGGTCCTGATCGCGGAGGACCAGGAGCAGGTGGACAAGGCGCTGGAGGTCACCGAGGCCCTGCCCGACCTGGCCCACATCGTCTACATCGAGCCGCGCGGCATCCACCACCGCTACGACGACCCCCGGCTGATCAGCTGGACGGACTTCCTCGAGCGGGGTCGGGAGCACCGGGCCGCCAACGCCGGCGTGGTCGAGCAGCGCATGGCAGCCGCCGAGCCCGACGACGTGATGACGCTGGTCTACACCTCCGGGACCACCGGACCGCCCAAGGGCGTGATGCTGACCGTCGCCAACTGCGAGTTCGCCATCACCACGTTGGTCGACGGTGGCGGCTTCACCGATCCGCCGCCGACCGAGGACGACATGGTGTTGTCCTACCTGCCGCTGTGCCACGTGGCCGAGCGGATCTTCACCGTCTGGTTCAACGCTGCGGTGGGCGTGCAGGTCAACTTCGCGGAGTCCATCGAGACGGTCCAGCAGAACCTCAAGGAGGTGCAGCCGACCATCCTGTTCGCGGTGCCGCGCATCTGGGAGAAGATCCTGGCGGGCGTCAACATCCGCATGCAGGGTGCAAGCCGCATCAAGCGGGCGACGTTCCGCTTCTGGATGCGCATCGCCGACCGGATCGGTGACCAGCTGGTCGCCAACGGTGGTGAGCACACGACGCAGACCCGGATCCTCTACGCCATCGGCTGGGTCATGATGTTCCGGGCGCTGCGGGAACGCATCGGCATGCGGCGAACCCGCTACGCCGCGTCCGGGGCCGCCCCCATCGCCCCTGAGGTCCTGAAGTTCTTCATGGGCATCGGCGTGCCCATGCACGAGGTCTACGGCATGAGCGAGAACTCCGCCGTGGCCACCGCCAACCGTCCCGGGCGCATCAAGCTCGGCACCGTCGGCGAGGCCCACCCCGGTGTGGAGGTCAAGCTCGACCCCGAGACCAACGAGATCCTCACCCGTCATGCCGGCACCTTCGCCGGCTACTGGGGCAAGCCGGAGGCCACCGCCAAGACCCTCGACGCCGACGGCTGGCTGCACACCGGCGACGTCGGCGAGTGGGTCGACGGCACCCACCTGCGCATCGTCGACCGGATCAAGGACATCATCATCACGGCCGGCGGCAAGAACATCTCCCCCAGCGAGATCGAGAACTCGCTGAAGGCCTCGGAGTACATCAAGGAGGCCGTGGTCATCGGCGACAAGCGCAAGTACCTGACGGCGCTGATCGGGATCGAGCTGGACACCGTCGGAGACTGGGCCCAACGCCGGGGCATGCCCTACACCACCTACCGGGACCTGGCCGAGAAGCCGGAGGTCGTTGCGCTGGTCGCCGACCTGGTCGAGGCCACCAACGAGAAGTTCTCGCGGGTGGAGGGCATCAAGAAGTTCCGCATGCTCCCCAAGGAGCTCGATCACGAGGACGGTGAGATGACGGCCACGCAGAAGGTCAAGCGCAGCGCCCTGTACGAGATCTTCACCGATCTCGTCGAGGGCATGTACGGCGGTCCTCCCGTCGGCACCGGGGCCGACGGAAAGACCTACGTGACGGCGACCCCAGCCGAGGTCGCTTCGTGACGCAGTTCGCCCAAGCGATCGTCTCCGGGCTCGGACAGGGCTCCATCTACGCCCTCGTCGCACTCGGCTTCGTCATCATCTACAAGTCGACCCGCGTCATCAGCTTCGCCCAACCGGCGCTGATGATCACCGGTTCGTTGTTCGTGGCCTTCCTGCACGACGTCATCGGGTTCTGGCCGGCGCTGCTGGTCGCCGTCGTCGGCACCGCCGCCGTGGCCATGACCGTGGAGCGCACCACCCTGCGGCCCATGATCGGCCAGCCCCCGTTCGTCGTGGCCATCATCACCATCGGCGTGGACATCGTCCTGCGGGTCGTGCAGAACCGCCTGATCGGCACCAACCTCCGGTTCGTCGGCGACCCGTGGGGTCTGCAGAACTTCCAGCTCGGCGAGCTGCTGATCAACCAGCGCGACGTGGCACGGCTGTTCACGACCCTGCTGATCCTGGCGATGCTGTCGGCGTTCTTCCGGTACAGCCGCTTCGGGCTGGGCATGCGGGCGGCGGCCTTCGACCAGGAGACCGCCCTCGCCCAGGGGATCGACGTCGGTCGGGTGTTCATGGTCTCGTGGGCCCTGGCCGGGGCGCTGGCCGCGGTGGCGGGCATGTTCGTCGACGGGGGTGGTGGCATCAGCCAGCAGACCTGGATCGTGGCCCTCAAGGCGTTGCCCGCGATCATCATCGGCGGCCTCGACTCCGTCAACGGCGCCGTGATCGGCGGCCTGGCGGTCGGGATCGTCGAGGCGTTGGTGGCCAGCTACCAGACCGAGTACTTCCCGTGGATGGGCAACGGCTTCGCCGCCGTGTCCCCCTACGTCCTGCTGCTGCTGGTCCTGCTGGTCCGTCCCTACGGCCTGTTCGGCACCCCGGAGGTGGAGCGAGTTTGAGCAGCATGCTGTTCGGAGGATCCGGCGTCGGAGGACGCCCCGAGCTGTACACCAGCTACGACGCCGACATGGCGCTGTTCAACACGCGGGCCAAGCTGTGGAGCGTCCAGGGCCTCGTGCTCCTCGCCGCGCTCCTGCCCTTCGTCCTCGCCGACGACCTGCTGGTGCTGCTGAGCCGGGCGTTCGCCTTCGCCGTCGGCGCCATCGGGTTGAACCTGGTCACCGGATACGCCGGTCAGGTGTCGCTCGGCCACGCGGTCTTCGTGGGCATCGGGGCCTTCACCGCCGCAGCGCTGAGCGGTGACCCCGACGGCCGCACCCTGGGGTTCGGCCTGCCGATGATCGTCTGGCTGCCGGCAGCGGCGCTGCTGCCCGCTGCGGTGGGGGCGCTCATCGCCCCCCTCGCGACGAGGCTGCGTGGCCTGTACCTGGCCATCGTCACCCTCGGACTGGTGTTCATCGGCGACCACATCTTCCGGGAGGCCGACTTCATCACCGGCGGGTTCGGCGTCGGCCGTCCGGGCGTGGTCGCATCGGTCTTCGGTGTCTCCCTGACCGACAGCGGGCCGTCGATGACGGGTCAGCAGAAGACGTACTTCTTCGCGCTGGTCGTCCTGGTCGTCGTGGCCATCCTCGGCCGCAACATCGCCCGCACCGCGGTCGGCCGTGCGTTCCAGGCCGTGCGGGACCGCGACATCGCCGCGGAGGTCATCGGCGTGGAGCTGACCAAGCACAAGGTGCTGGCCTTCACGGTGTCCTCGGCGTTCGCCGGGCTGGCCGGGGCGCTGCTGTACACCATCACCCGGCAGGTCGTGCCCGAGTCGTTCAGCCTGCTGCTCAGCGTGCAGTTCATCGCCATGATCCTCATCGGCGGTGCCTCCACGATCAGCGGCTCGATCGCCGGTGCGGTGTTCCTGACCGTCGTCCTGCGGCTGTCGGAGGAGCTCAGCCGGTTCTTCAGCTTCATCCCGAGTCCGGGGCAGCAGGGCGGCCTGCTCAACACCGCCCAGGTCTCCACGATCCTCTACGGCTTCCTCATCGTCGGGTTCCTGCTGTTCGAGCCCAGGGGGCTCTTCGGCGTCTGGATCCGAATACGCAATTACTGGAAGGGCTGGCCCTTCAGCTACTAGGGCCTGCAGTTGAACCACCGAAACCACGCGACACCCCTGCTACTTCGGTAGTAGGTTCCACCTTGCGGCGTCCACCGTGACGCCATGAACAGGAGACACACCATGAGGTTGCAATCCCGTTGGGCCAGGCTGGCCCTGATGTTCGCCGTCCTCGCGCTCCTCGCCGTCGGTTGCCGCGGCGACGAAGCTGCCGACGACGCGCAGGACGCAGTCGACGATGCGGTGTCGGATGCCGAGGACACCGCCGAGGAGGCCGAAGAGACCGTTGACGATGCGGCCGACGAGGCCGAGGAGACCGCGGACGACGCGATGGAGGAAGACGCCACCGAGGACGACGCCGCCGCCGCCGGCGACGTGGCCTTCGACGTCGGTGTGACCGAGGAGGCCTGCCCCGACGCGGTCAACGCCGACAACGGGTGCATCTACCTCGGCACCATCTCCGACCTCACGGTCGGCCCCTTCGCCGCCCTTGCGGTGCCGATCACCGACGCCCAGACCGCCTTCTGGCAGCGCGTCAACGAGAACGGTGGCGTCGGCGGCTTCGACGTCAACACCTCCGAGTTCACCCGCGACAACCAGTACAGCCCGGAGGTCCACTCCCAGCAGTACGAGGAGATCAAGAACGAGGTGCTGGCGCTTGCCCAGTCGCTGGGCTCCCCCACCACCTTCGCGATCCTCGACGACCTCGAGGCGAACAACGTGATCACCGCCCCGGCGTCGTGGACGTCCGCATGGCTGTTCAGCGACGTGATCGTGGAGTCGGGCAACACCTACTGCGTGGAGTCCCAGAATGGACTCGACTACCTGACCGAACAGGCCGAGGTCGGCACGGTCATGGCCGTCCACTACCCCGGTGACTACGGCGACGACGGTGCCGCCGGCGCCAGGGTCTGGGCCGAGGTCAACGGTGCGGAGTTCGTCGACGTCCCGACGACCCCCGGCCAGGACAACCAGGGCGAGGCCGTCAACCAGGTCGTCAGCGGCGGCGCAGACGTGGTTGTCATCACGACCGGCCCCTCCGACGCCGGCACCATCGTCGGCCAGGCCGCCGCCGGTGGCTTCCAGGGCCGGTTCCTGTTCAACAGCCCCTCCTTCAACCCCGGCCTGCTGCAGTCCCCCGCAGCACCGGCGGTCATCGCCCAGGTGACCGTCGCTGGTCCGTGGGAGCCGTTCCAGACCGACACGCCCGGCCACCAGGCCATGCGCGAGGCGCTGGGCGACGTGACCGGCAACGACGGCTACACCTCCGGGTGGGCCTGGTCCTACCCGCTGCTGGCCGTCCTGGAGCAGGCCGCCGCCAACGGCGACCTGACCCGCGAGGGCATGGCCACGGCGCTCAGTGAGATCACCGAGGTCGACTACGAGGGCATGGTCCCGGCCGGCGCCGGCAACCTGTCGGGCGACGCCAACGCTGCGGCCGTCCGGGCCACCTCCATCGGTACCCCCTCCGACGCCGTCCCCAGCGGCCTCGAGAGCCAGGGCTTCTACGAGGGCGAGACGGCTGCGGCCTTCGAGTTCTCCGCACCCTGCTACGAGAGCGGCGAGTAGCCGCGTCGATCGCCTGAGCAACCACACGACACCGCCCGGTTCGCCGGGCGGTGTCGCGCTTTTCGACGGCTTCACGGGATCCCGTTTCGACGCCCCGTCCACGCGGTAGGGTCCACGCCGATGCCCGATTCCCTCGTGTCCAAGCGTGTGCTCGCCATGGTCCTTGCTGGCGGTGAGGGCAAACGCCTTGCCCCGCTCAGCGCCGACCGGGCGAAACCGGCCGTGCCGTTCGCCGGTATGTACCGGATCATCGACTTCGTCCTGTCGAACCTGGTGAACGCCGACTTCACCAAGATCGTCGTGCTGACGCAGTACAAGAGCCACAGCCTGGACATCCACCTCAACCAGACGTGGCGGTTGTCCCCGCTGCTGGGCCACTACGTCACCCCGGTTCCTGCGCAGATGCGACGCGGCAAGCACTGGTACGTGGGGTCTGCGGACGCGATCTACCAGAACCTCAACATCCTGGGCGACGAGAAGCCCGAGTACGTGATCGTCTTCGGGGCCGACCACATCTACCGGATGAATCCGCAGCAGATGCTGCGCCAGCACATCGAGTCTGGTGCCGGCGTCACGGTCGCGGGGATCCGTGTGCCGCTGGACGAGGCGACGGAGTTCGGGGTCATCGAACCCACCAGCGACGGACGGACGATCCAGGCGTTCCGCGAGAAGCCGGCGGACCCCAAGCCCACCCCGGACGACCCGTCCGTGGCCTACGCGTCGATGGGCAACTACATCTTCACCACCAAGGCCCTGGTCGAGGCCGTCACCAAGGACTCACGCAACGACGACTCCAACCACGACCTCGGCGGGGACATCATCCCGATGATGGTCGAGCGCGGCGAGGCCGGCGTCTACGACTTCTCCGCCAACAGCTGGCCGGGACAGACCGAGGGCGACCGGGGCTACTGGCGCGACGTGGGGACGATCAAGGCCTACATGGACGCCTCCATGGACCTGATCTCGGTTCGTCCGACGCTGAACCTGTACAACCAGCAGTGGCCGATCCTGTCGTGGTCACCGCCCATGCCGCCGGCGAAGTTCGTGCACGCCGAGGAGGACCGCACCGGACGTGCCATCAACTCGATGGTGTGCCCGGGTGTGGTGGTCAGCGGTGGTTCGGTCACCGGGTCGATCCTCTCCCCCGGCGTGCACGTGCATTCCTTCGCGCAGGTCGAGGGCTCGGTGCTGATGCACAACGTCAACGTCGGGCGCCACGCCGTGATCCGCAACGCCATCATCGACAAGAACGTCAACGTGCCCGCGGGCGCCAAGATCGGTGTCGACCTGGCCGCGGACCGAAAGCGATTCACGGTCACCGACGAGGGCATCGTCGTCATCGGAAAGAACGCCCAGATCTAGCGTCCAGAGCTCACGGTCACGCAGCGCGTTGCGGCTGCAACCGTTTCCAGCGCCTGCATCCGTTCAATGCCAGACCGGTGACACAGGAACCGCACCGAAAACGCTTGCACAACGGGTCACAACGCGGTTCACTTCGACAGACATCCCGTACTACTGCGATGGGAGTGCTGTTCGAGTGCCGGAGCCGGAGCCGAGAGGATCGACGTCCCGTCGTGCCGATGGACGCACGCCGTGGTGGGCGCACGCGGTGACCTATCAGGTCTACGTCCGGTCCTTCGCCGACAGCAACGGGGACGGCCTCGGGGACCTCGCAGGCATCCGCAGCCGCCTGCCCTACATCGCGGCGCTCGGCGCCGACGCGATCTGGCTGAATCCCTGCTACCCCTCGCCGCAGCGCGACCACGGGTACGACGTCACCGACTACTTCGACATCGACCCCGAGTACGGCACCCTCGAGATCTTCGACGACCTCGTCGAGCAGGCACGACAGTACGGGATCCGCCTGTTGATGGACGTGGTCCCCAACCACTGCAGCAGCGACCATCCCTGGTTCCTGGAGGCGCTGGCTGCAGGACCCGGTTCTCCGGCGCGTGAGCGGTTCTGGTTCCGGGACGGGAAGGGCGAGTCCGGCGAGCTGCCGCCCAACGACTGGACCGCCATCTTCGGCGGGTCGGCCTGGACCCGGGTCACCGAGCCCGACGGCTCGCCCGGACAGTGGTACCTGGGCGTCTTCACCCCGCACCAGCCCGACCTCGACTGGCACCACCCCGACGTCCCCGAGATGTTCGACCGCATGCTCCGCTTCTGGTTCGACCGCGGCGTGGAGGGGTTCCGTGCTGATGCGGTGACGTTCCTGGGCAAGACCGAGGGCCTGCCCGACCACGGGGCCGAGGTGCCCTTCGGCAAGGGCAGCCACCTGTTCACCCACCACCCCGACGGCCACATCGCGTGGCGACGGTGGCGGCGGCTGGTCGAGGACTACAACCGCACCAACGACCGCGATGTGCTCCTGCTCGCCGAGGCGTGGACCGCCGACGACCCCGGGGCGCTGGCCGCCTACGTCAACCCCGAGGAGTTCCACCAGGCGTTCGCCTTCGACCTCACCACCGCGCCCTGGCGAGCCGATGCGTGGCGGAAGGCGATCGACGACACGCTGGACGTGCTGCGCGCCGAGGGCCTGTATCCGGCGTGGACCCTGAACAACCACGACGTCGAACGCGCGGTCACGCGGTACGGCCGGGCGGACGCCACCCAGCTCGAGGACGTCGGACGCAGCAACATCGTCCCCTCCGCCGCCGAGGTCGACGAGCGCCTCGGCCGACGCCGGGCACGCGCCGCGACGCTGGCGATGCTCGCCCTGCCGGGTTCGGTTTTCCTGTACGCCGGCGAGGAGCTGGGGCTGCCCGAGGTCCTCGACCTGCCCGACGAGGTCAGGACGGACCCCGTGCACGCCCGGTCGGGTGGTCGGGTGAAGGGCCGCGACGGCTGCCGGATCCCCCTGCCGTGGACGGTCTCCCCTGCGGGAAGCCACGGCTTCTCCCCCGGGCCCGGGGCCGCCGAGCCCTGGTTGCCGCAGCCCGAGGACTGGGGCATCCACAGCGCGGAGGCGCTGGAGTCCGACACCTCCTCCATCCTCCACCTGTACCGAGACGCCGTCGCCGTCCGCCGCAAGCTGACCGACCTGCAGGGCCTCGACCTGACGTGGCACGACATCGGCCCCGGTGTGCTGGCGTTCGCACGTGGCAACGCCGTCGTGGTCCTCAACCCAACCGACCACGACCTGCAGATCCCCCCTGCCCTCCTCGAGGGACGTCGCGTCGTCCTCGTGTCCGACCCGTCCCGCAGGTCCACCGTCCGCGGCACCGTGCCCGCCGACACCTGCGTCTGGCTTGCCCCATGACGCGACACCACAGCCCTTCCGACGACCAACCCCCCGGGCGGGAAGCCAGCTCCGCCCCCCGACCCACGAGCCCGCTGGCCCAACACATGGAGACAGGCACATGACACGCAACAAGCTCTTGGCCGCACTATTCCTGGTGCTCGCAATGGTCGCCGCTGCATGCAACGGCGGAGACGACGACGGCGGTGGTGACGCCACCGAGGACGGCGACGCGACCAGCGACGCTGGTGGAGACGGGGACGGCGACGTCAGCGGCGAGGTCACGATGCTGCACGCCTTCACCGGCGAGGCGGACGTGGCCGGCCTCCAGGCCGTCATCGACGCCTTCGAGGAAGCCAACCCCGGCGTCACCGTGAACGACGAGGGATCCAACGACTTCGAGTCCCTGGCCCGCACCCGCATCGGGTCCGGTACCCCACCGGACGTCATCCTCCACCCCCAGCCGGGGCTGCTGGAGGACTTCGTCAGCCAGGGCGCGGTCCAGCCGCTGGACTTCCTCGACGAGGAGGCCCTTCGGGAAGACCTCGTCGGTGGCCTGCTCGACCTGACGACGTTCGACGGCACCAACTACGGCCTCACGCTGCGCCTGAGCTTCAAGAGCCTGGTCTGGTACAACCAGCCGGTCTTCGAGGAAGCGGGCTACGAGATCCCGGAGACCTGGGACGACATGATGGCCCTCACCCAGCAGATCGCCGACGACGGCAGCTACGCCCCGTGGTGCATCGGCATCGAATCCGGTGACGCCACCGGTTGGCCGTCCACCGACTGGGTCGAGGACGTCCTCCTGCGCACCATCGGACCGGACGCCTACGACCAGTGGGTTGCCGGCGACCTCGACTTCGCCTCCCCCGAGGTGCAGGGCGCCATCGAGGACTACATCGTCCCGATCTGGACCAACGACGACTTCGTCAGCGGCGGTCGTGCCAACATCGCCCGCGAGAACTTCGGTACCTCGGTGATCGGTATCCTGGGCGGGACCGACGGCGAGTGCGTCCTGCACCGCCAGGCCACCTTCATCGAGGGCTTCATCGCCGAGAACGACCCGGACGCAGAGTTCGGGACGGACTACAACTTCTTCTACTTGCCGCCCATCGACGAGTCCATCGGGTCGCCAGCGCTCGGCGCCGGTGACATCGCCGCCCTCTACTCCGACAGCGCAGCGGCGCAGGCCTTCATGGAGTTCCTGGCCACGCCGGAGTCCGGCGAGGGCTGGGCGGCGCAGGGTGGCTTCCTGTCCCCCTACACGAGCTTCGACACCTCCATCTACCCCACCGAATCGGCCCGCACGGCCGGCACCCTGCTGGCCGAGGCGGACTTCTTCCGCTTCGACGGCTCCGACCTGATGCCCGGTGACGTCGGGTCCAGCTCGCAGGAGGGTTCGTTCTGGCTGGAGATGACCGAGTGGATCTCCGGTGACCAGGAGCTCGAGGAGTCCCTGACCAGCATCGACGAGCTGTACGCCGAGGTGCAGGAGGGCTAATCACCTTCGACCCCGGACCGACTGCACCGTCGGTCCGGGGTCTGTGACCACAACCAGGAGGGATCAATGGGCGGCACACTGCTCAGAGCACTGGTCATCATCATCATCGGCGTGGGCGGCGCGGCGGCGTTCTACTGGGTCGGCAACTTCGTCACCGAGCGCGTCATGCCCAAGGAGGCCGGTGAGCGGGTCCGGCCCTACGTCTTCATCCTGCCGGCGCTGTTCGTCGTCACCGTCTACCTGCTGTACCCGATGATCGACACCGTCAGGCGCAGCTTCTACGGCGACCGGTTCGTCGACGGCGAACGCCCGTTCGTGGGGCTGGACAACTACGCCGACGCCATCACCGGCGACGGCATCCCCCCGATCGCGATCATCCTCGCGGTCGCGGCGATCGTCATCGGCGTGGTGGTCGGGATCACCAACCGCATGCCTCCCGGCGATGCCCGCGGCGCACGGATGCGCACGTGGACCTTCGCGGTCCTCGGCCTGGGCCTGCTTGCGACCTTCGTCGTCAACGTGGTGGACGAGGGGGTCCTCACCGGGGACAGCCCCGTCTGGGCCGCCATCTACAACAACGTCCTGTGGATCCTGGTCGTCCCCTCCGGCGCGGTGGCCATCGGGTTGCTGGTGGCCGTGCTGGCCGACCGGTTGCCCCCGCGGCTGGAGAACATCTCCAAGTCCATGATCTTCATGCCGATGGCCATCAGCTTCGTCGGCGCCTCCGTCGTCTGGCAGCTGGTCTACGCCATCGAGACCACCGGCGACCAGACCGGCATCCTCAACGCGATCGTAGTCAACCTGTTCAACGCCGAGCCCATCGCATGGCTCGAACGCGAGGCGTTCAACGACTTCGCCCTCATGGTCATCATGATCTGGCTGCAGGCCGGCTTCGCGATGGTCCTGCTGTCGGCGGCCATCAAGTCGGTACCCGAGGACACAATCGAGGCAGCGCGCATCGACGGGGCCAACGAGTGGCAGGTGTTCTGGCGGGTCGTGGTCCCCCAGATCCGTTCGACGATCGTGGTGGTGCTGACCACCATCCTGATCACCGTGCTGAAGGTCTTCGACATCGTGCGCGTCCTGACCAACGGTCGTGACGACACCCAGGTCGTGGCCAACCTGTTCTTCACCAACTTCGAGAACGGGGCCTACGGCAGCGCCGGCGTCCTGGTCGTCCTGCTGGTCCTCGCGACCATCCCGTTCATGCTGATCAACGTCAAGCGGTTCCGCGAGCAGGAGGCTTCACGGTGAGTGCCACGACCACCACGCCCGACAGCCCGACGGTGCCGAGCAAGTCGCCGGGGTTCCTCACCAAGGCCTTCACCGCGAAGGGTCCCGGCGAGGAGAACTCCGGTGGCTGGTTCACCCGGATCGTCCTCCTCCTCGTCGTCGGCGTCTGGCTGCTGCCCACCATCGGGCTGCTCGTCACGTCGCTGCGCACCCCCGCGGCCGCCAACGACTCCGGGTGGTGGACCGTCCTCACCGAGGGCGGCCTGCAGATCAGCAACTACAGCGAGGTGCTGAGCGCCACGTCCGGCGGCTCGACGCTGGCCGAGGCGTTCGTCAACTCCATCGTCGTCGCGGTCCCCGCCACGGTGATCCCGATCCTCATCGCCGCCTTCGCTGCCTACGCGTTCTCCTGGATGGAGTTCAAGGGCCGCGAGCCGTTGTTCATCCTCTTCGTCGCGCTGCTCGTCGTGCCGCTGCAGGTGGCGTTCATCCCGATCATCCAGCTGCAGGTGCAGATCGACTCGTTCCTGTCGGGCACGCTCGGGTTCGACAACTTCACCCTCAACGGCAGCTTCCTGGCGATCTGGCTGGCCCACGCCGGGTTCGGCATGCCGCTGGCCGTCTACCTGCTGCGCAACTACATCGGTGCCCTCCCCAAGGAGGTCATCGAGTCGGCGAAGGTCGACGGCGCGGGTCACTTCCAGACGTTCTGGCGCCTGATCATCCCGCTGTCGGTCCCGGCGCTGGCGGCGTTCGCCATCTTCCAGTTCCTGTGGACGTGGAACGACTTCCTCGTCGCGCTGATCATGCTGAACAGCGCCGCAGAGGGGCAGGTGGCCACGACCTACCTGGCCGGCCTGCAGGGCACGTTCGGCGAGCAGCTCCACCTGCTGACGGCGGGTGCCTTCATCACCATGACCATCCCGCTGGCCGTGTTCTTCGGCCTGCAGCGGTTCTTCGTCCGCGGCCTGACGGCAGGCTCGGTCAAGGGCTGACCCCACGGGCGTGGCAGGCTGACGACCGTCGGCCTGCCACGGTCCCGACCCGTCCGCGACGGGTCAGCGCTGCGTGGCGAATCCCGTCCGCACGTCCGGCGCGCCCAGGCGAGCGGCGTCGGCGGTGTGGTCGTCGTCCATGGTCTGGGACTCGCGTTCGGCCTCGACCCGCGCCTCGTAGTGCGACAGCTCACGGACACGGGTGTCCTCGTCCCACCCGAGGACCTCACCGACGACACCGACGACGGCCTTGGCGGCCGTCAGGCCCCGGTCCCACGTCTCGATGGAGATGCGCATCCGTCGGGTCAGCACGTCGTCGAGGTGCAGCGCCCCCTCCCACGCGGCGGCGTACCACGCCTCCACCATCAGGTGGTCGGCGGCACCGTCGATGGGGGCGCCCAGCTCGGGACGGTCGGCGATCGCGGCCAGCAGGCGGGGGACCTCCGAGCCGTAGCGCCGCAGGAGGTGCTCGATGCGGGCGACGTGCAGGCCGGAGCCGGCAGCGAGCCGTTCGCGCTGGTTCCAGGTCGCCTGGAACCCGTCGGCCCCGACGAGCGGCAGCCGGTCGGTGGGGGTCTCCGGAACGCGTCGGTTCATGCTGCGCGCCGCTGCGTCGATGGCGTCCTTGGCCATGACCCGATAGGTCGTGTACTTGCCGCCCGCCACGGTGATCAGGCCGGAGACCCCCTGCACCACGGCGTGTTCGCGGGACAGCTTGGAGGTGGCTTCGGACTCCCCGGTCAGCAACGGCCGGAGCCCGGCGTAGACCCCCTCGACGTCCTCGCGGGTCAGCGGGATGTTCAGCCACTTGTTGGCCTCGCCCAGCAGGTAGTCGATGTCGGCCGAGCTGGCAGCGGGGTGGGCCTTGCCGAGATCCCACTCGGTGTCGGTCGTGCCGATGATCCAGTGGCGGGTGAACGGCGGCGCCATCCACGGGATGACGAACAGCACCGAGGACGCCGTCCGGGTGATGAACCCGGCGTCGGAGTGGATGCGGTCGCGGGGCACGACCAGGTGGACGCCCTTGGAGGCGCGCACCTTGATGCGACCGCGGCCGGCGAAGGCCTGGACGTCGTCGGTCCAGACACCGGTGGCGTTGATGACCTGCCGTGCCCGGACGACGAACTCCTCGCCGCCCTCGAGGTCGCGGACCTTCGCCCCGACGATGCGTTCGCCCTCGGTGACGAAGTCCACGACACGACACGACGTGGCGATGGCTGCCCCGTGCCGTGCGGCGGTGCGCGCCACCGCAAGGGTGTGCCGGGCGTCGTCGACCTGGGCGTCGTAGTACTGGATGGCCCCGACGAGCTTGTCGGCCCGCAGCGACGGGGCGATCCGCAGGGCCTGGGTGCGGGTCAGGTGGCGATGGCGGGGCATGCCGGTCCGGCCAGCCATGGCGTCGTAGAGCGCGATCCCCGCGCCCACGTAGGCCCGCTCCCACACGCGGTTGGTCAGCGGGTACAGGAAGGGGATGGGGCGGACCAGGTGCGGACACAGCCGGTCCAGCATCAACGTCCGTTCGTGCAGGGCCTCGTGGACCAGCGCGAAGTTCAGCTGCTCGAGGTACCGCAGCCCACCATGGATCAGCTTGCTGGATCGGCTGGAGGTGCCGGCGGCGTAGTCCCGGGCCTCGACCAGACCCACCGACAGGCCTCGGGCGGCCGCATCCAGCGCCGTGCCGGCACCGGTGATGCCACCCCCGACGACGAGCACGTCGAGCTGCTGGCCGGCCATGGTCTGCAGGGCCCTGGCCCGCTGCGCGGGATCCAGCCGGCCGTCGGAGCTGCCGGGCAGCGGGGCGGGTGCGTCGGGCACGGGCAGGTCGGACACGGGCGCGGGTGCGAGGTCAGCCATCGACCCCGCATGCTCGCACGGGCAGGTCCATGCCGCACCCGGCGGATCAGCCGTGCCCGACGCCCTCGATGCGCGTGGCCGCGGCCACCAGGTCGTCCCATGCTCCCCTGACGTCGTCCATGGTGGTCCGCCAGCCGCCGATGGCGACCCGGACCACGTAGCGGTCGTCGAGGCGGGTGTGGGTGAGGAACGCGTTGCCGCTGGCGTTGACGGCCTCCATCGCGCGTTCGGCAACGGCGTCGTCACGCCGATGGCGCATGCACACGAGCGACAACGGATGCGGCGCGGCCAGCTCCCAGTCGTCGCTGTCGGCGACCCAGCCGGCCAGCTGCTGCGCCATCGCCACATGGGCTCGGATGTGGGACCGGAGTCCCTCGATCCCGTAGCTCCGCAGCACCCACCACAGCTTGAGCGAGCGGAACCGGCGACCGAGGGGGATGTGCCAGTCCCGGTAGTCGATGACCTCGCCGCTCGCGCTGGCGGCGTTGGCCAGGTACTCGGGCAGGATCCCCAGCGCCCCCGTCAGCGCTGCCGCATCGGCGACCCAGAAGGCGCTGCAGTCGAAGCCGACGAGCAGCCACTTGTGGGGGTTCATCACGTAGCTGTCGGCGTGCTCGAGGCCGGCGATCATGTCCCGGTGCTCCGGGCAGACGGTGGCCGAGCCACCGAACGCGCCGTCGACGTGGAGCCACACACCGCGTTCGGTGGTGACCTCCGCGATGGCCGCGACCGGATCGATGGCGGTGGAGGAGGTGGTGCCCACGGTCGCCATGACCATCACGGGCCGCAGGCCGTCGGCGAGGTCGGCATCGATGGCCTCGGCCAGTGCTGCGGGGGCCATGCCGTGATCGGCGTCGGTGGGGACACTCCGCAGGGCGATCGAGCCAAGGCCGGCCACGCGCGCGGCCTTCTCCAGCGACGAATGGGCGTGGGCGCTGGCGTAGACCGTCAGGCCCTGCGGAACGCCGTCACGGTTGCCGGCTCCGTCGAGGACACGTTCGCGCGCGGCCAGCAACGCGCAGAGGGTGGCCGAGGACGCCGTGTCCTGGATGACCCCTCCCCCGGGACCGTCACTGCGGAAGGCGGCGGGCAGGCCGAGCGCGTCGACCAGCCAGTCGAGCACGACCGTCTCGACCTCCGTGACCGCCGGTGAGGTGGACCACAACATGCCCTGGGCGCCGAGGCCGCTGGACACGAGGTCGGCGAGGACCGACGGTGGGCTGGCGTTGGCCGGGAAGTACGCGAGGAACGACGGGTGCTGCCAGTGCGTCATGCCGTCCATGACCACGTCGTCGAGGTCGGCCAGCAGCGCCTCGAAGGGTTCCCCCTCCCCCGGCGCGGACGTCGGCAGTCGTGCCGCCACCTCCCCGGGCTCGACGCGCGAGCGGACGGGGAGGTCGGCGATGCCGGCCATGTGGTCGGCGAGCCAGTCGACGACCTGGTGGCCGTGCTGGCGGAAGGTCTCTGGGTCCCAGTGCAGGGCGGACGGGTCGGTCGGCGGGCTCGTCATGGCCCGCCGACCCTAGCCGTGTCGCCCGCACGGGGCGAAACGCGTCAGACCACGATGTCGTCGCAGTCGTGGACGTCGCCGCGCGACAGGTGGATGCCGCCGATCTCCTTGGCGCCCGCGCCGTTGCTCGGCTCCACGCGCAGGGTGATCGTCTCCCGGCCGCCCTCGAACTCGACCGCCGGGCGGGTGGTCGGGTAGACCGGCCAGAAGAACGTGCCGTCCTCCTCGGTCTCGACCGAGCTGTTCCACAGCTCGGGCCAGTCCGCCTCGTCGATGGGGTTGCCGGGGCTCAACGGGTTGCGGAAGTCCTTGACGTTGGTCAGCAGCGCCTTGACCCCGTTCCCGTCGGCGTCGACCACGCGGCCCTTGATCACGCTGTTGTGCCGACCGTGGAGGTCCAGCGGGTTGCCGATGTAGGTGTAGTCGGTGTTGGAGATGTTCTCGTCGAAGTCCTCGACCAGGTGGTGCTTCACGTCAACGTTGGCCTCCACGGCCGTGTGCATGAAGCCGCGGTCCTCGTCCTCGAGGCAGACGAGCTCGCACATCAGCATGAGGGCGTCGCGGTTGGCCGCGTAGAAGGACGGGACCACGTCGCCGTACGGCGGGTGGAAGCTCGACCCCGCGTGCTCGAAGGTGTAGCTGACCGACCCGAAGGTGCCGTAGGTGTAGTCCGAGCAGGTGCCGGTGGTGACGTACAGGTCGATCGACTTGGTCGGCCGGTACCCGTTGTAGTCACCGCAGGCGAAGCCGACGCGGGCCAGGAGCACGTCGTCGGGCGCGTCGTCGTGGGTGTCGCCCCACGCCCACAGCACCAGGTCTCCGGAGGTGTGGTGGGTGATGCCGGCCAGGCACTGGTAGGTCTGGTGCACCCACTGCACGTTGCGGGACTCCGGCTCGGAGAAGGGCTCGTGCCCCCGGTAGGTCGCGCTGGTCTGGCTGGCCGAGGAGCCGTCGCCGCCCCAGCGGTAGGAGTAGTTGCGGTTGTTGTCGATGCCCTGTGCGCCGACCGTGGTCGGCACGAAGCCGTTCTGCGGCGTCCCGGTGTTGACGCCGACGAACTGCTCGCCGACGCGGGTGCCCCGCATGTTCTTGCGCCAGTACTGCATGCCGGCCATCGGGACGGACCCGGTGAGGGAGAAGTTGATCGCGCTCGAGCGGGAGTAGTCGAACCCGTCGGTGTTGACCACGGGGATGATGATGTTGCGCGTCTTCTCCACGATGTTGCGCATGCGGGCGTCGTTGGGGTCGGACTCGCTGGAGGAGTACGCCCGCTCGGGCTCGCCGGTGGCGCGACGGTAGGAGTCGATCAGGTCGAAGGCCCACATGATCGGCATCTCCGCCGCCGGCCACTCACGGGCATGGTGGATGCCGTCGTTGTAGTAGACGGGGCGGGCGTCCTTCTTGGCGACGTTCTCGGCGATCTCCAGGCCGAACACCTCGCGCCCCTGGAGGGTCTTGAAGGGCAGCGTGATCAGCTCGCAGATGTCGGGGTTCTCCGACGCGAGCATCTGCATGTCGGCGTTGTGCTCCGCCAGCGTGCGGTACTCGCCCGCGGTCTCGCCCGGCTGCGGCTTGAGCGACGCGGGGCGCCCGGCGGCGTTGGCGTGGATCGCCGCGTCACGGGCCAGGAGGTCGGTGACGGTGATCTCGTACGGCAGGCCGGTGGCGACGAGGCGGCCGAGGTCGCCCGGCCACAGGAGGACCTCGACGGATCCGTCCTCGAAGACGTTGTGGGTGTCGTCGAGCTCACCGATCAGGTGGGCGTTGTCGCGGGTCACCCAGACCCTGGCGAGCTGCAGCGGGTTGCCGGCTTCCTCGGCCACGCGGGCGGTGAGGGCCTCGACCGCGGCCGCGGGGCCGGCGACACCCACGCCGACGGCGAGGGCCCCGGCACCGAGGCCGGAGGTGCGGAGGAAATGACGACGGGACGAGCGATGCACGAGCGGTTCTCCAGGGGTTGGATGGTTCGTGCTCCGGCAGTTCGACGCTCCCGCCAACAAATCCTCCCCCGGGCAGGCGAAAATCGCCACGCATCCCCTCGACAACGACGACGGCCGGCCCCGAGGGGACCGGCCGCCGTGCAGGAGGCGTGGGACTCAGCCGACGACGATGTCACCGAAGTCGATGGTCTGTCCCCGTCGCAGGACGACGTCGCGGGACGCAACCACCTTCGACTGGCCGGCGGAGGGGCCGCCGCCGGTACGGAAGCTGACCTGGTACTGCTCCTCGGCGTTGAACGTCGGGTCGTCGAAGTAGGCCGGTCGGCTGGAGGGGTTGACGTACCAGCGGAACGTCCCGTCGTCCTCGACGTCGATGCTCCACAGCCCGGCCTCCGGCCAGTGGCTCGTGTCGATCGGGTTCTGCCCGCCCCCGAGGAACCACAGGAAGTTCTGGAAGTCCTTCTCCATCTGCACGGTGCCGGCGACGGGGTTGCCGTCGCTGTCGACCATGCGGCCGCTCAGCACGCAGTGGTAGCGGGCGTCGAGGTCGACGACCTGGCTGGTGGAGTACTCGTACTGCCGGCCCTCGATGACGCGGGAGAAGTCGCCCTGCAGGGCATCGCGGAGGCCGCCGTTGGCCGCCACCTCGTCGCGCAGCAGCCCGCGGTCGATCGGCTCGAGGCAGACGACCTCGGCCAGGAGGGTCAGCGCCTCGCGGTTCTTGGCGTACATCGCCGGGACGGTCGTGCCGTAGCCCGGGTGGAAGGAGTCGCCGGCGTGCTCGAACGTGTAGCTGATCGATGCCCAGGTGCCGTAGGTGTAGTCCGAACAGGTGCCGGTGGTGACGTAGAGGTCGATGGACTTCGTCGGCTGGTAGCCGTTGTAGAAGGTCGAGGCGATGCCGAGGCGGGCGAGCAGGACGTCGTCGGGCGCATCCGCGGCGGTGTCGCCCCAGGCCCACAGCACCAGGTCACCGGAGGTGTGGTGGGTGATCTCGGTCAGGCACTGGTAGGTCTGGTGGATCCACTGGACGTTGCGGCTCTCCGGCTCGGAGAAGGGCGCCTCGCCGCGGTAGGTGCCGCTGGTCTCGGAGTTCGACGACCCGCTGCCACCCCACTGGTAGGAGTAGTTGCGGTTGGGGTCCACGCCGTAGGCGGTCAGGCCGTCGGGGGCGTTCTGCTCGCGGGCGATGCCGCCGTCGGTCAGCTGGCGACGGTTCTTGCGCCAGTACTGGCCGAAGCCGTTGCCGGCCGCCGTGGCGGAGTTGCCGCCGAGGACAGGGATGCTGACGCCGACCTGATGGGTGCCGGCCTCGACGGGGAACTCGCGGGAGAAGTGGAAGCCGTCGACGTTGACGATCGGGACGATGACGTTGCGCACCTTGCGGACGAGGTTGGCGATCCGCTTCTGCGCGGCGTCGGCCTCTCCGGCCTCGTCGGCGCGGTAGCTCTCGACCAGGTCGTGGGCCCACATGATCGGCACCTCGCCGGCCGGCCACTCGCGGGCGTGGTGCACGCCGTCGTTGTAGAAGACCGGACGACCGTCGTTGCGGTCGACGTCGGTGCAGATCTCCAGCCCGTAGACCGTCCGCTCCTCCAGGGACTTGTAGGGCAGCTCGATCAGCTTGACCAGGCCGGGGTTGTCCGCGGCCAGCGCCGCCATGTCGGCGTTGTAGTCGTCCAGCCGGCGGTACTCCCCCGTCTCGGTCTCGCCGGGCTGCAGCCCGACCGTGCGAACCGCTGAGGATTCGGTGCGCGCCCGGTCGCGGGCGACGACGTCGTCGACGGTGATCTCGAACCGCAGGCCGGTCTGCACCAGGCGGCCGAGGTCACCGGGCCACAGGAGGAACTCGTAGGACCCGTCGCCGAACGAGCGGTGGGTGTCGTCGAGGCCATCGGCGAGGTGGGCGGTCTCGCGGGTCAACCAGACACGCGCCATGCGCAACGGTTCACCGGCGAGCAGGGCGGCGCGGTCGGTCCCTGCGCTGTCGAGGGCGCCGAGGGCGCTGGCTGGTCCGGCGAAGCCCACGCCGAGGGCGCCCGCGGCGAGGCCAGCGGTGCGGAGGAACTGGCGGCGACTTGAACGGTGCAAGGGAACGACTCCCGGTGGATCCGACGATGGGGTTGTCGGACAGTTCGACCCCCACACCTCGGATTCCTGCCCGTCCTGCAGGATCGTGCGGAGTTCAGCTGGCGGCGCGCTCCGGCCCGTGCACGTCGCCGAGGTAGATCTCCCACTCCGGCCGGACTCGTCCGACGGCCACCACCATCCAGAAGGCGGCGCGCGGGGCGAACGGCCGTCGGGCCAGCACCATCCCCGCCTCGGCCGGCGTGCGGTCGCCCTTGCGGGAGTTGCACCGCATGCACGAAGCGACCACGTTCTCCCACTCGTGCGCGCCGTTGCGGCTTCGGGGATGGACGTGGTCGATGTTCTCTGCGGGGACGCCGCAGTACTGACACGCGTGGTCGTCGCGTATGAACACCCCGCGGCGAGTCAGCGTGGCCCGCCGGCGGTACGGCACCCGTACGTATCGGCGGAGCTGGACGACCGAGGGAACGGAAAGGTCCAGGCGCTCGCTGTGGAAGACATGCACCCCTTCGTGGACCATGTCGGCCTTGCCGGTCAGCAGCAGCACGAGGGCTCGGCGGCCGCTGACGACGCAGAGGGGCTCCATCGACGCGTTGAGCACGAGGGCCTTGCCGGGTCTGCCGGAGGAGCTGGACGGCGGTGGCGACGTCGACTCCCGCGTCCCTGCGGGCGCGGGATGGGGGGCAATCAGCGCACTCAAGCGTTCACCTCCGACCAGCCGTCCCCGAGGCCCGCCCTGGCAGCGGACGATCGGTCCGGTTCCGGTCGCGGTCACACTACACCAGCGGACCGACCCCTCGAACGGTCGTCCCCGACGCCTCAGATGGCGTGGCGTGGGGCGGTGTCGATGATCTCGAAGCCGGCCATGCCGTTGATGGCCCCACCCCACACGAGCAGCAGGGCGTCGAGGGCCGCGTCACGGCTGTGCTGTTCCCCCAGGACCGTGCGGCAGTAGGCGAAGTGCTCGACCATCGCAGCGAGGACCGAGGCGACCGTTTCCGGCGGCGGCACCTTGCTGCGTCGGCCCGCCGCGTCGGTCACGAGGTCCAGCTGTTCGGTGATCCGGTCGACGAACCGCTGCCGCAGGTCCAGGTACAGCTCACCGAACTCGGCATCCTCCCTCGACGCCTGCATCCACGTCTTCATCACGGCGGCGTCGGTGGAGTAGGTGTCGAGGACGCCACCCACGATCCGCTCGACCTCTGCGCGCGGGTCCTCGCTCTCCCATGGCTGGGACACGAGGTTGATGAAGGCCGCCATGGTGTCGGTGACGAGGTCGATGAGGACCGCCGAGCGGTTCTCGTAGTAGGTGTAGAACGTCCCGTGGCTGACGCCGGCCCGTTCGGCGATGTCCTGGACCCGGGTCTCCTGCCACCCCAGCTCCGCGAACGCCTCCTGCGCGGCCACGCGCAGCTTGGCCATGGTCTTGCGGCCGCGCGGGGTCACGTGCTGGGGATCGATCACAGCATGATCCTGCCAGAGTTGACGCCCACGTCAACTCAGAGTCGTCGGGTTCACTCGCCGGGCCGGCGAACGATGCCGTGCAGATGACACGCCACCATGCGCCCCTCGACCTCCTGCAACGCGGGGGCGGGCCCCTCGCCGAAGCGAACGACGACGTCGCCGCCCTCGGTGGTCACGTCGGACACACCGGTGAAGATCGGGTGCCGGCCGGAGGACCGCAGGCCCTCGAGCAGCGTGTGCAGGTCCGGGGCGTGCCCGGCGGTGAAGCGCGCCTCGTGGCGATCGGTCCGCACCTCCGTCAGCGGGCCGGTCGCGCCGATCTCCCGCTCGAAGGTGTCGGCGTCGACCTCGGTCCACCGCTGCTCGAGGAAGTCGACGAGGTCGTCGCCCTCCCAGCCGCACGGCTCGAACGCGCGGGGGCAACGGGGATGGAACTGGCAGCCGGTCGGTGGGTTGAGCGCATCGGGGATCTCACCCGCCGGCAGGTTCTTCTCCCGGCCCTTGCGGGACGGGTCGGGCAGGGGCACCGCGCCGAGCAGCGCGTCGGTGTAGGGGTGCTGCGGGTCGTCGTAGATGGCGGCCGCGTCACCCCACTCGACCAGCTCGCCCAGGTACATGATGCCGATCTGGTCGCACACGAAGCGGCCCGACGTCAGGTCGTGGGTGATGTAGACGTAGGTCAGGCCGAGCTCGTCCTTCAGGTCCAGCATCAGCTCGAGGACCTTGGCCCGGATCGACATGTCCAGCGCCGCGACGGGTTCGTCGGCCACCACCAGCTCGGGTTCGGTGATCAGGGTGCGGGCGATGACCACCCGCTGCTTCTGGCCACCCGAGACGTCCTCGGGGTAGCTGTCGAGGTACCGCTCGGCCGGGGTCAGGCCGCATCGTTCGAGCATGGCCGCGACCTTGGTGCGGACCTCCGCCCTGCTCGAGGCAAGGCCGTGGATGCGCAGCGGATGCCCGACACCCTGCACGATGGTCATCGCGGGGTTCAACGAGGCGTTGGGATCCTGGAAGACCATCCCCATCTGCCTGCGCAGCGGGCGGAACCGGCGCTCCGACAGCTCGGCCAGGTTCTGGCCGCGCCACCACACCGCCCCGTCGGTGGCCGGGGCCAGGCCGAGGATGGTCCGTCCCAGCGTGGTCTTGCCGGACCCGCTCTCCCCCACCAGGCCGAAGATGTCGCCCTGCTTGAGGTCGAAGCTGACGTCGTTGACGGCCTTGACGACCTTGCGGTCGCCGCGACGGAAGATGTTGCCCGACGTGCCGAAGTGGGTGTGCAGGTTGCGGACCCGCAGGAGGATGCCGTCCTCGTCGGTGGTGTCGACGCCGGGCGTGGCGTCGGCGAGCATCGACGTGGTGGGGGACTCGCTGGGTGATGTTGCGCTCATCGGGCCATCTCGTGGGTCGCGTCGGCACCCGTCTCGGCGCCCGGGTACAGCAGGCAGGCTGCTCGGGTGGCGTCGCTGACGGGGGTGAGGGAGGGATCGACGGTGGTGCACGGCTCGAACCGCTGATCGCAGCGGGGCGCGAACCGGCAGCCGGTCGGGGGGTCCAGGAGGTTGGGCGGGAAGCCGTCGATGGACGCCAGCTCCACGGTGTCGGCGCTGATGACGGAGCGGAGCAGCCCCTGGGTGTAGGGGTGCTTGGGGTCGGTGAAGACCTCCTCGACGGGACCGACCTCGACGATCCGACCGGCGTACATGACCGCCACCCGATCGCATGTCTCGGCGACGATGCCGAGGTTGTGGGTGATCAGGATCAGCCCGAGGTCCTCCTCGCGTCGCAGCCGGTCGAGCAGGTCGAGGATCTGTGCCTCGACGATGACGTCCAGCGCCGTCGTCGGCTCGTCGGCGATGACGAGGTAGGGCCGCATCACGATGCCCAGGGCGATCATGATGCGCTGCCGCATGCCGCCGGAGAACTCGTGGGGGTAGTTGTCGGCGCGGGTCGGCGGGATGCCCATCTGCATCAACGCCTCGCGGGCCATCGCCCGGGCCTCGTCCTTCTTGGTCTTCGGACGATGTGCCCGGATGGCCTCCACGAAGTGGTCGCTGACCCGCATGAGCGGATCCAGGCGGGTCATCGGCTCCTGGAAGACCAGCGCCATGTCCTCGCCGCGGATCTTGCGGAGTCGGCGGGCGTTGATGCCGACGAGCTCCTCGCCCTGCAGGGTGACCGAGCCCGACATCTCCGCACCGGGTGGCAGCAGCTGCATCAGCGCCTTGCCCATCGTGGACTTGCCGCAGCCGGACTCGCCGACCAGGCCGACGGACTCGCCGGCGGCGACGTCGATGGACACGCCGTCGACGGCATGCAGCATGCCGGTCGGGGTGGCGTAGGCGACCCGCAGGTCGCGGACGGACAGGACTGGTGTTGCAGATCGGTTCTGGTCGGTCATCGGACGTCTCCCTCGGCCAGCACGGTCGACTCGGCGTCGAGCGGCTGCTCGCGACGGTCGCCGGCGGCCTTCATGGCGGCTCGGGCACCCTTGACCTTGCCCTTGAAGCCCTTGACGCGGAGCAGTGGGTTGACGATGTCGTTGAGGCCCTCGCCGATCAGCGACAGCCCGGTGACGAGCAGCGTGATCGCCACACCGGGCCAGAACGCGGTCCACCAGAACCCACCGACGGAGTCGGCCAGCCCGAGGTTGACGTCGAGGCCCCATTCGGCGGTGGGGAACTTGATGCCGTAGCCGAGGAAGCCCAGCGCGGCGAGTGTCAGCACCGCATCGGCGGCGTTGAGGGTGAACAGCACCGGGATGGAGGAGACGACGTTGAAGAAGATGTAGCGGAAGACCACGGTGCGGCGCTTGGCACCCAACGACCGCGCTGCCTCGACGTAGGGCTCCTCCTTGACCGACAACGTGTGGTTGCGGATGACCCGGAAGTACTGCGGGATGTAGACGGTGCCGACCGAGATCGCCGCCGGCACGAAGGGGGCGTCGATGCCCCATTGCTCCAGCCGCAATCGCAAGGCGAAGGCGATCAGGATGGCCAGCAGCAGCGAGGGGAACGCGTAGATCGTGTCCATGATCAGCACGAGGACCCGGTCGAGCCGCCCGCCGATGTAGCCGCTGAACAGGCCGAGCGGCACGCCGATCAGCATCGCGAACGCCGTGGAGAACGCGACGACGAGGAACGCGATGCGGGCGCCGAGGATGACGCGGCTGAGGACGTCGAACCGGGTGTCGGTGGTGCCGAACGGATACTCGGCGCTGGGGGCCACGCGTGCCGGGATCTGGGCGTCAGCAGGCGCGCCGATGCAGGTGCCGGTTGCGCCCACCGACGGGTCGAAGAACTCGTCGGGGCAGTACTGGCTCTCCCCGAAGGGGGCCACGCTGTCGGCGAACACGGCCATGACGAGGAAGACCAGCGTGATGACGGTGCCCGCGATGACCAGGTAGCGGGCGCCGGGGTTGGCACGCCGCCATGGTCGCAGCGCGTGCTCGATGCGGGCCCTGATCCCGCTGCGGGGGGCCTTCGGGGCGGCCTCGTCGTCCACGGGGCCGTCGGTCGGGTTGCGGTCGATCGGCGTGTTGTCGGTCGCAGCCATGTCAGTACCTCACCCGCGGGTCGATGAGTCCGTTGAGGATGTCGATCAGCAGCGAGGTGACGGTGATCAGCATCGCGATCACCGTGACGAGCACCTGCACGCCCACGTAGTCACGGGCGTTGATGAAGTCCACCAGCTTGCTGCCGATGCCGGGCCAGGAGAACGTCGTCTCGGTCAGGATGGCGCCGCCGAGCAGCAGCGCGAACTGCAGGCCCATGATCGTGATCACCGGGACCAGGGCGTTCTTGAAGGCGTGGCGGAACAGCACGGGACGTTCGTGGACACCGCGCGCGTGGGCGGACTCGACGTAGTCGGCCCGCAGCGTCTGCAGCATGTTCACGCGGACGAGCCGGATGAAGATGCCCGAGATCACGAGGCCGAGCGTGGCGCCGGGAAGGATCAGGTGCTCGAGGGCGGTGAGGGCGAACTCGGTGTTGCCGGCCAGGATCCCGTCGAGGACGTAGAACCCGGTCGGCCCGTTGACCGGGACGATGCGCCCGCTTATCCGGTTGCCGGTGGGCAACCATTTCAGCCACACCGAGAAGATCAGCTGCGCCTGGATGCCCAGCCAGAACACCGGCAGGGAGAAGCTGACGATACCGAACAGCCGCGCGCCCCCGTCGAGCGGGGTGTCCCTGAATCTCGCCGACAACGCGCCCAGCACGATGCCGAGCGGTATGGCGATCAGCATCGCGACGATCGTCAGCTCGAACGTGGCCGGCAGGACGTCGCCGAGCAGCTCGCTGGTGCTGCGCGGGTCGGTCAGCGGCTGGCCGAAGTCACCCCTTGCGAGGTCGGTGATGTACTCCACGTACTGCACCGTGATGGGCCGGTCGACACCGGCGGCCTGCCTCGCCTGCTCGATGCGTTCCTCGCTGGCCCGACCGGCCAGCGACGCGGTGACGATGTCACCGGGAAGGATGCGCAGGAGGATGAACAGGACCGTCAGCAGCAGCAGCAGGAACACGGGCGCGAGGGCCACGCGTACCGCGATGTACTTGCCGAGGCTGGATCCCGAGGTCTTCGTTGACATGGGCGTGTCCTCGTGGGGGTGGTCGGCACGTCCTGGGTGGAACGGGCCAGCAGACGGAACATCGTACGGGACCGAAAACACCGGCAGCCGGGCTCCGAGGAGCCCGGCTGCGGGCGTTCAGGTGAGCTGGCTGGCTACTAGCTCAGGGAGAGCACGTAGAACCAGGTCTGCTGCGCGGCACCGAGGGTGTCCTCGACGCCCTGCACGCGCTCGTTGAAGTAGGCCTCCTGGCCCTCGGAGTACAGCGGGATGAACGGCATGTCGGTCGCCGCCAGCTGCTGGATCTCGTCGAAGATCTCGGCGCGCTCCGGGGTACCCGGCTCGGCCTCCTGCTCCGCGGTGATCAGCGAGTCCATCTCCTCGGAACCGTAGAAGCCGATGAAGGTCTTCTCGGAGTGGTAGAAGGGCTCGATGTAGTCGTCGGGGTCCAGGTAGTCGGGGTACCAGCCGAGCAGGTAGATCGGGTAGGCACCGTCGTTGAGGTGGGTGGAGTACTCCGTGGCCCACTCGGAGGTGTTGGTGGTCACGTTGAACAGGCCGGACTCGTTGAGCGAGCGGCTGATGATCTCGGCCACCTCGGCCTGGTTGGTGTAGCGGTCCGCCGGGTACCACAGCTCGAACTCGATCGGGCTGTCGGTGGACAGCTCGACCTCGATGTCGGAGATGTGGTCAGCCGACACGTCGAAGTTCTCGGGGATCATCGAGAACAGCGGGGACGCCTGGCCCTCGAAGGCCTCGTCGACGATGCGCTGACGGTCGATGGTGGCAGCGACGGCGCGGCGGACTGCCGGGTCGTCGAACGGCGGCTGGGTCACGTCGACCACCATGTAGGACGTACGACCACCGGCGTCGGTCAGGATCTCGATGCCCTCTTCGCCCTCGAGGGAGGACGTCTCGGTCGGGTCGAGGTCGTTGACGGCCATGTCGATCTCACCGGCAGCCAGGGCGTTGCGCATCTGGGTGGTGGACTCGTAGAACACGATGCGGACCGTGTCGATGGCGGGGGCCTCGCCCCAGTAGTCCTCGAAGCGCTCCAGCGTCATGGAGACGCCGGGCTGGTAGTCGGTCATCTGGTAGGGACCGGTGCCCACGATCTGGTCGGAGACGATGTAGGACTCGGCCTCGTCCAGCAGGGTCTCGGCGCCGGCGTCGTCGTCGGAGGGGGCCTCCAGCTTGGCGTCCGGTGCGGTGTAGACGTCGGAGTCGCTCGGCAGGACCGTGGCCACGGTGTAGTTCAGGCGGGCCAGGAAGGTCGAGTTCGGCTCGGAGATCGTGATGACGACGGTGGAGTCGTCGGGTGCCTCGATGGAGGTGATGGAGCCGATCAGGAACGACGCACCGTCGGGGTGCGCGATGTTCAGGGAGCGGTTGATCGACCAGACGACGTCCTCGGAGGTCATCTCGCTGCCGTCCTGGAAGACGACGCCCTCACGGAGGTTGAAGGTGTAGGTCAGGCCGTCCTCGGAGATGTCGTAGGACTCGGCCAGGCCGGGCCCGATCTCGTTGGTCTCCGCGGAGAACTCCACCAGCCGGTTGGTGGTGTTGAACAGGATGTCGGAGGCCAGCTTCTCGTAGACGTCGGCCGGGTCGATGGTCGAGGGCTGTTCGGTGGTCCCGAACACCAGGGTGTTGTCACCCGTGGGCTCGCCTTCGGCCGCGTCGTCCTCGGTCTCGGTCGGCTCGTCGGCCGGCTCTTCCTCGGTGTCCTCGGCGTCCGCCTCGTCGGCGGGCTCCTCGGCGTCGGTCTCCTCGGCTTCGGACGCGGTGTCGTCAGCGGTGTCCTCAGTGGACGACTCGCCGCCGCCACAGGCCGCTGCCGCGAGCGCCAGGACGGCGATGATCGCCAGCATACGCAACCATGATGCGCGCATGGGTGTTCCTCCCTTGGGTTGGAATGGGGGTGGCCAGCCGCTCGCTTCTGGTCGTACGAACGAGCGGCGTGGTCGGGGTGTGATCCGTTCGGACCACGAGCGCGGCTGAGTCTAGTCCAACGTACGACCGTTGTCGTACGACTCTCACAGGACCGATTGCGCGCCCTCGGTACTGGGTGTTCGTGACGAGTCGACCATGTTCCTGCACGGCCTGCGCGGGAAGTTGACCATCGCCCGACGCCCGGGACCGTGGCAGGGTTGTGAGGAGCGCAGGTCACGGAATGACGCAGGTGACCGCACACATCCACAGGCGAGGAGAGCACGGGACGTGTCAGCAGGACCAGCGGCGCCGGCGGTCGAGGCCGTCGCGGACATCTACAACCGCATCGAGCAGGGCGTCAGCAGCGTCGTGCAGGGCAAGCCACAGGTGATCCGGCTGGCCCTGATCGCGCTGCTCGCGGAGGGGCACCTGCTGGTCGAGGACGTGCCCGGCGTCGGCAAGACCATGCTGGCGAAGTCCATCGCCCGATCGATCGCCTGCTCGGTCCGACGGGTCCAGTTCACCCCCGACCTGCTGCCCAGCGACATCACGGGCACCACCGTCTACAACGCCGAGACCCACGACTGGGAGTTCAAGCCCGGTGCGGTGTTCGCCAACATCGTCCTCGGCGACGAGATCAACCGTGCCGGCCCGAAGACCCAGTCGGCGCTGCTGGAGGCGATGGAGGAGCACACCGTCACCGTGGACGGCACGACCCACTCCCTTGCGGTCCCCTTCATGGTCGTGGCCACGCAGAACCCGATCGAGCTCGACGGCACCTATGCGCTGCCCGAGGCGCAGCGCGACCGCTTCATGATGCGCGTCACCATCGGCTACCCCTCCTCCGACGCCGAGCTGCAGATCCTCAACACCCATGGCGCAGGTGATGCGGCCACGACCCTGCAGCCGGTCGCCACGGCCCAGGAGATCGCGGGCCTCATCGACGTCGTCAAGCACCTCCATGCCGCCGACGCCCTCAAGGAGTACGTCGTCGGCATCGTGCGGGCGACCCGTGAGCACCCCGCGGTGGAGCTCGGCTGCTCCCCCCGCGCGGGCCTGGCGCTCCTGCGGGCCGGCCGTGCCGCCGCCGCCTGCCTCGGCCGCGACTACGTCGTCCCCGACGACGTGAAGGCGCTGGCCCCGCACGTGCTGTCGCACCGCCTGATCCTCACCCCCGACGCCCGCATGGCCGAGGTCACCCCCGAGTCCGTCATCGCCGACGTGCTCGGCCAGGTGCCGATCCCTCGTCGATGACCGCCTCGACGCCCTGCCGCTCCGGGATCCCCCGATGCTGACGGGCCGCGGGGTGTCGGTCGCCCTTGCGGCGGTGCTCACCTGGCTCATCGGCCGGATGCTGGGCATCGCGGAGCTGTACGCCGTCGCCGTGGCCTGCGGGGCCGTGCTCGGCCTCGGCGTGCTCTACGTGCGGCAGACCACCTCGTCGGTGGCCGCGCGTCGGCTGGTCGAGACCGACCGCGTCGTCGCCGGGGGCGAGGTGCACGCCTCCCTGGAGCTCCGCAACGACGGGCGGGTCCCCACCCCGACCCTGCTGGTCAGCGAACAGCTGCCGGAGTCGCTCTGGGCTGCCGAGCAAGCCCTGCCGGGCGAGGCCCGCTTCGTCATCGGTGGGCTCGGCCCGGGCCGGGTCGCGACGGCGCCGTACCGCGCACGGGCCGATGCCCGTGGACGTCAGCAGCTGGGTCCCGTCACCGTCCGCATCCGCGATCCGTTCGGGGTCGCCGAGCGCATCCGCCGCTACACCGCCGTGCAGGACGTGCTGGTGTACCCGCGGATCGAACGCCTCCCCGACCAGCAGGTCTCGGGGACCCACATGGGGTCGGGCTCCAGCGACAGCCGGCGGGTGTTCGCGACGGGCGACGAGTTCTACACGATGCGGGAGTACGTCCGAGGCGACGACCTCCGCATGGTCCACTGGCCGTCCACCGCCCACCGGCAGACGATGATGGTGCGGCAGATGGAGCAGCCGTGGCAGGCGCACGCCACGCTGCACCTCGACACCCGCCGGTCCAGCCACACCGACGGCCCCGACGGCACCCTCGAACACGCCGTGTCCATCGCCGCGTCGCTGGTCTACCACCTGGCCGACCGCGGGTATGCGATCCGCCTGGTCACCGACACCGACACCGGCCGGGGCGGACCACAACCCTGGGCGCAGAGCCTGGACCGCCTCGCCCTGCTCGAGCCGTCCGACAACACGGGCATGGGGCCCTCGGTGGCCGCGACCCGTGGCGGCGAGGGCCTGTTCGTCTCCGTCGTCGGCGTGCCCGACGGACGCGAGGACCCAGCTCACCATCCCGACATGCGAGCCCTGTTCGGCGTCCGCGGCTTCGGGCAGCGGCTGGTCTTCGTCACCGGCCCGCGCGCCGACGACCCACGGGCGGTCCGGGCCGTGCAGCTGCTGGCAGCCGCCGGGTGGCAAGCCACCCTGATGACACCGGGCACACCGCTGGCCCCGCGCTGGGTCGAGCTGATGACCCCGCGGTCGCGCCACGGCGCGCGGGCAGGGGCTGCCGGATGAGCACCCCGACCCTGCGACGTCCCGCCTCGACCGCCCGGCCACCGTCCCTGCCGGACCCCTTCCCCACGCCCGGTCCGGCCGAGCACCGTCCGGTGTCGTCACGCCCCGCGGTGTCCGATGACCTGCTGAGCCTCGGCCTGGCGCTGCTCGTGCTGGCCGCCCTCCTGCCCATGCGACGGGTCTTCATCGGCACCGAATGGGTGCGGCCCGTCATCGGCAGCGCCGTCCTTGCGCTCGGTATCGGCTGGGGGTCGCGTCGGCTGCGTGTCGGTCCGGTCACCCACCTTGCGATGTCAATCATCGGCCTGCTGGTCTTCGTGACGATCGCGTTCCTTCCTGCGACCGCAGCCGCGGGCCTGCTGCCGACGCTGCGCACCCTCGACGCGCTGCGTGACCTGTTCCTCTACGGCCTGGAGCTCGTGACGCTCCGCCCCTCCCCCACCTTCGCCGAAGCCGGCCTGCTGCTGCTCGCCGTGGCCGGTGTGTGGATCATCGCCTACCTCGCCGACGGCATGATGTTCGTGCTGCGGTCGCCGTTGGCGGCCATCACCGCCGCCCTTGTCCTGTGGTGCGTGCCGCTTGCGGTCGCGCCCGGCGGCGAGTCCATCGTCGTGCCGGGACTGGCGATGCTCGGCGCCGCCGGACTGCTGCTGCTGCTCGGCAACGCCAACGCCACCGGCACGTGGGGCAAGGCCGTGGTCGCCGGCACCTCCTCGGCCCGGACCGGCCCGGTCCCGCCGATGGGCTGGGCGATGCTCACCGCAGCCGCGGTCTGCGGGGTGCTGCTGGCCGGGGCCCTGCCCGGATTCCAGGAACGGCCCGTCTACAACGTGCGCGGTGGCAGCGGCACGACGATCACGACGAACCCGATCGTCAACATCCGCGACCGCCTGGTGGCAACCAACACGGGACCGGTGCTGCGCGTCGACACCGACCGGCCCGTCTACATGCGAACCACCGCCCTCGACACGTTCAACGAACGCGAGGAATGGGGCATCGACGGCACGATCGGTGGCAGCAACGTCCGCGGCCCCGTGGCCGACCCGCCGTCCATCCCCACCGAGACGGTGCAGGTCGAGGTCCTGGTCGAGGGGATCGAGACCGGAGCGATCCTGGCCCCGACCCCGTACCTGACGACGGAGGTCGCGGGGTCGCGCGCCAGCGACATGCGCTACGACGCCGACCTGGCGACGCTCACCGTGCCCGGCGACGCACCGCTGGTCCGGGGTGACCGCTACCGCGTCACCGCATCGTTGCCCCAGCCCGATGCCGAGGTCCTCCGGGCCGTGCAGCCCGATCCGGCCAGCCCCCACACCGAGCTGCCGGCCAACGTGCCCCAGCTGGTCAACGACCTCGCACAGCAGATCGTGACCTCGGCAGGCGCGACCACGATGTTCGACCGCGCCCTGGCCATCCAGGACCACCTACGGACGTGGAGCTACTCCACCCAGCCGCAGCTGGGCAGCGGCAGCACGTTCATCGAGCGCTTCATCAACGGCCAGCAGGGCTACTGCGAGCAGTTCGCCGGGACGATGGCGGTGATGCTGCGCACCATGGGCATCCCCAGCCGCCTGGCCGTCGGCTACACCCCGGGCACCCAGGGCGCCGACGGCTCGTGGGAGGTCACCAACGCCAACGCCCACGCGTGGGTCGAGGTCGACTTCGGCGAGCTGGGCTGGGTGGCGTTCGAGCCCACTCCCCGCACCGACGGCAACGTCCTGGTCCCCGACGGCGAATCGGTCGTCCCCACCCGCACCGTGGCGATGGCGCAGGCCGAGGGCGACGGTGTCCCCGACCCGGTCGGCCCCGGCGAGCTGCCGCAGTCCCGCCAGACCGAGGATCCGCTGACCGGAGAGGACCCGCTGGTCCCGCTCGGCAGCGAGGCTCCCGCCGGAAACGGCTCGGGCTCCGCGTCGGGCACCGACGACGGTGGCGTCCCGTGGCTCCTCGTCCTGCTGGCCCTCGCCGGTGTGGGCGCGGTGGCGCTGGTCGGGGCCAGGGGCCGGATGACCCCGGACCGTCCACCCGAGGAGCGGATCGAACGTGCTCGTCTTCGCGCCGAACGGGTCGGGGCTGCGGTGGGGCGGGCCCGCCGCACCGGCGAGACCGACGCGGAGTACTTCGTGCGTCTGTCCGACGGCCACCCCTCCGGGACGGCACTGGCCGGTCCGTCGACCCGGGCGGACTTCGCCCCGGCCGTGACGGTGGCCGACGCCCGGACCGCCGAGAGCGCGGCGGGCACCATCAGGTCCCGGCTGATGGGTCGGGCCAGCCGGACCGCCAGGGCCCGGCTGGCCATCCGCGAGGCGCTCAGCCGTTGAGGACCCGCATCGCCCCCTCGGGGTAGCGGCCACCGGCGGCCGCACCGAGCGGGGCGATCCGGTCGAGGGCGGCGAGGTCGCCACCGGTCAGCTGCACGTCGAGTGCGGCGACGTTCTCGCTGACCCGCTCGGGCCGGGTCGTGCCCGGGATGGCCACGATGTCCTCGCCCTGGGCCGCGACCCACGCCAGCGCCAGCTGCGCCGGGGTGACGCCCTTCTCCTCGGCGAGCGCCGTGACCGCCTTCACGAGGTCGAGGTTGTGCTGAAGGTTGTCTCCCTGGAACCGGGGGTTGGTCCGGCGCCAGTCGCCCTCGGCGAGGTCGTCCACGGCGGTGATGGTGCCGGTCAGCATGCCGCGTCCCAGGGGGCTGTAGGCGACGAGGCCGATGCCCAGCTCCCTGATGGCCGGGAGGATGTCGGCCTCGATGTCACGCGTCCACAGGGAGTACTCGGTCTGCAGCGCGGTGATCGGATGGACGGCGTGGGCCCGTCGGATGGTGTCGGCGGACGCCTCCGACAGCCCGAGGTGGCGGACCTTGCCGGCGGTGACCAGCTCGGCCATGGCGCCGACGGTCTCCTCGATGGGCACCAGCGGGTCGACGCGGTGGAGGTAGTACAGGTCGATGACGTCGGTGCCGAGCCGGGAGAGGGAGGCGTCGCACGCCCGCCCGACGTACTCGGGACGGCCGTCGGGGCTGCGGCCCTCGACCTCCAGTGAGTAGGCGCCGAACTTGGTGGCGAGCTCCACCTCGTGGCGGTGGTCGACCAGCCAGCCCGACAGCAGCTCCTCGTTGGTGCGGGGCCCGTAGATGTCTGCGGTGTCCAGCAGCGTGATGCCCTCCTCGAGGGCACGGTCGAGGGTGCGGAGGCTGCGGTCGTGGTCGGCCCCTGCATAGGCGAAGGTCATGCCCATGCAGCCGAGGCCGAGGGCGGAGGTGGACATGGTGGACAGCGTGGTTCGGTGCATGGCGGGCAGTCTGGCCGTCGGGTGGTCCGCCATCCATGCCGGTCGCGTCGGATCGATGCGCCGGACGCATCGATCGTCCGGCGCATCTCGCCGGCCGGCACCTCGAGTCGGCTGGCGTAGGCTGGCGGGCGTGGAGCTCGATCTTGGGTTGGTGCGCACCTTCGTGGAGGTGGCCGACACCGAACACTTCGGTCGGGCCGCGGGCCGGCTGCATCTCGCGCAGTCCGCGGTCAGCCGTCGGATCCAGCGGCTGGAGTCCCAGCTCGGGGTCTCACTGCTGGTGCGGACCAGCCGCTCGGTCGTGATGACCGACGCGGGCCAGACCTTCCTCACCGATGCCCGCGCCCTGCTGGCCGCAGCGGAGGCCGCTCGACGGCGCCTCACCGCCCATCAGCGGTTGGAGGTCGCGTTCGTCCCCGGGGTCAGCCCGAGCCCGGTGATCGCCGTCCTGCGGGCCGACGGCCACGACCTCGACATCGGCATGCGACGGGTGCAGTGGTACGAGCAGGGCGACGTGCTGCGCACCGGCGGGGCCGACGTGCTGCTCGGCCGCCTGCCGATCTGCGGGGAGGGGCTGCGCACCGAACCGCTGTGGACGGAGTCACGGATGGTGCTGCTGCCGACCAACCATCGCCTGGCGGACCGCTCCACGGTCCAGCTCGCTGACCTCGCCGAGGAGCCGATGGTGCGCCACGACGGCCCGGTCGCGGTCAGCTGGGACGCCGAGCACAACATCGATCCCCGGCCCGACGGGCGACCGGTGCCCCGCGGACCGATCGTGCGCACGCTCGAGGAGAAGCTGGAGTACGTGGCGTCCGGCGTCGCCCTGACGATCCTGCCGTCGTCGGCGTCGACGCTGTTCGAACGCGACGACCTCGTCGTGGTGCCCGTCGCGGATGCCCCGCCGGCGACCGTGGCGTTGGCGTGGCCCGACGACCGTCAGCGACTGCCCGCCCGTGAGGTGTTCCTGGCGGCTGCCCGCACGCTGCGGCGCTAGCCCTCGCCGTCCCCGTCGGGGTGGCGCCGTCCCTCCATGTAGCGGCTGAAGCCGCCCTTGAGCTGGCCGCCGAGGTTGCTGTCGCGGTCCTCGCCCAGGGTCTTGAGCTGGTTGCCGGCCGCGACGGCGCTGACCAGCATCAGGACGAAGCCGGCGAAGGCGACGAAGGGCCCCCACGGGTTGATCGCGATGGCCAGCAACATGAACAGTCCGAGGACCAGTCCGACGATGGCGTACCGCAGGCGGACACGGCCCAGGCTCGCAGGGGTGCGACGGATGCGCTTGACGAACTTGGAGTCCTCGTTGGCGAGCTGGGACTCGATCTCGGAAAGGATCTGTTGTTCGCGATCCGAGAGGGGCATGGTGGCGGTCTCCGCTGGGGGTGGATGAGTGTGTCGGACCGTCGGGTGACGACGGGACGGCATGGACCGATTGTGGCCCACCGACGCGTGCAGCGCAGCCCCATTGTGACCGTCGCTGCACCACCGGGCCAGCTCGGCCCGAAATCATGAACCGAATTCAGTGGACGCTGGCGTCCTCAGCGGCCGGTGAACTCCGGGGGACGGCGCTGCATCGCGGCCGTGGCGGCCTCCACGAAGTCGGCTGAGGAGAGGCAGGCCTGCTGATGCTGCCGCTCGGCCGCGAGCATGTCCTCGCGCTGTGCACGGTAGGACCGACGCAGCAGGCCGGGGACGGCGCCGATGGCGACCGTGGGGCCGGCGGCGAGCTCGGCCACGAACGCGCGGCTGGTCGTCTCGAAGTCCTCGGCGGGCAGCACGCGGTCCACGAGCCCCCACGCCAGCGCCGTCTCGGCGTCCACGCGACGGGCGGTCATCGACATGTCCGCCGCACGGCCGAGCCCGACGACACGCGGCAACCGCGTCAGGCCGCCGAGGTCGGGGACGAGCGCCCACTTGGCCTCGAGCAACGCCAGCTCCGCATCCGGGGCGGCGAGCCGCATGTGGGCGGCGAGGGCCAGCTGGCAGCCAGCGCCGAAGGCGACCCCGCGGATGGCGGCGACGACGGGAACGCGCAGGTCCTCCAGGCCCGTGAAGGCCTGCTGCAGGTAGGCGATCCAGTCGTCGGCGGGCTTGTCCCCCGACGCCTGCTGCCCGAAGAGGCTGATGTCGAGGCCGCTGGAGAAGGCCCGCCCCTCGGCACGCACGAGGATCGCGCGGACGGTGCCTGCCTCGATCGCCTCCCGGGCCCGGTCGGTGGCCTCGTGCAGCCCGTCGAAGACCCCCTGGTCCATCGCGTTGAGCTTGTCGGGGCGGTTCAGGGTGACGGTGCCGACACCATCCTCGGCAGCCTCGAACACAACGCGATCACTCATCAGGGGGCTCCTCGGGACGGGGCGCCCGAGCCTACTCCCCCGGCCCGTGGCCGACCCCATCGAGCCCATCGGCATCCCTCGCTCGTCGGGGCTCACTCGTCGAGCAGGGCACCGCGAGTCACCGACCCGTCGCCGAAGCGGTCCCGAGCGGAGTCCGCCGCACGTTCCAGCTGCTGCCAGCGGTCGTCGGCGGTCATGCTGAGCTGCCGAGCGGCGCCGGCGGGCACCAGGTTGGTGACCCTGACCCCGACCAGCCGCACCCGCACCCGTTCCAGCCGCAGGGCGTCCAGCAGCAGCGCGACGGTGCGATGTAGCTGGGTGGCGTCGTCGAGGGGGCGGTCGACGGTCTTGCTGCGGGTGATGGTGGAGAAGTTGGCGTACCGCAGCTTCAGGGTGACGGTACGACCGGCCACGCCGTGCTTGCGGAGCCGTCGGGACACCTTCTCCGACAGGCGCAGCAGCTCGCGCCGGAGCACCTCGGGGTCGTCGATGTCGGCGTCGAAGGTCTCCTCGGCACCCATGCCCTTGGTCGACTCGTGTCGTTGGACCGTCCGCGGATCCCTGGCCATCGCCAGGTCGGCGATGTGGGAGGCCCCGACCTCACCGACGATGCGCACCATCGTGTCGCGAGGCACGGCACGCACCTCGGCAACGGTGCGGATGCCGAACTTCTCCAGGCGCTCGGCCGTCTTGGCACCGACGCCCCACAGGTCGCGCACCCCGAGCGGGGCGATGTAGTCCAGCGCAGCCTCGGTGGGGAGGTGCAGCAGGCCGTCAGGCTTGGCCTTCCCCGACAGCAGCTTGGCGAGGAACTTGTTGTGGGCCACCCCCACGCTCGCCGGCAGCCGCAGCTCCTCCCTGATCCGTTCGCGCAGCAGCTCCCCGATGACGACGGGTTCGCCGAACAGGCGGATGCTGCCGCTGACGTCGAGGAAGGCCTCGTCAAGCGACAGCGGTTCGACCATGGGGGTGACGGACTCGAAGATCTCCCGCAGCTGGGCCGACACCTCGCCGTACAGGTCGAAGCTGGAGCCGACGACCACCGCGTGGGGGCACAACCGAAGCGCCCGCGCCATCGGCATGGCGGACCGGATGCCGAAGGCCCGGGCCTCGTAGGACGCGCTGGCCACGACGCCCCGCCCACCGGTGCCGCCGACCAGGACGGGGCGGCCGGCCAGCTCGGGACGTTCACGAACCTCCACCGACGCGTAGAAGGCGTCCATGTCGACATGGAGGATGGGTTCAGCGATGGACATGGCGACCCTCCATTGTGCTCGCGCTGTCCCGTGTCGGGGACGGTCCGGAGATTTCTCCTACAGACCCGCTCCGCGCGTTCCGACAACCCAACCACAGCCGAATTTCCGTTCGCCAGGCTCGCCCTCCATGCCGTCCTCCGTTCCAGCACCCGTCGACCCCAGGACGCTCGCGCGCACTGCGGGCCTGCGGCAGATCCACGTACCGCGCCTGGAAGAGGTCGATCGACGACGTGCCCAGCTGTGGGGACTGTCGTTGCTCGTCGCCGTCGGCGTGCCGGCCATCATGGTTGCGGTCGGGATCAACGGCCTGCCCGACATCCTCCGCCAGACCTTCGACCTGCGGACCGCACGGCTGGCCATGCTCGCCATGCTGGTGGTGGTGATGGGCTACGTCGCCGAACGCGAGATCACGCTCCGGCGCCTGACCTCCCTCCTGGTCGAGGAACGCGTGATGACCGCGTCGCTGGTGAACCGGGTGGAGGAGCTGAACCTGCTCCTGCACGCAACCCGGGCCATGAACGCCGCGCTGGACCTGCCGCACGTGCTGACGGAGATCTCCCGGTCCGCCGCAGCGCTGCTGCGGGCCGAGTCCGTCGTCCTGTACCTGCTGGACGGGTCCGCCCCCGACCACCTGGAGGTTGCGGCGGTCCACGGGCCGGCAGGCGTCGAGGTCGGTGCCGCAGAAGCGCTGGACGCAGGCCTTGCAGGCCGTGCGATGCACGAACGCGACGCACTGCTGTCCACCGAGGACCACCGCGGTGCGCGGCGTGCCGGTGTGACCGGTGGCGTGATCGCAGTGCCCATGGAGGTCAGGGGCCAGCTCGTGGGGGTGCTCCAGGTCGCCGCAGGTACGCCTCGGGACGCGTTCACCGAGTTCGACCTGCGTGGGGTCTCGGTGTTCGCCAACGCGGCGGCAGCCGCCATCGCCAACGCGCGGTCCTACGAGGACCAGCTCGGTCGTGTGGCCAGCCTGCTGGACGCCGATCAGGCCAAGGACGAGTTCCTGACGCTGGTCACCCACGAACTGCGAACGCCGCTCACGTCGATGATCGGCCTGCTGAGCACGATGTCGACCCGGTCCACGTCGCTGACCCCCGACCAGATCACGGAGTTCGCGGGCATCGCGCAGACCCAGGGCTGGCGGCTCGACCGCTTGATCGGGGACCTTTTGGACTCCTCCCGGTCCCAGCGTCGTGCGCTGGAGATCCACCCGGAGATCACCCCCGTCGACCGGGTCGTGCGCTCGGCGGTCCGTGCAGTCGACCAGTCCACCCCCGACCGCGACGTGCGCTGCGAGGTGCCCGAGGGCCTCGTCCGCGTGCTCGACTCCGACGTCCTGCTGCGGATCGTCGACAACCTGCTGTCCAACGCCCTGAAGTACACGCCGGCGGACTCCCCCATCGTCGTCCGGGTCTCCGAGGAGGCCCGAGGCCTGCGCATCGACGTGGTCGACCACGGCGACGGGATCGACCCGGCCTCGCGCACCGCGCTGTTCGACAAGTTCACGCGCGGCGCCGACCCGTACGAACGTGGCGGGCTGGGCCTTGGCCTGTACGTGGTTCAGGCGCTGGCCGAGGCCCACGCCGGCCGCGTCGAGATCACCGAGACACCCGGGGGTGGCGCGACCTTCAGCGTGTGGCTGGCCGCGTGGTCCTCGATGGAACCGGTGGACTCCCCAGCTGCGGTCGACTGAATCCCTGTCGACTGAATCCAGGTCGACTCCGGTCGGGTTGGTCACCTTGCTCGGCGCAAGCAAATCGTTCCCCACCGACTGCCACGCCTCTTCTACGCTGCACGAAGTGCGTGCAAGTCGAACAGAGGGGACGGCATGTCGAACAACCCGTGGCAGCAACCACCCGGGCAGGGCGGTCCGCCGGGCTGGCAGCAGCCTCCCGCGCAGGGTGGGCAACCCGGCTGGCAGCAGCCGCCGGGACCGGGCGGGCAACCCGGCTATCCCAACCAGCCCGGTTATCCCAACCAGCCCGGTTATCCCAACCAGCCCGGCTATCCCAACCAGCCCGGCTACCAGGGCCAACCCGGCCCTCAGGGCCAGCCCGGTCCCCCGGGGTTCCAGGGGCCGCCGGGCCTCGGTGGCGGGGGTGGGGGTGGGTGGCAGCCCCCCAAGAAGCCGCTGATCCAGCGGCCCGCGTTCTTCGTGCCGCTCGCGCTGGTCATCGTCCTCGGGGTGGGCGCGACCGTGTTCCTGCTGGCGCGCGACAGCGGGGACGGCGACGTGGCCCTCGGCGACCCGACCGAAGCGGCGCAGGACGAGGGTCGGGACGACGACCTGGTGGACGCCATGGCCTCGGTCGAGCCGACCGAGGCGGCCAACGCCGGCAGCATGGCCGAATCCATGACCGACGCGCTGGCCACGCCCGATCCCGAGGCGGCCCAGACCGAAGCGGTTCGCCCCGAACCGTTGGGCGCGATGCCCGAGGCACCCCCGGAGCCCGCACCGTTCGAACCCGCCGCCACTCCCCTGCCCCAGCCCATGCAGGACGCGGGGATGAGCGACGGCGACCTCAGCGACCTTCGCGCCATCGCGCTCCCCGTGACCCCGTTCCAGGAGGCAGCGCTCGACGTTGGGGTCGACCAGGTCGCCGTCGTCGTCTTCGACCTCCAGGTGGGCGACACGGTCAGCGTGACCGCCATCGGTTCCCAGGACCCCGACCTGTTCGTGTTCGGGCCCGATGACGCGCTCGTCATCGAGGACACGATGATGGGCCCGGGTTCCAACGCGCTCGCCAACGTGATCTCCGCCCCCGTGGCCGGGCAGTACCTGGCCGCCGCCGTCAACGCCACGGGCGCGCCCGGGCAGATCTCGATGACGCTGCAGACCTTCGCGGAGTTCGAGCTGCTCGACGTGCCCAACGGCACGGTCGCCCCGCAGGACATCACCACCTTCGACCTCGAGGCCTTCGCCGGCGAGCGGATCCACGTGCTGGTCGCCTCGTCCACGTTCGTGCCGACGATCGGCATTGGCCAGGGCGGCGACATCCTGGCGTTCGGCAGCATCGTGGCCGACAACGTGCAGCTCGTGGAGCTCGACGTGCCCGCCGACGGTTTCTTCGACGTGGTCGTCTTCGGCGACGACACCGGTGGCAGCTTCGTGATGTACACCACGGTGCAGGTGGGTGCCTGACCCCACGGTTCCGACCGACCGGCCGGACCGACGCGGACCGACGTCCGGGTGGCGCGTGGGGTCGCCACCCGGACGGGATGCCGGATGGCGGGGCCAGCGCCTGGGGCCGAGCGGAAGGGGCACCCGGGGCGGACCCGTGCCGGGGCGGGGGACGACCGACATCTAGCGGCCCGCCGATCCGCCGGAGGAGTGCCACAGCTTGCGTGGCGGTTCGGGGTGGTCGGTCCTGTCGGGTTCGGTCCTGTCGGGTTCGGCCCGGTCGGGATGCCGGGGGTCGTTGCGCGACAGCCGTCGGGTGTCACCCGGGTCGACGCCGGGATGGCGGCCGGCCGGGTCGGCCCAGGTCGCGCCGTTGGGGCCGATGCGTGACGGCCGGCCCGGCGCATCCCCGGCCCCTCTCCCGGGACCACCTCCGCCGGGACGGTAGGGCACGGTCTCGACCATCTGAAGGTGCTCCTGCTCCCGTCCCGGCATGACGATGCCCGACCTGCCGGCGGCACCGCGGATGGTCTCCGACGGCGCACCGTCACCGAAGTCGCGGTTGGCCTGGTCGTCGGGTCGGCCCTGCTCGGCCAGCGCCTCGTCCAGCCACCCCTGCTGCCAAGCGGTCATCAGGCGGCGCATGTCCCAGGCCCGGTCGGCGGTGACGGTGACCCCACGCTTGCCGGTGCGGTGCACGACCCCCTCCACCACCAGCAGCCAGGTGTGGAACACCGTCCAGGCACAGCGGTCGTGCACGGACTCGAAGAAGGTGGCGTCGCCGATCCCGGTGGCGTCGTCGAGGGACAGGAAGATGATCCGCTGCCCGGACTTCACCGGCGGGGTCTGGGTGGCGACCTTGACCCCGGCGATGCGGACACGCTGGTTCTCGCGGCAGTCCAGCAGGTCGCTTGCCCGTGTCACCCCGACGGTGTCCAGCAGCGTGTCGTAGAAGGTGACGACGTGTCGGGTGGCGTCCATGCCGACGACCTCCAGCTCCGCCCGCACCCGTTCGCTGTCGCGGTACTCCGGCAGTCCGGGGGCCTCGGCCGGGGCGAGCAGGCCCAGCTGGATCGGCTGCTCGGGTTTCTTCGGGTCGTGGCGCTTGAGGCCGCTCCATCGCTCCCCCACCTCCAGCAGCAGGTCCCGCCGCGTCTTGGCCCGCCCCCCGTCACCGACCACCAACCCCACTCCACCGATCGCATCCAGCGCCCCCGAGTGCGCCAGCGACTCCACCACCGGCTGTGACAGGCGGGTGCGCAGGCGGAGGTCCTCGATGGAGGTGAAGGGACGGCCGGCCAGGATCGAGTCGATCATGTGGTCGTCGATCCGCTCGATGTCCTGCAGGGCCAGCCGGATGCCGTAGCGCCATCCCGGTGTCGCCGCCCCCTTGTCGAAGCCGGCGGAGGGAACCAGCCGGTCGCCGTCCCAGCGCCAGCCACGGGGCAACCGACCCCGACCACCGAGCTCCATGGACCGATGGACCCCGAGCAACGCCAGCGCCTCGTCCTCGCGGATCACCTCCACCCGGTAGTCCCTGGCCGAGGCGTTGATGTCCAGCGGCAGGATCGCCACCCCGAACTGTCGGGCGTCGTCGAGGATCAGCCGACGCGGGTACATGCCCGGGTCGTGGGTCAGCACGCCGGCCATGAACTCCGGCAGCAGGTTGGCCTTCAGCCACGCCGAGCGGTACGTCGGCACGCTGAACGCGGCGGCGTGGGCCTTGCAGAACCCGAAGGAGGCGAACTGGCTGAGCGCGGTCCACAGCCAGTCGGCCACGTCCGGCGCGATGCCCCTCGCGGCAGCGCCCGCCTTGATCCAGCGTTCGAGCTCGGCCTTCTGCGTCGGGTCACCCAGCCGGCGGCGGACCAGGTCGGCCTCGGCCAGGTCACAGCCGGTGACTGCGGCCACGCAGCGCATGACCTGTTCGTGGTAGACGATCACGCCGTAGGTCTCGCCCAGCGCACGGTCCAGCAGCGGGTGGGGAACCCCGGTGCCCTCCTGCCCGTGGCGTCGCCGCAGGAACGGCTTGATCATGTCGCCCTTCACGGGGCCTGGCCGGAACAGGGAGATGTCGACGACGAGGTCGCCCTGGTGCTCGGGCTGGAACTTGCCGATCAGCTCGCGCTGGCCGGGCGACTCGATCTGGAACATGCCGAGGGTCCTGGTCGAGCGGATCAGCTCGTAGGTGCCCTCGTCGTTCCACGGCACGTCGTCGAAGTCCAGGTCGACGCCACGGGTGCGTCGGGACTCCTCCACGCAGTGGGCCATGCTGGACAGCATCCGGACCGCCAGCACGTCGAGCTTGCACAACCCCAGCGCCTCGACGTCGTCCTTGTCGTACTGCGCCATCGCGAAGCCGGCAGCCGACCGTTCCATCGGCACGATGTCGCGCAGGGTCGCGTCGGCCAGCAGCACCCCCGAGGGATGCAGCGCGACGTGGCGGGGGAACCCGTCCATCCGCTCGACGACGTCGAACAGCAGCGCCAGGTGGCCGGAGTCGATGTTGAGGCCCTGCAGCTCGGGCAGGTGGGCCAGGGCCGGACGCACGTCGCCGGCGCGGACGTGGGGGAAGGACTTGGCGATGTAGTCGACCTCGCCGGCCGGTAGCCCCAGCGCCTTGCCGACCTCGCGGATGGCCATGCGCGCCTTGAACGTCTCGATCATGCAGACGCAGGCGACCCGGTGTTCGCCGTAGGTGTCGAGCAGGTCGCGGTAGATGTCCTCGCGGCGGGCCGACTCCACGTCGATGTCGATGTCGGGCAGCTCGTCGCGGTAGGGGTTCATGAACCGCTCGAACGCCAGGTCGTGGGCGATCGGGTCGACGTCGGAGATCCGCAGGGCATAGGTGATCAGCGATCCGGCAGCGGACCCGCGGCAGGCGGCCAGGATGCCCTTGGCACGGATGCGTCCCATGACCTCGGCCACGGTCAGGAAGTAGGGGGCCAGCCCCAGCTGGCGGACCATGTCCATCTCGCGGTCCAGCAGCTCGGTGTGACGGTCCTCGACCACGGCGAACCGTTCCTTCATGCCGGTCTCGCAACGGTGGCGCAGCTCGGCCAGCGCCCAGCCGGGATCGGCCGCCTGGTCGGGAGTGGCAGACGCGAAGTCGGGGACCCGCAGTCGGCCCAGCCCCATGTCGACGTGACAGCGGTCGGCCACCCACATGGTGTTGGCGATCGCATCGGGCCGTTCGGCGAACACCCTGGCCATCTCCTCGGGGGTCTTGAGGTACCCCTCGGCGTTCCTGCGGGAGGAGTGGTGCTGGGCCAGCGGGACCTGCTGGCGGACCGCGTCCATGACGTCGGCGACGCGGGCGTCCTCACGACGCAGGTACCGAGCAGCCTGGTGGGCGACGGCACGCAGTCCCAGCTCGTCGGCCAACGCGAAGGTCCGCCGGGCCGTGTCGTCGTCACCGGGTGCCAGGTGGTGGGTGACCCCGACCAGCAGCCGGTCGGGGCCCACGACGTCCATCCAGCGCTGAGCCTCGGCCCGTGCCGCGTCGCCACGGCCCGCTGCCAGCAACCGGCCCACGGGCGAGCGGTCGGTCAGCATCACGAACAGCCCGTCGGTGGCACCGAGCCGCTGGCTGGCGGCGTCCCACCGCAGGTGCGGGTCTGCGCGGACCGAGGACAGGTGGTGGTCGGTGACGGTCCGGTTGAGGGTCGCGAATCCGTCGATGTCGGCGGCGATCAGCGTGACGCGTGGGGCGTCGTCCTCCAGCCATGCCTGGCCCGACCCGGGCCCCATGACCCGACCGATCCCGCTGGCCGACGCGCGGCTGATCCCCCATCCGGGACGGTCGTCCTCGGGATGCAGCGCGAGGTCGGCCCCGAAGATCGGACGGACCCCCTCCGCGGCGCAGGCCTGGGCAACCCGTACCCCGCCGTAGAGGCCCGCCCGGTCGGCGAACCCGACGGCTCCGGCTCCCATCGTGGCGGTGGCCCTGGCGAGCTCGCGGGGGCGGATCACCCCATCGCGCAGCGAGTAGCAGGTCCTGGATGCGAGGTGCACGAAGTCGGCGGTCATGGTGGGACGTCCCATTCGGTCGGGCGCGACGGGGAAGGACGACCCATGGAGGGGACGAGCATCGCGTATCGAACATGTGTTCGTTACACCATGAGTGTGCGGTGTGACATCCCCGTCGTCAACCGGACCGCAGGGGCCGTTCCGACCTCAACCCTCGCGGTGCTCGAACTCGCTGACGGTGTCCTTCATCCCCGCGATGACCCCACCGAGGTCCTCCGCCGACACCGCCGGCGCCAGCAGGTGCCCCTGCGCCAACGACACCCCGAGCGAGCGCAGCACGCGCACCTCCCCGGTGTGCTCGACCCCCTCGGCGATCACGCGCAGGCCAAGCGCATCGGCGAGCACGAGCACACCCGCCAGGACGCGCTGGGCGGCGGGATCACGATCGATCCCCCGAACGATGCTGTCGTCGACCTTCAGCACGTCGTTGGGCATGTGCCGCAGGCGCGAGAAGCTGGAGAAGCCCGCCCCGAAGTCGTCGATGGCGATCCGCACGCTCGCCCCCCGCAGCGCCGCCACCGCCTCGCGCACCCACACCCCATCGGTGTTCAGCACGTGCTCGCTGAGCTCGATCACCGTCCGGTTGCGATGCGCACCGTTGCCCAACCGGGCGATCAGCCCCTCGAGCCGGTCACGATCCCGGAACTGGCTGAGCGCCACGTTGATGTACAGGTCGACGCCGAGGTCGATCGGCAGCGTGGACATGGCCCGGTCCAGGGCCCACCAGCCGAGGTCGGCGATCAGGCCCGATGACACCGCTGTCGGGACGAACACCGAGGCGGGGAGTACACCCAGCTCGGGGTGCCGCCAGCGCAGCAGCGCCTCGACCGCCTCGACCCTGCCGTCGGAGAGGTCGACGATCGGCTGGAACCAGACCTCGAACTCCCCCTCCGACCACGCCTGCTCGACCATCGTGGCCGACAGGTCCACGACCGGACCTGCGGCAGCCACATCGCCGTCGGCGGTGCGGATCCGTCCCGGACCGTCGGCCTTCGCCAGGTACATCGCAGCGTCGGCTCGCCGCAGCAGCGTCGAGGGGTCCTCGCCACCTCGCGCCGTCGCCACCCCGATCGACACCGACAGGCCGGGAAGCTGCAGCGGTGCCACGAGGTCCCCGTCGAGGTCGAATGGCCGGCCCAGCGCCTCGCGCATGCGCTCCGCCACCTCCTGCACGGCCTGCATGTCGTCCACGTCGGTGAGGACGACCACGAACTCGTCGCCACCGTGGCGGACCAGCAGGTCGGAGGGACGAAGGCACCCGCTCAGGCGCCCCCCGACCATCACCAGCAACCGGTCCCCCACCACGTGCCCGTGGGTGTCGTTGACCGGCTTGAACCCATCGAGGTCCAGGAACATGAGCGCAACCCTGCGGCCATCCCGTTCGGCGCGGCCGAGCGCCAGCCGCAGGTGGTCCGACAGCACGGTCCTGTCGGGCAGGCCGGTCAGCGCGTCCCGACCGATCCGATCGGTGCCGACGATGCCGGCGATGTGGCTGTCCCGCCGACGGAGGACCACGAGCAACCCGAGGGTCCCGTCCTCATTGCCGTGGGCGCTGACCTCTGCCCGCGCGCTGACCTCGCCGTCCGCCCCCCAGAAGCGGACGTCGGTCACGACGGGGTCGGTCGAGGGTCCTCCCGTGGCACCGACGTCGCGCAGCAGGCCGAGGAGGCCGGAGCGGTCGGCGGGGTGGATCGCCTCCCACCACCCGTCGCCGAGGTCCTCGTCCGACCCGACGCCGCGGCTTCGGGCCCAGAGGTCGTCAACCGCCCTCGCCTGCAGGTCGGTGTCCAGCTCGATGACCCCCAGCGTCTGGCTCTGCGTTGCCAGCTTGGTGCGCACCTCGCTCGTCACGGGCAGGTGGATGACGGTGGCCCCGCCGCCGGGCACGGATGTGACGTGGATCCGGTACCAGGCGAGGCCCTCGGGGGTGTGGCAGGCGTAGTCGACCGGGGCGGCGGCATGGCCGCCGTCGAGCACGCGCCTGATCACGATCCCGAGACGCCCCGCGGTGTCGTCCGCGTGATCCGCGGCACGGCGGCCGAGCGCGTCGAGGTACCGCTCGCCGACGTCGACGAACGTGGTCCGTTCCGGGTCCCCCGCTGCGATCCGGCGCCACTCCTCCGACGTGCCCACCACCACGCCGTCTTCATCGAGCAACGCCGCCGCCCACGGGATCCCGTCCATGTGGTGTGCCTGCACCGTTCGGCCACCATAAACGGAAATCGTTGTTCCACACAAACGTCCGAGCGGACGAGTGAACTTCGTTCGACAGGCGGTCGGCTCAGGCAGCTCGACGTGACACGACGGCGGAGGAGACGAAGACTCGCTCGCCGTCGGTGTAGCGCAACCGCTGCTCACCGAGGTCGATCAGGGTGTAGGACTCGGTGTTGCCGTCGTCGTGCTCTCGGCGCACCAGGTCGCCGGCCACGTGATAGGTCGACCCGGACCGGGTGGTCACCACGATCTCCCCGGCGGCGTTCCGGCTGGCGCCCCCGAGGGGTGCGGACGGGACGGCGGGGACGGGCGCGGGGACGGTCTGGACGAGACGCGGTGGCATCGGGAACCTCCGGAAGGGGACGGTGTCCGATACTTCCCGTTGTGGCGCGTCGTGACGCTCCCCCATCCGGCCACCGTCCGGACGGCCGTTGCCCACGGCTGTCCTCGTGTGGGCGGTAGCGTCGGGTCCGTGCCCACCCCCGCGCCGGACCCCGACCTGCAGCCGATCGACGACGTCCTGCCGACCCGCGTCGCCAACCTGCGCCTGCTGATCTGCGGCATCAACCCGGGGGTGGCGTCGGCCCGGACCAACCGCCACTACGCCGGCCCCGGCAACCGGTTCTGGCCGGCGCTGTCAGCCAGCGGGCTGGTCCCCCACCTGGTCGGACCCGACGACCAGCACCTGCTGCCGGGGTGGGGCATCGGCATGACCAACCTGGTGGCCCGCCCGTCGGCCAGGGCCACAGAGGTGACAGCGGCGGAGCTGCGCGACGGCGGTGAACGGCTGCTGGCGTTCGTCGCGCAGCACCGACCCGTCGTCACCGCGGTCCTCGGGGTGACCACCTTCCGGATCGCCTTCGCCCAGCCGACCGCGCAGCGCGGTCCACAACCGGACCGCCCGGACCTGTGGGTGCTCGACAACCCCTCCGGCCTCAACGCCCACACCAGCGTCACCGCCCTGGCGACGGCACTCGCCGCGGCAGGTCGGGCTGCCGGGCTCGACCCCGCCCGTTGAGGCGGTCGGCGCTGGCTACGGCAGGGGACGTCCGTCGACGACGTCGCCGGCGACGTCGTGGATCGGCCGGCGGCTGTCGCGGGCAGCGGTTCGGAGGCGCTCGAACGCCTGGGCCGTCGGTTCGTTGTGGCGTTCGGCGAGGATGCCCTTGGCCTGCTCGATCACCACACGGCTGTCCAGCGCGTGCTGCAGGTTCCTCGTCAGCTGCTCGGAGCGCGCCAGGGTGGCGGCGTTGGTGACGTACCCGGCGGCCATGTCGGCCAGGATCCGGGCGACGTCGAGGGAGCCGTCGTTCCAGCTGGTCACCGATCGGCTGTAGACGTTGAGCGCGCCGATGCGCACGTCGGCGGTGAGCAGCGGCACTCCGGCGACCGCGACGCACCCGTTGTCCAGGGCGACGGGGCGATACACGGGCCAGCGATCCTCGTGGCGCAGGTCGGAGGAGAACACGACCTCACCGGCCGCGAAGGCATCCTGGCACGGTCCCTGGCGGGCCTCGATCTGCGTTTCCTCGATGCGGACGACGCTGTCGTCGGTGGCGCTGACGAACCGCAGCGTGTCGCCGTCAGCGATGGAGACCCCGGCGCCGTCGACCTCGAGCACGTGCATCACCTGGTCCGACAGCCGGTAGAGCACCTGCCCGATGTCGTATCCCCGGGCGATGGTGGCCGCGTAGTCGGCAAGGGTGTCACGCAGGGCATGCTGGTCGACCATGGTCGCGTCTCCCGGTAAGGGCGAAGGGAGACGGCGTGACCCCGATGGGGCCTCGCCCGGCAGGGTCCTGGCCGAAGGTCCGCTGCCGCTGGCAGCTGGGACGGCGCTCGATTCGAGGTGCAACCACAACCTAACAGACTGCGACCCAGCTGACGGTCACAACCGCAGGTCGTCCTCCACGACCTGCCGGGCGACGTCGTGGATTCGGTTCCGGGTGCTGCGGGCGTGGCGCCGGAGGCGTTCGAAGGCATCAGCCGTCGGGACCCCGTGGCGTTCGGCGAGGATGCCCTTGGCCTGTTCGATCACCACCCGGCTGTCCAGCGCGTTGCGGAGCCGCTCGGAGAGCTCCTCGGACTCGTTGAGGGTGATGGCGTTGAGGATGTACCCGCTGGCCATGTCCGCCAGGGTCTGGGCGGTCGCGACGTCCTCCTCCGACCAGCTGCCCGCGTCGCGGCGGTACAGGTCCAGCGCCCCGATCTTCTGCTCATCGGCACGCATCGGGATGCCGGCCACCGCGAGGAACCCTGCGTCCCGGGCCTCCGTTCGGTACCGGGCCCAGCGCCCGTCGTCCCGCAGGTCGTCCGACACCACGCTCGCGCCGGTCCGGAAGGCGTCCTGGCACGGTCCCTCGCCCAGGGTGATCTGCACACCCTCGACGCGGACGACGTCCTCGTGGGTGGCGCTGACGAACTGCAGGCCGCCGTCGGGATCGGCCACCGATACTCCCGCACCGTCGACGGGCAGCACCTCGACGACCTGGTCGGCCAGTCGGTACATGACGTCGCCGACGTCGTACCGGCGGGAGATGGTGCGCGCGTAGTCCGCGAACACGTCGATGAACGCAGCGTAGTCAACCAAGGGGGCCTGCCTGAGTGTCGAGCGACGGAGTGAATCCGGGAACGCCAACGGCGTCCCCACTCGGCATGGTCCGGGCCAAGATCTGCGGGCGGTCGGGACGAAGGTTTCCGACCGGGGGGAAAGCTAGCAGGCCGTCGGCGTTCGGGAATGAAGGTTCCTCCGCCGTCCGGACGAGCACGCGATCGGCCGGGTGGACCCGCCACCGGCACGCACTAGGCTCCCGGGCCATGCACGTCCATTTGATCGACGGGACCTACGAGCTGTTCCGCCACCACTACTCCCCGCGAAACAACGACCCCGAACGGGGAGCGATCCGGGGCGTGCTGCGCAGCATGGTGTGGTTGCTGGAGCAAGGCGGTCCCGACGGCACCCCTGTCACCCACGTCGGCGTGGCCACCGATCACGTCATCGAGTCGTTCCGCAACGCCCTGTGGCCGACCTACAAGTCGTCGGCGGGGATGCCCCCGGAGCTGACGGCCCAGTTCCACCCCCTGGAGGATGCGCTGCGGGCCCTCGGGCTGACGGTCTGGGCCATGACCGACCTCGAGGCCGACGACGCCCTGGCGACTGCCGCCGCGCAGGCCGCCGCGGACGACCGCGTCGAGCAGGTGGTCATCGCGACCCCCGACAAGGACCTCGGGCAGTGCGTCGTGGGCGACCGCGTCGTGCAGTGGGACCGCATGCGGGGCACCGTCCGCGACGCCGACGGCGTGTTCGACAAGTTCGGCGTGCCCCCCGCCGCCATTCCCGACTGGCTGGCGCTCGTCGGGGACACCGCCGACGGCTTCCCGGGCATCCCAGGCTTCGGCGCCAAGACCGCCGCGACCCTGCTGACCCGGTTCGGCCGCATCGTCGACATCCCGACCGACCCGACCGGGTGGGGCAAGGGTGTCCGTGGCGCCGCCCGGCTCGCGGAGACCCTCGCCGAGCGCCGCGCCGAGGCCGAGCTGTTCACCACGCTCGCCACCCTCGTCACCGATGGCGACATCGGCACCACCGTCGATGACCTGGAGTGGACCGGCCCGACCGAGGACTTCGCCCAGCTCTGCACGACCCTCGACGCCGACGACCTGCCCGAACGGGTCGCGGCGGTGCTCGAGGCCCCCGCCGACCCCGGAGACGTTGCCCTGTGAGCCCCAGCCCAGCCCCCCGTCCGCGGGCCATGACGGTCCAGACCCACGACTACCACACCGGTGGCGAGCCGTTTCGCATCGTGACCGGTGGCATCCCACCGATCGGCGGCTCCACCGTGCTGCAGCGGCGTGCGTGGATCGCCGAGCACCTGGACCACGTCCGCCAGCTCCTCGTCAACGAACCGCGCGGCCATGCCGACATGTACGGCGGCTTCGTCGTGCCACCCGACGACGACGGCGCCGACCTCGGCGTGGTGTTCTTCCACAACGAGGGCTACTCCACGGCCTGTGGGCACGGCACCATCGCGCTGGCGACCTGGGCGGTGGAGAGCGGCATCGTCCCCGTCACCGGCGACGTGGTCGACGTCGTCATCGACGTGCCGTCGGGCCGTCTGCCCACCCGCGTGCACGTGCGTCCCGACGGCACCGTCGAGCAGGTCGTGTTCACCAACGTCCCCTCCTTCGTGAAGGCCCACGTCGGCATGGAGGTCCACGGCATCGCCGTCGACGTCGACATCGCCTTCGGCGGGGCGTTCTACGCGATCCTGCCCGCCGCGGCCGTGGACCTGGAGGTCGTGCCCGAACAGCTCGACGAGATCATCGTCACCTGCCGCTCCATCAAGGACGCCCTCAACGCCAGCGAGGAGTTCGTGCACCCCGACATCCCCGAGCTGCGCGACATCTACGGCGTCATCCTCGTCGACGAGCTCGAGGACGCCGATGACGGGTCGCTGCGGCAACGCAACGTGACGGTGTTCGCCGACGGCGAGGTCGACCGGTCGGCCACCGGCTCGGGCACCTCCGCCCGGCTGGCGCTCCTCCACCGGCAGGGCGTCCTGGACGCCGGCCGGATGCTGCACAACCACTCGATCGTCGGTTCGGTCATGACCGGGGCGGTCTCGGCGGAGGCGACCGTGGGCGACTACCCCGCCGTCGTCACCCATGTCGGGGGTCAGGCCTTCCCCACGGGCATGCACACCTTCGTGCTGCGGCCCGACGACCCGATCGGCACGGGCTTCCTGCTGCGCTGACCACGCGGTTCACCACCGCGGCCGTCGGGTACACGAGTCGGCATGATCACCACGACCAACCCCGCCGATGGCACGACGATCGCCGAGTACGCTCGCCACGACGACGGCGAGGTGGAGGCACGCCTCGCACGGTCCTGGACCCGCTTCACCCACGACTGGCGCACGCGTCCCCTGGACGACCGCACCGACCTGCTCGAGCGGCTGGCCGACGTGCTCGACGACCGGACCGACGAGCTCGCACGGCTGATGACCGCCGAGATGGGCAAACCGATCCGGGCAGCCCGCAGCGAGGTGGAGAAGTGCGCGTGGCTGTGCCGTCACTACGCCGAGACGGCCGAGACCTACCTGGCAGGCCGCTCGATCCAGACCGACGCCGCGAAGTCCTACGTTCGCTACGACCCGATGGGCCCGATCCTGGCCGTCATGCCGTGGAACTTCCCGCTGTGGCAGGTCTTCCGGTTCCTCGTGCCCAACGTCGTCGGCGGCAACACCTGCCTGCTCCGCCACGCATCCAACGTGACCGGGACGGCGCTGGAGATCGAACGGATGGTGGCCGAGGCGGGCGGCCCCGACGGACTGTTCACCACGTTGCTGTGCGACCACGACACCGTCGAGTCGATCATCGGGGACCGCCGCGTGCGTGGCGTGACCCTCACCGGATCCGACGTCGCGGGCCGTGCCGTCGCCGCTGCCGCCGGACGCAACCTGAAGCCGTCGGTCATGGAGCTCGGTGGTTCCGACCCCTTCATCGTCCTCGACGACGCCGACCTCGACCTGGCCGCCCAGCTGGCCGTGGACAGCCGCTACCTGAACTCCGGACAGAGCTGCATCAACGCCAAGCGGCTGATCGTGGCGGAGTCCCGCTACGAGGACTTCCTCGACGCCCTGGTCCAGCGGGTCAAGGGGCTGGTCGTCGGCGACCCGACCGAGGAGTCCACCGACATCGGCCCCCTCGCGTCGGAGGGACATCGCGACACCGTGGCCGACCAGGTGCACCGCACCCTCGTGCACCGCAACGGTGGCGAGGCGCTCGTGGGTGCCACCATGATCGACGGGCCGGGCGCCTTCTACGCCCCCACCGTCATCCGCGACGTGAACCCCGAGGCGCCCGCCGCATCGGAGGAGGTCTTCGGTCCGGTTTCGGCCGTCATGTCCGCCGCGGACGACGACGTCGCCGTGGCGCTGGCCAACGCCACCAGGTTCGGGCTCGGTGCCGCCATCATCACCGGCGACGACGAACGCGGCGAGGCCGTCGCCGCCCAGATCGACGCCGGCATGGTGTTCGTCAACCAGCTGGTCAAGTCCGACCCGCGGCTGCCCTTCGGTGGCGTCAAGGACTCCGGCTACGGCCGTGAGCTCTCCCAGGAGGGGGCAGTGGCGTTCCTCAACACCAAGCTGGTCTGGGTCGACTGACCCTCCAGCGCACTGACCAGGGGGCAGCGGGTCAGCCGTCCCCGTCGTCGCCGTCGTCGCCGTCGAAGATCACCACGGGGATGCCGAACCACGTCCACGCGGCCAGCAGGCCGAGGACGACCGCCAGCACGATGGCCGTCCCGTGTCCGACGACGACTGACGTGGCCAGGTAGAGCGCCGCGACGATGGCGACGGCGGCGAGGATGGTGCCGATCAGGGCGACGCGGACGGCCGTTCGCAGGTGCCGTTCGTGCTTCCGCGCCACCCCGCCGCCACGTTCCACCGAACGCACGCGCTGGTGGGCGCTGGGCGCGATGAGCATGACCGCCGAGGACGCCGCCGCGATCATCGCCACCATGAACGCCGTTCGCTGGAACTGGTCGAGATCGGTGAAGTTGGCCTGGAACGGCAGGACGAGGAGGAAGGCCATGAGGACCTCCACCCCCGGGAGGGTCGTGCGCAGGCCCTCCATCAGCGAGCGGAACTGCTCCTCCACGGAGCCATTCGTGTCCGCTGTCTGGGCGGAATCGGCGGTAGCGTCGCTCATGCGACAGAACCTTGCCGGCTCTCCGCGTGCACAAACATGATGTTTCGACCACGTGCGCGCGTGGGCAGGTCAAGGGGCAAACACCAGCGAGTCCCTACCACCCCTGGAGCCACAACCATGATCCGTCATCTCGCCCGCGCCATGATGGCCGGCATCTTCATCTACGGGGGCGTCGACGCCCTCCGCAATCCCGCCTCGAAGGTGCAGGCGGCCGAGGACGCCGCGGACGCGCTCCCCGACGACGTGCCCTTCCCGCCCGCCGACGACGCCGAGACGATGGTGCTTGCCAACGGTGCGGTGCAGGTGGTCGGCGGTGGCCTGCTGCTGTTCAACATCCTCCCCCGCCCGGCGTCGCTGGCGCTGGCCGGCAGCCTCGTGCCCACCACCATCGGTGCGCACCGCTTCTGGGAGGCCGAGGGTGCCGAGCGCCAGTCCCAGCTCCTGCACTTCCTGAAGAACGCCGCGATGTTCGGTGGCCTGGTGATCACCGCCATGGACACCCAGGGCAAGCCGGGTGTCGGCTGGCGTGCCGGCCACCTCGTCGACCACGCCGGTCACGAGGCCGAGTGGCGGGTCCGCGAGGCCGAGCTGCTCAGCCAGCTGGCCCGCGCCCGCGCGCAGGGGAAGGCCGACGTCGCCCGCGCGAAGGCCCACACCAAGGCGGCCGAGACCCGCGCCGCCGTCTCCGACATCAACGCCCGCACGGTCGCGCCGGCGCGTCAGGCCGTCAAGGACACCAAGCGCAGCGTCCGCGCCCTGAAGGCAACCGGCCGCACGACCGGCAAGGTCGTGGGCAGGACCCTCACCGGCGTCGCCGGCGCCGCGGGCACCGGAGCCACGATGGCTGCCCGCGGCGTGAAGTCCGCGGTCAACTCCGTCCGAAGCGACGGCTGACCGCAGCCAACAGGCCCAACGGGGCCACCACGAGCAGCAACGACCCGCCGCCGGTGGAGTCGCCGGGCACCGGCCCGGCCCCTCCGGCGGCGTCGTCGGTTGCAGGCCCGGTGCCGAGGCCCGGCGCGTCCCACGCGAGCGCGTTCTCCAGGACGTAGAGCCCCGAGTAGGTCAGCGCGTAGTCCTTCAGGCCGAAGCGGTGGTCCTGATCCTCCGACGGGCGGTGCAGCCCGCCACCGAGGATGCGGACGACCCCGTCCCCGAGCGGCAGCTCGCCGATGGACGTGCGCGTGCCGTCGTCGCTGGAGCCGGTGTTGTTGCCGGTGGTCGCCACGACGTGGCCGCCGGCGGCCTCCCACGCGCTGGTGGTGACGATGCTCATCGGCGAGGCGTTGTTGCCGATGCCGAACCCGATGAGGGAGAACTCCGCCAGCTGGCGGGCGTTGCCGCGCAGCCCCTCCGCGAGGGGGTGCGCGCCGTCGACGAAGTTGGCGTAGGGCATGTAGGTGGAGATGTCGACCACCGCACCGTCGTCGAGGACGTCCATCTCGGTCAGACCGTGCAGGGCCCGGTCGGTGAGGACCAGGTTCCCACCCCGTTCGACCCAACCGCGCAGGTTGGCCCAGTAGTCGTCGGCGTCGAACGGCCGGCCGAGGCCGTCCTCGGGGGCGACGCCTCGGTCGAGGTCCAGGTCGGCCATCACGATGGTGTCGAACTGGTCGAGGTACGCGGGATCGGCAGCGATGTCAGCGGACTGGAGCTCGTGGGCACCGTTCTCGATGTAGCCGGAGGAGTCGGTGAACCAGTCGACCTGGGAGGCGGAGTAGGGCGCCTGCGCGACCGGCTGGCCGTCCTGGCCGACGCCGTCAGCGGACGGGCCGGGCAGCCGGCCGGGGCCGTCGGCGTCGGTGTCGGTCACCCGGTTGGGGTCCAGCACGTACCCGACCCTGCCCCCGCCGGTCTCGATGGTGACGTCGGCGAACTCGGTGTCCTGCTGCAGGGCGTAGGCCATCGCCGTCGTCACGATCGCCCGGGTGGCGTTGATGTAGTTCTCCTGCAGCACGACCGACCAGGCGCGACCGAGGGCACGGGCGTCGGCATGGTTGAGCGCGATCTCGTAGTCCATGCCGGTGACGGCCAGCTCGGCAGCCAGGTAGTCGCCGATGAACCCGGTGTCGGTGTAGCCCAGGGTGTCCCAGACGGTTCCCCAGCGGGCCGGCTTGATCGGCACGACGTTGTCAGCCGCGCTGGTCGGCAGCGAGTCCTCGAGGCCCTCACCGGCGTCGCCGCCGAAGAACTGGTCCTCGAGGAAGTTCGGGACGCCCTCGAACAGGGTGGCGTCGATGACGGACTTGGTGCGTTCGGCGATGGCCATCAGCTGGCGGTGCTTGATGGTGTCGAACTGCCCGGCCGGATACATGATGTCGGACCAGGCCCGTGACTGGGTCTCGCCGTGGATGTCGGCGCCGTAGGCCAGGCGTCCACCGGGGCTGATGGCGGCAGCCTCCTCGAGGAAGCGCACACCCCATGCCATCTCCGACTCCTGCAGCGGGTTGCGGGAGGGGTTGATGCGGCCGACCGTCGGCATCTGACGGTTCAGGTCGGTGCCCATCGCGTTGCCGCGCGTGTACAGCGTCCCGTCGAGGAATCCACGGTCGGGATCGGTCAGGGCGGTGTTGTCCCCGGCGACCCAGCCATCGGTGTTGAAGTGCATCAGGTAGATGACCTCCTGGGCCAGGACATCGGCGACCTCGTGGGAGGCGAACACGGGCTCCTGGCCAGTAGTCGACTCGTAGCCGGGCACACCATCGGCGATCTCGCCGCCGTTCTCGGCCATCATCACGAGGTCCTCGGCGACACGGGCGCCGCCCTCGCGTCCGCCGATCTCGTCACCGTGGACCGACAGGGAGAACGCCAGGCCGAGCTTTCCTTCGTCGGGCACGTCGTGGTCGGTGATCTTGACCACCCAGATGTCGCGTCCGTCGCCGCTGTCGCCGTCCTCGTAGGAGCGGACGCCGTCAGGGCCCGCGCTGACGGCGGTGTCGTCGCCGTAGTGGTCGCGCAGGTTGAACACGCTGATCCAGCGCGGGTGGGTCTGCTGCAGGTACTCCATGCCGTGCACGAACTCGCTGAACCCGGTCGCGTCCGGGGTCAGCTGGATGTTGGCGACGGAGTGCTCGGCCTCGGGGAACACCCGACCCCCACAGGCCACCAGCGGCAACCCGCCCGCGTAGCCGTCGGTGCACACGGGCGTGGCCTGCGCGGCAGGCGCCAGGAGGCCGAGGACGAGGACGGCTGCAGTCAGCAGGCCGCCGGTACGGCGGAGGAGGACGGTTCGCACGGGATGGACCCTTGGCTCGACGAATGGGATCGGTCGAGCGGGGTCTTCGACAGCGGTAGCCGGGAGTCCTGCCGAGGATGGTCAGGTGCCTCGACGCCGGTCGACAGGTTTCGAGACCGTTGATACGGTCATCCGGCAGTCAGCAGAGAAGGGATCACCTCGTGCGCAACCCCGCCTACTCCTCCCAGTCCGTCTCGAGCGTTGCCGGGCGCCTGGTTGCGGCGGCCGGGGCCATCCGGACCGGCAGCTGGGTGCTGATGGGCGCCATCGTCGTCGTGTCGTTCGTCGGCGGTGTGGCGGGTGGCCTCGTCGGCCTGCTCTACGCGGGCGCGTTGTGGGCGGTGTCGAGCGTCCTGTCCCTGCTGCTGGACGGATTCGCGATGCACCTGACGTTGCAGGCCGACGGCAACCGGCTGCTGCACGAGATCGCCGGCGCTGACGAGGATCGTCGGGCCCCCGCTACGGTGCCGCCGGTTCCTCCGGGCGGTTGATCCAGGCGTCCAGCAGCGGCGGGGTGGCCTCCAGCAGCTTGACCAGGGCCCGTTCGCGACGGTCGAAGCGGGTGGAGGAGCGGGATGCCTTCCACGTGTCGACCAGCAGCTCGGGGTCGGCCTCGAGCACGCTTGGGTGGACGTAGCTGGATCGGGCGACCGCCCGGGTGTTGCCCAGCTTCCCCGCCGCAGCATCGACGGCGGCAACCGGATCGGGCTGCTCCCCCGCCAGGATCGGCACGACCATCGCCTCGAGCGCCACGGCGCTGCCACCCCACGTGCGGAAGTCCTTGCACGTCATCCAGCCGGCGGTCAGCTCGGCCAGCAGGGCGTTGGCGTCGGCAGCGCTCAAGCGGTGCAGCTCGCCTTCGGCGTGGACGTGGAAGAGGGTGTCGGAGGCGAGCTCGAGCTGGTCGAGCACCTCCGCCAGCAGCTCGTCGGCGACGTGCACCTCGCGCTGCACACCCGACTTGCCCGGGTAGGTCAGGGTGACCTGTCGGTCGCGGACGTCGACGTGGTCGCGCTGCAGCGTGGAGACGCCGAAGTGGCCGTGCTCCTGCACCGACCGCGGGCCCCCGATGCGGGCCATGCCGCTGTCCACGAGGCGGACCATCGCCGCGGTGGCCTGCCTGACCGGATCCGTTCCGTCCAGCAGCAGGGCGTCGAGCTCGCGCCGGAGCGGGGCGAGCCTGTCGCCCATGCCGCGCAGGCGGTCGAAGTTGGCCATGCGCCGGCCCTCGGTCCAGCGGTCGTGGTAGCGGTACTGGCGCCGTTCGGCGTCGTCGAGTCCGCGCGCCTGGACGTGGCCGTCGGGGGTCGGGCAGATCCACACCTCTCGCCACGCGGGAGGCACGGCGAGGGACAGGACCCGCTCGCGCTCCGAACCGTTGAGCAGCCTGCCGTCCGGTCCGTGGAAGCTGAACCCCTTGCCCCGGCGGACACGGGTGATACCCGGCAGGTCCTCCGCCACGTAGGTGAGGCCCACACGGTCGGCGAAGACAACGGGGTCGAGGGCGGTGATCGGAGAACTCCCTGTGCGGCGAGCGGATGCGTCGCCGAAGGGTGTTCCCCGATCGGGCAGACCTGACGCCTGCCCGAGCCCCGGAGTTGTCCTAGCGGTGGGTGTGCAGCTCGTCCCAGACGCGGAGGTCGGGGTCGATGCCGTACCGCTCGATGGCTTCCGCCGCCAGCTCGGCCTTGACCTCACCGGCGAGGGACAGCTCGTACAGCGCGGCGACGACGATCGACTCGGCGTCGATGCGGAAGATCCGGCGCAGCGCCTCGCGGGTGTCGGACCGGCCGAACCCGTCGGTGCCGAGGATCGCGAACCGGCCGGGGACGAACGGCTCGACCAACCCGGGGAGGGCCTTCTGGTAGTCGGTGACCGCGATGAAGGGACCACCGCGTGACGCCTCGAGCTTGCGGGTCATCAGCGGCACGCGGGGCTCGGCCGTGGGGTGGTCGCGGTTGGTGGTCATGCAGTCCACCCCGTCGCGGTGCAGCTGCACCCAGCCGGGGACCGACCAGATGTCGGCGGCGACGTCCCACTCCTCCCCCAGCATCTGCTGGGCACGGAGGGTCTCCTTCATGGCCGAACCGCTGGACAGCAGCTGCACGCGGTGGCTGCGTTCGTCCTCGTAGGTGGCGTAGCGGTAGATGCCGTCGAGGATCTCCTCCTCGTCCAGGCCCTCGGGGATGGCCGGCTGCGTCGTCGGCTCGTTGTAGACCGTCACGTAGTAGATGACGTCCTCGGGTTCGTCACCGAACATCCGGTTGATCCCGGCCTCGGTGATCGTCGCCACCTCGAAGGCGAAGGACGGGTCGAAGGCCTCGACGGCGGGGTTGGTCAGCGCGTACAGCGGCGAGTGGCCGTCCTGGTGCTGCAGGCCCTCGCCGTTGAGGGTGGTCCGTCCGGCGGTGGCGCCGATCAGGAAGCCACGAGAGCGCTGGTCGGCGGCCTGCCAGATGGAGTCGGCGGTCCGCTGGAAGCCGAACATCGAGTAGAAGATGTAGATCGGCAGCATCGGCTGGCCGTGGGTGGCGTAGGAGGAGCCCACCGCGGCGAAGCTGGCCATCGAGCCGGCCTCGGTGATGCCCTCGTGCAGGATCTGGCCGTCGGTGGCCTCCTGGTAGGACAGCAGCATGGCCTTGTCGACCGACTCGTAGTTCTGGCCGTGCGGCGAGTAGATCTTCTCCGTGGAGAACATCGTGTCCATGCCGAACGTCCGAGCCTCGTCGGGGATGATCGGCACGATGCGCGGGCCGAGCTCGGGGTGCTTGAACAGGTCCTTGAGCAGCCGGACGAACGCCATCGTCGTGGCGACCTCGCTCTTGCCGCTGCCCTTCTTCAGCTCGCCGTAGGCGTCGTGCTCGGGCAGGTCGATGCCCTGGTACTGGACCTTGCGGGTCGGGATGGGGCCGCCGAGCTCTGCGCGGCGCTCCATGAGGTACTCGACCTCTTCGGAGTCCTTGCCGGGGTGGTGGTAGGGCGGCAGGTCACCCTCGAGCTCGCTGTCGGGGATGTCCAGCCCGATGCGGTCCCGGAAGCCCTTCAGGGCCTTGCGGGTCAGCTTCTTCATCTGGTGGGTGGCGTTGCGGGCTTCGAAGTCGGGGCCCAGCGTCCAGCCCTTGATGGTCTTGGCCAGGATCACGGTCGGCTGGCCGGTGTGCTCGGTCGCCGCCTTGTAGGCGGCGTAGACCTTGCGGTAGTCGTGGCCACCACGGTCGAGGACCGGCAGGTCTGCTTCGGTCAGGCCGGACTCGCCGAGGATCCGCTTCAGCTCCGGGGAGTTGAAGAAGTGCTCACGGATGTAGTCGCCGTCCTTGGTGGTGTAGGTCTGGAACTGCCCGTCGGGGGTGTTGTTCATGCGCTCGACCAGCGCACCGTTGACGTCGAGGGACAGCAGCTGGTCCCACTTGCGGCCCCACACGACCTTGATGACGTTCCATCCGGCCCCACGGAACAGGCTCTCGAGCTCCTGGATGATCTTGCCGTTGCCCCGGACGGGGCCGTCGAGGCGCTGCAGGTTGCAGTTGACGACCCAGACGAGGTTGTCGAGCTCCTCGCGGGCCGCGACGGTCAGGGCACCCTGCGCCTCGGGCTCGTCCATCTCGCCGTCGCCGACGAACGCCCAGACACGCTGCTGGGAGGTGTCGGAGAAGCCGCGGTTGTGCAGGTACCGGTTGAAGCGCGCCTGGTAGATCGACCCCAGCGAACCCAGGCCCATGGAGACGGTCGGGAACTCCCAGAACTCCGGCATGAGTCGCGGGTGGGGGTAGCTGGACAGCCCGCCCGGCTGGGACTCCTGGCGGAACAGGTCCAGCTCCTCGGTGGTCAGGCGACCCTCGAGGAAGGCCCGGGAGTAGATGCCCGGTGAGCCGTGGCCCTGGATGAACAGCTGGTCACCGCCGCCCTCGTGCTCGCGGCCCCGGAAGAAGTGGTTGAAGCCGACTTCGTAGAGGCTGGCGGCCGAGGCGTAGGTGGCGATGTGCCCGCCGACGCCCACACCGGGACGCTGGGCGCGGGTGACCATGACCGCCGCGTTCCAGCGCACGTAGGCGCGGATGCGGCGCTCGATGTCCTCGTCGCCGGGGAAGTCGGGCTCGCGTGACGGCGGGATGGTGTTGATGTAGTCCGTCGATCGCAACGCCGGGACGCCGACGCCGGCCTCCCTGGAGCGCTCGAGCAGTCGCAGCATCAGGTACCTGGCCCGCTCGCGGCCGTGGTGTTCCACCACGGCGTCGAGAGAGTCGACCCACTCCTGGGTCTCGGCGGGATCCATGTCGGGCAGCTGGGTGGGCATGCCGTCGGTGATGATGCGCTGGGGGTCGCCCTGCGGGTTCGCGGTCTCGCTCATGTCGTCCTCCATGTGACCGGTATGGGGGCACAGACTAGTCGAGTTGACACCGGCGTCGACTCGATCAGCAGGTTTGTGGTCTGAATACGCAAATACCGGGTCGGTGGGGCGTCATTCCGACGCCGGCCCGGTGAAGCGTGGCGGACGCTTCTCCTTGATCGCGGCGACGCCCTCGTGGACGTCCGGACCGGCGAAGCCCATGAACTCCAGGGCGAGGGAGGTGTCGAACGTCGGGCCGGCCTGGCGGAGCCACTGGTTGAGGGAGTACTTGGTCCAGCGGATGGCGCTCTGGCTGCCGTCGCGGAGGGTGCGCGCGACGTCGAGGGCCTCGGCGTGCAGGGTCTCCTCGTCGTCCACGACGAGGCTGATCAGGCCCATGCGCTCGGCGTCCTCGCCGGTCATCGGGCGGCAGGTCAGCAGGTAGTACTTGGCCTTGGCCATGCCGATCAGCAGTGGCCAGATGATGGCGGCGTGGTCGCCGGCGGCAACGCCGAGCTTGGTGTGGCCGTCGATGATCCGGCAGTCCCTCGTCGCGATGGACACGTCGGCCAGGACACCCGCGACGAGGCCGGCACCCACGGCGACACCGTGCATCGCGGAGATGATCGGCTTGCTGCAGTTGATGACCTCGTAGACCAGGTCGCGGGCCTCCTTGAGCACGCGGACGCGGGTCTCGAAGTCGTTGGCCATGTCGGTCACGAGGTCGAGGTCGCCGCCGGAGGAGAACGCCTTGCCCTCGCCGCGGATGATCGCGACCTTCGTCGCCGGGTCGCGGTCGATGGCCCGCCACACGTTGGCGAGGTCGCGGTGCATGTCGTGGCCCGCGGCGTTCAGCCGACCCGGCGTCGACATGACGATCTCGAGCAGGCCCTGCTTCGGACGGGAGAACCGGAGGCTCTCGAACTCGGCGTAGGGCTGCAGGTCGCTGGTCGTCTCGTCCATGCGGCAGACCGTATCCGAGGGAGGCGGTCCGACGGAGGGTCGGCGGTCGCTGCTTCGGGCGCCTCAGCGGCGTGCGAGCGCGACGATGGCGCCGAGGCCGACGGAGGCCGCCAGCAGGGTGACCAGGTCGCCGGCGTGCAGGCCGTGGGTGGAGAATCCGGCCAGCAGGACCGGCCCGCTGAGCCTGCTGGACCCGGCGATGGCCATGACGACGAGCACGCCGAGGGCGGCTGACGCCAGGAAGCCGAGCCACGTACGCATCCAGACAGCCTACGGCGCTCCTGTGGGCGACTTCGGGCCCGAAGGTCACCTGCGCGGCCGTCGGTCTGGCGTACGGTCGGGGGAGTTCACGATCGGCGTCGCCGGGCGATAGCGTCCCGACGAGGTCCGATCCGCCTCAGCAACGACGCTGCCCAGCAGACACCAAGCCAGAGAAAGGCCCGCACATGCCTACCCCGATCCGTCGGTCACCCATGGTGATCGCTGCGTTCCTCGTCCTTGCCGCGTTCGGGTCGGCCTGCAGCCAGAACGCGCTGGAGTTCACCATCGGTGAGTGCGTGAACCTGCCCGACGGCACCCAGATCAGCGATTACGAGACCGTTGACTGCGGCGAGGCGCACGACGCCGAGGTCTACGCGCTCCCCCAGCACCCCGACGGCGCAGAGGCCGCCTTCCCCGGGCAGAGCGTGCTGGAGGAGTTCGCCGACGAGCGCTGCAAGCAGGACTTCGAGGCCTACGTGGGCATCGAGTACAACCAGTCGACCATCTACTCCACGGCGCTGACGCCGTCACAGGAGTCGTGGGACGGTGCGGAGGACCGCGAGATCGTCTGCCTGCTGGTCGGCGAACCCCTCGAGGACTCCAGCGGCTTCGCCCAGCTCACCGGCTCCAAGGAGGGCTCCGGGGAGTAACACCCATGGCAACCGCTGGGACCGGCGAGCGCATCGTCGTCGAGGAACCTTTCAGACGGTTCGTCGAATCGGAGGTCCTGCCCGGACTGGACATCACGCCGGACCGCTTCTGGTCGGGGTTCGCTGACGTCGTGGCGAGGTTCGCTCCGCGCAACCGGGAGTTGCTGGATGAGCGGGCGCGGCTGCAGGACGCGATCGACGATTGGTATCGGAGTCGACGAGGGCAGCCCTTCGACGTGGACGCGCATCGGTCGTTCCTCTCCGACATCGGCTACCTGCGGCCGACACCGGGGGCCGTCACCGTCACCACCGACGTGGCGGATGAAGAGCTCTCGCGTCTGGCTGCTCCCCAGCTCGTCGTGCCGGTCGACAACGCCCGGTACGCCCTGAACGCAGCCAACGCACGATGGGGGTCGCTGTACGACGCCGTGTACGGCACCGACGTGCTGGGCGACCCCCCACCAGCGGGGCCGTATGACGCAGCCCGCGGCCGACGCGTGGTCCAGTGGGCCCGTGCACTGCTGGACGAGATCGTTCCCCTCGTGGGTGCGAGCCACCGAGATGCCAGCGCCTACCGCATCCGCGAGGGACGGCTGGTCGTGACGGCGGCCGACGGGGACGTCGGCCTGGAGGACCCAGGCGCCTTCTTCGGCTACGAGGGGTCGGTGGAGGATCCCAGCGCCGTGTGGTGTGTCCACCACGACCTCGGGCTTCGCATCCTGATCGATCGCACCCACCCGGTGGGCGCGGCCGATTCCGCTGGAGTGCGCGACATCGAGCTCGAGGCCGCCGCGAGCGTCATCATGGACGCCGAGGACTCCGTCGCGGCCGTGGACACCGCCGACAAGATCGGCGTGTACCGCAACCTGCTCGGTCTGATGACGGGCGACCTCACCGCGGAGGTCCACGAGGACGGTCGCTCGTTCACCAGACGACTCGCCCCACCGCTGGCCGTCAACGGGCCGGACGGCAGCCCCCTGACGGTGCGCGGCACGGCGTTGATGCTCGTCCGCAACGTCGGGCTGCTGATGACCAGTCCCATGGTCCGCACCGGACGCGGTGAGGACGTCCCCGAAGGAATCATCGACGCGGTCATGACCGCCCTGATCGCCCAGCACGACCGCAACCGACCAGAGGCCCTGCGCAACTCGCGGGACGGCTCGGTCCACGTCGTCAAGCCGAAGCTGCACGGCCCCGACGAGGTCGCCTTCACCGTGGATCTGTTCGGTGCGGTCGAGGAGATGCTGGGCCTGCCCCCCAGGACGATGAAGATCGGCCTGATGGACGAAGAGCGCCGCACGACGCTGAACCTGACGGCCTGCGTCGCCGAGGCGTCGGACCGGATCGTCTTCATCAACACCGGGTTCCTCGACCGCACGGGCGACGAGATCCACACGTGCATGGAGGCCGGACCCGTGCGTCGCAAGGCCGACATGAAGTCCGCGACCTGGCTCCAGGCCTACGAGGACCACAACGTCGATGTCGGACTTGCCGTCGGCCTGCCCGGTCATGGCCAGATCGGCAAGGGCATGTGGGCAGCGCCCGACGAGATGGCCGCCATGCTGACCGAGAAGGTCCGACATCCCGAGAGCGGCGCGACCTGCGCATGGGTGCCGTCACCAACCGCGGCGACACTCCACGCGATCCACTACCACAGGGTCGACGTCCACGAGCGACAGGACGCGCTCCGGCGGCGGCGGAACCGCACCCTCGAAGAACTCCTCGAGCCTCCCGTCGTCGAGCACCCGCGATGGAGCGCAGAGGAGCGGCGCAGCGAGCTCGAGAACAACCTCCAGGGCATCCTCGGCTACGTGAGCCGATGGATCACACAGGGCGTCGGCTGCTCCAAGGTCCCCGACATCCACGGCACCGCACTCATGGAGGACCGGGCGACGTGCCGCATCTCCTCCCAACACGTTGCCAACTGGCTGCACCATCAGATCGTGTCCGAACAGGAAGTGGAGGACACGCTTCGCCGAATGGCCCAGGTGGTCGACGACCAGAACCGGAACAACCCCGGGTACGTGCCGATGATGCCGGATGCCAACGGCCCCGCCTTCAGCGCCGCCAGGGACCTCGTGCTCCGCGGTCGCACCCAACCGTCCGGCTACACCGAACCGATCCTGCACGCCAGAAGGGCTGAGGTCATCGAGCTGGGTGCTCAGTCCTCGCCGCCACCGCCGCCGCCCTGAAGCTGGTTCTTCACCCGCTGGCAGTCGGGGCAGACGGGGTACTTCGAGCCGTCGCGGCTGGGGACCCACTTCTTGCCGCACAGGGCGCGGATCGGGACGCCCGTGACCATCGACTCGGTCACCATGGCCTTGGGGTTCTTGCCCCACACGTAGTGGGCGAAGCGATCGTGGTCGCCCTCGTCGGTGGTGACCTCGCGCTCCTCGACGCGGGTCTGCTCGTCGATGTCGGGCATGACGATGGGGCCCTTGGTGGAAGTGGACATGACGACACCTCTGGATCGGTCGCGAGCGCGGAGTGACCAGCGTACCGATCGTCGGTGGCCGTTCAGTCCCACACGCGATCCAGGCGCCACTGCCCGTCCTCGGCCACCAGCTCGTAGATCCCGCGTGACGGTGAGCCGTTCTGCGCCTCGACGCGCCACAGGTCGCGCTGGGGCACCTCCACTCCCCCACCCGACCAGTACGCCGCGTCCTCGCGCCAGTGGCCGAGCACCGTCAGGATCCGGTACCGGCCACCCCGCCAGGTGAACCCGGTCGGAGGAGGTTGGGCGCCGTCGATCTCCACCGACACCGCCTCGGTCTCCACGGTCACCGCCTCGCGGTACCGCTTCGTCATCGTGGCCACTCCGTCATCCCTGTCACCTCCAGCTCGTCCGGCGGTGCCGCCGGGGGCGTTCGATGACCGTGCGGGAAGGACGGTGACGGCGGGTGGCCCACGCCTTCCCCGCGTGTGCCACCCGCCCTCACGGACGGTCTCCCGAGGGGCGATCACTCGTCCCTGCGGGAACGGCAATCGTACACCTGTTCGAGTGGGGCGACAAGGTCGGATCGGGACGGCTTCGGGCGCACGGGTGACCCTTCGCGCCCTTCCCCCTGGGGCCGCGCCCTTCCCGTGCGGGGGTCAGCCCAGGATGGCGGGCGCCAGTCGGCGGGTGAGGCCGTCCAGCGTGGCACGCACCGCGGCAACCTCGACGTCGTGATGCACCAGCGCTGCACCGAGCAACGTCTCGGGATGGGCTCGACCCAGGGTTCGCAGCTCGACGGCCACGTTGATCACCGCATGGCCCTCGCCCGTGTCGTCGGTCCGCTTGAACAGCTCGACCCACGCGAGCGACAGCTCGTAGCCGTCCGGGAGCAACCGGTCGACGGCCTCACAGGTCGCCACACCAGCAGCCCGCATCGTGTCGTCACCGATCACGTTGCCGAACCCCGACGCGACCATGCCCTCCATGTCGAGATTGACCTCGACACAGGAACGATCGGGGGTCACGCGGATCACGCTGATGATGGGACGGAAGGTTGGCTGCAGCATCGAGACAACTCCACTGGGGATCGGGCACACGAAGACGCCTACCGCCCCATCGTCACCCACACAGGACATCTGAGCACTCCCCGTGAGGAAAAGGTGAACGCCGGGGCAATTCAGTGCACGCGCCCATGAGGACGGCCACCTCGTCAGGACGGCAGGGCATCGATCGGTCCGGGCGGGCCGTGGCGGACGAACCACTCCCATCCGTACACATCGGCGAACTGCTCGGGGGGCACCATCGGGTCGGCGTCGGGGATCTGGCTGGCATGGGCGGCCATCGCCCGCCACTTCGTCTCCAGCACCGCGCGGCAGTCCACGGTGGTGGAGATCATCGCCGTCGGCAGGCCGATGGACTTGCGCGACTCCAGCGACCGGTTCGCGCCCTCGACGAGGTGCACGTCGACGAAGTGCAGGTACTCGTGGTCCACCGTCGCCTCGTACGTCGTGGCGATCCCGGCCCTGGCCGCCGCGAGAGCGCCGATCCGGTGGACCTGCAGGTGGTCGGCATGCGCGTAGATCCCACCCGGGTCGTAGTGGACCAGGACATCCGCCCCCTCCTCGCGGCAGATCGCGGCCAGCCGGTCGGCCGCGTCCTCGACATCACAGGCCCCGAAGGCCAGCGGGTGGTCCTGCGCGTCGCTGCCCGCCACACCCGAGTCGCGGAACCCGAGGAATCGCACGGCGTCGACGGCCAGCAACTCCGCGGCGGCGTGGGTCTCGGCCTCGCGCCGGTCGGCGATCGACTCCCCCGCCGGCAGGGGGAACCGCGGCGTCCCCTCCTCCCCCTTCGTGGCGGTGACCAGCACCACCCGACACCCCGCCGCCGCGAGCAGGGCCATCGTCCCGCCGGTGAAGATCGCCTCGTCGTCGGGGTGGGCATGCAGGAAGACGATGGTCGTGGTCACGCCACGATCCTCGCAGCCCCGCTCGGACCGGTGCACACTCGACCGGACAGGGTTCTCCACACCCCCGCGTTGACGGGTTCGCCGAGGAGCGAACAGCATGATCCCCATGAGCACGATGGCGCAGGCGCTCGAGCCGGACGTCCACCGGATCACCCGGGCGGAGTACCGCACGCTCCACGAGGCCGGCTACTTCGAGGATCGTCGGGTCGAGCTGCTGGAGGGGGTGATCGTCGAGATGCAGGCGATGGGCAAGCCGCACATCCTGGCGATGGCCTGGCTCACCCGGCACGTCGTGCGGGGCCTGCGCGACGGCCTCATCACCAATCCCGCCCTACCCGTCGCTGCCAGCAACATCTCCCAGCCCCAACCGGACCTGCTGGTCGTGGACGAACGCTGGCCCGACCTCCAGGCCGACGACATGCCACACGGCGGGCTGCTCGCCATCGAGCTGACGTGGAGCAGCCACCACCGCGACCTCGTGGTCAAGCCGTCGATCTACGCGGGGGCCGGGATCCCCGAGTACTGGGTGGTGGATTTGCGGGACCAGCTGGTCGTGGTCCACACCAACCCCACCACTGACGGCTACGCGAGCACGCAAACGGCCACCCCACCTGACGTGCTGGACGCCTGCGGGGTGGCCGTGCCGTTGGACGAGCTGTTCGCCTACGCGCTGCGCGACGAGGCCTGAGCCCCACGTGCGCCGCGGAGATCACCGCGATCAGCTGAGCTACAACACCGCGATCAGCTGATCGACTATCCAGTCGGCCTCGTCCGCCGTGATCACCAACGGCGGGGCCAGGCGGATGGTCGTCTCGTGGGTGTCCTTGGCCAGCAGGCCGCGCTCGAGCAGCTGCTCGCACAGGGCACGGGCGGACGGGTCGGCGTCGACCATCTCCACCCCGAGCCACAGCCCGTGGGCACGGATCTCCTTGACGCGGGGCAGGTCTGCCGCGGCAAGCCGGTCGGCCATGCGCTGCCCGAGCTCGGCGGCGCGCTGCTGGAACTCCCCCGTGTTCAGCAACGCGATGACCTCGCGTCCGACGGCGCAGGCCAACGGGTTGCCACCGAAGGTCGACCCGTGCTGGCCCGGTCCGAACACGCCGAGCACCTCGTCGCTGCCGACGACCGCCGACAGCGGCACGATCCCGCCACCGAGCGCCTTGCCCAGCAGGTACAGGTCGGGCACGACGCCCTCGTGCTCACAGGCGAAGGTCCTGCCGGTCCGGCCGAGGCCGGCCTGGATCTCGTCGGCGATCATGAGGACGCGCTGCTCGTCACAGATGTCGCGGACCGCCTGCAGGTAGCCGGCCGGCGGCACGACGACGCCGGCCTCGCCCTGGACGGGCTCGAGCAGCACGGCGACGGTGTTGGGGGTGATCGCGTCCCGGATGGCGTCGGCCGAGCCGTAGGGCACCCGGACGAACCCGGGGGTGTACGGCCCGAAGTGGTCGTGGGCGACCGGGTCGTCGGAGAACGACACGATGGTCGTGGTGCGACCGTGGAAGTTGCCCTCCATCACGATGATCTCGGCCTGCCCGTCGGGCACGCCCTTGACCTCGTACCCCCACTTGCGCGCCGTCTTGATCCCGGTCTCCACGGCCTCGGCGCCGGTGTTCATCGGCAGGACCCGGTCCATGCCGCACAGCTCGGCGAGCTCAGCGCAGAACGGCCCGAGCTGGTCGTTGTGGAACGCCCGGCTGGTGAGCGTCACCCGGTCGAGCTGGGCCTTGGCGGCGGCGATCAGGTCGGGGTGGCCGTGCCCGAAGTTGACCGCCGAGTACGCGGCGAGGGCGTCGAGGTACCGACGACCGTCGGCGTCGTGCACCCACGCACCCTCGGCGGTGGCGATGACGACCGGCAGCGGGTGGTAGTTGTGCGCGCCGTGACGGTCCTCGAGGTCGAGCAGTCGCTCGGCGGCGGACCCAACGGCGGTGGGTGCGGTGGTCAGGTCAGCGGTCATGCGGCCTCCAGGGGGCTGGGCTCGATCGTGCTGGGCACCACGCTGAGCTGGGTGTCCAGGGGAAGGGTCAGGCAGCGCACGGCGCCACCGGCCTTCGCGAACTCGCCGACCTCGACGACCACGACGTCGAAGCCCCAGGCCTCGAGCTGGCGGCCGACGCGCAGCGGGGCGGCCGGCATGATCACGGTGGAACCGACGACGATGGAGTTGGCGGCGAAGGTCGACGCCTCGTCCTCGGTCAGCACCAGGGGCTCGGGGATGCGGTCCAGCACCCTGGCCGCACCGACGGCGTCGTAGGCGTCCGGGAACACCATGGCGCGCTGGTCGTCCAGGGGGCACAGCGTCAGGTCGACGTGGTACCAGCGCAGGTCGGCGAGGTGGACGGGGATGATCTCGCGGCCGGTCAGGCGGTGCAGGTCGGCATGGGCGATCTCGTTGGAACGTGCGCCGTAACCCACGACCATGGCGTCGGCCAACGGCATGGCGTCCCCGAGGCCCTCCAGCAGCGCGCCGTCGGACAGGGCCTGGACGTCGAAGCCGTTGTGGATGGCCCAGTTGGAGACGTGACCGACCTCCTCGACCCGCTCGGCGTGGCGCATGCGACCGGCAATGAAGGTCGTGCCGTCGACCACACCAGCGTTGGCGCTGAAGACCATGTCAGGAAGTCCGGGCTGGGCCGGGTTGACCTCGACCTCGCCCCCGGCGCTGCGGATCGTGTCGACCAGGTCCTGCCACTCGGCCATCGCTCGATCGGGGTCAACGGTCCCGCCCATCCAGGGGTTGATCGCGTACGCGACCTGGAAGTGGTCCGGGGGGCACATCATGTACCGACGTCCCCACCCCAGCGCGCGAGTCTCCTGGACCATTCCTGACCTCCTCGATCGTCTGACTGTCTGATTGTCCGACAATCATATTGGCAACGAGCGGACCTGTCGAGGGTCGACCCCTGACGAGGCCGATCGGCGAGGGTCAGGAGGGCGCGTCGGCAGGCTGCTTGGCGACGGCGAGCAACGTCGGACGGGACCGCTGCAGGTGACGCCGCGCCGCGGCGAGATACCCGTCGCGGTCGCCGGCTCGGGCCAGCTCGAGCAGGTTGGCGTGCTCGGCAACCTTGTCGGTCTCGGGCTCCCGCCCCTCGGCGGTGACCAGCAGCAGCCGCATCTCCGCTTGCATCTGGCTGTGGAAGGCCGCGATCCGGGGGGACCCGAGCGCCTGCACGAGGCCGTGGTGGAACTCCTCGTCAGCACGTGCGGCTGCACGCCAGTCCTTGGCCCGCACGGCCTCCTGCATGGCCTCCAGCGCGGCTGCCGCGGCGTCGTGGGTGTGTGGCCCCGCCGCCCCGATCGCGCGCTCGATCATCATGCGGGCGCCGAGGAGGTCCTCGACGTCGGCGACCGTGTGCTCGATGACCACCACGCCCCGATGGTGCTCGTGGGACAGCAGTCCCTCGGCGACCAGGCCCTTGACGGCCTCGCGGATGGTCGATCGGGCGACGTCGAACCGCTCGCTCAGCGCAACCTCGCGGAGGGAGGTTCCCGGCCGCAGGACGCCACCGAGGATGTCCTCCCTCAGTTCAGCGACGACCTGGTCGGTCAGGCTCACACGTTCCACGGCCGTTCACCCTACCCGCGCAGCGCCGCGATCCCGCAGCGCTCACTCCGCGCCCAGCAGGTCCGCTGCAGCCTCGGCGGGGTCCTCCCCCGCGGTGACGCGAGCGTTCAGCTCTGCCAGGTCGAGGGTGCCGATGCGGGCCGAGACCTCGTCGAGCGCCTGCGTGATCGCCTCGGTGTCGGCCCGACCGCCCTCGCGCACCACGGGGGCGACGACGAAGGCGGGGAAGACACCCTGGTCGTCGATGACCGGCAGGAGGCCGGCGCTGACGGCGGTGCCGGACGTGGCGGTGGCCAGCGCCGCGTAGCACTCCCCGCTCGCGACGGAGGTGATGGCCTTCGCCTCCCCGGCTGCGACGGTGGACACCGACGTCGTGGCGATGGCGTACGCGTCGGCCAGCGCGGCGTACCCGGCGGGCCGGTTCAGGAAGTCCTCGTCGGCGCACAGGCCCCCCGGGACGGTGGCGAGCTGGCCGGCCAACCACGACATGGTGCCGGCGTCGTCGGCCGGGCGTTCGGCCGCACGGACGAACAGCGCGAGGGTGGCGTTGGCCTGCGTCGGTCCGTACCAGCGCAACCCGTTGGCCACGTCCGCCGCCCGGACGGCCTCGAACGACTCACGGGGGTCCGCCGACGGTTGTGCCCGGCCAAGCCCCAGCGACCAGGCCGCGCCGGTGTAGTCCCAGTACAGGTCGAGGTCGCCGTCGAGCATCATCGCGCGGACGTCGACGGTGTCACCGATGTCGGGGACGACCCGGACCTCCAGCCCCAGCTCCTCCAGGGTGACCCGGGTCAGGCCGGCCAGGGCACGCTGCTCGACGGTCGCGCCGACGCCGAGGCGCACCTCGGGGCGACCCGATCCATCGGTGCACGCCACCGTCAGCAGCACCGCGGTCAGCAGGCCTGCGAGGAGGGAGGGAAGGGCGCGCACGAGGCGAGTCTGCCGTGCCGTGTGCGTCCACCGCATCCGGCGGCCGCTGTCGGGCCGTGCGGGCGCTATCCTCGCACGAACGCAGCCATGACCAGGGGGGTCGATGTGCTGCGGCCACGCTCCGCTCCCCCGCCTCCGAGGTTGTTCACCATGCACCGTCGTCAGCTGCTCACCGGAATCGGCGCCGCCGCCGGCCTCACCGTGCTCGGCACGGCCTGCGGTTCGGGGGATGGCGTCCCGGCGGTGGAGGCCGAGCAGTCGCTGTTCGTGCAGGCCGCGTCGCTGGAGTTCCTGTCGGGCCCCGACCGCTGGCTGGCGTTCGGGATCCGTGACCTGGAGAACACGCCGCTGGATGACGCCGACGTACAGGTCTACCTGCGGACGATCGCGACCGCGCCAGATCAGACGGCCGAGGTCGTGGCCGGGCCGCTGGCGGCGTCCTTCGCCCCCGCCACGGAGACGGGTCAGGGCATCTACTACCTGCAGACCACCATCGAGGAGCCGGGGCTGTACGACGTCGTCGCCACCGTCGGCGACGACCACGGCGTGGCCTCCATCCAGGTCGTCGACCCGTCCAACAGCCGGGTCGCCGTGCCCGGCGAGGCCGCGATCAGCGCCCGCACCGCCACCACCGAGGACGACCTCGGCGTGTTCGCGGTCTGCACCCAGGACCCGCCCTGCGGCATGCACGAGATGAGCCTCGACGAGGCGCTGGAGACCGGTCGGCCGGTCGCGATGATGTTCGCCACCCCGGAGTTCTGCCAGACCGCCGTGTGTGGTCCGTCGGTCTCCACGCTCGACGCCATCCGTGGCGACGGCGACTGGGGCGACACCATCTTCGTGCACTCCGAGATCTTCGCGGAGGCACCGGTCGGTGCCGAGGCGCCCACGACGCCGCTGGTTCCCGCGGTCGAGGCATGGGGCCTGCCCAGCGAGCCGTGGTTCTTCACCATCGGCGGGGACGGCGTGATCGCCGGCCGCCTCGACGGCCCGATGCCCGAGCCGATCCTGCGGTCGATGCTGGAGGGCCTGACCGCCTGAGGCGCTGAAGGTCCGGGGGCCTCGGTCCCCGTTCAGCCGGCGGTGGCGTCCAGGGCGCGCCGGTAGGCGATCATCGTGGCCATCCGTCGCGCGACGTCCGCCGGGTCGGCGGCCTCGGTCAACCCGCGGACCACGACGAGCCCGCGGGCACCGGCGTCCAGGATCGGCCCGGCGGTCTCCGGCGTCATGCCGCCGGTGACGTACCACGGCTTGGTGCCCACCCGGGCGGCGTGGCGGATGGGCTCCAGGCCGATGCCGTCCCGACCCGGTTTGGTCGGCGTCGCCGAGACCGGACCGACCGCGAAGTAGTCACAGTCCTCGTGCTGGGCCCGGTCGACCTCGTCGACGGCGTGGGTGGAACGGCCGATGACCACGTCGGGCCCGACGATCGACCGTGCGGCCTCGGGCGAGGTGTCGTCCTGCCCGACGTGCACCCCGTCGGCGCCGAGCTCGACGGCCAGCGCCGGGTCGTCGTTGACCACGAAGAGGACGTCGTGCCGGTCGGCCGCACGGCGCATCACCGCACCTGCGCGACGGCGCAGGTCGTCGTCACCGTCCTTCTCGCGCAGCTGCACGATGGTGACGCCCGCGGGCAGCACGGCATCGAGCAGCGACTCGAGGTCGGGGCGTGCGCCCACGCACAGGTACAGCCCGGCGTCGGCCAGCCGGGACCGTCGGTCAGCGGGGTCCATGGTCTCCGGCGGTGTCGTCGGTCGTGTCTGCGTCCGCGCTGTCCTCGTCGGGCGCGGCTGGCGGGGTCACCGCGTGCTCGTACGCCGAGACGAACGTGCGACCCTCGATCTTCCGGGGGGTCAGGCCGACGTCGGGTGAGGAGAGGCGCTCGCCCCGCTGTTCGGCTCGGCTCGCCCCCGACAGGGCATGCAGGGCAGTGGCAACGGCGGCGACGAGGACGGCGAGCAGCACGAACATGCCGAACCACCGTCCCATCAGCTCGAACGTCAACCCGCGGATGGCCCCGTCGACGACGGCGCCGAGCAGGCACAACCCGGCCAGGGGCATCATCGTCGCCCCCACCCGGCGGCGAAGCGCCACGAAATCGACCAACGGCTCGTGCACGTCGGTCTCGGTGTCGGTCATCGGCGTCGTGTCCTCACCCTGCATGTGCCCGCAGGGTACCCGCCGGTCAGGTCAGGTCCGGACGTCCGTAGTCCGGCGACGATGCGTCGGCGTACAGGCGTTCCGGGATCGGCCCGGACAGGCGGGCCAGCCGGCCGGCCTCCACCGCACCGGCGATCGCCCGTGCCATGCGTGCCGGGGACTGGGCGCGGGTGATCGCGCTGGCGCACAGGACGGCGTCACAGCCGAGCTCCATCGCCAGGGCCGCGTGGGAGGCCGTGCCGATGCCCGCGTCGAGGATGATCGGCACCGATGCCTGCTCGACGATGATCCGCAGGTTGTAGGGGTTGCGGATGCCCGCCCCCGATCCGATGGGCGCCCCGAGCGGCATGACGGCAGCGCAGCCGATCTGTTCCAGCCGTCGGGCGATGATGGGGTCGTCACCGCAGTAGGGCAGGACGACGAAGCCGTCGTCGACCAGGGTCTCCGCCGCGTCGAGCAGCTCGACGGGGTCGGGGAACAGGGTCCGGTCGTCACCGATGACCTCGAGCTTGATCCAGTCGGTCTCCAGCGCCTCGCGCGCCATCCGTGCCAGCTTCACGGCCTCGGTCGCGGTGTAGCAGCCGGCGGTGTTCGGCAGGACCCTGATGCCCGCGTCGCGGATGACGTCGAGGACCGACCCACCGGCCCTCGGGTCGAGGCGGCGCAGGGCCACCGTCGTCAGCTGCGTGCCCGACGCGACCAGCGCCTCGTGCAGCGCCTCGTGCGACGGGGCACCACCGGTGCCCATGATCAGGCGGGAGGTCAGCTCGACCCCTCCGATGCGGAGCGGATCATCGGCCATCAGCAGCCTCCTTGCACAGCGGTGAGCACCTCGACGACGACACCGTCGGCGAGGGGGGTGTGGGGCCAGTCGGCCCGGCGGACGACGACGCCATCGATCGCGACGGCGACGCCGGGCAACGACGGGTCGTGTCCGAGGGACGTCACGACGTCGGCCACGGTGGCGTCGGGATCCAGCTCGGCGGGTTGCCCGTTGAGCACGATGGTCATCGGCGTGGTCATGCGGCAGGGCTCGCGATCCGGTCGGGGGCGAAGGGAACGACCGCATCGGGCACGTCCGTGCCGGTCACCCAGGCGACGACGGCCTCGGCGGTCAGGGCGCTCTGCAGCACGCCGTTGCGCGCGTGCCCGGTTGCCACGACCAGGCCCTCGTGGCCCGGCAGCGGACCCATCAGCGGGGCGTTGTCGGGGCTCCCGGGCCGGAAGCCCACGGCCACCTCGACGAACGTCGCCTCGGCCAGGCCGGGCACCAGCTCCCACGCCGCCTGGAGCAGGTCGCGCACGGCGCCGGCCGTCGGCCGGTCGTCGAAGCCCTGCTCCTCCATGGTCGCGCCGACGACGACACGGCCGTCGGGCCGGGAGACGATGTAGCAGTCCTCGCCACGGATGTTGCGGCGCAGCAGCGGTCCGCCGGTGTTGCGCAGGTGCAGCAGCTGGCCCTTCACCGGGCGGACGGGGGCGGGCAGGTCGAGCCCGTCGACCAGCCCCGAACGGGCACCGGCCGCCAGCACCACACGGTCGGCCCGCACGGTGCGTCCGTCGCCCGTCGCGACGCCCGTGACCCGCCCGTCGTCACGCTGGACGGCAGCGACCGTGTCGGTGTCGACCGTGACGCGGCCGTCGAACCGGCACAGCGTCAGCAGTCCCTCCACCAGCGCGCGGTTGTCGACCTGGTGGTCACCGTCCACGCGGATGCCGCTGCGAACCGACGGGGACAGCGCGGGTTCGAGCCGGCGCAGGTCGCGGCTGCGCACCCATTCCACGTCCATGCCGAGCTGCTCCTGGACGGCCAGCAGCCGGCGATGCTCGGCGGCGTCGTCGGCGTCACGGGCCACCAGCAGGCTGCCGCACTCGACGTAGCCGACATCCACCCCCGCAGCGGCCAGCGCGGCGGCATGTGCGGGCCAGCGGTCCACGGCGGCCAGGTTGAGCTGCAGCAGGGCGTCCTCGCCGTAGTGGAGCTCGGTGACCGGGGCCAGCATGCCCGCGGCTGCCCAGCTGGCACCACGAGCAGGGGACGGGTCGAGCACCCGTACCGTCGCACCGGCCTCCGCCAGCCGCCATGCGCAGGTCAGGCCGATCACACCGGCGCCGACGATCACCACATCCGAGCTCATTTGGGCGCACAGCGTAGTCGCTCCCCCGGGGTCGACCGACTCACAGGCAATTCTCAGACGGCCATGGCACGCTGCCAACGTGGTCACCCAAGGCTCCTCCCCCCGAAACGGTGCGTCCGGCGACGGCCCCGACGTCCTCGTCGTCGACGACGACGCCGGCATCCTGCGATCACTGCAACGAGCCCTGACGCTGGAGGGATTCAGCCCGCGGACGGCCGATGGCGGCCTGGCGGCGCTGAACGCGGTGCGTCGCCAGGCGCCCGACGTGATGATCCTCGACATCGGCATGCCCGATGTCGACGGCGCAGCCGTGGCCCGACGACTGCGCGCCGACGGTCACGACTTCCCGATCTGCGTGCTCTCCGCCCGTGACGAGGTGACCGACCGGGTCGCTGGCCTGGAAGCGGGCGCCGACGACTACGTGGTGAAGCCGTTCGCGCTGGAGGAGCTCGTCGCACGCCTGCACGCCCTGCTGCGCCGCGCGGGCTCCAACGATCGTCCCGGCGGTCAGCAGACCATGGTTGTCGGTGACCTGGTCGTGGACCCTGCACGACGGCTGGTCACCCGGGCCGGCCGCGAGATCGAGCTCACCCGCCGCGAGTTCGACCTGCTCGAGGCCCTGGCCGCCCACGCCTCCATCGTCCTGTCCCGTGCACAGCTGCTGGAGATGGTCTGGGGTTACGACTTCGCGGCGGACGGCAACGTCGTCGACGTCTTCGTGGGGTACCTGCGCCGCAAGACCGAGTCGGAAGGGGAACCCCGCATGATCCACACCAAGCGCGGCATCGGGTTCGTCCTGCGGCCCGCCGACACCCTCCACCCCTGATGCGCACCCTGCGCGGCCGGGTCGCGCTGATGTCGGTCCTCGTGGTGGCCATCGCGTTCCTGCTGACCGGCACCGTGATCGTCGGTGCCACGGGGCGTGCGGAGGAGCAGCGGCTGCGCGATGACCTCCAGGACCGCCTCGAGCAGCTGGAGCTGGCCGGACGGGGGACCCGGCCCGGCAGCTTCGGGCCGCGCCCGGGCGGCCAGTCCCAGAACGACCAGAACCAGGACGGGACGTTCGGTGCGCTGGCCGAGCTCAGGATCACCGCCGAACGCACCCTCGGACGGGGCTACTTCCTGGTGGTCCGGCAGGACGACGACGTGCTGGCCACCCTCGGCGACGCACCAGCGAACCTGCCCGCACGGGTCTCCGACGTCGGGGTCTCGCGATTCACCGACGAGGGGACGACGTACCTGCTGCGGACCCAACCCGAGGGACCCGGTGGGGTGACGCTGCAGATCGGCGCGGACGCCAGCCTGCTGGTCGACGAGGCGCAGGAGTCGCTGCGCAACCGGTTCCTGCTCGTCGGCACGGTCGCCACGCTCCTGACCGGCCTTGCCACGTTCGTGGTCACGGGGTTGGCCACCCGGCCGCTGCGGCAGCTCCGCGAGGGCACCGAACGCGTCGCCGCCACGGAGGACCTGCGGACGCGAGTGACCGTCGACGATGCGCCGACAGAGGTCGCGGCCGTCGCGGAGGGCCTGAACACCATGCTCGCCCGGCTCGAACGCAGCCGTGCCGGCCGGGAAGCCGCGCTGCACGCCGCCCGTCGGTTCGCCGCCGATGCCGGCCACGAGCTGCGCACCCCGCTGACCGCCATGCAGGCCGCCCTCGACACCCTCGTCCGCAACGCGGGGATGCCCCCGGAGATGCGCGAGGAGGTCGTCCTGGAGATCGCCGAGGAGACACGACGGCTGTCGACCCTGCTGGCGTCGTTGCAGACGCTGGCTCGGGCCGACGCCGGACTGCTCGGCGACGTCGAGCCGCTCGACCTGCGTGACGTGGTCGACGAGGCGGTCGACGCGGCCCGTCAGCGGCATCCGGGAGTCACGGTTGACGCGGTGCTGGGCGACCGTCCGGCAGCCGTGCGCGGCGCCCGGCCCTGGCTGCGCAGCATCGTGGACAACCTGCTGCGCAACGCCGCGATCCACGGCCGTCCCGAGGGACACATCACCGTCCGGGTCGCGCTGGCCGACGACGCCGTGACCCTGACCGTCGACGACGACGGCACCGGGTTCCCCCTCGAGGAACGCGACCGGGCCTTCGAACGGTTCACCCGAGGTGCGGACGCCACGAACCGACCCGGCAGCGGGCTCGGCCTGCCGCTGGTCGCCCAGCTGACCTCGCTGCACGGCGGCACCGTCTCCATCGGTGACGCCCCGACCGGCGGGGCCCGGGTGACGGTCGTCCTGCCGCCGGCGGGGTAGGCGGGGCTACAACGAGGGGTCGGACAGGTCGAGGGTGCGCATCTGCTCCTCGAGGCGGGAGACCTCGATCGCCACGGCCTCCAGGTCGCGGGCGATGCGGACGTCGAACTGCGGGAACAGGATCTGGAAGGACGTCTCGGCCGCCCCGATCTGCCAGTCCACGGCCTTGCAGAACTCGCCGAGGTCGAACTCCCAGGTGAACAGGAGCTCCTCGCCGTCGTCGTGGACCCACTCGGTCAGGAACCGGTTCGGTCGCCGGGCGTACTGCACGACACCCTTGCGGTCGGCCTGCACCGCATGGAAGTCGAGCGACAGCAACCCGTCGTGCAGTTCGTCGGACACTGGCCCGTCGGCATCGGACTCGGGCGGGAGGTCAGCAGGTTCTGGCACCCGGCCAACCTACACTCAGTGGGTGTCCACTCCGGCCCCAGGCACGTCCGTCCCCGCCGACACGGCGGGTGAGAAGACGCGCATCCTTGCCGGCCGGTACCGCCTCGGTTCGCGGATCGGCGCCGGAGGCATGGCCACGATCCTGCGGGGCACCGACACCCAGATGGACCGTCCGGTCGCCGTCAAGGTGCTGCATCCGCACCTCGCCGACGATCCCGAGGTCCGCACCCGGTTCGCCGCAGAGGCCCGCCACGCGGCCTCGCTGAGCCACCCGCACGTGGTCGGGGTCTACGACCAGGGCGAGACCGACCTGCCGTGGATCGTCCTGGAGCTGATCGACGGACCCAGCCTCCGCGAGGTCCTGGCCACCCACGGCCCGCTGGACCCCGCACAGGTGCTTGCGGTCATCGAGCCGCTCTGCGACGCCCTGCACGCCGCCCACGGCATCGGCTTGATCCACCGGGACGTCAAGCCCGAGAACGTGCTGATCACCGCCGAGGGCAGCCCCAAGCTGGCCGACTTCGGCATCGCCCGCGTGATGGCGGCCACCAGCCACACCGCCACCGGCACCCTCGTCGGCAGCGTGCACTACCTGGCCCCCGAGCTCGTCGACGGGATCGAGGCCACCCCGGCCAGCGACCAGTACGCCCTCGCGGTCGTCGCCTACGAGCTGCTGACCGGCCGCAAGCCGCTGCCGGCCGACACCCCCATGGCCGTCGCCCTGCGGCACGCCAACGAGGACGTGCCGCCGCCCAGCCGCTACGCCCCCGAGGTCACCCCGGCCATGGACGCCGTGATCGCCCGGGCAACCTCACGTGATCCCGCCGGTCGGTTCCCCGACGTCGCGGCGATGGGCCGTGCGCTCCGCGAGGCCGTCGACAGCCCCCCGGCCGCCGTGACCCACCTCGCCGATGACGGCCAGATGCACACCCTCGTCCTGCCCAGCGAGCTGGCCGAGACCTCGGCCCTGCCGACCCGACCGGCCCGCCGCACGGCCGAGGAGGACCTCGCGGCCCGCCGTCGTCCCGCCCCGGAGCGGCCCCCACGCCGCTGGCCTCGCCGCGTCGGCATGGTGCTGATCTCCCTCGTCGTCCTCGGCCTGCTCGGCGCCGGCGGCTGGCTGCTCTACGACACCGTCCTCGTGCCCACGACGATCCTCGGCGACCTGACCGGCCGACCGCAGGCCGAGGTCGTCGCCGAGCTGCAGGCGGTCGACCTCCGCGTCGACATCGCCGAGGAGGAGCACCGCCTCGACGTGCCTGCCGGCATCGTCACCGGCCAGTCCCCCAGCGAGGGCACCGAGCTGCGTGCCGGCGAGGTCGTCCAGCTGATCCTGTCCCTCGGCCCCCGGGTCATCGACATGCCCGACGTCCAGCTGCAGCCCTTCGCCGACGTCGAGTCGCTGCTGCGCGAGACCCACGCCTTCGACCTGCAGATCGCCGAGGAACACCACGACACGGTGCCGGAGGGCGACGTCCTGGCCCAGTCACCTCCGGCTGGTTCCCCGGTGGAGGAGGGGTCGGTCGTGGCGGTGACGCTGTCGCTCGGGATCGAGCAGGTCGACGTGCCCGACATGGTCGGCGGCACCGCCGAGGACGCCACCGCCGCACTGGAGGCCGTCCGGCTGTCCCCCACGGTCACCGAGGAGTGGTCCGACGAGTACCCCGAACGCGGCACGGTGATCGCCCAGGGGGTGGCGCCGGCCGAGCGCGTGGACGCGCTGACCCAGGTCCCCCTCGTCGTATCCCGTGGACCGCTCAGCCTGCAGGTTCCCGACCTGCGCGGCATGTCGGTCCAGCAGGCCCGTGACGCCGTCGCTGGCCTCGCCGAGGTCGAGCTGGTCGAGGAGAGCAGCCCGCAGCCGACGCTGGGGCCGTTCACCTACGGCTCGGTCAACGAGGTCGAACGGCAGATCCCCGAACCGGGCACCACCATCCAGCGGGGCGACTCGATCCAGATCTTCTACTTCGTCGCCAGCTGACCCGGTCGTCAGTCGGCCGACGTCTCCACGACCACCTCGCTGATGGCGAGCTCGGGCTGTTCGCCCACGACGGCCTCGACGACCAGCCGTACCCGGTCGTCGACGACGCCGTCGGGCAGGTCGACGGCCTGCGGCCCGTCGATGTCGAGGAGGTCGACGCGGAACTGCCGGCCACCGACCTCGATGCGGATGCCGGCCGCCCGTCCGTGCGCCGCGAACGACGTCTCGTCGGCCTGGTCGCCGTTCCACACCAGGACGCGGCGGACCTCCGTCCGGCCGGGGAGCTGGACCTCCAGCCACTCCCCCGTTCCCGGGCCGTCGGCGCCCTCGTGCCACGCCGTGGTCGCGTCACCGTCGATGGCCTGCAGCGCGCGGTGGCCCTCCACCACGCTGGAGGCCGTTGCGCCGCTGGGTGCCACCCCGGCCGCGACGGGCGGGCCGTCCGTCCGGCGGACCTGTGAGGTCACCAGGGCGAGCAGCACGCCGGCGGTCACGAGGCCGGCGAGCAGGACGAGGCTGAGCAGCACCGGGGAGGTGTCCAGCCCCCGACCGCGAGGGGCGGGGGCGGTGCCGGGGTCCGGTGGGTCGGCCGACCAGTCGTCGGGCAGCGCATCCCCGCCCGGCACCTCCTCGCGCAGGGGGGTGCCGCAGTGCGCGCAGAGCGGCCGGCTGGCGGCGTTGGATGCCCCGCACACCTCGCACTCCACCAGGCGGGCAGGCGGTTCGTCGCCGTCGTGGACGCCGGTGGTTTCCGAGGCCTCGATCGGACGTCCGCCGACGGGGGTACCGCACTCCGTGCAGAACCGCGCGGCATCGCCCAGGTCGGCGCCGCAGTGGTCACAGGTCTCGGCCGTCATCGTGTCCAGAGAGCCTACCCAGCGGGGGGTGCCTCCGGACCGCAGGCGAGGTGACCGGCCGGTCGCGCCGTAGTCTCTGCGGCGATGGACACCGATCTTCACCTCGACCCGTCGACTGCCCTGCTCGTCGTCGACGTCCAGCACGACTTCGCCGACCCCCACGGGGGGCTCTACGTCCCCGATGGTGAGGCCATCGTGCCGGGCATCAACGCCCTCGTGGCCGCCGCCAGGCCGGCCGGCAGCACCGTGGTCGCCACGCAGGACTGGCATCCGCCGTCGACACCGCACTTCGCCACCGACGGCGGCGTCTGGCCCGTCCACTGCGTCCGCGACACCTGGGGGGCGGCGCTGCACCGTGACCTGTCGCGCGACGCCGACCTGATCCTGCGCAAGGGCACCGGCGGTGAGGACGGGTACTCGGCCTTCGGCGTGGCCGACCCGACGACCGGGGCGACAACCCCGACGGGGTTGGCGGCCTACCTGTCGGCACGCGGGATCACCCGGGTGGTCGTCGTCGGCCTGGCCCTCGACGTCTGTGTGAAGGCGACGGCCCTCGACGCCGTCGAGGCCGGTCTGGAGACCACGGTCCGGGCCGACCTGTGCCGCGCCGTCGACCTGTCCCCCGGCGACGGCGCCGCAGCCGTGGCGGCCATGCAGGAGGCCGGCGTGTCGGTCCGGGGCCTGGTGTGAGCCTCCGCGAGGGCCGCGGCCCGCTGTTCACCGACCACTACCAGCTGGCCATGGCGCAGGTCCACGTCCGCGAGGGCCTGGCCGACCGGCTGGCGCAGTTCGACTACTTCTACCGCTCCAACCCCGACTACGGCAGCCACCAGGCGGGCTTCTGCGTCGCGACGGGACTCGGGCCGCTGCTGGAGTGGATGCAGGACGTGCACGTCACCGACGCGGAGGTGGACGCCCTCTCGCGGTTCACCACCTCCACCGGTGCGCCCGTCTTCGAACCGGCGTTCCTCGACTGGCTCGCCGAGCACGGCCACTTCCGCGACCTCGTGCTCGAGGCCGTACCCGAGGCCCGTGTCGTGCATCCGCACCTGCCGATCGTGGTGGTGACCGGTCCCCTGCCCCAGGCGCAGCTGCTGGAGACCGCCCTGCTGAACATGCTGAACTACCCGACGTTGATCGCCACGAAGGCGGCCAGGATCGTGAAGAGCGCGAAGGGGGCGCCGACGCTGGAGTTCGGGATGCGGCGCGGCCCCGGCGTCGCCGTCGACGAGGCGGCCCGCGCGGCGCTCGTCGGCGGGTTCGTGTCCACGTCCAACGTCCAGGCCTCGGTCGCCCTCGGGGTGCAGTCAGCCGGCACCCACGCCCATGCGCTGATCCAGGCGTGGATGGCCGACGGACGCGGCGAGCTCGAGGCCTTCCGTGCCTTCGCCCGGTCCGCACCCGACGACTGCGTGCTGCTCGTCGACACGATCGACACGTTGCGGTCGGGCATGCCCAACGCCATCACGGTGTTCGAGGAGCTCCGCGAGGCCGGTCACACGCCCGGTGGGGTCCGGCTGGACTCCGGCGACCTGGCGTACCTGAGCGTGCAGGCGGCGAAGATGCTGGACGAGGCGGGGTTCACCGAGGCACGGATCGTGCTGTCCAGCGAGCTCGACGAGCTGACGATCTGGCAGATCCTGACCCAGATGGCCGACGAGGCCGACCGCGAGGGGGTGGACTGGCCCCGGCTCCGCGGCCGCATGACCTACGGCGTCGGCACCCGGCTGATCACCTCCGAGGGCGACGGTGCGCTCGACGGCGTCTACAAGCTCGTGGGGCTGCAGGACGAACACGGTGAGTGGCAGCCAGCGGTGAAGGTGTCGGAGAACCCCGTCAAGGTGCCGATCCCCGGGCGCAAGCGGGCGTGGCGGGTCTACGACACCCGCGGACACGCCACCGCCGACGTGATCACCGAGCCCGACGCGACCCCGTTCGCCGACGGGCAGCCCATGCGGCTGCACCATCCCCATCGCGACGGGGCCTTCCGGACCATCGCACCGTCGGAGGTGTCCCGCGTCGAGCCGCTGCACGAGGTCGTCTTCGACGGTCGGACGACCCCGCCCACGGTGTCACCGTCGGCGTCGGGGGACCTCGCCACGCTGCGTCGGCGTTGCACCGACGACATCGCCACCCTCGACGCAGGCGTTCGCCGGCTGGTGAACCCCCACACCTATCACGTGTCGCTGGACGACCGGACCAAGGCCGTGCAGCGCGAGCTGGTCGCCCGCGCCCGGAGCAGCGTGACAGGGTGAGCCTGCAGAGCCGCGTCAGCCGGTGACGCGGCTCGCGAGGTCGGCGACGAGGTCCTCGAGGTCCTCCAGCCCGAAGGGCTTGGGCAGGTGGACGACGCCGTGGTCGGCGGCCACGCCGGCGAGCTGACCGGGAAAGGCCGCGGACAGCAACGCCGTCGGGCCGGGGATCAGGTCGTCGGCACGCAAGCGGTCGAGCAGCTCGATGCCGGTCTCCCCGGGCATCGAGACGTCCAGCAGCATGATGTCGGGCGGGTCGTCGCGACAGATCGCGTAGGCCTCCTCGGCGTTGGTCGCCTCGGCGGTCTCGTACCCCCACCGTTGCAGGCTGGTCCCGATGATGAAGCGGATGTCCGGCTCGTCATCGACGACGAGGACGCGCACGACCCCTAACCCTCCTGGTAGGAGTAGCGTTCCTCGGTGAACGGGCTGGCGTCGTTGTGGTAGCCGCGTTCCTCCCAGAAGCCGCGACGGTCCCCGGCCATGACCTCGATGCCGCTCAACCACTTGGCCGACTTCCAGGCGTAGCGCTTGGGCAGGATCAGCCGCAGCGGCCAGCCGTGCTCGACGGTCAGGTCCTCGCCGTTGCGTCGCCACGCGAAGAGCACGTCGTCGTCCAGCATCGCGTCGAGCGGCACGTTGGTGGTGTAGCCCTCGGCGCCGTGCAGCATCACGTGGGACGCCTCCGCCGTGGGCTGCAGCTCGGCGAACACGGTGCGGGCGGCCACGCCGTGCCACTCGTTGTCGAACACGCTGAACTTGGTGACGCAGTGGAAGTCCGCGGTGAGCGTGGTCCTCGGAAGGGCCCTGAACTGCTCGAGCGTCCACGTGGTCGGATGTTCGATGGCGCCGGAGGCCGTGACGGTCCACGTGGCGGCGTCGACCGCCGGCGGTGCGCCGAAGTGCAGGACGGGCCAGCCACGGGCCTCGTACTGGCCGGGCGGAAGCCGGTGGGCGTTCGGACTGCTCATGTGGGGGGTGTCTCCTGCAGGCGTCAGCTGGCGAGGACGGTCTTGAGCGCGTCGGTCGCCCGCGTGATGCCGACGGTGTCGACGTCCCGGTGGGTGACCATCCGCAGCGTGGTGGGGTCCATGCTCCCTGCGAGGATGCCGCGTTCCCGCAGGCCCGCCACGATCGCAGGAGCATCGACGCCGTCGACGTAGACGATGTTGCTGGTGGGCGGGGCGATCGGGTGGTCGTCGGGCAGCACCGCCCGCGCCGCGTCGTAGAGCATGCGGGCGTGCTCGTGGTCCTGGGCCACGCGACCCGGGCCCTGCTCGAGGGCGACCAGCCCTGCGGCGGCGATCACACCGGACTGGCGCATCGCCCCCCCGAGCCGGCGTCGCCAGCCCCGTGCGGCGTCCACCACGTCGGCCGGACCGACGAACACCGAACCGACCGGTGCGCCGAGCGCCTTGGACAGGCAGAACGACAGCGCCGTGACCTGTCGACCCTGCTCCTCGGTGGTGGACCCGGTGGCCTCGACGGCGTTGAACACCCGGGCACCGTCCATGTACAGCGGCAGGCCCGCCTCGCGGACCGTCGCCCCGATGGCCGCCAGCGCCTCGGGGGTGTAGGCGGTGCCGCCACGCCGGTTGTGGGTCTGCTCGATCGCTACGAGGGACGTGGCGGTCAGCGGGAAGTGGTCCGGGCGGATGTGGGCGGCGACCAGGTCGGCATCGAACAGGCCGTCGGGCGCCTGCACGGTGCGGAACTGCACGCCGGCGAACATCGCACCCGCGCCGGCTTCGTAGTTGACGAGGTGGGCGTCGGCCTCGACCAGCACCTCGGTGCCGCGGGTCGCCAGGCTCATCAACCCGACGAGGTTGCACTGCACGCCGGAGGGACACAGCAGCCCGGCCTCCTTGCCGAACAGCGCCGCGGCGGTCTCCTCAAGCCGCCGCACGGTCGGATCCTCGCCGTAGACGTCGTCGCCCACGTCGGCCTCGGCCATGGCCCGTCGCATCGCGGCGTCGGGGCGGGTGACGGTGTCGGAGCGGAGGTCGACCAGGCCGTCGGCGTGGCGGGGGGCGTTGACGCTCATCCGAAGAACACCCGGGCCGTCTCGAACATCTCCGAGGGGACGGTCTTCAGCTCGCGGGTGGCCTCGCCCAGCGATGCGGTGGTGACGTGCGCGCCGTCCTGGCCGACCATGATCCCCCAGTTGCCCTCGGCCGCATGGTCCATGGCGGCCTTGCCGAGCGAGCTGCCGAGCACCCGGTCGGTGGCGTTGGGACGGCCGCCCCGCTGGACGTGCCCCAGGACGGTGACACGGGTCTCGAACCCGGTCTGGCGCTCGATCTCGGGACCGATGATGTTGGCGATGCCACCCAGCACCGGCCGACCGAAGTCATCGGTCTCGTAGTCCGGCAGCGCCATGGTGCCCTCGGCGGGGACGGCGCCCTCGGCGACGACGACGATGGAGAACGACCGCCCCATGCCGTGGCGACGCTTGAGGTGCCGGCAGACCTTGTTGATGTCGAAGGACCGCTCGGGCACGAGGATGGCGTCGGCGCCGCCGGCCAGTCCGGCGTAGGTGGCGATCCACCCGACGTGGCGGCCCATCAGCTCCAGCACCATGATCCGGTTGTGGCTCTCCGCGGTGGAGTGCAGCCGGTCCACGGCGTCGGTCGCGACATCGACAGCGGTGGAGAACCCGATGGTGAAGTCGGTCCCGCCGAGGTCGTTGTCGATGGTCTTGGGCACGCCGATGATCGGCACGCCGTGCTCCTCGCTCAGCACCCGCGAGGCCGACAGGGTGCCCTCTCCCCCGATGACGATCAGGCCGTCCAGCTCGTGGACCTCCAGCGTCTCGGTGATCCGGGCGACACCGTCGGGTTCGCTGATCGGGTTGGTCCTGCTGGTCCCGAGCACCGTCCCGCCCCGCAGGAGGATGCCCTGTGTGGACCGGCGGTCGAGGCGTTCGACCGTCGAGTCGAGCACCCCCCGCCAGCCGTTGCGGAAACCGAACACGGAGACATCGAAGTGCTCCGCCCGTCGTACGACGGCGCGGATGACCGCGTTCAGTCCGGGGCAGTCGCCCCCGCCGGTGAGTATGCCGATGCGTCTGGTCACCGCGCGCATGCTAGACAACCCCCAAGGACATCTCCGCGACTGGGAGCTGAACGCGTGCGCACGATCATGACCATCGACGCCGGGACGACCGGTGTCACCGCGCTGCTCGTCGACGAGCGGGGCGGCCTGACCGGCCGGGGCTACGCCGAGTTCCCCCAGCACTTCCCGCGTCCCGGCTGGGTCGAGCACGACGGTGAGGAGATCATGGCGGCGCTGCGGACCGCCTGCGCTGCAGCGCTCGAGGACGGCGGCATCGAGGCTGCTGACCTGACGGCCATCGGCATCACCAACCAGCGCGAGACGACGTTGCTGTGGGACCGCGAGACCGGCCGGCCGATCCACAACGGGATCGTGTGGCAGGACCGCCGCACCGCGGGCGTGTGCGACCGCCTCCGCGAGGCCGGGCACGACGCGGCGATCCGTGACACCACCGGGCTGGTCGTCGACGCCTACTTCTCGGGGACGAAGATCGCCTGGATGCTCGACCGCGTCGACGGGGCACGGGCCATGGCCGAGGAGGGCCGTCTGGCGTTCGGCACGGTCGACACCTGGGTGATCAGCTGCCTGACCGGCGGTGCGTCGCATGTCACCGAACCGTCCAACGCCTGCCGCACGATGCTCTACGACATCGATCGGGCCGACTGGAGCCCGCGGATGGCCGAGCTGCTGCGCGTGCCGATGTCGGTGCTGCCCGAGCTGCGGCCGAGCGTCGGCAGCTTCGGGACGACCGACCCCGACGCGTTCTTCGGGGCGGAGGTGCCCATCACCGGTGTGCTCGGCGACCAGCAGTCGGCGCTGTTCGGCCAGGGCTGCTGGACGCCCGGCATGTCGAAGAACACCTACGGGACCGGCTCGTTCGTGCTGCTCAACACCGGACGGGAGCGGCCCACGTCCGGGCGGTTGCTGTCCTCGGTGGCATGGGACCTCGGCGACGGACCCTGCTACGTGCTGGAGGGATCGATCTTCGTGACCGGGGCGGCCGTGCAGTGGCTGCGCGACGGGCTCGGGATCATCGACAAGGCGTCGGACACCGAGCCGCTCGCCCTCAGCGTTCCCGACACCGACGACGTCTACCTGGTGCCGGCGTTCACCGGCCTCGGGGCGCCCCACTGGGACCCCTACGCCCGAGGGACGATCGTGGGCCTGACCCGCGGCACCAACGCCGGCCACATCGCCCGGGCGACGGTCGAGGCGATGGCGTTCCAGACCAAGGACGTCATCGATGCGATGGAGGCCGACTCGGGGCTGGAGCTCGGTGAGCTGCGGGTCGACGGGGGTGCCTCGGCCATGGACCTCCTGTGCCGCTTCCAGGCCGACCTGCTCGGGGTGGATGTCCTGCGACCCAAGGTGCGGGAGACGACGGCGCTGGGGGCGGCCTTCGCGGCGGGGCTCGGCGCGGGGGTCTGGGAGTCCACCGACGAGCTGGCCGACGTGTGGCAGCTGGACGCCCGTTTCAGCCCCGAGATGGACGCTGCGGAACGGGACCGCAGGTACGGTCGCTGGCGCCAGGCTGTGGCACGATCCTGCGCCTGGGCAACGGACGACGAGGACAACAACACGTGACACAACGACATGCCTGGGACTTCGAGCTGACCGGCGCGCTGGCCGCTCACCGTCCCACGCTGGACTGGCTGCCCGACCACCTGGCCGAGCTGCTGCCCGACGAGCCGGTCGCCCTGCACCTGCTGAGCCTGGCCAGCGACCTGTGCGATGCGGGACACATCCACCTCGACATCGTCATGTGGCTGCTGGGGGCCGATCACCTGCACTCGGTGATCGTGTCGGAGGAGCACTTCGACCGGGGCCCCGAGTCGGTCGACACCACGTTCGAGACCACCGTGTCGGCGCATCCGCTGGACACGATCGTCGGGACCCAGCTGTCGTCGGCCAGCCACCCCGACGGGACCCAGCTCGACGTGTCGCTTGCCGTGATGCTGAACACGCCGGGGCACACCGGGCATGCCGATCCCGTGAGCATCGAGGACCCCGACGTCTTCTCCTACGCCGTGGCCATCCAGCCCACCAGCCTCAGCTTCACCGTCGGGCCCGAGCGCACCGGCGAGCTGTCGTCGTTCGCCAGCGCCCTGCTGGCGGCTCGCAACGGCTTCGCGGGATAGCTGACCGGTCGTACCCTGCGGGACCGGGACGTCGTGGCGGCCGGGCGTCGCTCAGGCGGCGCGGTCCCGCTTCTCCTCGTCCATCTGACGACCCAGCTCGGCAAGGTCACCCGAGCCGATCTCGACCTCGCCCTTCTTGACCGCGGCGGCGTACTCGTCGACGTACTCCTGGCCGCTGAGCAGCATGAGCTCGTACATCAGCTCGTCGGTGGCCGAGCGGAGGGCGAAACGGTCGTCGTCCTTGCCGGCGTAGCGGGAGAAGTCCAGCGGGGCGCCGACCTTGATGCCGACACGGCCGCCGAAGCGGGGGAACTTCGCGCCCGGCGGGAGGATCTCGAAGACGCCGATCATCGCGACGGGGATGATCGGGACGCCGGTGCGCAGGCTGAGGCGGACGGGGCCGGTCTTGCCCCGGTACAGGCGGCCGTCGGGGGTGCGCGTGCCCTCGGGGTAGATGCCGAGCAGCTTGCCGTCCTCGAGGATCTCGATGCCCTTGCGGAGGGACGCCTCACCGGCGTCGCCACCCTCGCGGTTGACCGGCATCACGCCGACGTTCTCGAAGAAGTAACGCTGCCAGCCGGAGAAGTAGTCGGACTTGCCGAGGAAGAAGATCGGTCGGTCGACGTAGGCGGGCAGGAAGAAGTGGTCGAGGAAGGACAGGTGGTTGGAGGCCAGGATCGCCGGCCCCTCCGTCGGGATGTGCTCTGCCCCCTCGATCCACGGCCGGTAGATCGCCGTCAGGATCGGCGGCAGGACCGTATGGATCATCTTGTACAGCAGCGGTGTCCGCTCGCGCCCTGTCAACTCGTGCCTCCAGCGCCAGGCCGCGCCCGGCTCGATGGATGGCTAGCATACGTGGCCGGCCATCCAGGGGCGAGACGTGGAATCACCGCAACGCGAGGGCATCGCGCTCACATCGTTCGACCGGGCCACGGCAGACGCAGTCGTGGCTGTGCTGTCGCGTGCAGGCATCCCTGCGTGGCAGGACGCCGAGCCCGATGAGTACGGCGACACGGTGGTTCGGGTGCCTGACGGCCAGCGCAACGCTGCCATGCGCGAGATGGGTTCCCGCATGGAGGAGATCGCCGACGAGATCGCCGCGGCGCCTGCACCTCGGGCCTCGATCGGCCGTGCCGACGGACCGGTGCATCGGGACCCCGACGACGTGCACGACGGTCCCCCGCTGGTCATGCAGCGCTTCCGTGACCTGCGGGTGCTGATCGTCGTCGTGCTGGCCCCGCTGCTGGCCGTGACGATCGCCGGTCCCTTCCTCCCCCGCAGCCTGCGCGTCGTCGCGTTCGTCGTGATCGTCGCCGCCGTCGGCGCGGTCATCTGGCAACGCCGCCGGTCCCGCTAGTCCCGTCCAGTCAGTTGGGCCCGTCCAGTCAGTCGTGGACCCCGTGCGTCACAGGCACGGCTCGGTGGAGAAGTCCTGGTGCCCACGGCCGTGCTGACAGGCCTGTTCGCTGTGGTCCTCGACGACCGTGCCGTCGGCGTCCACGACGACGATGCGGCGCACCGCGCGGACGGAGTCGTCCTGGTCGGCGATGTCGCGCACGATCTGGACTTCGACCACACCGTCCTGGCCAACGGACGATTCGATCGTCACGCCCTCCTCGGTGATCCCCGCGTGGGCCAGCGCGACATCCACCGCTCGGTCCGTCTCGGGAAGCCCAGAGCACCCGCCGAGCAGAGCCACGACCACAACCAGTCCCGCGGTGCGGGCGAGCCGAAGGGCCGTTGGTCCCATGGGTGAGCGGTGCAGCGTGCGCATCTGGCTTCCTCGGACGATTCTCGGCTGGTTCGATCGATGTGTGGTTGGTCGCACCTTGCAGCGACAACGGTGGGGGTCGGGCTGTCCGACCGTGCGAGTCCCGGGGCAGCGCGGACTCGAAGTGGATCGCCCTCCGGAGCCGGCGGTCATGCGGCTTCCGCCGGTGGATCTCGGCTGATCTCCGCGCCGGTCTGGCTGGTCCAGGTGCGTTGGCCGGGTGGGCCGAGCAGTCGGTAGTGGCGTCTGGATTTCTGTCGGTGGTGGGTGGTGCAGAGCCAGGCGAGGTCGGACAGTCGGGTGTCCTTGGTGATGGCCCAGCCGGTGACGTGGTCGATCTCCAGCAGGTGGTCGGCGGCGCAGCCGGGCACCTCGCAGCAGTACCCGCGTGCTTCGAGGGCGGTGCGCTGGTGGGCGGTGACCTGTCGTCCGAGGTGGGCAACGGTGACGTCGGTGGCGTTGGTGATGACGTAGGTGATGTGGGCGTCGGGGATCTGCTCGCGCACGGCGGACAGGGCGACCTGGCCGATGCCGGCGATCTCGCAGGTCTCGCCATCAGCGAGTTCGCCGCGGACCAGCGCGGAGCCGTCGACGCGGATGATGACCTTGGTCTGCCTGCCGGAGGGTCGATGTCGTTGCCGAGGCGGATGGTCGACCGATCCGGCGCCGTGATCGCGGATGTCCGGACCTGTGCCGTCCGGGTCAGCGGTGCTGCTCGGGGTCACGTCGCTGGTGTCGGTGGTGCCTGGGAGGATCGGCCGGGCTGGGGCGTTGGTGGTGGTCCTCTGGGTACCAGCGGCCGGGGCGTGATCCGGAGAGTTCGAGGGTGGGGCGTTGTTCATCGGGCCGGTGGTGGCGTGCTCGAGGAGGTTGAGGAGGGCGTCGAACCGGTAGCAGGCGTCGTCCTCTCGTTGGCCGGCGGCGTGTGCGGTCCGGAAGACCGCGTCGTGTTCGCCACGCAGGGCCGCCTCGATCCGGGCACCCAGGTCGCCGGGTGCCTGGATGAACGCTTTCCATTCGCCGTCGGTTTCGGTCCACGACCGGAACGCCCGCCGGGTCAGGTGTCGCCGGCGGGTTGTTTCCCGGTCGGGGTCGGCGGCGGTGCGGATGTCGCGGGCCTTCTTGCGCAGCTCCGGCAACGTCTGGCTGGTGGCATCGCCGATCAGCTCGCTCGCCTTCTCCGGCGCATCAGCGACCGTCTCTGACACCACCACGGCCTGCTCGGTCGACAGGGTCCCGTCGGTGACCGCCTTGTCCACATCGGGCTGGTCCACCAGCTGCGACGAGGTCTTCAACATCTTCTTGGCGGCGGCGGTGGAGGTGCCGGTGGCGGTGGCGATCAACGTCGCCGCATCCTTGACCCCGGTCGTTTCGTGTGCGGACGTCTCGGTTGCGCGTCGGGCGGCCCGGGTGAGCATGCCGTCGACCAGCCGACCCGCACGTCCCAAGTCGACGACGAGTCCGGCGACGTCACCGTCGGGGATCTGGTCGGGGTCGAAGCGGCTGGCGAGGGTGTGGAGGTGGGTGACCAGCTCGGTCACCTCACCAGCCTCCACCACCCCTGGCCCACCCATGTCCCGACCCCACTTCTCACTGTCTCGATCGTGTGTTCGAGTATACCGCATCGACGGTCTCGGATCGACTGTTTCCCCAGCTCAAGGCGCATTTCGAACGAATCGTCGACACACCGCACCACAGTTCCCACACCAGCCAACTCCAGCCACGAAGCAACCCGACCAAGGACCGTCCATCGGCCTCTTCTCCGGGCCACGAGACGATCGTGCCGAATCCCACCCATAGGGAGGTCAGGCCCCGATCGCGCCGTAACGCACCCCCGCGCGGGTCGGCCCCCGACGACGATCGTGCCGTAACCCACCCATAGGAGGTTCAGGCCCCGATCGCGCCAGAAGCCACACGGCGCAGGTCGGCCCGGCCCCGATCGTGCCAGCGGCCACGCGACGGGGCTGGCCTACTCCCCCGCCGTCACGCGGTCCAGGAAGGCCAGGATGTCGTCGGTCACCTCGTCGCGGTTGGTCTCGTTGAGCAGCTCGTGCCGGCCGCCGGGGTACAGGCGGACCTCGACGTCACCCAGCCCGGCGTCGCGGTACCGCTGGGCGAGCAGCTCGACGGTGGCGCCGCCCTGGGCCAGCGGGTCGGCGTCTCCGGACACGATCAGCATCGGCAGGTCGTCGCGCACGGCCGCCACCCGGTCGGGATCAGCAGCCGCGGCCAAGGACCCGATACCCGGCAGCGGCGGGGCTTCCCAGCCACATGCCGGGTCGGCGACGTAGGCGTCGACCTCGGCCTCGTCACGGCTCAACCACTCGAAGCCCGTCCGGTGCTCGAACGGTTCGTTGAAGGCGCTCAGGTCCGCCGGTTCGTCGGCGTCGAGGACGGGGACAAGCCACTCCACCTCGGTGCTGCCCGACAGGACCACGGCGTCGACGTCCGCGGAGTGGTCCAGCAGGTAGTGCTGGGTGGCGAAGGACCCCATGCTGTGCCCGAACAGCACCACCGGCAGGTCCGGGTGTTCCTCGCTGATCCGCTCCCGGAGCAGGGCGACGTCGTTCACCCATCCGGGCCAGCCGTCCGCTCCCCAGCTCCCGTACGCACCCTGCGCCGTCCGCCCCGACCCGCGGGCGTCCGGCGCGTACACCAGGTACCCCGCGTCCGTCAGCGCCTCGGCGAACCGGCGGTACCGAGCGGCGTGTTCGGCCAGCCCGTGCTGGACCTGCACGACGGCACGCGGCGACTCCTCCGGCGCCCAGCGGTAGGTGTGCACGGCGATGCCGTCTCGGCTGGTGAACTCGATGGTCGACTCGTCCATGGCCGGCAGTCTTCCAGCGGCCGATTCTCCCGACAAGACGACTTGCCCTCATCCTGCGGCTTCGATGGCTTCCAGAACGTTCTCGCCGAACTCCGAGAGCCGATAGAAGATCTGATCCGAGGTCTCCCAAGTCGACCCGGACTGCCCCAAAGCGAGGCCGTGTCGTGCGAGGACGGCAAGCAAAGGCGGAAGGAGCGCCGGGTCCATGCCCAGAGCCTCGCCAAGCCGGGCAGCTTGGGCGACGTGAGGCAGATCCGGCACCGACACCTCCGTCGTCTGCGGATCGGCGGCGCCGCCACCGTCCATGAAGTACGGCTCAGTACTCATGGGGAGGAACGCATTCTGCTTCAACTGGCGCATCACAGCGACGTGTGGGACACGCAGGTCGGCCATGGCCTGGAGCGTCAAGAGATCAGCATCCAGATTCCCGGCACCAGTGACAGCTTGGGCCAGCAATCGGGCCGCAACCTCGACGGCCTCTCGGATTGCGGGGGGCCTGACTGACTTCGTGGCAAGTTCAACAAGTTGGATGCCCAGATCGTCCGCAGCCAACGCAGACAGCGCGTCGACCGGATCCTCTCCGGACAACTCCTCGGTTCGGCCCAACATGCTCCGGACACCGTCGGCCCACCGCACAACGTGATCGCCCGCGTGACGCGCCAGTGTAGGAGCTACGGCCGCAGCCCCTGCGCTTCCGAAGATGGCGACACTTCCATCGGGGAGAGCCGCAGCGGTACCCGCCAACGCGGCCAACACCAATCCCTCTGCCAGCGTCGTCAAATGCCCCTGAGACATTTATCAACGGTACCACTTACCGATACCGCTCGAACCGTAACAGGTCCCCAGCAAGTGTTCAGTCCCGGCCCTCTTCCGCGGCCAGGAACGCCGCGCCGATCGCGCCGGCTTCCGGGCCCAGCCCGGCGGCGACCACGGGAACGGGATCCCTGTGGGTCGGGCCCAGGACGTGGTCGGCCAAGGACGCCCGAGCGGGATCGAGGACGAGGTCGCCCGCCGCCCCTGCGCCCCCGCCGACGACGATGAGCTCGGGGTCCAGGCAGTTCACCAGCCCGGCCGCCGCGATGCCCAGGTAGCGGCCGGCCCTCGCGAGGATCTCGATGGCCGGCTCGACGCCCTGCAGCGCCCCCCAGGTCACCTGCTCCCCCGTCGGGGCCACCGGCCCCTCCAGCAGCGTCCCGATGAAGTGACCCTGCAGGAACGCATGGTTGGCCATGCGTCCGATCGCGTTGCCCGCGCTGTAGGCCTCCAGCTCGCCGGGGATGCCGCTCGGACCCGACGCCCCGTCGACGTCGATGATCAGGTGGCCGAGCTCGCCGGCGAAGCCCTGTGATCCCCGGACGATGCGACCACCGATGACCAACCCGCCCCCGACACCCGTGCCGAGGGTGAACATCAGCATGTCGGCGCGGGCCTCCCGACCGGCCCCGATCACGAACTCCGCCCACGTCGCCGCGGTGGCATCGTTGTCGACCAGCACGGCCCGACCGAGCTCGGCCTCCAGCCGCGCACGCAGCGGGAACTCGCGCAACGAGATGTTCGGGCCGTACCGCGCCACCCCATCACGGGTGATCAGCCCCGGGAAGCCCAGCCCGACGGGCAGGTCCGACGCGGCACCGTCGAGCAACCCACGGGCCACGCCGACGATGGCGTGCAGCAGCGGCTCGTCCTCCTTGGGAGTCGGCACGACCTGCTGCTGCAGCACGGTCCCCTCGTCGTCGACGAGGGCACCGAGGATCTTGGTGCCCCCGACGTCGATGCCGAGGGCCACCGGCGGCATGGCCACGGACGGGACCTAGAAGCGCAGCAGCGCCGCGACGGGGTGGCCGTCCAGACGGCTGGAGTCGCGGAACAGCTCGATGCGCGCACCGGCCAGCACGGACTGCTCGATCACCTCGTCGATGAGGTCGTCGACCGGCTCGACGGGCTCACCGTAGGCCTTCGCGTCGGCCTCGTGCTGGGTCAGGATGCCGTTGGAGGAGCGGAATCCCTCCTGGCCAGCACCCTCGACGACGAAGAGCGTCTCGACCCGACGCTCGTTGCATGCCTCGATGACGTGGCGCAGGCCGCGCGCCACCTTGGCGCCCTGCCCATCACCCGCTGCCAGCTTGTCCAGCAGCTGCTTGCGACGGCTGGACACGAGCTCCTGCTCGGCCGCGTCGAGCGCCTCGTGCACGTCGTCCTTGGAGACCTGGTGGGACATCGGCACGACGTCGCCGTGCACGACCTCCTCCAGGTAGGGGTGCAGCTGCTTGCGGAACGCCTCGACCTCGGTGGTGGTCCCGGCCAGGACCAGCGCGTCGAAGGGGTCCTCCTCGTGCACCCGCAGGAACGCCTCTGCCGCGTCCTTGAAGTGATGCATCAGGTCGTTCTCGACGTTGCGGGCGAACCGTGCCTGGGACCAGCCGCCAGCGCTGTGCTGGCCGCGCACGTCGCTCTCCATCTCGGTGTACTCCACGATCCGTCCGAGGCGGTAGCGGAACAGCCGGGCGTTGTCGCGCTCGATGACGGCGAGGCCGATGTGGTGGTGGCGCCCGAGCATCGCCTGCAGCGGCACCACGTAGGGGTGGTCGGAGACCTTCTGCACGTTGCGGAACGGCTCGGCGGTCACCAGGGTCTCGAAGACCTCCCCACCGCTGGCGAAGACCGCCAGGCCCTTGACACCGGAGCGGTCGAAGTCGCTGGACACGTACCGGCGGATGGCGGCCGCGTCGGCCTCGACGCCGTCCCGGGCGGTGCCGTGCAGGTCGATCACGCTCGCCTGGGCGTCCTTCAGCAGCGCGTCGAGGCGGGCCTCGTAGTCGGCTGGGCGTGGGAAGCGGGCCCCGTCGGTGTTGAGGTAGATCGACGTCACCCGCTGGGGTGACGTCGGTCGCGAGACGAGTTCCTTGATGCCGTCAGCCGTCAGATCCACGCTGTCTCCTCCTCGTGCGATCGCAACCTGCCCGGCGACGGGTCTCGTGCAACCGCGTCAATCGATGTTTATGCGCGTCAACCTATCGCTCATCACCGACTGCGCGCGGTCGGTAGCCTCAACTTGTCCCTCGGCGGCCGTCTTGACCGCCAGGGCAAGCTCGCGTGCGGCGCTGAGCAGATGGGTCGTCACGTCGGGCCGTGCGCTCCCCAGCGCCTGCAGCGCCACGCAGATCGGGCACAGGCTGCACTCGGGGCTGCCACCGAAGCCATGCAGGTGCTGACCGGCCGCCTCGTCGGGGCCGGACTGCTGCTCGTCGTCGGTGGGTTGCACGGTGACGTCGGAGTCTAGGCAGCCCCGCTCAGCGGGGCATGTCCTGCCGGGCAGCGCCCGGTCGCGGGGCGAAGCGGACCTGCAGTCGCCCTTCCTGCAACCCGGCACCGGCGATCGTGCAACGCCGCAGTGCCGCCGGGAGCAGGATCGACCGGGTGTACTGGCCGACCTTGACGTACAGCTCGTCGCCTCGGTGGAAGGCGTCGACCTCGCCCTTGGCCACGAACGGCAGGGCGATGCCGAGCAACCAGCCCTCGTCGGTCGGCTCGAAGGTGAGGGGCGAGCCGCTGTAGAGGATCTCGTGCGGCTTCTCGTCGCCGTAGACGGCATGGGCGAAGCGGCCCAGCGCGTCGATGCCGACCATCTCGTCGTCGAACAGCGGCGCGGTCAGGATGGGCACCTCGCCGAAGCCCTCCTCGATGCTGGCCAGGTGCTCGGCCTGGCGCTGCTTCCACTGGTCGAACCAGGGGTCGGTGACCTCGTCGGGGATCATCTTGTTCACCACGACCGCGTCGACGTGGTAGCCGAACAGCGACAGGTAGGTGTAGGTCCGGCGTGCCTCGGCCACGACCATCTTCTCGGGGTTGGTGACCAGGCGGACCGATGTGCGTTCGGTGTCGGCCAGCAGGTCGCGGACGTCCTCGAGGTTGCGGTACAGCGTCTCGATGGACCCGTGGAGATGGTCGGCGGGCAGCGGCATGGACGTCATCTGCCCGAGCACCGGGCGGACGACGCGGGCCACCTTCCGCTCGATCGGGAAGATGCGTTCCATGTACCAGCCCAGCGCGTCGGGAAGGCTCAGCAACCGGAGGGTCTCCGCGGTCGGTGCGCAGTCGACGACGATGACGTCGTGGCGTCCCTCTGCGGCGAACCGCTGGACGTCGATGAGGCTGAAGATCTCCTCCAGGCCGGGGAGGACCGACAGCTCCTCGGCCTGCACCTCGCCGATGCCCGACCAGCGCAGCAGGGCGATCAGGTAGTCCTGGATGTCCCGCCAGTTGTCCTCCAGCCGTGCCTGGGCGTCCAGCTGCAGGACCTCCAGCCGCGGCGCGACCGGGGTCGGGTCGCTGCCGACGGGCACATCGAAGGAGTCCGCGAGCGAGTGGGCGGGGTCGGTGGACAGCACCAGGGTGCGCAGGCCGGACCGGGCCGTCGCGAGGGCGGTCGCCGCGGCGACGGAGGTCTTGCCGACCCCGCCCTTGCCGGTGAACAGGAGCACGCGCACCGCGGTCAGGCCTTCTCGGCGCGGGCCCTGATGGCCTTCAGGGAGTCCTTGACGACCTTGGTCGCGATGCGCCGTCGGACCATGCCCGGCAGCGGGACGGTGGAGACGACCTCGAGCTCGTAGGTGAGGGTGGTCGTGCCGTCACCGTTGTCGGCGATGGTGTAGCCCCCGTCGAGCCGCTGGAGCATGTCGCCCTCCACGAGCGTCCAGGTCATGCGGTCGTCGGTGTAGGTGTACGCCAGCGTCATGGAGATGGTGATGCCCACCGCACCGATGGTGAACCGGACCTGCTCGGCCCAGCCGTCCTGGCGGGTGGCGAGCACCTCGGACTCCTTGAACTCCGCCAACCACTCCGGGTAGGACGGGAAGTCACCGACGGTGTCCCAGACGGCGTCGGTGTCGGCCTTGATCCGCAGGGATTCCTTGACGGAGTCGGTGTCGGCCAACGGTGCTCGCTTTCGTTCGGGGGGCGGAGGACTGCGTGGGGCCGGGCAAGCGGCCGTGGCCCCCGATCGTACGGGCCGTCCAGACATGGGCCGGGCGTCCAGCCGGGCGGGTGTCCCCGCGATGACCGAGATCGTGCCCGCGTCTCAGAGGCTGGCGCCGATGCCGCCGACGACGATCACGGCCACGGTCACGCCGATGACCAGGTACATGAACCGTCGGGCGTCCAGGCGAGGGGCTCGTCCACGTTGCAGGGCGGTCAGGTCGCCCGGGCCGGTGGCCCAGATGACGAGGATGCCCACCACCATCGGGACGGAGGCGATGATGCCGCCCGTGCCACCGGTGGCCAGCAGGACGGTGCCGAGGAACCACAGCAGCACCATGCCGAGACGGGCGATCCCCGATCCGGGGCTGCCGGTCCGGAGGTGGCCGACACCGGGGGCGAGGGCCTCGGCGCGCCGTGCCCGATCCCACTCCTCCGGCGACAATCGCACGGGCGGCTCCTCGGCGTCCATCCGCGCCCCGCAGACATCGCAGGTGAAGGCGGTCAGCTCGTTGGGTTCGCCGCACACCCCGCAGGTCCAGCCCGCCCGGCCGTCGTCGAAGTGGAACCGCCCCGCCGTTGCGGTGGCCCCTGTTGCAGGGGCTGCCTCCGGCTGGGCAGCGTCCGAGGGGGCCGTGTCCGAGGGGGCCGTGTCCGACGGGGTCGTGTCGGTGGGGGGTGTGCCCGTCACCAACCAGGGCACCTCGTCGAGGTCCGGCGCCGAGGGGACCGGCTCGGCCGCTGGGGGCTGGTCGAAGCGGGTGTAGCACTGGCCGCAGAAGGTGGCGGTGTCGGAGTTGGTCGCCAGGCACGAGGGACAGCGCACGATCAGCCTCCCTCCCCCGGCTGCGAGGTTGCGTCCTGCGCGGCTGCGGCCATCGCGGCCTTCTCCGCCAGGTCCTGGGCGACCTCCTGGGCGAAGATCCGCATCTCCTCGGCCTGGTGGGCCAGCAGCGCACGATCGGGTTCGGTACCGGGCGGCAGCCCACCCTCCATGCGGTCCTTCAGCGACGTCAGCCCCGCCCGGACGATGGCGCGGTGGGCGGCCAACCAGATGCGGGGCAGTCGCCGGGACGTGGTGCCGCGGAGCAGGTGGTTGACGACCACGCCGCGGGGCCCGTCGAGGTGGAAGAACTCCCCCGACCCGTCCAGGTCACCGCTGACGCTGAACTCCAGCCCCTTGTCGCGCGGCCGGACCCGGTCGACGGTGACGACGAGGTGATGACGCGCCGGGATCGGCGCCCGGGCGGTGATCGTCAGGTCGAACCGTCGGTCGTCGAGCTGCTCCACGACCATCCCGGGCCACCAGACACCCCACGACGCGGGATCGACGATGACGGCGTTCACCTGCTGCCGGGTGCAGCGGACGAACACCTCGTCCCACGCTTCCAGAGGGGTCGGGCTGGCCACGCCGGACATCGTAACGGCAGGTCAGACGAAGCTGACGACACCCAGGCTCGCGACGAGCACCGCGCCGGCGACGATGGCGCGTGCCACGTTCGGGGACAGCCCACCCTCGCCGGAGGGTGCGATGCGTCCGAGGGGGGCCAGCTTGCTCCAGGCGACCATGATCAGGGCACCGACGGCCAACCCGCCGATGTGGGCCTCCCACGCGATGTTCGGCACGATGACCGGCAGGAAGAGGTTGATGAGCAGGAGCGGCATCAGCTGGCGGAGGCCGGCCCGGCCGGCGGTGGTGTTGCGGGCCAGGAACGCCGCAGCGAGATGTGCGCCGAAGAGCCCGAAGATCGCCCCGGATGCACCGATCGCGACGTCGCCGTCGCGGACGATCTGGAACAGCAGGCCGCCGGCGGCCGCCGACGCGAGGTACATCAGCAGGAACGGGACGGACCCGGCCCGGCGTTCGATCGTCGGGCCGAACACGGCGAGCGCCCACATGTTGAAGCCGACGTGCAGCAGGCCGGTGTCGTGGAGCAGGGCCGCCGACACGGTCCGCCACCAGTCACCCTGGGCGACGCGTGCGGTGGAGTCGGCCAGCAGCGGGAACAGCTCTCCGCGCCAGAACGCCGGGGCGACCATGGCGAGGAACGCGATGCCCACGGTGATCGCCAGGATGGTCGTGACCACAGGCGCGTTGTCGAGCATCCCGCTGGGGCTGACGTCGCGGGCACGGATGACGCGGTTTCGACCGGTCGGGGCTGCACACTCCGGACACTTCTGCCCCACGGACGCCTGGTTGGTGCAGTCCACGCAGATCGGTCGCCCGCAGCTGGAGCACGACAGGCGGGTGGGCCGTGCCGGGTGGCGATAGCACACGGCCCCGCCGGTGCCGACTGGCGGGCCCACGGGGACGGGAGGCTGGCTGGACGGCTGATCTGTGGGTTCCACGATGCTCCAAGCGTGCCATGTCCGGCCGGATCCGACTCCCACCCCGGGGTTCGGGCGTGGTAAAGGTTGCGCCATGCAGCTGCCCATCGATCCCCTGACCATCTCCCGCCTGATCGCCGCCGGGCGCATCGCCATCGGCGTGACCGCCTTCGCCAGGCCCACGGTCGGCGGCGCCGCCTTCCGGTCGGGACAGCTGCCGCCGGAGGGTGTGGACGGATGGCGCCTCGCCGGGGCCCGCGACATCGCGCTGGGAGTCGGGGTCTTCATGGCAGGACGTCGGGCGCCGGGCCGCATGCGTGGCTGGGTCGAAGCCGGCGCGCTGGCCGATGCGATGGACGTCGTGGCGTTCGCCTCCTCCCCCGGGCTGCGCACCGCCGCCCGGGTCGGTGGCGCAGCGGTGGCCGCAGGGGCGGCGGCGGTGGGCGTCCTCGCCGCCCGCGAGATCACCCGGGACTGACCGCGCCCGACGGTCCCCCGGCTACTGCAGGGGACCCGGCAGGGTGAAGTCGGTCACCATGCCCGGCTGGACCGCGAGCGGCCGGCCGGTCTGGCCCATGTACTGCTCGAGGCGGGCCGTCGAGTCGCCCGGGCCGAACTCGGTGCGGTCCTCGGTGAGGAACGGCAGGCGGATGTCGGCCGACAGCACGTCCACGGTGGTCCGGCTGGCGACGTGGGTGAACTGGCTGGTGTCGGCGTCAGTGACCACGACGCCGATGCGGCTGCCCGCGGGGATCGGCCAGTCCTGCCCCATCATCTGCAGCGAGACGTTGCGCGCCCCCGTGCCGTGGAGCAGCGTCACGCCGCGGGAGATCATGTAGGCCTGGTTGTCGCTGGTGATCTCGTAGACGCCCACGGCGAGGTTGGCGGTCGGCAGGGTGTCACCGTCGACGCGCACGGTCACGCTCGGCTCACCGGCGAACCACACGTCGTGGGCCAGCGGCTCGGAGACCGTCCAGATGCCGTCGGCGGGCGCGGTCAGCAGGTTGCCGGACCCGTTGTCGGTGTAGCTGCCGGCGTTGAGGCTGGTGGTGTAGGACCGCATGTCCGCGGGCGGCCACTGGGCCTCGTCGCGGTAGCGGCCACGGATGTCCTGCACGACGATCGGGGCGTCGTCGACGTCGGGGGTGATGTCCTTGAGGTGCAGGTCGAAGAAGCGCATCAGCTCGTCCATGAACGTGTCGCGGCCGGTCAGGTAGTCACCCTCCTGCGCCGCCTCGTTCTGCTGCTCCCAGCCGCGGACGTGGTCGAACTGGCCGTACCAGGCGCGGTTCTGGCTGCCCGCCAGGCCGTTGTAGTACTGGAACGCCGCGTCGGAGAGGGTGTTGGTCTCCAGGAAGCCCTGGGTGAGGAACAGCGGGGTGGTGCGGCCGATGGTGGTCAGCAGCAGGTTGCGCTCCTCCCAGTACGGGCCGTTCTCGTGGAGGTCGGCGTTGGAGCCGGCCAGGTTGACGCCGTAGCACCACGCCTGCGGCGCGGAGTTGACCAGGTACTGCGGCTCGTCGCCGGGACGGCCGGGCTTGGCGTCGATGACCTGGAACAGGCCGATGGTGGCCACGGTCGAGGAGCGGTGGATGGAGTTGTTGTAGATGTAGCGGTACCCGGAGTAGACCGGCTCCAGCGACGCGACGGCCGCGAGGCCCCTCGGCTGCTGGGCGATGCCCATCAGGCCGGTCCAGCCGTCGTAGGACTTGCCGAGCATCCCGACCTTGCCGGTCGACCAGTCCTGGCTCGCCGCCCACTCCACAGCCGCACGGACGGCGTCCTGCTCGCGGAGGCCGCCCCAGTCGTTGCACCCACCGGAACCGCCGTCGCCGGGCAGGTCGACGGCGACGTAGGTGTAGGCGCCGCCGTCACGATCGGGGTCGAGGGCCTGGCTGCGGTCGAGGAAGTCGAAGAAGCGCGGGTTGGGGCCGACGCCGTTCAGGTCCAGGTCGGTCGTGGACCCGTTGTGGTTGGTGTAGGGGCTGACGGTGAGGATGACCGGCGTGGGCTGTGCGTCGGTCAGGTCGTAGCCCTTGGGGCGGATGACGTCGGCGTGCAGCATCGTGACGCCGTCACCGGCCGGGAAGTAGTGCTCGGTCCACTCACCGTCCTCCCGCAGGGTGACCTGCTCGGCGCCGGAAGCATCCGACGAGAGGCCGGCCGTCAGGGCCGGAGCGGAGGTGGCCACCATCGCGACGAGCGCAACGGAGGCAAGGAGGAGGGTGAGCAGACGGGTGCGCATGCCCGTGACGTTCGACGTCGGCAGGTCCGATTCCTGCCGACCGGCCTCAGCTGATGAGGCGACCCACCAACGCGGCGTACTCGGCGGCGGGCATGGCCACGAAACCCTCCGCGAACCCGCGCCCGCCCAGCCCGCCGGTCGCGCTGCGGTAGGCCGCGAGACCCGATGCGGAGCGCACGTAGTCGACGGTTTCCAGGGCGACGTCGTACTCGCCCAGGGCTGCCTGCTTGCGGGCGAAGACCGCCGTGACGTCGACGAGCACGTCGACCGGCCCGGCCGCCCACACCTCGTAGCCGTACACGTCGGTGCCCGCGGCGAGGTCGGCCAGCCCGGCCGCGAGCGCCACGGCGTGGTGGTCGGGGTGCGGGTCCAGCAGGGAGGGCACGTAGACGCTGGCCACGCCGTCGGCGTGCCGGCTGATCAGGTCGGCGACGGCGTCGCGTTCGGCGGGCAGGTTGCCGTCGGTCAGGCCACCGAAGACGATGCGGTCGGGGCCGACACCGAGGTGGGCCAGCGCCCGTCGGCTCTCCGCCTCGCGGACCGCCAGGACGTCGTCGCCGCCGCCGGCGGTCGCCCCACCGCTGGTCACGACCAGCACGGTGACGTCGTGGCCGGCGTCCACGTGGCGGGCGATCGTCGCCCCGGGGCCGATGGCCTCGTCGTCGGGGTGAGGGGCGACGACCAGCACGGGGCCCTCGGGTGGCCCGGGGAGCATCGTCGGCCCGTGGTCGGCGCGGGTCGCCAGCGACAGCGCCAGCTCGCGGGTGGTCACCGGAAGCCGGTCGATGCCCTCCCGTGCAGCCTTGACCGCGACGCAACGCAGCGACCGGGGAATCACCGCGAGTCCCCGGCGTCGTCGGACTTCGCCTTCGCCTTCGCGCGTGCGTCCTTGCGGGCGTCGACCATGCCGATCCGCACGGACTCGGGCTGCAGGTGGGCGAGGGTCTCGGGATCGAACCCGTGGTCGGTCCGCAGGTGGTCGGCCAGCATCGGCGCGAGGTCGAACTTGAGGGGGCACTTGGGGCACTGCTTGGCCACGGGGTCCTCCGATGGTGGGGGCGGTCTCGGGTCCGCTCGAGTCGGTCTAGCGGACGTCGGCGGCGGCCAGGAACGGCTGCAGCACGTCCAGCAGGCCCTGTGGATTCTCCACCGCTGGGGAGTGCAGGGCGTCGGGGATCACAACGTACTGCGCACCCCGGATGGTGCGGGCGAGGAGCCGTTGTTCGTGGGGCAACCAGGAGTCGTCACCGTCGCCGTGGCACACCAGCACCGGCACGTCGATGCCCCGGAGGAACGCGCCCAGCGGCGCGGCGGAGATCAGCGCCCGTGCCCCGCCGATCAGCGTGGCCGGCGCCAGGGACAGGAACCGGTTGCGCACGAAGTCGCCACGGGGGTCGTCCTCGACGACGTCGACGCCGCCGGTGACCGTGCGCCATGCGGCAGCCATCCCGTCCTCCCGTGCGGTCGTGGCGACCCGCACGGCCCGGTCGACCGTGGCCTCGCCCGGCGCGCCGAGGCCCGTGCCGATCAGCCCCAGGGAGGTCACCCGGTGGGCCGCGAGGAAGGCCACCCGCTGGGCCAGCAGCCCGCCGAGGCTGTGGCCGACGACGTGGACGTCACCGACGCCGACGGCATCCAGCCAGGCCAGCACCCATGCGGCGACGCGTCCGATTGCCTGGGCCGACTCACCGCCGATCGCCGGGGTGTCGCCGTGGCCCGGCAGGTCGGGCACGAGCACGCGACGGTCGGCCGACAGCGCGTCGACGACGGCCGAGAAGTCCTCCTTGGAGCCGGTCCAGCCGTGCAGCAGCACGACCGGCGGGCCGGCATCGGCGGGACCGGGACGGTCGAGGACGCCGACAGCCGAGGGGTCGATGGGGTGGGCGGGGTCGAGGGGCAGGGCGTGGGCGGGCACGGTGCCCGAGTGTGCCGTACTCGGGGCAGGACATAGGCTTGGCCCCCGACCTCGACCGCTGTGCACACGACCCCGAAGGACCGCCAGACATGCCGACCGTACCCAGCGAGGGGTGGGGCGTCCTCCACCTCTTCTTCCACTTCCGCCGCGCCATGCTCGAGGACCCGGTGCACGCCGCCGGCGACTTCATCCAGCGGGTGAAGGAGCTGGACGGGCGCGAGGACTACCAGGTCATCCCGTTCAGCGTCCTGGGGCAGAAAGCCGACCTCGGCCTGATGCTGCTGGGCCCCGACCTCGACGTCCTCGACGCCTTCGCCACGGAGCTCGTCAACACCCCCCTCGGCGCGGGCCTGGCCCCTGCCGCCAGCTACGTGAGCCTGACCGAGGGCAGCGAGTACACCTCCACCCGTGACGACGAGCGGGCCCGCCTGATCGACGCCGAGGGCATGGCCGCGGACTCCTCGGAGCTCGAGGACGCGTTGAAGGCCTTCGACGAGCGCATGGCCACCTACACGCAGCACCGCCTGTACCCCGACCTGCCGCGCAAGAAGGTCATCGGCTTCTACCCGATGTCGAAGAAGCGCGAGGTGGGCGCCAACTGGTTCGCCCTCCCCTTCGAGGAGCGCAAGGCGATCATGGCCGGCCACGCCAAGGTCGGCCGGTCCTACCGCGGTCGCGTGCTGCAGCTCATCACCGGCTCGACGGGGCTGGACGACTGGGAGTGGGGCGTGACCCTGTTCACCGACGACCCCGCCACCCTCAAGGAGATCGTCTACGAGATGCGGTTCGACGAGGCCTCGGCGACCTACGCCGACTTCGGCCCGTTCGTCACCGGCCTGGTGATGGAGCCCGAGCAGCTGGTCCGGCGCCTGGGCCTGCAGGGATGACCCAGGGGCGAGCGCAAAAGCACGACGCCGCCCCGAGGGGCGGCGTCGATGCGGTACTGGGGACGTCTAGTTGACGGCGTCCTTGAAGCCCTTGGCGGCCTTGAACCGCGGGGTCTTGGACGCCTTGATGTCCATCGGCTCGCCGGTGGCGGGGTTGCGGCCCTTGCGGGCAGCGTTCTCGCGCACGTCGAAGGCGCCGAAGTCGGTCACGGAGACCTTGTCGCCGGAGGCGACGGCGGAGCGGATGGTCCCGACGATGGCGTCGAGGGCCTTGCTCATCTCGGCCTTCGACATCTCCGCGTCGTCGGCAGCGGCAGCGATGAGTTCTGACTTGTTCATGGTGAATTCCCTCGCGTTGGGGTCTGGTCGGTGTCGCGGAGGCGACAGTCGGTGTCGCGGAGGCGACAGCTGATGGCTCTGGATTCGGGCCCGTCTGGCAGTCGAGCCGGTCGAGTCGAGGGGCTACGTTGCCCGCCGACAGCCCGTCTTGCAAGCATCTCGCGCGATTTCGGGCGGCTCGTGGTCCTCGGGGACTCCCTGTCGTTCCACGGTCCGGAGGGGCCTGTGCCGCTCCGTGACCCTCGGGTGTACCCCAACGTCCTCGGCGAGTCACTCGGCCAGTCGACGGGGCGCGAGTGGGCTGTCGACGTCTGGGCGAGGGCCGGTTGGGGCGTGCGCGAGCTGTGGCTTGCGCTGCAGAAGGACGTGCACCTGCAGCAGCAGCTGCTGATGGATGCCGATGCCGTGGTGCTGGGCATGGGCTCGGCGGACCAGCTGAGCGTCGGGGTGCCCCGCTGGGTGATGATGGCGCTGCCCTACCTGCGTCCGACGTCCCTGCGGCGTGAGGTCCGCCGCCGCATCGACCACGTCCACCCCACCCTGGTCAGGGCGACGCGCGGGCACTTCCGGTTCACCCCGCCCGACGTCATCGCCCACTGCTGGGGCAAGTCGGTGGATGCGATCAGGCTGTTCGCCGGGCAGGACGTGCCGCTGGTGGCCGTCCTGCCCGCGGATCACCGGACGACCTACTACGGCGGCGTGCGGACCCATCACGAGGAGGTCCACGCCCTGTACGTCCGGCTGGCGGCCGAGCGCAACGTGCCCGTCGTCGACCTGGCCGCACTGACCCGCCACCGGCTGGACGAGCTCAACATCGACGGGGCGCACTGGTCGTGGCCGATCCACGCCGACGTCGGGCAGGCGATGGCCTCGGTGCTGGCCGAGGCGCTGGCGCCGGCCGTGCAACGCCCGGACGACGGTTGAGGGACCGTCACGTACGCTGCCCCTCGTGAGCCCGACGACCAGAACCGTGCACCGTGCCTGAATCCGACGTGACCCCCGTGCGAACCGGTCGCGGCATGGCCACGCGCCGTGCCCTCGTCAAGGCCGCCCTGGCGCTGTTCGAGGCCAAGGGGGTGGAGGGCACGTCGGTGGACGAGATCACCGCGGCCGCCACTGTCGCCAAGGGCACCTTCTACGTGCACTTCCAGCGCAAGCAGGACGTGCTGCTGGAGTGGGCTGCCGAGCTGATGGAGGACGTCGACACCGACACCCTTCCCGACGACGCCCCTGCGGCGCTGCAGCTGCTCGGCCAGCGGCTGGCCGAGCAGATGATGAACGGGCCCCGAGCCCTTCGCGGACGGATGGTCCGCGAGGTGGTCGGCAACTCCGCGGACTGGATGCGGGTGCTGGACGACCGGGCAACCCTGGGCGCCAAGATCATGCCGATCGTCGAGCGCGGTCAGGCCGCCGGGACGATCCGCGCCGACATGACGTCCCGTCGGCTGTCGATGGCCCTGACCAACCTGTGGCTGGACAACGTCGTCGGATGGGCCGAACGGCCCGATGCACGGCCGCTTCCCGACGCGCTGGACCTGGTCACCGAGCTGTTCCTGGGTGGAGCGGGCGTTGACCGCTGACCGCTGGGTCTGCCTCGACATCGGCGAGACGCTGATCGACGAGACCCGGGTGTGGTCGACGTGGGCGACCGTGCTGGGCGTGACCCCGTTGGTGTTGATGGCCACGATGGGTGTGGAGATCGCCGCCGGTCGGTCCTACGACACGGCGCTGACGCGGATCGACCCCTCCTGGCACGATCGGTTGGAGGAGAAGGACGCCGCCTACGGGGGGTTCCGTGCCGAGGACCTCTACCCCGACGCCCTCCCGGCCCTGGCGGCCTACCGTGACGCCGGCCTGGGGGTTGCCGTCATCGGCAACCAGCCGCCCAGCCGGACGGCGGAGCTGCGCGCGATCGGCGTCGCGCCCGATGTCATGGCCATGTCCGACGAACTCGGCGTCAGCAAGCCCGATCCGGCGTTCTTCGCCGCGGCGCTCGAGGCGATGGGTGGCGTGCCTGCCGACCGGGTCACCTACGTCGGCGACCGTGTGGACAACGACGTCGTGGCGGCATCGGCAGCCGGCCTGCGCACCGTGCACCTGCGCCGCGGCCCGTGGGGGCTGCTGGGTCCGCAGGCCGACGGCCGCGCCGATGGGGTCGTCGATGGCCTGCTGGAGGTCCTCGACCACCTCTGACCGCATGGGCTGGCGGGCGCTCAGCCCTTGATCGCCGTCACGAACCGGGCCCACGCCTCCGGGTCATCGCCCACCGCGAGGTCCTTGCCGCAGCGGACGAGCGGCAGGTTCAGCACCTCGGGTTCGCGGCACATGCGCTCGACCCAGTCGTCGGGGCCGGCGGAGAAGTAGCGAAGGCCACCCTCGGTGTAGGTCTTCGACGTCTTGTCGAGGACCGCATCGACCCCGAACTTCTGCACCCACTTCTTCAGCTCGCCCGGTGACGGGGGCTTCTGGCGCACGTCGACGGCGTGGAACTTCAGGCCACGTTCCTTGAAGAAGCGTTCGGCCTTGCGGCCCACCTTGTGCTTGGGGCTGGTGAACATCTGCAGGTCGCTCATGGGCCGCCGATCCTAACCGGCCGCCGGGATGCCTCTACGCTGCGCGCCCATGCGCCCTGCCGACCTGTCCGTGCCCGAGCTGGCAGCCGCCATCGCCGGGCGGTCGGTCTCGGCCCGCGAAGCCGTGCTCGACACGCTGGCGGCCATTGACGCCCACGACGACGTCCTCAACGCCGTGGTGGCGACCGACCACGAGGGCGCGCTGGCAACCGCCGACGCCATCGACCAGCAGGTCGTCGAGGGTGCCCCGCTGCCGCCGTACGCCGGTGTCCCGATGCTGGTGAAGGACCTCTCCAACGCCCGCGGGCTGCCGACGACGTTCGGCACGTCGTCGATGGCCGCGTTCCAGCCGCCCTTCGACGACCACACCGTCACCCGGATGCGCGACGCGGGCTTCGTCGTGGTCGGCAAGACCAACGTGCCCGAGCTCGGCAGCCTGCCGTGGACCGAATCGACCCTGCACGGCCCGGCACGCAACCCGTGGGCACCCGACCGGACTCCCGGGGGTTCCAGCGGTGGGGCGGCTGCTGCGGTCGCCGCCGGGTACCTCGCCGCCGCCCACGGGTCCGACGGTGGGGGCTCCCTCCGCATCCCGGCGGCCTGCTGCGGCGTCGTCGGCCTCAAGCCCTCCCGCGGCCGCGTCAGCCACGCACCGCTGTTCGGCGACCAGGTCATGGGGTACTCCACACAGGGCTCGATCGGCCGCCGGGTGGTCGACGCGGCCGCCCTGCTCGACGTGATCCAGGGGTACGCGCCCGGCGACCCCTACCACCTGCCGTCACCCTCCCGACCGTTCGTGGACGAGGTCGGCGCGGACCCGGGCCGGCTGCGGGTCGGCCTGCTCGACCGGGTGCCGTGGGCGCTGCCGGACGCCGACGTGGCGGACGCGGTGTCGTCAACGGCGGCCCGCCTGGAGTCGCTGGGCCACGTCGTCGAGCCCGTCCGGGTCGCCATCCCCTCCGACGTGCCCGAGCGGTTCACGCGGGTCTGGGCGGCCTCGCTGGCCGCCAACCCCATCCCCCACGACCTGCTCGAACCGCACAACCGCGCGTTCGCGGCGGCCGGGGAGGCCATGTCGGCCCCGGCGCTGCTGCGGGACTTCACGAGCCTGCAGCTGCTGGCCCGGTCGGTCGTGGCGGCCTTCGAGGCCCACGACGTCGTGCTTGCACCGGTGACCACACGGACGGCGCTGCGCGTCGGCGAGCTCGACGGCCTGTCCCACGCGGGCATGCTGGCCGAGATCGCCAGCTGGATCGGGATCTGTCCGCTGGTCAACGTGACCGGCCAGCCAGCGATCTCCCTGCCGGTCCACCGGGACGATGTGGGCGTCCCGGTGGGCGTGCAGCTGATCGGCCGCCCGGCCGACGAGGCGACGCTCGTCCGGCTGTCCGCGCAGCTCGAGCAGGTGATCGGCTGGCCCGACCACCGTCCGGACCCCGACCGATGGGTCCTCCCCGAGGTCCCCTGACCGGCATAGGCTGCGCGACGTGCCGCTGATCTCCGAAGGCAACGCCGCGCCGGGGTTCCCCCTCTCGGGTGCCGCCCTGCGCGGTGACGAGCTCGTGCTCGTCAGCCGCAACCTCAATCCTGTCCGCTACGCCGTGATCGACGTCGACACCTGGACGCTGACACGAACCGAGACACTCGCGCGGGGCGACGGTGCCTGGGGCACGACGGCCGCACCCGACGGGGTCTGGATGGGGCTGTTCGGCGCACGGGGACAGGGCAACGTCCTGCGCATGACGACCGGGGCACCACAGGGCCGGGCGCTGCTTGACACCCAGTACATCTGGGACCTCGCCAGCGACGACAGCGACCTGATGTTCGGCGTGGCGACCAACCCGTCATTGGTGTTCAGCCTGCGGCGGAGCACCGCCCGGGCATCCGACCTCGGCGTGGTCACGAGCTCCGCCCAGCGCCCTCGCACCTGCGCCGTCGTGGGCCAGCGGGTCCTGTTCGCCGGCGCCCAGTCGGGGAAGGCGTGGATGCGCCACACCGATCGGTCCGGTCGTGACGGCCGCACCGTCGTGCCCCCCACGATCGCCCAGGACGACATCGTCTACTGCTCGGCGGTCCTGTCCGACGGACGGGTCGCCGTCGGGACCGGCGGTGACGGGTTGGCCACCCCGGCCGTCGCCGTGTTCGACCTCGACGATCCGGGCGGCGCCATGGTGATCCGCCTGCCCCGCGAGTCGCTGGTGGACACCGTCGCGGTGGAGGGGACGACGGTGTGGGCAACGGCAAGGCCATCCGGCGCGCTGTACCGCATCGACGCCTCGACCGGTGACCTGCGACGGGTGGCGGTGCCCGTCCCCATGTCGGAGACCCGCGAGCTGTTCCTCCGCGGCACCTTGGTCATCGGCGCGTCCGCCGACGGCAGCGTGTGGACCTTTGATCGAGGCGACGACACCGTCCAACGACGCACCCCGACCGACCTGGGGCTCGTCAGCCGTGCCCAGAAGCCGCAGTCGGTCCTGGCCACCGACACCCACACCGACGTCGGGGGGTCGTTCTCGATCACCCGCCACGACCGGTCGTCCAGCGTCGCAACCACCCGGTTCGTGCCCGGGGAGCCGAAGGCGATGGTCGACGTCCACGGCACCACCTTCATGGCGATCTATCCGATCGCCGAGATCTGGTCCTGGGCGCCCTCGGAGGATCACCCGCGCCGGGTGACCCAGCTGCCCAACGACCAGCTGCGTCCCATCGACCTGGTGTACGCCGACCGGATCGACGCCCTCGCCGTTTCCACCACCGACGACCGCGACCACAGCGCCGTGCACACCATCGACCCGGTCACCGGTCGGGTCGACACGATGTTCGACCCGCTGGGGCTGGGTCAGACCGCGTCCGGGCTGCACATCAGCGGCACCACGCTCTACGTCGGTGGGTCCAGCAACGAACCGGACGTCGCCGCGTTCGACATCCTCTCCGGACGCAAGCTGTGGCAGGTGGCCAACGTCGCCCCGGGCGGCAGCTTCGTGCTGGGGCTGGCGGCCGTCGGCAACACCCTCGTGGTGTCGACGGCGACCGGGTGGCTGGCCCGCATCGACCTGCGCACCAGGCAGGTCGTGCAGCGGCGCCGGTTCGCCGACGAAGCCGGTCGGATGCGGCTGGCGGGCGGTCGGGTGCTGCTGGTCAACGCCGATGTGCTGGTCGAGGTCAGCCCGACCACGCTGGCCACGACGGTGCGGGAGGGCAACCTCGACGCAGAGGTGTGGGGCTGGCCACCGCTGGACGTCGACCGGAACGGCCGTGCCTGGCTGATCCGCGGACGCGAGCTGGTCCACACCTGACCGGGTAGGGTCCGCCCCTCCCCTGCCCCGGTCCCGCTGATCGGGGGCGCCGCCGACAGATCCGCCGACAGAGAGGCCCATCTCCGTGCTCGTCGACTCCCACGTGCTGGTCACCGGCGCGACAAGCGGCATCGGCCGCTCCTGCGCCATCGCGTTCGCCGAGGCCGGCGCACGGCTGACGATCACCGGTCGTCGCGCCGACCGCCTGGCGGAGCTTGCCGACGAGCTGCCCGGTGAGGTCACGACGTTGACCTTCGACGTGCGGGATCGCGACGCCACCCGCGCGGCGCTGGCCGAGGTCCCCTCCCCCGACGTCCTGGTCAACAACGCCGGGCTCGCCGCAGGGTTCGAGCCGATCCAGGACGGCGACGAGGCCGACTGGGACGCGATGCTGGACACTAACGTCAAGGGCCTGCTGACCGTCAGCCGGACGTTGCTGCCCGGCATGATCGCCCGTGGGAACGGTCACGTGATCAACATCGGGTCCACCGCCGGGCACGAGGCCTACCCCAACGGGGCGGTCTACTGCGCCACCAAGCATGCGGTCGGCGCGATCACCAAGTCGATGCGCATGGACCTGCTGGGCACCGGGGTCCGGGTGTCGACGGTCGACCCCGGCCTGGTGGAGACCGAGTTCTCCGTCGTGCGGTTCCACGGCGACGCCGACCGTGCCGCGCGCGTGTACGAGGGGCTGGACCCGCTGACCCCCGACGACATCGCCGAGACGGTGGTCTGGGTCGCCGACCGACCCCGCCACGTCCAGGTCGCCGAGGTCATCATCACCCCGACCGACCAGGCCTCGGCGACGATGGTCCACCGCCGCTGAACACGGCGACGCCCGGCCGCGCAGGTGGCGGGCCGGGCGTCGACTGACAGTGCCGGTCAGGCGGGGGCGCCGACCGAGCCCTCGTTGGCGGCCTCGAACTTGGCCAGCTCCGACTTCGGGGCGATGCGCCAGAAGCCGCGCCAGGCGTCGTCCCAGTTCTCCAGCAGCTCGGTGCCACGACGGGACTCCGTCAGGGCCACGTGCCGCTGGATCATCTCCCGGACCTGGTCCAGCTGCGCGGTGTCCAGCCGTCGGGCCTCGACCAACGCGGAGTTGATGCGGGCGAGGATCCAGCTGGAGTCGTCGTGCACGTAGCACTCGCCACCGGTCATGCCGGCGCCGAGGTTGAACCCGGTCTGGCCGAGGATCACCACGGTGCCGCCGGTCATGTACTCACAGGCGTGCTCGCCGGTGCCCTCGACCACGGCGTTGGCGCCGGAGTTGCGGACACCGAACCGTTCGCCGACTCGTCCGGCGATGAATAGCTCGCCACCGGTCGCGCCGTACAGCAGCGTGTTGCCGGCCAGCACCGGGGTGCTGCCGCCGCTGTGCACGACGTCGTCGGCCGGCGGACGGACGACGATCGTGCCGCCGCCCATGCCCTTGCCCACGTAGTCGTTGGCCTCGCCGGTGAGGATGAACTCCGCACCGTCGGACAGGAACGCGCCGAAGGACTGGCCGGCCTCGCCGTCGAAGCGGACCGTCACCTTGCCCTCGGGTGCCCGGTCGCCGAACTCCAGGCCGAGCGCGCCGCCGAGGCGGGCCCCGACGGTGCGTTCGGCGTTGCGGATGTCGTAGCGCAGGCTCAGCAGCCCGCCCTCCCACAGGGTGGAGAAGGCGTCCTCGAAGACCCGGTCGCCCAGCTGCCCACGGGGGGCCTGGATCGGGAGGGTCTCCACGTAGTGCAGGGCATCCGGCTCGCCACCGAGGCTGGCGGCGATGTCGGCGTTGACCTCCGACCGGGCGTCGAACAACAACGGCGACGGGTCGAGCAGGCCCGACCGGTCGTCCTCGTCGAACGTGCGGGCCGTCAGCAGGTCGACCCGCCCGATGGCCTCGTCGAGGGAGCGCAGGCCCAGGGCGGCAAGGCCACGACGGACCTCCTCGGCGACGAACAACATGAACGTCGCGACCATCTCGGGGGTGCCCTTGTACTTCTCGCGCAGGTCCACACGCTGGGTGGCCACGCCCACGGGGCAGGTGTCGCGGTGGCAGGCGCGGACCATGATGCAGCCCTCGGCCAGCAGCGCGGCCGTGCCGAAGCCGAACTCGTCACCACCGAGGAGCGCCGCCATCAGGACATCGCGGCCGGTCTTGAAGCCGCCGTCGACCTGCAGGCGAACGCGCGAGCGCAGCGAGTTGCGGACCAGCGTCTGCTGGGTCTCGGCGAGGCCGAGCTCCCAAGCCATGCCGGCGTGCTTGATCGACGACAACGGCGAGGCGCCGGTGCCGCCGTCGCCACCGGAGATCTGGACCGCGTCGGCGAGGCCCTTGACCACGCCGGCGGCGACCGTGCCGACCCCCGCGGAGGACACCAGCTTCACGCTGACGCCCGCATGCGGGTTGATCTGCTTGAGGTCGTAGATCAGCTGGGCGAGGTCCTCGATGGAGTAGATGTCGTGGTGCGGCGGCGGGCTGATCAGCGCTACACCCGGCTGGGTGTGCCGCAGCCGTGCGATCAGGCTCGACACCTTGTGGCTGGGCAGCTGGCCGCCTTCGCCGGGCTTGGAGCCCTGCGCCATCTTGATCTGCAGCTCGTCGGCGAAGGCGAGGTAGCGCGGCGTGACGCCGAAGCGTCCCGAGGCGACCTGCTTGGCCTTGGAGTTGCGGTCGTGGGCGGTGCCACGGGTCGCGAAGCGCGCCGGATCCTCACCGCCCTCACCACAGTTGGAGAAGCCGCCGATCATATTCATCGCCATGGCCAGCGTCTCGTGGGACTCCGGCGAGAGCGCCCCGAGCGACATCGCCCCGGTGAAGAACCGCTGTGTGATCGAGGTGGCCGGTTCGACCTCCTCCAGCGGGATCGGTTCGGCGGCCTCGACGAAGTCCAGCAGGTCGCGCGGTTCGGTGGCCGGCCGGTCGTTCACCAGGTCCGCGTAGGTCTGGTAGGTCTCCCACCGACCCTGCTTGGTGGCGTGGTTCAGCAGGTGCGCGGCCCGCAGCTCGGCCACGAGGTGCTCGGGTTCGGGTGCGATGGCGCCGTTGCCGTTGCCCGACGGGTCGGGCAGGTCCAGCGGGTCGCCCTCCAGCCCGACGGTGCGGTGCAGGGCGCCGACCACGTCGGGGTTGGTGGCGTGGTACTCCCCGCCCTTCTTGTACTTGTAGTGGCCATGGGAGGGCAGCTTCGGGTTCGGATAGGCGTCGGCGTGCCGGGCGAGCACGTCGCTGGCCAGCTGCTCGAAGCCCACCCCGCCGAGCGCGGACGGCGTCCCGGTGAGGCAGGTGTCCACGACCTCCCTGGCCAGGCCCGCGCCCTCGAAGATCTGGGCGGACCGGTAGCTGTCGAGGGTGGAGATCCCCATCTTCGACATGATCTTGAGCACGCCCTCCTCGGCAGCGCGCTTCAGGTTGGCCTGCACCTCACCGGCGGAGGGGTTGTCACGGCCGATGCGACCGTCGTCGGCCAGCTTGGTCATCGACTCCAGCGACAGGCGCGGACAGATGACGTCGGCGCCGTAGCCGAGCAGGCAGGCGAAGCTGTGGGTGTCGCGGGCATCGTCGGTCTCGGCGATCAGCGACACGCGGGTGCGCAGCTGCTCGGCGACCAGCCGGTGGTGGATGGCGCCGATCGCCAGGACCATCGGCACAGGGGCACGTTCGTCGCTGACCGAACGGTCCGAGGCGATGAGCACCTGCGCACCGTCGCGGACCGCGGCTGCGGCCTCCAGCCCGATCTCGACGAGGCGTTCGGCCATGCCCTCGGCCCCGTCGGCCACCGGCCAGGTGGTGTCCAGGCCGTGCACGTCGAAGCTGATGTCGGGGTCCAGGACCAGCTGCTGCAGGCCCTGCGGGTACATCACGAAGCTCTCGAGCTCCAGCAGGTGGGCAGCCGCCGCCTCTTCCTTCAGGATCGGCGAACGGGGTCCGAGCAGGGTCCGCAGCGACATGACCGCCGCCTCGCGGATCGGGTCGATGGGCGGGTTGGTGACCTGCGCGAAGCGCTGCTTGAGGTACTGGTAGACCGTCCGGGTCCGCCCGGCGAAGATCGACATCTGGGTGTCGTCACCCATGGAGGAGATGGGCTCCTTGCCCGACGTCGCCATGGGGCGGAGGATCGTGATCTCCTCCTCCTTGGTGTAGCCGGCGACGACCTGGCGGGCGCCGAGATCCTCGGGGGCGGCGTCGACCGGCAGGCCGGGGCCCACGGGCGTCATGTGGGCGCGCAGCCACTCGCCGTAGGGCTTGCGGCGGGCGAGGTCGGCCTTGACCTGGTCGTTCTCGAGGACCCCCCCGAGGGCGGGGTCGACGACCAGCATCTGGCCGGGGCCGAGGCGGTCCCGTCGGACCGAACCGTGGCCCTTGATGCGGACCGCGCCGACCTCGGAGGACACGACGACGAAGCCGTCGTCGCAGATGGAGTACCGCAGCGGACGCAGCCCGTTGCGGTCCAGGGCGGCGGCGAGGCGCAGCCCGTCGGTGAAGACCAAGCCGGCCGGGCCGTCCCAGGGCTCGATGAGCGATGAGTGGTAGCGGTAGAAGTCGGTGACGCGGGGGTGCAGGTCACGGGCACCCTCCCACACCTGCGGGACCATCATGGCCACGGAGTGGGCGGCCGAGCGGCCACCGCGCACCAGCAGCTCCAGGACCTGGTCCAGCCGTGCGGAGTCCGAACCGGCCTCGTCGATGATGGGCTGCAGCAGGTCCTCGCCGGCGTCGCCGAGCTCGGCCCAGTCCGCACCGAGGTTGCCCACGCGGGCCCGCATGAGGTTGGTGTTGCCCTCGATGGTGTTGATCTCGCCGTTGTGGCAGAGGAAGCGGAACGGCTGCGCCCGGTCCCACGTCGGCATCGTGTTGGTGGAGTACCGCTGGTGGAAGATCGCGAACCAGCCGTCGACGTCGTTGCTGGCCAGGTCGGGGTAGAAGGCCGCCAGCTGGTCGGCGGCGGTCATGCCCTTGTAGGTGATGGTGCGCATCGACCAGGACGCGAAGTAGGCCTCGACGCCCTCGGCGTGGCAGGCGGTCTCGGCGGCCTTGCGGGCCAGGTAGCAGGCGCGCTCGGCGGCTTCGTCGTCGGTGCTGGCGTCCCGGGTGAAGATCGCCTGCTCGATGTGGGGGCGGGCGGCCCGGGCGATGTCCCCGAGGGCGGCATCGTCGGTGGGGACCTCGCGCCAGGCGACGAAGGTCAGCCCGAAACGGGCCAGGGCGTCCTCCACGGCCGTGCGGACCGTCTCGCGGGACGACTCGCCACGCTGGTCGTCACGACCGTCGAGGAAGCACATCGCGGCGCCGAGGCGGGTGTGGTCGGCCACCGCGGCGGCGGAGGCGAGGAACCGGGTCGGCAGCGGGATCAGCACGCCTGCGCCGTCACCGGAGCGGCCGTCGGCGGCCACCGCACCGCGGTGCATGACACCGGCCAGGCCGTCCAGCGCGTCGTCGATGATCTGTCGGCTGGCGGTGCCGCCGGCGTTGGCGACGAGGCCGATGCCACAGGCGTCGCGTTCGTACCGGGGGTCGTAAAGGCCAGTCATGTTCCTCCTCGAGGGTCGGACGGGGTCACGCGGACGGCAGGGCGGAGCCGAAAACAGGAAAACGGTGCCTGCCTGAATGGGCGAGCACCGTTGCTTGCGTTGACGGGCATCCTAGCTGGGGACGTGTGTGTCCACGCAATCGGCCACCGTTCCTCCCCCTCGCCGTGACCCAGACCCCCAACGACATCGCCGACCGACTCGCCCGCCGTGGGCGCGTCCGTGGTCTCGCGCCCGAAGCGCCGCTGGCCGACGTGGTCAAGAAGATGCCGAAGGCGCGTGCGGCCGGTCTGCTGCACGACGGGGCGGGCATGGACGCGGCCGCCATCGGCGAGGTCATGGGCTGCTCGGCGGCGCAGGTCCGCCGGCACGTGGCCAAGGCCAGGCTCGACGCGGCCGGTTCGGACGTGTCGCCCTGCAGCGACCAGCTCGACGGCCTGATGACCTTCGCCGCCGACGCCGTGGACCATGCGATGGGCTGCGAGGACTGCAAGGCTGCCCGCGAGGCCTTCCGCCAGGGCAAGGGGGAGCTGCGGGATGCGTGGCAGCGCGACGACGTCAAGCCGTCACGACCCTGGGAGCACGACGAGGCCACCGCCACCGAGTCGGCGGCACCCACCCACGGGACCCAACGATCCGGCCGTTCCTCCGGTGCAGCCGCGGGGGAATCCACGCCACCCCGCCTGCCCGAGCTCGACGACGAGCCCGACCCGCCGTCCCGCTGGCAGCAGGAGCCCCGCAGGCCCGCCGCCGACCGGCCCACCCCGGCGCCACGACCCGCGGCTCCTCGCCGCGGTGAGGCCCGACCGGACAGCACGTCCGAGCCTGCCCCTGCCCGCCGGGACGACGAGGACGACGACCGCCCGGCCATCCGCCCGATCCCGTTCCCCAACCGGGCCAAGAAGGAGACGCCGGACCCGGTTCCCACGCCACGGCGTCGCCGCCGGTTCCGTCCGTGGTCCAACACCCCGCTCGCCGCACTGGCCGCCAGCAGCCTCGCGACCGTCCTGATCGCTGCCGTGGCCGTGTCCGCCGGTGAGGGTGGGACCGAGGTCGCCGTGGACGAGCCCACGGAGGTCGTCACCACCGAGGTCGAACCGACCGAGCCGCCGGAGCCGACGGAGACACCGATCCCGGAACGGACCGTCGAGGTCGACCTGCCCCTGCACGCCGAGGCCCCGGCGGTGCTGCGCGTCCTGCCGCGCGACATCCACCGACCGGAACCCACACCGACGCCCACCCCGACGCCCACGCCGACCCCGACGCCGACCCCGATCCCCACGCCGACGCAGCCGCCGGCCCCGCCGGAGCCGACGCCGCCGGAGGAGTCCTTCGAGGTCTGGCTGCGCCTGGCCCAGTGCGAGTCCAGCGGCGACTGGTCGATCAACACCGGCAACGGGTTCTACGGCGGCCTGCAGTTCACCCTCGACTCGTGGCGGTTCGTCGGCGGCGAGGGCATGCCGCACGAGGCGTCCCGCGACGAGCAGATCCGCAGGGCCCAGCGGTTGCAGCGCCTGCAGGGCTGGGAGGCCTGGCCGGTCTGCGCACGCAAGCTCGGGCTCCGCTGATCCGGTCGGCGACCTCCCGTGGCTGCGCAGCGGGATGACATGATGCGCGGCATGGACGACACCACCGCGCCCCCCGACCTGACCGAGCTGGACCTCGACGACGTCGTGAAGGCGTTCCGCGTCGACCCCGGCGACGACCTGGACCTGTCGGACCACGACACGCGGGCGACGGTCGGCTGGGACGGGGACAAGGAGCAGGGCAAGGCCGCGGCGCTGGCCGCCAACGCACGGCTGGAGGCGCTGCAGGAGCTGCTGTACGCCGAGGGGAAGCGGCGGGTGCTGGTCGTCCTGCAGGCGATGGACACCGGCGGCAAGGACTCCACCATCCGCCACGTCTTCGACGGCGTGAACCCGCAGGGGGTGAAGGTCGCCTCGTTCAAGAAGCCCACGGAGGAGGAGCTGGCCCACGACTACCTGTGGCGGGCCCATGCCGTGGTCCCGGCCGACGGGCAGATCACGGTCTTCAACCGCTCCCACTACGAGGACGTGCTGGTGGTGCGCGTGCACGACCTCGTCCCCGAGGAGCGGTGGCGCAAGCGCTACGGCCACATCCGCGACTTCGAGCGGCTGCTGGCCGACGAGGGCACGACCATCGTCAAGATCTTCCTGCACATCTCCCCCGAGGAGCAGGCCGAGCGGCTGCAGGAACGGCTCGACAACCCCGAGAAGCACTGGAAGTTCGCCACCGGTGACCTGGCGGAGCGCAAGCGGTGGAAGGACTACATCGCGGCCTTCGAGGACGCCCTGTCGGAGACCTCCACCGACCACGCGCCGTGGTACGTGATCCCGGCGGACCGCAAGTGGTACCGCAACCTCGTCATCGCCAACATCCTGGTCGACGTGCTCGAGGGCCTGGACATGCAGTGGCCCCCGGAGGAGGAGGGGCTCGACGACGTGGTGATCCCACTCATCGACTGACGGGCAGGCCTGCCGGGTCGTCCCCCGGCGATCGGCAGGCATGATGGTGCCCGTGTCCGCCTCCGTCGCCCGTCGTGCCCTCTTCGGCGGCGTCGTCGGCACCACCTCCAGCGTCCTGCCGGCCTTCATGACCGGCGCGATCGCGGTGCAGCTGGCCGACGACCTCTCCCTCGGCGCGTCCCAGCTGGGCCTGGTCATCGGCGGGTTCTTCGCCTCCGCGGCCCTGGGGTCGGTCCTGCTGGGCCGGCTGGCCGAACGGCTCGGCCCCGGTGCGGCCATGCGGATCGGCCTGACCACGAGCATGCTCACCGGGTTGGCGATGTCACAGGCCGGCAGCGCGTTGCACCTGGGACTTGCGTTGCTGGTGGCGGGCACGAGCAACGCGCTGACGCAGCCGGCCGCCAACCTGCTGCTGGTACGTCATGTGCCGGACGGTCGGCTGGGCCTGGCGATGGCGCTGAAGCAGGCCGGGATGCCGATCGCGAGCCTGCTGGGTGGTGTGGCCGTGCCCGTGCTGGCGTTGACCGTGGGCTGGCGCTGGGCCTACGTGGCGGCGGCCCTCGTCGCCGGCGCGGCCATGGCTGCCGTCCCCGCCGCCGCCGGCAGCACCCGTGCGGCCCGTTCGACGTCGTCGGTGCCCCGTCCTCGGCCCGACCTCCCCCGGAGCCTGCTGGTCGGCTACGCCGTGGTGGGCCTGCTCGGTGCCGCCGCGGCGGGCGCGACCGTGTCGTTCCTCGTGTCGGCCGGCGAGCAGTCCGGCCTGTCACCGAGCGAGGCCGGCCTGCTGCTGACCGGCGGGTCGGCGGTCGGCATCACCTCGCGCATCCTCCACGGCCGCTGGGCCGACGGGCCGCGGCTGCTGCCCATCCGCCGGGTGGCGCTGCTGCTCGGGGTCGGTGGCCTGGCCACGATCGTGCTGGCGCTGGACACGCCGATGGCCTACGTCGTGGCCGTCCTGCCGGTGTTCGCGTTCGGCTGGGCGTGGCCCGGCCTGTTCAACCTGTCGGTGGTCCGCAACAACCCGTCCGCGGCCGCCGCGTCGACCGGGGTGACCCAGACCGGCGTCTACATCGGCGCGGGCGCCGGCCCGGTCCTCGGCGGGTTGGTCGTCGACACGGCGGGCTACCCCGCCCTGTGGTGGGCCTCGGGCCTCAGCCTGCTGCTCGCCGCCGGCACGGCCCTCCTCCTCCGACGCCGCCTGCGCGCCCGCCGCGCCGCCCTGCTGGTCGGCGCCTGACCCACCCTCCGGAGCGTGCCCGGGTCAGCTGCCGGCGCGGGCGAACTGGGTGCGGTAGAGCTCGGCGTACAGGCCCTCGGCACCGACCAGCTGGTCGTGGGTACCGCGCTGCACGACCCGGCCGTCGTCGATGACGAGGATCTGGTCGGCGTCCACGATGGTGGACAGGCGATGGGCGATGACCAGGCTGGTCCGTTCGCGCAGCGCCGCCGACAGGGCGATCTGGATCTTCTCCTCGTTGTCGGAGTCCAGGTGGCTGGTCGCCTCGTCCAGCACGATGATCGACGGGTCCTTCAGCAGGACGCGGGCGATGGCGAGGCGCTGCTTCTCCCCGCCCGACAGGCGGTAGCCCCGGTCGCCGACGACCGTCTGGTAGCCGTCGGGCAGCGCGTCGATCACGTCGTGGATGCGCGCGGCCCGGCAGGCGGCGACGACCTGCTCCTGGGTGGCGTCCGGCTTGGCGAACCGCAGGTTGGACAGGACCGTGTCGTGGAACAGGTGCGGGTCCTGGCTGACCACGCCGATGGTCGCCGCCAAGCTGTCGAGGGTGACGTCACGGACGTCGTGCCCGTCGATGCGCACGGCCCCCTCCCCCACGTCGTACAGCCGTGACACCAGCGAGAGGATCGTGGACTTGCCGGCGCCGCTCGGACCGACCAGCGCGACGGTCTGGCCGGGTTCGGCGACGAACGACACGCCCTGCAGGACCGTCTCGCCGGGCCGCGAGTCCATGACGTCGATCCACGAGTCGAGGGAGGACACCGAGGACTCGTTGGCCGTCGGGTAGGCGAAGGTGACGTCGTCGAACTCCACCCGGCCGGCCTGGTCGTCGAGCACCACGGCGTCATCGGCGTCGGCGATCGGGTGGGCGATGTCGAGGATCTCGAACACCCGGTCGAAGCTGACCAGCGCGGTCAGCACCTCCACCGGCGCGTTGGAGAGGGCCGCCAGCGGCTGGTAGGCCTGCTGGACCAGCAGGCCGAACGCCACGACGTCGCCGGGGTTGAACGACCCCGACAGGGCCATGCGGCCGCCGATCAGGTACACCGCCGCCGTCCCGAGCGCCCCCATCAGCCCCAACACGACGAAGAACAGCCGGCCGATGACGGCGGTCTGCACGCCGATGTCGGCAACCCGGCGGGCGGAGGTGCCGAACGTGTCGGTCTCCTCGTTGGGTCGGCCGAACAGCTTGACGATCATGGCCCCCGCGACGTTGAACCGTTCGGTCATGAACGAGTTCATGTCGGCGTTGAGGTTCATCGACTCGCGCGTCAGTCCCTGCAGGCGCTTGCCGACCCCCTTGGCCGCCAGCACGAAGAACGGCAGCACGGCCAGGGTGATCAACGTCAGCCGCCACGACAACGACAGCATCAGCCCGACCGTGGCGAGGACCTGCACGAGGTTGGCGGCCAACGTCCCGAACGTGCCGGTCAGCGCCGACTGGGCACCGACGACGTCGTTGTTGAGCCGGCTGATCAGCGCACCGGTCTGGGTGCGGGTGAAGAACGCCAGCGGCATCCGCTGGACGTGGTCGAACAACGACCGCCGCAGGTCGTGGATCAGCTGCTCGCCGATCCAGGAGGAGAAGTAGCGCTGGGCGACGCTGAGCAGGCTGCTGACGACCGCGACACCGACGAGCCCGACGGCCAGCCACGTGATGCGGTCGACCGCACCCTCCGGCGGGTCGGACAGGGTGTCGACGATCAGGCCGATGATCCGCGGCGGGACGACGGTCAGGATGCTGCCGAGGGAGATGAGCCCGATGAGCAGCAGCAGGCGGGACCGGTAGGGCCTGGCGAACGTGCGCCACACCCTGCCGATGAGCCCCGAGCGCAGCCCGACCTCACGGGGGCCATCCAGCCCACGTCGTACTCGGCCGGTGCCCGGCATCATCGGCCGGCCGCCGCCACCCCATGGGGAGATCATCGACATCGCCCACCCAGCATGCCCGGCGTGTCAGGATCCGCCGCGCGGCGTCAGGCAGGACCCCGAGAACAGGACTAGCCGGCGGCCGCCTCGGCCTGCTCCAGGTCCTCCACGAGCTGCTCCCACTCACGGCTCAGATCGGCCGCACGCGACTTGGCGACGTCGTGGCGCTTGGTCAGCTGCTTGGCGGCGCCCGGGTCGTCGAACGCGCCCGGCTCGGCCATCTCGCGCTGGATCGTGGCGACCTCGTCCTCGGCCTTCATCAGCGCCTTCTCGGCCTTCGACAGCTTCTGCCGGAGGTCCTTGGTGCGGTTGTGGAGGCGGTTGCGCTTCTCGGCCTCGGCGCGCTTGTCGGCCTTCTTGTCGGCCCTGCCGTCGCCCCGGCCGTTGTCGGAGGAGCCGCCGGCACCGCCACGCATGCGCGGACCGTCGTCGGCGCCGAGCGGACGACCGAGGTAGTCCAGCCCCATCTTCTCCGCGTAGCTGGCGTAGTCGCCGAGATGCATGTTGGCGGTGCCGTCGCCGACGGCGATGACGACGTCGACCACCGAACGGATGAGGTGGCGGTCGTGGGTGATCAGCACGACGGTGCCCGGGTAGGCGATGAGCGCGTCCTCGATGACGTCGCGGCTGGCGATGTCGAGGTGGTTGGTCGGCTCGTCCATGCACAGCAGGTTGGCGGGCTGGGCGATCAGGCGAGCCAGGGCGATGCGGGCACGCTCTCCACCGGAGAGGACCGCGACCTTCTTGTCGACGTCCTCGCCGGAGAACAGGAACGACCCGAGCACCGACCGGGGGTTCACCTTGGAGGTGTCGACGGCGGCCGCGACCTCCTGCAGGGCGGTCTTCTCCATGTGCAGCGCGTCGACCTGGTGCTGGGCGTAGTAGGCGACCTGCACGTTGTGGCCGAGTACCCGTTCGCCCTCGTCGGGTTCCAGCGCGCCCACGAGCATCTTCAGGAGGGTGGACTTGCCGGCACCGTTGGGTCCGACGAGCGCGACCTTCATGCCGCGCTCCAGCGCCAGGTCCAGCCCGGTGTAGACGACGTTGTCGCCGTAGGCCTTGCGGGCGTTGCGCAGCTCCACGACGGTCCGGCCGGCACGGGGTGCCTCGCCGAAGGTCAGCTTCATCGCCCGCGTCTTGCGGTCGTCGACCTCGACGGTCTCCATCTTCTCCAGCATCTTGACGCGCGACTGGACCTGCTTGGCCTTGCTGGCCTTGTAGCGGAAGCGTTCGACGAAGGCCTCGACCTCCGCGACCTTCTTGGCCTGGTTCTTGGCCTGCGCGAGCAGCTGCTCCTGGCGTTCGGCTCGGGAGGTGATGAAGTACTCGTAGTCACCGGCGTAGCTGGTGACGCGGCCGTCGGCGACCTCGACGATCTGGTTGGCGATGGCGTTGATGAAGTCGCGGTCGTGGCTGATCAGCACGATGGCGCCGTCGTAGGCGGCGAGGAACTGCTGCAGCCAGCCGACGGACTCCAGGTCCAGGTGGTTGGTGGGCTCGTCCAGCATCAGGACGTCGGGGTTGCGCAGCAGCAGGCGGGCCAGGGCCACGCGCATCATCCAGCCACCCGAGAGGGTCCGGAGGGGCTCGTCCATGGTCCGCTCGTCGAATCCGAGACCGGCCATGATGCGGCGGGCGCGGGCGTCCAGGTCGTAGCCACCGAGGTGCTCGAAGCGGGTCTGGACCCGGCCGAACTCCTCCAGGATCGCCTCGTTCTCGGGGTCCTCGGCCATCGCCATGCCGAGCTCGGTCAGGCGCCCCTCCAGCTCCTTGACGGGCACGCCGGACACGACGAGGTCGATCGGGGTCGGGTTCTTGCCCTCGGCCTCGGCCTGGGCGTTGGCCCAGTCGGCGACGTCCTGTTCGAGGACGCCGACCTCGACGCCGCGCTGGACGGCGACCTCGCCGCTGTCGGCCGGTTCGACCCCGGTGATGATCTTCATCAGGGTGGTCTTGCCGGCGCCGTTGGGGCCGACGATCGCGGTGCGGGTGCCAGCGTCTATGCGCATGCTGACGTCGGCGAACAGGGTTCGCCCTCCGAAGGACTTGGTCACGGACCCGACGGTGATCACAAGCGAGCAGGGTACGTCGCCCGTACACGGGCGGCAGATCGGTGCCCGTCCATCCGCCCGGTACCCTCCCCGGCGTGAGCATCTCTCAGATCCACGGTTACGTGGTCGGCGGTTCGATCGTCGGCTCGTGGCTGATCGTCATGGTCCTTGCCCTCGTCCTTCGCCTGGTGAAGGGGGACGACGACGTGCCCTGGTTCTGGCGCATCGTCTCGGTCGCCCAGATCCTGCTGGCCGTGCAGCTGCTGTTCGGGGTGGTGCTGCTGCTGATGGGCCGTGTCCCCATGCCGGGCGACACCTTCACGACGGTCTTCCACTTCCTCTACGGGTTCGTGTTCCCGCTGGTGGTGCTGTTCTACGGGCACAAGTTCGCCCGTGAGGGACGGTTCCACCCGCTGCTGGTCTTCGCCGTGGTGGGGCTCGTCAACTTCGGCCTCACCGCCCGTGGCCTCTCGGCGATCCTGGTCGCCCGCGGAGTCATCTGACCCCAGTCGACCGTGCACAGCGGCGTCCAGCGGATATCCGCGGGACGCCGTCCGCCGTAGCATGGGAGACTGGAGCTTCTGGCAGACATGGATCGCAACACACGCGCACAGTGGCCAGGGCGAATCGCCGCCCTGGTCGTGATGATGATGGGCATCCCCACGGTGCTCGGGCTTGCCGCGTTCTTCACCGAGGCCCCGATCGTGTCGGGCGAACCCTCGCCGCGGACCGTCATCGCCGCCGAGCAGGTGCGGGTCGTCGACAGCGAGGAGACCGAGCTCCAGCGCCGCCAGGCCGCTGAGGAGGTCGACCCCGTCGTCACCCCGGACCTCGAGGCGCAGACGGCGCTGATCGACCGGGTCATCGACGCCTTCGACGTCGCCGCGACCACGGCATCACCCGGCCCCGACGGCACCATCCCCAGCCGCAGCGACCAGATCGCCGCGCTGGAGGAACGCCTGACCATGCTGTCCACCGAGGGCATCGACCTGCTCGTCGGGCTGACCAGCAGCCAGCTGTCGGTGGCCCGGGCCGAGGCGATCGACATCGCCCGCAGCGCCGCCGCGACCGAGCTCGAGGACACCGACGACGTCCAGCGCTGGGCCGACAACGACCTCCAGCGGGCCCTGGCCCTGTCCACCGTCAGCCAGCCCGTTGCCGCCCAGGTGCTCGACCCGATCATCCGGGACGCCCTGCGTCCGACCTTCACCATCGACGTCGACGCCACCAGCGAGGCCCGCGCTGCCGCGTCCGCGCAGGTGGAGGAGGTCGCGCTCGTCATCCAGCGCGGCACGCCGATCGTCCGGGTCGGCGACACCGTCACCGACCTGCAGGTGCAGGCGCTGCGAGACACCGGCCAGGACGGCACCGACCCGACGCAGGAGTTCGCCCAGGCGCTGCTGCTCAGCGTCATCCTGACCACCGTCGTTGCGGTCTACGTCCGCACCTACCGGCCGACGATCTGGAACACCCCCAAGCAGCTCATGCTGATGGCGGTGCTGCTGGTGATGTTCACGGCGATCCTCGTCGCCATCAACACCGTGGACGTCGGCGGCAACGAACGGCACTTCCTGATCCCCGTCGGCGCGATGGCGATGCTGGCGACGATCCTGTTCGACGCCCGCATCGGTGTGCTGCTGGTCATCCCGATGGTGGCGCTGATCTCCTACCAGGTGCCCGGCCAGCTGGGCATCGTGCCATTCGCGGCGGTGTCGGGACTGCTGTCGATCCCGATCATCGGCCGGCTGACCGCCCGTGGGCAGCTTCGCCAGGCCGCGTGGCAGTCGACGTTGGCCTACATCGTCCTCGCCGGCGCCTTCACGGTCGTCTACAGCGGCACCGAGGGCATCACCGGTGCGCTCGTGGCCGGCGCCCTCAACGGGGTCCTGACCGCCATGATGGTCAACGGGCTGCTGCCGTTCCTCGAGAGCCTGTTCGGCATCATCACCGCCAACAGCCTGCTGGACTTCGCCGACCGCAACCACCCGCTCCTCCGCGAGCTCGAGGACAAGGCGATCGGTACCTACAACCACTCGGTGATGGTCGCCAACCTCGCCAGCCGTGCCTGCCGCAAGATCGGCGCCGATCCCCTGCTCGCGGAGGTCATGGCGCTGTACCACGACATCGGCAAGGTCGCGAAGCCGTACTTCTTCGTGGAGAACCAGGTTGCGATCAGCAACCCCCACGACCAGCTCGACGATCCCCGGCAGAGCGCGCTGATCATCCAGCGGCACGTCACCGACGGCATCGAGATGGCCGCGGTGCACAAGCTGCCGCCCGAGATCGTCGACGGCATCCGCACCCACCACGGCACCACCGTCGTCGCCTACTTCTATCGCCAGGCCCTGCAGCGGGCCGAGGACGACGCCGGCCCCGAGCCGGACGAGGCGTTCTTCCGCTACAAGGGACGCAAGCCCCACTCGCGGGAGCAGGCGGTGCTGATGCTGTCGGACTGCTGTGAGGGCGCCGTGCGGGCTGCGTCGCAGAACAGCGCCACCATGTCGCGAGACCAGATCAGCCAGATCGTCACCGGGCTGATCAGCGACCGCGTGGCCGACGGGCAGCTCGACGACTCCCCGCTGACCTTCGCCGACCTCCGCGCGGTCGAGCAGTCCCTCATCGAGGCGCTCGAAGGCGTCTACCACCCGCGCATCCAGTACCCGAAGGACCCGAAGAAGACCGTCGAGGCGGTCAAGCAGGCACGGCTGGAGACCGAGGAGGAAGCACGGGCCGCCGAAGCCGCCGACGCGGCACGCGCCCAGCTGCCGCCGGGCGAACAGGCCGACGCCGACGAGGCGAACACCGGTGTGGTGCGTCGCCGCGGTCAGGCCACGCAGCCGGTGAACGAGGCGATGGTCCGCTCCCTGGACGCTGCGCGTGCCGCCGCCCCTCGCAACCCGGCGCCCGTTCATGATCAGGACTCCCACGGCTGATCCTGTGTAGCGTTGCGTGCATGGCGATGCCAACAGGTGGTGACGCGGGCGGCCCGACCGGAGCAGAAGCGCTGGTCAGGGCGTTGCAGCGAGCCGGTGCGGACCGTGCGTTCGGTGTTCCAGGACCACACGACCTCGAGCTGATCGTGCAGCTCCGAACCCAGGGCCTGCGGTTCGTGGCGATGCAACGGGCCGACGCCGCGGTGACGGCGGCGGCTGGCTGGTCGCATCGCACCGGCCGACCCGTGGTGGCGGTCCCCGGCCCCGGCGACGGCACCCTCGGGGTGCTCCGTGCGCTGGAGGAGGCACGCCAGCTCGGTGCCCCCGTCCTGGTGATCTCCCACTCCCCCACGATCGTCCCGCGGACCGTCCGACCCGGTGACTCCGCCGAGGTCGCGCCGCTGCCGGTGGGCCTGGAGGAGGTGACGGTCGGCTCCATCGTCGTGCGGCCGACCGATGACCTCAGGGCCCAGGTGGCCCGTGCCCGCGACTTGGCGATGACCGCGCCCGGCGGCCCCGTCGTGATCCACCTTCCTCCCGGATTCCCCTCCGCCCCGGTGGCGCCGGAGCCCGAGGACCCCGACCAGCCCGTCGACAGCGGGACGGCGACCACCGCCAAGCCGGTCGAGCACGTCCAGCTGCGCCGAGCGGCCAACCTCGTCGACTCCTCGCAGAACGTCCTGATCTGGGTCGGCGGTGGCGCCATGCGTGCCGGTGCCGGCGGTGCGGTCGCGGAGCTCGCGGAGAAGGTCGGCGTGCCCGTGGTCACGACCGTGCACGCCGCCGGGCTGCTGCCGGCACGCCACCCCTGCCTGGTCGGCATGCCACCACACCTGCCGGCGGTAGGGGCGTTGTGGGACGACGCCGACCTCGTCGTCGGCATCGGGACCGACTTCGACGACGAGTCCACGCAGGGCGGGGCGCAACCCGACCCGGACTCGCTGATCGCCATCAACGTCGACCCGGCCGCGGCCGGCCGCCGCTACCGGCCCGACGTGCTGCTCCGCGGCGACGCCCGGACCCTCACCAAGGCCCTGGCCGACACCGTCGGCTACCGCGGCGGCACCGCGGTCGTGCGCTCGCGGCTGGACGAAGTCCGCTCGACCGTGCGGCGACAGCTCGAGGCGGCCCACGGCCCGGAGATGGCGTTCCTCAACGCCGTCTCGGCGGCCATCCCCGACCGGGCGACGGTGGTCACCGACCCCTGCGCCGCCGGACGGTGGCTCGCGGCGTTCCACGAGTGGACCCTCCCCCGCACCCTCTGGTTCCCCCCGACGCTGGATGCGGTCGGATCGGCGGTCCCGGCGGCCATCGGTGCCGCTGCGGCCGACTCCACCGAACCCGTCGTCGCGGTCGTCGGCGACCAGGGCCTGCTGGCCAACCTCGGCGAGCTGGCCACGATGGCACGGGAGAAGCTGCCGTTGACGCTGCTCGTCGTCGACGACGGCGGGGCGGGCCGGCTGCGCCCGCTGCTGGACACCCTCGGCCTGGACCCCACGACGCTGGACCGGCCGACCCCCGACTTCGCGGCGCTGGCCCGGACCTTCGGGATGCGGGCCGACGTGATCGAGGTCATCGGCGAGGACCTGACCAAGGCCCTCCGCGCGCACATCGCCGCTCCCGACCCGACGATGCTGGTGGTCCGTACGCGCCTTGCCGCGCCGCCGACGGATCAGCATCGCTGGTACCGCCAGCAGGCCTGGCAGCAATGACCGTGGTGTCGCCCCTGACAGGAGGCCCGCTGGATGCGGTGGTCCTGGACTGGGGAGGCACCCTGACCGAACACGTCGAGGTCGAGCTGATCGACATGTGGCGTGTGGCGGCGGAGCGCATCGATCCCGACCGGGCGGCGGAGCTGACCGACCAGCTGATCGCCATCGAAGCGGCGGCCTGGGCGAAGACCACGACGACGATGCGGTCCTCGCGCCTGATGGACCTGCTGCTGGAGGCCGGCCACGTGCTGGACGTCGACGTGGCCGAAGCGGTGCTGCACGCCGCCCAGGAGGCCCACCTCGACGCGTGGACCCCGAGTATCCGGCACCGCACCGACGCCGTGCCCACCCTTCGACGGCTCCGAGAAGCCGGGCTGAAGGTCGGGATGTTGTCCAACACCCACTGGCCGCGGAGCTTCCACGAGCAGTTCCTGGAGCGCGACGGCCTCGACGGGCTGATCGACGTGCGGCTCTACACCTCCGAGATCGACTGGGTGAAGCCGCACATCCAGCCGTTCGCCACCGTCGTGCAGCGCCTGCGCGTGCCGATGGAACGGTGTGTGTTCGTGGGCGACCGGCCCATCGACGACATCCAGGGGGCCGTCGAGGCGGGCATGTCGGCGGTGTGGGTCCGCAACGACCACACCCCGGGCGATCCCTCCGACGCGCACGCCGTGATCGACGCGCTGTCGGAGCTGCCCGGGGTGCTGGGGCTGGCCTGATCCCTCGTGGTCGGGGTCGGTCGGCCGGGTCAGTCAGGCGGCGTCAGTCGCTCAGGCGGAAGTCCAGGTCGGCGGAGACGTCGGTGACGTCCATCTGTGCCTTCTGCAGCTTGCCGGCGTAGTCCCAGTTGACCGACTGCCAGCGGGTGAACTGGTCGATGACCCACATGCCGGACTGGCGGGAGCCGTTGCCGGACTTGCCGTTGCCGCCGAACGGCAGGTGTGCCTCGGCGCCGGAGGTGGAGTTGTTGATCGACGTCATCCCGGCGCTGATCCGCTCGGCGAAGCGGAACGCCGTCTTGGGGTCGGTGGTGTAGATCGAGGAGGACAGCCCGTAGCCGTGGCCGTTGGCCAGCTCGATGGCCTCGTCGAAGTCCGCGAAGGTGCCGACGCCGACGATGGGGCCGAACGTCTCGTGGCGGTACAGCTCGTCCTTGGCGGTGATGCCGTCGACGATGGTCGGGTGCATGAAGATGCCGGCGTCGGGGTCGCCGACGAAGCCCTCACGTGGGTTGTCGGCGGTGATCCGCCCGATCCCGGTCGAGCCGTGCAGGGTGTGGTGGCCCTCGACGGCGTCCAGCCAGCGCTCGGCGTTGTCGCAGAACTTCTGGGAGATCATCGGGCCGTAGAGCACCGACGGGTCCATCGGGTCGCCGACCTTGGCGGCGCGGGTGGCCTCGTCGAAACGGCGCAGGAATTCGTCGTGGATCGACTCGTGGACGAACACCGTGCCCAGCGACGTGCAGCGCTGGCCGGAGGTGCCGAAGCCGGAGAACAGCGCACCCTCGACCGCCAGGTCCAGGTCGGCGTCGGGCATGACGACCAGCGGGTTCTTGCCGCCGAGCTCCAGGGTGGCCTGCTGCAGGTTGCGTCCGGCCAGCTCGCCGATCCGACGACCGACCTCGACGGATCCGGTGAACCCGACCTTGTCGATGACGCCGGCGTCCATGCCGAGCTCGAGGCCCTCGAACGTGGTGGGGCCGTCGGCGACGACCAGGTTGAGCAGCCCCTCGGGCAGGCCGCCGTGCCAGAACAGCTCGGCGGTGGCCTGCGCGCTGGCGGCGGCGTACTCCGCCGGCTTCCAGGTGACGCTGTTGCCGCACAGAAGGGCCGGCACGAGGTACCAGGACGGCACGGCGACGGGGAAGTTGCCGGCGGTGATGATCGCCAGCGAGCCGACGGGACGGCGGAAGGTGAACAGCTGCTTGTCGTGCATCTCCGAGGGGACGGTCTGGCCGTACAGGCGACGGCCCTCGCCCAGGAAGAAGTCACAGGTGTCGACCATCTCCTGGACCTCCCCCAGCGCCTCGGGGTAGGGCTTGCCGATCTCGCGGGTGACCAGGGTGGCCAGGCGCTCCTTGTTGGCCTCGATCAGCCGGCCGATCTGCTGGATGGCACGGCCGCGGGTCGGCGCCGGGGTGGCAGCCCACTCGGCCTGCGCCTCCTTGGCGGCGCGGCAGGCGTCGAGGAAGGTGCGCGAGCTTGCCAGCGAGACGTCGGCGACGTGGTCGGACAGGTCGGCTGGGTTGTTGAGGGTCAACGTGCCGGCGGCGTCGGTGACGGCCTTGCCGTTGATGACGGAGGTGACGGTGCGGGTCATGGTACGGATGCTCCTAGCGAACGGTGGAGAGGACGCGGTCGAGGGCGTCGACAGCGGTGTCGAGCTCCTCGGCGGTCACGGCGAGGGAGGGACGGAAGCGCAGGGTGTGGGTGCCACAACCCAGCATCATGACCTTCTCCTCGGCCATCAAGCGGGTGGTCACCCGGTCACGGGTGTCCCCGTCGGGCATGTCCACGGCGCACAGCAGCCCACGTCCGCGGACGTTGCTGACCAGGTCCGGGTGGCGCTCGGCGAGGTCCAGGAGACGGCCGAGGAGGTGCTCGCCCTGCACCTTGGCGTTGGTGATCAGGTCACGGGACTCCACGACCTCCAGGATGCGGCGGGCGCGGACCATGTCGGTCAGGTTGCCGCCCCACGTGGAGTTGATGCGGCTGGAGACGTTGAAGACGTTGTCGGGGACCTCGTCGACGCGGCGGCCGGCCATGACGCCGCACACCTGCAGCTTCTTGCCGAAGGCGATGACGTCGGGTTCCAGGCCCATGCCCTGGTGGGCCCAGGCGTGGCCGGTGATGACGGCGCCGGTCTGGACCTCGTCGAGGACGAAGAGGGCGTCGTTGGCGTGGGCGATGTCCTGCAGGGCGCGGAGGAACTCGGGCCGGAGGTGGTTGTCGCCGCCCTCGCCCTGGATGGGTTCGGCGATGATGCAGGCGATGTCGTGGGGGTAGCGGGCGAAGGCGTCCCTGGCCTCGGCCAGCGCGATCGCTTCCTGGCGGGCGAGGTCGTCGGCGTGGTCGGCGAGAGGGTGTCGGACGATGGGGGTGGTCAGGCGTGGCCAGTCGAACTTGGGGAACTTCGCGACCTTGGCCGGGTCGGTGTTGGTCAGCGACATCGTGTAGCCGGAGCGGCCGTGGAAGGCGCCCTTGAGGTGCATGACCTGGCTGCCGGCGGCGGCGCGACCGTGCATGGCGTTGTGACGGGACTTCCAGTCGAAGGCGACCTTGAGGGCGTTCTCGACGGCTGCGGCGCCGCCCTCGATGAAGAAGTAGTGCGGCAGGGCGTCGTCGCCGAGGACGCGGGCGAGGGTGTCGACGAAGCGGGCCATCTCCACGGTGTAGACGTCGGAGTTGGCGGGCTTGTTCATCGCCACCTCCAGCAGGGTGGCGCGGAAGTCCTCGTCCTCGAGCAGGTCGGGGTGGTTCATCCCGAGCGGCGAGGAGGCGTAGAAGGTGAACACGTCGAGGTACCGATCGCCCGTGCGGGCGTCGACCAGCCAGGACCCCTGCGAGGCCGCGGTGTCGAGCACCATGTCGTAGCCGTCGACGAGGACGTGGGCGCGGAGGGAGTCGTGGACGTCGTTGGGTCGCATGTGGGCATCGTGCGGGCAGCGCGTGTCAGTTCGGCTAGCCATTCCGTCGAGTCGATGGCAACATGCCGACGAATCGTCAGCGGTTGGCGTCGGATCGGTGAAGGGAGCGCGGTGGACGACCTCGATCACGCGATCGTGCGTGAGCTGCGCCACGACGCCCGCCTGACGATGGCCGAGCTGGGCCGATCGGTCGGGCTGTCACGGACGGCCGCGCTGGCCCGGGTGCGCCGGCTGGAGCGCGACGGGATCATCCGCGGCTACCACGCCGATGTGGCGCTGCCAGAGGACCCGGCGGCGCATGTGGCACGGGTGGGGATCGAGACCGACACGGGCGACACCGCCCGGTACGTCCGCCGGCTGTCGGCGATGGCGGCCTTCCGCGAGGCCGAGGCGGTCGCCGGCGCCTACGACCTGCTGGTCCGCTTCGAGGCCGCCACCGCCGCCGACCTGGACGCCACCCTCGACGAGATCAAGCGCTGGCCAGCGACGACACGGACGACGACGTTCGTGGTGCTCAGGCGATACGACTGACCGACCAGCCCGGACCCGGGGTGAACCACCCCTACAGCTGACCCAGCCGATCCGGCGTGACCGGCGGGGCGTCGGCCGCCAGGTAGCCGAGCACGGCCAGGTCGTAGAAGTTCTCGTCCATGTCGACGTTGCGGGTGACCTGGCTGAGGACGTGGACGTCGCCGGCCGGCGTGACCGTCACCGCCCGGCCTGCGTCGTCGCCGATGTCGGTGCTGTTGTGGCGGGCCGTCCAGCGACGGGACCCGTCACTGGCGGACAACGCGACCGTCAGCGTGTCGGAGATCGTGGCCCGGTTGGGCATGACGGTCGCGGCCACCGACGAGGACGAGCCGCCCGTCACCGCGACGTGATCGCCGTTGATCGCGACTGCCGTGGTGAACTCCCGATCACGGTCGGGGGTGTCAACAGGCGAGACCCAGCTCGTGGATCCGTCCGTCGCGTCCAGCCCCAGTGCATATCCCTGACCGGTGCCGTCCACCGACCGGCTGCCCACGACGACGACCCGGCCGTCGTCGACGGCGACACCGGCTGGCATGGCGACCCGCTCGGCCAGCATCTCCCGCGACAACCAGCGCCGGGCACCCGTCTCCATGTCGTAGGCGATCGTTGCCGTTGCGTAGTCGACGTCGAACGGGGACCCGTCGACATCGTTGCTGGAGATGCCGGTGAGGACCACCAAGCCGTCGACGGGGTCAGCGGCCATGCCCTGGACCCGATCAGGGGCGTGGGCGCCGACGCCGTCCCACGCATGGGACCACGTCACGTCCAGTCCCCCGTCAGCAAGGTCCAGGCCGACCGCGAGCATGTCCAGGTCGTAGGTGCCCACGCCATCGACCGTGGCGCCGACGACCGCGTGGTCCCCGTCGTCGCTGACCGCCAGGCCCGCGGGCACGGAGGTACCGGTCGGGATCACCCCGGGGATGGTCCGAACCGCGGTGGGGTCACCCGTGTCGGCATCGAGGCGGACCACGACCAACCCCTGCGCCACCGCGGGGGGCGGCTGTCGATGGGTGCCGAGCACCAGGACGGATCCGTCGGCCTCGGCGACGAACCAGCCGCGGGCGTCGGTGCTGCGCGCCTCGGCGCGGCCACCGTCGACCGTCGTGCTCCAGCGGACCTCACCCGTCGCCGCGTCCAGGGACATGACGACCATCAACGCGTCGGTCTGCCCGAACGCCGACGCGCGGTAGCCCGCCACGAGGACACTCGTCCCGTCCTCGGCGATCTGGATCCCGAGTGGACGGCTGTAGGCGTCGGTCAGGCCGGGACGGCTCAGCCAACGGACCTCCCCCGTGTCGGGATCGATCCCCAGGATGCGCCAGGCGCTGTGCGCCTGCCCCTGGGTGTCGAAGAGGTCCTGCGCCCCGTACCCGGCCACCGCGATCAGGTCAGCGCTGGTCGAGGTGACCATCGCCGACGGCTGCTGGTACGGCTCGTCGACATCGGCGACCGGGTCGTGGACGACCTGCCACGACTCACAGCGGTCGTCGACCACCGGCAGCGGGACGCACTGTCCCTCCTCCGACTGCAGGGCTGCGGCGGGTGCGACCGCCAGGACGGAGAGCGCGACGGCAACCGCCACACGCGAGATGACGACTCTTCTGGCCATTTCCGGATCCCCCCGGTCGTGTGCGTCTGGCGTCGGGCGAGACATTCGTCGTGACCCGCAACGAATCCTCCTCCCGCCGAACGGCGACTCGGCAACCTGTACGTCAATCACGGCGAATCGGCCCTCCGATACAGTCCGCAAAGGCCCCTTGGAACCTGTTACCGAGGCGAAACAGACCCGCCACCTGCCGGCCACGGACCGTGCGTACCTTCCTCGCCGGTGGTCCTCGTTCGCGGGTGACCCCACGGCCACGGTGGGCTATCGGCTCGGTCCACCGTGGCCCTTCTCTTGTCCGGGGTGGTGTCCGGGCATCCCGGTTCGCGGGCGGCATAGGCTGCCGTGCATGGACTACGTGCGACTCGGTTCGACCGGGCTGAAGGTGTCGAGGATCTGCCTGGGATGATGTCCTACGGCGATCCGGGCTGGCGGGAGTGGGTGCTTCCCGAGGAGGACTCGCTGCCGTTCGTCCAGCGTGCAGCCGAGGCCGGGATCACCTTCTTCGACACCGCCGACATGTACTCCCTCGGCGTCAGCGAGGAGGTCACCGGACGGCTGCTCGGGACGGTGTTCGACCGTCGCGAGGACTACGTCCTTGCCACCAAGGTCAACTTCCCCATGAGCGATCGTCCCAACGACGGCGGCCTGTCGCGGGGCCACATCATGGACGCCATCGACAACAGCCTCCGCCGGCTGGGCACCGACCACATCGACCTGTACCAGATCCACCGGTGGGACGACGAGACGCCCATCGAGGAGACGATGCAGGCCCTCCACGACTGTGTCAGGGCCGGCAAGGTCCGCTACCTCGGCGCGTCGTCGATGCACGCCTGGCAGTTCGCCAAGGCCCAGCACGTGGCCGAGCGCAACGGCTGGACACCGTTCGTGTCGATGCAGAACCACTACAACCTGCTGTACCGGGAGGAGGAACGCGAGATGATCCCCCTCTGCCGTGACCAGGGTGTCGGCGTGATCCCGTGGTCACCCCTCGCCCGGGGCCTGCTGGCCCGGCCGAGGGCCGAGGCCACGGCGACGTCCCGGGGTGCCGCCGACACCATCTCCCCCACCCTCTACGCCGACGCCTCCCGGGCGGTCATCGACGCGGTCGGCACGGTGGCCGAGCACCCGGCACCAGCCGGGCCCAGGTTGCGCTGGCCTGGCTGCTGCACCAGCCCGGCGTCACCGCCCCGATCATCGGCGCGACGAAGCTGGGGCACCTCGACGATGCCGTCGCCGCCACGACCTTGACCCTCGACGAGGAGCAGCAGGCGCTGCTGACCGAGGGGTACCGGCCGCTCCCGGTCCTCGGCCACCGGTAGACGACCAACCGCCCGGCCCGCACGCCACCCCCCAGCCGAGTTGTGCAGCTGTGCCGGCCATGGAGCCGAGCTGCACCACTCCTCGAGGGTGTGGTGAAGCACGGCCGGGGGGCCGGCCGACCTGCACATTCCCGCCGCCGGCCACCAGCCCGCCGGCCACCGGTCGCCCGCCGGCCGGCCACCGGCCACCAGCCCGCCGGCCGGGTCAGCCCTCGAGCAGCCAGATGCCGTCGCCGCCGGGCAGCACGACCTGCTCCCCTGCCGCGACGGGCTGGCCGTCAACGGCGCGGTCGCGGTGGAACGTCACGGTCGACGGGGTGTCGACGGTGACCGCCACCTCCTCCACACCGGGGTTGGCGACCACGCGCAGCGCACCCCGCCGGTAGTCCACGACCGCCCCCGCACCGGCCAGGTCCACGTCATCGGGCAGCTCGGGCAACCCTCGCCAGGCCGCGATCAGACGGCGCCAGGTGTGCAGCCACGACCCCTCGTCCTCGCGCTGGACCGCCCAGGTCTCCTCCGGTCCACGGCCGCCGAACGGCAGCCACGGCGTACACCCATCGGTGAAGCCCATCCCCTCCCCCGGCGCCCATGGCATGGGCGTGCGGGCCAGGTCACGGCTCATGAAGGCCTTCTCGGGGTTCCGCAGGGCGAACGGGTCGTGCATCTCCTCCAGCGCCAGGGTGGCGTTGTCCAACCCCAGCTCCTCGCCCTGGTACAGCCACGGCATGCCGGGCAGCCCCCACTGCAGCAACTGCATGGTCAGCGCACGACGTCGACCGTCCTCACCACCGCCGTACCTGGACGCCGCCCGTGGTCGGTCGTGGGTGCCGGTGATCCACGCCAGCTTGTTCGGGGGCAGCGACACGGCGTCGGCGACCACCGCCCGGACGGTCGTCGGTGTCCACTCGATGTGCAGCGGCGGGAACCAGAATCCCAGGTGCAGGCCGTCGTCGGGATCGAGGTAGCGCCGCAGCCGGTCGGGCTCGAGCACGTAGATCTCCCCGAGGAGCAACGCGCCCAACGGGTCGGCGACCTGCCGCCAGCGGCGATGCACCCTGGTGTTGTCGGGCTGGTCGAGGTCGTAGCGGTGTTCGAGGTTCTCGAACTCCCGGCCCATGAACCGGTCGGCGTCCTCCGGTGCCGGTGGCAGGTCGGGGAAGTCGGGATGTTTGGTCAGGGCATGGGCGACGTCCAGCCGGAAGCCCGAGGACCCCTCACCGATCCAGTGCCGGAGGATGCCGTCGAACTCCTGCCGCACGCGTTCGCTGCGCCAGTTGAGGTCGGGCTGCTCGGGCAGGAACAGGTGGCACCAGTACTGCCCGGTCGCCTCGTCCAGCGTCCACGCCGGCCCCCCGAAGTGCGACACCCAGTTGTTGGGCGGCCCACCGTCCGGTCCGGGATCGGCCCACAGGTAGTCCTCTCGCCGTTCGCTGTCGCGTGAGGACCGGGCGTCGAGGAACCAGGGATGTTCCGAGGAGGTGTGGTTGGGCACCAGGTCGGTCAGGATCCGCATGCCGCGTCGTGCAGCTTCCCGGCACAGGCGGCGGTAGGTCTCGTCGTCGCCGAACTCCTCGGCGACGCTGCGGAAGTCGCTGACGTCGTAGCCGTGGTCGCGCATCGGCGACTTCGTGCAGGGGGTCAGCCAGACGACGCCGACGCCCAGCCAGGCCAGGTCGTCGAGGTGGTCGATGACCCCCTGCAGGTCACCGACCCCGTCGCCGTCGCTGTCGCCGAAGGATCGGATGTAGACCTCGTAGCCGACCTCGCGCAGCCACCATCGGTCGATCGACGTCACCTGCTACTCCGGCGCCCAGGTCACGAGGCCCGTCTCCGCCCAGCTGCGCAGGTCCTCGTGGCGCGGGACGACACGTGCGGCCAGCCCGTACTCACCGGAGATGTCCAGCGACATGGTCCCGGTGTAGCGGATGCAGCCGTCGTGGCCGTCGCCGACGGCCAGCGTGGCGACGGTCGGCTGGGCGATGGTGCCGTCCGCCCGAACGCGGCCGTGCACGATCTGCACCTCGACCTCCTCGGGGGAGATGTCACCCAGCCGCACGTCAACGACGACGTCGCGGTCGTCGCCGAGGGTCCCCGAGGCGCTCTCGAGCTCGACGTCCTCGATGGTGATGCCCTCCCAGCTGGTCGCCAGCCGTCCACGCCACGCGCCCAGGTCCAGCGCTCGCTTGCCGCCGTCGGCGGTCAGGCGCATGGCCCGCTGGGCCAGCGGGGTGTACAGCTGGTTGGTGTAGTCCTGCACCATGCGGGTGGCGAGGACCTTCGGCCCCAGCGTCGTGATCGACGCCCGGACGTGGGCCAGCCAGCGTCGGGGCAGCTGCCCGTCGGCCCGGTCGTAGAACGTCGGGACGATCTGCCGCTCGAGCACGTCGAACAGCGACGCGGCATCCGCGGCGTCCTGGTGACCGGCATCCGAGCCGTTGCCCCGCCCGCCGATCGCGAAGCCGTTGGAGACCCCATCGACGGCCGGCTCGTACATCTCGTCCCACCAGCCGTCGAGCACCGAGGCGTGCAGCCCCCCGTTGAGGACCGACTTCTCGCCGCTGGTGCCGCTGGCCTCGTGCGGACGACGCGGGTTGTTCAGCCACACGTCCGACCCGGCCAGCATGGTCCGGGCGATCTGCATGTCGTAGTCCTCCACAAAGATCAGCCGGGTGCGGATCTCGGGATCACGGCTGAAGTGCACGATGTCGCGGATCAGGCCCTTGCCGCCGTCGTCTCGGGGGTGCGCCTTGCCGGAGAACACGAACTGCACCGGCCGGTCGGTGGACAGCAACAGCTCGCGCAACCGCTCGGGCTGGCTCAGCAGCAGCGTCGCGCGCTTGTAGGTGGCGAACCGTCGTGCGAAGCCGATGGTCAGCGCCTCGGGGTCCAGGATCGAGTCGGTCCAGCCGAGGTTGCTCTCGCCACGCCGGCGGCCCTGCGCACGTGCCCACTCGCGAACGGTCTGCACGAGGCGTTCGCGGGCCCGGCCGCGGGCACGCCACAGCTGGTCGTCGCCGATGCCGCCGGCCAGCGTCCAGGCGTCGGGGTTGTGCGACCAGTCCGGCGGCAGCACCCGGTCGTAGACGGCGGCCATCTCCGGGCCGATCCACGTCGAGGCGTGGACGCCGTTGGTGATGGAGGTGATGGGCACCTCGGGTGACTCCACCCCCGGCCAGAGGTCGCTGAACATCTCCCGCGACACCTGGCCGTGCAGCTTCGACACGCCGTTGGCGCCGGCCGACAGCCGCAGGCCCATGAGGGCCATGTTGTAGATGCTGCCCGACTGATCGCCGGGTTCGCGACCGATCGCCAGCAGGCGGTCCATCGAGACCCCGACCATGTCGGCGTAGGCAGCGAAGTACCGCTCCATCAGGTCGCGGGGGAAGCGGTCGATGCCGGCGGGGACGGGCGTGTGGGTGGTGAACAGCACCGACGCGCGAGCGGTCTCGATGGCCTGGTCGAAGTCCAGCCCGCCACTGCTCATCAGCCGGTGGATGCGCTCGAACTGCAGGAACCCGGCGTGGCCCTCGTTGGCGTGGAACATGACCGGCTCGGCGTCGACCAGCCCCGCCTCGATGGCTGCGTACAGCGCCCGGACCCCGCCGATGCCGAGGACGATCTCCTGGCGGAGGCGATGTTCGCTGTCCCCGCCGTACAGCCGGTCGGTGACGACCCGGTCGTCGGGGTGGTTGGATGCGAGGTCGGTGTCCAGCAGCAGCAGCGGGACACGACCGACGTCGGCCTTCCAGATCTGCGCCTGGACGGTGCGTCCCTGCAAGTCGACCTCGACCAGCAGCGGCTCGCCGTCACGTTCCAGGCGGGTCAGCGGCAGGTCGTGGGGGTTGACGTGCGGGTACTGCTCGCGCTGCCAGCCGTCGTGGTCCAGCAGCTGGCGGAAGTAGCCGTGCCGGTACAGCAGCCCGATGCCAACCAGGGGAAGGCCGAGGTCGCTGGCAGCCTTCAGGTGATCACCGGCGAGGACGCCGAGGCCCCCGGAGTAGGTCTGCATGACCTCGGTGATGCCGAACTCCGCGGAGAAGTAGGCGACGCCTGGTGGGGCGGGTGTCTGGGCCTGCGCCCAGCGGGGGCCGGTCAGGTACTTCTCGAGGTCCGCTCGCACCTCCGTCAGCCGTCCGAGGAACGCCTTGTCGGCGACCAGCTCGGCCATCCGATCGCGGCCCAGCCGGCCGAGCAGCCCGATCGGGTTGCCCTCCACGGCTTCCCACAGCTGCTTGTCAGCCCACTTGAAGACCTCTCGGGTCGCCGGATCCCACGCCCAGCGCAGGTTGGCGGCGAGCTCGGCCAGCGGGCCGAGCTCGGCGGGAAGGGACGGGCTCACACGAAAGGTTCGGACGGCTTTGACCATGTCCATCTCCAGGCATCTCGGGGGGTCTCGCAGCGTACTGTGGCCAGCGCCGAAGCGAACCACCCACAGGTTTCGGGACGGTGACGCGGCGGCGGGCGGTCCGTGGCCGCACGGGGCGCGCGCGCTGCCTCGGCATTCGATATTGCCGGTGCGGGTGCGCGCACCGTCGGCGTCCTCTACAACCGTGCTGTGAGGAACCGCATCCAGTTCGACGACATCCGACCGTGCATCGACGGCGGCCGCTACGCCGCCAAGGGCTGTGTCGACCAGCCCATCGACGTCGCTGCCACCATCTTCCGCGAGGGCCACGACAAGGTCGCGGCCATGGTCCGCTACCGCATGGTCGACGACGACCAGTGGAACGTGGCGATGCTCGACGCGCACGAGCAGGACCGCTTCACCGGCCGGTTCGTGCCCGACCGCAACGGCGCGTGGGTCTACCAGCTGGTCGGCTGGACCGACCACTACGCCTCGTGGCTGGACGGGTTGGTCAAGAAGCACCGCGCCGGTGTGGCCGACCTGTCCGGGGAAATGGAGGAGGGGGCGTTGTTGCTGGAGTCCCATGCGGCGCCGGCAGGTGTCCCCGCCCCCGTTCCGGCCCGCGTCACCGAGGTCGCCGCGATCCTCCGTGACCACGCCATGCCGGTCCACCAGCGCGTGGAGGCCGCCCGCTCACCGGAGCTGCTGGCGCTGCTCCGCCAGCACCCGGATCGCCGCGACGCCACAGCCACCGCCGAGCTGCCGCTGTGGGTCGACCGCGACCGCGCCTGCTGGAGCGCGTGGTACGAGATGTTCCCGCGGTCCGTCGGGTCCGACGGGGTGCGCAGCGGCACGTTCGAGTCCGCCGCCACGCGGTTGCCCGCCATCGCCGCGATGGGATTCGACGTCGTCTACCTGCCGCCGATCCACCCCATCGGCCACAGCCACCGCAAGGGTCCCAACAACACCCTGCACGCGGGGCCCGACGACCCCGGCGTGCCCTGGGCGATCGGCTCGGAGGACGGTGGGCACATGTCGGTGCACCCCGACCTCGGCACGATCGAGGACTTCGAGGCCTTCGTCGCCGCCGCTGACGACGCCGGGGTGGAGGTGGCGCTGGACTTCGCGATCCAGTGTTCGCCGGACCACCCGTGGGTCACCGAGCACCCCGAGTGGTTCCGCCACCGGGCCGACGGCTCCATCGCCTACGCCGAGAACCCACCGAAGAAGTACCAGGACATCTACCCGATCGACTTCGACACCCCCGACATCGAGGGGTTGACCAACGAGCTCAAGAAGGTCCTCGACTTCTGGATCGGCCACGGGGTCAAGATCTTCCGGGTCGACAACCCCCACACCAAGGCGCTGCCGTTCTGGGAGTGGGTGATCGCCGAGATCCACGCCGACCATCCCGACGTGTTGTTCCTCGCCGAGGCCTTCACCCGCCCGGTGATGATGCAGCGCCTGGCCAAGCTCGGGTTCACGCAGTCCTACACCTACTTCACGTGGCGCAACGCCAAGCACGAGCTGACCGAGTACCTCACCGAGCTGGCCCACACCGACCAGGCGGACTACTTCCGGCCGAACTTCTGGCCCAACACCCCCGACATCCTGCACGAGTACCTGCAGTCGGGTGCGCCGGCGGCGTTCAAGGTCCGGCTGGCCCTCGCAGCGCTCACGAGCCCCAACTACGGGATGTACTCCGGCTACGAGCTGCTCGAGCACGTCCCCGTCCGGCCCGGCAGCGAGGAGTACCTGAACTCCGAGAAGTACGCCTACCGCCCGCGGGACTTCGATGCGGGCCACTCCATCGCGCCGTTCGTGACCCGGATCAACGAGATCCGTCGCGACCACCGGGACGTCCTCGGCGACATCCGCAACATCCGCTTCCACCACGTCGACAACGACAACCTGCTGGTGTTCTCGCGCGCCAGCGAGGACCGGACCAAGGTCCTGCTGACGGTCGTCAACCTCGACCAGCACCACCCGCAGGAGGGATGGACGTGGTTGGACCTGTGGTGGTTGGGCATCGACGGGGGTGAGGTGCCCTTCGAGGTGCACGACCTGCTGACCGGCCAGACGTGGACGTGGCAGAGCCACGCCAACTGGGTACGGCTGGACCCGAGCTGGGGAGAACCCCTCCACGTCTTCGAGATCCGTCCGCCCCGCTGACCACAACCTGCTGACCACAGAGCCGCTGACCACAGAGGAGCCAGAACACGCCGATGCTGACCCCGGACCCAGAGTGGTACAAGCACGCAATCTTCTACGAGGTCGTGGTCCGCGGCTTCAGCGACTCCAACGCCGACGGCACCGGCGACATCCGGGGGCTGACCAACAACCTGGACTACCTCGAGTGGCTGGGCGTGGACTGCCTGTGGCTGCTGCCGTTCATGGACTCGCCGCTGCGTGACGGCGGCTACGACATCGCCGACTACTACAAGGTGCTGCCCGAGTACGGCAACGTCGACGACGTGGCCGAGCTGATCGAGGCGGCCCACGCGCGGGGCATCCGGGTCATCGCCGACATGGTGATGAACCACACCTCCGACCAGCACGCATGGTTCCAGGAGGCGCGTGACCCCAGCTCCGACAAGCACGACTGGTACGTCTGGTCCGACACCGACGAACGGTACGACGACGCCCGCATCATCTTCGTCGACACCGAGACGTCGAACTGGACGTGGGACAGCAAGGCCGAGAAGTTCTACTGGCACCGGTTCTTCAGCCACCAGCCGGACCTCAATTACGACAACCCCGAGGTCGGCGAGGCCATGCTCGACGCCGTCCGCTTCTGGCTGAACGTGGGGCTCGACGGGTTGCGGCTGGACGCCGTCCCCTACCTGTTCGAGCGGGAGGGCACCAACTGCGAGAACCTGCCCGAGACCCACGAGTTCCTCAAGAAGGTCCGTCGCGTGGTGGACGAGGAGTTCTCCGGCCGGATCCTGCTCGCCGAGGCCAACCAGTGGCCCGAGGACGTCGTGGAGTACTTCGGCGAGGGCGAGGGCGACGAGTGCCACATGGCCTTCCACTTCCCGGTGATGCCGCGCATGTTCATGGCCGCCCGGCGGGAGGAGGCGGCGCCGATCGTGGAGATCATGCGGTCCACGCCCGACATCCCCGAGACCGCCCAGTGGGGGATCTTCCTGCGCAACCACGACGAGCTGACCCTGGAGATGGTCACCGACGAGGAACGCGACTACATGTACTCCGTCTACGCCGCCGACCCCCGGATGCGCATGAACGTGGGCATCCGTCGCCGGCTCGCGCCGCTGCTGGACAACGACCGTCGCCTGATCGAGCTGTTCCACTCGTTGCTGTTCTCCCTGCCGGGCAGCCCCGTCATGTACTACGGCGACGAGATCGGCATGGGCGACAACATCTACCTGGGGGACCGCGACGGGGTCCGCACGCCGATGCAGTGGACGCCGGACCGCAACGGCGGGTTCTCCTCGGCCGACTTCGCGGCCCTGAACCTGCCGCCCATCGTCGATCCGGTCTACGGCTACCAGGTGACCAACGTCGAGGCGCAGCAGCGCCATCCGAGCTCGTTGCTCCACTGGGTCCAGTCGATGATGGAGGTGCGCAAGCAACATCCGGTCTTCGGCACCGGCACGTTCGAGGCGCTCGACGCCTCCAACCCCAAGGTCCTGTCGTTCCTGCGCGAGGACAGCAACCAGCACGTGCTGGTCGTCGCCAACCTCGGCGCAACGGCGCAGTTCGTCGAGCTGGACCTGACCCGGTTCGCGGGGTGGCAGCCCGTCGAGCTGCTCGGTGGCACACCCTTCCCCCGCATCGGCGAGCTGAGTTACCTGCTCACGATGACCGGCCGTGGGTTCTACTGGTTCGACCTGCTGCCCCCCGAGGAGTGATGGCCACGTCCCGTTCCGACCTGCCTGACCTGCCCGACCTGGCGTCGTGGCTGACCCGACAACGCTGGTTCGCAGCGAAGGACCGCCCCATCGAGGCGGTCCGGGTCAGCGACGCCGTGCCGTTGCAGGTGGCGGGTGACCCGCGGACGTGGCTGGTGACGGTGACGGTGGACCACACCGACGACGCACCCTCGGGCAGCTGGCAGCTGGTGCTGACCCGGCGGCTGCACGAGGCCGAACCGCTGCTCGGCACCGTCGACGGGGTTCCGGTCACCGAGCTCGTCTCGGCCCCCCGTGCGGCGCTGTCGCTGCTGGACGTCGCCCGTCGTGGCCAGCACCTGCGTGCCGCTTCCGGGGCGACCGTGACCGCACGGCCCGTGGGGCGTGCTCCGGATCCGGCACCCACCGAACGGCTGATGGGTGTCGAGCAGTCCAACACCTCCGTCGTGCTGGGCGAACAGGTCGCCGTGAAGGTGATCCGTCGCTTGGAACCGGGTCCGAACCCGGACGTGGAGCTGACCGAGGCGCTGACGACCGCCGGCTTCGAGGGCACCCCCGCGCTGCTGGGGGTCATCACCGGCCCCGACGACGCAGCCATGGCCGTCATGACCCGCTACGTGCACGGGTCGGCCGGTGCGTGGGAAGGGGCGGTCGAGGAGGCTGCCGGCGGTGGCCACCACGGGGTCGCCGACGGGATGGCCGACCTCGGCCGGCTGACCGCGGAGATGCACCGCGCGCTGGCGTCCACCCTCGAGGTCCGCCAGTCCACCGTCGAGGACGCCGATCGGATGCGCAACCGCCTGATGGAGGACGCGCGGACCACCACGCGAACCGTCCCGGAGGTCGGTGACGGCCTGGTCGACGCCGTCGCCAACCGTCGCGCGGCGACCCCGTCGACGATGGGGCGGCTGCAACGCATCCACGGCGACTTCCACCTCGGCCAGGTCATCACCGACGGGGCCGACGGCTGGATGATCCTGGACTTCGAGGGCGAACCGGGCCGTCCCGTCAGCGAACGCCGTCGCCCCGACCATCCGCTGCGCGACGTCGCCGGGATGCTGCGGTCCTTCGCCTACGCCGAGGCTGCTGCCGTCCGCGCCGGCGGCGATCCCGAGGCCGCCGCGCGATGGCGCCGACGAGCCGAGCAGGGGTTCCTCGACGGCTACGGCGCGGTGGACCGCCCGTGGCTGGACCTCTTCGTCCTGGACAAGCTGCTGTACGAGGCCCGCTACGAGGCCGCAAACCGTCCTGACTGGCTGCAGATCCCCCTGCAGGCACTCGCCCCGATGGGAGCCACCATGCCCACCAGATCCAACCCGTCCGGCTCGCCGAAGGGCAACAAGTCCAAGAAGGGCAAGAAGGGCCAGGCGCCGGTCCCACCCGTGCCCGAGCCGGCCCCACCGGCCGCGCCCAGCGCCGCCGAGCCCGACCTACCCGACATCGGGGAGGCCGTACAGGCCCTCCGCGACGGTCGCCTGCACGACCCCCACAGCCTGCTCGGCCGCCATCAGCTCGCCGACGGCTCCTGGGTCGTGCGGACCTGGCGTCCGGGGGCGCTGGCCGCCGAGCTGGTCGGCGCGGACGCCGGATCGGCCGAGGAGGTCGTGGCGGGGTTGTTCCAGGTGGCCACGGCCACCGAACCCGACCCGGGCACCTACCGCTGGCGGATCACCTACCCCGACGACCAGACCTTCGAGCTGGTCGACGCCTACGCCTTCGAGCCCAGCCTCGGCGAGGTCGACATGCACCTGCTGGCCGAGGGCCGACACGAGCAGGCGTGGACGGCCATGGGCGCCAACCCCCGGACGATGCACGACATCGACGGGGTCGCCTTCGCCGTCTGGGCGCCCAACGCCCAGTCGGTGCGCGTCGTCGGTGAGTTCAACTCGTGGGACGGCCGGCTGCACCCGATGCGGTCGTTGGGGTCCTCGGGCATCTGGGAGCTGTTCGTGCCCGACGTGCCCGACGGGGCCCACTACAAGTACGAGGTCGTCACCGCCGACGGCAGCCTGGTGCTGCGCGCCGACCCGTGGGCCAAGTGGTCCGACGTGCCCCCCGGCACGGCCAGCCGCGTCTGGAAGGGCGACTACGAGTGGACGGCCGCGCCGCCGTCCACCGACCACCTGCACGGCCCCATGTCGATCTACGAGGTGCACCTGGCGTCGTGGCGGTGGACCGACGACCCCGACGCCGAGGGCGGGCGTCGCCCGCTCACCTACCGCGAGCTGGCCGACGAGCTCGGTGACTACGTGGAGGACCTCGGCTTCACCCACGTGGAGTTCCTGCCGGTCGCCGAACATCCCTTCGGGGGGTCGTGGGGCTACCAGGTCACCGGCCACTTCGCGCCCACGTCGCGCTTCGGGACCCCCGACGACTTCCGCTACCTCGTCGACAGCCTGCACGACCGCGGCATCGGCGTGATCGTCGACTGGGTCCCCGCTCACTTCCCCAAGGACGAGTGGGCGCTGGCCAACTACGACGGCACCAAGCTGTACGAACACGCCGATCCCCGGCAGGGCGAACACCCCGACTGGGGCACCCTGGTGTTCAACTACGCCCGCACCGAGGTCAAGAACTTCCTCATGGCGTCGGCGCTGTTCTGGCTGGAATCGCTGCGCGTCGACGGCCTCCGCGTCGACGCGGTTGCCTCGATGCTGTACCTCGACTACTCCCGCAAGTCCGGCGAATGGGTGCCCAACAAGCACGGCGGTCGGGAGAACCTCGAAGCCGTCGAGCTGCTGCAGGAGGTCAACGCCACCGCCTACAAGCGCAACCCCCACGCGTTCACCGTCGCCGAGGAGTCCACCGCCTGGCCGGGCGTGTCTCGCCCCACCCACCTCGGCGGCCTGGGGTTCGGGTTCAAGTGGAACATGGGCTGGATGCACGACACGCTGTCGTACTTCTCCAAGGAGCCCGTCTACCGGCGCTGGCACCACAACCAGCTCACCTTCGGGATGATGTATGCGTGGAGCGAACACTTCGTGCTGCCGCTGTCCCACGACGAGGTCGTCCACGGCAAGGGCAGCCTGATCGGCAAGATGCCCGGCGACCGCTGGCAGCGGTTCGCCAACCTCCGGGCGCTGTACGGCTGGATGTGGGGCCACCCCGGCAAGCAGCTGCTGTTCATGGGTGGCGAGATCGCCCAGGAGCGGGAGTGGTCGGAGGAACGCGAGCTGGACTGGCCGTCCCTGCTCGACGGTGCCCACGCGGGGGTGCGCGACCTGGTGCGTGACGCCAACCGGGTCTACCGGGAGCTGCCGGCCCTGTGGCGCCGTGACGACGACCCCACGTCGTTCCAGTGGATCGATGCCAACAACGCCGACGCCAACCTGCTGGCGTTCGTGCGCTACGGCGCCGACGGTGACCCAGCTGTGGCCGTGGTGGCCAACCTGTCCCCCATGCCCCACCACGACCTGCGGATCGGCCTGCCCCACGCCGGGGGCTGGCGGGAGGCCCTCAACACCGACGCCGAGATCTACGGGGGCGGCAACGTCGGCAACATGGGGCGGGTCGAGGCGACCGACCAGCCGTGGCACGGCCTGCCGTCCTCGGCGGTGATCAGCGCACCCCCGCTCGGGGTGGTCTGGTTCGTGGCCGAGGACTGATTTCGTGGCCGAGGGCTGAACCGCCCCGGGCGGCCGGGGCCGTCAGCCCCGGTCGGCCTCGCGCACGCCCCTGGCGAGGGACTCCACCAGCTTCCGGACGGCCTTCGGGCCGCCATCGGTGGCGGCACGCACGGCCGCGGAGCCGACGATGACGCCGTCGGCGAAGCCGGCGACCTCGCGGGCGTGTTCGGCGGTGGACACGCCGATGCCGACACAGACCGGCTTGTCGGTGACCGAACGGATGCGGTCGACGAGCGGGGCGGCCCGGTCCGACAGGGACTCGCGCACGCCGGTCACGCCCATGGTGGAGGTTGCGTAGACGAAGCCGGTGGTCCGGTCGGCGACCGCGCCGATCCGCTCGTCGGTGGAGGCCGGCGAGGTCAGGAACACCGTCTCCAGCCCCATCCGGTCGGCGGTCGCCTGCCACGGGCCGCCCTCAATGGCCGGGAGGTCCGGCAGGATCACCCCGGACAGGCCGGCCCGTGCGCAGTCCTCGGCGAATCCGTCGAGCCGTTCGACCCCGCCGTAGTGCCACGCGATGTTGAAGTAGGTCATCGCCAGCACGGGCGCGTCGACCACGGCGGTCAGGCGGTCACACATGGCGACGTCGTCGACCGGGGTGTAGCCCGCGTCCAGCGCCACCTGGTTCGCGGCCTGGATGACCGGACCGTCCATCAGCGGATCGGAGTAGGGGAACCCGACCTCGAGCACGTCGGCGCCACCCTCGACGGCAGCCTCCAGGCACTCCTGGGAGGTCTCCATGTCGGGGTAGCCGGCCGGCAGGTAGATGACCAGCGCGGCGCGCCCGTCGTCGTTGGCGGCGCGGATGGTCTCCGACACCTTCGGGGTGGTCGTGCTCATGCGTTGTCCTCGCTCACCTTGACGTCGGTCATCTCCAGCACGCGGGCGACCTCGTCGACGTCCTTGTCGCCGCGGCCCGACAGGTTGATGACGACGTTGCCGCCCTCCCCCACCTCTCGCGCGATCCGCAGGGCCGGGATGATGGCGTGGGCCGGCTCGAGCGCCGGGATGATGCCCTCCAGCTCGCACACCAGCTTGAAGCCGTCCAGCGCCTCCTCGTCGGTGGCGTTGAGGTAGGTGGCGCGGCCGGTGTCGGCAAGCCACGCGTGCTCGGGACCGATGCCCGGGTAGTCCAGTCCGGCCGAGACCGAGTGGGTGGGGATGACCTGGCCGAAGTCGTCCTGCAGCACGATGGTGCGAGCACCGTGCAGGATGCCTTCGGTCCCGCCGCCGATGGTGGCTGCGTGGGCGCCGGAGGCGATGCCCGAGCCGCCGGCCTCGACGCCGACGAGGCGCACGTCGGGATCGCCGATGAACTCGTGGAAGGCGCCGATGGCGTTGGAGCCGCCGCCGACGCAGGCCACGACCGCGTCGGGCAGGCCCCCCGTCCGCTCCATCATCTGCCAGCGGATCTCCTGGCCGATGACCTTCACGAAGTCACGGACCATCGTGGGGAACGGGTGGGGGCCCATGGCCGACCCGATCAGGTAGTGGGTCGACTCGACGTTGGTGACCCAGTCGCGCATGGCCTCGTTGATGGCGTCCTTGAGGGTCCGGGTGCCCGAGGTGACGGGGATGACCTCCGCGCCCATCAGCCGCATGCGGACGACGTTGAGGCGCTGGCGGCGGCAGTCCTCCTCCCCCATGTAGACCACGCACTCCATGCCGAGCAGCGCCGCGATGGTGGCGGTGGCCACCCCGTGCTGGCCGGCGCCGGTCTCGGCGATCAGGCGCGGCTTGCCCATCCGCTGGGCCAGCAGGCCCTGGCCGAGGACGTTGCACAGCTTGTGGGAGCCGGTGTGCGCCAGGTCCTCGCGCTTGAGCCAGACCGTTGCCCCGCCGGCGTGCTCGGTCAGGCGGTCAGCCCGGTACAGGGCCGTCGGACGGCCGCCGTACTCCGCGCGCAGGCCGTTCATGCGGTCGAGGAAGGCCTGGTCGGCCATGGCGGCGGCGAAGCTGGTGTCCAGCTCGTCGAGGGCGCCCATGAGGGCTTCGGGGACGTACTGGCCGCCGAAGCGGCCGAACTGGGGCTCTTCGGTGCGGGGGACGACGGTGCTCACTGGTGACTCCTCGTCGGAGTTGGGATCCGGGGCGGTTGTTGGTGGCGGCGGCGGGTCAGGTCTGGCTGGAGGTCGGGACGGCGGTGGCCAGCTCGCGCACGGCCTGCTCGGGGTCGTCGTGGGTGGCGACGTGCTCCCCCACCAGCACCGCGTCGGCGTCGACGTCGGCGTAGGCCCGGACGTCCTCGGGGCCGCGGACACCGCTCTCGGCGACCAGCAGCGCGCCGGTCGGCAGGTCGACCTCGGCGCGGACCCTGGCGATGTGGTCACGGTCGACCTGGAGCGTCACGAGGTCGCGGGCGTTGACGCCGAGCACGAGGGTCCGTCCGGTCGCGGCGGCGTCGTGGCAGGCGACCGCCCGGCGGACCTCCGCTGCGGAGTGGGTCTCGACGAGGGTGTCGAGTCCGGCGTCGTGGGCGGCGACCATCAGGTCGGTGAGGGGTTCGTCGTCGAGGGCAGCCACGATCAGCAGCGCAGCGGCCGCACCGGCGTCACGGGCCTGCCACAGCTGGTGGGCATCGACGACGAAGTCCTTGCGCAGCACCGGCGCATCGACGGTGGCTGCCACGGCTCGCAGGTCCTCCAGCGACCCCCCGAAGTGGGCGGGTTCGGTCAGCACGCTCACCGCGGCAGCGCCACCGCGGACGTAGGCGCTGGCCAGGCCGGCCGGGTCGGGGATGTCGGTCATGTGGCCGCGCGACGGGCTGGCCCGCTTCACCTCGGCGATGACGCGGACGCCGGGACGGGCCAGCGACTCGGCGAACCCGCGGGGGGCGGGGAGGCCAGCCACACGGTCCTGCAGCGCAGCGGTGGACTCGATCGCACGGTCGGCAGCGACACGGTCGACCGCCTCGCGGCACACCATCGCCAGGAAGTCACGACGATCAGCCACGGCGGTCCTCCCGGTCGACGACGAAGTCGTGGTCGACGATGTGGCCGTCGGCGCCGAGGTCCAGCAGGACACCCTCCCGCAGCCCCCAGTCGCACAGGGTGATCGACTGCAGGCCGAACGCCTCCATGGCGGCAAGGACCGAGATGCCCGCGGCGGGCAGCAGGTCGGCACGCTTGGAGCTGATGCCCGGCAGGTCCATCCGGTCGTGGGCGTCGACGGAGCACAGGCGGGAGTAGGCCAGCTCCATCTGCTCGCGGCTGACCATCATCCCGCGCACCTTGGCGGGCGCCGAGCCGCTGGTCAGCGCGAGGCCGAAGCGGGCGATGTCGCGGATGCTGCCGGCGGTCGCCAGCGCGACGAGCGGCTCGTCGGGGGTGGTCCGCGCCGCGAGGACCTTGTCGGCGGCCGGCTGGATCAGCTCCATGGCCATGGCATGCAACGCTGCCCGCTCGTGGAGCCGTGGCGGGTCGGAGATCCGATCGACCAGCTTGGCGCCGCCCAGCGGGAAGGTGGCGCCGGAGACCATGCCGTTGGTGCCGCCGAGCGCGACCTCGAGGGACCCGCCGCCGAGGTCGAGCCCCAGGACTTCCTGCTCGGGCGGCAGGTTGAGCGCACACGCCATGCCCTTCAGCGACAGGGCGGCCTCGTCCAGGCCGTCGAGCAGCTGCACGGGGACGCCGTGGCGGTCCTTCATCTGCTGCAGGAACTCGGGACCGTCCTCGGCGACGCGGAGCGCCTCGGTGCCGACGGCGATGACCTTGTCGGCCCCTTCGTCGTCGGCCAGCTCGACCAGGGTGGTGAAGGCCTCGACCGCGCGGCCGAACGCCTCGCTGCCCAGCCGTCCGGTGCGCGAGACCGGTTCGCCCAGGCGGATGGTCTTCTTGCGGGTCGTGACCCGCTTGATCCGTCCGCGGGGCCGGGTGTCGGCCACCAGCAGGTGGAAGGAGTTGGAGCCCAGGTCGAGGGCTGCCAGGCGGGTCACGTGTCGTCCTCTGTCATGGCATCGGGGTCGGCGCTCTCGTCGTCGGCGACGGCCAGCTCCCAGTCGTCGGGACCGGCAGCCGCGTCACCGCGAACGGCCTCGACCGTATAGCGCGAGGGACCGTCGGGGCGAGACGGGGCGGTGGCGTCACCGGCATCGGACCGTCTGGTGGTCGAGGCCACGGCGATGCCGCCGCCGGCGACCAGGCCGACACATGCGGCCAGCGCCATCCTCGGCGCGCTCGTGGCCACGCCGGCATCGGGGGCCAGGCCGTCGATGGCGGTCACGGCGCCGACCAGGCCCAGCGCGACGGTGACCCCTCCCAGCTTCGGCCAACGGACGGCCAGCCCGGCGACGACGAGGGCGGCGAGGCCGACGGTGATCAGGTTGCCGGCGACCTCGGGACCGGCGACGGTCTCGGTGCGTTCGACGACGACCTCCTCGCCGAAGGGTTCGTCGACGGTGATGGTGGCCCAGTCCGCGACGCTGGCGCCGAGCAGCAGCAGGGCGGCCGCGAGGGTCAGCAGCGCGGCGTTGCGCGCGTTCATCCCGCTTCCCACGCCTCGGCCGCACGGACTGCCGAAAGCAGTGCCATGGCCTTGTTCCGCGTCTCCTCGTACTCCTTCTCGGGCACGCTGTCGGCGACGACGCCGGCACCGGCCTGCACGTGGGCACGGCCACCGTGGAAGACGAGGGTGCGGATGGCGATGCACAGGTCGACGTTGCCGGCGAGGTCGACGTAGCCGATACCGCCGCCGTAGATCGCCCGTCGGGTCGGTTCGACCTCGTCGATGATCTCCATCGCCCGGACCTTGGGCGCGCCCGACAGGGTGCCGGCCGGGAACGTGGCCCGGATGACGTCGACGGCGCTCATGCCCTCGTTGACCTCGGCCTGCACGCGTGAGACCAAGTGCATGATGTGGCTGTAGCGGACGACGGACATGAAGTCGTCGACCCTGACCGATCCGGTCCGGGAGATCCGGCCCAGGTCGTTGCGGGCGAGGTCGACGAGCATGACGTGCTCGGCCCGTTCCTTCTCGTCGCCCTGCAGCGTGGCCTCGTAGGCCGCGTCCTCGGCTTCGCTCTCCCCGCGCGGCTGCGAGCCGGCGATCGGCCAGATCTCCGCCACCCCCTTGCGTGCGGTCACCAGCGCCTCGGGCGAGGACCCGACGATCTGCAGGTCGCCGTAGTCGAACAGGTACATGTACGGCGAGGGGTTGATCACGCGCAGCACGCGGTGCACGGCCAGGGGGTCGACGTCGGTGTCCAGGGAGAACCGCTGGGACGGCACGACCTGGAAGGCGTCGCCGGCACGGATGTAGGCCTTGCACGCCTCGACGCTGGCCATGTAGGCCTCGGGGGTCATGTTGGACTCGGCCCGCTCGACGCGGCTGGGCTGCGGCGGCGGGATGACCGGGGCGGTGATGGGTTCGGCCAACCGGGCGACCAGCGCCTCGGTGTCGGCGACCGCTCGGTCCCAGTCGGCACCGGGGTCGTCGCCGGGGATGGTGTTGGTGACCACGATCAACCGCTGCCGGAGGTGGTCGAACGCCACGACCTGCCCGGGGAGCATCATCCGGACGTCGTCGAGGCCCTGGTCGTCGAGGGTGTCGTCGGGCAGGTCCTCGATGTGGCGGACGATGTCCCAGCCGAGGTAACCGACGAGGCCGGCGAACAGCGGGGGCATGTCGTCGAGGTCGGGGACCGTCAGGGACGCCAGCAGCGCCTCGATGGTGGCGAGGGGGTCGCCGGTGTCGGCAGCGGTGGCGACCGCGTCGGGGACGGGACCGGTGACGGCCACCTGGCCGTGACGGGCACGGAGGGAGATCAGCGGGTTGAGGCCGGTGAAGGAGTAGCGGCCCCAGCGTTCGCCGTGCTCGACGGACTCCAGCAGGAACGACCCGGGCCCGCGCAGGCGGTCGTAGACGCTGACGGGGGTGGAGACATCGGCGAGCACCTCGCGCACGACGGGCACGAGGACGTGGTCGGCGGCGAGGGCGACGTAGGTGTCGCGGTCCGGGCGGTAGCCGTTCACGAGGTGGCGATCCGGCTGCCGAAGCAGGTGCGCGCACCGGTGTGGCAGGCCACGCCGTCGGGGCCCTGGTCGACGCGGATGAGCAGCGTGTCGGCGTCGCAGTCGGCGTCGACGGAGATCACCTTCTGGGTGTTGCCGCTCGTCGCACCCTTGTGCCAGCGCTCCTTGCGGGAGCGGGACCAGAACACGGTCTCGCCGAGGGCAAGGGTCTCGGCCAGCGTGTCCGGCGTCATCCACGCCATCATCAGGACCTCGCCGCTGTCGTGCTGCTGCACGATGGCGGGGATCAGGCCGTCACTGGTCAGGGTCAGGGTCGAGCGCAACTCGTCGGCGTTCATGGGAGGGGAAATGGTAGCGGCCGGCGCTGTCGCCGTTCCCCACACGGCTGGCTGCCGACCCCCAATCCTTACATCGAGTTCCCCGGTCCTCACGAACCGGGAGCTCGGTCTAGGCTCCCGCCATGACCACAGGCATGACGTGCAGACGCTGACCCGACGACAGCTCGGCCTCGGTGGCGCGGCCGCCCTTGCTGCCGCGGCCAGCTCGACCCTCCTCCAGCCTGCTGGTGGGACGACAATGCGGCTCGGCTTGGGCGCGATGAAGCCGACCAACCTGCGGATCGGCGCGATCCTGCCCACTTCGCCGTGGGACGCCGAGCTGCCACGTCGGCTCGTGGCCGGGCTGCGCGAGGCCCTGGCCGCTCCTGGCTGGCTCTCCACGGAGATTGTCGAGCGCGACGTGGAGGGCGGCATCATCGGCATCCAGCAGGCCGGAAGCGAGCTGCTCGCCGAGGACGTCGATGTCCTGCTGGCGGTCACGAACCCGCTTGCCGCCGACCGCGTCGTCATCGATGCGTCGGACGCAGCGGTTCCGCTGCTGGTGTCCACCTTCGGGGCGATGACCGCCCGTGGCCTCGGCCGTCCGGAGGTTCCGGCGGTCGTGCACGGCCTGCACATGGCCGACGCCGGGGCCGCGCTGGGCGCGTGGACCGTACGGCACAACGGCCCGCGGGTCGGTGTGCTGGCCAGGGACCGCGAAGCCATGTTCGACCTGCTGTCGGAGTTCGGCCGTGGGGTCACCAGCGCGGGGGGAACCCTGGTCACCGTGGAGGTCGTCCACGAGGTCGGTCAGGTCGCCGATGCCCTCGACCGCATGCACGCCGCCGGGATCGACACCTTGCACCTGGAGGTCGGTGGCGTCGATGCACCCACGTACCTGGACGTGGTCACGAGCTCCTCCGTCGCAGGCCTGCCGCGGACCGCAGGCCCCTCTGCGGGCGACCCGGGCGCCACGTCGTGTGCCTCCTGGGGGTCGGGGCAGGACCCGGCCCACCAGCTCGGGGTCGAGACGGGATCGTTGCTGGCGGCAGCAGTGCGACGAGGTCGCGGTCGCATGGCGCCGATGGCTGGGCTCTCCTTCACGACCGAGCGGGGCACGGTGTCGATCGACCCGAGGACTGGTGTGTCCTCCGGTCCGGTTTTTCTCGGCGGTTCGGCGGACGTTGTCGCCGTCCCGCCGGGGGCTCACGGATCCCTCGTGCAGCCGGTGACGGGCGTGCTGTCGGAGTACGGATGCTTCTGACCGATCCTGGCGAGGCAGACGTCCGGTTCTTCGAGGAACGACTCGGCGCCGAGCTGGTGCTGGCCGAGACCGATCGTGTCCGGCTCGAGCTGGTGGCAGCCGAGCCCCGCAGGACCGGACCGGACGACGACGGCACGACGGCGTTCGTGGTCACCTTCCACGGCCCGCCCGCTCCAGTCCTCGAGCAGGGCACATGGACGCTACGGGGCGACGAGATCGACATGCCCCTGTTCGTGGTGCCGACCGGTCCGACCGAGGACGCTCGGGCCATGTGCTACGACGCGGTGTTCACCCGGCTCGCCTGATCCGAGGCGGCCTGTCGCCACCCCATCAGCCAGTGGGTGTCGCCGAGACGACCGGTCACCTGGAATCCGAGCCGGGCGTAGAACCTGAGCCCGGCGTCGTTCGTGACGTCCACGGCGTGGCCGAGGATGCGTCCCGTGGCCTTGGCCTCGTCCTGCAGCCCCCTGATCAGCACGGTCCCGATCCCGCGGTTGCGGTGCGTGTCGACGATGGCGATGTCGAGGAGGCGGATCTCCTCGGTCCGCCGGTCGACCCACAGGCGGCCAACGTCCACGCCATCGGCCACGACGATGTGATGGTCGGACGTGGGGAACCGGCGTCGGTAGTCGCTGGCCTGCGCGTGGAACTGCGAGTCGACCAACGCGGCGGCCTGTGCGGGGGGAAGCGGCAGGTCGCCGAGCATCCGCCCCCGGACATCGGCGAACAAGGCGCGCAGGAACGACTCGTCCGCCGGGTCGACCGCCCTGAGCGAGACCGCAGGGGTCGGGCGGGGAACCCAGCGCCCGTCGTGCTCCGTCCGATGCACGTCAGTTCCGGGACGGGAAGACGCCCTGGAGTGCGATGATCCAGCGCACCGCCAGGAACGGCTGCATGTTCTCGTGGGACTGGCCGCCACCGGTGTTGGTCGAGGAATCCATCGGCGTCGTGGACCCCCCGGCTGGTGCGTACTGCTGGACGCCGCGCCCGGACGCCGGCAGCTCGCCGGTCGGGTCGTCGTCCCTGGCGGTCCGGTTGGAGACGGCGGACCCGTGGGAATGCGACGGCATTGTCGGCGCCGTCAACGTGACCCGCTCCGCTCCCCCCTTCTGCCCCAATGGTCTGGGGGAAAGACCCGGGCCGTTGCCGGGTCCGATCACGGCACGACCACGGCAGTCGGGAAGCCCGAACGTGGTCCTGCCGTCCCCGCCATAGGTGGTACCGAGGAGGGAGAACAACGCGGTGTTCTGCGAGATCGGCAGCAGCTGACCCTCGCAGAACGCCCAGGCGCGGGGTGCGAAGTTCGGCGCCCACGCGCGGACCTCGGCGATGAATGGTTCGGCCACGGGATACTCCTGTCAGTTCCTGCTGGGGAAAACGCCCTGGAGCGCGATGCAGTAGTACATCGCGATGAAGGGCTGCATGTTCTCGTGTGGCAGGCCACCACCGGCAGGGGCGATGGTCGGCATCGTGCCGAGCGGCGGACGCGAGCCATACGCCCGCGTGGTGCCGTCGGTGTCGGCCAGCACGTTACCGGTGGGGTCGGTCGTCGTTGCGGGGTCACTGCTGGCTGGCCACCCGTGGGTGTGCGCTGGCAGGTGCTGCTGGGTCAGCGTGACGGTCTCTGCACCGAACGTCTGCCCCTGCCGATAGTCCTGTAGGCCGGGCCCCTGACCGGTGTGCACCGGGCCACGACCACGCAGGTCCGGCAGCGCGAAGTTCGTGCGGCCGTCGCCGCCGTACATGGTGCCCAGGAGGGAGAAGAGCGCTTGGTTCTGCGAGATCTGCAGGAGCTGGCCTTCGCAGAACGCGAAGCCTCGTGGGGCGAAGTTGCCGGCGAAGATGATGATCTCACCGAGGAAGGGTTCCGACATGGGTGGTACCTGTCTGCTCGAATCTCAGTTTCGCGAGGGGAACTGGCCCTGGACGCAGATCACCCAACGAAGGGTGATGCTCGGCATCCGGTTCTCGTGCGCTTGGTCGCCGCCGGACGACCCGGCTGCCCCCGCCGCCAGAGTGCCTGCGCCCGGGCCGGACCGGTACAACGGATCCGTCGAGGTGGCGAACAGGTTGCCGTCCGGGTCCTCTGTCGTTGCGTCGGCGTCGGCCGCCGTGATGGTGTGGCTGTGCGACCCCATCTCGTTCAGGCTCAACGTGTGCAGCTCCTGGCCAGCCTTCTGGCCCTGCGACCTCGACGTCAGTCCTGGACCGTTGCCGGCCGCGATGGGCAGCCGCCCTCGCAGGTCCGGAAGGGCGAACGTCGTGCGGCCGTCGCCGCCGTAGATGGTGCCGAGAAGGCTGAAGAGCGCCGTGTTGGACGAAATGGCCAGCAGCTGGCCGTTGCAGTCCATCCAGCCGCGGGGGGCGAAGTTGCCTCCGAAGAGCATGAGGTCGCCGAGATAGGGATTAGCGGACATGAAGGGGCCCTTTCAGCGTGTGTCAGGGAGGCTGCAGTTGGTTGCGGAACCGTTCTGGACACCGGGCGTGAGCACAACTGCCGAGGACAACATGTTGTTGGCCTCGAGGTAGGGCTGCGGGCTGGTCGTGTTGGCGTTGCCCTCGACCGTCAGCGTTCCGGAGTCATGCCAGAGGAACAAGCCGTCACCGGCGGGATCACCGGTGAGGGTGTTGCCGGTGATGTCCAGGCAGCTGGTCCCCGGCGCGTCGTCGATGAAGATCTCGAGGCCGCTGAAGGCCGTGATCGTGTGGTTGGTGATCGTGGCAGCCAACGAACCGCCGGTTGTTGGCGCACCGGCGGAGTCGACGAAGATGCCCGACAGCGGATCGGCCCCGGCAGTGGCGTTGTCATCCAGTCGCACGACCACCTCGTCGGATCCGTCGCCGCGGAGGACCTCGTAGCCGACCTCGCCGGTGTTGGTCACGGTGTTGCCGGTGACGGTTGCCTCCAGCAGGCCAGCCGCATCGCTGAAGCTGGCAACGCTCACGCCGGCGTAGTCCCCTGCGCTGTCGACTTCGGTGCCGAGACCGATCTGGTTGTTGGTGATCGTGGAGTGGAGCTGCGGATCGTCGGTCGGATCGTTGGCGTCGATGAAGACGAAGATCCCGGTTTGGTTCCCCACTGGGTTGTCGATGGCCACCGTGTTGTTGTCGAACTCCACGACCCCGTCGGCGTCGCCTGACGACACGACGGCCAGCGGGCTTGCGCTGTTGACGACGACCTCGCTGTTGATGACGTTGACATCACCTCGGCCCAGTCCGAGGAACTCGGTGAGCACTCCCTCGCTCTGGCTGCCGGCGGTGAACGGTGACAGTGAACCGATCGTGATGTCGTCGATGAGGAAGGACTGCATGGAGTTCGCCCCCGTAGCGCCCTGGGTGCCGATGGTTCCGGCCCTGGGAACGACGTCGTCACCTGCTTGGAGGTGCACCCCGTATCCGGACACACCGTCGATGTCCAGACCGGCGATCGTGCCGGTCGGGATCGTGGCCGTCGTGCCGACGGCTCGCAGCATGACCGCCGAACCCGCGTTGCCGACCGTCTGGATGTCGACATCGGGGTCGGAGTCGGTGATGGTCACGGTCCCAGACGTCGTCGTCCGCTCGACCAGGATCGCGGTATCGGCCGAGTTCGTGACGGTCGGATCGGTGATCGTGACCGCACCCGGGTCCACCAGCTGGATGCCGTGTTCGTCCGGTGCGTTGCCGGGGTTGGTGATCGTCGTGCTGTTGAGGGTCACCGCTCCCCCTCCTGTGGCGTTGATGCCGTGCCGCCCAGCGTTGGTGATGGTCAGGTCGTCGAGGCTGACCAGCCCCCCCACGTTGGACAACGAGATCCCGTCGTTGGAGACACCCTGGATCGTGCCACCATCGTTGCCCGTCCCGCCGGTCACGGTGAACGCCCCGGCGCCCGTGTTGGCCAGCACGATGCCGTCGGTACCGCCGTTGGTCGACACGCTGTCGAAGGTCACCCCGACGCCGCCGATCGTGCCGAGGATGTTCACGGCCGTGCCCGTGCCCGACGACGCGGTCGACCCGACGCCGGCCACGTTGATGGTCGTGCCGGTCCCCACATCCAGGCCCATGCCCGAGGTGCCCGTGGCCTGCAGGCCACCGAGCGCCGACAGCGTGGTCGCACCGCCAGTCAGCTGCAGACCGCCGACGCCCGACGCCTGCACCAACCCACCGAAGGTCGTCGTCGGACCGCTGTCGATGTCGACCGCGGTCGAGGCGTTGTTGGTGACCGTCGTGGTGCCCTCCACGGTGAACGAGCCCCCAGTGGACGTGATGTCGATGCCGGGTGCACTTGCGTTGCTGGAGGACACGCTGTCCGTGGTCAGGGCAAGCGAGGGGATCGCGGTGACGTCGATCGCTTGGTCCCCGCTGCTGTGCATCCGCTCCTGTCCAGCCGTGCCGTTGGTGATGGTGAGGGCGCTCAGGTTCTGGGCCTGCAGCGCGATGCCGGTGACGTCGACATCGAGGCTGTCGATCACGACCGCGTCGGTTGTTGCACCGGTGTCGACGAAGCGCGGGCCGTTGCCGGTGCCGGTCACGTCGACCGTGCCGAGGAACAGGGTCCCTCCGACCTGGTTGGTGTGGATTGCCCGATCGCCCGCACCAGCGAGGACCACGTCGATCGAGTCGATGTGCCGGTCGCCAGCGGGCAGGGTGCCCATCGTGCCGCCGATCAGTGAGATGGCCCTGCCAGTCCCGCTGATGGTGACGTCGGACATGGCCAGGGTCCCGAAGCCCGTGTTGCCCACGAGACCGATGCCGCTCGTGCTTCCGATGTCGAGGCCGCGGACGGTGTTGTCCGTGCCCAGCGTGATGCCGTCAGCGGAGCTGGTGACAACGGGTGCGGTCCCCGCGGCCGCCAGCTGGGTTGGCCCGGGGCCGACCTCGAGGGCGACGCCCGCACCGATCAGCTTCTGGTCGTTCAGCAAGGTGATGCCTGCCCCGCCCGTGGGCGATGCGGACTCACCGACGTGGATGATGTCGCCGGCACCGCCCACCGTTGCTGGCATCGTGTCGAACGGGGTGTGCGACCGTCCGTCCCCGCCGGCTGCAGCGTCGGCGTCGACGTACCAGATCATGTTCGACAGGTTGATCGTGACCGTGCCCGTGTCGTTGGCCGTGCCGTCGGTGACGGTGTAGGTGAACATGTCCGTGGTGGTCGACCCGACCGCTGGCGTGTACACGAAGGTGCCGTCGGCCTGGATGTCGACGGCGCCACCCTGTGCGGTCGCCTGTCCCGACGCAGCCGTGGCGGTGAGTGTGTCACCATCGCCGTCGGTGTCGTTGCCGACGACGGTGCCCTGGATGCGAACGCCGGGGCCTCGCAGGACGGGGGTCGGCTCGGTGAGGTCGGTCACCACGATCAGCTCGGTGTTCCCGAAGGCGTCGTAGGTCTCGTCCACCGCTGCCGGCGGGTCGTTGACCGCGTTCACGGTGATGGACACCGTTGCCGCCGCCGACGTGGTGGTCCCGTCGTTGACGGTGAAGTCGAAGCCGTCGGGACCGTTGTAGTCGGCCGTCGGCGTGTAGGTCACCGTCGCGGTCTGGCCCACGCCGTTGCCGGAGATACCGCTCAAGCCCCCGCTTGTCGGTCCGGCGGAGATGGCGAACGTCAGGTCGTCGCCGTCGACGTCGGTGCCGGCCAGCGTGATGACCACCGAGTCGTCCTCGTCGACCGTCTCGCTGCCAGCCGTGGCGGTCGGCGGGTCCTCGACCGGGTCGACGGTGACCGACACGGTTGCCGCCGCCGACGTCGTGGTCCCGTCGTTGACGGTGAAGGTGAAGCTGTCGGGACCGTTGTAGTTGGCCGTCGGCGTGTAGGTCACGGTTGCGGTCTGCCCCGCGCCGTTGCCGGAGATGCCGCTCAAGCCCCCGCTCGTCGGCCCCGAAACGATGGCGAAGGTCAGGTCCGTGGTGTCGACGTCGGTACCCGACAGGGTGATGACCACCGAGTCGTCCTCGTCGACCGTCTCGCTGCCATCGGTGGCGGTCGGCGGGTCATCGACCGGGTTCACGGTGATGGAGATCGTGGCGTTGGCGCTGGAGTCGACGGTGCCGTCGTTGGCCTTGACCGTGAAGGAGTCGGACCCGTTGAAGTTCCCGTCGGGGGTGTAGGTGACCTGGGCGGTCGTGGGACCCGTCGAGGTGATCGCGCCGAGCGTGCCGTCGCCGGGTCCGGACACCACCGAGAAGGTCAGGGGGTCACCGTCGATGTCGCCGCCGGTGAGGGTCAGCGTCACCGCGACGTCCTCGTCGGTCGTGTCGCTGACGTCGTCCACGGTGGGCGGGTCGTTGACGTTGGAGACGGTGATGGAGACGGTGGCCGGGGCCGACGCCACGGTGCCGTCGTCGACGGTGAACGTGAAGCTGTCGGGGCCGGTGTAGTTCGCGGTCGGGATGTACTCCACGTTCGCCGTTGTGGCCCCCGTGGACACCACCGTGCCGAGCGCACCGTTGGTCGGGGGGCTGTCGATCGCGAAGGTGAGGGGGTCGCCATCAGGATCGCTGCCGGACAGGGCGATCACCACGGAGTCGTCCTCGTTGACCCCCGCGGTCCTTGCATCGGCGACCGGGGCGTCCTGAACGGGATCGACGGTGACGGTCACGGTGGCCAGCGCGGAGTCCAGGGCGCCGTCATTGGTGCGGAAGGTGAAGCTCTGCGTCCCGTTGCTGTTGAGGTCAGGGGTGAAGGTGAAGTCGCCCGTGTTGGCGTCGAGGGCGGTGACGCGCGCGTCGGCGGGGTCGATCGCGAAGGTGATCGGGTCGCCGTCGACGTCGCCACCGGTGAGGGTGCCGGAGACGGGCTGGTCCTCGTCGGTGGTCAGGCTCTGGTCGTCAGCGGTCGGCGCGTCCGGCACCGGGGTCACGGTGACGGAGATCGTGCCGGTCGAGGACAGGCCGTCCTCGGTTGCGCTGAAGGTGAAGCTGTCGGGCCCGTTGAAGTCGGCGTCGGGGGTGTAGGTGAACGCCCCGCCGGCCGCCACCGTTGCCGTGCCGTTGCTGGCATCGCCGTCCAGGGCGAACGTCACGGTGCCGCCGTCGACCGAGGTGGCCGTCACGGTCCCGCCGGCCGGCGTGTCCTCGTTGGTGGTGGCGGTGTCGTCGTTGGCGATCGGGGCGTCGTCGACCGGGGTGATGGTGATGTCGAACGTGGCCGGGGCGGTCGGGCCGCTGCCGTCGTCGACGGTGAAGGTGAAGCTGTCGACCCCGTTGACGTTGGGTGTCGGGGTGTAGGTGAACGCCCCGGTGTTGACGTCGAACGCCGTCAACGATCCCGCGGTGGGCGCGGTGTCGACCGCGAATACCAGCGCGTCGCCGTCCGCGTCGGTGCCCGAGACGCTGGCGACCAGGTCGACGTCCTCGTCGGTGGTCCCCGAGCCGTCGATGGCCACGGGGGCGTCCGGCACCGGGATGATGGTGATGTCCACGGTGGCGGGGGCGCTGTCGCGCGCTCCGTCCGACGCGGTGTAGGTGAAGCTGTCCGCGCCGTTGACATCAGGGTCAGGGGTGTAGGTGACCTGATCCGGAGCCGGACCGGCAACCACCGTGCCCTGGCCGGCGGGATCGGCGGTGTAGGTCAGGGCGTCCCCGTCGGCGTCGCGGCCCACGAGGGTGATGACCACCGGAGTGTCCTCGTCGGTCGTGACCGCGACGGGGTCGACGACCGGTGCGCGGTTCGCTGGCGGCCCCGCCACCGCGTCGACCTCGACGGTCACCGTTGCCGGCGCGGAGTCCGACGCGCCGTCGGAGGCGGTGTAGGTGAACGTGCGCGTGCCTGCGACGCCGAGCGGATCGAACGTGACCACGTCCCCGTCCAGGGTCACGTCGGCGTCCGTCGGCAGGTCACCGAGCGCGTAGGTCAGGGCATCGCCGTCGGGGTCGCTGCCGTCCAGCGTGATCTCGACCGGGGTGTCCTCGTCGGTCGTGGCGGTGAGGTCGCTGACGGTGGGCGGCTGGTTGTCGGCCGGGTCACCGAAGTCGAAGAGCCAGAAGTCGAGCAGGTCCAGGACCGACGGCGGTGTTGAGTCGGGCTCGACCAGGAGGATCGGGCCACCCACCGGACTGCCACCCTGGGCGAACCCGTCGGCGGCGGGCCGAACGGCGATCGCGGCACCGGCCAGGGCGTCGGCGAACGACCGCCCGCTGGCGACGTAGGCCACGTCGGTCTCGCCGCGTCCGAACAGTGCGCGCGCGATGGCTTCCGCCGTCTCGAACCTGGTGGCACCGGCGAGCCGCTCGACGGCGTCGGCAAGGTTGGACAGGTCGGCTTCCACGTTGGCGCTGATGGCGCTGGTCCCGCCGAGCACGGTGATCCGCTGTGGGGCCAGCCGCAGCAGCTCGGCCCGAGTGGCGTCGGGGAGCTGGTCGGTGTCGCTCAGCAGGATGACCCCGTCGCGGGCGGTCACGAGCGGACCGGCGGTCAGGGCGTCGGCGAAGTCGTCGGCGCGCGCGATCGCGACCTCGGCAGCACCGTCGGGGTGGGACGCCTGGGCCACGGCTACCGCGGTCTCGACGCGCGATTGCCCAGCGATCCGCTCGACGGGGGCGAACGCCGACAGGGACTCCTCCACCGCGTCGCTGACCGCGCCGGTCCCTCCGACCACGACGATCCGGGCGGGCGCCAGCCGCTCGATTTCCGTGGCGGTTGCCTCGGGCAGGTCCTCGGGGCGGGTCAGCAGGATGGGACCGCCGCTGCGTGCAGCCCATGGGCCGACGGCGAGGGCGTCGGCGAATCCTTCGCCGGTTGCGATGAAGACCACCGGCGCCTCGTCGGGGAACGCTCGTCCCGAGATCTCGGCGGCGGTCGCATACCGGTCGGGACCGGCCAGGACGGTGATGATGTCGGCGTGGCTGCGGAGCTGGTCCACCGCAGCGTTCGAGACCGCGGCAGGACCGCCGAGCACGAGGATCCGCGTGACGGGGTCGCCTGCCGGTTGGGCGCTCGCGGGGACGCTGAGCACCCCGGCGAGCAGCAGCAGGGACACGAGGACGCCCCAGACCTGGTTACGCGACTTCGTGTACAGCATCAACCGCTCCGATTCCAAGGTCTCGGGACGCTACCGCGTGACGAACGTCACCCGTCAGTCGGACGAGCAGCCGTAATATTTCGACCGGCGTCCTCAACCAACCGCTGCTGCGGGCGACCCACACCCTCCCATGGTTGGGGTCCCACCGGACGCTCCGCTAGCGGATGCGGGTGGTGGCACACGTGGAGCCATCGGGACCTCCTGACACCGTCGGTGCAGGGTCGATGAAGGTGTTCCTCCCGATCAGGTAGGCGCTGGCATCCCCGCCGGAGAACCCCGGGAAGGACAGGGTCGAGCCGCCGGACACGGTGACATCCGCTCCCGTTCCGAGGGTGAGGTCGGTGGCGGTCAAGGTGTTGGTGCCGACGTCGAGGCACCCGGCGGCGCCGTCGTCGATCACGGCTAACAGCCCGTGGAGCCGGCCGACGAGGGAACTGTCGGTGATCACGAGGTCGATGGCGCCACCGCTGCCGTTCGTCGAGAAGATGTCCATTCCACCCTCGGGAGTGGTCTGCGGGGTGGACACGACCGTCTGGGTGATCGTCCCGCGGATGTGATCCGCAGCCTTGCCACGATCGACACGCACTGCCGAGACGCTCGGGTTGATGACCTCGTTGCCGGTCAGGACGGCATCGAGGGTCCCGGCGCTGTCGCTGCCACCGATGGCGATGCCGACCGAGCCAGCGCCGTCGGCCTGCCCGTCGACCCCGATGATGTTGTCCCTCAGCGTCGCGTGGAGCACCGGAGCCTGGCCGGCGTTCCCAGCAAGGGCCGCGTTCACCGCCGCCAGACCGAAGGCCGGGTTGGCGATGGCCAGCGTGCTGTCGACGAGCTCGACGACGACATCGGCATCGTCCCGAGCGATGGTGCTGAACGCGAAGGCGTTCTCGCTGACGACGGTGACGTTGCGGACATCGACATCCATCGTGGCGTCGTCCAGTCCCGTCACCTGGATCCCGCCCGCAGCACCACCGACGAACGGCGCAACGCTGCCGACGGTCACGTCGTTGACCACGAACGACCCTGTGGAGTCGCTGCCCACCGACCCCTGCGTCCCGATCGAGGCCGGGTTCGCCAGAGGGCCATCGGCGATGATCCGAACGGCCGGACCATCGATACCGGTCATGCCGATCCCGTCGATCCGGCCACCAGCGATCGCCGCACCCGACCCGATCGCCGTCAGCTCGATACCGGCACCGGAGAACGGCGCCGACGTCGTGCGGATGTGCGGTCCAGGCGTCGTCGCGGTGATGGACACCTCACCCGTGGCCGTGCTGACGGTGCGGTCCACCTCGATCGCCGTGTCAGCGATCGTCGACAGGTCCGGATCGGTGATGGTCACCGCACCCGGATCGGTCAACCAGATGCCCCGTTCGTCATCAGCGTTGCCGATCGAGGACAGCGTCGGCCGGACCGCCTCGAACCCACCGGCCACGTCCTGTCCTCGGATGCCATGACGCCCGGTGCTGCTGATCGTCATGTCGTCGAGGCTGACCAGCCCCCCCACGTTGGTCAACGAGATCCCGTCGTTGGAGACACCCTGGATCGTGCCACCATCGTTGCCCGTCCCGCCGGTCACGGTGAACGCCCCGGCGCCCGTGTTGGCCAGCACGATGCCGTCGGTACCGCCGTTGGTCGACACGCTGTCGAAGGTCACCCCGACGCCGCCGATCGTGCCGAGGATGTTCACGGCCGTGTTGGTGCCCGACGACGCGGTCGACCCGACGCCGGCCACATTGATGGTCGTGCCGTTCCCCACATCCAGGCCCATGCCCGAGGTGCCCGTGGCCTGCAGGCCACCGAGCGCCGACAGCGTGGTCGCACCGCCGGTCAACTGCAGACCGCCGACGCCCGACGCCTGCACCAACCCACCGAAGGTCGTCGTCGGACCGCTGTCGATGTCGACCGCGGTCGCGGCGTTGTTGGTGACCGTCGTGGTGCCCTCCACGGTGAACGAGCCCCCGGTGGACGTGATGTCGATGCCGGGTGCACTTGCGTTGCTGGAGGACACGCTGTCCGTGGTCAGGGCAAGCGAGGGGACGTCGAACAGGTCGATGGCCTGGTCCCCGCCGCTGTGCAGCCGCTCCTGTGCGGCGGTGTTGTTGTCGACCACGAGGCTGGTGAGGTGGGATGCCTGCAGCGCCGTGCCGTCGACGCTGACGTCGAGGCTGTCGATCACGACCGAGCTCGAGCCCCCGGTCGCGCCGAGGAACCGCAGGCCGTGCCCGGACCCGCGATGTCAACGGCGCCGAGGCGGAACGGACCGTCCAGCGCGTCGGTCTCGATGCCGCGGTCGGCGGTCGAACCGGTGACGACAGCCACCTCGTCGATGTGGCTGTCGCCAATCGGCAGGTCGGCCAACCGCCCACCGGCGAGATCGACTGCGGCGCCGGTGCCGGTGATGCGGACGTCGGACATCGCAAGGGTCCCGAATCCGGCCCCGACGAGTCCGGGCCCTGCGGTGTCGCCGATCTCGAGGCCCTGCACGGTGTTGTCCTGCGCCAGGGTGATACCGGCAGCCGTGCTCGTGATCACCGGCGTGTCCCCTGCCGGGACCAGCGTGACGTTGGCCACCCCAAGGTCGGGGGCACCGACGACAAGGGGAACGCCGGAGCCGATCAGCCACTGGTCGTCGGCAAGGCCGATCCCCGAGCTGCCGTACGGCGTGCCGGTGCCCATCACATGGATGATGTCGCCTCGACCGCCCAGCGTGGGTGGGATCGTGTCCAGGGGGCTGTGCGAACGGCCGTCCCCACCGGGGTCGACGCGGTTGTCCACGTACCAGATCATGTCGAGGAGGTAGATGGTGACGGTAGCGGTGGCCGTGTTGTTGGCGGTGCCACCGTCGTCGACGGTGTAGGTGAACGTGTCTGTTCGAGCGGTCTCTCCCGCGTCCGGGACGTAGGCGAACGAGCCGTCGGCGGTGATGGTGACCGACCCGCCGCCGGTGGTCGGGCTGTCGGCGACGGGCACGACCGACAGGGTGTCGCCCTCGACCGGGTCGTCGTCGTTGTCCAGCAGGCTGCCCTGGACGCGAACACCCGGTCCGCGCAACGCTGGCCCGCTGCCGAGGTCGGCGGTGACGACCAGCTCGGTGTTGCCGAAGGCGTCGAAGGCGTCGTCAGCGGCGCTCGGCGGGTCGTTCACGGGTGTGACGGTGAGGGAAATCGTGGCGTTGGTCGCGGAGTCGCTGGTGGGGTCGCTGGCCTTGTAGGTGAAGGCATCGGGGCCGGCGTAGTCGGGGTCGGGCGTGTAGTCCACGGTGGCGGTCCGACCGTTGCCGTTGCCGACGATGGCTGCGAGCGTCCCGTGCGTCGGTCCGGACACGATGGTGAACACGAGGTCGTCGTCGTCGATGTCGGTCGCGGACAGGACGACGGTGACGGTGTGGTCCTCCTCCACCGAATCTGTGCTGTCGACCACCGAGGGTGGGTCGTTGCGGTTGCTGACCGTGATGGCCACGGTCGCGGGCGTCGAGGTCTCGATGCCGTCATCGGTGGTGAACGCGAAGCTGTCGGGTCCGGCGTAGTCCGCGGTCGGGGTGTAGAGGACCTCGGCGCTGGTCGGACCGGTCGAGGCGATCGTGCCCAGGGTTCCGTGGGCAGGTGGGGTGATGACCTCGAAGGTCAGGGTTTCGCCGTCGACGTCGGCGCCGGTCAGCAGGATGATCTCCTGGCCGTCCTCGTCCACGGTGACGGCCCGGTCGTCGGCGGTGGGACGGTCCTGGGTCGGTGCGACCTCGACGGTGACGGTGCCCCGGGTGGAGGTCAGGCTGCCGTCGTTGCTGACGAACGAGAAGGACTGGGTGCCGTTGCTGTCCGGCTCGGGCACGAAGGTGAACTCGCCCGTCGTGTCGTCCAGGGTGACGCGGGGGTCCGGCGGGTCGAGTGCGAAGGTGATCGCGTCGCCATCGACGTCGTCGCCGGTCAGGGTGCCGTCGAAGGGGACGTCCTCGTCGGTGGTGCCGCTGCCGTCGATGGCCACCGGCGGATCGGGCTGTGCCGTCACCGACACCGACACCGTGGCGGGTGCGCTGGACCGGTCACCATCCGATGCGGTGTAGGTGAACTGGTCGAGGCCGTTGACGTCGGCGTCCGGGGTGTAGGTGACCTGGTCGGATGCCGGCCCCGGGACGACCGTGCCGTGGGAGCCGGAGTCGGCGGTGAACGTCACCGCGTCGTCGTCGGGGTCCGTGGCCTGCAGCGTGACCACGACCGGGGTGTCCTCCGGGGTGGTCGTGCTGAGGTCCTGTGCGGTTGGGGCCGAGTTGACGGGCGGGTCGGGCACGGCGGTCACCTCGACGGTGACGGTGGCGGGAAACGAGTCGTTGTGCCAATCCGAGGCGATGTAGTCGAAGGTTCGGGTGCCCGGCGTTCCCAGGGGATCGAAGAGGACCACGTCACCATCGAGGTCGATCGTGGCGTCGGCTGGATGGTCGACGACCGTGAACACGAGGGGATCGTCGTTGGGGTCCGTTCCCTCCAGCTGGATGGAGATCGGCGTGTTCTCGTCGGTGCGGACGGCCAGATCCTGCACCGTTGGCCGGTTCCATTCCCAGTAGTCGGTCGGGCCCTCATCATCGCCCGCGGCGATGACGCCGATGACGACGACTGCCCCGAGGGCCCCCAAAATGGGGGCGGCCCCGCCGTAGCCCCCCTGGGCGAAGCGCCCGCCCCGCCCCGTCGCGAGCGAGATGCCGGTGAGCGCATCCGGGTAGGTGTTCCCGTCTGCGACGAGTGCGCGCTCCGCGCCACCGTTGGGATACATGCTCCGGGCGACCTCGGCGCTGGTCTCGTAGCGCGTGTCCCCCGCGATCCGTTCGACGGTGTCCGCCAGGTTCTCCAGGTCGGCCTCGACGTTGGCGCTGACCGCTGAGCGCCCGCCAAGGACGGTGATCCGGTCCGGGGCGAGCCGCAGCAGCTCGGCTCGGGTGGAGTCCGGAAGCTGATCGGTGGCCGTCAGCAGGATCACGCCGTCTCGGCTGAGCATCAGCGGGCCTGCGGACAGGGCATCGGCGAACTCGTCCTCGCGCACGATCGCCACCTCCGTTGCCCCGTCGGGGTGGGAGTCGCGCGACACGGCCACGGCGGTCGCTGACCTCGACGCCCCGGCCAAGCGCTCGACCGGGGCGAGGGCGGACAGGGCGTCCTCCACGGCTGGCCCGACGGCTGCCGATCCACCAACCACGACGATGCGGTCGGGTGCAAGCCGCTGCAGCTCCTCGGTCGTCTCCGAGGGCAGCTCCTCCGCACGCGTCAGCAGGATCGGCCCGTTGCGCCGGACCGCGAGGGGACCCACCGCAAGGGCGTCGGCGAAGTCCTCACCGGTCGCGACGTACACGACGGAGGCGCCGTCGGGGAACGCCTCCCTGGAGATGGTCGCTGCCGTGGCGTACCGGTTCGACCCCGCCAACCTGGTGACGACGTCGGCCAGGTCCTGTAGCTCGTCCTCCACTTCTTGACCGACCGACGCATGCCCCCCGAGCACGACGATCTCGGCCAGTCGGGAATCGGATTCCTGTGCATGCGACGGGCTCGGCGGCGTCAGGACGCCGACCACCATCACCACCGCCAGCATCAGGATCACCAGCCGCTCGAACGATCCGATGACGACGTTTCCTGAATCTTGGTACAGCAAAACAAGCTCCGAGTAGGGGGCGGGTTACCGTATGCGATCGTCGTTCAGTTGACGACACCGCCCGTCCGACGACCACCCGTGATGCGCGACGGGACGTAACCTCGACCCGATGCGCTACACACTCGTGCACTCCCCCCTCGTGGGACCCACCACCTGGTCGCTCGTGGCGACCCGTCTGCGTGCGCTCGGCCACGACGTGGCCGTGCCCTCGTTGGTCGACGTGGCGGCGCGGGGGCGCTGGCAGCAGGTCGTGGAGGCGGCTGCCGCGGGTGCGTGCGACGGCAGCGGTACCCACGTCGTGGTGGGCCACAGCGGCGCCGGTCCCCTCCTGCCCATGATCGCCAAGCGGATCTCGCCCGCCCCGACGGCCCTGGTCTTCGTCGACGCGGGTGTGCCACCGGCGTCGGGCACGGCTGACCTGGTTCCCCCGGCGTTCTTCGACCACCTCCTCGGGCTGGCCGTCGACGGCCGGCTGCCCCGGTGGTCGGACTGGTTCGGCGACGACGTCATGGCCGACCTGGTACAGGACCCGGACGTGCGGTCGGCCGCCGCAGCCGAGCTGCCGCAGCTGCCGCTGTCCTACTTCGCCGAGGCCGTCCCCGTGCCGAAGGGCTGGACCCGCATGCCGTGCGCCTACCTGCTGCTGAGCGACCCCTACGGCGCCGACCTGGCCGCGGCGGCGGAGCGCGGATGGCCGGTGGCCGTCGAGGCCGGCAAGCACCTGGACCTGCTCAACCGACCGGAGGCGATCACCGCATCGATCCTCGAGCTGGTGGCCGCCGCAGTTCCGGCGACGACCTAACGGCGCACGGGCACACCAGCGGCGGCCATGCCCGCCTTGACCTCGCCGATGGACAGCTCCCCGAAGTGGAAGATCGAGGCGGCGAGGACGGCCGAGGCCCGGCCCTCGGTGATGCCCTCCACCATGTGGTCGATGGTGCCCGCTCCCCCGCTGGCGATGACGGGGATGCCGACCGCGTCGTCGACGGCGCGCAGCAGCTCGGTGTCGAAGCCGATCTTGGAGCCGTCGCGGTCCATGGAGGTCAGGAGGATCTCGCCCGCCCCCCGCCGGCCGCACTCCGCGGCCCACTCGACGGCGTCGATGCCGGTGGCGGTGCGTCCGCCGTGGACGTACACCTCCCACCCGCTCGCCCCATCGGCCGGGTCCCGGCGCTTGGCGTCGATGGCGGCGACGACGCACTGGCTGCCGAACGCGTCGGCGATGGCCGACAGCACCGTCGGGTCGGCGACGGCCGCGGAGTTGACCGCGGTCTTGTCGGCCCCGGCGCGCAGCAGCCGCCGGGCGTCGGCCACCGACCGCACCCCACCGCCGACGGTCAGCGGGATGAAGACCTGCTCGGCGGTGATGGCGACGACGTCGTAGATCGTCTCGCGCTGGTCGGAGGACGCGGTGATGTCGAGGAAGACCAGCTCGTCGGCGCCCTCGGCGTCGTAGACCCGGGCCAGCTCCACCGGGTCGCCCGCGTCACGGATGTCCACGAACTGCACGCCCTTGACGACCCGTCCGCCGTCGACGTCCAGGCACGGGATGACCCGGGCGGCAAGGCCGTTCACCGGGTCGGTCGGGCCGGCGGTCACGCCCGCGTCAGCTCCAGGGCCTCGGTCAGCGTGAAGCGGTCGGCGTACAGGGCCTTGCCCACGATGGCCGCGTCGACCCGCTCGTGGGCGGTGCTGAGCACCTTCAGGTCCTCCAGCGACGACACGCCTCCTGACGCGGTCACGCGGGCGGTGGTGGCCTCGGCCACCTCGACGAGGCGTTCGACGTTGGGGCCGGTCAGCATGCCGTCGCGGCCGATGTCGGTGAAGACGAACCGGGCGACCCCCATCTCGGTGAACATGGCAAGGGCATCGAAGAGGTCGCCGCCCTCGGTGACCCAGCCGCGGGCCTTGAGGGTCGTGCCGTCGGCGTCGAGGCCGATGGCGACCTTGTCCCCGTGGGCGTCCAGCGCCTGCCGGACGAACTCGGGCTGCTCCAGGGCCATCGTGCCGATGACCACGCGGGAGGCACCGAAGCCGATGGCGGCGTCGAGGTCGTCGATGGTCCGCACCCCGCCGGAGGCCTGCACGGGCACTCCCGTGGCCTCGACGATGTCGGCCACCAGGTGGCGGTTGCGCGGTTCACCGGTGAAGGCGGCGTCGAGGTCGACGACATGCAGCCACTCGGCACCCTCGTCGGCGAACCGCTTGGCGGCCGCGACCGGGTCGGCGTCGTAGACGGTCTCGGCATCGGCCTTGCCCTGGGTCAGGCGGACGGCGCGGCCGTCCTTGATGTCGACGGCCGGGAACAGGGTGAGGGGCATCAGGAAGGGACCTTCGTGGATCGGGCCGAGACCTCGTCGTGGAGGTTGGCCAGCAGCTGCCGGCCGACGTCGGCGGACTTCTCGGGGTGGAACTGGGTGCCGACGACGCTGCCCTCGCGGGCGATGGCCGGGAGGGGAACGCCGTAGGTGGACTCGGCGATGACGTGGTCGTGGTCGCTGGGGTCGGCGTAGAAGGAGTGCACGAAGTACACGCGCTCGCCGTCGATGCCGGCCAGCAGCGGGTCGTCCCTGCGGGCCTGCAGCACGTTCCAGCCCATGTGCGGGACGGCGACGGCAGTGCCGTCGGGGGTGACCGACGGGATGCGGCGCACCCAGCCGGGCAGGAAGCCGAAGCCGGGCACGCCCGGGTCCTCGTCGGAGCCCTCGTACATGATCTGCATGCCGACGCAGATGCCCAGCACCGGCTGCTCGGCGGCCACGCGGGCACGGATCAGCGGGGCGAACCCGGCGTCGTCGAAGCGGCGGACGCACTGGCCGAAGTGGCCCACGCCGGGCACGACGACGAGGTCGGCCTCGGCGGCCCGGTCGGCGTCGGCGGTCACGACGGTCTCGAAGCCGACGCGCTGCAACGACTTCTCCGCCGACCGCAGGTTGCCGGCCTCGTAGTCGAGGACGGCTGCGGTCACGGTCACTACTGCAGCACTCCCTTGGTGCTCGGGACCGCCGCGCCCGGGGCGGTGACGGCCACGGCGCGGCGCAGGGCCACGGCGAAGGACTTGAACACCGATTCGAAGACGTGGTGGGTGTTGCCGGTCTCCAGCAGCTTGACGTGCAGCGTCATCCGGGAGTTGGCGATGACCGCCTCGAAGAAGTGCTTGACCAGCGACGTCTCGAAGGTCCCGATGACCTCCAGCGGCACGGGGGCGTCCCACACCAGGTAGGGCCGTCCGGCGAGGTCGACGGCGGTGCGGGTCAGGCACTCGTCGATCGGCACGGTCGCGTCGCCGAAGCGTTCGACGCCCGCGCGGTCCCCCCAGGCCTCCGCGAGGGCCTGCCCCAGCGCGATGCCGACGTCCTCGACGGTGTGGTGGTCGTCGATCTCGGTGTCACCGTCGGCGCGCACGGTCAGGTCCAGCCGGCCGTGGCGACCGAGCTGGTCCAGCATGTGGTCGAAGAAGGGCACGCCCGTGGACACCTCGACCTTGCCCCCGCCGTCGAGGTCGACCTCGACGATGATGGTGGTCTCCTTGGTGGTTCGTTCGACGCGACCGATGCGGGTCATCGCAGGGACTCCTTGAGGGCAGAGAGGAAGCGGTCGTTCTCCTCGGGGGTACCGACGGTGACCCGCAGGCAGCCCTCGAGGCGAGGGAGGGTGGAGAAGTCGCGGACGAGCACGCCGCTGGCGAGCATGGCCTCGAAGACCTCGCGGGCGCGGTCGACCCGGAGCAGCAGGAAGTTGCCGGCCGACGGCCACACGGTGACGCCGTCGGTGGCCCGGAGGGCCGCCAGCAGCCGTTCGCGTTCGGTCACCAGGTCTGCGATGTGGGCGGTGACGTCCTCGGCCAGCTCCACCGCGATGCAACCGGCCGCCTGGGTGATGGCGTCCAGGTGGTAGGGCAGGCGGACCTTCAGCAGGTCCTGCACGACCCAGTCGTGGGCCAGCAGGTAGCCCAGCCGCAGGCCCGCCATCCGCCAGGCCTTGGAGAAGGTGCGGACGACGACGAGCCGGTCGAGCTCGTCGAGCAGGGCGCGCCCCTCCCCCGGATCGGGTGCGAGCTCCACGTAGGCCTCGTCGAGCACGACCAGGCCGTCGAAGCCGTCGTGCAGCGCGCGGACGGCGTCGGGGTCGACCGGGATGCCCGTCGGGTTGTTGGGCGAGGCCACGCAGACGATGGCGGGCCGGTGGGCCTCGACGGCGGCGCGGGCGGCCTCGGGGGTCAGCCGGAAGTCCTCGTCGAGGTCCTCGGTGACCACCGTGGTCCCGGTGACGCGCGCCAGCAGGGGATGCGCGGAGTAGCCGGGCCGGAACAACAGCAGGGTGCGGCCGGCCCCGGCGTAGGCGCCGAACAGCTGCACGTGGACCTCGTTGGACCCGTTGGCAGCCCAGACGCGGTCGGGGGCAAGGCCCTCGCGCTCGGCGAGCGCGGTCCGGAGCGCCACGGCGTCGCGATCGGGGTAACGGTGCAGGTCCAGGCCAGCGCTGATGCGGTCGGCCAGCGCCGCGGTGAACGCCGGCGGTGGCGCCCACGGGGTCTCGTTGGTGTTCAGCCTGACGGGCACGTCCAGCTGGGGGGCGCCGTACGGCGACAGGTCGGCGAGGTCGTCCCGGACGGCGGGGCGACGAGCGGCTCGGTCGGTCATCGTCGTGCGGACACCGCTGCGGCGTCCCTGGCGCGCTCCATCGCGGCCAGGCGAGCGTCCACGGAACGGACGTGGGCGGGCAGGCCCTCGGCAGCGCCGAGGGCGCGCACGACCGGTGCCATGTGGGTCAGGGCGTCGTCGGAGAACTCCACCCAGTTGATCGGCACCATGAAGTCGTCGGTGCGCAGTCCCCCGGTGAACCGGGCGGTCCCGCCGGTGGGGAGCGTATGGTTCGGACCGGCGCAGTAGTCCCCGAGGGCAGTCGGCGTCTGCACGCCGACGAAGATGGTGCCGGCCGCCCGGACCCGGTCGGCGACCCCTCGGGCGTCCCGGGTCTGGATCTCCAGGTGTTCGGGGGCGAAGTCGTCGGCGACGGCGATGGCGTGGTCGAGGTCGTCGACGAGGACGATCGCGCCCTGTCCCGACAGGGCTTCGAGCAGGCGGTCACGCGAGGCGAGGCCCTCGACCTCCTCCGCCACCAGCGGCACCACGGCGTCGGCCAGCGCGGCGGAGGGGGTCACCAGGATGGAGGTGACCAGCGGGTCGTGCTCGGCCTGGGCGATGAGGCTGGTGGCCACCAGTCGCGGGTCGGCGGAGTCGTCGGCGATGAGCATGACCTCCGTCACGCCCGCCATCGCGTCGATGCCAACCAGCCCCTGCGCGGCGACCTGCAGCTTGGCCTCGGCGACGAAGGCGTTGCCCGGACCGACGACCTTGTCGACCTTCGCCACCTGGTCGGTCCCGTAGGCCAGCGCCGCGACGGCCTGGGCCCCACCGATGCGCAGCACCTTGTCGGCACCGACGAGGGCGGCCGCGGCGAGGATGGTCTGGTTCGGTCGGCCGTCGGGACCGGGGGGCGTGGCGACGACGACCTCGTCGACGCCGGCCACGCGGGCAGGCACGACCGTCATCAGCACGGTGGAGGGATAGGCGGCCCGTCCACCGGGGACGTACACGCCGACACGCTTGAGGGGCGCGTGGCGCACCCCCATCTCCGCGCCGGCGTGGGTGCCGGCCCAGTCACGCGGCTTGGCCTGCTCGTGGAACCACTGGACCTGCTCGCGCGCCGTCTCCAGCGCCTCGCGGAGCGACGGGTCGATACCGGCCAGGGCCGCGTCGAGCTCGGCCTGCGGGACCTCCCACTCCGTACCGTCCCAACCATCGAAGCGGGCGGTGTACTCGGCAACGGCGCGGTCCCCGTGCTCGTGCACGGAGGCCAGCACCTCGGCCACGGTCTCGCGGGCCCTCCGCATGGTGTCAGCGGGTGGGCGCGGCAGGTCGGCACCGGGGTGGCGGCGGTCGCCGCGAAGGTCGATGCGTTGCAGGGAGGGGGCCTCGGGCTTCACCCAGCCAAGGGTAGAGGCGCGGGCACGGCCTGCCCAACGCGGAGCAGGATCGATGCAAGCCCATTAGTCTGGCGCCTCGTGGACCTCCCGATCTTCCCGCTCCATCTGGTGCTGTTTCCGGGCCGTCCGCTGCCGCTGCACCTGTTCGAGCCCCGCTACCTGTCGATGCTGCGTGACTGCCTCGACGGCGACCGCCGCTTCGGCGTGGTCGCGATCCGCTCGGGCCGCGAGGTCGGCAGCGACTGGTACACCGACGCCGACGGCAACGACGTGCAGGCGGACTCCGTGCTGCACCAGGTGGGCACGGTGACGGAGATCCGGACCGTCGCCGAACGGCCCGACGGTCGGTTCGACATCATCACCAAGGGGTCGGAACGCTTCAGGCTCGTGCAGCCGCTCAACGACCGGGCGTACCTGCGGGCCGATGTCGAGGTGCTGCCCGAGGACCGTGCCGCGACGCGGGACCGGATCGCGGCGGAGAACCTGCGGGACGTCCTGGTCCCGTACCTGCTGGGCCTCGGCGTACCCCGCGAGTACACCGACCGGCTGCCGGTCGACCCGTGCGAGCTGTCGTGGATGGCGTGCAGCGCGCTGCAGGTCGAGGTGCCCGTGCAGCAGCAGCTGCTGGAGCTGCCCACCCACGCCGAGCGCATGGATGCCACCGCCCGCATCATCCGACGGGAGACGGGCATCATCCGCCATCTCGGCATGGTCGGGTCCTTCCGTCCCGCCGGCCCCGGCGGCGCGCAGCTCAACTGACGTCGTGGCGGTCGACGCACACGACGACGTGATCGTCGACGAGGACGGCACCAGCCGCTGCTGGTGGCCCGGGACGCACGAGGGCTACGTCGCCTACCACGACACCGAGTGGGGGGAGGTCGTCCACGACGACGTCCGCCTGTTCGAGAAGCTGTGCCTGGAGGGGTTCCAGTCCGGACTCTCATGGCTGACGATCCTGCGGAAGCGGCCGCGGTTCCGCGAGGTGTTCGACGGCTTCGACCCGGTCGTCGTCGCCCGCTACGGCGAGGACGACATCGCCGGCCTGCTCGGTGACCCCGGCATCATCCGGCATCGCGGCAAGATCGAGGCCACCATCGCCAACGCACGTGCGACGCTGGACATCCAGGACCGCCACGGCAGCCTCGATGCCTTTGTCTGGGGCTTCGCCCCCGCCGACCCCCGACCCCGTCCGAGGAGCAGGGCCGACATCCCCGCCACGACCACGGAGTCGACGGCCCTGGCCAAGGCCCTCAAGGGGCAAGGGTTCCGTTTCGTCGGGCCGACCACCGCCTACGCGTTCATGCAGTCCATGGGCATGGTCAACGACCACCTGGCCGGCTGCGACTTCGGCTAGGCCACGACGGGCACGGTGACCCGGAAGGTCGATCCCTCGCCCAGCCCGGAGTCCACCTCGATGCGGCCGCCCAGCCGGCCAGCGGCCATGCGGGCCACGGCCAACCCGATCCCCTGACCTGCGTAGGCCTCTCGGGTGTGCAGGCGGGCGAACATGTCGAAGATGCGTTCGTGGTCGTTGGGCGCCACGCCGATGCCGCTGTCGATCACGTCCAGCGTCCATGACTCGGGCGCCGAACGGGCCTCGACGGTGACTTCGTGTGGACTGCCGTCCTGGCTGCCGTCCGCCCGGTAGCGCAGCGCGTTGTCGAGCAGGACCCTGACGACCTCGGTGACCAGGGTCCGGTCGGACCGCACCGTCGGGAGGTCCCCGATCGTCAGCTCGACCCCATCGGTGTCGAGGTCGACGAGTAGCTCCTCCACCACCGACGACAGTGACACCTCCGCCGTGGACACCTCGTGCCGGGACAGCACCGAGAAGGTCTGCAGGGCGTTGATCATCCGCCCAAGCCGCTCGGCGCCGTCGGTGACGAAGTCGAGGTAGGTGCGGGCCTGGTCCTCCAGCTGGTCGGCATGCCTCGTCACGAGCAGCCGGGAGAAGCCGGTGATGGCCCGCAGCGGTTCCTTCAGGTCGTGGGATGCCGTGTAGACGAATCGCTCCAGCTGATGGCTCGTGTGGGCAAGCGTGTCGGTCGTCCGAGCAAGCTCCAGGCGTTGCTGGCGCCCCTTGAGCACCCGCGCCAGCCGCAGGGCGACCTCTTCGACCGGGACGTCGGCTGGGGCGACGTCGGTCCAGGGCTCGACCAGCCCGGCAGGGGCGTCGGCCGCACCGATCACGAGCACCGCCGCACCGCCGGCCGCCTCGACCAGGTCCGTTGCGTCGACCTCGTCACCATCGACGACGATCGCGGCGGGACACGCCTCCGTCTCCAGCCGACGACGCAGCTCCTCCAGCGACAGCGAGGTCACCAGGGCACGACCCTCGACGAGGCCGCGCAACGTCGCGTCCCTGGCAGGGTCAGCCGCGCTAAGCCAGACCTCGAGCGGAGTTGTCCCGGGTCCGGGGTCGAGGTCGGGGTCGGTCGGATGTGCGCTCACAGAACCTCCTGAACAGGTCGAGCCGGAGCGTACCCGCCACCGCCCGCGTGAAATGTCGCCGAAAATGCTTGACACCGTCCGCCCACAGGTGGCAATCTCCGCCGGCTACAGCAACCCCGAGCACTGGAAAGGAGGCAGCCCGAATGCGTATCACTGTTCTCGACACCCCGATGTCGCTCGATACGGCCCACGTGACCGCGAGCAATCCGGCCGGATCGTCCACGCACCGTCCGGGCTGTCCCGCTGCGGCATAGGCCGCCCCCTTCCTCCTCCAGCTCCAACGACCCCCGTCCTGTCCGGGCGGGCTGTGCATCGTCGTTGTCGACGAGCCGTCACGACGGCTCGACCCACCACCGCTGTCCCGGTGGTGGCCCCTCGGCCCCGCTGCGGGCCATCGTGCTCGAAAGGTCCTGTTGTCATGCTGCCCCACATCAACGGTGAGGTCGCCCGGTTGCACCGCGAGGAACTCTCGCGTGCCGCTGCGCTGCGTCGCCAGCATCCCCCCAGTCGTCGGCCGGCCCGCCGGGCCGGCACCGAACGTCCCCTTCCCGTTCGCTCCGCCCGCGGGCTGCGCCAGGCCATCGGCCTGTCGCTGATCCGGCTGGGCATGCGGTTCGTCGACCCAGCCGCCCTGCTGCGGTGAGTGTGGCGCACCTCCCCAACGCCTCCGTGGCATGCCCCACGACCGTCACGGAGGCGCTTGGGGGCAACCCATGCCAACCCCAACGAGGGAGCGTTGAGGAGGGAGGGCCCTGCGGGACCGGGACCTTCGGCCCCTGACCGGCGGGCCCGCGCAGCGCACGATCGACACCTGCCGACATGGAGGTGATCGCCCGTGCGTCGCACACTCGCCGCGAGCCACGAGGTCTTCGGAGAACCCAAACGTTTCCGCGAGGCGTTGATGATGCGGACCGCCGAGCTGCTCCAGCAGGCGGCAGGTGACGAGGTCACCCAACCCGACGGCGACGGCAGCGTGCTGATGACGCTGCGCAGCCGCCAAGCCGGGGTCGAGGTCCACAAGCGTGTCCGGGTCAGCATCGACCAGGCCGAGGAGACCGATGACGTCCTGCGGATCCCGTTGCGTTGGGAGGCCGATCCCGCCCCGCACCTGTTCCCCACCTTCGAAGGGGTGGTCGAGCTGCTGTCCCTGGGCAACGGTCGCGCCGAGCTGTCGCTCGTCGGCTACTACCAGCCGCCGCTCGGCCCCGTCGGCGACGCGGTGAACACCTACCTCAGCGACACCGCCAGGGCGTCGGCCATCAGGCTGGTCCGACACCTTGCCCGCGAGCTCGTCGAGGACGTCTACCACCTCGACCGACCGCTCCAGTCCGACGCCACCCGCGTCGCGCTGACGGTCCGGGACGTCATGAGCTCCGAGCTCGTCGTCGTGTCGGAGGACGAATCCCTCCGCGACGCCGCCGGTGTCCTGCTTGCTGCGGGCCATGGCGGTGTGCCGGTGGTCGACGATCGCAACCAAGTGATCGGCGTCCTGTCCGAGCGTGACCTGCTGGACCGTGTGGCCGACGAACGGCTCGGCCTCGGCCCGGCTGCGCATCGGGCGTGGAAGCGCTGGACGGCACGCAACGCCGGCGAGGCCTGCAGCCGGCCGGCGATCACGACCGAGGCCGACAGCAGCGTCCGGCAGGCCGCCACGCTCATGGCCACCCGTGACGTCGCACGCCTGGTCGTGATGGACGGCGCACGGGTCGTCGGCATCGTCACCCGGTCCGACATGCTGGGCGTCCTCGTCCGGGACGACGACGAGATCGCCGATGCGGTCGCCGCCGTCCTCGCCGATCGCGGGGAGGACGGCGTGCACCACACCGTCGAGGACGGACGCGTCCACCTGACCGGCACGGTGAAGCTGCGCAGCCGGGTCACCCCTGTCTGCCGCGACGTGGAACGGTGCGACGGCGTGCTGCTGGTCGATGGGTCCCAGCTGGGCTGGGCCACCGACGACGTCACACCGTGAGCACCCTCACCTGACGGCTTCGGCGCCGAGCAACATCTTCAGCTCGGCGAACAGGCCGGGGCTGCGAGTCACCGCGAGGCTCTCGGGCACCACCAGCTCGGTGACCCGGGGGCCCCCGTTGGCCACGGTGAGCATGACCGGGACGGCGCCCGCGTGTTCCACCAGGACCCCCTTGAGGCGGCCGATCAGCTCGGGCGCACACTGACGCGGGTCGAGCTTCAGCTGGATCGGCGCGCCGGTGGCCTCCGACAGGTCGGGCCGCGAGACGCGGTCGGCGATCACCTGCATGCTGTCGCGGCCGTCGTCGAGCCGTCCCTGGACGACGAGGATCTCGTCCTCGACCAGCAGGTCGGCGTAGGTCTGGTAACACGACGGGAAGAACATGACCTCGATCCCGCCGGCCAGGTCCTCGACGGTCCCGACGACGTAGGTCTCGCCCTTCTTGGTGAACTTCTTGGTCACCGACGTCAGCAGGCCGGCGATGGTGGCCTCCGCCCCGCCCTTGGCCTCCTGCAGTGACGGGATCGGCGCCGACGCCAGGTCGAACAACGCACGTTCGAGGCCGAGCAGCGGGTGGTCGGAGACGTAGAGGCCGAGCATCTCGCGTTCGGCGTTGAGCTTCTCCTTGCGGTCGTACTCCATCTCGGGGATGTCGACGGTCACGCTGTTGTCGGCGTCGTCGGACCCGCCACCGAGTCCGCCGAAGAGGTCGTACTGCCCCTCCTCCTCCTTGCGCTTGATCGTCAGGGCGTTGTCGATGATCGGCTCGACGACCATCTGCAGGCCCTTGCGGGTGTGGCCCAGGGACTCGAACCCGCCGGCCTTGACCAACGACTCGATGGTGCGCTTGTTCAGCACCCCGATCGGAACCTTGTCCACGAAGTCGTGGAAGTCGGTGAACAACCCGTTGCTGTTGCGAGCCCGGATGATCTCCGACACGACGGCCTCGCCGACGTTGCGGACCGCCGACATGCCGAACCGGATCTGTCGCGGGCGGGTCTTGTTGCCGTCCTCGTCGACGCCGATGACCGGTGCGAAGTTGATCATGGAGTCGTTGATGTCCGGGACGAGGACCTCCACGCCCATGGTGCGGCAGCTGTGCAGCGCGGTGGGCAGCTTGTCCTTGTTGTTCTTCACGCTGGTCAGCAGCGCGGCCATGTACTCCACGGGGTAGTGGGCCTTCAGCCACGCCGTCTGGTAGGTCACCATGCCGTACGCGGCGGAGTGGGACTTGTTGAACGCGTAGGACGCGAAGCCCTCGATCTGTGCCCACAGATCGACACCGAGCTTCTTGTCGTAGCCCGACGCGACGGTGCCGTCCACGAAGTCGCCCTTCAGGGCGTCCATCTTGTCCTTGAGCTTCTTTCCGATGGCCTTCCGGATCATGTCGGCCTGACCGAGGGTGAACCCGGCGATCTTCTGGGCGATCTTCTGCACCTGCTCCTGGTAGATCAGCAGGCCGTAGGACTCCTCGAGGATCTCGGTGACGTCCTCGTGGATGTAGGTGACCTTCGCCAGGCCGTTCTTGCGGTTGGCGTACTCGGTGTGCAGGTTGGCGCTCATCGGCCCCGGCCGGTACAGCGCACCGAGGGCGGTGATGTCCTCGAAGCGGTCGGGCTTCATCAGGCGGCACAGCGCCTTGTAGCCCGAGGACTCCAGCTGGAAGACCCCGTCGGTGTCCCCGGAGCTGATCAGCGCGTAGGTCTTCTCGTCGTCCAGCGGCAGGTGGTCGATGTCGACGGTCTCGCCGGTGGTCGCCTCGATGTGCTCCAGCGCGTCGGAGATGATCGTGAGGTTGCGCAGCCCCAGGAAGTCCATCTTGAGCAGGCCGAGGTCCTCGACCTGGCGCCCGTCGTACTGGGTGACGACTTCGCCGTTGCCGTCGACCTGCAGGGTCGGGACGATGTCGGTGATCGGCTCGTCGGCGATGACCACCCCGGCGGCGTGGATGGAGTGCTGGCGACGCAGGCCCTCCAGGCCCTTGGCCAGCGCGATCACCTTGCGACCGTCGGGGTCCTTGGTGGCGGCGTCCTTCAGCTCGCCGGACTGCTCGAGCGCATCGTCGAGCGGGGCCTCCTTGCCCTGGACGGCGGGCGGGAACATCTTGCAGAGCCGGTCGCCGAAGGAGTACGGCAGTCCCAGCACACGGGTGGCGTCCTTGATCGCCTGCTTGGCCTTGATCGTCTGGAACGTCACGATCTGCGCGACGTGGTCCTGGCCGTACTTGTCGGCGGTGTAGCGGATCATCTCCACGCGCCTGCGCTCGTCGAAGTCCATGTCGATGTCGGGCATGGAGATGCGCTCGGGGTTGAGGAACCGCTCGAACAGCAGGCCGTGGTGGATCGGGTCGAGGTCGGTGATCCCGGTCACGTAGGACACCGCGCAGCCCGCCGCAGACCCACGGCCGGGCCCGACGCGGATCCCGACGTTGCGGGCGTGCTCGATCATGTCGGCCACGATCAGGAAGTAGGCCGAGAACCCCATCTGCTCGATGACGCCGAGCTCGTACTCCAGGCGCTGGCGGACCTCGTCGCGCAGCCCGTCGTAGGAGGTGGAGTTGTCCTCCGCGCCGTAGCGACGGACCGCACCGACCCGCACCTTCTCGCGCAGCAGGCTCTTCTCGTCGTGCCCGGGCGGGCACGGGAACTTCGGCAGGTGCATGGTGTCGAAGTCGAACTCGACGTTGCACCGTTCGGCGATGAGCAGGGTGTTCTTCCACGTCTCGGGGTGGTCGGGGAACAGCGACTGCATCTGCTCGGCCGGCTTGACGTAGAACTGGTCGTTGTGGAACTTGAACCGGTCGGTGTCGGCCTTCAGTGACTGGGTCTGGACGCAGAGCAACGCGTCGTGGGCGTCGTAGTCGGCCTGCTCGGTGTAGTGGCTGTCGTTGGTGACGACCAACCCGACGTCGAGCTTGCCGGCGAGGTCGATCAGGTGCCCGTTGGTGGCGTGCTGCTCGGGGATGTCGTGGTCCTGCAGCTCCACGAAGTACCGGTCGCCGAACACCTCCTTGTACCAACCGATGGTGTCGCGGGCGTCGTCGCGCTTGTCGGCCAGCAGCTTCTGGTTGACCTCGCCACCGAGGCAGCCCGACAGCACGATGAGTCCCTCGCTGTGCTCCTCCAGCAGCTCGCGGTCGACACGCGGCTTGTACCAGTACCCCTCGGTGTAGGCGCGGGAGGACAGCTTCATCAGGTTGCGGTAGCCGACCTGGTTCTCGGCGATGACGGTGAGGTGGTAGTACCGCTTGCCCTCCAGCGTCAGCTCGGTGGTGTTGTGGCGCGGCCCGGGGGCCAGGTACAGCTCGCAGCCGATCAGGGGGTTGACCCCGTGCTTCTTGCCGGCCCGGTGGAAGTCGATGGCCCCGAACATGACGCCGTGGTCGGTCATCGCGCAGGCCGACATGCCCATCTGGGCGACCTTCTCCATCAGCTGGTTGACCCGGCTGGCGCCGTCGAGCATCGAGTACTCGGTGTGGACGTGGAGATGTGCGAAGTCGCCCATGTGCGCAAAGACCTTCCCGCGGGTGGTTGTCCCCCTCGAACGGCGCGACGAGGGTCCGCGAATTACACGGATGGAGTTCGTGGGGGAAGCGCTTCGGACGGTACCCGTCCGGGCCGGGGTGGACAAGGGCGAACCCGTGCCCTCCCCGGGTCACGAGGAGACGGTCTCCAGCGGTCGGTCGACGGGCGCGGAGACCTGCAGGGCACGGGTCAGGTCTCGCCACAGGTCATCGGGGTGCTCGATGCCGACCGACACGCGCAGGAGGTCCTCGCCGATGCCGTGTTCGTCACGCGCGTCCGCGGCCACGACCCGGTGGGTCAGGCCCGCCGGGTGCTGGATCAGCGTGTCGACCGACCCGAGGCTGACCGCCGGCGTGATCAGCTCGACGGCCGCAACGATCCGGGCCGCCCGGGCATGTCCGCCCCGGACGCGGAACGCGATCATCTGGCCGGGACCGGCCATCTGCCGCGGGATCAGGCCCAGCGGATCCTGACCGGGGAGGGAGGGATGGCGGACGTCGACCACGTCGGGGTGCAGGGCGAGCCGCTGCGCGAGGGCACACGCGCTGTCCTGGGCGGCGTGGACACGCAGGGCGAGGGTCGGCAGCCCGCGGTGCAGCAGCCATGCCGCCTGCGGGTCCAGCAGGGCGCCGGTGAGGATGCGGACCTGGCGCAACGGCTGGGCGAGGGCCTCGCTGCAGGCCACCACTCCCCCGGTGACGTCGCCGTGGCCACCCAGCGCCTTGGTCGCGGAGTGGATCGCGTAGGCGGCGCCGTGGTCCAGCGGGTTCTGCAGGACGGGCGTGGCGAAGGTGTTGTCCACCGCGACGGGCACGGTGCCCGCCTGCGCCACGACGTCGGCGATGTCGACGGTCGCGAGGGTCGGGTTGGCCGGCGTCTCCAGCAGGACCAGCCCGGTGTCGGGACGGATGGCCCCGGCGACGTCCTCGGGTCGGGCCCACGTCACGCTGCCACCGAGCAGCCCGGTCGCCAGCAGGTGGTCGGTGCCGCCGTAGATCGGGCGGACGGCGACGACATGGTCCCCGCCTCCCAGGCGAGCAGCCATGACGGTGGCGGTGATGGCGGCCATGCCCGAGGAGAACGCAACCGCGGTGTCGGCGTGCTCGAGCCCGGCAACGGCGTCCTCCCAGCGGGCGACCGTCGGGTTGTGCAGCCGCTGGTAGACGGGGTTCTCCGCGATCCGTGCGCCGCCCGCGAGCTGGTCGAGCGAGGCGGTGCCCCCATCGAGGCTGGTCAGCGGGTACGTGGTGCTGCGGTCCAACGGCGGGGTGTGGACTCCCAGGGACCGCAGCTGATCGCGGCCCGCGTGCACGGTGCGGGTCAGGACATGGTCGACGGCATCAGGTTCGGCGTGGCTCATGATCTCCATGATCCTGTGCGACCCCACCCGTCGTCCATCGAATAGTTCACGGTATGTTCGACCCATGCGCGATCTCGATCGAACTGACTTCGACCTGCTGGCCCTCCTGCAGAACGATGCACGGACGCCGAACAAGGAGTTGGCCCGTCGGGTCGGACTGGCCCCGTCCACGTGCCTCGGCCGGGTGCGGCACCTGGAGGAACGTGGGGCCTTCGAGGGGTTCCATGCCCGCGTCGACCCGCACGTCCTCGGGGTGGGCCTGCAGGCGCTGGTGGGCGTCAGGTTGACCCAGCACACCCGCGACGTCGTCGAGGCCTTCCAGCAGCACGCCGACGCCCTGCGGGAGGTGGTCGGGGTGTGGCACGTGTCCGGCGCGAGGGACTTCCTGGTCCATGTCGTGCTGCGGGATGCCGACCACCTGCGCGACTTCACCATGGACGCGTTCACGTCGTGGCCCCACATCGACAGCATCGAGACGTCGATGGTCTTCAGCCACACCCGGCGGGCTGCGTGGCCGAACCTCCAGGAGCCCGAGTCCTGACCACGACCGGTTTCCGCTGTCCCTCCTCGGGTACCCGTCTGGTCGACTGCAACCCGCGACGACCGCACCGCACGACCGCACGTACGACCAGGAGTGACCCATGAGCGAACGACTCGATCCCGAACGACCGGCGGACGAGGACGTCGACGCCACCTATCCCGACGCCGACCAGCAGGAGGGCGTGCACCTGCTGGCCAACCAGGCCGCCGATCGGCTTGCCGACAGGGGCTTCACCCGGGAGCAGGTCTTCGAGTGGGCGGCCGCCTACGTCGAACGGGAGGGTGTCGGGACCGTCGACGGCCTGATCGCCTTCATCCGCCAGAAGGAGTCCAACGACACCTGACCGGTCCCTGCACCGCATGGCGGCCCCGGGTCGCCGCTGCCTCGTGTCACCATCCACGGGGTGTCGAACCACGAGATCACCGGCCTCGCCCGGCCCCTGACCCTCGAGGTCGATCGGATCAAGGGGTCCCGCTTCATCGGTGATGCGGCCCCGGTGGGCGACGACGACGCGGCCCTGGCCTTCGTGGCCAGCATCCGCGACCGCGAGCCGTCGGCGACCCATCACTGCTGGGCGTTTCGCCTGGCGGAGGGACGCGAACGGTCCAGCGACGACGGGGAACCGGGCGGGACGGCCGGTGCGCCGATCCTGCGGCGCATCGGTGGAGCGGGGCTGTCGGACGTGGTGGTCGTCGTGACGCGCTACTACGGGGGGACCAAGCTCGGGACCGGCGGGTTGGTTCGGGCCTACGGCGGGTGTGCCGGCGCGGTGCTGGACGCAGCGGACCGGGTCGTGCGTCCGCGCGTTGCGGTGTTCGTCATCGACCACCCCTACGACCTCTCCGGCCCGGTGGAGGGAGTGCTGGCCGGGCACGACGCCACCGTCACCGACGCCGACTACGGCGCAGCGGTACGGCTACGGGTGTCCCTGCCGCTGGCACGTGTCGACGGTTTCCCCGAGGCGCTGCTGGAGGCCACGGCCGGACGGGTCGAGGCGCATCCCGTCGGCTGAGCCGCCGCGCGAGGACCGGACGCACGTCCTTTCCGGTGCCGTGGCGACCTGAGGCAATATGGGAGCGCACCGGCGGGGTGCCATGACCGCTGGTTGTCCTGCCCTGTCCCCGAATCCTGGATGATCCGTTGCGCCTGCGACCACTCCTGACCCTGCTCCTGCTCGTTTCGCTCCTCGCCGCCTGCGGTGGGGGCGACCCCGAGGTCGAGGCGACCGAGACCCCCGTCGCCGAGGTCACCTCCGAGCCCGAGCCCGAACCCACCGAGGAGCCGACCAAGAAGCCGACTCCGGAGGCGACGGAGGAACCCGGTCCCGTGGCCCCGTTGACCGGGGAGGACATCGAGGACGAGGCCCTGTTCGACCTGTCCGTCGTCGCGGTCAAGATCGACAACGACATCGATGCGCGACCGCAGGTCGGTCTCGCCGACGCCGACGTCGTGATCGTCGAACCGATCGAGGGGCTGACGCGCCTCGTCGCCATCCTCCACTCCGACGGCAGCGGCGAGGTCGGTCCGGTCCGGAGCGGCCGACGGGTCGACCCCCAGCTGTTCGGGGCCTTCGAACCGATCTTCGCGTTCTCTGGAGCAGCCGGCCCCAACTACCCGGCCATCGACGGTGGGTTCTCCAACACCGTCGTCAACGACCGCAACCAGGCCGGCTGGCGTCGCGAGGGGACCCGCTCGGCACCGCACAACCTGTTCATCCCGCTGGAGACCATCCGCGAGCGGTTCCCCGACGCCACGGGTCCCGGCGCCACCCCGGTGTTCGCCTTCGACGAGGCCACCCCCGCGGGCGGCACGGCCACTGACGGGTTCACCGTCGACTACGGCCGGTTCCGCACCCAGAGCGGCTGGACGTGGTCCGACGACGGGTGGGTCCGCTCCCAGGACGGCACTCCCCACCTGTCGGGCGAACCGGACCGCAACGTCGAGGGTGCCCCGATCGTGGCCGCCAACGTCGTCGTGCTGACCGTCGAGACCACCGGCAGCCAGGCCGAACCCGTCGTCGTGCTCGGCGAGGGCCCCGCCCGCATCCATCGTGACGGGCAGGTCTTCGAGGGCACCTGGTCCAAGCCGACGGCCGAGGACCAGTACCGGTTCACGACCGCCGACGGCAGCGACCTGCCGCTCGCGCCCGGGGCGACGTGGCTGGAGATCCACCCGACCAGCGGCACCTACGTCCCCGGTGTGCCGGTCGTGGAGACCGACGCGACCGAGGGGTAGCCCGCGCGTCGGTCCCCGGCGGCGACGGTCAGTCCAGGACGGTGAACGTCACCCCGGCGGCGGCCGGCAGACGACGCAGCAAGCTGTCGCCCAGCGCCGCCCCGGGGGTCCAGTGCCCGCCGCCGACGGTCGCCTCGCCGGCGGCCAGGGCGAGGGCGGTCTCGCCCAGCATGCGCGAGGTGGCGCCGTAGCCGGGGTCGCGATCGCCGAGCACGCGGGTCCGCAGGGTCGTCCCCGACGCCGGGTCCTCCGCGACGAAGCGGACGTCGAAGAACCCCTTTTCCTGGGCGTCGGGTGAGGGGCCGGTCCCCGGGTCGGGGAGGACTCGCTCGAGCAGCTTGCGTGTGGGCGCTGCGGCCGAGAGCAGGCCGCCCACGACACCGCCGACCGACATCCCGACGCCGATGCCGGCAGCCGTCAGCGCACCGACCGGCCCGCTGCCGGTCAGCATCGCCTCGTCGTAGCGGAAGTCCGTCCCCCACGGGTGGCCGAGCAAGGCATGGGTCCGCCTGACCACCCGGGTGTTGACCGGCGACATGGGGAACGGCCCCGACCAGGCCCCGAAGTCGTCGTCGCGCTGGGGCAGCATCCGCTCGAGCCCGTCGGGCCCCTGCCGCTCCCCCACCGGGTTCAGGCCGTAGGGGTCACGCAGCAGGCTGCGCGTGTCGCTGTCGGTCACGGCCTCGCCGAGGATGTTGACCATGCTGGCGACCGTCCCGCCGCTCGCCGCCCCACGGGCCGCCTTGAGCCGCCCGTGCACGACCGCGGCGGGGGCACCGTGGCGGTCCTGCATGACCTGCTGGGTGAACACCACCCCGAGGTCGAAGGGGATGGAGTCGAACCCGCACGCGTGGAGTATCCGCGCCCCCGACGCCTCCGCGTCGGCCTGATGGGCGTCGATCATGCGCCGCATCCACTGCAGCTCACCGGTCAGGTCGCAGTAGTCGGTGCCCTCCTCGGCGCACGCGGCGACCAGGTCGGTGCCGTGCACGGCGTAGGGACCGACGGTGGTGCACACCACCCGGGTGTCGGCGGCCAGCGCCCGCATGACGTCGCGGTCGTGCGCATCGGCGACGACGATCGGCAGGTCCGGCATGCCGAGGTCGCTGGCCACGCCGTCCAGCGCGTCGCGGCGACGCCCGCCGAGGGCCCACCGCAGGTCGGCGGGGGCATGGTCGCGGATGTGGGCGGCGACGAGGCGGCCGGTGAATCCGGTGGCGCCCCACAGGACGAGGTCGTACGAACGGTCGGACACGGTGTCTCGCTCTCGGGTCGGGAGGCCACTAGGCTATCGACCGCACCATCCCGGGATCGCGCCCCGCCCCGTCGTCGCCGCCGCGTCGACCCGGCGCCCCCACCCGCCGCTGGACGGTGCGACGCCGAGGAGAAGGTCAGCTGCACGCCATGACCCCGTTCGTGGGGCGTCGACGGGAGGTCGACGCCCTCACCGCGCGTGCCGTTGCAGGACTCGACGGCGAGTCAGGCGTCGTCGTCGTGGCCGGCCCGCCCGGCATCGGCAAGTCGACGCTGGTCGATGTGGTGCTGGCGCCGCTGCGCAGCCGGGACCCGATCGAGGTGCGGCACGCCCACCCGGATGTGCCCGGGTGGGGGCTGGCCGCGCTGCGTGGCCTGATCCCTCCCGCGCTGGTTCCGCCCGCCCCGCACATCGTCGTGCTCGAGGACCTCGAGCGCCTGCCGTTGCCGGCGTTGCTGGCGCTGCCGGAGGCCGTCGAGGGGGTTCGCGCCGCTCGGCTGCTGGTCATCGCCCAGCTGTGCACGACCGAGGACACGCCCGCCGCCGTGCACCGGATGCTGGAGGATCCGCGCCTGGAGGTCACCCGGCTGCGTCCGCTGTCGTCGCGGGACGTCGAGGAGATGGTCGTCAGCGCCGGGCTCGGGGCGCCCGGAGGCCGGGTCAGCCGTGCCGTGCAACGGGCCACCGACGGCAACCCCGGCCTGGTGCGGGCCCTGGTCGACACGCTCGTCGCCGAGGGCGCCGCGAGCTGAGTCGGCCTATCCGGCGGCCCGCTGACGGGCGAGCTCGAGGTCGTCGGGCAGCGGCTCGGTGACCTCCACCCCTTCGCCCGTGATCGGGTGGGCGAACAACAGCCGCTTGGCGTGCAGCGCCTGGCGTTCCAGCCGCAGCCGTCGGCTCAGCACGGTGTTGGCGGCGTAGGCGATGTCGCCGGCGACGGGGCGACCCACCGCGCGCATGTGGACACGCACCTGGTGGGTGCGTCCGGTTTCGAGGGTCACCTCCAGCTCCGTGGTGTCGGTGACGGGGTGGTAGGTCTCGACCCGGTAGTGCGTGATGGCGTCCCGGCCGCCGTCGCCCGTGGTGAACGTCGTGCGGTTGCGGGGCGATCGCACGATGGGGGCGTCGATGCTGGCCTCGGCTGGGTCGGGCAGTCCCTCCACCAGCGCCCAGTAGGCCCGGTCGACGTCGTGGATGCGGAACATGGCCTTCAGGGCGAGCATGGCCTCGGGCGTCTTCGCCACGACCAGCAGACCGCTGGTGCCCCGGTCCAGCCGGTGCACGATCCCCGGCCGTTCGGGGTCCTCGCCCGGTGCGAGCGTCATGCCCTGGGCAAGCAACGCGTCGACGAGGGTCGGGCCCCGCACGCCGGCGCCCGCGTGCACGACCAGGTCAGCGGGTTTCGCGACGACCGCGAGGTGGTCGTCCTCCCAGCGGACAGGGACCTCCGGCGGTGGTGCGATGACCACCGGCGCGGGGGTGCCGATCGTGATCGTCTGCCCCGTCTCCGGCTTCATCGACTTGTTGGCCGGTTCGCCGTCCACCGTCACGAGGCCGGCGTCGATCAGGCGTTGGACGTGGGCCCGGGACTCACCGAGGAGGGCGGCGAGGGCCTTGTCCAGTCGCTGGCCCGCGTGGTCGGCACCGACGACGCGAGTGGTCGCGTCCTCCACCGGGTCAGGCATCGGTGCCGGGCGGCACCTGCACGGGGCGCTCGGCCTCGTCGGTCGGGGTGTCGGTCGGGGTGTCGGTCGGCGTGTCGGTCTCGGACTGGACGTCGGCCGCGTCGGGCTCGGCAGCGCCGCCGTGTCCGAGGGGCTCGAGCACGGCGGGTTCCTCCCTCGCCAGTCGTCGGTCCTCCAGCACCATGAGCACCGCGACGAGCATGGCCCCCACGGTGATGCCGATGTCGGCAACGTTGAAGACCGGGAAGTTCTGCAGGGGGGCGAAGTCGAGGTCGAGCATGTCGACCACCGCACCGTCCCGGAAGATGCGGTCCGCACCGTTGCCGATGGCGCCACCGACGACCAGTCCGTAGGCGGTTGCCAGGCCCAGGGACCTGGTCTGTGGCAGAGCCCGGATGACCAGCACCGTGACGATGATCGCGACGAGGACGAAGACCCAGGGCAGCCGCAGCGGGAGGGAGAACGCCCCGCCGGTGTTGCGGATCACCCGGAGCACCAGGGGGCCGAGGTCGTTGGGGACCTGCCCCTCGAGGCTGCGGACGGCAGCGATCTTGGTGGCCTGGTCGAGGACGATCCAGACGACCGCCACCACGAGGGTGGTGGCGTACACGAGCTTCGAGCGATCTGTTGCAGGCATGGGTGACTGCCGAGTGTGCCATGTCGTGGTGGTCGCTGGCCGCGGGGACGTCAGACGGGTTCCCGGTCACCGGCGGAGTCGGCGAACCAGTCGCGGATGGCCCGGCACGCGGCCTCGGGCGCGTCGTCCTGCCAGTAGTGGTTGGCCCCCTCGAGCAGGACGGTGCGGTGGTCGGCGAACGTCGCCTCCATCCGCCGCAGCACGGGGATGCCGAACGCCGCCGCCCACACCGCACCCGACCCCACCTGTCTGCACACGGACCCGCAGTGTGAGACGTGGTGAGAACCCGCTGCGCCCTCCTCCCCCACCCCCTGGCTCGACCACCCGGCATCCTCCAACCCGGGCCCTGCCACGCACCTCGCCGTCCCTGTAGCGGCCCGCCACCACGGGAACACCGGTGTTGGAATACCAGCTGCCGCCGGTTAGGTTCTGGCCCGGGGCGCGACCGCGTCCGAGAGGTCACACCGGGTGGGGGACAGATGTTGTCACGGGCCGTTTCCAGTCGCATCGGAGGCGCACTCGTCGTCGTGCTGCTCCTCACCGGGCTGACCGTCGGGGCACCCCCGGCCGTCGCCGAGGCCCAGGACCCCGACCCGGACCAGGTCACGATCGACTGGCTCCGCCAGTTCTTCGGCGTGACCACCGCCGACGCCTCCGATGACGACCTCGCTGCCATGCTCGACGGCCCCCAGGGCGACACGCTGCGGTTGTGGACGACGTCCGCACGGGTCGGCGCGACCCTCCACACCGGCGAGGACGCACTCCGAACCGCACTCCTCGGCGTGTCCTCCTACCAGCTGGCAACCATCACCGGCTACTTCGAGGACACCGCACTGGCCATCGGCGACGCCGTCCTCGAGGGCGTGATCGGCCACGCCGCCTCCTTCGGCAGCATCGTCGCCCGGCAGCTCCTCTCCGAGCTCGCCAGCGCCGAGGCACGGATCGACCACCTCGTCGACGTGTTCGTCGAGGTCGCCCTCAGCCAGGAACAACGCGCGGTCCTGGAGACCTACGCCTGGTACCGCCTCGGCGGCCGGGACCCCGCAGCCGCCTACGCCCAGGCCGGCGATGACCTCACCGCCGGGTTCGTCGCCAACGTCGCCGACGCACTGCAGACCACCGAGGCCGACTACGCACAGACGCTGGAGGCGGAGTACCAGCTGCTCCGCTTCACCCAGGACCAGCAGCTCGTCGCCGACCTCCACGCCACCATCGTCGGCTGGGCCGAACTCCTCCGCGCCCACGGCACCGCCGACCTCGTCGCCCTCGTCCCCAAGGGCCCGACCGCGCTCATGGTCGGCAACCGCGGCCCCATCGACCTCGTCGTCGAACACCACACCGCCGGAGGGGCCGTCACCACCGAACCGATCGGACCGGACAGCCCCGCGCTGCTGTCCCTCCCAGCCGCATGGGCACCCACCGACGAGGTCCGCATCCACGTCCAGGGCATCGGGACCCTCACCACCACCGTCAACGCGCTCACCACGTCACTTGCGGTCGGCCGCACCATCGTCGACGTCGACGACCGGACCGTCGAGGCCTCCACGTCATGGGCCACCCAGTCCGGCGACACCACCGACCTGGTGACCACGTGGGACTTCGATGACGGGACCACGACGACCGCCGGGGCACCGCAGGTCCCCACCACCCACACCTACGCCTGCCCCGGCAGCCACGACCTCCTCGGGCAGGTGACCGACGGGACAACGACCCGGACACTGTCGCACCGGATCACCATTGCCGACCCGTTCGACTTCGACGTCGTCGCCGACCGTGACTTCCCCATCCCACCCGACGTCGACGTGCAGTTCTCCCTCGACGGGCCCCTGCCCGCCGGCGCCACGGTCGACTGGACCGTCACCGACCACCCGGCCACGACCGGCCCGACGACGACCGCACGGTTCGCCTCCGCCGGCAGCGAGTACGTGACCGCGACCGTCACCGCCCCCGACGGCTGCGCGTACAGCCGGGCACGCTACGTCCCCGTCGACATCCCCGTCGTCCACCTCGCCCGGACGATCAGCAGGGACCTGCAGCTGCAGCCCTTCACCACCTACGTCGTCAACCCCGCCAACACGACCATCCCCGAAGGTGTCACCGTCACCGCCGGCGAGGGCACCGTCATCAAGGCCGACCGATACGACCTCCTGGTCGTCGACGGGACCCTCGACCTGCACGGCACCGCCACCCACCCCGTGGTCGCCACGAGCGTCGACGACGACTCCGCAGGCGGCGACATCGGCAACGACGGCCAGTCGACCACCATCGACCCGTGGTCGGGCATCCGCGTCAACGGAACCCTCACGGCCACGCACGCCCGGATCTCCCACGGCCCGGTCGCCGTCCACGGCACCGCCACGCTGGCCGGCGTCGAACTGACCGACACCGGCGTCGTCGTGGAGCTCGAGGACGGCAGCACCCTCGTCGGTACCGACCTCACGACCCCGGGGACCGTCCTGGCATCCGGTACCGGCACGACCGTCCACGTCGACGGCCTCGACCACACCGGCAGCGGCTACGCGCTGCAGCTGTCGCGTATCACCCACGGCCACGCGCACGACCTCACCACGACCTCGACGACCCCCATCTACCTAGGTCCCGGGAGCGCCGGGGTCGCCCTCACCGCCGTCGACGCCCCGGAAACGGCGGTCGTCCGCGTCGCCCACGGCACGTTCGCACAGGGGGTCACGACCCTCGGCGGGACCGACCTCCCCTACCTGTTCCTCCGCCAGAACAACTACGGACACACGCAGACGGTCCCGGCCGGCGGCCACCTGCAGCTCCTCCCCGGCGTCGACGTCCGCTTCGTGTCGTCGGGCCGGCTGACCGTCGAGGACGGCGGCCGACTCACACTCGGGGGCACGGCGTCCGCGCCGGTGTCGCTGGCCGCGGTCGACGGCAGCACGTGGTCCGGCCTCACCGCCCATGGGACCGTCGTCGCCCGCCATGCCGACCTGTCGGGCCCGAGCACCCTGATGGCCGTCCGCGGCGTCGCGGACATCCGCGACAGCACCCTCACCGGGACCGTCGTCGCCGAGTACGGCGGCCGTGTCACGATGGCCCGCTCGACCTCCTCCCACGGCGTGGTCACCGGGTCCGGCGCAGCATCGGTCGACCTGATCGACCACACCTACACCGAGACGGGCACCGCCGCGTCCCTCACCGTCGGAACGGCCTCCGTCGAGGGGCTGTCGGCTCCCGGCAGCCCCCATCCGATCACCCTCTCACCGATCACCGCCGGCACCAGACTCGTCGACATCGACGCCGCCGACGGCGCAGTCGTCCGCGTCGCCTACGGCACCTTCCCACAGGTGGTCACGACCCTCGGCGGGACCGACCTCCCCTACCTGTTCCTCCGCCAGAACAACAATGGGGCCACCCACACCGTCCCAGACGGCGCCGACCTCGCCGTCGAACCCGGCGTGGAGATCCGGTTCGTCCCCCTGGGACGGCTGACGGTCGCCGCCGGCGGCCGGCTCGCCCTCGACGGAACCGCCGCCGCGCCCGTGACCCTGGCCCCGGAGGCAACGGGCACATGGGCGGGCCTGACGATCGCCGGGACCCTCGACGCCACCCGGGCCCGCATCGACGGGGCCAGCCAGCACACCGTCACCGGCACCGCCACGTTCCGCCACTCCCACCTGCTGGACCGCATCACCGCATCCGGCAGCGGTAGCGTCGACGCGATCGAGAACTGGTGGGGCGCCGCCGACGGGCCCGCCCCGACCGGAACCGGCTCGCCGGTCTCGGCCGGGGTCGCCCACGAACCCTGGTGCGCCGACCCCGACTGCAACCAGCTGCTCCCGACGACCCCACTGGCCGTCGACACCACCACCCTCCCGGAGGCCTCCACCGGCCTCGTCTGGACCACGACCCTCACCGCCTCAGGCGGCACCCCGCCGTACGGATGGACCATCACCGACGGCCAGCTGCCCGACGGCATCGTCCTCGACCCCACGACCGGTGAACTGTCGGGACGACCCACGACCGCCGGCACCACCACCGTCGACGTGACCGTCACCGACACCGCACCCACGTCCGCGACCGCGACCCTGCAGGTCACGGTCGTGGAAGCCAACCACTTCCCGGCCGTCACCACCAACGGGCCGTGGACGGTGCCCGCCGGTGCGACGGTCGACCTGACCGCCACCGGCACCGATGCCGACGACGACCCGCTGGTGTTCACCTGGGACCTCGACGGCACCCAGCCGACCGGCTCGACCGTCACCTTCGACAGCACCGGCCGTGCCGTCGACGACCGAATACCGGTCTCTGTCGAGGCCTGCGACCCAGCCGGCGCCTGCACCGACACCACCTCCACGATCACCGTCGTCGCCCCCGTCACCATCACCGACACCACCCTCCCGGACGGCCGGACCGGGGAACCGTACGCCGCAACGCTGACCGCCGACGGTGGCCACCAGCCACACGTCTGGTCCGTCACCACCGGCCAGCTGCCCGCCGGCCTCGACCTCACCGACGACAGCACCCTCACCGGCACCCCGCTGACGGCCGGAACCCACCGGTTCGAAGTCACCGTGACCGACGCGACCGGCCTCCACGACACCGCCCCGACGGCCATCGTCCTCACGCCGCCACTCGGCACCCCCGGCGACCCGTACACCGTCGCGCTCCACGTCGACGGCGCCACCGGCTGCGACACCTGGGCCGTCACCGACGGCACCCTCCCACCGGGCCTCGCCCTGGACGCCGGCACGATCGAGGGCACCCCGACCGTCGGTGGGGACTGGCCGTTCGAGGTCACCTGCTCCGGCCCGGCCGGCACGACGACGGCAGCGTTCGTCATCACCGTCGCCCCCGACAGCACCCCGCCGACCGTCACCGGTACCCCCGACAGGACCCCCGATCCGTCCGGCTGGTACACCGGCCCGGTCACGATCACCTGGACGGCCACCGACGACTCCGGGGCGGCCGTCACACCCCCTCCGCCGGTGGTCGTGGACGGTGACGGGGCCGACCAGCAGGTCCGGTCCGAACCGGCCTGCGACCCGTCGGGCAACTGCACGCTCGGCAGCGTGGCGGTCTCGCTGGACGCGACCCCACCACAGGTCGACGTGACCGTCTCCCCAGCCGCCAACGATCGGGGCTGGCACACGACCGCACCGACGATCGGCCACGCCTGCCACGATGCCGTGTCGGGGGTCGAGACCTGCCCGGCGGACGTGACCGTCACCACCGACGGTGGCGGCCAGGAGGTCGTCACCGACGCCACCGACCGGGCAGGGAACACCACGACGACCGTCACGGCGGTCGCCGTCGACACCGTCCCACCGACCCTGGTCCTCACCGCCCACGACGACGGCGCCATCGTCCGTGACGTCGACGAGGTCCCGCCGTCGTGCGCCGCGACCGACACGACGTCGACGGTCGACGGGACCTGCCGGGTCACCGTCACCCGAACACCGGCCGACCCTGGGTCGGTCGACGTCGTCGCGGTCGCGACGGTCTCCGACGTCGCCGGGAACACCACGACGGAGACAAGGCGATGGACCGTCGTCACCGACGCCGACGCCCCCACGATCACGGCCGCGTTCGACCGGCAGCCGAACGGTGCCGGATGGCACGCCGCCACCCCGACGGTTGCGTTCCAGTGCGACGACCCGTCCGGTGTGACGACGTGTCCGGCCCCGCACGCCTTCGACGTCGACGGGCCCAACCAGTCGGTGGCGGTGGAGGCCACGGACCGATGGGGCAACACGGCAGCACTCGTCGTCTCGGGAGTCAACGTCGACACGACCCCGCCGACGGTGGTGTTCACCGGCGCCGAGGACACCTACACGGTCGCGGACCGCATCGAGATCGGGTGCGACGCCGACGACGCCACGTCCGGGGTCGCGGTGCTGGACTGCGAGGAGGTCGACACGCTCGCTGCTGTCCAGGGCCCCGGTCAGCACACCGTGACTGCCCGAGCTGTCGACACGGCCGGCCACGAGACCGTCGTGGAGCACACCTACACGGTCACTGTCCTGCCGGCCGACGTCGGTGACGTCGTCGACGTGTTCCTGGCCGCCGATGACCGGCCCGGCAACCAGGGGCAGGCGAACGCGCTCCGTGGCCACATCGACGCCGGCCGGTTCAGGCAGTTCGTCACCGCCGTGGAACGGCTGTGCTGCACCGATGCGGACCGTCCCCGCGGCAACCAACGGCTGGACCGCCGGCACGCGGACATCCTCATCGGTCTCGCGGTCGCCCTCGACGAGTGACCACCCGACATGGGCTAGTCAGCTGACGTTCCCGCGAGTCCTCGCCGGCACGCCGACGTACGGGTAGCCTGCTCCGATGTAGAGGCCCTCTCGTTCTCGTTGGGATGGGCCTCGGCGCCGGTTGCCGGGAGGAGGGCAGCCGGGTTGTCGTCCCTCGGTGCGCAGGACGACCTCGTCAGGGTTCGAGGGAACCGGAGCCGAAACAGGTGTCAGCACAGCACGACGTGGCCGTCCAGGCCCCCGGCAAGGCCGCGACAGCGCGTCGCGTGCCGCCGCTGCCGCTGTCCGGATGGGTGTGGCTGTCGGCCCTTTCGGCCATCGCGGTCGTGGCCGCCGCGGGGATCGGCGTCGGCCCGCTCGTCTGGCTGCCGTGGCTCGTCCCGGTGTTCCTCGCCGCACAGTTCCAGCTCGCCTGCAGGGAACGGGGTGTCGCCTACCTGTTGGAGGGCAACGTCGGCGTCCTCGTCCTCGCCGCGACCGCCATCGGCCCCGCCGGCGTGGCACTGGTCAGCATCCTCGGGCCGATCGACGCCAAGGAACTCCGTGGCCAGGGGCCGCTGCGACGGTCCGTCGCGAACCGGGTCGTGCGGGCCCTGACGGGCTGGACGGCCGCCTGGGTGGTCCTGGCCGGCGAGGCCTCCGGGCCGATGGTCCTCCCGGCCGCGCTGGTCGCCGCCGCAATCGTGGCCGAGGTCATGTCGATGGTCCTCATGGGGCTGACGATGTGGGCGTGCGGCGCCGCCCCCGCCGGCGCGATCGTGGACCTGCCGTCGTTGCGACGGGCATGGCTGTTCGCCCCCTGGCTGCTGTCGTTCGCCGTGGCCGCCGTCGCGGTCCTCGGCGACCTCCACGGCATCGTCGTCGTCGGCGCGGCGATCCTGTCGTGGGCGGTGTTCTGGATCGCGGGCCGGTCCTCGCAGATCCAGGAACTCGGCCGGGTCACCCTCGCGCTCCGCAAGGCCCCCATCGACGAGGTCGTCGAACAGCTCGACCGGGTCGTCTTCGTCGAGCCGCTGGTGGGTGACCGCACCACCCGACTGCAGGTCAGCCGGCTCCTGCAGGTGCTCCGCGAGTGGGACGACACCCGCGGACAGCTCGGCGCCGCGGAGGTCCTCAACGAACGGCTGGCGCAGGCGGCCGCCCGGGCCGACCAGCGGGAACGGCTCCGGTTGGGCCTGGCCCTGCACGACCAGGTGCTGCCGATGCTGACGCTCGCCAGCTGGGACGCCGACCGTCCCGACGCGGTCAGGGCGCACATCGGGACCGCCCAGGAGCTGCTTCGGGAGCTGCTGGCGGCACTCCATGCATCCGACGGGGCAGACCTCCGGGACCGGTTGGCCCTGCAGGTCGAGTCGCTCGGCCTGCAGGGCCGCACGACGATATGTGTGGCGGGGACGGGCCCGCCGGCGGACGAGTCGAGGATCATGGAGCTGGCAGCCGGCATGCTCGCCAACGCCGCGGCCTACACGACCGGACCGGTCCGGGTGTCGGTGGTGTTCCGCAACGGGCTGGTGCAGCTGGCGGTCGAGGACAGCGGACCCGGATGGGACGGGACCGTCGAACCGGGCCACGGGCTGGCGTTGCTGCGCGCCCGTGTCGAGTCGCTCTGCGGGACCCTGTCGGTCGTCACCGGCCCCGACCGGGGGACGACGGTCAGGATCCGGATCCCGACCGGCGGTGACGGCACCTCCGGCTGCTGACATGCCGGAACCGGCACCCCAAGGGGTGCCGGCTCGGTGGGCCCTGTGGCGGGGCGGGTGGTTCAGCCGTGGCCGCGGGCGATCGCGTCGGCCCGGGCACGCATCTCCTCGGCACGACGCATCCGCAGCTGGCGGTCGTACTCGACGAGGGCTTCCTCGGTGGAGGCCTCCAGCTGCTGCCGTTCGGTGTCGGTCACCGGACGCCAGTACCGCAGCTCGATGGTCACCGACGCCTCCGCGCCCTCGTGGCCGCGGTGGATCAGTGCGGACCAGTCGAGGGTGATGTCGCCCGGTGCGATCCCGTCGACGGTGACGACGTCGATGAGGTCCTCGGCGGTCGTCGCGACGAACTCGAGGTCCTCGCACTCGATCGACACCTGGCGTTCGGTCCCGTCGTTGCGGAGCGTCCACCGCTCCAGCTTGCCGTTGACGAGGACCCTGCGCAGCTCCTGCTCGTCGAACATCATGCTGTTCCCTTCCGTAGATGGCTTCCTGTGGTGGGGACCGTGACGGCCCGTCCGGACGGCACAAGCCCGCGAACGGACCGGTCGCGTCCGGCCGGTGTGGCGCCCGCGTGACGGGCGCCGTTTGTCCTGCGGGTTGCCGTCGGGTACAACCGGATGCCGGGTCGGACGCACGGGGTGACCGACGGGGTGACAGGGGAAGACGCATGTCCAGGACGATGATCGAACGTGCCGTCGCAGCGGCACTGGTGCTGCTGCTCGGATTCGTGGCGGTGCACAACTACCGGGTCGCGGGCCGGGAGGCCGACCGGCTCGCCGAGGCCCGGTCCACCTCGGCGGAGCTGGCGGAGGACCTGGCGGTGTCGACGGATCGGGCCGAGGGGCTGGCGACGACGGTGGCCGACCTCGAGGCGGACCTGTCGGCCACGGCAGACGAACTGGACGTGATGTCGTCGGAACGCGACGACCTGGAGGCCCGGGCGGAACGGCTCGTCGACGACGTGGCGGACCGGGCGATGGAGGTCCGGACCGCCAACCGGGAACGCGACGACGCGATCGCGGTCGCCCAGGACCTCCGCATCCGGTTCGACGGTGAACTCCGTGCGGAGGAACAGGCGCTCCACGGGGCAGCGGTCGCCGCAGACTGTGCGGCCACGGTCGAGGACGGCGAGGGCGCCCGGCCGTCCAGCGTCGGCTACCGGGACGTGTGGCTGGAGCTGTTCGAGCTCGACCGTCCCGGCTACGGCGAACAGGTCGCCGCGTGTGCGACGGCGGCGTTCGCCAACGGGGTCCTCGTCCCCGGCCGGTCGGTCGTCGGCGGGGAGGACCGGACACCGGGCGTGTACGTGCCGGTCGACGCGGCCAACGACGGGAACCCGTGCACGGTCACCCAGGAGCTCGTCCACACGTTCGAGGACGGCGACACCATCCGTTCCAGCCAGGAGGTCCAGTGGTTCGACGGCGGGGCGGAGGACGACATCGCCGACGATCCGTTGGCCGACAGCGCGTGGACGTCGTGGGGTGCCGAGGTGACGATCGGCCTGCCGATCGGGCCGGTCAACCTGTGGCAGGGGTCGACGGTGGAGCTGTCGGGCGGCTGCCCGGCGTTCGAGCGGACCGATGCGTCGCTGCCGACGGTGCCCGACCACACCGCCTACGGGGCCGACGAGATCGGCGAGTCGTTCGACCCGGTGTGCCATGCGCCGGAACCGTGCCTGCGGCCGGGGACCTACGGGACGTCGGGGACCGGGTCGAGCTGCTACTGGGAGGTCGTCCACCCGGTCACCGGCGACATCATCGACAACCACTTCGGGGCGTCGCAGACGCAGGTGACGCTGCGGGCCGGGACGAACTTCCGGGCCGAACGATGCGGCGACTGGGAACGCCGCTGACCGGACGACATGCCGTGCCCGCCGGACAGCCGAGCGGCGGCCGGTTGTGTCGGCCCGGGCGACGCTGACAGCACGTCCTCCACAAGCGACTGGAGGAACAGAATGTCCTACGACCTCACGAAGAAGCAGGACCGGCGCATGGCGCTGGACCGGGCGGTGAACCAGACGAGCGCGCTGACGCGTTCGATCCTGCTGGTGGCACTCGTCTCCAAGTACGAACTCGTCGTCACGCGACTCGTCGCGACCGTTCGACGGCACCGTGACGTCCGCGACCAGGTGCTCATCCGGTTGACGCCGTCGACGCGGACGCCGTCGTGGTCGCGGACGAGTGGCAGCCGTCCGGCACCGGCGGTCGGGTGGGCGGTCGCGGCAGCGCAGATCCACAGGGTCCCGTCGGCGTCGACGAGGAGTTTGCCTGGTCGGACCCAGCCGCGCTGTCCGGGCAGGAGGTCGTCGACGGGTACCGGACGGTCGGGTCCGGCCACGGTCGGCATCGGCCCCCGTCCGGCCGTCCCCCTGGCCGCCTCGGCTCCCGTGCCCGTCATGCCCATCGTGCCTGTCCGCGGTCCGGTGGTGGAGAGCTGCCGCAGGTGCGGGAGGAGCCACAGGAGGCTGCCGAGGACGACGACGTAGGCGAACACGTCGTCCGACGGTGAGGACCGACCATCCCTGGACAAGGAAGCCCCCGGCGCCCCCGACGGGCCCCGTTCCGGGCCGTTCGCCCGGCGCTTCGGCGTCGAACGGGCGTCGGCCCGGCCTCGCTGATACGCACACTGGCCGTCTTCTTCGGCGAGTCGCTCATGTTCACTTGACATTACGGCCGTCCCGGTCCAGATTGGCCATCGCGCCGTTGTGAAGAACTGACGGTATCGGTTGGCGGTGGCTGCCGCCACGAGCAAGGGGGTGAGGATGTTTCGACGTACTGTCACGTCCGTTCTCGGTGCTCAGTACGAGCTCCAGCATCGAGACAGGTTGCAGTTGGCCAGTTACAGTCACTGTTTCTACACGTGGGACGGCGTGACCGTTCCACTGCGGTCGACCGACCACATGACTGCATGGTTCACCGCAACCACAGTGCTGGGTGCCACATTCGACGAGGAATACGACCTCGGGGACGGAACCCTCTACTTGGGTTCCTACGCACATGTCGCATCCGACAACGGGGTCAACTACAGCAACCCGAGCGTGGCGCTGTGGTCGGGTGCCGACCGCGCCGTGTGGACGGAAACAGAGGTTCGCGACACGGCCTGGTTGGTGGGACTCTTCCAGCACCTGGAGCCGAAGATCATCGGGGAGACGGCGGTGGTCTCTGGCGCGGACCTCTCGATGGCCGAGGTCACCGACGAAGAGGTCCTCACCACGATCCTGTCTGGGCCGTGGCCAGGGAGCGACCGGATCCTGCGACTGTTCGACCTCGAGGCGTGGGCACCGACCTCACGCCGAGGAATGGACGCCGAAGCGGGGGAACTGTTCCGCCGCGGCGACGAGGCCGTCCTCAGGGGCGTCAACGCGATGGTGCAGGTGCGGGAAGCGGACTTCGGCAGCACAGGAAGCGTCGACTTCCTTCGCCGGTTCGGAGGACTTGACCGTGCGAGGGTCAGGTGAGCCCGGAAACGTCCTTCGCAGTCCTCACCTGGATGGCCATTGCGGTGCTGACCGCAGGCCTCGTGGGGTGCCTGCGTGCCCTCTCGGCACTGCGTGCGTCCGTCGAGGACCGCATGGGCACTCCCCGACGGCTGGCTGTCGGTGACACCATCCGCTTGCCAGCGGGACTTCTGTCCACTCGAACAGAGCGCCGCTGCGCCCTGCTGTTCGTGCGGGCGGGGTGCCGCAGCTGCGAGACCGCGCTCGAACGGCTGACACCCTGCATGGATGAGATGCCCGACGCCGAACTGCTGGTGCTCTGGCAGGGAGAACCCGATCCGCGCTGGCCGGGTGTCCCACAGGCCGCCGAGGCCTTCGAAGCGCTCAACGTCGGCGTCGTGCCGTTCTTCGCCCTGCTCGAGGGCAACCGGGTCATCGCCCGAGGCGGACTCGGCAGCCGTGAACTCCTCGACCGTGCCGTCGACGACCTGAAGGACCTGACCACACCAACGGAGGTATTCCAGTGACGACAACCACAGCACCTTCACCCACCATTGACGACCTGCCGGAATGGGACGGGCGATGGAAAGGGCAGCCGACGGTACAGATGACTCGCCGCAGGTTCGCTTCCAACGCACTCGTTGCCGGTGCCATAGGTGTTGGGGTGAGTGTCCTCAACGCGCTGGGAGGCCGGGCGCCTGCCGCACTGGCCCAGACATGCACCACCACCGGGTTGACCTATCTCAACAACTGTGGCGGCAGCAACTACTCCACGACCTGTTCGGACGGATGTCCACGATCTCCCGGTACGGACAGCAGTTGGTTCTGTTCCACGACGTCGTTCCGGTCACGACACCGTGCGTGCTCGGAACCCCGGTACGACCCGGGTTCCCAGCTCACCTACGGGTTCGCGATCAGGACCAACCAGTGCTACACGTCCACTGCCGACGGTTGGCTCTGGGAAGGGGTGGACAGCGGCGGCGACTGCGGGTGCGTCAACGTCAGGCAGTTCTCCTGCAACGACGGCTACTACCGGGTGGAGTTCCCCTACCTGGGAGCGTGGCACCCGTCGATCTGCCAGACGGCCCGATGCGTCTGACCGGAACGACGTCAGCGGATCCCGACTCGCGCATGCAGACTGTCGACGTCGGGCCAGAGCGGGGCTGGTTGCCGACATGCTGTCGGTGATCGCAGGGGCCGTGACCGTCCTGCTGCTCATATCGGCGTGGACGTCCAGTCCCGTCCTCCCGATCGATGACCACGTCCGCCATCGGCGGGCAGCGCTGGCCATCCGCAGCCTGGAGGCCACCTTGGCCCTGGTGCTCGCGGCGGCGCTCCACTTGGGCAGTACGGATCTGTTGCGTCTGGCGAGCGGCGCCGTGGGACTGCTCTTCGTCGGTTACACCGCCCACCAGCTCAAGGGAGCACGGGCAGGGTCGATGCAGTCCTGCGGCTGCACACCGTTCGAGGAGATCCCCAGCTTCCGGACGGCCCTGAGGGCGGCATCGGTCGTCGGCATGGCGGCGGCCCTGTCCACGATGCCGCCGACGGCCGCCCCATCCTCCCTGGAGTGGCTCATGGCGCTGGTGTTCGGCACGGCCCTGCTGTTCTGGCCGACTGGGTTCGGGATGGCCGATCAGGTCGTCCGGCGACTGGAGGTCGAACACCGGTGGGACGTGGCGTCCCGTGGCTGACACCTACTGGTTCCTCGCCTTCGGGCTCCTGGGGGGCCTCTCTGTCTCGGGGGCGATCTGAAACCGCAACGCAGCCATGGTGCTGCTGCCACCGGTCGGTGGCCGACGACAACAACGGATGGTCCGGCAGGCGATCGTGGCCTTCGCCGCCGGCAGTGTCCTCGGCGGACTCGTCTCTGCGTCCGGCCTGTTGGTCGTCGCGGGGTTGTTCTCCGAGCTCTTGACGGAGGCCCGTGTGGTCGTCCTGGGGATCACAGTGACTCTGGCTGTGGCCCTGCAGGCCGGCGTTGTGGGCGTGCGACTGCCGTCGCCCTCCCACATCATCCCGCAGACGACCTTCGGTCACGGGATGGTGTCCGGGATGCTGCGGTTCGGGTTCGAGCTCGGCCTGGGCTTCCGGACCCAGATCCCCACGGTTGCCCCGTACGTACTCGCGGCTGTCGTCGTGCTCGGCGGCACCGTCCCGTCGGTGGCTGCCCTCGCGTTCGGCTGGGGGATCGGCCGTGCAGCCGCGTTCTCGGGCCGCGCAGGGCTCGTGGTCCCCGACGCGGAGGACAGCCGACGAGAGGCCGTCCTCACCCGTTACGAGATGCGCATGGCGAGACTCGGGTCGACATCGGTGTGGGTCCTGCTCGTGGTCCTGCCGGTGTGGTGTGTCATGGTCCTCGTCACGGGGTGAGGCTGTGTCGGTCCATCCCGGCGTCACACGGTCGCGTGGTGACTTCCCACAGGCCCACCCGAAGATTCTCCGTCACGGCACGACACCCCCGGGCCTGTAGGTCCCGGAGATGCCCATGACCACACCGCCTGCATGCGAGTCGTTCCTGCGCGACGAGTACCCACGCCTCGTGGGGTTCCTTCGCCTGCAGTTCGGCGTCGACGCCGAGGACATCGCCCAGGACGCCGTCGTCAAGCTCATCGACCGCTGGGACCGACTCGACACCGACCAGCCGCCCCGCGCGTGGCTGTACACCGTTGCGTTGCGGGACGGTTACCGGCTCGGCCGCCGACTGCGACGGCTCACCGGCGCCCTTCCGCTGCTGGCACCACAGTCCGACACCGCGGACGTGGCCGAGGCGGCCGCTGCGACGCTGGACACCCGTCGGGTCCTGGCTGCCCTTCCGGAACGCCAGCGGGCGGCCGTGGTCCTCCGCTACTACTGCGACCTGCCGGCTGCCGTGGCCGCGCAGGTCCTCGGGACGACCGACGAGGCCGTCCGGGCCCTGTGCCATCGCGCCGTCGTTGCGCTGCGCCGTACCGATCTCGATCCCGTCGACCTGTAGGAGGACCCTGTGGAAGCCGACATCCGCCACCGCCTGGAGCAGGCCGCCGGCACCCCGGCCGAACTGGACCTGCGGACGGTCCTGGCCGCCCGCGACCGTCGCCACCGGACCCGCTGGGCGACCGTCGCGTCCCTCGTCGTCGTCGTTGCCGTCACGGGCGTCGCGACAGGGCTGCGGACCGCCGCCCCCGACCCGGCGGCCGTTGCCGACCTGCCAGCCGGTGTCGAGGTCGTCCATGACGGCCCCACACCGGACCTCACCCTCTCCCCGATCGTGGGCGACGGCGACCAGGAAGCCGCCGCGGCGGTGTGGCGGCAGTTCGGAATGGACGGGCAGCCGCCGGCCGTCCCGGACGGCCACGTGATCGGGTTCGTCCCGTTGTCGGCCGACTGCAGTGCCGCCGACATCGTCGGTGTCGAGGCCGTCCACACCCGACCGGTGACCTGGACGCTTGACGTGGCGGTCACGCCCGGCTGCGAACCCGTCGAGGACCCCCGACCCGCACCCGCTGTCCCGATGTCGGGAACCCGGACGCTGGTGGTCCTCGCGATGCCGTGGCCAGACGACCGGCCGGTCCCCGGCCCGATGGTACGCAGCGCCGATCAGCCGCGGCCGACCCCGTGGGCCAGGGCGGCACAGGACTGACACCACCCGAACGGGCGGCCCCGGGACGGTTGGGCTACAGGCCCCGCCAGGTGCGGAGGGCAACCCCGACGAGTTCGGTGGCGTCGGCCCGGTTCCAGAGGAGGCCGGACACGTCGGGCACGATCCTGGTCGTGAACGACCGGCCCCTGTCAGCTGCCGGCCGGCCGTGCGTCGCGGCCACCTCTGCGGCGATGGCCTCGGCGTCGTCGGGGGACACCAGGACGGCGGCGACGGGCCGGAGGGCGAGCTCGAACCCCTCGTTCCACATGGTCGTGTCGTGGCGGACCTCCAGGAGGGACCCGCGGCCGTGGACCGGGTCGCCGGTCCGGCCGTTCCACAGGGCACACACCGCACCGCGCAGCACCTTCGGCCACGACCCGTCGGTGACGGTTGCGGCAACGACGGCCGCATCGTGCGTGGTGCCGTCCACGACACGCCGGATCTCGGTGCCGTCGAGGCGGACGCTTGCCAGTTCGAGGGTCATGCCGATGACAGTGGTGCGCCGTGCCGTCCCGTCAACCGACGCCCGGCACTGTGGAGCCCGCCGGCCGCCGCCGATCACTCGATTTCGAGTGATTGTGGCCGTTCAGGTCCACAACCACTCATTTCTGCAGGGTCGTGGGTCGGGTGTCACGGCAGCCGGGATCGACGACGGACCCGCTGGTGCGGGTCCGTCGTGGGGTGGGCGTTCAGCGGTCGCCAGCGAGCTCGCAGTCGAGTCCTGCGCCGCGGTGCAGGTCCAGGACCATGCACGTCATCGGCCCGTCGGGCGTGTCGACCCGACAGTGGCGGATCGTCTCGACGCCGTCGTCGTAGATGGCGACGTGCGTGCAGTCGGCGTCGGGTACGCGCGACAGCTCCGCAGCCGGAGCAGGGCCTGGCGTGTGGAACGCAAGGAGCAGGGCGGCGAACACGACGACGAGGGCGGCGCCGCCGACCAGGTCGAACCACGAGAGCTGCTTGAAGATGTCGGACATGCGGGTCTCCTCCCGGTAGGTGCACCACGCGTTCGCGTGGTGTCTCCCGGAGGACCGTGGCGGCTGGGCAGTGGACGCCAACCGGACCTCCGCTGCTGCCACACGCCAGCCCCCGCGTCGAGTACGGAGTCCCCTTGCCAGGTGCCCGCCGGTGCGGCCCGATGGGTCGTGGCTTGCCTCCTTCCGGTGGCCCACCACGGGTGACGGCATCCTCCTGCCACACGGGCAGGGAACCGAACGAGGAAGGAAGCGAACGTGTCCCTGTTCGACAGGTTCCGATCCCGCCAACCCGCCAACGACACCGCCCCCGTCCGGACCAGGCAGCCGTCGATGACGGTCGACCGCTCGTCCAAACGGATGTGGGCCCTGTTCGAGCAGACCAGCGTCGGTGTGTCCGTCGCCGACACCGTCCGGGTGGTCGCGATCTCCGGGTCCCGAAACCAGCAGCAGGTGTTCTACGCAGCCGTTGAGCTGGCCGACGGGACCGCCCACACGTCGGTCCTGCCGACGTACGTGGGCCAGACACCAGCCAAGGCGCTCGTCGCGGCCACCTGGGCAGGCAACAGCCCGATGTTCCGCCCCGCACACCGCCTCCACCTGCGGTCCGTCCTGGCCGACACCGCCGCCGTCATCGGACGGGCCGACAGTCCCGTGGCCGAACGCGACCAGCTCGCCCGAGCAGTCGTCGACCTGTTCGCGGTTGCCGACCGGACCGCCGCGGTCGCCACCGATGCCCTGGAGGCAACCGAACTCCGGTCCGACGACGACCCGGTCCGCACGGACCTGATGGCGACCCTCGCGATCGAACGGCAGCTGTTCATCCGTGCCGTCGACGACCTCATCGACCTCACCGACCGGGTCGACTCGCTCCAGCGGGCCATCCGTCGGGAGACCGACATGGTCGGAGCCGCATCCGCGGAAGCGCGACTGGCCGTTGCGAGGGCCCGGCTCGAGCAGCCGTCCGCGGCCGCTGATGCCGCCGAATCCGCAAGCCGGCTCGAGTCCGCCCTCGTGGGCCTGGCCTGACGCCGCACCACCACGCCATCCCGGCCGTCCCGTCCTGCGCACCCGCAGGGCGGGACGGCTCGTTCGCCCCGACCGTCCGGCCGCAGGGGAGCCGGCAGGGCCGGATCGGGCTTGCGGTTGGGGACGGGGCGGCCACGGCAGGCCAGGGCACACCCGTGCCCGTTCCAAGCGACGAGGAGAACCCCTGTGAGCACCGTCCCGACGGTCACCGACCGCGACCGCACCCTCGGTTGGCTCTGCGACGCCGGCCACCCCCACGACTTCGACCCCTGCATCATCGGCTCGCTCGGCGACCCGGACGTGACCGTCCCCGTCGTGATCGCACAGGTCGACGACCCCCGCGCAGACGGGCCGACCATCGCCCTGTACAGCAGCCACGAGGGCCACACCGGCACCGCCGAGGACCTCCTCGGCCACTTCCCGGTCCGTCCCCGCCCGATGCCGCTGTTCGACCTGTCCGACGACGAGATCGACGCCACCGACGACGAGGAGTTCCGCCGTCAGGTCGACTGGTACGGCGACGCCCGGTTCGTCCCCGCGGCCGCGTCCGCGGCTGCAGCTGTCGAGCTCGTCACGCTGCTCCGGTCGATCGGCTACGACCCGGCCGCGACCGAGGCCGACGAGGACCTCCCGATTGCCGACCAGTGGCTGTTCCACCACGTCGGCGCCGCACTGGCCGAACTCGGCCGGCTCGCCCACTGACAGAGCAGAGCACGCACGCACAGCACCGGCCGTCCCCGCACCCGCGGGGACGGCCTGTTCGTTCCCACGGACGCCGGTGCGGCCGGGTGCCGCAGTCGCAGGTCCGCCGGGCGTCGCGTCGGGGTCCTCGGCACCCGGACCGGCTTCTGGTGGCCGCTTCGGATCGTGGCCGTCCGCGGGGTTCCGGGACCATGGGTGACGCCAGCCCCAACGGAACGGATGACGAAATGGCCGACAGCGCCGAACACCCTGCCCACACCCTCGACACGCCGTCAGCACGGCAGGTCGAGCTGCACCGCTGCGCCTGGCTGCTCCGCAACGTGCTCGTCGTGCTGACGGGCCCCTTCATGGCCGTGTCCATGCTGGCCGTCGCCCGACACGGCATCCAGACCCCCTCCGACCTGTGGTGGGGCCTCGTCCTTCCGGTCCTCTCGGCGCTGTCCGTCCACCGCGACGTCCGGTGGAGGGCCCGCTACGGGGACCACAGGAAGTGGTGGACCCACTACCTCGAGGGCGGTGTCGAACGGGAACAGGCCAGTCAGGAGGCGACAGCCGAACGCGTCCGGACCGAGTGGCCCCGCATCGCCGAGCTACTGGAGGCCTCGAAGGACCTTCCGGAGGTCGCGGCCGAACTCGTCGACGGCCACCGGCACGAACTGGTACGGGCTGCGGAGGACACACTCGAACTGTTCGACAGGGCCGGGCGAGGCAGGGAAGAGGCCGCACGGTATCGGCGTGCCCAGGCCGATCTCGAGGAGGCCATCGAGGAGTTCGCGGGGCTCGTGGCCGACGCCCGCGCGCTTGCGGTGGCACGTGCGACCGTCGCTCTTCGTGAGATCGGCGACGCCCGCTTGCGGGCGAGGGCGCTGCTGCACGTCGAGCACGTGACGCTGATCGACGACACGGTGCCGGCTGAACGCTTCGACGGGCCGTCCCGTCAGGTGGTCAGCACCAGCTGACCGGCATGCCTCCGTCTCATTCGATCCGGTGGACGTCCTCGACGCCACACCACGGGCAGCGGGTCCGGGCCTCGCACGGTTCGGTGCGGAGGTCCACCGTCCCCTTGTAGGTGCGGGTGCACGTGCGGCAGCGGCCGAGGAAGCTGGCAACCAACGGAGGACGTCCCATCTGCACAGCATGCACCAGCCGTACGACATGGGTTCCGCCACCAGGAGGCCAACCGGCACGAGGGCTGCCCGCCGCCGCCCGCAACGCACCGTTCGTCCCCGGACGCCAGATCGGGCAGCAGCCCGAGGTGAACGGCCGGCAGGGCCGCACCGTCGACGCGTCCCCGGATGACGAGGAGGACCCTGTGGAACCGCACCGACCGGAGGTCACGTCACCGGGACGCATCGCATCGCTGTACGACGACCACCACGACCGCTACGTCGAACGGACCGACCACCTGGTGCCGCCAGGCCGCGACAGCTTCCTCGCGGCCGTGCCGACGTACTCGACGGTCCTGGACCTCGGATGTGGACCGGGGAGGGACCTGCTGGCGTTCGCCGACGCCGGCCATGCCGCAATCGGGGTCGACGTGTCCGCCGCCATGGTGGCCACGGCCCGGGACCGGCTGGCCGGACGGCCGGACTGCGCCGCCCACCTCGCCGACCTCACCGCGTTGCCCCTGCCGGACGGGTCCGTGGACGCGGTCTGGTCCAACGGGGTCGTGCACCACCTGAGCGTCGACGACCTCCGGACCGCCCTTCGTGAGGTCCGTCGGGTCTGCCGCCCCGGGGCGCCGGTGCACTTGCTGACCAGGGCAGGGGACGTCACCGGTGTCGCCTTCGGTGGCAGGCCCGCCGACGGCGGGTCCGTTCCCGGTGTCCTCCTGTGGACCCCGGCCGATTTCGAGGCGGTGTTGCGTGACACCGGACTCGTTCCGACCGTCACCGCCGTGGTCGCCGACCCCGTCGTGGCCGATCTGGAGTGGCTTCATGCCATCGCGACCACCTGATCGGAACGGCCCGCGGCCTTCCGCACCAGCGACGACCGTCGCCGTCCCCGGACCGGCCGAGGACGGCCGCACCATTCGCCGGGCCGGGCTACTGCTGGAGGAGGCGGGCCTTGGCGGCGGCGAACTCGTCGGCGTCGAGCACCCCGGACTCGTGCAGTTCGCCGAGCTTGGCCAGCTCGTCCGCCAGCCCGCCGCTGTCGGCGGCTGGTGTGGCCGACGCGCTGTCGTCGGGCCGGCCGGCACGGCTGCGGACCAGCGCGACAAACGCTTCGGTGTCGCCGACGTTGATCATCGACATCGCGAGCTTGTCGTTGGACGTGTGGACGGTCACCTTCCCGCCGGTCATGGTCCTGCCTGCCTCGACGGAGGAGATCCGTTCGTAGCGGATCGATTCTGAGTCGTAGCCGGATGTCCGGGTTCCGTAGAGGACGACCCGCCGATCGGTCGCAGCGAGGACGCCGGACCTGATCGTGTCCTGCCCGAACATGTCGGAGTCGTAGGTGCCGGCCAGGAGCGCCTCGACGGCCTCGTCGGGGTCGAGCATGCCACGGAGTCCAGGGAGCTTGTCACGGACCCGCTTGTCCTTGCGGATCGTGGCGTCGATGCCGGCGAACGGGCTGACGTGGTCGTTGCCGGCCACCCATTTCTTCGCGGCACGGATGAACCGTGCGGCGTTCTTCCACTCGCCGAGGGCGAGGACAACGGTCTGCGGATGGTTGGCTGCGGCCAGCATGCCGGCCGGCGGGGGACAGTCGGGGGTCTGGACGGCAACGTAGCCGCGGGCGAACCCGGGCTTCTTCCAGGTGACGGTCACGATCTCGGTGATGGCGAACCGGACGTCGGACTTCGCGGCCTTGTTCCAGATGTGCACTTCGCCGTCGACGACCTCGAGGCCCGACCGGTACCCGCGTACCGTGATCGGGTCCGTTGCCTGTGCCACTTCGTCCACTGTTGTGTCCTCCGTCGTTTCGAGGTCGGACACTGTACCCGGTGTTTCGTTGCACACCGTCACTCTGGGCGGTCCGTGCGATTCGCGGTTCACCCGGCGGCGTGCCCATGCGTCCGACGGTCCCACCAGCGTCCCGCTTGCCCTCTGGCGGGCCGGTCCCGGCCGGTGGTACGCTTCGGCCGTGCGGCCGCCCGCCGCGCACCCCGAGGCCAGGTGCCCACGCCACCGTCGTGCCGAGGAGGGGGAAGCCGTCTGCGACGCACGGGCGTCCCTACAGCACAGACATGCTCTACGACACCGCCCGCGGACCTGCGGAGCGTGGCCGCGACACGGACCACGGGCGGGGAACTGGAGACGTGATGTCGTCGCACCGCAACGAGAAGAGGGACGTCCGCCGACGGATGGCCCTGACCGGCGAGCCATGGACCGTGGCGCTCGCCAACCACCGGGCCGGACAGGACCCGTGGCTGGACCTTGATCGCCTCGTCGCGATCGATCCGGCCATCGGCGAGGCCCTCGACCGCATCCGCGTCCTGCGTGACGCCCACCCGGACGCGACCGTGTCGCAGCTGTGGAACGGCGACACCCTGGCAGGTATCCCGCCGGTCCGTGCCGACGTCGACGCGGTCGTCGGGTTCCTCCGTGGCGTCCCCACCGACGCCATCGAGGCCGCCGTCGTCTCCGACCCCCGCACCGTGCTCGTGGGTGGCTTGAAGGTGACGTCCACCGTCCCGGTCGGTGAGCTCGTCGACGCGGCTCGTCGTCGGGACCTGATCGCGGACCGTGCCGACGGCGGCCACCGTGCGGACCTGCGGACCCAGCCGGCCCATGCGGTCGTCACCGCTGCGGTCGTGGCGATCCTCGACCGGCGGGACGGCACCCGATGACCGGCCGGGACGAACTCGCACTGGCCGCCACGATCGAACCGGCCGAACCGTCGCCGTTGGGCTGTTGGGTCCGTGACGAACGTGCCCGTCGCAAGCTGTCGCTCCGTGACCTGAAGGCCCGCGGCGGCCCCGATGGGTCGGTGGTCTGCCGTCTGGAGCGCGGTGAGAGCAAGGAGGTGCGGCCCCACAACCTCGAGCGGCTCGCGACGGCGTTCGGGGTCTCCTACGCCTACCTTGCCGACCTTGCCGGCGACGACCTGGTGGACGGGCCACCACGTGGCGGCACGGCCGTTCCGTTGCTGGACCACCTGGCTGCCTGCGGGCTCGGCCCGGCTGCCCGCCGGACCGTCGCAGACCTCGTCGTCGCGCTCGGCGGCACCGTCGACGTCCCCATCGACGTCCCCGTGGGGCAGGGCACCGGCCAGCCGGACGGCCTGCCATGATCCGGCCTGTGCAGGGCGGCCCGTTGTCGCCGGTGTCGTGGCGTCCACCGTGCCGGCCATGACCGACACGACGACATCCGAAACCGAACTGCGGCCGGTCCCGGTCGGCAGCCTCCCGCCGATGCGGGGCGTCTGGTACGACGGCCGCGTCCACGTGATCACCCGCCACACCGCCTGCCTCGCCCCTCCCGGGTGGAGCAACGTCGGTCGCTTCTGGCAGGCGATCCTGTGGGACGGCACCGTCGACCCGGACGGGACCCCGGCGGAGGACGGCCTCACCGGCGTCTACCACGACATCGAGGTGGTCCCGGTGTGGGACGACCCCGACCACGTGACCGTCGAGGACGACGTGGCCGTGCCCGACGAAGCGCCGGTCGAGCTGACCCTCGAGGCGCTCAACCGCTGCCACTTCGCCGACGCCTGACCGTCGGCACCCGATCCTGCGACGTCCCGACCCCAGGTCGGGACGTCGTCGCGTCCGGGACTACATCCCAGGGCACCGCTCTGCCCCTTGGATCCGGATCGTGGAACGTGGGTGCATCCTGCGTCCATGGTTCCAACACATCGTCTCGTCCAGTGCCCGACCTGCGGTCACGTCCCCCAACCGGAGGCTGCCCACTTCGGCACACCTGCCCGTCCTGTCGACGTGCGAATCGGCGACCACACCAACCCGGCCAGTCCCGTCGGTGCCACCTGCACCGGCGTCCGGACGGTCAGTCTTCCCACCGAACGGCACGCATCACCACGCCGACCACCCCTGTACGACTCTCCTGGTGTCGACGACGTCGGCGCCGCCCACTCCTGGGACGCCGACAGATGGCACTGACGGCCGTTGTCACGGCCCAGGACACGCAGCGGCCATGCGGGAGGTGGGCCGTGCCGGAGGGGCAACTGCACGCAGCAGCGGCGCGGCCCGGCCCGGCGCGGGTGTCAGCAGCCCTCGAGGTCGAACCGGGTCTGGAGTCCACGCAGGGCCTGCTTCAGCTCCTCCTCCCGACCGCCGGGCTCGTTGGCCAGGGACTGCTCGACGTTCTCGATCTCCTCGGCCAGCGCCTCGCAGAGCGACCGGGACTGGACCGCCCGGTATGCGGCGGTCGCGGCCAGGCTCACCGCGACCGCGGTCAGCCACAGCAGCAGCGCTCGTTTCATGCGGCCCAGCCCCTCGTCCGATAGCACGTGCCGTGCAGGGTACGCGCCGTTCGCGCCCGCTGACTGGGGCGGGTTCACCGGTCCGCTGACCAGCCGCCGTCGCCTCCCGGGCCCCTGCCGCCGTGCCCGACCGGGACACCATGGCATCCATGGCCTCCACCACCCCACCGCCCGCGATCGTCGCCCTGACCAACGGGGCGTTCACCGGCCTGTCCAAGGACGAGTCGTTGGAGTGGATCGTCGCCCGGGCCGACGGCGTCCAGCTCGTCGCCTACACCGCCGAGGAGCTCGACGACGACGTCGACGGCTGGGTTCGACGCTGCCGGGAAGCCGACCTGTCCATCGTTGCCGTCCACGCCCCACCACACGACATCGGCCGGCCGTCGGCAGCAGTCGTCGACCGGCTCGTCCGGGTCGCCGACGGCCACCGGGTGGTCGCCCACCCTGATGCGATGGGCGACCTAGCCCCGTGGACGCGGCTCGGCGGGCAGCTGCTCGTGGAGACGCTGGACCCGGGGAAGTCGACCGGCCGGACCGTCCCGGAGGTCGAGGCGATCCTGGGCCACCTGCCGGACGCCGGTGTGTGCCTCGACGTGTCCCATTCGTTGACCGCTGGCGGGCCGGACCTGCCGGTGGAGATGGCCCGACGGTGGGGCGACCGGATCGGCCTCCTCCACGTCGGCTGCCAACGCGGCCGGGGTGCCGGCCGTGGCGACGAGGTCCCGGCCGTCGACCTCGACGTCCTCGCGGCCGTCCGTGGGCTGCTGCCCGACACCCCTGTTGCCGTGGAGGGGCACTGGTCGGTCGCCGCGCACATGCGGGTCCTCGAGCACCTGACCGGCCGGGGACGGTGACGGGCACGGCGACAGCGGGATCCGGACCGCTGTGACCGGCGCGAGGCCGCCGGACCGGCATCACCGCGGGCATCGGCGGACGCGGCACTGGCCCGAGTCCTCAACGTCCGGTCGCCGACCGGGGCTCCGGGGCCGCGGCTGCGTCCGCGGCTGCCTCCGCCCGCTTGAGGGCATCGACGACGTCGGGAAAGAACTCGACGAGGTCAGCGGGTCCGTCGGGGAACACGGGCGTGCACGGGAAACCCGTTGCGGTCGTGGTACATCGTGCCGGGCCGGCCGTGGTGGAGGGAGTACTCGGCGACGAACACGTAGAAGCTGTCGCCGACGATCCGGCCGAGCGCCTGGCAGCCGAGGTCGTCACGGGACACGTCCGGCGGGTCGGTCCACGGGAACGGGTCGTCCTTGGCGAGGCCGATCGGGCTGGGCACCGCATCCCAGGCGGCGAGGTGGTCCGCGGCGACGTCCGGGGCGGTGTCGATGACGTCGTCGGGGAAGCACTCGGGGTCGTCGGCAACGATGTCGGCGGCCTCGGCGGCATGCCATGCGGTGGAGTACAGGACCCCCTCGGCCATGTTCCCGACGATCCGACCGAACTCGTGGGTCGGTCCGGTGTCCATCCCGAGCAGCCGGTCCCGGTATGCCAACGCGATCTCCATCGTCGTGATCTGTTCGGCGTATGTCTCGCGAGGGTCGACGCACTCGGCGTCGAGCGCGACCGCGGCCGCTTCGGCCTCAGATGCCACGACCGCTGCCTCGGAGGCGTCCCGTGCGGCGAGGACCGCTTCGACGGCGACCTGGACGTCGGTCTCGTCGAGCCCTGACGAACAGCCGGTGGCGAGCACGACCACGAGGGTGAGGACGGCAGGGCAGGGTCGAACGGACCGGTCGGCGGAACGGGTGTCGCATGCCGGCCGACCCTAACGGGCACCAGTCGGGCCGTTCAACCGGGCCGTCGACGACGCGCCGGTGCGACAGAGGGGACTCTGCGGAACCACCCCACCACACGGACAGACAGTGGGGTCGAGGCGTCGGCCTGTTGGAAGCAGCAACCGGCGCCTTCCCGCGAGGCACGTCCGCACTGCGGATCGGGCATCCCTGTCCCCAGCGGGCCCTCGACACAGCGCCAGGAGGCAGGACGGTGCCCCTGTCAGGACTGGTTGAGGACGTCAACCGCCTTGCGGACCGCGATCGGGGTCACATGGGCAACGAGGACGTTGCCGCCGACCGACTCGACGACCGGGGGGATGTACGGGGCGTACGGGTGCGACGGATGGGTCGGCGTGCCGTCAGGACCGAGTCGGCCAGGACAGGCCGCGCCACCGGCCACATCGTCGGAACCCACGACCGTCGGGTCGACCCCACGGGGCCGCAGCCCGGAGTGGGCCGGGTCCTCCTTCGCCAGTAGCGCCTGGAGGCCCTTTGGGTCGTGAACTCGAGTATGATACCGAACGTGCAGTTCAACTACGGTCGTGGTGGCCGAATCGGTGTCGCGTGGCTGGCGGGTGCCGCGGTGGTCTTGGCGATCGTCGTCACGGGGGCCGTCATGGCATCGCCCCCAGCCGATTCGTGCGGCAACGCTGGGGCCGCGGCACCGGTCGCGACGAACCGGTCGTCGCTGCAGCCGCCATCGGGGCCTGACGCCCTGCCGTCCGGCCGAGTGTGTGCCATGAAGAACGGTGAGGAGCCGGTGGCCGTGAGGGACCTGCTGGACGGCAGGCCGCTCGTGCTCAACTTCTGGGCGTCGTGGTGTGGGCCGTGCGTGCAGGAGCTCCCTGCGCTGCAGCGCTTCCATTCCGACCACGGGGACCGCTACCGGGTGGTCGGGGTCGCCACGCAGGATGCGCTGGCCTCTGCCCGGCGGTTCGCGAACGAGGCCGGTGTCACGTACGACCTCCATGCCGACCCGCGCGGCGACTACTTCGCAGAGGCGGGCGGATGGGGGTGGCCGACCACCCTCTTCGTGGCCGCCGACGGGACCGTCCGGTACCACCACTCGGGCCCCCTGGACAACGATGACCTCGACCGTCTCGTCAGTGAACACTTGGAGAACGACCGACAGAACCCTGACTAATAGCTGTACCCCAAGGCTCGGAATGCCGTAGGGTGGCCCCTGGCGTCAGAAGGCGCCGGCGTACAACCGATACGGCGGCCACCAGCCATGTCATTCAACGCAGTCACACCCATTCCACTCTTCAGATTCGCCCTTGTGAGCACTATGGCGATGGTCCTCCTGGCAGTGATGAGCCTGCCGGCCCATGCGTGGAGCCACGGGTCACTCACCTTCACGGGGTACAGCTCGGGCAACGGAAGCGGTACCCACGCCTGCACCACGATCACGAGCGGTTACGCGCACCCGGACCGGGTGCGCGCGCAGGCCCGCTGGTACGTCCTCGGAGACGGATGGAGCACAGGATCCGCGACCGACGTCGCCACCTCCTCGGTCTGCACCGGGAAGCAGGGTCCGGGGTACCCCGATGACACCCAAGGACTGCACCGGGTCAGCGACAACGGCTGGTGGAGTGCAACCTACTACAGCTGACCCCACATACTACAGGTGATGTCACCCGTGCCTCCACCTTCACCGGTGGGGGCCACGGCCCGTGTTGTGAGGTGATCGTGCAACAGGTAACGCTGTTGGGGCGGCGTGAGTCGACTGTTGCCGCGGGCATGGTTGTACTGCTCATCGCAACCGCACTCGTTGGTCTCCTCGTCGTCGCATCAGCCAACCTCCGATCCTCGGCGACCACCCATGGACCGGTGTTGCTGGTCCCAGAGCGCCGAGAGGTGCCACGGACGTCACCGGCCGCGTTGGATGTGCACGTCACAGTTCCTGCGGCGCTGCTCGAGCCGGGGAACCAAGGCCTCGTGACTGCGGTCCACGTCAGGCCGGGCACGACCCTGCAGGACGGCATGCCGTTGTACGACGTGGACGGTCGCACCGTGGTGGCGTTGCAGTCGAGTCGCCCACTGCACCGCGACGTGGGAAGGGATGCCGACTCGGAGGAGACACGGCTGAGTCCCGTGAGGTGGTGGAAGTAGAAGGTCACCGTTCGTGAAGTTGTTGGCAGGCTATGCCGCGGTGGTGGTGGCTGTCACCTCGATGGTGGTGTCGGCGGCGATGGTCTTCATGGATTCCTCGGAGAAGTAGCTGCGTTCGGCGACTTGCCATTCGTCGTGCTGCTCGAGCAGGACGGCGCCGATGAGGCGGATGATGGAGTTGTCGTCGGGGAAGATGCCCACCACGTTGGACCGGCGCTTGATCTCCTTGTTGACCCGTTCCAGCGGATTGGTTGACCACACCCTGCGCCAGTGGGTCCTGGGGAACGCCGCGAACGCGGTGAGATCGGGTTCGGCGTCAAGCAGCATCTGGGCCGCGGCGGGGAACCGGTCGGTGAGCATGTCGGCGACGGCGCGGAGCTGGGCGGTGACGGCGGCCTGGTCGGGCTGGGCGTAGATGGTGCGGATCATGGCGGTGACCATCTCGCCGTGGGCCTTGCCGACCCGGGCCAGGACGTTGCGGTTGAAGTGGACCCGACAACGCTGCCACGCCGCGCCCTGCAGGTGCCGGCGGATGGCGGCCTTCAACCCTTCGTGGGCGTCGGAGATGACCAGCTGCACACCACCGAGTCCGCGGGTCTTCAAGCTCCTGAGGAAGGCACCCCAGAACGCTTCGTCCTCGCTGTCGCCCACGTCCAGCCCGAGGACTTCGCGGGTGCCGTCAGCGGCGACGCCGAACGCCACGACGATGGCGCGCGACACGACGTGGCGGCCGACGCGGCCCTTGACGTAGGTGGCGTCGCAGAACACGTAGGGGAAGTCGGTGTGGGCCAGGGTGCGGGCTCGGAACGCCTCGACGTGCCCGTCGATCTCCTTGCAGATCCGCGACACCGTCGATTTCGACACGCCCGAGTCCACGCCGAGTGCCTTGACGAGGTCGTCGACCTTGCGGGTGGAGGTGCCCTTGACGTAGGCGGTCATGATCACCGCCCACAGGGCCTGGTCCACCCGGCGGCGCGGCTCCAGCAGCGACGGGTAGAAGTTGCCGGCCCGAACCTTGGGGATCGCCAGCTCCACATCACCAGCCGGTGTTGACAGGGTCCGGGGTGGCCGGTGGCCGTTGCGCTGCCCCGTCCGGTCATCGGTGCGCTCGTGCAGCGCCGCCCCGATTGAGGCGGTCAGCTCTTCCTCGATCAGTGTCTGCAACGCGTTCTGGAGCAGATCACGAAACAGGCTGCGGTGCTCCTCGGTCAGCAGGTTCGTCGCAGCGTCGGTCAGCAGGTCATTATCAATGTCGGCCATCGTGTGGCCCCTTTCGAGAGATCCGTGGAAAGACCTCACGAACAGTCACACGGTGGCCAACACCGTCTGGGGAACCAACTCCGACTTACACCTGTTGCCGGGACTCAAACGGAGACACTGGCTGCCCTGGCCCTGTTGCGGGCGACTGCGGGCGCCGAGTTCGCCGATCGTGGCGTGATCGATGGTGCCGTCCTTGACGCCTTGCGTTCAGCGAACACCGGCCGCGGCTGGGGCAGCGCGCCAGCCCTGTTGAGACACTCCGTGGTCTGGGTGCCCCAGAGTCCGTACGTCGTCGACGGTGTCCAGGTGGTGGCTGGTGCTCCCGCGCCAGGTCCGGGCGGGTCAGTCCTCACCGGGAGGCCGATCGTCAACGCCACCCTCGTTGACTCCACTGGCGAGGAGACAGGGACCTTCATCGGCGAGGGCATCACGGCCCAAATCACGGACGGGCGGGTCGAGCTCGACCCGGTCGACAGCGGGGAACTGGCGGGACGCATCGTGGGGCAGTTGCAGTTCGGTGAGATGTCCAGTGCGTGGGCGGTACCGCTCTCGGCCCTTCTTCCGGGCGCATCCGGATCATGCATCCTCACCATGCAAGAGGGTCCTGTCAGCGGCTGGGAAGGCGTCGTACCCGTGTCGACCACAGTACTGGGGGACAACCAGACGGAGGTACTCGTGGGAGTCCCAGCACAGGAGGGCCAGGTCGTCATCAATCCCAGGGAGGCACCACACACCCTTGTGGAGGCGTGTCCGTGAGGGCCGGCACGAAACTCCACGCCCTTGGTCTGTCCTGTCGGTTCGGTGACAGGTATGTCCTTCGGCGAGTCTCCTTCGTTGCCTTTGGCGGGACGGTGACCGCGATCACCGGGCCGTCAGGAAGTGGCAAGTCGACCCTGCTGGCCCTATTGGGTGGGGCGCTCGAACCGACCGGAGGAGCGGTCATGATCACCGCCGGGGAAGCACGCTTCCACCCATCCGCGGGCGAACCGGCAAGTCGCACGGGATGGGTGTTCCAGACCACGAACGTGCTCCCTCGCCGGACGGCGCTGGACAACGTCGTCGTGCCTCTGCTCGCCGCTGGGGTGGGTCGCCAGGTGGCGGAGGGCCGTGCCGCAGCGGCCCTGCGGGCGGTCGATCTCCCAGCGTTCGACGGTCGGGCTGCAGCGACGTTCTCGGGCGGAGAACGTCAGCGGATGTGCATCGCGCGGGCGTTGGTCTCCGGGCCGAGGCTCCTCCTGGCGGACGAACCAACCGGCCAACTCGACTCCGCGATGTCCGCCAGCGTGTTCGACGCACTCCGGGCAGGCATCGTCGGGACGGAGTGCATAGGAATCGTGGTCACGCACGACGAAGAGCTAGCGGGGCGGTGCGACCAACGTCTCAGGCTCGTGGACGGGAGGCTGAGAAGTGCGGCTCATCGTTGAGGAGGCATTCCGGGACCATCGGGTCCGGCAGCGGAGCGAACGGGGGCTTGGCGTCGGTCTCGGCCTTGTTCTGTGTGCGGTGTCCTCCAGCACGTTCTGGCTTGTCGGGCCGATCTATGCCTCGGTCCTGGAGGCAAGGGCTGCGGGAGCGCACGTGGCAGTCGCCGCGGTCGCCGATCCCGAGGGTCGAGTGGATGCTGCCAGGTGTCTGCGGGTTCGGCAGGCTCTGCCCGAGATCCTCTCGGTTGGACTTGCTGATCGGCACGTGCCGGTGGACGTGGCCGGACACCCCGAGGCCCTCACCCAGTTGGCAATGGACCCGTCAGCGTTCGGTGCTCTCACTGGGACCCGCTGGGACCACGCAGGTTCCCCGGGTGTCATGCTTGCGTCGGGGGCCTGGACGGAGCTGTCGGCGCCACTGCTCTTGTTGACGGAGGGCTGGTCTGCTCCTGTCGCGGGTCGGGTTGACACGATCCGTATCGACTCCCACGTCCGTAGTGTCATTCGGCCTCTCGGACCGTCGTCCGTGCCGGACATGTGCACGTTCCAGTTCGCGCGAGAAGTCGGACCGGTCGACACGGCAGCGATAGACACGATCGTCGGTGACCCGACTGTCAGGACCACGACCCTTGCACCCGGCGCGGGAGCGGGTCCGAACGGGGAAAGGCGTCAGCTGGTCGGGATGGTGTCCGGGGCTGCGCTCGTAGCCGCACTGGCGTCGGCTGGCTTGCTGTTGGCGAACCTCTTCACACGACGGTCGGAGATAGTCCTTCGTCGTCTGCTGGGTTACTCGTCGAGTGGGCTGGCGGTGATGGAGGCGGTCCACACCCTGGCGCTGCTGCGAACGGCCCTGCCGGTTGCAGCGCTGGGCCAGATCGCCATGGCCGTCTGGTCGCCGCCCGTGGTCCCCGCCCTACTCGGCATGGCTCCTGTCCAGTGGCTCGTCGGAACATCCGTGGGAGTCGTAGCTGTAGCGATTGTCACAGATCTCTTGGCCCGCCGTGCACGAATCCATCACCTGAAGGAGTGAGAACATGTTCGCCGTAGTTCGCTACTGGGTACGCGTGAATCGAGCGTATTGTGCTGTGGTCCTGTTGGGACTACTCGTCACCGTCAGTGGGTGCACCCAGTCACAGGATGCCTCCGAGATCACCCGAGCCGACTATGAACGTGCTGTCTTCAAGACGATTGGATGCATGGAAGAAGCAGGGCTGCCTGTTGGCCCTCCGACCTACGATCCGATCAATCAGCAGTACATGTACGAGTACGGACCGTTCGAGACCCTGGAGTTGCTCGAGGCTGCTGATTCTGTCTACGAGGACTGCAGGATGAGCGAAGAGGCTGCTGCGGCCGAGCAGTGGCAAGCCCAGGTCGCCCGGACACCCAACGAGGAGGCCGCCCTAGCCGTGGAGTTGTCAGAGTGCACCGCCGCGGCCGGTGTTGAGCTCGATGTGCCCGATCCGCCCTCGCTGTTCGACGTGGAGCGTGCGGGCCTCGAGAGCGCCGGGAACGCATACCAGATCTGCCGGGCATCGGTGCCGACGCAATGACGACTGGCTGGCCGAGGTCGCCATCCTCGGGCTGAGCGGCGGATCCTCGAGCTGCACCGCAGCCACGTCGGCCGCCACGTGGTCGCGATTGATGGCCCATCCGTTGAGGACGTCGTGGACGGGCCGGCTTTGTTGAGGCGTCCGAGGATCGTGTGGGCGGTCCCTGGCGCGATGCCGGTACGGCGGGCGACCGCCCGTCCCGACAGCGGGGCAGTGGTGGCCACGAGTCATGGCGCGTGGGGTCGTCGGCCGCCCTCGGTTCGTGACCGCCCGGGACTGCCGTGCACTGTCGAGGCCACTGGCCCGACGACACCACGACACGGGCGCCTCCGAACCGGAGGAGCAGACATGGCAGCACGACACCAGGCGCCCGACACCGGCGGATCCGAACGTCCCATCTGTCGGTAGCGGCCCAATACTGACCCCCTGACGACGGGCGAATCTTGACCCCCTTCGTCGTGGTTCACCTGCTGTGGGCGGGTGGGATCTGACCCTGACTCGATCGTGTCGTCGAGTCAGGAGGAAGGGTTGTGATTGACGTGGAGCAGTGGGCTGAGGTCCGCCGGTTGCATTTCGCTGAGGGGATGGCGATCAAGGCGATCGTGCGGGCGACGGGGTTGTCGCGCAACACGGTGCGGGCGGCGATCCGCTCGGCGTCGCCACCGAAGTACGAGCGGGAGGCGGCGGGGTCGGCGGTGGATGCGTTCGAGCCGCAGATCCGCCAGTTGCTCAAGGCCACGCCGGACATGCCGGCCACGGTGATCGCCGAGCGGATCGGCTGGTCGCGGGGGATGACGGTGCTGCGCGACCGGGTGCGTGAGCTGCGTCCGGCCTACCTGCTGCCGGAGGGGTATGGCCGCACCGTCTATCGGGAGGGCGAGCTGGCCCAGTGGGACCTGTGGTTCCCCGAGGACCTGAAGGTGCCGGTCGGGTTCGGACAGACCGCGGTGCTGCCGGTGATCGTCGGGGTGCCCTGCTACTCGCGGTGGATCACCGCCCGGATGATCCCGTCCAAGGACAAACACGACGTGCTCGGCGGGCACCTGTGGTGCCTCCGCGACCTGGGCCGGGTGCCCCGCAAGGGGGTGTATGACGGCGAGCCCGCGATCAGCGTCCGGCGGGGCCGCAAGCTGGTCTACACCCAGGAGTACTTGGCGTTCCGAGGCACGTTGGGGATGGGCTCGATCGTGCTGGCCAAGGGCCACCCGGAGCGCAAGGGGGTGGTGGAGCGGGCCAACGGCTACCTGGAAACGAGCTTCATGCCCGGACGCAGCTTCGGCTCGATCGACGACTTCAACACCCAGCTGGGCCTGTGGCTTGAGGACCGGGCCAACGTCAGGGTCCACGCCGGGCTGCGCCAGCGGCCCTCCGAACGCATCGACGCCGACCTGGCCGCGATGCTGCCGCTGCCGCCGGTGCCGCCCGATGTCGATTGGACCCACACCGTCCGGTTGGGCGCCGACCACTGGGTGCGGGTGGACACCAACGACTACTCCGTCCACCCGGGCGCGATCGGCCGCAAGGTCACCATCCGCCGCACCGCCGATCAGGTCGTGGTGACCTGTGGCCGCGACGAGGTCGCCCGCCACGACCGGGTCCTCGCCAAGCATCAGACCATCACCGACCCGGCCCACGACGCCGCCCGCAAGGCCCGCGCCCAGCTGCTCGAGCTGCCCGTCGCCGGCCCCGACACCGGTGTGGAGCAGCGGGACCTCGCCGACTACGACCGGCTGCTCGGGGTGGCCTGATGGCAACCACGCCGGCGTCGGCCACCGACAGCCACCTGGCCTACCTGTGCCGGGCCATGAAGGCCCCGTCCCTCGCGGCGGCCGCCCCGCGGCTGGCCGACCGGGCCCGCGAGGAGGGCTGGACCCACGAGGCGTTCCTCGCCGCGTGCCTTGAGAAAGAAGTCGACGCCCGCGCCGCCCACGGCGGCCAGGCCCGCATCAAAGCCGCGAAGTTCCCGGCCCGCAAGACCCTGGAGGACTTCGACTTCGACCACCAGACCTCCGTCAAGCGCGAATTGATCGGCCATCTCGGCCAGCTCGACTTCGTCGACGCCCGCGCCAACGTGGTGTTCCTCGGCCCGCCCGGCACCGGCAAGACCCACCTCTCCATCGCGCTGGGCATCCGCGCCTGCCTGGCCGGTCACCGCGTCGCCTTCGCCACCGCCGCCCAATGGGTCGACCGGCTCGGCGCCGCCCACGCCGCCGGCCGGCTCCAGGACGAACTCCGCGCCCTCGGCCGCGTCCCCGTCGTGGTCATCGACGAGGTCGGCTACATCCCGTTTGAGGCCGAGGCCGCCAACCTGTTCTTCCAACTCATCGCCGCCAGATACGAACGCGCCAGCGTGATCATGAGCTCCAACAAGCCATTCAGCCGGTGGGGCGAGGTCTTCGGCGACCCCGTCGTGGCCGCAGCCATGATCGACCGGCTCGTCCACCACGCCGACGTCGTCCCGCTCAAGGGCGACAGCTACCGCCTCAAGGACCGCGACCTCGGCCGCGTCCCCGCCGCCGACCCAGCACCATGAACTCCAGAGGGGGTCAAGATTCAACCGCTGCAAGGGGGTCAGATTTCGCCCGCTGTTGACACCATCCCGACCGAATGGCAGTACACCGCCCACGACCTCGGGACGATGTTGCGGTGGATGCTCACGCTCGTCCTGTCCCCGCTGATGGTCGTGTTCGCCTTGTCGATCCTGCGGCAGGGAATCCAGGGCGCCGAGGACGTCGTGTTCGGCCTCGTCGCGCCTGCATGCCTCGGATACGCCTACTATCTCGCGGCGAGATGGCGGGCACGGTACGGCAGCCAGCAGGAGTGGTTCGAGTACTACCACGGGGGCGGCGAGGACAGGCAGCGCCGGGATCGGATGCTCGCTGATCGGATCAGTACCGAATGGCCGCGCCTCCGGGCGTTGCTCGTCGACGCCAAGGACCTCCCAGCGGACGTCCGGGCCGACCTCGTCGACGGGCCGGCACAGGACGTGCGACGTGCCGCGGAGGCCACCCTTGCGCTCGCCGACCTGTCGGATCAGGGCGAGGAGGCCGCCGCCCGGTACCAGCGGTCACGGACCGATCTGGAGGAGACCATCGAGGAGTTCTCGGGCCTCCTCGATGCTGCCAGGGCGTATGCGGCTGCACGGGCGGCGGGTGACCTCGCCGCGTCCCGCGACCGGCACGGTGACGGCCGCGACGACGCACTGAGGGAAGTCACCGACGCCCGCATGGGTGCCGAGGCCTTGCTGCACACCGAACGACTGTCGGTGGCCGAGGGCATGGGTCCCAACGAGATCGACGACGTCGCCAGTCAGCAGGTCGCCGCGACCGGCTGACCGGTACGGCAGGTCGCCGTCCCGATGCCGGAGGTCTCGGCGCAGCAGCGGATGCCGCGCAGGAAGCGTTGGCCGCTGTCCGAGCCTCCCGAACCGTGCGAGGGCGCCGGTCCACGAGGTGCCAGTCATCCCGTGGGTAAGCGGTGGGGAAGCGGTGGTGCACCCCCACGGGACCGACCGCCTCCACTACGTCTCATCATTGTTATACGTAGTCAGGGGTGGAGGCCGGTACGGGGAAGTGGTGCCGGCGCCTGCTGGGTGGGGTCCTGCGTCGTACCGGAACACTGACACCACCGAGGACCGAACAACCGTCATCGGCATGACGCACGATGACTTCACCCGCATGCCAGGGACGATCCACAACCAGCGGGAGGACACCGCCGCCGTTGATGACGAGCGCCGCACGTGGGAGGCGACTGTGCCCGTGGTCCCGTGGGCGTTCCGACCGACAGCTGAGGCGATGCTCGTCGGCCTTGGACTCGGGGCTGCGGCAGGATTCTGGGGGCCTCGGTCCCTGTCCAGGTGGCGTTGCTCACCGGCCCGTTCCTCGTCGCACTGGCCATCGGCATCGTAGTCATTGCCACCTGGTCGTCCCTCCCCGCGACCGTCATCGCGTCGGAGGTCGGATTCCTGATCAGCCCCAGACTCCCGCGGATGGGTCGGTTCGGCGTGCTCCCGGAAGCGTTCACCTACGATTCCTGCAGGATGATCGACAGTCCGGACGACAGCGACCTGGTCGTCATCCGCGACTGGCGGTACATCAAGTTCGGGGTCGAGCTGTCCGACGCCGACCGCCAGTGGGTCCAGGACAGGCTGGCGGCCAGGGTCGGGACCTGAGCGCAGGGTGCAAGAGCTCACCTGCCGACCTGGCGCCATGCCAGGCGCCTCGCCTGCGGCCTGCGCTCCAGGGCGTGCCGCACGTCACAGGATGCGTGACCATTCCGGACACAACGTCGTCATCGCGGCTGCCGAGGTGACAGTGGAGACCGACAGCGCGGTGTCGTCACTGTGGGTCTCGGCGAGGTACTGGGCCCATTCGAGCGCTGAGGAGGGCGCCACCGAATCCAGCAGCGCACAGGCGGCCACGCCGACCTCGAGCAGCCGGTCGTCGGGGACGCTGGCGAGCTCGGCCCGCAGTGGCCCTGCGCGCAACGCCTCGATGTAGGCGACCTCGGCGGCAGTGGTGACCGCCGGCAGGTCCTGGGTGGCCGCGCCGTCGGGGGCACTGACGGCCACGGCGACCCAGTCCTCGACGAGGAAGTCGAGCTCGGGACACAGTGTGCCGGCCGCGATCTGCCCGAGGGCCTGGAGGAAGTTGATCCGATCGAGGTCCTCGAACCCGTGGACGCCCATGAGCTCCCGGCGCAGGTCGATCGGTTCGACGAACCTCTCCTCGATGTCGGCAGACCTCCCGCCGGCAGCATCGGAGATCCGCCGCCAGTTGCGCATCTGCGCGCACAGGTCCTGGCCGGTGTGCAGCAGGTCGTCGTCGGGGGTCCGCTCGATCTGCCCGACGGTGACATCGGCGCTGGGTCTGTCGGGCCGGGCGGCCATCGCTGCGGCGAGGAACGCCTCCTCGGGGTCCACCGGTTCGACGGTCACCACCGGCTCGGCTGTCACGACGGCGGCAGGTGTGGGCGTGGGTGTCGACCGCTCCCCTGCCCCGGCGGTTTCGGGGGTGGCCTCGCCAGCACAGCCGGCGAGCACGAGGAGGGTCAGTAGGGCAAGGACGGGACGTGACTGCATCCGGAGAGACTATGCGCAGCCGGCGCGCCGACCCAGACCGCGCGGGACGCCGGCTGCCCGCTGGGTTGGTCGTGGCGGTGTCGCTTCGACGGTGGAGCTCGTCCATCCGAAACGACAGGAGAACCCGTGAGCACCAGCCATGTCACGTTCCATCCGCCTGCGACCCAACGTCCGACGTTCGGCAAGCTGACTCCCTACGGGGACTCGACCGCGTCGGCTGTCGCCGCGCTCGGCCTTCCCGTGGTGGTGTCCCTCGTCCTGATGGCGACCGTGTCACCGTGGTTCGCCGCGTTGCTGGTCGTCGCCGTCGCCCACGCCCGCCACCACGTCGCAGGCGAACGGGACCGCCGTGCCGACCACGAGCGGTGGGCTGCCATCAAGGGTGTCGTCCTGGAGCTGAGGCCTGTCGCGGGCATCGACCACCACGACGGGTTCGCCGCTGCTCGTGCCCGCCAGGAGACCCTGATCGCCGAGCTTGCCAGTGCCGACCGGCTTGCCCGGATGGCCATCGAACAGCTCGCCGGCGACCCTGCGTTGCTTCCCAGCATCGAGGCGCTCGTGTGGGATGCGGCCTGTCAGCTGCAGATGGCTGAGAAGTCCGTGTCGGACCTCGCCCGTCGCGACGACGTCGACAGCCACGATCGGGCGCTGGCCCGTTGGGAACGGTTCGCCGACCTGGCCGAGTCAACCATCGCGGTCCTGACCGGCTTCACCGATGCGCTCGCGGCGCGTGCGGCAACGGAGAGCAATCACCTGCAGACGATCGAGATGGCCACCAGCCGCCTCGAGGCCCAGGTCGGCCTGTCCGTCGATGCCGACCCGGAACTCGCCCGGGCGGTCGCGGAGGTCAAGGCCTCCCTGACCCAGCCGGCCTAGCCGACGACGACCCCTCGACGCCCCGTGCACCTGCACGGGGCGTCGTTGGCTGCCTGCGGTTCGCGACCGTTCAGCACTCCCCTGCCATGGGGTGCCCGGCGAGTGGCTCCGCGAACGTGGCGAGGTCCCGCACGGGTGGTGCGGGACCTCGGGGCCTCAGCAGACGTCGCAGGAGACGTCGCGCTGTTCGGGCATGGTTGCCTGGTCGAGCCAGCGGTCGACGGCGTCGTCGACCGGGCCGAGGAAGCGGGTCAGCTCCTGGCGGGTGGCACGCCGCACACGACGGTTGTCGTCGCGGACGTAGTCGCTGTACCGGCCGGCGTACCAGCGGCGGACGTAGTTGTGGGGGGTCCGGCGGGTGGCGAGGCCGTCACCCTCCCGGATGGCGATCAGGTGCTGTTCGGGGCAGATCCCACCGGGGTGGTCCTGCGGCGGGACGACGCACGGGCTGCGGTGGTCACACAGGCCGTGGGGGTCGTGGTCGGGCGCGTACGGGCACGGGGTCCAGCGGCGCGGGGCGTGAAGGGAACGGGACACGGCGGCCTCCTTGCGGTCGGCCGTCCGACGATCGGACGGTCTTAACGCATGGCGGTCGCCTCCGTGGTGTCGTGGGTCATCGGTCTGGTCCCGGCTCGGGTCCGGGGGCCGGTTCGGGGAGGGTGCGGCGCCGGCTGTCGCGTGCAGCGGCGGGGTCCGTACGGGTGGGGCTGTCCGGTGTAGGGCTGCTGGCGGCGCTCGACTGCCCTGCGGTCCGCAGCGCTGCCCGGCTGTGCGCCCGGCCTGCCTGCCGGGCCGGGAGTGCGGTGGCTGCGGCGGCGAGGACGAACGCGACGGTTCGCAGGGCGGTCCGTGGGATCAGGTTGGCGACGCAGTCGCTTGCGGATCCGCAGTCGACGTACACCTCGCGGGGCTCGTTGAAGAGGTGGACGGCGACGGCGAGTGTCAGGAGGAGGGCGACGGTCCGGCCGACAAGGCCACCACGGGCGACGAGCAGTCGCGGAGCGCGGCGAGCATCCCGAGGAGGACGTCCTTGTCCTCTCGGGTGAGCGTCGGATCCCGGTCGATGACCGCCTCCGCACTGGTGTCCCTGTGGAGGGCCACCTCCGCTGAGGTGAGCAGTCCGAGTGCCTGCAACGCAACGATCGGGTCGCGTTCGACGACGTGGCACCACCGGACGAGGAGGTCGAGGTCACGGTCGAGCGGCGTCTTGCCGGTCTCGAGCCGCGAGACGGCTTGGTCGGTGAGGTCGAGCCGCCGACCCAGCGCCGCTCCAGACAGGTCCCGCTTCCACCGGGCCTTCTTCAGCCAGCGTCCGACCGTCTTGTGGACCTCGTGTTCCTCCAGCGACCCGGGAGGTGGCGGCCACTCGCGTGGCAGCGGGTTGCCGTCGCCCGGAGGTCCGTCGGGGACATCCGGGGCAGGTGGAGGGAGGACGGGATGGCACGGACAGCTCCTCGCCCTGGCCGGCCCGGGACATCCAGGTGGCGGAGATACCGATCCGTCGGGCCACGGCCGCCTGGGTCAGTCCGGTCCGTTCGCGTGCCCGCCGGATCAGCTCACCCGTGCCGGTCACCCGCTACTCCCCTGCCCCTGCCCTGGTCGAGCCTGTGTGCCCGCCCGGCTCGGCCGACACACCGACGAACGGCAGGGGCATGTCAGAGCCCGTTTGCGGTGGCACCATGCTCTGCCTGCGGACGGGTGAACCCGTCGAAGACGAGCTGGTCGATGAGGCCGGACCGAGAGAACGCGCTGAACGACAGGTACTGGGCGCCCTTCGCGACAGCCTGTTCGTTCCAGTCAACGGAGATCCGCGACACGCCGTACTCGGCCTCCGCTGACGTGTACCCGTCGAACTCGAGCTGGCCGATCAGCCCGGACCGAGAGAACGCGCTGAACGACAGGTACTGCTCCGCGGACCCGACGGCCTGCTCGTTCCAGTCGGCCCCGACCGTGTCGACGGCATGGGTCGCATCCTCATAGCTGTAGCCGTCGAACTCGAGCTGACCGATCAGGCCGGATCTGGAGAAGGAGCTGAAGGAGAGGTACTGCTCGGCTGCCCGTCGCGCGTTGCTCTGGCTGGCGGACCCGGCAGGTGCCGCAGGCGCAGGCGCAGGGGGTGGTGGTGCAGGGGCAGGAGCCGGAGGGGGTGCCGGTGCGGGTGCAGGTGGCGCGGGTCGGGTCGGGTCGGCCGCCTCGTCCGTGGTGTCGTCCGGGGCTGCTGCGGCCGTGTCGTCGGGCCGGTCGGACTCGACGGCGACGTCGTCCGGTACCGGGCCCGCGAGTGCCCCGATGATGCCGATGACCACGAACAGGCCGAACACGGACACGGGGATCAGGAACCGCTTCTTCTGATACCACGGACGGCGGCCGCGTGGCGGTGGGGGCTGCATCGGACCGCCTGGCCAGCCGGGGCCTAGTGCGGGCCCCTGTGGTCCGGGCGGCCACTGCTGCCCGGCGGTGGGTGGTCCGGCCGGCCACTGGGGACCGGGCGGGGGCCCGTGCTGCTGGCCGGTGGGCGGTCCCGGAGGCCACTGGCCGACAGGGCCCGAAGGGGGCTGCTGCGGACGGGGAGTCGGGCCGGGTCCGGTCGGCTGGTCTGGTGGCTGCATTGCTGAACTCCTGGGGAGGGGGTGCCAGGACGGTCAGCTGCACACCTCCCCTCCACCCCGGGAGCAGCTGCCCGAGGGGTTCCTCCCCGGACCGTTCGAGGACCGATCGTACCGGATCAGCGGCCGTTCGGGTCAGGTGCCGTCCGTCGTCCAGCAGCCGCCGTGGTGCCCTGCGCCGGCGGTACGGGCCTCCGCGAACGCGACGTCGAGCTCGGCGGCGTAGCCGGGGGCCTCGTGCCGGAAGTCGTCCAGGTACCGGTCGTCGGCCATGCCGTTGCGGGCGAGGACGACCCCGAGGTCCCGGCCGTCGGGCAGGACGACCCGGGCGACGGTCCGGCCGTGGGTGTCGGTGGAGTACGGCGCGACGGTGAACCCGTCGACGAGGTGCGCGGCGGTGTACGCCGTCGACTCCGACCCGCCGCACTCGCCCACCTCCGGGGTGTTGACGAGCCCGACCCGGTACTCGACCCCGTCGGAGGCAACCCAACTGTCCCCGTCACGCTGGTCGACGACCGTCAGCAACACCAGCCTGACACTGACCGCCCCATCGGCCGCCGCCGGAGTGACGGCCGGGGCGAGCGTCCCGGGGCCGGCCAGCCCATAGGCGGTGATGGACCCGGCCAACAGCAGTGCGGCCGTCAGCCGCAGCAGGACGACACCGGGGCGGCGTGACAGGTCGGCGGGCGGCCGTCCGGACGGCACGGGCACGTGGGTCGGTGATGTAGATGTCTGGGGCATGGCGGAGTCCGGGTCCGTGTCGGCGGGAACGGGTCCCCTGGACCGTTGCCCGGCGGTCCGGTCCGACACGACCGGGTTCCCTGCGGATCGGCCGCCCTGACCGGTACCGGCCCCGCAGCACCCTGCGGACCCGAACCGACCACGGAGACGCCTTGACCTCCCTTGTCCTCGTCGACAACGACGCCCTCGACGCCTACGTCGACACGCTCATCACCACGGGCCTGACCGCTGCCGACTGGCGTCTGCCGGTCTACCCGGACGACGACCTCGAGTTCGTCGCGCACATCGGCGTGCAGAACGCCCTCAACTTCTGCTTCTTCAACCCGGCCGCCGACGGCAAGTAAACCGTCACCCACGGCGGCATCCCGTGGACCGGCGCGATGGCCCTGTGTGCCGCGCTCCCGGCCCCAAGCACGAGACCTACCCGTTCCAGGCCGGCTACTGCCAGTTCTGCGACGAGGACATCGAGACCAGCGGGGCATGGGTCGAGGTGCAGATCGCACAGACCTACGTCGTCCACGTCGACGACCGGTCCGAGCTGTCCCTGGACGCCGACTACCCCGACCACCTGATCGCCTGGCGGGACCAGATGGGTCCCAACCCGACCACCGTCAGCGACTACGACGTCGACTTCGAGCTGCACGACATCCCGCCACAACAGGCCATGTGGCAGGGCGCCCTCGACGGCAGCAAGTTGCCCCCGTAGGGGTACAGCGTGTCATCGACCCAGCTGCGCCGCGCACCGGGGGTTGGGTTCATGTCGGCATCGTCCTGCGTACCCGCCCGGTGGGCAACCCGCTGCGGCCGCCATCGCGGCTACGCTCTCCCCTCGCACGACGCATGTCCCCCCGAGAAAGCCGAGCAGTGTTCTCCCCCGTCGATCAGCAGCCCGATTTCCCGGGCATGGAAACTGCCGTCCTGCAGCGCTGGAAGGACCACCAGACCTTCCAGGCGTCCCTCGAGGCACGCGCCGACGGGCCGCTGTTCTCCTTCAACGAGGGGCCACCGACCGCCAACGGCAGGCCAGGCGTGCACCACGTCGAGGCGCGGGTCTTCAAGGACATCTTCCCCCGCTACCGCACGATGAAGGGCTACCGGGTGCCCCGCAAGGCCGGCTGGGACTGCCACGGCATCCCGGTGGAGCTGGAGATCGAGAAGAAGCTCGGCTTCACCCACAAGCAGGAGATCGAGGACTACGGCGTCGAGGCGTTCAACGCGCTGTGCCGCGAGTCGGTGGAGACCTACGTCGACGAGTGGACCCGCCTGACGGAGCGCATCGCGTTCTGGGTCGACACCGACGACGCCTACTGGACGATGGACACCTCCTACGTGGAGAGCGTCTGGTGGAGCCTCAAGCAGCTGTGGGACGCCGGGCTGCTCTACGAGGGCCACAAGGTCCTGCCGTACTGCGGGCGCTGCGGGACCTCGCTCTCGGACCACGAGGTCGCCCAGGGCTACGACCAGGCCGAGGACCCGTCGGTGTACGTCCGTTTCCCCCTCACCGACGGAGCCCTGGCCGAGGCGGGGGCGTCGCTGGCCGTGTGGACGACGACACCGTGGACGCTGATCTCCAACACGCTGGTGGCCGTCGGCGAGGACGTCGCCTACGTGCTGGCGCAGGGCGACGGTGATGCCTACCCCGTGGTCATCGCCCGTGACCTGGTCGAGGCGGTCCTGGGCGAGGGCGCCACGATCCACCGCGATGTCGCCGTGCAGGAGCTGATCGGCCAGCCCTACCGTGCCCCCTTCGACTACGTCGTCCCCGAGGGCCGGGCCCACTACGTCACCACCGCCGACTTCGTCACCACCAGCGACGGCACCGGGCTCGTGCACATGGCGCCCGCGTTCGGCGCTGACGACTACGCCATCGGCCAGCGCGAGGGCGTCGAGGTCGTCAACCCCGTCGACCTCGAGGGACGGTTCACCGAACGGGTCACGCCATGGGCGGGCCTGTTCGTCAAGGACGCCGACGCGGGGATCATCGAGGCGCTCCGCGAGGCCGGCCTGCTGATCAGGGCCGAGACCTACACCCACACCTATCCCTTCTGCTGGCGGTGCAAGAACCCGCTGCTGTACTACGCCAAGCCGTCCTGGTACGTCGCCACGTCGCAGTACAAGGACAAGCTGCTGGCCGTCAACGCCGAGGTCGACTGGCATCCCGAGCACATCCGCGACGGCCGCTACGGCGACTGGTTGTCCAACAACATCGACTGGGCGCTGTCACGGTCCCGCTACTGGGGTACCCCGCTGCCGGTGTGGCGCTGCGACGGCTGTGAGGACACCATCTGCGTCGGCTCCCGAGCCGAGCTCGGCGATCTCGCCGGTTCGGACCTGTCGGCGCTGGACCCCCACCGGCCCTACATCGACGACATCACCTTCGAGTGCCGGCGCGACACCGGCGACGGCCCCTGCGGCGGCACGATGACCCGCGTGCCCGACGTGATCGACGCCTGGTACGACTCCGGTGCGATGCCGTTCGCCCAGTTCGGCTATCCCTACGCCGAGGGGTCGGAGCAGACGTTCAGCGAACGCTTCCCGGCCGACTACATCTGCGAGGCCATCGACCAGACCCGCGGCTGGTTCTACTCGCTGATGGCCGAGTCCACGCTGCTGTTCGAGCAGAACAGCTACCGGACCGTCCTGTGCCTCGGGCACATCGTCGACGCCGACGGCAAGAAGATGTCGAAGTCCCTGGGCAACATCATCTCGCCGTGGGAGATCGTCGACCGGCACGGCGCCGACCCGCTCCGCTGGCTGCTGCTGACCGATGGATCCCCGTGGATCAACCGTCGGGTCGGGCACGGACCCGTCGAGGACGTCGTCCGTCGGTTCTTCCTGACGCTGTGGAACAGCTACTACTTCTTCGTCACCTACGCCCGGATCGACGGGTGGACCCCCGACGCACGGCCCGCCCCGCCGGTTGCCGAACGGCCGGTCATGGACCGCTGGATCCTGTCCGAGCTCGCCCAGCTGATCACGACCGTGGACGAGGGGCTGGAGGCGTTCGACGCCACCACCGCCGGTCGTGCGCTGGAGGACTTCGTCGACGGCCTGTCCAACTGGTACATCCGTCGGACCCGGTCGCGGTTCTGGGCAGCGGGCACGTCGGCGGACAAGGACGCGGCCTTCGCCACCCTGCACGAGTGCCTCGTGACGCTGTCGGCGCTGCTGGCCCCCTTCACCCCCTTCGTCGCCGAGTCGCTGTACGACAACCTGGTGTGCACCGTCGACGCCGACGCGCCGGACAGCGTCCACCTGCTGGACTTCCCCGTGCCCGACACGACAGCCGACGACGCCGACCTCCGACGCGCCATGGCTGCGGCCCGGCAGGTCGTCACCCTCGGGCTGCGGGCCCGCAACGAGGCCCAGATCGGGGTGCGTCAGCCCCTCCCCCGGGCGCTGGTCACCCTGCCCGACACCGATGGGTGGGACCGTGTTGCCGGTGTGGTCGCCGACGAGCTCAACCTCAAGGCGATCGAGCTGAGCGAGGGCGGCGACACCGTCAGCTACCAGCTCAAGGCCAGCTTCCGCGACCTCGGCCGCGTGTTCGGCAAGCAGACCCCCGACGTCGCCGCCGCCATCACCTCCGCCGATCCCGATCCGGTCGTCGCGGCAGTGCGCGCCGGGCAGTCCGTCGACCTGATGCTGGCCGACGGCACACCGGTCACCGTCGACCCGTCGATGATCCAGGTCGTGGAGGAGTCCCGGGAGGGCTGGACGGTGGCCACCGAGGGCGGCGTGTCGGTGGCGCTGGACCTGACCGTCGACGACGTCCTGCGTCGTGAGGGCCTGGCCCGCGAGCTGATCCGGACCATCAACGACCAGCGAAAGCAGCTGGACCTCCAGCTGTCGGACCGGATCCGGCTCGAGCTGGCCATCGACGGTCAGCTCGAGCAGGCGGTGGCCGACCACCGCGAGACCATCTGCCGCGAGACCCTGGCAACCGACATCACCGACGGCGCCGCCTCCGGCGGGGCGTTCGTCGAGGTCGGCGGACACGCCGCCCGCATTCGTATCGAGGTCAACCGATGACTGCACGCACCCTGCTCCGCCGAACCCTGTTCCTGGCCGGCTTCCTCGGCCTGGTCGCCGGGGTCGTGTGGAGCCGCAAGGAGCTCAACGAACCCAACGACCGCACCGGTTCGGCGATCCCCCTCCCCCGGGTGCCCAGGGGCACCGACCGGATCGCCGACGCACGCCTGGTGGCACGTCCGGAGGAACCCGAGTGGGTCGTCGACCTGGCGGGTTGGGTCCCCAAGGCGATCCGGAACCGGCCCCTGCAGGTCGTGGCCATCCTGTGGGCGTTCCCCTCGACGCTGGTGGGGCTGGTCGTCGGCCTGCTGAGCGGCGCGAGGCCGACCCTGCGCGATGGCGTGGTCGTCTTCTCCCCCGTCCGCGGACCGGTCTGCTTCGCGCTCCACCGAGGAGGGTTCGCCGCCACGACCCTGGGGCACGTGGTCCTGGCCCGGCACCAGCCGTCGGACGCCCTGATGGCCCACGAGCTGGTGCACACCCGCCAGGCGGAGCGGCTGGGCCCGCTCATGGGACCGGTCTACTGGTACCTGCTGGTCCGCTACGGCTACGCACGCCATCCCATGGAGCGAGCCGCCCGCGTTGCCGGTCGCGAGGCCAAGCACCTGGGCGGCGGGCACACCCGACCAACCGCACCCCCCGTCCACACCTAGGCTCCGCCCCGATGGGCCCGCGGCGCAGTCCTCGACCGGGTCGCCTCGCCTCGTGCGGGACGATCGGCGTGCGTGCGCGTGCCCGCGGGGTGCTCACCGCCCTCCTGGTGATGGCGTGCGTGTGGTCGACCGGCATCAGCCCGGCCTCGGCCGACCCAACGCCCGCGACGACCGGACAGGACGCGGCGGCCCTGGCCGGCGGGTGGCTGGCCCGACAGATCACCGCCAGCGGGTCCCCACGAGGCACCAACACCGCCACGGACGTGCGCCCCGCCGGTTGGGCGGTCCTCGGCATGCTGGCCGGCGGGGTCGGCGAGACGGCGGCCGGGCGGGCCACCGCCGCGATCTCCTCGGCGATGACGGACCGGCCACTCGACGAGGTGGATACCGGTGAGCTGGCGATGGCCATCGTCGTTGGCGTCGCGCGGAGCGCACCGCTCGTGGTCGGGCCCGATGACCTCGACCTCGTCGCGGCCCTGCAAGCTCGAACCCAGTCCAGCGGCGTCGACGAGGGGCTGATCGGCTCGTCGTCGCTGCTGCAGGAGCCGGTGACCACCCACAGCCTCGGGTTGCTGGCGTTGCGAGCAGCAGGTGTCCAGGCCACGGAGGCCCAGCAGCGATGGCTGATCGAGCAGCAGTGCCCGTCCGGTGGGTGGCCGCTGTACCGCAGCGCCCCCGCTCGGTCGACGGGAACCTGTGAGCTGCTCGTGCCCGACATGTCGTTCACCGCCCTTGCCGCACAGGCCGCGGCGGCTGCCGGCATCGAGGTGCCGTTCGACGTCGAGCCGTTCCTGCGCGCCTCCAGCAGCCCCACGGGGGGCTTCGCACCCGCACCGGGGTTGTCCCCGACCCCGGTGGCCACCGCGCAGGGGATCTCCGCCCACCGCGCGCTGCTGGGATCGGAGCCCGACGAGACCTGGGCAGGCACGGCCGGGACGCCGCAGCAGGTCCTCCTGGCCGAGCAGCTGGGCTGCGGCTGGCACGGAGAGGACCGGGGCGCGGTCCCCGACCGCATGCTCGACACCGCCGGGGACGTCACACAACCCTCCGCCGACGAGCCGGGTGTCGCCGGCCCCGTCGAGGACGTTGCTGCTGCCGCGCTGGCCTGGGCCGGCATGCTGCTGCCGGCCGTCCCCGGCGGGCCGCGTGTGGGCGACCCCTTCCCGGACTGCCCCGTGGCGACGTCCCGGGCGGCCGGCAGCGACCGGGTCGCAACCGCGGTCGCCCTGTCGACCGAGGCGTTTCCCGACGGTGCCCCGGCCGCGGTCGTCGCGACGGCCGCTGGCTACGCCGACGCGCTCGCCGCCACGGCGCTGGCCGGTCGCCTCGGCGGCCCGGTGCTGCTGACCCCGCCGGCTGACCTTCCGACGGTGGTCGTCGACGAGCTGACCCGCCTGGGCGTGGAGGAGGTGGTGCTGATGGGCGGCCCCGCAGCCCTTGCCCGACGTGTGGAGGCGACGGCTGCGACGGTGGAGACCGTGGAGACCGTGCGGCGCATCGCCGGGGAGACGAGGTTCCAGACGGCTGCCGCGGCCGCCGAGGAGGTGGGTGGGAACCGCGCCTTCCTCGCCAGGGGTGCGGGGCCGGCCGACCGGGCGCCGTGGGCCGACGCGTTGGCCGTGGGTGCCTGGGCCGCGACGCAAGGCATCCCGGTGCTGCTGACGGAGGCCGATGTCCTGCCCGAGGAGACGGCCGCGGCCCTCGACGGACGTGCGGAGGTCATCCTCGTCGGCGGAACGGCGGCCGTGTCGGAGGCGGTGGCGCAGCACGCGTCGTCCCACGCGGACGCGATCCGTCGGATCGGCGGGGGCAGCCGCTTGGCGACCTCCGCGATGGTGTTCGTTGCCGCCCGCGCCGACGGCGTCGACGTCGACCGGGTCGCGATGGCCACGAGCGCGGACTATCCCGACGCGTTGGCGGCAGGGCCGGCGGTGGCCGCGCTCGGTGGCAGCCTGCTGCTGGTCGATCCATCGGCAGGCATGGCGAACCCCGACACCGCCAACGCCCTCCTCGACGTCGACTTCGTCGTGGACGACCTGCTCGCCGTGGGGGGCGTCGTCGGGCTGCCCGCCAGAGTGCTGGCCGACGCGGCGGTGCTGGTCCGCGAGGGCACCGACGGCTGAGGCCCCCGCGAGGGCAACCCTACGCGGGAGGATGCAGACCTAGGCGGGAGGTGGAGGTGGCGGCGGCGGTGTTGCGGCCGGACGCGTCGGCCCGGAGGAGGATGCCGGTCGGGGGCTCGCACCGGGGGGTGCCCAGCCGCCGCCCTTGGGGGCTGCCGGCGCGGACGTGGGCGGCGCGACGGGTGGAGGTGCGGGGGCCGGCGGAGGTGTGGACACCGGTGGGGTTGCCGCAGGCGGCGCCGCGGGCGCCGGGGGTGCCGAGTCCTGCACCGCGGGCGGCGTTGCGGAGGCCCCGCTCAGGTCGGTGGTGACGTCCTCGTCACGCGACAGGGCGTCTTGCCCGTTGCCGCTCCACCCGGCACCCTTCCACGTGGCGGCCGGCGCATCGTCACCGGAGGTCGTCGTGGGTGCTGCGGCACGGACGGGCTTGGGTCGCCGGTTGCCGCGGAGCACGCCGACCAGCAGGAACACCCCCGCAGCCAACGCGGCCGCGATGGAGACGTAGATGAGGTCGAGCTCCTCGGAGAACAGACCGCCGATCAGCAGGCTGACGGCTGAGACGAGGACGAGGATGAGGCTGATGAGGATCACGCGTTGGCCTTCGGCCGCGAACGAACGGATGCGGAACGAGCCCGAGCGTACTGCCTCGATCGCCGACGCCCGGACAGGTCCGGGGTCCGGTCGTCCGAGGCCCTCGGTTCAGTCCCGGTGGGGGGCACGCAGGAGGTGGACCAGGTCGATCTGGCTGCTCGTGGACGAGCTGCCGCGGCGGCCGCTGGTGCTGCCGATGTCGTCGCCGACGACCCGCAGGCGCGGGTGGTCATCGGCTGATGCGGCGTCATCGCCCGGCCCGTCATCGACGACGTCGAGGGCCAGGAGGGGCTCCGCAGGTGGCGGACCGGACGAGCTCGGGGCCTCGTCCTCCTCCGACCCCGTGACGTCCTGCTGGGACCCGTCATCCGGCTCGGCGTCGTCTGGCTGGGCGTCGTCTGGCTCGGCGTCGTCTGGCTCGGTGTCCTCCGGCTGGGACTCCTGCCGCTCGGACTCGGCCCGGTCGGACTCGACCTGCTCGGACTCGGCCTGTTCGGACTCGACCTGCTCGGACTCGACGTGCTCGAGCTCGGAACCCTCCGCCGATCCGGTGTCGTCGGTGCGGCTCGACCGCAACCGGTCGATGGTCGTCAGCATCTCCTCCGGCACCGCCGGCAGGGCCCCCAGCCGCTCGATCTCCGCCATCTGGCTCGACATCGCGTCGGTGATGACCCGGGCGTAGGCGGTGCGCTGCTCGGCGAGCTTCTCCGCCGTGCGCATCGCGTCGTCGAGGACCGCCGCAGCCTCGGACCGGGCCTCGCCGACCTGGCGGGAGGCATCGGCCAGCAGCTCCGATGCACGGGCCTCGGCCCGGGCGGTCATCGCGGCGGCGGAGGACTCGGCATCCGACACGGTCGCCCGGGCACGCGCGTCGGCCTCGGCGATCAGTCGTTCGGCCTCGGTCCCGGCGTCGGAGCGGGTGCGCTCGGCTTCGGCACGCGCGTCGGCAACAGCCTGCTCGGCCACGCCCCGTGCTTCCTCGGTGGTCTGGTTGGCCTCGGCCCGTGCGGTCTCGACGAGGCGTTGTGCCTCGGCCTCGGCCTCGCTGCGGACGCGGTCGGCCTCCCGGTTGGCTTCGGCCCGTTCGGCAGCCGCGGCCGCCCGGGCGTCGTGCAGCAGCCGTTCGGCCTCCTCACGGGTGCGCGTGCGCAGTCCCTCGGCCTCGCTCCTGGCACCGGCGAGGGTCGCAGACGCCTCTTCCTTCGCGGCGGACACGGTGCGCTCGGCCAGGGCCTGGGCTTCGTGCACGGTCGCGTCGGCCGTGCGCTGCGCGGTGATGAGCGTCCGCTTCAGCATCTTCTCGGCCTCGAGCGCATCGCTTGCTGCCGACTCGACCTGCGCCACGCGGGCGTTCGCAGCGGACTCGGCCTGCTGCACCCGGTCCGCGGCGGCGGCCACCCGTTCGTCGGCCTGTGCGCGCGCGTCCGCGGCGTGGCGCTCGGCGTCGTTCAGGCGCGCCAGCAGCCCCTCGCGTTCGCGGCGCAGCTCCTCGAGGGTGTCGGCCACCCGATCAAGGAAGGTGTCGACGTCCTCGCGGTCGTAGCCGCGGAACTCGGTGGCGAATACCTGACGTTCGATGTCGTCGGGTGACAAGCTCATGGCAGCTCCGTTGGCGTCCTCGCGATCACTCGCGCCCCAGGGCCGGTCAGCAGAGGATGGCCTGGAGGATGTTCACCCCAAAGAAAAGCACGAGGATGCTCAGATCCAGCGCAACCGCTCCCATTCGCATGGGCGGGATCGCGTTGCGGAGGGGGGCGACAGCCCAGTCCGTGGCCCTGACGGCCACGTCGTTGACGACCAGCAGCGGGTCCGGTGGACGGGGAATCCACGAGAAGATCACCCGGACGATGAGCAGGACCCAGAACGCGGTGAGCGCCCAGCAGATGATCAGCATGGCCCCACCGTAGGTGGCGTCACGACGTCAGGCCACGATCCTGCAACCGTGACAGCTCGCCAGCGGAGATCTCCACGTCGGCCGGGGTCAGCAGGAAGATGCGGTCGCCCTTGCGCTCGATGCGCCCGTCGAGGCCGTAGATGAGGCCCGAGGCGAAGTCGAGGAGCCGCTTGGCGACGGTCTCGCTGGCGCCCTGCAGGTTCATCAGCACCGGCACCCGGTCGCGGAAGTTCTCCCCGACCTCCTCCACGTCGTTGAACGTGGTGGGGCTGGTGATGTGGACGTGGTCGGCGACACGAGGGCCACTCGGCGCCGGCGGGTCCTCGGCCCGGGGGCCGCCCAGGACGTTGACCGTGCCGGTCGGTGCGACCGGGGCGGGCGAGGATGCCGGCCCCGTGCCCGACGCACCCATCCCGGACGCACCCATGCCGGCGGGGGCCATGTCGTCGTCCATCGACCCGGCGGTCGGGATCCGTCGCACGTTGGACGGCTCGGACCGCGGCGCTGCCGGCGGTTCGGCGCTCAGGGGCGGCGCACCCATCGGCTCGGCCGTGGGCATGTCGTTGTAGTCGTCGTCGTACTCCTCGACCAGGCCGAGGAAGTGCATCGCGCGCTTCCATCCGTTGGACGCCATCTGTTGCTCCCTTCCATGCCCCCCAGGGGGCGGTCGTGGCCGGTGTGGCCACGGTAGTTCGGTTGTACTGGTGGACCGGCGAGGTGCCCCGCCCGTCCGGGCGGTCAGCCGTCGCGCGGACCGAAGATCGCGGTGCCGAGGCGGACGAGGGTTGCCCCCTCCTCCACCGCCAGCTCGTAGTCCCCGCTCATGCCCATGGACAGGTGCACGATCTCGGGGAAGGACTCGCGCAGCTCGTCGCGCAGGGTGCGCAGCCGCACGAAGGCGGGACGGGGGTCCGCCCCGAGGGCGGGAATCGTCATGACCCCCTGCACGGAGATACCGGGGATCTCGCGGATGCGCGCGATCGCCGTGGGTGCCTCGTCGATGGAGAAGCCCGCCTTGTCGGGGTCCTCACCGGCGTTGACCTGGACCAGGACGCGCTGGACCCGCTGGTGGTCGCGGGCCTCGGTGGCGATGGCCTCGGCCAGCCGCATGGAGTCCACGGAGTGGATCAGCGTCGCGGTACCGGCGACCAGGCTCACCTTGTTGCGCTGGAGTCGGCCGACGAAGTGCCAGCGAACCCCGAGCGCCGGGTCGGCGTCGTGGCGCGCTGCGAGTGCCTTCGCCCGGCTCTCGCCGAAGTCGACCTGCCCGGCGTCGCGCGCGGCGCGAACCGCGTCGTCGTCGAACGTCTTGGAGACCGCGACGAGGGTGATCCCGCTGGTGGAGCGGCCGGCGCGTTCCGCGGCCTCGGCGATCGTGCGCCTCACGTGTTCGAGGCGCGCGGCGATGGTCGTCGACATCTCGCTCATGCGTCCTCCCGCACGATCACGCCGATCTGTCGTCCGGCGGGAAAGGTCGTTGCGTCCATGGTCGTGGCCCGGTGGCTGAACCACGTGTCGGCCTCGCACCTGGTGCAGCCGCCGGCGCGGTTGATCCGGGTGACGCCCCGGGCCAGCAGCTGATCGCCCACCGCACCGGGGAGGTCAAGGGACGGAGTACCCCAGGACGTCCGTGCGCGCGCGTTCGGCAGGCCCGTGGCCTCCACCACGTCGGCGGCCATGTCGGCCGGTACCTCGTAGCAGCAGGGGCCGATGGCCGGTCCGATCACGGCAGCGACCTGGTCCGCGGACGCGTGTCCGTCGGCGAGAAGCACCTCGATGGCCTCCCCCACGACGTCCAGCGCCACCCCTCCCCTGCCTGCATGGACCGCACCGATGGCGTCGCCGGCCGACAGGAGGACGGGAACGCAGTCCGCAACGAACACGCCGAGCGCCGTTGCCGGACTGGTGGTCACCAGCCCGTCGGCCTCCGGCCGGCGGTCGGGAGCGGAGCCCGCTCCGGCGTCCTCGCCGACCGTTGCAACCGTGCGGCCGTGGACCTGTCGCATCAGGGCGACCGGCACGTCGGGGTGGCCGATCTCGGCCACGAGCGCGCGCCGAGCCGCCACCGGGTCTCCCTGGCCGACGGTGTCGGAGGTGGTGCCGTGCGCACGGGTGGAGAACCCGTAGCGCACGTCCGACCGCCCGGGCATCAGCCCGGTTCGGGGGACGGTGGGCGGCGCCGCGGCGCTCGCCGGGACCGCGCCCGTCGCGGTTCGAGGGGCGTTCACGTCGTCAGTCGGGTCAGCGGCGCAGGAACGAGGGGATGTCGAGGTCGTCGTCACCGTCGTCGTCGGCCGGACGGTCCGACGCCGCCGGCGAGCGGAAGACGTCTTCGTCGTCATCGTCGTCGTCGAGGATCGACGGCAGCGGCGGCGGGCTGTCCACCCGCACGGTGCGGCCGAAGTCGGGACGGGACGGCTCGCGCGTCGGACGCAGGGGCGTGACGTTGGCCGCCTGTGCCGACATCTGGGTCGGCGCCTTCTCCTGGGCCGAGGTCGGCGAGTCGTTGAACCCCGCAGCGATGACGGTGACCTTGACCTCGTCGCCGAGGGAGTCGTCGATGACGGTACCGAAGATGATGTTGCCCTCGGGGTCGGCGTGGTCCTGGACCGCCGCAGCGGCCTCGTTGACCTCGTGCAGGCCCAGGTCGGAGCCACCGGCGATGGTCAGCAGCACGCCGCGCGCACCGTCCATGGAGGCCTCGAGCAGGGGCGAGGAGATCGCCATCTCGGCGGCCTGCCGTGCACGACCCTCGCCGCGCGCCTTGCCGACGCCCATCGTGGCCGAGCCGGCGTCACGCATGACGGTGGACACGTCGGCGAAGTCGGTGTTGATCAGACCCGGGGTCGTGATCAGGTCGGTGATGCCCTGCACACCGTGCAGCAGCACGTCGTCGGCCAGGCGGAACGCCTCCAGCATCGAGGTCTCGGTGTCGGAGATCTCCAGCAGCCGGTCGTTGGGGATGACGATGAGGGTGTCGACCGCGGCGGCCAGACGGTCCACACCGTGCTCGGCCTGCATGGCGCGGCGACGGCCCTCGAAGGAGAACGGCCGGGTGACCACACCGATGGTGAGGGCGCCGAGCGACTTGGCGATGTCGGCAACGATCGGTGCGCCACCGGTTCCGGTGCCACCACCTTCGCCTGCCGTGACGAAGACCATGTCGGCCCCCTTGAGGACCTCCTCGATCTCGTCGCGGTGCTCCTCGGCGGCCTTCTCGCCCACCTCGGGGTCCGAACCGGCGCCGAGTCCACGCGTCAGCTCACGGCCGACGTCGAGCTTGACGTCGGCGTCGGACATCAGCAGGGCCTGGGCGTCGGTGTTCACCGCGATGAACTCCACGCCCTTCAGGCCCGCTTCGATCATGCGGTTGACGGCGTTTACTCCGCCGCCTCCGATCCCGACCACCTTGATGACGGCCAGGTAGTTCTGTGGTGCGGCCACGAACGTGTCTCCTTGTCATTTCCCTGCGCTCTGCCGGCGCAGCTGTTCACTTCAACATGGGGGAAGACCCCTCGCGGGCCACTCCCCGATGGGGGGCGATCCGTGGTGGGCATGGTGGGTGTGACCGTGTCGATCGAACCCTAACCCTCAAGTAGAGGGTTATACTTATGTAAACCTCTTGACTGGTCAGACCTTACGCACTGCCTCCGCATGCGTCAACCTGACCACCCTGCCGGTGCCCCGGGGGAGTCCTCGTGAAACGGTGACAGCGGGTGGACGGTGGGACTGGCGCGGCAGACAATCGCCGGTGTCCGTGCCGTGCACGAAGGTCGCACGGCTGTCCGCCAGTCGAGGGGAACCACCACCATGAAGGTTCGTGTGCAGTCAGCCAGATCCGGGTCCGGGCGGTCGCGTGCGTCGATGGGCCGTGCCGCCCTCCTGCTGGCGGTGATGTTGCTGGCCGCTGCCTGCAGCGCCCAGGACGTCGCGGAGAACATCGCCAACCAGGCGCTGGAGGAGGAAGGGATCTCCATCGACCTCGACGGCGACCAGATCACCGTGGACGGCCCCGACGGGCAGGTCAGCGTCGGCCAGGGCCTGCCTGCGGACTTCCCCGCGGACTTCCCCCTCCCCCAGGGTGCCGAGGCGCAGGGCGGTGCGGGAGGGGCGGGTCGTGACGTCGTTGCGATCTTCCAGGCCGACGGGTCCGTCGAGGACGTCTCGGCGTTCTTCTCCGCCGAGCTGCCGGCCGCCGGCTACGAGATCACCCAGTCGACCGGCGACGGCTCGACCGGACAGGTCTACAGCGTCTCCGGCAACGGCTGGACGGGCGAGGTCGCCATCGGCCAGAGCGTCGGCACCAGCTTCACCGTCAGCCTCGACCGCCAGGAGTAACCGGACCGCGACGGCCGGGATTGGTCGTCGGCGACGATTGTGGGCGTCGGTGCACGGGTGCACCCCTCACCACAATCGTCGCCAGATGCCAATCTGCTGGCGTTGCGGTCCAGTGCCGGGTTGGTGTGAGTGAACAGCCTCAGGCGAGCACGATGGGCCGGTCGGGGATGCGGACGTCGAGGGCGCGGGGGGTCATGCCGTTGCCGACGGTCTCCTCGACCAGCGAGGCGATCGTGGCGGCCTTGACGTCGACCTCGACGGGACGGCCGAGGTGGGCGACGAGCTCCACTGGGCCGGATTCGGTCGGGACACGCAGCAGCGCGTCGACCTCGTCGTCGCCAGCCGTGCTGTAGGAGACCAGCCACCGCTCCATGCCCGGGGGCATGCGTGCGGCGATCTCGGCCGCAGCCAGCACCGAGGGCGCCGTGACGACCGCACCGACGGGGGGCGCCGCGGTCAGGGCCATGGTCGTCACGCCCTCGGGAGCCTCGTCCACCACCTCGATGACCAACCCCTCGGCGTCCACGAGGTAGGTGTTCTCGCCGAACGTGCCGGCCAGCACCGGGGTGCGCGCGGACACACGGATCTCCACGGTGGAGGGAAGTCGGCGGCGGACGGTGGCCCGCTCGACCCACGACAGCTCGGTGACCTGGGCCTCGACGGCCTGCAGGTCCACGTCGAGGACGTTCTGGCCGACCCGGACCGACGCCACGCCCAGCACCTCCGCAGACACCTCGCCGGGCACGCCGACGACGCGGACGTCCTCCACGGCCAGCAGCGGCGATCGCAGGGTCCCCCACCCGAGCAGCACCGTGGCCAGCAACGCCAGCAGGGACGCCGTCACGACGCGTTCGCGCCGACGTCGACGTTGCAGCCCCTCCAGGATGCGCTCGCGCATGCGCGGGTGGCCGGTGACGTGGATGGGACGCTCGGCCAGGCCGAGGACGACGAGCGGCTGGAACCGACGCCGCGGGTGACGAGGCTCCTGCGGTCGTCGGGCCCCTGTCCTGGCCCGTGGACGCGATCCTGCCGGCTGCCGCGACCGCTTCTGTGCACCATCACGATCACGCGAACGGGAACGGGAGCGGCGGCGACGCGGCGCAGACGACGTCGACCGGGGCACCGATGGACGGGTCACCGTCGACTGCCGGACCGGCACGGGATCGGTGGCCGCCGCGTTGCGCTGCGCGTCGCCGCGACCGACGGCGCTCAGGAGCAGCTCGGCGTCGACGACCGCCCGTCGCGAACCGTCCGGTGCCACCTGTGCAGCAGCACGGACGCGCACGTGGGACGGCGCGGCAGGGCGCCTGGCGGGCCGGGGGGCCGACGCGAGGCCGAGGTAGCGGAGGGCGGGACGCAGCGCGCTCACGCGGCCTCCCCTCCCCCGCTGCCCAGCGGATCCGCGAACCCCTCGATGACCACCTCGGGATGCAGCACCACACCGTGCACCCGGTCGACCTCGGCGCGCACGTGGCGGATGACCTCGTACACGTCGCTGGCGGTGGCTCCCGGGCTGACGGTGATGAAGTTGGCGTGCTTCGGGCTGACGCGCGCGCCGCCGACGGCATGGTCCTTCAACCCGGCCGTGTCGATCAGGCGGCCGGCGGAGTCACCCGGCGGGTTGCGGAACACGCTGCCGCACGACGGCTGGTTGATCGGCTGGTGGTCGCGCCGCCACTGCTTCATCTCGGCCATGTCGGCGGCCAGCGTGTCCGCATCCTCCCGCTGCAGGCGCAGGCACGCGCGCGTCACGACGGCGTCTGACGGAAGGGCGGTGTGGCGATAGGACATCTGCAGGTCAGCAGCGTGCCAGCGCTCCGTCGTCCCACGCGTGAGGCGGACCACGTCGGCCCACTCCAGCACGTCGGCCATCTGCCCGCCGTGGGCGCCGGCGTTCATGCGGACCGCACCGCCGACGGCACCGGGAATCGCCACGCCGAAGGCCATGCCACCGAGGCCGTGGCGTTCCAGCGTCGACGCCAGCACGGGCATGGGTTCGGCCGCCCCCGCGATGACCGTCCAGTGGGATCCGTCGGGATGCCGGGGGTCAGTGGCCTCGACGTCCACCCCGCGGAACCCGCGACCGAGGGTGACCGCGACACCGTCCCAGCCGCGGTCGGCGATCAGCATGTTGGACCCGCGACCCACGACGAGCCAGCCGACTGCCATCTCGTTGCAGACCCGAGCCACGGCGAGCAGGTCGTCCTCGGACTCGGCCACGACCAGCGTGCGCGCGTTGCCGCCCACCTTCAGGGTGGTCCGCGGTGCCAGGGGTTCGTCCGCGGTGACCGCACCGCCGACACGGGCGACCAACGCCTCGTACAGCGGGTCGCCCGGTCCCCACTCCTTGCTCATGCGCCTCGTCCCTCCAGCCGCTCCAGCAGCTGGGGACCGACGCCCGTGATGTCACCGGCGCCCATCGTGAGGACCATGTCGCCGGGCTCGACCAGGTCGGCGAGCAGCTTCGGCAGGTCACCCAGGCGCGGCATGAACCGGACCTCGGCGCCGGCGTCCGCCGCACCGTCGGCGACCAGCGCACCCGTGATGCCCGGTACCGGCGCCTCACCGGCGGCGTAGACGTCGGTGACGACCACGAGGTCGGCCGCGGCCAGCGCCCGTCCGAGGTCCGTCCCGAGCGCCTCGGTCCGGCTGTAGCGGTGGGGCTGGAAGACGGCGATGACCCGGCCGTCGGGGTTGGCCTCCCGGGCGCCGGCGATCGTCGCGGAGAGCTCCGTGGGGTGGTGGCCGTAGTCGTCGACGACGGCGACGCCGCCGACCGTGCCGAGCCGCTGGAACCGACGCATCGCCCCGGCGAAGTCCCGCAGGCCGTCGGCCACCCCCTCGACCGACGCCCCGACGAAGCGGGCAGCGGCGATCGCCGCGGTGGCGTTGAGGACGTTGTGCCGGCCGGGCACGAGGACCGAGAACTCGCCGAGGTCCTCCTCGCCGTCGGTCACGCGGAAGCGGCTGCCGCCCTCGGGGGTGGGGGTCACTTCCGACGCGCGCACGTCGGCGCCAGCGACGGTGCCGTAGGTGCGCACCAAGCCGGTCAGGTGGGGGGCGAGGGTGGCCGAGCCCTCGTCGTCGGCGCAGAGCAGCGCGAGCCCGCCCTCGGGACGACGCTGGAGGAACTGCACGAACGCCTCGCGGTAGGCCTCGAGGTCGGCGTACTCGTCGTGATGGTCCATCTCGACGTTGGTGATGATGGCCACGTCGGGGGTCAGGCGCAGGAAGGACCGGAAGGCCTCGTCGGCCTCGGCAACGAACACTGCACCGGTGCCGTGATGGGCCGACGTCCCGCCACCGTGCAGCGCACCGCCGATGGCGAAGGAGGGGTCGAGTCCGGCAGCCTGCAGGGCCACGGTCGTCATCGACGTCGTGGTCGTCTTGCCGTGGGTGCCGGAGATCAGGACACGTGTGCTGCCGGTCAGCAGCAGCTCCAGCAGGTCCGCACGCAGCACGACGGGGATGCCCAGCTCGTGGGCGCGCTGGCGTTCGACGTTGCCGCGCGGGACGGCGTTGGAGACCACGACGACATCGGCCCGCTCGACGTGTCCGGCATCGTGGCCGACGTGGATCGTGGCCCCCATGGCCTCCAGCACCATGCAGGACGGTCCGCCGCGCAGGTCGCTGCCCGACACGGGCATGTCGCGCTCGAGCAGGATCTGGGCCAGGGCGCTCATGCCCGACCCACCGATCCCGATCAGGTGCACACGGGTGTCGGCGGCAAGCTCCAGGCCTGCGGCGGTGGTCAGGTCGGGGTCGTCAGCGGTCATGGTGTGGCTACCTCCAGCACGAGCTCGGCCAGCCGGGCAGCTGCCTGCGGGCGGCCGAACGCCGTCGCGGCGGCAGCCACGCGCTCGTGGGTCGTGGGGTCGTGGAGCAACGGCTCGGCGGTGGCGACCAGCCGATCGGCATCCATGTCGGAATCGGGGACGACGACCGCACCGCCGGCTGCCTCGAGGGCCCGGCCGTTGGCGGTCTGGTGGTCGTCGGTTGCGTGGGGATAGGGCACGAGGATCGACGGCAGGCCGAGCGCGGTCAGCTCGGCGATGGAGGAGGCGCCAGCACGGCAGACGACCACGTCGGCCGCAGCGTAGGCGAGGTCCATGCGCGTGATGAACTCCTCGACGACGACGTGCAGGCCGCCGTGCTCGACCGCTCCCCAGGCGGCGACCGTCTCGTCGTGGGTTCGGGAACCGGTGGCGTGGAGGACCTGGAGCTCCTCGGGCCTGGTCCAGCGGTCGACGGCGCCGGTCAGCGCCCGGTTGATCTGCCGGGCTCCCTGGCTGCCACCGAAGACGAGGAGGGTGCGACGGTCCGGACGCAGCCCGAAGGTGGACAGGGCCTCGTCGCGGAGTCGGGCGCGGACGGCCGGGAGGTCCTCGCCGGGCGCCGCGTCGGGCAGCAGCCCGGGTCGTACGGGGTTGCCGGTCAGCACGGTCCTGGTCGAGCCGAAGCCGTCAGCGGCCTGCTCGAAGGTCACGGCGACGGCCGCGGCGGCTCGTGCTGCCAGCTTGTTGGCGCGCCCGGGGACCGCGTTCTGCTCGTGCACCACCAGGGGCGTGCCGGTCGTGCGGGCCGCAAGCGCCAGGGGGACGGACGTGTAGCCGCCGAAGCACACCGCGGCGATCACGTCGGACTGGCGGATCAGCTGACGGGTCGCCGACACCGCCCGCCCGAGGACGACCGGCAGCTTCAGCGCCGACAGGTCCTTGCGCAGCGCCATGGCGGGCACGGTGTGCAGGGGCCAGCCGGCCTCGGGGACGAGGCGAGCCTCCAGCCGGTCGGCGGTGCCCACGAAGGCGATCTCCAGGTCCGGACGGGCGTCGTGGAGCGCGGCGGCGGTGGCCAGTCCGGGGAACACGTGACCGCCCGTGCCGCCCGCGGCCAGCAGGACGGTGTCACCCATCGAGCGACGCACCGTCCCCCGCGGGCCGCGCCGACGGGGCCGGCACCCGCCCGTGCCTCGCCTCCACATCGCGCCCGTGCCGGGCGACCGACGCGAGCAGGCCCACGCCGGCCATCGTGATCACCAGGGACGACCCACCGAAGGAGACCAGCGGCAGCGTGACACCGGTGACGGGCAGCAGCCCGACGACGGAGGACATGTTGATGCTGGCCTGCAGGATCAGCCAGGCGGTGACCGAGGCGGCCAGGAGGCGCCCGAACACGTCGGTGGACCGAGAGGCGATCCGGATGCCGAGCCAGGCGAAGCCCGCGAAGGCGATGAGGACCAGCAGGGCACCCAGCAGGCCGAGCTCCTCGCCGATGATCGCGTAGATGAAGTCGGTGTGGGCGTTGGGGACGTACAGCCACTTGCCGCGCCCCTGGCCCAGCCCCACGCCGAAGAACCCGCCGGATCCGAGGGCGATGAACCCCTGGGTGGTCTGGTAGCCGTAGGTGTCGGCGTAGGCGGTGGGGTCGAGCCATGCGGCCAGGCGACCGAGGCGATAGGGCTTGGAGGCGACCTCGTACCAGGCGAACAGCCCGGCGAGGATGCCCATGACCCCGACGATGCGCAGCGGCAGGCCGGCCACGAAGAGGGCCGTGCTGCCGATGGCCATGACCAGCACGGCGGACTCCAGGTCGGGGCCCATGGCCACGAGCACCCCGGCGACCACGATCACCGGTGCCGCGGGCAGCAGCAGGTCGATCACCCCACCACGGTCGATCGAGCGCCACTTCGAGGCCAGGACGTGTGCGGTCCACAGCGGCAGGGTCAGCTTGACGATCTCCGCAGGCTGGATGGAGACCGGCCCCAGCGCGAACCAACGCTTGGCGCCGTTCACCTCCTCCCCCACGACCAGCACGAGCGCCATGGCCAGCAGGGTCAGCACCAGGGCGGGCAGGGCGAACATGCGCCACCGCCGGTAGTCCACGACCGTGGCCACGAACGCAACCGGCAGGCCGAGGAACGCCCAGAACGCCTGCCGCCCGAAGACGTCGAAGGCGTCACCGGTGTCGGCGGTCGACTGCACGAAGGACGCGCTGAAGGTCATGACGAGGCCGAGCAGCAGCAGGCCGCTGGCCAGCAGGAGCAGCCAGACCGAATCCGGCGTGGCACGGCCCGACACGATCCTGCCGAGCAGCCCGGTGCGGCCGTCGGCCTCGACGGTGGCCGACGATCCGGCCGCGGTCACCTCGGGGTCCGATCCAACGGTGGTCATCGCAGCGCCTCCACTTCCCGCCTGAACACGTCTCCGCGCTCGGCGTAGTTGCGGAACTGATCCATGCTGGCCGCCGCCGGCGCAAGCAGGACGGTACTGCCCGGGACCGCGATTTCGGCGGCACGTCGGACGGCGGCGTCGAGCTGACCGACCTCCTCGACCGCCACACCGACGGTGCGGGCGACGGCGGCGAGCTCCGGGCCGCAGGCGCCGATGGTCAGGACGGTCCGGACGCGGCCGGGCAGGTCATCGGCGAGCGTCGCGAAGTCCAGGCCCTTGTTCAGCCCGCCGGCGATCCACACGATGTCCTCGAAGGACCGCAGCGCGGCGAGGGCGGCATGGGGGTTGGTGGCCTTGGAGTCGTTGATCCAGCGGACCCCGTCTCGGTCGGCGACGAGCTCGAGGCGGTGGGGGCCGGGCTCGAAGGCCTGCAGCGCGTCCCGGACGTCCTCGACCGACGCACCAGCGGCAAGTGCTGCCCGCGCCGCCACAGTGGCGTTGGCCAGGTTGTGGGGGCCGCCCGCCCGCAGGTCGAGGCCCTGCAGCACCTCGTCGTTGCCGATGTCGTCGACACGGACCAGCTGTCCGGGGGGCGGGTACGCCTCGAGCGTGGCGACGGTGCCGGCGTCGGCGGTGAAGGCGACGGTGACGTCCTCGGGACGCTGTGCCTGCCACATGCGGGCCTTGTCGGCCCGGTAGCCGTCGAGGCCGCCGTGCCAGTCCAGGTGGTCATCGGCGACGTTGAGGAGGGCGGCGACGTCGGGCCGCAGCTCGTGGCAGAAGTGCAGCTGGAAGCTCGACAGCTCGGCGACGACGACCGGTGGTGGCGTGTCGGCGGCCAGGACCTGCACCAGCGGCACGCCGATGTTGCCCGCTGCGGGTGCGTGCAGGCAGGCGGCGATCATCTCCGTGGTGGTCGTCTTGCCGTTGGTCCCGCTGACGGCGACGAGGCGGCTGCGGCCCTCGTTGAGCTGCCAGGCGAGCTCCGGTTCGGACCAGACGGGCACCCCACGGTCGACGGCCGTCGCCAGGAGGGGCTGGGTCGGCGGCACACCCGGGCTCGTGACGACGACGTCGACGTCGGCGAGCGCAGACGCATCGACGGCGCCGAGCCGGACCTCGACCCCGTCGGGCATGGCGGAGGTGTCGGCCTCGGCACGCTCGTCGACGGCCAGGACCTGCCAGCCCCGGGACAGGGCAGCCGCGGCGACGGCAACACCGGAGGCGCCGACACCGAAGACCAGGACTCGCCTCGGGTCGGTGGCGGTCATCCCGACCCCGCCCGGGACAGGTACTCGGCGTAGAACAGGCCGATCCCGAAGGCCGTGCAGAGTCCGCCGATGATCCAGAACCGGACGATGACCTGGTTCTCGTGCCAGCCGAGCTGCTCGAAGTGGTGGTGGAAGGGCGCCATGCGGAACAGGCGCCGACCGCCCATCAGCCGGAACACCGCGATCTGCAGGATGACCGACACGGTCTCGGCCACGAACAGGCCGCCGAGGATGATCAGCAGCAGCTCGGTCTCGGTCAGCACGCCGAGGGCGGCGAGCATGCCGCCGAGGGCCAGCGACCCGGTGTCACCCATGAAGATCTTGGCCGGGTGGGCGTTCCACCACAGGAAGCCCAGCGTGGCGCCCATGACGGCTGCGGCGCCGATCGCGAGGGTGTCGGCGTGGATCCATGCCTCGTTGGTGTAGTCCAGCTGATGGCGGAAGATCCAGAAGGCGATGATCGTGTAGGCGCCGAAGACCATGGCGCTGACCCCGCTGGCGAGGCCGTCGAGCCCGTCGGTCAGGTTCACCGCGTTGGAGGTGGCCGAGAGGATCACGAAGCAGAAGATCGGGAACAGGACCGGCCCGAAGTCCAGCGACAGCGGCCCGATGAAGCTCAGGCGGGTCGACGTCTCGGCGACGTACTGTGCGCCGAACGCGAAGACGATCGCGACCAGGGCCTGGCCGCCGAACTTGGCGGTCTTGTTGAGGCCGAGGTTGCGCTGCTGCTTGAGCTTGATGAGGTCGTCGAGGAACCCGACTGCGCCCATGCCGGCGAACGTGGCCATCGCCAGCGCCCCGCCGGCGGAGTCGAGCCGCCCGGCCAGCGCTGCGGAGATCGCGTAGGCGATCAGCGCCGCGATGATGATCGCGGTGCCGCCCATGGTCGGGGTGCCGCGCTTGGTGTGATGGCTCTGTGGGCCGTCGTCGCGGATCAGCTGGCCGAGCTCGCGAGCCCGGAAGAAGCGGATGACCGCCGGGGTGCCGATCAGCGACAGGACCAGCGACAACGACGCGGAGATCAGGATGAACCTCACTGGTGGCCACCGTCCTCCAGCAGCGCCGCGGCCAGGACTTCCAGGCCGACGCTGCGGCTGCCCTTGACCAGGACGACGTCACCGGCGGCGACGAGCCCGGCGATCGTGTCGGTGGCCTCGCCCACGTCGGCAGCCTCGAGGATGCGTCCGGCGAAGCCGGCCTCCCGGGCCCCGTCGGCGATCGCGCCGGCACGGGCCTCGACCACGACGACGCCGTCGATCCCGGCCTCGGCCAGGTGCGCGCCGACCGTCCGGTGGCCCGGGCCGGTCTGATCGCCCAGCTCGGCCATGAAGCCGAGGACCGCCCAGCGTGCGCCGTCGGTGCGGATGCTCGCGAGCGTGTCGATGGCGGCAACCGTCGACTGGGGGTTGGCGTTGTAGGCGTCGTTGACCACCACGACCCCGTCGGCGCTGGTGGTGACCTCCATGCGCCACCGCGACACGCCGGCGTCGGCCAGGCCCCCGGCGGCGACGTCGCGGGGCACGCCGACGATCTCTGCGGCGGCGAGGGCGGCCAGGGCGTTGCCGACGTTGTGCAGGCCGGGACGCGGCAGCCGGACGGTGACCTCGCCGATGGTGAGCACGGCGTGGCCGGCTTCGTCGACGGTCACCTCGTCGGGGTGGAGGTCGGCGGTCTCGGCCCTGCCGAAGGTGACGACACGTCCGGGGCTGCGCTCGGTCAGGCCGGCGACCTCGGGGACGTCGGCGTTGAGGACGGCGACCCCTTCCTCCGACAGGCCCTCCACCAGCTCGCCCTTGGCCCGCACGATGGCTTCCAACGAGCCGAACTCGCCGATGTGGGCGCCGGCGATCGTGGTGACGATGGCGATGTCGGGACGCAGCATCGGCATGACCTCAGCGATGTGGCCGATGCCCCGGGCGCCGATCTCGCAGACCAGCACCTCCGTCTCGGCGGTCAGCAGGCACAGCGTCAGCGGCAACCCGATCTCGTTGTTGAACGAGCCGGGGTTGGCGACGGTGACCCTGGCCGCGCCGATGGCGGCGGCGGTCAGGTCCTTGGTGGTGGTCTTGCCGTTGGAGCCGGTGACGGCGACGACGATCGGATCGACCTCGTCGCGTACCCAGGCCGCCAGCCCGGTCAGGGCGTCGAGGGGGTCGTCGACGACGATCCCGCCGGGCAGCCGGGCGGCCAGGTCGGCGTGGGCCTCGTCGCACAGGAAGCCGGTCGCGCCGGCCGCCACGGCGGCCTCGACCCAGTCGTGGCCGTCGCTGTGCTCGCCCACGAGGGGGACGAAGAGGTCGCCGGCCATCACGCGTCGGCTGTCGATGGAGACACCCGTGATCCGGGTGTCGGAGTCGGAGACCAGGTCGCCACCGACGATGTCGGCGACGGCGGCCACGGCCAGGGGAATCATCTACAGCACCTCGTTGAGGACGTTGCGGGCGACCTCGCGGTCGTCGAAGTGGATCCGGCCGTCGGCCAGCTCCTGGTACGGCTCGTGGCCCTTGCCGGCGATCACGACCACGTCACCGGCCCGCGCCTGGCGCAGGGCTTCGGTGATGGCGGCGGCGCGATCGGTTATCCGGATGGCCGCGGCCGGGTCGGCGAGGCCTTCGACCATGTCGTCGAGGATGGCCTCGGGATCCTCGCTGCGCGGGTTGTCGCTGGTCAGCACGGCGACGTCGGCGCCGGCCACGGCGGCGCGGGCCATCAACGGCCGCTTGCCGGCGTCGCGGTCCCCGCCACAGCCGAGGACGACCAGCACCCGTCCGTCGGTCAGCCGACGGGCGCTGGACAGCACGTTGGTGACGGAGTCCGGGGTGTGGGCGTAGTCGACGAGTACCGCGAAGGGCTGGCCGGCATCGACGCGTTCCATGCGGCCGGGCACGCCGGCGATGGCACCCACGCCGGCCACCGCCACCTCGATGTCGACGCCGGCGAGGTGGGCGGTCGCGATGGCACCGAGGGCGTTGGTGACGTTGTAGTCGCCGGGGATGGCGATCCGGACGGCGTGTCGCCGACCCTCCACCAGGGCGGTGAACGTGGCGCCGTCGGGCCCGGTGACGACATCGGTGGCCGTGATGTCGGCGTCGCGATGGCGCGACACGGTCAGGACCGACAGGCCAGCCGAACGGGCGCGGTCGGCCATGCGGTCGCCCCACTCGTCGTCCACGGTGATGGCCGCCGCCGGGACGAACGCCGGCGTGAACAGCCGTGCCTTGGCCTCGAAGTACTCGGCCATGTCGTGGTGGAAGTCGAGGTGGTCCTGGCTGAGGTTGGTGAACAGGGCCGCACGCATGCGCACCCCGTTGAGGCGGCCGAGCGCAAGGCCGTGGCTGGACACCTCGATGGAGGCCGCGGTGACGTCGTCGTCGCGCATCCGGGCGAACAGGCGGTGCAGGTCCGTGGCCTCGGGCGTGGTGCGCACGCCCGCGATGACCTCGCTGCCGATCCGGGTCTCCACGGTGCCGACCAGCCCGGTCCGCCGTCCGGCGGTGCGCCAGACGGCGTCCAGCAGGTAGGCGGTGGTGGTCTTGCCGTTGGTGCCGGTCACGCCGAGCACGTCGAGGGCGTCGCTGGGGTTGCCGTGCGCGGCGGCGGCGGCCCACCCCATGGCCTCGGCCACGGACGGGACGACCAGCTGATCGACGGGCAGGTCCGGCAGGTGCCGCTCGACCAGCAGCGCGGGGCTGCCCGCCTCGACGGCGGCAGGCGCGAAGTCGTGTCCGTCGGCCCGTTCGCCGGGCCGGGCGGCGAACAGCACGCCGGGGCCGGCCATGCGGCTGTCGTGGGTGACGTCGGTCACGACGGATCGGCCGACACCGTGCAGGACGGCGTCGGGCAGCAGGTCGGCCAGGTCGGTCAGGGACGGGCCGGGAAGATCGGGTGGGGGCACGAGGGAGGGTCGCCGTGGTCGTCGCGCCGGCCCCGTCGGCCGGCGTCTGGGCCGGCCCGAGGATACGACCGGGGCCCTCGAGAACCCGGGAGGGGTCGTGGTCGACCGGACACGCGAACCCAGGTACGCCCCGCGATCATCCCTCTGCACCGTCGTCACCGCCCGAGGATTCGGCCTCGGGGGACTCCTCGTTGATCTCGCGGTCACTGGCCGTGTCGCTGGCGGTCTCCGTGGGGGTCGGCGCCGTCGCGAAGGTGTTGCCGAGGCGCTGCCCGACCGGCAGGGGGATCTGCGGCGTGTGGGGCGGGATGCGCTGGTCGCGGAGGGCGAACTCCATGATGCGGCTGAACGTCGGGGCGGCGGACAGCCCGCCGTAGTGCGGGGTGGGCTCGTCGAGCATGACGGCGACGACCACCTGCGGGTCCTCCACCGGGGCGAAGCCGGCGAAGGTCGCGATCCAGGCGTCCTCCCGGTACCCACGGGCGCCCTCGAGGGGCTTCTGTGCGGTACCGGTCTTGCCACCGACGCTGTAGCCGCGGACCGCGGCCCGGCTGCCGGTGCCGACGTCGGACTCGACGACGTCGACGAGCATCTGGGCGACCGTCTCGGCCGTCTCGGCCGACACGACCTGCCGTGGTTCGGCGGTCGCGGCAGGGGTGAAGGCCCCGTCGGGGCCCACGGTGCCCTGCACCAGGCTGGGCGGGACGTAGGTGCCGTCGTTGGCGATGACGCCGAACGCCTGGGCGACCTGCACGAGCGTCGCCGAGACACCCTGCCCGATCGCGATGGTCGGCAGGCTGGAGATCGACCAGTCGTCGACCTCGGCGAGCAGGCCGTTGGACTCACCGGGGAAGTCGAGGCCGGTGGGGCGACCCAGGCCGAACTCGGTGACGTAGTGGTACAGCCGCTCCTCCCCCAGCGCCTGGGCGATCTTGATCGTCCCGACGTTGGAGGACCGGGCGATGATGTCGTTGACCGACCACCAGCTGGTCGCGTGGCCGCTGGAGTCGTTGAAGACCTCCGGGCCGATGGCGATCCGATCCGCGACCTCGAAGCTCTGGTCGGCACCGATGACGCCGTCCTCGATGGCACCGGCGATGGTGATGACCTTGTTGACCGAGCCGGGCTCGAACACGTCGGTCACGGCGCGGTTGCGGCGTGCGTAGGGTTCGGAGTCCGCGAAGGCGGTGGGGGCGACGGACGGCACGCTCGCCATGGCGAGGATCTCGCCGGTACGTGGGTCCAGCACCACCGCGGAGCCGCCGATCGCGTCGTAGGTCTCCACGGCCTCGACCAGGATCTCCTCGGTGGCGAACTGCACCTCGCGGTCGATGGTCAGCCGGATGTCGGCGCCAGCGGTGGCGGGGACGACCTCTCGGGGAGCGGCGGTGATCTCCAGCCCGCCGGGGGCACGTTCCAGCCGCAGGGTTCCGGCGACACCGGCCAGGGCCTCGTCGTACTGCAGCTCGATACCGGCCAGGCCGCTGTTGTCCACGCCGGCCCAGCCGACGACCTGGCTTGCGATCCGGTCGGCCGGGTACACCCGGTTCGGCTCCTCCAGGACACCGATGCCGGCCAGCTCCATGGCGGTGATCTCCTCACCCACGGCACGTGGCAGCTGGCGGCCGAGGAACACGAACTCCCGGTCCGCCGTCAGGTCCTCGACGAGGTCGACGACGGAGCGGCCCAGCGGCTCGGACAACCGCGACGCCAGGACATAGGGGTCGATGTCGTTCTCGGCCAGCAGCCGGGGGTTGGCGAAGATCGTTGCTGCCGACAGGCTCATGGCCAGCGGGTCGCCCTCACGATCGGTGAGCGCACCTCGGGTGGCGGGCAGGTCGACCTCGCGCTGGGTCTGACGACGTGCGAGCTCGCTGTAGTCCTCTGCGGCAACGATCTGCACGGTCACGAGGCGCCAGCCCATGAGCAGGGTCAGCAGCACGTAGATCAGCAGCAGCGTGAACAGCCGACGGGAGCACTTGGCCCGCTGCAACGCCCTGGCGAGGGCGTCGTGGGTGGCGATGAGCAGCCCGGCGGCAAGCGACGGCGGCCGCGGGCCACGGGGACGACCTGCACCGGCGGGTGGCCGACGGGGCGAGGACGGCGCGGTGACAGTCCGTGCGCCTTGGGTGGGGGTGGGTGACGTGGTCGGCCGGGTGGTCGTCCGCGAGCGGCGGGTGCGGGTGATGGTGCCGGACGTCACGTGGTCAGCTCCCTGTCCGCACCATGGGCTTGGGCTGCGGCGCCGGCATGTCCGCCGGGTCGATCTCGAGGAATCCGGGCACCTCGGGCTCCATCAGGCCGAGCTGGCCGAGCGCGACGTCACGAACCCGGTTGGGCGACTCCAGCTGGGCGACCGCGGCGACCAGGTCGTCGTGGTGCAGCGTCAGGTCGGAGATCTCCTGCTCCAGCGCCCGGGCCTCGAAGGAGGCCTCGGCGGCAAGGGCGTTGAGGGCCACCACCCCGAGGACTCCCAGGACCACGATGGTCACGGCGAGGGCGGCGACGAGCGGTGCGGCGAGCCGGAAGGGGTCCTTGCGGCGATCGGGGACCGCCCGGACGGCTGCCCGACGACGTTCAGCGGCGGCCCGGCGGGCGTCGGCGGCCTGCTGGCTCGTCTGACCTGCAGGGCGGCCGTTCGGGGCTGTTGCCAGCCCTGCGGCGACCAGGAACGCCTCGGTTCGGGCGCGGGCGGTGGTGCTGCCACGGCGTGGCAGCTGGGCGACGGCGGTCATCCGGCGTCACCGGGTCCCGAGCTGGTCGTCGTCAGGGGTCTCGTCCCCGGAGAGACGTTCCACGACCCGCAGCGTCGCCGATCGGGCGCGCGGGTTGGCAGCCACCTCTTCCTCGGAGGGGCGCTCACCCTTGCGGCTGACGTGGGAGAGGAGGGGGACGCGACCGCAGCCGCACACCGGGAGACCCGGAGGGCAGATGCAGCCATCGGCCGCGTCGGAGAAGAACCGTTTGGCAATACGGTCCTCCAGGCTGTGATAGGCGAGCGTGGCGATGCGACCGCCACGATCGGAGGTGTTGGCGGTGCGCCCGCCCCGGCCGTCGACGTCACCGTCGCGGGGGGATGTTCCGGGGGCGGGCGCCGCCAGCTCCAGTGCCTGGGGAAGGGAGGCACCGAAGCGTTCGAGCTCTGAGTTGACCGCGATCCGCAGGCCCTGGAAGGACCGGGTGGCGGGGTGGATGCCCTTGGCGCGATCCTTGCGGCGCTGCGTACGGGGCATGGCCTGGGCGATCAGGTCGGCAAGGCCGACCGTGGTCGTGAAGGGACGGTTGGCGACGATCGCCTGGGCGATCCGTCGTGCGTGGGACTCCTCGCCGTACTCCGAGAGGATCCGCTCCAGCTCGGTCTCGCTGGCGGCGTTGACGAACTCCGCAGCGGTGGTCGGCGACGTGGTGTCCATGCGCATGTCGAGCGGCCCGAAGGCACGGAAGGAGAAGCCCCTCCCGGGCGTGTCGAGCTGCATGGAGGACACACCGAGGTCGTAGAGCACACCCATGAGGGGCCCGTGCTGGGCGACGACCGGGGCAACGTGTTCGGTGAACTCGTCGAAGGGGGCGTGCACGAGGGTGACGCGGTCGGCGAAGGCCGACAGGCGACGACGGGCCAGGTCCAGCGCGTCGGGATCACGATCGAAGCCGACGAGGTGGGTGTTGGGGCCGCTGGCGGCCAGCAGGCGGGCGGCGTGGCCGGCCGCGCCGAGGGTGCAGTCGACGAGGACCGCGGGGCGGTCGTCGGTGACGGCGAGGAGGTCGACGATGCGGTCGACCATGACGGGATCGTGGGGTGCGCTGGCCATGACTCTCGGGTGGATCCTCGGTCGGTGGGCGCGACGCGGACGGTGCCAGGACGGGGCGATCAGCTGAACAGCCACAGTGCCACCCCTCCCGAGATCAGCAGCGAGCCGGCCAGGGGTGCCACGACGGCGGCACGACGCGTGGGAACCCCGGCGTCGACGAGGCCGAGCCGATCCAACGGGCGATACGAGGTCTGCACCTGGGCTCCTAGAAGATGTTGATGTCGAACTCGGCGGACAGTTCGGCGAGGTTGGACAGGCCGCCGCCCTCGTACTCGTCCCAGCGCCCGGCGTCCCAGATCTCCACACGGGTCACGGCACCGACGACGGCGACGTCCTTGTCCAGGCGTGCGTACTCCCGCAGGTCCTGCGGGATGGAGATACGACCCTGCTTGTCGAGGGTCTGCGGTTCGGCGTTGCTGGCCACGAGTCGGGTGAACAGTCGCTCTCGCGGGTTGGAGGTCTTCAGCGAGCGGAGGGTGGTCAGCGTCTTCTTCCACTCCGACGTCGTCTGCAGCGTGAGGCAGTTGTCGTAGCCGATCGTCATGACCATTCCTTCCTTCAGTAGCTCGCGAAAGGTGGCGGGCAACACCAACCGACCCTTGGTGTCCATCGCGTGGTGATGGGTTCCAAGGAACTCGGCGCTGTCGTCCTGTTCCTCCACTGTTCTCCTTCTGCACCCACTGTGCCCCACCACCCCCACCGGGTCAACCACACGACCCCACTTCTCTTCACTCTTCTTAACAGTAGTTGCAAAACTGCAGGTCAACGCGGTGGTGGAAGGTGGGTGGCCTCGCACCTGCGATGCCGTTGAGGCGTCCAGGACGGCCGTCCTGGACGCCGCCGAGGGCCTTTCGCGACCTCGGCGGGGGCGTGCGGGGGCGTCGGGGGGTCCTGGTGGGGGGCCCGTGGGGCTGGGTGGGGGACGTCGCACCCCGGTGGTGGGGGACGGTGGGAGGACGGTCCGCCCCCTCCCCCGCCAGCTCCGCTCCGCACGCCGGAACAAAAAGATTGGAGTCCGGCAGGAAACCCGACGAGCTTTGGCGAATACTGTTCATAGCGGCGCCCTTGGCGGGAGCGCCCTCTCCTAAAGGCGGGAGCGAAGAGCCGGTCCCACGGCGGGGGCCGGCTCTTCGGCTTTTTTGTCAGCCGACCCCTCGGCGCCCGTCACCGTGTCGGCGAACCGGCCACATGTCGTGATTGGGCGACACGCGACCGCGCTGTTCGGGCGACTACCCGGTCACCGTGTCGGCGAACGGGCCACATGTCGTGATTGGGCGACACGCGTCCGGGAGGGGGGTGGGCGGGGCCGGGCAACGCGAACGCCCCCTCCGCCGTGGGGCGAAGGGGGCGTGGGTACTGGTCGGGCTAGTAGCTGGCCGTCCCGTTCACCGTGCTGCGCTCGGCGCGGGAGTCCAGCAGGAGGGGGATGACGTTCTTGGACTGCTGGGCCATCGGGAAGACGGCCTGGTCGCCGTCGACGGTCCAGTCGACCTCGTGCAGGCCGAGGACGCCGGTCAGCGTCCCGTGCACCCCCTCGGCCTTGGTCAGCGCGGAGGCCGGGATGCGGTATTCCTCGGCGCCGGGGTCGTCGAAGGTCTGGGGCTGCAACGACGCGAGGCTGGTGCTGGGGTGGGCCTCGTCCTGGCCGTCGAACCACACCGTCCCCTGGGCAGCGCCGTCCTCGGCACGGCGGACCGGGGCACCGGCGGTGATCGCCATGGACGCCTCACCCTTCTCGGAGAGGTGGCGGATCGCGGCGTCCATCACCACGCGCTGCGACGCGACGCGGCGGAACAGGTTGTTGGTGGCCTCCGACGGGTCGTGGGGGCGGGCGGAGACGGCCGACTCGACCAGGATGCCCATGGCGTTGCGCAGGCCCGTGGCGTTGCGGGCGATCCCGTCGTCCCAGTCGCCGGCGGTCTGGACACCGGTGGGCGCGCCGACGGGCGTCTGCAGCGGGCCGTAGTTGGGGCCAACCTTGGCCAGGCCGTACTCGTCGGCGGTGTAGCCAGCGGCCTCGCAGTCGGCCTTGATGTAGTCCAGGCAGAACTCCTTGGCGCCGGCCCGGACCTGCTCGTCGACGTTGAGGTTGCGGGGCCACAGGTAGAGGACGTCGTCGTCGTAGAGCACCGGCTGACCGGGGCCGTACTCGTGGTGGTCCACGATCATGTACGGACGCCACACGTTGCCTGCCTCGGCGTAGGCACGGGCCTCGCGCGTCCGCAGGTTCAGGTGGTCGCGGTTGATGTCGGTCACGCCGTTCTCGCGTGCGTTGCGCTGCCGACCACGGGGGTTGGCCGTCGGGGTGACGATGATGTTCACCTTCGACAGCAGCTCCAACAGCGTGGGGTCGGTGGTGAAGGCGAGGTCACGGATCAGCTCGATCCCGGCCTCGCGACCTGCCGGCTCGTTGCCGTGCTGGGAGCAGAGGATGTAGACCGTCGGCCGCGTGCCCGGCGTCGCGACGTCACCCGTGTGGTCGGTGCCGAAGGCGAACAGGTGCACCGGCAGGGTGCCCTCGCTCCCGTCGCGCCGTACGCAGTCGTCGAGGTCGGTCTGGCCGATGACGTCCATCGTGAACCGGTTCGGCGACTTCGGGCCGAGGATGGAGTCGAAGAAGTCGAGCTCGGCGGCGTGGCTGGTCCAGCCGGTCCGGCCCCCGGCCTCGAAGGGCGTCTGCGGGGCGGAGCCATCCTGGGCGAACGCAGGCGCGCTCAGCAGGGTGGGCAGGGAGAACGCGCCGGCGGCAGCCGCGCTGGAAGCGGCGCGGCCGAGGAACATGCGTCGGGAGAGCGACATCGGTCGGGTGACCTTTCGAGGAGCAGGAGGGGACGTCCTGCTCTGGGTTCGACGTCGCGACGTCGAACTCCTCCCCCGGACCGGTCGCTACGCGGTCAACGCCTCGACGACGTGGTCGATGGAGGCGAGCAGCTGCTCGACGTCGGCGGTGTCGACCGCGGGGAAGACGCCCAGGCGCAGCTGGTTGCGGCCGAGCTTGCGGTAGGCCTCGGTGTCGAGGATGCCGTTGGCCCGCAGGATGCTGGAGACCTGGGAGGCGTCGATGGCGTCGTCGAGGTCGACGGTGCAGACCACCGGCGAGCGGTCGGCCGGGTCGGCCACGAACGGGGTCGCCCAGTCGCGGTCCTCGGCCCAGCCGTAGACCAGGCCGGACTTCTCGCGGCAGTCCTCGGCGACGGCGGACAGGCCACCCTCACCCAGCAGCCACTCCACGGAGTCGGCGAGGAGGAACAGCGAGGACACGGCCGGCGTGTTGTAGGTCTGGTCCTTGGCGGAGTTGTCCAGCACGATCGACAGGTCCAGGGACGGCGGCGTCGGCCGACCCGTTGCACGGATGCCGCCGATGCGGGCCTGCGCCGCCGGCGACAGCAGGGCGACACACAGGCCGCCCTCGGCGCCGAAGGCCTTCTGGGGAGAGAAGTAGTAGGCGTCGACCTCGGTGGGGTCGAACTCGATCGCGCCGGCCCCGGAGGTGGCGTCGACCAGGACCAGGCCGTTTCCGGCCGGACGCGTGACCGGCATGGTCACGCCGGTCGAGGTCTCGTTGTGGGTCAACGCGTAGACGTCGACACCCTCGATCCGCTCCATCGTCGGGTGGGTGCCCACCTCGGACTCCACCGTGACGGGCGACTCCAGGTGCGGGGCGATCTCGGCGGACTTGGCGAACTTGGAGGAGAACTCGCCGAACACGGCGTGCGCCGAGCGCTGCTCGATCAGGCCGTAGCAGGCCGCGTCCCAGAAGAAGGTCGCCCCACCGTTGGTGACCGCGACCTCGTAGTCCTCGGGCAGGCCGAAGTACGCCTTCATCCCCGAGCGGATCCGCCCCACGATGTCCTTGACCGCAGGCTTGCGGTGCGAGGTGCCGAGGATGGTCGGGCCGGCCGCAGCGAGGCGGTCGACTGACTCCTGGCGCACCTTGGAGGGGCCGCAACCGAAGCGGCCGTCGGCGGGAAGCAGGTCGGCGGGAATGGTGATGTCGCTCATCGCCGTCAGGGTAGACGACGCCGGCAGCCCCACCCGACGGGCCAACGGTGCCAACCGGGCAGTGACGCCGGGCCACCCGGTCAGCTGTCGGGGATCTCCGCGAACCCGTCGGCGAGCGGCTGGCCGCACAGCGACGCCACCTGCTCGTGGACCGCGGCGGTGGCCTGCCGCCGGGACCGGGGCGAGTCGTCGGGCAGGTGGACGGCCTCGCCGAAGTGCACGCCCACGACGCCCCTGTGCGGGCGCTGCATCGACGGACGTGCCTGGCCGCGGGGCCAGACCTCCGCCATGCCGGTCATCCCGACGGGGACGATCGGCACGTCGGCTGCCGCAGCCATGCGCGCCATGCCGGACCGGAAGCGGTACAGCCGACCGTCCGTCGACCGGGTGCCCTCGGGGAAGATGCCGATCAGCGCCCCCGCCCGCAGCAACGTCACCGCGACGTCGAGGGCGCTGAGGTCGGCGCTGCCGCGCTCGACGGGGATCATGCCCATGGCGACGTTGTAGCGGCCCGACAGCCCCTCGGCGAGGGAGGCCTTGCCGAAGAAGCGCATCGGTCGCGGGCTGGCCGCGCCCATGGCGAAGTGGTCGAGGAAGGAGCGGTGGTTGGCGGCGAGCAGCGCCCCTCCCGAGGACGGCACCTGTCCCGTCCCGGTCACGGTGGCGCGCAGCCACCACAGCACGGTGGGGCCCATCACGGCATGGCTGATCCGCATGGGTGGGGTCGTCGGCCCGTCCCCTGCGACGCCTGCGCCCGGATCGGAGGGGGTCCGGCCCTCGGCGTCGGCCTGACTCACGCGAACAGGCCGCCGTCGACCTGCAGGACGGTGCCGTTGACGTAGGCAGCCTCGTCGCTGCACAGGAAGGCGATGGCGGCGGCGATCTCCTCGGCCTCGCCGAGCCGCCCGGCCGGGATCCGGTCCAGCATGTCCGCGGTGTCGACCTCGTCGGTCATGGCGGTGCTGATGAAGCCGGGGGCGACGGCGTTGACGGTGATGTTGCGCTTGCCGACCTCGCGGGCCAACGACTTGGTCAGCCCGACCAGGCCGGCCTTGGAGGCGGCGTAGTTGGCCTGGCCGGCGTTGCCGTGCAGCCCGACGACGCTGGTGACGTTGACGATGCGACCGAAGCGGGCGCGCAGCATCCGTCGCAGGACCGCGCGGGACAGCCGGAACGACGCGGTCAGGTTGACGTCGAGCACGCGCGCGAAGGCGTCGTCGTCCATGCCGAAGACCAGGCCGTCGGCGGTGATGCCGGCGTTGTTGACCAGCACGGCCACCCCACCGACGTCCTCGGCGGCCTCGGCGAGGGGCTCGACGGAGGTGGACAGGTCGGCCCGCACCGCCCGTGCGGCCACGCCGGCGTCCTCGCAGGCAGCCACCACAGCCGCTGCGCCGTCTGCGTCGCCGCCGAAGCCGACCAGGACGTTGCGGCCCTGGCGGGCCAGGGCGACGGCGGTTGCGGCGCCGATGCCCTTGGAGGCGCCGGTGACCAGCGCCCAGGTGCGGTCGTCGGTTGGCTGATCGGTCATCGGTCTACAGGTCCTCTGGCGTGGTGATGGCGATGCGGTCGATGCCGCGATCGATGCGCTTGATCATGGCGGTCAGCACGGCGGTGGCGCCGAGCTCGACGACCTGTTCGATGCCGGCGTCACGCATGGTCAGCACGCTCTCGCGCCAGCGGACGGGGCTGGTGACCTGATCACGCAGCAGGGTGGGCCATTCGGCCGCCGCGGTGTGGGGGGCCGCGTCGACGTTGGCGACGACGGGCACGGTGGCGTCGGCGAAGGGTGCGGCGTCCAGCGCCTCGCCCAACGGGCCGACGGCAGCAGCCATGTGCGGCGAGTGGTAGGCCGCGCCGACGGGGATGTCGCGCACCTTGCCCTTGCCCTCGGCCAGGATCGCTTTGACCGCTGCCAGCTGCTCGACCGTGCCGCTGACCGTGATCTGCCCGACGGCGTTGTCGTTGGCGACGTGCGCACCAGCCCGTTCACAGGCGGCCGTCACCTCCTCCACCTCGAAGCCGAGCGCGGCGATCATCGTGCCGGGCATGTCGTCGGCGGCGTCCTGGGTGGCGCGGGCCCGGACGTCGACCAGGCGCAGGGCGCTGGCGAAGTCGAGCACGTCGGCGGCGACGAGGGCGTCGTACTCCCCCAACGAGTGGCCGGCGACGAACGCTGGTCCGCTGCCGGGGGTGTTCGCCTGCCATGCCTCCAGCAGGACGATGTGGTGGACGAACAGCGCGACCTGGCAGTTCCGCGGCTCCCGCAGCTCCTCCGCGGGTGCGGCCAGCCCCAGCCGGGACACGTCGAGGCCGAGCACGTCGTCGGCCTCGGCCCAGCGTGCGAAGGACGGGTGGTCCTGCCAGGGCTCGGCCATGCCGGGTTGCTGGCTCCCCTGGCCGGGGAACACCAGCGCCATCGTGCTCATGCGGATCGTGCCTTTCTGTCCAGTGCGTCGGAGACGGCCGCGACGAGCCTGCCATAGGTGGTGACGTCTGCGGTATCGGCTTCGTCGAAGCGGATGTCGAAGGTGTCCTCGATGGCGACCTGCAGCTCGATGACCGACAGCGAGTCCAGCTGGAGGCCGTCCTGCAGTTCGACGTCGTCGTGGAGGGCGTTGGCCGGGACGCCGAACAGATCGTCGATGACCTGGGCGACGCTGGTGTGGATGGGGGATGACATCGTGGGGGGTTCTCCGTTACCGCGGGGGGGCCGGGTCGTGCAGCGCCCGTCGACCCTCGAGGGCCTCGGCGCGCAGGGCGGCCTTGTCGATCTTGCCGGTGGCGTTGCGTGGGAGGACGTCGACGGCGGTGACCCGCCGGGGCACGGCATGTCGACCGATGCCGTCGTCGACCAGCGCACGAAGCGCCATCACGTCCAGTTCGGAGCCGGACCGCATGACGACTGTTGCGAACACCGCCTCGTCGTGCAGGCCGTCGGGCACCCCGAAGACCGCGGCCTCGGCAACGTCGGGATGGCTGGCGAGCAGCTGCTCCACCTCGACGGAGAAGACGTTGGCGCCGCCCCGCATGATGACGTCCTTGGCGCGGTCGAGCAGCCGGACGGTTCCGTCGGGCCCGACCGTGCCGATGTCGCCGGTGCGCAGCCAGCCGTCCACGATGACGTGGTCGGTGACCTCGGCGTCGTCGGCGTAGCCGGGGGTGACGTTGGCGCCGCGGACCAGCAGCTCGCCCGGATCGCCATCGGTGCGGACCTCCACACCGGGGATCGGGCGGCCGACCGTGCCCGGCATCGGCGGGGCCGAGGGGTCGTACCGCAGGGCCGTGGCGGGGCCGTGGGTCTCCGAGAGCCCCCACACGTCCCACAGCCGCAGGTCCGGGAACCGCCGGGCCAGGGTCGACGCGGTCTCCTGCGGCATGGGCGCGCCGCCGTAGATGAGGGTGCGCCAGGTCGGGATCGCCGTGTCGCCGGACCGTGCGAGCAGGCCGAGCCAGGCCGGGACCGCGTCGACGTAGGTGATGTTGGCCGTCGCCATCGCACGAGCTGCCCGGTGGGGCGTGGTCTCGGCGGGGATGACGTTCACGCCACCGACCAGCGGCATCGTGGTGGTCTGCGCCGACAGCGGGCCGATGTAGTGCAACGGCAGGCAGACGAAGGACCGGTCGGTGCCGTCGAGGCCGAGAAGGTGCACGTAGGCCATCGCGGCGTGGATCAGTCCGCCGGTCGTGACCCTGCTCATCTTGGGCACGCCGGTCGTGCCCGAGGTGGCGATCAGCGCGAGGGTCTGGTCCGGATCGGCCTCCTCGAAGGACTCGGGGGCCGCGGTGCCGTCCAGGGTCCAGGCCCGGGCTGCCTCGACGACCGCGACATCGGTGCCGAACGCGGCCGTGCGCGCGGCCTCGATGTGATCGGGGTCGGCAACCACGACCTCGGGGCGGGCCCGGTCGAGCTGGTCGCGCCACGCCGACGGCGAGAGGCTGGTGTTGAGGGGCAGGACGGTGACCCCGGCCCGGCTGGCCACGTAGGGCAGGAGGAACAGCGGGAGGTCGTGTCCCATGGCCACCGCGATGGTCGCGCCCTCGTCGGCGACGGACCGAACCGCCGTCGCGGCGCTGTCGACGGCCGCGTGCAGCTCGGCGTAGGTCAGCGTCCCGGCCGGCGCCACGACGGCCTGGCGTCGCCCGAACCGTCGTGCTGCTCGCCGGAGGACCGCGTCGTGGCTTGCCGGGCGGCCCACGAAGGCCTGGACCGTCGTGCCCAGGTGGGCAAGCGGCTCGAGGGCTGGCGATGGCATCTAGCGGTCCCTCTCGTGGAGGTCGTGGGCTGCGCTGGTGACGACGAGCACGGCGTTGTGACCTCCGAACCCGAACGAGGAGGACATCGCTGCCCGCAGGACACCTTCCCGAGGGTGCCCGAGGACGAGGTCGACCATACAAGCGGGGTCCTGGTGGACGGTGTTGAGGGTGGCCGGGACGACCCCGTGGTGGAGCGCCTGCACGGTCACCACTGCCTCGATCGCACCGGCGGCCCCCATGAGGTGGCCGAAGGAGGACTTGGGCGCGGTGACCGCCGGACGGTGGTCGCCGAACACGGTGGCCATCGCGGTGGCCTCCGCCAGGTCGCCGACGGGAGTTGAGGTGGCGTGGGCGTTGACGTGGTCGATGTCGCCGGGCCCCAGGCCCGCGTCGGCCAGCGCCAGCCGCATGGCACGGACGGCACCCTCGCCGTCGGGAGCAGGGCTGCTGGGATCCAGCGCATCGTTGGAGGCGCCGTAGCCCGCCAACCAGGCGATCGGCGCAGCCCCTCGGGCCGTCGCGTGCTCGGCGGTCTCCAGGACCAGGACCGCCGCCCCCTCCCCCGCGACGAAGCCGTCCCGGTCGACGTCGAAGGGTCGGCTGGCAACCGCGGGGTCGTCGTTGCGTCGCGACATCGCCCCGGCTGCATCGAACCCGGCGAGCAGGAGCGGGTTGATGGCCGCCTCGGTCCCGCCGACGACGGCCACGTCGGCCCGGCCGGCGCGCAGCAGGTCCAGGCCGGTGCCGATCGCGTCAGCCGCGGAGGCACACGCCGAGACCACGGCGCTGGCCGGCCCACGCAGGCCATGGCGCATGGCGACCTGCCCGGCCGCCATGTTGAGGGGCATGGCGATGGACAGGTAGGGACGGACCCGGTCGGGCCCGTCGGCCAGGAGGCGCTGGTGCTGGGTCGTGATCTCGTCGATGCCCCCCGCCCCGGAGGCGATGACGACGGCCACACGGTCGGCGTCCACCCCCTCCACCGGGTGCCGCACCGCCTGTGGATCGGGCGTCAGCAGTCCGGCGTGGACCAGCGCCTCCTCCGCGGCGATCAACGCGTATCGGGCGAACGGGTCGGTCTGGCGCTGCAGCCGTCTCGGCAACCTGTCCGACAGGTCGCCGGGGACCTCACAGGCGAAGCGGACGCGATGCCCGCTGGCGTCGAACCGGGTGATCGGCGCCGCACACGAGCGCCCCGCGAGCAGTCCGTCCCACAACGCGTCGGTACCGACGCCGTGGGGGCTGACGGCGCCGAGACCGGTGATCGCGACGTGGGCTGGGCTCATGGTGCAGGCATGGGTGGAGGACGGATGGATTCGTCCTGCCATACTGGCGGGTCGCAGATGGTAACCACCGAGCACGCAACGCCCGCGCCGGTCGATAGTGCCGCTCCCCCGGCGATCGAGGTGACGGGCCTGGTGAAGGCCTACGACGACCGGCGTGTCGTCGATCAGGTCGACCTCGCCGTGCCCGTGGGGCAGGTCGTGGCGTTGCTGGGCCCCAACGGCGCCGGCAAGACCACGACCGTGGAGTGCATCGAGGGCTTCCGCCGTCCCGACGCCGGCACGGTGCGCGTCCTCGGGCTGGACCCCGTCCGCGACCGCAACACGCTGACGCCCAAGCTGGGCGTGATGCTGCAGGAGGGAGGGGTCTGGCAGGCGGCCACCCCCCGCGAGGTGCTGAGGCTCTTCGCCCGCCTGCACCCGGACCGCTGGAACCCCGACGACCTGATCGAACGCCTCGCCCTGGGCACCGTTGCGGGCTCGAAGTACCGCAACCTGTCGGGCGGCGAGAAGCAGCGGCTGAACCTGGCGCTCGCGCTGGTCGGCCGTCCCGAGGTGCTGATCCTCGACGAGCCGACGACGGGCATGGACCCCGAGGTCCGCCAGCAGACCTGGGAGCTGATCCGCGGGCTGCGCAACGAGGGCACGTCGGTGCTGCTGACCACCCACTTCATGCAGGAGGCCGAGGTGCTGGCCGACCAGGTCGCCATCATGGCGCGCGGCCGGATGCTGGCCGAGGACTCACCCGCCGGGCTGATCGCCACGCATGCACCGCCCGGCATCGTCGTCACCACGCCGGACCGGATCGACGCCGAGTCGCTGTCGGACCGCCTGGACGGCGCACTCGTGCTGGCCGACACCGCCGACCGCTGGCTGGTCGACGCCGGCGAACGGGATCCTCAGTCGTTGCTGGTCGGGATCACCACCTGGTTCGCCGACAACGGCCGCCACCTGACCTCGATCGCCACGGGCGGCGAGGGGCTGGAGGCCGCGTACCTGGAGCTGACGCGTCAGGCGTTCGGCGAGCCAGCGACGCTGCCGGACGGCGCGGGCGGCGGCATGCCCCTGGAGGCCCGCCGATGATGGGCGCGGTCAGCCGGTTGTCGGCCCAGACGGTGATGGAGCTGAAGCTGATGCTCCGCAACGCCGAGAACCTCATCGTCACCTTCGGCATCCCGACGGGGATGCTCATCTTCTTCTCCATCATCCGCGTGCTGCCGACCCCGGACGACACCGAGCCGGTGGCCTTCCTGGCCCCGGGCATCCTCGCGCTCAGCGTCATCGGCGCGGCGATGGTGTCGCTCGGCATCCAGACCGGATTCGAGCGGTTCTACCTCGTCCTCAAGCGGCTGGGTGCCACGCCGCTGCGCCGCTGGGAGCTGATCGCCAGCAAGGCGCTGGCGGTGCTGCTGACGGAGATCGCCCAGGTGGTCGTCGTGGTCGGCGTGGCCCTGGCGTTGGGCTGGCGTCCGCAGGTCGACCAGCTGGCGCTGGCGGTCCCGGCGCTGCTGCTGGGCACCTCGGCCTTCGTGGGGATCGGCCTGTCGATGGCCGGCCGGTTGCGCGCTGTGGCCACCCTGGCGGCGACCAACGCGCTGTTCCTCGTCTTGCTGGTGTCCTCGGGGATCATCTTCCCGCTGGACCGGCTGCCGGAGGTCATGCAGTTCGGCGCCCGCCTGCTGCCTGCCGCCCCGCTGACCGACTGGCTGCGTGCGGCCTTCGACGGCGCGCAGATCCCCGTCGCCTCGCTGATCGCCCTTCCCGCCTGGGCCGTCGGCGCCCCGATCCTGGCCTCCCGCATCTTCCGCTGGGAGTAGGCACTCCCTCGGCGCGAGGGCTTGGGCCGCCCCTCCAGCGCGAGGGCCCGGCCGGCCCTCCAGCGCGGGTGCTTGGCCGCCCTCCAGCGCGTGGGCTCGGCCGCCCTCCGGCGGCGTGTGCGTTCCCCTCCTCTGGGGTCAGCCGATCCCGCACGCCCTGACACCTCGTGCGCGATCCCACGCCGATGGGGGCGGGCATGCCGCACGAGCGTCGGGGGCGTGCGACATGGGCCGCACGGACAGGCGTGCATCGCGCACGCCGTCCGGGCCGACGGGGCGCCCGGACGGGGCCTGGAGGACGCTCCCCCGAGCTGATCCGGTCCTAGACGAACACGTCCGCGGCGAGGGCGAAGAACAGCAGGCCGAGGTAGGCGATGGAGAAGCGGAAGACCGCCATCGCGGGGCCGTGGACCTCCTCGTCCTCCTCGGCCCGCAGGCCGACTCGGTGCAGGCGGAGGGTCAGCTGGGCGAAGCGGATGCCCAGCAGCATCGCGATCACCATGTACAGCGGACCGGCGCCGGCGACGAGCCCGAGGGCCAGCGAGAAGCCGACCATGATGAAGGTGTAGCCAACGATCTGGCGGGTCGTCTCGAGCGTCCCAGCGACGACCGGCAACATCGGGAACGACGCGGCCGCGTAGTCCTCCTTGTACCGCAGGGCCAGAGCCCAGAAGTGCGGGGGCGTCCACAGGAACACGATGGCGAACATCAGCCACGGCACCAGCGACAGGTCGTTGGTGACGGCCGACCAGCCGGCGAGCACGGGAACACAGCCCGCCGCGCCGCCGATGACGATGTTCTGCACCGTCCGGGGCTTGAGGTAGGCGGTGTACACCAGCACGTAGAAGACGTTGGCGGCCAGCACCAGCAGGGCGGTCAGCAGGTTCGCCCACGTCCACAACATCCCGAAGGAGATGACCTGGAGGAGGGCGGAGAAGACGATCGCGGCTCGCGGCTCGATGCGGTGGTTGGGCATCGGACGGCGGCGCGTGCGGGCCATCAGCTTGTCGGCCTCGCGCTCGATGATGGAGTTGAACGCGTTGGCGCTGCAGGCTCCGAGCGTCCCGCCGACCAGCGTGACGAAGACCAGCCCGGCCGACGGCAGCCCATCGGCCGCGACGACCATGGCCGGCAGGGTCGTGACCAGCAGTAGCTCGACGATGCGGGGCTTGGTCAGCGCGACGTAGGCGCGGACGACGTCGCCGACGCTGGTGCCGGTGACCTCGGTGGTGGTGGAGGAGCTCACGCGGGGACCTCGACGAGGGTGTCGGTGGTGACGTCGACGGCGGACTGCTCGTCGGCGCGGCACAGGCTGATCAGGACCATGACCATGGCGGCAAGGATCCACGAGGCCACGGCCAGGTGTGGGATGACGGACAGGAACGACAGCGACGACCACAGGTTGGCGACGCCGAGCAGGACCTGGATGCCGGTCAACGACGCGGCGACGCGCGCCCAGGTCTGCGGCGCACCGCCGATCCCTGCACGACGCATGCGACCGGCCGTCGCCATGGCCAGGCCGGCGACGACGAAGCCGAGGTACCGGTGGACGACGTTGACGGCTTCCGGCTCCATGGTGATCGGTCCGATGGAGAACAGCCCGAGCGCGGGGTCGTTGACGAACGCCAGTCCGCCCATGACGCCGGTGAGGTGTCCTCCGACGAGGATCTGCAGCCACAGCACCCCGGTGACGACGGCGGCGAAGCGCCACATGCGCACGAGCCGCTCGGCGCGGGACGGCCTCCGCAGGGGCCCTTGGGATCGGGCGGCCACGTAGACGAGCAGGGCCATGGTGGCGGTCCCGAGGCCGAGGTGGGTGGTGACCAGCTCGACCTTCACGAGGTTCCACACCACAAGGGCGCCGAGGAGGGCCTGGATGTTGACGGCCACCGCGGCAGCGACGACGGGCCACAGCAGCCCCGGCGTCCGGCGATGGCGAGCCAGGACCCAGACGAGCAGCGCGGCGACCATCAGGCCGAGCACGCCGGCGACCAGCCGGTGGCTGTGCTCCAGCCACACGTTGAGCCCCGACACCGATCGACCGAGGCCGTCAACGGCGCTCACGTCGACGGGCGGCAGGAAGTCGCCGCCGCTGAAGCAGCCGGGCCACGTCGGACAGGCGAGTCCGGAATCGGTGGCACGGGTCGCACCGCCGATGGCGATCACCACGAGGGAGGTGATCGCGGCAACGACGGAGAGGCGGCGGAAGCCGGAAGAGGGCATGGCAGGCGTGTCAGGCACGATGAGGAAGCGTCCCCGGGTCGGGATGGCGGCCGGCGGAGGGGGCACGCGGGCCACGGGGGACGTCGGAGTTTACGCCCTCCGGGCGCGTCGGCCCCAACCCGTACTTGGTGGGTCGGACAACAAACCTCTGGGCTCGCGCGCGCGGGCCCACGAGTGGCCGAGGTGTCGGTCGCCCACCGGACCGGATAGCCTGCCCCATGTGACCGACAACGACTCCCTTGCCGTCAGCGCCATCCGTGCCCTGTCCATCGACGCCGTCGAGCGGGCCAACTCCGGGCATCCCGGTGCCCCGATGGGCCTTGCGCCGCTGACCCACACGCTGTTCACGAAGCACCTGGTGCACAACCCCAGCAACCCGAACTGGATCGACCGCGACCGGTTCGTGCTGTCCTGTGGCCACGCATCCATGCTGCTGTACTCCACGCTGCACCTCACCGGGTACGACGTGTCGATGGAGGACATCAAGAACTTCCGGCAGCTGGAGTCGCGGACACCGGGTCACCCCGAGTCCTTCGCCACGCCCGGCGTCGAGACGACCACGGGTCCCCTGGGTCAGGGCCTGGCCAACGGCGTTGGCTTCGCGCTGGCCGAGAAGATGCTGGCCGCCCGGTTCAACACCGAGGACACCACCATCGTCGACCACCGCACCTGGGTGCTGGCCTCCGACGGTGACCTCATGGAGGGCGTCGCCGCCGAGGCCTGCTCGCTGGCCGGCCACCTCGGCCTGGACAAGCTGATCGTCTTCTGGGACGACAACGAGATCACCCTCGACGGGCCGGCCTCCTGGTCGTTCTCCACCGAGGACGTCGTCAAGCGCTTCGACGCCTACGGCTGGCGCACGCTCGAGGTCGACGACGGCAACGACCTCGGCGCGCTGGACAAGGTGATGGAGGAGGCCAAGCAGTCCGACGGCCGCCCCACGCTCGTCCGCGTCCGCACCACCATCGGCTACGGCGCCCCCACCAAGGCCGGCACCGCCAAGGCCCACGGCTCCCCCCTGGGCGCGGAGGAGGCTGCGGCCGCCAAGGCGGCCTACGGCTGGTCCCACGAGCCCTTCGAGGTGCCCGACGAGGTCTACGAGGCCACCAGCCAGGTCGAGCGCGGCAAGGTCGCCGAGGAGGCGTGGAACACCCTCTACGCCAGCTACGAGGAGGCACACCCCGACCTCGCAGAGGAGCTGGAGCGGGCGTTCGCCGGCGAGCTCGCCGAGGACTGGGACGCCGCGCTGCCCGAGTTCGACGACGGCCACAGCGAGGCCACCCGCTCCACGAGCGGTGCGGTCATCCAGCGCCTCGCGGCCACGGTCCCCGAGCTGGTCGGCGGCTCCGCCGACCTCGCCGGCTCCAACAAGACGATGATCGAGAGCTCCGGCGCGGTCACCCGTGACCTGTTCGCCGCGCGCAACATCAACTACGGCGTCCGCGAGCACGCGATGGCCGGCATGGCCAACGGCATGATCCTGCACGGCGGCGTCCGGCCGTTCATCGGCACGTTCCTGACGTTCAGCGACTACATGCGTGGCTCGATGCGCCTCTCGGCGCTGTCCGGCCTGGGCGTGATCTACGTGTTCACCCACGACTCGATCGGCCTGGGCGAGGACGGTCCGACCCACCAGCCAATCGAGCACATCGCCTCGCTGCGCACCATCCCGAACCTGCGCGTCATCCGACCGGCCGATGCCCGCGAGACCGTCGGCGCCTGGCTCGAGGCCGTGCAGCGGACCGACGGCCCGACGGCGCTGGCCCTGTCCCGGCAGAACCTGCCGGTGCTCACCGGGTCCTCCGCCGACCAGGTCAGCATGGGCGCCTACGCCCTCAACGACGTGGCTGACCCCGACATCGTGCTCGTCGGCACCGGCAGCGAGGTCCAGCTGTGTGTCGCGGCGGCCGAGAAGCTGGCCGAGGAGGACGACCTGGCCGTCCGCGTCGTCTCCATGCCCTGCATGGAGCTGCTGGCCGACGGCGACCCCGACTACGCCGACGAGCTGCTCGGTGGCGGCGACGCCCCCGTGCTGTCGGTCGAGGCCGGCGTCAGCTTCGGCTGGGAACGCTGGGCCGACGACCACGTCGCCATGGACGACTTCGGTGCATCGGCCCCTGCCGAGGTGCTGTTCGAGGAATTCGGTTTCACCCCCGCTGCGGTCGCCGACGCCGCCCGGGACCTGCTCGAGGAATGGGAGGACGACGAATGAGCGACAAGAACCCGCTGCAGAAGATCCACGACGCCGGCCAGGCGATCTGGCTGGACTCGATCAAGCGGTCCTACCTGGGCGAAGGCGCCTATCTGGACCGGCTGATCAGCGCCGGTGAGATCCACGGCCTGACGTCCAACCCGGCGATCTTCGCCAAGGCCGTTGCCGAGGACGACACCTACGACGCGCAGGTCGACCCCATGGTCGAGCAGGGCGCCGACGCCCGCGAGATCCTGTGGGCCGTCATGAAGGACGACATCGTCGCCGCCTGCGACCAGTTCGCGGCCGTGTACGAGTCCTCCGACGGCGCCGACGGGTACGTCTCAATCGAGGTCGACCCGGCCCACGCCTTCGACACCGAGCGCACCGTGTCGGAGGCCCTGTCGCTGTGGCAGGAGATCGACCGGCCCAACCTGATGGTCAAGGTTCCCGGCACCGAGCCGGGTCTGGCGGCGATCACCCGCCTGATCGGCGAGGGCCTGAACGTCAACGTCACCCTGCTGTTCAGCGTCGACCGCCACCGCGCGGTCATGGACGCCTACATGGCAGGCCTGGAACGTCGTCGCGACGCAGGCGGCAAGCTGGATCACATCGCCAGCGTCGCCTCGTTCTTCGTCTCCCGCGTGGACGCGAAGGTCGACGGACTGCTGCCCGAGGGCCACGACCTTCGCGGCAAGGTGGCGATCGCCAACGCCCGTGCGGCGTACGGCGCGTTCCTCGAGGTCACCGCATCGGACCGCTGGAAGTCGCTGGCTGCCGACGGCGCCAAGCCCCAGCGGCCGCTGTGGGCGTCGACGTCCACCAAGGACCCGTCGCTGCCCGACACCCTGTACGTCGACGAGCTCGTCGGCCCCCAGACCGTCAACACGGTGCCGGAGCCGACCATGGACGCCACGCGCGACCACGGTGCCGAGCCCACCGACAACCTGAACGGTCGGGTCGACGAGGCGCTGGCGCTGCTGGCTCGCCTGCCCGAGCTCGGGGTCGACCTCGGCCAGGTCACCAAGGAGCTGGAGACCGAGGGTGTGGAGAAGTTCGTCGACAGCTTCGAGGAGGCTGTAGCAACCGTGGCCGGCGCCGCCGACTAGGCCGCGTCACCGGCCGGACGGCCAGCTACACCGTCAACGAGGCGGGTCGGGCACCAGCTCGGCCCGCCTCGTGCGTTGCGGGGGCGGCGGCGGCATGACAGCGGTTGCCGGATCGGGCGAGGGCCACCGCGGTCCGGACGGATGCACCGGTGTCGACGCGGCGGACGTCCTGCCACGGCCAACGACCAGCCAGGCGATGCCGGCGAGGACCGCGAGCACGCCCAGGCCGCTGCCGAGGAGGACCGCGGTCGAGATCCCCCTGGACGGGGTCGTCGACTCGGCGGCCACCGCCTCGGCGGTCTCGCCGACCGGCGGGAAGGTCAGCCGTGCCGTTGCCATGCGCTCCACGAGGCCCGACCGTAGCGTCACGTCGGCACGCCACGGCCCGTCCGGCAGGTCGACCCCGAGGATGGTGGTGACCCTCCCCTCCTCCCCCGGCGGCAGGGTGGTGCCAAGGGCGACGTCGAAGGGTTCCGTGGTCGTCCCGCCGGGCCCGTCGGCCAGCTGCAGCTCGCCCGACAGGTCGATCGCCCGGCCTCCGGTGTTGCGAACCAGCGTGTCCAGCCGGGGCCGGCCGTCGTCGCCGCGGCTTGGGAGCACCGACATGATCTCGAAGTCGATCGGCGGGGCGCCGCCCGGCCCCACCGACAGGTACACCCGCAGTCCGACGCGGGTGGCGACCTCCACCCCGTCGACGTCGCCGCCGGGCAGCCGTTCGGCGAAGACAACGGCGTAGTGCTCACCCCGCGTGGCGTCGGCGGGGACGTCGATCCGCATCGTCACCTCTGCCCGCTCGCCCGGTTGGAGGGTCAGGGCGGACGGTTCGACGCTGATCCATGTCGCCAGCTCGTTGGGACGTCGGCCGGCGTCGGCGAGGAACGCCTCGTCGCGGATGTCGGCCGCGACGGGATACAGCTCGACGTCGAACGGCGTCGGTTCGCCGTTGCTGACCTCGAACCGACGCTCGATCGTCGTGGCGGGCGGGAGGTGGTCGATGACGTAGACCTGGGCCCGAGGGTCGTCGACGAGCTCGGCCGGGGCCTCCAGCAGGCGCACACCGATGCCGGGCGGCGGGAGGTCCTGCGCCTTCGACGCGCTGGTCAGCAGCCCCACGACGACCAGCGCGAACACGACCAGGCCGGGGACGACGCTGGCTGCACGACTGGAGGATGGGGCACGCACGAGGCCGTTCTACCTGCCGCGTGGACGACCGCAGGAGATTCCGGACACCGCTGACCGGGCTCGGGTCAGTTGATCGAGGTGGTCAGGGTGCCGGTGTACTCGCCGGGGGCCTTCCCGGTGATCGGGACGGTGATGGTGCCGTTGACGGTGTAGCTGTTGGCACCCAGGCCGAGTCCCAGGCCGATGGCGACGATGGCGGTGCCGTTCAGCGCGCCGCCGGCCCCGAGGACACCCGGGGCAGGGCTGCCGCCGCCCGTGGTGGCCGAGGTCGACAGCCAGATCATGCCGGCGTTGCTGATCGTGTCCGAGCCGTTGGTCAGGTCCGTCGCGCTGGCCGTCGCGGTGAATACACCGGGGAGGGTGCGGGCGTCGGTGATGACGATGCCGTTGACCGGGATCGTGGCGGTGATCCCCGACGTCGAGGTCACGTCGGTCGTCGCGCTCGCAGCGGCGGGGGCATCGATGGACAGGGTGCCGGAGTTGGTGAGCGACAGGGTGAGCGCGGTGGTGTCCGCGCCGACCGGCAGGACGGTGCCCGCCCCCACCAGGGCAGCAGCGGTGACGAGCGCGATGCTGGTGCGACGACGGGTGGCGGCTCGACCTGGGGAATACGTCCTCATCAGGGCCTGATCGGCCGCGGTGCCACGGAGCTGAGTCGTTCGGGCGAACCGATCCGGACCGTCGTAGGCGTCGGGAGGTCGATCCGGACGGTTACGTCAGGTTCCGCCGTCGCCCGGGGGCGACGACGGCGGCACGGGTGGTGGCGGCGCCGAGGCCGCTGGCCGGGGCCTGCCGGGCGGAGGGGGAGGTGGCTCGGGTGAGGAGGCCCCGGGCGGTGGCCGCCCGGGCGGCGGCGGGGTGGCGGCCCACCCGACGTACCGGGGGCCTCCCAACCCGCAGCGGCCGCCGGCCTGCGACCTGGGTCGGGAACCGTCGGCGCCGGGCTCGGATCGTCCGTCCGCGTCGCCCGTCGTCGTCCCCACCACACGCCGAGCGCGACGAGCAGGAGCAGCAGCAGTCCGAGGCCGAGCGCCACGACTGGTACTCGCGGGCCGTCGTCGTCCTCGGCGTCCACGACCACCGCGTCCTGCGGGGCACCTTCTGCCCCCGCCTCGTCGGGGAAGTCCAGGCGGGCGGTGGCCTCCCTGACCAGCGTTCCGGAGGTCAACGTCAGGCGCGCATCCCACGGACCGCTGGGGATCGCGTCGTCGAGCTCCACGTCGAGCTCGACCGTCGCCGAGGGGACGAGCGTGGTGCCGGGCGTCACCTCGTAGGGACCGGCGGTCAGGCCCGCGGGCCCCTGGTCGAGGGCCAGCTCGCCGCTGAAGTCCAGGGCCCGGCCACCGGTGTTGGTGACCACGGCACGCACGACGCGGACGCCGTCGTCCCTGGTTGCCCCGGCAAGGGACTCGATGCGGAAGTCGGTGGTGGGCTCGCCGCCGGGTCCCACGGACAGGTAGACCCGGATCCCGACGCGGGCGGCGACGCCGAGCTCACCCTCCCCCACGTCGGAGGGTGGGCCGCGCTCGGCCAGCACGACGCCGTACCGCTCCCCCTCCGTGGCGTCGGGAGGGACGTCGATCCGCAGCGTCGCGGTCGCGGTCCCACGCGGGGCCACCTCCACCGTCGCCGGGTCGACGCTGATCCACGAGGACAGCTCGTTGCCCTCTCGGCCGGCCCCCGGGACGAAGGCATCGCCGACGATCTCGGCGCCGACCGGGTACAGCTCGAGCAACGACGCGGTGTCGTAGCCGTTGGTGACCTCGAAGTCGCGTTCGATCGTGGTGCCCGGCGCGACGTGGTCGATCACGTAGGACAGGGCACGGGGGTCGTCGACCCGGTCGGCGGGCGCCTCCAGCAGGCGGATGCCGAGGCCGTCGCGTACCTCCTGGGCGGACGCGCCGGTGCCGACGAGGACGGTGAGCAGCAGGACGCCCAGCAGGCGGGACATCGACATCGAACGGATCCGCATCGCGGCTGACCATAACTGGCACAGCCGGCCCCGGGGATGGAACCGGGGCCGGCTGCGGGTCGTTGCCCCCACGAGGGCCACGGTGCGAGAAGGGTGGCTGCGCTAGGAGATCGTGGTCGTCAGGGTGCCTGTGTACTCGCCGGCGCGAGCGTTGAGGGGGACGGGAACCGTGATGGCCCCGTCGACCGTGAACTCGCCCGGGCTCACGAGCGGCGCCCCCACGGCGATGACAGAGGAGACACCCAGGGAGCCTCCCGCAGGCAGGCTGATGGCGGTCTGCCCCTCCGCGGGTGTGATGGAGTCGGTTCCCCAGAGCAGGGTCGTGGCCAAGATCGTCTCGCCGACCTCGTCGCCGCCCCCAGTTGTCAGGTCCGTGGCGCTGGCAGTAGCCGTCCACCCGAGAAGCGAGCCGCGGCCGTCGTCGATGGCGACCGTCGGCACGTCGACCACCACCGTGCTGTTGATGCCACCGCTGCCGGTGACCGTGGCGGGTGCGTCGATCGTCAGGTTGCCTCCGGCGATGGTGACGGTGATGGTGGTCTCGTCCGCCCCGCTCGGACCGGCCACGAAGGCGAGCATGGAGGCAGCAGCGACGGTGGCGGCAAGCAGGGGGCGACGACGGATCATGGGGGGGTTCCTCGGGTGACGTACGTTCGGTGACACTCTCTGCATCGCCGCGTTACGTAGAGGAGTTGATGGTCCATTCGGGTCATTAGTCGCCCGCGGCGGAACTAGTCAGCCCACCGCACGATCTCGTCTAGGTCGAGCCTGGAGCGGTTCTGGGACCCGGGTCGGCCGTCCTCGACGGGGTGGCCGAGGGTCACCAGTCCGATCGGGTCCCAGGCCTCGGGGATCCCGGCCGCGTCCCGCAGGACCTGGCTGTCGACGGCGAGGAACCCCGCCCCCAGGCCCTCCTCGACCGCCGCCAGCAGCAGCATGCCGAACGCCGCGCCGCCGTCGACCCACGCGAAGGGCGCCGACCAGCCGTCCGGCCCGACCGACGCCGCCTTGTCCGCCTCGGCGTAGCGGCGGTCGTAGGCCCCGGCATCCACGCAGGGGATGACGTGCACCGGGGCGACCGACAACCATGGCTGCAGACCGCGAGCCACGTGGTGGGGTTCACCGCAGGCGTCGGCGATTCGTTGTCGGGCCGCCTGGCCGACGGCGACGACGAACCGCTGTGGCTGGCTGAACCCGGCACTCGGTCCCCGGCGGGCGGTGTCGAGCACGCGTCGCAGGACCGCCGGGTCGACCGGATCCGGTCGATACCGTCGCACCATGCGGCGCCGACGCACGACCTCGTTGAACTCCATCGACGTGTCCTTCGGTGCGACGGCTACGCGTCGTCGTCGACGTGCTCGGCGACGGGTCGGCCGCTGACCGGAGGCAGGGCCTCGACCGCCGGCCGGGCACGGGACGTCGCCGTCAGCGTCTCGGGTCGCACCGTCGTCCAGCCCTCTGCGGTGGGCACGTGCAGCGTCCGGCCGGAGCCGGCCCACACCAGGTTCTCCACACCGGTCAGCACACCCTTGCCGCCTCGTCCCTGCAGGGGGAAGTCGCCGCCGGGCACGACCTTCGCCCGCCCGTCGGCATCCACGACCGTGACGTCGCCGTGTTCGGAGACCACCGTGGCCGACACCAGGGTCGCGTCCTTCGGCACCTTGACCCCGGCCACTCCCGAGGCGGACCGGCCGGTCGGGTTGACGTCGGCAACCGGGAACCGGATCGCCAGCCCCTTGCTGTGGGCCAGCAGCAGCTCGTCGGACTCCTCGACGCCGAGCACGGCCACGATGCGGTCACCGGACTTGGTGCCTGCCGCGGTCATGGACCGGTTGCGGATCTCGTACTCGGCCCGCTCGGTCCGCTTGACCTGTCCACCGGCGGACACGGTGAGGACGAAAGGATGGTCGCCGAGGACGACGGCACCCGCCAGCGGCGCGGTCGGCCCCTCCCCCAGCACTGCGGCGATGGCCGTGCCGCGACGTGGCATGGAGACGACCGGCAGCTGGCCGATGTCGATGCGGTAGCCGGTCCCCTGCTCGTCGATGAGCAACAGGACGTCGTCGGCCGCCCCACGGAGGACCGCTACGATCGGGTCGTGGTCGGCGTTGTGCGGCGAGGTGAGCCGCTTGCGGGCCACCGACTTCAGGTAGCCGCCGGCGGTGACGTAGGTGGTGACGTCCTGGGCTGCGAGGACCGGGGCGACCTCGCCCTCGTCATCGCCCGTCGCGGCGTCCCAGCCGTCGATCCGGCTGCGCCGAGGGGTGGTGTGGGTCTCGGCGATCGCAGCCAGCTCGCCCGACAGCATCCGGTCCAGGCGACCGGAGTCAGCGAGGATCGCCTCGAGCTCGGCCACGATCCCGACCAGCTCGTCGTGTTCGGCCTGGATCTTGCCCCGCTCCAGCTTGGCCAGCCGGCGCAGCTGCATGTCCAGCACGGCCGTGGCCTGGATCTCCGACATCTGGAACTGTGTCATCAGCCCCTGTCGTGCCGCTTCGGCGCTGTCGGCAGCCCGGATCAGCGCGATGACCGCGTCGAGGTTGTCCAGGGCGATGAGCAGGCCCTCGAGGATGTGCAGGCGGGCCTTCGCCTTCTCCAGGCGGTGGGTCGTGCGACGGGTCAGCACGTCGCGCTGGTGGGCCAGGTAGGCGTGCAGGGCCTGCAGCAGGCCCATGGTCTCGGGCCGACCGTTGTCGAGGGCGACGAAGTTGACGTTGAAGTTCGTGCGCAGGTCGGTCAGCGAATAGAGCTTCTCGAGCATGGCGCTGGGGTCCTCGCCCCGCTTGAGCTCGATGACGATGCGCATGCCGTCGCGCGACGACTCGTCCCGCAGGTCGCGGATCCCGTCGACCTTCTTGTTCTTGACGAGGTCGGCGATCTTGGTCAGCAGCGCAGCCTTGTTGACCTGATAGGGGATCTCGGTGATGACGATGCGCGGCAGCCCACCCGAGCGCGTCTCGGTGGCGGCGATCGCCTGCACGGTGACCGCCCCGCGTCCGGTGGCGTAGGCATCGCGGATGCCGTCACCCGGCAGGATCCGGGCTCCGGTCGGGAAGTCCGGCGCCGGCAGGACCTCCATGACCTGTTCGAGGTCCGCCGAGGGTCGCTTGATCAGCAGCTGGCAGGCGTCGATGACCTCGCCGAGGTTGTGCGGCGGGATGTTGGTCGCCATGCCGACGGCGATCCCCGTCGAGCCGTTGACCAGCAGGTTCGGGAAGCGGCTGGGCAGCACGACCGGCTCGGTCTCGAACCCGTCGTAGTTCGGCACGAAGTCGACGGTCGCCTCGTCGATGCCCGACAGCATCTCCATGGCCAGCGGCGACAAACGACACTCTGTGTTGTGGCTGATGAAGCCATCGGTCACGAAGGCGTGCGCGTCGGAGTCGACCCGGAGTGAGTACACGCGCGCCTCCCCCGCCGGAACCACCTCGTCGACGGTCGCATAGAAGTACCCACGCCCGACGAGGTCCTCGGCGAACCGAACCAGCTCGGGGTCGCGCAGCTTCTCGCGGATCGTGTCCCCGTCACGCTCCCAGCGTTCGACACGGTCGATGTTGTGCTTGGCCAGCCACTCTCGACCGCCCCGCGGGGCTTCGCTGCGAAGGTAGTCGGCGAGATAGGGGATGTGATCGGCGGACATCGCCCGGCTGGTGTGCGGCACCCGGGCGAGCGCGTCGGCCAGCACCCGACGCTTGGTCCCCCAGAACCCGACACGCAGGGCAAAGAGCCGAGCATCCCGCCGGTTGACGATCGTCACCTGGTGTTCGCCCCGCACGTCGTCGACATACCTGCGCGAGACGATGCCGAACTCCAGCAGGAGGGTCTGGACGTCCTTGGCCAGCTGCTCGCTCCGGGTGGAGTAGGCGATCCGGATGGAGCTGCGCGGCTGCAGCATCACGCTCCCGTCACCCTCGAACAGCGTCTGCAGGAACACGGCCTTGGACTCTGTCGACGCGTTCCACACCAGCTCGGGAACTCGCTTGTCGGCGCTCCGGCGGCCGATCAGCTCGCCCAGCGGGCTGTCGGCCAGGGCGCTGGTGTTGAAGCCAGCGCGTGATGTCGACGCCCAGCCCTCGCTCACCAGGGCGCCGGCCAGCGTCATCCAGCGGTTCTGCTCCTCGGAGGGGTCGAACGACCCGGAGTCAGCCGCACGTCGGATCGCCACGCGGGTTCCCGGCTCGACCTCTTCGAGGGTGCGCCACTGCAGGACAGGCACGCCCGCGACGGGGACGAGGCACAGGACGGGATGGTTGGCGGTCCCCACCAGCTCGAATCCTTCGGCCGTGCGCAGCCGACGCACGGGATGGATACCCGAGTCGAAGACCTTGGTCGCGGTGACGGGCACACCGTCGTGCCCGAGGACCTTGAGGTCGACATCGACCTCGTCGGTTCCGTCGGGAATCAGGCTGCCGATCGGCACCGTGGAACCATCCGCCATCGAGACCCTGGTCGTTCCCGTCACGCAGTAGCGAAACGCCGCCGGAGGGTCACCGTCGATGGAGCCGAAGTTGCCGCGTCCGTCGACCAGGGGGTCGCGGATGGCGAAGTCCTGGGCCATGCGGACCAGCGCGTCGTAGATCGAGGAGTCGCCGTGGGGGTGGTACTTCTTCATCACGTCGCCGATGACCGACGCACACTTGCGGTGCTGGCGGTCCGCGCGGAGGCCGGCCTCGTTCATGGCGTGCAGGATCCGACGCTGCACGGGCTTGAGCCCGTCACGGACGTCGGGCAGGGCTCGCCCCACGATCACGCTCATGGAGTAGTCGAGGAACGACTGCTCCATGCGTTCGGCGATGTCGACGTCGACGACGTTGCCGTCGTCCAGGAGGGAACCTTGCGCGCTCATGCCCCCAGTGTGGCAAGCGGGTGCGACATCGCCGGGCAGGCAGAGCAAGCCAGGTGATTGACGGTTCCACCCCAGCGGGCGTACGTTTCACCACACGATGAATTCATCACGAGGTGAATACCCGCGGCGCGATGCGCGGCCGAGGGGGTCCCGGTGGAAGCGATGATCCGCAAGGAGTTCGAGCAGCTGCGTCGCGACCGACGCACCGTCGCGATGCTGGTGGCGGTCCCGCTGCTGATGCTCGTCGTCTTCGGCTACGCCGCCCGCTTCGACGTCGAGACCGTGCGAACCGCCGTGCTCGGCCAGGCCCCACCCGCCGGCGCACTTTCCGCCGCCTTCGACATCCTCGAGACGGTCCCTGCCGACGCCGACCCCGTCGACGTGCTGCGTCGCAACGACATCGACGCCGTGCTGATCCCCAGCGAGGACCGGGTGCTGGTCGACGGGACGAACCTGTTCGCCGGTCAGCTCGTCCAGCGCCTGACCGCGACGTCACCGTTGCAGGCAGAGGTGTTGTTCAACCCGGACCTGGACACCACAACCGTGATGGTCCCGGCCCTGGTCGGCCTCATCATGTTGTTCATCGGGGCGCTGGCCACCAGCCTCGGCGTGGTCCGGGAACGCCAGACCGGCACGATGGAACAGCTGGCGGTCATGCCCTTCTCCCCCACCGACCTGTTCGTCGGAAAGCTCGCGCCGTACCTCGCGATCGCGGTGCTGGACCTGCTGGTCATCGTCGGGGTCGGCTTGCTGGTGTTCTCCGTGCCCTTCGTCGGATCGCCGTTGCTGTTCGCCGCGGGTGCGGGGCTGTTCCTCTTCGTCGCCCTGTCGCTGGGGGTGCTCATCTCCACGGTCTCCGACAACCAGGGACAGGCCGTCCAGCTCGCGCTCATGGTCCTGCTCCCCCAGGTGATGCTCTCCGGCCTGATCTTTCCCATCGAGTCCATGGCCGGGCCCCTGCAGGTCGTCGCACGGGTGCTGCCGCTCACCTGGTTCAACGAGATCGCGCGAGGGGTGATGATCCGAGGGGCAGGGATGGCCGAGGTGTGGGTGCCGATGGTCGTGCTCGTCGGCATGGGCGGCGTGGTGTTCCTGGCCGCCATCCGACGCTTCGGCCGCGTGCTGACCGGGGGTGCTGCGTGAGGACCCGGCCCATGGCCTCCGCCCCCACCGATGGTCCCCTGCTCGTCCTGCGCGGCGTGACCGTCGACATCGCAGGCCAACCAGCCGTTCGCGACATCGACCTGACGGTTCCACCCGGCTCCATCGTGGCCCTCGTGGGCGGCGACGGGGCCGGGAAGACCACCCTCCTCCGCACGTTGGCGGGCCGCCTCCGGCCGAACGACGGACGGATCAGCCGCGCGGAGGGCCTGACCGCCGGCGTCATGCCCGCGACCGGGGCGGTGTTCGAGGACCTGACGGTCGCCGAGCACATCGCCTTCGCGCGACGGGCGCACCACCTGCGGGCCGACACCGGGCACGAGCTGCTCGTGCGGATGGGGCTCGGCGACGCCGTGCACCGCCTCGCGGGGCGGCTGTCGGGCGGCATGCGCCAGAAGCTCGCGCTGGCCGTGGCGCTGCAGCACCAGCCCGACCTCCTGCTGCTCGACGAACCAACGACCGGCGTCGACCCGATCAGCCGAGCCGAGATCTGGCGGTTGCTGACCGAGGAGGTGGCTGCTGGCCGGACCGTCGTGATGGCCACGACCTACCTCGACGAGGCTGCTCGCGCCTCCACCGTCGTGGTCATGCACGACGGCGACGTCCTGGACCGCGGCACCGCTGCGGAGATCCGGCAGCGGATGCCCGGCGAGCTCACGACGGGCCCCCAGCCGCTGCCCGGCGTGCGGTCGTGGCGGCGCGGGGCGGCCTGGCGGCGTTGGCACCCCGATGGCGTCCCACCGATCGCTGCCCGCGAGCGGATCGACCCGGACCTCGAGGACGCGGTCGTCGTGGCCACCCTTCGCCGTGCCACAGCCGACGAACTTGAGCCCGGCCCGACCACGCCCCGATTTCGTCGGCCCGCACGACCGAGCGGACCGCGCACACCGGCGGTTGCGGCCGACGACGCCTCGATCCGGTTCGGCCCCGTGTCGGCCGTGCAGGCGGTGTCACTGCACGTGGACCCGGGCGAGGTCGTCGGCCTGCTCGGGGCCAACGGGGCGGGCAAGACCACGCTGATCCGGGCGCTGCTCGGCCTGCAACGGCTGACCGACGGCAGGGCCGAGCTCCTGGGTGGCCCGCCGGGCCCCGCCACGCGGGCGCGTGTCGGGTACGTCCCCCAGGGACTCGGGCTGTACCAGGACCTCACCGTCGCGGCCAACCGTCGGTTCCAGCAGGCCGCCTACGGTGTCCACGCCGACCCACCGACGACGGTGGCGGGCATCGACGAGGGCACGCTGGTCGGTGCCCTCCCCCTGGGCCTGCAGCGGCGGCTGGCCTTCGCCGTTGCCACCGCTCATCGGCCCGACCTGCTGATCCTCGACGAGCCCACCTCGGGCGTCGGCCCACTCGGACGGGCCCGGTTGTGGGAGGACATCCACGACGCCGCCACCGCGGGCACGGCCGTGCTGGTGACGACCCACCATCTCGCGGAGGCGGAGCAGTGCCAGCGGCTGGTCGTGATGGCCGCGGGCGTGGTCGTGGCCAGCGGCACCGTCGAGGCGGTTATCGGCGGACAGGAGGCGGTGACCGTTCCGACGTCCGACCCGGGTCCGGTGGTCGATGCCCTCGTCCGCGCACACATCGCCGCGACGCTCGCCGACGGCGGGGTGGCCACGGCAGACGCGGATGCCGACCGCGTGCGGGAGGTGTTGCGCGCGGCAGGCCTGCCGGACATCGTGACCACGAGGCCGGCCACGCTCGAGGAACGGTTCGTCACGCTCGGCGCCGAACGGGACGTCCGGGAACCGCGGATGGTGTCGACGTGACGCGGCGAACCGGACGGCGCCCGGGCGATGCCGACACCCGCGGGGACATCCTGGTCGTGGCCCGGCGCCGTTTCGCACGCGACGGCTACGACGCGACCTCGTTGCGTGGGATCGCGCGCGAGGCCGAGGTCGACCCGGCGCTCGTGCATCACTACTTCGCGGGGAAAGCGCAGCTGTTCGAGGCGGCGCTGGCGTTGCCGTTCGACGCACCGTCGGTGGTGGCGCACGTCCTCGACGGGCCCGTCGACGGGGTGGGCGAACGGCTGGCACGCACGTTCCTGCAGGTCTGGGACGGGCCCGGCAGCGAACACCTCGAGGCCCTGCTGCGGTCGGCGGCCGCCAACGAGCACGCTGCGCGGATGCTGCGGGAGTTCATGACCGACGCGGTCCTCCGCGAGATCGCCGGAAGCCTGGACGCCGACGAACCGGAGCTGCGGGCCGGGTTGTGCGCCGCCCAGCTCGTCGGCGTTGCCCTGCTGCGACGGGTCCTGCACTTCGATGCCCTCGTCACGCCGGATGCGGAGGAGCTGATCGGATGGCTCGCCCCGACGCTGCAGCGCTACCTCACGGCAACAGGTCCGACCGACGGTAGTCCATGAGGTTGGCGCCGACGCTTGCGACCAGCACGGCCAGGCGACCGAGCGGCAGGCCGATGACACCGGTCTCGCTGCCCTCGATGTGCTCCACGAAGATGCCGCCGATGCCCTGGATGGCGTAGGCGCCGGCCTTGTCCAGCGGTTCGCCGGTGTCGACGTACCACTGGATCTCGCCGGGCCCGAGGCGACGGAAGCGCACCTTGGTGCGATCCACGCCCGACGCGCCCTTGGGGCCCAGCCGGACGGCGACCCCGGTCAGGACGGAGTGCTCGCGTCCGCTGAGGGCGCGGAGCATGCGTTCCGCCTCGTGGGGCGTCTCGGGCTTGCCCATGACGTCGCCGTCGACGATGACCACCGTGTCGGCGGCGACGACGAGGTCCTCCATCTCTGCCTGGACGGCGCTGACCTTGCGGCGCGCCAGCCGCTGCACCATCGCCGCAGGGGCTTCACCGTGCTTGGGCGCCTCGTCGACGTCGGCGGGCCGCACGTCGATGTCGAGGCCCAGCCGATCGGCCAGCAGGTCTCGACGACGGGGGGAGGCGGAGGCAAGGACCAGGCGACTCATCCGCCCGACACCACCGCGCCGGCAGCCGCCGGAAGTCGGGTGTGGGTGTCCCGGGAGTCGAGCCAGCCGTCGGGAAGTCGTACGGGCTTGGGGCCGTGGGTGTGTCCGCGATGCATCGAGACCGCACTCTCGGGCATCGGCGCCTCCCGGTCCACTGTCCCCAGCAGCTCGGCCATCTCCTCCAGCCGCTCCACGCGGCGCAGGGCGCCACGCAGCGTCTTGCCGAGCTCGAACCCCTGCAGGTACCACCCGGTGTGCTTGCGGATGTCACGCATGGCGACTGCCTCTCCGAGATGGTCAACGAGCTTCGTGGCGTGGTCGAGCAGGGTGTCGGCCACCTGGCCGAGGTTCGGCGGTGGCGGCACGGGACGGCCGGCCAGCGCCGCCTCGAGCTCGCCGAACAGCCACGGGCGGCCGAGGCAACCGCGGCCGACGACCACGCCGGCACAGCCGGTGCGGGCGATCATCTCCACGGCGTCGGCAGCCTGCCAGATGTCGCCGTTGCCGAGCACGGGGACCTCGTCGCCGATGGCGTCGACCAACGCGGCGATGGCGTCCCAGTCGGCGTGGCCGCCGTAGGCATCCTGTGCGGTGCGACCGTGCAGGGTGACCGCCGCGACGCCGAGGTCCCGCGCGATCCGTCCGGCCTCGATGAAGGTCAGGTGGTCCGCGTCGATGCCCTTGCGCATCTTGACGGTGACCGGACGACCGCCGGCGGTGGAGACGGCCGCCTCGACGAGCTCGGCGAACAGGCCGAGGCGCCACGGCAGCGCCGCGCCGCCACCCATGCGGGTGACCTTGGGGGCTGGGCAACCGAAGTTCAGGTCGATGTGGTCGACCAGGTCGTACTCGGCCAGCACGGCCACGCCGTCCCGCATGTGGTCGGGGTCGATCGCGTACAGCTGCAGCGATCGGACCGGCTCGTCGGGGGCGAACGCCGCCCGGAGCATCGTCCGCAACCGACCGCCGGACAGCTCGTCGGCCAGCTTCGCCTTGTCCGACTCGGCGTCCAGCGACCCGTCATCGGTGCGGAGCAGGGCCATCGCCCCGTGCTGGTCGGCTTCGACGAGGGCGCGGGCGCCGACCATCTCGCTGACGTAGAGGCCGCCGCCAAACGCGCGGCAGACGGCACGGAACGGCACGTTGGTGACCCCCGCCATGGGGGCGAGGACGACCGGCGGGTCGACGGTGACGGCGGTGCGGGCACCGGCCAGGGTCAAGGGGCTCACGACCGTCGATGGTGCCAGCGACGGAGCCGATCGCAGCGTGTGCGGACGACCACCCCGGCCGGAATCAGCCGCGACAGGGGTCAGGACTCGCGCAGCTCGGGGCGGTCACGCAGTGCCGCGATGGCGGCGATGGCGTCCTCGGCCCGGTTCGGCGGGACCAGCAGGTGGTCGTGGTGGAACCCCGCGATGATGTTGCAGGGGATACCCACGACGGCCAGGGCCGCGCTGACCGATGCGGTCAGCCCGATGGCCTCCAGGGAGGAGTGCACGGCAAGGGTCAGCCAAGCGGACGGGAACTCCGTGTCCATGCCCGCTTCGTCGGCGTCGGACTGGCGCAGCACGATCGTGGTGCCCTCGACCTCGGTGACGACCGCAGACAGCGGGAGGTCGGGCAGCGGTGTGCCCGGCGGCAGGTTGACGTAGACGTACGTGCCCTCGCGCTGGCGAACGTCGAGCGATTCGAGCAGCGTTCCCAGATCCGTTTCACCAGCCATGGGGCCACAACCTAGCCCATGGCGACCGGACGGCCCTGCAGCGTCGTCAGGACGTCAGATGTCCGTCCTAGATGTCCAGGTTCTCCGCGTACTGGGCGTTGGCCTCGATCCAGCCACGTCGGTCCGCAGCGCTGTTGCCCATCAGCAAGCCGAAGATCGACTCGGCCCGGGCGGCGTCCTCGATGCCGACGCGCAGGAGCGTGCGGCGCTGCGGGTCCATGGTGGTCTCCCAGAGGTGGTCGGGGTCCATCTCGCCCAGGCCCTTGAACCGGGCGACCTCGACGCCCTTGGGGTCCTTCGGGTCGGTCCTGAACACCTTGCGGAGCAGCTGGTCGCGTTCCTTGTCGCTCATCGCGTACTCGACGGTGGCCTTCTTGCGCAGCTGGTACAGCGGCGGCTGCGCCAGGTAGACGTGGCCCTTGGCGATGAGGTCGGGCATCAGCCGGTAGAAGAACGTCAGCAGCAGGGTGGTGATGTGTCCGCCGTCGACGTCGGCGTCGGCCATGAGGATGATCTTGTGGTACCGCAGGCCGTTGATGTCGAACTCGGGCTCGACCCCGGTGCCGATGGCCTTGATGAGGTTTGCGATCTCCTCGTTGGCGAGCACTCGGCGCAGCTGGGCCTTCTCGACGTTCAGCACCTTGCCGCGCAGCGGGAGGATGGCCTGCCGGTCACGGTCGCGGCCCTGCTTGGACGAGCCGCCGGCCGAGTCGCCCTCGACGATGTACAGCTCGGACTCCTCGGGGTTGCGGGAGGAGCAGTCGGCCAGCTTGCCGGGCAGCCCCGCGGAGGAGGAGTCGAGGATGCCCTTGCGACGGGTCAGGTCGCGTGCGGCCTTGGCGGCCTGGCGGGCCTTGGCGGCCAGCAGGCTCTTCTTGATGATCTTGCGCCCGTCGCCGGTGTTGGCGTCCAGCCACTCGGCGAGGGCCTCGCCGACGACCTTCTCCACGAACTTGCGCATGACGGCGCTGCCGAGCCGGCCCTTGGTCTGCCCCTCGAACTGCGGGTCGGGCATCTTGACGCTGACGACGGCGACCATGCCCTCGCGCAGGTCGTCGCCGGTGACCGACTGCGGCCCCTTCTGCACGAACAGCTTGTTCTGGTCGCTGCCCCACTTGTTGAGCGTGCGGGTCAGGGCCTTGCGGAACCCCTCGTCGTGTGCGCCGCCGTCGGGGGTGTGGATGATGTTGACGTAGGACCGGCTGCGTTCGGCGTGGCCCGTCTCCATCCAGGTCACGGCGATGTCGCAGGCCATCGGCCGGCCGTCGAACTCCTCGGCGCGGGAGATCACGATCGGTTTGCCCAGCAGCGGTTCCTTGCCGTCGAGCAGGTCGTTGACGAAGTCGGTCAGCCCGTCGGCGTACCGGAAGCTCTCCCTGCGCCCGCCGCCCTGGCTGGCGGGGCGGTTGTCGTGGAAGTCGATCCGCAGCCCCGGGTTGAGGAGTGCAGTCTCCTTCAGGCGGGTGACGATGGTCGCGTCGTCGAACTCGGTGGTGTCGAAGATGTCGGGGTCCGGCCAGAAGCGGACGAGGGTTCCCGTGGCCTTGCCACCGCGGGCAGCCTGTCCGATGACCTCGAGCTTCTTGGTCCGCTTGCCCTGCTTGAACTGCATGGCGTGGACCTGGCCGTCACGGCTGACCTCGACCTGCGTGCGGATGGCGAGGGCGTTGACGACCGACACGCCGACGCCGTGCAGTCCACCGGAGACGGCATAGGCCTGCTGGTCGAACTTGCCGCCGGCGTGCAGCTTGGTCATCACGACCTCCAGCGCCGGCACCTTCAGCTTGTGGTGTTCCTCGACGGGGATGCCCCGCCCGTCGTCGGCGACCTCGACCCCGCCGTCCTTGAGGACCTTGACGGTGATCTTCTTGCAGTGGCCCGCGAGGTGCTCGTCGACGGCGTTGTCCACGACCTCCCAGACGAGGTGGTGCAGGCCACGCACGTCGGTGGACCCGATGTACATGCCTGGACGCTTGCGGACCGCCTCGAGGCCCTCGAGGACGGAGATTGACTTGGCGGAGTACTCGACCATGGTTGGGTCCAATGATGCCAAGGGGGTGTGAGGTCCCCACGCAGGCGGCCCGCCGGGCGAGGGCCGACCCGTCCGGCTCAGCCGGCCAGGAACCGTCCGAGCGCCTGCCGCGCCGGCGCCAGGTTGGCGATCGGCACGTGTTCGCCCTGCTGGTGCGCCTGGGCACCGAGCCCCGGGCTGTAGTTGAGGGCGGGGACGCCGATCTGGGCGAACCGGGCGACATCGGTCCAGGCCTGCTTGGGGGTGACGGCCCCATCGACGGCGTCGACGAACGCCTGGACGGCCGGGGCGTGGCGGTTCGGTGGACAGGCAGGCGCGCGGTCGATGATGACGACCTCGCCGACGTCGCCGATCCGCTCCCGCAGTGCGGCTTCGGCGGCCGCCAGGTCCTTGTCGGGCGCGAAGCGATAGTTGACGTTCACGGTGAACGCCCCCGGGATGATGTTGCGGGCGTTGTCGGTCCAGGCCCGCGTGGGGTTGGCGACCTCGCGGTAGGTCAGCCCGTCGACGTCGATGTCGACCGGGGTGGCACCCCGCCAGCCGGCCAGCCACTCCCCTGCCTTGGTGAGGGCGTTGTCGCCCTGCCACGGTCGCGCCGAGTGGGCCGCTTGGCCCGCGAAGGTGACCTCGGCGTGCAGCCCGCCCATGCAGCCCAGCTGGACCTCCATGTCGGTCGGCTCGAGGACGATCGCCAGCGCCGCGTCGGCGAGGCCAGGCATCGCCTCCAGCACGTCGGTCAGCTCGTTGCCCTCCTCGGGACCCTCCTCCCCCGCGTAGGCCACGAGCGCCATGCGGTACGGCCCCTTCGTGCGGAGCCGCTCGTCCTCGAAGGCATCCATGGCGATGGCAAGGCCAACCTTCATGTCGCTCGTGCCGCGTCCGACGATCATGTCGCCCTCGATCCGCGGGGTGACGTCCTCGGGCGTCGGGGGCACGACGTCGAGGTGGCCGACGAGCAACACCAAGGGGCGGTCGTCGCCGTCGTCCTCCGGGACGCCGGCCACCACCGAGTTGCCGATGCGCACGACGACGTCGCCGCGGCTGCCGTACCGGTCGGCCATCCAGTCCGCGATCGGCCCCTCCTTCCCCGTGACGCAGACCATCCCGCAGAGCTCGAGGAGCAGGTCGGTGAGCCGGCCTGTCAACGGGTCGGCAGGGGCGGTCGGAGTCTCGGAGGCCTCGGTCGTCATGCCGGCGAGCGTATCCCCGCGGTCGGCGCGGTCAGCCCTCCACGACCTGCTCGATGGCCCGCAGGTCCGGATGGCGCTCGGCAAGGGAGGGGGCGATCCGCACGGTCCAGCGACGGACCGACGACAGGGTGGCGTGCCGCTCGTACATCACCTCGATGACGGCCGACGCCATCTCGGGCCCCATGCCGTTGAGCTGCGCCAGCCGGGCGCGAGCCCGCGCACCGCGGCCCCGGGACTCCGCCAGCCCGTAGTGGGTGACCTCGTCGCAGGGGCGGCACTGCATCCGCAGGGCCGCGAGGGTCGCGATGCCCTGTCCCTCGCCGATGCGATGGTCCCAGACCTCGTGGCAGATCAGGCCCTTGGACTGCGCCCGACCACAGACCTCACAGGCCCCGCCGGCGCGGTCGACCTCCTGGGCGCGGATGGCCCGCCAGGTCGCGGTCGGCAGCAGCCGGAACCCCGAGATGCCCCAGATGGGCGAGGGGATCATCTCCGGGACGTGGACCAGCTTCGGCAGGCCCGGCTCGACCTCGGGCACTCAGTTGGCGTGCAGCTCGGCGTTCAGGCCGCTCCACGACCCACCGTCGCGCACCAGCGCCTGCACCGCCCCGGTCTCGGAGTTGCGGCGGAACAGGAGGCCGTCGGCGCCGGAGAGGTCCCGGGCCTTGACGACCGAGCCGTCGGGCATGGCCACGCGGGTGCCGCCGGTCAGGTACAGGCCGGCCTCGACCACGCAGTCGTCACCGAGGGAGATGCCCAGGCCCGAGTTGGCCCCCAGCAGGCAACGCTCGCCCAACCGGATCGTCTCGGTCCCACCGCCGGACAGCGTCCCCATGATCGAGGCGCCACCACCGATGTCGGAGCCGTCACCGACGACCACACCAGCGGAGATCCGCCCCTCCACCATGGAGGCCCCGAGCGTGCCGGCGTTGAAGTTGCAGAAGCCCTCGTGCATCACCGTGGTGCCCTCGGCCAGGTGGGCGCCCAGCCGGACCCGGTTGCCGTCGGCGACCCGCACCCCGGCCGGGACGACGTAGTCCAGCATCGGCGGGAACTTGTCGACGAGGCGGACCTCGACGTGGCGTCCCTCGACGCGGGCGGCCAGCCGGGCGGCCTCGAAGCCCTCGACCTCGAACGGGCCGTGGTTGGTCCACACGCAGTTGGTCAGCAGGCCGAAGACGCCGTCGAGGGCGACCCCGTGCGGGGCGACCCGTCGGTGGCTGAGCAGGTGGAGGCGCAGCCACGCGTCGACGGCGTCGACCGGCGCGTCGGCCAGGTCGCCGATGAAGGCCGCGACAACCTGCCGGGTGCCGCCCGCGGCGGGCACGTCGACCAGCGAGGCGAGCTGCCGCCACGCCGCGAGGTTGGGGTGGGGCACGTCGACGGACTCGGCCGGCGCGACCACGGCGATCGCAGCCTCGAGCTGGTCCGGGGTCAGCCGGTGGGTGGCGGTGCCGGCGACGTGGCCGACCTGCTGTGCGACGGCGACCGCCGACAGCGACGGGGTGTCCAGGTTGACCACGGGGAAGGTGACGTCGAGGACCGAACCGGACGGGCCGATGGTGGCCACGCCGACCGCCCACGCGGCGGGGTGGGCCCAGCCGTCGATGGTGGCCTCGAGGGCCGTGCGTGCCGTGGCGATGTCGTCGAGGGTGCGCATGGCACAGAGCGTGCCCGTTCCCGTCCCGCCTCGCCAAGCCCCCGACCGGTCAGGCGCTCAGGTGGGCAGCACCCCGTCGTCGATGGCCTGTCGCCACGCCGCCGCCGCCGCGTGGCAGCCGTCCACCGAGGGGACCAGGGCCAGCCGCAGCCAGCCAGCCCCCGCCGGGCCGAACGCCGACCCGGGCGAGGCGACGATCCGCCTGGTCAGCAGCGCCTGGGCGTACGCCCGATCGTCGCCGCCGGGTGCCCGCAGCCACAGGTAGAAGGTGGCGGCCGAGCCGCTGACCTCGAGCCCGACCTCGTCGCAGAAGGCCTGCATGACCTGGCGCTTGGCCTCGAACACCTCGCGGCGTTCGGCGACGTGGACGTCGTCGGCCCATGCTGCGGCTGCCGCGTGCTGCACGAACTCGGGGCTGGCCGAGCCGATGTTGGGCCGCATCGTGCGCTGGGCGGCGATCAGGTCGGGGTCCCCGACGAGGGCGCCGCAGCGGTAGCCGGTCATGCCGCTGCGCTTGGACAACGAGAACGCCACCAGCACACCGGTCAGGTCACCGTCGGCCACCTCGAGCATCGACGCGGGCAGCGGGCCGGCCGGCGGGTGGATGTCGACGTAGCACTCGTCGGACCCCATGACGATGCCGTGCTCGCGCGCGACGGACAGCTGGGCCCGGAGCCACTCGGGTTCGGCGACGGCCCCGGTCGGGTTGTGCGGGTAGTTCAGCCAGGCGATGAACGCGCGGTCCAGCCGGTCGGCGGGCAGCCGGTCGAGGTGCAGCAGCCAGCCCTCGTCTGCGGACAGGTCGACGCGGTCGGACTCGCCGCCGGCGAAGAGGGTGCCGCGCTCGTAGGGCTGGTAGCCGGGCGAGCCCCAGATGCAGTGCCGTTTGGCCGACCCGGCGTCGAGCAACCCGAGGGGGGCATGGAAGATGCCTTCCTTGGACCCCGAGGTCGGCAGGACGTGCAGGTCGGGGTCCACCTCGACGTCGAACCGGCGCTGGACCCAGCCGGCGATCGCCTCGCGGAGGGGGCGGACCCCGGCCGCGGTCGGGTACTGGCTGACCTCGGGGACGGCGTCGATCAACGCCTGTCGGATGAACGGCGGGGTCGGTTCGACCGGGTCGCCGATGGAGAAGTCGAAGCTTGGCTCGTCCTCGGCGCGCATCTGCCGGGCGAGGTCCTGGAAGGCGGCCAGCGGGTACCCGCCCAGCCGCGCGAGCACGGGGTTCATGCCCGCAGCTTCGCACGCCGGGCAGGTGACCGCCGATCTCGTCAGCGCAGGGTCAGAACCCTCGCCATGCCGGATGTTGTCGTTGGGTGACGAACCGAACCAGCCGGATCGTCATCGGCGACGAACTGGTTGTGGACCATCGTCCAGCGCGATGACGACCCGAGGAGCGGCCGTGCTTTACCGACACTTTGCCAAGGCAGTGGAAACCCATGGGGCCACTCCACCGTCTACTGGAACAACACCGCCCACGAGGCGGGGCCGGCCGGCTCCGCTGGACCTGCTGGGGCGGAAAGGAAGGTGCGGAGACCGTTGAAGCTTCACAGCTCGGTTCCCGAGGACTTGCTCGACCTCTACTTCGGTGAGCTCGGAAAGGTCGCGCTGCTGACTGCGGCCGACGAGGTGCGGTTGGCGAAGGCCATCGAGGCCGGCGTCGAGGCGCGGGCACGCCTGGACGACGAGGACGAGGTGCTGTCCGCCCAGGAGCGGATGCAGCTGCAGATCGTCTCCGATGCCGGCGAGGCCGCCTTCGACCACTTCGTCAACGCCAACCTCCGCCTCGTGGTGTCGGTGGCATCGAAGTTCTCCAAGCGGTCCCAGCTGGGCCTCGACGAGCTGATCCAGGAGGGCAACCTCGGGCTGATCAGGGCCGTGGAGAAGTTCGACTGGCGTCGTGGGTTCAAGTTCTCCACCTACGCGACCTGGTGGATCCGCCAGGCGATCCAGCGTGGCGTCGCGGCGAGCGAGCGGACCATCCGCCTGCCCGTCGCCCTGCACGACGCCCTGGTGAAGGTCCGCGCGGCCCGTGCGCGGCTGGAAGCCATCAACGGTGACGAGCCGACCATCGCCGAGCTGGCGGAGGCCACTCGCCTCAGCGAGCACCGCGTGCGTCGTGCGCTGGACGCCGACAAGACCGTGACGTCGCTGGACCGCAAGGTCGGGCACGACAGCGACGCCAGCGAGATGGCGGACTTCGTCGCCATCGCCGAGGACGCCCCTGCCGAGGAGGTCGTCGAGGCCGAGTTCAACCGCCACATGCTCTCGGTCGCCGAACACCGCCTGGACGAGCGCTCCTGGTACGTCATCACCCGCCGCTACGGCCTCGACGGCCGCATGATCCTCACCCTCGACGCCCTCGGCAAGGAGCTCGGCCTGTCCCGCGAGAGCGTCCGCAAGATCGAGACCCAGGCGTTGAACCGCTTGCAGAAGGAGCTCCGCGCCGCGTAGGAACGGAGCGAAGCGAGGCCCGAGCGCGGCGCGGGCACGCGCCAGCGTGCTACAGCGGGCACAGCGCCGCGTAGCAATCAGACACCGCGCCCCGTAGGAAGCAGACACCGGCGCCGCATGGGCGCGGCGCCGGGCGGCGCCTACCCTGTCAGGGATGACGAGCACGGTGTTGGCGGAGGACGTCGTGCCGCGCCGGCCGCTGGCATCGACCATGTGGTTCGGCAGTGGCCGGTCCAGGGGGCGGACCGTCGCCAAGCTGCCCGGCGGCGGGTGGCGACGCGCCGAGCAGGGGCCTGCTGGACCGCTCGTCTTGGAGGTTCGCCCTGCCAACAACCGCATCGTCCTGCAGGTCTGGGGGTCGGCGGCCACTCCCCCCGGTGCCGTCGAACGTGCGCTGGAAGGCGCACGGGCCTGGGCCGGGTTCCGTGACGACCTGACCGGGTTCGCGGAGCTCGTCGCCCCGCATCCGTTGCTCCGCCACGCGCTCAAGGTCGTCGGAGCACCGATCCTCGGTGCGCTGCCCCGCGCCTCGGAGTCCTTCGGTCGTGCGGTGCTGGGCCAGCTCGTGCAGGGGTTGGAGGCCGCCCGCAGCGCCCATCAGCTGGTCGCCATGCTCGGCAGCTCCACGCCGCAGCAGGTGTCGGCCTGGCCCACGCGCGAGTCGTTGGGGGCGGCACCGGCCCATCAGCTGCGCAGGTGCGGGATCGCGCTGCGCTCGGCGACCGCGTTGCACGCCTTCGCCGTCCACGAGGCGACGTTCGAGCGGCAGGCGGCGGCCCGCGCGTGGCACGAGATGGATGCCAGCCTCACCTCGATCCGAGGGGTCGGCGGATGGACATCGGCGGAGACCCGCCTGTGGCTCGGCGACGCCGACGCCGTCAGCGTGGGCGACTACCACATCCCTGCCACGATCGGCTGGGCGCTGGGCGACCGCTCGGAGGACGACGCGACGATGCTGGAGCTGCTGGCGCCCTACGCCGGGCACCGCGGCCGGGTCATCCGGCTCGTCGAGCGGGCGGCAGGTCGCGGGCTGGTGGAGACCAAGCCTCGTCGTGGCCCTCGTCAGGCGCTGTCGGCGCACCGGTACTGGTAGGCGGCAGCGAGGGCTGGATGGCCTCGGCGTCGCGGGCCAACGACCGCACCATCGACGTGAAGATGGGCCCGTGGAAGGGCACCAGCACCCACCAGTAGAGCCGCCCGATCAGCCCCCGCGGGGCGAAGAGGGCGCGCTGGTGGAGGACGGTCCGGTCCGGCCCGTCGGGTTCCAGCCGGAACTCCAGCCACGCATCGCCGGGCAGCCGCATCTCCGCGCGCAGCCTGACCAACCGGTCGGGCGCCAGCGCCTCGACCCGCCAGAAGTCCAGCGCGTCCCCGGGTCGCAGGTCGTCGGGGTCTCGCCGGCCGCGCCGCAGCCCGACCCCACCGACGAGCCGGTCGACCCAACCACGCATGGTCCAGGCCCACATGTGGGTCGGCCAGCCCCGGTCGCCACCGATCCGCGACACGGCCTCGTACACCGCGGCGGCGGAGGCCGCTGCGGTCTCGGAGCGGACGTCGCGCAGCAGGACGCCGCCGGACCACTCCGGGTCGCCCGGATAGGGCTCGGCAGGGCTGCGACCGGCGAGCGCCGCGTCCCGCCACGACGTCTCGACCTCGCGATCGGCGACGCGCTGGAGCGCAAGCCGGAGGGCGGTCTCGTAGGGCAGACAGGGTTCGGGGTCCAGGTCCTGACCGGTCTCGTGGCCGTCACGGACGACGACGTCGACCGACAGGCTCTGCACGAGGGGCTTCGCCAGGCCGAACGGGACCGGCGTGACGACGTTGACCCAGTAGCTGGACAGGGTCGGGGTCAACGCCGGCACGGTCAGGATGGCGCGCTTGCGCAGGCCAGCGACGGCGGCGTAGCGCTGCATCATCTCGCGGTAGGTCAGCACGTCGGGGCCACCGATGTCGTAGTCGTGGCTGGCCGTGTCCTGCGTGTCCATGGCGGCGATCAGGTAGCGCAGCACGTCGCGGATGGCGATCGGCTGGACGCGGGTGTCGATCCAGCGGGGGCAGACCATGAACGGCAGCTTCTCCGTCAGGTGGCGCAGCATCTCGAACGACGCGCTGCCCGAGCCGATGACGACGGCCGCTCGCAGCACGGTGATGGGCACCGCGCCGTCCTTCAGCACGTCGGCGACCTCGCCCCGGCTGGCGAGATGGGCGGAGGAGTCGTCGTCGACCTCACCCAGGCCGCCGAGGTACACGATCCGCTTGACCCCGGCGGACTCCGCGCAGGCCGCGACGTGGTCGGCGGCGCGACGGTCGGCCGAGGCGAAGTCGTCGGCCGTGCCCATCTGGTGGATGAGGTGGTACACGCCCTCGCAGCCCTCGACGGCAGCGGCGACGTCCTCGGCGACGGTGGCGTCACCGGCCACGACGTCGACCTTGTCGTGCCACCCGTGTTGGGCCAGCTTCTCGGGCGACCGGACGAGGCAGCGGACGCGATAGCCGGCCTCCAGCAGCCGCGGCACCAGACGACCCCCCACGTAACCGGTCGCTCCGAGCACGCAGACGGTCTTCTGAGGGGAGTTCATGGGTGAGGTTGTACCCCGCGGTGCGTATCCTCTCCCCTGCTGTGACGATCCCCGCGCCCGACGACGACCTCTATGCAGTGCTGGGCGTGCCCCACGTGGCCCCCCACATGGTCATCCGTGACGCGCACCGCCGGATCATCCGCGAGTCGCACCCCGACCTCGTCGGCGACTCCACCGCAACGGAACGCACCGTCAGGGCCAACGCCGCATGGGCGGTCCTGAAGGACCCGGTGCGACGGGCGGCCTACGACCGGCGTCGCGCGTCCCGTGACGCCGGGCCCTCGACTGCCGCCGATGACGGCAGTGGCTCCGATGGCCAGGTGCCCAGCTGGGGACCCGGAGGAGTCCGTCCGGTCAGCGTCGCCCAGCTGCGCGAGGCCGCCGCACGGGAGTCGGCCTACTCCGTCATCGGACGCACGCAGCGGGCGGCGTTCTCCGCCGCAAGCCGTCGCGTCGGCGCGGGCATCGTGCTGGTCGGCACGATCGTGCTGCTGCTCGTCGCGCTCCGCTGATCCGCGACGCCGTCGGCGTCGCCGACGTCAGGAGGTCGTGATGATCGGCAGGCCGCCGGCGGCAGGGTCGTCCGGTGCCTCGGCCATGTCGGCGGCGTGCTGGAGCGGCTGGACGAAGGGCATGGCCGTCTTCTCCAGGGGTTCGGACGGCGTGAACTCCGTCAGGGCGCCGTCCTCGTCGAACATCGCCGCGATCACGTGGCTGCCACGGCGACGGGCACCGTAGACGACCACCATCAGGTCCTCGCCGTCCGGTCCGGTCGCCTCGGCCAGGAGGCCGAAACAGGCGGCGTTGGCCGGGACCATGTGCTGGGCGGCGAACACCGACAGGGCGTCCTTGCGTTCGGTGTCGTCGTCGGGGAACCCGTCGAGCGCGGTGACCCTCGTGGCGCCCTCCAGCGGGAGGACGACGGTGACGGGCAGTGGCCGCTCGTGTCGCTCGGTGACGTTGGCGGCCGCTTCCTCCATCAGGACACGAAGCTGGTCGATGTTCATTCGTCCTCCAGGTCCTCGGTCGGTGCCGTGTCGCTCGTGTCCGACAGTGCCGCGAAGAGCTCGTCGGCCGCAACGTCGAAGATCTCGCCCCAGGCGTTGTCGGCGATCAGCGGCGGCCAGATGACCTCGCTGACCTCCTCGCGGGTGCCACGCCCCAGCTCGAAGTCATCGAGGGGGGCCAGGCCGACACAACGGTCGCCGTCGGCGTCGTCGAAGTCACCGGGCTCGGCGACGGCCACGACGGCCACGTCGGCCTCCCACGCCTGCACGAACTCGCGGCCGGCACGGAACGCCTCGCCGCAGTTGGCCCCCTCGACGGTGTAGGTCAGGGCGACAATGTCGACCCCGTCGTCGGCGTACCCGGCGAGCGTGGCCTCCAGCGCCTCGGTGTCGAGGATGTCGGCCTCGTCCAGGACCTGGCGGCCGTCGCGGTCGGGGATGTCCAGCGCGATGGGCGGCTCGCCGCACGCCGAGAGGGCGAGCGCGAGCAGCGCGACGATGAGCAGGGCGGTCGGGCGGGTCACTGGCGGGCCTCGGTGTAGCGCTGGACGGGAGACTCCACGGCATGGGCGGCGGCCAGCTCGGCGACGACCGCCGGGTCGGCCTCACCGGGGAGCTCGTGCAGGTCGACGTCGGTGCGGACGGGCACCACCTCGAGCATCGCGTCGATGTAGTCCGCGCTGTCGCGCAGGGTGGCGGCCAGCTTGGGCGTCTGTTGATCGGCTGCCGCGACGACCGATGCCAGGTCGGCATGGTCCTCCAGCAGCCGGATGGCGGTCTTGGGTCCGACGCCCTTCACCCCGGGCAGCCCGTCGGAGGGATCCCCGCGCAGGATGGCGAAGTCGACGTACCGGTCGGGTGCGATGCCGTACTTGTCGTGCACGCCGGCCTCGTCGTACAGGGCGACCTTCTTGGTGCCCGACAGGGTGTAGCGGACCCGGACGACGGGATCGCGAACGAGCTGGATGAGGTCACGGTCGCCGGTCAGGACCTCGACCCGGTCGCCGGGACCTGCCTTGGCGGCGAGCGTGCCGATGACGTCGTCGGCCTCCCAGCCGGGGGCCTCGACCAGCCGCTCGCCCATCGCCGGGAGCAACCGTCGGAGCAGCCCGAACTGCCAGACGATCTCCTCCGGTGGGGCGGCCCGGTCGGCCTTGTACGCAGGGAACGCGTCCAGGCGTCCCGTGGGCACCTCGGTGTGGTCAAGGCAGTGCACGACCTCGTCGGGCCGTAGCTCGGCGATCACGGTGGCGACCATGTCGAGGTAGCCGCGGACGGCGTTGACTGCGTGGCCGTCGGCGTCGGTGATGGACGCGGGCAGCGCGAAGAACGCCCGATAGGTCAGGCTGGACGTGTCCACCAGCAGGCTCGATGTCATGCGTGCGCAGGGTAGCCGCCTGCGTCCACGCCTGGCCGGACCGCCCGGGTAGGCTTCCCGCCGACATGGCCACTTCTGCACTCGTCTGGATCTCCGGCGCATCGGGCGGCATCGGGGCGGCACTTGCCGCCTCCGTACCGTTCGAGGACGCCCACACCTTCGACCTGTCCCGCTCCGGCGGGGCGCCCGGCACCGAACACGTGCCCGCTGACCTGTCCGACCCGGCGGCGTGGGCGGCGGTTGCGGCCCACTTCGACGCCGTGCTCGGCGACACCGAGGCCGAGACGGCCGTCTTCGTGCACAACGCGGGGACGCTGGACCCGATGGGCTTCGCCGGCCGGGTCGACCAGGCCGCCTACACGCGCAACGTGCTGCTGAACAGCGCTGCCCCGCAGGTGCTCGGCAACGCGTTCCTCGCGGCCGTGGGTCGTGCGCCGTCGGTGACCAGCGCCAGCCTCGTCCTGCTGTCCTCCGGTGCCGCCAGCAAGCCCTACGAGGGCTGGTCGTCCTACTGCGGTGCGAAGGCCGGTGTGGACCACTGGGTCCGGACCGTCGGCGCCGAGCAGGCATCGACCGACAACCCGGTCAAGGTCGTCGCCGTGGCCCCCGGCGTCGTGGGAACCGGCATGCAGGAGTACATCCGGGCGCAGGACGAGACGGTGTTCCCGGCCAAGGAGAAGTTCGTCGGCCTGTACGAGCGTGGCGAGCTGGTCGACCCGGCCGACGCCGCCACCGGCATCTGGTCGGTCGTGCAGCGCGAGGACATCGAGACCGGTGCGGTGATCGACCTGCGGAAGCTGTCGCCGGCGTCGTGAGCGATGCCGTCGAGCCGCTCGGCCTGGTCGAGGTCGGCGACGGGCCACCCCTGGTCGCCGTGCACGGCGCCCTTGCCGGCGGCCGGCTGACCTTCGAGGGTGTCGCGCGCCGATGGGGACGTCGCTCACGGGTGCTGGTGGTCGACCGGCCGGGCTTCGAGCGAACGCCGGGCCCCGAGGCCACCATCGGCGAGCAGGCCCTGCGGCTGCTGGCCACCATCGACGAGCACGCCGACGGCGGACCCGTCGACGCCATCGGGAGCTCCTTCGGTGGGCTGGTGCTGCTCCGGGCGGTACAGGCCCGTCCCGACGCGTTCCGCTCGCTGGTCGTCGTGGAGACCGCCGCCATCGACCTGACGCCGTCGGACATGGTCGAGCCGACGCGCCTGCTTCGTGCCGCGAGGGCCGCGCACGAACGTGCCCAGCTCGATGTCGAAGCGGCGTTCGGCGACCTGTTCGACGCGGTCGACCCGGCGTTGATGGCTGCGCTGTCCCCCCTGTACCGCCGGGGGGACCCGGGGCTGTCGATGCTGCCCGGCGACCTCGCCATCTGGCAGGCGATGCTGGACCGGGCCGGGCTTGCCGACGCCGTGTCGGGGGAGGTTCCGATCCCCGTGACGACCGTCTCGGGCACCACCAGCCATCCGGCGTTCCGCACCTTCGGCGCCTGCACGGCAGCCGCGCTGTTCGGCCACCATCACGTCCTCGACGGGGCCGGTCATGCCGCGCACCTGCACCCTCGTTTCCCCGACCTGTTGGGCGCTCACCTGGACACCGTGGGGTGACCCCTCCCGACGATCCTGGATCCCGCAGGCAACGCGCCAGCGGCCGGCACGTGGCGCGGCGCACCGTCGTCCTGGGTTCGTTGTCCCTGTCGCTTGCGAACCTCGCCGGGGCCATCGTCGTCTTCGTCCTGCTGGCGTTCGTGCTGCCCACCCCCGACGGCATCGACGAACAGCGGTCTCGCATCCTCAACCTGATCCTTGCCGGTGCCTACACGGGCACCGTGGCCGTCGGCGGCGTGATCTTCGGCGCACGTCAGGCGTCGCGGCGGCTGCGCTGGCTGGTCGAGGAACGACTCCCGGACCGCCACGAACGTCGTCTGGCCGTGCGGATCCCGCTGGCCTCGGCGAGCCGGCAGACGGCCCTCTGGGGACTCGCTGCGCTGCTGTTCGCCCTGGTCAACGGGCTGCAGGACGTGCTGCTGGGCGTGGAGGTGGGACTGACCGTGCTCATCGGCGGCCTCACGACCTCCACGACGAGCTACCTCCTGCTGGTCCACCTGAACCGTCGCGTGGTTGCGCGGGCCTACGCCGGCCGGTCGCTGCACCGTCCGCCAGGGGCCGGTGTGGCCTGGCGGGCGGTGCTGACCTGGACGCTGGGCACCGGCCTGCCGCTGGCAGGCATCACGCTGCTCAGCGGACTGGCGATCGGCCTGGACGTCTCCCGTCGCGAGCTGGCCATCGCGGTGTTCGTGCTCGGGCTGACGGCGCTGGCCACCGGTCTGCTCACGGTCCTGCAGTTCGCACGTGGGATGGCCGATCCGCTGCGGGCGCTCCGCCGGTCGCTGGAACGGATCGAGCGCGGCGACCTCGACGTCGACGTCCCGATCACCGAAACAACCGAGATCGGCGTGCTCCAGGCCGGCGTGACCCGGATGGTGGAGGGGTTGCGCGAGCGCGAACGCGTCCGCGACCTGTTCGGCCGGCACGTCGGTGAGGACGTCGCCCGCACCGCCATCGCCGACGGGGTGGCCCTGGGTGGCGAGGAACGGTTCGCGGCAGCGTTGTTCGTCGACGTCGTCGACTCCACCGGGCTGGCCGAGCACAGCTCGCCCCACGAGGTCCTCGAGCTGCTCAACAGCTTCTTCGCCGTCGTGGTGGAGGTCGTGGATGCCCACGGCGGGGTGGTCAACAAGTTCATGGGCGACGCGGTGCTGGCGGTGTGGGGAGCCCCCCTGGCCCACGACGACCCGGCGGGTGCGGCCCTGGCCGCCGCACGGGAGCTCGGCGAGCGGTTGCCCGTGGAGGTGACCGAGCTGCGCGCGGGGACGGGCGTGGCGGCTGGACAGGTCGTCGCCGGCAACCTCGGCGCGTCGACGCGGCTGGAGTACACCGTCATCGGCGACCCCGTGAACGTGGCGTCACGGCTGTCGGGCATGGCCAAGGACCACGACCCGGCGGTGCTGGTCGACCGGGCCGTGCTGGACCGGGCCGACCCCGCCGAGGCCGTGCGTTGGGTCGACGCCGGGGAGGTCGTCCTGCGGGGCCGGTCGAGTCCGACCCCGCTGGCGACGCCGGCCTGATCAGGCCGGCACGACCTTGGCCACCGTGCCGCCGATGCCGAGCACGTAGACCTCACCGCTGTGGTCGACCCCGAACCCCACGGGGCTGTCGATGTCGATGCCGAGGTCCGCGATCTGCGTGACGTCGCCGTCCTGGACGAGGATGGCGCGCACGTCGCCGCGGCAGAAGTCGGCGAACACGTAGGCGCCGGTGAGCTCGGGGATCGCGGTGCCCCGGTACACCACCCCACCGGTGACCGAGCAGTTGCCGCCGCTGCGGGGGTACTCGAAGACCGGCGGGACGTGACCGGGGGCCGAGCCACCACCCGGGCCGGCCTGCGTGCCCTCGAACACGGGCCACCCGAAGTTGCTGCCCGCGCCGGTACCCGCGGCGAGCCAGTCGATCTCCTCCACCGCTCCCTGTCCCACGTCGCCGATGTAGAGGTCCCCGGTGGCGTCGTCGAAGGAGAACCGGTAGGGGTTGCGCAGGCCATAGGCCCAGACCTCGGGGGCGCCGCCCTGACCGTCGGCGAAGGGGTTGTCCGGCGGGATGTCGTAGCCGTCGGCCGTGGGGGCGATGCGCACGAGTGAGCCCAGCAGGGTGAACGGGTCCTGGCCGTTGTCGAAGTCGTCGTTGCTGCCGCCGCCGTCGCCGAGGGACCACCACAGGTAGCCGTCGGGGCCGAGGTGCAGGTCGCCGCCGTTGTGGTTCGACGCGGGCTGGTCGACCCGGATCAGCTCGCGTCGGCTGGCCAGGTCGACTGAGTCGCCGGTGATGGTGAAGGCGTCGATCACCGAGTCACCGGCGCGGTTGGTGGAGGAGACGTACAGCGTCTGGCCGTCGCCGGAGAAGTCGAACCCGAGCAGGCCACCCTCGCCGCCGGTCCCGACGGTGCTGCTGATGTCCAGGACGGTCCGTGGCTGGGCGGTGCCGACGGTCCGGATGATCCCCGCTCGTTCCCCGATCCACAGCTCACCGGTGTCCGGCCTCGGCCGGAGGGTCAACGGCGCCGCGAAGGATCCGACGGTCTCGAGCGCCACGTCGGCTGCAGCCAGGTCCGGCCCGGTCGGTGGTTCCGGGGTGGGCCCGGGCGACGCGTCGGGCGGCACCGCCGGTCCGACCGCGAGGACCGTGACGCGTTCGCCCTGGACCCACGACGCGGACGCTGCCGTCAGCCCGTTGTCGTCGGCATACAGGATCGGCCTGGACTGCTGGCCCGCCAGGGGTGCGGCGGCGAAGAGATAGGCCCAGCTCGTGCCGGCGTACCCGTTGCCGGCCGCCACGCCGTCGCCTGCATCGTCGCCCCAGACCTGGTCGGCGATGGCCACGGCCGTGGCGTCGCGGGCCGGACCCGCGATCCGTCGCACCGGCGCGATCTCGGCCGCCGACTGCTCGACGGCCGTGGACAACGCTGCTTCGCCGCCGAGCAGGAGGATCTCGGTGGGCGCGTGCCGACGGAGCGCGTCGGCGGTGCGCGCGTCCAGGGCGTCGGTGGGGGTGATCAGGATGCGGCTGTTGGTCAGGGCGGCCCACGAGCCGATGGCGGCGGAGTCCGCCCAGTCGTCGTCGCGCACCAGGACCACGGTGTCGGACTGGTCACCGACCGCATCGGCCACCGCGACGGCCGTGTCGATGCGGGTGGCCCCGTCGAGGCGGCGCATGCAGTACCCGAGCTCGGCCACCGCCTGTTCGACGGCCGTGCTGACGGCCGCGTCACCGCCGGCCAAGTAGACCTGCGGTGCGCCGCCCACCTCGCAGCGGCCGGGTCCGAGCGCCCGCTGCAGCTCCTCCAGCATCTCCTGACGGGGCTGCGCATCGGCACCGCCGGTGGTCAGCAGCAGCGTGCCGAACCGGCCGACCAGGGCGGTGGCGGCGAGGTTGTCGACGAACACGTCGTCACGACCGATGACCGCGTGGGAGGCCATGCCGTCGGCGTGCGCGGCCGTGCTGAGCTGCACCGCGCCGATCACCGGGTCGAGGTCGTCGCCGATCCGGCCGTCCTCCTGGGCGTCCGCGCGGCTGCCGACCAGCGGCACGAGCAGCGCCAGGGCGAGCAGCGCGACCATCAGGCGGGTGCGTGAGGACATCGAAGGGGCAGGGCTCATCGGGCAGTCACCTCGTGGATTGGGCCGTCAAGGGAGAGAACGTACAGGGCACCGTCAGCACCCTCGCCGAACGCGACCGGAGCCGACAACGACATGCCGGTGTCGACGTCCTCGACCACGCTGCCGTCGGCGTCGACGACCAGCGCGAAGATCCGGCCGTCGCAGAAGTCGGTGTAGAGGTAGGCGCCGCGCAGGGCGTCGAGGTCGTTGCCCCGGTAGACCCGCCCGCCCGTGATCGAGCACCCGCGTCCGTGGGTGTAGGTGTGGACGGGCTCCACGGTCGGGCCGTCGGCCTGTCCGCCGTCGAAGGGTTCGTCGCCCTCGCGGTGGGGCCAGCCGTAGTTCAGGCCCGCCTCGGCGACGCCGACGCGGTCGATCTCCTCCACGCTGTTCTGGCCGACGTCGGCGATCCAGACGGTGTCGGTGACGGTGTCGAACGCGAACCGCCACGGGTTGCGCAACCCGTACGCCCAGACCTCCGGGGCCCCTTCTCCACCCTCGGCCCACGGGTTGTCGGCCGGGATGCCGTAGGGGTCGCCGCCGTCGGGGTCGATCCGCAGCATGGCGCCGAGCAGGGTGTCGGGCCGCTGGCCGTTGCCGAACCGGTCGTCGGCAGCGCCTCCGTCGCCGAGGGCCCACCACAGGTAGCCGTCGGGACCGAGCTGCAGGTCGCCGCCGTTGTGGTTGGACGCGGGCTGCGGGACGGTCAGCAGGGCCCGACGGTCGTCGGCGCGCAGGACGCCGTCGGACACGGGGACCGCGGCCAGCACGTTGGCGCCGTCGGTGTCGGTGTAGGACAGGTACAGGGTGTCGCCGTCGGCGGACCACGTCAGGCCCAGGAGGCCGCGTTCCGATCCGGTCGTGGTGTCGCCGGAGATGTCGAGGATGGCCTCGCCGACGGTGCCGTCGGGCTGGACGGGCACGACGCGACCCGCGCGCTCGGCGACCCAGAGGGTGTCGTCGCCGGGGCGGACGGCCATCGCGATCGGTGCGGACAGGCGTGCGATCTCCTCCAGCACCAGGTCGACGCTGCCCGGGTCGGCAACCGTCGCTGGTTCGTCGGGCGTGGGATCCGGGGTGGTGGTGGGCGTGGCCGGCACGTCGTCGGTGGGGGTCGCCGAGGGGGTCCCGTCCTCGGCTTCGGTCGTTGCCGATGACGGTTCCGTGGTCGGCGCTGGCGTGGTCGGCGCTGACGTGGTCGGGGCTGGCGTGGTCGGCGCCGACGTGCCATCGCCCAGGGTCGGATCGACGGTGGCGGTCCCTTCCGTGTCGGCGCTGCACGCGGTCAGCAGCAGGAGGAGGACGGCAGGGATCACGACACGGCGCAGCACCGCGCCGAGCCTATGAGCGTGCCGATCCCCCGGCAGGACACGACCCCGACGACCTGCGAAACCCCGGTTGCCGTACGAGGTGGAGGGGCGTACGGTCGACCCGTGACCAACCACGCGCATGTGCAGACGACGACGCCGGAGCGATCCGGCGTGCTCGTGTAGGCCACAGACCGACACACACCCCGGGTCCACGCCCGGGGTGTCGTCGTTTTCGTGGCGTCCTCGCCGGGATCGGGCCCCGGACACCAGAGAGGACCAGCCAGATGAACCCACCCTCCACCACCGTCCACGACCACGTTCAGGACAACGCCCTGCCCGACCACCGCCGGATAGGTCGACAGCTGGGCGTCTTCGCCACCGATGAGTCCCTCGGTGCCGGGCTGCCGCTGTGGCTGCCCGCCGGGGCGGCCATCCGCTGGGAGGTCGAGCGCTACATCGTCGAGCTCGAACGCCGGCACGGGTATCGCCACGTCCACACCCCGGTGCTGGCCAAGCGAGAGCTGTACGAACGTTCCGGTCACTGGGCCCACTACCGCGACGACATGTACCCACCGATGGACGTCGGTGGTGACCAGGTCGTGCTGCGACCCATGAACTGTCCCCATCACGTCCTCGTCTTCGGCGCCGAGCGGCCATCGCTGGGCGAACTGCCCTACCGCCTGGCCGAGCTCGCGCCCATGTTCCGCTTCGAGCGTTCCGGCGTGGTCGGCGGCCTCTCGCGGACCCGTCAGATGACCCTGTCCGACGGCCACGTCTTCTGCACCCCCGACCAGATCCACGACGAGATCAGCGACATGCTCAGCATGGTCGGTGCGGCCTACGACACCCTCGGGATCCCACGACCTCGGTTCCGGCTGTCCCTGCGTGACGAGGGGCCCAAGTTCGTCGACGACGACGACATGTGGGCCCGCAGCGAAGCGGCGTTGCGGTCCACCCTCGTCGACCACGGCCTTCCCTTCACCGAGGCACCGGGCGAGGCCGCCTTCTACGGGCCCAAGATCGACCTGCAGGTCAGCGACCCCCAGGGACGAGAGGAGACCCTGTCGACCATCCAGGTCGACTTCCACCTTCCCGAACGGTTCGACCTGTTCGCCGAGCACGGACCGCACCGGGTCATGCCCGTGATGATCCACCGGAGCATCGTCTCGACCATGGAGCGCATGGTGGCGCACCTGCTGGAGGTCCACGACGGGGCGATGCCGCCCTGGCTCGCCCCGGTGCAGGTCCGCGTCGTACCGATCGAGCCGCTCCCGTCGGGTCATGTGGCTGCCGTCCGGAACGCGTTCCTTCGTCGAGGGCTGCGAGTGGACGTCGATGCCCGCGACGCGACCCTCGGTGCGCGGATACGGCAGGCCAGGCTGGACAAGGTCCCGTGGACCGCTGTGGTCGGCCCTCGAGAGGCGGCCGACGGCACCGTCGCCCTGCGGCTGCGATCGGGTGCGCAGCGCCCACCAGCGGCGTTGCAGTCCACCGCCGACGCCCTCGGTGCGCTCGTGGACAGCCGCTCCCCCGACCTGTGGCCCGCCTGAGCAGGCCCCCCGCCAGCACTGTCCACAGACGTGCCGAATCCGGAGGTTGGCCACGGTGGATGACACTGTTCAACACCAGCCACGAAGCGGAGATCATCACCACTGATATTTCGTCCGAAATGGTGTTTGAGCTGGGGAAACAGGCGATCCGAGACCCCCGCTGCGGTATACTCGAACACACGATCGAGACAGGAAGACGGGGTCGAGGACATGGGCGGGCAAGGGGTGGTTGAGGCAGGTGAGGTGACCGAGCTGGTCACCCACCTCCACACCCTCGCCAGCCGGTTCGACCCCGACCAGATCCCCGATGGTGACGTGGCGGGGTTGGTGGTGGACCTGGGTCGTGCGGGTCGGCTGGTCGACGGGATGCTCACCCGGGCCGCCCGACGCGCCACCGAGACCTCCGCACACGAGACCACCGGCGCCAAGGACGCGGCGACGTTGATCGCCACCGCGACCGGCACCTCCACCGCCGCAGCCAAGAAGATGCTTCGCACGTCAGAGCAGCTGGTCGACCAGCCCGACGTGGACAAGGCCGTCACGGACGGGACCCTGTCGACCGACCAGGCCGTCGTCGTGTCCGAAACCGTGGCCGATGCGCCAGAGAAGGCGGGCGAGCTGATCGGGGACGCCACCAGCCAGACGTTGCCGGAGCTGCGCAAGAAGGCCCGGGACATCCGCACCGCCGCCGATCCGGACCCCGAGATCACCCGCCGTCGGCACCTGGCCCGGCGGGCGTTCCGGTCGTGGACCGAAACCGACGGCGAATGGAAAGCGTTCCTGTCCGGCCCGGGTGATCTGGGTGCCCGGATCGAGGCGGCCCTCCGTGGTGAGCACGACGCGGTGTTCCGGACCGCCCACGCCGCCGGACAACGCGAGGACGATGCCTGCTATCGGTTCGACGCCCTCCTCAACCTGCTCGAGACCGCCAGCGGCAGCACCGTTCGCGGTGACACCCCCGACGGCGGCAGCGCCGACGACGATCCCGGCACCTCGACTCCCACAGCCGCCCCACGGTCAAGGCGGACGGGTCGGCAGACCAAGGTGATCATCCGCGTCGACGGCTCCGCACTCGTGCGGGGTGAGGTGGAGGACGGCGAGACCTGCGAGATCGCTGGCATCGGATCGGTCGCCCTGTCCGCCGTGCGCGAGCAGATTCCCGACGCCCACATCACCTACGTCATCACCAACGCCCAGGACGTCACCGTCGCCCACCTCGGACGACAGGTCACCGCCCACCAACGCACCGCGCTGGAAGCCCGCGGCTACCAATGCGAAGTCCCCGGCTGCACCGCCGACCACCTCCTGGAGATCGACCACGTCACCGGCTGGGCCATCACCCGCACCACCCGGCTGTCCGACCTCGCCTGGCTCTGCACCAGCCACCACCGACAGAAATCCAGACGTCACTACCGACTGCTCGGCCCACCCGGACAACGGACCTGGGCCACCCAAACCGGCGTGGAGATCAGCCGCGACCCACCCGCCGAAGCCGCCTGAACGCGAACAGGTCCGACCCCGCTCGTTGTCGCTACGAGGTGCGACCGAACCCTTGGGTCGAACACAGTCCGGGCCCGCTGGTCACGTGAACTGGTGGGGCCCCGCGGGTGAACGCGCGAGCCCTGTTGGCACGGGGATCGCCTTCCCGGATAGCGTGCCCGGCCATGAGCACCCTGATCCTCATCCGCCACGGCCAGTCGACGTGGAACGCCGAGAACCGTTTCACCGGCTGGGTGAACGTCCCCCTGACCCCGCAGGGCGAAGCCGAGGCCACCGCCGCAGGTGAACGCCTGGCCGCCGAGGGGCTGACCATCGACGTGGCCTACACCTCCGAGCTGCAGCGGGCCATCAACACCGGCCAGCGGGTCCTGGCAGCCATGGGCCAGCCGGACCTCGAGCAGATCCGCTCCTGGGAGCTCAACGAGCGCTTCTACGGGGCCCTGACCGGCCGCAACAAGCAGCAGACGCGCGAGGAGTTCGGCGAGGAACAGGTGCACATCTGGCGTCGGTCCTACGACATCCCCCCGCCCGCCGGCGAGAGCCTGGCCGACACCGGCAAGCGCACCCTCCCCTTCTTCCACGACACGATCGTCCCGGCCACCCGGGAACACGACGTCGTCCTGGTCGCTGCCCACGGCAACTCCCTGCGCGCGATCCTCAAGGAGCTCGACGGCATCAGCGACGAGGACATCCCCTCGGTCAACATCGACACCGGGGTCCCCTACCTCTACGAGATGACCGACGGCACGCCCACCGGCAAGCGCATCCTCGAGGCGTAGCCGGTCCGAGCGAGACCGGCTCGCTCAGGCCTGAATGTCCCGTGCATGGCGTGCGCCGCAGGCCATGCACGTGTGCCAGAGCTGCCCCCGCTCGCGGCTGATCACGGCACCCGAGGCGTGGCACTCGATGCAGTGCACCGAGGACGTCCACAGGTTCTGGCCTCCCTCGCCCTGTCCGGTCCACTCCGACCCACGGGCTGCACGACGGGCGACGTCCCGACGCAGGTGCGCCACCCACAGCCCGCCGAGCACGACCGCAGCGACCAGCGCGGCGGCGACGAGCGGATCCATGCGACCGAGGCTACTGGTGCGTAGATTCCGCCGGAATGGACTCCGCACCACCCGCCACCGTCACCCTCGACGACGTCGACGCGGCGGCCCGTCGCCTCGACGGTGTCCTCCGCCGCACGCCGACGATCCGCATCGCCCTGGACGACGGTCGCCCGCTGACGCTCAAGCTCGAGCAGCTGCAGGTCACCGGGTCGTTCAAGGCACGCGGGGCGACCAACGCGATCCGTGCGCTGCCGGCCGACACGCCGGGAGTGGTGACCGCATCGGGCGGCAACCACGGCCAGGCCGTCGCCTGGGCCGCCACCAACGCGGGCATCGACGCCGTCGTGGTGGTACCCACCACGTCACCGGACCTCAAGGCCGACCGGGTCGCGTCGTTCGGGGCACGCGTGATCCGCCACGGGGACGTCTACGACGATGCCGAGGCGCTCGCCCGCGAGATCCAGGCCGACGAGGGACGCACGTTCGTGCACGCCTTCGGCGACCCGATGGTCATCGCCGGACAGGGCACCGTCGGCCGCGAGATGCTGGCCCAGGCGCCCGACTGCGACGCCCTCGTGGCGGGCATCGGCGGCGGCGGACTCGTCTCCGGCGTCGGCGTGGCCGCGTCCACCAGCGCCGTACGGGTCATCGGCGCCGAACCCGTCGGCGCGCCCACCCTGTACGAGGCCGTGGCCGCCGGCGGCGTACCGGTCGAGGTGACCGTCGACACGATCACGCGCCCGTCCCTCGGGGCGCGGGTGACCACCGCGCTCAACGCCCGACTCGTCGCCGACCACGTCGACCGGATCGTCCTCATCGACGACGCTGCCGTCCTCGCTGCCCGCGACTGGCTGTGGGACCGGGTCAGGATCGCCGCCGAGCTCGGCGGCTGCATCGGCCTGGCAGCGGTCCTGACCGGGAACGTCGACGCTGACCACCCCTGCGTGCTGATCTGTGGCGCCAACGACGACTGGGCCGCACCGACCTTCCGGTGACCGGCGGGGGCCACCGGCCCGAACGGCCCACCCCCGGATGCCATCGGCCACTAGACTCCCCGCCCACATGATCACCATCACCGCGCAGAGCACCGACCTGGCCGAGCTCGACGTCGACGCCATCGCCGTCGGCGTGTTCAAGGGAGGCATCGAGGGTCCCGGCGCCAGCCACCTCCTGTCGGTCCTCGGGCTCGACGACTTCCCCGTCACCCCCTCCTTCCGGGGCGACGTGGGCCAGACGCTGCGCATCGCCGCACCGGGCCAGCCGTTCGGCAGCATCGTGCTGGTCGGCCTGGGCCGCATGGACGGGATCAGCCCGGCGTCGCTGCGTCGGGCCGCTGGTGACGTCATCCGCGCCGTCCCCACGGCAGCACGCATCGCCACCACCCTCGCCGAGGTCCATCCGACCCGCGCCGCGATCGAAGCGGTGGCCGACGGCCTGACCCTCGGCGCCTACACGTTCACCGAGTTCACCTCCACCGGTGCCGGCGACGTCCCGGCGGAGCGCGAGGCGATCCTCGTCCTTCCCTCCTCGATCCTCGCGGAGGCCGATGCCGCGATCGAGCGGTCCCGGGTGGCGTGCGAGGCCATCGCCTTCGCCCGCGACCTGGTCAACACCCCGCCGGGGGACGCCACACCCATCGACATCGCCGACCGCGTCGTCGAGCGGATGGGCGACCGGCTCGAGGTGACCGTCCTCGACGAGGACTGGCTGACCGAGCAGGGTTTCGGGGCGATGCTCGGGGTCGCGCAGGGGTCAGCCAACCCGCCGCGCCTGGTCCGCATCGACTGGACGCCCGAGAACCCGCTGGCCCACGTGGTCGTCGTCGGGAAGGGCATCACCTTCGACAGCGGTGGCCTGAACCTCAAGACCGGCGCCGGCATGATGACGATGAAGGCGGACATGGCCGGCGCCGCCGCGGTCGCCGGGGTCATGGACGCGATCGCGACCCTCGGGGCACGGGTCCGCATCACCGGGTTCATGGGGCTGGTGGAGAACGCCATCGGCGGCAACGCCCAGCGCCCCAGCGATGTCGTCACGGCATGCAACGGCACCACCATCGAGGTGGCCCACACCGACGCCGAGGGCCGTCTGGTGCTGGCCGACGTGCTCGCCCACAGCGCCGAGATGGCACCTGACGTCATCATCGACCTCGCCACCCTCACCGGGTCCGCGGTGGCAGCGCTCGGCCCGTACACCGCGGCCCTGCTGTCCAACGACGACAGCCTGCGCGACGCCGTCAGCCGGGCCGCCGATGCGGCCGGAGAACCCCTGTGGCCCCTGCCCCTCATGGAGGACCTCGACGTCTGGCTCGACACCGGCACCGCCGACGTCCACCACCTGGGCCCCGACAAGGGCCCGGACGCCATCATGGCGGCGCTGTTCCTCCAGCGCTTCGTGGGCGACGTGCCGTGGGCACATCTCGACATCGCCGGGCCGGCCTTCCTCGACAAGGCTCACGTCCGGGGACACCAGCCCGTCGGCGGAACCGGCTACGGCGTGGCCACGCTGCTGGCCTATCTGCAGCAGCAGGCCAGCTGAGGAGAACCCACACGGGTACATCCCGGGGACTCAGGTCCCCGGCACGCGCGCCGATCGAGAGCGAGACATGCCTCCTCCCGACGCGCATCACGATGCGCCCGCCCACGACGAACGCCAGGACGCGCTCCACGACGCGGAGGAGCGGTTCAGGCTGGCCTTCGAGATGGCGCCGACCGGCAACGCGATCCTGCAGCCCGACGGCCGGCTGATACGGGTCAACGCCTCGCTCGGGACGATGCTCGGCACGGACGGATCGGCGCTGCTGCAACGCCGGATCACGGAGGTGGTGCGGGCGGAGGACCGCGACCGCCTGCAGCAGTTCCTGGACGAGGTCGTGGCCGGTCCCGGCCCGGTCCGGGTGCAGCTTCGGCTGGCCCATGGCAGCGGACGCCCCGTGCACGTCGTGGTGACCGCGTCGGCGGTCCACGATTCCGGTGGGGCGGCGACATGTGTCATCGCCCAGATCGAGGACGTGACCGCCCGCAAGCTGGCCCAGGCCGCCCTGACCCACCAGGCGACGCACGACCCGCTGACCACGCTGCCCAACCGCACGCTGCTGCTCGACCGGCTCGGGCAGGCGCTGGAACGTTCGCGTCGAAACGGCGGTCACATCGCGTTGCTCTTCTGCGACGTCGACCGCTTCAAGCGGATCAACGATTCGCTCGGCCACGAGGTCGGTGACCAGCTGCTGGTCGAGATCGCCCGACGGCTGCGCACCTCCATCCGGGGTGCCGACACCGCAGGACGTCTCAGCGGCGACGAGTTCCTGGTCATCTGCGAGGAGCTGGGCCGCGAGTCCGATGCCATCCGGCTGGCCGAACGCGTTCGTGCGATCACCGACGAACCCATCGCCGTGGCCGGGCACTCCCTGGCGGTCACGCTGTCCATCGGGGTCGCCCATGCCGGCCCGAACGACCAGCCCGCCGCGCTGCTCCGCCGCGCCGACACCGCGATGTACGAGGCCAAGGAACGCGGTCGTGGACGCGTGGAGGTCTTCGACGAGACCCTTCGCGAGCGGGCTCGGGCCCGGCTGCAGCTGGAGACCGAGCTGCGCACCGCCGTGGACGGCGATCAGCTGCGGCTGCACCACCAACCCATCGTGGACCTCTCCACGGGTGACATCGTGGGCCGGGAGGCGCTGGTCCGCTGGCAACATCCCGTCGAGGGCCTCCTGGCCCCCGGGGCGTTCCTGGACGTCGCCGAGGAGTCCGACCTGATCGTCGACCTCGGCTCCTGGGTGCTGGACGAGGCGTGCCGGCAGGGACGCCTCCTGACCGCCAGCAGCACCCGGACCCACGTGGCCATCAACGTCAGCGCCCGCCAGCTCGGACGGCCGGACTTCCGGCGCAGGGTCGAGAACGCGTTGGCCACCAGCGGACTGGGACACGGCCAGCTGATCCTGGAGCTCACCGAGACCTCGTTGCTCAAGGCCGCGAAGTCGACCCTCGCCGACGTCGATGCGCTCAACCGTGCAGGTGTGCGGTTGGCCGTCGACGACTTCGGCACCGGGTACTCCTCCCTGACCTACCTGCAGAAGCTGCCGGTCGGCGTCGTCAAGATCGACCGGTCCTTCGTCGCCGACATCACCACCGACGCCAAGCGTCGGGCGATCGCCAAGGCGGTCATCAGCCTCGGCCAGGCGCTCCAGCTGGACGTCATCGCCGAAGGGGTCGAGGACGCCGAGCAGGCAGCGGTCCTCGCCGACATGGGCTGCCGACAGGCACAGGGATACCTCTTCGGACGGCCCACACCGTTCGAGCACCTCGTGGGCACCACCACCGGCTCCTGACCTGTCGACGTGCCCGACGCCCCGTCGAGCACGTACCCTGCCGTCCCTATGCTGCGGATGTCGACCCTGTTCCTGCGCACCCTGCGCGAAGACCCTGCTGACGCCGAGGTGCCGTCCCACCGGCTGCTCGTGCGTGGTGGCTACATCCGTCGGGCAGCGCCCGGCGGGTTCACCTGGCTGCCGCTGGGCTGGATCGTGTACCGCAAGGTCGAAGCCATCGTCCGTGAGGAGATGGACCGTGCGGGCTTCCAGGAAGTCCACTTCCCGGCGATGCTGCCGCGTGAGCCCTACGAGGCCACGGGCCGCTGGACGGAGTACGGCCCCAACCTGTTCCGGCTCAAGGACCGTCGCGACAACGACATGCTGCTGGCCCCCACCCACGAGGAGATGTTCACGCTCCTCGTGAAGGACCTGTACAGCTCCTACAAGGACCTGCCGCTGTCGATCTACCAGATCCAGACCAAGTACCGCGACGAGGCCCGTCCGCGCGCAGGGTTGCTCCGCGGTCGCGAGTTCGTGATGAAGGACTCCTACTCCTTCGACATCGACGCCGACGGCCTGCAGGCGTCCTACGACCGCCACCGCGATGCCTACATCGCGACCTTCGACCGCCTCGGCATCGACTACGAGATCGTCTCGGCCATGTCCGGCGCGATGGGCGGGTCGGCCAGCGAGGAGTTCCTGGCCCCGATCGAGGTCGGTGAGGACACCTTCGTCCGGTGCACCGCCGGGGACTACGCCGCCAACACCGAAGCCGTCGAGGTCGCCGCCCCCGAGGCGCAGCCGACCGACGGCCTGCCCGACGCCGTCGTCGCCGACACCCCCGACACCCCGACCATCGCCACCCTGGTCGACCTGCTCAACGGGCGGGACGACCTGCGTCGCGAGGACCGTGACTGGACGGCGGCGGACACGCTCAAGAACGTCGTCATGATGCTCGAGCACCCCGACGGCACCCGCGAACCCCTGGCCGTCGGCGTGCCCGGTGACCGCGACGTCGACCTCAAGCGGGTCGAGGCGCAGCTCGCCCCAGCCGTCCCCTCCCCCTTCACCGAGGCCGACTTCGCAGCACACCCGTCGCTGGTCAAGGGCTACATCGGGCCGGAGGTGCTGGGCGAGGAATCGGCGTCGGGCATCCGCTTCCTGGTCGACCCGCGGATCGTCGACGGCACCCGTTGGGTGACCGGGGCCAACGAGCCGGGCCGCCACGTCGTCGGGCTGGTCGCCGGACGTGACTTCACCGCCGACGGCACCATCGAGGCCGCCGAGGTGCACGAGGGCGATCCCTGTCCCCGCTGTGGTTCGCCGATGGAGATCGCCCGTGGCGTGGAGATCGGCCACATCTTCCAGCTCGGCACCAAGTACGCCGAGGCGCTGGACCTGACCGTCCTCGACGAGAACGGCAAGACCCGCACCGTCACGATGGGGTCCTACGGCATCGGCGTGTCCCGCGCCGTGGCCGTGCTGGCCGAGGCCAACCACGACGACGACGGCCTCGTCTGGCCTCGCGCCGTCGCCCCCGCCGACGTGCACGTCGTCGTCGCCGGCAAGAAGAACGGCCCCCAGGGACCGGCCGCCGAGACGCTCGCCACCGAGCTCGAGGCCGCTGGCCTGGAGGTCCTCCTCGACGACCGTGTCGGGGTCTCCCCCGGGGTGAAGTTCAACGACGCCGAGCTGCTGGGCGTGCCCACCATCCTGGTGGTCGGGCGCGGCCTGGACAGCGGTGTCGTCGAGGTCAAGGACCGCCGGACCGGCGAACGCGAGGACGTGGCCCTCGACGTCGTCGTCGACAGGCTCGTCGAGGTCTGCGCAGCGGGCTGATCGCGAGGCGCCTCGCCGCCCCGAGCGCTCAGCAGGGCGGGGGCGCGGACAGGGTTGCCTGGAGCTGTGCTGCGGTCTGCGGACGGCCGAGCAGGTAGCCCTGCGCGACCTCGCACCCCAGCGTTCGGAGCCGCTCGAGGGCGTCGCGGGTCTCGACGCCCTCGACGACCGTCTGCAGGCCGAACGCATGGGCGAGTCCGACCACGGCGGCCATGACGTCATCGGCCTGCGGGGTCACCCCGAGGTCCTTGGTGAAGGACCGGTCGATCTTGACTGCCACCACGGGCAGGTCCCGCATTCGCGCGATCGAGGAGTAGCCGGTGCCGAAGTCGTCGATGACGAGGTGGAGCCCCATGCGCCGCAGCTGATCCAGCGCCTCTCGCGCCTGGTCGAAGTGCCGCATGACCGCCGACTCGGTGACCTCGACGACCAGTAGCTCCGGCGGCAGGCCATGGCGCTGGAGCATGTCGCCCAGGCGTTCGACCAGGTTCGGGTCCGTGAGCTGCTGGACCGCGAGGTTCACCGACACCACCGTGGACCTGCCGGCCGCGTGCCAGGCGGCGGTCTGCTCGACGACCTGCTCCAGCAGCAGGAGCCCGAGCTCCACGATCTGTCCCGTCTCCTCCGCCAGCGGGATGAAACGGTCGGGGTTGGCGACGACGACCCCGTCGCGGTACCAGCGAGCCAGCGCCTCGGCACCGCCCCACTCCCCCGTCTCGAGCATCAGGCTTGGTTGGTAGTGCACGGTGAACTCGCCGTCGGCGATGCCCCTGCGCAGCTGCGCCTCGAGGTCGACGCGTTCCAGCGCCCGTTCGCGCAGCTGCTGGTCGAACACGACCCACCGTGCCCGGCCGCGTTCCTTGGCGGCGTACATCGCGGCGTCGGCGTCGCGAACGAGCCCCTCCGCATCGGCCAGACCGTCATCGATCGCGATGCCGATCGACACCGTCAGGACAAACTCGCCCCGGTCGACGTGGAACGGTTCGGTCAGCACCTCGGCAACGTGACGGGCAGCGTCGGCGATTCGGTCGTCGGTCGCGTCCTCGAGCAGCACGGTGAACTCGTCACCGCCGAACCGGGCAACGGTCTGCTGGCCGGTGAACGCCTTCTGGAACCGATGTCCGAGCTCGGCGAGGATTCGGTCGCCCGTCGGGTGGCCGAAGCTGTCGTTGATCCACTTGAAGCGGTCCAGGTCGAGGAACATGACCGCGGTCCGCGTGGAGCCGTGCCGGAGCCGTCCAACCAGCTTCTGCAGGAACTGCTGGCGGTTGATCAGGCCCGTGAGTGAATCGATCTGCGCCGAGCGGACCAGCTGCTGCTCGGTCCGCTCCCGCTCGATCGCAAGCGCGACCACATCCGCTGCTGCCCTGACCACTGACGTCTCGTCGCGGTCCGGGACGTGCGGGACGTTGCGGTACAGGGCGAAGGTGCCAAGCGCCTCACCTGCCGCGTTCTTGAGCGGGTGGGACCAGATGGCCCGCAGGTCGTAGGTCCCGACGATGTCCTGGTAGCCCTTGGCCAGCGGGTCCACGAGGGTGTCCTCGACCACGACCGCCTCGCCCCGGTGCGCGGCCGTGCCACAGGCACCTTCGCCCTCCCCGATGGGCAGGCCGTCCAGCGCCGCACGCGCACCGGCTGGCAGGCTCGGTGCGGCGCCGTCGCGCAGCACGCCGAGGTCCTCGTCCACCAGCATCACCGAGCAGTACGTGTGCGGGAACCGTCGCTCGATGTCCCGACACATCGTGTCCAGCGTCACGCCGAGCGGCTGTCCACGAACGATCTGCTGCAGGATCGCCTGGTGTGCCGCCAGGTCCTCGTGGGCTCGGCGACGACGATCCTCGGCCTCGTGATCCTCGGTGACGTCCCTGACGATGCCCACGACCTGACGCAATTCGTCGCCGACGCCGTCGGGCAGCGCCCGAGCGGCCAGCCATCGCTGGGTCCCGTCCGGACGCACGATCCGGTACTCCAGATCCCAGGGAACGCCGTCGCGCAGCATGCGCCGCCAGCTGTCCTGCACGTCGTCCCGGTGGTCGGGGTGGACCAGTCGCCTGCTGTAGTCGGCGTTCACCGGCGACTGGTCGGGGGCGATCCCGTGCAGCCGTCGCATCTCCGCGGACCACCACAGTCCACCCCGCGGGTCCCAGGTCCATGTCCCGATGCCCCCGACACGCTCGATCTCGGCAAGCCGGGCATGGCTCGCCTGCGAACCACCCACGCCACCACCTCCGCTCGAACGCCGATCCGGGATCACTGGAACCCGAAGCCCCGTTGCGTGCGCAGCTTACTGGTGGGCTGTCGAGCGCGCCCCGCACGACCGAGGCCGACGGCAACCGGCCCGACGAATCCGTGGCTGTCGCCCGGGCGCGGCGTTCCGTCGGGCGTAGGCTCGGCCGGGATGGGATCCATCGAGGTCATCGACGCCGACATCACCACGCTCCGGGTGGATGCGATCGTCAACGCGGCCAACGAACGGCTGCGCGGAGGTGGAGGCGTGGACGGGGCGATCCACCGTGCCGGCGGACCGGCCGTCCTCGAGGACTGCCGACGGGTGGTCCCCGACGGCGCACGCCTGCCGACCGGCGAGGCGATCGCCACCACAGCTGGTGACCTGCCGGCACGGCTGGTCGTGCACACCGTCGGGCCGGTGTACGCCGCGGCGGGTGACGACGCCCCGGCGCTGTTGCGCTCCTGCTACGAGCGCAGCCTCGCCGTCGCCGCCGAGGAGGGGTGCCGGTCGATCGCGTTCCCGTCGATCTCCACCGGCATCTACGGCTACCCGGTGGACGACGCGAGCCGTATCGCCATGGATGTCCTGACCGCGCACGTCGACGCCGGCCAGGAGCCATCCGTCGTGACCATGTGCTGCTTCGGTGAGGACGACCGGGCCGTGTACCAGCAGGCCCTGGAGGACCTGCGGACCGGCTGACCCGACACGGCGTGCATCGGGGACACCGAATCCGGGTACCCACAGGCCGTGCCCACCACGTCATCCCCGTCGTCCAGCACGGACCCGTCGTCCAGCACGGACCGCAGCACGGACACCGCCACCGGTGCGTCCGCCCCGTCCGAGGTTGACGGGGGCCCGACCCTGGCGTCGATGGGACGGTCGGCGTGGTACCTGCTGGGCATCCTGCTGGCGCTGGGCGCGGTCGGTTGGCTGGTCAGCAGGGTCGCTCTCGTCGTCGTGGCGTGCATCCTCGCGGTGCTGATCGCCGCGACCATCGAACCACTGGTGGAACGCCTCGAGGACCGTGGCGTGTCCAGGACAGTGTCCGCGCTCGGCCTGACCGTGTCGTGGATCCTTGTCCTGCTGGGCGTCTTCGCCCTGGTGGGATGGCGCTTCGTCGACCAGGTGCCCGAGCTGGCCGACCAGCTGCGACAGGCGCTGGAGCGACTCCGCGGACAGTTCCCCGGCCTGCCGATCCCCCGGAACGGGGGGGTCGAGGAGATCTTCTCCTCAGTGGCCGGCACCGGGGACGGCGAGGGCGGCGGCAGCAACGCCGCGGTGTCCGGCCTCCGGGTGCTGGCCGAGGTGCTGACCGGGGCGGCGCTGGCGGTCGTGCTGTCGTTCTTCCTGCTGCGCGACGGGCGTTCGATGTGGGCGTGGTTCCTGGGCCTGTTCTCGCGTCGTCGTCGGGCCCGGGTGGACCGGATGGGCCATGCTGCCTACGGCACGATCGCCCAGTACGTCCGTGGCCTGACCGTCGTCGCCCTGGCCGATGCCACCCTAAGCGCCATCGGGCTGTTCGCGCTCGGTGTGCCCCTGGCCGAGGCGCTCGTCGTCCTGACCCTCTTCGCCGCCTACATCCCCACCATCGGTGCGTTCGTGGTGGGCGGCCTTGCCGTCGCCACCGCGTTCGCGTCCGGCGGGACGGGGCTGGCGATCACCGTCGGGGTGCTCTACACCGTGATCCAGCAGGTCGACGGCAACGTCCTCCAGCCGTGGGTGATGGGCTCGCGGCTGCCACTGCATCCCGCGGCGGTGCTGATCGCCCTGACGTGCGGTGGGCTGCTCGCCGGCGTCGTCGGCGCCCTGCTGTTCGTGCCGCTGTCCGCCGCGGTGGTGGCGGCCTTCCGGGCCTGGCGCGAGGACCGCGACGGGGTGCACGAGGATCAGACCACCATCCCGGCGGCGGCACACACGGCCTGACCCGTGGTCGGAGGGCCCGCCGGCGCCCTTCGGGTGCGGCGTTCACCAGAGGTTGTGGTCGACCTCGGCGGTCAGGAAGGCGTATGTCCGTTCGAAGGTGGTCGCCGCACGGACCTCTGCACCGTGCAGCGCCCGCGGCGAGTTGGGGAACACCACGAGCGTGTTCGGGGCGTAGGGCACGGTCACCACCGGCTCCACCCGGTCCGCTGACAGCTCCAGGTCGTCCGCGAACGTCGTCGGCGCGCCGTCACGCCAGCGATACAGGACCAGGCCGCCCCCGTCGGTGTCGTCGTCGGGATGTCGCATGTACAGCAGCGCGGAGAACAGCCGGCTGGGGAGGTCGAGATGTTGCTGCCGATGGCTGCCCGCTTCCGCCGGTGAGGCCGAGATCGTCTCCAGGCGACAGTCCACCCGGACCTCGGCGTCGGCCGGCATCGGGTCCCCGAGGCCCGGCGGGATCATGTCAGCGCCCACGAGTGACCACGATGCCGTCTCCAGCGCGGCTGCTGTCGGCAGCGGCGGGGCCCAGTGGTCGGCGAACACCTCGGCGACGCGAACCGCCATGTCCACCGTCAGGTGGCGGCCGACGAAGTCCCGCCATGCCGGGTCGACGTGGGGCAGCCGTTGCAGGACCCAACCCGGGACGACCGAACGCACGTTGGCCCCTGTTGCCGGGCCGGCTTGACGTGTGCGGGCCAGGCGCTCGTACACCTCGTCGGGCAGGGCGTCGTGCACGACCGCGTGCGGAAAGGGGTCCACCACGACGTCGTCGGGGCCGAGGCGGTCGAACACGGTGGGGTGAGGGGAGCTGATGAGGGGTCCCTGCGGGTGTGGGTGGATCGGGACGGCGGGGAAGCCTACTCCTCCGCACCCGGCCGCTGGTTAGCCTGCGCCCCATGCCGACCCTGACCACCGATCATGCCCACACACTGCTCGCCGAGGGCTTCAGCGCCTGGGTGAACGAGCTCGACCTGCGGGTGGAGGAGATCACCGACGACGGGGTGGTCATGCGGATGCCGTTCGACCAGAAGCTGTGCCGGGCAGGCGGCATCGTGTGCGGGCAGGCGTTCATGGCCCTGGCCGACACGGCTTCGGTGTTCGCCTTGTGGGCCGCGGCCGGCGACATCCGCGCCTGCACCACCGTCGACCAGTCGACGCAGATGATGCGTCCCATCAGCGACGCCGACGTCCTTGCGACCGCGCGTGTCCTGCGGTTGGGCCGGTCCATGGCCTTCGTGCAGGTCCTGCTGACCGCCGACGGCGACCCGCGACCGGCGGTCAACGCACAGGTGACGCTCGCCCTGGTGTGAGCCGGGACGCGCCTCGACGAGGGCGACGCGAGCGAGCGGGCCGGTCGTCCTAGAACGCGAAGTCGATCACGGCGGTGTCGCCCTCGAAGATCGTCAAGGAGCCCGAGTCCACCAGGTTGCCGTCCACGTAGATGTCGTAGGCGACGGACGCGTCGACGAGATTGCAGGCCGAGAAGAGGGTGACCTCGAGGGTGTAGGCGCCGTCGCTGCCGATGTGGTTGACGGACTCCTCGGCCGGGAACGGCGCCCCGCAGTCGCCCGTCGAGTCGTTCCCCGCGGGGATCACGTCCTGCGTCGGCGTGATCAACCGTGCATCGAAGTCCGAGCCGTCGTCCCAGAAGATCTGGACGGTGACATCGAAGTCCTCCTGCACCTGCGGAACCACCGGTGCGGGAGGTGGCGCCGCGGGGGCCGGGGCCGGGGCCGGGGCCGGGGCGGGAGCCGGGGCAGGAGCCGCAGGGGCGGGTGCGGGTGCCGGAGGGGCAGGCGCGGGGGCAGCCGGCGCCGGTGTCGGCGTCGTGGCCGGCTCGGTCGTCCGTACGGGGACAGGTGACGACGTGGCCGCGTCGAGCACGACGTCGTCACCGTCGTCGTCCCCGAGGACGACGAAGGCGGCGATGCCGACCGCGACGAGTGCGACGACCAGGGCCACGATCCCGAGGATCAGGCCCCTGCGGTCGTTGGGCTGCTGCGGCGACTGCTGGTAGTAGCCACCCTGCGGTGGCGGTCCGCCCGGCCCCTGCGGCGGGTACTGCTGGCCGCCCGGTGGATACTGCGCGCCCATGTCCATGGTCCTCTCGTCGTCCCGCTGACCGACGCACCATATATCGGAGCGTGGCCCAGGGGTGGGCGGCACACGCGAAACGCCTCCAGGGTTGCTGAAAGGTCGCGCGAGCGACTGCAGCCAACGACGCTCGGGGTGTGCCCATCCCGTCCTGCGGCTCAAGCGCAGGGGCGGCGGTGCCGATGGTGGAGGAGATGGTGATCTTCGGCACCGCCAGCGGCGCGGTCTACGAGTGGCACGGCAACCTCCTGACCCGTGCCCTCGACGGCGTGCTGCAGGCTCGGACCGACATCAACGACGTGGCCCGCGTCGTGGTGGGCCAGCGCGCCGTGCTGATGACCCACGACGGCACCGTCAGCCTGACCGACCGGGTCGTCCGCGTGATCGCCGGAAACGCCCTGGCCCAGGCGGTCTGAGCCAGGACGTCGCGTCGCCTCAGTCCTCGAACGCCTCCGGCGGCGGGCAGGCGCAGACCAGGTTCTTGTCGCCGTAGGCCTGGTCGATGCGGCTGACCGGGGACCAGTACTTGCCGGCCCGTTCCACGCCGACGGGGAACGCCGCGTCCTCACGGGAGTAGGTCCTGTCCCATTCCCCGACCAGCAGGTCCTCCACCGTGTGCGGCGCGTGACGCAGCGCCGAGTCCTCTACGGCGACCTCACCGCGTTCGACTGCGGCGATCTCCTCGCGGATGGCCAGCATGGCGTCGCAGAACCGGTCGACCTCGACCAGCGGCTCGGATTCCGTCGGCTCGACCATCAGCGTGCCGGGCACGGGGAAGCTCATCGTCGGGGCGTGGAAGCCGTAGTCGATCAGCCGCTTCGCCACGTCCTCGTTGGTGATCCCCGTCTCCTTGGTGAGGGGACGCAGGTCGAGGATGCACTCGTGGGCGACGGTGCCGTGTTCGCCGGTGTAGAGGACCGGGAAGGCGTCCTTGAGCCGTTCGGCGATGTAGTTGGCCGACAGGATCGCCACCGACGTCGCGTCGGTCAGCCCCTCCCCGCCCATCATCCGGATGTAGGCCCACGGGATCGCGAGGATCCCCGCGGAGCCGTTGACCGCCGCCGAGATGGCGGGGGCCGCTGCAGAACCCGGCAGGAACGGCACGAGGTGCGCACCGACGGCGACCGGGCCGACGCCGGGGCCACCACCGCCGTGGGGGATGCAGAAGGTCTTGTGGAGGTTCAGGTGGCTGACGTCGGCACCGAACTTCCCCGGCTGGGCCAGGCCGACGAGGGCGTTGAGGTTCGCGCCGTCGAGGTACACCTGCCCGCCGTGCTCGTGGACGATGTCGCAGATGTCGGTGATGCCCTGCTCGAACACGCCCGCGGTCGAGGGGTAGGTGACCATGATCGCGGCCAGGGTGTCGGCGTGGGCCTCGGCCTTGGCCCGCAGGTCGTCGATGTCGACCGCACCGGCGTCGGTGGTGGCCACGACGACGACACGCATGCCGGCCATGACGGCGCTGGCGGCGTTGGTGCCGTGCGCCGAGGACGGGATCAGGCACACGTCGCGCTGGGTGTCACCACGCGAACCGTGGTAGCCGCGGATGGCCAGCAGCCCGGCCAGCTCACCCTGTGATCCGGCGTTGGGCTGCACGCTCACGGCGGCGTAGCCGGTGATGTCGGCCAACCACTGCTCGAGCTGCTCGACCATCAGCCGGCTGCCGGCGGTGGTGTCCTCGGGCGCGAACGGGTGGATGTCGGCGAACTGGTGCCAGCTGATGGCCTCGAGCTCCACGGCGGCGTTGAGCTTCATGGTGCACGAGCCCAGCGGGATCATCGCCCGGTCCAGGGCGAGGTCCTTGGCGGCCAGCCCACGCACGTAGCGCATGAACGACGTCTCGTTGCGGTGGGCGTGGAAGACCGGGTGGGTCATGAACTCGCTGGTGCGGGCCAGGGCGTCGGGCAGCGCCGGCGGGTCGATCTCGTCGTGGTGGCCGACGGGGTCGATCCCGAACGCGGCGCAGACGGCCTCGAGGTCGTCCTGGCCGGTGGTCTCGTCGAAGCTGATGCCGACGTGATCGGCGTCGATGCGGCGCAGCAGCAGGCCGGACTCGCGGGCGGCGTCGGCGATCGCCTCGGCGCGGCCGGGCACGCGGGCGGTGACGGTGTCGAACACGACGTCGGCCACGATCTCGATCCCCCCGGCGGTCAACGACGCGGACAGCGTCGTGGCCAGGCGACGGCAGTGGTCGGCCACGCGCGTCAGGCCGTCCGGGCCGTGGTAGGTCGCGTAGAACCCGGCGGCGACGGCCAGCAGCACCTGGGCGGTGCAGATGTTGGACGTGGCCTTCTCGCGGCGGATGTGCTGCTCACGGGTCTGCAGGGCCAGGCGGTTGGCGGGACGACCCTTGGTGTCCACGCTGACACCGACCAGGCGGCCCGGGAGGGTGCGCTTGTAGTCCTCGCTGGTGGAGATGTAGGCGGCGTGCGGACCGCCGAACCACATCGGCACGCCGAAGCGCTGCGTGGATCCGACGGCGATGTCGGCACCCATCTCGCCGGGAGGGGTCAGCAGGGTCAGCGCCAGCGGGTCGGCGGCGACGATGGCCAGCCCCCCGTGGTCGTGGATGGCGTCGATGGCCGGGCGCAGGTCACGGACGGCACCACCGCTGCCGGGGTACTGCAGCAGCAGCCCGAACGCCTCGGGCAGCTCGTCGTCCCACGGGTCGACGCTGGCGACCTTGACGCCCAGCGGTTCGGCGCGGGTCTGCAGCACCGACAGGGTCTGCGGGTGCACGTCGGCGTCGACGAGGAAGGTGTCGGGGGCGCCCCGCACGGCGCGGCGGGCCATCGTCATCGCCTCGGCGGCGGCGGTGCCCTCGTCCAGCAGGCTGGCGTTGGCCAACGGCAGGCCGGTCAGGTCCGCCACGACGGTCTGGAAGTTCAGCAACGCCTCGAGGCGGCCCTGGGAGATCTCGGGCTGGTACGGCGTGTACGCGGTGTACCAGGACGGGTTCTCCAGCACGTTGCGGCGGATCACCGGCGGGGTGACCGTGCCGTAGTAGCCCTGACCGATGAGGCTGGTCAGCGGCTGGTTCATGCCAGCCATCTCGCGCAGCTCCTCCAGTGCCGCGTCCTCGCTGGCGGCCCCCGTGAAGCCGGTCAGCGTCAACGGCTCGGACTGGCGGATCGTCGTTGGGACGGTGGCGTCGAGCAGCTCGTCGAGCGACCCACGGCCGAGGGTCTCGAGCATGCGCGCGACGTCGCCGTCGTCCATGCCGATGTGCCGGGTGGTGAAGGGATGGGCGGTCACGTGCGCTCCAGCGGTGGTCGAGTCAGCGTCCTCGCCCCGATGCGGTGGCGAAGGGTGACCCCCGCTGTTCCTGGCCTGAGAGCTTCACCGCCCGGGTGCGGACGGCTTTCCCCTTCGGCGCCGGCCAGCACTGGCCGAGCTCTTCAGCGTGCGCCTGATCGGGCGGTCCGGGTGCCTGAGAGTTTCCGGGGCGGTTGCTCCTTCGGCGCCGGTCGAGGTGGATGCCCGACCGATCTCTCCCGCGCGACCGTGGCGGCGCAGCCCTGAGGGTAGCGCAGCGAGCCGCCCGGGTCGCCTGACCTTCATCCGACGTTCACTCCCCCTCAACAGGGTCGGGGCGGGGTGATCGCGAATCAAGTGGGTGTCCCCCTTCCGCGTCGCCGTTGTCGCGGACATCACCACCAGGAGCCCGTCCGACCATGCCCGCCATCCCCGTTCCCGACCAGCCCCTCGGCCGTCGCTCGTTCCTGCAGCGCAGCGCCTACTTCATCGGCGGCGCCGCAGCCGCCGTGCCGCTGTCGGCGCTGGCAGCCAACGCCGCACACGCCCAGACCGGTCCCGTCACCGCCGGTCCGCTGGGGCTGCACCTCGACGAGTCCCTCCAGCTCACCGACAACGGCGGCTACGGGCCGCTGCAGCCGTCCAACCTCGGTGAGGAGCTGTACCTGCCCGAGGGCTTCACGGCGAAAACGCTCTCGCCCAGGGGGACCACGATGAGCAACGGTGTGCCGGTCCCCGGTGCCCACGACGGCATGGCCTGCTTCGGCATGCCCGACGGCACGCTGCGGCTGGTCCGCAACCACGAGACCTCCGGTGGCTCGCCGTTCGGTGCCAACGCCTACGACACCCAGCTCGGTGGCACGACGACCGTCGTGTTCGACCCCGAGGGAGACGGCGTCGAGCTGTCCACGCATCCCTCGGTGACCGGCCTGATCCGGCCGTGCGGCGGCGGTCCGACCCCGTGGGGTTCGTGGCTGGCCTGTGAGGAGACCACCGCCACGACCGACAAGCCGCACGGCTACGTGTTCGAGGTTCCCGCCGCCGCGGATACCCCCGTCGACCCCGTGCCGCTCGTGGCGATGGGCCGGTTCAACCACGAGGCTGTCGCCGTGGACCCGCGGTCCGGCGACGTCTACGAGACCGAGGACACCGGCAACTCCGGCATCTACCGGTTCCGGCCGACCGAACCCGGCAACCTGGCCGCCGGCGGCGAGCTGCAGATGCTCAAGGTCGTCGGGGTCGACGGCTACGACACGCGCACCGGGCAGGCCGTCGGCTCCTCCCTGGCGGTGGAGTGGGTACCGATCAACGACCCCGATCCCGCCGAGGCCGAGTGGACCGGTGACAACACCTACCGCGAGGGCATCGCGCGCGGCGGTGCGACGTTCGCCCGTGGCGAGGGTGCATGGACGGGGGTGACCACCGACGAGGACGGCAACGTCGTCGACGTCACGATCTGGTTCGCCTGCACCTCCGGCGGTGACGCCGGCGAGGGGCAGGTCTGGGCCTACCACCCGGACGTGGCCGACCCGGAGCACGGGCAGCTCACCCTCGTCTTCGAGTCGCCGGGCAACCACGTCCTCGGCCACCCGGACAACATCACCGTGCACCCGGTCAGCGGGGTCGTCACGGTCTGCGAGGACGGCGGTGGCGCCCCCATCCAGCTGGCCGGCCAGGGCCTGCCGGGGTCGACCAACGGCATCCCGGCGGAGTCGACGTACAACGAGGCCCTTGCCCGCCGCCAGCGCGTCCACGGGGTGACCACCGACGGCAGGATCTTCTCCTTCGCCCACCAGTTCGGCTCGGAGTTCGCCGGCGCGTGCTGGAGCCCCGACGGGAAGTGGTTCTTCGTCAACATCCAGGGCAACGCCACGACCTACGCGATCACCGGTCCCTGGGAGAAGGGTCCGTTCGGCCAGTGATCACGGGGCGCTGGCCGGCCAGCCGGACTGGCCGGCCAGGGCCCGATCAGCAGTACCGATCGGGCACGCCGACGATGGTCAGGTCGCCCGGGCCCGACGGGGTGCGGTGATGCGGATCGACCCGCCCGGGAAGGAGGTCGGTCAACGAGCCGTTCTCCGCGGCGTACCACTCGCTGGGAAAGGCGAATCGCTCGTCGTCCCCATCGGACACATAGAGCGGGTTGCGGACCAAGCGTCCACGGTGATGCGGCGCCGGATCCGACAGGGCCGCTTCAGCAGCCAGTCCGTCGCCGATCGCCGCACACAACCACTTGCCACCCTCGAGGTCCGGACCGTCGATGGTCGGATCGGCGGTCCGGTTCGACAGGTAGGTCGCCTGCAGCTCGTCCTCGGTCCACATCCGGACCGGCCCGAGGGCCGACAGCATCCCGCGCCAGCCCTCCACGGTGTGCTCGGTGCCCTCGTGGGGTGCGTGGGCGACGTTGCCCAGCCTGGCCAGGACCACGGGCCCCCCTCCGGCGACTCGGACGAGCTCGGCGGCACGAGCGGGAAGGTCCGACAAGTAGCAGAACGCGTCGGAGCAGACCGCCGACGTCGCGGCACCGTCGCGAAGGGGCAGCGTGCGGTTGGCATCGGCGCACACGTGCAGCGCGTGCGGTGCGACGTACCACCTGCTGACCCACAGCGACAGGAACGACTGGTCGACGGCGATGGCCGGCCGTGTGGTGCCCAGCGTATGCAGCAGGTGCCCGTACCCGCTGCAGAGGTCGACGATCGGCCCGTCCGGCATCCCTTCCAGCAGCGCCAGCGCGGCCAGCATGCGGGGCTGTCCGAAGCGCATGAAGAAGTGGTTGTACAGGTCGCCCGGCAGCGCGGTGCGTCGGTAGGTCAGATGCAGCCAACGCTCTGCGGTCATCGTGTCCCGTCGACGTCGCAGGACGGCACCGATCAGGGGACGGCGCAGACGGGCCATCTCGCGGGCGATCGGCGATGCCGTGGCGACCCACCGGGGGATCCGTCGTCCGGACAGTCGATGCGGTGCCGGGGGCCGGACGAGCAGGGTCGACAACACCGTGCTGGTTCGTCCCTCCCGCAGCCGAGCGACGACGTCGGCCACGCTCGGACCAGGAAGGACCACACCGGCGTCGGCCTCCGACATGTGGCCCAGGGACCCGTCGTTGAGGATCACGATGTCGTCGATCAGCGGATGCTCCCTGCAGCTGCAGCGCAGCAGTCCCCAGCGACCTCGCCCCTCGGCAGGGGTCGGCACGTCGTGGACCTCGAGGGTCCCACGACAGTAGGGGCAGCGCAGCGCAGCCAGGCGCTGGTCGACGTCTCCGGCACTCGCGGGCGACACGGACGAGGCCGTCACGAGCCGCACCGGCCGTTGACGTGAGGTGGACGGGGGAACGTTTGCATGCGGGTGGCGAACACGTTCGCCGGTGTGCAGCAGCACATGGGGAGACCTCCGGGGATGCCGAACGCGCCCCTCGGCGACGTTCGGATGCAGGTATGCCGAATGACCCGGACCACGCGTCCGGGGAGCCGGTCTAGACCTGCAGCACCGCCACCGCCACGAGCCGCCTGCTGAAGGGCGGTGGGCGACCGTTCGGCGGTTGTTGCCGGTCCCCGCCTCCCGCGGGTTGGGGGACGGTTGTCCAGAGGGCTGCTACCGCCAGGGCAACGAGCAGGAACACGACGCCGGCCACCCGCGCCTCCGCCGACTGTCGGTTGTCGACCGGACCATCGCTGGGCGCACGATCCTCCGGATGCCCGAAGTGATGGTCGTCGACGACGTAGGCGTGACGGTGACCGTCCTCACCCGGGACGTGGCTGTGCGCATGCAGCACGCCGGCAGTCTGCAGGACCACCATCACCAGGACCGCCGAGATGGCGAAGAGGATGCGCACCGACGTCACTGTAAGTGATCTGAAAGACAAGCGACACCCCTTGTCCTCGTGTGGGTGTGGCCCTCCCGTCAACGGGCAGTCTCCGCAGATGTCCCGCCGTACCCTCCTCGTCCTGGGTGACCAGCTCAACCGGGCGACCGGTGCGCTGGCCGACGTCGGCCCCGAGGACGTCGGTGTCCGCATGGTCCTCAGCCGTGCGAAGCTCGCGCAGCGGCCGTGGCACCGCGCCAAGCTGCACCTCGTCATCTCCGCCATGCGTCGCTTCGCCGACGGCCTGCGGGAGGAGGGGTTCGAGGTCGACTGGCGGGTGGAGGACACCTGGGCCGACGGTCTGGACGGCGCCGTCGACCCGGTGGTGATGGCCCCATCCTCCTGGGACCTCCGGCAGCGACTGGACGACCTCGGGGTCGAGCAGGTCCCCAACGACGCGTTCGTGGTCGGCGAGGACGGCTTCGCGGAGTGGGCTCGCGGCCGCAACTCCCTGGGGCTGGAGTGGTTCTACCGGCAGGTCCGCACCGAGACGGGCTGGTTGATGGACGAGGGCGAACCCACCGGTGGACAGTGGAACCACGACAAGGACAATCGCCAGCGGCCACCGGCGGACGGCGTGTCCCCTCCTCCCCCATGGCGTCCCACGGAGGACGCCCTGGACGAGGAGGTCCGTCGGGAGGTCCGGGGCTTCGAGCAGTCGCTGGGCCTGGAGCTGTACGGGTCGATGGACGAGCGGATCTTCGCGACCTCGCGAGCCGAGGCCCTGGCGGCGCTGGAGGACTTCCTCGACCACCGCCTGGCAGGGTTCGGGCCGCTGGAGGACGCGGTGGTCGACGACGAACCCTTCATGTGGCACTCGCTGCTGAGCGTCCCCCTCAACTACGGCCTACTGCACCCCCACGAGGTGTGCGAGGCCGTGGACGCCCGGTGGCGCGACGGCCGGCGGGACCTGCCGGTGGCCTCGGCGGAGGGGTTCCTGCGCCAGGTGGCCGGCTGGCGGGAGTACGTGTGGGGGATCTACTGGCATCGGATGCCGGGCTGGCGCGAGGAGAACCACCTGGGCCACGACGGAACGGTGCCGCAGGCCTTCTGGGACGGCGAGACCGACATGGCCTGCATCTCCAGCACCGTCGGGGGCCTGCTGGAGCGCGGCTGGAACCACCACATCCCCCGGTTGATGCTGCTGGGCAACTACGCGCTGATGGCGGGGGTGGACCCACAGGCGCTCACGGAGTGGTTCCACTCGATGTACGTCGACGCCTTCGACTGGGTGATGGTGCCCAACGTGATCGGCATGTCGCAGTGGGCCGACGGCGGGGTGATGGCCACCAAGCCGTACGCCTCGACGGCCCGGTACGTCAACAGGATGACGACCCATTGCGAGGGCTGCGCCTTCGACCACCGGACCCGCACCGAGGACGACTCGTGTCCCTTCAACTCGTTGTACTGGGACTTCCTGTCACGCCACCGCACGACGTTGTCGGCCAACCACCGCATGGCCCCGATCCTGGGCAACCTCGACCGCTTCTCCCGCGGCGAACGGGATGCCATCCGCGAGCGGGCACGGCGGTTCCGCACCGACGGGTGAACGCCACGGGGGGTGGTCAGGCGCGGGCCAGCCCCTGGCAGGTCGGGCAGCCCCAGATGGTCCGGGAACGGGGCGTCCACATCACGATCGGCGTGCCGCACCGATGGCACGGTCGGTCGTGGCGCTTGTAGACGTAGCGCTGCTCGTCGCGCGGCAACCGTCCGCGGCTGCGCCGTCCGACGTCGGCGGGTTCCACGGTGACGATGCGGCCCGACTTCTCCCCCAGGCGGAGCAGCGTCACCGCGTCGTCCCACAGCCCCATCACCTGGTCCTCGGTGAGGTCGGCGGCGGGGGTGTCGGGATCGAGGCCTGCCCGGAAGAGCATCTCGGCCCGGTAGACGTTGCCGATGCCGGAGATGGCCTTCTGGTCCAGGAGGGCCTCGCCGATGGGAAGGCGGCGGCGACGCATCGCGGCCACGAAGCGTGACGGGTCGGCCTTCCGGTCCAGCGGGTCGGGTCCCAACCGGCCGCGGATCGCCTCCTCCTCGGGCGGGGAGACGATGTCGACCACCGTCGCGCCGGCCAGGTAGATCGTCGTGCCGGCCGCGTCCTCCCCCTCGATGGTCCGCAGGGCCAGCCGGGTGCCTTCGGTCGGCGCAGGCGGCTCGTCGACGAAGGTGCGGAACTTGCCGAACAGCCCGAGGTGGATGTGCAGCAGCTCGCCGGTGGCGGTCCCGTCGGAGGTGCCCCACTCGTAGAACAGGTGCTTGCCCACCGCCCGGATGTCACGAACGGTGCCCCCGTCGAGCCGGGCCGCCCCGTCGGCGAACCGCCCCTGCGGCGACCACGCCGCCACCCGCTTCCCCACGAGGTGTCGACGTTGCAGCCGCGCGTGGCGGTGGATGGTGTGGCCTTCGGGCATGCCGGCCAGTCTGCCCCTCCCCCCGCGGGTCGCCTCACCGGCACCCGGTGCCGGTGAGACGACCCGCCTCGGAGGTGTGTCGTCTGGTCCGCGTGCCGTACCGGTGGGGCAACACACTTCAAAGGTGCGTCGCCCCACCGCTCGGCCATGCCGGTGAGCCGACACACGGGAGGGTTGTCCACAACCAAGCCGATGTCCGTCAGTGGTCGGGCTGGCCGATGTGCGAGACCTCGACCATGGATCGACAGGCGAGAAGGACGCTCACCGCGTTGGCCGCCGCGCAGCACGGTCAGGTCAACGTGTGGCAGGCGGCAGACATCGGCATCACCCACGACCACCTGCGACGAGCGGTCCGGGCCGGCGAACTGCAGCGTGTCCGACCGGCCGTGTACCGCTTCGCTGCGGTGCCGGTCGACTGGCGAACCGAGCTCCATGCAGACACCCTGTCAGCGCCGAAGGGCGCCTTCGCCGCCCAGAGCGCCGCCCTCCGCCTGCACCGGATCGAGCATCCGCTGCTCCCCTACCGGCGCGAGCTCCTCAAGCTGGGAACGGGGCTGGTCCACGTCGACGACGCCGTGGTGGTGCACCGCACGCGACGCCTGGATCCCCAGGACGTTCGCGAGGTCAACGGCATCCCGGCCACATCCCTGGCCCGCACACTCGTGGACCTCTGCCGCGGACTGGCCTGGTGGGACCTCGTCGACGTCGCCGATCGGGCGATCTGCGAGTGGCCGTCCGCACGTGCGACGGTGCACCGGACGGCCGTCCGCCTGCGCCGAGGTCGTCACGGCGTCCAGCAGCTCGCCGACGTCACCGCCCCGAACGCCGAGGCTGTCTTCCGGTCCTGGCTCGAACGTCAGGCGGCCCCGCTGGTGCGTCGAGCGGGGATCACCGACGCCCGGTGGAACGTCACGATCCCGGGACTGGCTGGGGCAGGGCTGGTCGACACCCACAGCAGCGCCCACGGGCTCGTCGTGGAGTGGAAGGGCCTCGCGTTTCACCGGCGGCCGCACCAGCTGCAGCGCGACAGCGACAAGCAGAACGTTGCCGCGTCCCGCGGACTGGTGACGTTGTCGTTCACCTGGCAGGACGTCGTGAGCCGCCCCGAGCACGTCATCGGTGTGCTGGTCACGGCCACCCGGCGCCGCGCCGCCTGACCAGCCTGCCCAGCCCCGTCGCCCCGTCGGCGTCCTCGACCGGTGAGGCGACAGACCCAAGAAGCGTGTCGCTGGACCCTCGCCCCGCGCAGGTCAGGCGACACGCATCGGAGCCGCGTCGCTGGACCCTCGCCCTGTGCCGGTCAAGCGACACGCATCGGAGCCGCGTCGCCTCCTCGGCCTGCCCTGCCGGTCAGGCGACACGCCGGCGGGCTAGGTGATGTTGCGCTCGGCGGCCCAGCGGGACAGCTCGTGGCGGTTGGAGAGCTGGAGCTTGCGGAGGACGTTCGAGGCGTGGGTCTCCACGGTCTTCACGGCGATGACCAGCGCCTCGCCGATCTCGGCGTAGGTGTAGCCGCGGGCGAGGTGCTGGAGGACCTCGCGTTCACGTGGGGTCAGCTGCCCGAGCTCGGCGTCGACCTGGACCACCGGGATGGCCGCGAAGGCGTCCAGGACGTAGCCGGCCAGCTGCGGGGAGAAGTAGGCGTCCCCGGCGGCGATCCGCCGGACGGCCATCACCAGCTCGTCGGACGCCACGGTCTTGGTGACGTACCCGCGAGCGCCCGCCCGGATGATCGCCACGACGTCGTCGGCGGAGTCCGACGCGGACAGGGCGAGGAACTCCACGTCGTCCACGCCGGCCCGACGGACCCCCTCGATCACCGCGGCCCCGCCGCCGTCGGGCAGGTGGACATCCAGCAGGACGACCGCGGGTCGAGCGTCCACGATCCCCTCGATGGCCTCGGCGACGGTGCCGGCTTCTCCGGCGATCCACAGCGACTGGGCGATCTCGGCTCGAAGGCCGGACCGGAAGATCCGGTGGTCGTCGACGACGTAGACCTTGAGGCGTTCGTTCATCGTTGCTCCTGTTGTCCGGCGGCCTGTTCGACGGCGATCCGCAGGGCGACCTCGGTGCCACGGCTCGGTCCGCTCGTGATGGTCGCCGACCCGCCGGCCCGCTGCATGCGGCCGCGTATCGATCCGGTGACGCCGTGCCGGTCGGTCGGCAGGTCGTCGGGGTCGAATCCGATGCCCCGGTCGCGGACCCAGACGGCGACGGTCCCGGCGTCCCGCTCGGCGAAGACGTCGACGGTGTCCACGCCGGCGTGGACCGCCGCGTTGGCCATGGCTTCCCGGGCGGCCCGGGCCAGCGCCCCGATGCCCTCGTCGGCGGGCGGCACGGGCAGGTCGGCCGCGCCGCCCACGCTCACGACCCGCACGGTGACGCCGTAGCGCTCCTCCATGTCCTCGGCGTGGGCCTCCAGCGTCGAGCCGAGGCGTGCGGCCGGCTCCCCTCCCCCACCGGCAACCGGATCGGGGCCTGCGTCGTCCCCTGACGACGCAGGCCCCGATCGCGCCGACCGGGGCGCAGCCGAGCCCGGCCCCGACGAGCCCGGCCCCGACGAGACCGCCGGGTCGGTCGGGAACAGCCACTCGCGGAGCTCGCGTTCCTGGCGGCGGGCGAGCGAGCGCACCGCCCCGGCGTCGTCGGCTCGTCGCTGGACCAGGGCGAGGGTCTGCAGCACCGAGTCGTGCAGGTGGGTCGCCGTCGTGGCCCGCTCCCGCGCCACGGCCAGCTCGGACTCCGCCCGGCGGGTCCGCGCCTCCTGCCCACGCAGGACCTGGACACCCAGCCAGAGCGCCGACGCCCCCAGCCCGTAGAACAACACGTTGGAGGTCGCCGACGGCAACGACGGCGTGCCCACCGAGAAGAGGTTCAGCAACGTGGCCGCGCTCAGGACCGCAGCGGCCACACCCACGCCGGTCCGCCCCGCCACCGCCAGGGCCACGACCAGGGACGCGAACGGGTACCCGCCGGCGAACCCGGTCGTCTCGCCGAAGAACCCGGGGCCCTGGATCACGACCACGGTGACCGCCACGTCCACCCACGCGGCGAAGGACCCCGCCGCCGAACCCCGTTCGATCAACCCGGTCCGCCACGCCAGGACTGCCCAGCCGACCGCGAACGCCGTCACCGCCCACGACGCGACCGGCGCCATCAGCTGACCGGCCGCCCAGGTCGTGGCGACCAGCAGCACGATCCAGACCGCACCGATCAGGCGCAGGACCACGGCCACGCGCCCGAGCGCCGCGTCGACACCGGAGTTCACGGTCTCCATCATGCGGGCAGCGGCCCCGATCGTCGCCCTTCTGCATCCTCGGCGCGCCGAGCGGTTCCGCCGTTGGGCTCCCACGCACCGGATATGTCACAATCGGCGGCCCTGAACGTCAGCAAGGCCCCAGCTGCCATCACGACAGCGTGTTACGGGCCCGCCATTCACGACTCGGTGCGCACCCCGCACGCCGGTAGTCGATGCCGGACTTCGATGAGCTGGCAGGATTCCCCCTCACGAGCTCGGGCCCACACCGGGCCACCAGAACCATGGAGGATGCATGGGTCGCCGACCCGCAGACGCCCCAACCACCACCACCGCCGCCCCGCCCGGGGCCAGCGGCCGGGTGAACAGCACCACTGACCGTCTCCGCGAATCCCTGCCACGCCTCCACCGGCGGGGGTACCTCGCGTTGGGCGGACTGGCGATGCTGGCCACGGGCTGCTCGGTGGACCTGGATGGCTCCGACACTGCCCAGATCCCCGGTCCCAACCCCAACCGTCCGCTGCCGGCCGACGCACTGAACCCCCTCGGGCCGGTGTCGCGTTCGCAGGACGAGCTGTGGGACATCGCCTACCCCATCACGATCGCGGTCTTCCTGCTGGTCTTCGGTGGCCTGGCGTTCATCGTCTTCCGCTTCCGCGACAGGGGCCAGACCGAGCTGCCCAAGCAGGTCCACGGCAACACCCGGCTGGAGATCGCCTGGACGCTGATCCCGGCGGTCATCCTCGCGGTCATCGCCGTGCCGACGGTCCAGAAGATCTTCGAGCTCGCCGAACCGCCCGCCGAGGACGCGGTCATGGTGACCGCGGTCGGCAAGCAGTACTGGTGGGAGTTCCAGTACACCCAGGAGGACTTCTACACCGCCTCCGAGCTGCACATCCCGGTCGGCCGCGAGGTCTTCATCGAGCTCGACGGCACCGCCGACGGCGCCGACGTCATCCACTCCTTCTGGGTGCCGAGCCTCGCCGGCAAGCGTGACTACGTCCCCGGCGGCCACCGGCAGCTGCGCCTGCAGGCCGACGAGCCCGGCATCTACCCCGGTCTCTGTGCGGAGTTCTGCGGCCTGTCCCACGCCAACATGCGCTTCACCGTGATCGCCCACGAGGAAGCCGACTACGAGGCGTGGGTCGCCAACCAGCAGCAGCCCGTCGTCGAGCCCGAGGACGAGCTGATCGCCCAGGGCGCGGAGATCGCCGGCAGCGTCTGCATCGGCTGCCACACCTTCACCGGCCTCGAGGGCAACGCGGATTCCCGCTTCGGCCCCAACCTGACCCACTTCGCCGAGCGCGAGGCGTTCGCCGGCTACATCTTCGACTCGCCGTTCGGCGAGGAGGTCGAGGACCCCGAGCTGGCCATGGAACGCATGGAGCAGTGGATCCGCGACCCCCAGTCGCTGAAGCCCGGCTCGCAGATGCCCGGCTTCGGCAGCGGTGGCGACGCCCTGACCGACGAGCAGATCAACGCCGTGATCGCCTACCTCGGAACCCTGGAGTGACCCAGTGAGTGCCATCGCAACCACCCGTCGGGGGATCTTCCCCCGTCCCACCAAGACCACCGGCATCACGTCGTGGCTGACCACCGTCGACCACAAGCGCATCGGCATCATGTACGGCGTCGCCGCGCTGTTCTTCTTCGTCGTCGGTGGCCTCGAGGCGCTGCTGATCCGCGCCCAGCTGGCCGGTCCCAACGGCGAGATCCTGTCGGCCGACGCCTACAACCAGATCTTCACCATGCACGGCCTGACGATGGTGTTCTTCGTCGTCATGCCGCTCGGTGCGGCCTTCATGAACTACCTGCTGCCGCTGCAGCTGGGCGCTCGTGACGTGGCGTTCCCCCGTATCAACGCCCTCTCCTTGTGGGTGTGGCTCGCCGCCGGCATCTTCCTGTACTCCGCGGTGCTCTTCGACGGCCTGCCCAACGGCTCGTGGGTGAACTACTCGCCGCTGGCCGGCCAGCTCGGCCCGGACCCGGCGTCGTTGACCATCCCCGACGCTGCCGCCGTGCACCAGTCGCGGATGCTCTTCTACTCCCTCGGCCTGCAGATCGCCGGTGTCGCCTCGCTGGCGTCGGCTGTCAACTTCATCACCACGGTCCTCAACATGCGCGCACCGGGCATGACGCTCATGCGCATGCCGGTCTTCACCTGGATGACCTTCGTGGTCGCCTTCCTGCTGCTGTTCGCCATGCCGGTCATCGGCATCGCCCTGTGGCAGCTGATGTTCCAGGTCCGCTTCGCCGCCCCGTTCTACGACCCGACCAACGGTGGCGATCCGGTGCTCTGGCAGCACATGTTCTGGCTGTTCGGCCATCCGGAGGTCTACATCATGATCCTCCCGGCCTTCGGCATCATCTCCGAGATCCTCCCGGTGTTCAGCCGCAAGCCGCTGTTCGGCTACTCCGCGATCGTCTTCTCCGGCATCGCCATCGGCTTCATGGGCTGGGGCGTGTGGGCCCACCACATGTTCACCGCGGGCCTGGGCCCCGTCGCCGACGCCTCCTTCGGCATCGCGACGATGTTCATCGCGGTCCCGACCGGCATCAAGATCTTCAACTGGATGGGCACGATGTGGGGCGGCCAGATCCGCTTCACCACGCCGATGCTGTTCTCCATCGGCCTGGTGTCGATGTTCACCATCGGTGGCCTGTCGGGTGTGACCCACGCCCTGGTCCCCCACGACACCCAGCAGCACGACACCTACTACATCGTCGCCCACTTCCACTACGTGTTGTTCGGTGGCGCGCTCTTCGGCCTCTTCGGCGGCATCTACTTCTGGTTCCCCAAGATGTTCGGCCACCTGCTGAACGAGAAGATTGGCAAGCTGCACTTCGCGCTGATGCTGATCGGGTTCAACCTGACGTTCGCCCCGATGCACCTCCTCGGCCTCAACGGCATGCCCCGGCGGTACTACACCTACGCCGACGGCATGGGCTGGAACTTCTGGAACGCCATCGTCGGCATCGGTTCGCTGATCATCGCCGCGTCGTTCATCGTCTTCGTCGTCAACATCTGGATGTCGCGCAAGAACCCCGCTGCAGGCGCCGATCCGTGGGACGCCCGTTCCGTGGAGTGGCTGACCTCTTCGCCGCCGCCCGTGCACAACTTCGACGAGATCCCCACGATCTCCGACCGTGACGAGCTGTGGTACCGCAAGTACACCCAGGCCCCCGACGCCGAGCCTGTCCGCGTGCCGGCCGGCGGGTCCACCGACAACCCCGGTGGTCCCTACGGTGACCGGGTCAGCGGCAAGACCGCCAAGGAGCTCGGCATCCACATGCCCGACTCCTCCTGGTTCCCGCTGACGCTGTCGCTGGGCCTGCCCATCGCCGCGTACGGCGTGTTCTACGAAGGTGCCACCATGATCGCCCTGCTGGCGGTCGGCGGGATCATCACCTTCGGCTCGATGATCGGCTGGGCCCTGGAGCCCAGCGCAGAGGGAGACCACTGATGGCCGCTGACACCGCCCACGCCGACGCGGGACACCACCCGCCGACCAGCCTGGGGATCAGCAACGAGAAGCTGGGCATGTGGACCTTCATCGGGTCCGAGTGCCTGTTCTTCGGCGCGCTGATCGCCACCTACCTGCTGTACCTGAACCGGACCAACGACGGTCCGACCGCCCTGGACATCTTCGACATCCCGTTCACCTCGGCGTCGACGTTCATCCTCCTGATGAGCTCCTTGGGCATGGTCCTGGCCCTGGACGCCCTGCAGCGCAACGACATGCGCGGCTTCCGGGTGTGGACGCTGACCACGGCCTTGCTCGGCGCGGTCTTCCTGTCCGGCCAGATCTACGAGTTCACGATCTTCGTGGAGGAGGGCTTCAAGCTGGAGACCAGCCCGTTCTCCGCCTCCTTCTTCGTCCTGACCGGCTTCCACGGCATCCACGTCACCATCGGTGTGGTCATGCTGCTGGCCCTCTGGGCGCTGTCCCTGGGCGGCAAGTTCGGGCCCGAGAAGTCCGAGACCGTCGAGCTGATCGGCCTGTACTGGCACTTCGTCGACATCGTCTGGATCGTCATCTTCACCGTCATCTACCTGATCCCGGTCGGGTAGGAGGAACCGCAAACCATGGCTGAGAACGAAGAGCACCACGACCACCCGTCCCGCTCGACCTACCTCGAGATCGCCGGGATCCTGGCGGTCATGACCACCCTCGAGGTGCTGCTGTACGTCTTCCGCGAACAGCTCGGACGACAGGTCACGACCCCCGCGCTGATCATCCTGACGGTCGGCAAGTTCGTCCTGGTCGGTGCGTGGTTCATGCACCTCCGCTTCGACAACAAGATCCTCCGGCGCATGTTCATCGCCGGTATCGCCCTGGCTGCAGCGATCTTCAGCGTCGTCGCGGCCGACTGGTTCCTGGCCGCCACCGGCCCGGGCTTCTAGCCCCTTCTCCCACCGGAGCAACCCGTGCCCACCATCGACCCGAGCATCGCCCTGCGGCCGCAGGCGTCCCCCGACGCGTGGCTGCTCGTGCTGCTGCTCGGGGGTGGGTACCTGTACCTGCTCAGCGCATGGGGGCCCACGTCGGCGCCCACACACCTGCGGCGTCGTGGGTACGCCACCCGCCAGCAGAAGATCCTGTACTTCACCGGTGTGCTCGTCTTCGGGATCGGGGCCAGCTCCCCCATCCACAACGTCGGCGAGAACTACCTGTACAGCTTCCACATGGTGCAGCACCTGATGTTCCAGCTGGTGGCCGCACCGCTGCTGATCCTCGGGACCCCGGCATGGATGCTCCGGCGGATGCTGGTCCGACCGAAGGTCCTGCCGGTCGTGACGGTCCTCACCAAACCGTTGGTGGCCCTCCTGCTCGTCAACGCCTTCGTCGCCACGGCCCACACGCCGCAGTTCGTCGAGGCCACGCTGTCCAACGGCCTGTTCCACCTGTTCACCCACTTCCTGTGGGTTGCCGTCGGCCTGTTGATGTGGTGGCCGGTCACGTCCCCGCTGCCCGAGGTGCCCCACTACAGCTACCTCGGCCGCATGGGGTACCTGTTCAGCCACTCGATCCTGCCGACGGTGCCGGCGTCGTTCCTGACGTTCGCCAGCGCCCCCCTGTACTCCTCCTACGAGAACGCACCCCGCATCTGGGAGTTCATCACCCCCCTGGTGGACCTCCAGATCGCCGGACTGCTCATGAAGATCGGTGGCGGCCTCCTCCTGTGGGCCGTCATCGCCGCCCTGTTCTTCCGTTGGTCCCACGAGGACCGAACCGGCGGTCCCGACGCCCTGTACTGGCGGGACTTCGCCGGCACCGACCAGACACCGGAGCTCGTCAAGCGATGAACCAGACCACCCGTCGGCGCGTGTTCGTGCCGCTCGTCATGCCCATCACCCTCCTCGGCGCCATCCTGCTGTTCTCCGGATCGCTGTCCAGGGTGCTGCTGGCCGTGGAAACCGAGGTCAGCGTCCTCGTGGCCGTCCTCGCCGCCGGCTACGTGATGGCGACGGCGTTCGTCGTCGAACGCAACCCCGACATCTCCTCCCGCGCCCTGGGCGTCGGCATGGTGCTCGGCATCGCCGGCATCGTCGGCGCCGGCATCGTGGCGGGTTCCGTCGGCATCCGTGACGTGCACCACGAGGAGCACGCCGAGGAGGACGGCGAGCTCGCCGAGGGTGCCCCGGTCGCCATTCCGGAGGGTGCGCTCGTGTGGGGGGCCGACAACGGGCTTGCCTACACCTCCGCGCCCAGCGAGGGCACCGCCGGCGAGAACGTCATCGCCATCGACAACTCCGGGTCACTGGTGCACAACGTCGTGTTCGAGGGCGAGAACAACGACCAGCCGATCGTGGAGTCCGCCGGCGGCGTCGATGTCGCCCCCTTCGGGCTGGACGCCGGCACCTACACCTACTACTGCAGCATTCCCGGGCACCGCGCCGCGGGGATGGAGGGTGAGATCACCCTCTCCTGATAAGGGCCGACCGTCCACCACCTCGAGCCGAGGAAGAAGACCCCGCACCCCGTGCAGCCCTCCCCCACCCCCTTCGACATCGAGACCTGGTTCGCCGAGCGGACCTTCGCCGCAGGACAGTTCGACCCCGACGAGCTCGCCACCATCAAGGCCGGCGAGGACGTCTCGGTCAGCGTCGTCCTCCCGGCCCGCAACGAGTCCGCCACGATCGGCGGGGTGATCGATGCGGTCATGTCGCTGGCCGGCAACCTCGTGGACGAGGTCGTGGTGCTGGACGGGGGGTCGAGTGACGACACCCAGCGCGTGGCTGCCGACCACGGCGCCCGGGTCCACACCGACATCGGGGTGTTCCCCGACCTCGGCCGCGGCCTCGGCAAGGGCGATGCCCTGTGGCGCAGCCTGGCCGTGACCAGCGGCGACATCGTCGCGTTCATCGACACCGACATCCGCAACCCCGACCCCCGGTTCGTGTCGGGCTTGCTCGGCCCGCTGCTGACCGAGCCCGACGTGGAGCTGGTGAAGGCCTTCTACGACCGACCGGTCGAGCTGGACGGGGTGATGCACGCCTCCGGTGGCGGACGGGTGACCGAGCTGCTGGCCCGCCCGCTGCTCAACCTGTTCTGGCCGGAGCTGGCGGGCCTCGTCCAGCCGCTTTCGGGTGAGTACGCCGGCCGACGAACCCTGCTGGAGTCCATCCCGTTCCTGACCGGCTACGGCGTGGAGATCGGGATGCTGATCGACACGTTGCGCCTGCGGGGTGCCGGCGCGATCGCGCAGGTCGACGTGCAGCAGCGCATCCACCGCAACCAGCCCCTGGAGGCGCTCAGCCGGATGGCCTTCGGCGTTGCCCAGGCAGCCTTGCGGCGGCTGCCCGAGGCCGACCGGGCCCAGCTCGGTGACCTGCCCACCGCCTACCGCCAGTTCGTCCGCGACGACGACGGCACGGTCGGGATGTCGGAGGCACAGGCGATCGCCATCGTCGAACGGCCCCCGATGGGCTCGCGGCGGTAGAACATCCCGCTGGCCCGACGATCACGACTCACCCCGTGACGGCCAGCCAGGCCACTCCCCACGGTGGCAGGACGATGGTGTCCTCCGGCCCGTAGGGGGCGGTCCCGGGCGCGGCAAGGCGGTCACGCCACCGTCCCTCCTCCCCCAGGTCCGCGAGTCGGACGGCCCGGTCGCGGTCGGAGACGCTGACGAGGACGAGATGCCGGTCGTCCTCGAGGCCGCGTGCGACGCCGAACAGCCAGGGTGGCCCCGCCAGCACCCGCTGGGGGCTCGTCGGCGAGAAGGCCTCGCTGCTCGCGCGCAGGGCCACGAGCTCGGCCATGCCATGGAAGACCGTGCTGGCGAAGGACCCGTCCCGGTCGAGGTCGTCGGTCAGCTCGTCGAGCAGCAGCCGACGCCGGTTGACCGTCCGCAGCCGGCCGGTCCGCGCCACACCCTCCCCCCAGTTGCGGACCCCCAGCAACGATCCGGCCCAGAGGCCGGGCACCCCCTGGAGGGCGAGGAGGATGGCGTGGGCCGCGAGGATGCGCTGCACCGTCGCACCGTCGTCGGCAACGGCGGCCAACGCATCGAGCACCGTCGTGTTGAGCTCGTAGGGCAGCTGTTGACCGTCCGGGCCGGAGCGGTAGGACACCCCTCCGCCAGCGGCGCGGGCGAGGGCGCACAGCCCGTCGACCTGGGTGGTTGACATCCGTCCCTCTGCGGGACGAAGCCCGATCCCGTCGTGTGACCCGAGGAAGTTGAAGAAGGTCGTGCCCCCCGGCGGCGGATCCAGCGACGCGGCCCATCGGGTCAGGTCCTGGGTGTTCCCCCACATGAACGAGGCCAGGACGAGCGGGGCAAGGGCGAACTGGTAGACGAGATGGGCCTCGTCGCTGCCGTCCCCGAAGTAGCTGACGTTCTCCTCGTGGGGGACGTTGGTCTCGGTGATCAGCATGCTGCCGGGCGCGCACCAGTCGAACATGGTCCGCCACAGCCGGATGACCTCGTGGGTCTGCTCCAGGTGGATGCAGGAGGTGCCGCTCTCCTTCCACAGGAACGCCACCGCATCCAGGCGGATGATGGAGGCGCCACGCTCGAGATAGCCGAGCAGCACGTCGGTCATGTCGACCAGCACATCGGGATTGCCGTAGTCGAGGTCGACCTGATCCGGCGAGAACGTCGTCCAGGCATGGCGGACCGAGCCGTCGGGAGCCTCGAACGGGGTCAGCAACGGGCTGGTTCGGGGCCGCACCACGTGGGAGGTGTCGAAGTCCTCCGGTGGGCTGAGCACGTGACCGGACCACTCGCGCACGTGGGACGACGAGGCGGACATGTGGTTGACCACCGCATCCATCATCAGCCGGCGGGCCCTGCCGATCGCCGTCACGTCCTCCCATCCCCCGACGGCCGCATCGACCGCCCGGTGGTCCACGACCGCGAAGCCGTCGTCGGACGTCCACGGACAGAACGGCAGCAGGTGCACCCCGTTGACGATGTCGGCCAGGCGCCCGGACAGCAGCTCGTCCATGACCTGCAGCGGAGGTCGTCGACCGTCGCCGACGTGGTCGGCGTAGGCGATCAGCCAGACGTCGCGCGCGGCGAGCGGACGGGCCTCGCGAGGCCGGCGATACCGTTCGGCGAGCGCCATCAGGCGTGGCAGCGTCACCTCTGCGACATCAGGTGGATACAGGGCGGAAAGGTGTGTGCGCAGGGCGGAGTCGAGCACTTCCACAGCCTGCCACCGATCGATCCGCCGACCCAGCCTCGGCTGCACGAAACCCCCGGTCGTCGGCTACATTCGCCATCGGCGGACGTGTGATCCGACCGCCACCCGAACACCGCAATACGCCCCGACCCAAAGGCATCTCCCATGACTGACCACGCACGCATCGAGCTGGAAGGCGATCACTTCGAAGCACCGGTGGTCCAGGGGACCGAAGGCGATCGCGGCATCCACTCCTCGGGCCTGCGTGGGGCCACCGGGTTGACCACCTACGACCCCGGCTTTGCGTCGACCTCGTCCTGCCGCAGTGACATCACCTACCTCAACGGCGAAGCAGGCATCCTGCGCTACCGCGGCTACCCGATCGAGCAGCTGGCGAAGTCCTCCAACTTCCTGGAGGTCTCCTACCTGCTCATCTTCGGCGAGCTCCCCACCCAGTCCGAGCTGGACTACTTCGAGCAGCAGATCACCATCCACACGCTGCTCCACGAGGACATGCGGCAGTTCTTCGACGCCTTCCCCAAGAGCGCGCACCCGATGGCGATCCTGTCCGCCGCCACCGCCGGCCTGTCGACGTTCTACCAGGACCACTACGACCCCAAGGACGAGCGGGACGTCGAGGTGTCGATCTATCGCCTCATGGCGAAGATGCCGACCATCGCGGCGTGGTCGTACAAGAAGTCCATCGGGCAGGCCTTCATCTACCCGTGGAACAAGCTGAGCTACCCGGCCAACTTCCTCCACATGATGTTCGGCGTGAAGGCCGAGCCCTACGAGGTCGACCCCGAGATCGCCAAGGCGCTGGACCTGCTGTACATCCTGCACGCCGACCACGAGCAGAACGCCTCCACCACGGCCGTGCGCCTGGTGGGCTCGACCCAGGTCAACATGTTCGCGGCCATCGCCTCGGGCATCAACGCGCTGTGGGGCCCGCTGCACGGCGGCGCCAACCAGGCCGTGCTGGAGATGCTGGCGGAGATCCGTGACGCAGACGGTGACACCGCGTCCTTCGTCGCCCGAGCCAAGGACAAGAACGACCCGTTCCGCCTGATGGGCTTCGGCCACCGCGTCTACAAGAACTACGACCCGCGGGCCACGATCATCAAGGAAACCGCAGACAAGGTCCTGAGGAAGCTGGCACCCAACGACCCGCTGTTCGAGATCGCCCAGGAGCTGGAGGAGGCGGCGCTCAGCGACGACTACTTCATCGAGAAGAAGCTGTACCCCAACGTCGACTTCTACTCGGGCCTGATCTACAAGGCGCTGGGCCTGCCGACGGAGATGTTCACCGTCATGTTCGCCATCGGCCGCCTGCCGGGCTGGATCGCCCAGTGGAAGGAAATGATGAGCGACCCAGACACCCGCATCGGCCGCCCCCGCCAGATCTACACCGGCGCCGCCACCCGCGAGTACGTGGAGATCGAGAACAGGTAGGGCTGACTCCCTAAGGCCGATCGGTTGTCAAGACCTTGGTCGGGATTGACTGGGTCGGGGCTTGGGGTGAGGCTTTGTGGTGGGAGGGTCGCCTCGTCCTGTCGCGCTTCGTGCGCTGACCTATCTGCCCCTCGAGGGCCGTCTGAGGGGCCCTCCCACCCTTCTTGGAACGTCGTCGCGCTCGGATGTCGGCAGGGACGGTGAACCGGTCGGCGATGATGCGTCGGGCCTCGGCCGGGGCGACGGGGGTGCCGTCGGTGTCGCAGACGAGGTAGGGGCTTTGGCGGTGCATCACGACCCAGGCGCGTTCGGCCAGTCGGGCGGCGACGACGGTCAGCGCTTTGGTGTGCACCGCGCCCTTGGCGGTCATCTGGTCGAAGTAGATCGCGGCGAGTTGCGGGTCGGTCTGGCGGGCGGTCTCGGCGGCGCGGAGCAGCTGGGTGCGCAGCCTGCGGTTGCCGGCCTTGGTGAGCGGCTGTCCCTTGCGGTCGGTCTCACCGGTCTGTGATGCCCGTGGGGTCAGCCCGATGTAGGACTTGAAGGCTGCCGCATTTCGGAACCGGTCGGGGTTGCCCATGACCGCCACCAGCATGGGTCCGCCTACCCGCTTCATCCCGGGCAGGGAGCGGGCGAGCTGGTCGCCGTCCACGACCTGGTAGGCCTGTTCACGGGCGTCTTCGTGGCGGACCCGTTCGGCCTCCAGGGTGCGGATGATCCGGATCTCGGTGGCGATCTCGTCGGCCAGTGCGGCGAAGGGCACCGCGATGTCATCGCCGTACAGCGCGACCGCGTCACGAGCGACGGTGCGGAACTGCTCGGCCTTGGCGGTCGCGTCGCCGTGGCCATGGCTGACCCTGCCGATCAGGCCGGCCAGCCGGTCGGTGCGGACCACGGCGAGGCGGCGGGGGTCGCCGTAGCGCTCCAGCACCGCCAGGTCGGTGCGGGTCAGTCCCGGGGACAGCACTGTGCCGATGGTGGGCATCACCTGGCGGGCCAGCTCGATCAGTCGCCGCTTGTGGGTCCCGATCTGATCGGTCAGCCGGGCCGCGGTGCGGACCCGCCGATCGAGCTCCGCCGCCTCGGCGGTGGCGGGCAGGGCGACGGGGTACAACCCGGCCGGGTCGATGATCGGCAGCCGCGCGAGCGTGGCGGCGTCGATGCTGTTGGACTTGGCGTGCCGTGACAGGAACCGCCGCAGGTCCGCGGCCTTCTGCGTGGACACCCGGTACACGGTGTGCCCTCGGCGGGTGAACCACACCGCCACCGGCAGCCACGCCGCCCCGGTCGGCTCGATCACCACCTCCAACCGCACGTCGTCGTCCACGCCGGCCAGCGCGGCTGCTTCCAACGCGGTGAAGCCGGCCACCGTCGGGTCGATCCGTCGCTTGGCGATCACCTCGGCATGCTCATCGACCACGTGGGCGGTGTGGCTGGTCACCACCCCAAGGTCGATCCCCACGATCCTGCGTTGCTGCATCTCGCCTCCTTCGATGTCGTCCGGATTCGTGCTCCGGCCTCGCATCGATGCGAGCGATCACCACGTGGTTCCCACCGTCACCTGCCGGGCCGTGGCTGACGCCGCGGCCTCCCACTCATGTGCTGCAACCGGGGCCCGACTCGTGGCCGTCCCCACTTCCCTCAACCGGGAACATCCGTGGCGGGGCAGGCAGGCGTTCAGACCTACGAGGCACCACCCGAGATGGTCCTCAGAACCACAGCTCGCCTCAACCGACCCAGCCGGGATGTCATCATGACACCAGGAACCCCGGCGATGATCAGCTACCGGAGTCCCTTACATGACTCAGCTGGCACTTGTCAGCTGGCCCGGATCGTCCTGCGTGCACCGCCGCAGGCGCACCCTGTCTGGACTGAGGAGACTCGCAGCCCCGATGCGAAGCGAGGGGCGAGAATCGACGAGGGAAGACAGGGGTCACGGCGCCGAGGACCATCCGAGCGCAGCGAGGACAATGTGAAACGCCCCGCCGATTCGGCGGGGCGTTCCTGTTGTTCGGTGGTCTAGCCCGCGATCTCACTGAGTGCCCGCACCGCGACGGCCAGGGCGTCGAGGTCGACCTCGGCCTGGCCCTGGACCTGGCGGGACAGGCCCACGGCGCGTTCGACCGTGCCGGCGCGGGAGGACAGGAACTCGTCCACCACCGCGGCCGGTTCGGCCTCGAGGTCGGCCAGGGCGAGGGCTTCGCGGGCGGCGGCGTGGTGCAGGCGACGAACGTCGTCGACCAGGCCTCGGTGCTGCCAGCGCTCCCACCGGCCGTGTGGCTCGTAGGCCTTCAGGCTGCGGGTCATCTGCTCCAGCGGCAGGCGCTCGGCCACCAGCTGGTACACCACACCGATGTCGGTCAGGCTGCGGTCCGTCTGCCGTGCGGTCGCCGCCACGCCCGGTACGACCGTCAGCGCCGACAGCCGCGCGAGCCGGTCGGCCAGGTCGTCCTCGATGCCGAGGTCCACCCATCGCGTCGCCGTCCGTTGGATGGCCAGGTGCTGCTCCCCGACGCGTGTGGTGCCCACCAGGTCGAACAGCTCCACGAACGCCGGCCGGTCCTCTGCGATGGCCCCGGCGATGTCGCCGGTCCGCCCCTGTCGGACGAACGACCGGGTGAACGCATCCACCAGATGGTCGACCTGCGCCTTCAGCTCCAGCTGCAGGGTCGGGTCGATCCGTGCGTCCTGGGCCTCGACCTCGCGCCACAGCCCGTCGGCGTCGATGACCTGGCGGGCGATCCAGTACGCCGCTGCAACCGTGGAGATGTCCACGCCGAGGTCCGCCGACGTGCGGGTCGCCCAGGTGATGCCCATCCGGTTGCACAGGTCACCCGCGATGATGGTGGCGACCAGGTCGCGACGCAGCCGGTGTTCCTGCGCGAGCGCGGCGAACCGTGTCGCGGCTTCCCCCGGGAAGTAGTCCGCCCGGACCGGCTCGAACGCGGGCTGGTCGACGACGCCGTCGGACAGCAGCTGCTCGGTCACGTCGATCTTGGCGTAGGCCAGCAGCACGGCCAGCTCGGGTCGGGTGAACCCGGCGCCCTGCTTGCGACGCTCCTCGACCTCCGCGGTGTCGGGCAGCAGCTCGACCGCCCGGTCCAGCCGCCCCCGGGACTCCAGGGACTGCATCATCTGCTCGTAGGCCCCCATGCCGCCGGGCGCGGAGCTCAGCTCCTGGCTGATCGCCCACGTCTGCAGGTACTGGTCCCGCAGCACCTGGTCGCCGACGTCCTCGGTCAGGCGTGCCAGCAGGTCGTTGCGGTTGTCCTCCTCCAGCTGGCCGGCGTTGATGGCCAGGGAGAGGAGGATCTTGAGGTTGACCTCGCGGTCGGAGGTGTTGACGCCCGCCGCGTTGTCGGTGGCGTCGGTGTTGCACCGTCCACCTCGGCGGGCGTAGCCGATGCGCCCGAGCTGCGTCATCGCCAGGTTGCCGCCCTCCCCCACCACACGGGCGCCGACCTGGTCGGCGTTGACCCGGACGGCGTCGTTGGCGCGGTCCCCGACCTCGCTGTTGCTCTCCTCGCGCGACTTGACGTAGGTCCCGATGCCGCCGAACCACAGCAGGTCCACCGGCGCCTTCAGGATGGCGTTGATCAGCTCGGGCGGCGACAGCTCCGCGGCGTCGATCCGAAGGGCCTCGCGGGCCTCCGGGGACAGCGTCACCGACTTGGCGGTCCTGGAGAAGACCCCGCCGCCAGCGGACAACAGCGACTGGTCGTAGTCCTGCCACGACGAACGGGGCAGCTCGAACAAGCGGCGACGCTCCTCGAACGACGTCTCCTCGTCGGGGGTCGGGTCGATGAAGATGTCCCGGTGGTCGAACGCGGCAACCAGCCGGATGGCGCGGGAGCGCAGCATGCCGTTGCCGAACACGTCACCGGACATGTCCCCCACCCCGACGACGGTGATCGGGTCGGTCTGCACGTCGATGGACAGCTCGCGGAAGTGCCGTTGGACCGCAACCCAGGCACCCCGGGCCGTGATGCCCATGGCCTTGTGGTCGTAGCCCTGGGAACCGCCTGAGGCGAACGCGTCGTCCAGCCAGAAGCCGTACTCCGCGGAGATGCCGTTGGCGATGTCGGAGAAGGTCGCAGTGCCCCGGTCGGCGGCGACGACCAGGTAGGGGTCGTCACCGTCGGCCCTCACCACGTGCTCGGGCGGCACGACCTCGCCGTCGACGATGTTGTCGGTGACGTCGAGCAGACCGCGGATGAACACCCGGTACTGGGCCTCGACCTCGGCACGCAGGTCCCCGCCGTCGACGGGACGGTGCTTGAGGACGAACCCACCCTTCGATCCGGTCGGCACGATCACGGCGTTCTTGGTGACCTGGGCCTTCATCAGCCCCAGCACCTCGGTGCGGAAGTCGTCGAGCCGGTCGGACCAGCGCAACCCACCGCGGGCGACGGGGCCTCCCCGCAGGTGCACGCCCTCCATCCCCGTGGAGTACACGAAGATCTCGCGGTAGGGCACGGGCTTGGGCACACCGGGAACCCGCGAGGAGTCGATCTTCAGCGAGAGCCACGGCCGGCGACGCCAGCGGTTGGTCCGCAGGGTTGCGTCGACCACGCCCAGGAACGACCGCAGGATCCGGTCCTGGTCGAGCCGTTCCACGGCCTCCAGGGCGGTCAGGACCTCGCGGCGGGCCGAATCGGCCGCAACCAGCCGAGCCTCCTCGCCCTCCACCGACGGGTCGAAGCGGGCGTCGAAGTAGGCGATCAGCGCCCGGGCCACGGCCGGGTACTCGATCAGGGCCTCGTTGGTCGTCGCCTCGGTGTAGGTCGTCCCGATCTGCCGCAGGTACCGCCGGTAGGCCCGCAGCAGCGTGACCTGCTCGATGGACATGTCGGCGCCGAGCACGAGTCGGTTGAGCGAGTCGACCGTGGCCCGCCCCTCCCACATGGCGACCGCGGCGTCGGCCAGACGTGGCCCGTCGGAGCGCACGTCGATGGGCAGCCCCTCGGTGCGGACGCCGTAGTCGTGCATGTGGAGGGCGCCCCAGACCGGCGAGGTGTCCATCCGGTAGGGCTGCTCCTCCACCACGATCAGGCCGAGGGACTCCAGCAGGGGAAGGAAGCCCGACAGCTCGACCCCCTCGCCGGCCTTGTACAGGCGGAAGCGCAGCAGCCGCTCGCGGGAGGACGGCCCGTTCGGCGACGGCGGACGGATCAGGCGCATGCGGACCGCGTCCGGCCCGTCCAGCGCTTCGAGCTCCTCGATGTCGGTGACGGCCGTGGCCACCGCGGTGCTCTCGGTGTAGGCGACCGGCAGGACCCGGCACCACTGCTCGGCCGCGACCCTCGCATCGACCATGCCGCGACGACCGGCCAGCGCCTCGGTGAGCGCATCGGAGAACGTGCGGGTCATCCGCTGGATCTCCTGCTCGACCGCGTCGACGTCCAGCGGCGAGCTGACGTCCTCGGGCAGGTGCAGCGTGAAGTGCAGCAGCGGCTGGTCGCGTTCGGTCATCGACAGCTGGTAGTCGACGGTGGTGGCACCGGAACGTTCCTGCAGCAGCTCCTGGACCTGGCTGCGCAGCTCCGCGGAGAACCGGTCCCGGGGCACCGTGACGAGCGCGGACACCGACCGCCGGACAGGTTCCTGGCGAACGAGCAGGCGGACCTCCTGGCGGCGCGAGACCTCCAGCAGCTTCACCATCGTCTGGCGCAGCTCGTCGACGTCGCTCTCGAACAGCTCCTGCTTGGGGAACGCGTCGAAGAGGGTCCGCAACGCCCGTTCGTCGTGGCTGTGGTCCACGACGTCCTCGGCCTCGAGGACCAGGCGCAGCTTCCGGCGCAGGACGGGGATGGTCGAGGCCGGTTCGACGAAGGCCTTCTGGGCGAGCAGACCGAGGATCCGGTGCTCACCGACGAGGCGCCCGGACGGGTCGACCTTCTGGATGGAGACGTCGATCATCCGTACCTGGCGATGCACCGAGGACAGCCGGTTGGTCCGGCTGATCCGCAGCAGCGGACCGTCGGTGGCCTGGTGCTGCAGGGCCTCGGTGAGGGCCGACAGGGGGACGGGCTGGGCGTACCGCGATCGGTCCTCGGCATGGAGGATCCCCAGCCCGCTGCCGGGTGCCACGACAGCGGTGGCGTCGTCCCCTGTGCCGTGGATGTCGTAGCCGCGGTAGCCGAGGAAGACGAAGTAGTCGTCGAGCAGCCAGCGCAGGAACGTGGCGACCTCGGTGACCTCGGCGGTGTCGTAACGGGCACCGGCGGTCACCTCGACCTCCATGGCGATGCCGGCGATGCGCTGCTTGATCGGCAGGAAGTCCCGCATGGCGTGCAGCGCGTCGTCGAGGACGTCCCGGAGGTGCTCGGCGATCGTGTTCCGGGACTCCTCGTTGAGCACCGAGTGCAGGTCCATCGCCAGATAGGTCTCGCGCCGCGGTGCGGTCCGGGCCGGCCCCAGCGACTTGAGGTTGCCGTCCCCGTCACGGGCGACGCCGACCACCGGATGCAGCAGGTCGATGGGCGACAGGCCCAGCCGATGCAGCTCCTCGGTGACCGTGGACACCACGAAGGGACCGTCGACGGCGTGCACGTGCACGATCGTCGTGGGCCCGACCGCCTCCACGCGGATCTGGGGCGAGGAGCCGTCCCCGGCCTCGAACGCCGTCAGCGCGTCGAGGATCAGCGATTCGGCCTGGTCGAGGTCCAGCGCAGCCCGTTCGGCAGCGGGAAGCCGGCGATAGGCCGCGTTGGCGAGCTCGACCGCGTGGTCGGCCCGTTCTTCGGACAGCGCGTTGCGAAAGCGTTCGTAGAGGCGATCGAGTCCGTCGGACACAGCGATCCTCCAAGTGGCCGCCACCTCGGCCGTGCAGGGTGTGCGGTGGCCTCGTCGACGTCGTTGGCGACGAGGGTGTTGCCGTGCTGCCTAGTCGGTGCCGCCCACGAGCTCACGGGCCTCGACGACCTTGTCGACGACCATCACCATGCGTCCGCCGGTGGCCAGGTAGGCCTGCTCGATGTTGATCCCGGCGTCGGCGATCTTGCGACAGATCTCGCCCATGGCACCGGGCCGATCGGCGATGTCGACCACCACCACATCACGGGCGGCCCGCACGTCGAGACCGGCGTCCTCGAGGACCGTCAGCGCGTGCTCGGCGTCCGGCACGAGCACGTGCACGACGCCCTTGCCCTGGCCGGTGAACGCGCTGATCCCCTCGATGCTGATGTCCGCCGCACCACACGCCTCGCCGAGACGGGCCATCACACCCGGCTGGTCGTCGGGGATGAGAACGAAGTCCTTGTGCATCGGTTTGCCTCCTGTACGCACCCAACCGTTGTTTTCGGTCGCGACTCGTGCGCGGCCCGAGTCTGGCACAGCGAGGTCCACGACGGAGGCACGAACCACGCCCGATCAGCCGAACGACCGGGTGCACCGGACGACGTCGCGATACCGTCACCGATCACGATCACCCTGATCAGCACACGCTGGAGGAGCTGCACCCATGAAGGTTCTCGTCGGATTCATCACCACGCCAGAAGGTGAGGCAGCCCTGGAAGCGGCGATCGCCGAGGCCAAGCTGCGGTCGGCCACGCTGGTCGTCGTGCACTCGCTGCACGGTGGTGGCCGCGACGAGGACCTCCTGCCGGAGTACACCCGTGCCCTGCACGAGGTCGAGAACCGCCTTCGGGGCGAGGGCGTGGACTTCGAGATCCGTGAGCTGGTGCGTGGCAACTCCCCCGGTGACGACCTGCTCAAGTTCGCCACCGACGAGCACGTCGACCTGATCGTGATCGGCATCCGTCGTCGCTCGCCGGTGGGGAAGCTGGTGCTGGGTTCCAACGCCCAGGACATCCTCCTCGGCGCGGACTGCCCGGTCCTGGCCGTCAAGCCCTGACCGAACGCGCGAAGCGGTCTCCTGTCGGGACGTTTGGAGTCGCGGCAGGTCGGACAGGATGGGCCCGGGCAGCAGGCCGAGACCACTCGTGCCAGCGAAGTGACGTCGCTGGGCGCACGGGGTCAAGGGTTCCGTACTGGCCATGAGTACACCGACCATCGGGCCGTGTGGGGCCGCTGGTTCGTGCACCCGGGGACCGGCATCCTCGGGTCCCTGTCCCGTGAAGGGCCGCACGCCATGCGGTCTGGCCCCACGGGCCCCGGCCCACGTGCCGGAACCCGTCGCCGTACTTCCCCCCAAGTCGGTGGCGCCCCGACCCCCCACCCCCACATCATGCTTCGTCACTTCACGACGTTCCTGCGCGCCATGCTCGCAGCCACGTTGCTGCTGTCCGTGCTGGCGCTTCCCGCCCACGCCGACAGCGTCGTCAGCCGCTCGTTCGGGCCCGACCGCATCTCCACGGCCGTCGAGGCCAGCGAGAACTTCCGGGTTTCGGCCAACGACGCGCTGCTGGCAACCGCCTTCGCCTTCCCCGACGCGCTGACCGCCGGTGCCCTTGCCCATCGCATGAACGCACCGGTCCTGCTGACCGGGCGCGACGCGCTGCCGGGCATCGTTGCCGACGAGCTGGCCCGACTCGGGGTCACGACCGTGTGGATCCTGGGTGGACAGGGGGCGATCTCCGCCGACGTCGAGCAGGCACTCACCGACATGGGCCTGCGGACCCGTCGACTGGCCGGGACCAGCCGTTACGGGACCGCCCGCGAGATCGTCCGTGCGGCCGGCTCCTCTGCCACCGGCGAGGTCGTGCTGGCCCTGGGGGAGCACAACGATCCGGATCGTGCCTGGCCCGACGCCGTCGCCTCCGGCGCACTGGCCGCCACGCCCGACCGGATCCCGACGGTCCTGACGCGCTCCGACGCGCTGCCCGAGGAGACCGAGGAGGCGCTGGAGATCATCGGCGCGACCGACGTGATCATCCTCGGTGACGACAGCGTCATCGATGACGACGTCGAGGCCCACCTCCACATGCTGGGCTACGCGACCCGTCGGGTGACCGGCGACAACCGCTACGAGACCTCCGTGGCCCTCGCCAGCGATGCCCTGGCGAGGTTCGACTCCACCGAGCAGCCCGCCGTCTTCGCCTCGGGTCGTGCCTTCCCCGACGCCCTGTCCGCCGGGTCGCTTGCGGCCAGCCTGGGCGCACCGCTGCTGCTGGTGCCCCCGACCGAGAAGCTGCCCGGCACGAGCGAGCGGTTCCTGCGCGACCACGCCGACCGCTTTTCCATGGGTGTCGTCGTCGGTGGCCCCGCCGCAGCTGACGAGTACGTCCTCGCGCAGCTCGACGCGGCGCTGCAGGGTCAGCCCTCCCCCGCCCAGCCGCGTGAGGAGCAGCCCCCGGCCGAACCTGCTGCGGCCCCCGAGCCCGCTCCTGCCGAGCCCGTGCAGCCGGCAGCCGCCGAGGAGGACAACGAGACCTTCGAGGGCGACGCGTCCTACTACGGTCCCGGCCTCAACGGCAACCAGACCGCCAACGGCGAGACGTTCGACATGTACGGCATGACCGCCGCGCACCGGACCCTGCCGTTCGACACGATCATCCGGGTCACGAACCTCAACAACGGCCGTCAGGTCGACCTGCGGATCAACGACCGTGGTCCCTACGCCGACGACCGTGTCCTCGACGTCTCCTACGGTGCGGCCCAGGAGCTGCAGATGATGGACGACGGTGTCGTACCGGTCCGGGTCGAGGTCCTCTCCTCCCCGTAGGGGCTCGAGCGGCGACGGGCCGTTAGGCTCATCGCTCGATGAGCCACTCCCCCGACGTCCTGTGGACGCCGTCGACCGACCGGATCGACCGCGCCAACCTGACCGCCTTCGCCGCCGACGCTCCCGTGGACCTGCCGCGGGGCGCCGACGGCAGCTTCGACGACCGGGCCCTGTGGCGCTGGTCGGTCGATGACCTGCCCGGCTTCTGGGCCCACGTGTGGCGCTGGTGCGGGGTGGTCGCGAGCGAGCAGCCGACGGCGATCATGGGCGACCCGGCGATGCCGGGCACGACCTGGTTCGAGGGTGCGCGGCTGAACTACGCCGAGAACCTGCTGCGGGGCGATCGCGACCGGCTGGCCGTGATCTCGGCTGCGGAGGGACGCCAGACCCGCCGGTTCACCGTCGGCGACCTGCGGCGCGACGTCGCCCGGGTGCAGGCGTCGCTGGTGGCGATGGGGGTCGGCAGGGGCGACCGGGTCTGCGGCTTCGTACCCAACACCGTGGAGTCGCTGGTGGCGATGCTGGCCACGACCGCCCTGGGGGCCATCTGGTCCTCGACGTCCCCGGACTTCGGCGCGCAGGGCGTGGTCGACCGGTTCGCCCAGATCGAGCCGACCGTGCTCGTCGTCGCCGACGGGTACCGCTACGGCGGCCGCACCCACGGCCTGCAGGAAAAGGTGTCGGACGTGGTCGCCGCCCTGCCCGGCCTGTCCCATCTCGTCGTCATCGACTTCGCCGGCGTCGGGCTGACCGTCGACGGCCCGACGGTGCACGGCTGGGACGACCTGCTGGCCGACGGTCCCGACGAGCCGGACTTCGTGCAGGTGCCGGCCGACCATCCGCTGTTCGTCATGTACTCCTCGGGCACCACCGGGGTGCCCAAGTCGATCGTGCATGGCCACGGCGGCACGCTGGTGAAGCACCTCGTCGAGCACAAGCTGTCCACCGACCTGCACCCGGGCGACGTGCTGTCGTGGTTCACGACCTGCGGCTGGATGATGTGGAACTGGCTGGCCTCGGCGCTGGCCAGCGAGGTCACGATCGTGCTGTACGACGGCAGCCCGACCGAACCCGATGCCGGCGCGCTGTGGCGTCAGGCCGCCGAGTTCGGCGTCACCCACTTCGGCACCAGCCCCAAGTTCCTGTCGGCGTGCGAGAAGCTCGACATGGTCCCCAAGGAGGAAGCCGACCTGTCGGCGCTGCGGGCCATCATGTCCTCGGGTGCCCCGCTGAACCCCGAGCAGTTCGACTGGGTGTACGCCAACGTCGCCGACGACGTGACGCTGGCCTCGATCAGCGGAGGCACCGACATCATCGGCTGCTTCGCCGGCGGGGTCCCGACCAAGCCGGTGCGTCGCGGTGAGCTGCAGGGCCTGGGCCTGGGCATGAAGGTCGAGGCCTGGGACGACCAGGGTCGGCCGCTGCCGCCCGGTGAGAAGGGCGAGCTGGTCTGCACCCTGCCGTTCCCCTCGATGCCGGTCGGCTTCTGGAACGACCCGGACGGCAGCCGCTACCGCGCGGCCTACTTCGCCGAGCACCCCGGCGTGTGGACCCACGGTGACTTCATCGAGCTGCGCCCCGAGGGCGGCGTGGTCATCCACGGCCGATCCGACACGACCCTCAATCCCGGCGGCGTGCGGATCGGGACCGCGGAGATCTACCGGGCGATCGAGCCGATGGCGGAGATCGCCGACGGCATCGTCGTCGGCAGGACCCATGACGGCGATGTCGAGGTGGTCCTCTGCGTCGTCCTGGCCGCCGGGGCGACGCTGGACGAGGAGCTGATCGGCCGCATCCGGAAGACGATCCGGACGACGGCAACCCCGCGGCACGTTCCCGCCCACGTCTTCGCCGTGCCGGCCATCCCGTACACGATCAGCGGCAAGAAGGTGGAGAAGGCGGTTCGTCGGGTCATCGAGGGCGACCGGGTCGACAACACCGACGCGATGACCAACCCCGAGGCCCTGGAGGCGTTTCGGCACCTCTTCGGCTGAGCCTGTCGACGGATCGCCCGAGAAAGTTCCGGCGGACGGGAAGGATTTCGGCGGCGCGCCGAGAACTTGGACAAGAGGGACCTGGTGTCAACCCGACGGTCCCCTGTTCGACCGCCGCCTCGAGGAGCTCCTCTCACCATGACCCGTCGCACCTCCACGGCGATGCTCGCGCTTGTCGCGCTGCTGAGCATCGCCGCCATCAACCCGCTGCAGTACATCGATGCCTGGACCGCCGAGGCTCGCGCCCACGGCCACAAGCTGGCCTACGCCGCCTCCGCGGAGATCCCCACCGAAACCGTGTCCGACATCCCGTGCGTGAACGGCATGGCAGGCGAGTTCGCCTGTGACGGCATCGACCTGCTCTCGTTCATGCCGTCCTCCGCGTTCGGTGGTGCCGTCGGCGATGCCGTGGCCAGTGCCGACGTGCTCGGCTTGATCTCCGGCAACTCCGACGTGTGGGGCTGGACCGACACCCTGGACACCGAGGACACCGTCGACGACCAGGAGTACGCCATCATCGGCCACTCCCAGGGGACGGCGTTCATCCGCGTCACTGACCCCTACAACCCCGTCTACATGGGTTCGGTCCCCAACACCGCCGCCGGCCAGCTGATCTGGCACGACATCAAGGTGATCGACAACTACGCGCTGATCGTCTCGGAATCGGTCCCGCACGGCGTCCAGATCTTCGACATGACCCTCCTGCGGTCCATCCCCGACGCGGTCGTGGCCCCCTCGCCGCTGCCTGTCACCGGCTTCTATCCCCTGAGCGTCGCCCAGCACAACGTGGTGACCAACGACGACACCAACCGGGCCTACATCGTCGGTGGCGGCTCGATCGTCGGCGTCGACCCGGTCTGCGGTGGCGGGCTGGAGATCCTCGACTTCGTGGCGGGCGCGACGCTGACGCCGGCGGGCTGCTACGACACCGAGGGCTATGTCCACGACGCCCAGTGCGTGACCTACGAGGGACCGGACACCGACTACACCGGACGCGAGATCTGCCTGCTCTTCGCCGAGCAGGAGATGTCCATCGTGGACGTCACCGACGCCGCCAACCCGACCCGCATCGGCGCGCCCCTGGAGTACAACCACGCCTACACCCACCAGGGCTGGTTCACTGAGGACTTCCGCTACGTGCTGATGAACGACGAGCTCGACGAGCAGGAGCTCGCCGAGGTCACCCACACCCGCACGCTGGTCGTCGACACCTCCGACCTCGATGCCCCCACGTTCGTCGGTGAGTTCCAGCGCGATGGCTCCGATGGCAACCCGGTCACCGTCTCCATCGACCACAACAACTACACCCACGACGGGATGGCCTTCCAGTCCAACTACGAGTCCGGCCTGCGGGTCATCGACCTGGGTTCCCTGGACCGTGACGAGGACCAGGACGGCAAGGCGGACTGGGACGAGATCGCCTTCTTCGACACCTATCCGGCCGACGACGCCAACCCGGGCACCGAGTTCAACGGCACCTGGTCCAGCTACCCCTACTTCGACTCCGGCACGATCGTGGTGTCCGGCATCGGCGAGGGCATCTTCTTCCTGAAGCTGCAGGACGACGTCGGCCCCGCCGAGTAGCGCCAGCAATCCGATCGACGCCCCCAGCGCCAACCGCCGGGGGCGTCGTTGCGTTCACCGCAGAAGTTCCGCTGATCGGGAGGAATCCGGCAGACGGCCGTCGAACCCGCCCGACATGACCCGTCGAACGTCCTCCGTCCTGATCGCCCTCGTCGCGCTCCTCGGCATCGCCGCCGCCAACCCCATGGCGCTGCTCGAGCAGCTGATGGCCGAGCAACGCGCCCACGTCCACAAGCCCGGCTACGCCGCCACGGCCGAGATCCCCACCGACACGGTGACCGACGTGCCGTGCAAGGACGGCAAGGCGCTGGACTTCGCCTGCGACAACGTCGACCTACTGGCGTTCTGGCCCTCCGCGGACTTCGGCGGGATCCTCTCGATGGACCCGACCGGCCAGGTGTTCTCCGGCAACTCCGACGTGTGGGGCTGGACCGACGCCGACACCGGCACCGAGATCGCCATGATCGGCCACGCCAACGGCACGGCGTTCTTCCGGGTCAACGACGGCACCGACGCCGAGTACCTCGGCAGCGTCGTCAACACCGCCGCCCAGCACGCCATCTGGCACGACATCAAGACCGTCAACGACCACGCGCTGATCGTCTCGGAGTCCGCCCCCAACCACGGCATGCAGGTCGTCGACCTCAGCGCCCTGGTCGACGCACCGGCCGTCCCGGCGGGTACGCCCCTGCTGCCCGACGCGATCTTCACCGGCTCGGGCAGCCAGCACAACGTCGTCACCAACGACGACACCGACTTCGCCTACATCGTCGGTGGCGGGCTGAAGCTGCGGACCCCCATCGGCGGCATCGGCATCGCCTCGGAGTGCGACGGTGGCCTGTTCATGATCGACATGGCCGACCCCCTGAACCCCGTCGACGCCGGCTGCTACGAAGGCGACGAGTACATCCACGACGCCCAGTGCGTCACCTACGCCGGCCCCGACACCCGCTACACCGGCCGCGAGATCTGCGCGACGTTCTCCGAGGACTACATGTCCTTCGTCGACGTGACCGACAAGGCCAACCCGCAGACTGTCGGGCGGCTGGGCTACGACGACACCCAGTACACCCACCAGGGCTGGTTCACCGAGGACTTCCGCTACGTGCTGATGAACGACGAGCTCGACGAGATGCGGGCGAGCAACGTCACCCACACCCGCACGCTCGTGATCGACGCCACCGACCTGACCGCCCCGGTCCTGCACCACACCGCGATGCGTGACGGCACCGACGGCAACCCGGCCACCCCGTCGATCGACCACAACAACTACACCCACGAGGGCCTGGCCTACCAGTCCAACTACACCGCCGGCCTGCGGATCATCGACATGGACGGGCTGGACGCCGCCACGCCAGTGTGGGACGAGGTGGCGTTCTTCGACACCTACCCCGCCGACGATGCGGCCACGTTCAACGGCACCTGGTCCAACTACCCGTACTTCGACTCGGGCGTCATCGTGGTCTCGGGCATCGGCGAGGGGATCTTCTTCCTGAAGCTTGACGATGCCGTGACCTCCACCATCGAATAGCCACACGCATGCAGGGGTAGGGTCCGCAGCGATGAGCTACGACCCCACCGAGAACATCCCAGCAGGTGCTGCCGGCGGCAGCGCCCCCGCCACCGTCGGCCCCGACGGCGCCCCGACCGCAGCCACCCCTGCAGCGGGCCTTGCCGAGGGGCCGGCGCGCCTGACCCCGGCAGAGGTCGACGAGAACCGGGCCGACGACATCGCCTCCGGCAACGGCTGCGTCGTCGCCCTCCGGTTCCGCGACCCGCTGATGGCCCAGGAGGCCCTGCTGGCCGCCATCCGGCTGCGCACCAAGGGTCGCCTCGGCCTGCAGGATGCCGCCATCGTCGCCAAGGAGGCGGGTGGCAAGGTGCGCATCCAGCAGACCAAGGACCTGGACACGATCCAGGGTGCCTCCGGTGGCCTGTGGCTGGGCGTGCTCGCCGGCCTGTTCGTGCCCGGCGGCGTGCTGATCGGGGGCGCGCTCGGTGCTGCCGTGGGTGGGCTGTGGGCCAAGCTGCGGGACATCGGCATCTCCGACAAGCGCATGAAGGAGCTCGGCGACGAGCTGCCCGAGGGCGAGGTCGCCCTGTTCATGCTGGTCGACGATGCCCACCGCTACCACGCGCTGGCCGAGCTCCGCCGCTTCCCGGCGACGCTGTTCTACTCCACGCTCGGCGAGGCCGACCGGGCCAGCGTCACCGAGTCGCTGGCGTCCGGCATCACCGACGAGGGCTACTGACCCTCGTCGTCCCCGCGGGCGGTGGCTCGGCCGTCGTGGCGGGCCGCCAGCATGTCGAGGGACTGGTCGAGCATCCCGCCGAGCTGTCGACGGGCCAGCAGCTTCAGCGCGATGGCCTGCACCGCGCCCCTCGGGCGCTGGCGCGAGGTGATGGTGACGTCGGTCCCGCCGTCGGCAGCGGGTTCGAGGACGACCTCGACGGTGGTGTCGATGGCGACGGCTGGCGCGGGTCGCCCGTCGAGCTCCTCGGCGACGTGACGCCATGCGAACCGAGTCGGCTGCTCGGCGGTCACGATCTCGGTGGTCACCGCCGACCGCTGCGACCCCCAGGACCCCAGCAGGACCCGGGTGCCGGGTGCGGGCTCCTCCACCTCGTCACAGAAGGCGTACCACTCCGCGAACCGCTGCCCGTCGACGAGGTCGGGCCAGATGGCCTCGGGGGTCGCGTCGACGTGGCTGGTCCTGGTGACCTCGCGCATGGGTGTCTCCAGTCCCGCGGTCAGGCGGCGGCGAGCGCGTCGAGGGCCCGCTGGGCCAGCTCGGGCCGGCAGATGATGAGGTCGGGCAGGTACGGGTCGGCCCGGTTGTAGCGGAGGGGGTTGCCGTCCAGGCGCGAGACGTGCAGTCCTGCGGCGAGCGCCACCACAGCCGGGGCGGCGCTGTCCCACTCGTACTGTCCGCCGGCGTGGACATAGGCGTCGGCGACCCCTCGGACGACCGCCATGGCCTTGGCGCCCGCGCTGCCCATCGGCAGCAGCTGCCCGTCGAGGGCTGCGCGAACCCGTTCGGCCTGGGCCGGCGGTCGGGTGCGGCTGACCACGATCCGCGGGGGCCCGTCGACCGCAGCCGGCACCATCGGCGCATCGTCGGTGCCGAGGGTCAGGCCCATCGCGGGCAGCGCCACCGCACCGGCGGTCAGCTCCTTCCCGCGCTCCCAGAGGGCGACGTGGACCGCCCAGTCGTCACGTGGCGGCTCGCCGAACTCGCGGGTCCCGTCGACCGGGTCGATGATCCACACACGGTCCGCCGACAGCCGCACGTCGGTGTCGACGGCCTCCTCGCTCAGCACGGCGTCCTCGGGGAAGCAGTCGCGCAGCTGGGCGGCGATGAAGACCTGCGAGCCGGCGTCCCCGGCGTCCTTGAGGGCCTGGCGACGGGACACGGGGTCGGGATGGGCGTCGCGCATGCGCACCAGCAGCTCGCCGGCTTCGGTGGCGATGCGTCGCGCCTCGCGATGATCGGTGGGAGTGGCCATGGGTCAGGTTCCTCGGGCGGTGTGGGCGAGGACGGCCAGCGCGATGTTGTCTCCCGCGCCTCCCTGTCCCGCAAGGTCGACGAGCGCACGAACGGCCGCCTCGGGCGCGAGGCCGGTCACGGCCGGTCCGATGGCGTCCAGGTGGGTGAAGTTGGTCAGGCCGTCGCTTGCCACGACGACGACGTCGCCGTCGACGAGCTCGGTGACGGAGTGGTCGAGCGAACCGGCCATCTCGGGGGCGCTCAGCCGGTCCCCCATGAACCGGTGGCGGTCGCGGGTGACCTGGGTGGCCACGCCGTCCCGCACGACGATGACCGCGGAGTCGCCCACACCAGCGGTCTCCAGCGTCCCGGCGCCGTCGTCACCGCGGGCGACGATCGCCAGCACCATCGTGGACCTGGTGCCGCGGCTGGGACCGGTCAGCTGGCGACGGACCGCCCGCATGTGCTCGTTGGCCTCGTGGAACGCGATGACCGCGGGGCGCTTGTCGAGCCGAGCCGGCAGCGGGTCGGGCAGCGCGTCGAGCAGCCCGTCGACCAGCGCATGGCTGCCCTCGTGGCCGTTGTGGCCGTCGGCGACGACCAACGCCGTCACCCCGCCCTCACGGACGACCGCCACGACGTCCTCGTTGGGGTCCACGTACTCGTAGCGCTTGGGATGGGGACCGCGGGTGATCCCGATCGCCAGGTCGTCGGCAGGCGTCAGGACCTCCACGACGCCGACGTCGGTGAAGTCGCGGCCCAGCAGGATGGCGTCCATGGCCCGAAGGGTAGTGGCCGTCGGAGAAGGTGGAAGAATGCCGCCATGATCAAGTGGCTGGACGTGGGCGTGGAGGCAGAGGGGTTCGTCGCGGTCGGTCAGCACGCCGTCGGCGTGATCGCGATCGGGCAGGTGGCCACGGGTGTCGTGGCGATCGGCCAGCTGGCCCGAGGGGTGATCGTGGTGGGCCAGCTCGCCGCCGGCATCATCGTGCTCGGACAGCTGTCCCTCGGGGTGGCGTGGAGCGCCGGCATGGTCGGGATCGGCGCCACGTCGCCGGGATGGCTGGTCCTGCCGCTGCTCGGTGGGTCGCGTGGCAGCCGGGTCGACCTCGTCTCCGGCCCCCGGCTGGTGGTGGGCCTCGTGGTCCTCGTCGGCCTGGCCGCAGCGTGGTGGCTCGGGGTCGGGCAGAAGCTGGTGGACGTGCTGCTCGGCGACGGCGGGATCCTACAGCCCGAACGGCAGCTTCGCTGACGGCCCAGGCCGTTCGGTTCGGGTGCACGGCGGCCAGCGGGGCAGACTCGCGACATGGCACGCAACCCCGACGACGACCCGAAGGCCCCCTCCCCTGCCCTTGGCAGCCGGGCCAGCCGGGCGGGTGACCTCGCGAAGTTCTCCGCCAACGCCGGGGTCGGCATGGTGGCGGCCCGCCTGCGGCAGATGGCCGGCAACGACGACGCCGCCGACGCCTTCCATGGCCGCACGGCCCAGCAGGCTGCCGAACTGCTCGGCTCGATGAAGGGGCTGGCCATGAAGATGGGCCAGATCGCCTCGTTCGTCGACGTCGACCTGCCCGAGGAGGTCCGCGACACCTACCGCGACCAGCTCGCGGCGCTCCAGGCCGCCGCCCCGGCGATGGACACCGCGGTGATCGCCGAGGTGATCGAGGAGCAGTACGGCGCCCCTCCCGAGGACGTCTTCGCCACCTGGGACCCCGAGCCGCTGGCCAGCGCCTCGATCGGGCAGGTCCACCGCGCCACCCTCCCCGACGGCACCGAGGTCATCACCAAGGTGCAGTACCCCGGCATCGCCGAGGCCATCGAGCACGACCTGGACAACGCCGAGGTGCTGGCCCCCCTCGTGAAGGTCGTCAGCCCGAACCTGCAGGTCAGGCCGCTGATGACGGAGCTGCGCGACCGGATGCGCGACGAGCTGGACTACCAGCGGGAGGCGCAGTACCAGCACGCGTTCGCGCAGCGCTACGACGGCCATCCGTTCGTCCGCATCCCTGCCGTGCACGCCGACTGGTGCCGACCCCGGGTGCTCGTCGCCGACTACGTCCGCGGGGCATCGTTCGAGACGATGCTGCAGACGGCCACCGAGGAGGCGAAGCAGCGCTACGCCGAGGCGATCTACCGGTTCTCCTTCGGGTCGCTGCACCGGTTCCGGCTGTTCAACGGCGACCCGCACCCGGGCAACTACCTGTTCCCCGGCGACGGGACCGTCGTGTTCGTGGACTTCGGGGCGGTCAAGGCGTTCAGCTCCGAGACCCGTTCGCTGATCCGCCGCCAGCTCGCCCCGCTGTGGGAGAACGACACGGCCGCGCTGATGGACGTCTTCGACGAGGCCGGTTTCTTCCCCGGCACCCGTCCGGACCCCGAGCGGCTGATGGAATGGTTCCGCTTGTTCAACCGGCCGGTGGTCGACCACGAGCCGTTCACCTACACCGCCGAGTTCGCCCGTGCCGTCATCACCGCGACGTCGGACCCACGGGGTGGGTACCTGGACATGATCCGCAAGCTGAACCTGCCGCCGGACTACCTGGTGCTCAACCGGATCCAGTGGGGCGTGAACTCGATCCTGGCGATGCTCGGCGCCACGAACCGCTGGCGATCCATCTCCGAGGAGTTCTGGTTCGGCGCGCCGCCGGCGACACCGATGGGCGAGGAGGAACGGCCGTTCATCGACGCGTCGCCGTACTTGGCGTGATTCCTGCCCACGCCGCGTGCGATTTCGGCGCGAGAGGTGTCCTAGTCACCCACGAGAACAGACGCGGTTCTGTGTCGAGCCGGGGTATCCTCAGGCCGATCAGGGGTCGCACACCCGTCCCGCGGGGTTGAGTTCCCCTCCGCAGGCTGCACACAATGCGACTCCGACGAGCCCCGGAAGGTCCGCCGATTCGATGAAGAAGTTCCTGTTCACAGCGCTGGCAGTGGCGCTGCTGGTCCCCGCCGTACCCGGCGGAGCCCAGCTACCGGTCGGGTCCACCCCGACCCCGACCCCGACGCCGACTCCCACGGCGACGACGGCGGCCACGACCTCCACGACGCCCCAGCAGATCTACGCCGGTCGCACCTCGACCCGCGGCCTCGCCCTGACCATCGCCGGCCAGGGCCTGCGCGCGGGTGTGACGACCACCAACGTGGCGTCCGACACCACCGACACCTGCACCGGGCTGGCCTGTGCCACCGCTGCCGGTGTGGCGGAGCCCTTCGGTGAGACGGCGACGTCGACCACTCCCGGTGGCGAGCCCACCGCGTCGGTCGAGGTCGCCAACCTGGACGCCTTCGCCGGCGCCCTGGACGGCGTGATCGGTGCGGCCACGGCCACCACGACCAGCGGCCCGGCCGCTGACGGCACCGCCAACGGCCTGACCGTCGACGTCACCCTCACCCAGACCGTCGTCGGCCAGCTCCCCGCTGAACTCACGGGGCCCCTCAACGACGGCCTCGGACAGATCGCCGAGGCGCTGCAGCCCCTCGCCGACGGCGACCCGACGGGCATCGTCAGCGGCGTCACCGACCAGCTGACCGTCCTGCTGGACGACCTGGCTGCCGGCCCGCTGCTGCGCATCCAGGGCGGACAGTCGACGTCCAACTCCACCTTCGACGACGGCACGGTCACCTCCACGGCCGCCACCGAGGGCGTCATCATCACCCTCCTGCCGACGCCGGAGTCCACCCCGCTGCTGCCCGAGGGCATCGCGGTCATCGAGGTCGGTCGCTCGACCGCGGTCGCCACCGCCGACGGCACCAACCCGGCCACCGCCGACGCATCGGCGTCGATCGCCAAGATCACGCTGCTGCCGGGCATCCTCGACGCCCTGCCGGACCTGGACCCGGGCGAGGCCGAGGGCCTGCCGCTGGAGGACCTGCTGGACCTGCTGCCGGAGGAGATCACCGACCTCCTGCCCGAGCCCATCACGGGCCTGCTGGGCGGCGGCGGCTCCGAGGAGCCGACCGCGACCCCGACGGCGACCACCACCGAGGAGGAGGGCGGCCCGCTGGACGACATCCTCCCCCGGTCGATGTACATGCAGGCCGACGAGGACTCCGGCGGCTTCGTGATCAACCTGGAGACGGGCACCGAGACCACCTGCATCCTCGAGGGCACACCCCTGGAGACCTGCATCACCCTCGGCGGCACCAGCCAGACCTTCAGCGAGGACAACCTCGGGGTCGGCGTCCTGGCTGCCGGTGCCGACGTCTCCCTGCTCCGCGCTGACGGCCAGGGCCAGGTCGAGATCTCGCTGGCTCGGTCCGAGGCGGGCGCGGCTGCCGGGTTCACCCAGGTGACCCCGCCGACCCCCACGCCGACCCCGACCCCCCAGACCGGCCTGCCGGCGACGGGTGGCGGCACCTCGTTCCTGGTGCCCGCGCTGATGCTCATGGGCATCGGTGGGACCGCGCTGTTCGGCCTCCGTCGCCGACGGAGCTGAATCTCCTGAGCCGACCACGGCTGTCAGCAGCGACGACCCCCTGGGTCGTCGCTGTTGCGTTGTCCGGGCTCCTGGGCGCGTGTGGTGGCCCATGGACGCCGGAGTCCGCAGACGGCCTCCTGAACGATCTGGAGGCCGCTGGGCTCGTGGAGTGCGTCGAGCGCCGCAACCCCCTGCCCGACATCGTGACCTGTGTCGGTCCCACCGAGCCGGTCTCGCCGGACGCCGATGCCGACGAGTCCACGGGTGTCCACGCGAGCCCCGACCTGACCGTGGTCCTCACCGCCGACCCGGCCGGGGCACTCCGAGGCACCCGCACGGGCGGCGGACCATGGATCGTGGGCGATGACTGGATCGTGATCGCCTACGACAACGACCTCGAGCGGTTGACCGAGATCCGCGATGCCATAGGTCACGGCGACCTGTACAGGGACATCGACGAGGTCCCGGTCCGAGTCGACGACTGACGGACGCTGCCCGAACGGCGAAACCCCCGCCGGGGCGGGGGTTTCGAGGGGAGGCCCGAGCCGGAATCGAACCGGCGATAAGCGAGTTGCAGTCGCATGCCTTACCACTTGGCCATCGGGCCGTGATGGACGGGGAAGTGTGACACGACGTCGGGTGCGCTTCAAACACCCATGACGTCCGATCAGCCAGCAGCCTCCCGTCGACGACGAACACGACCGACCGCGATCCACGTCGCGAGGAAGCCGACGCCGAACCCGGCGTTCATCCACGCGGGAAGCCGCTCGCCCTTCATGGCCCAACCGGCCACGATCGCTGCCACCCCTGCCTCGAGGAGGAGGAAGAGCGGTAGGTTGCGTCGCCAGGCGATGCGCAGCAGGCCGGCCGTGGTCGGCACGGCCGCCACGTACCCGGCGGTGAGCAGCGCGGTGGAGGTGTCCATCGCCCTCGACCCTATCGGGCCGTCCCGTTTGCTGCGCCGGCCCGGGCGGGGCACGATCCGCACGATGTACGACCGCGACCTCGCCGAGTTCCACGACGCCCACGCCGGCGAGCTGGCCCGCGAAGGCGCGTCGACCATGGTCGCCCACCTGCGCGCCGCCGGGTGGACCGGGGGCACGGTGGCCGACCTCGGCTGCGGCGGCGGCATCGCATCACGCGTGCTGGTCGACGCCGGCTTCGACGTGGTGGCGGTCGACCCCTCCCCTGCCATGCTGGCCATGACCCGGGACCGGGTGCCGGAGGCGACGACGGTCGAGGCCACCATGGCATCGGTCGCGCTTCCCGGCCGGCTGGTCGGCATCGTGGCGCTCGGCGAGGCGTTGGCCTACGACCTGACCATCGACCTCGACGAGACGCTGGAGGCCTTCCACGCGGCACTCCGACCCGGCGGGGTGGTGCTGCTCGACGTGCCCGGTCCCGGTCGCCACGGCGCGGAGGAGGAGTCCACCCTGGTGCAGGACCGGGGCGGGGTGTTCCTGTCGGTGCAGACGACGTCGGAGCGGTTCCGGACCACGCGACGGATCACCCTGTTCACGCGCAACGGCCGCAACGGCAACTATCGGCGGCACGACGAGACCCACGAGCTGCGGCTGTACCCGGCGCAGGACGTGCGGACCGGGCTGGCCCGCGCCGGGTTCGTCGCCGTGCGGCCCGTGGCGCGATACGGCAGCTGCGCGTTGGAGTTCGGCGAGCACTGGCCCGCCTTCGTCGCTGCCCGCCCGTAGGAGGGTTCACCGCGGTCAGCCACCACGACGAACGGCGGCCACCCATGGGGTGACCGCCGTCGACGTTGGCTGACTGCTTGTGGGTGTCCTAGAAGGACGGCAGCTCGACGCCGCACTCCTCGGAAACGTAGTTGGTGATCTCGTCCTGATCGGCCTCGTCGGGGGAGTTGATGATGTCGGAGATCTCCTCCGGGGCCGCAGCCTCGGCCTCGGTGACGAGCTCCTCGACGCGGGCGGTCAGTGTCTCGATGTCGTCGGTCTCTCCCTCGGCTGCGCCGGCGATGGCGTCGTTGGCGAGGGTGACGAACTCTTCCATGATCTCGCAGAAACGGGCCGCGTCGCCGCCGCTCGTACCGCTGCCGCCGCACGCGACGGCGAACATGGCCAGGGCGATGGCCATAGTGATCAAGCGCATGGCAAGGACCTTTCGGGGTGGGGGCTTGGGCTTTGCGTCCGGGCACCATACGACGGATGGGCCCGGTCGGTCCCACACGGTAATCGCTCGGTCACCGATGTGGGCGTGGCCATCGGGTCGCGTCCAGCGGGACCGGGGGGCTACGATCGGCCGCCTTGCGGGCCGGTAGCTCAATGGTCAGAGCAGTCGACTCATAATCGATTGGTTGCGGGTTCGAGCCCCGCCCGGCCCACGCGGAGCGCTCGCTGGCGCTCGCGATGTGTCCTGTGGCGTCGCCACGGACGTCCGCGTGGGGTTCGCCCAGCCGTCCTCCGCTCCGCTCGGGCCGTTCGGGCCACGGAGGCCAAGGGCCCACCCCCTCGATGGGCCTGTGGTCGCCTGGGGGTTGTGTTCTGGGGTGAGTCGTGTCGTAGTGGTGGGGTAGGTCGTCCGTTCGAGTCGAAGGCACGTCCATGCGTCGCATCACCCTCCTGTTCGTCATCCTCCTGCTGGCCGTCGCGTGTGGCTCCTCCGAGGTGGCGGACGAGCCGAGCCCTGCGGGGGCGGCCGATCCCGGGGACGGTGATCAGGACGCGGCGACGCTGTCCATCGTCGACTTCGCGTTCGGCGCGATCGATCCGGTCCCCGCAGGTACCACGGTCCGGGTGGTCAACGCGGACGACGCCACGCACACGTGGACTGCGGCGGACGGGACGTTCGACTCCGGCCGGATCGATGGCGGCGGGGAGTTCACCACCACAGTCGACACCCCCGGCGAGTACGCCTTCATGTGCTCGATCCATCCGTCGATGACCGGCACCCTCGTCGTCACCGAGTGAGTCGCGGCCGGCCCGACCCAACCGAGCAGGATCGAAGAAGCGGTCGCCACTCCTCTCCTCCTACCGTCGCCCCACACGACGACGAACAGGAGCGAAGGATGAAGACGATGACGTGCCGCGACCTCGGTGGACCGTGCGACGAGCGATTCACGGGCAAGAACCACAACGAGGTCATCCAGGCGCAGGACGCGCACCTCAAGGAGGTGGTCGCCGCGGGCGACGAGACCCACCGCGAGGCCCTGGAGGAGATGAAGGGCCGTTGGAAGCGGCCGATCTCCGGGATGGGCTGGTACCGACAGGTGAAACGGGACTTCGCTGCCCTGCCCGAAGGGGCCTGACGGTAGGGTGAGGGCCCTGACCGCCTGCCTCCGCAGGCGACCACGAGAGGCAGATCATGGGCCCCCTGGACCAGCATCCGATCGGGTCGGGCTTCCGTGCGAAGTCCACCGCCGCTGAGGTGATCGACGGCATCGACCTGTCCGGTCGAATGGCTGTGGTCACCGGCGGCTACTCAGGCATCGGCTTGGAGACCGTTCGTGCGTTGGTGACGGCGGGCGCACACGTGACCGTCCCGGCACGCCGACCGGACGTCGCACGGGACGCCTTGGCGGCGTTCGGGGACGCCGTCGACGTGGCGCCCATGGACCTCGCCGACCTCGCCAGCGTGCGGCGCTTCGCGTCCGACTGGTCGAGCTCCGCCAGGCCGTTGCACCTGCTGGTCAACAACGCCGGGATCATGGCCTGTCCCGAGGGGCGGGTGGGGCCCGGCTGGGAGATGCAGATGGGTGTCAACCACCTCGGCCACATGGCCCTGTACCTCGGCCTCGAACCCGCCCTGGTCGACGCGGCGGGCGCACGGGTGGTGGCGCTGTCCTCGATCGGCCATCGCATCGGTGGCATCCAGTGGGACGACCCGCACTTCACCTCCACCCCCTACGACAAGTGGCAGGCCTACGGGCAGGCCAAGACCGCCAACGCGCTGTTCGCCATGGGTGTCGACGCTCGTGGTGAGGACCGGGGCATCCGCGCGTTCTCGGTGCATCCCGGCGGCATCTTCACCCCGCTGCAGCGCCACCTCCCCGAGGAGGAGATGGTCGCCCTGGGCTGGAAGAACCCCGACGGCACCGTCCCCGAGGCCGTCCAGCAGGCCTTCAAGACCCCCGAGCAGGGCGCGGCGACCACGGTCTGGGCCGCCACGTCGGCACAGCTCGACGGGCTCGGTGGGCTGTACTGCGAGGACGTCGACGTCGCCCCGCTGGCGGGCGCCGTCAGCCCGGGTCACCAGCACGTCCGTCCGTGGGCGTGCGACCCCGAGGCGGCCGAGCGGCTGTGGACGGTCAGCCAGGAGTGGCTGGCCGACGCCTGATCAGAGGGTGGCGCCGTCGTCGAAGGGCTCGGTGCCCAGTAGCCCGAGCCGGAGTCACCCGGGATGCCCGGGGTGACGGTTAACACGTCGTGGTTCCAGCCCTCGTTGTCGGTCCCGTCGCTCATCAGGGCGCCTTCGGGTCGTCGATCGGGTTCTCCACAGATGCGGAATGCGGCGGTCTCGATGTCACACCCGACTCGTACACTTGTTCCATGAAGGTCGAGCTGGATCGAGCGCCGGGTGGAGGGTCCTCCGCCGGTGTCGGTGTGCTCGATCCGGTCGACTCCGTGGTCGCCAAGCTGCGGCAGGTCGACCGGTTGATGGCCGAGGTTCTTCGAGGGATCCAGCAGGCCGGCGGCGTCTCGCGTGACGGCCTGCCCGCCCGGCGACTCATCGGCCTCGCCGCCGACGTGACGGGTGCCGAAGCCGCGTTCCTGGAACGGTGCGTGCAGACGCTGTCGGCCATGCCCGAGACCTGGCAGGCCTTCGACCAGGGCTGCCTGTCCTGGTCCCAGGTCCGCACCATCGTCATGGCAGCCCGCGACCTGTCCGTCGCCCAACGACAGACCCTCGACGACCAGCTCGCCGCCGCCGTCGGCACCGCCCGAGACGTCGAACCCGACCGGATCGGCGACATCACCGCCGACCTCGCCTGGCGCATCGACCGACAGGCCGTCGACACGGCCGCCGAGACCGCCCCCGACCATGCGTCGGCGGTCTGCCAGCCCTCCTTCGACGGCTGGGGCGACTGGTACATCCACGCCGACCCCGAGCTCAACGCCGTCCTCGGCCAGGCCATGAACGCCGCCGCCAACCGACCCACATCCGCACAGGCACCCGCAGGCCACGACCACCACCTCGACAACCCCAACGACGCGGTTGGCGACGACGACCTGACCGCCGACGTATCAGACGACGACGTTGCCCGCGATGACGAGGGCACACCGATCCCCAAGAAGTACCGGGACACCCGGCCACGACGGGTCCAGCTCGCCGAGGGCCTGTACCGGGCGCTGAGCGAGTGGCTCGCCACCCCCGCACCCGGACGGCCCGCCCGACCCCGCCTGTCGGCCATCGTCGACGTCAAGGACCTCCTCGCCGACAGTGACGACCCGGATGGTCGCGCGACCGGGCGGTTGTTGTGGCAGACCGCCGGCGGATCCACCCGCATCAGCCGGGTCACCGCCCAGGCCTGGGCGTGCGACGCCACCCTTGTGCCGATCATCACCGACGGCACCCTGGTGATGGCCGCCGGCCGGGGTGACACCCCGGTCACCAAACCCCTCCGTGATGCCCTCGACGCCAGGGACCAGGGCTGCCGGTTCCCGGGCTGTCGGGCGCCGGCACGGTGGACCGACGCCCACCACGTCATCCCACGGCCCGGCCCGACCGACACCACCAACATGCTGTTGTTGTGTCGCCGCTGCCACCTGCGGGTCCACGCCCCCGGCTGGACCCAGACCCTCCAGCCCGACGGCACCTACATGGTCCAGAACGGTCGCACCCGGCTGGTCTCCCGACCGCCGCTACGACCCACCCAACCCAGACCGACCCAACCACGACCGACCTGACCCGCACCCCACCGACCAGGTGGGGCCATCGGCGCGTCCGCAAGCACTGTTCGTGGACACCAGCGTCGGCCGGGCGGATGATGAGGCGATCGGGTCCCGACCGCTCGGGCCCACGTCTCCTGGAGGCAGCTGATGGGTGAGGGACCCGTGGCGTTCGTGGTACGCCCCGACGAGGGCACGCACCTGCGGGGGCCGGCCGGCGGCCCCTCGATCATCAAGGCCCGCGCCGAGACCACCGGTGGCGTCTTCGCCTTCCTGCAGGTCGGCGTCGGTCCGGGTCAGGGGCCACCCGAGCACGTCCACGCCAACGAGGACGAGATGTGGTTCGTCCACCTCGGCGACTTCCGGTTCCTCACCGACGGACGACTCCTCGACGCCCCGGAGAAGTCGTTCGTGTTCGTCCCCCGCGGCACCTCGCACTGCTTCCAGAACGTGACCGACGAACCGGGTGAGGTCCTGGTCATGTTCACCCCGGGCGGCATGGAACGCTTCTTCGAGCTGCACGCGGCCCTGCCGGCCGGTCCCGCCGACCCAGCCGCCTACGGCGAGATCGCCGCCGCCTGTGCCATGACCGTCACCGGTCCCCCGCTGGGCACGAGACCACCCGGATGGGAGGCCACCCGCCTGGAGGTCCCGAGCACGAGCACACCACTGACACCGCGGTGAGCGCAGCCGGCCGGCGGGCCCTGCCGGGCACCGGCCACATCGGCGACACTCCCAACCGACATGCAGGACTTCACCTTCACCACACCCATCTGGGAGCACGACGGCAACGCGTCGTGGCACTTCGTGACGCTGCCGGAGGAGGACAGCGACCACATCCTGGAGGTCACCGGCGGGGCCGCCCGCCGGGGCTTCGGCTCGGTCCGTGTCGAGGTCAGCATGGGCAGCTCGACCTGGCAGACGTCCCTGTTCCCCGACAAGGGCCGGGGCTGCTACATCCTGCCCATGAAGAAGGCGGTGCGGACCGCCAACGGGGTGGGCGACGGCGACGAGGTCACCGTCACCGTCCGGCTGGTCGACCTGTAGGCCGGACGACCGTCGAGGTCGTCCGGCGCACCCACTCCCCTACTGGCTGACGAAGCTACTGGCTGACGAAGTCGGCCAGCACCCGGTTGAAGGTCTCCGACGGCCGCATGGCCGCCGACGCCCTGTCGGCGTCGGGCGCGTAGTAGCCCCCGATGTCCATGGACTGGCCCTGGACCTCGTTGAGCTCCTGCACGATCGTGTCCTCCTGCTCGCCGAGGGCGGCGGCGAGCGGGGCGAACCGCTCGGCCAGCGCCGCGTCCTCGGTCTGCTCGGCCAGCGCCTGCGCCCAGTACAGCGCCAGGTAGAAGTGCGAACCGCGGTTGTCCAGCTCGTTGACCTTGCGGGACGGGGACTTGCCCTCGTCCAGCAGCTTCTCCGTGGCGGTGTCCAACGCGGCACCGAGCACCTTGGCGCCGGCGTTGCCGGTCGTCTCGGCCTCGTGGTCCAGCGACACGGCCAGCGCGAGGAACTCACCGAGGGAGTCCCACCGCAGGTGGTTCTCGGCCTCGAACTGCTGCACGTGCTTGGGGGCCGACCCACCGGCACCGGTCTCGAACAGGCCACCGCCGTTCATCAGCGGGACGATCGACAGCATCTTGGCCGAGGTACCCAGCTCGAGGATCGGGAACAGGTCGGTCAGGTAGTCGCGCAGCACGTTGCCGGTGACGGAGATGGTGTTCTCGCCCTTGGCGGCACGGTCCAGCGTGAAGCGAGTCGCGTCGGCCACGTTCATGATGCGGATGTCGAGGCCGTCGGTGTCCTCCTCCGCCAAGTAGGTGTTGACCTTCTCGATCAGCTGCGCGTCGTGGGCACGGGTCTCGTCCAGCCAGAAGATGGCCGGCCAGCCGGTGGCACGCGCACGGCGGACCGCCAGGGACACCCAGTCGCGGATGGGGGCGTCCTTGGCCTGGCAGGCACGCCAGATGTCACCGGCCTCGACCTCGTGGGACATCAGCACGTTGCCGTCGGCGTCGACGACCTTGACGGTGCCGTCGGCCGGGACCTCGAAGGTCTTGTCGTGGCTGCCGTACTCCTCGGCCTTCTGCGCCATCAGCCCGACGTTGGGGACGGTGCCCATCGTGGTCGGGTCGAACGCGCCGTGGGCCCTGCAGAACGCCACGGTCTCGGCGTACAGGTCGGCGTAGGAGCTGTCGGGGATGGTGGCCTTGGTGTCGTGCAGCTCGCCGTCGGGGCCCCAGTCCTGTCCGCCGTCGCGGATGACGCGGGGCATCGAGGCGTCGATGATGACGTCGGAGGGCACGTGCAGGTTGGTGATGCCCTTGTCGGAGTTGACCATCGCCATGTCGGGGCCGTCGGCGATGCGCTGCTCGATGGCGGTGCGGATCTCCGCGGCGGTGTCCTCGGGCAGGCTGTCGAGCGCCGACAGGACGCCCCCGAGGCCGTCGTTGGGGTTGGCGCCGGCCTGCTCGAGCTGCTCGCCGTACTTCTCGAACACGTCGGCGAAGTACACCTTCACGGCGTGGCCGAAGATGATCGGGTCGGAGACCTTCATCATCGTGGCCTTCAGGTGCAGGCTGAACAGGACGCCCTTGTCCTCGGCGTCGGCGATCTCGGCGGCCAGGAACTCCTGCAGGGCCTTCGCGCTCATGTACGTGGCGTCGACGACCTCGCCATCGAGGACGGGCACGGACTCGCGCAGCACGGTCTCGGTGCCGTCGGCGGCCTCGTGGACGATCCGGAGCTCACCGGCGGACTGCACGGTGACCGACTGCTCGTTGGAGCGGAAGTCGTCCTCACCCATCGTGGCGACGTGGGTGGACGAGTCGCTGTCCCAAGAGCCCATGCGGTGCGGGTTCTTGCGGGCGTAGCCCTTGACGGCGGCAGGCGCACGACGGTCGGAGTTGCCCTCGCGGAGCACCGGGTTGACCGCGCTGCCCTTCACCGAGTCGTAGGTGGCCCGGATGGCCTCCTCCAGGGGGGTGGCGGGCTCGTCGGGGTAGTCCGGGAGCTCGTAGCCCTGCGCCTGGAGCTCCTTGATGGCGGCCTTCATCTGCGACAGCGACGCGGAGATGTTGGGCAGCTTGATGATGTTGGCCTGGGGGGTCTTGGCCAGCTCGCCCAGCTCTGCCAGGGCGTCGTTGACCTGCTGCTCCGGCTCGAGGTGGTCGCCCATGGCGGCGAGGATGCGGCCGGCCAACGAGATGTCCCGGGTCTCGATCTGCACCCCGCACGCCCCGGCGAACGCCTCGATGATCGGCAGGAACGAGTACGTCGCCAGCGCAGGCGCCTCGTCGGTGTGGGTGTAGATGATGGTGCTCATGGGACTCTTTCGTCTCTGTGTGCGGTGGGCGAGATTCGAGCGGATGCTACCGAGCGGCCGAGGGATCCGCCGATCCCAGCAGGTCCTCCATCGCCGAGGTCGCGGCGGCGATCAGCGGGGCGGTGTCCTCACCCTCCCGCGAGCGCATCGCCAGGGTCATCAGCAGGCTGGTGAGCGCCCAGGCGATGGCCTCCACACCCTCGGGTGTGTCGACCTCCCCGGCGGCAGCGGCGCGGCGGACGCCTTGCACGATCGCGTCGTGCAGCTCGGCCATCTCCGGGGGAAGGTCCTCGGGCGAGGGTGCACCGGAGGGGTGGCCCTCGGAGGACGACGGGACGGGCTGGGTCCAGGTCGTGTCGCCGACCGGCGGGTCGTCGAGCAGGCGGGACACCATGCGCAGCAGGTCCTCGCGCAACGACGTGCCGCTGCGAATGGCCACCAGCAGCGGGTCGAGGGCCTGGCGGGTGGCCCGGGCCGCACGTCGCGCCACCCGGAACCCCTCGAGCACCAGCGTGCCGGCCGACCGGCTTGCCGCCTCCACGACCTCGCCCATCAGCGCCTCGAACGAACCGTTCGCCGTCGCCGCACGCCACTGTTCCTCCGCTGACATGCCCTCCGCTGACTTCGTGCGGTCGGTCGTGCCCCCGTCGGCGTGGTCGGTCATGTCCCCGATGATGCGCCGAACAGCCCGTCGGAAACCAACCGACCTCGCTGCGTCGCCACGAAGACGGTATTGGTTCCCGCCTGGAGGCAGGAAAACACCAGGTCGACCGCGAACCGGGGGGCATGCGCACCAAGACCGCTTCTGCTCTGATCGCCATCGTGGCGCTGCTCGGCATCGCTGCCGCCGACCCGCTGGCCCTGCTGGACGAGATGCGGACCCACGTCCACAAGATCCCCGAGGTCTCCCAAGCCGTGCCGACCGAGTCGCTGGGCCAGACCCCGTGCGTCGACGGCATGGCCGGTCCGTTCCCCTGTGACGGGATCGACCTGCTGTCGTTCACCCCGATCAGCGAGTTCGCGGGGCTGCCCACCTACGCACCCGGCCTGTACAGCTCGATCCGCGGCTCCGACGTGTGGGGCTGGACGTCCCCCGAGACGGGCGACGAGTACGTGCTGTTCGGCAAGACCAACGGCGTGGCGTTCTTCCGCGTCACCGACCCGACGGCCCCGGTGTACCTGGGCACCATGCTCAACACCGCCGCTGCCCAGCTGGTCTGGCAGGACATCAAGGTCTACGACAACAAGGCCTATGCCGTCAGCGAGTCCAACCCCCACGGCATGCAGGTCTTCGACCTGTTCCGCCTGGACGGTGTCACCGACGCGCAGGACTGGGTGATGGACAGCTTCTATCCCCTCAACGTCGCGGCCCACAACCTGGCCATCAACGAGGAGACGGGCTTCGCCTACATCGTCGGTGGCAACGCCGGACTGGCGGCCGAGGACCAGTGCCGTGCCGGCCTCCACATCGTCGACCTGAAGACCCCCGTGCCCACCTTCGCCGGCTGCTACGTCGAGGAAGGCGGCGTCGGCGTCGTCGGTTCACTGGTCGGTCCCCTCGGGGCGCTGTCGCGCTACGTGCACGACACCGAGTGCGTGGTCTACCGCGGTCCCGACGCGGACTGGTTCGAGCACGAGATCTGCTTCAACAGCTCCGAGACCCACGTCGCCATCGTCGACGTCACCGACAAGCTCGCCCCCAGCCACATCGCCACCGTCGAGTACGACCGGACCGAGTACGCCCACCAGGGCTGGCTGACCGACGACGGCCGCCACTTCCTGATGGGTGACGAGCTGGACGAGGACGCCAACGCCGGCATGCCCACCCGCACGCTCGTGTTCGACGTCGAGGACCTCGACAACCCGACGTGGCAGGGCACCCACTACGGCCAGTCGCAGTCGATCGACCACAACATGTACATCCGCGACGGGCTGGTCTACCAGTCCAACTACGCCTCGGGCCTGCGGGTCGTCGACCTCTACGACATCGACGACGTCGACAACGACCCCACCAACGGCAACGAGCTGGAGGAGGTCGCGTACTTCGACGTCTTCCCCGACAACGACGGCACGAGCTTCTCGGGAACCTGGTCGAACTACCCCTACTTCGACTCGGGCACCGTGGTCATCAGCGGCTACGACGGCCTGTGGCTGGTGAAGGTCCAGGACGAGGTGTTCGACGACATCGTCGCCGCCCGTCCCGACCACGACCTGGCCGACCGCTAGGCCCAGCCGCGGTTCAGAAGCGCTAGCGGATGGCGCGGCCGAAGATCCTCGGCCGTGTCCACACCGCCCCCGGCCCGGCGTCGATCGGCTCGATGTCGATGTCGGTGAACCCGGCGTCACGCAGCAGGGCGCCGGTGTCGCGGTCCAGCTCGCAGCCGTTGAACAACCAGCGGTGTGGGCCGGCCACGACCCGCTGCAGCCGGCGAGTACCGGACCCCGCCTCGGCGACGACGTGCTCGAAGAACACGTAGGTACCGCCAGGACGCAGCACCCGCTTGATCTGCTCGACGACCATCGCCGGGTCGTCGACACCGCAGAGCAGCAGCGTGCCGACCACGGCGTCGGCGGCCCCGTCGGGCAGGTCCAGGTCCTCGCCGTGCTGGGTGCGGATCTCCATGTCGACACCGTGGCGGTCGGCCGCCTCGCGCAGCCGGTCGTGCATGGCGGGGTTGGGTTCGATGGCGATCAGGTGGACGTCCGGCCCGTAGTAGCCCATGTTGCCGCCGGGGCCCGGGCCGAACTCGACGACGGTGCCGGTGAGCGTCCCGATCGTGGCGCGTTTGCGGTCCCCCATCAGCTTCTCGTCCGCGGGGGCCCCGACGCTCAGCAGGAAGGCCTCGACACGGCCCCGGAGGGGCGCCTGGGTGAAGTCACGACGATCGGATCGGGCTGCCATGGCGCCGCAGCGTAGCGACCCTGTTCGGCCGGCCGGCACCGGACGGGGGCGGACCTTGGTCACCGGGCGGCCGGCGTGGCACACTTGTCGCTCCGCACGGGACACGGAGTCCTCCGAACCCATGCGTGACCGCCGGCCACGGCCGGCACCTTCCGAGGTAGCTCAATCGGCAGAGCAATCGACTGTTAATCGATAGGTTGTGGGTTCAAGTCCCACCCTCGGAGCCACATCTCCCACCGCGCCTCCGGTGCGATCCCCCCGATCACCGGCACGAACGGCCGCCAGCGCAGCGTCGACTCCGGCGCGGAACGACTCGGCGTCGGGGTACAGCCAGGCCCGCTGCACGAGGGTGTCTCTGATGTCGTCCATCGTCGCCTCACCTCCGGTGTCGAGTCTGCGCCCCGGGTGTTTCGCCGCCGTTGCTGGACCATGAACACCCGCTGATCTCCCCGACCCGTCGCCACCCCCGGTACGGTGTCGGAAGCACGAAGTGCAGCACACTGCACGGGACGCGGGAAGGACAGCAGCGATGGGATTCAGGTTCGGGGTCGCCACCGGCTTCGCGGTCGGCTACGTGCTCGGCGCCAAGGCGGGCCGGGGACGCTACGAGACGATCCGTCAGACGGCGGAGGTGTTCATGGGGTCCCGTACTGCCCGCCATCTCGAGGACGGGCTGCGCGACGCCTGGTCATCGGCCAAGGAGGAGTTCCCCGCCGTCGGCCAGGCCGGCGAGCAGATGGGGCGTGTCCTGGACCTCCACGACCGCCTCGACGGCCAGGGCTGACCCAAGGACCGCGCTGACCCAAGGACCGCGCGGAGGGTCAGTCGCGGAGGTAGTCGCGCAGCTGGTCGGACCGTGAGGGGTGGCGCAGCTTGGCCAGCGTCTTGGCCTCGATCTGGCGGATCCGTTCGCGGGTGACGCCGAACTCGTCCCCGACCTCCTCCAGGGTCCGTGCCTGTCCCCCGTCGAGGCCGAAGCGCAGGGCGATGACCCGCTGCTCGCGGTCGTTGAGGGTGTGCAGGACACCGCGGATCTGGTCCTGCATCAGGTGGAAGCTCGCGGCGTCGAGGGGCACCACGGCTCGGTCGTCCTCGATGAAGTCCCCCAGCGATGCGTCGTCCTCGCCACCGACGGGTGTCTCCAGGCTGACCGTCTCCTGGGAGATCTTGAGGATGTCGTCGATCTTCTCCTCGTCGATGTCCAGCTCGGCGCCGATCTCCGCCGAGGAGGGGTCGCGGCCAAGCATCTGGTGCAGCCGCCGCTGGGTCCGGACGACCTTGTTGATCGTCTCCACCATGTGCACCGGGATGCGGATGGTGCGGGCCTGGTCGGCGATGGCCCGTGTGATGGCCTGCCGGATCCACCACGTCGCGTAGGTCGAGAACTTGTAGCCCTTGCGGTAGTCGAACTTCTCCACCGCGCGGATCAGGCCGAGGTTGCCCTCCTGGATCAGGTCCAGGAGCACCATTCCCCTGCCGACGTACCGCTTGGCGATCGAGACGACGAGCCGCAGGTTGGCCTCGACCAGTCGGCGCTTGGCGATGTGCCCACCCCGCTCGACACGGGTCAGCTGGCGTCGGCGGACGACGTCGTCGTCCTCGTCGGTGAGGGAGGCGAGGAACACCCCGGCCGCAAGCCCTGCCTCGACGCGCTTGGCGAGGTCGACTTCCTCCTCGGCGCTCAGCAGCTCGACCCGACCGATCTCCCGCAGGTACAACCGCACCGGATCGCCCGTGGAGGCCGGTACCACGACGTCAGACGGTGGGTCGCGACGTCGAGGGGCCGCCTTGGGCGGCGGTGGGGGCGGCTTGCGTGTCGTGATGCCCTCGGCGGTCAGCAGGCTGCTGAGCGCCGTCTCGGCCCCGTCCCCCACCCGTGCCCCGGCCAGGGCGTCGTCGACCTCCTGCGGGGTCACGTAGCCACGCTGGCGGCCGACGTGCAGCAGGTCGGTCACCGCATGGGCGTCCAGCAGCTCGGCCTCGACCTCGGCCGCGTCTCGGCCCGTGTCCTCCGGTGCCGGGACCGGTGGGACGTCGGTCGTTCCCTCCTTCGGCATGGGTTGTGCGCTCACAGCGCCCCCCTTCCCTCGTGGGCACGCCAGACCCGTTCGAGCTCGCCGATCTCCCGCATGAGCTCACCGCGCTCCTCGGGGGCCAACCGCTCGCGGCTGTCCGACAACCGGTTGCGAGCGGCCTGCCACCGCCGCTTGGCGTCACGGCCCCGCAGCGCCTCCAGCAGCCCGGCGATCGCGGTCTGCTCGGGCACCGTGGTCAGCTCCGCGACCGCGAGCCCCCGGACCCGTCGTCGCATGTCGTCGTCGGGCATGGCGTCGAGCACGGCCTCGAAGTCGTCGCCCGCCTTGCAGATCGCCCGGAACAGCTGCCGTGACGGTTCGGCCGTGAAGACCTGCTCGTCCAGCAGCTGCCACCCGTCGGGCAGCAGCTCGGGACGTTGCAGGGCCACCTGGAGCACCTGTCGTTCCAGCTGCATCTGCGGATCCCGGCTTCCGGGCAGGACGGTTCGGTCCGGCGGGGCCACCGTCGTCGTCCGTCCCCGTCCACCGGGTGGGTACGTCCGGTTCAGCTCGTCCTCGATCCGTTGCGCCGGCAGCCCCACCGCAGGGGCGACCACGTCGAAGACGTACTTGTACCGCAACGATGGGTTCTCGATGCGGCCCAGCAGCTCGAAGGTGGACTGGTAGGCCGCCGTCTGCAGCTCGGGCGTGGACAGGTCGGCGGTCCGCAGCTTGTGCTCGATCTGGAACTCCACGGCCGTCTTCCGGCCCGCCATGACCTGTTCGACGGCCGCCGCACCGCCCTCGGCCACGAGGTCGGCGGGGTCCTTGCCCTCCGGCAGGACGAGGACGCCCAGGTCGGTGACGTTGGCGGCCTCGGCCCGCTCCCGAGCACGTTCGGCGGCCTCGAACCCGGCGCTGTCGGCGTCGAGGCAGAGGGTGACGCGTGCGTCCATCCGCTCGATCATCGCGAAATGCTGCTCGGTGAGGGCGGTCCCGCACGGGGCCACCGCCTGGGTCGTCCCGGCGAGGTGCAGCGCGATGACGTCCATGTAGCCCTCGACGACGAGGACCTCGCGACGCTTGACGATCTCGCGTCGGGCGAGGTGCAGCCCGTAGAGGGTGGTGGACTTGTCGTAGACGTCGGTCTTCGGCGAGTTGATGTACTTGGGGGCGGTGCCGTCGATCTTGGTGACGACCGGCCCGTCGGGCAGGATCCGCCCGCCGAAGGCCACGACGTCGTTGCCGCGCTGGTCGTGGATGGGGAACAGCACCCGGGCACGGAACCGGTCGATCAGCCCGTGCTTGCCCTGGGTGGACAGGCCGGCCTCGATCAGGTCCTTCGCGGCGGCACCCTTGCGCTGCATGTGGGTGGACAGGTCGTCCCACGAGTCGGGCGCCCACCCGATCCCGAACACCTCCCAGGCACCGGCCGGGACCTGGCGGTCCAGCAGGTAGCTGCGTGCAGCCGCCCCGTCGTCGGCCTTCAGGCGTGCCCGGTAGAACGCCGCCGCCTCGCCGATGACCTCCAGCATCCGTGTGCGCTTGCCGAGCGCCGCCTTCTGTCCGGGGCGGAGCTCCTGGTACCGCAGGTCCACACCGAACTGGCGGGCCAGCTTCTCCACCGCGTCGGCGAACGACAGGCCCTCGATCTCCATGACGAAGCCGATGGCGTCACCGTGGGCGTTGCAGCCGAAGCAGTAATACACGCCCTTGACGGCGTTGACCGAGAACGACGCGCTGCGCTCCTCGTGGAACGGGCAGCGCCCCATCAGGCTCGTCCCGCTCCCCTTCAGCGTGGTGTACGGCGCAATCACCGCGCTGATGTCTATCCGGTCCTTGAGGGTCCGGATGTCGTCATCGTTGATGCGCCCAGCCACGTCCGTCCGATTCTAGTGTCGGCCTGCGACGTCGCCGGGACCCTCGGGCACTCGGGTGCGGGTCAGAGGCGGTGCGGCGACCGTCGGGGCAGCAGCAGCTGGTTGAACAACCGCAACGCCTGCCCGTCGGTCAGGGAGGTCACGAAGTCGATGACGCGCTGCAGCTCGGGGTCCCCGCCGTTGCGGAACTGGCTGGGCAGCCGGCCGGGGTTGTCGACGTAGAACACGACGAGGCTGGACAGGCAGTGGGCACCCCGCGCGCGTTCGGCGAGGACCCCGTGCCGACCGCTGACCCGTGTGGCGGCGATGTCCTCCATGGCGTCGAGGACCGCCGCTGCGGGGTGGGACAGCCGGATCTCGGGGGTGTCGGCGGACGCCTGCACCACATCGGTGCACAGGGCGGTGATCCAGTCCTCGGGCGTCGGGCCGAGGATGCTCGTGGCCGTCTCGGGAAGGTCCTCGGAGACGATCACGCCGACGGCCAGGGCGTCGCGGAGCTCACCGATGACGCCGGCGATCCGGTCGGCCAGGCGGACGACCTCGCCCTCGCGGGTGGCCGGCATCTCCGCAGCCATGGTGTGGGTGGCGATGCCGTCGCGCACCTCCCAGCAGAGGTTCAGCCCCTGCCCCTCCTCCTCGATGAGCTCCACCACCCTGACCGACTGGTGGTTGTGGCGGAACGGCTCCTCGGTGAACAGCCCGAACGCCTCGTCACCGGCCCGTGCGAACGCGGCGGCGCCGAGGTCACGGCCCAGGGCGATCGCCTCGGTGAGGTCCTCGTTGAGCCGGAGCGCCCGGCTGATGGTCCGGGCGATCCGGCAGCCGAACAGCGTGTGGTCGATGCGGGAGCGGTACCCGTCCCCACCCGGGGCCAGCAGCACGTGGCTCTTGTCCTTGAGCCGACCGAACGCGGTCGAGGCGAGGATGCGGTGCACGTCGACCTGGAACGTCGAACGCAACGGGTCCGCCGGCTCGTGCTGCTCGCGTCCCTTGGTCTCTGCGGACAACGTGGCCCATCCCGAGAGGCTGGCGTGCTCCAGTTCCTCGGTTCGATCACGGGGTGTTCGTGACGTTGTCACCGACCACGAGGCTAGCATCGGCGTCGCCATGGATCCTGTGAAGCCCAACGAGCTCGTGGTCGCCGCCCGAGTGGCCGACGGCCTGGTCTACGTCGCCGGCCTGGCCGGTGTCGTCGCCGGGGCGCTGCTGTTCAGGGACGGCAACCTGCCGTTCGCGATCATCGCCTGGGTCGTGACGTTCATCGCCGGCACGGTCCTGCGGCTGGCCGCGTGGATGGCCCGCGGGGTCGCCCAGATCATGCAGCGCACCGAACGCATCGAGGCCGATGCAGCCCGGCTGGTCCGCGATGCGGTTGCCGACCCCGAGCCGCACGACCCCTGGCGTTGACGCGTGCGTCGGCTCAGGCGGAGTCGGGGCTCCACGGCTGGGCGAAGCGCTCCTGCAGGTAGCCGACCAGCTTCTCGATCGGGATGCGCTCCTGCGTCATCGTGTCGCGGTCGCGAACGGTGACGGCCCGGTCGTCCTCGACGGTCTCGAAGTCCACGGTCACGCAGAACGGCGTGCCGACCTCGTCCTGACGGCGGTAACGGCGGCCGATCTGGCCGGCCTCGTCGTAGTCCACGTTGGCGAAGTGCGGCTTGAGCAGGTCGTTGACCTCCCGTGCCGTCGGCGTCAGCGTGTCCTTCTTCGACAGCGGCAGGACGGCGACCTTCACCGGCGCGATCTCGGGGTGCAGCTTGAGGACGGTGCGGGTCTCGGTGCCGCCCTTGGCGGTCGGCGCCTCTTCCTGCCGGTAGGCGTCGACGAGGAAGGTCAGGGCGATGCGGTCCACACCGGCCGCGGGCTCGATGACGTAGGGCAGGTAGCGCTCGTCGGCGGCCTGGTCGAAGTACGACAGGTCCTTGCCGGAGTGCTCCGCGTGCTGGGTCAGGTCGAAGTTGCCGCGGTTGGCGATGCCCTCGATCTCGCCCCAGCCCATGGGGAACCGGTACTCGATGTCGACGGTGCCCTTGGAGTAGTGGGACAGCTCGTCATCGGCGTGCGGGCGGATGCGGATGTTGTCGGTCCGCAGGCCGAGGTTGCGGTACCAGTCGTAGCGCTGGCGGATCCAGTAGGCGTGCCACTCCTCGTCGGTGCCCGGCTTGCAGAAGAACTCCATCTCCATCTGCTCGAACTCGCGGACCCGGAAGATGAAGTTGCGTGGGGTGATCTCGTTGCGGAACGACCGGCCGATCTGGCCGATGCCGAACGGGATCTTCTTGCGCGCGGTCAGCTGCACGTGGGCGAAGTCCACGAACATGCCCTGCGCGGTCTCGGGCCGCAGCCACACCTGCGCGGCGGTGTCCTCGGTCGGCCCGACGAACGTCCTGAACATCAGGTTGAAGGCCTTGGCCTCGCCGAAGGTGCCGGCCTGTCCGCAGCTGGGGCAGTAGACCTCGCCCTTCTTGTTGGTCTCCAGCTGGTCCTCGCGGTGGCGGGTGTTGCAGTTGCTGCACTCCACCAGCGGGTCGGTGAAGCCGCCGACGTGGCCGGATGCCTCCCACACCTGGGGGTTCATCAGGATCGACGCCTCCAGTGGCACGACGTCGTCGCGAAGCTGGAACATCGACTTGCGCCACGCGTTGCGGACGTTGTCCTTGAGCGCCACACCGAGGGGCCCGTAGTCCCACGCGCCGCGGAGTCCGCCGTAGATCTCCGAGGACTGGAAGATGATGCCTCGGCGCTTGCACAGCTCGACGATGGTCTCCATCGAGGTGTGGTGCTCGGTCACGGTGTCGTCGGCCAGCGGGTCGACGGTTTCGTAGTCGGCGTCGAACGTCGGCGGCAGGTGCGGGTCGTCGGTCACAGGAGGGCTCCAGGGGCGTGCGCGCATCGCCCGGTCGTCGGGGCGGATGGGGGTGATGGGATGGACGAACGATCATACGGGTCGCAGGCAACGCGTCGGCCACCCCGTGGTGCAGGTCCGGAGCCCGTTCCGAGAACGTGTGGCGGACCCCTGTTGCTATTTCTCCCCTGACCGTGTTTCATTTCGGGGTAGGGGGTGGGCCTTCTTGTCCCACCGATGATGGAGAATGCCTGATGGGCCGACCTCGTGATCTCGAGGCCCGTGACCGAATTCTTAAGGCGACCTACGACCTGATCACCACAGCGGACGCCGACGCGTCCATCAACGCCATCGTGGCGCGAGCGGGCGTCGGCAAGGCGACGGTGTACAGGTGGTGGAACAGCCGGACGGCTGTCGTCCTCGACGCGCTCGTGGAGGTACGCGGTGAACCAGCGTCGCCACCACAGACCGATGATCCATGGGCCGACCTGCGCGCCCACATCGTCGACGCGGCCGAGCTCGTGGTCGGTGGCACCAGCGCGCTGACCCGTGACCTGCTCGGCGCCGTGCTGCGCGGTGACGAGGAAGCGCCGGCCATCCGCGAGCTGTTGCTCGAGCGCGGCCAGCAGGACCTGGCGGCGGCGCTGCAGCGCGGTGTCGACGAGGGGGTCCTGCGCAAGGACCTCGACGTCGATGGGGCCGTCAGCGCCATCCACGGCTCGCTGTGGCTGCGTGCGCTGAGCAACGACAGCCCCGACGAGCAGTCGGCCGAGGCGGTCGCCGACGAGCTGCTGGAGGTCCTGGCCGGCGGCCTGCGTCCCCGGGTCTAGCAGCGAAACGACAACAGGCGCCGCACCCCGAGGGGGCGGCGCCTCGTCGTGTCCGCGTTCCTACAGGATCTGGGAGAGGAACAGCTTCGTGCGCTCCTCCTGCGGGTTGTCGAAGAAGTGCTCCGGGGTGCCGACCTCGACGATCTCGCCGTCGGCCATGAAGACCACCCGGTCGGCCACGGCACGGGCGAAGCCCATCTCGTGGGTCACCACGATCATGGTCATGCCCGAGGCTGCCAGCTCCTGCATGGCGTCCAGGACCTCCTTGACCATCTCGGGGTCCAGCGCCGACGTGGGCTCGTCGAACAGCATCACCTTGGGCTTCATCGCCAGCGCACGGGCGATCGCCACACGCTGCTGCTGACCGCCCGACAGCTGCCCCGGCTGCTTGTGGGCCTGCTCGGGGATCTTCACCATCTCCAGCAGCCGCATGGCCTCGGCCTCGGCCTCGGCCTTCGGCTGCTTGCGGACCTGCCGCGGGCCGAGGGTGATGTTCTCCATGATCGTCATGTGCGGGAACAGGTTGAAGCTCTGGAAGACCATCCCGCACTCGCGGCGGATCTCCTGGATGTTCCGCACGTCGTTGGACAGCTCCACGCCATCCACCACGATCCGACCCCGGGTGTGTTCCTCGAGGTGGTTCACGCAGCGGATCATCGTGGACTTGCCCGAACCGGACGGTCCGATGACCACCACGACCTCCTGGGCACCGACGACGAGGTTGATGTCCTTCAGGGCCTGGAAGTCCCCGTAGAACTTGTCCATGTCGCTGATCGTGATGATCGGCTCGCCCGTCCCGCCGGGCTTCAGCGCGGCGGAACGAAGATCGTCGAGGTTGCTCATCGGGTACCAACTCCAAGCTTGGTTTCGAGACGCTGTGATGCACGGGACATGGAGAAGCACATGACCCAGAAGATGAAGGCGACGAAGGCGTAGACCTCCGGCGCGTAGCCCTGGTTCTGGAACTCGGGGCTGGCGAGGATGGGGTCGGACACGCCGAGCAGGTCGAACTGGCTGATGATGATCAGCAGCGTCGTGTCCTTCAGCAGGGCGATGAACTGTCCGACGAGCGCCGGGATCGAGTTCCGCAGGGCCTGCGGCAGCACGATCTTGCGGGTGATGGTGACCGGCGACAGGCCCACGGCCTGCCCCGCCTCGGTCTGCCCGCCGGGGACCGACTGGAGGCCACCACGGACGATCTCGGCCACGTATGCCGCGCTGAACAGCGTGAACATGATGATCGCGCGGATCACCGACGCCGGCGGTTCGAACGTCGAGGGGAAGAAGAACCGCAGGGCGAACTCACCCATGAACAGCAGGGTGATCAGCGGCACACCGCGGATCAGCTCGATGTAGAGCACCGCAACCGGCCGGAGCAGCGGGAAGCTGGACCGACGCGTGAGCGCCAGGATCACCCCGAGCGGGAAACACGCCGCGATGGAGATGAAAGCGACGTTGACCGTCAGGAGCAGGCCACCGAAGTTGTCGACGTTGCCCGGGTTGAACCCGGTCTCCAGCAGGAACGCCAGCAGGACGAGCCCGGTCATGATCAGCGTGCGCCGATGCAGGACCGACTCGGGCAGCAGCGCCGGGATTCGCTGCCCGAGGAAGAACGGGACCGCGAGCCCGATCACCAGCAGCGTGGGGGTGATGGTGTCGGTGAAGCTGAGGATGACCGCCATCGCAAGGACGGGTGGGGCGATGATGCCGAGCTTCGTACGGGTGGTCATCGGCGGGGAGGTGTCGCCGGGCAGGCGGCCGGACGCGAAGCCGAGGGTGAACGCGATCGTGTAGATGGCCGCCCACAACATCGGGTAACCGATGTTGGTGCCGTCGAACTGGGTACCGACCATGTAGCGGATCAGCTGGGAGCTGATGATGTCCCAGGAGTTCCGCATGCCACCGTCGGGGGTGACCTTCTCGTTGAAGAACACGAAGATCGAGGCGCGGTAGAGCACGTAACCGAGGATCAGCCCGAAGACGATCGTCAGGATCGAGTTCTTGGCGTCCTTGAACAGGTTCTCGCGGATCAGGCCACGCAGGCCGTGATCCAGCCCGGTCGGCATGGGCGCATCCGGTGCGACCGGGTTGTCCTCGGGACCGGGGGTCTGGGTCTTGATGGTGCTCATCGGGTCTCCAGCGCCAGTCGGTTGTTGAAGAAGTTCGCGATGAGCGAGATGCCCAGGGAGAACGTGAGGTACAGCCCCATCAGCACGACCACTGTCTGGATCGCCGGCGCGGCGTTGTTGGTGGCACGGCCGAAGATGGCGGTGATCTCGATGTAGCCGACGGCCACCGCGAGGGAGGAGTTCTTGGTGATGTTGAGGTACTGGTTCGCCAGCGGCGGGATCATGATCCGGAACGCCTGCGGCAGGATCACGAAGCGGTAGCGCTGGAAGGTCGACAGCGCGACGGCGTTGGCGGCCTCTGTCTGCCCCTTGTGGATGGCCTGGATGGCACCGCGGACGATCTCGGCGACGTGCGATGCGGTGTAGAGCGTCAGGGCAACGGTGAGCGAGGCGTAGTTGGGGATGACCGTGAGGCCACCACCGACCTGCCGGCCGTCGACCATCGCGGGATCCAGGGCAAGCGCGTTGCCGGCGATGAAGTTGCCGATCGCCACCACGACGAGGAACGCGCCGATGCCGTACAGCCCGCCGCGGGCGGGCTCGCCCGTCTTGGCGTTGACGCGTCCGCGGTAGGCGCTCATCAGGACCGCGGCCAGCAGCCCCAGGCCGATGAACGCGATGAACGTGACCCCGTTGGAGTCGGGGTTCAGCCACGGGATGCCGATCCCGCGGTTGGAGACCACGAAGGCGTCCAGCGGGGTCGGCGCCTCGGTGATCTGCGGCAGCGACCCCAGCGTGATGCCGAAGTGCGCGATGAAGATCCACACGAGGGCAGGCACGTTGCGGAACGTCTCGACGTAGAGCGTGCCGAACGAGCGGACCGCCACGTTGTTGGACAGCCGGGCGATACCGATCAGGATGCCGATGATCGTGCAGCCGGGGATGCCGACCAGGATCACCCGAACGGTGTTGAGGTAGCCGAGCCAGAAGGCGCCGAGCACCGTCTCGTCAGCCGCATCGTCGAGACCGGGGATGGCCGAACCGAACTTGCCGTCCAGGAACTCGAACCCCGTGGGCAGGCCCGCCGCCTGCAGGTTCGTCCTGATGTTGTTGTACAGGTACGCCGCTACTGCGACGACCACCGCCAGGACAGCTATCTGTCCGATCCACCGGATGACCCTGACGTCCCTGTAGAACGGCGGATTCTCCTGGCTTCTCAGCGGCGGAATGGGGGCAGTGGTTGACACGTGGCCTCCTCGAGCGCGTGCGCTGTCGTCTTTGTGTCTGTTCAGTGTTTCAGATCGGACAGCATTCGGGGCGGACGTTTCCGCCCGCCCCGAACACCAAGTGGCTGCTGGAGCAGCTCGGCCGCCGGATCACCGGCGGCCGAAACCGTGCTCTAGCGGAACGGCGGCGCGTAGTGCAGGCCGCCCTCGGTCCACAGCTGGTTGACACCCTCGTCGAGGCCGATGGGGAGGATGTTGCGGTCAAAGATCTCCTGGTAGTTACCAACAGCCTCGATGACGCGAACGGCCCACTGCTCGTCGGGGAAGCCCAGGCCAGCACCGGTGGTCTGACCGTCTTCCTGACCGAGGAAACGGGCGATGTCGGCGTTGGCGCCGGCGTCGAAGGACCCGATGTTCTCGGAGGTCAGGCCGAACTCCTCGGCCTGGAAGGTCGCGAAGACGACCCACTGGACGATGTCGAACCACTGGTCGTCACCCTGACGGACGGCCGGGCCGAGCGGCTCCTTGGACATCACGTCGGGGAGGATCTTGACGTCGCCGCCGGTGTAGGTGGCGGCGAAGGACGCCAGACCGGAACGGTCGGTGGTGTAGGCGTCGCAGGCGCCGGTGGAGAAGTTCTCCGTGACCGCGGCCTCGTCGGCAACGTTGACGGGCTCGTAGGAGATGCCCAGGTTGTCGAAGTAGGTCTCGAGGTTCAGCTCGGTGGTGGTACCGGTCTGGACGCAGACGAGGTAGCCGTCCATGTCCTCGACAGCCTCGGCGGCGTCGTCGGCGTTGACGAGCATGCCCTGGCCGTCGTAGTAGGTGGTGGCGGTCCACTGCAGGCCCAGCTCGCCGTCACGGGAGGCGGTCCAGGTGCCGTTGCGGGACAGGACGTCGACCTCACCGGACTGCAGGGCCGTGAAACGGGTCTCCGCAGACAGGTTGGTGTACTCGACGGCCTCGGGGTCGCCGAGGACGGCGGCCGCGACGGCCTTGCAGTAGTCGACGTCGAGACCGCTGTAGGTGCCACCCTCGTCGAGGGAGAAGCCGTTCAGCTGGCCGTTGACGCCGCACTTCAGGACGCCGGCGTCCAGCGTGGCCTGCAGGGTCGAACCCTCCGAGCCAGTGGTCGAGCCGGTGGACGGAGCGTCCTCGGTGGCGGCGGTGTCGTCGTCACCGTCTTCGCCCTCGGGGGCGGTCTCCTCGGACGTGTCAGCGCCCTCGGAGGACTCGTCGGTGCCATCGTCGCTCGAGCTGCAGGCAGCCAGGACGAGCATGGCCACGAGCATCATGGCGATAAGACGTAGCTTCTTTGAGATGCGCAACGCATCGACTCCTTCGTGAGGTGTGCGGGTTGGGTTGGGTTGAGCGACGCAGTTCGTGCTCGCTCCCCGCGTACATGTGCGATCGGACAGGTCCGACCAGCCGCGAGGACCATAGCTACTACCGCGGTCATTGGCAATGCCATTGGCCTGCTTCGGGTGGTATTAACACCACCGAAACACGAGTCAGACGCCGGCCGGGTGCCAGACGGTCTTGACCTCCAGCGCGCCCCGCAAGCGCGCTGTTGTTGGCGGAGTGTGCCATGTCCCACTCGTCACTGTCGAGGGTCGCGCCACGATGCGCGTGGTCGAGCCGGCCGCCGATTCGAGCAGTCCGACGAGCTGTTCGGCCGACGCCCCCGTCAGGTCGATCGCACCGACGTCCATGTGGCTGGCCAGCACCGGGGCGAGCTCGTCGGTGTGACCGGTGAGCAGGTTCACCACACCTGCCGGCACGTCGCTGGTGGCCAGGACCTCCGACAACGTGACCGCCGGGATCGGTCGCTGCTGGCTGGCGACGGCGACCACGACGTTGCCGCCGGCCAGCGCCGGGGCGATGGTGCTGACCAGTCCGAGCAAACTGGACTCCTGGGGGGCGATCACCGCAACCACCCCGGTCGGTTCGGGGGTCGAGACGTTGAAGTACGGGCCCGCAACGGGGTTGGCGTTGCCGAACACCTGGGCGATCTTGTCGGTCCAGCCCGCGTACCAGACCCAGCGGTCGATGGCGGCGTCGACCTCTGCGGCGGCCGCCGTCCGGTCCAGTCCCTCGGCGGCGGCGACGTCGGCGGTGAACTGGTCGCGGCGGCCCTCGATCATCTCCGCGATGCGGTAGAGGATCTGGCCGCGGTTGTACGCCGTGCGCCCTGCCCAGCCGTCGACGGCCTTCCATGCCACCGACACCGCGTCCCGGACGTCCTTGCGGCTGCCCATGGCCATGTTGGCCAGGAACGATCCGTCAGCGGCCGTTGCCTCGTAGGTGCGGCCGGACTCCGAACGGGGGAACGCCCCGCCGATGTACAGCTTGTGGGTCTTGGCCACCGACACGCGGTCGGTCGTCGTGTTGTCGGGCATCAGATCGTCACCTCGAGGTAGGGGGCCAGCCCCTGGCGGCCGCCCTCGCGGCCGAAGCCCGACTCCTTGTAGCCGCCGAAGGGGCTGGTCGGGTCGAACCGGTTGAACGTGTTGGACCAGACGACGCCGGCCTTGAGCTGCTGGGCCATCCAGAGGATTCGGCTGCCCTTGTCGGTCCACACCCCGGCGGACAGGCCATAGGGGGTGTTGTTGGCCTTGGCGACCGCCTCGTCGGGGGTGCGGAAGGTCATCGTGGTCAGGACCGGCCCGAAGATCTCCTCGCGGGCAATCCGCATGGACTGGCTGGCGTCGGAGAAGATCGTCGGTGGGAACCAGTAGCCACGGTCGGGCAGGTCGCAGGCGGGCGACCACCGGGTGGCACCCTCCTCCTCCCCTGCCGAGGCCAGCGCGGTGATGCGCTCGAGCTGCTCGGCGGAGTTGATCGCGCCGATGTCGGTGTTCTTGTCCATCGGATCGCCGAGGCGGAGCGTGGACAGGCGGGTCCGAAGCCGTTCCATCAGCGGTTCGGCGATGGACTCCTGGACGAGCAGCCGACTGCCTGCGCAGCAGACGTGGCCCTGGTTGAAGAAGATGCCGTTGACGATCCCCTCGATCGCCTGGTCCAGCGGCGCGTCGTCGAAGACGATGTTGGCGGCCTTGCCGCCGAGCTCGAGGGTCAACGACTTGGCCGTCCCCGCCACCGAGCGCTGGATGGCCTTGCCCACGGCGGTGGATCCGGTGAACGCCACCTTGTCCACGTCGGCGTCGACCAGCGCCTGACCGGTCTCACCTGCCCCGGTGATGATGTTGACGACACCGGGCGGCAGGTCGGCCTGCTGGATGATCTCGGCCAGGTGCAGGGCAGTCAGCGGGGTGGTCTCGGCCGGCTTGAGCACCACGGTGTTGCCGGTGGCGAGCGCCGGGGCGAGCTTCCACGCGGCCATCAGCAGCGGGAAGTTCCACGGGATGATCTGGCCGGCCACACCCAGCGGCTGGGGATCGGGCCCGTAGCCGGCGTACCCGAGCTTGTCGGCCCAGCCGGCGTAGTAGAAGAAGTGGGCGCTGACCAGCGGCAGGTCGCTGTCGCGCGACTCGCGGATGGGCTTGCCGTTGTCGATGGTCTCCAGCACCGCCAGCTCGCGGCTGCGCTCGGCGATCAGCCGGGCGATGCGGTACAGGTACTTCGCCCGTTCGCTGCCGGGCATCGGCCCCCAGACCTCGGTCTGGGCCCGGCGGGCAGCTGCGACGGCCCGCTGGACGTCGGCCGGTGAGGCATCGGCGACCTCCGCGAGGACCTCCTCGGTGGCCGGGTTGACGGTCTTGCGGAACCCATCGCCCTCGGGGGCGACGAACTCGCCGTCGATGAACAGCCCGTAGGAGGAGCGGATGTCGACGACGTCGGTGGCCTGCGGAGCCGGGGCGTAGACGAACCCGTCCGTGGGTGTGGTCGGCTGGGTGGTGTCGGTCATGTCGGGTCCCCTAGTCGAGGGTGACGTAGTCGTGGCCCTCGTAGACACCGGAGGTCCGGCGCCGACGCTGGAGCAGCACGTCGTTGAGCAGGCTGGAGGCGCCGTAGCGGAACCAGTCGGGGGTCAGCCAGTCCGGGCCGGCGGTCTCGTTGACCAGCACGAGGTAGCGGATGGCGTCCTTGGACGAGCGGATGCCGCCGGCGGACTTCACGCCCACCTGGGTGCCGGTGGCGGCGCGGAAGTCCACGACCGACTGCAGCATCACCATGGTGACGGGGCGGGTGGAGGCCGGCGCCACCTTGCCGGTGGAGGTCTTGATGAAGTCGGCGCCGCCGATCATGGCCAGCACCGATGCCCGGCGGACGTTGTCGAGCGTGGCCAGCTCGCCGGTCTCCAGGATCACCTTGAGGTGGGCCCGGTCGGGGCCGCTGCCGCAGGCCTCGCGGACCGCGACGACTTCCTCCAGCACCTTGCCGTAGCGGCCCGAGAGGAACGCGCCGCGGTCGATGACCATGTCGATCTCGTGGGCGCCGTCGGCGACGGCCTGTCGCGTGTCGGCCAGCTTGACGTCCATGGCGGCGCGTCCGGCGGGGAACGCGGTGGCGACCGCGGCGACCTTGACGGCGCTGCCGGCGGTGATCCGCACGACGTCGGCGACCATGTCGGGATAGACACAGATCGCGGCCACCGGCGGGCACGTCGGGTCGTCCGGATCGGGACGCAGGCCCTTGCGCGCGAGCGAGGTGACCTTGCCGGGGGTGTCAGCACCCTCCAGCGTGGTCAGGTCGATCATGCGGATGATCAGGTCGAGCGCCCAGTCCTTGGACTCGTTCTTGATCGAGCGCGTCGCGAGCTGGGCCACTCGGGCCTCGGCACCGACCTGGTCGACACCAGGCAGTCCGTGGAGGAACCGACGCAGCTGGGCGTCGGTGGCAGTCGGCTCGGGAACGCTCTCCAGGCCTGGGGGGAGGAGGGTCGTCATCGTGGCTCGATGCTAGCTGTCGGGAACGAACGGACGGGGGCTCCAGCGGAGGTCCTGGCCGTGCGCCTGCGCGACCCCGAGCTCCACGGTCTCCCCGCCCGGCCAGGTCGTCGCGAGCAGCGGGTAGGGGGTGCCGTCGTAGACCATCGCCGGTGGACGTGGTTCCAGCCGCAACCACACCAGCGGACTCGAGGCCGTGGCCGATCCGCCGACGTCGTCCAGCAGCCGGATCACGGCGTCCTGCTCGTCGGTCGGGACGTAGCGCCACACCACCGAGTGCGAGACGACGGTCAGCCCATCCGGCCGGTCCGGCAGCACGTCGGCCAGCCACTCCCCCGCCCCAGCACGTGTCGTGGTCGCCGGGATGGCCTCGGCCAGCGCCAGCGCGCCCTTGAGCCGTCCGTGCCGCGCCGGCATGTCGGCCCACACGGCGGCGGTCAGGGTCTCCCGGTCGTCCTGTGAGGCGGGGTCGAGCAGGTTCGGATCACAGCCCTCCCGGCTGGCCACCTCGACCGTCGTCGGCAGGTCGGTCGGCGGATCGACCCAGTGGCCCACCAGGTCCACCGGTGAGTCCGCCGGCCCCCAGGTGCTCGTCCCGTCCGTGGTGCCGTACCGGAACGCGTCCCATCGCAGGTTGAGGCCGGCCGACGTGCCGATCTCCCGGTGGTGCAGCGGCAGGTCGTGCTGCGCGGCCAGCCAGGCCAGTCCCGGGCCGAGGGCCGCAGAACGTCCGACCTCGTTGGTCTGGCAGGGAAGGCCGGTCAGCTCGATCAGCTCCTCGGCATGGTTGGCCACCGTGGACAGGAACGTGGACCACAACCCCTCCAGCCCTGCCGTGCCGCCCACCGAGGGATAGTGCATGGCCAGCGCGGGTGCATGCCGCCGGAGGACCAACCGGTGGACGCCGGCCATGAACCGCAACGGGAGCGCCTGGCTGTCGGGCTGGTCGGCGAAACCCGACATCACCCGCCAGCAGGGACCGCCGAGGTCGACGTCGGTGGCGGCACCCCGCAGCAACGTGGCGTACATGGGCGAACCCAGGTCGGCCGCGGACGTCGCCTGGTTGCGCAGGCGAGCGACCAGGCGACTGCGGTCTGCTTCGGTGGCCGGCCGACCGGCCGACGGTGGGAGCGTCATCGTCGTCAACGTACTATCCGCCACCCCATGCCTTCACTGCTCGCAGGCGCGCTCGTCTTCTTCACCAGCGCCGCCGTCCTCGTCCTCGAAATCCTCGCCGGTCGCCTCCTGGCCCCCTATGTCGGGGTCACCCTGGAGACGTTCACCGGGATCATCGGTGTCGTCCTCGCGGGGATCGCCTTCGGCACCTGGTACGGCGGGCGGCTGGCCGACCGGGTCGACCCGCGGACCACGCTGGCCCCGATGTTGATCATCGGTGGCGCGTTCGGCGTCGCGTCCCTCCCCCTGGTCCGGGTCTTCGGCAACGCTGGCCTGGGGTCGGGTCCGGTCGCGATCGTCCTGCTGGCCACTGTCGGGTTCTTCCTGCCTTCCGCGATCCTCTCCGCGGTCTCCCCGACCGTGGTCAAGCTGCAGCTGAGCAGCCTGGAGGAGACCGGGACGGTCGTGGGATGGCTGTCGGCGCTGGGCACGATCGGCGGGCTGTTCGGCACGTTCGTCACCGGTTTCCTGCTGGTGGCGACCGCGCCCACCCCACCGATCATCTACGGCGTGGGTGGCGCCCTGATCCTCTCCGGGCTGCTGCTGTGGCCCTACCTGCACAAGGAGAGCAACAACCCGGCGATGATCGCCGCGGTGGTGGTCCTGGCGCTGGGCTCCGGCGCGCTGGGCCAGCTGATCGGATCCCCCTGCCAGCTGGAGAGCGCGTACTTCTGCGCGTCGGTCAGCGTCGACCCCGAGCGCCCCACGGGCCGCCTGCTGGTCCTGGACCAGCTGCGCCACTCCTACGTCGACCTGCAGGACCCGACCCACCTGGAGTTCACCTACGCCCAGGCGATGTCGCACGTCCTGGAGACCTTCCGGCCGCCCGGTGAACCGCTGGACGTGCTGCACATCGGCGGCGGTGGCTTCTCGCTGCCCCAGTACCTCGAGGTCACCCGCCCCGGGACCTTCTCGCGCGTCCTGGAGCTGGACGACGCGATGGTCACCCTGGCGGAGGACGAGCTCGGTCTGGAGCTCGGCGAGGACCTGCAGGCGGTCACCGGTGACGCCCGCATCAACCTGCAGGCCGAGTCCGACGACACCTACGACCTGGTCATCGGCGACGCCTTCGGCGGGCAGGCGGTGCCGTGGCACCTGACCACCGTGGAGCTGCTGGAGGACGTGCAGCGGGTGCTGCGGGCCGACGGCGTCTACGCCATCAACCTGATCGACTACGGCAACCTGGGCTTCGCGCGGTCCGAGGCGGCGACACTGCAGGCCGTCTTCGACCACGTCGCGATCATCGCCCCGCCCGAGCGGATCGCCAGGCGCGACGGCGGCAACTTCATCATGGTGGCCGCCGACGTGCCGATCGACGTCGAGGCCATCGCCCAGCATGCGCTGGACACCGCGGACGACGACGTCGTCATCACCGGTGCGGAGGTGGACGACTTCGTCGGCGACGGCATGGTGCTGACCGACGAGTTCGCGCCGGTCGACCAGCTGATGACGCCGCTGACCTGACGCGTTCCGACGCTGACCTGACGCGTTCCGAGCGCCCGCCGTCGGGTCAGTCGACGAAGGTGGCGAGGGAGTCCTCCACGTCGCCACCGAGCGCGGCCTCGCCGCCCATCATCCAGATCTCGTTCCAGCTGCCGGTGTCCAGGTGGCTGGACACCGCGGTGGCCAGCGTGTCGCCCGGGGTCAGCAGCAGCGGCATCCCGAGCGAGGCGCTGAACGCCCCGCCGCCCAGCCCGTCGGGGAAGCGTTCGCCGCTCGCCACACCGACCCGGGTGGCGTCGGGGAAGAACTCACGGGCCAGCAGCACGGAGGTGTCGTAGGCATCGGTCCCGTCGATGGACCGGGCCTCGGGAATGGCTGTCGAGGCGGCCGGTCCGACGGCGGTGACGGTGGCCCCGGGATGTTCGCTGATGAACACCCGTGCCGCGTCGGTCAGCGCGGAGGCGTTGGTGGTGATGACCACGCCGTCGTTGGCTCCCGCCGCCGCGCCGGCCATCAGCGCCCAGGGGAAGTCGAACGCGTCGGCCACCAGCACGTGGTCGACCTCACCGATCTGCGTCGCGGCCTCCCGTGCGATGGCCAGGGAGGTCTCGATCCGCGAGTCGCCCGACAGGCGCACGGTGCCGAAGCCCAGCTGCTGCACGTCGACCACCACGTCGTCGGACAGGGCGGCGACACCACCCAGCACGTAGACCCGGGCACCGTCGGGCAGCAGCCGGCGCAGCTCGGTCGCCACGGGGCCGGTCAGGCCGTCGCGTGGCGTCAGCAGGAGGGGGCCATCGACCGCAGCGGCCAGCGCCGCGCCCGCCAGCGCGTCGGCTTCGACGTCCTGCCGGGCCAGCACCGCAGCCGCGGCCCCGTCGGGCCAGGCCTGCTGGCCAACGGCGACGCTCGTCTCGATGCGCGCGGGGCCGGCAAGCCGCACGAGCCCTGCATCCTGGGGCCCGGCGGCCGGATCGGCGACCGCGATCTCGGCCGGTTCGGTGCCGACGGCAGCGGGGTCGACGGCGGCCGCCCGGTTCATCGACACGAACGCCGCATCACCCGCACGATCGACAACCGCGGTCGAGGCGTCACCGACGGCACCCATACCGATGCCGAACGCCAGGCTGTCCACCTCCTCGACGCAGCTGGCGTCGAGGTCGCCGGCATGCAGCACCTGCCCGACGAGCATGGCCCGGCCGGTGCAGACGACCGTGCCGTCGGGGTCGGTGATCTGCACCGCGAAGCCGACGCCGTCCCAGATGGCCCGCAGGATCCGATCGGCCGACGCGTCGCCGTCGAGGTCCAGCAGCGCCGCGGGCCCGGCACCCGGACCGAGCGCCTCGAAGTCCATGGCGGGGAGGCGGACGGCCATCGCCAGGCCGTCGCCGTACTCCATGCAGGCCTCGGTGAGGTCCGCGGCCGGACGGTCGATCGGCGTCTCCTGGCCGTTGCCGGCACGGGCCACCACGTCACCGGTCGGGTCGGGCACGCACACGGGCACGCTGTCGGCGTCGGGGAGGGCGGAGGTGTCCAGCACGACCTGGCCGCGCTCAGGGGCGTAGTCGGCGGTGGCGTTGTCCTCCCCCGGGTTGGACAGCGAGCCGTAGTGGCCGATGACCGCGGGCGTCCCGATCACGTCGGCGTCGATGGTGACGGTGATGCGGCGGGGCCCCGACCGGCTGACGGTGGCCAGGCCGACCGCCTCGAGGTCACCCTGCTCGCAGCTCGGTGACACGAACACCCCCGCCAGCACGTCATCGGTGCCGTCGTCGGCACGGTTGACGCCGTACAGCAGGTAGTCGCCCTCGCTGCAGCCGTTGGCGGTGTTGCCGTCGGTGTCGATCCGCACGTACAGCTCGGAGAACCGGCTGTCGGCCCACTCGTCGCGGGTGACGAAGGTGAAGGCGAAGGCATCGCTGCTGCACAGGTGGGCCGCACCGTAGGCGACGATGTCCAGCTCACCGCCCTCGGCCTCGTCGGCCACCGAGGTGGAGGCACAGGTGCCGTCGGGTTGTGCTCGGACCGGCGGGGCCGCGAGGGCCACCAGCAGCAACGACAGCAGCAACGACACCAGCACGAGGCCGATGATGGACACGGTCGTGACCGATTCGCGCACCTGACTGCTCCTTGACTCTCCGTGCCCGCCCCCTCGGCGAGCGGGGCAACCATAGGACACCGACGGTCAGACGGCCCCGAACCGCCGGGTCCGCTTCTGGAACTCCTCGATGGCGTCGAAGAGGTGGGTGCGCCGGAAGTCGGGCCACAGCACGTCATCGAAGACCAGCTCGGCATACGCCGCTTCCCACAGCATGAAGTTGGACAGGCGTCGTTCCCCCGAGGTGCGCACCAGGAGGTCGACGTCGGGCGCATCGGGGCTGTAGAGCCGGCTGCTGATGGACTTCTCGTTGACCCGGCCCGGCTGCAGGCGGCCGGCCTTCACGTCCTCGGCCAGGGCCCGAGCAGCGTCGACGAGCTCGGCTCGGCCGCCGTAGTTGAACGCGATCTGGAGGGTCAGGCGGCGGTGGTGGGCGGTGCGCCGTTCGGTCTCGTCCATGATCTTCAGCAGGGACTTGGGGATCGGCCGTTTCTGCCGTCCGATGAAGCGCACCCGGACCTCTCGGGCGTCGAGCTCGTCGGCCCGTCGCAGCAGCAGGTCACGGTTGAACCACATGATGAAGGCGACCTCGCTGGGCGGACGCTTCCAGTTCTCGGTGGAGAACGCGTAGACCGTCATCCACTCCAGCCCCACCTCGAGGGCACCCTCGACGGCGTCGAACAACGCCTCCTCGCCGCGGGTGTGCCCGTCGGTCCGGGGCAGGTCGCGCTGCTTCGCCCACCGGCCGTTGCCGTCCATGATCACGCCGACGTGGTCGGGGACGCCACGCTGTCGCATCGCCTCGATGTCGTGGACGGGCTGCTCGTTCGTGCCGTTCGTCATCATCGGGTCATCATCATCGGGGGACGGACTCCCATGCCTTCAGGGTGGTGGCGAGGTGGTGGGACAGGTAGGCGCGGACCAGCGAGGCGACGCTGCGCGGCAGCGGGGCGTCGTCCTGGGCGATGGTGGTCCAGTCGCCCTCGGCAAGGAGGGTCAGGGCAGCCAGTGCCTCGTGGGAGATGCGCTGCAGGTCCGCGGGGGTGTCCCTGCTGCACAGCACGCCGCCGCCGACATGGAAGGCGGCGATGTCGGTCGTCGACCCGCAGGTGATGCAGGTGTCCAGCGAGGGGCGGAAGCCCTCCAGCGCGGCGAGGCGGAGCAGGAAGGCGTCCAGCACGGCCGCCGGTCGGTTGGGACCTGCCGCGAGGACCGACAGCGAGTCCTTCAGGAGCAGGAACATGCCGGTGGCGCGCTCGCCCTGCTGGGCGAGCTTGTCGCACGCCTCGGCCATCGTGGCCGCGCAGGCCGACGCCACCCAGTCCTCCCGGACGCCGACGTTGGGGGTGATGAGCTCGACCTGGGTGACGGTGTCGAGGGACCGACCCTCGTACATCTGCACGCTGACGTGGCCGTAGGGCTCCAACCGTCCCCCGAACCGCGATCCCGGCTTGCGGACCCCCTTCGCGACACCACGGACCAGGCCGAGGTTGGGGCTCAGGATGTGCAGGATCCGGTCGGTCTCGCCCAGCTTGTAGCTGCGCAGGACGATGCCGTCGACGAGGTAGTGGGCCACGCCGGAAGAGTAGATGGGGCCGGCGAGGGCGCTGCGGACCGGCGACGTGGCGTGGGGGCGAACGGCCTCAGTCCAGCCGCTTCCACATCCGGGCCGCCAGCGGGAGGAAGACCGCCGCGATCGCCGCGGTCCATGCCAGCACGAGCAGCGCCTGGTCGGCCACCCCGGTGCACAGGGTCGTCTGCTCCAGGCTCGGGCCGCAGGGGTACCCGCCGATGGTGAGCGAGCGGGCGGCGTTGGCCAGCCGTGACAACGGGTTGTGCGTGGCGAAGCCCTGCAACCACCCGGGCATGGTCGCGGGCAGCACGAAGACGCTCGACGCGAAGGCGAGGGGGAACATCCACACGAACCCCGCGCCCTGGACCGCCTCGGGCTCCTTCAGGGCCAGGCCGATGTAGGCCGCGATCCACGCGAACGCCAGCGAGAACGCCACGATCAGCAGGAGGGCACCGAGGGCCTGCAGCGGGCCGGTCGTGATGCGAAAGCCCACCAGGTAGGCGACCGCGAGCATGACGACCAGGGACACGACGCTGACGAGGACGTCGGCGAGGATCCTGCCGCTCAGCACCGCCGAGCGCGACATCGGCAGCGACCTGAAGCGGTCGAGCATGCCGCCCTTCAGGTCCTCGGCGATCCCGATGGCCGTCCCGATCGTGGAGAAGGTGACCGACTGCACGATGATCCCCGGCATCAGGTACTGCACGTAGTCCAGCCCCGGCGTCGGGATCGACCCGCCGAAGACGTAGCGGAACAGCAGCACGAACATGATCGGCTGGACCAGGACGAAGACGGCGATCTGCGGCTGTCGCTGGTAGCGGCGCAGGTTCCGTCCGAACATGACCCAGGCGTCGATGACGGCGGCGACGACGCCCCGGCGGGGCACCGACGCGGTGGGCACGGTGGTGGGGACGGCGCTCACTGGGCCTCCTGCAGCTGCTCGGTGGACCCCTCGGCCGTTCGACCGGTGAGGGAGAGGAAGACGTCGTCGAGCGAGGCGCCCCGGAGTGACAGGTCCGCCACGGAGATGGCGGCTGACTCCAGCGCGCGAACCGTGTCGCCGAGGTGTGCATCACCACCGTCGACCGGGAAGCCGACGGTCCCGCGGGCGGGATCGACGACGGCGTCTCCCGCCGCGAATCGCTGGACCAGGGCGGCGGCTTCGCCGGTGCGGGAGTGGTCCACCACGGTGAACTCGATCCGTTCTCCGCCCACACGCTCCTTGAGCTCTCGGGCGGTGCCACGCGCCAGCTCGCGTCCGTGGTCGATGACCAGGATCTCGTCGGCGAGGGCGTCGGCCTCCTCCAGGTACTGCGTCGTCAGCAGCAGGGTCGATCCGTCCTCGACGATCTCGCGGATGACCGACCACAACGACCGCCGCGAGGCCGGGTCCAGGCCGGTGGTGGGCTCGTCCAGGAACAACACGTCGGGTCGGGCTACCAACGACGCGGCGAGGTCCAGTCGTCGCCGCATCCCGCCCGAGTAGGTCTTGCTGGGCCGTCCAGCCGCGTCGGCCAACCCGAACCGGGTCATCAGCTGATCGGCCCGGATGTGGGCGTCCCGGCGGGTCAGCCCTGTCAGCCGGCCGATCATCACCAGGTTCTCGTGGCCGGTCAGGTACTGGTCCACCGCGGCGTACTGGCCGGTCAGGGCGATCCGGGTGCGGACCTCGTGCGGCTGGGTGGCCACGTCGAAGCCCGAGACCGTGGCCGTGCCCTCGTCAGCGGGCTGCAGGGTCGCCAGGATGCGTACCGCCGTGGTCTTGCCGGCCCCGTTGGGGCCGAGCAGGCCCAGGACGGTTCCGCGTCGAACGGAGAGGTCGAGCCCATCGAGGGCCCGCGTCTTGTCGTAGGCCTTGACGAGCCCTCGGGCGTCGACGGCCAGGTCCCCGGTCATGCTCCCTCATCTCCCAGTGGTTCCGTTATGCTGGGAGCACAGTAACGTTGGAGAAATAGTGTCGCAAGCAAAAGTATCTTCCCGTGGTGGGTCCGGAGACGACAGCGGGGTCCCGGCACCGAGTCAGCAGGCCGTCGTGCAACGGCAGGCAGAGGTGCTCGGCGAACACGTCGATGAGGCCGAGGCCCTCGCGCGGGCGGCGTGGCTGGGGATGTACCAGCTCTTCCGCAGCAAGGAGATGCGGGTGGCTGCGGCGGAGTCCGCCGCCGCGCTGGAGCTGACCGAACAGCAGCACTTCGCGCTGCTGGCGCTCCCCCTCGACGACGAGCGTGGCCTGACGATGCGTGAGCTGGCGGAGCTGTGCCACACCACGCCGTCCTACATGACCTCGATGATCGACGTGCTCGAGGCGAGGGGCTTCGTGGGCCGCCACCCCGACCCGGAGGACCGTCGGGTCACGCGCGTCCGGCTCACCATCGACGGGAAGGGCGCGGTCTACCGCGCCCACTTCCGCCTGGGGACCCCGCCGTCGGGCCTGCGCGACCTGTCGCTGGAGGAGCTGCGCACCCTCAGCAACCTGATGGCCCGCGCGGCCGAGGGCTACCCCTGGCCCTGATCCTCAGTAGCCCAGCTTGTCGAGCTTCTTGGGGTCCCGCTGCCATTCCTTGGAGATCTTGACGCGGAGGTCCAGGTAGACCTTGGTGCCGAGCAGCGCCTCGAGCTCGGGGCGGGCGTCGGTGCCGATCTGGGCGAGGACCGCGCCCTGGCGGCCGATGACCATGCCCTTCTGGGAGTCGCGCTCGACGTAGATGGAGGCGAAGATCGCCGTCACGTTCTCCGACCGGCCGGGTCCCATCTCCTCGACGGTGACCGCGATGGAGTGGGGCACCTCCTCGCGCATGACGACCATGGCCTTCTCGCGCACGATCTCCGAGATGCGCTGTGCTTCCTCGGAGTCGGTGACCATCTCCACCGGGTACAGCGCCGGTCCCTCGGGCATGCGTGCGGCGATCAGGTCGGTCAGCACCTCGACCTGCTCACCTCGGCGGGCGCTGACGGGCACGATCTCGTCGAAGTCGGCCAGATCCGCCAGGGCGGCGATGGCCGGCAGCTGGGCGTCCTTGCCGATCCGGTCGACCTTGTTGAGCACACCGATGATCGGCACGCCCAGCCCGCTCACGAGCTCGGCCATGAAGGCATCCCCCGTTCCGATGCCCTTGGCGCCGTCGACGACCAGCACGGCGACGTCCACACCGGACAGCGACGCCTGGGCGATGTCGTTGAGCCGGCTGCCCAGCAGGGTCTTCGGCTTGTGCACCCCCGGCGTGTCCACGAAGACGATCTGGACGTCCTCGCGGGTCAGGATGCCGCGGATGGCATGGCGGGTGGTCTGGGGAATCCGCGTCGTGATGGCGACCTTCTCACCGATGATGGCGTTGAGGAGGGTCGACTTGCCGACGTTGGGACGACCGACGATGGCGCAGACGCCTGATGCGGTGACGGAGGTGCTCACAACCGCCGACGGTAGCCGACGGCCGCCGACCGTGCCCGGGACATGCAGCCCCGGGGCAGCGGGTCAGGCAGCCACGGCCACCTCGTCGGGCACCGCCCCCGTCCAGGTGGCGATGGCCTGCTCGCGGGACTCCACGCCGAGCTTGGCGTAGGCCCGGTTGATGTGGTTCTTGACGGTCTTCTCCGAGATCACGAGCAGCCCGGCGATGGCGGTGTTGGACATGCCGCGGGCGATCAACGACAGGATCTCGGCCTCGCGGTCGGTCATGCTGTCGGGCCGGGCGGGTTCGACGGTGTCGGGCACGCCGGTCCTGATGAGCTCCAGCAGGGTCGGTGCGACGCTCGGCGACACCCACGAGCCGCCGGCCACGACCTCGTGGACGGCCCGGACCAGCTCGTCGGCATCGACGCGTCCGCGGGCGAGGCACCCCACCGCCCCGGCGTGCACGGCCCTGACCACCACCCCCGGGGCGTGCGGGTCGACCAGTGCCACGACCCTCGTCGTCCGTGACAGCGCCCGCAGTCGCGACAGCTGCTCGTCCCGGGCATCCACGTCGAGGATCACGAGGTCGGCGCCACCGGGGGACGTGGTGGCCCGCTGGTCGACGAGGGCGATGCCGTCCATGCGGCCGACGCACTCCTCGAGCTGGCGCCGGATGGCCACAGGCGTGTCCGTCACCGCGACCCGGATGGCAGCCGACGGAGTGCGGTCGTGCGAGGGACGTGTCCGACGCGGGGCGATGGCGGTCACGACGGGTCCTTCATCTGGTCACGGGGCGAGGGCAACGCGAAGCCGTCGGCGACGGATGCGGCGACGTCGAGCCACGCGGCCTGGGTGTCGGGCCGCAGCAGGTCGGGGTCGGTGACGGCACCGGCTTCGAGGTGTCGATCGTGCGGCACGTGGTGCAGCGCCCTGGTCCGGCCGCGGAAGTGGGACTCGATCGCGTCGAGGTCCACCCGGCTGGCCTCGGCGACATGGTTCACGACCACGACGGCGTCACGCACCAGCGCGGCGCGGCCGTGCCCCTCCAGCCAGTCGAGGGTCAGCCCGGCCGCACGTGCGGTGTCCAGCGCCGTTCCAGACACCAGCACGATCTGGTCGACGGCGTCGAGGATGCCGCTGTGGGCGTCGTCGATGATGCCGGTCCCGGTGTCGCACAGGACCACGGAGAAGTGGCGGTGCATCTCGTCGAGCACCTGCTGGTAGTCCTCGCCCGACAGCGAACGGGAGGAGTGGGGGTTCTCGGGCGAGGCCAGCACCTCCAGCCGGCTGGGCGCCTGCGAGGTCAGCTGCCGCGCATCGGGGTACCCGCCGACGGTGCCGATGGCCGCCAGCGCGTCGACCACCGTGGCAGCGGTCTGGCGCGGGACCCGGTGGCCGAGCGTGCCGGCGTCGGGGTTGCCGTCGACGGCCAGCACGCGGTCCCGACGCACCGCGGCAAGGGTGTGACCGATCATCAGGGTCGTCGTGGTCTTGCCGACCCCGCCCTTGCGGGAGAGCACGGCGACGCGTCGACCACCGGGAGCAGGCTGGCGGCAACGGTCGACGGCGAACTGCCAGCGGTCGGGACCCGGTTCGGGGTCCGGACCGCGGAACCGCTGCAGCAGGCCACGGACCCCGCCAGGGGTCGGCGCGCTGCGGGGCACGACCACGGCGTCCTCGTCCAGCGGCGAGGTCGGGCGGTCGATCGGGGCGGACGTGGGGCCCTGCGGCGCTGGCAGGCCCGTCGTGGCGTCGGCGTAGGCGTCCGCCCACAGCAGCCCCGACGACTCGTCGTCATCAGGGGGTGTGGGGTCGGCCATGTCGGCTTCTACCGATCGGCCGGTCCGAACACCTCCCTCCTCCCGCACCTTTCTCGTCAGCCGGCCCCCGGTGACGGAGCGGAGTTGTCCACATGACGCAGGGTGTCGGACTAGTCCCCCACGATGGGAGCGGCTACAACAGGACCCAGCAGTCAGCAGACAACGACGGTGACCTCGGGGGAGGACCTGATGAGCACGGGAGAGCAGGTGACCGAGTCAGGACCCCTGGCGGATCCTGTCACGGTGGCGACCACGACGATCGACCTCGTCGTCGACCCCACGCCTGCACCGACGCACATCACCACGACGGACTCGCCGACCGCGTCCGATGATCGACCCGAGGCGACCCCGGCCGCTGCGGATGACCGTCCCGGCCCTCGAGGCCAGGCAGCGGACCCGTTCTCGCTGACGGAAGAAGAGCTCGACGGGGACCGCACGTTCGCCTTCGACGGCGATGCGTGGGTCGACGAGCCCACCCCCGTCCCGGCGACGGGCTGGCGCCGACGGGTGTGGGCCGTGACGGGTGGCCGCATCAACCCGGGCCCCACCCCGGAGGAACAGCGGCTGCGCGAGCGGATGGAGGCGATCCGACGTCCGTTCGGCGGGGCACGCACCCTGGCCGTCGTGTCGACCAAGGGCGGCGTCGGCAAGACCACCACCACGTTGAACCTGGGCCACACGCTGGCCAGCATCCGTGGCGACCGGGTCGTGGCGCTGGACGCCAACCCCGACGCGGGCTCCCTGGGACATCGGGTCAGACGTGAACACGGCGCGACGTCGGTCGACCTGTTGGCCGAGGCCGATCACATCTTCGGCTACGGCGACGTTCGTCACTTCACCTCGCAGGCCGAGAGCCTGCTCGAGGTCGTTGCCAGCGACGACGACCCCCTGTCGGCACGACGGATGGGCCGTCCGGAGTACGAGCGGCTGCTGAACGTGCTGCGCGTCCACTACAACCTCGTCCTGGCCGACTGCGGGACGGGGATCCTGGACGCGGCCACCCGAGGGGTGGTCCAGCGCAGCGACCAGCTGGTGGTGGTCACCGGTCCCAGCGTCGACTCCGCGCGAGCGGTCTCCTACCTGCTGGCCTGGCTGCGCGAACACGGGCAGGCCGAGCTGGTCGAGCGGGCCGTGGTGGTCGTCAACGGCGTACGGCAGGACGGCTCACCGGTCGACATCGACTCGTTGGTCGACCATTTCGCCGCCCAGGTGCGTGCGGTGCGGACGGTCCCCTGGGACGAGGAGCTCGCGAACGGGGCGGTGGTCGAGCTGGACTGGCTGGCGCCCGCAACACGACAGGCGTACGTGCAGCTGGCAGCTGTGGTTGTTGATGGACTGGGCGACGAGCTCGCCGGGGAAGGCGGTACTGGACGATGACGGATCGAGGACGACTGCACGCCGATGCGGCGCTGGAGTCCCTTCTGGCCGACGAGCGGGTGGAGCGGCGGGTCAAGCGACGCCGCCAGGCGGTGGAGGAGCTGACCGCCGCCGAGGGGTCGACGACCCGCTCCGTGGTCTCGGCGGCCGGACGTGGCGCCCGGGGTGGGGCCGTCGCTGCGGGTGCCGCCGGGATGCTGCTCGCGCCGAACATGGCCGGGGTTGCCGCGGCGCAGGAGGCGGCCCAGGACGCCCCCCCGGTCCCCGTCATGGCCGAACCCGATGCACCGGCAGCGGCCCCTGCCACGGGGGCGGACTCGCCAGCCCCGGGTCCCATCAGCCGTCAGTCCGGCGGAACGACGCCGTCCACACCGGCCGTCGACGCACCGGCCCCGCAGACTCCAGTCGCCGACGCCCCCACGGTCGACGAACCAGTCGTGGACGCCCCGGCGGTCGAGGCACCGTCCGTCGACGCCCCCACCCCAGCGGCGCCCGCTGCCGACGACTCGATGGCCGAGGCCCCTGTGGCGGACACCCCGGCTGACGGCGACGCGGTGATCGACCCCAGCGACGGGGATGCCCCGCCCGCCGACGACGGGGTGCTGCCCGACACCGACCTGCCCGACACGGACCTGCCGGATGTCGACCTGCCGGATGTCGGCCTGCCGGATGTCGACCTGCCGGATCTCGGCCTGCCGGGCACGGACGCACCCGGGCCGGTGGAAGAGCCGGTGGACGCCGTTCCCGGTGAACCGGGCGACGAGGTCGACCCGGCGGCGCCGCCGGTCGGCGAGGCCCCCGTCGACGAGGTCCCCGTCGGCGAGGTCCCCGTCGGCGAGGTCCCCGTCGAGGGCACGCCGGAGGTGCCGTCGCCGGACGTCCCCACGCCGGATGTGGAAGCCCCCGACGCACCCGAACCCGACATCGGGGGTCCCGCCACCCCGGCGCCCGACGTCGAGGTGCCGGTCGAGGACGAACCCGTCGGGATCGACGACCAGCTGGCCGACCTGATCCACGACGCGATCGAGGACGCCATCGACCTGCCCGACGGCACACCCCTCGACGACGGCGAGGTCGTGGTGGTCGTCGACACCCCTGCTGACGGCGAACCCGTCGTCGACGTGCCGGTCGAGGAGCTCGTGGAGCCGGTCGTCGACCAAGTCGTCGACCAGGTCGCTGAGCCCGTTGTCGACGCCGTTGTGGAGCCGGTGACGGCGGTCGTGGCCCCCGCTCCTGCCGCACCGGCTGCCCCCGCGCCGGTCACGCCCGCCCCACCCGTGCCGTCCGCACCTGCAGTCCAGTCCCCCGCGCCGCAGGCCCCGTCGACGCCCACCCCTCCGCGGCCCATCCCGACGGCCCTCGACGTCGCCGGCGCCACGGCCCCCTCGGCCACCGACGCCGGTCGCATCGACCCCGCACCGACGGCGACGCCCGACGCCTCCCTGGTGACGCAGGCCGCCCCCTCAGCCGAGCAGCCGACAGCCGTCTCGCCGCTTGCACCGCCCGCGCCGGCTCCTCTGCCGGCAACGGTCGTCGACCCCGTCATGTCACCGAACCTCGCCACGACCGCGCGTCCGAACCCGGGCGCGGCGCCGACGGCCGACGCCACTCCTGCGAAGACCGTCGACGACCGCATCGCCGAGGCACAGCAGCGTCCCGTCGACTCCCGACGCATCCGGGACTGGTCCCAAGCGGTCCTGCGGGCCTGGGACGCCGTTCGCGCCGGATCGACCACCGAGCAGGACGTCGTGGCGGTGTCGGACACGGTGACGGCATCCCCCACCCTCGGCAACGCCTACGAGGTGCAGCGCGGCGACTCGTTGTGGACGATCGCCCGAGCGCTGTGGCCCGACGTCGACCTGACGACCACCGAGCTCGAGGCCACCTGGCAGCTGCTGTACACCTGGAACGCCGAACGGCTCGGCGACGACCCGGACTCGTTGCCTCGCGGCCTGGTCCTGCAGATCCCGGTCGATCTCGCCCCGATGGCGTGAACGCCGGGCGACGCCAGGTCGACTTGGGCGACACCGGGAGCGGCTTCGACCGCCGCGACTTCGCCCCACCGGGGACGAAGTTCCCCCTCGAACCCTCCGACCGAAATCCCCGTCCGGCCCGTGGGCGAACGGGTGGCCCTCGGGACCGACCGTCGCCCTCCGGAGGTCCGCCTCCGTGGTTGCGCTGGGTGCTGCTCGGTGTCGGCGTCCTGGTGCTCGGGCTCCTGGCCATGGTGGTCATCGGTGGGCAGGCTGACGACACCCCCCCAGCGGAGGGCGTTGCCGCCACCGCCGCTGCCGATGGGCCGTCGTCGAGGGACGACGCCACCGACAGCACCGCCGATGGTGCACCCGAGGTCGCTGACCCGGATCCGGTCGAGGGCGATCAGCTGCCCGACGCGAATACCGCTGCGGACACCGGCGGAACCGACGCCGAGCCGTCGGCCGGCTCCGGCTCAGGCGAGGTCGGCACGATCGACCCGGAGCTCCAGGGTGCCGCCGGTTTCGCGGTCCAGTTCGCCAACAGCTACCTGAACTACGACGAGGCGCAGCCCGACGTCCGCGCGCGTGAGCTCGCCGCCTACCTCGCGCCCGGGCTGGACGCCCAGCTGGGGTGGTCCGGTACCGGACGACAGCTGGCCGCCCTGGTCATCGCCCTGCGCGCCGAACCAACCGAGGACGGGGCCGTCGTCGTCACCGTGGCCGCGCAGGTGACCGGGACCGACGCCCCCCGCTGGGTGCACCTGGCCGTGCCGTTGCGACAGGACGACCGTGCCCGTTGGGCCGTCACGGCGCCGCCGGCGTTCGTGCCCCGCCCCTCCCCCGGGAACCCGACGGTCCCCGCGACACCGGCATCCGACGACGAGCTCGGCGCGCAGCTGACCGACGCCGTCACCCAGGCCTTCGTGGCGTTCGGCACCTCTGCCACCGTGGACCTGCCCGGCATCACCGCCGAGGATGCCCGTATCCGCGGTCTCGACGGGCAGTTCGCCTTCGTCCGCCTCGCCGAGCTCGTCGTGCACGACGGCGACGACACCGCCCGCACCGCCACCGCACGGGTGGTCTGGCGCAACGACATCGCCGGCGGCGAGATCGAGCAGACCTACCGGCTGGACCTGACGGCCGCGGGCAACGCGTGGCTGATCGGCGCCATCACGATCGGCTGACCCCGAACCAGAACGACTGGTCATCCCGGCATGTGTCAGGATCACCACGTGGTTGCAGTGTCGAACCGATGGCATCAACCGAGCCACGAGTGCCGGACACCCCGCCGGGTGAGACGAGCGCAGCGCAGTCAATCCAGGGGAGGGAGCACCGAGTGCACGTCGTGACCTACACACGGGGATCGAGCGAGGACAGCCGGGCCTACCGGATCGATCGGATCCTCGATGCCCAGCCCGACCACGAGCAGTACACCTCCGTCACCCGGTTCGGCGACGGGCAGGCCGGCAGCGCCGACCCCCGCCACCCCCAGCGCAAGGCGATGCTCGCGGCATGCGAGGGTGGACAGTTCGACCTGCTGGTCGTCAACACCCTGTGGGACCTCCACGCGCCCGGGACCGACGCCGACGTCAACACGCTGGTCGCGCTCCTGCATCGCGGCGACCTGGACGAGATCCGGTTCGCCGACGGCACGAGCTGGGTCGCGACCGACCCAGCGACGGTCGCCGCGGAACGGTTCCTCGGCGACGCCGACGAGGTGGTCGCCGCCATGGAGGTCCTCAGACAGGCCGCCCCCGACCGCTTCCTCGATGCCGCCGCCGAGCTGTACCGGGCCGTGGTCGGGGACGCCGCCACCCGGCGGGCCCGAGGCGCCGACGCGGACACCGCCGCCGACCTGGTCGTCGAGCACGACAGCGATTCCGCGTCGACGGACTCCCTGCGGGGCTGACCTCGGTTCCGGGGCCCCGACCCCGATAGGCTCCGCGAGGCGATGCCCCAGCAGTCCCCTCCCCCCTCACCGACCGCACCGCTCGTGGCGGGCGTCGACGTCGGTGGCACCTTCACCGACGCCGTCGTGCTGACCGCCGACGGACCACGCCTGGCAAAGGTCCCGACCACCCCCAGCGACCAGGGCGAGGGGCTGGTCGCCGCCGTGGAGGCCGCCGGGCAACGACCGACCGTCGACCTGCAGGCGCTGGCCCACGGCACGACGACCGCGACCAACGCCGTGCTCGAGCGGACCCTCGACCGGGCCGTCCTGCTCGTGACCGAGGGGTTCGCCGACGTCCTCACCATCGCCCGACAGAACCGCCCTTCCCTGTACGACCTGTCGGCGGTCCGGCCCGCTCCCACGATCCCCCGGGACATGGTGGTGCCCGTGCCGGAGCGGATCACCGTCGACGGTGAGGTGCTGACACCCCTCACCGAGGCGGCCATCGAGGCGGTCGTGGCCCGGACCGTCGCGCTGCAACCCGACGCGGTGGCGATCTGCCTGCTGTTCGGCTGGGCCGATCCGTCGCACGAACACCGCCTCGCCACCGCCGTGGCTGCCGCGCTCCCCGACGTCCACATCACCGTGTCCGCCGACCTCGTCGGGTCGATCAGGGAGTACGAACGGGCAAGCACCTGTGCCCTCAACGCCGCTGTCGGTCCCACCATGGGCCGCTACCTGCAACGGTTGTCCGACCGGCTGCCCGACACCGACGTCACCGTCATGACCTCCGGCGGCGGGACCGCTGACCTGGACCGCATGGTCGCCGAACCCGTCCACACCCTGCTGTCGGGCCCCGCCGGTGGCGTCGTCGCCGCCGCCGCGGCCGCCCGATCCGCGGGGTTCGACGATGCGATCGCCTTCGACATGGGTGGGACGTCCACCGATGTGTGCCTGATCCGCGGCGGGGAACCGGTCGTCAGCCTCGCCGGCACGATCGACGGGTTGCCCATCGGCACCTCGACGATCGGGATCCACACGGTCGGTGCCGGCGGCGGCTCCATCGCCGCGCTCGACGCCGGCGGGGCCCTGCGGGTCGGCCCCCGCAGCGCCGGGTCCGACCCGGGTCCGGCCTGCTACGGACGCGGCGGCACCCAGCCGACCGTCACCGACGCCCATGCCGTCCTCGGCCACCTCGACAGCCTCGCTGGCGGCACCATGACCGCCGACGTCGCGGCAGCCGAGCGGGCCATCGCACGGATCGAGGGGGTCACCGCCACCGGCATCCTCGACGTCGTCCGCGCCGCCATGGCCCGGGCCCTGCGGCGGGTGTCGACCGAAGCGGGCGTCGATCCCGACAGCCTTGCCCTCGTGGCCTACGGCGGCGCCGGTCCGCTGCACGCCTCGGCCCTGGCCCGGATGCTCGGCTGCCGCGCAACGGTGCTGGCGCCCGCACCCGGTGTGCTGTCCGCGGTCGGCCTGCTGACCGCACCGCAACGGCGCGAGTGGTCCCGGACGGTGATGGTCCCGCCGGAGCGGCTGCGCGACACCCTCGAGTTGCTGCCGCTGGACGAATCCGTGACCGGTTCCATCCCCGATGCCGCAGCCACCGTCCGTACGGTCGCGGACCTGCGCTACGTCGGACAGGCCCACGAGCTGCGCATCGACGTCGACCCGGACGCCGGCGAGGACCTCGGCACCCTGGCGGCGTTCCACCGTCGCCACGAGCAGGTCTACGGCTATGCGCTGCACGACGCCGACGTCGTCGTGGTCACCGTCCGGCGGATCAGCCAGCGGCCCGCCCTGCACACCGAAGCGGTGACCGGCTGGGACCTGGGCCCGAGCACGCCGACGACGACCCGGACCGCGGACCTCGGCGACGGCCCCGAGGCGGTCTCCGTCGTCGCCCGTGGCAGCCTGCGTCCGGGCGACACGGTGAGCGGGTCGGCGATCCTCGTCCAGCCCGACTCGACCGGGCTGCTGCTCCACGGCGACGTCGGCACGGTCGACGACCACCTCAACCTGGTGATCCGCCATGGCTGACCCGCGCCCACCCGCCGACCCGGCACGCCTGCAGGTCACCCGCCACGCCCTCGACGGTGTCGCCGAGCAGATGGGGGTGGCGTTGGAGCGGTCCGCCTACTCCCCCAACATCACCGAGCGCCTCGACCTGTCCGCGGCCATCTTCTCGCCGAGCGGTGAGATGGTGGCCCAGGCCGAGCACATCCCGGTCCACCTCGGCTCGATGCCGGCATCGGTCGACTCGATCCTCGGCGCCTTCGACCTGTCGCCGGGGATGACCGCCGTCGTCAACGACCCCTACCGGGGTGGGTCGCACCTGCCCGACATCACCCTCGTCGGCGCGGTCGGAGACCGCGAGGACGGACGGTCGGGGCAGCTCATCGGGTATGTCGCGAACCGTGCACACCACGCCGACATCGCCGGCGCCGCGCCCGGGTCGATGCCGGCCGACGCCACCGACATCGCGATGGAGGGCCTGCGCATCCCACCGCTCCTGCTGGTCGACGACCACGGCGAACGCACCGACGTGATCGAGATGCTGGCGGCCAACTCGCGGACCCCGACGGAACGTCACGGCGACCTGCGGGCCCAGTTCGCCGCCAACCACGCCGGAGCCGCGAGGTTGTGCGAGATGGCCGCCGAACGAGGTCGGGACGGCCTCCTGGCCGACATGGATGCGCTGGTGGACTACGCCGAACGGCGGATCCGCGCCGCCCTGGCCGAGATGCCCGACGGCGAGTGGACGTTCAGCGACTGGTTGGAGGTCGCCGCCGACGGCTCCATGGATGCCGCTGCCCAGGCCGTTGGGCTCGAGCTGCACACCACCGTGGCCATCCGTGGCGACCAGCTCGTGGTCGACCTGACACGTTGCCCCCCGCAGGTCCCTGCCAACGTCAACGCCGTGCGGGCCGTGACGGAGTCCGCCGCCCTGTTCGTCCTGCGCCTCGTCACCGACCCGGATGCGCCGGCCAACGCCGGGACGGCTCGGGCCATGACCGTGCAGACCACCCCGGGGACGATCGTGGACGCCGTCTTCCCGGCTCCGGTCGCAACCGGCAACGTCGAGACCAGCCAACGCCTGGTCGACCTGCTGCTCGGCGCGCTCGCACAGGCCGTGCCCGACCGCGTGCCGGCTGCGTCGCAGGGCACCATGAACAACATCCTCATCGGCAGCAGCGGGCAGGGCACCCCGTTCGCCTACTACGAGACGATCGGCGGCGGTGAGGGCGGCACCCCGGGACGGCCCGGCATGGACGGCGTCCACACGGGCATGACCAACACGCGCAACACCCCGGTCGAGGCGCTGGAGGTGGCCTACCCGCTGCGGGTCGTTCGCTCCGAGCTCCGCAGCGGAACCGGCGGCGAGGGGCTGCACCCCGGCGGCGACGGGATCGTGCGCGAGATCGAGGTGCTGACCGACGCACGGGTGACCGTGCAGACGGAACGCCGGGCCCGGGGGCCATGGGGCCTGGGCGGCGGTCGGGCCGGACAACCGGGGCGCAACACCCTCATCCGACCCGACGGGACGACGCAGGCCCTCCCCGCGAAGGTGACCCTGACGGTGCAGGCTGGTGACCGCATCCGCCTGGAGACGCCTGGCGGAGGAGGCTGGGGAACGCAGGCCGCACACCAATGAGCCAGGACGACTACGACTACGACCGCACCTACGGCGAGCGCTGGGGTGGCGACGGCCATCGCCCGGACGACTTCGGTCCCGCCATGACCGGCCGCCACCGGCGGGTGTCGTTCACCAAGGCGCTGGGTGGGGTGTTCAACATCGCGTTCTCGGCCCTGATGATCGTGCTCCTCGCCCTCGGGGGGCTGGCGGTGTATGCCTCCAGCCAGATCCAGCGCGAACCGGTCGAGGGCCTCGTGAGCGGCGGGCCCACCCTCAACGTGCTGGTGGTCGGATCCGACAGCCGTGACGGCTTCACCCCCGAGCAGCTGCTGGAGCTGGGCACGGAGGCGGTCGACGGCCGTCGGACCGACACGATCTTCCTGCTCAGCATCGACGGCGGACGGGCCGCGATGCTCTCGTTCCCCCGCGACCTGTTCGTCGAGCAGTGCGACGGCGTGCAGGGCCGGGTCAACGCGGCGTTCGCCCGCGGTGGTCCCAGCTGCCTGGTCCAGACCGTCTCCAACGCCTCGGGCATCCCGATCGACCACTACGTCGAGGTCAACCTGTTCGGGTTCGTGCAGATCGTCGACGCGGTCGGTGGTGTGCCGGTGTTCCTCGACGAGCCCCTGCAGGACCAGTTCGCGGCGGTCGACCTGCCCGCTGGCTGCCACGTGCTCGACGGCACCCAGGCCATCGGCTTCGTCCGCGCCCGCCACGTCGACTCCGACCTCGGTCGCATCGCTCGCCAGCAGCGGTTCCTGCGCTCGCTGGCCCAGCAGGTCGTGTCCCCCTCGACCCTGGTCAACGTCCCCCGCCTGTTCCGCGTCGCGGGTTCGGCTGGCCGCACGCTCATCGCCGACGAGGGGCTCGGGCTGATCGAGCTGGCGCAGCTGGCGCGAGCGGCCCGTGGGCTGGCGGGCTCCGGCCTAGCCACCTACACGGTGCCGGCCAACGCCGCGAACATCGGCGGGGCTGCCGTCCTCGTGCCCGACCCGGACGCCGCCGGCGCGCTGTACGCCTCGTTCGCCGACGGGTCGGTGCTGTCGCTGAACCCCGGTGAGGACGTGCAGGCGCTGCAGCCGGGCGACGTGCCTGTCCGGGTCCTCAACGCCACCGGTACCGAGGGCCTTGCCGCCACGGTGCGCGACTTCCTGACCGCACGCGGGTTCGACATCGTCGGCATCGGCAACGCCGACCCCACCGACGGCACGGTCGTGCGCTACGCCGGCCCCAACGTCGCCGCGGCCCAGCTGGTCGCCGAGCAGATCCCCGGCGCGACGCTGCAGCAGGACGACTCGCTGACCGAGGTCGTCCTCATCGTCGGCTCAGCCATCGACGTGTCCGCCCCGCCTCCTCCCCCGATGACGGAGGACCCGGGCGCGGCCGAGGAGGTCCCCGTCGGCGCCGCCGCCGTCCCCGACGAATGCAGCTAGCCCTCACACCCGACGGAATCGCCTCGTGCGACGACGGAATCGCCTCGGGGCGTGGGCTGGAAACCGCGACAATCCGGGGTCCAGGCGACGGAATAGCCTCAGCCACCATCGCGCGGACGGCCACTCCGAGGCGAATCCGTCGAAACAGGCGGGCTGGGGCGCCCGGAGGGGCCGACGCCCTGGACGGGCTGACGCCCTACACGGGCTGACGCCCTACACGGGCTGACGTCCTAGAGGTAGCCCATGGGGTCGACGGGGGTGCCACCGGCCCAGACCTCGAAGTGCAGGTGGGTACCGGTGCACGAGCCGGTGCAGCCCATGCCGCCGAGGTAGGTCCCCCCGCCGACGGACTGGCCCGCGCTGACGGCGATGGAGGACATGTGGGCGTAGAGGGTGGTCAGGCCGTTGCCGTGGGCGATGATCACGACGTTGCCGAAGCCGCTGCCGGACCAGTTCTCGGCCTTGGTGACGGTGCCACCGCGGGCGGCCACGATCGGCGCCCCCGAGCCGGCAGCGATGTCGATGCCGTTGTGGTTGCGGCCCCAGCGGGGTCCGAACCCGGACGTGACGGTGCCACCGGCGGGCCACTGGAGGCCGCCACCGCCGGACGGTGCGGCCACGGGGGCCGGCGCGGGCGGCGGTGCGGTGGCCTCCTCGATCTCGGCCTCGTCGTCCTCGCCCTCGGCCTCGTCGTCGGCGATGACCTCGGCGGCCAGCTGCTCGGCGGCTTCCTTGGCGGCCGCCTCGGCCACCGCGCGGGCCTCGGCCTGGGCCTGCTCGCGGAGCAGCTCGATGGCCTCCTCCTCCAGGTGCTCCTCGCGGGACTGCAGGCGGGCGACCAGGTCCTGGCTGGCGGCGGCGATCAGCTCGCGGTCGTTGCGGATCTCCTCCACCTCGACCAGCAGCGCCTGCTGCTCGACCAGCACGCGGTCCAGCGCGACGGTCTCCTCGTCGAGGGCACGCTGACGGCCCTCGACGCGTGACTGGGCGTTCTCGAGGCCCTCGACCAGCGCGCGGTCCTGGCGACCGATGGCGGTGATGTAGGCGCTCTGCTCGACGGCGTCCGACACCGTGGAGGCGTCCAGGACGGTGATCAGGGGGTCGGGGCGTGCCTGGCGGTACAACCGGTTGATGCGCAGCGCCATCCGCTGCTGCTGCTCGACGAGCTCGCCCTGCGCGACGGCCAGCTCGCGCTCGGCCTCGGCGACGGCGTCCTCCTGGCGTCCGACGGCCTGCTGGGCGGTCTCCACGGCGGTGAAGACGGCTTCCAGCTGGGCGTCGGCATCCTCCAGCGCGATCATGTCGTCGTCGGCCTCCCCCCGCGCGGCGTTCAGCTCGCCGCGAACGCGTTCGAGCTCCTCGCGGGTCTGGGAGATCCGGGATTCCTCCGAACCGGTCGCGCTGGCCGGGCCGCTCGTGGCGATGGCCATGGCGAGGACGAGCAGCAGCAGGACGGCGCGGCTGAGCGGCGAATGGATGGAGGAGGAGAGGATCATGGTTCCCGTTACGGCAGGACCGACCGGCCGGGCAGGGGCCCAGCCGGAACGACGGAAGTAGCTGTTCGGTTGTGCGCGGGGAAGCGATCCCTAGGTGTACCTCACCACACGTCATGACCGGACAGGGACGGACGGACAGGGTCGAGTGCGACGCAGCTGCGACGGATGGCCCCGGATCGGGGTGCCAGCGGCGGCAGACGGGCGTCGGGCCATTAGCCTCTGTACCCAATGGACACGACGCAGGATGCCGTCGACCGAGGGACGGGCCGACGGGCGACCTCCGGTCCACGACGCCGACCACCACAACGAGGATCCTCCCGGTCACCGGTACGAGAGGCCATCGCCACCGTCGTGGGGCTGGTCGTCGTGCTGGCCGTCGTGTTCCTCGGGTTGCGCGCCGCACGCGCCGACACGGCGCTGCCGGGCCTCACCGTCGCCGGCGTCGACGTGGGCGGCCAGTCCTCCGACGCGGTCACCACCGCGATCGCCGGGCTCGACGACGCACGCCGGACGCGGACCATCACCGTCACCCGAGGGACAGACGAGGTGGTGTCCACCGCGGAGGAGCTCGGCTACGCCCTCGACGTCGAGGCAACCGTCGCCGCCGTCATGGATCGCGGCCGGCAGGCCAACCCGTTGCTGGCGTTCAGGGATCAGGTCCGCGCGACGTTCGTCCCGCTGACGGTGCCTCCGATCGCCGCCTTCGACAGCATCGCGTTCGAGCGGTGGATCGACCGGATCGCCGACGACCTGGCGCTGCCCCCGATCGAGGCCGACCTCGTGATCACCGGGACGACCGTGGAGGTCGTGCAGCCCCAGCCGGGCGAGACGATCGACGTCGAGGCGCTTCGATCGGCGGCGCTCGATGCCCTCCAGGACGGCGGCGACGCCACCATCGAGGTGCCGACGGTCGTGACCACCCCGTCGACGGACCCAGAGGCGATCGCCGACCTCGCCGCAGCTGCAGAGCTGGCCATCTCCGCCCCGGTGACCCTGATCCGTGGCGACGTCCGGCTGTCGCTGACCGGCGAACGCATCGGTGCGTTGCTGCAGGTCCGGGCCGAAGCGGTCAGCGAGGGCGGCGACGCCGACCTGGAGCTGGTCATCGACCCGGACCGGCTGCTCGCGATGCTGCCGGCCGAACAGTTCGCCGCGCTCGCCCAGCCCCCGCAGGACGCCAGCATCGAGGTCACCGGAGGCCAGGTCGTGGTGACCCCGTCGGTCGACGGGTTCGCCTTCGACGCCGTGGCCGCGGCCGAGCAGGTCCTCGAGGTGGCGACGACGCCCGGCGCACGCAGCGCCGAGCTGACCGGCGAGCTGACCGAGCCGGAGGTCACCACCGAGGACATCGAGGCGATGGGGATCGTCGAGCAGGTCGCCACGTTCACCACCGAGCACCCCTGCTGCCAGTCCCGGGTCACCAACATCCAGCGGATGGCCGACATCGTGCGCGGCACGATCGTGATGCCCGGCGAGACGTTCTCGCTCAACGGCCTCGTGGGTCCCCGCACGACCGACAAGGGCTTCGTGGGTGGCGGCGCCATCTCCGGTGGCGAGTTCGTCGAGCAGATCGGAGGCGGGGTCAGCCAGTTCACCACCACGATGTTCAACACCATCTACTTCGGCGGCTACGACATCGTGGAGTTCAAGCCGCACAGCTACTACATCTCCCGATACCCCCTCGGACGCGAGGCGACGCTGAACTACGACCCCCCGGTCGACCTGAAGTTCACCAACGACTCGCCCCACGCCATCTGGATCGACACCACCTACACCGACACCTCGATCACCGTCAGCTTCTGGTCCACCGAGTACGCCGAGGTGACCTCGACCACCGGCGACCGGTACGGCCTGCGCGAACCCCGGGAGGAGCGCGAGGAGTCCGACGAGCTTCCCGCCGGTGAGGAACGCGTCGTGCAGAGCGGCCGCGACGGCTTCAGCGTGGACTTCACCCGGACGATCGCCTACGTCGACGGCCGCACGGCCACCGAGACCTACACGACGGTCTACCTGGCCGAACCCAGGATCGTCATGGTCGGCACCGGCGAGGGACAGGACGACGAGGAACCGACCGAGGAACCCACCCAGCCGGCTCCTGATCCGACCGAGGAGCCCGACCCCGAGCCGACAGCGCCTGCGCCGGCACCAACGGAGGAACCGGCCCCCGCACCTGCGCCGACCGCAGCTCCGGAGCCCGCGCCGAGCGACGGTGGCGGCGGGTGAACACCTGCAGACGACAGGCATGCACATGGATCGAGCCCCGGCCGGGGGGGACCGAGGCTCGAGGACACGTCCAGTGTCCGAGGCACAACCAGTGCCAAGGGGAACCGCGGAGGGCCTGTCACCGACCCGCCCGCTGGGTCAAGGCTATGACGGGACGGGGCCACGGGACCATCGTCAGAGATGATGGTTTCCTCCTGGTCATTGCGGGCCATGGAGCCCCTCGAACGACGTACGTACACGGAGTCGCGAAGTGAGCACCGTCCTCGGCCTCCTGGCCGTCCTCCTGCTGATCTTCGGCAACGCCTGGTTCGTCGCCGCCGAGTTCGCGCTGGTCACCGCCCGGCGTGGTCGGCTGGAGGCCGCCCACGAAGGCGGTGACCGCCGTGCAGGCCGGGCCCTGCAGCTGCTCGGTCGCCTGTCGTTCGCCCTGTCCGGCGCGCAGCTGGGCATCACGGTGACCTCGCTGGCCGTCGGGTTCATCGCCGAGCCGGTCTTCACCGCCCTCTTCGAGCCGCTGCTGTCCCCGCTCGGCATCCGGCCCGCGCTTGTCCCGGTCATCGCCGTCAGCCTGGGCCTGGTGGTGTCCACCGCCGGTCAGATGGTCCTCGGTGAGCTGGGCCCCAAGAACCTCGCCATCGCCAAGGCCGAGGACGTGGCGAAGAGCCTAGCCGGTGGCCAGATCCTGTACCTGCGGTTGTTCGGCCCGATCATCCACCTCTTCGACAGCGCCGCCAACCGGCTGCTGCGCCTGGTCGGCATCGAACCCAGCGAGGAGATCGACAACTCCGTCACCGTGGAGGAGCTGGAGCACATCATCACCAGCTCCTCGGCCTCCGGCACCCTCGGCGAGGGCGTGTCGGCCCTGCTGCAGCGCTCCATCGAGTTCCGCGACCTGCACGCCGACGACGCGATGCGGCCTCGCGCCGACGTCGTCTCCATCTCCGGTGACGCCACCTGTGAGGAGCTGACGGCCCTCGGGGTGCGCACCGGCCACTCACGCTTCCCCGTGACCGGCCCCGAGGGGCTGGACGACCTCCTCGGTGTCGTCAACATCAAGGATCTGCTGGACGTGCCCGTCGCCGAACGGGCGATCACGCCCGTCCGGACCCTCGCCGAACCCGAGCTCGCCGTGCCCGAGTCGGCCTCGCTCCGCGACGTGCTCCTGCTGCTCCGCGACACCCACACCCAGCTCGCCGTCGTCGTCGACGAGTTCGGCGGCACCGAGGGCATCGTCACCCTCGAGGACATCGTGGAGGAGCTCGTCGGCGACATCCGCGACGAACACGACCGCGCCGAACGGCAGGCGGTCCTGCGAGCCGACGGCAGCTGGCGGGTGCCGGGCTCGTGGCGCATCGACGAGGTACGACGCGACACCGGTATCGAGCTGCCGCAGGGCGAGCACGACACCATCAGCGGCCTGCTGATGGCGACGCTGTCGCGTGTCCCCGTCGTCGGGGACACCCTGCGGCTGGACGGCATCACCATCGAGGTCCTGGCCGTGCAACGGCACGTCGCCCAGACGGTCCGGCTGAGCACCGACCCCGACCACGCCCCCGACGGTGACGAGCCACCTGTGCCAGCACCGGTGCACGTGCACGACAAGGAGACCGAACGATGACGGGGCCGACCGGGGCCATCGTCGCCATCGTCCTGCTGGCCGTCAACGGGGCGTTCGTGGCGGCGGAGTTCGCGCTGCTCGCCGTGCGACGGTCCCGCATCCAGCAGCTCGCCGACGCCGACGACGCCCGCGCCACCGCGGCGCTCAAGGGGCTCAAGGAGCTGTCGGTCACGCTCGCCGGCGCGCAGCTCGGCATCACCATGGCCAGCCTCGGCCTCGGCTACGTGGCCGAACCGCTGGTCGCCGGCTTCTTCGAGCACCTCCTGGCGGAGTCCACTCCCCTGCCCGAACCCGCGGCGGTCACCATCGGTTTCGCCATCGGGCTGTCGATCGTGGTCTTCCTGCACATGGTCGTCGGCGAGATGGCCCCCAAGTCGTGGGCGATCGCCGACGCCGAACGGTCCTCGCTGTTGCTGGCCCGACCCTTCCTGCTGTTCGTCTCCATCTTCAGACCGGTCATCCTCCTCCTCAACGGCATGGCCAACGCCCTCGTGCGTGCCGTCGGGGTCGAACCGCAGGAGGAGCTCGCGGTGGCCCACGCCCCCTCCGACCTGCTGATGGTGCTGCGCGAGTCCTACAACGAGGGGACGATCGCTGGGGAGGACCACGAGCTGCTGAGCCGTGCGCTGGAGCTGTCGGGGCTCGACGCCGAATCCATCATGATCCCCCGCCGGGAGGTCGTGGCCGTCGCCGCGACCGCAACCGCTGCGGAGGTCATGGCGGTCGCCAGCGCCACGGGCCGATCCCGTCTGCCCGTCCACGGCGGCGACCTCGACCAGGTGTTGGGGGTGCTGACCGTCAAGGACCTCGTCCTGCGTCCCGACCGCTTCGGCCCCGAGACACCGGCCGCCCGGCTGGCCCGCCCCGCGATGGTGGTGCCGGAGTCCCGACCGATCGAGGACCTGTTGCTGGACATGCGGCAGCAGCGGCAGCACATCGCGATGGTGGCCGACGAGTACGGCTCCGTCAGCGGCCTCGTGTCGCTGGAGGACGTCATCGAGGAGCTGATCGGCGAGTTCGACGACGAGACCGACCGGCTGTCACGTCGCCTGCGGCGCCGTCCCGACGGCCGGCTGGTCGTGGCCGGCAACCTGCGTGCCCACGAGCTGGCCGAGCAGACGGGCCTGGAGCTGCCCGACGGCCCGTGGGAGACCCTCGCCGGGTTCATCGAGCATCGGACGGGCAACGTGCCCCAGGTCGGCGCAACCGCCAGCCTCGGCGGTGTCCGCCTGACCGTGACGACGGTCGACCGGTTCCGCATCATCGAGGTCGAGCTCCGGCCGGCCAAGCCGACCGGAGCCACGACACCGGAGCGTCAGTAGGTGGGGCGTCAGTAGGTCGGGATCGAGCTGTCGACCTGTCGGGAGTAGCCGTTGATGCCGCCCTGCAGGTTGCGCAGCTTGCGGAACCCCGCGTCGCGCAGGATGTTGAGCGCCTGCATCGACCGCTGGCCCGACTTGCACTGCAGGACGATCTCGTCGGAGGAGTCCAGCTCGTGCATGCGTGAGGGCAGGTCACCGAGCGGGATGAGGGTCGACCCCTCGATGCGCGAGATCTCGTACTCGTGGGGGTCGCGGACGTCGATGAGGGTGACCTCGTCGCGGATCTTCTCGAACTCCACTGGCGTGATCTGCAGGTCGAAGTCGCTGTCGACGTCGTCGGAGACGTGGTCGTTGGCGGGGACGCCGCAGAACTCCTCGTAGTCGATGAGCTCGGTGATGGGCTTGGCGTCGGGGTCCTTGCGGACCGTGATCGTGCGCCAGTCGTGGTCGAGCGCGTCGTACAGCTTCATCTTGCCGATGAGCGGTTCGCCGATGCCGGTGATGAGCTTGATGGCCTCCGTCACCTGACCGGCGCCGATCGACGCGCACAGGACCCCGAATACGCCACCCTCGGCGCAGGAGGGGACCATGCCGGGGGGCGGCGGTTCGGGGAAGAGGTCGCGGTAGTTCGGGCCGACCTCGTTCCAGAAGACGCTCAGCTGCCCCTCGAAGCGGAAGATCGAGCCGTAGACGTTCGGCTTGCCCAGGATCGCGCAGGCGTCGTTGACCAGGTACCGGGTCGGGAAGTTGTCGGTCCCGTCGATGACCAGGTCGTAGGGCTCGATGATCTCCAGCGCGTTCTCGCTGCGCAGGAGCGTCTCGTGGATGTTGACCTTGACCGTCGGGTTGATGTCGAGGATCGTCTCGCGGGCGGACTCGGTCTTGCGCTTGCCGATGTCCTTGGTGCCGTGGATGACCTGGCGGTGCAGGTTGGACTCGTCGACGGTGTCGTAGTCGACCAGGCCGATCTCCCCCACACCGGCGGCGGCGAGGTACATGGCAGCCGGGGAGCCGAGGCCACCCGTGCCGACGAGCAGGACCTTGGCGGCCTTGAGGCGTCCCTGCCCGTCCATGCCGATGTTGGGCATGATGAGGTGTCGGGAGTAACGACGGATCTCGTCGTTGGTGAGCGGTGCCGGTTCGGCGATGAGCGGTTCCATGAGACCACCTAACAGTGAGATGACCCCGACCCTTCCGGTGCAAACGATGTAATCGTGCGGGCCGGCGATCAGCGCTGGATGGAGAGGTCCTCGGTCTGCCAGTCGCCGAACCACACGATGTCACGGGCGTCGTGGCGGGCCAGCACGTCGGCGATGCTGTCGCGGTGGGACTCCTCCACGTCGTTGACGACGATGGCGTGGCGGCCCGACCGTGCCTCCTCCCCCAGACGCATGAGCTCCTCGCGTTCCTGGCCGAGCGACAGCAGGAACTTCACGAGCCGTCCGGCGGGATGGGAGTCCTCGTCGCCCGCTTCGAGGCGTGCGGCGAAGGACTCGCCGGTGCCGTGGGCGATGGCGTCTCGGTCGACCCCGGACTCGGCGAGGTCGGCGACAGCGGCCTCGGCGGTCGCGGCGTCGCCGACGTGGGCGATCACGGCATGGTCGTTCGGGCGTGCGTCAGCGGTCATGCACGTCACCCTGCCCGTTCCACCGCCCGGCCGAACACGCGTGTCGGGCGATGGGCCGTCCGTCGCAGGAACCCGACACGCGGCCGGGGTGCCGCGCCGCGTGACCGGACGCGTGTCGGAAAGGGGGCCGCCCGTCGAAGGAACCCGACACGCGTGGTCAGGTGAGGAGGACCACGTGGAGGGTGCGGGGGCCGTGGACGCCCTCGACCCGGTCGAGCTCGATGTCGCTGGTCGCCGACGGCCCGGAGATCCACGTCTGGGGACGGGTGGCATCCAGGGCCCGCACCGCGAGGGGCACGGTGGCGTGCACGTCCTCGGCGCGGACGATGCACACGTGGAGGTCCGGAACCAGCGTGATCGCTCGCCGTCCCTGGCCGGGGCCGCCGTCGAGCACGATCGTCCCGGTGTCGGCGATGGCAGCCGCCGACGTCGTCACCACGGCGTCCATCGCGTCGAGGCCGCCCGAGCCGTCGACGGGGAGGGGCACCTCGGGGCTGTCGATGTGGCGCTCGACCCCCTCGGGGAGCACCGCCTCGTCGAGGTCGTGGGCGACCACCACCCGCGCGACGCGGTCCGACACGGCCGCGTCGAGGATTCGGCCGATGGTCGCGGCGAGGTCGTCCGAACCCACGCGGTGCACGGTTGCGCGGTAGTCCTCCACCCGGTCGACGAACCGCTCGAGCAGGTCGACGTCCGCGGGCGGGTCGATGTCGTAGTCGCGGGGGACGTCCACGGCGGCTGGCGCAGGACCGAGGGCATCGACGATGCGCGCCAGGACCTCGGTGCGGGCGGGGTCGGAGGGCAGGCTCACGTCGTGCCCTCCTCGCGTCCGCGCCACCAGTCGCGGAAGCTCTGGCTGGCCGGCACCGGCGCGTCACGGGTGGCGGTCCAACCGTTCATCGGCGGGGGCAGCGTGCGGATCCGACGGTCGCCGTCGCCTCGATCACGGCCGATCAGTCGACCGACTCTCGCAGCACGCTGGGCCCCCGACCAACGCGACGCGTCGCTCATCATCCAGGCCGCAGCCTTCATGGCGGCAGCCTCGACCGTGGGAACGGTTCGCGCGGCGGCCTGCGCCTCGACGTGCTGCTCACGCAGGTGCACCAGCATCGAGGGGATGTCGATGGCGACCGGGCAGGCATCGAAGCACGCCCCGCACAGCGAGGAGGCGTAGGGCAGGGACGCGTTGTCCTCCACCCCGGTCAGCTGGGGCGACAGGACGGCGCCGATGGGACCTGGATACACCGATCCGTAGGCATGCCCGCCGGTGCGTTCGTAGACCGGGCAGACGTTCAGGCACGCCGAGCAGCGGATGCAGCGCAGCGCGTCCCTGCCGTACTCGTCGGCCAGCACCGCCGTGCGACCGTTGTCGAGCAGCACCAGGTGGACGTCCTGCGGACCGTCGCCGGGGTGCACCCCGGTCCAGAACGACGTGTAGGGGTTCATCCGCTCCCCCGTTGCCGACCGTGGCAGCAGCTGGAGGAACACCTCGAGGTCCTCCCACGTCGGGACCAGCTTCTCGATCCCCATCACCGTGATCAGCGTCTCGGGCAGGGTCAGGCACATGCGGCCGTTGCCCTCGCTCTCGACCACCGACAGGGTGCCGGTGTCGGCGACGGCGAAGTTGGCACCCGACACCGCGACCCGGGCGGTCAGGAACTTGCGCCGCAGGTAGCGCCGGGCGGCCATGGCCAGCGCACGGGGTTCGTCGGTCAGGTCGGGATCGACGTCCGCCATGTGGGCGAGGAAGATGTCGCGGATCTCGGTGCGGTTGCGGTGGATCGCGGGGACGAGGATGTGGGAGGGGCGGTCGTCGGCGAGCTGCACGATGAGCTCGGCCAGGTCGGTCTCCAGCGCGTGGATGCCGGCCTCGGCGAGCGCCTCGTTGAGCCCGATCTCCTGGGTCGCCATCGACTTGACCTTGACGACCTCGTCGGCGCCGGTGGCCCGGACCAGGCGGGTGACGATGGCGTTGGCCTCCGCGGCGTCCCGCGCCCAGTGCACCGTGCCACCCGCAGCGGTGACCCGCTCCTCCAGCCGCACCAGCAGCTCGGGCAGTCGCCGGAGGGTGTCGTCCTTGATGGCGGCGCCGGCGGCGCGGAGGGCCTGCCAGTCCGGGACCTCGCCCACCACCGCCTCGCGCTTGGCACGGATCGTGGCGGTGGCGTTGCCCAGGTTCCGGCGCAGCTGCGGATCGGCCAGCGCCCCGCGGGCGGCGTCGGGGAAGGACTGCGCGCCGCGAAGCTGCCCGACCCCACGGGGCGAGACGACCGGCAGGGACGTGCGGCCGGGCGGCACCTGCGGCGTCACGGGGCCACCCCGGCCCGGTCGCCGGTCGAGGCCAGGATCTCTGCGAGGTGGAGCGTGCGCACCCCGGCCCGCGAACGGGACAACCCCCCGCCGATGTGCATCAGGCAGGAGGCGTCGCCGGCCGTGACGTACTCCGCGCCCGTGGCGCGGACATGGCGCATCTTGTCGGCCAGCATCGCCGAGGAGGTGTCGGCGTTCTTCACCGCGAACGTGCCCCCGAACCCGCAGCACTCGTCGGCCCGGGGCAGCTCGACCAGGTCGATGCCCTCGACGGCTCGGAGCAGCTGCAGGGGCTTGTCGTCGACACGCAGCAGCCGCAGGGAGTGGCAGGTCGGGTGGTAGGTGACGCGATGCGGGAACACCGCGCCCACATCGGTGACCCCGAGCTGGTCGACCAGCAGCTCGGACAGCTCGAAGGTGCGCGAGGCGACGGCGTCGGCACGACGGGCCAGGGCCTCGTCCCCCGCGGCCCGGGCGATCCCGGCGTGCTGGTGGCGGACCGACCCCACGCAGGAACCCGACGGCCCCACGACGACGTCGCAGTCCTCGAACGCCTCGACGTGGTTGCGGACCAGCGGCAGGGCCATCGGGCCGTAGCCGGTGTTGGTGTGGGCCTGCCCACAGCAGGTCTGCGACGCGGGGAACACGACCTCGTGCCCGAGGCGTTCCAGCACCGTCACGACGGCTCGGCCGACGTCGGGGAACAAGGTGTCGGCGAGGCAGGTCACGAACAGGGCGATCCTCATGCCGTGCCCTCGCCCGTCACCGTCTCGGTGCCGAAGCCGTCGGGGCCACCGCTGGAGGTGCGCACGACCAGCTCGGGGCGGAACACCACCTGTCGATGGATGTGCTGGCCGGCGGCGTCGCCGGCCTCCTCCAGGAGCAGCTCTGCTGCGGCGCGGCCCAGCTGTTCGCGCGGCTGCCTGACCGAGGAGAGGGGGACGACCGCTGCGGCGGCGAAGTCGATGTCGTCGTAGCCGACCAAAGCGAGGTCCTGAGGCACGCGCAGGCCGGCCCTGACGACCTCCTGGAGCATGCCGAGCGCGATCAGGTCGTTGGCGCACAGGACGGCGGTCGGTCGGCGGTCGACGGGCATGTCGATCACGTGGCGGGCGGCCTCGCGACCGTCGGCCACCGACAGGCCGTTGACCTCCACCACCTGGACGTCGGCGTCCGGAGCCCCCTCGCGAAGGCCCTCGAGGCGGTCCGAGACCTGGCGGATGTCGAAGGGCCCACCGACGAAGGCGATGCGGTCGTGACCTTCCCCTGCGAGGTGAGCGCCGGCCAGCCGGCCACCGTGCACGTCGTCGACGCTCACCGAACAACGGGTGGCGTCCTCCGAGCCGCGGTCGACGAGGACGACGGGGATGCCGTGGTCGACGAGGTGCTGGATGGACGGGGCATGGGTGTCCAGGGGCGTGATGAGGACGCCGCGAACCCGCTGCTGGGCAAGGACGTCGAGGTGCCTGGCCTGCCTGCCGCCGTCGTTGTCGCTGTTGCACAACGTGACGACCATGTCGGCGTCGTGGGCCAGTGACTCCACGCCCCGGGCGAGGTCGGTGAAGAAGGGGTTGGCGACGTCGAGGACGACCAAACCGATGGTGCGGCTCTGTCCCGCTCGCAGCTGTCGGGCCGATTCGTTGCGGACGTAGCCGAGCTCGGAAATTGCCGTTCGTACCCGCTGCAGGGTGTCCTCGTTGACGTTGCCGGGCCGGTTCAGGACGTTGCTGACGGTCCCGACCGAGACCCCGGCACGGTGCGCGACTTCCTTGATGCTGACCAGCAGGCTGCCCTCCGAATCGGCTCGAACGCTCGCGGCTGACCGTACTCCCCCGTTGAAACGTGTCAAGCATCTCGCTGTGGACGAGCGGCACGCGGGGATCCGTTGGCGGCGGGGGCCCGGCGAAATCTCGAGGAAACCCTCTTGACAGCTCGATGACACTCACCCTAGCGTTTCGTCCACCAGAACGGTGAATCGTTTCACACCTCGTCCAGCAGAGGACGGTCCACGTGACGCATCACCCGTTCACACGAGATCGCCACCGAGCCGTGGCCGTTCCGACAGCAAGGAGCCGAGCATGAGCCAGCCCGTCCTGGAGCTGCGTGACATCGAGAAGTCCTTCGGTGCCGTGCGAGCCCTCCGTGACGCCCAGCTGGAACTGCACGCCGGCGAGGCCCACGCCCTCGTGGGCGAGAACGGTGCCGGCAAGTCCACCCTGGTCAAGATCCTTGCCGGGGCCCACCGACAGGACACGGGCCGGGTCCTGCTCGACGGCGAACCGCTGGAGCTCACCGGACCGGCCGACGCCCGTGCAGCCGGCATCGCGGTGATCTATCAGGAGCCGACGCTCTTCCCCGACCTGTCGGTGGCGGAGAACATCTTCATGGGCCGCCAGCCACAGCGGTCGCTCGGCCGCATCGACCACGACGCGATGCATGCCGCCGCGACCGCCCTGTTCGACCGTCTCGGCCACCACCTGGACCCTCGTCGCCCCGCTCGCGGCCTGTCGATCGCCGACCAGCAGCTCGTCGAGATCGCCAAGGCGCTGTCGTTCGACGCCCGCGTCCTGATCATGGACGAGCCGACCGCCGCGCTTTCGGGCGTCGAGGTCGAACGGCTCTTCGCCGTGGCCCGCTCGCTGCGCGAGTCCGGCGCCGCCATCCTCTTCATCTCCCACCGCTTCGACGAGGTCTTCGGGCTGTGCGACCGCATCACGGTCATGCGCGACGGGGCGCACGTGTCCACCGATCCCACCGCCGGGCTGACCGTGGACGAGGTGGTCCGTCGCATGGTCGGCCGCGAGGTCGGGAGCCTGTTCCCGAAGGTCGAGGCGGAGATCGGCGAGGTCGCGCTGTCAGTCAGGGGGCTGACCCGCCACGGCATCTTCCGCGACGTGTCCTTCGACGTGCGTCGCGGCGAGATCGTCGCCCTGGCCGGGCTGGTCGGCGCCGGACGCAGCGAGGTCATCCGTGCGGTGTTCGGCGTCGACGGACGCAATGCCGGCGAGGTGCTCGTGCACGGCACTCCGCTGGCGGGCGGTGACCCGCGGGCGGCGATGCGGGCCGGGCTGGCGTTGGTCCCCGAGGACCGTCGCCAGCAGGGCCTCGTGATGGAGCTGTCGGTGGAACGCAACACCACGGTCACCTCGCGCAGGACCCTGGCCCGGTTCGGCCTGCTCTCGGGTGCCGCCGAACACGCTTGGGCAGCGGACTGGACCCGCCGGCTGGAGGTGAAGGCCGGCTCGTTGGACGCCCCCGTCTCGACCCTGTCCGGTGGGAACCAGCAGAAGGTCGTGCTGGCCAAGTGGCTGTCCACCGACCCGTCCATCCTGATCGTCGACGAGCCGACCCGCGGCATCGACGTCGGCACCAAGGCCGAGGTCCACCGGTTGTTGTCGGCGCTGGCAGCCGACGGGCTCGCGGTCCTCATGGTCTCCAGCGAGCTGCCCGAGGTGCTCGGCATGGCCGACCGCATCCTGGTGATGCACGAGGGCCGCCTCACCGCCGACATCCCCCGTATCGATGCCACCGAGGAGTCGGTCATGCGCGCCGCCACCGGACAGGTCGAGGTGGTCGCGTGACCGCCCAGATCACCGACCCGCCTGCGAACACGACCGACATGACCGCCTCTCCCCTCCGAACCGCACCGGGTCCCGTGTCGCGGATCCTCCATGCCCGCGAACTAGGCATCGTCCTGGCCCTCGTCGCGCTCGTCACCGTGACGGCGCTGCGCAACCCGAGGTTCCTGTCCCCGCAGAGCCTTCGCGATCTGCTGCTGTCGGCCTCCATCGTGGCGGTGCTCGCCGTCGGGCAGACGGCTGTGATCGTGACCCGCAACGTCGACCTCTCCGTCGGCTCCATCCTGGGGCTCACCGCCTTCGGCATCGGCAAGCTGTTCATCGCCGCCCCCGGACTGCCGGTGGCCATCGGCATCCTCGTCGCGGTGCTCGGCGGTGCCCTGCTCGGAGCGCTCAACGGCGGCCTCATCGCCGCTGCCAGGGTCCCGGCCCTGGTGGTCACCCTCGGCACCCTCTACATCTTCCGCGGTGTGGACTTCGCCTGGGCATCCGGTCAGCAGATCAACGCCGCTGACATGCCCGACACCCTGCTGACGCTGGGAACCCAGACGGTGCTCGGCGTGCCGGTCCTCGCCATCACGGCGGTCGTCGTGGCCGCCCTGGCCAGCTGGTACCTGGCCAGCTACCGGTCGGGCCGCGAGCTGTACGCCATCGGCTCTGATCCCGACGCCGCCCGCCTGTACGGCATCGATGTCGGCCGGCGCGTCCTCGGGGCCTTCGTGTTCTCCGGCGCAACCGCAGGGTTGGCCGGGGCGATGTACGCCGCCCGGTTCGGCACCCTCGACGCAACCGCGGGACGCGGCATCGAGCTGGAGGTCGTCGCGGCTGCCGTCGTCGGTGGCGTGGCGATCTTCGGGGGCAGCGGCACGGCGTACGGCGCCGCGATCGGTGCGCTGCTGCTGACGACGATCTCGACGTCGTTGGCCGTGCTGCGCATCAACCCGTTCTGGCAGCAGGCCGTCGTCGGCCTGCTCATCCTCCTGGCCATCGGCCTGGACCGCCTCCTGACCCTTCGCGCCGAGCGCAGCCTTCGCCGACGGAGCCCTCATGGCCGCTGACATCGCCCCCACCGCCCCGTCCTCGTGGACCCGCCGATCGCCCTGGGCCTCGCTGCGCTCCTGGGACGGCGCCATCACCCTCGTCCTGCTGCTCGTCCTTGCCGTGGCGGCCGTCTCGGTGGAGAACTTCACCAACACCGGCAACCTCAAGTTCCTCCTGCTGGACTCCATCACCATCGCGTTGATCGCCCTGCCGATGACGCTGATCGTGATCACCGGCGAGATCGACCTGTCGGTCGCCAGCACCCTCGGCCTGACGTCTGCGGTCATGGGCTCGCTGTGGACCGCCAACGTGCCGCTGGAGCTGGCGGTCATCGGTGTGGTGCTCCTCGGCGCCCTGCTGGGTGCGGTGAACGGCGTGTTCGTAACCCGCTTCGGCCTGCCGTCCCTCGCCGTCACGATCGGCACGTTGGCGGCCTACCGCGGCCTGGCGTTCGTCGTCCTCGGCAGCCGCGCGGTCGCGGACTTCCCGATCGGCTGGACCAGCACCACGACCGAGGCGATCGGCTCGACGTTCGTACCGCTGGCCCTGATCCCGCTCGCGCTCCTCGGGTTGGCCTTCGCCGTCGTGCTGCATCGGACCGCAACCGGCCGTGCCATGTACGTGATCGGGCACAACGACGAAGCCGCGACGTTCTCCGGTATCGACCCTGCGCGAACCCGCTTCTGGCTGTTCGTGACCAGCGGCGCGGTCTCGGGCCTCGCAGGTGTCTTCTGGACGCTCCGCTACGCCAGCGCCCGCGCCGACAACGCCCAGGGGCTGGAGCTCGCTGTGGTCGCCGCGGTGCTGCTCGGCGGCGTGTCGATCTTCGGCGGCAAGGGATCGCTGCCGGGGGTCATCGCCGCGGTGCTGCTGCTCGGCACCATCCGCAACGCCCTGCAGCTGCAGAACGTGTCCGCCGACGTGCTCGACATCGTCACGGGCCTCCTGCTGATCGTCTCGGTCCTGACCCCCAACGTGATCGCTCGCGTGTCCGCATCACGGCATCGCCGGGCGCTCGCACGCGGCGCGTCCCCCTCCCCCGAGACGGCCTGATCGTCCCGAACCCCCAGCTGTCCCTGTCCGCCTCGTTCTTGAATCGTTCCAGAACCTCCCCTTCGTCCTGAGCCGCCGGTACGGCCGGCCATCCGCCAACCCGAGAGGAACCCCCTGATGAGCACGACCATCCTTCGACGCCGGTCCGCGATGTTCGCGGCCATGCTGGCACTGCTGCTGCTCGTGACCGCATGCAGCGGCACGACCCGCGAGGACGACACCGCCGACGCACCCGAAGAGGACTCCGCGGCCACGACCGAGGAGGAAGCGGACGCACCCACCGAGGACGAAGCCACCGACGAGCCGGCCGCAACCGAGAACACTCCCGAAGCCGCTGCCACCACCGAGGACGCCGGGGACGACACCGCCGACGGCGCGACAGCCATCGAGGAGGGCATCGAGATCGCCTTCCTTCCCAAGCAGATCAACAACCCCTACTTCACCACCGCTGACGGCGGCGGCGAGGAAGCCGTCGGTGAGTTCGCCGGCAGCTACAGCGAGGTCGGCCCGTCCGAGGCAAGCGCGTCCTCCCAGGTCAGCTACATCAACACCTTGACCCAGCAGGGCGTCGGCGCCATCGCTATCTCCGCCAACGACCCCAACGCCGTGTGCCCAGCCCTCAACGAGGCCCGCGACGCCGGCATCGCCGTGGTGACCTACGACTCCGACACCGACCCGTCCTGCCGTGACCTGTTCATCAACCAGGCCTCCGCCGAGGGCATCGCCCGCGTGCAGGTCGAGATGGTGGCCGAGCAGATCGGTGGGGCCGGCGAGATCGCCGTGCTGTCCGCGACCCCCAACGCCACCAACCAGAACGCCTGGATCGAGCTGATGGAAGGCATCCTGGCCGACGAGTACCCCGACATCGAGCTGGTCACGGTGGCCTACGGCAACGACGACGACCAGGACTCCTTCACCGAGACCCAGGCGCTGCTGCAGTCCTACCCCGACCTGGCCGGCATCGTCTCGCCCACCACCGTCGGCATCTCCGCCGCCGCCCGCTACCTGTCCGGCTCGGAGTTCAAGGGCGAGGTCGCCCTCACCGGCCTGGGCACGCCCAACCAGATGCGCGAGTTCGTCGAGGACGGCACCGTCACGGCGTTCGCCCTGTGGAACCCTGCTGACCTCGGCTACCTGGCGGCCTACGCCGGCGGCGCGCTCGCCTCTGGCCTGATCACCGGCGCCGAGGGCGACACCTTCGAGGCCGGCAAGCTCGGCTCCTACACCGTCGAGGCCGACGGCAGCGTCCTGTTGGGCCCGCCCACCGTCTTCGACATCGACAACATCGGCGACTTCGACTTCTAGTCGCCGCTGCCTCGACCACCCGGGCGTCGTGTCGTGGACACGATGCGGCGCCCGGGACCAAGGAATCGCCCGTGCCCCGGTACTGCTTCACCCTCCAGGTCGACCCGCGTCACCTCGACGCCTACCGCCGCGACCACGCGGCGGTGTGGCCGGAGATGCTCCGGGCCCTGGCCGACGCCGGCTGGCGCAACTACTCCCTCCACCTCCGCGACGACGGCCTGCTGATCGGGATCGTGGAGACCGAGGACTTCCAGCGGGCCCTGGACGCCATGGACGCCACCGCGGTGAACGACCGCTGGCAGGCGGCCATGGCGAGCTACTTCGCCGACCTCGACGGCCCCGACGGCCAACACACCGCGCCCGATCGCGCCATGCAGCTGGTCCCCGAGATCTTCCACCTCGAGACCCAGCTGGCTGCCGCGGACGCCCACCCCACTCCTGAGGAGAACCCCCGATGACCACCGTTCCCGAGCACGTCGCCGCTGGCCTGCGGGCCATGGAGGTCGAGGTGCCGTCCTGGGCCTACGGCAACTCCGGCACACGCTTCAAGGTCTTCGCCCAGGCCGGCGTGCCCCGCGATCCGTACGAGAAGGTCGCCGACGCCGCCCAAGTGCACCGCTTCACCGGTGCCGCCCCCAGCGTGTCGCTGCACATCCCGTGGGACCGCGTCGAGGACTACGGCAAGCTCACCCAGCACGCCGAGGACCTCGGCGTCCGGCTCGGCGTGATCAACGCCAACGTCTTCCAGGACGACGACTACATGCTGGGCAGCGTGACCCACCCCGACCCGCGGGTGCGTCGCAAGGCCACCGACCACCTGCTTGAGTGCGTGGACGTCATGGACGCCACCGGGTCGACCGACCTCAAGCTGTGGTTCTCCGACGGCACCAACTACCCCGGGCAGGACGACATCCGCGCGCGGCAGGACCGCTTGGCCGAGGCCCTGCGCGAGGTCTACGACCGCCTCGGCGACGACCAGCGGATGCTGCTGGAGTACAAGCTGTTCGAGCCGGCCTTCTACACCATGGACGTGCCCGACTGGGGTACCGCCTTCGCCCACTGCATCGCGCTCGGCGAGAAGGCCGAGGTCGTCGTCGACACGGGCCACCACGCCCCCGGTACCAACATCGAGTTCATCGTCGCCACGCTCCTGCGTGCCGGCAGGCTCGGGGCGTTCGACTTCAACTCCCGCTTCTACGCCGACGACGACCTGATGGTCGGATCTGCCGACCCCTTCCAGTTGTTCCGCATCCTCCACGAATGCGTCGTGGGAGGGGCGGTCACCGCCGAGTCGACCGTCCGCTTCATGCTCGACCAGTGCCACAACATCGAGCCGAAGATCCCCGGTCAGATCCGGTCGGTCATGAACGTCCAGGAGAGCACCGCCAAGGCGCTGCTGGTCGACCACGACGCCCTGGCCGCCGCACAGTCCGCCGGCGACGTCCTCGGGGCCAACGCGGTGCTGATGGACGCCTTCGACACCGACGTCCGCCCCCTCCTGGCCGCCTTCCGCGAGGAGCAGGGCCTCGACCCCGACCCGATGGCCGCCTACGCCGCATCCGGGTACGCCGACGCCATCGTCGCCGACCGCGTCGGCGGCACCCAGGCCGGCTGGGGCGCCTGACCCCCACCGGTTGTCGCCCCAGTCGACCCCCTGGCGACCCAGACGACACACCACAGAGGCGTGTCGTCCCACTCGACCCCCTCGCGACCCAGACGACACACCACGTCAACGCCCCACCGCAGGAGCACCTCATGAGCACCACCTCAACGAGCACCACACCGCAGCCCGTCGTCGACCTGATCGGTCGCGCCAACCGCCTGGGCAGCGACCCCGCCAACACCAACTACGCCGGCGGCAACGCCTCGGCCAAGGGATCGGTCGCCGACCCCGTCACCGCCGAGGCCGTCGAGGTCATGTGGGTCAAGGGCTCGGGCGGTGACCTGGGCACGTTGACGGAGAAGGGGCTTGCCGCCCTGCGGCTCGACCGCATGCGTGCGCTGGTCGACGTCTACCCGGGGGTCGAGCGCGAGGACGAGATGGTCGCGGCGTTCGACTTCTGCCTGCACGGGCCCCAGTCGGCGGCTCCGTCCATCGACACCGCGATGCACGGCCTCGTGGAGGCGGCCCACGTCGACCACCTGCACCCCGACGCGGGCATCGCCATCGCGACGGCGGCCGACGGCGAGGCGTTGACCAAGGAGATCTTCGGCGGCCGTGTGGCGTGGGTGCCGTGGCGTCGGCCCGGCTTCCAGCTCGGACTCGACATCGCCGCGATCAAGGCCGAGAACCCGGGGGCCATCGGTGTCATCCTGGGCGGGCACGGCATCACGGCGTGGGGCGACACCTCCGAGGAGTGCGAGGCCAACAGCCTCGACATCATCGGCACGGCCGCGGCCTACATCGAGCAGCACGGGAAGGCCAACCCCTTCGGGCCACCGATCGAGGGCTACGACCCCCTTCCGGAGGAGGAGCGACGGGCACGCGCGGCGGCGCTGGCACCGGTCCTGCGCGGGATGGCGTCGACCGACCGTGCACAGGTCGGGCACTTCACCGACGCCGACGTGGTCCTGGACTTCACGAGCCGGGCCGAGCACCCGCGGCTGGCCGCCCTCGGCACGTCCTGTCCCGACCACTTCCTTCGCACCAAGGTCCGCCCGATGGTGCTGGACCTGCCGCCGACCGCGCCGATCGAGGACGTCGTCGCCCGACTGGCCGAGCTCCACGCCCAGTACCGGGAGGACTACGCCCGCTACTACGACGAGCACGCGGTCGCCGACTCCCCGGCGATGCGCGGGGCCGACCCGGCGATCGTGCTGGTCCCCGGCGTCGGCATGTTCGCCTTCGGAGCCGACAAGCAGACCGCCCGGGTGGCCAGCGAGTTCTACATCAACGCCATCAACGTGATGCGCGGGGCCGAGGCGATCTCGACCTACTCCCCCATCGACGAGGCCGAGAAGTTCCGCATCGAGTACTGGCTGCTGGAGGAGGCGAAGCTGCAGCGCAAGCCGAAGCCGAAGCCGTTGGCGACTCGCGTCGCGCTGGTCACCGGCGCGGCCTCGGGCATCGGCCTGGCCACCGCCCGCCGGCTGGCCGCCGAGGGGGCATGCGTGGTCATCGCCGACCTCGACCCCGAGAAGGCAACGGCTGCGGCCGCCGAGCTGGGGTCGACCGATGTCGCCATCGGTCTCGCCGCCGACGTCACCGACGAGGACCAGATCGCCGCGGCGTTCGACGCGGCCTGCCTTGCCTTCGGCGGTGTCGACCTGGTGGTCAACAACGCCGGCCTGAGCGTCTCCAAGCCGCTGGCGGAGACCACGGCGGCCGACTGGGACCTGCAGCACGACGTCATGGCCCGAGGGTCCTTCCTCGTGTCCCGCGAGGCTGCCCGGGTCATGCGGGCCCAGGACATGGGCGGCGACATCGTCTACATCGTGTCCAAGAACGCCTTCTTCGCTGGCCCCAACAACATCGCCTACGGCGCCACCAAGGCCGACCAGGCCCACCAGGTCCGGCTGCTGGCCGCGGAGCTCGGCGAGGACGGCATCCGCGTCAACGGCATCAACCCCGACGGCGTCGTCCGGGGATCCGGCATCTTCGCCGGCGGCTGGGGCGCCAAGCGGGCCGCGGTCTACGGCGTGGAGGAGGAGAAGCTCGGGGAGTTCTACGCCCAGCGGACCCTGCTCAAGCGCGAGGTGCTGCCCGAGCACGTGGCCAACGCCGTGTACGCGCTGACGGCCGGCGACCTGTCCCACACCACCGGCCTGCACGTCCCCGTCGACGCCGGCGTGGCCGCGGCCTTCCTGCGCTAGGCAATGGCCGATCAGGTCACGGTCGCAGCGGTCGACCTCGGTGCGTCCAGCGGCCGGGTGATGCTCGCCCGCGTGGGGCCCGACCTCCTCGAGCTGGAGGAGGTCCACCGCTTCCCCAACGTCCCGGTCGAGGTCAACGGCACGCTGTACACCGACGTGCTGGCCCTCTACCGGGGCGTGCTGGAGGGATTGCGCGCGGCTGGGCGACATGCCGGCGGACGCCTGGACGGCATCGGCATCGACTCGTGGGCGGTCGACCACGGGCTGCTCGACGCCGAAGGGGCCCTGCTGGGCAACCCCGTCCACTATCGGGACCGCCGCACCGACGGGGTGATGGAGCGGGCCTACGCCGACCTGGTGGACGCCGCCGAGGTCTACGCCGTGACCGGCATCCAGAACCTGCCGTTCAACACGTCATGGCAGCTGCTCGCCGCGCAGGGCACCAGCCAGATGGGCGCCGCTCGGACCATGCTGCTGATCCCCGACCTCCTCGCGTCCTGGCTGACCGGCCGGCAGGTGGCCGAGGTCACCAACGCCTCGACCACCCAGCTGCTGGACGTGACCCGACGGGCGTGGGCCGACGACCTGGTCACCCGACTCGGCATCGACCGCGGCCTGCTGCCCGACCTCGTGGAACCCGGCGAGGTCGTCGGCCACGTGCGAGGTGACCTGGCCGACCAGCTCGGGCTGACCTCGCCGGTGCCCGTCATCGCGGTGGGATCCCACGACACCGCATCGGCGTTCGTCGGCGTCCCCGCGACCGGCGCGGCGTTCGCGACCATCTCGTGCGGTACCTGGTCGCTGGTCGGGGTGGAGCTGGACGCCCCCGTCCTGACCGAGGCCAGCCGTGCGGCCAACTTCACCAACGAGCTCGGTGTCGGCGGGACCGTGCGCTACCTCCGCAACGTGATGGGCCTGTGGTTGCTGCAGCAGTCCATCGCCACGTGGCACGCCGACGGGCTGCCCGCCGACCTGGAGACCCTGCTGGCCGACGCCGTCCGAGTGCCCCGATTCACCGCCGTGGTCGACCCCGACGACCCACGCTTCCTGCCGCCCGGGGACATGCCCACCCGGATCGCCGAGGCGTGCAGGGACAGCGGGCAGGTCCCGCCGCAGTCCCAGGCCGAGACGGTGCGCTGCATCCTCGACTCGCTGGCCCTTGCCTACCGCCGCGCCCTTCGGCAGGCCCAGGAGCTGTCGGGCCACGAGGTCGAGGTCGTCCATGTCGTGGGTGGCGGGTCGCGCAACGCGCTGCTGTGCCAGCTGACCGCTGATGCCTCCGGGCTGCCCGTCGTGGCCGGGCCGGTCGAGGGCGCGGCGCTGGGCAACGCCCTCGTCCAGGCGCGGACGCTCGGTGCGGCCCCCGATGACCTGGACGGCATGCGCCGGCTGGTGGCGGCCACACAGTCCACCACCCGCTACGAACCGACCGGCGATCCCGCTGCGTGGGACGCCCCGGACCGCCGCGTCCGGACCTGACCCCTGCAGAGGCCCACCCACGTGTCCCGAGCCGACGAGGACCCCGAGTTGACCAGAGAGGACATCGTCCTGCTCCAGGCCATGTCGACCGACGACACCCTGGAGGCCATCGCGCGGCGTCTCGACACGAGCGTTCGCACGCTGCGCCGTCGCAGCCGTTCCCTCCACGACCGGATCGGCGTGAGCGGGCGGGTCGAGGCAGCCGTGTGGGCTGCCTGCCGGGGCCTCGTCTCCCGCTGAACGCGCCGGTGACCCCGAGGCCCCTGGCTGAATGGATTCACGCCCGGGGGTCGAAGATTCCGGGCGCTGCCCGGCTGGCACGATGCGCCGGGATACTCCCGCTCAGCGCACTGTGGCGAACGTTGGCCGCAACCGGCCACACTTTGGTGTTGACGCCACCGACCCACGGTTCCTAGTGTCCCGGTACGGGAATCGATGAATCCTTTCATCGCTTCCGAGCCGATCAAGGGGAGCTGTCACCATGTCCCATGTCAATGGGTCGCTGCGCTCGCGCGCACGCACATCAACCGTCATCGCACTCGTGCTGGCCATGACCTACCTGGTCGCGCCACCCGCGCCTGCCCAGGGCCAGCCACCCTCCGTGGCGGGCCTGCTCACCGACGGCCTCACCGAGCCGCTCGGCATCGACGGTGACGCGCCTCGGTTCAGCTGGCAGCTCCGCGCCGACCGACGAGGCGTGGCGCAGACCGCCTACCAGGTCCGCGTCGCATCCTCGGAGGCCGCGCTGGACACCCCCGACGTCTGGGACAGCGGCAGGGTCGACTCGACCCAGCAGCTCGACGTGGAGTTCGACGGACCGTCGCTCCAGTCGGGCACGCGCTACCACTGGCAGGTGCGCGTCTGGGACGAGGACGGCGAGGTGTCCACCTGGAGCGACCCGGCGTTCTTCGAAACGGGCTTGCTGAGCCCCACGGACTGGAACGCGGAGTGGATCGGGGCCGACGCACCCTCGATCGACCCTGCCTGGACCGACGTCGTGATCAGCTTCACGGCCTCGGAGATCACCGCAGCGTTGGGAGTGTTCTTCCGCGGCGCCTCCGAGGGCAACGCCTACATGTGGCAGATCAGCGAGGCCGAGCACGCGCTCCGACCACACGTGCGCGTCAACGGCGGCTGGTCCACCCCACCGGCCACCCCCTTCCCGGACGGCTTCGACTTCGCCGCCCCCCACGACTACGAGATCCGCGTCGAGGGCACGACGATCACCACCTCCGTGGACGGCGTCGAGCTGGCCAGCACGACCGACACCACCCACACCGCCCCGGGCCTGATGGGCTTTCGCACGAGCGGCGGCGAGGGCGGTCGGGTCGACGACCTGACCGTGACCTCCGTCGACGGCCAGGTGTTGCTGGACGCCGACTTCGCCACCGACGAGGGACTGTTCCGGGCCGGCACCGTCGTCGACGGGCACCTGCGCGTGTCCGGTGACGCCGAGGCGTGGATGGTGCGGCCCGATCCCGTCCCGGTGCTGCGCACTGAGTTCGCCACCACGCCCGGACGGACCATCACGTCCGCTCGGGTGTATGCGTCGGCCCGGGGTGTCTACGAGCTGCGCCTCAACGGCCACCCGGTCGGTGACCACGACCTGGCCCCCGGCTGGACCGACTACAACGACCGCATCCAGCACCAGACCCACGACGTCACCGACCTGGTGGTCGCGGGCGACAACGCCTTCGCCGGTGAGCTGGCGGACGGCTGGTGGTCCGGCCACGTGGCCATGTTCGGCGCCGGGCACTACGGCACCGACAACTCCCTCATCGCCCAGCTGCACATCACCTACGACGACGGCAGCACCCAGGTGGTGGCCACCGACGCCGGTTGGCGCGCCACCGGGGGCCCGCGCACCGCGGCCGACATCCTGCACGGCGAGACCTTCGACGCCCGCCGTGCCACCGAGCTCGGCGCGTGGGACCAGCCCGGTTACGACGACACGTCCTGGGACGGCGTGGTCCTGCGTCCCTCCGCCACCGACCGGCTGGAGCCGCAGACCGACCAGCCCGTGCGGATCACACAGGAGCTGCCCGCCACGTTCCTGCAGACCACCGAGGAGGGGACCCACGTCTACGACCTGGGTCAGAACATGGTCGGCACGGTGCGGCTGACCGTGCACGGCCAGCCCGGTGACGTCGTCCGCCTTCGCCACGCCGAGGTGCTCAACCCCGACGGCACCGTGTACACCGACAACCTGCGCGGGGCACAGGCAACCGACCGCTACGTCATCGCCAGCGACCAGCCCGAGACCTGGACCCCGGAGTTCACCTTCCACGGCTTCCGCTACCTCGAGGTCGCCGGGCTTGCGACACCCCCACCCGCCGACGGCATTGTCGGACTGGTCAAGGGTACCGACGGTCCGCTGGTGTCGACGCTGGACACCAGCTCGGACCTGGTCGACCGGCTGCACCAGAACATCACCTGGGGCATGCGGGGCAACTTCCTCTCCATCCCCACCGACACCCCCGCCCGTGACGAACGGATGGGCTGGACCGGCGACATCAACGTCTTCGCCCGCACCGCGGTCTACAACATGGACTCCCAGGCGTTCCTCACCAAGTGGCTGCAGGACCTGCGGGACAGCCAGCGCGGCGATGGGGCCCTGCCGGGCGTGGCCCCGGTCGTTCCCGGCCGGTTCGACGGCGGCTACGGCTCCGCAGGATGGATGGACGCCGGGGTCAACGTGCCCTGGACGTTGTGGCAGGCCTACGGTGACACCACGGTGATCGAGGAGAACTACCAGATGATGGTGGACTACCTCGGCTACCTGCAGGCCACCTCCACCGACGGCATCCGCAACGTGGGCGGCTACAACGACTGGCTCAACCTCGACGACCACACGCCGCAGGAGGTCATCGACACCGCGTTCGTGGCCAAGAGCGCACGCCAGCTCGCCCAGATGGCCGCGGCGATCGGCAACGACACCGATGCTCAGACCTACACCGACCTGTACGAGTCGGTCCGGGCGGCCTTCATCGAGGAGTTCGTCGCCGACGACGGCACCGTCCACGGGGACAGCCAGACCGCCTACATCCTGACCATCACCAACGACCTGGCGCCCGCCGATCGCGCCGACGTCGTCGCCGAGCAGTTCGTGGAGACCCTGGCGCGACGCGACTACCACCTCTCCACGGGGTTCCTCGGCGTCGACGGGCTGCTGCCTGCCCTGACCGCCATCGGCCGCACCGACATCGCCTACCTGCTGCTGCAGCACACCGACTACCCCTCGTGGGGCTACGAGATCGGCTGGGGTGCAACCACCATCTGGGAGCGCTGGAACTCCATCGCCGAGGACGGCAGCTTCGGACCCACGTCGATGAACTCCTTCAACCACTACGCCTACGGCGCGGTCGGTGAGTGGATGTACCGCACGATGGCCGGTGTGTCTGCCGCGGCGCCGGGCTATGCCAGCGTGCTGATCGACCCCGAGGTGGGCGACGGGATCGACCATGTCGACTTCGGCCACGAGACCCGGTACGGACTCGTGCGGAGTGCCTGGGCCACCGGGCCCGACGGCTTCTCCCTGGACGTCACGATTCCCGCCGGCGCCACGGGCCGGGTGCACGTGCCGGCCCCGGCCGCATGGGCGGTCATGGAAGGGGACGGCCCCGCCACGGACGCCGAGCACGTCACGCTGGTCGGCAGCGAGGACGGCGACGTCGTCCTCGACGTCGGCTCCGGCACCTACGCGTTCACCGTCGACCCTGCACTGTCCTCGCTCGGTCATGCGCGGACCGAACTCGATGCGCTCCTCGAGAGGGTCGGCGAGCTCGAGGACGGCAACGCCCTTCCCGATGGCGCCGCAGCGCACATCGGGGAGGACGTCGACACCATCCTGGCCGAGCTCGACGCGGCCGTGCAGGCCCAGGCCACGGGCGCCCTCGGCGTCGACGAGGTCCACCGGGCCATCGCTGGCGCCGATGCCCTTCGCGCCTGGATGCTCGAGGAGATCGGTGGTGCCCTCGGCACCACCCTCGCTGATCGACTTGGCACCGTCATCGGGTACCTGTCCACCGCCTCGGCGGGTCTGCTGGACCTGTCGGTGATGCTGCACGCACCTGCCGACGCCCTGCCTCGGGACGTCGTCTCGGTATCGGTCGCGGTCGACAACGCCGGTCCGGATGACGTTGCCGGTGTGACGGCCGACGTCGCTGCACCAGACGGTTGGGCGGTCGTGCCGACCGGCACGCCATCGACCGACCTCCCGGCCGGCGGGTCCGCCACACACGGCTTCGACGTGACGGTCCCGGCGTCGACCGGTCCCGGCCCGGTCACGCTCACCGGCACCCTCTCGTGGACCCGTGCGGGGGGAACGGCGGTCCTTCCCGTCGCCGGTGACCTCACCGTGGCCCCAGCGCTGGAGCTGACCGACATCACCACCGATGTGGCCGAGGTCGAGCCCGGCGACACCGTCGCCGTCACCGCGACCCTCCGCAACATCACCGACCGGCGCATCCCCGGATCAGTCGACCTCCTGGCCCCCGCGGGCTGGGCAACGGCCGGCTCCTCCCCCTTCGACATCGGCCCGGGTGTCGAGGTCGAGGTCACCAAGCACGCGGTCGTCCCCCACGGGATCACCGCCGGAAGCGCAACGCTCGTGCTCGCGCTCGGCGACACCGAGATCGAGCGGCTCTCGACGACGGTCGTTGTGGTGCTGTCCAACCCGCCAGCCACGTCGATCGACCACGTCGACCTCGGGGACCAGGCATCGGAACAGGCCCATGGCCTGACCGCCTCACCTGCCTCCGGGACGTCGATGGAGGCCGGGCTGACCCGTCGGTACACCAACGCCACCCAACCCGGCGGCTGGTTCGAGTTCGACGTCGCCGTCCCGGACGGGGAACCGTTCGTCCTCCGTGCCGTCGAGACCTACGACAAGGCACAGCTGAAGGACTACGACCTTCTCGTCGACGGCGAGGTCGCGCACGTCCGCAGGCACCAGCGCAGCGACGGCGGCGAGGGCACGGTGACCTACCAGGTCCAGGTCTCGGCCCGGGCCGATGGTGTGGACTCGGTCCGGCTGCGGTTCCACGACACCGGGACCGCCTACGACCCCTCGATCGCGGATGTCTGGGTCATGGAAGACGGTGACCCGATCGAGCCACCCGTGGACGATCCGATCGTGACTGACCCGACCGACCCGACCGACCCGACCGACCCGACCGAGCCGACCGAGCCGACCGAGCCGGACGACGGGGTGACCCATCCCGGCGAGGACGACGACGACGGCGACGGCCTGCCCGACGACCTCGACCTCGTGGACGTCCTGCGGCTGGCCAACGAGGGCAACGGTGGCGACCCGACCCGCCTGTCGGTGCTGCTGTCGAAGCTGCTCGACGGTCTGAGCGGCCCGGCGTTCGCCAGAGCTGCCGTCCCGACCGTGCTGCTGGCCTCCGACACGGTCTTCGCCGATGCGCTGGCCTCCGGCAGCCTCCAGCGCGACGGGGCTCGTCTGCTGCTCAACGACCCCACCGTCCTCGAGGACTCGGTGCTGGAGGAGATCCAGCGTCTGGGGGCCGCCCACGTGACCGTCCTCGGTGGCATCGATGCCATCAGCCAGGCGGTGGAGGATTCGCTTGTCGACGAGGGCATCACCGTGGACCGACTCGCCGGCACGACACGGATCGAGACAGCGATCGCCGTGGCAGATGCGGCCGGGGTGGACGCCGACGTACTGCTGGCCCGTTCGCATGCTGCCGGGGACGACCCGTCGCAGGCGTTCGCCGATTCGCTGGCGACCGGCGGATGGGCGTCCGGCAACGAGCTGCCGATCTACCTGACACAGACGGATCGGCTCACCGACTCCACCGCCTCGGCGTTCACCACGACACAGCCCGATCGCACCATGGTGATCGGTGGGACTGCGGCGATCGCCGATACCGTCGTGGAGGCCATCACCGACAGCGGCATGTCGGCTGACCGCATCCACGGGTCCACCCGCTTCGCGACCGCAACGGCCGTGGCGGAGGCCCGTGGCTTCACCGCCGATGCCCCTGCCGACCGCATCGTCGTGGTCGAGGGACAAGCCGGGTCCGCCTGGGTGGCGGGCTTCACAGCTGCCGCGCTGAGCGGCCAGCTCGATGCCCCGATCGTGCTCGTCAACGGCGACACCGTGCCCGACGAGACAAGCGCCTTCCTGGCCGACGCGTTCGTCCCCACCGACGGGCCGGTCCCGGTGACCTGCGTCGCCTCGGCCGAGGCCTGCGAGGCCGTCGCACGACTGGTGGGCTTCGGCAGCTAGGCCGACGGACAACCGACGCCGGCGCCGTGGGTCGACCCACGGCGCCGGTTCGTTGCAGGGGGTCAGTCAGGACCGCCGGGTCGCGGGGCCTGCAACCCCGGAACCGGACATCTACCCGATTTCTGGTACGGGATCGGCTGCCGACACCCGCAGGCTCGAAGTGTGCACCTCGACCTCGTGAACCTGCTGGCCGTGATCGCTGCGGCGTGGACAGCCGGGCGGTTGTGCACGCGGATCGGTTATCCCGCCATCCTCGGTGAGCTCCTCGTCGGCATCCTGCTCGGACCGGCCGCCCTCGGCCTGCTCGAGGGGGACGACGCGTTGATGGTGCTCGCGGAGCTCGGTGTCCTGCTGATGATGACGCTCATCGGCATGGAGATCGACCTGGGCGACCTGCGCCGTGCCTCGTGGCCGGGGCTCCTCGCGGCAGTCGGCGGGTTCGTCACCCCGTTCGTCCTCGGCTATCTGGCCGTCATCGCCTTCGGCGGCGACCCGATCGCCGGGATCTTCGTCGGCCTTGCCGTCGGGGTGACCTCGCTGGCCACCAAGTCACGGATCCTGTCCGACCTCGGCTTGCTCGACACACGCATGGCGCACGTGATGATGGCCGGTGCGCTGCTCAGCGACACCGCGACCCTCCTCGTCTTCGCGGGCGTCATCGGGTTCGTCGAGGTGGGCTCGGTCGACGCCGCCGGGATCGGCCGCGTGGCGCTGGAGGCCGTCGTGTTCTTCGGGGTCGCAGGCCTGCTGGGATGGAAGGCCTTCCCCATCATCGGGCGGCTGGTCGGACGATCCGCCGAGCGCGGTCGTACCGCGACGTTCCTCGTGATCGTCGTCCTCGCCCTGGGGTTCGCCGAGCTGGCCGAGCTGGCCGGACTCCACGCGATCCTCGGCTCGTTCGTGGCCGGGCTCTTCATCCGCAAGGACACGTTCCACCCGCGGGTCGTCCGCCAGACCGAGGGGGTGCTGCACGACGTCTCCATCGGCTTCCTCGCCCCCATCTTCTTCGTGACCGCCGGGTTCGAGGTGTCCTTCGACGTCTTCCGGACCGACCTGGCGCTCCTGCTGACCATCGTCGGCGTGGCCTTCGCCGGCAAGATCCTCGGCACCGCGCTGTTCTACCTGCCCAGCGGACGCGGATGGCGCGAGGGGCTGACCGTCGGCATGGCCATGAACGGCCGGGGTGCCGTGGAGATCGTCGTGGCCGGCATCGGCCTCGAGGCCGGCATCATCACCACCGAGATCTTCTCCATCCTGGTCTTCATGGCGATCTTCACGACCGCCACCGTGCCGCTGCTGCTGAAGTGGGGCGTGGACTGGTTGGCGCGACGCGGTGAGCTCGAGCGCAGCGGCCAGTCCCGCAAGGGCACGATCCTGGTGGGTGCAGGACCCGTGGCGCGGGCCTTGGCCGAACGGATGCCCGGTCCGGTGTGCGTCATCGACGTCAACCGCGACCACTGCGACGCGGCCGAGGCCATGGGCCTGCGGGCCATCTGCGGGGACGCCCTCGACGAGGCCGTCCTGCGCCAGGCGGGCGCCGGCGGCGCCCGGACGCTGATCGCGATGACCGCCAACTCCGAGGTCAACGTGCTCGCAGTCCAGCTCGGCCACGAGCTGTTCGCCGTCCCCGAGCTGTCGGTCCTGCTCGGCCGGAGCGCCAGCGACGCCGTCGGCCAGATCCTGTCCATGGTCGGTGCCCGGCCGATGGACCGAACCGCCGCGGACATCGCGGCGTGGGACCAGCACCTTCGTGAGGGCGTGACCGTCGCCGACGACGTCGAGGTCGGTGTCGACGGCGCCGGCCTGCCCGCCCTGCAGTCATCGGAGGACGTGCTCCCGCTGGTCGTGACCAGCAACGACGACGCACGGCTGTTCCGTGCGGTCGACGACCTCCATCCCGGGGACCGGGTCGCCGTCCTCCGGCGATCGGCCGCCGGCGGGGGGACGTCCTCGTCGTCCACAACGTCCTCGCGCGCCGCCACCTGACCGGCGTCCCCGTTCGGGGGTCGTGCTGCCGTGGGCCGGTCGGGCGCGACGGCCATGCAACACGGCTGTCACGAGGGCGCCGCGCTGTGGTGATCCCGAGGGCGTGTGATTGCTCGCATGAGCATCACCGTGGAGACGCACTGCCCCTACTGCGCCCTTGACTGCGGCCTGAAGCTGCAGGTCGACCAGGGCCGTGTGACCGGGTCGACCAAGTGGAAGGGCTCGCCGCTCTCCAGGGGTGGCCTGTGCACCAAGGGCATCACCGCATGGCAGCAGGTCCACCACGAGGACCGCGTCCGCACGCCGCTGGTCCGGTGGGACGGCCGGCTGCGCCCCGCGACCTGGGACGAGGCGCTGGACGCCGCAGCCAACGGTTTCCTGAAGCTGCGCGACCGCTACGGACCCGCGGTCAACGCGGTCCTCGGCGGCGGGTCGTTGACCAACGAGAAGGCCTACCTGCTGGGCAAGCTCGCCCGGCTGGGCCTGAAGACCCCGCACATCGACCCCAACGGCCGGCTCTGCATGACGTCCGCGGGTGCCGCCGCGATGCAGGCCTTCGGGGTGGACCGTGCCATGACCCCCCTGGAGCACCTGCCCGCCGCGGACGTGGTCGTCGTCGTGGGCGCCAACCTGCCCGACGCCTTCCCGCTGATCATGCCCCTGGTCACCAGGGCCCGACGACGGGGCACCAAGTTCGTCGTCGTCGACCCGCGCGGTTCCAAGCTGGTCAAGGACGACGACATCCACCTCGCCGTCCGCCCGGGCACCGACACGGCGCTGGCCGCGGGTCTGCTCCGCGAGATCGCCGTCCTGGGCGGCGTCGACTGGCCGTTCGTCCTCGAGCGCACCACCGGGGCCGACGACGCGATCGCGGCCACCGAGGGCTGGGACCTCGAGCGCACCTCCCTGACCGCAGGGGTCGGCATCACCGAGATCGCCCGGGCGGCCAGCTGGATCGCCGGTGCACGCAACGGGATGATCCTGCACGCCCGCGGGGTCGAGCAGCAGGTCAACGGGGTCCAGGGCGTCCTGTCGTGGATCAACATCGCCCTGGCGCGCGGGTGGGCCGGCCGCAAGGGCTGCGGCGTCATGCCGATGACCGGACAGCGCAACGGACAGGGCGGTCGGGAACACGGCCAGCGCTGCGACCAGCTGCCCGGCTACCGCTCCATCGACGACCCCGCCGATCGAGCGGTCGTCGCCGAACGCTGGGGGGTGACGCCCGAGGAGCTGCCCGGTCGCGGTCGGACCTACGTCGAGCTGCTGCACGACGCCGAACGCGGTGCCGTCAAGGGCATGCTCGTGATGTCGGCCAACCCCGCGGTGTCGGGACCGAACGGTGCGCGGATCCGACGGTGCCTCGACGCCGTCGAGCACATGGTCGTCGTCGACCCGTTCATGTCCGAGACCGCCCGCTACGCCTCGGTCGTCCTGCCCGGCAACACCTTCGCCGAGGAGGACGGCACCATCACCACCACGGAGGGACGGGTCGTCCGGATCGACCAAGCGGTCCCGCCGATCGCCATCCGTAGCGACCTCGACGTGATCCGTGGCCTGGCCCACCGGCTCGGGGTGCGCGACAAGTTCGACTTCCACACCGGCCGGGAGGTCTTCGAGGAGCTGAAGGCCCTGTCGGCGGGTGGCATCGCCGACTACTCCGGCATGGACTGGGACGCCCTGCGGGACAAGGGAGGGGTCTTCTGGCCGGCCACGAGGGACAACCCCGACGGCACCGAGATCCTGCACACCGAACGGTTCGGCCACCCCGACGGGCTGGCCCGGATGGTTCCCGTCGTGCCGTCCGGACCGTCCACGCTGCCCGACGCCGACCATCCGCTGGTTTTGACCACCGGTCGGCATCGCGACCACTACCTGTCGGGCAACCAGACCCGCCGGATCCCTGCCCAGGCCGACCGGGCATCGGCACCGATCCTCGAGGTCCATCCACGGACCGCCGCGGTCATGCGACTGGTCGAGGGCGAGCCGGTCGAGGTCACCTCCCACCAGGCCACGATCACGCTCCGCTGGGCCCCCAACAACCGGCTTCGTCGCGACACGGTCTTCGTCGCCTGGCACTGGGAAGGCGTCAACGACCTGACCGACGACGCCCTCGATCCCATCTCCCGCATCGCCGCGGTCAAGCACACCCCCGTCGCCATCCGCCCCGCCGTCACCACCGTGGGCCCCTCCGTGCCCGCCCTGCGGGGCGAGGCCGTCGGCGCCTGAGGGTCAGCCGGCGGCGACCAGGCGGTAGCCGACGCCGCGGACGGTCTGGATGGCAACCGACGTCCCGTCGAGCTTGCGGCGCAACCTCGCGACCTGGTGCTTGACGGTGGACGCGTCGTCCGGCGCCTCGTGGCCCCACCCGGACACGAGCAGCTCCTCGGTGCGGCACACCCCGCCCGACCGGCGCGACAGCGTGGCAAGGACCAGGTACTCCCGCTTGCCGAGCGAGATCACGATGTCGTCGACACGGGCCGCCGATGCCGATGGGTCCAGCGTCACGTGTGTCGACCGCTCGTGGGGTTGGCGTGCCACCCAGGACTCGACCTCGCGGACCAGGTCCATCGAGCGGTACCGGGTCGGCTGCATCCGGACCAGCAGCCCCAGGTCCTCACAGGTTCCCGCCGTGACCGGTCCGACCGCCGCGATGGCGGTTCGGGTGGTCACGATCGCACGCAGGAGGGTCGTGCAGTCCTCGCCGAAGGACTCGGCCACGTCGACCAGGTTGCGGACCGCGCCGGGTGAGGTGAACGCGATCACGTCGACCTCGCCGGCCAGCAGCCGCTCGACCAGGTCACGTGCCCGGTCCATGTCCGTTGGCGGACCGGTGCGATACGGCAGCACCGAGACGACATCCATGCCCTTGTCGGCGAGGACGTCGTAGGCGCGCGGGTGGCCGCCGTGGAGCTGAACGGCCACCCCGTCCCCGGCAAGCGCGTGCTGCGCCAGCCACCCGGCGACCGTGGCGTCGGTCTCGCGCGGGGCGGTCCAGACCGGCTTGATGCCGGCCCCGGCCAGCCCCCCGGCGGCCTTCGCGCCTCGGGCCAGGCAGCGGGTGCCCTGCAGCAGCGCCGTCAGGTCGGCGTGGTGGCCGGCGCGTCCGGCGGCCTCCAGCCACAGCCGCATGCCGACGCCGGTGGTGGCCACGATCCACTGCGGCTGCAGGTCCAGGATCAGCCGAGTGTCCACGGCGATCTCCTCGTCAGCGGCCGGGTGGTCGCCCGACAGCATCGGCGCATGCACGACGGTGGCGCCACGCCGGGCGAACGCGTCGACCAGCTCCTGGCCGCGGCGGGCTCCTGTCACGGCAACAACGGTGGACTCCAAGTCGTGACCTCCTCGATGTGGGCGCTGGCTGACCGACGACCCGCGCGGGCCGACATCCTCATCCTGATCGCCCCCTGTTGGCGTGTGGTCACGCTGGTGTTTCGTCGTCGTGTCACCCCGGTCGCGAGCGAGTCGCCCCGCCACGGGTACGCCTCGGTGGTGCGCGACGGCTGCGAAACGTGCGGGACACACGGGGCCGGGGACGCCCGAAACACCCCTCCCGCAATGTGCCATGCATGCAGCACACCCACTCCGCCAGGACCTCCGCGGCGGGCACACCCCGGCCGCGGTCCGTTGTGGTCGCCGGCAACGGGATGGTCGGCGAGCGGTTCCTCGCCGAGCTCGCCCGCACCCGCCTGCTCGACCGGATCCACCTCGTCGTCATCGGCGAGGAGCCCGTTCCCGCCTACGACCGCGTCCACCTGTCGGCCCGTGTCGAGGGGGCGACCGTCGAGGACCTCTCGATGGCCGACCCGGCGATCCGACAGCACCCCAACGTCACCGAACACCTGGGACGCCGCGTCGACGCCATCGACCGCTCCAACCGCACAGTCGTCCTCGACGACGGCGCCACGGTCGCCTACGACGACCTGGTGCTCGCCACGGGGTCGCGGCCGTTCGTGCCCCCGATCCCCGGCCACGACCTGCCCGGCTGCCACGTCTATCGCACGATCGGCGACCTCGACGGGATCGTGACGGACGCCTCGGACGCCAGCCGAGGGGTGGTCATCGGCGGCGGGCTGCTGGGGCTGGAGGCCGCCAACGCCCTCCGCCTGCTCGGGCTGGACGTCCAGGTCATCGAGTTCGCGCCCCGCCTGATGCCCCGGCAGCTGGACCAGCTGGCCTCCGATGCCCTGCGGTCGCGGGTGGAGGAGCTGGGGCTGACCGTCCGTACCGACACCGCAACCGCCGCGTTGTGCCCCGGCGACGACGGGCGCGTGGCGCGGCTGGAGTTCACCGACGGCAGCGTCGTGGACGCCGACATCGTCGTCTTCTCCGCCGGCATCCGTGCCCGGGACGAGCTGGCCCGCGACGCCGGTCTCGACGTCGGCGAACGCGGTGGCGTGGCCGTCGGGCCGTCCCTCACCTCCTCCGACCCGCACGTGCACGCCATCGGCGAGTGCGCGTCGGTCGACGGGATGGTCTACGGCCTCGTCGGCCCGGGCTACACGATGGCCCGGGTGCTGGCCGAGCGGCTGGCCGGTGGCGAGGTGACCTTCGACGGCGCCGACCTGTCGACCCAGCTGAAGCTGCTGGGCGTCGATGTGGCCAGCTTCGGCGACGCCATGGGGACCACCGACGGCGCCCGGGCCGTCGTCTACGACGACCCGATCACCCAGATCTACCGCAAGCTGGTGATCTCGCGCGACGGCACCACGTTGCTCGGCGGGATCCTCGTCGGCGACGCCTCGGGCCACGACCGGCTGCTCCGGCTGGTGCTGTCCGGTCGCCCGGTGGACGCACCGTTCGCCGCGCTCGCCGCCCCGACCGTCGAGGACGCCGGCGCCGTGGCCGGTGAGCTGCACGACGACGACCTGGTCTGCACCTGCAACAACGTCACGAAGGGCCAGGTCTGCGCTGCGGTGACCGAGCAGGGCTGTCGGACCCTCCCGGCCCTGACGGCCGCCACCAACGCCGGAACGGGGTGTGGCAGCTGTACCGCCCTGTGCAAGCGCATCCTCGACACCGAGATGGCCGCCGCGGGCCTGGAGGTCGACACCTCGCTGTGTCCCCATTTCCCGCAGACCCGCCAGGAGCTGTACGAGATCGTCCGGGTGAAGGGCCATCGCACGTTCGACGAGCTCCTCGCCGACGTCGGCCGGGGCAGCGGGTGTGCGACCTGCAAGCCGACCATCGCCTCGATCCTGGCCACGATCACCAACGAGTACGTCCTCGAGCCGCAGCACGCCCCGCTGCAGGACACCAACGACCGCTTCCTCGCCAACATCCAGAAGGACGGCACGTACTCCGTCGTCCCCCGGGTGCCCGGCGGCGAGATCACCCCCGACAAGCTGATGGTCATCGCCGAGGTCGCCAAGGAGTTCGACCTGTACACCAAGATCACCGGCGGTCAGCGGATCGATCTGCTCGGGGCCCGCTTGGAGCAGCTTCCGGCCATCTGGCGACGGCTCGTCGATGCCGGCTTCGAGTCCGGCCACGCCTACGGGAAGGCCCTGCGGACGGTGAAGTCCTGCGTCGGCCGGACCTGGTGCCGCTACGGCGTGCAGGACTCCACGACGCTGGCCATCGACCTCGAGGAGCGCTACCGCGGCCTGCGGAGCCCCCACAAGATCAAGATGGCCGTGTCCGGGTGCTCCAGGGAGTGCGCCGAGGCCCAGGGCAAGGACGTCGGGGTCATCGCCACGGAGAACGGCTGGAACCTGTACGTGGCCGGCAACGGCGGCATGAAACCCCAGCACGCCGTGCTGCTGGCCACCGACCTGTCCACCGAGGACCTTGCCCGCGCCATCGACCGGTTCCTCGCCTACTACGTCCGGACCGCCGACCGGCTGGAGCGAACCGCCACCTGGCTCAACCGCATCGAGGGCGGGATCGAGCACGTGCGGGCAGTCGTGATCGACGACTCGCTCGGCCTGGCCGACGAGCTGGAGGCCCAGATGGCCCACCACGTCGCCACCCATGCCTGTGAGTGGAAGGCCACGCTCTCCGACCCCGAACGACTCGCGATGTTCACCAGCTACGTCGACGACGACCGTCCCGACGCCTCGCTGGTCCACGTGCGGGAGCGCGGCCAGAAGCGGCCGGCGACCGACGAGGAACGTCGAACCCTGCCCCTCCTCGACCTCGGAGCGATGCGATGAGCACCCTCGACCGGGCCGTGGGCGTCGAGGTCCCCCTGGACCGGATCATCCCCGACACCGGGGTGGCGGTTCGGCTCGACGGCCACCCCGTCGCGGTCTTCCGGCTGCGCAACCGGGCCGGCGTCGACCGTGTCCTGGCCATCGACCACGTCGACCCGTTCACCGACGTCCCCGTGCTGGCCCGGGGCATCGTCGGCGACGTCGACGGCGAACCCGTCGTGGCCTCTCCCCTGCACAAGCAGCGCTTCTCCCTCCTCGACGGCCGCTGCCTGGACGACCCCGACATCCGCCTGTCCACCTTCGTGACCCGGGTCGAGGGGGGAGTCGTGCTGGTCGCCCGTCCCTGAGCCGGTCCCCGCCCCTCCCCTCCCGTCCCCCCGACCCTCGCAAGGAGTAGCTCGCCATGTCCGAACACCCCCCTTCCACGATGCCGACCCGTGCCCGCATCACGGCCCTGCTGCAGTTCAGCGGCCGCTACCGCGTGCTGCACCTCACCTGGTTCGCGTTCTTCCTGTCCTTCGTCGTCTGGTTCAACTTCGCGCCGTTCTCCGCAACCATCGGTGAGGAGCTCGGCCTGTCACGCGAGCAGCTGATCACCATCGGGTTGTGCAACGTCGCGCTGACGGTTCCGGCCCGCGTGCTGATCGGCATGGCGCTGGACCGCTGGGGGCCTCGTCGCGTGTACGCCTCGATCCTCGTGTACGCCGCGTTCCCCTGCACGATGTTCGCGCTGTCCACGTCGTTCCCCATGCTCGTCGTCAGCCGGCTGGCCCTGTCCATCGTCGGTGCCGGCTTCGTCGTCGGGATCCGCATGGTCAGCGAGTGGTTCCCTCCCCGTGAGATGGGGACCGCCGAGGGGGTGTACGGCGGCTGGGGCAACTTCGGCTCGGCTGCCGCAGCGTTCGCGCTGCCGACCCTGGCCGTGGCAGCGGCCGGCCTCGGCGGGTGGCGGCTGGCCATCGGCACGACCGGCGTACTGGCGGCCCTCTACGGGCTGTACTACCTGACCGCGGTGACCGACACACCCGACGGGGTGGCGTTCGCACGGCCACGGCGGCAGGGTGCGCTGGAGGTCACGACCCGTGGGGCCGTGTTCGGCCTGCTCGCCCTAAACATCCCCTTGGTCGGCATCCTCGGCTTGGTTGCCTGGCGGCTGATGCGCGTCGGATTCCTGTCCGCGACTGCCTTCACCGCCGTGCTCGTGGTGCTGGGGCTGGCCCTGGCTGTCCAGTCGCGCAGCATCCTCGGGGTCAACGCGCCGGCCCTCGCCGAGGAGTACGAGGCGTCGGACACCTACCCCTTCCGCTCCGTCGCGGTCCTGTCGCTGGCCTACGCGGTCACGTTCGGGTCCGAGCTCGCCGTCGTGTCGATGCTGCCGACGTTCTTCGCCGACACCTTCGGCCTGTCAGCGGTGGCGGCCGGGGCGACCGCGTCGGCGTTCGCGTTCATGAACCTGGCGGCCCGCCCCATCGGCGGCCTGATGAGCGACGTCATGGGCAGCCGCAAGCGGACGCTTCGCGTGATCCTGCTGGGCCTGGCGGTCGGCTACTCACTGATGGCGCTCGTCGGCTCGTCGTGGCCGGTGGCTGCAGCCGTTGCGGCAGCGATGTTCTGCAGCTTCTTCGTCCAGGCCGGCGAGGGCGCCACCTACGCGATCGTGCCGTTGGTGAAGAAGCGGGTGTCCGGCCAGATCTCCGGCATCGTCGGGGCCTACGGCAACGTCGGGGCGCTGCTGTTCCTCACCCTCCTGCTGTTCGCGGGACCGACGGCCTTCTTCCTCACCATCGGCGCGTCGGCCGTCGTCGCCTCGGTGGCAGGACACTTCCTGGTCGAGCCCGAGGACAGCTTCGCGGAGGGGCATGCCGACGACGCGGTCGGCCGGGTCGCCCTCCCGGATGCGGCCGTGGTCCCGGTCGCCTGACGGGACCGGGCCTGCTGCGCCGATGCCGGACGCGAACCGCGGATGGCGGCCGTCAGCCCGTCCGGGCCATCCGGCGTCGACGAGGACCTTCGCTGAGGCCACGCGCGATCTCACCCGCCACGTAGCGGCCGGCGGCCACCACGTGGTTGAGCGACGGGTCGACGTCCTTGCCGTCCCCCATCAGGCCGATCTGCGCCTCGTACCATTCCGACTCGCCTGCGGCGGTGATCAGCGGAGGTGGGGTGTAGTCGGGCAGGTCGACCCCGTCGGAGGTGCCGTCCAGCAGCGCCGTCGGCAGGTCCGGGTCGAACGCCAGCGGGCGTGCAAGTCCCACCGCGTCGACCGCACCGGACTCGACGAGGGCCTCCATCGCCTCGCGGGTGCGCAGGCCACCGGTGAGCAGCAGCGGCATGTCGCCGGCGACGGTGCGGGCGCGGCGGGCGAAGCCGGCGAAGTAGGCCTCCTTGAACGCACTGCTCCCCTCCTCCACCTGCTCGACCCGGGACTCCTGCACACCCGACATGTCGGCCAACCCGAACATCTCCGGCGACTCGTAGGTCCCACCGGAGATCTCCAGGAGGTCGACGTCCTCTGCGGCGAGCATGCCGACGACCTCGGCAGCGTCGTCCTCGCTGAACCCACCGTGCCTGAAGTCGGAGCTGTTGAGCTTCACGCCGACGGAGAACCCGTCACCGGTCGCCTCGTGGCAGGCCCGGACGATCTCGATCAGCAGCTTGGCCCGACCAGCGAGGTCGCCACCCCACTCGTCGGTGCGGCGGTTGGTGTGCGGCGACAGGAACTGCGCCAGCAGGTACCCGTGGGCGGCGTGGACCTGCACGCCGTCCATGCCGGCGTCACGACACCGGACGGCCGCCGCCGCGAACGCCGTCACGACATCGCTCACCTCGGCGGCGGTCAGCGCCCGCGGTCTGGCGAAGGACCCCAGCAACGCGACGGCCTCGACCTCGCTCGGGGCGACGGGCTCGCTGGTGATGTAGCGGGTGCACTGGCGCCCGGGGTGGCCGAGCTGCGCCACGATCGGGACCTCGCCGGTGGCCTCGACCACCCGCCGCAGGGCCGGCACGTCGAGGTGGGCGTCGGCCACGATGTTTCGGCTGCGCTCGAGGTAGCGACGGTCGACCATGAGGTTGCCGGTGATCAGCATCCCGGCCCCGCCCTCGGCCCAGCGGCGGTACACCCGCTCGTGGCGCACGGTCGGCTGGTTCCGCGAATCGGCCAGGTTCTCCGTCATCGGCGCCTTGACGATGCGATTGGGCAGGGTCAGGCCGCTGGGCAGCACGAGGGGCTTGGCGAGGATGGAGGACACGGACTGACCTTCCGATGGACGACGACACGGCAACTTAACAGTGTTCATCTCGAATGTCGACCAGTCGGGTTCGACAGGGACGTCAGGGATTCACGCAGTCCGACGCCTGCCCACGAGGTAGACCATCGTCAGTGGAACTCAACGCTCGTGACCTCGTCGGCGCCGCTCCGGTGCCGTGGTGCCTCGTCGACGGCGAGGGCAGGGTCGTGCGCGTCAACGACCGGATGGCTGAGCTGTGCGAGTCCTCCCCCGCAAAGCTCGAGGGCCGAGAGTTCCTCGACCTCGTCGACCCGACCGACCGGGCCAGGATCCTCGTCCCCCGACCGGAGTCGACGGTCTGGATGGCGTCGACACGGTTGATGACCGGACGGCCCGACCTGCACGTCACCGTCACCGGTGCGCCGGTCCCCACCTCGGACGGCAGCCGGATGTCCATCCTCGTCCTGAGTGACATCAGCGAACTGGTTCGGGCAACTGCAGAGGTCGATGAACTGCGCCGAGCAGCCCTCGACCTGGCGGACCAGCGGATCGCCATGGTTGCCACCGTCGCCCACGAGCTCCGTTCCCCCCTCCATGCCATCAACGGGTGGACGGAGATGCTGGCTGCCTCGGCGCTCGACCCCGAGCAACGTGACCTGATCGTCAGCCTCGAGACGGCGGTGGGTCGCCTGCGACGAACCGTCGACGAGTTCCTCGAGATCTCGCGTCTGGATGCCGGCGAGGTGGTCCTGCGCCCCACCGACGTTGACGTGCGAAGCCTCGTCGGGCGGGTGATGGAGCAGCATCGACAGCGTGCCGAGGACACCGGGACCGACCTGCAGGTCGTCATTGCCCCGGCCGTCCCGGCGATTCTCCACATCGATGGGTACCGGTTGGACCAGATCCTCACCAACCTCGTGGCCAACGCCGTCACCCATGGGGCTGGCGAGTCGGTTCGGGTCGACGTGGACACCATCGACGGCACCCTTCGACTCGCCGTCCAGGACCGAGGACCCGGCGTGCCGGAGGCCTACCGGGAGCGGATCTTCGATGCGTTCGTCCGTGCCCCCGGGTCCGAAGCAGGCGGCACTGGGCTCGGGTTGCCGCTCGTTCGGTCGCTCACGAGGCGTCTCGGGGGCGATGTGCGGTTGGAGGCACCGAGCGACGGGGGCACGCGCTTCGCGGTGACCCTCCCCCTCCTCGGGGCAGGCGACCCTCCCCGGACCCTGAGTCCCGTCGAAGGGGATGCGGTCGCGACGACGGCGGCCTCGGCCCGCGTGCTCGTGGTCGAGGACAACGAGATGATCCAGCTCCTCTCCGCCCAGCAGCTTCGCAGCCTCGGGCACGCCCCCACCGTGGTCGGCACGGGTGCCGAGGCACTGGAGTTCCTGCTCGACGCGACGCGCGTGGTCGACCTGGTGCTGATGGACTGGCAGCTACCGGACCTTCGGGGCACCGAGGTCTGCCGGCGCTTCAGGGAGGTCGAACGGCGGCAGAAGCGGGGACGGACGCCGGTCATCGCCCTCACGGCGAACGCCATGCCCGATACACGCGCTGCATGCCTGGCTGCGGGCATGGACGACTTCCTGCCCAAACCGGTGTCCGCTGCGGCGTTGGGGACCATGGTCGTCCGCTGGACCGCCGGCAACACCGATGGGGCGGGCGGCCCTCCCGTCATCGACGCGGCACGCCTGTTGGCGCTGGGCGCAGGAGGAACGACCGTCACGCCGATCGCGCAGGCCGTCCGACATCACCTCACGCACCTGGAGGACGACCTGGATCGTCTGGCGGAGGACGACCCACCGCCGGTGAGGCGCCTGTTGCACGGTCATCGGGTGTCCTGCGAAGTCATGGGCCTGGCCCAGCTGGCGGGCACACTGCGCGAGATGATGCATGGCGGTGGGCACCAGGATGACCTGCGCAGTCGCGCGCGGGAGGACATCCAACGGATCAGGCGTCGAATCAACACGATCACCGAACACGGTCCTCCGGCCACGGCGGACCTGACGGCAGTCGATCGGGAAGCTGCGGAGCGATGACGCTGATCACCACCAACGCGCGACGGGTCCCGCGAAGCCGTTCGAGGAACGAGGATCTCGGGTGAAGGGCATCATCTTCAACGTCGCAGAACGAGTCGTCTCCGATCGGTGGGATCCCGAGACGTGGGATGCGGTGCTGGACCGCGCCGGCCTCGTGGGCGCCTACTCGGCGCTCGGGACCTACCCCGACCAGGACATGGTCGCCATCCTGCGCGCCGCTGCGGACACGCTGGGAGTGCCCGTCGCCCACGTCCTCAGGGTGGTGGGACGTGACGGGTACCAGCACCTGGCCAACCGTTATCCCGACCTGTCGTCGCGCTACGCATCGGCCCGTGACGTGCTGCTGCACCTCGATCAGGTCATCCACCCCCAGGTCAAGGCGCTCAACCCCGAGGCGATCGTCCCCGAGTTCGACGCGTCGACGGCCGGCAACACCGTCATTCTCCGGTACCGATCGGAACGCGCCATGTGCCACCTTGCCGAGGGGCTGGTGGAGGGTGCGGCCGACGCCCACGGTGACATCGTCCGGGTGACCCAGCCGACATGCCGCCTCAACGGTGACGAGGAGTGTGTCCTGCACGTCACGTTCGAGGTGCCCGGACTGACCTCGTGACCGATGCAGCAGCCTACAGGCGGCGGTGGGAACGCGAACGCTTGGCCCGCGAGGAAGCCGAGACGATCGCCGAGCGAGCGCTTGCTGACCTCTACGCAGCCAATCAGGCCCTCGATGCGCGCGTGCAGGAACAGACCATCCACCTGACCGAGGCGCTGGCACGGGCACACAGGGCCGCCGCCGCCCGCGACGGCTTCCTCCACCAGCTGGCACACCGGGCCAGCAGCCCACTTCACATCGTGCAGGGCTTCGTGGAGCTCGTGGCACAAGAGGTCGGTCCGGGGCGTCTCGCACGAACCGCCGCGACCGCCGTGCAGGCGACCCGTCGTCTGGGTCGCAGCTTCGAGGGCCTGCTCGAGCTGTCCCAGATCGTCGCCGGGGGGTTCGATCCCCAGCCGTCCGGCACCTGCCTCGCCGACTGGACCGACGGCCTCCTGCGGCGCTGGCTACCCGATGTCGCTGCAGCCGGACGGACGATCATCGTCGACCCCGGGAACGCGCTGACGACCCCCTTCGAGGTGGACGTCCACCGCCTCGACCAGATCATCGACCCTCTGCTGGACAACGCCATCCTCCACGGGCAGGGACAGATCACAGTCGAGGCTGACCTCGACGGAGAGACCCTGCGCTGCAGCGTCGCCGACGATGGCGACGCGCCCGCCCCCGAGACCATCGAGCAGATGCTGACGCCTTTCTGGTCGACCACGGATGACGGGTTCGGTGTCGGCCTCTCGCTGTCGCTGATCATCACCGAGGGCTTGGGTGGTCATCTCCACATCGATCCCGTCTCGACGCACACCTGCCTGCGGTTCGTCCTTCCCGTGTCGCCGTCCCTCCGGCGCGCCACCGACCTGGCGACCGTCGACGACGCCGTCCTGCGCGCGCTGGTCGCCGAGCTGCCCGTCCCGGGCCTGCCGAGACGGCTTGTCGATGCGTGGACGGGCAGCCTCGACGCCCACCGCCTCGCCCTGCTGTCCGGCGACAGCGACGCCATCACCGGAGCGGCTCATGCATTGATCTCCGGAGCGAGGCAGCTGGGGCTCCACGAGCTCGGCGCTGCGGCTGCCGAGGTCGAGAGGGGGGACACGCGAGAGCTGCGGCTCCTGGTGGAGGCCCTCGACCTGGCGCCTGCGGCGCTCCACGAGGCGCTCGAACGGCTGGAAGCTGACGCCGACGATGGTCCTGACCAGAACTGACCGATCTGCTGGACCGACGGGTGCCGTCTGTGGCCGGGGTCCCGCGACGTTCCTGGTGACGACCCGACCGGTCAGGGTTAGCATGCGCCGGTGATCACACGTCCCCTGCGTCCGGCGGACCTCGCAGCCGCCCTGGTCGTCCGCAACGCCGTCGAGGAGGCCGACGCGCTCCCCATCCGGACCCCGATCGACGAGCTCGAGGAGGAGCTGACCGACGAGGGCGTCAGCTGGGCAGACGACACGCGCGGCGTGTTCGACGACGAGGCGTGCGTGGCCTACGCCTGGACCCGCCTGCCACCGGGGGCCACCGAGGACGGGTGGAACGTGCACGTGCACGTGGCCGTGCATCCCGACCGGACGACGCAGGGGCACGGGCGTGCGCTGCTGGAGTGGGCCGAGGCCCGCGGGATCGCGCGGCTGGCGGCGCTGGGCACCGACCAGCCGTGCCGGTTGACGACCTTCCTCAACGACACCCAGTCGAGGGCCGGCCGGATGCTCACCCGGGCGGGCTTCGCGATCGAGCGCTACTACGACGAGCTGACGGTCACGCTCGAGGACCGTCCGCCCGTCGATGCGGCCGAGGGCGTCGTCCTGACCGCATGGGACGCCGACGTGTCCGAGGCCGCCCGCCGGGTCAAGAACAGCGCGTTCGAGGATCACTGGGGCTCGGTGGCCACCCCCGCCACGAGCTGGAAGCGGATGGTGGGGTCGCCCCGGTTCCAGCCGGAGATGTCCACGCTGGCATGGGACGGCGACGACCTCGTCGGTGTGGTCATCACCAACCTCTATCCCGAGGACTGGCCGGTCGTCGGCCGCGAGGAATCGTTCATCCACATCGTCGCCGTGCTGGCCAGCCACCGCGGTCGCGGCATCGCGAAGGCGATGATCGACCGGGCCCTCACCGCGTCAGCGGCAGCGGGTCTGACGCACACGACCCTGGGGGTCGACACGGCCAACCCCACCGGCGCCCACGCCCTCTACACCGGTCTCGGATTCGTCCCGACGGCCCGCAACGCTGGCTGGGCCAAGCCCGTGCACCCCCCTGCGTGATAGGACAGGACCATGACCGACAACACCTACAAGATCACCGAGCTGGTCGGCACATCCACCGAGAGCGTGTCGACCGCCATCAGCAACGGCGTCACCAAGGCCAAGGAATCGGTCCGCAACCTCGACTGGTTCGAGGTCACGGAGATCCGCGGCCACATCGACGAGGGCGACGTCGCCCACTACCAGGTGACCATGAAGATCGGCTTCCGGCTCGAGTGAGCCGAGGGTCGCAGGCTAGACGTTGAACCCCATGGCGCGGAGCTCTTCCTTCGCGTCGGGGTCGATCATGTCCGTGGTCCACGGCGGGGAGAACACGAACTCGACCTCGGCGTCGTCGATGCCGGGCAGGCGGGTCAGGACGAGCGTGGCCTGCTGGTGGATCAGCTCCGTCAGCGGGCACCCCATCGAGGTCAGGGTCATCCGCATGTGGGCGGTGTTGTCGTTGACGACGATCTCGTAGACCAGTCCGAGGTCGACGACGTTGAGGCCGATCTCGGGGTCGAGCACGGCCTTCATCGCCTCGCGACACGCCGCGGGGGTGGCGACGCCGTTCTCGTCGACCTCGGCGTCGGAGAACGGGTTCTCGCTGCCGTCCTGACGCGCCTCGAAGGCCTCGTCGGTGTCCTCGGTGGGCCAGCCGGTGATGGGGTCAGTCGTTGACATGAATGATCAGTCCTACTGCGCTCTCGCGCGCTACTCGTGCGTCCGCACTACTCGTGTTCGACGCGGTGTTCGCTCTGGCCACGCTGGTGGGTCTCGATGGCGTCCTTGAGGGCCATCCATCCCAGGAGCGCGCACTTGACGCGGACGGGGAACTTGGCCACGCCCTGGAAGGCGACCCCGTCCAACAGGTCGTCCTCGCGCTTCATTCCCTCGCCGTGCATCATCAGCCGGAAGACCTCGGCGAGGTCCAGCGCATCCCCGAGCTCGCGGCCGGTCACGGCCTCGGTCATCGCCGAGGCGCTGGACATCGAGATGGAGCAGCCGTCGCCGTCATAGGCCACGGCCTCGACGGTGTCGGCGCCGTTCTCGCCCGGGCCGACCCGCAGGCGAAGGTCCATCTCGTCGCCGCACAGCGGGTTGGAGTGGTGGACCAGCACGTCGTGCGGTTCCAGCTCGGGGGCACGGTTCCTCGGCTTCTTGTAGTGCTCGAGGATGATCTCTTTGTAGAGGTCTTCTAGTGACATGGGGGCCTGCCTAGCTGAAGAAGTCCTGCGCCGCGCGGATGGCGTCGCAGAGGACGGCGATCTCGTCGGTCGTGTTGTACAGGTAGAACGACGCCCGGGTGGTGGAGTTGGACCCCAGGGCCCGGATGAGGGGCTTGGCGCAGTGGTGCCCGGTCCTGACCGCCACACCCTCGCGGTCGAGGATGGTGCCGATGTCGTGGGGGTGCAGCCCGTCGACGGTGAAGCTGAGCGCTGCACCGCGGACCTTGGGGTCCGACGGCCCGTGCACGGTGACCCCCTCGACCTCGGCCAGCGCCGGGAGCGCCTGCTCGAGGATGGCGATCTCGTGGGCACGCACGTTGTCCATGCCCAGCGCCGACAGGTAGTCCACGCCGGCACCGAGCCCGACAGCCTGCTCGATCATCGGCGTGCCGGCCTCGAAACGGAACGGGATCTCGTTGAACGTCGACTCGTACAGCTTCACGTCCAGGATCATGTCGCCACCACCCAGGAAGGGCGGCATGGTCTCCATGATCTCGGGCTTGCCCGCCAGGACGCCGACGCCCGAGGGGCCCAGCATCTTGTGGCCGGAGAACGCCAGGAAGTCGGCGTTCAGCTCGGCGAGCGAGGTCGGCATGTGCGGCACGGACTGCGCACCGTCGACCACGACAACCACGTCGGGGTTGGCGCGACGGGCAGCCTCGGCCATGTCGGCCACCGGGTTGATGGTGCCGACGACGTTGGACATCGCCGAGACGGCCAGCAGCTTCACGCGGCCGGTCCGGATGATCTCGTTGAACGCGTCGAGGTCCAGCTCACCGTCGGGGCGGATCGGCACCGCGGCCAGCTCGCACCCGATGTCGGGCTGCACGAGCTGCCACGGAACCATGTTCGCGTGGTGCTCCATCTCGGTGAACAGGACGATGTCGTCCGGCCCGAGGTGGGTGCGGGCCCAGCTGTGGGCGACGAGGTTCAGCGCCTCGGTGCCGTTCTTGGTGAACACCGTGGCGCGCTCGTCGGCACCGACGAAGCGGGCGACCTTGCGGCGGGCCTCGTCGTAGAGGTCCGATGCCTCGACCGACAGGGTGTGCACGCCGCGGTGCACGTTGGCGGTGTGGGTGGTGTACATCGCCACCACCGCGTCGATCATCTGCTGCGGCTTCAGCGACGTGGCCGCCGAGTCGAGGTACACCAGCGGCTTGTCGTGGACGGTGCGGCGCAGCACCGGGAAGTCCTTGCGGATCTCCATGACATCGAACGTCACTCGTGCACCTCCTCCTTCGCGGTCAATGGTATGGACCCCGTCCACCGAGTCGACGGTGGAAACGGTCCGTGGGCGGGTCGCGTCGACCCGCCCGGACGGCCTAGCTCTCGAACTGCTCGTACCCCTCGGCCTCGAGCATCTCCGCGAGGTCCGCGCCACCGGTCTTGACGATGCGACCGCCGGCCATCACGTGCACGTGGTCGGGCGTGATGTAGTTCAGGATGCGGGTGTAGTGCGTGATCAGCAGGACACCGAGGTCCGGACCGCGCAGCTTGTTGACACCCTCGGAGACGATGCGCAGGGCGTCGACGTCCAGGCCGGAGTCGGTCTCGTCGAGGACGGCGATGCGCGGCTTGAGCATGGCCATCTGCAGGATCTCGAAGCGCTTCTTCTCGCCACCGGAGAAGCCCTCGTTGACGTTGCGCTCGAGGAACTTGCCGTCCATCTTCAGGTCCGCCATGTGCTCGCGGAGCTTGGTCATGAACTGGCGGACCGGCATGTCCTCCTCGCTCGTGGCGTTGACGGCCGTGCGCATGAAGTTGGTCAGGCTGACCCCGGGGATCTCCGTGGGGTACTGCATGGCCAGGAACAGGCCGGCAGCGGCCCGCTCGTTAGGCGCCATCTCGGTGACGTCCTCGCCGTCGAAGCGGATGGCTCCGGCGGTGACCTCGTAGGCGGGGTGGCCAGCGATGGCGTAGGCGAGGGTGGACTTGCCCGAGCCGTTGGGGCCCATGAGGGCGTGGGTCTCGCCCTGGGCGACGGTCAGGTCGAGGCCGGTGAGGATTTCCTTGCCCTCGACCTCGACCTTGAGGCCCTCGATTTCGATACGTGCACTCATGTGGGATGTCTCCTGGGAACTAGAAGCTGGAAGGGGTGGCGTCGTTTGTGGGGGCGCTGGCATCGACGAGGACCTCGCCGTTCTCCACGCGTACCGCGTATGTCGGGACGGGCTTGACGGCCGGCAGCGCGTCGGGCCTGCCCGAGTCGAGGTCGAAGCTGGAGCCGTGGAGGCCGCACTCGATGTGGTTGTCGTCGACCCAGCCCTCGTGCAGCTCGTAGAACGCGTGGCTGCAGATGTTGTGGACGGCCTTGACGGTGTCGGTGTCGGTGCGGACGAGGCAGATCGGTTCGCCGCCGAGCTCGACCTGCATGGCCGAACCGACCTTGAGCTCGTCCAGCTCGATGGCCTTCTCGAACGCCATCAGGCCTTCGCCGCCTTCGCGTCTGCCTGGGTGGCCTCGGCTGCCCAGTGGCGGGCGGCGGCGTCGCGGCGGGGGTCCATCAGCGTGGCGGGGGCCTGGCGGACGGCCAGCTCGATGTCGGCCAGCACCGTGTCGGCGACGCCCGGGGCGTCGATGCGCTCCAGGACCTCGGCGAAGAAGGCGAAGACCAGCATGCGGGCGGCCTCGTCGCGCGAGATGCCGCGCGACTGCAGGTACCACAGCTGCACCTCGTCGACCTGGCCGACGGAGGAGTGGTGACCACAGGCGGCGACGTCGGCGGTCTCGATCTCGAGGAACGGCAGCGTGTCGGCCTTGGCACCGGGCGACAGGATCAGGTTGCGGTTGGTCTCGTCGCTGACGGTCTGCTTGGCGTCCGGGGCGATGCGGATGTTGCCGTACCAGGTGGCGTGGCCGTCATCCGACAGCGCACCCTTGTGCACGTAGTCAGACGTCGAGTGGTCCGCGTCGTGGAAGATCAGCGAGCGGTGCTCGAACTTCTCGGAGCCGGTCGGGAAGTAGACGCCGAGCAACTCGGCGTTGGAGCCCTTGCCGTCCAGCCACACGTCGGGTCGCACGTAGACGGTGTTGCCGCCCAGGGTGATCTCCGACTGCTGGTAGGTGGCGTCACGGCCGACGCGTCCGCGGTGGGTGGTCACGTGGCTGACGTTGTCGCCCCAGTCCTGGGCGGTGACCACGTTGAGGGTGGCACCGTCCCCGATGACGGACTCGACGACGTTGATCACGGTCGCCTGGGCGTCGCCGGACTGGTCGAGCAGGACCGTGGCCTTGCTGTGGCGCTCGGCGACGAGCAGGACCCACTGGACGTGGGTGCCGTCGGCGGCCGCCTGCACGGTGATGGCCAGCGGCGCCTCGACCTCGACCTCGGCGGGCACGTAGACGAACGCACCGGTGGTCCAGGCGCTGGCGGCGAACGCCGCGTACACCTCGTCGTTGGCGACGGCGGTGCCGAGGTGGCGCTGGACCAGCTCGGGATGCTCGGCGGCGGCGGTGGCCAGGTCGGCCACGATGACGCCTTCGGGCAGCGCGGTCGCCTCGACGCCGGCGAAGCCGCCGTCGACGATGCGGACCCGCGCAGCGGTGTCGTCGGAGGACACGGTGATGCCGGCGTCGCGCGGTGCGACACCTGCGGTGGCCTCGGTCAGGACGGGACGGTCCAGCGGGATGCGGCGCGGGTTGGTGAAGCGCCAGTCCTCGTCACGAACCTGCGGCCACTGGAGGTCGCTGAACGCCTTGAACGCCGCCTGGCGGTGGTCACGAAGCCAGGTGGGGTCGTCGGCGCCGGCGCTTATGGCCAGGACGTCGGTTTCGGTGAGGGCCTTGGGGGTGGGGGCTGTGGACACGGTGAGGTAGACCTACTTGCTCGTGGGGAACGTGGGGAGGGCGGGTGGTCGGCGCTAGCCGACCGACCCCTCCATGTTCAGCTGGATCAGGCGGTTCAGCTCGACGGAGTACTCCATCGGCAGCTCCTTGGAGATGGGCTCGATGAAGCCACGGACGATCATCGCCATGGCCTCGCTCTCCTCGATCCCGCGGGACTGCAGGTAGAACAGCTGGTCCTCACCGATCTTGGAGACGCTGGCCTCGTGGCCGATCTGGGCGTCGTCCTCGGCGATGTTCATGTACGGGTAGGTGTCGGAGCGGGCATGCTCGTCGAGCAGCAGGGCGTCGCAGACGACGCTGGACTTCACGCGCTCGGCACCCTCGTGGATCTCGACGAGACCACGGTAGGAGGTGCGCCCCTCCCCCTGTGCCACCGACTTGGAGACGATGGAGGAGGACGTGTCGGGTGCGTGGTGGACCATCTTGGCGCCAGCGTCCTGGTGCTGGCCGTCGCCGGCCCATGCCACGGAGAGGACCTCACCACGGGCGCCGCGGCCCATGAGCCACACCGCCGGGTACTTCATGGTGACCTTGGAACCGATGTTGCCGTCGATCCACTCCATGGTGGCGTCCTCGTAGGCCGCCGCCCGCTTGGTCACCAGGTTGTAGACGTTGTTGGACCAGTTCTGGATGGTCGTGTAGCGGACGCGGGCGCCCGGCTTCACGATGATCTCCACGACCGCGGAGTGCAGGGAGTCCGAGGAGTAGATCGGCGCGGTGCAGCCCTCGACGTAGTGCACGTAGGAACCGGGCTCGGCGATGATCAGGGTCCGCTCGAACTGACCCATGTTCTGCTGGTTGATGCGGAAGTAGGCCTGCAGCGGGATGTCGACCTTGACGCCCTCGGGGATCCAGATGAAGGACCCACCGGACCACACCGCGGTGTTGAGCGCGGAGAACTTGTTGTCGTTGATCGGGATCACCTTGGTGAAGTGCTCCCGGACGAGGTCCTCGTGCTCGCGCAGCGCCGAGTCGGTGTCGAGGAACAGCACACCCTGCTCCTCGAGGTCCTCACGGACCTTGTGGTAGACGACCTCGGACTCGTACTGGGCAGCCACACCGGCGATCAGCCGCTGCTTCTCGGCCTCGGGGATGCCCAGGCGGTCGTAGGTGTTCTTGATGTCGTCGGGGAGGTCCTCCCACGAGTTGGCCTGCTTCTCCGTGGAGCGCACGAAGTAGTAGATGTCCTCGAAGTCGATGCCCGACAGGTCCGAACCCCAGTTGGGCATCGGACGGCGGCGGAAGTGCTCGAGGCCCTTGAGGCGCATGTCGAGCATCCACTGCGGCTCGTCCTTGAGCGCGGAGATCTCGCGGACGACCTCTTCGGAGAGGCCCTTCTTGATCGTGTTGACGGGCTTGGACTCGTCGGACCAGCCGTACTTGTAGCTCTTCGAGCCGTCCTCTTCGACGAGGTCCTCGGCGCGGACGTCCTGGGTGGGTGCTGCCATGTGCTCAGGCACTCCTGTCGGCATTGTCGGGGTCTGGGTGGTCTGTTCGGGTCTGTCCTGCGGGCGGGCTGCCGTCGAGGTCGATGCGGCAGACGCAGGCGTGGGCGCCCTTGGCGATGGTCTCCCTGCGGGACACCTTCGTCCCGAGGACCCGCGTGAAGAGCGCAGCCTCGTGGGCGCAGATCTCGGGGTGCTCGGTGGCGATGCCCTCGATGGCGCAGTGGGACTGCAGCAGGACGAGGGTGCGCCCATTGTCGCTGTCCTCGACGCGGGCCGCGAATCCGTCGTCGGACAACGCCTCGGCGAGCAGCTTGGCCCGCTCGGCCGGGTCGTCGACGTCGGCGAGCGCTTCGGCGTACCGGTCGGCCTGCGCGGCGTTGCGGGTCTTGAGGAACTCCGCGACCGCACCGCGGCCGTAGGTGGCGGCGACGTGGTCGAGCAGCTGGTCGGCGAACTCCGCGGAGCGGTCGGCGAAGAGGCGCTTGCCCTTGGGGCTCAACCGCCAGCAGTCGGCCGGCCGGCCCATACCGCCGTCGTGGACGGGGGCGGAGTCGACGAGGTCGTCGGCCTCCATCGCGGTCAGGTGACGTCGGACCGCAGCAGGCGAGATGGCCAGCCGCTCGGCCAGCTCGGGGGCCGTGGCCCCACCTCGCTGCACGATCTCGAGAATGCGCGCCCGAGTGTCGCCGAGCAGGTCGGCGAGGGACTGTGCGGGCCGCGTCGTCATGGACACTTAAGTCTATGAGAAGTTGCGAAAGTCGCAATCGGCGACGGGGGGACGGGTGGCCGGGCCCCGGCAGGTTCCCGAGCGGCTCGGGGTGTGCGCGTCCACCGCGTCTGGGTAGGCTCACCCGACCGTGATCACCTTCGAGCAGGTCGTCAAGCGCTATCCCGATGGGACAGTGGCTGTTGACGACCTCTCCTTCGAGGTCCCGGAGGGCGAGATCCTCGTCCTGGTGGGCCCCTCTGGGTGCGGCAAGACCACGTCCATGCGGATGATCAACCGCATGATCGAGCCCACCTCGGGGCTGATCCGCGTCGACGGCCGTGACGTGATGGCGACCGACCCCGCCGAGCTGCGCCGTGGCATCGGCTACGTCATCCAGCAGATCGGGCTGTTCCCCCACCGCAGCGTCGCCGACAACATCGGCACGGTCCCCCGGCTGCTCGGCTGGCAGCAGGACCGGACCGACGAACGCGTGGAGGAGCTGGTCGAGGTCGTGGGCCTGCGTGCCGAGCTGGCCGAGCGCTATCCCCACCAGCTGTCCGGCGGGCAACGCCAGCGGGTGGGTGTGGCCCGAGCGCTCGCGGCGGACCCCCCGGTCCTGCTGATGGACGAACCCTTCGGCGCCGTCGACCCGATCGTGCGCGGCCACCTGCAGGAGGAGTTCCTCCGGCTGCAGGCCGAGGTCCGGAAGACGATCGTCTTCGTCACCCACGACATCGACGAGGCCATCGTCATGGGCGACCGCATCGCCATCCTCGCCGAGGGCGGCGTCCTCCAGCAGCTCGACACCCCGGTGAAGATCCTGGCCCGGCCCGCCAACGCCTTCGTGGAGGAGTTCCTCGGCGCCGAGCGCGAGCTGCGGCGCCTGGCCCTGATCCCCGTCTCGGAGGTCACCGCCGACCGCGGGCCCGTGGTCAGGCCCGGGACCGACACCGACGAGGCGACCCGCATCGCCGCCGCCGCCGGCACCGACTGGATCGCCATCGTCGACGGCGACAACACCGTCGCGGGATGGAGCTACGTCACCGACCTCAACGGGGTCGTCGGCGCGTCCGACGCACGTCCCTTCGCGGCGACCGTCCTGGCCGGTGACTCGCTGCGCACAGCCCTCGACGTCCTGGTCGCATCGCCCAACGGGGTGGCCGTCAGGGTCGGCCCCTCCGGCAGCTACGAGGGCCTGGTCACCCGCGAGCTGGTCACCGAAGCGCTGCGCTAGATTCCCACGCGATGTCCCCCCTCCTCCTCGCCCAGAGCAGGCCGTTCCCCGACTGGGAGTGGATCCGCCGCAACGGCGACACCATCCTCGAGCAGGGCATCGAACACGTGCAGCTGACGCTGATGGCCGTCGCGCTCGGGTTCGTCATCGCGTTTCCGCTGGCGGTGCTGGCCTCGCGCCGGCGCCGGCTGCAGACCCCGGTCCTGCAGGTGACGGGGATCCTGTTCACCATCCCGTCCCTCGCGCTGTTCGTCGGCCTGGTCCCCCTGACCGGCCTGTCCACGACCACCGCGCTGATCCCCCTGACGCTGTACACGCTGCTGATCCTGGTGCGCAACACCATCGCCGGGCTCGACAGCGTGCCGACGGAGGTGGTCGAGGCCGCCCGGGCCATGGGATACCGGGAGTGGACGCTGCTGCGCGCCGTCGAGCTGCCGCTGGCCCTGCCGGTCATCATCGCGGGCATCCGCATCGCCACGGTGACCACCATCGGGCTGGTCGTCGTCACAGCGGTCATCGGCCAGGGCGGCTGGGGGCAGATGATGTACAGCGACGGGTTCCAGCGGCAGAACCTGACCCCGACCCTGCTGGGCTTCCTGCTGAGCGTGGCGCTGGCCATCGTGCTGGACCTGGCGCTGGTCGCCCTCGAACGTCGCCTCTCCCCCTGGGCGAAGGCCCGATGAGGACGCCGACGGTGCTGGCCCAGGCGGCCGAGCAGACCCTGACCGAGGAGATCCTCGCGTGGCTGCGCGGCGAGGACTTCCGTTCCGTCGACGGGATCCCGCAGCTGATCGGCGACCACCTGGCCCTCAGCGCCGCCGCGCTGGGCCTGGCCTGCGCCGTCGCGATCCCGCTGGCGCTGTTCCTGGCCCATGGCCATCGCGCACCGGTCCTGTCCATCAACATGGCCAACGCCTTCCGGGCCATCCCGGCGTTCGGGCTGCTGCTCGTCGCCTTCCAGCTGGGCGGGTTCTCCCTTCCGCTGCTGGTCCTGGTCTTCGCGCTGGTCGGCGTCGCCCCGATCTTCGCCAACGCCTACATCGGGGTGCGCCAGGTCGATCCCGAGATCGTCGACGCCGCCGTCGGCATGGGGTTGACCGGCCGCCAGGTCCTGATGGAGGTCGAGCTGCCGCTCGCCTCTCCGGTCCTCATGGCCGGCGTGCGGACCGCCGCGGTCAACATCGTGGCCACCGTGACGCTGGCGGCCGTCGTCGGCTTCGGGGGCCTCGGCTTCCCGATCATCGCGGGGCTGAACCGTGGGCTGCAGTTCTCCTCCTCGGCCAGGACGCTCGCCATCGGCGGCGCGCTGCTGGTCGCCCTCCTCTCCATCGGTACCGAAGCGGTGCTGGGCCTGGTCCAGGCCCGGATCGTGCCCGAGGGCCTGCGGCTGCGCGATGCCGCACGAGAGGCCCGAGCCGAGGCCGTCACCGAACCGACGCTGCGTACCGAACCCTCCCCCTGACCGTTCTCACACGAAGGAAGACCCTGATGACCACGTCCACCCGCAGCCGCATGGCTGCGTTCCTGCTGATGTTGGTGCTGGCCCTCGTGGCCAGCGCCTGCGCCTCCGACGACGACGGCTCCGATGATGCCGCTGGCGACGCCAGCGAATCCGCCGACGGCACGACCGACGAGGGTGCCGAGACCGCCGAGGAGCTCGGCGACATCACCGTCGGCTCCACCAACTTCGACGAGCAGGAGCTCGTCGCGGAGATGTACGCCCTGGCCCTGGAGGACGCCGGCTACACCGTCGAGCGTCGCTACCAGCTCGGCTCCCGCGAGGTCGTGCTGCCGGCGCTGACCTCGGGCGAGATCGACGTCTACCCCGAGTACGTCGGCACGGCGCTGGAGTTCCTCAACGAGGGCGCCGGCGAGGCCACCGGTGACACCGAGGCCAGCACCGAGCTGCTGCGCGAGCGCTTCGCCGAGCAGGGCGTCGACGTCCTCGAGCCCTCCGATGCCCAGGACAAGAACGGCCTGGTCGTCCGCCAGGAGACCGCCGACACCTACGGCCTGTCCACCGTCAGCGACCTGGCCGACGTGGCCGGCGACCTGACCCTCGGCGGGCCCCCCGAGTGCCCCGAGCGTCCGCTGTGCATCCCCGGCTACGAGTCCGCCTACGGCGTGACCTTCGGTGACTTCCGCTCCCTCGACGCCGGTAGCCCGGTGACCATCGAGGCCCTGTCGGCCGGCGAGATCGACGTCGCGCTGCTGTTCACCACCGACGGCGTCATCGCCGCCAACGACTGGGTCCTGCTCGACGACGACCAGGACCTGCAGCCGGCCGAGAACATCGTCCCGGTGATCCGCAGCGAGGCCAACACCGACGCCGCCACCGAGGCGCTCGACGCCGTGTCGGCGGTCCTGACCACCGAGAACGTCACGGAGATGATCCGCCAGCTGCGCGTCGACCTGGCCGATCCGGCCGAGGTCGCCGAGACCTTCCTCACCGACCAGGGTGTGCTCGGCTAGCGCCCTCGGCACACACGAAACGAACCCCGCCTGTCCTCAGGCGGGGTTCGACGCTTCCGGCGGCTCGGCGCCGAAGCCGTGTTCGAGCTGCAGCAGCAGCTCTGCGCGTTCGAGCTCCTTCACGCGCATCGCCCGGCGTTCGCTGACCTCGCGGCCGGTCAGGTCGGCGACCAGGTAGGCGAGCTCGTCGACGTCGAAGGGCTTGGTGACGTAGCCGTCGGCCCCCGCCCTGAAGGCGTTGACGATGTCGACCTCGCGGCCCCGAGCGGTCAGCATGACCACCGGCGGGTCATCGCCGTGCTGGCGCAGGGCGTGCAGCACCGCGAACCCGTCGAGGCCCGGCATCATGATGTCGAGCAGGACGAGGTCATAGGTGTCGTGCTGCGTTGCCTGCAGCGCCTCGACACCGTTCGCGGCCTCGACGACCGCCATCGGCTGTCCGCTGGGTGGCGATCCCTCGAGCGCCACACGGACGGTGAACCGCACGTTCGGGTCGTCATCGACGACCAGCACCCTGACCACGGTTCAGTCCCCTCGTCGCGGAAGGATCAGGTCGAGCGCTTCCGCTTGCGCACCTCGCCCTGGATCATGTCGGACTGGTGCATGAACTTGCGCAGGCGCTGGTTGAACTCCTTGTCAACCTTCGCCGTCGGACGGGGCTTCGGTTCGTCGCTCCAGTCGGGTTCTGCACGCTTGATCGACAAGTCGATGCGGCCGTCCTCCTTGATGCCGACGACCTTCACCTCGACCTCCTGGCCCTCCGTGAGGTAGGCGTGGATGTTGTCGACGAAGTCACGGTGGACCTCGGAGATGTGGACCAAGCCAGTCGTTTCGGCGTCGATCTCGACGAACGCTCCGAAGTCCTGAAGCTTCACTACCTTGCCGGTGACGACGTCACCTACCTGTGCTGACACCATGCTCCTTCCGCTGACCTGCCCCCGATCGGGGGCACGCTGCAGCTCGTTCGAGTACGTAGAGTTGGGCCGTATCCTAGCAGCCGCTTGCCGGGCCGAGTCATGGCCCATCCGGAGGTCCGACACCACACATGCGCGCCGTCATCGCCCCGTCACCCGGAGGCGTCGAAGCCCTGGAGCTCGTCGAGCTCCCCGATCCCGAACCCGGCCCCGAGGACCTGCTCGTCGAGGTCGCGGCCACCGCCGTCAACCGGGCCGACATCCTGCAGCGCCGCGGCATGTACCCGCCGCCGCCCGGCGCCCCCGACACCCTGGGGCTGGAGCTGTCCGGACGCGTGGTCGGCATGGGCGCGGACGTGACGGGCTGGCAGGAGGGCGACGAGGTGTGCGCCGTCGTCGGGGGCGGCGGCTACGCCTCCATGGCTGTGGTGCCGGCCAGGACTGCCATGCCCCTGCCCCCGGGGCTCGACGTGGTCTCGGCGGCTGCCGTGCCGGAGGTGTACGCCACCGCCTACGACAACGTCTTCCTTCGCGCTGGCCTGACGGCTGGCGAGACGGTGCTGCTGCACGGCGGCTCCAGCGGGGTGGGCACGGCGGGGATCCTGCTGGCCACCCGCGCCGGGGCTGACGTGGTCGTGACCGTGGGCACCGAGGAGAAGGCCGCCGCCTGCCGCGAGCTGGGCGCGGACCTGGCGATCGACTACAAGGCGGTCGACTCCTTCGCCGACGCGATCCGCGAGGCCCGCGACGGGAGGGGTGTCGACGTCGTGCTCGACATCATCGGCGGCCCGTACCTGAAGCAGAACCTGTCGGTCCTCGAACCCGACGGCCGCATGGTCACCATCGGGCTGATGGGCGGTGCGAAGGCCGAGATCAACCTGGGACTGGTGCTGTCCAAGCGCCTGAGCGTGATGGGCTCGACCCTTCGGGCCCGGTCGGTGGACGCCAAGGCGGCCCTGGCCGAGCGGCTCGTCGCCGACGTCTGGCCCGGTTTCGCCGACGGGACCCTCCGCCCGATCATCCACTCCCGCCACGCGCTCGCCGACGTCGCCGCCGCTCACGAGGAGCTGGAGTCCAGCACCCACATCGGCAAGATCCTGCTGGTGGTCTGAGCGCCCTCTTGGCGACGCCACCTGATCAGCCGGAACGTGGCCGCGCGACCACGGTGACGGCAAGACCACAGTAATCGGTAAAGGAACGACGGAATGCTGCCGTTGTCGGAGCGAACAGCGTTCAACGATCGAGAGACCCGGATGACTTTCCTGCGGCGCCCACTTGCCGTCCTTGCCCTGCTCGCGTCCCTTGCCCTCGTGCCAGCCCCTGTGCTGGGGCAGGACCCCACCCCCACGTCGGACTCCACGCCTCCGGAGCAGCTGCTGCCGGTCCCGGCGGCCAATCCGTTGCTGCCGCCGCTGGCCACCGACGACGTCTCCCGCGTCGCGGACTCCAGCGACGCCGTTGAGGTCGGTGTGACGCTGTCGAAGGCCGCCTTCGCCGACGCGACCCCGTGGGTCGCGCACGATCCCCGCTACACGGGCGCCACCGGCGTGGTGCTGGCCCGGGACGACGTCTTCCCCGACTCGCTCGCTGCTGCGGCGGTTGCCGGGACCGACCGTCCGATCCTCTACACCACCGGCGGTCCCGACGCGTTCCTGGACTCGGCGGTGGCTGATGAGCTGTGGAGGGTCCTCGGGCCCGGGCGCGGATGCGCCGACGGGGGTCACGAGGTCATCGTCGTCGGCGGGGCCCAGGCGGTGTCGCCGGCCGTCGTCGAGCAGGTCGAGGCGATGGGCTACTGCACTGCGCGGCTGGCCGGACCGTCCCGCGTCGACACATCCGTGGTCCTGGCAACGGCCGCAATCGCGCGGACCGGTGCCACCACGCTCCTGCTCGCACGGGCCGACAACTGGGCCGACGCCGCCACGGGTGGTGCCGTTGCCGCGCGCTACGGCCTGCCGCTGGCCATCACCGGCGCCGATGCGCTGCACCCGGCCGTGGCCGACCTGATCGGGTCCGGCGGCATCACCGACGTGGTGCTGCTCGGCGGGGAGGCTGCCCTGTCCGCCACCGTCGCGACGCAGGTCGAGGCGCTCGGCGTGTCGGTCCAGCGCGTGGCCGGTCCCGGACGAGAGGAGACCGCCGCCGCGATCGCCGAGGAACTGTGGGAGGACGACGACGTCGAGGGTGCGGTGCTGCTCAACGGTCGCGCGGAGGACGGGTGGGTCTACGCCCTGGCCGCCGCGCCGTTCTCGGCCCGGTCCGGTCGTCCCCAGCTGTACGGCCACACCGACGGGGTACCGACCCCCTCGGCCGACGTGGTGGCTGGCGTCCCCGCTGTCACCGTCGTCGGCCCCGTGGCCTCGGTGGACGACAGCGTCATCACCGCACTGCGCACGATGCTCGCTGCGCCGGACGACCGCGTCGGTGCCGACCTTGCGGGTCTGCGCAGCGGCGACTCGCTCGATGCGCTGAACTACTGGCGGCGCGTGTCGGGCATGCCCGAGGTCGACGCCTGGGACCCCGACCTCAGCCGCGGTGCCTTCGAGCACGCGCGCTACACCGTCAAGGAGGACGACCCCGGCCACGCGCAGGACCCAACCTCCCCGTGGTCGACCCCCGCGGGCCGTGGGGAGGAGCCGGAGGCCGCCGGCGGAGAGGTCTACAACGGCCACGACGGTCCAGACACGGCCCACCATGCTGTCACCGGCTGGGTGCGGACGCCGTTCCACGGCGCCGGCATGCTCGACCCCTCGGCATCGCACTACGGCATCGGCAGCTACGCCGAGGACCTCGGCCAGGGAACCACGGCCGCGACAGCAGTGCGGTTGCGCTACGACTGGCAGAACGGCGGACTGCCGGACAGCGACGGGGACGGGGTGATCACCCACTTCCCGGTGGACGGCAGCGTGCTGGCCCTGTCGGCCTACTGGGGTGGGGAGTACCCGGAGCCGCTGGACATCTGTGGCTACGACAACCCCGTCGGGCAGCCGCTGTGGCTGCACCTGGCCGAGCCCCTTCCGGTCGGCGACGTCGACGTCGTCCTCGAGGTCGACGGCCAGCCCGTGGAACACTGCGCCTTCCTCCACTACGACGACGCAACGGAGTCCCGTCGGATGTACGTCATGGCCCGACGTCCGCTGCGCGCCGGCGGCGAGTACACGGTGACGGCGGCGATCCCCGGTGGCCGGACGTTCACCTGGTCCTTCGAGGTGCTGCGGAGCCCCATCGACGGCGGCCTGGCCGGAACCGCACCCAACATCTGACCGGCAGCGCCGCCACACAACCAGAACGGCTCCCCGAGTGATCGGGGAGCCGTGCGTCGTTCTGGGCCGCGCGATGGGCCCGGAGGGGTCTACTTGTACCGGTAGGTGATCCGGCCGCGAGTCAGGTCGTAGGGGGAGACCTCGACGGTGACCCGGTCGCCCGGGAGGATCCGGATGTAGTGCTTGCGCATCTTTCCGGAGATGTGACCGAGGATCGAATGCCCGTTGTCCAGCTTCACGCGGAACATGGTGTTGGGAAGGGCTTCCTCGATGACGCCCTCCATCTCGAGCGCGTCTTCCTTCGTGTTGCCCGAGCGAGCCTCGCGCTTTGCGCGGGTCTCCTCGTCGATGTACCGCCTCGACTGTGAGGGGCGGCGGCCGCTGCGTCGCCTTGCCATGTGGTGAGTCGTGCTCCTTCTGATTTCGAGAACGCCGACCGGAATCGGTCGGCAGCGTTGCACCACAGCCTAGCAGCGGCCGGCCACCCGCCCCTCCCCCGAGCGCACGAACGGGTCTGGATCAGTCGATCCGGACCGCGACGACGACCAGCGCCGCCACCTCTGCGAACAGGCCGATCGCATGCCAGCCGCGCGGGTCCAGGGGGCCGAAACGGGCCAGGGTCCAGGCCCGGGTGATCCCCCCGACGACGAAGGCACCGACCAGCGCGGCAACACCCAGGGTCAGGTAGCCCACGGCGTCCAGCGGACCGTTGAGCCGCTCCGGACGAACCAGCGACTGCAACGGGATCGGCAGGGCCAGCAGGCCGAGCAGGACGATCCCGATGCCGAGCTTGGCCCGAGGACTGGGCGGGGTGACCCCCACCATGTCGTCGCCGGCACGCAGCAGCAGCGACTGCACTCCCCGGGCCACCATCGGCACGATCACGATCATCTCCGGGGCGAGGTTCACCCGCTGGAGGAGGTTCGCCTCGACCACGACGACGATCGCGACCGCCAGCGCACCGACCCCGACCATCGGCGGCGCCCCGGGCCCGGCGGGGACGCCACCCATCGCGTCGGCGAGGCCGACGAGACCGCGGAACCCCCTGCTGCCCGTCAGCGCCGCGCTGATCGCCACGACGAACGCCCCGGCGACGACCGGGCCGACCAGCCCCACGGTCAGCTGGTGGAACACGAACCACACCAGGCCGATGAGCATCCCCACCACGGGGGCGAGCAGCCACGACCGGTCGAGGTCGTCACCGTCCCACTCGACGGGCAGGGCGGTGAACAGGGCGAGGGCGGCGCGCATCGTCCTGCATGATCGCCCACCGACCGGCGATGATGGCCACACCCGTGCACCCACGCCTGTTCCTCGTCGCCCTCCAGCTGCTCACCCGGCTGCCCGTCGGCGACCCCATGGAGTCGGATCGGGACGTCGCCGACAGCGTGGCCTGGTACGCCGTGGTGGGCGCACTCGTCGGCGGCCTGTCGGGCTTCGTCTGGTGGATGGCAGCGCTAGCGCTGCCGACCCGGGCCGCCGCGGTCCTCGCGGTCGGGGCCACCGTGATGTTGACCGGCGCCCTGCACGAGGACGGCCTTGCCGACACCGCCGACGGGCTGTTCGGTGGTCGCACGCCCACTGACCGGTTGCGGATCATGAAGGACTCCGCGACCGGCGCCTACGGCGTCCTGGCGCTGGTCCTGATCGTCCTCCTGCGCGTCAACCTGCTGGCGGCGCTCAGTCCCGTGGCGGGGGCGGCGGCCCTGGTGGTGGCGGGAAGCCTGAGCCGTGGCGTCACCGCCATCGCCATGCTCAACGCCGTGCCCGCACGACGCGACGGCTCCGGTGCGGTCCTGCTGGACCACCTTCGTCCCGGCCCGGCGATCGCCGCCGGGGTGACCGCGGTGGTCGCGACGAGCCTGTTCGCCGGACTCGAAGCGATCCCGGTGGTGCTCGCGGCAGGGGCGGCGGCGTTCGCGGTCAGGGTCAGCGCGGTTCGACGACTCGGTGGCCTGACCGGCGACACCATCGGCGCGATGATCCTGCTGTCGGATGCGGCCGTGCTGTCCCTGCTGGTCGCCCTCGAGGTGGGCGCAGGCCTCTGACCCGCGTGTCGGGTCATTGCGACGGGCGGCCCGGAATCCGACACGCGCAACCCGGTGGGGGCCGACCCCTTGCCCGCGTGTCGGGTGTTCACGACTGGCGGCCCGGAATCCGACACGCTCAGGCCTGCGGCAGCCACTCCTCCGGGATCTCGCGTGCCAGGTGGAACCCCTCGTAGGTCGGCATGTTGCGGTGTGCCTCCACGGGAACCATGGGAGCCTTGAGCAGCGATCCACCGCCGTCCACGCGGAGGGTCTCGCCGGTGATGAACGCCGCAGCGCGCGAGAGCAGGAAGACCACCGCCGCCGAGGCCTCCGACTCCGTTCCCACACGGCCCGCCGGGATGCGGGAGGACTGCTGCGCCGCCGTGCGCTGGAACTCCTCGTCGTAGGTGGACATGCCGCTGGAGTAGATGGTGCCGGGGGCGACCGCGTTGACCCGGACCCCCCTCGACCCCCACTCCACCGCCAGGCTCATCGTCATGTTCGCCACCGCTGCACGCGCGGCGCCGGTGTGGGACATGTAGGGGAACCCGTTCCACATGTCGGCCACGACGGAGACGATCGAGCCGCCGTGCTCCCCCATCCAGGCGTTGAACGCCGCTCGGGTGACGAGGAACGTGCCGTTGAGGTTGAGGTCGACGACCGTGCGCCAGCCGTTGGGCGAGATGTGCTCCGCGGGTGAGGGGAACTGCCCCCCGGCGTTGTTGACCAGCAGGTCGAGCCGACCGTGTCGCTCGACGACGGCGGACACCATGGCCTCGACGTCGTCGGCCTCGCGGATGTTGACGATCACGTGATCGGCCGAGCCGCCGGCCTCGGTGATCTCGGCCACCGTCTCGAGCAGCGGCTCCTCGCGGCGCGCGGCGACGACGACGGTGGCGCCGAGGGCCGCCAGCTCGTGGGCGATCGCCCTCCCGATGCCGGTGCCACCACCGGTGACGAGCGCCACCTGATCGGCGAACAACTTCTTGCGGAACACGGAGTCGTACTCGGGAATGGTCACGGGTTCGATCCTTGCACGGCGTCCCCGCACTGCCCCCATCCGCCCGCACGTCCCAGCGATCCAGCACACATCAGCCTCAAGATTCCTTTGTGCACTGTCGAAGCACACAAAGTAGTGGCACACTGAGTGAGAACCCAAGGACTCCTGCGTACCCATGCTCGTCCACCCCGACAACAGCCCGAGCGGTTCGTCCGCTGACGTCATCGATGGCCACGCCGTCGATGTCGACGTGCAGCCTGCCTCCGCCGCCGGCCACGCCGACCCCGACGTGGTTGCGGTCGTGGCTGCGCCCCGCGTGGTGTCGGAGGAGGAGAAGGCCACGATTGCGCGGCTGCAGGCGCAGGTCGACGGCACCGACCGGCCCGATGGCACGTACGTGAAGGTCATCAAGCCGGCGCTCGACCGGTTCGCCGGCGGCGTCCTCCTCCTGCTGACCCTCCCCCTCCTCCTGGCCGGGATGCTGGCCGTCCGGGTGACGATGGGCAAGGGCGTGATCTTCCGCCAGGAACGCATCGGGCTGGACGGCCGACGTTTCACCGTCCTGAAGCTGCGGACCATGGGCCACGATCGCCGGTCGACCAGCCAGAAGGACCTCGAGGCTCTGGCCGAGGGTCGCTGGGACGGCATCGAACGTCGCCAGACCCACAAGACCGACGCCGACCCCCGACACACCGGGGTCGGGCGCACCCTCCGCAAGCTGTCCATCGACGAGCTGCCGCAGCTGATCAACGTCGTCCGCGGCGACATGAGCCTGGTCGGACCCCGCCCGGAGCTGCCGGTCGTGATCAACCGCCACTACGAACCGTGGATGCACCGCCGCCACGCCGTCAAGCCGGGCGTGACCGGCCTGTGGCAGATCTCCATGCGTGGTGAGGGCGACATGCACGAGCACGTCGACGTCGACCTCGACTACGTCGACCGCGTGAGCCTCCGCGAGGACCTCCGCATCCTGTTCGCGACGCCGTTCGCCGCCCTGGGCGCGCACAAGGGCGTCTGAGGACCCGACGCAGGAGGCCCGGAAGACGCCCTACGGGGGTCTGGGGGGCACCCCCAGGCAAGCAGGGCGTCTGAGGACCCGACGCAGGAGGCCCTGGGGCCGCCAGCCGGACCCCAGGCCGGCGAGTTGTGCAGTTCGGCCGGCGGGTCGGCCGAGGTGCACCGATCCCGGGAGGGCTCGTGCAGCTGTGCCGGCATGTCGGCCGACCTGCACGAGACGGGTGGCGACGAACTTGGCGAGCTTGTTACTACGCGGTAACATACCGGTCGGTAACTGACTTCGGTCAGGTCAGCCTCCTCCGCCCTCCGGAACCAAGGAGTCCGTCGATGACGCACTACAAGAGCAACCTCCGCGACATGTTCTTCAACCTGTTCGAGGTCAACCGGGTCCAGGACCACCTGGGTACCGGCCCCTACGAGCAGATGGACGCCGACTCGGCCAAGGACGTGCTGCGCGAGGTCGACCGCCTGGCCCGCGAGGACTTCGCGGCCAGCTTCGTCGCGGGCGACCGCACGCCGCTGCAGCTCGACGCGGAGAACGGCGAGGTGACCCTCCCCAAGGAGATCAACGAGACCCTCGACGCCTTCTTCGACAACGACTGGCACCTGCTCTACGTGCCGCCCCACCTCGGTGGCTACGGCGCATCGCCGTCGATCACCTGGTCGGCCAGCGAGCTCCTGCTCGGCGCCAACGCCTCGGCGATGCTGTACACCGCCGGGCCGTTCTTCGCGACGATCCTCGACTCGGTCTGCAACGACGAGCAGCGCACCCGCTTCGTCGAGCCGATGATCGAGCACAAGTGGGGCGCCACGATGGTGCTCACCGAGCCCGAGGCGGGCTCCGACGTCGGTGCCGGTCGTGCCAAGGCCGTCGACAACGGCGACGGCACGTGGACCATCACGGGCAACAAGCGCTTCATCACCTCCGGTGACTTCGACTGGCCCGACAACGTCATCCACCTGGTCCTGGCGCGGCCCGAGGGTGCTGGCCCCGGCACCAAGGGCCTCAGCCTCTACGTCGTCCCCAAGTACTGGGTCAACGAGGACGGCTCCCTCGGCGAGCGCAACGGCGTCTGGGTCCGTGCCATCGAGGACAAGATGGGCATCAAGGCCTCGGCGACGGCGGAGCTGTACTTCTCCGACACCGACGTCCCGGCCCGCGGCATCCTCGTCGGCGAGGTGCACGACGGTATCGCCCAGATGTTCCGCGTCATCGAGTACGCCCGCATGCTGGTCGGCACCAAGGCCATCTCCACCCTCTCCACGGGTTACCTCAACGCCCTGGAGTACGCCAAGGAGCGCGTCCAGGGTCCGGACCTCAAGAAGGCCATGGACAAGACTGCCCCGCGCGTGGAGATCATGCGCCACCCCGATGTGCGCCGGAACCTGATGATGCAGAAGGCCCACGTCGAGGGCATGCGCGCCCTCGTCATGTACACCGGCTGGGTCCAGGACCAGATCGCCATGGCTCGCCACAACGGCGACGACGAGGCCGCGGAGGGCTGGGAGCAGATGAACGACCTGCTGCTGCCCATGGTCAAGGGCTACGGCTCGGAGAAGTCCTACGAGCTGCTGGCCGTCGCGCTGCAGGTCTTCGGTGGCTCCGGCTTCACCCGGGACGTGCCGCTGGAGCAGTACATCCGCGACGCCAAGATCGACACCCTCTACGAGGGCACGACCGGCATCCAGGGCATGGACCTGTTCTTCCGCAAGATCGGCAAGGACCAGGGCGCGACCCTGACCCGCCTGCTGACGGAGGTCCAGAACTTCGCCAAGGACGGCAAGCCCGACGACGGCCTGCAGGCCGAGCGCCAGCGCCTGGCGACGGCGCTCGAGGACGTGCAGGGCATGCTCGGCAGCCTCGTGCAGTTCCTCGGCGAGGACCTGTACAAGGTCGGCCTGTCCACCACGCCGTTCCTGATGAGCCTCTCGGAGGTCGTCGTCGGCTGGCTGTCGCTGCGCGGCGCCGATGTCGCGCTGACCCAGCTGAACAGCGAGGACGTCAGCGACGCCGATCGTGACTTCTACACCGGCAAGGTTGCTGCTGCCCGGTGGTTCGCCCACAACGTGCTGCCGCAGCTGAGCTCCCGTCGCGAGATCATGGCTGCCACGTCCATGGAGGTCATGGAGGTTGCTGACGCTGCCTTCTGACGCGGCGACGGTTTCTGCGTAGACTCCGTCCTGGTCGGCGCTCCCCGTTCTCCCCCGTTCCGGGGAGCGTCGGCCTCTTGATGTTGGAAGAAGAGCGGGGACAGAGGTGCGTGATCGGTAGGTGACCCACGTGGCGAACTGGCGGAGGACCCGCCCAGCCCCCTCCCGTCTGGAGGAAGGCCGCGAGGTCTACACGCTCGCGCTGGACGTGGCGAAGGCCCTGGATCGCGCTGGCCTCGACCTGTGGGCCGCCGGCATCCGCGCGTGCCTGGACGCCCCGAGCTCGCTGGCACGCCAGCAGCACCTCACCGTCGAACTCGTTCGCCTGCGTGACACCGGTGACCTGCGCCGGGCGGGCTGTGCGGAGGACATCGAGAGCGCCCTGTCCCGCCTCGAGCTCGGCCTCGGGTCCATCGACGTGCCGCAGCAGCCGCTGTACACGGCCACCCGGAACCTCGCCGACCACCTCGAGCTGAACGGCGGCCGTCGCTGGCTGGCCCGGCTGCGCACGGTCATCACCGACCCGGATCGCGGCGCCGCTGCCCGGGTGGAACGCCTCGACGCGCTGACCGAACGCATGGTGCCCGGCGCGGACGGCCTGCCCGAGGGCAGCGCATCGCTCGTCCGGGCCGTCCGTGGTCGGCTGAACCGCCACCTGGACATGGACGCCGTGGCGCTCCACCTGGCGTTCGCGTTGACCCCGCCCGCGCCGTCCCGGATCCGGGACGACCAGCAGCCGCGGTGACCGCAAGCCTTCTCGCCATCCCCGACGACCTGCCCGACGGTGACCTCCGGGCACTGCTGGCCTCGCCGGCGGCGGCCCTTCGCGACGGCGGGCTCGTGGCGTTCCCCACCGAAACCGTCTACGGGCTGGGGGCCGACGCGCTGTCGACCCGGGCGGTCGAGCGCATCTTCCACGCCAAGGGGCGACCGTCGGACAACCCGCTGATCGTCCACCTCGCCGACGCATCGTGGATGGACCGGGTTGCCGTGGTCACCCCGCTGGCCCGAGCGCTGGCCGAACGGTTCTGGCCCGGCCCGCTGACGCTGGTGCTGGCCCGCCGCGACCGCGTGCCCGAGGCGACCGCCGCCGGGCTCGACAGCGTCGCGGTTCGTGTGCCCGCATCGAGGGTCGCACGGCTGCTGATCGACACCGCCGGCACGCCGGTCGCCGCACCGAGCGCCAACCGGTCCGGCCGCCCCTCCCCCACAACCGCCGCCCACGTCGCCACCGACCTCGGTGAGGACCTGGACTGGATCATCGACGGCGGCCCGTGCGAGATCGGGATCGAGTCGACGGTGGTCGATGCTCGCGGTGACGCCCCGGTCGTGCTGCGAGAGGGGTCGGTGACCCGCGAGATGCTGGGCGACCGCGGCGCCATCGGTGACCCGTCCCGCTCCCCCGGCACCCGCCACGCCCACTACCAGCCACGGGCGGCCGTGCGGATCGCGCCGGTGGGTCGCGGTCAGGAGGTCGCTGCGGACGTGGCCTCCACTGGTGCACGCGTGGGCCTGGTGACCGGCGACGCGATCGGCGTGCCGTCCGCCGTGACGTTGCTCGCGGCGCCCGTCGACGACGACGCGATGGCCCGTGAGCTGTACGCCGCCCTGCGGCGCGCCGACGACCTCGGCCTCGACGTCGTCGTCGTCGAGGCCGTGACCGACACCGGCGTCGGCCGAGCCGTCATGGACAGGCTGCGCCGGGCCGGAACGCCGAACGACCCCGCCGCAGCGGGGTCGTCTCGTGGGGCCAGCCGGCCCCAAGCGGGGGGAACGCCCGAGCGCTAGGCCCGGGTGGACAGCGAATCGCGGATCTCGCGAAGCAACAGGATCTCCTCGGGGTCGGCCACCACCTCGACCTCCTCGGGCTCCTTCTTGCGGGCGTCCATCGCCTTGTTCGCGGCCTTGACGAGCAGGAACAGCACCAGGCCGACCAGCACGAAGTTGATGATCGCGCCGATGACCTGACCGGTGAGCAGCTCAGCGCTGCCGATGCTCGTGGTCACCTCGGTGATGTCCGGTTGGCCCACGATGGCGGCGATAATCGGGTTGATGATCCCCTCCACCAGGGCGCTGATGATCGCCGCGAACGCCGCGCCGATGACGACGGCGACCGCAAGGTCGATGACGTTCCCCTTCATGAGGAACTCCTTGAACTCCTTCACCACTGCAATCCCTTTCAGTTACGTGCACGCACGGTGAGTAAACCCCGTACAGGTGCCGTTGTCCACGAGGACGACCTCAGGTCCACCGTCCGAGCTGCCGATATGCGTACTGTGGAACACGTGACCACCACCACCGCCGAGTGGCTGCTGGAGATCAGCGGCCTCACCATCGGCTGCAACGACAGCACAGACGTCGTCTCCCGCGGACATCATCTCGCCGCCCAGGTTCGTTCCGCCGCCGCCGCGTTCTGCGCGGCGACCTCCTGCGGGCCGGACGGATGCGTCGCCGGGTGCCCGCTCGCCACCTACGACGGCGGGTTCACCGCCTGCCACCTGGCCAGCGAACTCGCACCCGACACCCCGCGCAACACCACCATCGACGCCCACCGGGCGGCCATGCTGTACGTCCAGGCGCTCCGTGCCGCCTCCACGGCGGTCTTCCACTGCCGGCGTCAGGCCCACCCGGCCGGTGAGTGCTGGTTCTCCACCGACGGCACGGCCCGCTGCGGCGACGTCCTCGCGGTCACCCACCGCCTGGGCGGCTGACGCACCCTCGTAAGGAAGGGACGGTCAGGCCGTCCCGACGCGTTCGAGGGTCAGCCACATCGCGCGTGCCCCCTCGGGACCCTCCACGTGGGACACGGCGCTGAAGGCGATGTCCCAGCCGAACTGGGTGAGCAGGATGGTGACGGCCTCCTCGACGCCGACGGTGGCGATCAGGGCGCGGGCAACGCCGGTGATGCTGCGCAGCTTCGGGGTGACGTGGTCCATCGTGGATGCTCCTCGTGGGGGGGACATCCATCACAACGAGCGGGCGGCCGTCGCGTGACGGCCGCCGGTCAGTCCTGGTGACCCAGGCGTCGGTCAGTCCTGGTGACCCAGGTGGGTGCTGAGGAACGACAGGGTTCGTGCCCAGGCGACCGCTGCAGCGTCGGGCTCGTGGGTACCGAGGCGGTTCTCGTCGTTGAAGAACGCGTGGTTGGTGCCGCCGTAGACGTTGATCGCAGCTGACCCGCCCGCATCACGGATCGCCTGCCCCATCTCCAGCGCCTTCGTGGGCGGCGCGAAGTCGTCGGTCTCGGCGTAGTGGCCGAGGACCGGGGCGGTGATGGCGGAGAAGTCCGGCTCGGACTGCAGGACGCCGTAGAACGGGACGGCAGCGCCGATCCGATCGCCCTGCTGCGCTGCCAGCTGGATGACGAACCCGCCGCCCATGCAGAAACCGACGACCCCGACCCGCTCGGAGGTGACCGCGTCCAGCGACAGCAGGTGGTCGACGGCACCGGCCAGGTCGGTGGCCGCCCTGTCCTCGGGAAGGTCCTGCATCATCTGGCCGGCCTCGTCGGCGTCGTGGGTGATGGAACCGCCGTACAGGTCGGGTGCCAGCGCCACGTAGCCCTGCCGGGCGAACCGGTCGCACACGTCGGCGATGTGGTCGGTCAGGCCCCACCACTCCTGGATCACGATCAGGCCGGGACCGCTGCCGTTGTCGGGTGTGGTCAGGTACCCGTGGGCCTCGTGGCCGTTGGAGGGAAAGGTGACGTTCTGGTGCGGGGTGCGGTCTGCCATCGGGGGCTCCTGGGGTCGCGATCGGACGCTCGGCCGACAACCTAGTACAGCGACACGAGGTCAGCCGGCGACCCGTCACGGAGGACGCGATTCAGCGGCGGCCGCTGCTCCAGACCGGGCCGCCGATGTAGCCGGTGCCGTCGGGGAAGGACGCCAGCACCCGGTCGAGGAGGGCCGCGCCGTCCGCGGCCGCGGCGAGGACGTCGGTGGAGACGTCACCGGCAACCCAGCCCGGGAGGACGTCGAGGAAGGACTCGCGATGCAGCGGGAACGCGGTGTCCAGCACCCACGGCTCGCCGCTGTGGTCGGTGACGGCCAGCCACACGTGGTCGACCTCCACCCCGCCCACCAGCAGGGACCCGCGGATCGTGACGACGGCCAGCCCGACGGACCGGACGAGCTCGGCAGCACGGACGATGCCCTCACGCGGCTGGTGCGGGACGAAGGGGTCGCTGGCGTGGGCGTCCTCCAGCAGCGGGACGAGGCTGACCTGCAGCTCGGGCGGAAGCGGCGTCGATCCGAATCGACGCGTACCCGTCACCGGCCAGCTGCTCATGGTCATGCCTCCTGTCCTTCTTCATCGACTGTATCCCCATCGCCTTGAGCACCCGTGGCACCAGCGTCATTCGCCGCGAGCCGTGCCGACAACGTGGTGTGGCGTGCGGCCATGCCACCGCCCACCCGTCGGGCCGCGGGGACCAGCAGCCCGGCGTCACCGACCAGCAGCAGGCCCCGCCGGGCACGCGTGATCGCGGTGTAGACCAGCTCGCGGGTCAACATCGACATCTGGCTGCGGTCGAGGACGAGGACGACGACCGGCCACTCCCCTCCCTGCGACTTGTGCACCGTCAGGCACCATGCCGGCGCGAGGTGGTTCAGGCGATCGCCGCTCAGCTCCACGATCCCCTGCGGGAAGGACACGCTGACGACGCCGTCCTTGGCGTCGGTGCCCGCCACCTCGCCGATGTCGCCGTTGGCGATGTCGACCTCCGGGTCGTTGCGCGTGGCCACGACCCGGTCGCCCTCGTGCCAGCCCGACACCGCACGCCGAGTGCCCGCGGGGTTCAGCCGTTCCTTGAGCGCGGTGTTGAGGGCGTCGACACCGGCGGCACCGCGGTACATGGGTGCCAGCACCTGCACGTCGGCGGGGGTGCAGTCGAAGTACGCCGGTGCCCGCTCGGCGACGATCTCGGCGATCCGGGCCGGGATCGCCGGCGTGCGTTCGGGCACGGCGAACACGTCGCCGTCGCGACCGACCACGATGGGTTCGCCGCCGGCGTTGAGCTCGTGGGCGAGGGTGACGATGCGGCTCTGCGCGGCCTGCCGGTGCACCTTGGTGAGGCGCGTCACGGGAACGTTGCGGGCGGCCAGCAGGTCCCGCAGCGTGGCGCCGGGCCCGACGGGGGGCAGCTGGTCGGGGTCGCCGACCAGCAGGAGGTGGCTCGGCGGGGCGAGGGCGTCCAGCAGGGCCGCGGCAAGGTGCACGTCGGCCATCGACCACTCGTCGGCGACGACGAGGTCGTGTGGCAGCGGGTTGTCGGCGGTGCGGCCGAACACGAACCCCTCGCCGGGTTCGGGACGCGCCTCCAGCAGCCGGTGCACGGTCGTGGCGGCGTGACCGGTGACCTCCTCCAGCCGCTTGGCCGCACGTCCGGTCGGGGCGCACAGCGCGACGTTGGCCCCGGCCGCCGTCGCCCGCCGCACGAGCTCGGTGACGGCGAAGGTCTTTCCGGTACCCGGGCCGCCGGTGAGGATCGTCACCGCATGGTCGGAGACCGCCTCGACCGCATGCGCCTGCTCGTCGGTCAGCTTGTCGTCGTTGCCCTCGGCGTTGCGCAGCGGGTTGCCCGACCCGTCGGCGTCGGTCAGCACACGGATCCGATCCGCCACGGCCAGCTCCGCGTCGTGCAGCGGCGGTGGGGACACCCGCGGCACCGGCAGGTCACCGAGCGGCTGGTCCTCACGACGGATCTCGCCGTTGTCGACGGCCTCGTCGATGGCCAGTCGGGCACGGTCGATCCCGCCGCCGAGGGCGCTCGGCAGGCGTGCCAGCAGCTCCTCCTCCGCCATCACGGTGTGGCCACCCCGCCAGCAGGCCCCGCGCAGGAACCCTGCGGCACCTGCGGCCAGGCGTCGCGGATCGTCGTCGTCGATCCCGGCTGCCCGTCCGAGGGCGTCGGCGTGCTTCCAGCGGACGCCCGGCAGGCTGAGGTAGGCGTAGGGGTCGGTGGTGAGCATCTCGGCGGCCTCGTCCCCGAACCGCTTGACGGCCGCACGGGCCACCGCCGGGCCGAGGTCGACGGCGGCGAGCAGCTGCACCACCTGTGGCAGGAGGCCCGCCGACACCCAGGATCCGTGGATGCGGCCGGCAAGGGCCGTGGAGACGCCGGTGACCCCGGCCAGGCGTTCGGGCTGGTTGGCGATGACCTCGGCCAGGCCGGTCCCGAAGGTCTTGACCAGCCGTTCGGCGATGGCGTCGCCCACCCCGGGGAAGCGGTCGCTGGCCAGGAAGGTCTTCAGGCCCTTCTTCGTCCGTGGGGTCGCCAGCTCGTAGAAGTCCGCCTCGAAGGTACGGCCGTGCTTGGGGTGCTCGGTCCAGCGGCCGACGAGGGTGACCGCCTGCCCCGGCGTCAGGCTGGCCAGCGGACCGGACGCCTTGATCGCACCGTCGCGGTCCTCGTCCATGGACACCACGCCGAAGCCGGAGGCGTCGTCGGCGTACACGACATAGACGACCTCTCCGGCCACACGTTCGGGGGCGGGCAGCAGCGTGTTCTCCACGATCCCCGAAAGGCTAGCCGCCGTGCCCACGACCTCCGGGACGTCGCTCGGCCCCCTGTGGATGGCTACCGTGGCGTGCGTGGAAACGGTTCGGCTGCTCGTGATCGCCGGTGTGGTGGCCCTGCTGGCCGTCCGCGCCCGCACCGCGTGGCAGCGCCGTGACCTGGCCGTCGCCGTCTGGCGTTCCATCCGCCCCCGCCACGTGGTCGGGGCGCTGGGGTTGATGGTGCTGGTGCTGACCGTCGCCCTGTCGCTGTGGACCTTCGTGCCGGTGACCCGGTTGGGCGTCGGGTCGCTGCTCGGGCTGGACGGCAACGTGATCTTCGCGCCGATCGAGTCCGCGCTGGAGGCCCCCATCGAGCAGGCTGAACAGGCGTCGGACGGCAGCGCCTCTCCCGCTCCCGGGGTGCCGTGGGTCGACGTCCTGGGCGTCACCGCGTTCCTGGGCGTGCTCGTCGCGATGTTCCCCCTGCTGGCGCACGCCGAGGAGCTGGCCTTCCGGCTCGGCTGGGAGGACCTGTCGCTGGGCCGTCAGGTGCTGTCGGCGCTGCGGTTCGGCCTCGTGCACCTGATCATGCTGATCCCCCTCGGCGCCGCGCTGGCCGTGGGTGTCGCGGGCTTCGTGTACGGGCGCATCTACCTGGCCACCTATCGGCGCGAGGCCACGCCGACCGTCGTCTACCCGGCGGGACGCCTGCCGCTGGCCGTCGACGAGCACGGGTTCAGCAGGCTGGTGCTGGGCCCGAGGTCGCCGATCGTGGCCGTCGACCGGGGACGTGCGCGCCGGGAAGCGGTCATGGCGGCCACCGTGTGGCACGCGACCTTCAACACCCTCGTCGCCGTCATCGTGCTCGTGGGGTACCTGAGCGCGGTCTGACTCCCGCCGGACGGACCAGCCGACCGGACCCGTTCAGCCGACCCGACCCGCTCAGCCAACCCGGAACGCCATGTCGTCGACCTCGACGGTGTCGCCCTTCACGAGCTGGCGCCCCCGGCGCACGTCGACCTCGCCGTTGACGAGGACCCGTTCCTCCGCGAGCAGCATCTTGGCGTCCGCCCCCTGATCGATCAGGTTGGCGAGCTTGAGGAACTGGCCCAGCTTGATGCGGTCGCCGGTGATGGGGATGTAGTCCATGCCGACCGATACTGCCCGTGCCCGCACGCGGCGGCAGGTGGCCGCACGGCGCAGGTCAGCCGAACCAGGTCAGCCGAACCGTCGGCGGTGGGCCTCGCGGATCCGGTCCTGGTCCTGGTCCGACGCGTCGGTGCGGTCAGCATCGTCGCGGATCCGATCGGCCTGAGCGGTCAACGCCCCCACCACGTCGGGGTCCTCGACCGCGTCCCGCAGCAACCGCAGCACCTCCAGCAGGTACACCTGCACGCTGGGGAGGTCCTGGGCGGCCAGGCGGATCTCGTCGAACGCCAGCTCCACGACGTCGGCGTGGGTCACCCCCTCGTGGAGGTACACCACACGACCGTCGTCGCCGTCGCGTCGACGGTCCGGCGGGCGGCGGCGGAGCAGCTCGCCGACCACTGCACCCATGTGGAAGATCGCATCCTGTGCGGTGGTCGGGTCGTTGATGCCCGGTGACAGCGCCTTGAGCGCGACGTCGGCGAGCTGGCGGACGCCGTAGGTGACGTCGTCCTGCATCGTGCGGGTGGGGCCGATGGTCACCGCGGCGGTGATCGCCGCGGCCACGCCGTCGGGATCGGAAGGTGCGGGGACGACCCGGCAGATCGGGGTGCCGGTGATCGCGTACCGACCGGCGACGGTCTCCACGTGCACGATGGCGTTGGGTTCGGCCGCGTCGAGCAGCCCGTCCACATCGATCTGCTGGACCCATCCGTGGGTGTGGAACCGGACGGTGAACGCCGCGTCGCCGGCGACGTCGAGGACACCCTGTTCGGGGCCGCTGCTGCCCTCGGGCCACTGCGTGCGCACCTCCGTCAGGGTTTCCTCCGTCACGCGTTCGAGGATCCTGGAGACGTCCATGGAGTGGGCGCTGTGGCTGATGAACGCCACGATCGAGAGGATCGCCACGACGCCGAGCACCACGGCGAGCGCGATGGACAGGCTGGGCACGACGGGCGCGGACCCGCTGTCCTCCAGGGGTCCGCGGACCGCCCGCAGCACCATCAGGCAGTAGGTGAACGTCCCGACGACCACGCCCATGATCCGCTTGTTGAACGGATCACGGAACAACCCGTGCACGACGCGAGGCGAGTACTGGCTGGACGCCAGGGAGATCAGCAGGAGGCTGACGGAGAACGCCACCCCGGCGAAGCTGAGGGTCGCGCCGGCCACGACCTGCAGGACCGCTCGGGCGCTGTCGACCGTCGCGGTCAGCCCCGCGGGAATCCCGTCGATGCTCGAGTCGACCTCGAGGGCGACCTGGCCCAGCACCGCCCCACCGACGACGAACAGCATGGGCACCCAGAACAGGCTGCTGCGGATGCGGTCGCGCAGGGCGCTGAGCCTGAGCACGGGGTCATGCCGATCGTTGTTTGAGGAAGTCGCGGACCACCACCGATCCGAGGTCGGTCAGGTCGGGGTAGAACACCCGCCCGCCGGCGCGACGGACCATACCCTCGACGAAGTCTCCCGACTCGGGGTCGTGGTCGAGCATGAAGACGTTCAGGTCGCAGCCGGTGCGGGTCAGCCGCACCGCCTCGGCCATGGTCTTGCGAAACGTCATCGGATGCGGCGGCCACGAGAAGAAGGCCTGGCCGTCGTCGGTCAGGTGGGCGGTCGGTTCGCCGTCGGTGACCATGATCACCTGGCGTTCGGCACCGGGTTCGGCTGCCAGCAGCCGGCGGGCGATCCGGAAGGCGTGCTCCATGTTGGTGCCCCACACCCGTTCCCAGCCCGAGACGAGCAGGTCGGCGGGCTGCAGTCGCCGGGCGTAGTCGCTGAAGCCGACGATGTGGAAGCGGTCCTGGGGGAACCGGCTGGCGATCAGCGACTGGAGGGCCAGGGCCAACCGCTTGGCATGGTCCCAGTTGCCCCGCAGCGGCATGGAGTAGGACATGTCCAGCAGCAGCACGGTGACGGCCTTGACGCGTCGTTCGGCCTCGGCCAGCTCGAAGTCCTCCGCGGACAGGCGCACGCGGCCGCCGGCCGAGGGCCCCTCGCGCAGGACGGCGTTGCGGATGCTCCTGGGGATGTCGATGGAGAAGGGGTCCCCGAACCGCAGCTCCCGTGTCGACCCGGTCAGCTCGGCGTCGCCGCCGGTGGTGTTGGTCCGGTGGCCACCGGCGGTTCCCTCGAAGGCCCGTCGGAAGATCCGTGCGAGGGACTGCTCACCGAGACGACGCACGCCCTTGGGGGTCAGCTCCAGCTTCCCGCCCGAACGCTGCACCGCGCCGGACTGCTCCAGCAGCCGTTCGATGTCCCGCAGGCCACGCAGGTTCTGGGCAGCCTCGTCGCCGAGCGCCGAACGCAGGGCGTCGGCGTCGATGTCCTCCAGCCGCGCCCCGGGATACCGCTGTCCCAGCGCCTGCCCGAGGTCGTCGAGCTGCTGCAGCCGCTGCATCCAGTCCACGGTGTCGCTGAGGGACCCCATCCCCTCCCCCGTCGGCTGCGCTCCCGGCATCGCCTGTCCCCACCCCATGTCGGGGAACATGCCCTGCAGGCTCGAGGCGAGCTGGTCGGCCTGCATCTGCAGGTCGGCTGCGTCGCCGAGCATCTGTGCCGCGAGCTCGGCCAGCTGCTGTCGCTGCTCGGGGGTCATGCCGGCGAGCAGGCGGTTCATGGCCGCCATGCGACGGGCCATCTCCTCCAGCAGCTCCTCCAGCGTCTCGGGGTCGCCGGGGATCATGTCGTCGTAGCGGTCCTTGAACGCCTCGAACGCTTCCTGGACGTCCTCTCCCGACTCCTGCCGGGCGATCAGGCCGTTCAGCTCGGCCATCATGTCCCGCATGCGGGCGAGGTCCTCGGGGTCGGTGGCGTCGATGGCGTCGGCGAGCCGCCCGAAGGTGGCCTGGGCGACGTCGTTGCGCAGCTCGGCCAGCAGGTCGTCGAAGGCCTGCTGCGCGCCGGCGTCGTGGAAGTCGTAGTCCTGCAGCGCCGACACCATCCCGGGGGGATCCGACGGCATGGCGTCGAGCTGCGCCCGGCGCTCGTCGGCCGACAGCTGGTCATCGGCGAACTGCAGCGCGGTCCGTTCCAGCTCGACGATCTCCTCCAGCTGCTGGGCCACCCGCTGGAGGGGCCCGGTCAGTCCCATGCGGGACAGCTCCTCCTCCCGGGCCCGGCGCAGGCGTTCCTGGAGCGCCTGCAGGCCCTCGAGGCGACCGTCGATCCCCCGCTGGAGCAGGTCCTCGATGGCCTCGGAGGGGTCGACGCCGTCCAGCAGGTCATCAGCGATCTCGGCCAGGACCTCGTCGGGCGACAGGTCCGACCCCCACGGGTCCTGGGTACCGCTCCACCGGCCGTACCGGATCGGGCCGGTCATGGCTGCACGTAGGTGTAACCGGCGTCGGACTCGTAGCGGTCCAGCCGGCGGGAGAGGTGCAGCCCCTCCAGGCAGAGCTCGACGGCGGCAGCAGCCATCGCGGGGGTCTCCTCGACGTCGAGGCTGCCGAGGACCGCGGCGAGGCCCGGGATGCGGTCGAGCTGCGCCATCAGGTCACGACCGCTCATCAGGTCGCCCGTGGTGACCTCCAGGCCCGTCTCGAAGGCGTCGAGCAGGCCCGCGACGTCCGGGCCGCGCACGCGTCGGCGGAACACCTCGAGGATGGAGCGGCGCAGCAGGCGGGTCATGATCTCGGCCTCGCGTCCCTCCTCGAAGGACTCGAACTCGATCTTGCCCATCGCGGCAGCGATGACGGCCGGCAGGTCGGAGGGGCGGGCCACGGCGGTGTCCTCGCCGCAACGGACCGCGCGGCGTGCGGCGCTGGCCGCCAGCGTCTCGTAGTTGCCGGTGGAGAAGCGCACGCTGACCCCGGAGCGCTGGTTGACCTCGCCGGCGGTCCGCAGCGAGCGGGTGAACGCGGCCAGCACCTCGGCCATGAACGTGGGCACGACCACGGCGGGAAGGCCGTCGTGGGCGGGCAGGCGCCCCTCGGCCTGCATCACGGTGACCTCCTGGTCGACCGTCTGCGGGTAGTGGGTGCGGATCTCCGACCCGAACCGATCCTTCAGCGGGGTGATGATCCGGCCGCGGTTGGTGTAGTCCTCCGGGTTGGCGGTGGCGACGACCAGCAGGTCGAGCGGCAACCGGAGGGAGTAGCCGCGGACCTGGATGTCCCGCTCCTCCATCACGTTGAGCAGCGCCACCTGGATGCGTTCCGCCAGGTCCGGCAGCTCGTTGATGGCGATGATGCCCCGGTTGTGCCGCGGGATCAGGCCGAAGTGGATCGTCTCGTCGTCACCCAGGTAGCGGCCCTCGGCAACCTTGATGGGATCGACGTCACCGACGAGGTCGGCCACGGCGATGTCGGGGGTGGCGAGCTTCTCGGCGTACCGCTGCTCGCGGCCGATCCACTCGATCGGGGTGTCCTCGCCGTGCTCGTCGACCAGCCGGCGAGCCGCGGGGGTGAACGGGTGGTAGGGGTGGTCGTTGACCTCGCTGCCGGCGATCACCGGGACGGCGTCGTCCAGCAACGAGGTGAGGGACCGGACGATGCGGCTCTTCGCCTGACCGCGCTCGCCCAGCAGGATCAGGTCGTGGCCGGCCAGCAGCGCGGTCTCCAGCGCCGGCACCACGGTGTCCTCGAAGCCGACGAGCCCGTCGACCAGCGGGACCCCCGCCCGCAGCCGTGCGGCGGCGTTGATCGCCACCTCCTCCTTGACGGTCCGATCCGGATAGCCGGCGGCGCGGAGGCCACCCAGCGTCGTGGGTCGGGCGACGGAACTCGAGTCCATACCTGCTCCTCGTGGGGATCCGGGGGCGAACAGTAGTCGTGACCCCCGGCAGACGCAGGACGTGCCGCGCCCGAGGTGACCGTGCCCCTCAGCCGGCACCGCCCCGGCCGCATCGATGCCGGTCGGTGGAGCCTGCATGGATCGGGCGGCTCGATCGTCCATGCTGGTCAACCCATGGCCCGCGCCACGTCTCCGCCCTCCCCCGGCCAGCTGCTGCGACTGCCCGTCAGCGCCGCACCGCTGTTGCTGCGCATCCCCGTGACCTCGCCCACATGGGCGGAGTCACTGCCGCCGATGCCCACCGGCGCCGGGATCACCGTTGCGTTCTCCGACCCCGATGTCGAGGCCGAGCACGGCGACGCCGTCGCGCTCCTGGGCTACCCCAGCGTCGGGGTGCTGCCCCCGTCGACCGAGCTGCCGCCGTCGATCGACCTGCTGATCCCCCGCACGGCTGCTGACCGCTGGCCGCTGTGGCGTGACGCGGTCCTGTCGGCCGGCGGACGTGTGTGGGACCTGGCCTTCGGACCGGTCGCGATGAAGCTCGCCTCGGCCGTCGCCGTCCACGAACGGGACTGACCCACCGGATGCGCATCGCGTCCTGCAACATCCTCCACGGCATCGACATCCGTCGGCTGTCCGGGCCGGGTGCGCCGCTGCCACCGAACGCCATCGACCTCGAGGCGGTGGCCACGTGGATCGACTCGTTGGGTGCCGACGTCGTGGCGCTGCAGGAGGTCGACCACCTGCTGATGCGGTCCGGGGAACGCGACCAGGTGGCCTGGCTGGCCGACCGCCTCGGCATGGAGGGTGTGTTCGCGCCGGCGCTGGCCGGCAGTCCCGACGACGCCTGGGACGAGGCCGCACCGGGCGTGGTCGAACCGGCCTACGGGGTGGGGCTGCTGTCGCGGGTCGGCCTGGACGACGTGGTCCGCCACCGGCTGCCCTTCGGTGGCGCGGGAACGCGGGAGGCCGGGGCGTCACCGGTCAATCCCGGCAGGGACCGCGAGCCGCGGGTCACCCTGTCGGCCACCGTCGGCGAGGACCTGCGGGTGACGACGACCCACCTCTCCTACATGTTCTGGTGGGCCGTGCCGCAGCTCGGCCGGGCCCTGCGCGCGGCGACCGCCGGACACGACGGCCCCGGGATCCTCGTCGGGGACGTCAACCTGCCCATGTGGGGCGGCTGGCTGGCGCTGCATGCCCGGGGGCTGAACCCGTGGCGGTGGCCGGAGGCGGCCACGAGGGCCGCCGGTTGGCGATACCTGCCGGGTGAGGCGACCTATCCGTCCTGGAAGCCGCGTGTCCAGCTCGACCAGGTCTTCGTCCGCCACATGCCCGACGGGGTGCGGGTCTCCGTCGGTCCGGCTGGTCCGAGCGACCACCTGCCCCTGCTCGTGGACTGCTGAACGCGCGAGACTGCCCCCATGGCTGCTGCTCCTCCCCGGGACGTCGATGATCTCGATGCCAACGCCTTCCTGTCCGACACCGCCGACCTGGTGGCGATCGAGTCGCCCACCGCGGACCTCGCCGGGTGCGCTGCGGCGCTGGACCGGTTCGTGGCCCTGGCCGCGGAGCGAACCGGTCGCCGCGCCGAGCTGGTCACGGTCGGCGGGTGCCGCCATGCGCTGATCAGGCCCGAGGGGCCGACGAAGGTCCTGCTGCTGGGGCACGTCGACACGGTGTGGCCCCTGGGCACCCTGGCGCGCTGGCCCTTCACCGTCGACGGCGACCACGTGACCGGACCCGGCGTGTTCGACATGAAGGCGGGGCTCGCGATGGGGTTGCACGCCACCGCCGCGATCGGCTGTCCGGACGGCGTCGGCATGCTGGTCACGACCGACGAGGAGACGGGCTCGAGCACCTCGCAGGCGTTGATCGAGGAGGTCGCCCGGGCCTGCGATGTGGTGCTGGTGCTGGAACCCTCTGCGCCGGGTGGGGCGGTCAAGCACGTTCGCAAGGGGGTGTCGTTGTACCGGGCCGACATCACGGGCCGGGCCGCCCATGCGGGGCTCGAGCCGGAGAAGGGCGTCAACGCCCTGATGGAGCTGGCCGCCCAGGTCCCGGCGGTGGCTGCCCTGGCCGACCCGGCGGTCGGGACCACCGTCACCCCGACGGTGGCGACGGCGGGGACGACGATGAACACCGTCCCCGCGTCGGCGATGTTCCGCATCGACGTGCGTGCAGCCCGGACCGACGAGCTGGACCGCCTCCGAGGTGCGCTCGCCGGACTGCAGCCGACGCACCCCGGCGCGACGGTCGCCGTCGAGCACCTGGGCACCCGTCCGCCGCTGGAGGGGGTGCGGTCTGCGGCGTTGCTGGCCCGCCACGACGTCGTGCGCGAGCGACTCGGGATCGTGTTGCCCCCACCGGCGACCTCCGGGGGCGGGTCGGACGGCAACTTCACCGCGGGGGTGGGCACCGACACCCTCGACGGGCTCGGCGCGGTCGGCGACGGTGCCCATGCCGAGGGCGAGCACATCACGTTGCAGGCAACGCTCGACGGCACCCGGCTGCTCGCAGGGCTGCTGGCCGACCTGCTGGGCGCAGGCTCGTCGTGACCGACACCCTCGACCCCACGGATCCAGTGCCGGAGTCCGTCATGCCGGTGTCCGCCGCAGCGGCCCTCCGTGCGGCCTACGCGGTGCCGCCCCGGGCCTACCACTCCCTGGACCATGCCGCGCGCGTGGCCCGGATCGCCACGGACCTCGGTGCCGACCGCGCCTGCCTGCTGGCGGCGTGGGCCCACGACGTCGTGTACCGGCCGGGCGAACCCGACAACGAGGACGCGTCGGCCGCGTGGCTGGTCGACCGCCTGCCGGACGACCCCGATGTCGCCGAGGCGGCCCGGTTGATCCGGCTGACCGCCACCCACGACGTCGACCCGGGGGACACGATGGCAGCCGTGCTGTGCGACGCCGACCTGTCGATCCTCGGCGGCGACCCCGCCGGCTACGAGGCCTACCGCAGGGCCGTTCGCGAGGAGTACGCCGCGGTGCCCGACGAGGCGTGGCGGACCGGACGTGCCGCGGTCCTGCGTCGCCTCCTCGACCGACCGCGGCTGTTCCTCACCGACACCGCCCACGATCGCTGGGAGCAGCGGGCGCGGACCAACCTGGCTGACGAGCTCGCCGACCTCCTCGGGTCGGCGCCCGAGCAGCGAGCCGGTGTCACACCGACGGGCGATGGTGGCCTCGTGACCGACAACCCCCATGCCGCGGTCTTCGACCGTGCCGCCGCCACCTACGACCGGGTCGGCGTCGACTTCTTCTCCACCTTCGGTCGGCTGCTGGTCGACCATGCCGGCGTCGCGTTGGGTGAACGGGTGCTGGACATCGGCACGGGCCGCGGTGCCGTGCTGTTCCCCGCCGCAGCAGCCGTCGGGCCGGAGGGGCACGTCCTCGGGCTCGACCTGGCACCCGGCATGGTCGAGCGCACATCGGCGGAGGTCGCCGAGCGTGGGCTCGATCACGTCCGGGTGGTGCTCGGCGACGCGGCCGACCCGCCGCTGGCGGACGAGGGGTTCGACGCCGTCCTGTCCAGCCTCGTGCTGTTCTTCCTCCACGACCCGGCTGCGGGGGTCCGGCGCTGGGCCCGGCTCGTGTCGCCCGGTGGCCGGCTCGGCCTGTGCACCTTCCTGCCCGACGGCGACGACGAGCGCTTCCGCGAGCTCGTCGAGGCGTTCGTGGAGGTGCCCGACCACATCGAGCCCCAGCCGCAGCCCGACGGGCCCACGTCCTTCGAGCTGGTCAAGGACGTGGCGTGGCTGGACGACGCGATCGCGGCCGCGGGACTGGTCGACATCGACGCCGTCGAGGTCCGGCACGCGACCGGCTTCGAGGACGTCGAGCAGTGGTGGCGGTGGGCGTGGTCGCAGGGCATGCGGTCTGCCCTCGAGCTGATCCCCGAGGCCCGCCACGCCGCGTTCAAGGAGGCGGTCGCCGCCGACCTCGCCGCCAACGCGTTGCCGGACGGACGCCTGGGCTTCCACGTCACCGTCCGCCTGACCACCGCCCGACGCCCGGACTGACCGGCCGGCCGGCGACTCAGCGAGCACCCGGTCGCGGGCGGCGCAGGCCGGATGCCCGCAGTCGGCGGACCAGCTCGCGACCGTCGACCGCCGTGGCGCCGAGCGCGATCGCCTCATCCCGCAGGCGCGTGGGGATGTCGTAGTGATCCCCCTGGAAGGTGTGGCGCGGCATGCCGAGCCGGTCGGCGAAGTCGTGCAGCTCCTCCAACGACGTGTCGCTGATCAGGTGGGCCCACAGCCGGCCGCGCCACGGCCACACGGCGTCGTCGACGAGGATCACGGCTGCAGGACCGCACCCAGCTCGTGGCGCAGCGCCACCAGCACCCGGCGTCGCTGGGGGTCGTAGCCGTCCCACTTGGCCGCGGGCAGGACCTCGTGGGCGACCTCCACGAACCCGAGGGCCCGGAAGAACCCAGCGGCATCGGCGGAGGTGGTGCAGGCGAACACCCCGGTCAGGCCCTCTCGCGCGGCGTCGACGAGCATGCGTCGCACGATCATGCCGCCCACCCCTCCCCCGGCGAACCGGCTGATGGTGGTCAGGCACGACACCTCCGCCACCGCGTCGTCGGGGTAGCGCCGCAGGGCCGCGAAGCCCGCCAGGTGGTCGTCACCGAACCGGGCGCCGTACCCGTCGATCAGCAGCCGCGCGGTCGCCCCGGACGACCGGGGCAGCAGGAACCCCTCGGCGACACCCTGCTCGATCAGCCGGTGGGCGCCTTCGTAGTCGTCCAGCCGGAGCGGTTCGACGTCGCAGTACTGCTCGCTCGTGTAGAGCACGCCGGCGCCGTGGTAGGTCAGCAGCTCCTCGGCGATGTCGGCCGGTCGACACACGTTGACCGAGCCCACGCCCGCCTCCAGCGCCTGTCTGGCCAGCTCGATCGATGGCCCTTCCCCCTCCCCCCGGGGCAGCACCACGAACGGCGGGGGCCGGTCCCCGTGGACGGGCGTGGCCGGATCCAGCAGGACCAGCTTGAACGGCCGCAGCCGCCCCGCGAGCTCGGTGGCGACCTCAAGCACGTCCTCCGCCGGCGGGACCGGCACCGCCACCTGTCCGTGACGGCGCAGGGCCGCCCAGCACTCGCCGACGAAGTCGTCGTCGGTCCGTCGGCTGGTGACGTTGGCGGTGTGGACGTGCACCACCCGGGCACCCCCCTCGACAAGGGCCTGCAGGGCCGACGGCACCGACGGGTCGTCGCCGCCACCGGCCACGACCAGGCTTCGCTGCCGGAAGTGCTCGAGGTAGAAGCGCCGTTCCGCGCGTTCGCTGGTGTCCACCCGCGGCAGGCTATCGGCCGGCCGGTCACCCGGGTGTCACCGGGGTGCGCTACAACCCTCATCACCGTCCGCCACCGACCGCCGGGAGCACCATGCCCGCCATCACCGACACCACCGAATGGGCCGCGGTGGCCCGTCTGCACGCCACGCTCGCCGACACCCACCTGCGCCAGCTGTTCGCTGACGACCCCGACCGCGGGGGCCGCCTGCACGGCACCGTCGGCGACCTGTACGTCGACGTCGCCAAGCACCGCCTGACCGATGAGGTGCTCGACGCGCTCGTGGCGCTGGCCGCGGCGGCCGGCGTGCCCGAGAAGGTCGCGGCGATGTTCGCCGGCGAGCCCATCAACACCACCGAGGACCGGGCCGTCCTGCACACCGCCCTGCGCGCCCCGCGCGACACCTCGATCGTGGTCGACGGCCACGACGTGATCCCCGACGTGCACGCGGTACTGGACCGCATGGCCGCGTTCGCCGAACGGGTCCGCGGCGGTGAGTGGCGCGGCCACGACGGCCGTCCGATCGAGACGGTGGTCAACATCGGCATCGGCGGGTCCGACCTGGGCCCGGCGATGGCCTACCGGGCGCTGGCCGCACACGCGACGATGGACTGCCGGTTCGTGTCCAACGTCGACGCGGCCGACCTGTCGCGGAACCTGGCCGGACTCGACCCCGCAACGACCCTGTTCGTCATCGCGTCCAAGACGTTCACGACGATCGAGACGATCACCAACGCCTCCTCGGCCCGGGACTGGTTGCTGGAGGGGCTCGGCGGTGACCGCGGCGCCATCCCGAAGCACTTCGTGGCCCTGTCGACCAACGCCGAGGGCGTGGCGGACTTCGGCATCGACACCGACAACATGTTCGAGTTCTGGGACTGGGTGGGCGGCCGGTACTCCGTCGGCTCGGCGATCGGCCTGTCGGTCATGCTGGCCATCGGCCCCGACGGGTTCCGGGACTTCCTCGGGGGCATGCGAACCGTCGACGAGCACCTGCGCGACACGCCGCTGCGCGAGAACGTGCCGGTGCTGCTGGCGATGATCGGCATCTGGTACCGCAACTTCTTCGGCTTCCCGACCCATGCGGTGCTGCCCTACAGCCACGACCTGGCCCGCTTCCCCGCCTACCTGCAGCAGCTGGACATGGAGTCCAACGGCAAGCGGGTAGGGCTGGACGGCCAGCCCGTGACCACCGACACCGGCCCGATCGTGTGGGGCGAACCCGGCACCAACGGCCAGCACGCCTTCTACCAGCTGATCCACCAGGGCACGACGACGGTGCCGTGTGACCTGATCGGCATCGTCACCCCCGACGTCGACCTGCCCGCCGACACCGCCCGGAGCCACGCCGACCAGCTGATCGCCAACCTGCTGGCGCAGGGCGAGGCGCTGGCGTTCGGGAAGACCGCGGAGGAGGTCAGGGCCGAGGGCGTCGACGAGGCGCTGGTCGCCCACAAGACCTTCCCCGGCAACATCCCGACCACCACCATCCTCGCTGACCGGCTGACCCCGTCCGTGCTCGGGCAGCTGATCGCCCTCTACGAGCACCGTGTGCTGGTGCAGGGGGCCGTCTGGGGGATCAACTCCTTCGACCAGTGGGGTGTGGAGCTCGGCAAGGTCCTGGCCAAGCGGATCGTCGCCGAGATCGACGGTGCCGACGGCGACCACGACTCCTCCACCGCCATGCTCCTGCAGCGGTACCGGGACGCTAGGTTGCAGCCATGAGCCACGAGTACACGAGCCTTCGATACGAGAAGTCCGACGGCATCGCCCACGTCACGTTCAGCCGTCCGGACAAGCACAACGCGCTGGACCTCGCCCAGGTCCAGGACCTCGAGGCGGTCACCGCCTCGATCGCGGCCGATCCCGAGGTCCGCTGCATCCTCGTCGACGCCGAGGGCAAGGCCTTCCACGTCGGCGGTGACCTGTCGTACTTCGCCGGTGTCGACGACACCGCGGCGGCGCTTCGAACCCTGACCGCCTTCGCGCATTCGGCGGCCGAGCGGCTGAGCCGCGGGCCGGCACCCGTCATCATCGCCGTGCAGGGCATGGCCGCGGGTGGCGGGATGAGCTTCGTCCTCGGCGGTGACATCGTCCTGGCCGGCGAGTCAGCGGCGTTCACGATGGCCTACACCGCCGCTGGCCTCACCCCCGACCTCTCCTCCTCCTGGTACCTGCCCCGCCTGGTGGGCCTGCGACGCGCACAGGAGCTGATGCTGACCAACCGTCGGCTGAGCGCCGCCGAGGCGTTGGAGTGGGGACTCGTGACCGACGTGGTGGCCGACGAGGATCTGGCCGGCCGTGCGATGGAGCTGGCCCAGCAGCTGGCGGCCGGACCGACGAAGGCCTACGAGGGGGTCAAGAAGCTGCTGCGCAGCTCGATGCAGCAGTCGTTGGAGGCCCAGATGGCCGACGAGTCGGAGTGGATCTCGCGCATGGGCGCCACCCGCGACGCGCTGCACGGCATCGACTCGTTCCTGAACAAGGCCAAGCCGACGTTCGAGGGCCGCTAGCGGTCTCCGGCCGGGTCAGCCAGCGGGGCCAGCCGGTCGGGTCAGCCGGCTGCCGCCGCGGCGGCGAAGGCGTCCTCGGCCGACACCCCGACGGACTTGAAGACCGTCACCTCGCCCTCCCGACGGGGTGGCGGGCCGCCGGCGACCAGCTCGGTCAGGTCGGCGCTGACGTGGTCGGCGTCGATCGTCCCGTCGTGGATGGCCATCAGGATGTCCCCGGCCTCGTCCATGGCCGCCTCGCGGTCGTCGACGACCACCCTGGCCCCGGCGATCAGGTGGGCCCCCAGCTCACGGGTGGTCGGCGTGAAGGCCCCGACGGCGTTGACGTGGGTGCCGTCGTCGATGTGATCGGCGTGCACCAGCGCCTCGTGGCTGTTGGTGCACACGCAGACGAGGTCGGCCCCACGGGTGGCGTCGGCGATGTCGTCCACCACGGTGACGTCGTGCCCGAGCCCCCTCGCCCAGTCCGCCAGCGCCTCGGCCCGCGGTCGGGTGCGGTTCCACACCCGGACCCGACGGAGGGTGCGGACGGCGGCCATGGCCTCGAGGTGGGCACGCCCCTGCACGCCGGCGCCGACGATGGCCAGGTCACCCGCGTCGGGGGCAGCGAGCAGGTCGGTGGCCAGCCCGCTGACGGCGGCGGTACGGATCGCTGTGATGGCACCGCCGTCCAGCACGGCGGTCGGCACGCCGGTGACCCCGTCGAAGAGCGTGACGATGCCGTTGATCGAGGGCAGCCCCCGGTCGACGTTCTCGGGGACGAGGGTGACCAGCTTCACGGTGTAGACGGGGGTGTCCCCACCGACGCCGCACGGCATCAACCCGGCGAGCAACCGAGGCTGCTCCAGCTGGATCCACCGCCGGGCGGGCTGCTCGACGATCCCGGCCGCCAGCGCCTCGAACGTCGCCCGGGCCACCTCCACCGCCCTGGGCATGGGTAGGGCCGCACGGACGGCATCGGCGTCGAGGAACCGCATCTCAGCTGATGAAGTCGACGGCGGCGGAACGGGTCACGACGGCGCGGATGAACTCCAGCACGGCCACGTGCTCGGGGTGGGTGGCGTAGGTGTCGAGGGCGTCGCGGTCGGCAAGCTTGACGATCAGGCCGATCTGCCACGACCGGTCCGACCCGATGACGTCGCGCCCCACCTCCAACGACTCGACGACGTCGATCTTCGGGGCCATCTCGGTGAGGCGCCGGACGACCTCCTCGGCGTTGTCGGGGGTGTCGACGTCGAACAGGACGATGTGGGTCAGCATGCGCCGAGTCTCTCGTGCCCCCACGCCTGTCGGCCAACCACGACCCACGCGTGTCGGCCAACCACGACCCACGCGTGTCGGGCAATGACGCCATGTGGCCGTTTCGACGACACGCGTCCGGGGAGGGCCGCCCCCGACGACCCACGCGTGTCGGCCAACCACGACATGTGGCCGCTTCGACGACACACCTGAGGGGTAGGGTGCCGCCCGCCATGGCCTCCCCGACCGACGCGTCCGACCAGTCCGACCGGCTGCGTGCCGTCCTCGACGCCGAGATCGCGGCGGCGCTGGACGACCTGCCCCCCGCGCTGGATGCTCGGCGAGGGGTCGAGGCGTTCGTGCCCGAGGAGCGGCCGCTGCCTCCGGCTGACGACGACACCCTCGACATCGTCGACCGGCACCTGCCCGGGCTGGACGCCAACCCGCCCGTGCCGGCTCGCACCTACCGTCTCCGCGGCCGCACCGATCAGGCGGGGCGAGGGGTGCTCGTGCTGCACGGCGGGGGGTTCGTCTCCGGCGGGGTCGGCCTGGCGGACCCCACCCTCAGGGACCTGGCCACGGAGCTCGACGCGGTCGTGGTCGCCCCGACCTATCGCCTCGCCCCCGCCCACCCGTTCCCGGCCGCGTTCGACGACTGCCGGGCGGCGCTCGGCTGGCTGGCCGACCAACCCGACGTCGACCGCGTGGTCGTGTTCGGCGTGTCCTCCGGCGGCGCGCTTGCCGCCGGCCTTGCCCTCCACGCCCGCGACCACGGCGGACCGGACATCGACGCCGTCGTCATGGGCTTCCCCGTCACCGACGACCGGCTGGTCACCCCGTCCAGCCACGAGGTGACCGACCGCCGCATCTGGAACCGCGGCATGGCCGAGCTGTCGTGGCAGGCCTACCTCGGCGACGCCCACGGCACCGACGACGTCTCGCCCTACGCCGCCCCCATGCGGGCCGTCGACCCGGCGGGCCTGCCGCCGACCACGATCACCGTCGACCAGCACGACCCGCTGCGGGACGAGGGGATCGCCTGGGCGCAGCGGCTGATGCACGCCGGGGTGCCCACCGAGCTGCATGCCTTCCCGGGCACCTTCCACGGCTCGATGGGCTTCGCACCCGACGCGGCGGTCAGCCGCCGCGAGCTGCGGGCCCTCGTCGACGCGATCGCGAGGGCCTGACCTGCCGCGCGCCTACTCCCCGGAATAGGGCGGCTTGGTCGCGTCGAACTCGGTGAACTGGCGCAGCGCCGCAGTGCCGGGCTCGATGTTGACGTCCATCCGGGACGGGGCGTCCGCCGACCCGTAGGTCCAGATCGCCTCCTGGCAGAGGGGGTACTGCTCGGCCACGATCTCCACGGTGTGCTCGGTGTCGGCCGCGCCGAAGATGCCCATGTCCTCCATCTGGTCGGCCAGGTTGGTGATGGCGACCTGCGCGACCCAGTAGTCGTCGGAGGCCGGGTAGGTGACGACGTCCTCGGTGTTGCCGATCCCGGCCATGTCCATGACCCGCTTGCCGTCGATGATCACGTCGATGGACAGCCCCATGCCGCACAGGTTCTGCACGGGGCTGGCGTAGTACAGGCTGAGGGCGATGTTCTCGATGTAGCCGGTGATGGTGCCCTCGGCGGTGAAGGACTGCGACTCGTAGTAGTCCTCGGCGAGGATGCTCAGCAGGCCGGCGTGGGCGGTGGCCACGGTGCGACCGGTCGGGCCGGCCGGGGCGTCGGCGCGCCAGCCGATCCGCTCGCCGAGCACCTCGGTGTCGACGTTGCTGACCCCGGTCGTGGTGGAGGTGAAGTACGCGGTCGACTCGACGAACTCCAGCTCGCGTTCGGTGTCGTAGTAGGCGCTGGCCGGACCGGCGAGCACGGACAGCGCCAGGACGGCGGCCAGCAGGATGCGAATGGGACGATGCACGTCGGGTTCCTCGGGGTGCGACAACGGTCGGTCGGGCGGAGGGTTCGACACCGCCCCGTCGCACTCCTGCCCCGCCCGTGGTTACGCTTCCGCGCGTGCATCGCCACCTTGCCTTCCTCCGTGCCATCAACGTGGCCGGCCGGCGCGTCACCAACGCCGACCTGTGCGCGGCGCTCGAGGGCGCCGGATTTGCCGCCGTGACCGCCTACCAGGCGGCCGGCAACCTCGTCGTCGACGCCGACACCGAGGACCCGACGGTGGTCGCGGGACGCGTCGAGCAGGCGCTGCGCGACACGTTCGGCTGGGACGTCCCCACGTTCGTCCGCAGCCGGGAGGAGACCCACGCCATCGCCGCCGCCACGCCGTTCGAGGACGACGCCATCGCGTCGGCGACCAGCAAACCGCAGGTGATCCTCCTCCTCGACGCGCTGGACGAGGCGGCCAACTCGGCCGTCGCGAGCCTGTCGACCGAGGTCGACCAGCTGGTCGTTGATGGTCGGGAGGTGCACTGGCTGCCCGTCGACGGGGTGGGCCGGGCTGCCCTGGACCTGGACGGGCTGGCCCGCATCACCGGACCGACCACGGTCCGGACCGCGGGGACGATCCAGCGGATGGCCGCGAAGTTCCTGGCGGCCTGAGCCGCACCCAGGCCCCATACCTGGAAACGAACCGGACCTACAGCCCGAGGTCCTTGGCGATGATCGTCTTCTGGATCTCCGTCGTGCCGCCGTAGATCGTGGTGATCCGGGCGTCGGCGTAGGCCCGGGCGATGGGGTACTCGCGCATGTAGCCGTAGCCGCCGAACAGCTGCAGGCAGCGGTCCAGCACCCGCTTCTGCAGCTCGGTGCACCACCACTTGGCCCGGCTGGCATCGGCCGGCGTCAACGTGCCCTCGTTGAGGGCCAGCACGCACTGGTCGGTGAACGACTCCGCCAGGGCCACCTCGGTGTCGCACTCGGCAAGGACGAACTTGGTGTTCTGGAAGTCGGCGATGCGCTTGCCGAACGCGCCGCGCTCCTTGACGTAGTCCACCGTCCAGCCGATCGCCGCGCGTGCGGCGGCGACACCGGAGATGGCGATCGACAGCCGCTCCTGCGCCAGGTTGTGGGTCAGGACGGCGAATCCCTGCCCCTCCTCCCCCAGCAGGTTGGCGACCGGCACCCGCACGTCGTCGAAGGACAGCTCGGCGGTGTCCTGGGCATGCAGGCCGATCTTGTCGAGGTTCCGACCGCGTTCGAACCCGTCCATACCCCGCTCGATGACCAGCAGGGAGACGCCGGCGTGGCGGGCGGACGGGTCGGTCTTGACGGCGGTCACGACCAGGTCGGCGTTGATGCCGTTGGAGATGAACGTCTTGGCCCCGTTGACGACGTAGTGGTCGCCGTCGCGGATGGCGGTGGTCGTCATGCCGGCCAGGTCCGAGCCGATCCCCGGTTCGGTCATGGCGACCGCGGTGATCGTCTCGCCGGTGCAGATGCCGGGCAGCCACCGGGCCCGCTGCTCGTCGTTGGTCTGCTCGGCGAAGTACGGGAGGATGATGTCGTTGTGGAGGGTCAGGGCAAGGCCCGCCGAGGCGACACCGGCGTAGTAGAACTCCTCGTTGAGCACCTGGTTGAACCGGAAGTCGGCCATGCCGGCACCCCCGAACTCCTCGGGCGCGCTGAAGGCGAGCATGCCGAGCTCACCCGCTTCGGTGAACAACGACCGCGGCACGATGCCGTCGTCGTCCCAGGCGTCGTGGAAGGGCACGACGCGGTCGGCCACGAAGCCACGGACGCTGTCCCGGAACAGCTCGTGGTCGTCGGTGAAGAGTGTGCGCTGCATGCGTGCAACGATACGGCCATGACCCACGTAGCGATCATCGGCGCCGGCATCATCGGCGCCTCCTGCGCCTACCACCTGGCCTCCCGCGGAGCCGAGGTCACCGTCATCGAACGGGAGGAGGGCGTGGCGATGGGCTCCACCGGCCGCAGCGCCGCAGGGTTCCGCGTGCAGTTCTCCACCCCACCCAACGTGCAGCTCTCGCTGAAGTCGCTGGAGTGGTATCGATCCCACGACTCGGGCTACCAGCCGCAGGGGTACCTGTTCCTCGTCCCGGAGGAACGGTGGGCGGACCGACTCGAGCAGGTGGAGATGCAGCGAGCCGAAGGCGCCCGTGTCGACATCCTGACCGTCGAGCAGGCGCGGGAGATCGTCGACTTCGTCCCCGACGGCATCCACGGCGCCACCTTCGGGCCCGACGACGGCTTCGTCGACCCCGACCGGTCCGCCCAGCTGCTGATGTCCCAGGCACGCGAGCAGGGCACGGTCTTCCATCGCCTCGAGACCGTCACCGACATCGCGGTCGACGGCGACGGTTGGCAGCTGACCACCAACAAGGGCGAGCTGCACGCCGACGTGGTCGTCAACGCCGCCGGGGCATGGGGCGGCGAGGTCGCGGCGATGGCCGGGCTGACGGTGCCCGTCGAACCCTTCCGCAACGACGTCTTCGTCACCGCGCCCCGCGAACGCGACCGTGTGCTGCCGCTGACCATCGACCTGCCGTCGGGCGTGTACTTCCGCTCCGAGGGCAACCGGCTGCTGATCGGCCACCACGACCACCACGGGCCGAAGGGATTCCTGACCGGGGTCGACTGGGACCACCTGGACCAGATCATGGAGGCGGCGTTCGAGCGCTACCCCTGGTTCGAGTCCGAGGAGCTGGACCAGAAGGCCTCGTGGTGGGGCTACTACGAGGTGACGCCCGACTACTCCCCCGTCCTCGGCCGCGACCCCGCCGCCACCGGCTGGGTCAACGCCTGCGGGTTCTCCGGCCACGGGGTCATGCACGCACCGGCAGCCGGGTTGGTCATCGCCGAGGAGGTGCTGGACGGCGAGGCACACTCCGTCGACCTGTCCCCCTTCCGCCTCGAGCGGTTCGACGGCCAGGACCTGACGATCGAGACCGCCGTCATCTGAGGGGCCGGCCACCTGACGGGCCGGGCATCCGACGGGCAGGGCATCAGACGGGCAGGGACTCGCAGTGGCATGCGGAAAGGTCCGGTCCGGTTGGGCAGACTCCGGCACCGTGTCACGCCAAGGGTCGAGCGCCTTCACCACCCGCGACGCGCTGCTGCTGTTGCTGCTGGCGCTGTTCTGGGGCAACTCCTTCCTGTTCGTGAAGCTTGCCGTCGACGTCATCCCCCCGACGTGGATCGTCGCGGGCCGGCTGACGATCGGCGGCATCCTCGTGTCGCTGATCGTCGTCGCGAGGGCACGCCTGCGCGGCGACAACGACCTCCGGCTGCCCAGGGGTTGGCGGGCGCTCGGCGCGCTCCTGCTGATCGGCAGCTTCGGCTCCGGGTTGCCGTGGGCCCTGCAGGCCTGGGGCCAGCAGTACCTGGACTCCGGCCTGATGGCCGTCCTCAACTCCACCACCCCGGCGGCAACCCTTGCGCTGGCCGTCGCGGCCGGGCAGGAGCGGCTGTACCGCAGCCGCGTGCTGGGCCTGCTGATCGCCATCCTCGGCAGCGTGATCATCGTCGGTGGTGAGGTGCAGGCCGGTGGTCCGATCCTGGCGCTGCTCGCCGCCGTGGGGTCCACCGTCGGTTACGGGTTCGGCACGGTGATGACCCGGGCGGCCGTGTCGGGCAGGTTCCGCCCGCTGCCGGCCACCGCCGTGCAGCTGGTGCTGGGCGCGGGCGTCCTCACCATGCTGGCGCTCGGCACCTCCGGGCCGCCGCCGCCCGCCTGGGACCTGCCGCTGGTGCCCGTGCTGGCCCTGTCCGCCCTCGGGCTGCTCGGCACCGGGCTTGCGTTCCTCATCTACTTCACCCTCATCGAGCGGGTCGGCGCCACCAACGCCTCGATGGTCACCTACATCGTCCCGGTCGTCGGGTTGATCTCCGGCGCGCTGGTCCGCGGTGAGCGGTTCGGCGCGAACGTCCTCATCGGCGCGGTCGTGCTGATCGGTGGGGTGTGGCTGGCCCAGCGGACCGATCCGATGCTCGTCCCCGAGCAGGGCGCCGGAGCTGTCCCAGAAGCGTCACTCTCGGGCCAACGCTGATCCGTTAGCGTGAGGCCCATGTGGGACCTCTTGGGACACGCCGCGATCGTCATCGCCCAGGCCGGCGGTGGCGGCAACTTCGGCGGCGGCAGCAGCGGCGGTGGCTTCAGCGGCGGAGGGGGGTCCAGCTTCGGGGGCGGCTCCAGCTTCGGCGGTGGGAGCGGCGGCGGGGGCGACCTGTCCCCGACGACCATCATCGTCTTCCTCGTGATCTGGGGAATCTTCGCCCTCGTCGGCAACGCGACGAAGAAGCAGCAGTCCCGGAAGGTGACGCGCACGATCCGGCAGGGCCGCAAGGTGCAGGAACAGATGCTGCGACAGCAGGCGCTGGCCGCCATCGTCCAGCGTGACCCCGGATTCGACGAGCACCGATTCCTCAACGACGTGGCGCGGGGCTTCATCACCACCCAGTACGCCTGGTCCGAGCAGGACCTGACCCCAAGCCGACCGTTCGTCTCCGACGGGGTCCACGAGCGGTTCGGGCTGTACATCGACATGCAGAAGGTCGAGGGCATCCGCAACCGGATGAAGGACGTGACCGTCACCAACGCCGAGACGGTGGCGATCACCTCCGACACCCACTACGACACCATCCACGTGCGGTTCACCGCCCGGGCCATCAGCTACAACGAGAGCCTGACCACGGGCCGGCGCGTGTCGGGCAACTCCGACTCGGCACCAATCACGTTCACCGAGATCTGGTCGTTCTCCCGCCGTCCCGGGGTCCTCACCCGTCAGGGCGCCGGGCTCCTGCAGGGGTCGTGCCCCAACTGCGGCGAGATCCTGCACATCGCCGACCGTGCGCAGTGCACGGCCTGCCAGGCCATCGTCAACTCCGGTGAGTACGACTGGGTGCTGTCGGAGATCACCCAGGACGAGGAGTGGATCGTCCCGCCCGCCCGTCACGACGTGCCCGGTTGGGCCGAGCTCGCCAGCCGCGACCCCGGCCTGAACGTGCAGCACCTGGAGGACCGGGCGTCGGTCATCTACTGGCGGTCGATGATGGCGATCTACCACGACGACCTCGACCTGGCGCGACCGATCCTGCAGCCCGATGCCAGCGACGTGCCGCAGCTGTGGCGCGCGTCCACCGGCTCGTTCTGGTCCAACCCGGCGGTGGGATCGGTGGAGGTCAAGGGCGCGCTGCCCGCCGGGGACGGCGAGCCGTTCGACCGGATCCAGGTCCAGGTCCGCTGGTCGGGCGTCCAGGCCACCGGCGACCGGGCCAAGCCGCGGGAGCTGACGCCGCAGCGCATCTACAGCCACGTGCTGGTGCTCAAGCGCAAGGTCGGGGTGACCAGCAACCTCGCCCACACCTTCACGTCCTTCTCGTGCACCAACTGCGCCGGCCCGCTCGACGTCGGCAAGGCCAGCGAATGCCGGTTCTGCGGCACGCCGATCAACGACGGCTCCACCGACTGGGTGCTGGAGGACGTCCAGCCCTTCTCCGCGATGCGGGCCTACCTGCAGGAGCAGGCGCAGGACCAACGGATCGTCGCGGCCGGCGGCCACGAGCGCATGGAGACCGACCGGTTCCTCAACGAACCCGACCTGCTCGTCGCCGTGGCACGGATGGCGATGTCCGACGGCGTCCTGCACGACCGCGAACGACAGATGTTGATCCACCTCGCCCAGAGCCGTGGGGTCGGACCGAACCGGCTCGAGCAGATCGTCAACACCTCGATGGACCCCTCCCAGCCCGTCAACCTGCCCCGGGGCGAGGAGCAGGCACAGGCGTTCATGGTCCAGCTGATCCGCGCCGCCCTCATCGACGGGATGATCAGCCGGGAGGAACGAAAGCTCCTCGTCGGTGTCGGGTCACAGGTGGGCTGGACGGCACGGGAGATCAGCCGGTCGATCAAGGCGACCCGCAAGGACCTCTACGGCGAGGCCAAGGACGTCCTCGACCGCGCCGAGCACATGCCACCGCCGCCGTCGCCCGGCCAGCGCCCCTCGGGCCCCGGTCAGCCCCCGCCACCGCCCGCCTGAGCACTGGCCTGGGCAACCGTGGGCTGTGCCCGGGAGTCGACCCAACGGTCCACCATCGGCTGGAGGGCTGCAAGCGGGACCGCGCCCTCCCCAAGGATCGTGTCGTGGAAGCCGGACAGGTCGAAGCGCCCGCCGAGCTGCCTGGTGGCCTCGGCCCGCAACCGCTGGATCTCCAGTCGCCCCAGCATGTAGCTGCACGCCTGGCCGGGGTACACGATGTAGCGGTCGACCTCGCTGACGATCAGCTCCGCGGACAGCGGTGCGTGGGCGGTGAACCATTCGATCGCCTGCTGGCGTGACCACCCGTGGTGGTGCAGGCCCGTGTCCAGCACCAGCCGGCAGGCCCGCATCATGTCCGTGGCCAGCATGCCCAGCCGGTCAAGGTCGCCGGAGTACCAGCCCAGCTCGTCGGCCAGGCGTTCGGTGTAGAGGCCCCAGCCCTCGCCGTAGCCCGACAGGAACGTGCCGATGCGTCGGAACGCGGGCAGGTCGAGCTCGGCCTGCAGCCCGAGCTGGGTGTGGTGGCCCGGCGCGGCCTCGTGGAAGGCGGTCGCCTCGGCTTCGTAGCGGTGCAGTCGCGGATCGACGATGTTGACCCAGTAGATGCCGTGCGGCCGGGCGGGGGTCGGCGGGTCGTAGAAGGCCGCTCCTGCCCCCGTCTCGTCCTCGGGCACCGGCTTGACGATGCAGGGTGTGGTGGGCAGCCGACCGATGACGGCCCCGGCCGCCTCGGCCGCCCGGTCACAGATGGCCTGCGCGTGCGGCACGATCTCGGAGGGGTCGGCGTAGTCCAGCGACGGATCGTTGAGCAGCCGTTCGGTGATGGCGGCCGGGTCCGACAGGCCCAGGAGCCGTTGCCCGGCCTCGGCGATCTCCTCCTGCAGCGCAGCCACGATGGCCAGGCCCTGCTGGTGGATGCCGGCAGGATCCGGCCGATCGAGGGTGGTGAAGTGCGACAGCATCGCGCCGTACACCTCCGCGCCGTCGTCGGTCCAGCACAGGCCTGCCCGGTCGTCGGGCCGTGCGGACGGGGCGACGTCGCGCTGCAGGCCATCCGCGTAGCGGTGCAGGGCCGGGACCACGACCTCTCGGTAGGCGTTGGCGGCCTGCTCCCTGACCAGCGGACCACGGTCCGACAGCGGCGCGAGGAGCGGGCTGGTCCCGGCGGGCGTGACTGCCACCCGGCGAACGCGCTCGACCGCCTCGGCAACACCCCGTGCGGTCGGGGTCATACGATCGGCAACGGCCCGGCGGTGTTCCTCCAGCGCGCCGTCGAGGAAGGCGCCGACCGCGGCCAGCCGGCGGACGTGCGCGTGGCCGTGCCCGTCGTCGAGCACCTGGGTGCGCCCGAGGTGGTACAGCAGCTCCGCGGACGGCGCGAAGGCGAAGTCGTCGACCGACCGGGCCGACCAGCGGCCGTCGAGGGCGGCCAGGTCGTCGCCCATCAGCCGCAGCAGCATCACCCGAGAGGTCTCCTCCGTCGGTGACAGGCCGGAGGGGTCGATCCTGCCGACCCGGTGGCGCAGGGCGGCGGTGTCGTCGCGGACCCGGCCGCGGCCGGCTTCGGTCAGGTCCGGCAACCGGTCGCGGTGGACGTCGAGCCCGTAGTAGGTGGCCAGCAGCGGGTCGGCCGACATCTGCAGCCGGTGGTAGTCCTCGGCCAGCTCGGCGAGGGCGGTCGCGTTGTCCCTGACCCGATCATGTGGACCGGACGGTGGCGGAGGCGGCGGGACGGCAGACGGCGGCATGACCTCGGAGTCTGCCACCACACCTCGTTCCCACCGTTCCCACTCCCCCGCCGGCGCGTTGCCACCGTTCCCACGGGCGACCGGCCCGGCGGGCAGCACTAGGCTCCGCGCCGTTGCCGGACGGGCCCGCTGCCCGCTCCGGGCCCGCCGACCATCCAGACCGAAGGACCCGCCATGCCAACCAATCCGGACGCGCTCGTCACCACCGACTGGGTGGCCGACCATTCCGACGACACCAGCGTCGTCGTCATCGACGTCGACGAGGACATCGAGGCGTACAGCCGCAGCCACATCCCCGGCTCGATCGGCTTCGACTGGAAGGACGACTTCCAGGACCCCGTGCGCCGGACGTTCCTCGGTCCCGAGGGCTTCGCCGCCCTCATGGACGCCAACGGCATCACCAACGACACCCACGTCGTGGTGTACGGCGGCAACAACAACTGGTTCGCCGCCTACGCCTACTGGTACTTCAAGATCTACGGCCACGAGAAGGTGGCGCTGATGGACGGTGGCCGCAAGAAGTGGGAGCTCGAGGGTCGCAAGCTGACCGACGAGACCACCACGGTCACCCCGACATCGGGCTACGTCACGCAGGAACCCGACGCCGACATCCGTGCACGGCGCGAGCAGGTCCTGGCCGAGTACGTCGGCGCCCCCGACGGCGTCGCCCTGGTCGACGTCCGGTCGCCAGCGGAGTTCTCCGGCGAGACGACCGCCCCGCCGCACCTGCCCCTGGAGGCGGCGATGGTCCCCGGTCACATCCCCGGTGCCACCAACGTCCCGTGGGCGACGGCCGTCAACCCCGACACCGGCGAGTTCAAGTCCATCGAGCAGCTGAAGGAGGTCTACGAGGGCAAGGGCCTGGACGGCAACGACGAGATCGTCGCCTACTGCCGCATCGGCGAGCGTTCGGCACACTCCTGGTTCGTGCTCCACGAGCTGCTCGGCTACGACCGGGTGCGCAACTACGACGGTTCATGGACCGAGTACGGCTCCCTGGTGGACGTACCGGTGGAGAAGGGCTGACACTACGCCCCCATGACGCCCGAGGAGTTCGCCAAGTTCGCCCTCGACCGACGGCGGCTGGCAGTCCTCGGGCTGCTGGCCGTCGAGCCGGTGGACACCGACGGCCTGGTCGCCGCCACCGGGCAGGACCGGCGGGAGGTGCTGGAGGCCCTCGGGGTCCTGGCGGTGGAGGGGCTGGTCATCAAGGGCGACGCCGAGGCCTGGGTCCTGCAGGAGTCCGGCCTGCTGGCCGTGGCCGACCTGCTGCCGAAGGCTCCTCCACCCGCACCACGCGTGTTCTTCGGCATGACCGCCGACGAGGGCGAGGTCCTGGCCCGCTACACGAGCGGCAACCGGCTGACGGAGATCCCGTCGAAGCGATCGCACCGGCTGGTCGTCCTCGAACGGCTCGCCCTCGAGTTCGATCCGGGCACCCGCTACGAGGAACGACAGGTCAACGGAATCCTGTCGTTGTGGCATCCCGACTACGCCGCGCTCCGTCGAGCGTTGGTCGACGAGGGGTTCATGGACCGTGGTGGCGGCGAGTACTGGCGTGCAGGTGGACGGGTGACCGAGCTCGGCTGACGCGTCTGGCCGGCCGCGGTCCTACGATCGCGGCATGGACCACTCGACCGGCAGCTTCATCGCCCGCGGCGGCGTCACCGTCTTCACCCAGACCTGGCGACCCGAGACCCCACCCAAGGCGCAGGTGGTCCTGGTGCACGGGTTCGGCGAGCACTCCGGCCGCTACACCCACGTGGCCCAGGCGCTGACCGACGCCGGCCACGTCGTGGCCACCTACGACCAGCGCGGCCACGGCCGCTCGGGCGGACCACGCGGCCTCGTCCGTGACATGCCCTCCCTGGCCCACGACCTGGCGCTGTTCCGCGAGGAGCTCGCCGACATCGCCGACGGGGCCCTCCCCCAGGTGCTGCTCGGCCACTCGATGGGCGGCGCGGTGGTCCTGGAGCACCTGTCGGGCGACCACGCGCCCGTCGACGCGGTCGTGCTGAGCGCGCCGTACGTCCGCAACGCCGCGGAGGTGCCCGGCCTGCTGCGCACGTTGGCCCCCGTCCTCGGCCGGTTCCTGCCGACGGCACCGACGCAGGGACTGCCCGCCGAGGCGGTCAGCCGCGACCCCGACGTGGTCCGCGCCTACGAGGACGACCCGTTGGTGTTCCACGGCAAGATCCCCGCGGCCACCGGCGCGACCCTCCTGCAGTTCGAGGACCGGATCATGCCGAAGGTGGGCTCGATCACCGAGCCCACGCTCGTCGTGCACGGCACTGCGGATCAGCTGGCCGACCCGGCCGGCTCGAAGCGGCTGGCCGACGACCTCGGCGGCCAGGTCGAGCTGAAGCTGTACGAGGGCCTGTACCACGAGGTCTTCAACGAGCCCGAGCAGGCGCGTGTGCTGGCCGACGTGACCGGCTACCTGCTGGCGCGCCTGACCTGACGCCGGACCGCGCAGCCATCGCCGAACGGCACCCGGCAGGCGCGCTACTGTCGCTGGTGTGACGACGTCAGGGATCGTGCTGGCAGGCGGGAGATCCGTCCGCATGGGCACCGACAAGGCGCTGCTGCGGTACGAGGGCAGCCGCCTGGTCGACCGTGCGGTGGCCCATCTCCAGCGGATCTGCGATGACGTGGTCGTGGCGTCCGGGCCGCGGACCATCCCCGAGCTGCGCGTGGCCCAGGTCCCCGACCGACCGACGGGGACCGGACCGCTGGGTGGTCTGGCCGCCGGCCTCGCCCGGGTGGATGGCGACGTCGCGTTCGTCCTGGCCGTCGACCTGCCCGACCCGGACCTGGGTTTCCTCGCCCGGCTGGAGTCGCACTGGCAGGGCGAGGCCGCGGTCGTCCCGACGGCAGCCGGACATCCGCAGCCCCTCCACGCCGTGTGGGCCACCGCCTGCGCGCCGGCGCTGTCGTTGCTGGCGGCCAGCGGGACCCGGTCGCTCATCGACGCCGCACGCCAGCTCGACGCCACGATCCTGGACGAGGCACAGACCGCCTCGCTGGTCGATCACGACCGGTGGGCGTGGAACCTCAACCGCCCGTCAGACCTCGAGGCCGGCAGCGCGTAGGGTCGCGGCGGCTCGCGCCGGGGCCACCCCGTCTGCGGTGGGCGGGAAGTCACAGGCAGCCAACCCGTCGCGCAGCGCGGCAGCGATCACGCGCGGGTCCGCAGGGTCCGTGTCGCGCTCGAGCAGCACCAACCGGCGTCCGGCGTCGACCCCGTCGACCAGCCAGAACCGTCGCCCACGTCCGTCCCAGGCGATGCGTGGATCGGACCCGGAGTCCCACCAGATGTCGGCGGTCTCGCGGAGCTGCGGCGCCTCGAGGCTGCCGGCGGAGGAACCGGTGTGGCTCACCGCGATGGCAGCTGCGGCAGCTGCGGCAGCAGCGGCAGCGGACGGCGGCCCTTCGGGCGACGATCGTCCAGGTAGGCCTTGAGCTCGGCGTAGACCTTCGGCGAGGTCATCACCGTCAGCTCGCGCTTCATGGATTCGTAGACCGGCGTCGACCCGCCGTAGGCCCGGTCGTCGTCGGTGGTGCACCACCAGTCGAAGTCCGACCCGCCCTCGCCCCAGGCACCGCGGTCGTAGGAGGTGATGGTCGTGGTGACCCGCTCCTCCCCGTCGTCGGCGACGTCGGTGACGATCTCGCGACGCAGCGGCACCAGCCAGCACACCTCGGGCTTGTAGTCCACGAAGTGGGCGTCGCGATCCATGGCGTAGTGGTGCAGCGCGCAGCCGGCCCCCCGGTGCCATCCGGTCCGGTTCAGGAAGATGCAGGCACCGTCGACCTTGCGGGTGCGCTCGGCCCCGTCGGACTCGGTGGCGACGATCCCCTTCTTGACGGCCCTGTCGTAGTGCTGCATGTACTCGGGGCCCAGCACGTCGACCATCTCGATGGTCCTGTCGCGGTCCTCGTCGTCGACGAAGTGGGCACCGAACCGGCAGCATCCCCGGTCGTCACCCGGCACCCCATCGGTGCCGGGACACCCCTGCCCGTAGATGCAGGAGTAGTTCGAGGTCAGGAAGGAGACGTCGAACAGGTACCGCTCGTGCGGTTCGTCGGGGTCGGTCAGGCTGACCCATTCACGGTCGAGCATTGGGCTCGAAAGGCTAGGTGGAGGGGGTCCACACCGCACGTGATCCGACATCGATGCGTGCTGCTTCCCCACCTCGGTGGACAATCCGTGGATAATCGGTGTTCATGGACTTCGAGTATGACGGAGCCGACGACCTCGGAGGACGCATCCTGTGGGGCAGGGTGGGCGTCCTCGGCCTCGCGGTGTTGCTTTTCTTCCTCTTCGGTCGCTGTACCGCAGGAGGTGGTGTCGACCCCGAGGTGCAGGCGAGCCTGGAAGCCCAGCTCGCCTCCGAACAGGCAACGACCGCCCAGCTGCAGGCCGACATCACGTCGCTGCAGCAGGAGATCGTGACCCTGAACGCCCAGATCGCGTCGGCCGATGGCGGTTCCACGATCACCGGCGACGGTACGACGCCCACCGACGGCGCCACCAGCGACGGGACGACGGCCACGCCCAACGCCACCGGCGGCCAGATCTACGTGGTGAAGGAGGGCGACACCCTCTCCGCCATCGCCGAGGCGGTGTACGGCGACCCGCTGCAGTTCGGTGCGATCGCCAGCGCCAACGGGATCACCGACACCAATCCACTCCAGGTCGGCCAGGAACTGCAGATTCCGGCCAACCCCGACGGCTGATCCCCGATCGGGGCCAGCCGCGGGCGCGGGTCACCCACGTGACCTGATCCGTCCGTCAGCGCGCCCGTTCGACGGCACGCTGGTGCCGAACACGAAGTCGAGTATTCTGCGGCGACCACCTCGCCAGAGGTGGTCATCGATTCGACCCTCGCGCAGGGCGACCGGTTGAAGGGGGCACATGTGCCCGACCGTCGACCCACCCGCGAGATCACAGGTCCAGGCTGCGAGCGTCAGCGCTCGCGAAAGGCAGGAGGTCCGCCATGACGGCAACGCCGTCCGATTCGCCCGAGCCCACCACCGACCAGGAGCCCGCACCGCCGGCACCGGTCACCGACTCGGACGGGGCGCCCCCCACCGAGGCGTCCGCTGAGGCGGCCCCCGTCGAGGCTGCGGCCTCCGAGGCCCCCACGACCGAGGCCCCCACCGCTGAGGCTCCGGCCCCCGAGGCTCCGGCCCCCGAGGCTCCGGCCCCGAGGACCCCGCCGCCGACGCGCCGGCCGAGGCCGAGGCACAGCCTGCCGAGGCACAGCCTGCCGGTCAGGACGCCGCCGAGGAACCGGCAGCCGACGCGCAGCCCACGGAGGAGGCGCCACAGGCGCCCGCCGAGGGACAGGCCGACGCCGACGCATCCGCAGGCGAGACGCCCGCCGCCGAGGCACCGGCCGAGGACGCCCCCGCAGGAGAGGCGAAGGCCTCCGGCGATGGGTCCGACGCCAAGCCGGCGGAGAAGAAAAAGAAGAAGAAGAAGCCGACGGGCCCGGACCCCTCGGCGATCGTCAAGCGGATCGGCGCGACCAGCGAGGCCGCGCTGGAGTACGTGGTCAACCCCGACCCCAAGCTCGCCCGCATGGCACGCAAGCACCGCGAGGCCGTCATCTCCGAGATCCCGCCGGTCACCGCCGGTGCGCTGCTCGGCCCCGACGCCCTCTGCCGGCACTTCCTCGCCAGCGCCGCCGCCGGTCGCTACCTCGACCTGTTCCACCTCTGGGAACTCTTCAAGCTCTTCCCCGACGAGTGCAAGCCGGTCCTCGCCTCGCGCCAGAAGGCGCAGGAGAAGGCCCGCAAGAAGATGCAGACGGCCACGCACCTGGGCCTGCTCGGCTCCGCCGAACGCGTCGCCAGCGACATCGACCGCGCGGCCGGACTGCCCTGGCGCTGGCTCCAGGAGATCCTCGAGCCGATGGGCCCGGCGATCCGCCAGCGTCCCGTGGTGCTCGCGGCGATGCTCCGCAAGGACCCCAGCTTCGAGGCCAACGTGCCCGAGGACCCCAGCGACCGCTGGCTGGCCGAGGCGGCTGCCCTGCGCGAGTCCGGTCAGGACGTCCCCGAGCCGATCGACACGCTCCTGGGTCGGTTCGCCGACCGTCTGCCGGCGACCCTCGCCACGCTGTCGATGACCCACGACCAGTACCCCGACCGGGTGCCGGCGCTCATCGACCGGGTCGACCTCGCTGCGAACGACATCGCCGCGGTGCTGGCCTGGGCCCGCGACCACGGCCACGGCGAGCAGCTCGTCGGCCGCATCGCCGAGGAGGTCCGCAGCGCCGCCGCGGAGAACCGCGCCGAGGGCCTGGCCCGCTGGAAGTCCTGGACCTCCCGCGGAGTCGAGCTGGAGATGCCCGAGTCCCTGCGCGTCCCCACCCTCGAGGGCCTGGACCTGGGTCGACCCGAGTCCGCCGACCTGATCAAGGCGATGGTCGACGACGGGGCAGACCTGGTGCCGCAGGAGATCCTCGACGGGGTGGCCGGTGACAACCGGATGCTGGGCGAGAAGGCCTACGAGGCCTTCGTCTGCGCTGGCTTCACCGACATCCACCTGCCGCTCGTCCTCGAGGGCAACCCGATGGTCCGCCCCGAGACGCGGTGCCCGGCCTGCCAGGCCTGGACCTGGGTCCGCCCGGGGCACGAGTCCCGTTGCCCGCACGACGGCATGCCGCTGGGCAGCAACCCCGACCAGCAGGCCGCAGAAGCGGTCGAGGCCGTCGACGCCGCGGTGTCGACCATCGACCCGGCCGGCCTGCAGCTGGACCCGCCGATGCCCAAGCCCGAGGTCGGTGAGCGGCCCTCCGCTCCCCCGCCCCCGTCGGCTCCGGTCGACGCCCCGACGACGAACGACGCGGTGCCGGCAGCTCCCGAGCAGGCCACTCCCGAGCAGGGACAGCCCGAGCAGGGACAGCCCGAGCAGGCACAGGCGCCCGCTGAGCAGCAGCCGGCGGCCCCCGAGGGATCATGAGCCGCGAGGAGGTCCGGCCCGTCGACCTGACGGCGCCGGACTTTCCCCGCCTCCATGCCCGTACCCAGGGCTTCTCCCTCGGTGTCCCGCGCAGCCTCACCGTCGCGGCCGAGCGGACGCTGTTCCTCCGCGGTGAGGGCGACCGTCCCGAGCAGGCGCTGTGGTGCCTCGACGGCGATGGGGAACGCTTGCTGGCCGATGCGTCGACGCTGATGCCGGCCGACCTGGCCGAGGACATCCCCGCAGAGGAGCTGGCCCGCCGGGAACGTGCCCGCGAGCGTGGCAGCGGCATCGTCGCCTACGCCACCGACACCGACGCCGACATCGCGGTCTTCGCCCTGTCCGGCAAGCTGATGGCCTGCGACGTGGCCAGCGGCCTGACCGAGCAGCTCGCGGTCGACGGTCCCGTGGTCGACCCGCGGCCGAGCCCCGACGGTCGCATGATCGCCTACGTCGAGCACGAGGCCCTCTGGGTCGTCCGCGCCGACGGCACCAACGCCCCACGCCTGCTGGCCCGTGACGCCTCCCCCGACGTCAGCTGGGGGCTGGCGGAGTTCGTCGCCGGCGAGGAGATGGGCCGCACCCGTGGCTTCTGGTGGGCACCGGACGGTCGCTCGCTGATCGCCGCGCGCGTGGACACCGCCCCGGTGCAGCAGTGGTGGATCGCCGGCCCGGTCGACCCCGATGCCCGTCCCGTCCGCATCCGCTACCCCGCTGCGGGCACGCCCAACGCCGACGTCACCCTCTCGGTGGTGGACCTCGGGGGCAACCGCACCGACATCGACTGGGACCGCGAGGCGCTGCCGTACGTCGCCGACGTCGTCTGGACTCCCGCCGGGCCGCCCCTGCTGGTGGTGCAGAGCCGCGACCAGCGGCGCGTTGCCGTGCTGCGGGTCGACCCGGCCACCGGCGCGACCGATGTCCTGGTCGACGACGTCGCCGACCCGTGGATCGAGCTCGTCCCCGGGAGCCCCACCCGCACCCCCGACGGACGGCTCGTCAGGGTCGTGCAGGTCGACGACACCCGGCGGATCGCGCTCGGCACCGGTGCGGACGAACGGCTGCTCGGCGACCGCGGCTTGACGGTGGCCAGCATCGTGTGCGCCTCCGACGATGCCGTCACCGTGACCGCCCACGTGCGCGCCACGCCATGGTGCACGGTCGTCGCGACCGTCGGCACCGACGGCACGACGACCATCCTGTCGGATCCCGATGGGGTCGCCGGAGCGACCGGTCGCCCCGACCGCCTGGCGATCGTCCAGCGACATCTGTCCGACACGACGACGACCGTGACCGTCGACGGCACGCCGCTGGCCTCCAACGCGCAGGTGGCTCCCGAGCTACCCGTGACCGTCGTCGGCCCCGTCGGCGGTGGCGACACCCCGGCGAGCTTGCTGCTGCACCCCTCCGGGTGGACGCCCGCCGACGGGCCGCTTCCCGTGCTGGTCGACTCCTACGGTGGTCCGCACGCCCGCAGGGTCCTTGCCGCCGGTGGCGCCCACCTGACCCCCTCGTGGTTCGCCGCCAACGGCTTCGCCGTGCTGGTCACCGACGGGCCCGGTGCCCCCGGGCAGTCGCTGGCCTGGGAAGCGGCCATCCATCACGACCTCGCCACCCCGCCCCTCCAGGGACAGATCGATGCCCTGCACCGGGCCGCCGAGGACCACCCGGGCCTGCTGGACCTCGACCGGGTCGGTATCCGCGGCTGGTCGTTCGGGGGCTACCTCGCCGCGCTGGCCGTGCTGCGACGGCCCGATGTCTTCCACACCGCCGTCAGCGGCGCCCCGGTCACCGACTGGACGCTGTACGACACCCACTACACCGAGCGGTACCTGGGTGTGGACGCCACCGGCCAGCCCTACGCCGACTCGTCGATCATCGACGATGCCCCCGCGCTGACCCGGCCGCTGCTGCTGATCCACGGGCTCGCCGACGACAACGTCGTGGCCGCGCACACACTGCGCCTCAGCCGGGCGCTGCTGGAGGCCGGGCGACCCCACGAGGTCCTGCCGCTGTCCGGTGTGACCCACTTCACCCCCAACGAGGCGGTCAACGCCAACCTGACGGCCTTGCAGCTGACGTTCCTGCAGCGCACGCTTGGCCTCGATGCCCCTGCCTGAGCCGGTCGCCCTCCCCTCCTCGGCCTGCGCGGGGTGCGGCGGTGCGCTGGCCGATGACGCTCGGTTCTGCCCGTCCTGCGGCACGCCGCGACAGGCCCCCGAGGGTCCGCCACCGGACGAGCGGCGGTTGGCCACGGTCGTGATCGGCGACCTCGTGGGCTTCACGGCCCTCGCCGAGACGCTGGACCCCGAACGGGTCAAGCAGCTCGTCGACCGGCTGTTCGGCCGTCTCGCCGCCGACGTCGCAGCGCACGGCGGAACGGTCGACAAGGTCGTCGGCGACTCGATCGTGGCGCTGTTCGGTGCACCCGTGGCCCACGAGGACGACCCCGAGCGTGCGGTCCGCGCCGCGCTGGCGATGCAGCGCACCGTTCGGGCCGTCGCCGTCGAGGAGGACGTCGACCTGCGGATGCGGATCGGCGTCAACACCGGCGAGGTCCTGGTCGGCGGCCTCGTGGCCGACGACTCGTGGACCGCGATGGGCGACGCGGTCAACGTGGCCGCCCGTCTGGAGTCCGCCGCGGATCCCGGCGCCGTCCTGGTCGGTGAGCAGACCCACCGTGCGACCCAGGACCGCATCACGTTCAGGCGTCGCGGTCCCCTGACGGTTCGGGGCCGCCGCGAACCGCTCGACACCTGGGTGGCCCTGCGCCCGATCGGCGAGCCCGGCAGCGAGCTGGACCGGCGCCGCGGTCCCGTCGTCGGGCGCGAGGTCGAGGAGCGGTTCCTCGACGCCATCCTCGACGTTGCCGTGGCCCGGCGACGCGCCCACCTCGTCGAGCTGATCGGCGACGCCGGCGTCGGCAAGCGCATGCTGGCCGACGCGTTCGTGGAACGGGCCCGCCAGCGCCACGACGCGCTGGTCCTGGAGGCCCGGATCCCGCCCTACGGCGAGGCCAGCATGTGGACCCCTGCCGCAGACATGCTGCGCAACGCCGTCGGCCTCGACATCGACCTCGACGACGAGGCCGCGATGACCACGGTGGTTGCCGGTGCCATGGGCATGTCGCCCGACGATCCCGAAGCGGCCCGCATGGCGTCGGCCCTCCACGAGCTGATGGAGCTCTCGCCCGACCGCACCGAGAACGTCGAGGCGGCGCGAGCCGCCGCCACCGCCGCCATCGTGACGCTGGTCCGCCAGCTCGCCGAACGACGTCCCATCGTGGCGGTCCTGGCGAACATCCAGTGGGCGGATCAGGCGATCATCGACCTGATGACCGACGTGCTGATGGGCCTGCGGCGCCTGCCGGTGATGGCCGTCACGACCAGCCGAGTCGGTGATCCCACCGACCACGTCCCCGACATCTCGGCGTTCACCGATGCCGTGAACGTCTCCTGGCTGCGCCTGGGCCCCCTCGAGGACGACGACGCGAGGGCCCTGGCACGCGAGCTGCTGGGACCGGCGGCCACCGACGAAGCCGTGTCCGCCGCGGTCCGGCGCAGCGGGGGGAACCCGCTCATGCTGGAGGAGATCGCCGCGCTCGCCGACGAGGGCGTTCGGGCAGACCGCGTCGAGGACATGCCGCTCACCCTGCGGGGACTGCTGTCGGCACGGCTGGACGTGCTCGACCCGGTCGAACGACGGATCGTCGAGGACGCCGCGATGATCGGCTGGACGGGACCTGTCGACATGCTCCTGGCCGTGGCCACCGACCGTGGGGAGCGCGAGGCGGCCGCGCTGCTGGAGGTCCTCGTCGACCGTGACCTGTTCGTGATCGAGGGCGACACCTACCGGTTCAAGACCGATGCCCTTCGCGAGGCCGCCTACCTGCGCCTGCCCAAGCGCGAACGGGTCGAACGGCACCGCGACATCGGTCGTCGGCTGGCGCATCCCTCCGGTGGCGGCACGACCCTCCGCCGACGCGCCCAACACCTGGCCACGGCCGCCGAGCTGGCGGCCTCGATGGGCCCGGTAGCCGACGACCTGCGAACCGACGCGGTCGAGGCGCTTGACGCCGCCGCCGAATGGGCTGGGCAGCGTGACCCGGCGGTGTCCCTCGTGTTCGCGGACCGGGCCATCGCCCTCGCCGACGACGCGCCGTGGACGATCAGGCTCCACCGGGCGCGTGCGCTGGCAGAGCTCGGCCGGATCGACGAGGCGACCGCGGCCGCCACGGCGATCGTGGACGCCGACCCCTCCGCTGCCGTCACCGCCCTGGCGTTGGTCGTCATCGGACAGGGCCTGCAGTCCCGAGGGCGCCTCGAGGAGTCCACCCGTGTCCTGGAGGAGGCGGTCGCGGCCGCACGCCGGTCCGAGGACGAGCACGCCCTCGCCACGGCGCTGCGGATGCTGGGGATGACCCTGATCTTCCGCGGCATGGAGCAGCCAGCCGCTCGGGCAGTCCACGAGGCCGGAGAGGTCCACGAACGCCTCGGTGACGTGGCGGGCATGGCCTGGGCGGAACAGCACGAGGCCTGGATCGCGTTCAACGCCGGGGACCTGGCCCGCGCCAGCCTGCTGGCCGCCCGGGCACAGGACCGCTTCGCCGCCGAGGGCAATCGCCTGGGCACGGCCTTCACCGCCGGGCTGCTGGGCTGGATCGACTTCCTGGCCGGCGACCTCGACGGGGCGATGGAGAAGGCCGAGCAGGCCCTGTCCACCGGGCTGCGGCCGGACACCCACGCGTTCGGTGCTGGTCTCGCGGAGGTCCTGCTCGCCGGGGTGCACACGTGGCAGGGCCGCACGGTCTCCGCCGCCGGGCACGCCACCGAGGCCATCCGGCTGCTGCACCACATCGGCCACCGATGGGGCGAGATGCTCGGCCACGCCGTGCGCGCACGGGCGCTGGCCCACCTCGGGCGGGCGGCCGAGGCGGCCGCCGAGGCCGACCGCGGAGTGGCGATCGCCGACCGCCTCGAGGACGTCGCCCACGGCAGCCTCGCCCGGATCGCTGCTGCCGGGATGGATCTGCACCAGGGCGAACCACGCCGGGCACGCAGCCGGCTGCCGGCCGCGCTGACCGCCACCCCCTCCCCCGACATCGACCGGCACCTGGCCCTGGCGGCCCTCCAGGAGGGCGACACCGACACCGCGCTGGTGATGGCCATCCGTTCGCTGCAGCCCGATGCCGGGCCCTCGACCGTCGTCGCCAACAGCGCGCTGGCCGCCCTCGTGCATGCCCGCGCGGGAGACGTCGAACAGGTGACGCCGTTGGTGGACTTCGTGGAGGCGGCCCCGGTCGCGAGCTACCTCGACCGCACGATGTCCCGGCTGGCCGCCGCCCTCGCCGCCCACCGCCGTGGCCTCCCGGCTGCCGTTCGTGGCCATCTCGACCACGCCCTCGGGGCCGTCGGTGATGCCCAGGACATCCCCGCACGTGCGCTCGTGACCCTGCTCGAGGCGGCGCTGTGCGGATCACCCGCGGACGTGGCCGCGGCGATCGAGGCCCTGCCCGGCGCCGGCATCACCGGCGACGGGTGGCTGCACGCCTTCGGCATCACCGTCCCAGCCGACACCGCCCCGACCGACACCGTCCCAGCCGAGACCGCCCCCGATATCCTCGGCGCCGATGTACCGAGATGATGTCTGCGCGGTGTGCGGGGAGTCCCTGCCACCGGACCACCTCTACTGCCGTGAACACGCCGCGGTGGTCGACGACCTGCTGCACGAGGTCGGCGAGGCCCTCCCCCGCCTCATCGGCGACCTCGACCGCGTCGCCGAGCTGCTGGACTCCATCGCGCCGGAGACCTGGGATTACCTGGCCGAGGACCACCCGGACGATCCGGAGTGGCCGCCCCCCGCCACGACGGTGCTGACCGCCGACGGGGCCGACGTGGACGTGGACGTCGACGCCGAACCCGGCATGGTCACCGTGTCGGTCCGCCACACCCTTGCCGCAACCCTCCGTGCGGTCCACGCCGCGCTTGCCGCCAGCGGCCTGGAGGACATGGTCGACGCTGCGCGCGACGCCGACGGTGCCGGGGCCACGCACTGACCCCTCGGGCGGGCCACCCGTCCACCACACCCGGATAGGCTGCCGCCCGTGACGACCTCCGCACCACCGCCGGCACGGACCACCGACGACCCGCCCACGTGGGACCTGACCGACCTGTTCGACGGACCCGACGACCGCGCGCTGCTCGACGTCGTCGAGGGCACCCTCGGCCACGCGAAGGCCTACGCAACCCGGTGGCGGGGGCGCATCGCCGACCTCGACGCCCCGCGCCTGGCCGCGGCGATCACCGAGTACGAACAGCTGGTGCTGCCGGTCCGTCGGGCGTCGACCTACGCCAACCTGCGCGTGGCCACGGATGGTGACGACCCGGCACGACAGGCGCTGGCCGCACGGCTGGCGGAGGTCACCGCGACCGCGCAGCAGGAGGTGCTGTTCCTCGAGCTGGAGCTGCTGGCGCTGCCGGAGGACCGGATCGCGACCCTGCTGCAGGAGCCGGCGCTGGCCGGGCACCGGCACTACCTGACGACCCTTCGTCGCCAACGCGAGCACGTGCTGGGCGAACCCGAGGAACGGGTGCTCACCGCGCTCGGACCCACCGGCCCGTCGGCCTGGCAGCGGCTGTTCGCCAACATGAGCTCCTCCATCCAGGTCCCGCGTCCCGACGGCCCGCCCCGACCGCTCGAGCACGCAACCGCCGACCTGCAGTCCCCCGACCGGCGTGTCCGCGACATCGCCACCGAGGGCATCTCGATGGCGCTGATGGGCGAGCTGCGGATCCGCGCGTCCATCTACGACACCCTCGTGCAGGACCACGCCATCCGCGACGACCTCCGGGGCCACGACAGCTGGCTGCACGTCCGCAACCTGGCCAACGAGGTCAACGACACACAGGTCCGCGCCCTCGTCGACGCGGTGACCGCGCGCTACGACCTCGTCGGGCGCTGGTACCGCCTCAAGGCACGGTTGATGGGGCTGGACACCCTTGCCGAACACGACCGCTACGCGCCCTTGCCGCTGGGCGACGCCCCGCAGCAGTTCAGCTGGACCGAGGCCCGTGAGCTCGTGACGGCGGCCTACGCCGACTTCTCCCCCGTCGCTGCGGAGATCGTGGAGATGCACTTCGACGAGGCGTGGATCGACGCGGTCCCCGGGGAGCACAAGCAGCCCGGGGCCTTCTGCGTGGCCGTCCCCGGCCAGCACCCGTGGGTCAACCTCAGCTTCACGGGCGCCGACAACGACGTGATGACCCTGGCCCACGAGCTCGGCCACGGCATCCACGGCTTCCTGCAGCGCGACGTCGTCCAGTCCTCCTTCGACGTCCCGTTGACGATGGCGGAAACCGCCTCGGTCTTCGGCGAGACCGTCACCCACCGTCGGCTGGAGGCCGCCAGCACCGACAACGCGACCACGCTGCGCCTCCTCGCACGTCGCATCGACGGCGAGATCGCCACGATCTTCCGGCAGGTCGCGATGTTCCGCTTCGAGGACGAGGTGCACACCCGGCGACGGGCCAGCGGCCAGCTCTCGGTGGAGGACCTCAACGGCATCTGGATGGCCACCCAGCGGGAGATGTTCGACGGTGCGGTCCAGCTGGGCGATCGGTACGCCCACTGGTGGTCCTACGTCCCGCACTTCGTGCATTCACCGGGCTACGTCTACGCCTACGCCTTCGGGAACCTGCTGTCCTTCGCCCTGCTGGAGCGTTGGGAAGCCGACGGGGACCGCTTCGTCAACGCCTACCTGACCATGCTGTCCAAGGGCGGCAGCGAGTCACCCGAGGACCTGCTGGCGCCGCTGGGCGTCGACCTGGCCGACCCGGAGTTCTGGCAGTCCGGCCTGGCGGTGCTCGAGGGGCTGATCGAGCGGGCCGAACGCCTCGCCGACACGGTGACGACCGCTCGCACGACCGGACCCTCCGCCGGCGCCCTCCCGGGCCGGTGACGATGGCCGACGCACCTCCGGGCCGGGCGGTCGTCACGGGTGGCGCCGGCTTCCTCGGCCGGGCGTTCGTCCAGCGGCTGAAGGGCGACGGCTGGGACGTGGTCGGGGTCGACGTGCGCCCGGGGCCGCTGGTGGTCAGCGGGGACGTGACCCGGCAGGGCGACTGGCTCGACCTGCTCGAGGGGGCCGACCTGGTCGTGCACACCGCGGCCCTGCTGGCGGAGACCGGTGACGAACGCGCGCACTGGGACGTCAACGTCGGCGGGACCCGGACGGTTGCCCGCGCCTGCCTGGACGCCGGCGTCGGCCGCATGTTGCACCTCTCCTCCGCGGTGGTGCTGGGGCGCGGGTTCCCCGACGGCGCCGAGGAGACCCAGCCGGTGCGGATGAGCGGCCACCCCTACACCGACTCGAAGGTGGCGGCCGAACACCAGGCGCTGATGGTTGCTGCCCGCGGCCTGCCCTTGACGATCGTCCGGCCGCTGCACGTCTACGGCCCCCATTCGGCGCAGTGGACGGTGCGCATCGTGCAGCTCATCGACAGGAACCTCTTCGTCCTGGTCGACGGCGGCCAGGGCACCATGACCCCGACGTACGTCGACGACCTGGTCGACGGGGCGTTGCTGGCGGCCACGAGCCCTGCCGGTGTCGGCGAGGTGTTCCACATCACCGGTGGGACCTCCGTGACCGCAGCCGACTTCTTCGGGGCCTACGGCGAGATGCTCGAGCGCACGCTCCCGTCGTTGCCGAGGGCTGCCGCCGGGGCGTTGACGGTCGCGGCGGAGAAGGTCATGCGCCCCCTCGGCCTGGCCCCGCCCTTCTCCAGCCGGGCGCTGGAGTTCATCAGCCAGACGGGCACGCCGTCGATCGACAAGGCCCAGCGGTTGCTGGGTTGGTCACCGAGGGTGACCCTGGAGGCCGGCATGGCCGCGACCGAGACGTGGCTGCGCGACGTGGGATTGATCGCGCGGGACTGACCAGCGCCGCCACTCGACCGGGCTGCGAAGGTTCCCGCGCTTCCGGCCGTGATCGAGGTTCAATCGTCACCGATGGTGATCACGGCAAGCGTTTCGAGGTCGGCGTGCGAGCGCGCGACGCTGCTGCACGACGGTGCACGCCTGTCGCTCGGGGTCGTCGCCGACGTGCTGGAGTGCGACCGGGACGCGGCCGCCGGGCTGGTGATCGTCGGACGGCTGCTGGCCTCCGACGACCTCGCGATCGTGCCCGAGGAGTGCGAGCCGTACCTCGCCGGGTTCCTCCGGCCCACGGCAGGCGCGGCAGCCCATCACCTGTCCTGCCAGCACTGTGCGCTGGTCGAGGACTCGATGGCGGTCGGCATCGCGGCTGCCCGTGCCCGCTGGACCTGCATGCCGGCCCCCACCGCCGAACAGCTCGTGCCGCCGACCCCACCGCCGTCGCGCCATCCGGCCCGACAGGTCCCCGAGCCGCCGCCCCTGCCGCCCCCGGTCACGGCCCCGCAGGACAGCCCCTCGCTGCCCAGCGACCCGCGGCAGACCGCCGTGTACGGCCTGGTCGCTGCCCGCGTCGCCGATCCCGAGGCCGACGGCGGCATCGTCGACCCCGACCGAACCGTGGACCTGTCGCCGCTCCGGGCCCTGATGCAGGCAACGGACGCGGTCGAGCAGCCGGTCGACAGCCCAGCCGAGGTGGGGGTCCCCGATGCCGTCGACGAGGTCCTTTCGACCGGACGACCACGATGGATGGTGGCCGCGAGCCGCCTGGTCGCCGCCACGCTGATGGCGGTGGTCGGGCTGACCGCGGTCCTCGGTGGCGCGTCGTTGATGGCGGGGCCTGCCGATGCGCGTTCGCTGGCCCGCGGCGGCGTGGTCGGCAAGGACCTGCCGAGGGCCACGCTGCCCGACGACCTCCGCATCGGCGATCCCTACTACACCCCGACGTGGGACCGGCTGGCCGACTGCGCCTCCGGTGGGGACTGGTCGGCGCCGTCGGATGCGACCGGACGGGCCGGCGGCCTGGCCATCGGCCCCGCCGACTGGCGTCGGGTCGGCGGCATCGGGCCGGTCGAGGAGGCCTCCCGTGAACGCCAGGTCCAGGCCGGGATCTCGCTGTGGGAGCTCCGCGGATGGTCGGCCTGGCCGAGCTGCGCCGAGGCGCTGGGCCTGCGCTGAGGTGACGTGCTGGGCCAGCGTGCCCGGATCAGCAGGCCCGGATCGACAGGCCCCGATCAGCAGGCCCGGATCAGCAGGCCCACGTCAGCAGGTCGTGCAGGGCGACAGCAGCTCCGTCGTTCAGCACGACGTCGGTGACCAGGTGGGCGGCGTCCCTGACCGGCTGCGGGGCGTCCCCCATCGCGATGGCGGTACCGACAACACCCATCATGGGCAGGTCGTTGGCGCCGTCGCCCACCACGGCGATCTGCGACGGGTCGATCCCCATCGCCTCGGCGGTGGCCAGGATCGCGGTGCCCTTGTCGACGTCGCCACGGGTGATGTTGACGTAGGTCAGGCCGGGGGTGACCGGCGAGGTTGCGGCGCCAGCGCTCAGGCCGAGCGCCGTCACCGCGTCGACCACGCTGACCAGCTCGGCATCGGTGTGCGCCACGATGGTGGCCTTGATGACCTCACCCGGGGCCGGTGGGTTGGTCTCGATCGTCCCGATCGGCTGGCCGATCACCTCGTCCCAGTGGGGGCGGTACCGCTCGTCCATCGCGGTCACGAGGAAACCCTCGTCGGTGTAGAGCTCCGCGTAGAGGCCCTCGGCGTCGCACAGCTGCAGGATCTCGGCCAGGTGTTCGTCAGTCAGGGCCCGGGTCACGACCGCGCGGCCGTCCTGTCGCACCTGCGCGCCGTTGAGGACGACATGCGGCCCGGACAGGCCCAGGCGTCCGTGCACGTCGACGACCCCGGCGACGTTGCGTCCGGTGGCGTAGCCCACTGCCACACCGGTGGCGGCGAGCGCACGGGTGGCCTCGGCGACGACGTCGGTGACGGTGCCGCTCGGCCCCACCAGGGTGCCGTCGACGTCGAGGAGGACCCATCGGATCGGCAGGGTCGGGTTCCAGTCGGCCCGGCGGCCACCGGGCCCCAGGGCGGAGGTCTCGATCGTGGTCATGGCCCCAGAGGGTACGCAGCCTCGATGGGCAGGCACGGCTGCAGGGCGTACCCTGCCGGCCATGAGCCTTGCCGACCAGATCAGCGACGACCTCAAGACCTCCATGAAGGCGCGGGACACCATCCGTACCGCGACGCTCCGCCAGGTGCTCGCGGGCATCAAGAACCTGCGCGTGCAGGAGGGCCGCGGTGGGACCGACGTGACCGACGAGGAGGTCACCGAGATCCTGACTCGCGAGGCGAAGAAGCGCCGCGAGTCCATCGAGACCTACACCCAGCACGGGCGCGACGAGCTGGCCGCCAAGGAGCAGGCCGAGCTGGCCGTCATCGAGGACTACCTGCCCGAGCAGATGGGTGCCGACGAGATCCGCGCCATCGTGACCGAGGTCGTCGCCGCCACGGGCGCCAGCCAGCCGGGTGACCTGGGCAAGGTCATGGGCCAGCTGATGCCGCGGGTGAAGGGCAAGGCCGACGGCAAGCTGGTCAACCGGATCGTCCGCGAGCAGCTGGGCGCCTGATCCGCGGTCAGTCCGCCGGGCGATCCCGCAGGTAGCGCTCGAACTCGCGGGCCAGCTCCTCACCGCTGACGGGCGGCGTGGGCAGCTCGTCGTTGTGCAGCGGGTCGGGCTCGGAGTCCGCCCGCCGTTCGAGCTCCTCGACGTAGTCGGCGAGCTCGTCGTCCTCGGCGACCAGCTCGGCGATGTCCTGCAGCTGGTCCTGCGCCTCCTCGCGGAGCTCGTCCAGGTCGAAGCTGTCGCCGACGAGGCGACCGACCTGCTCGGCCAGCGTCAAGGAGGCCTGCAGGTACGCGGTGCCGGCCAGGTAGTGGGGGACGCCCACCCAGAACGAGATGGCCTCGATGCCCGCGTCGCTGGCGGCCTGGTGCAGGACGCCGACGATCCCGGTCGGCCCCTCGTAGGAGGACCGACGCAGCCCGTGGCGCATCGCCACCTCGTCGTCGCTGGCGGTGCCGGTCATCGACACGGGGCGTGTGTGCGGTCGGTCCACCTGCAGCGCACCGACGGTGACGATGCGGGCGACGTCCAGCGCACGAGCCGTCTCGACGATTCCCTCGGTGAACGTCCGCCACCGCAGGTTCGGTTCGCGTCCGCGGAGGAACACCACGTCGGTGTCCCCGCCGAGGCTCGCGGCGCTGAACTCGTTGATCGGCCATTCCAGCGAGCGCTGTTCGCCCTCCCACCTGACCATGGGACGGGCGACCTGGAAGTCGAAGAACTCCTCCGGGTCGATGTCGGCGAACCGGCTGGCCTCCGTCGCCACCGCCATCGCCTCCACCGCACCGGTGGCGGCTTCGCCCGCGTCGTTCCACCCCTCGAAGGCAGCGACGAGGGTGGGGCGGCGGAGCCCCTCGGGACGGTGATCGAATCGGACGACGTTCACGACGACCGATTCTTCCATGCAGCTGCAACCGTCATGCGGCAGCTGCCCGGCCGAGGAAGTCCAGCAGCCCCGGCGCGACCACCTTCGAGCGCGTCAGCTGCACGTCGTGGCCCCCACCGGGCACCACGAACTCCTCCGCGTGTGGCCAGATGTCGCGCAGCTCCGCGAAGTGGGCCGGGTCGACGGTCGTGTCGCCGTCGCCCCGGATCAGCAGGGTGGGCACGTCGAGGCGGCCCAGCTTCCCCAGGTCGACATCGACCTTCAACCCGCCCGAGTCACGGATGCACACCTCGCGCCAGGCGTCGGGACCGCCCAGGGGTGCGTGAAGCTTCGACAGCTGCTTGGCCCACAGCTCGTAGCGCTCCTCCAGGACGTCGGGGTCGAAGTTGGTCCGCCAGCGGCGCAGTCCGTCGTGGTCGCGCACGCTGACGCCGACGACGACGAGCCCGGCGAACAGCTCGGGGTGGTCCTCGGCGAGCGCGAGGGCGGTGTGACCGCCCATGGAGAAGCCAGCCACGATCGGCGTCCGGTCGAGGGACTCCAGGTGCGTCCGCACCGCGTCGACCAGCATCTGCCGGCTGTAGGTCCCCTCCCCCACCGGCGTGTGGCCGTGTCCGGGAAGGTCGGGCATGTGCAGCCGGAACCCGGCAGCGGCCAACCCCTTGACCTGCTTTGACCAGTGGTAGCGGCCGGTGCCGATGCCGCCGTGCAGCAGCACGAGCGGCACGCCGTCCTCGGGACCGTCGTAGTCGATGTGCATCACGGGGGCGAGGATACGTGGGGGATGCGCTTCGACATCGCGGGGGGCAGCGGGCACAGTGGGTGGCCATGGCACTTCAGGTCGGCATCGTCGGGCTCCCCAACGTGGGCAAGTCCACCCTCTTCAACGCGGTCAGCGCCGCAGGCGCGGAAGCGGCGAACTATCCGTTCGCCACGATCGAGCCCAACGTCGGGAGCGTCCCCGTCCCCGACGAGCGACTGGACACGCTCCGGCGGCTGGCGGACTCCAAGCGCAGGATCGCCACCACGGTGGAGTTCCTCGACATCGCCGGCCTGGTGAAGGGCGCGTCGCAGGGCGAGGGGCTCGGCAACAAGTTCCTGTCCCACATCCAGTCCGTGGACGCCGTGGCCCATGTCGTCCGCTGCTTCGACGACGACGACATCGTGCACGTCGACGGGTCGGTGGACCCGGCGCGTGACATCGAGGTCATCAACACCGAGCTGCTGCTGAAGGACCTCGACGCGGTGACCAAGCGCGTCGAGCGCGCCAAGCGGTCGTCCAAGTCCGGCGACAAGGTGGCCATCCGCCACACCGAGCTGTTCAGCCGGCTCGAGGCGCACCTCGAGGCAGGCAACGTCGCCCGGACCTTCGAGATCCCGGACGAGGACGCCAAGGAGGTTGCCGAGGTCGGCCTCCTGACCGCCAAGCCCATGCTCTACGTCGCCAACGTCGGCGAGGGGGACCTGCCCGACGGCAACGCCCACGTGGACAAGGTCCGCGAGATCGCCGCAGCCGAGGGCGCGGAGGTCGTGGTCATCTCCGCCGAGGCCGAGGCGCAGATCGCCGAGCTCGACGCCGAGGAGCGCACCGAGTTCCTGGCCGAGCTGGGGCTGGAACGCTCCGGCCTCGACCGCTTGATCCACGCGGCCTACCGCCTGCTGGGCCTGCTGACGTTCTTCACCGTCGGGCCACAGGAGGCCCGGGCCTGGACGGTCCGCGACGGCTCTCCCGCCCCGGTCGCCGCCGGCAAGATCCACTCCGACATCCAGCAGGGCTTCATCCGCGCCAACGTCATCGGCTATGCGGACTTCGTCGAGCACGGGGGCGAGCAGGCCGCCAAGAACGCCGGGAAGATGCGCCAGGAGGGCAAGGAGTACGTCGTCGTCGACGGCGACGTCATCCACTTCCTGCACTCGAACTGACCCACGGGTCAGGCGACCGATCGCTTGTCGATGCCGAACGAACGGGCGTCGACCCCGGAGCAGCGGTCCTCCACGTAGTCGATGCCCGCGTCGGCGGCCAGACGGGCGGCCTCCATCGAGGTGATGCCCAGCTGCAGCCACACCGCGGCCGCCCCGACCCAGATCGCCTGTCGGGTCACGTCGGCAGCCTCCGCCGACGGCCGGAAGACCACGACCAGGTCGGGGACGATGTCGAGGTCCGCGAGGGTGGGCACGGCTGGGACACCCAGGATCTCCGTCGCGGTCGGATGGACCGGACGGACGTCGTACCCCATCTGCTGCAGCATCAGGGGGATGCGATGGGCGGCCTTCATCGGCGAGGTCGAACACCCGACCACCGCCACGGAATCGGCCGCCTCCAGGACTGCTCTCGGATCTGCATCGACCATGTCGCCATCCTGCCGTGTCCCCGAATTGCTGCCGCGATCCCGAGCCGCTACTATCTCCCGTCCCCGGGCGATTAGCTCAGCTGGGAGAGCGTTTGGTCGACAACCAAAAGGTCACAGGTTCGAGCCCTGTATCGCCCACATAACAGACACCGCAGAGCCCCCGGTCCTTGACCGGGGGCTCTGCTGTTCAGGTCCTCGCCCGGAACCAGTCCCCTCGTCCCCGAACCCAGACGATTCGTCCCCACAGTGGGGGCGAGTTGGCTTCTCGCGGACGTTCTGTCTGCGCTGGTCGGCAATTCGGGCGTCCGGGAGGATTCGGGGGTCGAACCGCGAACGTTCCGTGCAACCCGAACCATTTCCTGGCGCCGATCCGAAGGGTCCACACCATCATGAACACCAACAAGACCAATCTGGCGCTGCTCGTGGCGCTGGTGCTGACCGTGGGCTGGAGCTCCGTCAGCGTGATGCAGGTCGAACCACGTGACCTCAAGGCCGAGTTCGCCTTCTCCGGCGTCGCCGACGTGTCCCGGGAGGCGCTGGAGGCCCTGTCCACGACAGTCGTCGGGCTGCCGTGCACCACCGACGTGGGAACCCTCCCCGGTGTCAGCGACGGCAACGGCAACGTCGGCATGTCCGGGCCCTACCCGTGCACCAACGTCGGCCTGCAGGCACTCGTGCCCCTCGCCGAGCTCGGCGGTGGCGCTGGCAACGACTCGTGGGGCTGGGAGGACCCGGATTCGGAGGACCCCGACAACCCCTTCCGCGTGGCCATCATGGGCACCGGCGTCGGCACCGCGTTCGTCGACGTGTCCAACCCGACCGTGCCCGTGGTGCTCGGCACCGTGGCCCAGGCCGGAAGTGCCACCACCGGCGCCACCGGCGCGGTGTGGCGTGACATCAAGGTCAATGACAACCACGCGTTCATCGTCACCGAACGGGGCGGCGGCATGCAGGTCGTCGACCTCACCCAGCTGCGTGCCCTGCGTGGCACCCCCAGCCTCGACCAGCTCGACGTGCTCACCACCTACACCGAGCACGACGCCGACTCCAACTTCCACAACATCGTCATCAACGAGGACACCGACCGGGCCTACCTGGTGGGTGGCACCTTCCAGGGCGGTCTGCACATCGTCGACATCGCCGACCCGGCGCAGCCCAGGACCATCGGTGCCTTCGCGACCGACGGCTACACCCACGACGCCCAGTGCGTGGTGTACGCCGGGCCCGATGACGACTACAACGGCACCAACGCCGTGGATGGTGAGCCGTCCGAGATCTGCTTCGCCTACAACGAGGACAGCTTGACCATCGTCGACGTCACCGACCCCCTCGCCACCCGGCTGATCAACAAGCTGGACTACGAGCGGGAGGGCTACACCCACCAGGGGTGGTTGACCCCGGACCACGCGTTCGCCGTCTTCAACGACGAGCTCGACGAGGGCCCGACGGCTGCGCTCGGCACGCGCACGTTCATGGTCGAGCTCCAGGACCTCGACGCGGCGTACACGGCGGACGATGTGAAGATCTACACCCACGACACCGTGTCGACCGACCACAACCTCTACATCCGTGGCGACCTCATCTTCGAGGCCAACTACAACGCCGGCCTCAAGATCTTCCGTTACACCGCCGAGGGGCTGCGCAACGGCGAGCTCGACCTCGTCGGCTCCTTCGACGTCGACCCGGGCCTGGACGTCCCGGCGTACGGTGGCGCATGGAACGTCTTCCCGTACTTCGATGACGACACGATCATCGTGTCATCGCTGGACGAGGGCCTGTACGTCCTCGCGTTCACCGACCCCGGCGCACCCGAGTAACCCGCGGCGCAGTCCGAACGGCGAACGTTCGGCCGCAACGAAAGGGCCCCCGCTGCGGCGGGGGCCCTCTGCGGTTCCGGTCCGTCGAGGAGCGCTGCCGTCAGCGACCCGACCGGCGGGGCATCTCCCGCTCGAGGGTGTCGGCCAGGGCGGTGTCGTCGGTCACCTGCTGGGCCAGGACGGCCAGGCGCAGGTTGTGGTTCCGGGCGTGGCGGCGGAGCAGGTCGAAGGCGTCGGCGATCGACAGCTGGCGACGCTCGGCCACGACGCCCTTCGCCTGCTCGATGATGATCCTCGAGTTGAGCACGTCGCTCAGCTGCTGGGCCAGGGTCTGTGCTTCCTCGGCCGCTCGGGTCTGGAGTATCGCGATCGTGGCGATGTCGGCCAGGGCCTGCGCCGCCAGGATGTCGTTCTCCTCGAGGACGACCCGTCGACGGCTGAACAGGTTGAGGGCGCCGAGCATCGTGCCCCGCAGCCGCATGGGGATGGCATGGACCGTGCTGAAGCCGGCGGCGCGTGCTTCGGCGGCGAACCGTGGCCAGCGATCGACGTCCTCGGCCATGTCGCGGTTCACGATCTGTTCGCCGGTACCCAGGCAGTCCAGGCAGGGCCCCTCCTCGGCCTGGAGCTGGAAGAGGTCCAGCAGTCGTACCCGGTCGCTGGAGGACGCCATGGTCCGGAGGTCCCCACCCACACCCGCGATCAGCAGGCCTGCCTCGTCGACCTCGAGCAAGTCCACGCAGCGTGTGGTCAGCAGCGTCAGGAGGTCGACGACGTCGAAATCCGCCACGAGTGTGTCGGCCAGCTCCACCATCGTCCGGGCAAGCAACGCGTCCATCGTCATGGCCGCTCTCCCTCCCTGTGGGTCGACGTCGACCCGACATCGACGTTCCTCACGGTAGGCCAAGGACCTCCGCCGCGCACTCCCGGTTCGTTGAGCATCAGACCTCGTGGGCGTCGTCGTCGAACCGCAGGCGGCGGTCGACGACCGCCTCCGCCACGTCCCGGAGCGGTTGATCGCTGCCGAACGCATGGGCGCGCAACCGCACCAGCGCCAACGTCAGGGGGATCTCCAGCTGCACGGCAACCATGCCGGCCGCCTGGTGGACGATGGCATGGAGGTCCGCGCCGATCTCCAGCTCGTGCGCCAGCTGACCGGGGGAGGCCTCCGTCTGGGCGAGCAGCACCGACTGGGCGGCCAGCTCGGCCATGATCGTGCCGTCGCTCACCTGATCGGGTTCGAGCGCACCCGGCGTGTCACGGTAGGTGCAGACCACCCCCGGGCGGACCAAACCGACCCGCATCGGGAACGCCGCGACCGTGGCGACGCCGAGCGAGACCGCTTGGTGCTCGTAGGCGTTGTACCGCGGTTCGTCGCTCCCGAGCTCGGCCTGCACGACGACGCCCTGTTCGTGGGCCTCCACCGACGGCCCCTCGCCCAGCAGGTGCTCGAGGGCCTCGAGCTGGCTGGCCACCGGATCGCTGCTCGCCAGCAGCCCGGTCACGACCCCACGTTCCAGCAGGACGATGGTCGCCCCGGTGGTGCCCGTCACCTCGGCGGTCACCCGGCACAGCTGGTCGAACGCCGGAGGTGGTCCGCACGCGAGGACCCGTCGCAGGAGCAGCAGGCGTCGCGACGCACCGTTGTTCACGGGTCTGTCTGCCAAGACGACTCCGGAACTCGTGTGGTGCGTCGCCCACCGCGACGGACCGGGGCTGCTGACGCGTCTGCGTCGACCCTACACCCGGGGTGCGGTTCCAGCGGCCGAGGACGGCTCGCGCATATCACGGTGAGAAGTTTCTCCTCACGCATCGTCACAACACTGTCGGGCGCTCGTTGGGACCGGCAGCATACGCCCTCGAGGAGCCACCGTGACCCACCCCACCACCGACGACGCCATCCGCATCCAGCAGGTTGCCGAGGGCCTGATGCGGATCACCCACGCCGACGTCGCCGCGGAGCAGCTCCGCCGGCTCTACGGCGAGCGCCGCTCCACCGAGGCCCTGCTCTCTCTCGTGGGCGTCGCGCCGGTCGGCCCGACCGCGACGGTCGACCCGACAGCAACGGTCCGCCCGGCGACGACGGGCGGACCGGCAACGCCGGTCGGCGGGATCGTGGTCGTGCCCGGCACCCGCCAGCACACGATCGAGCGCCTGCGTCCCGAGTCCAACGGCTGCCGCCGCCGGGGCTCGCGTCCGGTCGACTGGGTCTGAGCGAGACCCCCCGGGAGGTCAGCGCCCGTCGCCGATGGCCGTGGCCAGCGCGAGCAGGTCGGGCGCCCGCCACGTCGGTGGCTGCAGCAGCGGGTTGTAGGTCTGCCCCGGACGGCTGACGAACCCCGACCGCCATCCGCACCGCATCGCGCCCGCGCAGTCCCAGTCGTGGGCGGCAACCATGACGAGGTCCCCCGGCTTCGCACCGAGCTCGTCCGCGGCATGGGCGTACACCGCCGGGTCGGGCTTGAACCGCAGCGTCGGGTCGACCGACAGGATGCGGTCCAGCAGCACGTCCAGGCCCGCGTGGGCCAGCTGTGCCTCTGCCGTTGCCTGCCCGGAGTTGGTCAGGGCAACGACCCGATGACCGGCCCCGACGAGGGCCGCGATGCCGTCGACGACATCAGGGTGTGCCCGGAGCCGACGCATCCCCCCGACGAGGTCGCCGGCCTGTGCGTCCTCCAGCGGCAGCCCCAGGCGGTCGGCGGTGTCCCGCAGGACCGTCCGGGCCACGACGCCGAAGTCCTGCCACGTGCCCACCGTGGTCATGACCGTCGATGTGTGGAGCAGCCGGGCGAACCACAGGCGCTTCACCTCCTCGGCGCGTTCGCAGAACGCCTCCGTGAAGGGACCGTCCAGCCCGGCGAGGTCCAGCAGCGTCTCGTTCACGTCGCACACGATCGTGGCCATGGCCCGACCCTATGCCGGTCACCGCCGGTCGTGTCGGGCGGCAAAGAAACGGTCAAGGGCGTGACGTTCGACATGTTCCGATATATCGTGATGCCTCGCGAGGGTCGATCCTGCCCCGAGCACCAACACGTTCAACAGCACGAAAGGTGGTTGCGATGCACAGCTCATCCATCCCCTACGACGACCCCTGGCGACAGGCCTACGACGCCATGCCGCCCTGGGTCCGCAAGATGATCGCCATGGCCAGCGATCCCGACCACGACCACGACCACACGCCGCCCCCCGGACGGGGCCGACGGCACCGCCACGGCAGCCCCCCACCCTTCGACCCGTTCACCATGATGTTCGGTGGCGGCCGGGGTGGACGCGGCGGTCGACGCGGTGGCCCCTGGGGCCGTGGCCCCCGTGCCAGCCGCGGTGACATCCGCGCAGCCATCCTCTCCCTCCTCGCCGAGGAGCCCATGCACGGCTACCAGCTGATGCAGGAGATGTCGGAGCGATCGGGCGGCGTGTGGCGCCCCTCCCCCGGCTCGGTGTACCCCACCCTGTCCCAGCTGGAGGACGAAGGCCTGGTCGAGGGCGAGAAGGACGGCGGCCGCCGGGTCTTCTCCCTGACCGACGACGGCCGCGCCGCCGCCGAAGAGGCCGACGACAGCCCCTGGGACGCCGTCGGCGACACCGCCGACGACCACCTCTCCTCGCTTCGTGAGGAGATCGCCAGCACCGCCGGTGCGGTGATGGCCGTGGCCACCAGCGGCGACCCCGACCATGTCGAGGCTGCCAAGGAGATCCTGGCCGACGCACGCAAGGCGCTCTACCGCCTGCTTGCGGAGGACTGACACAGCATCCAGCCCACGTGACGACGCCCCCACCTCCGAAGAGGTGGGGGCGTCCGCCGTTGCAGGGTCTGTTGGCTAGCTCGTCGCGCTCAGGGCGTCGACCAGCTCGGCCTTGGACATCGTCGACCGTCCGTCGATGTCGGCTGTCGTGGCCATCTCGTACAGCTCGCCCTTGGTCATGTCCTGCAGCTGGGCGCGGTCGCGAGCCTCCACGACGTTGTCGCCCATGGACTCCGCGGCACGAACCGTGCTGGTGGCGGCCTCACCGGTCATGGTGCCGGCAGCCTTCACGCGGCTGACGACGCCCTCGGCGTTGCGGCGCAGGGTCGTGACGGCACCCATCCAGCCCTGACGGGCCTGATCGATGTCGGCCTGGGCCCCCGAGACCTCCTCGGTCTCGCGGATCCGGTCGAGGATCGCCCGACCACGGGCGGCGAAGTCGTCCAGGGTCTCGCCGGCGTCGCCGGTCGTCTGCTTGACGCGGCTGCCGAGGTGGTCGACCACCTTGTCGAGGGAGTCGCGCATCTGGGCCACGGACTCCTCCAGCTGGCGTGCGAGGTCGTCGGGGAGCTCCTCGCGGCGACCGGCCAGGGAACGGGTCTCCTGCAGGGCTCGGTCGGCCGCGCCGATCAGGGCGTAGGCGCTGTAGGACAGGACGTTCGGGCGGGTGCGGGTCGCGGTTGCCATGTGGTGATCACATCTCCAGGGGTCGGGGTGACGTTCACCACTAGACGTGTCCGATCCTGCAGTCCTCACACATGTCCACCCGCACGGGGACCGCTCAACGCCCCCGGGACGACCTGGCGAACTCCACGACCGCGGCCGCACCCAGCCCGGCCGCCACCACCCACCAGCGCTGCAGCTCGGGCACGTCGAACGCCGCGTAGAACAGCGCGCCGCTGGACAGCATCGTCAGGGCGGCCCCCTTCACGACGCCGTCGCCGCGCCCGTCGGCGACGACCTGTGCCACCAGCAACGCGATGCCGAGCGCAACCATGTAGACGGGCGCCTCACGCCCCGGCAACGGCCCTTCGCGCACCAGCAGGACGGCGGCACCCCAGACGACGAGGACGATCCCGACCGTCCACGGCCTGGGGTTGGGAAGCGTCGCGGCGGCCAGCAACGCCACGACCCCCACGGCCAGCGGGGTGATGTTCCAGGTCATGTCGAGCGGGCCGCGGGCGTAGGCCAGCGCGGCAGCACCGATGGCGAGGACGAGGGGCAGGGAGTAGCGGCGCATGGTCCCGCCAGCATGTCAGGCCGCCCCGACACGGGCCGAGTCAGCGACGACCAGCACGAAATCGGGGCCGCCCGGGACTCCCCGGACGACCCCGACTCCTGATCCCGAAGCGCTACTCGGCGGCCAGCTGCCGGAGCACGTAGTGCAGGATGCCGCCGTGGCGGTAGTAGGCCTGCTCGTTGGGGGTGTCGAGCCGGACGTCGACGGTGAACGTCGTGTCGCCGGCCTGGACGGTGACCTCGTCGGGCACCTTGCCGTCCGCACCGCCGGTGACCCCGGTGATGGAGATCTCCTCCTCACCGGTCAGGCCCAGCTCGTCAGCCCCCTCGCCCGCCTTGAACTGCAGGGGCAGGACACCCATGCCGATCAGGTTGGAACGGTGGATCCGCTCGTAGGACTTGGCGATGACCGCCTTCACGCCCAGCAGGACGGTGCCCTTGGCCGCCCAGTCACGCGACGATCCGGTGCCGTACTCCTCACCAGCGAGGACCACCAGCGGCGTGCCCTCGGCCTGGTACTCCATGGACGCCTCGTAGATCGAGGTGACCTCGCCGGGCCCCTCGTCGGTCACCTTCCGGGTGTAGCCACCCTCGGTGCCGGGTGCCATCTCGTTGCGCAGCCGGATGTTGGCGAACGTGCCGCGCATCATGACCTCGTGGTTCCCGCGGCGGCTGCCGTAGGAGTTGAAGTCCCTGATCTCGACGCCCTTGTCCATCAGGTAGGCGCCGGCCGGTGAGTCGCGCTTGATCGCGCCCGCGGGCGAGATGTGGTCGGTCGTGACGGAGTTGCCGACCTTCACGAGGACCCGAGCCCCCGTGATGTCGGACAGCCCGCCCGGTTCGGCACCCATGCCGTCGAAGAACGTGGGCTTCTGGATGTAGGTGGAGGCGTCGGACCACTCGAAGCGGCTGCCACCCGAGACGGGCACGTTCTGCCAGGCCTCGTCACCGGTGAACACGTCGGCATAGCGCTCGACGAACTGCTCGCGCTGCACGGCGCTGCCGACCACCTCTGCGATCTGGTCGTTGCTGGGCCAGATGTCGGCCATCATCACGTCGTTGCCGTCGGCGTCGGTGCCGAGCGGCTCGTTGTACAGGTCGATGTCCATGGTGCCGGCGATGGCGTAGGCCACGACCAGCGGCGGGGACATCAGGTAGTTGAGCTTGACGTCGGGACCGATGCGACCCTCGAAGTTGCGGTTGCCCGACAGGACGCTGACCGCAGCCAGGTTCTCGTCGTGGATCGCCTTGGAGATCTCCGCCGGCAGCGGACCGGAGTTGCCGATGCAGGTGGTGCAGCCGTAGCCCACCAGGTTGAACCCGAGCTTCTCCAGGTACGGGGTCAGGCCCGAACGGTCGTAGTAGTCGGTCACGACCTTGGAGCCCGGGGCCAGCGAGGTCTTGACCCACGGCTTGCGGGTCAGGCCCCGGTCGACGGCGTTCTTGGCCAGCAGGCCGGCCGCGATCATCACCGACGGGTTGGAGGTGTTGGTGCACGAGGTGATCGCCGCGATCACGACGTCACCGTGGTCGAGGTCGAACTGCTCGCCGTTGGCCATACTGACGGCCGTGGGGTTGCTGGCTCGCGAGGGCATGTCGCTGGCGCCCCCGGAGACGTGGTGGGGCTCCTGCCCGTTGCTCTGGCCGCTGGTGGTCGGCGCGTCGGAGGCCGGGAAGCTCTCCAGCCCAGCTTCGTTGGCGTCGCTCTCGACATCGCCGGTCCACTGCGGCAGCACCTCGCGCAGCCCGCGCTTGGCGTCGGTCAGCGCGACCCGGTCCTGCGGACGGGTCGGACCTGCCAGCGACGGGACGATGGTGGACAGGTCCAGCGACAGCGTGTCGGTGTAGGACGGGCGGTTGGCCGGGTCGTGCCACAGGCCCTGGGCCTTGGCGTAGGCCTCGGTCAGCGCGATCTGCTCGTCGGGGCGACCGGTGAAGCGCATGTACTCCAGGGTCTTGTCGTCGATCGGGAAGATCGAGATCGTCGACCCGAACTCGGGGCTCATGTTGCCCAGGGTCGCGCGGTCGGGGATGCGGACCGACGACACACCCTCGCCGAAGAACTCCACGAACTTGCCGACGACGCCCTTCTCGCGGAGCATCTCGGTGACGGTCAGCACCATGTCGGTCGCGGTTGCCCCCTCGGGCAACGCGCCGGTCAGCTCGAAGCCGACGACCTGCGGGATGAGCATGGAGATGGGCTGGCCGAGCATGGCTGCCTCGGCCTCGATGCCGCCGACCCCCCAGCCGACGACCCCGAGGCCGTTGATCATGGGGGTGTGGCTGTCGGTGCCGACCAGCGAGTCGGGGTAGGCCTGCCCGGTCTCGGGGTTGATGAACACGACCTGGCCGAGGTACTCGAGGTTGACCTGGTGCACGATGCCCGTGTTGGGCGGCACGACGCGGAAGTTGTCGAAGGCAGTCTGGCCCCAGCGGAGGAACTGGTAGCGCTCGTAGTTGCGCTCGAACTCGATCGCGGCGTTCTTCTGGAAGGCGTCGGAGACCGCGAAGCTGTCGACCTGGATGGAGTGGTCGATGACGAGGTCGACGGGGACGCGGGGGTTGATGACGTTGGGGTCCCCACCGAGCTCGGCGACGGCGTCACGCATCACGGCGAGGTCGACGACGGCGGGCACACCGGTGAAGTCCTGCAGCAGCACGCGGGCCGGCGTGAACAGGATCTCCTCGGTCGGCTCCGCCGAGGGGTCGTAGCCCGCCACCGCGCGGATGTCGTCGGCGGTGATGTTCTCGCCGTCCTCGTTGCGGAGCAGGTTCTCCAGCAGGATGCGGATGGAGTAGGGAAGCCGCGCGAGGTCGGTGTCCACCGCCGAGAGGTCGAAGATCTCGTAGGACTTGTCGCCGACGCTCAGCGACGTCTTGGCGCCGAATGAGTTGGTGCTCACGGTGGGGTGTCTCCTGTGCAGTTGCTCGTGGACGGTGATTCTTGCCGATCCGGATGGCGGATGCGTACTCACAGGGTCGCCCTGAGGTACCGGCTGCCGCATCGGGCATCCGCCATGTGTTGGTGCCCACCCTAACCGTCGCCCGCACGGGAATCGCCTCGTGGACGTCCTCGGCAGCAACTGAACGGGGCCTGGAAACGGCGTGACGGGTCGGTGCACGACGACGCCGGCGACCCCGAGGGGGCGCCGGCGTCGATCGGTGGTTCGTTCGGAGCGAACGGTCGAGCAGTGCTGACCTAGACGGCCTCCTCCAGGAGGTCGATGGTGAAGTAGCTGTCGCCGCTCATGCCGAGGTTGTTGACGTTGACGTTGGCGCCGCGCACCGAGACCTTCAGCGTGAACCCGGACACGTGCGTCTGGTGCGCCGTGTCGGGGATGTCGAAGGTGAAGGTGTGGGTGGCGTTGTCCTGGCCGGCAACCAGGATCTCGGAGGTGCCGGAGCCGAGGGTCACCGGCGGGACGAACGGGCCGCCCGTGGCGATCGGGTGGGCCGACAGGGACACGTCGACGACCGACTGGCCGGCGCCGGGGAAGCCGTCCCCGACCCAGGACTCGGCCCGGATGACGACCTCGACCTGCCCGTCACCGTCGAGGATCAGGTCGTAGGCCTTCGTGGTGGACAGGGAGTCCTCCGCGTCGACGGCCTCGTTGACCGGCAGGCCCCCGATGGTGCCGCAGCCGTCGTACTCGTCGACCGCCGACCTGTCGTCGAGGTAGAGGTTCTCGGTGGCGCCACACCCCTCGCCACGCAGGTAGAAGGTGTCCTCGATCTTGTCGTAGACGGGGTTGGCCATCGCGGCGGGCGCCAGGACGGCCAACGCGAACAGGGCGGCGAGCAATCGGACGGTGGTGGTCACGGGGTCTCCTGAGGTCTGGCGGCGCTTGCACGAAGGTGGTGCGACGCGGGTCGGTGGTCACACGTTCGCCAGCACCGGGGCCGGTTCCTGCCTCCTGAACGGGATCCATCACAAATGCGGCGATGTGTCATCGAGGGCCGATTACCGACCGGCTGGGTGTGCATGGAAAGCTCCTCCCACGATGTTCGGCCTTCCATCCCTGAGTCCCGGCGAGGTGATCGGCGGCGTCCGCGCGCTCGTCCGTGCCGGCGTCATCCGGCCGATGCTGCCGCGCCCGTCGCTGCTGGGGATGGTCCTCGAGCTGCCGATGCTGCGACCCAACCTCGGACTCGCCGTCGCCTTCCAGGCCGGAACGCAGCCCGACGCGGTGGCCGTGATCGACGATCGCGGGATGTTGACCTGGGCGGAGCTCGACAACCGGGTCACCCGCCTGGCCAACGCGCTGCTGCAGCACGGCGAGCCCCGAGGTTGTGTGGCGTTCATGGTCCGCAACGGCCGCGAGGCGCTGGAGTGCTACGCCGCAGGGGGACGATCGGGCCTGGCGCCGGTCCCCCTCAACACCTGGGCGACCGGGAGCGAGATCGGCCGCATCCTCCACATGCAGCGCCCCGCGGTGCTGGTCGTCGACGAGGAGTTCACCGACGCCGTCGCCCACGCCGTCCGGGACCTCGACGACCCACCCGTCCTGCTGACCATCGGCCCCGGCGGCAGCTACGAGACCGCGCTGGCCTCGGCGTCCAGCTCCGCACCCTTCGTCCGCGGCACCGGCAAGGTCGTCATCCACACTTCGGGCACCACCGGGGCGCCCAAGGGCGCGGAACGCAGCGTGGGCACGTCGGGGCTCGGGGCCATGCTGGGGTTCGTCACCAAGGTCCCCCTGCAGCGCGGTGACCGGCTGCTGATCGGCCCGCCGCTGTTCCACGGCTTCGGCGGTGGCGTCGCCGGCGCAGCCGTGCTCATCGGCGCGACGTCGATCCTGTTCAGGGGCTTCGATCCTGCAGACTTCCAGCGGATCGTCGACGAGCACGTGGTCGACGCAGCTGCGCTGGTCCCCGTCCAGGTGCGACGGGCGCTGGAGGACGGTGGACCGGGCGGACCCGGCCGCCTGCGGATCATCCTCACCAGCGGCTCGGCCATGCCCGTGGCCCTGCGCCAGCGGGTCCAGCAGCGCTGGGGTGAGGTGACCTACGACCTGTACGGCTCCACGGAGGCGGGCTGGGTGTCGATCTCCACCCCGGCGGACTTCCGCGAACGACGCGGGACGGTCGGCCAGCCCGGTCCGGGCATGCACGTGGAGGTCATGGGAGAGGACGGCCGACGGCTGCCGACGGGTGAGATCGGCAGGCTGCGCGTGACCACCGGGATGGAGTTCGCCGGCTACACCGGCTCCGACACCCACCGCGGGCCGGTGGAGATCGGCGACCTCGGCTACGTCGACGCCGACGGATACCTGTTCGTGACCGGTCGTGGCGACGAGATGATCGTCTCCGGTGGCGAGAACGTGTATCCCTCGGAGGTCGAGGAGGTGCTCGAGGCCCATCCCGACATCACCGACCTGGCCGTCATCGGCGTGCCCGACGAGGAGTTCGGGCAGGTGCTGCGCGCCTACGTCGTCGGCGACGTCGAGCCCGGCGAGGTCCGTGACTGGCTACGGGAGCGGATCGCCCGCTACAAGGTCCCCAAGCGGGTCGTCGTGGTCAGCGAGCTGCCGCGCAACGCCACCGGCAAGGTCCTCAAGCGGCACCTGCTCCGCGCCGAGCACCCCTCCCTCGGCTGACCTGCGCTCCTCGCAGCGCTGCGATGCTCAGCCGCCCAACCGCGCCAGCCAGTAGCGTTTCTTGCCCACCCGCAGGACCAGGGTGGTCGTGGTGGCCAGGTCGTCGGGCGTGAGGGCGCGGTCGGCGTCGTCGACCTTGACGTTGTTGATGCGGACCCCGCCCTGGTCGACCAGCCGACGCGCCTCACCGTTGGACTTGGCCGCCTCGGCGGTGGTCATCAGCTCGGCGACGGTCATGCCGCTGCCGATCGCGTCGGCCGGCAGTGACACCGACGGGGCGGCGGCGAAGGCCTCGGCCAGCACCGCGTCGGACAGGCCCGTGAACGCCTCGTTGCCGAACAGCACCTCCGTGGCCCGTTCGGCGTCGGCCAACCCCTCCTCGCCGTGGGCGATCCTCGTGGCCTCCACGGCCAGCCGACGCTGGGCGATGCGGCGATGTGGCGCCTGGGCGTGCTCGGCCATCACGGCCTCGACCTCGTGGAGCTCCAGGAAGGTGAACATGGTCAGGAAGCGCCGCACGTCGTCGTCCGCGGCGTTGATCCAGTACTGGAAGTAGGCGTAGGGCGACGTCAGCTCGGCATCCAGCCACACGGCGTTGCCGGCGGACTTGCCGAACTTCGCCCCGCTCGCCGTGGTCAGCAGCGGCCAGGTCAGTCCGAACGCCCTGCCCCCGTGCATGCGGCCGATCAGGTCGGTCCCGGCGGTGATGTTTCCCCACTGGTCCGACCCGCCCCCCTGCAGCACGCAGCCCTCGGTCTCGAAGAGGTGGGCGAAGTCGTAGGCCTGCAGCAGCTGGTAGGAGAACTCGGTGAAGCTGATCCCCTGCTCACGGTTCTCCAGCCGACGCTTGACCGACTCGCGGGCGACCATCTGGTTCACGCTGAAGTAGCGGCCCACGTCACGGAGGAACGGGATGAAGCCGATGTCGCGCAGCCAGTCGTAGTTGTCGACCAGCAGGCCGTGCTCGGGCTCGGACAGGTCGAGGAACCGCCCCAGCTGCGTCCGGATCCCGTCGAGGTGGGTGGCCAGGACGTCCTCGTCCAGCACCTGCCGTTCGTCGTCGCGACCGGAGGGGTCACCGATCCGGCCCGTGCCGCCGCCGGCCAGCGCGATCGGTCGATGCCCCATCCGCTGCAGCCACGCCATCGCCATGATCCCCACGAGGTTGCCCGCGTGCAGGGAGACCGCGGTCGGGTCGAAGCCGACGTAGAAGGTGACCGGCCCCTCGTCGAACCGGGCCCGGAGGCCATCCTCGTCGGTGATGTCCTGGACGAAGCCGCGTTCGCGAAGCACGTCCACAGGGTTGGTGCTCATGCCGAGGAACGGTAGCGGGCCGGTCCCGCTGTGCCGAACTCCTCGCGGGCGCGTGGCTGCGCCTACAGGACCCAGGCCGGCAGGCCGTCGAGGACGATCGCGTCGTAGACGTCCACCCCGTCCGGATGCTGCGCGGTCTGCACGGCGTGGTGGACGCGGAACCCCAGGGCGCGATCGTCCGGTTCCTCGCTGAGGGGCGGCAGGTGGTGACCGGCGATCATCCGCACGAGCACCTTCGGCAACGACCAGCGCCTGGCGAGCAGGGCGCCCGCCGTGGCATGGGTGATGCCGAACCGCTCCTGCTCGGCCTCGTGCAGCGGTTGGCCGCGTCGGCGGCTCTGGGCACGCAGGTCGGCGTGTTCGTCGGGCCAGGCCAGGGCCATCAGCGGCATGCCGATGTCCATCAGCAACGCCCCGGTCCGGGCATGGGGTGGCAGGCCCGGCATGCTGGCCGCCATCCGCGCAGCCGCCACGCCGTGGCGCTGTGCCTGCTCGATCACGTCGCGTGGCACGTCCAGCGCCGACACGGCGGAGAACGCTGCCGAGGCGATCACGACCTGGCGGAGCGTCTCCACACCGAGCAGGGCGGCGGCCTGCGCGAGGCTGGAGATCACGACGTGTTGCGACGCGAAGCCGGCGTTGGCGAGGTGCAGGACCTTGGCGGCAAGCATCGGGTCCTGCCCCACGGTTGTGGCGATCCGATCGGTGGAGACCTCGGGGTCTGCCACGAGCTCGCGGAGCTCGAGGAGGATGCCGTGGGTCGGTGGCAGCCGTGCCACCCTCCCGATGGCGTCCTGCAGCTCGGGCGGCACGTTCGCCGGTGCGGCTTCGAGGGCCGACAGCACGGCATGGAGGGTGACGGCGGTCGGTTCGCGAACGAGGACTCGATGCGCAACGCCGGTCTCCACCCCGGGTGCGGGCAGGCGGTCGTCCTGCTCGTCGACCAGCAGCCGGACCGCCGACGGCTGGATGCTCTTGACGAGGGTCAACAGGGTGGCCCCGGCGATGTGCCCGACCCTGCGTGCGGCGACGACCGCGTCCCACCGCTGGTTGCGCAGCTGGCCGAGGCACCCCACCCCGTCGCTGGCGGTCTCGACGGTCCAACCGAACCGGTCGCGCAGCTCCGTGGCGGTGCGCGCCAACGCACCCCCCGGCACGTCGACGACGAGCATGAACATGGTTGGAGTTCCGATGGACGGACGGACGACGGGACCTCCATCGGCAGCAGGCACCGGTACATGAGGTGCCGCTGGCTGCGGGAGCCGGTCCGGTGATAGCGTGACGGCCGTGCAGCAGCAGCTCGTAGCCACCCGTGCAGCCGACCTCGTACTCGGCTGCGCTTCTGCTGTGCTCATCACCGGCGGGCGTTCCTAGCCCCCGACCAACCACCGGGCAGGCAGGAGCGGCCCGGTGGACCATCCTGTCGTGCTCCCCGTGTCGCCCCTCGTCGACCCCCCGACGAAGGACCATCTCGTGAGGCGTTCCCCACACGATCCGCACGGACACCACGATCCACGCCAGGACCACGCCCCTCCGGCGCCGACCCGCCTGCGACTGGAGCTCGACGACCGCTGTCGCGCCCTGGCCAGGGTGATCGCCCTCGTCGAAGGCAGGGGCCTGCACATCGGCGAGCTTCGGTTCCGGCCGGCCGGGCCGACCCGGGATCGGGCCGAGGCCGTCATCGAGATCATCGGGGCCCCGTCCGGAGACGCCCCCGATCGGCTGACCACACTGGTGGCACGCATCGAAGCGCTGCCGAGCGTCCGTCGAGCCCACGTGGAGCGTCCGACGCTCGTGGGCTGACGCTGGCCGGACGTCGTCGTCAGCTACAGCTCGACGTCGGGTGGGCCTGTCCGCTCGACGTCCTCCACGCGCCAGCGATCGACCCACTCCGGCACGTCGACCTCGACGCCGTGGTCGTGGATGTCCCGACCGGCCGGATCGCCGAGCTGGGCGGCCCGATGCACCACGTACCCCAGGGCGCGTCGTTCGGGGGTGGACGAACGCGGCACGAAGTGGTGGCCTGCGATCATCTCCACCACGCCCGTGGGCAACGACCAGCGGCGGGCCAGCAGCGCGCCGGCCTCGGCGTGGGACGTGCCGAGGACCCGCATCTCCTCCACGTGCAACGGCACCGCGCGTTCGTGGACCATCTGTCGCAGGTCGGCGTGCACGTCAGGCCAGGTGAGGGCCATCAACGGCAGGCCGATGTCCAGCAGCAACCCACCGACCGCCGCGTGTGGGGGCAGCGTTCCCGACTCGATGGCTGCGGCCGCAACGGCGACCCCGTGGCGTTGCACCGCGGCGACCAGGGTGGGGTCGACGCCGAGCTGTTCGGCGGCGGTGAAGGCGGCGGAGGCGAGCACCACCTGGCGGAGCACGCGCATGCCGAGCAGCGCAGCGGCCTGCTCCAGGTCGTGGACGGTGCCGGCCCGACCGGCGAGTCCCGCGTTGGCGAGGTGCAGGACCTTGGCCGCGATGGCCGGTTCGGTGCGCACGACGGCCGCGACGCGGTCGGCGCTGCACGTCGGATCGGTGAGGATCGTCTTGAGGTCGGTGAGGATGCGGGCCACGGACGGTAGCCCCGCAACCGCGCCGATGGTGTCGACGAGGTCCTGGGGGGCGCGCATGCCCCCGACGCCCATCACGACCAGCATCGCCCTGAGGCTGGCGGGGCTGGGCACGTCGTCGAGGACACGGTGGGCGATCTCGGCGACGGCCAGGGCGCTCGACGGGTCGTTGCCCCGGCCGAGGCGGACGAGGCAGCGGGTGGCCGACGGCTGCTTCAGCCGTGCCAACGCCAGGGCGCTGCCGCCGTCCCCGAACTCGTCGTCGGCGGCGATGAGGGCGTCCCAGCGTTCGGCCGTCAACGCACCGACGACCTCGCCGATCGTGGACACCGTCGTGGTGTTCCAGCGGTAGGTGGACGCGACCTGGCCGGCAAGCTGCGTCAGCCTGCCTGGATTCTCGTCGACGAAGAGCACGTGCACGGGTTCGTTCCCCTCCATACGGGAGGGCCTCCACCGACCATGATCGGCCCGCGCCGACCTGACCTGAGGCGGCGACCTTCACACAGGGTGATGCACGCGCGTCACCCCGTGGGGGTCGTCCTGACCCGCCGATCGGGCACGGCCAGCAACCCCAGGCCGATGCCGATCGCGGCCGCACCGATGACCTGGGTCACGCTGGGTCGTTCCGCCAGGATGCCGACGGCCAGGATCGCCGCTGTCAGCGGCTCGGCCAGGCTGAGGGTGGCACCGACCGCAGCCGTCACCTCTCGCAGCCCGGCGCCGAACAGCAGGTAGGCGACGAGGATGGTCGGGCCGGCCAGCCAGAGGAGCATCGCGACGCCCCTCCAGTCGGCCAGCCACCCCAGGTCCAGCCCGACCAGCAGCGGGAGGAGGAGGACCGCTCCCCCGCCGAACACCGCGGCCATGGCCTGCGCCGGCGACCACCGGTCGAGGAGCTGCTTGGAGGCCACGGCATAGGTGGCGTAGCTGAGGCCGGCGACGAGCGCCAGCCCGATGTCGCCGAACGCGCCGCCACCCGGCCCTGCGAGGAGGACCAGCCCGACCGTCGCGATGGTGGTGGACCGCCACCACCTTGTCGTGGGGGCCTGTCGGCGGACCGCCCATTCGATGAGGCCGGTGAAGACCGGCGAGGAGCCGATGGCCACGGCCGTTCCCACCGCGACACCGGCACGGTCGACCGCCGCGAAGAACGACAGCTGGTAGGCCGCCACCCCGATCGCCCCGGCGAGGACCGGCAGCACGGGCCGACCCGTCGGGCGGGCGTCCGTGCCCGTCACCGGGCCGGATCCTCGTGTGGAGCGCCCTCGTGTGGAGCGCCCTCGTGTTGAGCGTCCTCGCGTGGAGCGCCCTCGGGTGGAGACCAGCATCCAGAGGGTCAGCAGTGCCCCGCCGGCGACCAGGCGGGTGGTGCCCACCGCCAGCGGACCGGCGCTGTCGGGACCGAGCGCCTGGGCGGTGCCCGTGGTTCCCCACAGGACCGCCCCGAGCAGCACCAGCACCACCCCGCGGGTGCGGCCGGAGACAGCCTTTCGATCCATGGGCTCGTCGGGTTCCGGCGGGGTCGAGGAGGTTGGCTGGGTGATGGGCATCACGGCACAGTGTGAACTCGGCCCGCACCATCGCCACCGTATGGTGGACGGGTGCGCACCCCGACCGAGACCCACCCCGTCCCCGAGCACGTCGCCGCGGCGCTGGACGAGCTGACCCGGGCCCTCCCTGCCGGACGACTCCTGACCGATCCCGATGTCCTGTCGTCCTACCGGACCGACCGCGCACCCGACCTGCGCGCCGGCACCCCCGCCGCCGTGGTCCGCGTCCGGTCCACCGGTGAGGTCCAGCAGGTCATGCGCGCGGCCACGCGCCACCGGGTGCCGGTCGTGCCCCGCGGCGCCGGCGCCGGACTGCACGGTGGCTCCAACGCCGTCGACGACGGCATCGTGCTGTCGATGGAGGCGATGACGTCGATCCTCGACGTCGACCCCGCCGACCGGCTCTGCGAGGTCGAACCCGGCATCATGAACCTGGCCCTCAAGGAGGAGCTGGCGGTCGACGGGCTGTGGTACGCCCCGGACCCGGCGTCGATGGCGTTCTGCTCCATCGGCGGCAACGTGGCCACCAACGCCGGCGGCCTGTGCTGCCTGAAGTACGGCGTCACCCGCGACTGGGTGGCGGGGCTCGAGGTCGTCCTCGCCGATGGCCGGGTGATCGAAACGGGCAGCCGCACCATCAAGTCCGTGGCCGGCTACGACCTGACGTCGTTGATCGTCGGCAGCGAGGGCACCCTCGGGGTCGTCACACGAGCACGGCTTCGCATCAGGCCGCTGCCCCCGCCGGCCAGCACGCTGGTTGCCTTCTTCGGTGACCTCGGCGATGCAGGTCGGGCGGTCGTGGAGATCTGCGAGGGCGAACCACCCGCCCTCCTGGAGATCATGGACGCCTCCACGATCCGCGCGGTCGAGGAGTGGCAGCGGATGGACCTGGACACCGACGCCGCGGCGTTGCTGCTGATGCGCAGCGACGTGGCCGTCGACCGGTCGGGGCATGTCGCTGCCATGGAGGAGATCTGTGCCCGCCACGGGGCGACCTTCGTGGCGCGGACCGACGATCCCGACGAGGGCGAGGCGTTCCTGCAGGCCAGGCGCCTGGCGTTGCCCGCCGTCGAGCGACACGGCGTGGCGCTGCTCGAGGACGTCGGGGTCCCGCGGTCGCAGGTTCCGGCGTTGCTGGCCAGCACCGGCCGGATCGCCGAGCACCGCGGCACGGAGATCTACAGCTACGGCCATGCCGGTGACGGCAACATGCACCCGACCCTGCGGTGGGACCACGACGACGCCGACGGCAAGGCGCGGGCGATGCAGGCCTTCGACGACATCCTCGAGGCGGCGCTGGCCCTCGGGGGGACCGTCACCGGCGAACACGGCGTCGGGCTGCTCAAGGAGCAGTGGTTGCCACGGGAGATCGGTGCGGACGCGATGGACGTGCAGCAGGCCATCAAGGACGCCCTGGACCCTGCCGGCATCCTCAACCCCGGGAAGATGGCGCTGCGGTTGCGGTGAGGGCGTCCACGTGGTTGGGGTGGCGCCCGGCCGGATAGGGTGAAGCCCACATGGCCTACAAGCTCCCCAACCCCGAACGCGAGCGGACCGAACGCAACCGCGAGCTGAAGCGGCTGCGCAGCCCCGACGAGGAGGACCGGGTCGAGCGGGCAGCCGCGCTGATGCTCGTGTTCCACGAGGAGCGCGACATCAACCACGTGATGGAGCTTGCACAGATAGTGATGGACGCCGCTGACGACGGCGTGGACGTCATGGTGACCACCTACCTCCACGAGGTGGTCGACGACGAGGACCGGATGGAACGGCTGGCCATGCTGGCCAACGTCGGTCGCTGGATCGAGTCGACGCCGCTGGAGAACGCCGCGCGCGACCGCGGTGTCACCGTCGCGGCCGACTGGTGCGCCCAGGTCAACGACGAGATCGATCGGGCCGAGCGGTTCAGCGTCGTCGAGCGTCGGTTCGATGCGGAGGTCCGCAAGGCCGTGCAGGCCACGCTCGCCTGAGGCATCCGGCCGGGACCTCGCCCGGCGCTCGACCTGCCGGCCGCTGCACGGCCCGCTGCAGCCTGCCCCGCTGCAGCAAGGGTCCACTTGGCGGGCCTGTTGCAGGGTGCGGGCTCGCGTCCCACAGTGTTCCGGATGCCCCCTCCTCCCGCGTTGTCGTCAACGACGTTCGTGTCGGCCCGATCCGCGGTGCTCGCGGGTGTGCGCGACATCTCCCCCGTCGTGCTCGGCATGGCGCCGTTCGGGCTGCTCGCCGGGATCGCGGCGATCGAGGCCGGGATGCCGGCCTGGGGTGCCAGCGTCTTCTCCACCTTCGTGTTCGCCGGGGCCGCGCAGCTCGCTGCCCTCGACCTGATCGCCCAGGGTGCGGCTGCCCCGATCGTCATCGGCACGATCGTGGTGATCAACGCCCGCTTCCTGATGTACTCCGCGAGCCTTGCCGTGCACCTCGGCGACGAGCCGGCAGGGCGGCGGCTCGGCGTCGCCTACCTGCTGACCGACCAGGCCTACGCGGTCACGATCGCCCGCCTGACGGAGAACCCGCGCCTCGCGCACCGCGTCGCCTACTACACGGGTGCCGGCGCGCTGCTGTGGGCGTGCTGGCAGGGCTACACCATCACCGGGACGCTGGCCGGGGCCGCCATCCCCGACGACGTCCCCATCGAGTTCGCGATCCCGCTGGTGTTCGCCGCGCTGCTGGTCCCGGCGCTGACCGACCGGGCCACGCTGGCCGCGGCGCTGACCAGCGCCCTCGTCGCCACCCTCGCCGCCGACCTGCCCGCCAACCTCGGGCTGCTGCTGGCTGCCGCCGCGGGCGTCGCGGTGGGCCTGACGACGTCGGTTCGCGGCGGCTCGTTCGAGCGCCAGGCGGTCCCGACCCCCGGTGGCCAACCGCTCCACGACGACAGGTTCCGGGACGACTCGGGCGAGGAGGACGCGGCGTGAGCGGCACCCTCTGGACGATCGCGATCCTCGGTGGGATCGGCACGTTCCTGGAGCGCTGGTCGTTCCTGTCCGTCGCCCACCGCGCAACTTCCCTGCCGCCGATGGTTCGGGAGGGGCTGCGCATGATCCCGGCCGCAGCCCTGGCGGCGCTCGTGGCCCCGGCGGTGTTCCGAGGCGGGTCCGTCGACGGGTCCATCGACCTCCTCGACCCCCGTCTGCCCGCCGCCGTCCTGGCCGTCCTGGTCATGTGGCGGACCCGAAACATCGTGCTGACGCTGCTGGTCGGGATGGGCGTCCTGCTCGGCCTCGACGCCCTGGTGTAGCGCCCCTCGGTGCATCGACAGGGGGACGGCGAGGCCGGGACGCGGTTCAGCGCCTACGCGAGCAGGCCACGGAGGCCGCCGACGACGGCGTCGATGGCGGCAGCCGCCGCACGGCTGGTCCCGCCCATGCCCATGAACCCGTGGATCAGACCCGGGAAGTGCAGGCCGGCCACGGGGACGCCGGCCTCGCGCAGCCGTTCGGCGAACCGGAGGCCGTCGTCCTTCAGCAGGTCATAGCCCGCCGTGGCCACGACCGCAGGGGGCAGCCCGGAGAGGTCCGACATCTCCGACGGGGAGAACCCGCTCTGCGGCGCGTACGCGTCGTAGAACCACTTCATCGTGGACCTGGTCAGGCCGTAGCCCTCGGCCAGGTCGTCGTGGGACGCCGAACCCATCGTGGGCTCCATTGCGGGATACACGAGGCACTGGGCGTCGATGGTCGGGGCACCCTCGGTGTCTCGAGCACGGGCCGCGACCGCCCCCGCGAGCAGCGCACCCGCCGAGTCGCCGGCCACGACCAACCGGTCGGCGTGGAAGCTGTCGCCCATCTCGCTGGCGGCGTACTGCACGGCGTCCCACGCGTCGTCGTGGGCAGCGGGATAGGGGTGCTCGGGGGCCAGGCGGTAGTCCACCGACAGCACGATGGCCGGCAGGGCCGCGAAGGCCCGGGCCATCTCGTCATGGGTCCTCGGGTTGCCCAGCACCCAGCCACCGCCGTGGAAGAACACCACCAGCGGGAGGGGGCCGTCGTGCACGGAACGGCCCAGCGGACGGTACGCCCGGTACCACAGGTCCCCGATCCGGTACTCCTCCACCGAGCACTCGGCGCCGCGGGGCGGACCGTCGCCCCGTCGCAGGGCGACGACCTGCTCGTAGGCGGCCCGCGCCTGGGCGGCGGTCTCCATCTCCTCGTACGGCGTGCCGCCCGCCTCGGCGAGGTCGGCCAGATAACGTGCGGTGTCGGGGTCCAGCGTCATTCCCCAATCATGGCGCACGTGTCCACCCGACTGGCGCACGAGACCTTGTCCACGCTGGCATGATCGCGGCATGTCCCTCGACGCCGAAACCATCCGCAAGGCACCGAAGGTCCTCCTCCACGATCACCTCGATGGAGGGCTGCGACCCCAGACCGTGATCGACCTCGCCGCCGAACACGGCTACCGAGAGCTGCCCACCACCGACGCCGACGACCTGGCGACCTGGTTCACCCGCGGTGCGGACCGCAAGTCCCTGGAGCTGTACCTCGAGGGCTTTCGCCACACCGTCGCCGTCATGCAGGACCCCGACTCGCTGATGCGTGTCGCCCAGGAGTGCGCCGAGGACCTCGCCGACGACGGGGTCGTCTACGCCGAGGTCCGCTTCGCACCCGAGCAGCACCTCGAGCACGGGCTGGACATGGACCAGGTCGTCGAGGCCGTCCTCGCCGGATTCCGGAAGGGGTCAGCGGACCGCGGCATCACCATCGGCACCCTGATCACCGCCATGCGCCACGCCGCCCATTCCCGTGAGGTCGCCGAGCTCGCGATGCGCCACAAGGACGAAGGCGTGGTCGGCTTCGACATCGCCGGCGCCGAGTCGGGGTACCCCCCCACGCGCCACCTCGACGCGTTCCAGCTGATCCAGCGCGAGCTGTCCCACATCACCATCCACGCCGGCGAGGCCTTCGGGCTGCCGTCCATCTGGGAGGCCCTGCAGTTCTGCAACGCCGAGCGCCTGGGACACGGCGTGCGGATCGTCGACGACATCACCGTCGACGACGACGGTGACGCCCATCTGGGGCGCCTCGCGGCGTTCGTGCGCGACAACCGCGTGCCCCTGGAGATGTGCCCCACCTCCAACGTGCACTCCGGCGCCGCCCCGTCGCTGGCCGAGCACCCCATCGACCTGCTCAAGCGGCTGCGCTACCGGGTGACGGTCAACACCGACAACCGGCTGATGAGCAACGTGACGATGACCTCGGAGATGACCGCGCTCGTCGAGACGTTCGGCTGGACGCTGGAGGACCTCCGTTGGGTCACCATCAACGCCATGAAGAGCGCCTTCTGGCCCTTCGACCAACGGCTGGCGTTGATCGACGACGTCATCAAGCCGGGATACGAGGCGCTGGGCGCCACCCGGTGAGCATCGACCACACCGCTCCCCCACCGGGCGCGCTGGCTTTCCTCAACGAGCGCCATCTGGCGACGCTCACCACCCTGCGGCCCGACGGCACCCCGCACGTGGTCCCCGTCGGCTTCACCTGGGACCCCGAGGGGCCGACCGTCCGGATCATCACGTCGGCGACCAGCGTCAAGGCCGCCAACATCGGCGGGGGCGGTCGCGCCTCGGTCTGCCAGGTCGACGGCGGCCGCTGGCTGACCATCGAGGGGCGGGGCCGCGTCACCGACGACGCCGCCGACGTTGCCGAGGCGGTGCGTCGCTACACCGAGCGGTACCGCGTTCCGCGAGACAACCCCCGACGGGTTGCCATCGAGATCACCGTCGACCGGATGATGGGCCGCCCGCCCGACGACGTCTGACTAGCTGCTGGGGACGGCCGGACGGACCGGTGAGGGACACCTGACGGCCGCTACCCTTGACGGCCAGAGCGGGCCCGTCGACCGATGGGCCCGCCGTCCGTTCGCCCGAAGGCTCCTCCGATGTCCACCTCCACCCGCGCAACCCGCGACGACTCGCGCAACATCGCCATCGTCGCCCACGTCGACCACGGCAAGACCACCCTTGTCGACGCGATGCTCCACCAGTCCGGCACGTTCCGGGCCAACCAGGACGTCGCCAACCGCGTGATGGACTCCGGGGACCTGGAGAAGGAGAAGGGCATCACCATCCTGGCCAAGCACACCGCGGTGCGGCTGCCGGCCAAGGGCGACCGTGACGAGACGAAGGTCACGATCGTCGACACCCCGGGTCACGCCGACTTCGGTGGCGAGGTCGAGCGCGCCCTGTCCATGGTCGACGGGATCGCCCTGCTGGTCGACGCCGCCGAGGGGCCGCTGCCGCAGACGCGCTTCGTGCTGCGCAAGGCGATGCAGATGACCCGGACGGGCGCCGACCGTCCCGGGCTGCCGATGATCCTGGTCATCAACAAGATCGACCGTCCCGACGCGCGCCCGGCCGAGGTGGTCGACGAGGTGTTCGAGCTGCTGTTCGACCTCGACGCCGACGAGGACAGCATCGACTTCCCGATCGTCTACACCAACGCCAAGGCCGGGACTGCCTCGCTGGACCCCGACGTGCCCGGCGAGGACCTGACGGCGTTGTTCGACACGATCCTCGACACGATCCCGCCGCCCTCCCACGACCCCGAGCACCCGCTGCAGGCCCTGGTCACCAACCTCGACGCCTCGCCGTACCTCGGCCGGCTCGCGCTGTGCCGGGTCCACAACGGCTACCTCGAGAAGGGCAAGCAGGTCGCGTGGATCGACGAGCACGGCGAGAAGCGCAACGTGAAAGTCGTCGAGCTCTTCACCACCGAGGGCCTGGAGCGCGTGCCCACCGAACGGGTCGGCCCGGGTGAGATCTGCGCCGTCGCCGGCCTCGAGCAGGTGATGATCGGTGACACGCTGGCCGACCCCGAGCACCCCGAGGCGCTGCCGGGCATCCGCGTGGACGAGCCGACGCTGGCCATGACCATCGGGATCAACACCTCGCCGCTGTCGGGCCGATCGGGTGACAAGGTCACCGCGCGTGTGCTCAAGGACCGCCTCGACCGCGAGCTCATCGGCAACGTCGCGCTGCGGGTGTCCAACACCGACCGTCCCGACGCATGGGAGGTCAAGGGCCGCGGCGAGCTGCAGCTGGCCATCCTGGTGGAGCAGATGCGCCGCGAGGGCTTCGAGCTGACGGTCGGCAAGCCGCAGGTCATCCCCCAGGACATCGACGGCAAGACCCACGAGCCGCTCGAGCGCGTCACCGTCGACGTCCCCGAGGAGCACTCGGGCACCGTCACCCAGCTGCTGGCCGAGCGCCGTGGCCGCATGGTCGCCATGACCAACCACGGCACCGGCTGGGTCCGCATCGACTACCTCGCCCCCACCCGTGGCCTGATCGGCTTCCGGACCGAGTTCCTGACCGCCACCCGCGGCACGGGTGTGCTCAACCGCGTGTTCGAGGAGTACGTCCCCTGGATGGGCGAGGTCCGCACCCGCAACACCGGTTCGCTGGTGGCCGACCGCAAGGGTCCGGTGACCGCGTTCGCGCTGCAGAACCTGTCGGACCGTGGCGTGATGTTCGTCGGCCCCGGCGAGGACGTCTACGAGGGCATGATCGTCGGCGAGAACGCCCGGTCGGAGGACATGGACCTCAACGTCACCAAGGAGAAGAAGCTCAACAACATCCGCTCCGCCACCGGTGAGGAGCTGGTCCGCCTGACCCCGCCGAAGGTCATGGCGCTGGAGCAGGCGCTGGAGTGGATGCGCGGCGACGAGTGCGTCGAGGTCACCCCCGACGCCATCCGCCTGCGCAAGGTCGAGCTCGACCAGAACCTCCGCGCCCGCCAGGCCAAGCGCGCCAAGAACGACGGCTGATCCCGCTGATCGCCCGCCGGTGACCGGCGGGCGTCGGGGTCAGGCGGTCGTCCGGGTCAGGCGGTCGTGACCGGCCGGTCGACGACCTCGAGGAACGCGTCGACGACCGACGGGTCGAACTGCCGCCCCGACGCGTCCGCGATCTCCACGAGCGCGACCTCCTCGGGCCACGCCTCCTTGTAGCAGCGTTCGTGGGTGAGCGCGTCGTAGACGTCGGCGACGCTCACGATGCGGGCCTCGAGGGGGATGTCCTCGCCCCGGACGTCGTGGTAGCCCTGCCCGTCCCATCGATCGTGGTGGTACAGCGCCATGACCGAGGCCAGCTGCAGCAGCGGGGACTCGCTGTCGCGGAGCAGCTGGTGGCCGACCTCGGTGTGGGTCCGGATGATGGCGAACTCCTCCTCGTCCAGCGGGCCCGGCTTGAGCAGCACGCGGTCGGGCACCTTGATCTTGCCGAGGTCGTGCAGCGGGGCAGCGAGCCCGATCAGCTCGGCCCGGTCGTCGTCGAGCCCCAGCTCCAGGGCGATCGCCCTGGACGTCTCACCGACCCGGCGGATGTGCGCACCCGTGCTGTCGTCGCGGAACTCCGCCGCCATGGCCAGCCGGTCCACGGTCTCGGCCTGTGCCTGCCACAGCGCAGCGGTGCGTTCCCGGACACGTGACTCCAGCGTCCGGTTGCTCTCCTCCAGCCGAGCGTGCAGCCAGCGGGTCTGCAGGAGGTTGTGCATGCGCAGCAGGACCTCGGTCCGATCGAACGGCTTGGTCACGAAGTCCATCGCACCGCCGGCGAGCGCCCGGTCCCGGGTGGCGGTGTTGGCGTCGGCGGTGAGGACGAGGATCGGCAGGAACGTGGCGTGTTCGTTGAGGTCGTCGAGGAGATCCATCACTTCGAACCCGTCCATGGCCGGCATGTTGAGGTCCAGCAGCACCAGGTCGGGCCAGCCGAGCTCGAGGAGCTGCGGCAACGCCATCGGGTCGGTGGCCGTGTGCACGTGCCGGTACCCCTCGTGGCCGAGGATCCGTCGCAGCAGCAGCACGTTCGTCGGCTCGTCGTCGATCACGAAGATCCGGGCATCGTGGTGGTTCTCGGGAGGGTGCACGCGAGGCCTCTTGTCAGTCCATCGGGATGCGGTTGCCGATGGTGGAGTCGACCACACCGAGCAAGGACTCGATGTCGAACGGCTTGGACAGGTAATGGCTGGCGCCCGCGTCGATCAGCACGCCGATGCGGTCTGGCGTCGCGTCGGCGCTGACGACGACCACAGGGATGGTGGCCGTCCGGGGGGCCGCGCGGAGGCGCCGCAGCACCTCCGATCCCGGGATGTCGGGCAGGCCCAGGTCCAGCAGCACCAGGTCAGGACGTTCGCTGGCCGCTCGCGCCAGCCCCTGTTCGCCGTTGGACTCGTGCACCACGCGGAGGCCGGGCCGGCGTCGGAGGATCCGCTCGACCAGCTTGGCGTTCGTCCGGCTGTCCTCGACGTACAGGACGGTTCCTGTCGTACCCGTCCCGGCAGGCTCGAGCGGTGTCGGCTGAGGAGGATCCACGAGATCGAGCGTGGGGTCCGCTGCGACCAGCGCCAGCCGGAACTCCGTGCCCACGCCGACCCTGGACGTGGCGTCCAGCCCCCCGCCCATGGCCTCCGCGAGCCGCTGCGACAGGGCCATCCCGAGGCCCGTGCCCTCCACTCCGGACACCTCCGCGCCGAGCCGCTCGAAGGGCATGAACAGCTGGGCGATGCGGTCGGAAGGAATGCCGACGCCGGTGTCCCGGACCCGGACGGTCACTCCGCCGTCGTCCCGCTCGAGCCGGATCACGACCCGACCCCCCGGGCGGTTGTACTTGACCCCGTTGGACAGCAGGTTCAGCAGGATCTGGGTCACGCGTTGTCGGTCGGCGCTCGCCCAGGGCCCCGGCCCCTCGGGCGGCTCGACGACGAAGGTGACGTCGTTCGCCTCGGCGGCGGGCGCCACGAGCGAGCAGCACTGGAGCACGACCTCGTGCACGTCGAGCGACTCCGACGTCAGCGGCAGGTGACCGGCCTCGATCCGGGAGATGTCGAGCACTTCGTCGACCAACCCGAGGAGGTGCTGGCCGGCCGCACGGATCTGCTGGAGGGAGTCCCGGGCATCGTCGCCCAGCGGTTCGAGCTCCAGCAGCTGGGCGAACCCGAGGACGGCGTTCAGCGGCGTACGCAGCTCGTGGCTCATGCGAGAGACGAAGTCCGACTTGGCGCGGTTGGCCCGCTCCGCTTCGTGGGCGCGCCGCTCTCGCACTTCCTGCTCGATGCGTTCCAGGCCCGCTCGCACGAGCGAGGCGATCTGCGCAGTGGAGGCCAGCAGGCTGCCCATTCCCGCGGGAAGGCCGTGGGCACCGGTGCTGACCATGATCAGCCTGGTGTTGGTCGGGGCGTGCAGCGGCCAGACGAGCCCGTGCACGAGGTTGCCGGGAAGGGTCTCTCCGGCCCGTTCGCCCCGCAGGCCCTGTCCGCCGGCGACGACGACGGCCAGGTCGGCCCGGTCAATGCCGTCGGTGCCGAGCTCGGCGAGGACGACGGCGCCGGCCACCAGAGGTGTCAGTCCCTCGACGACGTCGTCGTAGCCCTGGTCGCGCACCACCAGTCCTGCGGTCCAGCCGAAGGCGTCGACCATGACCTGCACGGCCGTTGCCGCGACGTCCTGGGCCGTCGTGGCGGCCGCAACACCTTCCATGATCTGGTGGAGCGCCGCGACCTCGGCGGCCTGGGCTCCGCGCCGCTCGGCGTCGAGCAGCCGTTCGCATGCCACGCCGGCCGTCCGGGCCAGCCCCTCGAGCAGCTCGCGGGACGGTCCCTCCTCGGCGTCGACCACCAGGTCGAGGATCCCCACCACGCGACCACCGGCCCCCACCGTCAGGACCGTCCGCTGGTCGACGTGCTTGCTCACCGGTGCCTCGGAGGCAAGCACCTGCTGGATGCGGGCAGGCAGGGCGACGAGGTCCCGCTGTCCGTGCACGTCCGGGACCGGCCATCGCGTGACACCGCGCACGCCCGGGACGGCGGTCAGCACCGCGGCGAAGCCGGCGAGGACCGCGTCGATGGTGGCCGCGCGATCGATGTGATCGAGCAGGTCGAGGAGCGGAGCGGCAGGGGCGGCAGTCATTGATGAACCATGTTCGCCTACGCAGTGTGCCCGTTGTTGAACGGGCTGGCAGGTTCAAGAACTGGGGAGAAAGAACGTAACGCCCGCTGGGCTGGCTCGTTGAGCTTCACGAGACGGCGGCTGGACGACCAGCCGGCTGCCCACCGGAAGGACGAGGACTGTGACCACCGCGACGCTTGCGCCCGACAGCACCGAGCTTGCCGACGAGGACCTTGTCGAGGTCGCCCGCACCGGTGACGAGGCGGCACTGGCCGAGCTGCTGCGACGCTTCCGTCCGCAGGTCCGCGCCAAGGCGAAGACGTACTTCCTGTCCGGTGGCGACCGCCAGGACGTCATCCAGGAAGGCATGATCGGGCTGTACAAGGCCGTCCGGGACTACGACCGCAGCAAGCATCCCAGCTTCCGCCACTTCGCCGACCTCTGCGTCACCCGTCAGGTCATCACCGCCATCAAGGGCGCCAACCGCCGCAAGCACGCCCCCCTGAACGCCTACGTGTCCCTCACCGGCTCGGTCAGCCACGAGGACGACTCCGACATGGAGTACCGGGAGCGGATCGCCGACGACGGGCAGGACCCGATCCACAAGATCACGTCCGCGACCGACCTCGACCAGCTCCGCTCGTTCTGCGCAGAGGTGCTCAGCGACCTGGAGACCGAGGTGCTCGTGCGCTACGTCAGCGGTGAGTCCTACTCCGACATCGCCGTCGAGCTCGGCCGCCACGCCAAGGCCATCGACAACGCCCTCCAGCGGGTCAAGCGCAAGCTCGAGCAGTACGTCGAGGAGCGCCGCATCCGCCCGACGGACTGACCCAGACCAACGACCAAGCGGCCGCCGCCCAACCCCGCCGCCACACGCCCTGCCCGGGAACCTCCTCTTCTCCGGGCAGGGCGCTGTGCTTTCTGGACCCCACCGCTGTCCGGACCTCAGTTCGTGAGGGCGCGGGTGTCCACGTCGATGGTGCGGGGTGCGTCAGCACCACGGACGGCGATCAGCTGCAGCTGCTCGCCGGCGTTCCGGAGGGCAAGCAGGAGGTCGTCGGGTCCGTGGAGGGCTGCCCCGTCGAGGGCAGTCAGCAGGTCGCCACGATCGAGCCCGGCCACCGCGGCTGGCCCCTCGGGGTCGACGCCCGCCAGCAGGACGCCCTCCGCCGGGTCGAGGCCGACGGCCGCACGCAGCCATGCGGCCCTGCGGCGCGGCACGACCTGCACACCCAGCCGACGAGGGCGGGGGACCTCTCCCTGCGCCAGCTGCCCGATGATCCCGCGAAGCACGTCGTCGGCACGGACCGCCTGGTACAGGCCACCCTCGATCCGGTTGACGTCCATGCCCACCAGCCGACCCTCCCCGTCGACGACGGGGCCACCCGATGCCCCACGTGGCAACGGGGCGGTGTGCTCCAGCAGGTCGGCCAGCGGGCTGCCGGTGGCGGTCCGCAGCCGTGCCCGTGACGTGGACACGGACCCAGCGGTGACCCTGACCACCCCATCGGGGGCGGCTGCCGCCGCGACCGCAGCCCCGACCGACGGCACCGCGTCAGCGGGGGCCCAGGACAACGGTGTCCGGTCGATGCCGGCCCGGTCGGTACCGGCCGAGTTGGCCCCGGCGTGGTCCTGTCCGGCGTGGTCCTGTCCGGCGTGGTCCTGTCCAGCGTGGTCGGCCACCGCGAGGACCGCCAGGTCCAGGTCCTCGGCGACGCCGAGCACGCGAGCCGGCAGGCGCACACCCGAGTCGAGGAGGACCTCCACGCGGTCACCCCGGACGTTGTGCGCGGTGGTGAGGAGCTGGTTGTCGGGCAACACGACGGCGGTCCCCCGTCGCCCTCGAGCGCGAATGCCGACGGTGCCCGCGGCGACGCGGTCGGCGAGCGTGGTGATGTCGATGGTTGGGACGGACATGACGACAACCTTCCTGGGCTAGTTACATGATTACAAATGCTAGCGCGAGGGAGGATGCCGGGCTTGTCACCAGAGCTCGTCGAGCAACGCATCGACCCGGTCAGCCGCGGTGCCGGCGAGCACGGGGACGTCCCGCTCGGCGTCCCGGGGACCGACGCGGGCCATGGTGTCGCGCACCGGACCCTGGAGGAACCGCGACACCTGCCCGAAGCTGTGCCGGTCGCCGGAGCCGAATCGCTGGTGGTAGTACCGCAGCGGGACGTACACGTCGAGCTCGTGCCGGGGGCGCGTGAGCGCCACGTAGAGCAGACGCCGTTCTTCCTCCACCTCGTCGGGATCACCGGTGCTCATGTCCGACGGGATCATCCCGTCGGCGGCGTGCAGGAGGTGCACGGTGTCCCACTCCAGCCCCTTGGCGGAGTGGATGGTGGACAGGATCAGGTAGTCCTCGTCGAGCAGCGGCGGACCGGCGAGGTCGCCGGTCGATGCCGGAGGGTCGAGCACGAGGTCGTCGAGGAAGCGCGTTCGGCTGGTCGACTGCTCGGCCAGGACCTCCAGCTGCTGCAGGTCGGCCATTCGCGGGATCGGGTCCTCGAACGTCTGGGCGCACACCGGGCCGTACCACTCGCGCAGCCGCTGGACCTGCCCGGCGACCTCGTCGATCGCGGCGGTGTCGCCAAGCGCAACGGCGAGCCCGACCACGGCCCGCTCTGCCGCGGCGGGCAGGTGCACGGCAGCCTCGACCACACGGTCGCCGAGCTGGGCGACGGCGACCCCGCCCTCCCCCACCCCGATGGCCTCCATGAGCACTCGCGCCCGTCCCGGGCCGATGCCCTCGAGACGCTGGAGGATCCGGAACCACGCCAGCTCGTCGTCGGGGTTGTCCAGCAGCCGGAGCAGCGCGACGAGGTCCTTGACGTGGGCGGCCTCCAGGAACTTGAGCCCGCCGTACTTGACGTAGGGGATGTTGCGTCGCGACAGCTCGAGCTCGAGCAGGTCCGCATGGTGGGAGGTCCGGAACAGGACCGCTTGCTGCACGAGCGGGGTGCCCTGCTCGCGCCGGTCGAGGACGGCATCGCAGACACGGGCGCTCTGGTCGTCCTCGTCGTGGCAGGTGTGGAGGCGGGGCTGCGGTCCGTCGAGGCGATCGCTGAACAGCGACTTGCGGAACTCGGGGTTGTCCTTGGTCTGCGCCATCTCGGCCACCAGCGCGTTGGCGGTGTCGAGGATCGGCTGGGTCGAGCGGTAGGACTGCTCGAGTCGGACGATCCTGGTGCCCGGGAAGGTCTGTGGGAAGTCGAGGATGTTGCGGACCGACGCGGCACGGAAGCCGTACACCGCCTGTGCGTCGTCACCGACGACCGTGACGTTGTCGTTGGTGCGCCGCAGGGCCGCGACGATCTCGGCCTGCAGGGCGTTGGTGTCCTGGTACTCGTCGACAAGGACGTGGTCGAAGCTGCCGCCCAGCTCGTCACCGATGCCCTCGGCCTCGGCGAGGACCTTCCAGAACAGCAGCAGGTCGTCGTAGTCCAGCAGGTTTCGAGCACGCTTGCGCTGGCCGTACCCGGTGAACACTCGCCCGATGGCCTCGGTGTGTTCTGCACACCAGGGGTACTGGGACTCCAGCGTCGCCTTCAGCGGGACCCTGCTGTTGACGACCCGCCCGTAGATGCTGGCGAGGGTGGCCTTGCGGGGGAACCTGGAGGTGCCCTTGGCCACCTCGAGGTCGTCGCGGACGAGGTCGATGAGGTCCGCAGCGTCAGCGGCGTCGAGCAGGCCGAAGTCGGTGGCGAGGCCGATGCGGTCGGCGTAGCGCCGGAGCAGGCGGTTCGCGATCGCGTGGAACGTCCCGCCCATCACCTTGCCCGTGGAGGCCGGCGCACCAGTCGCGGCAACCATCCGTCGGGCGCGCGACAACATCTCGCCGGCGGCCCTGCGGGTGAAGGTCAGCAGCAGGATGCGTTGTGGGTCGACCCCATCGGCGACCAGCCGAGCGACCCGGGCTGCCAGGGTTGTGGTCTTCCCGGTGCCGGCCCCGGCAAGGATGAGCAGGGGGCCGTCGCCGAAGGCCACGGCGTCGTGCTGGGCGCTGTTGAGGTGGGCGAAGGCATCATGCACGTCGGAGTCGAACATCTGTTCACCATAGCCCGACGGTGTGACACTCCCCGCGAGGCCCACACGTCGCAGCCGGTCCCCTGTCGGGGCATCGCCGTCTGGCCACCACCGGTCATCGTCCCAGCGGGCAGCCCGACAGCCCCGCCGGCGGCGGGGTGCGGGTCAGATCGGCAATCGCCCATCACCGGGATCGTCCTGGTCAGGGTCGCTCCGGTTGGGGTCAGCCCGGTTCGGATCAGCCCGGTCTGCATCGGCCCGGCCAGGACCAGCCCGGTCTGGACCGGACCCGTCGGGATCAGCCCGGCTGGCATCAGCCCGGTCGAGACCAGGGCAGTCGAGACCAGGGCGGCCGAGACCAGGGCGGCCGAGGCCAGCCCGGTTGGGACCAAGCCCGTCGGGACCGGGTCTGTCGGGAGTGTCCTGTCCCAGGCTGCGTCTGGGGTTGTCGTGGGGGAACCGGGCTCGGCGTGTGACCGTGCGGCCGTCTGCGGTCCGTTGCACCGTCACGGTGCCGGTGGGCAGGTCGAAGGCGAGCTGCCAGCCGTCGTGGTGCACGGCGTTGTGGTGATGCCGGCACAGCGACACGCCGTTGTCCTGGTCGGTGGGGCCGTCGTGACGCCACCAGATGACGTGATGCAGATCCGTCCAGCCGATCGGCCGGCCACAGGGTGTCCGGTCGGCGATGGGAAACGCACAGCCACCGAACAGCTGCTCCGCCGCGGTGTGCTGCGCGGTCGTCCACGCCCTGGTGGTGCGACCGATGTCCAAGGGCATCCCCGTCGCGTCGACGATCGCGCGGGTCAACCGGGCATCACACGCCAACCGCCGGACCGTCTCCGGCGAGATCACCGTCCCGAACCCACCGACACCCGCCACCTCCGCCTCCCCCGTCAGGGTCGCCAGCGGGACGGTGACGGTCACGTGGGGCTTGGTCCCACGGGAGGTCGGCAGCTCCCCCGCCTTGAGTCCAGCAGCCAGCAGATCGAGGAAGGCGTCGTAGCGCCGCTGCACAGCCGTTCGCCGTTCGTCTTCGGGGGTGCCTGGTGGGTCGAAGGTGTGGGCGGCTTCGATGCCGGACTGGACCAGCTCGTAGTCGGCATCGGTCAGCACCACCCGCATCACCCGCTGCCCGGTGATCCCATCGGGTCGGAAGGTGACGGAGCGGCGGGCCCGCTGCGCCGCCACCGCCCGCTCCAGCGCCGCCGCGTCGGCGGCGCGCATCCGGTTGGCGTCGGTCCGTACTTGATCCGGTGACGCCCCCTGCACTGCCGAGTCGAGCAGGGCGTCCTGCCGGGCCTTGCGGGCTGCCTCGTTGGCTGCGGCCTGCTGTTCGTCCCGTTCGGCCCGCTCCCGGGCGAGCTGTTCCTCCCGGGCAGCGGCCTCACGGGCCAGCCGCATCCGCTCCGCCATCGACGCCGCCTCTGCCTGAGCCTGCTCGTCCGCACGGCGGCGTTCCTCCCGTTCGGCGTCCTGCCGTGCCGCCTCCACCCGAGCAGCCGCGTCCTGATCGGCCGCCTGCTTCTCCGCCGCCGCCACCAGCCCCGCCGCATGATCCCGCGAGATCACCCCGGCCTGCAGCTGGTCGAGCACCGTCTCCTCATCGACCAGCCCGATCGCCAACCGGACCTCCCGCGCGGCTGTGCTGCCGGTCAGGCCCCACCGATCCGCGATCCACGCCGACAAGGACGCCGCCCCGTCCACTGACGGCAGCCCCGTCTGATCGGCGGTCACGACCGCCCGCAACCTGGCCGCAGCAAGCGCCGCATCGATCCCCGCCAGCCCATCCACCACCAGCCGCACCGACTCCACATCGACCGGCCCGCCAGCAGCCCCAATCCCTTCCCCGGCCTCGCCCGCAGACGCCCGGGCCAACCACCCGTTGAGCCGGCCGAGCACCCCCAACGCCTCACCCACCAACACCGCCGGATCACCAGCAACCCCCGGACCCACCGCCGACCCATCAGCCGATACGGCAGCCGCCAGACCGGATGCGGACTCCGGTCCACCACCATCGGCAGCCGCTTTGCCGGGTGCGGACTCCAACGCCTGGCCGGCACCATCGGCAGCCGCCGGTACGGCAGCGGCCACACCGGATGCGCACTCGGACGCCGGGCCGCCACCCTCAGCCGTCGACCCACCGCCAGCCGTCGAGCCACCCTCAGCCGTCGACCCACCGCCAGCCGTCGAGCCACCCTCAGCCGTCGAGCCACCGCCAGCCGTCGACCAACCGCCAGCCGTCGACCCACCGTCAGCTGCCGACCCGCGGTCGGCCGCTTCGTCATCATCCTCTGACGGTGGCTGGGCGAGGTAGGCGGCGACGTCCTCCTCCGCCAGCCACACCTCCCCGATGCGACCACCCCACCAGCTGACCCCCGACGGCTCGCCCGGCCCGTCCCAAGGCGCACAACTGCCCCTCGGTCCCGCGGACCCGCCATGGTCCGTGGACACCGACGACGGCACAACGCGCGACGAGTCAGCTTGGGGCTCGGCGAGGTAGACAGCGACCTCGTCCTCCGACAACCACACCTCCGCCAGCCGGCCACCCCAGCTGTCCGGAACCGCGTCCACCCCCCGGTCCACCACCGCACTCATCGTCGCGCTCACCTCCTCCCGGAATCCAGTTCTCGATGTACCGATCAAGGTACGCCGCGGGTATGACATCCGGCTTCCTGGCCCCACCCCGGAGCCCTGCTCGACCGTGGAATCACCGTACGCCCGCGGTGTGACATCAGCCCCGATACGGACAACGTGACGGTTGTTGGCCCGTCACGGCGGCCTCGTCGTCAAGCAGTCATCCGGCCATGGACGCGTCGCACGACCGCACCCTGGTCCACGGCACACTCGATCGGGTGCCCCTCCCCTCGTCGCTGCAACCTCGACCCCACGCCCGGAACGTCGTGGCCGCGGTGCTCGTCGCCCTCCTCCTCGCCACCGCCGCAGGCTGCACCGACCAGGCGCCCGATCCGGACGCGGTCGCGGTCGCACCTCCGGACCCCAACGCCACCGCACTTCCCGCCTCCACTCCTCCCCAGCCCGCCGCGTCGACGTCGACCCCCGAGGACGAACCGCAGGCCCCGCCCTCCACACCCGCAGCCAGCACCCCAGAACCCGACAACGACCCACAGCCGACCACCCTCGGCACCTTCCCCGTCGAGACGATCCCGGAGGCGAGCGGCATCGCGGCCAGCGGCATCGATCCCGACCGGCTGTGGCTGCTCGACGACGGCCCCGGCACGACCTCCGTGTGGGCGACCTCAACCGACGGCACCATCCTGGGCGAGGTCACCATGGCCGGCGTGGACGGGGTCGACACCGAAGCCCTGGCCGTCGCCCCCTGCTCCACCACCGACCCCCAGCCCTGCATCTGGGTCGGCGACATCGGCGACAACCTGCCGGCCCACGACGCGATCCGGGTCCACCGCTTCCCCGAACCGACGACGGTCGACGGTCCGGCCACCGTGGACGTCACGACCGCCGCCTTCACCTACCCCGAGGGCCCGGTCAACGCCGAGGCGATGGTGATCGGCCCGGACGCACGGCCCTGGATCCTCACCCGCGAGGAGGACATCACCCGGCTGTTCGCCCCCGCCGCCTTCGCCGACGGTCCCCTCGAGCAAGTCGCCACGATGGACATCCCCGTCCCCCGACTCCCCCTCCTCGCGATGTTCGCCGGGCTCCTCGTCACCGACGCCGCCCGCCACCCCGACGACGGCCGCCTGCTGCTCCGCACCTACGACAGCGCGGTCGTCCTGACCCCGCCCTCGCCCGACGCCGACCCAGCCACCATCGCGGACTGGACCGTCGAGGAGGTCCCGACCGCCTCCGAACCACAGGGCGAGGCGATCACCTGGCTAGCCGCCAGCAGCGACCGCCCGGCCGGCTACGCGACGGTCAGCGAGGGCACTGGCACCATCAGCTTCGTCCCTCGCTGACCCGGGACTCGTGGCATCCAGATCCTGCCGTTGACGGGGTCGCCGGTTGAGGCAGGGGCCGATCGTTGCTCGATGCGGCAGCGTGCCGGGAAACCTGTCAGGTTGGGCTAAACCGTCACAGGGACTCGATGGGTTGGGAGGGTGATGCAGCACATCCCCGACGACCCCGAGGCATTCTGCCGCCAGCACTGGCGGCCCCTGGCGCAGTCCCTCGCCGTCTACACCGATGACGTGGCGCTCGGTCAGGACCTGGCGCAGGAGGCGCTCGCCAGGGTGCTGGTGCGCTGGTCTCGCGTTCGGACCATGCGCTCGCCGGGTGGGTACGCCTACCGGATCGGGGTCAACCTGGCCCGTGACGTCCTGCGCGAGCGGCAGCGAACGCGACCTGGCGGCGGGGCGACCGGACATGCAGAGGCCCAGGACCCCACCACCCGCATGTCCATCGACCGGGCCCTTGCGGCGCTGCCGCCCCGTCAGCGGTTGGCGATGTCGCTGCGCCATCTGGCCGACCTGAGCGTCGCCCAGACCGCCCACGCCATGGGTTGCAGACCTGGGACGGTCAAGGCGCTGTGCCATCAGGCTGCCGCGAACCTTCGCACCAGCCCACAGCTGGACTGGCACCCCGCAAGCCCCGTCCGCCCCCGCGACACACACGAGGTGCCCATCGATGAATGATGTCCGTACAGCGATCCGTGAATCAGCGCCCGGGGTTGACGAGTTGGACATGGACGAGGTCCGACGGCGCGCCGCCCGAATGCGTGTGGCGCAACAACAGCGTGCCCGGCGGGTCGTCGTGGGTGTCGCCGCCAGCATGTGCGTCGTCGTCCTGGGGCTGTCGATCGGCAGCGTCGTCAGTCCACCTTCGCCCGACGTATCAGTCGGCGCGACCCCGACCGCCGGTCCGGTGGCGATCGCCCCGCCGGCCGACAGCCTGCGAGGGACGACACTGGACGGCGGCGAACTCGCGATCGCCGACTTTCCGGGTGAGCCGCTGATCCTCTATGCGTTCGCTGACTGGTGCGGACCCTGCCAGGACGACCTTGCGCTCCTGGCGGCCACCGACCTCGAGGTGCGGACCATCGGGCTGGCCGTCGACGCCGACGAGGATGGATCCCGGATCGCCCTGGCCGATGCCGGGCTGGCCCTGCCGACCATGTTGCTCGACTGGGACCAGCTGGCGATGTCGGTGACGCCCGTCGAGGCGTTGCCAGTCTGGTTCGCCCTCAACGCCGACCACGAGGTGGTCGACACCATCGCGGGGGCCATCGGCGGCGAGCTGCGGCTGCGCACCCTCGCTGAGACGGCCCTCACCCGGACCGAGCCCAGCAACGTGGTGACAATGGCTCCCGAGGCGCCGCCCGCAACCTCGAGCCCGGTCGGCTGCCCGGTGGGCCCTGTCGAGGAACGCACCTACGTCGTCCAGCCCGGGGACTCCCTCTCCGGCATCGCCCGGACGGTCTACGGGGACCCGCTACTGTTCGGCATCATCGCGGACGCCAACGGCATCACCGACACGAGTCCGCTGCAGGTGGGGCAGACACTGGTCATTCCCCCATGCGAGGCATCCCAGGACCCGGGAGTTGCCACCGGAGCTGCGCTGGATGCAATGCTCGCCAGGCTTCGTGCAACGCTCGACCCCGAGGTCGCGCAGGCGCTCGTGGCGGGCCTCCCCGACACCTACTCGGAGCTGCCGACGGCTGACCCGTCCGCGGTGGCCTTCGGGACCGCCGACCTGACCCTCCTGGTCCACCAGCTCGACCTCCTGCCGGGCATGACGGCCGAACAGGTCATCGCCGACGCGCTCGCCGCAGGGTCAGGCACGGTCGATCTCGATGGGGTCCCCGCAGCCTTCACCAACCCAGCCGCGACCGGTCAGCTGCTGGTGCCGCTGCCAGGAAACCGGGTCATTGTGCTCAGCCCCGAGGAAAGCCGGGCCATCGACTACGAGATCAACGTGCTGCAGCAGTGGATGGTGGTGGTACGCCTTCAGCTGGGTTGAACGCGAGCACTTCGGCCCGTGGGTGCGGCAACCCCAAGGACCCCGGTCTGCCGAATGGCACAGGACGCCTAGTCCGGAGCGGGCACCGGCCACTCGCCCGGCGTGGGGTTCGTGTCGATCACACCGGTCGCCACGACGGACGGCATGTCCTCCCCGATCTCCGCATGGAACCCACGCTCGATGGTCACGCTGGACACGTACACGACGTCACCGGCCGCATCCCGCACGGTCACGGTGTACGGCTCGGTGTCACCCACCTCGAAGTCGTCGAGCTGCTTCTCGTTCAGCAGGAACGGACGGCTCGAGGGCGGCACCCGCAGGTCGAACGCGCCGTCCTGGCCGATGCGAACCGTGCGGCGCAGCTCCTCGTCGACCAGGGTCGGCCGCAGCAGGTCGCCGGTCGGGTCCTCCACCTCCGGCAGTCCACCGACGGAGATGACCGGCGTCCCCGACAGCTGCAGGTTCGTCGGCGTCTGGAACGCCTTGTACACCTCGACGGTCCCACCTGCCGGGCCCTCGCCGCTGATGCGGGCATGCACCGTCTCGTCGATCGCCGCCAACGAGTGGCGGACGAACGCCCCACGGTTCTGCTCGTACATCGCCGGGATCGTGCCCGAGTAGGTCCCGTGGAACTCGGTGCCGTGCTCGAAGGTGTAGATGATCGTCCGGGTCGCGGCGTGGCCCCAGTCGCGGCTCGTGCCCGACGTCGGGTACAGGTTGAACGCCTGGATCGGGTCGTACCCGTTGCCCTCGAACCGTGTGCCCTCGTGGTCGAAGCCGTCGCGCATCTCCCGCGCGATCCGCGACATGACCGGCCAGTCGGGGCTGCGGATCTCCCGCGGCTCGCGACCCCACGGGATCAACATCTGCTGGCCCGAGGTGTGGTGGGTGATGTGGGTGATCGGCAGGTTGCTGCGGACGAGGTCCCGGACGTTGTGGGTCTCGGGCTCGCTGAAGGGCTGGGTGCCGCGGTAGGTCTGGCTCTCCGGGATCGATGACGACCCGGACTCGTCGCCCCAGTGGAAGGGGTAGTTGCGGTTGAGGTCGATGCCGTAGGCGTCGGGCTGCGACGCCCCCACGGGTGAGCCACCGACGATCGGACCGGTGACCTCCAGCGGTCCCTCGTTGCTGAGCGCACGGACGTTCTTGCGCCACATGTCCCCCTTGCCGGTCACGGCGAGGGGGAAGCCGAGGAAGATGTCGTTGTCGCTGGTCTGTCCGGTGATCGCCGCAGCTTCGACGGTGCGGTCGAACCCGTCGGGGTTGACCAGCGGAAGGATGATCGTGCGGGCGTTGTCGACGATCGAGGCGATGACCGGGTCGCTGTCGTAGTTCTCCAGCAGCTCGTGTGCCCACATCATCGGCATCTCGCCGGCCGGCCACTCACGGCAGTGGTGCATGCCGTCGTGCATGACGACGGGTCGGCCGTCGTCGTTGGCGACGTCGGTCGCGATCTCCACGCCGTACACGGTCTTCCCCAGCAGCGACGTCGTGGGCATCTCCAGCAGCCGCACGCGTCCGGTGCCCTCGTGGGCGGCGACGAGCGCCTTGAGGTCGGCCTCGTAGACCGCCGAGCCCAGGCGGTACTCACCGTTGGTCTCGCCCGGCTGCGGCCCCAGCCCGGCAGGCCTGGCGACACCGGCGTCAGCAGCAGTCGGGACCAGCTCGTAGTCCATGCCGACCGCGTCGAGCCGAGCGGCGTCGCCGTCCCACAGCAGCACCTCGACGGTGCCGTCGTCGAACGTCGTGTGGGTGTCGTCCAGCTGCGCCATCAGCAGCCGCTGGGCTGCGGTGGTGGGCCGCACGTGCGCAACGACGGGGCCGGCGGAACCAACGACACCGGCGCCGGAGGAAGTCGACGCGGCCGCAGGGGCGGCCACGAGCAGGGAGCGGCCGGCGGTCAGCGCGGCGGCACCGGCGCCGGAGTAACGAAGCAGGTCACGACGGGACAGGAAGGTCATGCGACAGGGTTCGACGACACGGCGCCCGTTTCCTGCCCCGGGATCGCTCGGATCTCGTGGAGCAACCCCGCGCTCAGCGCAGCAGCGCAGCCACCCGTCGGCCGGCGTCGGTGTCGGGCACGAAGGCGGGGATGCGGTCCAGCGGCGCGGCCACGGTCACGACGCGACCACCGACGAACGACGTGCCGTCCCAGGCGTCCAGCCACTCCCCCTCCGGCAGGTGGACCGACCACTCCTCCACCCCGGCCTCGGTGACCGGTGCCACGAGGAGGTGGTCGCCCAGCATGTACTGGTACGGATGGGCCCAGACCTCTTGGTCCGTGGGCCACATCAGCGCGAGGGGGCGCATCAACGGCAGTCCCCGCTGTATCCCGGCGTGGTACTGCTCGTCGAGGTAGTCGACCAGCCGTTCACGGATCTCGGTGAACCGCCGGTACGCGGTCAGCACCGTCGGATCGTCGTGCCGTTCGGCGATGTTCCACGGTGTGCGGTCGCGTGAGGGCGAGCGGTGGTGGTTGTACTCCGAGTGGTACTGCATGATCGGGCACAGCATTGCCATGGCCGCTGAGCGCAGGTACAGCTCCGGGTCGGGGATCTCGCCGGAGAAGCCACCGTGGTCGAAGCCCCAGGCGAACACGCCCGACACTCCGGCGGACAACCCGGCGGTGATCGAGGCGCGGTAGGCCTGCCAGGTGGAGTCCTCGTCGCCCGCCCAGTGGCAGGGGAACGCCCCGGCGCCGGTGAACCCGGCTCGCGAGAACGTCACCCCCTCGGTGCCCGTCTCGGCCAGCAGCCGGTGGTAGGCCTCCGCGTACAGGTTGGCGAAGCGGTTGTTGGTCTCGGCCCCGCGGGTGCCGTCGGCGTAGCGCAGCTCGTCGCCCCAGGCGTGCTCGCCACCGTCGGTCTTGAAGCCGTCGATGCCGACCTCCTCCAGCAGGTAGCGCCGTCGCGACAGCCACCAGTCGGTGGCCTCGGGAGAAGTGAAGTCGGGCAGCAACGCGCCGGGGAACCACCAGCCGCGGTTGTGGTACGGCGAGCCGTCGGCCTCCTGCACGGCCCAGCCGTTGTCGACCAGCACGTCCCGGTCGTGGGCCAGCTGCTCGGCGCCGAGGCGGTCGGCTGGAACGTCGACCGGCAGGACGGGGATCTGCCACAGCAGCACCTTCGTGCCCTGCTCGTGCAGGCGCCGGACCATCCCGACCGGGTCAGGCCAGGCGCCGTCGGCGGGGAACTCGAAGTCGTCCAGCCCGAACGCCTTGCCGTCGGCACGGGGGGTGTAGCGCGCGTCCCGGAACGCGGTGAAGGTCGCCTCGTCGGCCCACGCCTCGATGACGATGACGCCCATCGAGACGCCCTCGTCGTGGCTGCGCTGCACCTCCGCCTCGACCCGCGCCTGGGTGTTCCACTCGTTGCCCGACGCCCACGGCCGGAACACCCAGCTGGGCACGGCGGCCGGCCGGGCGGTGTCGTCGAGGAAGGCACTGATCACCTCGCCGGGGTCGCCGAGGTACAACGACAGGTCGACCGCGGGGTCCTCGGGGTCCAGCTCGACCTCGATGACCAGCAGGTCGGCCTGGCCGGCGCCGACGTCGAACCAGCACCGTCGAGTCGTGTCGACGTGGAACCCCCAGCTGACCGCCCCGCCGACGACCAGTCCGAAGGGCACCGGCAGGTAGGTCCGTTCCCCCTGGTCCTTGTACTGCTCGAAGACGACGGTGTCGATGCTGCGGCCGCGGTGGTCGAGCGCGTGGAACCGCTCCCCGAGGCCCATGACGTGTTCGTCCTCGCCCAGCTGCAGCGCGAACCTGGCCCTGACCGCCCGCCCCTCGGCCACGAGGACCTCGGTGGCGAAGTCGTCGACGAGGTGTTCGGCACCGTCGGGACCCTGGATGCGCATCACGTCGTCGGTCGGCAACCAGACGCCCACCTCGAGGGTGAACCACTCGGTCGCCAGGTCACCGGCGACCCACCGGTAGGACACCGGCTGGCCGGGGCCGTACGGCCCGAGCTCGACCGCGACCGGGTGCATGCCCTCGACCTGCTCCCCCGCTGCCGCAGCCGCGGCGAGGTGGCTGTCGTCGTCCTCCTCGCCGTCACCGGCCACCACGAGCGGCGGCGCAGGGAACGACTCGACGTGGTCGTCGAGGTCGACCTCGAGGGTGACGTCGCCCAGCCCGTCGGCGACGAGCGCACGGACCTCGATGACGTCTCCGGCGATCGGGACGACGGGCACGCGCTGGTCCAGCGACGGCCGGTAGGCGTGCCCGCGGCCGCCCGGCGTGTGCCGGATGGACCGGTCAGGGGGTGAAGCGGTCATCGGGAGGGGGTCTCCATCAGGTCGGCCACGACGCTGAGCAGCATCGCATGGGACCACAGCAGCGGGCTGGCGCTGGGTCCCCAATTGGCTTCCCAGCGCGCAAGGTGGTCGGGGTGCAGCATCCCGTCGGCCACCTGCTCGGGCAGGTTGCCGTCGGCGTCGGCGGTACCGGCGATCCACGTCAGCAGCTCCTCGACCCGCTCGTCGTTGCCGGCCCGGACGTGGTACCAGGCCAGGAACGCAGCGAGCAGGATCCACTGGCCGCCGCCGTAGTAGACGTCGTCGAGGTACCGATGGACCCCGGCGGGGGCCAGCTCCTCCTCGATCCGCTCGATCGTCCGGAGGGCGATCGGATGGTCCACGTCGAGGAACCCGAGCGGCACGATGCAGGCGACGAGGCTGGCGTCCACCGCGGTGCTGCCGAGCCACTTGACCAGCAACCCGTCGACGACCCCGTCGGCTTCGACACGTTCACGGATGTCCGCCGCGGCTGCAGCCGCCCGCTCGCGAACGTCGGGTGGGACGTCCTCCCACGAGGCCATCGCGTCCAGACCGGCCCAGATGCAGACCATCGTCGAGACATGGCGGTGCTCGAGGTGCTCCTCCCACCAGTCGTAGGAGGGCTCGTCGGCGAACGTCGCGAGGTACTCGACCAGGCTGTCGATCACGGAGACGGGCACCTCCAGCGGACGGCCGGTCCGCCGGTGGTGCTCGCGCAGCGCCCACAGCCACGTGCCGTAGCCGTCGAGCTGGAAGTTCTCCCAGAACCCGTCGGCTTCCCGGCCCTCCACGGTGTACCTGGTCCGGAGGTGGTCCTCCGGGGCCGGTAGGTCCCCGCGTCGCGCCCGGGCCACCAGGTCGGCGATCCGGTCACGACGGTCGGTGACGATCCCGGCGCACCAGCGGTGGAACGCCTCGGCCTCGAGGTGGCGACCGTGACGGCTCATCGCATCCGCGATGAAGGCGCCGTCACGGAACCACGAGTAGTCGTAGGTCGCGAAGGTCGGCGAGGCCACGAACGCCCCGCTCGGCGCCTGCCCGTCGGCGATGACCCGGAGGCTCGTCTCGATCAGGCCCTTGTCGATAAGGCCCGTCTCGACCAGATGTCGCAGCGCAGGCGTCGTGGTCCGCACCGTCCTCGTCACGATCCCAGCAGCCCTCGGATGTCGGCGGCGGCCTGGTCGACGGCGGCCTGCGCGTCGATCTGTCCCAGGCGTGCCTGCTCCAGCGCACCGTCGACGGCGTCCTGCAGCTGCGCCTGCTGGGCGATCACGGGCGGCACGACGACGGCGTCGAGGGACTCGAAGACCGCGGCACGGTTGGCCGGTGGGGCGATCTCCAGCCACGGCTCGAACAGCGACTCGTCCGACACCGCGGGCAGCTCCCAGTCGGCGTCGAGGCGCGTCTGCACGGCCGTCTCCGACGACGCGATGTACTGCAGCCACGCGGCCGCCTCATCGGGGTGTTCGGTGGCGGTGGAGGCCACGACGGCGTTGGCGAAGAAGTGCGAGGCGTCGGTGGTGTTGCCCGGCTCGACGACGACGTCCCAGGTGAAGTCGGCGTCGGCCATCGCGGCGAACTGCCAGATGCCGTTGTGCCACATGGCCAGCTGCCCGGACTTGAACATCGCGGCGTCGTCCTGGCCGCCCATGTCGGCCTCGGTCGGCATGATCGTGCCGACCTTGGACAGCAGCCACTCCGCGGCCTCGACGCCCTCGGGGCTGTCGAAGGCCACGTCGCTGCCGTCGGCGGTGAAGAACTCCCCACCGTTCTGGGCGAGGACCTTGAAGTACTCGAAGAACGAGACGGGCTGGAAGGTGCCCCAGACGCCGGCGTCGGCGTCGGTCAGCTGCTCGGCAGCGGCACGCTCGTCCTCCCAGGTCCAGTCCGCGGTCGGGTAGTCCATGCCGGCCGCGTCGAACAGGTCGGCGTTGTAGAAGAGCACGACGTTGGAGAAGGTCGCGGGCAGCCCGTACTGGGTGCCGTCGTGGGCGAACACCTCGTAGGCACGGGGATAGAACACCGACGGGTCGACGGCGTCACCGACGGTGGCGTCGAGGTCCAACAACGTGCCGGCCTCGGCGTAGGTGACGAAGTTCTCGTAGTTCAGCTCGAAGGTGTCGGGAGCACTGCCACCGGCGACACGCGTCTGCAGCTGGGTGAAGTAGTCGTCGAAGGCGGCCGTCTGCACCTCGATGGTGACGCCCGGGTTCTCCTCCTCGAAACCCGCGATGATCCGGTCGAGGTCCTCCAGGTGGTCCGGCGCAGCGGAGAAGGTGAAGTAGGTCAGCTCGACGGCGTCACCGGACGCCTCCCCGTCGGAGTCGGCCTCCTCGTCTACAGCCTCGCCGTCAGCCGCCGAGTCGGTGTCCGCCGAGTCGGTGTCCGCCGAGTCGGTATCAGCAGAATCGGTGGCGTCGCTGTCGCTGCTGCTGCAGGCGGCGAGGGCCACCATGGCCAGCAGGAGGAAGAGGGTCAGCAGGCGCTGCCCGAGTCGGTGGGTGGTCGAGGTGACCATGTCGGCTCCTTGTCGTTGTTGGGGGGTTGCGGATGGCCTGGCCTGCGGGGTCACGCGCGTCAGCCCTTGAGGCCGGACAACGCGACGCCCTGGATGACGTATCGCTGGGTGAACAGGTAGAGCGCGACGATCGGGAGGACCGAGATCGTCGAACCGGCCATCACGAGGTTCCACTCGGTGGCGAAGCGGCCGTGCAGCTGCGACAAGCCGAGCGGCAGGGTCATCAGCTGCTCGGAGTTGATGACCACCAGCGGCCACAGGAAGCTGTTCCACGCAGCCATGAACGCGAAGACCACGAGGGTGGCGATGGCCGGCTTGGACATCGGCAGCACGATGCGCGTGAAGACCTGCCAGTGCCCCGCCCCGTCGATGCGCGCGGCCTCCTCGATCTCGGGGGGCAGCCCGAGGAAGAACTGCCGGAGGAGGAAGACGCCGAACGGTGACGCGATCAGGGGCAGCAGCAGCGCGACGTAGGTGTCCTGCAGGCCGAGCCGCGAGACCTCGATGAACAGCGGCACGATCAGCACCTGCAGCGGAATCATCAGGGTGGCCAGGTAGACGCCGAACAGCAGGTGCTTGCCGCGGAACTCGAAGCGGGCGAACGCGTAGGCGGCCATGGCGCTGGTGATCACCTGCAGCGTCGTGGACACCACCGCGACGCCGATCGAGTTGGCCATCCAGCGCCACAGCGGGAAGGTGTCGGCGACCCGCCGGTAGGCGGTCGTGTCGATCGGGTCGGGAATCAGCCGAGGCGTCCCGAACAGCTGGGACTCGTTGGTCAGCGAGGTCGCGACCATCCAGGCGAAGGGGAACAACATGATCAGCGCCCCGGCCAGGATCAGCGCGGTGCGCAGGATCGATGACAGCTGCCGACGTCGACGAACCCGATCGTGCCGGCTGTCGCGACGCACCGGCGTTGTTGTCGGCCGGTCGGCGACCGCCGTGTCGACGTCGGTCCGGTCGACCACGAGGGAGGGCTCAGCCATAGTGGACCCACCTGTCCTGGGCGCGGAACTGCAGCGCGGTGACGCCGATGATGATGGCGAACAGCACCCAGCTCATCGCCGCCGCGTAGCCCATCTGGCTGTAGCGGAAGGCGTGGGTGTAGACGCGCTCGACCAGCACCGTGGTCGATCCGGCAGGTCCACCGCCGGTCATGACGAACACCTGGTCGAAGACCTGGAAGCCGTTGATGAGGCTGATGGTCAGGACGAAGAACGTCGAGGGCGACAGCAGCGGGAGGGTGATGTAACGGAAGCGGGCCCACCAGCCGGCACCGTCGACCAGGGCCGCCTCGTAGTAGTCGCCCGGGATCGCCTGGAGGCCGGCGAGGAAGATGACCATCACGAAGCCGAGGTCCTTCCACGCCGTGGCGATGACGACGGCGGGCATCGCCCACGAGGGGTCGGTCCACCAGCCGGGCCCCTGGATCCCCACGAACCCGAGGACGGTGTTGACCAGCCCGGTGGAGGGGTTCAGCAGCCACTTCCACATCAGCGCGACGACCACCCACGAGGTGACGACCGGGAGGAAGTACATCGACCGCAGCAGCCCGATCGCCCGGACGCCGGTATTGAGGGCCAGCGCGATGCCCAGCCCGCCCGTCACCACGAGCGGCAGGTACAGGGCGAGGAACCAGAACGTGTGTCGTACGGCGGCCCAGAACTGCGCGTCGCCGAGCAGGTCGCGGTAGTTGTCGATGCCCAGCCACTCGGGCGAGGTCAGCAGGTCCCAGTCGAGGAAGCTGATGCCCAGCGAGGCGGCCATCGGGCCCAGGGTGAACAGCGCGAGGGGCAGCAACGAGGGCAGCAGGAACCCGGCGATCATCAACGCCTTCTTCGGTCCCTGGTCGCCGACGATCACGCCGTCACCGCCTCGTGGTCGGCGCCGCCCTGCCCGAGCCCGTCGCTGTCGGTGGCGAACAGGTCCCCTGCAGGGCTGGACGCCGACGGTCCGGCGGTGTCGGGCGATGCGCCGAGCACCCAGCCGAGCACGAGCGCCGCGGCGCCCTGCGCCCAGGCGTCGTCGGCCCACGGCTCGACGATGACGGTCGTGTCGGTGTGGACGTCGAGGATGCCGGCCTCGAACGCCGGGACGAAGCCCTCGGCCAGGAGGGGCCAGGCGACCACACCCTCCCCGGCGACGACGATCGCATCGGGGGCCAGCAGGTTCACGAGGTTGGCGACCGCACGCCCCAGATGCGCGCCAGCGGTCGCGAAGACCTCCGCGGCCTCCTCGGAGTCCTTGGCGAGGAGTCGCAGGTCGTCGATGCCGTCGTCTGGTCCGATGATCCCCCGGTCGCGGGCCTGGGCGACCATGGCCGGCTCGGCGGCGATCGCCTCCAGGCACCCGCGTCGGCCGCAGTCGCAGGGCGGCCCGTCGATGATGACCAGGGTGTGGCCGAGCTCGCCTGCGCCGCCCCTGCCCCGACGGACGGCCCCGTCGAGGTGGACGCCGAGGCCGATGCCTCGACCGATCGTGACGGTCAGGAAGTTCTCGACGTCGCGGGCGGCGCCGTGGAGGTGCTGCCAGGTGGCCAGGGTGTTGACGTCGTTGTCCACCACGACCGGCACCCCGAGGACGTCACTGGCGATGCTGCCCAGCGGCAGGTCACGCCAGCCGAACATGGGGGTGGTGACGGCGCCGGCGTCGCCGTTTGCGACCGTGCCGGGCACCCCGAGGCCCACACCGACCAGCGGAACATCGCCCACGGTGTCGAGGAGCAGCCGAGCCAGGCGTCCCGCAGCGTCGTCGTCGCGAGGATCGAACGGCAGGACCCAGCGGCCGGTGATCGACCCGCGGAGGTCGGTGGTGACGGCGGTGACGTGGTCGTCGCTGACCTTGGCACCCAGCACCGTTGCGGCATCCGGAGCGATGCTGAGCATCTCCAGCGGGCGGCCACGGCGTCCGCTGGCGGGCCGCTTGCCGCTCATGGTGACCAGGCCGGACTCGATCAGCTCCCGGGTGATCGTGGTGACGGTGGCGCTCGACACACCCAGGGCGTCGGCGATCCGGGTGCGCGGGATCGGTCCGTCCAGCGCGATGACGCGCAGCACGTCGGCACGGCGGCCAGCGTTGCCCAGCACTCGACCCTCTTTCTTTCGGCTACTTAACTTAGTTGCCGAACTTAAAGAGGAGGACGGTCGGTGTCAAGCCGAAAACGTCCGACGGCCGTGCTCCTCGAGGAGCACGGCCGCCCGGCGGCTGTCAAGCGGGACCGCACCGCGGTCACATCCCGTAGGCCTCCAGGAACCGCAGCCAGATCTCCGACATCGTGGGGTAGGCCGGGACGGCGTGCCACAGCCGGTCCAGCGGGACCTCCCCGACGATCGCGATCGTCGCGGCGTGCAACATCTCACCGACGTGCGGGCCGACGAACGTGGCGCCCACGATGACCCGCCGGTCGGCGTCGATGACCAGCTGGCTGGTGCCGCTGATGCCCTGCCCCGTGGTCGCCGCACCCGCGGTGTGGCCCATGTCGTAGCGCACGGTGTCGACGTTGTCGTAGCGCTCACGAGCCTCGGCTTCGGTCATCCCCACCGCCGCGATCTGCGGATCGGTGAAGACCACCCGCGGGACGGCGGTGTGGTCGGCCCACGCGCCGCGCCCCACGTCCTTGCCGCCGATGTGGTCGCCGGCGATGCGTGCTTGGTACTTGCCCTGGTGGGTCAGCAGGGCGCGGCCGTTGGCGTCGCCGACGACGTACAGCCACCCACCGTCCACGCCGGTCGCACGCAGGTTGTCGTCCACCTCGACATACCGACCGGGCTCCAGGCCGACGGTGTCCAGGCCCAGGTCGTCGGTCAACGGCCGCCTGCCGACGGCGACAAGGATCTCGTCACCGGTCACGGTCCGGCCGTCCTCCAGGGTCGCGGTGACGGGGGCGTCGTCGGCGGCCCGTTCGGCCTTCACCATCCGGGCGCCGGTGATGACCGTGATCCCCATCTCCTCCAGCGCGTCCTGGAGCTCCGCGCCCGCGAAGTCCTCCTCCCGGGGGATCAGGCGGTCGGCCATCTCCACGATGGTGACCTCCTCACTGCCCAACCAGCGCATGGCCTGGGCCATCTCCACCCCGATGACCCCGCCACCCAGCACGATCAAGCGGGCGGGGACCTCCTTGGCCTGGGTCACGTCGCGGTTGGTCCAGCTCCGGATCTCGCGCAGCCCGTCGATGGGGGGCACCGCCGCGCCGGTGCCCACGCCGATGATCACACCCTTCTCCGCGACCAGCGTGCGGACGCTGCCGTCCTCGGCGGTGACCTCGACGGTCCGCTCCCCCGCCAGCCGGCCGTGACCGCGGACCAGGTCCATGCCGGCGGAGTCCACCCATTCGACCTGGCCCGAGTCGTCGAGGCCCGCGCTGAGGGAGTCCCGTCGGGCCAGCGCCTCGTCGACGTCGATCTCGCCCGTGATGGCAGCCCGCGCACCGGGAACCCGCCGGAGCGCCGCAAGCGCCTCGCCCGGGCGCAGCAGGGCCTTGGACGGCATGCAGCCCCAGTAGGAGCACTCGCCGCCCACCAGCTCCTTCTCGACGATGGCGACGCGCAGTCCGGCCTTCACCGCCCGGTCCCCTGCGTTCTCTCCGGCCGGCCCTGCGCCGATGACGACGACGTCGTAGGTCTCGTTCACTGGGTGCTCCTCACCATCGCGGGTTGACTGCAGAACCAACCGCCCAGCCCCTCGGGATGTTCCGTCGGACGAACCCCGAATGCACACGAAAACGAGTAAGGCCCCGGCGCGGTCCGCAGGGACCGACTTGCCGGAGCCTTATCGGTTACTTCCCAGGTCGTCGACTTCTCGTATCGACCGCGTTGTCCATGGCCGTGGGCGGAGCCCTGAGCGACTCCTGTTCGGTACGATGCTCGAGGGGATCAACCTCGTTCTCGACTGGCTCGAACCTACCACGACCACCGATCGTTGGGAACCCCCAACCCGTACAATGACGCCCTTGATGAATGCTGTTCACCAGCCGGTCGTCCTGAAGCCCCTGTTGGCGACCCTCCTGGTCCTCGCCGTGCTGCTCGGGCCGGCGTGTTCCTCGGCGCCACCCGACGACCTGCTGACCGTCGCCCAGCGGGACTGGCTGGCCACCGACGGACCGATCCGTGTGGCGGCCGTCAGCACGATCGCCCCCGCTGCGGTCGTGGTCGATGGCGTCGCGAGCGGCGGGTGGGCGGTGGCGCTGACGGAGCTGATGGCCCTGAAGGTCGGCGCAACCGTGGAGATGGTGGTCTTCGCCGACGTCGACGACGCCGTGCAGGCGTTGGAGGACGGGGATGTCGACGCCATCGCGGGCCTCGGCGCACGTCCTGACCTCGTCACCTTCGCCGAGCCCATCGAGACGCTGGCGTACTCCCCCATCGCCTTCGCCGTGGGTCCCGAGGCCACCGACATCGTCTCCGCTGCCGACCTCGAGGGTCGGACCGTGACGACGATCCCCGGGTCGGTGATCGAGGAACAGCTGCTGGCCGACCACCCCGAACTCCGCTACGTCCCCTCCTCCTCCATCCCGGACGCGGTCGACGCCGTCCACGACGGCACGGTCGACCTGTGGGCGGGGCCGCTCGCGCTGACCACCCACGTGCTGCGGCAGCAGCAGCGCGACACGTTCCGGGTCGTCGGCGAGCCGATCAGCATCGCGGAGGTCACGACCTGGGGCCGGTCGAACTCGCTGCCCCTGGAGATCCTCGCCGCCGGCCGCACGCTGCTCTCCCGCACCGAGATGTCGGTCATCCACGTCCAGTGGACGGGGTTCGACCTCACTGATCCCGACCAGCGGGAGCTGCCGCCGTGGCTGGTCCCGCTTCTCTGGGCGGGCCTGGCGCTGCTGCTCGCCTTCGCGGGTGGCGTGGCCCTGCTGCGCCATCAGGTCCGGGCCCGAACCGCCCAGCTCGCCGCGTTGAACGACGAGCTGGAGGGGACGGTCGCCCACCGAACCCAGGCGTTGCGGGACCAGTCCGTCGAGCTGTCGGAGGCCAACGCCAACCTGCTGCGGTCCAACGATGCGCTGGCCAGGTTCGCCCGGCGCGTGGCCCACGACATCCGTGGCCCGCTGGCCGCCATCAAGGGGTTCGCGCAGATGGCCGCACGGGAGGACATCAGCCCGTCCGTGCGACGGACCAGCCTGCAGACCATCCAGTCCAGCGCGACCACGCTCGCGGACCTCGTGGCGGAGATGCTGGCCGACGCCCGAGCAGTCGTGCCCAACGCGGAGGCGCCGATCCCGCTCGACGAGCTGCGAACCTGGTTGATCGACTTCACCGCCCTCCAGGCAGGTCGAGTCGGCGGCACCGTCACGCTCGACAGCGACCACGACCTCGTCGATGCGCCCGTGGCGACGCTCAAGCAGCTGCTGGTCAACCTCGTCGGCAACGCCCTGAAGCACGGCGGACGGCACGGCATCAGGGTGGCGGTGGCGATGAAGCGGACCGAGAGCACGTCCCCCTGGTGGACCGTCACGGTCGATGACGACGGCCAGGGAATCCCCGAGGACCAGCGGGAGCTCGTGTTCGTGTCGGGCTACCGCACCCCCACCGCCTCGGAGATGGGCTCCGGGCTGGGGCTCGCGGCCTGTCGGGAGGCCGTCCGGGGGCACGGCGGGACGATCGTGGCGGCCCGGTCCCCGGCGGGCGGAACGCGGATCAGGTTCACCCTGCCCGTGACCGAGGCACCCGACGAGGCGCGACCCGAGGACGTCGCCGAGCTGGACCTCGGCTGAGCCGGGTCAGCCGGTCAGCAACGCCTGCCCGAGGGAGCGCTCGGCTTCCCGCGCACCGCCCAACCAGGCGTCGTCGGCCATCGCACGGCGGAGGAAGAGGTGGGGGTCGGCCTCCCAGGTGATGCCGATGCCACCGTGCACCTGCATGCCCCGCTCGGCGGCGTATATCGCGGCGTTGCCTGCCTTCGCGGTGGCCGCGTCGACCGCCGCGGCGGCGTCCCCCGCGCCCTCCTCCGTTGCCCAGCAGGCGTAGAGGGCCAACGACCAGGCCAGCTCGACATGGGTCCACGCCTCGGCCAGCTGGTGGCTGACGCCCTGGAAGACGCCGATGACCTTGCCGAACTGCTCGCGCTGGGTGGCGTGGCCGATGGCACGTTCGATCGCGCCCAGCCCCGTGCCGCACAGACCGGCGGCGACGAGCGCCCGGGCCCGGGACACGCCAGCGCGACCACCCGTTGCCGCGGTCACGGACGGGGCGCCGAGGGTCAGCTCGCCGATCGAGCGGGTGCGGTCCATCGGCGCGTGGAGCGTCACGTCGAGGACCGGCGCGACCGCCAGCTCGTCCCCGGTGACGGTGACCGCGTGGGTGGCGGTGGCGGCGTCGCGCACCAGCCCGCCGGTCGACAGGACCCAGCGCGCGCCGGGCGACAACCCCTCCCCCACGTCCACGCCGGCGGCCACGGCCGCCTGCAGGGCCAGCTGGTGGCTGACCCACGGGGTCGGGCAGACGGTCCGGCCGAGCTCTCGGGCCACGATCGCGAGGTCGATCAGCGAGCCGCCCGCGCCCCCGTCCTGCTCGTCGATGCCGAGGCCGTTGAACCCGTCGAACAGGTCCTCGGTCGGCCGCGCGGGCACGTCCCCGCCGTCGAGGGTCGTCCGGGCGTCCACCAGGCCGCTGGCGGCCAGGGCCTGGGCCGCTTCGGCCAGGGCTTGCTGTTCCTCGGTGAGCACTGCGTCCATCGGTGTGTTCCTTCGTCGCTGGCGGTCGCTACCGGGACCGGGGCAGGCCGAGCACGCGCTCGGCGATGATCGAGCGCTGGACCTCGTCGGTCCCACCCTCCACGGAGTTGCCCTTCGCGCGGAGGAAGTCCGAGACCCACGCCGCGTCGTCGACCGCGTCGGTCGTGACCCCGGCGTCGCCTCCCAGGCTGACGGCCAGCCGGGTCATCGCCTGCATCGTCTGTGCCCATGCCAGCTTGACCGCCGAGCCGTCGCCCCCCGGGGCGTTGCCGTGGGACAGTGCCGACATCTGCCGCATCGTGGTCAGCGACAGCGACCGGACGTCGGCGGCCAGGCGGCCGATCTCGCGCTGCACGTCGGCGTCGTCGGCCAGGCCCGCGTCGCGCACGCGGACGATCAGGCGCTCCAGCGCCGCCTCGGCCTCGGCCGATGTGGCGAAGGCCAGCGACCCCCGCTCGAAGGAGAGGGTGGTCAGTGCCACCCGCCAGCCGTCCCCGAGCTCGCCGAGCACCCGGTCCTCGGGGACGTGGACGTCGTCGAGGAACATCTCGTTGAAGTCGGCGTCCCCGTTGATCATCACCAGCGGTCGGACGTCGATGTCGTCGGTGTCGGCCAGGAAGTACGTGATGCCCTTGTGCTTGCTGCCGGTTTCCTCGGTGGTGGAGGTGCGGGCCAGCAGCATGCACCGGTTCGCGGCGTGGGCGAAGGACGTCCAGACCTTCTGACCGTTGACGACCCAACCGCCGTCGACGCGCTCGGCCCGGCTGCGCAGGCCGGCAAGGTCGCTGCCGGCGCCGGGCTCGGAGAAGCCCTGGCACCAGATGTCGTCGCCGTTGAGGATCCGTGGCAGGTAGCGGTCGCGCTGCGCCTGGGTGCCGTGCACGAGGATCGTCGGACCGGCCAGCAGGATCCCGAGCATGTTGATGCCCACGGGCGCGTGCCGGCGGGCTGACTCGGCGTTGAAGATCCCCTCGTAGGCGATCGGCAGCTCCTTGCCTCCGTAGGCCTTGGGCCAGGTGATCCCCAGCCAGCCGCCCTCCGCGAGCTGCTCCTGCCACCAGCGCGAGTTGACCGTCTTCTCGGCGTGGTCAGCCGGGTGCTGATGGGGCACCCGGGTCAGGGTGTCGGCGATCCACCCGGCCGCCTCCTTGCGGAACGCCGCTTCCTCCGCGGTGTCGCGGAAATCCATCTGTGCCTCCGGGTGTTGCCGTACCAGAACTGACTCGAGTCACCCTAGCCCAGCGACCCCGGGACACACGAACGCCCGGGACCTCTTGGCGGTCCCGGGCGAACGATGGCGGGTGTCGCGCGAGGCGACACCGATCTTGTTCGGCTAGCGGACGTCGGCGCCTGCGCCAGCCATGTCCCGACGGAGGTTCTCCAGCGCGCGGCCCTCGATCTTGCGGACCGATTCGCGGGAGATGTCGAGCTCCTTGCCGAGCGCGTCGAGCGTCAGCGGGTCACGGCCGTCGAGGCCGAACCGGCGGGTCAGCACGTACGCGCTGCGGTCGTCGAGGTGGCCGACGGCCGAGCGCAGCTCGCCGCGGACCTCGTCCTCGGCGATCTCGGTGGTGAACGAGTCCGGCTCGACGGCGACGAAGTCACCGAGCTCGCTGGAGTCGCTGTCGTCGCCGACCTGACGGTCGAGGGAGGCAACCGAGCGCATGTGCTCGAGGGCGTCCTCGACCTTCTCGGGGGTCAGGCGGGTGGCCTCGGCGAGCTCCTCGATCGAGGGCTCCTCGCCGTTCTCTGCCTCCAGCCGCGAGCGTGCGGCGCGGATCTTGACGACCGCGTCGTGCATGGCGACGGGGAGACGGATGGTCCGCTCGTTGGCGGCGATACCACGCTGGATCGCCTGGCGGATCCACCACGTCGCGTAGGTGGAGAACTTGAAGCCCTTGCGCCAGTCAAACTTCTCGACGGCGCGGATCAGGCCGAGGTTGCCCTCCTGGATGAGCTCGTCCAGCCCCAGCTTGGTGCGGTTGGAGAACTTGGCCGCGATGTTGACGACCAGTCGGAGGTTTGCGGATACGAAGTGGTTGAAGGCGTTCTGACCCTCGCGCACCTGGCGGTTCAGCTGCCGCAGGTCCGCGTTCTCGAACTCGCCCGACTCGAGGATGGCAGCGGCCTCGTTGCCGGCTTCGATAGCCTTGGCAAGGCGCACCTCGTCAGCGGCGGTGAGCAGGTCCACCGTGCCGAGCTCGTTGAAGTAGAGGTCCAGAAGGTCCTCCGGAACAGTCTTCATCAAGGGTCTATCAGACTCCCTCGTGGTGTGAGGCGGGTAGGATTGAGGTTGCGGGTACACGCGTACAACGCGTTCGTTGGCCCGATGCTTCCCCGTGTGCGTGATTCCCACACACATTTCCGACTCGGGTTCAGTAGGGCGGAACACTGGCGGGGCCGAGCGGATTCCGGGGGAGCCTGCTAGTTTGCAGCACAATCCTCAAAAACGCAACACGGCGGGCGCCCGCGCGTGTTGGGTACTGTGCGGGTGTGTCAGCAACGCTCCCACCCGCCCGAGGCCGTCTCGTCGTGGCGACCCCGGATCTGGAGGACCCCAACTTCGACGGAACCGTGGTGCTGCTGCTGGAGCACGGCCCCGGCGGCGCGCTCGGCGTGGTGCTCAACCGTCCCAGCCCCCTGCCCGTCGGCGAGGCGATGACCGCGGGACCAGCCGGACCGGGTACCTCCTGGTCGGACCTGGCCACCACACCCGACGTGGTGTTCGTCGGCGGGCCGGTCCAGCCCAACGCCGTCATCGCGCTGGCCAGGGTGCCGGAGGTCAGCGACAACGAGCGGTGGGAACCGGTCTTCGGTGACGTCGGGGTGATCAACCTCGGCGACGGCCCGCTGCCCGACGTCGGACGGCTGGACGCGCTTCGCGTGTTCGCCGGCTACGCGGGATGGGGCGAGCAGCAGCTGGAGGAGGAGGTCGCCTCCGGCGCCTGGTTCGTGGTCGATGCGCACGCTGACGACGGGTTCTCCACCGATCCCGAGCTGCTGTGGCGGACCGTGCTTCGCCGGCAGGGTGGACTGTTCGTGACCGTCACCGACAACCCGGCCCTGAACTGAACTCATCGTTCTGTTGCAAGGCCAACTGAACTCGGCGCAACGGAATACGTGCGTTTTGTTCGCGTCGTGTCTATGGTGCGAATTGTGACCGAGCGCAAGAGCGCGGACGAACGAACCGCCGACCTACTGACCGCCGCCGAAGCAATCCTGGCCCGTAACCGTCGGGTGACGGTGTCGGAGATTGCGCGCGAAGCGGGAATCGCGAGTGGAACCTTCTACTTGTACTTCCCGTCCAAGGCCCATCTCGAGGCGACGCTCATCGAGCGCTACGTCCTCGGCGCCGTGGACCGGGCCGAACAGGCGATGGCCGACGGCCCGTCCTGGATCGGGCGCTTCGAGGCCGTGGTCGAGGCCATGGTCGCCCACGCCCTCGACCACCGACCGGTCCTGGAGCTGCAGGTCCTGCACACGCCGACCGCAGGTACTCGGGAGACCATCGCGGCGGGGACCGACCGCATGGTGTCGTTGCTGACGCAGATCCTCACCGGTGGGACCGAGACCGGCGAGTTCGAGGTCGACGACCCCTTCATGACGGCGGCACTCGTCTACCACGGGGTCGATGGGGTGCTCCGCAGCTCGGTGACCTTCGAGCGCGAGCTCGATCCCGACCGCCTGGTCGCCGCGCTCCACCACAACGTCCGCCAGATGCTGGTCCACGAGATCCGCCTGGACTGATCGGTCAGCTGTAGGGTCTGGTCCGCTTCGACGAGTTCGATGACGGAAAGGACCGACCCGATGGGCGGCACGCTCGCCATTTCTCCAGCCTTCGGTGGTTGCTCGCTGGCCGAGACCTTCGACATCGCCCGTGCCGCGGCGGGGTGGGGGTACACCTCTGCGTGGGCCGACGAGGTCGTCGGCCACGACTGCTTCGCGATGCTCGGTGCGCTGTCACAGGAGGTCGACCTCGACCTCGGCGTTGCGGTCGCACCGGTGCAGACGCGCTCGGCGTTCGTGCTGGGACGTGCGGCGCTGACGCTGGCGGAGCTGACCGGTGGCCGGTTCTCACTCGGCATCGGGGCGTCCTCGGAGGTGCTGGTCACCCGGTTCGCCGGCCTCGACTGGGACAAGCCGTTGACCCACGTGCGCGAGACCACCGAGGCGCTGCGGGCGATCCTTGCCGGTCAGCGGGCAACGGTGGAGGGCGAGAAGGTCCGCGTCGGCGGGTTCAAGTACGGCCTTCCCGCCCCGACGCCGGTGCCCCTGCTCCTGGGGTCGCTGAACCCCAAGTCGCTGCAGATGGCCGGGGCCATCGCCGACGGGCTGTGCCTCAACCAGCTGGCACCGCGCCACGTGCCGGTGATGCTGGAGGAGGTGCGGCGTGGGGCCGAGGAGGCCGGGCGGGCGCTTCCCGATGACTTCCCCGTGGTGGCCCGGCTGATGGTCGTCGTCACCGATGACGCGTCGGCGGCCCGCCAGATGCTCAAGGGGGTCTTCGCGCCCTATGCCGCCACGACCGGCTACAACCGCTTCTTCCGCTGGATCGGCTACGAGGAGGAGGCGACCGCGATCGCCGAGGCGGCGGAGCGTGGCGACAGGGCCGCCATGATCGAGGCCTACTCCGACGAGATGGCCAACGACGTGCTGGTCATCGGCAACGCCGACGAGGTTGCGACCAAGGTGCGCGCGTACCTCGACGCGGGCGTGACGATCGCGGCGATCGAGCCGCTTGCCCCCGGCGTCGAGGCGGCCACGATGACGCTCAAGGCCGCATCAGCGGCGCTCGACTGACCGTCGATCTGCAGAGGAGACGACCCACATGGACATCGGGCTGACCTACTTCCCCACCCACGAGACGTTGAGCCCCGTCGACGTCGCCACCTCGGCCGAGGGGCTCGGCTACGAGTCGGTGTTCGTGACCGAGCACACCCACATCCCCGTCAGCCGCCGGACGCCGTACCCGGCGGGAGGCGACCTGCCGCACGAGTACGCCGAGACGTGGGACCCGTTCGTGGCCTGCACGGCCATGGCCACGGTCACGACCACGCTGAAGGTGGGCACCGCGATCTGCCTGGTCAACCAGCACGACCCGATCGTGCTGGCCAAGACCGTCGCCACCCTGCAGCACCACTCGGGCGGTCGGTTCGTGTTCGGCGTCGGCCCCGGCTGGAACGTCGAGGAGATGAACGACCACGGGGTCGCGTTCGACGAACGGTTCGCCGAGATGCGGGAGCGGGTGCACGCCATGAAGGCCATCTGGACCCACGACGAGGCGTCCTACGACGGCGAGCACGTGTCGTTCGAGCCGATGTGGTCGTGGCCCAAGCCCGGTCACGACGTCCCCGTGCTCGTGGCCGGCTGGGGGCCGACCGTGCTGGACCGGGTGATGGACTACGGCGACGGGTGGATCCCGATCGGTGGACGGGGCGCGGTGCTGAAGACCCGGGTCGAGGAGCTGCAGGCCCGTGCATCCGAGGCCGGCCGCGGGCCCATGGACATCACCATCTACCAGCCCGGGCCGTCGGAGCAGCTGCTGGAGGAGTACGCCGAGGCCGGTGCCACCCGCGTGCTGTGTGCGCTGCCCCACGAGGACCCCGACACGATGTCGGCCCGCATCGAGCGCTACGCCGCCTTCATCGGCTGAGGCACCACACGCCTCAGGGGGTCAGGCGGTCGGTGAACAGGTCGAGGACGCGCTGAAGGGCGTCCTTGGTCGGAGGGCCGTCGAGGTAGTCGCCGCCGAGGACCGCGTGGGGCGTGGGGGTCAGGGCCATGGGCCGCTCGTCCTCGGGCAGGGAGGCGCGGGTGCGCTTCCACTCCCCCACGTCGAGCTCGACCGCCTCGAACGCGTCACCGAACCGCTCCGCGAGCGCCCGGAACCGGGCCGCCGGGGCCAGCAGGTCCTTCTCGAACCGCAGGCCGAGGATGCACAGGCCCTCGTCGCGGCAGCGGTCGGCCACGATGTCGGCGTGGTCGTCGGGGATGCCGAGGTCACGGGCATGCAGGGGGGTCACCGCGACCGGCAGCGACGGCTGGCTGAGCACCGGTGCGAGGACGTGGTCGTCGACCGCCAGGCCCAGGGCGAACCCGCCGGTCATGCACATGCCCACCGCCCCGATTCCCGGCCCTCCGGCCCGCGCGTGCAGGTCGCGGCCGAGGGCGCGGAGCCACCGGACGATGGGCCGATCGGCACGCAGGGCGAAGGCGCGGAACTCCCTGGAGATGCACAGCTTGGCCATGCTCGCCCCGGCGTACAACGGCTCCAGCGGCCGTCCCGCGTCGCCGAACAGGTCGGGCATCGCCACGGTGAAGCCGGCGTCGACCAGCCGTCGGGCGAAGGCGGCGTTGGTCGGGGTGATGCCGGGGACCTCGTGCATGAACAGCACGCCCGGCCCCTCCCCTGCCCGGTACACCGTCTTCGTCGACCCGTCGTGGGTGAAAGTGTCGACGGTGAAGTCCGACAGGTCGTCCCAGCCGTCGGTGCCCATCAGCTGCCGCCGATCAGGGCGATGACGTCGTCGGCCAGCATCCGGCAGACAGCCGGCGGCAGGTCGTGGCCCATGCCCTCGACGATGTGCAGCCGGGCACCGGGGATCGCCGCCGCGGTGGCCTCCCCACCGGCCGGCGGGATCAGGTTGTCGACGTCGCCGTGCACCACGAGGGCAGGCAGGTCCAGCTCGGCGAGCGCCTCGGTACGGTCCCCGTCGGCGATCGTCGCGGCGTACTGGCGGGAGCCCCCGTCGGGGTTGAGGCCCCGTTCGATCAGGCCCTTCGCGAGCTCGAGCTCCCACTCCTCGTCGAACGCGAACCCCGTGCTGCCGTAGGCGGCCCGTCGATGTGCCCGGCCGGCGAGGTATCCCTCGAGGCCCGGCGCCGCGACCTCCAGCAGCGCGGCGTTGGCCTCCTTGGTCGCACCGGGCAGGCCCCGCCGGCCCGTGGTGCTCATGACGGAGGTCAACGAGGCCACGCGGTCGGGATGTTCGATGGCCATGCGCTGCACGATCATGCCGCCCATCGACGGGCCGAGGACATGGACCCGTTCCAACCCGAGGTGGTCCAGCAGCCCGACGGCGTCATCGGCGAGGTCGCGGATGGTGTAGGCCCAGTCGGGGGTTCCGCCGGCCCTGAGGGTCGCGATGATGCCACCGATGTCGGCCGGGCCCGCCTCGTCCATCCACGTCGAGCAGCCGACGTCGCGGTTGTCGAAGACGACCGTCCCAATCCCTGCCTCGTGCAGCGGCCGCAGGAGGTGGGGCGGCCAGCTGATCAGCTGCTGCCCCATCCCCCCGACGAGCAGGAGGACGGGCCCGTCGTCGGGCCCCGATCGCTCGTAGCAGATGGACAGCCCGTTGACGTCGGCGTTCGGCATGACCGGCACGCTAACCCAAGCGGGACCGGACACGACAACGGGACCGGGTCTGGTGACCCGATCCCGTCGTGTGTCATTCGCCCCGGACGGGGCGTTCGATCAGCTGGAAACCGCCGTCAGCTGAGGACGGCCACGTCGTCGACGAAGGCGCCGGTCAACGACTCCGCCCCGCAGGTGACGGTCTCCACGGAGTCGCAGATCTCGTCGGCGAACACCACGAACCGGACCTGGATGGTGCCGGCGTCGGGGGTGAAGCGGAGCAACTGCTCGGTGAACGCCGGGAAGTCGGCCGACACGCCGTAGCTGGCGAGCCGGGTCCAGTCGTTGCCGTCCGCGGACCACTCCACGGCCATCTCGTCGAAGCCGCCGCCTTCCATCTGGACCGCATGCCACCAGGCGATGGCGACCTCGGTGCCGTCGACCTCGATCTCCGGAGAGGTCAGGGTGGCGTTGGCACCGGAGTTGTACTGGTCGACCTGGAAGGACGTGTCGGACTCGTGGCCCGGCTCGCCGCGCGTCCACATCGACGTGGGCGTGCCGGAGAAGGCGGTGGTCCAGCCCTCGGCGTCCGCCTCGAACCCGTACGGGCCGGCGATGACGTCGGTCGGGGCGGGTTCGCCCGGCTCGACGTCACCGGGGACGATCGACTGCGCCGGCGGTGGGCGGTAGCCCTCCGGCGGCGGGCAGGCGTCCAGCAGCGCGCTGACCTCGTCCACGACCGTGTCGGAGATCGCTGCCGTCCCACCCGCGATGCGGGCGGTGATGACGCTGCAGGCGTTGTCGGTGACGAACCGCCCGCTGTCCAGCGACGCGTCGAGGCTGGTGGAGTCCACCAGCACGAGCGTGCCCCCGGTAGCGGCCACCGACGGGCCGGAGGACAGCGCGTCGGCGAAGGCGTCGGCGCGGGCCAGCCACAGGTTGGCCAGGCCGTGGCCGTTGTCGAGGCCGACCTGGGCTGCCGCCACGGAGGTGGCGAAGCGGTTGTCGCCGGCGACCCGCTCGCCCAGGGTCACGACCCCGCCGAGCTGGTCCTCGACGGCCTGGGACACCGCCGCGGTGCCACCGACGATGCGCGCGTCGTCGATGCCCTCGAGGGCGCCGGTCGTCTCCTCGGGCAGCCGGTCGGTCTCGGTCAGCAGGATCGGCTGGCCGGCACGGGCGGCGACGGGCGCGATGCTCATCGCGTCGGGCCAGCCGCGGGTCGGGTCGGCGTCGTTGCCCTTGACCACCCAGGCCGCGCTGGCGTCGGGCAGCTGCCCGGCGATCTGCGCGGCGGTGCCGAACCGGTTGTCGGCGCCGTACCGGGTGATGTCGGTGATGCCGAGGTCGGCCAGCTCCTGCTCGATGGCGGGGGTCAGTGCGGCCTCGCCACCCAGCAGGACGGCGCTCGTCGCGCCGAGGCGCTGGATCTCCGCGGCGACGTCGGGGTGCAGCGCACCGGACGCCGTCAGCAGCAGCGGCGCGCGGAGGTCGGCCGCCAGCGGGGCACCGGCCAGCGCGTCGGCGTACTGGTCGGACCTGGCCAGGACGACCACGTCGGCGGACTCGTACAGGTCGGCCGAGACCGCCACGGAGGTGGCCTCGCGGCCGGCGCCTGCCAAGCGCTGGACGGTGCGCTCGAGGGCGGAGAACTCGGGGAAGTCGTAGCGCATGACGCCACGCCCGTAGACGCCGAGGTAGGCAACGTCGGGGTCGTCGGCCTTCATCTGGATGTCCATCACCGGGATGGACAGGGCGTCGGCGCCACCGAGCGGGGCCCACGAGGTGCCCTGCAGGTCAGCGGAGATGAACGCGCCGAGGTCGGTGCCGACCAGCAGCTGGGTACCGCGCTGCTCGATGGACAGCACTGGGGTGTCGGGCAGGTTGCCGGAGATGTCGGTGAAGGTCTCACCGGCGTCGGTGGAGACGAAGACGTGTCCGTCGCCGACGTCGGTGGCCTCGTCGGCACCGGTTCCCGGCGGAACCCACTTGCGGGTGTACCCACCGAGGCCGGCGTAGACCGTCTGTGCCGTCGGGTCGTACGGATCGATCTGCAGGTCGGAGATGTAGCGCTCCGGCAGTCCGTCCGCCGACGCGAAGTGCCAGCCGCTGTCGGTCCCGGGCTCGGGCAGGTCCTGCGAGCCGATGTTGGTCGCGATGCCCGAGTCGTAGGGGTAGGGCGTCTGCAGGATGTTGCACGGGGCGCAGAAGCCGACGTAGGTGGCGTCGCCGTAGACGTCGATGGCGCTCGCCTGGCGGATCGGCGGCTCGACGTCGGTCTCGTAGTTGGGCTCGCGCTCGGTGGCGCCCAGCTGCATGGCGATCGACCATGTCGACGAGGTGGCCTCGCGGCCGGCCAGGTTCTCGATGACGGTGTTGCCCGCCGTGACGACGTGGTCGCTGTTGAGGGGGTTCATCTCCAGCGGCGGGACGAACAGGAACGTGCCGTCGGAGGGAGTCGGGGTCAGGCTCGTGAAGGTCTGGAACCGGTCGGCGGAGACGCCCAGCAGGGAGTTGGTCTGGCTGGATGCGTAGCCGTAGTCGGAGTCCTCGGGATCGATGGCGGTCACGGTGCCGTCGGCGCCCTGGACCTCGTACTGGCGGTTGTCCAGCGTCGGGTCGACCAGCATCGTGCCGTTGTCCTGCAGGCCCGCGAGCGCGGTGCCGTCGTTGGCCACGGCGATGGAGTACGGCAGGAGGGTGCGCAGGCCGTTCTCCTGCTCGAGCGTCCAGCTGCTCTGGCTGGCCTCGTCACCGGCCCCGAGGATCTGCTGGGACAGCCCACCGTCGTGGCCGACGAGCAGGCGGACGCCGCCGTCGGGTTCACCGTCCTCACCGACGCTGGGGATCCAGATGCCGTCGTGCTGGTCGGGGTGGGTCGTCTCGATGCCGAGGTTGGAGGAGACGAGGCAGTCGGTGACCACCAGCAGGCAGTCGACACCGCCGTAGTAGGAGCCGATCGTCTGGAAGCTGACCAGCGGCGTGCTGGCCGGGGCGCTCGTGAGGCGGTTCTGGAAGACTTCCTCCAGGCCCATGACCACGCGGGTGGGGACACCGTCGACCTGACGCGTCGGGTCGGGGGCGATCCACATGTTGTACCAGGACTGCACACCGGGCTCGATGGCGCCGGGGATGCAGAAGACCGACTGGTTGACGGTGCAGAGGGTGCCCATCTCGTCGTCGTTGGACAGCTCGGTCCACGTCGCGCCGAAGTCGTCGGAGTAGTAGACGCCCAGCAGGTAGGTCGGGTTCGGGCTCAGCAGGCCGGTCGGGTCGACGCCGTCGGGGATCGGGACGTACTGGAAGCCGCCGTTGAACAGCACCGCGTCCTCGATGACGGCGTACACGATGTCGTGGTCCTGCTCGTCACCGATGGCGGGGCCGAACTCCATGCGGCCGAGGCGCTCCTGGCCGCCGACGGTGGCATCGAGGCCGTCGAGCCGCTCGAACGTGCCGGCCTCACCGCTGTCGGAGCGGTAGACGCCGTTGCCCTCGGAGTGGATGAAGTCACCCGAGATGTCCTCGAGCATGCCGGCGCGGTACCCCACTGCGGCAAGGACCTGTCCGCCCTCGGTGTCCTCGCCCACGCCGCCCGGAGCCTTGACGACCACGTCGGTCACGAAGTGGGCGTAGTTGCAGGTCTCGATGTTGTAGTCGCCCTGGCAGGTGCCGACGGGCAGCTCGACGTCGACGTAGGTGCGGCCGGCGTCGGCGGAGCGCCACAGGCCCTTGCCGGTCGCGGCGTAGATCACGTCGGGGTCGGAGGGGTCGACCTCGATGGCGAAGCCGAGGGTGCCGTCCGGGGGACCCTCGGCGCGAGCCCAGGTCTCGCCCAGGTCGGTGGACCAGAAGGCGCCGAGGCCGGTGAAGGCCGACCCGCCGAAGGTGTGCTCACCGGTGATGACCACGACCGTGCCGTCGGGGCCGCCCGAGGGGGTCCAGGACACGCCGGAGGTGATGTTGGTCGGCAGGGAGTCACCGATGGACGTCCAGGACTCGCCGAGGTCGGTCGACATCCACACGCCGGAGGTGCCGATGGCGGCGAAGAGCCGGTCGTTGGCCTCGTCGTAGAAGAAGTCGTCGATGCGACCCGTGGAGTCCACGATTCCCTGGCCGGAGTCGTAGGGCTCCTCGTCGAAGTTCAGGGGACCCTCACCGACGAAGGACAGCTCGCCGTCGCTGCCCGGCACGGTGGCACCGCTGGTGAGCATGGTCTGCCGCTGCTGCGCAGCCGACCAGCGCGCTCCCTCGGCGGGCTGCATGAAGGGCGCGCTGGTGCGGGCGTCGGCCTGGGCGTTGCGCAGGGCGAGCTCGGCGAAGGACTCCACGCGGTCGGGCTTGCAGTCGCCCGGGAACTCCATCGCCTCGGCGGGGCCGCGGTACTCCGGCGGCAGGAGGTCCTGCTGGTCCGGCGGCACGAGGCGCGCCTCGGGGCCGGTGATGGGGACGGTTCCGGGCGGACACTCGACGGCGGTGTCACCGACGGTGGTGACGGCCACGGCGACCGAGGCCACCACGGCCACGGACGCGAGGGCGGCGAGGCCGCGGGTGAACACGCGGCGGCTGGCACGAGGCATGCGAAACGCTTTCTGGCAGGCGGAGGACGGCGATCGACCGGTCGGGCTGGCGCCGACCGATTCGAGGGATGGTACGCGATGGGCGTGACATCCCTTACGCGATGACGGTCCCCGAAGTTTCGCCTGCGCCGCAGGTCAGCGCGTCATTGGTCCTCGGTGATGCCGTAGAAGGACGCGGCAGTGTCGTGGAGGACGGCCCGGCGGTCCGCCTCGTCGAGGTGTTCGGTCAGCAGGTCCATCGCGTCCATCAGGGTGGTGAAGTCCAACGACACCCGGTCCATCGGGAAGTTGCTGGCCACCATGCAGCGCGAGGGGCCGAACACCTCCAGGGCGTGGTGGACCAGCGGCCGGAATCCCTCGGCGACCTCCTCGGCGGTGACCGGCACGTCACGACGGTGCCAGCCGAACCCGCTGACCGGCATGGCCAGTCCGCTGAGCTTCACGTGGGCCTGCGGGTGCGCGGCGACCGCGGCGATGTCGTCGCGCCAGCGTCGGATGATCTCGTCGCGTTCCCTGGCCGTGGTGCCGACCCCGGCGAACGGTCCACCGAAGCCGACGGGACTGCCGAGGTGGTCGAGGACGACGGCGGTCTCGGGGTGCGCGCCTAGGAGGGTTGCCACGGACGGCAGCTGGTGCCCGTAGGCCCAGGCGTCGAAGGTCAGCCCTCGCTCCCCCAGGCGGTCGTACCCGCGGCGCCATGCGGCCTCGGCGGTGCGGTCGGGACGGGACGCCCAGTCCGCCAGCGCATCGTTGCCGTCGCTGTGGGCCAGGTAGTCGCGGATGCCCCTGAACCGGTGGCTCGCGGCGTGATGGCCGTCCAGGATCGCATCCAACGACGGCGACGCGAGGTCGACGCGTCCCACGACGGCCAGCAGGTCGGAGCCGCAGACCTGCTCCAGCCAGCGGGTCTCGTCCACCACCCCCATCGGCCCCTTGGCCTGCCAGTCCGCCTGGACGTGCACGAACCCGCGCACCCGGCGCGGGCGTGTGTCGGCACGCCACATGCCCGGCAGGTAGGGGTTCAGGGCCGTCTCGGGGTCGCCGACGAACTCCAGCATGGCGGTCGGGACGGCCTTCTGCGCCAGCGTCCGCAGCAGTCGGGGATTCCAGCCGAGCGCCTTCACCGCGGGGGTCACCGTTCGGGGGGTGACCCGAGGGTCCCACTGGTGGATGTGTGCGTCGATCCGCGGCCCGTCGTACATGGCGGGCACTCTACGTCGGCGGCGGCCCCCGACGTCCGGACACACCGACGGGCCGGTCCCGGAGGACCGACCCGTCGAGACGATGACGAGGAGTGGTTACAGCTGGCCGCAGTCCTCGATGATGACGGGCTCGTCGGTGTCACCGCTGCGGCTGCCGTGGGACTCGATGGTCCGCACGACGTCCATGCCGTCGATGACCTCGCCGAAGACGACGTGCTTGCCGTCCAGCCAGTCGGTCACGATCGTGGTGATGAAGAACTGGGAGCCGTTGGTGTTCGGGCCGGCGTTGGCCATCGACAGCAGACCGGGCTTGGTGTGCTTCAGCTGGAAGTTCTCGTCGGCGAACTTGGCGCCGTAGATGGACTTGCCGCCGGTGCCGTTGTGGTTGGTGAAGTCGCCGCCCTGGCACATGAAGTCAGTGATGACCCGGTGGAAGCTGGAGCCCTTGTAGCCGAAGCCCGGCTCACCGGTGCAGAGCTGGCGGAAGTTCTCCGCCGTCTTGGGCACCACGTCGGCGTACAGCTCGAAGGTGATGCGTCCGACGGGCTTGCCGCCGACGGACATGTCGAAAAAGACCTGGGGGTTCGCGTTGTCAGTCACGCCACCGAGCGTAGCCGGGGCAGTGCCCCCGCGGCCCGGCCGACGAGCCACCCCCGCCCAGGACGTCGGCTACAGCCCGTTGAGGGTGCTGCGGAGCCCGGTTGCCGTGCGGACCAGGTCCTCGTCCACGCACTCCGGCCGCTCGTCGACGGCTGACAGCGCGAAGACGAGCTCGTCTCGCAGCGCGGCGTCGTCGCGACCCGTCCCCACGTAGCTGCGTGCCTCGTCGATGGCGGTGGTGACGATCGCCACCGCGTCCTCGCACGTGCTGTCGTCGGTCAACGCCGGCAGCAGCGTGTCGCCGCTGCCGCAGGCCACCATCAGGCCGGCCACGGCGACCATGGCCGCGGGGCGGAGTCGACGTGGAAGGTTCGGGGTCGGCACGACGGCCGACCCTATCGGTTCCCGCCGGGGGCCACCCTCAGTAGCTGGTGCCCGTCACGTACTCCTGGAGCGACTCCGCCTCGGTCTGGAGCTCGTCCATCCGGCTCTTCACGACATCGCCGATGGACACGATCCCGACGAGCGCGCCGCCGTCGACGATGGGGACGTGTCGGAACCGCCCGGTCGTCATGATCTGCACCAGCTCGTCGATCGTGGCCGCCGGGGTTGCGGTGTGCACGCCGGTCGTCATGGCCGTCGACACCGACACCGACCCCGTGCCGACCCCGTCGGTGCTGGCGAACTGCCGCACGATGTCGCGTTCGCTGAGGATCCCGTCGACGGTGGTGCCGTCCCGCGAAACGACCACCGCCCCGATGTTGTGCTCCGCGAGGAGCGCCGCCGCCTTCGCCAGGGTGGCGGCCGGCCCGATGGTCACCACCTCGCCCCCCTTGCGATCGATGATGTGGGCCACGTTGGTGGACATGCCGACCTCCATTCCGCTGGGCGTGTCGGCCGCACCGACACGATGTCTCCACGGTCGATCCTCTCACCCCGGAGGGTCGCTTGTCCCGGCTGCGGACGGAATCATTCGGCGGGCCGGCACCGCGGTGCCCCTCCCGGTACTACAGTCCACGAACCCGGGGGACCGAGCCGTTGAGAGGATCTGTGATGTCCGACCCGCAGGCGTTGTACGCCCGCACCGCCGAGTTCGCCCAGCGGGTGCTGGCCGACATCGATCCGGCTCGGCTGGACGACCCCTCCCCCTGCGACGGGTGGGATGTACGTGACGCCGTCAACCACCTGATCGGTGGGCAGCACTACTTCGCGGCCTGCGCCCGTGGGCGGGGCCTGGAGCCGCAGACCGGTGGACCCCCGGACTTCACGGCAGGCGACATGGTCGAGGCCCACCAGCAGGCGGCTCGGGCCTGCGCCGACGCCTTCACCGACGCGGTGATGACCTCGGCGCTGCAGACCGCTCGCGGCGAGATCCCCGGTGGGGTGCTGTTCCAGATCGCCGCGATGGAGAACGTCCTGCACGCCTGGGATGCCGGTCGCGGGGCGGGCCTGTCGCCGGAGGTGCCCGAGGACATCGCCGAGGCGATCCTCGGCGTCGTCGGGGCCATCGCCGCCAACGCCCGCGGTGACGGCGACTTCGCCGACCCCGTCGAGGTGGGCGAGGACGCCTCGATGACCGACCGGATCCTGGCGCTGTCCGGACGCACGCCCTGAGCGAGCCGACGCCACGCGGGAGGACCTACCGGTCGACGTACTCCGCCGGCCGGCGCTCCACGAAGCTGTTCATCGACTCCTGCCCATCAGCCGTCTGGCTGGATGCGGCCATCGCCTCGATCGCCACGTCGTAGGCCTGCCGCTGCTCCAGCCCGATCTGGCTGTAGTAGGTCTGCTTGCCGAGGCCCTTGGACAACCGGCTGCCACGGGTCGCCCGGCCGAGCAGGTCCACGCAGGCCTCGTCGAGCTCCGACGCCGCGACGGCACGGTTGACCAGCCCCCACGAGGCCGCGGTGGCGGCATCCACGGGGTCCCCGGTCAGCGCCATCTCCAGCGCCCGCTTCGGGGGCAGCTGGCGGCCGACCGCCACCATCGGCGTGTGGCAGAACCAGCCGGCCTTCCCGCCGGGGACCGAGAACGTCGCGCTGTCGACGGCGACCGCGAGGTCACAGCTGGCCACGAGCTGGCAGCCGGCCGCGAGCGCCGGTCCCTGGACCCGGGCCAGCACCACCTGGGGGATCTGCTGGACCAGCAGCATCATGTCGGCGCACCTGCGCAGCAGCTGGCGCATGTCGCCGTAGGACCGTCCGGTCATGTCGGCGAAGTCGTGACCGCTGGAGAAGACGGGGCCCTCGCCCGTCAGCAGGACCCCGGCCGCATCGCTGGCGGCCACCTCCTGCAGCGCCCCTGTCAGCTCATCGATCATCGCCAACGACAGCGCGTTGCGCCGCCGCGGCAGGGCCAGCGTCACCTCCGTGTACCAGTCGCAGCGTCGGGTCCTGACCAGCGGGTCCGGGGTGCTCACGGTTGGTCCTCTCGTTCGGCCGGGTGGGGGGTGCGGTAAGAGTCCTCGACCATCGCCCTGAGCACGTCGAGGTCGACGCGGTCGAGCCGGGTGAGGTACAGGCACGACTTGCCGAGGCGGTGGGGCCCCAGCCGCTCGAGCTGTGCACCGCGGTCCTCGTAGCCGTCCATCAGGTACACGGTGAGGTTGCGTGCCCGGGGCGAGAAGCCGACCTTCATCCAGTCACCCTCGCGACCCGAGGCGTACACGTAGTGGTACTCCCCGAACCCGACGATGGACGGCCCCCACATCACCGGTGGCTGGCCGGTCGCCTCGGCCATCAGCGCGCAGAGGGTGCGGGCATCCTCCCGTCGTCGCTCGTCGGGTACCGCGTCGATGAACGCATCGACGTCCCCGTCGTGCTTCTGTGTCTTCGGCTCGCCCACAGCTCCTCCTCGGCTTCCGTCGAACCGACGATACGCTCGCCGCGACCCGCAGGACGAGGAGAGGCACGGACACGATGGACGCCGCACACCGGATCGCTGGGAGGGTCACCGTCGGCGTGACGCTGGCGTTGCTGCTGGCCGCGTGCAACGGCGGGGACGACCCCGTCGTCACGGCCCCGACGACCGTCGCGGTGGACGACACGGCCACACCGCAGGCAGCCGCGACCAAGTCGCCCTCGCCCACGCTGGCCACGCCGACCGGCCCGGCCACGGACCCCGGCGGCCTGGCCACCGACGCCCCCGACCCCGACGGCCTGCCGCCGATCCAGCAGCCGACGTCGACACCCAACGCCCAGCCCGACACCGAGGAACCGACGGGGAGCGGGCAGGCCGGCTGGGTGTCCGACGTCAGGGTCAGCACCGTCGAGGGCTACGACCGCATCGTGATCGTGCTCGCCGAACCCGAGATCGACGGCGTCGCCGGCTGGACGGCGGAGTACGTCGAGGAGTACGTGCCGATCGGTGAGGACGTGCACCCCGACCCGCCGGGCGACGGGACGCTGCAGCTGACCCTCCGCAACGTCGCCCTGCCCTTCGACGACCTCGGCGCGGCGTTCCCGACCGGGGTCATCCCCGGACCGGGCAGCGCCATCACCCAGGTCGACGTCGTCGGCTGGTTCGAGGGACAGCAGGACTTCGTCATCGGCACCGCCACCGAGGGACCGTTCCGCGTCTACAGCGACCACCCGCGCCGCATCGTCGTCGAGGTCGCCCACGCCTGACCGCTGGCCCGGGCCCACCGCCTTGACTTCCTGTGCGGCGTTCACGTTTAGTTGAGTCGCACTCAGGACGAGTCGAGTCGGTGAGGACCACGTGCCCGTATTCCAGTCGAGGACAAACCCCTCCAGCCCGGAGTTCCGGGCCAACCGCGAGGCCATGCTCGAGCAGGTCGAGCAGATGCGCTCGCTCCAGCAGCGGGCGGTCGACGCCTCGCACCGGCGCGCCGACCGCTTCGCCGAACGCGGCCAGCTGACCCCCCGGCAGCGGGTCTCTCGCCTCCTCGACCCCGGGGCGCCGTTCCTCGAGCTCCGCACCCATGCCGGTTACCTCGTCGACACCGACGACCCCGACCGGTCGATCCCCGGCGCCTCCCAGATCACCGGCATCGGCATGGTCGCCCGCACCCGCTGCATGGTCGTGGCCAACGACTCGGGCATCAACGCCGGCGCACTGACCCGGGCGGGTGGCGCCAAGGTGCTCCGCGCCCAGGAGATCGCGCTGGAGAACCGGCTGCCGCTGGTCATGCTGGTCGAGTCCGCCGGCGCCAACCTGCTGGAGTACCGCGTCGAGCAATGGGCCGAGGGGGGACGGTTCTTCGCCAACATGGCCCGCCTGTCCGCCGCCGGGGTCCCCGTGATCACGGTGCTGCACGGCTCGTCCACCGCCGGCGGTGCCTACATGCCCGGCATGAGCGACGTGGTGATCGGCGTGAAGGGCCGTGGCCAGGCGTTCCTCGCCGGGCCCCCGCTGCTGAAGGCCGCGACGGGTGAGGTCGCCGAGGCCGACGACCTGGGTGGGATCGGCATGCACGCGACCGTGTCCGGCCTGATCGAGCACGTCGCCGAGGACGACGCCGACGGCCTGCGGATCGCCCGGGAGGTCGTCGGCGCCATGCGCTTCGGCACCGCTCGGACGGCCGAGGCCGACAACCGCGACTGGGACCCGCCCGTCCTGGATCCCGACGAGATCGCCGGGGTCGTCCCCGCGGACTACCGGACCGCCTACGACGTCCGCGAGGTCATCGCCCGCATCGTCGACGGCTCGCGGATCCTCGACGTCAAGCCCCGCTACGGGCCCGCCACCGTCTGCGTCGAGGCTGCGGTCTTCGGTCGTCCCGTCGGGATCGTTGCCAACAACGGACCGATCGACAACGACGGCGCGCAGAAGGCCACCCAGTTCGTCCAGCGCTGCGGTCAGCTCGGCACGCCGCTGGTGTTCCTGCAGAACATCACCGGCTACATGGTCGGGACCGACTCCGAACGCGGCGGCATGATCAAGAACGGGTCGAAGATGATCCAGGCGGTCACCACCGTCGACGTGCCGCGTTTCACCTTCTTCATCGGGGCCAGCTTCGGGGCCGGCAACTACGGCATGTGCGGTCAGGGGTACGACCCCCGGTTCTCCTTCACCTGGCCCAACGCCAGATCGGGGGTGATGGGGGCCGAGCAGGCCGCGACCACGATGCGCATCGTTGCCGAGCAGCGGGCGGAGAAGAAGGGCGAACCGCTCGACGAGGCGATGCTCGACGCCTTCGCGGGCCAGATCGTCAGCCAGTACGCGGCGCAGGAGTCGGCGCTGGTCACGTCCGGACTCGGCCTCGACGACGGGCTGATCGACCCGCGGGACACCCGTCGCGTCCTCGGGATCGTCCTGGCCACCGCCCAGGAGGGCGAGGCCACCGACGTCCGTCCGCTCAGCTTCGGGGTGGCGCGGCCGTGACACGTTCCGATCCCACCCCCTTGGACACCACCCTCGTCGACCCTGCCCCCTTCGACACCGTGCTCGTCGCCAACCGTGGCGAGATCGCCGTCCGGGTCATCCGCAGCGCCCGGGCGCATGGGTACCGCACCGTCGCGGTGTACTCCGACGCCGACGCCGATGCGCCGCACGTGGCGCTGGCCGACGATGCGGTCCGGCTGGGTCCGGCCGCAGCCGCCCAGTCCTACCTGGACATCGACGCCGTCATCGACGCCGCCCGCACCAGCGGCGCCGGGGCCATCCACCCCGGCTACGGGTTCCTGGCCGAGAACGCCCGGTTCGCCCGGGCCGTGGCCGAGGCAGGGCTGGTCTTCATCGGCCCGACCCCGGAGGCGATCGACCTGATGGGCGACAAGGCCGCCGCCAAGCGACGGATGGCCGACGCCGGCGTGCCGCTGCTGCCCGGCTACCAGGGCACCGACCAGTCCGATGAGACGCTGCTGGCCGAAGCCGACCGCATCGGCCTGCCGCTGATGGTCAAGGCCGCCGCCGGCGGAGGCGGCAAGGGCATGCGCCTGGTCACCGACGCCGCGGACCTGCCCAATGCCCTGGCCGCCGCTCGTCGCGAGGCCACCTCGGCCTTCGGCGACGACACCCTGATCCTGGAACGGGCGTTGCTGCACCCTCGCCACGTCGAGATCCAGGTGCTGGCCGACACCCACGGCAACGTCGTGGCCCTGGGCGAACGGGACTGCTCGGTCCAGCGACGCCACCAGAAGGTCGTGGAGGAGGCCCCCTCGCCTGCCATCGACGACGTCACCCGTTCGGCGATGCAGCAGGCAGCGGTCACCGCCGCCGCCGACATCGGCTACGTCGGCGCCGGCACCGTGGAGTTCCTCCTCGACGTCGAGCGCCGCGACGGTGACCACCAGGCGTTCGCGTTCCTGGAGATGAACACCCGCCTGCAGGTCGAACATCCGGTCACCGAGCTGGTCACCGGCATCGACCTCGTCGAGTGGCAGCTGCGGGTCGCACGGGGCGAGGCGCTGGCGTTCGGTCAGGACGACATCGTCCTGGACGGCCACGCCATCGAGGTGCGGCTCTACGCCGAGGATCCCGCCAACGGCTACCTGCCGCAGACCGGCACCATCGAGGCCTGGCAGCCCCCCACCGGCGTCGGCATCCGCGTCGACGCCGGCATCGCCGCGGGCCAGCAGGTCACCGCCCACTACGACCCGATGCTGGCGAAGGTCATCGCCCACGGACGCGACCGTGACGAGGCCCGCCGACGGCTCGCCGATGCCCTGGACCGGCTGGTCTGCCTGGGGACAACGACCAACCGCACGTTCCTTGCCAGGGTGCTGCGGCACCCCGTGTTCGCCGACGGCGGCGCCACCACGTCGTTCCTGACCGACCACGACGTCACCACCGTTGCCCTCGACCCCCGCGACGTCGCCGCGGTCGCCGGATGGCGCCAGCTGACGGCGACCGCGGATGCCGAGCGCCACTCCCCCGGGCTGGCCGGGTGGACCAACGCCACCTGGCTGGTCGACGCCCGTCCGCTCCGGGTGGGCGGCGACCACGTGGCCGTGTCCCTGCAGGCCACCGATGCCGGGCTCTCGGTGTCGGTGGAGGGCGAGCCGTTCCTGGTGACCGGCACACCCGAAGCCCTTCGCGTCGACGGGCGCCCCGTGCACCTGAGCGCCCACCGCCTCGGCGAGGGTCGCCTGCTCGTGCACCTGTCCGAGGCCGACCTCGTCGTGTCGGACCCGACCGAGCTCCCTCCCGGGGCCGACGACGCGGCCGGTGCGGGGATCCTCACCGCCCCGATGCACGGCGCGGTGACCGCGGTGGAGGCCACGGTCGGCCAGGACGTGACCGCCGGCAGCCAGCTGGTCGTGATGGAGGCCATGAAGATGGAGCACGTCATCCGGGCCGACGTGGCCGGCACGCTCGTGGAGGTCGTCGAGGTCGGGGACCAGGTCGGCGTCGGTGCAGTCGTGGCCCGGATCGAACCGACCGACACCGGGGGCTGAGCCAACCGGTTTGTCGCCGGCGGGCCGCGTGTCCCAAGCTGACCGCTCCCCCACCGATCCGGAGTCCCCGTGCCCACCGTCACACTCCTCCGCCACGGCCAGGCCTCCTTCGGCGCTGCTGACTACGACAACCTCTCCGAGCTGGGCCACCAGCAGGCCGGGGTCGCGGCCGACACCCTCGCCGACCGGGGGTTGCGGAACCCGGTCGTGGCCAGCGGCACCCTCCGACGTCAGCGTGACACCGCTGCCCCGGTGGCCCGTCGGTTCGGCGTCGACGACATCCGGGTCGATCCCCGCTGGAACGAGTACGACCACGTGGCGATGGTCGAGCACGCGGTGACCGCATCGGGCCGGTCGATGCCGACCGGCGAGCGGGAGTTCCAGGCCGTGCTCGACACCGCGCTGAGCCGCTGGGTCACCGACGACGCAGCCGACGGCTGGCGGGCCTTCAGCGGCGGTGCCGTTGCGGCCCTCGAGGAGCTCGTCGAAGGCCTCGAACCGGGTCGGGACGCGGTCGTTGCCACGTCGGGCGGCGTGATCGCGGCGATCGCCGCGCACCTGCTCCGGGGCGGTGCGGACACCGTGGTCGCGCTCAACCGGGTCGTCGTCAACGCCGCCTTCACCACCTTGCTGGCCGGCAGGTCGGGCCTGTCACTGCTCGGGTTCAACGATCACGCCCATTTCACGGGCGAACGCAGCGGACAACGCACCTATCGGTGACCAGTCAGGAATGACCAGGCCGACTGGCCCATCGTAACCAACCTCTTGGGATGCCCTTCACGTACGCTGTTTCGAGTCCGATACTTCCGATTGAACGCGAGGGCACCGGCGGCGTGACGAGAAGGGGTGGGGCGACAGTGGGTGGGGGACGATCGAGCGCGCACGACGCATGGCGGGGTGTCGCTGTCAACAGCGGGCGAAATCTGACCCCCTTGCAGCGGTTGAATCTTGACCCCCTCTGGAGTTCATGGTGCTGGGTCGGCGGCGGGGACGCGGCCGAGGTCGCGGTCCTTGAGGCGGTAGCTGTCGCCCTTGAGCGGGACGACGTCGGCGTGGTGGACGAGCCGGTCGATCATGGCTGCGGCCACGACGGGGTCGCCGAAGACCTCGCCCCACCGGCTGAATGGCTTGTTGGAGCTCATGATCACGCTGGCGCGTTCGTATCTGGCGGCGATGAGTTGGAAGAACAGGTTGGCGGCCTCGGCCTCAAACGGGATGTAGCCGACCTCGTCGATGACCACGACGGGGACGCGGCCGAGGGCGCGGAGTTCGTCCTGGAGCCGGCCGGCGGCGTGGGCGGCGCCGAGCCGGTCGACCCATTGGGCGGCGGTGGCGAAGGCGACGCGGTGACCGGCCAGGCAGGCGCGGATGCCCAGCGCGATGGAGAGGTGGGTCTTGCCGGTGCCGGGCGGGCCGAGGAACACCACGTTGGCGCGGGCGTCGACGAAGTCGAGCTGGCCGAGATGGCCGATCAATTCGCGCTTGACGGAGGTCTGGTGGTCGAAGTCGAAGTCCTCCAGGGTCTTGCGGGCCGGGAACTTCGCGGCTTTGATGCGGGCCTGGCCGCCGTGGGCGGCGCGGGCGTCGACTTCTTTCTCAAGGCACGCGGCGAGGAACGCCTCGTGGGTCCAGCCCTCCTCGCGGGCCCGGTCGGCCAGCCGCGGGGCGGCCGCCGCGAGGGACGGGGCCTTCATGGCCCGGCACAGGTAGGCCAGGTGGCTGTCGGTGGCCGACGCCGGCGTGGTTGCCATCAGGCCACCCCGAGCAGCCGGTCGTAGTCGGCGAGGTCCCGCTGCTCCACACCGGTGTCGGGGCCGGCGACGGGCAGCTCGAGCAGCTGGGCGCGGGCCTTGCGGGCGGCGTCGTGGGCCGGGTCGGTGATGGTCTGATGCTTGGCGAGGACCCGGTCGTGGCGGGCGACCTCGTCGCGGCCACAGGTCACCACGACCTGATCGGCGGTGCGGCGGATGGTGACCTTGCGGCCGATCGCGCCCGGGTGGACGGAGTAGTCGTTGGTGTCCACCCGCACCCAGTGGTCGGCGCCCAACCGGACGGTGTGGGTCCAATCGACATCGGGCGGCACCGGCGGCAGCGGCAGCATCGCGGCCAGGTCGGCGTCGATGCGTTCGGAGGGCCGCTGGCGCAGCCCGGCGTGGACCCTGACGTTGGCCCGGTCCTCAAGCCACAGGCCCAGCTGGGTGTTGAAGTCGTCGATCGAGCCGAAGCTGCGTCCGGGCATGAAGCTCGTTTCCAGGTAGCCGTTGGCCCGCTCCACCACCCCCTTGCGCTCCGGGTGGCCCTTGGCCAGCACGATCGAGCCCATCCCCAACGTGCCTCGGAACGCCAAGTACTCCTGGGTGTAGACCAGCTTGCGGCCCCGCCGGACGCTGATCGCGGGCTCGCCGTCATACACCCCCTTGCGGGGCACCCGGCCCAGGTCGCGGAGGCACCACAGGTGCCCGCCGAGCACGTCGTGTTTGTCCTTGGACGGGATCATCCGGGCGGTGATCCACCGCGAGTAGCAGGGCACCCCGACGATCACCGGCAGCACCGCGGTCTGTCCGAACCCGACCGGCACCTTCAGGTCCTCGGGGAACCACAGGTCCCACTGGGCCAGCTCGCCCTCCCGATAGACGGTGCGGCCATACCCCTCCGGCAGCAGGTAGGCCGGACGCAGCTCACGCACCCGGTCGCGCAGCACCGTCATCCCCCGCGACCAGCCGATCCGCTCGGCGATCACCGTGGCCGGCATGTCCGGCGTGGCCTTGAGCAACTGGCGGATCTGCGGCTCGAACGCATCCACCGCCGACCCCGCCGCCTCCCGCTCGTACTTCGGTGGCGACGCCGAGCGGATCGCCGCCCGCACCGTGTTGCGCGACAACCCCGTCGCCCGCACGATCGCCTTGATCGCCATCCCCTCAGCGAAATGCAACCGGCGGACCTCAGCCCACTGCTCCACGTCAATCACAACCCTTCCTCCTGACTCGACGACACGATCGAGTCAGGGTCAGATCCCACCCGCCCACAGCAGGTGAACCACGACGAAGGGGGTCAAGATTCGCCCGTCGTCAGGGGGTCAGTATTGGGCCGCTACCGACAGTCGCGGGGGTGACCGTCGGGACGCACCTGCTGGTCGTGCTGCTCGTGCTGAGCGCGGGGGCGTGGTCGACACCCCTCCTCACTCCCCGTCTGCCGTGGGCGGTGTTGGTCGCCGGTTTCGCCGCTACCGGCGCGGCGCGCATCCGCCTGCGGCTGCGTTCGGCGTCCCACGAGTTCGTGGTCGACGAGCTGGCGATCGTCGTGGGGATCTTCACCGCAACGCCGCTCGCTTTGGCGTCCGCTGCCGGGTTCGCCACGCTGGGCTGGCAGCTGTGGCGTCGCCGTCCCCTGCTGAAAGCCTCCTTCAACGTGGGCATCGCCATGCTGGAGGCGTCGGTGGCTGCGTGGGTCGCACATGGCCTGCTTGCCCCGCACACGGAGCTCGGACCAGCCCAGTGGGGCGTGTCGTGGCTGGCCGTCCTGCTGGCCATGTCCGCGAGCACGCTGCTGATCCGGAGGGTGATCGCGTTGACGGCAGACTCCGGGGATGCGCAGGAACCCGCGCCACCGCCGGTCTCCTACGTCCCGATCTGGATGTTCTCCAGCGCGCTGGTGGGCCTCGTCCTGGCCGGCATGATGCTGGTCCTCGAGGACCCAAGGGCCGGCGTCCTGCTGGCCGGGCCGGTCGGGGTGGTCCTGCTGGCCTACCGGGCGCATGCCGCTGCGCTCGCCGAACGGGTCCGCCTGCTCCACGAGAGTCAGCACGACCCCCTCACCGGGCTCGCCAACCGGCGGGGACTGGTCCAGACGATGGCGAACATCCCTCCGAAGGCGCCCGTCACGCTGCTCTCGATCGACCTCGACGACTTCAAGGCGATCAACGACGCCCATGGGCACGCGGTCGGCGACGAGGTCCTGCGAGTCATCGGGCTTCGCCTCCGAGGCGTGGCCCGACGTCACGACCTGGTCGCTCGGATGGGGGGTGACGAGTTCGTCGTCCTGCTCTCCCCCGCCCCCGAGTACACCGACCAGGTCGTGGAACGGGTCAAGGGTGTCCTCCACGAACCGGTGCACGTCGGCGAGCTGACCATCCCGTCCTCCGCCAGCATCGGTGTCGAGACAGGGCCGCTCGATGGGTTGCTCGACCGCGCCGATCGCGCGATGTACCGGGCCAAGCGCACACGTGAGCGACCGCTCGAGCTGCCCGCCGCGTCCGACGGCGGCAGCTAACCGGCGAGGCGCTCCCCGGCACGAACAGCGAAGGGCAGGGTGTTGGTCGGCGGGGCCAACGGGCACGACCAGCGCGGGTCGTGCACGCAGGAGGGGTGGTAGGCGAAGTTGAAGTCCAGGACCAGGCGACGGTCCGCGCCGCCGAGGTCGGCAGACTTCGCCCCGTCCAGCAGGTAGCGGCCGCCACCGTAGGTCTGGTCGCCGCTGGTCGCGTCGCGGAACGGGAGGAAGAGTCCGCCGCCGTACTGCCGCAACCAGTAGAGGGTCAGGGTCCCGACGTCGCCGCCGCGGTCGATCCTGACCGTGCCGATCGGCTCGGCCATCGTGACGCCGTCGCCGGAGTGGGGCAGGCCGACGGGCTGGTCGTCGACCGGCGGGCCGACCTCGACCTCCAGGCGCCAGGTCGGATCGTGGTCCCAGGTCGGGATGGTGGCCGGCGGCTGTGCGGACTCCGCCCACACCCCGGAGGGGTGGGTGAACAGGGCGTCACGTCCCTCGCGCCACAGCGACCATGCCGACAACGGATCCGGGGCACGTCGCAGGTCGGCGTAGACCTCGGCCATGCGTCGGCGGTAGTCGGCGAGGTCGAGGACCGTGGCGGGCGATGGACCGGATTCGTCAGCAGGCGCAGGAGATGTCACCCTGCGGCCAACACGCGGTCACCGGGGGGATATTTCCATTGTCGCCCGGTTCGGGCTTGAATGACCGGGTCGAGCCGCTGACCGCACAACCCACTGGAGCAATCGATGCGACGACTTCTGGCGGCCCTGGCCGCAACGACCCTGCTGCTGACCGCCTGCAGCGGCACCGACGACAGCACCGACGACGCGGCCGTCGAGGCCCCTGCGGACGACAGCGCTGACGACAGCACCGACGACGGTTCCGACGACGGCGAGGGGGCTGCGGAGGACGGCGAACCGTTCGTCTTCGGCATGATCCTCGTCGGTCCCCGTGACGACCGCGGCTACTCCCAGGCCCACTTCGAGGGTGGCGAGTACATCGAGGCGAACCTGCCCGGCGCCGAGATGATCGTCGTGGACTCCGTCAACCCGGCCGACAAGCCCGAGATCTCCGTCGAGTCGGTCGTGACCGACATGATCGACCAGGGTGCGCAGCTGATCTTCGCGACATCCGACGACATGCGCGACGGCATCCTCGCCGCCGCTGCCGAGCACCCCGACGTGCCGATGATCTGGTCCTCCGGTGACTCCGCGTGGGAGGACGGCGAGGGTTACCAGCCCGACCTGACCAACCTCGGCAACGTCTTCGGACGGATGGAGCTGACCAAGGCCCTCGCTGGCTGCGCAGCGGCGATGACCACCGAGACCGGCCACCTGGCCTACCTCGGTCCCATCGTCAACTCCGAGACCATCCGCCTGGTCAACTCCACCTACCTCGGCGCCCGCCACTGCTGGACCGAGACGCGCGGCGAGGCCGCGGAGGACCTGACCTTCGAGGTCACCTACATCGGCTTCTGGTTCAACATCCCCGGCGTCACCCTGGACCCGACCCAGGTCGTCAACGACTTCTACGCCGGTGGCGCCGACGTCGTCCTGTCCGGCATCGACACCACCGAGGCGATCGTGCGGACCGGGCAGCTCGCCGAGGCCGGCGACGCCGTGCACGCCGTGCCCTACGACTTCCTCGGCGCCTGCGACGAGGCCCCCGACGTCTGCCTGGGTGTCCCCTACTTCAACTGGGGCCCGGCCTACCTCGAGACCGCCCAGTCCGTCGTCGACGGCAGCTTCGCCGGTGACTTCCGCTGGCTCGGCCCGGATGCCGACGACATCAACGACCTCGACGCCAGCACCGTGGGCTTCCTCAAGGGCCCGGGCCTCGGGGACGACGCCGCTGCGGCGGTCGACGAGCTGACCGCTGGCCTGCTGGACGGATCGGTGGGACTGTTCGCCGGCCCGCTGGTCCTGCAGGACGGCACCACCTACGTCGCCGACGGCGAGGTCGCCACCGACCAGCAGGTCTGGTACTTCCCGGGGCTGCTCGAGGGCATCGACGGCACCGCCGAGACCCAGGAGTAGCGACCCCACGTGCTTGAGGTCATCGACGTCCACAAGCGCTACGGCACGGTGAAGGCCAACGACGGTGTGGCCTTCACCGTGCAGCCGGGCGCGCTGCACGGCCTCGTCGGCGAGAACGGGGCCGGCAAGTCCACGATCGTCGGCATCGTCTCGGGCGCCCGCCGGGCCGACGCCGGACGGATCCGCCTCGACGGGGTCGACCTGGACATGTCCGGCCCGCGGGACGGCTTGGCGGCCGGCATCGGCCTGCTGCACCAGGACCCGATGGTGCTCGGCCCCATGACGGTGCTGGAGAACTTCCTGCTGGGGAGCCACGGCCACCTGTCGAGGGCGGAGGGTCGTCGTCAGCTGGCCGCAACCTGTGACCGGCTCGGCTTCGAGCTGCCGCCCGACGCGGTGGCCCGCACCCTGACCGTCGGTGAACGCCAGCAGCTGGAGATGGCGCGGCTGCTGGCCGCGGGTGCCCGGGTGCTGATCCTCGACGAGCCGACGACGGCGATCTCCGCGGACCAGCGCGAGCTGCTGTTCGCCGCCCTGCGTCGGCTGGCCGACGAGGAGGGGCTCAGCGTCGTCTACGTCACCCACAAGCTGGAGGAGCTGGCCGAGCTGTGCCACCGGGTGACGGTGATGCGCGCCGGCCGCGTGGTCGGCGAGCGCGACCTGCCCGTCTCCGACGCCGAGCTGGTGGAGCTGATGTTCGGCAGCAGCCCGGAGCTGGGCGAACGCGAGGCCGTGACCGTCGGCGCACCGCTGCTGCGCCTGCACGGCGTGGGTGCGCTCGACGGATCCACCACGGTGGCCGACGCCGACCTGGTCGTGCACGCCCGTGAGGTCGTGGGGCTGGCGGGCATGGAGGGGTCGGGCCAGCGCAGCCTGCTGCGGCTGGCCGCCGGGGTGCTGGCTGCCGAGGCCGGCACGATCGAGCTGGCCGACGCGGGAGCCGACAGCGATGGCCTCGTGGACGTGACGCGCGAGTCTCCCCGTCGGCGGCGGGCGATGGGCCTGGAGTTCCTGCCGGCGGACCGCCTCGCCGAGGGGCTGGTTCCCGGGCTGACGGTGGCCGAACACGCCGACCTGGCCGGGGCGGTTCCCGTCCGGTCGGGCTGGCGGCGCTTCTGGCGCGACGACGACGCGGCGGTTGCCGTCGCCGAGCGGGCCATCGACACCTACCGCATCAAGGCCACCCCGACGTCGACCCCGGAGCAGCTGTCGGGCGGCAACCAGCAGCGGCTGCTGCTGTCACTGGTGGGCGACGACGTCGACGTGCTGCTGATGGAGCACCCGACCCGTGGCCTCGACGTCGCCAGCGCCGAGTGGGTCTGGGACCTGCTGACCGCACGGGCCGACGCCGGTGCCGGGATCGTCTTCTCCTCCTCCGACCTCGACGAGCTGCGCCGCCGGGCCGACCGCATCCTGGTCTGCTTCGCCGGCCGCATCATCGCCAGCCTCGACGCGGCCGACGCCGACCCCGACACCCTCGGGCACCTGATCGGCGGCCGCGAATGAAGCTCGTCACGACCTGGATCGCCCCGGTTGCGGTGGCGCTCCTGGCGCTGGTCGGCCTGATGGTCCTCGCCGACGCCCCACCCGGCGAGGCGCTGTCGTTGCTGGTCAGCGGCTCGCTCGGTTCGACGACCAAGCTGGCCGACACGTTCGTCGTCTGGGTGCCCCTCGCGCTCGCGGCCGCCTCCCTGTCGGTGACGTTCACCGCCGGGCTGTGGAACATCGGTGTCGAGGGGCAGATCATCGCCGGCGGCATCGGCGCGGCATGGGCGTCGCGGATCGTGCCCGGCCCGACCGTCGTGGTCCTCACCGCAGCGGTGCTGGCCGGGATCGCCGCCGGCATGGCCTGGGGACTGCTCACCGGTGTCCTCAAGGTCCGCGGACGCGTCAACGAGATCTTCGCGGGCGTCGGCCTGAACTTCGCCGCCACGGGCCTTGCGATCTACCTGATCATCGGCCCGTGGTCGCGCAGCGGTGTGGCGTCGACATCGGGGACCGACCTGTTCCGGGACGAGGCATGGTTCCCGACCCTCGAGGGCCTGCGCCTGGCGCCGATCGCCCTCGGGCTCGCCCTGGTCGGGGTGCTCGGCGTCTGGTTGCTGCTGCGCGGCACCCGTTTCGGGCTGCGCCTGCGGGCTGTCGGCGCCAATCCCGCGGCGGCCGAACGGCTCGGCGTGGCCGTGCAGCGCACCACCCTCGCGGCGTTCGCGATCGGTGGCGGGCTGGCCGGGCTGGCCGGTGCCCTGCAGGTCGGCGCGGTCCACCACAAGCTCGTCCCCGCCATCTCCGGCGGCTACGGCTTCGTCGGCATCCTGCTGGTCCTGCTGACGGCGTACCGTGTGCTGCCCGCGGCGGCGCTGGCCGTGTTCTTCGCCGCGGTGGGCGTGGGGGCCAGCCAGCTGGAGCTGCGGCTGGACCTCGACTCGGCGCTGGCCGGCGTGTTCACCTCCACCCTCGTCCTGCTCGTCCTGATCGCCCGTGGGGTCGGCGGACTGCGTCGTCGTCCCTCGGTCGTCGACCCCCTCCGGAAGGTGACCGAGTAGTGGAGGCCACCCTCGCCGCCATCGTTGCGGCCGCTGCCCCGCTGGTCTTCGCCAGCGTCGGCGAGACCCTGACCGAACGCGCCGGGGTGGTCAACCTGTCCCTGGACGGGTCGATCCTGCTGGCCGCCCTGACCGGATTCGCCGCCGCGTCGACCTCCGGCAGCGTCCTGGTCGGCTTCGCCGCTGCTGCAGCCGTCGGTGCGGTCGTCGCCGGCATCGTCGCCGTCAGCTCCATCCGCCTCGGGCTGAACCAGATCGCCGTCGGGTTCGTCCTCACCCTGCTGTGCGCCGAGCTGTCGTCGTTCCTCGGTGGACCGTTCGTCCGGGTGCCCGGCGAGTCGGTACCGGCCTGGCCGATCCCGGTGCTGTCGGACATCCCGTTCCTCGGCGAGGTCCTGTTCGACCACAACGCGTCGGTCTACGCCTCGATGCTGGTTGCCCTCATCGCCTGGTTCTGGCTGTACCGGACCCGCTTCGGGCTGGAGCTGCAGGCCATCGGCGAGCACCCGGCCGCCGCGTGGGTGCGCGGCATCGCCGTCAACCGCCTGCGTGTGGCCTACACCCTGGTCGGTGGCGCGCTGGTCGGTGTCGCCGGTGCGGCGTTCTCGCTGGACGTCAAGCTCGGCTGGTCGGAGGGGTCGACGACCAACTTCGGCTGGATCGCCCTGGCGATCGTCATCTTCGGCGGCTGGGATCCCGTCCGGGCGGCGCTCGGCTGCTACCTGTTCGGGGCGCTGCAGGTGCTGGCGCTGCAGCTGCAGCCGGTGTTCCCCGGCGTGTCGCAGATCCTGCCGATCATCCCGTTCCCGCTGATGATCCTGACCCTCGTCGTGGTCAACCACTCCACCTTCCGCACACTGACCGACCGCCGGCCCGGCCTCCGCTGGATCCTGCGCAACGACCCCCCGGCCGCGCTCGGCACCGCCTTCCAGCCCGAGTAGCCCGCCCGGCCAGACGGGTCCCCACGCGGACGAAGCCATCCCGAGCGGACGGAGCCATCGCGAGCGGACGGAGCCATCCCGAGCGGACGGAATCGCCTCCGAAATGGCAGGGGTGGGCGACGGTTGGAGGCGATTCCGTCGGCGAAACCCCGCGTTCGAGCGGTTTGTGCCATCGGCCCGAGGCGATTCCATCCAACGGCGGAGGCGATTCCATCCGGGTGGGGTCGGTCCGTGACAGGTGGCGGCTGCCCGGACACGAGAGGCTGGGCGCATGGAGATCGCACAGGAGAACCGCGTCGACCGAGAGGCGTTGCTGGACTTCGTCCGCCCGCGCCGAAACCTCGTCCTCGTCACCAGCCGGGCCGACGGCCGGCCGCAGGCCTCGCCGGTCACCGGCGCCGTCGGCAGCGACGGACGACTGCTGATCAGCAGCTACCCCACCCGGGCCAAGGTGGCCAACCTGCGCCGCTCGCCGGGTTGCGCGGTGATGGTGCAGTCCGACGACTTCAACGGCCCCTGGGTGCAGGTCTACGGCGACGCCGAGGTGCTCGACGGCGAGGACGGCGTCGAGGCGCTGGTGGACTACTTCCGCTCGGCTGCCGGCGAACACCCCGACTGGGAGGAGTACCGGCAGGCCATGCGCGACCGCGCCAAGGTGGCGATCGCCATCACCATCGACGACTGGGGTCCGATCGCCACGGGCGGCGTGCCGCCCGAGTTCGCCCCCGACGAGGAAGGCTGACGATGCTGACCCGCACACTCCACCTCGAAACGAGCTCCGACCCGGTCACCGATGTGACCGCCGAGGTCCGTGCTTTCGCCGCCAACGTCGGGCGCAGCGGACTCCTGCACGCCTTCCTGCCCCATGCCACCTGCGGCCTCGCGCTGCTGGAGACCGGGGCCGGGTCCGAACCCGACCTGGTCACGGCGTTGAACGGGTTGTTGCCTCGCGACGACCGTTGGCAGCACAGCCACGGCTCGCCTGGCCACGGTGCCGACCACGTCCTGCCGGCGTTCGTCTCCCCGTCCCTCGTCCTGCCCGTCGACGACGGCGAGATCGCGTTGGGCACCTGGCAGTCCGTCGTGGTGGTCGACACAAACGTCGACAACCCGCGCCGCACCCTGCGCCTGTCGTTCCTGACCGGCGCCTGACGCGCGCCCGGGCCCGACGCGCGTCCGGGCCGAGACACGGCTACCTGAACACGACGACGCCCCCGACCGAAGTCGGGGGCGTGTCGTACAGCGGACGGTCAGACCGCCCGTTCAGGTCTGTGGGTTACTCGGTGGGCTCGACGGCCGGGTCGGCCGCGGCGTCGCCGTCGGTGTCGATGTCAGCGTCGACGTCGGCCTCGATGTCATCGAGCTCGTCGGCGGCGTCGTCGATTTCCTGGTCGGCCTCGTCGATCGCCTGGTCGGCGCCCTGCTCGATGTCCTGGGCGTCCTGCTCGACGCCGTCACCGGTGTCGTCACAGGCAACCAGGCCGAATGCGAGGAGGCCGGAAAGGAAGATGGTCAGAAGTCGGGAGCGCATTGTGGTTCTCCTTGGGGGTTCGGGTACACGCCGTCGACTCGAACGACGTGCGGCTTCCACTGTTGCCACATCACTAGTCCCCAAACGGGGGTGAGGTTGGCCGTTGGATCAGGTGACCGAACGGCCAACTACTGCGGTAGTCAGTGCGCCTCTCGGTGTGCTCCGGTGGCGCCGACTCGGTCCTCGATGAAGGACTCGAACCGCTCGAGATCGCCACGAACGCGGCGTTCAGCGGCGTTGGTCCAGTCCGCGACCTTCTCCGCGAAGGACTCCGGCGACCAGGCCATCGTGACCTCGACCTTGGTGGTGGTGGGGTCGACGGCCTCGAAGGTGACCTTCCCGGCGTGTTCGACCTCGCCCTGGGCACGCCAGGAGATGATCCTGTCGGGGATCTGCTCGTCGATGACGGCGTCGAACTCGCGCTTGACCAGACCGATCTCGGTGGTCCAGCGAAGGTGCGTGTCGTCGAGCTGCTCGACCTTCTCCACACCTTCCATGAACCGGGGGAACTCCTCGAACTGAGTCCACTGGTCGTAGACGGTGCGAACCGGCTTGTCGACGGTGACGGATTCGGTGAACGTGGTGCTTGGTTCCATGACAATGCTCTACCTCCGAACCCCGGTTGCCCAAACCACGAAATTGTCGTGTACGTCACGTCCGGCCCCGCCGATAGCATCGCCGGATGTCCTTGCCTGACAGCGCCCCTGCCGACAGCACGCCCGCCGACGTCGCCCCCGACGACAACCCCCTGTCCTCCCCGAGCGACCTGCCCTACGGGTTGCCACCGTTGGACCGGATCACCCCGCAGCACATCGTCGAGGCGATCGAGGCAGGGCTGGAGGCCCAGCGCAAGGAGTGGGAGGCGATCGCCACCGATCCCGCCGAGCCGACCGTGGACAACACGGTGGTGGCGCTGGAGCGATCCGGCCGGCTGCTCAACCGGGCGCTGACCATCCACTGGACCCAGTCGAGCTCCTGCATCGACGACGTGGTCACCGATCGCGACGAGTGGCTGGCCCCCCAGCTGGCGGCGCACACCGACGCCCTCTACCTGGACCAGCGCATCTTCCAGCGCCTCGACGCCGTGCACGACCAGCGAGACGCCCTCGACCTGGACGCCGAGACGTGCCGGCTGGTCGAGCGCATCCACACCGACTTCGTCAGGGCCGGCGCGGCGCTCGACGCCGAGGACCGCCAGCGGCTGTCGGACCTGAACCGCCAGCTGTCGGAGGCGGGTGCCCGTTTCAAGCGGCTGCTGGTGGAGGGAACGAAGGCCAACGCCGTGCACGTGACGGAGGTCGCCGAGCTGGTCGGCATGTCCGAGGACGCCCTGGCATCCGCCGCTGCGTCCGCCCAGGAACATGACCTGGAGGGGTGGCTGCTGCCGCTGGTCCTGCCGTCGGGTCAGCCGGCGATGTCGTCCCTGACCGACCGGCGCACCCGTCGACGGCTGTACGAGGCGTCGGTCACGCGATGCCTCGGTGGACCGCACGACACCCGTCCGATCGTCGCGGAGATCGTCGGCCTGCGGGCCGAACGGGCTGCCCTGCTCGGTGCACCGACCCACGCCGCCCATGTGATCGCCGACCAGACCGCCGGCGATGCGGACACGGCGATGGAGACCCTGCGCGGCCTGGTGGGACCAGCCACGGCCAACGCCCGCGTCGAGGCCGCCGAGCTCGAGGCGCTGCTGCTGGCCGACGGCGAGGACGGCCCGCTGCAGCCGTGGGACTGGGCGTACTACGCCGAGCGCGTCCGCAGCGACCGCTACGGCGTGGAGGAGGAGGCGCTGCGGCCCTACTTCGCCTTCGATGCCGTGCTGCGCGACGGGGTGTTCGCCGCGGCAACCGACCTGTACGGGATCACCTTCGTCCAGCGCGACGACCTGCCCACCTACCACCCCGACGTGCAGCTGTTCGAGGTGTTCGACCACGACGGCGATGGGCTTGGGCTGTGCCTGATCGATCCGTGGTCACGGCCCTCCAAGCGCGGTGGGGCCTGGATGACGACGCTGGCGGACCAGTCGGCGCTGCTGGGCGGCCGTCCCGTAGTGACGGTCACCCACAACATCCCGCGTCCCGCCGGTGACGGCCCGGCGCTGATGACCGTGGATGCCGTCCGCACGTTGTTCCACGAGTTCGGCCACGCGCTGCACGGCTTGTTCTCCGATGTCACCTACCCACGGTTCTCGGGCACGTCGGTCCCGCGTGACTTCGTGGAGTTCCCCTCGCAGGTCAACGAGATGTGGGCGTTCGACCCGGCGATGCTGGCCCGCTACGCCCGCCACCACGAGACCGGCGAGGCGCTGGACCCGGCCGTCGTCGAGCGGCTCGAGGCGGTGGGGACCTACGGGGAGGGATTCGCGACGAGCGAGTACCTCGCGGCGGCGCTGCTCGACCTCGCCTGGCACACGATCCCGCCGGGCCGCACGGTGGCGGCTGACGACGTCGAGGCGTTCGAGCTCGACGCGCTGGCCGAGCTCGGGCTGGACCTGCCGTGGATCCCACCCCGCTACCGCACGACCTACTTCGCCCACATCTTCGCCGGCGGGTACAGCGCCGGGTACTACTCCTACATCTGGTCGGAGGTGCTGGACGCCGAGCTCGTCCAGTGGTTCGGCGAGCAGGGCGGCCTGCGACGCGAGAACGGCCAGGTGTTCCGCGACCGGCTGCTCGCGCGGGGTGGCGCCGAGGATCCCATGGCGGCGTTCGAGGCGGTGCGAGGCCGTCCCCCGACCCTCGCCCCGCTGCTGGAACGACGCGGGCTCAGCAGCTGAACCCTGAGGTCAGCGGGGCGCCTTCGGGATGACGATCCACAGCACGATGTAGGCGATCTCGCCGGCCCCGACGATGCCGAAGAGGAGGAACGCCAGCCGGACCGCACCGACGGAGACCCCGAACCGGGTGGCAAGGGCGGCGCAGACCCCGGCGATCATCTTCCCGTGGCGGGGACGCTGGAGTGCGACGGAATGCGTGGACACGGACAGTCCTTCCAGTTGGGTGATCGGTCTGTGCGAGGACTACCCGGTGACGCGGCGTCGACACGCGTCTGTGGACCTCAGGTGGCGGGATACTGGTCGTGGCGGGCCCACAGCTCGCGCCACTCCTCCTCCGACAGGGTCCGGTCGTTGGTCACCACGTCGACGAGCTCGAGGAAGTACTCCTCCCGGCGGGGGCCGGGCACGAAGAGGATGAGCATCGTCGACGGGTCCTCGCCCTCCTGCCTGAAGCCGTGGATGCCCCCCTCGGGGACGTAGACGACGTCGCCGGGCCCTCGGGTCACCCAACGCTGCCCGTCGTACAGGCCGACGGCGCCGTCGAGCACGATGAAGGTCTCGGCGATGTTGCGGTGGAAGTGCGGTGAGGCGCCACCGCTGTCTGGGCCCATCTCCCAGCGGAAGAGCCCGAACCGCCCCTCGGTCATGTCGTGGGTGACGAGGAACCGCATGGTGGTCGCGCCGAGCTGGTGGGTCTCGGCCTCGCGCAGGGGGCTGTCGACGGCGGCCACCCGGCCGTCCTGGCCGTACCACTGTCGGTCGGTGGGAAGCGTCACGGCCGGCATCATCGACCCACCGTCCGGCGAGGACAACCCCCTGTCGGTCGTCGACCACGATCCCCGGCCGGATGGGCTGTGGCCGTCCGTCCGGGGTGTCGCCTCCCCCGGTGCGGTACTCATGGATGCGTCAGTGATGGACAGCGAAGGCGCCCTGCCTTCGCCCGCAGTCTCCCCGCCACCCGAAGGAGCGCACGTGCGCACCCGAACCACCCTCGTCCTGGCCATGCTGGCGGTCCTCGCCGTCGTGGCCACCGCCTGCTCCAGCGACGACGCCGACACCACACCGACGGTTGTCCCCACGATCGAGGCAACGGCGACCACCCCGGCCGACCCGATGGAAACGGCCGCACCGGCCAGCAGCGACCCCGCCGTCACCCCGACGGCGGCCGCCCCGGCCGAGCCGATCCCCACCGAGCAGAACCCGACCGGCGAGGAGGCCACCCCGGACGACGCCGCGGCCGAGGACGCGGCACCCGGCAGCGCGGCCGCGCTGACGTTCGGGACCGAGAGCCCGCTCGAGGCAACTGCCTGTGAGCAGTCCGGAGGCGCCGTGCTGGTCACCAGCACCGCCGGCGATCAGGTCCGGGTCCAGGGTGGCGTCGACGACGCGGCCATGACCTACCTCTTCGAGGGCGCGGAGATCGCCGCGGAAACCACCACGATCGAGGCTCCGGCCGACGACGTCACCCGCTACGTCGGGACCTTCGACGGCAACGAGACCCTCGGGACGGAGTCAATCACCGCCGAGTTCAACGTTGGCCTGCCCCTCTGCTGATCTGGTCTTCCGCGGGGCGGTGACAGGGACCCGCCGAGGCTGCCCCTGGATTCACGATCCGGGGGCGGTGACGCGGTCGGGCAGCACGGCCCGGTCGATCGGCACGATCCGGGTACCGGACATGTCCAGCGCCTCCACCCGACCGTCGGCGTCGCGCTCGACGGTCACGGCCTCCCCCACCGAGGCATAACCGGGCCCCTCGACCATGACCCAGCGGTCCGGGTCGTCGGCATCCGGCTCGAGCCGAACGGTCGCGGCCACCGGATTGGGGACCGTCGGGGACAACAGGTACGCCCGACCGCCCAGCACGGCGACGTCGCGAACACCCCACAACCATGCGTAGCGGCCCTCGGGGACCCGCGCCCGGGCGTCGTCCACGGGGCCATCGACGGGCGCCGCTGCGGCGTCGACGAGGCGGATGATCCCTTCGACCAGCTCGGGCGCGGGACCGTCGATGGCGTTGGTCAGCACCGACACGACCAGCCCGTCCTCGGGCAGGGCGACCGTGCTGGTGATGTGGCCGGCCCACCCCCCGTTGTGGCCGACCCCGCTGCGTCCGGCGATTCGCGAGGTGATGAATCCCAGCCCGTAGCCGCCATCGGGCACCCCCTCGACCTGCTGGACGGGTCGTTGCAGGCGGCGCTTCGACGCATCCGTGAGGAGGCGTTCGTCGCCCGGCAGGTGGGCCGCCATGTAGGTGCACAGGTCCGCGGCGGTCGACCAGACCCCCGTCGCTGCGGCCATCGCGTTGGTCGGGACCTGGTCGATGGGGACCCGCCTGTCGGCCCACGCCAGCCCGGTGTGGCCGGTCGCCCACGGGCCGTCGACGTCCGGGGTCCAGTCCGGCCCGGTGTCGGCGAGCCGGAGCGGGTCGAGGATCCGTTCCTGCACCTCCTCCGCCCAGCTCCGGCCGGTCACGGCCTCGATGACCTGGCCGAGCAGGGCGTAGCCGATGTTGGAGTACTTGAACCGGACGTCGGCGCCGGTCACCGTTCCCTCGGCCAGCACCCGCTCGGCGAGGGTGTCGGCATCGAGGAACGGCGCCTCGTGCTGCCAGTGGGCGCTGCTCGCGGAGTCCCGAGGGATGCCGCCCGCGTGGGCGAGCAGCTGGAAGAGGGTCAGGTCGGCCACCGGCGAGTCGCTGTCGTGCAGCCAGTCCAGGCGGGTACCGACCGGGTCGTCGAGGCGGAGATGCCCCTCCTCCACCATCTGCGCCAGCACCGTCGCGGTCATCGTCTTGGAGTGCGAGGCGATCCGGAAGCGATGCGCCGCGGTCAGCGCCTCCCCCGACGCCTCGTCGGCGACGCCGTGCGCGGTCGAGAGGACGAGCTCGCCGTCGAACCAGACGGCGGCCTGCACTCCGGGGACGCGGGTGGCGCGCTGGCGGAACGCCAACCAGCGGTCGGCGTAGCGGACCGCATCGTCGACGGCGGCACGGGTGATCGGATGGGAGCCCATGGCCGGCGATGCTAGACGCCAGCCGGGACGCGGCGGCCCGCTCAGGAGTACGGAGCAGGACCGCCGCGTCCAGCGGTCCGAGGCGGCGGACGGCTTCCCCACCGCACGCGCACCTCGGGCTGGCGGTGCCTCGAACGGGCCTGGCAGGGCCACGATCGAATCACACGTCTGTAGTTCTGCCGCCGATGGTACCGAAGGCCGGAGGGTGGGACCACCCGGCCGGTAGGGTCGAGGCGTGCCCCTCGTCTTCCCCTACGACTTCGATCGCCGCTTCGCCCCCATCTGGTGGCCCCTCGGCGCCCGAGAAGGGCGCGACGGGGTGACCGTCAGCGCCGACACCTTCGAAGCGACCTACGGCCGCTTCGTGCTGCGCACGCCGATCAGCAACATCGCCTCGGCGGAGAACACCGGGCCGTACAACCCGCTGAAGTCCGTGGGCCTGCGGATGTCCATGGCCGACAGCGGGCTGACCATGGGCACCACCGGTGCCAGCGGCGTGTGCGTCACCTTCCACGAGAAGGTGGGCCGCGTCATCGGTCCGTGGTCGCACCGGGGCCTGACGGTGACCGTGGCCGACCCGGATGGCCTCGTCCGGGCCCTGGGGTTCGGCGCCGGCAGCTGAGCGGTCGTGGGCTGGCGTCGGCCAACGCCGACGGCCCGCCCCACCTGGGTGGAACGGGCCGTCGAGGTTGTCCGAGGCGGCTGAAGGCTTCCCCTCCCTCAGCGCACCTCGGAGGCTTGAGACTAGCCGCCGAACTCCCTGAGGAGCCCATCGGCTGTGGGCACAAGCGTACTACATGCCTGTAGTTACACGGCAAGCCGTATGGCGAACTTTTCGCCTCACCCGCCGCGCGGGGGCACGAGACGGCGTCTGGATGGACGGGTTCCCGAGCACTGGCGAGGGGTATCACCTGTCGACACCAGCGTCATCGGAGGCACGCATGTCGACGGTCAGCGCAGTCCCGCAGCCCATTCCACCCCCGCCCGACCCCACGGTCGACCTCACCGAGGGCGCTCCGCCGGACGTGGCCCCGGTCGCCGACGTGTGCGTGTTCGCCCCGTCGATGCTGCTCACGGTCACCGTGGAGGCCACCGGATCCGACGAGGAGGGCCCTGGCGAGGTGCACGTGCACGCCGGCGGCCAGGGGTACTGGTTGACCCGGCTGCTGTGCGGCCTCGGACACCGTCCCATCCTCTGCACGTCGCTGGGCGGCGAGACCGGGGCGGTCATCCGTGGCCTGCTGGCCGCAGAGGGCCTGGCCGTCGACCTCGTGACCGTCGAGGGCGCCACCGCCGCCTACGTGCACGATCGACGCTGTGGCGACCGACAGGAGGTCGTCCGCACCGGCGACCCCGGCCTGTCCCGCCACGAACGCGACGACCTGTACGGCGCAACGCTGGAGTCGGCCATCACCACCGGCGTCTGCGTGCTGACCGGGCGGCCCACCCCCGCCGCGATCGAGACCGGCTTCTACCGCCGGCTGGGTGCCGACCTTGGCACGACCGGCGTCGCGGTGATCGGTGACCTGCACGGCGAGGAGCTCGATGCGTTCCTCGAGGAGGGCCGGCTGCAGGTGCTGAAGGTCTCCGACGAGGACCTCCTGGCCGACGGCATGATCACCGAACGCGACCTCGACGACCCCACCGACGCCGGCCTGCGCACCGCGATGTCGTCGCTGGCCGATCGCGGCGTCGACATGGTCGTGGTCAGCCGTGTCCACCGCCCGACGCTCGCCCTGGTCGGCGGTCGCCTGCTCGCGGCCAGCCCGCCGCGGCTGAGCGAGGCCGACCACCACGGGGCCGGGGACTCCATGACCGCCGCGCTCGTACGCGCAACGCTGGAGTCGTTGGAGCCCGCCGATGCGCTGCGGCTGGCCTGCGCTGCGGGGGCGGCCAACGTCACCCGGCACGGCCTGACCACGGTCGCCCCGTCGCTGGTCGACCGGCTGGCGGAGCTGGTCCAGGTGACCGAGCACCCGACCCCATCCGACCGGCCATCGAAGGAGGGCCCGTGAGCGACGAACCGCACGCACGAAGGATCGACCACGACCCGTCCGACGTCGAGGTCCCGCACCGGCAGCCCGGCCACCTGTCTGGTCGTGCGCTGGTCACCAACGACGACGGGATCGACAGCCCCGGGCTGCTGTGCCTTGCCCGTGCGGTCCGGCGGGCCGGCCTGGCACCGCTCGTCGTCGCGCCCGACCGCAACGTCAGCGGGGCAGGGACCGGCATCGGCCAGCTCGACGTCCACGAGGGGGTGGCGTTCCGCACGGTCGAGCGCGAGGGCATGGACGCCCATGCGCTGGCCGGACCGCCGGGCCTGGCCGTCCTGAGCGCCGCGCTCGGCGCCTTCGGCGACGCGCCCGACCTGGTCGTCTCCGGCATCAACGCCGGTGCCAACACCGGGCACTCCGTCATCCACTCGGGCACGGTCGGGGCGGCGCTGACCGGCCGGACGTTCGGGTGCAGCGGCCTTGCGGTCAGCCTCGCCCCACCCCGCGACGACGAGCCGTGGCGCTGGGACACCGCCGAGGAGGTGGCTGGTGAGATGTGCCGCTGGATCATCCGGCTGGGCCGTGACGACGTCGTCCTCAACGTCAACGTGCCGTCGGTGCCGACGGCCGCGATCCGCGGGTTCCGCTGGACCGAGCTGGAGGCGTTCGGCCACATCCGCGTGGCCAGCGCCGACCACGCCGGCCGCCGTGTCGAGTTCGGCGTGCACGGTGACGTCGAGGACCGCTCCCCCACCAGCGACCACCGCTTGCTGGCGGATGGCTGGGTCACCGTGACCGCCCTGACGACGGTCGCCCAGGCCCAGCCCCTCGGCCCCGACCTGCCCGCCTTCGTCACCCACTGACGGTGGCGGTGCGCGGTGGGCCAGGGGTCAGCCGGGCTGGCGCACCGTCTCGTCGGCGAACAGGAACGACAGCAGCACGAACCGCTCGCCGGCGGTGACGTCGGCGACCTCGTGGAGGAGCGAGCCGCTGAACACGAGGGCCGCGCCGCGCGGGGGTCGGTACAGGTTCGGGCCGTACTCGGGGAAGCGCAGCTCGCCGCCCTGGTAGTCCTCCGACAGGTTCAGGGTCAGCGCGAACCGACGGTGTGCGGTGGTCGGGCTGAGGTTGTCGCGGTGCAGGCTGAAGAACCCGCGGTCCTCCGCGGTGTAGCGGCCGATCTTGAAGCCCTCGAACCGCTTGGGCCGGTAGTTGAAGCAGCGGGCGACCTCGACGAACAGCCGCCGGCCGATCGCGGTTGCGAGCGCCTGCATGCGGTCGGGGTCGCGCACGATGTGGTCGGCGCGCCGCTTGAGCTTGGCCTCCAGCCGTTCCCCGCGGGTGCTGCCCTCGTTGGTCTCCACGCCCGTCTCGGTGTGGTCGGTGTGCCACAGCGCGACGAGGTCGTCGCACTCCCCGGGCGACAGCACGTCGGGGACGATCAGCACTGGTGCCTGCATCCCCACGACCCGCGGTGCGGGGGTGGCGGCATCGATGGCGTCCAGCCGCTGGCGGACCGCCGAGGCCACGTCGGTGGCCACCGCTCCCCCGTCGGGGACCTCCCAGCCCTCCAGCACCCGCAGGGAGGGGTCGAGGAGGAACGCCACCGTGCGCCCGTCGGTGCGGTAGGCCGCGGCGGCGCGGCCGTTGCGGTCCACCAGCACGTCGGGGTCCTCGGGACCGTCGAGGGCATCGGCGACCGTCTGCGGACCGATCACGTGGACGGTGAGGCGTTCGTGGTCCGTCGCCAGGGCAGCCGTCAGGTCGCGGACCGCGGCCAGCCCGTCGTCACGGGTGTGGACCAACAGCGCCGGCCGGCCACCCGCGTGGGCGTAGTAGTGCGTCGGGGTGCCCTGCGGGGTCGGCAGCACCATGTCGGGTGCCCGTTCACCGCGCTGGAGTCCCGGCCGGTTCTCGTGGATGTGGTGGGTGTCGTCGGCCATCCCCGCGACCCTAGCGGCCCTAGCGGCCGCGGGTCGTAGGCTCCTGTTCGTCGTTGACCGGGGTCGCGGTCCCCAACCCGAGTGCTCCAGGGCGATGATGGGCCTTGGCGATGTCGCCCGAACCACCAGCCGTGCGTGCCTCGTCACCCGCGCGAGCACCCTCAACCGGGGGTCGGCAGTCAAGGAGGATCATCACGTGACAGCACACACGCAACCGCGCGTCCATCTCGGCGACTCGAGGGGGCTCGGAGGACGGTCAGGTCGCCGTTGCCGGCTGGTGGCAGCGGCAGTGATCGCCATCGTCACCCTGGCCGGGTGCGCCAGTGCCTCGGATCCTGCGTCCGGGGACAACCCGGTTCTCGAGGGAGCCGGTGACGTCGCGCTCGGCGCCGACCTGTACGCGGCGAACTGCGCCCAGTGCCACGGCACCGACGCGACCGGCACCGATCAGGGACCGCCGTTCGTCCACGACGTCTACGTCCCCTCCCACCATGCTGACGGGGCCTTCCTGCTGGCCGTCCGCAACGGCGTCCAGCCGCATCACTGGGACTTCGGTCCCATGCCGCCCCGGCCGGGCCTCAGCGACCAGGACGTCGCCGACATCGTGGCCTACGTCCGGTCCGTCCAGCGCGATGCGGGCCTGATCGAGTAGCAGGCCCGCGACCTCGGCCTCGTGCTCGTCGTCGCGGCGGTGGGGTCGCCCGATCAGTCCCCGACGCCGTCGGATGTCATGGGGAGAGGCCGACGAGCGCCGAGGTCAGCACCACGGCAGTGGCGAAGGCGGCCAGCTCGACACGCAGCAGGCGGTGGAGGGCACCGTCGGCGGCTCCGGCTCCGGCTCCACCCTCCAGGCGAGGCACGACGCGGAAGTGGTTGACCGCACCGATGGCACCGATGACGCCGACGACCGCGAGCTTGGCCAGCAGGACCTGTCCGTAGCCCGTGGTCCACAGCTGCGTCGGGGCGTCCAGTGCGATCACGGTCAACGCCAGTCCCGCGAGACCGACGAGCACGACCGAGGCTGCAGCGACCGACGCGAACCGAGCCGCGATGACGTCCACACGACGCGAGGCACGACGTCGACCGGCGACCACCACGAGCAGGGACGCGACGCCCCCGGTCCAGACAGTCGCCGCCCCGACGTGCACGGCATCGGCGACCCGAACCAGCGCTGCCGGTTCGCTGCTTGCCGTGTGGCCCGTCAGCTGGAAGGAGAGCACGGCGCCGATGGCCGCAGTCAGCCCGGCGAAGCCCGGTCCCCCGAGCCGGTGCCACGTGCCCGTGCGGGACGCCGCGAAGGCCAGGGTGGCTGCCGCGATACGGATGGTGGCCGCTGGCACGAGGCCACCATCGGCCACGATGGCCATCGCGTCGACGTCGAACATGCCGGAGATCCCGTCCCCCGACACCACGACGGTTCGCACGACCAGCTGTGCCACGGACCCAACGGCCATCGTCGCCGCCCCGACCACCAGGAGTCGATCCAGGGCCCCCCGGTCCTCGAGCGGGTGGGGATGGACGAGCATGGCGAAGACCAGGACGCCACCGGTGAGCATGACCCCGACGTAGGCGAGCCACCGCGCGACCACACCGGCCACGGGGACCACCGCGTCTGCACCGGGGGCGTCGACGGCGGCATCGGGGTCCGTCACGACTGCGGGCGCGGTGTCAGCGGGCGCGGTGTCGACGGGCGCACTGTCAGCGGGCGCGGTCGCGAGCGGAGCAGCTCCGAGGGGCGGGGCCGGCTCGGATGGGCGGGGCGACACCGGCACCGCTGCGAGTGGAGTCGATGGGGTCGACGGTGGCGCGACGGTTGGCGTCGGCGTGGTCCCTGCGACGCCCGGTTCGGCTGGTTGGGCCGGTTGGGCTGGCGTGGGCGCCGGGCCGGTCACCGTGAACGAGTGGGTTCCCTCGATGGGATGGCCGTCGGCGCCGATCACCCGCCACACGACGATGTGCTGGCCGGCGGGGGTGGCCTCGGTCACGGGAACCGCAACGGTCACGCGGTCCGCCTGTACGACGGCATCGCCGGTGGCCACGACCCCGGAGGGACCCTGCAACGACACGTCGTCGCTCAGCACCCGGACGGGCTGCCCGAAGGTCAGCAGCAGCGTGTCGACTGGACCCTCGACGACGCCATCCACCGCCGGATGGGCCGACTGCAGGGCCGAGTGCGCCCAGACCGGTGGCATGGCGACGATCAGGAGCACCCCCAAAAGCAGAGGGGTCACGCAAACGGACAGGCTGACGCGACGGGTTGCGACTGCTGTCGCGAGGGCAGGGATGGGCACGGGGCCTCCTGTATGGGGGTGGCGTGGGCGCAGGCGTCTGCACCCGGCAGGTCTGTTCGACACCGGCTCGGTCCCATGGGGACCGGTGTCGCCCTAGACCTGTTGCACCACCACGCCCACGAGGCGCTGCCGCGACCCGGCGTAGGGGTCGAACGATCCATGGTTCCGCCATCTCGCGTGCGGACCGGGCCCGTCGCCGGCATGGCTGTCCCGGACGAATCCGAGTGCAACTGCCCCGAGCAGGCCGAGGACCAGCACGACGGCGGGGCTCGCACTCGGCGCATCCGGCACGACAGCGTCCGCGTCGACCCTGTCGTCGGTGTGCCCGAAGTGGTCGCCGTCGTTGACCCACACGTGGTGGTGGGCGGAGTCACCACTCAGATGGGTGTGCGCATGCAGCACGCCAACGGTCTGCAGGACCGCGGCGAGCAGGACCCCGAGGACCACCAGCACGACACGCATGTTCACTACGCAGCCTATCGGCACGCCACGGTTGATCCTGAACACCGTTCGCTTCGGTCCGGGCCGCCGTCGTGCCCGTGGTCCTCGGTCGGCCTCCGGTGGTGCGCTGTCAGCCGGTCAGGTCAGCACGCCGGAGAAGCTGCGCGTTGGCGGCGACGATGATGGTGGATGCGCTCATCAGCATGGCCCCGATGGCCATCGGGAGCACGAACCCGACCGGGGCGAGGACCCCGGCAGCCAGCGGAATGGCGACCAGGTTGTAGCCCGCAGCCCACCACAGGTTCTGGACCATCTTCCGGTAGGTCGCAGCGGACAGCCGCCTGATGGCGATGACCCCACGGGGATCATCGGAGGCGAGGACGATCCCCGCGGACTGGATGGCCACGTCGGTGCCGGCGCCGATGGCGATGCCGACGTCGGCACGTGCCAGGGCCGGGGCGTCGTTGACACCGTCACCGACCATGGCCACCGTCAGGCCCCGTGCCTGCAGCTCGGCCACCTTCGCGTCCTTGTCCTCGGGGAGGACTTCGGCGAACACCTCGTCGATGTCCAGCTCAGCAGCCACTGCTTCGGCGACCTGCCGGGCGTCGCCGGTGATCATCGCCACCGTGACCCCTGCGTCGTGGAGCTGGCGGACCGCGTCTCGGCTGACGTCCCGTACCTCGTCCTCCAACGCGAACGCGCCCACGACGGTGTCGTCGAGCAGGACATGCAGGACCGCCGCGCCTCGTTCGGCCCACGGCTGCGTCCGGTCGGCAAGGTCCGGAGGAACGGTCACGCCGCGTTCCCGGAGCAACGCCGGCCCACCGATCGCCACGTCGTGTCCCTCGACGGTCGCGGTGACGCCCCGTCCGGCGATCGCACGGAACCCCTCGGCCACCGGCAGGTCGCCGACGTCATCGGTCGCCCTCGCGTGGATCGCGCGGGCGAGCGGGTGTTCGCTGTCGGCCTCGACCGCGCCGGCGACCCGCAGCAACGTGTTCGTGTCGGTGCCCTCCGCCGTCGCGACGTCGGTTACGGCGTGCGCGCCCTTGGTCAGGGTGCCGGTCTTGTCGAACAGCACGGCGTCGATCTGGCGCATCCGTTCCAGGGCCAGCCGATCCTTCACCAGGATCCCTGCGCGTGCCGATCGGGACGTCGAGATGGCCGTCACCAGCGGAATGGCCAACCCGAGCGCGTGCGGACAGGCGATGATCAGGACGGTGACGGTTCGGTCCAGCGCCAGCTCGGGCCGGCCGGCGACCGTCCAAGCGATCGCAGTGATCACGCCCGCCGCGAGAGCCACGTAGAACAGCAACGCCGCCGCCCTGTCAGCCAGCGCCTGTGCGCGTGAGCGGGACGACTCGGCCTCGGCAACCATCCGCTGGATCCCCGCCAACGCCGTGTCCTCACCGGTAGCGGTCACCTCGACCCGCAGGCTCGCATCGACCACAACGGTCCCCGCGACCACCCGATCGCCTTCCTCGCGGGCCACGGGGTTGGACTCGCCCGTCAGCATGGACTCGTCCACGTCTCCCGACCCGCGCACGATCGTGCCATCGGCCGGCACTCGTGCACCCGGCCGGACCAGGACGACATCACCCGCGGCCAGGTCGGCGAGCGGCACGACCTCGGTGCCTGAATCGCTCACCCGCTCGGCGTCGTCGGGCAGGAGCTCAGCGAGGGCCTGTAGGGCCCCCTGGGCCTGGCCGATCGCGCGCATCTCCAGCCAGTGCCCCAGCAGCATGACCGCGATCAGCAGCGCCAGCTCCCACCAGACCTCCTGGTCGAACACGCCCAGCGCCGTGGCCATCGAGGCCGCGTACGCCACGGTGATCGCCATGGCGATGAGCAGCATCATCCCGGGCTGGCGGCTGCGGGCTTCCGACAGGCCACCCGTCAGAAACGGCCAGCCGCCGTACACGAAGATGACCGATCCGAGGATCGGGCCGATCAGGTCCTGCCCCGGAATCGACGGCGCGACGTACCCGAGCAACTCCTGGACGTGGTGGGACCACACCACCACGGGGACTGCCAGCAGCAACGTCAGCCAGAACCGGTCGCGGAACATCGCGGCGTGGTCACCGTGTCCGGCATGCCCGTCGTGGCCGTCGTGCTGGTGGCCACCGTGCTCGTCGGTGCGCGCGTCGGGGTGGTGGTCCATCCCTTCCGCCGGTTCGATGTCGGTGGTCGGGTCGTTCCCGACGTGCCGTTCGCGCACGTCGAGCTGATCGCCCTGGACACGAGACGTCCTTGCCATGACAGCACCCTTTCGCCTTCGGGGGCCGAAGTCGGCCGCATTTGAAACAACGCCAATATACCCCCCTGGGGTATATTGGTCGACATGTTTCTGGACCCATCGGGCAACGGCCCGATGACCGGCCGTCCGTCGCCCCTCGGGCGCAGTGGAGGTCTCCCCAGTCAGCGAGCCGAGAAACCGGACGGACGTCGAGCGGCTTCCGGTTGGACGCCACCGGCGTGTGCGGTCCACGTCCCCCTCGGGCGCCCAACGCACCCACCCTCGGACCACGTGTGCCTTGCCCGCCCGTCAGGGTCGCCGAACGCGCACGGCGGCCCACCCCGTGCGCGTTGCCGGCCCCATGGCGGCGTCCAACGCACACGCCGACCCGGCGGTTCGACCGCCCGTGGTTGCGACAGCCGCCGGCGCGACCGCCCGCGATGGCCACGTGGACGCGGCCAGGGCTCAGCCGGGGTCAACGACCCAAAAAGCGACGTGCCGCCCCCGAAGGGACGGCACGGCCGGTCATTGGACTGCCACCGGGCGGATCGTGGACCCGCGTCGCCGGAGGCGGTCCGGCGTCACATCACGAGCAGCCGCTCGTGGTTCCGCAGCCGGGGCAGACGTGGCAGCTGCCGGCACGCTGCATCTTGGAGCCGCACTGCAGGCACAGCGGGGCGTCACCGTAGATGTCGTCGACCGGGTGGGGCTGCTCCACGGGGAGCACCGTCTGGCCGGTGGCGTCGGCTGGCGGCGTGGTCGCCGAGGGGGCCGCCGGGGCGGCCGTGGTGGCGGTGCCGTCGAGCTCGGCGGTCCGCTCCTCGGTGGTGTAGATGCCCATGGCCTGACGCTGCTCGGCCGGGAGGTACTCGATGGCCAGGCGACGGAAGATGTAGTCGGTCAGCGACGTGGCGAACCGGATGTCCGGGTCGTCGGTCATGCCGGCCGGCTCGTACCGCGTGTTGATGAACTTGGAGACGTAGGCCTCCAGCGGCACGCCGTACTGCAGGCCCAGGGACACGCTGATCGCCAGGGCGTCCATGATCCCCGACAGCGTCGACCCCTGCTTGCCGAGCTTGACGAAGATCTCGCCGAGCCCGTCGCCGGGGTACTCCCCTGCCGTGACGTAGCCGTCGGCGTCGCCGACCTGGAAGCTGATCGTCTGGCTGGGACGCTGCTTGGGCAGGCGCCGACGGACGATGCCCTGCTCGGCCGCGGCCTCCTCGGTCACCGGCTGCGCGTCGTCGCTCTTCTTGGAGATCGACAGCGGCTGGGCGACCTTGCAGTTGTCGCGGTAGATGGCGATGGCCTTGAGGCCCAGGCGCCAGCCCTCGATGTAGAGGTCCTCGATGTCCTGCACCGTGGCCGACTCCGGCAGGTTCACGGTCTTGGAGATGGCACCGGAGAGGAACGGCTGGGCCGCCGCCATCATCTTGATGTGGCCACCGGGGGCGATGGAGCGGTCACCCATGGCGCAGTCGAACACCGGGATGTGCTCAGGCTTGAGCGCCGGGGCACCCTCGACCGTCGCGTGCTCGTCGATGTAGGCGACGATCGCCTCGACCTGCTCGGGCTGGTAGCCCAGGTTGGCCAGGGCGTGCGGGACCGTCTGGTTGACGATGCGCATGGTGCCGCCACCGACGAGCTTCTTGGCCTTGACCAGGCCCAGGTCGGGCTCGATGCCGGTGGTGTCGCAGTCCATCATCAGGCCGATGGTGCCGGTCGGGGCGAGCACCGAGGCCTGGGCGTTGCGCACGCCGTAGTCCTCGGCGACGTCGACGGCACCGTCCCAGCTGTCCTCGGCCGCAGCCAGGACGTTGGCCGGGGCCAGCACCGGGTCGATGGTGTCGACGGCCGCGCGGTGCTTGCGCAGGACGCGCAGCGTGCCGTCACGGTCGTCGGCGAACCCGGCGAACGGCCCGGTGACCTTGGCGATCTCCGCGGACGTGCGGTAGGCGTGGCCGGTCATCAGGGCGGTGATGGCACCGGCCCAGGCACGACCCTCGTCGGAGTCGTAGGGCAGGCCGAGGCTCATCAGCAGGCCACCGAGGTTGGCGTAGCCCATGCCGAGCTGGCGGTACTTCTCGGCGTTCGCCGCGATCGGCTCGGTCGGGTAGGAGGAGTTCCCGACGATGATCTCCTGTGCGGTGAAGACGACCTCGACCGCGTGGCGGAAGGCCTCGACGTCGAAGACGCCGCCCACCTCGAACTTGCGCAGGTTCAGGCTGGCGAGGTTGCACGCGGAGTTGTCCAGGTGCATGTACTCGCTGCACGGGTTGGACCCGTTGATGGGACCCGCGTTGGGGGTCGTGTGCCAGTCGTTGATCGTCGTGTCGTACTGCACGCCGGGGTCGGCGCAGGCCCAGGCGGCCTCGGCGATCTGGTTCATCAGGTCGCGGGCCTTCATGGTCTTGGCCGTCTTGCCGGTCAGGACCTCACGAAGGTTGAAGTCGGCGTCGTCGACGACGGCCTGCATGAACTCGTCGGTGACCCGAACGGAGTTGTTGGCGTTCTGGTACTGCACGCTGGCGGCGTCGGCACCGTCGAGGGACATGTCGAAGCCGGCCGCCTGCAGGGCGCGGGTCTTGTCCTCCTCGCGCTGCTTGCACCAGATGAACTCCTCCACGTCCGGGTGGTCGACGTTGAGGATGACCATCTTGGCCGCGCGACGGGTCTTGCCGCCCGACTTGATGGTGCCCGCCGACGCGTCGGCGCCACGCATGAAGCTGACGGGACCGGACGCCTCACCGCCGCCCTTCAGGTGCTCCACGGAGGAGCGGATGTTGGACAGGTTCACACCCGAGCCGGACCCACCCTTGAAGATGGTGCCCTCCTCGACGTACCAGTTGAGGATGGAGCTCATCCGGTCCTCGACGCTGAGGATGAAGCAGGCCGAGCACTGCGGCTTCTCCTCCACCCCGCAGTTGAACCAGACCGGGGAGTTGAACGCCGCCTTCTGGTGGACGAGGAGGTGCTTGAGCTCGTGGTTGAACGCCTCGGCGGAGTCGGGGTCGGCGAAGTACCCGTCGTGGATGCCCCAAGCGGTGATCGTGTCGGCGACGCGGTCGATCATCTGCTTGACCGACGACTCGCGCTCGGGGGTGCCGAGGGTGCCGCGGAAGTACTTCTGGCTGACGATGTTGGTCGCGATCATCGACCAGCTCTTGGGGAACTCCACCCCGCGCTGCTCGAAGGAGACCTTGCCGGTCTTCCAGTCGTCGATCACCGCGTCGCGCAGCTGCCATTCCACCTCGTCGTAGGGGTGGACGGCCTCGGTGGTGAAGTACCTGTCGAACTTCAACCCCGTGCGCTCGCCGTCGAGGACGGCGCGCACGCCGTCGTGGAGCTTGACCTGACCCTGGTTGTCACCCATCGCGTTGCCCTTCGATGCCTGCTGCAAATCGTGTCCCATTTCGCGGTCTCCCAGTCGTTGGTTTCCGTCCCGGCTTCGCCCGTGGCGAGGACCGAACGTGCTCGTTGCCCGTGTCTCCGGTGGAAACCACACGGCTGTAACTACCTCTTCGTACTCTCGACCCGATCGTAGCTGCCGTCAAGCATCGATTCCCCAACATGTATGGGCGACACCCCGACTTGACCACAATATCTTGTGGTGCAACGATCCTCAGGAAGTGAACGTCGGGCAACAATGTCGCCGTCCACGAGGGCCGTCAACCTGTGGACGAAGCCCTCCCGAGCCACCGCCACCACCACATCTCGTGGAGGCCCTGCACACCCCCTGTGGACAACCTGTGGACAGCTGTGGGGAACCGTCCCACCTCGTGCACAACCACCCCTCGTGGCAGGGAAAACCGAAAAAGGATTCGTCCCGTGAAATGTCCCTACTGCGCCAGCGATCGTGACCGGGTGGTCGACTCCCGTCCGGCCGACGAGGGCCGGTCGATCCGTCGACGCCGGGAATGCGAGGCCTGCGCCCAGCGCTACTCCACCTACGAACGCGTCGAGCACGCGCCCCTTTCCGTCCGCAAGCGTTCCGGCTCGGTGCAGCCCTTCGACCCCGAACGCATCAGCGACGGCATGCACAAGGCCACGGCCAATCTCGACCTGGATCCCGACGAGGTCCGCATCGCCGCCGCGCGGGTCGAGGCCCACCTCCGCGCGATGGGCCGACGGGAGATCGGCACCGACGAGATCGGCGGCCACGTCCTCGAGGCGCTGCGATCGCTGCACCACGTCGCCTACGTCCGGTTCGCGAGCGTCCACAAATCCTTCACCTCCGCCGACGACTTCGCCGAGGCGTTGGCGACCCTCAAACGGGCCTGACGCCGGAGCGACGCGATCGCCCCACCCAGCGGGACCGTCGGGCTACTGCGGAAGCTCGAGCACGGACCCCGGCCGGAGGGCGGTTGCACTGACGCCGTTGTGGGTGACGACCACCATGGCGTAGTCCTGGACCGACACCCCGGCCGGGGCGTGCGCGCGTGCGAGCTCCCACACCGTGTCCCCGGACTGGACGACCACCGTCACCGGCGCAGGCGCCGGTTCGTCAGCGACGGAGGATCCGACCAGCCACGAGAGCAGGAGCCCCGCGACGAGCAGGAGGGCGACGAGCGCCCAGGAGAGCACGTGCCCGACGTCCATGCCGGCACGCGGTGCGGCCGTCCGGTGGTTGCGACCCACGATGGGCGCGTGACCGATACCTGACGGTGACAACGGGGCGGTGATGGTGGACATGGCCTCTCCAGTTCTGGGGGAGATGAGGGTTATGCTGCGATCAACGGCGAACATCTGTTCCCTTGACCGACAACACTATCGAACGTATGTTCGTTGTCAAGACCCGAATCCTCGAGTCCCGACCTCGTCACCCGCAACGTACGAGGGGGGTGTGACATCGGGGTCCCGAGCAGCAGGAGGTCCACCCCGTGCCACCCGAACTGACCAGCCGCCAGCAGGCCATCCTCGACACCATCCGCCGCGCCGTGCAGGAGCGGGGATACCCGCCGTCCGTGCGCGAGATCGGTGACGCCGTGGGGTTGAAGTCCCCCTCCAGCGTCCACGCCCAGATGAACACGCTGGAGGAGATGGGGTTCATCCGCCGCAACCCCGCGCGCCCCCGTGCCATCGAGGTCATGGTCGACGGCGGCGACCCGCTCGAACCCACCTCCCCCACCCGACACGTCCCGCTGGTCGGCGAGATCGCCGCCGGTGGGCCGATCCTGGCGGAGGAGCAGATCACGGAGCACCTCGCCCTGCCCGAGTCGATGGTGGGACAGGGCACCATCTTCGCGTTGACCGTCCGCGGTGAGTCGATGATCGAGGCGGGGGTGCTGCCCGGCGACGTCGTCGTCATCCGCCAGCAGCCGACGGTCGAGCAGGGCGAGATGTGCGCGGCGCTCATCGACGGCGAGGCCACGGTGAAGTTCTTCCGCCGCACCAAGTCGGGCGAGGTCTTCCTCGACCCGGCCAACGAACGCTACGAACCGATCCCCGTCCCACGGGACGCCGACAGCGCGATCATGGGTCGCGTCGTCACCGTCATGCGTTCCCTCTAGGTCGGCGACCCGGCCGGGGCCGCGAACAGCGGCAACGCACGTTCCCACGCGAGGTGACCGACCTCGGCGCCGATGATCCGGCCGGCGTGGTCGTCAGCAGGGATGTGGATGCCGCCGTGGATGCGCGACCGCCCGGCCTGGTCGGCGGCGTCGGCGTAGGTCGCCCAGGTCAGCACGACGTCGCCCGCGGGTCCGCCCTCGAACGCCAGGTCGCCTGCCGGGACCGTCCAGCCGAACGACCCGCCCGGGAACCACGGGCTGCCGGTCGCCGCGGTCATGACCTCGGCCGCAGCTCGGCTGAACGTGGAGTGCCCCGACACGTAGCCGGCGAAGGCCGGTGAGACGAAGGTCGCCTGCTGGTAGGGCACCCACTCCTCGGCGTGGAGCCACCTGACCGCCGGGTCATCCGGATCGACGCGGGGCGCCCATGCCCGCACGACGACGCGGCCCTCACCGAGTCCCTCGTGCCGTCCGCCGGGTGCGGTCGTGGCAGCCGAAGCGACCTCCACCACGTCATCGACCAAGGGCAGCCCGTCCGGGTGGTACGCGGCACCGTCGGGGTCGCTGGACTGGCCCAGGCCGCCGAGGTGGCGGATCAACGAGATCGGTCGAGGTGAGTCGTGGGCGGTCTTGACGCCCCACGCGGCGACCGCAGCGTCGTGCAGGGCACCGTTGAGGACGAGGTGCAGCGACACCTCCCACGTCAACCGGTCCAGGGCCGGCCCGCTCCCCCCGAGCAGCCGTTCGGCCGGAGACATCGCGTCGGTGACCGCCCGCGCGATCACGTTCCAGTGGCCGGGCGGGGTCTCGGAGTGCGGCCCGTCGGCCCAGAACTCCGCGAGCACCCGACCCAGGTCGCCACGCAGGACCGGCTGCGCTGGCCACGGCTGGCCGGCCGTGGGGTCGACGGGATGTCCGGTTCCCTCGTCGGTGCCCAGCGGGTTGTTCCCCCAGCCCCCCGGCCCCGCATCGACGACGACACCGTCGGCGGGGTCGAGCTGGCTGGACGCCCGCAGCACGTCCACCAGCTGGCGTCGCAGCTCCTCGCCACCGTCGGGGTCGTCGAGCCGGGGCGGCGGACCGGGGTCGATCGGCACGCCGTCGGGGTCGTCGGGCAACGCGAACGTGGCCACCCCGCCCCAGCCGTACCCGAGGAAGGCCTGCGGCTCGGCTGGCTGGGCGATCCCGTTCTGGGTGACCACCCGATCCAGCTGCAGGGGCTGCCAGGCGTCCGGGTCGTCCATGTCCGCGCCGGGCAGCCGCACGACGAGGGGACGGTTGGCCGGCTGGTGGGTCGACCGGTCGGCGGATCCGTCCCCATCGGCCACCGCCAGGACCGCTGCCGCGACGCGACTTCCGACCGCACGGGCGGCGGCGTCGTCGGACCGGAAGCACTCCGCGGCCAGGGCGGCCGGCAGGGATCGGGCGACGTGGTCGCCCGCTCGGCCATCGCCGTAGCGCGACGCCAGGACGTCGTGGGCGGCTTGGGCGATCGCGGCCTCGACCGCCCGACGGTCGACGGCCACGGCCGCGGCCGCGGCGAGGGCCACCGCCTGCGCGTCGACGTCGGCCAGCACCGTCGGCACCCCCTCGACCAGTGCCGCCCGGCTGTCCCACATGGCCGCGGACAGGTGGTACAGCGTCCGGGCGTGCGCCGTGGGGTCCGGCAGGTCGTGGCGGATCGCCTCGAGCGCCACGTCGATCCAGCGAGCCACCGCCGACGGGGCCTCGGCGCTGCGATCCGCGCACGCGACGGCCGTGGCCGCCACGTCGCGCTGCGGCTCGAAGCGATGCAGGACGGTGCTGCCGTCCCGTCCGACCTCGAGCACCCGGTCGGTGGGGACGTCCTCGACCACGACGGAGTGCCCGTCGGGCCACGTCACCTCGACAGTCCGCACCCGGTCGGCCGTCCCCAGGCCGAACAACGGCCGTGGGTCCTCCGTCGACAGGTAGCTCGAGCCCGCTGTGACCGTCCGCGCGGCAACGGTGCCGTCCGCCATGGTGACGACGACACGGGTCCCCGGCTGCCGGCCCTCGGGCTGCACGCGCAGCGCCGCCCCTCCCCTTCCCTGGTTCTGGAGGAGGACGAGGGGTTCGCCGACGCCGACCACGACGACATCGGGATCCCCGTCGTTGTCGTAGTCGGCCACCGCGGTGCCCCGGGCGTTGTGGCGGCCGACGGCATCCAGCCCCCAGCCGCCGTCGACCACGCGCAGCCCGCCGGAGGTCCCCGCATAGGCCAGCAGCGGCTGGGCGGTCGTGGCGGGATCGGTGCCCATCGGGATCGCACCGTGCCCGACGAGCACGTCGTCGTGGCCGTCGGCGTCGAGGTCGACCACGCCGATCCCCCAGCCGGTCAGCCCCTCCCCGAACGCCGGGACCCCGAAGGTGGCGCGGCCGTCGACGAACGCCCAGGGCTCGGCCGCCTCGGGCTGGTGCAGGGCGTGGCGCTGCTCGCCCATGTTGGTCACGAGCAGCTCGGCCATGCCGTCGCCGTCGAGGTCGCCGGACGCCGTGCCCATGCCCGACCCGTCGTCGTCGACGCCCACGGCAGAGGCCACGTCGACGAGGCGTGCGTGCCCGGGGGTCGAGTCGTTGCGATACAGCCGGTCGGGGTCGGTGTCGTTGGCGACCAGCAGGTCCCGGTCGCCGTCGTGGTCGACGTCGACGAACGTCGCGCCCAAGCCGTAGCGGGGGCCGTCGACGTCCAGCCCAGCCTCGCTGCTGACGTCGACGAAGCGGGCCCGAGCCCCCTCCCCCGGGCCGAGGTTGTGCAGCAGCAGGTCGGCGACCGGTGCGTGGCCGCGCGGGAACCCGCCTGATGCCGCGGGCAGCGGGGTGTTCCGGTCGACGTAGCCGGTCAGGACCACGTCGAGGCGACCGTCGCCGTCGACGTCGTCGGCTGCAGCACCCGCGTGCCAGCCCGAGACGTGCAGTCCGGCGCGGCCGTCGTCGCGGGTGAACGTGCCGTCCCCGTCGTTCCAGAGCAGGGTGCTGGTCCGGTCGGAGGTGACCAGCAGGTCGACGTGGCCGTCACCGTCGAGGTCGGCGGCCAGGCAACCCTGCCCGCGCACCTGCAGCGCCGTCCCCGACTCCGTGCCCACGTCGACGAACCGTCCCTCGACGTTGCGGTACAGCGTCGAGGTCGGCAGCCCGCCCTCGTCCAGCCAGCGCTGGTGTTCGCCGTCGGACCAGGTGGAGACCACGTAGAGGTCCTGCCAGCCGTCACCGTCGGCGTCCAGCCAGCAGACCCCTCCCCCCATCATCGCCGCGGGGTCGGGCGACGACCCCCAGCGGAAGGCCCCGTGCCGGGTGTCCAGCCCGACCCGGTCGGCGACGTCGACGAGGGTCGTGGCGACGGCGGCCCGGTCCGGCGAGGGCGCCGCCGCCGCGAGGACGGTGGTGGTGGCCGCGAGCACCGCGACCACCACGAGCGCGGTCAGCGGCCCCGTGCCACGACCTCGCCCCATGTCCCTCGACACCTCAGGCTGCGCGGCCGCGCTTGGAGATCGAGTCGACCAGCACCGCCGCGAGGAGCACCAGGCCGGTGACGACGAACTTGACGCCCGCCGGCAGGCCCAGCAGGTCCATGCCGTTGCTGACCGACGCGATGACGAGGGCACCCAGCAGGGCCGAGATGACCCGGCCCCGACCGCCGAACAGGCTGGTCCCGCCGATCACCGCTGCCGCGATGACCTCCAGCAGCAGGTTGCCGCTGCCGGTATTGGTGGACACCGACCGCAGCCGGGACGCGAGGATCACGCCGCCGACGCCCGCCATGAAGCTGGAGATCATGAAGACGGTGATGCGGAGTCGCTCGACGTCGATGCCGGCACGCCTGGCGGCTTCGGGGTTGCCGCCGACGGCGTACACGTGGCGTCCGAACCGCGTGCGAGAGGCGACCACGGTCCACCCGACGAGGAACACCAGCACCACGAGCGCCACGACGGGTACCCCTCGGTCGAGGTTGGCGTAGAAGGCGGCGAACCCGGTGACCAGCGCCAGGCCGGCAACCTGGAGCGCCAGGACCGTGGTCGGCTTGGCGTCGAGGTCGAGGGAGCGGCGCGAGCGCTGCCGCAGCAGCTGGACGGCGGCGTACCCACCGGTGACCCCCAGCGCCAGCAGCCAGCCCCACACGTCGGGCAGGTAGGTGTTGGACAACCCGAGGACGACGTCGTCCTGGAGGATGATCGTGCCGGCCTGGCTGGTCTCGGTGGTGAGGATCAGCACCACACCGGACCATGCGAGGAAGCCGGCCAGGGTCACCACGAACGACGGCACGCCGAAGGAGGTGATCACGAGCCCCTGCAGGAAGCCGATGAACGTGGTCACCGCCAGCCCCGCGGCGATGGCCAACCACCAGGGCCACCCGGGATCCCCGGGTCGCAGCAGCAGGGTGGTGACGACCCCGCCGACCGCGCTGACGTAGGCCACCGACAGGTCGATCTCGGCGATGAGCAGCACGAATACGATGCCGATGCCGAGGATGGCGATGCCCGACATCTGCAGCAGCAGGTTGACGAAGTTGGCGCTGGTGAGGAACACCGGCTCCAGGGCACCGAAGACCACGACGATGAGCGCCAGGCCGACGAGGATCGGCAGGGAGCCGAGGTCGCCGGCCTTCGTGCGGGCCCACCAGGCGCGGACGTAGCTGCCCAGGTCGGCGTTGGCCGGCTGTGCGAACGCGGGGGTCTCGATGGGGGCGGTCATAGCGTTTCTTCCTCCATGCCGGGCACGGACTGCAGCGTGCCGGCGGTGATGGCGTGGACGATCTCCTGCTGGCTGACCTCGGTCCGCTCGTACACGCCGACGAGCTGGCCGAGGCGGAGCACGGTGATGCGGTCGGCCACCTCGAAGATGTCGTGCAGGTTGTGGCTGATCAGCACGACCCCGAGACCGCGTTCGCTGAGCCGTCCGACGAGGTCGAGGACCTGTCGGGTCTGGGCCACGCCGAGCGCCGCGGTCGGTTCGTCGAGCACGACGATGCGGCTGTTCCACATGACGGCCTTGGCCACCGCGATGGCCTGTCGTTGTCCGCCGGACAGGGCGGCGACCGGCGTCCGGACCGACCGGAGGGTCGTGACCGACAGCGAGGCCAACGTCTCCTTGCAGTCCTGCTCCATCGACGCCTCGTCGAGGAACCGGCCGCTCAGCCGCTCGCGGCCGAGGAACATGTTGGCGACCACGTCGAGGTTGTCGGCCAGCGCGAGGTCCTGGTAGACGACCTCGATGCCGAGGGCCGCCGAGTCCTTGGGACCGTCCAGGCGCACGTCCTTGCCGTCGAACCGCACGGTGCCGCCGTCGTAGGGCTGGCTGCCGGCGATCCCCTTGATCAGCGTCGACTTGCCGGCGCCGTTGTCGCCGACGAGCGCCATGACCTCACCGGCCCGTACCTCGAAGTCGACCTCGTGCAGCGCGCGGACCGCGCCGAAGTGCTTGCTGACCCCGATGCACTGCAGCAGGGGGCCGGCCGTGTCCGGATTGGGCTCGTTGGACATCCCGTTCAGTCTCCTCCGTCGGGATTGGATGGCGCCGACACCCCCGCCGAAAAGAGGGGTGTCGGCGCCGGTTGCTGCCGCGGATGACCTAGCGGTCGGCCGGGCAGAACTCCTCGAAGTCGCCGACGCAGATCTCCTCCCACGTCCGGAAGCCGTCGGCGATGACGGTGTCCGCGACGTTGTCGGCGGTGACCGCGACGGGCTCCAGGGCGATGAACGGCAGGTCGGCCGACCCGTTGTTGATGGTCTGGCCGTCGGCCAGTGCGGCCACGTCCTCGCCGTTGAGCAGCGCGATAGCGGCTTCGGCGGCCGCGGCAGCCTCGGCGGCGATCGGCTTGTAGACCGTCATGGTCTGGTCGCCCGCGAGGATGTTCTGGATCCCACCGACGGTGGCGTCCTGCCCGGAGACGGGGAAGGGGTCGAGTCCGGCGTTCTTGCGCGCCGCGATCACGGAGTTGGCCAGGCCGTCGTTGGCGGCGAACACCGCGTTCACGTCGTTGCCGGCGTCGACGAGGATCTGCTCGAAGATGGTCAGCGCCTCGGCGTTGTCCCACTCGGGGACCGACTCGTCGGCGACGAGCTCCCAGTCACCGGCCTCCACCCGCGGCTCCACGGTTTCTGCGTAGCCCTCGCGGAAGAGGGTGGCGTTGTTGTCGGTCGGGCCACCGTTGAGCATGACCACGCGGGGCGTCTCGACACCCAGGTCGTCGATGGCGGGCTCGAGGACGCTGGCCATGGTGCGGCCGACCTCGACGTTGTCGAAGGAGACGTAGACGTCGGCTCCGGGACCCTCGATGGTGAGGCGGTCGTAGTCGATCACGGCCACGTCGGCCGAGCGGGCGAGGTCGATGATGGCCGCACCCGATCCGGAGTCGAGGTTGACGAACAGGATGACCGACGCGCCGGAGGCGATGGCCTGCTCGGCCTGGCTGATCTGCTGCTGGGCGTCCCCCTCGGCGTTGACGATGTTGTACTCCACCCCTGCCTCGTCGAAGGCCTGCTCGAAGAACCGGCGGTCGTCGGTCTCCCAACGAGCGGACGAGGCGCTGTCGGGCAGCAGCACCCAGATGCTGCCGTCCCCGGCAGTCGCCGTGTCGCCGCTGTCGTCCCCCTCGTCAGCGGTGTCGTCGGCCTGCTCGGTGGTGTCGGTCGCGTCGCTGCCCTCGTCTGCGCCGCTGTCGGCGTCGTCGCTGCTGCTGCAGGCGGTCGCGACGACCACCAGCGCGAGCAGGAGCATGAGGATTCTCGTGATCCCGGTTCGTGCCATCTCGTGTCTCCAGTCTGGTTCGGCTCGGCCCATGCCGGCCCTGCGAGCACGCTAGTAACGATCCTGTGAACGAGGTGTGAAAGCGTTGTTTCGTGCGTGAATGAACTGTGAACGACAGTTCGTCAGCCGGACAGCCGGTAGCCGGTCCGTGGCTCGGTGATGATCAGCTCGGGACAACCGGGGTTCTCCAGCTTGGCGCGCAGCCGCCGGACGTAGGCGCGGGTGTACTCCGTCTCGGTTTCGTAGGCCTGCCCCCAGACCCGGCGGAGCAGCATGCCGTGGGTGAGGACCTTGCCCTGCTCGACCGCCAGCTCGCGCAGGACGGCGAACTCCGTGGGGGTGAGGTGCACACGGGCATCATCGACGGTGACCCCCTGCGCTTCGAGGTCGATGACGACGTTGCCGACCGCGATCCGTTGTGCCGACGGTGTCGCCGTCTCGGCCGGCCGGGTGCGCCGCAACGTGGCGGTGATGCGGGCGAGCAGCTCGTTGATGCCGAAGGGCTTGGTCATGTAGTCGTCGGCACCCTGGTTGAGGGCACGGACCTTGTCGGACTCTCCGCCGCGGGCCGAGATGACGATGATGCCGACCTCCGACCGGGCACGGATGCGGCGGCACAGCTCGAACCCGTCGGCTTCGGGGAGCATCAGGTCGAGCAGGACGACGTCGGGCTGCTCTCGGTCGACCAGGCGCTCCACTCCCCGTCCGTCGGTGGACAGCACGACGTCGTACCCGCGGGCGGTCAGGTTCGCGCGGATCAGGTCGGAGATGTTCGGGTCGTCCTCGACCACGAGCACCCGGGTCCGAGCGATGGTCATCGTGTGGCCTCCGTGTGGTGGCTGCGGCCACCGCGATCGTCCAGGTCCCAGCCGGGGTCCTCCTCGGTGGGTCCCTCCACCGGCAGGCCGAGCGTGATCGTCGTCCCGCCCGGGCCGGTGGACACACCCACGGTCCCGCCGTGGGCGACCACGATGCCACGGGTGATGGACATCCCGAGCCCAGCGCCGTCGCCCCTCCCCCTGATGCCGGCGACGAACGGGGACTCCGCGACGTGGTCGGGCAGCCCCGGTCCGCGGTCGGCGACGACGATCTCCACGACGTCGGAATCGGGTCGCCGGACCATGCGGGCACCGACGCGGATCGGCGTGCCGTGCGGGGTGTGGCGCACGGCGTTGCCGAGGAGGTTCACGAGCGCCTGCTCGATCCGGCCGTGGTCGGCCACGATCGGCGGCAGGTCGTCGGGGACCTCGACGGCGATCGCCTCGGCGGGGGTGGTGGGCACGCAGGCGACGGCTGCCTCGATGATCGGCTTCAGCTCGCACCAGTGCAGCTGCAGGCGCAGGACACCGGCCTCGATGGCCGAGGCGTCCAGCAGGTCGGTGACGAGGTCGCCGAGGCGGTCGGACTCGTGGGCGATCGTGTCGAGGAAGCGACGGGTGGAGGAATGGTCCCACGCGACGTCGGGCTGTCGAAGGGTGTCGGCGTAGCCGTGGATCGCGGTCAGCGGTGTGCGCAGCTCGTGGCTGAGCCGTGAGAGGAAGGTGCGCTGCAGCTCGTTGCTGCGCCGCAGGGCCGTGGCCTCCTGTCGCGCGGCCTCGTGGGCACGTCGTTCGAGGGCGAGCAGCACGGAGTGGGCACCGTCGACGAGCAGCTCGGCAGCCCCGTCGCGGGGGGCCTCGCCCGCGGCCCAGCGGGCGGCCAGCACGTGACGGCGTTCGGGACCGGCGACCACGGCGATCAGCACGGCCCGGCCGTCGTCCTGCCTGGTCACGACGGCGTCGGGGGCCAACGGCACGTCGGTGCGGCGGGCCCATCCCCCATCGCCCTCCCCGACGACGTGGCCGACCACCTGCTCGCCGGGCTCGTGGGCGTCGGGACCGCGGGCACTGGCCTCCTGCGCACTGGCCTCGCGCGCGTCGGCATCGTCGGGGCCGGACAGGGCCAGCCCCTCGGCGCCGAGGCCCACCCGCAGGGCTTCCAGGGCGATGACCAGGCCGGCGTCCTCACCGACGGGACCAGCGAGGGTCTCCAGCACCTGCCGGAGCGTCTCGAGGGTTCGGTTGCGACGGGTGACGGTCGCGAGGAACCGGTCGCGTTCCACGGCGGCTGCAGCCTGCGCGGCATACAGCGACGCGAGCTCCAGCGCTTCGTCGGTCACGCCGCCTGCGGCCGTACCGTAGCCCGACAGGGTGCCGAGCACCTCGTGTCCGGCGACGAGCGGCACGGCCCACATGCTGCGGATGCCCGCGGCCACGAGGGCGGCGGCATCGGGGCTGTCGTGGTCGCGGAGGTCGGGGACGACCACCGGCCGACGGGTGCTGGTGCACTCCGCGAGGGGGGTGCCCGGACGGCCGCTCGCGCCCCCGACCTCGAGCCGGTCGAGGTGGCCCCGGAGTGGGCCGGAGAGTCCGATGGCTGCGCCGAGGCGGAGCAACGCCGTGTGCCCCTCCCCCACCGGGCCGTCCCCGGACCGGGGGCGGTGCAGGTGCAGCGCGAGCCGCGGTTGTTCCAGCGCGACCCCGACCGCGGAGACGACCAGCGGCAGGACGTCGGTGGGTTCGACGTCGGCGAGCTGGTCGACGAGGGAGCGCAGCCCGTGCAGCTGCTGCCGGGCCAGGACGTCGGCCTCGAGCCCGGACATGCAGCCGCGCAGCAGGTCGGGGGTCAGGTCGGGTCGGCGGACGTCGTGGCTGATGACGCCGTCGCGGAGGACGAGGACTCGGTCGGCGACCTCGCAGACGAGCTCGAGGTCGTGGCTGATCAGCAGGATCGCGGTGCGCTGGGCCCGCATGCCCTTGAGGAGCGACCGGACGGCGTGCACCCCCGCGGAGTCCAGCGCCCCCGTCGGCTCGTCGAGGACCAGCAGCGCCGGCGGTCGGACGAGGGTCCGCGCCAGCGCGATGGTCTGTCGTTGTCCGCCCGAGAAGGTAGCGACGGGACGGTCGGGGGCAGGCATCGCCACGCCGAGTCGGTCGAAGAGCTGCCGTGCACGGACCTGCTCGTCCTCGCGCCGGCCCAGCAACGATCCCTCCTCGCGCCCGAGGAAGAGGTTGTCGATCACGTCGAGGTTGTCGCACAGGGCGAGGTCCTGCCACACGACTTCCAGCCCCGGAGGCGGTGCGCTGCCCGTGCCGTTCAGCGCCCTCCCGTCGACCACGACCGACCCGTGGTCGGGGGCCAGCGCACCGGCGATGCAGCGCACGAGGGTGGTCTTGCCGGCACCGTTCTCGCCGACGAGGGCGATCAGCTCGTCGGGGTGCACCACGAAGTCCACCCCTCGCAGGACGTCCACGGTCGCGAAACGTCGGTGGACGTTGCGGACCTCCAGCACCCCTCGGCTCATGGAGGTGTCCTCAGCCGCCTCGGCGCTCAGTCATCATCGTCCTTCGCCCACGGGTCGTGGGTGGCGAAGGGGACGAGCTCGGCCCCGACCTTGGGCGAGACGTTCGCCACGATCCACGTGCCGTCGTCGCGGTCCTCGCGCTTGAGGACTTCGCCGCCCGCGTGTGCCCGGGCGACCAGGTCGGCGCGGGCGTAGGGGATCAACGCCTCGATGACCTTGCGGTGCGGGGGAATGCGCTCGGCGATCCCGTCGACCAGCGCCTGCACCCCGTCACCGGTGGCAGCGGAGACCTGGTAGACGGCCTCCCCGTGGGCCTCGACGGTCCGGGCCAGGCCGACCAGGTCATCGGGGTCGCAGCGATCGATCTTGTTGAGGACCAGCACCCGCGGCATGTCGCCCGCGCCGATCTCGGCCAGCACGCGGTTGACCGCCAGCACGTGGGACTCGGCCTCCTCGTGGGACGCGTCGACGACATGCACGAGGAGGTCGGCGTTCAGCGTGTCCTCCAGGGTGGACTTGAACGACTCGACGAGCTGCGTCGGCAGCTTCTTGACGAAGCCGACGGTGTCGGTCAGCACGATGGTGCGGCCGTCGGGCAGGTCCAGCCGGCGGGCCGTGGTGTCGAGGGTCGCGAACAGCTGGTCGGCGACCAGCACGTCGGCGCCGGTCATGGCGTTCATCAGGGTGGACTTGCCGGCGTTGGTGTAGCCGACGATGGCGGCCGCACGGACCTTGTTGCGGCGGCGGCGAAGGGACTTGGTCTGGCGGATCTTCTGGAAGCCCTTCAGGTCCCGCTTGAGCTTGGTGATCCGGCGGTTGAGCTTGCGTCGATCGACCTCGAGCTGCGTCTCACCGGGACCACGCATGCCGACGCCGACACCACCGGCCTGCCGGGACAGGGCGTCACCCCAGCCACGCAGGCGGGGCAGCAGGTAGGTCAGCTGGGCCAGCTCGACCTGGGCGGTGCCCTCGGAGGAGGAGGCGTGCTGGGCGAAGATGTCGAGGATCACAATGGTGCGGTCGAGCACCTTGACCTTCAGCTTCTCCTCCAGGTTGCGCTGCTGGGCCGGGGACAGGTCGTCGTCGAAGACCACGGCGTCAGCGCCGAGCTGGCCGACGAGGCCCTTGAGCTCCTGGACCTTGCCGCGGCCGAGGAAGGTGGCGACGTCGGGGTGGTCACGACGTTGCACGACCCTGCCGACGGTCAGGCCACCGGCGGTCTCCAGCAGCTGCTCCATCTCGTCGAGGGAGGCGTCGACGTCGTGGCTGGTCTCGCCGGGCAGGTGCAGCCCGACGATCACGGCCGCGTCGACCTGCCGGAAGATCTTCACACCCTCCTGCGGGGCGTGGTCCTCGATGCGTTCCGCCTCGAGGCGGCGACGCTGGGCACGGCCGATCTGCAGTCCGCCCTCGCTGTCGGACGCCGGGTCGTCAACGTCCCAGCCCAGGTCGGCGTCGTCAGCCATCGAGTCGTCGGTCGCCAGGTCGTCGGTGTCGATCACGGTCTCGTCGATGTCGTCGTGCTCCTCGCTGGGGTCTGTGGTGTGGTCACTCATGCGACGTCCTCGCCCCGCCGGTGGCGGTGGCGATCCATGCGTCGTCGAGGACGCCCTTGCCGACCTCGACGGCCGGACCGGTCACGAACAGGGTCTCCTCGGTCCACTCGATCCGCAGCACGCCGCCGGGGAGGTGCACGTCGGTGGTCCGGGCCGCCAGGCCGTTGAGGTGGGCGGCGACGGCCATCGCGGATCCGCCGGTGCCCGAGGCCATGGTCTCGCCGACACCCCGTTCCCAGATGCGTCCGTCGACGCCGCCGTCGGACCGTGCCGCGATGAACTCCACGTTGGTGCCCTCGGGGAAGTCCGGATGGGTCTCGATGCGTGGCCCCAGCGTGGTCACGGGTGCGGTCGCCACGTCGTCGACGAGGAGGACCGCGTGCGGGTTGCCCATCGAGACGATGGTGACCGTGGCCGTGGTGCCGTCGTCGAGCACGACCGGCCTGCCGACCTCGCCGACCACGGGCGCACCCATGTCCACGGTGCAGGTCTCGGTCAGGCCGTCGGGACCGCGGTGGATGACGACCCGCTTGACGCCGGCACGCGTGTCGACGGTGACGACGTCCATGGGCTGTCGGTCGGCGAGGTACTTGGCGACGGTGCGGACACCGTTGCCGCACATCTCCGACAGGCCCCCGTCGGCGTTGCGGTAGTCCATGAACGCGTCGGCGTCGGTACCGGGACGGGCGGGGCCGACGCGGATGGCCCCGTCGCCACCGATCCCGAGCTGACGGTGGCACAGCGCAGCAGCCAGGTCGGCGGTCAGGTCGAGGTGGTCGTCGAGGTCGGGCAGCAGCACGAAGTCGTTGCCGGCTCCGTGCACCTTCAGGAACTCCAGGGTGCTCTCCGTGGGTCGTGTGTGCGTCAGACCAGCCTAGCGGCGGCCTCGACCGCGGCCGGGACGTCGTCGGCCGACAACCAGGTGATGCGGGGATCCTTGCGGAACCATCGGCGCTGCTTGGAGGCGAACTGGCGGGTGCGGATGACGATGCGCTCCACTGCGTCGTCCCACGACAGGGTGCCGTCGAGGTGCGCGAACAGCTCGGCGTAGCCGATGGCCTGGGAGGCGGTGTCGGACAGGGTGCGTCCGCGCAGGGCCCGTGCCTCCTCCAGCCAGCCGTGGTCGAGCATGTCGTGGGTGCGGCGTTCCAGCCGGGCCGCGAGGTCACGGCGGTCCAGGTCGACACCGATCACGGTCAGGCCGGGGTAGATCGACTCGTGGTCACCCCACACCCGGTGGAAGCTGGAGAACGGCTGGCCAGTCAGCTCGATGACCTCCAGCGCGCGGACGGTGCGGCGCAGGTTGAGGGGATCGATGCGGCCGGCAGCCTCGGGGTCGATGGTGTGCAGGTGCTGGTGGGCGGCCGCCGGATCGTGGCGCCACTCCCGTTCCAGGCGCTCGCGGACCGTCGGCTCGGTGGGCGGGAAGAGCATCGGGTCGACCACGGCGCGGTAGTACAGGCCGGACCCGCCGACCAGCAGCGGCACCGCTCCCCGTCCGGCGATGTCGGCGATGACCGCGCGAGCCCGTTGCTGGAACCAGCGGACGGTGCAGTCCTGCTCGGGGTCGAGCGCGTCGACGAGGTGGTGGGGCACCCGGGCACGGTCCTCGGGACCGGGGGTGGCCGTGCCGATGTCGAGGCCGCGGTACACGGTGAACGCGTCGATGGCCACCAGCTCGACGTCGAGTCCCGCGTCGTGCAGCCGGTCGACGGCCGCCATGGCCGCCGCGGACTTGCCGCTGCCGGTGGGGCCGACGATGGCGACCACCGGCCCGGCGGGCACCGCCGGGTCGCCGGGTGCAGCCCCGTCCACGGCTCTGTCGGTCAGGCGAGCGCGGTGGCCGGGCCCGGGGTGGGCACGGCCGGGGTGACGGCAGCGTCGGTGACCTCGCCCAGGAGGTAGTGGGCCGCTGCGTCGGTCACGGCCACGTTGGTCGTGGCGCCGGAGGCCAGGCCCTCGACCACCGGGAAGTGCACGAGGCGGTTGTGGCGCGTGCGACCGCTGAGCCGGGTGTCGTCGGTCTTGGACGGTCCCTCGACCACGACCTCCTGCACGGTGCCGACCTGACGGGCGTGGGACTCCGCCGACAGCCGCTTGGTCAGCTCGGCGAGGCGGATGAACCGCTCGTCCATGACGTGCTGCTCGACGTGGTCGGGCAGGTCGACGGCGGTGGTGCCGGGACGCTTGGAGTACTTGAAGGTGAACGCCGAGTCGAAGCGAGCCTGCTCGGTGACGTCGAGCGTCGCCTGGAAGTCCGCTTCGGTCTCACCGGGGAAGCCCACGATGATGTCGGTGGAGATGGCCAGCCCGGGGATGGTGTCACGGGCCTCGGCGACGAGGTCCAGGAACCGACGGGAGCGGTAGCTGCGCTGCATCAGCTTGAGGATCCGGTCGCTGCCGGCCTGCAGGGGCAGGTGCAGCTGCTCCATCACCGTCGGCACGTCGCGCATGGCGGCGAACACGTCGGAGGTGAAGTCCTTGGGGTGGGGCGAGGTGAACCGGATGCGGTCCAGGCCGTCGACGTCGCCGAGCATGTGCAGCAGCTCGGCGAACAACGTGCGGTTGCGCGACCCGTCGGCGAACTCGGCCGGAACCTCGCCGGCCCGGACCAGGTCGCGGCCGTAGCTGTTGACGTTCTGGCCGAGGAGCGTGATCTCGGTGACGCCGTCGGCCACGAGCTCGCGCGTCTCGCTGACGATGTCGCCGAGCTTGCGGGACTTCTCGGGGCCACGGAGCGACGGGACGATGCAGAAGGCACAGGTGTTGTCGCAGCCGATGGAGATCGAGACCCAGGCGTGGTGGCGCACCTCTCGCATCGAGGGCAGCGCCGAGGGGAACATCTGGGTGTGCTCGAGGATCTCCACGACGGGCAGCGACGCGGAGTCGGCCTGGGCGAGCAGCTCGGGCAGGCGGCCCATGTTGTGGGTGCCGTACACGACGTCGACGTAGGGCGCCTTCTCGGCCAGCTTGTCCTGGTCCTTCTGGGCCAGGCAGCCACCGACCACGATGGTCTTGGAGGGGTCAGCCAGCTTCAGCGGCTTGAGGTGGGAGAGCTGGCCGTACAGCTTGTTGTCGGCGTTCTCCCGGATGGCGCACGTGTTGAGCAGCACGAGGCCCGCCGACTCGGGGTCGGGGGCAGGGCGATAACCCATCGTCTCCAGCACGCCCGCGGCGCGCTCGGAGTCGTGCTCGTTCATCTGGCACCCGTAGGTGCGGATGAAGTAGGTACGTGCGCTCACAGAATCCTCGATCAGCCCTGCGCCGCGCGACGCTTGGGGTGCAGCGACGCGTCGGGGACGGCCAGCTCGTCGGCTCGGGTGTCGATCCGCTCGAGGCTGCCGCCGCGACCAGCGGCGTACAGCAGCGCGATGAGGCCGCCGAAGACGGCAGCGTTGGCCCGGTCGTAGACCGCCATGCCACCGAACCCGGCGAAGAGGACGGCATAGCCGACGACCGAACGCCAGGGCGAGCGGCGCACGAAGAGCGCACCGGCGAGCGCCAGCGCGGGGACACCGATCAACATCCAGACCTGCAGCACGTTCACGTGCGGTTCTCCTCATCCATTGGCGGGGCGGTTGACCAGCCTACGGGTTGTGGTCGAGACTGCCCAGCCGCCCCCACGCGCCCCGGCCCATCCGTCGCCGCTGGCGCGCAGGACAACCTCCTACAGGTACGGCCGCTGTCACCCGATACCTCCCACTGTCCGACCGACAGCAGGAGATCCGGTGCCGCAGGGCGAAAATACGAGTGAAGAACCGTCACACGACGCAGCGGGCGTCGTTGGGTTCCGCGTAGAGCCGCACCGAACCGCAGGAGATCCCCCAGTGGCCCACCCCACTTCAAACCGTCGCCGCCCCACCCGTGGCATCGCGTTCGCCAGCCTGGCAGGCGCCGCGATGCTGCTGCCGGTTGCGCCGGTCGCGGCCCAGCTGCTGGACGCACCCCAGGAGATCGTGCCGGCCTGCGCTGCCGAGTCCAGCGCCGACCCGATCGTGGACGCCGCCTGTGACGTCGTCGACGACGTCGTCGAGGCAGCCGCACCCGTCGTCGAGGCGATCGCGCCGGTGACCGAGGCCCTGCCGCTGGACACAGTTGCCCCCATCGTCGAGGAGGTGCCCGCCGGACTGCTCGGTGACGACGCGCCGGCCGACGACAACCAGGGTGTGCCCGCTCCCCCGGCCGCGCCGGCACCGCAGTCGGACGCCCAGGGTGGTGTGGCAACGGCCGACGAGGGAACCGAGCCCGAGCCCACCAAGGTCTCCGCGGCAGGCAAGGCCCCGACCGAGGTCGTCGAGCCGCAGGCCCCCGCCGCCGACGGCCGTGTCACGGGCACGCCGACCATCCAGCCCGCCAACCTCGGCTCGAACATCGACGGGGTCCGCAGCCAGAACGGGCTGACGCTGCAGCCCTACGAGGCGCCGATGGTGTCGGTCCCGATGGAGTACGAGACCCCGATGATCGCCCCGCCCACCACCACGGCCGCCCCGATCCAGCAGGCCGCCGCCGAGGCCATCCGCTTCACCGGTGCCGCCATGGTCCCCTACACGGACGGGTCGGCCGCCTGGGTCACGGCCACCGGACTCGGACTGCTCGGTGCCGCCGGATACGGCATGCGTCGCCGCGCCGACCGCCTGACGGTCACCACCCTGGACGTGTAGGCCGTCAGGCCGTGTAGTCCGTCAGGACGTGCAGTCCGTCAACAACAGGATCAATTCCCAGTCCTCCTAGGGCCTCGGACCCCGTCGTTCACCCGGCGGGGTCCGCGGTTCGTGCGGGTACTGAACCCCGCTCAGTCCCAGTCGCGATCGAGGGCGGTGGCTTCCCGTGCGGCCTGATGGGCGGTGCCGGAGTCGAACCCACGCCGGACGAGCATGCCCACGAGCCGCTGGGCCACCCGGGCGGGCGGCAGGTCCGCCGGCATTCGCTGGGCCCGCTGGCGCGCGAGCTCGAGCGCCTGGGCCGTCTCGTCGACCTCGTCGAGCTGGGACAGCGCGGCGTCGATGACGGGTTCGGGCACCTTGCGCTTGGCGAGCTCGCGGTGCAGCCGTCGGCGACCGTAGCCCCGCTTGACCCCCCGGTCACCCACCCAGGCGCGGGCGAACCCCTCGTCGTCGAGCATCCGCATCGCGATGGCACGGGCAACCGCCACGTCCACGACGGCGTCGTCGTACTCGCGGGCGACCAGCTTGTCGCGCGCCTCGGCGACGGTCAGCGGGCGACGCGACGCGCTGCGGGTCAGGTAGGCCATGGCCTTGGACAGCGCCGCCGGGTCGACATCGTCCGGCACGCCAGCCGGGTCATCATCCAGACCCTTCCGGGCAGCGCCGGGTTCGCCCGGTTCCGCGCCCACCTCGGCGTTCGCCACCTCGGCGGGGCGAGCCCCCGCCGCGTCCATCGCAGCACGGAGGCGGGCGATCACCTCCGGATCGCTCACGCGTCGAGGGCCAGCGCCCCGTCGACCTCGATGCTGTCGTCACCGGTGACGTCGGTCGGCACGAGGCCCAGCATCTCGATGGTGCGCTTGTAGATCTCGTCCGCGACGTCGCCGTGTTCCTTGAGGAAGCTGCGCGCGTTCTCGCGGCCCTGGCCGAGCTGTTCGCCGTCGTAGGTGTACCAGGCACCGGCCTTGCGGATGATCCCGTGCTCGACCCCCATGTCGATCAGCGAGCCCTCCTTGGAGATGCCCTCGCCGAACATGATGTCGAACTCGGCCTTGCGGAAGGGCGGGGCCAGCTTGTTCTTGACGACCTTGACGCGAACCCGGTTCCCGACGAAGTCCTGGCCGTCCTTAAGCGACTCGATGCGACGGATGTCCAACCGCACGGAGGAGTAGAACTTCAGGGCCCGACCACCGGGGGTGGTCTCGGGCGAGCCGAACATCACGCCGATCTTCTCGCGCAGCTGGTTGATGAAGATGCAGCAGGTGCGGGACTTGTTGAGGTGGCCGGCGAGCTTGCGCAGCGCCTGGCTCATCAGGCGGGCCTGCAGGCCGACGTGGGAGTCGCCCATCTCGCCCTCGATCTCGGCGCGGGGCGTCAGGGCCGCCACGGAGTCGACGACGAGCAGGTCGACGGCCCCCGATCGGACCAGCGTGTCGGTGATCTCCAGCGCCTGCTCGCCGGTGTCGGGCTGGGAGACCAGCAGGGCGTCGACGTCGACGCCGAGGGCACGGGCGTACGTGGGGTCCAGCGCGTGCTCGGCGTCGATGAAGGCGGCGATCCCACCGGCCTTCTGGGCCTCGGCGATGGCGTGCAGTGCCACCGTCGTCTTGCCGCTGGACTCGGGTCCGTAGATCTCGCAGACACGTCCACGGGGGAACCCGCCCACCCCGAGGGCGACGTCCAGGCCGATCGCACCGGTGGGGATCGTGGCGACCTTCTGCTGGGCACCTTCGTCCATGCGCATGATCGCGCCCTTGCCGAACTGCTTCTCGATCGAGCCGAGCGCCAGCTCGAGCGCCTTCTCGCGGTCGGTCTTGGCCATGGTGTCCTCCTGCCGGCCCCGCGGCCGGTATGGGTCTGTGTGGGGTCTGTCTGATCGACGTTACGTCGGGGGTGTGACATCGAGGCCGGCTGATCCGACGGGTCTGTGGACAACCGCGTCGCCCTCCACGGTATCGAACAATCGTTCGAGTGCCAAGCACATCAGCACCAAGCAGGTCGGCACGACGTACGTCGGCACCTCGCAGTCCGCCCGCGTGGCGAGACGGCTCACCAGCGGACCGGCGTCCGGTCGTTCGCAGCGTTCACCAGGTCGACGGCGTAGTTGGCGTTGTCGCGCATGGCGTCCTCGGTCCGGCGTCGCAGCGAGTGGCCGGCTTCCTCGACGCCCCGGAAGGCATCGTGGTCGCGCAGTCCCGGTGGGACGCGGCTGATCAGCGGCAGCACTTCGCGGCAGACCTTCCACGACAGCGCGCGCAGCCGCTGCACGGCTTGCCAGCGTTCGGCATCGGGCAGGTCGCTGTTGCGCATCGCGCGGTCCGCGTCCCGCTGGGTGCGGATGACCGCCTGCTCGCACCATTCCAGCTGCTGCTGCAGCGCGATCAGCTGCGCGCGTCGACCCACCGGCAGCGTCGCCGCCCCGAATCGACGATGGGTCGTGTCCTCGGTCAGGTCGATCGTGACCGCGTTCCCCTTGGCATCGTGCATCCTCTGCCCCTGCCTTCCGTGTCACCCGATCGCATCCCCACGACCGGTCGGTAATCACATACCCGTGATTCCCGGTGACCGAAGCGTACGCCCGAGGTGTGACATCCACCCGTGACCCTCCCCTGTCCCCATGTCCGTCCCGTCAGCGGAGCGCTGGGGAACGGCCACGCCACCCGTTCAGGTGAGCGGGATGTTCGCGAGCTCCGTGTACTGCGCCCCGGTGGCGGTGCGGTCGCTGCGCAGGACCTCGACGCGGTCTGCCGTCCACGACAACGACGGCCCTTCGTAGGCCGCGGCGACCGTCCGGGCCAGCCCAGCAGGGTCCGGTGTCGACCGGCGCGGGACCCGGCACAGGGTCAGGTGGCCGCGGAACGGACGGGTCCGGTCCGGCGGCGCGCCTGCAGCCGCACAGGCGTCACGCACCCGCTCGGCCAGGTCGCCGAGCGACGGTGACGCCACGGCAAGCCAGACGATCCCTCGGCTCCCGGGAGCGGTGTCGGCGGTCACGGGCAGGCCGAGCTGCAGCGGCGAGACGTCCGCCAGCGCCACCGCCACCGTGGCGCACACCGCGGTCGCCACGTCGTCGTCGATCTCGCCGAGGAAGGCCAGGGTCAGGTGCCAGCCCAGCGGATCGGTCCAGCGCAACTCGGGCCAACGGTTCCGCAGGCCGTCGGTGGCTGGCTGGATCATCGTCGCGGCCGCCGCGGGGACGGGCAGCGCGACGAAGGTGCGCATCAGGCGTCCCGCAGGACCGTGTGCAGCACCGAGAGCGCCCCCGACGCCCCGAAGGACTGGATGTCCACACGTGACCGGCCGGGCATCCGCATCTCCTTGGTGACGGCCGGTCGGCCGTCGACGACAACGGCCACGCGGACGGTGCCGACGGGGGCATCGTCGACCGGGTCGGGGCCGGCCACCCCGACGATGCCGAGGCCGACGTCGGCGCCGCAGCGATCGGCGGCCGCACGGGCCAGCGCCTCTGCGGTCGTTCCCTCGACCGGTCCCGTCCTCTGCAGGCCGGAGGGGTCGAGGCCGGCGAGCATCGTCTTGACCTCTGTTGCGTAGGTGATGAGTCCTCCGCGGAACCACCCGGAGGCACCGGGGACCGTGACCAGGCGCGCCCCCACTCCCCCTCCCGTGATGGACTCGGCGACGGCGAGCGTCCAGCCGTGCGCCAGCAGCAGGCGGCCGATGGCGTGCTCGACCCCCTCCTCGTCCAGGCCCGTGACCCCTCGACCCAGCAGCGACACGACCTCCTCGACGATCGGGTCGATCATGGTCAGGGCGGTCGGCCGGTCCGTGGCCGTTGCCGTCACCTTGACCCGTGTCTCGCCCCGCGACGCCAGGAACGCGATCGTCGGGCCGCCGTCGCGCTCGACCCGGGAGACCAGCTCGGCCAGCGTGTCGGCGATGCCGCTCTCGCTGAGCCCGGAGGTCCGCACGGTGCGGGTGACGGTCGTGGCCAGGCCGCCCCGCTCGACGAGCATCGCGACCACGTCCTGCTCGAACATGACCCGCATCTCGCTCGGGACACCCGGCATGCAGACGACGAGGCCGTCACCCACCTCGAGGGCCAGGCCCGGCGCCGATCCGACCCGCGTCAGCCACCGCCCGCCCTCGGGGATGTCGGCCTGCTGGGCGTTGGAGGGCGACATCTGCCGGTTGCGTGACGCGAAGTACGCCTCGATCTCGGCCAGGGTCGCATGGTCCCGCACGAGCGGCACGCCGGCGACGCGGGCCAGGGCGACGCGGGTCAGGTCGTCCTGTGTCGGACCGAGCCCCCCAGTGGTCAGCACCACGTCCGCACGTGCCAGCGCCTCCTCCATGGCGGTGGCCATGTCGTCGATCCCGTCGCCGACGGAGGTGTGGCGCACGACGGTCACGCCGAGCTCGACGAGCCGGCGGGACAACCACGTGGAGTTGGTGTCGGTGTTGTCGCCGAGCAGCAGCTCGGCCCCGATGGCGATGATCTCCGCTGATGTCCCCACGGTCAGGATCCTCCGGTTGCGGCGGCGACGGCCTCCTGGCGGAGCCGCTGGACGCGGGCGAGGTACTCCAGCCCGCTGCCCACGGTGGCCGCGACGGCCACCAGCAGGGCCACGAACGCCACGTCGGCAACGCCCGGATACAGGTACAGGGTCACGGCGATGACCTGGGTGACGGTCTTGACCTTGCCCCAGACGCTGGCGGGCATCACCACGTCGTGGTCGCGCAGCAACGACCCGCGCTGCCAGGTGACGAAGACCTCGCGGGCGATGATCACCAGGACCGCCCACCACGGCAGCTCGCCGAGCGCCGCGAGGATGGCCAACGAGCCGATGATCAGCAGCTTGTCGGCCAACGGATCGGCCAGCTGTCCCCAGCGGGTCACGCCGACCAGCCGGCGGGCGACCCACCCGTCGATGGAGTCGGTCAGCGCCGCGAAGACGAAGATGCCGAACGCCCACCACCTGGTGACCGTGCCGGCGTCACCGGTGCTGCGCGCCAGCAGCACGCCGATGACGGGCACGAGCAGGACGCGCAGGAAGGTGAAGGCGTTGGCCAGGTTGAGGGGGGAGGGTTCCGCCGTCGCCGCCGTGGCGCCGCCCCTGGGGTCGTCGCCGTCGGAGTGGTCGGTGTCGGCCACGTGTGCGTCCGCTACGCCGGCCGGGCGATGAGGTCGACGCCGTCGCTGGCGACGATGGTGACCGGTGCCATCCGGCCGATCGGCGTCTGGACGCCCTCGGCCCGGATCTCGCCGTCGGTCTCGGGGGCCTCGCGGTAGCTGCGGCCGATGGCGGTGTCGCCCTCGTGGGACTCCACCAGCATTTCCAGCGTGCGACCGACGAAGGCGTCGGTGCGTTCCTGGGCAACGGCCTCGATCACCTCGGTGACGGCGTCCGCGCGAGCACGGGCCTCGTCGGTGGGGACCTGGTCGTCCATGGTCGCGGCGGGGGTGCCGTCCTCGGGTGAGTAGGTGAACACACCCGACCAGTCGATACCGGCGTCGCCGACGAAGTCCATCAGCGTCTCGACGTCGGCCTCGGTCTCGCCGGGGAAGCCGGTGATGAAGGAGGAGCGGAACACCGCGTCGGGGTCACGCCGCCGGATCCCCTCCATCAGCCGCAGGAAGCGCTCGGGCGATCCGGAGCGGGCCATGCGGGTCAGCACCGGCTCGGAGGCGTGCTGCAGGGACAGGTCGTAGTAGGGCACGACGGTGTCGGAGGCGGCCATGGCGTCGAGGAGCTCGGGGATGATCTCGGCCGGCTGCAGGTACATCAGGCGAACCATCTCCAGCCCCTCGACCCGGCCGAACATCTCCACGAGGTCGACCTGGCCGTGGCGGCCGTGGTCGAGGTCCTTCCCCCATGACGTGGTGTTCTCGCTGACGCAGACGAGCTCACGCACGCCGGTGGAGGCCAGCCAGCGCACCTCCGCCTCCAGCTCCTCCAGCGGCCGGGACACGAAGCGTCCACGGAAGGAGGGGATGGAGCAGAAGGTGCACACGCGGTCGCAGCCGCCGGCGATCTTGAGGTACGCCCACGGCCCCTTGGGCACGGTCCGGACGGGGAAGGAGACGTTGGGTGGCGCGTCGGGCCCGGCGGGACCGGCGCCGAGCACCGGCAGTCCACGGCGGCCCGTGGAGGCTGGCGCAATCGTGGCGGGGGCAACGGCGGGTGAGCCGTCGATGGCCCGGCCGACGATGTCGGCGAGCTGGGTGTACTGGCCGAACCCCACGACCGCGGCGGCCTCCGGTACGGCCTCGGCGAGCTCGTCGCCGTAGCGCTCGGCCATGCAACCCATGACGACGACCGGACGGTCGCCGTCCACGGCGTCGAGGACGGTCTCGATGGACTCCTCGCGGGCCGGGCCGATGAACGTGCAGGTGTTGACGATGACGCAGTCCGCGCCGTCGGGATCGTCGACGATGTCGAAGCCGCCGGTGCCGAGCAGGCCGCCGACGTTGTCGGAGTCCACCTCGTTGCGGCCGCAGCCCAGCGTGACGATCGCCACACGACGACGGTCGGGGGCGGGAGGGGTGAGGGTGGAGTCGGTCACGATGGGGCTCAGATCACGCGAACTTGGCAGGCCTGCTCGCCGATGGCGCAGGACACCTCGACAGCTTGTCCGGGTCCGCCGAGGCCGACCAATGGTAGGCCGTTGACGGTGATGTCGACGGCGGCGGCGTCGCTGACCCTGAACACCACGGCGGAGTCGCCGGTCAGGGTGCGCGAGTCGCCGACGTCGAGCTGGGCGTTGCTGACCGGCGGTTGGCCCTGCACGACGTTCAGCCGGACGGGCTGCAGGACGGAGACCTCGATGACCAGCTCGGTCAACGCCGGGCCGTCGAGCTGCGCCGGCGTGGAGGCGTCCACCAGCGGGTCGGCGGGGGTGTTGGCCAACGCCTGGCCGTCGTCCTCGGTCGGAGCCTCGTCGGGGACCTCGGCGACCTCCGCGGGCGAGGGGCCGGGCGCGTTGGGGTCCTCACTCGCCTCGGACTCGGCCTCGCCACCACCCCGGAAGGAGAAGAACGCGATGACGAGGAGGGCGACCAGGCCAACCGCCCCGAGGATGGCGGGGTTGAACGGCAGCCGGGGCCGGCCGTCGGGCGGGAGGATGTCGTCGATGCTGGAGCCGGGGAAGGCCGAGACCTCCTCGAGGGTGTCGTGGTTGGCCCGGTACGCCTCGACCAGCGCCTCGGCGTCGAGGTCGAGGTAGCGCCCGTACAGGCGGATGAACCCACGGGCGTACACGTCCCCGCCGAGCACGGCGAAGTCGTCCTCCTCGATCGCGGCGAGGTAGGACTCACGAACACGCGTCTCTGCGGCAGCGTCGGCCAGGGAACGTCCCTGCCGCCGACGCTCTGCCCGCAGCGTCTCTCCGATTCCGGCCATGCGGGTCGAGGGTAGCGGTGGGACGGCCACACGAACCCTCCCCCAACGGGCCATGTGGGCGGGGTGGTTGGTCCTCGCGTTGTTTGTTGGTCCTCGCTTCGCTCGTCTGGTCCTCGGGCTCTGACCCGACGAATCACTCCCTCGATTCTCGGCCCTCGCTCCGCATCGGGCACTGCGAGCCTCGCTCGCGTTTCGCCGGCGCCCTGCGGCGGTGCGTTGGCACCTCGGCAGGCCCCGCACACGACCGTGTGTGCGTTGCCCCGCTCAAGGTGCTGTTGATCGCACCCACCCTCGACCGTCGTGTGACATGAACGCCCCGAGGAGACGGGCATGTCGCACGAACCCTCACCCCGGGTGCGGTCGACCACCCTCAGAGACGCCCAACGCACACGCCACCCCTACCACCGCCCCCCCCACACCAACCCCAACTCAAAACACGCTCAGGCCCGTCTCCGTGACCAGGTGTTCGAGGGCGGCGCGGCCCTTGACGGAGTTGCCGGTGGCGTCCAGGCCCGGGGACCAGGCGCAGGCGGTCAGGTGGTGGGGGACGATGCCGACCACTCCCCCGCCGACGCCGGACTTGCAGGGGATGCCCACGCGGAAGGCGAACTCGCCGGCGGCGTCGTAGGTGCCGCAGGTGAGCATCAGGGCGTTGACGCGGCGGGCCTGGCTGACCTCCAGCACCCGCTCGCCCGACGCCGGGTCGACGCCGTCATTGGCCAGGTAGCCGAGGGCGCGGGCCAGCTGGTCGCTGGTCATCGCCAGGGAGCACTGGGCGAAGTAGACGTCCAGTACGTCCTGCGGGTCGTGGGTGATGTTGCCGAAGCCCTTCATGAGGTGGGCGAGGGAACGGTTGCGGTAGCCCGTCTCGGCCTCGCTGAGCGCCACCTCGCCGTCGACGACGATCTTGGACCCGGCGAGCTTGCTGACCATCGTGACCAGCTCGTGCAGCGGGTCCTCCAGGCAGGTCAGCAGCAGGTCGGCCACGACGATCGCCCCGGCGTTGATGAAGGGGTTCCGCGGGATCCCCTCCTCGTGCTCGAGTTGCACGAGGGAGTTGAACGGGTCACCGGAGGGTTCGCGGCCGATCCGCGCCCACAGGTCGCCCTCGAACCGCTGCAGCGCCAGCGTCAGGGTGAAGACCTTGGAGATCGACTGGATCGAGAACGTCGTGTCGTGGTCGCCGACGTGCACCGGCTCGCTGTGCAGCGGATTGACGGACAGGGCGAACCGTTCGGCGGGCACCCGGGCGAGCGCCGGGATGTAGTCGGCCACCCGACCCTGACCGGTCAGGCCGGACACCTCTTCGGCGATCCGGGGAAGGATCGTGTCGAGCTGCCCCACACCGGGGGCAGCCTCGTGTCTGTCCAGGGAGATCTCGGCCATGGCCTACAGCCTTGCGTTGACGCTCGACGTCCGCAGCCGTCCGGCTGCGGCGGCCTGACGCACCCGGTCCCGGGGACCCCGCGTGCTAGTGGTCCGACCCCGGCAGGGCCGCGTCGTCGCGCATGTCCTCCAGGGAGAACTGGTCGGCCGACTCGTCGTACTTGGCGGTGACGTCGCCGGAGTCCTTCTCCTCGCTCATCCCGATCGGGCCCATCGTGGAGCCGCGCAGGAACTGCCGGACCACGGCCATGTCGGAGTTGAGCAGCCGTTCCTTCGGGCCGGCCAGCATCAGCTGCCGGCGGTACAGCAACGCGAGGTTGTCGCTGACGTTCTTCGCCGTCGGGATGTGGTGGGTCACGATCACGAACGTCGAGTCGAGCTTCTCCTTGAGGTCCAGGATGAGCTCGTTGAGGAACGCCGTGCGGACGGGGTCGAGGCCCGAGTCCGGCTCGTCGAACAGCAGGATCTCGGGGTCCAGGACCAGCCCACGGGCCAGCCCGGCACGCTTGCGCATGCCACCGGAGATCTCACCGGGAAACAGCTTGGCGGCATCCGACAGGCCGACGATCTCGAGGTTGTACTCGACGATCTCCCTGATCTCCTTCTCGTTCTTGCGCGTGTGCTCGCGCAGCGGGAAGGCGACGTTGTCGTAGATCGTCATCGAGCCGAACAGGGCACCGTCCTGGAACAGCACGCCGTACTTCTTGCGCACCTCCAGCAGCGGCCGGTTGCGCAGGGTCGGCACGTTCTTGTCGTCGACCCACAGCTGGCCCTCGGTGGGGCGGAGCAGGCCGATCAGGTGGCGCAGCAGCACCGACTTGCCGGTACCCGACGGTCCGAGGACGACGGTGACCTTGCCCTTGGGGATGTCGAAGGTCAGGTCCTCCCAGATGACCCGGGAGCCGAACGCCTTGGTGAGGTGGCGGATCCGGATCTTCGGCTCGGGCTGGGTCGGGTCGAGCACCCATTCGCGCCGGTCGGCGCCGTCGGGGCACGGTGCCCACCCGTCGGGCAGCTCGAAGCCCTCGGGGGGCGTGACCGGGTTGCCGTACTCGTCCAGCTCGAGCTGCCCACCGAACCCGGTGGGGATCGGCTCGTGCAGCACCGCGACGGAGCTCGGCTGCGGCTGGTGGCCGTACTGCGGGGACGGATCCTGCTGGGGCTGGGAGGACACGGGGAAGGGTGGCGGCTGGGGCGCGGGCGGTGCCGGGGCCGGCGGCGCGGTGGACCCGGGACGCACCGAGGCGGAGCCCGACGGATGCAGGTCGTACTCGATGGTCGACCCTGCACCCACGCCCGAGGGACCGCTGGCCGGCGGACCGGGCACGACAGGAGGCGGCACGGCGGACGCCGCACGCGGCGGCTTCGGCAGCTCGTGGTCGGTCATCGGTGGCCTCGCTTCTGGATCGATCCTTGGGCGGCGGGGGGCGTCGCGGTGATCACGTCGTCTTGACGATCAGCAGGTCCGCCCCGACGTGGTGCGACACCTTGTTGGGGACGCTGCCCAGCAGAAACCTGCGGGCCCCGGTCATGCCGCGGTTGCCGAGCACCAGCAGATCGTAGTCGGCAGCCCGCTCCACCAGCACCGCGGCGGCGTCGCCGTCGTGCTGCTCGGTCTCCACGGGCACGCCTGCCGCCTCGACCCGCGCGGAGGCCTCGGCCAGCACGTCGGTGGCCCACCCGGACCGACCGACGGTCAGCACGGTCACGCCTGCACCGAGGGCGGACGCCACCGCGATGCCGCGGTCCAGCGCCTTGGTCGCCGTCTTCGAGCCGTCCGTGCCGATGAGGACACGGCGCGGGGCATCGTCCTCGCGCTCCCGACCGGTGCGGACGACCATGACGTCGCCCACGGCGTGGTGGGTGATCTTGTTGGGGACGTTGCCGAGCAGGAACAGACCGGTGGCGCCGAGTCCCTGCCCACCGATCACGAGCAGCGCGTTGCCACGGGTCTCGGTGAACTCCAGCAGCGCATCGGCGGGGTCGCCCTGCGGGGTTGCGACGTCGATGTCGAGGTCGGGGAAGGCCTTGAGGGCGATCGACACGCCGTCGCGGGCGGTCTCCTGCGCACCGATGTAGCCGAACGCCCCGATGTTGTCGGGCAGCTCGGCCTGCACCGACCGGGGACCGAGCTCTTCGGGCCGCACCCGCATGTAGGCGGTGGCGACGATCATCGGGATCTGCAGGCCGGCGGCAACGGTGGCGGCCCGGCGAACCGCACGGCCGGCGGTCACCGACCCGTCGGTGCCGACGATCACGGAGCTGTACACGGACATCTAGCCCTCCTCGGGCGTGGGGTCGCCAGGATCGCCCGCTGCGTCCTGGTCGATCGGGGTGATGGTCGAGGGGCCGAGGACGGCGACGTCGCTGGCCAGCCACTCCCCCTCGACGAGGGTGAGCTCGATCTCCATGCGCAGCTCGTCGGAGACCTGCTGGGGCTGCAGCGCCGAGGTGTAGGTCTGGCGCATCACCGCGAACACCGTCGCGGTCTCGTCACGGACGTCCTGCACGAACGCGCTCAGCACGGTGCCGACTGACTGGACCTGCGCGTCGGCCAGGCCCTGTCTGATGGTCGGGTCGAACCGCTCGGCGACCTCCTGCGCGTAGTCGCCGGTGGACAGGCTCTGGGTGTCGCTGACCCAGTCGTCGATGTCGCTGCCCTCGAAGGTCGTGACCCGCAGCGCGACCAGCTCGCCGGCCTCGCGGACGTCCTCGCGCACGGCGGCCTCGCGACGAAGGTCCTGGGCCCCGAGGAAGAACACGGCGGCGAGCACGAGGCCCAGCACACCGACGGCGACGCCGATGCGGGCGCGCCACAGGAGGCTGCGCACCGGCACGGCGATGCTGTCGGAAGGGCCGCCGGTCGGCCACACCGACGCAGCGGGCGAGTCCGGACCCGGACCACCCTCAACGGGGCCGTCGTCGTCGACGTCACGTGGCACGGTGGTGCGATCAGCCACCCGCGCCCACCTCCGAGCCGCCGGGGGCTGTCGGCACCGCGGGCACCGTCAGGTCGGGAAGGCGCAGCAGGCGCGACAGGCCTGCCGACGTCGACACGCGCGCCTCGGGGTTGCCGCGATCGTTCGCGGGCCGCACGACCTCGCCCTCGGGCACGGCCAGCTGGTGGTTCAGCTGGAACGCCGAGGTGGCGCCGGGCCCGAAGACGGACTCGCAGGCCCCACCGGGGAGGGTGTCGGGGATCGGTCGCCGCGGTTCGTAGCGTTCGGCGATCGGGGTCGTCTCGGCCAGGAAGTGCACGCGCAGCCACGGCTCGCCCTGCGCGCTGGTGGGACCGATGGTCCGGAACGCGTCGAAGAAGTAGGCCTGCTGGCGGATGGTCTCGCCGAGGTTCTCCAGGTTGGGTGCGTCGCTGACGTACTCGTTGAGGTTGGCCAGGTCGCGGATGGAGCAGGCCAGGTTGGCGTCGCCCCGCTCCAGGACCGACGTGGTCAGCGCCAGCGTCGGCGGGACCGTGTCGAGCAGGCCATCGACGTCGGCCCGGATCTCGCCGATCAGCTGTGCGCTGTCGGCGAAGTCGGTCATCAGGTCGGCCAGGACGTCCCGGTTCTCCGCGAGGGAGGCGTTGACGATGCGGCTCGCAGCGAACAGCCGGTCGTACTCCGCGCCGTTGTCGGCCACGGACTCCGACAGGGCCGCGGAGTCGGTCATGATCGACTGCAGGTCCGCCGACCGCCCACGAACGGTGTCGGCGAGCTCGCTGATCAGCACGGCGGCCTGGTCGTTGTCGACGTTGCCGAACACGCGGTTGGCGACCTCGAGCAGGTCCTCGGGCTTCGTCGGCAGGACGATGGAGAGCGGCACGATGACGTCGCCCTCCTCGTAGTACTGCGTGGTCGCGGACTCGGCCACGCGGGGGCGGAAGTCGACGGCCTGCTCGCCCACGGCGGACTGGCGCAGCACGACGAGGTCGACGTCCTCGGGGATCCTGGCGTCCTGGTCGATCTCCAGCTCCAGCCGCACGCCGTCCTCGTGCAGGTCGGCGTCGGCGATGCTGCCGATCCCGACACCCCGGTAGGTGACCTGCTTGTTCTCCGTCAGACCACCGGCCTCGGGCAGGTCGACGTAGACGGGGTAGCCCTGCCCGAACACCGCACCGGCGACGAGCTGGGTGAGGGCGTACAGGGCCAGCACCGAGGAGGCCAGCACCACGGTGACCAGGTTGATGAATGTCCGCTTCTTCACTGGTCGTAGTCCACCTGTGTCGGACGGGGGGTCGGGATCTCGCGGCCCTGCGGTGGGGTCCTGCAGGCACGGACCGGGTCGCCGGGCTCGTCGTTGACGCCGCAGACGATGAAGTCGAGCACGACCTGCGCGTGTTCGTTGTTGACGCCGCGGATCGTGGAGAAGTTGTGCTGCGCCAGGTTGACGAACAGCCGGTCGAGCGCGGTGAGGGTCGACTCGCGGGTCAGCTCCTCGGTGATCCCGTCGAGGCGGAACACGAAGTCGTCGATCCGCTGCTGGTGGGTCACCATGATGTCGGTGCCGGTCTCGGCCAGGTCCTGGAGGTTGACCAGCGTGTCGACGAGGTTGTCGTCCTCCTCCGCCAGCACCCGGGTGAACTGCTGGATCTCCTCCAGCGCCCGGCCGTGCATCTCCGCCTGGGGGCCGACGGTGTCGAGGAACTGGTCCAGTCCCTCGAGCAACCGGACGAGGTCGGCGGAGTTGGCGTTGTAGGTCGTCGAGACGGCGTTGAGGTCGTCGATGATCTCGCCGAGGGTGGCGCCGCGGCCGTCGAGGCCCTCGGCACCGGATCGGATCGCGCCGGCCAGCGTGTCGGTGCTGACCGCGATGAGCAGGTCGGTGGAGGTCTGGATGACCTCCTCCAGCTCCGGCACGACCTCGGTGTCCTCGACCTCGTTGCCGGAGATCCATTCGCCACCCTCGCCGACGGGGACGAGGTCGATGAAGCGCTCGCCGAGGACGGAGGTCTTGCGCAGCCGGGCACGGAGGCGACCGGGCAGGGCGACCTCGGGGTCGATCTCCATCGTGACCATCGCCTGCAGCTCGCTGTCGAGCTCGATGTCGGCGACCGTGCCGATCGGCACGTCGGCCAGCCGGACCGAGGCGTTGGTCGTCAGGTCGGCGACGTCGTCGAAGGTGGCAAGCACGACGGTCGCGTCGTCGCTGGAGCACCCGGCGAGCAGGAGGGACAGCGACACGACCACGGCGGTCAACCAGCGCGTCATCGGTCCCCCTCCTCGTCGTCGCGGTCACCGAACAGGCCGAGGTCGGGCAGCAGGCCGCCGCCGTCACCGCCGCCTGCTTCGGGAACGGGGACCGAGCCCCGTCCGGTCAGCCGCGAGTCGGGCTGTGGCAACGGGACAGGAGGCGCCGGTTCGGGCAGCGGGGCCGCGAGCGCCTCGGCCTGCCGCGCGGCCACGTCGTCGGCGATGGCGGTGCGGGCCTCCAGCGGGAGGGACGCCAGGGCCAGGCCCAGCGCCTCGGTCAGGCTGGTGCCGCCGCCCTCGGAGGGGACGCACAGGCCGGGGACGCACAGGTCGGGGATCCCGGCGAGCACGTCCTCCACGATGCTGCAGTCGGCCAGGTCCAGCCGCAGGCAGAGCCCGACGATGCGGTCCTCGAGCCGGTCAGTCGCGGCGTCGGCAAGGTAGCCGGCCTCGTTGTCCAGCGGCAGCCGGGCGTTCTCCCACTCGATGACGCGACCGGCCGTCTCGAACAGGGTGCGGCTGCCGAGCAGCGCGTCGCCGATGCGTTCGAGGTTGCGGTCGACGGTCGACAGGGTCGTGGCGAGCGTGTCGAGGTCGCGGACGAGTGGGTCGCCGTGTTCGATGACGATCGGCTGCAGCTCACCGACCGCGCGCTGCAGCTCGTTGAGCGCCCCGATGAGCAGGTCGCGGTCCTCCTGCAGGTTGCGCAGCACCGTGGAGGTGTTGCGCAGGGTCGACCCGATGCGTTCCTCCCGCGTGGCGAGCGTTTCGTTGAGGTCGGCCAGGTCGCGCACGACCTGGTTCAGGTCAACGGAGCTGTCCGACAGCACGCGAACGGTGTCGGCCCCGGAGGCGATGAGGTCGTTGAGGCCCTGGCCGTTGCCGTCGAGGGTGTCGGCCAGCACGTCGATCAGGTCGGCGAGTGCGTCGCCGTCGAGTGCGGCGAGGAACTCCTCGAAGGACCGCAGGACCTCGTCGACCTCCGCCGGGATGCCGGTGCGTTCCATCGGCACGTGGGCGCCGGTCTCGAGGGTCGGCCCCTCGATGTAGGGCGGGTCGAGGGCGGCGAACCGCTCACCGAGCAGCGACTGGGGCGTCAGGCGCACGTTGACGTCGGCCGGGTAGTCACGGGTCCCGTCGAGCGTCAGCTCGATGTCGACCACGTCGCCCTTGGGCTCGATGGCGGAGACCTCGCCGACGGGGACGCCGAGGACCCGGACCTCCGACCCGACGAACAGGTTGGCGGTCCGCAGCACGGTGGCGGTCACGACGATGTCCTCTGGCGTGTCGTCGCTGCCGGTCAACGACGTACAGGCCGAGGCGATGACTGCCATCACGAGGAGGGCGGCTGCGAGGACGAGGCGGGAGCGGGTCACTGCGAGGCCCCTTCCAGCATGTGCATCAGCGAACGGGGGCCGACGTCGATGCCGAGCTCCTGGGGTGCACGGACGATCACGGCGCCACCGCCGCCGATCAGGTCGGGGAGGATCGGGATCAGCGCGCCGCTGTCCTCACCCTCCGGTGGCGGCGGGTCCTGGGTGTCGGGGGTCCCGGTGACACCCTGCTCCTCGCAGGTCCGCGGGTCGGGCCCGAGGATCGCGTCGAGCTGCTGGTCGATCAGGCCGCCACAGCCGACGAGCACGTCGACGCCGACGGGGCCGGCGGAGGTGACGAACACGTGCCCCCAGTCCACCGGCTGGTCGCCGGCGAAGCCGATGGAGGCGTAGCCGTTGAGGGCGTCGCCGGAGTAGGCCAGTCCCTCGGCGAGGTCGACCTGGTGGCGACGGACGATCTCGAGGTCCAGGTGCAGCTCGTCGAGCACGGCGTCGAGGTCCCCGCGGACACGCGCGAGGAAGTCGGCGGTGACCGCGCCGGTGGTCTGTGTCTCCCGCAGGAGGGCCTGCAGGTCGGCGCGGCGTGTCGCGATGTTGCCGAGCGCCAGGTCGAGGTCGTCGATGATGCCGACGAGCTCGTCGTCGCGGGACTCCAGCGTCTGGCTGAGCGTCGACAGGTTGCGCAGCAGCAGCCGGATCTGCTGCTCCTGGGAGTTGACCAGCTCGGTCAGGTCGGTCCCGGAGTCCACCAGGCGCGACACCTCGTCGCGCTGGTCGCGGGTGACGTCGGCAACGGCCACCAGCAGCGTGTTCAGGGCGTCGGAGTCGATCTCGGTCAGCAGGTCCTCGGCGCTCTCCGCCAGCTGCGGGACGTCGATGGTCACCCGCGTGTTCTCGATGGTGATGCGATCGCCGTCCTGCAGCAGCGGGCCCTGGAAGGCGGCGTCGCTGATACCGGTGTCGAGGTCGATGGCCTTCTTGCCAACGAGGGTCCGCACGGTGATGGAGGCGCGGGTGCCCTCGGGCAGCTCGACCCCGCCGTCCATCTGCACGATGGCCTCGACGTGGTCCTCGACGATGTCGACCTCGAGGACACGGCCGGCCTGGATGCCGGCGACGATGGCGATGTCACCGGCGGCGAGGCCGTTGGCGTCGGCGAACTCCATCGTCAGCTTGTAGCCCCCGGTGAGGTCCTCGCGGGTGACGCCGAGGGAGACGAACAGCGCGCCGACGATCAGCGCGGCGGTGATGATGCCGATGATGACCGGGCTGCGTTCGATGAACTGCTTGCCCATCAGCGACCCTCCTCCACCGTCGTCACGTTCGCGGCTGCGACGTCCTGGGCGGCCAGCAGCGGCATGCCGGTGACCACCTCGATGGCGTCGAGCCGTTCGGGGGCGTAGGACAGCTCGGGCGGTGCACCCGGGCCGCTGGCACTGCCGGAGGTCGGAACCGTCCCGGCGCTGGAGTGCTGGGCGCTGTTGGGGATCGAGCAGGCCGTGCCGCTCTCGGTGATGCAGGTCACGACCTGGCCGCCGGCCTGGACCTGCACGGCCACGGCCCGAACGTTGAACCACTGGCCCGAACGGCTGGACAGCATGTAGGAGGCGAAGCCCTGGCGCAGCGATGCCAGGGAGTCCTCCAGCTCACCTCGCTGCTCACCGATCCGCTCGGTCACCTGTTCGAGGTTGTCCAGGGAAGACACCAGCCCGTCGTCGTTGGCGGCGATCAAGCGGCCGAGCTCGGCCTGCACGCGGGTCAGGTCGACCGCGGCGTCCAGGAGCTCGCCGTTGCGGTTGGCCAGGGTGCTGGAGACCAGTCGCAGCTGGTCGATGAAGCCCACCAGCTCGGCCTCTCGCGTGTTGAACTCGCCGAGCAGCAGGTTGGCGTTGGCGATGACCGCGCGGATCTCCGGCTCCTGCGAGGACACGGTGTCGGCGAGGTCGGACAGGTTGACGACGAGGTTCTGGATGTCGTCCTCACGGCCGATCAGCGTGTCGTTGAGCGCCTGGGTCAGCTTGTTCTGGCTGACGGGGTCGATGGCCTCCAGGAGCGGCGTGATCTGGTCGACGAAGGCCGCGAGGTCGGCGACGGCCACCGACCGGCTGATATCGATGCGCTCGCCCTCGGGCAACGGCACGCCGCCGGGCGCCGGGTAGAGGTAGAGGAACCGCTGGCCGATGACGTTGCGCCACCGGGCACCGACGCCCCAGGTCGTGGTCGGCTCGATGTCGTCGGCCACCTCGAACTCCACGACCGCGAGGCCCTGCTCGAGCCGGATGCTGTTGACGCGTCCGACGTCCACGCCGGCCACGCGCACGTCGTCGCCGACGAGCAGGCCCGCGGCTTCCTCCAGCTCCGCCTCGAAGACCTTGGCGTCGTCGAGGAACGGCAGGACCGTCGGGATGATGCGGTCCAGGGCGATGTTGCCGGAGATCGAGGTCACCCATCCGGCCGCGATCGTGCACACGATCGCGAACAGGACGAACTTGGTTCCGGGCAGGCGGTCGGTCACTGGCCGCCTCCGAGGAGCAGGTCGAGGTCGCCGAGGACCTGCGTGAACACATCGGTGATGGCCCCGTCGCCGACCGGCCCCTGCGGGGCGGCCACGACCACGTCGGGGATGTCGAGCACCGGCAGCGACGGCGGGGCGGACCCATCGCCGCCGTCGGCGGGCGGGGCGGTGCCGCTGCAGATCGGCAGGACGGCCGCGAGCTCCGGCGGGACACCGGCGCACAGCTCGGCGCTCACGGGCTCCTGCAGGATGATCTGGAAGCCGGCCGCGAAGCCGCTCCAGCCCGGGTCGGTCTGCCCGCCGTTGCCGATGATGTCGGTGTAGTCGTTGAGGCCCTCGACCATGTCAGCCAGCTCGGGACGGTAGGCGAACAGGACACGGGTGACGTTGTCGCCCTCGACCATCAACCGGTCGAGGTCGCCACGGGTCAGCTCCAGCACGATGTCGAGCTGGTCGGAGAAGGCGTTCAGCTCGGCGAGCATGAACCGCAGCCGGTCCTGGTTGGCGGTGATGGTGTCCAGCGCACCGCCGTCGATGGTGCTGGCGATGCGATTGAACTCGTCGCCAACGGGGCCGAGCGCCTCGGCCACGAGCGACAGGTCGCGCAGGGTCGGCACCTGGTCGTCGAGGCTGCGGGACAACACGTTGGTCGCGCGGGCGCCCTGGTCGATGGCGCGGGCGATGGAGTCCTCCTGCCCCACGAAGGCGCCCAGTCCGTCGTTCACGACGACAGCCAGGTCCTCCGGGTCGATGGCCCCCAACAGCCCGTCGAGGTCCTGCAGGACGTCCTGCACCTCCACGACCGCGTTGACGTCGGTGACACGTCCTTCGTCGGGGATGAACGCCGCGGCCAGCTCGCGCGGCCCGTCGAAGCGGACCTCGAGCTGCTTCTCACCGAACAGCGTCTTGCCGACGATGGCGAACTGCGCGTCCTCGGGGATGCGGTACTCCGGCTCGAGGACCAGCTCGACCTCGGCCTGCAGGTCCTCGGTCAACTCGATGGCGCCGACCTTGCCGATGAGGACTCCGCGGGCGACGACATCGGAGCCGTTGACCAGCCCCTGACCGGTCTCCCCCATCACGACGGTGAAGCGGTAGTCCTCGGCGAACGCTCCCTGGGCAGCACGGGTCCCGAACCACCCGACGGTGCCGACACCGACGATGATCAGCAGGCCCAGGAACGCCCGGACGGCAGTGGATCGACCCATCAGGCGATCCGCACCGTGTTGCCGCCGCCGTAGAAGATGACCGAGAGCAGCAGGTTCAGCAGGACGACACCGACCAGGGAGACCCGGATGGCGTTGCCGACCGCGATGCCCACACCGGCCGGGCCACCCGAGGCGTTGTAGCCGTAGTAGCAGTGCACGAGGACCACGAAGATCGTGAAGACCACGGCCTTGGTCAGGCTGTACAGCACGTCGATGGTGGGCAGGAACAGGTCGAAGTACTGCTCGTAGGCGCCCGACGAGACCGTGTAGTACTGCGTCACGATGAGCTCCGACGCCGAGTACGACATGAACAGCGCCAGGAGGTACAGCGGGATCGCGAGGATCAGCGCCGCCCAGATCCGTGTCGAGACGAGGTAGATGAGGGAGGGCACGCTCATGACCTCCAGGGCGTCGATCTCCTCGGAGATCCGCATGGCCCCGATCTCGGCGGTGAAGCCGGCCCCGATCTGTGCGGCGAGCGCGACGCCGGCGATCAGGGGGGTGATCTCACGGGTGTTGGCGAAGGAGGCGACCAGTCCGACGTAGGCTTCCGCGCCGATCTGGTCGAGGGCGACGTAGCCCTCCAGGCCGACCGCCGTGCCGGTGAAGAACGCAAGGGCACCGATCACGAAGAACATGCCGCCGCCCAGCACCAGCGCGCCGGCACCGATGGCGACGTCTGTGATCAGGGTGAGGATGACGCCGCCGTACTTGAACGCGCGCGGCATGCCGCGCAGGGCCTCGCCGTAGAAGGCGAACTGGTCGTAGACGTTCTCGAACGGGCCGCCGAGACGGCGGCCGAAGCGGGACAGCGGTGCGGGGATTGCGCTCATGCGGGGCTCAGAGCTTCTGCGGGATCAGGTTGAAGTACATGGCGGTCAGCAGGAAGTTCTGGAAGAACAGCAGGATGAACGTGATGACGACGCTGGCCTGCACTGCGTCCCCGACGCCCTTCGGACCGCCCTTGACCGTGAACCCCTTGTAGCAGGCGACCGCCCCGGCGGTGAAGCCGAAGAACAGCGCCTTGGTGATCATCATGAGGAAGTCGGGCAGCTGCGAGAGGGCCGAGAGGGAGTCGAAGTAGGCCCCGGAGGTCCCGCCCTGGACGGGCACCGCGAAGTACCAGCCGCCGAGGATGCCGGCGACGGCCACGATGGAGCAGAACAGCACCGAGCAGACGGTCGCGGCGACGAGGCGGGGGCCGATCAGCCGGTGCATGGGGTCCACGCCCATGACCTCCATCGCGTCGATCTCGTCGCGGATTCGTCGCGACCCGATGTCCGCGGTCATCGCGCTGCCGCCGGCGCCGGAGATCAGCAGCGCCGTCGCGATCGGGGCCTGCTCGCGAACGGTGGCAAGGAACAGCGCCGATCCGATCTGTGCCTCGGCGCCGAGCTGGCGGAAGAACGACCCCACGTGGAGCGCGATGATCATGCCGAAGGGCACGCTGATGAGCACGAGGGGGATCGCCGAGACCTTGGTGATGAACCAGGCCTGTCGCCGGAACTCGTCGAGCTGCAGGGGTCGGCGACGCAGCGACAGCATGCCGTCGAGGGCGATGGCGGAGATGCCGCCGAGCTGTCCGAGGACGTTGCGGATCTTGTCCATTGCTGTCGGCCCACTCCTTTCGGTTCCCTGTGTCGAAGCCCGCCGACATGGGTAGTGCTCGGGGGTCGCTCGGCTCGTGAGCGACTGAGTATGTGGTTCCGGCTGTGCGGGGTCGCTGCGCACGTTGACTGCTGGATGTGCACCGGCCGACCGTCCTGGTCAGTGGTCGAGGGTTGCCCGATCCCGCCGGTAGGAGCAGAGCATAGGGTCTCCGACCCCGTTGAGTGAACAGCAGCGTCGCCACGGTGTCCTCGACGGGTCCCGGTGAGTGACAGTTCCTCTCCAGTCCTCGCCCACCCGATGGGGCTGCCGACATAGGGTGCACGACACGAGGTGGACGGGGCGGCCAACGCCTCCCCCATCTCCGCATCCCGACCGCAGGAGGAGCCATGAACGGTACCGACACGCCGATGGATCAGGAGGCCCATGTGGAGGCGCTCGCCGGCGAACTCGACGCGATCCGCCGCAGGGTCATCAACGTCGTGGGCCACGAGCTGCGGACCCCGGTCACCACCATCCACGGCCTGGCGGGCGAGCTCTCCGCGGCCGAGGATCTCGCGACGGTCCGCGACGTGATCGGGCCGGCGCTCCTGCGCAACGCCGCCCGGCTGACGGTGCTGCTCGACGACCTGCTCGTGGCGGCAGGGATCGAGACCGCGATCCCGGTCGACTCCCCCGGCCACCTCGAGCTCGCCGACGAGGTCCGTGCGATCTGGGGGGACCTGCGCAGCAGCATGCTGCAGCTCGACGGACCACCCACGACGGTGACCGGGCCGCTGACCGGCATCCGGCGAGCGCTGCGTGCGGTGCTGGAGAACGCCGCGGCCTACGGCACCAGCGAGCCGGAGGTGTCGATCACCGAGGACGAGGGAACCGTGACCGTGCGGGTCTTCTCCCCCGGGCCCGACATCCATCCCGAGGAGGTCCGCTTGGCAACCGAACCGTTCTTCCGGGGCGAGCGAGCGGTGACCAGCCACGCTGGTCTCGGCATGGGCCTGTCCATCGCCAAGGCTGTCGCCGAGGGTGCAGGCGGCACGCTATCGTTCGAGGCAACTGTGGGGGGGACCCTGACGAGCATCGTGTTGCCGAGAGCGCCCATTCAATGATCAGCCATCCCTCCCTTCGCGTCGTGATCGCCGACGACGAACCCGATCTGCGGCTCCTGCTGCGCATGCAGCTCGACCGCCATCAGGACTTCGAGGTGGTCGGCGAGGCCGCCGACGGCAGCCAGGCGGTCGAACAGGTCAAGCGCACCGATGCGGAAGTCGTGGTGATGGACCTGCTGATGCCCGGCACGAGCGGGTTCGAGGCCATCGCCATGCTGGCCGAGCAGGCCCCCACAGTGGGCATCGTGGCCTACACCGCCGTGGCCGGCGACTTCGTCCGCACCGAGATGAAGCGGATCGGCGTGGAGCTGGTCCTCAAGTCCGGCGACATCGGTCCCCTCGCCGACGCCCTCCGGCGGGCAGCCCCGGCGTCGGTCGACAGCTAGCCCCGACCGGCCCGGTGGGAACCGGCGCGATCGGGGCCCAACCCACCTCCACGTGGGTACCGGCACGATCCCGTCGAGCCTTTTTCGCCGGACTTGGAACTCAACGGCCCGCAGGTGCCACCCCTGGGGCGTGCACCCGCTGTCGCCCTCTCCCCTGACCTCCCGAGCCCACGGGCTGGCCGCCCTCGTGCGGCTGGCCGGAGCCGGCGTGCTGGCCTGCCTCGTCATGGTCGTCCTGGCCACCCCGGCCAGCGCCCACGCGGTGCTCGAGGGCGGGTCGGTGTTCGACGGCCAGGTGCTGGACACGCCGCCGGAGGAGCTGTTCCTGGACTTCAACGAGGCCGTGGTGTCCCCGCGGGGTGGCCTGCGGATCTTCGGCAGCGACGGTGAGCGCGTCGACGAGGGCGGGACCTTCCAGACCGACGACGCACCCGACATCGTCCGGGTCGCCCTGCAGCCGGACCTCGCCGACGGGACCTACGCCGTCACCTACCGGGTGACCTCCGCCGACGGCCACCCCGTCAACGGGGCGTTCGTGTTCAGCGTGGGTGCCGAGTCCGGGTCCGGTGACCAGCTGCTCGGCCAGGTCTTCTCCTCCGGTGCCGACCGACCGTGGGCGGTGCTGGCCGCCATCGTGCGGTGGGTGACCTACGCCGGGGTGCTGCTGGCGGCAGGCGCGGTCGCGACCGTGGCGTGGATGCGCGAACAGCTCGACGGGGACGACCAGCCCGTCACGCGGGTCGTGCGGCGCGCCGGCGTCGCCGTCCTCGTCACCGCCGTCCTCGGGGTGCTGCTGCAGAACGTGCTGGTCGGCGGGGACGGGCTGGCCTCCCTCGTCGACGCCAGCGGGCTGCAGTCCACGATCACCAGCTTCGTCGGGATCTCCGCGATCGTCCGTGCCGTCGGATCGGTCCTGCTGCTCGTCGGGCTGCGGCGGGCGCTGTCCGGCCCGGTCGCACTGGCAGGCGGCGTGGTGATGCTGACCTCGCTCCTGCTGGAGGGCCACACCCTGACCACGGGCCCCGCAGCGGTCGTCTGGGGGGCATCGGCCGTGCACGTCGCCACCGCAGCACTGTGGTTCGGAGGCCTGGTCGTGATGGCCATGGAGCTGCGGCGCCGGCGTCGGTCCGACGACCCGGTCGGCGCGGGCCGGCTGGTCGCCCGGTTCTCCTCGCTGTTCACCCTCAGCGTCGTCGCGGTCGTGCTGGCCGGGGCGGCGCTGTCGTGGGCCGAGGTCCGGGCCCTGCGCGCGTTGACCTCGACCGGCTACGGCTGGGCGTTGATCGCCAAGCTCGTCGCCGTGCTGCCCCTGCTGGCGCTCGGCACGTGGAACAACCGCAAGCTGATCCCGGCGTTGACGGCCCGTCGTCGGCGCAGCGCCCGGGGCGGGTCGGGCCAGCCCGTCATCGCCGGCGGGTCCGACGAGGTCGCCGACCGCGCCGCCGCCCGCGATGCCGCGTGGGCGACCCTGACGAAGACGGTCCGCATCGAAGCGCTCGTCGTCGTCCTCGTGCTGGCCGCGACCTCGGTCCTCGTCGCCCTGCAGCCCGCTGCGGAGGCCGCCGGGATCACGGGTGCGTTCTCGACCAACCAGGAGTTCGAGGGGCTGGGCCAGCTGTCGATCACCGTCGACCCCAACCGGGCCGGCGCCAACGAGATCCACATCTACCTGCTCAGCGAGGTCGGCCGCCCCCTCGACATCGACGAGGGCGTCACGATGACGCTGTCGCAGCCCGAGCTCGACATCGGTCCGCTCGTCCGCACCCCAACCCTCTCCGGCCGGGGCCACTTCGTCCTGCAGGGCCCCGAGCTGAGCGTGCCGGGCAGGTGGGAGATCACCACCGAGGTCGCCACCAGCCGCTTCGACGTGGCGTCGACGGTGACCGAGATCACCGTCAACCCCTAGCAGTCCATCCGCCCGCGAACCGATGGTCCGGCGCGCCTGCCCCACCCAACCCTCCGAGAGGAACCCCTCGATGACACTCCGACGCCTGACCGCGCTCCTTGCCGGTCTGACCCTCCCCCTGCTGTGGTCCACCGCAGCCTTCGCCCACGCCGTGCTGCAGCCTGCCGCCGCCCCGGCTGGCGAAGCCACCGAGTTCCAGCTGCTGATCCCGCACGGCTGCAGCGAGGGCGAGCCGCCGCCCCCTCCCGGTAGCGAGGTCGTCGACACCCGCCTGATCTCCCTGGAGATCCCCGAGGGCGTCACCCTCGACGCCGTGGCCGACGTCGAGGGCTTCGAGATCGAGCAGACCGACGAGGCCGTCACCTGGACCGGCACCCTGGCCAACGAGGACCCCGGCGAGTTCTTCTTCACCGCCACCGTCGACGGCGAGGACGGCACCGAGGTGCCGTTCAACGTCTACCAGGAGTGCAACGACGAGCTGAACTACCGCTGGACTGGTGACCACGACGCGGCCACCCCGGCCCCCGTCGTGACCGTCGGCGGCGACCCCGAGGCCGGCCACGACATGGAGGAGATGACCGAGGGCGAGGGCGACCACGAGATGGCCGAGGGCGAGGAGATGGCCATGGATGACGCCTCGGAGGCCGCCGACATGGCCGACGAGGCCGCCAGCGAGGACGCCATGGACGACATGACGGCGACCGAGGACGCCGCGACCGAGGACGCCATGGACATGGCCGACGAAGACAGCGACGACGAGGCCACCCCCGAGGGTGCGGTCGCGACCGGTGCCGGCGGCACCGACGGCGGTTCCTCTACCCCCTGGATCATCAGCGGCGCGGCTGCCCTGATCGCGGGCGCCGGTGCCCTGGTGATGGGACGCCGCAGGGCCTGACCAGCCGCAGGAACCACGAACCCCCCGCAGCACCGCTGCGGGGGGTTCGTCGTGTTCGGTGGATCGTCGTCGAACCTCAGGCGCTCGCACCCTGGCGTTCGAGCTCGTCGACGGTCATGAGCACCGTCCGTGCCTTCGGGCCCTCCGACGGGCCGACGACGCCCATCTGCTCGAGCTCGTCCATGAGGCGTCCGGCGCGGGCGAACCCGACCTTGAGCTTGCGTTGCAGCATCGACGTCGAGCCGAGGCCGGAGCGGACGACCAGCTCCATGGCGGCCTTGGTCAGGTCGGCGTCGGAGGCGTCGTCGCCCTGGACGTCGGCGATGACCGCTTCCTGACCCTGCTTGACCACGTTCTCCGCGTAGGTGACCTCGGCCTGGGCCTTGCAGTGGTCGACGATCTTCTCGATCTCCTGCTCGTCGATGTAGCAGCCCTGCAGGCGGTGCGGCTTGGAGGCGTTGGCCGGCATGTAGAGCATGTCGCCCTGGCCGATCAGCTTCTCGGCGCCGTGCTGGTCGAGGATGGTCTTGGAGTCGTGGCCAGTGGCCATCGACAGGGCCATGCGCGAGGGCACGTTGGCCTTGATGAGGCCGGTGACCACGTTGACCGATGGACGCTGGGTGGCGATGACGAGGTGGATGCCGACCGCACGGGCCATCTGGGCGATGCGGACGATGGCGCCCTCGATGTCGCGTGGGGCGACCATCATCAGGTCGGCCAGCTCGTCGATGACGCACATGATGTACGGGAGGGGCTCCTCCCCCTTCGGGGCCTCCTCGACGGGGTCCCCGTCCTCCAGGACCTCGGTCTCGTCCTCGGGACCGGCGACGGCCGCGACCGCCTGCGCGGCGAACTCCTCGGGGGTGGGCGCACCGTCGGGCAGCAGCAGCCCGGCGGCGGCCGCCTCGTTGAAGCGGTCGATGTTGCGGTGGCCGTAGCGGGCCAGCAGGTCGTAGCGCCGCTCCATCTCCGAGACGACCCAGTCCAGCGCGTCCTTGGCCCGCTTGGGGTCGGTGACCACGCGGGTCAGCAGGTGGGGCACGTCCTCGTAGGTGGCCATCTCGACCCGCTTGGGGTCGATCAGGATCATGCGCACGGTCTCCGGGGAGTTGCGCATGATCACGCTGGTCACGATGGAGTTCATGACCACCGACTTGCCGGATCCCGTCGCACCCGCGATCAGGAGGTGCGGCATCTTCGCCAGGTTGATCAGGACCGGCCGGCCGGAGATGTCCAGGCCGATGCCGGCGGTCAACGGGTGGGTCTGCGCAGCTGCCTCGGGCGAGCGGAGGATGTCGCCGAGCGTGATGTGGTCCCGCTCGGTGTTGGGGACCTCGATGCCGATCGCGACCTTGCCGGGGATGGGCGCGACGATGCGGATGTCCGGTGTCGCCAACGCATAGGAGATGTCCTTCTCCAGCTTGGTGATCGTGTTGACCTTCACGCCCGTGCCCAGCTCGATCTCGAAACGGGTGACGGTGGGGCCCCTGCGGACGGCCACGACACGGGCGTCGACGTTGAACTGCTCGAGCATCCGCTCCAGCGCCTCGGTCATCGACTCCATGTTCGTGGCGTTGCCGGACACGGCCTTGCCGCTGCGCAGCAGGTCCAGGGACGGCAGCTCGTAGGCGATGTCGGGGTTGAGCACCAGCTGACGGGCCTGCCCGGTGCGCTGGGGCGACCCCGAGTCGATGAACTCCGGCCGGCTGCGCGGCGCGTCGGGTTCGTCGCCCGAGAGCAGGTCGGCGCGCTCGGCATCGTCGTCGGCCGCTCGGTCGGGGACGGCCCGGTCCATGACGACCGTGTCGGAGGTGGCGGGATCGATGTGGGTCCGTTCCCGCGCCGCGTCCTCGCCGTCCTCGTCCAGGGGGATGTCGAGCGCCGCGCGGACACCGGCGTCGTCCATCAGGGCTGGGGCCGGCCGGGACTCCTCCTCGGAGAACTCCTCGACCCAGTCACGCTCGGAGGGATCGTCGAGCTCGGCCTCGCGGGCTGCACGGTCGTCCTCGCGGTCCGCCGCGCGCTGCGCCTTCCGTTCGCGGCGACGCTGGCTGCGCTCGGTGGGTTCGTCGCTGACGAACAGGGTCCACACCGCCATGGCGGCCACACGGGGTGAGGTGGCCGTCAGCACCAGCAGCCCGGCCGACAGCAGGCCCAGGAGGACCACGACCGCACCGGGGGTGGCCGCGAGGTTGCTGAGCGGCTTGGCCATGACGACGCCGACCCACCCGCCGGCGGCGTGCAGCGCCGCGCGTTCGGCGTCAGCGCCGGGCGCGCCGGAGGCGATGTGCCACAGGCCGATGAGCGCCAGCAGCACCACGGCGGTGCCGCCCACGATGCGGGGGTTGCGGGGAAGGGGCTTGCCGAGCAGCAGGACGCCGCCGGCGGCGATCAGGACGGGGACGGCCAGGCCGAAGACGCCGAGCAGGCCACGGAAGACGTTGACCAGCGCCACACCGACGAGGCCGGCGCTGCCCTGGGCGTACAGGCCCAGGCCGCTGAGCACGGCGAGCACGATGAGGCCGATGCCCCACAGGTCGCGGATGCGCTCGGGCTCCAGGCCCTTGTCGGCCCGCTCCGTCGCGGCACGGCTGGACGCAGACCGGCCCTTGGTGCTCGCGGCGGGCTTCTTCTTCGCCGGAGCCTTGCGGGTGGTCGCGGGCTTCTTCTTCGTGGTCGCCACGTCCTGGGTCACACCTCCATGAGGACCGGCACGACGACGGGCTTGCGGCCCAGCTGTTCGCGCCAGAACCGGCTGAGGGATTCGTACACCTTGCGTCGCACGACGTCCTCGTTGCTGCTGCCGAGCGAACGGACGTCGTCGCCGAGGACCTTGGCGGCCTGGTCGAGCAGGTGGGCGTTCTCGGCCTCGTAGATGAGGCCCTGCTGCATGATCTCGGGTTCGCCGTCCAGCCGGAACCGGCTGTCCAGTCGCAGCACCGCGACGCAGACACCCTCCGAGGAGAGGCGTTCGCGGTCGCGCAGCACGGCGTTGCCGACGTCACCGACGCCGAGGCCGTCGACGAACACGCGGCCGCTGTTGAAGCCGTCGCCACGCTCGACCCGGCCGTCGCGCAGGACGACCCGGTCGCCGTCGGTGCAGACGAACACCTGGTCGGCGGGGGTGCCGGTCGCCACGGCCAGCTGGGCGTGGGCGATGAGGTGGCGGAACTCGCCGTGCACGGGCACGACGGCAGCTGGCCGGACGATGTTGTGGAAGAACTTCAGCTCCTCCGCTGCGGCGTGGCCCGAGACGTGCACCCCGTGCTCGCGACGGTGCACGACCTCGGCACCCTGGCGCATCAGGCCGTTGAGCGCCCGGCTGATCGCGGCCTCGTTGCCCGGGATCTGGGAGGACGCCATCACGACGGTGTCGCCCTCGGTGAGCTTCACGTGCTTGTGCTGGCCGGCGGCCATGAGCGACAGCGCCGCGTAGGGCTCGCCCTGGGAACCGGTGCAGATGATCAGGATGCGGGCCGGGCTGTACCGGTCGCAGTCGGCGATGTCGATGATGTCGGCATCGTCGTAGCGCAGGTAGCCGAGCTCACGGGCGATCGGCATGTTGCGGACCATGGACCGGCCGACGAAGCAGACCTTGCGGCCCATCGCGGTCGCCGCGTCGATCGCCTGCTGCACCCGGTGGACGTGGCTGGCGAACGTCGTCATGACCACGCGTCCGCGGGCGGACTCGAAGACCGTCCGCAGGGTGTTGCCGACGGTGCGCTCGCTGGGCACGTGGCCGGGCACGTCGGCGTTGGTGGAGTCGCACAGCAGCAGCGAGATGCCCTGGTCGCCCAGCTGGGCGAGGTGGGGCAGGTCGGTGACGCGGCCGTCGATGGGCGTCTGGTCGAGCCGGAAGTCCCCGGTGTGCAGGATCGTCCCGTGGGGGGTGTGGACGGCCACGGCCATGCCGTCGGGGATGGAGTGGGTGACCTGGATGAACTCCAGCTCGAAGTCGTCGATGGCGACCTTCTCACCGGGTTCGACCTCGATGAGCTCGACACGGGCGTCGGGGTGCTCCACCAGCTTGGCCTCGAGCAGCCCGAGGGTGAGCTTGGCGGAGTAGACCTTGATGCCGGGGAAGTCGCGCAGGAAGAAGGGCAGGGCGCCCATGTGGTCCTCGTGGCCGTGGGTGATCACCACGCCCACGATCTCGGGACCGCGCTCGATCAGGTCCTTCCAGTCCGGGAGGATCAGGTCGATGCCGTGGTGCTCGGCGTCGGGGAAGGTCAGGCCGACGTCGACCAGCACCGCCTTGCCGTCCACCTCGATGGCGCACATGTTGGCGCCGATCTCACCGAGACCGCCGTAGAAGGAGACGACTGCTGCGTCGTTGGAAATGCTCATGTCACTTGCCGTTCCACTGGGAGGCCGGCGGCCACCATCGCGTCGCGTAGGCGCGCGGCGGTGTCGTCGGCGATAGGGACCATCGGCAGGCGCAGCGCGCCGCCGGGCAGGCCCAGCCATTCCATCGCCGCCTTGAGCGGCGCGGGGCTGGGCTCGAGGAACAGGGCCTCGAAGAGGGGGAGGAGGCGCAGGTGGATGCGCCGGGCGGCGTACAGGTCGGCGTCGACGAGGGCGATCATGTCCGCCAGCGCGTCACCGACCAGGTGGGCCGCCACGCTGACCAGGCCGGCACCGCCGACGGCCAGCAGGGGCAGGCAGTTCTTGTCGTCGCCGGACCACACGCCGAAGTCGTTGGGCGCACGGGAGATCAGCCAGCCGGCCTTGGCCATGTCGCCGACGGCGTCCTTGACCCCGTTGATGTTGGCGACCTCGGTGGCCAGCGTCAGCATCGTCTCGGGGGCGATCTCGCAGGCCGTGCGGCCCGGGATGTTGTAGAGGAGGACCGGCAGGTCGGTGGCTGCCGCGGCGGCACGGAAGTGCTGGTCCAGTCCACGCTGGTTGGGTCGGTTGTAGTACGGCGAGACCAGCATGATCCCGTCGACCCCGACGTCGGTCGCCTCGGCGGTCATGCGGACCGTCTCGGCGGTGTCGTTCTTGCCGGTGCCGGCGATGACCGCCGTGTCCTCACCGACCGCCTCGACGACCGCGGCGAGCAGCTCGAGGGTCTCGTCGTGGGTCAACGTCGGCGATTCACCCGTCGTGCCGGCGACGACGATGCCGCCGTTGCCGTGCGCGGCCAGGTGCCGGGCCAGCTTCTGGGCCGCGGGCAGGTCGAGCGCCCCATCGGCGTCGAACGGCGTCGCCATGGCGGTCATCAGCGGAGGGAAAGCAGCTGGAGTGGACATAGGGTTGGTGTTGACCTCGTGTTCGCGCACCATCGTTGGCACGCGCACCGCGTTGTTGCAGTGTACTGGCGTGCCCAGTGTTGCTGGTGTGTTTGGTGGGGGCCGTGGTGTCTGGTGTGGCCCGTGTGGCTGGTGTGACAGTCCTTGGGGTCAGGCCTGTGCGATGTCTGCCGTCGAGTGTGCACTCGGTCCGTCGTCGGGGTCATCGGCCGAGGGGGCGTCCCGCGGGGCAAGCCTGAAGCCGACGAGGAAGATGGAGCCACCGGCTTCGCGCGGCTCGTAGGTGATCTCTGCGCCCATGGCGTCGACGAGCTCCTTCACGAGCGGCATGCCGACCCGCGGCCCGCCGCCTTCGTCGGGGGCGTCGAACAGCCGATGGGCGACCCCCGAGGGTACGCCGGGGCCGTCGTCGGTCACGACCAGGACACCCTGGCCGCCCGTGGAACGCGCCTCGACCCACACCGTCGTGCCGGCCGGGGTGTGCTCGGCGACGTTCTCCAGCAGGTTGTAGGTGATGCGGCGGGCGGCCCGCCGGTCCCCCACCACGCGGAGGGGCGGCACGTCGACGTGGACCTCGTGGTCGCCGAGGCGCGGGCCGAGGGCGTGGAGGCAGTCGGCGACGACCCGGCTGAGCTGCACGGCCTGCGGCTTGGCCTCGCGGGCCTCGTCGAGCGCACCCACGTCGGCGAGCTGCTCGATGCCACCCTCGAGCTGGGCGGTCCGCATGCGCAGCTGCGCGGCGAGGGCCGTGCGGGTGTCGGTGTCGAGGGCATCGCCGGAGTCGAGCCGATCGGCGACCTGCTCGACCGCACCGAGGGGTCCGCGGACGTCGATGCTTGCCTGCCGGACGAAGGAGCGGCGCCGGCGGGTGCGCTTGGCGACCTCCGAGGCGGAGTGTCCGGCCTCGGCGATGTTGTCCTGCAGGCTGGAGGCGTAGGTGCCGGTCAGGTAGCCGACGCTGATCAGCACGGCGGTGATGATCATGAGGACCACGACGCGGTCGCCGAGGTCTGGCCGGTGCAGCGCAACCGGGGTGTACAGCCACTCCTCGCTGGCGAGCTGCAGCCAGGCCAGGGTCACCGACAGCGTGGTGAAGCTGGTGGCGGCTGCGGGTCCGAGGATGATGCCGGCGGACACGATCGGGATGACGTAGAGGGCGCCGGTCCCCGACCCGGTCCCGCCGACGAACGCGGCAGCGCCGCCGAGCACGATGGCGTCGGCGACCAGCGACAGCGCCACGGAGCTGCGGGGGGCGGTCAGGGAGGTCCGGAAGTAGATGGTCGTGACGACCGCGAGGACCGGGATGCCCAGCAGCACCGGCCATGCGGCGGTGCCGTAGATCAGGCCGATGATGACGCAGGCGACGATGTAGGCGCCACCACCAACTGCGCGCACGATGCCGAACCGACGAAGGAGGACTTCGTCGGGGGTGTAGACGCTGGACTCCGCCCGCTCTGCGATCTGGCTCACGGCCTGCAGCCTACGCGGCAGGTGCGTCACCGGGTCCGTGGCATCCCCGGTCGGCCGGCCACGAGGAATCCATGGACCGACATGGAACCGATCGGTCGATCAAGACGACTCCTCCGACGAGGGTCCCGCTTCCGCCGAAGGTGTTGATCCATCGCCATGGACACGATCCTGTTCGCCCAGTCCGCCAGCGACCTGCTGGCCGCACGCAACCAGATGGCCCTGTCGTTGGGGTGGCACATCGTGCTGGCCTCGTTCGGGGTGGCCTTCCCCGCGATCATCTTCGCCATGCATGTCCGCGGCATCCGCGGCGACGCCGACGCGTTGGTGCTCGCCAAGCGCTGGTCGAAGGTTGCCGGCGTCCTGTTCGCCGTCGGCGCCGTCAGCGGCACCATCCTCTCCTTCGAGATGGGGATGCTGTGGCCCGGGCTGATGGGGCCCTTCGGCGACGTGATCGGCCTGCCGTTCGCGCTGGAGGGCGTCGCGTTCTTCCTGGAGGCGATCTTCCTCGGCATCTACCTCTACGGCTGGGGTCGTCTGCCCGACCGGGTGCACGTGGCCACCCTCGTGCCCGTCATGCTGGCCGGCGCCGCGGGGACGTTCTTCATCATCAGCGTCAACGCCTGGATGAACACCCCGACCGGGTTCACGATGGTCGACGGCGTCCCCGCCGACATCGATCCCTGGGCGGCCATGCTGAACCCGGCGGTCGGCACCAGCTACCTGCACATGTTCCTCGCCGCCTACATGGTCGCCGGCTTCGCGGTGTCAGCGGTGTACGCCCTCGGGCGTCTGCGCGGCCGGGACGACCATCTGCACCGGATCGGCATCGCCGTGCCGCTGGTCTTCGCCGCGGTGGCCTCCCTGGCCCAACCGGTCGTGGGGCACATGGCCGGCCAGCGCATCGCCGAGGACCAGCCGATCAAGCTTGCCGCCATCGAGGGCCTTCCCGAGACCATGCGGCGTGCGCCGCTGACGATCGGGGGCCTGTACGAGGGCGACCGGGTCTCGGGCGGGATCGAAGTGCCCGGCCTGCTGTCGTTCCTGGCCACCAACTCCTTCGACGGCGAGGTGGCGGGCCTCGCCTCGGTCCCTCCGGAGGACCGTCCGCCCGTCAACGTGGTGCGCTACAGCTTCGCGACCATGGTCAGCATCGGTACCGCGCTGGCCGGCCTCGGGGCGTTCGCCCTGTTCGTCCTCGCGCGGCGACGGCGGTTGCCCCGGAGCCGATGGTTCCTGCGCGCCCTGGTCGTCGCCGCCCCGGCTGCCGTGATCGCGCTGGAGACCGGCTGGATCACGACGGAGGTGGGCCGCCAGCCGTGGATCGTCCACGGGCTGGTCCGCACCGCGGACGCGGTGACCGACGCGTCCTGGATCTGGACCTCCTACACGGTGCTCGCGGTGGTCTACGCCGGGATGACGGTCGCCACCGTCGTCGTGCTGCGGTCGATGTCGCGGCGGTGGGCGCTGGGCGAGGCCCCGGCGGCCCCCTACGGGCCACCGGCCGCGTTGGTGGCAAGCGACACGGCCGATCAGCCGGAGGTGCGCGCATGAGCGCCGCCGACGCCGTCGCGGCGATCCTCTTCCTCGGGGTTGTCCTGTACGCGGTGTTCGGGGGTGCCGACTTCGGCTCCGGGGTGTGGGACCTGCTGGCCGGCAACGCCCGTCGCGGCGGTGCCGTCCGCCGGTTGGTCGACCACTCCATCGCCCCGGTGTGGGAGGCCAACCACGTCTGGTTGATCTTCGTGATCGTCTTCCTGTGGACGGCGTTCCCTCGCTCGTTCGTCGCGCTGGTCGGAACCGTCTACGTCCCGCTCTCCTTCGTCGGGCTCGGCATCGTCCTGCGGGGTGCCGGCTTCGCGTACCGGAAGTTCGCCGACGACCTGCACACCGCCCGCCTGTACGGCGTGCTGTTCGCCGGCGCGTCGCTGATCACGCCCTTCTTCCTCGGCATGATCGCTGGCGCCGTGGCGTCGGGACGCGTGCCTGCCGACGGTGTGGGCGACCGGCTGACGTCGTGGACCGGGCCGACCTCTTGGCTCGGCGGAGTGCTCGCGGTCCTGACCTGCGCGTTCCTGGCGGCGGTGTTCATGGCCAGGGATGCCGACCGCATGGGACTGTCGAACCTGGCGGAGTGGTTCCGCGTGCGGGGGCTGGCCACGGGGCTCGGGACCGGCGTCGTCGCCCTCGCGGGCATCGTCGTGATCGTTGCTGACGCGCCCACCCTGGCCGAGGGCCTGACCGGTCGAGCGCTGCCCCTCGTGGTGCTGTCGGGCGTCGGTGGACTGACCACCCTGTGGCTGCTGCGCACACGACGGTTCGTGGTGGCCCGGGTGTCCGCGGCCGTGTCGGTCGGTGCGATCGTGGTGGGTTGGGGCGTCGCGCAGTACCCGTGGTTGCTCGTCGACGAGGTCACGATCGCCGACGCCGCGGGTGCACCGGCAACGCTCACCGGCCTGCTGATCGCGTTCGCGGTCGCCGGCGTCCTGGTCGTCCCGGCCCTCGTGGCGCTGTTCGTGCTGGTCGACCGGGGCATGGTCTCCGGTGGTGAGGACCGTCCCGCTCCGGTCGACCACGGCTGAGCGGCTGGCGGGCCGCCCCGACGGTCAGCCGGCGTTGTCCAGGCGGTGGCGGAGCTGGTGCCAGCCGCGGAGGTTGCCGAGCACGGCCTCGCCGTCGACGGCCGGGGTGGCGACGTGCTCCAGGGGGGACCAGTGGGGCGGGTCGGCGGTGACGAGCCGCTGGTACAGCTCCTCGTCGGCCGAGAGGTCGCGACGGCCGTCGTGGGTCAGGTAGCTGACGCGGGCGCAACGGGCGGCGGAGATGCGTCGCTTGGTCCGGTCGTCGAGGTCCAGCTCGTCGTCGCGGACGTAGGGCGTGTGCCACTCCCCTGCGGCCATGGCCCGTGGCGTGGACGCGTCGAACGCCTCGCGCATCGCCTCGGCGGCGACACGGATCTCGGGCTGGGCGAGCGGGCTGCAGCGCTGGTGCCAGAACCCGTCCCAGTCCGTGGCCGTCACGATGACGGTGTGCCACATGAACGGCTCGAGGATGCGGTTGGCGACCTGCTTGTGCACGCCGAGGTCGTCGAGGACACGAACCGCGTCGACGGCGGCGTCACGGGCCCGCAGCCACGCATCGATGGCCGCCTTCTCCTCCTCCCCCTCCAGGGGTGCGCCGGCCTGCATGCCCCGCTGGTTGGCGCCGAACTCCACCGGCATGGCCGGGTCGGTCTCGACCCGGGCGATCTGCTTGCCGATCGGGATGGCCCGTGAGGACGCGGAGTTGCGGGAGAACACGCGGTGGGTGTTGAGCTCGGCCAGGACGAACCGGTGCAGCGTCACCTCGATGGTGGTCACGCGGACGCCCTCCGGCGACACGCTGTCGGCCACGACGGTCGCCGACGGCACGGTCGGGGCCCCCTCGGCGGGCTCTGCTCCGGTCTGGGGCTGCTGCAGGTCGGTCACGGCGCCGGTCACCTCGGGTCTGGTCGGTCTGATCGCTCAGGCGGATGGACGTTCACCGTACCCCTCGGATGTGACATCGCCCGTGCCCCCGGGTAGGGGTCGGACCGACGCCCCCGACCCCACGAGAGGCCCAGATGTCCGATCCCCTGCACCATGCCGTCGACCTCGACCTCGAACCACAGGAGGCCAGCGGCCTCGTGGCCAGCGGCTCCGCCGAGCTGAAGGACCGGTTGGGCATGGACCCGCTGTACTGGACGGTCCTCGACGACGGGCCGGTCGAACGCTGCGTGGCCCTCATCGGCCAGGCCGCCGGGACCGAGGAACCCACCGCCCGCTGGGGGAGCACCCACTTGGTGGCCACGATCACCACCCCGACCGGCCCGACCGACGACGGCGAGGCGATCGCCCTCCACGACGGGTGGGTGTACGTCCTGGGGTCGGCCTACGGATCCAAGGAGGGCCCGCTCGAGGCGGCCCGCAACTTCGTGGCCAGGTTCCACGAGTCCGACGTGACCGTCGACGAGGAGGGTCGGCCCACCGCCGACCTGCACGTCAGCGCCGACCCCTTCGTCCTGCACCGGGTGGTCAACGACGCCCTCCACGCCGCCGGGGTGGACCTGATGGCCTGGTCACCCAAGTTCCTGCGCAAGACGTTGGGGAAGGCGCGCAAGCAGGCCATCGGTGACGAGCAACCGTGGTCGTGGCGCCTGGCCCACGACGACTCCCCGGTCAACATCGAGGGAGCGGCGTTCACCGAGGACGGCTCCCTGCTGCTCGGCCTGCGGGTACCGGTCACGCGGATGGGGCAGGCGATGGTGGTCGAGGTCCACCACCCCGAGCGGCTGTTCGACCCCGCGACGGAGGACCCCGAACCGGGGCGGGTGGTCGTGCTCGACGGCGTCGGGTCGAGGGCCGCACCGGTCGGCGTGCGGGACCTGCACCTGGCCGGCGGGCGGTTGCACGCCCTGCTGGGCAACCTCGACTCCGATCCCGACGACTCGATCCTGCTCGACCAGCACCCGGAGGGAGGCGTGGCCGAGTCGGTGCACGTGGTCGGCGACCTGCCGGGCCGGCTGGAGGCCCGCGCGGTGGTGCAGGCGATGGACATCGAGGTCGTGCACCGGTTCGACGGCCTGTTCCGTGTGGAGGGACTGGCCGCGGACGCCAAGGGGCGCTTCCTCTACGTCAGCGACGAGGACAACACCGTCAGGACGCGTTTCTTCACCTCGGGGTCGACGTCGGTGGTCGCCGACGGCTGACGGTCGCCGTCACCGACCCCGGGCCTCCGCCGCGCGCATCTGCGCGAGGTCGAACACCCCCGACGCCCGTGCCGACAGGCCCGGGCGGGGCCGCAGGGACCCCGGCCGGCTGGGCGCCTCCTGCACGTTGGCTGCGGTGGCCCACAGGATCGTCTTGACCTGGAACGGCCGCAGCCCGGGGTGCTTGGAGAGGATGCGGGCCGCCATGCCGGCGATGTGCGGGGCGGCGTAGGAGTTGCCGGTCCCCGTGATCCGCTGACCGCCCCTCCACGCAACGTCGACATCGACGCCGCGAGCCAGGAACTCCGTCGGCGGGTCGGGGTTGAAGTGGAAGCGTTCGGGATCCTCGGTGGTGTTGCACGCCACGCTGACCACGCTGGACAACAACGACGGCCAGGACGGGCGCTGCACGTTGTTGGCCGCCGTGACCACCAGGGAGCCGGCGAAGTAGGCCCGGTCGCAGACCTCGTGGAACGGCAGGGCCCAGTCCTCCCGGGTGGTCCCGAGCGACAGGTTGATGACGTCGAATCCCTGCTCGACGCACCAGGCCAGGCCGCGGAGGAACACCGCGGCTTTGCCCGCAAGCCCCTCGCCGAGCACCTTCACGCTGGTGACCCGGGCCCCCGGTGCCAGGTCGTGCACGATGCCGGCGCAGGCCGTGCCGTGGCCGAAGGCGTCGCGATGCGCGCCCCTGACCTCCTCGATCTCGCCGTCGGGGCCGAGCCGCAGGGCCACCCCCTCCTCGACGTCCACACACCCCTCCAGCGCCGGGTGGTCGGCGTCGACACCGCTGTCCACGATCGCCACCCGCACGCCGCTGCCGTCGGCCCCTCCCCAGGCCCACTCCGGCGTGATCCCGCCGAGCCTGATGGCGTCGGGCAACCGCATCACCGAGGAGTCCTTGGCCCAGGCCGGGATGTCGGAGCGGGACATCAGCGGACCAGCGCCTCGATGATCGTGGCGACGGTGGCGTAGCGGCTGGGGTCGACCTCGGCCAGCCGTCGGAGCTCGGCAGCGATCTCCGCGGGTTCGGGCACGTCGGCCAGTGCCCCGAGGCGGGCGTCGGTCAGCGCGGCCGAGGCGACGGTCGCGTGCAGCATCGCCTGCTCGGTGTCGGCGACGTCGAACAGGCCGTCGTGGGGGTCGATCAGCTCGAGCACACCAACGATGCGGCTGCCCCCGTCGACGGGCACGGCAAGGACGGCGGAGGGGTTGTGACCCAGCAGGCTGGCGGTCCCCTCCCCCAGCCTCGGGTCGGCGGAGTCCGCGGACAGCGCGAGCGGTTGCCCCGATGCCGCGACGTAGCCGGCCACGCCCTCCCCTGCGGAGATGGGTTCGCCCACGACGTCCCAGCCGAGCGCGCCGGCGCTGGCCGCGACGCGCATGACCCGTCCCTCGATGGCGAGCAGCAGGCCGTGGGAGGCGCCGGTGCCCCGGGTCGCGGCCTCCACGATCGCGGTCAGGACGGGATCGACCCTGGTGCGTGCCATGGCGGTGAGCCTACGTCGGCCGGTCGTCGACGTCGTGGATGGGCCCACTCGCACGCGCTCGGTGGGCGCGCACCTTCGCGCGGTTGCCGCAGCGCGACATGCTGCACCATCGACGGCGGCCGGGACGCGAGGTGTCGAGGAAGACCAGGTCGCAGTCCTCGGCGGCACAGCGGCGAACCCGATCGTGGTCGGCATCGGTGACCAGCAGCACGGCGTCGCGCGCCACCGTGGCCAGGACCTGGCCGTGGCTGACCTCGATCGGCCAGCCCCGGGCCCCACCGGCGCCGACCTGCGGCGCGAGGTCGGGCTGGTCGGCGAGCCGGTTCAGCCGGGCGATGTCACCGATGGACGGTGCACCGCCGACGACCAGCATGGCGGCGATGCGGCTGACGGCGTCGTGCAGGGTCTGGGCGTCGCGGCGTTCGTCGTCGACCAACGGAAGGAGGTCGCGGACCTGCAGGTGCGTCCGAGCCCAGCCCGACAGGTCCTCGGGGTCCTCGGGGGCGTCGAGGTACTGCAGGCAGAGGGTTCCCGCGTCGAAGTCGCGCGGGACGTCGCTGCTGCCGACGGGGGCCACGTAACCAGACTAAGCGGTGTCGCCCTCGGGCCCACGTATGTGGGACGTGGGCTCAGCTGTCGAACAGCAGGTGCTCCAGGCCCACCGTCAGGCCCGGGCGACGCGGAACCTCCTTGACGGCCAGCAGGACGCCGGGCATGAAGGACGTGCGGTCGATGGAGTCGTGGCGGATGGTCAGCGTCTGCCCCAGCCCGCCGAACACGACCTCCTGGTGTGCCACGAGTCCCGGCAGCCGGACGGAGTGCACGGGGATGTCCTCGGTGACCTGTCCCCTCGCCGGGTGCCCGTCTGGGCCCGGCACGTCGATGGCCTGCTGTCGGCCCTCGGCGATCAGCTTGGCGGTGCGCAGGGCCGTCCCGCTGGGGGCGTCGACCTTGCGGTCGTGGTGGGACTCGATGATCTCCACGTGCGGCATGTGGGCGGCCACCTGGCGGGACAGCTCCATCATCAGCACCGCACCGATGGCGAAGTTGGGGGCGACGACGGCGTTCGCGGGCCCGGTGAGCGCGCGGAGCTGGTCGAGGTCGTCGTCGGTCAGGCCAGTCGTGCCCACGACGGCGTGCACGCCGGCCTTGAGCAGCCACGCGGTGTTGGTCCGCACCGAGTCGGGGTGGGTGAAGTCCACACAGACGTCGGCGCCGGCGTCGATGATGGCCTCGCGGCTGTCGTCGGCGTCGAGCGCGGCGACGAGCTCGACCTCGGGGTCCTCCCGCACCGCATCGCACACCGTGGCCCCCATCCGACCGAGGGCTCCGAGGACCGCTACGCGCAACATGTGGTCAACCATAGATGCCGCCTCACTGGCGCCGGCGCCACGTCGACCCGTCGGCGCCGTCGAGCAGCTCCACACCGAGCTCGGCGAGCTGGTCGCGGATCTCGTCGGCCCGTCCCCAGTCCTTGTCGGCGCGGGCCCGGTCCCGGTCGGCCACCAGCGCGTCGATGGCGTCGGTGTCGAGGTCGTCGTCGGCGTCGCCGGCGGGTCGCTGGACCTCATCGGTGGTGAGGGACGTCAGGCCAAGGCCAAGGAGGCTCTCGACGGCCTGCAGGAGGACCCGACGGTCCGCGTCGTCCAGGTCGTCGTCGCGGACGACCGCGTGCAGCTCGGCCAGGACCTTGGGGGTGTTGAGGTCGTTGGAGATGGCGTCGTGCATGCGCGCGAGGTAGCCCCTCCCCTCCTCGGTGGCAATCGCCTCGGCCGCCTGCTCGTGGGTGATCAGGTCGGTGGAGATGCCCTCGGGGATGCGGCCGAGCAGCCGCAGGAGCGCGGTGCGTGCGGCGTCCATCGCCTCGTCACCGAAGCCCAGCTGCTGGCGGTAGGTCGAGCCGAGCAGGAGGTAGCGGTAGACCCGCGGGTGGTAGCCCTGCTGGATCAGGTCCTCCACCAGCAGGGTGCGCCCGGCGGACTTCGACATCTTCTCGTCGCCGAAGAGCACGAACTCGTTGTGCATCCAGGTGGGCACCCAGTCGCTGGCGTCCTCGGTACCGAGGAACGCCTTGCTCTGGGCGATCTCGTTGGTGTGGTGCACGGGGATGTGGTCGACGCCGCCGGTGTGGATGTCGAACTGGTTGCCCAGGTACTCCATGCTCATCACCGAGCACTCGAGGTGCCAGCCGGGTGCGCCGACGCCCCACGGCGAGTCCCACTCCATCTGCCGCTTGACGTCGTCGGGGCTGGACCGCCACACGGCGAAGTCGGTCGGGTTCCGCTTGCCCTCGACCGCCTCGACCCGGGCGCCCTCGCGAAGGCCCTCGATGTCCAGGCCGGCCAGCTCGCCGTAGCCGGTGACGGTCGTGGAGTCGAAGTACAGGCCGCTCGGGGCGGGGTAGGTGTGCCCGTCGGCCTGGAGCTTCTCGCCGAACGCGATCATCTGGTCGATGTGGTCGGTCGCCCGCGGCGCCTCGCTCGGCGGGAGGATCCCCAGCCGGTCGATGTCGGTGAAGAAGGCGTCGGTGTAGTGGGCGGCGATCTCCCAGATCGACCGTTCCTCACGGGCCGCGGCGACCTCGAGCTTGTCCTCGCCCTCGTCGGCGTCGGAGACCAGGTGGCCGACGTCGGTGATGTTGACGACCTGGGTGACGTCGTAGCCGTGCCACAGCAGCGCCCGACGCAGCGTGTCGGAGAACACGTAGGCACGCATGTTGCCGATGTGGGCGTAGGCGTAGACCGTCGGCCCGCAGGTGTACATGCCGACCGTGCCGGGCTGGAGCGGCGTGAACGCCTCCAGCGTGCGGGTCAACGTGTTGAAGAGCTTGAGCATCGGGTCTGGCCCCGTGGGTGGTCGCGGTCGTCGAACTGGCCGGGCAATGGTACGGGCCGTCGCGCGCCAGCTCCCACCGCCGGGTGCGTTGCACGTCCCGAGCGGAGGACCGACGCGCACACCCTCCACGCTCGTGTGCGATCCACGGCCTCAGGGGCTGGGCAACGCACACCTCGGCCGACCCTGTGCGACTCCAACGCCCTCAGGGGGTGGGCAACGCACACGCCGGTGGTCAGTCGGTCGTCGTGCCGGTGGCCACGGTGCCGAACCCGAGGGCGATGTAGGTGCCGCCGGTGACCCACTTGCTGGCCCGGGCCGCTCGCCTGAAGCGACCGAGCGCGCGGCCGACGCCGCCCGAGGCCAGGGCGTACACGCCGTCGGTCACCATGCCGAGCAGCAGGAACATCAGCCCCAGCAGGACCAGCTGCGGGGCCAGCGCACCACGATCGGGGTCGGCGAACTGGGGGAGGAAGGCCAGGAAGAACACCGCGGTCTTGGGGTTGAGGACGTTGACGACGGCCCCCTGCCAGAACACCCGCCGCAGGGAGGTGACGCGTGCCGCATCGACGTGGACCGCGTCGTCGTCGGCCCGGAGCCGGCGGATTCCGAGCCACACCAGGTACAGCGCCCCGGCCCACTTGACCGTGGTGAACGCCGTCGCCGAGGCCGCAAGGATCGCCGACAGGCCGACCGCCGCGGCCACGACGTGACCGACGGTGCCCAGGTGGATGCCGGCCACGCTGACCAGCGCCGCCACCCTCCCCTGGTCGATGCCTCGAGCGACGATGTACAGCACGGACGGACCGGGGATCACCAGCAGCGCCAGCGACGCGGCGAGGAACAGTCCGATGCGATCAGGATCGATCATCCCGACAGTCTAGGCGCGTTCCCGGACTCCCGGTCACCTTGGTCAGGCGACGGCGGCCAGGTCGTCGGCGTCGAGGGGACCGACGGCGGCGATCGTCTGGGGGCCACCGAGCAGGACCTCGGCGACCTCGGCCACCTCGTCAGCCGTGACGGCCTCGATGGCGGCCATGATCTCGTCCAGGCCCAGCAGGGGTGTGCCCGTCGTCATGGCGCGACCCATCCGGGTCATCCGGCTGGAGGTGTCCTCCAGCGCGAGGATGGTCGAGCCGGTCAGGTACCCCTTGGCCTGCAGGAGCTCCTCGGCAGTCATGCCGCCGGTCCGCATCTTCTCCAGCTCGGCCCGGACGACCTCGACGGTCTCCACGGCCTTGCCGGGGGCAGTCCCGACGTACACGGCGTAGGTGCCGCTGTCGGCGTACATGGCGGGGTAGCTGTAGACGCTGTAGGCCAGGCCGCGCCGTTCGCGGACCTCCTGGAACAGCCGGCTGGCCATCCCTCCCCCGAGCGCCTGGTTGAGCACGCTCATGGCCCAACGACGGTCGTCGCCGCGCTGCAGCCCCGATCCGCCGAGAACCAGGTGGGCCTGCTCGGTCGGTCGACGGTGGACCCGCAGCGGCTCGATCGGCGCAGCGGTCGGCTGCACCGTCTCGACCTCGCTCTGGAAGCCGGGTTCGTAACCACCGAGGGCCTCGTCGACCAGCTTGACCAGGTCGTCGTGCACGACGTTGCCGGCCACGGCCACGGTGATGACGTCGGTGGTGTACCGCGCCTTCCACCAGCCAGCGACCTCGTCACGGGACATCGCGGTCATGGAGGCCTCGGACCCGAGGATCTCCTTGCCCAGCGGATGGTCGCCGTAGAACGCCTGGGCGAACTCCGAGTGCACCAGGTCGTCGGGCGCGTCGAGGTGCATGCGGATCTCCTCCAGCACCACGTCGCGTTCGTTCTCCACCTCGTGCGGTTCGACGACCGAGGCGGTCAGCATGTCGCCGAGCACGTCCACCGCCCGGACCAGGTCGCGGTCCAGGCAGCGGGCGTAGTAGGCGGTGTATTCCTTCGTGGTGAAGGCGTTCATGTCGCCCCCGACCGCGTCGAGGACCTGCGCGATCTCCAGCGCCGAACGCCGCCCCGTCCCCTTGAACAACAGGTGTTCGAGGAAATGGGTGGCGCCTTCCAGGGGGGGCTGCTCGTGTCGCGAGCCGACCCCCACCCAGAAACCGACGCTGATGCTGCGCACCCCCGGCATGTGCTCGCTGACCACCCTGATCCCGTTGGGGAGGGTGGTCAGGCGAACACCGTCGGGGATCCTGACGCCTTCAACCACGGTGTCGGATCCCTGCCGTACTAGGAGCGACGACGGCGACGACGACGGCCTTCGCCGTCCTCGGACCCACCGTCACGGCTGCGGGTGCGCGTGCGCTCCCGGCCACCGTCGCTGTCGCCACCACGCTCGCGGCTGCGACCACGGTCGCCACCCTCGGCGCGGGGCTCGGCCGGCTTCTCCTCCGCGCGGGTCTCCGCAGCGCGGGTCTCCGGCTGCGCCTCGACCTCGACGTCGTCATCGTCGTCGTCGGCGGCACCAGCCGTCGGCTCCTCGATGATGGCCAGGGAGAACTTGTTGCCGTTCTTCACCTCGCGGACCTCGACCCACAGCTTGTCACCGACGCTGACGGCTTCGTCCGCGTGGTCCAGGCGCTTGTTGCCGCCCAGCTGGGAGATGTGCAGCAGGCCGTCTGCACCCGGGGTCAGGTTGACGAAGGCGCCGAAGTCGACGGTCTTGACGACCGTGCCGTAGTAGCGCTCGCCCTCCTGCGGGACGACGGGGTTGGCGATCGCACGGATGCGGGCCAGGGCCATGTCGGCCGAGGGACCGTCGGCGGCGTAGATGCGCACCACACCGCGACCGGCGTCGTCCTCGACGTCGATGTTGGCGCCGGTCTCCTCGGTGATCTCGCGGATGATCTTGCCCTTCGGGCCGATGACCTCGCCGATCTTGTCCTGCGGGATGTACTCGACGTGCACCTTCGGCGCGTACTTGTTCATCTCCTTGCGGGGCTCGGAGATGCAGTCCGTGATGACGTCCAGGATCTCCATCCGGGCGTCCTTGGCCTGGTTCAGCGCGTCGGCCAGGACCTGGGCGGGGATACCCGACAGCTTGGTGTCCAGCTGCAGGGCGGTCACGAAGTCCGCGGTACCGGCGACCTTGAAGTCCATGTCGCCGAAGGCGTCCTCGGCTCCCTGGATGTCGGTGAGGGTCGTGTACTTGCCGTCCTCGGAGATGAGGCCCATCGCGATACCGGCCACGGGGGCGTGGATCGGGATACCGGCGTCCATCAGGGACAGGGTCGAGGCGCAGACCGAGGCCATGGAGGTCGAGCCGTTGGAGGACACGACCTCGCTGACCAGGCGCATGGCGTAGGGCAGGACCTCGGTGGAGGGCACGACGGGCAGGAGTGCCCGCTCGGCCAGCGCACCGTGACCGATCTCACGACGCTTCGGACCGCGCATGAAGCCGGTCTCGCCGACGGAGAACGGCGGGAAGTTGTAGTGGTGGATGTACCGCTTCTCGGTGTTCGGGTCGATGGTGTCCAGGCGCTGGGCGTCACGCATCATGCCGAGCGTCAGGATGTTCAGGACCTGGGTCTCACCGCGGGTGAAGATGCCCGAGCCGTGCGCGCGGGGCAGGACGCCGACCTCGGCGGACAGGGCGCGGAGGTCAGCCGGGCCACGGCCGTCGATGCGGACGCCGTCGTTGACGACGCGGCGACGGATGAGGGTCTTCTCGAGGGAGCGGTAGGCGTTCTTGGCCTGCTTCTCCAGCTCGTCGTCGGCGACGTCGACGTCACCGGCGTTGGCGAACACGTAGTCGATCGCCTGGTCACGCAGCTCCGCGATGGCGTCGCCGCGCTGCTTCTTGTCCATCCGGTCGTCGACCAGGATGCGGCCGAGCTCCTTGGCGGTGGCCTTCTCCACGGCGTCGTAGACGCGGGAGTCGTAGGCGGCGAACAGCGGGAAGTCGCGAGCCTCGGCCTTCGGGGCCTTGCCGGCGAAGTCCACCTGCAGGGCACACAGCTGCTTGAGGTAGCCCTTGGCCTCCTCCAGCGCCTTGCCGAGGACTTCCTCGGTCGGCTTGACCGCACCCATCTCGATCTTGGTGACCGCGTCCTCGGTGGCCTCGGCCTCGACCATGAGGACGTCGACCTCACCGGAGTCGGGGTTCAGGCGACCGGCGACGACGAGGTCGAACACGCCCTCTTCGTCCATCCACTCGAAGGTGGGGAAGACCGTCCAGTTGCCGTCGCGGTCCATACCCATGCGGACACCGGCGACCGGGCCGTCGAAGGGGATGCCGGCCAGCATCGTGGCAGCCGAGGCGCCGTTGATGGCCAGGACGTCCGGCGGGTTGGACTGGTCCGCGGACAGCGTGGTGATGAGGATCTGGATCTCGTTGCGCAGGCCGTCGTGGAACGTCGGCCGCATGGGGCGGTCGACGAGGCGGCAGGTCAGGATCGCGTTCTCGCTGGGGCGTCCCTCGCGCTTGAAGAAGGAGCCCGGGATGCGACCCGCGGCGTACATCTTCTCCTCGAAGTCCACCGTCAGGGGGAAGAAGTCGAGGTGGTCCTTGGGCGCACGGCTGCCGGTCGAGGTGACCAGCAGGATCGTCTCGCCGAGGTGGCAGACGACAGAGCCGCCGGCCTGGCCGGCAAGCTTGCCGGACTCCATGGTGATCTCGACGCCGCCGACAGTGGCAGACGCGGAGTAGGTACCGAGCTTCGTCATGTGGTGTTGCCTTTCGTCCCGCGTTGGTTCCTTCTACGCACGCCTATCGGTGCGCCGCGGGGTTGGTTGGTGAAGCACGAGACGACTGCCCTGTCAGGGGGCGGATCTCCAGCCCCGGTTCCCAGTGGTCACACGCCAGAGTCCTGGAGGTACAGGCGGGCTGGCGGGTGGCCACTGACAACCGAGAGCGCTTCGGTGCCCGAGGATGGGGCGATCGTCTCGCAGGTCGTATGCAGTTGTGAGGTGCACCCGTGGGTGCGATGCCGTCGGGATCCCGGGCACGTCGTGCCGAGAAAATCGACGAACGGCGCCGGCCCCGAAGGGTCCCGGCGCCGTCGAGGCGTGCTAGCGGCGCAGTCCCAGCCGCTGGATCAGCGAGCGGTAACGCTCGATGTCCTTGCGCTGGAGGTAGCCGAGGAGGTTCCTCCTCTGACCGACCAGCATCAGCAGGCCGCGTCGGGAGTGGTGGTCCTTCGCGTGGGTCTTGAGGTGAGCGGTCAGGTGGTTGATCCGACCGGTCAGCAACGCGATCTGCACCTCGGGGGAGCCGGTGTCACCCTCGTGGGTGGCGTACTCCTTGAGGATCTCTTCCTTGTTGGGCAGGGGTGCCTTGGGCATCTGTGATTGCTCCTCGTCGTGGTCGTGTCCCGCCGGGTGGGCTGCGCTCATCGCAGTCCGGGGTACCTGGCCGAGCGTCGGAGCCGACGCCGTCCTGGCCCTCCTGGGATCACCCGCCGTGCCGGTGAGAAACACCGAACGGGCACGAGATGATCGCCACCGAATGGTGACTAGCGACGGAGTATAGCGAGAAGCCCGTCGCTGACCACCGTCCTACGGGCGGACGGTCGGTCCACCCACGAGGTCGAATCCGGACGGCAGGGGCAGGCTCGCCACGGATCCGTCGCCCGTGTTGACGACCCGTACCTCGCTTCCGGCATGCCAGGCCACCAGGGTGCCGGATCCGTCGGTTGCGATTCGACCGCCTGCCGCGCCGTCGCCGGCGTCGTCCACGAGCACGGTCGTGTCACCGCTGGCGGCGTCCACGCCCACGAGGGACACGCCGTCGTCGGTGTCGGCCAGGACGAGGACGGTGGAACCGTCGGGCGTCCACACGGGTGTGCTGTTGACGTCGAGGCCGTCGACCTCCACGACATCTCCATCGGGCCACGGGGCGATGCGCAGCACGCCGATGTTGGCGATCGTGTCGACGATGGCGATGTCTCCGGACTGGCTGGGGTCCCACGCCGCCCCGATGACCTGCGCACCCGCACGGCGCTGGACCTGCGGACCGGGGTTGTCTCCGGCAGCAACCCTCGAGAGGTCCATGACCAGCTCCTGTCCTCCCGTGAGGTACAGGGTCCCCGAGATGCCCGGGTGGACATCCGCCTCGGCCTGGAGTGGGTGGTGGTTGCGGGCCTGGTGGGACGCCTGCACCGATCCGCCCGGCCCGGCCCCGCTCTGGGCAGCACCACCGATGGCATCCTGCAACAGGAAGCCGTCGTTGAAGCTGACGTAGCTGCCGCCGTTGACGTTGTCGCCGGCATCGATGCCGGCGCTGTCGTCGCCATAGGGCCGCGGGTCGGTGCCGTTGGTCAGCTGCAACGTCTCGCCCAGCAGCTGGTACACGCCGTCGTCGTCGAGCCCCGGACGTTGGGCGAGCATCACGGCACGTTCACCGGCGGCGTGGAAGTCCACGTCCGTGCAGTACTGGTCGATACAGGGATAGGCGAGCCCGCCCCCGCTGCCGTCGAACTGTGCCCCCCACAGCATCGATGCCTCCTCGTTGGCCACGGTGTAGAGGATCGTTCCGGGCGGAACGGGCATGCGAACTGCTGGCGTGAAGCCGATCTCGACGCGGCCGGCGTCGCACACCTGCGACGTGACCGCACACGACATGGCCACCGGACCGGGTGCCAGGTAGTCCACCGTGGCCGGCGGCAACGAGTCGACGTTGCCCAGCACCACCGGCGCCGGCGCCCCCTCACGCGCACCCGAATCAGGATCCACCGCCCCACCCTCGGCCTGCGCCGCCGCACCGAACCCGGCCGCCCACGCATCCTCCGAGAACCCATCCACCAGGATGATCCGCTCCACATCAGCCACCGCCCCCAGGCCACGCGCATCAGCGATCGCCAACGCCGTCGCCGCACGATCCGCCCCCGACACCCGCGTCACCGACATCCCCATGGCAACCAACGCGTCCTCCACCGCCTGCCCGACCGCCGCGGTCCCACCAACGATGTTGACCGACGTGATCCCCGACCCCGCCAGGTAGTCACGCGTCGAGGTCGTCAGCTGATCGGTCTGGGTCAACAACACCGGCCACCCCTCCGCCGCAGCCCACCCACCAGCAGCCAACGTGTCAGCGAATCCGCTGGACGGGTTGCCCTCCACCCCACCCGCACGCGCCAGGATCGCCGTCGTCGCCGACGGCCGCTCACGCGCCACCTCGATCGCCGTCTCGATCCGCGTCGGTCCCGACAACCGCGACACCGACAAGCCCTCACCAGCCAGCTCGTCGACCACCGCCGCAGACACCGCCGACTCACCGCCCAGCACCACCGCCTCCGTTGCCCCGAGACGCCGGATCTCCGCCGTCGTCTGCGCCGGCACCGGCCCGTCGGTGGGCACCAACAACAACGGCCCCTCGTCCTGCAGCACCCCCGACGCCAACGAGTCCGCGAACACGTCCTCCCGCCCGATCAGCACCCGCTGCGCGCCCTCGTCGGGAAACGTCACCCGCGACAGCTCCACCGTCACATCCACGTTCGGCATCGAGGACTCCCCCAGCCCCACCGCGATCGTGTCCGCAGGAAACGGCCCCTCCTCCCCCGCCACCACCGGGACGACCCCCACCAGCGCCAGCACACACGCCACGACGACCAACAGCATCCAACGCTTCACCACGGACTCCTCACCACGACCATCCAGATGTGGTGAGGCTAGGAACCCCCGCTAACCAACCGCTAACGAGCGAGCCGGGAACCCGACGATCAACCCTCGAGGTAGTGCTCGTGGACCCAGCCGATCGACGCGACGAGCTGCACCAGCCCCTCGCCGCCGTCCTCCACCTTCAGCGCATCCTCCTCGAGTGCCTTCCAGACGTCCTCGGCCTCCATGTCGGGGGCGAGCGCCAGCAGCAGCGCCGCCTGGCCGCTGATGAAGGGCGCGGCCATCGATGTCCCGCTCCAGCTGGCCCATCCGCCACCCGGGACGGGGGCGATGATGTGTTCGCCCGGGGCGGAGATGTCCACCCAGCCCCCACGGCTGGAGAACCCGGCCAGGACGGTTCCGTCCGTCGCCAGCGCGGCGGTCGCGATGACCTCGTCGAACTCCGCCGGGTAGTGCTTCTCGTCGGTACCGGTGTTGCCGGCCGCGGCGACGATGACGACCTGCTGGTCCTCCGCGTCCTTGACCGCCTGCTCGAGGACCTTCGACTTCTCCCCCGCGCCGAAGCTGATGTTGATGACGTCAGCACCCTGCTCCAGCGCCATCCAGATCGCCTCTGCGGCGAGGAAGCTGCTGCCCATGCCCTCGGCGTCGAGCACCCGGAAGGGCATGACGGTGACATCGGGGGCCGCGAGGTCGACGATGGCGGTGATGTGGGTGCCGTGCCCGTGGGCCTCGTCGACCGTGCCGTCACCGTCGTCGTCGACGCCGTTGGCGACCTCGTTGGGGTCCGGGTCGTCGTCGACGAGGTCCCACCCTCCGTCCAGGGTGACGAACGGGACGGCGCTCGGGTCGACGCCGGTGTCCAGGACCGCAACGCGAACGCCAGCGCCGTGGGTCTGTTCGTGCGCCGCGGCGAGGTCGAGCAGTCCGACGGCCGGCTGGGTGCGGAAGTCATCCTCGGTGCTCGGCACCGCGCGGGCCTCTCCGTCGTTCCACCCGCTCATGCGTCCGCCGGCCTCGGGAATCGAGCCGGTGATGTCCTCCTCGGCGTAGGCCACCCCCTCCTGCTTCTTGATCTTGTCGGCGGCCTTGTGCGCGTCGTGGTCGGACCTGAACCGCCAGACGTTGCGGGACGCGAGGACCGGCTCGACGACGGTCGTGTCGCTCGCCGCCGCGATGGCGGCGGGGTCCACCCCCGACCCGAGGCGGGCGACGATGTCACCGGGCTCGCCGGCGCTGGCACCGGTGGCCAGCAGGGGAACCAGCAGGATCGTGGACAGGCCGGCGGAAAGCAGCTTCACGAGTTTCATCGGTGCATCACCTCGAACGCCGCCCAGCCGACCGGATGGGCTCCGGTTGCCGCTGCGGCTCGTTGTGCTCGTTGGAGTGCCGCGGACACGGGGGATCCCGAGATCGCGGCGTCGTAGGCGTCGGCCAGGAGGGGGCCGGTCAGGTCGTCGGGCACGTCCCACTTGGCGACGACGACCGCCCGCGCACCCGCGCCCAGCAGTGCCCTCGCCATGCCGGCCCGCTCACCGCCGAGCGCGGCGGAACGGCCGACGGCGCAGGCGCTGAGGACGACAGTGGTGTCGGTCCAGGGCAGTGAGGCGAGGGTGCTCGCCGAGGTCCATCCGTCGGCCAGCTGCACGTCGGAGGCGAAGGGCGCGTCGGTGCGGAACCGTCCGTGGCAGGCAAGGTGCACATGGCGGCCCGGTCGCAGGCCATGGGCGAGCGCCTCGAGGGTCGCCGCGGGGCCGATCAGGACCTCTGCCCCGGGTATCCGGTCCGCGAGGTGCTGCACCTCGTCCACCGCCCCGGGCAGGGCGTCCGGGGTCGGCGCCAGCATCAGGGGCGCGTCGTCCAGCCCCAGTCGGTCGTCCCAGTGCTGGGTCAGGCCGGTCGCCGGCGTGACGGAGATGCGGTGGTCGGCGACCAGCGGCCTCGCTCGTCCGCCCAGCGCGGCGAAGGGCACGTGGCTGGTGGACCCGTCCGGCGACAGGACCAGTGGGACGCCGACCGGGAGGTCCAGCGGATCGACGATCCACGCCCTGAGGAGGGACAGCAGGTGATCGGCGGTGTCGGCGAGGCGATCGGCGAACCGCGCCACGACGGGGCCACCGCCACGCAGGCGAACCCACTGCGCCTCGAGCTGGCCGACCACGACCTCGATTCGTGCCATGGGTCCCAGCTCGTGGACCGTTGTCCGCGTCCCGTGGTGCACGAAGGCACGCAGCTGGCCCCGGTGTGCCTGCCACGAGACGACCACGGCCGCCCGCGGGGTGCTGGTCGTCTGGGCACCCGCGCCGGCGGGTTCGCCCACCACGGTGCTGCTGCGGAGCTGACGTTCCAGGACCCAGGCCTTGCGATGCGACAGGGCCTCGGCCGCGTCCTGGGTCCGGTCAGCGGCAAGCAGCGCAACCACGAGGTCGTTCATCGCGTCCGCGCTGTCGTCGAGGAACCGAAGCCGGGCCAGGTGGTCGGTCAACCCGAGGCTGTCGGTCCGCAGGTCGGTGACGGCTTCGTCGATGGCCAGGACCGCCGCAGCTGGCTGTCCCTCGGCGAGGCGGACCAGCCCCCGCGCGTGGGCGACCCGTCGTTGCAGGTCCGGTCGAGGGGCACTCGACACCGCCGCCTCCGCGCCCGCCAGATGCCTGCGTGCATCCTCGAGCCGACCGGCGTCCAGGGCCGGTCCCACGCCGTGGAGGTGGACGTGCGCCGTCTGGACGGGCCAGCTACCGGCGCCCAGCACCGCCAGGGCCTCGCCGACGGCAAGGGAAGGATCGGCGCCAGCAGCCAGCCCCGATTCGAGGATGGCCAGCGCGTGGAGGGGCTGGTCGTCGCAGGCGTCGGCAAGGTCCGCAGCCATCACGAGCACACCGAGGGCGTCCTGGTCGCGGTGGCGACGCAGGAGCACCCTGCCGAGGCCCAGCAGTGCGGCCGCTCGGTCGTGCGGGAGGGCCAGCCGATCGAAGTCCCGGACGGCGGCACGAAGTGCCTGCTCGGCCTCCTGCAGCTGTCCGAGGAGCAGGAGTGCTCGCCCGATGTCCAGTGTCGTCCGGGCGACCTCCCCGTCCATCCCGAGGTCGTCGAACCGTCGGCTGGCGGTCCGCAGGACCCGCAGCGCCCGTTCGAACCGGCCGAGCTGCAGGTGCGCGGTCGCCCCGTCACGCCGGCTCTGGGTGGCCGCCACCGCCTCGCCGCACGCCGCGAAGCGGGCCGCCGCCCGTCGGAAGCGTCGCAAGGCCTCGTCCGGCCGTCCCAGCGCGAGGAGCTCGCAGCCGGCGTTGTGGAGCAGCGGCGGCGCCTCGTCGTCCATGCCGAGGGAGCGGTAGCCGGCCAGCGCCCGGTCGTAGGCATCAAGGGCGTCCTGGTGTCGGCCGAGCAGTCCCAGCGTGACTCCGAGGTTCTTCACGACGGTGGGCAGCAGCCAGCGATGCCCGTCGTCGAGGCCCTGCGCCGCGAGCCGACGCTCGACCGTGCCGCCGAGCTCCAGGGCATCGCTGTGCCGTCCGAGCTCGTTGAGCACGTGCATCCGGCCCAGCTGCACGCGGGTGGCCATCAACCGGTCGTCCCCTCGCAGGAACGCTCGTTCGGCCTCGCCGATGAGCGCCAGCGCCTCGGCGTTCCTGCCCTCCTGGGACCTGGCCTGTGCCGCGACGTAGGCCAGGTGGCCGATCTCACCGTCGTCGTCAGCCGCACGGGCGGTCTCGAGGGCTGCCATGGCCTGACGAGCGGCCGACTGCGGGTCGGTGGCGATGAGCTGGCGGAGTGTCGCGATCACGGATCGACCACCAGGTCGACGCGCATCGTCGCGCCGGCCAGGAAGACCAGCACCTGATAGCCGCCGGGATCGACGACCCCGAAGGAGAACTGGCCGAACGGGTCGAGGTCGGCCTGGACCACCAGCTCGCCGTCGGCTCGAAGCTCGACGAGCTCCACCGGATCCCCCTCGGTGGTCAGGACCTGCCCGCTGACGGTGACACGGTCACCAGCACGCGCGAAGTCGATGGCCGTGTCCGCAACGTCGCTGGTGTGGATGCACGACCAGCGGTCCGCGAGTCCGACTGCGCGCACGTCCACTGCGTCCCGGCGGCTGTCGAACAGCAGCTCCCCCAGGTGCACGCGGTGGTGGCGCCGGAACTCCGCGAGCAGCTGTTCCCGCAGCGCGGCCGGGGGCGACTCGATGCGGGCCGTGCGGGCCTGCTCCTGGAAGGACTGCAGCCATCGCAGTCGCTCGCGAACCTCTTCGGATTCGCGCACGAGGGCCTGACGGATCTCCTCGGCGCGGGCCGGGGTGAGGCGGCCCTCGAGGAAGTCCATGATTCGCGACGTGGAGGGTTCGGGGTTCATGCGTGTTCGTCCAGGTCGATCATGGCCATCCGGAGTTTGTCGAGGCAGCGACCACGCGTGGGGCCGATGGAGCCGAGGGGACGTCCCATGCGCGTGGCGACCTCCTCGTAGGTCGGCTGGTCGGGATCCAGGTACAGGGACACGAGGAGGTCCCGGCAGGGTGAGGCGAGGGCGAGGACCGCCTCGACGACCCAGGTGCGGTCCGTCCAGGTGTCCATCCAGTCGTGCCACGGATCGACGTCGGGGTCGGGGTCGACGGTGTCGACGCTCAGCCTGTCCGGGGTGCGGCGCGAGATCGTGCGCCACGTCGTCCGCCGGGCGACCGTGGCCAGCCAGCTGCCGAGCGCGCTCGGGTCCCGGACCGAGTCGATGTTCCGCAGCAGCTCGGTGAAGACGGACTGGGCGATGTCGGCCGCCTCGTCGCGCGACAACCCGTAGTTCAGCGGGACCGAGAAGACCAAGCGTTCGTAGCGCTCCAGCAGGTCCACCCAGGCGATGTCGTCGCCACGCGCGCACCTGTGGAGCAGGTCGCCATCATCGGCATGGTTGCGCTGTCTGACCTCGGACATGACGTGACTTCCGCTTGATCGTGGTGATCGAGGCACACAGCGTGGCCCGGAGCACCCCGAAGGGTAAAGAAAACTTCGCTCCGTGCGTATTTCGACACCGCCCCCGTGCCACTCCTCCTTCGTACGGCCGGTTTTGTCCGGCCCGGAGGGCGACTGGTGCGAACCAGCCGCGGGAACCACCCGCATGACTCGTTCGAACGGGGGACGAGCCAAGCGGGTGTCTCCGCGTGGGCTTGGCGGGTGTTTCCGCGTGGGGTTCGCGGGAGTTCTGCTCTACCGTGGCGACGATGCGCGCAGCCTTCGTGATGGCCGTCCTGGCCCTGACCGTGACCGCCTGTGCGTCGACCGGAGCCGTTCCCACCGCAGCCGTCGTCGACGACGCGGGTGCACGAACGCGAGCCGAGGTGCTGTCGCGCTACACCGACGACGGCGAGGTCGTGGCGCTGCGCACGCCCGACGTGATCGGGCTGTCCGCCGTCCAGGCCGACATGGCCCTGGCCGAGGCCGGGCTGGCCATGCGGCTGGTCCCCCTCGACCGGTCCCAGCCGATCACCCGTCAGTTCCCCGGTCCGAACGATCCTCCCCCGCCCAGCGGCACGGTCGAGGTGTGGCTCGGCGAGCCGCCCGCAACCCCGAGCCCGACAGCGACACCGACGCCGGCCCCCTCGGCGACGGCGAGCCCGACACCGTCGCCCAGCCCGACGTCGACACCCACCGTCGACGTGACCACCCGGTACGTGCTGCCGCCCCACACCCCGGGCCGGCTGCGCATCAACCCGCGCAACCTGCCAGCCCTCCCGGCCGGCACCGAGCTGACGGGGCTCGCCAGCTGGTACGGCCCCGGCTTCCATGGCCTGACGACCGCGTGTGGGGGGATCTACGACCAGAACGGACCGACCCTTGCCACGCGCGAGCTGCGCTGTGGCACCGTCGTGCGCATCACGGGTCCCACCGGCCTGACCGTGGAGGCGACCGTCACCGACTGGGGGCCCGCGGAATGGGCGGGCCGCCGGTTCGACCTGTCTGCAGCCGTGTTCAACGCCATCGCCCCGCTGGGTGCTGGCGTGATCCCCGTTCGGGTTGTCACCGTCAACGTGCCCGGGTGACGGCGTGATCCTGCGACGCGAGACCTATCGACCGCTGCTGTGGCTCTCTGCGGCGTTGACCGTCCACCTGCTGCTCACGGTGATCGTCCCCGACCTGCGCGTCGCCGTGACGAGCGCATCGGTCCGGCTTGCGCTGGAGGTCGTCATGGTCTCGGTGATGGCCGGGGCTGCGATCCTCATGGCGTTGCTGGAACGATCCGGCCTGCCGACGGGCCGTGACGCGTTCGTCGCGGCGCTGGTGGTGCAGTGCCTGGCCACGACGGCGTTCGGCATCGTGCCGTCCCTGCTGGACCACCCCCCGGACCTGATCGGCAGCTACTACCCGTGGCTCGTCGGCCGCTACATCGCCGGCCTCCTCCTCACCGCGGCGGCCCTGCGTGCACGGCCCGGCAGGGTCGCACCCGCCGTCCTGGTGGCCGTCGTGTCGGTCCTCGTCGTTGAGGTCGCCATCAGCCTGTCCGACCCGTTCGTGCCCCTGCAGGTCGCCAGCGACGGGTCGGTCACCCCCCAACCCCTCCACTACCTGCTGGAGATCGTGCCCGCCGGCCTGTTCGCGTGGGGGGCCCTGGCCGCCAGCGACCACGCGGCCACGACCGGTGACCCGCTGGACCGCTGGTTCTCCCTGGCCCTTGTCGTCGCCGCCTTCGCCCAGGTGCACGACGCGCTGTTTCCCGCGGCGCTGGGGCCCGTGGTCACCTCCACCGACGTGCTGAGCGTCGGGCTGTCCGGGCTGCTGCTCGTCGGCGTGGGGCTGCAGGTACGCAACCTCCTGCAGCAGCGCGACCGCGCCGTGGGGCTGCTCCGCGAGGACCTGCGGTCGAGCGCCCGCGTGCTCAAGGAGGTCCGTGCCGCTCGCGAACGAGAAGCGGCCTTCGTGTCGGTCATCACCCACGAGCTGACCTCACCCGTTGCCGCCATCAACGCCCAGGCCCACGTGCTGGACGCGATGGCCCCGTCGGCGTTGCGCGATCCTGTCGTTGCCGTCCGGGACGAAGCGGCTCGTCTGGCGGTCCTGGTCCGTCGCATGGAGGAGCTGCGCCGCATCGACGACGAGGAGTTCAGCGTGCAGCAACGCCCTGTGGCCATCGTGCCCCTCCTCGACGAGGCAGCGTCGTTCGCCCGTAGCATGCCCGAGGCCCTGCACGCCACCGTTGACGCGTCGCCCGCGAGGGTGCTGGCCGATCCGGTCCGGCTGGGGCAGGTCCTGCGCAACGTGGTCGCCAACGCGGCTCGGCACGCGCCGGCGGGATCCTCGCTGCAGATCAGCGGACGTCGCGACGACCGGCGGTATGTCATCGTCGTTGCCGATGCGGGCCCGGGGCTGGCCGGCATCGACCCCGAGCAGCTGTTCCAGCCGTGGGTCCGTGGTGCCGATGCGACGACGAGCGAGGGCACGGGCCTCGGGCTGTACCTGTCCCGTCGCATCATGACGGCCCACGACGGGTCGATCACGTTCGAGGATCCCGACGAGCCGGGCGCACGCGTCCGCATCGAGCTGGTCGTCCAGTGACCCTGCGCATCGTCCTCGTGGAGGACCACACGAGCCTGCGGCAGGCGCTGGCTGCCGTCATCAGCATGCAGGAGGACCTGGTCGTGGCGGCGGAGATCGCCGAGGGTGACGACCCGCTGATCGATGCCCTGCCACCCGCTGACGTGGTGGTGGTCGACCTCGACCTGCCCGGGGGCGACGGCATCGACGTGATCGCCCGGGTGCGCGCCACCGCGGACGCCCCGGCGTGTGTGGTCCTGACCGGCCTGACCGACGACCGCGAGCTCGGGCGCGCCATCGAGGCGGGCGCGTCTGCCGTGCTGCACAAGTCCACCCCGATGCCGGACCTGCTCGAGGTGATCCGCCGGGTGTCGAGCGGTGAGACCGTGCTGTCGGTGGAGGACACCGCTCGTCGGCTCCAGGCCCTGGCCAGGGACCGCGAACAACGGTGGGAAGGGCGGCTGATGGCCGAGCGGCTGACGCCGAGGGAGCTGGAGATCCTGCAGCTGCTCGTCCACGGCATGGGCAACGAGGCCATCGCCGCCGAGCTGGTCCTCTCCCCCTCGACCGTGCAGACCCACGTTCGCAACCTGATGGGTCGCCTGAGTGCGGGGTCACGCCTGGAGGCCGTGGCCCTTGGTCTTCGCCTGGGCCTGGTCGATCCACCCCCCGGCCCCGACGGCAGGTAGGGGAACTTACCGGCACGAGGGTAGACCGGATCAGGTGGGTCCCGCGACCATCGTGACGTGCGACGGATCACCCCCTCTTCGACCACTGCAAGGGTCCGCGCCAGCCGAGCCGGCTGGGGCGCGCTGGCCTGCGCACTGCTGGTTCCGCCCTGCCTGGTGCTGATGCACGCAGGCGCGTCCGCCGCCTTCGTGGTGCTGCTGCTGGCCCTCGTCGGGACCTTCGTGCTGCTCAGCCGCCACCTGTGCCTGGGCGAGCTGGCCAGCGTCGGCAACGTCCCCGTCGGCTGGAGCGCCCGTGACCTTCCGCTGTTGCCCGTGCGGGCAACCGCAGGGGAGCTGCTCCGACGCCTGGCCCCGGTCGAGGCGACCACCGCGCTGGTGCTCGCCGACGACGGATGGCGCCTGGTCGCCACGGAACCGGTCATGCAGGCCGCGTTGGCCACCGATGGTGAGGTCGACGTCGTCGCCATGTCCGCCCGAGCGAGCGCCGTGGCACCCGACGTGCCGATCAACAAGCTGCCCCGGCCGATCCTGGCCGGGGAGATCTGGATGGTCCTCGGCAGCGAACCGCCGCGTGCGGTGACCCGCGAGGACCTGTTCTCCCCCACCACCTTCGATGCGGTCGACCACGACATCGAGATCCCGGGAGACGTGCGAACGCCATGACCATCGGCCTCGACCTGGCCGTCGACGGCCTCGCGGGGGTGATGCTGGGGCTCATCGTCGTCGCGGGCATCCCGGTGCTCGCCCACGCCCGACGGTCCGTCGCCGCGGAGCATCGCCGTCGTGTGCAGGGTCTGCTGGTGGTGTTCGCCGCGGCCATGGCCGTCCTGGTGACTGCCGACGACCTGCTCCTGCTGTACCTCGCCTGGGAGATCACCAGCGTTGTCTCCTTCCTGCTGATCGGCACCACCCACACGGCCGCCTATGCACGGGAGGCGGCACGGCGAGCCCTGTTCGTCACGGGCGCAGGCGGGTTGGCCCTGCTGGTGGCGATCCTCGTGCTCGTGCAGTCCACCGGCGAGCGCACCCTCTCCGGCGTCCTCGCCGCGGGCATCCAGGGCACCGAGGGCGTCGTCGTCGCCGCGTTGGTCCTCCTTGCCGTCGCGACGAAGTCCGCCCAGTGGCCGCTGCACCGGTGGCTGCCCGGGGCGATGGCCGCCCCGGCACCCGTCAGCGCGTTCCTGCACTCCGCCACCATGGTCAAGGCCGGCGTGTACCTGGCCCTGCGGATATCGCCGCTGCTCGCGGGTGTGGCCCTGTGGGACACCGCGATCGTCGTCGTGTCGGCGGTCAGCCTGCTGCTCGGCGGCTGGCGCGCCCTCCGCGCCGAGGACCTCAAGGCCCTGTTCGCCTGGTCGACCATCAGCCAGCTCGGCATGCTGGTCCTGGTCGTCAGCGCCCCCGTGCCCAAGGCCCTCCTCGGCGGCGCGGCGCTGGTCGTCGCCCATGCGCTCGCCAAGTCCGCGCTGTTCCTGTCGGTCGGCACCATCGACGCCGCCACCGGGACCCGTCGGCTGGACGACCTCGTCGGCCTCGGGCGGCGCTGGCCCGTGGTCGGCGTCACCGTGACGATCGCCGTGGCGTCGCTCGCCGGGATGGCCCCGACCTACGGCTTCGTGGCCAAGGAGGCTGCCCTGGCCGGGCTGCTGTCGGGCGACCCCGTCCGTGCCTGGGTGCTGGTCGCCGGCTCCGTGCTGAGCGCCGCCTACGCCTGGCGTGTCACGACGATGCTGTGGGGCCGCCCCGTCACCAAGGTCTCCATCGATCGGGTCCCGCGGGCCATGGTCGCCGGTCCTGTCGGGCTGGTCGGGCTGGTCACCGTGCTCGGGACGATCTGGCCCCTCGGCGACGCGGTCGCCAACGCCGCTGCGACGTCGGTCTCGGCCAAGGCCGGCGAGGCACACCTGGTGCTGTGGCCCGGGCTCGTCCCGGCCCTCGGCCTGTCGGTCCTCTCGTTGGCCGCCGGTGTGGCCCTCGCCACGGCCGTCGGACGGCTGCGTGCCCCGGATGTCGCCCCCGGAACGACCCCACCGGTGGACGTCGTGGGCATGCTGCTCGACCTTCCCGGTCGGCTCGGCCGTGGCCTCGAGCTGGTCCTGCGTCCCACCGCGAGCGACCGCACCGTCGGCATCCTGCTGCTGGCCGCCGGGCTGGCCACCCTCCTCCCGACCCTCGGCGACACCGGTGCGCTGCCGACCGTCGACCTCGGCGGCGACCCGGTCGTCTGGGCGGCCATGCTGGCCGTCCTGGCCGGCGCGGGTGTGGCCGTGGTGACCCCGCAGCGGTTCTCCTCCGTGCTGTCGGTCGGCGTCGTCGGATTCGCCATGGTCGGCTGGTTCGTCCGCATCGGTGCACCCGACCTGGCGCTCACCCAGGCCCTCGTCGAGACCGTCATCGTGCTGGCCTTCCTCCTGGCGCTGCGCCGGGCCCCGGCCACCCCGAGCCGACGGGATGCCACCCGTCCCGTGGCCCTGACCGTGCGGGGGGCCGTTGCCGTCGCGGCCGGCCTCGGTGCGGCTGCGCTGGCGCTGGCCGTCAGCAGCACCCAGCGGATCAGCGACGTCGGTGCCCGCGTGGCCGACCGGGCCATCCCCGACGGTGGCGGTCGCAACATCGTCAACGTCATCCTGACCGACGTGCGCGCGCTGGACACCCTCGGTGAGATCACCGTGGTGGGCGTTGCCGCACTCGGCGTCCTGCGCCTGCTCACGCCAGACCGCATCCAGACCCCCGACCGCCCCCTGGAGGTGCGCTGAGATGGGTTCCGACGATCCGGTCCTGCGCTGGGCCATCGACACTGTCATCCCGCTCGTCCTGCTGCTCGCCCTGCACCTCCTGCTCGTCGGGCACGACGAGCCCGGTGGTGGCTTCGTCGCGGCACTGGTCGTCGCGGGTGCGCTCGCTGTCGACGCGATCGCCCACGAGACCGACCCGCGGCGTGCCCTGCGACGCATGCTGCCGCCCAGCGAGTCCCTCGTCGCCGTGGGGCTGCTGCTGGTCGCCGCGGTCGCGTTGTGGCCTGCCCTGACCAACGCGCCCCTGCTGACCGCCAGCGGGATCACGATCCCCCTGGGCTGGCTCGGCAAGCTCAAGCTGACGACCGTGCTCGCCTTCGACATCGGGGTCTTCCTCGTCGTCGTGGGATTCGCCGCCGCCGTCCTCGACCGCGTCCGCGAGGTTGCGCGATGACGCTTCCGCTCCTGCTGGCCATCGCGGCCACCGTCGGGCTCGGCGCCTGGTTGGTCATGGATCGTGACCTCTTCCGGATCGCGCTCGGCACGGTGCTGCTCGGGCACGGCGCCGTGCTCGTGCTGCTGTCGCCGCGCCTGCCGGGGTCCGCCCCGCTGATCGGCGCCGACGGCATCGTCGCCGCCGATGTGGCCGACCCCCTGCCCCAGGCGTTCGCGCTGACCGCCATCGTCATCTCCTTCGCGGTCGTGACGCTCGTGCTCGCGCTCGCCCACCAGATGTTCGACACCCCCACCGGCGGACCGGGATCGGCCCCGGAGGACCCCGCCGGTCCGGAGGAGCCCTCGTGACCCTCGTTGCCCTTCCGATCCTCTGGCCGCTGCTGCTGGCCGGCGCCGCGCTGCTGGCTGGCCGGCGCCTGCGTGCATCCCGCACCGTGGGGTTGCTCGGTTCCGTCGGCATGACCGTCGCCAGCGGCGCGCTGCTGGCGGTCGTGGCCAGTGACGGTCCGCAGGTCGTCGACGTCGGCGGATGGGGACTGCCGGTCGGCATCACCCTGGTCGCCGACCTGCTCGCCTGCCTCATCCTCGTCGTCTCGGCGCTGGTGGTCCTGGCCACCCACGTGCACGCGGTGCTCGCCTCGGAGGTCGAGGAACAGTGGCCGCACTACCACACGGCCCACCTGGTCCTGGCCGCCGGCGTGGCGCTGAGCCTGCTCACCGGCGACCTGTTCACCCTGTTCGTCGGATTCGAGGTGTCGCTCGTCGCCAGCTACGTGCTGCTGATGGGCCCAGCCACCGGTCACACCCTGCGAGCGGCACGTCCCTACGTGATCGCCAACGTCGTGGTCAGCACGCTGTTCCTGGTCGCCGTGGCCGCCACCTACGCCACCGCCGGCACGGTCAACCTGACGCTGCTTGCGGAGGTGTGGCCGACCCTCGGCGCGTCCGGCGATGCCATCGGGCTGCTGCTGCTGACGGTGTTCGCCACCAAGGCCGCCGCCTTCCCCTTCCTCGGCTGGCTGCCCGACGCCTACGCCCGTGCGTCGGTCCCCGTGGCGGCCCTCCTCGCCGGCCTGCTGACCAAGCTCGGCGTCTACGCGATGGTCCGCGGCGAGTCGCTGCTGGGGCTCGTCCCCGACGGGCTCGGCTGGCTCCTGCCGGTGCTGGCCGGCACGACCATGTTCGCCGGTGTCGTCGGTGCGCTGGCCCAGACCGACATCCGCCGGATCCTCGGCTTCCACATCACCAGCCAGATCGGCTACATGCTCTTCGGGCTGGCCCTGTCGACCGCGGCTGGCCTGGCCGCCACCGTCTTCTACGTCGTGCACCACATCCTCGTGAAGTCCGCGTTGTTCCTCGTCGCCGGCACCGTCGAGCAGCGACTCGGCAGCGGCCGGCTGGAACGGACCGGCGGGCTGATGACGTCCACTCCCCTGCTGGCCGCGGCGTTCGCGGTGCCTGCCCTCAGCCTTGCGGGCATCCCGCCCCTGTCGGGGTTCACCGCCAAGGTCGCGGTCCTCCGCGCCGGGCTGGACGCCGACGCCGTGCTGCTGGTCGCAGTCGGCACCGTGGTGTCGCTGCTGACGATCCTGTCCATGGCCAAGGTCTGGGCGGGAGCCTTCTGGGGTGACCAGCCGGACCCCGCATCCGAGGTCGCCGCGCAGCCAGCCACCACGACGACCAGGTTCTCGCCGCGGGCCGTGGCCGGCACCGGCGTCCTCGTCGTCGGCACGCTGGTCGTGTCCCTCGCGGCCGGCCCGGTGCTGGAGCTGTCCACGCGCGCGGCGGACCAGCTCGTCGACCCGATCGGACTGACGGAGGGCGGACAATGATGGACCCCGAACACCGGACCGCCGGGACGTCGGCCCTCGGGATCGTCGCGCAGGTCAGCGTCCTCGTCGCCTTCTGGGTCGTGCTGTGGGGATCGATCACCCCCGGGACCGTCCTCACCGGCATCCTGCTGTCGGTGCTCCTGCTCCGCGGCGGCGCAGCCCACCCGGTGCCCGTGCGGCCCGTGCGGATCCTCCGCCTGCTCTGGACCCTCGTCATCGAGGTCGGACTGGCCAACATCGCCATGGCCCGTGCGGTCTTCCGCGGCCCCGAGCGGTCGGTGGAACGGCGCCTGCGGGTGTCGCTGCGAACCGTCGGCGCGGGGCTCGACGCCGCGATCGCGTTGGCGGTCACCCTGACCCCGGGGACGATCGCCGTGGGCCTGGAACGCCGCCCGGGCAAGCCGACGGTGCTCCGCCTGCACGTGCTCGACGGCACCGTGGAGGGCACCGCCGCCTCGGTCCACCGCATCGAACGGCGGATCCAGGAAGCCTTCGGGGTGGACGACGGACGGGTCAGCCCGCTCGCGCCCGGGTCGGAGCCCGTGGAGGAAGAGTTCGACGACACGCCCGAGGAGGCGTTGACATGAGCACCATCGTCATCGGGATGCTGGCCCTCGCCGCCTTGCTGACCATCCTTCGCGTGCTGCGCCGTGGCAGCGTGGCCGACCGCGTGATCGGCCTGGACATGCTCCTGCTGGTCGTCGTGGCGCTGGTCGCCGTCGACGCTGCCGGTCGGCAGTCGGGCGAACACCTCGAGCTGCCCCTCGTCGTGGGACTCCTCGGGTTCCTGTCCACCGTCACGGTGGCGGCCTACCTGCGCGGAGACGGCTCGTGATCGAGGGAATCGGCTGGGCCGTCATGGTCATCGGGGCCCTGTGGATGCTGCTCGCAGCGATCGGCATCCATCGGATGGGGTCGACGCTGTCGCGCCTGCTGGTCGCCGGCAAGGCCGCCACGATGGGGATCGGTGCGGTCCTCGTGGGGGCTGCCATCGTCCTTGCCGACCCGGCCGGTTCGGGCCTGCTGGTGCTGTCCGCAGCGGTGCTGGTCGTGACGACGCCAGCCGGCGCACACGCGCTGGCGAGGTCAGTGCGCGGTGTCCGGCCGGTGGCGGTGCGCGAGACCGATCCGGACAAGGCCGCCGACCCGTCCTGAGACATCGGACCGGCCCTGCCGGTGGGATCAGTCGGCGAGCAGCTCGCGGGTGCGGGCCACGTCGGCGTGCATCTGCTCGATCAGCGCGTCGACGCTGTCGAACTTGACCTCGTCGCGCAGCCGGTGGGTGAACTGCACCCCGGCCTCGAGGCCGTACAGGTCGCCGTCGAAGTCCAGCAGGAAGGCCTCGACCCGCAGGTTGGTGACGCCGCTGAACGTGGGGTTGGTGCCCACGCTGATGGCGCAGGGCTGCCAGGTCCCGTCCGGCAACCCGAACCGGCCCGCGTAGACCCCGTTGGACGGCACGGCCGCTCGCGGGTCGACCTGCATGTTGGCGGTCGGAAAACCCAGCTCTCGGCCGCGCTGGTCACCGCGGACCACGATGCCCTCGAGGACGTAGGGGCGGCCCAGCCAACGTCCGGCCTGTGCGACGTCACCCCGTTCGATGGCGCCCCTGATCTCGGTGGAGGACACCACGGCTTCGTCCATCTCCAGCAGCGTGACCGCCTCGGAGGTGAAGTCGAACGCCGGGCCGAGGTCGGCCAGGGTCGTGACGTCGCCGGCCGCCTTGTGCCCGAAGCGGAAGTTGGCACCGACCACGACGTGGGTGGCCTGCAGCGGGCCTGCCAGCACGTGGTCGACGAAGTCCATCGGGGAGAGGTGGCGCAGCGAGTCGTCGAACGGCAACGCGACGACCAGGTCCACGTCCTGCGCGGCGAGCGCGGCAAGGCGCTGCTCGAGCGTCATCAGCAGCGGCGGACGGGCTCCGGGGTTGACGACCTCCATGGGGTGGCGGTCGAAGGTGACCACCACCGCGCGGGCGTCACGTTCCGAGGCGATCTTCAGCGTGCGGGCGATCAGGGACTGGTGGCCCCGGTGGACACCGTCGAAGAAGCCGATGGCCACCACGGACGGCGCCGCCTCGACGTCGTCGAGTCCGATTGCGATCGTTGCGTCCATCAGCGGGAGGGTCCTGCCAGTCGAGGTACGGCGTGCCCGGGCCGGTCGAGCACGGCGGTCAATTGAACACCACCTCCGGGCGTGCGAGCCGACCCTGATCGCGCATCACGGCGATCAGCTGGCCGGCGGGGTCGAGGATGGACACGGGGCCGTCGTGTCCCGTGGCGGGGATGCCGCGCCCGTTGCTGACCAGCGCGGCCTGCTCGGCGTCCAGCGCAACCGCCGGGTAGTCCGCCATCGCGTCGGCCATGGACATCACGGCCTCGCCGAACGTGCCCTCCTCCGCCATGACCTGCAGCGTCTCCAGCGAGGTGGCGTCCTCGATGGAGAACCGGCCCGACCCCAGCCGGCGGAGGCCGGTCAGGTGGGCGCCGACGCCCAGCCGTTCACCGACGTCGGCGGCCAGGGTGCGCACGTAGGTGCCAGCCGTGCAGGTGACCAGGAACGACGTGCTGGGCTGGTCGCCCGGGTCGAAGTCGGCCATGACGATGTCGTGGATGGTGACGGGTCGGGGCTTGCGCTCGACCTCCTCACCCCGACGGGCCTTCTCGTACAGCCGCTCGCCATCGACCTTGACCGCCGAGACCATGGGGGGGATCTGCTCGATGTCGCCGACGAAGGCGTGCAACGCCTCGCAGACCATCTCCTCGGTGATGTGGGAGGCGTCGGTGCGGCTGGTCTCCACGCCCTCGTTGTCGAGGGTGTCGGTGGTCCGACCCAGCCGCATGCGGGCGTCGTAGGTCTTCTGCGAGGCCTGCAGGTACGGCACGAGCTTGGTGGCCCGACCGATGCAGACCACCAGCACGCCCGAGGCGTCGGGGTCCAGGGTGCCGGCGTGGCCGACCTTGGGTCCCTTCCGCTTGCCCCGCCGCCCGGGCTTGGAACCGACGATGCGACGCACCTTGGCGACGACGTCGTGGCTGGTCACGCCCAGCGGCTTGTCGACGACGAGGACGCCCTCGACGTCGGGTGCCAGCGGCCCCCGGTCGGCGGTCGAGGACGTGCTCGTGTCCGGTGGGGTGGCCGTCATCGGGATCCTGCTCCAGCGTGGGTGCGCAGCTCGGCGCGCACACGGTCGGCGATGTCGGCCGGGTCGCCGTCGGCGGTGAATCCGGCCGCGAGGTGGTGCCCGCCGCCACCGAGCCGCTGGGCGACGGCAGCCACGTCGGTGCCGCCGCGTGAGCGGAGGGAGGAGCGCCAGCGGCCACCCTCGGTCTCGCGCATCAGCAGCGCGACGTCGACGGTGTCGACCCGGCGCAGCAGCTCGATCAGGCCGTCGGTCTCGTGAGGCTCGGCACCGCTGTCGACGAGGTCCTCGCGGGTGGTCCACGACCAGACCAGCTCGGGGCTGACCGTCGCCCGCCCGGTGGTCCGGGCCACGAGGCCCAGGTAGCCGGCCGACGCAGATTCGTACACCGCACGGGTGACGCCGACGTGGTCGGCCCCCGCCTCCAGCAGGCGTGCCGCCACGCGATGGTCCGCCGGCCCTGTGGACGCGAAGGAGAACCTCCCGGTGTCGGTCAGCAGCGCCAGGTACAGCGCGTCCGCCATCGCAGGGGTCAGCTCCACCCCCAGCGCATCGATCAGGCGAAGGACCAGGACACCGGTGCAGCTGGCGGTGTCGTCGACGATCCGGATGTCACCGAACCCGTCACCGACGGCGTGGTGGTCGATGACCACAACCGTGCCAGCGGCGTCGACCAGCGGCTGGAGGGTGCCCAGGCGGCTGGCAGCGGCGGTGTCGCAGCAGACCAGCACATCGCAGCTCGGCGGCAGGTCCTCGGGTGCGCGGACGCGACCCCGGAGGGGCAGGAACGACAGCGCCGGGTCCAGCGGGGCCGGCGGCGTCCCGACGTCGCGCCCACCCCAGGACGGGTGCACGTCGATGCCGATGGCGTCGAGGGCGGCCGACGTGGCCAGCAACGACCCGAGGGCGTCGCCGTCGGGATCGATGTGCCCGACCACCACGACCGTTCGGGCGTCGCGCAGCACGTCGGCAGCAGCCCGGACGGCCAGCTCGAGGTCCACGGGAACCTCAGCGGTCATCGGTGTCCAGGTCGGCCAGGATCTGCTCGATCTTGCGGCCCTGGTCGGCGACCTCGTCGATGGCGAACACGAGCTCGGGGGTGTGGCGGACCGTCAGGACGCTGCCGAGGTCCCGCCTGAGCAGGCCGGTTGCGGAGTCGAGGCCCTGCTGGGCACGTTGCCGTTCCTCCGGCGTGTCGGGCAGCACCGTGTAGTAGATGGTTGCCCGGTCGTTGTCGCGCGACATCCGGACGTCGGTGACCGTGACGAAGCCGATGCGGGGGTCCTTCAGCTTGGGGATCAGCTGTCCCACGATCTCCTTCACCCGCTCGCCGAGCCGTCTGGCCTTCTCTGGATTGCTCATGAGGGGTCTCCCACAGGGTCGAACGAGCCGCTGAAGCCGTGTTCCTCGGTGGCCACGACATCCACGTGGATGTCGAGGAGCTCCACTTCGACGGCCCTGGCGATGATGCGCTCGACGTCCTGGACGACACCGCGGCCCACGGTCTCGTTGCCGCAGGCGATGGCCACACCGAGGGTGCAGCGCTGCCAGAGATCCTGATGGCCGATCTCCGCCACGGAGACCCGCAGGTCGTCACGAAGACGCGACTGCAGGCGCCGGATCACGCCACGCTTGTCCTTCAGGCTTCGCGCGGCGGGAATGTGGAGGTCGATCTCGACCAGGACGGCGAGCATGCGAGCCAGCCTACCGACCGAGATTCCTGCCACATGGGGAGGTGTGGACAGCCCCCGATCGGTAGATGTCCACATGGGACTGCTGCGCGGTGACGTCGCGGTCGCGGGCATGCGCGACTCGACGGTCGCGCGCGGGCGCGGCTCGACGGTCGCGGGCGGGCGCGGCTCGACGGTCGCGCGCGGGCGCGACTGGGGGGTGCTGCACGGCGATCCGGCCCCTGGCGACCCGGCCTCGATCCAGCAGGTCGCCGAGTCGCTGCGCCGAGCTGCCACCGCCACCGACGACGCGGCCGCCGATACCGGCGACGTGGCGCTCGAGGCGGGGACCGGGGGCTGGTCGGGGCCATCCGCAGATGGGTTCCTCACCGTGTTCGGACAGCTGCCGGCCGTCGTCCTGCACGGCAGCGCCCGGGCCCGGTCCGCCGGGTCGGCGTTGTCGGCGTGGGTCGACGCGCTCGTGATCCTCCAGGCGCGGGCCGTGGCGCTGCTGGACCTCGCCGAGGCCGCAGACCAGCGACGAACCGATGCAGAGGCGTTGCGCCCCGACGCCCAGCGGGCCCGCGCGTCGGCGCTCGAGGGCCTGCGGTGGGTCCAGCGGGATCCCGACGCCACCGACGACGCGCGCTCGGCCGCGTGGCGCCACTACGACCGGGCCGATCTCGAGGTGGTGCGGCTGGACCGCGCGGTCGCCGAGGCCGAAGGGGCCCTGGCCCGTCTCCGGACGCGCGCTCGGGCCCTGGGCGACGAGCACGACGACGCCGTGCGCGGGACGGCCATCCGCGTCAGCGCATGTGTCGTGGATCCCACGGGCCGTCCCTCCTTCGGCCGGGCAGCGACCGGTGGCGGGCTGCTGGACGGCTCGGCCGGGATCGTGCTGGATGCCGACGGGGACGGCACGGTCGAGCCCGACGAGCTGGCGGCGGCGCTGGCGTTCGTCCTGGGCGACAACGGCATGTCCCAGCCCGACCTGGTCGCGGCCATGACGTTGCTCGGCCAGCTGTTGATGGACGCGGCCGCGGACCCCAGCGCCAGCGCTGCCGTGATCGAGGCGCTGCGCCTGCAGGGGCTCGACGGGCTGCTGGCCGACGCGCTGACCGTGGGCAACCCGGTGGTCGGGACGGGGTTCGTCGGCCCCCTCACCCCGCTGCAGGCGGCCCTTCGCTCCACCCTCGTCGACCCGCTCCTGGCGCTGGTCACGGGGGTCAACGATCCGTCGTCGTGGCGGTGGCTGACCCACCTGCTCGCCGACCTGGATGCCGACTCGTGGGATCCGACACGCGGCCTGGCGCCGCTCGACGGGATCGCGGTGGATGCGTGGGCCTTCTACCAGGACCTGTTCGCGGCGGACCCCGACCGCTACCTGTGGTCGGGCATGGCGACGCTGGCCGGCGGAACCTTCTACGCGGCGTTCCAGGACCTGCACGTGCTGCGGTTGGGACTGCAGTCGGGCGAGATCCCCGTCGAGGAGGCCGTGGAGATCCTCACCCGGCACCTCGGGCCGTTCGGGTCGCAGCTCGCGGGCGAGCTGGCCGACGCCGGTGCCACCGTCCTGGCCAGCGAGCTCGCCTACGTCGAGACCACGTTCCTGGACATGCAGAAGCAGATCTTCGACGACCTCGCCTGGCAACACGTCGCCCACCGGGTCGGCGGGATGGCTGCCCTCGAGCGCCTGGCCGACGACGGGACGATCCTGCCGCTGCAGCTGGAGGCGTGGCGCGCCATCGACAGCGGCGTCCCGGATCGGGTCGAGGCGGGGAACGCCAGCCTGCTGCGCCACGAGCAGTCCACGATCATCGGCGACGACTACGACGCGATCCGTGACCACAGCCCGACCACCTGGGCGCTGACGATGGGGATGTCGGTGCTCGCCTCCTCCCCGGTGCCCGGTGGCCGTCCCTTCCGCGAGGTCGTGCCCTTCGAGGTGGGTGGCTACATCGACACGCCCGACCGGGTGACGATCTACCCCGACCGGGTGGGGCCGCTCGACCTGCCGTTCGGGGGCCTGTCGATCGACACCCCGGACCGGATCGGCGCCAGCGTCGACCTGCCGCTGAACAACGTGTCGATCTTCGCGCACCGCTGGCAGTGGATCGAGCAGGACATGCTGCCCGCGTGGATCGACCACGTGCACGACGGCACCGCCGGGCCGCTCGTCGCCGTGCCGATCGCCGACCAGGCCGCCCCCCAGCGCCTCGTGCCCGATGTCGGCCCCCTCCGCTACGATCCCGCCGAGTGAGGACGATGCACCGGGCCCTCGCGGCCGCCCTGTCGATGCTGCTGTTCACGGCAGCCTGCACCACCACATCGGGAGGAGGATCCGCCCTGGACACCTGGGACCTGACCGGCGGCCACGCGCCCGCCGACGTGGGCTGGGACACCGACCTCACGGCGATGGAGGCAGAGCCCGACGAGATCAGGCTGCCCGGAGGGGTGGTGCTGACCGAGATCGGCCGGGCGAACGTCTCGCGCGAGGAGGACCGCCTTCGTTCCATGTCCGTCACCTTCCCGACCGAGTCGGTGGACGACGTGGTCGGGCGAGCCGAGGCGCTGGCGGACCCCCTGGAGGTCGACCTCGACCCGATCCGCCGATGGGCGGCGGCGAACACCGACGGGCAGGACACCACCCCCGGTGGGGCGTTGGCCAACACGCCCAGCACGAACCTGGACGCGGACACGACACTGTCGTTGTCGACCCGGGCGTTCCCCGAGGGCGATGCCGTCCTTCGCGTCGAGATCTTCTGGGCGTCGTGACCGCGGGGGCGCCGACCCGGTCAGCCGGTCAGCGGATCGGGGGCAGTGGGTGCCACGGGGGTTCCACGGGCATCGACCGGCGGATGGCCATGGGCCGGGTCGGCTCGCTCGGCTGATCGTCCCGCGGTTGCATGTCAGGGTCCACGCGCCACAGCACGACCGCCGCCGCCACCCCGAACGACAGGGCGAGGGCGCCGACCCATCGCACACCGGCCAGGTCCGCGACCACGCCGCCCAGCACCCCACCGACCGGGGCGGCAGCGAGCGACAGCAGCTTGATGGAGGCGCTCACGCGGCCCAGCAGCGGAGCCGGCACGCGCTGCTGGCGGATCACGCGGCTGGAGATGTTCCAGACGATGCCCGACGCGCCGAGGACAGCCAGCGAGACCACGGTGACCGCGGTGTCGGCGGCCAGGCCCGTCAGGCCGTACGCACCCCCAAGGACGAGGGGGCTCACCTGCAGCACCCGTCGGACCCCGATGGTGTCGACGATTCGATCGGCCAGGCCGCTGCCCGCGACACCGCCCACGGCAACGGCGAGCAGCACCGCGCCGTAGGCCGACCTGGGCAGGCCCATGGGCCCGATGACCAGCAGGACCGCCACGGCGAAGAACGCGGTGTTCGCCACGTTCATCAGCATCGAGGCGGTCCCCATGCGCAGCAGCAGGGGATCACGACGCAGGGCGGCGAACCCCTCGACGACCTCGGTACGCGCCGGTCGCCGGGGCGGGCGATCGACCGGGGGCAGGCGAAGCGGTCGCACGATCGCCGCCGCCACGCCGTAGAGCACCGCGGGGACGGCCATGCCGACGCTCATCGACCCCGCAGCGATCCAGCCACCGATCGGCGCGCCCACCCCGTCGTTCATGACCAGCTGCGTGCCGACGAGACGGGAGTGCGCGGCTGCCAGGCCCGCGCGTGGCACGAGGGCGGGCACCGCCACCTCAGCGGTGGTGTCGGCCACCATCTCCGTGGACCCCGCCAGCAGGGCTGCCACGTAGATGGCGCCCAGGCGCCAGTCCCCCAGCACCACGGCCGCGAGGACCGCGCCGAGGCCGAGCACGCGGAGCACGTTGGACCACACCAGCAGGTTGCGGTGGTCGTGGCGGTCGGTGAGGACGCCGGACGGCAGCGCGGCCACGGCGATCGCGGACATGAACGCCACCTGCACGCCGGCGACCAGGGACGGGGATGTCGTGACGGTCGTCGCCATGACGGGAAGCCCAGCCAGCAGGATGCCGTCGGCGAGGTTGCCGGACCCGGTGGACAGCCAGAGCCGGCGGAACCCCGCGCGTGATTCTTCCTCCACGAACCCACCTCCCCTATCATCGATTGCAGAGAGTTCTCTGCGGTTGCGGTCAGCCTACGACCGCAGAGACTTCTCTGCAAACACTTCTCTGCAAACAACTGTTCGAGATCAGCGACCGATCGAGTTCCGTCCATGCCGACGCATCCCCCTGACCCGACCCCCGACGACCTAGCCGACAGCCCGCCTGACGACGCCGACCGGGTGCTCGAACGGGGCCGGCCGCTGACCCCGGAGATGCTGAAGGCCATGGCCCACCCCCTGCGGCTGCAGCTCCTGGAACGGTTGGAGGCGCTGGGCCCGTCGACGGCCAGCAGCCTCGGACGGGATGTCGGTGAGTCCAGCGGCACCACCAGCTACCACCTCCGTCGCCTCGCCGACGTGGGCCTGATCGAGGAAGCGGCCGACATCGGGACGGGGCGCGACCGGTACTGGCGCAGCAAGCCGGGCGGCTGGTCGCTGGAGCGCGACCTGATGGACTCACCGCACACCCGGGTCGAGGCCCGCATGGTCATCGAGGAGCTCGGCCGATCACGCCACGAGCGGCTGATGGCCTGGCAGCGCGATCAGGACCGGTGGCCGGTCGAGTGGCGTGACGCCACGATGATCTCCAACTCGCGCCTGACCCTGACGACCGCCCAGACCGCCGAGCTGAGCCAGCAGCTGCAGAAGGTGATCGAGTCGTTCCGGGCGCAGCAACCCCCCGCGGGCACCGCTGGTACCGCCCGGGTGATGGTGCTCAACGACGTGTTCCCCACCGGTCCCCCACCGGAGTCATCGGCGGGCTGACCGGGCCGGAAAAGACGAGACGCCACCCGGCAGGCCGGGTGGCGTCATCAGGTCGGGAGGAAGGCGCTAGTCGCGCGCGACCTCTCGCTCCTCGTAGACCTCGAACTCGTCGCCGACCTTGATGTCCTGGAACTTGTCCAGGCCGATACCGCACTCGAAGCCCTCACGGACCTCGGCGACGTCGTCCTTGAACCGACGCAGCGAACCGATGGTGTCATCGGCCACGACCACGCTGTCGCGGACGACACGCACGCTGGCGTTGCGCTTGATGGTGCCCTCGGTGACGTAGGAACCGAAGACGAACCCGGCGCGCGGGACCTTGAAGACCTCGCGGACCTCGGCGCGACCGACGGTGAACTCCTCGAAGGTCGGTGCCAGCAGGCCCTTGACGGCGGCCTCGATGTCCTCGATCGCCTTGTAGATGATCGAGTACTGCCGCAGGTCGACACCGGTCTCCTCGATCGTCTGCCGGGCGTTGGCCTCGGGACGAACGTTGAAGGCGATGATGATCGCGTCGGAGGCATCGGCCAGCACGACGTCGTCGTTGGTGACCGCACCCACGCCCTTGCGGACGATGCGGGTGCGAACGCCCTCGAGGTCGAGCTTGTCCATCTCGGCGGCGACCGCCTCGACGGTGCCGGACACGTCACCCTTGACGACCAGGTTCAGGTTGGTCAGCTGACCCTCCTGCACGGCGTCGCCCAGGCTCTCCAGCGTCAGGCGGGGACGGTTGGCCAGCTCTTCCTTGCGGGCACGCGTTGCGCGGTCACCGGCGATGTCGCGCGCGGTGCGCTCGTCGTCGACGACACGGAACTCGTCACCTGCATCGGGAACGTCGGACCAACCGAGCACCATCACGGGCTTGGAGGGCTCGGCCTCGGTCACGCGCTCGCCGACGTCGTCGAACATCGCACGGACCTTGCAGGACGCCACGCCGGCCACGAGGTTGTCGCCGACCCGCAGGGTGCCGTTCTGGACCAGCACCGTGGCCACCGCACCGCGTCCGCGGTCCAGGTGCGCCTCGATGACGGTGCCGCGGGCGTCGCGGTTGGGGTTGGCCTTGGTCTCCTCGACGTCGGCCTGCAGGAGGATGAGGTCCAGCAGCTCGTCGAGGTTCTCGCCGGTCTTGGCCGAGACGTTGACCATCGTGGTGTCGCCGCCGAACTCCTCGGCGATGAGCTCGTACTCGGTCAGCTGGGTGCGGACCTTGACGGGGTCGGCGTTCTCCTTGTCGATCTTGTTGACCGCCACCATCAGGGGCACGTCGGCCGCCTTGATGTGGTCGATCGCCTCGACCGTCTGCGGCTTCACGCCGTCGTCGGCTGCCACCACGAGGATGGCGACGTCGGTGACGGACGCACCGCGAGCACGCATGGCCGTGAAGGCCTCGTGACCGGGGGTGTCGATGAAGGTGATCTTCCGACCGTCACGAGTGACCTGGTAGGCACCGATGTGCTGGGTGATGCCGCCCGCCTCGCCCGACACGACGTCGGCGTTGCGGATGGAGTCCAGCAGCAGGGTCTTTCCGTGGTCGACGTGACCCATGACCGTGACGACCGGCGGACGGTCGATCAGGTCGGCGGGGTCGTCCTGCACCTCGTCGTAGTCGGCGAACAGCAGGTCGTCGGCGTCGACGAAGTTGATCTCCGCGTCCATCTCCGCAGCGACCAGCTCGATGAGGTCGTTGGACATGGACTGCGTCACGGTGACCATCTCGCCCATGCGGAACAGCACAGCCACGATGTCGACGGCGTTGACGCCGATCGCCTTGGCGAACTCGTTGACGGTCACGCCGGGGACGACATCCACGGGGCCCTCGACGGCGGCCTTGACGGCCTCCTTCTGACGGCGACCGCGGCGCGGGCGGTTGTTCTGCTCGAACTGCTCCTGCGGCGACAGGTCACCGCGGCGCTTCTTGCCCTTCTTGCCGCGACCGGGACCAGCAGGCGCACCTGCGGGACGACCGGGGCCAGCGGGGCCACCACCGGGACGACCGGGACCGCCGGGGCGGCCGGGGCCACCCGCGGGACGGCTGGGGCCACCCTTGGGCGCCGCTTTGAGGGGCGGCGGGATGGACCGCTTGCCCGATCCCTCCTGGGGCAGCTTGGTCTCGACCTTGCGCACGGGCTCGACGGCCTTGCCGCGGAGCATGCGCTCGGGGATCGTGGGCTGACCCGGACGGGGCGGACCCGACGTGGCAACGCCGGGGGTGCCCATGGGGGGCTGACCGGGCTGCTGGGGCGCGCGGGCGCCACCGTCCTGCGGGCCACGTGCGGCCGGCTGGGCCGGACGCGCGGGCTGCTGCTGGGGCGGCGTCGGCTGCTGCTGCTGCGGCGGCTTCTCGCCGGGCCGGTACACCACGCCCTGCCGGGCGATCGCCGCGGCACGGCTCGGGTCCATCGGCTTGCCAGCGGCAGGCCGGGCCTGGTCGCCTGCCGGCGCGGCCGGAGACGACTGGGCAGCTGCCGGCTGCTGGGCCGGCGGCGTGGCCGGACGCGCAGGTGGCGCACCACCCGGACGTGCCGGGGGTGGCGGCGCAGCCGGGCGCGGGGGCGGACCCCCGGGCCGTGCGGTTTCGCCAGCGGGTGCCGAGGGCGCGGCCGGCGTCGGCTGACCGCCGACGCTGGTGCTGCCGGAGTCGGCGGGCCGGAACGGCTGGGCGGGGGGACGCATGCGAGCCGCGGGCGCTGCCGCGGACTCACCGGTCTCCTCCGACTGCGCGGCCTTGCGCAGGTGAGGGGGAAGGATGCGGCTTGCGGTCCGCTCCTTCGGCTTTGCCTCCGTCATGGCCCGTTCGTACTCCTCGGCCTCACGGCGCTGCCGTTCCTTCTCTGCGGCTTCTTTCTCTGCCGCGGCCTTGCCCAGGCTCTCGCGGAAGCGCAGCGCGTCGCCCTCCGATACGGAGGACGAATGCGACTTCGCCTCGATTCCGAGCTCGCTGACACGATCCAGGACCTCCTTGTTGGACAGACCTGTCTCCTTGGCGAGTTCGTAGATGCGGACCTTGCTCAGTGCAACCACTCCTGTGGATGGATCACGCCGCTGTCAGCGGCGCACAAACCCACCGTACGGACGGTGCCCGCAGGTGGGGTGAGGGTTCGTGAAGTTGTTGGGGTGTCGGCCTCTCGGGCGACGGTGCCCCCGGCTGCGGGTGTCATGTGCAGCTCGAAAGGGCCTCCGTGGCGCCGACATCGTCCCTTGGGGGCCGGCGGCCGAGTGACCAGCCTACTCCTACCCTGCCGACCCTGCTTCCTCACCATCGGCCGGGTCGGCCTGGGCGGGGATGTCGGCGGGGATGTCGGCGGGGGTGTCGGCGGGGATGTCAGCCGGAGTCTCGGCAGGAGTCTCGGCCGGTGCGTCGACCGGTGCGTCGGCCGGGGCGTCGGCCGGGGCGTCGGCCGGGGCCTCGACGGTGTCGTCGGGGGCGGCCACGGCGGGCTCGGTACCGGGTTCGGCCGGCGCGAGGGGGTTGCCGTACTCGTCGATCTCACCACGGTCGAGGGCGGCCTGGAAGGCGGCCTGCTCCTCGGCGAACTGGGTCTCGGACTTGATGTCGATGCGCCAGCGGGTCAGGCGGGCGGCCAGACGGGCGTTCTGGCCCTCGCGGCCGATGGCCAGCGACAGCTGGTAGTCGGGCACGACGACCAACGCGGTCTGCTCCTCCGGATAGAGGTAGACCTCGCTGACCTTGGCCGGCGACAGCGCGTTGGCGACCAGCTGGGCCGGCTCGTCAGACCAGGTGACGATGTCGATCTTCTCCTGGTTGAGCGCCTCGACGATCGAACGGACACGGCTGCCGCGGGGACCGACGCAGGCGCCGACCGGGTCGACCGCGGCGTCGTTGGTGGCCACGGAGATCTTGGTGCGGTACCCGGCCTCGCGGGCAACCGCCTTGATCTCGATGACGCCGGCCTCGATCTCGGGAACCTCAAGGGCGAACAGGGAGGCGACCAGGTCCGGGTGGGACCGGCTGACGATGATCTGCGGCCCCTTCAGGGACTTGCGGACCTCGGTGACGATGCAGCGCATGCGGGCACCGTGCTCGTAGCGCTCGGTGGACACCTGCTCGGCGTGGGGCAGCACGGCCTCGGCGTTGCCGAGGTCCAGGACGACGACGCGGTTGTCGTGGATCTGGATGGTGCCGGACACGAGGTCACCCGTCTTGCCGGAGTACTCGCCGTAGGTCAGCTCGCGCTCGGCCTCGCGGAGGCGCTGGGTCAGGACCTGCTTGACGGTCTGGGCGATCATGCGGCCACCGGCGTCGGCGGGGGTGTCGACCCACTCGTCGACGACGTTGCCCTCCTCGTCCAGGCGCTGGGCGAACACCGTGACCTCGCCGCTGATGCGGTCGATGACCACGCGGGCTTCCTCGGCCTCGGCGTTGGACCGCTTGTAGGCGTTGGCCAGGGCACCCTCCATCGCCTCGAGCACCGTCTCGAACGAGAGGCTCTTCTCACGTGCGATCGCCTCGAGCGCTGGGATCTCTACCTTCATCGCGGCTGTCCTTCCGATGTCTCTTCGTCCCTCACCACCAGGCTCACCAAGGGAGCTGCTGTGTGGCCTTCATGATGCGGTCGTAGCTGATCTCGTGGGTGTCGCCGGCCTTGTCGCGAACGACGACGGCCTCGGGCGTGGTGGAGGCGATCTCGCCGACCACCTCGTCCGACTGGTCCTCGTCCCCGTGCACGACCTTGACCAGACGTCCCTCGACACGGTCGAAGTCGCGCTGCGTGCGCAGCGGCCAGTCGGTGCCGGGGGAGGTGACCTCGAGGGTGTAGCGGTCCTTGATCGGGTCGTGGTCGTCCAGCAGCCGGGCGAGTCGCTTCGACAGCTTCTGGCAGGTACCGACGTCCACGCCGCCCTTGCGGTCCACGATGACGCGGATGCGCGTGCGGCCGCCGCCGCCCTTCACCTCGACGTCGACCAGGTCCAGCTCTGCCTCGTCGGCGAGCGGCCGTGCGAGCTCGTCGATGGTGTCGATCAGCGTCGCGGCCATCGGGTGCTCCTTCGGGTGGGGTGGGTCGAGTCTGCAGTGGAGAACAAAAGAAGCGGGCGCAAGCGCCCACTTCGTGCCACCCGGTCAGTTGTCCAACACACATCGCGGCGTGCCGGCCAGCCGCCGGTGCGGCAGGCAACTCAACAGCGTAGCAGCACCCTTTGCCCTTGCCGTGGGAAGCCTTCCGCTTGCTGCGCCCCACCGGATGGAATCGTCCCCACTTGGAGGGGATCAAACGGTCGTCTGGGGTCGATTCCATCCGCGCGGCCGCGCGAGTCCAGCGTTTCGGCATCAGGCCGGGGTGGATTCCATCCGGCGACGGGGTCGATTCCGTCGGGGTGGGGGACAACGCGAAACCCGGCGGGTCGGAAAGCGGTTACCCTACGTGTGCCGTTCCCCCGGAACCCACGGATCCCGCCGACCGATGAGTCCTCCATTCGACCGACAGGCCGAGGACCAGCCGTCCTCCCTCGGCTCCATCGACGTGGACAGCGACGGGCTGGCCCTCGACGAGGCCACCCCCGACGCGATCGTCCTGGACGAACCCGCCGCGGACGAGCCCGCACCGGCGTCGCGACAGGACCGGGTGCGCCGCACCGTGGAGCGCATCCAGCGCCTGCACGAACGTGACGTCCGCACCTTGTTGCTGGGCGACCGCGAGTCCCGCCACCAGTCCGCTGCCGACCTGGTCGACGACAACGCCTACCCGGCCGGGGCACCGGTGACCGCCGTCGTGGTCATGGCCGGGGCGGTCGAGGGCCATGCCAGCGGGCTGACCGCCGACCTCATCCTCCGGGTACTGCGACGCGCCGTCCGCAGTACGGACCGAGCCGGGGTCCTGCACCTCCCCCGACGCACCCATGGGGTGCTGCTCGTGCCGGCGCTTCCGTTGGGGTCGGAGGAGTCCGGCAGCGGGGTGGCCCGACAGCTGCTGGAGGAGGCGACGGCACGCTGGGCAGAGGCCGGTGCCATCGGGGACCCGCCCTCGGTCGGGGTCGGCGCCAGCCGCCGCAACCTCAGCTGTGCGGTGTACTCCTACCGGCAGGCCATCGGGGCCGCCCGCATCGCGGGGACCATGCCGGAGTACGCCCCCCTCGCCTCGTGGCAGGACCTCGGCGTGTTCGGGATGTTGTCCAGCCTGGGTCCTGACCAGCTGTCGGCGATGGTGCCCAAGTCGATCCGAACGCTGCAGGCCATCGAGGACGGTGTGCTGCTGGACACCCTCGAGGCGTTCCTGGACAACAGCGGACAGGTCAAGGCCACGGCCTCGACGCTGTACCTGCACCGTGCGTCGCTGTACCAGCGCATCCGACGGATAGAGGAGATCACGGGCACGAGGCTCGACGACGGGCAGGTCCGCCTGCACCTCCACCTCGGACTCAAGGCGGCACGGATGCTGCGGGCGCTCGCCCACCACCCGCATTCCTGAACCTCGTTCGAACACCAGGTCGTGTCGGTGGTCCGCAGGACGCGACCTCGTGCTGATACCGGTCCATCGGGGGCCCTTCTAGCGTCAACCTTGCGTTCACTCCCGCCCTCTTATCGGGATGTGGAAGGCGCCGCGGTCGCGCAACGCGACCGTCCCGTCGTTGAAGGAGTCAAGCCATGCCGTTGTCCTCTGTCCGCACACGGTTGGTGTCGCGATTCGCGGTACTGATCCCGGTCGCCGCCATGTTGCTGGCGACCCTGCCCCTGGTGGGCGGCGCCGATGCCGACCAGCGGGTCACCGATGAGTCCGTGACGCAGTTCCTGCTGGTCCACGTGCCCGAGTCCAGCCACATCCAGATGCTGGAGGTGGCGGGATACGACGTCGCCGAGGTCAACGCCGCGGACGGCGGAGGCTGGGACCTGAGCGTCCTCGCCAGCGACGGACAGGCCGAGGCCCTGCCCGGGTTCGCACGGATCCTGGACAGCGCACCTGCCCCGACCCTGGAGGACCTGCAGGACGACCTGTTCGGCAACGTGCTCGTCGAGCCGGAGGAGATGCAGCAGCGCGTCGTCGCCGAGGCGCAGATGGCCGAGTTCGCCGAGAGCAGCCCCTCCCCCGCCCCGGTCGTGGAGGACCGCTACATCGACGTGCTCCGCGCCGACTGGTTCGCCAACAGCGTCGGCATCTTCATCTCGGTGGAGGCCCACTCCGAGGAGGGTGAGGACGACATCCTGACCGTCACCGCCAACGGTGAGGAGTTCCCGATGTCGCGATTCCGCGACGCCGGGCAGTACATGTACCACCGCTTCAGCTCGCCCGAGCGCGTCGTGTCCCCGCCGACCCAGGTGACCGTCAGCAACGACGACGGCGAGTCCACGACCGTTCCGACCCGTGAGTGGACCTCCGGCTCGGTCTCGCCGTTCCCGGCTGGCTTCGAGTGGGGCTTCACCAACGAGGGGTACATGGACGCCGTCCAGACCACCGAGCAGATCGTCGACATCGCTGCGAACTACCCGGACATCACCGAGCTGATCGACCTGCCGTACCTCACCAACGGCTATCGCCGGCAGGCCGTCGCCCAGACCTCGGGCGGCAGCGCCAGCGAGGTCCTCTACCTCCTGAGCAACGCCTACGGCAGCGAGGGCGGCAACGACTGGACGCTGGTCCTGGAGAACCCGGGCACGCCCGACGCCACCACCTCGGTGGACGTCACCGGCACCACCATCACGGTCACCCTCGCCACCGACGCTGCCGGCACCGCCATCGCCACGGCGGCCGAGGTCGTCGCGGCCCTCAACGCCAACGCCGCCGTCCAGGCGATGGGTTCGGCACACACCTACCGCGGCAACGAGGGAACCAGCCCGGCCATCGCCGGGACCTACCCCCTCAGCGACCGCCTGAGCGCACCCGACACGATCGCGCGCGAACCCGCGCAGGTGAAGGCCATTCGGATCGGTGCGCAGCGGGACGGGACCCGTCCCGGCTTGATGATCTACTGCCAGGAGCACGCCCGTGAGTGGGTCACCCCGCTGGTCTGCGTCGAGACGGCCCATCGCCTGACCGCCAACTACGGCACCGACGCGGACACAACCCGCCTCGTCGACGCGCTCGACATCTTCATCGTCCCGACCGTCAACCCCGACGGCACCAACTTCTCGATGTACGACTACAACTTCCAGCGCAAGAGCATGACCAACCACTGCGAGGCGGACAACTCCGACACCGGTCGCTGGAACTCCATGGGTGTCGACCTGAACCGCAACTACCGCGTCGGCAGTGCCCACGACGGGTACGACGGCGCCAGCACGACGTCGTGCACGAGCGGCACCTACGCCGGTCCGGCCGAGGGCAGTGAACCCGAGGCGCAGAACGAGATGTGGCTGGCGGAGACGTTCCCCAACATCGAGTTCGCGATGAACACCCACTCCCACGGTGGGTACTTCATGTGGGCGCCGGCGTCCTACATCGAGGAGGGTCGCGTCACGCTGCCCCGCCCGACCGCAGGCATCGAGGCCTACTTCGAGGAGACCGCCGAGGACATCCTCCGCGACATCAAGTCCTTCCGCGGCACGGTGATCGAGCCCGGTCGTGCCGGCCCCGTCATCGACGTCCTGTACTCCGCCGCCGGCAACTCCGCCGACGACCACTACTACGAGTACGTCGACGAGGAGACCGAGGTCGGTCGTGACCCCGACATCTTCGCGTTCAACTTCGAGGTCGGTGCGCGCATCTACGACCCGGTCGACGACTCCTGGGACAGCACCGGCTTCCAGCCGGACTTCGCTTCCGAGGGCTTCTACCAGGCCATGGAGTTCGCCAACGGCATGTACGGCCTGCTGGAGGTCGTCGAGGCGTTCGGTGAGGACACCCAGGCGCCGGTCACCTCGACCAACATCGCCGACACCGAGTGGTTCGAGGAGCCCGTCGACGTCACCTTCGACTCCGACGAGCCGGCCACCATCCACTACACGACCGACGGCAGCGTGCCCACCCTCGACTCACCGGTGATCGAGCGTCGCTACATCCGTGACATCCCGGAGCCGTTGACCATCAGCGAGCAGACGGTCCTGCGTTGGATCGCCGTGGACGCCTCGGGCAACCAGTCCCGCCCGCAGCAGGTCACCGTTCGCTTCGAGCCCCCGCCCGCTCCGGGCCCCGGCCCGGGTCCGGGCCCGGTCACCCCGACCGAGGAACCCACCGAGGAGCCGACCGAGGGTCCCGACCGGGTCCTGTCCGTCACCCCCGGCGGCGTCGACGAGGCCGACCCGACCGACCTGTCCATCGAGATGTCGCAGCTGACCAACCCCAGCACCCGGGCGTTCGCCCAGGCCGCTGACAGCGCGATCATCGCCTCCGACACCGTCTTCGCCGACGCGTTGGCATCCGGCACGCTGCAGACCGACGGCCGTTCCCTGCTGCTCAACGAGGCCGACGAGCTGGAGTCCGCGGTCCTCGCGGAGCTGCAGCGGCTGGGGGTCGAGGAGGTCATCGTCCTCGGTGGCACCGCGGCCATCAGCGAGGCCGTCACCGACGCGCTGGAGGCGGAGGGCTTCTCCGTCACCCGCATCGCCGGTGAGACCCGTACCGAGACGGCGACCGCGATCGCCGAGTCCGCTGCCGACACCGACGGGCTGCTGCTGGCCCGTGCCTACCCGCTGGACGGGTCGAGCGACGCCACCCAGGCGTTCGCCGACTCCCTGGCTGCCGGTGGCTGGGCGGCGCAGGCCGGAACCGGCCTGCTGCTGACCCAGTCCGAGGAGCTGAACGACTCGGCGGCGACCTACCTCTCGTCCTCGTCGGCATCCGACGTCACCGCCATCGGTGGCTCCGCAGCGATCGCCGACGTCGTCCTGGACGCCGTCGAGGCGCTCGACCTGGGCACCAACAGGGTCCAGGGAGCCAACCGGTTCGCGACCGCGGTGGCGATCGCCGAGGCCCGTGGCTTCGACGAGGGCAACCCGGCCGAGCGTGTGATCGTGGTCGAGGGACAGTCGGCGATGTCGTGGGTGGCGGGCTTCACCGCTGCTGCCCTGTCGGCCTCCACCGACGCCCCGATCCTGCTGGCCAACGGCGATGACCTGCCGACGGAGACCATGTCCTTCCTCGAGTCGGCGTTCGCGCCGGCCGAGTCGGGCACCGTCGTTGTCTGCCTGGCCGAACAGGCGGCCTGTGACGCCGCCGAGGCCGTCATGGAGTCCTAGCCCCTCCTGACGGTCAACCGCGACGGTCGTCGGCATTGCACCGGCGGCCGTCGCTGCTTTTCGGGGCTGCGCGCCGGGCCCGCTTCGGGGGCTGCGTTCCGGGTCTGCGTCCGGAGACTGGGTCAGCCCGCGTCGGGGCGGCGGCGCTCGTGGGTCGGGCGCCCGTTGTCGGCGTGCAGGCGGTCCAGGTCCTCCCGGGCACCGATCAGGACCAGCACGTCGCCCGCACCCAACGGCACCACCGGGTCGGGACGCGTGCTCAGCCCCTCGACCCCGGCCCGACGGATGGCGACGACGTTGATGCCGTAGGTGTCGCGCAGGCGAGCGGTGGCCAGCGTGAGCCCGACGACGGGGGCGTCCTCGCGGAGCTCGATCTCCTCCAGGACGATGTCGACGTCGGAGGCGTGGGTGACGACGTCGAGGAAGTCCACCACCGAGGGCTTGGTCAGCAGCGCCGCGATGCGGTGCCCGCCGATCTCGCTCGGGGAGATGACGCGGTCGGCGCCGGCGGCGTGGGCCTTGGAGGTGTTGCGCGCGTCCTTCAGCCGGACGACGACGAACAGGTCGGGCCGCACGAGCTTCGCCGTCAGGGCGATGAGCACGTTCTCCGCGTCGTCCTCGGTGACCGCGGCGACCCCGTACGCACGGCGGATGCCGGCTTCCTCCAGCACCGACTCCTCCGAGGCGTTGCCGACCAGGTGGGGCAGCCCGCGTTCGGCGGCGAAGTGCAGCCGTTCGGGATCGATGTCGATCACCACCTGCTGGGTGTGGTCGCGGCTGAGGTCGTCGGCGACCTGCCGCCCCACACGGCCGAAGCCACAGACGATCATGTGCTGGTCGAGGGCGTCGAGCTGGCGGTTCATGCGGCGTCTCCCGACGAGGTCGAGGAGGTGTCCCTCGACCAGGAACTCGATGACGTTGACGGTGAGGAACGTGAAGCTGCCCACACCCAGCACGATGATCGCGCTGATGATGCCCCGCCCCACCTGGTCGAGCTCGACGATCTCGGTGAAGCCGACGGCGAAGACGGTGATGACGACGAAGTAGATGGCATCGGCGGCGGTGGCGTCCTGCGTGGCCATCAGCGCGATGACGCCGGCCACGGACACCGTGACGAACAGCCCGAGCGCGAAGAACAAGCGCCGGGTGACGGGTAGGCGACCGACGCTGAAGTCGGTTCGGGGTGGGCTCACCCGGAGGATGCTACGGGCCGGTTGCCTCCACAGGAGTGAGGCGACGGGCCGGCCACCCCCCAGCGGCCGACCCGTCGCACGTCTGGTCCGCGGTCAGGCGATGCGCCTCGACGGCGTCGACGGTGCCGATCGGGTGACCAGCCACATCACCACGCCCACCACGAGTGGCAAACCGAGGAGCAGCCCGAGGACGGGCCACCAGGCGACGACCATCGTCGGGCCCTCCGACGTGCTCGCCGACGCACCGGCCCGATACAGCAGCAGGCCCGCAGGGACGCCGAGGACGGCGGCCAGCCCCGAGTGGTAGGCGGCCTGCAGTCCGTGGAACCGACGTCGGGTGCTCGGCCCGGCACCGACGGCCGACAGGATGGCGAGGTCACGGTCGGACTCCGTGGCAGCGAGGGCCGTGGTGATCCCCACGACGAGGAGCGCCACCACGATGGCTGCAGCCACCGCGACGAGGTTGCCGTCGGGCCCGCCGGGGTCCGCAGCCACGCGGTACGGCGTCTCGACCTGGACCATCCTGTCCCCGTAGAGGTCCTCGCCGTCGACCTCGTCGTGGGTCAGCAGCCGCGGCAGGACCACGACGGTGGCCCGGAGCGCGTGGTCCAGGTCGGCATCGCGTGCGGTGGCGGGAGGGACGAGGACCACGCGACCGATCGGGTTGGTGTCGGTCTCGACGGCCAGCAGGCTGATGTCGTCGCCGAGCGGCGTGCCCGTCGGGACGCCGTCGCGGGCCTCCCGCGTGAGGGGGTGTGCCACCAGGCGGGCCGGTCGGGCGCCGGCGTCACGCTGGTCGCCCGTCATCAGGCCCGGCTGGACCAGCTCGACCAGGTCGCCGTCGCCCAGCGCCTCGGTCGCCTGCGTGGGCAGGTCGAGTCGAGCGAGGACCTCGTCGGTGGCCAGCACGGTGCGACCCTGCCCGGGGGCGTACCCCGATGGGCCGGGCACGTCGTCGAGCACGGTGACCCCGACCGGCTGCTGGCCCTCGGCGAACACGTAGGACAGCTCGAACCGGTCCGCTGGCGGCACGGGCAGGTGGTCCACGACGTCGTCGGTGTGGTCGGCGGTGGCGGGCAGCTGGACGCCGTCGACCCAGGGGCCGAGGAGGATGAGGGTGGGTGGCCCGGCCGTGTTGTCCGGTTGCCCCCAGCGAGCCTCGTCGGTCGCGGCCGCCGTCACGGCCAGGGTCGGTAGCATGACGACGACGACGAGCGCGGCGACGGCCGCCCCGGAGCGGGTTCGCTGACGGTCGGCGTCGCGGACGGCCAGCCGCAGGACCGGGGACAGCCGGTCGGCGAGCCGGCCGCCGAGCCCCAGCAGGGGCACCCCGAGGGCGGCGACGCCCGTGACGAGCATGCCGACACCGAGCACGAAGGTGGCCTCCCGCGCGATTCCCCGGCTGCCGGAGCCGGTGGCCGCAGCCGCGATGACGGTCACGCCGAGCGCGGAGCACAGGGCCGCGGCCGGTGTGACCCAGCGTGGCACCCGTCCGAGGGGCAGCCGCCCCTCGAGGGCCGTCGACGCGCTGGTCCGTGCGAGGGTTCTGGCGGGCCATGCGGCCGCGAGGACGGCAGCAGCCACGCCGACCGCTGCCGGGCCGAGCAGGTCCAGCGGTCGCATGACGATGTCGGGGACGACACGTGAGGTCATGGCCTCCATCAACGGGCGCACGAAGCGGGCGACGGGGATGGCCGCGAGCACGCCGATGACGCTGGCCGCGATCCCGAGCACGGCCGCCTCGACCATGACAAGGGTGCGGACCTGACCGGGGGTGGCACCTCCGCCTGCCGACAGCAGGCCGAACTGGCGCAGTCGCCGGCGGGTACCGGTAGCGAACGCCGCTGCCGCGACGAAGGCGACCTGGATGCCCAGCAGCGCACCGACCGCGGAGCCGACGAAGCTCGGGCTCTCGACGATCCGGCGGGGCAGGGACGGGCTGTCGGTGGACAGGGGCTGGGCCCCCGGGACGATCATGCTCCGGCCGTACTCGCTGTCGATGCCCGCCCGCTCGGCGTCGAAGACCTGGCTGAGCCGCACCGCGTCGTCGGGCGTCGGCGTGTCCACGAGCCATCCGGTCGGATCACCGAGCGTTCCCTCCGGGAGGACGGCGAGGTCCGTGAGGTACCTGCTGGGCTGGGTGACGGTGCCGACGACAACGACCTCGCCGACATCGGGCAGGTCGACGGTGGCACCGACGTGGGCGTCCAGCCGCTCGAGCAGGGGTGTGCTGAGCAGCACCTCACCGGCGCCGGGCACCGATCCGTCGCGGAGGAACAGCCCTTCCGCGAGCGGGTCGTCGAGGTCGACCGCGACCAGCTGCACCCCGGTGTCGGTCCATCGTTCGGCGATCGGCATCAGCGCGCTGCCGCGGGCGGTGTCCTCGACGATGCTGGGGACGGGCCGCAGGTCGGGGACCACGGGCGGCGCACCGCGCACCTCGAGGTACACCTGTTGCAGGTCGTCGGGCAGGTCATCGAACGTCAGCGTCGGGGCTGACACCTGGATACGGGCGTCGGCCACGGTGCCGACCTGGTCGACCAGCCACGACCGGTCCGGGACGTCGGTGGATCGGGCACCGATGGCGACGACGGTGGCGGCCATGACCACGAGGCCGATCATCGCCACGACGAGCAGGTGGCGCCAGCCGCCACCGCGCACGGTACGACGACCCAGGCGGGCGATCGCGAGCAGGCGGTTGGGACGGGTACGAGGCGCAGCCGACACCGCACCGCCGACGGACGTCGCGGTCATCGCTGCAGCTCCGCGGTCAGCGTGTCGTTGGCCTGGGTGGTGGTCGACTGGCTGGCAGGGCGGTCGCCGGTGATGGAGTCGATGCGGCCGTCCCGCAGGCGCACGACCCGGTCAGCCCAGGCCGCTTGCGCCGCGTCGTGGGTGACCACGAGCGCGGCCGCGCCGTCGTTGCAGCGGTCGCGCAGCAGACGCATCACGGCCTCGGCGGTGACCTCGTCGAGGGCGCCGGTCGGTTCGTCGGCCAGCAGCAGCCGGCGGCTGCCGATCAACCCGCGTGCCACGGCAACGCGTTGCTGCTCGCCGCCCGACAGCTCGTCGGGGTAGCGGTCGACGACGTCGGGGTGCAGGACCTCGCTGAGGATCGACACCGCTGCAGCCCGTGCCTCGCGGACCGAGACCCCGTCGAGCTCCAACGGCAACGACACGTTCTCCGATGCCGTGAGGGTCGGCAGGAGGTTGCCGTGCTGGAAGACGTAGCCGACGTGGCGCCGACGCAGCTCTGCCAGCCTGGCCGGCCTGCAGGTCGACAGGTCCTGGCCCTCCACGACCACCGCTCCCCTGCTGGGTTGGTCGAGGCCACCCGCGAGGTTCAGGAGGGTGGACTTGCCCGAGCCGCTGCGGCCCATGACGGCGACGAGCTCGCCGGCCCGGACGTCCAGGTCGACGTGGTCGACCGCGGTGACGGCGGTGCTGCCGGCACCGTGGATGCGGGTCACGTCGTGCATGCGCAGCACGACCGGTCGGTCGGTGATCATCGGGTGCCCCCCTTGGGCGCGAGTGGTGCGGTGGTGTGGGTGCTCGTGACGGGTCTGTCGGTGGCGGGATCGGCGCGGTGGCCGTTGCCGACGGCATCGAGGCGTTGCTCGGCGAGGTCCAGCCAGTCCAGCTCTGCGCGGCAGGTCAGGATCAGCCGGTCCAGCTGTATCGCTTCCGCCAGCACCGGCGGCTGCTGGGCCTTGCGCCTGGTCTGGGTCTGGAGGACTCGCATCGTGGCATCACGCTGGGCGGCGATCACGCCCCGGGGGTCGTGGCCGGGCGTGGCGACGGCGAGGAGGATCTTCATGACGACCTCGTCCCTGCCCTCCAGGCTCCGTGCAACCGGTTCGGCCAGCCAGCGGGTGAGGTGCTCGCGGCCGGTGGCGGTGATGGCGTAGGAGCGTCGCTCCTCGTCGTCGGCGTCGACCTCCTCCACCAGTCCGTCGCGTTCGAGGCGTTGCAGTGAGGTGTAGACCTGTCCGATGTTGAGCGTCCAGGCCCCGCCGGTGGCGTCCTCGAAGTCGGTCTTGAGCTGGTATCCGTAGCCGGGTGCGCTGGCGAGGAGTGCCAGCAGCCCGTCCTTGACGCTCATGGGTGATCCCCTGTCGATGCCGTGCGGTCCGTATGGATACCGCGCATGCATCCACAGTATGCATACCAGGTATGCCGGGTGCAAGGAGTTGTTCGCGGACGCCCTTCCGGTGGGTGTCAGCCGCCGGTGATCAGGGCACGGAGCTCGTCGTGCACGGCTGGCGGCGAGGCCAGGAAGTCCGTGGTCACGGTGGTCACCGGGTTGCCCTCGACATCGGTGACCCGGGCGCCGGCCTCCAGCACGATCGTCAGCCCCGCAGCCACGTCCCACGGGCTCATGCCACCGGCCCATGACGCGTCGATGACCCCGGTGGCGACGCTGGTGAGGTCAGCCACCGAGCAGCCCTGCATGCGGGTGCCGAGCGCGTTGCCGACCAGCGCGAGGTAACCGGCGCGCATGCGATCCGGGCCGCCCCAGGCCTCGGGGGCTCGCGCCGTCAGCGCGTAGCACATCAGCGTCCGGTCGACCCGGTCGACGGTCGAGGCGTGGATCGGCACGCCGTTGCGCGTGGCGCCCATGCCTCGGGCAGCGCTGAACAGGGTCCCGTGGCGAGGCATCACGATCACGCCGACCAGCAGCTCGTCGGCGGGGCCGGCCAGGCCGATCGACACACCCCAGTCCGGCAGGCCCTTGAGGAAGTTGGTCGTGCCGTCGATGGGGTCGACGTACCACCGACGCGCACCCTCGGTCGGCACCGACGTCGGGCCCGTCCCCTCCTCCCCCACCACGGCATCCTCGGGAAACGCCTCGACGAGACGTCGCTTGACCAGCGCCTCGACCTGGCGATCGGCCTCGCTGACCAGGTCGGCGTGGCCCTTCTCCTCGGTGGCAACCCCTCGGTGGTACCAGCTCATGGCGAGGTCACCGGCCTCCACGGCGATGGCCGTGGCCACCCCTCGCGCGTGCTGCAGCGCGGGGGCGTCGGTGCGGGCGGGGGCGGGGCTGGAGGTGCTGCTCACTGGCCCCGCAGGCTAGCTGACGACGGCGGGGGAACCGTCGCCACGCTCGGCGCGGATCTCCTCTGCCATCTCGTTGGCCATGTAGACCAGCGTCTCGACGATCTCGTCCTCGGCGACGGTCCACAGGACCTCGCCCTTCTTGAGGATCTGGCCCTTGCCCTTGCCGGCCGCGACGCCGAGGTCGGCCTCGCGGGCCTCGCCCGGTCCGTTGACGACGCAGCCCATGACCGCGACGCGCAGCGGAACGTCGATGCCCTCGAGCCCCTTCTGGACGTTCTCTGCGAGGGTGTAGACGTCGACCTCGGCCCGACCGCAGGAGGGGCAGGACACGACGTCGAGGCCGCGCTCGCGCAGGTGCAGGGCCTCGAGGATCTCGATGCCGGCCTTGACCTCCTCCACGGGGTCGGCGGACAGCGACACGCGGATGGTGTCGCCGATGCCCTCGCTGAGGAGGGCGCCGAGGCCCACGGCGGACTTGACCCGGCCGGTCTTGAGGGGCCCGGACTCGGTGACGCCGAGGTGGAGGGGGTAGTCGGTCTGCGTGCTGAGCAGCCGGTAGGTCTGGATCATCGTCCACGGGTCGGAGTGCTTGACGGAGATCGCGATGTCGGTGAAGTCGACGTCCTCGAGGATCTTCACCTCGTCCAGGGCGCTCTCGACGAGGGCCGCAGGGGTCACGCCGCCGTGCTTCTCCAGCAGCCGCTTCTCCAGCGAGCCGCCGTTGACGCCGATGCGGATCGGGATGCCGGCGTCCTTCGCCGCGTCACCGATGACCTTCACCTTGGAGGTGTCGCCGGCCTTGTGGATGTTGCCGGGGTTGATCCGAACCTTGGCCACGCCCGCCTCGATGGCCGCCATCGCGTACTTCCACTGGAAGTGGATGTCGGAGACCACGGGGACGGTGGACTGCTTGGCGATCGCCGCCAGGGCGTCGGCGTCCTCCTGCCGGGGAACGGCGACGCGCACGATGTCGACGCCGGAGGCGTTCAGCGCGGCGATCTGCTGCAGGGTGGCGTTGACGTCGTGGGTCGGTGTCGTCGTCATCGACTGCACGCTGATGGGCGCGCCGCCGCCGACCTTGACACCGCCGACGTCGATCTGGCGGGTCTCTCGACGGACGGGAGGGGTGAGGTGCTCGGGCGGAGCGGGAGCGGTGGACAGGACCGGAAGCGACGTGACCATGGTGTCCACCAACCTACCCACATCCGTCCGAGTGCCACTCGTCCGCCACGCCACCGTTGTCCACAGGTCGAGGGCGATTTCTCGGCCGACGGGCGCGCGGATCGGTCAGGGTCGCCCCATGGACCATTCACCCCACACCACCGAACCCGTTTGGGAGGACCAGCACCAGCTGCTGGCCGACCTGGCCGTCGGCGACCTGCGCGACGGCCTCGACATCCGCCCGACCATGGTGGCCTTCGACGCCGCCGGCTCGCTGTTCCTCGCCACCGTTCGTCCGTTCGACAAGGGCCGGCACCACGACGCCATCATCGAGGTGGGCGCCCTGGCCATGGCCCTCCGCGCGAACCGACTGGCCATCTCCCTCGGCGGGCGCGCGTGGTCCCGGGACGACCCGATCCCGCCGGTGCTGCCCGACGTCGGCGACCTGCGCCAGCGGGTGCTGGTCGTGCACAGCGTCGAGGCAGCCGCCGGCCGGCCCGAATGCCGCACGACGGTGTGGCCGGTCCGAGGCGAGCGCGGGGACGACGACGTGTCGCTGGGCGATCCCGTGGCGTCCGACGACGGGGTCGGCTGGGTGATCGATGCCATGTCCATCATGGTCGACCCCCGCAACCAGGAGGACGTCGATGAGGAGGAGATCGGCCAGCAGGTCATCCGCTGTGACCGGCTGGGCCACCAGCTGGCCTGGTCCGGCCCCGGGCTGGTCCGGCTGGACCGGGCGATGACCGCCCACTTCGGCGGCCCCTGGCTGGCCGGCGAGGCCGCGTGATCCTCGATTGGCTGTGACTGCGCCGGTGTGGTGACGTGGGGGCGTGCGCACCGCCCCCGCCAGAGCACACCTCGCCCTCCTCCTGCCGTGGGGCGTCTTGCTGTTGGCCCGTGTCCCGGTGGTGGGCGAGCTGGTCGGGATCCTGCTGCCGGTGATCGGGCTGGCCGCGGCCTGCGCGGGGGTGTGGTTGCACCTGCGATGGCGGCGCTCGACGAGGCCGGGTGGTCCGCCCAGCCCGGTGGTCGTGACCGCCGCGAGCCTCGCGTTGGCCTGCGTGGCCGGGACCGTGCTGCCGTGGACACCCCTGGACCTGCAGCCCCCGCGCGGGCAGGCGGTGGAGATCGTGTCGGCGAACCTCCGGTCGGCCAACGACGGTGATGCCGCGACCGACGAGCTGCTGGCCACCGGTGCCGACGTGCTGGTCACGGTCGAGACGCCGGTCCTGGCGATCGAGGGGTTGCAGGCGGTGTACCCGTACACCTCGACCGCGCTGCCCCGACGGCTGGGCGGGGTCAACGTCTGGTCGCGCTTTCCGCTGCAGCGGCTGCCCGACCTCGACGGGCTGCAGGAGGCCCGGTCAGTCGTGGTCCGGGTCGAGGCCCCCTCCCCCTTCGTACTCGTCGCCGTGCACCTGCCGCGGCCGTGGCCGACTGCGCGGGGCCTGGTCGGTGACGCCCCGCACCCGACCAGGTACGAAGCTGACCTGCTGACGCAGCGACGGCTGGCCGAGGCCCTGGCGGCAGGGCTCGAGGCAGTCGACGGGCCGGTGGTCGTCGCCGGCGACATGAACCTCAGCGACCGTGGCTACGGCTACCGGCAGCTGACCGGGGTGGTCGACGACGTGATGCGGTCGACCTGGGCGCTGCCGACGTCGACGAAGCCGCTGTTCCTGCCGCTGCGGCTGCGGATCGACCACCTCATGGTCGGCGGCGACTGGTGCGGTCGCAGCCGAGGCCGCATCCCCCTCCCCGGCAGCGACCACGACGCCATCAGCGCCACGATCGGCCCCTGCCCCTTCACCCCGACGGGCTGACAGCGGGGCCACCGGCCAGCGGCGTGCGCGGTCCCAGCGTGCCGACCGCCCCCAGCGGCGTGTGCGATCCCCATCCTCCTCGGCCGTCCAACGCACCCACCCTCACCCAGCGTGTCCGATACCCGGCCACTCAAGGCTGGCAATCGACACAGCGGCCGACCCCGTGCGCCTTCCCCACCCTCCACAGCCGCCCAACGCACACGCCAGCCCGAGCCGACGAGCCGCTCGAGCCGGACGAGGCCCCCGACCGGCGGCTACTGGACCAGCTGGGAGGCCGGTTGGGTGATGTCGAGGTACAGGGCGGTGCCGGTGAGCACGACGAAGAACGCGATCACGGCCAGGGCGATCGGGGTGACCACCGACGGGTTCAGGCGGAACTTCGGACGCGAGCGGCCGTCCTTGCGGAGCTTCCGGACGCCCTCGACGCTTTCCTCCACGGCGAGCACGGCGACGTGGCCACCGTCGAGCGGCGGCAGGGGCAGCATGTTCAGCAGGCCGAGGACCAGGTTCAGCTGCGCCAGCACCACCAGCACCGCGAACACATCACCCTGGTTGCCCAGCTCGTTGACGATCTGGCCGGCACCGACCAGGCTCGTGGCGCTCTCGGCCGGGCGGGGTTCGTCACCTGCCACGGACCCGAAGAACGAGGTCAGCCCATCGAGGCTGAAGATGCGGGTCAACCCGTCGACCGTGGCCCGGGTCATGAACCACATCGAGTAGTCCCGGCCGGTGATCTCCACGCTGGCCGAGGGGCTGAACGCCGTCCGCGTGCCGTCCACCAGGCCGAGCGGTTCCACGGCCCCTTCCGGCGCGACGCCGAGGAATCCGGCGCCGGCCCGCTCGGGGTCGGGATGTGCGGCGTCCAGCACGGCTTCGGTGGTGATCGTCTCGCCGTCGCGAAGCACCTCCAGGGCCAGCGTCTCGCCTGCCGCCCCCTCCACGATGTCGCGGATCGGGGCGAAGCCGTCGACCGCCTGGCCGTCGACCGCCACGATCACGTCGCCGGGTTCGAGACCCGCCGCCGCGCCCGGGCTGTCCTCCACGACCATGGCCACCTCGTTGGTGGACATCGGCAGGCCGACGAACGCCAGGCCAGCGATGAGGAGGATGAACGCCAGCACCAGGTGGGTGGCCGAACCGGCGGACAGCACGATGACGCGCTTCCACGGCTTCTGCTGGTAGAACAGCCGGCCGTCGTCGGCGGGGTCGACCTCCTCCCACGGGGTCATCCCGGCGATCTTGACGAACCCACCGGCGGGGATGGCCTTCAGGCCGTACTCGGTCTCACCGACGTGGCGCGACCAGACCGTCGGACCGAAGCCGATGAAGTAGCGCTCGGCCTTCATGCCGAACGCCTTGGCCGTGACGAAGTGTCCCAGCTCGTGCAGGGCGATCGAGAACACGATGGTGAAGACGAAGATCGCGACGAACATGCGGTGTGGTCATCTCCTGGTCGTGTGGCGAGCCGGTGCGGTCGGTCGACCGGGCTCGGTCACCGTCGTCGGATCAGCTCCGCGGCGGTGCGGCGTGCGTCGGCCTCGGCGGCGAGCACCTGCTCGACCGATTCTGCGGTTTGCACGTCGTGGGACTCCAAGGTTGCCGCGACGACCTCGGTGATGCCGAGGAAGTCCAGTCCACGTTGCAGAAACGTCTCGACCGCCACCTCGTTCGCCGCGTTGAACGCTGCAGGGGCGGTGCCACCGGCGCGACCGGCCTGGACGGCGAGGCGGACCATCGGGAAGGTGTCGTCGTCCAGCGGTTCGAACGTGAGGTCCTGCGCGGTCGTCCAGTCCATCGTCGTGGGCGCGAACGCCAGCCGCTCGGGCCAGGTCAGCGCCAGCTGGATGGGCAGGCGCATGTCCGGCGGCGACAGCTTGGCCACGGTGGCCCCGTCGACGAACTCCACCATGGAGTGGACGATCGACTGGGGGTGCACGACCACGTCGATGCGGTCGTAGTCGATGTCGAACAGCAGGTGGGCCTCGATGACCTCCAGCCCCTTGTTGGCCAACGTCGCGGAGTTGATCGTGATCACCGCACCCATGTCCCACGTCGGGTGGGCCAGGGCGTCGTCGACGGTGACGGTCTTGAGCTGATCGCGCGTGCGACCGCGGAACGGCCCACCGGAGGCGGTGACGACCAGGCGCGCGACCTCCTCGGCCCGTCCCCCACGCAGGCACTGCGCGATCGCGGAGTGCTCGGAGTCAACGGGCACGACCTGGTCGGGGGCCGCGGCGTCGTGGACGAGCTGGCCGCCGACGATGAGGGATTCCTTGTTGGCGAGCGCCAGCCGACTGCCGGCGCGGAGGGCTGCCATCGTCGGGGACAGCCCGATCGACCCGACCATGCCGTTGACGACCACGTCGGCCCCGCACCCGGCGACGATCGCGGCGGCGTCGGGCCCGTCGACGACCTCGACCCCCGGCAACGCCTCCCTGATCTCGCGGGCGGCGTCGCGATCAGCCACGCCGACCAGCGACACGCCGAACCGGCGGGCCTGCTCGATCACATCGGAGGAGCGTCCGCACGCCAGCGCCACGACCTCGAACCGGTCGGGCCAGCGTTCGACGACGTCGAGGGTCTGGGTGCCGATCGACCCGGTCGCCCCGACCAGCGCGACGGTCCGCTTCCCGCTGCCGTCGGAGGGGGTCGAGGGCACGACGTGGCTCACGACCGGCCGGTGATCCGCTCGGCCGCCCCGACGGCGACCGGCAGGATCCTGCCGCTGGCGACCTGGTAGTTGGCGTACAGCTGCCCGCAGGCGGCGTCGATGTCGTTGCCGCGGTTGGCCCGGATCGTGGCGGAGATGCCACCGTCGACCAGCACGTCGGCGAACGCCCGCTGCTGCTCGACCGTCGGCGCCGCCCACGGCACCGCCGGCGTGGGATTCATGGGGATCAGGTTGACGTGCGCCAGCCCGCCGGGCATGTGGTGGCTGAGCAGCCGGCGCAGCTGGTGGGCCTGGGCCACGTCGCTGTTGACGTCGGCGATCATCACGTACTCGAAGGTGACGCGGCGTCCGGTGGCCTCGAGGTAGTCGCGGGCGGCCGCCAGGAGCTCCTCCAACGGGTGCTGGCGGTTGACCGGGACCAGGTCGTTGCGCAGGGCGTCGTCGGGCGCATGCAGGCTGACCGCCAGGGTGATCGGCAGGTCGAGGGCCTGGAGCTTGCGGATGCCGGGGACCAGACCGACGGTGGAGACGGTGATCGAGCGTGCCGACAGGCCGAAGGGGCGGTGCAGCCAACGCACGCAGTCCAGCGTCACGTCAAGGTTGGCCAGCGGTTCGCCCATGCCCATGAACACGATGTTGGTGACGTGGTCGGGAACCCCGTCGGGCAGCGGCGACAGCTCGGGCCAGTCCTCGGCGCTGCCCTCGGGGTCGGCCAGCAGGCGCTGCATGACGGTGACCTGGCGAAGGGTCTCGCCCACGCCCAGCTGGCGCCGGAAGCCGATCTGCCCGGTCGCGCAGAAGGGGCAGCCCATCGCACAACCCGCCTGGGTCGAGATGCACACCGTCGCCCGGGCGGCCCGCTTCTCGGTCTTCGGGTAGAGCATGAGGACGCTCTCGATCTCCTCCTTGCGCGCCCCGTTGCCGCACTCGAGGAGGACCTTGCGGGTCAGCCCACCGTCGGCCTCGCTGACCTTGACGACCCGCGGGCGCGTCTGCATCGCCGTCGACAGCTCGTCACGCAGGGCCGCCGGGAGGTTGGTCATCTCCTGCGGGTCCTCCACGCCCTTGGTCAGCCACTCCGTCAGCTGGCCACGCCGGTACCCGGGCTGCCCGTCGAGCAGCACGTCGAGGCCGCCCTCGGTGTAGGGGTCAGGCGGTGTACCGGTGTCAGGCGGTGTACCGGTGTCGGGCGGTGTGCCGGTGTCGGCAGCGGTGGGGTCGGACATGTCGGACATCGGTATCAGATCCCGAAGGCGAGGAGGACGAGGTGGGTGACGGGCAGCGCGAACAGCAGCGCGTCGATGCGGTCCATGACGCCGCCGTGGCCGGGGAAGATGCCGCCGAGGTCCTTGATACCCAGATCGCGCTTGACCAACGATTCGGCGAAGTCGCCGAGGGTCGCGGCCACGACGACGGCGGCGGCGAGGACCAGCGCGGGGACCAGGTCGACCCCCGGCACCGTGCGGGTGGTGACCAGGGCGGCCATGACCAGGGTGGTCACCATGGCGCCGGCGAACCCTTCCCAGGTCTTGCCGGGGCTGATCGCGGGCGCGATCTTGCGGCGTCCGAAGTTGCGACCGAAGGCGTAGGCACCGATGTCGTTGGTGACCGTCAGCGCCGTGCCGGCCATGACGTACCAGTGCCCGTCGGGGCGGTTGAGCAGCAGTCCGAGGGAGCTCGCGGCCACGACCACCCAGACCAGCATCAGCGCGAGCGCCGCCATGCGCGAGACGGCATGGCCGACTTCGTGGCTGGCGAGGACCATGACGAAACCGACGACGAGCGTGGCGTACAGGACGTTGACCTGGACGTCGACGCCCCACCAGTAGGTGCCCAGCAGCATGACGGGTGTGGCGACGGCCGCCACGATCGTCGGGGGCCGGGCCTTGGTCCGCGCGAACGCCGCGTCGAGCTCGTAGAGCGCGACGATGATGTTGACCGCCACGAACACGAGGAACACGACGGGCTCGAGCACGAGGCTGCCGAGGTAGACCGCGGCAAGGCCCAGGCCCACGCCGATCGCGATGGGCAGGTTGCGACCACCCCGCGGCGTGGCAGCCGGCGGGGTACCGTCAGCGGGTTCGGATACCGCCATTGAGGATGAGGATGCTGAAGGCGATCAGACCTCCAGCAGCTCGGCCTCCTTGACCTTCAGCAGCTCGTCGATGCGGGCGGTGGCGGTGTCGGTCCGCTTCTGCAGGTCGTCCTCGGCGCGACGCAGGTCGTCCTCGGTGATCTCGCTCTCGCCCTCGAGCCGCTCGAGCTCGGACTTGGCGGCGCGCCGCGCGTTGCGAACGGCGATGCGGCCGTCCTCGGCACGCTCACGGGCGATCTTGACGAACTCCTTGCGGCGTTCCTCGGTCAGGTCGGGGAACACCACACGGATGACGTTGCCGTCGTTGTTGGGGTTCAGCCCGAGGCTGGACATCATGATCGCCTTCTCGATGTTGCTGAGCGCCCCGCGGTCATAGGGGGAGATCAGCAGCACGCGCGCCTCGGGCGCGGTGACGCCGGCGATCTGCTGCAGCGGCGTCATGGTGCCGTAGTACTCGACGGGCAGCTCGGTGAGCAGCTGGGGATTCGCACGACCCGTGCGGATCTTGGCGAACTCGGCCCTGGTGTGCTCGACGGCGCCGTCCATCTTCAGCTCTGCGTCGTCGAGGATGTCGTCGGTCACGTCGTAGTCCTTCGCTGGATCCATCGGCCCGGGACCGGCCGGCTGCTCGTGAGAGTCCCGCTACTGCCTTGTCGGGGTGACTCGGTCACCCCACGCTGTCATTCAACTATCGTCCCGATCGGCTCGCCCGTCACGGCCCGGCGAATGTTGCCCTCCGTCCGCAGGTTGAACACGATGATCGGCAGGCCGTTGTCCATGCACAAGGAGATGGCCGTGGCGTCCATGACCTTCAGCCCGTCCTTGAGCACCTGGATGTAGTCGAGGCGGTCGTACTTGGTGGCATCCGGGTGGAGCGCCGGGTCGGCATCGTAGACGCCGTCGACCTTGGTGCCCTTCAGGATGGCCTGGGCGCCGATCTCGAGCGCACGCTGGGCCGCCGCCGTGTCGGTGGAGAAGTACGGGGCGCCGAGGCCCGAGGCGAAGATGACCAGCCGCTTCTTCTCCAGGTGGCGCACCGCGCGACGACGGATGTAGGGCTCGGCGAGCTCCTGCATGGCGACGGCGGACTGCACCCGGGTGTCGAGCCCACGCTTCTCGCAGGCGTCCTGCAGGGCGAGGGCGTTGATGACCGTGGCCAGCATGCCCATGTGGTCGGCGCTGGAACGCTCCATGCCCGAGGCCTGGGGGGACGCCCCGCGGAAGATGTTGCCGCCACCGACGACCACACCGATCTCCACGCCGAGGGAGTTGACCTCGACCAGCTGGTCGGCGACGGAGGCCACCACCTGCGGGGAGATCGACGCTGCCTCGTCGGCGAACGCCTCACCGGACAGCTTGAGGAGCACGCGGCGGTAGGGCTTGCTGGGCGAGTCGGCCATCAGGGATCTTTCCGTTGGAATGGAGGCGCGTCGGAGTGGGGGCCGGCGGCGATGGTAGTGGACGGCCCGGGGGCCGGGGCGAACGAACGCCCCTGCGCGACGAGTCGGGCAGGGGCGTTGACGTTGGTGGCGCTAGGCGCCGATGGCGAAGCGGGCGAACCCGCCGATCTCGATCTTCTCGCCGGTACGAGCGCTGGCCTCGGTGACGAGCTGCTCGATGGTCTTGCTGGTGTCCTTGACGAAGGGCTGGTTCAGCAGGACCTGCTCCTTCAGGAGGGAGTTGACCCGACCCTCGACGATCTTCTCGATGATGTGCTCGGGCTTGCCCTCTTCCTTCGCCTGCTGGCGAGCGAAGTTGGCTTCCTTCTCCTTGAGCGCCTCGTCGACCTGGTCCTCGCTGACCGCAACCGGCTGCGCAGCCGCGATGTGCATGGCGATGTCCTGGGCCAGGGCCTTGAAGGACTCCTCCTTGGCCACGAAGTCGGTCTCGCAGTGCAGCTTCAGCATCACGCCGACCTTGGCCGGCATGCCGGGGGTGGGGGTGTGCAGATAGGCGTGCACGAGCCCCTCGTTGGCGGTCCGGTCACCCGCGCGCTCGTTGGCCTTGCGGCCGGTCTTCGTGCGGACGATGTCGGCGGCAGCGTCGAAGTCGCCGCCGGCCTCCACCAGTGCGTTCTTGCAGAGCATCATGCCGGCGCCGGTGGCCTCGCGAAGGGCCTTGACGTCGGCGGCGCTGATCTTGACGTCGCTCATGTCTGGGTTCTCTCGATCGTGGTTGGGTGTGGCCAGGCGCGTGCTACGCCTGGGCCTCTTCCTGCGGGGCGGCCGGGGCCGGCTCCTCGGTGGGCTGGGTCTCGGCCGGCTCGGCAGCAGCCTGGTCGGCGGCGGCCTGGTCGGCCTGGTCGGCCTCGGCGGAGGATGCACCGGCAGCGGCGGCGGCCGACGCGGCCTCTTCCTGCTGCAGGGCGATCTCCCACTCGGCCAGCGGCTCGGCGGCCGGCTGGGCCGGAGCGGCCGGGGCCTCGGTGGACTCCGAGGAGGGGGTGGACGCGGCGGCTGCCGCAGCCTGCTCGGCGACGACGTCGTCGGAGGTGCGAGCGGCACGACGGGCGTACCCCGTGGCGCAGGCGTCGGCGATGAGGTGGGTCAGCAGCGCGCCGGAGCGGATGGCGTCGTCGTTGCCGGGGATGACGTAGTCGATGACGTCGGGGTCGCAGTTGGTGTCCACGACGGCGACGACGGGGATGCCCAGGCGGTTGGCCTCGGCGACGGCGATGTGCTCCTTGACGGTGTCGACGACCCAGATGGCCGACGGCAGCTTCGTCATGGTGCGGATGCCGCCCAGGTTGCGCTGCAGCTTGTCCAGCTCACGGGTGAGCAGGAGGCCTTCCTTCTTGGTCAGCAGCTCGATGGTGCCGTCGTTGACCATGTCCTCGAGCTCGCGCAGGCGAGTCAGGCGGGTCTTGATGGTCTCGAAGTTGGTCAGCATGCCGCCGAGCCAGCGGAAGTTCACGTAGGGCATGCCCACGCGCATCGCCTGCTGCTCGACTGCTTCCTGGGCCTGCTTCTTGGTGCCGACGAAGAGCACGGTGCCGCCGCTGGCGACGGTGTTCTCCACGAACTCGTAGGCACGCTCCAGCATGCCGACGGTCTGCTGCAGGTCGAGGATGTAGATGCCGTTGCGCTCGCCCCAGATGTAACGCTTCATCTTCGGGTTCCAGCGACGGGTCTGGTGTCCGAAGTGGACACCGGCTTCCAGGAGTTGCCGCACGGTGACGACGCCCATGATTTCGTTCCTTTGTGTTCGCGGTTGGACCTCGCACGCGTACCTGACGTTCGGCGCTGCCCCGGCGTGGGGGTGACGTCGATCGCCGGTCGGGCCTCCACCATGTGGTGGACCGCTGGCCCGGCCGCGCGCTGTGTGATGTGGTGGTCTGCTCGCCGGCATGGCCTGCGAGCAGCCTGAACCGTCCGATGCGTGCGCACGACGACGTGCCGGCCCGGACGGGCGCTGAATGGTACACGCGATGTGGGGCAGTGGCCATCCGGGACGATCGGTCAGGGGCCGTCGGGAGCGGGCGGCGACGGGCCGGCGACCGGTCGGCGACCGGCCGGCGATCGGCCGGCCGACCACGAGTTGTGCACCTTGACCAGCCGACCGGCCATGCTGCACCACTCGCCCGGACAGCTGTGCAGCATGGCCGGCCCAGCGGCCGACCTGCACACGACGGTTGTCAGAGGTCGACGACGGCCGACCTGCACACGACGGTTGTCAGAGGTCGACGACCCGACCGCGGGGGACGCGGTCGGGTGAGGTGAGGTGGGGGCGCCAGCGCTCGAGCAGTGACAGCGGGTCGATGTAGTCCCCCGCACCCGCCGACCCTGTCGACCCGCCGTCGCCGACGCGAGCCAACCGCGCACCCCAGTCCAGGTGGCCGACCCCTTCGGCCAGGTGACCCACCACCTCGCCGGCCAGCACCGTCGCACCTGCCTCCACCGACGGGACGAGGTCGCCGTAGGTGGTCCGCAGTCCCCCACCGTGGTCGACGGTCACCCACCCCCGATCAGCGACGGGACCCGCGAACGCCACGGTGCCGGACAGGACGGCGCGGACGGCGTCACCGGGCTCGGCTGCCAGGTCGACCCCCCGGTGGCCGGGGCCGTAGGGATGCTCGGGCGGGTCGAAGAACCGGACGACCCGACCGGGAACGGGACGGATGGCCCCCGTTCCGCTCGTCGGACCGTCCACCACGACCCCACCTGCGGGAGGTGCGGGCGTGCCTTCGAGAGGCACGGCGGCCACGGTCGTGGGGCCGCCGAACACGAGGAGGACCGCGACCACCAGCAGACACGGAACGACGACGACCCGACGAACGACCATGCCCCGCACGCTAGGCAGGGATCCCCCGTTGCGACCGACGGATCCCGGCCACCTGTGGACAAGCCACGAGCGCCGTCAGCGTGTGCAGCGCGTCAGCGTGTGCAGCGTGTGCAGCGCGTCAGCGTGTGCAGCGCGTCAGCGTGTGCAGCGCGTCAGCGTGTGCGGGCGGCCATCCGGGTGCGCAGGCCGAGGACGGCCTTGGTGTGCATCTGGCAGACCCGGGACTCCGTCACCCCGAGCACCTCGCCGATCTGGGAGAGGGTCATGCCCTCGAAGTAGTAGAGGACGATGACGGTCTTCTCGCGGTCCGTCATGCGGTTGATCGTCTCGGCGAGCAGCCGCCTGATCTCGGCGTCCTCGAGGGCGGCCTGCGGGTCGGGGGCGGCATCGTCGGCAAGCGTGTCGACCAGCGACTGCCGGTCCCCCTCCTCCCCCTGGATGCTCTCGTCGAGGGCGGCGATGGAGGTCAGCGACACCTGGGTCAGCACCTGGCGGAGGTCGGCGACGGACATGTCGAGCTCCTCGGCCAGCTCCTCCTCGGTGGGGGTGCGGTCCAGCTTCGCCTCGAGCTCGCGCAGGGCCTTCTCGACCCGCTTGGCCTTCGTGCGCACGCTGCGCGGAATCCAGTCGATGGACCGCAGCTCGTCGATGATCGCGCCCTTGATACGGGTGATCGCGTACGTCTCGAACTTGAAGCCCTTGGAGAGGTCGAACTTCTCCAGCGCGTCGATGAGGCCGAACATGCCGTAGCTGACCAGGTCGCCGTGCTCGACGGAGCTCGGCAGGCCGACCGACACGCGACCGGCGACGTACTTCACGAGCGGCGAGTACTGGAGGATCAGTCGCTCACGGGCGTCGGGGTCGCCGTCGTCCTTGAAACGTGTCCACAGGTCGACAACGCCCGGGTCCATGGAGGACGTGGGCGTGGTCGTCTCAGTCGGTGCCGTGGAGGTCACTTCTTCGGAGTCTACGGGTATCTCCCGCCAAGCTGGTGGTAGGCGGCGACGGCGGAGGGCGAGGACGAGTGCCATCGAGTCATGCGAGCCGACCCATCCCCTGTCTCACGCCCGCGGGTGCGCCTGAGTGTAGACCGAGCGCAGGTGGGCACGAGAGACGTGGGTGTAGGTCTGCGTTGTGGCCAGTGCAACGTGGCCGAGCAGCTCCTGCACGCTGCGCAGGTCGGCACCGCCCTCCAGCAGGTGCGTGGCGAAGCTGTGGCGCAGCAGGTGCGGGGTGACGTGTCCGACACCGGCGGCGGCACCGTGGGCGCGAACCAAGCGGTAGACCTCGTCGCGGCTGATCCGTCCCCCGCGCCTGGCGAGGAAGACCGCGTCGGCGTGGCGGTCAGCGTCGTCACCTGTTGTGCCGGCAGGTCGCAGCGGCAGGTGGGGGCGTCCCCGGTCCAGCCAGGCCCGCACGGCCTCGACCGCGGGAGCGCCCAGCGGGACGAGCCGCTGCTTGTCGCCCTTGCCGTGGAGGGTGGCCCGGGATCGGCCCAGGTCGAGCCGGTCGGCGTCGAGGTCGACGAGCTCGCTGACCCGGGCGCCGCTGGCGTACAGCAGCTCCAAAACTGCCCGGTCGCGCAGCCCCACCGGGTCGTCGCTGGAGGGTTGTCGCAGCAAGGCATCGACCTGGTCGCGGCGCAGCACCTTCGGCAACGACTTGTCCAGCTTGGGGGTGTCCAGCAGCGCGGCCGGGTCGCTGGTCACCCTCCCGCGCTTGACGAGCAGCCCGAAGAAGGCCCGCAACGACGCCCGCTTCCGTGCGATGGAGGACCTGGCGAGGCCGCGCCGGCGACCGTCGGCGACGAAGCGGCGCAGCACCTGCAGCGTGACCTCGTCGGGGTCGACGATGCCGAAGTCCGCGCACCAGCTCGCCAGCTGGCCGGCGTCGCGCAGGTACGCCTGCACGGTGTTGTCCGACAGCCCTCGTTCCATGGCGAGGTGGCGCCGGAACTCGTCCAACGCGGCGACCCATGCGCGGGGAAGCGGGTCATCGCTCACGACGCCAGCCTGCCCGTTGGGTCGACGGCGTCCAAGCACCATCGACGGCCAGCACCATGCACGGGCCCGTCAGCGGCGCATGGCGACCACCCCCTCGGGAACCTGACGGGCGAGGCCGACACCCTCGAGCCTGCCGACGGCCACGAGGACCTGCCGGGCCGTCAGCCCGGTCGCCGCGGACAACGCCGAGATGCTCGCGGGCACCGGGCCCAGCCGACCGACCAGCACCTCGGCTTCCGGCCCGAGCTCGTGGACCAGGCCCGAAACCCCGGACGCATCCCCACCGCTCCCCTCCCCCAACTCCGTGGCCGCGACCGAGGCGTCACCCGGGTCGCCGAGGACGTCCAGCACGTCCGCGGCGTGGCGCACGGGGACGGCCCCGTCGCGCAGCAAGGCCAGCGCCCCGGCGGCCGACGGCGTGGAGGGGCTCGCGGGGACCACCATGACGTCGCGGCCGAAGTCAGCGGCCCAGCGGGCGGTGCTGAGCGCGCCCGACCGTTGCCCGGCCTCGATGACGACGATGCCGTCGGAGAGTCCGGCCAGGATCCGGTTGCGGGCGATGAACTGGGTCGGGTGCCGCACGCCCCGGTCGTGGGCGTACTCGCTGACCAGCCCGCCGCTGGCCATCACCTCGGCCCGGAGCGCCCCGGACCGCGCGGGATAGTCGACGTCCATGCCGGTGCCGAGCACGGCGGTGGTGTTCCCGCCGGGGACCGACAGCGCACCACGGTGAGCGGCCTGGTCGATTCCCTTGGCGAACCCCGAGACGACCTCGACCCCGGCCTCGGCCAGGCCGGCGGCCAGCGTGCGGGCCAGCTCGGCCCCGTCCAGGGTGGGTCGCCGCGTGCCGACGATGCCGACCGCTCGCCGCGGCGACATCGACGTCCCGATCCGTCGTCGATGCACCCACAGCGGTCCGCCCTCCTCCCACGCCGCGACCAGCCGCTCGGGCATGCCCGGTCGACCGCCGGCCACGAGCAGCTCGTCGACCGCGCCATCGGCGCGCGCACCAGCAGGACCCTCGACCCCGGGCCCGCGTGGCATCCCCGGCAGCCGGTCCTGGCGGTGCCCCGCCCGCTGCTGGAGGAACTCCACGACCACCGACGGGCTGGCCTGCGGGCCGCACGCCGTCCGGGCCCGTCCCAGGTCCTCGGGGCTGCACCCCAACCCCACCAGGCGGACCACCGCATCCTGCAGGTCCTCCGGGGACAGCTCGGCGGTCATGCGGCGACCTCCCACACGCGGTCCAGCCGACCGCGGTGGGCCACCGCCTCGTGCGCGTCGTCGGGGCCGACGACGGTGTTTTCGGCCAGGTCGGCGCAGGTACGGGCCACGCGCATGGCCCGGTCGAACCCGCGGGCGCTGAGTCGACCCCGCCGGGCGGCGTCGACCAGGACCTGCAGCGCCTCGCGCGACATCGTGTCCCGCACGACGGCGGCCGCGGCACGAGCGTTGAGGACCCCGAACCGGTCCAGCGCGCGCTGTCGTGCCCGGGCCACCCGCGTCCGGACGACCGCGGTCGGTTCGCCGCCGGCGCCGCTGGCCAGCGCGTCGGCCGGGACCTCCTCCACCAGCGGGGCCAGGTCGAACCGGTCGGCGAGCGGGCCGGTCAACCGGGCGCGGTACCGCTCGACGTGGTCGGGTCGGCAGCGACAGCCGGTTCGCGCCGGCCCGCACGGGCACGGGTTGCTGGCCCCGACCAGCAGCACGTCGGCGGGATACGTCACCGTCGCGGCCGCGCGGGCGATGCGAACGTTCCCCTCCTCCAGCGGCTCGCGCAGGCCGTCGAGGACGTGGCGTTTCCACTCGAACAGCTCGTCGAGGAACAGCACGCCGTGGGTGGCATGGCTGACCGCGCCGGGTCGGGCGATGCCGCTGCCACCGCCCAGCAACGCCGCAGCGGAGGAGGAGTGGTGCGGGGCGGCGAACGGCGGGCGGACGTCGAGCCTGTCGACCGTACCGACGCGACCGCTGACCGATCGGACCGCCGCGACCGTCAGGGCTGCTTCGTGGTCGAGGTCGGGCAGCAGGCCGGGCAGCCGCTTCGCCAGCATCGACTTGCCCGACCCCGGCGGGCCGAGCAGCAGGACGTGGTGTCCGCCCGCGGCAGCCACCTCGATCGCCCTGCGGGCCTCGGGTTGTCCGACGACATCGGCCATGTCCGGCGGTGGGTCGAGGGGCTCGACCGGGGGCGGGGCCTGGGACACCACCTCGACGTGACCGCGGAGGACCGCCAGCAGCTCCGACACCGACGCCACCCCGATCGGTGCGCCTGCACCCCCGACGGTGGCCTCGTGGATGTTGGCCAGCGGCACGACCACGTCGTCGAATCCACGGATGCTGGGCAGCACCCCGGGGACGCCGCGGACACCCCCGTCGATGGCGACCTCGCCGACGAACACCTGCTCGCCCACCGGTAGCTCGCCGATGGCCCGCAGGACCGCCACGACCATCGCGAGGTCGAACCGGGCACCCCGCTTGTCGACGTCGGCGGGTGCGAGGTTGATCAGCACCTTTCGCTGGATGACGGAGTGTCCGACCGCACCGAGCGCGGCACGGACCCGATCCCCTGCCTGCCGGAAGGACGGGCCGGTCCCACCGAGCACGGTCAGGCCGGGCAGCCCGACCCCGACGTGCGCCTCGACCGTGACCGGCGTGGCCTCGAGCCCCAGCAGCGCCACCGACCGCGCGACGCCGATGCTCACCACACACCCCGATGGTGGGTGATGGCCCAGCGCCCGTCGTCGGCGAGGTCGAGCGCAACGACGTCACCGCGGACCGGCCCGCGGTGCGGATGTTCGGCCAGGTACAGGCCGGTCAGCCGTCGCAGCCGTCGCCGCTTCTGCCAGCCGACGGCCTCGCTGGCCGTCCCGGCAAGCGTGCTCCGCCGGGTCTTGACCTCGACCACCACGAGCGTGTCCCGATCACGGGTGACGAGGTCGAGCTCGCCGCGCACCCCCTCCACGGAGGTGCGCCAGTTGCGGTGGAGGATCTCGTGGCCGGCCGCCCGCAGGTGGTCGGCCGCGAGGGCCTCACCATGGGCACCGAGCTGCTGTCGGTCGTGCATGGCTGCACCGTAGGAAGACGCCAGCAGGTGCTGCCGAGAACCTCGACAGCACCTGTGGACAACCCGTGGGGGCAAGCTCGCTCGGGCCGGCTACCCCCCGTGCCCCATGACCACGTCGAAGGTGATCGTCGTGCTGGCGGTCGGCGCCGTGACCGGCACCGAGTGGGTGCCCAGCCGGGTGTCGGTCGCCACGCCGAACAGCTCGAAGTACACCGTCTCGGCCGCCGCGATCCCGTCGTCCCCTGCGACGAGGGTGATCGTGGCGATGCCGTCGTCGTCGACGAGGACATCGACGGTCCCGGTCGGGTAGACGAAGCTCGCGAACGCCGCGCCGTAGTCGACGCCGGCGGCCTGGGCTGCCGTGACGTCGAAGACGACGGTCTCGCCGGGCGCGAGCGGGTCAGCCAGTCCGACGACCCCGAACTGGTACTGCTCGGCCTGTCCGACCGACAGGTCGCCGAGCTCGGGCTGGCCGACGAAGTCGCTGCCGGCGCCGATGTCGAAGACGGCCCGGGCGAACCCGCCGAAGTCGCCGCGGAACCACTCCAGGGAATGGGTCTCGTCCACGAGGTCGGTGTTGACCCCACGGAGCTCGATGACGATGGTCTCGCCGTCGGCAACACCGGCGGGGCCGGCTGTGTAGCTCACCTCGGCGTAGTCATCGACGTAGACCGACATCCGTGCGGTGCCGCCGTGGGCGGACACGACCCTGGCCGCGACGCCGCCGTACCGGCCACCCGCCCGTTCGGCGCCCGGGAAGTAGGCGTACAGGCTCTGCGACGGCCCGAGCGCACCGCGCAGGGTGGCGGTGATGGTCTGGACCTGCCCGTCGACGCCGGACTCCAGGGAACTCGCGGTGACCGCAGCGAAGCCGGGAGGGGGTGCGACGCGGAAGGTTCCGACGGCCCGCCGGCTGTCGGACAGGGTGAACCGCGCCTCGTAGGTCTCGGTGCCGACGCCCGTAGCCACTTCGCTGAGGTAGATCTCCACGAGCGAACCGGCAGCCAGTCCGCCCGGCCCGGTGGTGTAGAGGAGGGTGGCAGAGGCGTCCGCCACGACGGTGGGGACGACCGAGCCCGGGTCCGGCGTTCCGAACTCGTACAGCTCGACGAACGCATCGGCGTAGTCGACGAGTCCGACCTCGGCCTCGGACAGGTCGATGGTGAGCGTCTCGCCGGGCGGCAGGTCCGCGGTCGGCACGAACGACAGACGCTGATTGGCAAGGGGGCTGTCATCGGGCAGGTCGCTCAGCTCGACGCCGGCGAGCACGCTGCCGGTCCCGACGTCGAAGACCGCGGTGCGAACCGCCGAGCCGTCGGATCGTGATGCGCGGATCACCTGTGAGCTGTCGGCCGGGCCGGTGTCGATGCCGGTGATGTCCAGCACGATCGTGGCGCCGTCCGCATCACCGAGGGAGTCGTAGTAGACGTACGTGACGCCGTCGTAGCTGTAGGGAGTGACCTCCCCGCTGCCGGCGGCCACGTCGAATTCGGCCGTGGAGTAGTCGATCTGGCTCGAGACCCGCGGAAGGACGACCTCCACGCTGGTCCCGGCGGGCATGGCGCCATCGAGGGTCATGGTCAGCGTCTGCGCCTGGTCGTCGGTGCCGACCAGCAGGTCGGTGGCGGTCAGGTCGACCAGGTCCCGCCGGTCGGTCCGGAAGGTCGTGGTGGCCGTCTCACCGGTGGCGAGACGGCTGAAGGTGACGGGTGTCGTGGCCAGCTCGTCCTGCACGACGATCCCACCGACGAACAGCTCGATCGTGGGGCCTTCGGGCTGGACTGTGGGGACGCCGTCGGGACCTGCGATGAAGGTCACCACCGAGCGTTCGTCGGCATCGGTGTCGATGAAGACGGTGCCCAGGGGTGGCGGGGGCGGGCCGTGGTCGGCGACGACGCCGTGCCCACCACCGCCCTGCAGGAAGACGAACGCATCGGCGTAGTCCACGACCGTCTGCTCCGATACCGACAGGTCGATGTCGACCCGCTCGTAGGGCGCCAGCGGTTCGCGGAGGGCGAAGGACAGCAGCTGGAAGGTGTGGCCGCTGCCGGCCGGGACGTCAGAAGCTGTCGGACTGGCCAGCGACGGCCCGTCACCGATGGTGAAGACCCGCTGGACGCCGTGGAGGATGTCGTATCGGTAGAACTGTCCGACGTGGGTCTCGTCGACGTCGGTGGTGGTGATCCCGTCGATGCGGAACGTCAGCAGTGGGCTGACGCCCGGCGGGTCCACGCGGTCGCCGGGGCCAGCCACGTAGACGATTCGTGCGACCTCGTCACGGACGACCTCCAGGGTCGCCGTGCCGTTGCCGTTGAGCAGGGTCACTTCGGCAGGCAGCGGGTACTCCGCGCCGCCGCGTTCGGCCGAACCGAGGTCGATGTCCAGCCTCGTCCCGTCCGCGAGCCCGCCGGCGGGCCGCACAGCGATCAGCTGGGACTGGTCGGCCATGTCCTCCACCAGCGCGGAGATCAGCGGCGGCGGGAACGTCAGGGCGACGGTGATCACGCCCGGAAGCTCGACGGTGAACGGCGCAGCACGGGTCCCGGGGGTCACGACGACCCGAAGGTCGAGGACCCCGGCGGTCAGCGGGGCATTCAAGCGGATCGTGTTGCTCCCGACGACCGCGGTGCCCGATGCGGTTCCGTTGGGGAACGCCAGCCACGTGGATGTCCCGGCAGGCCGGTAGGACACGGTGTAGCGGCCGGCGATGGTGGAGGTGAAGGTGACCGGGAAGCGGTCACCGGGTCGCAGCGACAGCGGCGCGCCCGGGGTGGGTGAGTCCACGACGACCGGGGCGCCTCCCCCACCCGGCCCCCCGCTACCGGCCTCGCGAGCGGCGAACGGCATGGCTGGGGTCGTCGCCGCATCCCGGAAACGCCCGATGTCGGGAAGGATGTCGCGGACCATGCCGCCGAGCACCTGCGCGACGCTGTCGCCGATGGCGGCAGACCCGCCGAGGACCGCGACGGTGCCGACGTCGAGCCGGTCGACCTGCTCGGCCACCACGTCGGGCACCGAGTCCTGCTCGACCAGCAGCACTGGACCGCCGGCGACGACGGCCGCGGGGGTGCCGGCGAGGGCGTCGGGGAAGCTGCTGCCGGTGGCGACCGAGATGCTGTCGACATCGGCAGGGTCGAACATCGCCGCGGCCACGGCGGCGGAGGTACCGAACCGGTCGGCGCCGGCGTGGCGCGTCACCCCCTCGCTGGCGTTGGCGACGAGCTGTCCGGCGACGGCGTCGCTGATGGCGGCGGTGCCACCGAGGACGACGATCCGCACGGGACGAAGGGCCCGAAGGGCGGCCGCGGTGGCCTCGGGCAGGGTGTCACGCTCGAGCAGCAGGAGCGGGCCGCCGTGGTGACCGGCAGCGGCGCCGCCGGACAGGGCGTCGGCGAAGCCCGTCCCTGTGGCAACCACCACCACCGGGACGGGCGCGGTGAAGGCGTCCGTGGCGACGGCCGCGGCGGTGGCGAAGCGGTCGGGGCCGGCCAGGCGCACGACCGATGCGTCGGGGACCACGGCAGCGACCTGGTCCACGACGGGCTCACCGATCGCCGCGGTGCCACCCAGCACGACCACCCGGGTCGGCGCCAGCCGCACCAGCTCGGTCGCCGTCGCGTCCGGCAGCTCGTCGTGTCCGGTCAGCAGGATGGGGCCGCCCGCCAGGCCCGCCGCAGGACCAGCGCTCAGGGCGTCGGCGAACTCGTCGGCGCGGGCGATCCAGACCGTGTCGGCCCCGTCGGGGAAGGCACCAGCGGAGACGGCCGCAGCGGTCTCCACCCGGTTCGTACCGGCATGCCGTACGACCTCCGCCGGGCGTTCGTTGGAGACCACCAGCCGAGCGGTCAGCTGGCGGGTCGTCGTGTCGGGTGCGGTCAGCTCCAGCGCCATCGACAGACCGTCGGGCGAAATCAGCTCGGGGTGGGTGGCCACGCTCAGCGGCGGTCGGTCCATCGGCGGCAGCACGACACGGCCGTCCTCGTCGGCGTCCACCGGGGTGCCGTCGACGGTGATGCGGACGTCGTCGTCCGGCCCACCCGCGGCGTCGGTGATGCGGACGACCGCGCGCAATGGCTGGGTCGCCGATGTCCCCTCGTCCACGCCGATGTGCAGCGCAACGCTGCCCGGCTGCCCGATGAGGAGCCCCTCGAGCCCCTCGACCGCGATCGTTCCGGTCGTGGACGTGCCAGCGGCCAGCGCCCCTCCCCCGGTGGCCAGCATCTGGCCCAGGACGAGGAGGACGACCAGGACCGTGATCAGCGTCCTTCGGTGCCGACCCCCGTCGACGATGGTGTGCGTACCCACGGCGGCTCCCATGACGGGCCGTGCCTTTCGTGAAGGGACGGCTCCACGAGCCGTCGCAGGGCTGCCGGTCGAACGCCGGCGAACAACGATGGCGAGGCCGCGCCGGTGGTCATCGGACCACCCGCAGCGGCGCGAGCGCCGACTCGATCATGAGGTCCCGGTTGCGGGACACGTCCTCGAGGGGGACGTTGCGGACCGGCCGCCAGAGTGCGCCGAGGGCGACCGCGGCGGCGACGCGGGCACGAGGGTCCAGCGGCCGGCCGATCATGGCCCGCCGCATGCGGTGGTTGATGTGGGTCAGCCGCCGTCCGATGGGTGCGTTGAGCCGAACGGCACGGTCGCCCTCGAGCCACGTGGCCACATCGGGGTAGGTCAGCAGCACGTCGAGGTAGCGCTCGATCAGGTGCTGCACACCCTCGGGCCAGGAGGGGTTGGCGTTCTCCCCGGGCACCACCGCGTCGAGGGCGTCGAGCAGCGGCTCGGCCAGCTCTGCGGCCAGGTCGTCCTTGGCCGGGAAGTGGTAGGAGACCGCCGCCTTGCTGACGCCCACCTCGTCGGCGAGCGTGCCGACGCTGGTGCCCTCGTAGCCGTGCTGGGCGAACTGCCCGAGGGCCGCGTCGAGGAGGGCCTGCTTGCGGCTGCTGCGTGCCATCCCCTCACCTCCCGGTCCATCCGACAACATTCTGGCGACTGCTGATCGACGCTAGTAACTTACTGGACGTCCGTCAAGTAATGACGGCATCGACTTGGCTGTAGAGGGAGGCTGGGAGATGGACGCTGTGCACGAGTCCGACGGGTGGGGCGGTGCGAGGGTCAGCCGCCGCAAGGTGCTGCAGGGGGCGGGGGCCGGCGTGGGCCTGGCGCTGGTCGGGACCGGTCCCGCGCGTGCGACGCCGGCAACGCTGGCGAAGCACCATGCGGCCGACGTGCTGCATTGCTGGGTCGCCGCGCTGTACCGCTCGCAGGGCCAGGCATGGGCGTGGCCGACGATGGCCGCTCGCTTCTACGGTCTGGCGATGCTGGCCGGATGGGAAGCGGTTGTCGACGGCGTGCCCAACCGTCGATCGCTCGGCGGTCGGCTGAACGGGCTGGGTACCTCCCCCGTGGCCGGCGCCAAGAAGATCCACTGGCCGATCGCCGCCAACGCGGCCATCGGCCACGTGGCCGCAGCCGCCGCGGCGGCGCCTCCAGCCACGGATGTGCCCGATCGCACCCCGGCAGTCCGCGAGGGCCTCGTGTCGTACCGGCAGTCCACTCACACGGCCCTGTCCCGTGGGGTCGCTGCGTCGACCGTGGCGGCGGCGGTGCGGCACGGCGAGGCGGTCGGCCGCTGGCTGGTCACCTGGGCCGCCGCCGACGGCTTCGACCAGCGCGACGCTGGCCCGAAATACGTGCCGCCGCTCGGGCCGGGCCTGTGGGTCGCGACCCACCCGAACTTCGGTGCGGCGATCGAGCCGAACTGGCACCGGGTGCGTCCCTTCGCCCTGCAGGTCGCCCGCGATGCGGACGGCCGGGCCGTCTGCCCGGCCGCGCCGACGCCGCCGATCCCCTACGACCCCACGCCCGGGTCGGCCTTCCACCGGGAGGCGATGGTCGTGGTCGACGCCCAGGCGAACCTGACCGACGCCCAACGCATGACCGCCATGTACTGGCGCGACAATCCCGACGGGGTCACCGGACTGCCGGCCGGCCACTGGATGGGGATCGCCAGCGCCGCCACCGAGGACAGCGGCAAGGACCTCGGCGAGGCCGCGGAGGTGCTGGCGCTGACGGCGATCTGCATCGCCGACGCCTTCACGTCGTGCTGGATCGAGAAGTACCGCACGAACCTGCTGCGCCCGATCAGCTACATCAGGGACCACATCAACCCCGGCTGGACCACGTTCGTCAACACCCCGGCGTTCCCCGAGTACACCTCGGGCCACTCCGTCGGCTCCGCCGCCGCGGCCCACGCGCTGACCACGCTGCTCGGCAACCGTTCCTTCGTGGACCGGCACTCCGAGGGCCGGCGCGTCACGGGCAATCCGTCGGGGACGGCCTACACCCTCACCGCCCGGCGGTTCAAGAGCTTCACCGCTGCAGCTGACGAGGCCGCCAGCTCACGGCTGTGGGGCGGGATCCACTACCCCATGGGGATCAGCCACGGCCTGACGCAGGGTCGGCGGGTCGCCGAGCTGGTCATGGCCACCGCCCGCACCACGCCGGGCAACGGCCCCCGCTGAGGGCCGAGCAGCTCCTAGAAGACGCCGACTGCCCACGCCAGCAGGCCGCCGACGATCACGATCGCGGCGATCAGCAGGCTGATGTCCCGCCACTTGGCGTCGCGGTACTTGCGTGTGGCGTTGAATCCCATGGCGTGATCGATCCTGTCGGCCTCTACGACAGCAGGTCGCTGGCGTCGGCGGGGTGGGAGGAGTGGTCGAGCTTCTCGACGTTGACGTCACGGAAGGTCAGGACGCGGACGGTGGAGAGGAACCGAACCGGGCGGTACATGTCCCAGACCCACGCGTCGGACAGCTTGACCTCGAACCAGGTGTCGCCCTCGACCACCTTCGGGGTGACCTCGACGTGGTTGGCGAGGTAGAAGCGCCGTTCGGTCTCCACGACCCAGGTGAACATGCCCACCACGTCGCGGTACTCGCGATACAGCGACAGCTCGAGCTCGCTCTCGTACCGCTCCAGGTCCTCCATACTCACCTGCCGACCTCCGGTCGGACGCTCACAGGACCGGACTCACTGGTCGGCGGGCACGGCGTCGTACTCGGCGATGTCGAGGCTGCCGATCTGGTCCAGCGGCCAGATGGTGACGAACGCCCGGCCGAGGATGTCGTCGCGGGGAATCTGTCCGAGCCCGAAGCGGCTGTCGGAGGAGTTGGGGCGGTTGTCACCCATCATGAAGTAGTGGCCCTCCTCGATCGTGACCGGACCGAAGTCGTTCAGGTCCGGACGCGAGAGGTAGCCGCCGTCGGCCGTGGCGGCCTCGGGGATGGGCTCGCCGTCGATGAACACGACGCCGCCGCGCATCTCGATGGTCTCACCGGGCAGCCCGATGATGCGCTTGATGAAGTCGCGCTCGTTCCCCGCACCGAAGCCGAGGCCCGAGGCGAGGGACGACAGCAGCTCGCCGACGCCACCACCCTCGTCGGTCCCGCCGATGGTCTCCTCGGGCGAGTCGCGGAAGACCACGATCTCGCCGCGCCGCGGCTCCCGGTACAGGTACGCCAGCTTCGTGACGAGCACCCGGTCCTGGACCATCAACGTGGGTTCCATCGACGAGGACGGGATGTAGAAGGCCTGGACCACGAAGGTCTTCAGCAGCATCGCCAGGACGAGCGCAACGATGATCAGGAACGGCAGCTCGGCCCAGAAGGCCCGCTTGTCCGATCGATCGTCACGGCCGCGCCGACGACGCGACGTGTCCGAGGAGTCCTCGGAGTCGAGCGCTGAGGAACCCTCTTCGCTCGAGTCCAGGTGCAAGTCCGCCACGCAGTAGGAGGCTACTTGCGCGTCAGTTGACGCGCTTCTCCTTGATCTTGGCCTTCTTGCCGACGCGGTCACGCAGGTAGTACAGCTTGGCGCGACGCACCTTGCCGTGACGGGTGACCTCGATCTTGTCGATGATCGGGGCGTGCACCGGGAAGATGCGCTCCACGCCGATGCCGTTGAAGGAGATCTTGCGGACGGTGAACGTCTCGCGCGGGCCGGAGCCCTTGCGCGCGATGACGTCGCCCTCGAAGACCTGGATACGGGAGCGCTCGCCTTCGGTCACGCGGACGTGGACCTTCAGGGTGTCGCCGGGACCGAAGTCCGGGACGTCGTCACGGAGGGTTTCGACGTCGACGAAGTCGGTGCGATTCATTGGTTGCTCACGCTCCAAGCAGGGGCTTTGCCGGGGGGTTCGTTGCCTCCGCGGCGGAGGCGCCGCCCGGCACAACGAGGACAGGAAAAGAGGCGCCGGAAGCGGCGCGAACGGCGAGCATAGGTCGCCGGTGGTGCTTCGTCAACCGCGGTCAGCCACCGTCGGTCGTCGAGGGGGACGTGCCGGCCCCCAGCGGGACGGGGGTCTCTCCCACGTTGGGGTAGTCCTGGTCCATCTGCAGGGTCGCGTTGCTGGGCGGCCACAGGATCACGAACGCCCGCCCGATCACGTTCTCCTCGGGGATGGTGCCCAGCGCGAAGCGGCTGTCCAGGGAGTTGCCCCGGTTGTCGCCCAGCACGTAGTAGTGCCCGCCGGGCACGGTCACCGCCGGGAAGTCGCGTGACTCCGCGCGGGTGTAGGGCTCGTCCAGGGGCGTGCCGTTGATGTGCACGACCCCGTCGATCATCTCCACCGTCTCGCCGGGCAGGGCGATGACCCGCTTGATCAGGTCGCGGTCCTCGTCGGGCTCGACCAGGCCAAGGCCCTCGAGGAACGACGTGGCGGTGGCGGTGATGGAGAAGCCGTCGTCCTCCAGCCCGGGCCGCCGGAAGACGATGATCTCGCCGCGTTCGGGTGGGCGGAAGCGGTACGTCAGCTTCTCGACCAGCACCCGGTCCTGCAGCTGCAGGGTGTCCAGCATCGAGCCGGACGGGATGTAGAAGGCCTGGATGGCCACGCTCTTGAGCACGAACGCCATCAGCAGCGCGACGACGATCAGCTGCACACCCTCCCGGACGCTCCGCAGCGCCCGCAACGCCAGTCCCGGCCCCTGTTCGTCGACGTCGGTCCCCCCGGCCGTGGCGGCCTCCCGTCGCCGTCCCGTCAGGTCGGCGGGACGGACCGACTCGCGGCGCGACGGCTGGCGGCTGGAGCTGGTCACGGGCGGTCGTCGGGTCTCTCGTCGGCGAGGAGGTCGGGGCGCATCAGGCGCGTGCGGGTCCGCGCGTGCGCGGTGCGCCAGGCGGCGACACGGCCGTGGTCCCCGGATCGCAGCACGTCGGGCGAGCCCCAGCCACGGTACGTCGCCGGACGGGTGTACTGGGGGTGTTCGAGCAAACCATCGGCGAAGGACTCGTTGACGCCGCTCTCGGCGTTGCCCATCACCCCGGGCACCAGGCGGGTGACGGCCTCGATGACGACGGCAGCCGCCACCTCTCCCCCGGCCAGCACCACGTCACCGATGGAGATCTCGTCGTGGGCCAGGTGCAGGTGCACCCGCTCGTCGATCCCCTCGTACCGACCGCACAGCAGCAGCAGCGACGGTTCGGTGGCCATCCCGGTGACCGTGGGCTGGTCCAGCCGGCGACCCCGCGGCGTCATGAGCAAGGTGCGGGGACGGGCCTCGACGGAGCCGTACAGCTCCTCCACGGCACGGAAGAACGGGTCTGGTCCCATCAACATGCCGGCGCCGCCGCCGTAGGGCGCGTCGTCGACGGTGCGATGGGCGTCGTCGGTCCAGCGGCGCAGGTCATGCGCCTGGAGCTGGAGGATTCCCCGGTCGACGGCCTTGCCGAGCAGCGAGGTCGTCAGCGGCCCGGAGAACCACTCGGGGAAGATCGTGAGGATGTCGATCCGCACGGGCGGCTACCAGGCCTCGTCGGGGTCCAGCAGGCCGGGGATCGGGCTGACCACGATGGGGTCAACCGCCCAGTCCAGCAACGCCTCGACCATCGGCAGCTGCACGCTGCCGCCGTCGGGGCGCGCCACGACGAGGTAGTCGTGGGCGTATCCGTCGACGACGGTCTCGACGACGCCGACGAGGTCACCGTTGTCGTCCACGACCTGGCGACCCTTGAGGTCGGCCACCCAGATCATGTCCTCGCCGAGCTCGACGACGTCGGCCTGCACCGTCAGGACGGTGCCACGAAGGGCCTCGGCGTCCTCTCGGGAGTCGACACCGTCGAAGGCGACGACCGTGCGCCCCTTCTGGGTGCGCGCCTCGAGGACCTCGAGGGAACCGTGTGCCTCGGCGAAGTAGGTCCGGCCGACCTCGATGGAACCATCGAGGTCGGGGTCGGTGAAGACGTAGACCTGGCCGCCCAGACCGAACGGCTTGCCGATGCGGCCGACGACGACCCTCGGGTCGGAATGTTCGGTCATGGGTCAACCATCCGATCTGGCGGACGGGGTGGGGTACGGCAGGGCGCCGTTACTCGATGATCTCCACCGAGGCGTTGACGCCCTCGCGCGTGGCAGCGGCCTTGACCATCGTGCGGATGGCCTTGGCGGTGCGTCCGCGCTTGCCGATGACCTTGCCCATGTCGTCGGGGTGCACCCGGAGCTCGAGGACGATCGTGCCGTCCTCCTCCTCCGTGGTGGTGATGTCCACGTCGTCGGGGTGGTCGACGAGGTTCTTGGCGATGAAGTCCAGGACGTCGGAGGTCATGTCCATGCCCACCGCCTACGCGTCGTCGCTGGTGGCGGCCTCGGCGTCGGCCTCGGCCGGCGCGTCCTCGGCGGGAGCGTCGGCTGCAGCCTCGTCACCCTCGGCGGCCTCGGCGGTCTCGCCGGCCTCTTCAGCGGCAGCCTCGGCAGCAGCAGCTTCCTCGGCAGCCTTGCGCTCGGCCTCCTCGGCGGCGGCCTTGTCGGCCAGCTCCTTGGCGGCGGCAGCTTCGGCCTCGGCGATCTTCTTGTCGCGGTCCTCGGCGGCCTTGCGACGCTCCTCGATCTTGGCGGTGCGGTCGCGCCCGGGGTCGCCCGGCTTGAACTCTTCCCAGATGCCGGTCACACGCAGCAGCTGCTTGACCTGGTCCGACGGCTGCACGCCGTTGCCCAGCCAGTAGAGCGCACGCTCGGAGTTGATCTCGATGGTCGAGGGGTCGTTCAGCGGCTGGTAGTAGCCGATGTCCTCGATGTAGCGACCGTCACGGGGGGACCGGGCGTCGGCGACGACGACACGGTAGAACGGCTGCTTCTTCTTGCCCTCGCGCCGCAGGCGCATGCGAACTGCCATCAGGTGTACCTCTTTCGGGGGTCTACGCGTTGTTTGGATCTACCGCCGGAGGAGTCCGGCGGCAACGCAAGGTGGGGAGCCACCTTCGGAAACACGGCTCGTGCGTGGGGATCACTCTGGTGTGGAGACGGATCACGCCCGCACGTGGCGTCCGAACAGCGTATCAGAACGTCAGGACGGTGGCCGCGACGAAGGCGCCCAGCAACACCAGGCCCTCGGTGCGTTCGATCTGGAAGCCGCGTCGGGCGAAGATCGCGAACAGGATGCACACGCCGATCATCAGGCCCAGGCTGAGGGACAGCTGGCCGTCGAGGGGAGTCGTGTCGAGCAACCCGGCGATACCTGCGACGGGCAGGGAGTTGAAGATGTTGGAGCCGACGACGTTGCCGACGATGAGGTCGCGTTCGTTCCGACGGGCCGCGGCGACGGCGGTGACCAGCTCGGGCAACGACGTGCCGACCGCGACGATGGTCAGGCCGATGACGGCCTCCGGGACGCCGAGTGTCGTGGCCAGGCCCGCGGCACCGGTGACCAGCATCTGGGCGCCGCCCAGCGTGCCGAGCAGGCCCAGCCCCGTCAGCGTCCAGGCGCGTCGCATGGTCAGGTCCTGGACGTAGCTGGCGACCTCGTCGGACAGGTCGTCTCGTCCCGCACGGCGATCCTCGATGGCCCACCAGGTGATCAGGCCGATACAGACGACCGCGGCGACCAGCAGCCCGACGGCCTCGAAGTTCTGGATGCGCAGGTCGAAGCTGACCAGTGCGAGCAGGCCGACGGCGAACAGCATCAACCGGATCTCCCGCTGCCAGATGCGCAGCGTGATCGGCAGGGTCGCGAAGGCCGCAGCGGCGCCGGCGACCAGGGTGAGGTTCGCCATGTTGGACCCGACGATGTTGCCGATCGCGATGTCCTGGCGGCCGTCGATGCTGGCAAGGGCCGAGACGAGCAGCTCGGGGGCGCTGGTCCCGAACCCGATGACGACCGCACCCACCACGACGATGGGCACGTTGAGGAGGGTCGAGACCCCGGCAGCCCCTTCGACGAACCGATCGGCCGAGAACGTCAGGACGGCGAGGCCGGCGAGCAGGAAGAGGGCGTCAGACACCCGGCGCAGACTAGCGTCGCCGCCGAGACATCCTCGACTCGCCGCAGGCGAGGGGTCAGGCGGTGCGCCGTTCGGTGTCGGCCAGGTCGATGGTCCGCGTCGGAGGCAGGGCCAGCAGGCTCTCGAGCAGTGCGCGGTGGCTCTTGAGGGCGATGTGTCGGGCGCGTGCGCTGCGGGCCCGGCTCGGGACCTCGCTCTGGTGCTGGCCGGTATCGGCAGCGGCGTCGGCCACGGTGTCGGTACCGTCGACGGTCACGGTGTCGCGGCGGGCGTCCGTTTCCGTGCGATCGTCGTGTGCAACCGTCATCGGACTCTCCTCGGGAGACTACTCTTGGCAAGTTATACACACGCAGAGTGCTGTCAAGCATCCGCCGACCGAGAGCGTCGTCGTGGATGCCGTTGACCGCGAGACGTTCGACCGGCTGGTCGACGACGGCCTGGAGCGGGTGCCACAGGGCCTGCTCGACATGCTGGACAACGTGGTCATCGTCACCGAGGACGAACATCCCGACGAGCCCGACCTCCTGGGCCTCTACGAGGGCATCCCGCTGACCGAACGTGACTTCTACGCCGGCGTCCTCCCCGACCGGATCAGCATCTACCGGCTGCCGTTGTGCGCGATGTGCGAAACCCAGGAGGAGCTGGTGGAGGAGGTCGCGATCACCGTCGTGCACGAGATCGCCCACCACTTCGGCATCGACGACGACCGCCTCCACGAATGGGGTTGGGCCTGAGCCGCCAGCCTGCCAGCGCTAGCGAGTCCAGACTGCGCGCTGAGTACCGGCATGGCGGGCAGCCCAGCGGCGGTCCTGTCCGGAGTGGCCGTCGGTCAGGACCTGCAGCTCGACCTCGGGCGCACGGGGCGCTGACGTCGACAACCAGGTGAACAGCTCGTCGGCGGGCAGCGGGTCCGACCACAGGTAGCCCTGGGCCTCCTCGCAGCCGAGCGCCATCAGGGCCAGCACCGTCTCGTCGTCCTCCACGCCCTCGGCGACGCAGGACATGCCCAGGTTGTGGGCGAGGTCGACGATGCTCTGCACGATGACGCGGTCGTTGTCGTCGGTCAGCATGTGCCGGACGAAGCCCTGGTCGACCTTGATCTCGTGCAGCGGAAGCCGCTTGAGGTAGGCCATGGAGGAGAACCCGGTACCGAAGTCGTCGATCGCGAGGCGTACCCCCATCCGGGCCAGCGCCTCGAGCGTGGCCACCGCCCTGACCGGGTCGGTCAGCATGCTGGACTCGGTGACCTCGAGGGTCAGCATGTCGGCCGGGAACGCCGTTCGGCGCAGCACCTCGGTCACGTGGGCCGGGAACGCCGGATCCATGACGCTGCGGGCGGAGATGTTGACCGACAGCTCGATCTGTTGCCCGTCACGGTGCCATCGGATGGCATCGGCGATGGCCCGCTCGAGGACGATGCGGGTCAGCTCGTCGATCAGGCCGGCCTCCTCCGCGATCGGGATGAACTCCTGCGGAGGGACGGGACCGAGCTCGGGGTGGGCCCACCGCGCGAGCGCCTCGACGCCGAGCACCTTGCGGTCGGCCAGTCGCAGTCGTGGCTGGTAGCGGACCTCGAGGTCACCGCGGTGCAGGGCGGTCCGCAGCTCCGCCGCGAGCGCCAACCGGCGGTGGGTGAAGACATCGAGCGAGGGGTCGTACAGGCGCGGCCGCCCACCCGCGCTCTTGGCGGCGTACATGGTGACGTCGGCGCGCTGCATCAGGTCGTCGGGGTCGGTCGCATGATCGGGGCACATGGCCACCCCGATGCTGGCGCGGACGTCGACGGCGATGTCGTGCAGCACGCAGGGCTGGTGCAGCTCGGCGGTGACTCGGTCAGCGATGACCAGGGCTTCGTCGGCGTCGACATCGGCCACGAGCAGCGCGAACTCGTCCCCGCCGAGTCGGCCGACCACGTCTCCCGGGCGAAGCAGGCCCTGCAGCCGCCCGGCGACTTCCTGCAGCAGCAGGTCGCCGGTGGCGTGGCCGAGGGTGTCGTTGACCTGCTTGAAGTTGTCGAGGTCGAGGAAGAGCACGGCGAACCGGCTGCCATCGCGGCGCGACCGGTCGCATGCGCGCCCGAGCTCCCGGTGCAGCAGCGTGCGGTTGGGCAGCTGGGTCAGGCTGTCGTGGTTGGCCTGGTGTGCCTTGTCGGCGGCTTCCCGACGCAGTCGCTCGACCAGCTGCCCGTTCTCCAGCGCCACGCCGGCGTGACGGGCGAGGGCCCCGACCAGCTCGGCATCGGTCCCGTCGAAGGTGCTGATCTCACTGGTCCGGTTGGCGGCGACGATCACGCCGCGCAGGCGCTGGACCAGCTCGAGGTCGAGGGACGCCAGGACCGCGTCCTTGACGGGCACGTCGGTGAGGTAGCGGGTCAGGGGCGCCTCGGTCCGGCCGGCCGGGAACAACGCGGGCCCGTCGGCCACCCGGGCTAGGCACCAGGCCAGGTCGTCGGTGTGGGGTGCCGGCAGGTCATCGTCCTGACGCAGCTGACCGTCCTGGTGCCGGATGCGCAGGACGGGCTCACCGTCCTCGGCGACCAGGACGAACTCGGCCATCTCGCAGCGCAGCAGCTGGCAGACCTCCTCCAGCATCGCGGCGGCGGCCTCGCGGGTGTCGCCGGATCGAGCGGTCGAGCTGGTGAACCGATAGAGCGTCTGCAGGTTGGCGTGGCGCTCGCGGAGCGAGAGATAGGCCTGATAGCCGATGTAGAGGAAGACCGCGACGGCCACGAGTGGCAGCAGCGCCTCGGGTGCGGTCCAGGTCACGCCGATGACGAAAGCCCCGGCAGCGGCGTTGCCGACGGCCAGGACCGTCCCGATGGTGACGACCTCGCGCAGCATGGCGAGCTGCACCCGCCCCTCGGTCAGCCAGATCACGGCGGACACCGCCAGCGTGCCCAGCAGGTTCGTGGCGAGGATCGACAGCAGGGCGGCGACCCAGGCCCGCACGCCCAGCGGGGCCTGACCGTCCAGCACGGCTCGGAAGATCAGCAGGCCGAGCAGGACCTCCGAGGCGAACAGCGCCATGTTGAAGGCGAGCTTCGTGGGACCCTGGCGCTTGACCACCAGCAGCGTGAACGCCGACCCCAGCAGGCGTGCGCCGACCAGCGCGACAGGGCCCAGCATGCTGTAGCCAAGGAGGAGTGGCAGCTCCGACAATGACAGCGAGTGGGCGTCCCGGCGGCGGTGCAGGTGGATGACGAACTGTTCGGTGGCGGCGAACGCCAGCGCGAACGCCCACCAGGGACCGACGAAGCGCGGCTGCGCCATGGGCAGATCCGTCACTGGGGAGGCCACGAGGAGCGCGACGGCGAACGCCGTCAGCACGCCAGTGACGATCCAGGCGCCCGACTGACCGCGGGTCCTCATCGCCACGAGGCGGAGCTCCATGTCGCGTTCGACCACTGGTGCCCCGACCACTGGTGGCCCGACCACTGGTGACCCGCCCACTCTCCGCCGGACCACTGGTGCCCCGACCACTGATGCCCCGACCACTGATGCCCCGACCACTGGTGGCCGGCCCAGTCGGTGCCGGTCCACGCCAGTCCGATCCAGCGGAGCCCGTCCCAGCCGTGGCCGGTCCACTGGTTGCCGTTCCAGGCGCCGTCGACCCAGGTGCCGCCGTTGGCCAGGCCCTTGGCCAGGGCAGCGGTGTCCAGGGGCTGGCCGAAGATGTCGCGGTTGCCGGTCAGCTCGACGCCGTCGGCGGTGGCCAGCACGGCGTCGCCGCGGGTGGCGTCGAGGTCGCCGCCACCTGCGGAGGGCCGGTGGGTGGGGATGCGGTTGGGCGGGGTGGCACCGGCCATCGTGTCCAGCCGGAGGGCCAGCTGGCCCGTCTCGGGGGTGAACTCGCGCCCCAACCGGTCGCCGTTGGCCAGCAAAGCCGCCTTGACCATGTCAGGGGTCCAGCGCGGGTTGGCACCGACGACGAGGGCGGCGGCCCCGGACACGATCGCAGCGGACTGGGAGGTGCCGCTGCCCTTGAAGAACCGTTCGTCGACCGTCGCGGTGTCGCCGTACAGCAGGTCCAGCTGCGAGCCGGGGACCCGCAGGCTGGCCACGGACGCACCGGGGGCCAGCAGGTCGGGGTTGCGGCTGCCGTCACCCCGTGCGGAGAACGACAGCGGACGCCAACGCCAGTCGAGGGAGGAGTCGTTGGTGTCGACGGCACCAACCGCGAGGATCCGCGGGTCGATGGCGGGAGTGGTCAGTCCCCTGACGGTGTCGCCGTCGTTGCCGGCCGCGGCCACGACGACGATGCCGGCGTCCCATGCGGCCTCGGCGGCGTGGGACAGCGGGTCGGTGGTGTAGCGCTGGCGCGAGTAGGTGCCGTAGGACAGGTTGAGGACGCGGATGTTCAGGCCGGGGTCGTCGTGATGGGTGACGACCCAGTCGATGGCCGCGATGACCTGCGAGACGTCGGTGACGCCATGCGCGTCGGCGACCTTGAGGCTGATCAGGTGGGCGTCCGGCGCCATGCCGAGGAAGCCGCCGGCATCGGGGCGCGTCGGATGGGCGTCGGCATCGCGTCCGACGATCAGCCCGGCCATGTGGGTCCCGTGGCCGTAGGTGTCGAGGTGCCGCAGCTCGGGGGCGTTGGCCTCGAAGGACAGGTCGGGACCGTGCCGGACCTGGCCGGCGTCGAGGCCCTGCACCGGGGCGACGCCGGTGTCGATCAACGCCACGCCCACCCCGGCGCCCGTCGCACCGGAGGCCCAGTAGTCCTCGGCGCCGGTGACGTCGACGACCGTTCGGACGGTCACGGGCTGGGTGGCGTCGACCCGCGAGTCGGCGAGCGGTTGGATCCGCTCGTCGGGGGTGATGGTCAGGTCGGCGGCACGCAGGTCGGCCACCCGGTCGGCGGGCACCTCGGCGGCCACGCCGTCGATGACCTCGAGCGTCAGCTCGACGTCCCCGCCCGCGTCACGGACAGCGGCTGCCGCGTGGGCGGTGGACTGCTCGCTGCGGACGATCACCGACACCATGTCGGCATCCGCCATGGCCGGCTGCACGAGCACGGCGGCGACCACGACCCCAAGGATCGCGGCCGCGGATGCTCGGACACGCACTGACCAGGACACGGACTGCTCCGAACGGTTACTGAACGTTACTCAGTCCGTCGGCACTAGTTCATCTGAACTTGAGTACGAACTGTGTCGGCTTTCTGACGTTCAGTAACACTGCCCCGTTGCACGAACGGGCAACCGTCGTGCGCGAGTTCGCCAGCCTCCTCGGTTCGACGAGGACCGCCTGCTCGAGCCGGGCTGGGCTGACCCGCAGGGCCGGGTCAGATGGCGACGGGCCGAGCCGCGCTGACCGGCACGACGGACCGGTCCTCGTGGACCAGCAGCTGCAGCAGCGCCGAGGCCGACACCGGTCGGGACCACAGATAGCCCTGGGCGACCCCACAGCCGAGCGCCAGCAGCGCGTCGCTGGTCGCGGTGTCCTCGACCCCTTCGGCGACGGTCGACATCCCGAGGTTGTGGGCGAGGTCGAGGATGCTGCGCACGATCACCGCGTCGCTCTCGTCCACGAGCATGGTCCGGATGAAGCCCTGATCGATCTTGATCTCGTCCAGCGGCAGCCGCTTGAGGTACGCCATGGACGAGAACCCGGTCCCGAAGTCGTCGATGGACAGCTCCACGCCGAGCGCCGCGATGGCCGTCAGGTTGGCGACGGCCTGCTCGCGGTCGGTCATCATGCTGGACTCGGTGACCTCGAGGGTCAGCAGGTGCGGGGCGATGCCGGTGGTCCGCAGCAGGTCGGTCAGGTGCGCCGGGAAGTCCTGGTCGATCACGCTGCGGGCGGAGATGTTGACGGCGACGCTGATGAGGTGACCCCGGGCATGCCAGACCTGCGCGTCCTCGATGGCGCGGTGCAGCACATGGGTCGTCAGCTCACGGATCAGGCCGGTCTCCTCCGCGATGGGGATGAACTCGTCGGGGCCGATCTGTCCCATCTCGGGGTGGTTCCAACGGGCCAGCGCCTCGGCGCCGACCACGACGTCGTCGGACAACCGCACCTTGGGCTGGTAGGCGACGCCGATTCGCCGTTCCCTGATCGCGGTCCGCAGCTCGGCGGCGAGGGCCAGCCGTCTGTGGGTGTGGACGTCCAGCTCCGGGGCGTACATGACCGGTCCCCTGCCGTCGTGCTTGGCCGCGTACATCGCCACGTCGGCGCGCTGGAGCAGCTCGTCGGGGTCCCCGGCGTGCTGGGGGCAGGTCGCCACGCCGAGGCTGGCCCGGACGTCGACGGCGATGCCGTCCAGGGCGCACGGCCTGTTGAGCTTCTGGATCAGCCGGTCGGCGACCACCATCGCCGCATCGGGTGCCACGTCTCGGACCAGCACCGCGAACTCGTCGCCGCCCAGCCGGGCCACGCTGTCGCCGGGCCGAAGTGACGCGGAGAGCCGCAGCGCGACCTCCTGGAGCAGCAGGTCACCGGTGGCATGGCCGAGGGTGTCGTTGACGTCCTTGAAGTTGTCGAGGTCCAGCAGCAGCACGGCGAAGCCGGTGCCGTCGTCCAGCGACGTCTGGCACGCGGCGGTGAGCTCGACCTGGAACAGCTTGCGGTTGGGCAGGCCGGTCAGGCTGTCGTGGTTGGCCTGATGGGCCTTCTCGGCAGCCTCGCTCTGGAGGCGTTCCACGAGTCGGCCGTTCTCCAGCGCCACGCCCGCGTGTCGGGCGAGGGCCTCGAACAGCTCGACATCCTCGTCATCGAACGTGCTGACCTCGCTCGTCCGGTTCGCCGCGACCACGATCCCGACGTGGTACTCGGCCAGCTCCAGGGCGATGGGTGCCAGCATGACGTCCTTGAGGGTCAGCCCCTCCATGTGTGCCCGAACTGGTGGGGGCAACGAGCTGCCCGAGAAGCGGACGGCCCCACCGGCGGTCTGGGACAGGCACCACTGGATCTCCGCAACGTCGACGGCCGGCAGGTCGTCGTCCACGAGGAGCCGGTCGTCCTGGAGGCGCAGGCGGAGCACCACCTGGCCGTCGGGCTGGACCAGCGCGAACTCGGCCGCCTCGCAGCGCAGCAGCTCGCAGACCTCCGCCAGCATCGCGGCCGCGGCTTCCCGGGTGTCTCCGGACCGGGCGGTGGCGCTGGTGAACCGGTACAGCATCTGCAGGTTGGCATGACGCTGTCGCAGCATCAGGTGGGCGCGGTAGCCGATGTACATGAACGCCGCGACGGCCACGAGCGGCACGATCGCCTCCGTGGAGGTCCACAGGACCGACAGCACGAGGACACCCACCGCGGCGTTGCACAGCGCCAGGAAGGTGCCGATGACACCGACCTCCCGCAACATGCCGAGCTGCACCCGCCCTTCGGTCGACCAGATGGCCGCGGAGATGGCGACGCTGCCGAGGACGTCGGTCGCCAGGGTCGCCGCGCCGGCCGCGATCCAGGCCCGGGAGTCCGTCGGGGGGTGGGCGCCCAGGATGCTGCGGAAGATGATCAGGCCGACGACGGCTTCGAGGGCGAACAGCGAAAGGTTGAACGCCAGCTTCGCGGACACCTGGCGGCGCAACACGACCAGCGTGAACGCGGCACCCAGCAGCCTGGCCAGCAGCAGTGTTGGGGCGGCCAGGAACCCGTAGCCGAGCAGGAGGGGGAGCTCCGACAGCGACAGGGAGTGGGCGTCGCGCCGCAGGTGGAGGTGGATGACGAAGTACTCGGTCGCCGCGAAGCCGATCGCGAACCCCCACCAGGGCAGCTCCACCGGTGGGGTGGCGAACGGCAACGAGCGGACCGGACCCATGAACAGGACGAGCGCGCCGACGGCGAGGAGGCCGATGAGCCCCCACACGCGTACAGCAGCCCTGCGGTTCACCGTCCGACTCCTCCTGGTCCAGCGACATACGGCTTCCGGCCCGTGTCAGGGGCGTTGTCCTCCTGATCGGCAGGTGTCCTGCCCACCTGACACGGGCGCCTCTCCTTCGGTGTGACTACCTCCAGGCCCCGGTCGACCAGCTGCGGCCGCTCCAGGACCGTCCCGACCACGACCGCCCTGACCACGACCGTCCAGACCAGGAACGACCCGACCACGACCGCCCCGACCACGAGCGTCCGCTGAACTCGTCGGCGGAACCCCACTCCTGCCCGGTGAAGCTGGTCGACCACACCGCCGGGCTCCATGCCGGTCCGGCGAAGGAGTCGGTGCAGAAGCAGTCGCCGGTCCACCGCACGCCGCGGTAGACGCCACCGTCCCATGCATGGTTCGTGCCGACCCACGAGACGCCGTGGATGTCGACCTCGGTGTCGAGCTCGACCTCGTCGTGGGCCACGTGCTCGCCGTTGCGGCTCGCCTCCAGGCTGCCCGTCCCCAGGTGGGTGAACGCTTCCCGTGCCCCGTCGGACACGTCACGGGCCGCGGCCCGGCTGATGTCGAGCATGCCCTGGCCCCTGCTGCGCCGGTCGGCGTGCAGGAGGTTGGCGCTCGTCGTGCGGAGCAGCTGGTTGACCTGCTCGGGCTGCAGCTGCGGGTTGTCCTCGATCAGCAGCGCGATCGCGCCGGAGACGACCGCGGCCGCCTGGGAGGACCCCGAGCCCAGGAAGAGGGCGTCGCCGACACGGGCGGACGCGTGCTCGGTGTCGATGGTCGAGCCCGGGTTGCGCAGGCTGGTGATGGAGGTGCCCGGTGCGACGATGTCCGGGTGGCGCGTACGGTCGCCGGTGCTGGAGAACAGCGCCACGATGTCGTCGTCGATGGTGGAGGTGTCCCGCAGGTCCGCGGCACCAGCGGCGATGACCCGTGGGTGGGTGGCCGGGGCGTTCAGCGATGCGCTGCCGAACCCTTCGTTGCCGGCGGCGACGACGACGACGATGCCGGCGTCCCAGGCCCGGCCGACGGCGGCGGCGAGCGGGTCGACCTCGACGGGCTGCACCCCCGTGGTGCCGTAGGAGAGGTTGATGATCCTGATGCCGAGCTCGTCGGCGTGGGCCACGGTCCAATCGATGGCGGCGATGGCCTGGGTCACGTCGACGGCGCCGTCGTGACCGGCGATCTTGACGTTGACCAGGTGCGCCCCGGAGGCCAAACCGCGGGAGGAGTCGTCGATCCCGGTGCCGGCGATGATCCCCGCGATGTGGGTGCCGTGGCCGTAGGTGTCGAGGTAGCGCAGCGCCGCGATCTGGGACTCGAAGGACAGGTCGGGGCCGTTGATGACCTTGCCCGGGCCGTCGAGACCCGGGACGGGGACCACGCCGGTGTCGATCAGGGCGACGCCGACCCCGGCACCGGTGAGGCCGCGGTCGTGCAGGTCGTCGGCCCCGATGGCCTCGGCGACCTGCGCGAGGGTGAGCGGTCCGTTCGTTGCGACGGTGGCGGTGTGGTTGCCACGCCCTCCAGCGGAGGCCCCGGTGGCGGACACGGTGAGGAACAGGGCCATCGTCACTGCGAGGGCGGCGCTGAGGAGGCGGTTCGGGCGTGCGGGATACTGGATCATCGTGGTGCTCCTGGGGTGTGGTGCGGCGGTGGCGGTGCGGCGGGTGCGGTGGGTGCGGTGGTTCACCGCCACGTCGTGGCACTCCAGGTCGCGTTGGACCACTGGTTGCCGGACCACTGGTTGCCGGACCACTGGTTGCCCGACCACTGGTTCCCGGACCACTGGTTGCCCGACCACTGGTTGCCCGACCACTGGTTGCCGGCCCAGTCGGTTCCGGACCACTGGTTGCCGGACCACTGGTTGCCCGACCACTGGTTGCCCGACCACTGGTTGCCGTTCCATGTGCCGCCGACCCAGGAGCCGCCGGTCTCGAGGGCCTGGGCCAGCGCTGCGGTGTCCACGGGTGCACCGAAGATGTCGACCTCTCCGGACAACCGCACCCCGCTGGGGGACTCCAGGACCGCATCGCCGCGGGAGGCGTCGAGGCTGCCGCCACCGGTCGCGGGGACGTCGCGCTGCACGGATGCGTTCGGGGTGACCCCGTGCATCTGGTGCATGCGCAGGGCGTCCTTGCCGGTGATCCGGGTGAACCCGGCACCGGGCCGAAGCCCGTTGGCCTCCTCGAGCAGCGCGTCCTTGACCATGTCGGGGGTCCACGACGGGTTCGCGCTGACGACCAGCGCGGCAGCACCCGAGACGAGCGCGGCGGCCTGCGAGGTGCCGGACCCCTTGAAGAAGCGTCCGTCGACGACGGCGGTGTCGCCGTACGCCTGGTCGAGGAAGGAGCCGGGCACCCGGAGGCTGGCAAGCGACGAGCCCGGTGCGAGGATGTCGGGGTTGCGATGTCCGTCACCGCGGGCGGAGAACGACAGGGGGTTCCAGTGTGAGTACCGGGTGCTGCCGTGGGTGTCGACCGCGCCGACGGCGATGACCCTCGGGCTGTAGGCCGGCGAGGTCAGGCCGACGCGCTCGTCGCCGTCGTTGCCGGCAGCGGCGACCACGACGATGCCGTGGTCCCAGGCGGCCTCCGCAGCATGGGCCAGCGGATCGGTCTCGTAGCCCTGGTCGGGGTAGGTGCCGAAGGAGAGGTTCAGCACACGGATGTTGAGGCCGGGGTCGTCACGATGGGTGATGACCCAGTCGATCGCGGCGATGACCTGCGACACATCGGTCGCGCCGCGGGAGTCAGCGACCTTCAGGCTGATGACGTGGGCGTCGGGAGCCATGCCGAGGAAGTCGTCCGGCCGGCTGGCGAAGCTCTCGGGGGACGCACCGGGGTCGCGGCCGGCGATGAGGCCGGCCATGTGCGTGCCGTGCCCGAAGGTGTCGAGGGAGCGCAGGCTGGTGGCGCTGGCCTCGAAGGAGAGGTCCGGGCCGTGGATCACCTGGCCGTCGAGCCCCTGGACGGGTGCGACACCGGTGTCGATCAGCGCAACGCCGACCCCCTCACCGGTGGCGCCGCGCGCCCAGTACCTGTCGGCGCCGGTGACGTCGATGGCGGTACGGACCGTGTAGGTCTCGTCACCGCTGTTGTGGCGACCGTGCATGGCGAGCCGGTGGTCGCGGGTGACGGTGTGGTCGTCGTCGAGGGTGTCCAGCGCATGGATCGGGACCTGCGCGGCGACGGCGTCGACCACGTCAAGCGTTCGGACGACCTGCCCGCCGGCGTCGAGCACGGCGGCGCCAGCGGCAGCCGCCGAGTCCGTGCTGCGCACGATGACCGATACCAGCTCACCAGCAGGTGACGGGGGTATCTGGAGGAGCGCCGCGAGCATGGCCGCGAGCAGGAGAAGCACAGGAGTGCGCCGAGAACGAGCGAGCACGTGGGTTCCATCCGTAGAGTGACTCCACGTATGGATCGACTACTCTGCGTTCAACCTTGAACGCCATTCAGTAAAAGATCCCCATTACTTGCTGGAGGGGCGCCGGTGGACTAGCGCTTCTTCTTCTTGCGCTTCGGGACCTTCTTGTTACGGCGCGGTCCGCCACCCCCGCCGCTGGGGCCGCCCATGCCGGGCATGCCCGACATCGGGTCACCGGCGTTCATCGCGGCGAGCTGCTCCATGAGGTCACCCTCGCCGCCGCCGGCCATGGCCTTCTGCAGCTGGCGGGCGGCCTTGGCCTGGCCGAGCATGCCGCCGCCTCCGCCGCCGCCCATCCCCATGCCCCCGAGCATCGGCCCGAGGTTCTTCATCATCTTGCGCATCTCCTCGTAGGAGCGCAGCAGCTCGTTGATCTCCTGGGACGAGCGGCCACAGCCCTTGGCGACGCGCTTCTTGCGCTTGCCGTTGAGGATCTTGGGGTTGCGTCGTTCCTCGAGGGTCATCGACTGGATGATGGCCTCGATGCGCTTCAGGTCGTCCTCGTCGACCTCGGCCTGGGCGTCCTTCATGGCCTTGCCCATGCCGGGGATCATCTCCAGCAGCTTGCCGATGGGGCCCATCTGCTTGACCGACTGCAGCTGGTTGAGGAAGTCCTCGAGGGTGAACTCACCCTTCATCAGCTTCTCGGCCTGCTCCTCGCGCTGCCCCTCCTCGTAGACCTCCTCGGCCTTCTCGATGAGGGTCAGGACGTCACCCATGCCGAGGATGCGGCCGGCCATGCGGTCGGGGTGGAAGGCCTCGAACTCGTCGAGCTTCTCCCCCACCGAGGCGAACTTGATGGGCCGTCCCGTGACCTCGGCCACCGACAGCGCGGCACCACCGCGGGCGTCACCGTCGAGCTTGGACAGGATGACACCGGTGAAGTCGACGGCCTCCTGGAAGGCCTTGGCGACGTTGACGGCCTCCTGGCCGATCATGGCGTCGATGACGAAGAGGGTCTCGACGGGGTTGACCGCGGCCTTGATGTCGGCCGCCTGCTGCATCATCTCCTCGTCGACGTTGGTCCGACCCGCCGTGTCGACGATGACCACGCCGCAGTTGAGGCGCTTGGCCTCGGCGATGGCGTTCTGGGCCACCTCGACGGGGTCGCCCTCGAGCTTGGGCGCGTACACCGGCACGTCGATGCGCTCGCCCAGCACCTTCAGCTGCTTGACGGCGGCAGGACGCTGCAGGTCGCAGGCGACGAGGAGTGGCTGGCGGCCCTTGGACTTCAGCAGCTTGGCCAGCTTGCCCGACGCGGTGGTCTTTCCGGCGCCCTGCAGGCCCGCCATCATGATCACGGCCGGCGACGCCGAGCCGAGGTCGAGGGGAGCCGACTGCTCACCCAGGATCGTCACGAGCTCCTCGTTGACGATCTTGATGATCTGCTGCCCCGGGTTCAGCGCCTCCGAGACCTCCGCGCCGATCGAGCGTTCGCGGATACGACCGACGAAGGTCTTGACGACCTTGAAGTTGACGTCGGCCTCGAGGAGGGCAAGGCGGATCTCGCGCAGGCCTTCGCCGACCTGCTCCTCGGTCAGGGTCTTGGAGCCCCGGAACCGGTCGAAGACGGCATCGAGGCGTTCCTGGAGTGCGTTGAACATGGGATCGACGAGTGTAGCGGTCTACCGTGGGCCGCTGTGACGCGTCTGATCATCCCCCGGGTGCTGTCGATCGGCCTGCTGCTGGTCGGGGCAGTGACCGTTGTCGTGGCCGGGATCGGGCTGTCCCGGCGGCTGGCGGCGCTGGGCGGCAACCAGATCACCCCGTTGACGTCGCCGTTCGGCATGGTGTGGACCGGTGTCGGCCTGCTGGTCGGGGTCCTGCTGCTCCGCGTGGGGATCCGGTGGGTGGTCACGTCGGTGACGGTTGACGAGGAAGGGCTGCACGTCCGCCGGTTGTCGGGGATGACCGACCTGCCCTACGCGGCGCTGAAGGGGGTGGTCCTGCAGCAGTCCGGCAGCACGCCTGCACTGCGGTTGGTCCTCCACGAGGGCGAGACGATCGTCCTGCCCGGCTGGAGCCTACGGGCCGTGCACGACGACGGCGAGGTCGAACCGGCTGGGCCGGCGCTGCAACGGCTCGGGGCGATCCACCGGTTCAAGGTGAAGCACGCCACCCTGCTCGGCCCGGTCGAGGGCGGCCCCCGCCCCTGAAACCTCGAATCGAGGCAGCCCGGTCAGCCCTCGGCCGTGGCGTCCTCGGTGTCGCGCTTGCGGTTCCACTCCCAGCCGGTGGCCACCTTCCCGAAGCCGAGGCGGGCGTACCAGTCCTTGGGCCAGTCATCGGCGTCGGCGATGAGGAACACGGTCTCGGCGTCGGCGCACTCGCGCATCGCCGCGGCCATCAGCCCGGCGCCGAGGCCCCGACCACGTGACTCGGTCAGCACCCCGACCGCCTCGATCTGGGCGGTCGTGCCGTGGCGGTACACGTGACAGCCCGCGTCGTCGTCGGGGGCCAGCACGAACCGCGCGTCCATGCGGGCCTGCAGCCTGGCGTCGCGACGGACCATCTGCTCGGCCACCGGCGGGCTGCCCCACTCCTCCTCCATCACGAAGGGCCGGGTGAAGACCGCGTACTCCTCCGCGTCGACGGTCCGGAACCCCAGCGGGGAGACCGTCGGCTCGGTCGTGCGGTCGTGGACCATGAACACGACCCGGCTGAGGGTCCACCCGTCCTCGGTCATCGCCCCACCGAGCGACCAGGCAACCTCTGCTCGGGTCGTCCACACGCCCTGGTTGGGCAGGTCGCCCATCCAGCGGTCCACCGCGACGCGTAGCTCGCTCAGCGCGACGGGACGGTCGATGTGCATGCCGCTGAGGGAGTAGACCAGCGGCAGGTCCGGGGTCACGCGCACCGAGCCGAACGGCAGGCGTTCGGTCGAGGTCGCCATGCGCTTGTGCAGCGCCTCGTCGAAGCCGACCACGCGTCGGGCCAGCAGCGCACGGGACGGGCGGCCGTCGGCGTCGGGGTGGTCGGGACGGTCTTCGGGGCGGTCGTCGGTCACGGCGCGATCATCGCATCGGGGTACGACATCCGCGGGGGTCCCGTCAGGACAGGTCACGACGGTCGAACACCACGACCCCCGCGGCCATCAGCAGCAGCGCCACGACGGCGAACACCATCGGGGTGGCCCAGCCGAGCCCCTCGGCCAGGACGACGGTGCCGTCGTAGGCCGAGAAGGGGCTGACGGCCGACAGCGGCTCGAGCCAGTCGACGAGCGAGGCGAACCCGGTGAGGAGGAACAACCCGCCGGCCAGCCCTCCGGCGATGCCGACGGCCGCGCCCCGGCTGCCCGTCGCCGCGCCCACCGCGAAGGCCAGGCCGCCGAACACGGCGCTGAGCAGGTACAGGCCGGTCGAGGCGGCCAGGACATGGCCGATGGCGAAGTCCAGGTCGGCCAGCGGCATGGCGACGACCAGGATCACCAGCTCGAGCACGACCAGGCCGGCCAGCCCCAGCATCATGGCGATGATCTTGTCGACGGCGACCGCGGTTCGGCTGACGGGGAGGGTGACCAGCAGCTCCAGCGTCCCGTCGCCCTCCTCCCCGGCGATGCTCCGTGCCCCGCGCGAGACGGCGTAGCCGATGAACAGGCCCATCCCGATCGTGCCGTACAGCCGCGAGCCGACGACGGCCGCGGCGGAGAAGCTGGCGATCCCCTCGCCGAAGAACGCCGTGAGGGCGGCCGGCATGTTGGTCATCAACGCCTCGAAGTCGGCGCTGGACTGGGCGATGGTGGGCCAGGACGCCACGGTGATCAGGCTGATGAGGGCGACGCCGACGACCCAGCCGATGATCGGCCGGCGTTCGCGGGCGAGGGTCCGTCCCAGGACGGGGGTCATGGGTGGGCCTCCCCGGCCTGGTCGGCGGTTCCGCCATCGTCGGCGTAGTAGCGCAGGAAGATGGCTTCGAGGTCGGCGTCCTCGCCGCGCAGCCCGGTGACGGTGTGGCCGGCGAGGGCCTTGACGAAGGTGTCCATGACCGACCGCCCGTCGGGGCCGGGGCCACCAGCAACGTCGTACCGGCCGACCCGTCCCTCGGTCACGAGCTCGGTGACACCGGCGAGGTGGGCGAGGCCCGCGGGCGCGTCGTGGGCGAAGGTCACCTCGAGGGTTCGGCTGGCCTGTGCCTTGAGGTCGGCGACGCCGAGCACGTCGACCAGCCGGCCCCGGCGGATGATGCCGACCCGGTCGGCGACGTGTTCGACCTCACTGAGGACGTGGGAGGACAGCAGCACCGAGGCCCCGTCGGCGGCGGCTTCGCGCACCAGCCGGAGGAACTCGACCTGCAGCAGGGGGTCCAGCCCGCTGGTGGGTTCGTCGAGGATCAGCAACTCGACCCGTGGGGCGAACGCCGCGACCAGCCCGACCTTCTGCTTGTTGCCCTTGGACAGGTTGCCGACCTCCCGGTCGAGATCGAGGTCCAGCCGGTCGGCCACATCGGCGATCCGAGCGTCCTCGACCCCACCGCGCACGGCCGCCAGGTAGCCGATGATCTCGCGGGCGGTCCAGCCCGACCAGAGGTTCAGCTCGCCGGGGACGTAGGCGATCCGCTCGCGGCGGGCGGGGTCGCCATGGCGTGGGTCGTGGCCGAGCACCGTGGCGGTGCCGCGGGTGGGACGGACGAGGTCCAGCAGCATGCGGATCGTGGTGGACTTGCCCGACCCGTTGGGTCCCAGGTAGCCGAACACCTCGCCGGCCGTGACGTGCAGGTCGAGGTCGAAAACGCCGTGGCCGTCGCCGTAGTCCTTGGTGAGGCCGCTGGTGCTGATCACCTGCTCGGACAAGACTCTTCCCCTCCCCTGTGGGCGTCGGCGGTCCGGCTACTCCACCGGGTCGTGGGTGCGGTGGGTGCTGAGCAGCCGTGCCCGGCCGATCCGGTCGACGGCGAACGTCCGCTCCCCCTCCCGCAGGTGGCAGTAGCCCCGGAGCAGGTCGTCGGTGAACGTCCACGGGTCGACGACCCGTTCGGTGGCCTGGCCCCCGCGAGAGGATGCGAAGTACTCCAGCCTGATCTGCCGCTGTTCCTCCAGCGACTGTTCGAGCAGCCGGCGGATGGCGCGTGGGCCGACCGCTTCCTGCTCGGTGCCGGGCAGCCCGAGGGTCATGGCCTGGGGCGCATCGGCGGTGGCGGCGGAGACCGTCAGGCCGGCGGATTCCAGCGCCGCGTGGACGGCGGCGGGCGAGCGGTCGCTGACGGCGACGGTGGCGGACACGGCCCGGAGGGCGGCGCCGGGGACGGCGGTCGCCCGGTCCAGGGCGCCCTCGTTGGGGGCGACGAGCACGGTGCGGGCGGCCTCGACCATCAGCGGCGCGTCGTCGATCGGCGGTTCCTCCCGCAGGTCGAGGACCATGGTCGAGAACCCCTCGCGGGCGGCGTCGGTGGCGTGCACCAGTCCCTCGCGGCCGACGATGATCATGGCGCGTCGCTGCAGCCAGTCCAGCGGTTCGGGCAGCCGGCCCACACCGGCCCAGCCGCGCGACAGCAGGTCCTCCACCGACGCGGCACCGTCCACGGCGATGTGTCGGAACGCCTCGGCGGCACCGTCGGGCGCCAGGTCGAGCAGGTCAGTCACGCGGCCGGGCGCGACCAGCTGGTCCCGCAGGACCCGCCGGTTGCCGCTGGCGATGGCGGCGTCCTCGGCGTTGAGCAGCCGCAGGGCATCGCGGACCTCGTCCGCGGACAGATCAGCGATGCCGGGCATGGCACCTGCTCGGGGTGGGCGCGAGCGGGTCCGCCAGACGACGAGGCACAGTGGCTGTTGGAAACATCGACCGGCAGGCTACCGCCGAGGGGTGACACACGAACACGGAGACCGCGATGTCACCCGGTTCGGAACGGGACCGGGTCGTGCTCGAACGCGTCCAGCAGGTCGAAGATCTCGGCGGCCTCGTACAGGCGATTGCCCCTGCCCGCGGTGACCTGGCGGACGATTCCGGCGTTCTGCAGCTCGACCACGGCGTCCTGGGCTGCCCTCCAGGTGACGCCGAGGCGCTCGGCCAGGTCCTTGGCATGGAAGGCCGGTAGGTCGGCGAGGACGTCCAGGCTGGCGACCAGGGCGGAGTCCGATCGTGGCGCACGACGGCCGGCGGTGGTCCGGGCCGTCCGCAGGGTACTCCCCCACTGCCGGCGCAGATCCTCCAGTCGTCGCGCCAGGCCGGTCGTTGCCTCGCATGCGAGGGTGATCGCCGGGGCGAAGGTCGAGATCCAGCCGTCGAGGTCGTTGCGGCGGAAGGCGTTGAGTCCGTCAACGTACCGCCGTCCCATGTTCGCGATGGCGATGGACACCGGTGGCATCACGGGTCCGAACCCGCCGCGGCGCAGGACGGTATGGACCAGGCATCGGCCGACCCGACCGTTGCCGTCGTGGAACGGATGGATGGACTCGAACTGCGCATGGGCCACCGCGGCGACAACCGTCGGCGACAGGTCCTGCCGCGTGTTGACGAAGTCCACGAGGTCAGCAACCAGGTCGTTGACCCGGGCCGCCGGTGGACCGACGTACTCCGCATCCTTCGGGGTCGTTCCACCGATGAAGACCGGCTCGGTCCGGAACGTCCCGGCCCGTTCCCGATCCTCCCGAACGCTCGACGTGGCCATCAGCATCCCGTGCATCGACTGGATGTCGGTGACCTCGAAGGGCGTGCTGGCCGCTCCGATCTCCACCGCGGCCGCCAGGGCGTGGACGTTGCCAAGGACCCGGCGGGCCTCGTCGTAGGACTGGCCGGGCGCGCCACGCTCGGCTTCGGCCAGCCGCCGGTGGGAGACCCGCAACGCCTCGATCCATGACGACGCGACTGCTTCGGATCGCAGCAGGCTGCGCCCGAGCGTCTCCAGGCCGGCCGTTCCGGCACCGGCCTGATCCATCCGCGCGAGCGCGGCTTCCGCGTCGGCGACGTCACTGGCGGCATGCCCGGCGAGGACGATGTCGATGTCGGCAACCGGTGTCGGGACGAAGGCCTCGTAGGTCATGGCCCGACGGTTGGCACGCCCGCCGTAGCCGCCAGGATCGGCTGGACGCTGCTGCGCCACGTAGGTCCCTCGCGTGAACCGCATCCGACGACCTCGTTCGTCCAAAATAGTAGGATAGAATCTATCCTACTATTCTATCCCGGCCTCGCGGTTGGAAAGGACTCCCGCGATCAGGCGGTGCCGTCGCCCTGCTGGTCGTCCTGCTGGTCAGCGACCAGCTCGGCCAGCTCGGCGTCGAAGTCCTCGAGCTCGACATCCTGCACGACCTCGGCGAACAGCGCGTCGATGAACGCGTCGGGATCGAACTCGGCCAGGTCCTCGATGCCCTCGCCGAGGCCGACGAGCTTGACGGGCAGGCCGAGGGCGCGCTGGATGGCGATGACGATGCCGCCCTTGGCGGTGCCGTCGAGCTTGGTGAGGACGACACCGGTGACCTCGACGGCCTCGGTGAACGCCTTGGCCTGCGACAGGCCGTTCTGGCCGGTGGTGGCGTCGATGACCAGCAGGACCTCGTCGAGGTGCTCGGCCTCGCGCACGACGACCTTCTTGACCTTGGTCAGCTCGGCCATCAGCTCCTTCTTGTTCTGCAGCCGGCCGGCGGTGTCGATCATCAGCAGGTCGGCGTTGGCGGCGGTCGCGGCCTTCCAGCCGTCGAAGGCGACGGCGGCCGGGTCGGCCCCCTCGTCCTGGCGGATGACGCGGGCGCCGGAGCGTTCGCCCCAGATCTCCAGCTGTTCGGACGCGGCAGCACGGAAGGTGTCGGCGGCGGCCAGGACAACCTTCTCCCCCGCGTCGACGTGGCGCTTGGCGAGCTTGCCGATGGAGGTGGTCTTGCCGGTTCCGTTGACGCCGGTGAACAGCCACACGGTGGTGCCCTCGGGACGGCGGGCCATGGTCCGGTCGGCGGTGCCGAGCTCGAGGCGCAGGACCTCCTTGAGGAGCGCGAGCGCCCCCGCGCCGTCGGTGATGCCCTGTTCCTTCACGCGGGCACGAAGGCCCTCGACCAGCTCGAGGGTGGCGTCCACGCCGACGTCGGCGGCGATGAGGGACTCCTCCAGCTCCTCCCACGCCTCTTCGGTGAGGCCGCTGGAGAAGATGCCGCGGAGGTTGCTGCCCAGCGCCGACGAGGCGCGGGTCAGCTGCTGGCGGAACCGCTGGACGAGGCTCATCGGCTCGTCGACGACGACCACGTCGGGCTCGTCCTCGGTGAGCAGGTTCGGGCCGCCCGGGTAGGGGTCGATGTCCTCGTCGGGCTCGGGCGTCTCGATGGCCGGCGTCTTCGCCGGATCGATCGCGTCCTCAGTGGGGGTCGAGGAGGGGGTCGGAGCCTTCGTCTCGGGGGGCAGGGTGGCGGTGCCGCCCTTGGACCGCCCGACGAAAAGGCCACCGACGACCACGAGGGTCAGGACGGCAACGACCGCGAGGATGATGATGAGTTCCATGGCGACTCGCAGGCTACCGCCGGACGCCGACATCGCCGCTGTCCGCCGGGCGGCTCGTGCGATGGTTGACCCCATCTCCAGCGCATGAGAACGTCAGTCGAGCGGGAACCGAGACGGCCCGCGTGGCGAGGGGACAGCATGGCGCGGGCCTTCCGATACTCGTGACCGGCGCGAACCGGTCGGGCACGACGTGGATGGGCAACGTCCTGTCGCTGGCCGTCGATGTGGCGTACGTCCACGAGCCGTTCAGCCCGTCGCTGGACCCGGCGGTCAGCCGGATCCCGACCCGCGCCCATTTCACGTACGGCACGACGCTGGACCCGGTGCAACGGGCGGCGCTGGATCGGTTGCTGGCCGGGCGGCTGCCGAACCCGTCGGGCTGGCGGCGGGACATCACGGCCTGGAAGCCGTTCGGCATGGGGGTCCGCGAGGTCGGCCGCGCGCTCGGCCGACGCCGGCGACGGGTGTTGATCAAGGATCCGACGGCGTGCCTGCTGTCCCCTGCGGTTCAGGCGGCAACGGGTGGGCCGGTCGTGTTCATGGTCCGCCGCCCGGAGGCCTACGTGAGCAGCATCACCCGTCTGGGCTGGGGGTTCGACTTCGCCGTCTGGGCCGACGACGATCAGCTGATGGACCTGCTGGGTGACGTGGCCGAGGAGGTGGAGCGGGCGGCGACGACGGACCTTCCCGTCTTCGACCAGGCGATCACCATCTACAACGGCATCTACACGATGGCCGACAGGTTCAGGCAGGACCACCCCGACTGGCTGTTCCTGCGGCACGAGGAGATGGCCGCCGACCCGCTGGAGACCCTGCCCCCCGTGTACGAGCAGCTCGGCCTCGCCTGGACGCCGGAGGTCGCCCGAGCGGTGGATCGCGACAACGTCAGGGCGCCGTCCAAGGACATTGCCCCGGCCGAGTTCCGCACGGTGGTCCGGCAGAGCTCGGCCACGGTGGACACGTGGCGGTCCCGGCTGGACGACGACCAGGCCGCGACCATCAGGTCACGAACCGAAGCCGTCGCCAGCCACTTCTACGACAACGCCTGACGATGGGCCGCGCTGGGGTCAGCCCGGGCCGGAGCGGTACACGTCGTAGCCGCCGAGCGCGTTCTGGTGTTCGTCGTTGCCGTCGTGGAGCGCGGCGAAGTGGTCGGTGACGACCGTGCCATCGTCTGCCACGTCGGCACGTATCGGGCAGTTGTTGGAGTCACCGGGCCCCTGGTCGATCCGGGTGATCGTGCCGTCGAGGACCGAGAAGCGGAACACGCCACAGCCGAACCGGCCGGTGGCAGTCGGGTCGTTGCTGCTGGCGAAGACCGCCCAGCGGCCGTTGGTCGACAAGCCGGCGGTGGCCTCGGTGTAGATGCCGCCAGCGGGGTCGGGGCCGGTCAGCCGGACCGTCGTCCCCGTCGACCGGTCGCGGAGGTAGACCTGCCCGGACTCGGCGCCGTCGCCGGCAACCAGGTCCCCGGCGGTCGAGGCGAACGTCACCACCGAGGCATCGTGGCTGACGCCGACCTCGCTGGACGGGTTGAAGTCCGTCGTCGTCCCGGCATGGCCGTCTGGGCCGACCGAGATCAGCTCGAGGGTGCCGGTGGTGATGTCGTACAGGTAGGTGTCGGCACCGTCGTTGTCGTCTCCTGGCAGGAGCCCCGTGGCAGTCATGAAGACCAGCGCGGTGCCGTCGCCCGACAGCTTGGGTCGGGTGCCGCCAGCGGCTTCGACCGGCGCGCCGTCCGGGGTCCGGACGACCCCGACCTCTCCGCTGTCCAGGTCGTGCCACCACATCCAGTAGCACGCGCAGCCGGCATCCTGACCGACGTCGCCCTGGGAGACGTAGGAGACCACCGACCCGTCGGCATCGATCGAGGGGCTGCCGACGTAGTTGCCCGGGGCGCCGGTGCCGTCGATCGAGACGTGGGCGGTGTCGCCGGTCTGGAGGTCGTGCACGTAGGCGCTGCGGAGCTGCCCGAGGTCTCCGCCGGCGAGGGTCTGGTCCTCGCTGGTGAACACGACCCAGCGGCCGTCGGCCGACACTTGTGCTTCCGGGTCGAAGGTGGCTGCGGGGCTCCCGTCGGGGGTGCGGTCGATCATGACGAGGCCGTCGGCGGTGTGCGCCCACACGTGCAGGGCCCCGTCGGCGTCAGGCGACAACGGTCCGTCGCTGAGGAACGCCACGGTGCGCCCGTCTGCGGAGGTTGACGGCGCGTATCCGCCGGCCGCAATGCCGTCTGGGTCGGTGCTGAGCAGCTCCAGCGGGCCACCGGCCGGGCTGTCCGGTGGCAGGCCGAGGGTGACGCGGGCCTCCTCGCAGAGGGAGGGGACGACCACACAGGTCAGCACCGGGCTGCCATCGGCGGGCACGACCGCATAACCGGGGTCGGTCGCCCCGTCACGCAGCCAGTCCAGCGTGGCCGGCGGCAGGGTGTCACCGGTCGCCAGCACGATCGGCGCGTCCAGCAGCGCCGCATGGGCTGCCGCGGCGAACCCGCCGGCCCAGGCGTCGGGGGCCTGGCCCTGCACGAGAACGACGTGATCGGCCTCGGCAGCCGTCGGGGCACCCAGCTTGTCGGCCACCGCAAGGGCGGTCTCGGCCCGGCTGTTGCCGGCCAGCCGTTCGGTAGTGATGCCCATGTCGCGGATCTGCTGCTCCACCGCAGCTGAGATCGCCGCCGTGCCACCCATGATCTCCACCCGCGTGATGCCGGCCTCGGCCAGGTAGGCGCGGGTGGGCTCGGTCAGGGTGTCGGTCTGGGTCAGCAGCACCGGCCACCCGAACTCCGCTGACATGCCACCGGCGGCGATCGAATCGGCGAACCCCTGGGTCAGGTCGGTCGCACCGGGTGCAGGGAACGCCCGGGCGAGGATCACCGTGTCCGCCCCAGCCGCGTCGTTGCGGGCGATGTCGATCGCCGTCTCGAACCGCGACCCACCTGCCCGCCGCTCGACCGCAAGGCCCAGGTCCTGCAGCTCCTGGTCGATCGCCGGCTGGACCGCCGCCTCACCACCCAGGATGACCGCACGCGTAGAGCCGAGCCGCCGCACCTCCTCGACGACCGTCTCGGGCAGCGGACCCGCCGAGGGCACCAGCAGCAGCGGCGAGCGGGACTGCATCACGCCCGAGGCGAGGGCGTCGGCGAAGTCGTCGTCACGCCCGATCAGCACCGTCTCCGGTGCGGGGAGCGGCGTGGCCTGGCTGAGGGCCACGGCGATATCGACGTTCGAGAGAGGCGCCTCGTCCTTGACGATGACGAGGGTGTCGGACGGCTGAGATGACGACGGCGCAGGCATCCCGAGCACGGCAACAACCACAGCCGCAACCACGACCCCCGCACCGCCGCACGAAGATGCGACGTTCATCGGCGGAGTATCCGCAGCCCCGCCCGGACCGTCAACGGCCTGTTTCGAATCTGTCAGGGTGTCCGGGCGAGGCCTGACTGGTCCAGCTTCCGGCTCACGACACGGGACACACCGGCGGAGCCCATGGACACGCCGTAGATCGTGTCGGCGATCTCCATCGTCCGGCGCTGGTGGCTGACGATGATCCACTGGCTGAAGCCGCGGAACTCCTCCACCACGCTCAGGAACCGACCCAGGTTGGCGTCGTCCAGGGCAGCCTCGACCTCGTCGAGCACGTAGAACGGCGACGGGCGGGCGGCGAAGATCGCGAACAGCACCGCCAGGGCGGTCAGGGAGCGTTCGCCACCCGACAGCAGCGACAGGCGCTTGACCTTCTTGCCGGGCGGCCGTGCCTCGACCTCCACGCCGGTGGTCAGCATGTCGTCGGGGTCGGTCAGGATCAGCTTGCCCTGCCCCCCGGGGAACAGCTTGGGGAAGATGTGCTCGAAGTGGCCGGCCACGTCGGCGAACGCGGCGGCGAACACCTCGCGGATCCGATCGTCGACCGCCTCGACGACCCGCATCAGGTCCTTCTTGGACGTGCGCAGGTCCTCCAGCTGGCCGGTCATGAACTCGTGCCGCTCCTGCAGCGCGTGGAACTCCTCCAGGGCCAGCGGGTTCACCGTCCCGAGCAGACCGATCTTGCGGGCCAGGTCGTCCTCGGCCTCGGCCAGCTCCGCGTCGCGTTCCTCGCCGCCCGCCAGCAGGTCGTCCTCGGGGTCGGCGGTGCGTTCCTTGAGGGCCGCCTCGCCGTCGTCGATGCCGATCTCGCGCAGCCGAGATCGGACGCCGTCGAGCTGCATGGACAGCTCCTGGCGGATCAGGTCCTCGCGGTGGCGGCTGTCGCGCAGGGACTCCAGCTGCTGGGCGAGCTCCGCCAGCTTGGAGCGTGCCACCCCCAGACGGCGCTGCTGCTCGGCACGCGCCTCCTCCAGCCGGTCGCGTTCGGCCGCAGCCTCGACGCGCGAGGCCTCGGCGCGGGCCAACGCCGCGCGGGCGACGTGCTCGAGCTCGTCACAGCGGGCGATCGCGGCAAGGCGGGCCTTCTGGCGCCGCTCGCGTTCGGCCAGCTGGGCCTCGACCCGCTGGGCCTCCTGCTCCAGCGCCGCGATGCGACGCCGCAGCTCGCCGGCCTCCTGCTCGGCGGTGGAATGGTTCAAGCGGGCCTGCACCTCGGCCTCGCGGGCCTCGGTCAGGAGGTCGTCCAGCCGTTCGGCCTCGACGTCGCCGCCGCCCTCCTCGTCGGCGAACCGCGGGTCGGGCACGTAGGGCTCGGGACCGCGGGCCTCCAGCTCGTCCAGCTTCTCCTGCCGCGCCTTGGTCTGGGCGACCAGCTGGTCGTGCTGCTTCTGGACCTGGTCGCGCTCCCGGTGACAGCGGAACAGCTCCTTGTTCAGCCGTCCCAGCCGCTCGGCAGCGGAGGTGATCTGGGCGTCGGACTCCTGCATCTGCGCCTGGGCGGTCTCCAGCTGCTGGCGGACCTCCTCCAGCTCCCGGTCGGCGTCGCCGACCTTGCGGTGCACGATCCGCAGCTCCGCACCGACCGCGTCGGCCTGCTGCTTGGCCTCCTCCGCCGCGGCACGCGACAGCACGGCGGTGTGGGCGACCGCTCCCCCACCGGCATGCCCTCGGGCACCGGCGATCTGCCCGTCGGTGGTGACGAAGACCAGCTCGGGCTTGGTGTCGGCCAGCCGCAGCGCCGTGTCGAGGTCGTCGCAGACGTAGACGCCGGCAAGGGCCCGGCGAGCTGCCGCGCGGATGCCGGGGTCGCCGTCGACCATGGGGGCCAGGGGCCGGGCGCCGATCGCGTCCAGCGACGGCTGGTCGGTCGGTTCGTTGTGCGGGGCCCCGGCGACCAGCAGGAGGGTGCGGCCGGCCTCGCGATCGGCCACGAAGCCGAGCGCCGATTCGGCGGCGGACCGGCCGGCGACGACGAGGGCATCGGCCAGCGGGCCGAGGGCAGCGGACACGGCGACGGCGTGGCCGTCGGCGACCTGCAACAGCGCGGCGAGCGGGCCGAGGACGCCGTCGACCTGCCCCTTCTCGGCCGCCTCGGCCAGGACGGAGGCACCTTCGCTCGGTTCGGCGGACGCCGCGAACAGCGCGTCGGCGCGGGCCTCGAGGCTCGCCCGGCGCCGTTCGAGCTCGCGTTCTTCCTTGGCGGCGTCGCTGGCGGCCTTCTGGGCCCGGGCGCGCCGCTCCTCCATGGTCCTGAGGTGGTCCGACAGGTCTGGGACGGCCGCGTCGAGGCGCTGGATCTCGTTCTGGACGGCGGTGACGTCGGCCTCGAGCTCGTCGGAGCGGTCCTGCTGGGCCTGCAGCTGGATGCTCAGCCGGCCCTCCTCACCGGAGGCCTGCGCCAGGGAGCTGCGCAGCCCCCCGATCTCGCCCTCCCAGCGGATCTGGCGTTCGCGGGCCTCGACCCGACGACGGGCCTCCGCAGCGGCCGCCTGCTCGTGGGCGCGGCGCGCCTGCTCGGCATGACGGGTGTGCTGGCGGGCGCGTTCCAGCAGGCCGGAGGTGGTGGTGACGTGTTCGGCGACCTCCGCCAGGTGGCCGCGGTCGCGCTGTGCCTCACCGCGAAGCTCCTCGGGGTCGCGACCGGCGACGGGTTCCTCGGCGGCTTCGGCTAGGCCGTTGCGACGTTCGACGATGCGCTCGACGATGCCGCTGGACCGCTCGACGAGGTTGGCGAGGGCGAACTGGGTCTCGGTGGCCAGGCGCACGGCCGGGGTCAGCTCCGACAGGCCCTGGGCGATGGCCTGCTCGTCCCGCTTGAGGGTGGCGTTGGTCTCCTCCAGCTCGCGCAGCCGCTGGTCGGAAGCCGAGCGGCTGGCCTGCTCGGTGGACCAGCGGTCCAGCAGTCGAGCCAGGTCACGCAGGCCGCGATCGGTGCGGATGGCGTGCAGCTGATCGGAGAGGTTGCGGTGCTTGGCTGCGGCTTCGGCCTGGCGTTCCAGGGGGCGCAGCTGTCGGCGCATCTCGCTGAGCAGGTCGACCAGTCGTTCGAGGTGGCCCTCCATCTGCCCGAGCTTGCGCAGCGCCCGTTCCTTGCGGCGGCGGTGCTTGAGGATGCCGGCCGCTTCCTCGATGAACGCGCGGCGTTCCTCGGGGCGGGCGTTGAGGACGGCGTCGATGCGTCCCTGCCCGACGATGGTGTGGGTCTCCCGGCCGAGTCCCGTGTCGGACAGCAGCTCGGCGACGTCCAGCTGGCGGCACTCGACGTCGTTGATCGTGTAGGCGTTCTCGCCGGTGGCGAACATGGCCCGGCCGACGGTGACCTCGGTGAACTCGATCGGCAGGCTGTCGTCGGAGTTGTCGATGGTGATCTCCACCGACGCCCGCCCCATGGCCTTGCGGCTGCCCGCACCGGCGAAGATGACGTCCGACATCGAACCACCACGCAGGTCTTTGGCGGACCGGGTTCCCATCGACCACGTGAGTGCGTCCACGATGTTGGACTTGCCCGACCCGTTGGGTCCGACGATCACGGTGATGCCGGGCTCGAAGTCCAGCCGAGTCGAGTCGGCGAAGGACTTGAAGCCACGCAGGGCGAGAGACTTGAGATACACGGTCGAGTGAAGGTTAACGGGCGTGGACGGACGCCCGGATCAGGCCGGACGGCCGGGTGGCCGGTGCGGGTGGACGCTGGATGCGGTAGCGGGCAGGACGCCCGGGCCGCACATCGGACACAACAAGAGCCCCTGCCGGGTTCGGCAGAGGCTCGCGTCGTGTGGGCTGCTAGGCGGAGGCGGTGGCCAGGTTCTCGGCCACCATCTCGACACCGGCGTGGTCGTCTGCATCGACGAGGCCCCGCAGCATGGCGTTCTCGGCCTGCAGGCCCTCGTTCTCGGCCTTCAGCTGGGCAACCTTGCTGCGCAGTGCGGTGATCTCCGCGAGCAGCTTGTGGGGAGCGGCGTCCCAGGATCCGACGAGCGCCTTCATGCGTTCTCCTAGAGAGGTCTTGAGGTAGCGTGCGATCGTGACCCGGCACGGCGGGTGGTGGGCGCCTGACAGTGAGTGGCACCTCGGGAACGCCAGCCGCACACGTCGTGCGCAGCGACCGTCCCTTGCGGAGTGTACGACGCGAAACGCCGCCGAAACAAGGGGGTTTCGGGGTCTCGCAGCGTCGATCGTACAGGGGTCCTACCCTTCGGGACGACATGAGTCGAACCAGCTGGATCCTGACCGCGGCCGGCGGCGCCGCCGCCGTCACCGCCGCCACCGCATGGGTGACGGGCCGTTCCCGCCCCGACGACAGCTCCCTGGGGGTCGCGAGGCCACCCGGGGACCTGCCGCCGTCGCGCACCGTCTCCCTCGACGGGCACGGGGAGATCTTCTTCCGCGACCAGCCCGGACCCGCGGACCAGCCACCCATCGTGCTGGTGCACGGCTGGGTCGTCTCCGCGGACCTCAACTGGTTCACGACCTACGGGGCGCTGGAGGAGGTGGGCCGGGTGATCGCTCCCGACCACCGGGGCCACGGGCGCGGCGCCCGCCACAGCATGCCCTTCCGCCTGGCCGACGTGGCTGACGACATCGCCGCGCTGCTGCGCGCGGAGGGCACGGGCCCGGCCATCATCGTCGGCTACTCCATGGGCGGCCCGCTGACCCAGCTGCTGTGGCAGCGCCATCCCGACGTCGTCGCTGGCGTCGTCCTGTGCGCCACCGCTGCCCACTTCAACTTCTCCACTGTCACCGCCCTCGGCTGGCGGTTCATCACCCTCTACCAGCTCGGCCAGCGGCTCCTCCCCCGCACGTGGATCGAGCGGGTCCTGCTGACCCAGGCCCAGGACGCGGTCGGCCCCAACCTGCTGCGCCGCGCCGCCCCGGGCATCTCCGAGCTCTCGCCCCTCCTCCCCTGGGTGGTCGGCGAGCTCCAGCGCGGGGAGATCGAGGACCTGGCCGAGGCCGGACGCGAGCTGTCCCGCTTCGACTCGCGCGGCTGGATCACCGGCATCGACGTTCCCTCCGCCGTGCTGGTCACCACCCGCGACCGCCTCGTCCCGCCGAGCGCGCAGCTGCAGCTGGTCGACCTGCTCGACGACCCGCTGGTGGTGGAGGTCGAGGGCGATCACGACGCCTCGGCAGCCATGGCCACGGAGTTCAACTCGGCCCTGCGCAAGGCCATCGACCACATCGCCAGCCGCAACGACACCCGGATCGGCGGCGTCGCGTGACCGACCGCCCTGCCCCCGAGGTGCCGGTCAGCCGGCAGCTGGGACGGGCGACGGGCCGCTGGTGGAACCGCCACGGTGACACGGTCAAGCAGGTCAGCCGTCCGGCACGCAAGGGTTGGGCGACCCTTGCCGGCTACCTGTGGTTCGTCGCCTACATGTGGGTCGGGCTGATGATCGCCGTCGGGGTGCGCAACATCACCGGCACCAACGGCCCGTTCGTCATGGTTGCCGCCGTCGGCGGTGGCGCGGTCCTCGGCTGGTGGCAGGCCCAGCACCGCATGGCCCGCCACGTCGACCCCGACACCCCGCCGATGAACCGCTTCGGGCTGGCGCTGTGCGCCTGGCTGGCCGTCGTCGGCCTCGCCCTGCTGCTGGACCTTCCCTGACCGGTCCAGCAGCGAAGCCCTGGGATCAGGTCTGGGTGCGGGGCGAGTGGTAGGCGTACAGGCCCTTCTTGATCTTGCCGTACTCGATGATGGCGCGGGACCGGGCGTCGGCCTGGCCCTCGCGGGCGTAGATCTTGAGGTGGCCGACCTCGTCGTAGGGCAAGAACCCCTTGTCGGTCTCGCTGGGGGCCTTGTCGGTGCCGCCCTGCTTGATGGCCTCGTAGATGACCTCGAGGATCGCGCGGTGCAGGCGGCGGACCTCCTGGCTGGACAGCGTCGCCGAGTTGCGGGCGGGGGCCAGACCCGCCTCGAACAGGATCTCGTCGGAGTAGATGTTGCCCAGGCCCACCACGAAGCTGTCGTCGACCATGACGGCCTTCAGCAGGTCCTTGCGGTCGGTCAGGGCGGAGGAGAACACCGGCCACGGGATCGGCTCGGCCAGCGGGTCCATGCCCAGCTTGGCGAGGTCGTCCAGCTCGTCGACCTTGTCGGTGTCGACGACGAACAGCTCACCGTCGGCCTCCAGGTCGTGGTAGTGCACCGACCCGCCGGTGGTCCACTGCAGCACCATCCGGGTCGCGTCGCCGCGCGCCTCCTTGGCCGTCTCCTTGGTCATGCGCGCACGGCTGCCGGGGATGGCCACCAGCGTCGTGTCGTTGTCCAGCTCGAACAACAGGCACATGCCCTTGCGGTCCACCGACACGATCTTGTTGTCGACCAGGCTGGCGGAGAAGTCCTTGATCGTGCCGTGGCGCTTGACCAGCTCCGCCGGCGACAGCCAGACGTCCTTGATCTTCTTGCCGACGAGCTCTTTCTCCAGCTCTCGCTTGATGACTTCGACCTCGGGCAACTGGGTCACTGACTGTCCTTCTGTCGGTTGGTGAGTCGTGTCTTGAGCAGGCTGTAGGCCTCGGCGGCGGCGCCCTGTTCGGCTTCCTTCTTGCTGCGTCCCTCGCCGCGCCCGAGCTCCTCGCCGGCGACCCGCACGATCGCCGTGAAGGTCTTGGCGTGGTCCGGGCCGACGTCGCTCAGCTCGTAGCTGGGGAGGGTCGACAGCTCGCCGGCCGTCAGCTCCTGCAGGGACGTCTTGTAGTCCAGGGAATCGCGACGGTCGATGATGTCGTCGAGCAGGTCACGGGTCAGGTCCAGCACGACGGTCGTGGCCGCCTCGATGCCTGAGTCCAGGAACACCGCGCCGATGACGGCCTCCATCGTGTTGGCGAGGATCGAGTCCTTGTCACGCCCACCGGACTGCTCCTCGCCCACGCCGAGGTGGACCGCCTCGCCGATGCCGATGCCCCGGGCGAGGTCGGCCAGGCTGAGGGTGTTGACCGCGGCCGACCGCACCTTGGCAAGCCGTCCCTCGGCGGACTGGGGCAGCCGGGTGAAGATCTCGTGGGTGACGATCACGCCGAGCACCGCGTCGCCGAGGAACTCCAGCCGTTCGTTGTCGGCCAGTCCCCCGGCCTCGAAGGCGTAGCTGCGGTGGCTGAGCGCCTTGTGCAGCAGCCCCTGGTCGACGAAGCGGTACCCCAGCGCCTCCTCCAGCGCGACCTCGGCGGCCGGACGCTCCTCGGCAGAGGCCGTCGGCTCGGTGGAGCCGTCGTCGGGGGTGGTGTCCTGGGTCTTCACTTCGGCTCCTTCCGTGTCAGCGCGGCGAACGCCTCGGCGGCGTCCCGGACGGTTTCGAGGTCGCGGAGCTCGTCCTCGGGCAGCCGGACGCGGACACCGGCGTCGGCCAGGTCCTGCTCGACGCCCTCCACGACCTCCACGAGGTCCAGGGAGTCGGCATGCAGGTCCTCGTCGAACCGGGCGGTCGGTGCCGGCAGCGCATCGAGCGCCAGCACCGCCTGGAGCCGCGGAGCGAGGAGGCTGTAGATCTCGTCACCTGTCATTGTCGTGTGCCAGCCGTTGCGCAACGAGCGGCCAGTGAGACCGCCTCGGCGAAGTCCTCGCCGGTCGCAGCACCGTGCATCACCAGCACCGTACCCCGAACGCCGAGGAGATGGGCGGCTCGGTCACGCGTGGCCCGCCTGTCCGCGACATCCGACATCCCGGCCGACAGTCCCTCGATCGTCTTCAGCACGAGGTTGCCGGTGAAACCGTCGCAGACGACGACGTCGACAGCGCCGCGGAGGACATCTGCCGGTTCGACGTTGCCGACGAACCCCGCGGAGCCGGCCAGCAGGCCCTCGGCGGCGATCGTCCGGCGGGTGCCCTTGCGCGGCTCGACGCCCATGTTCAGCAAACCGACGCGGGGGTGATCGACCCCCATGGCACGTGCGTGCGCGGCGCCGAGTCGTGCCATGGTGGGGTAGGCCTCGGGTTGCGGGTCGGGGTCTGCGCCGACGTCCAGCAGCACGACGGTTCCCCCGTCGGGCAACGGCACACGGGCAGCGACGACCGGGCGGCGGACCCCATCGAGTCGGCCGAGCTCGAGCAGGGCAGCCCCGACGGTGGCGCCGGTCGACCCGGCCGACAGCAGCACGCTGCCGGGAGCATCGGCCACGGTGCGGGCGGCCACCCGGATCGAGGCGTCGGGCAGGCGACGCAGGCCCATTGCCGCGTCCTCGTCCATGCCCACGACGCCGTCGGCGACGACGACGGGCAGGTCGGTGCGGTCACGCAACGAGGCGTCCCCGCACAGCACGACGTCGACCCCTCGCCCTGCGGCGACGGCCGCGCCGTCCAGCGCGGCCGAGGGGGCGTGGTCGCCACCCATGGCGTCCACGACGACGGCCCCGGCGGGGATCGTCATGGGGTCATCCGCGTACGCGGATGGGCAACGCCTACAGCTTCGGCTCGACGGCCTGACGACCGCGGTAGGTGCCGCAGGTGTTGCAGGCGGTGTGGGGCCGGGTGTCGCTGCCGCACTGGGGGCACTTGGTGACGGTGGGGGCTGCAGTCTTCATCCACTGCGCCTTGCGGTGCCGGGTGGTGCTGCGGGACTTCTTGCGCTTCGGGACTGCCATGGCAGAGCTCCTCGGATGGGTTGGTCGGTCGGGAGAGTTGGGGGGATCAGCTGTCGAGGTCGAGGTCGGCCAGGGCCGACCAGCGGTCGTCGACAACCGTGTCGTGGCAGTCGCAGGTGGCCTCGTTGCGGTTGATGCCGCAGGTGGGGCACAAGCCCTTGCAGTCGGGCCGGCAGTGCGGTGCCGTGTCGATGTCGGCGGCCAGCGCGTCACGGATCAGGGTGTCGATGTCGATGACCCCGCCACGGATGGTGTAGCCGACCTCGACGTCCTCGGGGTCCTCTGCCGTCGCCGGGTCGGAGAACAGCTCGGCGACATCGGCGGTGGACGGGTGCCGGTCGATGGGCTCCAGGCACATCGCGCACTGCTGGTCCACGTCGATCTCCACGGTGCCGCGCAGCAGCACGCCATCGACCAGGGACTCCAGGACACCGTCGACACGGACCTCGTCGCCGAACGCGGTGAGCGGTACCTCGAACCCCTCGGGAACGGGCAGGTCCAGCTCCACCTCGCGCGTTGCGCCGGGTGTGTCGAGCAGCTCGGCGACATCGATCTTGGTCGATGCCAGCTCGGTCGGGTCGTTGGTCATGGGAGATGGCCGTGGCGGCAGGCCGCGGTCGTGAATCCTTCTGGATCGGGGCGTGGCATCCGCCCGGACCGGGTCGGGATGCAGGCACGCGAACGTGCGCGGGAATCGCGCAGGGTCAGAAAGCGTAGCGCACACCGAAGGGTCTGGCCACCGGTGCGGCGTAGGTGCCTCGCTCGGCCTGCTGACCGGTTAGAGCGTTTCCTCGTGGTCGAAGAACTTCACGCCACCGGTGCGGGGCGACATGTCGTCGGCGGGCTGCTCCGGCCCCGCCCCGGGCCACTGGGTGGCCTCACCGGGCGGAACGGTGTCCTCGGGGCCGTGCTGGCCCTGCGGTCCGGGCTGGTCCTGCTGGACGGGCAGCCCACCCGGCAGCGTCGGATCCTCGCCAGCGCGGATCTCCGAGGAGGCCTGTCGGCCGCGCAGCCGGTCGCGACCACGGGTGACCGTCGAGAGGGTCTTCTGCAGGACGACCTCGAAGTCGCCGAGCTTGGCGTCGACGTAGTCCTCGGCCTCGTTGCGGATGCGCCGCCCCTCCTCCCCTGCGCGGTCCACGATCCGCTGGGCCTCGCGGTGGGCTTCGCGGACCAGCTCGGTGTCGGCCACCATCCGGTCGCGTTCACGGCGGCCGTCCTCGACGACCTGCTCGGCATCGCGGGACGCCTGGGCGAGGATCGTGTCGCGCTCCTTGAGCACCCAGCGTGCCTGGCGGATCTCCTCGGGCAGGGCCGCACGGATGGCCTGGGCGACGCGTTCCAGCTCGTCCTTGTTGACCATCACCGACGCCGACAGCGGTACGGGACGTGCGTCGGCGAGCTGGTGCTCCAGCTGCGCGAGGGCGTTCTCGAGGTCCATCGTGGCTCCGATCAGGACTCGTCGTGTGACTCGACGTGGGTTTCCGCGTACTTGGCCAGCAGGCGCTTCTCGACGCCCGGGGGCACGAAGGCGCTGACGTCACCGCCGAAGCGGGCCACCTCCTTCACGAGGGAGGAGGACAGGAAGGAATGGTCGGGGTTGGCCGACATGAACAGCGTCTCGATGCCACCACCGATCGAGTGGTTCATCTGGGCCATCTGCAGCTCGTACTCGAAGTCGCTGACCGCCCGCAGCCCCTTGACGATGACGTTGATGCCGTTGTCGCGGGCGAACTCCACCAGCAGGCCCTTGAAGACGGCCAGCTCGACGTTGGGCAGGTCGGCGGTGACCTCCTCCAGCATCTCCAGCCGCTCGTCCAGCTCGAACAGCCCACCGCGCTTGGACACGTTGCGCATGCACGCGACGGTCACGTGGTCGAAGGTGTTGCTGGCGCGTCGGATCACGTCGAGGTGTCCGTGGGTCACCGGGTCGAAGGACCCCGGGCAGACGGCGCGGACGGTCACGAGGACACCTCGTCTCGAAGCGGTTCATCGGATGCGTCGGCGGCCGGTGTCGATGCGAGGGGGGCCGTCGCGGGGAGGTACGTGAAGTAGCGCAGCACGGTCTCACCGTACGTCCGGTCCCGATCATGGGAAAGGAGGCGGGGCGGCGGTTCGGGACGACGCTTGTCGCGTTCGATGACCACCCGGGCGCCGGAGCGCAACGCTTCGCCGTCGACGAGGACCTGCAGCGTCTCGGCGATGTCGTGCATGGCCATCACGTAGGGCGGGTCGACGAACACGACGTCGAAGGGCCCGCCGCTGGGGTCCGTCGCGAACCGCTCGGCGGAGGTGTTGACCACCCGGGCACGCTCGGTGACGTCCGCCGCATCCAGGTTGGCGCGGACGGTGGCCACGGCGCGCCGGTCCTGCTCGACGAAGACTGCTCGTGTCGCGCCTCGCGACAGCGACTCGATGCCCAGTCCCCCCGTGCCGGCGAACAGGTCGAGCACGACCGCATCGGTCAGGTCACCGAGGGAGGAGAACAACGCTTCCTTCACTCGGTCGCCGGTGGGGCGTGTCCGTCGTCCGTCCGGGACGGCGAGGGGCCGGCCGCCGGCGGTGCCCGCGATGACTCTGGTCATGGAGGCCAACCGTAGGCGGCGCCCGGGCGTCCGTCACGGCCGGCGCCCGTCCGGTGGATCACCCGACCCCGGTCGGCACCCCGAAGGTTGCCCGCAGAAGGTGCATGACCAGCACCAGCTCCTCCCGCATCGACCGGACCAGCACCTCGACGACATCGAGATCGCCCTCCTCGGCGGACAGCTCCAGCCGTTCGGCCATCGCTGCCAGCCGAGCAGCGGCCAGGTTGCCGCTGCTGCCGCGCAGGCTGTGCGCGGCCAACGCCACGGTGTGGGCGTCCCCGCGGGCTGCTGCTGCGGTGATCTCTCGCAGGCGTTCCCTCGCGCGCAGCTCGAACCCGTCCAGCAGCTCGTCGAGGCGCTGACCGGAGCGGTGCAGCAGCACCAGCCCGTGGAGGATGCGCTGGTCGAGCGGGTCCTGGCCGGGCTCGTGGTGGTCGTCCTCGGGAGTCGTGGCGTCGGGACGGCTGATGACGGCCCGTTCGAGGACCGCACGCAGGTCGTCCCAGACGAGCGGCTTGAACGCGCAGTCGTCCATGCCGCCGGCGAGGAACCGGTCGCGGTCGGCGTCCAGGGCGCTGGCGGTCATGGCGATGATGGGGGTCGCCGACTCCGGACCGGGCAGCGCGCGGATGGCCGCCGTTGCCTCCAGTCCGTCCATGATCGGCATCTGGGCGTCCATGAACACCGCGTCGACGGGGACCGACCGCACCATCTCGACGGCTTCTCGACCGTCCCCGACCAGCAGGACCTCGTGGCCGAGCGCCCCAAGGAGGCCACGGGCGACCCGCCGGTTGATCTCGTTGTCGTCCGCCACGAGCAGTCGCAGGGGGGTGTCGGCGACCTCGAGAGCGAGGTCGCCCTCGGCGGGGACAGCCGGGGACGGCTGGTTGGTCACCTCTCGGAAGGGCAGGACGAACCAGAAGCAGCTGCCGACGCCCACGCTGCTGCGGACCCCGATCGTGCCGCCCATCCGTTCGACGAGCTTCTTGGCGATGGAAAGGCCCAGGCCAGTGCCCGTCGCCAGCGCCGAATCGTCGTCGTGGGCCTGGACGAAGCTGTCGAAGATCACGTCGACCATGTCGGCGGGGATCCCTCCCCCGGTGTCGAACACCGCAACGGAGAGGGTCCGCCCGTCATCAGCGGGGCGAACCCCTGCGGAGACCAGCACCCGGCCGCCGTCGGTGAACTTCACGGCGTTGCCGACGAGGTTCAGCACGATCTGCCGCAGGCGCTGGGGGTCGCCGAGGACCAGCTCGGGCAGGTCGGGTTCCAGGTGCAACGACAGGTCGATGGACTTGTCGGCGGCCATGCCCTCGAACAGGTCGACCGCTTCGCCGATCACCTCCCCGGGGTTGTGGACCTCCTCGCGGATGCCGAACGTGCCGGCCTGGACCTTCGTGGCGTCCAGCAGCTCGTTGAGCAGCTCGAGCATCGATTCGGCCGAGGACCGGATGATCCCGACGTGCTGTCGTTGCTCGGCGTCGAGCTCGCTGACGTTCAGGAGGGCCGTCATGCCGAGCACACCGTTCATCGGGGTGCGCATCTCGTGGCTGACGTTGGCCAGGAACGCCGTCGTCGCGCGGGACGCCGCCGTGGCCTGATCGGCACGCCGGGCGAGCAGCCGGCTGGCCCGGTGCACCGCGGCGGCGCAGCGGCCGAGTTCGTCGTCGGGCCAGTCCTCCTCCAGCACCTCCAGCGCAGCCCCGTTCGCCAGCAGGCCGGCGTCGTCCTGCAACCGGACGACCCGGTCGGCGAAGCGCCCGCCGAGGGTCCGGACGGCCAGCAGCACCAGCGCGGCACCGAGCAGCAGCACCGCCGTGAGCCAGCGCAGGGCCTGCTCGTCGCGGTCACCGTCCGCACGGCTGTCCTGCAGGCGGTCCCAGCCGTCCCCGAGCTGCAGCTCGATCTGCTGCTGCAGCACACGGGAGACAGTCTCGTGACTGGGCGGGAGCGGCGTGACCGGTGGGCCGTCGACCGTCAGCGGCGGCTCGACCAGCGCCAGCGAGGACAGGACGGCCTCGGCCAGCTGGCGGACCACGTGGTGGCGCAGCCGGTCGGTCAGGGTGCGGTCGATGCCGTCCAGCCGATCCAACCCCTCGCGCGCGCGGTCCAGGCCCTCCGCCCGGATGGCCTCGGCGGCAACGATGTCACCACCGTGTGCCACGTCGTGCGCGGCGTGTCCGGCCTCGGCCAGGCCCAGGAAAAGGTGGTAGGCCCCCTCCCCCATCGTCGCCAGCTGGGCGTCGAGCACGGCGTGCGACCGGTGGGCGGCGGCGGAGGACACGAGGACGGCGAAGGTGAGCAGCAGCAGCACCAACGGGATCGTCACCACCGCCGCGACCTTGCGGGTGATCGACAGGTCGTCCCACCGGCTCGACGTCCGTCGTCGATCCAACCGCCGCCCTCCCTCGTCGATCCTGTCCTTCGACTCGCTTCCTGACTGGTTGTCCGGCATCCACGCATCCCCTCCGTCGCATGCAGCGATCGGCCGTTCGCGAACCGACCTGAGCCGCTGCGCTCGGGGATCTGCATCCATCGATGCTGACTGCCCGACCAGCATCCACCCCTGAACCGGGTTCGGTCAACCCCCCTCGAGCACGCCGAAGTCCGCAGCTGTCCAGCGCTCGGCCACGACGGCCAGCAGGTCGGGATGCCGATCGAGGTCGGGATCCTCCTCCAGCAGTGCCCTCGCGTCGTCGCGGGTTCGCGCCACCACGTCGACGTCGCTGACCACCGAGGCGATCCGCAGGTCGCCCTCGCCGGTCTGGGCGGTGTCGAACAGCTTGCCCTCGCGACGCAGCTTGAGGTCCTCCTCCGCCAGCTCGAACCCGTCGTCGCTGGCGGCGAGCGCCTCGAGCCGGGGGTTGTCGGTCGGGTCCTCGGCGAACAGCACGCAGAAGTTCGTCGGATAGCCGCGGTACAGGCGGCCGCGGAGCTGGTGCAGCTGGGAGATGCCGAAGCGGTCGGCGTCCTCGATGATCATCACCGACGCCTCGTCGACGCTGACACCGACCTCGATCACGGTCGTGGCGACCAGGATCGGCACAGTGCCGTCCCGGAAGGCCTTCATCACCGCGTCGCGGTCCTCCGCGGACATGCGGCCGTGCATCAGCCCGACCTCGTAGCCCTTGAACGGCCCCTCGGCCAGCTCCTCGTGCATCTCCACCGCCGACGTCACCGTCTCCAGGGCCTCGGAGGGGTCGATCAGCGGGCAGACCACGTACGCCCGACGGCCGGCGTCGACCTCGCTGCGCACGAAGCCGTACAGCTTGTCGCGTCGGTCGGAGTGGGACGGGATGACCTCGGTGCGCACCGTGATGGTGTCGGCGCCGGGCCGGTTGCGCAGGACGGTGACGTCGAGGTCGCCGTAGATCGTCAGGGCCAACGACCGCGGGATGGGCGTGGCGGTCATGACCAGCACGTCGGGGGACGCGCCGTCGGGGCGTTTGTTGGCGAGGGCCGCCCGGTGTTCGACGCCGAAGCGGTGCTGCTCGTCGATGACGACCACGCCGAGGTCGGCGAAGGCGACGTTGTCCTCGAGGATCGCGTGGGTGCCGATCAGCAGGTCGCAGTCCCCCGACACGACATCCGACATCACACGGGCCCGGTAGGACTTCGGCATCGCCGAGGTCAGCAGGTGGACTCGCGGTGGCCGGCCGAGCGCGGGGATCATCACCTTCTCCATCAGCGCCTGGAAGGTGACGAGGTGCTGCTCGGCGAGGACCGTGGTCGGGGCCATCAGCACAGCCTGTCGACCCGCATCGACGGCGCGGAGCATCGCGTGGGCCGCCACGATCGTCTTGCCGGTCCCCACGTCGCCCTGCAGCAGCCGGTGCATCGGGGCGCTCTCGGCGAGGTCGGCATCGATCTCGTTGAACGCCTGCTCCTGATCGGCGGTGGGGGCGAACGGCAGGGAGGCACGGAACGCGTCGACCGCCCCCATGGCGACCGGATGGTGGATCAGGCCGACGGCGTCGGACTCCAGCTCGATGCGACGTCGCTGGAGGACCAGCTGCAGGACGAGGAGCTCGTCGTACACGAGGCGTTCGCGGGCGATGGCCAGGTCGGCCTGGTCCGGGGGTGCGTGGATGGTGCGCAGCGCCCAGTCGAGGCGGGCCAGCTCGTGGCGGCCGCGCAGGTCCTCGGGCAGGTGGTCGGGGATCGCCGGGAGCAGCTCGAGCGCCTGCTGGACCAGCCGGGCGATGCGGGGCGAGGACACCTTTTCGGTGGCCTTGTAGACCGGGACGAACTGGTTCTCCTCCAGGTCGCTGGCCACCACGTCGTCGTCGAGCGACGTCATCTTGGGCGCCTTGATCCGCAGCTCGGTGCGCCACTTCTCCACCGTGCCGGAGATCGCCACACGGCTGCCCTCGGCGTGCTTGCCCGGCAACCAGGGCTGGTTGAAGAACGACGCGGTGATCGTGCCGCGTTGCTCGTCGCGGAGGGTCGCCTTCTGGATGGTCAGCTTCTTGCCGCCCCGGCCCCGCTTCTGCGGGAAGACCTTGTCCCAGCGGACCAGCGTGGCGACCACCGTCGCCGGCTTGCCGATCTCGAGGTCCGCGATCGGCACGAGGGCGCCGAGGTCGCGGTAGGCGCCCTGGCGTGGCAGGTACCAGACCAGGTCACGCACCGTTTCGATGCGGAAGGGGTCACCGGCCAGGTCACCGGCAAGGCGAGCGGTGACGCCCGGGACGTCGGTGACCGGGTCGTCGAGGGACAGGGAGGGCGACACGTGCGCTCGTGCGGCCTACCGGGCCTGCGCGTCGTCGGTGGGAGGCACCGGGCGGCGAGGCCAGCCGTGGTCGACCGGGCCGATGCCCGCCCCGATCCGCAGGCCGTGCGTGATGGCGCCGGTGATGTAGTCCTTGGCGACCTGGGCCGCGGAGGGGACGTCCATGCCCTTCGCCAGGTTGGCGGCGATCGCGGAGGAGAGGGTGCAGCCGGTGCCGTGGGTGTCGGTGGACGCCGAACGCGCCGTGGCGATCTCGATCATCCGCTCGCCGTCGAACAGCAGGTCGACGGCCTCGAGGTTGTCCGGCAGGTGGCCGCCCTTGATCAGCACCCACTGCGGCCCGAGCGCCTTCATGGCCTCGGCGGCCTTGTCGAGGTCGTCGGTGCCGGTGACCTCCACACCCGTCAGCAGCGCCACCTCACCGAGGTTGGGGGTGACGATGGTGGCGACGGGCAGCAGCACGTCGCGGACGGTGGCCAGCGCCTCGGGGGCCAGCAGCGCGTCACCGTGCTTGCTGGCCGCGACCGGATCGACGACGACGTTGGTCAGGCCGTGCCGGCGGATGCCCTTGACGACGGTGTGGACCAGCTCGCTGGTGGCCAGCATGCCCGTCTTGGTCGCGCGAACGTCCATGTCGGAGGCGACGGCGTCGAGCTGGGCGGTCACGAAGTCCGCCGGGACCTCGTGGACGCCGTGCACGCCCAGGGTGTTCTGGGCGGTCAGGGCGACGATGACGGACGTCCCGAAGACGTCGTGTTCCTGGAAGGTCTTCAGGTCGGCCTGTATGCCGGCCCCACCACCGGAGTCGGAGCCGGCGATGGTCAGGACGACCGGCAGGTCGGAGGACGTGGTTGCCATGGCCGTCCACGGTAGCGCCGGGGTGCGACGGCCCGGCTGTACCGTCCACACGGTGGTGGCCTACCTGACCGATGTCCGCCTCGGCGAGGATGCGCCGACGGAGGGATATCCGTGGAGCCTGCCGGCGGTCCGGCACGTGGCCGACCTGCGCTTCGGTGACGTGACGGTGCTGGTCGGCGACAACGGGACCGGCAAGTCGACCCTCGTTGAGGCGCTGGCGGTCGCGGCCGGCTTCAACGCCGAGGGCGGCAGCAGGAACCTGCGATTCCGGACCCACGCCACGCACAGCGACCTGTCGGAACACCTGCGCCTGGGGTGGCGGCAGCGACCCCGGTGGGGCTGGTTCCTGCGGGCCGAGACCTTCTACGGCATGGCAAGCCACATCGCGGAGGACGACGATCCGGTGTCCGGGATCGCCGCGATGTTCCCCGACCTGCACGCCCGTTCCCACGGCGAGTCGTTCCTGCTGCTCGTGGAGGAGCGGATGCGCAGCGCCGGCCTGTACGTCCTGGACGAGCCGGAATCGGCCCTGTCGGTCCACGGCCAGCTGCGGCTGCTCGCGATGATGCACGAGGCGGTGGCGGAGGGGGCCCAGTTCGTCGTGGCCACCCACTCGCCGTTGCTGATGGCCTACCCCGGGGCCGTGATCCACGAGCTGCACGCGGGCGGCATGGACGTCGTGGCGTGGGAGCACGTCGACGCCGTGACGCTGTGGCGCACCGTTCTGGACGACCCCGAGCGGGTGCTCCGCCACCTGTTCGCCCCGGAGGACTGAACGGTGGACCGGCCGCCGGACCTATCCTCGGCGTCAGTGTCATGCTCCCCAGGCCCCGCCCAGTTGGCTCATAGCCTCGCTGCCTCGCTCTGGTGATGGCTTCCACGCGAAGTGTCGCTGGGTGGGGGCGTCGGACCGGCCGGCGTGACTTGATAGGAGCTTGGCGTTTCCTGACCTCAACTGAGGTGTGTCCACCGACCGGTCCTGTCACCCATCAACGACAGGAGACACATCCCATGATCAGGCTCGGAGTCGACGCGCACAAGCGCACCCACACCATCGTCGCCATCGATGATGCAGGCCGTGTCCTGGATGACATCACCGTGCAGACCACGGTGGCCGGCCACGTGAAGGCCGTCGCGTGGGCTGAACAGCTCGGCGATGAGCGCTGCTGGGCGCTTGAGGACTGCCGGCACCTCACCCGCCGGCTGGAGCAGGACCTGATCCGCGCCGGCGAGGCGGTCGTGCGAGTCCCACCGCGCCTGATGGGCCAGGCCCGCCGCGGCGGCCGCAAGCGCGGCAAGTCTGACCCGATCGATGCCGAAGCGGTCGCCATCGCCGCGCTGCGCAACCCCCAGCTGGCCTCAGCACGACTGGACGGGCCCGAGCGGACCATCCGCCTGCTGGTGGATCATCGTGAGGACCTGGTCACTGAGCGCACCCGCATCCACAACAGGATCCACTGGCACCTACACGAGCTGCGCATCGACGACATCGCCCCCAAGACCCTCAGCCGCTACACGGTGCTCGACGGGCTGACCGCCAGGCTGGCTGAGCACGATGGAACGGTGGCCAACATCGCCACAGAGCTCATCGACCGGTGCCGCCATCTGACCGTGCGGATCAACGACCTGGAGCGGGAGATCGCCGAGCTGACCGCTGCCCAGGCCCCGTCGCTGCTGGCGCTGCCAGGCTGCGGGGCGCTGACCGCAGCCAAGCTGATCGGCGAGACCGCTGGAGTGGATCGCTTTCACTCCAAGGCCGCGTTCGCGATGGTCAACGGCACCGCGCCGATCCCGGTGTGGTCATCCAACCGTGAACGGTTCCGGCTCAACCGTGGCGGCAACCGGCAGCTGAACGTGGCGTTGCACCGCATCGCGATCACCCAGATGCGCATCCACCCCCCGGCACGCGCCTACGTCGACAAGAAGCTTGCCGAGGGCAAGACCAAGACCGAAGCGATCCGGGCGCTGAGACGACGCCTCTCCGACGTCGTCTACCGCGCCATGGTCACCGACCAACAGACCCCTCAACCGGCCCCGGCGACTTGCGTCGCACTCGCCGCTTGACATAGGAGATTCGCGTGGACGACGTGACCTTGATGCTGCGGCCGGAGACCCCGGGGGATGCCGAGGCGGTGGCGGCGGTGCACCGTGCCGCGTTCCCTGCGCCGGAGGGTGCAGAGGAGCCGGTCGAGGTGGGGTTGGTCGACGCGCTGCGCTCCGGCGGCCACCTGATCGATGGGCTGACGCTGGTCGCCGAGGTCGACGACCGCGTGGTCGGCCACGTCGCCTGTTCCCGTGGCGTTGTGGCCGGTAGTGCAGCCGCGGTGGGTATCGGCCCGATCGGGGTGCTGCCCGACGTGCAGGGCCGGGGCGTCGGCGCCGCGCTGATGACCACCGTCGTCCGGTTGGCCACGGAGTCCGGCGAGACGCTGCTGGCCCTGCTGGGTGACCCGGCGTACTACGGCCGTTTCGGCTTCGTCCCCTCGACCGACGTCGGCGTCGAGGCCCCCGACCCCGCATGGGGTGTCCACTTCCAGGCCCTCCCCCTCGCCACCGACCACCCCCGCGGCCCCTTCACCTACCCCCCGCCGTTCTCGGCCCTCTGACGCCCCACCCCACCCCCGCGTGTCGCCTCACTCGACCCCCTCGCGACTGAGCCAACACACCTCCGATGCGTGTCGTCAGAGTCGACCCCCCTGCGAGTGAGCCAACACACCTCCGATGCGTGTCGTCTGAGTCGACCCCCTTGCGAGTGAGCCGACACACCTCCGGGTGAGCCGATCACCCGTGGTCGTAGCCCCAGGCGTCGATGCGTTCCGGTGGGCCGGCGGGGGTGTCGAGCCACACGGCGGGGGTCGACGGATCGGCCGGGGGTTCGACGGTGCCGATCCAGCGCCACGGGGCCTCGGCGGTTTCCGTCAGCGCGGCCTCGCAAGCGTCGACGCGATCAGCGGGGACAGCGGCAAGGAGGGCGAAGTCCTCTCCCCCGCCCAGCGCCACCCGGGCCAGCAGGTCCTCGGGCAGCAGGTCCACCACGGTGGAGGGGACGGCGGCCATGACGGCGGTGCGATCGATCCGAAGGTCGACGCCGGAGGCCCGGGCGACGTGACCGGCGTCAGCCCCCAGCCCGTCGGACAGGTCGATCATCGCCGTCGCGCCGGCACGGGCAAGGGCCACGCCGGAGGAGGGGAGGGCACGCGGTCGACGATGGGCGGCCAGCAGGTCATCGGGCACGGGCAGCCCCTCGCCGTCGGCCCACAACGCCGCTGCCGCCGCGCCCAGCGGCCCGACCAGGACCAGCCGATCGCCGGGCCGTGCGCCCCCACGGGTGATCGACGCCGCCGCCGGCCGGCCGATCGCCGTCAACGACACCGACCACACCGGCGCGGTCACCGTGTCGCCGCCGACGATGGCCACTCCCCACTCGCGGCCTGCCTCGGCCATGCCCGCGTACAGCTGGTCGATCGCATCCTCCGTCAGCTCCGGGGAGCGCTGCAGGCCGACCACCGCGGCCTGCGGGATCGCCCCCATCGCCGCGAGGTCGCTGACGTTGACCGCGACGGCCTTCCAGCCGACGTCGGCCGGCGAGGACAGGTCGGTCCGGAAGTGCACCCCGTCGACGATCACGTCGACGCAGACGACGACGTCCTGCGCACCGACCCGCACCACCGCCGCGTCGTCTCCCACGCCCACGGGGACCGCGGGGCTGCTGCCGGCCAGGTGAGGGCCGAGGTCGGCCAGCCGCTGGAACTCGCCTCTGGAGGTCATCAGCGGAGTATGGCGCGGTTGCCTGCGCGGACCGGGGATCTCGTGGCGTAGGATCTCCCGAACATGCCGGTCCTCAACTCGATCGAACTCGAAGGCGTCTCCAGCATCGGCTGGGACGACGCCGCCCAGGATGCCGTGCGCGAAGCCGGCCGGACGTTGCGACGCATCATGCGCCTGGACGTCCTGGCCGTCGGCGTGGGGGTCGACGCGGAGGGGGAACGGGAGTACCGGACGACCATCCGGCTCTTCTTCGAGGTCGATCGGCAGCCGTGATGCACATCATCGAAGGGACACACACGTGGTTTCCGCCTACATCCTCATCCTGACCGAGGTCGGCAAGGCCGCCGAGGTCGCCGCCGCAGTCGCGGAGATCCCCGGGGTGAAGGCCGCCGACGACGTCACGGGCCCCTACGACGTGGTCGTGCGCGCCGAGGCCCAGGACATGGACGAGCTCGGCCGGTTGGTCGTCGCTCGGGTGCAGTCCATCGAGGGCATCGACCGGACACTCACGTGCCCGGTCGTGCACCTGTAGGGGTCGATCCCCGGCGGCACGCGAGCCGGGTCAGGTCTTCCGCAGCGTGATGAGGGTGCCAAGCGTCGCCCCGACGGCGCCGACGAGGCACACCCACAGGCCGATGCCGACGGTGGCGCCCACGTCGCTGACGCTGCCGACGTCGATGACGACGGCCAGCAGGGTGAAGAGGGCGAACAGGAGGGCGACGATCGACACCCAGCGGAACCGCAGCCGTGCCCGCACCACGCCGGCGACCAGCAGGATCGTGGCCAGGACGATGACGATCACGCCGTCGTCAGAATCGAGGCCCGTCAGCGTGATGACGCCGAGGTCGATCCACGGCAGGAAGGTGCCGATGATCAGCAGCACCGACGACACGACGGTGAGCCACGCGATCGGGTCGCCCTTGCCCTTGGCCCCCGGCTGCGCGAACCCGGCCGCGCCGTAGCCCGGCTGCCCGCCGGGTCCCGGCTGACCGCCCGTTCCGGGCTGCCCGTATCCCTGCGGCGGATACCCGGGCTGACCTCCCGGTTGCCCGCCCGTTCCGGGCTGCCCGTACTGCTGGGCGTAGCCCTGCTGGGGGGCCTGCGGCGGCGGGTTGTAGGCCTGCGGCGAACCCGGTGGTGCGGCGGTGGCGCCTCCGGGCCCACCGAACGGCGTGGGCGGTGGCCCACCGGATCCCTGCTGGTAGTCGCTCATCTCTCGGCGTCCTTTCCCTCGGTGACGCGCGCCCCTCACAGACGCTGATCGCTCGACACTAGCACCGAGGGAGGAGGGAACGTCACGCTCGTTCCGAGCCCGTCACATTCCGCCGTGGACCGCCTGGATCAGGGTGAGTAGCGTGCCGACTCCTCGCTGGCTTCCATCGCGTAGGCCAGCAGCCGGTCGATGAGCACGCGGAAGGCCACGCCCTGGGCCTCCCACACCGGCGGGAACATCGACTGCGGCGTCAGACCGGGGATGGTGTTGATCTCGTTGACCAGCACCTCGTCGCTGTCGGGCAGGTAGAAGAAGTCGACACGGGCCAGCCCGCGGGCGCCGACGGCGTCGTAGGCCTGGGCGGCGTAGTCACGGCAGCGCTCGATCACGTCGTCGGGGACGTCTGCCGGGCACTGCAGCTTCACCGGCTCGAGGTACTTGGCGTCGAAGTCGTAGAACGACGCACCCGTGTGGATCGTCTCGCCGGGCGCGGTGATCACGGGGTCGTCGTTGCCGACCACCCCGCACTCCAGCTCACGGACGCCGTCCAGGCCGCGCTCGATGATGACCACCCGGTCGTAGCCCAGCGCATCCTCCACACCCGCCCGCAAGCTTTCGGTGTCGGTGCACCGGCTGATGCCGATGGAGGAACCCTGGCGGGCCGGCTTGGTGAAGACCGGGTACTCCAGCAGCCCCTCGATCCGGGCGAGCTCGCCCTCGGGGTCACGCTCCCAGTCGGCCCGACGGACCACGTCGTGGGCGACCTGCGGCAGCCCGGCAGCGGCGAACACGTGCTTCATCTGCCGCTTGTCCACGGCGATGGCGCTAGCCGCCACGTCGGCGCCGACGTAGGGCACCCCGACGCTGGCCAGCAGCCCCTGGATGGTGCCGTCCTCGCCATAGGGGCCGTGCAGCACGGGGAAGCAGATGTCGATCCCGCCGAGGTCGACGGTCCGACCCCGATCGGCGTCGACGACGTCCGCCGCCCCGGCATCGACGTCGTCGGGCAGCAGCATCAGCCGCGGGCCGACACGGGTCTGCACCAGCGTCACGGTCTCGCCGTCCTCGGGCACCGCCGGCAGGGTCCCCTCGCGGGTCCGCGGCACGCCATGGGGCATCAGCGTCCAGCGCCCGGTCCGGGTGATCCCGACGCTGACGACGTCGTAGATGTCGGGGTCGATGGCCCACAGCACCCCGCGTGCCGACAGGCACGACACCTCGTGCTCGCTGGACCGGCCCCCGAACAGGACCAGGACGCGCGGCTTGTCCGCCGTCGGCGTCTCGTGTGATTCCTGGCTCATCCTCGTGCCTCCTCCATGCCGTGGAACTCCGACTTGGGAGATCGTCCCATGAGCGCCACGGCCATGTCCTGCGGGTCGAGTCCATCGTGGAGGACACGAACCACGTGCTCCACGATGGGCATCTCGACGTCGTGGTCCCGCGCGATGCCTGCGATCGCGGGGGACGATTTCACTCCTTCGGCCACCATGTTCATCTCGTCGATGATCACCTGGAGGGGTCGGCCCCGGCCCAGCTGCTCGCCGACGTGGCGGTTGCGCGACTGGCTGCTGGTGCAGGTGGCGACCAGGTCGCCCATGCCCGCCAGCCCCGCGAAGGTCATCGCGCGTCCGCCCAGGGCAAGGCCCAGGCGGGTCATCTCGGCCAGCCCCCGGGTCAGCAGCATCGCCTTGGTGTTCTCGCCGTAGCCCATCCCGTCGGCCATCCCGGCGGCGAGGGCGATGGCGTTCTTCACGGCCCCGCCCACCTCCACACCGGTGCGATCGGGGTTGGTGTAGACCCGGAACCAGGGGGTGTGGCAGATGGCCTGCACCCGAGCGCAGACGGCCTCGTCCGGGCCCGCCACCACGGTGCCGGAGGGGAACCGCTGTGCGCACTCGCGAGCCAGGTTCGGCCCGCTCGCCACGACCGCTCGCCCGTCGGGAAGGTCCCAGGCGTCACGGATGACCTCGCTGGCCCACCGGCCCGTGTCCAGGGCGATCCCCTTCACGAGGCTGACGGCCACCGCATCGCGTGGGACGAGGGCGTGCCACGCGGCCAACGACTCGACCAGCGCGTGGCTCGGCACGGCGAGGACCACGATGTCGGCGCCGGACAGCGCCTCGTCGGGGTCCGCGGTGGCCCGCAACGCCTCGTTCAGCCCGATGTCGGGCAGGTACTCGGGGTTACCGAGGCCCGCGTTGATGGTGTCGGCCACCTCGGGTCGCCGGGCCCACAGCCGCACGTCCGCCCCGGTGTCGGCGCAGATCGAGCCGAACGCGGTCCCCCACGACCCGGCGCCCATGACCGCAACGGTGGTGGTCACGGCTGGCCTCCTCGGGTCGACTGGGTGGACGTGCCACCGCCGCCGGACGGGGTGCCCGACGGGACCGCAGTCTACGGGCGCACGAGACCTCGACGGCGGCACCGTGCCGGCCCGACCGGCCGACCACCCTGTCGCCCATCCGACATTGTGAAGGAGCCGTCCACTTCTCCTGTCCAATGTCCCACCGTCGGGTTACCCTCCCACGATCGGCCCGGTGGGGGTCGTCGCGGTCACCCGAAAGGTTCCTTCGTGTCCAGACGTTTTCTCGTGTTCGCCCTCGTGCCCTGCTTGTTGGCCACCCTGCTGGTGGCTGCCCCCGTCGTGGCGCACCCCGAACGGCCCGCCGAGTTCCCGGCCGGCGCGCTCGGGACACCGTCCTACCGCTTCGACGGCAACACCTACGTGGTCTGCAAGCCCGACTCCGAGGCGCGCCTGCAGGTGCTGCCCGAGGCGCTGCGCACCCGCAACGAAGCGGTGCTCGACGACTGTGCGTTCGAGCACATCAACGAGGCGATCGCCGAGGTCGAGGCCAACGGCGAGCAGGGCAGCCGGATCCTGGTGATGCCCGGCGTGTACCGCGAGGAGCCCTACGTGGGCGCCGTCGACCCGGCGTGCCTGGAGATCGAGCCCCCCGCCGACGACGAGGGCGGCGGCATCATGGACATCGGCGCCATCCCCCTGCCCCCCATGCAGCAGCACGAGCTGAACCAGCAGGAGGACCCCACCGAGGACGAGGGCAACAACAACCCCGGCGCGCTGGTGCTGTCCTACGAGCAGCAGCGTGAGTGCCCGTTCCTGCAGAACCTGATCCCGATCCTGGGCGACACCGACGACGACGGGGTCTGCGACAACAACCTCTGCAACCTGCAGATCGAGGGCACCGGCGCCTCGCCCCTGGACACCGTGATCGACGGCGACTACTCCCAGCTCAACGGCATCCGTGCCGACCGGGCCGACGGGTTGTACCTGCGGAACTTCACCGTCCAGCGGTTCGAGTTCAACGCCGTCTACATCATCGAGTCCGACGGGTTCGTCTTCGAGGAGATGATCACCCGCTGGAACGACGAGTACGGGTTCCTGTCCTTCGCCGTGGACCACGGGCTGTACCAGAACTGCGAGGGGTACGGCAACGGCGACTCCGCCATCTACCCGGGCTCGGCGACCGACCTCAACCAGGAGGCGGGCCTCTTCGACGACAACGAGGGCCTGCGCTTCGGCACCGAGATCCGCGGCTGCCGTGGCCACCACAACACCCTCGGCTACTCCGGCACGGCCGGCAACTCCGTGCACACCCACCACAACGAGTTCGACCGCAACCTCGTCGGTGCGGCGACCGACTCGTTGTTCCCCGACCACCCGGGCCTGCCGCAGGACCACGCCTACTTCCACGACAACCTGTTCCACTCCAACAACACCGGCTACTACGAGCGTGACCTGCTGGCCGGCAAGTGCACCGGGCCGTTCAGCGAGCGGGACTACGACGAGGGCGTCGTCTGTCCGGTCGTGCCCCTCCCCGTCGGAACCGGCCTCGTGCTGGCCGGCGGCAACTACAACCTCTTCGAGAACAACCGCTTCTACGACAACTGGCGCCAGGGCACCTTCCAGTTCTTCGTGCCGGCGACGCTGCGTGGCGAGGACGCCCCCGACAAGCAGTTCGACACCTCCAACTTCAACACCTGGCGCGGGTCGACCTACGGCGTGAACATCAACGGCCTGGCCCAGCCCAACGGCACCGACATGGTGTGGGACGGCGAGGGCGAGGGCAACTGCTGGACCGACAACGTCGGCATCGACGGCGGAGCTCCCACCACCGCCGTCGGCGACGGGTCCGGCATCTTCGAGGTCCCGGGCATCCCGTTCCCCGGCTGCGACCCGCGTCCCCCGTTCACCCCCGGGCCGGGCATCGTCACGGCCGCACAGTGCGCCTCCTACTCACGCGGCAGCGAGCCCAACCCGCCCGGCTGCAACTGGTTCTCCACCCCCGAACCGCCGGCCGACCGCACCCCCGAGGGCCCCACGGTCGACCGACTGGCCGGTGCCGAGCGCATCGAGACCAACCTGCTGACCTCCCGCTCGGCCTTCCCGGGTCAGTCCGCCAACGTCGTGCTGGCCACGGCGGACAACTTCGCCGACGCCCTCGCGGGTGCCCCGCTGGCGGCGCACCTCGAGGCCCCGCTGCTGATCACCCCGACCGGCGGCCTGGACGACCGCGTCGCCGAGGAGATCACCCGCCTGGGCGCCCAGCGCGTCTGGCTGCTCGGCCAGACGGCGGCCCTCTCCGACACCGTGGTCGCCGACCTCGAGGCGCTGGGGATCCGTGAGATCACCCGCGTCGGTGGCGCGAACCGCTTCGAGACGGCCACGTTGATCGCAGGGATGATCGGGTCCGGCAACGCCTTCCTCGTCGAGGGTGGCGACTTCGCCTCAGCGCTGTCGGCCTCCGCCGTCGGTGCCCTGGTCGGACGGCCCGTGCTGCTGACGTCAGCCGACACCATCTCCCCCGAGCTCGAGACCTTCCTCGAGGGCGGCCTGATGGTCGACATCCGCCTGGTGGGTTCGGCCGTGTCCGACGCGGTGATGGCCGAGCTGCCGGTCGTGCAGCCCCGCATCGTCGACATCGAGCGGACCGCAGGTGCCGACGCGACCGAGACCAGCGCGTTGATGGCCGAGCTCGGCGTCCAGATCGGGCAGGACGACACCGAGCTGTGGATCGCCACGGTCGACAACTGGCCGGACGCGCTGGGCGCGGCCGCGGCAGCTGCCGTCGACGAGGGCGTCCTGCTGCAGGTCCCGTCCTCGCTGGACGGCGAGTCGCCGGCGCTGGACTACATCACCGAGAAGAACGCGATCCTCGAGCACATCCGCATCGCCGGTGGGACCGCCGCGGTCAGCCAGGAGGTGGAGGACACCATCCTCACCGCCACCGGCGGCGCCACGGGCGACGTCCGGGGTGACCGTTCGCACGGCACGTTCGTGTCGACCGGTTCCGTCGCGCCGCTGCCCGACGTCGACGCGGCCTACGCCGACGTGACCGGGACGGCCACGATGGTCCGGACGATCCACGGCACCACCGAGGTCGAGGTGCTGGTGGAGGGCATGCCGGCCAACACCTTCGCGCCGGTCCACGTGCACGTCGGTTCGTGCGAGGAGGCCGGTGGCGATCACTTCCAGTTCGTGCCCGGTGGTTCGATGATGCCGCCCAACGAGATCCACCCGCGCTTCACCTCCGACGCGGTCGGCGTGGGTCGCGGAACCGACACGGCGTTCGCCATCGCGGGCAACGACGCCCGCTCGGTGGTCATCCACGACCCGGACGGCAACAAGGTGGCCTGTGCGGAGTTCGACGGACCCGAGATCCCCGACGGTGCGGCGACGACGCCGGCGTTGGCCTCGTTCATGGCACCGGAGCTCGGGATGGGCGACGACGACAGCGGCATGCCGACGTGGCTGTGGTACGCCGTCGCCGGCTGGATCCTGATCAGCCTGCTGCTCGGCTGGGTGCCCCGTCGGGTGCGTGCCCGCCGGACGAGCTGAACCCAGCGACACCGATGCGTTGACCCGACCGGGAGCCACGTAGGCTCCCGGTCGTGGTTTGTCCGGACCCAGTCGTCGACAGCCGCCCCCAGCCGGCGGTCGTTGCGGTCGTGCCGCTGAAGGCCATCGGGTCCTCCAAGACGCGGATGGCGCCGGCGCTGTCCCCCGACGACCGGGCGCTGCTGCTGCGACGGACCTTCGACCGGGTCGTCGCGGCGGCCCGGCGGTGCGTCGCGGTCACCGAGGTGCTGGTGGTCGTCGGGGACGACCGCGGCGCGTCCTGGGCGATGATGTCGGGTGCGTCGATCGTGCGGGAGACCCCGGGGCCCGGCGGGCTGAACGCCGCGCTGGCCGAGGTCGACGCCTCGCTGGGCAAGACCCCGAGCCTGGTGATCCCCGCCGACCTGCCGTTGGTGACCGGCGAGGACCTGGACGCGATGGTCGACGCCCTGCCCGGTGTGCCCGGGGTGGTCGTCTGCCCGACCGCGGACGGCGGCACCGGCGGGCTGCTGCGTGCGCCGGGAGGGATCGTGCCACCCTGCTACGGACCGGGCTCGGCCGACGCCCACGTCGACGCCGCCCGGCGGGCCGGGGTGCCGGTGCGTCGCCTCCTCCTCCCCGGGCTGGCCCTGGACCTGGACCGTCCCAGCGACATCGCCCTCGCCGGCGGCTGGCGGGCGGTCACCTCGGGTTCGACAGGGCCGGGTGGGGCGGGCGACTCGGAGACTCGACCGGTCGAGCGGTACCCTCACCGCTGACCCGAAGCGGGCCGACACGCGGCCCAATGACTCAAGGAGATGCGATGCCGCAGGGCACGATCAAATCGTTCGACCACGGCACCCGGTCGGGCAGCCTGGTCCTGGACGACATGACCGAGTTCGCCTACGACACCGCCACCTTCCAGGCCTCCGCGCTCGCCGAGCTGCGGATCGGCCAGCGTGTGCGCTTCGACCTCGAGGGCAGCGGCGACGACCGTCGCGTCACCAACCTCCAGCTCGTCTCGCTGTAGCGGGGCTCAGGCCGGGCGTGGCCCGACCGTCTCCTCCCACTCCTGCCAGTAACGCTGCATGCGGCCAGCGGCCGTGTCGACGTCGTGCTTGGAGGAGTTGGTGATGGCGATCAGCCGCTGCTGCCACCGCTGCTTGTCCTCCGGGGGGATGTCGGCGGGTCCGAGAGCGGCGAACGCCTGCTTGAGCTCCTCGGCGAGGTCGATCGTCGAGGCGTCGACGGCGGGGCTGCTGGTGGGGTCGGTGGGCTGCTGATCGGCCATGTCGACCAGCGTACGCTTGGGCTCGTGAACGCACTCACGAGCTCTCGGACCGCCGCCGTCATCGCCGGGATCGCCGCCTTCGGCAACCTGCTGCTCGGCATCGCCCACACGGGGGTGACCGTGCCCCTCCTGTCGCGCATCGGCCCCCAGGGCGGCGCGGTGCCGCCGGCCGTCGTGGCCTTCAGCGTCGGCACCCTCGTCTTCGGCGTGCTGGCGTGGGGCCTGTGGCGCGGTGCGGCGTGGGCCCGCTGGGTCGGCCTGGCCGTCTGCGCCCTGGCCATCCTCAGCGGGATCGGCCAGTTCCGTGGGGTCGTCAGCGCCGCCGGCATCGTCCTGGCCGTCGCCCTCGGCGCCCTCCTCCTCCGCTCCCCCACCCCCGCGGAGTAACCCCTCCCCTGCGGGTTGCGTGGCCGGGCCCCCCCGTTCGGTGGCTCGGCGTCCCCCCGTTCGGCGCGATCGGGGCCTGCGTGGCCCATGGGCGATGACCGGCATGATCCGCCCGGCCGCTCGGCCTCCCCTTTCGGCCCGATCGGGGCCTGCGTCGTGCATGGCCGATGATCGGCGCGATCGGGGCCCAAACCACGCACGCGTGGGTACCGGCACGATCCGACCGACCGCCCGGCGCGACGTTCGGCGCGATCGGGGCCCAAACCACGCATGCGTGGGAACCGGCACGATCCGCCTCACCACCCCGCGCAGCCCGCCCCGCGCGATGTTCGGCACGATCGGGGGCTCGACCGCCTATGGGCTGGTTGGGCCCCGATCGGGGCCGGGTGGGCCCGGCGGACCGTCGGGTCGGCGTGGTGCTGGAGTGGGAGGAGGGGGCGCGGGCCACGTCGGGGGACGCGAACCGGGTGGTGGTGGGCCGCCGCGCCACTCGGCGGGCGCACCGCCGGTCGGCCACGTGCCGGGGACGCCGAACCGTTCGGGCACCCAGTACCGCTCCGGCACGACGGCCCGCGCGACGAACGGGGATCGCTCGAGGGCGCCCTTGACCAGCTGGGCGTAGACGACGACGGGGATGACCAACACGAGGAAGCTGGCGGTGTTCCACAGCGCGTGCATCACCATGGCAAGCAGCACGAAGCCGATCGCCGTCGTGACCGGGCGGCCCTCCAACCGGCGGCGGGACATCCCGTAGCCGGCGATCCCGCTGGCCGTGGCGTGCAGCACCGCCGACCCCATCCCCCGCAGGAACGCCGTGACGGCGAAGCACTCCAGCCCCGCGTCGCAGAAGTCGATCGGCGAGCCCAGGGGCCCGACCCCCATCCACGCCTGGACCAGGTAGTCCGTCGTCTCCGCGGCGGCGAAGCCGAGCCCGACGGTGGTCCCGTAGATGATCCCGTCCATCGGTTCGTTGAACGCCTTGTTGCGCCACGCACCGAGCTTGGCTCCCCAGTACTTCAGCGTCTCCTCCGTCACCGGGGCGATGCCGATCGCCAGCACCGGCAGCAGCAGCAGCGCCCGGTCCCCCGACAGGTCGCCCCCGGCGATCACCAGCAGCGCCACGGCGTTGGCGATCCCGGCGACGAACGCCACCGGCAGCGCGCCGATGAGGAACAGCCGGATGATCAGCCCGATGGGCTCGGGGTCGTGGCGGTCGCGGGAGTAGAAGAACCACAGCCACAGCAGGCACGGGATGACTGCCCCGGCCAGGGCGAGCAGGAAGAGGGACATGTGGCCCCGAAGCCTGCCACGGACAGGGTCGACCGTACCGACCGGACAGGGGCCCCCTCGATCAGCCCAACAAACACAACCCGCGAGTTGGACGACACGGGGAGGCGCTGCTACTCTCTTGCATCCGCCGCCGCCCAAGTCAGGCAGGTGGCGGACCCTTTCCGGGGTGGTGTAATTGGCAACACAGCTGGTTCTGGTCCAGTCATTGAGGGTTCAAGTCCTTCCCCCGGAGCGAGGGTGAGCCACCACACTCACCCCCACAAGCAGAGCAAGGAACGGCACACACCGAACTGCGCTCGACATATGGTCCCGTCGTCTAGCTGGCCTAGGACGCGGCCCTCTCAAGGCTGAAACGGGAGTTCGAATCTCCTCGGGACTACACAACACGAACGGCCGCTCGACCCAGCTATCGAGCGGCCGTTCTGCTGTCCGGACATCCAGCGATCCAGTCTGCGCTGGCCCGCGCCTACCCCCGGTGGACCGGCCCGGACGGGCGTCCACCGCCACCGTCCCAGTCCTCGGTGCGGAACATCACGCAGATGCGCGGACCGGACCGGGCGACCTTGGGCACGGCGTGCTGCCACGTCCGCTGGCAGGTACCGCCCATCACGGCGAGGTCGCCGCGGCCCAGGGACCAGCCGAAGCTGCGCCCTCCGCCGCGTGGACGAAGCCTGAACGGCCTGGGATGGCCGAGGGAGAGGACCGCGACCGTTGCCGTGGGGAGGGTGCGCAGGTGCGTGTCGCCGTGCCAGGCCACCGAGTCGGCCCCGTCGCGGTACAGGTTGGCCGACACGCGGGTCAGCGGGACGCCGTAGCGGGCCGACAACGAGGCCGACATCGCCTTGATCGGCTCGAGGCCGGACGGCAGCGCCGACCGCGACCAGCTGACCGACAGCCGGGGCTGCTCGACGACCTTGTCGAACATCGGCCGGGTCCAGACCTGCCAGTCGGCCGCTGCCAGGACCGCCTCGAAAAACGACTCGTGGCCGCTCACCCAGCCGCGGGACAGGTCCACCCAGGCACCACGGTCCAGCCGGACCCGTTGCACATCGGCGAAGGTCGGGTCGTGGGTGATGCCCTCGTCGAGGTCGAGCAGGGAGGGCTGGCGGGCAAGGACCGGCGTTGCGCTCATGCCCCCAGACTAGAACAGGCGTTCGATTCCCGCCAGCAGGTCACTCGGCCGTGCCCCGACGCCGCTCGGGTGCCTCGGCGTCCCCCGACAGGCTTCGCAGGGCCTGCTGGCGGTGGGCCACCCAGTCGTTGAGGGCCGACAGCTCCTCCAGGGCCCGTTGCTGGCGATGCTCGTGGCTGTCGGGCCGCACCGGTCCGAGGGTGGCGACCAGCTCCTCCAGCTCGGCCACGGCCACGTCGACCCGGTCCTGCAGCACTGCGGCCTGCTCGACGAGCCCCATCTCGCGCTCGGGCACCACGGAGTCGTCGAGCAGCATGTCCTCCACCATCTCCGCCTCGGCCTCGGCCAGCAGGGACACGGCGTCGCGCAGGTCGACCCCGGCCAGGTACGCCACGCGTTGCCCCGCCAGCACCACCTCGCCCAGGGAGGGGTCCCCCTCCACAGCCGACAGGGCGCCGACCGCGACGAGCAGCCGGGCAGCCAGTCGGTCCTGCCGGACGACCAGCGGGACGAGCCCCGCCGGGGCCCCGTCCTCCTCCCCCGACGTGAATCGCATCTCGGGCGCGTGCACGACCGGGTCCTCCATCCCCCGCTGCACGAGCGCACCGACCCCGAGCGCCACGGCGCCGACACCGACGGTCGGCCACGCCCATCCCTCGATCACGTCGAAGGCGGTCAGGCCGAGCACGACCAGCAGACCCAGGAACGCCAGACCGCCGATGCCCCATGCGGCCTCGCCGAACCCCCAGCGCAGCCGCGCCGCGCGCGAGGCGTCGGGATCGGGGATGGAGTCTGCCGCCACGGGCGCAGGCTACTCCGCGCCGACGATCTACTCGGCGGGGACCTTCGCTCGGCCGTCACGGACACGCGACAGCACCCACTCGCGGTCGAGCGCCGCCAGGGTCTCGGGCAGCGGCGGGCTGACCGCCGAGCCGGTCACGACGACGCGGACCGGCTGCATGGCCTTGCCCATCCCGACCTCGAGGGCCTCCGTCGCCTCGGTGAACACGGCCATGATCGCGTCGGCGGTCCACTCCTCCAGCCCCTCCAGGCGGGGGGTCAGGAAGTCCAGCACGTCCCCGGCGGCGGGCTTCAGCCACTTCTTGATGGCCTTCTCGTCCCACTCGATCTCGTCGCGGAACGCGAACGCCACGAACGGGACGGCGTCATTGAGGGTCTGGGAGCGGTCCTTGAGGTGCGGGGCCAGCGCCGCGATGAGGGCGACATCGGCCTCCGGCGCAGGCTCGGCGACCAGGCCGGCCCGCTGGAACACGGGGACCAGCGCGGCGGCGAAGTCCGCATCGGACATGGCCTTGATGGCGTCACCGTTGAGCGACCGCAGCTTGGCGGTGTCGAAGAACGCGGGGCTGGGGTTGACCCGCTCGAAGGAGAACGCCTCGATCAGCTCGGGCACGGTGAACCGCTCGGTCGTGCCGTCCAGCGACCAACCGCACAGCGCCAGGAAGTTCATCATCACGTCGGGCAGCATGCCCTCGGCCTCGAACGCTTCGATGGCGACGTCGCCGTGGCGCTTGGACAGCTTCTTGCGGTCCTCGCCGACCAGCAGGGGCATGTGGGCGTAGGTGAGGGTGTCGGGCCAGCCGTCCTCGCGGGCGGGGAAGTCGACGTCGGCCAGCGCCGCGTCGAGGATCCCGTCGGCGGTCAGCAGCTGGGTCATCAGGATCTGCCGCGGGGTGGCCGACAGGAGGTCCTCACCGCGGGCGACGAAGCCGACGCCCTGGGCGATGTCGTCGACGACGTTGGCCAGCTGGTAGGTCGGCGAGCCGTTGGCGCGAGTGATGACGAAGTCCCCGATCTCGGCCCACTGGAAGGTGACGGTGCCACGCACGCCGTCCTCCCACGACACCTCACCCTCGTCGGGCGTGCGGACGCGCAGGACGGGCTCGCGACCCTCGGCCCGGTAGGCGGCGCGCTGCTCGTCGGTCAGGTCGCGATGGCCGGTCTTGTAGGGCTGGTTGGACGCCCGCAGCTCCTCGAGCTCCTCGGGGGTCTCGAACGCCTCGTAGGCATGGCCGGCCTCGAGCAGCCGACGGGCAACGGCGTCGTGCAGCGGCCGGCGCTGCGACTGCAGGTACGGCCCGTGGTCGCCGCGGGCGTCGAACTCCCCGATGGAGGGGCCCTCGTCCCACGTCAGCCCGAGCCAGTCCAGCGCCTGCATCATGCCGGCGGCGGACTCCAGGGTCGCCCGCTCGGCGTCGGTGTCCTCGATGCGCAGCACGAAGGTGCCGCCGTGGCGACGGGCCCACAGCCAGTTGAACAGGGCGGTGCGGGCACCGCCGACGTGCAGCCACCCGGACGGGGCGGGACAGAACCGGACGCGAAGAGGAGTGCTCATGGGGGCCGCATGGTAGTGCGGACGGAGGCGGCCCCCACCCGTTCACGCGGTCAGCAGGCCGATGCCGAGGGTGAGGGTGCCCGCGGCCACGGCGACCGCGCCGAGGTACAGCAGCACCTTCAGCTGGTTGGGCTGCGTGCGCTCGGCGCCGAGGGCGGAGAGGAAGAACCCCGCCGGGAGGAGGATCGCGCCGGCCGGCACCCCGGCGCGGGCCACGGTCCCCCAAGCCGCCTCCAGCGTCGTGGCGTCGGCCAGCAGCTGGCAGACCAGCCCGAGGATGACCAGGACGCCGGCGTGCGCGTGGCCGGCGCGGAAGAACGTCTTCTGGAACCCCGTCAGCGGCATCCCTCCTCCGACGACGCGCAGCATGAAGGTGCCGCCGAACTCGATGGTGACGATCGTGAGCAGCAGGATGCCAGCGGTGATGCGGCTGGCGTCGGACAGGACGAGCTCCACGGAAGGCCCTCCTCGGGACTTGATGGATAGTGGTACTACCTATTATGGGTAGCAGTACTATCCATTGCAATGCGTATCTCGGAGCTCAGCAGGGCCAGCGGCGTGTCGGTGGCGACGATCAAGTACTGGATACGGGAGGGGCTGGTCCCGCCCGGGGCCACCAGCGCCCCGAACCAGGCGGCCTACGACGACGCCCACCTTCACCGCGTGCGGCTCATCCGGGCGCTGCGCGAAGTCGCGGACCTGCCGATCGCCACGGTCGCCGACGTCCTGGCGGTCGTGGACGACGAGGGGGTGCCGTTGCACGACGCCCTCGGCCGGACCCACCGGGCGCTGGCCGACGTCCCCGACATCGGCGACAGCCCGACGGCCGACGGGGCGATCGACGAGGTCGACACGTGGCTGCACACGATGGGCTGGCAGGTCAGCGCCGACGCGCCCGACCGGATCGTCCTCGCGCACGCGCTGCTGGTGATGCGGGAGATGGGTCGCGAGGAATCCGCCGTGGACTTCCAGCCGTGGGCCCAAGCGGCGATGCGGCTTGCCGAGCACGAGGTCGGCACCATCGAGGGCGCCGACGGACGCGCCGACGCGGTCGAGCGGATGGTCGTGGGGACCGTCGTGCACGGTCAGGTGCTCGGTGCGCTGCGGCGCCTCGCCCAGGAACACCTGTCGGCCCAGCGGATCGGCGACCCCCCTCCTCCCCCTGGCGGAGCCCCGCCCCCCGACTGAGACAGGCCCGCCCCGGCACCGTCGACCGCCCGGCACCGTCGACCGCCCGGCGCCGTCGACCGCCCGGGCGGCGCCGTCGACGCCGGCCGCGATGTGCATGTCAGCCGGTCACGCGGCCGATCTGCACGAGGCCTCGAACGTCTGGTGCAGGATGGCCGACCAGCCGGCCGAGCTGCACAAATCGAGGTGGCGCCGGGCACGCTGGCACGCTGTGCCACGTCGGTGCGCCGGGCACGCCGGCCACGGGGCGCCGGGCACGCCGGGGCCCGGCGCCGAACCCCCTGGCTACGCCGCGGTCACGGTGTTGCGGAGGATGCCCAGGCCCTCGACCTCGACCTCGACGGTGTCGCCGTCGACGAGCGGGCCGACACCGGAGGGGGTGCCGGTCAGGATGACGTCGCCGGGCAGCAACGTCGCGAAGGACGAGCACCACTCCACGAGCTCGCCGATCCCGAAGACGAGGTCGTCCAGCGACCCCTCCTGGCGGGCCTCGCCGTTGACGCGGCAGCGGACCTTCGCACCCGAGGACGGGTCGAAGTCGGTGTCGATCCACGGGCCGAGCGGCGCGAAGGTGTCGAACCCCTTGGCGCGCGTCCACTGCCCGTCGCTGCGCTGCAGGTCGCGGGCGGTGACGTCGTTGGCGCACGTGTAGCCCATGATCACCTTGCTGGCGTCGGCGGCGGGCACGTTGCGTGCCACGGCACCGATGACGATCGCCAGCTCCGCCTCGTGGTGCACCTCCGCGCTCTGCGTCGGCAGCACGATGGTGCCGTCCTGGCCGATCACGGCCGTGGAGGGCTTGGAGAAGATCAGCGGCTGCGACGGCACGTCCCCACCCATCTCCGCGGCGTGGGCGGCGTAGTTCTTGCCGACGCACAGCAGCTTGGTGGGCAGCACCGGCGGCAGCAGGGTGACCTTCTCCATCGGGGCGACCATGTCGGTCAGCGTGTACTCGCTGAACGGGTTGCCCTGCAGGAGGATGACGTGCTGGCCATCGGCGTGGAGTGCGGCCCAAGCGGGGCCGTCGGGGCGGGAGACTCGGACGAAGCGCATGGCCCCCGATGATGGCACGCCCCGCACTGGCGACCGCGCTGGATCAGCCGTCGGCCGACCCGTTGTTGCGCAGCCGCCGGACCTCCGTGACCGCACGCTGGCCGATCTGTCCCAACGACGGCACGTCCTTGGGCGGGTCACCCTTGGGGTAGGCCTTCTCGATCTCGGCGTTCAGCTCGCCGCCCACCAGCAACCCGATGGCCAGCAGCCACACCCACACGAGGATGGCCAGCGGGGCGGCGAGGGGCGCGTAGACGGCGTCGCCCCCGAAGGCGAACGTCGTGTATGTCCGCAGGCCAACGCTTGCCAGCAGCCCGAGCACCGCCGCGAGGACCGCCCCCGGCAGCTCGCGGTGGAACGGCGTCCGCCACGGCGTCGCCCAGTGGTACAGCCCCGCCAGCAGCAGGGTGCCGAGCACGATGGAGAGGGGCCAGTACAGCACCCGCCAGGTCTGGGCGAGGAGGAACTCCATGCCCAGCCGCGTCTCGATGATCTCCCCCAGCCGTGGTCCGGCGACGAACAGCGGGATCAGCACCAGCCCGCCCAGGAAGATGACGACGGTGAAGCCGAAGCCCAGCAGCACGCCGACCCAGCCGGGCCTGGCCTGCTCCAGGTCATAGGCGATCGTCAGGGCGTGCACGACCACGCGGAGCACCCGGCTGGCCGACACCAGGGTCAGCAGGAACGACAGCGACAGGACCGACCCGGACCCGTCGGTCAGCAGGTTCTCCAGCACCGGCCGGATCGTCTCCTCCACCGTCGCGTCGGTGAAGACCTGGAGGGAGATCTGCTCCAGCCGCGCGATCAGCTGCACCTCGACGTCGGTCCCGAGGACCTCGCCGATGAACCCTGCAGAGGCGACGACGGTCAGCAGCAGCGGCGGCAGGCTGAGCAGCATCCAGAAGGAGATCTCGGCCGCCAGTCCGGGCACGCGGTCGCGACCGGAATCCTTCACCGTCGCCACCGCGAGGTCGGCGGCCGCCAGGACCGGTGCGGGCAGCCGTTCGCGCAGCCGGGTCGACCAGCTCATCGGGTGGAGCAGGCGATCAGGCGCCCTCGCGTGCCAGCAACGACGCGGTGTAGGCGTCGGACATGGCCTGCCACGACGCCTCGATGACGTTGGCGTCCACGCCGACGGTCGTGTACTCGCGGTCGGCGTCGCTGGAGGTGATCAGCACGCGGGTGGTGGCGTTGGTGCCGGCCTTCGCGTCGAGGATGCGCACCTTGTAATCGGCCAGGTGCAGCTCGTCCAGCGGCAGCACCCCACCGATGGCCGCCCGGAAGGCGTGGTCGAGCGCCGAGACGGGCCCGTTGCCCTCCCCCACGCCGATGAGGCGGGTGTCGCCGACCCACACCTTGACGGTGGCCTCGGCCACCATGCTGCCGTCCTCGCGCCGTTCGACGATGGTGCGGAAGGACTCCAGGACGAACCGCTCGACGTCCTGGCCGGTGTGGCGGCGGACGAGCAGCTCGAAGGAGGCGTCGGCGGCCTCGAAGGAGTAGCCGAGGTGCTCGAGCTCCTTGACCCGCTCGAGGATGGCCATGGCGTCGGCGGAGTCGAGGTCCAGGCCCATGTCGGCGCCCTTCATCACGACCGTGGCGCGCCCGGCGAGCTCGCTGACGAGCAGGCGGATGCGGTTGCCGACGCTGCCCGGGTCGACGTGCTGGTACAGGTCGGTGTCCTTGGCCAGCGCCGAGACGTGCAGCCCGGCCTTGTGGGCGAAGGCGGCGTTGCCGACGTAGGGGGCCGAGGGCCGGACGGAGAGGTTCATGATCTCCGCGACCTGGTGGGCGATGTGGGTGATCCGTCCGACCGCCCCGTCGCCGACGACGTCGGTCATGCCCATCTTGAGGGTCAGGTTGGGGATGATGGAGGAGAGGTTGGCGTTGCCGGTGCGTTCGCCGATGCCGTTGAGGGTGCCCTGGACGTGGGTGACGCCGGCGTCCATGGCGATCAGCGAGTTGGCGACCGCACAGTCGGTGTCGTTGTGGACGTGGATGCCGACCTGGACGCCGCCCGGTCCGTCACCGCCGACCTCGGCGACCACGTCGGCGACGACCTGCTCGACCTCGCGGGGCAGCATGCCGCCGTTGGTGTCGCACAACACGACGCATTCGGCTCCGCCGGCGATGGCGGCTCGCAGGGCGTCCAGCGCGTAGGCGCGGTCCCGCCGGTAGCCGTCGAAGAAGTGCTCGGCGTCGTAGAAGGCTCGCCGTCCCTCGCCGCGGATCAGCTCGAAGGAGGACTGCAGCATGGCGAGGTTCTCCTCGCCCGTGGTGTTGATGGCGTGGGTGACGTGGCGGATGTCGGACTTGCCGACGAGGGTCACGATCGGCGTGGCGGCCGCGAGCAGGGCGGCCAGGTTCTCGTCGCCGGCAGCGTCCCGGTTCGGCTTGCGGGTCATGCCGAAGGCGACCAGCGTGGCGTTGGCCAGCTCCAGCTCACCGGCGGCGGCCCGCTTGAAGAACTCGGTGTCCTTGGGGTTGGCGCCGGGCCAGCCACCCTCGATGTAGGGCACCCCGAGCGCGTCGATGGTGCGGGCGACCCGCAGCTTGTCCTCCACGGACAGGGAGATGCCCTCCTGCTGGGTGCCGTCGCGGAGGGTGGTGTCGTAGAGCTCGACCGTCATGGTTGAACGATCGTAGTCGCCGAGGCTGCGGTTGCCCGATTCGCACCCCTCGGCCCCGACCGCCGGTCGGATCGTGCGTCGACGACCCCGTGGCGGGACGTGTCGTCAGACGCGGCTCTCCTCGACGCGACGACGCAGGACGGGGCGAACGCGGACACGCGGACGAGGACGAGGGAGGGGACGACGTCGCAGCCCGGACGCGCCGGGGACGCGGGGCAGCACCGCCCGGGGGCGGACGCCTGCGAGGGCCGCGACGGTCGACAGGACGAGGACCCCGCCGGCGACCTGCACGGCGGTGACCGGCTCGCCGAGCGCCACCGCGGCAAGCGCCGTGGCCATGATCGGCTCGGCCGGGCCGAGCGAGGCAACCTGGGTGGCCCCCATGCGCTGCACGGCGGCGTACAGGGCGACCACGGGAAGGGCGGTGGCGATCGCGCCGTGCAGGGCAGCGATGCCGACCCCGGCGGCGGTCGGCCACGACGGCACCACGAGCGGGACCAGCGCGACGGCGCTGATCAGCCCGCCGACCGTCACCCAGGTGGTGGCGACCAGCGGCGGGACGCCGGCCAGCAGCGGTTCGCTCAGACGCATGTAGGTCGCGTAGACGATGGCGCAGACGAGCGCGAGCAGCACCCCGAGGTCCAGCCGTCCGGTCGGCATGCCCGCGGCGAGCCACAGGCCCGCGAGGGCCACGCCGAGCAACGACAGCCGTGCCACTGACGGGACCCGGCGGGCGAGCAGGGAGTCCAGCAACATCACGATCACCGGGTAGATGGCGACGACCACGACGACCAGGCCGACGGGGGCGACCTCGACCGCGGAGTAGAAGGCCATCGACTGGCCGGTGAAGACGGTGCCGAGGGCCAGGAGGATCGCGATGGTCCGCCGGGGGATCGCCAGCAGCTGCCGGCGCCCGAGCAGGACGAGCACCAGCACCGCCGCGGCGAACCGGACGACGAGGAGCGACAGCGGCTCGGCGCCCTGGGCGTAGGCGAACTTGCCCAGCACGCCGGCTACGGCGAACCCGGAGAAGGCGAGGAGGGTGAGGGCGCGGCCGGAGCCACGCACATGACGGGTGCCTGCAGACATGGCGGAGGACATGGCGGCAGGCAGGCGGGAACCGAGCGCGGGGCGACCGACGACGGCGCGTCGGCGAGCCGTGCCCGGGTACAGCTGAAGCATCAGCATTCCTGGACGAAGGCGGGTTGCCCTTCCCGGCAGTCAGGGCACAACGGGGCGCGGAGTCCCCCCGCGGCACGCGACATGGTGCCCCACCGTGTGACGCGCCGTGGCCTGTCCGCTCCTGTCCGTCGGACCGACCCCGGCAGGCCAGCGCGGGTCAGCGCGGGGCGACGGTGGCGGTCAGCCAGTCATGGGCGGCGTCGAAGGACTCCTGCGCCGTCCCGAAGGCGTTCAGGTCGTGGCCCGCCGTGGCCGTGACGTGGGCATCGATGGACGGCACGTCGTCGCCCAGCCACGGGGCTTCGTTGGCAATCACCGTCGCGGGGCTGGAGCAGTCGGCGCCGAGGTCGAGCGGGTCCTGCGAGCAGAAGATCCCGTCGAGGTCACCGATCAGGTAGAAGACCGGCGCGGTGATGTCCAGCGGCGTCCGGAAGATCACGGGGTAGTTCATCAGCTCGGGCTGGGTGACGGTGCCCTTCGTGGCCTCGTCCCGCTCGACGATGACCGGATGCACGTCGGTGCCCGGCGCATAGAACAGGTCGTAACGCATCCCCGGCTGGCTGGTGATGTAGAGGGGGTCCAGGCCGCTGCCGGCGAACTGGGGGTCCAGCACCGCCGGGTAGTGGCCGGTCTCGATGGACACCGGTGCGTGGACCTCCCGGACGTTGTGGGTCGCCCCGGTGATGACGACCCCGTCGACGTCGGGGTTGCCCGAGGCGGCGATCCAGCTGGTCATGCTGCCGTAGGAGTGGCCGACCAGGACGACCCGTTCGAACGCGACGGGTCCACGGGGGCCCTCGATCGTCCCTGCCTTCAACCCGTCGACCAGCTGGCGGACGACGCTGGCGTTGGTGGAGATGTCGACCAGCGCGCTCGGGGGGTGCGTGGAGTCCCCGTTGCCGATCCGGTCGATGGCGAGCGTGGCGTAGCCGGCGGTGGCGGCGGCGTGCTCCCAGGAGTAGCGGTTGCCCGTGGGGTCCTCGGGATCGGCGATGTTCCAGTAGCGGTGGTCGTAGGTGATGCCGTGGATCAGCAGCTGCACGGTGTCGGGCGGGCCCAGGTCGGGGTCATCGACCGGCGCGGCCGGCAGGCACAGCTTCGCCACGACCTCCTGTGGACCGGCAACCGCGTCGAGCACCGGGCGCAGCAGCCCGCCCAGGCCCAGCCCGAGGTCGTTGCCCGGGGTTGCCGGGGTCGCAGGGTCCAGCTCGACGGGCACCCGGCTGGTCGTGCAGTCCCGGTCGTTGTCGGGCGCAACGGACGAGGCCAGCACCTCCGGGTCCGCCCGGGGTCCAGCGCCCGCGGGCGACAGCAGGCCGCCGACCACCGCGAGGGCAGCAAGGGCAACGACGGGCAGGCGGCGCGGCGACGGACTGCGCATGGACGGCTCCTCCAGGTGGCGTCCGATGACCATAACTAGTCACTGGCCACCCAGGCAACGGGCCCGAGGGCCCCGCCGGCGAGGTCAGGCGACCGGGTCGCCCCGTACCCAGGCCTGCACGTCGCGGCTGCCGTACTGCTGGTCGGCGGTGGTGATGACCAGCAGGTCGCCCACCAGCAGGCGGGTGCTGCCACGCGGGACCAGCACGCGGTCGCCACGCACGATCGCCGAGACCAGCAGCCCCTCGGGCACGCCGCTGTCGCTCAGCAGCCGTCCGGCGACCGAGGAGTCGGCGTCCACGACGACCTCGGCGACGTCCACGCCAGCGTCCTCCAGCGGCATGATCTCCACCGACCCGCTGGGCCCCTCCTGCGCCGGCAGCCCCAGCCTGCGGATCACCGGCATGGCGGTCAGCCCCTGCACGAGCGCCGAGGTCAGCACGACGAAGAACACCACGTCGAAGACGACCGCTGCCTCGGGCAGGCCGCTGGAGAACGCCAGGGTGGCCAGGACGATGGGGACGGCACCCCGCAGGCCCAGCCACGACACCGCAGCCATCTCCCGCAGGGACATGTCGAACCAGGTCAACGACAGCCACACGGCAAGGGGCCGGGCGACGAACACGAGCACGGCGCTGACCGCCAGCGCCGTCCCGGCCACAGCGGACAGCTCGCCCGGCGAGACCAGCAGGCCGAGCAGCAGGAACAGCCCGACCTCGGCCCCCGAGGACAGCGCGCCGACGAACAGCTGGACCGAACGACGGCGACGGGGGGCCTCACCGGCCAGGACGATGCCGGCGAGGTAGACGGCCAGGAAGCCGCTGGCGCCGACCGCGACCGCAGCCCCGTAGGCCAGTCCGGCCACGCCGAGCGCCAGCACCGGGTACAGGCCGCCGGTGCCGAGGTCGACCCGACGCAGCAGCCACGCACCGGCCCAGCCGACCGCCGTGCCGACGGCCAGCGCCCCGATCAGCTGCAGCGCCCCGAAGCCGATCCAGGCCGACGCGGTCGAGGGGGCGTCCCACGACGACAGCAGGCCGACGGTCAGCAGGACCGCGATCGGATCGTTGACGCCGGACTCCAGCCGCAGGGCATCGGCGACCCGGTTGGGCACCTTGACCCGACGGAGCAGCGGAAGCACGGCGGCGGCGTCGGTCGAGGCGACGATCGCGCCGATCAACCATGCCAGTCGGCTCGGCGCACCCAGCAGCCACATGGTGCCGATGGCGGTGACCCCCGCGGTGACGGCCACCCCGACGGTGCCCAGCGCCAACCCGGGGATCAGCCCGCGGCGCAGCCGGTCGGCATCGGTGCCGAGTCCGCCGTCGAACAGGATGATCACCAGCGCCACGACACCGATGCTCTGGACCATCCCCGCGTCGGAGATGTTGACCAGCTCGAGCCCGTCGCTGCCGATGAGCATGCCCAGGCCGAGGAAGAGCAGCGCCCCGGGGATGGCCAGGCGGTTGCCGATGCCGGCGACCAGGATGCCGGCGACGAGCAGCGCCGCGCCGACCAGCAGCGGACGGTCGATGGCCAACGACACCTCGAGCAGGTGCTCGACCTGGTCCGGTTCGCTGCTGGTGATGACCGCCAGCAGGGTCCCGACGACCATCGTCCCGACGACGAGCACGGCCGTGGCGGCCAGCACGACACGCAGGGCACGCAGGCCGTCGTCGTCGGTGCGTCGCTGCAGCAACGCGTGCGCCGTGGCGAGCGCGACCAGCCCCAGCAGGACCGAGACGGCAAGCCTCCAGCCAGCGCCCAGCACCGGGCCGGGAGTGGTGGGACCCAGCGCCACGCCGACCCCCACGACGACCAACCCGGCCGCCGCCATCTTGACCGGATGGACGGCCTCGCGCGCAGCCCAGGCCAGCTCCTCCAGCAGCAGCCGTCCGAGGCCCGGACCACCGGGACGTCCGGTGCTCCCTTCTCGCCGAATCCCCTGCCGCAGCAGGGTGGCCCAGAACGCGTGCATGTTGACAGACTACGGATGCGCGACCGGCGCGTCCTGCGGTGTTGGTCGCCTCCCGGACTCCCCCGCACCCCGCCGGGACTGCCGACCGGTCGTCCACCGGTGGGCGCGACGGGGTGTACTACCGCTTCCCCGTCCGCCCGTCTAGGTTTGTGGTCTCATGAAACGAATCGCCGTACTCACGTCCGGGGGCGACGCGCCCGGCATGAACGCTGCCGTCCGCGGAGTCGTCCGCACCGCTGATGCGCTTGGGGTCCACACCCTCGGCGTGGAGTTCGGGTACCGGGGCCTGATCAAGGACCGGATGCGCGAGCTGGATGCCCGCGCGGTGTCCGGCATCATCCAGCTGGGTGGCACGATCCTCGGCACCGCGAGGTCGGAGGAGTTCCGCACCCCCGAGGGACGCGCCAGGGCCGCGGCCAACCTGAAGGGCCGCGGGGTCGACGGGCTGGTCGTCATCGGCGGCGACGGGTCCTTCCACGGCGCCCAGGCGCTGAGCGACGAGCACGGCATCGCCTGCGTGGGCATCCCTGGCACCATCGACAACGACCTCGGCGGATCCGACTTCACCCTCGGGTTCGACACCGCGGTCAACGTGGCGCTGGAGGCCATCGACCGGATCCGTGACACCGCGTCCAGCCACGAGCGGCTGTTCTTCGTGGAGGTCATGGGCCGTCGGGCAGGGTGGCTGGCCCTCTACGCCGGCCTGGCGGGCGGCGCGTCGGCGGTGCTGGTGCCCGAGCGTCCCACCGACATCGAAGCCGTCCGTGAACGCGTGCGTGGATCGTTCGAGATGGGCAAGACGTTCTGCATCGTCGTCGTGGCCGAGGGCGACGACGCCGGCGGCGCCTACGGCATCGCCAACGGGGTGGTGGAGGGGACCTCGCTGGACTCCCGCGTGACCGTGCTCGGCCACGTGCAGCGTGGAGGCCCGCCCACGATGCGCGACCGTGTCCTCGGTGCCCGGCTGGGCCACGCGGCGGTCAAGGCGCTGCTGGAGGGGCAGGACCAGATCATGGTCGGCGAACGGTCGGGGCAGATCATCCGCACCTCCCTGGAGACCGCCTGGACCGACAACGACCACGACGCCGGTCCCCTGCTGGAGCTCATCGACCTGCTGGCCCGCTGATCACGAGCGCCGGGGGCCCGTCGGTCGGCTGCGGCCCGGCTGGAGGACGACCCGCCGGAGGGGTTGGCGGCCGGGCAGTCCCTTGAGGCGGACCCGACCGGCGGGCTGGAAGGCCACCCCGTCGATGTCGCCGGCGTGGTCGACCACGGCCTCCGACACGAGGGTCTCCGTGCCCTTCGCCCGGTCGGCGATGCGGGCAGCGCGCACGACTTCGGTGCCGTAGAAGTCCCCGCCCCGCCCGACGACCTCGCCGCAGTGAACCCCGATCCGCGCCGGCAACGGCACGCCGATGCGGGGGTTGGCGGCCAGGGCCTCCTGCAGGCCGACCGCCGCGCGGACCGCGGCCGCCGGATCGCGGAAGACGGCCATGAACCCGTCCCCGGCGGTCTTGACGATCCGGCCGCGGTGCTGGGCGACGACCTCGCTGGAGACGTGCTCGTGGACCCGCAGGACCTCGGCCCAGCGGTCGTCACCGAGCTCGACGTTCAGCCGAGTCGAGCCCTCGATGTCGCAGAACAGCAGGGTCACCACGCCGTCGTCCTCACGGGCGCCGGCGACCTGCACGAGCGTGCGCAGGGCCCCGCTGACGGTGCCGGCCAGCAGGTCGACGGAGCCCGACAGGACCTGACCGAGCAACGTGCTGCGGTCATTGTCCTCCTCCGGCTCCGGAGCCGAGTAGGCCTCGGCGAGGGCAGCGTCGCGGCGTCGGCGAAGCCGGGCACCGACCGCGACGAGGCCGGCCACGAGGACCCCACCCACGACCGCGGCCAGCACCTCCACGGTCAGCCGGCTGCCCGCTCTGACGCGTCGTGGGGCGCCTCCGGCGCTCCGTCACCGCGCCCCTGCGGGGCCCCGTCATCGCGCGCCTCCGGCGCTCCGTCACCGCGCCCCTGCGGGGCGACCACCCCGTGGACCACCCTCGCCGCGCGGTCCCACGTCAGGTAGTTCCAGGCCCAGTTGACCAGCACGCTGATGCGGTTGCGGAAGCCGATCAGGAAGTAGATGTGCAGCACCAGCCACGCCAGCCACGCCAGGGTGCCGCCGAAGCGGATGCCGCCGGGGACCTGGGCGACGGCCGCGCCGCGTCCGATGGTGGCCATCGACCCCTTGTCGGTGTAGCGGAACACCGGTGGCTTGCGACCCTCGGCCACGGCGTCCATGACCTTGGCGACGTGCCGTCCCTGCTGCATCGCGACAGGGGCCAGCTGCGGCAACAGCTCCCCCTTCTTGTCCGTAGCGGCAGCCAGGTCGCCGATGACGAAGACGTTGGGACGGTCCGGGACGCGCAGGCTGCCGTCGACCACGATGCGACCGGCCTTGCCGGTCTCCAGGCCGAGCATCCTCCCCAGCGGTTCGGCTTCGACCCCGGCGGCCCACACGCAGGTCGCCGCCGACAGGAACGTCCCGTCGTCCAGCAGGACCCCGTCGTCGGTGACCTCCTTGACCGAACGCCCCAGGTGCATCGTCACGCCACGCCGTTCCAGCTGGTCCACGGCGTGCTTGCGCAGCTTGGGGTGGAACGGCCCGAGCGGTTCGGGAGCCATCTCCACCAGCTCGACCTGTGCCCGGGTCAGGTCCAGCTCGGGGAAGTCCGCCCGCATGACGCGCGTGAACAGCTCCGACATGGCGCCCGCCATCTCGATCCCCGTCGGACCACCCCCGACGACGACGATCGACAACGCGCCGTCGTCGACCAGCTCGGGCCGAACGGCACACCGCTCGAACTGCTCCAGCATGTGCTGGCGGATGGCCATGGCGTCGTTGAGGCTCTTCAGCCCGAAGGCGTGCTCGGCGACCCCCGTGATGCCGAAGTCGGCGGTCCGTGCCCCAGCGGCGAGCACCAGCGTGTCGTAGGGGATGTCCCGGCCACCGGCGGTGTGCAGCACCCGGGCGTCGAGGTCGGCCCCGACGATGTCGGCGGCGGTGAACCGCACCCCGCGTTCCTTGCGGACGATCCCGCGAACGGCGTAGGCGATGTCGGAGGGTTCCAGGCCGGCCGTCGCCACCTGGTACAGCAACGGCTGGAAGAGATGGTGGTTGCGGCGATCGACGACCTCGACCTCGACGTCGGGTCCGGCAAGGGCGCGGGCAGCCGACAGGCCACCGAACCCGGCACCGACGATCACGACACGGCGGGTGACACCCATCTTGTGAATCCTCCTGCTGGCGGTGAGCCCCCCGTCACCGCTGGCTGACGTAGTCGAGCATGTGGTCGTACTTGGGTTCCCTTCCCCGTACGACGCTGAAGAACACGTCCTGCAGCTGCTTGGTGATGGGACCGGGGGGACCGATGACGCGGTCGTCGACGGACCGGATCGGCACGATCTCGGCTGCCGTGCCGGTGAAGAACGCCTCGTCGGCGGTGTAGAGGTCCTGCCGCAGCAGCGGGGTCTGCTCGACCGGGATGTCACGATCGCGGGCCAGGTCGAGGATCGCCGCACGCGTGATGCCCGGCAGCACGCCCTCGCTGGTCGGTGGGGTGACCAGCACGCCGTCACGGACGACGAAGACGTTCTCGCCCGAGCCCTCGGCGACACGGCCGTGCTCGTTGAGCATGATCGCCTCGTCGTACCCGGCCTTGACCGCTTCCATCTTGGCCAGCGAGCTGTTGACGTAGACCCCCGAGGCCTTGGTGCCCGTCGGGATGATGTTGGCTCCCATGCGCTGCCACGACGACACCTTCGCGCGCACGCCGTTCTTGATGCCCTCCTCGCCCAGGTAGGCGCCCCACGGCCAGACGGCGATCATGACGCGGACCTGCGACGGCATCGGGTTCAGCCCCATCTCGCCGTAACCGAGGTAGGCCAGCGGGCGGATGTAGTAGCTGTCCTGCCCGTTGACCCGGCACAGGTCACGCGACCCCTCCAGGATCTCGTCGGGCGAGTACGGGATCTGCATGCTCAGCACCTGCGCCGAGCGGTACAGCCGCTCGACGTGGGCACGATGCTGGAAGATCGCCGGGCCGCGGTCGGTGGCGTAGGCCCGCATGCCCTCGAAGACCGCCCAGCCGTAGTGCAGGGACGGGGTCAGCACGTGGATGGTCGCGTCGTCCCAGTCGACGAGCTCGCCGTCCATCCAGATCTTCGACATCTTCGGTACGGGCATGGGTCCCTCTGTGCTCGGTGGCGTCGGGCCGAATCCTAGTGGCCCGCCACGGTGGCGGGGTGGCTGGATCAGCCGGCCACGATGGCGGCGATGCGGTCGCCGAGCTCGTCGGTGGACCCGCCCATGTCGGGGCCGCCCATGGCCGTCATGGTCGTGAGGACCTCAGCGGCCGCGTCCTCGACGGCGCGGGCAGCGTCGGCGTGGTCCAGGTGGTCCAGCGCCATCGACAGCGACAGCACCGCGGCGACCGGGTTGGCCCAGCCCTTGCCGGCGATGTCGGGCGCCGAACCGTGGACCGGCTCGAACATCGACGGGTGCGCGCCGGTGGGGTTGAGGTTGCCGCTGGCCGCAAGGCCCAGGCCGCCCTGCACGGCCGCGCCGAGGTCGGTGACGATGTCGCCGAACAGGTTGTCGGTGACGACGACATCGAACCGCTCGGGGGTCGTGACCATGTACAGGCACATCGCGTCGACGTGCACGTAGTCGCGCTCGACGTCGGGGAAGTCGGCCTCACCGACCTCGGTGAAGGTCCGCATCCACAGGTCCCCGGCGAAGTTCAGCACGTTGGTCTTGTGCACCAGGGTGAGGTGGTTGCGGCGGTTCTGGGCGCGGGCGAACGCATCGCGGATGACCCGCTCGACGCCGTGGCGGGTGTTGAGGGACTCCTGGGTGGCGACCTCGGCCCCGGTGCCGTGGAACAACGACCCACCGGCGCCGACGTACATGCCCTCGGTGTTCTCGCGCACGATGACCATGTCGCAGCGGTCCGGCGTCAGCCCGGCGATCGGCGTGGGGACGCCGGGGAGCAGCTTGACGGGCCGCAGGTTGACGAACTGGTCGAAGGCGAAGCGCAGCTTCAGCAGCAGCCCCCGCTCGAGCACGCCCGGCGGCACCTCGGGCGTGCCGACGGCACCGAGGAGGATCGCATCGGCCTCGTCGAGCTCGGCCATGACCGAGTCGGGCAGCACCTCGCCGCTGGCGAGGTAGCGGCGTCCGCCGAGGTCGTACTCGGTGCGGGTGGTGGAGAAGCCGAAGCGCTGCTCGGCAGCGTCGAGGACCTTGAGTGCCTGGGCGGTGACCTCGGGGCCGACCCCGTCGCCGCCGATGATGGCCAGATGGTGTGTCGTCATTGGCGACGCAGCCTAGCGGGCCACGGTCCGAAGCCCAGATCCGGCGGGCCGGCGACGGGGTCACCGCACCGACCGGATCCGGGCCGTCGGGTGGTGGTCAGCCGCGCAGGTTCTGCATGTTGTCGGCGCTGAAGCGCGACACGCGCAGCGACCGGCCCGGGTCGCTGGATCCGCCGGGGGCGTTGTCCTGCTCGTAGTTGGGGTTGTGCCAGCCCTTGGCACCCTGCTGCCGGAAGAACCGCTGGTAGTCGATGTCGCTGGACGGATCGCCGAACGGGACCATGTCGTAGCCCCGACCGATTCCCTCGGGCTCGGCGTTCCGGTCGCCGTCCTTGGCGTGGTACAGCGGGATCCGCTTGGTGTTGGCGGCGGTGAAGGCGTGCGGGTCGAAGATCGACTCGCGACGGACGCCGTCCCAGTCGTAGTACCAGCGGTGCTCGTGCTGCGCGACGTGGGCCCAGAAGACGTCCAGCTCGATGGGGCAGCTCCGGTCGGTCATCGCCAGGTAGCGCTCCATCAGGCGGGTGCCGGACTCACCACGAACGATCTGCGGCGTGGCCAGCGGCGCGCCGGTCAGCCGGTCCTCGGTGACCTCCACCATCGGCCCGTCCTGAAGGAAGCTGTACGCGGGGCTGTGGTTGTGCGGGTAGATCGACACGCCCGTCGTCGCGGCGAGGTCGTTGAGGGCCAGCCACTTCTCCGCGGCCAGGTCCCACGCCTCGACGTTGCGGTTGTTGGGGCTGGCGCTGGTCGGGTCGCCACCGGTGCCGGTGTAGGGCATGCCGAGGATGCTGGCGACCTCCAGCTCGAGCATGAAGCGGTCGTGGTCGCCCTGGGTCATGCCCCCGTTGGGGCCACCGGGCCAGGTGGAGGGGATGAAGCCGTGGCTGCCGATGGCCTCCAGTCCCGTGGCGTCCAGGAAGCTGCGGAGCGTCCGGGCGTGCTCCCGGTACGCCTCGAAGTTGGCGTAGTTGGGGTTGCTGCCGTTGCCGACGTTCGGGGCGCTGCCGCCGACGTTGTTGGGGTGCTGGTTGTAGCCGGCGAACTCGACCTGCCGGAACCCTGCGGCGGCGAGGAACTCGAACACCTCGAGGAAGCCGCCGGGCAGCGGGACGAGGGGACCGAGGTCGTTGGGGTCGTCGGGGTAGTCGGGCCCGCCGACGTAGCCCATGGTCGGGTTGGGGTTGTCGTGCACGCCCCAGCGGCTGATGGCGTCGCGCTGGGTGTAGAGGATCGTGCCGACCCTGGGCGGCGGGATCAGGCGACCGTTGCCGCCCCTGGACTGGACCTGTGCGAGCGCACCCGTCGGGGCGAGGGCGGCGACCATCAGGCTGCCGGCCCCCAGCCCGAGGAAGCGACGACGGTCGAGGTGGACGTTGTGGACCATGGCGGGTTGCTCCGTTCGGCTCGAGGGATCCGCGGTGTCGGCGCACGACGAACAAGGGTCGGTCGACGACCAGCGGGACTGCGTCACGACAGTCGTCCGGGGCTCGGCGGAGCCCCTTCGGCGGTTTCCCCATTCAACGAATGTCGCTTGCGGCAACAATCGAAGGTTCGACGCCTGCTGTCAACCGTTTGTTTGGATTCCAGCCATGGGGGGTGGTCCGACGGTCCCCCGCGGGTATGACGAGGGCTGGCAGGATGGTCCCCGAAAGGAGCCAACCCCGTGTCAACTCGCAGCGCCGACCCCGTGGAGGTCCTCCACGGCACCCAGGTGACCCTTCGCAAGGTCACCGAGGCCGACGTCGAACCACTCGCAAAGATCCTGGCCGAGCCCGAGGTGGCTCGATGGTGGGGTCGCTACGACGTGGACCGTGTTCGCCGCGAGCTGCTGGAGTCACCGGCGATGGTGGTGTTCGTCATCGACGTGCACGGCGTCGTGGCCGGCAGCATCCAGTACTTCGAGGAGCCCGCCTCGGACTACCGTCACGCCGGCATGGACGTGTTCCTGTCGCGTGACTGGCACGGGCAGGGGCTGGGGTCGGACTCCGTCCGCACGCTTGCCCGCCACCTCGTGCACGATCGGGGGCATCACCGGTTGGTGATAGACCCAGCCGCGTCCAACGACGCCGCGATCGCCTGCTACGAGCGGGTGGGGTTCCGCAAGGTCGGTCGGATGCGCGCCTACGAGCGCGGGCCGGACGGCACCTGGCACGACTGCTACATGCTCGAGGCGTTGCGCGACGAGATCGTCTGATCGCCCGGGGCGCACGGGAGGGGCCGTTGCCCCGCCCGTTGCCCTCGCCCGTCAGATAGCGGTCTCGGCCGCCAGGTCGTCCTCGTCGAACTCCGGGAGGAGCGCGCGGGTGCCCATCACCGTGGCGATGGCCATGGGGATCAGCTGAGCGACGCTGAGGGCGACCACGACGCGGGTCAGCCACCCGGGGAACAGGCTGGCGGTCTGCGAGGCCCCGAGGACGGAGAAGTACAGCAGGCCCTGGCCGATGAACACCGCGCCCGCACCGACGCCGAGGGCGGTGAACGCGCCCTCCTCCCCCTGGATGGCCCGCCAGGCACCGAACGCGGCGATGGCGATGAAGAAGGCCGTCTGGACCGCCGACACCGATGACTGCGAGAGCGGGATCGGGGTCGCGAACAGGTCGTCGACGAGGTGGATGACGTTGGCGAGGGCCAGGATCATCAGGGTGATCCCCATCGGCGTGGACAGGCCCCGCCACTCGACCTTCTCCAAATCCGGCTTGGTGCGCAGGCCGATGGCCAGTGGGATCATCAGGACCAGCAGCGCCGGGACCAGCCAGATCCACGGGCTGCCGCCGGGCACCCAGATCAGGTCACCGACGACGGCGTACTCGGTCTCGCCGACGACGAAGGGCACCTCCCAGCCGGGGTTGACGACCTGCTCGCTGTCGGGGTCGGTCTGCACGCCCGGCGGTTCGGCGGACGCCATCCAGTGGATGCGGTGGTCGTGCCAGGCGTAGGAGTTGCCGTCGCTGACCTGCTCCCACTCGGGGTCGCCGTTGACGTCGACCTCCGGCGGGATCCGCACATCGCCGAACCGGTCCTCGTTGAGGTAGGTGGCGTGGGAGTTGCGGTTGCGGAACACCCCGTCGGGGCCGATCCGCAGGTAGGGCTCCTGGGAGTACCCCGGGATGGTGACCTCGTCGTCGCTGGTGTTGGTCAGCTCCAGGTACTCGTCGGAGTTGATCACCGCCCAGGACAGCCCGTCGACGCTGGGGACGTCGGTGATGAGGCTGAGGAAGTTGCTGGCATCCGACCCACGGCCGTGTGCCAGCGCCGGGCCGGCCAGGCCGACGGTGGCCACGGCAACGAGCAGGGTGAGGACGAACAGTCGGTGAAGGGAGGTCATCGCGGCTCAACGGTAGCGCGGAAGCGCCCCATCACCTCGACGTCGAGCGGGTAGGTCAGCAGGGCGTCGGCGTCGGCCAGCGACACCCAGCGAAGCTCGTCGACCTCGTCGGCATCCATGGGCTGGAGCTGGGCGGCGTCGGTGTCGTCGTTGCGTTCGCGGTCGGCCTCCATGGCCCACCAGCGCACGACCTTGTCGCGACCCTTGTGGTCGACGTAGCGCACCTCGCCCAGGTCCTCGCCGAGCGCCGCCCGGATGCCCGTCTCCTCCTCCACCTCTCGGACGGCAGCGTCCTCGAAGGACTCGCCGTCGTCGAGCTTGCCCTTGGGCATCGACCAGTCGTCGTAGCGGGGCCGGTGGACCAGCAGCACCTCGACGGTGTCGGTGCGCCGCCACACCACTCCCCCGGCGGCCCGCACCCGGGCCTCTCGGGCGTCGTCGTCGGTATGTGGCACGGTGGCGTCCTCTCCGAAGGGGTGTGGACAGGGCAGGGTGCCGGGTAAGGCTTGACCATGTCCACTCCACAGCAACCCGAACTCAGGCGCAGCGAGGAGACCCCCTCCTTGACCCCCGACGCGATCGAGGGCGAGCTGCGCGCCGACTCCTTCCCGACGCCGTCCGGCGACACCGGACCGGTGCCGAAGGGCAACCAACCCGGCAGCCAGTCGGGCCCCGTGCAGGACAAGCCCGATCTGGATGCCATGGCGAAGAAGCTGGGTGCCCACAAGGCCGACCCCTCCACGGGTCAGCTCGACACCTCCCACCCCGACGCCCCCTCCGACCCCTGGTACCGGACTGCTCCGGCCATCGTCGGTGCTGGTGCCCTGGCGCTCGGTGCCGTGGCCTTCGCCGTGGTCCGTCGCCGTCGTCAGGCGAAGGTGCCCGACACCCTGATCGAGCGCCTGACCTCGGAGTCCGAGGTACTGCTCGACCGGCTTCGTGCCGAGTCCGACGTCCTCATCGACCGCCTGTCGTCGGAGTCCGAAGCCCTGCTGGACCGCCTGCGGTCCTGACCGGTCGTCCTGGATCGTCGGCCAGCCGGAGCCGATCGGCGGTCAGCCGGAAGCGGCGATCCAGTCGATGACGTGGGCGGTCGCCACGGCGTCCTCCACGTCGATCGGCGGCCGGATGCCCTGCGTGGCGTGCTCGAAGGCCTCGAGGAGTCGTTCCCACGGGTCGGCACGCCACGTCCCGATGACCTCGTCGGAGCGCAGCAGCGCGGCCTGGTCACCCGGGCCGGCCGTGAACGGCCGAGGCATGCGCAGGGTGCCGTCGGAACCGACGATCTCCAGCGTGGAGTGACGGGCCGAGTCGAACGAGGCGTGCAACGCCGCGGTCGCGCCTGACGGGAAGCCCATGACGGCCGAGGTCGTCGCGTCGGCGCCGGACGCCCAGCGACGGGTGACGGCACGCACGACGTCGGGCTCCTCGCCGAGGACCCAGCGGATCAGGCTGACGAGGTCCGCCCCGACGTCCAGCAGCGCGCCGCCGCCCCGGGAGGGGTCGGCGTGGTAGCTGTCGGCGTCGGTCATCGGGTAGGCCGAGGTGGCCGAGACCAGCCGGACCGCACCGATGCCGCCGGAACGCACCAGCTCGAGCAGCGCGGCGGTACGCGGGTGGAACCGCAGCGGCAGGGCCTCCATGAGGGTCAGGCCGGCACCTGACGCGGCGGCGGCAGCCATGCGGGCCGCGCCGTCGGCGTCGATGGAGAGGGGCTTGAGGCACAGGACGTGCTTGCCGGCGTGCAGCGCCTCGGTGACCCAGTGCTCGCGTTCGGAGGTGGGGAGGGCGACGAACACCGCGTCGACGTCACGGGAGACGAGGACCTCGGCATGATCCCGGCGGGCTCGCCGGACCCCTTGGGTGGCCGCGAACTGCTGGGCCGCAGTCAACGTCTCGGCCGAGACCACGGCCAGGTCGTGACCGACCGAGCGCATGGCCGGGCCGACGGATTCCTCCGCCGTCGTGTTCACTCCAAGGATTCCCCAGCGCAGCATGATGGCGGAGGGTACCCAACGTGTCACGCGGCCGATGGTGTCCGGCTGGGGGATTGTTGCGTCACCCTCGATCACAGGTGGGCGATCACAGGTGCGCGGTCACAGGTGGGCGGCCAGCGTGGCCTCGGCGGCCAGCCCCACGGCGGCCTCGCCCCCGACGATCCTGATCCGGTCGACCGCCGCGTCGGCCAGCAGCTGGTCGGTCACCGCTGTCGAGCCGGTGTCGTCGACGAGCACCAGCATCCCGTCCCGGCGGGCGGCGATGCCGGCGGACAGCGCGTCGGGGAACCGGGTGGCGCTGGCCGCGTAGGCCGTGGTCCGCAGCCCGGCCGTCCGGGCGAACGCCGCCGCCGTCGCGATCCGGTCCCGCCCGGCGATCCTCGTGACCGCGAGCCCCTGTTCGGTGATCTCGGCGGCCACGTCCTCGCTGACGGCCGCCGGTCCGCCGGCGATGACCACCGACGACGCGCCGAGGTCGTCGATCGCCTGTCGGCAAGTCGCCGACAGGGCCGTCGGGGCGGTCAGCAGTACCGGGATCCCGAGCACGCCTGCGGCCAGGGCGTCCGGGAACCGGTCGGCCGTGGCGACGACCACCCGGTCGGCCCGGTCCGCCAGCGTGCGCGCGACCCCGGCGGCCAGCGCCACCGGGTCGTCGACGTCGACGCGGCTGGTCGGCGCGATCCCGGCCAGCACCCCCTCGATGGCGGCCGACACCTGCCCCGTCGACCCGGCGACGACGATCCGGTCGGGGCCACGGCGGCGCAGCTCCTCCTCCGCGACCTCGTCCAGCGCCTCGCCCAGCACCAGCGCCAGGGCGTCGGCCAGCGCCGCGCCGGCCAGGGCACCGGCCCACTCCAGCCCGCTGGCGACGACGACCGTGCCGCCCGTCCCGCCGCCGTGCGCCGACACCGCCGCCGCGGTCCGGACCCGGTTGCTGCCGGCGATCCGGCCGAGGTCCACGACGCGGAACTGGCTCATCATGTCGTGGTCCTCGTGCTCGAGGACGTGGCAGTGGTACATGAAGTCGCCGAGGTGGTCGGCGAACCGGGCGTCGAGCTCGACGGTCTCGAAGGCGCGCACCAGGACGGTGTCCTTCCAGCCCTCGTCCTCGGGCCGCAGCGGCAGGGCCACCCCGCTGCTGGTCCGCTGCCGCACGAGGAAGCTGACCAGGTGCAGGTGGATGGGGTGGCCGAAGGACGTCGTGTTGACCAGGCGCCAGCGTTCGACGGCGCCCAGCCGCGCGTACACGTCACGGATGGCGTCGTCGAACCCGTGCCCGTTGAGCAGGAAGCGGCCGCCGTGTTCGTCGAGGGTGATGGTGCGGACGACCTCCGGCGGGTCCAGGTCGGGGGCGGGGCCCAACGAGGTCGGCAGGATCGCGGGCTCCGCTGGTCCCCCGGTCACGTCGACGGCCATCAGGTCGCCCACGCCGGCGTCGAGGATGACCACCCGGTCGCCGTCGCCCATCCGGGACAGGTCCAGCAGCAGGTCGACGCGCTCCGACGGCCACACCTCCACCTCCCCCCTCGAGGCAGGGGTCGCCAGCAGCCCCCCGTCGGTGCCCACCTGCACCAACGGCATGCCGTCGGCCCGGCCCAGCCGGTAGGGCCGGGCGTTGGAGGCGTTGAGGATCCGCAGCCGCAGCAGGCCGGGCTCGACGGTCAGCACCGGCCGGTCGACGCCGTTGACCAGCACGACGTCGCCGAGGAACCCCGTGTGCCCGACGGGGTCGTAGACCAGCTGGCCGTCGGCGTCGAAGGTCTTGTCGGTCAGCGCCACGGGGATGTCGCGCTCGTCCCCGTTGGGCAGGCCGAGGCCGTCGTGGGCCTGGTCGACCAGCAGGTAGCTGCCGGCCAGGCCCCGGTAGACCCGTTCCGCGGTCCGCATCAGCAGGTGGTCGTGGTACCAGAGGTGGGCCGCCCGCTGCGCGTTGTCGAAGGTGTACCGACGCTGCCCACCGGTGGGGATCAGGTCCCGGACGTGCCCGTCGTGCGCGGCCGCGACATGGGCGCCGTGCAGGTGCAGCACGGCCGGTTCGTCGAGCTCGTTGACGACGTCGATGTCGACGACCTGCCCGGGCCGGGCGATGACGGTCGGCCCGGGGAAGGTCCCGCCGAAGGTCAACATCGTGGTTGCTGCGCCGGGCAGCAACGACACGGCCGTGCGTGTCACCGGCAGGACGACCGGTTCGGTGCCGGGACGCACCGTCGGCGGGATCGGCAGCGGGGTCGTGAAGGCCTCGGCGCGCAACGTCGCGGGGGTGCGACGGCGGGCCGGCAGCGCGCAGCCAAGAGGCTGATCGGAGCGGCTCGAGACGGACCCCCGGTACCCGAACTGGAGGTGCCCTGCCCCTCCGACGATGCCCCGGATCAGCGATCGCCGAGAAAGCACGACACGACGATATCTCAACGGTTAACGTCATGGATCTCGGGCGGCGAAGGTGCGTCAGCACCAGGGCTGAGGGGCTTCCCCCGACACCGTTCGAGGAGGGCTTGATCACACCCCGGCAACGGGCGGGCGACCGCATTTTTCCGGGGACACGAACGAAGGGGACTGTCATGCAGAGATTCGTCCGATCCGCCACGGCCGTGCTGGCCACCGCGCTACTCGTCCTGTCGGTACTGGCGGGGCCCGCGTCCGCGCAGGCCACCGAGATCAGCATCATCGAGTTCGCCTACGAGCCCTACGACGCGGTCGTCGAGCTCGGCACCACGGTCGAGTGGACCAACAACGGCACGGCGACCCACACCGTGACCGCGGCCGATGGATCGTTCGACAACCTGTTCAACCCCGGAGACACGTTCTCCTACACGCCGGAGGAGGCGGGCCAGATCGGCTACTTCTGCCGGTTCCACGGGTCCCCCGACGCCGGTCAGCGCGGCTTCCTCACCGTGTACGAGGAGGGCACAGAGGCGCCCGAACCCCAGGTCCCCCCGACCGCGGAGTTCACCACGGTAACCGCCACCGACGACAGCAACGTCGCCGCGGCGATCGCCTGGACGTCGCTGCTGGACGGTCCGCAGGAAACGGTGCTGCTGGGCCGTGACGACGACTTCGCCGACCTGCTGGCCGCCGGTGCCACCGGCCGGCCGTTCCTGGTGACCCCGACCGACGCCCTCGACGACCGGGTCCTGGCCGAGCTGCAGCGCCTGACCGCCCAGCAGGTCGTGGTCGTGGGCGGCACCGCGGCCGTCAGCGAGGACGTGGTCGGCGAGCTCGAGGCGGCCGGCTTCACGGTCACCCGCGTCGCCGGTGACACCCGCATCGAAACCGCGATCGACCTTGCCGACCGGTTCTTCGTCGCCGGTGGCGGGTTCGCCCAGCCGCCGTCGGACACACCGCAGCCCGGCGCGATCATCGCCCGCGCGTTCGGCACCGAGGACAACCCGACGGCCGGCTTCGCCGACTCCCTGGGCGCAGCGTCGGCCGGGGCCAACATGGGCATCCCGATCCTGGTGGCCGGGCCCGACGGGCTGCCGGCAGGTGTCGGCTCCTTCCTGGCCACCAACGGCATCGGCCACGTCGTGGTCGTCGGTGGTGAGGCCGCTGTGCCCTCGGCGGTGACCGATGGCCTCGACGACCTCGGCATCACCTGGGAACGGGTGGCCGGGGCCAGCCGCGACGGCACCGCTGCGGCGCTGATGGGTTACATGGACGGCCTGGGAGTCCAGTACGGCAACGTCGTGCTGGTCGACGGGTTCAACGACAACGCATGGGCACAGGGCTTCGGCGCCTCCGCGCTGCGGTCGGCCGTGCTGCTGACCAACGGGCCGGACGTGCCCGCGGTCACCCAGGACGCCCTGGCCACGTTCGAGAGCTCGGTGCTCCTGACGTTCTTCGGCGCCCGGAACGTCCGCTGTGCGCCCGGTGTCGACGAGGCCGCGTGTGACGTGGTCGGGGCCGTGGTGTTCACCCCGTTCATCAGCCCGGCGTCCGTCATCGGCATCCTCGAGGGCGACAACGAGGTCCCCGACGGCGCTGGGGCCGGCAACGGCATCGGCGGGCTGGCCCGTCCGTCCGACGGCGGTGGCATGTGCTGGGCCTACGACACCCTGCTGGTCGACACGATCACCGGTGCGCACGTGCATCGCGCGGCGGCCGGCGAGAACGGCGACGTGGTGATCCCCCTGGGCGTTCCGGGACCCGGTGACCACGAGGCCAACGGCTGCCTGCTCGATGTCGACCAGGACCTGGTCGACGAGATCTTCGCCAACCCCGGCGAGTTCTACATCAACGTGCACTCCGAGGAGTTCGGTGGCGGCGCGGTCCGGGACAACCTGTTCGCGTTCGACGAGTTCATCGTCGCCGACCTGTCCGGCGACCAGGAGGTCCCCGGTCCGGGTGCCCCGATGGCCGGCGGCGTGTCGTTCCTGACCGTCAACGACGAGGACCAGGTCTGCCACCTCACCATCGCCGGTGGGCTGGAGGGTCCGGCGACGGCCGCCCACATCCACACCGGTGGGGCCGACGAGTCCGGCGACGTCCTGCTCGCGCTGTCCGTCTCCCCGGCAGGCATTCCCGTGCATGCCGACTGCATGGAGGACACCACACCCGATGTGCTGTCCGCCTTCCTGGCCGACCCGGCTGGCCACTACGTGAACGTCCACACCGACGCGTTCCCGGCAGGCGCCATCCGCGGACAGGCCAACCCGCAGTACATCATCCCGTAGCCGGGTGATCGAGGTGGGCCGGGACCTCGCGTCCCGGCCCGTTTCGTGTCCGGGGTGGTTCCCGCTCACGACTGGCCCGCCGAGATCGGCATCCGGACACGATTGTGGCGAGGGGTGCACCCCTGCTCCCGCCCCTACGATCGTCGCCGGTCACCAACCTCCCGGGTTTGGCATCCGGCCACGATTGTGGCGAGGGGGGCACCCGTGCACCGGTTCCTACGATCGTCGCCGGAACTCAACCCCTGGGGAGGGTGGGACGTCGGACATGGTGAGATGCCACCACTTGTCCATGACCACCGACCCCGATCCGTGCCGCCGGTGACTGCCACGTCGCTGGAGCAGGCCTTTGCCGCCCACCATGCCGGGGCGGTGCGGCTGGCCTACCTGCTGTGCGGCGACCACGAGCAGGCCGAGGACGCCGTGGCCACCGTGTGGCTGAAGGTGCACCGCCGGCTCGAACGCGGGCCCGTCGACGACATCGGCGCCTACGTGCGTCGGGCGGTCGTCAACGAGGTCAACTCGTGGTTCCGCAAGCTCGGCGTCCGACGCCGCGAGGCAGCACGACGCAAGGGCGACCACCGCGGCACCTACGGGCACGACGAGCGGATCGCCGACGCCGACGCCGTCCTCCACGCGCTGGACCAGCTGCCGTCGAGGACGAGGGCTGCTGTGGTCCTGCGGTACTACGCCGACCTGTCGGTGGCCGACACCGCCGCCGCACTCGGGGTCAGCGAAGGAACGGTCAAGTCCAGCGTGTCGCGAGGGCTGACCACCCTGCGGGGGATCATGGAGGAGGACGAGCGATGAGCGACCGTCACGACGACACCGGCCGCACCAGCACCGACAGCACCCAGCCGATGACCGCATTCGAGCAGCGGCTGCGGGAGGGGTTGCACGCCTCCGCCGCTGCCGTCCAACCATCACCGGACGGCTGGCGACGGGTCCAGCAGCGCCGGCGTCGCCGACGCACCGTGCAGGTCGGTGGCCTGGCCGTGGCCGGCGCCGCGGCGGTGCTGGCCGGTGTCATGGTCCTGGGCAACGTGCCCGACACCTCCATCACCTTCGACCCGGGTGTCGGCGACGCACCCACCGCCGATGTCGCGCAGGACGTTCCGGCCGGGCCCGCGACCGACGCAGCCGCCATCGTGTACACGGATGCCGACGGGGTCCACATGATCGAACCGGACGGCACCCCCGTCGTCACCGGCCTCCTCGAGACCGACGGGGCGGTGACCGACCTGGCCGTCCTTCCCGGCGGTACCCCCAGCGCGTTCACGTTGGTGATCCGCACCGAGGACGCCGCCGGCTGCGGCCAGCTGTCCTGGACGACCCTCGGCGTCGACACGGGCTGGTCAGTCGGTCCCACGGACGACAGCACCGACGAGCTCGGGGTTCTCGTCCACGGCACCGAGACCAACCCGGTCGATCCCGGCACCACGACCTGCGCCGGCGCGCCGGTGTTCGCCAGCGACGGGTCCGCTCTCGCCTGGCTGACCAACCCTGCCGGGCCGGGCGAGGCCAGCACGCAGGTCCGGGCGGTCGCCTGGGCCGACCGCTTCCCCGAAGGCGAGGTGCAGGCACTCGACACGTCGTTCCCGGGCGCCGACCCACAGGCCGTCGCGTGGACCGTCGTGCCGGGCCAGCCGGCCGAGAGCCGGCTGCACGTCCGCATGATCGGGCCCGACGGCGACGCCGCGGTCGAACCCGTCGCGGTCTCCTTCGAGGACGGCACCCTCACGGTCGAAGACGTTCCGGTCCTGGTGGGACAGTCGGCCCGTGGCATCCCGCGCGTGCTGGACACCGACGACGGGTGGGTCGTCGGCAGCGACAACCCTGCGGTCTCGACCGACGAACGACCGCTTGTCCACGGCTTGACGACCACCGGCATCGACGTGCAGGCCACCACGACCGAGCTGACCTGGACTCCGGGCGACCCGCTGTTCCTCGACGGCCTCGGCAACACCGCGGTGATGGGCAACGGCGCCGTCACCGCCCTGACCGTGCTGGCCAACGGCGGGCTGACCACCACGGTGGATCTCCCCGAGGCGGTCTCGGCCGCCCTCCTCTCCAAGGACGGGACGTCATCAACGCCAACCGCGGCACCAACCCCGACCGTCCCGCCCGAGCCGAGCCCCACCGCACCTGGAGGACCCACGACCTCCCCCACGGACCTCGGTCCTGCAGAAGCCGAGGAGGACGGGACACCCGAGCTCGCGGCGGCCACCGCCGACCGGCTGCGGGTCCTCGCCGAGAAGGGCGACTGGGCCGCGCTGGGCGCCATGGTCCCCGAGGACGGCTTCACCGCGAGCTTCGGCGCACCGGCGGATCCGATCGCGTACTACCAGCAGCTGCAGGCCGAGGGCACCGACGTGCTTGGCATCCTCGCCGACCTGCTCGCCGCGCCCGGGACCCCCGTGCCCGACACCGACCTGTGGGCGTGGCCCCGCGAGTTCGTGCAGGACGAGGCGTACTACGGCTGGCGGGTCGGCATCGCCGAGGACGGCACCTGGCGGTACTTCGTGGCCGGGGACTGACCCCTCGGTCGACAGCCGTGGAAAGAAACCGAGGAAATTCTTGTCAGGCTGTCTGTTCCGACCCGCCGCCGTTCGTGGCTAGGGTGACGGCGCCGAACCGCGGCGCCGCAGCACCAAGGGAGAACGACATGCCGCAGCAGTACCTCTTCGCCGTCCACCACGTCGAGGGCGAGGCCCCGCCCAGCGCCGAGGAGATGGAGCAGATGTTCACCGACGTCGGTGCCTTCAACGAGCGCGTGATGGACGAGGGCCGTTGGGTCTTCGGCGGCGGCCTCGAGCCCCGCGAGACCGCGACCGTGGTTCGCGCCGCCGACGGCGACCACGTGATCACCGACGGTCCCTTCATCGAGGCCCGCGAGTACATCGGTGGGTTCTGGGTCCTGACGGCCGAGGACCTCGACGAGGCCCTGGCGCTGGCCAAGGACGCCGCCACCGCCTGCCGGGGCCCGGTCGAGGTGCGCCCCTTCCAGCCCGAACCCGAGGAGTAGGTGCCCGACCTGCAGCCAGCCCAGCTGCAGCAACCCGAGCTCGACCGGATCTTCCGGGCCGAGTACGGGCGGTGCGTGGCGACCCTCCGCCGGGTCCTGGGCGACCTGGACCTAGCCGAGGAGGCCGTCGCCGAGGCGTTCGCCGTCGCAGCCGACCGCTGGCCCGTCGACGGCGTTCCGCCCAACCCCGGCGGCTGGATCACCACGACGGCCCGCCGCCGGGCCATCGACCGGATCCGGCGACGCCGGGTCGGCGAGGACCGGCAGCGCCGTGCCGTCGTCGAGGACATCGCAGGACTTGGAGGTGACGACGTGCCGTTCGAGGACCCCACGGAGGACGACCGCCTTCGCCTCCTCTTCACCTGCTGCCACCCGGCCCTGTCGATAGAGGCGCGGGTGGCCCTCACCCTGCAGGTCCTCGGTGGCCTGCGGACCGACGAGGTCGCCCGGGCGTTCCTCGTCAGCGAGTCGACGATGTCGCAGCGCTTGGTCCGCGCCAAGCGCAAGATCAGCGCCGCCCGCATCCCCTACCGGGTGCCCGATGACGCCGAGCTGCCCGACCGCCTCGCCGGGGTCCTGGCGGTCGTCTACCTGATCTTCAACGAGGGCTACGTCGCCACGACCGGGCCGGACCTGGTGCGCGACGACCTCTGCGACGAGGCGGTTCGCCTCGGCCGGCTGCTGGCGCTGCTGATGCCCGACGAGCCGGAGGTGCTGGGGCTGCTGGCACTGATGCTGCTGCTGGCGTCGCGTCGGGGCACCCGCACCGCGGCCGACGGGTCGTTGGTGCGGCTCGCCGATCAGGACCGCTCCCGCTGGGACGTCGCCCTGATCGCGGAGGGGCAGGCCCTCGTCGACCGCTGCCTGCGCCGTGGACGGCCCGGCCCGTACCAGATCCAGGCGGCCATCAACGCCGTGCACAGCGACGCCCCGACGATGGCCGACACCGACTGGCGACAGGTCCTGGCCCTGTACCGGCAGCTGGAGGTCGTGGCGCCGAGTCCGGGTGCGACGATCGGCCGGGCGGTGGCCACCGCCGAGCTGGAGGGCCCGGCCGCAGGGCTGGCCGTCCTCGACGAGCTCGGCGACGCCGCCCACCATCCCGTGCACGCGACCCGGGCCGAGCTGCTGCACCGCCTCGGTCGCACACAGGAGGCGCGCGCGGCGTGGACGACCGCGGCCGACCTGGCCACCAACGAGGCCGAGCGGACGTTCCTCCTCGCCCGTGCCCGCTCCCCAGAGGCCGCCGACGACGTCAGCTGACCTCCGGGATCAGTCGTCGGCGACCAGCCGTTCGGCGACGACCAGCCAGACGTCGGGGTCGATGCCGAGGCTGAAGTGGGTCGAGTCGACCTCGACGTGCTCCACGCCCTTGGTGTGGCGGTCCACACAGGCAGGCCAGGCGACGATCCGGTCCTTGCGGGTGAAGATCGTCGTGACGGGCATCGTCAGCGGCCGCTGCTCCTCCCGCGCCCGTTGCCGGTCCAGCAGCTGCTGCATGGTGGCCTCCGCCATCCGTCCGGAGAACACCGTGTAGGCGGGCGGACCGGCGATGGGGCTGCCCATCGTGATGACCCGCCGGACCAGGTCGGGCACGGTGCGGGCCACCTCACGGGCGATCACCCCACCCAGGCTCCAGCCCACCAGCGCCACCCGGTCACCGGTGTGGTCGGCCAGCGTCCTGACCGCCTCGACGGTCAACGGGACGTCGCGCGGCAGGTCGCCGGAGTTGACGCCGCCGCCCCAGCCGACGGCATGGTGGCCACGCCGCCGCAGGTAGGTGCGCAGCGGCGCCATCGACGCCTCACCGGTGCGCCAGCCGGGGATGTCCATGACCGGCCGGCCGCTCCCCTTCGGTGCGGCCGCCAGCCGACGCGTCGCCAGCCCCAGCCGTAGCGGCTGCACGGCCGACTGCGCCTCGATCCACAGGCCCTGCCTTCGCGGCCCACGGTTGGGGTGCGGAAGGTTGGCCACGTCCTCTGGCGTCAGGATCGGCATGCGCCCATTCTCACCACGCCGTCCACCGCCGGCGAAAACGAGGCGAGGCCCGGACGGATCCGGGCCTCGACAACGTGTTCTGTGCTACGCGGCGGTGTCGCTCAGCGCACGGCCACGGGAGGGGTGCCGCAGCTTGGAGAGGGCGCGGGCCTCCAGCTGACGGATGCGCTCGCGGGTCAGGCCGAAGTAGCGGCCGACGTCGTCCAGGGTGCGGGCCTCGCCGTCGAGCAGGCCGAAGCGCAGCTCGAGGATGATGCGCTCGCGCTCGGGCAGGCCGGCCACGACGTCCAGCAGCTCCTGGCGAGCCAGGCCCTTGGCGGCGACCTCCATGGGGTCGTCGGCGTTGCGGTCCTCGATGAAGTCGCCGAGCTCGGCGTCGCCGTCCTCGCCGACCGGGGTCTCCAGCGACGTGGGCGTGCGGGCGTAGGTCAGCAGCTCCTCGACGGTCTCGACGTCCTCGCCGAGCTCCTCGGCGAGCTCCTCGATCTGCGGCTCGCGGCCCAGGGCCTCGGCCAGGTCACGCTGCATCGACAGGGCACGACGGACGCGCTCCATCATGTGGACGGGCAGGCGGATCGTGCGGCCCTTGTCGGCGACACCACGTCCGACGGCCTGACGGATCCACCAGGTGGCGTAGGTGGAGAACTTGTACCCACGGCGGTAGTCGAACTTCTCGACGGCACGCAGCAGGCCGAGGTTGCCTTCCTGGATCAGGTCGAGCAGGGGCAGGCCCTGGCCCTGGTACCGCTTGGCGACGCTGACGACCAGGCGGAGGTTGGCCTGGACCAGGCGCTCCTTGGCACGGCGGCCGTCGTTGCGCACACGGTTCAGCTGACGCTTCCGCTTCGCACCCATCTTCTCCGTGGCACCGAGCACGCGATCGGCTTCGAGTCCGGCTTCGTACCGCTTGGCGAGGTCGACTTCCTCCTCGGCCGTGAGCAGTGCGGTTCGCGCCATCTCGCGCAGGTACAGCTGCACATGGTCGTGCAGCGGCATTTCCTCGATGATCTGGGCCACGTGGGGCTCACCACTCCTCGGTGTCGTGTGGGGTGTCGGCGACCGCTGGCATCCGGGAGCACGTCGACGCTGTCGAGGTGGTTTCCGGCTTCCGCAACGGAACGGCGCATCAGTTTCTGTTGAGTTCGTCACCCTCAGGCGGTATTCCTGCTGCGGGCTTGTTCGACGGTTGGATGGGTTGCCGGTCCGTTTCTCCAGCGTAGGTGTCCCCCGAGTGATCGGCCACGGAGCGTGGACCTTGACCACGAGGCGGCCCGTCCTGGCCACAATGACTGAACCCTGCACCTGGATCAAGCACCTATTTGGCCGACGATCCTCCATATGTCCGGCCGGGCGCTACCGTCAACGCTGACGGGCCGGCCCGTCGAGGTCGGCGCGTGACTACACAGCGCAGGCGCGGACCGGTACGGTTTGCCCCGCCCGCCCGAAGGGCACCAACAGGCCGCTCGCCAGCGACACGGCAGGGACACGCGAACCGATGAACAGGACAACCGACCGAGAGCCACCGCTGGCGCGGCTGGTGGGACGCCGCCCCAACAGGGGGGCCACGGACGCCGCCAAGGTCGTGGTCACCGACCTGCAGCAGCTGCTCCGCGCCGAGATCGACCTGGCCAAGGCCGAGATCGCGGAGGGCGTGAAGTCCAAGGCCATGGGTGCCGGCTTCTTCATCGGCGCGGCCATCATCGGCTGGCTCGCCATCCAGGCGTTCCTCGTCTGGCTCGGGTTCGTCTTCGCCACGTTCATGCCGGCGTGGGCGGCCAGCGGGCTGGTCCTGCTGCTGCTGATCATCGCGATCGCGCTGCTGGGTTACTTCGGGATGCAGAAGATGAAGGCCGAGCTGTCGCTGAAGCAGTCCTCGGCATCGCGTGAGGAGTCCAAGCAGGCGGCCACCGCCGCGGTCGACCAGGCCAAGGTCAGCGCCAAGCAGGGTGTCGACGACGCCAAGACCACGCTGGCAGAGACCTTCGCCGACGTGAAGCAGCGCCTGACCGGCGGGTCGAAGGGCCCCGAGCCGATCGGCCCGGGCGACGCGGCCCGCACCTCCTCCCCCGCCGTGGAGGCCACGACCTCCCCCGCCCACACCAGTCCGGCCGCCACGATCCCCGCTGACCCGCGCTCCGCCGCGCTTGGTCGCCCCGACGCCTCCGCGGTCCCACCCGCGCCGCCGGCGAAGAAGCCCCCGGCCGGCCCGCAGGGCGCAACGCAGCCCATCACGACGTCCGAGACCGACCCGACCGAGGGGCCCTCCTCGTGACCGACGATCACCTGCCGGCGATGCCCGAGGGGTACCTGCCGGACGCCCTGACCCCGCTCGACAAACCCGAGCTCGCGCCCCAGGTGGCTGCCGTGGAGGCAGCCCGTCGCAAGCTCGTCGCCGATATCGACATGCTGGACTCCGAGGTCCGGCTGGAGGTGCTGTTCCGCATGGAGTCCTTCGCATGGAAGGCCGTGGCCGGCGTGGCCGCCGCGGTAGCCGGCCTGGCCACCACGAAGGTCCTGGGCTCCGTCTGGGCCAAGCTGGTCCCCGACCACGACCCGCCCAAGAACCCGGTCGACCCCGACATCTCCGCCAAGGACGCGATCCTGTGGACCGCCCTGACGGGCCTCGGTGTCGGAGTTGCCACCGTCGTCGCCCAGCGCGGGGCGGCGACCGGCTGGATCAAGGCCACCGGCCGCAGGCCCCCGGCGCTGGACAAGACCGCCTCCGGCAAGGCGCACGACAAGGACTGACCGCTGCTGGGCGGCCGGGCGGCGGCAGGATCGTCTCGAGCGAGACCCGCCGCCCGACCATCGGGCTGGCTGGGTCGTTCAGGCAGGTCGGGCCCGGTCACGACCGCGTCGCAGCCCGACACCGACGAGCACCACGCCGACGACCAACGCCGCGACGACGAGCAGCTGGACGAACACATCGAGGAACCCCTGGTCCTCGTAGATGTCGACCGGCAGCCACGAGCTCGCAACCGCGATCACCGTGGAGCCGACGCTGGCGCTGATCAGCACGAGGCCCGTCAACATCAGCGGCGACCCGTGGACGCGGTGGCGCAGCGCGACCCAGCTCACCAGCAGTGCGACCGGCGGCGTCACCAGCCACACGGCGGTGGCGCCGTCCCCGATGACGACGGCGGCAAGCACGCACGCGACGACCGTCCCGACCATCGGCAGCACGAAGGCGTCACGCCCGATCGGGTTCGCCGTCGTGTCCGGCGCGGCGACCGCGGCGTGGTTGGCCGCGTCGACCAGGGCCGCGACGATCACCGCCAGGCCAAGGACGGGCAGCACGATCGTCCACAGCCAGGGCATGACCGGCAACGCCCCGCCGGCGATCAGGAGGTCACCCAGCACCACCCGCCGTCGGCGGACCGCGATCCCTGCGATCGACACCAGGCCGAGGCCCGCGATCACGATCCCGCCGATCAGGGCGCCGGTGTTCTGCTCCTCCAACGGGAGGGCCACACCGAGGGCCACCTCCAGCAGCCCCACGACCACGGCCAGGGCCAGCCACCAGTACGTCTTCACCATGCGCATCGTCTCGCCTCTCGTGATGCGCGACCGATCCCGTGCTGTCGCGTGTGCGGTTCGCCTCCAGAGGAGGTCAGCGGGCATGCCCGCCAGGGTTCGGGCCACCATCGAGGTGGCCACTGCCACCGGGGAGGCGCCGACCTCGTCGCCCCAGCAGCGCTGCTCGTGGCAGTCCGATTGAAGCCCGCCGAGCCGACGCTCGGCTGCGTCGGCCGAGAGCCCACGCGTGTAGACCTGCGCCCACCCCAGCACCAGCCGTTCGGCCCGGTCCAGCGCGGTCACGCGGTCCACGGCGGTCATGCCGTGCCCAGCTCCCCCGAGCGTGCCCGTGCCCCTCGGGCGGTCCGGTGCGACTGCGTCCAGCCGGCCAGCACCCGTTCGCCCTGGCCCGTGATCTCGTACAGCCGACGCCTCGGACGCCCCTCGGCCGTGGCGATGTCGGGGTCCTCCCACGTCGACTCCAGCAGTCCCCGGTCCTCCAGCCGCGACAGCGCCTTGTAGAGCGTGCCGTGCGAGGTCAGGGTGCGGGCAGCACCACCGTCGGCGATCGCCCGCGCCAGGTGGAACCCGTGGAACGAGCCCTCCCCCGTCCGGCGCAGCGCGAGGCCCGTCTCGAGGATGTCCACCTCGATGGGAAGCAGGGAACCGGGCGTGCGACGGGCCATGTCCCCACTATGGGGAAGATATCTTCCCATAGCAAGCAGAATCGGTCCGAGGCCCCTCCCCTGACGCGCGTCAGTCCTCGGGGTCGGGCTCGACCAGCTCGTCGACCTCGTCGGCGCCGGTCAGCAGCTTGCGGGCCTCAGCGGCACCGCCGGCCACGAGCGGACCGAACAGGTCGGCAGCCGACAGCGCGCCGGCCCAGCCCTCGGGGTCGCCGAGGACCTGCAGCTGCGGCGCGTCGGTCCGGGGGATCCGCACGCGGGGAACGGCGACCGCACCCAGCGGGGACCGTTCGGAGGACCACCCGAGCAGGTCGATCTCCTCCACCGGCACGCCGAGGGGGCCGTTGGCCTCCCCGTCACGACGACGGCGGGCGATGTCGCGCAGGATCCGCTCGCGTCCCCTCCCCCGCAGCTTCAGCAGCGGGAAGGGACTGGAGTCCAGGCGGGCCGCGACGGCTTCCCACACGCCGGCGCCGACGACGGGAAACGGCGACTCGCCGCTGTGCCCCGCCGCCACGGCGATCTCGTCCATGGTCGGGAACAGGCGCACCCCGGCGGCTTCGGCCTCCTCGGCCAGCCCCTCGGGCTCGTGGCCGGCCAGCAGCCGCGCACGGTAGCGGACCTTGCCCGCCAGCAGGTCGATGACGACGTCCCAGTCCTCGTCGCTGAGCAGCGGGATCTCGACCTCGACCAGGAACGGCGTGGCCCGGGAGCCCTGCACGCGTGCCGACACGCGACCGGCCGCCAGGCGGACGTCGGAGACCCGGCCGGAGCGGTAGGTCGCCCGGCCCTGCCGGACCCGGCGGACCAGCTCGTGGTCGGGGCCACCGAGGACGCTGCGCCAGCGCTCTCCCCACGAGACCGTCATCGGCTGGCCCCCTGGCGTTCGTCGATCTCGTCGACCAGCGGCGCGTCGGCGGACAGGCTGACCAGCTCGGCCAGCGCGGCGTCGTCGAGCTCGGTGATCCAGGACTCGCCGGCGCCGACGACTGCGTCGGCCAGCGCACGCTTGCGTTCGAGCATCTCTGCGATCCGCTCCTCGATGGTGCCGGCGGTGACCAGCTTGTGGACCTCCACCGTGCGGGTCTGCCCGATGCGGTGGGCACGGTCGGTGGCCTGGTCCTCCACGGCCGGGTTCCACCAGCGGTCGTAGTGCACGACGTGGGTGGCGGCGGTGAGGTTCAGGCCGGTACCACCGGCGCGGGTGGAGACGATCAGCACCGGGGCGGCCGAGCCCTGCTGGAAGTCCGCGACCATGTTGTCACGCCGCGACAGCGACAGCCCGCCGTGCAGGAACGGCACCTGGATGCCGAGGTCGGCCTCGAGCTGCTCGGCCAGCAGGTCGCCCATGCGGGTGTACTGGGTGAAGATCAGCGCCTGGTCGCCGGCGTCGGCGACCTCGCCGATGATCTCGCGCAGGGTGGCCAGCTTGCCGGAGCGTCCCAGGATCGGGCCGCCCTCCTTCTTGTACTGGGCGGGGTGGTTGGTCACCTGCTTCAGCGCGGTCAGCAGGGCGAGGATCTTGCCGCGTCGGCCGATGCCGTCGGCCTGCGACAGCTCCTCCAGCGCCTTCTTGGTGACCTCCTTGTAGAGGTCGGCCTGCTCCTTGGTGAGGGCGCAGACGACGGTGCGTTCGATCTTGTCCGGCAGGTCCTTGGCGACCTCGGGGTCGTCCTTGGTGCGGCGCATGATGAAGGGCGAGACGAGGCGACGCAGCCGTTCGGCGGCGCGCGAGTCACGACGAACTTCCACGGGGCCGACGAACCGCTTGTTGAACGTGCCCTGCGTGCCGAGCAGCCCGCGGTTGGTGGCGTCGATGACGGCCCACAGCTCGGTCAGGCGGTTCTCCAGCGGCGTACCGGTCAGCGCGAACGTCGACGCGGTGTCCAGCGCACGGACGGCCTGTGCGGCGGCGGTCTGGGGGTTCTTGACCTGCTGGGCCTCGTCGAGCGCGACGACCTGCCAGCGCAGGCTCGACAGCAGGTCGACGTCACGGCGCAGCGTGCCGTAGGAGGTGACCAGGACGCCGGTGAACCCCTCGAGGTCGGTCGCACGGTCGGTGCCGTGGTGGCGCTGGACCTCCAGCGACGGGCCGAACCGCTGCACCTCGCGTTCCCAGTTGCCGACCACCGACGTCGGGCAGACGACGAGGAAGGGGCCGGGCCGGCGCAGCATCAGGCCGATCAGCTGGATGGTCTTTCCCAGGCCCATCGCGTCGGCGAGGACCGCACCCATGCCCAGGTCGGCCATGCCCTCCATCCAGGCGACACCGCGCTGCTGGTAAGGACGCAGCAGGCCCTCGAAGCCCTCGGGGACCTCGGGTACCTCACGCAGGTCGCCGGCGTTGCGGAGCGCGTCGATCAGGTCGCCGAGGCCGTCGTCGACGACGATCCGCTGGGCGGCGGTCCCGGCGCCGAACCACTCCTCCCCCGTGGTGCCGGCCAGCGCCATGGCGAGCGCCTCGGCCTTGCCGACGGTCTCGCGGTGGCCGCGGGTGGCCAGGGCCTGGCGCATCTCGTCGTCGAGGAGCACCCAGCGTCCGTCGTGATGGGCGATGTTGGCGCCCGTGGTGGCCAGCCGTTCGACCTCGGCGTCGTCGAGGACGCGGTCGGCCAGCGCGATCTCCCAGACGGCGTCGACGGTGCCGTCGTCGTCGTTGGTCGACAGGCGGATCTGGGCGTTGATGCCCTCGTCGGACAGGGCGGCCGGCAGGTTGACGTCGACGCCGGAGCCCGACAGCAGCGGGGCGGCGTCGGTGAGGAACTGCCACACCTGGTCGAGGTCGAGCTCGACGTGGGTGGGCGACTCGCTGGCCAGCGCCGGGTCGATCGGCGGGAACGCCCGGGCCGCGCGGGACAGGCCCGACAGGAACGGCTCGGTCAGCCCGCGGTCGGGGTCGGCCCACACCTCGGTGGCGGGGATCTCGGTGTCCTCGGGGTCGCGGACCGCGAAGGTGAGGGTCCACGGGCCGGAGGGGTCCTCGGGCGCGTCGAGGTTGAGCACGAGGGTGGCGTCGGTGTCGACGCGGGCGGTCCAGCCCTCGACGCCGGCGACCAGGTCGGGCCCGTCGTCGCGCAGCGGGACGAGGGGGTCGGCGGTGTCACCGAGCGCTTCGGACCAGCGGGTCGTCCACGGCAGCAGGCGTTCGCGGGGCCGCCCCGACGGGGGCGGGGAGCCTTCGCGCACCATGACGTCACCGACGGCGTGGCAGAACTCCACGAGCAGGCGGCGGCGGTCCCAGGCGGTGGCGTCGTCAAGCGCCACGGCGCAGGCGCTGGCGGGCATGGCGTCGGCCAGGCGGCCCAGCGCTTCGACGACGGTCGGGTCGGACTCGACGTCGACCTGCCAGGCGGCGGTGATCGGGACGCGACCGTGTTCGTCGACGTCGTCGGGGTCGCCGGACACGAGGCGTGGCAGCAGGTGGTGGGAGCCGACGGCGGCCAGCGCGATGCGGGCCGCGACGCTCCAGGCACGGACCGATGCGGGCTGGTTGCGGTCCCCGCCGTCGGTCAGCAGCCACCGCAGGACCGTGACGTCGAGCGGCACGCAGACCGCTTCGACATCGACGACCTCGGCCTTCGCGCCGCGGGGGACGGCCATGCGGACCGATGTCGCCTCGCCGCTCACCCCCATGGCGGCGACGAGGTTCTTGCAGTCCGTCAGGTCGTCGCTTCCGGGAGCGAACACGACGAGACGGCCCTGTGACGGGGCGGCTGGGGCGGGGGTGAAGGAGAGCTGTGGGCGCATTGGTGGATCTCAAAAGATCGACGGACCACGCTACCCGTCCCGTGCAGCGACTTGGTAGCCACATGCGGTCCGAGCGGCCGTCCCCGGGAGTTGCGTCGGACGGCGCGATGTGCCTTTCGGCTACTGCTGCTCGGCCTCGAGGGACTGCAGCAGCGCGCGGACGGCGTCGGCGGGCACCGTGTGGCCGTCACCGGAGGCGAGGATGTCGCGGAGCGCCTGGATCATCGCGCGCCGCTCGACGCTGACGAGCGGACGTCGCCTGGGGACGGGCCCGGGGTCGTTCGCGGTCGCGTCGGGCGGGGGTTGGGGACCGAACAGCCGAGCCTGCGGGGGCGAGCTGCCCTCCGACCGGGCGTCGAACTCCTTGGTCGACACGCCGGCGAGGTGGGCGGCCCACCACGTCAGGCCGCGGTCCCAGCGGGCCCCGGCGGGACGTCGTTCGGGCACGCGGCCGTTGAAGGCGACGTCACAGACGACCCGGGCGACGAGGTCCTGCACGAACGGGTCCTCGGCGTAGTCGGCCTTGAGGCGGTCCAGGACGTGCCCCTCGGTGCTGCCGTAGAGCTGGCTGGCGACCTCGGTCAGGACCGGACGGGACCGCTGGAGCCATGTCCACGCATGCGCGGGAACCCGCGGACGGGCGGCAGGCGAAGGGGAAGGCTGCGCAGCCATGTCTCCCAGCGTCGCACGAACACGCCCGTCCGGCGAGGATCTGCTGCTGTTCGGGCTCAGATGGAGCTCAGACCGGTGCGCGTCAGGCGGTCACCGGCATGAAGCGCGGACGGTCGGCCTCGAACGCCTCGATGGCGTCAGCGTCCTCGAGGGTCAGACCGATCTGGTCCAGGCCGTTGACCAGCATGTGCTTGGCATGGGCCTCGAAGTCGAAGTCGGCGTCCACCTCACCGGCGGAGAGGTGCTGCTGCGGCAGGTCCACGGTGCACACCGTCTCCGGCGACGCCTCGGCCAGCTCGATCAGCTGGCGGACGACCTTCTCGTCGAGCTGCACGCAGAGCAGGCCGATCTTGGCGCAGTTGCTGCGGAAGATGTCGGCGAACGACGGGGCGACGACGGCCTCGAAGCCGAACTGCTGCAGGCCCCACGGGGCGTGCTCCCGGGAGGACCCGGACCCGAAGTTCGGGCCGGTGACGAGGATCGTGGCGCCGGCGAACCGTTCGTCGTTGAGGACGAAGTCGGGGTCCTGGCGCCAGTCGTCGAAGACGAACTCGCCGAAGCCGGTCCGCTCAATCCGCTTGAGGAACTGCTTGGGCATGATCTGGTCGGTGTCGACGTCGGCACGGTCCAGCGGGACCATCCGGCCCTCGACCACGGTCACGGGCTTCACTTGGCACTCTCCTGCGTGGGTGCCGGCGTCCAGTCACGGACGTCGACGAAGTGTCCGGCGATCGCTGCTGCGGCCGCCATCTCGGGGCTGACCAGGTGGGTGCGGCCACCCTTGCCCTGCCGTCCCTCGAAGTTGCGGTTGGACGTCGAGGCGCACCGCTCCCCCGGCTCGAGGATGTCGGGGTTCATGCCCAGGCACATCGAGCAGCCCGGTTCGCGCCACTCGAAGCCGGCGTCGATGAAGACCTGGTGCAGGCCCTCGGACTCGGCCTGCAGCTTCACCGGGTAGGAGCCCGGCACGACCATGGCGCGGACGCCGTCGGCGACGTGCTGGCCGTCCACGATCGAGGCGGCGGCGCGCAGGTCGGTGATCCGCCCGTTGGTGCACGACCCGATGAAGATGCGGTCCAGCGTCAGGTCGGTGACGGCCTCGCCGCCCTCCAGGCCCATGTAGTCCAGAGCACGGCGGGTCTGGTCGGCGTCGTCGGTCTCCTCCGGCGTCGGCACGTTGCCGTTCACCGGCACGCTCATGTCGGGGGTGGTCCCCCACGTGACGGTCGGGACCAGCTTGGTGGCGTCGAACTTCACGACGGTGTCGAAGGTCGCGCCCTCGTCGGTGACCAGCTCGCGCCAGGACTCCAGCGCCGCGTCCCAGTCGGCGTCCTGCGGGGCGTGCGGACGACCCTTGAGGTAGCCGAAGGTGGTTTCGTCGGGGGCGATCAGGCCGGCCCGGGCGCCTGCCTCGATCGACATGTTGCAGATCGTCATCCGCCCCTCCATGGAGAGGTTGCGGATCGCCTCGCCGCGGTACTCGATGACGTGGCCGATGCCGCCGTCGACGCCGATCTGTCCGATGATCGCCAGGATCAGGTCCTTGGCGGTGGTGCCGGGTGGCAGATCGCCCGCGACCTCGATGGCCATCGTCTTCGGACGGCTCTGCACCAGGGTCTGCGTGGCCAGGACGTGCTCGATCTCGGAGGTGCCGATACCGAAGGCCAGCGCCCCGAACGCGCCGTGGGTGGCGGTGTGGGAGTCACCGCACACGATGGTCGTGCCGGGCTGGGTGACACCGAGCTCCGGGCCGATCATGTGCACGATGCCCTGCTGCGGCGAACGCATGTTGAACACGCGGATGCCGAACTCGGCGCAGTTGGCCTCGAGGGTGTCCATCTGCTGCTTGGACAGCTGGTCCACCACGGGGAGCGACCGGTCGGTCGTCGGCACGTTGTGGTCCATCGTCGCAAGCGTCAGGTCGGGCCGGCGGACGGTTCGTCCCTCCAGCCGGAGGCCGTCGAAGGCCTGGGGGGAGGTGACCTCGTGCACCAGGTGCAGGTCGATGTACAGCAGGTCCGGCCCGTCGGGGCTGGTGCTCACCACATGGCGATCCCAGACCTTCTCGGCCAGCGTGCGAGGGGCGGTCATCTGTTCGTCGTTTCTTTCGTGTGCGGGTGTGCTGCGGGGGCTGGAATCAGGCGTTCCAGCGCGCGCCGGTGGCCATGCGGTCGCCGATGAGCCCGGGGACCTTGACCTCCTCGGTCTTCTCGATCTCGAAGTGGATGTCGGTGTCGCCGGTGGCCTCGGCGACCGACGCGGCGACCCGGGCGACCAGCGCGGCCTCTTCGGCGGGTGTCTGGTCCGGTGGGACGGTCAGCTTGATCTTGGTCATGGCATCTCTTCCTCTGCGTGCAGCGTTCGGTGACGATTCGTGTCGTCTGGTGGGGCCGCGCACGTCATGTCGTCGTGCCTGCGCCCCCATAGCTTGACGCATCCTCATCGGCTCCGCGAAACGGTCGGATGCAACACCCCGTCCGCGGCATCAAATGAGGAGGAGGAAAAGGCCTACCGCGGGCACCACGGAGCGGCCGCCGAAGTGGCGGTCAGAACGCTCGACGTGGTCGCGGTGCACGCCTACCGGTCTACGCGCTCGTGTGCGAGGCGTCAACCGACCGTCCCGCCCCGGAGGATCGCACCGTTCGTCAACGTGCCACCGGGTGCGGCGTTCTAGGCTGTCGGACGACATGACTGATCTCGCCACGCCACTGCGCTCCCCCGAGCGGATGACCCACCTCGCCCAGCTCGAGGCCGAAGCCATCCACATCATGCGGGAGGTGGTGGCGCAGTGCGAACGGCCGGTCATGCTCTACTCCATCGGCAAGGACAGCTCGGTCATGCTGCACCTGGCCAGGAAAGCGTTCTTTCCCGGCAAGCTGCCGTTCCCGCTGCTGCACGTCGACACGACGTGGAAGTTCCGCGAGATGATCACCTTCCGGGATGCCACCGCAGAGGAGCTGGGGCTGGACCTGATCGTCCACACCAACCCGGTGGTCCGGGAGGAGAACATCAACCCGTTCGACCACGGGTCGCAGGGCTACACGACGATCGCCAAGACCGATGCGCTCAAGCAGGCGCTCGAGGCCGGTCGCTTCGACGCGGCGTTCGGTGGCGCCCGCCGTGACGAGGAGAAGTCACGGGCCAAGGAGCGGGTCTTCAGCTTCCGGGACCGCAACCACCGCTGGGACCCCAAGAACCAGCGGCCCGAGCTGTGGCAGGACTACAACGGTCGGGTCAACGGCGGCGAGTCCGTGCGGGTGTTCCCGCTGTCGAACTGGACGGAACTCGACGTCTGGCAGTACATCCACCTCGAGCAGATCCCGATCGTGCCGCTGTACTACTCCGCCCCGCGCCCGGTGGTCGTGCGCGACGGCGTCGTGATCATGGTCGACGACGACCGCTTCCGCTTCGAGCCCGGCGAGGAGCCCGAGGAGCGCTGGGTCCGCTTCCGCACCCTCGGCTGCTACCCCCTCAGCGGCGCGGTGGAGTCCCGTGCCACCACGCTGCCCGAGATCATCCAGGAGATGCTGCTGGCCACCCGTTCCGAGCGCGAGGGGCGGGTCATCGACTACGACCAGTCCGGCTCGATGGAGGAGAAGAAGCGCGAGGGCTACTTCTGACCAGCACCCTGCGCCCGGGGCCGACCGGGGATGTGCAACCGAGCAGGCACTCCGAACCCTGACGTAGCGGTGCGTGCGCTACCGTTTACGGAGTGGAGTGGGTATTGCCGATCTCGGCGGTGGCAGGGACCGCCGCAGCAGTGATGGCCGCCGTGCGGACCCCGGGCCCGCTGCGTCGGCCATGGGTCGTGCTGTCCGTGGTCGGAGCGATGTACACCGTCCTTCACGGGTTGCTTGCCGCCGGCGTCCTGGGCGGACACGCGTTGTCTCGGGGGGTGGACACCCTCGGGCTGGCCGGGCTCGCCCTGACGATGGTGACCGTCGTCCACATCCGTCGGCCGGGACGGCTCCACGAGGTGCTGCTCGACGGCATCGCGCTGGGCGTCCTGCCTGCCGTCCTGTTCTGGAACCTGGCGGCGCTTCCGGCCCTGGAGGACGGTCGTGCCAGCGCCGTGCTCGCTTTCGTCTGGCTGGCTCGGCTCGTGCTGCACGTGATCACCGGCCTGTCGGTCGTCCTGCTCGCACCCTCGGCACGCCACCTCCTCGGTGCCCGGCTGCTGGTGTTGATCGCGGCGTCACTGATCGTCGGCGACCTCGTGATGCTGGCGGGATGGGGCCTTCAGCCACCCCCGACCATCGTCCTGCTGCTGGTCAACACCGGCGGCGTCGCCGTCGGTGCCGCGGTCCTCGCCATGCCCTCGCTGGGACAGCTGATCCGTCCCGGCCAACCGGAGCTTCCCGCCTCGGGTGCCTGGCGGATCGCCGTCGCCGTGGCCGCCGTGGCCCTGGGAAGCCTCCTGATGGCCCTCAACGGTGGCGCGATGGAGAGTCGCGCCGTGCACGCCGTCCTCGTCAGCCTGGGTGTGGGCGCCATCGGCCTGCGGTCGGTACAGGCGCTGCGCCGAACCGCCGCCCATGCCGCAGAACGCATGGCGGCACAGGAAGAGCTCGCCCGCCTCGGCCGCATCGACCAGCTGACGGGGCTCGCGAATCGCACAACTCTGGAGTCCCACCTGCGGGCGGTGCTCGGTCAGCGCATGCAGGACGGCAAGCAGCTCGCGACGTACCTGCTGGACCTCGACGGGTTCAAGGCGATCAACGACCAGCACGGCCACGCTGCCGGCGACGACATCCTGGGCTCGGTCGCACGTGCGCTCACCGACGTCGTGGGAGACCGCGGGATGGCTGCCCGGCTCGGCGGGGACGAGTTCGTCGTGGTCCTCGACGAGGTGGGCGACGAGCTCGAGGCAGTCGAGATGGGACACCGTCTGGTGGAGGCCATCGCGGCGGTGCCCGGCCCCCCGTCCTCGAACCTGTCCGTGGGCGCCTCCGTCGGCGTCGAGCTGTCGCACGGCCACGTGGTGGAGCCACGGGTGCTGTTGGGACGCGCGGACGCAGCCATGTACCGGGCCAAGCGTGGCGAGCTGGACGTGGTCGTCAACAACTCGGCTGCTGATCCAGTGGTCATGCCCGACATCGCCCTGGAGCTGCGCCTCTCCTGAGCACGTCCGCGGCGGAGGACCACCCCGGTCAGGAGCGGTCGACCTCCCTGGTCGGGTCCTTGCTGACGTCCTCCATCAGCCAGTCCTCCACCTCGCTGTCGCGGCCGATGACGGAGACGTCACCGGACGACTCGAGCACCACGTAGGCGAGGTCCTCTCGTCGGGTGATGCCGGTCTGGCGCATCTTGGCCCGGATGTCGTCGGCGTGGATGGACGCCGAGGCCATGTTGTCGGTCAGCAGCTGCCCGTCCTTGGCCAGCAGGAGCGGACGGTTGTCGATCACCGACTTGGCCGACGTGTTGCGGCGGACCTTGGCGACCAGCCACTGCACCGTGAACAGGCAGGCGATGGCCGTCACTCCCGAGGCGAGCGGGACCGATCCCACCGACGCCGACGCCAGGATGGAGCCCGTAGCGACGGTGGCGGCGAAATCGAACGCCGTCATCTTGGCGAACGACCGCAGGCCCATGATCCGACCGGCGAGGATGACGGTCCCGTAGATGGCGACGGTGGCGATGAGCACCGTACCGAGCTGTGCCCACGAGGACCCCAGCAGCTCGGGCACGCTGGCGGCCAGGACGGGGAGAAGGCTCATGGTCCGATACTGGCCCGTGTTCACGTCGTCCAAACGAATACCCCGTTCGGCCGCACGAACCCGACCCGGCCGAGGGATAGGCTGTCGCCGCTGTGAGTCACTCCTCTGATCTGATCGCGACCGACATCGACGCCTACCTGGCGGAGCACGAGCGCAAGGACCTGCTGCGCCTGCTGACCTGTGGGTCCGTCGACGACGGCAAGTCGACCCTCATCGGTCGCCTGCTGCACGACTCCAACATGGTCTACGCCGACCACCTGCAGGCGCTGGAGGCCGACTCGGCCGTGATGGGCTCCGCCGGCGACAAGCTGGACCTGGCGTTGCTCATGGACGGGCTGAAGGCCGAACGCGAGCAGGGCATCACCATCGACGTGGCCTATCGCTACTTCTCCACCCAGCGGCGAAAGTTCATCATCGCCGACACACCCGGGCACGAGCAGTACACGCGCAACATGGTCACCGGCGCATCGACCGCGCAGCTGGCGATCGTCATGGTCGACGCCCGGCACGGCGTGATGCAGCAGACGAAGCGTCACACCACGATCGCCTCGCTACTGGGCATCCGACACGTCGTCGTGGCCATCAACAAGATGGACCTCGTCGACTGGTCCCAGGCCACGTTCGAGCAGATCAAGAAGGACTACGAGGTCTTCACCGACAACCTCGACGGCACGATCGAGCCCTACTTCCTGCCGATGTCGGCGCTGCTGGGCGACAACGTCGTGACCACCAGCGAGCAGATGCCCTGGTTCGACGGCCCGCCGCTGATGGAGCACCTGGAAACCGTCGACGTCACCGAAGCCGCTGACCTGGCCCACTTCCGCATGCCGGTCCAGCTGGTCACCCGTCCTGACCTGGACTTCCGCGGGTTCGCTGGAACGATCGCCTCCGGCACCGTCGCACCGGGTGACCGGGTGACCGCGGTCCCCTCCGGCGCGTCGGCCACCGTCGAACGAATCGTCACCTTCGACGGCGACCTGGACCTGGCCGGACCGGACCAGGCCGTCACCCTGACGTTGGATCGTGAGATCGACGTGTCGCGTGGCGACGTGTTCATCGGGTCCGGCGAGGACCAGGACATGCTCCGGGCACATCGGGTCGACGCCACCCTGGTGTGGATGTCGGAGGCGTCGATGGCGCCCGGAAAGCAGTACCTCCTGCAGTCCGCCACCGGACGCTCGAACGCCTCGGTCAGCGCCATCCGCTATCGGTTGGACATCAACACCCTCGAGCAGGAGGAGACCAGCCGCCTGGAGCTCAACGACATCGCCCGTTGTGCGGTGTCGGTGGACCGCGAGCTGCTGTTCGACCCCTACAGCCAGAACCGGACGACCGGCTCGTTCATCCTCATCGACCGGCTGACCAACGCCACCGTCGCCGGCGGGATGATCGTTGGCCCCTCCAGTCACTGGGACACGCAGGCACCCGACACCCTGCAGCGTCGCCGGTCGGAGATCACCCCCGAGGAGCGCGCCGAGCGGTACGGCCAGCGGCCGGCAACGGTCCTGCTGACCGGCCTGACCGGCGCCGGGAAGCGGTCCATCGCGACGGCGCTGGAGCGGATGCTCTTCGACGCCGGGCGGGCCACGATGCGCCTGGACGGTCAGAACGTCCGGTCCGGTGTGTCCCGGGACCTGGGCTTCACTCCGCCCGAGCGGTCGGAGAACGTCCGACGCGTCGCCGAGGTCGCCCGGCTGGTCAACGCCCAGGGCATGATCGCGATCGCCGTGCTGCTTGCCCCCGAGGCCGAGGACCGGGAACGGATGGCGGGGCTGATCGGCGCGGAGCGGTACGTCGAGGTCTTCGTCGACACGCCCCTGGAGGTGTGCCGCCAGCGCGACCCGGGTGGCCTGTACTCCGCGCTGGACGCCGGGACGGTCCTCGACATCCCCGGGGTGACATCAGCCTACGACCGTCCCACCTCCCCCGACCTGGTGACGTCCGACCACGGGTCCAGCCCGGAGGCCGCGGCCGCTCAGATCATGGCACTGCTTGCCGACAGAGGGTTCATCTCCTCCTGAGCTCGAGCCCTCACCGGGGGTCACTCAGGCATGAAAACCATTCAGTACTAGTCCCATTGAGTGGCGCTCATTTCGTCACATTGGGTCATGTGCCACGTACGGATGGTTTCTTACTGTTCATCGGCAAGAGGGTTCCCGGCAGTCGAGGACCCGTTGTCCGAAGGACGATTCGTGGCCCGCAGCGGCTCGGTTCCGGTGATCGTGGAGGTGCCTGCTCGAACGCGGCCCCCCGCGGGACCGCCCGCGCAACCAACGCCAGATCCCGGTGAGACCCCCACCACCATCCCGACCCCGTCCCCGACGGGCTCGCCCACCCCGCAGCCGTCGCCGCAGCCCACGTCGTCCCCGACAACGCCGCCGACGGATGCGCCGACGGCCCAGCCGACGCAACCGCCGGTCAACCAGACCGAGGACCCCGTCGTCGAGCTGACGACCGAGATCGTTCGCGTCCCGCAGCAGGGCACCCCCTTGCCCCGAACGGGCGGCACGTTCGACAGCGCGATCCTGCTCGGGATCGTGCTGATGGCAATCGCGGTCGCCGTGTACCGGCGCTTGCGAACGCCCGGCTGACCGTACGACTTCAGACCAGTCGGGACCGTCCGAACAGTACGGCGCCCGGCGCAGCCAGACAGCAGGCCAGTCCACCCCCATACAGGAGCGCACCCCGCATGCAGCACACCCCCCACCCCGGCCCGCGGCGGCCGAACCGTCGGCTGGCCGCCCTCGCCGTCGGCCTGATGATGGTCTCCTTCGCCACCGCGGCGACGGCACAGACGTCCTCGTCGGCTGTCGGTGTCCCGGTGACGATGAGCGTCGGCTCGGTCGGCACTCGCGCGCTGACCGTGACCAACTTCACCGGCACCGAGGCGTTGACCGCCCTTCCGCTGGTCTCGGGCGCCCCGACCAACTACCGGGCGACGGTCACCGACCTCGACTACGTGATCGACCGCGACTTCGACGTCGTGGCCGAGATGGGCAACCTGTACCCGGTCACCTCCACGGGTGAGGAGCCGCTGGCGGTCGACACCGCCTCCGAGGACATCATCGCGTCTGGGGACGTGACCCTCGGGCTGTTCCAGGGCCTGACCGCCACCGACGTGCTCGCTGACATCCAGCCGACGTACCTGCTCGAGCTGACGACCGGCCTGCTCGACTGCACGACCCTGCTGACGACCACGTTGACGCCGCTCCTGACCGGCGCGGACCTCGTGGCCCTGCCGACAACCGTCGCCGACCTTTGCGCAGCGTTCGGTGATGTTGCCACCGCAGGTGACCCCGCAGTCGAGCTCCTCGGGGACCTCGTCGAGGACCTGGACCTGACCGGGCTGATCGACGAGGCCCTCGGCCTGGTCGACGGCATCACCGGCACGCAGCCCTTCACCGACCCGAGCTTCCTGGGCCTCGGCTCGACCGACGCCGACGCCGCTGGCGCCCCCACGGCCACCATGCTGACGCTGATGTCCGCAGACGCGCCGGTCGATCTTGCCCTGCTCACCGACCTGATCGCCGCCATCAACGCCCAGATCACTGACGTGAGCGGCGTCGATCCCACAACCGTCATCCCAACGGAGGACATCGTCCAGGGCTTGGTCAACTCCGGCAACACCGCGACGGCGGCGCTCGGCAACGAGATCGCCGGCCTGAGCAACACGCTGGCGCAGGAAGCCATCATCAACGACCTGCTGAGCATCGTGAACGGCGCGATCGACCTGTCGGTGCTGGACAACCTGTTCGGTGTCTACACCGCCTTCCCGCGCATCACCGCCACCGCCCCGACCGGAACCCCGGCGGGCAGCTACGCGGGCACCCACACCATCACGCTGATCAGCCAGTGATGCTCGTCCTCCGTCGCGTCGCGATCCTGGTCGCCGCCACCGTCCTCGTCCTGGGCCCCACGGCCCCGGCCGGGGCGGTCGGCGCCCAGGGGGTCGACCTGACGCCGCTGCTGGAACGGGTCGATGGGACCCTCACCGCGGTGGTGGAGGAGGACACCGTCGTCCGGGTGCGGCTGACCAACACCACCGAGGAACCGCGGACCGTGTCGGTCTGGGTGGCCGAGGCCGTCGAGGCCGTCGGGGGTGGCACGGGTGTCGGCGGTCCGCTGGACTGGATCACCGTCGACGCACCCGAGTCGATCGACCTCGCCCCGCTAGAGGAACGTGACCTCGAGGTGGCGGTGGACCTGGCCAGCTACCTGGAAGAGACGCCGGACCAGGTCCTGTTCATGCTGGAGGTGCAGGGTGGCGGCAACGTCGTCCCCCGCGCCGCCACGATCGTGGCGCTGTCCGACGGCGGCGCCAGCATCCCCCTGCCCGTCGCCCTGCTGATCGGCGCAACGCTCCTGCTCGGCCTCGTGGCTGCGGCATGGTGGCGATTCGGCCGGCCGCTGCAGGGTCATGACGACGGGGATCCAGCGATCTCCGTCGACAACCCGTCATCGCGGCCCCACGCGGGAGACTCGGTTCCCGCACCGCCGCCGCTCACCAGCGTCGGCTGACAGGTTGTCCACAACGGCCCCATGATCCCACGATCACGGGGCCGTTGTCGTTCTACCGTCGCGGACGATGGAGTTGCTGAACGGAGGTTCTGCCCATGACCCCACCGACTACACTCGACGACGTGGCGACCTACGTCGACGAACACGGTGTCGAGATGCTCCGGCCGGAGACCGAGCCGGTGCCTGAGCACGCGCTGCACGCCGAGATCGTCGACCTGCTCTATGCCGGGCTGCGCGCCCACTTTGCCGACCGGACTGACGTCGCTGTCCACGAACGCCTCGCCTGGTTCCCCGAGCAGTCGAACACCCGTATCCGCCTGGACCCCGACGTGATGGTCGTCATCGGCCGCCCCCAGCTGATGCGGAAGTCCTTCAAGGCGTGGGCCGAGGACGGCGCGGTCCCCAGCGTCCTCGTCGAGGTCGTCTCCGAGGAGGACACCGACAGGAACTACCGCGAGCGGCTCGGTCGGGCACACCGCTACGGGGTCCCCGAGGTCGTCCTCATCCATCCGTTCGCGCCCGGTGGTTGCTACGTTCAGCACCTGCTGGCCGAGGAGGAGGGGTACCGCACCCGCGCGACGTCCACGTCGCCCGATGCGCCCGTGGAGGTCCCGACGCTGGGCATCCGCCTTGCAGGCGGTGACCGGTTGGTCGCTGAGGACGAGTACGGCCCGTGGCAGGACACCGCATCGCTGGCCGAGCACGTCCGCCGCCAGACCGAAGAAGCCCGCCGCCAGGGCGAACGCGCCGATCGGCTGGCCGAGGCGTTGCGCGCCGCCGGGATCGACCCCGACTCGATCTGATGGGCCAGCCGCCGGCCAGGTTGCGCGCCACTGCACGCGAGACGACCCGGTAGCCGTCGGGCCCGAGCGGGGGTGGCGGCCAGTCGTTCATGGGGGGCCGTCCCCGAAGAACTGGCGGAACACGGCCTCCGCCTCTACCAAGGCGGCGAAGTTGTCATCGACGAAGGCAGCCCGGTCAGTCTCCAGCTGGGTCGTGCGTGTGACGTCCCACGTAGCCAGGCAATCGCTGAAGTCCCGCCCCGCACCGCGACTGATCTGCCTCATGGCCTCCAGGTCCGGGGCAGCCCGGCTGATCTGCCCATCGACCGTGGAGAAGAAGCCCTCATAGCTGTCGGTTTTCCAGCCCCTCGCGACAAGACATGCCACGGCTTCGTCAAGGAGCGCCTGATAGGTCGGATCCCGGTACAGATCCACGACGTGGCCCATCCAGCGGCTGTGAAGCAGATCGAACTGGTCGATGAAGACCTCAGACGTGTGTGCGTCTTCGTCGACGGCCGTCTGACAGTCCCGGTGCGCGGCCAGGAAGGCCTCGGCCTCACCCAGCGTCATGTCTTGGGGTAGTCCGACTGCTTCGCCCGCCACGATCGCGATGCTGTCCAAGATCAGCTCACCCTCCGAACGGATATCTGGCACCAGGCTGTTGTTGATCCCATGGGTCGCTATGGAGGCCAGATGCGGGAACTCGAAGCGTCGAGGAACCAGCCCCGGCGGTCGTTCCGCGGAGAAGCTCTGGTCGAAGCCGAATGCCGACATGCCTCCTCAAGTGCTCCGACCCGTTCGGCCTCTCCGAGCGAGTCGACCCGGACGACCTGCTCCAGGTCCCGTCCGGACGCGGGCAACAGCACCTGCAACATGATCTGGCTGGGGGCCTCAGGTGCAGTGGTTGGGATGACCGGCGCATCGAGCGGGGATGTTTCTTCCGCCGACCCGGGCCCGGCGGACGCGGCCAGGTCTGGCGTCGCCCCGCCGGAACATGCCGCAGCCAGCATCGTCAGGATGACTAGTAGTGCGCGCGTGATGTCTGCTCCTTCGGGTTCTGGTCGGCCACCGTCATGCCGACCCGGGCCCCCAGCAACCCGACCTCGCGCACGCGTTCCAGCGCCGAGGCGACCTTGCCGGCGATGCGGTTGACGAGCACCGACTTGCCCAGCCCGGGATCACCGAGGTAGGTCCTGCCGCGCTCGAACAGTCCTGCCCGTCGACGAGGCACGAGCCGGCTGGTGATGTCCGCCAGCTCGTCGTCTCGTCCGGCCCAGATCGGGGGGACCGCCCCTGACCCGGGTTCGAACGGGTTGTTCAGCACCGTCCTGACGTCAGCCGTGACGTCAGAGAACCGCTGAGGTGCGAGTGACGTCACAGTACCGATGTGCTGCGGTTGACGTCACAGTACCTCGCCGAAGGTCTGGTCTAGGGGGCGCCCGTCTCGGCCTTGGGGTTGCCGGCCAGGCGGAACGCCTTGTTGAGCCCGTTGACGAACGCCCGGGCCGACGCCTCGACGACGTCGGTGGACACCCCACGGCCGGTGTAGCGCCGACCGTCGACCTCGACTTGGCACGTCACGTCGCCCAGCGCGTCCACGCCCGGGGTCACCGCCGCCACGTTGTAGGTGACGAGTCGCCCCTCCACCCCGCAGGCACGGCGGATCGCGCCGCAGACGGCGTCGATCATGCCGTCCCCGACGGCGGCTTCGGTGACCTCGCGTCCGTCGTCCATGTGCTTGACCCGCACCGTGGCGGTCGGCGCGGTGGTCGTGCCACCCGACACCTGGGTCCAGACCAGCTCGTAGGCGTCCTCGGCGGCGCTGTACAGCTCGTCGGCCAGGATCGCCTCCAGGTCGGCGTCGGAGATGTCGGACTTGCGGTCGGCCAGCTCCTTGAAGCGGTCGAACGCCCGGCCGATCTCCTCCTTCTCCAGGGTGTAGCCCATCTCCTCCAGCGCCTGCGCGAACGCGTGACGACCCGAGTGCTTGCCCAGGACGATCTGCGCGCCGGTGTAGCCCAGGTCCTCGGCGTTCATGATCTCGTAGGTCAGCCGGTCCTGGATGACGCCGTGCTGGTGGATGCCCGACTCGTGGGCGAAGGCGTTGCGGCCGACGACGGCCTTGTTGAACTGGATCGGGTAGCCGGTCAGCTGCGCCACCATGCGGGATGTCCGGGCGATCTCCTTGGTGTTGACGTTCAGCGACTTGTTGATCAGGTCGCGGCGGGTGTTGAGCGCCATGACGACCTCTTCCATCGAGCAGTTGCCGGCCCGCTCCCCCAGCCCGTTGACGGCCACCTCGACCTGGCGGGCACCGTTGCGGACGGCCTCCACGGAGTTGGCGACGGCCAGCCCCAGGTCGTTGTGGCAGTGCACGCTGATGGCGGCGTCATCACCGACACGGCGGACGATGTCGCCGATCAGGGTGCCGAAGTCGTGGGGCAGGGCGTAGCCGACGGTGTCGGGGATGTTGACGGTGGTGGCGCCGGCTTCGACGACGGCATCGACGATCCGCAGCAGGAAGTCGGGGTTGGTGCGGGTGGCGTCCTGGGGGCTGAACTCGACGTTGTCGGTGTAGGACAGCGCCTGCTTCACCGCCTCGACGGACTGCTCGATGATCTGGTCCTCGCTGGCGCCCTTCAGCATCACGTTGCGGTGGATCTCACTGGTGGACAGGAAGACGTGGATCCGTGAGGCGTCCGCACCCTTCAGCGCGTCGGCGGCCTTGCGGATGTCGTCGGGATGGCAGCGGGCCAGCGCCGCGATGACGGGGGCGGCCCCGCCGTCGGCGTACCGGTGCGTCCCGACGGTGTCGGCGATGGCCTTGACCCCGTCGAAGTCGCCCTGGGAGGTGATGGGGAAGCCGGCCTCGATGACGTCGACCCGCAGGCGCGCCAGCTGCTCGGCGATCTCCAGCTTCTCACCGACGTCCAGCGAGATGCCGGGGGCCTGCTCGCCGTCGCGGAGCGTCGTGTCGAAGATGGTGACGGGCTTGCCGTCGGGAGTGGTGGCGGGGACGTCGGTGACGGGGGTACCGGTCTTGGACATGGCGGGGGTCTTCTCCTGGATCGATGCGTTGCGGCGTGAGAATCACGCGGGATGCATCCACCTGTCGACTCCGCAGGGCGAGTGGATGCGACGCATCACCCTGCGGCGTCAAAGAAGAAGGAGGCCGAACGCGGGCACGTCATCGGCGACCAGCAGCAGGCTGGTCAGCGGAGCAACGATCGTGCGCGTCATCGGCACAATGTGTACGTGCCCGACGGCCCCACGTCAACTCGACCGTGCTGGACCGATCGGCCCGGACGAATCGTCACCCCTTGACCGAGCCCTGTGTCAGGCCGCTGACGATGTACGTCTGCAGGTACAGGAACAGCAGAACCGTTGGCACCGATCCGATGACCGCACCGGCAGCGAAGGGGCCCCAGCGGGCGCCGTAGCGGTCGGCGACGAAGCGAAACAGACCGATCGACAGGGTCCACGAGTCCTCGTTGTTGGACAGCACCGCGTTGGCGATGACGAAGTCGTTGAGGATCGTCACGAACGCCAGCAGCCCGACGACCGCCAGGATCGGGGCGGCCAGCGGCATGATGATGCGGCTGTAGATCTGCCAGTGGGTGGCGCCGTCGACGCGGGCGGACTCATCCAGGTCGTGGGGGATGGTGTCGAAGAACCCCTTGATCAGCCAGGTGTTCACCCCCATGGCGCCACCGAGGTACACGAGGATCAGGCCGCTGATGGTGCCGGTGCCGATGGACGGGGCGACGTCGCCGATGCGGATCATCATCAGGTAGATCGCGACGAACGCCAGCAGCTGGGGAAACATCTGCACGAGCACGAGGCTCAGCAGCCCGGCCCGTCGTCCGGTGAACCGCAGGCGGCTGAAGGCGTAGGCGGCAAGGGCGGCCAGCAGCACCGTGCCGAACGCCCCGACTCCGGCGACGACCATGGAGTTGCGGAACCACGTCCAGAAGCCGGTCTCGAACAGCCGCCGGAAGTTGTCCAGCGTCGGGTTGTCGGGGACCAGCTGCTGGCCCGACAGGGTGCTGGTCGGGTTGACGGATGCCGAGACGACCCAGACGACAGGGAAGAGGGCGAAGGCGACGGCGAGCAGGCCCACGAGGTGGCGCCAGCCGAGGTCACGGAACCAGCGCATCACGCGATCTCCTCCAGCGAGCGGGTGTAGCGGAAGCTGTAGGCGCTGATCCCGGCGACCATGACGAAGATCAGCACCGCGATCGCGGCGGCGAACCCGTAGTCGGCGCCGCGGCCGGACTCGAAGGCGATCCGGTAGACGTAGCTGACAAGGATGTCGGTGTGGCCGGCGGGCGTCTGTGCACCCTGGATCGGCGGCCCACCGCGGGTCACCAGGTAGACGGTGTTGAAGTTGTTGAAGTTGAACGCGAACGAGGCGATCAGCAGCGGGGCGACGGTGATCATGAGGTTCGGCAGGGTGATGCGGGCGAACTTCTGCCACGCGTTGGCCCCGTCGACCGAGGCGGCCTCGAGCATGTCGGCGGGGATGGCCTGCAGCGCGCCGGTGCACACGAGGAACATGTAGGGGAAGCCCAGCCACAGGTTGACCAGCAGGATCGACACCTTGGCCCAGACGGGGTCGTTGAGCCACGGGATGTTTGCCCCGATCAGCTCGTTGACCGCCCCGAACTCGGTGTTGAGCAGGCCGGCCCACACCAGGGCGGTGAGGAACGACGGCAGCGCATAAGGGATGACCAGCAGGCTGCGGTACAGCCGTCGGCTGCGCAGCCGCGGTTCGTTCAGGGCCAGCGCCAGCCCGAGGCCGAGGGCGAAGGTCAGGAACACCGACCCGATCGCGAACCCGTAGTTCCAGGCGAACACGCGCAGGAACGGTCCCCGGATGAGGGGTGAGGTGAAGGCGCGGGTGTAGTTGCCGGGTCCCGTGACGGCGACCCAGCCGGGTTGCAGCACGTCACCGTCGTCGCTGACGAAGTTGCCGTCGAGGGGCGTGTACTCCACCCCCGTGCCGGTATCGACGAGGACGTCCCGCTCCTCGTCGTAGGTGCGCGTGGTCTCCGCCCGTGCGGCGGTGGTCAGCGACTGCAGCTGGATGGCGCCGGCCTCGGCAGGCACGCGCAGCTGGCCGAGCGCGGTCTGCACGGCCTGTGCCTCGACCAGCGACAGCCGTTCGTAGGCGCCGACGGCGACGACCCGATCGTCCTCCAGCGTGACGTCGGGCAGGTCCTCCAGCGGCACGAGCTCCTCGGCGGTGCCGAAGAACACCTGCTCGTCGGGATCGGTCAGCAGCAAGCCGATCCCTTCGACGCCGGGGTCCTCACCGGCGTCGGGGTCGGCGAAGACCGCGACGTCGTAGCGGACGGCGTCGGTTGGCACCCGTGTGGCCTGGGCCTGGAGCTGCTCGATCGCCCCGGCCTTGTCCAGCACGTTGCCGGTGCCGAAGTTCGTCAGGCTGACGTAGCCGGTGTAGAGCACCGGGTAGATCTGGAAGACCAGCAGGAACAGGGTGCCGGGGACGATGAACTTCAGGGGCGTGTGACCCCGCCGGGTGAACAGCCAGACGAGGGCGACGGTCGCCGCCCACATGGCGGCCAGCCCCACCCAGGCCTGCTCCCCCACCAGCGTGCCGGTGAACACCACGGCCTGGTAGACCACCAGGCCGAGCACGCTGATGCGGAGCAGGACCCCGAGGGGGGAGGCGCCGCCGGCCACTCGTTCGACGAACCCCGACACGGCGGCGCCTCCCTCTTCTCTTCTCGCTGTCCGGTTGCTGGGCCTAGCCCTCGGCGATCAGGTTGCGGATCTGGTCGGCCGCAGCCTGGAAGTTCTCCGTGGGGGTGCCCTGCTGGTCGTAGATCAGCTCGTAGGCGTCGGTCCAGGCGGTCCACACCGAACCCATCTCGGGGATGGCGGGCAGCGGGGCACCGTTCTGGCCGGACTCACCGAAGCCCTGGACGTCGGGGTCGTCGGCGACCTGGTCGAAGGCGGCAAGCAGCGCTGGCGGACGGCCGCCGGCCTCGAACAGCGCCAGCTGCACCTCCTCGGTGCCGATGAAGTCCTGCACGAACGTCTGGGCCAGCAGGCCCTGCTCGCTGAAGGAGGAGATCATCAGGCCCTGGACGCCCACGAACGGCTCGGGGGTGCCGCCCTGGATGGAGGGGATGGGGCTGACGGCGTAGTTGACGCCCTGGGCACGGAACCCGGGCGGGTCCTCCTGCGAGACGGCCCACGGGCCGGTGATGGCGAACGCGGCGTTGCCGCTGGCGAAGCTGTCGACCATGACGTCGTAGGTGATCGACGGGTTGATCAGGCCGGACTCGACCCAGGCGCCGAACTGCTCGGCGGCGGCGAGGCCCTCGGGGGTGTCCAGGCCCAGCTCGTCGGGGTTGTAGGTGCCGTCGTCGTTGACCGCGAAGACGCTGGCGCCGAAGGCGGTGAACAGGGGGTAGTTGTGGTACGGGTCGGCGGCGTCGGCCTGCAGCGCGAGGCCGATCTCGACATCACCGGAGGACTGCAGGTCCAGGGCGATCTGCTCGAGCTCCTCGAAGGTGGCGGGGGCGTCGGGGACCAGGTCGGTGTTGCGGACCAGGGCGATGTTCTCGATGGCGTAGGGGACGCCGTAGAGCTGGCCGTCGTAGGTCATCGCGTCGATGGCGACCTCGGCGTACTCCCCGGCGTTGGCCAGGTCGATGGGGGCAACCAGGCCGTTGGTGACCAGCTCGCCGAGCCAGTCGTGGGCGCCGACGATGATGTCGGGACCCTCACCGGCGGGGGCGGCGGTGGAGAACTGGCTGCGGATCTCGTCGAACTCCAGCTCCTGGAGGGCGACGGTGATGCCGTTGTCGACCCCGAACTGCTCCACGAACGGCTCGAGGGCCTGCACGCGGGTCTCGTCGGCCCAGATCACCAGATCGGCGTCGGCCCGGGCGACGGGGGCGTCCTCGGTGGGCTCGGCGGCGGCGTCGTCCTCGGTGGCGTCGGTTGCGGCCTCCTCCTCGGTGGCCTCCTCCTCCGCGGGCTCCTCCTCGGTGGCGACGTCGTCCTCCGGTGCGTCGGTCGTCTCGACCGCGGCCCCTTCGCTGCTGTCGTCGGTCGTGGCGTCATCGCTGGCGCAGGCGGTGGCGATTACGGCCAGCACCATCATCAGCATGACAAGAACGTGTCGCTTCACGGCTCTCTCCTCGTGCGTGTTCGATCGGCGGGCCCTCCACCCGGTCAGGGGGATGCTACGCAACGCCTGCAAGAACGTAAACCGCTACTGCAAGAAATTTCAGTCGGGTATGGTGCGCGCATGCGGCCAAGGCTGAAGGACGTGGCGTCGCTCGCCGGTGTGAGCACGGCGACGGTGAGCCGGGTGGTCAACGATCGTCCGGGGGTCAGCGACGCCGTGCGCGACCGGGTGGTCGACGCGCTGCGCCAGCTGGAGTGGGAGCCCAGCGGCATGCGCGGCAATCCCCGACGGCGGACGGTCGGGCTGCTCGTGCCCGAGCTGACCAACCCGATCTTCCCGGCCTTCGCGCAGGGAATCGAGAGCCGGCTGGGCCGGTCGGGGATGACGACGATCCTGTGCACGTCGAGCCCGGACGGGGTGGGCGAGCGGGTCCACGTCGAGGCGGTGGCCGACATCGGGGTGGCGGCCGCGGTGTTCGTCGCCGGGACCCACGCCGACACCGAGGCCGACCACGGGGTGTACGACGACCTGCGGGAGCGAGGGGTCGCGGTCATCGTGGTCAACGGTCGTGCGCCGGGCCTGGAGCACCTGCCGGCGGTGACCACCGACGACGTGGAGGCCGGGCGGCTGGCGACCGAACACCTGCTGCGGCTGGGGCATCGTCGGATCGGGCTTGCCGCCGGTCAGCTGCGGTACATGGCGGCCTCCCAGCGACGGGAGGGCTGGGCCGCCGCGATGGCCGCGGCCGGGCTGGATGCCGATCAGGTGGTGGTCGAGGAGGCCTACACGATCTCCGGCGGCCGACGGGCTGGTGACGTCCTGCTGGATCGTGGGATCACGGGCATCGTCGCGGCGTCCGACGTCATCGCGCTGGGCGTGGTCCAGGCGGTGCGGGCGCGGGGACTTCGGGTGCCAGAGGACGTGTCGGTGGTCGGCTACGACGACAGCATGCTGATCCCCCACACGGACCCGCCGCTGACGACGGTGCGGCAGCCAGTCGACAAGCTGTGCCGGGCGATCGCCCGGCTGTGCGTGCAGGCTGCGGAGGGGGCCCAGCTGTCCACCACCGAGCTCGCGTTCCACCCCGAGCTGATCGCCCGGGAATCGACGGGGCCCGCGCCGGCCTGACCCGGCGGACCGTCGCCCGGCGGGTCAGTCGTCGTCGGACTCGTCCCTGTCCGGTTCGTCCCGTTCGGGTTCGTCTCGCTCGGGCTCGTCGTGCTCGGGGACCTCGACCTCGTGGCGATCCGGCTCGTCGACCTCGTCGGGCTCGTCCCGTTCGGGTACCTCGACCTCGTCCGGCTCGACCTCGTCGGGCTCGTCGCGTTCGGGCACCTCGACCTCGTCCGGCTCGACCTCGTCGGGCTCGTCGCGTTCGGGCACCTCGACCTCGTCGGGTTCGTCCCGTTCAGGCACCTCGACCTCGTCCGGCTCGTCCCGTTCGGGCTCGTCCCGTTCGGGCTCGTCGTCCGCTTCCGGGCCGTCGTCGCTCGGCCCCGAGCTGCTCGACCCCTGGGTGCTCGAGCCCGGCCCCTGGTTGTCCGGCCGCGACGTCGCGGGCTCGTCATCATCGTCGTCGGGTCCGTCCCGGTCCGGGCTGCTGGCGTCGGGCAGGGCAGCCGTCGCTGGCCCGTCGTCGTCGGGACGGTCCACGCCGGACAGGACACCGTCGTCCGACGGCTCCCTGTCCTCCTCCGTTGGCGTGTCGTTCCCCTCCGACTCCGTGGCCGTTGGGTGATCCTCGTCGTCCTCGTCCTCGGTGGGCTCGGCGATGGTGGCGGCGACCGCGGGTTCGAGCCACAGCCCCTCCAGCGCCGATCGGGCCGGGTCGGTCAGGAAGCTGCTGGTCAGCTGCGCGCCGGTCAGCCCGACACCGACCACGAGGACCAGCGCCAGGACCGACGCGCCGGTCAGCCGCAGGGACTCCCGAGCGCTCGGCGCCGGGCCGGTCGGTGACCGGTCGGGGTCGTGCAGGACGACGGTCCGGCGCTCGGGGTAGTCCATCGGGGTCAGTCTCCCATGGGCGAGTGATGAACACCGCCGGGGCGAGCAGGGCCCCGGCGGTGTTGCGGTCAGTCCTGACGGGTGCGGACCCGCACGCGGACCTGACCGTCCTCGAGCTCCGCGCCGAGGTCGACACGGGTGTCGCCGTTGCGGAACCGGACGTGGACCTCGTCGGCCTCGTCGTCCTCGACGGTGACCGTCCAGGTGTCGTCCACGGCGACCGCGTCGACCAGCGACACGCCGTCCTCGGTGCGCTCGATGGTCACGGTGCCGACCTCGTCGGCGTCCAGCGTGGCCTGCTCGCCGACGGCCAGGTCGAGGTAGGTGGTCTCCTCGGTGCGCGGCTCGTCGTCACCGATCTCGTCGTCGTTGTCGTCGTCGGACTCGTCGTCGTCGTGGCCACGACCGGCGCTGGCCGCGGCGATCGCGGCGTCGAGGATGTCGTCACAGATGGCGTCGGGGCCACCGAGCGCGACAACCTTGCGGGGGTGCAGGCGAGCGATTTCCTCGGCCACGATCGGGGGCAGGTCACCGCAGCTGGGGACCAGCAGGACGGGACCGTGCTGCAGCGCACCCGCGGCGACGGCGTCGGCGAAGTTGTCGGCGCGGGCCAGGTACACCTCGCTGGCACCGCCGCGGAACTCGTACTGGCTGATGGCCACCGCGGTGGAGATGCGGTCGGCACCGAATACCCGCGCGCCGCGGACCGGACGGTCGGACTCGCCATCGTCGTCGGAGTCGTCGTCCTCCGATTCCTCCTCCTCGGGCTCGGATCCCTCCTCCTCGGGCTCGGACTCTTCCTCTTCGGGCTCGGACTCGTCGTCACTGGGGTCCGTGGTGTCCTCGGCTGGGTCGTCGACTGGATCCTGGGCGAGGGCGACGGTCGAGACCCCCAGCACGAGCACCAGGAGCATGGACAGGAGGGTCTTGATCGCGGTCGGCGTGGTCACGCTGACGTCCTTTCAGTTCGGCGAGTGCAGCAGGACCACCGTGCAGGAGACCCGGTCGGAGCCCACCACTGGACGATGGTCGTAGTACTCCGTGCTGCCTCGGTACGACGTGGTATGCCTCCCCCATGTCGGCAACCCCCGGCGAGACCTCAATGGCCGTTGCGAAACCCCTCGGCGTGCCCAGCGTCATCGGGCTCGTCTGGCGGTTCGCCGCCGCCGGCCTGATCGCCCTCGGGCTGGTGCTGCTCGCAAGCGTGGCCCTCAGCCAGTCCGTCGGTCGGGACGTGGCGCTGGACGAGGCACGACGCATCGCCCGCCTGACCGGCGTCGGCATCGTCGAACCCGCGCTCGACGCAGGAATCCTGACGGGCGACCCTGCGAGCCTGTCCTCGCTCAACCGGACCGTGGTCGACGCGGTGCTCGGTGGGTCGCTGGTCCGGGTCAAGCTGTGGCAACCCGACGGTGACGGCGGGACGATCCTGTACTCCGACGAGAGCCGGCTGATCGGCGAGCCCCACCCCTGGGACGACGAGAAGCAGGCGGCGATCGTCTCCGGTGACATCGTCGTGGAGGAGTCCGACCTGTCGTCCCCCGAGAACCGGTTCGAGGTCTCCCAGTCCGAGCTGCTGGAGGTCTACCTGCCCATCGACGGGCCCGACGGCGCTCCCCTGCTGTACGAGGCGTACTTCGACCTCCGTCGGGTCAACGAGGCCGGACGGCGGGTGTGGACGGCGTTCGCGCCGCTGGTCATCGGCGGGCTGCTGGTGCTGCAGCTGGTCCAGGTCCCGCTGGCCTGGTCGATGGCCCGCCGCCTTCGTGACGGGGCGGTACACCGCCAGCAGCTGCTGGTGCGCAGCCTGGAGTCCTCGGCCCTGGAACGCCGGCGGATCGCCGCGGACCTGCACGACGGCGTGGTGCAGGACCTCGCCGGGTTGTCCTTCGAGCTGTCCGCGGTTGCGTCCGCCGAGGATCCCGATCGCGTGCGGGAGACCGCCGAGTCGGCGGCCGCCACCCTGCGGGCCAACGTCGGGGCGCTGCGGACCCTGCTGGTCGACATCTACCCGCCGGACCTGGACGGACAGGGGCTGGCATCGGCGCTGGAGGACCTGCTGGCCCGGCACCGCGCAGCCGGCCGCGACGTGCAGCTGGACGCAGACGTGCAGGTGCCGATCCCCCGGCCGACCGCCGAACTGGTCCACCGCATCGCCCAGGAGGCGCTGCGCAACGTCGACAAGCACGCCGCGGCGGGTCGGGTCGTGGTCACGCTGACCGCCGTGGATGACCGGCTGCGGCTGCGGGTCGACGACGACGGCAGCGGTTTCGACCCGACCGGGGACGACGGTGACGCCGAGGGCCACTTCGGCCTGCGGCTGCTGGCCGACAGCGCTCGCGAGCTCGGTGGACTGCTCACCCTCTCCTCCGGGGTCGGGGCCGGGACCGCGATCGAGCTGGAGGTGCCGCTGTGACCGTGCTGCGTGTGATGGTGGTGGATGACCACGGCGTGGTCCGCAACGGCCTGCGGATGCTGCTGGAGGCGGCAGGTGGGTTCGACGTCGTGCACCTGGCCGAGGACGGCAAGCAGGCGGTCGAGCTGGCGGCCGAGGATCCCCCCGACGTGGTGCTGATGGACCTGGCCATGCCGGTCATGGACGGGGTGGAGGCCACCCGGGTGCTGAAGGCCGCACATCCGGACGTCCGGGTGGTCGTCCTGACGTCGCTGGGCGAGCCCGAGCGCATCGTGGCCGCCATCGACGCCGGCGCCGACGGCTACCTGTTCAAGCACGCCGAACCGGCCGAGATCGCCGAGGCCGTCCGGACGGCCCACGCGGGCGGCGCGGTGCTGGACCCCAAGGCGGCGCGGGCGATGCTGGACGCGCGGAGCGCCCCCGCCGGCCCGACGCTGACCGAGCGTGAGCAGCAGGTCCTCGACCTGGTGGCGCAGGGGCTGGCCAACAAGCAGATCGGCCGCCGGCTCGGCATCACGGAGCGAACGGTGAAGGCACACCTGACCCGGATCTACCAGGCGATCGGTGTGCAGGACCGCACGCAGGCGGCCCTGTGGGTGCAACGCCGAGGAATGTGAACGGTTCGTAGTGACGACGTCACCGGCCGTCGATACTTCGTGAACCCCCCTATCCCATTCCCTCCGTTGTGACTAGTCTGCGCCGGGTCGAGGGGCCGCCGCAGTCCGCTGGCGGCCAGAACGAGGGAGAGCACTTGCCATGCGCAGACACATGATCCTGCTCGTCATCGCGCTCGCCGCGGTGGCGCTGCCCGCCGGAGGCGCGACCGCCGGTGGTTGCGAGAACCGGACCAACAACACCTACAAGAAGCTGATGGAGTGCGTGACGCTCGATGGGGCACGCGAACACCAGGCTGCCCTGCAGGCGATCGCCGACGAGCACAACGGCATCCGGACCTCGGGAACCCCGGGCTACGACGCGTCGGCGGCCTACGCCGCCGGGGTGTTCGAGGACGCCGGGTACGACGTGACGATCCAGGAGTTTCAGTTCCAGACCTTCATCACCCTGTCCCAGACGGTCCTCGAGCAGGTGTCCCCTGCGCCGGGCGGTCCCGTGGCCAACAACGTCATGTCCTACTCCGGCAGCGGTGACGTGACCGCCGCCGTCACCGCCCTCCCGGCGGCCGACCCCACCCCCGGCTGTGAGGCCGCGGACTTCGCCGGCTTCCCAGTGGGCAACATCGCCCTGATCAGCCGAGGCGCCTGCGCCTTTTCGCTGAAGGCCACCAACGCCGCCAGCGCCGGGGCAACCGGCGTGATCATCTACAACAACGTCCCCGGCACCCTCAACGGCACGCTGGGCAACGGCTTCACCCTCGACATCCCGGTGACGTCGGTCACCCAGGCCATCGGCCAGCAGCTGGCGAGCACCGCCGGGTTGGTCATGCGCCTGAAGGCCGACACCTTCCGGGGAACCGCCACGACCTCCAACGTCCTGGCCGAGACCCCCGGCGGCGACCCGGGGAACGTGGTCATGGTCGGGGCACACCTCGACAGCGTGAACGCCGGCCCCGGCATCAATGACAACGGTTCCGGTACCGCGGCCATCCTCGAGACCGCCGAGGCGCTGCAGAAGCTCAACCCCCGCAACAAGGTCCGGTTCGCGCTGTGGGGCGCGGAGGAGTCCGGTCTGGTCGGCGCGACCCACTACGTGAACACGCGCACGGCCGAGCAGCTCGACGACATCGCGCTGTACCTGAACTTCGACATGATCGGGTCGCCCAACCACGTCTTCTTCGTCTACGACGGTGACGACTCCGACGGTGTCGGGGCCGGCCCCGGGCCAGCGGGATCGGCCGAGATCGAGTCCCTCTTCGAGGACTTCTACGCCCAGGTCGGTGAGTCGTGGAAGGGCACGGACTTCTCCGGCCGGTCCGACTACGGTCCCTTCATCGCTGTGGGCGTCCCCTCCGGTGGCCTGTTCACCGGGGCGGAGGGCATCAAGACGGTGGAGGAGGCCGGGATCTGGGGCGGCACGGCCGGCGACCAGTACGACCCCTGCTACCACCTCGCGTGTGACACCTACGACAACGTCAACCTCCACGCGTTGGACGTCAACATCGACGCCGTGGCCTACGCGGTCCTGACCTACGCCTACTCCACCGAGACCGTCAACGGGGTGCCGGGCAAGTCGGTCCCGGGGTCGGCGTCGGTGGGGTCGGGCAGCTCATCGGCGTCCGGCTACCCGGGCGGCAGCTCCTCCGGCCTGCACGACGACGAGCACGTGACCAGCTGATCCTGCTCGGGCAGAGGGGCAGTCGGTTCGCCGGCTGCCCCTCTTCCGTGTCCGCTCCCCTACCCGGGCAGAACCTCGCGCGTGTCGTTCGCAATGGGGGCCACGTCATGCGTGCGGGGTCCGAGCGGTTGCTCGGACCCCTCACGAAGGTCAGAGTGCGTGGTGACTCGTCAGCTCGTGATGTCGACCGTCCTCGTCGATTGGATCGACGTGGACCATCGCTCGATCGAGGTTCGGGAGCGAATGGTGCAACGCGTGCCGCACGCGCTGTGCAACGTCGTGGCCATCGACGACCGTAAGGTCCGGATGGACGCTGACCGTGAGCGCGGCGTCCAGGCGATGACCGGTCCAGCGAATGCGGATGTCGCTGACATCGACGACGCCGTCGACCTCGCTCGCACTGGCCTCCGCAGTGGTGACCAGGCTCGGTTCGACGCCATCCATGAGTCGCTGGAACACCGACTTCCCTGCGCCGAACAGCACCACGAGGATGGCAGCGGTGATGATCAATCCGACGATGGGGTCAGCACGCTCGAATCCCATGGCGGCGCCGATGCCGCTGGCAACGACGCCCAGTGAGGTGAACCCATCCGTCCGGGCGTGGTAGCCATCGGCGACCAACGCGGAGGAACCGATGCGTCGTCCGACGGTGATGCGGTACACCGCGACGATCTCGTTGCCGATGAACCCGATGACGCCAGCGGCAATCACCCACGGGATGTGGTCCAGCGATTCTGGGTTCAGCAGACGACGGATGGACTCCCACCCGGCGACGATCGCGGACAGGGCGATCATCGCCACAACGAAGAGTCCGGCGAGGTCCTCTGCTCGTCGGTAGCCGTAGGTGTAGCGGCTGGTGGCCGCACGACGGACGAACAGGAAGGCGATCCACAGGGGGATCGAGGTCAGGGCATCGGAGAAGTTGTGGATGGTGTCGGCGAGCAGCGCCACTGACCCACTGAGCACCACGATAAAGACCTGCAGCACGGCGGTGATCATGAGCCCCACCAAGGAGATCTTGACCGCCCTGATGCCTTGGTCGGTGGACTCCATCACCGAGTCGATCGAGTCGATGTGGTCGTGGGAATGCGGAACGAAGATCGACTTCAGCCGCGAGAGGAAGCCGCCGCCATGGTGGTCGTGGCCATGGTCGTCGTGGGCGTGGCCACCGTGGTCGTGATCTCCGTGGTCGTGACCCCCGTGTCCGTTGTGGCCGTGGGACGCGATGTGGCTGTCGGTGGTGTCGTGATGGGATTGCATCTCGGGTCTCCTCGGTGGGCCGTGCCGCCAGGGCGGCACGGCCCGGGCGGGGTCAGCGGCGGATCGCCACGTACCAGGTCAACATTTCTTCGTCCGTGCTGGACCAGATGCTGTGTTCCATGCCGGGCGGGTTGACGAAGGTGTCGCCGGCCTGGACCTCGACCTCGCCCTCCGGAGTTGCCACGACGCCCTTGCCACGAATGATGTAGTACAGCTCTGGGTTCTTGTGGGCGTTGCCGAGCGGAAGGGGCGTGTCGCTCGGCTTGTACGAGGCGACTCCGCCGACGGCTCCGTACTCGGCACCGCCAAGGGTCTCGGGGTACAGCAGCCGCCAGATGCGGCGTTCGTCGTTCTCGTCGAGCTCGACGTCGTTGATGTTTCGGACTTCGATCATTGGGATGCTCCTTGTCTGGGTTGCGGGCTAGAGCTCTGTGGGCGAATCGCGTCAGGCGGCGATTCCGGAGGACTTCAGCGTCCGGCGGACGGCGGGCCAGGACGCATCGATCTCGTGGCGCGTTCCGTTGACCGGAAGGGTCTTGTCCTTGAAGCCGCTGGAGGTGCAGATGCACACCACTGGCCCGTCCGGGCGGTGACCGCGGTCGGCGGTAACGGTCAGGCCTGCGAGGGCGGAGGCACCCGACAGCTCCTGCCACAGGCCGAGCCCGGCCAGGCGGGCCTGCGCTGCGTACATCTGCTCGTCGTCGACCAGCACGACCTCGCCGCCGCTCTCGGTGACGGCCAGGACGCCGCGATATCCGCTGGTCGTGGTGGCCATGGAGTAGGCGTCGGTCGGACGACCCTCGACGGTCGTTGCGGGCAACCCCTCGCGGATGGACCTGGCCAGCGGTCCGCGTACGGCGACCTCGCAAGCCATCATCCGCGGTGTCGTGTCGGTCACGCCGACGGCCTCGAGTTCCTTGAAGCCCTTCCAGACGCCGTACAACAGCTCGGCGTAGCCGGTCGGGACGTACACCTCGGCGGGGACTCGGCCACCGAGCTGCTCGACAACCTCGAACGCGATGGTCTTGTACCCCTCCGGCCCGAAGGGGTGCCCCGTGTGGGTCGGGGTCATGTTGCTGACAGGGTGGAATCCAAGCCGGTCGACGAGGTCGTTGAGCAGCTGCCAACGGGCGTCGCGGTGAACGCACAGGGTCGTGGCCCCGTAGGCCTCGACGAAGGCCGCCACCGCGGGCGGGCTGCCGGAGGACATCACCACCACACACGGCAAGCCGAGCCGCGCCGCCATGGCGGCCGCCGAGGCGCCGTGGTTGCCCGACGACGCGACCACGATCCCGGGTGCGTCGACGAGGGAGCCGGCGCTCACGGTGCAGACGTTCAGCCGGTCCTTGTGGCTCCACGTCGGATTGCGGCTTTCGTCCTTGAGCCACACCTCGATGGTGGCGTCCAGCGCCTGGCCGCCGTCGATCAGGGGCGTCCCACCGACATCGGCGGCCAACGCCTCGGCCACGGGCGGCAGGAGGTCGGTCCATGCCGTCATCGGTGCATGCCCACCCTCTCCGGTTGGAAAGCGACCCCGGACCGAGGACAGGTCGTAGGTGACCTCGAGGGGGTAGCTCACCGTCGCGGTGCTGGTGGTGGGGCACCCCTTGGTCAGGGGCGGCAGCAGCGGGAACTGCAGCTCCGGGGACTTCAGGGATCGTTGTCCCGTGGCGTGGGACTTGGTCATTGGCATCGCGGGTGTCTCCTGTGTGTATCGACGGGAAGGAGGTTGGCGCCCGGAAGTACGGGCTCGTGCAGCGGGTGGAGGCACGCGTGCCGGTGGCTGTCGCCCTCCAGCGACGGGTCGAGGTGCGAGCAGTCGGTCTGCGCGACCGGACAGCGCGAATGGAATGCACAGCCCGACGGTCGATCGACGTTGCTGGGGAGCTCGCCCGGCAGGGTCACTCGCGTCCGGGTACCGGCCGCCGCGAGCGTGGGAGCCGCCGACACGAGCGCGCGGGTGTAGGGGTGGCGTGGACGAACTGGAACCTCGGCGGTCGAGCCGACCTCGACGAGTCGTCCCAGGTACATCACCGCGATGCGATCGGCGACCTGACCGAGCAGGGACATGTCGTGGGAGATCAGCAGGACCCCGAGGCCTTCGTCCTGGGTCAGCCGTCGAAGCAGACCGGCGACTTGGTCAGCAGTCTGGCGGTCCAGCATCGACACCGGCTCGTCGGCAACGACGACATCAGGGTGGAGGACCAGCGCCCGTGCGATGGCCACGCGTTGGCGTTCGCCGCCGCTGAGGCTGTGTGGCCGCCGGTCGATGTAGCGAGCGGACGGACGCAGTTCGACGGACTCGAGCGCCGCGTGGATCTCCGAGTCGACATCGCCGCGGACGCCCTGGCTGCGCAGCACGTCGGTGAGGGTCCGACGGACGGTGAAGCGTGGGTTCAGGGATTCGTAGGGATCCTGGAAGACCATCTGCACGCGACGACGTGCCTCGCGCCATTCCTTCCTCTTCGCCCCATGCGTCAGGAGCTTGGGGCCGACGCGGACCTCCCCTCGTGAGAGTGGGGCCAGGCCCATGATCGCGCTGGCGAGGCTGGACTTTCCGCACCCGCTCTCCCCGGCCAGCCCGAGGATCTCGCCGCGATGGACGGTCAGCGACACGTCCTCCACTGCCGTGACGTCGGGTTCGCGTCGCAACGCCGCCAGGCCGCGACCCGAGGAGTAAGCGACTGACACCCCGGTGACCTCCAGCGCCGGTTCGCCGATCGTGGCTGCCCGCGCTGTCGTCCGTCGGCTCAGCAGCTTCCGGGTGTAGTCGTGCTTCGGGGTGGCAACGACCCGACGGATCGGCCCGGACTCCACGCCCTCCCCGTCCTTCATGACCACCACGTGGTCACAGAGCTCCGCAGCCACGGCCAGGTCGTGGGTGACGAGGAGGATCGCCAGTCCGAGCTCGTGTCGGAGGTCCTCCAGCACCGCCATCACGCGGTCCTGGACCACGACGTCGAGGCCGGTGGTCGGTTCGTCGGCGATCAACAGCTTCGGCTGGAGGACGGTCGCCATCGCGATCATCGCCCGTTGTCGCATGCCGCCGCTGAACTGGTGGGGGAACCAGCGGGCTTGGTGCTGGCCAATACCGACACGATCGAGCGCTGCGGTGGCCATGTCGTGGGCGTCACGGGAGGACGCCGTCGAGTGGCTGCGAACGACGTCGACGATCTGTCCGATGACGGGGCGGACAGGGTCGAGCCCGTTCATCGCCGCTTGCGGGACCAAGGCGATCTGCGCGGCTCGCAGCGTCCGCAGCTCCGACTCGGTTCGTCCGAGCAGGCTGCGACCGTCGAAGCGGAGGTCTCCGCTGGTGACGGTCGCCGTGTGACCGAGCAGGCCGAGGATGGACTTGACGGTGGTGCTCTTGCCCGAGCCGGATTCACCGACCAGCGCGACCGCTCCCCCGGCTGGAACGGTCAGGTCGAGCCCCGACAGGGCGTCGACCGTTCCCGCCGGCGTGGTGTAGGCAACGGAGAGGTCAGCGACCTCCAGGAGTGCCTCAGCGACCATCACGCCCCCACCTCACGCAGCTGGCGCGTCTCGATGGCTCGTCCGCAGAGACTCACGGCGAAGACGGTGAGCATGATGGCGAGCCCGGGGAAGAAGGTCCACCACCAGCTGGTGTTCAGCCGTCCCGAGGTGAACGCGTCGAACATGACGGTTCCCCAAGACAGGCTGTCCGCAGGCGCCAGGCCCAGGAAGCTGAGGGTGGCCTCGGCAACGATGGCCTCCGCCACGAGGAGTACCGCGTAGAGCAGCGCCATCGAGACGACGTTGGGCAGCAGGTGCAGGTAGACGATCCGAAGCGGGGCCGCACCGACAGCCCGTGCCGAACGGATGAACGGCCGCTCCCGCAACGACAGGACCTGAGCCCTGACGATGCGGGCGGTAGTCCGCCAGAAGAGCGTTGCTATTGCCACGACCAGCACCACATCGGAACGGCCGAAGATGCCGACCAATACGATGGCGAACGGGAGGAAGGGGATGGCGTAGGCGACGTCGGTCAAGCGCATGAGCAGGTTGTCTACGGGCCCACGGAAGTAGCCTGCGAGCAGCCCCACGTTGATGCCGATGGCGACGGTTGCGAGTGCGGCGCAGACGCCGATGGTCAGGCTGCGGCGCGCGCCCCAGATGACTTGGCTGAACACGTCACGACCGAGGTTGGTGGTGCCGAAGGGGTGGTCCCAGCTCGGTGGCGCGAGTCGGTTGAGGGCCCCGGTGGCGTCCGCGGTCCGCTCCAGCGGGCCGTACGGAGCCAAAATCGGCGCGGCGATCGCGGCCACTACGACGACGCCGAGGATGACGAGGGGCACCGTGACGTCACGACGCCGCCGCCGTGCCGCTTTCCCCGCAGCACGCGATTCCGTCCGGCCTCCAGGGGTGGTGCATTCGCTCATCGCAGCCCCACCCGCGGGTCGAGATAGGCATAGCCGATGTCGGTCAGGGCATTGCCGACGACCACGATGACCGCGGTCAGCAGGAAGATGCCCTGCAGCATCGGGTAGTCGAATGCGTAGACGGCGTTCACGACGGCTCGGCCCATACCGGGCCACGAGAAGATCGTCTCGATGACCACCGCTCCGCCGACGATGTTGTCCACGGCCGCCGGAGCGAGGGTCACCACGGGCAGCATGGCGTTGCGAACCCCCCGACGGAGGCGTAGCCAACGGCGCAGCCCCATGGCCTGGAACACGCCCATGTAGTCCTCGTGGAGGACCCCGATCATCGCACTGCGCATCGTCAGCATTGGTTCGACGCTGAAGTGCAGGGTGAGCAACAGCAGGGGCAGGGCGAGGTGGTGCAGGAAGTCGGCGGTCGCGAAGACCGCGAGACCGGTCTGGCCGATGTCGGTGCCGGGAGTGCGCATGCCGACGGTCGGCACCCACCCGAGCTGGTAGCCGAGCAACGCCACCGCGAGGCTGCCGATCCAGAACGCCGGGGCCGACTTGATGCCGAAGGCCACGTTGCGGACCACCCCGTCGAGGCGGTACCGGTGCCGCAACCCGGCAAGCGCCCCGACGGCCACACCCAGCAGGCCGGCCAGGAGGATCGCCGGCCCCACCAGGATCAGGGTGTTGGTGAGCCGTTCGGCGAGGACTTCCTCCACCGGCTGCTTGTACTGGAAGGACACCCCGAGGTTCCCGCGCAGCAGCTGTCCGACGTAGCTGGTCAGCTGGGTCCAGACCGACTCGTCCAGGCCATACCGATCGCGCAGCACCGCTGCGACCGAGGGGTCGATGTCCGGACCGATGACCGCGCTGGCAGCATCACCCGGAACCGCCCTGAACAGCAGGAAGGTCAGCGGAACGATGACCATGATGGTCACGGCCATGCGCCCGAGTCGACCGACCACGAACCGAGTGATCTCACGGCCGTGGTTGTCGGGGCCGTGCGCCTCCGCGGCCGTCGGCGGTGGGTCCTCGAGGAGCTCAGCCGTCGTTGTGGAGGACACGCCCATCCACCCCCTCCGGCGGGTAGTAGAGGGTGCCGTCCTCGTCTCGCACGTAGCCCGCCGCGTCGAGTTCGGCCATCGCAGCCGCCGGATCGGTTTCGTAGGCGTCCAACGCCTCGTTGTGCCACTGACTCAGCACGGGCGGGATGAAGGATCCAGCGGGTGCGCCGTACCCGGCAACGATGACGTCGATGATGTCCTGGGTAGGAACCAGCAACGACAGGGCCGTGCGGAAGTGCAGGTCGTCGAAGGGGGCGTGACGCATGTTGAAGTGCAGTCCGCGCCACCCGTGGCTCTCGGTCTGGACGACCTCGACGCCTTCCTGGTCCAGCAGCGTCTCGAAGTTCACGGCGTTCTGGACATCGTCCAGCAGGTCGATCTCGCCCGTGCCGAGTGCGCCGATGCCGGCGTCGAAGCTGCCGAGGACGACCAGCTGCAAGGCGCTCACCACGGGCGAGCTGAAGTGGTCGGTGTTGGCCGAGAAAGTGACGGAGGACCCGATGGATCGGGCGTCGAGACTGAAGGGCCCGGAGCCCACCGCCGCCTCGTTGACGAAGTCCGTCGGGTTGTCGATGGACGACCAGATGTGTTCGGGCAGGACCGGCACGGTGGCCAGTGCCACGGCCGGGAATGCCGCGGACGGTTCGTGGAGGACGATCTCGACCGTGTGTTCGTCCAGTGCCGTGGCCGACTCCATGGCGGTCAACCGCGAGCTGTAGGCGGGTGACTGGGTGTCCACCACGTACTGCAGCGAGAAGGCCACGTCATCGGCGGTGACGGGTTCGCCGTCGTGGAAGGTCATTCCCTCGCGGATCCGGACCGTCAGGACCCTTCCGTCAGTCGTGACCTCTTCTGCAGCCCAGGGCATCAGCTCGCCGTCACGTCCGATTCGCATCAGCGGGTCGTAGATGAGGGAGAGGGGCAGCTGTGCCTCGAGGGTGTCCAGCAGCGTGGGGTTGAGCGTTGGCGGCTCGAAGGTCGTGCCGACGATGAGGGTGTCGCGGTCGGTCAGCGGCTCGGCCTCAACGGCGTTCCACACGTTGAACAGGGGGTTGCCGACGGCGGGTTCGATGCCGCTCCAGGAGTCGGACCGGTACGCGGCGCCGACCACGGGATAGAAGATCGGTCTGATCGGTACCTGTTCGTAGACCAGCGCCTGGGCGGCCTGCACTGCCTCCCGGCGGGCCGCGGTGTCGTCGGTCGCTGCCTGCGCTTCGTAGAGGAGGTCGTATTCGTCGTTTCGGAAGCCCGAGACGTTGGCCCCGTCGTCACCAGCAGCCGAAGAGACCAGCCGGGCCATCAGGCTGAGTCCCGTGGGGTGGTGGAAGTAGAAGGTCACCGTTCGTGAAGTTGTTGGCAGGCTATGCCGCGGTGGTGGTGGCTGTCACCTCGATGGTGGTGTCGGCGGCGATGGTCTTCATGGATTCCTCGGAGAAGTAGCTGCGTTCGGCGACTTGCCATTCGTCGTGCTGCTCGAGCAGGACGGCGCCGATGAGGCGGATGATGGAGTTGTCGTCGGGGAAGATGCCCACCACGTTGGACCGGCGCTTGATCTCTTTGTTGACCCGTTCCAGCGGGTTGGTTGACCACACCCTGCGCCAGTGGGTCCTGGGGAACGCCGCGAACGCGGTGAGATCGGGTTCGGCGTCAAGCAGCATCTGGGCCGCGGCGGGGAACCGGTCGGTGAGCATGTCGGCGACGGCGCGGAGCTGGGCGGTGACGGCGGCCTGGTCGGGCTGGGCGTAGATGGTGCGGATCATGGCGGTGACCATCTCGCCGTGGGCCTTGCCGACCCGGGCCAGGACGTTGCGGTTGAAGTGGACCCGACAACGCTGCCACGCCGCGCCCTGCAGGTGTCGGCGGATGGCGGCCTTCAACCCTTCGTGGGCGTCGGAGATGACCAGCTGCACACCACCGAGTCCGCGGGTCTTCAAGCTCTTGAGGAAGGCGCCCCAGAACGCTTCGTCCTCGCTGTCGCCCACGTCCAGCCCGAGGACTTCGCGGGTGCCGTCAGCGGCGACGCCGAACGCCACGACGATGGCGCGCGACACCACGTGGCGGCCGACGCGGCCCTTGACGTAGGTGGCGTCGCAGAACACGTAGGGGAAGTCGGTGTGGGCCAGGGTGCGGGCTCGGAACGCCTCGACGTGCCCGTCGATCTCCTTGCAGATCCGCGACACCGTCGATTTCGACACGCCCGAGTCCACGCCGAGTGCCTTGACGAGGTCGTCGACCTTGCGGGTGGAGGTGCCCTTGACGTAGGCGGTCATGATCACCGCCCACAGGGCCTGATCGACCCGGCGGCGCGGCTCCAGCAGCGACGGGTAGAAGTTGCCGGCCCGAACCTTGGGGATCGCAAGCTCCACATCACCAGCCGGTGTCGACAGGGTCCGGGGTGGCCGGTGGCCGTTGCGCTGCCCCGTCCGGTCATCGGTGCGCTCGTGCAACGCCGCCCCGATTGAGGCGGTCAGCTCTTCCTCGATCAGTGTCTGCAACGCGTTCTGGAGCAGATCGCGAAACAGGCTGCGGTGCTCCTCGGTCAGCAGGTTCGTCGCAGCGTCGGTCAGCAGGTCATTATCAATGTCGGCCATCGTGTGGCCCCTTTCGAGAGATCCGTGGAAAGACCTCACGAACAGTCACACGGTGGCCAACACCGTCTGGGGAACCAACTCCGACTTACACCTGTTGCCGGGACTCAAACGGCCATCATGTTTTCGGGGTCCAGGCGGTCGGTCGTCGGGCCGTAGGAGACGAAGTAGACGTCGTAGTCCTTGCCGGTGAAGGTTCGCTCGGCAAGCACCGCGGCGTCGACCGGCAACAACTCGGCCTCGATGCCTGCGGTGTTCCACGCCTCCACGATGAGGCGTGAGGACTCGAAGCGGTCGGGGTCGTCCGCGGCGGTTTTGGTGATCAGCACGACCGGTGGGACCGGGACGAGCCCGTCGGTGTCGTCGACGGTCGCTGGTCCGTCCGTCGCGAGCGAAGCGGCAGATCCGTCGCCGTCGCCCGACTGTGAGCTGGAGCATGCCGCAAGAAGGCTCAGCACGACCACCAGGACCAGCAGGTGCGGCATGGCCTTGGGCATTCGAGCACGGTGCGGGCGTGCACGGGAGGGTGCAGGGCGCGGTTGGTTCGTCATCGTTCGTCCTCCTCGAGGTGCGAAAATGGGACAGGTCGGCTCTGCCACTCCGACGGAGTGGTGTATTCGGGCCCTCGGCAGGGCTGCGCGGACAGTCAGTCGGGAGCGGTTGGCGACCCGATGTGGCCGGTGTGGAAGACCGCTTCCTTGACCAACGAACCGAGGTGGCCGTCGGCAAGGGAGTAGAAGACCGACGTGCCTTCACGCCGATGTGTGACGAGTTGCCCCAGCCTGAGCTTGCTGAGGTGACGCGACACCGTGGACGGCGGTGACTGCACCGTCTCGGCAAGGTCGCTCACCGAGCGCTCGCCCTCCAGGAGCGCCCACAGGATGCGGAAGCGGACACCGTCCGCCACCAGCTTCAACGTCTCGACCGCTTGGTCGATTCGTCGTGCCTCAGGGAGGACGTTCGTCGGGGTCACCGACGCCTGCGATTCTTTCCGTGTCTTCACATAAGCGAAGATACAGAGGTATGGGGGGGAGTCAAGACCCTTTTCGTGACGGTCTCGTTACGCCTTGCTCGGCAGCTCGCCGGTCAGGACCTCGCGCATGTCGTCGGGGATGGGTGCGGCCCGGCGGTCGTCGCCCAGGTGGACCATGACGTTGATGGCCGTGGTCTTGCACGCGCCCTCGTGGAACACGCCGGTGGCGATGCGGAACGACGACGTGCCGACGCCGACGATGCGGGCCCCGATGTCGACGTGGCTGGGCCAGTAGAGGTCCTCGCGGAAGTCGACCTCCAGGCGGACGAACATGATGCGGCCGAACGGCACCTCCACCCGACCCGACAGCTCCATGGCGTAGGCGATCCGGCCGGTCTCGATCAGGGCCGTGTGACCGACGTTGTTGACGTGGCCCACCATGTCGGTGTCGGAGAAGCGGACCCGTTCGGTGGTGAACCAGTCGTAGAAGGCCGGGTCGGTCAGGTCGTGGTCGGTCGCGTCGTTCGCAGGCATGGCAGGCATCCTCGCTGATCGTCTGCGTTGACGACGAGTCGTGTGCGCAACGTCCCACACTTGGCCGTTTCGTGGTCGTAGCGTTTCGTTCGTGCATCGAGACTTCCCCCTCGTCGGTGCCGTTGTTCTGCTGATCGTCCTGCCGCTCGTTCTGCTGAACGTGTCGCATGCGTCAGCTGCACCGGACCGCAATGCTGTCCTGGATCTGGCGTTTCCTGTCGCCGGGTCATCCACCTACGACGACACCTACACCGCCAATCGTGACGGCGGTGATCGGCGTCATCAGGCAACCGACATCTTCGGCGTGAAGGGCCAAGCGGTCCACGCCGTGGTGTCGGGCGAGATCTGCTTCGCGCCGGGTATCGACGAACCCATGCCCGGCTACGGCTACATGCTGCGGATCTGCCGAGATGGGGTCACGTACTCCTACATCCATCTCAACAACGACACGCCCGGGACCGACGACGGCCAGGGCGGCCACGAACGGGCGTATGCCCCGGGGATCCGGGTCGGCGTCCAGGTGACCCGCGGTCAGCTGATCGGCTGGCTGGGTGACTCGGGCAACGCCGAGGACACGCCGCCGCACCTGCACTTCTCCATCTTCGACACCGCGTTCGAGGATCCCGAGCTGGAGCGGGCGCCGTGGCGTCAGCACTACCGCAACCCCTATCCGAGCCTCGTGGCTGCAGAAGCGCGCGGTGAGGTCCCGGGGGCCACGTCAGGGGCGATCCGCCTGGGCCATCGTGGTGAGGCGGTCCAGGCGTGGCAGGAGGCGCTTAACCGTGCGCTCGATGCAGGCCTCGGGACCGACGGGGTCTTTGGCCCGGCCACCGATGCGGCCACCCGGGCGTTCCAGGAGGCACGAGGGTTGGAGGTCGACGGCATCGTCGGCCCGGCGACGCTGGCGGCCATCGAGACCGTGACGGGCACGCCGGTGGCGGCGGCTGGTGATGATCCGCAGCAGGTGTCGGACGGGACGTTCCCCGGCCGGTTGTTGCGCCTGACCGACCCGATGCTCCGCGGCGAGGACGTCCGCGAGTGGCAGGCCCGCATGCGCGAGCGTGGCTGGCGCGGTGCGGACGGCGCACCGCTGGAGGTCGACGGCTGGTTCGGGCCCGACTCCGATCGTGCCGCCCGGCTGTTCCAGGAGGAGAAGGGCCTGACCGTCGACGGCGTTATCGGCCCGTCCACCTGGGCTGCGACGTTCGACTGAACTCGCGTTGCCGCCCGTCCATCCGAAGCGGGCGGCAACCGGTCAGGCGGTGACGTCGACCGTCTCGCTGATGTCGGACAGGACCAGGTCCGGTCGCCCCTCCGTTGGGGTCTCGAACTCGGGCACCAGCCGGCGCAGATAGCGCAGCACCAGCGCTTGGTCGAAGGGGACGCCCTCGAGCTGGGCCGCGAGGTCGGCAGCCGGGATCTCCCCGGCGGTCTGCCACCGGTAGATCTTGGGGTGCTCAGTCGACAGCGCCCGTTCGGAGGACAGCCCGAGCTCCTCGTAGAGCTTCTCCCCCGGACGCAGCCCGACGTACTCGATGTCGATGTCCTGCCCCAGTCGGAGGCCCGACAACCGGATCAGGTCCTCGGCGAGCTGGGTGATCTTGATCTGCTCACCCATGTCGAGGACGAAGATGTCCCCGCTGGTGCCCATGACCGCCGTCTGCAGCACGAGCTGGACGGCCTCGGGGATGGTCATGAAGTAGCGACGGACCTCGGGGTGGGTCACCGTGATCGGGCCGCCCATGTCGATCTGGCGCCGGAACAGCGGCACGACGCTGCCGGAGGACCCGAGCACGTTGCCGAACCGCACGGCGGAGTAGGGACGGCCGATCTCGGCGGCCTTTGCCACCACGTAGCGTTCGGCGGCCCGCTTGGTGGCGCCCATGACCGAGGTCGGGTTGACCGCCTTGTCGGTGGAGATCAGGACGAAGCGGTCCACGCCACCGTCGGCGCACGCGTCGACGAGCGTCCGGGTCCCGACGACGTTGTTCTTGAACGCCTCGACCGGGTTGGCCTCCATCATCGGGACGTGCTTGTGGGCGGCCGCGTGCACCACGAGGTCCGGCCGGTGGGTGGTGATGACTTCCCGGATTCGCTGCCGGTCGACGACATCGGCGATGGCGCAGACCAGCTCCGTCGTCCCCGCCTCGGGCACCAGCTCCATCTCGATCTGGTACAGCGCGTTCTCGGCCTGCTCGACCATGACCAGCGTCGAGGGCCGACGGGCGAGGAGCTGTCGGCAGAGCTCCGAGCCGATGCTGCCGCCCGCACCGGTGACCATGACCACCCGACCGGCCACGAGCCGGTCGAGGCCTGCGAGGTCGGTCGCGACGGGGTCGCGGTGCAGCAGGTCCTCGAGCTCGATGGCGCGTGGACGCAGCTCCATGCTGCCGGCCACGACCTGGGCGAGACCGGCGACCTTCCTGACCTCGATGCCGGCGGTTGCGGCCATCTCACCCAGCTGCCTCACGAGGTCGGCCGGTGGGGTCTGGATGCAGATCAGCAGCTGCTCGGGTTCGTGGGTGGCGATGAGCTCGGGCAGGTCGTCGACGCCTCCGAGCACGTCGAGGTTGTGGATCCGCTGCCCCTGCTTGTTTGGGTCGTCGTCGACGAACCCGACGGGGTCCAGGCCCAGGTCGGGCCGAAGGCGCAGCTGTCGCGCAACAGCCACACCGGCTTCACCGGCGCCGACGAGGATCGTCCGGGTGGCCGGCTCGCCGGTGGCCTTGCGGATCTCTGCGGACTCCGACAGTGACCTCCGGACGGCACGGGCCCCGCCGACGGCCACGAGGGACGTGAAGAAGTTGATCGCGGTGACGCCCAAGGGGATGGACGTCAGCTGACCGAGGATGCCTGGCAGGTCGAGCGAGGGACCCAGGAGCCGCAGGACCGCCAGGGTGGCCGACCCGATGTAGAGGGCCCGTACGAGCAATCCGAGGTCGTTGATGGTGACGTACCGCCAGCTGCCCTCGACGACGCGCAGGCGGACCATGAGCAGGTACTCGAGTCCGACGACGAACACCAGGACCTGCGCGAGCTGGGTGAAGGAGCGGTCGGGGATGTCCCAGTCGAACCTGATCCAGTACGCCACGACCAGCGCGGCCGCCAGCAGACCCAAGTCCACCGCTCGCCGTACCGCCCGCCGTGCCACCGTTGCTGTTGAGTTCATCGTCACGCCCACCCCTCCGATTCCTGTCCTGCTGCATCCCGCCGTCCGACTTCCCCCGTCGGACGCAACGAGCGCGGTGCGGCTGCTGCCACACCGCGCTCGTTGGAGTTTCTGTCCTTGCTGTGCTGGCCCGACTCCTAGATGGAGTCGGCGACCTCGGCTTCGACGTCCTCGCTGACCGCCGCGACGCCACCGAAGATCACGGCAGAGTCGATGGTGTCGGCGTTGGCGTCGATGTAGTCGTTGACCTCAGCCGCAAGGGTGTCGGTCGGGGTCAGCAGGAGCGGGCCGTAGCCGCGGTCCGGGTTGCCCACCAGGGCACCACCGGTCAGGCCGTCCGCGAAGACGTCGTCACGGCTGATACCGACGGAGGTCGGCGACGGGAAGTACGCCTCTGCGACCAGGGCACTGGTCGCCGCAGCGGAGTCGCCGGCGATGGAAGGTGCGTCCGGCGCAGCGCCGGAAGCGGCAGTGCCGATCGCGGTGACGTCGTCACCGGTGATGGTGTCGAGGTACGCCTGCGTCTCGGTGGGGATCGTGTCCCCGTCGGTCAGCAGGAGGGCCGCGGGGTCGCCGCCGTCGCTGGTACCGGCAGCAGTACCGCCGACCAGTGCATCCTGGAAGTCGCCACCGTCGGCTAGGAGGACCTCGTCGGGGGTGGTCAGACCGTCGGTGGCGATGCTGACCGCGGTTGCGAAGCGGTTCGGACCGCCGTAGCGGACGGTGTCGTAGCCGAGGGCGGCGACGGCCAGGTCCACATCAGCGGACAGGGCCTCCTCACCACCGAGCAGCACGACGGTGCCACCGTCGCCGAGCACACGCTGGATCTCGGCACTGGTCAGCTCCGACAGGGCGTCGGTCTCGGTCAGCAGGATCGGGGCGTCCAGCGAGATCGCCAGCGGGGTGCCGGCGAGGGCGTCCGGGAACAGGTCGGCCCGGGCAAGGACCACGGTCTCGGTCGAGTCGTCGTCCCAGCCCTGCTGGGAGATCGCGATGGCCGTGGCGATGCGCTCGCCACCGGCCAAGCGGGTCACGCCGTCGGGCAGGGCACCCGCGCCGACCGGGTCGGACATCTCGGTGTCACCCTCGAAGACGGTGTCGAACGCGGCGACGCCGTCGGCGTCGGTGACGCGCTGGTCGTAGATGACACCCGGGTTGACTGCGATGGAGTCGGGGCTGTCCACACAGGCGGCCGGGAACGTGAGCGTGGTGGTGCCGTCGTTGTAAGTCCAGCTGGCGTCACAGGCCTCGGAGGCCGGGGTGGTGCTGCGGTCCTCGACGGACGCGGTCAGGGCGCCACCCGCCGAGTCAGCGGAAAGCTGGGCGAAGAACTCACCAGCGCCGTCCTCGTCGGTGTCGACGAAGATGCCCAGCAGGCTATTCTGCCAGTTGGGGTCCGTGGCCGGGTCGGTGGCCTCGTCCACAGTGACGCTCATCGTCACGGTGGTCGCGCCGTAGTTGACGCAGTAGTTCGTGATGTCGGCGCGACCTTCGTCGATGGCGGTCGCGTTGTTGTCGAGGTCGACCACGTCACCGGTGCCGTCGACGCCACACGCCTGTGCAGCGAAGGACGACTGGGTGGCAGCAGGACCGAATCCCACGCCGGCGCCGGCGGCAAGCAACCGGTCAGCAGCGGAGGTCGATGCCCCGGCGACCGCTGCCGGCAGCAAGGCCGTCAGCAGGGCACCGAGGACGATGAGTGCAGAAGTGCGCGTCTTCATGGTGTTGGTCTCCCGTTGCTCGTTGCGACCGCGGGTCACCGGCGGATCCGCCGGATGAGGGGCTGCCAGTTGAGCCCGACCAGCAGGATGGACGCGATCAGCAGCGCCGCGATTGCGTATGCGGTGTTGCTGGACGTCGCGCTGTCCGCCGTGTTGGGAGTGAAGGCCGCCGTGGGCGTCACGTTGTAGGTGTAGGTCTGGTTCTTGGCCTGGCCGGTCAGGTCCTGACCGGACACGGTGACCTCGTAGGTGTCGGTGTCGACGTTGGCCGGGACCTGCAGCGCGACGCTGAAGGTGCCGTCCTCGGCGACGTCGGCCACGATGGTGGACTCTCTCGACGCCGCGAAGGCATTGCCGCCGCCGTTCACGGGGTCCTGCTCGATGACGTCGTCCGCGCCGGGCTCGCCGGGGCAGTCGTCGTCGTCGAACTCGCGGTCGATCGTGACCGTCGAGCTTCCCCAGTTGTCGCCGGTGACGATGATCGTCCCGCATGGCGTGGTCTGGCGGATCTGCCCCTCAGTGGGTTCCGGAGTTCCCTGCGGTGGCGGGCACGAGACATATCGGCCCGGCACGCACGGCGCCTGCGCCGACGCGGGTGCCAACACGCCGAAGGACGCCAGCATCAGCGCCATGACGAGTAGGACTCTGTACAGCATGTTCTCCCCTAGCCTCTTGGGATTTTGCGAAAGCACAACGAGGCGAACCCGATTTCCCAAGCCCACCCGTGAGCGAACCGGAGCATAGCGAACCCCTCGGGGGCAAGTACACAGCAAATTCGATCCGTTAGCGAATCTGCTGGTGCAATTTTGGGACTTGACTTCCATGATTCACGGAAGGTCAGCCGTTGCGCACCAAACGTAGGTCGAAGGGCGTCGTCCGGGTCAGCACACCGTCGATGGTCGTTGACCCCGTGTGCGCTCCATCCTCGTTGACCAGTTCCCATCCGAGGGGAGCGTGCACGGTCAGCCGGTACTCGGTGGGGTTGATGGTCGGCTGGTACCAGAGCGTCGGAGACACGCTGCCGGTTTCGCCGCTGGCGTCCCACATGTCGAACAACTCGAAATCGTGGACCACGGTGACCTGATCCCCAGCCGGGGCGCGCTCGACCGTGTTGGCAATCCGGTGCCCGAGTTCGTTGTCGTACCAGCGACCGAGCTCGAGCGCGTCGGGGGACCTGACCCCGGTGAAGTTGCAGGGACCGCAGTACAGGGAAATCAACGAGACCGCGTCGCCGGTCCGGAATCGGTTGTCCCCGGACACGTTCGGCCCGATGAAGTACGACGGAACTCCGCTGGTCGGGGCATCGTTGACGATCGTGACCGCCATCGTCCCGGTACCGGACCCGTCGGGGTTGAGGAACAGTTCCAGATCCAACTCCTGGTGCGTGAAGTAGTCGACATGCGACTGGGAGGTGTTGAACGCGATGGCGGCGAAGTTGCCGGGCTCCGCTGGAAGCAGTTCACCCGTCACACCGAGCCGGCTGAGGGATTCCTGCACGTCGGGGTTGGTGTGATGGACCACCAGGTGCCCATCCCCTACTACCTCCGCAAGCGCACCGAACCGGGTGCGGGGGTCGGCGTCGCTGGTAAGAAACGCTTCGAGAACGGTCTCCGCTGCGATGCCGATCGCCGCCTTGCGGTCGCCCTGGCTGTCGAACTGCTCGGGAGCGTTTCGAATAACCTGGTCGATGACGGTGTCGGCCCGGAGGGTGCCGAGCTCGGTGTCAACGGGCCCGGTGACTCGCAAGAACGTTTGGATCGCGAATGGGTCGAGAACGATCACACCGTCGATGTCCTGCCCGATGGCCTCAGGGGCGAAGGACTCGATGACCGTGGCGACCGAAGGGAAGTCCGGGGAGCTGTTGACGTTGGACCAGCTACCGCGTCCGAGATAGGCCGTGCCGTAGCGGTCGAGGAACTCCTCGGATGGGGCCGTGTCCCCATCCAGCAAATCCCCAGGCAAGGTGCTCACGCTGATGAACTGCGAGAGGCTGGCGCGTCCATTGATCGCAGTCAGGAAACCGTATGCACCCATGATTCCGCCGAGCGGTCGCTGCTCAGCGGGGTTCTGGGCACCAACGAAGTACCTCTGGGTCCCGTCTTCTCCGAACAGCACGGGCAGGACTCCGGCCAAGTCAGCCCCGGTTTCGAGCAGGTCGATGATCTGGTCGAGCTCGTCGAGCAGCTGCTCCCCCGCGGCATCGATTCGGTCGATCATGGTGTGCTCGGGCACCTGGACGAAGCTGACGCGGATCTCACGCAACTCGGTCAACGCGTCCCCGAGGGGGCGTTGGACCTCGGTCAGCTGGTCCAGCCACACCGGTGACTCGAGGTCCAAGGAGAGCGCCGCCAGGTCCGATCCGCTGTCGTTGACCGCCACCAGCAGCTGCTCCCCCGCCCGAGCGCTGCGTGCGGCCGTGTCGGCCACGGCCACCGCCTTCCGCGCGGTGGCCCCAACGAAGGGCATGGCCTGCACGGCGCTGAGCGGCTGTCGGGTGAGGGATTCGCGCGCGACCTCGGCTTCCTCAGCGCCGCTCTGCAGCTGGGAGACAGCCCCCTCGATATCACCGGCGCGGGCCGCTTGGCTGGCCTGCTGGATGTGACCCCGTGAGCGGGTGAGTGCCGCTTCGGCGGCACGACCGTCGCGGAAAGCGACGAGACCGACAAACACGAGGCCTGCGACGACGACGCTGACTGCAGCGACCGCCCCGAGCCAACGCCGTCGACGACGGGGAGTTCTGGACATGGCCGCCATGGTGCCATCCTCTGCGTTGCTAGAGTCAGCACCGGGTCGAGGACGTCGGTGCAAGACCTTGCCCAATCCGTTCGGACGAGGAGCGTTTGCGTGATCAAGGTTGTGTGCGATGTCTGCGGGGCCGAGGAGGCGACCGGTGCATTGTCGGCCGACTGGCGGACGGTGTCCTCAACCGTCGAGGCTTGGGCCGAGGCACCCGTCGACCGTCACGACCCAGCCCACCTGTGCTCTGCAACCTGTATTGCACGGTGGGCCGAGAACCATGGGGCTAACCCACGCGCGAGCGAGAAGACCAAGCCAGAACGCGGCATGGCCGACCAGATGAAGCGGGCGATGAAGCGGCAGGTCGATCTTCGGACGCTCGAGGAGTCCGACCCCGCAGGCTGACGTGTATGGCGACTACTTCGTCGTCGCCTTCTCCCGGTGTCGTCCGCCGGGCCGTCTGCGGGGCTTGACTTCCTTCTGCGGCCGTCGGTCGTCAGGGGTCTCTCCATAACCGTACGCGTAGCTGTACCCGTAGCGGTAGGCGTAGTCGCCGTAGCCGGCCCCGTCCAGCTTGGCCTTCGTGTAGATGTATCCAAGCACAGGCGTACCGATCCGGTCGAGCCGCTCGCGCATCTCCTCGAGCAGCTTCATGCTGGTACCACGGGAGACGACCACGACGATTCCGTCGACATTGGTCGCGATCGCGGAGGCATCGGACGCAAGCAGCAGGGGCGGCGAGTCCACGATGATCAGGTCAGCTACCTCTCTGAGTCGCGTGATGGCCTGACGAAACCCGGGGGTTCTGAAGAACGCCGCAGTATCATCGCCAAGCGACTTAGCCGGGATAAACGGCACGTACTGTCCCTCGTCAGCGGTCAGCGGCACTATTATCTCCGACAAGTTGTTCCGAGGGTCGGCCAAGGCCGGGAGACCACCGGTGTCCTTGGCTCCCAGGCGTCGGGTCAGACCACGAACACGAGTGTCGGCGTCTACCAGAACGACATCCCTTCCGTCTTGTGCAGACGCCACTGCGAGGTTAAGACAGGTTACAGTCTTGCCATCTACCGGTGAGGCAGACGTGAGCACAACGGACTGCCCCCCGGTCTCGGCGAGTGCGAACGCCAGGGCGCCAACGAGAAACTGATAGGCTTCGCCGGCTGGGGACTTGGGGGCCTCCACGGTGGGCACAGAACCAGTGAGGCCGATCTCCTCGAAGCTTGGGACAGTTCCAAGAAGCGGCGCCTTGAGCATCCGCGAGGGATCGTTTCGGCCGTCTGCGGTGGCCGTCTCGTCCGCACGCCACCAAGCGAGCGCAGCAGCAGCCAACGCCCCGAGGAAGCACGCCAAAACGGCGTTCCTGACCGGGGTCGGCGCAGAGGGGCTTTCGGGAACGTCGGCACGCTCGAAGAGCTCGACACCAGAGCCGAACAGTGTGGAGTCCACAGCAATCTGGTCCGCTCGACTATCGATCATGATCAGTTGGCTGACGGCTGCGTCGCGTTCCGCCCGAGCGCTGGCATCAGTCGGGGAAGCAGCGAGCCTCGCTTCCGCAGCCGCGATGGCGTCTTCAAGTGCCGCCCGCTGAGTCTGGAGCTCACTCAGCGATGCCTGAGTCGACCGTTCCGCCTCCTCGCGAACCACCGCCTGATACGCCTCCCCGATGGCGTTAGCAATCTGCGCGGCTCCCGACGCCGTCCCGTCGGTAGCGCTGATGCTTAGTTGATCGAGGTCTGACGCAGGCCGAATCCGCGACTGCTCTCGAACCTGATCCGAGTCCAATCGACCGCCAAGCAGCACACTCGCGCGCTCGGCCACGGCGTTCGATTGGGCGAACTCGGCTTGATTCCGGACATACCGAGAGGGGTCCAAAAAGTTTACCCCAGTCTCGCCGAACAACCCGGTGTTCCGAGGGTCCGCGAGAAGCAGGTCGGCTTCAGCCGTGTACCGCAAGGATTGCAGAGCCGACAACCCGAAGCCGAGCAAGCCTGCTGCGACTCCGACAAGCAGTATCCGTCCGATACTTGACCTCAGCACCCCGACAAGGGCTTCTACACTTGTGGCCGGAGCCTGCAACGAGTCCATGGGATTCAGCCTACCGGACCGGTGCGCCTCGAGTAGATGCACCCCGCCCCTCACCTCGGCGGACACTCTTACGACTCGCAAAGAAGAACCACACGCCTTTCGCCGCTGACCCCACGAAGAACCCCCACGCCACCGCGACGTCCGTTCCAACTGCGACCCCTGCCATAGTTGCCAGCAGAACAAGCAAACCGCCTCCACAGGCCGCCGCCAGCAATAGGGAGTGCTCGGATGTGGCCCGAAGGTACGTGCCAAAAACGACGTAACTAGCCCCCGATCCGACCGCCAGGGCCATCGGAATTAAGGAATCAGCCACTTGAAGATGCTGCACCACACCAATGGCGGTCTCAGATATAGAACGTAGCGGCCCGTGTAGGAGGTAGGCATAGGCAGCCATCCCAGCCACGACAAAGGTCATGATCCACACCACTGGGCCACGCAAGGCCGACCGATCCTTACCCATACGTACCAACTGCGGCAGGAGTGAGAGGCGAACACCCTGGAGCACGATCCTGCCTGGAGCGAGCAGGGCTTGCGCGGCAGTGAACGTTCCGAGCAAAGCCGAACCTCCCAAGGTGCCTACTACCACAATGACACCTTGATTCGTAGCAGCAACCACAACTGACTCAAGACTTAACATCCGCCCAGTGGCCCAAGTCGATTTCAGCCAACTTGAAGAGGACCTCGGACCGCCCACCGGACGACCCACCACCAACACCCCCACAAGAATGGACGCAACTGCCCCGGACGCCCAACACACCACGACGGTTGGACCCGACAAGGACGACCTGCCCAAACCTGCTACCACACCAACGGACCACACCAACCACACTGCGTCAAGGAGAACTGCGATTCCCGGTCTATTAATGACGAATGTGTACGCTCTGATGGTGTCCTGAAGTAGAACGAAGGGAACGAGAACTGCAATAAGAAGACCGACCACGCTTCCGGCCCCACCGTCAAGCACGATCAGTGCTGCACTGATCGACCCAACTATGATACCTATCGTCAATGAAATTCCCCCGGCATCCCGGAGGGTCGCCACGTCCGTATGATGGTCATACAGAGAACCGCGGCCCATATGGATCGCCATTGGCTCAGCTACCAGCCCGCGGTTCAGAAGTAGACCGGAAAGCGCGACGGAGACCGCCAGGGAGATGTCCCCTAAGGCGACAAGGCCATACCAATTGGCGACGACCAAGCTTAAGAGAGTGTTACTGGCGCTGTATAGGAGCTGATCGGTCGCACCCAGCAGCAGCGGCCCAACTCTACCACTCCTCAACGGAACAAGCTTCAAGACCCATCACACAGCTCACTCAGAGCTGGGGTGGCCCCTGATCTGTCCCATGTCCTCATCGGCACGCCCGCAAGAGAAACCCCGATGAGAGGGAGAGCCCTAGAGTCATACAAATCCCCACTAAACTGCGCGGCGACTAGGAACAGCGAAAATAGCGCCAAGGCTGTGGGATCGACTGCCCTCCCTCGCCATAAGACTACTAGGGTGACAAGAACCGAACCCAAGAGCAGAAAAGCGACCACAGGCCCTGCCTCACAACCAACTTCTAGGAACACATTGTGTGGATACGTACCGTGCTGATACTGGAAGCCGGCCAATCCCGTACCGCTCGGCCACGATCCCCGAAGACACTCCAAACCTTCAGCGTACAGTGTTCCACGCCCGGCCAAATGCACCTGATCGCCGAGGGTCAACTGAAGGAACCGCACGTTAAAGGTGTACGAGAGACGCTCTGCCACTCCATCCGCTTGCCAAGCCGAGAACGAAACTAAGAGTGCACTCACGGCAAGACCGGCACCAAGGCGAAGCCTACCGAACCTTCGAGCCATCAATGAAGTCGCTTCTTTGCCGGCCAAGAGCAACCCCACCACCACAGAAATGATCCCTCCCCGGGAACCGGTCCCCAACGCTAGAAGGAGGCCGAGTAGACAGATCCAAAGGTACGGAAGGCGTCCCGATTGAGCGTACTTGCCCAGGGAAACAACTGAAAGTACACCCATTAGTCTCACGAATACGTTCGGCCCGCCTCCCAAAGGCACCGCTCCGCCCCCAACTATCGAAAGCCCCGCTAAGCCCAATGTCAGATAGAAAAGAGACGTATACAGGCCGATAGCGAACAGTTCTCTATTGTGTGTGTCGGCGGTGAGGCGCAACAACGCTAAGCCGACCGCAGTCAGTAGCGCCACGTCCGCCATCTTCTCTTCCCACACGGGCCCAGAAGCACCCGACTCGATGCCCGTGACTAATATCGCGAACAGCACTCCGAGCCACAGAACTCCGGGGAACTTCGAACGGATATATGGACTCCTCCAACTCGCACTCCCCGCAAGCACACAAACGATGCTCACCAGAGCGCCTCTAATCGTCCAGGACGGAAGGAATGCACTCCCGAGTCGGTCTGGCGACCAACGCCCGAGGAGCAGCAGGAGTGCTGTAAGTAGGGACGCGATGCCTACCACAGAACTCCAGGGGGAAGCCGCCTCCCTATCGTTCACGCACAGCCCACGTGCTGATGACGACTTGACTGAGGAGTACCTCTAAGGCATCGACCACCCGACCAACCTCGAAGTTGAGATACGCATAATCTATCATAGGCAGCGACCGACCATCGCCCAAGCTTCGGGACCGCGCGATAAGACGGGCTAAAGCTTCGGCGACCTGTGAACTGTCGTAACTTCGGCACACAAGGACGTCAGGTACCTGATCAATAGGCGTCTCGGACGAGGATACCACTAACGTGGGCCTTCCAGACGCAACATAGTCGAACAACTTGTTCATGCTCATGCCATAGCGATACAGGTGTGGCTGATCTGCCACGACCATGACGAGGGCGCCAGTGGAACAAAGAACCTCTGGTACCTGTGCCTTGGGAACGGCACCCATAAACACGACCTGGTCAGTCAACTCGAAAGCGGATACTAGGCGTTCAAGCGCCGGGCGCTCAGGTCCATCGCCGTAAACCTCAAATCGCGACTCGATACCCTGATCCCGCAACGAGGAGAAAGCGTGAATCAGGACGTCCAACCTATTGGCGCGACCCAAGGCTCCCACATACCGAACTAAATCAGGGGAGTTCACATCCCGCGTGAGCGCAGTCTCGACCAGACTGCTGTCAAACCCATTCGGCGCATGAAGAAGTCTCACACGCGCAGTCGGATATGTCGAACGAATGTACTCTCCCACGCGGTTCGGCAGAAACGTCACCGCCGCCGCAGAACGAACCAGATATCCCTCGAACAGTGATAGGAAGGCGGTGAGCCACTTGGGCAGTCGTGAATGGGCTGCAAGGCTCGCGGGCCACAGGTCTCGCACCTCTAGGACGAGGGGCCGGCCCCATCTGCGGGAAAGTACGGCGGTGGCCACGGCCCCAACTGGATGCGGAGTCGACGCTATCACCACGTCGGGATCGAACTTTCGGCCCTTTCCCAACACGCCTAGGACCAAGAGTATGGAGACTGCAAAGCAGGCCATGGACGTGGCCCGTTTGAGGATTGAACGTCGGTACGTCAGACCCCGCAACCATAGAAACGGCACTCCGTCTTCAGTCCCGTACCAGAACAGACCATGAGGGGCGCGCTTGTGGGTCCCGGTGTTATGATTGGCGGAACTCGCAACGATTAGAACGTCATGACCACGATCGATAAGCCGTCTCGCTTGGGAGTAGTGCCTGGTCCCACCCGGAACATCAGGTGGTTTGGCATAGTCGTTGACAAGAAGAATACGCATGCCTAAGGGACTTCCGGATTGGCATATGGCGGAAAGAACGAATAGTCGACAGTTCCCGACATACTTGCAATTTTTTGTCGGAACAGTTCGTCGTTGAGTACAAGTCTGGCCGTGCAGAAGGGCTGGACAACGTCGGCAATCGAGTGCTTAAACTTCGCCAAGGAATCGCCCGGCCGGACACCTCCGCCTAGTTCGAACCATTCAAATCCTTCATCGATGGCCCATCTAACTACTCCATCTATGAGCAAGTTATTGACGCCAAGGCGCGCACCCTCTTTGAGAGATCCTGCCAGGAAGTAATGAACATATCGACCCGCCGTCAAAAACAGAGCCGCCGCAACAGCATCCTTATTCGAATTGGCCGTCGCTAATACTAGGTGTCCACCTTGTCCCAATCTCTCTAACGAACGGTAGTAGTCGGCCTCGTACCTGTAGCTTGACGACGCCGCCACTCGATCCATCGTCGCATTGTAAAGGCGCACGAAGTCGGACCCTGCAGACAGACTCGTAGACCCTGCTATCTTAATGTCTATCTCAAGCCCTGACGAACGCGCCTTTCTTACAGCGGTCCGATGTCGCCCCTTGGCGGCATCCCAGTATGAGTCAGCACCCTTCCTGAGGTCCACCCAGAATGTCCGAGACACGGTGTCTATGGATGATCGCAACACATGCAGAGACTCCACTCCCTTATCCAGGAAGGGGTGTATTCGGTCAAATATCGTGACGCACCCGGAGGTGCGGAGGTGTTCAACCGCACGCGCTACGAATGCTGCCATCATACGGGGGTCCTGCCGGTCTCCACCCCTCAAGTGAACTGGTCCACCGTAGCCTGCAGGTCCACTGAGATCGAAATTCTTTGATTCCGGCGCCGTTTGCCGTCGGAAGAGTGGCCAAATAATTTCCGATTCTGTATCGATCAAGATATAGGGGTCCCAACCCGTGCGGACGACTTCGGCCTCTAGATAGTTGTGCATATAGAAGATATCGGGCGCGGGCAAGCCACTCAGTGACTCTAGACTCCTAAGCACTCTCATGGTCGATGGACCCTTCAATAGTCGCTTTAGCTACCGCTTCCCGAACGTCGTTCACAAGACGGGCGTCCCTGTTTTCTGCATCGGCAAGGAGGTCGAAATGGACTACGAGCGCCAAGTGTTCCAGTGCATCCAAAGCAGATTCAATATGAGCCACCTGAATCGACGCTTCTTCGCGTACATCACCAGAGAGGTTGGCCTGCATGGTGGGCATCCACGGACCCAACCATTTCGCGTACCTTGGATCGCGTTCACGGATACGAACGATAGACTCTACTATGTCATTCGTCGCTCGCCTGGTTCGCACGAATACTGTTGGTGGTCCTTCACGAAGCCACTGCTCCAAGAAGGGGAGAACATGAAACCCCTTCATCAGAACGGGCCCGGCTACGTACTGCGAGATCATGCCAAATTGCTGTCGGCACGCATCCCAGTCGGGTGAGTGTTGATAGTTTCCGTCGATACCGTATGGGAACCCCAGTGCCTCCGTCCAGAATCGTCCGAATTCGTGAGGCTCATGTGGCCACTTGGTTTGGCCGATGGTGCTGCGATGTGCACCTGTGCTTTGGTAGTGGCCGCCGGTCAACGCATCATGCAGTGCGAATCCGTATATTGGCATCGCCCAGAAGCGGGCAACAATGTTGGAGGGGTATGCGTATTCTCCGCTGGATGCAAGGATTTGCATTGCCACCGTGGTGCCTGATCTCGGTGCGCCCACGACTAGGACAATTGGAGCTTGCGACGCCGCCTGATCAAACGGAAGGTTTGCCAAGTGAACGTTGAGGCGCTTGATAACCTCGTCTGTTTTCACGGTGTATCAATCCGTTTAGCGTGTCTAGCTGGATCTTGGTCCGCTTCGAATCCTCCAAAAGCCAACGACAACGGAGTGCGGAGGATAATTTTCATGTCATCTAGCAGATTCCGATTGGAGACATAGTCAGCATCCCACTGCAGCCTTTCGCGCCATCCGATGGAATTTCGCCCGTGCACTTGGGCCAAACCTGTCAGGCCCGGTCTTACGGTGAACCGGGGGTGCCTCACCGATAGGGACAGTCTTCGCCGTTGCTCCTCGGTGATTGGTCGTGGGCCAACAATGGCCATCTGTCCCCTAAGAACGGAGATCAATTGGGGCAGTTCATCCAATCCCGTGCGGCGTAGGATACTACCAGATCGGGTCAAACGAGACGCTGTAGGTACTCCGTCGGGACCCAAGAGGGAATCTGCGTTGTTCACCATGGTGCGAAATTTGAGTACCGTTATTTTGGTGCAGTTTAGTCCGAGCCGTTGCTGCTTAAATATGACGGGTCGGCCGTCTAGCACCCTGATGAGTAGCGCAACTACGGCCATGACGGGCAAGGCTAGGGGCGCCGCCAAGATGACGAAGGCCAAGTCAAGGAGTCGCGAAGCGTCGGATGTGCGTCTGAACATGGCAGTCTTTCCTTAGCGCTGGACGCGTCCGCCGCCGACGACGACGCGGGCGACGCCCCTCCAGCGGGTGGGGTCGGTGATGTTGCGGCCGTCGGCGAGGGCCTTGATGCCGGGGATGTCGGTGGGGGTCAGGTCGCGGTACTCGGGGTGGTCTGCTTGCAGCAGCGCGCCGTCGGCGGGTTCGCCCAGGTGGTAGGCGTCGAAGCCCATCGCGGCGAGCTCGTCGTCGGTGTACAGCGGGTCGTGCACGACGGGGACGGCACCGCGGTTGCGGAGCTCCTCCACGACGGGGAAGACACCGGAGAAGGCGATCTCCTTCACCCCGCCACGGAAGGCGGCGCCGAGCACGACGATGCGGCGGCCGAGCAGGTCCCCGAGGGCTTCCTTGAGCAGCCCGACGGTGTGGGCGGGCATGGCCTCGTTGGCGGTCCGTGCGGTGGTGACGAGGTCGGCGTCGCGGTGGCCGGCCAGGTACAGGCGTGGGTAGACGGGGATGCAGTGGCCGCCGACGGCCACACCGGGGGTGTGGATGTGGCTGTAGGGCTGGCTGTTGGCGGCGGCGATGACCTTGTGGACGTCCACGCCCATCCGGTCGGCCTGGATCGCGAAGGTGTTGGCCAGGGCGATGTTGACATCGCGGTAGGTGGTCTCGGCGAGCTTGGCCATCTCCGCGGCCTCGGCCGAGCCGAGGTCCCACACCCCGTTGGGCTGGGGCAGCTCGGGCCGCTCGTCGAAGTCCAGGATCGATTCGTAGAACGCCACCGCCCGTTGGGTGGAGGCCTCGTCGATGCCGCCGACCAGCTTGGGGTAGCGGGCCAGGTCGGCGAAGATCCGGCCCGAGTAGACCCGCTCGGGGCTGTGGCAGACGAACAGGTCCTCTCCCGGGGTGAGGCCGCTGCCCGACGCCAGCGCGGGGACCAGCCGCTGGCGGGTGGTGTGCAGCGGGATGGTCGTCTCGTAGCACACCAGCGTGCCCGGCTGCAGCCCGGCGGCGACCGCGGCGGTGGCAGCGTCCATGGCGGCGAAGTCGGGAACCATGTCGGCATCGACCACCAGCGGCACCACCACGATCACCGCCTCGCTGCGCGACACGCAGTCGATGGTGTCGGTGGACGCGGTCAGTGATCCGTCGGCCACGACCTGCTTGAGCCGCACGTCCAGGTCGGTCTCGCCCGGGAACGGCTCGCGGCCGGCGTTGACCAGGTCCACCACCGCCTGGCTGATGTCGGCCCCGTGCACACGATGGCCCTTGCCGGCGATCTGCACGGCCAGCGGAAGGCCGATCTTTCCCAGCCCGACTACGGTGACGTCCACGACTTCGCTACCTCTCGATGGTGATGGTCTGCTTGCTGGCAGCCGCCGCCAGGACGGCCTCGGCAACCCGGACAGCCTCCAGGCCCTCCCCCATGGTCACCACCCCCGACGCCTCGCCGAGGACGGCGTCACGGAAGGCTTCCAGCTCGGTCCGCAACGGCTCGGGCTTGGCGATGGCGTAGCGGGTCACGTCACCCTCCACCACACCACGGAACGCCCCGATGGCGTCCCACTGGGTGGCCTGGGTGCCGTTGGCATGAAACGTCAGGTCCGCGGTCAGGGTGTCGGCCACGAAGGCGCCCTTCTCCCCCAGCACCACCGTTCGCCGTTCCTTGTACGGCGACAACCAGTTGACCATGTGGTTGGTCACCGTGCCGTCCACGAGCATGCCCGTCGCCGCCACCAGGTCCTCGTGCGGCCGACCCGTCTTGTGGGCGGTCCTGGCCGAGATCGACTCAAACGGCGACCCGCCCACGAACGCCGTCAGGTCCACATCGTGGGTGGCGAGGTCCTTGACCACCCCGACGTCCTTGATCCGCGCCGGGAACGGGCCCTGCCGCGACGTGGCGATCTGGAACACCTCACCCAACTCGCCGGCCTCCAACCGCTCACGCAACGCCCGCAACGCCGGGTTGAACCGCTCGATGTGACCGACCGCCCCCACCAGCCCGGCCCCCTCGAACGCCTCCGCGACCCGTTCGGCCGCCTCCAGGGTGTGGGCCAGTGGCTTCTCCACCAGCACGTGCACCCCCGCATCGGCCAACAGCAACGCCACCCGCTCGTGATCCTCCGTCGGCACCGCCACCACACACAGGTCCACCCCCGCCTCAACCAGCGCCTCCGGTGAACTGTGGACCCTCGCCCGGCCGGCCGTGCCGAACCGGTCGCCCTGCGGATCAGCGATCCCGACCAGCTCCACCCCATCCAGCCCCGACAGCACCCGCACGTGGTTGCGGCCCATCATCCCCATGCCGATCACACCGGCACGCAACACCTCAGCCATGGCTGTTCACCGCCGTGACGATCGTCTCGAGCTCCTCATCGGTGAGGTCCGGCCGCACCGGCAACGACAACACCTCGCGGGCCGCCCGCTCGGTCTCCGGCAGGTCCAGTGACAACCCGAAGGACGGCAACCGGTGCACCGGTGTGGGGTAGTACACCCCCGCACCGATCCCCGCCCCGCGCAGGTGTTCAAGCAGCCCGTCACGATCAGCCGACCGCACCGTGTACTGGTGGTAGACATGCGACGCCCCCTCCGCCACCGGCGGCGTCACCACACCCGCCAGCCTGGAGTCAAGCGTCTTGGCGTTCGCCTTCCGGGTCGCCGTCCACCCCTCCACCTTGCGCAGCTGCGCCCGACCGATCGCCCCACCCAGATCCGTCAGACGGGCGTTGAACCCCACGACCTCGTTGGCATACCGCGCCTCCATCCCCTGGTTGCGCAACAACCGCAACCGGCGAGCCACCGCCTCGTCCCTGACCACGACCATCCCACCCTCGCCCGTGGTCATGTTCTTGGTCGGATAGAAGCTGAACATCGCCACGTCACCCAACGCCCCCACCGGCATGCCCTGCCACGACGCCAGATGCGCCTGCGCCGCATCCTCCACCACCAACAACCCATGACGAGCCGCCAACGCGCCGATCGCGGTCATGTCCGCCGGATGCCCGTACAGATGCACCGGCACAACCGCAACCGTCCGCGGCGTGATCGCCGCCGCCACCGCCGCCGGATCGATGTTGAAATGGTCCCGCTCGATGTCGACGAACACCGGTTCCGCACCACACAACCGCACCGCGTTCGCGGTCGCCGCGAACGTGAACGACGGCACGATCACCTCATCCCCCGGCCCGATCCCCAACGCCAACATCCCCAGGTGCAGACCCGTCGTGCCAGCGCTGACCGCCACACAGATCCGGCCATCGACATGAGCGGAGAACTCCTCCTCGAACGCCGCCACCTCCGGACCCTGAGCCAACATCCCCGAAGCCATGACACGCAAGACGGCATCACGCTCCTCAGGACCGATGATGGGACTGGAAAGATGAATCATGGAACCTTCAATCAGGCATTCGTCTAGGATCTACGGGCGCTCAGGCAGGCCGTTGCCCAACCCTTGGCAGCATGGCCAATACTCCGTCTGGCTTGCCGGCCGAACTGCGACGTCAGATGGGCGTCAACGGCACACCTTCGCGTCCTGGCATGCGCGAGCCCTCCCACCCCTGTGTCGATGTCACGCTGGAGCATGTGACGGATCGAATCCTAACCTGTTCCGCGAATCGACGAAGAATCACAAGAGGACTGATCTCAGACCTTGTATGACTCGGTCCAAGTTCGACTCGGTCAGGCTCGATCCCGACGGGAGACAAAGACCGCGGGAGAACAGCCGATCTGCGGTTGCTGCCTCCGGGGCCAGGGAATGAAGGTGACAAGCCTCGAAAACAGGTTGGCGGTGCATGGGCTTCCACAGAGGCCGAGCCTCGATTTCCGACTCGGCCAGACGATCGCAGAGATCGTGGGGCGAGACGTCCGCGGGGGGGTCGAGCAGGATGCAGGTGAGCCAGTGGTTGGGAGCTCCGTAGTCGACAATGGGCATGAAGGACACGCCGGCGACATCACAGAGGGCTTCTTCATAGGCGGCGCGGATCTGCTTTCGTCGTTCGATCAACTCCGGCACCCGTGCCAACTGGGCGCGCCCGACAGCAGCCAAGAGGTTCGACAACCTGTAGTTGAAGCCAACCTCTTGGTGCTCGTAGTGCAGGACGGGTTCCCGTGCCTGCGTGGCCAAGTATCGAGCCTTCGACACGACATCCACGTCCTGTGACAGCAGCATTCCGCCGCCGCCAGAGGTGATCAGCTTGTTCCCGTTGAAGCTCAACGCGGCGGACCGGCCGAATGTCCCAGCAGCCTTGCCGCGGTAGGTCGTTCCCAAAGCCTCGGCCGCGTCCTCCACTACTGGGATGTCGTAGGCATCGCATGCAGCCAGGATCCGGTCGTAGTCACACGCTTGCCCGTACAGATCGACAGGGACGACCGCAGCGGGGAGCCGGTCATCCTCGGCCGCGGATGCGAGCGCTTTCTCGAGGACCGACGGATCCATCTGCCACGTGGCCGGGTCTGCGTCGATGAAGACGGGCGTTGCCCCCTCGTACACAATCGCGTTTGCGGTGGCGGCAAAGGTCAGCGTTGACGTCCACACTTCGTCGCCCGGGCCCACGCCCAGCATGCGAAGGCTGAGATGCAGCGCAGCGGTGCCGCTGGACAGAGCCACCGCCCCGCCCTCCGGGAGACCGAGGAACTCGGCCATCTCGGCTTCGAACGCGGCCAGGTCGGGGCCCACCGGAGCCACCCAGCCGGAGTCGAAGGCGGCCATCAGCGCCTCGCGCTCGGCCGGCCCCATGTCCGGCGGCGAGAGGTAGATACGTTCCATCCCGCTAACCGTCGATCACCGGAACGCGGCTCATCGCGTCGGCGATCTTGGCCTCGGGGTAGTCGTAGTCGTGGAGCTCGCTGGAGAAGTAGGCGTCGTAGGCGGCCATGTCGAAGTGGCCGTGGCCGCAGAGGGCGGTCAGGATGACGCGCTCCTCCCCATCCTCCTTGGCCTTCAGGGCCTCGCGGATGGTGCCGGCGAGGGCGTGTGAGGGCTCGGGTGCGGGGACGATGCCCTCGGTGCGGGCGAACTGCACGGCCGCCTCGAAGCACTCGACCTGGCCGATCGCCTCGGCCTCGAACAGGTCCTCCTCGTACATGTGGCTGATCAGCGGCGACATGCCGTGGTACCGAAGCCCGCCGGCGTGGATGGGGTCGGGCACGAAGTCGTGGCCCAGGGTGTGCATCTTCACCAGCGGCGTCATCCCGGCGGTGTCGCCGAAGTCGTAGCGGTACTCACCCTTTGTAAGCGACGGGCAGGCGGCCGGCTCGACGGCGATCACCCGGGGGTTGATCGACCCGCCCAGCTTCTCGCGCAGGAACGGAAAGGTCAGCCCGGCGAAGTTCGACCCGCCGCCGGTGCAGCCGACGATCACGTCCGGCGTGTCACCGACCTTGGCGAACTGCTTCAGCGCCTCCTCACCGATGACCGTCTGGTGCAGCAGCACGTGGTTCAGCACGCTGCCCAGCGCGTACTTGGTGTCCTCGTCCTTGACCGCCATCTCCACGGCCTCGCTGATGGCGATGCCCAGGCTGCCGGGCGAGTCCGGGTAGGACGCGAGGATCGCCCGCCCGGCCTCCGTCAGGTCCGACGGGCTGGAGTGGATCGTCGCGCCCCACGTGCGGATCATCGACCCGCGATACGGCTTCTGGGTGAAGCTGGCTGCCACCTGCCACACCTCGAGCTCCAGCCCGAACTGCGCACACGCAAACGACATGGCCGAGCCCCACTGCCCCGCACCCGTCTCGGTGGTGATCCGCTTCACGCCCGCTTGGGCGTTGTAGTACGCCTGCGGCACCGCGGTGTTGGGCTTGTGGCTGCCCGCCGGGCTGACCCCCTCGTACTTGTAGTAGATCCTCGCCGGAGTGCCCAGCGCCTTCTCCAGCCGACGCGCCCGATACAGCGGGCTCGGACGCCACAGCTTGTAGACCTCGCGGACCTCCTCGGGGATGTCGATGTACCGCTCGGCCGACACCTCCTGCTCGATCAGCGCCATGGGGAACAGCGGCGCCAGGTCGTCGGGACCGATCGGCTGGTGCGTGCCCGGGTGCAGCGGCGGCGGAGGCGGCGTCGGCAGGTCCGGCACGATGTTGTACCAGGCGGTCGGCAGCTCGGACTCGTCGAGGAGGATCTTGGTGAGGTCGCTCATGTTGATGTCGATGTATAGAGGTACTGACGGTTCGAGCGCCACCCCGTTCTACGCTTCATGACGCACCGTCCACCGACGGGCACGACCCGTCGAGCAGCAGGGCGAGCAGCCCGCCGGTCTCGTGGATAACCCATCCTGCGTCCAGCAACGGCGTCTTCAGGTAGGGCGCGTGCACGACGGACAGCTCGGCGTCGGTGCAGGCCTGCAGCGTCGCCTCGGCCCGGCGGGCGTGGAACCCGGCGGTGACCAGGATCACGTCGTCCCACCCCTCCTCCTCCGCGAGCTCGGCGAAGGCCGCGGCCTCTCCCCTCGTGGTGTCGGGGTCGGGGTCCATGCACCGCACACCTCGAGGAGGCGAGGCGCAGATGTCCGCGGCGGTGGCCTGCTTGGGGTCCTCGGCGTCGCGGGCGACGAAGGAGATGACCAGCTCGGGGGCAGCGCCCTCGTCGAGCAGCTCCATGCCGGTGACCGCGCGGTGGTCGTTGCCGGCCAGGGCAAGGATGACGTCGGCGTCCTCGGGCAGCGGGTCCGGTTCGGCGCCGAAGACCCACACGGCCCCGGCGGCATAGGCCAACACGGCAAGCGCCACGACGGCGACCAGCGTCCGTCGCGTCCCCACTCCTCCCCCATCGTGTCGCTCGTCCTGCACGGGCGGGAACGGTACCTCCCGACGATTGTGGACAGGTCGTGCAGGAGTTCGGCCCGTCCGTGGCGTAGTAGCGGCCATGACCTTGTCGCGCGTCACTCCGCCGGTTGCCCTCCTCGTCTCCCTCCTCCTCGCCATCGGGTTGGTCCTGGCGACCCTGCCGAGCACGACGGCAGCGCCGTTCGACCCGAGGACGGCGATCGGCCCCCTCGCCGAGCCGGCCGACTGGATGAACTCCGCGCGAGGCCTGCCGGACGGGCGTGCCTACGCCGCGGCGCTGGATGCTGCCGGAGAGGTCGAGGCGCTGACCGCCGACCTCGACCCGGCGCTGGCCGCTGCCGAGTGGACGCTGATGGGGCCGACCAACATCGGTGGCCGCGTGACCGACCTGGCCGTCGACCCGACCCGGCCGGACACGGTGTGGGTGGCAGCGGCCTCCGGTGGCGTGTGGCGCTCCGACGACGCCGGCGCGACCGTGCAGCCGGCCTGGCCCGACGACCTGACCCCGGCGATCGGCGCGCTGGCCGTGACCATCGACGGCGTGTTGTTCGCGGGGACCGGCGAGGCCAACCCCGGCGGTGGCTCGTTCACCTTCGGCGGGACCGGCATGTACCGCTCGACCGACGCCGGTGCGACGTGGGAGCACGTCGGGCTGGACGACACCGCCGCGTTCGGCCGGATCCTCGTCCACCCCACCGACCCCGACGTGATCTGGGCGGCGGCGGCCGGTCACCTCTACCTCCCCGGCGGGCAGCGTGGGCTGTACCGCTCCACCGATGGTGGCGACAGCTGGGAGCTGGTGCTGGAGGGGCTCAACGACACGACCGGCGCGGTGGACCTGGCGATGGACCCCACCGACCCCGACCGGGTGTACGTGGCGATGTGGGACCACCTGCGCGAGCCCGAGATCCGTACCTACGGCGGCGTGGGCTCGGGGCTGTGGGAGACGCTCGATGGTGGCGAGACATGGTCAGTGGTCAACGCTGGCGACTTCGGGCCGGGCAACGCCGACATCGGCCGGATCGGTGTCGCGGTGGCCCCCTCCTCCCCCGATGTGATCTACGTCTCGGTCATCGACACGTTCGGTCGGTCCTCGGGCAACGGGCTGTTCCGCTCCGTCAACGGCGGGTCGACGTGGGAGCGGATGGGGTCGGTGCCCTCGCAGTCCTCGTTCGGCTGGTGGTTCGGGCGGATCTTCGTCGACCCCGCCGACGCCGACCGCGTGTGGATCCCGGGTGTGTCGCTGAGCGTGTCGAGCAACGGCGGGGCGTCGTTTTCGTCCTCCGGTGGGGTGCACGCCGACCAGCACGCGATGGTGTGGGACCCGGCGGTGGAGGGGCGGGTGTACCTGGGCAACGACGGCGGGCTGTACCGCTCCGACGTCAACGGGGGGTCGTGGCAGAAGGCCACCGGTGAGGCGTGGACGCAGCTGTACACCCTCGACGTCTCGGACACGGACCCCTCCAAGCTGCTGGCCGGGCTGCAGGACAACGGGTGCGTGCGGAACCACTCATTGGGGTCGGCGCCGGCGATCGACGGGTGGGACAGCTTCGGGTGTGGTGACGGGTTGGAGGTGCAGTTCAACCCGACGGTGGACTCCACGATCTACGGGTGCTCGCAGTACGGGGCGTGCAGCCGGTACGCGCTGGGCGGTGAGCTGGTGGGGACGCCGTTCGTGGGCACGTCGGTGGCGCGGATCAACTGGATGGCGCCGGTGGAGTACCACGGTGGGTCGTCGACGACGATGTACTACGGGTCCGAGCGGGTGAACGTCTCGCACGACACCGGGTTGACGTGGCAGGCGATCTCGCCTGACCTGACGGGGGGTGGCGAGCTGGAGATCGACCCGGCGGGGTATCCGTACCAGACCCTGACCACGATCGCGGGTGCGGCGAGTGATCCCTCGGTTGTGTGGGCGGGGTCGGATGACGGGTTGGTGCACCGGACGGTTGATGGCGGTGAGACCTGGGAGCGTGTGGGTGAGGGTGTGCTGCCCGGCGACTGGGTGACGCGGATCACGATCGACCCGGCGGATGCGGACGTGGTGTACGTGACGTTCTCGGGGTTCCGGACCGGGGACGATGCGGCGCGGGTTTTCCTTACTCGCGACGGAGGGGAGACGTGGGCGGACGTGTCGGGCAACCTGCCCGCGGCGCCGGTGAACGACCTCGTGCTGGTTGGGGACGGGCGAGTCGTCGTGGCGACGGATGTGGGGGTGTTCGTGACCTCTGGTGTTGCTGGTGACCCCGTGTGGTTGGCGGTCGGTGGGAACCTGCCGAAGGCCCCGGCGATGGACCTGGACGTGCAACCCGGCGGGCTGCTGACCGTGGCGACGTTCGGGCGGAGCGCGTGGCGGGTGCAGCTTCCTTCTGCTCCTGCGGGTTCTTCGGCGCTGTCTTCGGTACTGGCTGTGGACAACGGGTGAGGAGTGGGCGGGCTTCGTCGTAGCCTTCCGATGAGCCGGCGGTCGCCGGTGCGGTGATCCGGGGAGGTCAGGGGTGCAGTCGGTCAGGTGGAAACGAGGGGGCGCGTGAGCGAGCGCACGCAGCAGACCGCGGTCGTCGTCGCGCTGGTCGCCGTCGTTGGGGCGGTGGGGGCCGTGTCGTGGCTCGGTGGTCGGATGGCCGAGCCGGCGGGTCCTCCAGTGGCTTCCGTGGAGGAGGTTGTGGAGCCGTCCGTCGAGCCGACGGTGAGCCCGTCATCGTCGGTGTCTGCGTCTGCGTCAGAGGCCGAGCCGAGCGAGTCACCGAGTGCGTCCGAGTCGGAGTCCGAAGCGGCGGTGGAGGCAGTGGAGGCGGTGCCGGAGGGGCAGACGGTGCTGTTTCGTGGCGGCCCGGCGGACGGTCCCTGGCGGACGATCGGATCCGTGGCCGAGATCACCCATCCGGATGCGGCCCCGGGGTCGACGTACCCCTACGTCAACTTCTGGAGCGATCCGGAGGAGGAGAACCAGCCCGACTGGCTCTGGGACCAGATCACAGCCGAGGTCGCCGAGCAGGCCGTGACGTTGGGGGAACCCGTTGACCGTCCTACCTTCGGCGGCGCGGAGTTGTCAGAGGGCTTCAACGCCTTCGGAGGCATCGAGGACATCTACTTCGACGACGAGGTCTTCACTGCGATCTGGAAGGCGATCTACGAGGATGTCGACGGGGTGGCTGCTGCTCACTGGGTCTACGTCATCGACTTCGAGGCCAAGATTCTTCACAGGCGAGGCCCCATGATCATCCGAGAGGACGAAGTCGCCGACTTCAACGAACGTTCCCAACGTGCCGTCGCTTGGGCCCGCGAGGTTGCTTCTGAACTCGGGTACAACCTATGAGTCCCCCGCCGACAGCTTTGCCATGGCCTTGGCGACGCCATGTCACGCTTTCTGCATTGATCGTCATGATCTTTTCGGCAGCGCCAGCTTGGGGCCAGCCAAGTGCCGGCGGAGGGGGTCAAGGGACTGGCGACGGGGCCTGCAACGGCACGCCTCTGGAGTGCTACGGCGTTCTCGCCGCCCTCCCTGGCTCCAGCACACTCGGCGTGGTCGGCAACGCCGAGGGCTGTGAGGGAGGACGGATCGTGGATGCCGGAGCAGAGCAGTCCGACGCCATTCCCTACTGCCCCGACGTCGACGGTGACGGGATCGCCGATCCGCCGCCGACGCATGGCCAGATCGTCGCTGCCTTGTGCCCCACGGCTCCCGCGCCGATCCTGGCCACCAGCCCACCGGACGAGGGCTACACCGGTTTGGAGACCTGGTTCTGGTCCACCGGGACTCACCAGGTGACCGAGACCGGCACGGTTGGCGGGTATGCCGTGTCGTGCCAGCTGGAGGCGGTGGAGTTCGCCGTGGACACCGGCGACGTCCATGCCGATGAGTTCGGCCACCCGCGCCACTACACCTCGACGTCGCCCGGCCACGACGGCGCCGACACCGACATCACCCACCTCTACGAACGCGTCGACACCTACACCCAGTCGCTCACCATCACTTGGTCACGCAGAACCCAGATGGGCGCCGACCGGACCACCAGCAGCACGACCCGCGACTACCCGGTCCTGGAGATCCGTGCCGTAGCCACGACCGGTCCGTAGGACACGGAGGGTCGACTAGTCATGAACGACCCTCAACAACCCTTGCTTGACGTAGTCATTCCTGCCTAGGTTGACCAACGCGCCGGGTGGGCCGGCGCATGGAACCAGGGGACGCCGGGGGACTCGAGTTCGCCGATGACTCAGAGGGAGAAGACTGACATGCGCAGGATCATTGGAGCGCTCGGAGCGCTGACGCTGGCCGTCGTGATGGCCCTTCCGGCCGGGGCTGCCACGACCACGGTCGTGGTGGGCGGGGACACCGCGTCGGCGGAGAACGAGCCAGGCTGGCTGTTCAACCGCGATGTGGACACTGCGACGCCATACGCGTTCACCAACGACCAGGCCAGCATCGGGGCCGGCAGCGTCTACATCGAGCCCATCGGCGGCGCGAACCGATTCGACAAGTTCATCGCCGAGCTGTTCGTCCTGACCCCGATCGCCGACGTTGAGTCGCTGTCTTACGACTTCCTGATCGGCAACGGCGGAACCGCGGCTGACGAGAATGAGTTCTACCTGAACGTCTACGCCAACTTCGGGGATTCGAGCCCGACCAAGTTCTTCGACTGTGTGTACAACGTCGTCCCAAGGATGGGATCAACACTGTCCTGGACCACCGTCACCTTCGATCCCTCGCAGCCGTACCCGTTCAGGCAGTCCGGCAGCGCGCCCCACGACTGCCCCGACTCACCAGCTGACATGGAAACGATTTCTGAGGGCTCCGTGGTCCGTGCCTTCGCCCTGAACGTCGGCGACACCTCCACAAATGACGTCGGGCTCGACGGGCACTACGACAACGTGGTGTTGACCGCCGACGGCGACACGACGATCTACGACTTCGAGGTCGACGAGGATGGCAACGGCGTGGCCGACACCGCGCCGCCCACGGACAAGGACGACTGCAAGAAGGGCGGCTGGGCCACCTTCGACAACCCCTCGTTCCCCAACCAGGGACAGTGCATCAAGTACGTCAACACGGGCAAGTAGACGTGCTTCCGGCGGCCGGACCGTGCATCGGTCCGGCCGTTGCCGTGTTCGGAGATGGTGTCGGGGCGGGCCGCTCCCCGGTCAGCTGCGGGGGACGAGCGGGATCAGCCGGGAGTCAGCTAGGGCCGCGGCACGGTGGCCGTAGCCGGCGAGGTACTCCGGGGACGACGTCATGTCGCGGAACGCCTGCGCCGACGGATAGCGAACAAGCAGCGCGGTGTCCCAGTGCTCGTCGGCAGGGCCGATAAGGCTGACGGCCGCCTCGGCGAGCAGCTCCACAGCGGCACCGGCGGCCTCGAGCAGCGGGATCGTCCACTCGCTGTACACACCGTAGGCCTTGCGACCGCTGATCGGCTCGGCCGGGGCAAGCTCCGGGTGGCCGGTGTAGTCGGCGACCTCGTTGAAGCGCAGCAGGTTCAGCATCACCACGGGGCCGGTCGGCGGGTTGCCGAAGAAGGCGTGGGCGGCGTCACGGTCGAGCTCGGTGTGTCCCATGGCCGGGGAGTGTGGCATGCCGCTCCCCCGACCACGCAACGAGCCGTCGGCGACCCATTCAAGGGTGGATCCACACCCGGCTCGGGCCGTCGGAGACCGATGTCACACCCCCCGCGTACCTTGATCGGTACATCGAGAACTGGATTCCGGGAGGAGGTGAACGCGACGATGAGTGCGGTGGTGGACCGGCGAGTGGTCGGTGGAGGTCGCGTGTCGGCGATGGGGCTGGGTCCCGCGGGTGCCGGGCCCCACGGGCGATGTCACACCCCAGGTCTAGGTTGATGAGTAGGTGAAGGATTGGGTCCTCGGGAGGAGGTGAGTGCGAGGATGACGGCGGTGGTGGACCGGCGAATGGTCGGTGAAGACCTTGGGGAGGGACTTGCCAGCGAGGCGGTTCCGGACAGCTGGGGTCGCCGGTTGGCGGAGGTGTGGTTGTCGGAGGAGGACGTCGCCGTCTACCTCGCCGATCCTCGGGCTGACTCGTCGCGCGACGTGCCGCCGCCGGGGTCCACGGACGAAGGCGGGTCCGCGGGATCGAGGGGCAGCGGTGCGGCTGGGGACGGGCCGGGCGAGCCGTCGGGGGTCACCTCGTGGGGTGGTCGCATCGGGGAGGTGTGGTTGTCGGAGGAGGACGTTGCCGCGTACCTCGCCGAGCCACCGTCGGAGGATGATGGCGCATCGGCTGGTGGTGGGTCGGCAGCTGGCGGTGGGTCGACGGCTGAGGGTGGCGGCCCGGTATTGGAGTCCGCATTCGGTGAGGCGGCTGCCGATGGTGGCGGCCCGGAGTCCGCAGTCGGTGAGGCGGCCGGCGATGGTGCCGGCAAGGCGTCAGGGTCCACGTCCGGAATGGCGGCTGTCGATGGTTCCGGCCCAGCGTCGGAGTGCACATCCTGTGGGGCGGGTGCCGTATCGGCTGATGGGTCGGCGGTGGGTCCGGCGGTTGCTGGTGATCCGGCGGTGTCGGTGGGTGAGGTTCTCGGGGGTCTGGGGCGGCTGAACGGCTGGTTGGCCTGGGCGTCTGCGGGCGATGTCGGGGAAGGGCATGGGACTGCTGGCGGGCCGGTCGATGCGGAGTCGGTGCGGCTGGTGGTGGACGGGCTGGCGGGGATCGATGCGGCGTTGACTGCGGCCAGGTTGCGGGCGGTCGTGACCGCGGATCAGACGGGGCTGCCGGCTGTGGACGGGGCGGCGTCGCTGTCGGCGTGGATCGCGGATCGGTGGGGCCTGACCGGCAGCACAGCGGCGCGGGAGGTGCGGTTGGCGATCGGGCTGGTCGACGAGGACGAGGTGCTCGACCAGCTGCAGGCCGGGGTGATCTCACGAGATCATGCCGCCGGTCTGGTGGCGGCAGCGGAGAAGCAGGCGGCCGATCAGGACGCCGCCGCCCGGGCCCGGGCTGCTGCGGAGGACCGTGCCCGCGAGGAACGCCGCCGGGCCGACGAACAGGCCCAGGCAGAGGCCGCGTCGATGGCGGAGCGGATGCGGCTGGCCCGTGAGGCCGCCGCCCGGGAGGAACAGCTCGCCCGGGAGCGGGCCGAACGGGCCGCCCAGCAGGCCGCAGCCAACGACGCAGCCCGCAAGGCCCGACAGGACGCCCTGCTCCAATCCGCGGTACAGGGGGCGTCGCCTGATCAGGTCCGAACCGACGCCAACCGGATGCGCGCTGCCGATGCGGCGGCGCTGGAGCGGGCGGTGGCGGCGCAGCGGGCCCGCCGATCCGTCACCTTCCGACCCGATGGGATCACCGGGCAGCGGGTGATGCGGGTGGTGCTGACCGATGCCGACTACGAGCTGGTCCAGTCCGGTATCGAGGCCGCCCACACCTTCGACCCACCAGGCACCCCCGAGGACGAACGACGGACACCTGCGCAGCGGCGCTACGACGCCTTCCTCGACCTCGTGACCGCCGGCGTGCAGGCGGGGCAGCTGCCCACCTCGCGTGGCACCAAGCCCCACGTCACCGTCACCATCCCGCTCGCCACGTTGACGGGTGAGGCGGAGGTCGCCGGTATCGGCGGGTTCGGGACGGTGATCTCGCCGGAGACGGTTCGGCGGTTGGCGTGTGATGCCCGGTTGACCCGGGCGATCGTTGATGCGACGGGGATGCCGTTGGACATCGGTCGGACCAGCAGGGCGTGGACGGTCGCGCAGCACACCGCGGCGGAGCAGCTGTTCGGTGGGTGTGCGTTTCCCATCGCGGATCGGACGCCGTGTGGCCGGCCGATCGGCTGGACGGATCTGCATCACGTCATCTGGTGGCGTCACGACGGCCCCACCGACCAGGACAACGGCGTGTCGCTGTGCAGGCATCACCACAACGCCGTGCACCACGACGGCTGGCAGCTGTCCTTCGACCTGCCCACCGGCACCGTCACGGTGCAACGGACCGCAGACGGCCGCACGGTCACACGCACAACCCGGTTCCCCCACGACAACCCCAGACGCAGCCTGGAACAGGACACTCCCGACAGACCCGGTCCCGACGGGCTTGGTCCCAACCGGGCTGGCCTCGGCCGCCCTGGTCTCGACCGCCCTGGTCTCGACCGGGCTGATGCCGACGGGTCTGGTCCTGGCCGGACTGATCCAGACCGGGCTGATCCAGACCGGGCTGATCCAGACCGGGCTGATCCAGACCGGGCTGACCCCAACCGGAGCGACCATGACCAGGACGATCCCGGTGATGGGCAATTGCCGATCTGACCCGCACCCCGCCGCCGGCGGGGCTGTCGGGCTGTCTTCAGTCACACCTCGAGCCGTACAAGCCCCACTGTGGCCAGCCCAGTTCGGTCGAGCGGGCGACCGGCTCCCCACCGATGGGTTGTGACAGCCCAATCGCATGCGCGGCCTGGGCTCGGCGACCAGCACAACCGTCGGGCTGTCTCCAGTCCACCCACCCAGCCCTACCGAACCCACCGGCGGCCAGCCCCGCCCCGACCCGGTCGAACGGCACGACCAGCTGCCATCGCTGGGCACGCGGACGCGGTCGGCAAGATCCCTCGCGCGAGCGACTCGGTACCGCTCGCAGCCCGACCGCACACGCGGCCGCGGCTCGGACGATCAGGAGAACGTCGCCACGGTGGCCAGCGAAACGTTTGGTCACCGCCCTCCCCCGAGAGGTTGTAGGGGCAGCCCGGCCCGGCGAGCGTTCGCTCCCTCGATGCCCGGCCCCCACGAACCCCGCAGACGGAGGACAGGCGATGGCGAAGTACCAAGTCGGACAGGACGTGGAGTGGGACTGGGGCAACGGCACGGGCACCGGCACCGGCACCGTCAAGCAGATCTACACCGAGCGGGTGGAGAAGACGATCGCCGGCACCGAGATCGTCCGGGACGCCGACGAGGACAACCCCGCCTACCTCGTCGAGCAGGACGACGGCGACCGTGTGCTGAAGTCGGAGTCCGAGCTTCGGAAGGCCTGACGCCTGCCGGTCACCCTCTCAGGACCACCCGTCACATCACCCCCGGTCAGCCTTACGGAAGCCTGACGACACCCGGCCGCCTCGCTCCGACCTCCATACGGTCGAGCGCATGACGCGCCTGCTTGCCGTTGCCGCGCTCCTCCTCGTGATCGGGCTGGTGGTCGTGGCGGTGCGGGCTCAGCGGACGGGTGAGGACGCCGTGGCCCTGGCGGCTCCCACCACGCCGACGCCGGTGCCGAGCCCGGCCGCCGGACAGACGGCCGCCTCCCCCACCCCGGCAACGCCCACGCAGGCCGGAGCAACAGGCACCGACGCCGGCGCTCCCACCACCCCGGAAGCCGCCGAGAGCGAACCGCCCGATCATCCCGCGCCCACCCCGACGGAACCGCCGATCGCCAGCCCGATCACCAACCCGATCGCCAACGAGGGCCCGCATCCCGAACTGCGGGACATCGACGGGTGGCTGCAGAGCGAGGTCTCGTCCCTGGAGGAGCTTCGGGGGAAGGTCGTGGTCGTCGAGTTCTGGACCTTCGGCTGCATCAACTGCCAGCGCACCCTCCCCAACCTGATCGAGCTGTACGGCGCCCACTCCCGCGACGACCTCGAGTTCGTCGGCATCCACTCCCCCGAGTTCGCCCACGAAGCCGACGTCGACAACATCGTCGCGGCAGCCGCCGACCTCGGCGTCACCTGGCCGATCGCGCTGGACACCAACAAGCGGACCTTCCACCACTGGCAGGAGGGCACGACGGCCTACTGGCCTCGCACCTACGTCCTCGACCGCGACGGCAACATCCGCTTCGACCACATCGGCGAGGGGCGGTACGACGAGCTCAACGAGACGGTGGCCCGGCTGATCGCCGACCCGGCGCTGTAGCCGACGCCGGTGGACCCGCTGCTGGAGGGGGTGGTCGCCGCCGCGCAGCCCTGCTCCCTCGCCCTGCTGCTGCCCGCCGCAGGAGCCACGGTCCTGGCAGGACGTCGGGGCTGGCTGGTTGCGACCGCGTGCATCACCGGCGCGATCCTCGCCACCTGGGGGCGTGCGTCTGGTCTGCTGCCGTGGCTCGACCCGTCCTCCGCCGGCGTGATCGGTCCCGCGCTGGCCGTCGTCGCCGTGGTCGGCACCGTCCTGCTCTGGCAGGCCAGCCGCAAGGCTCTCGACCCCAACACCAACGACTCGTCCCAGACGCACGCAGCAGGGGCAGACGCGTTCCGGGCTGGCGCTGGCGGCGCTGCGGTCGGCGTCGCTGCCGGCCTGATCTGGCAGCCATGCGTCGGGCCGGCCCTGGGCAACGTCCTCAGCCGGCTTCCGGATGACCCCATCGGGCTGTTCCTGCCCTTCGCCGGCTACATCGTCGGCCTGCTGCTCGCCGTTGTCGCCCTCGCGGCGCTCCCGCACCTGCATCCGACGGTCACCCGACGGCTGGGGGCCGTCCCCGTTCGGGTGGCCGCCGCCCTCCCCCTCGTCGCACTCGCCGCCGTCCTCGTGACCGGCTCGCACGCACAGGTCATCGGTGCGCTGGTGCGGATCTCGTCGCCGTGAGGTCCGGGACGGGCCCGGTCGAGCAGTCTCCGCCCCCGACCACCCGGCGGGCGCGCCCGACCCGGCGCCGGGCTACTGGTCCACGATCCGGGTGTGGATGCTCCGGGTGTTGCCGTCCTTGGGCCGCTGCCCCTTGAGGGTCCGGACATCCTCCATGCCGGTGTAGTTCACGACGACCTCGATGCCGGAGAACCGACGCCAGTCGGTGACGACGGTGCCCGAGCTGTTCGGGTTGCCATGGGTGACGTTCATGTTGGCCCCGCCGGAGAGGTCCCGGACGGTCATCTCGTCGGACTTCCGGGTGTCCGGTGCCTCGCCGTGGACGGTGATCACCGGGGCCAGCGCCTCGTACAGGCGCACGTCGACCTGGTCCACGCCGTTGTCGGTGGCCACGATCACGTTCTCCGTCGTGGGCGTGACGATGTGCACCGGCAGTCTGACCGACGCCGTGTCGGCCGGGTTGGGGTTGACCACGACCTCCACCTCCGGCCCGGTGGACTCGATGACCACAGCGTCGTCGTTGACGGTCCCGCTGATGAGCACCTGGTCGGCGCCGTCGCCGGGGTCCACGTCCAGGCGCCCCACGTCGACGAAGCCGTGCAGGACATCGAGGCTGCCGGGGCTCGGCTGGCACGAGTCGGTCAGCAGGCCTCCACCGGGCTGGGCGATCAGGTGCACCCTGCCGCTGCGGGGGGTCATCGGGTCGTAGCAGATGGCGTCGTCGCCTCCGGTCCCGAGGACGGTCAACCCGAGGTCGGCGTGGCTGGTGTCGACCGTGGAGACCTCGGGGAACCGCACGGTCCCGCCGTAGCCGGTCACCGACACGTTGCCGATGTCGACGACGGCGTCGCCGGTCGGTCCGTCCAGCGACAGGTGGTCGCCGTCGTCGGGCCCGCCGCCCTCGAAGGTGGTGGTCACCCACGGCAGCGGGCCGGTGCCGATGACCTCGTCGCTGCCGTCGAAGCCGCGCAGGGTCAGGCCGACGGCGCCGTTGGCGGTGAGCGGCACGAAGCCGTCCAACCGCACCTGGGTCGCCGGGCCGTCGACGCGGAACCGGTCGGCCGCGGGTGATCCGTCGAGCAGGACGTGGTCCTCCGCGACCGCACCCGGATCGTTGACGACCAGCGCGCCATCGGCGGTCAGGTTGGTGACGGTGAACGGCAGCAGCGATCCGACGCGAACACGGGCGGCGTCGGCCGCAGTGGGGGTGACCACGACGTCCTGGGCACCGTCGGGGGTGAGGATGCGCGCGGTGTCGGCGCCGTCGCGACCGTTGACGGCCACCATCGAGGTGCCTGTGGTGGTGAGGACCGGCACGTCGGGACCGCCGTCGACGGTGGCGTGGTCGGCATCGAGGGGGGAGAGGTCGAACACGCGCGTCGCGCCCAGGCGGTCGGTGACCTGCACCCGGTCGTCTGCCGAGGATCCGCCGGCCGCATGGATGCTGTCGAGGTCGCCGAGGTTGTCGTAGGCGATGTCGATGACGTCGGCGCCGCCACGTCCATCGACGACAAGGGCGGGATAGCCGACGTGGGTGACGGCGGCGCCGGTGTTGACCCGCACCGCAGGGGTGCCCGGGTCGCCGAGGGTGATGGTGTCGGGGGCGTCGGTGCCTCGGACCGTCAGCGTGCCCGTGCCGTCGCCGACCACGTCCACGCCGTCCATGCCCTCGAACGCGACAGCGCCACCGGGAGACGCGATGGCCCCGGCGGTGGCGGGGACGGCGAAGTCCACGCCGATGTCGCTGCCGACGACCCGTACCAGGTCCCCGTCGGCAGCAGGACTGCCGCCGTCCAGGACCAGCGCTGACGGTCCGCCGGAACCGTCGACGACCATCGAGTCGCCGCCCTCCCGTCCCTCCACTCGGAGGGCGTCGGTCGTGGCGTCGACCCGTACCCCGAGCAGGCTGCCGACGGTGACGGTGCTGACCGATCCGCGCTGGACCGTGATCGCGTCGGCGACCGTCCGGCCCTCGACGACGACCAGGTCGGCGCCATCCCCCGGGGACACGAGGAGGTTGCTGGTGCGGGAGAGGGCGAGGAGGGTCGTGTCCAGGTCGCTCGTGACCTGCGCGGCCGCGCTGCCCGTGGGGCGCACGGTGACCCGGTCGGGGCCGCCTCCGCCGACGACGGTGACCGGACGGTCCACGGCGTCGACGTCGACGCGGTCCAGCCCGGCGACCGCGATCGCCCGGTCCCCCGTGTGGGTGATGGTGCTGGCCGCCAGGTCCAGGCCGATGCTGCTGTCCCGGCCGGTCACGACCGCCACGTCACCGCCCGACGGCGGTCCGCCGTCGACCAGGACCGCGGGACCGGTCGCCCCGACGATGTCGTGGGCGGCGGGCAGGTGGAAGGTGTCCTGTCCGTCGAGTCCCTCCAGCAGCAGCGTGTGGACGCCGGTGGTGGTGACGGGGATGCGTGTGTCGACGGTGGTGCTGGTCTCACCGCTGCCGCCGGTCAGGACGAACACGTCGGTGTCGACCTCACCGCGCACGGCCACGCGGTCGCTGGGGACTCCGGCCGCGTCGGCGCCGTCGATGACGACCCCCCCCCGCCCGAGGGCGCCGTAGTGCAGCGGCGGGAAGCTCGTGACCCCGCCGGTGGCGTCGCGCAGTGAGACCGTCCCTGCGTCCACCGCTGCGCCGGGGACGGCGAGGATGGTGCCGGGGATCCCCGGAGAGCGGACCAGGAGGGTGTCGCCGGACGGCGGCGCGGTCCGGCCGTCCACCAGCACCGACTCCAGGCCGGTGACGGTGATGTCGGGTGCCAGCGACATCTGGACGACGCCGCCGTCGGCGGTTCGTGGCTCGTAGACGATCGTCTCGCGCAGCGCCGTGCCGCGCACGAGCACGCTGTCGGTGCCGGCGTCCCCGCCGGCAACCTGCACCGCCGTGACACCGCCGGGAAGGGTGCGGGGTTCCACGACCACGTCGTCGTTGCCGGCCAGCCCGGCCAGGACGAGGGTCGGGTAGCGGCTGAACGCCACCGTCGTGCCCCTGCCGACGGTCACGGTGCCGCCCGACTGCACGATCGTGTCGTGGGTGTCGGAGCCCGACACGGTGAAGGACCCGGCGTCGTCGCCCTCGGCATCGATGTGCTCGAGGTCGCGGAAGGCGATGGCGGGGCCACCGGCGGCAAGCGTGCCGGATGCGGGTGCCGCGTCGAGGGTGACGGCCGCCGAGGACTGGGCTGCCGCGAAGCTGATGCGATCCCCTGCGGTGTGGACGCCGCCGTCGACGGTGATGGTGGCGGTCCCACCCTCACCGTTGACCACGAACCGGTCGTCGCCGGAGCGGCCGTTGACGACCAGCGACTCGGTCCCGGCCACGGCCCGTACGGGGAGCGTCTCGCCGACCTGGGTGACGACCGCGGCACCGCGGAAGATCGCGATGTGGTCACCGCCGGTGGTGGCGTCCACGGCGACGGTGTCGTCGCCGCCGACCGGATCCAGCTCGAGGGTCCCCCCGGACACGCCCTGCACACCACCGACCCGGCTGACCGCCAGGTTCCGTCCGTCGCCGTCCATGGTGATCGTCCCGGCGTACGCTCCCGAGGGGGCGTAACGCATGGTGTCCGCTGCGTCTGTCCCGCGGACCGTCACCCGGCTTCCGGCCACGTCGACGTCCTGCGACTCGACCTCGGTGGCGGTGTGGGTGGCATGTCCGTCCTGCGCGAGCGTGCTGATGCCCTGGTCGACCACGATCGGCGCGCCCGTCCCCGTGAACGCGAGGCGGTCCGGACCCGGCCCTCCTCGCCACACGACCGGGGGCACGACGTCGGCCGTCAGCGCCACGGTGTCGCTGCCGTCGGCGGTGGTGATGTCGACGGTCGCGACCGCCAGCGCGGTCAGCCGGAGCGCCTCCAGGCCGTCGCGGTGGTGGACCACGCACGTCCCTGCCGTGGCCGCACACTCGGTGCGGTCCAGCGAGCGCGCGACCGTGACGAGGTCCTCGGCCTGGCCGGTGGCGATCTCCAGCCGGTCGCCGCCGCCCAGGCCGTCGACGGTCACGGCGATCGGCCCGCTGCCGTCTGCGCTGAGCGTCACCTGCGGCAGCGGGGCGGGCACGCCGGTGTTGGTGGCGTAGTGACCGGTGAGGGTGACCACGTCGGGCGTCGTCGAGCCGATCCGCACGACCTCCTGGACCGGGGTGCCGGTGACCAGCAGGGCGTCCCCTTCGTCGGGCTGGACGCCGAGCTCGATCTCGTCGATGCCGGTGGCGTCGATGGTCGGGGCGGCGCTGGTCCCGCTGAGGCGGGTGATGCCGGGGAACCGGGTCGCCATGGTCATGGGCTCGGTCACGCCGTCGCCGTCGGCGACCTGCAGCCGGTCCCCGGCCTCCTCCCCGCCCGTCACGCAGATGCCGGCCACGCCGGCGGCTCCGTCGCGGGCGCAGGTGGTCGGCTGGCTGACGAGCCCGGCGCGGGTGGCGATCCGCACGACGTCGGCACCGGCGAGTCCGTCGATGACCAGGTGGTCCTTGTTGAGCACCCGCAGGGCAGCCATCTGGCCCACGCGGATCTCACCCGACGTCGCCGGGCCGCTCGGGGCGGTGTTGGTCAGGGTCGGGCCGGCCGCGGTGGTGATGGTGTCGGCGTCGGGTGTCCCGGCGACGTGCAGGGGTCCCGGTGACATGTCGGTGATGACGTTGGTGCCGCGGGCGTTGATCTTCAGGGTCGGCACGGGGGCCTGGAAGGGCTGGTCGAGGCAGCGCCCGCCCGGCTGGTTCTGGGTGCGGCCGAGGCACTGGACGATGCGGACCTCGTCGGTCTCGGGCAGCGGGGTGACGGTGGTGGTCAGGCCCTGGCTGCAGGCGTTGATGGTGCACACCCGCAGCTCGTCGTTGCCGGCGCCGCCGACGAACACGAGCGACAGCGGCCGCCCGCTGGTGTTGGTGACCATGTTGGCGCGGTGGGAGACGAACACGCCGTCGTCGCCGTCCAGCCCGTCGATGACGATCCGCTCGATGTCGGCGCTGGGCCGCTCGAAGCAGCCGAGCAGGTCGGTGCAGAACTCCAGGGTCGCCGCGTCCTTGGCGGTCACCACGAAGAAGTTGTTGGCGTTGTCCCCGGTCAGGTGGACCTCCACCGCCGTCTGGGCGTCGGCGCTCCGCAGGCCGCCGACCAGCACCACTGCCGTCGCGAGTGCGACGGCCGCCAGGAGACGGGCAAGGGATGTGATCGTCGTGCTGGTCATGGTGTCGGGTCTTCCTGTGGTGGTGTCGGCGGTCCGCAGCCGCCGGATGATGGGCCGGTCGAGCGGGTCAGAGCCGCTGGAGGGCGGTGCTGGCCATGCCGACGAGCGCGTCGGTCAGCGCCGACTCGGTCCCCGCCGGTGCCGTCATGACGATGACGACGGTCTCGTTGTCGCTGGTCAGCGCACTGATCTGGGCGATGAGCTCGGAGGTGACGACCCACGCCTCGACGTCGGCCCCGAGGTCGACCTGCCGCGGCACGGCGCCGAGGACGTCACCGAGCTGGCGCATGCCGGACTCGAACGCCCCGTCCTCGGCGGGCAGGGCAGGCGTGGACGCCACCGACACGGCACGACCGGTCATGTCGTCGGCGACGTAGGTGCACTGGGTCGGATCGGCGATCTCCGTCGTCGTGGCGCCGAGCGCAGCCTCGGCCTCGGCCTCGGTCACGAGCTGACACGGGTGGGTTCCGGTCGTGGCGGCCTCCGGGGTCGCCTCCTGCGTGGCGGTTGGTTCGGGCGCCGGCTCGCCCCACTGGGCCCTGACGGGCAGGCCGTTGAAGGCGGCAAGGACGGCGGCGGCGACGAGGCCGGCGACGATGGACTGGACGAGCATGCGGGTTGGTGCTGACACGGTGGTCCTCCTGCGGGAGCTGCTGGTCGGGTGGTCGGGACGTCAGCCCCAGGGGTTGCCGCTCGGGGTCGGGGTGGGGGTGGGCGAGGGGCTGGGGGCCGGAGTGGCCGAGGGCCACGGGCTCGGCGGCGGGGTGGTCGGTTCGGGCGTGGGATCCCCCGGCGGTGGTGTGGCTGCCGTCGGGTAGGTGCCGCCCGGGGGTGGCAGCTGCGACACCGCTGTCCGGTAGGCCTGGGCGAAGCGGGTGTGGGCCAGGCGTGCGTCACCCTCGGCCATCGCGGTCATGCCCTGCTTCCACAGGTCCCCTGCGCCGTACACGGTGATGTCGGACCCCCCGTTGGGGTCTGGATGCGTCGTGGTCGTGCCGGTGTCGACACCGACGGCCTCGAGGTGGGCGATCTGGTTGCGGACGATGGTGGCCACGCCGACGTACTGGGCGTTCTGGAAGCCGTCGACGTAGGGGATCGCGAGGTCGCTGTGGCCGGGGAGACCGGTGTACAGCGACGCATCCCGCTGCCAGGCCGGGTGTCCGTCCTGGGGCAGCATCAGGATGGCGCTCGGCACGAGCTGCACGCCGGCCTCCTGGTCGGTCGCGCCCGGATCGGCGTTGCCGTCGAGGTCGAGGTAGGCCAGCTCCTCCTCCACCATGGCGGTGAACAGCACGTCCACGAAGTCGCCGCCGAGGGTGTCGCCGCAGGCGTCGACGCGGGCGTTCTGGTGCTCCAGCTCCATGATGGCGACGTCCAGGGCCCGGATGATGATGTTCATCACCGTGAGCGTGATGCCCACGCCGACCTTGATGCCCTTCTGCACGACACCGTCGATCTCGAAGGGTGCGGCGTCGAGGATCGCGTAGCCGGCCTCGATGCCGCCCACGACGCGGCCGAGCACGAAGTGGTCCTGGGTGAGCTGGCTCAGCGCCGGCCGGCCGTTCCAGCCGTCCAGTGCGTGGTCGTCGGGGTGGCCGTTGTCCAGGCCCGCCGCGTAGTCCACGCCGACACCGACCAGGGCCTTGCCGCATGCGACGCTGAGGGCGTCCGCCGGCGACGGGGCCAGGAGCAGCACCGCGAGGAGGGCCATGACGACCAGGGCGGTGCCGACCACGCTCGGACGTGCGGGGAGGATGGTCATGACGTCGTCAGCCCCATGGCGTTCTGGTACGCCGCTCGGTACAGGTGGAAGGCGTCGGTCCAGCGCTCGGCGGCCAGCGCGGCATCGGCCTGTGCCAGCAGGTCGGGGGCGTTGCGGATGTCCACGCCGTGGCTCTGCAGGTGGGCGATGGTCGTCGTCACGATGTCCTGCACCCCCAGGTCGGGGGCATCGAGGAAGCCGAGCTGCACCGTGGAGGTGCAGTCACCGCCGGTGTCCGCGAGCTGCTGCGGTGCGGTGGGCAGCTCCCCGGTGGCGAGGGCGTCGGGGATCGGGGGACACCAGCCGTCGTCGGCGACGACGTCCCGGGGCAGGACCGGCCACGGTGGGCTGCTGCTGCCGGGGGTCGGATCGTAGGGCGCGACGAGCATCGCCAGGGGTGGTCCGGTCCGGGCCAGGTTCCGCTGGACCAGCGCGACCCAGGCCGAGTGGGCCATGTCCCCCGACAGGGTGCCGCCGCAGGCGTCCTCGTCGGCGACCCGTCGGCTGTAGTCGAACAGCTGGGCGGCGATGACGGACTCGGCGATGTAGATGATGCCGGCGGCGATCAGGAGCACGAAGCTGGAGATCCGCAGCGCCTTCTCCGCCGTCGACACGGGGATCTTGACGGCGGTGTAGTACAGCTGGCTGGCGGGGGTGCCGACCTGGAGGGCCACGTCGACGCCGCTGGCGGCGATGGCGTGCAGCAGGTCGGCGACGTCGACGAGGTTGCCAGCGACATCGGCGATCGTTTCCCGGGCGAAGACGAGGGCCTGCTCGGTGCGCTCCAGCTCCTGGAGGATGCCGATCCCGCCCCAGGCCCGGTTGCCGGCGTCGAGGTCGGGGTGGCCGTTGGTCTCCGACCCGGTGCCCACGAGGTCGTCGCCGCAGTACTGGTGCAGCGCCCGGGCGGGGGCGCCGAGCAGCCCGAGGGCGATGACGAGGGTGACGATGACGCCGGTGCGACCGATCGTGCGCCGGCGCCCGCGGACGAACCTGTCAGCAGGGGTGGACACTGGAGCTCCCATCGACGGTGGCGAACTGGTTGTTCCGGCGGGTCAGGTGGTCCTGGACGGTCTCGAACGGCCGGAGGTCGTCCAGGCCGGTGTGCAGGACGAAGCTGAGGGGGTAGCCGCTGGCGTCGTTCTCGGCGATGACGGCGCAGCCCCCGGTGCCGTCGTCGTCCACGACGATGCCGGGCGGGGTGGTCGGGTCGGCCGCGGCGATGTCCACGATGTTGCGGAGCAGGCTGACGTCGTCGGCCCGCAGCAGCTGCAGGGGGATGCCCATCGCGTCCAGCACCACGGTGTCCTCGACGGCCGCGAAGTCGACGTTGTCGATCCACACGCCTGCGCCGACACGGGTCATGGTGGCGTCCCGGACGGCGATGCCAAGGGTGTCGGCCACGTGCACGCCTGTGCCGACGACGTCGGTCGCCGTCAGGCTGGTCAGGTCGACCTGGCGGCCGTCCACCACCGAGACCCCGTCGCCGCCCACGTCGTCCAGGGCGAGGCCGATCAGGGATCCGCCGCTCTCGCGCAGCACGACCGCCGTCCCGGTCGTCCCGGCGACGTTGCCACCCTGGAGGTCGACGGCGGTGCCGAACAGGTCGATCCCCGTCTCGCCGCCCGACACGCCAAGGGCCTGGAGCTGGACCGGCCACGGGCCGGTGCCGTCCACGACAAGCCCCCGGCCGCTGGCCCCCGTCATGGCGATCTCGAGCTGGGACAGGAACGTCTGGACCTCGCCGGCTGACGTCGCATGGCCGATGACCAGGCCGTCCCCGTTGCCGGTGAACCGCAGCGCGGCTGGCACGATGTCGTCCATCAGGAACGTGCTGGTGTCGGCGGCGGTGACCGCCAGGGGCCCGTCCAGGACCGACGCTCCACCGAGGCGCACGGTGGCGAGGACTGCCTGTCCGTTGCGGACGTCGACGGCCGGTCCGCCGGCAGGGGTGTCGCTGATGTCGAGCGCCGACAGCTGGATGGTGCCCGAGCACGTGGCGGTGTCGCAGGGAAGGTCGGGCATCGGGCCCGCACCGGGATAGCTGGTCCCGTTGAGGAGGTCGACGGGGGTGGATTCGAAGCCGGTCACGGTGACGTCGTCCGCGGTGAGGGGCACCACGTTGCGGGCGTGGATCCCCGAGGCCGTCGCGTCCGTGGCGCTGCTGCCGTAGAGGTCGGCCCCTCGCAGCACGAGGCCGCTGACCGTCTCGGCCTGCACGGCGTGGGTCTGCGGACCGGTGATGGTCGCGTCGGTCAGGTTGACGGTCGTGGAGTTCTGGACGATCGCGCCTGCGCCGCCGGGGTCGGTGATGGTGACTCCGGCGAGGCGGATCTGGTCGGCGTCGACGATGCGCACGCCGTCCCCGGCCGGGTCGGTGACCTGCAGCTGGTTGACCTCGACGTTGGTGAGGCCGTCGATGGTCAGGCCGGTCCCGGCCGCGTCCACGATCGACAGTCCGTTGATGACGGTGTCATCGGCCAGCCGGACGGCGTCACCGGGAGCGTTGATGACGGTGGCGTTGCTGATGCTCCCCTGGATGCGACCGCCGCTCTCGGAGATGATCCACAGGGCGGAGAAGAAGGGCCGCAGGAACTCGGGGAGGTCTTCCACCTCGGGGCTGTACTCGATGGTGATGCCGTTGAGGTCGAAGTCCAGCCGGGACGTGCTGCCCGCGGACTTCAGCACGAGGCCGGGCTGGGCGAGGGTGACCAGCAGGTGTGGGGAGCCGTCCACGTTGACCCGGCCGCCGTCGGTGGCGCAGAACAGCTGGGCGACGACGGAGTCGGTGGGCTGCGGGCCGAGCTCGATCGACAGGTCGCCGTTGGCCCCGGCGCCGGCGAACAGGCCGGTGCGGTCCTCTTGGCTGTCGAGGAGGATCAGCCCCTGTGTCCGCAGGACCGCCCCGCTGGCGCTGCCCTGCCCGTGGAGGGGCGTCGGCCGTCCGACCGGATCGGTGGTTCCGGGTGGTGGGCTGCCGTTGAACACCACGAGCTGGTGCAGGGTCGCGCCGCGGACGGTGGAGTCCTCGATGGCCAGCACCCCTGCCGTGTGGCGGGCGAGGATGCCGGCGGTGCCCTCGATGATCAGCGGATCGCGGCGCGGGAAGAAGATGCCGACGGCGTTGCCGGACGTGGTGCAGGTCTCGTGGACCGAGTCGAGGTCACGATGCTGCTCGTACCACGGTGCGCTGTCCGGCGGCTCCTGCGGGTCGGGCAGCGCCCGGAGGTCCACGCGGCTGCGCCGGATGGTGACGTCGCGGGTACCCCAGAGCTCCACGCCGGCCACCGACGGGGCCCCCTCGACCTGCAGGCGGTCCATCGTCACGTCCTGGGTGTTGCGGACGGCGACGCCGGCTTCCCCGCCGCCGTTGACGGTCACCTGGTCGAGGGCGAACGGGTGGGCTCGGTCGATCAGGATCCCGGCGGTGCCGGCGCCACGGACGGCGGCCCGCACGATGGAGCCCCTGACGGTCGCGCCGTTGCGGCTGACGACGTGCAGGCCGACCTCGCCGGCGCTGACGATGCCGCCCCCGGTGGTGGCGTCGAGGTCGATCACGTCGACGTCGAGCGTGGTCGGCAGGGGGTTGCCGTCGTCGTCGTGCCCGTCGGCGGTCAGCAGGACGGCGTCGCGCGCCGAGTGGCCGATGTTGCTGCGCGAGAGAACCACGTCGACGGTTGCGCCTGCGACGACGTCGACGACCAGGGAGTGGCGTCCACCGACGGATGCGCTGGCGATGTCACCACCCATGGTGAGGTCCAGGTCGGTGCCTGCGACGGTGTCGATGCGGATCCCGTCGACCTCGGCCGGCGTGCCGCTGACGGTGCTGTTGATGATGGCGAGCGCCGTCGGACCGGACGCGGCGCCGGTGACGAGCAGCCCCGTCGCCCGCGTGTCGCCCACGGCCGTCCCGTCCAGGCGTGTCAGCGTGCCCATCGGACGGTCGAGCTGGATGCCCACGCCGTCGCTGTCGTCGACCGACACCCCACGCAGGGTCAGGTCCTGCGTGTCCGCGCCCAGGACGCCGACCTGCCGGGGACGTTCGACGACGGTGCCGTCGAGGAGGATGCCGCGGCCGCCGCGGACGTGGACCCCAGCGACGCCCTCGGCGTCGTCGGTGCCGGCCTCGGTGATGCGCAGCGCACCGACGGTCTGGTCGAAGGAGGACTGGACGAACACGCCGCCGACTGCCGGGGTCGTGATGGTGCCGCCGCCGATGACGAGTCGGCCACCCCCGGTGCCGCTGACGGCGGACAGGTACACGCCGTACCCCTCCTGCTCCAGCACGCCGGGCAGGTAGGTGGCACCGCTGGAGCTGGCTTCGGCGATGCGGGCACCGGCCGCGCCGATCACGACGCCGGACAGCCGCAGCGCGGCCCGGCCGTCGGCGACGAGGCGGTTGCCCGGTCCGGTCATGGTCAGCACGGCGTCCGTGGCGTACAGCGGCGTCCCGTTCGTGGTGGTGACGTCCACGCCGCCGGTGAACCCGACGATCCCACCGGCGCTGTCGGTGATGCGGACGCCCGCGCCGTCCCATCCCACGGCGCCAGCGACGGTCACCGAACCACCGCGCAGACCGTCGACCCGCAACGGGCGGCCTGCCGAGCCGGTCCCGTCGGGGTTGGTGATGTCGGCGCCGATGTGGACCGTGCCACCCGCGTCGGCGGCGTCGACACCGGTCACGTCGACCATGGCGCCCGCGGGACCGGAGGACGCCGTCAGCGTGCCGTCGTCGATGCGAACGGTGCCGCGGTGCCCGTCGACGCGCAGCGCAGCACCGGCCGGGTCGGTCACGGTGGCCTGCCCCACGTCGACGACCCCGGCACCGCCGTCCACCACGACGGCGTCGCTGCCACCGGTGGCGGTCAGCGTGGCCACGACCACCTGCCCGGTCGGTTGCTGCTCCGCGACGTCCAGCGCGGTCCCCGTCGCGGTGGAGTCGAGCGTGGCGACGGCGACGATCCCCGGGCCGTCGACGACCCGTAGTCCACCGGCATCCGAGGTGGTCAGCTGGCCGACCGTGACAGCAGCGGGGCTCGAGGCCACCAGCGCAGCCTCGGACGTGGTCACGTCCGCCAGGTCCACCGCGCCCCCGACCCGGTCCAGGGCCATGGCGCGATGGGCGTTGCCGGCGGCGAGGACGGCGATGTCGACGTCGACGTCACCGTCGACGAGGTCCAGGGCCGGTCCGCCGGCAGCCCGCACCGACGGCAGGTCGATCACGGCGGTGCCCACTCGTTCCAGTCCGTCATCACCCAGCTCGCACTCGGTCGCCGGGTCCGCCGGCGACGGCGCGGGACAGTGGTCGATGCCGCTGCCGAGTGCGTCCACGGAGAAGCCGCGCAGGACGTTGTCCTCCGCCAGCCGCACCGAGGCGCCGGCCGGCGGCTGGACGACGGGGGCCTGCGTCGGCGCGCCGGCCAGCAGGGGCACCTCGCCAACGACGAGCGGGACGCCCTCGCCGAGCAGGTGCTGGCCGTCCTCCAGCACGACCCCCGATGGGTGGACCCCCGACCGCAGGTACACCGTGTCACCCGGTCCGTCCTCGTCACCTCGCGTCGACACCGATGCCGGTGAGGCGTAGGGGGCGCGCCCGGTGCCGCACCCGATGTCGGTCGCGGACGGGTCGACGATCCACACGATCCCCGCCAGCTCCAGGTGCACCGTCCGTGTCTGGACCGAGCTGACGTCGCTCGCCGTGCGGACCTGGTAGGTGAACGTGTCGGTCGTGGGGAGGGTGCCGTCCCAGGTCGGCGTGCCATCGGTCGGATGGGGCATGGGGTCGCAGGCGTCCTCGATCCCGTCGCGGTCGGGCCGCGGGGGGATGTAGGTGAACCTGCCGTCGGGCTGCACGTCGACTCGCCCGCCGAGGGAGGTTCGCTGCGTTCCCGGGGCGTGTACCTCGAGGTCGCCCGGCGCGCCGTCGTTGGCCAGCACGCCGTCGGGTGCGGTGACGGCGACCTCGGCGGGATCGGGTGCCGCGCCCCCGGCCAGCAGGCGGGTGTTGACCACGGCCCGGTAGACGTCGTCGGTCGGCTGGAAGCGGACCGCGACCGTGACCTCGACCGTGCCGGTGACCGAGGCGCCGGCCGAGTCGGTGATCCGCACGGTCAGCGTGTGGGTGCCCAGCGGGGGCATGCCGGCCGAGAGGCTGATCACCCCGGTGGTGGGATCGATCCGGAAGCGTGTCGACTCGGGGTCCAGCGCGAAGCGGATGGCGTCGTTGTCGCCGTCGGGGTCCTGCGCATCGATTGCGAGGGCGACCGACAGCGGGTCGTCGTCGTCGATGATCGTGAACCTCGTCGGGCCCATCAGCTCCGGCGGGATGTTCGGTCCGCCGGACCGCAAGCTGACCTCGGCGGTGGCGGACTCCAGGTCGCCGTCGCTGAGGCGGTACCGGAAAGCCACCTCGTCCTCCTCGTCCATCTCCCCGGCCGGGTCGAACTCGTAGGCACCGCCGTCGAGCAGCACGAGTCGCCCCTTCACCGGCGGGGACACGAGCACGACATGCAGGTCCGCGACGGGGGTGTCGACGTCCTGGGGGCAGGGCGACGACCCCGGGGGGCAGTACAGGAGGGAGAAGGTGTCGTCGTACCGGTTGACGCCGCCGACCACGACCGTCCGTGCCTGGTCACGGGCCACGGGGGCGTCGTTGCGGCCCTCGACGGTGACTTGGACCGTGGCGGGGGCCGAGGCACCCTCGGCGTTGACCAGGTGGTAGCGGAAGGTCACCACGACCTCCTCGCCGGGGGCGAGGTGGTCCAGCGTGCCGTTGGGGTCGTAGGTGACCACGGTGCCGTCCCAGCCGACGCTGCCGCCCGACACGAGCGTGCCGAGCTCGAGGATGCCGCCGGCGACGACGTCGTTGCCCAGCACGTCGATGGCCACCGGGGTGTCCTCGTCGGTGCGGGCCACGTCGTGGTTGGCCACGGCCGGGCTGATGCCCGTGACGGTTATCCGCAGGGTCGTGATGGCCGAGGTGGCCGTGCCGTCGCTGGCCCGGTAGGTGATCGTGGCGACGGCGGTCTGCCCGTCCTGCAGGTGGTCGTAGGCGCTGCGCGGGTCGAAGCCGATGGTGCCGTCGCCGTTGTCGGTGAAGGTCGTGGGCGGGTTGCCGGCACCCAGGTCCACCAGGGTCAGCGGGTCGCCCTCGGCGTCGGTGTCGTTGCCGAGCAGGTCGGTGGCGGCGATCACCAGCGGCGTGTTCTCGTCGGTGGTCAGCTCGTCGTCGGTTCCGACCGGGGCGTCGTTGACACCGTTGACCGTCACCTCGACGCGGGTCACCCCCGAGTCGACGCTGCCGTCCCGGGCGACGTAGGTGAAGGCGACCGGGGCGGTGTCGCCCGTGCCGAGGTGCTGGAAGTCCTGCCCAGGCTGGAACGTCAGGCCGCCGTCGGCGGCCATCTGGACGGTGCCCTGTGGTGGGGCGTCGACCAGGTGGGCGGTCAGCTGATGGGACTCGGCGTCGGTGTCGTTGCCGAGCACGCCCGGTGGGACGACCGCGAGGGCGGTGTCCTCGTCGGTGGCGAACGCGTCGTCGACGCCGACGGGGGCGTCGTTGCGGCCCGTCACGGTGATGGTCGCGGTGGCCGGCTCGGACTCGAGATGGTCGTCGCTGGTGGTGTAGGTGAACCGCACCGTCCGGCTGCGGTCGACGTCCAGGTCGTCGAAGAGGCCTCGCGGGTCGTAGGTGAAGGACCCGTCCGGGGCGAGCACGACCGCACCGACCTCTGGGCCGTCCACGAGGCTGGCGCGCAGCGTTCCGCCGGCCACGTCGGCGTCGTTGTCCAGCACCCCGCGGGCGGCCACCGTCAGCAGGCTGTCCTCGTCGATGGTGTAGGCGTCGTCGACCGCGACCGGTGCCGCCGGCGTGACGAACGGCGTGTAGAACTTCGAGTCGCATCCCGCCGCGTTGCTCGCCCAGCGCAGCTCGCCCCGCTCCTGCACACGCCCGTTCTTGATGTTCTTGCTGCACAGGATCTGCGGGCCGCTGTCGGGGATGGTCACCGGGAACTCGTGGTCGCGGGTGCAGGCGGCCGGATCGGTGGTGTAGCGGACCAGGCCGAAGTCGTCTCGGGCACAGAGGTGGACGGGCCCTTCCTCGGGGACCTGGATCGGCTGCTCGCGTCCCTTGCAGTCGCTCGGCGAGGTGGCCTGGGCGACCTTGTCCTCCCGCTCCACGCACAGCACCCGGAGCTCGGCGGGCGGGGCCTGCGCCCCGGCCGGGGCCGGACCCAGCAGCGGCGCGGCGAGCACCGCCACGAGCGCCGTCGCCAGCAGCGCATGGGGCCTCGTCGAACGCAACCAGAACCGTTCCACGACGTCCCCTTCGCTCTCCGTCGCCGGGTCGGTCCGGGCGACGAGCGGGACGCTAGGAGACGGCTGTGGGCCTGCCGTTGGACACGCGTTGGCGGTCCAGGTGGATCGTTGGTGGGGCGTTGGTCGCGTCGAGCCGGGCCCGGTGTCGGTGGGCCATCAACGGGCCGATCTCGTGCAGGACCACCCGCCGCACGACCGGATGGCGGAACGCGAGCAGCCCCTCCGCCGGATCCACGACCCGGAGCAGGCCGTGGTCGACGAGCGCGTCGGCGGGCGGGTACCAGTCGTCCGGCGCGCACTGCCCGGCAGCCGGCGCCACCTGCGACAGCAGGAAGGAGTCGCCGGCGACCGCGGCGACATCCAGCAGGCGCTTGGCGTCCTCCGGCAGGCGATCGATGCGGCTGGATGCGATCGTCCTGATCGACTCCGGCGGTGGACCGTGCGGGTCCCCCGGTTCGCGCAGGAGGTCGATCAGGTAGCCCACGTTGCCGCCGGACAGGTGTAAGGCCTGCGCACGGTGGTCGGCGTCCCCGCACGCCGGCACGATCGACGCCATGACGTCGGCGCTGATCGGTTCGAGCTCGACCGTCCGGACCGTCGCCGACCGGTGCAGCTCCCCGAGGAAGTCCGTCAGCACCCTCGTCGGCTCGTCCCGGCATGCCGTGGCGACCACCCTGACGCCGCTGCGAACGGCGTCGAGCACGAGCTGGTGGGTGCGGTCGTCGATCCACTGGACGTCGTCGACCAACCACGTCCGGGGACCCGCCCCGTGGACGGTCGTCCGAGCGCGGCCCGCCACGTCCACCCGAGTCGTCCCGTGCAGGCCACACCGGACGTAGGAGGTCGACATCCGCTCGTCGGCCATGAGCTCGGCGAGGAGGCGCGTCTTGCCGCTCCGGCTCTCACCCGTCACCACGACCGGGTGTCCCTCCTCCAGCGCCTCCGACACACGGCGCAGGACCCCGGCACGTCCCAGCAACGGCAGGCAGCTGTCGATGCCCAGCGCCGTCGCAACCGCCTCCGCATCCAGGACGAGGTCGGTCGGGGCCGCCACGACCGGCGCCGGGCCCGACCGCCCGGGTGGGGGTTGCGTCCGGGAAGTGGACGGGACGTGGGCCCCCGCCCCGAGGAGCTCCAGGTGCAGGGCCTGCAGCACCGGGGAGGGGTCGATGCCGAGCTCGTCCGCCAGGCGTCGCCGGTGTCGTTCGTAGGTGCGCAGCGCCTCCGCCCTGTGCCCGAGGGCGGCGAGGCCGCGCATCAGGAGGTCCGCTGCGGCGTCGTCGTCGGGGTCCTGCTGCAGCATCAGCCGTCCCATGCCGACGGCAGCAGCAGCATCACCGCGTTCCAGCGCCGCACGACCGTCCGCGGTCACGAGGTTGCGGTGCGCCTCCTCGATGCGTGCCCGCCATCCCTCCACCCACGGCCCGACCTCACCGGGCAGGAAGCGTCGCCCGGGCGTCCCGTCGGATGTCGTCATCCCCGCGCCGGCGTGGTCCCGGCCATCGACCAGCTGCTCCACGTCGACCGACGTGTCGGCCGGAAGGGTGACGCACAGGCATCGGTCCTTCGTCACGATGGACGCCTCGCCGCCGAGCCGGTCGAGCACCCGACGAACACGGCTGATGACCTCGCGCACCGACGATGGCCACGACGGCGGTGGCCCCTCCGACCAGAGGACCGCTGCCAGCTCGTGGGTCGGGACGGCGCGCCCTCGCTCGAGCACGAGGTAGGCCAACGCCAACCTCGTCCGCCTCCCGCGAACCTCCTCGTCCCCGACGACCCGCTGTCCGTTTCGCAGCCGAATCGGGCTGCACAGATCGAGCTCGAAGCCCATGTCCGTTCCCCGTTCACCACCGGGGCACCGACGCTGCCCTCGAGCCGTCTGCAACGGCCCAGATGCCCCTTGCGATGGACCCTACAGTCGCTCCGAAAGCGGGGTCAACGAAGACCGGTCGATCCTGTTCCGGGCGGCGTCCACCGCCGGGGCGGCTCCTGGTGGGTCAGGACCGGGACGTCTCGCGGGCGCCGGTCCACGCCGCGCGCAGGCCGAGCCGCCCGGCGAAGTGCAGGGCACCCCCGGCGTAGATGCGTGCGGCGATGCGGATCAGCACCACGACCAGCCCGATGGTGACGGCGACGGCGAGCAGCTGCTCCCACAGCGCGATCTCCTGGAACGCCACGCGGATCGGCACCACGAACGGCGACATGAAGGGCACGAACGTGGTGACCCTGGCGAGCACGCCGGACGGCTCGCTGAGCGCCTGGAAGGAGACGATGAACCCGACGATCGCGGTCATCGACACGGGGAACGACACCGACTGGGCGTCCTCGGACCGGCCGACCAGCGCGCCGGCGGTGGCGAACATGGTCGAATACAGCGCGAACCCGAGGACGAACCAGACGATCAGCGTGACGGCGGAGTCGACCGGGATCACCGGCAGGTTCAACGCGCCGGTCACCCGGATGAGCGTCAGGGCCCACGCCACGGTGATGCCGAACTGCGCCAGCCCGAGCAGGCCGATGCCGATCACCTTGCCGGCCAGCAGCTGCCACGGCTCGACGGTGGCCAGCAGGACCTCCACGACCCGGCTGGACTTCTCCTCCGTCACGCCCTGCAGCGTCCAGGCGCCGAAGATCAGGATGGCCATGTACAGCATCATCATGCCGGCGTAGGCGATGAAGCTGCGGGCGTTGTCCTGCTCCGCGTCGGCGACACCCTGGACGGTCCGCACCTCCAGCGGCTGCGAGGACAGCACCGAGGTGATCTCGGCCAGCTCGACCCCGCTTCCGTCCAGCCGGTCCTGCAGCGCGAGGGTGGCGGCGGCCTCCTGCACTCGCTGCTCGAGGTCGTCGTTGGAGAAGGCGCTGGAGCTCTCGCGGAGGATGGCGGTGCCCTCGACGAGGACCATGCTGACGTCGCCGTCGGCCAGGCCGACGCGGGCGGCGTCGGCGTCGGCGTAGGTCGTCACCTCGAACTCGACCTCGTCGTCACCGGCCCGGTCGGTGACCAGCTGCCGGGTCAGGTCGAGGAGCGCGTCGTTGCCGATGCCGACGGCGCCGATGTCGACGGAGGTGGTCTGGTCGTCGAGGACCGACGGGATGACGATGGCGCCGCTCAGCACCACGAGGATGGCGACCATGCCGAGCAGGTAGGCCTTGGACGTACCGCGGGTACGCAGCTCGCGGCCGATGACGAGGCGGAGGGTGGACATGCTGCTCATCGGGTGCCACCGATCGTGACGTGGTTGCTGGACGCAGGGGCGGTCGACGACTCCGGGGCATCCGGGGGCGACACCGCCTCGGTGAAGATCTGGGTGAGGGAGGGGGTGGTGTAGACGAAGTGCTGTCCGCCGCCGAGCCCGGTCCCCACGCCGGTCATCAGGCGGGTGACGTCGACGTCGGCACGGACCTTGAGGACGTGATGGCGGCCGTCGAAGCGGGACTCGATGACGCCGTCGAGGTCCTGCAGCGCGGCGGCCTGCGCCTCGGAGAGGTCCAGCTCGACCCGGCGGTAGGGGGACTCGGTCTGCAGCGCCCTGACCTCACCGGTGACGACGACGCGGCCGCGGTCGATGATGGCGACGTCCTCGCACAGGTCCTCCACGACCTCCAGCTGGTGGGAGGAGAACATCACGGCGGTCCCTGCGGCAGCCCGTTCGCGCAGGACGCGGGCCATGGTGGCGGCACCGATCGGGTCGAGGCCGTTGAACGGCTCGTCGAGCACGAGCAGCTCGGGGTCGTGCAGCAACGCCGCGGCCAGCTGGACACGCTGCTGGTTGCCCTGGGAGAGGTCCTCCAACGGGTCGCCGGCGCGGTCGCCGAGGTCGAGGTCGCCCAGCCAGCGGTCCGCGGCCGCCTTGGCCTCGTCGGCGGTCATGCCGTGCAGCCGGCCGAAGTAGACCAGCTGGTCGGTCAGCGACATCTTGGGGTACAGGCCCCGCTCCTCGGGCATGTAGCCGAAGCGACGCCGGTCGGCGGCGGTGATGGGGTGGCCGTCCCAGCGGATCTCGCCGCTGTCGGGGTTGGCCAGGCCGAAGACCGCTCGCATCGTCGTGGTCTTGCCTGCGCCGTTGCGGCCGAGGAAGCCGAGCATGCGGCCGGGCCGCACGGTGAAGCTGCAGCTGTCGAGGGCCACGACGTCGCCGTAGCGCTTGCTGAGGGAGTCGATGTCGAGCATGGGATGCACGCTAGGCGGCACGGTCCTGCGGCGCGTCCCTCGAACGGCTGACCCGGCGGTCCATCGGTCGGGGGACGCCGACGGTGGACGGCGGGACGTACGCTGCGGCCACGATGGCCACCCCTGCCCTCCCGCCGCTGAGCGCCACCGAACGTCGTCCGTCCTGGGTCGACGTCGGCGTGGTCGCCGCGATGCTGCTGCTCGGGCTGCTCGGCGTGTTCCTGGCCCACGACCTGGGGGGCCCGGAGGACCAGAGCCGCATCGCGTCGTGGGCGGACTACACGACGCTGGTGATCCTCGTCCTGCCGATCCTGGTCAGGCGGATGGCACCGGCGGCCGTCTGCGTGTTCGTCAGCCTGTTCTTCGTGGCGTTCCGGCTGCTGGAGGTGCCCGAGGGACCGGTCTCGAGCGTCGCGGTCTTCATGGCCATCCACGCCGCCGGTGCCCACGTGGCCGACGCTCGCCGCCGCAACGGCGCACGCGCGCTGGCCCTCGGAACGGGCTTCGTCGCGCTGGTCGTGCAGCTGTCGGGCGAGATCGAGGCGGTGGGGTTCGAGGCGGTGGTCGGGCTGACGTTCAGCATCGGCCTGAACCTCGGCTTCTACGTGGCGGCATGGGTGCTGGGCGACCGCGATCGGCACCAGCGGATCGACCGGGCCGAGCTGTCCCGCCGCGCCGACCAGCTGGCCACCGAACGCGAGGCGAGGGCCGAGCAGGCCGTGGTGGCCGAGCGGGTTCGGATCGCCCGCGAGCTGCACGACGTCGTGGCCCACCACGTCAGCGTCATGGGCGTCCAGGCGGCGGCGGCGAGGCACGTCATGGGCCGGGACCCCGCGCGGGCCGCCGAGGCGCTCGGCACCGTGGAGGCCTCTGCCCGCCAGGCGGTGGACGAGCTGCAGCGGTTGGTGGGGATCCTGCGCGAGGCGCCGTCGGACGGGGTGGATGCCCCGCAGCCGACCCTCGACGGCTTGCCGGCGCTGGTGGCCACGCTGGCCGACGCCGGGTTGCCCGTGGAGCTGCGTGAGATCGGCCGGTCGGTGGCGATGCCGGACTCCGTCGGGCTGTCGGCCCACCGGATCGTGCAGGAGGCGCTGACCAACGTGATGCGCCACGCCCCGGGCGCCGAGACGACGGTCGTGCTGACCCACCTCGCCGGCGTGCTGCAGGTCGAGGTGGTCAACGGGCCGGCCCCCACGGGCGCCACGCCGGCCGGGCCGGGCGGTGGTCGCGGGCTGCTCGGGATGCGCGAACGGGCGGCCATGCTCGGCGGACGGGTCGAGGCGGGTCCCCTCCCCCGCGGTGGCTACCGGGTCGCGGCGACCCTCCCCCTCCCCGGCGGTGTCCAGGACCGGCCGGGCCCGGCGACGATCGGCGCGATCGGGGCCCACGTCGCCCATGGACGAGTTGGCCCCCGATCGGGGCCCGAGACGGCGGCCGCGGAGCCGGGCGTCGCGCACACGACCAACGTCGAGCACACGAACAACATCGCGCACGCGAACAACGTCGAGCACACGAACAACGCTGAGGAGGAGGTGACGCGGTGACCGACGTGGCTGACGAGCTGATCGAGGTGGTGCTGGTGGACGACCAGCAGCTGGTCCGGTCGGGGCTGCGGATGATCCTCGAGTCCGAGCCCGACATCGTCGTGGTCGGCGAGGGCGGGGACGGCCGGGAGGGCGTGCGGCTGGCCCGCACCCTCGTGCCCCATGTGGTGCTGATGGACATCCAGATGCCCGTCATGGACGGTCTGGCCGCCACCGAGGCCATCGGCGAGCTGCCCGACCCGCCCAAGGTGGTCGTCCTGACCACGTTCGAGCGCGACGACTACGTCTTCCGGGCGCTGCGGCAGGGCGCCAGCGGGTTCCTGCTCAAGAACGCCCCGCCCGCCCAGCTCATCGATGCGGTGCGGGTGGTCGCGGCGGGCGACTCCCTGCTGTCCCCCTCCATCACCCGGCGGCTGATCCAGGCGTTCGCCGACGGGCCGGCACCCGCCGAACACGACCCGGCGCTGGACCTGCTCACCGACCGCGAACGCGAGGTGCTCGGCCTGCTGGCGACCGGCCGGTCCAACGCCGAGATCGCCGACGTGCTGATCGTGGGCGAGGCCACCGTCAAGACCCACGTGTCACGGGTGTTCGACAAGCTCGGCGTCCGCGACCGCGTCCAGGCGGTCGTCTGGGCCCACGAACACGGCGTGACCTGACCCAGCTCGGCCGGGTGGCCGTCGGCCCGGTCTGGCCCCGCCGGCCGGGCCGGCCTCGGAATGTGCACCTTGGCCGAGCCACCGGTCGACCTGCACCACCGTGCCGCCGAGCTGTGCCGGTTGGCCGGGCGGCCGGCCGAGCTGCACATCTCGCTCGGGGCGGCCGGAGCGGCCGGAGCGGTGCGGCAGGCGCCGCGGGCTACAGGGCCACGGCGTTCTTGCCGACGTTGCCGCCGGTGAACAGCTTGGTGAAGGCCGTCGGCACGGCCTCGATGCCGTGCTCGAGGTCGACCTTGGCGTTGACCTTGCCCTCCGCGGCCCACTGGCCGAGGTCGGCGAAGGCCTGGGGGTGGTCCTTGGCGTAGTCGAAGATGAGGAAGCCCTCCATCTTCGCGCGCTTGACGATGAGGTTGGAGTAGTTGCGCGGCCCCTTGGGCGCCGCACCGTCGTACTGCGAGATCGCGCCGCAGATGACGATGCGGGCGTGCAGCGCCAGGTTGGACAGCGCCATCTCCAGCAGCGGGCCGCCGACGTTGTCGAAGTAGACGTCGACGCCGTCGGGGCCGATGGCCGACCGCAGCGTCTTGGCGACGTCGTCGGCCTTGTAGTCCACGCACTCGTCGAACCCGAGCTCGTCGACGACGTAGGCGCACTTCTCCGGCCCACCGGCGGTGCCGATGACGCGACAGCCCTTGAGCTTGGCGATCTGCCCGACGACCGAGCCGGTCGCACCCGCTGCACCGCTGACCAGGACGGTGTCGCCCTCCTTCAGCTCACCGACGCGCAGCAGGCCGAAGTAGGCGGCCAGGCCGGTCGGGCCGAACAGGGAGATGGCGACCAGCGGGTCGGTGCCCTCGGGGAGGATCTGCAGCGCGCCGGCGCCGCGCTCCTCGGCGAGGACGTACTCCTGCCAGCCGGTCAGCCCGCTGACGAGCGCGCCGACCGGGTACTTGTCGGACTTCGAGGCGACGACCTCGCCGATGCCCATGGAGCGGACGACCTCACCGATCCCGATGGCCGGCAGGTAGGTGTCCTGCTGCATCCAGCCGCGGATGGTCGGGTCCAGCGACAGGTGGGTGACCCGGACCAGCGCCTGGCCGTCGGCCGGCTCGGGCACCGACGCGGTGGCGAGCTCGACGTGCTCGTCGGGAGAGAAGGCGGCGGTGGGGCGCTCGGTCAGGCGCCACACCCGGTTGGTCTCGGGGGTGCTCATGACCGGCGAGCCTAGACCCCCTGCCGCCTGTCGCACCCCGGCGTTAGGATGCCGCCCATGGGGACAACGCTCGGAGTGGGGACGGACAAGGGCGGGTGGTTGCTGCGCAGCGACGACCGCCGCAGCTGGACGGTCGAGGGGCCGTTCTTCACGGGATGGCAGGTGACCGCCTTCGGCACGACGGCCTCGGGGACCTACCTCGCCGGGACCGCCTCGGGCTGGTTCGGCCCCGGGGTGCACCGCTCGACGGACCTGCAGGAGTGGACCCAGGTCGTCGACGGCCCAGCCTTCCCGGCTGAGGACCCGACGGGGACCGACCCGAAGGTCGAGCGGATCTGGCACTTCTCCACCGACCCGACCGGGCGGATCTGGTGCGGCGTCGCCCAGGCCGGCTTGTTCACCAGCGACGACGACGGCGAGACCTGGCAGCCGGTCGAGGCCTACAACACCCATCCGACCCGCCCGAAGTGGATCCCCGGCGCCGGCGGCATGTGCCTGCACCGGGTGCTGACCGACGACCAGCGCATCTGGGCGGCGGCCTCCTCGATCGGGGTGCTCCGCAGCGACGACGGCGGCGCGTCCTTCCAGCCGGCCAACCGCGGGGTGGAGGGGGTGGACCCCGACGGCGCCGACGACGGCATCGGCACGTGCGTGCATGCCGTCGTGGCCGACCCCGACGATCCCGACACGATCTGGCGGCAGGACCACTCGGGGGTGTACCGCACCACCGACGGCGCCGACTCGTGGCAGCGGATCGAGCAGGGCTTGCCGGCCAACTTCGGCTTCCCCATCGTGCGCGATCCGGGCTCGGGGGCCCTGTTCGTCGTGCCGCTGGAGGCCGACGTCAACCGCACCCCGGTGGAGGGGCGCTTCGCGGCGTACCGCTCGACCGATGGTGGCGAGTCCTGGCAGGCCTCCGGGGTGGGCTGGCCCGACGAGCCGACCTACGACACGGTCCTGCGCGGGGCGATGGCGGTCGACGGCGACGGCGGGGTGTACGCCGGCACGACCGGCGGCCGGCTGTGGGCCACCGACGACGCCGGCGACTCGTGGCACGAGCTGCCCGGCACGTTCCCGCGCATCCACGCCGTCGCGGTCCTGTAGTCGCGGTGGCCAGCACGACGGTCCGGCTCCCCGGGGTGCTCCGCCCGGCGATCGGTGGGGTGCGCGAGGTGTCGGTCAACGGGACGACGGTCCGGGAGGCGGTCGAGGACCTGTGCCGCCAGCACCCGACGCTGACCGTGCGGCTGTTCGACGAGGACGGCCACCTGCGGCGCCACGTCCTGTGCGTCCACAACGGGGCGACCACCCGGCTGGACGACGAGCTGGCCCTCGCCGACGGTGACGAGCTCGCCATCCTCCCCGCGGTGTCCGGCGGGTGAGGGCAGGACTGGCGCGGACAGGGGTGGTCAGGGCAGGGCTCTTGACCGCACGGCGGGCCGTCGTGCTCGTCCTGCTGCTGGGCCTCCTGCCGGCGTTGCTGTCGGCGGGTCCCGTGGGCGCCCAGCCACCCGAGCGGGACACGCCGGAGTACTACGCCCGGCGGCCCGCCACGCCGTACCGCTCCTTCACCCTTGCGGCCACCGGCGACCTGCTGATCCACACGCCGGTCCGGACGGCCGCCGCCCGGCCCGACGGCTCGTTCGACTTCGGGCCACAGCTGGCGGCCGTCGCGCCGCATCTGTCGGCAGCCGACGTCGGCCTGTGCCATCTGGAGGTGCCGCTGGACCCCGACGGGCCCTACTCCAGCTATCCGCGGTTCAACGCCCCGGCGCAGCTGGCCACGGGGATCGCCGGGGCGGGGTGGGACATCTGCTCGACGGCGTCCAACCACTCCGCGGACCAGGGGTGGCCGGGGCTGGTGCAGACCCTCGACGCGCTGGACGCCGCCGGGGTGGCGCACCGGGGCATGTACCGCACCGAGGCCGACTCGCTGGCCCCGGTCCTGTACACCGTGGAGGGCGTGTCGGTCGGGTTCCTGTCGGCCACCTACGGGCTGAACGGGCTGCCGGCGCCCGGTGGGCACGAGTGGTCGGTCACCCGCATCGACCCGGCGGCGATCCTCGACCGGGTCCGTGAGCTGCGGGCCGCCGGCGCCGATGTCGTCGTCGTCAGCCTGCACTGGGGCAACGAGTACCAGCACGCCCCGTCGTCCTTCCAGCGCAACGTCGCCGCGCTGCTGATGACTGGCGGCGAGGTCGACGCGTTGATCGGCCACCACGCCCATGTCGTGCAGCCGGTCGAGTGGATCAGCGACCGGCCGGTCGTCTACGGGCTGGGCAACTTCCTGTCCGGCCAACGGCAGAGCGTGACCCGCCGGGACGGGGCCATCGTCAGCCTGTCGTTCGCGGAGGACCGCGACGGCTGGTACGTCGAGGCGCTGACGGCCCAGCCGACGTGGGTGACCGACGGGTACGCCGTGGTGCCCGCCCGGCCCGAGGACGGTGGGACCCTCGGCGCCTCGGCCACCCGGACCCTCGGCCACCTCGGCGTGCCGCTGTCCCCGCCGCCCACGCCCACGCAGTAGGCCCCGGCGCCCCTCGCAGTGGGGCCCGCGCCAACGATCGCCGCAGGCCCTCGCCTTCCGCGACGGAGGCGCTGGTCACGGACCGGGCGGGACCACCGACTCGGTTCTGTCACACGGGCGTGGCAGGCTTCGGGCCGATGGAGATCCTGCTGCGCTGCCAGATCCCCGACGTGCCGGGCATGTTGGCGACCCTTGCCGGCGCGATCGCCGAGACCGGCGGGGACATCCAGGCGGTCGAGGTCGTGGAGACCGTCGAGGAGACGGTCATCGACGACCTGTGGGTTGTCACCTCCGACGTCGCAGCCCTCGTGTCGGCGCTGGAGGCGATGCACGGGGTCCGGGTGGTCCACGCCGGCATGTCCCGGGGTGTGCCCGGCGACGCCACGGCCCGGCTGGCCACCGGGATCGACACGCTCATGAGCGGGGCCATGCCGGTCGAGGACGGGCTGGCCACGCTGATGGGTGGGCTGCTGCGCGCGGCGTCGGCGGAGATCCTGCCCGAGTCGGAGTGGCCGTCGAAGAAGGACCGCCGCATGCTGGCCCTGCGGGTCGCCTCGGGGGTGCTGGTGCTCAGACGCGAGTACAAGTTCCTCGACGCGGAGATCCAGCGGGCCAAGCAGGTGCTCGCGGTGTGCGAACGAGCGGCGGCAATCGCCGGAGGAGCCTGAGCAGAGCCGATGGTGTGGAGTGACCCCGAGGTCGAGACCGTGGCGCCCGGAATCCACCGGGTGCCCGTCCCGCTGCCCAACGACGGGCTGCGAGCGGTCAACGTGTACATGATCGAGGACGGCGACGGGGTGACGCTGGTCGACTCGGGCTGGAACGGCCCCGAGGCGCGGGCGGCCATCGACCGTGGCCTCGCGGTCGCCGGCGCCGAGCTGGGTGACGTGCACCGCATGCTGATCACCCACATGCACTACGACCACCTCGGGCAGGCCGACGAGCTGCGTCGCGCCGGTGCCGGCGAGTACTGGCTGGGCGAGGAGGAGAAGGAGAGCTTCTCCATCCTCGTCACCGACCCGGTGGAGTCCCGCCGGGAGCGGCTGGACCAGCTGGAGGCCCACGGGGCGGTCGAGCTCGCCGAGAAGGGGCGGGCCAGCGACGGTGCGGTGAAGGAGCCGCTGACTTGGCAGCCTCCGGGTCGCTGGGTGGCCGATGGCGAGCAGGCCCCGCTGGCGGACGGTCAGCTGACGGCGATCCTGACGCCCGGCCACACCCGCGGCCACCTCTGCTTCCTGCACGGCGACCGGAAGATCCTGTTCTCCGGCGACCACGTGCTGCCCCACATCACCCCGTCCATCGGCTTCGAGCCCCACACCAACCCGCTGGCGCTGGTGGACTTCCTGGAGTCCCAGGCCCGCGTGGCCGCGCTGGACGTCGAGCTGGTCCTGCCGGCCCACGGGGAGGTCTTCACCGACCTGGTCGGCCGGGTCGACGAGCTGACCGCCCACCACGACGTCCGCCTGGACGCCTGCCGGGCGGCGCTGTCGGAGGACGGGTCCTCGGCCTTCACCGCCGCCAGCCGGATCGGCTGGACCCGCCGGGAGACCCCGTTCGAGGAGCTGAACGCGTTCAACCAGACGCTGGCGGTCTGGGAGACCGCCGCGCACCTCGAGCTGCTGGCCGTGCGCGGGACCGTGACCCGCCGGGTGGTCGACGGCACGATCACCTTCACCCGGGTCTGACCGTCGCGGTCACCCGCGCCTGACCCCGCGGTCACCCGCGCCTGACCCCGCGGTCGCCCGGGTCTGACCCCCGCCGGTCGCCCGAGTCTGACCCCCGCCCGGGGTCCGAGCCCGAGCGAGTCAGCAGGCCCCGAAGGTCAGCCGACCCCGGTGATCAACCGATCATCGGGAGGGGCCACCAGACGACGCCGGCGTCCAGCACGACGAAGCCGACCGCGATGGCCAGCGCGAATGCGGGGGTGGCCAGCATCCGTCGTCCGCCGGTGCGGGCCCTCAGGCTGTCGTGGACGCCACCGCCGGTCGACAGGCCCGTCGCGCCGGCCACCACGAAGGCGAACCAGCGAACCAGCACGGGCACCTCGGGCAGGTCCAGGATCCACGTCAGGGTGAAGCCGGGGCCGTACTCGAACACCCGCTGCGCGATGGCCATCACCAGGCCGAGGACGAGCAGCAGGTCGAGGAGGATGAACGCCGCCAAGGCGATCCCGCCGGTGGCGAACGGCAGCAGCCGGCTGGCCGTGATGGCCACCTGCTGGCCGCGGCCCATGGTCGCCTTGCGCTGACCGGTGTCGACGGCGGCCCGGGTGAACACGACGGTGGCGCCGGCGATGAACGCCGCGAACGGGGCCACGCTGGCCGCGCCGCCGAGCAGCAGGGCGAACGCGATGGTGAAGATGGCTCGGGCCACGCCGGTGGAGAAGGTCTCCCCCGACCGGGCCGGCCGACCCCGCACGTCGGGCTTCGGTTTCGGTGTGGGCGCGACGGCGGCGGGGGTGGGGGTCACGACCGCGGCCGATGCGGTCCCGATCCGTCCGGACGCCGGGCGCCGGAGTCCCCTCCTCCCCCGTGGTTCGGGGTTGATCCCGGGGTTGGCGTCGGTGCCGGTGTTGCGCGTGTCCACCGTCGGCATGGTCAGGGTCTGGGCCCGGTGCGACGCGGGTTCGACCACCGGCCGCCGGGTGGTCCGGACGGTCGTCGTGGTCGCCTCGACCCCGAGGTGTGTCGCCGAGCTGCGGCTGGTGGCCGGTTCGGCGACACGCATCGCGTTGGAGGGGGGCGAGTCGTCGCCGCGTGTCGGCGAATCCCCGCCGGTGGCCCGTTTCCCGACACGCCGGGGTGGTGGGGCCGGCTCGTCGGCGCGCTGGGTGTTGGTGCCGACGTACCGCACCCGAGGCGAGGAGGCGATCGGCAGGTCCGTGGAGATCCGCGAGTCGATGGGGATGGGCCGGTCCGGGGACGGACGGTCGATGCCGTCGTCGTCGGGGACGCGGATGACGATCGGCTTGCGGGGGGCCGACGGCGCAGCCGGACCCGTGGAGGCAGGACCGGACGACTGGCCCCGAGCCCAGGGAGGGGTGGAGGCGGCGGACCGCTTGGCCTCCTCGGCGGCACGGAGGGCGCTGGCCAGGTCCGACGGGGTGGCCATCCGCTCCTCGGCCTGGGTGTCGCTGCCGACGGCCGGGCTGGCGGCCACGCGCTGCTCGGGCAGGTTGCGTTCGGCGTCACGCAGGGCGTGGAACCACGTCTCGGCAGAGGTGCGGCTGCGCCCGGCGTCACGGGCGAGAAGGACGCCCAGCTGGCCGCCCGAGGTCCACGGCCGTCCACCGACGAGCCGCTGGATGAGATAGCCGAGCCGCCGTTCGTCGTCGGCGATGGTGCCGTCGTCGGCGGCGGAGACCAGCTCGTCGCTGCGGACGACGATCACGCGGGCGCGGTCGTCCAGGCGCAGGTGCCGGCCTCGCACACGACCGTGACCGGCGTGGTGCAGCGCGGCGATGGCGGTGGCGATGTTGCGGGCCACCCGCAGCTGGTGTCGCCGCGTCGCCATGGGCGCGATCTCGGCCCGCCGGGTGGGATCGAGGAAGTCCGCCAGCGGGAACGTGGACCGCCCGGTGATCCGCGGCGCGAGGTACCCGACGACGCGGGCGTCGAGGTCGTGGAGGAGGTCGGTGGGCCACGTGATGTGGATGCCGGGACCGGAGTCCGGCGGTGGGGAGGCCAGCAGCTGGCGGAGGTGACGGTCGTAGTCCTCGTCGGCGCTCCAGCGCACGACGGCGGCAAGGTCAGGCGCCTCTGCGACACGCGCAACGAGCCGTCCACGCTCTCGCGTGACGACGTCCAGCGTCACCCAGCGTTCATCGCTGATCCGCTGCAGGGCCGTGGGGAAGGGATCGGCCATAGTGACTCCACTGAACCTCAGAACAACGCTGACGTCAACACTGGCCACATCTGCCCCATCAGCCACACGAGTCACGAGGCGTCCTCGAGGGCTCGTGGAGGACACGAGACCGCGTCTCGGCTTGGTGGTCCGGGTCCCCTCCGGCTGGCGGTTCGCACCTGCCCCGGGAGTAGGCTCACCCACCATGGAGACGAACGAGAAGCGAGTACTGGTCACGGGCGGCGGCAGCGGGATCGGCGCGGCCATGTGCCGGCGGTTCGCGGCCGACGGCGCCACCGTCGTGGTCGCCGACATGAACGCGGAGGCCGCACAGGCGGTCGCCGACGAGATCGGCGGGGTCGCCCTGACCGCCGACGTCGGCAGCGCCGAGGCCAACGAGGCCATGATCGACGAGGCCGAGGCCACGGTCGGTCCGATCGACCTGCTGGTCCTCAACGCCGGCATCGCCACCGGCACCGACGTCACCGACACCACCGACGAGACGTGGGACACGATCTGGCGGGTCAACGTGATGGCCCACGTCTGGGCGCTGCGGGCATGGCTGCCCCGCGCCATCGAGCGTGGCGGCGGGTACGTCCTGCACACCGCCAGCGCCGCCGGCCTGCTGACCAGCCTCGGCTCGGCGCCGTACTCGGTGACCAAGCACGCGGTCGTGTCGCTGGCCGAGTGGGTGTCGATCACCCACGCCGACAAGGGCATCACGGTCTCGGCGCTGTGCCCGCAGTTCGTGTCCACTCCCCTGCTGGACGACCTCAAGGACATCCCCGGCGGGCAGAAGCTGGCCGCGCTCGGGGTGAAGGAGCCGTCGGAGATCGCCGACGCGGTGGCCGAGGCCATCGCCGAGGACCGCTTCCTGATCCTCCCCCATCCCGAGGTCGAGCAGTACGAGCAGAACCGGGCCAACGACCGCGAGCGGTGGCTGGGCGGCATGCGCAAGCTGCAGCGCCACATCCTGAGCGAGGACTAGGTCGTGCGGCGGGCCCTCGCGCTGCTCCTCGTCCTGGGGCTGCTGGCGGGGGCCTGCACAGGGGCCGAGGACCCGCCGCAACCGTCTGCCGAGCTCGAGGCCGACGCGCCCGAAGAGGACCTCGCATCCGCGGAATCCGAGGAATCCGAGGAACCCGCAGTCGAGGAGCCGGCATCGCCGACCGACGACCTGCGCATCGTCGAGCTGGAGGTGGACGGGTCGGGTGAGGTGGTGGTCGACGTCGCCGCCGACGAGGTCAGCCTGCTGTTCGTCGCCCGTGGGCAGGGGCCCGACGACGAGGTGTTCGTCGACGCGATCATCGCCCCCGACGGGACGCTGGTCGACGCGCCGCTGGAGCTGCAGCCGTCCAACGTCGGCGACACCGCCGTCCTGCTGCCGCTGTTCGACGCCGACCCCCTCCAGCCCGGCGAGTGGACCTTCGTCGTGGACAGCGACGCCGGCCTCGAGTCGGCGCAGGCGGTCCTGAAGCGCGGGCCGCTGGCCAGCGACCAGGTGGTCGACGTCACCTTCCACGTCGCCTCGTTCGCGTTCGCCGACGCCAGCCAGGCCGAACGCGAGGAGCTGGCGATCGTCTACCGCAACGCCGGCGACACGATCCTCGGCGCCCACGGGCTGGCGGTCGGCGACCTGGCGTTCGTCGACGCCGACCCGGCGGTGACCGAGGCGTTCGCCGACATCGAGCTGCCGTCCAGCGGCAACGACGCCGCGCAGCGCGAGCTGTGCGGGTCGCTGGACACCGGGGACGGGCCCAGCCGCCGGCTGGCGTTCGCCATCGTCGACCGGGTGGTCGACCCCGACGACACCGAGGGCGAGACCGAGGGCAACGCGGCTGGGCTGCCGGGCGCCACGATCCTGCCCGGGCTGTCGACATCGTGCGTGCTGATGATCGCCGACGGCTCGCGGGACGTGACCGACCTGGCCGCGACCGTGTGGCACGAGGCCGGCCACCTGATGGGGCTGCCCCACACGACCGAGGCCGAGGGCGATGCCTTCGACACCTTCGACGACACCCCCGAGTGCGTCGCCGAGGCGTTCGACGGCAGCCTGGGCGACGGGGCCGACGGGTTCGTCGATGCCGAGGAGTGCCCCGATGGGGACAACCTGATGTTCCACGACACCGACGCCCTGGCGATCAGCGAGCAGCAGGCGTTCGTCCTGCGCCACCACCCGCTGTTCCACCCGGTCCCGTAGGACGGCTGCCGCCGAGCACGAGGGGTCACTCCGTCGCGATGGCGGTCAGCACCTGCACGCGAGCCGCTCGGCGGGCCGGACGGACCGCCGCCAGGATGCCGACCGTCGCACCCAGGGCCAGGACGATCGCCAGCTGGGTGGTCGGCAGGGCGAACGTGCCGATGCCCTCCGACGCGGCCGTGGTGCGGATGGCCGCCCAGGCGATGAGGCTGCCCAGCCCCAGGCCGCCGACGGTCCCGAAGACCGCGACGAGTACCGACTCCCAGCGGACCATGCCCCGCAGCTGGCGGCGGGTCTGCCCGACGGCACGCAGCAGGCCGATCTCGCGGACCCGCTCGTGGACCGACAACGACAGGGCGTTGGCGATGCCCATGGAGGCGATGACGATGGCGAGGGCCAGCAGGCCGTAGACGAAGGCCAGCACCCCGTCGATGTCGCTGGACACCTGTGCGGAGAACTCGTCGCGGTCCAGGACGACGGGGGAGCCGTGCGTCGACGTGATCGCCTCGACCGCCGCGCGGCCGTCGGCCACCGACACCCCGTCGGCCAGCAGGATGCGGATGGTGGTGTCGGCGCGCTGGATGGCGTGCGGTGCGTAGGTCTCGGTGGCGACGAGGTGGGTGGACAGGCCGTCGCCGGGACCGGCCTCGAACAGCGCCCCGACGGTCAGGACCTCCTCGGCCCCGTCGACGAAGGCGATGGTGACCGAGTCACCGACGGTCAGACCCGCCTCCGCGGCGCGTTCGGCCGAGACGGCGATGCCGTTGCGGTCGACGTCGGCCAGGTCGCCGGCGGTGACCACGAGGCCACCGAGCTCCTGCACGGCCGCCGGGTCGGCGACGCTGAAGACGAGTTCCTCGCCGTCGACCAGGCCGACTCCCAACCCGAGCGCGAGGGTCCGGTCGATCGCCGGGTCGGCCTGCAGCGCGGGGGCGAGCGCCGGGTCCAGGCCGCTGCCGGAGAACCCGTCGGCCATGACGACCAGGTCGCCACCGAACGTCCGGCGGATCTCGGTGTCGAGGGTTGCCCGGACCGACGAGCCGACCACGGTGAAGAGGGTGACCACCGCCACACCGACCATGAGGGCCGAGGCGGTCGCGGCGGTCCGGCGTGGGTTGCGCATGGCGTTCTCGCGGGCGAGCGCCCCGGTCCCGCCGCGCAGCCGGAGGAGCGCCGAACCCAGCAGTCCCGTCGCGGGTCGCGCCACGACGGGCCCGAGGACCACGACGCCGACCAGGGTTGCCACGGCACCACTGGCCATCGGCAGCAGCGGGTCGCCGACGTCGGGCGCCACGACCAGCAGCCCGAGCCCGACGGCGGTCAGCAGGGCCCCACCGATGGCACGGACCAGGGAGGTGTCGGAGCGGTCGATCTCGGCGCTGCGCAACGCCTCGAGGGGCGCGACGGCCGACGCACGGATGGCGGGTACGACGCCGGCGACGACGGTCACGACCAGGCCGACGACCATGGCCGCGGTCACGGTGTCGCCGAGGACGACGGGGCCGCCGGTGTCGACGATCCAACCCCGCGCCGACATGAACAACGTCAGCCCGGTGGCCAGGGCCAGCCCGGCCAGCAGCCCGACGGCCGAGGCGACCACCCCGACGACCGACGCCTCCAGCATGGTCGCGCCGAGGACCTGGCGCCGGGTTGCGCCGAGGGTCCGAAGCAGCGCGGACTGCTGGGTGCGCTGGGCGGTGGTGATGGAGAAGGTGTTGAAGATGCTGAACGTGGCGACGAGCAGCGCGATGCCGGCGAACACGAGCAACATGCGCTCGAAGAAGTCGAGGAAGTCCGCGCCGATGTCGTCGACGAGCTCGGCGTTGAGGGCGGTGCCGGTCAACGCCTCGGTGCCGTCGGGCAGCAACGGCTCGATCCGGTCGACGAGGACCTGCTCCTCGACCCCCGGATCGGCGGCGACGAGGATGCGGGTGACGACGTCGGTGCGGCCCAGCAGCAGGCTGCCGGCCTCCGTGGGATCGAACAGGGTGAAGGTGGGGCCGTCCGCGGGGGTGCCGCCGGCGAGGTCGACAAGGCCGACGACGGTGACGTCGACCGGTGCGGGGGTGCGCACGACGGTGGTGTCGCCGATCACCAGGCCACCACGGTCGGCGGTGGCCGTGTCGATGGCGACCTCGCCCGGCCCGACCGGGGCACGGCCCTCGACCAGCTCGTAGCTGCTGAGGGTGGGGTCGTCGATCCAGCCGAGCCCGAGGGTCGGTGGCCCGTCGCCGCCGATGGCGGTCCCGTCGTCGGCGACGACCTGGGCGATGCCCTCGACCTCGGCGGCTGCGGTGGCGACGCCGTCGACCGCCCGGATGTCGTCGAGGAGGGCGGCGTCGACCTGGGCGGTCTGGCCGCCCATCTCTGCGCCGATGGTTGCCTCGCCGCGGACCACGGCGTCGATGCCGGCGTTGGCCTGCCCGAACATGGTCTCGAAGCCGGCGCGCATCGTGTCGGACAGGACCATCGTGCCGGACAGGAACGCGATGCCGAACACGACGGCCAGGCCCGTGCCGACCAGACGGCGTTTGCGGGCCCAGAGCTGCTGGAGGGTGACCGCGATCACGCCGTCACCTCCCCGAAGGCCTTCATGCGGTCCAGGACCTGGTCAGCGGTGGGGTTGGTGATGCGGTCGACCAGCCGGCCGTCGGCGAGGAACAGGACGGTGTCGGCCCAGGCGGCGGCGACCGGGTCGTGGGTGACCATGACCACGGTCTGGCCGAGCTCGCGGACGGCCCGGGACAGGAACGCCAGCACGTCGGCGCCGCTGGAGGAGTCGAGGTTGCCCGTGGGTTCGTCGCCGAAGATCACGTCGGGACGGGTCGCCAGCGCCCGGGCGATCGCGACCCGTTGCCGCTGGCCACCCGAGAGCTCGGCCGGGCGGTGGTCCAGCCGGTCCCGCAGGCCGACGGCGTCGGTCACCTCGTCGATCCAGGGGTCGTCGGTGCGCTGGCCGGCCAGCCGCAGTGGCAGGACGATGTTCTCGCGGGCGGTGAGTGTCGGCAGCAGGTTGAAGGACTGGAAGACGAACCCGATGCGGTCGCGACGCAGCCGGGTCAGCTGGCTGTCGCCGAGGGTGTCGAGGCGGGTGTCGCCGAGCGTGACCGTTCCCTCCGTCGGGGTGTCGAGGCCGGCGAGCAGGTGCATCAGCGTGGACTTGCCGGAGCCCGACGGCCCCATGACGGCGGTGAAGCGGCCAGCGGCGATGTCGACGGAGACGGCGTCGAGCGCGGTGACGGCGGTGTCGCCGGTGCCGTGGACCTTGGTCAACCCTCGCGCCCGCAGGGCGGGTTCGAGGGGGGCGGTGGTGGGTGGGGCGGGGAGCTCGGCGAGCGGGGTGTTGGTCATGCACGACACGATCCGCCGCGACGGCAACCACGTGTATCGGTGATCTCCCTCGTGGGCCCCCGACCGCCACCTCAGGGGCAGTCGTGGGGGATGTCCCCGAGCCGGCGGATGCGGCCGGCCGGGTTCAGGCCACGCGGCTGGTGGCGCCGAGACGGGTCGGATGCTCGAAGACCGCCATCGGTGTGCGGCTGGTCACCTCGTCCCCGGGGAGGCCGGTGACGAGCGTCAGCTCCAGCTCGGGGCCGGGCAGCGGCGTGCGGGGCAGCCGGAAGACGATCAGCTCCGGCCCCCACAGCAGCACCTGCACGCCGACGACGGTGGCGCCGTCGGACAGCTCGAGGGCGTTGCTCGGGTTGCCGGACCCGAGCAGCGGGCCGGGGGCGAAGGACCCCGCCCGAGCCGCGAGCAGGGTGACGATCTCACCCCACACCGCTGGCGCGCCGGCGTCGCCGATGGGCTTCAGCGTGTACTCGTGCATTTGGTGTCCCCTCAGACGGTGTGCGTGTCGATGTGGGTCGAACACACGTGGGACGCTGGCTCGTCCCGTCGGCAGCTTACGTGAGCCTGACGGCCCGTGTCACGAGCCTCCGGAGGGTGAGCCGGACCTCACGACGGGACCGGTGACGCTCGGTCGGCTGGTCACCACTCGTCGGCATGGACGACCCCGACGAGGCCGCTGGCATCGACCACGACGGCGTCTCCCTCCCCCACGGTGACCCCCGCGAGAGCCTCGATGTTCTGGGTGTGGGTGACCACGACGGTGACGTCCGGGGACTGCAGCTGTTCGGCGATCAGCGCCCGGCCGGCTTCGGTGATCGCGTCGGCCCCGGCGGCGTCGAGCGCGGCGGTGAGGCTGAGGAACGCGTCGGTCGTGGTCGCTTCCCCCGTCATGGCCTCGGCGGTGTCGACGGTCCGGCAGAACGGGCTGGCGAAGGTCCGCCCGACGGGGATGTCGAGGGCACGCAGCCGGCGGCCGATGTGGTGGGCCTGCTCGATGCCGTCGGCGGAGAGGTTCCGCTGCTGCTCGCAGGTTCCGCGGGCGGTCGGGTCCAGGTCGCTGACCGAGCGGTCGGTGAGGGCGTGGCGGAACAGCAGGACCGTGTGGCCCTCGCGCAGCTGGTGCAGCAGGAGCGGGTCGACGTCGCTGGCGGTCTCGTCGTGGCCGACCACCGAACAGGTGCCGAGGAGGACGAGGGACAGGACGACGCTCAGCACGAGGACGAACGCGGGACGAACGGTCGTGCTGGGAGGCATGGTCTGGCGCATGGCCGGCACGATATCGGGTGCCACGGGTCCGGCGCCCGGCGTAGGCTCGGCCGCGTGGGAGGGCAGGAGCCGGCTGGTCGCCGCCCCGTGACGGGCGTGGTCGTCGGACTGCTGGTCGTGGCGGTGGTGGGCTGGCTGGCCCGATCCGACGCCACCGACGGGATGGCCGCGCTGCCGGGACCGACCGCGGCGTCAGCGACCGCCACAGCCGAGGCGACACCCGAGGCGACCGCGACGGCCACACCGACCCCGTTCGAGGCGCCGTCCCAGGGCCCGAGGCGACCACCCGCCATCGACGCGTCGGTGCCGCGGGTGACCGGGACGTGGTTGACCGACCTGCCGGATGCGCCGATCGAGGTGCCGGCGGTTCACCTCGGCGTGTGGACCGGTGACCAGCTCGTCGTCGGGTTCGAGGACGAGGTCGCGGCGTTCGACCCGTGGGGCCAGTCGTGGCGAACGTTGCCGTCGCACCCCGACGGACGGGCGGACGGCCGGCACGTGGTGCTGGTCGAGGGGTTCCTCGACGGCCCGGTCACCGACCTGCGGGATCCAGCTGGGGAGTGGATGCAGCGCATCGCCGTCGTCGGGCGCGCGCCGTCCTGCGATGCACCGCTTCCCTGCGCACGCGTCGACCTGCTGGATCCGGTCGCCGGTACGTGGGAGGACGTCCCTGACCCACCCGCTGCCGTGCCGACCGTGGACGCCGTGGCGTGGACGAGGGCCGAGCTCGTGCTGGTGTGGGCGACCCGCCCGCCCCGGGGCCAGGCGCCCGGGACCGTCCAGCCGGCCGTCGGTGGGGCTGTGCTCGACTGGGCCTCCAGGACGTGGCGCATGCTGCCGCCGCTGACCCTGGACGACACCCTGCCGGGGGACGGGGGCGGACGCCGGCCGGACACCCGGGTGATCGACCTGCAGGCAACGGCGATGCGCAACGACGGGACGGTGCTGGTCTGGGGCGGGCGAGAGCGGGCGTCGTCGTTCGCGGCCGTGTTCGACCCCTCCGACGACGGCTGGCGGGTCGTCCCGTTCCCGGGGCTGGTGTCCCCTCGCACCGGAACCTGGACCTCACGCGGCGACCTGGTCGTGGCTGGCCAGACCGCGGACATGGCCCCGTGGTTCGGCTCCATCCGTCCGAACGTGCGCAGCTGGGAGCCCCTCGATCCCCTGCCGGGCGCCGATGATCCGCGGACGTCGCTGTACGGCTGGGCCACCGCATCAGCCGGCGAACGGACGTTGTTGTACGGCGGCTACGCCTCCTCGGTGTTCCTCTCGTGGGACCCGGCCGGCTACGCCTGGGAGGTGCTGGACGTCGACCGTCCGCGCGTCCACGCCGTCGCCGCCTGGACGGGCACCGCGTTCGTCATCTGGGGCGGCTACACCGAGGCCGGCCCCACCGTCGACGTCGCCATCTGGCGCCCACCGCTGGGCTGGCCCGGCTGACCGACCCCCTTGGCCCTGCGGGTGCTGACGGGGCTAGTGGGTGTGGAAGGGGATACCGGCGGCGGCCATGTGGGCCTCGCCCATCGCCTCGGCCAGGGTGGGGTGGGGGTGGACCAGCGCGCCGACCTCCTCGGGCAGGGCGCCCCAGGCGGTGATCAGCTGGGCCTCGGCGATCAGGTCGGTGGCGTGCGGCCCGATGATGTGGACGCCCAGCACCTCGCCGTCGGGCCCGCCGGAGACGACCTTCACGAAGCCGTCGGACTGGTGGATGATGCCCTTGGCGTTGCCCTTGAAGGTGTACTTGGAGGAGGAGACGGCGTCCTTGCCGTAGCGGTCGACGGCCTGCGCCTCGGTCAGGCCGACCGACGACACCTCCGGCGTGCAGTAGGTCACCCGCGGCACCTGGGCGTAGTCGACCGGGACGACGGTGTGCCCGGCGATCTGGTCGGCGACGTTGAACCCCTCGGCGAACCCGGCGTGGGCCAGTGCCAGGGCGGGCGGCGGGAGGATGTCCCCGACGGCCCAGACCCCGTCGACGGCGGTGCGGCCGTACTCGTCGGCCACGACGTAGCCGCGCTCGTCCAGCACGCCGAGGGCGTCCAGGCCGATGTCGGCGGTACGCGGCGCACGGCCGACGGCGACCAGGACGGTGTCGACGACGTGGGCGTCACCGTTGGCCAGCGACACCGTCGCCGCCTTGCCCTTCGGCCCCTCCGACACCGTCACCGACGACGCGACGGTTCCGGCGATCGTGGTGATCCCGCGCTTGCGGTAGGCCCGGGCGAGGGACTTGGACAGGTCCTCGTCCTCCAGCGGGGCGATGCGGTCGAGCGCCTCGACGACGACGACCTCCTCGGCCCCGAGGGACTTGAACAGCGACGCGAACTCCAGCCCGACCGCGCCCGAGCCGATGACCAGCGCCTTCTGCGGCACACGCGCCAGCTTGGTGGCCTCGTCGGACGTGATGACGACGTCGCCGTCGATCTCGATGCCCGGCAGGGAGCGGACCGAGGAGCCCACGGCGATGACGACGTTGTCGGCCTGCAGCACCTCACCGTCGCGTTCGCCACCGGACACGGTGACGGAGCGGCCGTCGGCGCCCACGGTGCCCCAGCCGGTGACCAGGTCGATCTTGCGGGACTTCACCAGACCCTCCAGCCCCTTGTACAGCTGCGTCTGGACGGACTCGCGGAACGCACCGAGCTTGGCGACGTCCAGCCCGGCCACGGTCAGGTCGATGCCGAAGCGGTCGGCCTCCCGCGCCTCGTCCAGGACGCTGCCCACGTGGAGCATGGCCTTGGAGGGGATGCAGCCCCAGTGCAGGCAGGTGCCGCCGACCTTGTCGGCCTCGACCATCGCCACGTTCAGTCCGCGGACGGCTGCCCGCAGGGCAACGCCGTACCCGCCGGGCCCGCCTCCGAGCACAACAACGTCGTAGTCACTCATGTGTGGGTCTCCCTGATGCTTGGTTGCCGGCGCTAGTCGCCGGTGTTGATGGTGTCGGCCGGCTCGAACAGCAGGACCTCGGCGATGTCCTTGGCCACCGGCCGGTGCTTGACGCCCTTGGGGACGACGAAGATGTCGCCGACGCCCATGTGGATCTCCTCCAGGCCGGTGTCGAGCTGGACCTGCAGGACGAACTCACCCGACAGGCACATGAAGAACTCGTCGGTCCGGGTGTGTTCGTGCCAGTCGAAGGCGCCCTGGAGCCGGGCGACGCGGACCTCGTAGTCGTTGACCCTGGCGACCGTCCGCGGCGAGTAGGCCTCGGTGATCCGGGCCAACGCCGCCGACAGGTTGCTGGCGGGGGCCTCCCGGTGCGCGTGGTGTTCGTCCACCGGGTCCTACAGGCCCGCGGTGAGGAGGGTCGGGTTCTCGGTCATGTCGGCGAGGTAGCGGATGAAGCCGGCGCCCTCTCCCCCGTCGATGATCCGGTGGTCGAAGGCGATGGAGTAGGTGATGGTCTTGCGGACGGCCAGCTCGCCGTCGACGACCCAGGGCTTGTCGGCGATCCGGCCGGTGCCGAGGATTGCGGCCTCGGGGTGGTTGATGACCATGTCGCCGCCGTCGACGCCGAAGGCGCCGTAGTTGGAGATGGTGAACGTGCCACCGCTCATGTCCGACGGGGTCAGCTTGCCGGCGCGGGCCTTGTCGGCCATCTCGTTGAGCGTCTTCGCCAGGTCGATGATGTTCATGTCCTGGGCGTTCTTGATGACGGGGACGACCAGGCCGCGGTCGGTCTGGGCGGCGAAGCCGAGGTTGACGTGGCGGTGCAGCACCATCTCCTCCGCCGCGGTGTCCAGCGACGCGTTGATGGTCGGGAACTTCCGCAGTGCGGCGATGGCCATCCGCATGATGATCGCCGTCGGGCTGACCTTGACCTCCGACTGCGACTTGTTGAGCTCGGCGCGGAAGTCCCACAGCGGGGTGGCGTCGGCCTCGACCCAGGTGACGGCCTCGGGGATCTGGCTGCGCGAGCGAGTCATCTGGGCGGTGACGGCCTTGCGCAGCTGCGACAGCTTGACCCGCTCCTGCGCCATGGCGCCCTCGGGGGCCGGCGGAATCGCGACCGGGGCGATGGAGCCGTTGGAGGAGGCGACGAGCGGCTGCTCACCGGCGGGGGCGAGGCGCTTGGCGTAGTCCTCTTCCTCCCGGATGGGGGTGTTGGGCGGGGCGGACGGGAGGGTGTGGCCCTCGTCGTCGGTCACCAGCACGCCCGAGGCCTGGGAGGTCACACCGTTGGCGGCCGCCTCGACATCAGCACGGGTGATGATCCCGTCCTCACCTGAGCCGGCGACGTAGTCGAGGTCGACGCCGAGGTCCTTGGCGAGCTTGCGGACGGGGGGCTTTGCCATGGGCCGGCCCTCGCGCTCGACCTTCTGCGGCGCCGCCGGGGCCGCCCCACCCGAGGAGGAGGCGTCGGACGCGCCGACGCGGCGGCGACGCGAACCCTTGCCGCCGGAGGTGCCGTAGCCGACCAGCACGCTGCCCGACTCCCCCTCGTCGGAGCCCGAGCCCGGCCCGGCGCCGGCCTCGTCGGTGACCGCCACGACGGCGTCCTCGACGGGGGCGGACGGCGAGGTGTCAGCGGAACCACCCTCGCCAGCACCCACGTCGATGGTGATCAGGGGCGACCCGACGGCCACCTCGTCACCGGGTTCGCCGTGCAGGGTCACGATGGTGCCGGCGAACGGCGAGGGGACCTCGACGACGGCCTTGGCGGTCTCGATCTCGGCGACGTACTGGTCGACCTCGACGACGTCGCCGACGGCGACGAGCCACGACACGACCTCACCCTCGGTCAGGCCCTCACCGAGGTCGGGCAGCAGGAAGTCCTTGGTGCTCATTGCAGTGTCTCCAGGTCGAGCGACGATGCTCGGGTAGTCAGGCGCTCAGCAGTCGGCGCTCAGTAGTCCAGGGTGCGGCCGACGGCATCGAGGATGCGGTCGACGTCGGGGAGGAAGAACTCCTCCAGCATGGCAGCGGGGTAGGGCACGTCGAAGCCGCCGACGCGCATGACCGGGGCCTCCAGGTGGTAGAAGGCCTTCTCCTGCACGCGGGCGGCGACCTCGGCGCCGAAGCCGACGGAGGTGGACGCCTCGTGCACGACGACCAGGCGGCCGGTCTTCTCCACCGACTCCACGATGGTCTGGTGGTCGAAGGGGGTCAGCGAGCGGATGTCGATGACCTCGAGGTCCCAGCCCTCGGCCTCGGCGGCCTCGGCGGTCTCCATGCAGGTCTTCACCATCGGGCCGTAGGCGGCCAGCGTGGCGGTGGTGCCCTCGCGACGGACGACGCACTTGCCGATCGGTTCGGTCTGCACCGGCAGCGACGCATCCTCCTTCAGCCAGTAGCGGCGCTTCGGCTCGAAGAAGATGACGGGGTCGTCGGAGAAGATCGACTCGGTCAGCAGCGAGTAGGCGTCCGACGGCGTCCCCGGCGAGACGACCTTCAGCCCGGCGGTGTGGGCGAAGTAGGCCTCGGGAGACTCCGAGTGGTGCTCGACCGCGCCGATGCCCCCACCGAAGGGGATGCGGACGGTGATCGGCATCTTCACGGTGCCGCGCGACCGGTTCCGCATCTTGGCGATGTGGGACACGATCTGCTCGAACGCCGGGTAGGTGAAGCCGTCGAACTGCATCTCGATGATCGGCCGGTAGCCGTAGATGGCCATGCCGACCGCGGTGCCGGCGATGCCGGACTCGGCCAGCGGCGTGTCGAAGCAGCGCTTGTCGCCGAAGCGTTCCTGCAGCTTGTCGCTGATGCGGAACACCCCGCCGAGGGTGCCGACGTCCTCGCCGAACAGCACGACCTTGTCGTCGGCCTCGAACGCGTCGTGCAGGGCCTGGTTCAGCGCCTGCGCCATGGTGATCGCCATGAGTTAGCTCTCCTGAGGGGTTTCGGCGGCCGCGTCCAGCTCGCGTCGCAGCATCTCGCGCTGCTCGTCGAACATGGATCCGGGGTCGACGTAGACGTGCTCGAACAGCTCCATCGGGTCGCCGTGCGGCGCCTCGTAGATCTCCTCGCGCATGATCCGCGCCAGCTTCTCGACCTCGTTGTCGATCTCGGTCTTGATGGTGTCGTCCAGCAGCCCGTTGGCCTTCATGAACGTCTCGAAGCGGGCGATCGGGTCGCGCCGCTGCCACTCCTCCATCTCCTCGCCCGAGCGGTAGCGCGTGGGGTCGTCGGCGGTGGTGTGGGCTTCCATGCGGTAGGTGACGGCCTCGATGAGCGAGGGTCCTTCCCCGCTGCGCGCCCGCTCGACGGCGCGCTTGGTGACCGCGTAGCTGGCCAGCACGTCGTTGCCGTCGCACCGCAGGCCCGGCATGCCGTAGCCGACGGCCTTGTGGGCGATCGTTGGGGCCTTGGTCTGCTCGCTCAGCGGGGTGGAGATGGCGTACTGGTTGTTCTGGACGAAGAACACGACCGGGGCCTCGAAGACCGCGGCGAAGTTCATGCCCTCGTGGGGGTCGCCCTCGCTGGTCGCGCCGTCACCGAAGTAGGCCATGACGACGGCGTCGCTGCCGTCGAACTTCGCGGCCATGGCGAACCCCGTGCCGTGCAGCGCCTGGGTGCCGATCGGGATGGACAGCAGGCCGAAGCGGAACTCGTAGGGGTCGTAGCCGCTCAGCCAGGTGCCGCGCCACTGGTGCAGCATCTGGCCGGGGTTGACGCCGCGGACCAGGGCGGTGCCCATCTCGCGGTAGGACGGGAAGACCCAGTCCTGGGGAGCCAGCGCGTAGGCGCCACCGATCTGGGCCGCCTCCTGGCCGAGCAGCGAGGCGTAGACGCCGAGCTGACCCTGCCGCTGCAGGTTGATCGCCTGCTTGTCGATGCGTCGGGCGACGACCATGTGCCGGTACAGGGCACGGAAGTCCTCGTCGTCCAGGTCGTCGATCGGATAGCCGTCGACGGCGTTGATCCGGCCGTCGTCGTCCAGGATCTGGATCGGCTCGTCGGGTGGGAGCAGGGTGCTCGGGTCGGGCACGAGCCCGCTGCTGGGCTTGTCGGCAGTCTTGCCGTCGGTCATCGTGTGTGGCCCTCCAAGGCTCGGCACGGGATCGCCGCTGGAGCAGTCTGGCAGAGTCCTCGTGGGGCGGGGCGACCGGTTGGGCGCTGAGCCGCGACGGGGACTCAGGGGTCGGGTCGTTGACGACCCGGTGACGCGACGGTAGCGAACACCTCGCCACCTCGACAAGGGTCTGCGCGACGACTCGTCCGTTGCGCACACCGATCCCGGGTCCGGAGTGTCGATCCGTCACATCCAGCCGCGCTCCGGCTGACGTTTCATCACCGACCGTCGTGCCATCACCACGAGTCGCGGGCCGTCTGGTCGAATGCCGCCATGGCACGAATCGACAAGGCAACGCTGCGGGCAGAGGGCGAGGGCGCCGACGCGGTCCTCACCGTGGAGCTGGAGATCGACTGGGACCGTGGTGACGACGACCACCGCTGGGAGGCCGTGATCCGTTTCGTCGGCGCTGACGCGGGGTTCCGTGGCCGCGACAACGTGCTGAAGATCCACACCGTGGGGGTCGGACCGGCGGAGGGCGAACGGGTGGTCGTCAGCGTCGACAACCGCGACCGGGCGTTCAACGAGGACGCCGGCGGGGACGAGATTCTGGCCGAGTGCGAGCTGCACATCCTCCAGCCAGAGGCCCGCGTCGAGCGCACCAACAAGGTCAAGGGCCGCTTCTAGCGGGTTCGGGGGTCGGCGACGTGCGACGAGATACGCACGCCGACGAACCCATTTCGAACTAGTTCGCAACCTCCGGGCCGGCGCGGGGTCACACGGGCGACACATGTTCTCCCGAAAGGACCTCGAGGTGCCCTGGTTGACCGGTCAGGCGGCCGTGCTCGCCCTGCTGCTGTTCAGCGCCGGACTGGCGATCGGCTACGCGATCGGACGGCGCGATCCCGACGCGGCCGACGCTCCCCCGCCGTCGGCGGAGCTGCCACCGGCTCGACCGGTGATGGACCCGCGTCCCCCGGTCGAGGCACGGGACGAAGACGACACGATCGTGGACCTGCGGGCGCAGCTCCACGCCAGCAGGTCTGCGCTGCAGTCCGCCGTGCGGCGGATGGAGGAGCAGCGGCGCGCGATCAGGGTGCTCGAGGCCGACCTCGACGAGCACACCGCCGCGCTGGAAGCCGCCCACCGGGACCTCGACCGGGCCCGGATGGGCTGGGAGGTCCCGGGGCAGCCGTCAGATGCGGACGGTGGTTAGGTCCACGTCCTTGGTACGAGTGCGCTTCAGCTCGTAGAAGCCGTCGGTGCGGATCAACGCGGCAAGCCCGTCCCACAGGTCCAGCGCCGCCTGGCCGCGCACGACCTCGGGGATGACCGGACCGAAGTAGCCCTTCCACTCCCTGGTGCCGTCCTGCGCCTCGACCTCGAAGGCGATGATCGGCGTCCCCACGTCGTCACCGGCGACGTCCTCGGCCTCCCTGGTCGACGCGCGGACAGCGTCGTCCCACGCCTCGTCGTCGAAGGCGGCCGCGAAGGCGACGTCGACGCCGGCCTTCTCCAGCGCTGCCGGTACGTCGAAGTCCAGGCCGTCCCCGTCGTGGTGGAAGTGCCGGCCGAACTCGACGTAGAGGTCGTGGACCTGGTCCTGCCGACCTGCAGCACGCACCGCCTCGACGATGCGCAGCAACCCGAAGGAGCGGTCCATCATCGGGTCGACCTTCGCCCGGTAGGCCTCGTCGAGGTCCTTGCCCTCGTTGCGGACCTTGAGGCTGATCGGCCGCCAGTCGACGTCGATGTCGCGGTGGGGTGCGACCTCGTCGTGCAGCCAGTGGGAGGTGATCCAGCACCACGGGCACAGCGGATCGAAGTAGAACCTGACCTTCACGGGTGTCTCCTGCTCGTCGTTGCTCGACGTCTCGAAACCAGTTCGGATTCGTACCGATACTGCCCGTGAACGCGGGGTCCGCTGCGATCCTTCCTGACCCCCGATCCCGACCCCCGACGATCCCCTGTTCGTGTTCGGCGTTCGTGGTCAGAGGTCCCGGCGGCGCAGCGACCGAACGGCGAACGCCAGCATCGCGGCGGCGTACAGCAGCGCCCAGGCGATCAACCGACCGCTGGGTGGGTCGACCGCCGCGAAGGGGATGCCCACCCCGGTGTCGGGCGCCAGCAGGAACGCCGGGGACTGCAGGTGGAACGACGCGCCCCGCCACAACGCATCGGACGGCATCAGCAGGCTGACGGCCACCCCGATCCGTTCCACCGACGCGTTGTCGATGGTGCGGCCGACGAACTCCATGATGCCGGCCAGCCACGCCAGGCCGTAGAGGGCGACGACGACCACCCCCGTCGCGACGGTGCCCAGCCGTGTGGACAGGGCCACGCCGATCGACACGAGGACGAGGACCTCCAGCGACATCAGCCCGATTGCCCGCACTGGTGACAGGGCGCCGTACCCGCCGACGGCACCGGCCACCGTCAGCACGCCGATGGTCATGAGGACCACGTAGGCCACCGACAGGCCCCCGAAGGCGGCGGTGCGCTGCAGCAACCACGACCAGCGCGGTACGGGTCGGGCCAGGACCTGCAGGGCCCGACCGGACTCGAGCTCACCGGCGATGGACCCCGCTGCCAGCAGGATCGCGAGGAAGGCCGCCAGGAACTGCACGGCGTACAGGCCGAGGACCGTCATCACGGTGGAGGCGGCGATGGTGGCGAACTCATCGCTCGTGTCGGCGGCGACCCGGCTGAACGCGGTGGAGAACCCCAGCCAGAACAACCCGACGAACGCCACGCTGACGGTCGCCCCGATGCCGAGGATCCGCCGGCTGAGCGCCTCCTGCATGGCGGCACGCAACACGATCACGACCGGGCCTCCTCTCCTGGGTGGTCGACCAGCTGGAGGAAGACCTCCTCGAGGCTGGACTGCAGGGGAACCACGGCGCGGATGCGACCCCCTGCGGCTGCAACGGCGGTGACGAGCTCGGGTCCCGCATCGCGGTCGTCCAGTCCGACGAGCACCGCACGGTCGTCGGCGTGCACGATCGTGCCGAACCCCTCGATCACGGCGACCAGCCGCTCCTCGACCCGGTCCAGGACCAGGCGGACCTCGCCGCCGGACGGCAGGTCGGCGACGGCGCGGTCGGCCAGCACCCGTCCGCGGTCCATCACGACGACGCGGTCGCAGACCTGCTCGACCTCGCCGAGTAGGTGGGAGTTCAGCAGCACTGCCGCGCCTCGGGCCCGCAGCGCGAGCACGATGTCGCGGACCTCGCGTCGGCCGACGGGGTCCAGCGCCGAGGTGGGTTCGTCGAGGATCACCAGGTCGGGGTCGCCGAGCAGCGCGGCCGCGAGGCCCAGGCGCTGGCGCATGCCCTTGGAGTAGCCGCCCACCCGCTCCCCGCCCCGTCCGGCCAGGCCGACCCGTCGCAGGGCATCGGCCGCGGCACGAGCCACGTCCTCGCGGGGGACCCGGGCCAGCCGGGCGTGCTGGCGCAGGACCCGGTCGCCGGTGGCCCACTCGGGCTGGGCGAAGGTCTCGGGCAGGTAGCCGACGCGGGTGCGTGCGGCCGGGTCGGCGGCATCCCGGCCGAACAGCTCGGCAGTGCCGTCGTCGGGGCGGACCAGCCCGAGCAGCATCTTGACCGTGGTGGTCTTGCCTGCGCCGTTGGGCCCGAGCAGGCCGACGGCCTCGCCGGGGCGGATGTGCAGGTCGAGCCCGTCGACGGCGGTCCGGCCGCCGAAGGCCTTGGCCAGGCCACGGGCGACCAGGACCGGCGCGACCGGGACCGGCGCGTTCAGGACCGAGGTGCCCTGGGTCACGCCTGCTCGGCCAGTGCCTGCAGCTCGTCCAGCGGACGTGTTCCGGCGATGCCGTGGATCAGCCCGTCGGCCTGCCACACGATCGCGGCGCCGAGCCCGCTGTCGTCGCCGAAGGCCAGGCCGGCGTTGCCGTCGACGGTGACCTCCTCCCATCCCACGCCACCGGCGGGGACGGGCAACGGGAGGGTGGTCTGCCAGTCCTCGATGCCGGCCAGCTGGGTGCGCAGCGACTCGGGCAGCTCCTCGCGGGAGAGGAGGAAGTCACGGATGTCGGCCAGCTGGGCACCCGCTGCGGTCGCCTCGATGGCGCCCGCGACCCCGAGGATCACGTCGGGCATGCCGCTGGCTGCGGTGACGACGGTGGCGGCACCACCGGGCACGGTGACGTCGAGGACGGCCCCGTCGAGGTCGGACGGGACGCCGTTGTCCGCGGTGGCCCGGAGGGTGACCACGGCGTGGGAGGGGGCGATGGCCAGGTGGGTCACGGTGGCGTCGGGGCCAGCGACCCCGGCGGGCAGGTCCGGGGCAGCGACACCGGCGATGGCCAGCGCGGCAGCGGCGTCGGCCACCTCGGTCGGTCCGTCGTGGAGCGCCCCGTCGCCGGTCAGCTCGACCGTCGCGATGTCGTCGAGGGCGTCGAGGTCCTGCAGCGCGGCCACGTCGACCTCGATGACCTGGACCCGCTCGCTGCGGAAGGTGTCGAGGAACTGGGCGAGCGCCCCGGAGCCGAACGGCGTCACGGCGATCGCGACCGTCAGCAACCCGCCGGCGACGGCAAGGACCACCCGGCGGGGCCGCGTCCGCCCGGCGGGACGGCCCGTGTCGGCTCGGCTGCCCGGCCGCGACGACCGGCGCGATCGGGGCCTGCCTCGTCCCGGCGCGACGGAGGCCCCGATCGCGTCGACCGGGGCGCGGGACGGGCGACCGGACGCGGCGGTGGGTGCATCAACGGCCGGGCTGTCGAGGACGGCTGGGCTGTCGAGGACGGCTGGGCTGTCGAGGACGGCCAGGAGGCGGCGGACCGTCCCGGCGTCGTCGGCGATGGTGAGGATGGTGTCGCGGCACTCCTCGCATCCGTCCAGGTGGGCCTCGACCGCCCCGTCGGGGTGGTCCAGGTGGGTGCGCAGCCGGCCGGAACCGGGGCATCCCAGCGGGTCGGTGTGGGTCAGCTCAGTCATCGTCGGTCTCCCAGTCACGTCGGAACGCACGCTCGCCTCGGGCGAGCAGCACCCCGACCGATCCAGCCGCCACGCCCAGCGAGGCAGCGATCTCGGCATAGCTGTGGCCGGAATGGCGCAGCAGCAACGCGACGGCCTGCCGTTCGGGCAACCCGGCCAGCACGGCGCGGACACGGCGGCGTTCGTCGTCACGGGTGACGACGTCCTCCGGCGTCTCCGGCCGGTCGGGCCCGACCGCCTGTCCGTGCGCGGCCACGCGGGCGTCGTGCCGCTTGGCAGCACGCACCCGGTTGAGGGCCAGGTTGATCGTCACCCGGTTGAGCCAGGCAGCGACCTCGTCCTCCGGTCGACCGTCCACCGGCGACCCGTCGAGGCGGGCCAGCGCATCGGCGGCCACCTCCTCGGCGGTCGCGCGCTGGTCGACCACCCTGGCGGCCAGGGCGGTCAACCGTGGGTAGTGGTCGGCGAAGGGCGAGTCCGTCACACCCCTTCCAACACCGCCGACGGGCGTGGTGTGACACCCGCCGGCGAAAAAGTCCGACTCAGTCGTAGATGCCGTCGATGACGTCGGCGTACTTGGTGGACACCACGTGGCGCTTGAGCTTCAGCGACGGGGTCAGCTCGCCGGACTCCACGGTCCAGTCGGTCGGCAGCAGCTCCCAGCGCTTGACCTGCTCGACCCGGGCCAGCTTGGCGTTGGCGGCGTCGACCGCGGTCCCGACCTCGGCCAGCACGTCCTCGCGCTGGGAGAACTCCGCCATGGAGTCGAACGGGATCCCACGCTTGCCCGCCCACGACTCGGCAGCCTCGGGGTCCAGGACCAGCAGGGCCGAGATGTAGTTGCGCTCGTCGCCGATGGCCATCACCTGCCCGATGAGCGGGTGCTGCTTGAGCGCCGTCTCGATCTCGTGGGGCGAGATGTTCTTGCCCGACGAGGTGACGATGATCTCCTTCTTGCGACCGACGATCGCCAGGTAGCCGTCGTCGTCGATCTTCCCGAGGTCCCCCGTGTGCAGCCAGCCGTCGGCGTCGTAGAGCTCCTCGGTGGCCTCGGGCCGGCGGTAGTACTCCGGCGTCATGGTCGGGCCACGGGCGATGATCTCGCCGTCGCCGGCGATGGCGACCTCGATGCCGGGCACCCGCTCGCCAACGGTGCCCAGCCGCACCCGACCGGGACGGTTGGCGTTGGTGACCGCCGTCGTCTCGGTCATCCCGTACACGTTGAGGATCTCGATGCCCAGGCCGCGGAAGAACATCAGCAGGTCGTCGGGCATCGGGGCAGCGCCGGTGAGGGCGATGATCGTGTCGTCCAGGCCGAGCGCCTCACGGACCTTGCTGTACACGAGCTTCTCGAACAGGGCGGCCTGGCCCTGCAGCAGGACCGAGGGCTTGCGGCCGGTGAAGGCCATCGCGCCGAGCTGCGGGAGGATGGCGAAGGCCTGCTGGCCGAGCTTGGCCTTGGGCCCCTCGGCCTCGTCGATCCGCGTCAGCAGGGCCGCGCGCATCTTCTCCCACACCCGCGGGACGGCCAGGAAGGCGGTGGGCTTGGCGACCGGCAGGTACTCCGCGATCTGGGTGTAGTCCTCGCAGAAGTGCACCTTGGCGGCGTACTTGATGCCCTGCCAGTGGCTGAACGTGCGCTCGGCGACGTGGGCGAGCGGCAGGTAGGACAACGTGTTGGGGTTCATCGGCAGCTCGAAGATCCCCTTGGCGGCCTCCATGATGTAGAGCACGCCCCGGTGGGTCTCGACCACGCCCTTGGGCGGCCCGGTCGTCCCCGAGGTGTAGATCAGCGTCGCGACGTCGTCGGGTTCGACGGACTTCCATGCGGCGGTGAAGACGTCCTCGCCGACCTCGTCGAGGTGCGCCTGGCCCTCGGCGAGGAAGTCCGCCCAGCTGATCACCCGGTCGTCGTCGACGTCCTCGGCCCCCTCGACCATGACGATCGTGGCTAGCTCCGGCAGCTCGTCGCGGACCGCGACCCAGCGCGAGTGGGCCTCCGCGTCGTTGAGGACGGCGACCTTCGCGCCGCAGTTGCCGGCCACGTAGGCGATCTGTTCCTCGGCGAGGGTGTTGTAGACGCTGACGCCGGTGGCAGCCGCATGGAACGACCCGGTGTCGGCGATGACGTGCTCGGGCCGGTTGTTGACCATGATCGCGACGAAGTCGCCCTTGCCCAGCCCGCGCTTGAGCAGCGCCATGGCGAACCGCTTGGCGTCCTCGCCGTACTCCCGCCACGTCTGCCACGTCCAGGTGCCGTCCTCCAGACGCCGGCCGAGCGCATCACGGGTGCCGTAGGTCGACACGGTGGACTGGAACAGCGTGCACAACGTCTGCCCCTCGATCGCCTCGAGGATCTGGTTGCGCTCCTGGAGCACCTCGTCGGTCATGTGGTCGTTCGCCCTTCTCGTCGGCTCGGCGGGCCGGTCCCCGCCCGTCGGGGCTGATCCTAGTGGACTGCACCGTGGCGAGACAGGGCAGTCTGGTGGCCATGACTTCTGCGCCCGGACTGCTGCTGATCGCCCACGGAACCCGCGACCCGAGGGGGGCGGAGGAGATGGCCGAGCTGGCCGAGCTGGTCCAGGAGCGGGTGGACGGCCCGGTCGGCAACGCGTGGCTGGAGGACTTCTCCGACCCGCAGGGGGTGGAGGGGGCGCGGCCGCTGGTCGAGGCAGGCGTGTCGCGAATCGTGACCCTGCCGATGCTGAACTTCGCGGCCTACCACGCCAAGACCGACGTGCCCGAGCAGCTGGCGGAGATCCACGAGGCCTTCCCGGACGTGGCGATCAGCCACGGTCGGGTGCTCGGCGTGCACCACGACCTGCTGACCCTCGGCTGGGAGCGCATCGACGCGGTCAGCCCGAAGGAGGGGCGTGAGGAGGAGGTGCTGATCGTGGCCGCATCCGGGTCCAGCGACCCCGACGCCAACGGCGAGCTGGCCAAGGCTGCTCGGATGCTGGCGGAGGGGTCTGGACACCGTTGGGTCGAGCACTCCGTGGCCGGGGTGACGTGGCCGAGGACCGACGACGTGCTCCGGCGGGTCCACCGGGCAGGCGCCACCCGGGCGGTCGTGTTCTCGTGGTCGTTGCTGGCCGGGCTGCTGGAGGCGCGGGTGTGGGATGCCGTGGACGCCGTGGAGGAGGAAACGGGCCTGGAGATCGGCCGGGCAGGCCGGTTCGGCCCCGACCCACGGGTTGCCGACGCGCTGGTCGGCCGCTACCGCGAGGCGCTGGAGGGCGACATCCGCGCCAACTGCGACACCTGCGTCTACCGGGTGCCCTTCCCCGGCAAGGAGGACCGCGTGGGCGCGCCGTCTGCCGGCGGTGCCGCCCCCAGGACCTGAGCCAGAGTGCGCCGCCAGGTCGCGTGATCGGCGGCGAGGCCCATCACGACCGCCAGGTGTGGCTCCGGGTGGGCGACGGCGAACCGCCCGGCCACGGGACCGTCGGGCAGCGCGTCGGCGTCCGGGCCGACGACGACCAAAAGGCCGACGACCCGTGCCCCCGCCGTGACGGCCGGTCCCTGCCACCCCGGCAACGAGGTGTCCAGGGCGTGCACCAGCAGGGGACGACCGTTGCGGGTGATCCGCAGGCTGGCGAACAGCCGTCCGGCCGGCTCCCCCGTGCGGCCGAGCACGAGCTCCTCCCGCCACACGAGCCGGGCGTCGGCGGCGAGGTCCACGACGGTGTCGGCCCGGTGATGGCAGCCCGCCGCCGCGACCAGCGGCTCGGGCACCCACCGCACCGTCGCGCCCTCGCCGACATCGACGCGCAGCCGTTGTCGCGAGCGGCTGCCGTCGCCGGGTAGTGCCACCGTCGCCGCCACGGAACGCACCGTCAGCTCGGTGCCCGGGGTCACCACGACCTCGGTGGACAGGTCGTCCCCACCGTGTGGGCCGCCGGCGGTCCCCATCAGGTACAGGTCGCCGCCGGCCAGCGTCATGCCGAGGGGCGGTCGTGTCGTTCGTTCCAGCAGCCGGGGGCGACCCTGTCGCCCGGGCCCGACGACGACCCGCGCGGCCGCCGAGATCCCGGCCGGGCCGGGCGGGTGCAGCTCACCGGGTCGGCCAGTCGGGGCGGCCGACGGCACGACGGCGTCGACCGCGGTCACGCGTCCTGCTGGAGGGCCTCGGCGTGCTCGGCCAGCCGCGCGGTCAGCCATCGCAGGACCGGCCGGGCCCCGTCGTCGGCCACGAGGGAGGTCAGGACGGTCGGCTTGTCACCCCGTCGTTCCCGGGCGTCGCGGGCCATCACCTCCAGGCTGGCGCCGACCAGCGGGGCGAGGTCGATCTTGTTGACCACCAGCAGGTCTGCGGTCGTGACGCCGGGCCCGCCCTTGCGGGGCACCTTGTCCCCACCGGCGACGTCGAGGACGAACAGCTGGAGGTCGACCAGCGCCCGGCTGAAGACGGCGGTGAGGTTGTCCCCGCCGGACTCCACGAGCACGAGGTCGAGGGCGGGGTAGCGGGCTTCGAGCTGCTCCACCGCGTCGAGGTTCGCGGCGATGTCGTCGCGGATGGCGGTGTGGGGACAACACCCCGTCTCGACCGCACGGATGCGATCCTCGTCCAGCACACCGGCCCGCTTCAACGCGTCGGCGTCCTCGGTGGTGAAGATGTCGTTGGTCACCACCGCCACCTCGAGGGTGCCGGCGAGGCGACGGCACAGCTCGGCGACCAGCGCGGTCTTGCCGGTCCCGACCGGGCCCCCGATGCCGACCCGGAGGGTTCTCCGGCGGTTGACGGTCAGCTCGCCGTCACGGGTGGTCTGGTCGGGCGCGATCTGCACGGGGTCCTCGATGGTTGCGGTGGGGTGGGGTGTCAGCTGGCGAACAGCCGACCGTCGGCGTGGTGGTGATGGGTCAGGAGGAGGTCGACCATCGGCGCGCCGGCGGACGGAAGGGCCCCGACGTCGGCGTCGGCGTCAGCGTCGGCGTCGGCGTCGGCCAGCTCGACGGCATGGGCCGACGTCGTGGCGATGTCGGAGCCCATGCGCGCCACCAGGCGGGTGACGGCGAACGGGTCGAGGCCGAGCAGGCGGACGGCGGCGGTGGCTGCCGACTGCACGGCGTGGTGCATCGACAGCTCGGCGGCGTGCGCCTCGGGCAGTCCTGCAGCGCGGATCACCGCGCCCAGTCCCAGCGGCGCCGACGGGCCGTCGCGATGCACGGCCGCGGCGGCCCGTAGGGCAACGTGGGGCCAGATGGCCCTGCCGGTCCGCAGCATCTGCCGGCCGAGGGTCCGGCTGACGGTCCGGGCATGGGACGACAGCAGGCGCGCCTGCACCTCGTCGTCGAGGGCCACCCACCGTCCCACGTCCTCGCCCAGCCGGGCTGCCCGCACGGCGGCGGTGGCGTCGACCAGCCAGGTCGTGTGCATGCACCCGACGGCCCAAGCCGACAGGTCCTCGACGCCGGAGAGGAGGCCGGCGTTCACCGCGGCCTCCAGCCCGAAGGAATGGGCGTGGGCGCCGGAGGGGAACCGGCCGTCCGCCAGGAGCAGCAGCAGCGGGTCGGTCGTCACCGTCTCATCAGGCTCCTCGGGGTAGTGCTCGTGTGGGGGACTCGTGCTCAGAACAAGAAGTAGCGCTGCGCCAACGGCAGCTCGGTCGCGGGGTCGGACTCCATCAGCTCGCCATCCACGGTGACGGCGAAGGTGTCGGGGTCGACGCGGATGTCGGGTGTGGCCGTGTTGCCCGGCATGTCGGCCTTGCCGATGCCCCGGCAGTCCTTCACACCGACGAGCCGTCGGCCGAGTCCCAGCCGGTCGGGCAGGCCGTCGTCGAGTGCGATCGGCGCCACCCACGACACGCTCAGGGTGGGGGCGACGGTCGCGGCCGCCCCGAACATCGGTCGGGGCAGGACCGGCTGCGGGGTCGGGATGGAGGCGTTCATGTCGCCCACCTGTGCCCAGGCGATCGCCCCGCCCTTGAGCACCAGGTCGGGCTTCACACCGAAGAAGCGTGGGTCCCACAGGACCAGGTCGGCCAGCTTGCCGGGCTCGACGGACCCGACGTGGTCGTCCAGCCCGTGGGCCACTGCCGGCGCGATCGTGTACTTGGCGACGTAGCGCCGGACGCGTGTGTTGTCGGCACGGTCGTCGTCACCGGGCAGCGCGCCCCGGCGGCGCTTCATCACGTGGGCGGTCTGCCAGGTGCGCAGGATCACCTCGCCGATCCGACCCATCGCCTGGCTGTCGGACCCGATCATCGATATCGCCCCGAGGTCGTGGAGGACGTCCTCGGCCGCGATCGTCGACGGTCGGATGCGGCTCTCGGCGAAGGCGAGGTCCTCGGGGACGGAGGGGTTGAGGTGGTGGCAGACCATCAGCATGTCGAGGTGTTCGTCGACGGTGTTGACGGTGTGCGGCCGGGTCGGGTTGGTCGAGGACGGCAGGACGTTGGGGTGGCTGGCCACGGTGATGATGTCCGGCGCGTGTCCGCCGCCCGCACCCTCGGTGTGATACGCGTGGATCGACCGGCCGGCGATCGCGTCGAGCGTGGAGTCGACGTAGCCGGCCTCGTTGAGGGTGTCGGTGTGGATGGCGGCCTGTACGCCCAGCTCGTCGCAGGCGGCGAGGCAGGCGTCGATGATCGCCGGGGTGGTGCCCCAGTCCTCGTGCATCTTGAAGCCGGCGGCACCCGCCCGCGCCTGCTCGACCAGGGCGTCGCGGGAGGTGGTGTTGCCCTTGCCGAGCAGCGCGAGGTTGACCGGCCAGCCGTCGGTGGCGCGCAGCATCGACGCCAGGTGCCACGCCCCCGGCGTCACGGTGGTGGCCTTGGTGCCCTCGGCCGGCCCGGTGCCGCCCCCGACCACGGTGGTGATGCCCGAGGCCAGCGCGGTGGCCAGCAGCTGCGGGGCGATCAGGTGGACGTGGGAGTCCACGGCCCCGGCGGTGAGGATCCGGCCGTTTCCGGCGATGATCTCGGTGGAGGGGCCGATGACCAGCTCGGGGTGGACCCCGTCCATGGTGTCGGGGTTGCCGGCCTTGCCGAGCGCGACGATGAGCCCGTCCCGGATGCCGATGTCGGCCTTGACGATCCCCCAGTGGTCCACCACGAGCGCGCCGGTGATGACGGTGTCGGGGGTCCCCTCGGCGCGGGTGGCGATGGACTGGCCCATCGACTCGCGGATCACCTTGCCGCCGCCGAAGACCACCTCGTCACCCGCCAGGGCGCCGCCGCCGGAGCGGTCCTCCTCGACCCGGATCCACAGGTCGGTGTCGGCCAGCCGCACCCGGTCACCGGTGGTCGGGCCGAACAGGTCGGCGTAGCGGTCGCGGGACAGCTCACCCATCGACGGCCCCCGGGTCGATCCGGGTGTCGGGCTCGGCGTCGGGCGCGGGGTCCAGGGAACCGGCGACCTCGCCGCGGAGGCCCCAGACGGCCCGACGACCCACCAGCGGGACCAGGTCCACGTCACGGGTGACCCCGGGTTCGAACCGCACGGCCGTGCCCGCGGGGACGTCCAGGCGATGCCCGCGGGCAGCGGCCCGGTCGAAGGACAGGGCAGGGTTGGCCTCGGCGAAGTGGTAGTGCGAGCCGATCTGGACGGGCCGGTCGCCGGTGTTCTCCACCGTCAGCACGAGGGTGCCGCGGCCGAGGTTCAGCACGATGGGATCGCCGTCGACGACCACGGCACCGGGCGGCGGTCCCGTGTCCGACGATCCGTCGGGTGGCGGACCGATCGGGTCGTGCAGGGTGACCAGCTTGGTGCCGTCGGGGAACGTGGCCTCGACCTGCACCTCACCCACCAGGTCCGCGACACCGTCCATGACGTCGGCCTCGGTCAGGACGTGCCGGCCGGTGTCCATCAGCTGTGCAACGGAGCGACCGTCGCGAGCCCCCTCGAGCACGAAGCTCGTCAGCAGGGCGACCGCCTCGGGATGGTTCAGCGTCAGGCCCCGATCGCGCCGGTGCCGAGCGAGGCCAGCGGCGACGTGCACCATCAGCCGCTCCTGTTCGTGGGGCGTCAGGCGCACGGCATCTCCTCCTGCGGTGGGCAGTGGGGACTGACCCTACGGCCCGCTCGTGTCAGGCGTGTTTCCTGCCTCCAGGGCGCCACACGCGACTGCCCGGTCGACCCGACGTCGGAGGACGGCGACGGTGGCGGGTTCGTCCATGACCGCACCGCCGCGGCGTCCTGCCTCCCAGGCGTCGAGCCGCGCCAGGATCTCGTCGATGCCGTCGAGCAGGTGCCCGAAGACCGCGGCGTAGCGGCTGACGAGGTGGGCGGGGTGCAGGTCCCAGCCCTGCTCGAACCCGTGGAGGAGGGAGTGGCGGACGTGCCCGGCGTGGACGTGCCAGGCCGTGTGGACCGTCGGGGTGGTGTCGTCGGCCGGCACGACGTTGGTCGACCCGTCGCTGAGGCGGACCTCGGTTCCGGCGAAGGTGACCTGCATCAGGTGGCGGGCGATGTCGCAGCCCGGGTGGTCCAGGCGTTGTTGTTCGGGAGGGACGCCGAGGGCGGCGGTGTAGTCGAACACGCCGAAGTGCACGGCCCGCAGCCGTCCGGCCCCGGCATCGCGGATGTCGCGCAGCACCACCCGCCCGTCGGGACCGAGGACCGACGCGGTCGTCTCGATCTGCGCCTCGAAGCCGAGGGTGTCCGGCGCCAGCCCGTGTGCCTCCTCCAGCGCCGCCAGCACGTCGACGAACGCGGCGACGTGCGCCACCGCGACGATCTTCGGAAAGGTCACCACGAACCCGTCGGGCAGCCGTCCGGCCTCCCCCAGCAGCGCCTCGAGGAACGCGTCGAGCGTCGCGACGCTCCGGCTGGCGAGGCCGTCGGTGAAGGACTTGACCCGCAGGCCCACGAACGGCGTGCAGCGGTCCTCGACCAGCATCCGTCCCACGATCCGGCCGGTACGGACGGCGTCGGCGTCCTCCTCCGCCTCGTCGTGGCCGACGTAGCCGTCCTCGAAGTCCACCCGCAGGTCCTCGATGGGTTCCCGGTCGAGCTTGGCCCGCACCCGCGCGTGCACGCGGTCCCCCATGGCCCCGGGCAAGTCGACGGCGCTGGCCAGCGCCACCCCGTCGGGGGCGTGGCGGGCCAGCAACCGACGGGCCTCGCCGCCGAGGGTCGCCACGGGGTCCTCGGGCAGGCGGTGGGCCGGCACGTACAGCACCTGCACCGGCTGGCGAGTCGTCGGGCGGCCGGGCCATTCCCGCCGGTGGGCCGCGTCGGCCTCGGCGACGCCGGCGAGCAGGCTGCGCGTGGCGGCCGGGGTCAGCCGTCCCACGGCACCTCCGGGGTGACCCCCTCGCGGGCGACGACGCCCTCGATCACGCCGTAGGGACGGTCGGCGACGAGGTACACGACGCCGGGGTTGTCCAGCCCGTAGGCCGACAGGTCGGACAGGATGTGGTGTTCGTTGGGCAGCAGGAACCGGATCCAGGTGACGTCGGGGTGGGCGTCGAGCACGGCGGTGCCCATCACGTGGAGGGTGTGCTGGACCGACTCGCTGGCGTCGTGCCCGGCGAACGCGGCGAGGATCGTGGCGGGGACGTCGATGGCCATGCCGGTGTGGTCGGCGTCGGGGCCGGTGGTGCCCCATCGCGCGTCGACGGTGGTGGCCATGACCCGGTCGCGGGTCTCCGGCAGGGTCGTGTACTCGTCGCGGAGGAATCCGCTGAACGCGCTCCCCGTGGTCTTCAGGACGCGGGCGCCGAGGATCCCGCCGGTCACGGTCGCCTGCTCGCCGCGGTCGCGGGTGACCGTCCAGGTCGGGCGTCCGCCGGCGGCCGGCCGGAACGTGTGGGCGTGCGGTGCCCCGTCGACGACGACGGCCTCCCACGGGTGCTGGGTGAGGGTGACGAGGGCACGGTCGACGCCGGGTGAGGCGGTGAGGAACCGGTCGACCAGCCTGACGCCGTAGCCGACGACGGAGTCGATGCCGTCGCGGGCCAGGGCGAAGCAGGTGCCGCGCATCGTGTCGGTGGGCAGCACCCCGCTGTTGTCGCCGTCGACATGGGCGGCGTCGAAGTCGCCCTGCAGCCGCACCTCGACCTCGAGGTCGGTGAAGTCGTGCTGGGGGCGGGATCGGTCGACGACGGCCAGGCGGATGCCGGACTTGCCGTAGCGGTTGGGGCCCATCGGCAGGGAGGACATGGCGACGCTCAGCTTCCTCGGTAGGTGCTGTAGCCGTAGGGGCTGAGCAGCAGGGGGACGTGGTGGTGCTCGTCGGGGTCGGCGACGACGAACGCGATGACGACGTCGGACCAGAACGTGGGGGTGTCGGCCTCGGCGAACCAGCGGCCGACCTCGAACGTCAGCCGGTGGGTGCCGGCCACGAGGCCGTCGGCGAGCTCCGGAACGCGGCCGTCGGCGTCGGTGGTGCCCCGTCCGACGAGCACCCAGCCGTCGTCGTGGGCGCGTTCGGCGACGACCGACACCCCGGCGGCAGGGGCGCCGTTGGCGGTGTCGAGCACATGGGTGGACAGGCTCATCCGGGGACTCCTTCACGCAGCAGCGCCTGCAGGCGCAGGGCGGTGATCTGTCGTTGTTCCTCTGCGGCGACGGCGATCTCGGTCTGGTGGGGGTGGTCCAGGCGTTCCTCCAGCGCGTCGAGGATCTCCTCGGCAGAACGGCCTGCGGCGCGGATGAGGAAGACGTGGCCGAAGCGTTCCTCGTACAGGCGGTTGCCCTCGGCGATCCGGTCGAGGATGGCCTGTTCACCGGCCCGGGCATCAGCTTGTTCGCGGGTCGACCAACGCGAGGCGGATCGTTCGCCGATGCGGGGGTGGGCGGACAGGGCCTCGAGCACGTCGTCGGGGCCGACGTTCGTCCAGCACGCGTCGGCGGCACCGAGCAGCCGGCTCGGCCGCCCGAAGGGTCGTCGGGCGAGCATGGCGTCGACCCAGGCGGTCGAGCCGCAGCAGGCCAGCAGCACCTCGCGGGCACGGTCGTCGGTGGCCGCGTCGAGGAGCGCCACGGTGCTGCGCTGCCAGCCCTCGTCGGTGACGAAGCCGCGGGCCCTGAGGCGTGCGACCCCACCGTCGGGGTGGATGCGCAGCTGCAGGTGGGTGGCGACGGTCGGTTCCTCGACGTCGATGACGTGACGGGCGTGGGGCTGCATGGGGTGGTCGAGGACCAGCGGCGTCCAGCCGTCGGTCGGGAGCTCGGCGGGGTCGGCGTCCGCGGCGTCGATGGCGAGGACGTCGCAGCGGTCGGGGTGGTTGCCCTTGAAGTTGGTCGTGTCCAGCTCGATCCGTTCGACCCGGCCGGTCGTGGCCAGCTCGACGATCGCGAAGTCGTGCCCGGGCCCCCGACGGCGGGTGGTCTCCCAGCCGTCCCCCATGTCCCGGCCGTCGCCGACCATCAGCAGGTTGGTCGGTGCGGAGAAGAACGCGTCGGAGCAGCCGACCGCTCGCCCGCCGTTGATGATCGCCGCGAGGTCCAGCCGGCCGCTGTGGTCGGCGGCTCGACGCAGGTCCACCAGCGGTCGTCCCAGCAGCCGCAGGCGTGCCACTCCCCCGTCGGGGTGGATGACGAACCGGACGTGGCTGACCCGCAGCGGGGCGTCGACGTCGAACCGTTGGGCTGCGTCGCCGCGCAGTTCGGTGCGGGGCCGCAGCTGTACCCAGTCGGCGTCGTCGCCCGGTGGGCCGCCATCGGTCAGGGTGCCCCACAGCTCGAACGCCGCCGGGAAGTTGCCGCGGAAGTGGGAGGTGTCGACGAGGACCGCATCGATGACGCCGGTGACGCCGAGGCGGACGATGCACCAGTCGTGGCCGGGATCGCCGCTCGGGTCGCGGCGTCGTCGGGTCTCCCAGCCGTCCATGACCTTGCCGCGGTCGCTGTACGCGAGGGGGTCGAACACCGGTGGCAGCGGCTCGAGCAGGTTCTCCTTGGCGGCGAAGAACTCGTCGTTGGCAGCCAGGACCATGCCGCCGAGCCGGCGGGCGGCCAGGTCGACCAGCCCAGTCGGATCGGGCCGCGTCGGATCGGGCCGGGTCTGATCAGCGGGGTCGTGCATCAGCGCATCCTCCCTCGCGGCGGGCCCACGGGTCGGCCGTTCTCGACGATCGGTGTGCCCGCCAGCCATGTCGTGTCGACCGCGCCGACGACCGTGCGGCCCTGGTACGGCGTGACCGGATGGCGGTGCTCGAGCGCCGCACCGGCGATGGTCCACTCGACGTCGGGGTCGACGACGACGAGGTCGGCACGTGCGCCGGGTGCGATGCGCCCTCGATCGGTCAGGCCGGCGATGCGCGCGGGCCCCTCCCCCATCCACCGCACGACGTCGGTGATGTCGTGACCTCGTTCCTTCGCCGCGGTCCAGACGAGCGGCAACCCGATCTGCAGCGACGCGATACCACCCCATGCGGCCAAGAAGTCGCCGGTGTCGGGGGCCTTGTCCTCGGGCGGGCAGGGTGAGTGGTCGCTGACGATCGCGTCGATGACCCCGTCGGCGAGCAGGTCCCACAGTCGGTCGGCGTTGGCCCGGTCGCGGATCGGGGGTGCGCACTTGAACGCGGTGGCGCCATCGGGGATGTCCCCGGCGTGCAGCGTCAGGTAGTGCGGGCAGGTCTCGACGGTGATCGGCAGGCCCTCGGCCCTCGCGTCGCCGATGACCTCGCCGGCCTCGGCGGCCGACAGGTGGAGGACGTGGACCCGGCCGCCGGTCTCGCGGACTGCGGCGACGAGGGCACGGACGGCGGCGACCTCGGCCTCCGGTGGGCGGCTGTCCAGCCAGGTGTTGTAGCTGCGGGGGTTGCGCAGGTCGAGGGATGCGGCCGCATCCGCGCACACGTCGGGGTCCTCGGCGTGGACGATCAGGGTCGAGCCGAGGTCGGCGATGCGCTGCAGCAGGGGGCTGACATCGGTGGGATGCACGCAGCCGTACTCGGGCACGCCGGAGTCGCAGAGGAACGCCTTGAACCCACGCACCCCGGCGTCGTGCAGCGCCGCCAGCTCGGCGGCGTTGCCGGGAACGGCCCCGCCCCACACGGCGACGTCGACGTGCAGCTTGCCCTCGGCGGCATCCCGCTTGGCCTGCAGCGCCGCGACGTCGACCGTCGGCGGGATGCAGTTGAGCGGCATGTCCACGATCGTGGTGATGCCCCCGGCCGCCGCCGCCCTCGTGGCGGTGAAGAACCCCTCCCAGCGGGTGCGACCCGGTTCGTTGACGTGCACATGGCTGTCGACCAGGCCCGGAAGCAGAACCAGGCGATCGTCGAGGTCTACGACGTCCGTGCCACGAGGGACGCCGTCGGTCACCGCCACGATCATCCCGTCGCGCACGTGGACCGCCGCAGGCCGGATCCCCTCGGGAGTCACGACCTGCCGGGCGCGAAGCACCAGGTCAGCAGGGAGCGATCGTGCGTCGAGCTCTGACATCAGGGACGGAACCTCGCGTGCCCATCGCGGTCCGTCAACAGGAACCCCCGCCGCCGGTCGCGTCCGTCACCGCTGACCCCGGTCGCACCTTGCAGCGACAACCGCAGCACCCGCCACCTTGGCCCAGCGCGCGACCAAGAAGGAGGCCGGTCGCACCTTGCAGCGACAACCGCCGCCCAACCGCGACGACGGTTGGGCGAGCCCGCTCGTCACCCCGTGGGCATGCGCCCGGCTCGGCAGGTCTCGCAAGGGACACCAGCAACCGCCGCCGTGGCCCGCAGCGCTCGGAGCCGAGCGTTCATCCGTGACTTCGCCTGCTTCGTCACGGTGCCGACCACGTACCGGCCGCGGCCGACCCGCCGGGCGCGGCCGCGAGCCAGCTCGTAGCGCAGCTGGTCCGAGATGACCTTGCCCGCTCGGCCGGCGATGAGGAATCCGCGCTCCTCCACCGTGTCGGCCAGCTCGGCACAGGACCACGAGCCACCCGACTCGAGCAGGACGATGACCAGGAGCTCGCGCAATCGGCGACCCGAGATCGGGATGGGACCGGTTGCGCCGGCTCGACATTCCAACGGACTTCTGCACCCGGCAGGACCGGCGCCTCCCGCACCCCCGCTTGCCGCACGACTGGCGACGGCCCCGGCACGGCGTTCGTCCGCGCCATCGCCCTCTTCGAGGACTGTCCTGGATGACCTCGGGACCGGGGATCGAGCTGGGTTGGGGAGCTGAGACGCCATGCCCGAACTGTCGTCGACCTGCGTCCACGGAGGGCCGACGGGGCAGGATCGCCTGTGGAGAAACACCGATTGTCGCTGCAAGGTGCGACCACACACCTGTGGTGCGCACCGAGCAGGAGCTCAGCTGCCAGCAACCACCTCCTCGCGCAGCTCAGCCATGCGATCGATCTCGATTCGCTGGTCGGCGTCGATGTGGCTGGCCATGGTGAACAGGTCATTGTCCTGACCGCTGCCGTCCTCCAGCGCGTACAGGTCCTCCACCATCAGCAGGGCGCCCTCGTGGTGGAACGTCATGGCGTCGAGGAAGAGCAGGTCGAACTCCACGCCGTCGGCGGCAGCCAGCCGGTCCATCTGCTCACCGGTCAGCATCCCCGGCATCATGTGCTCGCCGTGGTCGCCCCTCGCGTGGGCTGACCCAGGACCGACGTCGGGCACGGGTTCACCCCGGGCCTCCAGCCAGCTGACCATCAGGTCGATCTCGTCGTACTGGGAGATGTCCATCCGCTCGGCGAAGGACGCCAGGGCGTCGATCGAGGTGCGGTCGGCGACGAGGGCGGTCATGTCGAGGGCCTGCGCGTGGTGGTGCAGCATGCCGGCCACGAACGCCACGTCAGCTGGGGTGTGCGGCGGCGGTTCGATGGCCGCGGCCGCCTCGGCGCTGATCCGCTCGGGTGCCTCGCCGGGCGCGCCGGCCTGCAGCACGACCGGTCCGGACGTGGGCGCGGCAGCCGCATCCTGTCCTCGAGTGCAGCCGCTTCCGAACACCGCGAGCACGACGACGAGAAGGGCGAGCAACGGATGGTGGGCCCCGGAGGGGGCGGGCAGGCGCCCGCCCCCTCCGGTGCGATGGGTCGTCCCCAAGGGGGTTACCTCGCCACCACGTCGGCCAGCGCCAGCAGGGCGTTGCGCAGGCCGACCTCCTGGGAGGAGTCTCCGCTCACCTGGTTGCTGACGGCACGCAGCTGCGCCGCGGCGTTGTTGCGGGACGCCGGGCTCGTGGCTGCCTCGGCACGGTCGACGAACTTCTTCACGTTCGCGCTCGTGTTGGCGGCAAGCACGCCTGCCCGGTCGGCGGCGGCGTGCCAGGCCCGCACCGTCAGGTACGTGGTTGGCCACACGATCGGCTGCTGGTGCTGCACGTTGGTCGTGGAGGTCACGACCTGGCGTGCGGCGTCGAGCTCGAGCTGGGTCAGCGCGGGGCTCGGGGTCAGGGCGAACGTGTCGACACCACGGGCGATCTCGTTGCCGACGATCGTGCCGTTCCACCAGTAGGAGGACCAGAACCCGCCGGTCAGGAGCCGGGTGGGGTCGACCGGACCGCGGTCGAAGTAGGCGATCTCCACCGGGTTGGCGGAATCGGTGAAGTCGAAGACGGTCGTGCCGCCCTGGTACCAGGCCTGCACCATGATGTCGCGGCCGGGAACGGGGACCAGCGAGCCGTTGTGGGCGACGCAGTTCTCCTGGGCCGTCTGGACCATGGGCAGCTTGAAGTAGCTGCGCCATTCCATCGTCGGCCCGTCGGGGGTCTGCACGATGTCGAAGATGGCGTTGGCACCCCAGCTCAGCGGGTCGGTCGCCCGGCAGCGTGCGCCGGAGCCACCGCCCCACTCGTCGGTGAAGATGACCTTGGTGCCGTCGTTGTTGAACGTGGCGGAGTGCCAGTACGCGAAGTTGAAGTCACGGACGTTGGCGATCCGTCGCGGGTTCGGGGGGTCGGTGATGTCCAGCAGCAGGCCGTCACCCTGGCACGCGCCGGCCGCAAGGCCGATCGCCGGGTAGGACGTGATGTCGTGGCAGGCCGACGTCTGCGAGGCCGACTGGCCACCGGGTTCGCGGCCCGAGCCCTCCGGGTAGTTGGGCTGGGGGTTGGGGAACGCAAGGCCGTTGAGGGACCCGTTGGCGTGATCGGCCTCACAGCTGTTGTCGCCACAGGTGCTCATGATGCGGGCGTTGCGGTTGACGATCGCCGCCGTCTCCGGTGCGGCCAGCGGGACCTCGATCACGGTGATCGAGAAGTTGGACGTGTTGGGGTCCACCAGCGAGCTGGCGCTCGAGCAGCCGGGCAGCTCCGTTGCCGCGCGAACGCTGGAGGTCATGGAGACGTAGATCCACAGCGTGTCCTCGACACCGGGCTTGGTGACGATGGTGTGGGTGTGGGACCCCCGGCAGGTCTGGACGCCGGGCAGCTGCACGGGGGTTGTCAGGTCGGAGATGTCCCAGATGCGGATGCCGCGGAAGCGGGTCTCGGCGGTGGCACCGCCGCCGGCGCTGCAGTCGATCTTCGCGGCGGTGGACTCCACCGACATGAACAGCAGGTTGCCGTGGACCGACACGTCGTTCTGGCTGCCGGGGCAGATGACGGACGTGGTGTGCACGGGCGCCGCCGGGTCGGTGACGTCGTAGAGGTTGAAGCCGTTGTAGTTGCCCGACACGGCGTACCGGCGGCCGTCCCGCTCGAAGAACGCGAGGTCGGAGTTGGTGCTGGCACCGGGGGCCAGGGGCATGCTGGCGAGTCGCTGCATGTTCAACGACGCCTCACCGGCCGTGTTCCCGGGCCCACCGGGGAGGCCGACGCGGGGGTCGTCGGTGGTCGGGTACTCGGGTGCGAGCGCGGCCTCCTCCGCCCCGATGGACTCCATGCCATGGGACTCGTCGAGTGGCTGGCCGTCGCCGTCGTCGGCGGGAAGGTCCTCGCCGGCGGTCGGCAGCGCGGCGGCTGGGACGGCGAGTCCCAGCACGAGCAGCACGGACAACGCGAGGACGACCAGCCGGCCCGGGGGCTGGGTGGTCGTGGTCCTGTGGGTCGATGGATGCATTTCGGCGTGCTCTTTCTGTACGTCCGGGGGTTGCCCGGTGGCGGGATTGCCGCGGATGCGGCGGTGCGGGTGGGTGTCACCCACGACTTGGGGGGCCCTGGTCCTCCGTAGGGTCGAGCCATGCGCCGCCCAGCTCGGGCAGCGCACGATCGGGGCTGCGGCCGGGCAGCCAGCACCACGGCGCGTCGAGGTGGACCACGTCGATGGCCCGTGCGCTCACGTCCACGGCGGGGCGGGGTGCGGCCTCGCTCGTGATCGGTGGGGCGACGAGCATCAACGCCACGACGAGCGTGTTCAAGCGGGGTGGCGCGGGGAGAGGGCGCCGGCCCTGCGGGCGTGCGGCGGCACGCCCTGGAGGCTGGAACATCGGCGGGAATTTCCTTCGGGTCACCCGGAACCCGGCGGGGGTCCGGGGCGACTGCTGTCATGTCCGGCGGGAGATGACGGCGGAACACTGCGCCAAAGAACTTTCGGTGACAATCCCTGATTTCAGGTATGCCGCCAGGCGGCCCTCGTGCTATCGGCGCGAGGCGGCGAAGACCGTGGGGCCTCATCAGCCTTTTTTGTCGTCCGCCTCTCGCGCGTGCGACGGCCGACCTGCAAGGATCACGCCGTTGACCATCGCTCGTCCGACCGACCTGCCCAGCGCGCTCGACGCGCTGACGACGATGCCGGGCGCACGCCCGCTGGCCGGGGGCACCGACCTGCAGGTGGAGGTCAACCTCGGGCACCGGCAACCCGACGCCATCGTCGCGCTGCGTCGGATCGGCGAGCTCCAGGGCATCGGGACGACCGCCGACGTCCTGGACCTCGGGGCGCTGACGACCTATGCCCAGGTCGAGGCGGACCTCGGTGATGCCGCACCGGGCCTGGCGATGGCGGCCCGGACGGTGGGGTCGCCCCAGATCCGCAACGCGGGGACCATCGGCGGCAACCTCGGCACCGCCAGCCCCGCCGGTGACACGCTGCCCTGGCTGCTGGCGATGGACGCCACGGTCCGCCTCGTCGGCCCGCGGGGCACCCGTGACCTGGGCGTCGCCGAGCTCGTCACCGGCCCCAAGCGAACCGCCATGGCGGCCGACGAGCTGATCACCCGTGTGCTCGTGCCACGGGTCGACGGACCCCAGCACGTCGCCAAGGTCGGGCCCCGCACCGCCATGGCCATCGCGATCGCCAGCGTGGCCGTGATCGTCGACACCACCTCGCGCCGTGTGCGGGTGGGCCTCGGGTCGGTGGGACCCACGCCGATCCGCCCCACCGCCGCCGAGGCGATGATCGACGACGCCATGGACTGGGCGGCGCTGCACGCCCCCCACGACGCGATCACCCGGTTCGGTGACCTGTGCGCCGCTGCCGCGTCCCCCATCAGCGACCACCGCAGCACGGCGGACTACCGACGCCACGCCGTCGGCGTCATCGCCGCCCGGACCCTGGAGAGGTGCCTGCAACGATGACCGACCCGTCCGTCGACCCCTACCCCCTGTCGGTCAACGGCGCGGACCACGCCGTGCGCACGTCCTGGCTGGGCGAGAGCCTCCTGTACGTGCTGCGCGAGCGGCTCGGCTTCCCCGGCAGCAAGAACGCCTGCGACCAGGGCGAGTGCGGGTCATGCACCGTGCTGATGGACGGCCTGCCCGTGTGCGCCTGCTGCGTCATGGCCGCCGATGCCGTCGATGCCGAGATCACGACGGTCGAGGGCCTGGCCGCCGGCGGGGCACCCACCGACGTCCAGCAGGCCTTCCTCGACGCCGGCGCGGTCCAGTGCGGCTTCTGCACCCCCGGGCTGATCGTGGCCACCACCGACCTGCTGGATCGGGTCCCCGATGCGGACGTTCCCACCATCCGCGAGGCGCTCAGCGGCAACCTCTGCCGCTGCACCGGCTACGGCCGGATCATCGAAGCGGTCGAGATGGTCCGCGACCGTCGCCGAGTCGATACCGGCGTGCCGGATGCCGGGACGGAGGATTCCTAGCCATGATCGTCACCGGCCTGTCCGACACCGCGACACCGACGACGCCGTTGACGGGGGCGCTGGGCGACAGCGCCGACCGGCCCGACGGCATGCCGAAGGTCACCGGCGACTTCGCCTTCTCCAGCGACCTGCACGCCGAGGGCATGCTGTGGGGCCGCACCCTCCGCAGCCCCCACGCAGCGGCGCGGATCCGCAGCATCGACACGTCCCGCGCCACCGCGATGGCCGGGGTGCACGCGGTCCTCCTTGCCGAGGACGTGCCCGGCAGCCCCACCTACGGCATGGAGCACCGCGACCAGCCGGTGTTCGCCAGCGACGTCGTCCGCTATCACGGCGAGCCCGTCGCCGCGGTGGCCGCGGACCATCCGGAGCTGGCCGTTCGGGCCCTGGCGGCCATCGAGGTCGACTACGAACCCCTGATCCCCCTGGCCGATGCCGACGCGGCCATCACGGCGCCACCGATCCATCCCGACGGCAACGTGTTCCGCCACATCCCGCTGCGCCACGGCGACCCCGACGGGGTGGACACCAGCGACCTGGTCACCGTCGAGGGCACCTACGAGGTCGGGATGCAGGACCAGGCCTTCCTCGGCCCCGAGTCCGGCATGGCGATCCCCGACGGTGACGGCGGGGTGGACCTGTGGATCTCCACGCAATGGCTGCACGTCGACCGTGACCAGGTCGCGGACTGCCTGGGCCTGCCCCGCGGGAAGGTGCGCCTTGCCCTCGCCGGCGTGGGCGGGGCGTTCGGGGGCCGGGAGGACGTCAGCCTCCAGATCCACGCCTGCCTGCTCGCCCTCGCCACCGGCCGGCCCGTCAAGATGCTCTACAGCCGCGAGGAGAGCTTCTACGGCCACGTGCATCGCCACCCGGCCCGCCTGTGGTACCGCCACCACGCCACCCGTGACGGCGACCTGGTGAAGGTCGAGGCCCGTGTCCTGCTCGACGGCGGCGCGTACGCCTCCTCCTCCACCGCGGTCATCGCCAACGCCACCTGCTTCGCCGCGGGGCCCTATCGCATACCCCACGCCGCCATCGACGGCTGGGCGGTCCGCACCAACAACCCGCCGTGCGGCGCCATGCGGGGGTTCGGCGCCGTCCAGACCTGCTTCGCCCACGAGGCCCAGATGGACCGGCTCGCCGAGGCGCTCGACATGGACCCGGTGGCGCTGCGGCTGCGCAACGCGCTGGCCACCGGCGACACCCTGCTGACCGGCCAGGTCATCACGGGGACCGCGCCGGTCAAGGAGGTCATCGAGGCCGCCATGGCCCACCCGCTGCCGCCCGTGCACAGCGGGGACGACCCTCCCCAGCTGCTCCCCGGCGGGACGGGCATGACCTCCACCGCGGACCACGTCCGGCGAGGAGTCGGCATGGCTGTCGGCTTCAAGAACCTGATGTTCTCCGAAGGGTTCGACGACCACTCCACCGCCGCGGTCACCCTGGAGCTCGATGCCAACGGCCACCCGGTGGCGACGGCGCAGTGCGCGGCGGCCGAGGTCGGACAGGGGTTCCACACCCTCGCCCTGCAGATCCTCCGCAGCGAGCTCGGCGTCCAGCAGGTCATGCTCGGCCCGACCGACACCTCCATCGGCTCGGCGGGCTCGACCAGCGCCAGCCGCCAGACGTGGATGAGCGGCGGGGCCGTCCAGCTGGCCTGCCACGCGGTCCGCGACGAGCTGTTCGCCCGCGCCTCCGCACGCTGGGACATCCCGACGGCCGGTGCCCGTCGGCGGATGCTGGCCCTGCGGGACGGAGAGGTGGTCGAGGTCGACGGGGCCAGGCGGATCCCGCTCGCCGACCTGCTCGCCGACGGGCCCATCCGCATGATCCGCGAGCACCATCACCCGCCCACCGAGCCGCTGGACGCCAACGGACAGGGCAACGCCCACGTCTCCTTCGCCTTCGCCGCCCATCGGGCCGTGGTGGATGTCGATCCGGACCTCGGCCTGCTCCGTGTCGTGCAGGTCACGACCGGCCAGGACGTCGGCCGGGTCCTCAACCCGCGGGCCGTGGTCGGCCAGATCGAGGGCGGCATCGCCCAGGGGGTGGGCCTGGCCATCATGGAGGAGGTCCTGGTCCACGATGGGCTGGTGCGCAATCCGTCCTTCACCGACTACCTGATCCCCACGATGCTCGACATGCCCGAGGTGCTGGCAACCGTGATCGAGCAGCCCGAACCCGGTGCCCCGTTCGGCGCCAAGGGTGTCGGGGAACCGCCGACCATCTCCTCCACGCCGGCGGTGGTGGCGGCCATCCGCGACGCCACCGGTGCGGCGCTGATTCGCGTCCCGGTCCGCCCGCAGGACATCGCGTTGCCGTCGATGGCATCGGGATCCGCCTCGGCACCAGCCGACGGCGCGGAGGCGCGGTGACCGACGCCACCGGCAGGCTGGTCGTCAGGGGCGCGCGCCATCCCGGCGACATCGCGGTACGCGACGGCTGGATCGAGGCCATCGGCACCGTCGAGGCCCAGGAGGGCGACACCGTCCTGCACGTCGACGGGGACATCGTCACGGCAGGGTTGGTCAACACCCACCACCACCTGTACCAGTGGATGACCCGCGGCCGGGCGACTGGCTGCAACCTGTTCGACTGGCTGACGACGCTGTATCCGATCTGGGCACGGATCGACGTCGAGGACGTCCTGGCCGCCGCCCGGGTCGGCCTGGCCGAGCTGGCGCTGTCGGGCTGCACCACCGCTGCTGACCACCACTACCTGGTCCCCCGTGGCGACGACAGCGTCTTCGACGCGCTGGCGACGGCCACCACGGAGGTCGGCACCCGGCTGCACCTCGCGCGCGGTTCGATGGACCTCGGCGAGTCCCGCGGCGGCCTGCCGCCCGACGACGTGGTGGAGGACCTCGACGACATCCTCGCCTCCACCGAACGGGTCATCGGACGCTGGCACGACGCCGAACGGATCGTCGTGACCGTGGCGCCGTGCAGCCCGTTCTCGGTCAGCGAACGGCTGATGCGCGAGTCCGCCGACCTGGCTCGCCGCCACGGCCTGCGGCTGCACACCCACCTGGCCGAGACGCGGGAGGAGGAGGCGGACTGCCTCGCCCGGTTCGGCAAGCGTCCCCTCGCGGTGCTGGACGGCTGGGGATGGGTGGCCCCCGACGTCTGGTTCGCCCACGGCATCCACTTCGACGACGACGAGATCGCCCGGTTGGCCGCGGTCGGGGCCGGCGTGGCCCACTGCCCCTCCTCCAACGCCCGCCTGGCGGCCGGCTTCTGTCGCACGCCCGAGCTGCGCGCCGCCGGGGTCCCGGTCGGGCTCGGCGTGGACGGCGTGGCCTCCAACGAGCAGGGCACGCTGATCACGGAGCTGCGGCAGGCCCTCTGGTCGGCCCGGCAGGGGGCGCAGGACCCGTCGGCCCTGTCCGCCGCGGAGGCGCTGGAGATGGGCACGATCGGCGGTGCGGCCTGCTTGGGTCGCCGGGACATCGGCCGCCTGGCGGTCGGTGCCCGCGCGGACCTGGTGGTCTGGCCCGGTGACGACGTGGCCGACATCCCCGATCCGGTCGAGGCGATCGTCCTCGGCCCGGACCGTCGGGCAAGGCACGTGCTCGTCGGTGGCCAACCGATCGTGACCGACGGCACCCTCCTCGGTATGGACCTCCACGCCGCACGGACGGACCTGGCCGTTCGTGCCCGGCGGCTGTGGGGCTGATCGGGTGAGCAGCGCCCGCAACGGCCGTCCCCCGGGGGCGGCCGGCCCGAGCGGCCCCGATGGGACCCCCGACCCGGGCGGCACCTCCGCCGGGCTGTCGCGCGAGGTCCGCCTGGCGCTTGTCGCCGTCGTCATCGCACGGCTGGGCATCAACGGCGGCATCCGCGTGGTCTTCCCGTTCCTGCCTGCCATCGCGCGCGGCCTGGGCACGACGCTTGCCGTCATGGGCGTGCTCGTCGCCGCGCGCAGCCTGGTGGGCACGATGGCACCGCTGGCCGCCTCCCTCGGCGAACGGACCGGCCGGCGGGCGGTGATGCTCGGCGGGCTCGCCGCCACCGCGATCGGCAGCGCCGTCATCGGCCTGGCCCCGAGCGTGGTCGTGGCGGCGGTGGGCTTCGTCCTGGTCGGCCTCGGCAAGCCGCTGTTCGACGTGCCGATGCAGGGGTGGTTCGGCGCGCGAGTACCCTACGCGAAGCGTGGGCGGGTCCTCGGGATCACCGAGCTGACCTGGGCCGGTGGGTTGCTGGCCACCGTGCCCCTCTCCGGGTGGCTCATCTCACGCACGAGCTGGCGCATCCAGTTCCTGCCGGTGATCGTGCTGGTCGTGGCGGGCCTGCTGGCCGTGGCCGTGCTGATGCGCAACGACCGGCCACCGTCACGCGTGCGGACCACGCTGGCCCTGACACGTCCACGGGTGGCGATGCTGGCCGTGGTCGGCCTGTTCTCCTTCGCCGCCGAGAGCCTGTTCGTGGTCTACGGCGCCTGGCTGGAGGCGGACCTCGGGTTCGACGTCGGCGCCATCGGGGCGTTCACCGTGCTGGTCGTCGCCGCCGAGCTGACCGGCGAGGGCGGCGTGGCCGCGCTGGGCGACCGCATCGGCCTGCACCGCGCGGTCCGGGTGGCCCTCGTCGTGTCGACGGTGGCCTACCTGACCCTGCTGACGGTCGGCAACAGTGTGCCGCTGGCCATCCTCGCCGTCGTCATCTGGTTCGTCGGCTACGAGGTCTCGATCGTCGCATCGGTCCCGCTGGTCACCGAGCTCGGCGGCGAGGGGCGGGACCGGCTGCTCGGCCTGATGGTCGGGGTGCTCGCCGGCGGACGGGCCGTCGGGGCGTTGGTGGCCCCGCAGCTGTTCGCGCTGGGCGGCATCGGCGCCATGGCCGTCGTGTCAGCAGTCAGCGTGGCCATCGCTGCGGTGCTGATGGCCACGCTGGTTCCGGTCCCCCGCCGATGGGTCGGCTGACGGAGCCGGGGCGGTGTTGGCTGGCTAGGTGAGGTTCACCGCGCGGATGGCGGTGGCATCGATGGCCTGGGCGATGTCGCTGAGGACGTCGTCGGGGATGACGGAGTCGACCGCCATGGCCACCAGCGCCTCGCCACCGGAGTCGGTGCGCCCGACCTGCATGGAGGCGATGTTGACGCCGGCGTCGCCGAAGCGGCCACCGACGGTGCCGACGACCCCGGGACGGTCGGTGTAGCGGAAGAACGCCATGTGCTCGGCGGGCTCCATGTCCACGTCGAAGCCCCAGACCTTGATCAGCCGCGGCTTGTGGGCGTGGCCGACGAGGGTGCCGGCGACGACGTTGTCACCTGCCCGCAGCGTGACCGTCGAGACGTAGTCCTGGCTGTCGGTGCTGGTCAGCGTCGACAGCTGCATCTCGCGTTCCTTGGCGATCAGCGGCGCGTTGACGAAGGTGACGGGCTCGTGCACGACGTCGCCGAGCAGGCCACGCAGCGCCGACAGGTTGAGGGCGTCGACGGTCTCCTCGGCGATGCGGCCGTGGTACTCCACGCACACCTCGCCGGTCGTTTCCTTGCCCCCACCGAGGGCGGTGAACAGGCGACCGAGGGTCTCCGCCAGCGGCATGTACGGCTTGAGGGCCTCGGGGATGCCGCCGCCGATCTCGACGTTGACCGCCGACGGCACGAACTCGCCGTCCAGCGCCAGGGCGACGGCCTCGGCGACCTGCGTCCCGGCCTTGTCCTGCGCTTCGTCGGTCGACGCGCCCAGGTGCGGGGTGGCCACCAGGTTGGGCAGGCCGAGCAGCGGCGAGTCGCCGACGGGCTCGTCGTCGAACACGTCCAGCGCGGCGCCGCGGATCCAGCCCTCGGTCAGCGCGGTGTGCAGGGCGGCCTCGTCGACGAGGCCGCCACGGGCCGCGTTGACGAGCAGGCCGTTGGGGCCCAGCGCCAGCAGCTCGGACTTGGAGATGATCCCCGTGGTCTCGGGCGTCTTCGGCAGGTGGATGGTGATGATGTCGGCCTGCTCGCAGACTTCCAGCACCGTCGGGACCAGCTCGACACCCAGGCGTGCGGCGCGCTCGGCGGTCACGTAGGGGTCGTAGGCGATCAGGTGCACGCCGAAGGCCATCAGCCGCTGGGCGACCAGGGTGCCGATGCGGCCCAGGCCCAGGACCCCGACGGTCTTGCCGGCCACCTCGACGCCCTTCAGCTTCGACCGCAGCCACTGGCCCTCGCGGAGGCTGGCGTCGGCCTCGGGGATCCGGCGGGCCATCGACAGCAGCAGGGCAACGGCGTGCTCGGCAGCGGAGATGATGTTGGACTGGGGGGCGTTGCACACCAGCACACCACGGGCGGTGGCGGCGGGGATGTCGACGTTGTCCAGCCCGATGCCGGCGCGCGCGACGACCTTGAGGTTGTCGGCTGCCGCCAGGACGTCGGCGTCGATGAACGTGGCCGAGCGGATCACGACCGCGTCGTAGGGCGCGATCGCGGCGATCAGCTCGTCCTTGGACATACCGGTGCGCACGTCGACGTCGAAGCGCTGTGCCAGCACGTCGACTCCGGCTTCGCTGAGGGCGTCAGCGACGAGGACCTTCATCTGGGGATCACTTTCGACGAGTTCGGGGGGATGACCAACATAAGGGGGGTCGCCACGGACCTCCCATTCCCCAACGGTACGAACTCCCGGAATGTGGGACGGCCCACCGTGGAGCTCACTGGGGAAACGCCACGTCCAGGGGCGCCGGCGCGATCACGAACTGGTGGGTGGCAGCCAGCGCCAGCTCGATCGGGGTCGGCCACGGGTTGGCCCGGCAGCCCCGCAGCGTGCCGCTCTGCTGCTCCATGACCGGCGCGACCGCTCCCTCCTCGGTGCAGCGCAGGTGGTGCATGCCCAGCAGGTGGCCGACCTCGTGGTTGATCAGCATGGTCCGGTAGCTGGCCACGTCGCCCGGCCAGTGCGGCACGGCCTCGCGCCAGCGGATGGCGTTGAGCACGACGAGCGGGCCGTTCTGGCACGAGAACCGCCCGCCGACGTCGTAGGGCTGGCACAACGCCTGCGCTTCCTCCCCTTCCACGACCAGGATCGTGTACGGCGCGTCCGGGGACTGGCGGAAGTCGATGTTCGCCTGCTGCCAGCCCCGGGGGTCCTCCAGCACCGAGGTGATCGTGGTCGCGGCATCGGCGAGGTCCGGGTCGGGGCTGCGCACCTCGACCCGGTAGTCGATGGTCAGCACCGCATCTGCCGGGGTGTCGGTCGGGGGCGGCACCTCGGGGGGCTCGACCTCCCCGTCGGGTGCCTCGGCGGAGGCCTCGGCGCTCGGCGGTTGGCGCTCGAGCAGGACCGCTGGCTTCCCTCCCGTCGACGGGACACAGGCCGCGGCCGCGAGGGTCAGGAGCAGCACGAACCCTCCAACGAGGGAGGGGAAAGATGGGGTGGGCACTACGGTTGGCAGTCTCGCTGCCGAATGTGATTCATGCATGGACCAGACGGGCTCGTCACGGCGGAGCAGAAGGCGGGCTGCCTTCCGTGTCGTTGCGGCGCCCGTCCTGATGCTGCTGCTGGGAGTCCTCGCGAGCGTGGCCATCGCCGAACAGGTCGACACCACCCGACGGACGAGCCGCCTCGAGCGAACCCTGGCGGAATGGTCGGGCATCCTCCAGGCCAGGGTCGACACCACGGGCGGCCTGGTCGCCGGCGCCTCCGCCCACCACAGCCGCCTCCGCCACGACGCCGCCGGGGTCACCGACGAGGACCTCCAGCAGTTCCTCGCCACCTCGGGGGCACAGCAGCGGCATGGTGAGCTGACCCAGGGCCTGATGTACGTGGCGCGGGTCGACCGAGACCTCCTCTCGCAGTACGTCGCCCGTCGCCGCCTCAGCATGTCGACGTTCGAGGTGGCGGACGGTCCGTTCCGGGTCTACCCGGCCGTCCTGTGGGCGGCGTCCGGCGGCACCGAACGGCACGGCGAACGCCTCGACGCCGACCCCGAGCGGGCCACGATCCTGGCCGACGTCCGCAACCGCCAGGAGGTGCTGATGACCCCTCCCCTGCCCGGTGGCGACGGTCCGACCCTGGAGATCTTCGGCCCGGTTGTCTCCGCCCGCGACCGCCACATCGGCTGGGTCGGCACCAGCCTCTCCCTCGGGGACCTGATCGCCACGATCGGCGAACCGCCCCGCGGACTGGCCATCACCGACAACGGCGTCCCCGTGTTCGGCGAGCTCGTCGCCGAGGACGGGCAGGACGTCGTCCAGCGCTCCACGACGCTGGACCTGCTCGGCCGGCGGTGGCAGGTGAGCGTGACCGACGGAACCGTCGGGCTGGACATCCCGTCCCTGCTCGCGGGACTGTCCCTCACCGTCACGATGGCCCTCCTGGTGGCCATGGGGCAACGCACCCGGCGACGGCTTGCCTCCTCGGTGGTGACCGTGACGGAGTCGAGGGACCGCTACGCCTCCTACCTCGATGCCATCGTGCAGAACCTCGACGTCGGCATCATCGCCTGCGACGCCGACGGCACGATCGTGGTCAGCAACGACACGTCTGCCGACATGTTCGGGGCACCCAGCACACGGGACGCCATCACGCAGTGGAACGCCGAACGTGGCCCCGACGGGGTACCGATCGCGCTGGAGGACACCCCGCTGGCACGCGTCATGACCGGCGAGTTCGTCCACCGCGAGCAGCACACCCGTCCTGCGACGGACGGCCCCGAGCCGGTCTGGTCGTTCAGCGGCCAACCGATCAGCGTGCACGCCGACCGGGTCGGCGGTGTGGTCGCCATCCACGACGTGACCGAGCTGGTCGCCGCGGAGGCCCGCATGACCCGCTTGGCGATGCGCGACCACCTGACCGGCGTGGCCAACCGCCGGCGACTGGGAATCGAGCTCGACACCGCCCTGGACGACCAGCGGGCGGGAGGGGCCCCCGCAACCGTGCTCTTCATGGACCTCGACCGGTTCAAGGCCGTCAACGACACGGCCGGTCACCACCGTGGCGACCGGATGCTGGTCGATGTGGCCAGGGCCCTGACCAGGGCGTCCCACGACGGCGACCTGGTGGCACGGGTGGGCGGCGACGAGTTCGTGTTGTTGTGCCGCCACTGTCCCGACCGGCAGGCGGCCGATCAGCTCGCAACCGACGTCAGCGAGGCGGTGCGGCCGATCCTGTCCACCGAGGAGCTCGTCGTGGTTGGTGCGGGGATCAGCATCGGTGTCGTGATGCCGCAGGACGTCGACAGCGTCGACGACGTGCTGCGGTTCGCCGACCTCGCCATGTACGAGGCCAAGCGCACCGATGGCACCGCGGTGCGGATCTACGAGACGGGCCTCGGGACCCGTGCGGCCGAGCGGTACGACCTGGAACGACGGCTGCGCGAGGCGTTGCGCACCGGCGCGCTGACCGTGGCGTTCCAGCCGATCGTGGAGGCCGACGACCGTCGCATCACCGGCGCCGAGGCGCTGGTGCGCTGGAACGACGACGGCCGGGCAATCCCACCCGACGACTTCATCCCCCTCGCCGAGCAGACCGGCCTCGTGGTCGACATCGACCTGTTCGTGCTCGACCGCGCGTGTGCGGCGCTGGCCATGGCGGGATCGCCCAACCGGATCGGCGTCAACTTCAGCGCCGGCACGCTGGCCCTGCCCGACCTCGTCGACCGCATCGACGAGGTGCTGTCCCGTCACGGCGTCCCCGCCGACCGCCTCTGCATCGAGCTGACCGAGACCACGCTGATCGGTGTGTCACCGGTGACCGACGCGATGCTGCATGCCCTGTTCGACCGCGGTGTGCACCTCGCCCTGGACGACTTCGGGACGGGCTACGCCTCGCTGAACTACCTGCGACGGTTCCCGGTCACGCGGATCAAGATCGACCGCAGCTTCGTCGACGACCTGCTGTCCAGCCCCGAGGACTCCGCGATCGTCCAGGGCACGGTCCTCCTCGCCAAGCGGTTGTCGATCCAGACAGTCGCCGAGGGAGTGGAAACGGTCGCGCAGGCCGACGCACTCACCGCCCTCGGCTGCGATCACCTGCAGGGCTACCTGCTGGGCCGCCCCATGCCGCTGGAGGATCTGCTCGCGACGACCAGCGCATGCGTACGGACGTGACGTAGGTGGAAATGGCCACGCCGGGCCATGTTGCTGCACCGCTGGGACGGGCAGGTTGGAGGGTGTGACTTCGTTCGCCCTTCCGGCCCGTTGGCGTGTCGTGCTTCCTCCGCTTGCGGTCGTTGCGGCGATCGCCGCCGGATGGGCGCTGGTCGATCCGGGTGGCACGTCGCTGGCCGCAGCAGCCCTGCTCGCTGCAGCGGGCTCGGCGGGCCTCGCCGTCGTCGATCGACACCGGCTCGCCGCCGACGTCGCCGTCAGCACGCGCGAACGCGACGAGCTGGCCAGCGTGGTGGAGGCGGTCTTCGCCAACGGCCCGGTCGGCATGGCCGTCATCGACCTGTGCGAGGACCAACGCGGACGGTTCCTCGTCGTCAACCCACAGCTGGCGGACTTCCTCGGGCGCACAGTCGCCGAGTGCGAGACGCTGCGCTGCGTCGACGTCACCCCGTCGGAGGACGGCCTGGCCGACCTGGCCGAGGAGCTCCTCACCGTCGCCGAACGGTCCGGACGAACCAGGGTTGCGGTCGAGCGACCGCTGGTGCGGGCCGACGGCACGACCGTGTGGGGCCTGCTCAGCGGCATGGTCATGACCGACCGCCACGGGCGGCCCGACACCCTCGTCCTGCAGGTCCAGGACATCGACCGCCGGCGGCGCCTCCAGCGCGACCTGCATCGCCACACCGCCTTCATCGAAGCCGTCGTGACCGACGTCGAGGTCGGGCTGATCGCCTGCGACGCCAGCGGCGAGGTGACGTTGTTCAACCCGGCGGCGTACACCCAGTTCTCCGGCTGCACCGACACTCGGCAGATGCCCCAGACGTGGCCGCGCGAGCTGTGGCCACGCCACGCCGACGGCAGCCGGTTCCGGTTCGAGGAGCTGCCCCTCCAGCGCGCCCTCGCCGGCGAGGTCCTGGTCAACGAGGAGTTCGCGCTGGTCCGTGGTGACGGCGACCTGCGGACCCACCTCACCAGCGCCCGGCGGATGCTGGCCGAGGACGGCACCGTCATGGGCGCCGTGGTGACGGTCAACGACATCACCGAACGCAAGCGCAACGAGGAGGCGATGGCGCTGATGGCGAGGACCGATCACCTGACCGGCCTGCCGAACCGACGCCTGCTGAACGCCCGCCTCAGCGAGGCCCTGCGCCGCCCGAACCCCCAGGCATCACGCGTGGCGCTGCTGTTCCTCGACCTCGACCGGTTCAAGCTGATCAACGACAGCCGCGGGCACGAGGTCGGCGATCGGCTGCTGCAGCGGATCGCGGACCGCCTGCTGGATGGCCTGCGGCCCGGGGACACGGTCGCACGCATGGGCGGCGACGAGTTCGTCGTCCTCTGCGACGGGGTGCTGGGTGAGCTGGAGGCCCTCGCCATCGCCGACCGCATCCGCCACGACGTCAGCCAGCCGTTGCTGGTCGACGACGACGAGGTGGTCATCACCTGCTCGATCGGGGTCGTGGTCGCCGAGGACGGCGCCCACCCCGACGACCTCGTGCGCCGGGCCGACCTGGCCATGTACGCCGCCAAGGACGCCGGCCGCGCGGCGGTCAGCATGTACCGCGACGGCCTGTCCACCGCGGTGAGTCGCCGCTTCCACCTCGAACGGCGGCTGCGCACCGCGCTCCGCGACGACGAGCTGGTCGTGCAGTACCAGCCGATCGTCGATGCCGTCGCCGGGGACACCGTCGCCGTCGAGGCCCTCGTGCGCTGGCAGCGTGACCACCAGCTGCTCCTGCCGGCAGAGTTCATCGACGTGGCCGAGGACAGCGGCCTGATCGTCGACATCGACCGGCTGGTCCTCTCCACGGCCTGCCGGACCGCCGCGGGGATCGACGACCAGCTGACGGTGAACGTGAACCTGTCCTCGCGTCAGCTGGCCGACCGTGACCTCGTGTCGCTGGTCACCGGCATGCTGGACACCAGCGGCCTGGCCCCGGAACGGCTGTGCCTGGAGCTGACCGAGCGCGCGCTCATCAGCGCAGGCGCCGGGGTGGACGCGGCGCTGCAGGTGCTGCGGCAGCAGGGTGTCCGCGTCGCCCTGGACGACTTCGGTACCGGCTACGCCTCGTTGACCTACCTCCGCCGCTTCGCCGTCGACGTCGTCAAGATCGACCACTCGTTCGTTCGCGGGATGCTGAGCTCCCGCAACGACCACGCCATCGTCGCCGCGACCATCGACCTGGCGCACGAGCTCGGGCTGTCAACCGTCGCCGAGGGCGTCGAGACGCCGGAGCAGGAGCGGGTCCTGACCGACATGGGGTGTGACCGGCTGCAGGGCTTCTGGTACTCCCGGGCCGTGCACTCCGCGGACCTTCCCCGCCACCCCGTCGCCCGACCGGGCACATCGCCCGACCGGCACATCGCCTGACCGGCACACGACAACGGCGGCACCCCGAGGGACGCCGCCGTCGACTGACTCGTGGGGTCGGCTGGCCTAGCTCTCCAGCCAGCTCATCATGCCGCGGAGCTCCTGACCGACCTTCTCGATCTGGTGCTCGGCGTTGCGGCGACGCATCGCCTTGAACGAGGCCTGGTTGGCCTGGTTCTCCAGGATGAAGTCACGGGCGAACTCGCCGGACTGGATGCGGCCGAGGATGCCGCGCATCCGCTCCTTGGTGTCGGCGTCGATGACGACCGGGCCGGAGACGTAGTCGCCGTACTCGGCGGTCTCGGAGACGGAGTAGCGCATGCCGGCCAGGCCACCCTCGTACATGAGGTCGACGATGAGCTTCAGCTCGTGGAGGCACTCGAAGTAGGCGATCTCGGGCTGGTAGCCGGCCTCGACGAGCACCTCGAACCCGGTCTGGACGAGCGCGGAGGCGCCACCGCAGAGGACGGCCTGCTCACCGAACAGGTCGGTCTCGGTCTCCTCCTCGAAGGTGGTCTCGATCACGCCGGCGCGGGTGCCGCCGACGCCCTTGGCGTAGGCCAGCGCCAGGTCCTTGGCCTTGCCGGTGGCGTCCTGGTGCACCGCGAAGATGCAGGGCACGCCGGCACCCTCGGTGTAGACGCGGCGGACCATGTGGCCCGGGCCCTTGGGGGCGACCATGCAGACGTCGACGTCGGCCGGCGGCTCGATCTGGGCGAAGTGGATGTTGAAGCCGTGCGCGAAGAACAGCGCGTTGCCGGCCTCGAGGCCCGGGGCGATCTCCTCGGAGTAGAGCTTGGCCTGGGTCTGGTCCGGCACGAGGATCATGATGATGTCGGCCTGCTTGGCGGCGTCGGCCACGCTCGCGACCTCCAGGCCCGCCTCGCTGGCGGCCTGACGGCTGGAGGATCCCTCGTAGAGGCCGACGACGACCTGCACACCGCTGTCGGCGAGGTTGCGGGCGTGGGCGTGGCCCTGGGAGCCGTAGCCGATGATGGCCACGGTCTTGCCCTGGAGCAGGCCGAGGTCGGCGGCGTCGTCGTAGTACATCGTTGCGGGCATTGCGCTGTTCCTTCGGGTCGTGCGGGAGTGGTGAGAACGGGATCGGGGTGGTCTGGCCGGTGTGGTCTGGCCGGTGTGGCTCGGCCAGAACCGGCGGGCTAACCGGCGCGCTCGAGGCGGAGCGCCCGACCCTCGGTGATGGACTTGGCGCCACGGCCGACGGCGATCGTGCCGGACCGGACGAGCTCGCGGATGCCGTAGGGCGACAGCAGCCGCACCATGGCCTCCAGCTTCTCGGTGGAACCGGTCGCCTCGACCACGACGGCGTCGTGGTCGACGTCGACGACGCTGGCGCGGAAGACGCTGGCGATCTCGATGACCTGGGCCCGGACGTCGGGGCTGGCGCCGACCTTGACCAGCCACAGCTCACGGCTGACCGTGGCCGTGTCGTCGAGCTCGACGATCTTGAGGACGTTGACCAGCTTGTTGAGCTGCTTGGTGACCTGCTCCAGCGGCTGGGCTGCGGCGTCGACGACGATCGTCATGCGCGAGACGTTGTCGACCTCGGTCTCGCCGACGGCGAGTGAGTCGATGTTGAAGCCGCGCCGCGAGAACAGCCCGGCTACTCGGGCGAGGACGCCCGGACGGTTCTCGACGAGGACGCTGAGGGTGTGCTTGGCCATGTGTGCTGTGCTCCTGCGTGGTGCTGCCGTGCTGCCGCGAGTCGGCTAGCTGGGCGGGCCGGCGGAGGTGAGGTCCTCGCCCTCGCCGCGTTCGGCGGCCGCCTTGCGCGCCCACCACTCGTCCATGTTCTCGATGATGGTGTCGTTGGACTGGCCGGCCGGGACCATCGGGAAGACCTTCTCCTCCGGGTCGACCCGGAAGTCGATCAGAACGGGCGTGTCCTTGACCGCGAACGCCTTCTCCAGCGTCGCGTCGACGTCCTCGGCCTTCACGCAGCGGAAGCCGACCGCACCCATCGCGTCAGCCAGCTTGACCAGGTCGGGCACGTCCTGGCCCAGCTCGATCTGGCTGAAGCGCCGGTCGTAGAACAGCTCCTGCCACTGCCGGACCATGCCGAGCACGCCGTTGTTGAGGACGGCGAAGATCACGGGGATCCGCTCGGTGCTGGCGGTGGCGAGCTCCTGGAGGGTCATCTGGAACGACCCGTCACCATCGACGGCGATCACCTGGGCCTCGGGCCGGCCGACCTTGGCGCCGATCGAGGCGGGGACGCAGAAGCCCATCGTGCCGAGGCCACCGGAGTTGATCCAGTTGCGCGGCGTCTCGTAGTGGATCAGCTGGGAGGCCCACATCTGGTGCTGGCCGACCCCGGTGACGATGATGGAGTCCTCGGCCCGGCGGGCATCGATGGCCCGCACGACCGTCTGCGGCTTCAGCGGACCGTCGGGCTCCTGCTCGTGGCGCAGCGGGTGGTCGGCCAGCCACGTGCGCAGCTGGTCCCACCAGGCAGAGGTGTCGGCCTGCTCGACCCCGTCGTCCAGGCGGGACTGCAGGACCTCCAGCATCTGCCCCATGACCGTGCCGACGTCGCCGACGATCGGGACGTCGACGGCCTTGTTCTTGCCGATCTCGGCCGGGTCGACATCGACGTGCACGACCTTGGCGTTGGGCGCGAACGCGTCGAGCTTGCCGGTCACCCGGTCGTCGAAGCGCGTGCCGAGGCCGATCAGCAAGTCGGCCCGCTGCAGGGCGGTGACCGCCGTCCAGTGGCCGTGCATGCCGGGCATGCCGAGGTGCTGCGGGTGGCTGTCGGGGAACGCGCCGCGGGCCATCAGCGTGGTGACGACGGGCAGCTCGAGGGTCTCCGCGAGGGTCTTGAGCACCTCGTGGGCGCCCGAGGCAACGATGCCACCGCCGGCGTAGATGACCGGGCGCTGGGCGGCCAGGATCACGTCGACGGCCTCGCGGACCATCTTGGAGTGGCCACGCACCGTCGGCTTGTAGCCGGGCAGGGTCACCCGCTCGGGGTAGTCGAAGGAGGTCAGCTTCTGGGCCAGGACGTCCTTGGGGATGTCGATCAGGACGGGGCCCTTGCGGCCGGTGGAGGCGATGTGGAACGCCTCGGCGATCGCACCGGGGATGCGGTCGGCGGTGGCGACCATCTCGTTGTGCTTGGTCACCGGCATGGTGATGCCGGTGATGTCGGCCTCCTGGAACGCGTCACCACCCACGGCGCTGGTCGCGACCTGACCGGTGATGGCCACGATCGGGATGGAGTCCATCATCGCGTCGGCCAGCGGGGTGACGAGGTTGGTGCCACCGGGGCCGGACGTGGCGATGCACACGCCTACCCGCCCGGTCGCATGGGCGTAGCCCTCGGCCATGTGCCCTGCACCCTGCTCGTGACGAGCGAGCACGTGGCGAATGGACGATTCGAGCATCGGGTCGTAGGCAGGCAGGATCGCGCCGCCCGGGTGGCCGAAGACCACCTCCACGCCGGCCAGCTCCAACGAACGGATGACTGCCTGTGCGCCGGTCATCTCCATGTGGCTGCTGTCCCTTCCTCGTTCTCGTGTTCCGCCGAAACGACTACGACCTCCCAGCAGGGAGGTCGCGTCCGGTTCCGTGTGTGGTTACTGCAGTTCGCTCACGCGACCGCGCACGGGTCAGACGCCCGGAACGGTACGAGGTACCGGCCGAGGGCATACCCAACCATGCAACGCTGCATGGGGACAGTCTGTCGTGTTCGCGGGCGCGGGGCAACCCGGACGGTGGGCTGTGAAGGACGACTGCCCCCGTCGGATTGGCTGACTGGTCCTTGTGGGCTACCCCGAGGTTGCTGCTAACGTAGTCACCGTTTCCGGGGACAGGCCGTGATTCCGCGCGTGCCGTCCCGGGATCCGGTACGCAGACCTACCTCGACACACCATGCGTAGGGCGGGTTCCCGCCCCCTCCCTACGCAGCCGGTGTGTCCGGTCTGTGTTTGTTGGTCCTCGCTCCGCTCGTTGTTGATTGGTCCTCGCTTCGCTCGTCGGGTCCTCGGGCTCTGACCCGACGAATCGCTCCCTCGATTCTCGGCCCTCGCTCCGCATCGGGCACTGCGAGCCTCGCTCGCGTTTCGCCGGCGCCCTGCGGCGGTGCAGCTCTGCCAACCGCGGTTTGCAGCACACCGGGGCTGGCGGTGCGTTGGCACCTCTGCGGGTCCCGTACATGACCGGCGTGTGCGTTGAGCCGCTCTGAGAGTGGTCGACCGCACCCGGGGTGAGGGCTCGTGCGCCATGCCCACCTCCTGGCGGCTTGTATGCGACACACCCGCCGAGGGTGGGCGAGGTGGGCGCCCCCTGACGTCGCCCAACGCACACGCAGGTGGAGGGGCGGGCGGCGTCGACGCGTGGCGATCCACTCCGTCTGCGCTGACTGGACCGCCGGGGTCGGGGTGGCGTGTGACATGGACGCCTCTGAGGGTGGTCCAACGCACCCGGGGTGCAGGGTCGTGCGCCATGCCCACCTTTTGACGGCTTGGATGCCCCACACCGGCCGAGGGTGGGTGACATGGGCACCTCCTGACGGCTTGGATGTCACACGACGGCTGAGGGTGTGCGACATGGGCACCCCCTGACGTCGCCGAACGCACACGCGAGCCGAGGGGGCGGGGCGCTGGGTGTGGGTCGGCTCGCCGTGCCAACGCAATACCGGCCGAGGGTGGGTGAGGTGCCCACCCCGTGGCGAGGCCGAACGCACACGCCGGCGCCGGGACCGTGTGCGTTGGGAAACGCTCTCCGACGTGGAACGCACCCGGGGTGAGGGCACGTGTGCGATGCACGCCCTCAGGCGGTGTGGGTCGCACCCGCCGGCCGACGGTGGGTGCGATCAACAGCAGCCGAAGCAGGGGAACGCACACACCGTTCGTGTGCGCAACGCACTGGGCTGCCAACGCACCGCCGCAGGGCGCCGACGCCTCCGTGGTGGCTCCCGCAGTGCCCCGATGCGCAGCGAGGGGTCGAGGAAGCCGCCGCGGATCGTCGGTTACGAGCCCGAGGACCAGACGAGCGAAGCGAGGACAAACCAACAACGAGCGAAGCGAGGACCAACCAACAACCCGAGGACCAACAAACAACGACCTACCGGCGGGACCAGTACGTCGGGATGGCGAGGTCGGCGACTGGGGTGGGGTCGACGCCGGCGGTCCAGCCGGCGATGGTGGCGCCGCCGGGGAGGCGCCAGCCGCCGACCACGCCCTCGGCCCAGCCCGGCAGCGCACCGTCGATGGTGGGCAGGGGCAGGGCACGACCATCCCGGGCGAGGGGGAGGGCGGCCATCAGGTGGGCGAGGCCGTCGTGGGCGAGGACGGCGGGACCGGCGGCGCCGACCTCGAACAGCCAGGTCGCCTGCGCTCGGGGGTCGGTCGGGATGCGCTCGCCGTCAGCCCCCTCCCGGCCGCCTCGGATGGCCGCGTCGACGGCGTCACCGAGCCCGAGGGTGTGGACGGTCCCGTCGTGGCTTGCCAGGCGGTCGGCCACTCCGGCATCCAGCCGGTCGGCCGGGGTCAGCAGCAGCGCAACGTCCCGGCGGGCCAGCCACGGCAGCAGCAGCGTCGGGTCGACCCCCGGGTCGGCCACCACGACCGTCCCGACCGGCGCACCTCGACGGTCCCAGACCTGCTGGGCCCCGACGACCGGGGCGTCGACCGCGATCGCCTCCACCGCGCCCTCGACACCCTCGGGGACAGGCCCGACGACCGTCAGCACGCCGTCCTCCGCCAGTACGCGGTCGGCCGCCGCAGCCAGCCGCGCGGAGTCGGCCACCGGCAGGACCGGGACACCGTCGGACAGGTCAGCGGCCAACGCCGCCGCGATCGGCGCCGGGGTGGTCACCGCAACGGCACGCCCATGCCCCTCCCCTGCTGACTGCTCGGCCCGTTGCACCGCGACGTCCAGCGGGTCGGCGCCCACACCGGCGACCACTCCGACCGCGAAGCGACGCGCGGAGACCAGCGGATCGCCGAGCGGCAACGACGCCAGCTCGACGTCGCTGTAGCGGACCGGCGTCGCTCCCCGGCGGGCCAGCGTCTGCGCATCCGGCACCGGCCGACGAACCCCGTCGATCACGGCCACGACGCCGCCGTCCCCGTCGAGGGCTGCACGGGCCTCGGCCACCGGGGGCAGGCCGAGCAGGCACGACGCCGCCGCACCCTCGATCCCCTTCAGCGCCAGCGCCCGCCGCACGGCCTGGCGCAACCGCTCCACCGGCAGGCTGCCGTCGTCCAGCGCGGAGAGGATCCGGGCGTGCGCAGCCGCGGCCCCGTCGGGGGTTCCGACCAGGAGCACGTCGACGCCGGCCTGCAGCGCCATCAGCGCCGCGGTCGGCTGGTCGGCCACGCTCGCCACGGCCTGCATCGACAGGTCGTCGGTGACCAGGGCCCGGTCCCACCCCAGCTCGTCCCGGAGGAAGTCCACGGCCACGGCCGACAGGCTGGCGGGCAACGACGGGTCCAGCGACGACACCCGCAGGTGGGACAGCATGATCGAGTCGAGCTGGTCGGCGGCCACGCGGTAGGGGGCGAGGTGGTGCTGCTGGATGGCCTCGCGGGACACCTCGACGGAGGCCACGTCGCGGTGGGTGTCGACGGTCGTCAGCCCGTGGTCGGGGAAGTGCTTGCCGTTGGTCACGAGGCCCGCATCACGGAGGCCTGCGGCGAACGCCGTCCCGTAGGCCCCCACAACGGACGGGTCGGTCCCGTAGGACCGGTCACCGATCACGGTGTCGGCGGGCGCGTCGGTCAGGTCCAGCACGGGGGCAAGGTCCCAGTCGACGCCGAGGTCGGCCATCTGCCCGCCGAGCGCAGCCGCCTGGCCACGAAGCTCCTCGGGGGTCCACATCGCCGCCTGCTGTCGGGCTGACGGAAGGCGCACGGTCACCCCGGCCCGACCGAAGCGCGCGACGCGGCCTCCCTCCTCGTCCACGGCGATCAAGGGTGGCAACCCGGCTGGGGCGCTGGCATCGAGGGTGTCGATGAGCCCGCGGACCTGCTCGGCGGAGGTGATCGCGTCGCCCAGCAGCACGACCGTCCCGGCGTGCTCGGCGGCAAGGGTCGTTGCGGCCGCGGTGGCCACCGGGGTGCGCAACGGCGCGCCGATGACCTGGGCGACCAGCTGCGCGTCCGTCAACGGCTGACAGGTCTGGGCACCAGCCGGCGCGGGAGGGCTCGCCACACCGGGCAGCAACGCCAGCACCGCGAGCACGGCCACGACCACCGGGAGTCGACGTCGCCAGACGACGGCCCCGGCCGACACTCCCCCGATGCGGCTCATGCCAGGTGGGCGGTGCCCAGGTCGCTCGGGCGGGTCGCGCCGATGCCCCACACGGCGATGCGCATCTGCTGCACCAGCGTTCCCAGCGCCGAGGTCGCCCGTTCGGGGCCCTCGGCTCCGGCGGCGATCAGCCGGCGACCGAAGCCGACGAGGTCGGCACCGAGACACAGGCACTTGACGGCGTCCACCCCGTGGGCCAGCCCGCCCGAGGCGATGAGGAGGGGGCGTCGATCGGCCGGTGCGTCCCCCAGGACCCCCATGGCGGCCACCAAGCTGTCGTGCGTGGACCAGCCCCAGTCCACGAACGCGGCGGCGATCGCCCCGGCGTCGGTGTCGCGGTGGCCCTCGACCCGCGCCCAGTTCGTCCCGCCTGCGCCGGCGACGTCGATGGCGGCGACCCCGGTGTCGACCAGCGCTCGGACGTCGTCGGCGGCCATGCCGAACCCGACCTCCTTGGCCACGACGGGAACCCCGAGGCCCGCGACCACGTCGGCGATGCGGCCCAGCACGTCCCCGAAACCGGTGTCGCCCTCGGGCTGCACGGCCTCCTGCACGGCGTTGAGGTGCAGCACCAGCGCGTCGGCCCGGGTCCGCTCCACCAGCTCGTGACAGCCGTCGAGGCCGACCTCGGCCAGCTGGACCGCACCGAGGTTGGCCAGCAGGGGCACGTCCGGTGCGATGTCGCGGACCTCGAAGGACGCGGGGTCGCCGCCCTGCAGCAGCACCCGCCCCGACCCGAGGCCGAGGGCCACCCGGTGATGCTGTGCGGCAGCCGCCAGCGCGGCGTTGACGGGGCCGGCATCACCGGTCCCACCGGTCATGCAGCTGATCAGGACCGGAGCCCCCAGCGTCGTGCCGAACGCCCGGACCGACAGGTCGACGGTGTCGAGGTCGTGGCCGGGAAGTGCCCTGGCCGCCAGCCGGACCCCTTCGAGCCCGGTGGTCAGGCCGACGTGTGCGACGTCACCGTCGAGGACCACCCGCAGGTGGTCGGCCTTGCGACGGGCGGACGCGTCCGCCTGTTCGCTCAGCGCCAGCCCTGGACCTGCAGCTGGACCTTGCGGTTGCGGGCCTGGTCCAGCTCGATGAACATGATCCGCTGCCACGTGCCCAGGCGCAGCGTCCCGTCGGCGACCGGCACCGACTCCGACGCGCTGCCCAGCAGCATCTGCTTGATGTGGGCGTGGCCGTTGATCGGCTCCTCCTCCACGGTGCCCGCCAGTGTCGCGTGGTCGCGGATCTCGAAGTCGTCGTGGCGGTAGTAGGCCTCCTGCGGCACCAGCGCCTCCATGAACAGCCGCAGGTCCTCCAGGAAACACGTCTCGCGCTCGTTGATCTTGATCGCGCACGTCGTGTGCTGGGAGAAGACCGACAGCATGCCCTCCTTCACCCCGCTCTCGGCGACGAGCTCCTGGCAGTCCTCCGTCACGTCGGTGACGTGGAACAGCCGCTCGGTGGCGATGTGGATCGCACGCCGGGCCACGACCGGCTGCAGGCCGGACAGCTCGGTGATGCTCGCTTCACGACGGGCAGCGCGGGGCGCCTCGACCAGCACCTGCGGGGGAAGCCCGTTGAGCTTCTCCTTGGGGCGGCCGTTGCCGTTCAGCTCGGCAACACCGTTCAGCGTCTCCATTGACTCTGGGCTTGAGGGGGTCACGGACAGATCCTTTGTGTTCACTTGGGCTCCGGCCGCGGTCGCACGTCCGATGATCGCACGCCCGCCGTGGTTTGACCACGTGGCCGGTCAGCGATGACCGGAACCCGGCCATCAAGAGTAGAGGTCGTCGGCAGCGCCGGGGGCGGCGCTGGTACAGGTGTGGCCATCTGGCGCACCGCCACCCCGAGTTTCTGCCAGGCAGGGACGACGGCACGAACGTCGAACACCTGATGATCCGCAGCTTCGATCCGATCGAGGATTCGCTCGTACAGCGTGTGTGCGGTCCGCACACAACGGGCGCTTGCTGACGGCAGCATGCCCCATCCGGCCCGAGCCGATTCGTACAGGCGCCGAGTTCGTGCGATCTCGAAGGTCAGCAGATGGCGGATCTCCGGCGTCACACGGCGCGCCTGCATCATCTCCTCGGTCACGCCGAAGCGGTCGAGGTCCTCCATGGGCAGGTAGATCCGGCCACGCTGGAGGTCCTCGGCGACGTCTCGGAGGAAGTTGGTCAGCTGGAACGCCACGCCGAGCGTCATGGCCGGCTCCCGCGCGGCGGGGGTCAGCGGTTGCAGCACCGGCAGCATCATCGACCCGATGACCGCGGCCGAGCCGTGCATGTAGGCGAGCAGGTCCTCGTAGGTCTCGTACCTGGTCACCGTCAGGTCCATGGCCATGGACCGGAGGAACGCGTCGAGGTCCCCGTGGTCGATGCCGAGGGTTCGCACCGTGTGGATGGTCGCCTTGCAGACGGGGTCCTCGGAGTCACCCCGTTCCAGGTCGGCGAGGAACTCCGCGGCCCAGCCCTCCAGGGCCGCTCGCCGCTGCTCGGCGTCCCAGTCCAGGGCGAGGTGGTCGACCAGGTCGTCGGCGTACCGCGCGAAGGCGTAGATGGCGTGGACGTGCGGGCGGCTGGCCGCGGGCAGCAGCCGGGTGGCGGTGTAGTAGGTCCGGCCGTGGGCGGCGTTGATGCGCCGGCACACCTCGTAGGAGGCGGTGAGGTCGATCCGTCCGCCGGTGTGCCCACGAGCAGCGAGGGTCTCCTCCACGATCAGGGTGGAGGGGGTCGGATGCTCGTAGCCACCGGCGACAGCGGCGGTCGGGACGGCACCAGCCGGGGCCACGCTCACGGTTGCCGCTCCAGCTGCTGGGCGACGCGTTCGGCGGCCAACCGGCCGCTGACCAGGACCATCGGCACCCCGACGCCGGGCGTGGTGGAGGACCCGACGAAGACGACGCTCTCGACCTTGGGGGCGACGTTGGCAGGCCGGAAGGGACCGGTCTGGCGGAAGTGGTGGCTGGCGGCGAACGGGGTACCGGCCGCCATGCCCATGTCGGCCCAGTCCTGCGGGGTGACGACGTGGCTGGTCACGACGCTGTCACCGACGGGGCCGTACTTGGCCTGCTCGAGCCGTTCGATCGTGGCCGCGACCTCGCGTTGCCCCTGGTGGGTCCAGTTGATCGGGTCACCGTTGAGGTTGGGGCTGGGCACGAGCACGAAGGCGACCTCGCCGCCGTCGGGGGCCATGTCGGGGTCGGCGTGGGTCGGAACCGACAGGAACCACGAGGGGTCTCGCTGGAGTCGCCCGGCGAGGATGTCGTCGAAGGACGCCTGGTAGTCCTCGGCGAAGTGGATGTTGTGATGTGCGGCGTCCAGGAGCTTGCGGTCCAGGCCCAGGTGCACGACGGTGCAGGACGGTGAGAACGTCAGCCGCTTCACGCGTGCGGGAGTGGCCCGGGGTGGCAGCAGGTCGCGATAGGCGATCGGCAGGTCGGGGTTGAGGACGACGACGTCGGCGTGGTGGACGGTGCCGTCGACCAGCCGCACCCCGTTGGCGCGCTTGCCCGCCCCGGTGACCTCGGCCACCTCCGCGCCGTAGCGGATGTCCACCCCGTGGCGCGATGCAAGGTCGGCCAGGCCCTCGGCGATCGCGTGGATGCCGCCCTTGACGCCGTACACGCCAGCGATGGCGTCCATGTAGGCGATCACGGCGTAGATGCCGAGCGCCTCGTACGGGCTCATCCCGGCGTACATCGACTGGAAGGTGAACAGCCGCTGGAGCCGCCAGTCGGTCAGGAACGACCCGACGAGGTTGGCGACCTTGCGGAAGCCCCCGAGCCGGATGAGGTTGACCATCTTGTCGGGCCGTGCCAGATCCAGCGGGCTGTCGAAGTTGGCGTCGATGAAGGTCTCGTACTCCGCCTCGTACAGCTTCTTGAGGTGGCCGGCGAAGCGAACGAAGTTGTCGGCCTCCGCGGGACCGGCGAGCTGGCGGACCTCCTCGGTCATCGCGGCCACCGAGCCACGGATGCGCACGACCGAGCCGTCGTGGAACGTGGCCCGATACGCCGGGTCCAGCCGTTCCATGGTCAGGTGGTCCTGCATGCGTTCCCCGTGGAGCGCGTACAGGTCGGCGACCAGCGCCGGCATCGTCATGACCGACGGACCCGTGTCGAACGTGAATCCCCGGTCCAGGATCTGGCCGGCGCGGCCGCCCGGGATCGGGTCGCGTTCCAGCAGGGTGACGTGGTGTCCGTCTGCGGCAACGCGGATGGCGGTGGCCAGGCCCCCGAGTCCAGCGCCGACGACCACGACGTCGGCGGGGTGCGTCCGCAGCATGGTCAGGCGCTCCGGTCGACGGCCACGGATGCGAGCTCGAGCAGGGCGGATCTGGAGGGGTCGGAAAGGTGCTCCACCGCGCGGTCGGCGTCGGCCCGGAGACCGGTCAGGTGGGCCTCGACGTGATCGGCGGCACCGGTGTCCACGACGATCTGGCGGACGGCATCGGCATCGTCCCGCGTGGCGTCGGGGTTGCCGACGACCCGATCGAGGACCTCGCGCTGGGCAGGGGTGGCCTGGTCACGGGCGTGGAGGATCAGCATGGTGCGCTTGCCCTCGCGGATGTCCTCCAGCGATCCCTTGCCGGTGGTGTCGGGATCGCCGAGCAGCCCGAGGACGTCGTCACGCAGCTGGAAGGCCACCCCGACGGCGTCACCGAACGTCGACAGCGTGCGGTCGAGGTCCGGATCGGTTCCGCCGAGCGCCGCCCCCATCTGCAGCGGGCGGGTGACCGTGTACCGGCCGGACTTCAGCAGGGACACGCGCAGCGAGTCGGCCTCTGATGCCGCGGGAAGGCCGGAGAGCCGCAGGTCCAGGTACTGGCCGGCCATCACCTCCGCGCGGAGCTGCCCGAACACGCGTCGAGCCCTGGCCATCGCACGGTGCTCCAGACGAGCCGCCTCGAACAGCATGTCGGCCCAGACGAAGACCATGTCACCGGCGAGGATCCCGCCGCCGACGCCGAACCACTCGGGGTCGCCGGAGAGGCCGGCCTCGATGTGGTGGTCGCGCAGGGCGGTGTGGACTGCCGGCAACCCGCGACGCGTGGCCGAGCGATCCATGATGTCGTCGTGGATGAGCGCGAAGGTGTGCAGCAGCTCGACGGCACCGGCGGGCTTCAGCACCTCGGGGTCGGTGTGTCCCGTCGCGGCCCGGTAGCCCCACCACACGAAGGCAGGACGCAGCCGCTTGCCACCAGCCGACACCAGCGCGGTGACCGCATCCGCGACGGGTTCGAGGGCGGGGTCGAGATCAGCCAGTTCGTCCGCGCGAGCGCGCAGGAACCGTTCGAGGACCGCGTCGACCCGGCCGGCAACACCGCCGAGCACACCTCCCGGAGGAGGGTCGAGCAGATCGGTGGTGTCGGAAGAGGTCATGGTGTGCATGCGCGGCCTTCGCCCGGTGGGGGGAGAACGGGGATCGGGACACAGAGGATGCCCAACCGTTGTTCGGAGCGAACGCAGGCGCGGTTCAACCGTACCCCCCGAAAACAGGATCAGGGCCGGATCCCCTGCTCGACGATCCGGCCCTGCCCACCCCCTCACGTACGTGCGTACGCGGGATGCCCACCCGTACAGAACGAGCGAGAGGCCCAGGTGGTTAACACTCCGAACGAAACTTTCTTGAAGGATGCTGCTGCCCGACGGCGAACCCTGTGATGCGGGCATGTTCACCTTCTGCCCAACGCCGCTGTATGTCCACCACGAATTCCTCTCCGCCGTCCTCGCCGCCGCACCGCCTGCTGGCGGCTGCCCGCGCGGGCGATGACGACGCCTTCGCGGCCATCGTCCGTCAGCACGGCCCTCCGGTGATGACCACGTGCCTGCGGTGGGTCAAGGACCACCACACGGCCGAGGACCTGACCCAGGACGTGTTCGTGCGGTTGCTGCGCAGCGACATCGCTCCCCTGGACGATCGGGAGCTGCGCCGGTGGCTGCTGCAGGTGGCACGCAACGTCGCCATCGACCACCACCGTCACAGCGAGGTGGTGCGTCGCAGCGAGGACGCCGCCGTCGACCTCGTGATCCCGGAGTCGGCACCGCAGCGCACCGTGGAGATGCGGGTGCTGATCGCCCAGGTGCTGCACGAGCTGAGCGACCGCGACGCCGAGCTGGTGGTCGAGCACTACATGGAGGACCTGTCGCTCCGCGAGATGGCGGAGCGACGCGGCACCACCCGGGACACGATCAAGGTCCAGCTGCACCGCGCCCGTGCCCGCGCCCGGACCATCGCCCGGGACCGTCGGATCGACGGGCTCCCGTGGCTGCCCGCCCCGTTCGCACGCATGACGTCGGCCGTCAAGGGCATGGGCGCGCAGGTTGGCCTCAAGGCCGCCGCGGCGGTGCTGGCTCCCCTGCTCGTTCTCGGCGGGCTGAACCTGACACCGGACCGTTGGCCGGGAGAGACCCGCGACGACGATCCAGCGGTGCTCGATGCGGTGACGGAGGTCTCGGTGCCGACGGCCACAGGCGACACGGTGGCGGCCCCGGCCGGTGCCGCGGCGGGCACGAGTGCGGACACGCAAGCCGCAGAGGACGACGCCGGTGGCCGTGATGGCGGTGGTGCACCGAGCGTCGACTCGGACCCACCGCCGGCACTGCCCCAGGACGTGATTCCCAACGGACGGGTCACCGTGCCCACCACCGATCGGACCGTGGTGGAGTCGAGCAACTACAGCGACCGCGAGGCAGGTACTCGACAGCTCATGCTCCTACCGGGCGTGACCCACGAGGACGGGGTCACGGGGCTCACCGAGAACCCCGACGACACTCCCGAGGAACGCGCGGCGTTCCGCGACATCTGCGAGCTCGGCGGTCGTGCCGAGCCGGTCCTGGAGTGCCAGGAGAACTGACGGCCGGTCAGCGCACGCAGAGCATGTCGTCGATGGCAGGCAGCGGCAGGCACGGGAGCGCCGACGCAACCACCTCCTCGGACGCGCCGTGGGTGGAGGCGCTGGTGGGCCCGGCGAGGGCGAGGGAGAGCGCGAGGGACAGGACCAGGGTGGCGTTTCGGATGACCATGCATCCGAATGTGAACCACTGGTTCGGTCACTCCTGACGCCCGCGCCGTCACATTTGACGAACCCTTGCCCCCGCCGCCTGGGGTCAGCCCGTCAGCTTGGCGTTCAGCAGCTGGTTGACCAGGGCCGGGTCGGCCTTGCCCTTGCTGGCGCGCATGACGCCGCCGACGAGGGCCCCCATGGCCTTGGGGTTGCCGTCGCGCACCTTCTGGGCGGCGTCGGCCTGCTCGGCGATGACCTGGTCGACGATGGCCTCGATCGCGCTGACGTCGGAGACCTGCTCGTGGTCCTTCGCCAGGTCGGCCACGGTGCCCTCGCCGGCCAGCACCGACGTCAGGACCTTGCGGGCCCCGCCCTTGCCGAGGGTGCCGTCGGCAACCCGGCCGAGCAGCGAGGCGAACTCCTCACCCGGCAGCGCCTCGACCGCCGAGCGGCCGGTCTCGTTCTGCCAGCCAGCGACCTCGTTGACCAGCCACTTGGTGGCGTCGGCGGCGTCGGCGCCACCGGCCACGGCGGCGTCGAGCAGCGGGATCAGGCCGGCGTCCTGCATGGTCACGACCGACTTGCGGTCCAGGCCGTGGGCATCGATCAGCCGCGCCCGCGTGACGGCGGGCAGCTCGGGCAGGCTGGCACGGATCTCCTCGATCCACGCCGGATCGGGGACCATCTCGACCAGGTCGGGATCGGGGAAGTACCGGTAGTCGTCCAGCGTCTCCTTGCGACGCAGGGTAGAGGTCGTGCCGGCGTCCTCGTCCCAGTGGCGGGTCTCCTGCACCACGGTGCCGCCGGACTCCACGACGTCGATCTGGCGGGCGATCTCGTACTCGATCGCACGACCGAGCGAGCGCACGGAGTTCATGTTCTTGATCTCCGCGCGGGTGCCGTAGGGAGTACCCGGCTTGTGGATGCTGACGTTGGCGTCACACCGCATCGACCCCTCCTCCAGCTTGGCGTCGGAGATGCCAAGGGCGAGGACGATGCCGCGCAGCTCCGTCAGGTAGGCCTGCGCCTGCTCGGCGGTGCGGATGTCGGGCTCCGACACGCACTCCAGCAGCGGCACCCCGGCCCGGTTGTAGTCCACGAGGGAATAGTCGGCGCCGTGGACCCGTCCGGACTCGCCGACGTGCACGTTCTTGCCGGCGTCCTCCTCCATGTGGATCCGCGTGACGCCGATGCGGACCGGCCCCTCGCTGGTCTCGATGTCGAGGTGGCCCACACCGCAGATCGGCACGTCGTACTGGCTGATCTGGTAGTTCTTCGGCATGTCCGGATAGAAGTAGTTCTTCCGGTGGAACTGGCTGACCGGTGCGATCTCGCAGTCCAGGGCCAGGCCCATCCTGATGGCGTGCTCCACGGCCGTGCCGTTGACCACGGGCAGGGTGCCGGGCAAGCCGAGGTCGACCTCGGTCACCCGGGTGTTGGGTGCCCCGCCGAACTCGTTGGGGCAGGCGGAGAACATCTTGGTCCGTGTCGACAGCTCGACGTGGACCTCCAGGCCGATGACGGCTTCCCAGTCGCTCATCTTCGTCACTCGCTCTCGGGCAGGGCCAGCGCACGCGGCCCGCGGGGGGTCAGGTCGAGGGCCAGGTCGGCCTCGAGGGCGGCCGCGGCCTGCACCATGACGGCTTCGCCGAGCATCGGCCCGACCAGCTGCAGCCCGACGGGCAGCGGCCCGCCGTCCTCGGCGGTGTCGAAGCCGACGGGCAGCGACATCGCCGGCATGCCGGCAAGCGAGGCCGGGACGGCGAAGACGTCGTTGAGGTACATCGCCAGCGGGTCGGCGGTCTTGTCACCCAGCTTGAAGGCCGCCGTCGGACACGTCGGCCCCACCAGCACGTCGGCCTTGTCGAACGCGGCCTCGAAGTCGCGGATGATCAGGGTCCGGACCTTCTGCGCCTGCCCGTAGTAGGCGTCGAAGTAGCCGGCCGACAGCGCGTGGGTGCCGATCATGATGCGCCGCTTGACCTCGGCGCCGAAGCCGGCAGCCCGGGTGGCGGCCATCATCTCGTGGGTCGTCTCACCGTCGACACGGAGGCCGTAGCGCACACCGTCGTAGCGGCTGAGGTTGGCCGACGCCTCGGACGGGGCGATCAGGTAGTAGGCCGGCAGGCCGTAGTCGGCGTGGGGAAGGGAGACCTCGACGATCTCGGCGCCGAGCGACGACAGCCGGTCGATGGCGTGCTGCACCGCCGCCTTGACGCCGTCGCTTGCCCCGTCGCCCATGAACTCGGTGACCACGCCGACGCGCAGCCCCTCCACTCCCCTGTCGAGGGCGTCGACGTAGGACGTCATCGGGTCCGGGATGGAGGTCGAGTCCTTGGGGTCGTGGCCGCACATGACCTCCAGCCCCAGGGTGGCGTCGCGAACGGTCCGACCGAACGTGCCGGCCTGGTCCAGCGAGGAGGCGAACGCGATCAGCCCGTAACGGCTGGCCCGACCGTAGGTGGGCTTGATGCCGACGGTGCCGGTCACAGCGGCGGGCTGGCGGATCGAGCCGCCCGTGTCGGTGCCGGTGGCGATCGGTGCCTGGTAGGCCGCGACCGCCGCCGCGCTGCCGCCGGAGGACCCACCGGGCGTGGTGTCGGTGTCCCACGGGTTGTGGCACACCTTGTACGCGGAGTTCTCCGTGGAGGAGCCCATCGCGAACTCGTCCATGTTGGTCTTGCCGAGCAGCACGGCGTCGGCCGCCCGCAGGCGTGCCACGACGGTGGCGTCGTAGGGCGGCACGAAGGTCTCGAGCATGCGCGACCCGGCGGTGGTCGTGGTGCCGTTGGTGCACATCACGTCCTTGACGGCCACCGGGATGCCCGCCAGCGCACCGAGCGCCTCCCCGGCCGCACGACGTCGATCGACGTCGGCTGCCGTGTCCAGCGCCTCGTCGGCCATCATGGCCAGCCAGGCCCCCGTGGTGCCGTCGGTGGCCTCGATGCGGTCCAGGTGGGCTCGGGCGACCTCCACGGCCGACAGGTCTCCCGCGGCCATCGCATCGGCCAGCTCCGCCGCGGTGCGGGTGACGATCGGGCCGCTCACGACGACTCCCCCATGATCTTGGGGACGCGGAACTGCAGGTCCTCGGCGTCGGGGGCGTTGGCGACCACCACCTCCGGCGACAGCGGTTCCGCGACGACGGCGTCGTCACGGAAGACGTTGCGCAGCGGGTAGGGGTGGGAGGTCGGCGGCACGTCGGCCGCCGCGACCTCACTCACCTTCTCGGCGTAGGCGAGGATCTCTGCCAGCTGGGGGGCCAGGGCGGTGATCTCGTCGTCGGTCAGGTCCAGCTGGGCCAGCCGGGCGACGTGTCGGACGTCGTCGTCGGAGAGTGCCATCGGTGCGGAACGATCCTGGGGTGGAGGGCGGACGGTCGGCGTGCAACGCTAGCGTCTCTCGGCCATCAGCCCCACCGCGCCGGCACGCGGACCCGCTAGCGTGTGGGGTTGCGCAGGCCGTACGTCCCGACCCCCGACAGATCTCCTGCTCCTTCGGCGATGGGAAGAACGAGAACGATGGATGTGGCGCAGCGGTACAACGTGACGGTCGGCGGTGTCGACGACGGACAGCCGATGCTGTTCGCCCACGGCTTCGGCTGCGACCAGCAGATGTGGCGCTTCGTCGAGCCGGCGTTCGCCGATCGGTACCGGACGATCCTGTTCGACCACGTCGGCGCAGGTCACTCCGACGCGTCCGCCTGGGACCCCGAGACCTACGGCTCCCTGGATGCCTACGCCGCGGACGTGCTGTCCATCGTGCACGAGCTGGACCTCCAGGACGTAGTCTTCGTCGGCCATTCGGTCTCGGCGATGATCGGGGTGCTGGCCGCCAACGCCGAACCCGACCGGTTCGCCTCCCTCGTCCTCGTCGGCCCGTCGCCGCGCTACATCAACGACGACGGGTACACCGGCGGGTTCTCCGAGGCCGACATCGAGGAGCTGTTCGGTGCGCTGGACAGCAACTACCTGGGCTGGTCCAGCGCCATGGCGCCGGTGATCATGGGCAACCCCGACCGTCCGGCACTCGGTGAGGAGCTGACGGAGAGCTTCTGCCGCACCGACCCCGAGATCGCCCGCAGGTTCGCCCACGTCACCTTCACCTCCGACAACCGCGCGGACCTCGAGAAGGTGTCGGTGCCGGCGCTGGTGCTGCAGTGCACCAACGACGTGATCGCCCCGGAGGCGGTCGGCCGCTACGTGCACGACCGGATTCCCGACAGCGACTTCGTGCTGCTCGACGCCACGGGCCACTGTCCCAACCTGAGCGCACCGGACGCCACGATCGAGGCGATCGAGGGCTTCCTGAGGACCCGCACGGGGTGACGGACTCGCTGTCATCACGATCCGACGGCGTCGGGCCGGTCCTGGTCCCCGATGACGACGCGGAGGACCTCTACGAGCGTGCCCCCTGCGGCTACTTGTCGACGACCCGGACCGGCACGATCGTGCGGGTCAACCAGACGTTGCTGGAGTGGCTGGGCGCGGAGCGCGAGGACCTCCTCGGCAAACCGTTCACCGACCTGCTGAGCGCGGGCGGCCGGATCTACCACGAGACCCACTACCGCCCGATGCTGTCGCTCCACGGAACGGTCCGGGAGATCGCCCTGGACTTCGTCCGCCAGGACGCAACCCGGCTGCCGGTGCTGGTCAACTCCCGGGTGGTCGTGCCCTCCGACGGTGGGGAGGAAGTCATCCGGACCAGCGTCCTGGACGCGACCCACCGCCGCGAGTACGAGCAGGAGCTGCTGCGCGCCCGCCGGCGAGCCGAGGAGTCCGAAGCCAAGTCCGCCGAGCTCGCCCGCACCCTGCAGTCCAGCCTGATCCCCCCGGGCCTGCCGACCATCGAGGGTGTGGAGCTGGGGGCGACCTACCGTCCCGCCGGGGACGGTGCGCAGGTCGGCGGTGACTTCTACGACGTGTTCGAGACCGAACGCCACGACTGGATCGTGGTGGTCGGCGACGTCAGGGGAAAGGGCGCCCGGGCGGCAACCATCACCGCGCTCGTCCGCTACTCCATCAGGGCGGCCGCCATCCGCCAGCAGCGACCGTGCGACATCCTCGCCGACCTCAACGCCGTCCTGCTGCGCCACGAGACCGAGCGCTTCTGCACCGTCGTGTGCTGCCGCGTCCGGGTGGAGGACGACGGGACCGTGCGGGTCACGATTGCCAGCGGCGGGCATCCCCCGGCGGTGCTCGTCGGGCCCGAGCAGGCCGAGGCGGTCGACGTTGCCGGCACCCTGATCGGCGTGGTGGAGGAACCCTCCCTCACCGACGTCGAGGTGCGCCTGGGGCCCGGCGAGGGGCTGTTCTGCTACACCGACGGGCTGACCGAGGCCCGCCGGGGCCGGTCGATGCTCGGCGTGGAAGGGTTGCTGGACCTCCTGTTCACCCATCGCGCGCTCCCCGCCAACGAGCTGACCGACGCCGTGGTCGACGACGTCATGGCCTACCAGGGCAGCCGACCCCGCGACGACATCGCCGCGGTCCACATCCGCGTTCCCAGCGCCCCGCCACACACCACCTGATCAGGCCTGGCCCCGGGGACCAGGTGATCAGGGGAGGCGGGAGAACCAGACGAGGGAGGCTGCGGCCGCCGCGGTCCCGAGGATCATCGCGGCGACGACCCACGGGACGATGACCTCGACCTCCTCGGTCGTGAAGCCGACGGCCACGCCGAGGGTCTCGAAGACCTCCGTCAGCGCCTCGGCGCTGTCGGCGTCGTAGAAGCGGCCGCCGGTGTCGTCGGCGATGCCCTCCAGGGCGCGACCGTTGGAGGGGACGGGCACGATCTGGCCCTGGAACTGGATGACGCCGTTGACGGTGCCGAAGCTGATCGTGGAGACGGCGATCCCGGCTTCCTGCGCCGCCCGGACGCCGAAGGCGTTGGGACGCCCGGCGGTGGTGTCGCCGTCGGAGAGCACGATGATGGTTGCCGGCTCGGGTTCGTCGTCGCCCTGCTGCTCGGCCTGGATGGCCTGCAGGTCGGCCTCGATCAGGTCCACCGCGACCAACAGCGCCTCGCCGATCGCCGTACCGGGGCGCAGCTCGAGGTTCTCGATCGTCGTCCGGACGATCGCTCGGTCGTCGGTCGGGGCGACGTTGGCGACGGCGTTCTCCGCGAAGCTGACCAGGCCGACGCGGACCTGATCGGGCACCTCGTCCATGAAGCGCAGCGCCGCGGCCTGGGCGGCGTCGAGCCGTCGCGGTTCGACGTCGCGAGCATCCATCGAGATGGAGGTGTCCAGCGCCAGGATGACGGTGGACGCCTCGACCGGGACCTGCTCGGCCTTCACCGGCCGGGCGATCGCGATGACGAGGCAGATCAGCGCCAGCACGAGGGCTGCGGCTGGGACGTGGCGTCGCCAGCCGGGGCTGTCGGGGGCGATCTCGTCGAGCAGGTCGAGGTTGGTGAACTGCACCGCGTAGTGGCTGCGGCGCGACTGCATCACGACGTAGCCGATCGCCAGCCCGATGGGGATGACGACCAGCAACAGCATGGCGGGGGCGGCGAACATCAACGAGGGCTCCGTGGGAGGGGGGCACGGCGGCGCCGTTCGACGTAGCGGATGACGTCGGCCAGCCAGTCGGTGTCGGTTCGCACGCTCAGGTGCGAGGCGCCGGCCCGGCGGATCTCCGCGGCGATGCGCTCGCGCTGCTGTCGTGCCGCCTGTGCGTAGCGGATCCGGACCGACCGATCGCGGGTGTCGACGACCCGACGGCGACCGGACTCCGGGTCGGCCAGGGTGATGAAGCCGACGTCGGGGAGGTTGAGCTCGCGCGGGTCGACGACGTCGACGGCGATGACCTCGTGGCGTTCGGTCAGCGCCCGGATGCTCTTGGCCCAGGGCGGTGTCGAGTCCTTCTCGGCCGCGCGGCCCAGGAAGTCGCTGACGACGATGACCAGGCCGCGCCGTCGGGCCAGACGGCCGGCCCGCCGAAGGCCCCGGGACAGGTCGACCGGGGTCGCGTCGCCGGTGCTCCGAGCGGTCGCCCGGGGAAGGCGGGCGATCCGCTGCAGGGTCGAGTGCACGTGGTGTCGGCCGGCGGCGGGTGCGTACCACTCCTCCCCTGCGGGGTGCAGGGCGAGGGCGCCGAACCGGTTGGCGCCGTGGGCCGTGACGAACCCGAACGCCCCGAGGACCTCCACGGCGACGTCGCGCTTCTGTCGCCGGCCGGTGCCGAAGTGCAGGCTGCCGGACAGGTCGATGACGCCGATCGTGGTCAGCTCGTGGTCGGCGATGGTGTCGCGCACGTGGGGATGGTCGGTGCGTGCCGTGACGGCCCAGTCGATCCGCCTGACGTCGTCGCCCGGCCGGTACCGACGCGCCTCACCGGGCTCGGAGCCGTGCCCGGGCAGCAGGCCCTGGTAGTCGCCGTGCAGGCGGCCCTCCAGCCGTCGGCGCACGGCCAGCTCGAGCCTGCCGAACGCCTCGGGACGAAGCGTCGTCCCGGGGGTCAGCGCCGGGGGGATGGGCGAGCTCACGCGGGCGGGGCCAGGGGATCACCGGACGCGCCACCGTCGTCGTCCGTGCTGTCGTCGCGAGTGGTGTCCTCGCGAGTGATGTCGTCGACGCCCCGGGCAACGCCGTCGTGCGGACCGTCCTCGGGGTCGACTGGCGGTGCCGTGTCCTCGGGGGCGGTCAGGGGCACTCCCTGGGGTGGGGTGTCGTCCTCGGCCCCGGTGTCGTGGCCATCGGCCGCCAGGTCGGCGAAGGGGTCCTCGCCGGCGTCCGTCGCGCTGCCGGTGGTCTCGGCTGGTCCCCACTCCCCCGCCGGTGGCGGCATCACGGGCCCGCGGTTGGCGCCACGGGCGGCGTCCTGCTGCCCCTGGAACGTCCCCGGGGCGCTCTGGGCGACATGGTAGGGCTGCTGGGCCTGCAGCCCGCGGCTGGCGTTGGGAGGCACCGGGGTGGCATCCGGAATCCGTGGCGGTCCGGCCGGCGGACGCGCGGCGCCGTTGGACGAGGCCAGCTGCGGCGCCGGGATCGTGGTCAGCAGGTGGTAGAGCACCTCGTCGACGGTGATGCCGTCCGCCACGGCGTCGAAGGACAGCACCAGCCGGTGGTTCAGGACGTCGTAGGCGATGTCGTAGATGTCCTGCGGCTCGACCGCGCCACGCCCCCGCAGCAACGCCAGCGCACGCGCGCCCTCGACCAGGCCGATGGACGCGCGGGGGGAGGCGCCGAAGGCGATCAGGGGGGTCAGGCTGTCCAGCCCCTGCCGCGCCGGCTCACGGGTGGCCAGGACCAGCCGAACGGCGTAGTCGGCCACGCGCGGGTCGACGTGGATGGCCCGGGTGGTCGCCTGCAGCGCCTTGACGTCGTCGAGGGAGATGACCTCGCGCGGGTGGATCGGGTCACCGGCGGCCCGGCGGACGATCTCCATCTCCTCGTGGGGGCCGGCCGGATAGTCGACGGGGACCTTCATGAGGAAGCGGTCACGCTGTGCCTCGGGCAGCTGGTAGACGCCCTCGGACTCGATGGGGTTCTGCGTGGCGAGGACCAGGAAGGGACGGTCGACCCTGAACGACTCGCCGCCGATGGTCACCTGCTTCTCGGCCATGACCTCCAGCAGGGCCGACTGGACCTTCGCGGGGGCACGGTTGATCTCGTCGGCCAGGACGAAGTTGGCGAAGACCGGGCCGAGCTCGACGGTGAACCGGCCCTCCTCCTGCCGCCAGATGCGTGTCCCGACGATGTCGGAGGGCAGCAGGTCGGGGGTGAACTGCACGCGGCTGAACGAGCCACCCATGGCCGTCGACAGGGTCGTCAGCAGCCGGGTCTTGCCCAGGCCCGGCGCACCCTCGAGCAGGCAGTGCCCCTCGGCGAGCAGCCCGACCATGACCCGCTCGACGACACGCTGCTGGCCGACGATGACGCGGCCGATCTCGGCTCGGACGCTCGACAGCAGCTCCGCGGACCGTGACGGGGTCAGCAGCTCGATGTCGGCGTCGTTGTCGGTGGGGACGGTGGTCATTCGGCGAGCTCCAGCCCGTTTGCGATCGTCAGCAGTTCGTCGGTGCCCACGTCGGCGGGTCCGTCGATGTCCAGGTAGGTGTCGGGGGTCCCCTCGACCAGCCACACGATCCGCTGCCCCTCCAGCAGGTAGGCGGTCTGGCCGCGCACGCTGACCTCCTGGGCCTCGTCGGTGAGCACGACGTCGAGCCTGCGAGCGGCGTCGTCGGCGCGGACGGCGAGGACGGTGATGTCGCCGAGCGGGTGGTCGAGGTGGGTGACCTGTTCGATCCGGTTGGCCTCGTTGCCGGTGGAGGTCTGGGTGACGGTGGTGTCGTCCTCGGCGGTGCCCGAGGGCAGCTGGGTCAGGTCGAACAGCAGCGGCAGGTCGATGTCGCCGTCCTCGGGGTCCTGCGGGGCGGGTTGGGGCTGCAGCCCGCCCTCGCCTGGTGGGGCCTCGGGCGCCGTTCCGCCCTCCGGGGGCAGCGCGTCGCCTTCCGGGGGCAGCGCGTCGCCCGATGGCGGCACGGTGCCCTGTTCGCCGCTGGGATCCTCCGGCGTGGCACCGGGGTCCTCACCACCGGCGCTCGGTGCAGGGGCCGGCTCGAGCTCGCCGGGGCTGGGTGTGGCCTCCGGGGTCCCGTCCGCCAGGTCGTCCTCGGCCGGGGGTGCCGGCGCGGGGGCCGGGTTGTTTGGCGATGGGGTGAAGGTGCCGAACGGGTCGCCGTCCCCCTCGTCGGCGGTCTCGGCGGGCAGGGGCGAGTCGGCATCCGCGGGCTCGTCGTCGCCCAGCAGCAGCAGGGCCGCGGCAACGCCGAGCGCCAGCAGGAACAGCACCCCGAACACCGCGATGGCGATCTGCGCAGGGGTGATCCGGGATTCGTCGTCCGGCGGCGGCGACGGCGACGCGGCGGCCGGGCGGGGCACCATCCGGCCGCGCATCGGCGGGATCGGCCCGAACGGGGGGTCCTTGGGCAGGTCGCGCCAGGTCGGTCCCTCCACCGTCGGGCCCGGGGCCCCGTTGCTGCCGGGGATGCCCGTTCCGGGGCCCGTCAGCGGCGCACCGGCGACGAGCCCGGGGATGGGCGGGCCGGCGACGGGGCCTGCGGGACCGGGCGTACCGGAGGGCATCCCGATGGGCGCGCCGGCAGACGTTGGATTCGACATGTCGGACTGAACGCTAACCGCACACGCGTAAAGCGGCAGTCAAAGCTGCGCCGACCGGACTCCTTCGGGTGCGTCGACACGTCGAGACAGGTGGCCGACCGTCAGCGGGTGATCATCGGGTCGACGGACTGGTCATCGGGGCCGAGCGGTGGTCCGGCCAGCACGTCCGCAAGGTCCTGCCGTCCGTGGACGCCCAGCACCTGGTAGGCACGGGCGAGGTGGTTGTCGACCGTACGGACGCTGAGGACCAGGTGGTCAGCGATCTGCCTGCTGGTCCAGCCCTCTGCGGCAAGCGTCGCGATCTGCCACTGGCGAGGGGTCAGCCCGGCCGCGGACGATCCCCGCAACGCCGTCACGGCGGGAGAGGTCAGGTCGACGAACTCGCGGGCATGGGCTTCCGCCGCAGCCCGGCGCTGCATCGCACGCCCGTCGCGTCGGGACCTGCGGTCCAGGGCAGCGCCACGGGCCAGCAGGTCCACGGCCCAGAGCCGGGCCCCGAGGTCCATCAGTCGCTCGCAGCCGTCCTCGAGCAGGCCGTCGGGGTCTGCGGGATCGGCGAGACCCCGTGCGGCCACCCCCACCGCCGGCCACAGGCGACCATCGACACGTGCCGCCACCTCGGCCAGGGCACCGGCCTGGTCGAGCCCCCCGAGGCGGACTGCGGCGAGCAGGCAAAGGCACTGGTGGAGCAGGTCCCCGCTGGCTTCCGCCCGTGCGGCGGCCCGCCGCATGAGTGCGCAGGCCCGTGGGAATCGGTGCGTGGCGGCGAGGGCCCAACCCTCGGCGGCGGGCACGGCCCACGCCCACCATCCGAGGTGTGGGCGATGGCTCTCCCGGGCGGTACGCGCCGCGGCGACGGCGGCATCGCGGCGACCCTGATGGGCCGCGATCTCCGCGGCAACCGCGCCCACGAACGCCCGATGACCGTATGGGTCGGTCTCGGTCAACGTCACGTCGATCCGCTCGACCAGTGACCTCGCCAGGTCGCCACGTGCCATCACCAGATGCGCGGCGGACTGGCCCACGTCGAACACCACGTTCGACAGGAGCAATGCGGCGTGGGAGCGGTGATCCTCGGGGCCGTCCAGCACACCCTGCAGGTCACCGAGGTGCAGTCGCAGGTAGCGCCGGCCAGCCCACATCCGGACGTGGTGCTCGGGGGCCACAGCAGGGTCGGCCAGGAGCGGGATCGCCTGTTCGGTCAGGCGCCAGGCAGCATCCAGGTGTCCGGCGGATGCGACCGCGACGTGGCGGACGGCAAGGGCGACCAGCCGCAGGTCCGGCGTCGCGCGTGGTCCGACCCGTTCTGCAAGGACGGCAGCCTCGGCCATGTCTCCCCCGCAGAGGGCGATCATCGCGGCGAGCGCGGTGGTCGCATCCCGTCCCGCGCAGTCCTCGGAGGTGCCGTCCTGCAGCGCAGGGGGGTCGCCGATCGGGGCCAGCGCCACCTGCGCTGCCTCGCGGTCCCCGCGGCCGAAGAACGCGGACTCGGCCAGCCCGAGTCGTGCTTGCAGTCGCTGCTCCGGTGTCCCTCCCAGGTGCTCCACCATCGCGAACCAGCGTTCGGCTTCGATCGGTTCACCACGCAGCAGGGCCGCACCAGCGAGCAGCAGGATCGCCCCGCAGTCGTTCGGCCGGCGTTCGTGGACGACGGCGGCAAGGCGTTGGGCGCCAGCGGCGTCCCACCGCACGAGCATGTGCCGGCTTGCCTCGGCGATGATGTCGAGGTCGACGACCTCGCCGGCGTCCATCTGCCAGCGCGCATGGCGAACCGCCCCGTCCGGCAGGTCCGGCCACCCGCGTGCTGCCGCGTCCGGGACGACCTGCAACAGGGCGCTGGCCAGTGCCGCCCGACGTGTGGCTCCGATGTCGGCCAGCACCACCTCGGCCAGCAAGGGGTGGGCCAGGGACACGAGGTGCACCGGTCCGTCGCCGACCGTGACGAGGGCCTGCTGCTCGACCGCCTCGGCTGCCGCAGCGCCCACGACGTCGACGAGCACGCCCAGCGGCAGCGGCGAGTCGTAGGCGAGGACCTCGACCGCTCGCCGCGTCGTGTCGTCCACGACCTCGAGGTGGGCCGCCATTGCGCGGCGCAGTCGATCGGTGAGGGGCAACCGCTCGAAGCCCGGTCGCGGCGCGATCCGCGCCAGCTCGGCGAGCAGCAGCGGGTTGCCCTCCCCCAGCTCGACCGCCCAGCGCACCGACGTCGTCGTGGACCGCCCACCTGCGACGGTGCGGACCAGCGTGGCGGCGTCGACGGCACCGAGCGGCGTCAGCACCACCTCGCGCAGCAGCTGTTCGTCGTGCAGCCCCTGCAGGGGTGGGGGGACCTCTGCGTGCTCCCGAACGGTGAGCACGACGCGCAGGCCCTCGCGCGCCGCGTCGGCCACCAGTGCCGCCGACACCCCGTCCAGGTGGTGGACGTCATCGAACCCGAGGACCGTGCCCGCCGCGGCGAGGGCACCGAGGGCGCTCCTCACGGCACCCAACGCCCCGGACGTGACGGCGGGAGACACCTCGCCGGGCAGGAACCGGGCAAGGGCACCCAGCGGGACGGGAGCGGTCGCGGGCGTGGCGGTCACGCGGACGACGTCGATATCGGGTTGGGCCTGCAGGGCGCGCAACACGCTGGTCCGCCCCATCCCCGATGTCCCCGTCAGCAGCACTCCCGAGCCGTCATCGAGCGCACGCCCGATGTCGTCCAGCACACCGGTCCGTCCCACCAGCGTCAACACCATCTCGACCCCCGTTCCCTCCAGTGAGGTGGTCAGAGTTGAGTAGTCATCCTACTCATGACGCCCGCCACGGTGGTGCCAGCCTTCCATCGAAGGGATGCCAGCGGAGGGGAGACGTCGATGAGGTGGACCGACGAGGCGGGCTTCACGCTCGTGGAGCTGTTGGTGGTGATCGCCATCATCGGGGTGACGATCCCGCTCCACTCGACGCTGACGGAGCGGATAGGGGCCAACGAGGAGCTGATCCAGCGCACCCTCGCCCTGCTCGTCGAGGCCCAGGAGGCCTACGTCGTCGAACACGGACGGTTCGCCGACAACCTGCGCGAGCTCGGCGACTCCGAACCGGAACTCGTCGACGAGCAGCTCGCGACCGGCCGCACGGATGGCTACCTCGTCGAGCTCCACGACGTGGACGGTGACGGCTGGACCGCCAGCGCGGCTGCTGCGGCACCGGGGCTGAGCGGCCGGGCGGCCTACGTCGTCGACCAGACCGGCGTGATCCGCGAACGAGACTGCCGCGCCGGGCAGGTCTGGGACCATCGGGAAGGGGGCTGCGTTCCCGATCCTGCGGCTGCCCTCATGCCTGCCGCGGAGGAGCTGGTCGGGACGCTGGACCGGATCGGTTGGGGCCTGGTGCTGTCGGCTGCCGCCGAACAGGTCAGCGAGGAGGCCTTCGTCGACCAGGTCGCATCGCGGGTGGACGTCGACGGGGACGGGCGGGTCGGCCTCGACGAGCTCGTCGTCACCGACCCGTTCGCCATCGCCGAGGACCTCGTCGACGCCCCCGAGGACGCGCGCGCCACCATCGCGGGCGAGGATCGTGCCCGAGAGCTCGTCGACGCCCACCGCCGCTGGTTGGTGGCGGTCCTGCAGCCGGGCATCGCCGGCGAGGCCCTGCCTGACGGGGTGCCCCTGGCCGATCGCCTCGACGACGCCCGGGCGCTGCTCGACGGCGTCGGCAGCATCGACGCGGCCACGTCACTGCGGTTCCTGGGCGACCACGTGGACGACCTCGACGTCACCCCCGAACCCCGTGGCGACATGATGCATCCGTCCGCTCGGGTCAACGCCCACCGTCGGGACGTCCTGCGGCGCGACGTCGCGTACATGGTCCGTTTCCTCGACGAGGGCAGGCAGGAGGCGCTCGTCGCCTCGCTGCACCGTGTCCGGGCCCGAGGCGACGGCACCGGCGCGCCCGAGGACTGGGTCGTTGGCCCCGCGGCGGCGCTGATCACCGCGCAGGTCGACCTGACCCTCCGACTGCTGGGCCACTGAGGGCCGGCGTCTCCCACCCCGTCGAACCGAGGAGCGACCATGACCGACCAGACACCCCAACCTTCGGTGACCCGCCGAACCGTCCTGCGCTGGGGCACCACCGTTGCGGCGACGGGAATGGTCCTGTCCAACGACCCTGTTCGGCTGCTGGCGGCCCCGAACCCCGATCCTGCCGCGTCCCCACCGGCCAAGCTGACGTTCACCACCCGCCTGCGCCGGGCGGCCGACCAGCTCGACCTGACGCTGGAGTTCTGGAACCTCGAGCTCGTCACCGGGGACGGTCCCGCACGCCTGCAGCGGGAGAAGTCCAACAAGGGCAGCTACCTGGTGGTGGAGTTCCCACCGCAGGCGATCGCCGAGGAGGCCTTCTACCGCGCGGGCGGCTCGATGGAGGACGACGCCCAGGAGCCCGAGCCCCCGTACCCACCACCCTCGCCACCCTCCGGGGACGAGCCGCCGGCCCCACCGCCGATCGCGGCGCGGATGGCCAACCCGACACGGCTCGCCTTCTACGTCCCTGCCTCGGTCCTGCCCATGCCCTACACCGTTCCCCGACTGTTGTCGTGGCTGGACCTGACGCCCCGTGTGGTGGACAACGCCACCGCGCGCGACGTCCTGCCGGCCCAGCTCAAGTCGCCGACGGCCCCATCCGACAGCCAGACAGCCATCGAGCTGCCCTGGCACCTCGTGCTGTCTCCCCACGCCCAGTCGGCGTGGGCCCACGCCCATGCGCCCGTCAACCGCGGTGGGCGGACGGAGCTGTGGCACACCCGCCTTGCCGTGCGCGGCCTCGACGGGCAGGGACAACCGCTCCTCGACGAGGACGACGAGGACGGCCGCACCGTCCGGGCCGTCTGGTGCACCGACGACGACCCCGAGTTCAAGGACTACGTGAAGCAGGCCGACCCGCCGTCGACCCTCGCCGCCGACATCCCGTTCCGCACCTCCCTGACGCGCCGCGACCGGCTCGACCTCGTCCGCCTGTCCTCCGACTTCGGGTTGTCCAGACCTGGCCGAGCAGGACGCCAGGGCGCCGACGGTGGCCCGTTCGTCCCGGAGGTGGTGGAGGTCGACCGGCTGATGCTGACTGCCCTCGGCGGCTACCTCGACTCCGCCTTCGACCACGAGCTGAAGTACAGGGCCGGCGCGTACAACACCTCGCTGCTGCAGTGGCGGCACCTCGCGGCGATGGGGCGGGACAGCTACGTCCGGGTCGTCCGGAAGGGCTTCCTGTTTCCCTACGGGTTCAAGGCGGCGCTGGTCCGCATCACCGAACGCCGCATCGACCACATCGCCGACCTTCCGACGAAGCCGGCAGGGGCCTACCTGCGGCAGCGGGTGTTCATCGTCGTCCTGAAGGCTCGGCGGCGTCTGGCCGGCGACCCGGCGTTGCGCCATGACGGCAGGCAGGTCCCCTTCCGGTCGTTGACCTGCGTCACGAAGGCCACGCCCCCGCTGAGCACCCCGACGGACTACGCCGGACTTCCGGAAAGCGAGGTGTTCGTGCCCTCCGTCGACGGCGTTCCCTACGCCTTCGACCTGCGGGTCACCGACTGGTCGGGTGCCACGGTCCCGCTCTCCGCCCCCGCGGTCTGGGTCGACGAGGTGCACGCCTACGATTCCGAGGCGCTGGCCCCGATCATCAGCGCCTACCAGAGCGCCCCGGAGTCGACGGCCGGCGCAGCCCACGCGATCGACCTCGAGGGGCGGGAGATCGCCTTCGCGCCGCCCAAGGACCCCGGCGACACGACCTTCGTGGTGCGCAGCCTCGCGGTCGGCGCGGAGGAGGCCGACCCCGCCTTCGGCCCCGATGACCTCGCCGGTGCCGGCAACCCCGGCTTCTACCCAACGCTCGGCGAGGCCCAGGTGGAGCTGTCCACCGGCGGACAGGCCAGCGGCCCCGGTGGCGCACCGTCGGCACGGTTCGGCTACCACCCCGACTACGTCGTGCACGGGTTCGGCCAGGGAGGCCAGGACCACCCCAACCGTGGCGACGTGCTGTTCACCCGCGTCGGCCAGGCACCGGCGGGGCTGCTGTCGGTCGACACGAAGCAGGCCGGCGGCGCAGCCACGCCGGCCCTGGCGATGGAGGGCTGGTCCCGCGAGCTCGGCCCGACCGGCGACCCGGAGGACACCAGGACGGGCAGCTTCGACCCGACCAAGGTGCTCGGCGACGGGGCCAGGATCCTGGGTGGCATCGCCCTGAAGACCGTCCTCGCGGCGGTCGAGGACTTCCTGACCGACAAGGAGAAGGCCCTCAAGATCGTCAGCCGTCAGGAGACCGGCCCGAACCGGGTCGTGACGCTGATCGACTTCCACCCCGACCTTCAGGCGGGTCCGCTCGAGGAGCTGACGCTGTTCGCCCCCGACAAGTCGTTCGGCAAGGACTACCCGCCGAAGGCCGACATCCACGCGGAGATCGTCACCAACATCGACGACCCGTCGGCGTCGACGTCCAGGGTGGACGGTCGCATCACCGGCTTCGTGATCCTGCTGTTCGGCGGGGAACGGGACGGCGAAGCGGGTGACACCACCTTCATCCGCGTGCCGGTGCAGCACCTGGAGTTCAAGGCCGGCAGCAGCACCAAGGACGAGCTCCACATCCAGCTCGGCGACATCTCCTTCCACGGGGTCCTGGCCTTCGTGGAGGAGCTCAGCTCGCTGCTCGCCTTCGGCGACAGCGGCGGGCTGAAGATCGATGTCGACGGCACCGGCATCCAGATCGAGCTGATGGTCGCGTTGCCCGACATCAGCGTCGGGGTGCTGTCGCTGACCAACATGGCCATCTTCGTCAAGCTGGTCATCCCCTTCGACGGCTCGCCCGTGGAGCTGCTCTTCGCCTTCTGTTCTCGCGAGAACCCCTTCACCCTGACCGTCTGGATCTTCGGCGGGGGCGGTTTCGTCGGCATCACCGTCAGCGTCCGTGGGGTGGAGCTGTTCGAGCTCGCCTTCGAGTTCGGCGGCGGCTATGCCCTTTCCCTGGCGGGGCTCGCCAGCGGCAAGGTCGAGGCGAAGTCCGGCATCTACTTCCGTGTGGAGACCCTCGAGGACGACACCCAGCAGTGCACCCTCGAGTCCTACTTCCGCATCGCCGGGGCGGTCAGCATCCTCGGCCTGATCACGGTCAGCATCGAGTTCTACGTCTCGCTGACCTACAGCAAGCCGCCCGGGAGCCTGGTGGGCGAGGCCAGGTTGACCGTCGAGATCGACCTGACGGTGTGGAGCACCTCCGTCGAGCTCACCGTCCGCAAGGAGCTGGCCAAGGGTGACGGTGGCGACAGCAGCTTCGCCGCAGCCGCCCCTGCGGCGCTGGAGGCCGACAACGGTCCCGCGGTGACGTGGGCGGACCTCATGACCGCCGCGGACTGGGAGCAGCAGTACGTGACCGCCTACGCCCCGATGGGAGCCTGACATGCCCGCCTCCTCGCTCTTGCTGACCGCCATCCCCCACGGCGTCGACGCCGACGATCCGCTGGTTGACAACGGCGGCGGGGACACGATGCGGGTGCTCGTCCACCTCGCCCCCCGTCTGCGCACGCCGGGCACCCTGGCCGATCACCCGCACTGGGTGGACTGGCCCGCGACCCTCGCCGGGGTCTCGTGGTCCGTCCGGTTCCCGGACCTCGGGGTGCCCGACATCCCGGCGACACCGGTGGGCACCGCGGCGGAGTCCGCGCGCTGGACCGCCGTGCTGCCACCCGACACACCCGTCGACGCCCACGCCTACCAGGGCTTCGACCACCGTCCGCTGGTGTCCTACCAGAGCACCGCGATCATCGAGTTCCTGGCCGACCGGTGGGGCCGCGTCGGGGCGATCAGCCCGACGGACCATCCGTTCTTCGCCGACCTCGTCGGCGACGACGACGGCTTCGGCGCCATCGGCTTCGAGGCGTTGTGGGCTCGCCCGACCACCGAGGAGACCGGTCCGCAGCGGCGTGCACGCCTCCGCGCCGAGATCGCCGCGGAGATCAACGCCGCGAGCGACAGCCCGGCGGACTGGGCGACCCCCGCCGCCGGACCGCTGCCCGCTGACCCAGAAGCCCGCCGCGACGAGCTCGGCCGGCGGTTCCTCCGCTTGGCGAGGTTCCACAACCGCGACCGCATCGGCGTCCACGAGAACGACGCGATGCCGGAGGAGCCGTTCCTTCCCGACGTGCACCGCGTGCTTGCAGCCGTTCGACGCCACCCCACCCTCGAGCGGCTCCTCGGCACGGTCGTGGAGCTGGTCTTCCCCGCTCCCGGCGCGACGTCGACGTCCACGGCCGTGCAGGTCCTGGCCACCCTTCCGGCCGGCATCGACGTCGTGTCGGCCCGGACGATGTGCACCGTCCAGCCGCAGGCGTTCCGTGCGGTGTCCGCCACGCCCGGTCAGACCGACCTGGTCGACGGCTACCTGGCGCTGGGGGACCCCAGCCGGTTCGCGGTGGTCACCATCGACCCGGACGGCGGGGGGTTGAAGGCCCTGCAGTTCGCCGACAACCTGGCCCGTTCCCGCGTGCTGGTCGGCCCCGACACCTACGAGCCGTTCAGCGCGGCCACACCCGAGGCCTACGCGCTGCCCAGCCAGTCCAGCGCCGGCCTCGCCGTCGTCCGGCCGGGACGAGCCCAGGGGATGGCCGCCAGGCTGGCGGCGGTCACCGCCATCAACGCCGTCGCCTTCACCGGTGACGGCACCCCCGCCGGCGAGCCGACCCTGTGGGCCGAGGACCTCGTCCGCGGCCACCGCTTCGACATCCGCCTGGGCGGGGAGTCGGCCTGGCGGTCGCTGCAGGCGCAGGCCGGGAGCTACTGGTTCCTCACCGGCGGCGGACCCCAGGAGCTCCCCGGCATCGAGGAGGAAGCCGTCGTCGTCGCCGGCGCGACCAGCGCAGGCGGTGCCACCCCGCCACCGGACCTGTACCTGCAGGAGTCGCTGATGCGTTGGGGTGGCTGGAGCCTCGCGGCCCGTCTGCCCGGCACGTCCCTGGGGCCAGCCGACGAGGTCGGCGCCGACCCCGACGCCACGCAGCCCGACCCTTCCCTGCGGTTCCGGGCGGCGCTGGGCGTCGCCCCCGGGTCGCTGCCCCGGCTGCGATACGGTCAGAGCTACCACGTGCGGGCGAGGGCCGTGGACCTCGCCGGCAGCAGCGCCGCCCTCGACGACGACAACCCGGCGGTCGCGGAGTCGCCGCCGGTGCACTACCTGCGGTTCGACCCGGTGCCCTCACCCGTCACGGTGCTGGCCCATCCCGCCGTCGTGCCCGGGGAGAAGGCCGAGACCCTCGTCGTGCGGACCGACACCAGCGCGGGCCCCGCCGGGGACGACACCGTCACCGAGACCAGGCGGCACGTCGTGCCCCCGCGCGGCAGCGTCGCGCAGGCCGAGCACCACGGCATGTTCGACCTGGCCGACCATCCCGGCCAGCCGCTGGACCCCGGCGCGCATGCGGCGTACGCGTCGCGCGACGCCGAGGACCTTGCCACCCATCCCGACGGCGTCGCCGACCCCGACGATCCGCAGCGGTCGAAGTACTTCCCCGTGCCACACCTGACGATCCAGCACCTGTCCGACCCCCTCGCGCGGGCAGCCACGGTGCGTGGCCTGCCCGAGGGCAGCGGCGGCACCGGCACCCGGACGGTCGTCCCCTTCGCCGTGGACGACTGGCCGAACTGGGACAGCTTCGGCCTGCGGGTCACCGGCGGTCCCGCGAGCAGCTGGTCCTTCGATCCCGTCCAACGGATGCTGGACCTCGTCGTGGCCCCCGCGGAGGACCTCGACCTGCGGCTGTCCAGCAAGCCCGAGGACGACCAGGTCTCGCTGATGGGGGTGCTCAGCTGGATCCGGGCATGGCGCGAGGCGAACCCCTCCCACCCGTCGGTCACGGGGACGACCATGGAGGCGCTGGTCGCGGAAGCCGCAGCCGGTCACCACTGGATGTGCACCCCGTGGCGCACCATCCGCGTGGTCCACGCCGTCCGACGGCCACTGGCCGACCCCGACATGCCCGAGGGCCAGCTCTCCATCGCCCGAGACCATGGTGACACCCACGCCACGGTCCAGTGCCGGCCGATGTTGCTGCACCGGCGCAGCACGAGCAAGGTCGACATCGAGGCGACGTGGTCCGAGCACGTCGACAGCGGCCCGGGCGGTCCCGACCCCACCGAGTCCACCAGCGTCCGGAGCGTCCCGATCAGCATCACCATCGATCCGCGATCCGGCGAGGACGACGAGGAGTTCGTGTCGGAACGCCACGAGTTCGGCGACACCCGCCACCGGCTCGTCACCTACCAGGCGGTCGCGACCAGCGCCTTCGTGGAGCACTTCCGCGACGCCACGGCAGTCGTCGTCCCCGAGTCCGCACCAGCGCAGGTCGATGCGAGGGGCCTGGTCGCCTCCACCGTCGTCGTCACCGGTGACGACGGCGCGGAGCTCCGGCAGGGCACGGATGGTGACTACACCGTCGACGAGGCCGCCGGGACGATCAGCCGGGTCCCCACGGGCACCCTTGCCGCCGGCGCCACCGTCGACGTCGGGTTCGTGGTGCCAGCGATCACCACCGCCTCGGTGCCGAGGACACGGGTCGTGCCCAGCAGCGCCCGGCCCGCTGCGCCGCTGCTGGAGTACGTCGTCCCGACCTTCGCCCACGAGGTCGGCGACGGCGGGGCGCGGACCCGACGCGGACGGGGCCTGCGGGTGTACCTGCGACGACCGTGGTGGTCCTCCGGTGACGGGGAGCAGCTCGCCGTGGTCCTGTGGCCGGGCGCCGCAGGCGGGGGCCCGTTGCCCGAGGACCTGGAGTCCCATGTCACCCAGTGGGGGTTCGACCCCGTCTCGGCGTGGAGCACCAGCAGCAACCCGCCGGCCCCCATGCCGCCCCACCCCACGCAGGCCCACTTCGCCCTGTCGACCGGAGCGGTCGAGGGCTTGTCATTGCCCGGGGTGCCCGGCACCACGGTCGACATCGCCCCCCACGACGTCGTCTACGACCCGCAACGCGATCTGTGGTCGGCTGACATCACCGTCGGCTTCGGCCACGGCGACAGGACCTACTGGCCGTTCCTTCGACTCGCGCTGGCGCGCTACCAGCCCCACTCGCTGGCCGGGGTGTCGCTGTCCCGGGTGGTCCTGACCGACTTCGTCCAGGTCGCCCCGGACCGCACGGTGACGGTCGCCAGCAACCGCCAGGGACACCGGGTGGTGACGGTCACGGGCCGCACGCACGCGCGCAACGGTGCCGTGGCCGGCCCGCCGACCATGCGGGTCACGATCGAGGCGACCGAGCCCGACGTCGACGACCCCGACCTGCGCTGGCAACGGCTCGTGACCCGCGCCGGCGTACCGAACCCCGTCGTGCTGCAGGCCTCGCTGCAGGACGGCAACCACGCCACCTGGAGCGGCGAGGTCGTCGTCCCACCGACGCAGGGCCCGACACGGCTGGTCGTTGAGGAGGTCGAGCGGCATGCCACCACGAGCGCGTCGTCCTTCGTCCCCCGGGACACCGCCGAGCGTGTCGTCTTCCTCGACACCATCGACCTGTGACGGCGCCCGGGATCAGGGCAGCTCGCCGGTGGCCAGCAGCTGCTCGAACCCGGCCTCGTCGAGGATCGGCACGCCGAGGTCCTCGGCCTTGGCTGCCTTCGACCCGGGGCTGTCACCGACGACGACGGCGAACGTCTTGCCGGACACGCTGCCGGTGACCTTGCCGCCGGCGTCGAGGACCGCCTGCTTGGCCTCGTCGCGGGAGTAGCCGGCCAGCGTCCCGGTGATGACCAGCGTGCGGCCCGCGAGGACGTCGCTGGTCGTCGCCGTCACCTCGGTGTCGGTGCGGACGCCGGCGGCCACGAGCTTGTCCAGCAGCGCGGCGTTGCGGTCGTTGCCCATCCAGGTGACCAGCGAGTCGGCGATGACCGTTCCGACCCCGTCGATCGCGGCGATCCGCTCGACGTCGGCGTCGCGCATGGCCTGCAGGTCACCGAGGGAACGGGCGATCAGCTTGGCGACGTTCGGACCGATGTGCCGGATGTTCAGGCCCGTCAGCAGCCGTTCGATGGGCTGGGTCCTGGACTTCTGGATGCCGTCGAGCAGCAGGTCGGTCTTCTTGTCCCCGAAGCCCTCGAGGGCGAACACGGCGTCGCGGTCCAGCAGGTACAGGTCGGCCAGGTCGCTGACCAGCCCGGCCTCCAGCAGGGCCTTGGCGGTCTCGTAGCCCAACCCCTCGATGTCCATGGCCTTGCGGCTGGCGAAGTGGTCGAGCGTCTCGAGGATCCGGTTGGGGCAGTCGACGTTGACGCAGTAGGTGTCGGCCTCGCCCTCGAGCCGTTGCAGCGGCTCGCCGCAGAACGGGCAGGTCGTGGGGAACTGCCAGGGACCGGCGGCCTCGACGTCCTCGGGGCGTTCCGACAGCACCGGGCCGACCACCTCGGGGATGACGTCACCGGCCTTGCGCACGATGACCATGTCCCCCGGGCGGACGTCCTTCAGCCGGGCCTGGTCCTGGTTGTGCAGGGTGGCGTAGGTCACCGTGGACCCAGCGACGAGCACCGGTTCGAGGACGGCGTAGGGGGTCGTCCGTCCGGTCCGTCCGACGTTGACCTCGATGTCGACCAGGCGGGTCCGCTGCTCCTCCGGCGGGTACTTGAACGCGATGGCCCAGCGGGGAGCACGGCTGGTCGAGCCGAGCTGGCGTTGCTGGTCCAGCCGGTCGACCTTGACCACGACGCCGTCCAGCTCGTAGGTGGGGTCGTGGCGGTGGGTCTCCCAGTGCTCGACGAAGGCCCAGACCGCGCCGATGTCGTCGACGGTGCGGGTCTCGGGCGCGGTCGGGACGCCGGCATCGCGAAGGAAGGCGAGGAAACCGGAATGGCTCTCGACGTCCAGCCCGTCGGTGGCGCCCATGCCGTGGGCGACGAGCGCGAGCGGCCGGGTCCGCGTGACCTCGGGGTCCTTCTGGCGCAGCGCGCCCGAGGCGGCGTTGCGAGGGTTGGCGAACCGCGCCTCGCCGGCGGCCTCGCGGGCGGCGTTCATGGCCTCGAACTTCTCCACCGGGTAGTGGATCTCGCCGCGGACCTCCACCAGCGCCGGCGGGTCGTCGATGGCGAGCAGCCGTGGGATGCCCTCGATGGTGCGGACGTTCGCGGTGACGTCCTCGCCGGTGGTGCCGTCACCGCGGGTGATGGCCTGGGTGAGGAACCCGTTCTCGTAGATCAACGAGATGGCCACCCCGTCGACCTTCAGCTCGCAAGTGAAGCGGTGGTCGCCGCCCTCCAGGCCCCGGGCAACCCGGTCGGCCCAGGCCTGCAGCTCCTCGCGGTCGAAGGCGTTGTCCAGCGACTGCATCGGCAGGCGGTGGGCGACCTCGCCGAACGCGCTGTCGATGGGCGCGCCGACCTGATGGGTCGGGGAGTCCGGATGGTCGAGCTCGGGGTGCTCGGCCTCGAGCCCCTCGAGCTCGCGCATGAGCGCGTCGAACTCCGCGTCGGGGATCTGCGGGTCGGAAAGGACGTAGTACCGGTAGCGGTGGTAGGCGAGGGTCTCGCGCAGCTCGGCCACCCGGTCGCGGGTCTCGCGGTCAGTCATGGAGGAAGGAGTCTACGAAGCCCCTGCGACATCCGGGCCGACACCCCCGGCGGTGTCACGAGCGACGGCGCGCAGGTGCAACGGCAGGGTCGGCCGGAGGATCAGCTACGCGTCAGCGCAGGTCCTTCCAGTCGTGGATCTCCGCCTCCCAGCGTTCCCACTCGTCATCGATGGGGACCTCGACCTGCTCGAGCTGCTCGTCCGGACCGCTGTTGGCCTGCAGCCAGGCCAGCACGGCACCCAGGACCGTGACCCACAACACTTCGCTCATCGTCGACTCTCCTGACCCGCTTCCGGCGATTGGGTCCAAACGTACCCAGTTCAGCCTCCCGTCACCGCACGGAACCGGTGCTCGTTTCCAAAGCGTCGTACGTCACGCCCGTGGTGTCCACCGAGATGTCCCACAACCTGGCCGCATCGGCCTCGTTGCGGGCCTTCCGGTTGACCTTCGCCGAGCCAACCGGGCCGCGCATCTCCCCTGGCCCCTGCGGCCCCCAGTAGCTGCCACCGGGCACGTCGCTGACGGCGGCGTGGATCTGGGGCAGCGCACCTTGCTCCACCGACATGCCGACGATCGGGTTCAGCAGTCGCATGCCGATGCTGGCGGCCTTGTGGAACAAGCCGCCGCCGGGCAGCTGCACCCCGGCGGACTGCAGGTTGGTCGCGGTGTACCCCGGGTGGGCCGACACCGAGCGGGCGTCCACACCGGCCGCGTCGAAGCGACGCTGGAGCTCGAGGGCGAACATCAGGTTGGCCAGCTTGGAGCGGGCGTACTGGGCGGTGGTGTCGTAGCCGTCGGACTGCTGCTGCTGGAGGTCGTCGAAGTCCATCTCGCCGCGGTGGTGCATGCCGGAGGAGACGGTGACCACGCGGGCGTCCCCTGCGGCGAGCAGCGGCTCGAGGAGCAGGCCGGTGAAGGCGAAGTGCCCGAAGTGGTTGGTGCCGAGCTGCAGCTCGAGGCCGTCGGCGGTGGTGGCCTCCGGGGTCATCATGATGCCGGCGTTGTTGACCAGGATGTCGACTTCGGGGTACTCGCTGCGGATGACCTCCGCTGCGGTGCGGACGTTGTCCAGGCTGGCCAGGTCCAGCTGCACGAACCGCAGGTCGGCGGTCCGGTTGGTGGGGCGGATGTCGGCCTCGGCGGCGTCGAACTTGTCCTTGGACCGGGCGGTCATCACGACGGTCGCGCCGGCCCCGGCGAGGGCCCTGGCGGTCTCCAGCCCCAGCCCGGAGTTGGCGCCGGTCACCACCGCGGTGCGGCCGGTCAGGTCGGGCAGGTCGGCAAGCGTGAACACAGGAGCTCCTCGATGGATTGCAGTCGGCGTCGGGGACAGCCTGCCCCGATCATGCCTCGCCGAACGTGTCCCCCCGTCAACGACCGGCCAGCCACCGTCCGAGCGCGTGCAGCTCCTCCACCAGCTCTGGCGGGTCGAGCACCTCGAAGCCACAGGTCAGCCCCACGAGGAAGGTGGCGATCGGGCGCAGCTCCTCGCCCCCGAGCCGCAGGAGCGACCGGTTGTCGTCGGCCTCCTCGAGCAAGCCGATCGTCGGCGGCACCCGCATGCGGGCCACGTCGAGGGGCAGGTCGAGCAGGATCCGGGCCTGCCAGCGGTAGGCCGCCAGGGCGGTCCCCCGCTGGACCAGGCCGAGGGGTTCGGGCACCTCGTCGGGCAGGACGGCCGGTCCGACCTCCTCGGGCGCGGTGATGCGGTCGACCCGGAAGGTCCGCCAGGCGGCGCGGTCCACGTCGTGGGCAACCAGGTACCAGCGTGGGCCGGTGTGGACCAGCGCTGACGGATCGGCTCGTCGGCGGCTCGCCGTGCCGTCGACGGTGGTGTAGCCGAACCGCACCCGACGGCTGTTTCGCACGGCGGTGGCGAGCCGCGCAAGGGCAGCGGCATCGACCGGTGATGGATAGACCCGCTCCGGGCGCACGGTGGCGGCGTCGAGGTCGGCCACCCTCGCCCAGGCCGCCGGGGGCAGGACGGTTGCGAGCTTGGTCAGGGCGCCGTCCGCAGCCTCGTGCATGCCGGCGACCCCGGCCGGTCCAGCCGAGCGGACCCCGATCACCAGGGCGACGGCCTCGTCGGCGGTCAGCAAGAGGGGTGGGACAGCCCGTCCACGGTCCAGCCGGTAGCCACCGTCGGGACCGGGTGCGGCAGCGATGCGGTAGCCGAGCTCGCGCAGCCGGCTGATGTCGCGCCGCACGGTTCGGGGAGTGGTACCGGTGCGCTCGGCCAGGGCCGTGGCGGTCCACACCGGGCTGCCCTGGAGCAGGCCGAGGATCTCCAGCAGGCGGGCGAGGGGGTCCATGGAACGCAGTGTCCCACGGATGCGGACAGGTTCGGTCCGCATTGGTCGGCACGCTGGGGTCGATCACCCCCCTACAACCCGAGGAGCAAGCCGTGCCTGCAGCCACCCCCACACCTTCGACAACCCTGCCGCCCATCGTCCTCGTTGCCGGCGCCTGGCTGGGCGGCTGGGCCTGGGACGACGTCGTCGGACCGTTGCGGGCGGCCGGCCACCGGGTCCTCGCGCCCACCCTGCCCGGCATGGGCGATCGCCGCGACGAGGACCACGCCGACATCGACGTGACCGCCCACATCGAGGACCTGGCGGGCTGGCTGCAGGAGCAGGCGCTGACCGACGTCGTGCTGGTCGGCCACAGCTACGCCGGCGCCGTGGCCACCGGGGCCGCAGCCGCCCTTCCGGGCACGGTCGATCGGCTGGTGTACGTCGACGCGTCCGTGCCCACCGACGACGGACCGCTCGTCGGCGCCGGACCGCAGCTCGAGGCCATGCAGGCGTGGGCGGACGGTTTCGGCGGCCGGCTGCTGCCGCTGCTGCCCGACGAAATGCTGCGTGCCCGCGAGCTCTACGGCGCCGACGACCTGTCGGACGAGGCGTTGCAGCGGTTCCGCGAGCACGCGAGCCCGTTCCCCCTCCCCTGCATGACCAGCGCGTTGCCCCCGGGCACGGTTGCCGGCGCCTCCGGCATCCCACGGACGTTCGTGCGCTGCACCCGTTCGGGCCCGCCACCGTGGTGGACCGACGCCGACCAGCGCCGCCCCGAGGACCGCTACGTCGAGCTCGACGCTGGCCACTGGCCGATGTGGTCTCGGCCCGAGGAGCTGGCTGCCGCGATCCTCGCACGAGCCGAGCAGCCGGCCAGCGGGGGGTGATGGTCCGGCGACCGCTGCTGGGCGCTCAGCGAACGGTGGCGGCGATGGTGCCGCCGCCGACGCATTCCTCGCCGCGGTAGACCACGACGGCCTGGCCGGGAGCGACCCCGCTGGGCCTGACGCCGGTGAACGCCACGTCCATGACGTCACCGGCCACCTCGACGGCCACCGGCAGCCGGTCGCCGTGGTAGCGGACACGGACGGTCAGCCCCTCCTCCCCCGGGGTGGGCGGGGCGACGGTCCAGCTCACGTCGGTCGCGGTCAACGCGGCCACCTCGAGGTCCTGCCGCCGGCCGACGGTGACGGTGTCGCCCTCGATGGCGGTGACGAACCGCGGTTCGGGCATGCCCGACAGGCCCAGGCCACGCCGCTGCCCGACCGTGAACGCGAACGCCCCGTCGTGCTCACCGAGCTCGGTGCCGTCGTGGTCGACCAGCCGGCCGGGACGCCGGCCGATGCGGGCCCCGAGGAACGCCGCGGTGTTGCCGGAGGGGATGAAGCAGATGTCGGTGCTGTCGGGCTTGGACGCCGTGACCAGCCCGCGTTCGGCCGCCATCTCGCGCAGCTCGGACTTGGGCATCCCGCCGACGGGGAACGCCGAGTGCCGCAGCTGGTCCTGGCTGGCCATGTACAGCACGTAGGTCTGGTCCTTGCCCTCGTCGACGGGGCGGAGCAGCCGCACGGTGCCGTCGTCGTCGGTGGACAGGCGGACGTGGTGGCCGGTGGCAAGCCGGTCGAACCCGGCGGCCCGGGCACGGGCCATCAGGGCGGTGTACTTGACCCGCTCGTTGCAGCGGATGCACGGGTTGGGGGTGCGGCCGGCGGCGTACTCGGCGACGAAGTCGTCGACCACCCGTTCGTGGAAGGCGTCAGCGAAGTCCCACACGTAGTAGGGGATGCCGAGCAGGTCGGCGACCCGGCGGGCGTCGCGTGCGTCGTCGAGGGTGCAGCAACCCTTCCCCGGGATGCCGCTGGGGGTGTCGGCCATCTTCAGGTGCACGCCGGTGACGTCGTGGCCCTGCTCGACCAGCAGGGCGGCGGCCATGGAGGAGTCCACACCGCCCGACATCGCCACGAGGACGTTCGCCATGTCAGCTGTCCCCGTTGCTGGTGCCGCCTGCGCGCAGGCGTGCGACCGCGTCGGTGACCGGGGTGATCGTGCGGGCGACGTCGTCGTCGGTGGTCTCGGGCCCGAGGGTGAAGCGCAGGTGGGCGGCGTCCTCGCGGGCGCCGATGGCGTCGAGGACGTGGCTTCGCTGGGCGGCGCCGGACTGGCAGGCAGATCCGGTCGAGCACTGGATGCCGGCCCGATCGAGGCCCATCAGGAGGGCTTCGGCGTCGACCCCGCCGATGCCGACGTGGGCGTTGTGGGGCAGGCGACGCCCGGGGTGGCCGTTGTGGGTGGTGTCGTCGATGGCGAGCAGGCCCTCGAGCAGCGCGTCCCGGCGTGCTCGGACGACGGTGCCGAAGGTGTCGAGGTGTGCCACCGCTCGTTCGGCGGCCGCGCCGAGGCCGACGATGCCCGCGACGTTGAGGGTGCCCGACCGCACGCCGCGTTCCTGCCCCCCGCCGTGCAGGACGGGATGGGGCTGGAGGTCGCGTCGGAGCACCAGCACGCCGACCCCGGTGGGACCGTTGAACTTGTGGGCCGAGAGGGCAAGGGCGGCCGGCCGCCACTCCTCCAGCGGCATGGGGACCTTGCCGAACGCCTGCACGGCGTCGATGTGCAGCGGGACGCCACGGTCGGCCAGCGCCGGGCCGAGCACGTCGATCGGCTGGATCGTCCCGAGCTCGTTGTTGGCGGCCATGACGCTGACCACCCGGGTGTCGGGCTGGACGGCGGCGAGGACCTCATCGGGGTCGACGGTGCCGTCGGGGTCCACGCCCACGACGGTGGCCTTGATGCCTTGGTGGTCGCGCAGCCACTCGACGGTCTCGAGGACCGCGTGGTGCTCGATGGCGGTGGTGACGACGTGCCCGCCCGGGCCGCCGGACCAGACGAGCCCCTTGATCGCCTGGTTGTCCGCCTCGGTGCCGCCGGAGGTGAAGAGGACCTCCAGCGGGGTCACGCCCAACGCCACGGCGACCCGGTCGCGGGCGTCCTCGACGGCGGCCCGGGCCCGCCGCCCGGCGGTGTGCAGCGACGAGGCGTTGCCCACGGCCCCGGCGGTGATCCACGGCGCCATGGCCTCGGCCACCTCCGCCGCCAGGGGCGTGGTGGCCGCGTGGTCCAGGTAGACCGCGTCGGGGGTGGTCGACATCACGCCGACGACGGTAGCCGCTTGCCCGCGCCGGGTGGCCCGTGGCGCGATCGGGGCCCAGACCACGCCGGCGTGGGTACCGGCACGATCCGGTCCGACCGACGCGCGTGGGTACCGGCACGATCGGGGCCCGGACCACGTGGAGGTGGTTCCGGCCCCGATCGGGGGCCAGCCCACCGGCAGCGACCAGCCCACCGGCAGCGGCGGGTCTGCCGGTGGGCGGCCATTGGGGTGGCGAGGTGGCTGCGGGGATTCAGGCGCGGGCGAGGGCCCGGTCGAGGAAGTCGCGGACGACCTGCTGGAACCGCTCGGGCTCCTCCAGGGGCGGCGAGTGGCCGGACTCCTCGAAGATCACCAGCTCGGCGTCGGGCAGGAGCTCGGCGATCTGCTCGCTGTTGACGACCGGGGTGATCCAGTCCTCGCGGCCGACCGTGACCAGCGCGGGGCAGGTCACGCGGTGGAGGTGCGGCTTGACGTCGTAGGTCTCCCGGGCCGTGGAGAACGCCGCGTTGTGGGTGGCGTAGTGGTAGTCCACCGACGCGACCTTCGCCTCGATCGCCGCCGGGTCGTGGGTGAACGTGTACAGCGGCAGCAGCTCGCGCCACAGGTCGCGGAAGTCGTCGTTGTCGAGGACCTTCCCGTCGAACATGCGGGCCAGCCGCTCCTCAGGGATGTCGACCCGGTCCGACGCCCGCGCGTTCTCCAACGCCAGGTTGTCGTGGGTGGCGTCCGGGGCGGTGTCGCGCAGAACCAACGCGAGCAGGCGCTCGGGGTGCCGCACGGCGTACTCCATCGACAGGAACCCGCCGTAGGACCCACCGGCCATGACGAACCGTTCGGCGCCGGCCCACTCGCGGAGGGCATCGATGTCGGCGACCCACTGGTCGTGGTCGTACGGCGGCACGTCGGCGGACTTCCCGCTGCCACGGGCGTCGAAGATGATCACCCGGAACGAGTCGGCCAGCCAGCCGAAGGCCGCCCGGGGCTCCTCCATCGAGCCGAGCCCGGGGGCGCCGTGGTGGGCGATGAGCAGTGGCTTGGCCGGGTCCTCGCCGCCGAGCAGCTCGACGTTGAGGGCGCAGCCGTTGATGTCCAGCATCATGGATCGATCGGCCTCCTAGGCAGGGATGATCGAGGACGCGAGGTCCCGCGGATAGGTGGTCAGGCGTTCGCGGCCGTCGGGGGTGACCAGCACCGTGTCGCTGATCCGGTAGCCGGCATGGCCCAGCACGTAGATGCCGGGTTCGCTGGAGACGACCATCCCGGCGGCGAGCTCGGTGTCGTCGCCGTCCTCCAGCCACGGCGGCTCGTGGAAGTTCAGCCCGATGCCGTGGCCCTGGCGGTGGCGGATGTGCTCGGCGTACCCGGCGTCGCGGATCACGTCGAGGCAGCCGGCGTTGACGTCGGCGCAGGTGGCGCCGGGGCGGATGGCCTCGGTGCCGACGTGCTGGGCCCGGGCGTCGGTCTCGAACAGGGCGCGCTGCTGGTCGGACGGCTCACCCAGCACGAAGGTCCGCTCGCTCTCGGCGTAGCGGCCCCCCACCGCTCCACCGAGGGACAGGATGAACGTCTCGCCGGGCTGCAGGCGATGCTCGGTCACCAGCCCGTGGGGATAGGCGGAGTTGGGGCCGGAGTAGACCAGGCCCCCGGCGAGGAGCGGTACGACGACGACGTTGTCGTGGGTGTCGTACATCCAAGCCGTCCCGCGACCGATGACGTGCTTGGCCAGCTCCGCCTCCGACGGCAGGGGGCCGCCGTCGGCGACGCGCTCCTCCACCAGCTCGCGGCCGGCGGCCAGCATGACGTCGCCCAGCCGAGCGGCCTCGCGGTGCAGCACGACCTCCTCATCGTACTTGACCAGTCGCATCCGGTCGACCAGGTGGGTGCCGACCCACTCGACCCCGCCCATGGCGGCCCGGAGCAGGCCGAGGTCACCGGTCGACAGCGTCCAGGCGTGGCCCCAGCGGCCGCTGGCACCGGACAGCGCGTCGGCCAGCACCTCCTGCGGGGTGCGGACACCCGGGTACTCGGGGTAGGCGACCAGCTCGTCGACGGCGATGTCCTGCTGCTGGGCGTACTCGTACTCCAGCGCCGGGACCAGCCCGATCGTGCGGTCGGCGGTGACCACGACCAGGACCGGGCGTTCGGTCGGGGTGTGGAAGAAGCCGGTCAGGTAGGCGACATCACGCCAGTCCTCGCAGACGATGGCGTCCAGTCCCTCCTCACCCAGGTGGCGGCGGACGTCGGACTGCACCCGGGCGTAGAAGCTCCGGGGCAGGCGTTGGGACAGTCGGGCAGGGGATGACACGGCGGTGATCAGTCCTCGCGGGTTCGGGGGTTGCGGGCGTCGTTGTAGGCAAGGGAGACGAGGGTGGCGGCGACGACCAGCAGGAGGATCGCCAGCGACGGCATCGCGGCGGTCCACCAGGCCGTGCCGAGCGTCCCGGACCGCTGGGCGTTGTGGAGGATCGTCCCCCACGACCAGCCGTTGGGGTCGCCGAGGCCGAGGAAGGCAAGGCCGGACTCCGACAGGACGGCGCGGGAGGCGGTCAGCACGACGCTGACGGTGATGACGGGGGCGACGGCGGGCACCAGGTGGCGGCGGATGATCCACAGGTGGGACCCGCCGGCCAGGGCACCGGCCTCGACGTAGGGCAGCCCGACGATGGAGAGCGCCTGGGAGCGGACGACGCGGGCGACCTCGGGCCAGGAGAACAGCGCGATGACGACCGCGAGCGTCCAGGTCGAGGGGCCGGCGAGCGCGGCGATGAGGATCATCAGCGGCAGGACGGGCAAGGAGAGGGTGACGTCGACCAGCACGCCGAGCGCGGTCTCGACCCGCTTGAAGTAGGCGGCGGCCACCCCCACGGCGACCCCGACGGCGATGGCCATGGCCGAGGCGGCACCACCGATCATCAGGCTGGTCCGGGCGCCCCAGACGACCTGGGCGAAGATCTCGCGGCCGAGGGAGTCGGTGCCGAACCAGTGCTCAGCCGAGGGGGGCGACAGGACGTCCACGCCGTAGCCGGAGGGGTACTCCGCGATCAGCGGGGCGAACAGGGCGGTCAGCACCATGCCGACCAGGACCACGACGCCGAACACGCCGAGCGGGTTGCGGACGAAGGCCCGGGCGGTGCGGCGGCCGGGCGACTCGCCGGGCGTGGCCAGGGGCTGGTCATCGCGGACGATGCCGTCCTCGACGGTGGGGGCCGGACGGAGCTCGGCGCTCATGGGCGCTCCCGGGTCGGGTGGATGGGTGACAGCGGGGACGTGGACGGCGTGGTCACTGCGCACGCACCCGCGGGTCGAGGGCCCCGTAGGCCAGGTCGGTCAGCAGGTTGGCGACCACGACGGTGGCCGCCAGCAGCACGAACGCGCCCTGCAGGACGGGGAAGTCGAGGCGGCCGACGGACTCGAAGATGGCCCGTCCCACGCCGGGGTAGGCGAAGATGGTCTCGGTCAGCACGGCGCCGCCGACGAGGAACCCGAGCTGCAGGCCGACCAGGGTGGTGGTGGGCAGCAGGGCGTTGCGCAGGGCATGCCGCCAGACGATGCGTCGCTGCGGCACCCCCTTGGCACGTGCGAGGTCGCAGTAGTCCTCGCCGAGGCTGTCGATGAGGTTGGTCCGCAGCGTCAGCACGTAGGCGCCGATCTGCAGGATGACGAGGCTCGAGGCCGGCAGGACGAGGTGGCGCAGGATGCTGATCCACGCGTCGATGCCGTACACGCCGTCGTCGATCGCCCCGCCGATCGGGAACCAGCCGAGGTACAGCCCGAAGGCGTACAGCATGGCGATCCCGATGGCGGGCACGAACATGGACTGCCCGAGCACGCTCCCGACCTGGATGGTTCGGTCGACCCAGCCGCCACGGCGGGTGGCTGCGGCGACGCCGAGCGGCACCCCGATGAGCACCGTGACCAGCAGCGCGGACCCGGTGAGGATCAGCGTCCACGGCAGCCGCGCCATCAGGATGTCGGTGACGGGCAGGGACTGTCGGAAGGAGATGCCGAGGTCCCCCTGCAGGAGGTGGCCGAGGTAGCTGACGTACTGGACCGGCAGCGGCCGGTCCAGTCCGTAGTCGGCCAGGAGCTCCATGCGGAGGTCCTCGGTCATCATCGGGTCGGCGACGGCCAGCGCAGGGTCACCGGGCAGCAAGCGCACGAGGAAGAACGTCACGGTGACGGCGAACCAGAGGGTCAGCAGACCCCGCAGCAGCCGCCCCCCGGCGAAGCGCATGACCGTCATTTCGTCTACTCCCCTGCCGGGACGACCTGCGCCAGCGAGCGCGGGTTCAGGATCGACAGCAGCTCGCTGGGCTGGGCGACGAAGCCCTCCCAGTCGCTGGAGTGGGCGAAGTTGAACTGCTCGACGTACATCACGTTGTCGTAGACGTTGTCGTGCACGATCCGGCCGGCCTCCTGCACGAAGGGACGGGCCTCCTCCACCGAGGTCTGGACCGCAGCGTTCTCGATCGCGGCGACCAGGTCGGGGTCCTCCACACCGGCGTAGTTGATGAAGCCGTCGGGGAAGAACAGCAGCGAGAAGTTCGACTGCGGCTCGTCGATGATGGCCCACGACCCGGCGTAGATGTCGAAGTCGCGTTCGTTGGTGCGGGCGAGGTAGGTGTTGCGCTCCAGCCCGGACAGCTGGATGTCGATGCCGGCCTCGCGGCTCTGGTCACGGACGATCTCGGCCCATGCGGAGATGTTGGGATCCGCGGAGTCGTAGACCATCTCGAGGGTCAGCCCGTCGTAGAGGCCGTCGCCGTCGGCGTCGACCTGTCCGGCGGACTCCAGCAGCTCACGGCTGCGCTCGGGGTCGTGGGCGTACTCCTCGGAGGAGTCGTCGTACCACTGCTGGAAGCTCGGCGTCAGCGGGCTGGAGCCCGACGACACGGCCTGCCCGCGGAGGACGACCTGGCGGATGGCCTCGTAGTCCACGGCGTGGGCGAGTGCCTGCCGGACCTCCAGCTGGTCAAGCGGCTCACGGCGCATGTTGTACTGCATGTGCGCCCAGCCGAGGGACGGGACGGTGACGAGCTCGAGGCCGTCGACGTCCTGCAGCTGCTCGACCAGGGTCGGCGGGATGGCGTTGCCGATCAGGTCGATGTCGCCGTTGCGCAGCGCCAGCACCTCGGTGTTGACGTCGGGGAAGACGCGGAAGACGACCTCGTCCAGCGTCGGGGTGCCCTCCGGGGCCAGCGGGTAGCTGTCGACGGCGGTCATCGTGTAGCGGTCACCGGCCTGCACGTCGGTCAGCCGGTAGGGACCAGCGGAGACCCAGTCGCTGTCGTTGGCGAACTCCTGGACGCTCTCGGCGGCGGAGAACACGTGCTCGGGCACGATCGGCATCCAGAAGCCGACGCTGTTCAGGAACGCACCGTCCGGGCGGGAGAGGGTGAACTCGATGGTGTGGGGGTCCGGCGCCGTGGAGGACTCGTAGGCGGCGATCATGCCGGCGACCACGCCGAACTGCTCGGCCTTGATGGCGTCGATGGTGAACATGACGTCCTCGGCGTCGACGGGCTCGCCGTCGCTCCAGGTGAAGTCGTCACGCAGGTTGACCGTGGCGGTCAGGCCGTCCTCGGAGTAGCTCCAGTCGGTGGCCAGGGACGGGGTCTTGGTGCCCTCGAGGTCCATGTCCATCATCCGGGGGTACATGAGGTTGGTGACCCAGGTGTCGGTGCGGCTGTTGCCGACCAGTGGGTTGAGGTTGACCACGTCGGCGGTGGTGCCGATCACGAGGGTGCCGCCGGTCTCGCCGGTGGTGGCGTCGGTGTCGCCGTCCTCCGACGCCTCGTCCTCGGCGTCATCGGCGGTGTCGGTGCCGGCGTCCTCGGTGGTGTCGTCTGTGCCGTCGGCGGTCTCGGCGTCGGGGTTGCTGGGCGCGCAGGCAGCCAGCATCGCGGTGATGGCCAGCAGGAGCGCCAGGCGACGGAGCATGGTGGAGCGGGTTGTGGCGGTGAGCATCAGATCCAGACTTCCTCGAGGACGCGCATGGTGTTGCCGCCGACGACGGCGCGGATCTCGTCGTCGGAGTAGTCGTGGCTGACGAGCCAGCCGACGATGTTGCTGAAGCACTCGGCGGGGTTCTCCAGCCCGTCGACGTAGGGGACCTCCTCGTAGGAGACGCCGGCATGGGCCGCACCGAGCGAGAGCTGCTCGGCGAAGGCCTTGTGGAGGTTGACGTGGTCACCGAACAGGGTGTCAGGACCGAAGGAGACGTGCTCCAGGCCCATCAGGTCCACGCAGTACACGAAGTGGTCCATGACCGACTCGAGGCTGTGCTTGGGGTGGTCGTGGCTGAGCGTGGTGTGGGGGGCGGCCTCGAGGCCGAGCACCCCGCCGCGCTCGGCGCAGGCCGTCAGCACCTCGTCGGGCTTCATCCGGTTGGTGTCCCAGACACCGCGGGCACCGGCATGGGTGATCAGGATCGGCTTGGTGGAGTGCTGGATGGTCTCCAGCGACGTGCGGTCACCGGAGTGGGACACGTCGATGGCGATGCCGAGCTTGTTCATGCGACGCACGGCGCGCTCGCCGAAGTCGGTCAGGCCGCCGTCGCCCTTCTCCTTCAGGCCGCTGCCGAGGGTGTTGGCCTCGCTGTAGGCGATGCCCATCTGGCGCACGCCGAATCCGTAGAGGATGTCGATGCGGTCCAGCTCGTTCTCGATCGGGGTCGACGCCTCGAGCCCGGGGATGAGGGCGACGCGACCGGTCTCGTGCGCCAGCTGGATGTCGGCGATGGAGCCGCCCTTGATGACGAAGTCCTGGTGGGCGATGTCGCTGAACCGCATGCCGAGGTCGGCGATGATGTCGGTCCACTTCCAGCCGGCCTGGCTGGTGACACAGGCGGTGCCGTCCATGAAGTTGTCGAAGACGGCGGTCATGCCCGAGCGGGCCAGACCCTCGTACCCCGTCCGGTGACGCGCCGTCCGGTTGTAGTCGACGGTCTCCATGATGTCCTCCGGGAACAACGTGGGGTGCTCGTGCAGCGACACCACGATGTTCTCGGTGAGCAGGCGCGTGGCCCGCTCCTTCTGGGTGTCGGACAGGTCGAGCCCGGCGTAGGCGGGGACGCGTCCGATCTCGGCGGCGAGGTCGAAGGCGCGGAAGTCCTCCCCCTCGGTCAGGTACTCGTACGACTTGTAGCCGTCATAGCGCTTGGCGGGTTCCAGCACGTGGGTTGTCCTCCTCGGACGACGCGGACCACCGGACGGTGGCGTCGCGGATTTCGGCGAACCGGATGGCAAGGGCATCGCAACCCGGCGTTGGAATGCACTATAGTGAAGGAATCCTGCACAGCACAAGGAAGCCATGAATGATTGCTGCAACGAACGGAGCCGGCGTGCCGGTTGACGACACCCAGACGGGGGCGATGGCCCTGGAGGTCGCCGGCCTCCACGTGAACTTCCACACCCGCCGGGGCACCGTCGAGGCGGCCACCGACGTCGACCTGCACGTCCGCAGCGGCGAGGTGCTCGCGCTGCTCGGCGAGTCCGGGTCGGGCAAGTCCGTCACTGCGCGCGCGATCATGGGGCTGCTGCGTGGGCGGGGGGTCGAGGTGGGCGCCGACGTGCTGCGCCTCGGCGACACCGACCTGCGCGGCCTCGACGACAGGGCCATGGCTGGGATACGCGGCGAACGGCTGAGCCTGGTCTTCCAGGACGCCCTGTCGGCGCTCAACCCCGTCCACACCATCGGCCAGCAGATCGGCGAGATGTTCCGCGTGCACCGGGGCGCCACCCGCAAGGAGGCCAGGGAGCAGGCGATCGACCTGCTGCGCATGGTCGGCATTCCGAGCCCCGAACGACGGGTCGACGACCACCCGCACCAGTTCTCCGGCGGCATGCGGCAGCGCATCCTCATCGCCATCGGCATCGCCCTGCGGCCCGATGTGCTGATCGCCGACGAACCCACCACCGCCCTCGACGTGACCGTGCAGGCACAGGTGCTCGAGCTGCTGGACCGGCTGCGCGACGAGCTCGGCATGGCGGTCGTCCTCATCACCCACGACCTGGGTGTGGTCGCGAAGGTCGCCGACCGGGTCGCCGTCATGTACGCCGGGCGTATCGTGGAGACGGCCACGACCGCCCAGATCTTCGACGGTCCCGCACACCCCTACACCGAGGCGCTGCTGCGTTCGGTCCCCCGGCTGTCCCGTGCCGACGACGAGCTGTCGGCCATCCCGGGTGCACCACCGTCCCCCACCGCCAAGCCCTCCGGCTGTGCGTTCCACCCCCGCTGCCACCGTCGCATCGCCCCCTGCGACACCGACCGTCCGCTGCTCGAACCGCTGCCCGGCAACCGCGCGAGCGCCTGCCACGTCAAGGAGGAGATGCTCGATGCCTGATGCCGTCCTCGAGGCGACCGACCTGGTCAAGACGTTCCGCGTCGGCGGGTTCGCCAGCCGTGAACGCGTGCACGCCGTGTCCGGCGTGTCGTTGTCGCTGCGCGCTGGCGAGACGCTGGGGGTCGTGGGTGAATCCGGCTGCGGCAAGACCACCCTCGCCCGGCTGCTGGTCGGGCTGGAGCAGCCGGACTCCGGCACCGTCCGGGTCAGCGGGACATCGCTGGGCGAGCTGGGGCGGCGGGAACGCAGCCAGCGCATCCAGATGGTCTTCCAGGACCCATTCACGTCGCTGAACCCCCGCCTGACCGTGGCCGACGTGATCGCCGAGCCGCTGGACGTGCACCGGAAGGCCGGTGACCGACGGGCACGCAGGGCACGGGTCGAGGAGCTGCTGACCCTCGTCGGGCTGGATCCCTCCCACGCCGAGCGGTTCCCCCACGAGTTCTCCGGGGGACAGCGACAGCGCATCGGGATCGCCCGCGCCCTGGCCCTGGAGCCGTCGGTGCTGGTCTGCGACGAACCGGTCAGCGCGCTCGACGTGTCGGTGCAGGCCCAGGTCATCGGGTTGCTGCGCGACCTGCAGCGCCGGCTGGACCTGGCCATGGTGTTCATCGCCCACGACCTGTCGGTGGTGCGGCACCTGTCGGACCGGGTCGCCGTCATGTACCTCGGCCGGGTCGTCGAGCTCGGGACCGACCGGGAGGTCTACGACCGCCCGGCCCACCCCTACACCCAGGCGTTGCTGTCCGCGGTGCCCGAACCCGACCCGGCGGTCGCCCGCGCGAGCGACCGGATGGTGCTCGAGGGCGAGCCGCCCAGCCCGATCGACCCGCCGCCCGGCTGTGCGTTCCACGAACGCTGCTGGCTGGCGACCGACGTCTGCCGCAGCGACGTGCCGGCGCTGACGACCCATGGCGAGGGTGCCGACGCCGTCGTCCAGCAGGCGGCGTGCCACCATGCCCTCGAGTCGGTGCACGGTCCGGTCGGCCGGGGCACCGCGCCTGCCGGCAGGTAGAACAGCCCCATGGAGACCGCCGCCCCCGTGCTGGACGACACCGACCGCGCGCTCATCACCGAGCTGCAGCGGGACGGCCGCGCGAGCTGGAACCACATCGGCAGGGGCGTCGGCATCGCCGACACCACCGCGTCACGGCGGGCCCAGCGCCTGATGGGCGACGGCGTCGTTCGGGTCGTCGGCGGCCTGGATCCGCTGCGGTGCAACCTGGGCTACCCGGTGCTGATCCGGATGCGGACCAGCCCGGGACGGATCGGCAACGTGCTCGACGAGCTGGCGGTGCGCGAGGACGTCCGGTTCCTGGCCGTGGTCACCGGGACCTCCGACGTCGTGGCCGAGCTGATCGTGACCTCCCAGCAGCACCTCGCGCGGGTGGTCCTCGACGAGCTGCACGTCGTCGAGGGCGTGGAGTCGACCGTCACGTCGACGGTCATGCGCCACTACAAGCTCAGCCACCACGAGCGGCCAGCCCTGCCCGTGGGTCCCGACGGCCGGCCCGAGGTGGCGGCCGATCCGCTGGACGAGATCGACCACCGCATCGTCGGCGAGCTGGCCCGTGACGGCCGCATGTCGGTGGCCACCCTGGCGGCCAACCTGGGCATCAGCGAGTCGATGGCCCGCCGGCGGGTGGACGCCCTCATCAGCGACGGGCGGGTGGTCATCTCCACCCTGCTGGACGCCGACGCGCTGGGTTACCACGTCGAGGCGCTGGTGTGGCTGGGGGTGGACTTCGGCTGCCTGGAGACCGTCGCCGACCAGCTCCGCCAACGACCCGAGGTCCGTTACCTGGCCGCGTCGGCCGGCGAGGCCGAGCTGGTCGCCGAGGTCCTGCTACGCGATCAGGCCGACCTGTACCGCTTCGCCACGACGGTCCTCGGCCGGATGGAGGGCATCCGCCGCACCGAGCTGTCGCTGGAGCTGGAGGTCGTCAAGCGCGCCTGGATCCGGCTGACCCGGCTGGGGGACTGAACGGGCGTCGGTAGTCGTGCGAGGATGCCGGCATGCGCTCGACGTTGATCCGCTCCCTGGTCCTGATGCTGCTCCTCACCGCCTGCGGAGGAGGCGAGGACCTCGACGTCGCCGGCACCGCGACCTCGGTACCCGCGACGAGCGAACCGGCACCGGCGACCGAGACCACCGCACCCGAGGCCACCGCGGCAGCGGGAACCGACGCCGAGCCGACCGACGCCGAGCCGACCGACGCCGAGCCCACCGACGCCGAGGTCCCCACGGAGCCGATCGAGCCGGCTGACGACAGGGGGGCGACGCTCGTGCTCGACGGGGACGGCCTGCCGGCCGGTGACTACACCGTCGTCGTCGAGGCGGCCGGCCAGCCGGTGGCCAGCACGGTGCGGTTCGACGGCGGGCAGGTCACGGTCACGCTGGACGCCACGACCCCCGAGGACGTCAGCAGGGTCGACGTGCATGCCGGCCCCAGCGCCGACGGGCCCGCGTTGCTGTCGGGCACGGTGGCCGACGGGACGGGCACGATCGAGCCAGCGGTGCCGGTCGACCTCAGCGGCGCCAGCGGGCAGTACATCCTCGCCACACCGACCAACGGCAGCGACTCCGACGAACGATCGGGGATCTGGTACGTCCTGATCCCCCGCGCGCCGGGGTTGGTGCTGCCCGCCCTCCCGGCGGAATGGGTGTACGAGGGGTGGGTCACCATCGACGGCGTGGACGTGACGACCGGCCGGTTCGGCGACCCGGCGACCCCCGACGACTTCGACGGGTTCTCCGGCGACCAGGGCGGCCCGCCGCTGCCGGGCGAGGACTTCCTCCTCTCTCCTCCCGAGGGCCTTTCCTTCCCGGTCGACCTGGCGGGGATGACGACGTTCGTGACGCTCGAACCCGCCGTCGACCCCGACCCCGCACCGTCGGGCCTGACGGTGCTCTCGGGGCAGATCCCCGCGGACGCCATCGACCACACGGTCTATGACATGGCCTCGACCGTCGACGCGCTGCCGAGCTACACCGCGCAGGTCAGCTGACCCGACGGGGTGATCAGCCGGCGCGGCCCAGGCGGGGGCGTTCGGCCGCAGCGGCCGGGTCGCGGACGACGTCGGGCACGAGCCCGCAGGCCTCGCCGACTCGCCGGGCGAGGTCACGGTCGTCGAGGACGGCACCCGCCGGGGCGTCCAGGGCCAGCCGCAGGCGACCGTCGGCCACTCGCAACGACCAGTCCCTCCCACCGACCCTGGCCATGGCCGGCTCGATGATGCGGGTGACGTTGCGCAGGTCGGGACGGCGGGTCCGGCCGTCGACGACCACGGCGGGCTGCCACGCACCATCCACGGCCGAGGGGGCCAACCGGGGCACGGTCGCGCCGCTCACGGGGTGGTTCTGCTCCTCCTCCAGTCCCGCGACCCACGATCCGGTGGCGTAGCGGACCAGCGCCGTGCCGCGCCAGCCGGAAGAGGTGATGACCAGCTCACCGGGCCCGCCATCGACCACCGTCGCGCCGGTGGCGGGGTCCCGCACCGACAGCACCTCCAGGTCGGGGTAGGTCAGCAGCCCGTAGGTGGCCTCGGGCGGGTCGTTGGCGGCGGGCGGCTGCTCGCCGTAGAGCACCCTGGACGCCTCGGGCGCCCATGCGGCCTGCACGGTGACGGGACGCCCGGCCAGCTTCTCCCCCAGGGTGGCCAGCCGCACGCGCGTGGCCGCGTCGGGCGGCGAGCCGACGACCAGGAGCTGCCGGAGGTTGCGTGCCACCGTGCCCTTGGCGAGCAGCCCGTCGAGGGTCGACTCGGCTTCGTCGGTGGGCAGCGCGACGATCGACGCGGGCAGCATCGCGAGGCCTCGCTGGGCCGCACCCATGACGGCCTGGCCGGCGCCACGCGGGTGCAGGGCCGTCATCCGGCTGGCCAGGGCCGCGTGGTACAGCGCCCAGTGGCGAACCGACGGCCCCGACGGCACCAGGTTGAGCAGCGCGTCCTCAGCACCCCAGCCGACCACCTCGGCGAAGCGGGCTCCGGCCAGGTGCAGCAGGTCGAGGTCCGCGCGCGTGTAGGCGATGGCCAGCAGCCGGTCGACGCCGGCCTCGTGGACATGCACGGCCTTGTAGCGGTGCCAGATGGCTTCCCGCCGACCGGTCGTTCCCCGTCCGCCGGCTTGCCGTGCGGCGGCGAACAGCTCGCCCCGGGGGGCGTTGGCCTTGAACTGGTCCTCCGTCGGGCTCAGCAGCAGCGCGGGGTTGCCCGGCCCGCCCGCGCCGGCCAGGTCGGCCTCGGTGGCGACCGGCACGCGGGCCAACGACTCCACGTCGGTGACGTCGATGCCGGCGATCCGATCGCGCCAGAACCGCGAGAACGGCGTCACCTCGCGCCGGACCCACTCCCGGAGGGTTCGGTCCTGCTCACGTCGCTGCACCTCTCGCGGCAGCCTGAACCACGGTGTCGTCGCCATCGGGACGGGATGTTAGAGGCCCGACCCACCAACGCCATCAGCGGTCGGTGCCGTGGTCGCCGCCGGGGCACGAATCCCGGCCGCCGCCACGGCAGCCATCTGCAGCGGGACGACCTGCAGCAACGCGAAGGCCACACCGAGCAGGACGAGGGCGATGCGCCCGAAGACCAGCTGCCGACCCAGCTGCTCGGTGGTCTCCTCCACCAGCGCCGTGCCCTCCTCGATGGTGGTGGAGTAGGTGTCCAGCAGCTCGGCGGTGTCGGCCAGGGTGGCGTCGAACCCGGCGAGGTCGCTGGCCAGGTCGCTGACGCCCTCGCCCACGTCGCCGAGGCTGCCGGCGGTCGCGTCGATCTGGTCGGCCTGCTCGCGCAGCCGGTCGGGCAGCCCGTCCAGCGAGACGTCGAGGGTCCGCAGCGCGTCGGCGAAGGACTCCGTGGGGTCGTAGGCAGGGCCGAACGGCAGGCTGCTGAGCGCGGAGAGGGTCGTGTCGATCGTCCCGGCGACGCGGATGAGGCCCGGCAGGGCATCGTCGACGGCGGTCAACGACTCGGCGACGTCACGGCGGACCAGCTCGGCGAGGTCCTCCATCAGCACCTCGCCTTCGTCGAAGGCCGTGTCCAGGCTGGTCGCGGTCTCCTCCAGCGCGGCAAGGCTCGTGCCCAGCGTCTCGATGGAGTCCGCAGCCACCCCCGCCGAGGCGTCGAGCGCCACGAGCGTGTCGCTGGTGAGCGTCAACGAGTCCTCCAGCGCCGCCTCGGCCTGGCCGAGCAGCCCCCACCCGACGACGGTTCCCACGATCGCGGCAAGCAGGCCGATGGTGGCCACGGCCTGGAGCACCCGCACGAGGACGGCGGGACGGAGGGGAAAGAGTCGCATGCGTTTCGGCCTGAACCTATCCGGACATCACATGTCCCAACCGTCGGCGCGGCAGTTCCGCAACGCCGATCTCCGTCCCCCGATCGAGAGGCCTCCGCCGTGCCGGCACCGATCACCGCCACTGACCTGACACGCCGTTTCGGCGACGACGTCGTCGTGCACGACCTCGACCTGCACGTCGACGAGGGCTCGATCCGCGGCTTCGTCGGCCCGTCGGGCAGCGGGAAGACCACCACCGTCCGGCTGCTCACCGGCGTGCTCGAACCCACGGGCGGTCGGGTCCGCGTGTTCGACACCGACCCCATGGAGCTGACCACCGCGCAGCGACGCCGGATCGGCTACATGCCGCAGCTCGGCGTGCTGTACCCCCACCTGACGGTCACCCAGAACCTGCGGTTCGTCGCTGACCTGTACGGCGTGCGCAAGGCCAAGGACCGGATCGCCGATGCGCTGGAGATGCTGGACCTGACCGACGCGTCCGGACGACCGCTGCGGGACTGCTCCGGCGGCATGCAGCGCCGGGTCGCGCTGGCCGCCGCGATCCTCCACGAACCCGACGTGCTGTTCCTCGACGAACCGACGAGCGGGCTCGACCCGGTCCTGCGGCAACGGCTGTGGACCCACTTCCAGGAGCTCCGTGACGAGGGGAAGACCTTGTTCGTGACCACCCAGATCGTGTCGGAGGCGGCGATGTGCGACCACGTCGGCCTGCTGGCCGGCGGCACGATGATCGCCGACGACACCCCCGACGGGCTCCGCCGCTCCGCCGCTGGCGGCGACACCGTGGACCTGACGGCGTCCGCGACCATCCCCACCCGCGTGCTGGAACGACTGGCCGTCCGCGACGACGTGCGCCGGATCGAACGCGTGGGCGACGACGGCCGCACCGTGCGCATCGTCGTCGCCGACGCCGCGGAGGGGATCGAGGTCCTGACCGCCGCGCTGCACGACGCCGACGTCGACGTGGTGCTGGCCGAACGCCACACCGCCGCCTTCGACGACGTGTTCGTGGCGCTCCTGGAGGCACAGTCGTGAAGGACCTGATGGGTCGGCTGCGGCTCTCGCTGCGTCGCATCGGCGGGGTCAGCCGCAAGGAGCTGGTCGAGCTGGTCCGCCAGCCGGCCATGTTGTTCGTGCTGGTCGTCGGACCGCTGCTGATCCTCCTCCTGTTCGGGTCGGGGGTCCGGGCCGAGGACCCGGCGGTCCGGTCGATCTTCGTGACGCCACCCGGTGACGAGCAGCTGGCGGAGGTGGTCCGGGGGTACGCCGACTCGCAGTCGGAGCGGCTGACCATCCTCGACGTGACCGATGACCGTGAGGACGCGATGCGTGAGCTGCGCGGACGACGCGTCGACGTGGTCGTGGTCTTCCCCGAGAACCCGATCGAGGCGGTCGAGCAGAACGACCGCGCCACCATCGAGGTCATCCACTCCTTCATCGACCCGTTGGAGAGCCAGGCCATCCGCTTGTTCACCCGCGGGGCCGTCAGCGACCTCAACGACATCCTGCTGTCCAGGGCGGTGGAGGAGGCCCAGACCCAGGCCGCCACGACGCTGGAGGAGGTGGAGGGGCTGCGGGAGACCCTCGACGGGCCCGCCGGTTCGGTCCTGATGGCGCAGTCCGACACCGACCCGGAGGACCTGGCCATCGTCCTGGACGACGCGTCGATCGAGCTGGAGCAGCTGATCGAGATCGACCCCGACGTCGTGGCGGCCCCGCTGGACGGTCGGGCGAGCAGCATCGGCGGTCGCGTGACGACGTCGCAGTTCTACGCCCCGGCGGTCGTGGCGCTGATCCTGCAGCACCTGACGCTGACGTTCGTCGCGCTGGCCCGCAGCCGCGAGCGCGAGCTGGGCACCGTCGAGCTGTTCGGCGTCTCGCCGCTGCGCGAGGTCGAGCGGATCGCCGGCCAGGCCGTCGCCTACGTGCTGTCCGGTTCGGCGCTGGCGGCGGTGCTGCTGGCAGCGGTGTCGTTGCTGCTGGGCGCCCCGTTCCGTGCAGGCGTGGGGACCGTCGCGCTGGTCGTGGTGGCCGAGCTGCTGGCCAGCATCGGCGTCGGACTGCTGCTGTCCCGGGTCGCGCGGACGACCACCCAGGTGGTCCAGGGCGCGATGCTGATCCTGCTGCTGAGCGTGTTCTTCGGCGGCCTGCTGCTGTCCCCGGAGCGGTTGCTGCCGTGGGCCCAGCCGATCGGCGACGTGCTGCCGATGAGCCATGCGCTGGAGCTGCTGCGGGACTCGATGCTCCGTGGCCTGCCCCTCGCGGCCGGCCCCATCGCGACGCTGGTCGGCATGGCCGTCGACACCATCGCCATCGGCTCGTGGCTGGCCATCCGCGAGGAACACCGCGGCTGACGGGCCGGCCAGGCCGGAGCCGGGAGGACGGCGCGGCGGCGGTCGGGCCGGCGCAGTCGGCGGCGGGCGGTCGGGCCGGGCCATCGGCGCCGCGCGGTCGGCGCGATCGGGGCCTCCATCGTCCATGGACGACTACGGGCGCGATTACGGCCGTGGCGGGGTCGCGCCGGTCGGGTGACCAGCCACCCCGGTCGGCGCGATCGGGGCCTCCGTCGTCCCCTGACGAGAATCGGCGCGATCGGGGCCGGGGGCGGCCGGGACGGCTGCGGAGGGGCGTGGCCCGGCCATCGCCAGCCCGGCGACGGCGAAGCCCGCGGCGGCCATGACGACGGCCGGCAGGTAGCTGCCGGTGGCCTGTGCGACGAGCCCGCCGAGCAGCGGTCCGGCAGCGGAGGCGATCCCGCCGACCGACTGCACGGCGCCGACCAACGCCCCGAGGTGGCGGGGCGGCAGCACCGAGGTCGCATGGATGCCGAACAACGGTGAGTGGGCGCCCAGCGCCGCGCCACCCACGACGGCGTAGACCGCCCCGACCACGACGGTGGTGCTGCCGCCCAGCAGGAGGCAGGCCACCACCGCGAGGACCATGACCCCAGCGAGCGGCCGACGGGACCCGAACCGCTGGACCATGCCGTCGAGTCCCACCCGGCCGAGCAGCTGGAAGAAGCCGCGGGCCCCGGCCAGCGTCGCCGCGGTGGCCAGCGGCAGGCCCAAGCTGGCCATCGTCGGCACCTGGTAGGCCAGCAGGATCGACGCGCCCACCCCATAGCCGACCGCGAACAGGAGGAGGCGGCGTACGCGCGGGTCGACCCAGGCAAGGGCGGCCGCAGCCCGCAGCGACATATCACCCTCGTCCTCGTACGCACCGGGGCCAACCGGCAGGCCGTCGTCGGCCCGACCGCCCGGGGCGATCGTCGCTCCCAGCAGGAGTCCCACGCCGGTGGTGACGGCCAGCCCCGCAAGGGTGGGCCGCCAGCCGTGGACGCCGACGGCCCAGGCGGTGATCGGCAGGAAGACGGGCGAGGCGAACGCGCCGATGATGGTCAACGGGCCGATGACGACTGCGGGACGGTCCGGTCGGAGCCGTCGAGCCGCCGCCATGGTCACGTGATAGAAGCCCGTCGCCCCGGCGAGCCCGCCGCCCACCGCGAAGGCCGCACCGAAAAGGAGCGGCGTCGTGGCCGTGCTCGCCACGCCGAGGCAGAGCGCGCCGAGGGCCCCGCCGATGGTGAACGTGATCCGCCCTCCCCTGCGGTCCAGCAGGCGGCCACCGAGGGTTGCACCGAGGCCCGCCAGCAGCTGGGCGGCGGCGTAGGCCGCACCGAGCATGCCGACGGTCCACCCGGTGTCGTCGGCGATCGGCTGGACCAGGACGCCGAAGCCGTAGAACCACCCTCCGTAGGCGGCGAGGGTGACCAGCCCCAGACCCACGACGGGTCGTCGCAGGTCAGGGGGAGGGAGGATCATCGACGCCTCCGACGACGCGGGGCGAACCCCGGGGTCAGCAGCAGCCGCCCGTGGTGGCCAGCGGCAGGCCTCCGGCGACCGGGACACCGCAGGCATCGGCGGACCCGAGCTCGGCCAGGGCGGCATCGTCCAGGCCTGTGCCCCCGCAGACGCCGGTCTCGGGCAGCTGCAGCTCGACCCGTGCCGCCGACTCGTGGTCGCCGGCGATGGCCGCCACGATGGAGCGGACCTGCTCGAACCCGGTGAGGGCGAGGAACGTCGGCGCGCGGCCGTAGCTCTTCATGCCCGCGGTGTACAGGCCCGGTTCGGGCTGGGCCAGCTCGGCCACCCCGTGGGGAGGGACGGTCCCGCAGGAGTGCACGTTGGGGTCGATGAGCGGGGCGAGCGCACGTGGGGCCTGCACCGATGGGTCGAGGTCGACCCGGAGCTCCGAGGTCAGGGTCAGGTCGGGACGGAAGCCGGTGAGCACGACGACTCGGTCGACGTCGTCGACGGTCCGGCCGTCCTCCGCGACGAGCGCCACCCGGTCGGGAGAGGAGGTGTCGCGACGTACGGCGGTCGTGCGGAATCCCTCGACGACCTCCACCAGCCCGTCCTCGATGGTCCGGGCGGCTGCCAGGCCGAGCGCACCACGACCGGCCAGCTGATCGGCGGCGCCGCCACCGAAGCTGTCGGCGGTCAGGCCGCGACGACGGATCCACGTGATGCGGGTGCCGGGCTGGCTGCGCGCCAGGTCTGCCAGGCCGATGAGCGCGGTCATGGCGGAGTGCCCGGCGCCGACGACGGCGGTGTGCCGGCCAGCGTGCTGCTGGGCGGTCGCGGGGTCGGTGGTGTCGGGGACGGCGTGGGTCAGGTGGTCGGCCAGCTCAAGCTCGCCGTCAGCCGGCAGCCCGTCGGCGCCGAGGGGGTTGGGCGAGGTGATGGTGCCCGAGGCGTCGACGATCGCGGCGGCCTGGAGGCGGAAGGTGCCCTCGGGGGTGGTGCCTCGCACGACGAACGGCTGGGTGTCCCGCCCGGTGTCGCTCAGGAGGTCCCTCCCGAGCCGCGAGACCGCGGTGACGCGGTGTCCGGTACGGACACGGTCGCTGTCGCCGCTGTTCAGGGCGTCGGCGAGCGGCTGCAGGTAGGCGTCGGCCCACTCCCCGCCGGTCGGGTAGGCGGTCGGGTTCGATTCGGTCCAGCCGGTGGGCTCCAGCAGCGCGCGGGCGGAGGGTGCGATCAGCTGCGACCACTCCGAGAACAAGCGGACGTGGCTCCAGCTGCGGACGCCGGCAGCGACGGTGTCGCCGGATTCGAGGACGACAACCGGGATCTCTCGCTGCACCAGCTCGGCAGCGGCGGCGAGGCCGATCGGACCCGCACCGATGACGACGACAGGGGTGGCGTCGGTGGGCTGGACGGCGGAGGAGTGCGTGGGAGCCGGGGTGATGGCGCTCATCGCGGGCGACCTTTCATCGAAGGAGGTGATTCATCGAAAGATGTCGATTGACGGTCGTTAATCTACGATGGTCGATGGATGAGCGCAACCGAGCTTCAGATGATTTCTTCAGCCACCGCCGACGTGTGTGGGCCGGATGGCTGCGAGCCGCCACCGGGACCGCTGGACGCGTCTGCCGCGGAGACCTACGCGTCGTGGTTCGCCACCCTGGCCGACCCGACGCGGGTGCAGGTGCTGCATGCCGTGGCCACCGCGACCAGCGGCCTGGCGGTCGGGGCGTTGGCGAGGCAGGTCGGTATCGCCCAGCCGACGGTCTCCCACCACGTCAAGCTGCTGTCGGAGGCCGGATTCGTGACGCTGGAGAAGGTCGGCACGTCGACGATCGTGCGGGTCAACGAGGCGTGCTGCTCGGGCCTGCCACATGCCGCCGACGTCGTGATGGGAACGCTCGACGCGCTTCCCTGCTGCCCTGATGACGTGCCCTCCGACGTGACCATCCGAGCCCTCGCCGACGAGGACTGGGATGACGTCCGGCGGATCATGGGCGAGGGGATCGCCACCCGGCTGGCGACCTTCGAGACCGAGGTCGCGTCGGTGGCGGCGCTGGAGGGGAAGTGGCTGGCCGACCATCGGCTGGTCGCCACGATCGACGGCGAGGTCGCCGGCTGGGCTGCGCTGTCCCCCACGTCGCCGCGGGACTGCTACTCGGGGGTCGCGGAGACCCAGGTCTACGTGGCCGAGGCGTTCCGTGGACGGCGGGTGGGTGTCGCGTTGATCGACGCGCTCGTCCGCGGCGCGGACGCGGCCGGCCTGTGGACCCTCCAGGCGGTGGTGTTCCCCGAGAACCGCGCAAGCCTGCGCCTGCACCGCTCGGCCGGCTTCCGCACCGTCGGCGTCCGCGACCGCATCGCCCAGCTCGACGGGGAATGGCGCGACACGGTGTTGATGGAACGCCGCCGATAGGAACGGAGCGGAGCGAGGGCGCGGGTCGGGGGAACTCCCCTAGGTTCGGGGGATGCGCCTGCCGTTGTTGTCCCTCGCCGCCCTCGGAGGGCTCGGCGCCCTCCTCCTCCGCCGGACCCACGACCAGATCGTGGCGAACCCCGACCCGGCCCCGCCGGAGGTGATCGGGGCCGATCCCCCCGGGCGAACGCGCTGGATCGACCGCCCCGACGGGACGCGGATCCGCGTGGTCGAGGCCGGCGAGGGCCCCACGGTCGTGCTCGCCCACGGGTTCGGGGTGTCGATCCTGGCCTGGTCGCTGGTGCAACCAGCGCTGGTCGAGGCGGGCTACCACGTCGTGGCGTTCGACTGGCGGGGCCACGGCCACACCACCATCGGTACCGACGGCGTCCAGCCCGAGGTCATCGCCGAGGACTACGTCGCCGTCTTCGAGGAGATGGACCTGACCGATACCGTCCTCGTCGGCCACTCGACCGGCGGCTACCTCGCGATCGCGACCCTGCTCGACCATCCGGCGTTCGCCGACCGCCTCGCCGGCCTGGTCCTGTTCGGCAGCTTCGCCGGCGAGGCCCTCAAGGACGCACCGCAGAACCGCCTGCAGATCCCCCTCATCAAGTCGGGCGTCTTCGGCGCGGTGCTCCGGACGGAGCTGATCGGCCTGCCGTTCGCGGCCTCCATCTACGGCCCCGATCCCAGCCCCGCGGCATGTCGGGCGTTCCTCGAGGACTTCCAGCAGACCGACCTCGAGGGGGTCCTGCCGCTGCTGGATCGGCTGGCCACCACGGGCTTCTACGAACGGCTGGGCGAGATCGACGTACCCACGGTCGTCGTCTGTGGTGAGCACGACCACACCACCCCGCGGTGGCACTCCGAGGCGCTCGGCCGCGACATCCCTGGCGCCAGGAACGTCTGGGTGGCCGGCGGCGGACACGGGATCAACTGGTCCCACCCCGAGTCGCTGGTCGAGGTGGTCAAAAGCCTGTCGTCGGCTGCCCCCATGTCGTGACGTCGGCGACGACCGCTCAGGTCCGGTGACGGACGATGGTGGCCAGCCACGCCGGCACGGGCACGTCGAGGAACGTGGCCTCGATCCCGGCCTCCGCGATGTTGACGACGTCGAAGCCGTGCCCGTCGAAGAGGTCGGTGATCTCGTTGCGGGCGATCCGTCGCGGTCCGTCGTCGCCCGGTACGCGGTCGCTGAAGCACAGCAGGTAGTAGGTCCCGCCGGGCGAGAGGACCGCACGGAGCATGTCCCGGAGGCGGGGCCGCGCGTCGTCGGGCAGCACGTGGAAGAACCCGCTGTCGAGGACCACATCGAAGGTCTCGCCGAGGTCGTCGATCTCGAGCGCATCTCGCGCCAGGAACCTGGCGTCGAGGCCGCGTTCGAGCGCCTTCGCCCTCGCCTGCTCGATGGCGGTGGGTGCGATGTCGACACCGGTAGCGGTCGACCCGAACGCTGCGGCCAGCAGGGCGTGCTCTCCCGTCCCGCAGCCGAGGTCCAGCACCCGACCGTCCAGCGCGCCGGAGTCGGCCAGCGCGACGAGGGGAGCCTGCGCACGGCCGATGTCCCATGGCGGGGTCTCGTCGTAGGACGCGTCCCAGTCCTCGGGCAACTGGCGCCCACCCCGCGGCTGGCCGGCGTCCCGTGTACCGGCCGGGTGGCCGACCTCCTGCAGGACCCAGGTGTTGCCGTCGGGGTCGGCGAAGTCGGCGAACGACACGTAGTCCCGATGATCGGGGTCGGCCCCCGGCCGCCAGCCCTCCTTCGCCATGTGCCGGATCTCGCTGACGTCCACTCCCCTGTCCACGAGCAACCCGCGGGCAGCCACGATGTCGGCGACGACAAGGTGGGTCCCCTGGACGGGGTCGCGATCGGGATCGCCGATACCGACCCCGAAGCTGACCGAGCATGCGGAGCCCGGCGGGTCCATCTGGACCACGCGGAACTCGTCGTTGGGCTGGTGGTCGACCTTGACCGACCAGCCGAGCTGCTCGGCGTAGAAGGCCTTGGCCCGGTCGACGTCGGCGACGGGCAGCAGGACGAGCTCGAGGCGGAAGTCCATCACGAGTCGGTGATGGCCGCCCAGAGCCGCTCGGGGCTCGTGCGGATGTCGATCTCGTACACCGTCTCCATCGTGTTCTCCATCGCGTGCTCGAGCGGTCGTGGACCAGCCTGATCGGGACGCGGTAGGTGATCAAGCGGTCACATGCACAGGGTCGAGTCAAGGACGATGGCACGGCACAACACAGAAGTGACCGCCCCCGGAGGGGCGGTCACGTCCGTTCTCTGGAAGGAGACTGCGGGGTTACTCGGGCAGCTGCCCGTCGGCGTTGGCGAGGTGTGCGCGGACGAACCACTGCTGCATCTCGAGGGCCTCGGTCTGGCCGACGAGCATGTCGTGGCTGACCAGGTCCATTTCCTCGAGCTCGTGCATGACCTTGCGGTGGTCACCGATCAGGCCGGTGTACACAGCGTCCAGTGCCTTGAGGTGGGTCTCCACGCTGGCGCGGCGGATGTCGTACTCGTCCCAGGTGCGGGTGGAGGCGACGTGGCCCGGTGTACCGATGGGCTGGCCACCGAGGGCAGCGATGCGCTCGGCGACCTCGTCGGTGAACTCACGGACGGTGTCGACGTGGGGGTCGAGCATCTCGTGGACGCCGATGAAGTTCGGGCCGACGACGTTCCAGTGCACGTGCTTGAGGGTCAGCTGGAGGTCGATCAGCGCAACGAGGCGCTCCTGCAGGTGGGTGCGGATCTTCTCGGCGGTGGCCTCATCGAGTCCAGCATTGGGCCAAGCGGCCATGTGGATCATCTCCTTGGAGTGGCGGGGGGGTGAGTCACCGCAACACATAGCCCCGCGTCGGCGGTCTCAAACCGTCCGAACGATCGACGGACACCTCCGTGGCCGAACACGACGACACCCCGCCGGCAGCAGCCAGCGGGGTGTCGGGGGAGCTGAAGGTCCTAGCCCTTTCCCGTTGACGCTGCTTCTTAGCGGACGGACTCGGAAGTCACGACATGTTCTGGCCGTTTACCCCAAGAACCCGTAACGCCCGGAACGACGATCTGGCTATGCCTCTTGTTTGCCTCTGACACGAAGTCCTCTAACGTCATCACCCATAATTCGCGAGGGGCGTCCGCTGCGCCGTGCGGGAAGAGGAGGCCCCGACGTGCTTCCGGCACAAACATCCCCCAAGCACCGTAGGTGTCGCCAGTTCCGACGACAGGAAGGTGAGTCATGATCGTCCGGTCGCCCCCCACAGGCACACGAATTCCGACGTCCGCTGACTGCGGGTCTACATACAACTCCATCAACCATGGGTTAACTCGTCCAGGTTCTGCGACATAGCGAAACCGTTGCCCTTCAGACTGAGCCACAACTGCGAATCCTCCGACAGTCGCCCCCGTCTGAGCCATGGGGTCCAGCATCCCTACGAGTGTGGACGCCATGAGGAACGTCTCCGACGTCTCGTCACCAATTTCTTCTCGGCGCGGCGCGTACCGCGCCTGAAAAGTGCTGAAGGCGCTCTGGTCACCGATCCATGCGTTTCCCACTTCGGTCCGGTCTTCTATGCTCCCCGCTCGCACCGTCCACAGTCTGGGCCCCTGCTCCCCCGTTGAGGCGACCAAGAACGTGTGGGCCTTCTGCTCCCGCAAAGACTCTAACAGGTCAGGCAGGAGGTGAGTCGCGCATTCCATAGCCCACCGCAATGCCCTGTCGGGGTCGCTGCCCGCGACCCCGATGCAAAGGTCTTCGCGGGGAAGCATGACCTTGCGCATACAGTTGGCAGCGTCGTAGACGTGACGATTGGCTCTCTCGTCTCCTAGGTCATTCGTAACCTTCGTGTCTCCGACGACCGAAATACTGCCGTCCCTAATCCTGGCAACGACAAGAGTCAATACCACCACTGCCTTTCGAGAAGGACGTCTGACCCAATTTAGTTAGTTGCTCGGCAGCGACAACGCCCCGCCGGCAACTGCCAGCGGGGCGTGAGGTTTGCATCGACGGATCTAGCCCTTGCGCTTGTTGATCTCTTCGACCAGCGGCGGGATGACCTTGTACAGGTCGCCCACGATGCCGATGTCGGCGATCGAGAAGATCGGGGCCTCGCCGTCCTTGTTGATGACGGCGATGGTCTGGCTGGTCTGCATGCCGGCGCGGTGCTGGATGGCACCGGAGATACCGCTGGCCACGTACAGGCTCGGGGACACGGTCTTCCCGGTCTGGCCGATCTGGTGGTTGTGGGGGATCCAGCCGGCGTCCGTCGCCGCGCGGGACGCACCGACGGCGCCGCCGAGCGCGTCGGCCAGCTCGCCGACGAGGTCGAAGCCCTCGGCGTTGCCCAGGCCACGACCGCCGGAGACGATGATCGCCGCCTCGGTCATCTCCGGACGACCCGAGGACTCGGCCTCGACGCGGTCGGAGATCTTGGCGCGGGTGGCGCTCTCGGGCAGGGACACGTCCAGGGTGGTGACCTCGGCAGCGCCGCCGCCGGAGGACTCCGCCTGGAAGCTGTTGGCCTTCACACCCACGAACTGGGTGCGGTCGCCCTGCACCTGGCAACGGGAGCTCATGTCGCCACCGAAGATGGCCTTGGTGGCCACCATCCGGTCGCCGTCGAGCTCGAGGTCGACGGCGTCGGCCACGACGCCACCGCCGACGCGGACCGCGCAGCGGGCAACGACGTCGGTGACGAAGGGGTCTGCGGCGTACAGCACGATCGACGCGCCGGAGGCCTCGATGGCCGCAGCAAGCGCCGCAACCTTCGGCTCGGTGGCGTAGTCGTCGGCCTCGGCACCTTCCCAGACCAGCGCCTTGGTCGCGCCGTACTCGCCGACCTTGTCGGCAGCCGCGGCAGCACCTGCGCCGAACAGCGCAGCGATGACGTCGCCGTCACCCTTGGCCTTGGCAGCGGTTAGGATCTGGTTGGAGATCTTCTTCGGGGTTCCTGCGTCGTGCTCGACGAGGACGAGGATGTCAGTCATGTTCGATGCTCCTTGTGGCGTCTCGTCTGACTAGATGAACTTCTTCTCGACCAGGAAGTCGACGAGCGCCTTGGCACCCACCTGCCCGGTTCCGTCGTCCTCGATCTTCTCGCCGGCCTCCTTGGGGGGCTTGGGCGTGGCCTCGAGGACCTTGGTGGCCGACCCGGCGTGGCCGGCGTCGTCGGCGGACAGGCCGATGGCGGCCAGGTCCTTGGTCTCCAGCGGCTTCTTCTTGGCCGCCATGATCCCCTTGAAGTTGGGGTAGCGCGGCTCGTTGATGGCCTCGACGACGGAGACGACGGCCGGAAGGGTGGTCTGCACGGTCTCGTGGCCACCGGCGGTCTCGCGGTCGGCCTCGACCGCACCGTCGTCACCGACGGCAAGGCGCTTGGCGTAGGTCAGCGCCGGCACGTCGAGGAACTCCGCCAGCATCGCGGGGACCAGCATCGACCGCGCGTCGGAGGACTGGTTGCCCATGATGATGAGGTCCCACTCCTCGTCCTTCAGCGCGGCGGCCAGGACGCGGGCGGTGGCCACGGCGTCGGAGCCGGCAACGGCCTCGTCGGTGATCTGGATCGCGGCGTCGAGGCCGTAGGACAGCGCCTTGCGGACGGTCTGCTGGGCCGTGTCGGGCCCCATGCAGAGGGCCACGATCTCGACGTCGTCGCGGGACTCCTTGATCCGCAGCGCCTCCTCGATGGACCACTCGTCGTTGGCGTTGAGGATGGCCTCGACCGAATCGCGGTCGACGGTCAGGTCCTCGGTGACCTTCTTCTCTGCGGCCGTGTCCGGCACGCGCTTGACCGGGCAGATGATTCGCACGGTGATTTGCCTCACAGTCGTTGGGGACGGAAAGAGAACGGGGCGAGCGTCGGCGTCTGGCTGGATGCACGTCGGACCCGCTGGGTCTGGTTACCGAACGGTAACATCGCGATGCCGTCGTCCCGAAATCGTGGCGGAGCCTACCCACCTGCGGGCCCGACTCCCACATCGGCGTAGTCCAGCTCCTCCGCAACCCCCCGCTCCGGACCCTCCTGCAGCGCCGCGGAGAACCCCGGCCGGGTCGGCCACAGCTGCAGGTCCTGGGCCGGTCCGCCGCGGTCGACACCGCCCCACAGCAGCAGCTGCTGGCCGGTCCACCAGACCCGGCCACCGGCCCGCGGGGTGGTCGGCAACGACATCGCCCAGCCGCTGTCCGGCACCCAGGCCGCGAAGAGCGGCGTGGTGAGCCCGCCCACGAAGACGGCGCGATCGCCGTCCCACGTGCCGACCAGGCCGCCCAGCGTCCGAACCTGCGCCAGGTCTGGCATGGCGACGAAGTCCTCGGGCAGCGGCGGCAGCCTGCGCCAGTCCCCCTCGTCCAGGCGCAGGGCCCACCCACGGGCGTAGGGATCGTCCCCCTCCGCGGCGCGACCACCGAGGACGACGACCTCCTCCCCCGTCCACACCGCGGCTGCCTGCTCCACGCCGGAAGGCGGCGGCGCACCCGCCGTCAGCTCCCGCCAGCCTCGGTCCCCGTCCCAGGCCAACGCGCCGGCGGCAGCCTCGCCGTCCGGACGCGACAACGTCCCCACCACCACCAGGGAGGGTCCCGCCGCGAACGCCTGCCAGCGCAACGACCCCGGCAACGACGGCGCGGCCAGGTCGACCCAGGCCCCCGAGACCTCGTCGAGCTCCAGCGCATCGACACCGTCAGCAGCGGCCCGGACCAGGACCACACGACCGTCGACGTCGACCAGCTGGGACTGGTCCGCCACCGCGCCCGGGACCGGGGGCAGCTCGCGCCACACCGCTGCGACCACGTCCAGGGCGTGCACCGCAGCCGTCGGGCCACACCCGGCGCACGACGTCGGCCCGTAGGTGATGACGTCACCATCGCTGAAGGCCACCGACTCGACCTCCAGCGCACCGGCGGGATGGGGTGGCAACGACGTCCAGGCGTCCGCCAGGGACGCGTCGAGGTCCAGCTGGGCCACCTCGGGGGTGAACCCGACCAGCAGCCGATCCCCGGTCCACACCGACGCACCCGGATTGAAGCCGTTGACCGGTGGGCGGGCGCCGAACGTCGTCCACGTCCCCCCACGGACGGCCTCGGCGTACTCCTCCGGGGTCACCGGCAACGGCGCCTTGTCGAAGGCCGCCAGCGGACCGTCCGGCTGGGGCGTGGTTGCGGGGCTGCGGACCAGCAGGCCGACGCCCATGACCAGCAGGAGGAGGACGAGCGCGCCGCGGCCCCCACCCGCAGGTCGGCTCGGCTCGGCCATGCCCCCACCGTAGGTCGACAGCCGGCGGCCGGACTACGCTGCCCACCCGATGACCTCACCTGCCCGACCCACTGACCCCGCCGACGCTGCCGATGCAGCCGATGCAGCCGACGCCCAGCTGCCCCTGACCGGCGAGCGGACCATCCCCGGGGTTCCCGAGGAGAACTACTGGTTCCAGCGGCATGTCGTCGCCTACCGGTTCGCGGCCACCCGCTGCGTCGGCAAGCGCGTCGTCGACTCGGGATCGGGCGAGGGCTACGGCACCGCCATGCTGGGTGCCGTCGCCGCCACCGCCACCGGCGTGGAGCTGGTCGAGCCCGTCGCCGACCACGCCCGCCGGCGCTACGCCAGTCAGCCGGACGGCAACGCACGCGTCGACTTCCTGACCGCCGACATCTGCGACACGGGCCTGCCGACCGGCGAGACCGACGTCGTGGTCAACCTGCAGGTCATCGAGCACCTGCCCGACGTCGGCCGCTTCCTCGGCGAGCAGCGGCGCATCCTCCGCCCGGGCGGTGAGCTCATCGTCGCCACCCCCAACCGGTTGACCTTCACGCCACACAGCCACGAGCCGACCAACGTCTTCCACGTCGAGGAGTTCTCACCCGTCGAGCTGGTCGAACGGCTGACCGACGTCGGCGGCTTCGCGGTCACGCGGCTGCTCGGCCTGCACCACGGCGCCCGGATCACCGCAGCCGAGGACGCCACCGGACAGGCCTTCACCGACCTGGTGCTGCAACCCATCGATGAGTGGCCCCGCTGGCTGCACGCCCTCGTGCGACGGATCGGCCCTCGCGACTTCGTGTGGTCCGAGGACGACCTCGAGGACAGCCTCGACCTGCTGGCGGTCTGCACGACCTGACCCGCCAGCACGCCGGGACCGACAGCTCCGAGCCCGTCAGCCGATCTGCTTGTCCATGCCCTCCCAGTAGGGCTGGCGGAGCTTGTACTTCTGCAGCTTGCCAGTGGCCGTCCGTGCCAACTCCTCGCGGAACTCGACCTTGGTCGGGCACTTGTAGTGGGCCAGCGTCTGGCGGCAGTGGTCGATGACGTCCTGCTCGGTCAGCTCCGCACCCGGGGTGGGCAGCACCAACGCGATGACGGTCTCGCCCCACTTCTCGTCGGGCACCCCGATCACCGCGACTTCCGCGACGTCGGGGTGGGCGAAGATGACGTCCTCGACCTCGATCGACGACACGTTCTCGCCGCCGGAGATGATGACGTCCTTCTTGCGGTCGGTGATCGCGAGGTAGCCCTCGTCGTCGATGACCCCGCCGTCGCCGGTGTGGAACCAGACCTCCCCGTCGTCGGCCTCCCGCAGTGCATCCGCCGAGGACTCGGGGTTGTCCCAGTAGCCGGCGAGGATGTGGTTGCCGCGGGCCAGGACCTCACCGTCGCGGGCGGTGTCGATCGTGATGCCGATGGTCGGCGCACCGGCGCGGCCGAGCTTCTCGGCCCGTTCGTGGGGCGTCAGGTCGTCCCACTCCTGCCGGCAGCGGTTCATCGTCACCAGCGGGGCGGTCTCGGTGAGGCCGTAGATCTGGATGAACTCCCAGCCGAGCTCGGTCTCGACCCGTTCGATGGTGCGGGTGGGTGGCGGGGCACCAGCGACGATGACACGGACGCGGTCGCGGCCGGGCACCGGGCCGTCCCAGCTCGGCGCCGCATCCAGGACGGCGTTGATGACCGCCGGAGCGGCGCACATCAGGGTGACGCCGTGGCGCTCGACCCGGCGCAGGATCTCCATGCCATCCACCTTGCGCAGCACGATGTGCGGCACCCCCATACCGGTGACGGTGTAGAGCATCCCCCACCCGTCGCAGTGGAACATCGGGAGGGTGTGCAGGTAGACGTCGCGATCGGTGACCGCGGCGTGCCAGCCGAAGGTGACGGCGTTGGTCCAGCGGGCCCGGTGGGTCTGCTGCACGCCCTTGGGCCGGGCGGTCGTGCCGGAGGTGTAGTTGATCGACGCGGTCGCGTCCTCGTCGGGGGTCCACGGCTGCGGGGTGCCGTCCCAGTCGTACAGCAGCGCGTCGGACTCCTGGCCGAGGACGGCGAACCGGTCGACCTCGATGTCGGCGAGCGTGGACTCCAGCTCCGGGTCGACCAGCAGCATCTCCGCGCCGGACTGCTTGACGATGTAGTCGACCTCGTCGCGCTGCAGGCGGAAGTTGATCGGCACGAAGACCCGGCCGTTGCCGCTGACCCCGAAGAACGCCGACAGCAGCCGCGCGGAGTTGTGGCTGACCATCGCCACGCGACCGCCCATCGGCACGCCCAGCTTGTCCAGTCCCGCCCCCATGGCCCGACGGTGCTCGCCGAGGTCGCGGTAGGTCAGGTCGGGCAGCGGCGGTGCCGGCTGGTCAGGCTCGTCCACGATCGCCAGCCGATCGGGGTAGACCGCAACCGCGCGGTCCAGGAAATCGTTGATGGTCAACGGAACCTTCATGTGGATGCCCTCCAGATGTGCCGGTGCTCGGTTCGCGACGAACGGTGCGAACCCTAGTGCGTCGCAGACCCGGAGGGAGCCGGGCCCGCGAAGCCCCAACGGGTGCTCAGACGAGGTGCTGGACGAACCAGTCACGCTGCGCGGGTGCGTTGACGGCGAACGCCTCGTCGACGTAGGCGTCGAAGTGGCCGCCGTCCAGCGCGAGGAAGCGCTTGGGTTCCAGCGCCTGCTCGTAGGCCCGGGCGGCGAGGTCGAAGGGGGTCAGGTGGTCCCCCCGGGCAGCAACGAGCAGCAGCGGAGTGGGCGAGATGCGACCGATGTACTCCGCGGGTTCGTACTCGGTGAACAGCTCCACGGAGTGCAGCGTCACCTCGTTGCGCCAGCCCTTGCCCCGGTCCGGTGACAGCTCGGTGAAGAAGCTGTGGGTGTCCGCGGTCGGCAACGCGCAGGGCTCTCCCTCGGGTGCGGTCACAGGCATGACGGCCGGCGGCTGTCCTGCCATGCGTGCCACCCGATCGGCATCGAACCCCTCGCGCAGACCCGCCCACATGTCACCGCGGATCAGCCGGCGGGCCGACTCCAGCCCGTAGGTGAGCGGCACCTGCGACACGACACACTTCACGCGTCGATCGATGGCGCCGACGACCAGCACATGGCCACCGGCGTAGCTCGATCCCCAGATGCCGATCCGGTCGGCGTCGACGGCGTCCTGCTGCTGCGCCCAGGTGATGGCGTCGCGGTAGTCGTTGATCTGCAGTCGCGGGTCGATGTGCTGGCGCGGCTCGCCCTCGCTGTCGCCGAAGCCGCGATGGTCGAACACCACGACACCGAGGCCGGCCGCGGCGAAGGTCTCGGCGAAGTCGTCCAGGTACATCTCCTTGGTGGCGGAGAAGCCGTGGGCCATGACCACCGTCGGTGCCGGTCCGTCCACCCCTTCTGCCTCGTAGCGCCAGCCCCTGAGCGCCACCCCGTCGGTGGTGATGAATTCGATGTCGTGTCGCATCCGTGGTCCTCCTGCATCGTCGGCTACCCGGACCGGCTCGGCCCGTCGTCGCAGCCTCGGCCGGCCGGCAACACGACGCTTGTCGCGCAGCGCACGATCCTTGACACTGGGCGAAGCGGCTCGAGCCGATGCCGCACCGAGGAGGGTTCCCCGCACGTGACGGCCGCCGTGGCCCCGGACTGGACCACCGCCGACCTGCCCGTGGTCGAGCGGGCGGACGGGGTCCGCGAGGCCCTCGGCCGCACCCACCTCCCGTGGGAGCTGGACTTCCGGGACGACGCGCCTGTCGAGTGCCAGCTGACCACCCATGGCCTGGCCGACGGCACGCTGGTCGAGTGCCGCAGCGGGCTCCTCGGCGGGCGACGGCGACCCGGACGAACCGGGATCGCGGACGAGCACGTGGGCCTGCTGGTGGTGCTCGAGGGGCGCGAGCAGGTCCGGCAGGGCGAGGTGGCCGTGGACCTCCGCGCTGGCGACGCCCTGCTGTGGCGTTCGGGGCTGCCTGCCTCCTTCAGGGTCCTCGAACCGCTGCACAAGCTGACCCTGCTGCTCCCCGCCGAACGCCTGGTCGGGGTCCAGCCGGGCCCCGTGGAGCTGCCCGCGTCCCGGGCCATGACGGGACTGTTGACCAGCCACCTGCGCGCCCTTGCGGGGCTGGCTCGTCAGGTGCCTGCGGCGCAGACAGGCTTCGTGGTCGACGTGGCCCTGGACCTGCTTCGCCGTGCGGTCCGACCCGCGGGCGATCAGGCCTCACGCCACGACCGACTGGTCCGCGACGCGGTGTCGATCATCGAGGCCTCGCTGGACGACCCGTCGCTGTCCCCCGGCAGCATCGCCGATCGCCTCGGCGTCTCACCCCGTTGGCTGCACGCGGCGTTCGCCGAGACCGAGGAGACCGTGTCGGCCACCATCCGGCGTCGACGGCTCGAGCGGGTGCGCCGCGACCTCGCCGATCCGGCCATGGCCGACGCCACCATCACCACCATCGCGTTCCGGTGGGGATTCACCGACGCCGCCACGCTGAGCCGACAGTTCCGCCGGACGTTCGGCACAACACCCTCGGCGTACCGCGCGACGGGACGCTGAGGCGGAAACCGGGCAGCGCCGGCCGGCGGGTTACCCTCCGATGTCCATGCCTTCCCCGCCCCGCCTCCCCCACGGGCCGACCGAGCGCGTCCCCACCGACCACGGACCCGGCCGTCGATGACCGGATCCGTCGCGTTCGTGCTGCACAGCCACCTGCCCTGGTTCCGGCGCAACGGCACCTTTCCCGTGGGCGAGGAATGGCTGTTCCAGTCGTGGTCGGAGTCCTACCTGCCGCTGATCGACGTGCTGGAGCGGCTGGCCGCCGACGGACACCGCGACCTGCTGACCCTCGGCATCACCCCCGTGCTGGCCGAGCAGATGGCCGACCCGTACCTGCTGGAGGAGTTCCACGGGTGGCTCGGCCGTCGGCTGCTGGACCTGCAGTGGACCCGCTCCGCCGCCCCGGCCCACGACAAGGCCGCCCTCGGCGAGGTGTGGGCCCACCACTGGACCCGCCAGACCCGCCTCCTGGAACAGCTGGAAGACGGGCTGCTCACCGAGGGGTTGGTCGCGCCCCTCGCCCGGCTGGCCGACGCCGGCGTCATCGAGCTGCTCGGCGGGCCGGCCACCCACCCGTACCTGCCGCTCATGGACTCCCCCGACCTCATCCGTGGCCAGATCGCCGACGGACTGGCCACCGCTGAACGGCTCTTCGGCCACCGACCCACGGGCGTGTGGACCCCCGAGTGCGGCTACCGACCCGCGGGGCGCGTCGCCGACCCGACCGCCCCGCCGCAGCACGTCATGCCCGACGGCACCCCGATCCTGCGTCCGTCCGAGGCGGACCTGCCGGGACTCGAGGCGTTCTGGGCCGAAGCCGGTGTGGACCACTTCGTGCTGGACGGCCCGACGCTGGCCCGGGCGGCCGGCGCCCCCCAGCGGGACTGGTCGACCCTGGCCAGGGTCATGCACCCGGTCGGCGACCCCCTGGACGTGCTGGACGGTCCCGTGTGGATCGGCGACTCCGACGTGGCCGCGTTCGGTCGCAACCTGGCGGTTTCCTACGCCGTGTGGAACCCCCACGGCGGGTATCCGGCCGACGAGTGGTACCGCGACTTCCACATGATCGACCTCGAGGGCGGCTACAAGTCGTGGCGGGTCACCGACACCACCTCGCTGGCCAAGCAGCCCTACAGTCCCGACGCTGCCGCCGAGCGCGTGCGAGCCCATGCCGCGGACTTCGTCTCGCTGATCCGCAGCCACCTCGATCCCCGCCCGGACGGGGCCACCGTCGTCGCGGCCTACGACACCGAGCTGTTCGGCCACTGGTGGTACGAGGGACCGCAGTGGCTGGAGGCGGTCTTCCGCGGCCTCGCCGACACCACGGCCGTCCGGCCCACGACGCTGCGTCGCCGCCTGGACGACCGACCACCCACCATGAGGCTGGCGTTGCCGGAGTCCTCGTGGGGCTGGGGCAAGGGGCACGCCGCATGGGTCACCGACGAGACCCGCTGGATCTGGTCGGCCATCCGTGAGGCGGAAGCCCGGTTCATGGGCCTGCCCGAGGGGTCGTCGCGCGACGCGGCCTGGCGACAGCTGGTCCTCCTGCAGGCGTCGGACTGGCCGTTCATGATCGCCCGCGAGCAGTCCCCGCAGTACGCCGTGGAGCGGGTCAAGACCCACCTCGCCCGCTTCGAGCAGGCCTGTCGCGGCCACGACCTGGAGGAGCTCGCCGACATCGACGATCCCATCGGCGCAGGCGTGCCGGCGGCGATCACCCCGCCTCGGGGCTGACCGGTCGGGTCACCCCGAAGATCTTCTGAATCCCTTGCGGCCGTATCGCTGCCTTGCACTGGCGGTCGAGAACCGGCAGGTTGCGCGTGGGCGCATCCGCCCAGAGGGACAGAGAGGTATCACGTGTCGAACCAGCCACCGCCACCGTTCGGGCAGCAGCCACCACAGGGTGGGTACGACCCCGCCGGACAGCCCCCGCCGCCCGGCGGACAACCGCCCGGATTCGGCGCGCCACCCCCGGGTTTCGGCGGTCAGGGCTACGGCGAACAGGGACCGGGGGGCCAGCAGCCGCCCGGCGGTCAGGGCTTCGGCGGCCCTCCGGGGGGCGGTCCCCCTGGCTTCGGCGGCCCCCCAGGCTTCGGCGGCGGCGACTTCCAGCCACCGAAGAAGAGCAACGCTCCGATCATCTTCGGGATCATCGCGGCGCTCGTGATCATCGGCGGAGGCGTCGGCGCGTTCTTCGTCCTCAGGGGTGACGACGACGAGCCCGTCGCCGTCGCCACGACAGAAGCCACGACCGAGGCCCCCACGACCGAGGCGGCCACCGAGGCCCCCACGACGGAAGCCGCGACCGAGGACACCTCCGAGGAGGTTCCGCCGGCCCCGCCCGCGCCGACCCCGCCGCCCGCGCCGTCGATCCCGGAGGCCACCGAGGCGCCCACGACGGAAGCCGCGCCGGCAGCGCCGCCCGGTGGCGCCGATGACATGTCGATGGGCGAGAGCGCCAACGGTGAGATCACCGATGCCGTCCCGTCGGTGGACTTCTTCTTCGACGCAGCCTCCGGTGCGGCCGTGGAGATCTCCATGATCGCCCTGGCCGACAGCCTCGACCCCGTCCTCCGCCTGTACGACCCCTCGGGCGCTCTGGTCGACGAGAACGACGACTTCGACTTCTCCGAGAGCCGCAACTCCCGGATCTCCACGACCCTGCCGGCCGACGGGCAGTACCGCATCGAGGCCACCTCCTTCGCGGGCACCACCGGGCCGTTCGAGATCACGTTGACGTTCCCGTCAGTGCTGACCGACTCCGACGAGCTGTCGGAGGCCGTGCCCGAGATCTCCTACGAGTACGACGGCGTCGTCGGCCAGCGCATCCGCATCGACATGGTGGGCACGAACGAGGGCACCGACCCGCTGCTGCGCCTGATCGGCCCGGACGGCAGCGAGGTCGCCCAGGACGACGACGGCGGCGAGGGCCTCAACGCCCGGTTGGAGTACACCATCGACGTGCCCGGGACCTACACGGTCGTCGCCACGGCGTTCGCCAGCGGCTACGGCCCCTACGAGATCACGCTGACGGAGTTCTGACCGTCGTCGTCGGCGGATCCACCATCCGCCGACACGTCAGCGGACACATCGTCGGGCCGGTCCTCGGCCCGACGATGCTGGTCTCCGGGCGGTGTTGCGCCGGCTGACGAAACGTCCTCGGGCAGACCGTCCTCCGCTGGTTCCTCGTCGGCGTCGGACCTGCTCGCGCGGTTCTTGAGCGCCCGATCCTTCAGGACCCCGTCGACGCGTTCGGCACCCTCCTCGACCAGCCGGCGGATCATCCGCAACGGCTGGCGGACGGCATCGTCGGCACGCTCGACGAGCCAACCGAACGGGTACGCCCATGCATGCATGTCCGCGGGCTGGGATCGGGCGACGCTGGCGATCCACTGGCCCGCCGGGGTGTCGGGCTGCTCGGCATCGGGTTCGGGGATGGGCACGTCGACCCGGTAGACCCCTGCCTCCTCGCGCACGAACGTGCCGTCGAGCTGGGCGAAGATCTCCAGCATCGCCTTGTTCTCTGCCAGGACGTAGTTGCGGAACGTCCGGATGCCGCGTTCCCAGGCGAGCGGTTCGAGCTTGCCGAGCAGGGTGGTGCCGATACCACGCCCCTGGTAGTCGTCGAGGACGGTGATGGCCGCCTCGGCGATCGTGGGGTCCTCCGCGAGGCGGATGTAGCGCGCCACGCCGATGCCGGGGGCGCCCTCGAGGTCCGGGTCCAGGGCGATCAGCGCCTCGTGGTCGTGGTGGTCGACCTCGGTGAGGTAGGCCAGCTGCGAGGACGAAAGCCGCTGCACGGCGCTGTGGAAGCGCAGGTAGCGCGAACGGGGGGACAGCAGCTGCAGGCCCTCCTCGATACGCGTCCGGTCAGTCGGACGGATCGGTCGGACCCACATGCGCGTGCCGTCGCGCAGGCGCACCTCGTCGACCGAACGAGGGTCCTCGTCGGTGCTGGCCTTGGTTCGATCGGAACGGCGAAGGTCGTTCATCAGGAGAAACGGTAGCTGTAGCAAGCACCCAACATGCCCACGTTCGTACAGCGGCCAACCGTCCGGTCGGAGACGGTCCGGACTAGTCCTACACTCGGCAGCGGTGATCCGACGGTTCGTGTTGCGTCTGGCGATCGCGCTGACCACGACGATCGCGATCGTGGCGTTGCTCCTGGTCGGGGCGGGCTACCTCGCCCTGAACACCGAATGGCGCCTCCCGCCCGCCCGTGAGCTCGGCAGCCCCTCGTCGTTGTTCGATCGTGACGGCACGCCCTGGTACCGCTTCGCCGCCGAGGTCGAGCACCAGTACGTCCCGCTGGCCGCCATCTCGCCGTTCCTCCAGGACGCCGTGCTGGCCACCGAGGACCACCGCTTCTACGACCACCAGGGCGTCGACCCGCTGGGCGTGGTCAGGGCGGTGTGGCAGAACGTGTCGGAGCGGGAGATCCGTGAGGGTGCCTCGACCCTCACCCAGCAGTACGTCAAGAACGCCTTCACCGGGTCCGAGCGCACCTTCAGTCGCAAGATCCGCGAGGCCGTGCTGGCGGTGCAGCTGGAGAAGGACCTGTCCAAGGAGGAAATCCTCGAGGCGTACCTGAACCGGGCCTACTTCGGCGAAGGGGCCTACGGCGCGGAAGCCGCGGCCGTCACGTACTTCGGGATCGGTGCGGCGGACCTCGACCTGGCCCAGGCGGCCACGATCGCCCAGACGCTGGGCCGGCCGGCCGACTACTCCCCCATCGACGACCCCGAGGGGACCCTCGAGCGACGCAACCGCGTGCTGGATGAGATGGTGCAGTACGGCTTCGTCGAGCAGGCCGACGCCGACGCTGCGCGCCTGCAGCCGCTGGGCCTCGTCGACACCAACACGTCTGCACCGGCCGCCCCTTACCTGGTGGAGGAAATCCGCCGCCAGCTGCTGGAGGCCTACGGGCCGGACCTGCTGTACAAGGGCGGCCTGCAGATCACCGCCACGGTGGAGCTGGACCAGCAGTGGGCGCTGGAACGACAGATGGTGGCGCACCTGCCCGAAGAGGTGGGGTTCGAGCCGGCTGCGGTGGCGCTGGACCCGACGACCGGTGACGTGCTGGCCGCGTGGTCGGGACGGGGGTTCGAGGTGTCGCAGGTCGACCTGGCGCTGAACCCCGACTACGGCCGCCCGTCGGGGTCGACGTTCAAGGTCTTCGCCCTGGCGGCGGCGCTGGAGCAGGGCTACACGCTGGACTCCTCGTGGGCGGCGCCCGGGCAGATCACCATCGGCGACTGGAGCCCCCGTGGTGGCGGTTGTGGAGGCCGATGCAGCCTGCGACAGGCCACGGCCAGCTCGGTCAACACCGTCTTCGCCCAGGTGGCCGAAGCCGTCGGGTCGGGCCCGATGACCCAGATGGCCACCCGGCTGGGCGTGCAGTCCACCCTGCGCGACAACGACCTGACCCAGGTGCTCGGCACGTCGTCGGTGACGGCGCTGGACATGGCCAGCGCGTTCGGGACGCTCGCCAACGACGGGGTCGCCTGTCCGGCCCGTCTGGTGCTGGAGGTGACCGGACCCGACGGTGAGGCGCTGCCCCCGCCGGACCCGCGCCAACCCGACCCCGACGACGTGGAGCAGTGGTCCCGCCGGATGGGTGCCGAGGGCTGGGACATCGAGGACGACCCCGGCGGACTGGGCCGGTGCTACAGGGCCGTTGCACCCGGGGTGGCTCGTCGCGCCAACCTCGCGCTGCAGGACGTGGTGGACGGTGGCACCGGCAGGCGCGCCGACATCGGGATCCCGCAGGCGGGCAAGACGGGCACCACGTCGGACTCCGCGCAGGTGTGGTTCGTCGGCCACACCCCCGACCTGGCCCTGTCGGTGATGGTCAGCCACATCGACGGTGACATCCCGCTGCGCAACCTGCCCGGCTGCTCGGCGGCCTGCTATGGCGGTCAGCTTCCCGCCACGATCTGGGCGGACCTCGCGCCGGTCCTGCTGGAGGGGGTCGAGCCCCGCGAGTTCGTCGAACCCGGAGAGGGCGACGGTCGGGACGGCGAGCAGCCGACCCCACCACGTGGACCCTCGTCGTTGGTCACCAACCCCCAACCCGCCCGGCCGGCCCCCGCGCCGGTTCCCACGGTCCCACAGCCCTCCGCCGCGCCCGAGCCGCCGCCCCCGACGGCCGCGCCCCCGCCACCTCCACCGCCGCCTGAGGAGGACGACCCACCCGGTCCGAACGGCGGCATCGTCGGCGGCCTGCTGGGCCGGGACCCCGACGACCCCGACTAGCTCCCCAGCCGCGTGTCGTCCCCGTCGACCCCCTCGCGACCCAACCAACACCCCCCAGCTGTCTGTCGTCCCCGTCGACCCCCTCGCGACCCAACCAACACCCCCCAGCCGCGTGTCGTCCCCGTCGACCCCCTTGCGACGGAGACGACACGGGTCAGCCGGGCAGCCGGACGGTGGTGCCGGCGTCGATGCCGTCGGTGATCTCGGCACGGCCGTCAACGACCAGGCCGATCACGACCGGGGTCAACCGGTCGGTCGAGCCCTCGGCCACCCGGACCGCGGGGGTGCCGTCGGTGCCCTCGACCAGCGCAGCGACGGGGACCGTCACCGCCGCCGTTGTGCCGTCGGCGATCCGGCTGACCGTGATCGCCGACCCGTCGGGACGGTCCGACAGGTCGTCGTCGGCCTGGACGTGCAGGGTCCGGGTCCCCACCTGGTCGACCGTGCCGCCCTCCACGGCGACGCTGCGCGCCGACACCGTGCCCGTGCCGAGGACCCGGTCGTCGACCAGGAGGGTGACGGGGGTGCCGACCTCCCACGCGCGGGACTCGTCGGCGGGCGCGGGCACCACCACGAGCTGCTCCTCCCCGCCGACGCTCAGCACGGGGCTGCCGTCGGACAGGCTGGCACCCACGACGGCGTCGTGACGCAGGATCGTCGCCGGCGCGTCCAGCAGGACGACTTCGTCGGTGGTCACGGCCCCGTCGGGGTCGGTGCGGCCGAGCGCGGTTTCCCAGGCCTCGACAGCGCTGGCCGTGGCGGAGGTGAAGGTGGTGTCGACGGTCAGGTCGTCGCCGTAGCCGAGCGACACCAGCGCCGACTCGAGCAACGCCACGTCATCGCCGTCCTCGGCATCGGTGTCGAGGTCGCGGTACCAGACCCCGTCACCGACCAGCACCACCACCGGTTCGGCGTCGAGGGTCCAGGCGACCGTGCCGAGGTCGAGCAGGTCGCCGACCGCAGCGATCGAGGTCAGCGTGGGGCCGTTCGCGGCGACACCCGCGCCTGCCTCGACGGTGCCGCTGGTGCCGGCCGAGCCGGTCCCGCCGCCCAACCCGGTGGTCCCACCGCTCGTCGTCGTCCCGCGGCCACCGCCACCGCCGCCGGGTGCGGCCGTACCGGCGCCATCGGACTGTCCGTCCTCGCGACCGGCATCTGCCTGGTCGCAGTCGACGGCGTCGTCGGGCGCGGGGGTCGGTTCCGGTTCGGGTGTCGGCTCGTCGGTCGGTTCCGGGACGGGCGTCGTCGTCGGTTCGGGGTCGGGCGTGGTCGCTGGCTGCGCCGTGTCGGGCACGCACACCGCTGACGGCTCCGACGCCGTGGGGGTCGGAGCCGCCGGTGCCGCCGGCTCGTCGGTCGGCTCGACAGTCGGCCCGCCTGTGGGCTCGGCGGTCGGCCCGGCTGTGGGGTCGGCAGTCGGCTCGGCGGTCGGGGACGCCTCCGTGGTCGGCGTCGGCTCGGCCGTCGGGCTGGTCCCGGACGGCGGGGTCTCGGTGGGCGCCCCTGTCGTGGGCGTCTCGGTCGTGGGCGTCTCTGTCGTGGGCGCCTCGGTTGGGGACGCCTCGGTTGGGGACGCCTCGGTTGGGGGCGCCTCGGCGGCGGGATCGGTGGACGGGGCCTCCGTGGCGTCCTGGGCCACCTTCTGGCCGCGCAGGCCGGCAACGGCAGCCTGCCCGTCACCGGACGCGACGGCGTCGTCGTCGGAGGAGACGGGGACGGCAACGACGCCACCACCGATGGTCAACGTGCGCTCGTCGGCACGTTCGACGGTGCCCTCCAGCGTGGCGTCGACCACGAGCTCGGCCGCTGTGGCGACCGTGGTGGGGCCGGGATCGATCGGGGCGGTCGTCTCGGCCGCCCCGGCCACGCCACCGACGGCCAGTCCAGCCCAGACCATGCCGAGAACTGCCGCGCAGACCACGGCGACGCCGAGCACGGCAGGAGCCCTGCCAGACGCCGAAGAAGCGGATGGATCGATGATGGGCATGTCAGACGGTCCTCAGGGCATCGGTGGGTGAGAGGCGGGACGCACGCAACGCCGGGTACAGCCCGGCGAACGCCCCGATGAGCAGGGCGGCACCGAGGCCACCCGCGACGGCAACGCTGGGGATGACGACAGGCCAGCCGCGGATCATCCCGTAGCCGACGGTGACGCCCGCGCCGAGCGCGACACCGAGCACACCACCGAGGCCGGACAGGACCAGCGACTCGCCGAGGAACTGGATGGTGACGTGGCGGCGGGTCGCGCCGAGCGCTCGCCGCAGGCCGATCTCCGACCGGCGCTCGAGCACGGAGATGACCATGACGTTGGCGATGCCGACCCCGCCGACCAGCAGCGCAACCGCGCCCAGGCCGAGGAAGAGCGAGGTGAACGCATCGCTGGCTGCGGCACGAGCCTCGATCGCGTCGCTCGGACGCGACACCTCGACCTGATCAGGATTCTCCGGATTGGTGGTGGCCGGGATGACGTCCTGGACCGCGTCGACCTGCTCTGGGTCGACTCGCAGGTGGATGATCTCCGGCGTGATGTCGGCATCCAGCAGCGACGCGGCGATGCCGGTGCCGATGATCGCCGAGCGGTCGATGTCGGGGGCCAGCGGCAGCTCGTCGAGGATCCCGATGACGGTGAACCACTCCTCGCCGATCCACACCCGCACACCATCCGCGACGTCGTCGATGCCGAGGCGCTGGGCGGTGACCGCGCCGAGCACGGTGACCGGCAGGTCGCTGCGGACCGCGTCGAGCCACTCGCCGTCAGCGACACTGCCGACGAGCGTGTCCAGCAGGTCGGTGTCGGCAGCCTTCACGCTGATGCCACCGGTCAGGTCCTCGGGGACCAGGTCGGTGCGGTACACGGCAGCGGTGACGGAGGTGACCGACGACGACGCCTCGACCGGACCGATGCGCGCCAACATCGCGTCGGCGGTCTCGGGCAGGGTCGGGTCTCCAGCGCCCAGCCCGAAGCCGGTGCCGGCCTGGACGCTGAGCAGGTTCGTGCCGAGGTCGTCGAGCTCCGACAGCAGGTCGGCGCGAGAGGACTCGGAGATCCCGAGGACGGCGACCATGGCGGCGATGCCGATGGCGATGCCGAGCGCCGACAGCGCCGTCCGCATGCGGCGTGTCCGCAGGCCGACCGTGGCGACGCGCACGACATCGATGGTGTGCAGGGAGCTCGAGGGCACCGCGGTCCGACGTCGGTTCGGCAGCAGGCGAGCAGGCACGAGGCGACCCATCACGCCACCGCCGCTGCGGAGTCGCTGACAACGTGGCCGTCACGGATCTCGATCTGCCGCGGCAACGACGCGGCGATCTCCCGGTCATGGGTGATGACCACGATGGTCGACCCTTCTTCGTGCAGCTGGTGGAGCAACGCCACGATGGCGGCGCTGGAACGGGAGTCGAGGTTGCCGGTGGGCTCGTCGGCCAGGACCACCGCGGGTCGGCCGACAAGCGCCCGGGCGACCGCCACGCGCTGGCGTTCGCCGCCGGACAGCTTCTCGGGGTTGTGGTGCAGGCGATGGGACAGGCCGACACGCTCCAGCGCCTCCTCGGCACGTGCCCGACGTTCGCGGAGGGCGAGCCCGGTGTAGAGCAGCCCATCAGCGACGTTGTCGATCGCCGAGAGCCCCGACAGCAGGAAGAACTGCTGGAAGACGAACCCGATCTCGCGGGCCCGCAGCGCGGACAGGTCGGCGTCGCGCAGGGTCGAGACGTCGTGGCCGGTCACCACGACCGTGCCCTCCGTGGGCCGGTCGAGGGTGCCGATCAGGTTCAGGAGCGTGGACTTGCCGGATCCGGACGGACCGACGATGGCCAGCAGCTCACCCCGGCGGACGGTCAGGTCGATGCCGTGGAGGACCTGGGTGGGCGGTTCGCCGGGATAGGCCTTGGTGACCTCGCGCAGCTCCAGCACGGGTTCGGCGAGGACAGCCGGATCGGACGAGCCGAGCGGGGCGGCGGAACCCGTCATGACGGCACCACCACGGTCGTGCCGGGCTCGACCCCGGTCACGCCGACCCAGCCGTCGACGAACGTGCCGACCTCGACGGCCACCAGCCGGGTGGCGGCGCCGTCGACGACCTCGACGGCGTACCCGCCCTCGGCGAGGGCGATCAGCGCGGTCACGTCCACCGCGACGACGTCGTCCTCCCTGGAGGTCTCCACGGTCACGGCGACGGTGCCGGACTCGATGTCGGTCTCGGTCGGATCGTCGAGGGTGATGATCACCGGGACGGTTGGATCGGTGGTCGTCTCCTCGTCGGCGGCCTCGGCCTCGGCGTCGACGCCGACGGTCGCCACGGTGCCGGTGGTCGCGGCACCGTCGGGCAGCTCCAGCGCCACGGTGGCGCCCAGCGGCAGCTGCTCCAGGTCGTCGGTGTCGAGGTCGACGGTGACGACGAGGTCGGTCCCGGTGGCGGTCAGCAGCTCGCTGCCTGCCTGCACACGGCTGCCGACGTCGGCGGTGATGCTCGCCACGCGCAGCGGCCCCGTCGTGAAGACCACGTCGGCGGTCTCGACCACTCCGTCGGGTTCGAGTCGGCCGAGGGCGGTCTCCCACGCCTCGACCGCGATGGCCGTGACGCTGGTGAAGGTCTCGTCGACGGTCAGGTCCAGGCCCTCGGCGTACCCGGCGGCGACCAGCCAGGTCTCCAGCTGCTGGACGTCCGGACCGTCCTCGACGCTGCTGTCGAGTGCGCGGAAGAAGGGGATGGGGCCTTCCAGCAGAACCGTCGGTTCGAGGTCCACGGCCACCAGGACGTCGCCGGGCTGCAGGACGTCGCCGACCGTGGCTGCGGCGGTGACGATCCCGTCGGCGGACGCCGAGAGGACGCTGGACTCGCCGTACCCGAGGGTGCCCTCGAGCTCCTCGGTCACGACCATGTCCCGGACGGCAACGTCGGCCGTTGCCAGCGGAGCGGCCTCCGTGGCCGAGGCATCAGCAGCCTCGGGATCGGCGGCCGACGTCTGCGTGGCCATCGCGTAGCCGACGACGGACAGGACGCCGACCACGCCAAGAAGGACGACGAGCAGGCGGCGCATCACTGGCCCTGCCCGCCTGCGCCACCGCGGCCGCCCGGCCCACCAGCGCCACCGAACGGCGCGCCGTCCTCGCCGAAGGCCTCCGCCTGGCAGGCCTCGAGGTCGGCCTGCACCGACGGGTCCTCCCGGTCGAGGCCTCCGAACATCGCGCCGAGGCCCCCGGGGCCGTCGTCGAGGCTGGGGTCAGCCACGTCGTGGCCGAGGTCACGCAGGCACTGGGCAAGGACGAGCGACTGGTCCTGCAGCTCGGTCTGGTCCTCGTCGCTGAACTCGAACCCGCCACGCTGGAGGGGTGGTTCACCGCAGGCGTCGAAGGCCTCCTGGCGACCAGCGTCGTCGCGCTGACCCAGCCCCGCACCGCCGGCACCAGCATCCGCGGTACCCGGACGGGCACCGCCACCGGGCGGGGCGAGCGTCAGGTTGCCGTCGGCGTCGACGGTCGGGTCGTCGATGTCGATGCCCTCGCCGCGCATGCACTCCACCCAGTCCAGCAGGTCCTCCTCAGTGACCTCGGCGTCGGTTCCGTCGGTGTCACCATCCCCGGTGTCGGCGGTTACGACGGCCTCGGTCGCGAGGGAGGCGACGCCCTCGGAGGCGGAGGCGTCGTCACCTCCCCCGCAGGCCGAGGCGGCCAGCGCGAGGACGAACAGGAGCAGGAGGGCGGGCCGGCGTCGACGAGCAGGCGGTCGCCGCCGCGACGACGGGGGTGTGTGCATTGAGGTGGTCATGCCGAGCGATGCTGCGGCGGCTGCACGAGACGCGGCTGGGACGAACACGAGAGCTTGCCGAGAACACGCACACCCACGGCACGCACACAGGCGTCTCTCAGGAAACTCCCAGAAACCGCCCGCATGCTGTCGAGCCATGACGGCACAACACCTGCTCCTGGTCGACGACGAGGACAACCTGCGGACCATGCTCGTGGCAGCGCTGCGCCACCACGGGTTCGAGGTCGAAGGGGTCGGCTCGGGCACAGAGGCCCTGCGTGCACTGGAACGCTCCACGCCCGACGCCGCGGTGCTCGACGTGATGCTGCCCGACATCGACGGCTTCGAGGTGTGCCGCCGGATGCGGGCCCGGGGCATCGCGATCCCCACCGTGTTCCTGACCGCGCGCGACGCGGTCGAGGATCGGGTCCATGGCCTGACGATCGGCGGGGACGACTACCTGACCAAACCGTTCAGCCTGGAGGAGCTCGTGGCTCGCATCACCGCGGTCCTCCGACGTGCGGGCACGGTGCCGTCGGGTCAGCACCTGTCGTGTGCGGACCTGGAGATGGACGAGGTGGCCCACCGGGTGACCCGGGCGGGCGAAGCCGTCCACCTCTCCGCGACGGAGTTCAACCTGCTGCGGTGCCTGCTTCGCAACACCGGTCGGGTCATGTCCAAGGCGCAGATCCTCGACGAGGTGTGGCGCTACGACTTCAACGGCGACGGTGGGGTGGTCGAGACCTACATCGGGTACCTGCGCCGCAAGCTCGATGACGGCCACGACCCCAAGCTGATCCACACGATCCGCGGGGTCGGCTACGTCATGCGCACCAACCCGTGAGCCTGCGTGCTCGGCTGATCGCCGGGATGGTCGTCGTGGTGGTGGCGTTGGCGGCCGCAGGATGGATCACCGTGGCGAGCACCCGCGGCCATCTGGTGGAGCAGGTGGACGAACAGCTGCGCGGGCTGGGCGGGTTCGGCCGGTTCGGTATCGCCGTTCCCTCGTGGGCGGGCGACCGACCCGACGGCGGCGTCCCGCCGGACTTCGCCGACCTCCTCGACGGCGACATCCGAGACGGCGACATCCAGGACGGCGACATCCAGGACGGCGACATCGACGCAGTCGAATCACGCGATCGGCCGCCGTCCCCGGTGTGGATCGGGGTGCTGTCCGACGACGGCACCGTCACGACCCTGTCGAGCCCCACCTTCGGAGACGACCAGCCGGCGCCCGACACCACCGAGGTGGCCGGGCTGCTGGAGGACGTCGAGGACCCGGACGGAACGTTGCTGACCGTCGACAGCGACCCTGCGGGTGTTCGGTACCGCCTCCGGGTGCTGACCAGCCCGAACGACGACGCCGTCCGGCTGGTCGCCCTGCCGCTCGACGACGTCGATGCCGCGGCGCGGCGGCTCGCTGTCGTCGTCGCGGCGGTCACCACCGGTGCCGGGCTGGTCCTGGTGTTCGTGATCGGCGCGGTCGTACGCCTGGGGGTGACGCCGCTGCGTCGCATGACCCGGGCCGCAACGGTCATCGCCGACGGGGACCTCTCCCACCGTGTGACCCACGGGGACTCCCACACCGAAGCCGATCAGCTCGGCGCCGCGCTCAACCGGATGATGGGCACGATCGAAGAGGCCTTCGACGCCAAGGACGCCACGGAGCAGCGGCTGCGCCGGTTCGTCGCCGATGCCTCGCACGAGCTGCGCACCCCGACCTCGACGATCCGTGGGTACGCGGAGCTGTACCGGCTCGGTGGGTTGGCCGACCGAGCCGCCATGGACGACGCGATGCAGGCCACCGAGCAGGAGGCCGCGCGCCTCGGCCGGCTCGTGGAGGACCTCCTCCTGCTGGCACGCACCGACCGCGGCCGGCCCCTGGACGCCACGCCTGTCGACCTGTCCGCCGTCGCCGCCGATGCCGTCCGCAACGTCGGTGTGGCCCACGGGACCCACACGGTCGAGCTGGACGTCGTCGAGGGTGCCGTGGTGACCGGCGACCCCGACCGGCTGCGGCAGGTCATCGGCAACCTCGTCGACAACGCCGTCCAGCACACCCCGGACGGCACGACGGTGCGGGTCGGCACCACCGTCGACGACGGCCACGTCGAGGTCCGGGTCAGCGACAACGGGCCCGGCATCCCCTCCCACGTGGGTGCGCAGGTGTTCGCCCGGTTCTGGCGTGCCGACGAATCCCGCACCCGGGCCTCGGGCGGCAGCGGGTTGGGGCTGTCGATCGTGCAGTCCATCGTCGAGGCCCACGGTGGCGACGTGGCGCTCTTCCCCACACCCGGGGGTGGCGCGACGTTCCTCGTCAGGTTGCGGCAGGCATCGGCAGTGGCACGTGCTCACCATGACCGTGCCCCTGTCCTCGGCCACCCGACGGGGTGACCAACCAGACCTTCGCAGCCCCCGCCGCCCGCCACGTTCCGTCGGCCGGCGACCACACCACGGCGGTCATTTCGTCCACGCCGATGACCGTCTCGCCCCGGTCGATCACGAGCGACGACACCGCGCCGGCGATCCGTCGGGCGAACCCGAAGCGGTCGAAGTGCGGGATGGTGGCGACCGGGCCGGCCAGCCCCAAACCCTCCACCGGATGGGTTCGCATCGTCAGGGTGGTCCGGCCCAGCGCCATCGCCCCGGCCGAGCAGCCGGCCAGCGCAGCCCCTCCCCGCCAGGTCCTCGCGATGGCCCCGTCCAGCGGTGTCCCCCGCAGGGTGTCGGCCAGATGGCCCGGGTTGCCGCCCGACAGGTAGATCATCCCGACCCCGTCGAGCAAGTCCACGAACCGCTGGTCCATCGCCGCGGCCCGCTCGCGCACGTCGACCTCGACCACCTCCGCATCGAGTCCCGCGTAGTGGCGGTGGGCGAGGTCGAACCAACGGCGGACGCTGCGATCGCCCTCGGGGCCCGCGGCGGTCGGCAGGACGGCGACCCGCCGAGCCCGCCCGTCGAGCAGGTCGGCGTCGACCTCGGCCATGGCCGGCAGGAACTCGCCGCTGCCGACCAGGGCCAGCGGTCCGGCGGTGGTGGCCGTCACGTCCGTCATGGGACACGAGTCTGTCAGGTCGTGGGTGTCGGGACGTCGACGCCCGACGCACCGCACCGCCGGATCCCGGATCCCCGGTCCGACACGCGAGTCGGTGGTCTAGCATCCCCGTCGTGAAGCTGGCTGGGTTCGAGCGGCTGTCCGAGATCGGTTCGGGCGCCTTCGGGACGGTCTATCGGGCGTGGCAGGTCGACTTCCAGCGCGAGGTCGCGATCAAGGTGCTGCACGACACGCGGGCCAGCGAGGAGGACATCAGCCGCTTCGAACGGGAGCGTCGCGTCCTGGGTGGACTGTCCAGCCATCCCCACATCGTCACCGTGCACGCCGCCGGTACCACCGAGACGGGCCACCGGTACATCGTGATGGCGTTCCTCGACCGCGGGGACTGGGCCGGTCGCATCGCCTCCACCACCCGCCTGGACGTGCCAGAGGTGCTCGACGTCGGCGTGAAGCTGTGCGGGGCGCTGGCCACCGCACACGACGCCGGCATCGTGCACCGCGACATCAAGCCCGACAACATCCTGCTGGACGAGTTCGCCGAACCGCAGCTCGCCGACTTCGGGATTGCGCGAACCCAGCAGACGCGTCAGCTCACGGTGCAGGGCGGCCTGCTCGGCACCGTCGCCTACATGGCGCCCGAGGCGTTCGACGGTGCCGTGACCCCGTCCACCGACCTGTGGTCGCTGGCAGCCACGCTCCACCATGCGCTGCTGGGCAGCCCGGCCTACCGACGGGCCGAGATGATCCAGACGATGTACGCCATCCTCAACGACGAGCTGCCGTCGCTGGTGGAGATGGGCGTCCCGCCGGTCGTGGAGGAGGCGGTCGCCGCCGGTCTGGCGCGGTCACCGTCGGACCGGCCTGCTGACGCCGCGGCGTTCGGTCGGCTCCTCCAGCAGGCACAGGCCACGCTGGGGTTGTCCCCGACGCGGCTGCTGCAGCGGGGTGTCCAGCCCGGTCCGCTCCCGACGGCCCAGGCCGTGGGTCCGTCGCCGCCCACGCGTGTGGCCGGTGAGGCCACGGACGGCCCCCCGATCACCTCCGGGCCGGCGACCGTGCCCGTCCCGGGCCTCGCGCGGTTGGAGGAGGCCCGCGTCCGATGGCTGACCGGTGACGTCCCCAGCGCCGAACAGCTGCTGGCCGAGCTGGCGGCCGACGACAACGGCATGGTTGCCGACCGGGCCCGCGTCGGCCTGGCCGAGATCGAGGCGGCACGGGGCGACGTCGGTGCCGCCATCCGCCACCTGCGGCCGCTGGTCAGCGAGCACAGTCCGGCCCGGGAGCACGCCGCCATCACCCTCAGCAGGTTGCTCGCGGCGATGGGTGACCCCGACGGGGCGATGACCAGCTTGGCCCGGGCCAGCGCGTGGCCCGGAGAGGGACGTGGCGACCTGCTCGCGGAGTACGCCGACCTGCTGCAACGCATGGGCGAGGAGAGGGAGGCACGCGATCTCATCGGTGCCGCCGCTGACCTGCCGGACGGGCAGGGACAGGGGGCCCTGCTGCTGGGGGCGGCGCTCGACCTCGCGACGGGCGACCTCGGGCGCGCCGAGGCGGTGAGCACGCGCCTGGAGTTCGAGGCCAAGGACGCCGAGACGGCTGGGCTGGCCTTGATCGTGCAGGGCAACTGCGCCGAGCGCGTCGACCCTGACCGCGCCATCGCCTGCTACCGCCGTGTCGTCGACGGGGACTTCCCCCCGGAGCCCGTGGCGATCGCGCTGCTGGAGCTGCAGGCGCTCCACCGCGACCTGGACGATGCGGAGGAGGCCACCGCGATGGCCCGTCGCCTCGTCGACGGTGGCCATCCCGTCGCCGGTCCCCTCGCCGGGGTCCTCGAGGCCGCCGAGCTGGCCGGCCGCGGAGACCTGTCGGCTGCCGAGGGCTGGCTGCGCACGGCGGAGGACCGAGGACGGCATCCGTCCAACCGGCCGGTCCTCGCCTACGGCCGGGCCGCGCTCGCGGCCGCGCGGGACGACCGTGCTGGCGTCGAGGCGGCCCTCGAACCGCTCTTCGCCGCGTACGCCACCGAACACGGCGCCGCGCTGCAGGCCGTCGCGGCGCAGCTGCTGGCCGATGCCGGCGACCCAGTGAAGGCCCGGGCGCTGCTCGAGCGGGCGCTGGACCGTGGCGGCCCCGAGCACCGAGCCGAACGGCTCCTCGTCCTGGGCCTGCTGACCGAGGCCGACGGTGACCACGAGCGTGCCGACCGCCTGTTCCGCGATGCGCTGGCGGTGGGGCATCCGACCGCCTCCCGGCAGGCACAGGTCGCCCTCGGGCGTCGCGCCCTGATCAGCGGCGACGTCGACACAGCCGAGGCGCACCTGCGTCGCGTGATCGCATCCGGCGACTGGGCCCTGGCCCCCGAGGCCAGCGTGGGCCTGGCCGAGGCGATGCTGATGAAGGGCCGTTGGTCTCGCGCGCGAGCGTTGCTGGAGACGGCCAGCGAAGCACGGTCGGTCCACGTCAGCGCCCGGGCCATGGCGATCCTCGCCGACGAGCTCGGCCACCGCGGGGAGCGGGCCCCGGCCGAGGAGCTGCTGACGCGTGCGGCGGCGCGGGCCGAGTCCGACACCGACGCGTTCGTCCTGGTGATGCGGATCCGGGCGGCGCTGCACAGCCTCGTGGGCGAGCACGACGGTGCCCGACAGGCGTACCTGCGGGCTGCCGAGCGGGCGACGCTGGGTGACCGCGAGGACCTGCTGCTCGAAGCTGCCCTCACCTACGTCGACGAGGACGACGACGTCATGGCCGTGACGGCGCTCGGGCAGCTGCTGGAGTCCGTGGACGACCCGACGGTCCTGGACCACGCGACGTTGTTCCACGCCCACGCGCGCCTTCGGCTCGGCGAGCAGGATGCGCGACGGACGATCAGGCAGGTTGCCGACGGCGGTGGCCCGGCCGCCGTCAAGGCGCTGGTGGGGCTGGCGGAGCTGTACGAGGACGAAGGACGTCCCGAGGAGGCCCGGCACCTCTACGAACGCTGGCGGGACCACGCCCCGGCGGATCCCGAGCCGCTGCGCCGCATCGCGCAGGTCCTGCTCGGCGCCGGTCGGGCGTCGGAGGCCAAGGACGCAGCGAAGACCGCCCTCGACATCGGCGGTCCGGAGGACATGGAGCCGACCCTGCTGGTCATGGGTGACGTCCACCGGGCCCTCGGGGACCACGAGGCCGCGGCGGCCTGCTGGCGGCGCGTGCTCAAGTCCGCGGACCCGGACCTGGCCGAGCATGCCGACGAACGGTTGCGATCCCTCGGGTCGGGCTGACCGTCAGCCGCTGGGCGCCGGCGAGGCGCTCGGCGGGGTGGGGGGTCCGGTCGTGGCCGACGGCGTCGGTGTGGGTGCCGGCGTCGGCGTGCTGGTCGGCGTGGCCGTCGGCGCGACCGGCGGTGGCGGGGGTGCGGGTGGTGGCGGCGCCGGCGGGGGCGGCGGCGGGGGCAGCACCGAGTTGGGTGCCGGAACCGCCGTCGGGGCCGGGCCGAGCGGCGGCTGGCCACCGAGGTCCTCGGGCGCGCAGCTGACCAGCGTCTCGCAGACCGCGCGGATCGGCGGGACGTGCAGGAGGGTCGACTCGACCGGTCCGAAGGGCCGGTAGACGTTGCTGGCCACGGCGATGACGAAGCCGTTGGCGTCGATCACCGGGGCCCCGGAGAGGTAGGAGGAGAGGTTGCCGTCCAGCAGCAGCACCCGGCCGCCCACCCCGGCGACGGACACCGGGACGTCAGCAGGCAGGTCCGGCCCTGCCACGCCGAGGATGCGGGCTCGCGTGCCCGGCTGGACCGACTCCAGCGGTGCCCGCCAGCGCAGCGGCACGATGTTGCCGACGTCGATGCGAACGGTGGCCAGGTCCACGGCGTCGTCGGTGCCGAGGACCGTGCCCGGCGTGCGGCCCGACGGCAGGTACACCTCGACCTGCGTGGCGTTGCCGACGACGGCGGTGGTGGTGACGAGGAAGGTCTGTGAGTCGTCGGAGAAGAACGCGAAGGCGTTGCCGACCGAACGCGGCCCGGCGATGGCGAAGATGCCCGCCTCGGTCGGCCCGCGGTCAGTGGGGGCTGACTCCTCCTCCCCCTCCGGCGGGTCGGCCAGTCCGAGCTCGACACGGTAGTCCTCGACCAGTCGCTCGATCTCCCCGCGTGCCTCGTCGGCAGCGGCGGAGGCGCCGCCGACTTCCTCGCGAAGCGCTTCGACCCGCTGGTTGTACACGAGGATCGTCACGCCCGCGGCGACGACGGCACCGGCCAGGGTGACGATGGCCATGAGCGGCACGATCCACAGGCCGATCCGCCGTTCGTCGCCGAACACGACCCGTCCGGCGCGGCGCGTCCTGCCCTCCGGGGCCTGCTCCTTCACCTGCTCCTCATCGCTGCGTCGGACGGCACGTCCTCGTGCGTGCCGTCCGAGAGCATAGGCGGTTGCCTACTGGGAGAGCTGTGCCCGGCCGAGCGTCAGGTCGCAGATCAGGTACTGCTTCGGGACGAAGCCGCTGGCGAGCAGGGTGTCGAGGCGCTCCAGGGCGGCGGTCGGGCTCATCCAGGTGCCGGGGTTCTCCGCGGTCTCGGCGGTGTTGTCGAAGTGGTACACGTCGAACCCGCGGGTCTGGTCGTCGGCGAAGATGTAGGCCGAGCCGTCCCCGTCCCACTCCATGACCTTGGCCGACCAGGTGTCGGAATTGTTGAAGCGGAAGAACCCGACCTCCTCCATGCCGACTCCCACGGACTGGCCCAGAACCCCGGCCGAGACCGCCACCGGCACATCGGCCAGGCCAGACAGGTCGATTACGTGCACGCCGGCGCCGAACCAGCCGATGACCAGCTTCTCCTGCTCCTCGTAGATGCGGAACACGTGGGAGGTGCAGGTGACGACGCCGATGCCGCTGACGCTGACGCCGGTGCCGGCGCCCTCGCGGACGGTGACCTCGGGGGTGAAGAACGCGCCGACCTTCTGCGGGTCGGCCTCCATGTCGCCGGTGATCTCCCAGACGTGCAGGCCGCCACCGGGGCAGACCTCGTTGCCAGCCGCGCCGGCGAGCTCGTCGTTGATGATCACGAACTCGCGGTCACCGATGGTCACCGGGTCGGACTGGTGGTGCAGGGTGACGGCCGGGTCGACGATGGAGGAGATGACGGTCGGGGCCGCCGGGTCGGTGGTGTCGATGATCATCGTCACGTCGATCGCGGCGCTGTACGCGCGGGTGCCATCGGCGGAGAAGGTGATGTCGTGGGAGTCCTCGCCCGTCGCGGAGGTGGACTCGATGCGCATGACCTCGGTCGGGTTGCTCAGGTCACGGATGTCGATGACCTCGATGCAGCCGCCGCAGCCGCCCGAGTTGGAGTTGTACATGTACTCACCGTCGGGATGGACCGACTGGTTGTGGGTGCCCTCGACGATGCGGGCGAAGCCGACGGCCTCGGGTGCGGTCGGGGTGGAGATGTCGATGAAGAGCGTGCCCGCGTCCGCGGTGACGCCGGCGTCGGCGAAGCACTGCGAGGGTGCTCGGTTGCTGCTGCCGCCCTCGACCGCGTAGGTCGCGTAGGTCCTGGTCACGGTGTCGGTCCCGTCGACCTCCTCCCGGGTGAAGACCTGGACGTCGCCCTGCAGGACGTCGCAGTGGTACTGGCTGACCAGCGCGGGCGCCTCGGGGTCGGTGATGTCGATGATCTGCAGGCCGTTGGAGTACGTCCCCGCGACGGCGTAGTCGCGGCCGTCGATGGTGGCGAACTCCACGTCGGTGCCACCGGCGATGTCGGGCGTGGACCGCTCGGCGTCGCGCAGGCTGAAGTCCCATTCGACGTTGGCGACGTGGGTCATGTTCGGCGAGCTGACCGACTCGTCGATCGGCGTCGCCACCGACACGGCCTCCGAGAGGTCGAGGACGGCCGCGCCGGCCGAGACGGCGGGCAGCAGCGAGAGGACGAAGAGGGCAGCAAGCAGCAGACGGGCGTAGCGCATGCTCACTGGTTCGACGGCGCCGCCGGTTTTCCTGCCTCCGACGGGAACTTCGACCTTCGTCGTCACGACGCGGCCGGCCTGGCTACTCCAGTGGGTCGCCCGGAATCGGGTGGCCAGCGCGCTGCAGCGCGAGCCCCTCCTCCACCGTCATGCCCTCGGGCAGGCGGGACTTGATCACCCGCGCCGGGGTGCCGACCACGATGGAGAACGGCGGGATGACGTCCTTGACCAGCGCCTGGCTGGCCACCACCGACCCGGACCCGACGTCGGCGCCCCGGAGGATGGAGGCCTTCTCGCCCACCCACACGTCCGCACCGATGCGGACCGGGGTCTTGACCAGGCCCTGCGCCTTGATGGGCACGTCGAGGCGGTCGTAGATGTGGTCGAAGTCGCAGACGTAGATCCAGTCGCCCAGCAGGGCGTTGGTCCCGATCTCGATGTCGAGGTAGGTGTTGATGACGTTGTCGCGACCCATCACGACCTTGGGCCCCAGCCGCAGGTTGCCCTCGTGGGCACGCAGCTTGTTGGCATCGCCGATCCAGCACCATGCGCCGAGGTCGAGCACCCCGTGCCCGGGACGGGCCTTCAGCTCGACCCGGCGGCCGAAGAAGACCATGCCGCCCATGCGGACCTGCGGCTGGCGCAGCCGGTGGGCGAGGAAGCGGGAGTACAGCGCGAGGTACTCCGGGGTGTACATGCGGCTCCGGACGCCGAACTCGATCGCACGCCGCCACCCCCAGCGGGTGCGGCTGGGCAGCGGCGGGACGGGCACGTCGACCCCGGCATCGGAGGCCAGGTGGGCAGCCCGGACCGTGGCCTCCTGCGCGATGGCGGCGCGGACGGCCGTGTCGGCCGCCTCCTGGGCCAGGTCACCGGCGAGCTCGCGTGCCTCGCTCGCCGACAGCTCCTCGGGCGGGGGCAGGCGCATGTCGGTACGGCCGCCGGATCCTTCCGGCGGCGGGGGCAGCTGGGGCACGGCGGCCATCGCTCGGCGCGTCAGCCCTTCGGCTTCACGGCCACGAGGATCGCGTTGTAGAAGAGGTCCTTGGGCACGACGTGGCGCAGGACGTGTTCGTCGACCCAGAACAGCGACTTCCACGCGCGGTAGGCCACCAGCGGGTAGCGGTCGGGCAGGATGCCGTCGGCCAGCATCGCCTCGGCCGTGCGGGTCAACCAGCCGAACCAGTTGGCGGTCAGCTCCTCGGTGAAGGTCTCGACCTCGTGGAAGCCGCCCCGCAGCGCAAGGTCCTGCAGCTCGGTCGGGGTGAAGATGTGCAGGTCGACATGCCACTCGAGGGCAGCCGCCTCCATCTCCTCCGCCGGCATCTGTTCCGGCGCCTTGAGGACGCGGTCACGACCGAACAGCGCCGCCGCGGTCTTCACGCCGACCCGTGCGATGCGCTTGAACTGGTTGGCGACTGCGTCGCCGAGGTAGGTCGGCTCGCCGGCGATGATCAGGCGACCGCCGGGCTTGAGGACCCGCATGAACTCGCTGAACGCGGTGTCGAGGTCGGGCACGTGATGGATGAACGCGTGGCCCATCACCAGGTCGAAGGAGTTGTCGGGGTAGGGCAACGCCTCGGCGTCAGCAGACTTGCCGTGGACCTCGATGCCCAGCCGGCGCCCGTTCTCCACGCAGACCTTCACCATCTCCTCGGAGATGTCGGTCGCGTGCGCCTCGCCGACGAACCCGGCCTGCGCCAGGTTCAGCAGGAAGAAGCCCGTGCCCGTACCGACCTCCAGCACCTTCTCGAACGCCCGGGGGCGGCCGTGCAGGGCCTTGGCGAACCGGCCCACGGCGTAGTCGATGCAGCGTTCGTCGAAGCTGATCGACCACTTGTCGTCGTAGGTTCCGGCCTCCCAGTCGTGATAGACGATGTTCGCCTCACGCGGGTCGATGGGGCTGGCTGGTTCGGCGGCCACTGGGGCTCCTCGGTGTGGGGGTGGTCTTGGGGGGGGGAACGCGGATCAGCGCTGGGTGAACTCCGCGGCGCCCTTGGCGATGAAGGCGTCCATGCCCAGCTTCTGGTCCTCGGTGGCGAAGCAGGCCGTGAACAGCGTGGTCTCCAGCCGGAGGGCCGCGTCGATGTCCATCTCGATGCCCTCGTCGATGGCCTTCTTGGCCATGCGGAGCGCGTAGGGCCCCTTGGCGTAGGCGCGGGCGGCCTCGACGGCACGGTCGTAGACCTCGTCGGCCGGGTAGACGCGGTCGACCAGGCCGAGCTGCTCGCAGGTCTGGGCGTCGTACATCTCGCCGCCGTAGACCCATTCCTTGGCCTTGGAGACGCCGATCAGGCGGGTCAGCCGCTGGCTGCCACCGGCGCCGGGGATCAGGCCGAGCTTGATCTCGGGCTGTCCGAACTTGGCGTTGTCGGCGGCGTAGCGGAAGTCGGCGGTCAGCGACAGCTCGCAGCCACCGCCCAGGGCGTAACCGTTGACGGCGGCGATGGTGACCTTGGGGATGCGGGCCAGCGTCTTGAACGACTCCTGCAGGCCACCGCCCGCGGCGAAGAACTCCTGGAAGTCCATGGCGCGCATGGCCTTGATGTCGGCACCGGCGGCGAAGACCTTGGGCCCGCCCCAGATGACGACGGCCTTGATGTCGTTGTCGTCGGTGCAGACCTGGCCGGCTTCACGAAGCTCGGCCCAGATCTGGGGGTTCAGCGCGTTGACGGGGGCACGATCCAGCCGGATCGTGGCCACGCCGTGCGCATCGGTTGTGACGGTGACGAACTCGCCCACGGGGTCTCCAGGGGTAGCGGCTCAGGTGGTCGACGGTGGAGTCTACGGGCGACCGCGGGTGCAACCCACACCGGCCCGGCCGTGGCGTCGTGGCCACCGTCCCGGGACGGCGTCCTGTCGGGGACCGCCGTTGTGGGGTCCGCCCGACCATGAAGTGACGAGTTCGTGACTTGTCCCCCGTTGGCGTATCTATCCAGCCTCGCCACTACTCTCTAGGACATGGACGTACTGCCAGCCGGTCACGAGATCGGGGGCTACCGCATCGTCCGGGTCGCAGGACGCGGCGCGGTCGGGGTGGTCTACGAGGCACGCCACGTGACCCTCGGCAAGCGGGTCGCGATCAAGACGCTGAACCGCACGTTCGCCAAGGAACAGGAGTTCCGGGCCCGCTTCGACCGCGAGGCCGAGGGGGCGGCGTCCCTGGACCATCCAAACATCACCCAGGTCTTTGACTCCGGTGAGCAGGACGGCCTGCCGTACCTGGTCATGACCTACATCGACGGGCCGGACCTCGAACGGGTGCTGGTGGACCGCGACCGACCGCTGGAGCCGGCCCAGGCGGTGCTGATCTGCCGTGCGGTGGCAGAGGCGCTGGACGCGGCGTCGGAGATCGGGCTGGCCCATCGCGATGTCAAGCCGGCCAACATCCTCCTGCAGGGGTGGGAGGAGGGCAAGGGACGCAACCCGCGGGTCTACCTGACCGACTTCGGGCTGACCAAGCACAACGCAGCGGCGACGGTGACCCGCACCGGCCAGTTCGTCGGGACGTTGCTGTACATGGCCCCCGAGCAGATCGAGGGCAAGGCCGTCCCTGCCAGCGACCAGTACTCCCTGGCCTGCGTGCTGTGGGAGTGCATCGTCGGCCTGCCTCCCTACCTCCCGGCCGGCGGGTCGAACCTGTCGTTGCTGACCGCGCACCTCTCCGACCCCATCCCGGTGCTCAGCCGTGACACCAAGGGGCGCTTCCCCACGGCAGCCGATGCCGTGCTGGCGAAGGCGATGGCCAAGAAGGCCGACGACCGGTATCCCTCGTGCACGGCGTTCATGGATGCGGCGGCCGAGGCGCTGGGGCTGGCCCCGAAGCCGCCGGAGACCCCTCGTGTGTCGTCGGGGTGGGGGTCCGCGCCTGCCAAGCCGGTCGCCGACGAACCCGACGAGGACGACTCGGGCCCGGCCCCGGTGACCACCGTGATCTCTGCGGAGCAGATGCGGGCATCCCAGACGACGCCATCGACGCGTCCGTCGCCGACATCGTCACGAGCCCCTTCGGGGACGTCGCCCCAGCAACCACCCCACCAGCAAGCTCCCCATCAGCAAGCCCCCCATCAGCAAGCCCCCCATCAGCAAGCCCCCCATCAGCAAGCCCCCCATCAGCAAGCCCCCCATCAGCAGGGCCCGGCGGCCGGGCTGGATCCGTCCGGCCGTTCGCTCCAGGGTCAGGCGTGGGGTGGAGGGCCAGCAGGCCTGCCGCCGGGACTGCCGCCGAGCGCCTACCAGGCGGGTCGGGGGTCCGGATCGGGCAGCCGTACCTGGATCGTCGTGCTGCTGCTGATCCTGCTTGCCGTCGTGGTCGGCGTCGTCGCGTTCCTGCTCGCCTCGGGCGGGGACGACAGCGCCGATGCCGGGAACGCCCCGGAATCGGCGGTCGCCGCGTCGACGGATCCCTCCGAGCCCGAGGACGTGGCGCTGCAGCCGGTGTCCGACGAAGGACAGGACGACGAAGCGGACGGTGCGGACGGAGCGGACGCCACTGCGCCCGCCGACGACGTGGGCGACGTGGGGCCCACGGATCCGACGGTGACCGACCCGACCCCCTCCTCCGTCCCTGCTGCGCAGCAGGGACGGATCGCGTTCGTGGGCGACGGTCGGGTGTGGGTCCAGGCTGCCGACGGCAGCAGCGCCCAGGAGGTGCTGGACGTGTCCGGCGCCGGTAACGGGCAGCCGGCGTGGCAGCCGGGACACGAGGCGGTGCTCGCGGTACAGGACGGCCGGCTGGTGCTGGTCGACCTCGACTCGGGAGCCAGCCAGGTCATCACCGAGGGACCGTCCCACTCCGATCCCGCATGGTTTCCCGACGGGCAACGGATCGTGTTCTCCGCGCCCGACGAGCTGGGTGGGCGAGACCTCTTCGTGACCGATCTGGAGGGCAACGTCGCACCGCTGGGGCTGTCCGCCCGGATCGACTCCGGTGACAGCCCGTCGGTGCTGAACCGTCCTGCGGTCTCCCCGCTCGACGAGTCGATCGCCTTCCACGTCAACACCGCCAACGGACTGGACATCTGGGTCCAACGGCCCGATGGCACCGTCGAGCTGGCTGCGGGCGAGCCCGGTTCCGACGACTTCCACCCGGCGTTCGGGACGAGCGGCGAGCTGATCTGGTCAAGCAACCGGTCCGGCGTCGAGCGGGTCTACGTCCGCCGTGCCGGTTCGTCGGAGGACATCGAGGTGGCCATGCCGCCGGGGGCGTCGGTCAAGGACGCCGACGTGTCCCCGTGTGGGGACGTGCTGGTGGTCCAGCTCGACGACCCGGCGGACGGTGGGTCGAGGATCGCCTACCGGGGGCTCGGGCCCGGATCCGGCCCGCTGGAACAGGTGCCGGTCCCGGAGGGTGTGGCGGACGCCACCGATCCCTCCTGGGCCGGACAGTCCTGCCCTGCCTGACTCGAGCCCTGCCTGACTCGAGCCCTGCCCGACTCGAGCCCTGCCCTAGTCGAGCCCTGCCCTAGTCGAGCCCTGCCCTAGTCGAGCCCTGCCCGAGTCGAGCCCCGCGTGACGGTCAGGCGTCCATCAGGTCTTCAGCGTCGTCGGTACCGGTGTTGGGCTCGGCGGAGATGAGCCCGGCTGCCTCGCGGACCTTCAGCTCGATCTCGGCCAGGACCTCGGGGTGCTCGAGCAGGAACTCGCCGGACTTGGCTGCCCCCTGACCGATCTGCTCACCGTCGTAGGAGTACCAGGCGCCGGCCTTGCGGATGACACCGTGCTCGACCCCGAGGTCGAGGACAGCGAGCTCGTTGGCGGCGCCGCGACCGAAGACGATCGTGAACTCCGTCACCTTGAACGGCGGGGCCACCTTGTTCTTGACGATCTTGACCTTGGTCCGGTTGCCGATGAACTGGTCGCCGTCCTTGACCGAGCCGATCCGGCGGATGTCGATACGGACCGACGCGTAGAACTTCAGCGCCTTGCCACCCGGGGTGGTCTCGGGGGAGCCGAACATCACACCGATCTTCTCGCGCAGCTGGTTGATGAAGATGATCGTGGTGCCCCCCTTCTGGGTGATCCCGGCCAGCTTCCGGAGGCCCTGGGACATCAGGCGAGCCTGCAGGCCGACGTGGGAGTCACCCATCTCGCCGTCGATCTCGGCACGGGGGGTCAGCGCCGCGACGGAGTCGATGACGATCAGGTCGACCGCCTGCGAACGAGCAAGGGTGTCGACGATCTCGAGGGCCTGCTCGCCGGAGTCGGGCTGGGAGACCAGCATGGAGTTCAGGTCGCAGCCGAGGGCCTGCGCGTAGGTCGGGTCCAGCGCGTGCTCGGCATCGATGAAGGCGGCCACGCCCCCGGCGGCCTGGACCTGGGCCAGCACGTGGAGGGCCACGGTGGTCTTTCCGGAGGACTCGGGGCCGTACATCTCGATGATGCGGCCCTTGGGCAGTCCACCGATGCCCAGGGCGATGTCGATGGGGAGGACGCCGGTGGGGATGGCCTCGAGGAGCTTCTTGGGCGATTCGCCCATGCGCATGATGGCTTCGCCGCCGAACTGCTTGCCGATGGCGCCGAGTGCGGCGTCGAGCGCCTTGGCCTTCTGCTCGGGGGTCATCCCGTTGCCCTGTGTGTTCATGATGTGAGAGCCCTTCTCCTGGTTCGCGTTCTTGGTTCCCGATGATGCCGGAGGGGTGTGACATCGCCCCGTTGGAGGTACGGCCGCTCGTGGACAACGGCGTGCTCGAGGAAGGGTGAGGCACCTTGGGAACGGCCTGATCGGTGCGTCCTGGACCGTGCGGACAGCGGCCTGACACGCCCCGGCGGAACCCGATGTCGCACCCCAGTCGTACGGTGATCCCAACGTCGAGATCGGGGTTCCGGGAGGAGGTGAGCGCGAGGATGACGGCGGTGAAAGAGGCCGAACCGACCTGGTGGGGTGGTCGCATGGGGGAGGTGTGGTTGGCGGAGGAGGACGTGGCTGCCTACCTCGCCGAGCCGCCGGCGGAGGGCGCCCGTGCCGGCGGCGGGGCGACGGCTGAGGGTGGCAGCCCGGCGTCGGAGTCCACGGCCGGTGAGGCGGCTGCTGAACCGACGGGTGGACACGGATCGGCCACGGATCCAAGGCTTGCGGACGATCCGACGGTGTTGGTCGGTGAGGTCCTCGGAGGTCTGGGTCGTCTCAACGGGTGGTTGGCGAGGGCGTCTGCTGGTCAGGACGCGGGACTGAATGGGGCTGCTGGCGGGACGGTTGACGCTGCGGCGGTGCGGCTGGTGGTGGGCGGGCTGGCCGGGATCGATGCGGCGCTGACGGCGGCCAGGTTGCGGGGCATCGTCGCGGCTGATCAGGCCGGGTTGCCGACGGTGGACGGTGCGGCGTCGTTGTCTGCGTGGGTGGCTGAAGTGTTCGGCCTGTCGGGTGGCACGGCGGCGCGGGAGGTGCGGTTGGCGATCGGGCTGCTGGATGAGGAGGCGGTGCTGGACCAGCTCCAAGCGGGGGTGATCTCACGCGATCATGCCGCCGGTCTGGTGGCGGCGGCGGAGAAGCAGGCGGCCGATCAGGACGCCGCCGCCCGGGTGGAAGCGGCACGGCAGGACGCCGAACGGGAGGAACGCCGCCGTGCCGACGAACAGGCCCAGGCAGAGGCCGCGTCGATGGCGGAGCGGATGCGGCTGGCCCGTGAGGCCGCTGCCCGGGAGGAACAGCTCGCCCGGGAGCGGGCCGAACGGGACGAACAGCAGGCCGCAGCCAACGAGGCAGCCCGCAAGGCCCGGCAGGACGCCCTGCTCGACTCGGCAGTGCAGGGGGCGTCACCGGATCAAGTACGGACCGACGCCAACCGGATGCGCGCCGCCGACGCGGCGGCGCTGGAGCGGGCGGTGGCGGCGCAGCGGGCCCGCCGCTCCGTCACCTTCCGACCCGATGGGATCACCGGGCAGCGGGTGATGCGGGTGGTGCTGACCGATGCCGACTACGAGCTGGTCCAGTCCGGCATCGAAGCCGCCCACACCTTCGACCCACCAGGCACCCCCGAAGACGAACGGCGAACGGCTGTGCAGCGGCGCTACGACGCCTTCCTCGATCTGCTGGCTGCTGGACTCAAGGCGGGGGAGCTGCCGACCTCCCGTGGGACCAAGCCCCACGTGACCGTCACCGTCCCGCTGGCGACCCTGACGGGGGAGGCGGAGGTGGCGGGTGTCGGTGGGTTCGGGACGGTGATCTCGCCGGAGACGGTCCGTCGGTGGGCGTGTGATGCCCGGTTGACCCGGGCGATCGTCGACTCGGCCGGGATGCCGTTGGACATCGGTCGGACCACCAGGGCGTGGACGACCGCGCAGCACACCGCCGCGGAGCAGCTGTTCGGTGGCTGTGCGTTTCCCATCGCGGATCGGACACCGTGTGGCCGGCCGATCGGCTGGACCGATCTGCATCACGTCATCTGGTGGCGCCACGACGGCCCCACCGACCAGGACAACGGGGTGTCGCTGTGTCGGCACCACCACAACGCCGTGCACCACGACGGCTGGCAGCTGTCCTTCGACCTGCCCACCGGCACCGTCACCGTGCAACGGACCGCAGACGGCCGCACCGTCAGACGACGAGCCCGGTTCCCCCACGACAACCCCAGACGCAGCCTCGGACAGGGCACCCCCGACCAGCCAGATCCCAACGGACCTGATCCCAACCGGGCTGGTCCAGCCGGGCTTGGTCTCGACCGGGCTGATCCAGACCAAGCTGACCCTGGCCGCGGCGACCCTGACGGGGACGATCCCGATGATGGGCGATTGCCGATCTGACCCGCACCCCGCCGCCGGCGGGGCCGTCGGGCTGTCCCGAAGCGCGCCCGAGGCCCGAGGGGCCCTTCCCATCGAGGGCTCGTGCCTGCCGGCGGGCTGCGCGTCCAACCGGGCCGCGGCTCACGGCACAGGGGAGTCCCGGAGTCGCCGACCCCGCCCGCTCTGTCTAGCGGATGGGGGCGGAGAAGTCCTCCAGCATCGCGCCGCTGACGCCGAGGGCGTTGTCGGGACGCTCGACCACACGATGCACCAGGTCGAGGGCGGCGGGCGGAAGCGGCTCGCCGTCGGCGGCGGGCACCACGTCGGCCAACGCGCCGACGAGCTCCGCGGTCGTCACCCGGACCGGCCCTGCGACGTCGACGACCACGTGGAGGGACGTGTCCAGCTCGCGCTCGGCGTCGGCCAGCACGGCAGCCATCGCCACGTCATCGGCGGCGATCGGCCAGTGGGCACCCGGTGCCCCCTCCCCTGCCGCGCCTGCGGCCAGCGCCACCGTCAACGGGTCGTCGTGCCCGTACAGCAGGGCCGACCTGAGCACGACCGACTCCATCGGTGCGTCGGCAGCCAGCGACTCGGCCTCGGCAAGCGCCTCCAGCCATGCGTTGTCGCCCGGCTCGGACGCCGCCAGGTCGCTGAGCAGCACCAGCCGTCGACACCCGGCACCGATCGCGGCGCTGATGACGGTCGCGACGCGGTCGAGATGCACGTCGGGATCGTCCGTCGGACGACCCGCCAGCAGCAGGACGGTGTGCACCTGCTCCAGGGCGGTCTCCAGGTGGGCTTCGTCGTCGAGGAACCCGTGCGCCACCTTGCAGCCCATCGCGCGGAAGGTGTCCGGGTCGGCCAGGCGCTCCTCCCCACCACCGTCGGGCGCGGCCGCCTGCACGAAGACACGCACCTCACCTCCGCGGGGAACCAGCAGCTCCACGGCACGACGACCGACGACGTTCTCGACTCCCACGACCATGACCGGCATACCGACACCGTAGCGAGCGTCCCGACGCGATACCCGGTCTCAACCCTGACCGTCCACCCCGAGCGGGATTGGGACCGCACCCGATCGGGGGTATACAAACTGACCAGAGTCAGTTGACCTGAAAGGATCGCAGTGGACCTCCGAGAAACGCCAGAGATGCAGGCCTTCCGCGAGGAGGTGTCCACCTGGCTGGCCGCCAACGTGCCCGACCTGCCCCCCGTGAAGGGCAAGGAGGACTTCGAGCTGTACCGGACCTGGGAGCGCGCGCTCTTCGACGCCGGGTACGCCGCGATCCACTGGCCCAAGGCGTTCGGTGGGCGTGACGCCGACCTGATGACCCAGGCGGTCTTCGCCGAGGAGTACGCCAAGGCCAACGGCCCCCAGCGCATCAACACCCTGGGGCTGGGGCTGGCCGGCCCGACCCTGATGGTCCACGGCACCCCCGAGCAGCAGGCCCAGTGGCTGCCCGGGATCCTGTCCTGCGAGGACATCTGGTGCCAGGGCTTCTCCGAACCGGACGCCGGCTCGGACCTGGCGGCGATCCGCACCACCGCGGTCCTCGAGGACGACCACTACGTCGTCAACGGCCAGAAGATCTGGACTTCCGGCGGCCGCTTCGCCGACTGGATCTTCACCCTCGTCCGGACCAACCCCGACGTGCCCAAGCACAAGGGCATCACCTACCTGATGATCGACATGTCCACGCCGGGCATCGAGGTCCGTCCGATCAACCAGATCAACAACGACGCCGGGTTCGCCGAGGTCTTCTTCGACGACGTCCGCGTCCCCGCCGAGAACGTCGTGGGCGGCGTCGACAACGGCTGGGCCGTGGCCATGACAACGCTGTCGTTCGAGCGCGGCACCGGGCTGGGCAGCCACGTGCGCTTCCAGAAGGACCTCGACGGCCTCGTCGACATCGTCCGCACCGTCGGCGCCGAGGACGACCCGAAGGTCCGCGACCGCATCGCCGCCCTCCACGTCCGCAACCAGGTGTTCCGCCGCAACGGCCAGCGAACCCTCACCTCCATCACCAACGGCAAGCCCGTCGGCCCCGAGGCCAGCCTCAACAAGCTGTTCTGGTCCACGATGGAGCGCGACATCTTCGAGACCGGCATGGACGTCATGGGCCCGCTCGCCGAGCTCGCCCCCGACGCCGACGCGGCCGTCGACCACGGCACGTGGCACAAGAAGTACTGGTACTCCCGTGCCGCCTGCATCTACGCCGGCACGACGCAGATCCAGAAGAACATCATCGCGGAACGCGTCCTCGGGCTGCCGAAGGAACCGCGTCCGGCCGGTACGAAGTAGAGGAGCGACACCATGCAGTTCGACTTCACCGACGACGCCAAGGACCTGGCGTCGGGTGCACGTGAGTTCCTGACCGGCGAGTACCCGGCCTCCGTCGTCCGCGCGGCGTGGGAGTCCGAGTCCGGCCGTGACCCCAAGCGCTGGGCACAGCTGGCCGAGACCGGCTTCGTCGGCGTGGCCATCCCCGAGGAGCACGGTGGCCTCGGCATGGGCGACGTCGAGATGTCGCTCCTCCTGGAGGAGGCCGGACGGGCGAACCTGCCAGAGCCCTTCCTCGAGGTGGCCGCCGTCGCCGCACCGACGATCGCCGACTACGGCTCCGAGGAGCTCGTGGCCGAGTGGCTGCCGAAGATCGCCGCTGGCGAGGCCATCGTGACGGTCCAGCTCGGTGGTGCCCCGCTCGTCGCCGACGCCCACATCGCCGACGCGCTGCTGGTCGAGGTCGACGGTGCCCTGCACCTGACCACCGAGTTCGAGGCATCCCCACAGGCGTCGCTGGACGGTGCCCGGCGGGTCTTCACCGTCGAGGCCACGACCGGCTCCGACACCCTCCTGACCGATGACCCCGCCGCCGCGGCGAGGGCGTTCGACCGTGCAGCCACGGCCACGGCCGCCTGGCTGAACGGCATCGGCCAGCAGGTGCTGGAGATGAGCGTCGCCTACGTCATGGAGCGCGAGCAGTTCGGCCGCCCGGTCGGTTCGTTCCAGGCGGTCAAGCACCTGCTCGCCGAGACGGTGCTGGAGGTCGAGACCTCACGCGCCGCCACCTGGTACGCCGCCTACGCCGTCCAGCACGACCTGGAGGACCGGGTCGAGGCGGTCAGCGTCGCGAAGTCCTTCGCCTCCGACGCCGAGCGCACGGCCAACACCAACTCGCTGCAGGCCCATGGCGGCATCGGCTTCACGTGGGAGCACGACCTGCACCTGTGGCTCAAGCGCGGCAAGGCGCTGGAGGGGGCCTACGGCACGGCGTCGTGGCACCGCGGTCGCATCGCCGACCTGGTCTTCGGCTAGGCCACACCGATCACCCGACGGGCTCGCCACACGGCGGGCCCGTCGTCGTGTTCCAGGACCCCACCTTCTCGACGGATCGTGCCCGCAACCCCCCATGGGTGGGTTGGGCCCCGATCGCGCCGGCTCCCACCTGCCGAGCCGGCTCCCACCCGCCGAGCCGGTTGCCACCCGCCGAGCCGGCCTAGCGCGCCGAGCCCGCCGAGCCGGCCGAGCCCGTCAGCAGGCGGCTTGGCCGAGGGTGCGGGCGATGCGCGTCATCACGTCGTCGGTGACCAGGTCGTGGCCGCCGACGGCGAGGGGTTGTGCGCCCAGGCCGCAGATGCGCAGCTCGACCAGGCCGGGCAGGACGTCGCCGTGTTCGCCCTCCACCGGCACGAACACCCCGGCGGTGGCGCCGACGATCGGTACGGCAGAGAGGATGTGGGCGAAGCCGTCGTCCCGCCGGACGTTGACGGCCACCGCGGTGTCCGGCGGCGCCTGTCCACGCGCAGCCAGCTCCTGGCGGTGGAACGCGGCGATCTGGCTGCCGGTCTCGGCCCTGCTGGCACCGGCGAGCCGCTGGACGTCATCGGCCCCGCTCGCCCGTGCCGCCGCGTCGACCACGGTGTCGCTCACCGCCGAGGGCCCACCGACGACGAGCAACCGGTCAACCGACATCGCCTGCAGGGCCGCCTCCACCTCCTCGGGCATCCGGTCGGCGGGCACCAGCAGGATCGGATACCCCCACCAGACCGACAGCTGACCCGCGAGCACCGCATCGGGCCACGCGCCGGACGTCGCCAGCACAACCGTGCCGAACGGTGGACGACCGTCCTTGCCGTACCGTTCCACGACCTCCTCGGCGATGGCCACGGCCGTGGTCTCACGGCTGTCGCCGGCCAGTCGGATCGGCACGAACCCCTCCGCCCGCACCGCCTCGACCGCGTCCTCGGGAACCGCCATCCGACCGCCGAGGACGTAGACCGTCGCGCCGGGGCGAAGCGCACGCCGCAGCTCCTCGCGTGTGGCCTCGGCCAACGGCCCCTGTGCGGAGGTGAACAGCAGCGGGCCCCGGCCGTAGAGCAGGGCGCTGCCGGCCAGGCCATCGGGGAACGCGTCGTCCCGGGTGATGACCGCGACGTCGCTGCTGGCCTCGGCGAAGACGGCCCGGGAAGATGCAACGGCCTGCTCGATCGGGGAGGTCGTGTCCGGGTCACCGGCGACACGCACGACCCGGTCGACCAGCGACGGGTCGTCCTCGGGCACGGTCGGCCCGACCAGGCCCGCGATCACGTCGTCGATGAAGGGCCGAGCCGCCGACACGCTGGCGTACACCCCGGGCTGGCCCACGCCGCACTCCGTCGAGCCGAACGCGGTGATGCCGAACTGCTCGGCCGGTTCGTCGACGACGGGGAACAACAGCGGACCGCCCGAGTCGCCACGGCAGGCGTCGGGCTCGGGGGCGTCCTCGGTCCCTCCCCCACCCGCACAGATGTGCAGGGACGGGTCGGGCGACGGGTCGAACGCATCGGCGCAAGCGTCCGCCGCGACGATCGGCACGTGGGCCTCGTGCAGCACCGCGGTCGAGGAGGACGACGCCTCGGGCCCGGGGCCGGTTCGACCCCAGCCGAGGATGACGCCGACCGTGTCGGGGTCGGGGGTGGCCCTGCCGGCTTCGGCAAGCCGCTGGATCGGCACCTCCAGGGGGGCGTCCACACGCAGCAGCGCCACGTCGTTTCGATGGCTGGCCGCCATGAAGTCGGGGTGCACGTAGAGGTCGACGCCGAGGCGGTCGGTGCCGACGCTGCGATCGGTCAGGTCCGCCCGGCCGGCGACGACCCGCACGTCAGCCGCCGTGCGCGACTGCTCGCCGGTGATGGAGGAGAAGCAGTGGGCGGCGGTCAGCACCAGGTCCTCGGCGACGGCGGTCCCGGTGCAGAACTGTCCGGCGACGTCGTCGGTTGCGTCGGCCCGGATCAGCGCGACCGTCGAGGGCCACGCCGCGGGATCAGCGGGGCCGCCGCCGACCACCGCCCATTCCGAGGCAAACGCGGGCACGACAAGTGCGGCCACCAGCAGTCCCAGCAGGGACAGAGCGGCAGCCGCGCGAGCTGAGAAGAAGGGGAATCCGCGAACCATCGCAGCCCTTGGACGAACGACGGGCCCCCGACGGTGCGGGTGCCCCCATGATGGATGGCATGAGCGACGCGGTGACCCTGTTCCACGACCTGACCTCCCCGGCGGCGGCCGTGGCCGTGATGCGCCTGACCTCGCTGGCAGTCGACGGGGTGCCGATCGCCTTCGAGGGCTTCGAAGCCATCGGCATCGACATGGCGATGCCGGTCGACCTCGACACCCTCGCCGTGATCGACCGCCTGGCGCCGGTGGCCGAGGCAGAGGGCCTCCTGCTGCGCCGTCCGAGGACCCTGCCGCCGACCGGGTTGGCGCACGTGCTGCTCGCCCACGGCGAGACCACCGAGCGGGCCCACGAGCTGCGGATCGCGGTCTACCGGGCGTTCTGGGAGCAGCAGCAGACCATCGACGACATCGACACGCTCGTCGCGATCGCCGCCGACGTCGGGCTGGACGAGCCAACGGTGGCCGAGCTGCTGGGTGATCGCGTGGCCCTGGCCTCCCGCCGACGCCTGATGGCCACCCACCGTCGCGACGGCGTGGGCGGGGTACCGGTCATCCTGGCCAGCCGCACCCTCGTGCCCGGGCTGCTCGACGCCGACCAGGTCCGAGCCCTTGCCGCGGCGGTCTGACGTCCTCCTCACCGCGCCTCCCACCTCGCCGACCGTTTCGCGCAAGACTGGGACACCATGCGTGTGATCGCCGGCCGATACGAGATCCGCGAGTCCTTGGGCTCGGGGGGCATGGCCAACGTCCACAGGGCGCGTGACCGGGTCCTGGACCGCGACATCGCGCTCAAGCTGCTGCGCGAGGACATCGGCAAGGACGCGACCCTGCGAGAGCGGTTCCTGCGGGAGGCCCGCCTCGCCGGCTCGCTGAACCACCGCAACATCGTCCGCGTGTACGACGCCGGGGTGGACCACGAGACCCCCTGGATGGCGATGGAGCTCGTCGACGGCCCTTCGCTCCGGGAACACATGACCGAGATCGGTCCCTACCCGGCCGACGACGCGGTCACCGCCATGGCCGAGATCCTGTCCGCGCTGGAGGCCGCCCACGAGACGGGGGTGGTCCATCGTGACATCAAGCCCGCCAACATCCTGCTGGCCCCCGACGGCGCCAAGCTCGGGGACTTCGGCATCGCCAAGTCCTTGGTCGCCGCCGGCCGGGACCTGACGCAGTTCAACCAGTTCCTCGGGACGCCCAAGTACACCGCCCCCGAGGTCGCCACGGGCGAGGCCGCCACCACTCGCTCCGACCTGTACTCCGCCGGGGTGGTCTTCTGGGAGATGCTGGCCGGCCATCCGCCGTTCGAGCACGCCAACCCGCTGACGCTGGCGATGATGCACCGCACCGACCCCCTTCCGTCCCTCCTCGAGGTCAGGGCGGGACTGGATCCCCAGCTGGTGTCCACGATCGAGGCCGCGCTGGCGAAGGATCCCGCGGACCGGCCCCGTGACGCCGGAACCATGCGCGGCATGCTCCTGGCTGGGGCTGCCGGTGCGCCCGCTGCCGCATCGGCGGCCACGAGGGCGATCCCGGTGCTGCCGCCGGTGGCACGCCCCGCTCCCCCAGGTAGGGACCGACCCGCACAGCCCAACCGACCTGCACAGCCCAACGGACCCGACGGTCGGACCGAGACGCTGGTGACGGCGTTGCCGCCTCGCTCGGCACCGGCCCCCCGCCAGTCCCCGCCGGCCCGGTCCGGCGGCCGGGGCGTTGCCAGCACGGTCTGGACGATCCTGGCGTTCGCGGCGCTGGTCGGGATCGCCGTTGCCGCCTTCGTCGCCGCGTCATCGGACTCCGACGGCACCCCCGAGCCCACGACCACTCCCTCCGTCGTGCCCACCACGCCATCGACCACCGAGCCCGGGGCGACCACCGCGCCCGAGGTGCCGGCCGAGCCAACGGTCGTCCCGACCACGCCGGAACCCACCGAGGAGCCCGAACCGGAGCCCACGGAGGAACCCGAACCCGAGCCGACGGCCACCCCGACGCCAGCACCAACCGCGCCGGAACCGACCTCGGAGCCGACACAACCACCCGGACAGCTGGTCCCGATCCCGCTGCCCGACGCGCAGACCAACGACGACGAGTCTGCGGACTCCGGCCAGGACGAGCCCACCGCGGCGCCGAGCTGACAGCACCCCGCCACGTGGCGGGGCGCCCCGTCGGGCCCGTGAACGCCTAGACGATCCCCGCTGGCAGCGCCGCAGCGGCGGTCCACTGTCGGGGGGACTGGCCGTACATCCGCTTGAACTCCCGGCTGAACTGCGACGGGCTCGCGTACCCGACCGCCATCGCCGCTTCGGACACGTTCATCCCGCTGGCCATCCTCGTGGCGGCGGTGTTCAGCCGCATCGACTTCACGAACTGGATGGGCGACATGGTCGTGGCCTGCTTGAACTTGCGGTGGAACGTGGCGCGGCTCATCCCCACCTGGGCGGCCATGTCATCGATGGTGACCGGTTCCTCGAGGCGGGTGGACACGTACTCGATGGCCCTGGCGATCTCGTTGCCCACGCCGAACGCGCGGCGTGCGGTGTCGCCCGCCTCGCCCTTCAGCAGGGCGTAGTACACCTCTCTGAGCCTGCCCTCCCCGAGCACGGCCATGTCTGCCGGGTTGCCCGTCAGCTGCAGCAGTCGCAGCAACGCGTCGGTGAACGCGTCGTCCCAGTGGGCCAGCGCGATCCCCTGGGGCAGCGGGCCGCCCCTGGGGGCCCGGATGGCCCCGGCCGCGTGCTCCATCTCGATGGCCAGCTCCGTCATCACCTTCGTGTCCAGTGAGATCTGCACCCCCAGGAGGGGGTTGTCCGGCGACGCGGTGGGCGTTCCCGCCTCGACTGGCATCGACATGGCGCAGCACAGGTACCGGCTGTGGTCGTACACGTAGGACCGACCGTCCAGGACGGCTTCCTTGACCCCGCTCGTGATCGCCACGACAGAGGGTTCGTACACCGCGGGGGCGCAGCGCACCGGCTCGCTGACCCGGAAGAGCTGCACGCCCTTGACCCCGACGTCCGTCAGGCCGTCCTCCTCGACCAGGTCATCGATGAGTCGCGCGATCCGTTCCCTGCTCATGCTCGGCAAGGTAGCACGCCCCCGGCCGCCCACGAAGCAGAGTGAGAGGATCGAGCACGTACGCGCGCTGTTTCGGCATATTGGGTGCTCGTCGTGAGAGTCATCCGTGGACGCGGCGGTGCCGGCTGCCGCGTTCGACGCGTCGTGGGAAGCCGATCGGCATCGAAGAAGGCTAAGGGCGGTCACGCGACATCCGATCAAGGACTACTGCCCCCACCCCCAGGAGACGCCGGCCATGGCCCAACTGCTGATCGTCGCAGCCTTCGGACTGCTGCTCGCCCGTTGGAGCGGTGGCACGGCATCGGTCGTCGATGGCGACACGTCCCTCGCGGCGGTCGACCTGCCCGAGGACATCTGGGCCGCTTTCGACGCCGTGGAGGGCACCACCGACACGCTGCTGGCCCCACCGCGCCGGGCCCTGACGACCGTCGGGGCACTCGTCGTCGGACAGGGCGGCTACGTCGCCACCGCAGCCGCGCTGCGCGACGGCGAGGACGCCATCTGGCTGGACGCGGCGGCCGTGGTGCACCCCACGAGGGTGGAGGGCCGCATCGCCATCCGTCGGGACGTGGACGGGTACCACCTCCAGCGACACCGTCCCATGGCCCCGCGCCGCGACGCCGCACAGGCTCGCGCCCGCGTGCGCATCGACAGCCTCTTCGACTGACGGACCGGGCCCGACGCAAGAGCATGGCGGGGCGTCCCGACGGGAGCAGCCTGCCCGGACGGCCTTGACACCTCGTCCCGCTGGCTGGGAGAGTTGACTTATCACTGTTCACCCAGCGTGCGTCGTGTGCCGACGGCGCGAGTCGCCGATGATGAGCAGCACGCCCCACCCCCACGCCCGAGGAGCCGCACGCGCGCATGGCCGACCCGACCGACACCGCCAGGGACCTGCACATCGACGACACGTTCGTGTCGCTCAACCCCGCGACCGGCGAGACGATCGCCACCTACCCGATCCACACAGCGGCAGAGGTCGACAGCGCCGTCATCCGGGCCCGGGCCGCGGCGGCCTGGTGGCGTGACCTCGGGTTCGACGGGCGCAAGCACCGGCTGCTGGCATGGAAGGGGCTGATCGCCCGGCAGAGCGAGCAGCTGTGCGAGCTGATGCACGTCGAGAACGGCAAGCCGCACGAGGACGCCCTGCTGGAGATCCTCCTGGTCACCGATCACCTCGACTGGGCCGCCCGCAACGCCGAGAAGCTGATGAAGCCGCGTCGGGTCGGCGGCACGCTGCTGCAGATCGACCACGCGGGTTACCTGGAGTACCTGCCCGCCGGCGTCGTCGGGGTCATCGGGCCGTGGAACTACCCGCTGCACACCCCCATGGGCTCGATCTCCTACGCGCTGGCGTCCGGCAACGCGGTGGTCTTCAAGCCGTCGGAGTACACCACCGGGGTGGGTGTCCGCCTCGCCGAGCTCTTCGCGGAGGTTGTCGACGAGGAACCCGTCCTGCAGGTCATCACCGGCAAGGGCGAGACGGGGGCGGCGCTGTGCGCCCACCCCGGCATCGACGTGCTGGCCTTCACCGGCTCGGCCGCGACCGGCCGCAAGGTCATGGCGGCGTGCGCGGAGAACCTGACCAAGGTCGTCATGGAGTGCGGCGGCAAGGACGCCATGCTGGTGGACGTCGATGCCGACCTCACCAAGGCCGCCGAGGCGGCGCTGTGGGGCAGCTGCGCCAACGGCGGGCAGACGTGTGCAGGGGTGGAGCGCGTCTACGTGCACACCGACGTGCACGACGCCTTCGTGGACGAGGTCGTGGCCCAGGCGCAGGGCGTTCGCGCCGGCGACGACGACGAGGCCGATTACGGCCCCATCACCATGCCGTCCCAGATCGACATCATCCGACGTCACCTGACCGACGCCCTCGAGCGCGGCGCACGGGCGGTCGTCGGCGGCCCGGAGTCCATCCGCGAGCCCTACGTCGACCCGGTCGTGGTCACCGACGTGCCCCTCGACAGCTCGCTGATGACGGAGGAGACGTTCGGGCCGATCCTGCCGATCGTGCGGGTCTCCGACATGGACGACGCCGTCCGCCAGGCCAACGACTCCACGTACGGCCTGGGCGCGACGGTCTTCAGCAAGCGTCGCGGGATGGCCCTGGCCAGGCAGCTGAACTGCGGCATGGTCAGCGTCAACAGCGTCCTGCGCTTCGCCGCCCTCCCCGAGCTGCCGTTCGGTGGCCGCGGCGAGTCCGGCTTCGGACGCATCCACGGTGCGGACGGCCTCAAGGAGTTCACCCAGGCCCGGGCGATCACCAAGCGTCGCATCGACCTCGGCATGGAGTTCGCGAGCTTCCAGCGGGCCGGCTGGGTCTTCGGACTGGCCGAGCAGGCCATGAAGCTGGTTCACGGCCGCCACACCCGCTAGCGCGGTTCCCCTTCGGCCCATCCGGCCGTTTCCGGGACGCGTCGACGTGCCTACGATCGTCGTCGTTGAACGTGCGACACCTCTGGCCAGCCATGGCGCTGGCCGCCCTCCTCGGCGTCGCCCACCTCGCGGTGGTGCCGACGTTCTGGCCTGTGGACGAAACCGCCCACGTGGCCTACGCCACGGTGCTGGTCGAGCACGGCCGGGTGCCGTCCATCGACGAGCCGATCCCGCGGGACCTGCGCCAACCCGGCCTGTCCCAACGGCTGTACTGGGAGCGTGACCAGGGCCGGCTGGGCCGCATGGACATCTGGACCGCCAACCACCCGCCGCTCCCCTACGCCATCCAGGGTGTTGCCCTGCGGCTCGGCGACGGGCTGATCGGCCGCGGTGGCGGCATGGCGCTGGCGCGCCTGACCTCCACGGCGTGGCTCGTCCTCGGCGTCTGGGCGACCGGCGTGCTGGCCGGACGGCTCGCGCAACCGGTGCGCGGGCGTGCGCGTCGACGCTGGGGGCCCAAGCCGATCGGGGCGCTCGCCGCGACGACCGTGGCGGTCACGCCGACGCTGTCCCACCTCGCCGGTGTGGTCTTCAACGACACGGCAGGCTTCGCGATGACGACCTGCTGCCTTCTGCTCGGGGTCGAGACTACGCTCCGCGGACCGGGACGGCGCACCCTCCCCCTGCTGGCCCTGCTGACGGCAGCCGGCGGGTTGACCCGGGTCACGGTGCTGCCGGCCGTCGGGCTGATGTGGCTGCTGGTGGCGTACGGGTGGTGGCGAACCGCACCGGCCGACCGACCGATCCTCCGCCCCCGTCAGGCCCTCTGGGGCCTGGCCGTCCTGCCCCCTGCGGCGTTCTGGATCGGCAACGTCGTTCGTTACGGCGATCCGACGGCATCGACCTGGTTGCTGGAGAAGTTCCATCGCGACCTCAACGAGCCGCTGGCCACGCTGCTGGGCAGCCGAACGGTGTGGCTGCGCCTGTGGGACCGGATGCTGTCGGACCTGACGACCGGCCACTGGGCCGGTGGCCTGCGGGCCGACCTGACCGAGGCCGTCCTCGTCGCCGGCCTCATCGGTGCGGGCCTCGGCCTGGCTCGCTGGGTGCGTGGGCCGCGCCCCGCGCCGTCCCGAACCCGTCGACACAGCCCCGCCGACCGCCTGCGACGCAACCCCGTCGCGGTGTGCTGGGCTGCCTGCGTCGCCCTGGTGGCCTTCCTGGCGCTTGCGGCCCTGGAGTTCCACGCCTCGGGCGGGTCGCTGCACGGGCGCTACGGCATCGGCGGCATGGCGGTCGTGGCGACCGGGATCGTGGTGCTGCTCGCGGCGGCCGGCCGGATCGGCCGCCTCGCCGCGACGCTGGTCCCTGCAGTCCTGATGGCCGTCAACGGGTTGTTGCTCGCGGCCGTCATCAACGACCACAGCGCGACGTGGCGACGACCGGGCATCGAGATCGACCTGCCGCGGCTGACCGGCGACGCCGGACCGGCGCTCGCGGCGGCGCTGTTCCTGCTGGCCACGGGGCTGCTCGTGGCCACGCTGGTCGCGGGACCGGGCACGGTGCCGGCGGCGACGGTCCGCCGCGCCCGCCGGGTGCTGGCCGACCCCGCACGTCGAGGCCTGCCCAACCGAGCCCTTCCGGGCCGGGTCCTGCCGGGCAGGGTCCCGACCGGTCGGGTCGTGCAGCTGGACGAGGACGGTCAGCCGATCTCGGCCAGCAAGCGGTCTGCGGCGGTGTAGGGGTCCAGTTCGCGCGTGGCCACGGCGGCGACCACGGCCTCCAGCGCCTCCCCCTCGTCCAGCCGGGCCATGCGCCGGCGGACCTGCGCGAGGAGGATCTCGCGGACCTGCACGCGCGCGGCCGCGCGACGATGGCGCAGGTGGCGGCCGGACTCCTGCGACCAGCGCCGGTGGGCGAGCAGGCCCTCCACCAGCTGCTCGACCCCCTCGCCGGTGGCCGCGGTCGTGGCCAGGACCATCGGCGTCCACTCCCCCGGGGGCGCCATGTCGAGCATCCCACGGATGTCCCGCAGCGTGCGCTGGGCCCCGTCCCGGTCGGCCTTGTTCACGACGTGGATGTCGGCGATCTCCATGATCCCGGCCTTGGCGGCCTGCACGGCGTCGCCCATGCCGGGGGCCTGCACGACCACCGTGGAGTCGGCGATGCTGGCGATCTCGACCTCTGCCTGACCGACGCCGACGGTCTCGACGATGACGACGTCGAATCCGGCCGCCTCGAGGACCAGCAGGGCGTGCGGGGTGGCCCACGACAGGCCGCCGAGGTGCCCGCGGGTGGCCATCGACCGGATGTAGACCCCGTCGTCGACGGCATGGTCGGCCATCCGCACCCGGTCGCCGAGCAACGCGCCACCCGAGAAGGGTGAGGAGGGGTCGACGGCCAGCACCGCGACGGTCAGGCCCCGGTTGCGCATCGCCTGCGTCACCGCGCTGGTCAGCGTGGACTTGCCGACCCCGGGCGACCCGGTCAGGCCGATGAGGTGCGAGCCGCCCGTGCGGGGGTGCAGGGCCGCCACGATCGCCCGGAGCGCCTCGTCGTCGCCGTCCTCCACGGTGCTGAGGGCTCGGGCGAGCGCCCGCCGCTGACCGGCCAGCAGCCGGTCGACGAGGTCAGCGGTGTCGAGGGGCATGGGGCTCCGGGTCGGGTCGCTTGGGTGGGAACACGACCGTGCGCAGCGGTCTCGGGGACCGCTGCGCACGGATCGGCGGGTTGCCTACAGCGCCTCGATGATCAGGGCGTCGCCCTGGCCACCGCCGCCGCACAGCGACGCGGCACCGGTGCCGCCACCGCGGTTGCGCAGCTCGTTGAGCAGGCTGATGGTGATACGGGCGCCGGTGCAGCCGATCGGGTGGCCCAGCGCCACCGCGCCGCCGTTGACGTTGACCTTGGCCTTGTCGATGCCGAGCATGCCGGCGGAGTGGATCGCCACCGACGCGAAGGCCTCGTTCATCTCGTACAGGTCCAGGCCCGACGGGTCCAGGTCGACCTTGGCGGCGGCGTTGCGGATCGCGTCCGCCGGCTGGTGGTGCAGCGACGGGTCGGGCCCGGCCACGGTGCCGTAGGCCAGGATGCGGCCCAGCGGGGTCAGCCCCAGCTCCTCGGCCTTGCTGGCGGTCGTCAGCACCAGGGCGGCGCCGCCGTCGGAGACCTGCGAGGCGTTGCCGGCGGTGATGGTGCCGTCGCGGGTGAAGGCCGGCCGGAGGTTGCCCAGGGACTCGGCGGTGGTGCCGGGACGCATGCCTTCGTCCTGCTCGACGACGAGCGCGTCGCCCTTGCGCTGGGGCACCTCGACCGGCACGACCTCGTTGTCGAAGCGACCGTCCTTCCACGCGGTGACCGCGCGCTCGTGGGACATGGCCGACCACTCGTCCTGCGCCTCGCGGGCGATGGCGTACTCGGTGTTCTTCTCGTCCGAGCCCTCACCCATGTGGACGTGCTCGAAGGCGTCCCACAGGCCGTCGTGGACCATCGAGTCGATGATCTGCCCGTGGCCCATCCGGTAGCCGCTGCGGGCCTTCGGCAGGACGTAGGGGGCGTTGGACATCGACTCCATGCCACCGGCGACCATGATGTCGGCCTCGCCGAGCATCAGGGTCTGGCGGGCCAGGCCGATGGCGGACATGCCCGAGGGGCACACCTTGTTGATCGTGGTGGCCGGGACGTGCATGGGGATGCCGGCCTTGACCGCGGCCTGGCGTGCGGTGATCTGCCCCTGGCCGGCCTGGAGGACGTGGCCCATGTAGACCTGGTCGATCTGCTCCGGCGCAACACCGGCCCGGTCGAGGGCGGCAGCGATGGCGCGCCCGCCGAGGTCCATGGCGGTCAGGGAGGACAGGCCACCCTGGAACTTCCCGATGGGGGTCCGGGCGTAGCCGACGATGACGACATCTTGCATGTGGTTCTCCCTGGTGGGTGAGGCGGGCTCGTGTTCACCATTCTTGATGGGGATAGGATCCCGTTGCAATGTCAGCAGTCTGGGTCAGTACCGAAGAGGGCGGCAGAGGGTCGCTTCCGGCTCGCTGCGCCAAGACGGGCGAGCGGTGCATCACGCGGGTGCAGCTGCGCACCTCCGACCTGCCCCCGGCCCTGGAATGGGCGACGTGGGCCCGGTTGTGGCCCCGTACGCCGTCCGCCCCGCCGGTGCCCGTGATCGTCAGCCTGCTGCCCTCCGTCGCGCGCGTCCACTACCTGCTGCGCCGGACCCGCGACATCTCCTCGCTCGCCATCGTCGTGCTCGTCCTGCTCGCGCTGACCACCTCCGGGATGGTCCAGACCGTGGCGTTGACGGCGCTGCTGGCCACCGTCGTGACCAAGGTCGTGGTGGCGGTGGTCGGCACGCTGTGGGCCGTGACCGTGCGTGTCGACACCACCGGTGGCTGGCTGCAGCTCGACCACGTGCACGACGACTTCGTCGCCGCGACCGAGCGAGTCACCGACCGACCCGACAGCGATCCCGTCCTGCACGAGGCCTCCGTCAGCGCGCTGATCGGCGCCGCCGGCGCAACCGCCACGGACACGTGAGCACACCGGCCACATCGCTGCTCCGGATCGACGCCGAGGAGCTGGCGGGGGACCTGCCGCTGGTCTGTGCCCGCACGGGACGACACGACGCCCTGGCCACGCCGGTCTGGTTCGCCCGGTCACCGTCGTGGGCGTGGCTGCCGCTCGCCCTGCTGCTGCTTGCGGCGATGGCCACCACCTCGTGGGCGCCACTCGCGTCGTGGTGGATGGTCGGCGCGGTGGTGCTGCCGATCGTCACCAGCCGCGGGGTGACGGGCCGGGTGCCCCTCTCCCCGACCGTGCACGACCGGATCATCGCGCTCCGCCGCCGCCGGCTGGGCGTGATCCTGGCCGCGCTGCTGCTCACGTGGGTCGCGGTGGGGCTGTGGCTGATCGGTTCGCGTGCCGGGGGGATGCTCGTCATGGCGCTGGTCGTCGGCCTGTACCTGATGGTGGTCGGCATGTTCTGGACCGGCCGGCACATCGGCGTCCGTGGCTGGCCGGAAGACGATGGCGGCGCAACCCTCCGTGACGTCCATCCCGCCTTCGTCGACGCCGTGCAGCTGCGCCGTACCGGCCACCGCCCCTGACCCGACCGGTCAGCGCCGCCCCGGCGCGACCACGGACGCGATCGGGGGCGCGATCGGGGGCGCGATCGGGGGCGCGATCGGCCAGGGACGATGCAGGCCCCGATCGCGCCACCCGACGGCCGGGGTGCCTGCCGACAGGGGCGTGCGGTCAGTCCGAGCGCGTCAGCGCTGGCAGAGGGGCGTGCCGGCGGTCGGGGTCAAGCAGCGGGTGTCGCGGACCTCGCGCGGGGTCGCGTACAGCAGCGGCCCCTCGTCCTGCAGGACGAAGATCGGGTTGCCGACGGGCTTGGGACCGCCGAACGCACTCTCCAGTGTCGTGTCGGCGCTGACCAGGAACACGCGGCCCTCCGGGTCGACCTCGGTGGTGAAGAAGTCACCGAGCCGCCGGTCACCGCCCTCACCGGTGTTGAGGTTGCACGTGGTCCCGCTCAGGCAGACCGCACCGACGTGGATCGGGTCCGGGGTGGCCACGGCAACGCTCCACTGCGGGGGCACGAACGCCGTCGACCCGTCGGGACAGGTCACCGTCGTGCCCGTGGCGTTCAGCGTGGTGGCGCTGACCAGGTGGAAGGAACGGGGGTCGTCGGCCGGGCTCATCATCCAGCTGACGTTGACCCGACCGTCGTCGCCGGCGGTCACCCACGACCACATGGCGCGGCCGTCGAACGGCAGCGGGATCTGGCTGACCTCGCCCCACGCCTCGGCATCGCGGTCGAAGTAGTTGAAGTCCACGTACCCGCCGTCGGTGTCCTGACCGGCGGTGGCCCGGTAGGCGTTGCCCACCGCGTCGACGGCCAGGCCCGTGTCGAAGAACTGGGTGCCGCTGCGCAGGGTGGGGCCCGCGTGGACCGTCCACGACTCGCCGTCGTCGGCGGTGATCGCGATCGCGCTGCGGCCGACGGGACCGATCAGGCCGTCGTCGGGGTTCACCGGGTCTGGGTAGGGCTTGGCGTTGATCGGCACGTTGACGCCGATGGGCAGCCAGGTCACCCCGTGGTCGGTGGAGCGCCACAGCTGGCGGGCGGTGTTGACGTAGAGGAACACCTCGCCGTCCTCCAGCGCGGCCAGCCACGGCCGGTCGCCCGACGTGGCCTCGGGGTTGGCCAGCGCGTAGCTCTGCCCGTCGTCCAGCGAGGCGAACACCGACACGTTCGCCAGGTCGATCTCGGTGTTGTAGATGTTGCCGGCCTGGTCGATGGCGTAGTCGGGGTCGGAGAACCCGGTGGAGGTGGCGGAGTGCGGCCCGGCGTTGAGGCCGGCGAGCCCGATGTAGTCCCACGTCCGGCCGCCGTCGACGGACCGCCAGTTCAGGACCTGGTTGGTGTACCCGACGGCGAAGTCGTCCACCCCACCGAGGGCGTCGGGGTTCTTGTACAGGTGGGTCGTGCCGGCGTGGGCGGACACGTTCAGCGACCCGTCGTGGCCGACGACGGCGACGGGTTCACCACCCGCCCGGTCGGGATCGATGACCACACGGTCGGCGAAGCCGAGCTGCTCGGGCACGAGGTCGACGCAGGCGACGTCGTCGCCCCCGGCGACGGCCACCGGCAGGACGCTGCCGAGGAGGGCAGCGGTGAGGGCGAGCAGGACCAGGCGAAGGCGCATGGTCCGGGGGTTCGACACCGGGGCACGGTGTTCCTGCCCGGCCGCTCCTCGATGTCCCTGCCCGACCGCCCCTCGACGGCGTCAGCTGCCGTCCTGCCCCAGCGGTTGGGGCGCCGAGCCGTCCTCGGCGGTGACGATCGCGACGAAGATCGACTCGGTCCGACAGATCCCCTGCGCCTTGACGAACAGGCGGTGCTGTCCGTCGGTGACCAACGTCTCGGACTCCCAGATCTCGTCCTCGACGTTGATGATCTCCAGGACCTCGAGGTTGTCGGCGCTGACGTAGTCCGCGCGCACGCCGATGGGGGTGAGGGGCACCCAGCCCTCCACCTGCACGAGCGGCCCGTCCTGGCTGACAGAGGTCAACCTGGCCCCGTCCGGCAGGTGCAGGCCCTCGACGCTGTCGACCGGGGCCACGGCCTCCGGCTGGTCACCGCACGGACCGAGCCCCTCCAGGGGGGCGAGCAGCTCGGTGGCGATGTCGGTGGCGAACGTCGCCGGCCCGCCGGGGTCCTCCGCCACCGGGTCGCCGTTTCCGCCGCAGGCCGCTCCCAGCAGCACGAGGGCCAGGACCAGCAGGCGCCGGGGTGCCCTCGTGTCCCTCCGCTGATCCGCCATGGCACCCACGGTATCCGTCAGCATCACGCGGAGTTGGCCAGCGCGGTGTCGCACGAGACGATGCGCCCGATGCCACCCACCGACGACGACCTCGAGACCGAGCACGACCGCGCCGACCTCTCCACGCTGCGCGATGCGCTCGGCCAGTCCCCACCCGGTTCCCTCGCCACGCTGGACCAGGTAGTGGTCGACGACCTCGCCGACCTCGTGGTCGGTGCACGCAAGGGACAGGAAGCGGCGTTGCTGCAGGCCATCGACGACGCCCTGCGACTGGTGCCGCGTCCCCTTCGTGGCGTGGTCAAGCGGGTGATCCTGCCGTGAGCCGGTTCGACCCCGCCCACCTCGAGCTGCTGCGGTTGGCTCGGTTGCTGAAGGCCGACCCGGACCGCCTCGAACCGCTGTCCGGGCTGCCCGTGGAGGACCTGCGGACGCTGCGCGACCGCATCGCCGAGCGGCTGTTCGAGGAGGGCCGCGACGCCTTCCAGCGCGCGGCCAACGTGGCCAACTTCGTACCGGCGCCGCTGGCCGCCAAGCTGGCCGAGCACGCCCTCGGGCCGGTGCTGGCTGCGCGCACGACCGCCGTCACCCCACCGCAGAAGGCCGTGGAGCTGTCGGGCCGTTTCTCGGCTGGCTTCCTCGCCGACGTGGCCGAGGAGATCGATCCCCGGGTCGTCGACGACCTGGTGGAGTCGCTGCCGCCGAAGGTGGTCGCGGCCGTGGGTCGCGAGCTCGCCGCGCGGGAGGAGTGGCTGGTCATGGCCGACTTCGTCGGCGGCATCTCCAGCGCCGCCCTGGTCGCCACCGTCGAGGCCCTGACCACGGAGTCGATCCTGCGGATCTCGGTGTACCTCGAGGATCCCGACCGGCTCGACGAGGTCGTCGGCCTGCTGGACGACGAGCGGCTGGCCGACGCCGTCACCGTGGCCCGGGCCGAAGGCCTGGACGAGGAGCTGGCCTGGATCATCGAATCGGTCGGCGACGAACAACGTGCAAGGATCCCCTCCTCATGAAGCTGCAACGAATCGATCATGTCGGGTACGCCGTCGAGGACCTCGAGGCGGCCATCGCGTTCCACGAGCGCCTGTACGGGGCGGAGGTGGCGCATCGGGAGACCATCGAGACCGACGGCGTCGCCGAGGCCCTGCTGGCCATCGGCCCGTCGTTCATCCAGCTGCTGACCCCGACGCGCGACGACTCGCCCGTGGCGAAGTTCCTGGAGCGCAACGGCGAGGGTGTCCACCACATCGGCTACGGCGTGGCCGACATCGAGGCCACCTTCAAGGAGCTGCAGGACATCGGCGTGCGGCTGGTCGAGGACCACCCCCGTCCGGGCAGCCGCGGCTGCACCGTGGCCTTCCTCCATCCCAAGCACGCGATGGGTGTGCTGGTCGAGCTGGTCGAGGATCCGACCCTCGAGGGTCGCCCGTACGACCCTCCCGGCGCTGCGTCGGCGCATCCCCGGACCTAGACTCCGCGAGTGTGGGACTGTTCGACCGGTTCAAGCGGCGCAAGGGCGACGACGACGTGCCCTCGACCGGTGGACCGAGCGGCAAGTCGGTCAGCGAGCTCAAGGAGTTCCTGAGCACCCACGAGGGGGTCGAGGGGTTCATCGAGCCGCCCACGGCGGTCTACGCGATGACGCTGCTGCTGGTGGCCTGGGACGGCGAGTACCTGCGCCGCCCGGTCAAGCACGCCAAGCAGGCCGGAAAGATCTGCGAGGACGCCGGAGTGCCCCTGTACGAGGCGCGCAAGGTCGGCTATCCGAAGCGGATGAAGGACTACGAGCGCGGGATCAAGCGGCAGTCGGTGTCCCTGGAGGACCTGCCGCCGCTCGAGGTCACCGACGACCGCGACGACTGAACCGGCCGGCTACGGTCCGCACCACCCAACGACGGAGATCCGACAATGGCGACGCTGCGACGACTGACCAACTCCTGCCTGACCGTCACCGACGACCACGGGACGACGCTGTTCGACCCGGGGTTCTTCACCTTCACCTCCGGCGCGATCGACCTCGGCTCGATCGGTGAGGTCCAGCGGGTGCTGATCACCCACGAACACGGCGACCACGTGCATCCGGACTTCGTGCGCTGGCTGCTGGACCGGGGCACCGACGTCGAGGTGCACGGCCCCCAGTCGGTCGCGGACCTGCTGTCCGACCACGGCATCGCGGTGGACACCACCGCCCCGGCAGGCACGAGCGTCGAGGACGTCGTGCACGAGCAGGTGCCCTCGGGGGCCCAGCCGCCCAACCGGGCATGGACCATCGACGGCGTGTTCACCCATCCCGGGGACAGCTACCAGCCGAGCACCACCGCCCCCGTCATGGCGTTGCCGCTGCTGGTGCCGTGGGGGTCCACGACCGCCAGCGTGGCGTTCGCCCGACGGCTGGCCCCGCAGCAGGTCGTCCCGATCCACGACTTCTATCTCTCCTCGTCCGGACGCGAGTTCATCGCGGGCATGGCGAAGGGCGTGCTGGCCGACGACGGCATCGAGCTGATCGCCCTCGACTGGGGCCAGTCCGCCACCCTGTGACCTCGAGGGGTCACTGTCCGTTGCCCGAATCCGCTCGCCCGGAGAAAACGCGCGATCGAGGCAGGAACTGCACCACAGGTCACGCAACTTCGTAACCGGTGGGGCTGTCGGAACGTAGGACGGTCCGAACCGTCCTGTCCCACGAAGCCCTCGGAGTCGTCGTGTCCCTGTCCTCCTCCGCCCGGTCAGCTGCCCGGCCGTCTGTCCGCGCCCTCGCCGCGCTCAGCGTGCTGGTGCTCCTGCTCGCCGCAGCGCCTGCAGCGCCTGCAGCGCCTGCAGCGCGCGCGGAGTCCACCGCATCCACGGGAGAGCGACGGTCGACCTCCGTCCTGGCCCCTTCCGCCGACGGCCAGCGCCTGCGGGACGCCCGAGCGGTGGCAGGCGACGGACCGGTCGCGGCGACGCTGCTGGACCTCGCGGTGCGGGCCGGGGACGTCGAGGGGCGCGTCCTGACGGTCGACGGCTCCCAGCCGCAGCCGGCAGTGGAGGACGGGGACGGCACCGAGGACGGAACTGCCGCAGGGACCGGGGACGGCACCTGGGCGCAGATGGTGATGTCGGTCGGCGTGGGGTACGGCAGCGGCGGGTCCGACACGTTCCCGATCGGCGACCTCGACCGTGACGGCCACGACGACATCGTGACCCTGACCCGCGACGCGGCCGGGGTCACGCTCGTCGCGCTGAGCGGGGTCGACGGCGTCCCGTTGTGGATCACCCCACAGCCGGACGGGTTGGTCGGCACCCTGCTCCAGGCCGTCCCCGACGTCGACGGCGATGGTCGTCGGGACCTGCTGGCCACCGGGGTCGGACTCAGCGAGTACTCGGGGTCCGGGCACTGCGACGAGACCTCCTGCCGGGACGAGTTCGTCGAGTCCGTGACCTGGGAGGTGAGCATGCTCAGCGGCGCCACCGGCACGTCGTTGTGGAGCGACGCGGTCGACGGGCACGTCAGCTATGCCTACGACTGGGACTTCGACACCGGCGAAGAGACCTACCGGATCGAGTCCTCCAACTTCCCCCTCGCCTTCCACGCCTCCGGCGACCTCGACGGGGACGCCGAGCTGGACCTGATCAGCACGCGGACGACCTACACCGAGTCCAGCGATGCCGAACGCACGGGGACGTTCCCGGGCCCGGTGACCACCACGGAGACCCACAGCTTCGAGGGCGCGTCGACGATCATGCTGGTCGACGGCGCCGACGGCACCACGATCCGTCAGCTGGAGGAGTCGGGACAGGGCACGGTCCTGCGCGGCGTGCCGGTGCCCGACATCGACGGTGACGCGCTGACCGACGTGCTGGTGACCCGTACCCACGGCGCGAACGGGTCGCGGACGTGCACCCAGCTGCTGATCCAGCTGCAGTGCCAGGAGACGAGCACCCTTGCCCACCACGACGTCCTGCTGCTCGACGGCGCTGACCTGTCCACGGTCTGGTCACACGAGGTCCTGTCGGAGTCGGTCGGTGCGCGTGCGCCCGGTGACCTGACGGGCGACGGCGCCGTGGACGTGGTCATCACCGACCGGTCCGCCTCCTCCGACCCCGAGTCGTCTCGGCCGCACCTGACCGTGCTCGACGCCACCGACGGCAGCCAGCTGTGGACCTGGACCGCCCCGACCGTCGAGGGCGACGCCTACAGCGATGGCGTCTCGTTGGTGGCGACCACCCCCATCGACGACGTGGCCGGCAAGGACCTCGTCCTGCAGCGCCAGGTGTTCACCTACGACAGCAACACGGGTGAGGAGTCCGGGGAGCTGCAGCTGATCCGCCTGGCCGGCGACGACGGCGAGGAGCTGCTGACGACCGTGACCGTGGGGACCACGTACTGGTACGGCAGCCGCGCCGCGGACGCCGACGGCGACGGGACCGACGACGTCGTCCTGCAGGGGTTCCACTACGACGAGCAGACCGGCGAGGAGACCAGCCTGCTGCTGGTGGAAGCCGGCGACGACGGCGAGACGCTGCTGACGCGTGACCTCCCGACCTTCGCCGACCTGACGGTCCTCGGCGACGTCGACGGCGACGGCGGGGCAGAGGCCGTCGTCATCGACTTCGGCATCGACGTCGTGTTCGGCCACGGCGACGCCGGCGCCAGCGGAGGAAGCGGTTCCGACGACCCCGACGCGAACGGGACCGACGTGTTCGCCCTGGACGGCGGTGCGGTCCGCTGGACGGTGCCCGCGGTCCCGGACGGGTTCACCACGATCGAGCCGGCCGGTGACCTCGACGGCGCGGGGGACGGCGTGGACCTGCTGGTCCAGTCCTTCGCCGCCTTCGGCGATGTGCCGATGACCCTCACCGCCGCTCGCGCGGGCGCGGACGGGCGGCTGCTGTGGTCCGACCCCGACCCCGTCGCCATCAGCCGGGTGGAGGGGCCGTCCCGGACGGCGACCGCCGCCGCACTCTCCGCCGCGACCCGCCGGACCGCAACCACGGTGGTCATCGCTCGCGCGGACGCGTGGCCCGACGCCATCGCCGGCGGGCCGTTGGCCTCGATGATGGACGCGTCCCTCCTGCTGACCGCGCGTGATGGCCTGTCGGCCGACGCGGCCGCCGAGATCGCCCGGCTGGGAGCGGACCGCGCCGTGCTGCTGGGCGGCGAGCAGGCCCTGTCGGCCGAGGTGGACGCCGACCTGCGTGCCGCCGGCCTGACCGTCGAACGCCTCGCCGGCAGCGACCGGTTCGCCACGGCCGGGATGATCGCCCAGCGCGTCGTGGCCGAGGGTGGCGACGGCTCACGCGTGGCGGTCGTCCGCGGCACCCACCCCGACCCCGAGCAGGGGTGGTCCGACGCCGTCGTCGCTGCTGCCCACGGGGCTGCCGACGGGCATCCGATCCTGCTCACCCCGACCGACGGGCTGCCGCCCAGCACGCTCGACGCCCTGACGACCCTGTCCCCCGCGTCGGTCCTGGTGCTCGGTGGACCAGCCGCGGTGTCGGTCGACGCCGAGCAGCAGGTCCGCGACACCGGCGCCCGGACCCTCCGGGTCAGCGGGACGGACCGCTACTCCACCGCCCGGATCGTGGCCGACCTGGCCGTGGACGCGGGGACCTCACCCCACCGGGTCTGGGTGGCCACCGGCAGGCGGTTCCCCGACGCGCTGGCTGCGAGCGCCGCGGTGGGCACGGGCGGTGTCCTGCTGCTGGCCGACGGCGACACCAACGACCGTGCCGAGGAGCTGCTCGGCTTCATCGGCACGCACCGCGACGAGGTGGCCGAGCTGGTCCTCATCGGTGGATCCGCAGCGCTGTCGGACACCCTGGAGACACGCCTGCGACGGCTGCTCGCGGAGTAACCGCCCCTCCGCATCCTCGGCGTCAGAACGTGCGGCCGGCGCACGTTGACGTCGGCCGCCCGACGTGGAAGGGTCGTCGGCGCCCCATGAGACTGCTCCAGCTCCTCGACGCGTGGCCGGTCGCCCGACAGATCAGGACCGGCGACCTGCTCGGGCGCGGGCGGGCTGCCCAGTCGGCCGCGTCGGCAGCCCGACGACCACGAACCGAGGACGCCGACCGGGTCGTCCAGTCGATCTGCCCCTACTGCGCCGTCGGCTGTGGCCAGCGGATCCACGTCCGCGACGAGCAGGTCCTCCGGGTCGAGGGTGACCCCGACTCGCCCATCTCCCGCGGCAAGCTGTGCCCCAAGGGGGCGGCGACCCGCACGATGCTGGACTCACCGCTGCGCGAGACCAGGGTGCGGTACCGGCCACCCCATGCCACGGACTGGCAGGACCTCGACCTCGACGTCGCGATGGACATGATCGCCGAGCGGGTGATCGCCACCCGTGCCCGCACGTGGCAGGACCGCGACGACGACGGCGTCCCACTGAACCGGACCCTGGGGCTTGCGCACCTCGGCGGCGCGACCCTGGACAACGAGGAGAACTACCTCCTCAAGAAGCTCTACACCGCCATCGGGGCCATCCAGGTCGAGAACCAGGCGCGGATATGACACTCCTCCACCGTTCCCGGTCTGGGGACGTCGTTCGGTCGCGGTGGTGCCACGACCTTCCTGCAGGACCTCGCCAACGCTGACGTGGTCGTGATCCAGGGCTCCAACATGGCCGAGTGCCATCCGGTGGGGTTCCAGCACGTCATGGACGCCAAGCGGCGCGGCGCGACGATCATCCATGTCGACCCGCGGTTCACCCGCACGAGCGCCGTGGCCGACATCCACGTGCCGCTGCGCGCCGGCAGCGACATCGCCTTCCTCGGCGGGATCGTCAACCACCTGCTGACGACCGAGCAGTGGTTCCGCGAGTACGTGGTCCGCTACACCAACGCCGCGACCCTGCTCGACGAGTCCTTCCTCGACACCGAGGACGCCGGTGACGGCGGGCCCGACATCGAGGGCCTGTTCTCGGGCTGGGACGCCGAGACGGGCACCTACGACCAGGAGACCTGGCAGTACCGCGGCATGACCGCGGCCGGTGCGGCAGGCAAGCGGGACTCCACCGCCGCAGAGGCCGAGCAGGCCGGCGCCCACGGCGGCCGGCTCGAGGGCGGCAAGCCGCCCCACGAGGATGCCACCCTCACCGACCCGCTGTCGGTCATGCAGGTCCTGCGTCGCCACTTCGCCCGGTACACCCCCGAGATGGTGGAGGAGGTCTGCGGCGTGCCGCGCGAGACCTTCCTGCGGGTCGCCGAGGCGTTGGCGTCCACCGGGACTCCCGACCGGGCCGCGGCGTTCTGCTACGCCGTGGGCTGGACGCAGCACACCGTGGGCGTGCAGTACATCCGGACGGCCGCCATCGTGCAGCTGCTGCTCGGCAACATCGGCGTCTCGGGTGGCGGCATCCTGGCGCTGCGCGGCCATGCGTCGATCCAGGGGTCCACCGACATCCCGACGTTGTTCAACATCCTGCCGGGGTACATCCCGATGCCGCAGGCGTCGTCCTCCCCGGACCTGTCCAGCCACGTCGAGGACAACGCGGCCACCGCAGGCTTCTGGGGCAACATGCGCGACTACCTGGTCAGCCTGCAGAAGGCGTGGTTCGGAGACGCGGCGACGGCCGACAACGACTGGGGGTTCGGTTGGTTGCCACGCCTGACCGGCGACCACTCGGCCTACGCCACGGTGCTCGACATGCTCGATGGCGACGTCGAGGGCTACATCGTCATCGGCGAGAACCCGGCGGTGGGCAACGCCAACTCCGGCCTGCACCGCATGGCGATGGCCCAGCTGGACTGGCTGGTGGTGCGCGACTTCCAGCTCATCGAGTCGGCCACGTTCTGGCAGGACGGCCCCGAGGTCGAGACCGGCGAGCTGGTCACGACCGACATCGGCACCGAGGTGTTCTTCCTGCCGGCCGCCAGCCACGTGGAGAAGGAGGGGACCTTCACCAACACCCAGCGCCTCCTGCAGTGGCACGACAAGGCGGTGGAGCCGCAGGGGGACTGCCGCAGCGACCTGTGGTTCGCCCACCAGCTGGGGCTGCGCATCAGGGAGAAGCTGGCCGACAGCGAGCTCGAACGCGACCAGCCGATCCGCCACCTGACCTGGGACTACCCGACCGAGGGCCCGCACGACGACCCGTCGGCCGATGCGGTCCTGCGCGAGATCAACGGCTGGGACGCCGACGGCCAGCCACTGTCCAGCTACACCCAGATGACCGACGACGGGTCGACGGCGGCGGGCTGCTGGATCTACACCGGCTGCTACGCCGACGGGGTCAACCAGACGCGACGCCGTCGTCCCGGGAGCGAGCAGTCGTGGGTGGCACCGGAGTGGGGTTGGGCGTGGCCGTCCAACCGGCGGATCCTCTACAACCGTGCGTCTGCGGACCCCGACGGCAACCCCTGGTCGGCGGATCGTGCCTACGTCTGGTGGGACGCCGAGCAGCGCCGCTGGACGGGCCACGACGTCCCCGACTTCGAGGGCGACAAGCCGCCGGACTACGTGCCGCCCGAGGGCGCGACGGCCGAGGGCGCCATCGGCGGCGACCACCCCTTCGTGATGCAGGCCGACGGTCGTGCCTGGTTGTTCGTGCCACGCGGTCTCGTGGACGGGCCCTTGCCCACGCACTACGAACCCCACGAGTCACCGGTGCGCAACGCCCTGTACCGCCAGCAGGCCAACCCGATGCGCGAACGGTTCGACCGGCCCGAGAACACCTCCCACGCCAGCGGTGAGGAACCCGGTGCCGACGCCTACCCCTACGTGATGACCACCTACCGCCTGACCGAGCACCACACGGCCGGTGCGATGAGCCGCTCGGTCGCCAACCTCTCGGAGCTGCAGCCGGAGATGTTCTGCGAGGTCTCCCCCGCCCTGGCGGCCGAGCGCGGCCTGGTCAACGGTGGCTGGGCAACCCTCATCAGCGCGCGGGCGGTCATCGAGGCCCGCGTGCTCGTCACCGAACGGCTGCAACCGCTGCGGGTCGGCGGCCGGGAGATCCACCAGATCGGGCTGCCCTACCACTGGGGCTTCCGCGGCCTGAGCACCGGCGATGCCGCCAACGACCTGTTCGCCCTCGCGCTTGATCCCAACGTGCACATCCAGGAGGTCAAGGCCGCCACCTGCGACATCCGCCCCGGGCGTCGGCCCCGCGGACCGGCGCGGCGAGACCTGGTCGACCAGCACGCACGAGGGCGAGACCCCTCGGGCAGGAGCGAGCCGTGAACGACAGTCCCTACACCTCCTCCCCCGCCACCGTCGGCTACGACGAGGAACGCCCTCGCATGGCCTTCTTCACCGACACCACGGTGTGCATCGGCTGCAAGGCGTGTGAGGTCGCCTGCAAGGAGTGGAACGACGTGCCGTCCACCCCGCTGGAGCTGACGGGGTTCTCCTACGACAACACCGGGGGGCTCGGCAGCGAGAGCTGGCGGGCCGTGAAGTTCGTCGAGCAGCGGCTGCCCGAGATCCGCCAGCAGGGGGCCGAAGGCGCGTTCGTGGCGGCCGGCCAGCAGGGGCCCGACCTGCGCATGGTGGGCACGGACGGCTTCGCCGGGACCCCCGACGAGCTGGACCTCACCCGGGCCGATGGCGACGGCCGGGCGCTTGCCGTCGACGCCGCCGCGGGGGCCGGCGACTTCCGCTGGCTGATGGCCTCCGACGTGTGCAAGCACTGCACGACCGCGGCCTGCCTGGACGTCTGCCCGACCGGTGCGCTGTTCAAGACCGAGTTCTCGACCGTGGTCCTGCAGGACGACATCTGCAACGGCTGCGGCTACTGCGTCCCTGCCTGTCCCTACGGTGTGGTGGACCGACGGCCCGACGACGGGCGCGCCTTCAAGTGCACGATGTGCTACGACCGGATGAAGGGCGACATGACGCCCGCCTGCGCGCAGTCCTGCCCCACGGACTCGATCATGTTCGGCACCTGGGAGGACATGCGGGCCGCCGCCGGGGATCGCCTCGAGGAGGTCGTCGCGGCTGGGCTGCCCGGCGCACAGCTCTACGGGGAGGACACCGAGAACGGGGTCGATGGCTGCGGGGCGTTCTTCCTGCTGCTCGACGATCCCGAGGTGTATGGCCTGCCGCCCGACCCGATCGCCACGACCAAGGACCTGCCCACCATGTGGCGTGCGGCCGCGCGTGCGGCTGCGGCGATGGTCGTCGGGATCGCCGGTGTCGTCCTCGTTACCGGCCGGAGGAGCCAGCGGTGAGCGGTGCCCGTCCCGCAGGTGTGCGGCGTCCGGGGACCCGCCGCCCCCGGGTGCGTGGAGGCCGCGGGTCGGTCGTGCCCGACGCCGAACCACGCAGCTACTACGACCTGCCGATCGTCAAGGCACCGGTGTGGACGTGGGAGGTGCCCGCCTACTTCTTCGTCGGCGGTGCCGCCGGGGCGTCGTCGGTGCTGGCCGTGGTCGCCGAGGCCACCGGCAACGCCTCGCTGGCCCGGACGGCACGGCTGGTGGCCGCAGGTGCGGTCGCGGCCAGCCCTCCCCTGCTGATCAGCGACCTCGGGCGGCCCGACCGGTTCCACCACATGCTGCGGATCCTCAAGCCAACGTCACCCATGAGCGTCGGCTCGTGGATCCTCGCGCTGTACGCCCCCGCCGCCATCGGGGCGGCGGGGCTCGACGTGCTCGGCTGGTTCCCCCGGCTGCGCCGGGTCGCCGGCGTCGTGGCCGCAGGACTCGGGCCGGCGCTGTCGACCTACACCGCGGTGCTGCTGACCAACACGGCCGTCCCCGTGTGGCACCAGGCCAAGGACACCCTGCCGGCGGTGTTCGCCGCCAGCTCGACCATGTCCAGCGGGGCCGCCGCGGTGCTGGTCCGTCCCGCCGATCCGACTGCGCGGGCGGTGGCCGTTGCCGGCGGGCTGGCGGAGCTGGTCACCACCGAGGTCATGCACCGGTCGCTGGACGACGACGTCGCAGGCCCGTACGGGGAGGGTGATTCGGGCCAGTGGGGGCGTGTGGCGTCTGCGGCCACGGCGGTGGGGACGGCGCTCGTGGCGTTTGCCCCGTCGGGTTCGGCCGGGCGGGCGGCTCGCCGGCTCGGAGCGGTCGGCATGCTGGCCGGGGCGGCCGCCACCCGCTGGTCGGTGTTCCGTGCCGGCTTCGCCTCGGCCGCCGACCCGGCCGCGACCGTCGGACCGCAGCGACGACGCATCGCCGCCCGAACCGCCTCCGACCGGGGCTGAGCCAGTACTTCCCCCCGGAACGGCAGAAGGCCTCCCGCGGGAGGCCTTCGAACACCGGATGTGCGGGTGGGCTACTCGGCCATCCGCACGGACTCGACCACCACGTCCTCACGTGGACGCTCGCCGTCCAGGGGGGTCCTGGCGATGGCATCGACGACGTCCATGCCGTCGGTGACCTGGCCGAAGACGGTGTAGTTCGGTGGCAAGCCCACGTCGTCGAGGCAGATGAAGAACTGGCTGCCGTTGGTGTTGGGGCCGGCGTTGGCCATCGCGAGCGTGCCGCGCTCGTACCCACGGTTGCGGGCCGAGGCGAGCTCGTCGGGGAACCGGTAGCCGGGGCCGCCGGTGCCGGTGCCCTCGGGGTCGCCCATCTGGATCACGAAGCCCGGGACGACCCGATGGATGATCGTGCCGTCGAAGAACTCCTTGCCAGCGAGGAACGCGAAGCTGTTCGCCGCGATGGGCGCCTCGTTGGAGAACAGCTGCAGTGCGATGTCACCCATCGAGGTGGACAGCACGGCGTTGTGGCGCGAGGCGTCGTCGAGCACCTGCTCGGGCTCGGCGTAGTGGTCGGCCATGGCGCTACTGCTCCTGGATGGTGACGGTTTCCATGTACACGCGCTCCGAGGGGGTCTCGCCCTCGGCGGCGATGGCGCCGATCTCCTCGAGGATGTCGAGGCCCTCGGTGACCTGCCCGAAGACGCTGTAGGCGCGCTGCTGGTCGAAGGCGGTGTCGAACAGCTCGTTGTAGACGAAGAAGAACTGGCTGCCGCCGGTGTTGGGGCCGGCGTTGGCCATGGCGACCGAGCCCACCGGGTAGCCGTCGGACTCGGCCAGGCCGAGCTCGTCGGGCAGGCTGTAGCCGATGCTCCAGGTGTTGGACTGGTCGCCACCACCGGTCTGCAGGGCGCCGATGCTGGTGGCGTTGCGGAAGATCTCCAGGCCGTCGAAGAAGCCCTGCTGGGCCAGGAAGACGAAGGAGTTGACGGTCTCGGGGGCGTCGTCCTCGAGCAGGTCGAGGGTCACGGTGCCACAGGACGTCTCGACGACGGCCACGTAGTCGACCCCCGCCTCCAGCACGTCCGCGGGCCCACCGGGGAACTGCGGGCGGGTGTCGGCGACGTTGGCCGGCTCGTCTGCGTCACAGGCGACCGGACGGTCGTCGATGACCGGCTCGAGGCCGGAGTCGACCGCCTCGCCCGCCTCGACCTCGGGGTCGTCGGGGACCATGGTGGCCGGCTCGGCGTCCTCGCTGGGTGCCTCCGAGCCCTGTTCGGCCGCCTCGCTGGCCGCGGCCTCGATCTCGCTCTGGAGTTCTGCGGCCGCGTCGGCGTTCTCGGACCGGCGGTCCATCACGGTGGCCGCGACGAGGACCCCGCCGAGGACGAGCACCGCGACGACCGCGATCGCGGTCATCTGGTTGCGACGACGCTCCTCCTGGCGAGCCTTCTCGCGCTCTGCTCGCCGGCGGGCCTTCTCCTGCTTCTTGTGCTGGCTTCCGCTCACGCTGTGTGTGCTCCGCGTTTCTGGTCTGGACCGGGTGGCTCCATGCAAGCGACTGCCCCGGTCGGACGGTGATCGACCCCGAAGGCTATCGCGCTCGCGCGACGCGCCGGGAATGGCCGGATTCGGCAGGTTGGCCGAACGTGGCTCAGAAGGTGTTGAGCGTCAGTCCGCCATCGATGACCAGGGTCTGGCCCGTGATGTAGGACGCCTTGTCGCCGGCCAGGAAGACGATCGCGTCGGCGACCTCCTGCGGGACACCCCATCGCTGGATGGGTGCTCGCTGGACGAACGCCTTCTCGGTGTCGTCGTCGGTCCAGGCGAACTTCGAGATGTCGGTCTTCACCCAGCCCGGCGCGACGGCGTTGACGCGCACACCGGCATGGCCCATCTCCATCGCGGAGTTGACGGTCAGGCTGATCAGCCCGGCCTTGGCCGCGCCGTAGTGCGCCATGCCCGGTGAGGACCCCGCCCCGGCGACCGACGACACTTGACGATCGAGCCGGAGCCCTGCGCCGTCATCAGCTTGCCGGCCTCCTGGGTGGCCCAGAACGCCTGGGTGAGGTTGAGGGTCAACCCCTTCTCCCAGCCCGATGACCGCATCTCGGTGATCGGCACCATGAAGGAGTTCCAGCCCGCGTTGTTGACCAGCACGTCCAGCCGGCCGAGCTCGTCGGCGGTGTGGGTCACGGCATGCCGGACCTGCGCCTCCTCCATCACGTCGGTCTGGACGACCAGCGTGCGGACGCCGTGCTCGGCGCACTGCGCGGCGACCTTCTCGAGGTCCTCCACGGTGCGCGAGGCGAGGGCGACGTCGTACCCCTCGGCCGCAAGCGCGATCGCTGTGGCCGCGCCGATGCCGCGGGATGCGCCGGTGACCAGCGCGACCTGGCGGTCCTCGGTCACGCTGCCCCGTCGCTGCGGCCGACCTCTATGCGCCAGCAGTAGCGGTGCCAGTGGCGGCGCAGGTCGGGGTCCCCGTGTGGCCAGACCACGACGTGGGCCTCGCCCTCGGGGATCGTGTTCCCGCAGTCAGGACAGATGTAGTCCTTCTCGGCCCGTTCGGCCGGCACGTTCTGGACGTCGTAGCCGTCCAGCTGCATGTCCGGGTCGATCTGGGACCGGGAGTAGATGTGAGCCATGTCCTGCAGCGCTTCGGGGTTCTGCCATGGCCGTGACTTGCGCTTGCGGCGCGCACCCTTGCTCATGTCAATCGACTTCCTCAACAGGGGCCTTCGTGGTGGTGTCCCACGGAATGTTCGTCTGGCCCCACAATCTAGTACGTGTAGAACCCTCGGCCGACCTTACGGCCGAGATATCCGACGCTCACCATGTGTTCCAGCAGCGGGACGGGCTCGAAGCCCGGGTCACGGAACTCCGCGTACAGCGCCCGGCAGATCTCCAGGGTCACGTCGAGCCCCACGATATCCATCAGCGCGAACGGTCCCATCGGATGCCCGCAGCCGAGCTTCATCGCCGTGTCGATCTCGGGGGCGGTGGCGTAGCCGTCCTCCAGCATCCTGGTGGCGTCGTTGAGGTAGGGGAACAGCAGAGCGTTGACGATGAACCCGGCGCGGTCCCCACACAGCACGCCGTGCTTGCCGAGCTTCTCGGTGATCGCCCGTGACTGCATCAGCGTCTGGTCGTCGGTGCGCACGGTGGGCACCACCTCGACGAGCTTCATGATGGCGGCCGGGTTGAAGAAGTGCAGGCCGATGACCTTCTCGGGCCGGTTGGTGGCCATGGCCATCTCGATGACCGGCAGCGAGGACGTGGTGGTCGCCAGCACGCAGTCGGGCTTGGTGATCTGGTCGAGCTCCTCGAAGAGGGGTCGCTTGACCTCCATCAGCTCGGCGACTGCCTCGATGACGATGTCGCACTCCGCGAAGCTGGCCAGCCCGTCGGTGACGCTGATCCGGCCGAGGGCCTCCTCGGCGGCGTCGGCCTCCATGCGGCCCTTGTCGACCATGCGCTGCAACGACTTGCCGACCGCGGCCTTCGCCGACTCGGCCTTGGCGACGCTGCGGCCGCGCACGATCACGTCGTAGCCGGCCTTGGCGCAGACCTCGGCGATACCGGAGGCCATCGTGCCGGTGCCGAGCACGCCGATGGTGCCCCAGTGGGCGATCGACTCGGGGTCGATCGGGGTGACGTCGCTGGCGTCGTCGGCGGCGGTGCGGGAGGAGTTGGGCTTCTCGTAGGTGTAGAAGCCGCGTCCGGACTTGCGCCCCATGAAGCCGGCGGTCTTGAGCTGGCGGATGATCGGGTGCGGGGCATAGCGCACGTCGCCGAACTGCTCGTACATCCGCTCCATGATGGAGTTGGTGGAGTCGATGCCGATCAGGTCGACGAGGCCGATCGGGCCGATGGGGTGGCCGCAGCCGAACCGCATGGCGGCGTCGATGTCCTCACGGGTGGCGTAGCCCTCCTCCACCATGCCGACGGCCTGGTTGAGGTAGGGGAACAACAGCAGGTTGGCGATGAAGCCGGCCCGGTCGCGCACGACGACGGGGGTCTTGCCGAGCTCGGTGGCGAACGCCTTGGCCAGCTCGACGACCTCGGGGTTGGTGACCACCGTGGTGATCATCTCCACGAGCTCCATCACGGGAGCCGGGTTGAAGAAGTGGAAGCCGAGGACGCGGTCGGGCCGCTTGGTGTGGACCGCCACGTCGATGACACCCAGGGAGGAGGTGTTGGTGGCGACGATCGCGTCGGGCCGCAGGACCGCGTCGAGCTGCTCGAAGGTCTTCTGCTTCATGTCGAGCTGCTCGGGGACCGCCTCGATGACGAGGTCGGAGTCCGACAGGACCGCGAAGTCGGTGTGGCCGCTGATCCGGTCGAGGATCGCCTCCATGTCCGCCGCGTCGAGCTTGCTGCGGTCGACCGCACGCTGCAGGGAGTTGCGGATCCGGCTGAGGCCCTTCTCGACCATCTCGTCGTTGACCTCGACGAACTGCACCGCGCGGCCACCCCGGGCGACCACCTCGCAGATGCCCGATCCCATGGTTCCACAGCCGACGACGCCGACCTTCTCGATGCGCTCCACAGCTCTCCCTCGCAGGGTTGTCCGGCCCACGCCGTGGCGCCGACGCGGGGAGGAGGAGTCTATGGGGTCGGGTTCGCTCGGCCCGAATCAGGGCCGGGTGCCAGGCCGACCTCGACCGCCATGCGCTGTCGGTGGCCCCACGCCTTCCACAGGTCCCGGCTGGCCCCGAGCCCCATCCCCACGAAGACGAGCGCGAACGTGGCGACCGCGTCGGGTGCCCCCTCCCAGAACAGCTCGACGACCAGGGCGACCATCGCGAGGGACTGCGCGATCGTCACCGTAAGCAGCGCCTGCCGGGCCGTCTGCGGTCGCCGCCACGACCCTCCGTCTCGACGTCTCATCCTCACCCCACGCATATCCGGACTGCGGGTCCACACCCTACCCCCGCCTCCCGGCACCCCGGCCTCCCCTCACCCACCCGGCGTGTGCGATCCCCCTCACCTGCCGTGGCCCAAGCCACCCACCCCAAGCCGGCGTGTGCGATCCCCACCCCTTGGCGACGCCGAACGCACCCAACCGGCCAGGGTGGGTGCAATAGCCGCCCCTCAGAGGCGTCCAACGCACACACCGGTCGTGCGGGACCTCCGGTGTGCTGCAAACCCCAGTAGACAGAGCTGCACCGCCGCAGGGCGCCGACGAAACGCGAGCGAGACTCGCAGTGCCCGATGCGGAGCGAGGGCCGAGAATCGAGGGAGTGATTCGTCGGTCACGAGCCCGAGGACCCGACGAGCGGAGCGAGGACCAGCAACGGAGCCCAACTCACACCCCACTAACTCAATACGTTCAGCAGGCTCAGGACCGTCCGCAGCAGCATGGCGTGGCGGGGCAGGCCGTGGACCTGCAGGCCGCCGGCGACCCAGCGGCTGGTCAGGCCCCGGCCCGAGGACGTCAGCAGGTCGGGGATGCCGAAGCGCAGCGGCACGGTGGAGAGGCCGAGGATCGTGTCGGCGGTGCCGACGAGGCGCAGCTCGGCCGCCATGGCGGGGCCGGACGTCACCCACAGCTGGTCGCCCGCGAAGTGCAGGCGGACCTGTTCGTCGGTGTCGGTGACGACGATGCCCACCGATCCGCTGGACCGGCGGACGAGCGACCCCTTCGACGGGTCGGCGACGAGGTTGGCGCTCAGCAGTCCGCCCAGCATCCCGGCGAACGCCCCGGCGCCGTCCTCGACCTCGACGGTGACCTCGGGCAGCAGGGGACTCATCCGACCCCGGCTGCGCCGGAGCGGATCAGCAGGAACCCGATCAGGTTGAACACGACGTGGGCCACGATCGGCACGACGAGGGTCCCGTGGCGACGCATCACCCACGCCAGCACCATCCCCAGCGGGAACGTCAGCGCGATCACGAACCGCTCGACGTGGGTCACGCCGAAGGCCAGCCCGGACAACCCGATGGCCGGCCAGGCGGGGAGGTGCTTGTTGAGCGCCTGGAACAGCACGCCGCGATACAGCAGCTCCTCACCGAGCGGGCCGAGCAGCACGACGCCGAGCCCGACCAGCAGTGAGGTCACCCCGCCGGCCTGCGCGGCCTCCTGCACGCCTTCCTGCACGACGGGCGCGTCACGGCCGAGCGCGTCGATCAGGGTGGTCAGGGCGATGCCCAGGCCGAGCTGGACGACCACGAACCCTGCCAGCCCGTACCCGATGCCGAGGGCGACGTCGCGCAGCGTCGGTTGCTTGACGCCGAACGCCCGCCGCACGGCGTCCGGGACCTTCGCCTGCAGGCCGCGGAACCGCACCCAGGACACCGTGACGGCCGTCAGCATGACGACGGCCACCAGGACCCCCACGGCGGTGGACTCCGAGGACAGGGGGTCGCTGAAGGTCGATCCGACGATCGTGGCGCCGGCACCGGCGACGACCAGCCACAGGACGTAGATGACGAGCGCGTCCCACCACTCCCACGGGATGGCGTGACGACGGTCGCGGCCGTCCATCGGCGCGGGGCTCCACTCGGCTGCGGGCACCGGGATCCGATCGCCCACCTCGGGCTGCACGCGTTACCCCGCTGCCGCGGTGCCGACGCGCTCGACGTCGGCGCCGAGGTTGGTCAGCTTGCCGAGGAAGTCGGCGTATCCACGGTCGATGTGGAACGGGTCACGGACGACGGTCTCCCCCTCGGCGACGAGGCCGGCGAGGACCAGCGCCGCGCCCGCCCGCAGGTCGGTGGCCCGCACGACGGCGCCGTGCAGGGCACGGGGTCCCCGGACGACGACGTGGTGTCCCTCACGCGTGATGTCGGCACCCATCAGCTGCATCTGGTCGATGAGGGCGAAGCGGCCCTCGTAGACGTTCTCGGTCAGCAGGGACTGGCCCTGCGCCTGCGACAGGAGCGCCTGGAACTGCGCGAGCATGTCGGTGGGGAAGCCGGGATAGGGAAGCGTGGCGACGTCGGCGGCCACGAGCTGCGCGCCGGGCAGCACACGGATGAAGTCCGCACCGGTCCGCAGCTGCACACCCGCCGCGCGCATGCGGTCCAGCGGGCGGGCCAGGTGCGCGGGGTCGACGCCCTCGATGGTCACGTCCCCACCGGTCATCGCCGCGGCGACGGCGAAGGTACCGGCCTCGATCCGGTCCCCGACGACGCGGTGCCGGCAGGGCGTCAGCGCCTCGACGCCCTCGATGGTCAGCTCCGGCGTGCCCGCACCGGTGATGCGTGCCCCGAGGCCGTTGAGGAAGTCGATCAGGTCGGCGATCTCGGGCTCACGGGCGACGTTGCGCAGGCGGGTGGTCCCCCGCGCGGTCGTGGCCGCCATGACGAGGTTCTCGGTTGCCCCGACGCTGGCGTACTCCAGCTCGTAGTCGGCGCCGACCAGCCCTCGGGGTGCACGGGCCTCGAAGTGCTCGGCGCCCACGGTGATCTCCGCACCCAGGGCCGCCATGCCCTCCAGGTGCAGGTCGACGCCACGGGACCCGAGGTTGCAGCCGCCGGGCTGGGCGATGTGGGCGTAGCCCATCCGCGCCATCAGGGGCCCGAATGTGGCCAGGGAGGATCGCAGCCGGCCCGCCAGCTCGAGCGTGGTCCCCTCCCCCAGCTGGTCGGGCACGTCGATGGTGACCGTGTGGGTTCCCGCGCCGTCGGCTTCGATGGCGACGGTGGCGCCGAGGTGGCGCACCACGTCGGCCATGGCGAAGGTATCGGAGATCCCGGGGACGTTGGCGAGCACGCTGGTGCCGGGCGCCAGGAGGGCGGCCGCGAACAGCTTCAGCGCAGAGTTCTTGGCGCCACCGATCCGGACGGTACCGGTCAGGGTCGCGGGCCCGCGGACGACGAAGGCGTCCTCGTCGGGGGCCAACGCCGCGCGTGTGTGCGATCCGTCGACAAGCGGGGCGTCGACGGTGTGTGAGGTGGCGGTCATCGCGCTCGGATTGTATCCCCGGTGGGCTGCAGTCCCCGGGAGCTCCCGGCCCGATGGGCAGGGTGCACCGCCACCGCCAGGGGGTGTGGAGGAGCCCACGAACGGGTGCAGCCGGTCAGGATGCGTCGCCGAACAGCGGCAGGCGGACATCCATCGTGGTCCCTCCGCCGGGGGTGTCACGCAGCGCGATCGATCCGCCGTGCGCCTCGACGATGGTCTTCACGGTGTACAGGCCGAGGCCGGTCCCGCGGACGTCGCCACGGGCGAACCGGCCGAAGACGTTCACGCCGGCGGGCATGCCGGGTCCGTGGTCGACCACGAGCATCTGGGCCATGCCGTCGGTGCGTTCGACGACGACCTCCACCGGCGAGCTGCCGGGGACGTACCGCAGGGCGTTGGCGATCAGGTTCTGCACGACGCGGGTCAGCTGATCGGCGTCGCCCCAGGCGATGACGGTGGGGTCACAGCTGGCGCTGAGGCGGCTCCGCTGCTCGGGTGCGGCGATCATCAGCGCCTCCGACACGACGTGGTGGAGGGGTACGGCGACCTGCTTGTCGGGCTGCAGCTCCCCGGCGTCGGCCCTGGCGGAGTCCATCATGTCGTCCAGCATCCGGCTCACCCGCAGGGCCTGGCGCTCGATGGTGTCCAGCGCCTCCTCTCGGTCCTGTTCGCTCAGCCGGCCACCGGCACGCCGCAGGGTCTTCGCGAACCCCAGGACGGCGGTGATGGGGGTGCGCAGGTCGTGGGTGATGCCCTCGACGTAGTCGGCGCGACGCCGGTTGCCCTCGTGGAGCAGCCGGTTCGCCTCGGCCTGACTGGCGAGCAGCCGGGCGTTGCTGATCGCCAGCGCCGCCTGGCGCGACAGCGCCGCCCCGACCTGTGTGCAGAGGCTGGTGAACCCGCGCGGGTTGGCGTCGGTGTGGGCGACGACCAGGTAGCCGATCTCCAGCTCCCCGACCAGCAGGGGCAGGCCGTGCACGCTGATGGCGCCCGTCTCCCGATCCCAGGGCCCGGCGAGCCACGGGCAGGTCCGTGTGTCCTGGGTCAGGAACGGCTCGACGGAGGCGAACATCTCCTCCGCCGCCCGCCGTCCCTCGGCGTGGATGACGTCACCGGGCTCCCAGGTCCGATCCGAGGAGTGGAAGGCCGCGAGCTCGAGCTCCGACCGGTCGTCGTCCCACAGGTAGATGGCCGACCGTTCGCACGACAGGGCGTTGGCGGCGTGTCGGGCGATGTGGTTGACGATGCGGTCGGGGTCCAGGCCCGACGCCTGCGCCACACCGGCGATGGCCTCGAGGATCTCCACCTTGCCCTCGAGGTCGGCGAGGGTGTCGACCCGTCGCAGCGCCGCCCATGCCTCCGAGGCCAGCGCCCCGGCGAGCTCGAGGGAGTCGTCGTCGCGACGCCGGACCCCCTCGCCCACCAGCGCCAGGACCGTGCCGGCCGGCTGGGGGCCGGCGGGGATCGCCAGCGCCGCGGTCGTCACGCCGTTGACCGGCAGCTCGAGGAGCTGGGCGAGGCCGGTCTCGGCGACGTCGTCGAGGGCCGAGGGGCTGTCCATGTGGATGGACTCGGCGACCTCCTGGTGGTCACCGATGGCCACCGAACCGTCCCACCCCGTCGGGCCTCGCGTCAGCATGTAGCCGGCGTCGCCGGGCAGCAGGTCCTGCAGGACCATCGCGACGGCGGCCACCACCTCGTCACGCCGGGCCGACTGGGCCAGCGCACGGGAGTAGACGTTGCGGGCGTGGGTCCGTGGGTCGGTGGAGCGGACGGCACGGAAGAACGACCCGAACCCGGCCGGCCGGCCGTCGGCGTCGGTCAGGCGGGTGTAGGCCGTGACACACACCTCGATGGTGCGCCCGTCGGCGTGGCGACGAGGGAAGACCAGCGGCACCTCCTCGGCCCAGTCCTCGAAGGTCGCGAGCGCGCTGCGGAGGTCGTCGCGTTGTGCCGGTGTCAGATGGGGCAGCGGCCCCCCGAGCACGTCATCGCGCCTGAAGCCGGTCAGCGACTCGGCGGCGCGGTTCCACTCCACGACGTTGAGCTCGGCGTCGGTGGCGCAGAAGGCCTCGGGACAGACGTCGAGGACTCCGTCGAAGCTGGTGGGTTGTGCGGTGGGGTGGGATATGGCCACGAGTCGTTTCGCGCTGGAGGTGTGAGGGGGCGGTCACCTCGGCGTGACTCGAATGGTAAGGCCAGAAGCCACTCGAGGGGGCCCCTGTTGACACGCCATCTCCAGAACGTGCACAGCAGGGTCGTCACGACGAAGAACCGTGCCACCTGCAGGACCGCGTCCTCGACGGAGCTGCGCCCCTCCAGCCACTCGGGCGCGACCGCCAGCACCAGGAGGTGGCCGGTGTAGACGGTGAGCGCCATCTGGCCCACCGCGACCAGGGGGAACGACAGCCGCGGGAGGAGCGACCCGAGCACGAGGCTCGCACCCAGGACGGCCACGGCCACGGCGACGGCCCCGACGACGTTGAGCGGCGTGCCGCTGTGCCCCTCGGCCAGCAGGTACGGGGAGTCCGCGGCAGCGGCGCTGCTGCTCCTGGCGAGCTCGCTGGCACCGTAGGCGGCAGCGGCCACGACCGTCCCGCCGGTCACGAGCATCCACTGGGTCGCCCGGTCACGCAGGTCGGCACGGCCGACCAGCACGCCGACCAGCACGGCAGGCGCCCAGGTCATCACCGGGTAGAAGCCGGTCACGAGGATGTCGCCCACGACACCGACCACGTCCAGGGGGTTGTCGGTGATGCCGCGCACCGACAGCGCGGAGCCGAAGAGGGCGATGTAGGTGGTGGGACCGATCACGGTCCAGCCGGCGGTCAGCGTCACCAGCCACCCCGTCGGCAGCATCGCGCCCAGACCACCGACGACGTAGTAGGCGGCGTAGTAGTGGAGGATCACCGCGACCGGGGTGGGCAGCATCTGCAGCGCCAACCCGAGGGGGAGGAAGATCACGGCCCGCCAGGCGACCTTGGTCCATGCAACGGTGCGGCGCCGGGCGGCGTCGGGCATGCCGCGATGGGTCCCCCTGAACAGCAGGCTGACCCCGACGCCCGCCAGCATGACGAACAGCATCGACGCGCGACCGTAGGAGGTCCGGTAGATCCAGCCGGCCGTCGTCGTGGTGTCCGGGTCGAACGGGCCGAAGTGGACCATGACCATCCCGAGGATGGCGAGCGCCCGGGCGATGTCGATGCCCAGGATCCGGTCGCGGCGGGCGATGGTGGCGGTCACGTCGTCCAATGATGCGACCCTCGGCTGGGGCGTGCCGTGGGCTTGACCAAGTCTTTCGGTCCGCCGACGTCCCGCGCCGCTCGTGGCGAGCGGCACCGATGATGCGCTAGACCGGTGGCATGCGAACCATCCACGCTGTCCTGCTCGTGGCCGTCCTGGTGCTGACCGGCTGCGGTGGTGACGGTGGTGGGGACGAGGCCGTGCAGCAGACCACCGAGCCGTCACCCACGGCGGTCGCCGAGGTCGAGACGGTGACCCCGCCGGAGAATCCCAAGGACGAGGCGGGCCTCGAGGTCGACCTCGACCCCAACGACGACGACCCCATCGAGGCGGAGGAGGATCCGTCGGCACCCGACGACGACCCGCTGGAGCTCGAGCCGGAGGACGACACGGCGGAGCCGACCGGACCGCCGACCGAGGGCCTGCCGGGAGGTCGGTACGTGCAGATCGACACGGTGACGGCATCGGGCAGCGCCTACGCCGTGGAGTTCACCCCGTACAACTTCGTTCCCCTGATCGGCTCGGGAGACCAGGACTTCCACATCCACTTCTTCTGGAACAGCGTCGAGCCGCAGAACGCCGGCACCAACGGCCCTGCCCCGGGCGACTGGTTCCTCTACGACGGCGGCTCGCCGTTCACCGGCTACACCTTCGCCGCGCGGCCGCCGGAGGCGACGCAGATGTGCGCGCTGGTCGCGGACTCCGCACACGGCGTCACCGTCGGGTCGGGCAACTGCGTGACCCTTCCGTAGGCGAACGGGGGCAACGACAACGCCCGCCCCGGGGAGGGGCGGGCGTCACATGGGTTCTGTCGTGGTTGTTGGCCTAGGCCGGCGCCGGCGCGTTCGCCCCGCGACCCGGCGTGGTGAACTTCTCCACCATGGCGTGGGCCGCGTCCTTGTCGGCGACCTCCTCGGCGAAGTCCGCCAGGACGGTCAGCTTGCCGTCGGCGTACTGCAGGAAGCCGGAGCGGACGGCGAAGGTCGTCCGGGTGCCGTCGGCACCGACGAGCTCCAGCGGGGCCGCGGCGAGCAGCAGCAGCACCGGCTGGTGGCCGGTGAGGATGCCGATCTCGCCCTCGGTCGAGCGGGCGTACACCTCGGACACATCACCCTCGAACAGGGCGCGGTCCGGCGAGACGATCTTCGCGTCAATCACTTGCGAACCTCCGGTTCGACGATCATGCGTCTTCGAGCTTCTTGGCGTTCGCCAGGACGTCGTCGATGCCACCGGCGTTGAAGAAGGCCTGCTCGGGGATGTGGTCGAGCTCACCGTCGATGAGCTTCTCGAAGGACTCCACCGTGTCGGCGATCGGCACGGTGACGCCGTCGACGCCGGTGAACTGCTTGGCGACGTAGAAGGGCTGGGAGAAGAACCGCTGCACCTTGCGGGCGCGCTGCACGGTGACCTTGTCCTCCTCCGTCAGCTCGTCGAGGCCCAGGATGGCGATGATGTCCTGCAGGTCCTTGTAGCGCTGGAGCACCTGCTGGGTGCGCTGGGCGACGTCGTAGTGACGCTGGCCGACGACCTCCGGGGTCAGGATCCGGCTGGAGGAGTCCAGCGGGTCCACGGCCGGGTAGATGCCGAGCTCGGAGATGGCACGCGAGAGCACCGTCTGGGCGTCGAGGTGGGCGAAGGTGGCGTGCGGCGCCGGGTCGGTGATGTCGTCAGCGGGGACGTACACGGCCTGGATTGAGGTCACCGAGTGACCCTTGGTCGAGGTGATCCGCTCCTGCAGCATGCCCATCTCGTTGGAGAGGGTGGGCTGGTAACCCACGGCCGACGGCATGCGGCCGAGCAGGGTGGAGACCTCCGAGCCCGCCTGGGTGAAGCGGAAGATGTTGTCGATGAAGAGCAGCACGTCCTTCTGGTCGACGTCGCGGAAGTACTCCGCCATCGTCAGCGCAGACAGGGCGACGCGAAGGCGCACGCCCGGCGGCTCGTCCATCTGACCAAAGACCAGCGCGGTCTTCTCGAGCACGCCGGCTTCCTCCATCTCGATGCGGAGGTCGGTGCCCTCACGGGTGCGCTCGCCGACGCCGGCGAACACCGAGAACCCACCGTGCTGCTCGGCGACGCGCTGGATCATCTCCTGGATGACCACGGTCTTGCCCACACCGGCACCACCGAACAGACCGATCTTCCCACCCTCCACGAAGGGCTGGATCAGGTCGATGACCTTGATGCCGGTCTCGAACATCTTGGCCTGCGGCTCGAGCTCGTCGAAGGGCGGCGAGTCGCGGTGGATGGACCAGTAATCCGACGCGTGGATCTCGCTGGCGTCGACGTCGAGGGGCTCGCCCAGGACGTTGTAGACGTGACCCAGCACACCCTCGCCGACCGGCACCTGGATGGGCTTGCCGGTGTTGCGGACGACCGTGCCACGACGCAGGCCGTCCGTGGGCTGCATCATGATCGCGCGGATGACGCGGTCACCGACGTGCTGGGCGACCTCGGCGGTGAGGATGTCGCTCTTGCCGTCCAGCTCACGGGTCAGCTTCAGCGCCGTGTTGATCTCGGGCAGCTCGTCCGGAGGGAACTCGACGTCGATGACAGGCCCGACGATCGAGAGGATCCGGCCTTCTGCGAGGTTCTCGCTCATGTTGTTGATGCTCCTAGTGCCGAAGGCAGTGAAAGGTGAGGAGTGTCTAACCGTTGGACAGGGCCTCGGCCCCGCCGACGATCTCGGAAATCTCGGTGGTGATTGCAGCCTGGCGGGCCTGGTTGGCCTCGATGGTGAGCTTGTCCAGGACGTCGCCGGCGTTGTCGGTGGCCGACTTCATCGCCCGCTGGCGGCTGGCGTGTTCCGACGCGGCGGACTCCAGCAGGCCGGCGAACACCTGGTGCTCGACGTAGCGGGGGATCAGCGCGTCGAGGATCGCCTCGGGCTCGGGCTCGATCATGAACTCCGGGCTGATGCCCTCGCCGCCCTCGAGCGCCCGACGGTCGACGGGCAGGATCTGCACGGCGTTGGGGGTCTGGGTCAGGGCGGACTTGAAGTCGGTGTAGATCAGGAAGACCCGGTCGACGTCGGTGTCGATGAAGGCCTGCACGATCGGTTCGGCAACGGCCGCCGCGTCGGCGTAGGTCGGCTTGTCGGTGACACCCTCCCACGTCGTGGCAGGGGTGTAGCCGCGGTAACGGAAGTACCCGTCACCCTTCTTGCCGACCGTGTGCAGCTGCACCGACAGGCCAGCAGCGACCTCCCGCTCGATGACCCGCTCGGCCAGGCGCAGCGCGTTGGTGTTGTACGCGCCGGCCAGGCCGCGGTCGGAGGTGATCACGATGACCGCGGCCGTGGTGGGGTTCTCACGGTCCTGCAGGATCGGGTGCTGACCGATCGTGGACTCGGCGGCGAGGTCGCGGATGACCCGCGAGATGCCTTCCGCGTAGGGGCGCGCAGACTCCACGGCTTGCCGAGCCTTGGTGATGCGGCTGGCCGCGATCAGCTCCATCGCCTTGGTGATCTTCTTCGTCGAGTTGACGCTCTTGATCCGGCGACGCAGCGCGCGGAGTTCTGCTGCTCCTGGCATGGATCGGTTCCTTGGTGGTCAGGGGTGTCTGACGTGGCGGCGCCCTGCCGGGCGCTAGCTGCCCGACAGCGTGTCGAGGTCTTCCATGGTCACGTTCTCCTCGACCTCAGCGGTCTCGCTGGGGACGAAGGTGGCCTTGAAGCCCTCGACACCGGTCTTCAGCGAGGCCTGGACCTCGTCGGAGTACACGCCGTTGTTGAGCGACTCGAGCGCGTCGGCGTGACGAGTGCTGAAGTACTCCAGCAGCTCGTCCTCGAACCGCTGCACGTCGGCGACGGGCACGTCGTCGAGGTAGCCGTTACCGGTGGCCCAGATCGAGAGGACCTGCTGGCCCACCGACTGCGGCTGGTACTGGCCCTGCTTGAGGATCTCCACAGTGCGACGACCGCGATCGATCTGCTGCTGGGACGCCTTGTCGAGCTCGGAACCGAACTGCGCGAATGCTTCCAGCTCACGGAACTGGGCGAGGTCCACGCGCATGGTGCCGGCGTTCTTCTTCATGGGCTTGGTCTGGGCCGACCCACCCACGCGGGACACCGAGATGCCCACGTTGATGGCGGGACGCACACCCTGGAAGAACAGGTCGGTCTCGAGGTAGACCTGACCGTCGGTGATGGAGATCACGTTGGTCGGGATGAACGCGGAGACGTCGCCACCCTTGGTCTCGATGATCGGCAGCGCCGTCATCGAACCGCCGCCGAGGTCGTCCGACAGCTTGGCCGCACGCTCCAGCAGACGGGAGTGGAGGTAGAAGACGTCACCCGGGTAGGCCTCACGACCCGGCGGACGACGCAGCAGCAGCGACATCTGGCGGTACGCGTCGGCCTGCTTGGACAGGTCGTCGTAGATCGCCAGCGCGTGCTCGCCCTTGTACATCCAGTAGTTGCCGATGGCGGCACCGGTGTAGGGGGCGAGGTACTGGAACGGCGCCGGCGTCGACGCGGCAGCCGCGACGATCGTCGTGTACTCCATCGCACCGTGCTCTTCGAGCTTGGCGACGACCTCAGCGATCGTCGAGCCCTTCTGGCCGATGGCGACGTAGACGCACTTGACCTGCTTCTTGGGGTCGCCCGACTCCCAGTTCTTGCGCTGGTTGATGATCGTGTCGACACAGACCGCGGTCTTGCCGGTCTGGCGGTCGCCGATGATCAGCTGGCGCTGGCCGCGGCCGATGGGGGTCATGGCGTCGATCGCCTTGATACCCGTCTGCAGCGGCTCGCCGACCGGCTGGCGCTCGACCACGGAGGCCGCCTGGACCTCGAGGCCGCGACGACCGTCGAGCTTGCCGGGGTCCAGCGGACCCTTGCCGTCGATCGGACGACCCAGGGGGTCGACGACCCGGCCCAGGTAGGCGTCGCCCACCGGAACCGAGAGGACGCGACCCGTCGGCTTGACCGGGTCGCCCTCCTCGACGCTGGAGGAGTCACCCAGGACGACCGCACCGATGGTGGTCTCGTCCAGGTTCAGGGCGATGCCGAGGAGCTGACGCCCCTCGTGGTCCACGCCGAAGTCGAGCAGCTCGTTGGCCATCGCTCCGGGCAGACCGCTCACGCGGGCGATGCCGTCACCCGACTCGACCACGCGACCGACCTGCTCGCTGGTCACCGTGGGGGTGTAGGCATCGATCTTGGACTTCAGGATCGCCGAGATGTCATCGGCGCTGAAAAGATCAGTCATCGGTTGGTCGCTTTCACGCTTGGTGTTGAGGGGTGAACGATCTGGATGGTCAGGCGGTGACCAGGGCCGACTTCAGCTGGGTCAGCTGACGCAGGACGGAGCCGTCGATGACGGTGTCCCCGAGCTGGACGACGATGCCGCCCAGGAGGTCCTCGTCAACGGTGACCTTGAGCTCGACCGGCTGGCCGGCTCGTGCGCTGAGCGCGGTGACCAGCGCCTGGCGCTGGGCCTCGCCCAGCGGCTTGGCGCTGTGGACGACGGCGACCGACGCGCCGCGGGACTCCGCGGACAGGTTGGTGGCCGCCGAGGCGATGTCGGAGACGTGGCGGATCCGGTCGGCCGACAACAGCATCTGGACGACCGCGATCGTGCCCGGGTGCGCTCGCTGGAGCGCCTCGGTGATCGCGTTGCGGCGGGCCTCGAGAGGCACCGCGTTGTCGGTCAGGGTGCTGCGCAGGTCGGCGTCGCCGTCGACGGTACGAGCGAACTCGTACAGCTCGTCGACGACCCGGTCGGCCGCGCCCTCGGCGCGGCCGATCTCCACGACCGCGCGACCGTATGCGGTGGCGATGTCGTCAGCCATCGGGCTTCCTTCTAGTTGGTGGTCGAGAGCTTCGAGATGAAGCTGTCGACGAGCTGGTCGTGACGGGACTGGTCGACCTCGGCACCGACGATCTTGCTGGCGATGTCGGTGGAGAGGGTGGCGACCTGACCGCGCAGCTCCTCGAGGGCGCGGGCCTTCTCGGCCTCGCTGTCGGAAGCGGCGCGCGCACGGATCGCGGCGGCCTCTTCCTCGGCCCGGGCGACGATGTCGGCCTTGAGCCGCTCACCCTGCGCCTTGGCGTCCTCGATGATCTGGTTGGCCTCGTTGCGGGCCTCGGACAGGGACTCCTGGTACTCGCGACGAGTCTTCTCGGCCTCGGCCAGCTGGGCCTCGGCCTCCTCGATGCGACCCTGGATGGCGGCACGACGTTCGTCGAGCGCCTTGTTCATCTGGGGGAACACGCGGCCGCTGATCACGATGAACAGCAGCGAGAACGCGATGAAGCCCCAGATGAGCTCCGGGATCTCCGGGAGCAGCTGCAGCTCGGTGTCGACACCGGCCTCAGTGGCCAGGACGATCATGGGGGTCGGCATGGTGCCCTCCCCTACGCGTTGATGATGAAGGCCAGCACGAAGCCCAGCAGGGCGAGCGCCTCGACCACGGCGATACCGATGAACATCGTGGTGCGGACCTGGCCGGCAGCCTCGGGCTGGCGGGCCATGGACTCGATCGCACCCTTGATGAGCATGCCCAGGCCGATACCCGGGCCGAGGGTGCCCAGGCCGAACACGAGGCCGACACCGATGACACCGATGTTGCCGGTCAGACCGGAAGCGGCTTCACCAGCAGCCTCGGTCGCGAACGCCGGCTGGACCATCATGGCGGACAGCGCGATGACGGCGGCTGCGAGGGGCAGCAGTCGCTTCTTCATCATTGACTCCTTGATCATTCAGGGGATTTGCGGGCTTGCGGGAACTGGACTGGACGTGACCGGCCACTGTCGACCGACCGAACCGCCGGAGCGGTCCTAGTGCTGGGCCTCGACTGCACCGGAGAGGTAGACAGCGGCGAGGATCGCAAAGATGTAGGCCTGCAGGAAGCTGACGAACGCCTCGAACCCGACCGCGAGCGGCGAGATCAGGAGGGTCAGGATCCCGATGGGGAGGCCGAGGAGGTTGGACTCGTCGGGGATCAGGCCGGGGATCCGGAAGAACGCGTGGGTCGCCAGGAAGACGATGGTCAGCAGGATGTGACCGGCGACCATGTTGGCGAACAACCGGACCGTCAGCGTCAGCGGACGCAGGATGAAGGTGGACACCAGCTCGATGGGGGTGAGCAGGAGGTACACGGGGGCGGGGACGCCCGGGGGGAACGCAACTTCCTTGAAGTAGCCGATGCCCTGGTACTTCACACCGGTGGCCACGAAGACGACCAGGGTGACGAGGGCCAGCATCAGCGGGATCGCGATGCGCGATGTCGCCGGGAAGTTCACGAACGGGATGATCTTGAACATGTTGTTGAACAGCACGAACAAGAAGATCGTGGTCAGGAAGGGCGCGAACTTCTTGCCCTCCGGGCCGATGATGTCCACGGCGATGCCGTCACGGACGAACTCGACCACCGACTCGCCAGCCGCCTGCAGCTTGTTCGGCACGACCTTGGGGTTGCCCAGGGCCATCAGCATGAAGATGGAGGCGAAGATCAGGCTGAAGAGGATGATCAGCCAGGTACGGGTGATCTCCAGGCCGCCGATCTCGAACAGCGCCGGCAGGTTGAAGATCTCGCCCGCGGGTGGGACACCGAAGTTGCCACCGTACGGGTGGGCATCGGCTGCGAGGATGAGGTTCACGTGAGCTGCCTTTCGGTGTCACTGTGTGGGGTCGAGGGGATGGACAACCAGAAGAATCGGGGGTCGCGGGCGGCGGCGATGATCTCTGCCACCAGGGCACCGACCAAGCCGAGGGCCAGGCCGATCGCGAAGGAGTTCATGGGGAGCAGCCCGAGCTGGGCGACGAGCACGAGCACGACCAGCGCGACCATGCCGCGCAGGCCGAGGGCAGCCAAGGACATGGCAACAACCATGTCGTTCCCCGCCTTGGCTCCACGCTTGTACAGCGGCATGGCGACGATCGACAGGGCGGCGACCAGCACCGCGCCTGCCCCGACGGCGACGCCGGCCTCACCACCGTCGAGCAGACCCACGACGACCGACCCGATCACGGCCGCAGCGCACGCGCCGAGCACGCCGGCAACGGCCAGCGACTGCTCGGGAGCATGGTTGGGAGTGAAGATGGGCATCGGACGAGGGGGCCTGTTCGGTGCGTTGGATCGGGCGGCGACGTGCGTGGCTCAGCGATTGCGTGGAGTGGTGCCCTCTTCGGAGCGGGCGGCCATCGACGCGTCCGCAGCATCAGCCTGCTTGGCACGGATGTATAGCAGGTAGATGCCGGCGATGTTGCCGATGACGAAGCCGACGACCATGAACACGGGTTCCGTCCCGACCAGGCGGTCGATCAGGAATCCGATTCCACCCCAGGTGAAGATTGCTGCCAGGAGGTCGGCTGTGTATGCGAAGGACTTGTCGGCCTTGGCCGACCCGAGGGCATCGAGAGGTGATCCGCTCATGGTGATTGCCTTCCAGGTCGTCGTTGACCGGCCCGGTCCGGGGGGTCCGTTGGAACCGCCCGTCCTCGAGCTTGTGAAAACATACACAAGCTTCCGCGAACGGGCAAATGGTACGGCCCGAGCAGCCTACCGGGGTCCGACGCCCGTGGGGTGGCGAACGACGTTGTCGCCACTCTCGACCGCCTTCTCGCGACGATTCGTCCGCCAACCCTGCACGAGGAGCGCCAGGACGAGCAGAATGAACAGCCCTCCCGTCACCGAGAGAACGAGCGTCGGATCGCCGAGCGAGGGGCCGACCACCGCCGCTGCCAGCAGCGCCGAGCAGCTGTAGAGCACCAGGACCGCTCGTCGCTGGCTGTGGCCGAGCTCGAGGAGGCGGTGGTGCAGGTGCTTCTTGTCGGCCGCCGCGATCGACTGGCCGCTGCTGACGCGACGGACGATCGCGAGCACGGTGTCGATGAACGGGACCGCCAGCACGAGCGCCGGGATGAGGGCCGGGACCGACACGGCGAAGAAGTCGGTGGAGGTCGGCGCGACGGTGTTGCCGATGGCGCTGACCCCGGCCGCACCCATCAGCAGGCCGAGCAGCATGGCGCCGGTGTCCCCCATGAAGATCGACGCCGGGTTGAAGTTGAAGAAGAGGAAGCCGACGCACGCCCCGGTGACCGCGGCGAGGACGAGGCCGGCAGCGGAGGTGGCCGAGGCGACCGGGACGGGGCCGAGCTCGGAGTAGGCGAACAGCGCGATGGCCGCGATGGCCACGATCCCGGCGGCAAGGCCGTCGAGGCCGTCGACGAGGTTGACGGCGTTGATCATCGCGACGACCAGCACGATGGTCAGCAGCGCCGCGGCATCGGGCGACAACGACACGATGTTGCCGCCGCCGAAGGGGATGTAGACGAACCGCAGGGTCACGCCGAACAGGACGAGCGTCCCGGCGGCGAGGATCTGTCCGGCCAGCTTCGCGGCAGGGGTCAACCCTCGGGTGTCGTCGATCAGCCCCACGTAGACGATGACCAACGCCGCGAGGAGGATGGCCTCGGGCTCCGACGTCGTGCGGAACAGCTCGTCGAAGGTGCCCAGGCCGTTGGCCACCGCATAGGCCCCCATCAGGCCGCCCAGCATCGCCAGACCACCCAGCTCCGGCGTCGGGGTCGAGTGGATGTGGCGGTCGCCGGGAACCTTCACCGCACCGACGGCGTGGGCGATCCGCTTGACCACGGGCGTGGCCAGCACCGTCACCAGCAGGCTGGCAACGGCGATCAGCAGGTTGTCGAGGAGTGCCTGATCCATCGGTGGGCCTCGACGCTACCGCGCACCGGCCGGGGCCGGTGCGCGTGGGTGTGTCCGCCCGGCCGCTTCGGGGCGGGCCGATTGGCCTCGAGGGTCCTAGGCCTGTGCGGCGGGCTCGGGGTAGGCCGGGAAGTTCGCGGACAGCTCCGCGACCTCCTTGCGGACGGTGTCGACCTCGCCCTCGTCCTTCAGAACGCGCACGATGAAGCTGGCGATCCGGCCCATCTCCTCGGTGCCCATGCCGACCGTGGTGGCGGCGGCGGTGCCGACGCGGATGCCGGAGGCGACCATCGGCGGACGCGGGTCGAAGGGGATGGCGTTCTTGTTCAGCGTGATGCCGGCGGCGTCGCAGCGGGCCTCGGCGTCGGCGCCGGTGATGTCCAGGCTCTGCAGGTCCGCCAGCAGGTAGTGGATGTCGGTGCCGCCGGAGACGATGCGGACGCCGTGGTCCTCCAGCGCTGCGGCCAGCGCACGGGCGTTGGCGACCACGTTGGCGGCGTACTCGGCGAACGACGGCTGCATGGCCTCCTTGAAGGAGACAGCCTTGGCGGCGACGACGTGCTCGAGCGGGCCGCCCTGCATCATCGGGAAGACGGCCTTGTCCACGGCCTTGGCGTGCGCCTCGGTGGACAGGATCGTGCCGCCGCGGGGACCGCGCAGGGTCTTGTGGTTGGTGAACGTGGTGACGTCGGCGTGCGGGACCGGCGAGGGATGTGCCCCACCGGCAACGAGGCCGGCGAAGTGGGCGGCGTCGACCATCAGGACTGCGCCGACCTCGTCGGCGATCGCGCGGAAACCGGCGAAGTCCCAGTGCCGCGGGTAGGCCGTCGCGCCGGCGATGATCAGCTTGGGGCGGCGCTCCAGGGCGATGGCCCGGACCTCGTCCATGTCGATGATCTGGTCGGACTCGCGGACGCCGTAGGCGGCGATGTCGAACCACTTGCCGGAGAAGTTGACCTTGGACCCGTGGGTCAGGTGGCCGCCGTGGGGCAGGGACATCGCAAGGACGGTGTCACCGTGCTGGACACCCAGGGCGAAGATCGCGGCCATGTTGGCCTGGGCGCCGGCGTGCGGCTGGACGTTGGCGTGCTCGGCCCCGAACAGCTCCTTGGCCCGCTCGATGGCGAGGGACTCGGCGACGTCGACGAACTCACAGCCGCCGTAGTACCGCTTGCCCGGATACCCCTCGGCGTACTTGTTGGTCAGGACGCTGCCCTGGGCGGCGAGGACCGCCGGCGAGGTCAGGTTCTCCGACGCGATCAGCTGCAGGTGGGTGCGCTGGCGGTTCAGCTCGCTGGTGATCGCCGCGGCGATCTCCGGGTCCTGTGCTTCCAGCTGCGCCCAGTCGGGGCCGTAGTAGGTCATGTCGTGCAGCGTACCGCCGAGCCCATGGCCAGTTCGAGGCCACCGGCCCGGCGGTCCCCCCGGACCGTGTCAGTCGTCCCGCCCGCTGCGCCCGACCGCCCGCAACACGCTCGCGAAGGCCTCCGCGTGGTCGGTGAAGCCGATGTGCCCGCCGGGGAACATCGTGGGCTCGAGGCCGAGCTCCTCGGCGAGGCGACGCGAGGTCCGGTCACACAGCTCTCCGGTCGACTCCTCACCGATGCCGACGACGATCGGCACCTCGCAGCTGCGCAGGCGGTCCAGCGGCGGTTCCCAGAACGAGGTCTCCACGAGCATGTTCTCGACACCGAAGGCCTCGTCCTCGGCGTCGCGCCCCTCCGGTTCCTGGCCGAAGACCCCGGCGAACACCTCGTCGGGTACGTGGATGTTCGCCTGGTCCAGGAACAGGCGCCAGTAGCCCTCGCGATCGCCCGCGGTGAACCGTCGGACCATCTCCTCGGTGCCGACGCGCAGATCCCGGGCGTCGGGCAGGAGCACGCACAGGGGCGGTTCGTGGGCCACGACGACCTCCAGGAGCTCGGGGCGGGTCGCGGCCAGCGCGAGGGCGCTGACCGCGCCACCGCTGGATCCGACGACGGTTGCCGGGCCGGCGTCCACCTCCTGCAGGACGGCGGCGAGGTCGGCTGCCCGCTGATCAGGGGTGACGTGCGCGGTCCGGTCGGCGACGGTGCTGCGGGCGACACCCCGGGGATCGGCGGTCAGGACCGTCCAGTCGGCGGCCAGGACCTCGGCGAGCCCCTCGAAGGACCGGGAGTCCATCGGGGCGGCGTGCAGGGCGATGAGCGGCCCGTCACCGCGGAGGGTGGCGGCGATGGTCGCGCCATCGACCTCGACGGTCATCGGTCGGGCGGTGGCGGTGGTGGATGGCATATCGAGGACTCCTCGGGGGACAACTTTTCTGGACGTTCGTGTCCAATCTAGTCCGATTGGACATTCGTGTCTAGAATCGCTGGCCATGGATGCCGAAGCACAGCCGCCGGGGTCGAGTCGTGGCGTTCGGGGGCCGTCGCGTCGCAAGCGCCGAGCCGTGCTCGACGCAGCCTTCGAGGTCTTCCTCCAGCACGGGTTCGAGGGCGCGACGCTCGAACAGGTCGCCGAGCACGCCGGGGTGTCGCGGCAGACCGTGTACGCGCACTTCCGTGGGGAGGAGGAAGGGGTCAAGGAGACCCTCTTCCGGGCGATGGTCGCCGAGTTCGTCGCCCAGCCGGACAACGCGCATCCCCTGTCCACCAGCCTCGGGAGCAGCGAGGACGTCGAGGCGGACCTCCGCACCTACGCCCGCCACCACCTGCAGCTCGTCATGCGTCCGGAGCTCCTGCGGCTGCGGCGGATGATGATCGGCGAGGCCGAGCGGTTCCCCGCCCTTGCCGACGAGTGGTTCACCAACGGACCCGAACGATCCTTCGAGCTCTTCGCCGGCTGGTTCGCCGAGCTGCACGCCCGCGGGACGCTGACGGTTCCCGACCCCGACGTCGCCGCCCGGACGTTCAACTGGCTGGTCCTCTCCACGCCCCTGAACGAGGCCATGGCCCGCCCGCACCGCACCTGGACGCCTGCGGAGCTCGAGGAGTGGGCCGATGAGGCGGTCCGGGTGTTCCTCGCCGGGCACCGCTGAGCCCTGCTCACCCGCGGCCGCTCCTGCCCGCGGGTCGAGGGGTCAGCCGGGGTTTCCGGCGGACCTGCCTACCTGACGTCGTCCTGTGCTCGCTCGATGTCGTGGATGAGCGCGATCCGCTGTTCGTGGCGACCGCCCTCGAAGTCGGTGGTCAGCCACAGCTCGAGGATCTCGTCGGCCATGTGGGGCGTGACGACGCGGGCGCCCATCGCGATGACGTTGGCGTCGTTGTGCTCGCGCGACAGCCGAGCGGTCCAGAGGTCGTTGCACAACGCCGCGCGGATCCCGTCCACCTTGTTGGCCGCGATCTGCTCGCCCTGGCCGGACCCGCCGAGGACGATGCCGCGGTCGGCATGGCCGCTGGCCACCGCACGGCCGACGGACGCCATGATCGGCGGGTAGTCGACCCGCTCGACGGAGTCGGTGCCGTGGTCGTCGACCTCGTGGCCGAGGCCGGCGAGGGTCGTCTTCAGGTGTTCCTTGAGGTCGTAGCCGGCGTGGTCGGCCCCGATGGCGATGCGCATGACAGGAGACCCTACCGGCTCGGCAGGGCCTCCTCGTCGTCTGCGGATCGGCTAGGCGGCCGGGTCGAGCACGACCTTGGTGTAGCCGTCCTCGCGCTTGTCGAAGCGGGCGTAGGCGTCGGGGGCCTCCTCCAGCGGAACACGCTTGGAGACCACGAACGACGGCTCCGCACGGCCGGCGATGATCAGGTCCCGCAGCTGGCGGTTGTGTGCCTTGACGTCGGCCTGGCCCGTCCCCATCTTCAGGCCCTTCTCGAAGAAGGTGCCGATGTCGAACAGCAGGCGGCCGTTGGCGGCCTCCTCGGTGGGAGCACCGGGGTCGGATGGCACGTACAGGCCCACCACGCCGAGGCGGCCGGTCGCGCGGGTGGAGGTGACGAGGTTGTTGAGGATCATCGCGGGCACCTCGTCCTCACCGTCGGGCTTCTGCGCCTGGTAGCCGACGGCGTCGATGCCGGTGTCGGTCCCGCCGTCGGTCGCGTCGAGGATGAACTCGGGGGCGTCGACCTCGGCGAAGTTCACCGGGATGGCGCCGGAGTGTTCCTCGGCCAACCGCAGGCGTTCCTCGACCTTGTCCACGACATAGATCTCCGAGGCCCCGCGGAGACGAGCGGAGTAGGCCGCCATCTGCCCGACCGGGCCGGCGCCGTACACCGCGACGGTGTCGCCGGGGCCGACGCCAGCCAGCTCGGTTGCGTGGTAACCGGTGGGGAAGATGTCGGCGAGCATCGCGAAGTCGTGCTCGTGCTCCTCCCCCTCGGGCAGGCGCAGCGCGTTGAAGTCGGCGAAGGGCACCTTGAGGTACTCCGCCTGTCCGCCGCGCCACGGCCCCATCGACACGTAGCCGTACGCACCACCGGCGAAGCCCTCGTTGACGTTCAGGCAGAAGCCGGTCTTGTTGTTCTCGCAGTTCCTGCAGAACCCGCAGGCGACGTTGAAGGGCAGGACGACCCGGTCGCCCTTCTTCAGGTCCGAGACCCCGGCGCCGACCTCCTCGACGACGCCCATGTTCTCGTGGCCGAAGACGATGCCGGGTTCGGCGCCGGTACGACCCTCGTACATGTGCAGGTCCGAGCCGCAGATCGCCGAGGTCGTGATGCGGATGATGGCGTCGGTCGGAGCGTCGATCGTGGGGTCCTCGACGTCCTCGACCCGGACGTCGCGTTCGCCGCGGTAGACAACTGCCTTCATGGGTCCTCCAGTGGGGTGGTTGTACGAGGCTGTCCTCGACATTCCGTGTTCCCGCTGCCTGCACGGCGAAACACCACCGGCCACCGGGGTTGCGGAGTCCTTGGCTGCGTCGTCCCGAGGGTTTCGGCGACGAAGTCGGTGGCTACGGTCTCGGTCGGGGGGACGCGATGCGTCACACGCCCCGACCCTCGAACCGCTCTTGACCGGAGGCCCTTTCCATGCCCGACCGCAGTCCACTCCATGACCGCCGCGTGCTCGTGACCGGGGCATCATCGGGCATCGGACGCGCGATCGCGATCGCCTGTGCGGACGCGGGCGCCCGGGTCGCAGGGATCGCCCGCCGTGCCGAACGCCTGGAGGCGCTGTCGGACGCCCACGGTGTGGTCCCGGTCGCCGGTGACGTGACGGCCGACGGCGCGTCCTCCCTCGTCGCCTCCGCCGTGGACGCCCTGGGCGGTCTGGACGTGCTCGTCAACGCCGCCGGAATCGCACGGATGGGGCTCATCGCCGACACCGATCCGTCGGACTGGCGAGCCATGTTCGACGTGAACGTGCTCGGGTTGCTGGAGGTCACCCAGGCCGCGCTGCCGGCGCTGAAGGACGGCGGAGGGTCGATCGTCAACATCTCCTCGATGTCGGGACGACGGATCCCGGCGGCGGAGGGTGGGGTCTACTCCGCCACGAAGTTCGCGGTGCACGCCATCAGCGAGGCGCTGCGCATGGAGCTGCAGGAGTCCGGAGTGCGGGTCACGACCATGGCGCCCGGGTTCGTGTCCACCGAGATCTTCGATGACCGCCCGGACTCTGCGGTGACCGAGCGCTACCGGAAGATGGCCGCAGGCGTCGGCATGGAGGCCGAGGACGTGGCCGCGGCCGTGCTGCACGCCCTGACCGCGCCTGCGTCGGTCGGGATGGTGGAGATCGCCATGGTCCCGATGTCGCAGAGCGACGAGGCCTATCGCGACGCCGTCGGCGACAAGGACTAGGTCGCGGGCCCGTCGGGGGTGGACGGGCGGTCCTCGTCGCCGTCGGGGGCGTCGTCGGGGGCGTCGTCGGGGTTCCGGACGTCGTCGGTCTCCGGGGACTCCACGGTGACCGCAGCCTCGTCGAGGGCGGGGTCTCGGTCCTCGACCTCGTCCTGTGTCGAGCCCTCCACCTCCTGGACGAGCTCGGCCTCGGCGACCGCATCGGCGGAGTCAGCCTCGCCGTCTCCGGCAGGGGTATCTGCCGGTTCGTCGGCGTCGGCACCGTCGGACGCCTCGGTAGGGTCATCGACCGGCAGCATGGACGGGTCGGGGCGTTCGCCCCATTCCAGCTCGCCGGAGGCGACCAGGTGGATGTGGTCCTCGGGCACGACGCCCTCGCGGTGCACGACCGGGGACGGGCCGGTCGCGTCGACGATGGTGGACACACGTCCGTCGAGCTCCCCGCCGTCGAGGTAGACGGGAACCAGGACGCCGAGCTGTGCCTTCGCCTCCTCCACCGTCGTGGGTCTCGGCTGGGAGAGGCGGTTGGCCGCGGTGCAGGCCAGGGGGCCGACGGCGCCGATCAGGTCACGGACGAACTCGTCGGCCGGCTGGCGCAGCTGCACGGTGCCCTTGGCGTTGCCGAGGTCCCATGCCAGGTCGACCGTTGCGGGCAGCACCAGGGTGAGGTCGCCGGGCCAGTAGGCGGCCATCAGCCGGTCGGCCCAGTCCGGGACGTCACCCGCAAGCGCACCGACCTGCCGCTCGGACCGCAGCAGGACCGGCAGCGGCGTGACCCGGCTGCGACGGCGGGCCGCGAAGATCCGCTGCGTGGCCGCAGTACGGAAGGCATCGGCCACGATGGCGTAGACGCCTCCGACGGGCAGGACCACGACCGACCCTGCCTGCAGGGTCTCGGTGGCCTTCGCCAGCGCCCCGTCGCGGTCCTCGGACAGGCTGATGATGGTGCTCACAGCAGGGAGGATGCCAGCCGACCGGGCCGGTCGCGCAGCCCGGTCACGCCCGTCGGGCCATTGCGAACCGGTCGCGGCCGGTCAGGTCGGGTTCGACCGACGAGGATCCGACGTGATGGGCCAGCGCCTGGGCCGTCTGGTCCACGCGCGAGGGATCGTCCTCGATCACGATCCAGCCGCCCGGGCGCAGCCAGTGGGGGGCGGCGGCGACCAGGTCGGCGATGACCTCCCAGCCGGACTCGCCACCGACGAGCGCCTCGTAGGGGTCGTGGTCCCGCACCTCCGGGTCGACCGCAGCCATCTGGCTGGGGTCGAGGTAGGGCGGGTTGCAGACGATGACGTCCACGGTGCCGAGCAGGCTCGGGTCGACCCCGGCGAAGAGCGAGGCGTGGTGCACCTCGACCTGAGGGTGAGGTCGAGCGTTGCGCCTCGCGAGCGCGACCGCACGGGGGTTGATGTCGGTTGCCACGATGCGAGAGGCCCCAGTTTCGTGGGCGATCGCGCAGCTGATGGCCCCGGTGCCCGTGCACGGCTCGATGACGATCGCCCCGTCGGTGAGGCGGTCGATGGCGAGGCCGGCCAGGACCTCCGTCTCCGGTCGAGGCACGAACACGCCAGCTGCCACCTCCACCTCGATCCAGCGGAACGGCGCCGTGCCGAGGATCAGCTGGAGGGGCTCGCGGCGTTCCCGGCGGATCACGGCGTCGGCGAGGGCGGCAGGGTTGCTGGGAAAGCCTTCCAGCAACCAGCGGGCGTCGGCCTCGGGACTCGGTACCCCGGCGGCGCGCAGCCGCTCGACCACCTCGAGCCGCGTCAGACCGGCCTTGGGGCCGCTGGGTGTTTCGGTCTCGGCGGGGTCGGTCCGGTCGTGGTCGGTCATCGCCGGCTCACGGTATCGGCCCGAGCAGGGCAGGGCACATGGGTACGCCCCCGGCTGGAGGAGCCGGGGGCGTGGGGCGGACCGAGTCGTGGCCGGACGACTGGTCCTCGTGGTGGTCTGTGTCCTCGGTCGTCTCGTTGGGTTTGAGGAGCGCCTCAGGCGGCGAGCTTGCCCGTGACCTCGGCGAAGAAACGTCCGTAGGAGTTGGCGATGGAGATCTCGTGCTCCGACAGGCCGTCCTTCTCCTCACCCTGCGGAGACCAGTGGGAGGGGCCGTAGGGGCCACCACCCGAGCGGGTCTTGCTGGCGGCGTCGTCGCTGTAGCCCATGGGGACGATGAGCATCCCGTGGTGGTAGGCGAAGGTCGACATCGTCAGGATCGTCGACTCGAACCCGCCGTGCATGGTCGATGCACCGGTGAAGAAGCCAGCGGTCTTGCCGACGAGGGCACCGGATGCCCAGAGCGGGCCGGTCTGGTCCAGGAACGACGACATCTGCGAGGTCCGGTTCCCGAAGCGCGTCGGCGAGCCGAAGATGATCCCGTCGAACTCGGCGAGCTCGTCGATGGTCGCCAGCGGGACGGTCGACAGCGCGTCCTGAGCCTGGGCGGCACCCGCGTCGGCCAGCTGCCCCTCGCTCATCAGCTCGGGAACCCTCCGCAGCTGCGGCTTCCCCTCCCCCTTCTCGACGCCAGCGGCGATCTGCTCCGCCAGGTCGTGGGTGTGTCCGTACATGGAGTGGAAGATGATTCCGATGTCAGCGCTCATTGGGGTGACTCCGAGATATTGGTTCAAGTTCGTACGTTGGAGTGGTAGCCGATCACACCGATCCGCAAACGTTGCGCCCCCTCCCCTGTCACCCCAGTGGCCGACTCGCCGTCCCCGCCCTCACCGGCTTCCAGCCTGGCCCGCTGGGGTGGCCCCCGGGATGGAATCGACTCCGGCTGCGGATCCCCACCTGACGGATTTGCCTCGCCACGCGACGGAATCGCCTCACGTGCTCCACACGTTCTTCGTCGAACACGGAGGTCTGGCGATGGAATCGCCGCAGCCGACCCTGGATCCCCCGTCCGATGAGGCGATTCCGTCGCTCTGGCCGGCCGAATGCGTTTGAACTCCCGGACACGTCGCGAGCCTCTCGAGCGGTGAAGCGAGCCGGTCAGCCAAGCGGGACAAGGGTCCGGAGGGGTGTCCTCCTCCCTTGCTGGCGAGGCAACTCGGGTCTACGGATCAGGCCCTCCTTGACCAGCATCTCGCGTTCCAAGCGGATCCCGTGGACCAGCTCCGCCGTCCCGGCAGGGTCGTTCAGCATCGACTTCGTGATCGCCAAGGAGTCCCACCCTCTCCTGCGGAAATCGGCGTTGCGAAGCCCGTCCTCATCGATGCGGTCCGCGTGGTAGAGCTCGCTCTGGTACTCGAGGACGAGCGCGGCGAAGACGTAGGCGAAGTCGGCGCGGAACCGATCCGTGATCTGCACCTGCGCATCTGGCGCCGGCGGGAACCGGCCGAAGACATCCGAGAACAGCGCCCACTCCGCCGGGCTCTCCACGTCAAGGAGTCCCTGGCTCGCCAGCTCTAGCATGCGCAGCGACCCACGGTCGCCCAGCTCTTTCCAGCGTCTGACGAGGTCTCCGACTCTCAGGCGTAGGGCGTTCATGGTGAGGTAGGCGTGATGCGCAACCTGTTCGGGCGGCAGGCACTCGACCACGAGTGCGTCGGCAAGCGCCCGAGCCGGCTCGGCAATCCGGATACCTCTGACCCGGCTGTGGCCGACGGCATCGAGGTGGTGGACCTGCTTGACCAAGAAGGGCTCGGTCCTGACACGTACCCGGCTGGCCCAAGGAATGAGAACGGTGGGAGGTGTCTCCTGCGGTTGGATCGCGCCAAGGACCTCGAGCGCAGCAGTGCCGCTGACGAGTGGGACGGGCATCTTGCGGGACCGCGCGAAATACCCCTCGGCCAGGTGCTGCCGTTCGAGGGGATGTCGCGTCCGGAGTTCGTCGCGATACCAACCCGGCGCAAGCCTCGTGATCAGCTCGGCGGTCACCCAGCGATGGATGGCCCCGTCGTTGAACCCAGCCCTGAACGCTTGCTTGCGACAGAAAAGACCGGCCGGGTGGCGGGCCGTCAGGTCGGAGATGGGGTCGGGCAACACGTCCGATCACCATGCCGGCTCCGCGCCGCGGATCACGCTCGAAGTGTGACCCAGCTGTGGACAACTCCGGCGTCACGGACGGATTCGCCTCAGCCGGGCGGCACAGGCGGGCTCGGTGAGGCGATTCCGTCGGCTGAACGGCGCAACTCCGGGCTCCAGCGGCCTTTGGGTGAGGCGAAACCGTCACGCCGTGAGGCGAATCCGTCGGAACCGGGGTCCCGACCGTGGGCGGGCCCGCAGCCCGACCGACGAACCGAACCGGGGGGCGGGCCGACGACGGGGTCCGGGGGTCAGGCGTCTTCGGTGAGGGCCTGGAGCTTCTGGGCCTGTTCCTGGCGGATGAGGGCGTCGAAGAGCTCGTCGAGCTTGCCCTCGAGGACGCCGGAGAGGTCGTTGGTCTTGAAGCCGATGCGGTGGTCGGCCACGCGGGAGTCCGGGAAGTTGTAGGTCCGGATCTTCTCCGACCGGTCGCCGGTGCCGATCTGGCTGGCGCGGGCGTCGGCGCGTTCGGCGGCCATGCGGTCCTTCTCGGCCTGCAGCAGGCGGGCCTTGAGGACGCGCAGCGCCTTCTCCTTGTTCTGCAGCTGGCTCTTCTCGTCCTGCATCGCGACGACCACGCCGGTCGGCACGTGGGTGATCCGCACGGCGGAGTCCGTCGTGTTGACCGACTGCCCACCGGGCCCCGACGACCGGTACACGTCGATCTTCAGGTCCGACGGGTCGATGTGGACGTCGACGTCCTCGGCCTCGGGCATCACGGCAACCGACGCGGTGGAGGTGTGGATGCGGCCGCCCGACTCGGTCTGGGGGACGCGTTGCACGCGGTGGACCCCCGACTCGTGCTTCAGCACCGAGTAGGCACCGGTCCCGTTGACCTCGAAGGTGACTTCCTTGACCCCGCCGACGTCGTTCTCCGACACGCTCAGCCGGGCGACCTTCCAGCGACGCCCCTCCGCGTACCGGGTGTACATGCGCTCGAGCTCCGCAGCGAACAGCCCGGCCTCGTCACCACCGGCGCCGGCCCGGATCTCGAGGATGACGTTCTTGTCGTCCATCGGGTCCTTGGGCAGCAGGAGGACCTTCAGCTGGCCCTCCATGCCCTCGGCCTGCGCACGGTTGGCCTTGGCCTCGGCGAGCATGCTGTCGCCCTCGGCGCCGTCGCTGAGCTCGGCGAGCTCCTCGGCCGCCCCGGCGTCCTCCAGCAGCTGCTGGTACCGCGCATAGACCTTGACGACCTCGTTCAGCTCGGCGTGCCGCTTGGCGGTGGAGGTGTAGCGCTCCTGGTCACCGAGCACCGCCGGGTCGGTCATGTCCATCTCGAGCTCGGCGTGGGTGGCCACGAGCTCCTCGAGACGCTGACGCATCGAATCGTCGATCATGTCGCGGCCCCGCTCAGGCGATCGTCGAGCCGGGGTCGACCCCGGAGTCGTCGACCGCGTCCACGCCAGGGGGCGGCGGCACGACGGCCTCGTCGCGGGGCAGGCCGACGACCTCGGTCGTCGTGTCCGGCCCCCACACCACGGGGGAGGGAAGGTCGGTCGTGCGTCCGGCCAGGTGGGCGGTGGGGACGACGGCCTCGAAGGCGCGGATGGCGACCTCGACCTGCTCGTCGTCGGGCTCCTTGGTGGTGATCTTCTGCAGCCACAGGCCGGGGGTGGCCAGCGCCCGCATCACCGGGTTGGTCTGGTCGGCCCCGAGGCGCAGGACCTCGTAGGCCAGGCCAGCCACCACCGGCAGCAGGATCACGCGCAGGGCGACCTGGTAGCCGAGGAAGGCCATGAAGTTGGCCCCCTCCGGCGAGGGGAAGATGATGCCGGCGGTGGTGTAGATCACGATCGCCAGCAGCATCACGATCAGCAGGAAGTTGGTCCCGCAGCGGGGGTGCTTGGTGGAGTAGGGCTGGATCGCCCCGGCCCGGAGCGGCTCGTCGTGCTCCCAGGCGAGGATCGTCTTGTGCTCGCCGCCGTGGTACTGGAACACCCGCCGGATGTCGCTGAGCATCGAGATGCCGCCGAGGTACAGCAGGAAGATGCCCAGGCGCACCACGCCCTCGACCAGGTGGAAGGTGATCGAGTCACCACCGCCCAGCGGTTCCTCCACCGCGGCCAGCCCGAGGTTGGGCAGCACGATGAAGATGCCGACGAAGGCCAGCAGGGCGATCGCGAGGGATCCGCCCATCTCGCCCTTGGACAGCTGCTCCTCGTCGTCGACCGCCGCGTTGGCGGAGATCGTCAGCGCCCGGGTGCCGATGGTCAGCGCGTCGACCAGGCCCCACATGCCGCGAAGCATGGGCTTGGTCCAGATCGGCTTGCGCTGGGGCAGGTCGCTGACGGGGTGCCGCTCGAGGTAGATCGTCCCGTCGGGACGACGGACGGCGACCGCCCATGTCTTCTGGCCCCGCATCATCACGCCCTCCATGACGGCCTGGCCGCCATAGAAGTGCTGGTGCGGGGTCTTGCTGCTGGTGTGGTCGCTCATGTCCTGCTCAGTGTCGCTCACCGTGTGCTGGAACCCCCGGCACCGGCAAGGTAGGTAGCGTTGTCCAGGGTGCCCTCGAGGTCGCTGGCGATCGTGCGCGCAGCCTCGTCGTGGGGCAGGTCGGCCAGGCGCTTGCGGACCGCCCAGATCGCCTGGAGGGTCTCGTCGTCGACGAGGAGCTCCTCGCGGCGGGTGGCGGAGGTGTCGGGCCGCACGACGGGTCGCAGGTGCGGGGCCACGTCGCCGTCGAGATGGATGACCGCGTTGGCCGTCCCGAGGAACTCCTCGAGGATGGCCTCGTCGACCGCGCTGCCGTCGCCGGTCAGCATGGCCGCCACGATGGTCAGCGAGCCGCCGTCCTCGATCTTGCGGGCGCTGCCGAAGAACCGCTTGGCCGGGTACAGCGACGTGGCGTCGATGCCCCCGCTGCCGTAGGCACGGGTCAGGCGCGTCAGCGAGTCGACGAGCACAACGACGTCGTGGCCGAGCTCGACCAGCCGACGGGCACGCTCCATGGCGAGCTCCGCGACCTGGGTGTGGTCCTCGACCGGCCGGTCGAAGGTGCTGGCGATGACCTCACCGGGGATGGCGCGCTTCACGTCGGTGACGTCCTCGGGACGCTCGTCGATCAGCAGGACCATCAGGTGGGCCTCGGGGGCGTTGGTGGCGATCGCCTGGCCGATGCCCTTGAGGGTGTCGGTCCGGCCGGCCGCCGGCGGCGCCACGAGGAGGGCACGCTGGCCCCGGCCGATCGGGGCGAGCAGGTCGATGGCACGCAGGACCGTCGGGGCCTTCTCGGTCTCGAGGCGCAGCTGCTCGCTGGGGTAGACCGGCACGAGGTCGCGGAAGTCGGGCCGCTCGGGCACCTGTCCGCCCTCGAGCTCGCCGCCGTTGACCTTCTGCACGTGGTGCAGCGCGGGCACCTTCTCGTTGTTGCGCTGCTGGCGGATGGGACCCTGCACGACGTCGCCGCGGCGCAGCCCGTGCTTGCGGATCTGCCCCTGGGAGACGTAGACGTCGCGGTCGCCGGGGGTGTAGCCGGTCGTGCGGAGGAACCCGTAGCCCTCGGGGAGGATGTCGAGCACGCCGGCCCTGACCTCTCCGGGCTCGTTGCCGCCCCCGCCGCCGCTGCCGCCCTGCTGGTTCTCCTGCTGGGCACGCTCGCGGTTGCGCTTGCGACGGTCCCGACGGCTGCGACGCTTGCGGTTCGCCGCGTCGTCATCGTCGTCGTCGTCATCGTCGTTGGAGGAGTCGTTGTCGGACCGGGGGGCGTCGGAACGGCCGCGGTCGTCGTCCTTGCGGCCACCGTCGCGTGGCCGGTCCTCGCCCTTGCCGCCGGCGTTGCTGTCGCGACCGCTGTCACGACCCCCGCTGTCACGACCGGAATCACGGCCGCCACTGTCACGGCCGCCACTGTCACGGCCGCCACCGTCACGGCCGCCACCGTCACGACCGCCACTGTCACGACCACCACCGGAATCACGGCCACCGTCACGGTTGCCGTCCGACTTGCCACCCCGGGCGCGGTTGTTGCCGTTGTCGCCGCTGCGGTTGGCACCACGGGACGTGTTGCGCTCGCGGGAGCGGGTGCGCTCCTCCGGCTGCGACTTCTCCGCGGACTTCTTGTCCGCCTGCCCCTTCTCGGAGCCGCTGTCGCCGCCTGCGTCGGACTGGCGAGCGCTGGGGGGCAGCACCTTGCGGGCCGTCTCCTCCCTCGCCGCCCGCGCAGCGGCGTCCTCGCCAGCAGGTGCGGCGTCGGAGGCCGCGTCCTCGCCGGACTGGCCCTCGGTGTCACGAGCGCGGGTTCGGGTGCGCGAACGCGTCCGATCGGCGTCGGCGTCGTCGACCTCGGTCGTGTCGGCCGCGCCGTTCGTGGACGCGGCTGCCTGGCCGGTGGCCGATTCGACGATCGCGTCGATCAGCTCGGCCTTGCGAAGCTTCTGGAACCCGCGCATGTTGAGATGCGAGGCGATGTCCTTCAGCTCGGTCATGGGCTTGCGAGCCAGGACGCTGCGATCCATGCCCTCTCCTGTGTGGTTCTCAGGCACTGGGCGACGTCTCGATCACGTCACCCCATTGGCGTGTCGACCCACGCATGCGGGTCGAGATGGTCGTCGGGAACAAGTGTGGAGCGAGGGAACCCTCGGCGATCCAGCTCTGCTGGAGTGCGGCGTCCCGGCTCGCCGCTTGACGAAGCATACCGGTCGCCGAGGGACGGCAACAAGGTTGCCCGTCGAGACTCAGGCCGGTACCGGCGCCCGGAGCACACGCGCGCCGGCCAGGTTCCACCTGGCCACGAGCACCTCGACGGCCCCGTCGACGGCATCGACGACGTCGGTCACAAGCGTCAGCCGGGAGGGGTCGTCCAGCAGCGCCAGCACCGACGGCCCCGCCCCCGACAGCGCCGCGGGCACACCCGCGTCGCGGAGGCCGGCGACCAGCTGTCCGCTCGTTGTCATGATGGCCAGGCGAGGGGGTTCGTGCAGCTCGTCGACCATCGCATCGGCGCGCAGCGGGAGCAGCCCGGCCAACCCCGCGAAGGTCGCGACCGCGCGGGCACCGTTGGCCGCGGCGACCTGCAACGGCACCTCGACGGGCAGCACCCCCCGAGCGTGCCCGGTGTTCTGCCGGGTCGTGGGGATCAGCAGGACAGGGACGAGCCCCGGGTCCGGGGTGACCCGCTGGAACCCGCCCTCGGGCAGGCACGCCACGAGGCCACCGGCGATGGCCGCAGCGGCGTTGTCGGGGTGTCCCTCCAGCTGCGTGGCCAGCTCCAGCACGTCGGCGTTGCCTCCGGGCCCCCCGACCAGCGCGCGGCCGAGCGCCAGCCCGGCAACCGCGGCTGCGGAGGAGGATCCCATGCCCCGCTCCAGCGGGATGGCGCTGTGCACGTCGATGGAGACGTCGGGGACCGCGGCGCCGACGCGTTCGCACCAGGCCACCACGGCACGCCAGACGAGGTTGTCCTCACCGGTCGGCAGCTCACCGGCACCCAGGCCGTGGGAGGTGACCCGTTGGGGTCCCGGTTCCCTGGCGACGGCCAGCATCGGCACGTCGAGCGCCACGCCGAGCGCGTCGTAGCCGGGACCGAGATTGGCCGACGTGGCCGGCACCTCCACGACCGCGATCACCGACCGTCCATCGAGGTCGGCGTCGATGTCGACGGCCCTGACGGTGTCGGCCACCGTCGCAACGGTGTGGTCGGCTTCGGTCACGCTCACTCCTCGTACCGCCCCATCGCCTGGGGCCTAGTGCGGCAGCCGGCTGTCGGGCTGCCCTCGGCGGTCAGCCCTCGCGGCGGTCCTCCACGCGCATCGACGACGCGATGGCGTTGACGTCGCTGAGGTCCTTGAGCGCCTCCACGCACGCCCGGACGTTGCCCTCGCGGGCTGCGTGGGTGATGAGGAGCAGCTGGGCCTGGTCGCCCTCGCCCTCCTGCCACACGCTCTTGATCGACACGTCGTGGTCGCCGAAGGTCGCGGCCACGCGGGACAGGACCCCCGCCTCGTCGGCCACGTCGAGCAGCAGGTAGTACTGCACGATCTCCTCGTCGACCGGACGGATCGGCTTGTCGGCCACGGCGACCGACGGCAGCCGCTCCCCCGCCAGCATCGCCCGGGCGGCGGTGACGACGTCTCCGACGACGGCCGAGGCCGTCGGCAGCGATCCGGCGCCACGGCCGTAGAACATCAGGTCGCCGGCCGCGTCGGCCTCCACGAAGATCGCGTTGTAGGCCTCGCGGATGGACGCCAGCGGGTGCGACGTCGGGATCCACGCCGGGTGGACGCGCACGCCGATGCTGGCGTCCTCGTGCTCCTCGGCGATCCCGAGCAGCTTGATGACGTAGCCCATGCGCTTGGCGTTGGCGATGTCGGTCGCGGTGACCGACATGATGCCCTCGGTGTAGACGTCGTCGCGGACGACGTGGGCGTCGAAGGCGAGGCTCGCGAGGATCGCGGCCTTGGCGGCGGCGTCGTGGCCACCGACGTCAGCGGTGGGGTCGGCTTCGGCGTAGCCGAGGGCCTGTGCGTCGGCCAGGACGGGCGCGAGCTCGGCGCCTTCCTCCGTCATGCGGGTGAGGATGTAGTTGGTGGTGCCGTTGAGGATGCCGAGCACCTTGCGGACCCGGTCCCCCGCCAGCGACTCACGCATCGGCTTGATGATCGGGATGGCGCCGGCAACGGCGGCCTCGTACTCCAGGCGGACGGAGTGCTCCTGTGCAGCGGTCAGCAGCTCGGCGCCGTGGGTGGAAATCAGCTCCTTGTTGGCCGTCACCACGCTCTGACCGGCCTTGAGCGCCCGCGTCAGCAGCTCACGGGCCGGGTCGATCCCGCCCATGACCTCCACGACGATGTCGACGCCCTCGGCACCGACGACCGTGGAGACGTCGTCGGTGACGGCCACGTCGACATCGCGCGACTTGTTGACGTCACGCACCACGACCGGCCCGATCTCGAGCCGCGCGCCGACGCGGCCGGCGATCTCGTCGGCGTGGTCACGCAGGAGCGTCGCGACGCCGCTTCCGACGACGCCGAGGCCGAGCAGGCCGACGGTCAGGGTGCGCTGGGTGTTGGACGGGTCGTGTGCCATGCGGCCAGATGCTACGTCGCGGTCAGCCCACGTCGGTGCGCAGCAGGTCCTCGGGGGTCTCGCGGCGGACCACCAGGCGGGCGTCGCCGTCGCGGACGAACACCACGGGCGGGCGCAGGACCTTGTTGTAGTTGGACCCCATCGAGTGGCCGTAAGCGCCGGTCACCGGGGTGGCCAGGACGTCGCCGACGGCCAGGTCGGACGGCACCTGCGCGTCCCGCACGAGGATGTCGCCGGACTCGCAGTGCTTGCCGACCACCCGAACCTGCTGGGGCCGCTCGGCCTCGACCGCACGCGGGAGGAAGGTCTCGTAGCCGCTGCCGTACAGGACCGGACGAGGGTTGTCGCTCATGCCGCCGTCGACGGCAACGTAGGTCCGGATGCCCTCCAGCGGCTTGACGGTGCCGACGGTGTAGAGGGTGACGGCGGCAGCAGCGGCGATGGCGCGGCCCGGTTCGATGCCCAGGGTCGCGGTGATGCCCAGCGACGCGGCAGCCGACGTCAGCTCGGCAGCCCAGTCGCTGATGCTCGGCGCCTGTTCCCCGGTCACGTACGGCACGCCCAGCCCGCCGCCGATGACCAGCTCGGGCAGGTCCAGCGGAGCGGTGAAGGTCGCGAGGACCGCCAGCGCCTTGGCGAAGGACTCGGCCTCGAACACCTGCGAGCCGATGTGGCAGTGGATGCCGACCAGGTCCATGGCATCGCTGGCCTCGGCCCGCCGGACCGCCTCCAGCGCGACCCCGGTGGCGACGGTGAAGCCGAACTTGGAGTCGTCCTGGCCGGTGGCGACGAACTCGTGGGTCTCGGCCTTCACGCCGGGGGTGACGCGCAGCAGGACCCGCGGGGCGGGGGACCCGGCGGCCACGAGCGCCTCGATTCGGTCCATCTCGTCGAAGGAGTCCACGATGATCCGCCCGACGCCGGCCGCCATGGCCTCCCGGAGCTCGTCGCCGGACTTGTTGTTGCCGTGCAGGTGCAGCCGGCCGGCGGGCACGTCGGCGGCCAGGGCCACGGCCATCTCGCCGCCCGTCGCGACGTCGATGGACATGCCTTCCTCGTGCACGAGGCGGGCCATCGCGCGGCACAGGAACGCCTTGGAGGCGTAGGTCGCGTGGTCGCCGAACGCCGCGACGGCCTCGCGGGCCCGGGCACGCAGGTGGTCCTCGTCGTAGACGAACAGCGGGGTGCCGAACTCCTCGGCGAGGTCCAGCAGGTCGCAGCCGCCGATGACGAGCTGTCCCCTGTCCCCCACGGTGGCGTTGTCGGGCAGCAGGTGGAACGGCAGCGGTGCGCTCACGATGTCAGCACCGTCGCCAAGGACATAGCGCTCACATGCGCTCCCGCGGCGTCACACCCAGGATGCCGAGCGCGGCCGAGACGGTGATCCGTGCGGCCTCGCACAGCCAGAACCGTGCGACCGACAGCTCCGGCGCCTCGGCGTCGATGACCTGGCACTCGGTGTAGAAGCGGTGGAACGCGTCGGCGACGTCCTCGGCGTAGCGGGCCACGCGGTGGGGCGCCCGGTCGGCCGCTGCCCGTTCCACCGTCTCGCCGAACGCGTCGATGCGACGGATCAGCTCCTGCTCGGTGTCGTGGGTCAGCAGCGTCAGGTCGGCGTCCTCGACCGAACCGGCGTCGAAGTCGACCTCGACGGCCTTGCGCCCGATCCCGGCGATGCGGGCGTAGGAGTAGTTGATGTAGTGGACCGGGTTGGCCTTGTCCTCGCTGACGACCCGGGCGATGTCGAAGTCCTGTGGCGTGTCCATCGACGACCGCAGGAAGGTGTAGCGGGTGGCGTCGGCGCCGACCTCCTCCACCAGCTCGTCGAGGGTGACGAAGTTGCCGGAGCGCTTGCCCATCCGCACCGGTTCGCCGTCGCGCAGCAGGTTGACGAGCTGCCCGATGATGACCTCCACAACCCCGTCGGGAACGCCCTCGGCACGGGCGATGGCGTGCAGGCGACCCACGTACCCGTGGTGGTCGGCGCCCAGCAGGTAGATGGCCAGGTCGAAGCCGCGGGCCACCTTGTCGGCCAGGTAGGCCGTGTCGGCAGCGAAGTAGGTCTTCGCCCCGTCGGCCTTGACCAGCACGCGGTCCTTGTCGTCGCCGAAGTCGGAGGTCCGCAGCCACACGGCACCGTCGGCGTCGTAGGCGTGGCCGCGATCGCGGAGGGACCCGATCGTGTCGTCGATCGCGCCGCCGGCATGCAGGGTCTTCTCGGAGAACCACACGTCGATGTGGATGCCGATGGACTCCATGGTCGCGCGGATCTGGTCGGTCATGGCCGCGACCGACCTGGCGACGACATCGGCGGTGTCGTCGGGGTCCACGCCAGCCGCGGTCAGCTGCTCGGCGATTTCGGTGATGTAGGCACCCCGGTAGCCGTCCTCGGGCACCTCCTCCCCGCGCATGCGAGCAGCCACCGACGACCCGAGCAGGGTGATCTGGTTGCCGGCGTCGTTGAGGTAGTACTCGCGCGTCACCGACCACCCGGTGGCCTCGAGCACGTTGGCCAGCGCGTCACCCATCGCCACCCAACGACCGTGCCCGACGTGGAGCGGGCCGGTGGGGTTGGCGGAGACGAACTCGATGTTGGCGCTGCGTCCGATGCCGCTGGTGGACCGTCCCCAGCCGTCCACGCCGGCCTCGACGACCGCCCGCACGATTGCCCCGAACGCGTCCTGGGCCAGGCGGAAGTTGATGAAGCCCGGACCGGCCAGCTCGACCCCGTCGACCCCGTCGATGTCGCCGAGGGTGTCCACGATCGTCTGGGCGATGTCGCGTGGCGGACGGCCGACCGGCTTGGCCAGCGTCAGCGCGACGTTGGTCGACCAGTCACCGTGATCACGGTTCTTGGGCCGCTCGAAGGTGGGCGTGCGTTCGGGAAGTCCGGCGTCGGCCAGGGCCTTGGCCACGGCGGTCGCGAGCTGTTCGGGTCCGATCATCCCCGACAGCGTAGCCAGCCCGGCCAGCCCTCCCGGACCACCCGGCAGCCGGACGGCGCTAGGCGGAGCGCTCGGCGATGAGGCGGTTGACCAGGTCCATCAGGTCGATGGGGTCGAACGGCTTGGTCACGTAGGCCTGCACCCCGAGGTCGGTGCCCTTTCGCACGTCAGCCTCCATGGCCCGGGCCGACAGGAACACGATCGGGATGTTGCGGGTCTCCGGGTCGTTCTTGAGGGTCTCCGCAACCTGCCAGCCGTTGACGTTGGGCATCATGACGTCGAGGAGGATCAGGTCGGGCCGTTCGTCGCGAACACGGTCCAGGGCGTCCTGGCCGTCCACGGCGGTGATGACCTCGTGGCCCTCCATCTCGAGGTTGACCTCGAGCAGGCCCCTGATGACGTGGTCGTCATCGACTGCCATCACTCGTGCCACGTGTCGTCCTTGTCGTCGTCCTCGTCCTGGCGTTCCCCCCGGTCATGCGATGCCGCGGTGAGGCTACCCGCAGGAGGAGACGGATGGAGGGTACCGAATGGCCGTGCGCGTCCCATGAGCCGCGGCACGGCGCGGCCCTCGACACGCTGTTCGTGCGGAGATGCATACTCGCCATGTGACGGAACGGGACCAGCCGCCCGGGGGCCTCGCTGAGGCGTCCGTCGCCGGCATGCGTGCGCTCGTCGATGCGGTCACCGCCATCACGCGGGTCCAGGACGACCCAGAGCAGATGCTGGAGCAGATCGTCGAGGCCGCGAGGACCGTCTCGGGGGCCGAGTACGCCGCCCTGGGGATCGTCGGCCCCGACGGCCGCACGCTCGACGCCTTCCTCCACACCGGCATGGACCCCGCCACCGTCGAACGGATCGGCAACCTCCCCACCGGCCACGGGATCCTCGGTGCGGTCATCGTGGAGGGTCGGGCCCTGCGCCTGCCCGACCTGTCGCTGCACCCCGCCAGCCAGGGCTTCCCACCCAACCACCCGCCGATGCGGTCCTTCCTCGGTGTGCCCATCCGCTCGGGCGAGGAGGTACTCGGCCACCTCTACATGACCAACAAGGAAGGCGGGGCGGGCTTCACCGACACCGACGAGGCGCTGATCACGGCGCTGGCGGGTCAGGCATCCATCGCGATCGAGATGTCGAGCCGGTACGACAAGGAGCGGGAGCTGACCCACCGCCTGCAACGGCTGGTCGAGGTCAACACGGTCCTGACGACGGAACGCCGTGTCGACCACGCCCTGCAGCAGATCGTCAACGCCGCGGCCGACCTCGTCGACGCGACCTACGTCGGGCTCGGAGTGCTGGGCGAGGGGCGCGACTCCTTCTCCAGCTTCATCCACACCGGGATGGACCCGGGCCTGGTCGAGGCGATCGGCGACCTGCCCGTCGGCAGGGGAGTCATGCGCGCGGTCATGGTTGGCGGACGGGCGATCAGGCTCAAGGACATCGGCGAGCACCCGGCCAGCGTCGGCTTCCCGGCGGACCACCCCGTGATGCGGTCCTTCCTCGGCGTGCCGGTTGCCCATCGTGGACGGGTCATCGGTGACCTGTACCTGACCGACAAGCGTGGCGAGCAGGAGTTCACCGAGATCGACGAGCTGATCGCCACCGCGCTGGCGTCGCAGGCAGCCGTGATCGTCACCAACGCCGACGCCTACGAACGCGAACGTGCCCTCGTCGCCGAGCTCCGCAGCGCCGACGAGGCCAAGGAGGCGTTCGTGCACCACGTGGCCCACGAGCTGAAGACGCCGCTGGTCACCATCCGCGGCTCGCTGCAGGCCCTGGAGATGGGGCGCAAGGGGCTCAACGACGCCCAGCGCACCCAGCTGGAGCAGATGGCCGTTCGGCAGCTCGACACGATGATGGACATGGTCAACAACCTGCTCGAGCTGGCCAGCATCGAGTCGGGCCGGTCGCCGCTCGTGCTGGAGGCCGTGGCGCTCGGGCCGGTCGTCGACGCGGCGCTGACCTCGGCCCCTCCGCCCGAGGGCACGGTCGTCGACCTCGATCCCTGTGCCGACGATCGCGTGACCGCCGACCGCCGCTACGTCGAACGGATCGTCAGCAACCTGCTGACCAACGCCTACCGCCACGGCGGCCCGCACATCACCGTCCGGACCACCTCCGACGACGACGGGGTCACCCTTTCGGTGATCGACAACGGCGACGGGGTGCCCGCTTCGTTGGTCCCGACGCTGTTCGAGCGGTTCGTCCGCGGCCGGGAGTCCCGGGGCACCGGCCTGGGCCTTGGCCTGGTCAAGGCGCTCGCCGAACGCTTCGGCGGGTCGGTTTCCTACCGGCCGGCAGACCACGGAGGCGCCCGGTTCGACGTCCGCTTGCAGCACCCGGACGCGGCCGGGACACCCGACGTCGTGGTATGACCGGGGTATGCCCGAACTCCCCCTGCACGGTGTGACCCCGACCCACATTCCCGAGTGGCCGGCCGAGACGGTTGCTGCCCTCGAGGCCGCCACGGCCGCCGACGACCCCATGTCGGCCCTGCGCGACGTCGCCGCCGGCGCCCCCTCGTTCCTGCCCGTCTGGGCCGAGCTCGCCGAACGATCCCTCGACGCCGGCGATCCCATCGCTGCCTATGCCTTCGCACGGGTCGGCTACCACCGCGGCCTGGACGCGATCAGGGGTGCTGGCTGGCGCGGTCAGGGCCCGGCCCCGTGGTCGCACGAACCGAACCGCGGCTTCCTGCGGTCCCTCGACGCCTTGCGACGTGCTGCCGCGGCCATCAACGAACCCGGCGAACCCGACCGCTGCCGCGACTTCCTGCTGCAGCTGGACCCCGAGGACCACCTGGGAGTGGCTGAGCAGTGAACGCGGGCTACTCGGGGACCCCGCTGGCCAAGAAGCTCGGCCTGACGCCGGGCATGCGGCTGGGGCTGGACAACCCTCCCCCCGAGTTCGTTGGCCTGGCGCTGCTGCCCGTGCCCGACGGCATCTCCATGCACACGCACCTGCGCGGGAACATGGACATGGTCATCGGGTTCTACGACAGCCGAGCGGAGTTCGAGCGTCGGCTGCCGATCGCCCGCCGCCGCATCCCCGACGACGGGGTCCTGTGGATCGCCTGGCCCAAGCAGACCAGCCGGGTCCCGACCGACATGACCGAGGACGTCATCCGGGAGGTCGCGCTGCCCACCGGCCTGGTCGACACGAAGGTCTGCGCCATCGACGAGGTGTGGAGCGGACTCAAGCTGGTGGTCCGCAAGGAGCTGCGGAACGGCTGACCCGCGCCGGCCGACCCCTCAGCGACGCAGGATCGCCTGGACCTCGACCTCGACCTTCCATCGGGGGTCCAGCAACGCCGCCACGACGACCATCGTGGCGGCCGGCTTGATGCTGGCGAACCGACGGCCGTGGGCGCGTCCGACCGCCTCCCAGTCCGCCGCATCGGTCAGGTACATCCGCGTTCGCACCACGTCGACGGGGGCACCACCGGCCCGTCGCAGGGCGTCCAGGGCCAGCTCGAACGCACGGTCGGCCTGGACCTCGGCGTCCTCCGGACACGACCCGTCGGGCCACACCGGCGCCGTGCCGGCAACCTCGACGACGTCGTCCACGCGCACCGCGCGGGAGAAGCCGATCGGGGCTTCGTACGGGGAGGATCCGGTCACGAGGCGTCGCATGGCCGGCAGTCTTGCACTCAGCCGGTGCGATCGGGAACGGGCTGTTCGGGGATCTCGTCCTCCGCCACGCGCTTCAGCGCCCGGAGGCTGCGTCGGAAGATGTGGGACACGTACGGCACGGCGACGTTGCGGGCGACGAGGTCGCCGAGCCGGCCCAGGGGCGCGTCGATCTGCTCCCACCACGTGAACAACGACCCCTGTCGGCCATCGGCGAGGCGCGTGGGGGTCAGCTCGAAGGCGCCGTGGCCCTTGATGATCGGGCCGGTGTGCAGCACCGCGATCTTCTCGCCCTCCACCCATTCGGTGACCCGCATCTCGTCGGGCACGACGAGGCCGAGGGCGATGTTGGTGGGCACGTGGATCACCGTCCCGACGCCCTCCCGCTGGTCGCTGGTCACGGTGACCGACTGGGCGTCCTGCATCCAGGCCGGTTGGTCCTCCCAGCGCACGAGAAGCTGCCACACCTGTTCGGTGGGTCGGTGGATGTGGACGCGTTCCTCTACCCTTGCCATCGTACGGCGGACGGTACCCCGTTCGGGACCGAGCCACGCGAGCGGCCAACGAGCCGCGACATCCGCGAAGCCCGCCGCCGTCGCCCGGCACCGTGTCCGCACGGGTTCGCCCCGGGCCCCCCGTTTCACAGACCTGCAGAGGAAGACCGATGTTCATCGAGCTCAACGGCGTGCGCCACCACTACGTCTCCAAGGGCGAGGGCCCGCCCGTGGTCCTGGTCCACGGCCTGGGCGGCGACCTCCACGCCTGGTACGGCGTGATCGAGTGCCTTGCCGTCCACCATCACGTGATCGCCCTCGACCTGCGCGGCCACGGTCGCAGCGACGCCGGGTCGGGCGGCTACTCCATCCAGATGTGGGCCCAGGACGTCAACGCCCTGATCGCCGCGCTCGAGCTGCCGCCGGTCACGCTGGTCGGCCACTCCCTGGGCAGCCTCGTCGCCCAGCAGGCCGCGCTGGACAAGCCCGAGGCCGTCGACCAGCTCGTCCTGGTGGGTGGTATCTCCTGGTTCGAGCCGGACACCAAGAAGGCCTACAACGACCGGGCGGACCTCGTCGAGGCCGAGGGCATGGACGCCGTCGTCGACAGCTGGCTGCCCGGTGCGATGGCCCCGCGCACCCAGGCCAAGCTGCCGCAGCTCGTCGGCCTGGCCCGTGACATGTACCTCCGCAACGACCCGCAGAGCTACGCCAAGTCCTGCAGGGCGCTGGCGAAGATGCCGCGGATCCCGCGGGAGGACATCGGCCAGCCGACGCTGCTGGTCGTCGGCGACCACGACCGCTCCACCCCCATCGCCATGACCGAGGAGCTGCACGCCGAGATCCCGGTGTCCCGTGTCCGGGTCATCCCGACGGCCGCCCACTGGGTCATGCTCGAGCAGCCCGACGCGTTGTCGGCCGCCATCCTCGAGTACCTCACCTGAGGCCGGCACGAGGGTCGGCTGGACCCCCGAGCGCAGAGGAGCCCGTGACCAGAAGGGACTGACCCGAAGTGACCATCTTCGGGTTTGGTCCTCTCGTTGGATGTCCAACCTGTCGATACGAGGTGAGACGACACCCACCTCGAAGGACCAGCCATGGACTACCTGGACGAGCTGTACGGCCACCTGACCTCGGGCGACCCCGCCCTCGGTGCCGCGCTTGCCGAGGGACGTCCGGCGGACATCGTCCGGCTGAGCCGCTTGCTGCGCCACACGCCGTTGCACGTGCTCACCCGCAATCGCTCCGGCCTGGTCGACGCGCTGCAGCACGTCCCCCATCTGCACGATGTGCTGCGCGCCACCTGGTCACGACAGGACGCCGCCACCACCTCGCTGGTGTTCGCCTGGGTCGAGCAGGCCCGGCTGCGCGAAGGTCGCTCGTCCGGCCGCGCGACCGCCGTCGTGCAGTGGATGCAGGAGCGGGAGCTGGCCGCGGCCGCCTGACCCCGGCCACCCGCCGCGCCCGGACCAGCCGGTCACCGGCTCACCCAGGGGCGAACGGGTCGACGATGTCCGGTGCCGTCGGGACGGGCGTCGTGTCGCGTTGCTGGACCAACGCCGCAGCGCACACGAGCAACGCCTCCGGATGCATGCCCGCTGGCCGCCGGTGTCGCATCCGCTGCGCGATGGTTGCCGCCACCTCCTCCCCGATCCGCTGCCGCTGATCCGCGGCGAAGGAACCGGAGCGCAGCAGGAACGTCCGCACCAACGAGTAGTCCTCCCCGTCGAGGCCCGACACGTCAAGGGTGCGCGCATATCCCACGAGCGCCGGCGGGACCTGCCACCTGACGGGTTGGTCGACCACGCCACGGCGAACCCGGTCGCGGATCACGACGGTGCCGGCCGCCAGGTCCCCGAGCCGTTGGTTCCGCGACGTCACCAGCGAGGTCACGATCGCCGGGATGCCCAGCAGCAGGTAGAAGTCGACCAGCGCCAGCAGCCACCGGATCGAGGCATGGCGGAACCGGACGGTCCCGCCGTCGACGGTGACGACCCGCAACCCCAGCAGCGCCTTGCCGGGTGTCCGCCCGCGCAGCAGCACCTCGCACGCCACGGGCACCCCCCACAGGATCGCGAAGTTCAGCAGCAGGAACGCCACGATCGCGAGCCAACCGGGGCCACCGTCGAGGCCCAGGCCGAAGCCGACCCCGACCGCCAGGACCGCGGCCAGGACCACGGCGTACTGCAGCGTGAACAGGATGACCAGGTCGACCAGGATGGCCAGGCTGCGGGACCCCAGGTCGGCCAGCGGCAGGTCGATGGTCACCGCCTCGGGCGTGACCAGGGCGGCCCGCCGCCGGCTGGCGCCGACGGGGCTCGGCACGACGCTCACGCGAGTCCCCTCACGAGTCGTACAGCGCCTCGATCTGATCGCTGTACGTGGCGTGCACGCCCCGCCGCTTGAGCTTCATGGTGGCCGTCAGCTGTGCCGAGTCGGGCACCCAGTCGTCGCCGAGCACCGTCCACTTCTTGATCTGCTCGACGTTGTTGAAGCCCTTGATGACCTCGCGCACGCCGCGGTCGATCTCCTCCAGCACCATCGGGTCCTCGGCGAGGGCGGCCAGCGAACGGTCCTCGATGCCCTTGTCCAGCGCCCAGCCGGGGGCCGCGTCGGGGTCGAGGACCAGCAGGGCGGTCAGGAACGGCCGGTCGTCACCGATGACGCAGGCCTGTCCGACCAGCGGCAGGGACTTCAGCATCGCCTCGATGTTGGCCGGCGAGACGTTCTTGCCGCCTGCGGTGATGATCAGCTCCTTCTTGCGGTCCACGATCGAGAGGTACCCCTCGTCGTCGAACTCGCCGATGTCACCGGTGTGCAGCCAGCCGTCGTCGTCGAAGGCCTCGGCGGTCCGTTCGGGGTCCTTGTAGTAGCCGCGGGTGACGATGGGGCCGCGGCACAGGACCTCCCCGTCCTCCGCCAGCACGACCTCGGTGCCAGGAAGGGCCCGGCCGACCGCGCGGCGCTTGACCCGGTAGGGGTCCCACGTCATGCCCCCCGTGTTCTCGCTCATGCCGTAGATCTCGCTGAACGGCACCCCGATGCCACGCATGAAGTCGAACACGAAACCGGGCAGCGGCGCTGCGCCGGTGAAGGCCATGCGCATCTCGTCCAGGCCCACCATGGTCCGCAGCGGGGCGAACGCCACCGCGTCGACCTGCTGGTGCATGGCGGCGAGCTCGGGCGGAACGGGCTGGTCGTCGGCCTCCAGCGCAGCGACCTTCTGCCCGACCTGCAGCGCCTGCTCGAACTTCTCCGCGGAGTCCCCACCCTTGGCCGCGACCGCGGCGAGGATGCCCGACCGGAGCTTCTCGAAGACCCGGGGCGGACCGAAGAGCACCTGGGGCCGAACGGCCACCATGTAGGGCAGCAGCGCGGTCGGGTCGGGGCAGGTGGTGACGACGTGCCGCTGGCGAAGCCAGCCGTAGTGGCTGACCATCCGCTCGGCGATGTGGGCCATCGGCAGGTAGCTGACCATCCGCTGGCCGGTCCGATCCTCCTCGCGCAGCAGGCCGAACGTGGCCTGCCCGGCGGCGCAGATGTTGGTGTGGTCAAGCATCACCCCCTTCGGCTGGCCGGTGGTACCGGAGGTGTAGATGAGGGTGACGACGTCATCGGGCTGGCTGGCGGCCACGGCCGACTCGACGTCGACGGGGTCGCCCTCCAGCAACGAGGCGAACGACAGCACGTCGTCGGGACGCAGGTCCTCCGGGTCGTCGACCACGACGACGTGCTCGAGGTCGGGCAGCTGCCCGCGGACCTTCAGGAGCCGCTCGAGGAACTCGACGTCGTCACAGATGACGGCCTTGGCCTCCATGTGGCCGAGCAGGTACTCGACCTGCTCGGGTGCCGAGGAGTTGTAGATCGACACGGTCTTGGCGCGGCACAGCAACCCGCCGAGGTCCGCCACGTGGAACTCGGGTCGGTTGCGCAGGAACAGCGCGACGCTGTCGCCGGGTTCGATGCCCCAGCTGCGGAAGGTCCCGGCGATCCGGCTGGCACGGTCCAGCACCTGTGCCCAGCTCCACTGCTGCCAGGCATCCCCGTCCTTCCAGCGAAGCGCCACGTCGTCGGGCTGCTCCGCGGCGGCGTCCAGCAGCCACTGCCCGACGGTCTGGCCCTCGATGTCCTCGAGCAGCTGCTCGCGTGTCAACGTCTCCGGCATCCCTGGTGTCCTCCAACGGTTCGGCTCCTGACCGGAGTCACCCTAGAGCAGGGCCGTTCCGCAGGGAACGGGTTGTTCGGGATAGGGTGCGCGGCGATGAACCTGGACCGCTTCGTCGCCGCACACGCCCCGATGTGGGAGCGGCTGGACGAGGCAGCCCGTCGGGACCCGGCGTCGATGTCGGCCTCCGAGATCCGCCAGCTCGTCGGGGACTACCAGCGGACGGCCACGCACCTGTCAACGGCCCGGACGACGCTGCGCGACCCGGAGCTGACGCTGCGCCTGTCCCAGCTGGTGGCCAGGGCGGGTGCCACGGTCCACGGCACCCGGCCGCGCAGCTGGCAGCTCGTCGCCAGGTTCTTCACCGAGACCTTCCCGGCCGCGATGTGGCACCAGCGCTGGCCGATCGGCGTGGCCAGCAGCATCTTCCTGGTCGTGGCGTTCGGCTTGGGGGCCTGGACGGCAACATCGCCCGCGGCGCTGGATGCGGCCATCCCCCCGGCGGTCCAGGACGCCCTGATCGCTGGCGACTTCGTGGAGTACTACTCCGACCGACCGTCGGGGCAGTTCTTCGCCGAGGTCGGCTTCAACAACATCCAGGTGGGCTTCGGGGCCTTCGCCGGCGGCATCCTCGCCTGCCTGCCCACGGTCCTGCTGCTGGGCCTGAACGCCGCCAACGTGGGGTTCGCCGGCGGGTTGTTCCACGCCAACGGGGTGGCGGAGGTGTTCTGGGGGTTCATCACCCCCCACGGGCTGCTGGAGCTGACGGCGATCTTCGTCGCCGCGGGCACGGGGCTTGCGCTCGGATGGTCGTGGATCGACCCGGGCGACCGGCGTCGGGCCGAGTCCCTGCAGGACCAGGCCAGCCGGGCCATCACCATCGTCGGCGGCCTCATCGTGGTGTTCGGCGTGGCCGCGCTGATCGAGGGGTTCGTGACCGGGGCACCCCTCCCGACCTGGTTGCGGGTCGGCGTCGGCGTGCTGGCGGAGGGTGCGTTCCTGGCCTTCGCGTGGGTGTACGGACGCCAGGCCGCCTCCCGAGGCCTGACCGGGACACTGCGCCAGGCCGAGCGGGCCACCTGGGAGTCCGTCACCCGACCCGCGACGATCTGACGGCCAGCGGTCGGCCGGTCACAGCGCCCCTGCCGCCTTGAGGTCGAGGTAGGCATCGACGATCCGTCCGGGCAGCAGCGTCGGCACGGCGTCGACGACGGTCGCACCGCCGGTCTGCAGGACCCGCGCGGTTCGGCGCCGTGTGGCCTCCGCCTCGACAGCCGCGGCCATCCGGTAGGCGGCCGTGGGATCACGAGGTGCGTCGACGGCCCACGATCCGACCGAGGGGTCGGCGGGTGCGGCGACGAGCACGAGGTGTCGTCGACCGAGCAGTGGCAGCGCCGGGGCCAGGGACTCGTGGACCGGACCGGCGGCGAGGTCGGTCAGCACCACGACCAGCGCGCGGCGACGGTAGCGGGCGAGCGCCTCGCCGAACGCGCCGCGGTAGTCCGGTTCCACGAGCTCTGGTTCGATGTCGGCGAGGGCCTGTACCAGCCGCGTCATCTGGGCGTTGCCCCCTCGCGGCGGCAGCGTGCCGGTGACCACATCGGAGAAGGTCACCAGCCCGACGCGGTCGCCGAGGCCCGTGGCGATGCGGGTCAGCGCCATGGCGGCGTCCATCGCGTGCTCCAGGCGGGGGGCACGTCCCAGCAGCTCCGGGCCGTCGTGGCGATCGTCGATCGGTCGTCGGCCCATGCGTCCGGCCATGGTCCGCCCGTGGTCGAGCAGGATCAGGACGTGCTGGTTCCGCTCGGCACGGTAGGTCCGCACGATCGGCCGCAGGGCCCTGGCGGTGGCGGCCCAGTCGATGCGACGGGTCTCGTCATCGGGGGTGTAGTCGCGCAACGACTCGAAGTCGGTGCCCTGGCCGCGCAGGCGGACCGTCCGGACGCCCTCGCTGAGGCGCAACGCCCGATGCAGCCGGAGCTCGGTCTCCTGGCGGCTGGGGAAGGCGGGGTGGACCCGGACCCGCGTGTGCACGGGCAGGCTGCGCTGGCGGTCGACCAGCCCGAGCGGGCCGCGCGATCGGACGGTGATCGTCGCCAGGTCGTGCACGCCGCGCCGAGCCGGCCGCACGGTCCCGTCAGCATGCACCCGCGCACCGGCCGGCACCACGAGGCGGGCCCGCCGATCGACCGCACGCAGGCTCTCGGGCAGGGCGTCGGCCAGGTGCACCCGTGCACGTCGGCGAGTGGGGTTGGTGACCACCCATCGCAGGCGCGCATCGGTGTCGATGACCAGCACCGGATCCACCTCGCGCTGGACCTCCATCCGGCGGGGCGACACCGCGAGGACGACGTCGACGACGACCGCGACGAGGACGGCCACGTTGCCCAGCACCCAGACGCCCGCGCCCCACGTGCCCATCGGCAGCACGACGAGACCCACCGCGAGGAGGGCCGCCGGCAGCCGTCGGGTGGGGATCACCGGGGAACGGGTACCGCGGCGAGGATTCCCCGCAGGACGGAGTCGGCATCGCCGCCCTCCAGCTCCACGTCGGGGCGGACCTGCACGCGGTGGCGGAGCGCCGGCATCGCCATCGCCTTGACGTCGTCGGGGGTGACGAAGTCGCGTCCGGTCAGCCACGCCCAGGCCTTCGCGGCCTTGAGCAGCATGGTCGACCCGCGAGGGCTGATGCCGAGCACGAGGGAGGGGGACTGCCGGCTCGCCGTGGCGATGTCGACGATGTAGCCGAGCACCGCCGGGTCGGTGCGGATGGCCTGGATGCCCGCGCGGGCGGCAGCGAGGTCGTCGGGGCCGGCGACCGGCCGGATGCCGGAGGCGCGCACGTCGTGGGGGTTCATGCCGGCGTCGTGGCGGCGCAGCACCTCGTGCTCGTCCTCGACCGCGGGATAGCCCACCACGAGCTTGAACAGGAACCGGTCGAGCTGCGCCTCGGGGAGGGGGTAGGTGCCCTCGTACTCCACCGGGTTCTGGGTGGCGACGACGAGGAAGGGGTCGGGCAGCTCGCGGGGTGCCCCCTCGACGGTGACGCGCCGCTCCTCCATCGCCTCCAGCAGCGCCGACTGGGTGCGCGGTGGGGTGCGGTTGATCTCGTCGGCCAGCAGCAGGTTGGTGAACACCGGCCCCTCGCGGAACCTGAACGCACCCTGCAGGGATGTGGCGTCGGCGTCGTAGACGCTCTGGCCGAGCACGTCGGAGGGCATCAGGTCCGGGGTGAACTGCACGCGTGTCTGCTGCAGGTCCAGCGCTGCGGCCATCGACGCGACCACGAGGGTCTTGGCGGTTCCGGGCACCCCCTCCAGCAGCACGTGGCCGCCGACGAGCAGGGCGGTCAGCAGGCCGCTCACGGTCCCGTGCTGGCCCACGACGGTCTTGGCCACTTCGTCGCGTACGGCAACGATGGCGGTTCTTGGATCACTCACGGTCCGGGCTCCTGTTGGGCACGAGGTCGTCGGTCGGGGGTCGGTTGGCGTCCACCCGGTGCAGGGCGCGACGCAGGGCAGCGGTCCGGCGGGCGAGGTCGACCAGCTCGTCGTCGGTTCGGGGCAGCGGTCCACCGAGGGCCCGCCGCAGGTCGTCGGCCGGCAGGCGGGTCCGGTCGGCCACGAGGACGATCAGCTCCTCGCCGTGCACGTCCTCGGGGATGCCGAGCCGGCTGTGCAGCTCGACGAGCGCCTGCTGTCGCAGGACGGCGCCGGCGTCGCCAGCCCGGCCGGCGCGCTGCAGGAGGTGGCCGGTGGACACGGTCGTCTCGGAGGCGTCGACCCTGATGGGCGGATCCTCCCATACCGGTCGGCCGTGCCGGGGCGCCCGCCACCAGAGGACCGCCAGCCACAACAACGGGATCTGCAGCAGCGCGACCTGCACCTGCTCGGGCAGCACGTCCAGCAGGCCGTCCTCACCGCGAGCGACCGGGTCGTCGCCCCTGATCACCCGGACGGCACCGCCGTCGACGGGTTGGAGGAGGTTGACCAGCAGGACCGCGTTGTCGGCGGCGTCGAGCAGGTCGTTGGTCAGGGTGAAGGGGCCTCCGAGGCTGACGATGTGCCCCCGGCCGACCTGTTCGGTCACCATCCAGTGGCCGTCGTTGCGGGGGAAGCACCCGGAGGCCCCGGCGGGCAGCGTGAAGACGATCCCGTCGGCGACGCTCACCCGGTCGACGTCGGCGACGGCGGGGTCGTCGCACGCCGGTTCGATCGTGGGTTCGGTGAAGGCGATGCTGGTGACCCCGCCCAGCCCCGGGGCCAGCGCCGACAGGGGGTCGGCCACGACGAGGGTGCCGCCGTCGTCGACCCAGCCGCGAACCGCGTCCCGCTGCATGTCGGTCATCTGGTCGAGGATCACCAGGGCCGTCTCGTGGGCCGCTGTCGGCACGCCGTCGGTGACCTCGACGTCGGCCCCGACCTCCTCCAGCACGTCGAGGATGCCCCTGACGCCAGCGGGCCCGGTCGAGTCGGGATCCAGCGGCGGCCCGTCGCCACGCCGGGGCCCGATCGCCACGACGGCGAGCACCACGAGGACGACCGCGCCGAGGATCCCCCAACGACGGCGGGTCATGCCCTCCCCCCGTCGCCCACCGGGGCTGCCAACGACCCGGCGGCAACGACTGCGGCCTGTGCGTCGAGCCCCTCCTGCAGGTCCTCGGCGGTGACCGTGCGACGGCCGTACCAGGCTGCCTCGAACAGGCGGGTCAGCCCGTCGAAGGCCGACCCGGCTGAGGGAAGGGCGTCGGCGAGCTCCGCGGCGTACTCCCCGGTGGTACGGCCGGGGATCTCCTCCAGCAGGCCAGCCCCGGCGAGCAGGGCGACGGTCTCGCGATACCGGCATCGCAGCGCATCGCGGTAACGGCCCGCGGCGGCGTGCTCGGCAGCCTCCGTCCCCCAGTCGCGAGCAGGACGTCCGGTCGGCCCGTCCACGACCGGATCGACGGTGTGGCCGCGACGGAACCGGCTGAGGGTGCGCCACACCACCAACGCGATGGCGACGACCAGCACCGCGAGCACCAGGCTGCCCACCCAGGACCCGTCGCCGCCCTGGCCAGCAAGGCGCAGCAACAGCCGCCCGAGCTGCTCCATCACCGCATCGAAGAGCCGGTCCAGCAACGAGTCGCCGCTGGCGGCCTGGCGGTACTCGGGCCGCGCGAGCACCTCCTCCACGGCCCGGCGGACCTCCTCCGCGGAGGCCTGTGCCAGCAGCGGCGTCACGGCTGCCCCCGCCGGTTGCGGGCCCGTTGCACGAGGTCGTGGCCCTCGAGTCGGGCACGGGAGTCCATGAACATCAGCGTCGCGGTGTGGGCGGTGAGCGGTCCCTGGATCAGGCCCGAGGTGATCGCCGCGATGGCCAGCAGCACCCACGCCCAGCCGAATCCACCGATGAAGCCGATGACCTCCGGCACGCCGCTGATCAGGGTGGCGATCAGGGCGATGACGAACGTCGTGCCGATGACCACCCCTCCGGTTGCGGCGTAGCGACGGCGGGTCAGCGCCACCGACCGCCGGATCGCCTGGACCGGGCCGAGCCCCTCGATCACGACCGCCGGGGCGACCCGCACGAAGAACGGCATCAGCAGGGCGGAGAGCAGCAGGACGGGGGCAGCGGCCGCGGCGGCGGCGACCTCGGCACCGGCAAGGGCAAGCAGGGCGAGCGGGGCCACCGGCACCAGGTAGGCCAGGACGTGCAGCCACCAGGCACCCAGCAGCGCCGGACCACGCTGACGCCAGGTGCGGACGATCACGCCCGCGGATGGCTGGCCACCGTCGATCACCCGGCTGGCGAGCGCGATCCAGCCGCCCGCGAGCAACGGCAGGACGGTGCCCTGGACCAGCACCAGCCCGATCACGGCGGCGGTTGGGTCCCCGCCCTCCCCCAGCAGCGCCGCAGCCGCCTCGGGATCCTCCAGCAGCCCACCGAGCCCGCCGGTCAGGACGGAGTCCCGCTGGACGAAGGCCACCAGCAGGTGGAGGGGCACCAACACCGCCAAGGACATCCCGACGATGACCCGGCGAGACGCTCGGTACAGCTGGAACGCCCCGTCGAGGATGTCGGTGAACCCCAACGGCCCGCTGGGAAGGTGTGGTTCGACCGGACGGGCTCCGGCGTTCCCGACGGGGGAACCGCCGACCGGACCACGGTCGCGTTCCATCGCCGCGGCCACGGATCCGGTGGCGGGCGCGCTGGAGGACTCGGGTGGGACGAAGACGGGCGGAGCGACGGCAGCGCGCGACGGGGTCGTGTCGCCCCTGTCCCCTGCTGCCTGCCAGTCCTCACCCATGTGGACGGCAGCCTAGTGCCCGGGGGGTGGAGGGGGTGTCTGCCCGACCTGCGCGTCCGCGTCGGGCGGCGGCATCGCGTCGTCCTGTGTGCCGGGGGTGTCGACCAGCGCGGGTGGAGGCCCTGCGCCTGGGTCGTCGGGATCGGGGGTGATGTGGGCGTGGGCGCACTGCAGCGCGTCCATTGCCGCCGCGACCCTGGCGAGGTGCTGCTCGACGGCAGCACGGTCGTAGCCGACCGGTGCGAGCGGGAAGTCGGTGCGGGTGATGTCGGCGGTGGTGGGGATCCCGTTCCACGGCCGCAGGACCGGCGCCGGTTCGGCCGGGACCTCCTCGGCGTACAGCGCCCACAGCAGGAGGCCAGTCAGCACGACGACCACCGGGATGACCACGATCATGGCTGCGGACCCTACCCTGCTGCGGCCGCTCGGGGCCCGTCGGAGGGGTGGACGACCGGAGGAGTCACAGGCCCTGGATCTCGCCGCCGTCGACGGGCAGGACCACGCCGGTCACGAAGCTTGCGCGTTCGCTTGCGAGGAACGTCGCGGCGGCGCCGAACTCCTCCGGACGACCCACCCGTCCGAGCGGGATGTTGGCGGCCATCGCCTCGAGGCCGGCCTCGACGTCGTCGCCGGCGAGCTGCTCCAGCCGTGCCGTGCGCGTCGACCCCGGCGCCAGCACGTTGACGGTGATGTTGCCCGCGCCGAGGTCGGCGACGAGGGACTTGGCGTAACCGAGGATGCCGGCCCGCGCGGTGTTGGACAGGGCCAGCCCGGGGATCGGCTGCTTCACCGACTTGGAGGTGACGAACAGGATCCGTCCCCAGCCCGCTCGGCGGAGGTGCGGCAGCGCGGCCTGCACCAGGTTGATCTGGCTCAGCAGGCTCAGCTCGACCGCGGCGCGGTAGTCGGCGACGTCGAAGGCCGTGGCCATCCCCTGCGGGGGGCCGCCGGCGTTGGCGACCAAGATGTGCAGCGCGCCGAGCTGGGCGGCCAGCTCGTCGATCCAGGCGGTCGCGGCGTCGTGGTCGGTGACGTCGACCGTCGCCACGTGGTCGACCCGATCGCCGATCGCGTCGCCCCGGTCGGCGCTGCGGCCACAGACGGCCACGGTCGCCCCCTCGGCGCGCAGGGCTTCGGCGGTCGCCAGGCCCAGGCCGGACGTGCCGCCGGCGATGGCGGCCACTCGGCCGCGGAGTCCCATGTCCATCGGTGTGCCGTCCTCGTCTTCTGTGGTTCGGTGGTCTCGGGTGAGGTCTGGTGGTCAGGGTTGCAGATCGAGGTCCGGGTCGCGCTCGAAGGGGATCTCGTCGCAGGCCGGACCATCGGGCGGCCGGACCTCCTCCACCTGCCATTCGGCTCGTCCCGCGGTGAGCGAGGCGAAGTCCACGACCACGTCGCCGTCGTTCTCCACGGTGAGGGTGAAGCGGTCCAGGGATCGTGGTGAGGGTCCCTCGGCGAGCTGTCCGTGCTGGTCCCAGCGCGAGCCGGTGGAGTTTGCCCCGAACCACCCGCTGGAGGGACACCAGGCCACCCCGAGGCGCCCGTACTCCTCGGGCAACGGGCCGTTGGTGTTGAAGGCGTGCAGGAGGCCGTCGAACTCGGTGATCCAGGCGCAGGGGTTGTTGTCGTTCAGGCAGACCCGGCGAGGACGCTCGGCGACGGCGTCACGAACGGCCTCGACGTGGCCGATCACGACCGTGGTGGCGCCGGAGGGCTGAAGGCCCTGGAAGAACACCGCGCCGATGACGAGGATGGCCGCTGCGGCGAGGGCCGGGATCGCCAGGCGGAGGATGCGGACCTTCGGGTCGTCGGGATTGGGCCCCGGGCCGCGCGACTGGACGAGGTTGCGCTTGCGATCGACGTCGTCCTGCTCGGTCCCGCGATCGGGGAACCGGGGGTCGAAGGCGTCGATCGGCTGCTCGTCGGGCACCCCGTCGAGTCTAGGCGGACGTGGTCATCGGTCCTGCCGCCACTCGTGCTCGAGGATGCCGTAGAGGTACATGTCGTGGCGCTTGCCGTCGCGCTGCAGGTACTCGCGGTGGGTGCCCTCGCGCACGAAGCCGAGCCCCTCGTAGCAGGCGATCGCCCGGGTGTTGAAGGCGAACACACCCATCTCGACGCGGTGCAGGTTCATGTCGTCGAACGCGAAGGCCAGCAGCAGCCGTACGGCGTCGGTCCCGTAGCCGTGTCCCCAGTGCCCCGGGTCGGGCAGCGACATGCCCAGCTGTGCCACCCGGTTGCTGGCGTCGATGCTGGAGAGGGTGATCGTTCCCAGCAGCGTCGAGGCGTCGTCGAGCAGCCGGATCGCGAACACCCGGACGTCGTCATCGGTCACCCGACTGGTCCACCACTCGCGCTGGTTGGCTTCCGACCACGGGAACGCGGGGTCGGAGTCCCCCAGCCGGGCGGCGCGGGTGTCGTCGGCGAGGTCGACGAGCCGGTCGATGTCGGCGTTGCGGACCATGCCGAGCCGAACGAGCGAGCCGGTCAGGCGGTCGGTGGGCTGCATGTCCGGCAGCGTAGTCGGGCGCCGTCCGCACTACAGTCGGCCCACGCCGAACCCGTCGGAGGTCCCGTGTCAAAGCCCAGCAAGTTCGTGTTCGTCTGCATCAACGAGCGCGACCCCGAACACCCCCGCCCGTCGTGTTACCCGCTCGGCGGCGCCGACATCTTCAACGCGCTGCGTGAGGAGCAGGGCCGTCGTCGCAACGACGATGTCAAGGTCGTCGCCGCGCTGTGCCTGGAGGCCTGCCGCGTCGGCCCCGTCGTGGGCGTCTACCCCGACGACGTCTACTACGGCGGCGTCACCGAAGCCGACGTCCCCGGCATCATGGACCACCTCGAGGGCGGCGACCCGGTCAACTTCCTGCAGATCGGCGAGGACGACTTCCGCTACAAGGGCTGACCGAGGACACGAACCGCGCCGAAGGCGCCTGGTGAGGCCCGGAGGGCAGCCCCGGGGGTTCGAAAGGGGGCGGAGCGTGCGGAGCCCCCTTGGGCAAACAGGGCTGACCGAGGACACGAACCGCGCAGGCTTCCCGACGGATCTTGACCCAGCCCCGGACGGATTTTGACCCGCCGAATGGGGCGACGCCCGAACGCGCTGGACGTGCATTGGCGGAAGTCGACCCGCCCGGTGCCCGGACCCAGCGCCAGTGGGTCAAAATCCGTTGGGCAGGCCCAGGTCCGGTCGGCTGGGGCGTGGACCGGTGAACCTGGGTTCAGGTGGTCTCGGGGTCGGCCGGGGGGAGGCCGGCGAGGCCGGTCCAGAGGACGCGGACGAGGTGGCGGGACAGCTGGTCACGGCTCATCTGCTCGCCCTCGCTCCTGCGGGCCAGCCACCAGTCCCCCGCCGCCTGGACCATGCCGATCATCCCGTGGGCGAAGGCCTCGGCGCCGGCGGTCGAGCGGCCGAAGCGGTCCAGCTCGGCGGTCACCACGTCGGTGACCTTGCCGGCCAGCCGGTGGGTGAACCGGCTGAGGTGCTCGATGACGTCCGGGGACTCCACCGGCGCTCGCTGGACGAGGAACTCATAGATTTCTGGCTCGGACTCGATGAAGGCCAGGTAGGCGGTGATGGTCCGGTCGAGCATCCCTCGCGGGTCGCTCTCCTCGGTCGGTTCGACGTCGAGGATGTCCTGCAGCCGTTGGACGTAGCGATCGGCCAGGGCCCCGGCCAGATCGCCCTTGTCGCTGATGAACCGGTAGAGGACGGGCTTGGTCACCCCTGCAGCCGCGGCCACGTCAGCCATGGTGACCGCCGGCCCGGCCTCCCGGATCGCGGCGTCGGCCGCGTCGAGGAACTCGGCTCGGCGACGCGCTCGGCGTTCCTCGGTGGCGGCGGTGCGGCTCGGCATGTCCGCAGATGATACCACCGGTAACACCCAACTCTTCGGTTCTGCCGCTCCGCACGACGGGCAGACCCTAGGCTCCACGACCGATGGGCATCCCTCCGGTCGACCCCGCCAACCCGCTCCGCGGCCCGCGCTGGCTCGCCGAACCCTACGCGCGCTTCGGCCGAACCCCGATGGGTCGGTGGCTGGGCATCAACGTCCTGACCCCGGTCGACCCGTACCTGCTGCGGTGGAGCGGTGGCCGGGCGTCGATCTTCGGGATCTACCGCCACGTGCAGCTCACCGTCCCCGGCCGCACGTCGGGGGTCCCCCGAACCGTGCAGCTGATCTACTTCACCGAGGACGAGGACGTCGTGCTGATGGCGTCGTCGTTCGGCCGACCGGACTACCCGGCCTGGTACCGCAACGTGCTCGCCCACCCGACGGTGACGCTGACCACCGACGGCGAGTCCCACCCCTACGTCGCACGCGAGGTCGAGGGTGAGGAACGTGACGAGCTGTTCGACAAGGCGACGACCATGTACGCCGGGTTCGCCGACTACCAGCGCCTGATTGACGAGGCCGGCCGCCACCTGCCGATCATCCGCTGCGCCCCCGTCGACGCAGGCTGAACCCGGGACCCGGAGTCGGAAAGAGGAATACGGCCGCGCGTGACGAACCTTCCGCACGACCCTCCTCCTCCAACACCTCGGAGCCCCCCGTGCGCACGACCGCCATTCGCCTCCTGCTCCTGCTCGTCATCGCCCTCGTGGCCGCCGTCCCCGCCGGGGCCGACGACGACGTCCTGCAGCCGTGCGCGACCAGCAACCCGCTCATCACCCTCGCCGGCGAGAGCCACACGCCCGACACGCCGCTGGAACCCCTCTTCGGGCAGACGACCGTCACGTTCACCGTCGACCTCGCCGGCAACCCGGTCGACGACACCAAGGCCAACGTCAGCCTGTACCTGACCTGGGACGACGAGGTCAGCGACTTCGACATGGCCATCGGCGACGACGGCACCTACGGCACGACGGTCCTCGACGGGCCGAGCGAATCGCTGACGGTCAGCAACGCCGGCCACTGCTCGACCATCACGCTGGACATCCTGAACTTCGCCGGCAACCCGCTGGCGACCCTCGCCCTGGCCACCGACGCCAGCTGACCCAGGGGCCAGCCCGGCCCCTCACACGCGGACCGAGCGGTCCTCCTTGAACGTCTCGAGGACCACGGCGGACTCGACGTGGGCCAGGCCGGGCAGGCCCGACACCTCGTCCTCCAGCAGCTCGCGGTACCCGGCGACGTCGGGGACGCGGATCTTCAGCATGAAGTCGGCGGTGCCGGTCAGGTAGTGGCACTCCGCCACGGCGTCCACGTCGGCGATGGCATCCCGGAAGGCGTGCACGGCCTCGCGACCGTGGTGGTCGAGGCGGATCAGCAGCAGGACGGTCATGCCGTAGCCCAGGGGCTCGGGGTCCAGGTCGGCGCGGTAGCCGCGGATGATCCCGGCGTCCTCCAGCCGTCGCGTCCGCTCCAGCGTGGCCGGCGGGGTCAACCCCACCTCCCTGGCCACCGCCGCGTTGGACATGCGGGCGTTCGCCTGCAACAGCTCGAGGATCCGGCGGTCGATCTCGTCCAGCCGGGGTTGTGCGATCGATTCCAGTGTTCCCATACCGCTTTCCACTTGTTAGGCTGGAGGCCAGTCCTGCTTGCCAATCATAAAGGAGATCACGGGAATGACCGCAGACCTCATGCCCCTGCTCGGGTACCACCACATCGAGTACTACGTGGGGAACGCCAAGCAGGCCATGCACTACTACCGCACGGCCTTCGGGTTCACGCCGGTTGCCTACGCGGGTCCCGAGACCGGCCAGCGTGACAAGGCGTCCTGGGTCATGCGCCAGGGCGACATCACCTGGGTCATGTCCGCTGGCCTCGGCCCGGACTCCGAGATCTGCCAGCACCAGCTGGCCCACGGCGACGGGGTGAAGGACGTTGCGCTGCAGGTGCCCGACGCCGAGACCGCCCACCGCGTGGCCCTCGAGCGCGGCGCCGAGAGCGTCATGGCCCCCACGGTCATGGAGGACGAGCACGGCAAGGTCGTCATCGCGAAGATCAAGGCCTATGGCGACACCGTCCACAGCTTCGTGGACCGTTCCAACTACTCCGGCGTCTTCCTGCCCGGCTACCAGCCGCTGGCCCACGAGGCCACCGACGGCAGCGGCACCAAGACCCCGCTGTACGCCCCGGAGGGCACCGACATCGGCCTGCGCTTCGTCGACCACGTCGTGGCCAACACCCACCTCGGCGGCATGGACGACCTGGCCGGCTTCTACAGCCGCATCATGGGCTTCACCCAGCTCAAGCACTTCGACGACGAAGCCATCTCCACGGAGTACTCCGCGCTGATGAGCAAGGTGCTGTGGGACGGCGAGGGTCGCATCAAGCTGCCGATCAACGAGCCGGCCGAGGGCAAGAAGAAGTCCCAGATCGAGGAGTACCTGGACTACTACGGCACCTCCGGTGTCCAGCACCTCGCCCTGCACACCGATGACATCGTCGAGACCGTCAAGGCCCTGCGCGCGAACGGCGTCCGCTTCATGCGCGTGCCGGACACCTACTACGCCGAGCAGCAGGAGAAGCTGGACTGGGACGAGATCGCCGAGCCGATCGAGGCCCTGGCCGAGCAGAACATCCTCATCGACACCGACGAGGAGGGCTACCTGCTGCAGATCTTCACCGAGCCGGTCCAGGACCGCCCCACGGTCTTCTACGAGATCATCGAGCGGCACGGCGCCAAGGGCTTCGGCGAGGGCAACTTCAAGGCCCTGTTCGAGGCGATCGAACGCGAGCAGGACCTCCGCGGCAACCTGTAGCGAGCGTCCCAGCTGTCTCTGCCCGGCGGATCATCCGCCGGGCAGCGTGCGTTCCATGAACGCTGACAGGACCCGATCGGCCCGACCTTCCGCGATCCGCCGTGCCTCGGCCGGGTCGTCGTGGCGCTCGACCGCTTCGGCGTAGAACTTCAGCTTCGGTTCGGTCCCGCTGGGCCGGACCATGACGCGGGTGCCGTCGGCGCCGACGTAACGCAGCAGCGGGGTGGCCGGCAGGTCGATCTCGTCGAACGAACCGTCGCTGCGGGTCACGATGCCGGCGTCGTGGTCCCAGACCTCGACGATCTCCTCGCCCTCGAGGTCGGTCGGGGGCCGCTGCCGCAGCCCGTCGAGCGCCTGCTGGACCAGGTCGTCCTCGCCGTCGTCGAGCAGCACCGATCGTCCCAGGGTCATGTGGGCGCCGTAGGCCCCCACCATGTCGTCCAGCACGTCGCCGACCGTCCGGCCCTGTGCCCTGGTCCGTGCGGCGAGGTCGGCCACGCACAGCGCCGCAGAGATCCCGTCCTTGTCCCGCACGAGGTCGCCGACGGTCACACCGAGGGCCTGCTCGTAGGCGAGCACCATCCGGGCGTCCTCCAGCTCCTCCGCGGCCAGGGACAGCCACTTGAAGCCGGTGAGGGTCTCCCGGTAGATCGCGTCGTGGGCGGCCGCGATGCGTGCCAGCAACGACGACGACACGACGGTGGTCCCCACGGCCGGACGCAACCCACCGGTCATGCGGCCGTTGGACAGCAGGTCCTCGGCCAGCAGCGTCCCGATCTCGTCGCCGTTGAGCAGCTCCCACTCACCGTCCCGCCGGATGCCGACGGCGATCCGGTCGCCGTCGGGGTCGTTGGCCAGGATCAGGTCGGCGTCGACCTCGGTGGCCATGGCGATGGCGAGGTCCATCGCCCCCGGCTCCTCGGGGTTGGGGAAGTCGACGGTCGGGAACGCCGGGTCGGGCTCGGCCTGCTCGGGCACCACGTGCAGGTCGGTGAAGCCGGCGTCGCGCAGGACACGGCTGCAGAGGTGACCGGCCACGCCGTGCATCGGGGTGTAGACGATCCGCAGGTCGCGTGGACCGTCGGGGTCGATCAGCCCCACCACGGCGGCCGCGTAGTGGTCGACCACGTCGGTGGGAGCGCGCCAGATCAGCTCGTCGTCCGCCGGGGCCAGCGGCACGCTGCCGAGGGACCCGACGGCGTCGATCGCCTGGGAGATCTCGGTGTCCAGCGGCGGGACGATCTGGCGGCCGGCGGGCCCGTAGACCTTGTAGCCGTTGTCGGTGGGCGGGTTGTGGCTGGCGGTGATCATCACCCCGGCCGCGGCCTCGAGGTAGCGAACCGCGAACGCCACGACCGGCGTGGGCACGACCTCGGCGAACGTCCACACACCGAGGCCCGCGCCGGCGAGGACCCGCACGGTGTCGGCCTCGAAGGCGTCGCTCTTGTGGCGGGCGTCCCGGCCGACGACGACCCCTCTCGCCCCGGCGCCTGCGGCGGCGTTCAGGCGATCGGCCAGGCCCGCGGTGACCCGGCGGACCATGGCGCGGTTCATGCGGTTGGGGCCGGCCCCGATCGCGCCCCGCATGCCGGCGGTGCCGAACTCGAGGCGGTCGCCGAACCGGTCCTCCAGGCCCGGCAGGTCATCGAGGTCCAGCAGCCGCTGGAGCTCCTCGCGCGTGTCGGGGTCGGGGTCCTCGGCCAGCCAGGCACGTGCCTGCTCGCGGTGATCCATCACGCCGTCGTGGGGAGTCGAAGCCATCGATCCGCACCCTAGAGCACCCAGCGGTGGTCGGAGTCGTTCAGGCGTCTCGCGGCGGTGCGGGCAGGGGGTGCACGACGATCTCGCGGAACGGCGGCCGCGGGAGCGCCAGGGACGGCTCGTCCGGCGTCGTCTCGGCGGGTGGCTCGTCGGCCTCGACGCGCCGGCCGGTCGCGGGGGCGCCGGCTGCGTCGGGCCGTGTCGCGCCGACGGGCGGGATGGCCGATGGCGTCGCCATCGAGCCGTCGGACGTGGAGGCGTCCGGCACCGACGGGTCGGGCACGGACGGGCTCGTCGCGGGTCGGTCCGGGGCGACGGGGACCGGCGACACCGGTTCGACCGGTTTCGGGGCCGGGGGTGCGGCTGGAGGCGGTGCTGTGCCTGTGGGCTGGCTGCCCTCCGTCGGGCGGATCTCGGGGGCCGGCGCGGAGCCGGCCGTCCCGGGCACGCGTGGAGATGGCGCGGGCGATCGCAACACCTGCGCCTCGCCGGGCACCCGCGGGCCGCCGACGTCTCTTCGGGCGATGTGCACCGGCGCCGGGGCGACGGCGCGGGCCGACGACGGCTCGTCGTCGACGGGCGTTTCCGCAAGTACGCCTGCGACGGGCTCGTCGGGGCTGGCCACCTCGTCGGCCTGATCGTCGGCCTGGTCGTGGGCCTCGTCGTCCGATTCGTCGTCGGACTCGTCCGGGTCACGGGTGACGATCCGTTGCGCCATCAGCTCCGCGATGCGCGCGCGTCCGCCCTCGCGGGACGTGGGAGGGGAGGACTCGGCCGGCTCGTCGGACTCGGCCGGCTCGGCCTCGTGCGGCGACGCCGGTTCGTCGGGCGGGGTTCGCTCGACCGGCGGGGCTGGCTCAACGGTCGGCTCGACGGGCTCGACCGGCTCGGCTGGTTCGGACGGCTCGTCGGGCTCGGTTGGCTCGACGGGCGGGGCCGGGCGGGCGGGTTCGGTGGGTTGGCTCGACGATTCCGACGGCCGTGACGGTGTGGCCGTGCGCGTCTGGCGTCCGCCACGCACGAGCTCGAGCAGGTCGGGGTCGTCGGCGTCCTCGGGGCGGACCGTGACCGGGCGGGGCAGGGCCGGGGGCGGGTACTTGTGGCCGATCCCCGTGTCGAAGACCACGACCCGTTCGTTGGCGGCGAGCCACCCCTCGTCGGCCAGGCTGGCCACGGCAGCCAGCGCGGCGGCGGTCTCGGGTGAGACGTAGCCCACGCCTCTGCGGCCAGCCAGGCGCTGGACCGCGTCGATCTCCTGCTCGGGCACGGCGACCGCGGTGCCCTCCGACTCGCGCAGCGCGGACAGGATCAGCCGATCACCGATCGCCGACGGCACCCGCAGCCCGCTGGCCCGTGTCGACGGGTCGGCCCACGGCTCGGCGGTCTCTGCGCCGGTCGCAAAGGCCCGCACGATCGGGGCGCACCCCTGCGCCTGCACGCTGACCATGCGGGGACGCCCCGCGCCGGCGAGGCCGAGCGCCTCGAGCTCGTCGAAGGCCTTCCACATGCCGACCAGGCCCGTGCCGCCACCCGTCGGGTAGACGATGACGTCGGGCATGGTCCAGCCGAGCTGCTCGACCAGCTCCAGCCCCATCGTCTTCTTGCCCTCGACGCGGTAGGGCTCCTTCATGGTGGAGACGTCGAAGGCGCCGGTCCGTTCGGCGATCGCCCGGGCCACCCGACCGCAGTCGGTGATGAACCCCTCGACCAGCGCGACGGCAGCGCCGCACATCTGTGCTTCGACGAGGTTGGACTCGGGCACGTCGGCCGGCATCACGACGGTCACGGGCAGCCCCGCCGCCGCACCGTAGGCCGCCAGGGCACCGCCGGCGTTGCCGGCGGATGGTGCGATCAGGGACCGCGCGCCGAGCTCCCGAGCCCTCGAGACGGCAGCCGCCATGCCGCGGGCCTTGAACGATCCGGTTGGCTGCTGGCCCTCGGCCTTCAGCAGCAGGTGGTCGAGTCCCAGCGCGGGGCCGAGGCGCGCGGCGGGCAACAGCGGGGTCGACCCCTCCCCCAGGTGCACCCGATGCCGCGCGTCCCTGACGGGCAGCAGCTCTCGCCACCGCCACATGCCGGGCCCGTGCCGTTCGGCGAGCGATCGCGGGGTCAGCGTGCGCGCGGCCCGGTCCAGGTCGTACCGTGCAAGCAACGGTGCGCCATCGACGGGATCGACGCGCTGAAGCACGTCCGCGTCATAGCGTGCCCCGCTGCGCGAACCCTCGAGAAAGCTGAGGCTGGACTCCACGATGGCTGAGGATAGGACGTCATGACGACGGATCCGGTGAGCGAGCGCCGTCGCTACGGCGACGATGGCCTCGAAGCGGACGATCTCCAGGCCGATCCGATCGCCCAGCTGCAGGCCTGGCTGCACCACGCGGGCACGTCCGACCAGGGCGTGGAGGCGAGCGCGATGACCCTCGCCACCGTCGATCGGGAAGGCCGCCCTGCTGCCCGGACGGTGCTCCTCCGCCGGATCAAGAACGGCCGCCTGTACTTCTACACCTCCTACGGATCGCGCAAGGCCCGGCACCTCGACGACAACGCCAACGTCGCCCTGCTGTTCCGATGGGCCAACCCCGCCCGACAGGTGGAGGTCCTCGGCTCCGCCGTCCGCGCCACCGCCGCGGAGTCCGACGCCTACTTCGCCTCGCGTCCTCGGGGATCGCAGCTCGGCGCGCACGCCTCCCCCCAGTCCGCTCCGATCGAGAGCCGCCGGGTCCTCGACGAGCGGCTGGCCGAGATCGAGGCCATGGTGGGGACCGGCGAGGTGCCTCGGCCCGAGGGCTGGGGCGGCTACGTGGTCACGCCGCGGCGATTCGAGTTCTGGCAGGGCCGGGACGACCGCCTCCACGACCGCTTCGTGTACGAGTTCGAGCGGGGTGCGTGGCGCATCTCGCGGCTGGCGCCCTGACGCAGGTGCTCCGCCATTGCGGAACCGAAACGCTGTGATCCGGTAAAGGTCTGTGCCCCAGTGGCCGAGACCACCTTGTGTACGTACGCCTACGTAGTCACAAGTCACCATGCGTCGTCCCGTCCCCGCCGTTCGGGGCGCGCACCACCCGCGAGGGAGAATCCATCGTGTCCCGTCTCACCGCCGCCATCATGTGCGTCCTGCTGCTGGCCGTCGCCGCCCCAGCCAGCGCCCAGGACCCAACCGCCTCCATCGCCGACGCCCGCGGGCTGTCGTCCGATGTCGACCTGCTCGGCACGGAGGTGTTGCCGCTCGAGGGCCTGCCGAGCGTGATGGCCTTCTCTGCCGGCACCGAGCCGGTCGAGGCCAACGACGTCCTCGTCCCCGTGCCCGCATCGCCGCTGGTGGGTGCCGCGGTGATCGACGTCGCCGCCACGGCCGGCCCCGACGGTGCGGCCACGGCCGACAGCGAGGTCGCCGATGTCGTGCTGCTGGAGATCCCCGGCGTCGGCGCGGTCATCGAGGTCGGTGCCGTCCGCGCCGCCGTCTCCCTGGACTGCGACGGCGTGGCCACCACGTCCACGACCATCGACCGGCTGCGGATCCTCGGCCAGGACGTCCCGCTGTCCGACGTGATCCCGGCCAACCTGGCCATCCCCGTCGAGGTGCCGCTCCCGCTGGACCCGCTGGGCCTGGCCGAGCCCCTCGAGGTCGCCACCCTCGTCCTCAACGAGGTCGTCGCCGACACCGACCGCCACGGGGTCAGCGTGTCCGGCATCCACCTCTACGTGGGTGACACCCTCGCGTCCCTGCCCCTGCTGGGCCTGGACGAACTCGCCAACGTCGACGTCGCCGTCGCGAGCGCCCACGCCTCCTCCACCTGCGCCACCGTCGCCGACGAGGTCCCCGACTCCGCGGTCGCGGTCACCGTCGACCCGGGCGAGGCCGACGCCGATGGCATCGTCGGCGTCGACATCACCCTGACCAACCGCACCGAGGGCGTCGCCACCGTCACCGAGGTCCTGGCGTCCCTGCCCCCGGGCACGGTCGTGGTCAGCACCTCCGAGGAGCTGTTCGGCGCTGCCGAGGGCCTCGAGGACAACCCCTTCCGCGCCGACGTCGACATCGCGCTCGCCGCTGGTGAGTCCATCACCGGCACCGTGTTCGTCCGACTGCCCGTCGACGGCAACCCCGCCCTGGACGTCGCCGTCACCTCCACCGAGGGCCCCGGCCGCAGCGGCACCGTCGTGCTGCCCGAGCGTGTCGCCGTCGACGACGACCCCGACGACGATGGCCTGACCAACGACGAGGAGGACGAGGAGGGCACCGACCCGGTCGACCCCGACACCGACGACGACGGCCTCACCGACGGCGAAGAGGTCAACGACCACGGCACCGACCCGACCGATCCCGACACCGACGACGACGGCCTCACCGACGGCGAGGAAGTCAACGACCACGGCACCGACCCGACCGATCCCGACACCGACGACGACGGCCTCACCGACGGCGAGGAAGTCAACGACCACGGCACCGACCCCCTCGACCCCGACACCGACGACGGTGGGACCAGCGACGGCGTCGAGGTCATGGACGGCACCGAACCGGTCTCCACGCCGGAGGACGACGCCGCCAACCGGGTGGACGGTGCTGACCGGGTCGAGACCTCCGTCGAGGTGTCCTCCTCCGGGCTGGACAGCGCAGCTGCAGCGGTCCTCGCCCGCAGCGACGTGTTCGCCGACGCGCTGACCGCGTCCTCGCTTGCTGCCGAGGTCGAGGGTCCGATCCTGCTGACCTCGCCCGGGACCCTCGACGGCCGCGTGGCCGACGAGCTCGACCGCCTGGGTGTCGAGACCATCTACATGGTCGGCGGCACCGCTGCCCTGTCCACCGGGATCGAGGAGGAGCTTCGGGCCGACGGCTACGACATCCGCCGCATCGAGGGTCCCAGCCGCTTCGACACCGCCGTCGCGATCGCCCAGGAGGTCGTCGGCCTCGGCGGCCCCGTGGACACCGTGACGTTCACCCGCCACGACGAGTTCCCCGACGCGATGTCGGCGGCCAACCTGGCGACCTGGGGCCGTTCCCCCATCCTCCTGTCCACCCGTGACGACGTCCCCGACGTCTCCATGGAGGCGCTGTCCACCCTGCTGGCCGAGGACGCCGATGCGCTGACGCTGGCCGGTGGCGTCGCAGCCCTGTCCCCCGCCGTCGAGGCCGAGCTGCTGGCCGCGGGCCAGACGACCCGACGCATCGCAGGCACGGACCGCTACAGCACCTCCGTGGCCTTCGTCGAGGAAGCCACCGACCTCGGCGCGGACCTGGTGCGCACCTGGGTCGCGTCCGGCCTGGACTTCCCCGACGCCCTGGCAGCCGGCGTGGCCGCCTGGAACGACGGCGGTGCGCTGGTGCTGGTGCACGGCCAGGACCTCGACGCGAGCCCCGCCTCGGGTACCTACCTGCGGAGCAACGCCGAGGACATCGACCGCGTGGTCATCGTCGGTGGCGAGGCCGCGATCTCCCGCACGGTCGAGCGCCAGATCGTCGAGGCGATCGGCGACTGACGCCGGGGCCGGTCCCCGGTCCACGGACCCGACAGGTGGTCGATGCAGTCAGCTGGCTGCGTCGACCACCCGTTGTCGTGTCGCCAGGACGCCGCTCGACTGGATCGTTGCGCCCCCCGGCCCCGGCGCGATGGCGATGGGCAACCCGAGCGGCGAGGCCGCGAGGCCATCCACCCAGGCGTCGTCGTCCCACCCGTCGATCACCGTCATCCCGGCCGCGTCAGCCAGCAGAAGGTCCCGGATCGCCTCGGCGGTCTCGCGCCGGTCCATGCCGCCGGCGCGCGTCGGCGTCACCCCTGTCGTCGCCGCCACCGCCTCCTCGAGGTCCATCGACAGGGCCGCCGGGCCACCGAGGAGCACGATCGTCGTCGGCTGCAGCGCAGCGAGGTGTGCGGCGACAGCAGGGTGCAGGACCTCACCGGAGGTCAGCAGCAGCGGCACACCCAGCCTCGCGGCCGCCACGCCACCCGCGACCGCATCGACCCACCCGTCGGCGGAGGCCAGCAGCACCGTGTCGGACTCCGCCAGCGACGGCCGTGACGCCACGGCCAGGGCGGTCTCGATCCGGGACGGTCCGGACACCCGCACGGGCATCCACCCACCTGCCTCCAGCTCGTCGACAACCAGCTGCGGGAGCACCTGTTCCCCGCCGAGCAGGACGACCTCCGACCCCCGTGGCAGCACACGGGAGAGCTCGCGCCGGGTGGCCGCCGGGATGCCCCCGTGGCCGGCCAGGAGGAGCGGCACGTCGGGGCCCACGAGGCCGGTCCCGGACAACGCGTCGGCCCATCCATCGTCGCTGACCAGCACCGCACTGGTGGCCCGCCCGTCGCCGATCGCCGTTGCGGCCAGCGACGCCGCACGTTCGGCCCGGCCCCATCCGAGGATTCGCCGCGGACCCAGGTCGACCAGGGCCGCGGCCAGGTCGAGCGCCCCGGCGCCGGTCCGCTCGTCCCATCCCCGCCGCCCGACGTCCACCGTGCTGTCCACCAGCCGTTGGATCGCCGAGTCCGGCGACAGCGGCCCGGCCGTCGTGTGCGGTGCCACGCTGAGCAGGTGGGCCAGCGCCCCGACGACGAACGGTGCCGCGAAGGACCCCCCGTTGACGACGGTGTGCCCACCGCCCGGGGCCGTCGTGAACACGCGTGTCCCGGGAGCCGACAGGTCCACCCAATCACCGTGGCTGCCGAAGGTCGTCCCGGCGAGCGATTCCTCGAGCGGGGCGACACCGACCACCCCTTCGACCGCGGCGGGATACATGGTGGCGTTGCCGTCCGACCCGTGGTTGCCGGCCGAGGCCACGACCACGACTCCCTCCTCCATCGCGATGCGGACGGCGTGGCGGAGGACCGGCGCGTCGACGTCGGTCGTCAACGAGATGTTGATCACGTCGACGCCGCGATCGACCGCCCAGAGGATCCCCTCGGCCACATCGCTGGCCCAGGCACCTCCGTCGGGATCGACGACCTTCACCGACACGATGTCCACTGCATCGGCCAGGCCGGCCATGCCCGTGCCGTCATCGGCCCGGGCCGCGATGATCCCTGCCACCGCGGTCCCGTGGCCGAGGGTGTCATGCCCCCAGTCGGTGCCGAACACCGACCAACCGTCCACCACCGCCCCGGCCAGCTCGGGGTGGGCTGCGTCCACCCCCGAGTCGACGACGGCGACCGTGATGCCCGCGCCTCGCTCACCCCCGAGGAGGACCTCCTCCCCGATCACGTCGAGCCCCCACTGGTGCACCCGGTAGGGGTCAGCCCGGTCGACGGCATCGACGAACAGGCGCGGATCGGGCAGGGCTTGGGCCGTGTCGGGGCCGGCCCCCTCGATCCGCACGACCCGCGCGTCGTCGACGTGCGGCTCGACGAACGCCGCCCGCACGTGGGACGTGGTGTCCTGAGCTGGTCCTTCGGTCGTGGCGGCGGCCGGCGCGGCCACCAGCAGGACGGCCACGACGAGAAGGACGAGCCCGCAGCACGATCCCCCGGACCATCCCCCTCGCCGCGTTGGGCTCATGGGGCGCAACGTACGCAGCGCACCTCGACTCGTGAACCAGTCTCACGGTGAGTGGTTGAGGTTCAGCCCAGAGTCATGCCCGACGGCGGGCTGTGCGTCCTCAGCGCCGGGCGAGCATCCATTCGCGCAGGGCAGCACCGATCTCGTCCGGGCTGTCCTCCTGCACGAAGTGGATGCCGCTGATCGTGACCTCGGTCTGGTTGGGCCAGGTGCGGCAGCGGTCGGCGTAGACCTGGCACAGGAACCCCGGCTCGGCGTGCAGGTACAACTTGGGCAGGTCGTCGGTCGTCGGCAGCCAGCTGGCGTAGGCGTCGATGATCTCCGCGGTGTCGGCGGGCTCGCCGTCGAAGGGGATCTGGCGAGGCCACGTCAGCGTCGGCCGGCGCGACTCACCGGGTTCGGCGAAGGGGGCACGGTAGACCGCCATCTCCTCCTCGCTCAGGTCACGCATGATCGAGGAGGGCAGGATGCGTTCGACGAAGACGTTCTTGTCCAGCACCATCTCCTCCCCTGCCTCGCTGCGCATGCCGCCGAACACCCGTTGCGCCGCCTCGGGCCAGTCATCGAACGACACCGGACCGCAGATCGCCTCGGTGTAGCAGATGCCCTCGACACGTTCGGGGTGCCGGCGGGCCCAGTCGAAACCCAGTGCGCTGCCCCAGTCGTGGATGACCAGCGTGATCCGGTCACCGAGATCGAGCGCATCGAGCAGGCCGTCGAGGTAGCGACGGTGTTCGACGAAGGTGTAGCGGTCGGGTCCCGGGTCCGGCAGCGGGTCGGAGTCACCCATGCCCACCAGGTCGGGGGCGACGATGCGGCCGAGGTCGGCGACATGCGGCATGACGTTTCGCCACAGGTAGCTCGACGTCGGGTTGCCGTGCAGGAACACGACGGCCGCCCCCTCTCCTTCGTCGACGGTGGCCATGGCGACGCCCTCGACGTCCACGGTCCGCTTGGCGTACGGCATGTCGGCGGTGATCGGCATGGCGGCAGCCTAGAGGACCCTCGTGACAGCGGGGGTCGGTGCTGTCAGGCTTGGGGCCATGTCCGACGACGCGTTCTTCGCCCAGCTCGCCTCCCTCCTCGGGACCCCCGAGATCACGGCGGAGGAACGCACCGCGGTGCTCGACCTGACCAGGGTGGTGGCCCACGGCAGCGAACGGCGCTACGCCCCCCTGACGGCGTGGGCGCTGGCCCTGACCCTGTCCCCCGAGGACTCCTCAGCGGACCGAACGGCGCGAGTGCGGTCGGCCATCGTCGCGCTGGAGGCCACGATGGCTGATCAGGACGGGGCTGGCGCGGCTGCCGCCGACGACGCCTCGACGACCTGATGGCCGGCGCCACGCAGCGAGCGAAGGTGCGCCGGTTCCGTGACGGGACCGGCATCGGCGGGCGGGCCAGCCTGGCCGTCGAGGAACCGCTGGAGATCCGGGTCGACGGTGCCGTCGTCGCCACGACCATGCGCACCCCCGGCCACGACTTCGACCTGGCGCTGGGGTTCGCCATCACCGACGGAGGCGTCTCGCCCGACCGCGTGGGCGGGATGAGCTACTGCGGCGTCGACGCCGGAGAGGTCGTGGCGACACCGACCGCTGCGGACCTTGCCGGCCCCTACAGCGGCGACTTCAACGTGGTCAACGTCGCCACGCGGGACGGTGGAGGGGTCACCGTCGCACGCAACCGCCAGACGGTGGTGACCTCGGCCTGTGGCGTCTGCGGGTCCGACGTGGTCGCCGACCTCCGCGAACGGGCGGGGTCCGTCGCCGAGGACCCGTTGACCGTCGACGCCGACGTGATCGCCAGCATCCCCCCGGCCGCCCGGGCCGCGCAGCCCGGGTTCGAGGCCACCGGCGGCATGCACGCGGCTGCGGCGTTCGCCGCCGACGGGACCCTGCTGGCGCTACGGGAGGACGTGGGACGCCACAACGCGGTGGACAAGGTGGTCGGGTGGGCCGCCACGACGGGCCGGCTGCCCATGGCCGGCACGATCCTGTTCACCTCGGGCCGCGTCGCCTTCGAGATCGTGGCCAAGGCCGCAGTGGCCGGGATCCCCATGATCGTGGCGGTCTCCGCCCCGACGACGCTGGCGGTGGAGCTGGCCCAGGAGGTCGGGCTGACGCTTGTCGGCTTCGCCCGGGACGGCGACTTCACCGCCTATGCAGCTACTCACCGTATACGCGACTAGTCATTTGGAGTACGCCAAGTAGTCTCCTGACGGTGGGGGCGCCTGCCGATCCGTCCGAGGATGGCGAGCACCTACCCTCGAGCAGTCCTGTCCACGGTGGTCGCGTTCCTCCTGGCGTTCGCCGGGACGATCGCGTCGACGAACGGCGCATCGGCGCAGGGATTCGGCGCGCCGTCGGCGACCGGTCAGCTGCTGCGCGGCGAGGCGCCCGACTACGCCACCGAACGCTTCGGCGACCCCTGGGACTACGACAACCGCGAGGACCTGCCGACCGACCCCGGGCCGGTGCAGGGCGCGTCGTCGGTGACCGTCGGCGACGGCCGGCTGCGCATGACGTTCGAGGGCACCGGGCACGTGCACCCGATCTGGGCCAACTTCCCCGGAGCCATCCGTGTCGGCCGCGACGGGCCCGTCAACCCCGTCGACCCGACCCGCTACACCCACCTGTCGCTGCGCATCAACACGCCGATCACCACCGCGGGCCAGGTGACATGGCAGACCTGCCCCGACATCGACGCCGGGTGCGAGGGCACGGCCGGGTTCCTCATGACCAGCACCGGTTGGCAGACTGTCACCGTGGACCTGCGGCAGGGTGAGGGACAGCGGTGGGCCGGCGACATCCAGGCGCTGCGCCTGGCCATCGGCGCGTCGCAGACGGTGTCCTACGAGATCGACTGGATGCGCCTGCACGGCACCGCCGAACCGGCCCGCATCACGTTCTCCAACCCGTCCCTGACCGGTACCGGCGAGCTGCTGTGGGACGCCGACAGCGACCCGAACAACAACACCGCCGACAACCCCGGGTGGGGGGTCGTGGCCACCACCGACGGGCTGAGCGGCAGCGGGCAGTTCGACGTCGCCGCGTACCCCGCCGGGACCTACCGCTTCCTCGCACGAAACGGCTCCACGACCTCGGCGTACTCCTCTCCCCTCGTCATCGAGGCGGCGCCACGCATCCGCATCCTCGACCCCGACGTCACCGGCGGCGAGGACTTCGCCACTGCGGTGCTCGGCAACCCGTGGGACTTCTCCGATGGCAGCGACGTGCTGGGGATGGACAACATCACCGACGTGGCCTTCGTCGACGGGATGATGCACGGCACCAACGACATGGGTGGCATCAACCCGCGCGACCCGTGGATCCTGCTGTCGGGGCCGGGGACGGACCTGCAGGCCCATCGCTATCACCGCTTCACCGTCACGATGAACTACGACGGGCCGTTCGACCTGAGCTGGGACCCCGGCGGCGGGGCCCACGGTCGCATCTCGTGGCGACAGGACGGCAGCCACGTCTGGCAGCAGTCCGCGGAGGTCGTGACCTACACCGACACCGACACCTACACCGTCGTCATGGGCACCGATCCGCGCAGCGCGATCATGGAGGAGGACCTCGCCCAACCCGGGTGGGGTACCGGTGGCACGACGCACGAGCTGCGCTGGGACGTCAACGAGGACATCGGGCCCAAGCGCTGGCGCATCGACGAGATCCGCCTTGCCGCCGACGACGAGGCACACGGCAGCTTCGACATCACGTGGATCGACGACGCCCACCAGCCCGGGACGACGATCGCGCTGTTCGCCGACTCCAACGACCGAGGGTTCAACGGCCAGCAGATCGCGAGTGGGATCACCACGTCGGCTGGCGTCAACACCTTCACCTGGAACACCCGAGGCCTGCCGGCCGGGACGTACTGGGTCCACGCCGAGGCAACCTCGCCCGGTGGCGTGGCGACGTCACGGACCTACGCCACCGGTCCGGTCCAGGTGCTGGAGTCGGACTTCTCCTCCGTCGGGGAACCCTCGGGCCTGCGGCTGGCCGGGGCCGACCGCATCGCCACGGCGATCGAGCTGGCCTCCGACGCCTTCCCGGCTGGCGCCTCCACGGCCGTGATCGCACGGGCCGACGCGTTCCCCGATGCGCTGGCGGCGGCACCGCTGGCCACTGCGGTCGACGGGCCCGTGCTGCTGAACCCGGCGGACCGCCTCGACGAACGGGTGGCCGACGAGCTGCGACGGCTCGGCGTGCAGCACGTGATCCTCCTCGGCGGGACTGCCGCGCAGTCAACCGCGGTCGAGCAGCAGCTCCGCGCCGTCGTCGGCACCGTCGAGCGGGAAGCGGGCCCCGATCGGTTCGCCACGGCCGCAGCGATCGCCGTCCGAGCTGCTCGGGAGTGGACGGCGCGCGGCGAGTCGGTCGGTGCGCCGCTGGTGGCGCTCGGCAGCCGGTTCGAGGATGCGCTCGCCGCGGCGTCGCTGGCCGGGCATGCCCGCCGGCCCCTGCTGCTGGCCAGCGCGGACGTCGTGCCGGAGCCGACGGCACAGGCCCTGGCCGACCTCGGTGCGTCGTCGGTGACCGTCGTCGGCGGCCGCGGCATCGTGCAACCGGCCCTGCTCGACGGGCTGCGCGCCCACGTCGACCACGTCGAGGAGCTTGCCGGTGCCGACCATGTCGAAACCGCGGTGCTGGCCGCCCGTGCCGCCGTGGCCGCGGGCGCTCGGCAGGACGTGACGCTGGTCGCCAGCGGCGACGCCTTCCCCGACGCCCTGGCGGCGGGCCCGGCGGCGATCGCCCGCGGCGGCGTCCTCCTGCTGACCCCCCGCGACACCGTGGGCGCCCCGACCGAGACGTTCCTCCGCGACACCGACGTCAGCCGGCTGCGCATCGCCGGCGGCACGGCCGCGGTGTCGGAAGGCGTGGGCGCCCAGCTGGCCAACGCCGCAGGCGTGTCGTAGGGAGAGCCGCAGGCGTGGGGTGAGGAGAGCCGCAGGCGTGTCATACGGAGAGCCGCAGGCGCGGGCCGCTCCGGCCCGCTTATCGGCGCGATCGCGCCGATCATCGTCTCCGGGCGACGCAGGCCCCGATCGCGCCGGCAGTGGCCCGAGCCGACCGAGCGGATCGTGCCGAACGTCGCCCATGGGCGAGGCAGGCCCCGATCGCGCCGATCGTGGCGCCGGACGGCCGGACCGGACGGCCTGACGGCCGGACGGGGCGACGGGTCAGGCGCGGCCGGGGGCGGCGAGGAGGGGGACCAGCATCTCGCGTTCGGTGAGGCTGCCGTGGCGCGAGGCCATGTTGTTCTCCCGGGGGGTGGCGGGGTCGGCGAAGCCGATGTCGGCGAACGGGGCCAGGACCACGTCTCCGACGCGGCGGTGGTGGTGGACCGGACCGCCCTCGCCCAACCAGCCGTCGTCGAACAGCTCCTCACGGGTGAACACCCACGACTCCTCGCTGTGGGCCTCCATGCACGCCTCGTACAACGCCTTCTGCTTGTTGGTGCGCGCGTAGACCGACCGGAACCGGCTCTCGCCCGCCAGGCGACGGACCAGCCGGCTGTCCACGTCGACCTCCCTGATCTGGTCCGGGCCGACCTCGACGTGGCCGTGGTCGGCGGTGACGACGAGGGCACCGTCGCGGGGGACGATGTCCAGCAGCTCGCTGACCAGCCGGTCGGTGTCCCTGAGCTCCGTGGTGAAGAACGGCCCGTGCAGCCCGTGCGGGTGGGCGACCTTGTCGATGCCGTCGTAGTAGGCGTAGACCACGCGCGCGTCCTCGGCCAGCGCGAGGCGGACCTGCTCCCGCAGCACCGCCGGGGTCTGCCAGCCGCGCATGGAGTTGCCGGGCAGGTGCGCGCCGGTGAAGCCCGAACCCTCGAACTCCGCCTTCACGACCACCGGGACGGTCTTGCCCCCGAAGGAGGGGTGGGGCTGGATGGTCTCGGGCTCGGGGCCTCGCTTGCCCGAGTCCAGCCGCCAGGCCAGCACGTTCAGCACGCCGGCGTCCATCCCGATCCGATAGCCGAGCAGGCCGTGCTCGGCCGGCGTCAGTCCCGTCGTGATGGACGGCAGGCCCGCCGCGGTCGTCGACGGTGCCGCGCAGGTGATCGAGCCGCCGTCCATGCCCGACAGCGTCGGCATCTCCGCCGCGTGGTCGCGCAGCATCGTCCAGCCCAAGCCGTCGAGCACGAGCACCACGACACGGCTGGCGGCAGCAGCGACGTCGGGCAGCCACTCGGGAGGGGTCGGTGACTGCAGACCGGGGACGATGCCGCCGATCCAGGCACCGTCGTAGGCGGGGCGAACGGGAGCGGGGCGGTGGGGCACGGCGACCAAGCCTACGGGCTGGACCTACACTGACAGACGCACATGCAGTCGAGACGGACCGGACCGGGAGCCTTCGCCCTGCGTCATCTGCTGCCCGGTCTGCTGGCCGGGCTGTTCGTCGTCCCCCTCGTCGCCATGGTGATGGGCAGCCTGCGCCCCCTCGGCGCGCCGCCGCCCGGCGGGGTCGAGTTCGTGCCGCCAGGGGCGACGTTGCGGGCATACGGGCTCCTCAACGACCTGCTTCCGGTCACCACGTACCTGCGCAACTCCGTCGTCGTGGCGCTGGTCGCGGTCCCGCTCAGCGTTGTGGTCGCCTCGTGGGCCGGCTTCGGCATCCGGCTGCTCGGTGACCGCGCCAAGCGGATGGCCGTCCTCGCGAGCCTGCTGGTCATGCTCGTCCCGGCGAGCGCACTGTGGGCCACCCGCTTCCGGGTCTACGCCTGGTTCGACCTCATCGGATCGGTCCTGCCGCTGATCGCCCCGGCGTTGCTCGGCACGACCCCGTTCCTCGTCCTCGTCTACGCCTGGGCCTTCCACGGCATCAGCGACTCCCAGCTGCACGCGGCCCGGTTGGAGGGGGCGTCAGCGTGGACGATCTGGCGACGGATCGCGATGCCGCAGGTTCGCACCGCGACCCTTGCCGTGGCCATACTGGCGTTCACGTTCCACTGGGGGAACTTCGTGGACGCCCTGCTGTACCTGCGCGGGCAGGAGAACTACACACTTCCGCTGGGCCTGGACACCCTCAAGCTGCTGCGGCCGACGGAGTTCCCGCTCCTCATGGCCGGCGCGGTCGTCTTCAGCCTTCCGAGCGTCGGCGTCTTCCTCCTGGCCCACCGGCTGTTCGACGACAACCCCCTCGACACCCTGAGAAAGGGAACCTCCTCGTGACCCTGATGCTGCGCCGGTCGATCGGCCTGATCGCCGTCCTCACCGTCCTGGCCGTCCTGGCGTCTGCCTGCTCCGGCAGCGACGCCGACGGCACGGCCGGCACCGACCCCACCGACGCGACCGGCACCGCAGACGACCCGGTCGACATCGAGGTCACCCTGTTCGGCGGTCCGGCCGAGGTGGCCGGGTACCAGTCGTTGGTCGACTCCTTCGAGGCGGCCAACCCCGACATCACGGTGACGCTGAACCCGGTGGCCAAGCAGGACGACCTGCTGGCCAACCTCACGACGTCCTTCGCCGGCGGGGCACCACCGGACGTGTTCCTGGTGAACTACCTGAAGTACGGGCAGTTCGCGTCGCAGGGTGTGCTCGCCGATGTGCAGCCGTTCCTCGACGAGAGCGACGTCATCAGCGTCGAGGAGTTCGCCGAACCGCCGCTGGAGGCCTTCCGCTTCGACGGCGAGACGCTGACCTGCATGCCGCAGAACATCTCCTCCCTCGAGGTCTACTACAACGTCGATGCCTTCGACGCGGCCGGTCTGGACCACCCGGCGGAGGATTGGACGTGGGACGACTTCCTGGCCGCCGCGCAGGCGCTGACCGACGCGGAGGAGGGTCGGTACGGCGTCGGCGTCGAGGCCTCGCTGCAGCGCATCGCCCCGTTCGTGTGGTCCAACGGCGGTGACGTCGTCGACGACCAGCTCGCCCCGACGACGTTGACGCTCGACGAGGGCCCGGCCCGCGAGGCGCTGGACTTCTTCCTCGACCTGCAGCTCGTGCACGGCGTCGCCCCGCCGGATGCCGAGGAGCAGTCCCTGGAGTTCGAGGAGCGGTTCGTCGCCGGCCAGCTCGGCATGTACCTCAACAGCCGCAAGTCGGTGCCGTCCCTGCGCGAGGGCATCAGCGACTTCACGTGGGACGTCGGCCCGATGCCGACGGCACCCGGCGGCACACCGGCGACGATCCTGCACGGCGATGCCTACTGCATGAGCGCCGACGGCAACACCGAGGCGGCGTGGCGGTTCGTCGAGCACGCCATGACCGCTGACGGGCAGGAGATCCTGGCCGAGAGCGGACGGACCGTGCCGTCGCGTCTGGACGTCGCCAACTCACCGGTGTTCCTCGAACCCGACGAACCCCCTGCCAGCTCCCGGGTCTTCGTCGACGTGATCCCGACCATCCGGTCGCTGCCGCACACCGGCACGTGGTCGCAGATGCAGAACCAGGTCGACTCGATCTTCACCGACGTCTTCTACGGTCGCGTCGATCGCGAGCAGGGCGTGGCCGACATGATCAGCACCGCCGAGGCGACGTTCGCGCTGGGCGGCAGCTGATCGTGCCGGGCGAGGGCACACGTGCCGGGGTGGCGTGGCACGACGTCCGCCGGGTGCATCCCGGCCGCCGTGGCCGTCCCGACGTCGTGGCCCTCGACGGGCTGACGCTGGAGGGCCCGCCCGGGGAGCTGCTGGTCCTCGTGGGCCCGTCCGGGTCGGGCAAGTCCACCGCCCTGCGTGCCCTGGCGGGCATCGAAACGCTGGACGCCGGGTCGGTCCACATCGACGGCGCCGACGTCAGCGCGGTGGCCGCCCACGAGCGGGACGTGGCCATGGTGTTCCAGGACCTGGCGCTGTTCCCCCACATGACGGTGGCCGACAACGTCCTGTTCGGCGCGTCGCTGCGGCGGCTGCCCGAGGCCGAGCAGCGAACCGTGCTGGCCGACGTCGCTGAGCAGCTGGACCTGCAGGACCTGCTCGACCGCCGCCCCTCGGAGCTGTCCGGTGGGCAGCAGCAGCGCGTCGCCCTGGCCCGTGCGCTGGTCCGCAAGCCGGCGGTGTTCCTGCTCGACGAACCCCTGTCGAACCTGGACGCCCGCCTGCGCCTGGACGCCCGCACCCGCATCGTCGCCCTGCAGCGGCGGCTGGGCATCACGATGGTGCACGTCACCCACGACCAGACCGAAGCGATGACGATGGGCGACCGCATCGCGGTGCTGCGCGACGGCCGCCTCGAGCAGGTCGGTACACCCCGTGAGGTCTACGACGAGCCGGCGACCAGCTTCGTGGCGTCGTTCCTCGGCATGCCCCCCATGAACCTGTTGCCCGGTTCGGTGCCCCTCGCGGGGGCCGTCCCGCCCGACGCCGCCACCGTGGGTGTCCGCCCCGAGGACCTGGTGTTCGTCGACGACGGCCCGCTGGCCGGCCGTGTGCTGCAGGTCGAGGACCTCGGCAGCGAGGTCGTGGTCCTGGTCGACACCGACCACGGCATCGTGCACGTCCGGCGCGGCGTCCGTGAACCGCTGCCCAGCACCTCGTCGGTGACCTTGGGGCTGGCACCCGGGGGCCGTGTCCACCGCTTCGACGCGGACGGCCTGCGACTGTCGACGGTCGGCGGGTGATCCGGTGATCGCAGGCGCTCGGCGGTTCCTGGCCCCGTACGCCCTGGGCGTGGTGCTGCTGGTCCTCGTCCCGGCCGGTCTGACGTTCGCCTACGCCTTCACCAACGCCACCGGCCTGAACGAACCCTCCTTCACAGGGCTGGCCAACGTCTCCCGGATGCGGGCCGACCCGTTCCTCCCCGCCTCGATCCGGGCGTCGTTGGTGCACGTCGGCATCGCCGTCCCGCTTCGCCTGCTGGTCGCCGTCACCCTCGGGTTGGTGCTTGCGGCGCAGCGACGAGGGGCGCGCTGGTACCGCGTCGCGGTGTACGTCCCGACCGTGATGCCCGACATGGCCATGGCCCTGCTCGCGCTGTGGGCGTTCAACCCGCTGTACGGCCCGGTGAACCAGGTCCTCGGCGCGTTCGGGCTGCCCGAGCCGGTCTGGTTGTCCACCCCGTGGGGAGCCCGGTGGGCCGTCGTCGTGATGCTGCTGTTCCCGATCGGCGAGGCCTTCCTCGTCGTCCTCGCGATGCGTCGCCGCATTCCCTCGTCGTTGTACGACGCCGCCGCGCTGGAGGGCTACGGCCCGTTCGGGCAGCTGCGTCGGATCACCCTGCCCCTTCTCGCCCCGGTCCTGGTGCTGCTCGCCGTGCGGGACGTCATCCTGACCTTGCAGGTCAACTTCGTGCCGGCCTACCTGCTGACCGACGGCGGGCCGGGCAACGCCACCCGGTACCTGCCGGTCTACATCTACGACCAGGCGTTCGAGTTCTCGGGCTTCGGGTACGCCGCCCTGCTGACGATCTCGCTGATGCTGCTGAGCACCCTCCTGGTGGGCTTGATGGTGGTGCTCGCCCGCCGCTGGGGGCTACTTCGTCGGTGACCCGGTGGGCGTCACGGTGACGTCGTCGGTCTCCCCAGCAGTGCCGGCGTCGGGTTCCTCGTCGGTGGCAGCATCAATGTCGGGACCCTCGGCCCCCGTGTCGTGCCCCTTGGGCTGGTCGACCGGTGGGGGACTGCTGCCCGCGCGCACGAAGGCCATGCCCCCGAACACCAGCCCGAAGATGACGGCCACGAACACGAACGGGTCGATGCCCTGCATCGCGAGGATCTGCTGGCCGGCGTCGGACGTGGCGACCAGTCCCAGCCCACCGATCGCCCCGACGGCAGCCACGGTGCCGATGATCGCCCCCCAGGGCCGGCGGCGTGGGGCCACCAGGACCGGCGGCGGCCCGGCTGCCGTGCGGTCCTCGTCCGGTGCCGGCGCGAGCGACTCGGGAGCCTGCAGCGGCACGCCCGGCAGCTCGACCGTGCGGTCCAGCGGGGCGGCATCCAGCGATTCGGGGTCGGGGTCGGGTTCGGGTTCGGGGTCGGGGTCGGGGTCGGACTCGGGGTCGGGCTCGGACTCGGACTCGGGCTCGGACTCGGACTCGGGTTCGTCGTGGTCAGCCCCGTCGTGGTCAGCCCACGCGCGGTCGACCGCGTCGATGACGGCCGACTCCTCGATGCCCAGGATCGCCGAGACGTCGACGGCATCGAGTCCCACCTCCTCGACCAGAACCACGGCTTCGGACTCCAGCGTCACCCGCGGGTCCGGCTCGACCTCCATGTGCGCCAGCACGAACAGCTCGAGCGGATCGCTCGCCTCGATCTCCAGCCCCATCAGGGCGATGGAGTCCAGGGCAGGTTCGACTCGTTCCTCGGGCAGGAAGACCCGGAGGAACGCGCGAAGCTCCGCCTCTGGCATGTGCACGTCGCCCATCTTCTCGTGTCCATCCCGACCCGAGCTCCAGCGACCCCCGTCGACGGTCCGAGGCCACCGACGACTATCGTCACGGCCAACCATGGACACACCACCACCGATCGAGTCACGCCCAACGTTCCCCGACGACCTGGCCGACGTCCGCGCCGACCTGCACGAGCTGTTCGTCGCCACGCCGATGTACGCCACGATGGGCATCTCCCTCGACCGCTGGGGCCCCGGGTGGGCACAGCTGTCGATGGCCCCCACGGCTGCCACCGGCAACCTGGCCGGAAGCGTGCACGGGGGTGCGGCCTTCACCCTTGCCGACGCCGCGTTCGAGGTGGCCTGCAACTCGTGGGGTCGCCTGGCGGTGGCGCTGGAGACCACCTGCCACTACCACCGCCCCCTCGAGATCGGTCGGGTCGCCCGTGCCGACGGCTGGGAGGTGTCCCGCGGCGGCCGCACGGCCACCTACCGGCTGCAGGTCACCGACGATGACGGCACAGTGCTCATCAGTTACCTTGCCCTCGCCTACCGCACGTCCCGTTACCACGTGGATGTCGACCGCCTTCCCGAGGGCTGGGGATGACCGACCCGAGCACGATCCCACCGATCGTGGACACCGGGGGAACTTCGCGGCCCCTTCCTGCGACCCATGGAGTGATCACCCGATGACCAGGGAGGAGTTCGATGCGACGGCTGACGCGCTCGCCACACGTGCCCGCAAGGGTGACGCCGACGCGTTCGATGACCTGTGTCGCCTCCTCCGGGACGACGTGTGGCGGTACTGCTACGCACTCCTCCGCGACCGTGAGCAGGCGTTCGATGCGTCGCAGGACACGTTCCTGCGGTGCGTCAGGGCCATCCCGAAGTGGCGCGGCGACGCCCCGGTGCGGGTCTTCGTGTTGGTCCTGGCCCGCCGAGCCGTCGCCGACCTCATCCGCAGCGAGCAGCGTCGGCGCCGCATCGCCGATGTGGCCGTCGAACCGGTCGTCACGGTGCCACAGCACACGGGGACGATCGAGGTGGCGGAGCTCATCAACCAGCTCGCCGAGGACCAGCGGCAGGCCTTCGTGCTGACCCAGGTGATCGGGCTGCCCTACGAGGACGCCGCGGACGTCGAAGGTGTTGCCGTGGGCACCATCCGGTCGCGGGTGTTCCGAGCCCGTGAACGGCTCACCGACGCCATCGCCGCGGCCGAAGCCGAGGCCGACCGAACGACCACCGACGACTCCCAGGAAAGGATGTGACCGCCATGGACGACATGCGGTTGGAGGAGATCAGCCGTGCCTACCGCTCCCAGCTGGGCGAGGCACCCCCTGCGGTGACCGACGCCGCCGTGACCGCCTTCCGGGCACAGGTCCGCCAGCGTGCATGGACCGGCGCGAGGGTCGTGCTGGTGTTGGCCGGGGCGATCGGCCTGCTGCTGGAGCTACCGGTGATCCTCGGTGGTGCCGCCCACACGTCACAGGACGTCGCGGTGCTGCACACGGCCCTGTCGATCGGGTTCCTGATCGCGGCGTGGCGACCCGAGCGGTATGCACGCGGCATGGTGCCCGTCGCGCTGGCCGCGGCGGTGCTGCTGGTCCTGCCGGCAGCCAGCGACACACCCGCGGCGGTCGACAACGGTGTGGCAGAGCTCTCGCACCTGCCGGTCCTGGCCGGGGCAGCTGCGTTGGCCCTCGGCGGCTGGATGACGCCTGCCCGGCGGCATCGGCGGGCCTGACGCCCCCAGCTCTCGACGAACGGCCGACCTCCCGATGCGGGCGGGGTCGGCCGTTCGCGTTACGGTCGAGTGGTGCGTCCGTACCGTTGCCCCTCCTCCACGCGTTGGCCGGCCCACCGGGCGTCGGCAGCAGCCGTTGCCGTGCTGGCCGTCCTCAGCGGCGGGTGCGGTGGTGAACCCTCCCCCGCGGGCGTGCCGGCGGCCACTGCCAGCTGCGGCGAGGTGGACTTCCCGCCCGTGCAGTTCGGCAGCCACCTGATCGGCGATGCGGCCCCGCCGGTGGCCTACAGCTCGGTGCCGCCCACGAGCGGCTGGCACACCTCGGGGGCCCCGCCCATCGGTGTGCACGAGTCCCCACCCGGCCTGTCGGAACCACAGCAGGTCGCCACCCTCGAGGCCGGCGGAGTCGTCATCACCCACGGCCCGCTGGAGGAGTCGACCCGCGCGGACCTGGTCGAAGCCGTCGAGGCACGCTGGGCCGACCGGACCGTCGTCACGCCCTACGCCGAGCTCTCCGACGGGGCGGTGGCCCTCACGTCCTGGGGCGCATTGCAGCACTGCACCGATGTGGACCTGACGGCCATCGAGGCGTTCGTCGCCACCTACGCCGAGCCCATCGAGTCCCACGGCTGAGCACGGCAGCGGCGTCACCGAGTACTCCCCGCTCCCATTCCTCCGAACGCAGCACAGGCGGCCCTGAGCGGGCCGCCTGTGGTGTCTGTTCCTGCGTTGGGTTACGGCCGGACTGACCGAACCGACCGCTGCATGTCCACCGGTCGCACCGAGCGGGCCGCGGACGGACGGCGGTCCCCGGGGCGCACGGCGCCGGTGAAGGCGATCGCCTCGGGCACCTCCTCACCGCGGCGACGGAGCACCGCGCCGTAGCAGGCGGCACCGAGGAGGACGAGCAGGGCAAGGGTGGTTGCGTACCAGGACGGCTGGACGACGCTCAGGCTGGCTGCGGCGACGTTGCGAACGGGCTCTGCCGCGGCCTGCAGGACCGACTGGTCCTCGGCAGTCACGGCAACATCGGTCGTACCGGGGACGATCTGCTGGCCGGCCACCATGGGCGCAAGGACCAGCGGCTCACCCGATACGGGATCGGTCAGCGGACGCGCCGCGGTGCCGAGGGACGGCACGACGCTGACGCCGTAGGTCTCGATCGGCGGGGGGGCGACACCGTTGTCCTCGGCGGCGGCCTCCTCACCCTCGACGGGGGCGCCTTCCGCGGGCACGCCCTCGCCCTCGGCCGTGACCTCGCCGTCCGCGGGCTGGGGTGCCTGCGGCGCCTCGACGACCTCTTGGGCGTTGCCACCCTCGGCTTCGACCTCACCGGATCCGCCCTGGGCCCCGTCGTTGCCCGGGTTGGCCGGCTCGTCGCCCTCGCCGTCGGCGAGCTGTTCCTCGAAGTCCTCGAGCATGTCGGCCAGCGTGGGCTCGCCGTCGTCCTCGCCGAGGGCCGGGGGTGTCGCGCTCGGCGTCGGGGTCGGGGTCGGGGTGGGGGTCGGGGTCGGCGTGGGAGTCGGCGTCGGTGTCGGTGTCGGGGCAGTCTCGCTCGATGCGCCTGCGGAGCCATCGGGGCGGGCGATCTGGGCTGCGGACGGCGACAACGGCAGCAGCAGGATGCCGACAACCAGCAACGCCAGCATCAGAGTCGTTCGACGCTCTCCGGCGCCCGTCAGATCGTGCATATGGAGAAGTACCTTCAAACGTTCGGCCATCGTCGCTCCTCCGGGAGTTCGCTGGTGATGGCACCGGCGACCGGGAAACGACACTCGCTTCCGAAGACTACCGGTACAGGGCGGGGGGAATCCACCAACTCCCTCACATGTCGGCACGTCCGATGGGCCCCTGTAGGACTTCTCCGTCGGATACCACGCTGGGCAACACCAACCCCCCGCTGGGTGCGTCAAACTTCACGCACCGTTAACCGCAGGAGGGGTCGCGGGCGGAACACCCGGGTACCATGCTTGCAACAGACAGCGGAACGCTTGCATTTGGCTATCCACAGCTCGGACCACCGCTGACCAGCTCGAGGAGGAGGCCCGAATGAGAGATCTCATCGGCATCCGCAAGGTCTCCGAGCATGCGCTGCGCCACCTCGCAGACATGTTCGCCGACGACACCAACCCCATCGATCCCACCGACGTGTCCGTGGACGCAACCATCGTCTTCGCCGACATCGAAGGGTTCTCCGACGTCGTTGCCCGCGAGGGCGACGACGCCGCTGCTGCCGTGCTCGACCAGCTCGACGCTGCGGTCGAGGCCGCGGTCGGGCCCACGGCGGCTCGCGTGGTCAAGCGCCTCGGCGACGGCGTCATGATCGCCGCCGACGACCCGGCCGACGGTGTCCTCGTCGCCGCCGCGCTCCCCGCCGCGTTCGCCTGCCGCCTGGCCGACACGACCCACCCCCTGCGCCTGCGTGTCGGCGCACACCGCGGTGTGGTCCGCAGCCGAGGAGACGACCTCATCGGCTACCACGTCAACGTCGCGGCCCGCGTGGCCGAGCAGGCCGTCGGGGGCGAGGCCCTCGTCACCGGGGCCCTCCACGACTCGGTGGAGCTGTCCCACCCCCTGAGGGCCGTCGAGGCCGGCCAGCTCGTGGCCAAGGGTGTGCCGGAACGGCCGCGCGTGTTCCGGCTCGTGGTCGACGCCGAGCAGTCCCCGTGCGAGCAACCCCTGACGGCCTGATCGCGCCTGTCCCCGGTCGATCGGGTAGACCAACCCGCATGGTCGACTCGCTTGCAGAATTCCTTCGCCGCTCCGAGCACCTGCTGGTCCTGACCGGCGCAGGCATCTCCACGGAGTCGGGCATCCCCGACTTCCGTTCCCCCGGTGGGGTGTGGACGCGCTACGACCCACGGCAGATGACCTTCGACCGGTACGTCGAGTCCGCGGAGGTGCGGGCCCTGTCCTGGGCGATGCGGCGGGAGTTCTTCGCTGCCGGCGCCCGCCCGAACGCCGGCCACCTCGCCATCGCCGCGATGGAGGCGGCGGGACGCAGCGTCGGGGTGATCACCCAGAACATCGACGGGCTCCACCAGGAGGCCGGTTCACGGACCGTCGTGGAGATCCACGGCACGGCCCGCACGGTCACCTGCATCGGGCGGCGGCCTCGCTGGGGCATGCCCGACGGATGCGGGTTCCGTGAAGACACGACGTGGGCGTTCGCACGCATCGACGCCGGCGATCCCGATCCGGCCTGTCCGGAGTGCGGCGGACTGGTCAAGTCGGCCACGATCAGCTTCGGACAAGCGATGGACACCACGTCCATGGATGCGGCCGCCCAGCTGATGGACGTTGCCGACGCGATGCTGGTCGTCGGGTCGTCGCTGCAGGTCCACCCTGTCGCCGGCATGCCCGTCGACGCGGTCGAGCGCGGCCTCCCCCTGGCCATCGTCAACCGCGAACCCACCCCCCTGGACGACCTGGCCGACGTGGTCGTCCACGGCAGCGCCGGCGAGGTACTGGGCTAGATCGTTGGTCCTCGCTCCGCTCGTCGGGTCCTCGGGCTCTGACCCGACGAATCGCTCCCTCGATTCTCGGCCCTCGCTCCGCATCGGGCACTGCGAGCCTCGCTCGCGTTTCGTCGGCGCCCTGCGGCGGTGCGCTGGCACCTCTGTGGGCCGAGCACACGACGGTTGGCACCTCGGCGGGCCGAGCACACGACGGTTGGCACCTCGGCGGGCTGCGCACACGACCGGTGTGTGCGTTCCCCCGCTCCAGGCGCTGCTGATCGCACCCACCCTCGACCGTTGTGCGACATGAACGCCCCGAGGAGACGTGTATGAACCGGGGACCTTGTTGACAGTTGGATCCGGGGAGGTCCTTGACACCTGCACACAGTGCGTGGATGCGCATGAGGCAGGTGAGCGTGATGCAACAACGGCACGAGATGGTGCTGGCGGTCAGGCAGCGAGGCATCTCGGTGAGTGGCGCTGCGGCGCTGTTCGGGGTGTCGCGGCAGACCGTCCACAAGTGGCTGGCCCGGTATGACGCGGAGGGGGTGGAGGGGCTGGGTGACCGGTCCAGCCGGCCGCTGGTCCCGTCGGGGCAGGTCGACGGCGGCCTGGAGCAGCGGGTGGTGCAGCTGCGAACCGCCAATCCTCGGTGGGGGCCCAAACGGATCCATGCCGAGCTGGTCCGTCGGGGGTGGATCCGCCGGCCAGGTCGACCATCGGGCGGATCCTTGCCCGCAACGGACTGACCGGGGACCACCCTCGCCCCGTCCCGGCCGCGCCGTTGCGGTTCGCCCGGGAGCGGCCCAACGAGCTGTGGCAGATCGATGGGATGCGGCTGGCCGTGGGCGAGGACACCATGACGGTGATCACCCTGCTGGATGACCACAGCCGGCTGTGCCTGGAGTTGTTGCTTGCGGCAGGGGAGACCGCGGCGGCGGCCATCGCCGCCTTCGACCGGGCGGTCAGCCTATGGGGGCTGCCCCACACCGTGCTCAGCGACAACGGCAGCGCCTTCACCGCCCGCTCAAAGGGTGGGGTGGGCCCCTTCGAGCGGCACCTGTGGCAGCAGGGCGTGGCCACCATCAATGGTCGGCCCTACCACCCCCAGACCCAGGGCAAGGTCGAGCGGCTGCACCGCACCCTGCGCGAGTGGCTCACCGACCACCCCGCCGAGGACGCCCACGCGATGACTGACCAGCTCGACGTGTTCGTCGACCACTACAACACTCAACGGCCACACCAGGCCCTCAACGACCGCACCCCCGCCCAGGTCCACGCCGACACACCCCCGGCCCGTCCCGACCCGGCCGGCACCCTCCACCAGCGCAGCCGACGGATGGTCAACCACACCCAGGGCAACGGCAACCTTGGCTACGCCTCCTGGCAGATCGGGCTGGGACGAGCCCACCCCAACACCGTCGTGGCGATCACCGACCACGGCGACCTCATCGAGATCCACGACGAGCACGGCACCCTCATCGGCACCACCAAGCCCGACCCCACAACCCGCTACCTGCCCCTCACCCGACACACCTAGGCTGTGTGCACCTGTCAACAAGGCCCCCGGACCAAGGTGTCAACAACCTCCCCGGATCGCACACGCCCCGAGGAGACGGGCATGCCGCACGAGCCCTCACCCCGGGTGCGGTCGACCACCCTCAGAGGCGCCCAACGCACACGCCGGCCTGACCACCGCAGCCGGACCGGGCACCGACCGCCGCAGGGCGCCGGCGATCCGTGAGCAAGACTCACAGCCACGAGCCTGCGAGAGGCGAGAATCGGCGGAGCGGATCGTCGGGTCAGAGCCCGAGGACCCGACGAGCGGAGCGAGGACCGAAAAACAAAGCCAACCCCGCGCCGAGGCACGGGGTTGGTCAGTCCTGCTGGGGGGTTACTCCCAGGCGGCCACCTTCGGGTGGTCGACGCCGGAGGCGCCCACCTTGGCGGCACCGCCGGGGGAACCGACGCCGGAGACGCCGTCCTCGAAGTACTCGGCGTTCCAGGGAGTGAATTCCTTCCACTCGTCCGGGACGTCGTCCTCGTAGAAGATGGCCTCGACGGGGCATGCGGGCTCGCAGGCGCCGCAGTCCACGCACTCATCGGGGTGGATGTAGAGCATCCGGTCACCCTCGTAGATGCAGTCCACGGGGCATTCCTCGATGCAGGCCTTGTCCTTCACGTCGATGCAGGGCTCGCAGATCGTGTAGGTCACGTGTTTGGCCTCCTGGTTTGGGGTCGCGTGTTGGTCATCGTGCGGTGCACGGTGGGCCCGGTCGGGCGCGTCGGCCAACACTCTACCCTGAGGACCCGTGCACCCACGCAACCCGACAGCCGATGTCCTCGTCGTCACCGCCGACGACGTGTCCCTGCAGGCCCGCCATCGCCGGCCGACCGGACCGCCGAAGGGTGCGGTCCTGCTCTGCCACCCCCACCCGGCGTTCGGTGGCCACATGGATGTCTGGCTGCTGCCGGCCATCGCCGCGGCGCTGTCGGCGGACGGCTGGGCCAGCCTCCGGCTGAACTTCCGGGGGGTGGAGGGGTCAGCGGGCACCCAGACCGGCGGACGACTCGAGCACCTCGACGCCGAGGCCGGCCTCGCCCACCTCCGCGCCGCCCACCCCGGCGTCCCGCTGGCTGCGGTCGGCTGGTCCTTCGGTGCGATGATCGCCCTCCGGCTGGGGACGTCCATCGACACGTGGGTGGGCGTCGCACCGCCGACCCGCGGACTGGACGACGCGCCACTCCTCGGCCCGCTCGTGCCCGAGACCCTGCCGCCCCGCCGCCACGTGGTGGTCGGGGCGCACGACCAGTTCTTCCCTCCTGACACCGTTCACATCCTCCGCCCCGACGAGGTCACCGTGCTGCCAGATACCGACCACTTCTTCTTCGACCGAGACCAGGACGTCGCCGCGGCCGTCCTGCACGCCCTCTCCCCCGGGACCCCACGATGAAGGCTCGATACGTCGTGCGCATCACCCCGGCGGACGTCGGACAGCGTGTCAGCGTGCGCTTCTGGGTGGAGGGGGCGGCAGCGCGGGAACCGGGCGAGCCGGCGCACAGCGACGCCGTCGGGGTGCTGGAGTCGTGGGCGGATGGCTGGCTGTCGATCAGGTGGCGGGACGGACGGCTCACCACCGTGGACGAGCAGGCGTTGGTGGCCGGCAAGACCCTGCCGCCGTCCCCCCGCTGACCTCCCTCGGATCGCGATCGGACGAATCATTACTGAATTGGGTTCGTTTCGGTTTGCGCGCTGCGTGACAGTGGGAGCCTTCGGTCGATGCAGAGGGACCCCCAGATTCTCGATGGCGTGCCGGCAGCGCTTCTCCGGCTCACCGAGACGGGGGTCGTGGTGTACGCCAACCGTGCCGCCGGACGGTTCCTGCGGTGTGCACCGGCGTTGCTCGTCGGACGCCACTACGCCGACCTCGTCGAGGACCGACAGCGGGCCAAGGAACTGCTGGCCACCCGTGACGTCGGGACGGTGGAGCGCCGCCTGATCCAGCGCTTCTGCCTGGACGACGGGGACGCCAACTGGGGGATCGCCATGTTCGGGGGGGTCGAGGCCGACCACACCCGCTGGGTGCGCCTCGAGCCCATGATCCAGGACACCTCGGAGACGATGGCACCCGTGATCGCCCTGGTGGAGGCGCTCGTCGGCGCAGACCGGACGTGGCTGCTGCACGACAAGGGGGCCCACGTGGAGGTCGTGTCCACCACGATCGTGGACGACACCCCCCAGCCCGTCCAGTTCCGCATCGACCACGATCGGCACCCGGCGCTCCACGACATCCTGGAGGAGGGCAGGTCGATCCGCTGGAGATCCCTCGAGGGGCTCGCAGACATCTATCCGGGATGGGAGATGTCGGAGCTCGAGGGCCTGGAGAGCGGCATGGTCGTGCCCCTCCTGGAGGACGGCGCGGTGCTCGGGGCGGTGTGCTGGGGGTGGGCCATCCCCGGGCCTCCGCCGGTCGACGACCAGCAGCTCCTCAGCGGAGCAGAACGAGTGGCAGCAGCCGTGCGTTCCCGGGAGCAACATCGCCTGGTCGTCTCGGCGCAGCAGGAGGCGACCGCCCTTGCCATGCGCTTCCAGACGGTCGTCGAGGAGCTGGAGGAGGGCGTCGTCCTGTGGCATGGCGAACAGGACCTGACACCCCTCGCGATCAACCCCGCGACCGAACGGCTCCTCGGGATCGACCAGATGGCACAGCTCGACGACGTCCTCCTGCGCGGAGCGGACGGGGATGAGCTGGGGCCGGGGTTCCTTCGGCGCCACGCCCGAACGGCGATGGACTCCGGTGCGGCCGAGGTTCGCCTCGTCCAGCTGGCGGACGGCGCGGAAGTCCGCTGGCTGACGCTTCGATCCCGTCCACCCATGCGTGACGCCGACCTCGCTGCGGTCAGCATCCTCGTCGACGTGACCGACAGGCACCTCGCCGAGGCGCGCCTGCGACACCAGATGTTGCACGACGCCCTGACCGGGCTCGCCAACCGCACGCTGCTGATGGACCGGCTGGCCCAGGAGCTGCAACGTGCGCGTCGCCACGGAGGCCAGGTAGCCGTCTTCTTCCTCGACCTGGACGACTTCAAGCGGGTCAACGACACGCTCGGACACGACGTCGGCGACGCCCTGCTCGTGCATGTCGCGGGGCTCCTCCGGTCCGCTGTGCGCCCCGACGACACCGTGGCCCGTCTCGGTGGGGACGAGTTCGTCCTCGTCTGCGACATCGAGTCGTCGGAGAACGCCTGGGACATCGCCAAGCGGATCCATGCGACCTCACAGACCGGTATGGAGGTCGGAGACGGGGCTCGCCTGCGCCCGGCCTTCAGCATCGGCATGGTCCTGGCCGATCCCGAGACCGTTGACCCGGTGGCGTTGCTCAGGGACGCCGACAGCGCCATGTACGCCGCGAAGGAACGGGGCAAGGGACGCACGGAGCTGTTCGGCCCCGAGCATCGCCGGACGGCAGCCGCCCGCCGGACGCTGCAGGCGGGGCTGCGCGACGGTGTGGAGGCCGGGGAGGTCGTCCCGTGGTTCCAGCCGGTGGTGGACCTCCGCACCGGCCGGGTCGTGGCGGCCGAGGCCCTCGCGAGATGGCAGCGCGCGGACGACGTGCTCGGGCCCGATCGGTTCCTGTCGCTTGCCCAGGACGCAGGCTTCATGGCTGAGCTGGGCGACACGTTGCTGCGGCGCGCCGCTGATTCCTCGAGCCGACACCGCGGTGCCACCGAGCTCGACCTCCACCTCAACTGCACGCCCGCCGAGCTCGTCGACGGGCGCTACGCCCGGTCGCTCCGGAGCCTCCACGAACAAGCCGTGCTGGATCCCCACCGCCTGGTGCTGGACCTGACCGAGGACGTCCTGCTCACCGGCGCAGGCGACATCAAGGCCCAGATCGCCGAGCTGCGCGCGATGGGCGTTCGCGTTTCCCTCGACGACTTCGGGACCGGTCTGTCCTCCCTCGTCCATCTCCGTCGGTTCGGTGTGGACATCGTCAAGATCGACAGGTCGTTGGTTGCCGGCCTGCCCCACGACAACGACAGCGCCGCGCTCGTTGCGGGCATCTTCGGTATGGCAGGCGCCCTCGGCCTCAAGACGGTCGCCGAGGGTGTCGAGACCGTGGAGCAGCGTGACTGGCTCCTCGAGCGTGGGTGTGACTTCGCGCAGGGTCACCTGTTCGGCTCGGCATCCCCAACGCTTCCGAGCTGACGCCTGCCTAGCTGCCGGCCTCCCGCACGGCCCGCTGCCGCTCGCGCTCGTACAGATCACGATCTGCCGCGTCGAGCAGCTCGGTGGGATCGATGGGCACGTCGGTGGACGCCACACCGGCGCGGAGCCCGACCAGCACCCGGTAGTCGGCGTCGATGGCGATGGGACTGCCCACCACATCGACGAGCCGGCCGACCACCCTGCGCGCCCGATCGCTGTCGAAATCATCGAGCACCAGCACGAAGTCGCATCCGCCGAGGTGGGCCAGCAGGTCCCCTCGACGTGCCACGTGGGCCATCCGGCCGGACACGACACGCAGCACGTGCTGGCCGACACGGTGGCCGAACTGCGCGTTCACCTGCGCCATGCCGTCCAGCCCCATGAAGATCACGGTGCAGCAGTCCCTCTGCTCGGCCTCGATGGCGGCCATCGAGGCGGCCAGGTGGGCCAGGACCACGTTGTGTGCGGGCAGGCCCGTCAGCGCATCGCTGCCGGCCGCGCTGGAGAGCTCGTGCTCCCGGCGACGACGACGGAGGGCGAACAGGATGGCCCGCTCGACCGATGGACCGTCCAGCAGGTGCCGGACCAGGACATCGGCTGCCCCGAGGTCGAGGGCCGCCAGCGCCATGACGGCCGGATGGGTGTCACTGGCCACGAGGATCTCGCAGCCCGGCACCCCGAGCCGGGCCTGCCGAAGCGTTGCGAGACCTCGCGGGTCGGTGACGTCGACGTCGACGATCAACAGGTCCACCCCTCCCCCGCTGGCGGTCAGGTCCACAAGCCCCTCGAGGTTGGTCGTCCGGCTGAAGGTCAGGCGCCAACCGTTGCGGTGTGCAACGTCGGAGATGTGGCGGTCCAGGGCGGCGTCCGCACGAGCCTCGGCATCCAGGACGGCGATGTGGATGCGGCTGCCCGGTCCAACCGTCAGCGCCGCTCGCCTCTCGACTTCCGGGCGGGGCCGGTCGACGGCGTTGCGGATGCTGTGGCCGAGGGGATGGTGGCGCGCCTCGAGCTGGTCCTTGCTGATGACGTCGTCCACGCCCAGCCGGACGGCGAGGCGACGATCGGCCTCTCCTGCCGTCCCGCTCACGACGACGATGGGCACATCGGGGTCGGCGGCACGAAGCGCAGCGATGGTCTCGAGGCCATCGCTGTCGGGCAGGCCGAGGTCCAGCAGCACCACGTCGGTGCGGTTGTCGGCCAGCTGGCGCACGGCGTGTTGGAGGCTGTGGGCCCACTGCACGACGGGGTTGCCATCGAGCTGCTCGGCAAGAGCGGCCTCGATCAGGCAACGGTCCGAACCAGCATCTTCCACGACGAGCACTCGGAGTTCGGAAGCGTCGTCCACGGACCGGAACGTACCCCCGGAACCGCTCGCTGTATCTGCGCACTAAGGCCTAGTGAACCCCGCGCGGGTGGTGTGGTGGGTACGTAGACGATGTCGTCGGACAGGCGTACGCCGGTCAGCTCACGATCTGGTCACCGATCCGGTGGACCCAGATCCGGCTCGTGCCGCCCAGCGACCCGGGAGGACCGGTGACGAGGACGATGACGTCGCCATAGGCGGCCCAGTTGCCGTCCAGCAGCACGCGTTCGGCGGCCTCCAGCAGCTCCTGCGCCCGGTCCTTCATCGGCACCAGGGCGGCTTCGGTCCCCCACATCATCGACGTGCGGCGACGGGCCCGGTCCGACGGGGTCAGCCCGACCAGCGGCATCTCCGGACGACACTTGCTGACCAGCTGGACCGACCAGCCCGTCATCGAGAAGACCACGATGGCGGTGGCCCGGACGTCACGGGCGACCTGCACGGCCGACTGCGACACGACCTTCGGCACGCTCAGCTCGGAGTGGGGCGGGGGGCTCGGGTGGATCAGGTGTGGGGAACGCTCGGCGACCTCGACGATGCGGGCCATGGTCCGGACGGCCTCGACCGGGAACGCCCCCGCGGCGGTCTCGCCCGACAGCATCACGGCGTCGGTGCCGTCGAAGATGGCGTTGGCGACATCGCTGGCCTCCGCCCGTGTGGGACGGGGCGAGCTGATCATCGAGTCGAGCATCTCCGTCGCGGTGATGACGGGGCGCGATTCGGCGTTGGCCTCGGCGATGATCTCCTTCTGGATGGCGGGGACGCGCTCGGGACCGATCTCCACACCCAGGTCGCCACGCGCGACCATGACCGCGTCGGTGACGTCGATGATGTCGGTCAACCGTTCGATCGCCTCGGGCCGCTCCAGCTTGGCGATGACAGGGGACTCACCGCCGAGCGCGTGGATCCGGTTGCGCACGTCGATGATGTCGTCGGGTCCCCGGACGAAGGAGAGGGCGACCCAGTCCGCGCCGAGCTCCATGGCGAACTTGAGGTCCTCGAGGTCCTTGTCGGTCAGGCACGCGGCGGAGACGGCCACACCCGGCAGGTTCAGGCCCTTGCGGGACTTGGCCACCCCGCCGGCCACGACCCGTGCCCGTACCGTGCCGTTCTCGACGCGCGAGGCGACCAGGCGGAGGGAACCGTCGTCGATCAGCAGCAGCGCACCGGGCTCGACGTCATCGGCAAGCGCGTCGTACACGACGGGAAGGGCCTTGAGCCCTTCGCTCTCGTAGTCCTCGAGCTGCTCGACGCCGGGCAGGAGGTAGACCTCCGAGCCGGTCTCGATCTCGAGGCCGTCGTCGGGCATGAGGCCCAGGCGCATCTTGGGACCCTGCAGGTCGGCCAGGGAACCCACGTTGCGGCCCAGACGCGCGCCGAGCTCGAGCACGGTCTCGAGGCGACGTGCATGTGTGTCGTGGTCACCGTGGCTGAAGTTCAGCCGGACCACGTCGATACCGGCCTCGATGGCTGCACGCAGCTTCTCGCGGTCGTCCAGGGCGGGACCAAGGGTGGCGACGATCTTCGCTCGACGAGCCACTTGACTTCCTTCATGGGGGGAGATGATTCGGGGCGTGATCAGCCTAGAGGCTCACCACCTTCGGCGGGATTGTCGACCGAAACAACAATCACGGTCGCGCAGTGAACCACATCGGGCCCATCCGGGGGTGCGCCGGTTCCGAACAGGTCACGTGGATCCCGCTGTCCGGGGTCCCCCGACTCCCGAACACGAGGACCTCCCATGCGCACACGTTCCGTCCGTCTCCTGCTTGGCCTGCTTGCCGGCCTCCTGATCCTGCCTGCCTCCGGTGCGGCGGCCCAGGACTCCACCACCATCTGCGACACCGACGCGTTGGTCGAAGCCGTCCAGAGCGGTGCGGAGGAAGGCACGCTGGAGGGCATGGCCGACGACCCCGTTGGCACCGCCGCGTCCAGCAACCCCGTCCTGACCACCCTCGTCACGGCCGTGTCGGAAGCCGGACTGGTCGACACCCTCAACTCCGCTGAGGCCCTCACGGTCTTCGCCCCCACCGACTGCGCCTTCGCCGCCCTGGACGCTGCGACGCTCGAGGCCGCCCTGGCCGACCCCACCGGTCTGCTGACCCAGGTCCTCGGCTTCCACGTCATCGCCGGCGAGCAGATCGCCTCCGCCGACCTGTCCGGGGACTACGAGACCTTCACCGGCGAGACCATCACCATCAACGGCACCGACGTGGACGGCCAGGCGACGATCGTCGTCCCCGACGTCCAGACCGCCAACGCCACCGTGCACCTCATCGACACCGTGATGCTGCCGCCGAGCGTGACCGAGGCCGCGCAGACCGACGCCGCCCCGACCGACGCCGCCCCGACCGAGGCCGCTGACGAGGCGACCGAGGATGCCGCGACCACCGACGACGGCGCTGCCCCCACCGGCGGCGTGGCCACCGGTGCCGGCGGGACCGCCGACTCCAGCACCACCCTTCCGTTCGTGGCCATGGGCCTGCTGGCCAGCCTTGCCGCTGTCGGCTTCGTGGTCCGCCGCCGCGTCTGACGCCACACGCGTTCGCCGCGCCCCCTGCCCCGGTTCGGGTGACGACACGTCATCGGGCCGGGGCAGGCTCGCGTCCGGGCCCCCACGCGGAGGCCCCCACCCATCGCCGAGGACGACACGATGCCCCACTCTCGACGCCTGGTCACCGGCTTGGTGGCCTCGGCCGCAGCCACCGCAGCGTTGCACCGATACCGCAGGAACCGTCGTGCCGAGCCGCAGCCGTCCGGCACGGCGGCCGCCACGACACCGGAGGAACCCTCCGACGACGAGGTGGACACGATCGATGCACGTGAGGTCGGTCCCGCCGAGGCGCCACTCCGGGTCGAAACGCCTGGCGGCGTGACGGCGAACGTGACGTCCGATGGTCCGCGCCGTCGGATGGTCAGGGCTGCCGCCGGGTCGGTCTCGTTGCTCTCCCTGGTTGCCCTGCTCGTCGTGGCGCTCTCCACCCTCGCACCGGGCTCATCGGCCGGGGACGAGGCCGGCGAGATGCTGGTCGGCACCGCGCTCGACAACGGGACCCGACTGCCCACACCCGACGCCGTCCGGACGACGCCTCCCGCCGACGCACCGTCGCCCTCCTCGACCGACCCGACCCCGACAACCGATCCGGCCCCGACAACCGATCCGGCGCCGACGACCGGCGACCCGATCGACCGAGCAGACCCCACCAGGGTGTCCATCCCCGCCATCGACGTCGATGCCTCGGTCATCCCCCTCGGCGTCACCGGCGGGGTGCTCGACGTCCCACAGGACTTCGCCCGCACCGGATGGTGGCAGGCCGGCCCCGAACCGGGTGAGGCCGGGCCTGCGGTGATCGTGGGACACGTGGACTCCTACCGCGGGCCCGCGGTGTTCCACCGGCTGCGCGAGCTGCGCGCCGGGGACGAGATCACCGTCGATCGCGTCGACAGCTCCTCTGCCACGTTCGCGGTGCGCAGCGTCATGCGGGTGGCCAAGGATGCCTTCCCCACCGACGTGGTCTACGGCGACACCGACGGCCCGTGGCTGCGCCTGATCACCTGCGACGGCGACTTCGCCGACGGCAGCTACCTGGGCAACCTCATCGTCAACGCCGAACTCCTCGTCGAACGGCCGGCGGACACCGCGGGTATCCAGGCCTGATCGCGGCCGGCCCGTAACGATCGGTGGACCTCGGACGTGTACTGCGACGACACCGTCCGTTCGTCCCGAAGGCTCCGCCCCGATGTCCAAGCCAGCGCTGCTGCTGTCGATCCTGCTGATCGCCACCCTCCTGTCCCCCGCCCCCACCACCGCGCAGGATGCCGCGTCCAACGACGCTGCCGAGCCGTTCTCCTCGGCGAACATGTCCCACATCGACAACCTCGCCTACCGTGTCCTCGACCGGGCGGAGACCACGATCCCCTACGGCACCGACATCGAGTTCGCCACCCTCGACGGCGGGTCGGGTCGCACCATCCGCCTGGAGGGGCCGACGCGGATCGAGACGGCAGCGGCCATCTCCGCCGACACCTACCTCGCCGCGGACGACGTGGTCATCGCCACGGCGTACACCTACGCCGACGCGCTGGCTGGGGCCCCGTTGGCCGGGCTGCTGCGCGCACCGATCCTGCTGACCACCGTCGAGGAGGTGCCCGCGGCCACCATGGCCGAGATCACCCGGCTGGGTGCCCGTCGCGCCGTCGTGCTGGGTGGCGAGGCCGCCGTGTCCGCGGCGGTGCTGGACCAGCTCACGGCGGCCGGCCTGTCCGTGGAGCGCATCGAGGGCTCCAACCGGTTCGGCACGGCAGCCGCCATCGCCGAACGGGTGACCGGTGCCGGGGAGTTCCTCCTGGCCGTCGGCGAGGACACCGACCCCGAGCGGGGCTGGGAGACGGCCCTGGCCGCCGCGTCGCTCGGTGCCGCCCACGACATCCCCCTGCTGCTGCTCGGCGAGGACCGGCTGCCCGAGGAGACCGCCGCCGTCCTGGCTGCCAGCGCCCCGACCGACCCGGTGACCGGCCAGGGGCCAGCCATCCCCGGTGCAAGCGGCGATCCCGCGGCCCTGACGGTCGTCGGGACGACCGGTCAGGTCAGCGAGGCCGTGGTCACCGAGGCCGAGGAGGCCGCCGGTGGCGCCACGTCGACGCGTATCGAGGGTGACGACGTGCACGATGTCGCTGCTGCCGTCGCGGCCGAGTCCTTCGCCCGCGGGGCCATCCGCGCCCGTGCCCATGTCGCCACCAGCCGTGCGTTCGCCGACGGCCTGACCACCGCGGCAGCCATCGGCAAGACCGGCGGTGTGCTGTACCTGGTCGATGGCCTCGACATCGCTGCCACCCCGCAGGCCGGGGTTGCCCTCGCCGACGCGACGGTCGGCGCGCTGCGCCTCGCCGGCGGTACCTCGGCGATCGACGCCGAGGCCGCCGACACCCTGTCCGCGCTGGTCGCCGACCGGGACGGTTCGCTGCAGGACTACGCCATCGCGGGAGCGGAGTACAACGGCCTGCAGATCGCCGACATCGCCGACCCCGAACACACCGAGATCGTCGCCTACTACGACTGCGTGACCGTGCAGGGCGACACCCAGGTGTTCAGCCGTGACGGCCGCACCTTCACGACCTTCACCTCCGAGGACACCTCCAACCTGGACCACCGCTCGGACTGCGTGCGCAGCGCCGTCGCGGCCGGCGACATCACCTTCGTCGACGAGGTCGGCGGTGGCGAGGACGAGGACCAGCCCGACGGGACGCCCGACGACCTGACCCCCGGCTACGGGACCTACGTCATCGAGCTGACCAACCCCTACGAGCCCACCTACGCCGGGTTCATCCCCGTCCCCGAGGGCTCCCACAACATGACGGTGCACCCGTCCGGCGACTACGCCTACAACTCCAACTCCTCCCTCATCACCAACCCGGTGACCTCGGGGGGCGAGGAGAGCACCTACATCGAGTACTACGACATCTCCGACCTCTCGGCCATCACGCGCCTCGGGCAGCTCGACATGCCGGTGCTGCCGGGTCTGGGGACGGAGTCCCACGACATCACCTTCTCCGCCGACGGCACCCGGGCGTACTCCGCGGCCCTGTCCAACACGGTGATCATCAACACCGAGGACCCTGCCAACCCCGAGGTCATCTCCAACTTCGTGGACCCGGCCATCAACGTCGAGCACCAGGCCGACCCGGTGACCGTGACCGACAGCGACGGCAACGAGCGCACGCTGCTGATCGTCGAGGACGAGCTCGCGGGCGCTGCCGGCAACGGGTTCTGCCCCGGTGGCGGCATGCACATCTACGACATCACCGGCGACAACGAGCTGGACCCGCAGACCCACAAGGTGGGGACCTACTTCATCCCCGACTTCCGTCCCGCCGGCACCGGATCGGGCCAGGGCGAGGCCCTGACCTGCACCGCCCACGTGTTCCGCATCTACCCCGAGCAGGGCATCGTCACCATCGCTTGGTACAACGCCGGCGTGTGGGTGCTGGACATCAACGGCCTGGCCGACGGCGCGACGAACCCGACGTCGATGCCCATCGAGACCCTCGGCTTCTTCTACTTTTCCAACTCCGACACGTGGTCGTTCAAGACCAACACGTTCGAGGAGGACGGGTCCTTCTACGGCTACGGCAACGACATCAACCGCGGGCTGGACGTCTACCGGTTCGACGCCTCCGTCGACACCGCAACCGAGGAGTTCGGCGCGTCCTTCGCGGGCCGCTGGGTCAACCAGCCCACCGCCATCACGATGGCGCAGCGAGCGCTGCTGGCCAACGGCTACGCGCTGGGCGAGCAGGCGGCGCCCCGCTGTCTGATCTTGAGCGAGCAGAGCTTGAGCGAGCAAGGCATCTGACGGTTGCCGACCGGCGCTGGCCCCGATGGGGTCAGCGCTGGTCGTACCAGGTGGCCAGCGGGACGTCCGCGCCCAGCCAGTCCACCAGCAGGTGATGGGCGATGGAGACGTCGGGCGGCACGAACGCCCGGCCCTCCTCCATCGCGGTCACGAGCCCCTCGCGCGAGAACCAGTGGGCCTCGGCGATCTCGTCCTCGAGGACCATCTCCGTCGACGTGGCGGTCGCCGTGAACCCCAGCATCAGGCTGGCCGGGAAGGGCCACGGCTGGGAGGAGTGGTAGGCGACGTCGGTGACGGGCACGCCGACCTCCTCCATGATCTCCCGTGCGACGGCGGCCTCGAGGGACTCACCCGGATCGACGAAGCCGGCCAGGACGCTGTACCGCCCGGGTGGCCACATGGGCTGGCGCCCCAGCAGGATTCGGTCGTCGGCGTCGACGACCCGCATGATCACCGCCGGTTCGAGGCGGGGGAACTGCTCGGTGTCCTCGGCGGTGCAGCGGAGCACACGCCCGTCCGCCCGAGGCTCCAACGTGCCCCCGCAACGGCTGCAGAACCGGTGCCGTACCCGCCACTGGCCGAACCCGAGGGCACCGAGCACCACCGAGGGATCCTCGACGGTGACCAGCGCGGCACGCGGGTCCTGGAAGCGGCCGAACAACGCGATGGCCTCGGCGTCGGTGGCCATGTCCAGCACGATCGCCACGGCCCGTCCGGCCAGCACCGGCGCGGTCAACGTGCCCGGGTCGACGCCGTCGGGCAGGCCCCGGCGAATGGCGGCCCGGCCGTCGGTTCGCACCGCCACGACCATCGTCGCCTCGTCGGCGAGGGCATCCAGCGCGGCCGCCGCTGACCCGCCGGGTTCGGCGTGTTCCGAGGCCAGCAAGGCGTCGCCGCCGTCGGCGCCGCTCATCCCTGCGTCACCTCGCCCACCGGCTCACTTGGAGCGTTCGAAGGGCACACCGTCGGCCGCCGGGGCGATGGCGCGGCCGATGGCACCGGCGAGCACGACGATCGTCACGGCGAACGGCAGGGCCTGCAGCGCCTGGGAGGGGATCTCCAGGCCCGTGATGCGCACGACCGAGACGTCCAGGCCGAAGCGGGACAGGTCCAGCAGGCGAAAGTCCTCCAGGCGCACCGACAGGATCTGCAGCCGGGTGCCGAGCGCGGCCGCGAAGCCGAACAGCATGGCGCCGCCGAAGGACTGCCACGGCCGCCACTTGCCGAAGATCAGGGCGGCCAGGGCGATGAAGCCCGTGCCGTTGGTCATGTTGTCCTCGAACGACCCGACGGTCTCCAGGGAGAACCAGGCGCCACCGAGGCCGGCGATGAGGCCACCGATCACGACCGCGAGGTAACGGATGCGGATGGGGTCCACACCGAGGGTCTCGGCCGCGTGTGGGTTCTCGCCGACGGAACGGACGCGCAGCCCGAACGGCGTGCGGAACAGCACCCAGGTGGTCAGGGCGACCAGCGCGAACATCGCGAAGTAGATCGGCTTGCCGCTGAAGACCGGCCCGATGATGGGGATGTCCGACAGCAGCGGGATGTTCCACGTCGGCAGGGTGATGCCGCCGCCGCCCTCGCCGGAGGGGACGATGACCTGCTGGCGCAGGTAGGACGTCACGCCCAGCGCGAGCAGGTTGATGACGACACCGGAGATGATCTGGTCGGTCCTGAACGTCACGCACAGCACGGCGTGGAGGAGGGCCATCAGCCCACCGATGAGCACGGCGATCAGCACCGATGCCCACAGCCAGAACCCACCCTCGGCGCCGCCGAGGACCGCGTAGGCGACGAAGCCACCACCGGCGGCCGCCAGCATCATGCCCTCGATGCCGATGTTGACGACGCCCGATCGCTCGCACCACAGACCGGCGAGGGCACCCAGCGCGATGGGCGTGCCCTGCCGCAGCGACTCGACCAGGATCGGGATCAGGTTCGTCTGCTTCGACGACGTCGAGTAGGCCAGCGACAGGACCAGCAGCAACGGGACGAACGCGGCGGTGGCCACGGCAAGGCCGACACGGGGGATGTTGCCGAGGCGGTGCTCGAAGATCCCGGTGATCCCACCGGCAAGCAACACCATGCCGGCGAGCAGCACCATGCCGGGCGGGTCGAGGGTGATCTGTGGCACGTCCGGCGGGATGCCGAACGTGAAGGTGATGTCGTCGCTGGGCACCCGGCCGGCGAGCTCCATCAGGAGCACACCCAGGATGCTGTAGACCCAGCCGATGACGACGAACCGCGTGCGGCGCGGGTGCACGTTCTGTGCGGCGAGTGCCTGCTGCTCGGGGGCGGGGGCGGGAACGGTGGTGGTGGTCACGGTCAGCCTCCCCACCCAGCGGCCAGCGCGGCACCCTCGCCGCGTTCGCCTCGGATGCGGAACAGGCGCCTGACGATCAGGTCGGCGGCGACGAACAGCAGGATCAGCGCCTGCACGATGCGGACGAGGTCGATGGACAGGTTGGCCTCGAGCTGCATCAGCGGCGCGCCGGAGAGCAGCGCACCCCACAGCAGCGCGGCGGGGATGATCGCCCACGGGTTGGCCCTGGCCAGCAGCGCGATGGCGATGGAGTCGAAGCCGATGTTGCGGAACACACCCGGTTGGATGAACCCGACCGAGCCGGACACCTCCGCGGCACCGGCGAGCCCGGCGAACGCACCCGAGCCGGCCATGGCCAGGATCCAGACCTTCGACACGCTCATGCCGGCGTAGATGGCGGCTGACGGGTTCAGCCCAACGGTCTTGAGCTCGAAGCCCGTGGAGGTCCGTTCCATGACGAACCACATCACGGCGCAGGCCACGATGCCCAGGGCCAGCCCCCAGTGCAGGGAGGAGGCACCGGCGAACGGCATGTGCGGCAGCTTGGCGCTCTCCACGATCTCTCGGGAGTGGGGGACGGACGCCGTCGTGTCCAGCAGGATCACGGGATCACGGCTGAGCACGAGCCACTCCACGAGCCGCAGCGCGATCGTGTTCAGCATGATCGTGACGATGACTTCGTGGGCGCCCGTCTTGGCCTTCAGGAAGCCCGGGAATCCGCCGTACAGCGCCCCGCCGAGCATGCCCATGCCGATGACGACCGGGATGGCCACGATGCTTGGGGCACCGGCCATCCACGACCAGGTCCCGGCCCAGCCGCCGAACAGCGCGCCGATCAGCAGCTGCCCCTCGGCGCCGATGTTGAACAGGCCTGCCTTGAACGCGAACGCCAGGGCAAGCGAGGCGCCGATGAACGGGGTGGCACGTGCCAGCGACGAGGCGATCCGGTCGGGGGAACCAACGGCGCCGCGCAGCAGCGCCCAGTAGGCCTCGACGGGGTTGGCGCCGGTCAGCACCATCACGATGCCGCCGATGACCACCGCGCACAGCAACGCCGCGAGCAGCACGAGGAGGGGACTCAGGGCCATCCACGGGTCGAGGCGGCCGGTGATCGTGTCGGCCGGGACGCCGCCGTCCTCAGTTTCTCGGGGGGTTGTCTTCGGGTCGTCCGGACCGCTCACACCATCTCCTCCACGGCGTCGGGCTGCTCGGGCGGCCCGGGATCCTCGGCTCCGGCCATCAGCGACCCCAACCGGTTGCGGCTTGCTTCGTCGCGGGGCATCTCCGCCACGATCGTCCCGCGGTACAGCACACCGATGTGGTCGGCGAGGGACAGGATCTCGTCCAGCTCGGCGGATACCAGCAGGACCGCACAGCCCTCGTCGCGCTTGGCCACGATCTGGGAGTGGATGAACTCGATCGAGCCGACGTCCAGCCCGCGAGTGGGCTGGGCGACGATCAGCAGCTTCAGCGGGCGGGACAGCTCGCGGGCGACGACGACCTTCTGCTGGTTGCCGCCCGACAGCGTGCTGACGGTGACCTCGGTCCCGGGCGTGCGAACGTCGTAGGCCTCGACGAGGCGTTCGGCCTGCTCGACCATGGGTTCTCGGCGCATCACCCACCCACGCGAGAAGGGCGAGCGGTAGTACCCGTTCAGCACCAGGTTCTCGGTGATGGTGAAGGCGCCGACGACGCCGTGCTTGTTGCGGTCCTCGGGGACATGCCCCACGCCGAGCCGCTCGACCTTGCGCGGTGACATGCCGACGATGTCGGTGCCGTCGATGTGGATGTGGCCGTCGGCGGCGTCACGCATGCCGGCGATGGCCTCGACGAGCTCGCGCTGGCCGTTGCCCTCGACTCCGGCGATGCCGTAGATGACACCGGCCCTCACCCGGAAGCTGCAGTCGGCCACCGTGACGACCTCGCGATCGTCGGTCACACCGAGGCCGGCGACGTCGAGGACGACCGGCCCGGGCTCCGCCGGCCCCTTGGGCACCTGGAAGGACACCGCGCGTCCGACCATCAGCTCGGCGAGCTCGGCGGTGGTGCTCGTGGAGGGGTCGGCGCTGCCGACGACGCGGCCGCGGCGCAGGACGGTGATGCGGTCGGCGACCGCCAGCACCTCCCGCAGCTTGTGGGTGATGAAGACGATGGACTTGCCGTCGTCGACCAGGCTGCGGACGACCTCGAAGAACTCGTCGACCTCGCCCGGCGTCAGCACCGCCGTCGGCTCGTCGAGGATCAGGATGTCGGCGTCGCGGTACAACGCCTTGATCAGCTCGACCCGCTGCTGTGCGCCAACGCTCAGCGATCCGACCAGGGCGTCGGGGTCAACGCCCAGCCCGTAGGCCTGGCTGAGCTCGGTGATCCGCTCGCGAGCCGTGTCGAGGTCCAGCTGGCCACGGCGGCTGGTCTCCACACCGAGGATCACGTTCTCCACGACCGTCAGCACGGGGATCAGCTGGAAGTGCTGGTGCACCATGCCGATGCCCGCAGCGATGGCGTCACGGGAGGAGGCGAACCGCTGGGGTTCACCGTTGACGAGGATCCGTCCCTCGCTCGGCTGGTACAGGCCGAACACGACGTTCATCAGCGTGGACTTGCCCGCGCCGTTCTCGCCCAGCAGGCAATGGATCTCCCCGCGATGGAGCGCGAAGTTCACGTCGGCGTTGGCCACCACACCCGGGAATCGCTTGGTCACTCCCTCGACCTCGAGGACCGGGACCCTCTCGTCCTGCATCACACCTCCGTGTTCGTTGCCAGCAGGCAGCGTAGTCGGTAGCGACGACCTGACACACGCGGGCCCCGCACGTCGCCGTGCGGGGCCCGAGTGACTGGCTGGGTCGCGCGTGCCTACAGGGGCAGGCCCGTGGCCGGGTCGATACCCGTCTCGATGGAGCCGTCGGCCAGGCCCTGACGGACCTCCTCGAGCTGCGCCGCAGCGTCCTCGGGGATGGACGCGTCGTGGAACGGGGCGTAGCTGATGCCGCCGTTGGCCGCGTCCAGGGTGTAGATGCCGCCCTCGAAGGAGCCGGCAAGGGCCTCACCGATCTGGTTGAAGACACCCAGGTCGACGCGCTTCACGGCCGAGGTGGCCAGGAACTCCGAGCCGGGCGAGGAGCCGCCACCGAAGGTGGTGAAGTACTCGTCCTGGTCGACACCGATGCCCCAGGCGCCGGCCTCGGTCGCCGCGGACACGCCGCCGGAACCGGTCTGGCCACCCGCGCCGAAGATCACGTCGGCACCCTCGCCGAGGAACTGCTGGGCCGCCGAGGCGCCCTGGGCAGGGTCGGTGAAGGAGTCGGTGTAGACCTTGAGGACGTTGATGGACTCGTCGATGTAGTGGGCACCGGCCTCGAAGCCGTTGACCAGGCGGACGACCGGCGGGACGACCTCGAGGCCGCCGACGACGCCGATGGTGTTGGACTCGGTCAGCAGACCGGCCATGGCACCGGCCAGGAAGCCGCCCTGGTCCTCGCGGAACAGCACGCCGACGTAGTTGGCGGGGTACTCGGCCTGGAACTGGTCGATGCCGATGAAGTTGACGTCCGGGTTGGCGTTGGCCGCCTCGAGGGTGGCGTCGGCGATCAGGAAGCCGACGGTCACGACGACCTCCGGGTCGGCCTCGAGGGCGGTGGAGATGTTGGTGGCGTAGTCGGCCTCGGACGCGGTCTCGATGGCCTGGGACTCGAAGCCCAGGCAGTCAGCCGCGGCAACCATGCCGTCGTTGGCGAACTGGTTGAACGTGCCGTCGTCGACCTTGCCGATGTCGGTCACGAGGACCACGTTGAAGTCCTCGGGAACCTCGACGCCCTCGTACTGCGCGCAGGAGTCCTCGATGGAGACGCCGCCCTCGGAGGCGTCAGCGGCCTCGTCCTCGGTCGCCTCGTCCTCGGTGGGCTCCTCCTCGGCCATCTCGTCCTCGGTGGGCTCCTCCTCGGCCATCTCGTCCTCGGTGGGCTCTTCCTCCGCCATCTCGTCCTCGGTGGGCTCCTCGTCGGTCGCCGCAGCGGCGTCCTCGGTGGCCTCCTCGTCAGTCGAGTCGTTGGCACAGGCGGCAGTGATCAGGGAAAGGGCCAGCAGCAGGGCGATCAGCCCCATGCGGCGCGCGAGAGCGCTCATGTCGATCCTTTTCGTTCTCGGGCGTCGCAGCGCCCTCGTGTTGGAGAGATGTCGCCGGGAATTCTAGCGACCTCCGATCGCGGTAGTTAACCACGGACCGGTGGCCGGATGTCCCCCTGTCTGGCAGGGTTGGCGGCCATGCCCCAGGACCGTGTGACAGTCGTCGACCACCCGCTTGCCGGCCATCTGCTGGCCGACCTCCGCGACGCCGGGACCGAGCCGGAGCGCTACCGCACCCTGGCGGAGCGGCTGACCTCGGTCCTCGTGCTCGAGGCGACGCGGTCCCTGCCCACGGTGACGGAGACGGTGCAGACCCCGATCACCGCCACGAAGGTCACGCGCATCGGCCGCCACGTCGTCGCGGTCCCCATACTCCGCGCTGGTCTGGGCATGCTCAGCGCCGCGACCGACCTCCTGCCCGACATCGGCGTCGGCTACGTGGGCCTGGAGCGCAACGAGGAGACGCTGCAGCCGACGGAGTACTACTACAAGGCGCCGTCCCTGGACGACGCCAGCGTCCTGCTGCTGGACCCGATGCTGGCCACGGGCGGGTCCGCCGCCTTCGCCGCCAAGCTGCTGCGCGACCGCGGCGCCACCGACCTGACCCTCGTCTGCATCATCGCCGCCCCGGAGGGCATCGAGCGCCTGACCCAGTCCGACCCCAACATCCGCATCGTCACCGCCTGCGTCGACGAGGGCCTCAACGACGTCGGCTACATCGTCCCCGGCCTCGGCGACTTCGGCGACAGGCTCTTCGGCACGTTCTGATTGCACTGCCTGGCTGCGCCGTTGTTGGTTGGTCCTCGCGTTGTTTGTTGGTCCTCGCTTCGCTCGTCTGGTCCTCGGGCTCTGACCCGACGAATCGCTCCCTCGATTCTCGGCCCTCGCTCCGCATCGGGCACTGCGAGCCTCGCTCGCGTTTCGCCGGCGCCCTGCGGCGGTGCGTTGGCACCTCGGTGAGCTGAGCACACGACGATTGGCACCTCGGTGGGCCGAGCACACGACGATTGGCACCTCGGTGGGCCGAGCACACGACGATTGGCACCTCTGTAGGCCGAGCACACGACGGTTGGCACCTCTGTGGGCCGAGCACACGACGGTGTGGGCGTTGCCCCGCTCCAGGTGCTGCTGATCGCACCCACCCTCGGCCGTTGTGTGACATGAACGTCCCGAGGAGGCGGGCATGTCGCACGAGCCCTCACCCCGGGTGCGTTGGACCACCCTCAGAGACGCCCAACGCACACGCCACCCCGACCACCGCAGCCGAACCGAGCACAGACCGCCGCAGGGCGCCGGCGATCCGTGAGCAAGACTCGAAGCCACGAGCTTGCGAGAGGCGAGAATCGGCGCAGCGGATCGCCGGTTACGAGCCCGAGGACCGTCCGAGCGCAGCGAGGCAGTGTGAAAGGACCCGACGAGCGAAGCGAGGACCAACAAACAAGGCGAGGACCAACAAACAACGTGAGGACCATGTCAGAGCCCGCTGAACAGGTCCGTTTCCAGCTCGTCGTCGACTCGGACGTCGCTGCGGACGCGGACGAAGGACTCGGTGCCGTAGAGGGTGGGGATCAGGTCGTCGGGGACGTTGAGGAAGAACGACTCGGGCGAGATCTGGCTGTGGTGGGCCTTCAGGGCGGCCTGCTTGTCCTCGATGTGCTCGCTGACGTCGACGAGGCTGGTGATCAGGTCGTCGTCGGTGCCCATGGGGATCTCCGCCGGGTCGATCTCCTCGCCGAACGGTGAGGGCAGACCGCGGTCCAGGAACATCTGGTTCATCTTGACGATCCCCGACTTGGGGATGGCCGTGTAGTAGGCCTTGGGGGTCCGCCAGACCGGTCCGGCCTCGGGGTACAGGGCCGCCATCGACGCGGCCTCGACGGCCAGCAGCCCGACGCGGTGGGTCTGGATGTGGTCGGGGTGGCCGTAGCCGCCGAACGGGTCGTAGGTCACGAACACCGACGGCTTGAAGCTGCGGATGATCGCGACGACCCGGCCGATGGCCTCGTGCATGTCGGCCTGCCAGAACGACGCCGGGTCCTCGTTGCCCTCGGTCCCCATCATCCCCGAGTCGGCGTACCCCAGGAACTCGTGCTCGGTCACCCCGAGCGCACCCAGCGCGTTGGCGATCTCCCCTCGACGCACCTCGGCGAGGCGCGGGAAGACCTCCGCCGGGTCCATCCCCTCCCCCACCACCTCTCCGCGGGACCCGTCGGTGCAGGTGACGACCTTCACCCGGAACCCGCGGACAACGCTGTGCCGCAGCACGCCCCCGGTGGTGATGACCTCGTCGTCGGGGTGGGCGTGGATCGCGAGCAGGCCGTGCGTGTCGGGCATCGGCCGCAGCCTAGCGCCCATCGTGACGCCATCGAGCCGATCGGACCATCCGGGCCTATCCTCATGGGCAACCCATGCCTCTCGACCGCTACGAACTCATCGACGACCAAGCCGACCTCGCGTCGGCCCTTGACTGGCTTGCCGACCTCGACCCCATCGGGATCGACGTCGAACGCGCCGACTGGAACCGCTACTACCGCGCGGCAGCGCTGGTCCAGATCGGCGGCGACGGACGTGTCGCCCTCCTGGACCCGCTCCGCCTGGACGACTGGTCACCGGTCGCGGCCTTCTGCGCCGAACGCGAGGTCGTCCTGCACGCGCTGGAGAACGACGTGGCGCCCATGCAGGCGCTCGGCGTCGACCCGCCCGTCGTGCACGACACGGCCATCGCCGCTGCCCTGCTCGGCATGCCGACGGGCCTGGAGACCCTCCTCTCGGAGGTCCTCGGCGTGGAGATGGAGTCCGACAAGGCCGCGATGCAGCGCGCCGACTGGGAGAAGCGTCCCCTCACCGAGGAGATGCTGGTCTACGCCGCTGGTGACGTCGCCGACCTTCCCCGCCTGTGGGCGGTCCTGCGCGACAAGCTGGTCGAGGCCGACCGCTGGGAGTGGTACGTCGAGGAGCTCGCCGCCACGATCGACCAGCCAACGGTCGAGGATCGGCGCGACTGGACCCGAACCAAGGGTGTGGGCCGGCTGGACCCGAAGGCGCGCGCCCGGGCGAAGGCGCTGTGGGAGGCCCGTGAGGACCTGGCCAAGGACACCGACACCGCCCCCGGCCGGATCGTCAACGACAAGACGCTGATCGACCTGGCCCAGAAGCCACCCAAGGCCGTCCGCGAGCTGGGTCGACGCGGGGTGCGCCGCCAGGCCGTCCGCACCTTCGGCGAGGACATCGTGACCGCCCTGGATCAGGGTGCGAACGCCGACCCGGTCCCGGTCGACCGCAACGGTCGCCGCTCCACCGACGCCGATCGCGAGCTCGCCGACGAGCTGCGGGTCATCCGCGCGCAGGTCGCCGAGGAGGTCGGGCTGGACGCCGGGCTGCTGTGCCCCAGCCGCTACCTGCTCAAGGCCGTCGTGGCCGACCCCCAGACACCGGCGGAGTTCCGTGAGGCCCTCGGCCTGCGCGACTGGCAGTGGCGCCTGCTGGCTGACCCCTTCCTCGACGCCCTCTTCGAGCCCCCCGAGTCCGAGGACGACCCCCGGCGCGACTGACGCCGGATCCTGGCTGACCCGAGACGGTCTCCGTCAGCCGTCGACCGGCTTGAGGGTGATGTGTGCGAGGTCGGTGGAGGGGTCGACGGTGCCGGTCATGCTGCACTCGACCGCCCCCGACGGCGTCAGCAGCCGCGCCTCCGCCCAGACGCGCATCCCCGACGCCTCCGACATCGAGACCAGGAACGTCGCGACCTCCATCCGGTCCTCTGCGTGGAACAGCATGGTGAACGTGGCGTCCGGCGGGGGGATGAACCCCATCAGCTGATGCGCCGCGCGGTTGGCGGCCACCGTCTCGTCGGTGTTGTCGACGACGAGGAGGGGGGCGTCGGCCAGGTGGAAGCCCGTCCCCGGGGCGCCCGAACGGCCGACGGCGCGTTGGCGGCTGTGCACGACGGCGCGCTCCAGGTCGGTCTCGAGGGCGTCCTTCAGGACGACGTCGTCGGCTCCGGCGACGATGGCGTCCCGGGCCGCGAGGCGATCGCCGGTCACGACCACCAGCGGGATCCGCGGGTGGGCGGTGCGCAGCGACTCGACGGTGCCGATGCCGGTGCTGTCGGGCAGGTTCAGGTCGACCAGCAGGACGTCGGGTGGCGCCAGCATGCGGTCCAGCCCCTCCAGCAGTCCCGCCAACGCGTCGTGGGCCGCCGTCACCTTGACCGCGCTGTCCTCGAGCAGGGCCAGGATGAGCGCGCGATCTCCCGGCTCGTCATCGAGCAGGACCACATCGATGCTGTCCTCGGATCTGGCCATACGACTCCCTTCGGACCGGAACCCCTGTCACCGGTCGAGGTGAAGCATGCCTCGTGTCAGACCCCGACGACCGGCAGGTTGCGGAGCTTGGCCGGGAGGGCGAAGTGCATGTCCTCCTCGATCACGTCGAGGCGTTCGACGACCGCACCGCGGTCCTGCGCCTGCAGCCAGTCGATGACACCGGTCACCAGCTGGTCGGGCGCGCTGGCGCCGGAGGTCAGCCCGATCGTGTCCACGCCCTCGAGCCACGCCGGGTCGATGTGGGTGGCGTCGTCGATCAGGTGGGCAGCCGGGGCGCCGTGGCCCAGGGCCACCTCGACCATCCGCTGGGAGTTGGAGGAGTTCTCGCTGCCGACGACCAGCACGAGGTCGCTGCGCTCGCTGAGCACCTTGGTGGCGTCCTGCCGGTTCTGGGTGGCGTAGCAGATGTCGTCGCCCTTGGGGCCCCGGGCCAGCGGGTACCGCTCCTTGATGGCGGCGATGATGCCGGTGGTCTCGTCGACGCTGAGGGTCGTCTGGCTGACGTAGGCGACCTTGGTGGGGTCGGGCAGGTCCAGCTCGGCGACGTCCTCGGGGGTCTCGACGAGGTTGATGGATTCCGGCGCCTGTCCCATCGTCCCGACGACCTCCTGGTGGCCCTCGTGGCCGATGAGGATGATCGACATCCCCTTCTCGGCGTACTCGCGGGCCTCGAAGTGGACCTTGGTGACCAGCGGACAGGTCGCATCGATCTGGTCCAGGCCACGGGCGGCGGCACGTTCGCGCACCTCCGGTGGGATGCCGTGGGCGGAGAACACGATGACGCCGCCCTCGGGCACCTCGTCCTCGTCCTCGACGAACACCGCGCCGCGGGACTCGAGGTCGGCGACGACGTGGGTGTTGTGCACGATCGCGTGACGCACGTAGACGGGGGCGCCGTAGTGCTCCAGGGCGATGTCGACGATCTCGATGGCCCTGTCGACACCGGCGCAGAACCCGCGCGGGGCGGCCAGCAGGACGGTACGGGGAGAGGTGGCGGTCATCACGGCCAGCCTAGCCACTGCGACACCTGCCCCAACCCCTCCGGTGACCTATGGTGCGCCGGGACATCAACCGATCACGAGAGGACCAACCAGTGGCCAGCTTCATCGCCATGTACACCAAGCCCGAGGACGCCGAGGGCTTCCTCGCGGAGTACAAGGCCGACCACCTTCCCATCTGCGAGAAGTTCCCCAACACCACCCGTCAGTCGCTGACGGTGCTCAAGTCGACCCCCCGCCGCACCGAGCCGGCCTACTTCCTGCTGTTCGAGGCCGAGTGGGCCTCGGAGGCGGAGATGTTCGAGGCCATGAAGGACCCGTCCCTCATGGAGGCCAGCGGCCACGCCATCGGCCTGCTGAAGAAGTACGGCAACGCCGCGGAGATGATGCTCGGCGACAGCGCCTAGCAGGACACAGGAGACCGCTCGCACGCGGCGGCCCGGGCCGGCAGCACGGCCGGGGCCGCCGGCGAACCTACACTCCCCAACCGATGCACATCATCGTTGGAGGTTGCGGGCGCGTTGGCGCCGATCTGGCCGAACGGCTCAGCGACGAGGGCCACGACGTCGTGGTCATCGACGCCAGCGACGAGGCGTTCCGCCGGATCGGCACGACGTTCAACGGCGAGGCCCTGGTCGGTGACATCACCGACAAGGAGGTCCTGTCGCGCGCCGGCGTGGAGCGGGCCGACGCCCTGGCGGCCGTCACGCCGTCGGACAACGCCAACCTGATGGCGGTGCAGATCGCCAAGGAGCTCTTTGACGTCCCCAACACCGTTGCGCGCCTGTTCAACCCACAGCGGGAACCGTCCTATCGCAAGATGGGCATCCGCTACGTGCCCGAGACCTCGATGATCGTCTCGGCCATCCGCAACGACCTCGAACCCGAGTCCTTCCCCGTGCACCTGTCGCGGGCCGAGGACGACGTCTCGCTGGTCGAGGTGCTCATCGGTGACCACGGGCGGGGCGTCTCGGTTGCCGAGGTCGAACGCGACGGCGACGCCCGGGTGGCCAAGCTGCAGCGCGGCGTGCGCATGCAGATCCCCCGGCTCGACGACCGCTTCCGCGAGGGGGACCTCGTCGTCTGCGCCGTCCGGCGCAGCGGTGAACGCCGGTTGCGCCACCTGCTGCTGGGGAGGGACTGATGTACGCCGTCATCGCGGGTGGCGGCAAGGTCGGGCGCGCCATCGCCGGCGACCTGCTGGCCGAGGGCAACGAGGTCGCGGTCATCGAGATGATCCCCGAGCGGCTCGAGGCGCTGCAGCAGCGCCACGACCTGCTGGTCATCGCCGGTGATGCCACCGACGTGCGCTACCTCGAGCAGACCCGCCTGCAGCGCGCCGACGTGTTCGTGGCGACCACCCGCACCGACGACGTCAACTACGTCGCCTGCCAGCTGGCCAAGATCTCCTTCGACGTGCCCCGGGTGCTGAGCCGTGTGAACTCCCCCCGCAACGAGGCCCTGTTCCAGACCATGGGCATCGAGGCGGTGTCGACCACGACGTTGATCTCCCGCCTGATCCGCGAGCAGGCCACGGTGGGCGAGCTGATCCACCTCTACACCCTGCGCGCCGGGCAGGTGAACCTCGTGGAGATCGACGTGCCCCACGACTTCCCGGGCTACAAGCGCAACGTCAGCGAGCTGACCCTGCCGATGGAGTCGGTGCTGGTCTGCGTGTTCCGTGGCGAAGCCACCCTGATCCCCCGCGGTGACACCCGCCTGGCGGCCGGCGATCAGGTCATCGCCCTGACGACGCCGGACCTGGAGGACGCGCTGCGCGCATCGATCCTGGATCCCACGGCCCCATGAGCACCCCTCCTCCGGGCAAGCGCCGGCTGCGCGACGTCGTCGACGAGCACCCCTTCCAGGGTGGCCTGACCGGCATCCTCCTGGTGGCCCTCGCCACGCTCGCGATGGCCGTCGCCGCCGCGGGCCTGGTCGGCCTGATGCTGCTGATCGCCGGCTGACCCCGTGCTGATCAGGCCCGACGCCGGTGACTTCCGGCTGATCCTGCTCTACACCTCACGCGTGGTGTACGGGGTGGGCCTCGCCATGCTCGTGCCGGCGGCCGTGGCCGTTGCCTTCGGGGAACGCATGGACGCGTGGAGCTTCGTGCTCGCCGCCTCCCTGGCGATCGGCATCGGGCGCCTCTCGGAGATGTTCCTGCAGACCAGGCGACCGCTGAACACCTCCCATGCGCTGGCATCCGTGGCGTCCTCCTGGCTGGTGGTGCCGCTCTTCGGTGCCCTGCCCCTGGTCCTCAGCGGGCACTACGTCAGCTACCTGGATGCCTACTTCGAGGCGATGTCGGGGTTCGCCACCATCGGGTTGACGCTGGCCAACGACCTGGACCACATGTCCCGTAGCGTCAACCTGTGGCGCCACCTCATGCAGTTCATCGGCGGCCAGGGCATCGTCGTCATCGTCCTGACGGCGTTCTCCTCCGGCGCGGCACGCCTCGGGACGCTGTACTCCGGCGAGGGGCGCGAGGACGTCATCCTGCCCAACATCGTGCGGACGGCGCGGTTCATCTGGCGGGTCGCGCTGGTCTACGGCGTCATCGGCACCGGGGTGCTGTGGGCGGCGCTCATCGCGGCCGGGCTCGGGGTCGGCGAGGGCCTCTACCACGGCGTCAACCTGTTCATGGCGGCCTTCGACACCGGCGGGTTCTCCACCCAGTCCTCCAGCGTCGCCTTCTACCGCTCGCAGCTCGTCGAGACGGTGCTGCTGGTCATCATGACCGCCGGGGCCTTCAGCTTCGCCCTGCACTACCAGCTGTGGCAGGGACGACGCCGGGAGCTGCTGGCCAACACCGAGACCCGCACCGTCTTCCTGTCCACGCTGCTGCTCCTGGCGATCGCCGCCCTCGGACTGGCCCGCACCGAGACCTTCACCGGGTTCTTCGAGCTGTACCGGCACACGCTGTTCCAGGTCGTCAGCGCCCACACGACGACGGGGCTCGCCACCGTGCCCGGCCGCCTGTTCGTCACCGACTGGGGTGCGTTGGCACCGGCCTCGATCGTGGCGGCGATGGCCATCGGGGGCATGGCCGGTTCCACGGCTGGCGGCATCAAGGGCATCCGCCTCGGCGTGGTGCTCAAGGGCCTCAAGGCCGACGTCCGCCGGGTGCTGCTGCCCGAGAACGCCGTCGTCATGGAGACCTATCACGCCGGGGTGCGCAAGATCGTCCAGGGCCCGCAGGTCCGCGACGCCGCGCTCCTGCTGCTGCTCTGGCTCGGCCTGTACCTCGTCGGCGCGCTCGTCGGGTTGTTCTACGGCTACCCGCTGGAGCTCAGCCTGTTCGAGTCCACCGCCGCTGCGTCCTCGGGGGGCCTCAGCATCGGCATCGTCAGGCCCGACCTGGAGACCCCCCTCAAGCTGGTCTACATCGCCCAGATGGTGGTGGGCCGCCTCGAGTTCATCGCCGTCTTCGCCCTGATCGGCTACGCCGTGTCCGTCGTCAGGGGCAAGGTGTGAACGAGGAGTACCGCCCGACACCCCGCCGCGAGGTTGCGCTGTGGGTGCTCGTCGCGCTCGCGGCCGTCGCGGCGATGGTCGGCCTCGGGGAGGCGCTGCGACACGACCACCCGGCCGCGGGTGTGCAGACACCGGAGCTGACCGAGGAGATCGACCCGCTGCGCGAGGACGTGCCGTGCGAGCTGCCGGCCGGTCGCGAGGGCGCGGACCGTCCGGTCGTCGTGGCCGCCCCCGAGCTTCCCCAGCTGGTCAACTCCAACGAGCTGTACGACTGCCCGGCCACGTGGGACGGTCGTCGCGTCCGGTACGTCGGCGAGGTCGTCGGCGCGGTCCTGGAGCGTCGTGACGGCGCCTGGGTGCAGCTCAACGACGACGTCTACGCCGACGGCGTGGGACCGCTGCCCACCCACCGGGACTTCCGCGGCGGCAACGCCGGCATCGGTGTCCGCATGACCCGCGACCAGGCCGCCCGCATCGACAACGTGGGCGGTGCCACCCAACGTGGCGACCTGGTCGAGGTGGTCGCGGAGTTCCGCCGCGTCGATCCCGAGACCGCGGAGGTGGCGATCCTGCACGTGGAGACGATGCGGATCCTGCGACGCGGTGAACCCTTCGACGTTCCCGACGCCCCGGCCCGACCGGCCGTGGCCCTCGTGGCGGCCCTCGGGGCGCTGACGATCGTGGTGATCGAGCGACGCCGGCGCGAGCGGTGACGCTCACCCTCAGACCCGACCTCGGCGACCTCGCCACGATCGCACAGCTGGTCGCCCGGGTGGTGGCGGTCGTCTCCCTCGCCATGCTGCTCCCGGCGCTGTTCGGCCTGGTCAACGGCGAACGCGACGCTGCCGCCGTCATGGTGTTCGGCGCCGCGCTCGGCCTGCTGCTCAGCGGGATCGCCGAGCTGCTGCTGCCTGCGGTGGACGACGTCAGCTGGGGCGAGGGCATGGTCGCCGCTGGCCTGTCGTGGCTCGTTGCGCCGTTGGTGTGCGCGCTGCCGCTGTACGCCTCCGGGTACTTCCCGACCTTCCTGCACGCCTACTTCGACGCCATGTCGGCGCTGACGTGCGCCGGCCTGTCGGTCCTCAACGACCTCGACCACCTGCCCGACGCGCTGAACCTGTGGCGCCACCTGATGCAGTTCCTGGGCGGCCAGGGGATCATCCTCGTCGTGCTGACCTTCTTCGCCGGGGGCGGTGGCGCGGTCGGCATGTACGCCGGTGAGGCCCGTGAGGACAAGATCCTGCCCAACGTCCGTCGGACGGCCCGGTTCATCTGGCGCGCCTCGCTGGTCTACTTCGTCATCGGCGGGTCGGCGCTGACGCTGGCGCTGATCGCCGACGGCATGGCGCCGGGGTCGGCCGCCTTCCACGCCACCAACTTGTTCTTCGCCGCGTTCGACACCGGCGGGTTCGCACCCCGGTCCAGCTCGGTCGGCTACTACCACTCCGCCGCGGTCGAGGGAGTGCTGATCGTCCTCATGGTGGCCGGCGCGCTCAGCTTCGCCCTGCACTATCGCCTGTGGCAGGGCGACGCCCGGGAGATGCGACGCAACCTGGAGACCAGGGTGCTGGCCATCAGCTTCACGCTGCTCTCGACGATGATGTTCGCCGGCCTCGTCACCGAGCTCGTCCACGAGGACTTCGTGGCCACCCTCCGGCGTGGGCTGTTCCAGATGGTCAGCGCCCACAGCGGCGCCGGGTTCGCGTCCGTGCCCGGGACGCTGTTCTCCAGCGCCTGGGGCGTCCTGGCACCCGGCGCGCTGATCCTCGCCATGACCATCGGTGGGATGTCGGGGTCGACCACCGGGGGCATCAAGGCCATCCGCCTGGGGCTGGTCGGCAAGCAGCTGGCCCGGGTCGCCCGGCAGGTCGCCCTGCCCCGCGACGCCGTCGTGGTCAGCCGCTACCACCACCTGACCACCCACGTCCTCAACCCGGACGTCGCCCGGGCCGCCACGATGGTGCTGCTGCTGTTCGGGGCGCTCTACCTCTCGGGTACCGCCGTCGGCCTGTTCTACGGCTACCCGCTGGAGGAGTCGCTGTTCGAGTCCACGTCGGCGGCCGCCGGGGTGGGCCTGAGCGTCGGCATCACGTCGCCGACGATGCCGGCCCCGCTGATGGCCACCTACGTCGGGCAGATGTACCTGGGCCGGCTGGAGTTCATCTCCGCGCTCGCGCTGATGGGCTACGTGCACTCGATGCTGCGGGGCAGGCGATGACCCGCGTCCCGACCCGCCTGCAGGGGCTGGTGATCCTGCTGGCCTGCCTCGCCGCCGCGGGGGGCCTTGCCATCGCGGCGGGGGCGGTCCGACCCTCGCCGGGGGACCCGCTGCTGCGAGGAGGCGGTGTCGCCGCCCGGACCTGCGCATCGGCGGTGGCGCTGGTCGAGCCGGTGCCGGTGTCCAGCGGCACGCTGCACGGCTGCCCCGAACGGTTCGACGGACGTCGGGTCGTCGTCGTGGGCGAGGCGGTGGGCGACCTGCTGGGCCGTGGCGATCGTCGCTGGGTCCAGGTCAACGACGACGCCTATGCGACGGCCGGGCCCCTGTCGGCACATGGCCGACCGCTCGGGACCAACAGCGGCGTGGCCGTCCTGTTGCCTGCTGGGCGCAACCCCTCCGTGCTGGGCGGCCCGGACCGCTGGGGCGACCTGGTCGAGGTCGTCGGCATCTTCCACACGACCGCCGCGGAGGACCAGGGCGGTCCGGCGGTGATCGCAGAGGAGATGACGGTGCTCGAGCGCGGCCGGACGGTGGCCGAGCTGCCGCTGGGGACGCTGCCGGTCGCGACCGGCACGCTCCTGGTCGCCGCGGGCGGGGTGTGGGGCCTGATCGGCCGTCGTCGTTGGCAGCTCCGCTACTGACCGCGGCTCAGTCGGTGCCGACGGCCCGTGCCTGCTTGGCCTTGTCCCGCCGGCCCGCGATCAGCGAGGAGGGGCAGAGGTCCTCGACCACGCAGCTGCCGCACCTGGGACGCAGCGCGTCGCAGACCCGACGACCGTGCAGGATGATGACGAGGCTGGCCGGGCCGTACTGCTGCCGCGGGAACAGCCGCATCAGGTCCTTCTCGATCTTGACCGCGTCGTCGTTGCGGGTGAAGCCGAACCGCTTGGACAGCCGGGTCACGTGGGTGTCGACGGCGATGCCCGCGTCGGGGTCCTCCAGCAACGCCTCGGGCGCCGACCCGGCAAGGACGACGTTTGCCGTCTTGCGGGCCACCCCGGGCAGGGTGACCAGGTCGGCCATCCGCAGGGGCACTTCGCCGTCGAAGTCCTCGATCAGCGCCTGGCAGATACCCCGGATCGACTTGGTCTTCTGCCGGTAGAAGCCCGAGGACTTGATGTCGGTCTGCAGCTCCTCCTCGGGGACCGACAGGTAGTCCTCGGGGGTGCGGTACTTCACGAACAGCGTCTTGGTGATCTCGTTGATCTTCTTGTCCGTCGACTGCGCCGACATCACCGTGGCGATCAGCAGCTCGAAAGGGCTGGTGTGGTCCAGCTCGATGACGCCACCCTCGTAGGCCTCCATCAGGCGTTCGACGATGACGGGCGCCCGCAACGTCTTGCCGCTGTCGCGGTCGAGCGGACGGCCCGTCGAGGGCACGGAGGTGGTGGCGTCGGTGGAGTCAGGCATCGGCCGGGCAGCCTACCGGCACCACCCCTGCGTCACTCCACCCCTCACTCGCCGGGCGTGAACGCCTCGTTGGCCAGGAGCGTCGCGTCGACCTGCAGGAGGAACAGCCCGTCGTAGGCGTTGACGGCCACGACCCCGTCCTCGAAGTACGGGTAGTTCGACCAGGTCCCGACGAAGCTGGCGTTGTCGTGGTCGGGGAAGACGTCGAAGTGGGCGATCTCCGACAGGGTGCCGCCGTCGTAGAGCCCCTCGGTGTCGAGGATGCGCAGGCCCGCGGCGTAGTTGGACTGGTACAGCAGGCCGTCGCGTGTGTACATGTTGTGGTCGATCGCGGTGGTCGGGCCGAAGTACTCCACCGGCAGCTGCGGCGAGGTGAGGTCCTCGAAGTCGAAGATCATCGTGCGGGTGTTGAACCCGAACCGCTGCTCGTCGGTCTCGTCGCCGAGGAGGAAGAAGCGGTGGTCCTCCGTCAGCCAGCCCTGGTGGACGTAGCTGGACCGGGTGTAGGGGAACACGCCCAGTCGCACGGGGGCGTTCTTGTCGGTCACGTCGACGACGGAGACCCACTGCTCGGCGGCGTTGAAGCACAGCTCGCGACCGGTGAAGCGCGTGTCCGGGCCGTGGTAGGTGACGCACTGCGCGTCGTGGACGTACAGGTCCAGGGCCGAGCAGCCAGCGGAGGCGGGGGCGGCCGGGTCGGTGATGTCGACGAAGTGCAGGCCACCGCGACCGCACAGGACGTCGTTGACGGTGTTCCCCGAGGTGCCGCCCACGATGTAGGCCCAGTCGGTGTCGGGGTTGATCACGATGTTGTGGGAGGTGTTGGACGCGTCGCGGTAGTGGGCCGCGGCGGTGTGGCGACGGTCGGGGGCCTCGTCGAGCCCGTCGAGGGTGGTCAGGTCGAAGACCTGCATGCCGTGCGCGGAGGCCTCGGCCACGATGTAGGCGTGGTTGCCCCGGACCTTGATGTCCTTCCACACGCTGAACGAGGTCGCCGGGTTGGGCAGCTCGCCGAGGTTCTCCAGCGTCGGCAGGCCGGTGGCGTCGTCGGTGACGATGCGGAAGAAGGCCGTGGCGTTGGTCTTGCCCATCAGCACGTACTCGTCCCCGGTCGACGGCGACGTCCAGCCCCACACGTCGCTGCCCTCGATCCGCCTCTCCGCCGAGCCGTAGCTCTCCTGGCCGAGCGCAGCGACCGGCACGAACGCCAGCAGGTCCACATCGGAGCAGTCGAAGGCGATGCCGCCGACCTCTGCCTGTCCGTTGGCGCACTGCGCGGCGCCCAGCGGCTGGGTCACGCCGGCGAGGACCTGCGAGGGCGTGCCCTGCATGGCAGCGGACTTGTGGTCGTGCTCGCGCAGCTCCGCGACGGACCACATGGCCTGCAGCGGGTTGGCGAACGCGAGGGTGCCCAGCAGGAGCAGGGCACAGAGGATGGTGTTGGTACGCGACACGGGGAAAATCCTTGGCGGTCGGTCGACGTCGGGGAGACGTCGGTCGTCGCCGTTGCATTCGCCAGCGACCGAGGGAACTCCTGCACCGTTCGTGACGACGCCGACGACCCGTCCGGCATCGTCGCCGTCAGTGGACGATCAGCCCTCGGAGGTCCCGCCGTCGACGGGCAACATGACCGTGAACGTCGATCCCTCGCCCAGGACGCTGGCCACCCGCACCTTGCCCTTGTGCCGCTCGACCGCGTGCCGCACGAGCGCCAGGCCCAGGCCCGTGCCGCCGGCAGCCCGGCTGCGTGCCTTGTCGACCCGGTAGAAGCGCTCGAACACCCGGTCCTGATCGACCTCGGGGATGCCGATGCCCGTGTCGGTGACGCGCACCATCACATCCGACCCTCGCCGTCGAACCGTCACCTCCACCCGGCCGTTGTCGCGGTTGTACTGGATGGCGTTGAGGACGAGGTTGCCGATGATGACCTTGAGGTCCTCGGGGTAGCCGATCACGCTGGCCTCGGGCGAGGCGTCGAAGTCCAGCAGGATGCCGCGTCGCTCGGCGGTCTCGCGGGCGCGTTCGACCTGCGCCTCGGCTAACGCGGTGACGTCGACCCGTCGTTGCCCGCGGCCGTCCGCCCCCTCCTCCAGGCGCGTCAGGTCCAGCAGGTCCCGGACGAGCTGGGCCAGCCGGGTGGCCTCCCGCTGGATCCGCTCCGCCATGGTCCGCGCCCGCTCGGGGTCGCGCTCCATGGCCATCTGCAGGGAGTCGGCCAGCGCCTGCATGCCGGTGACGGGCGTCTTCAGTTCGTGCGACGCGTTGGCCACGAAGTCGCGACGCATGTCCTCGACACGGCGGATGTCGGTCAGGTCGGTCACGATCACCGCCACCTCGTTGGTCGCGATACGGCTGAGGTTGGCCACCAGCTCGCGCCCGTTGCGGGTCACCGCCACATCGACGACGCGATCGGTCTCCAGCACCTCCCGCACCGCCTCGGCCAGGCCCGCCACCCCCAGGGCGCGCATGGGCGTCAGGTCGACCATGTCCTCGGGAAGCGCGAACATCGCGGTCGCGGCGGGGTTGGCGTAGGCCAGGACACCATCGGTGAACAACATGACCGAGGCGGGGATGGCGTCGAGGACGCGCTGCACCCGCTCGCGTTCGTCGCGAAGCGCCTCGAAGCGGTCACGCAGCACGGTCGCCACGTCGTTGAGCGCCTGGACCAAGCGCTGCCACTCGCGGCCGCCCTCGGCGGTGAGGGTCTGAGGCCGCTCCACGTCGGAGGCGAACTTCACGACCTGGTCGGCCACGCCCCGGAGTCGTTCCTCGGAGATCCGCAGCAGCAACGCGTCCAGCCCGAGCCCGGCAAGGCCGAGCAGCGGCACGAGCCACCACACGACAGAACGGCCGGCCGCCCCGATCAGGGCGGCCAGCATCATCGCCAGCGGCAGGAGGTAGCGAGTGCGACGCAGCATGCCGCTATCGTCCCCCGAGCCGAGGAGTCAGTCGGTGAACTTGTACCCGACCCCTCGGACCGTGACGATCAGCTCGGGGTTGCGCGGATCGTTCTCGATGCGACCGCGGATGCGCTTGATGTGCACGTCGAGGGTCTTGGTGTCCCCGACGTAGTCCGCACCCCAGACCCGGTCGATGATGAGGTCACGCGTCATGACCCGGCCGGCGTTGCGGACCAGCAGCTCGAGCAGCGCGAACTCCTTGGGCGGGAGGTCCACGAGCTCGCCGCGAACCGACACCTCGTGTCGCTCGGGATCGATGCGGACGGCCTGGACCTCCAGCGGCGCGCCCATGTCGGGCAGGTCCCAGTCGGCCCCACGACGCAGGACCGCGCGGACCCGTGCGGCCAGCTCGCGCATCGAGAAGGGCTTGGTGACGTAGTCGTCGGCACCGAGCTCGAGCCCGACGACCTTGTCGATCTCCGAGTCCTTGGCTGTCAGCATGATGATCGGCACGGCCGAGGAGCTGCGCAGCTGTTTGCAGACCTCCGTGCCCGGCATGCCGGGCAGCATCAGGTCCAGCAGGACCAGGTCGGGCCGTTCGCGGTCGAACATCTCCATGGAGGCCTTGCCGTCCATGGCAGACACCACCTCGAAGCCTTCGGCGGACAAGCCGTACTCCAACGCATCGACGATTGCGGGTTCGTCTTCGACCACCATGATTTTGGGCATCGTTCCGCGAGGGTAGGCGCCCTGATGGGGCACGAGCTTGTTCGCAGCCCGCTGGTCAGGCGATTTCATGGGGGGTTCATGTTCCTGTCCAACCGTGTTCAGCGTCTGCGCCAGCCTGCCGGTGAAGACTCGGTCGTGCAAGATCGGGGTATGACCACCCCCGACCACCCTGCGGAGCCCGACCACGGCGACCGCGCCGAGCAGAGCGTCGAGGAGAGGACCATCCGAGCCATGGGCATGCTGCGAGTCGACTACCACGTCGCGTTGCTGCACGTGGAGGACGACCTGCTCCGCCTGGGCCGGGCCGTCGAGGGAATGATCGTCCCTGCCACCGATGCGCTGCTGTCCGGCGACACCGAGGAGGCGGCCCGGATCGTCAGCCGTGACGACGCCATCGACCTCGGCACCCACGAGGCCGAGGACGTGGTGCACAGCCTCATCACGCGCCAGGCCCCCATCGCCGACGAGCTCCGCCTGCTGCTGAGCCTCCTGTCGTTGGCCCGCAGCGTGGAACGCATCGGCGACTACACCGTCAACATCGCCAAGCTGACCCCCGGCCTGCGTGGCTGGGGCCCCGACGACCTGACCGCCCAGGTCCGCGAGATGGCCCTCGGTGCCGAGCGGGCCGTGCGTACCGCCCTCGACCTGTTCAGCCGTCGTGACCCGCGTGGCGTGGAGCGGATGGGTGAGGTCGAGGATCGGCTCGACCGGCTTCGTGACGGGCTGATCGGCCGGCTCATGGTCCACGCCGGCGAGGGCTCGGGCGCCACGGAGTGGGCGATCATGATGATCCAGGTCGCCCGCCACCTCGAACGCATCGGCGACCACGGGGTCGGCATCGCGGAGAAGGGCCAGTGGATCACCACCGGCGAACGCCGCCCACCCCGCGCCGCCCGCGGCTGACGATCGGCGCCGCCTTCGGCCTCGCAGGCAGAGCTACTTCCGCCTTCGGCCGCAGGCCGAGCTACTTCCGCATCGCCTGGATCAGCCGATCCAGCTCCTCGATCGTGTTGAAGAAGTGGGCACCGACGCGGATGCCGCCGCCGGGGCGGTAGTCCACGACGATGCCCTCCGCGATCAGGCGTTCCGCTGCGGCGGCGGTCCGATCCCCGAGGGAGAGGGTGACGCCGCCCGCGCGGTGCTCGACGGTCAGGGGGGAGTTGACGGTGAACCCGTGGCCGCGAGCCGCGGCGACGAGGTGGCTCGTCAGCACCTCGTGCGTCGCACGGATCCGGTCGGTCCCCACCTCGGCGATGATCTCGTAGCCGGCCCGCGCGCTGTAGAGCGCAGGGATCGACGGTGTGCCGCCCATCCAGCCGAGCGCGCCGGGGGCCGGCTCCCACTCGTTGGCGAACCCGAACGGATCGTCGTGGCCCAGCCAGCCGACCATCCACGGACGCCAGCGCTCACGCATGCCGGGGCTGACGTACATGTAGCCGACCCCGGGGCCGCCGCACAGCCACTTCACGCTGCCGCCGACGTAGAAGTCGCAGCCGAGCGACATGACGTCCACCGGCATGTGACCCATGGCGTGGTAGCCGTCGACGAGGACGACGGCCCCCATCTCGCGAGCCCGTGCGATGATCTTCTGCACGTCCACGATGGCGCTGGTCCGGAAGATGACGTGGCTGACGACGACCAGCGCCGTGCGCTCGTCGATGTTGGCGCAGAACCGGTCGGCGTCGATGCCGATGGCCCCCTCCGGTTCGTCGACGACACGGACCTTCGAGCGGCGGTGCTGCTCGAGCAGGTGGTGGTGGCTCGGCCAGTCGATTTCGGAGATGACGACGGTGTCGCGGGCGCCCCAGTCGATGCCGCTGACCACGATGGCCATCAGCGAGGCGACGTTCTGGTGCACCGTCACGGTGCCCTCCGGCGCACCCATCAGCGACCCGAGCAGGTCGGCGACGCGCCGGACCTCGGGCAGCCACGTGGTGCGCCACGCCTCCACGCCCTCGGTGGCCCAGGCGTCGGTGAACGCCTGCAGCGATGCCGGGACGGTGTCCGGCATCGCCCCCAGGGAGTTGTTGATCAGGTACGTCTGCGTCGACAGGATCGGGAACCGCTCGCGCCAGCTCGCGACCTCGGCGTCGGTCAGGGGGGTAGCCACCATGCGCCGAACGATACGAGAATCGACCGGCAGTCGTGAGGCTTGGCACCGACGGCGTTGTTTCCGCAGCCATGTGGTCCCGTGGCACAGTGCCCGTCCATGGCTCGACCCCAGCTCTCCCCCGGCGTGTACTGGCCCAAGGATCGTTCGACGACCACCGCGGACGGGGCGAACATCCGCTGGACCACGTTGCCCGAGCGGGGTGGCAACGGCCGGCCGACCGTGGCGCTGCTGTCGGGCTTCCTCTGCGCCGACACGTGGTGGCACGACATGGCCCCGGCGCTGGCGGACGCCGGGTACCGCGTCGTGCTGCTGCACTACCGCGGCATCGCCACGTCCGGCCTTCCACGGACCGGTATCGACCCCGGCGGCCTGACCGTCGAGCGATTCGCCGAGGACGTGCTCGACGTCCTCCACGCTGCGGGAGTCGACGAGGTGTCGCTGGTCGGCCACTCCATGGGCGGACAGGTGATGGTCGAGGTGGCCCGCCGCATCCCCGCCCGTGTCCGGTCGATGGTCGGCGTGACCGCGGCCGACCGGTCCCCCTTCCGCGACCTGTACGGCGCCGGCTGGTTGGCCCACCCGATGGTCAGCACCGTGCTCCGGGCGCTGCACCTGCTGCGCGAGCCGATGGGGACCGCGGTCTACCGCACGGTCTGGCGCACGCTGCCCTTCCTCCCCCTGGCGCGGGCCAGCACCGCGTTCGGCCCCCTGACCCCCGCCGATGTGCTGCAGTCCTACAGCGACCACGCCGCGCAGCTGTCGGGGGACTACTTCACCGCGGTCCTTCGGGCGATGCACCGTCACGACCCCGGCGACCTCCTTTACGAGCTGGACCACCCGACCCTGCTCGTGGCCGGGTCCGACGACCCGTTCACCCCGCTGCGGACCGCCAAGCGGATGTCGGCGCAGCTACCCCGGTCCGAGCTGTTCGTCGTCCCCGACACCACCCACGCGGCGATCCTGGAGGCCTCCACCGAGGTCAACCGTGCGGTGCTGCGCCACCTGCAGCGCCACCACCCGGCGGACCCCCGCGGCTGACCGTCAGTGCCGCTTGACGGCTGCCCGCTGGAGGACCTCGTGGGTGGCCGTCGAGGGGTCGCCCTGCTCGTGACGCCATCGACCCGCCGGGTCGAGGACCCAGGCCGATGACTCGTCGGCCAGCAGCACGTCGAGGATCTCCTGGAGGCGGGCCCGGTTGCCCGGATCGGTGATGGGCACGATCGCCTCGACCCGTCGGTCGAGGTTGCGCGACATCATGTCGGCCGATCCGATCAGGTAGTCCATGCCACGATCGGGGGTGCCGAAGCGGAAGATGCGGGAGTGCTCGAGGAACCGGCCGATCACCGACCGCACCCGGATGCGCTCGCTCAGGCCGGGGATGCCCGGGAGGACCGCACACATCGACCGGACGATCAGGTCGACCTCGACACCCGCCCCCGATGCCTCGTACAGCGCGTCGATGATCTCCCGGTCCACGAGGTTGTTGCACTTGATCACGATGCGGCCGTCGGGTCCGGCGGCGATCTCGTTGCGTATGCGCTGCAGGAGGCCCTCGCGCATGGTGCGGGGTGCCACCAGCAGGGTGTCGTAGGAGTCCGTCGCGGAGTAGCCGGTCAACATGTTGAACAGGTGGGACAGGTCGCCGCCGACGTCGGGGCGAGTGGTGAACACGCCCAGGTCCTCGTAGATGCCCGCGGTCGCCGGGTTGTAGTTGCCCGTGCCGATGTGGGCGTAGCGACGCAGCCGGCCGTTCTCCTCCCGCACGACGAGGCAGGTCTTGGTGTGGGTCTTCAGGCCGATCAGCCCGTAGACGACGTGCACGCCAGCGGATTCCAGGTTGCGAGCCCGGCGGATGTTGGCCTCCTCGTCGAACCGTGCCTTGAGCTCGACGAGGGCGACGGTCTGCTTGCCCGCCTCCGCGGCCCTGATCAGGGCGGCGACGATGGGGCTGTCGGTCCCGGTCGTGCGGTAGATCGTCAGCTTGATCGCCACGACCTTGGGGTCGTCGGCCGCCTGCTCGATGAACGCCTGGGTGGTCTGCTCGAACGACTCGTAGGGGTGGTGCACGAGGATGTCGCCGGCCCGGATGCGCGACCACATCTCCTCCCCTCGCCCGATGGAGGCAGGAACGCGGGGCGTCCACTTGGCGTCCTTGAGGTCCGGCCGGTCCAGGCCGTACAGCTGCCACAGGCCACCGTGGTCGAGCAGCCCGTCGATCCTGACGACGGCGTCGTCGTCGACGTCCATCTCGGCCATGAAGGGCGCCAGCAGGTCGTCCGGGCAGTCCGCCGCGACCTCGATGCGCACGACCTTGCCGAAGCGACGTTCCAGCAGGCCGGACTCGATGGTCTCCAGCAGGTCCTCGGCCTCTTCCTCCGCGAAGGCGCCGTGGGCATGCCGGGTGACCCGGAACATGCCGTGCTCCAGGACGTCGACGGAGGGGAACAGTCGCGGCAGGTGGGCGGCGATGACCTGCTCGGTGGGGACGAACTGCAGGCGCCCGTCGGGGTCGGGTGGGATGGCCACGAAGCGCGGCAGCTGGTGGGGGATCTTCACCCGGGCGAGGGAGGCTCCCCCGTCGGCCAGCCGCAGGCGGACCGCGAGGTTCATCGACAGGGTGGAGATGTGCGGGAACGGCCGGCCGGGGTCGATCGCCAGCGGCGTGAGGATCGGGTACATCCGCTCCTCGAACACCGCCGTGCAGTGCGCCTTCGCCTCGTCGTCGAGCAAGGCGTGGTGGACCAGCGCGATGCCCTCCTTCTCCAGCTCCGGCGTCAGGACCTCCTCGAGGATCCGTCCCTGGCGGCGAGCCACGTCGGCCAGGATCGCCCTGATGGCAGCCAGCTGTCCGTTGGCGCTGAGCCACCCGCGCGCGTCCTCGCCCAGGTCGGCGTCCTGCCGGAGCAGGTCGAGGCGCTTCTGGATCCACTCGTCGGTGTTGCCGGAGTAGATCGCGCAGAACTTGACCCGTTCCAGCAGCGGCTGCGAGGGATCCAGGGCGAGGGCGAGCACACGGGCGTTGAAGGCCAGCTGTGTCAGCTCACGATCCCCGTAGCGGGCCCCCTCGGGCGCGGGCGGGAAGGGGGCAAGCGGGTCGAGGTGGTCGTTCACACACGCAGCCTGACACACCTCGGTGAACGCCGGGTGACCGGTCCGACAGCCGCCCAGCCCGCCCCCCAGAGGCCACACCGCCCCCACGGCACACCCCACCACGGAACGTCACCGCCGCGCGACACCCCCACCACGGATGGAATCGCCTCCGGATTCGCCCCAGACCGTCGGGCCCCGAGGCGATTCCATCGGAGCGAGCCCATGAACGCGCGGTTCTGCGCCATCACGTGAGGCGAATCCATCCACCGCGTGAGGCGATTCCATCCGCCTGAACCCTCAGGTGCCTTCGGCGCTCTACACCTCAGGCGCCTTCGGCGCTCTACACCTCAGGCGCCTTCGGCGCTCTACACCTCAGGCGCCTTCGGCGCTCTACACCTCAGGCGCCTTCGGCGCCAAGCTCCCGGAGCTTCTCCACCGTGTGGATCGCGCGGATGTAGCGGACCGTGCCGGACTTGCCGCGCATGCACAGCGAGTCGGTGGTGACGCCGGAACCGGTGTAGTTGACGCCGGGGACCAGGTCGCCCGTGGTCACCCCGGTGCAGACGAAGAAGGTGTCCTGGCTGGAGACCAGGCGCTCGGTGGTCAGGACCTCGTCGAGGTCGTAGCCCTGCTCGTTGGCGGCCACGGTCTCCTCGTCGTTGCGGGCCCAGAGCCGGCCGAGCATCTCGCCGTCCAGCGCGCGGATCGCGCAGGCAGTGGTGACGCCCTCGGGGGTGCCGCCGATGCCGATCAGCACGTCGACGGCCTTGTCCGGCATGGCCGCGAGCAGGCCACCGGCAACGTCGCCGTCCATGATCAGCCGCAGGCGGGCGCCGGCGTCACGGACGTCCTGGGCCATCCCGGCGTGCCGGTCGCGGTCCAGCATCATCACCGTCAGGTCGTTGACGGCCTTGCCCTTGGCCTTGGCGATCCGGGCCAGGTTGTCCTTGATCGGCGCGTCGATGTCGACCGCACCCTTGGCGTCCGCGCCGACGATCCACTTGTTCATGTAGACCATCGGGCCGGGGTTGAACATCGTGCCTCGCGGCGCCATTGCAAGGACCGCCAGCGAACCCGGCCGCCCCTGGGCCAGCAGGCGCGTGCCGTCGATCGGGTCCACGGCGATGTCGGTCTGGGGGCCGTTGCCGGACCCGACCTCCTCGCCGTTGAACAGCATGGGCGCCTCGTCCTTCTCGCCCTCGCCGATGACCACGACGCCGTCCATGTCGACGGTGTCCAGCAGCTGGCGCATCGCGTCGACCGCGGCCTGGTCGCCGGCCTCCTTGTTGTTGCGACCCATCCAGCGGCCGGCGGCGATGGCTGCCGCCTCGGTGGCACGGACGAGTTCGAGGGCGAGGTTGCGATCCGGCTTGGTGGTCATGGGGGCAGGCTACCCAACTCCCGGGCCGATCCCGAGTGCCCCGCCGGCCGGTTCGCGGACGGCTACCGGTGTTTCCAGGCCACCGCCGACCAGCCCGACGTCGTCTTGGGGTTGGGCGCGTTCAGTGCGGTGAAGTCACCGCCAGCCTCGGCCAGCGCGTGCAGCGCATCGTTCTCCGCGGCCACCCGGTCCCCGAGGCCCGAGAACCGATCGAACTGGGCCTTGAGGTAGGTGACGGCGTGGGGGTGGTTGCCCGCGATCGCGGTTGCCACCTCCACCGCGGCCTCCAGCGGATCGGTGTCGACCAGCCGCTGGACCAGGCCGATCCGGTGGGCTTCGACGGCGTCGATCATCCGTGAGGTCAGCACCAGGTCCTTGGCCGTGCCCAGCCCGACGAGCCCGACCAGCTTGGCGGGGCCGACGGGAAAGCCCAGCGATGCGCCGGGGAACCGGAACCGCGCCGTGTCGTCGGCAACGCGGATGTCGCAGGCGGCGGCCACCTCCACTCCCCCGCCCACGCACGACCCGTTGATGCCGGCCACGGTGGCCTTCGGACAGGTCGCCACGGCCTCGTAGACCATCCCGAACAGCTCCATCCGGCGGACCTGCCCCGCCCGGTCCATGGGCTCCTTGAGATCGGCGCCACCGGAGAAGTGTCCGGCCGCCCCGGTCAGGACGATCGCCGCAACACCGTCGTCCTCACGGGCATCGGTGACCGCGTCCAGCAGCTGTCCCAACAGCGCGGTGCTCATGGCGTTGCGGGCGTCCGGCCGGTCGAGCTCCAGCACGCGGATCACCCGCTCGGGCACCTCCTCAGCGGAGGACGCGGCGACGGGACGGTCGGTGGTGTTGACGAGCGGCATGGAGGAGGAGGCTACGACCTCCCCGCCGGCAGGTCAGACCCGCACGGGGCTCGGCAGCCGGACCACGGTCGTCCAGTACTGCCGGAGCACATCGGTCAAGCGGTCGTACTCCGAGGCATCGGACGGCTTGACCACGTAGCTGCTGGCATGCCCGCGATACGCCGCGGCGATGTCGGCAGGCGCGTCGGAGGTGCTGAGGACGATCACGGGCACCTCGACCAGGACGTCGCTGGCCTTGATGTAGGTCAGCAGCTCCAGTCCACCGATGTAGGGCAGGTTCAGGTCGAGGAGGATCAGGTCGGGACGTTGATCCGCGGCCTTCTCGACCGCCTGCAGCCGCTCCAGCGCCGCGCGACCGTCGGTGGCCACCTCGAGCTCGGCCTCGAAGCCGACGTCCTGCATGGACTCGCTGATGAAAACGACGTCCGCGCGGCTGTCGTCGACGAGCAGGACCCTGAAGGGTTGGTCGTTGGTCATGCCTGCGGCTCCTGGAGGCTGAAGGTGATCCGGGTCCCCGTCTCGACACCGCGTTCGACGTCGATGACGCCGCCGAGCAGCTCCACGCAGCGACGACAGATCGCGAGGCCGATGCCGGTGCTGTCGGTCCTGGTCGAACCGAGCCGTTCGAACATGTCGAAGGCACGTTCGGCGAAGCGGTCGTCGATGCCGATGCCGTTGTCGGCCACCGTGCAGGTCCACGTCGCGCCCACGCGGTTGGCGGTGATGGTCACGACAGGGGGCCGGTCGGGGTGGCCGTAGCGGATGGCGTTGGAGACCAGGTTCTGCACGACCCGGCGCAGCAGCGCCGCATCGGTGGCCACGACCAGTCCGGTGCGGCACTCGATCCTCGCCCCGGCCTCGGCGACCGTGGTGCCCATGGAGGCAACGACATCGGCGACGAGGTCGTCGACGTCGACCGGTTCGATGTCCAGGGCCGAGCGGCCGATCCGGGAGTACTCCAGCAGCGCCTGGATCATGGCGCGCATCCGGGTGGTGCCGTCGGTCACGAAGCCGAGGTACTGCTGGCCGCGTTCGTCGAGGACGTCGCCGTAGCGGGTCTGCAGGCGTTCGACGAACATCGAGACGTGCCGCAGCGGTTCCTGCAGGTCGTGGGAGGCGAGGTAGGCGAACTGCTCGAGCTCGGCGTTGGTGCGCTCGAGCTCGACGGTTCGTTCGACGATGCGCTGCTCGAGCTCGGCGTTGAGCTGGGACAGCTCGCGTCGGGCGTCGGCCAGCTCGCTGATGTCCCGTACCGACACCGCGACCTCGTCGTGATCCAGCCGCGAGAGCCGGACGTGGAAGGTCCTGGGCTCGCCCGCGACGACCATCGGGGGCTCGAAGGACACGGGCTCCGACGACATCCGTGCAGCAACGTGCGCGGTCATGGCCCGCTCGAGGACCTGGGTCGGGAGCAGGTCGGCGATGGGTCGACCGATGTCGGCCTCGGTGAGCAGGCCCGGCCCGTTGCCGCCCTGGTGGAAGCCGAGCAGGGTCCCGTCGCCAGCCACGCGGAAGTGCATGTCGGGGAAGGCGGCCAGGATCGTCTGGATCTCCCGCGTGGCCTCGGCCACCTCCAGCGCCGCCGCCCGGGTCCGCCGGCGCGAGCGCTCCATCATCGCCGCCGCGAGGGCCACGACGAGCGTCACGAGGGTGCCGACGCCCCAGACCGCCGACGGTGAGGTCCCGCTGGCACGGGCACCGGGGGCGAGCATCGTGCGGACGACCCACACGCGGTCGGCCACCGCGATCTCGACCTCGTGTCCCGAACCGTCGAGGGCCGGGTCCGACACGGCATCGGCGACCACGATGCGGTCCTCGGAGGAGGTGACACCAGTCCCGGTGACGTCAGTCCCGGTGACATCGGTCACGGTGACGAGGACGTCGGGTTCGCCGTCGAGGGCGGGGCCGAGGAGGTCTTCGATCCGGATCACGACGACGGCGACACCGACGAAGGCGTCACGACGCGCCTCGAGCGTCGTCGGGACGGACTCGGTGTCGTAGACCGGCACGTCGACGATGACCGCCCGGCCGCCCTGGACCAGGTCCAACGGGGCGGTGACGGACGGCAGGCCGGTGTCCCTCGCCGCAACCGTGACCTCGCTGCGACCGGGGACGAGCAGGAGGTCCAGGCCGTAGGCCGCCTCGTTGCCCTCGACCGGATAGACGTAGTCGATCAGGAAGTGCAGGTCGGCGTCGTCCAGCCGCAGGTCGAGCGCGGGATAGCCCAGCGAGGCGCGCGATGGGTCGACCGCCCGGCGGCCGACGAACTGCTCGAGTGCCTCCTCGGGTACCGCACGGCTGAACTCGATCGCGGCGACGCTGTCGAACAGCGACTCGGCGGTGTGCAGGTCCAGGCGGCGGTGGAACGACGCCACGTCGATCGGCCAGTCCAGCATCATCTCGTTGCGCAGCGCCTGGAGGCTGGAGACCTCTGCCCCCATCCGGTGCTGGACTTCCTGCGCGACGCGTGCGGCCGCCGCAGAGACGCGTTCGTTGTCGTCGCGGCGTCGGTCGGCACCAACTGCGCCCGCGAGGAGGCCCGTCAGGAGCAGCCCGAAGGCCATGACCCCCGCGAGGATGGCCAGGCAGGCCGGCACGGGACTGCGCACACCTGCGCCGGCCGGAGGGGGACCGGGACGCCGTGGAGTCCCTCCCGGCCCCGGTGCCCCCTCGACACCGGCGCCGGGCATGGGGGGAACGCGAACCGTGCTCACGGCCGAAGCACTGCCTGCGTCGACCTGCTGACACGGCGGGCAGCCTTGTCGCGGTACATGTCGAGGTCGGCGATCCGGAGCAGGTGGTCGAGGTCCATCCGCCGGTCGCCGCCGGGGCGTTGGGCGGTACCGATGCTGACGCCGAAGTCCATCGGGACGAGCCCCCGGTCGACCAAGCCGTCGATGGCGGTGCCCACCCGTTCGGCGATGGAGGATCCGGCACCCGACTGGTCGCCCACCACGAGGAGGGCGAACTCGTCGCCGCCGACACGAGCCGCGATGTCGACGTCCCGGCAGCAGCTGGAGAGCGCTTCGGCGACCGCCCGGAGCACCTGGTCGCCGTAGGCATGGCCATGCGCGTCGTTGATGGCCTTGAACGCGTCGAGGTCGAGGTACAGCAGCGTCACCGGCGACCCGGTGCGGTCGGCGTGCCGCAGGTGCTGGCGCCCGAGGAAGTCGAGGCCGCGCCGGTTGTACAGCCCGGTGACGGGGTCCTCCAGCGCCAGTGACTCGACCTCCACCAGCAGCCGGTGCCGCTCGATAGCGTGCTGGACGGCCCGCAGCAACCACGGGGAGTCCATCATCTGCTTGGGCAGGAACTCCTGCGCACGTTCGGCGAGGGCCGTGCTGGCCAGCTCCGCATCGTCGTTGCCGGTGAGGATGACGATCGGGGTGTCGGGGGCGGCCAGGGCGAGCTCACGGAAACCGGGAAGCCCCTGGGCGTCCGGCAGCCCCATGTCGTAGATCACCGCATCGAAGGCCGTCTGCCCCAGCGCCGACACCGCCTGCCCCAGGCTTGCCACACGCTCCACCCGGACGTCGACAAGCGCAGCCTCGGTCAGCCGTTCCCGCACGACGACGGCGTCGGCGTCGCTGTCCTCGACGACGAGGACGTGCAGATGGCGTCGATGCATGCCCCCACGATCGGCCGCCACCACACGGAGCTGAGTCGGACCGGCCGGTCACTTCCGACGGACGGTCTCGCCAGTTGCGCTCCGCCCTCAGACTGCGTGCTCGCCGAACCGTCGGGCGAACCCCGGCAGCAGCCACTGCGCTTCCGCGGCCGCCGCTCGAGCGGTGTCGGCCGGCACCTGCACGACGACATCGGCGCCGACGATGTCGGTGCCCCACAGGCGCAGCGCCATGTCGTCGTTGGTCGCCTCCGCGGCAGCGACGAGGAGCGGCAGCGCGGGCAGCAGCAGCTCCAGCGGACCCGCGGACGTCGGGACCGACATCCTGACGCCCCCTTGGGGGTCGGCGGTCACCGCGCCGTCGGCGAGGGGATGGCCGACGACCGCGACATCGATGGCGAGTCCGCCCCGCCGAGGCGTCACCCGGGCGGGTTGCGCCGGGGCCGTGTGGGGCAGCGCCGCACCTCGGTCGACGATCGTGCAGAGGACCTGCAGGCGCGCCGCGGCGTGCTGGTGCAGCAGGCGAACGGGGCCGTCGGCGAGGTGGATGCAGGCCATGCCCTTGGCGGCCCGGATCCGGGTCCGGCCGTTGGTCCAGGACCCGGCGGTGTTCAGGTACGCGGCGACGATCCCCAGGTCCTCGGCGGGGATCGTCCCGAAGCGGGCATGCCAACCTGCGCGGAGGTCACCCTCGAGGATGCCGAGGTGGACCGCGCCGTCCCGATGGACGGCCCACATCCCCTCGTCGAGACGCGCGTGCACAGCAACCCTTTCCGCTTCGGCTCGGCACGACGGGGCGGGACCGTCAGCCGGGCACCGTTGGTGCCACCTCAGGGGTTCGCCGCCGACCCCGGTGGTTCCTGCTCGGGTCGACGGTGTTCGTTCGGCGTTTCCCGAGCCGTCACCGTTTCGCTCAGACATGCTCCAGCTGCGGCCGTTTGGGCGGCTGTCCGGCGATGAGGGTGTCCCGGGCCACGCGCTTGGTGATGAAGCGGGGGGCCACGACGGCGGTCCGGTACAAGCGGTAGAGGCGTTCGGCCCGCGGACGTCGCGCCAGGTAGCTCGGGTCGGGTTCGGGGACGTCGAGCGCCTGCGCGAACCGTCGGGCGAAGCGGAGGTGGCCGAGGGGCGAGGGATGCACCCGATCCAGCGCCAGCTCGTCGGCGGTCATCGGGAGGTCGTCCTCGAGGTCGACCAGGACCAGGCCGTGGGCTCGCGCCGCGTCGCGCGCGGCGTCGTTGAGGACGTGCACGCGACCGCGCCACACACGGGCCACCGCGCTGAGGTGGCCGAGGTCGGGGAGGGTGCAGGTGACGATGGTCGCGTCGGGCAGCGCCCGACGGAGGTCCCCGAACAACGCGAGGATCTCGTCGTGGACGCGCCGGCGCGGAAAGGCCAGCGCGATCGCATCGTTGATGCCGGCCACGGCCGTGACGAGGTCGGGAGCCATGGCGACGGCCTGCGGCACCTGGTCCCTGCGCACCTCGTGGGCCCGCACGCTGGGCCGCGCGAGGTTGGCGTACATCGCCTCGGGCGCAGCGAACCGCAACCCGTGGGAGATCATGTCGGCGAAGCCACGAAGCTCCCCGTTGGGGTAGGTATCGCCCTTGCCCTCGGTCAGCGAGTCACCGACGGCGACGAATCTGCGGTAGCTCATCGGGACGGAAGTATGGCATCGGACACCCGCCAGACCTATTGATTGATCGTTCGGTCAAGAACCGGTAGGATCGCCCCGCATCCACCCCACGACACCCCCGAGCAGGCCCGGCCGCGGTCGCCCCGACGGGCCTTGTTCCCGGGGTTTCGTGGGGCCCCTGCCCCCCGATGTCACACCCATGGTGTTCCATGTGATCAGAACACACGTTCACCACAGGAGACACCAGACATGCACGCTTCCCCCACCGACTCGACCGCCTCCGTTCACGACCTGGCCACCGGACACACGCCGCTGACGCAGTCCGCAGACCTGGGATCGCTGCTGACCGTGACCGAGGTCGCGGACTACCTGCGGGTCTCGGAGATGACGGTCTACCGCTTGATCAGCAGCCGGCGGATCGGCGCCAGCAAGATCGGTCGGTCCTGGCGCATCCCGGTCGCCGACGTGCGGGCCTACGTGGAGCAGCAGCACGTCCCGCGTGCCAGCTGACGCCCGGCCGGCGGTGGCATCGGGTCAGCCGTAGCCGATGAACCCGGTGTCCAGGTCCTCCTCGCTGACAGCGATGACCTTCTCGTCGGGCGCCTCGGGCAGGACGGTGTCCAGGTAGCTCGCCACCGCAAGCTCCATGCCGACGTCCTGCCCCTCCTCCTCCGACAGGATCCACTTGTGCCGGAGGATCTCGATGAAGACCTCGACCGGTTCCAGCTTGCCCTGGAGGGTGTCGGGGATGGCCTGGACCGTCGGTTCGAAGACCTCGGTGAGCCAACGGAAGGCCGCAGCGCTGGTCGGCAGCTGATGTCCGGTCGTGGACTCGACCCACGACCGAAAGCTCGCGAGGTCGTTGAGCAACGCCCGCGCCTGCCCCTCCTGGGCGCGGATGCCGGTCAGGTCGGTCAACCGCCGGGAGTGGTGGCCCTGCTCGGTGACCGACGTGCGCAACCGCAGCTTCCCGCGCTCGCTGCCCTCCAGCGGGACCACCTCGACCTCGTCGACGTGGAACCCGAGGTCGTTGAGGCGACGGATGCGTTCGTCGATCAGGTACCGCTCGTCGGTGCCCACGACCTCGTCGCGGTTCAGCTCCTCCCACAGCGCGTCGTAGCGTGTCCGCAGCCCCTCGGCGGTCTCCAGCGGGTCGAGCCCCTCCTCGACCCCGAGCTCGGCCTGCACGTCCATGAGGCCACCGGCGATGTTGGTCTCGGCGATCTCGAGGTCGACCAACCGCTGGCCGTCGGACAACGAGGCGTGGCGTTCGCCGGTCTCCATGTCCACGACGTAGGCCGCCAGCGCGCCCGCGTCACGCTTGAGCAGCGTGTTGTTCAACGAACAGTCGCCCCAGAAGTAGCCGGCGAGGTGCATGCGGACCATCAGCAGTGACAGGGCATCGAGCAGCCGCTCCCCGACCGCGCGGCCCAGGACCCGCCGCCGGTCCTCCTGGCCCCAACGGGTCAGGAACAGGTGGCGATAGGGCAGGCTGTAGTCCAGGTAGCGGGTCACCAGGATGTCGTCGAGCTCGTCGCGCTGGACCACGCCGATCACGTCCACGACGGGCAGCCCGTCGGCCGCCATCTCGCGGAGCAGCCGGTACTCCCGCCGGGCGATGTCCCCGGGCAGCTCCTTGAGGGCGTAGATCCCGTCGCCGACGACGAGGAACCGCACGACGTGGCGATGGGTTCCGCGTGCGACCTCCACGAACGAGGCCTGATCCCACGACTCCAGGGGCAGCGTCCATGGCTGCGTCAGCAGGAACGGTTCGCTCCGGCGGGCGAGGAGTCGCCAGCTGCGTGCAGTCATGACCTCCTGAGCCTAGCCGAACGGGCGGTGAACCTCGTGCGACGCACTCGATGGTGGGCTAGCGTGCCCGACATCATGAATCGCGACGCAGCAGACGAGCCGTTCGCCGCGCTGGAGGGTGAGCCGCCCCACGGGCGCCTCGAGCTCCAGGACGCGATGGACGAGTGCGATCGACGCCTCAAGGAGGTCGCCGACCTCGTCTCGGGGGCCATCCGCCCCATGACCGAGGCGTTCCTCTCCGGCGACACCCTGACCGCCAACCAGCTGGTGGCCGCGGACCACGAGATCGACGTCCGCTGCCAGGCGCTGGAGGAGATGGGGTTCGTGCTCATCGCCCGCCAGGGTCCCGTCGCCCGCGACCTCAGGCGGGTCATCGCCGTCCTGCGCTGCGTCAACGACGTGCTCCGCTCCGGCGACCTCCTGCGCCACGTGGGTGAGTCGTTGCGCTGGATCCACCCGCCGTCGCTGAACCCCAAGCTGCGCGAGACCGTGCAGCAGCTCGGCAACATCAGCCAGCAGCTGTTCGAGGGTGGGATCAACGCCTGGATGGCGCAGGACGCCCTGGCCGCCAACGAGCTGGAGGAGGCCGACGACGAGGTCGACCTCCTTCAGAAGGTGCTGCTGACCGACCTGTACACCGGCGAGCAGTCCGTCGAGGAGGCCGTCAGCCTGGCGTTGATCGCCCGCTACTACGAGCGCATCGCCGACCACGGCGTGGAGATCGCCCGACAGGTGTCCTTCGTCGTCACGGGCGACCGCGTCTGAGGCGAGACCGGCAGACGCAGCCAGAAGTGGTTGCCGTCCACGCTGGTCCGCAGGCCCATCTGGCCGCCGTGCGCGGCCGCCAGGGACCGACACACGAACAGGCCGAGGCCGATGCCATCAGCATCCGTCCTGCCGCGCTGGAACGGTTCGAAGAGCCGCTGGACGTCCTCCGGTGCGATGGGTTGCCCGGGTGAGGAGATGGTCACGATCGCGTCGTCGGCATGACGCCGCACGGTGATCGTGGCCCTGCCGTCCCCGTGCATGCGGGCGTTCTCCAGCAGGTTGTCCAGGATCTGACCGAACCGGTCCACGTCGATGTCGACCATCGCGTCGTCGTCGACGACCAGGACGGGCCGTCCGACGGACCGAGCGCCCACGACCCCGGCCACCGTGGCGGCCAGCGACTCCGTGGTCGGGAACAACCGCAGCCGACCGAGCGCCACCGCGGTGGCATCCACCGCGTCATCGGACAGCCGCTGGAGCCGGTCGACCTGGGCGACGATGCCGGCAGCCGCCCGCGGGATCAGGTCGGTGTCGACCTCATCGGCGAGCAGCTCGGCCCACCCGCGGATCATCTGCAGCGGTGAGCGCAGCTCGTGGGCGACCACGCCGAGATGGCGGTCCCGCTGCACGACGGCCTCGGCGGTCGTTTCGCCGGCCAGGCCCTGGCGGCCGCCGGCGACGAACACCTCGACCCAGCCGTCGAGCACCTCGCGGGCCACGCCGTTGCGCTGGGCAACCAGCTCAGCGTTGACGCCCGCCAGCACCGCCAGGACCGCGGTCGCCCTGACGTCGGCGGTCACGGGTGACGATGCTGACTGCACATCCGGATGGCCTGTCACTTCGTCTACCCGGTGCACCGCAACCCTTCGGTCTCATCCGTACCCCGAGCTCGTCCGTGTCGAGGTGCGTCGAGAAGAGGATCGTACGCATCGGGCGGCTGCACCATGACCCGTTCGAGGGGTTCCACATCGTCATAGTGGGCTAGTCCCCTGTGTGGCCGATGTTGTCATGTCCCTAGAAGGACATCGCAGCCAGCTCGGCCAACGGCGATCGGACGCCCTTGGCCATGGTCACGTGGCCGAACAGGTCGGTGCCCTTGAGCTTCTCGATCAGGGCCGCCATGCCCCCGTGCGGGGAGATGTAGGGGTTGTCGACCTGCGACAGGTCGCCGCAGAACACCACCTTGGAGCCCAGCGCCATCCTCGTCAGGATCACCTTCAGGGTCGGCAGCTCCAGGTTCTGCGCCTCGTCGACGATCACGAACTCGTCGGTGATCGACCGGCCCCGCAGGTAGGTGATCGCCGCCATCTCCAGCTGGCCACGATCGAGCAGGGCGTCGACCATCCGCTGCACGTGGCCCTGCCCGTGGAACGGGCTGTCGGAGTCCTTGCGGAACAGGCTGTAGAGGTTGTCGTGCACTGCGGCCATCCACGGGGACAGCTTGTCGTCGAGGTCGCCGGGCAGGAACCCGACCTCCTGTCGTCCGACCGCCACCAGGGGCCGATAGACGCTCAACCGTCGGTAGGTCGACCGCTCGACGACCTGCTCGAGGCCTGCGGCAAGGGCGAGGAAGGTCTTGCCGGTGCCGGCCATGCCCATCAGCGACACGCAGGGCACGCTCGGGTCGGTCAGCAGGTCCAGGGCGAAGGTCTGCCGCACGTCGCGGGGCTGCACGCCGAAGGCCCGCGGCGACCCCGGCACCCGGGTGACCACGACCTCGTCGTCACGGATCTCGGTGACCCGGGCCAGGCCCGACCCCGACTGGCCGGACTTCAGCACGAGGCACTGGTTGGTCCAGTGGGCGTGGGCCCGATCGGCGAGGACGGCCTTGCCATCGGTGTGGAAGTCCGCCATCCACGACTCGGCGACCTCGATCTCGTCGATGCCGGTGTAGTGGTGGTCGACCTGCACCTGGTCGGCGCGGTAGTCCTCCGCCGGCGCGCCGAGCTGTGCCGCCTTGATCCGCAGGGCGGCGTCCTTGGTGACCAGGGTGCCCCGCAGCGCCAGCGCCACGGCCAGGATGCGGTGGTCGGGCTTCATCGGGTCCAGGTACTTGGGCAGCGTCTGGTCGACGTGGTTGCTCTCGATCCGCAGCGTCCCCCCGCCGCTGAGGGTGACCGGGGAGACCAACCCGTCGGGGCTGCCGGTGCGCAGCTCCTCGATCTGCCGAATCGCATGTCTGGCGTTGCGGCCCACCTCGTCCATCCGCGTCTTCTGCCGGTCCAGCTCCTCCACGACCACCAGGGGGAGCACGACCTCGTGCTCGTCGAAGCGATACATCGCCTGCGGGTCGGCCAACAGCACACAGGTGTCGATGACGTAGCTGATCCGGTTGTCCATCAGGGTGGCCTCTCTGGTTGAACGGTCTGGCTGAACGGTCGCGAGCAGAGCTGGGCGTATGCAGTTGTGGGAGGCGGGCCGACCCGCGGGGGTCAGTCCGGCGGTGGGTGGTAGGTCGCGTCGACGCAGCGGGCGTCGGAGAAGGTGAGGGTGAAGCGTCCGCCCTTCTTGCAGCGGACGTCGGTGACGTCGAGGCCGTCGCGGCCGACGACAAGCGCCACGAGGGCAGGGATGACGTCACCGTGGGAACAAGCCACGACGCGCTTGCCGGCGTAGGTGGTCACGACCCGATCGACGAAGCCCACGGCCCGTCCGCCCAGCCAGGCGGAGGTGACCCAGGCGTCGCCGCCGTCGTGCACGGGCAGCGAGACGACCTCACCGAGGACGTCCTCCTCGACCGCATGCACGCCGAGGGTGTCGGCCAGCGGGTCGAGGGTCTGCAGGCAACGCGTCCACGGGCTGGAGAACAGCTTCGCGATGGGCGCGCCGGAATGGAGCTCCTTGGCCAGCGCCCTCGACTGGTCCATGCCGACGTCGGTCAGCGGTCGTTCGCGGTCCGGTCGGCCCCACCAACGGTCGCGGCTGTGCGCCTTGGCGTGACGGACGAGTTCGATGACGGTTTCCACTCCTGCGGGCACTCTACGTCTCCTGGTCGTCGGTTCCGTGCAGGCATCCCCAACGATCCGTCATGGCTGCTCGCCCGCCCACTTCGGGTGGTCCGGGAACAGCTCGCGCAGGGTCGGGTTCTCCTGGTCCTTGTCGCTGAGGATCGGGTCCTCCAGCGGCCAGTCGACGCCCAGGTCGGGGTCGTTCCAGATCACCGCCGGTTGCGTGATCCCCGGCTGCCAGTAGCCACTGACGTCGTAGAGGTAGTCGGTCCGCTCCTCGCCCAGCGTGACGAAGGAGTTGGCAAGGCCCTCGCTGATGAACAGCCGGATGCGTTCGCCGTCGGGTGGGGTGCCGAGGGTGAAGGTCTCGACGGCGCCGAAGGTCGGCGAGTCGGGCCGGATGTCGGCGATCGCGGCCATCGCCAGGCCACGCACGACGTACACGCACTTGTCCCACGGCTCGGCGTGGAAACCGCGCAGGACGCCGGGCACGGAGTGGGAGTGGTTGCCCTGGCGGAACGTCACCGGACGTCCGAGGGCATCGTCGAGCTCGCGGACCTGGTAGGTCTGGCGAAAGAAGCCGCGGTCGTCGTCGTGGGTGTCCCAGCGGACCACGAGGAGCCCGTCGATGGAGGTCTGTTCGATCGGCATGGCGGGCAGTGTTGCACGCCCGTGCGACCCGTCGGCCTCGCCCGGTCGTCGGGTGCCTCAGCGACCGAAGCGACGCCGTCGACGCTGGAAGTCCCGCAGGGCACGGAGGAAGTCGATGTGGCGGAACTCCGGCCAGTACGGATCGCAGAAGTAGAACTCCGAGTGGGCCGACTGCCACATCAGGAACCCCGACAGACGCAGCTCGCCGGACGTGCGGATGATCAGGTCGGGGTCGGGCGTTCCGGCGGTGTAGAGGTTCGCGGCGATGTGCTCGGGCTGGAGGTCCTCGATCACGTCGGTGATGCTGTCACCCGCCGCTGCGCGCTCCTCCAGGTGGTTGCGCAGCGCATGGATGATCTCCTGCCGTCCGCCGTAGCCGACGGCGATCTGTACGTGGAGGGTGTCGCCGTCGGCCGTGGCGTCCTCGGCCGCGCCGAGCTCCTCCTGCAGCGCCCCCGGCAGGTCACCGATCGCTCCGACGCCGGTGATCCGCAGTCCCGGCCACCGGTCACGTCGGTCGGCCAGGCCTCGCACGCTGGCGCCGATGATCTCCACGAGCGCGGCCAGCTCCTCCTCGTCGCGGCCCAGGTTCTCCGTCGACAGCAACCACAGCGTGACCCACCCGATGCCGAGGGACGCGCACCAGTCCAGCAGCTCGGGGATCTTCTCCGCGCCGGCCCGGTGCCCATCGGCCGGGCTGTCGTAGCCGCGTTCGCGGGCGAACCGCCGGTTGCCGTCCAGGATGACGCCCACGTGCTGCGGCAGGGTGCCCGCGCGCACTCGCGACTCCAGCTGCCGGTCGTAGAGCCGGTACAGCAGGTCGGGACCAAGCGGGACGCGGACAGCCATCGGGCGGGCAGTGTAAGCACGTCGACGCCCGGGACGAGCCCGCCGGTCACCGAACCGTCACCCGCGACGCCATCGGCTGATGCCGATCGGTTGCCCGCCCCGTCGTACCGTGACGTCCGTGCTGGACCCTCGTGTGCTGCGCGACGCCGACGACGTCGCCGCCCATCTCGCTGCGACGTGCTTCGCACCCACCGACGACCTCCCCGTCCGCGGAGCGGTCGGCCTCGAGGCGGAGATGTTCGTCCTCCACACCCGGGACCGACGGCGATCGGACCTGGAGGAGCTTGTGGCCGCGGTCGGCGCGGCAGACGGCGTGGTGGCGCAGGGCGGCAGCGAGCGGCCCCGCTGGTTGTCGGCGGACGGACAGGTCACCGAGGAACCCGGCGGGCAGCTGGAGCTGATCACCGACCCCGAGCCGACCCTGGCCTCGGCGCTGGACCGCCTGGACGGCCTCGCGACGGCGATCGAGCCGTGCCTGGACGCCGCGGGCCTGGCGCTGGCCGGCGCCGGCCTGGACCCGTTCCATCCGGCCGAGGGGCTCGGCGTCCAGCTGGACCTGCCGCGCTACCGCGCCATGGGGACCTACTTCGGCCGCCGGGGCACCAACGGCCAGGCGCTGATGTGTGCGTCGGCCAGCCTGCAGATCAACCTCGACCTCGGACCGCCCGCGATGGCCGTCGACCGGTGGCTGGTCGCGAACCTTGCCGCGCCCCTGGTCGTGGCGACGTTCGCCAACTCCCCCACCAGCGAGGCGGTCAACGGACGGGCGCTTGCCTGGGCACGGCTGGACCCGACCCGAACGGGCGTGCCCGCGCTGATCGCCCCCGGGGTGGACGACCCCGTGGCGCACCTGCTGTGGGACGTCATGCGCGCCGACGTGATGCTGGTCTCCCGCGGCACCGAGATGTCGCCCGGTCGGCCCGGCTGGACGTTCGGGGACTGGGTTCGCGACGGCCATCCCGAGCACGGGCGTCCCACCACCGCAGACGTCGACATGCATCTCTCCACGTTGTTCCCGGAGGTCCGGCTGCGCGGGTTCCTCGAGGTGCGCGGGGTCGACCAGCTGCCAAGGCGTTGGCGCGCCGCGCCGGCGGTGCTGCTGACCGGGCTGCTCTACGACCCCGCCACGACGACCGCAGCCCGCGCCCTCCTGGAGGACGTCCGGCGCGACCTGCCCCGGCTGCAGGGCCGGGCGGTTCGCCGCGGGTTGACCGATCCGCTGGTGTGGGACCTGGCCGGACCGCTGTGGGAGCTCGCCATGGACGGTGCCCGGCGGCTGGGCGAGGACTGGGTCGGGGCGCGCTGGATGGACACCGCCGACGCGTTCCTGGACCGGTTCACCCGCCGGCGTCGCCATCCCGCCGACGAGCAGCGGGACCTGCGCCGCCGCAGCCCCGCCGAGGCGCTGGAGTGGTCCCGGTGACTACCGGCGCGACCGCTTCGGCCGCTTCTTGGGTGGTGCGTCGCGGACACCGAACTTGCTCATCGCGTTGTCGGCCAGGACCTTGCCGTCGGTCTGGCAGGTCGCGCAGTAGTTGACGGTGTAGGCCTTGTACTCCACCGCCCGCACCTCGTCACCGCACTCGGGACACGGCTCGCCGGTGTGGTTGTGCACCCGTGAGGGCCGATCGGCGGAGGACGACATGTCGTCGCGTTCCCGTTCGACGGCCAGGGCCTCCTCGATGGCGTCGTGCATGGCGGCGGCGATCCGCTCGGTGTCCTCGGCCCCCATCGAGGAGGTCTGGGCGAACGGCGACACCTTGGCCCGGTGGCAGATCTCGTTGGCGAGCATCCGGCCGATGCCGGCCAGCACCCGCTGGTCGCGCAACATCGTGTGCACCCGTGCGGAGTGGGCGGCGAACATGGCGGCCAGCTGCTCGGCGTCGACGGTGTCGGCCTCGGGCCCCAACCCGTCCAGCGGTGGTTGCCCCTCGACCTTGCCTCGCAGGACCCACACGCCGGCCTTGCGCTCGGTTCCGGCCTCGGTCAGCAACCACGAACCCCCGTCGGCGAAGGTCCAGCGGAACAGCCCACCGCGAGGTTTCTTCGCCTCCTTGGGGTCGGGACGCAGCCGACCGCCCTGCATGAGGTGCACGGCGTGGGTGGTGTCGCCGAAGTCCAGCAGCAGGTGCTTGCCGCGGGTGCCGACGCGCTGCAGGGCGCTGCCGACGGCGGCGTCGGGCGGCGGGTCGAAGGTCTTGAGCGACGAGAACCCCAGCAGCGTGACGCCGTCGAGGACGTCGTCGGCGAGGGCGGCGGTCATGCGCTCGGCATGGGCGCGGACTTCGGGAAGCTCGGGCACCCGACCATCGTGACACGTCCTGCCGCCGCGGATGTCACACCGGGCACTAGACTCTCCTGCCTATGAGCGAGACCGAGCACGCAGAGCACCTCACCCAGCAGGCCCACGATCGCCTGAAGGAGGAGCTGCAGCGCCGATCCACGACCCTCCGGCAGGAGATCACCGACCGGATCGAGGTGGCGCGCGGTCACGGCGACCTCAAGGAGAACGCCGAGTACCACGCGGCCAAGGACGAGCAGGGCATGAACGAGGATCGCATCCGCGTCCTCGAGTCCCGGCTGCGCAACGCCGTCATCTCCGAGGTCGATCCGAACTCCGGAGAGGTTGCGGTCGGCATGATCGTCACCGTCGACGACGACGGGGACGTCGAGGAGTACTTCATCGGCTCGATGGAGGACACCCCGGGCGAGGGCGTGGAGGTCGTCAGCGCAAGCTCGCCCATGGGCAAGGCCCTGCTGGGAAGCAAGACCGGCGACGCGGTGTCCTACACCGGCCCGACGGGCGTGACGTTCACGATGACAATCACGGACGTCCGCGCGCCGTAACCTACAGGTTCCCTTCGCCGCTGGTTCACGGTTTCGCAATCGGTGGTGCGGAACAATCCCCTGACAGCTCGGTGTTCACAACCAGACCGTTCCTCGACCTCACTGCGTGGTGATGCGAGAGAGTGGGAAGGGTGAGGACTGTGTACGAAGGGGCGACCAACATGACCGCGGTGACCGAACCAGATCAGGTTCGTGCGCTGCTCGCGGCCATGCTGGTCCCGGCGGCCAGCTGTCCCGGACCGGGCGCGGTGGGGCTCGAATCCGAACACTTCGTCGTCCACGTCGACGCGCACGGCGCCCCCGTCGGTCGTGCCGACCTGTCGACCATGACCGCCGTGCTCGACGAGCATCCCGCCCTGGACCCCGAACCACCGAGCGCCACGTCGCTGACGGGGTGGCGCACCGCCGACGGTGCACGGTTGCTGCCCGAACCGGGTGCCCAGCTGGAGTTCGCCGGCCCGCCGGCGTGGACCGCCGCGGCCGCCCTCGGCTCGATGTCGAACGCCATCGGCGACATCGCCACCGTGCTGGACTCGCGTGGCCTGGCGCTCGTCTCCGCGGGCCTGGACGTCTGGCACCCGGCTGGCTCGGTCCGCCAGCAGCTGGCCTGCCCGCGGTACCCCGCGATGCACGACTACTTCGCCCGACGCGGCCCCCACGGCCGGACGATGATGACCCACACCGCATCGCTGCAGGTCAACCTCGACCTGGGCACGGGCAGCCAGCCGGTCGACCGCTGGGCCACGGCGCTGCTCGCCTCGCCGCTGACCACCGCAACCTTCGCCTGCAGCCCGGCCGCCGGGGCGGTCAACGGCCGGGCGCTCGCCTGGCAGTGGCTGGACCCGACCCGCACGGGGGTTCCGGCGGCGTTCGTCGCCGGCGAGGACGACCCCGTCCGGGCGCTGTGCGCCCAGGCGCTGGCCGCCGATGTGCTGCTGTTCCACGCCGCCGAGGACACCGTCCCGGGCGAGCCCGGTTTCACGCTGGAGCGATGGATCACCGATGGACATCCCGTCCACGGCCGGCCAACGACCGCCGACGTCGCCTATCACCTGACCACCCTGTTCCCCGAGGTCCGGCTGCGCGGCTTCCTGGAGATCCGATCCGTGGACGCCCTGCCCGAACGGTGGCGCGCCGTCCCCGTCGTCCTCCTGGCCGGGCTGCTGTACGACGACCGCACCCTCGACGGCGTCCGTGCGCTGCTCGAGCCCCAACGGTCACGCCTGCCCGAGCTGCTGCAGCGCGCCGCCCACCTCGGCGTGGCCGACGGTGAGCTGTGCGCCATGGCCGTGGAGGTGTGGACCATGGCGGCCGAGGGCGCCGCGCGGCTGGGCCCGGCGTTCCTCGACGCTGCCGACATCCGCCGGACCGAACGGTTCCTCGACCGCTTCACCCTCCGGGGCCGCACCCCTGCCGACGAGCTCCGCGAACGGTTCGTGGACGGTCCGGCCGCCGCGCTGGACTGGGCCCGCGAACCCGTCGGCACGCTGACCCTGTGCTGACCTGCGACTGACCGGCCCTGGCCGACCCGACCCACCTGACCAACCCCCGCCACCACGACCGTCCCAGCCCTGGAGGACCCACGTGCGCGACACCCCGACGACGACCACCAGCCACGCCGATCATCGGCGGGTGAAGGCCCGCCTGGCCGCGGCGCTCGACAACGGCCGTCGGTGGACGTACACCCTGCTGGACCCGCTGGACGACGAGGCGATGCACCGCCAGTTCGACCGCATCATGTCCCCGTTGGTGTGGGACCTCGGCCACATCGGCAACTTCGAGGAGCTGTGGCTGCTGCGCGGGCTGGGTGACCGCAGCCAGCACGACCCCGACCTCGACCGGATCTACAACCCCTTCGACAACCCCCGGTGGACCCGCGCCGACCTGCCGCTGCTCCGGCGGCCCGAAGCGACGGAGTACGCCGCAGACATCCGCGCCGACGCCCTGCGGCTGCTCGACGCCATCGACCTGGACCCCGACGTGCCGCTGCTCGCCGACGGCTTCGTCTACCACATGGTCCTGCAGCACGAAGCGCAGCACCAGGAGACGATGCTGCAGGCGCTGGACCTGCGTGAGGACCCCCGTCCCGGTGATGCCGACGAGCTCGCGGCGGTCGACGATCCCCGCTTGCAGCTGTACCTGCCGGCCACCGCCCGGACCGTCCGCCAGCCGCGCCGGGTCGACGACACCGACATCGTGACGATCGCCGGCGGACCGTTCGGGTTCGGGGCCATGCGCGGGGTCGACGTGCCGCTCGGTGCCGGTCCCGCGGCGCGCGAGGCGGCCGTGGCGGCCTACGACAACGAACGCCCGCACCACCTCGTCGACGTGCCGACCTTCGCCATCGACCGGTTCCCCGCGACGGCCCGTCGATACGCCGCGTTCGTGGCCGATGACGGCTACCGCGAGGACCGCTGGTGGTCGCCCCGGGGGATCGAGTGGCGCAACGAGACCGGGCACACCGCACCCCAGGGGTGGGTGGCCACCGCCGACGGGGGCTGGCGGATCCGCCGCTTCAACCGGATCGACGAGCTGGACCCACGCGAGCTGGTCGAGCACATCAGCTTCTTCGAGGCCGAGGCGTTCGCCGCGTGGTGCGGTGGTCGGCTGCCCAGCGAACAGGAGTGGGAGAAGGCCGCCGCCCACGACCCGGCGACCGGCACCTCCCGTCCGTTCCCGTGGGGGGATGCCGCACCCGGGCCGGCGCTGGCCAACGTCGACCGGGCGCTGTGGGGGCCCTCGCTGGTCGGCAGCTACCCGCAGGGGGCGTCGGCCCTGGGCGTCGAGCACCTGCTCGGCGACAGCTACGAATGGACGACCAGCGACTTCGAGCCCTACCCCGGCTACACCACGTTTCCTTACCCCGAGTACAGCGAGGTGTTCTTCGGCGGGGACTGGAAGGTGCTGCGAGGGGCATCCTGGGCGACCCGTCGTGGGGTGGCCCGCACCACGTTCCGCAACTGGGACCATCCCTACCGACGACAGATCTTCTCCGGCGTCCGCGTGGCCTACGACGTCGACGGCGTGGGACGTCCGGCCACCCCACGGCGGCACTGAGGATGTGCCGCCTCGCTGCTCGGACCGGACCGTCCGCGCCACTCTCGAGCCTGCTGTACGACCCTCCTCGGTCGCTGGAGGTCCTGGCTTACGACCCACGCGAGCAGCAGTCGGGCCACGTCAACGTCGACGGCACCGGGGTCGCCTGGTTCGACGACGCCGACCCCGCGCCCCTGTCCTATCGCAGCATCCAGCCTCCGTGGTCGGACCCCAACCTGCCCGTCCTGTCGCGCCGCCTGACCAGCACGGTGATCCTCGCCGCGGTCAGGTCGACCACACCCGGCCTGCCGCAGGGCCCGTCCTTCGTGCACCCCTTCACCAGCGGTGGCCTGGCAGGCACCCACAACGGCTGGATCGCCGACTTCCGGGCGACCGTCGCCCGGCCGCTGATGGCGGAGCTGTCGGACCGGGCGTTCGCCGAGCTCCCCGGGCCGAGCGACACCGCGGTGCTGTTCGGCCTGGCCGCTGACGCCCACCGGGGCGGCGCCTCGGTGCTGGAGGCCGCGGAGGAGGCAACGGCGCGGACCGCGAAGGCCTGCCGCTCGCTCGGGGTCACCGCCACCCTGACCCTCGTGCTCGCCGACCGGACCGGCGTCGCCGCCGTCAACGCCGCGGTCGACCGGCCCGCCAACTCCCTGTACGTGGCCACCGACCCCGACGGCGCCCACCTGCTGGCCAGCGAACCCCTCGACCCCGCCCTCGACTGGCGTCCCGTTGCCGAGGGCACCCGAGCCCACCTGACCCCCACGAGCCTGGAGATCCACCCGTGAGCGCCACCTTCGACCTGACCCGCATCGCGGTCGACACCGACTACCACGGGCAGATGGCTGCCGACGTCCGCGCGGGGCTGACAGCCACCCCGAAGGCGCTGCCACCGAAGTACTTCTACGACGCCGCGGGGTCGGAGCTGTTCGTCCGCATCACCCAGCTGGAGGAGTACTACCAGACCCGCACCGAGACGGCGATCCTCGAACAGGTGGCCGACGCCATCGTGGCCGATATCGCCCCGGTGGAGCTCGTGGAGCTGGGGTCGGGGGCCAGCCGCAAGACCCGGGTCCTGCTCGAGGCCATGCACCGCAGCGGTGCGGCCGAGCGGCCGCGATACGTCCCCTTCGACGTCAGCGAGGACGCGATCGTCGGGGCCGCCGAGGCGCTGACCGGCGACTACGCATGGCTGGACGTGCACGGCATCGTCGGCGACTTCGACCACCACCTGACCGACGTCCCCCGCAGCGGCCGACGACTGGTGGCCTTCCTGGGCTCGACCATCGGCAACCTCGACCCCGACGAACAGGTCGCGCTGCTGACCCAGGTGCGGGCCATGCTCGACGACGGCGACGGGTTCGTGCTCGGCGTGGACCTGGTGAAGGACGCCACGACGCTGGTCCGGGCCTACGACGACGCCGAGGGGGTGACCGCCGCGTTCAACCGCAACGTCCTCCACAACGTCAACGCCACGCTCGGCGCGGACTTCGAACCCGACGACTTCGACCATGTCGCCCGATGGAACGACGCGGAGTCGCGCATCGAGATGTGGCTGCGCGCACGCCGGGACATGCAGGTGCGGGTCAAGGACCTCGACCTCGACGTCGAGCTCGTGGAGGGCGAGGAGGTGCACACCGAGATCTCCTCCAAGTTCACCGAGCCCACGATCACCGACCGGTTGGCCACCGCGGGCTTGCGGGTGGCCCGGTTCGACACCGATCCGCGCGGCTGGTTCGGGGTCGTCACGGCCGTGCCCGCCGGGTGACGCCGTCGTGACCTCCGCACGTCGCCGGCTGACCGCCGGACAGGCCCGACGTGTCGTGCTCGCCCGGCTCGGCATGCAGCGACGCCGGCCCTCCGGTCGCATCGACGCACGACACTTCCGGCGGGTCTACGACGACATCCGTGTGGTGCAGATCGACCCGATCAACGTGCTTGCCCGGGCACACCACCAGGTGGTGATGAGCCGGCTCGGCCCCTACGACACCGACGCGCTGGATCGCTGGATGTGGCGGTCCGGTGAGGTGTGGGAGGGCTGGATCCACGTCGACGCCACCGCGCAGGTCGACACGTGGCCGTTGCTGGCGCACCGTCGGGCCTCGACGCTGCCGTGGCGAGCGGTCCGCCACGTCATGGACGAACGCCCCGACTACCTGCAGTCGGTGATGGCCGACGTGGCCGAACGAGGTCCGCTGTCGGCCGCCCAGCTCGCCGACCCCGGCGGCCGCATCACCACGTGGGGCAGCCGGTCGATGGGTCGGGCCGCGCTGGACTACCACCACCTGCGGGGGGCCCTCGCCATCGCCTGGCGCGACGACCGCATGACCGCGTACTTCGACCTGCCGGAGCGTGTCATCCCATCGGTGTGGCTGGACGCACCGGTGCCCTCCCCCGAGGAGGCCGAACGTGCGTTGCTGCTCCGGGCGCTGGAGGCCGTCGGGGTGGGCACAGCCGCAGACCTGGCCGATCACCATCGTCAGCACGTGCCGACCGCCCGTCGCCACCTCGCTGCGCTGGCCGCCGCAGGACTGGTCGAGCAGGTCGACGTCGAGGGCTGGCGCGGCCCCGTCTACGCCGTCCCCGACCTGGTGGTCCCACGCGGGATCGGTGCCGCGACCCTGCTGAACCCGTTCGACCCCGTCATGTGGAACCGGCCACGGGTCGCCCGCATGTTCGACCTCGACTACACCGTGGAGATCTACGTCCCTGCCGACAAGCGCCGGTGGGGCTACTACGTGCTGCCGTTCCTGCTGGGCGATCGGCTGGTCGCGCTGGTCGACCTCAAGCACGACCGGAAGGTCGGCGTGCTGCGCGTGGCAGCGGCACACCTGCTCCCCGGCGCCGACGCCGCCACGGTGGTGCCGCCGCTGGTGGACGAGCTGCACTCGTGGGCGACCTGGGTGGGTGCCGACGAGGTCGAGGTGGTCCGCCGCGGTGATCTCGCCACTGCCCTTTCGAGCCGCGTCTGAGTGCCCTAGGTTCTTGGATTAACGCCGTTAACCCTCGTTCCGGAGCCGAGCATGACCGCCAGCCGCATCGTCAACCGTCAGTGCCAGCTGTGCGAGGCGCACTGCGGCGTCAGGGTCCACGTCGATGGCGACGCGGTCACCAGGATCGAGGGCGACCCCGAGGATGTGATGAGCAAGGGCTACATCTGCCCGAAGGGGACGACCCTGTGGGACCTGCATCGCGACCCGGAACGGCTGCGCCGACCGCTGGTGCGCGTCGGCGACGGTTTCGAGGAGGCGTCGTGGGCGGACGCCCTGTCCCTGGCCGGCGAACGCATGCGGGCGATCCAGCGCGACCACGGTCGTGACGCGCTCGGCCTGTACGCCGGCAACCCAACCGCACACAGCTCCTCGGCGCTGGCGGTGGAGGTCCTGGCCCGCCTGCTGCGCAGCCGCAACCGGTTCTCTGCCGCCTCGGTCGACCAGTTCCCCCAGTACGTGGCCGCCCACGAGATGTTCGGCGACACGACCCTGATGCCGGTTGCCGACATCGACCGCACCGACCTGCTGGTCGTCATCGGCGCCAACCCGGCGGTGTCCAACGGGTCGATCACGACCATGCCGGACGCCCGAGGTCGGCTGAAGGCGATCCGTGCCCGGGGCGGCCAGGTCGTCGTGGTCGATCCGCGCAGGACCGAGACCGCTCGGCTGGCCGACCAGCACGTCGCGGTCCGTCCGGGTGGGGATCCGGCGTTGCTGCTCGGGGTCCTCCACGTGCTGTTCCGCGACGGCGCAGTCGACACTCGCGACCTGCCGGTCACCGGGCTGTACGAGGTCGAGCGGCTGGCGGGCCCATGGACGCCGGAGCGGGCCGCCGGGGCTTCCGGGGTGGACGCCACGGTGATGGTCGAGCTGGCGCACGCGCTGGGCGGTGCCGAGCGGGCCTGCGTCTACGGCCGGATCGGCGTGTGCCACCAGCCGACCGGCACCGTGACCCACTGGCTGATCAACGTGCTCAACGTGGTCACCGGGAACCTCGACCGGCCGGGTGGCGCCATGTTCGCCTCCCCGCCGGTCGACCTGGCGGCGGTGCTCAGGCTGCTGTGGGGGAAGTCCAGCCTCGGCACGAGCCCGAGCCGGGTCCGCGGACGGCGGGACGTCCACGGTGAGCTGCCCGTCGTGGCGATGCCCGAGGAGGTCCTCACCGACGGGCCCGGCCGGCTCCGCGGGTTGATCACCGTGGCCGGCAACCCGGCCCTGTCGAGTCCCGAGTCGTCACGGGTCGAGGAGGCCCTGCGCCACCTCGACCTGATGATCAGCGTCGACATGTACGTGACCGAGACAACCCGGCACGCCGACATCATCCTGCCGCCCGTCAGCCACCTCGAGCGGGACGACCTCGACATCGTCTTCCCCTACTTCAGCGTCCGCAACAACCTGCGGTGGTCGCCGAAGGTGTTCGAGCCACCGGCCGACAGCCTGACGGACTGGTCGATCATCCTGCGGCTCGCCGCCGAGCTGCCCGGCGGGGCGGTGGGCGGCGCCGTTCGTCCGGCCCTCCGTGCGATCAGCGGCGTGGTGCCCGACACGCTCGTCACCAGCGCCCTCGTGGCCACCGGGCCCCAGGGCCCGCTCCGTCGCGGACGCAACGGCATCACCGCCGCGGCCGCACGTCGGGCCAGGGGCGGGCTGGACCTCGGCGCGCTCGAACCCCGCCTGCCCGGCATCCTCCGGACCCGCGACCGCCGGGTGCAGCTGGCCCCACCGACGCTGCTCGAGGCGGCGGGAACGCTGGCGGACCACGCCCCCGAGGACACGGGCGACTACGACCTTCAGCTGATCGGACGGCGACACCTGCGCAGCAACAACTCGTGGCTGCACAACATCGAGTCGATGGTGAAGGGCCGGGACCGCTGCACCGTCATGCTGCATCCCGACGACGCCGCGGCACGGGGGCTGGTCGACGGCGATCACGTCGTCGTGTCCTCCCGGGTGGGGACCATCGAGCTGCCCCTGGAGGTCAGCGAGGACATGCGGCCCGGCGTGGTGTCCATCCCGCACGGATGGGGCCACGACGTCAAGGACGTCGGATGGTCGACCGCTGCCGCCACGCCCGGGGTCAACGTCAACCTGCTGACCGAGGCCGGGCTGGTGGACGGCCTCAGCGGGAACGCCGCGCTCAACGCCACCTGGGTTCGGGTCGAGCCCGTTCGGGACCTGCCGGTCTCCGACGGCGCCGATGGGGCCTCGACCACGTCGGGGACGGTACCCGCGACCACTTGACCGGACCCGTCGGGCAGGGGTCGGGTTGGGCCGGTTCGGTTCGAGCGGGTAGCGTTCCCTGTGGGTCCGGCTCGGGGGCCCACTTTCTTCGTCCTGCCCCTCCCACCCCTAGGTTCTGGTTCAACCGTGCAGGTTTCCGGTCGCTTCTCACCTCATCCCCGTGGCTTCGGCTTCGTCGACCCCGCTCCCACCGCCACAGGCAACCCGCCTGTGGTCGTGGACGATGCTGGTCGTACGCACAAGGTCGAGTCCGTCTTCGTCCCACCGGACGTCGCGCGCGGTTGGATCGCCGACGACCGTGTCGTCGCGACCCTCGCCGTCGACGACCAGGGTCGCCTCAACGCGGCGTCCATGACGTTGGAGTCCCGCCAGCGGCGCTTCGTCGTCGGCGTGGTCCAGCCGTTCGCCGGGAAGATGGTGCTGTCCCCCGACGCCCGTCTCGGCAGCGGCGAGATCCCCATGGACGACGCCATGTCGGCCAAGCTGATGCATGCCGAGGGCAAGCAGATCGTCGCCACGCTGGCGCCGACCGGCAAGGCCATGTGCACCGCGCTGGTCGCCGGTCCGCTGCCGACGTTCGCGCCGTCCGCGGTCCGTGCCCGGGCGGTCGTGATCGCCCACGGTGGCGCCACCCCCGACTCGATCCCGGGTGGCCCTGCCGCTGTCGGCCTGCCGCCGGCGGAGACCAACTCCAACGTCCTGCGCGCCACCGGCCGCATGGCGGCTGGCCAGGCCGGGTTGTCCGCCGGCCTGTCCTCCGAGGAGGGTCCCGTCCCCGGTCCGCACGCGGAGATGATCGACCGTCGCCACGAGGTGCAGGTCACCATCGACGCCGACACCTCCAAGGACCTCGACGACGCCCTCACCGGCGCGTGGTCCGGCCAGGCCGCCGACCCGGTCCTGGTCAAGGTCCACATCGCCGACGCCGCGGGCACCATCGGCATCGGCTCGGCTGCTGACCGCTACGCCCGCACCGTTGCGGCCACCGCGTACTTCACCGCTGGGCCGAACGCCTCGATGATCGACCCGGCGCTGTCGGAGGGCGACCTGTCGCTGCTGCCCAAGCAGGACCGTCGTGCCGTCACCGTCACCATGCTGGTCGACCCCGACGGCTCGGTCTCGGGTACCGAGGTCGACCTGTCCTGGATCAACCCCGACGCCCGGCTGTCCTACGCCGCCGTCGAGGAGTACCTGGAGAACCCGACGCCGACCGGCCTCGCCAAGACCCGCAACGGGGTCAGCGGTGCCGACCCGGAGTCCCTCGGTGCGGTCACCGCGACGGTCATCTCCCTCGCCGAGGCCGCCCGCCGCCTGGGCGCCGAGCGCGATGCGCGTGACACCCTCGAGGACCTGTTCACCGACGCCGAGCTCGAGGCCGTCGTCGTCGACGGCAAGATCCGCACCGCCGAGGCCGACCCGCACCCGGTCGCGCAGCGGGTGGTGGAGCGCCTCATGGTGGCCGCCAATGAGGCCGTCGCCGGCTGGGCGCACGCCATCGGCCTGCCCATGCTGTACCGCGGGCACGTCGGGTTCGACCCCGAGCGGGTCGACACGCTTCGCCAGGCTGCGGCCGCGCTGAACGTGCCGTTCGCCGAGGACGCCACCATCCAGCCCAAGGACCTGGTCGCGCTCGTCGAGCGCCTTCAGGAGGAGGGTCGTGAGGACGCTGCTGCGGCGCTCGCGACCGTCGCCACCGGTGTGGTTGCCCGTGCGGGGTACACCGCGACGCCGTCGGCCCACGACGCGCTCGGTTCGGGGTTCTACACCCACTTCACGAGCCCCCTGCGTCGCTACACCGACCTGGTCGTGCACCGTCAGCTGCGTGCGGCGATCGCCGACGAGATGCCGCCGTACACCACCGAGGACCTCGCCGCGCTGGCCACCTGGCTGGACGCTCGCGGCGGTGCCGTCAACCACGCCCAGGCGCTGGAGCGCAACGCCCTGTGGGCGGTGCTGCTGGACCGCAAGGCCATCACCTGGCCCACCCCCGGCACGGTCGTGGGGATCAGCAAGGCCGGTCTGCGCATCCGCTTGACCGTCCCCGGTGTGGTCGGCTTCATGTCGGCCGCGCGTGCGCTGGGCCTCCCGCCCCGCGAGCGCGCGTCGCTGGAGCTGGACGAGACCGGCATGGCGACCGTCGACGGCAAGTACCACCTGGGCGCGTCGATCAAGGTCCGCCTCGACCGCCTGGACGAGCTCGGCCGCCCGGACGTCAAGCCGGCCTGAGGACCCGAGCCGCGTGGTTACCGGCGCGATCGGGGCCCAAGTCGCCCATGGGCGATGACCGGCACGATTCGCCGCCGGCCGCTCCCCTCACGGCGCCTCCCGCGGGGCTCAGGTGCGCGGAAGGACTCCGACGACCTGCCACTCCTCGCCCACCGGGCCGAGGACCAGCAGGAAGGGCGTCGTCGACTGCACGGGGACGACACGGGCCCAGGCGTAGACGTCGGGCCCGTACTCGCTGAGGAGGGCGGTAGTGCCGTCGGCGTCGGCCAGCGACCGGACGGCACCGAGCTCGACCAGATCGGGCTGGTCCTCCTCGCACAGCTGTGAGGCCAGCACGGGCGCACCGACGAGGCGAGCCTCCAGCGCTGCCGTGTCCGCGCAGTCCACCCGTGCGTCGACCCACTGGCGGGCGGCGGCGTCGGCACCGTCCTGGGAGGGGTAGAGGGCACGGTTCTCGGTGGCGGTGGTCTCCACGCGCCACAGGCCGTCCTCCTCCTGCAGCGTCCAGGTCGAGCGGCCGCGGGCGGCGACCAGCCCGATGACCGGGTCGATCATCGGCTCGAACCCGGTGAGCGTGTCGATGCGCGCGGTGCCAGACCCGTCGTCGTCGACGTTGTCGACGCGATAGCCGGTGATGCGGGGGAAGTCGGCGTGGGCGTTCACCCACAGCGCAACGCTCGGGTAGAGGGTGTTCTGGACCGACTCCGTCAGGAACGCGTAGGAGGTCTCCCAGTCGCCCGACGCCTCGGCGGCAAGGAACCCGCGGAGGGCCTGCTCGGGGTCGGTGGCGTCGTCGGGGGCGATGCCAGCGTCCGGTGCCGGCAGCTCGGCAGCCGCCTCCGGATCCCCGTCCCGGCTGGTCGAGGACGTCGTGACCGGGGTATCGGCATCCTGGTCACCGCCGCTTCCGAAGACCCCGGCCAGGGCGAGGCCGGCGCCCAGGCCAACGACGAGCGCAAGCACGATGAACACCGCCGTTCGGACACGGCTACGGGAAGGGGCATCCGAGCCGCTTTGGTCGGGCATGGTGCCGTAGGGGGTGTCCATATGGTCATTGTCAGTCATTTGTGGGTGCATCTCGGTTGAAGTTCGGAGCAATGGGCAAGCCGGACGGGGTGGTCGTTACGAACCACTCACTGCTGGGAGGCGTCTGCGCGGACTCGTCTGCGCCACCGCGTTCCGGCTGACCGAGTATCCGACAAGGCCTTGGAGGCCAAACACATGAGCAGATTCACAGTTGCGCTGGTCGCGGCTGTCTCGATGCTGTTCGCCCTGGCAGGACCTGCGCTCGCGCAGGACAGCCCGAGCCCGATCGTGAGCGGTCCGACGACCGTTGACGAAGCGGTGGCTTGGAGCCAGGCGACCTTCGCAGACGGCAGCGCACCCGACGTGATCCTTGCACGCGACGACAACTTCCCGGACTCCCTCGGAGCCGGCGCGGTCCAGGCCGCCCTCGAAGCCCCGTTGCTGCTGACCAACTCAACCCTGCTGAGCCCGCAGACCGCCGCTGAGATGACTCGTCTCGGTGCGGAACGCGTCATCATCCTGGGCGGCGAGGAAGCGGTCGGCCCGACCGTCGTCACCGAGCTCGAGCTCCTGGGCGTCGAGACCGAACGGGTTGGCGGATCCACGCGTGCCCTGACGGCCGTCGCCATCATCGAGCGGTTCTTCCCCAACGCCACCGCAGTCGTCGTCGCCCGCGCCGACGCTGCCGAGGGCAACCCCACGAGCGCCTTCGCTGACTCCATCGTCACCGCGGCCGTCTCTGCGGTCGCCCACGTGCCGATCCTGCTGACCAACTCCGACACCCTGCTGCCCGAGACCGGTGACGCCCTCGCGGCGCTGCCGATCGAGAACATCATCGTGGCCGGTGGCACCGACGCCATCAGCGACGCGGTCGTGGACGACATCGCCTCGGCCATCGACGACGGCAACAGCGGCACCGAGGAGTCCGTCCAGCGCCTGGCCGGTCCCTCCCGTGACGTGACCGCCATCGAGATGATGTCCTACCTCGGCTACTCCTCCGCCGCTGACGCCTCCCGCGTCCTGCTGGTCGAGGGCTACGCCGACGACGCATGGGCCTCCGGCTTCGCGTCGGCCGTCCAGGCCGGCAACGGTGCCGCGCTGGTGCTGTCCAACGGCGATGACATCTCCGACGCCACCGCCGACTTCCTGTCGGGCGCCGGCGTGCCGCTCATCTGCGGTCCCGGAACCACGCAGTCCGCTTGCGACGCCGCGTCCGCGGCGCTGAACGGCTGACGCCATGACACCTGACATCGAACCCAAGACACACCCATACCCCATGCAGAGAGGTACACAGACCATGACCATCACACGCAGCCGGTCCTTCCGGGTGCTCCTGGCCGCAGCCCTTGCGGCGGTGCTGGCGATCACGACCCTCGGGACCGTTGACGCCTCCAGCCACCGCGAAGCGCCGCTGATCGCCCAGGACCCGGTCGCTGACAACACCGACACCTACGCGTTCGTGTCGCCGACCAACGACGACAACGTCGTGCTCATCGCCAACTACATCCCGCTCCAGCAGCCCTCCGGCGGACCGAACTTCTACAACTTCGGTGACGACGTGCTGTACGAGATCCACGTCGACAACGACGGCGACGCCGTCGCTGACGTGACCTACGAGTTCGACTTCACGACCTCGCTCAACGTCCCCACCACGACGCTGTACAACATCGGCCAGATCACCGCCCTCGAGGGCGAGGGTGCTGCCGCGTGGAACCTGCGTCAGCGCTACACCCTGTCCAGCGTCGTCGACGGCACCCGCACGGTGCTCGGCCAGGACCTGCCGGTCCCGCCGAACAACCTCGGCCCGCGTTCGACCCCCAACTACGACGACCTCGCCTCGCAGGCCATCGTTGAGCTGTCCGACGGCGTCACCGCCTTCGCCGGCCAGCGTGATGACCCCTTCTGGGTCGACCTGGGCTCCATCTTCGACCTCGGCGCCCTGCGTCCGTTCGAAGGCGCCCACATCATCCCCGAGCCGAACACCGACGCCATCGACGCCGTCGCTGGCAAGAACACCCACTCCCTGGTCCTCGAGGTTCCGATCGACTCGCTGACCAACGGTGACGACCCCGTCATCGGCGTCTGGGCGACCGCGTCCCGTCGTCGCACCCGTACCTTCGCCGACGGCAGCTCCGCCACCCCGGTCCACAACGGCCCCTACGCCCAGGTCTCCCGCCTCGGCATGCCGCTGGTCAACGAGGTCGTCATCCCGACCGCGCTGAAGGACACCTTCAACACCCTGCTGCCCAGCCAGGACGCGACCGCCCTGTCGGGCGTCGGCTCCGACGACATCGCCCCGGACGCCGGCTACCAGCCGTCGACCGTCGGTGACATCCCGATCGTGACCGACCCCGAGCTCGCCGGCCTGTTCGAGATCCTCTACCCGGACGTGTTCGGTCCCGACGGTGCGGCTCCTCTGCCCCCGGCCCCCCGCGCCGACCTGGTCCAGGTCTTCCTGACCGGTATCCCGGACGTCAACCAGCTCAACGGTGGTGACTTCACCCCGGCGGAGTACATCCGCCTGAACACCTCCATCAAGCCGGCTGACGGCGACCTCAACAACGACAACCGCCTCGGCGTCATCGGTGGCGACACCCAGGGTTACCCCAACGGCCGTCGTCTGTACGACGACACCGTGGACATCTCCCTGCGCGTCGTTGCCGGCGAGCTGGTCAACGGTGGCGACGCCACCCCCGACCTGACCGACGGCATCCTCACCAACGACAAGCCGTTCCTCAACGAGTTCCCCTACGTGGCCGCCCCCTGGGACGGCTACAGCTCGACCCAGTAGGACGGTCCTCGTGACCACGCCGGTACCCAGTGCCGTCGCTCCCGAGGGGAGGGGCTCACGCCTCTCCCCTCGTGGGGAGCCCACCAACTCGACGAACAGTCCTCGTTCCATGACAACCTCCCGCACCGCACGCACCCTCCTGATCACCGCTGTCGTCGCTGCGGTCGTCGGGCTGCTGGTCGGGCGCTTCCTCACCTACTCCGACACACCCACGGTCCCGCTGCCGACCGTCGTGGTGCCCGACGACACCGAGGTCCGGGCCCTCCAGGCCACCGCCGAGGCAGCCCCCGACAACGCCGCTGCCTGGCAGACGCTGGGCCTGGCCGCGACCGACCACGCCATAACCACCGCCGACCCTGCCTGGTACGCCGTCGCCGACGACGCCCTCGAGCGCGCGACCGAGCTGGACCCCGACGACCACTTCACCACCATCGCCAGCGGCCGGCTGGCGTTGTCCCTCCACGACTTCACCACCGCCCGCGAGCTCGGGTTGTCCGCCACCGCCGCCGCGCCCGCGTCCGCCGACGCGTGGGGCGTCCTGGTCGACGCCCACGTCGAGCTGGGCGACTACGACGCGGCCGCCACGGCGCTGGACACGATGCTCGCCCTCGACCCCGACCTGTCGGCCCTTGCCCGTGCCAGCTACCTGCGTCAGCTGAACGGCGACCTCGACGGTGCGATCGTCGCGATGCGCCAGGCCGTCGCTGCCGGCGCCGGCAGCAACCCGACCGTCAACGCCCTCCTGGGCGACCTGCTGCTGCAGCGCGGCGACCTCGACGCGGCCCGTGCCGCCTACGAGTCGACCGCCACGGCAGCCGGCGCCGCGGGCCTGGCACGGGTCGCCGCTGCCGAGGGTGACCTGGCCACCGCCGAGCTGATCCTCACCGACCTCGCTGGCCGCACCCCCGCGCCGCCGGTCATCACCGCCCTGGCCGAGGTGCAGCAACGGGCCGGCAACACCGAGGGGCTGGCCGACACCGTCGAGCTGGCCCGGACCGTCGCGGCCCTGCAGATCGACGCCGGACAGGTCGTGGACCTGGAGCTGGCGCTGTTCGAGGCGTCGTTCGGCGATCCCGAGCGGGCCGTGGAGCTGGCCGAGCTGGCCCACGAGGCACGGCCGGACAACGTCTACGCGGCTGGTTCGCTGGCGTGGGCCAACCACGTCGCCGGCAACGACGCCGAGGCGCGGGCCCTGGCCACCGACGCAACCCGTCTGGGGACGGTCGACACGGCGCACGAGCTGCGCATGGCCGCCATCACCGGCGAGGGCATGGACGCCCTGCTGGCCCGCAACCCCCTCGCCGAGGAGCTGTTCCTGCCGTGACCACCACCCCCTCCTCCTCGTCCCCCTCCCCTGTGGTGCGCGGTCACGCGCGCGTCCTCGTGGTCCTGTTCGCCGCGGTCCTGGTGTCGATGCTCGTCGCCGGACCTGCGTCGGCCCATCCCCTGGGCAACTTCACGACCAACACCTCCGCGGCGATCCTGCCCGGTCCCGACGGCGTCGACGTCGCCTATGTGCTGGACCTCGCCGAAGTGCCGGCCCAGCAGTCAGGTCGCGCCATCGAGGCAGCCGGGGGCCCGGAGGCATGGGCGCAGGAGGAGTGCACGACGGTCGCCGGCGCACAGACGCTGACCGTCGACGGCACCGTGGTTCCGCTGGACGTGGCGACCGTCGGCATCACCTTCCCGCCGGGGCAGGCGGGCCTGGACACGCTCCGGCTTCGCTGTGACCTGATCGCCGACACCGACGTCGCCGCCGGGACGTCCATCGGCTACGCCGACGGCTACCGGGCCGACACCCTCGGCTGGCGAGAGGTCGTTGCGGCCGGCGACGGGGTCGACCTGACCGACAGCGACGTCCCGGCAACCTCGTCGTCGACGCAGCTGCGGACCTACCCCGAGGCCACCGTGTCCGACCTCACGACCGCCACGGTCGTCGTGGGCGAGGGAGCCGGCGACCCCGCCGCCGTCGAGGCGCTGCGTGCCACCGACGTCGAGCTGGTCGACGCCGCCTCGCCCGGTGGTCTGGAGGGGCTGGTCGAGCGCTACACCGAGCTGGTGGCTCGTCAGGACCTGACCGTCGGCTTCGTGCTCGTGGCCATCCTGCTCTCGATCGTGCTGGGCACCGCGCACGCCGTCGCCCCCGGGCACGGCAAGACCGTCATCGCCGCCTACCTGCTGGGCGAGGGCGGGCAGGCCCGCCAGGCAGTGGCGCTCGGCTCCACCGTCGCCGTCACCCACACCATCGGCGTGCTCGTGCTGGGTGTGATCGTGTCCACGTCGACGAGCCTTGCGCCCGAGCGCCTCTATCCGATCCTCGGCGTCATGGGTGGGGTGCTGTTCACGCTGCTGGGGGTGTCCCTGCTGGTCCGCGCGCTGCGCAACAAGGGCCACTCGCACGACCACGATCACGGCCACTCACACGGGCATGGCCACGGGGGTCACGACCACGGGGCCGGGCATGTCGCGCCGGTCCCTGCGCAGGACCGCGTACTGGTCGCCCACGGCCCGGCCGAACCCTTCACGAGTCCAGAGCCGGCCACCCTCCGTCCGCACGAGCACCACGATCACCCCAGCTCCACTGGCCACGACGACGACCACGACCACAGCCACGCACCGACCCCCGCGGCGGGTTGGCGGTCGCTGATCCTCCCCGGCCTGGCCGGTGGCATGGTGCCGAGCCCGTCAGCGCTGCTCGTGCTGCTCGGCGGCATCGCGATCGGACGGGCGTGGTTCGGGGTCCTCCTGGTGCTGGCGTACGGCATCGGCATGGCGCTGGCGCTGGTCGGAGCCGGCTACCTGCTGCACCGTGTCCGTTTCCGTGTGGCCGAACGGCTGGAGAGCCAGACGTGGGCCCGCGTCAGCACCGCGCTGCCGGTGATCACGTCCAGCCTGATCGTCGTCGGCGGCTTGGTGATCATCGGCCGCTCGCTGCTCGGCGCTGCCTGATCACCCCGGTGATCTCAGCTCCGACCCGGCCCGTGGGTCAGGCTCTGGGTGGGGGCCCAGTCCGTTGGGTCGACTGGCGGCCTGAGCCCCACCTCGTGGCCACGAACGGTCGGGTCAGTGGACCTCGACCATCTGCCAACCGCTGTCCGGGTCGTTGCCCTTCATGTCCAGCCGTGCGCGCACTTGCCAGCGGAACTCCGCGTTCCTGCCGCGGGCCGACGGTGGCAGGTGTGCCGGGAGCTGGATCTGGCCCTCGAAGCTGCCGGTTTGGTTGGCGCCGAGCTGCTGGCCGGAGGCGATCGTGAACTCCTGGTGGTGCAGGCGCTCGTTGGCCCGGCCATCCACCCGCTCGTTGTCCCCGTCACCCATCAGGTCCACGCCGTTGAGCGACACCCGCTCCTGCAGGGACAGCTCCACGATCACGCCGTTGACGGTGATGTCGTTGTCCTTGACCTGCACGTCAACCGCGACGCTGGCCGGCTCGCCCCGTCGCAGCTCCGGCCCCGTTCGCACGTTCACGTTCGCCCAGCTGCCGGTCAGGTTGTTCTTCATGTTGGACAAGAAGCCCATGGGATCAATCCCCCTCGATCACGCCGCGGATCCCCTCAACGGCCCGCGACTGGTCAGGGCACTATCCGGGACCAGCGCGAACGATGTCCACCGTTGTCACCGCCATGTCACACCTGGTAGGGGGCCGGCAGACGTCCGGTCCGGATTGTTGATCACTTCCCTAGTCACCGAATGACACTGTGCAACACGAGCCACGAAGCGGAGATGATCACCACTGACATTCCGTCCGAAATAGCGTTTGAGCTGGGGAAACAGCCGATCCGAGACCGTCGATGCGGTATACTCGAACACACGATCGAGACAGCCAGACCTGGGGTCGGGACATGGGTGGGCAAGGGGTGGTTGAGGCAGGTGAGGTGACCGAGCTGGTCACCCACCTCCACACCCTCGCCAGCCGCTTCGACCCCGACCAGATCCCCGACAGCGACGTGGCGGGGTTGGTGGTCGACCTGGGTCGTGCGGGTCGGCTGGTCGACGGCATGTTGACCCGGGCCGCCCGACGCGCCACCGAGACGTCCGCACACGAGACCACCGGGGCCAAGGACGCGGCGACGTTGATCGCCACCGCCACCGGCACCTCCACCGCAGCCGCCAAGAAGATGTTGAGGACCTCGTCCCAGCTGGTGGACCAGCCCGACGTGGACAAGGCCGTCACCGACGGGACCCTGTCGACCGACCAGGCCGTCGTCGTCTCCGAAACGGTGGCCGATGCGCCGGAGAAGGCGGGCGAGCTGATCGTCGATGCCACCACCCAGACGTTGCCGGAGCTGCGCAAGAAGGCCCGTGACATCCGCACCGCAGCCGACCCGGACCGGGAAACGACCCGACGTCGGCACCTGGCCCGGCGGGCGTTCCGGTCCTGGACCGAAACCGACGGCGAATGGAAGGCGTTCCTGTCCGGCCCCGGCGACCTGGGGGCCCGGATCGAGGCGGCGCTCCGGGGCGAGCACGACGCAGTGTTTCGGACCGCACACGCCGCCGGCCAACGAGAGGACGACGCCTGCTACCGGTTCGACGCCCTCCTCAACCTCCTCGAAGGACACACTGCGGACGGCGACGCGGGCACCACCCCCAAGGGGGCGGATGAGACGCCGGCCACCGGTACGGCCGAGGCCGGCGAGACCGTTGCTCGTCGCCCACGTCGGACGGGTCGGCAGACCAAGGTGATCATCCGTGTCGACGGCTCGGCGCTGGTCCGCGGCGAGGTGGAGGACGGCGAGACCTGCGAGATCGCCGGCATCGGCCCGGTCGCCCTGTCCGCGGTGCGCGAGCAGATCCCCGACGCCCACATCACCTACGTCATCACCAGCGCCCAGGATGTGACCGTTGCCCACCTCGGACGGCAGGTCACCGCCCACCAACGCACCGCCCTCGAAGCACGCGGCTACCAGTGCGAAGTCCCCGGTTGCACCGCCGACCACCTCCTGGAGATCGACCACGTCACCGGATGGGCCATCACCAAACAGACGCGGCTCGGCGACCTCGCCTGGCTGTGCACCAGCCACCACCGACAGAAATCCAGACGTCACTACCGACTGCTCGGCCCACCCGGCCAACGCACCTGGACCACCCAAACCGGCGTCGAGATCAGCCGAGACCCACCCGCCCAAGCCGCATGACCCGGCGTGCACCGCGATCGGTGGAGACGTCCGAAGGGGGAACTCGCCCTCGACGGCCCTCTTCCGTCGCGGCCCCGAGCGAACGGCCGCAACCCTTACCGGGCACGAAACGGCCCTTCACCTCTCGGGGCCGCACCCCTAGGCTCGACCCAGATCACAGCAACTTTCTGAGGGGAAACGCTCGTGACCACCACCGAAGCCAGAGGATCCGCGGCCCATGGACCCGAGTGGGAGCAGCGCATGGCGCTGGTGCAGCGCATCCCGTTGTTCCAACGCGTCTCGCCGCTCTCCCTGCCGGAGATCGCCAACCTGCTGCAGCACACCATCGCCACCGCTGGGACGGTGCTGCTGACCCAGGGCGAACCCGGCGACGCGATGTACCTGATCGAGGAGGGCGCGTGCCTCGTCGAGCACACGTCCACGGCCGGCACCCGCCCGCTCGCGCGCCTCGGCCCCGGCGAGTTCTTCGGCGAGCACTCCCTGCTTGCCGGCGGTCCCCGTTCGGCGACCGTGCGCGCGGACACCGACATGTCGCTGTGGGTCCTCTCCCGGCAGGACTTCGCCGCGCTCAGCCAACGCGAACCCGCGGTCGGCACCGCCGTCGCCGAAGCCGCCGAACAGCGCGCGAAGTTCCGCGACGCGGGCGACTACGGGCTCATCCGCGCCGATCTCGGCGCGCTCTCGCAGGCCAACGGACAGGTCAGGGTCGGCCGGGCCGACGACAACGACCTGGTGCTCGACTCCCGGCTGGTCTCCACCCACCACGCCATCCTCCGCAACGCCGGGCAGAGCATCGTCGTGGAGGACACCTCTGCCGACGGGGCCACGTTCGTCAACGGGGCCCCGGTCAAGACCGCCACCCTCAAGGAGGGCGATCACGTCTTCTTCGGCGACCAGCACCTCGTCTGGTCCACGGGCGCCCTCAACGAGGTCATCAGCCCACGCGCGATCCGCATCGAGGCGGCCGGCCTGCGCAAGGAGGTCAAGGGCGGCAAGAACCTGCTGCAGAACATCTCCCTGTCGATCGCCCCCGGCGAGATGGTGGCCATCGTCGGCACCAGCGGCGCCGGCAAGTCCACGCTCATGGATGCCCTGTCGGGGGTGCGCCCGCCCACCCACGGCGAGGTCCGCTACAACGGCGAGGACGTCACCCACTCCCGCGACCGGTACCGCGAGTCACAGGGCTACGTGCCCCAGGACGACATCATCCACCGCGACCTGCCCGTGAAGGTCACCCTCGACTACGCCGCCCGCCTGCGCCTTCCCGGCGACACGTCGAAGGCCGAGCGGCAGGCCATCGTGCAGAAGACGCTGGAGGACCTGCAGATCGCCGCCCACGCCGACACCAAGGTCTCGGCCCTGTCCGGCGGCCAGCGCAAGCGGTGTTCCATCGGGGTTGAGCTGCTGACCAAGCCGCGCGTGTTCTTCCTCGACGAACCCACCTCGGGCCTCGACCCGGCCACCGACACGGCGATGATGAAGCTGCTGCGGCGGCTGTCCCACGACGGGGCCACCGTGCTGCTGACGACCCACGCGACCAAGAACGTCCTGCTGTGCGACAAGGTCGTCTTCATGGCCCGTGGCGGCAACCTGGCGTTCTTCGGCACCCCTCGCCGGGCCCTCGAGCACTTCGGCTGCACCGAGTTCGACCAGATCTACGAGCTCCTGGAGGGATCGACGACGCCCGAGGAGTGGGCGCAGCGCTACACCCAGACGCCCGAGTACGCCTTCGTTGCCCAGCTGCACGCGCAGGCCGGCCCGGCGATGCAGGACCCCGGTCAGCAGACCCGCCAGGGTGGCTTCGGCCGCTCCATCTCGCAGTTCGTGACCCTGTCCAGCCGCAACGCGCAGCTGTTCCTGTCCAACTCCGACCGGCTGGCCCCGCTGTTCATCGGCCCGATCGCGCTCGCCCTGCTGATGCTGGCGCTGTTCAGGCCCGGGGCGTTCGACCCCGACACCGACAACCTGATCGTGCCCGGGTTGATCTGCTTCCTGCTGGTCTTCTCCGGCTTCCTGATCGGCTTGACGTCGGGGCTCCAGGAAATCGCGTCGGAGTTCGCCATCATCAAGCGCGAGCGGCTGGTCAACCTCAAGCTGACGCCCTACATCCTGTCCAAGATGACGTTCCTCGCGCCGGTGCTGTCGATCGGCATGGCGCTGATGCTGCTCATCCTCGGCCTGACCGACCGCATCCCAGACCTGTCGGCCAGCGAGTACGCCGCCGTCTGGTTCACGATGGTGCTCTCGACCCTGCTCGCCCTCGCCATCGCCCACTTCACCTCTGCCGCAGCCCCCAGCGCCCAGACGGCCAACGACCTGGCGCCGGCGTGGATCATGCCGCAGGTCCTGTTCTCCGGCGGCCTGTTCCCGATCGCGGCGATGATCACGGTCGGAGAGGCCATCTCGACGGTCATGCCGTTGCGGTACGGCTTCCAGGCCGCCGGCAACGTGCTGGACGTCCTGGGCCTCTACGACGCCGCCGGTGGCCCCGTCGCGGAGAACCTCGCCGCGCAGTACCGGGACCAGTTCGACGTGAACCTGGCCGTGCAGTGGGCGGTCATGGGCGCCGCCGTCGTGATCCTCCTCGTGGCCGCCGGGTTGGTGCTGCGACGCAAGACCGCACCCCAGTGAGGCCACCCCGATGACCGCGACATCGGACGGCATGCTGGTCGGGATGACCGACCGATCCGAACCCGTCATTCGTCGCGGCCGCCCGGAGGACCACGGCGCCGTGGTCGCCCTCGACATCCGCAGCTTCGAGCCCCATACCTCCCCCGGCCAGCCGATCACCGCAGCCAACAACTTCTTCGAGCGGGTCCCGGCCGACCAGCACTTCATGGCCTGGCTCGACGACCACCTCGTCGGCTACATCCGCATGGGCCACCCCACGCCCCTGCCCTCCAACGCCCATGTCGTGGAGATCCAGGGGCTGGCCGTCGACCCTGCCGCCCGCGGACGAGGGGTCGGGGCCATGCTGGTCCAGGCCGTGCTCGACGACGCCGAACAGCGAGGCATGCGTAAGGTCAGCCTGCGGGTCATGGGCAGCAACCCGACCGCCCAGCGGCTCTACCAGCGGATGGGCTTCGAGGTGCAGGGCCACCTCCGCGACGAGTTCCTGATCAACGGCGAGTACGTCGATGACCTGATGATGGCCCGCTTCGTCTGACTGCTCGGTCCCGAACCACCAGCGGGACCCGGCCAGTGCCGAGCCCCGCGGGGGTGTCGAAGTGCGAGCCGGGGTCAGCCGCCGAGGACGGTGACTGCCTGGTCCTGCACGTCCTGGCTGACCGCCGCGGTGCCACCGGCGATGAACAGCCGGCGGATGGATCCCGCGTTGGCCGACAGCAGCGACCGCGACTCCGGCGAGGCGTCCAAGCTGCCCGGGTCGACCAGCACCAGCATCCCGCCCAGCTGCGCGGCGGCCGGACCGGCCGTCAGCGCGTCGGGGAAGTTGGTGCCGCTGGCCAGCATCGCCGAGCCGAACGATGCCCCGGTGGTGGTCAACGCCTCCTGGGTGATCGCCGCTGCCGTGGCGTACCGGCTGGCGCCGGACAGTCGCTTGGGCACGAACCCGGCAGCCGCCACGTCGGTGGCAACCTGCTCGGCCAGCGCCGCGGTGCCACCGGCCAGGTAGACCACGGCCCCGTCGGCCACCAGGTCACCGAGCGCCGCCTCGGCCGCCGCGTCCAGGCCGGAAGAGCCCGTCAGCAGGATCGGCAGCCCACCGGGGATGGCCAGGTTGCTGGCGGCCAGCGCGTCGGGGAACGCGTCGGCGCGGACCAGGATCGCACCCGGCACCTCGCCGTCGTCACCCGCCAGCGCCTCGGCGACCTCCACGGAGGTCTCGACTCGACCGCTACCGGCCAGGCGAGTGACCTCGTAGTCCGACAGCGCGTTCTCCACGCCAGCGGACAGAGCCGCCTCGCCACCCAGCAGGACCACGTCGGTGGCACCGAGGCGCTCCAGCTCCGTCGCCACCTCTGCAGCCAGCTCGGAGGCCGAGGTCAGCAGCACCGGCGCGTCGAGGTCGGCGGCCAGGGGCGCTGCCGCGAGCGCGTCGGGGAAGTTGCCGGCGTCGGCCAGCAGCACGGTGTCGGCCCCGTTGGGGAACGCCCGCTGCGACACCTCCACCGCCGTCTGGATGCGACCCGGACCGGCCAGCCGCTCGACGGTCAACCCGAGGTCACCCTCGTAGCCGTAGTCGATCGGCGCACAGCCCGTGCCACGGGTCAGCGACACGGTCGCGGTGATGTCGTCCTCGCGGGGAGAGACGACGGCACCGCTGTCGTCGACGGTCACCTCGTCACCGGACATCGCCGTGACGTCGAAGGAGAGGCACTCGAAGTCGAAGCGCCAGAACCCGTCCTCGCGCTGGGGGTCCTCGAAGTTGTCGACGTGGCCCTCGCCGGCGTCGGAGAAGGACTCCCCGACGTTGAAGGCGGCGTCGGCCAGCTCGGGGGCGGTGTCACCGGGCACGGGCACGGCATCCAGCACGTGCTGGCCGGGGTGGTCACCGTTGGAGATGTTGCCGTAGCTGAACGACTCGTCGGTGTAGCCCAGCGAGATGCCCGGCTCCCACGAGATGGCGCCGCGGTCGGACTGGCCGAAGCCGTCGGCGTCGAAGCCGGAGCGGTCGCGCAGCTCGAGGTAGTAGGCGTGGTCAGCGGGCGAGCCCTCCGTGGAGGACACGTACTGGAACCCCTTGGAGCAGATGGGCGCGGTGCCCAGGCCCGAGTCGGGGTCGCAGCCGCCGTTGAACAACAGCGGGTCGGTCGCACCGTCCTCGAAGTCGTTGGCGTACAGCTCCTGGCCGTCGGCGGTGACGGTCACGTCGTCGATGAACCAGCCCTGCTCGGCCAGGCCGACGTCGGTGACGTAGCCGAAGCGGATGACCACGTTGTCCTGTCCCGCGTAGGCGGTCAGGTCGTAGCGGTCGGTCGCGAAGCCGTCGTTCTCCGGGGCGTTGCCGACCAGGCGGTCGATGTCGCTGGTGCCGTCCTCGTAGGACTGGGTGGTCCCGGTGATGCCGTTGCCGTAGGTGGCGTGGCAGACGTTGTTGTTGGGGTTGGTGGTCGCCGGCGTGGTGAAGCCCTCCTCGGACTCCAGCGCCGTGTACGTCTGGCCGTCGTCGGTGGTCACCATGACGAAGCCGTAGTCGAACTCCCACTCGATGTCGAACATCGTGGCGAACGACAGCTCGACGGGGGTGTCGGCCGCCAGGTCGGCCAGCGCCGGCACGCGCAGGTCCAGCGCCCGGGCGTTGGGCGAGGAGGGGCAGGCGTAGTCGTTGCCGGACGTCGACCAGTACACGTGGGTCGGCGAGGCGCCGTTCTCCACCAGGGCCGGGTCGATCAGGATGTCGGTGGGGATGCCGGCCCGGTACATCTGGCCGTTGTGGACGTCCTCGCCCTCCAGCACGTAGGGGGTGCCGTCGGGGGAGGCCCACTCGATGCGGTTGATGTCGGTCTTCGAGCCGACCATCTCGACCTCGGTGGTGCCTTCGGGCACGTCCAGCGGCACGACCCAGCCGAGCTCCTGACGGCCGAAGGCGTCCATGTGCTGGCTGTAGTCGGCGGCCATCAGGTTCCACTCGCCGTAGGTCGTGAGGCCGGCGTTGGAGTAGAAGTCGGGCAGGCCGAGGGAGTGGCCGTACTCGTGGCTGATCACCGATGCGGCGTCGAAGACACCCTCGGGGTTGACGTTGTACGGACCGACCCGGACGTAGGCAGGGAACTCGGTCTCGGTCGTCGTGGTCACCGTGTAGGTGGCGTCGGTGTAGAACAGCAGGTTGCCCTCGAGGTCGGTCAACCGGTCGTCGGAGACGTAGCCGAGCAGCCCGGTCCCGGGGTCACGGAAGCCACCCTCGAGCGTGGAGGAATGTGGCCAGATGTTGTCGTACGGGGCGGGGATGCCACCCGGGAAGTACTCGCACCCGGCGGCCACGGTCAGCTGGCTCTCGCCGTTCCCACCGCAGCCGACGAAGATCATCATGAAGAAGTCGACGACGCCGTCCTTGTCGGTGTCGTACTCGTTGTAGTCGATCTCCGGGTCGGCGATCGCGGCGGCGTCGTAGACGGCCTTGCCGGTGTCACCGCATCCGGCGTCGATCGATGCGGGGATCGGCACGCCGAGGGCGGGTGCCAGCGCCGTTCCGCCGGAGTCGGCACCGTAGTAGCCGGTGGTGCCGGGCAGGGTGTACCACCCGTCGGTGATCCGCTCGGGGTACAGGGGCGTGCCGGCCAGGTCGGGGCTGTGCAGGCCGGTGCAGGTGCTCGGCGGGGGGACCTGGGCCTTGTGGAAGTCCACACCCTCACCCGCGGTGCCGTCGTAGGCGAAGTCGGCGGTCTCGATGCCGGCGGAGGGGACGGTGCCGTTGGGGAACAGCTGCCCGTAGCTCATCTCCTGGAAGAGGTTGAACGTCGACCCCGGGTTGGCAGGGTCGTTGATGATGGTGTCCAGCAGCTCGGCCTGGTTGTCCTCGGCGTGGGCGAAGTCGAGGAACTGCACCGGCACCACGGGGAACGGACGGTCGCCGTACCGGGCGGTGTCGAAGCGCTCGGCAGGGGGAATGACCTTGGGGCCGTGGGAGGTCGAGGTCGCCCCGGTCGACAGCGTGGCGGTCGCCGACAGGTCCTTCCAGACGATCTGGGGGTCCTCGGTGGTGGTGTCGGCTTCGGAGATGACGACGAGCGTGGCGCGGGCGGGACCGGTCTCGCTGGCCGCGGGGAGCTCGCCCAGGGTCCAGGTCAGCGTGCCGTCCGTGCCGATGGCGGCGTCGCCGTTGGCGGTGCGGACCTCGGTGACCGCGCGGCCGTCGACGGCCGGGATCGTGACGGTGAGGCCGCTGACCGGCGTGGCATCGAAGTTGCTGACGATGACACGGGACGGGAACTCCTCGCCGGGCTTGACCCAGCCGACGGAGGACGTGAAGTCGTGGTCGACCTGGACACCGGCGGCCTGGGCGAAGGTGACGGCGCCAGCGCCGGCGACCGCGGTGCCGTCGGCGGCGACGGCCCGGACGGCCCACGTCTCGCGGTAGCCGTTGCGGGCGGTGCCGATGGTGCGACCGGCGGTCAGCTCAGCCGGGATGTCGACGGTGAACAGGCCCTCGACGTCGGGCACGGCGGTGCCCAGCGGGAAGGCCTCACCGGTGGGGGCGTGCAGGCTGACCTCGACGGCGTCGGTGGCGGGAACCGGCCGGGCGGCACGATCGGCGAGGTCACCGGTGGCGAGGTGGCCGCCGACGGTGACGACGTCGCCGGGACGAGCGACCTCGACGGGAGCGAACGCCGCGAAGCGGACGGACTCGCCCTGTGCGGTGGCCGGCAACGGGGCGCCGAGCAACGGGACGAGCAGCAGCAACGGCACCAGCCAGAGCAGCGACAGCGGACGTGTTGACAAGCGCATGGCAGGAGCCCCCATGGGGTGGAGTCGAACGGCGTGTGACTGACTATCGGCGCGAGTTACTACGCACCCCGAGCGGGCGACGTTACGCATCGATTCACGAACCGGCGACCGCCTGTCAGGCTGTGTGGTCCTGTGACGTCTCGCCGTCCACCAGCGGTGCGTGCAGCCACGACACCATCTGCCGCAGGCCCTCGTAGGCCTCCAGCCGCGCCGCGTCGGTGCCTGCGGCGTCCGCCTGCTCGCAGAACGCCCACATCCGCCGGACGGTCCGCGGGCCGGCGTGCATGATCATCTCGTGGCCCTCGCTGGCCCACTTGACGAGGGCATAGCGCACCAACGACTCGACCGGGATGCCGGTCAGCTCGCCGAGCGCCTCGAACGTGGGCAGGGGGTCCTGACGGGTGTACTCCGCGACTTCGGACTTGAAGTTGGCGTGCGGGTCGTCGTCGTCCCAGGCATCGGTGTAGGGCTGCAGGTCCATGCCCGCATCATGCGTCAGACCGGCGTCGTCTCGGGACGAGCGACGTCGTCCCACGACCACCCGTCGTCGTGCACGAACCCCTTCAGCCGTCGACGCCGCTCGCTGCGTGGGCCGTAGCGGCCGTCGATGTCGGTGTTCGTCGGCAGGGGATCGCTGCCGACCAGGCGCCGCAGGTCCTCCACGGTCGGCTGCGGTGGTGGCTCGTCCGCCGGTTCGATGAAGGAGTGGGCCAGCGCGTCGAGGAACCCCTCGATGGCGGTGTCGAGGAGGTGCAGGTGGATCGGTGGCTCGTCCCGACCCTGTGCGAGCTCGACGAGCACCAGCGCGTCGTCCAGGACCCCGAGCGCCACGGCCAGCGCGGTCTTGCGGTGACGGCTGTGGAAGTAGTGCAGCACGGGATAGCTGTAGTGCTGCTGGGTGAGCGTGCGGATGTGCGTGGAGAGCTCGAGCGCGACGTCGACCTGCTGGCTGGTCCCCGCCTCGGACAGCAGCCGTCGCGCGACGTCGTGGGGAGTGGGCCCGAGATCGGTGATCTGCGCCGCCACCCGCCGCTTGAGGGAGACGGCGCTGATGACCGGGACCAGGTAGGTGATGCACAACGTGAGCAGGACGATCCCGCTGACCGACGCCACCACCGTCACGACCCGCCCGCCGGCGCTCGTCGCCAGGTACTCGCCGTTGCCGAGCGTGGAGAAGGTCACCCCCGCGTAGTACAGCGCCTCCACGGCCGACGCCGCCCGGCCGGTGGTCGCCTCCACGACCTCGCCCGTGCCGAGCAGGACCAGCCACCAGGCCGCCAGGGCGATGACGAGCCACTGCACGAGCAGGCCGACGACCACCACGAGCCCGCCGATCTCCATCACCCCCTGGTGGCCACGGGCTGCCCGGCGGATCGCGGTCCACATGGCCCGGCCCGTCCGCCGGCTGACCCAGCCGCCGGGACGCCCGCTTGCGACCGTCGTGGCCACCACGTCGACGAGCAGTCCGACGAGCAACAGCACTCCGGCGACGGTGTAGGCCATGGCCGCAGGCATGCCCCCCGAGCACCCCCCTCGAAACGCGGACCGGTCAGGTCACCAGTGTCAGCCGAGCGGGTCCCGGTCGACGGGGCAGGACATGCAGCGGGGGCCACCGCGGCCGCGGGGCAGCTCGAAGCTGGAGATCTCGTGGACAGTGATCCCGGCCTCGCGCAGCCGTCGGTTGGTGTCGACGTTGCGTTCGTACGCGATGACCTCCCCGGGGGCGATCGCCAGCGTGTTGTTGCCGTCGTCCCACTGCTCGCGGTCGGCACGAACCTCGTCCTCGCCGGTGGTGATGACCCGCAGCTCGTCGGTCGCCATGGCGTCGGCGAGGCCGCGCAGCAGGTCGGGCTGCTCGGTCACCTTCATCTTGCCGTTGCCCCCGGGTTCGATGCGGTGGGCCCTGGACACGTTGGGCAGCTTGGGCCACACCACGATCGCGTCGCGGTCGACCTGGGTCATGACGGTGTCGAGGTGCATGGTCCCGCGCCCCATCGGCAGCTCCACCGCCAGGACGAAGTCGACCTCCTCGGCCTCGAACAGGCTGGCCGCGAGGTTCTCCACGGCGATCGGCGAGGTGCGCTCGCTGACCCCGACGGCGATGGCTCGGTCGGACAGCACGAGGACGTCGCCCCCCTCGACCGTGGCGGGGAAGTAGTCGCGCTGGTCCTCGCCGTACCAGACGGGCCGGCCGCTCAGCTCGGGATGGTGGGCGTACATCGTCGACCACAGCAGCCGCTCGGGCTGGCGGGCGGGCTTGTGCATGGGCGAGAGCACCCGGCCGCCGTAGACGTGGGCGCTGGGGTCGCGGGTGAAGACGGAGTTGGGCAGCGGCGGTACCAGGAAGGCGGTGGCGCCGAGCACACCACCGACGAAGCCGTCGCCGGCGCCGGGTACCTCGTCGACGGTCACCCCGCCGATCAGGTGCTCGGCCAGCTCGGTCGGCGGCAGGTCGCTGAGGTAGCCGTGGACCCGGTCGACCAGCTCGACCCCGCAGGTGTCGACGGTGGCCCGGCGGCTGATCAGGGCGGTCGCCAGCTCCGGGTCGGAGACGACGGTGGTCAGCAGGTCGGCGAACAATCGGACCGTGACGCCGTTGTCGGCCAGAACCTTGGCGAAGGTGTCGTGCTCCTCCTGGGCCTTGCCGACCCAGACGAGCTCGTCGAACAGCAGCTGGTCCTTGTTGGCGGGCGTCAGGCGCCGCAGCTCCAACCCCGGACGGTGGAGGATGACCTCGCGCAGGCGGCCGACTTCGCTGGAGACGCTCATGACACGGCAGCGTACCGGCCGACCTGCGGCGGGGGTGGCTGCGTCGGCGACAGCAACTCCTGTAGCGTGGCGGCCGTGGAGCTGTTCCTGCTGTTGGGTGTGCTCGGAGCCGTGCTGCTCGTCGTCGGACTGGTCGGCGGAGAGCTGCTCGACGGGGTCTTCGACGCGATCGGAGTCGACTCCGCGGGAGGGTTCTTCTCCACCGAGGTGATCGGCGGGTTCCTGTCGGCCTTCGGGTTCGGGGCGTTCCTGCTGGACGGTGCCGGGCTGGACCGGATCGTCGTCCTCGGCGGTGGCGGTGCCGCCGGCCTTGCCATGGGCGGGCTGGCGCTGTGGCTGTCCAGGTCCCTGATGAACGTCAACACCGACGTCACCCCCACCTCCTCCGACCTGCGGGGCGCGCTGGGGAAGGTCATCACCCGCATCCCCGAAGGAGGGCTCGGCGAGGTTCGGGTCAGCCGGCACGGCCATCCGCTGAAGCTCTCGGCCCGTGCCGAGGAAGCCATCGACCCCGGGATCGAGATCGTCGTCGTCGACGTGCTCTCCCCCACCTCGGTGCTGGTCATCCGCTCCGAGATAGAGATCGGCTGAGCGCTGCACGCTCGCCGCTCCTGCGTCCTCCCATCCACCCGAACCGTCGTGGGCACACCGCCCGTGCCCAACCCAAGGGGGTAGTCAGCCAACATGGACCTGTTGCTCATCGGCGGCGGGGGCTTCATCGCCCTTGCCGTGCTCGTCATCCTGCTCGTCGTCTCGCGCTATCGCGTGGCCGGCCCGAACCAGGCCTACATCATCACCGGCCGCAAGGGCGGATCACCGGTCCGCAACCCCGAGACCGGTGAGGTCTCCACCGACCTGTCGGGGCAACGCGTCATCATCGGTGCCAGCACCTTCGTGCTCCCCGTCGTGCAGAAGCTGCACGTCCTCGACCTGTCCTCGCGACGCATCCCGGTGGCGATCAGCGGCGCGATCTCCGCCCAGGGCATCAAGTGCGACCTGGAGGGTGTGGCGATCGTCAAGGTCGGCGGCACCGACGACGCCATCCGAGCCGCTGCCCAGCGGTTCCTCAACCAGCAGGGCGGCATAGAGGTCTTCACCCAGGAGGTCCTCGCCGGTTCGCTGCGTGCCATCGTCGGTCGGCTGACGGTCGACGCGATCATCAAGGACCGTGCGGCGTTCGCCAGCGCCGTGGCGGAGGAGGCCGAGACGTCCCTGACCAACCAGGGCCTGGCGCTGGACACCTTCCAGCTGCAGGACATCCGCGCCGAGGGCGACTACCTGCAGGACCTCGGTCGTCCCGAGAGCGCACGTGTGGAGATGGAAGCCGCCATCGCCGAAGCGCGGGCTCGCCAGGCATCTGAGGAGGAGCGGCTCAAGGCCGAGGAGCAGATCGCCATCGCCCAGCGGACGCTGCGGCTGAAGCAGGCAGAGATCCAGGCCGAGACCGACGCGGCGGAAGCCGACGCGCGGGCCGCCGGCCCGCTGTCGCAGGCCGCCAAGGACCAGGACGTCCTGCAGGCCCAGGAGCTGGTCGCCGAGAAGCGGGCAGCCCTGAAGGAACGCGAGCTCGACACCGAGGTGCGCAAGCCGGCCGACGCCGAGCGCTACCGCGTGGAGACCGAGGCCGAGGGCCGCAAGTCCGCGGCCATCCGGGACGCCGAGGCCGACAAGGCTGCGGCGATCGCCCGGGCCGAGGCCGAGGCCGAGCAGGCACGCCTGTCCGGTGAAGCGGAACGTGCGCGACGGACGGCGCTCGCCGAAGCCGAGGCCATCGAGGGCGAGAAGCGCGGTGCGGCCGAGAAGGCTCGCCGTGAGGCCATCGCCGACGCGGTCCAGCGCGAGGGTGAGGCCGAGGGTGCCGCCATCCTGGCCCGTGGGCAGGCCGAGGCGGAGGCCCGGCAGAAGAACGCCGACGCCTTCCAGTCCTACAACGAGGCAGCGGTCATCGAGCTGATCGCCGAGATCCTGCCCGAGCTCGTGCGGGCGGCCAGCGAGCCGCTGTCCAACGTGGGGTCGATGACGATCGTGTCGACCGACGGGGCCTCCAAGGTCGCCCAGTCGGTGGCGTCCAACCTCGAGCAGGGCCTGGCCATCGGCACGTCGTTGACCGGCATCGACCTCAAGCAGATCCTGTCGCGGATCGGCAAGTCCGGGTCGTTGGCCCCGGCGTTCGAGGCCATGGCCGACCGCGAGGACGACGACGTCGAGATGCCCCCTCGTCCGCAGGACCTGATGGACGGCGAGGGCTAGGGCCCTCCGGCGTCCGAACGACAGCGGCCGGCCCCCAGATGGGGCCGGCCGTCGTCGTTTCGCGGGCGGGCGCCCGGCGGCTGGTGTCAGCCGCCGAGGATCGCCTGGATCTCCTCCTCGATCGATGACTCGATCGCCGCGGTGCCGCCGAAGATCAACACCCGGCCCACGGAGTCGTTGATGGAGGTGATGTAGTCACCGACGCTGGCCGGCAACGCATCGGCCGCCGTCAGCAGCACCGGCCCGGGGCCCACATCGGGCCGACCGACCACCGACCCGCCGGTCAGCGCATCGGCGAAGTTCGCACCCGTCGCCACCCCGATCGCCGACGGCCCGTCGAAGAACGTCGCCGCCACGTTGGCCGACACCTCGTAGGCGTCCCCACCGACGATGGCATCCTCCTCCTCGGGGAAGGCGTCGGCGGCAGGCGAGCCGATCGGCACGATCTCCGGGGTGTCGGAGCGCCCGTCCAGATAGGCCTGGGTCTCCGGCGGCACCGTTGCCCCGTCGGTCAGCAGGACCGCCGCGCCGACGTTGCCGGCCTGGTCGAAGTCCGAGTCGCCCGCGACCACCGCAGCCGCACCCGCGACGACCGAATGGGGGAAGTCCCCGCCGTCGGCCAGCAACAACGTGCCCGGATCACCCAGCTCGGCCGCGATCGCCGTCGCCGTGCCGAACCGGTTGGCCCCGGCCAACCGCACCACGACGTAGCCGAGCTCGACGACGCGGTCCTCGACGGCCTGTCCGAGGGCGGCGGTCCCACCCAGCAGGTAGACCGTGCCGCCGGGGCTCATCACCCTGAGCAGCTCGTCCTCGCTGGCCAGCGCCAACGCATCCGGTTGGGTCAGCAACAACGCCGCGTTGCGGGCGATCGCCAGGGCCGTCCCGGCCTGGGCGTCGGGGAAGTCGTCGCTGCGGGTCAGCACGACCGCGTCCGCCTCACCGTCATCGAAGGCGACCTGTGATCCGGCCACCGCGGTCGTGATCCGCTCAGGACCCTCCACGCGCTGGGTCTCCTGCATCACCTGCACGGTGTGGTCGTCACAGTCGTTGCTCGAGTTGCTGTCGGTGCTGGTGGTGGCCGCGCAGGCGGTGTTGGTGATGGAGCCCTCCACCTCGGCGGTGGTGATGATGGTCACGGTCTCCGACGCCGCGGCAGACAGCGTGCCGAGGTCACAGGTGACGGTGTCGCCGCTGATCGTGCAGGGCGCAGATGCGCTGACCAGGGCCAGTCCAGCGGGGATGGTGTCGGTCACGACCACGTTGGCCGCCGTGTTGCGGCTGTTGGTCACGGTGACGGTGAACGTGACGTCGTCCCCGATCAGCACGTCGCCGGGGCCGTCCTTGTCGAGCGCAACGTCCACGGTCGTGGGCGTCGTCGTGGGGGGCGGCTGCTGACGAAGCTCGAACGCCCCGCGGTCGCACACCGCCGTGCCGTTGTTGTCACCGTCCTGCGGGCGCGGGACCCCACGCTGGTCGGTCTCGCCCGCGCCGCCGGCCTGGCCACACGAGATGAAGAGCGTCTGGGCGAACGTGGGGCCGGACGGCCCCTCGGCGGCCGCATCGATGCCTTCGCTGCCCGGCTGCAACGCCAGCGTGGGAACGGCCACACCGGGTGCATCGCCGGCAAGGGGGCCGTCGTTCGCGGCCAGCCCGGCGAGGTCCTGCGGCGTCGATGGTGCGTCGCTGTCCTCGGTCAGCTCGCACGTGCCGTCGTCGTCGGAGTTGCCGCCGAGCGAGACGAACGAGGATGTGGTCGAGCCCATGCAGGTCGGGTCGACGGTGGTGGTTGACTGGAGCACGGAGTTGAAGAAGCCCATGACGGCGAGGCCTCCGCTGTCGCGTACCTGCAGCGATGCCGGCTGGGCGGTCACGCCCGCGAACTCGGGGACCGACTCGGGTTGCCAGTTGCCCTCCACCGTGCTGTGGAGCAGGTCGACGACGGAGAACCCGGCGGTGGTGGTCCCGCCACCCTCGACAACCATGACCCCGGCGCCGAAGTAGGCGCGGTTGGTGGCGATGGTGCTGTTGTTGATCGTGCCGGAGGAGTTCTGGCTGTAGATGCCACCGCCCTCGAAGCTGTGGTTGTCCACGAACGCGGTCCCCTCGATGATGCTGCCGGACGGGGCGTCGTTGTAGCTGCGGTTGTTGACCCACAGGCCGCCGCCCTGGTCCCACGACTGGTTCCCCTCGATCACGCTGTCGGTGATGCTGAGGGGGATGGGCCCGGTGGTGTCCGGTTCGCTGACATGGATGCCACCGCCCTGCTCGGGCCGCCCGCCATGGATGGCGCCGTTGAAGCTGACGACCGACCGGTCGATCGTCAGCCCGGTCGACGACCAGATGCCTGCGCCAGCGGAGGTGACGAACTGGCGCGCCTCCCGAAGGTCGGTCACGTTCATGGTGATCGTCGACCCGTTGACCACGAGCTCACCGCACGCCGCTGAGGCGATGCCGCCGCCCCGCACCGCAACGTTGTTGCGAATGATGGAGTCCTCGACGGTGACGTTGGCGCCGAAGGCTGCGAGGCCGCCACCCTTGGCCCCGTCGGAGACCACGACGTTGTCCTCGAGCAGCACGTCACGGAGGGTCAGCGTGACCGCGGACGGGTCGTCGCACGAGCCCATCGCACGGATGGCGCCACCGTCACCCGACGCGGCCGTCCCACCGGTGACCGTCAGGCCCTCGATCGTCACATCGACCGGATCCCCGGCCACCGAAGCGCGTCGGTTGTCCCCCACGTCGTTCAGCGCAGCCACGTCGAACGCCCGATCACCCAGCGGGCCGTCGCCGGCGAACGCCGGGTCGCTGCCCTCGAAGGTCGATGCATCGATGACGACGCCGGGGCCGTGGATGACCAGGCTGCCGACGATGTCGAGGTCACCGCTGGCGGCGTTGGGTCCGGGTTCGCCCGGTCCGCTGCCCCCTACGGTCAGCTCGATCGTGGTCGAACCGCTGGGCGGGAACACCGTTGGGTCGAAGACGATCAGGTCCGTCGTCCCCGGCGCGTTGGTGTTGGCCTCGACGATCGCCTCACGCAGGGTGCAGGTGTCGCCACTGGTCGCCGCACAGCCGGTCGGGCTGTCGATCGGTCCATCTGCCTGCGTGTCGACGACGTAGGTCGTGCCGTCCACCACGGGTTGGGCCAGGGCCGCGGCGGGCGCCAGCACCGCCCCGAGCAGGCCGAGCGCGAGCAGGGTTCGTTGCAGTCTCATGGTGTCTCCCTCGATCAGCGCGCACGCCAACAACCGCCCCCCCGAGCAGGTGGCATGCGTCCCTCAACGCCCTGCAGGCTAGTTCGCCAACGGTCCCCTATCGGACATCTGACCGATCCGTAATGAATCAGCCCCTGCCGACGGTCACGCTCCGCGTTGTCGAGCCAGGCGCAGGAGGGCGATCACGGTGATGGAATCGGTGATCTCGCCCCGGTCGACCATGTCGAGCGCGGTCTCGAAGGGAACCTCGATGACCTCCAGCACCTCGTCACCGTCGGGGTTGGCGCCGACCTGCGTCAGGCCGCGTGCGACGTAGACGTCGGCCTCCTCGGAGGAGTGGGAGTTGCTCAGCTGGATCGTCGGGCCGAACAGCTCCCATTCGCGGGCGACGTAGCCCGTTTCCTCCTGCAGTTCGCGTTTGATCGCGGTCAACCCGTCCTCGTCTGGGCCTGTTCCACCCTCGGGGATCTCCCACGACCACTCGTCGAACGGCACCCGCCACTGACCGACCAGCACGACGTTCCCCTCGTCGGTCAACGGGACCACCCCCACCGCGAGGGATGACTGCACGATGCCGTACAGGCCGGGCTTGCCGTCGGGGCGGATGACGTCGTGCTCGACGACGGTGATCCAGGGGTTGGCGTAGACCTCGCGCGAGGCAACGATGGTCCAGGGGCTGGTCACGAGTGGCACGCGCGTCACCCTACGCGGCGTGACGGAATAGACCCAGCGGCACGGTCGTTGGACCGGCACTCGACAACCTCGCGGAAAGGGTTCGACATGCCGAAGGCCATCTTCAACGGTGCCGTCATCGCCGAGAGCGACGCCACGGTCGTGGTGGAAGGCAACCACTACTTCCCGCCTGAATCGGTGAAGGCGGAGTACCTCGTGGACTCCCCGACCACCTCGGTGTGCCCCTGGAAGGGCAACGCGCAGTACAAGAGCGTCGTGGTCGATGGCCAGCAGGCCGCTGACGGCGCGTGGGTCTACCCGCAGCCGAAGCCCGAGGCCAGCCAGATCACCGGTCACTTCGCCTTCTGGAACGGCGTCCAGGTCACGGACTGACCCCGCGCCTGCGGCCTCCTCGGACAGAGGGTGTCGTTCGGGCGGCGTCGTTCAGGCGGTGTCGTTCGGGCGACGTCGTTCAGGCGGCGTCGGTCAGGCGGCGGCCGGTGTCGCCCGGCGTGTCGCCGTCTGGGCGTTCGGTGAGGGACCGGCCAACGTCGACCGCAGGGCGATCAACGCCATCTCGGCCTGCAGGCGCATGACGGTGGACGTCGCCGAGCCGAGCGGCAGTCCGAGCAGCCGACGGGTCCCCGGGTCCAGGGAACCGATCGCGCCCGCCAGCGTCGGCAGGTAACCCAGCCGCAGGACGGGATCGACGGGCGGCCACAGCAGGAACTGGAGGGTGTCGCGTCCCTGGGGGCCGACCGCCAGGCGGGGTGCGAACCACGCCATGCGGTCCGACAGCTCCTCCTCCGTGGTGGGCAGCCACCCCTCCTCCACCAACGGCAGCGACACGCTGCCGTCGGCAAGCGCACGGGCGGGGTCGCCATGGGCCCGGAGCACCGTCGGGTCGACCCGGGGGTCGAGCAACGCGGCGATCCGTCCTTGCTCGGCGACGAACCGGTCGCGGTCCGCCGGGGACAGCGGGTTGCTCGCGAAGTCGGCGTCGCTGCGCAGCCAGCTGGCGGTCCCCGCCACGGAGACCCAGGTCAACAGCTCGGGATCGCTGGCGTCGTAGGGCCGTCCGTCGGGGGCGGTACCCACGACCCGGCGGTGCGCCCCACGGACGGCGGCGATCATGCGAAGCGCCTCGCCGGTGGCGCCGAACGTGGTGACGGCGACGTAGGCGGACGTGTCGCGCAACCGTCCGAGCGGATCCTCGTGGTAGCGGGAGTGCTCGGCAACCCCGGCCATGGCCAGGGGGTGGGTCAGCTGGACCAGCAGCGACCGGATGCCCCCGACGATCGACGCGGCGTCGGCGTACAGCCGCCACGAGACGGAGTCGGGGCCCAGCAGGCCGCGGTCGCCCTGCGGGGCCGAGGAGTCCAGCGGCGGCTCACCGAACGACCGGCGCAACCACCCCCTCGCCAGCGGCGACAGCAGCGGCACGGGCACCTGGGGAAGGCGGGCGGCTGCGCGGCTGAGCACGGACATCTGCCGTCCAGCATGCCACCCCCCGTGTGTCGAGAAACCGGCCGCCCGTCGTGATCGGCCGACACGCGTCGGGGTTGGCCGCCACGACCAACCGCCACCGTGTCGAGAAACCGGCCGCCCGTCGTGATCGGCCGACACGCGTCGGGGGTGCCCCGGGTCGGCGAACCGCGTAGGCTCGGCGACGTGCGCGACATCCACCTGACCGACGCCTGCTCTGCGGGCCTCGTCTTCGCGCTCATTATTCGCTCGGTCACGTAGCCCAGCGATCCACCGGGCTGCGCGAGCGGCCCGGACACCGACGCACCGGTTCTCCCTGCCGCAGACACGGCCCTCCAACCTCCGGAGAACCCCATGCCGAACATCCACACGCTGCTCGTCCGCCATCGCGGCGCGGCCCGCATCCTGACGCGCCTCCTGCTGGCCGTGGACGGCCGTGCCTGCCCCGTGCTCGGCGTCGCCACCCCCGACACCTCGACCATCGTGCTGTGGGTGCAGGTGGCCGACGACCGGCTCGACCACGTCCTGGGCGCCGTGCGTCGGACGGTCGGGCTGACCGGCGTTGCCGCCGCCCGACCCGCGCAGGCCGCACCGCTCACGGGCTTGCGCACCCACCTGGACGCCGACGGGGTCGTCGACGTGAGCCTCGCCCGTCGGGCACAGGGCGTCAGCACGCGAGGGGCCGGGGACGGGACGTCGGTGGCCGCCGCCACCCGCGCGGCGCTCGCGGCCAGCGGTGCGAGCCCCGCCGACGGCGACGTGTGGCTGCTCGTGAACCCGGTGACCGGACAGCCGACCGCGGTCCGGCTGGATCCCACCGAGGGGGAGGGAGGGCTCACCGCATGGGTGGCAACGGGTCCGAGCCCCGTCGGCGCGGTGGCCGACGTCCTGCTGGCGGACGGAACCAACACCGTCGCTGACAGCCCCGCCACGGTGGAGGCCGCCTGACGCCCACTCGCCCGATCGCGCACTCGCCCAGTCGCCTACTCCCCTGCCGCGGACACGGGCAACGGCGCGTCGTCCACGACCGTCCGCAGCGCGAAGGTCGAGACGATGTCGGTCACGCCCGGCAGCCCGGCGATGTAGCTGCGATGGATGCGTTCGTAGTGCGCGACGCCGTCGACGTCGAGGCGCAGCAGGTAGTCGGCCTGTCCGGCCATGAGGTGGCACGACCGCAGGCCCGGGCAACCGACGACGGCGGCCTCGAAGGCATCGAGCAGCTCGACCCGCTGGCTCTGGAGGGTGATGGCCACCAGCACGGTCTGGGATCTGCCCACCGCGTGGGGGTCGACGATCGCCCGGTAGCCGATGAGGACGCCGTCGTCCTCCAGCCGACGGACCCGACGCAGGCACGCCGACGGGGACAGCCCGATCCGATCGGCCAGCGCCTGATTGCTCAGCCGACCGTCGTCCTGCAGTGCGCGGATGATGGCTTCGTCCACTCGATCGATCATGTACGGCAGATCATTCGACAGATCGACCATACGACGCAAGAATCCTTCATCAGCGGTCGTCACAACCTTCCGATTGGCAATCACCTGCGTTCGCGCCGTCAGTACGGTGATCCCTCCACGGCGGCAACCCAGGAGGAACCACGATGCGCATCGGCGTACCCACGGAGATCAAGAGCGGCGAACGGCGCGTCGGGCTGACGCCGGAGAGCGCGGCCGAGCTGGTGGCCCACGGTCACGAGGTGCTCATCCAGTCCGGCGCCGGCGACGGCATCGGGGCCGCCGACGACGACTACGTGGAGGGCGGGGCCACCATCGCCCCGGACGCCAAGACCGTCTTCGGCGAGTCGACGATGATCATCAAGGTCAAGGAGCCCCAGGCGGAGGAGCGGGCGATGCTGACCGCCGACCACGTCCTGTTCACCTACCTCCACCTGGCGCCGGACCCCGACCAGACCGCCGACCTCGTCGCCAGCGGCGCCACCTGCATCGCCTACGAGACGATCGTCGACCGGGACGGGCGGCTGCCCCTCCTCGCGCCGATGAGCCAGGTCGCCGGCCGCCTCAGCGTCCAGGCGGGCGCCCACGCGCTGGAGGTCTCGCAGGGCGGCGCCGGTGTGCTGCTGGGCGGCGTGCCCGGTGTGGCACCGGCCCGCACCGTCGTGATCGGCGGCGGCGTGGTCGGCGTCAACGCCATCGAGATGGCCAACGGCCTCGGGTCGGAGGTGACCGTCCTCGACCGCGATCTCGGTGTGCTCGAGCGCCTGGCCCGCCGGTTCGGTCCGTCGCTGCGGACGGTGTACTCCACCGGCGCCAGCCTCCAGGCCGAGGTGCTCTCCGCCGACCTCGTCATCGGCGCGGTGCTGGTGACCGGTGCGCGCGCACCGAAGCTGGTCACCGCCGAGCTGGTGTCGCAGATGCGTCCCGGGTCGGTCCTCGTCGACGTCGCCATCGACCAGGGCGGCTGCTTCGAGACCTCCCGTGCCACCACCCACGCCGAGCCGACCTACCTCGTCGACGGGGTCGTGCACTACTGCGTGGCCAACATGCCGGGCGCGGTGCCGCGGACGTCGAGCTTCGCGCTGAACAACGCCACGCTGCCCTACGCCATCCGCCTGGCCGACCACGGGTTCCGCGAGGTGCTGACCAAGGACCCGCTGATCGCCCACGGCCTGAACGTGCACCGTGGCATGGTGACCGAACCGTCGGTGGCGCGTGACCTCGGCTACGACTACGTCGACCCCATGACGGCGATCACCCGGGCCTGAGCACCGACGGCGTTCCCCGGCAGCCCGATGAACTAGTACTGCTGGGTGCCCACAATGGCCCCGCCGGGCCATACGAAACCCGCTGACTTCCGTACAGACTTCTGGGTATCCACCTGCCCACCATCCGGCCCCGCGAGCAGGCGCCGGGGGCCTCCAGCTCACGTCGTCCGGTGACCCCTGCCCTTCTCGTCGCCGGCATCGCTGTGGTTGTCGCATTGACGACCACGGTGGCATCGGGGGTGCTGGTGGGGGTTGTGGGCGCGGCCGTGCTGGTCCTCCAGCAGCGGCTCGGGATCGATCGGCGGCTGGGGTCGACGCTGGCCGAACGCTCGCCCGCTGGCTTGTTCTGGGCCGACGCCGACGGCCGGGTCCAGTGGCGCAACGCGGCTTGCCGTGCACTTGTCGGGACCGATCCCGAGTGGCGGTCCTGGTTCGAACCCGGGGCGCTGGACGGCCTGCGCGTGGACGACCACGTCGAACGCGTGCTGGAGGTCACCGCACCGACGGGCGCTCGGCGGACCGTCCGGCTGGGGCTCGACCCGAGCGGAAAGGGCGTCGCGGGTTCGCTGGTCGACCTGACCGAGGTCTCGGTCCTCCAGGACACGCTGGCGCGTCGGGAGTCGGCCTACGAGATGCTCGCGGTGCATGCCTCCGACATCGTCGTCCGGACCGACCTCACCGGCCTCGTGACCCATGCGAGCCCAGCCCTGTACCGCCTGCTCGGGCACGGCACCGCGGGCGTGGTCGGCAGCAACCTGACGTCGATCGCCCATCCCGACGACCGCAGCGCCCTCGGCGACGCCATCGAGCAGGTCGTTGCAGGGGGGGTTGCACGATCCATCACGGCGCGGCTCATCACCGGCGAGGGCCAGGAGGCCTGGGTCGACGTGACCGTGCAGCCCCGGTCGTCGCGCCGCGGCAACGAGATCCTCGAGCTCGACGTGTCGATGCGCGACGTCACGGATCGACGGTTCGTGGAAGAGGAGGTCGTCCGCAACGAACGGCTGCTGGAGACCGTCACCGGTTCCTCCCCCGTCGGCATCTTCGCCCTGACGGGCTCGAACTGGACCTTCGCCAACACGCGCCTGGAGGAGATCTCCGGGCTGAGCCGCCGGGACCTGCTCGACGGCAGGCTGTGGGAGTTCGTCCACCCGGAGGACCGCCTGCAGCTGGAGGTCGATCGCAGCACCTGGACCGCGCAGGAGGTCGAAGCCACGCAGGGCTTCGTCGGCGGGTACTACCGCCTCGTCCGTCCCGACGACGAGGAACGGTGGATCCACCTGCGCATGGCGCCGGTGGCCGGGTCCGACGGCCGCGGCTGGGTCGGGACGGTGGAGGACACCACCAACGAGGTCACCGCCCGACAGCACACCACGCTGCTGGCCACGGTCGTGGCCGGCACGACCGACCTCGTCGCCATCCTCAACCCCGACGGATCGGTGCGGTTCATCAACCCGGCGGGTCGCGAGATGATGGGCGGCAGCCACGGCGCGGACCTGGTGCAGCTCCACGCCGGCCGGTTGTTCGGGCCGTCGGGCTGGAAACGGCTGTGCGAGGTCGCGCTGCCGGTGGCCACGGCCCGCGGGTCCTGGTCGGGCGACGCAGAGATCGTGACCAGCGAGGGTGCCACCCGACCGGTGTCGCTCGTGGTCATCGCCCATCGCGACGCCGTCGGTCGCATCGACCGCCTGTCGATGCTCGCGCGGGACACCTCCACCCAGAAGGCCGTGGAACGTCGGCTGGCGAAGGCGGCGTCCCACGACCAGCTGACCGGCCTGCCCAACCGTGCGCACTTCAACGAGGCGCTCACGAGGGCCATGGCGACTGCCTCGCACAGCGAGTCGTCGGTGGCAGTCCTGTTCTGCGACCTCGACCGGTTCAAGGCCGTCAACGACACCTACGGCCATGCGGCCGGCGACCAGCTGCTGCGCGAGGTCGCGATCCGCCTGGGTGGCATCCTCAGGTCCGGCGACGTGGCGGCCCGGGTGGGGGGCGACGAGTTCCTCGTGCTCGCCGCCGACGTGGAGGATCCCGCGGCGGCGCTGCTGCTCGCCGAGCGCATCCGAGGGGTGCTGGACACCCCCATCCTGGTCGAGGGCAGCGGGCGGCAGGACGTCCGGTTGTCCTTCAGCATCGGCGTGGCCACGAGCCGCCCCGAGGACAGCCCCACCGACATCATCTCCCGCGCCGACGAGGCGATGTACCGGGCCAAGGACCTGGGCAAGAACCGAGTGCAGATGTACGACGCCCGGGAACGGCGGTCGTCCCCCGCGACCCTCGTCGCCGAGCAGGCCCTGCGGGCCGCCATCGAGACCGGTCAGCTCCGCCTGCGCTATCAGCCGGTCATCGACCTGTTCACCGGGCGGACGATGGGCTGTGAAGCGCTGGTCCGCTGGGCCCACCCGGAGCTGGGCGTGCTGTCGCCGCGGGACTTCATCGACCTTGCCGAGGACACGGGCCTCATCCGGCCGCTCGGCGCCTGGGTGCTGGCCGAGGCCATCCGCCAGGCCGGCGAATGGCACGCCGACACGAGCATGCCGCCGCACACCAGCGTCAGCATCAACCTGTCGGCCCAGCAGCTCGTGGACGGTGACCTGGCAGAGCGGACCGCCGCGATGATGAAGGCGATGCAGCTGCCGGCCGACTCGCTGTTCGTCGAGCTGACCGAACGGGCCCTGGCCACCGACGAGTCCGTGGCCCGGGCCGAGCTGAACGCCTTCAGGGAGCTCGGCGTCCGGGTGGCCGTCGACGACTTCGGCACCGGTTACTCCTCGCTGGCCCAGCTGCGCCGCTTCCCCGTCGACGTCCTCAAGCTCGACGCCGCCTTCGTCCGCGGCCTCGGCAGCAACCCTGCCGACGACGCCATCGTCGCCACCGTGCAGGGGCTGGCCGACGCCCTTGCCCTGCACACCGTGGCCGAGGGCGTGGAGACGGTCCAGCAGCTCGATGCCCTCAGGGAACTCGGTTGCCGGCTCGGGCAGGGCTACCTGTTCAGCGAGCCGCTCACCCCCGACGCGTTCGCGGCGTTCGTCAAGCGCGGTGCCGTCGAGCTCGTCTCATCCCGCCCAGGACCGGCCGAGCTCGACGTCGACGACCGCGGGGACCTCGCCGAGGATGATCGCGCCGGCCGCGAGCATCCCCTCCACCAGTAGCCCCGCCGCTTCCTCCGCCGCGTCGGCGGGAGCCTCGACGACCAGCTCGTCGTGCACGGTCAGGACCAGTCCGATGGGGGCGGAGGGATCGTCGCCGAAGCGGTCGCGCAGCCGCCGGTCCACCTCTGCCACCGCCAGCTTCGTCATGTCGGCCCCGGCACCCTGGATCGGGGCGTTGCGGGCCAGCGTGCCGGCCTCGAGCAGGTGCCGCGCTCGGCCGAGCGGGGTCCGCACGACGTGGTGGCGCCGGGCGATGGACTCCGTGCGGCGCAGCCACGCCGCCACCGATGGGTACCCCGCGAAGTAGGCATCCATCATCTCCTGTGCCCGCTCGACGGTCGTCCCGGTGGACCGCGCGAATCCGCGGGCTCCCATGCCGTACATCAGGCCGAAGTTGAGGGCCTTCGCGGCCTTGCGCTGCCCCGCGGTGACCGCATCGACGGTGGTACCGAACACCGTGGCGGCCGTTTCGACGTGCAGGTCGGCGCCTCGCCTGAACACCTCGGTGAGGGCCTCGTCACCCGACACCGCTGCCAGCACCCGCAGCTCCTGCTGGCTGTAGTCGGCGACGGCCAGGACGTGGTCGTCAGCGGCGACGAAGCACCGTCGATAGACGGGGTCGGCCGGGATCTGGGTGAGGTTCGGGTCGCTGTGGGCGATCCGGCCGGTGCCGACCATCTGGCGAACCCGGGCGTGGATGCGGCCGGTCGCGGGATGGACCGCCCGGGCCAACCAGTCGCCACCCCATCCCTGCACGACCTTGGCGGCCTGACGGTAGGCCAGGAGGGTGGCCACCGCGGGGTGCTCGGCGTGGTCGCGCAGGACCGACTCCCGGGTGGACGGCACGTCGATGCCGACCCGTCGGAGCGCCTCGGTGACCTGCTCGGGCGAGTCGAGGTTGACCGGCTCCGGGCCGAACAGCGTCCTGGGCGAGTCCTCGGTCACCACCGCAGCCTGCGCCGCATCGTGCAGGGCGGGCAGCTGCACCTCGACGGTGGCGACCAGGTCGCGCCAGGCGTTGGCGTCGATGCCGATGCCGCGCAGCTCCATGGCCGCCAGCGGGGCAACGGCCTCGAACTCGCACCTCGCCACCTCGACCAGGCCACCGGCGACCAGCTCGCGGGTCTGCTGGGCGAACACGTCCCAGGTGACGCGGGCGTCCTCGGCGGCGTAGTCGATCTGCGCCTGGGTCAGCCCCTCGCTGCCGAAGGTCGTGCGGATCGACTTCTCCAGCCGACGGTCCAGGCGGTGCGCGGCGATGGCCTCGAGGCTGGCCCCGACCGGGTCGGGCCCGGCGGCGTCGAGCAGCTGCTGGGACAACATGGTGTCGGCGACCCGTCGAACGGACAGCCCCGCCCGCCACAGCATCCGCAGGTCGAACGCCGCGTGGTGGAAGACCTTGAGGCTGCCGGGGTCGGCGAGCATCGGCCCGAGGACGTCGACGTCGACGGTGCGGACATCGACCACGAGGACGGGAAGGCCGGGATCGGCGGCCACCTGCACCGTCCGGAGGACGTCGACCCAGGGATCCCAGCCGGTGGTTTCGGTGTCCACGGCGAGGAAGGGGGCATGCTGGGCACGGGAGAGCCAGCCGTCCACGTCGTCGGCGCAGGTGGCCAGGATCACCTCATCCACGGCAACCACCCGGCCCCGGCCGGCGTCGGACCCTTCGACGGGTCTCCTGCCCCGCAGCCACGAAAGGACGTTGTCCACCGATGACCGCCCCCCACACCCTCGCACGCCCGCCCCGCCTGTTGATCGGGGCGGTGATGCTGCTCGCGCTGGTGCTCGCCGGATGCGCGTCCAGCGACACGACGGGAGATGGCGGGGAGGTGTCGGCCAGCGCCACGCAGGACCAGACCGACACCCCGGAGGCCACCACGCCACCTGACGACACGGTCACCGAGGACGCGCCGGCCACGACCGATCCCGAGCCGGCCCCCGGCGCCCGGACGTACACGGGCACGCTCGGCGGGGGTGACATCGAGGGTGGGTGCTTCTGGCTGGACGGCGACGACGGCACTCGGTACGAGCTGATCGCCGGCACCCGGAGCGACGTCGCCATCGACCAGTCGAACCGGGTCATCGCCGATGCCGAGGGCAACGTGGTCGCCCGGGAGGGCGACACGGTCGAGGTCACCGGCACCGTCGACGAGGGGATGGCCACGTTCTGCCAGGTGGGCACCGTCCTGGTGGTCGACTCCGTGTCAGCCAGCTGACCCGGGGGCGTCCTCGGGCGGGTCGACGGGGGGTTCGGCGGACGGCTCGGTGGTGACCGGGTCGGCGCCGTCGACTGCCCCCTCCCGCGCTGCGCGCCGCTTGGCGCGACGGGCGATCCGCTCCTCACGGGCCATCCGTTCCGCCTCCTCCGGCGTGGGCGCGGTGCCGCCGAGCCGCGCCGGGAGCCACCACCGGTCGCTGTCGTCGGCGGGCGCCTGGGGGTAGCGGTCCTGCAGGTCGACGACCATGTCGGTGATCGCGGCCATCATCCGCTTGGTGACCTCGCGGGGGTCCTCGTCCGGCTCGTAGGCGATCGGCTCGCCGTACCGGATGACGATGTGCAGGCCGCGCTCCATGTTCTTCTTGACCGACTTGGTCATGATCCGCTGGCAACCCCAGACGGCGACGGGGATCAGCGGGGCGCCGGCGCGCATGGCCATGCGTGCGGTGCCCGTCTTCGCCGACTTCGGCATGAACGACCGGCTGATGGTGCCCTCGGGGAACATGCCGACCAGCTGGCCCTGGAGCAGCCGCTGGTGGGCCTGCTCCATGATGTCGTTGACGTTGCCGTCGCGGTCGACGGGCAGGTGCTTCATGCCACGCATCAGGGGGCCGGACACGGGGTGGTCGAACACCTCCTTCTTGGCGGCGAAGCGCACGAGACGCTTGCGTTCCCGGACGCCGTAGCCGACGAACACGAAGTCGAGGTAGCCGACGTGGTTGCTGGCGAGGACCGCCGGCCCGTCGAGCGGGACGTGGTGCGCGTCCTCCACCACGACCTTCCAACCCATCACCTTGAAGGTGCTGACGAAGATGCCGATGACGGGGGTGTAGACGGGCTCCATGGCCGCGCAGCCTACCCGCGGTGCCCCGTCGAACGCCCGCCGGCCGGCGCGATCGGGGCCTGCGTCGTCCCGGCGCGAGGACCGGCGCGATCGGGCTGATTGGCGCGGCCGGGCGGTGGCCACGATGATGGCTACTGATCGGTAGCCACGCACCAGGAGGCCCCCAGATGAGCAGCGAGCCGCGCGAGAAGGACCGTCCGTGGCTGATGCGGACCTACTCCGGTCACTCATCGGCCAAGGCGAGCAACGAGCTGTACCGCTCCAACCTCGCCAAGGGCCAGACGGGCCTGAGCGTCGCGTTCGACCTGCCGACCCAGACCGGCTACGACGCCGATCACGTGCTCGCGCGCGGTGAGGTCGGCAAGGTCGGTGTGCCCGTCTGCTCGATCGACGACATGCGCACCCTGTTCGACGGCATCCCCCTGGAGGAGATGAACACGTCGATGACGATCAACGCCACGGCCCCCTGGCTGCTGGCGCTCTACATCGCGACGGCCGAGGAGAACGGGGTCGATCGGGCGTCCCTCCGCGGCACCACGCAGAACGACATCATCAAGGAGTACCTGTCCCGCGGGACTTACGTCTTCGGGCCTGCCGAGTCGCTGCGCCTGACCGCCGACGTGGTGACCTTCACCGTCGGCGACGTGCCCAAGTGGAACCCGGTGAACATCTGCAGCTACCACCTGCAGGAGGTCGGGGCGACGCCGGTGCAGGAGGTCGCCTTCGCCATGGCCACCGCCACCGCGGTGCTGGACGAGATCCGTTCCCGCGGGGTGGAGGGCGAGGACCTCGGTCGCGTGTTCGGTCGCATCTCCTTCTTCGTCAACGCCGGCATCCGCTTCGTCGACGAGATCGCCAAGCTGCGCGCCATGTCGCAGCTGTGGGACGAGCTGGGCCGCGAGCGCTACGGCGTGGAGAACCCCAAGTACCGTCGCTTCCGCTACGGCGTGCAGGTCAACTCCCTCGGCCTGACCGAGGCACAGCCGGAGAACAACATCGCCCGCATCGTCCTGGAGATGCTCGCGGTGACCCTGTCCAAGGACGCCCGCGCCCGTGCCGTGCAGCTGCCCGCCTGGAACGAGGCGCTGGGGCTGCCCCGCCCGTGGGACCAGCAGCTGTCGCTGCGCATGCAGCAGATCCTCGCCAACGAGACCGACCTGCTGGAGCACGGCGACCTGTTCAACGGCTCGCACGTGATGGAGGCCCGGACGGCCGAGATCGCCGACGCCGCCCGGGAGGAGTACGACCGGGTCACCGAGATGGGCGGGTCGGTGCAGGCCGTGGACTACATGAAGGCCGAGCTGGTCCGCTCCAACACCGAGCGCATGCGTCGCATCGAGAGCGGTGAGCAGGTGGTGGTGGGCGTCAACGCCTTCACGGGCTCCGAGCCCAGCCCGCTGATGACCGGCGTCGACGGCGGCATCCTCAAGGTCGACCCGGCCAGCGAGGCCGAGCAGGTCGAACGGCTGCAGGCGTTCCGGGCCGAGCGCGACAACGACGCGGTCGCGTCCGCGCTGGCCGAGCTGCGCCGTGCCGTCGCCGCCGGCGAGAACGTCATGCCGGCCTCCATCGCGGCGGCGAAGGCCGGGGTGACCACCGGCGAGTGGACCCAGGCGCTGCGCGACGAGTGGGGGACCTACCGCGGGCCGACCGGTGTCAGCGCCGCGGCCGCGGCCCCCGCCGAACAGGCCGACGCCCTGCAGGCGGCCCGCGAGGCCGTGGCCCGCGCCGAGGAGCGGGTCGGCGGCAAGGTCCGGCTGCTGGTCGGCAAGCCGGGGCTGGACGGCCACTCCTCCGGTGCCGAGCAGATCGCCGTCCGTGCCCGTGACGCCGGGTTCGAGGTCATCTACGAGGGCATCCGCCTGACCCCGGGACAGATCGTCCGGGCTGCCGTGGACGAGGACGTGCACCTGATCGGCCTGTCGATCCTGTCGGGCAGCCACGGCGAGCTGATCCCGGAGGTGCTGGAGGGGCTGGCAGCGGAGGACGCCGCCGACATCCCCGTCGTGGTCGGCGGGATCATCCCCACCGACGACGCCGAGACGCTCCGTGCCGCCGGGGTCGCCGCCGTCTACACGCCCAAGGACTTCGAGGTCAGCCGCCTGATCGCGGAGATGGCCGAGCTGGTCAAGGCCCGGTAACCCGTCAGAGGAGTTACGCCGCCGGGGACAGCCCGGCGGCTTCGGCCAGGAGGGTGTAGGACCGGCGGTGGGCCTCGGCGTCCCACACGTGCCCGGCGATCATCAGCTCGTCGGCTGCGGTGCGGTCCAGGAGGGCTCGCAGGCCCTTGACGACCCGTTCGGGAGTACCGATGACCCAGGTGCTCATCACCTTGTCGGCGACGGCGCGTTCGCGGTCGTCCCACGGGTGGGCGAGCGCCTCGTCGGGGCTCGGCAGGGGCCGCAGGTCGCCGTTGCGCAGGCGCACCATCGACAGGGCACCCGACAACGCCAGCCGTTGGGCCTCCTCGTCGGTGTCGGCGCAGATGACGGTGACGGCCACCTCGGCGAACGGCTCCTCGAGGTCCGCAGAGGGCCGGAAGGACTGCCGGTAGGCGGCCAACGCGTCGTCCAGCGCGTCGGGGGCGAAGTGGTAGGCGAAGGCGAAGCGCTGGCCGAGCAGCGCCGCGACCTGGGCGGAGAAGGTCGATGACCCCAGCAGCCACAGCGGTGGACGCAGGCCAGCACCGGGTACCGCCTGCATGCCCTCCAGGTGGTGGCCCCGCGGGAAGTCACCGTCGAAGAACCGCACGAGCTCCTGGATCTCCTCCACGAACCGCTCGCCCTGAGGCGCGGCCTCGTCGCGGCGGAGCGCCCAGGCCGTCCGTTGGTCGGTGCCCGGTGCCCGCCCGATGCCGAGGTCGATACGCCCCGGGTGGAACGCCTCGAGCGTGGCGAAGCGTTCGGCGACGATCAGGGGCGCATGGTTGGGCAGCATGATGCCGCCGGAGCCGACGCGGATCGTGCTGGTCGCCTGGGCGAGGTGCGCCATGACCACGTCGGTGGCGGAGGAGGCAACGGCCGGCATGCCGTGGTGCTCGGCCACCCAGATGCGGCTGTAGCCGAGGGCTTCGACGTGCTGGGCGAGCGCAACGGAACGGTGCAGCGCATCGCGCTCGGTGCTGCCGTGGGCCACGGTGGCCAGGTCGAGCACGCCGAGGGGCACGCCGAGCTCGGCGGAGGGGGTCGGGTCTGGTGTCATCACGCTGTCCCCAACGCGATGGGGCCCGTGTGGTGTTCCCGCAGGGCCGATCAGGCCAGCGCCCCCGGCGGCAGCTCGGCCTCCACCGGATAGCCGGCCTCCTCCAGCTTCTCCACCAGCAGGTGGATGTGGTCGTGCCCGCGGGTCTCCATCTCGATCTGCACCTCCACCTCCTGCACGCCGAGCTTGGTGTTCAGCCGGTGGTGTTCGATGCCGATCACGTTGGCGCGCTGTTCGGCGAGCAGCGTCAGCAGGGTGGCGAGCACGCCGGGCTGGTCGCCGACCCGGGTGGTGACCACCAGGTAGCGCCCCTCCTCGTACATGCCGGACTGGATGATGCGGTTGAGCAGCAGCGGGTCGACGTTGCCGCCGCACAGCAGCGCAACGGTGGGCTCCCGCGTCTCGACCGCCCCGTCCAGCAGCGCGGCGAGGCCAGCGGCGCCGGCTGGCTCGACGACCTGCTTGGCCCGTTCGACGAGCAGCAGGATCGCTCTCGCGATGGCCTCGTCGCTGACGGTGACGACGTCGTCGACCAGCTGCTCGATGTGGGCCAGCGTCAGCTCGCCCGGGCGCTTCACGGCGATCCCGTCGGCGATCGTGGACACGCTGTCGAGGGTGACCGGATGCCCGGCGTCAAGCGACGCCCGGGTGCTTGCTGCGCCAGCCGGCTCGACGCCGATGACCCGCACATGGGGCGCGGTTGCCTTGATGGCGGCGGCGATGCCGGCCACCAGGCCACCACCACCGATGGGGACCAGGACCTGCGCCATGTCGGGCGCCTGGGCCAGCATCTCCAGGCCGAGGGTGCCCTGTCCGGCGATGACGTCGGCGTGGTCGAAGGGGGGCACGAATGTCGCGCCCACCTCCTCGCAGTGCGTGCGGGCGGCGGCGAGCGCCTCGTCGAAGTTCGATCCGGTGAGCACGACACGGGCGCCGTAGCCGCGTGTGGCCTCCACCTTCGGGAGCGGCGCGTCGGCCGGCATGAACACGGTGGACTCCACGCCCATCCGGGTGGCCGACAGGGCCACGCCCTGCGCGTGGTTGCCGGCGCTCGCGCAGACCACGCCGGCGGCACGCTCGGCCTCCGACAGGCAGGCGATCCGGTTGGCGGCACCGCGGATCTTGAACGATCCGGTGCGTTGCAGGTGCTCGCACTTCAGCAACACCCGTGCGCCGACCATGCTGCTGATCGCACGTGACTCCTCCATCGGCGTGGTCTGCACGAGGGGCGCGATGCGTTCGGCGGCGGCGCGGATGTCGTCGATGTCGACGAGGGCTGGGGTGGTCATGATGCGGGGATGGTACGGCGGTCGACGGGCACGACACGGGCATGCACGGTCGGCCCGGTCCGGTGACACGGGGTCCCGGCACAATGTGGGTCGTGAGCGCCTCCTCCCCCTCCCCCGCCGACAACGACCGTCGAGTCGACGACACCCGCACCACCAGCGGCCGCACGTTCGTGGTGGTGTCCATGGTCTTCCTGCTGGTGCTGCTGGTGGTGCTGCTCGTCGTGTCGCCCCGCCTGCAGGATCAGCTGGGCATGGGCGGCACCCGCGGATTCAGCGCTCCGGAGAACCCCGTCGAGGTCACCCTGGAGCTGGGCGGCGAGGCGGTCGGCACGGCGATCTGGGACGCCGGTGGCATCTGTGCGGAGGTCATGGACGCCACGGGGACGACGTACCGCACCTGCGCCGAGCCCGACCCCCTCAAGCCGATCTGGGCGATCGACGCCCCGGACGAGGCCGAGCCCGGGTACCTGCTCGTCGCCACCCCGCCGGACGTGGTCAACATCGAGGGTCGGACGACCGCAGGCGAGACCTTCGGCGCGCTGACCCAGGCACGCGAGCTGCCGGCGGCCTGGGCGATCGTGCCCCTGCCGGACGGTGCGGTGGTGGACAGCCTCGTCGCGTTCGGCGTCACCAACTCCGACCTGGGCGACGCCCAGTGCGGCGTCGAGGACGGTGGCACCAGTACGTCGGTCCGCCTCGGCGGTGGCTGCGTGGTCCCGCAGCAGGACTGACGGGACGAGGGCCGCGCCGGTCCAGCCGTCCGCTCAGGGACCGTCGGTGCCCGGTTCGGGACGTCGACGACTGGCAACCCGAACCTCCTCGCGCCTGGCCGGGAGCGCCTCGGGCAGGTCGTTGGGCAGCGGTGGCCCGGGCGTCGACGGCTGCTCGGTTGGGGTGGCCTCGACCGGGGCAGCGGATGGTGCCGGCGTCGGAGCGGAGACGGGATCCGCGTCCGGCGCGTCGGCGGGCGGCGAGGGGGCAGGAGTCGGGGGCGGACCCGACGGTGCCGGCGTGGGTGTCGGCGACCCGGTCGGGCCGGGTTCCCCGCCCTGTCGTTGCACGACGGGGTCCTCGGCGGGCCGGTCCTGGATGGCCATCTGGCCGGCAGCGAACGGATTGTCAACCGTGACGGTCACCGTTGCGGTGTCGCAGAGGGCCTGGGTGTCACAGATCCTGTAGTCGAAGGTGTCGACGCCGCTGTAGCCGGCTTCGGGGGTGTAGCGGACGCGCATGTCGCCGAGCACCGTCGCGATGGCTCGACCGCTTGACGGACCCGAGGCGATGGCCACGGTCGCGTCGGCGATGTCCCCGTCCACGTCGCTGTCGTTGGCGACGACGTCGATGGTCGTCGCCGTGCCCGACGACGTCATGGCGGCATCGTCGCTGGCCTTGACCGCTTGCGGCACCACGGTGACGGTCACGATCGCGGTGTCGCACAGGCCCTGCACGTCGCAGATCCGGTAGGTGAAGGTGTCGGTGCCCCAGTAGGTGCCGTCCGGCGTGTAGGTGATCTTGTTGTTGGACTCCACGAACACCGTCGCTCGACCGCTCGTCGGCGGCACGACGATCGTCACGGTCGCCAGGTCGATGTCGCCGTCGGGATCGATGTCGTTCTGGTCGATCTTGATCTTGACGTCCTTGTCGGAGTCGACCTCTTCACTGTCGTCGGTGGCGATCGGCGCTTGGCCCGGGACCACCGTGACGGTCACCGTCCCGGTGTCGCACGAGGCCGTGTCGTCGCAGATGTCGTAGGTGAAGGTGTCGACCCCGGACCATCCGTACGCCGGCTGGTAGACGACCGCGTCGCCGCTCCTGCTCGTGGTGCCGTTGCCGGCGGAGCCGACCGCCAGCGACGTCCCGTCCACGAATCCGTTGGTCGTGGTGTCGTTGCTCAGGACGGTGATCGTGACGGCGGCGAACTCCGCGGTGGTTGCGGCGTCGGGGTTCGCCGTCATGCCGCGCGACCCGACGGTGACGGTGACCGTCGCGCTGTCGCACCCGCCCACCAGGTCGCACACGGTGTAGGAGAACGTGTCGGTGCCCGAGAACCCGTTGTTCGGATCGTAGGAAACCTGCTGGCCGGTGATCGTGGCGGTGCCCGAAGCGGGCGTGGTCACCGACAGACTCGTCGGGTCGAGGTCACCGTCGACGTCACTGTCGTTCGCCAGCACGTCGATGAGCACGGCGGTGCTGCGTCCGGTGACCGCGGTGTCGTCGACCGCGTCCGGGGGCGAGGGCGCAGCCGTCACGTCGACGGTGACGGTCGCCGTGGCGCAGGTGCCGTCGGCATCGCAGATCCGGTAGTCGAAGGCATCGGTACCGACGAACCCACCAGCCGGCGTGTAGCGGACCTGGTCCCCGACGACCACCGCGACACCGTCATCGGGCGGACTGGACACCGCCAGCGTCGTGTCGTCGATGTCACCGTCGGGATCGGTGTCGTTGGCCAGCACATCCACCAACACCGGGATGTCCTCCACGGTGCTGGCGGTGTCGGCGTTGGCGGTCGGTGCCGTACCAGCAGGGTCGACGGTGACCTGCACCGACGCGGTGTCACACGCCCCGCGGTCGTCACAGATCGTGTAGTCGAAGGTGTCCACCCCAACGAAGGACGCCGAGGAGGTGTAGCGCACCTGCCCGCCGAGCACGGACGTGGTCCCGTTCGGAGCAGGGTCCACCGTCAGGCTGGCCACGTCGATGTCCCCGTTGACGTCGCTGTCGTTGGCCAGCACGTCGATGTCGACCGGAACGGCCCGCTGCGTCGTCGCGGTGTCACCGTTGGCAACGGGCGGGGCGTCCGGCAACGCCACCGTCACCGTCACCCGCGCCGTGGCGCAGGTGCCGTCGGCATCGCAGATCCGGTAGTCGAAGGCATCGGTACCGACGAACCCACCAGCCGGCGTGTAGCGGACCTGGTCCCCCACGACCACCGCGACACCGTCATCGGGTGGGCTTGCCACCGCCAGCGTCGTGTCGTCGATGTCACCGTCGGGATCGGTGTCGTTGGCCAGTACGTCGATGTCCACCGGCGTGTCCTCGACGGTGCTCACGGCATCGTCGACCGGCAGTGGGCTGGACCCGAAGGGGGTGACCGTCACGATCACCGTCGCGGTGTCGCAGCCGGCCACGAGGTCGCAGACGGTGTAATCGAAGGTGTCGACCCCGATGAAGAACAGCGAGGAGGCGTACCGGACTGCTCCGGCGATCACGGTGGTCATGCCGCCGTTCGTCCCGTTGGTGGCCGTCAGGCTCGTGGGGTCCAGGTCGTTCTCGACGTCGGTGTCGTTGGCCAGGACGTCGATGGTGACGGGCACGCTGCGGCGGGTGGTGGCCGTGTCGTCGTTGGCGACCGGTGGGGTGTCGAGCAGTGACACGGTGACCTGCACGACGGCCGAGTCGCATTCCCCAGTGGGGTCGCAGACCTGGTAGCCGAGGGTTGCGGTGCCCGCGAAGAAGGGCGGGCTCGTGTAGCGGATGTTCAGGTCGGAGCCAACGGTTGCCGACCCACGGGACGGGCCGCTCGTGATGGCGACGAACATGTCGCCGCGGACGTCGTCGACGTCGGTGTCGTTGGCCAGTACGTCGACGATGACCGGCTGGAACGTCCCGGTGGACGCGGTGTCGTCGAGGGCGACGGGGGCGTCGTTGACCGCGGTGATGGTGACGGTGACGGCTGCGGATGCGCAGCGTCCACCGGCGTCGCAGATGCGGTAGGTGAAGCTGTCCGTACCGACGACGTCGAGCCCCGGCACGTAGCTGACGGTGCCGTCGCTGAGCGGGACGGCGCTCCCCGTTCCGGCGGCCACGCTGATGGTGAGGTCGGCCGGGTCGACATCCCCGTCGGGGTCGCTGATGGCGCCGGTCAGGTCGATGACCACGGGGGTGTCCTCGGCGGTCGTGGCCGAGACCGAGACGGCGATCGGCGGCGCCGTGGCGGTGGGGGTTGGGGTGGCCGTCGGCGTCGGCGTGACCGTCGGCGTCGGCGTGACCGTCGGCGTGGGCGTGACCGTGGGCGTCGGCGTGACCGTCAGGGTCGGCGTGACCGTGGGCGTCGGCCTGGGTGCGGAGGGACCGGACGGGGTCGTCGCGGTCGGGGGCTCCGGGGAAGGTCCCGGCTGCGGGTTCGGGACGGGCTGTGGGGTGGGTCCGGGCTGGGGACTCGGCGCCGGCTGGGCAGTCGGTGATGACGACGGGGACGACGTGACTGGGCTCGAGGGCACAGGGCCCGACGTCGGCGCCACGGTGGGCTCGTCGGCCGTGGACGGGACGAGGGGGGTCGCTTCCGTGGGCGGGGCGACGACGGGGAACTCGATCGGCAGTTCAAGCGTCGGTGACGACGGGGCTGGCTCGAACGGTGGCTGCGTCGCCTCAGGTCGAACCACGACGCTCGCCGGTGACTCCTCCGCCTCCTCCGACGCGGGTACGTCGACTGCCGGCGCGTCGGGGGAGGCATCGACCGTCGGCGACGCCCCGGCGGCCACGACCTGCCGGGCCCCGGCTTCGCCTGCAGCCCCGACCGGGACCTCGAACGCAGCCGACACGCGGTCGTCCTGCGCCAACGGGAGGGCCGACTCGACGGTCACCGAGGCCTCGACGACCTGCTGGGACTGGCTGACGATCGTCGCGGCCATCCCGGGCAGCACCCCGGACGTCACGCCCAGGGTCAGGGCGCTCGCCGCGCTGACGGCGGTCCGCACGGCGCTGGGCACCCGACCGATCAGCGGGGCGGCACCTTCGAAGAACGGCACGTTGGACAGCCACGACAGCGGACCCGCAGCCCATCGCAGCCGGCCGAGGGAGATGTTGAGGAAGGCACGGACGATCGCCGGGTCGAAGTGGCTGCCGGCGCTGCGAACCAGCTCCTTGCGGGCCTCCTCCGGGGACATCGCCTTCTTGTAGGAGCGGGCGGCGGTGATGACCTCGTAGGCATCGGCAACTGCCACGACTCGGCCGCCGTAGCTGATGTCGGTGCCGGCCAGCCGCCCCGGGTACCCGGTGCCGTCCCACCGTTCGTGGTGGTGGCCGATCGCGTCGTACCACTCGCCCAGCCACGGGCGGAGCGGTTCGCAGATCCGAGCCCCGTGCGCCGGATGGGACCGCAGCTCCTCCCACTCGGCCTCGTCGGGTTTGCCGGGCTTGTTGAGCGTCTCGGTCCTGACCTCGAGCTTGCCGATGTCGTGCACCATCGCCGCCCAGGTCAGGCGGTCTCGATCGTCCCTGGAGAGCTTGAGTTCATCGGCCAGCATCGAGGTGAACAGGTGGGTCCGCTCGCTGTGCCCCCGGGTGCGCTTGTCGTGGTTGCTCAGCGCGGAGATCAGGACCATGATCTCCTCGGCGGCCCGGGACGGATCGTCGTCCAGTCCACGCTCCCGCGCCTCGCGAACCCGCTCCTCCAGGTTGCGGATGCCAGCCGTCCTGCGCGCCACCTTGTAGCGGGAGGGTGCGTTGTCGGGGAACGCCAACGTCATCCGGAACAAGCCGGCGAGCGGCAGGGCACGCTTGGCCAGGCGTTCGGTGGCGAACAGCACCCCGGTGGCCACGACCAGCACGACCAGCCAGCGCAGCACGGCGTCCCAGAAGGACGGTCCGAACGACGGCATGACGGCGTCGACGGCCGCACCTGCCGCCCACGAGCAGAGGATCGGCACGACGAACACGAGGAACCGCACCGATCGGGCGGCCCATGGCCGCCCGTCCCAGCGCTGGCTGCGTTCGCTCACCGTTCACCACCCAATCCTCGTCCGGCTACGAGACCTCATCGGCGGGCCGCAGCCCTGACATGAGGCAGTGGCGACACCGAGGGGAAAAGGGCGGTCTGGCTTCGGACTACCGGGTCACAGGGGCGGCCACGGGTAGTGGCGATCCTCGGGATCGATCACCGGGACGGCGTCGAGCCCGGCGACCACCTCGGCCCGACCAGCGAGGACGTCCACCTCGACCGGGGCAAGCAGCTCGCACAGCGCCTCCCGAAGCGGCCCCCCGGGCCCCAGCGCCTGCTGCAGTCGGCGGAGGTCATCCGCCCACGCGACGGCGAAGGGGATGTGGGCGATGTCCCACACGACCGTGCGGATCTTCTCCTCGACGTGGAAGGTCAGCCCGTTGTCGATGCCGTACAGGTGGTCGGTGTCACGTCGGCGAAGCACATGACCGCCCTTGCGGTCGGCGTTGTTGGTGAGGAAGTCGAACATCGCCAGCCGGGCCAGGGGGACGTGCCAGCGAGCATCCTCGACCAACGCGAAGTAGTGCTCGGCTGGGTCGTGGGGGACGAACAGCTGCAACGAGCCGGGCCCCTCCGGACCCTCACGCAGCACCGTCGGAGGGACGAGGTCCCAGCCGAGGAAGTCGCTGACGAGGAACGTCGCGACCTCGCGACGGTGCAGGGTGCCATCGGGGAAGTCCCACAGGGGCCGCTCCCCGACCTCGGGCTTGTGGACGGCGTACAGCTCGTCAGCGGGGTCGCCGAGCCGGCAGAGCATCGTGCCGTTGCTTGCCGACGTGATCCAGCCGAGCGGATGGAGGTCGTCGGTCGCCAGCCGGAGGAGTGCCTCGTCGGGATCCTCGATCCACCCGGTCTGCTTCGCGCTGAACGGCTCCACGACTCAGGTCCGGACCGTCGCGGTCATCCCCGCTCCGCTCATATCCGCTTCGGTCCGCTGCCGTTGGTCAACGGACAGCCCATGCACCCCATCAGCGGGTCACGCAGCCCCTCGCAGACCTGGCAGCGCTCCCGACCACCGTGCTCCACGGCAAACGCGGCGAACGCCACCAGCCCCACCATGCGTTCGAGGTCCATCACGAAGCGCGCCGTCGCCGGTTCCTCGTCGCCCTCGACGACCAGCTCGACGATCTCGAGCACGAACATCTCGTCGTCGGGGTCCAGGCCGAGACTCATCTGCCCTGCCCGCCACAACGGCTGGATCGGGCCGTGCAGCTCCTGGTCTCCGGTCACGTCGTCGGGGGTGACGGTGATGTCCACCCGCTCCAGCAGCTCCTGTCCGAGCTCGGCGAGCGAACGGATCTGGCTCTTCTCGGCAACCAGCGCGACATACTCACCGTCCCGCCGGGACTGCACGTAGAACGTGCGGTCACCCGGTGGGCCGATGGAGGATGCGGTGATCCAGTCGGTCGGGTCGTGCACGACGGAGCGGCTCATGCGTCGCCTCCCACCGGCGGGACGTGGTTGAAGGAGTGGAGGGTGGGGCGTGCACCCTTGCCCGTGGTGAGGACGGTCACCGACGCGGGGCTGATCACGAGGCGCTGGAACGTGTCCAGCGGCATGCCGACGTAGAAGGCGACGACGGCCTTGATGATGTCGGCATGGCTGACGACGGCCACCGTGCGCTTGTCGTGGCGCGTGGCGATCTGTTCGATCGCGGTGACCGCTCGTTCCTGGGCCGCGCGTATGGACTCGCCGTCGGGAAAGGTGACCAACGACGGCGTCTGCTGGATGACCGGCCACAGCTTGTTCTTGAACAGTGGCTTCAGCGGACGGTCGGTCCAGCGGCCGTAGTCGACCTCGATCATGCCCTCGGCCGCACGGACCTTCTTGCGGTGCGGTTTGGCGATGATCTCGGCGGTCTCGGTCGTGCGGGGCAGCGGCGAGGCGTAGATCGCGTGGTAGTCGACGGCGGCGAGGTGGTCACGGGTGGCCTCGGCCTGGTGACGACCCTTCTCCGACAGCGGCGCGTCGGTGCGGCCCCCGAGGCGTGTCCCCGTCGCCGCGGTCACTGCGTGTCGGATGAGGTGAACAGTGGCAACCATCGGCGACGCAGCCTACTGGCCTGCCTCCCCCTCGTCCGTGGCCGGTGACACGACTGATGCCGACAGCCCCTCCCCGGGCTGCCGGCATCGGGTGTCCCATCGAGGGGACGGTGGTGGTCAGGTGGCAGGCGGCGGTGTTGCCGCCCGCGGCGGGTGGTCAGGCGCCGAGACGCGGGGAGGACTTGACCCAGTCGACGATGCGGTCGACGTGGATCTCCTGGTTCTCGGGGTCCACGCGGTCGATGGCGTCCACCTCGATGACGAGGTCCTTGCCGAAGAAGCGGCCGCCTGCGTGGACGACGAGGTGGCGGTCGTCCACCTCGTCCTGGTGGCCGGAGACGTGCCCCGCTTCGCCGTCGATTGCCTTGACGGTGAAGTCCTTGAGCTGCTCGGGTCGGGTCTGGATGATCCGGGCGATGTCGGTCCGTTCGGTGATCGCGCTCATGGCGCCCTCCTTGTCTGCCGGATACTGCAGTTCCGGATGGTTCGACTATCCCCCGCTGGCCGGGCTGGCTCACTAGCCCGGTGGACCGATGGTCTGTCGACCACGTTTGAGCGACCCCCATGTGCTCGTGCACCCTCGACGGGCGTATCGTTCCGGGCATGAGCGACTTCCGGACCGAACGTGACTCGATGGGCGAGATGCAGGTTCCTGCCTCGGCCTACTACGGCGCCCAGACGCAGCGGGCAGCGGAGAACTTCCCGATCTCCGGCCAGCCGATCCCCCCGGCGCTGATCAAGGCCCTCGGCCAGGTGAAGGCCTCCGCCGCCGTGGTCAACCACGCCAAGGGCGTCATCACCGATGACCAGTTCAAGGGCATCAGCGAGGCGGCCCAGGAAGTCATCGACGGGGCCCTCGACGCCCACTTCGTCGTCGATGTGTTCCAGACCGGGTCGGGCACGTCGTCCAACATGAACACCAACGAGGTCATCGCGAACCGCGCGACGGAGATCCTCGGCGGGGACCTGGGGTCCAAGCTGGTGCACCCCAACGACCACGTGAACGCGGGGCAGTCCTCCAACGACGTGTTTCCCACCGCGGTGCACGTGGCCGCGTACCAGGCCTGTGCCGATGACCTGCTGCCGGGCCTGCGGTACCTCCACACGGCGCTGGCCGACAAGGCTGCGGCGTTCACCGACGTCGTGAAGTCGGGCAGGACCCACCTGATGGACGCCACCCCGGTGACGCTCGGGCAGGAGTTCGGCGGGTACGCCCGCCAGATCGAGCTGGGCATCGCACGGGTCGAGTCGGCGATGGAACGTGTGGCGGAGCTGCCGCTCGGCGGCACCGCCGTCGGCACCGGTCTGAACGCCCCCGAGGGCATGACCGAGGGCGTCATCGCCGACCTGCGCGAGCGCACGGGCCTGGACGGGCTGCGCGAGGCGGACAACCACTTCGAGGCCCAGGGGGCGCGTGACGCCCTGGTCGAGCTGTCCGGGGCGTTCAAGGTCATCGCCGCGTCGCTGACCAAGATCGCCAACGACCTGCGCTGGATGGGCTCGGGTCCCCGAACCGGTCTGGGCGAGATCCGGCTGCCCGAGATCCAGCCGGGTTCCTCGATCATGCCGGCCAAGGTCAACCCGGTGATCCCCGAGTCCGTGACGCAGGTCGCCGCCCAGGTCATCGGCAACGACGCCGCGGTCACCATCGGTGGCATGTCCGGCGCCTTCGAGCTGAACGTGTTCATCCCGATGATGGCGCGCAACGTGCTCGAGTCCATCACGCTGCTGGCCAACACCAGCCGGAACTTCGTGGACAAGTGCATCGCCGGCATCGAGGCCAACGTCGAGCGCAACACCGAGCTGGTTGAGAAGAACCTCTCCGCCGTCACCGCCCTGGTCCCCGCGGTCGGCTACGACCTGTCCGCCGAGATGGCCAAGAAGGCCCTCAAGGAGGACCGCCCCCTCCGCGAGGTCGTCTACGAGGACTCCGGCCTGTCCCGCGACGAGGTCGACCGCATCCTCGACATGAAGAAGATGACCGAAGGCGGCGTGTTGTAGGGCCGGAGGAGGACCCGAGCTGCCGAGCGCAGCGAGGCCTCGCGAGGCCCGGACGCAGGCCCGTGCGTGGCGGAGCCGCGCCAGCTGGCAAGGACAGGAGCCACCGAGCGCAGCGAGGTCTTGCGAGGCCCGCGCAGCACGCCGCGGGGGGTCGAAGGGGGGCGGAGCCTGCGGAGCCCCCCTGGGCAAACAGGGCGGCGTGTTGTAGGACACGAGCCGAAAGCTAGCCCGCGTCCATCTCCGCGAGCATGCCCTGCATCCGGTCGATCTCGATGCTCTGGTCAGACAGCACGTGCTGGGCGAACTCCCACAGGCGCGGGTCGGTGGCGTTGCCCTCGACCGCCAGTAGCTCCTCCACCATCTGGATCGCGCCGAGGTGGTGCCGCGTCATCGACTCCAGGAACAACCGGTCGAAGGCCTCTCCGTCGGCCGCCTCCAGCGCCGCGAACTCCTCGGGGGTCAACATGCCGGGCATGTCCAGGTCGTGCATGGCCATCATGCCCGGGGCCATGGTCGGGACCTCCTCGACGCCGTGGGAGGCCAGCCAGTCCTCGATCTGACGGATCTCCTCGACCTGGGAGATGTCCATGCGTTCGGCGAACAGCGGGATCTGCTCCGACGCTGTCCGCTCCTCGACCAACGCCGTCATCCCGAGCGCCTGCGTGTGGTGGGGATGCATGTCGACCATGAACTGCAGATCGGCCAGGGTCGGCGGTGGCAGCTCGGTCAGCTCCGCCGCCTCGGCAGCCGTGATCTCCCGGTTGGGCTCACCCGGGGCGCCGGGCTGGATGATGCGGGGGGCGGCAGCAGCCTCCTCCTCGGCGGCACCCGTGCAGCCTCCGGCCAGCAACGCGACCAGCGTCAGGGCGGCAGCCATCCCACGTGGCGGCATGGACGGCATGGTTGTCACGGCGGCGGAACTCCCTGCTCGGCGAAGCGGGTCCGATCGACCCCGGCCGTCCCGCTCTCGGAGTCGGCCAGCCACGAACGTACGTGCGTCCAGTCCCACGAACAACCACGACGACCGGAGTCGCTGTTCGTGATATGAAACGCAACCTTCTGGAAACGACCCGCGTTCTAGATTCTCGCGTTCTGACGTCCACCCGCCGAGGACGCCCTACCCCCAAGGAACCATGAACACCATGCCCCAACGTTCCGGACGCCGTCCCGGAGCAACGCGTCGACAGGCGGTGGTGCTCGCCGCCATCGCCGCCGTCGTCCTCAGCCTCCTGCCACCCGCAGCAGCCTCTGCCGGAACGATCCCCACCGACCCGCGGTTCGGCCTCGAGCCCGGGACCGACGCGGATGCGCAGGGCAGCGCCTACACGGAGGCCAACGCCGACGCCGAGACCGTCGCCTCCGGCATGGAGCTGCTGGCCAACCGCCCCAAGCCCCGCTGGACCGACGCAGACGGCAACGACCTGGCAGCCGGGGCCTTCAGCTACAGCAACATCGGCTCCGACCTCGCCTTCCAGGGCGACATCGCCTACTCCGGCAACTACCGGGGCTTCGGCATCTACGACGTGTCCGATCCTGCGGACCCGGTCCTCGAGACCATCGTGAACTGCGTCGGCGGGCAGGGCGACCTGTCGGTGTACGGCGACCTGTTGTTCATGTCGGTGGAGTCCGGCAGCGCGCGGACGGCGTGCAGCACCGACTCGGCCCTGCCCGTCTTCCGCGGCGTTCGGATCTTCGACATCAGCGACCCGCTTGTCCCTGCGCTCGTGAGCGAGGTGCAGACCTGCCGCGGGTCCCACACGCACACGGTCGTGGAGGACCTCGACGACCCCAGCACCGTGTACGTGTACGTCTCGGGTACCTCCTCGGTTCGATCCGAGTCACAGCTCGCCGGCTGCACCAACACCGTGACGTCGTCGAGCGACCCGTCGCTGTTCCTCGACGAGAACGGTGACCCGGTGCCCACGTCACGCTTCCAGGTCGAGGTCATCGCGGTCCCGGTCGCGACGCCCGCGGACGCCGCGATCGTCAACGAGGCGCGGTTGATGGCAGACCCCGACACCGGGAACCCCCACGGCCTGTGGCCGGGTGGCTCGGTCGGGCCCGACGGTCCGGGCGGCGAGCGCGCGGTCATCGGACCGCGCAACACCTCGGGCACCGTCCAGGACTACCAGTCCACCGCTGCAACCGATGCCTGCCACGACATCACCGCCTACCCCGAGATCGGGCTGGCTGCCGGTGCCTGCGAGGGCAACGGCATCCTGATCGACATCTCCGACCCCGCCAACCCGATCCGGATCGACGAGGTCAGTGATCCCAACTTCGCCTACTGGCACTCCGCCACGTTCAGCAACGACGGGTCGACGGTGGTCTTCACCGACGAGTGGGGTGGCGGCACGGGCGCGCGGTGTCGCGTGACCGACCCCGAACAATGGGGCGCCGACGCGATCTTCGACCTCACCGACACCGTCGACGGCCCGGCCATGACCTTCGCCAGCTACTACTCCATCCCCAACGTCCAGGCCAGCAACGAGACCTGCGTCGCCCACAACGGCAACCTGGTCCCGATCCCACGCCGCGACGTGATGGTCCAGGCGTGGTACGAGGGTGGGGTCTCGGTGTTCGACTTCACCGACACCGCCAACCCGTTCGAGATCGCGTTCTTCGACCGCGGCCCCTATCACCCGACGACCTTCCACCAGGGCGGATACTGGTCGGTGTACTGGCACAACGGCCAGATCTACGGCAACGAGATCTTCCTCGGCTTCGACAGCTTCGGCCTGACGGAGTCCGACCAGCTCTCGGCCGCCGAGCTCGAGATCGCTCGGTCCCACGTCGTGGAGGACGGCAACGCCCAGACGCAGCGGGGCTATTCGTTCGAGCCGTCGTTCCTGCTGATCGAGGTCTACCGCGATCAGGCCGAGCGTGCGGGTGCTGACCCTGCCCTGATCCAGCTGATCGACACCACCACCGCACAGGCCGAGGCCGAGGCACCCACCAACGGGGTCCGGGCCAAGTCCCGCCTCAACGGCCTGGCCAACCGGCTCACCGACTCCGCGTTCCCCGACGCCGACCTGATCCAGGGCCTCCGCGACCTCGCCGACACGCTGCCGGCCACCCAGCCCAACCCCGGCCCGGTGCCCGCGCCGACGCCGACGCCGACGCCGACCCCGACGCCGACCCCGACCCCGACGCCCACCGAGGTCCCCACGACCGGATCGCCCGACGTCATCGACACCGCCATCGACGTCTCCCGGATGCGGTTTCCCGACAGCGCCTTCGCCCAGGCCCGACCCAGCTACGCCGTCGTCGCCCGCGATGACGTCTTCGCCGACGCCCTCGGCGCCTCCGTCCTGCTGGGCGACGCCCCGCTGCTCTACACCGACGGCGACACCCTGGACCCCGACACCGCAGCCGAGATCACCCGCCTGGGAGTGGACACCGTCTACCTCCTCGGCGGCGACAACGCCCTGTCCCCCGACGTGGCAACCGCCATCGAGGGCCTCGACGTGACCGTCACCCGACTCGCTGGCGACTCCCGCATCGAGACCGCCATCGCCATCGCCACCGAAGCGATCACCGCCGGCATCGCCGACGGCACCCAGGTCGCCCTGGCCCGCGCCTTCGGCACCAGCACCGGCGATGAGTCCGCCGCCTGGGTCGACTCCTTCACCGGCGGCGCCCACGCCGCCACCGAAGGCATCCCGATCCTGCTCACCCAGACCGACGGCGTCCATCCCGCCGTGGACTCCTTCATCACCGACACCCAACCCACCACCACCATCCTCCTCGGCGGCACCGCCGCCCTGGACACCACCGTGCACGACGCCGTCCCCGGCGCCCAACGGGTGGAGGGCCCCAACCGCGCCGCCACCGCCGTGGCCGTGGCCCGCGAGCTCCTGGACGTCCAACCCCAGGGACCCCGCAGCTACATCATCGTCAACGGCACCGACGCCGGTGCCTGGGCCTACGGCCTCCTCGCCGCCGGCCTCTCCGCCGACGGCAACGGCCCCCTCCTCCTCGTGGGCGACACCGACGTCCTCCCCGAAACCCTGACCGAGGTCACCGACTGTGGAAACCAGGTCACCCTGACCGCCCTGGGCAACCCCACCGTCCTCACCACCGACCTCCTCACCCAGCTCGACAACGCCGACAGCACCAGCTGCGCCTGACCCAACCACCAACCACGGCCCAGCCCCCACCAGGGGCTGGGCCGTGCCCGTTCCCGACAACCTGTCCCACCGCTGTACACCGGTCCTCGACCGGGCTACTGTGGAGGGTGATCGCCGGGGCCGCTTGGGCCGACGCGGGACATCTGGCTGACCCGGTCACCGGGTCCACGAACTCCTCGGAGCTGCCCTGTGGTGGTGGTCCTCGCGTCGGAGGCGATGCAACCCGGCATTGCCCACGACGACCTGCTCCTGCTCGTCCTGCAGCTCGCGCTGCTCCTCGGCCTGGCGCGCCTGCTCGGCATGGTGGCAGCCCGGATGGGCATGCCCGAGGTCGTCGGTGAGCTGACCGCTGGCGTCATCGTCGGCCCGAGCATCTTCGGCAACATCGCCCCCGGCGCGCGGGAGTGGTTGTTCCCCGCGACATCGCAGGCGCAGCTGCTGGCCGTCCCGGCGTTCCTCGGCGTCCTCCTGCTGCTGATCCTGACGGGGTTGGAGACCGACCTCGGCCTGATCAAGGCCAAGGGCCGCACGGCAGGCCTGGTCTCCGCCGGCGGGATCGTCGTGCCGTTCGCCTCGGGACTGGCGCTCGGCTACGCCATCCCGGCCGTCCTCGTGCCGGCCGACACGCCGCGGACGACGTTCGCGTTGTTCCTCGGGACGGCGCTCAGCATCTCCGCGATCCCCGTGATCGCCAAGGTGCTGATCGAGCTGCGGGTGATCCGGCGCGACATCGGCCAGCTGACCCTCGCCGCAGGCATGATCGACGACACGGTCGGCTGGATCCTGCTGTCGATCGTGGCCGGCCTGGCCAGCTCCGGCGAGCTCGCGGCCGGAGCGGTCGTCGGCAGCATCGCCCGGGTGGTCGGGTTCCTGGTCGTGTCCTACACCCTCGGGGGCTGGCTGGTCAGCCGCACCCTCCGCGCGGTCTCGCGGCGTGCCCCCGGCCCCGGACCGTTGATCTCCGCCGTCGTGGTGCTGGCGCTGCTCTTCGCCGCCGTGTCGCAGGCGCTGCAGATCGAGGCGGTCCTCGGCGCCTTCGTGCTGGGCATCCTCGCCGGCCGCGAACGACGGGTGGACCACCGCGTCGTGCACTCCCTGGAGAGCCTGACGCTGACGGTCTTCGCGCCGCTGTTCTTCGCATCGGCAGGCCTGCTGGTGGACCTCGGTGCGCTGCTGGAGCCCACGACGTTGTGGGTGGCGGCGCTGGTGCTGACCGTGGCCATCGCCGGCAAGTTCCTCGGCGCGTTCGCCGGCGCATCCGTCGCGGGCCTCGGCCGGTGGGAGGCGCTCGCGCTGGGTGCTGGCATGAACGCACGTGGCGCCCTGGAGATCATCATCGCCACCATCGGCCTGTCCCTCGGGGTGTTGACCGAGGGCATGTTCGCCATCATCGTGCTCGTCGCCATCGTCACGTCGTTGATGGCCCCGCCCATCCTGGTCCGTGCCCTGAAGAAGGTGCCGATGTCCCCCGAGGAAGCGGCCCGGCTGCAACGCGAGGCCGCCTCCAGGACGAGCCTGCTGGACAACGTGCACCGCGTCCTGCTGCCCAGCCGTGGCGGCACCAACTCCCAGCTGGCCGCACAGCTCCTGTCGCGAATCGCCGTCGGGCGGAGCTTCGACGTGACGGTCCTCGCGGGCGGTCCCGACCCCCAGGAGATCCACGGCCGGATCACTCGCCACCTCTCCCTGCACGGCGGCAACGTCGAGCTGGCCGCGGTGGACGGTGACGACCCGGCCAGCGCCATCCTCGATCGTGCCCGCCGGGGCGGCCACGACCTGATCGTGCTGGGGGCCACCGAGACCCGGACCGACGCTCCGGACTCCGCGCTGTTCTCCGCCACGGTGGATCGGGTGCTCATGGACTCGCCGGTACCGCTGCTGCTGGTCAGCAGCCGCTTCGACGACGACGCCGAGGTGCTGGACCCGCGTGCGCCCGAACGGATCCTCCTGGTCTCCACCGGGGAGGACATCAACAACCGGGCCGGCGAGATCGCGTTCGCCGTGGCCAGCGACCCGGAGTCGGTGGTCGACGTCGTCCACGTGGTCGAGCCGCCCCAGAGCACGTGGGCAGAGATCGACCTGACCGAGGTGGGTCGGGCACGGGAGCTGGCCGACGAGCTGGCCACCAAGCAGGCGTCGGTCGGCTTGGCCGCTGGCGTGACGGTCCGCACCGATGTGCGGATCAGCGACGAACCGCTGGCCCGGGTGGTGGCCGACGCCGCCCGGGCGATCCGGGCGACGTTGGTGGTGATCCGTTCGGATGTGCAGCCGGTGACCCGGCGGGCGTTCCTCGGTCACGAGCTCGACCAGCTGCTGCGGGAAGCACCGTGTCCGGTGCTGGTGATCACCAGGGCCTGACGGCTCGGTCGGTCACCAGGCCCCGAACTGGCCGTAGTAGTCGGTGAGCCTGCCCCGGTCGACGTCGGCGAGCCGATCGTCCCGGTCGTCGACCAGGTCCGCTGGACGCTCCGAGGGTGGCGCGTCGAAGTCGGGCGCGGACTTGATCTGGTCCTTGGTCAGCGACAGGGTCACTCGCCGGTTGGCGAGGTCCACCTCGGTGATCGCGCTGGCCGGCACGACACGGCGGGTCCCGAAGATCCAGAACCCGGTGTCGACCACGATGTAGGAGTCCCCGACGTCGTGGGTCGCCTCGTCGATGCTGCCGATGTGGCCGTCGGCGGCGTCGACGTCGAACCCGTCGAGGCCCTCTGCGTGTGGCTGGATGTCGCCACGGTAGGTCCAGAGCTCACTCATGGCTTCTCCTTTCGTCCCCGTCCGCCGGTGTGTCCGGCCCTTTCGGGGCACCGGAAGACTCCCCCCGGTCGGAAGGGCCACGCGTGTCCGCTCGGCCCTCGTCCGACGGGCCGGTTTCGGATCGCCGCGGTCAGGTCGCGGGTGTCTCGAACGCCGGGACGAGGGCGGCGAACAACGCGTCGTCGTCCGGGACGTCACCGCGGACGAAGAAGCTGTCCCGCACCTCGGGGCCGAGGGTGGCGACGCGTGCCCCCAGCAGGGACACGCCGAGCTCGGACAGCGTGCGGGTCAGCCGGTACAGCACACCGGGGGAATCCGGCCCGCGGACCTCCAACCGCGTGATGGAGCCCGACGGACGGGTGAGGACCGTGATGGGCACCGGCTGGGCCAGCAGCGGTGGTCGGGCGTCCCGCTGCCGTTCCCGCTTCTCGACCTCGTCGTCGAGCTCGACCTCGCCGGCGTAGGCGCGGCGGAGGGCCGGCACGATCCGGTCCCACGATCGGTCCTGCATCGTGCGGACCACGAACCAGTCCAGGGCGGTGCCGTCGACATGGGTGAAGACCCGCGCCTCGAGCACGTCGCACTTGTGCACCGCCAGGACGCCGAGGCAGTCGGCCACCATGCCCCGCCGGTCGGGGCCAGCGATGCTGAGGATCTGCACGCCCTCCGCAGGCCCTTCGCGCACGTCGACGTGCAGGCCGTCGGTGACGTCGTCCAGGAGCCTGGCGTGCGCGGCTATCTGGTCGGCGGAGGCCACCCTGAGGTACCGCTTGGGCAGCCCGTCGACGGCGGTCCGGACCAGCTCCTCCTCGAGGCCTCGCCGGGCGGCCGCCCGGATGACCACCTGGGGCGTCGAGGGGCGAACCAGCGCCTCACCCTCCAGGACCCGACGCAGCCGATGGTGCAGCCTGGTGACCAGCAGGTCCTTCCAGGTCGACCACGCCGGTTTCCCGGTCGCGCGGGAGTCCGCGAAGCCGAGCAGGAACAAGCCGTCGAGCAGCTCGGTGTTGCCGATGGTGACCGCGACCTGCTCGATCTCGTCGGGATCGTCGATGTCGCGTTGGGTGGCGACGTCGGGCAGCAGCAGGTGGTGGCGGATCAGCCCCGCCACCCGGTCGGCCCGTTCCTGGCTGAACCCCATGTGGAGGACCCAGTCGCGGGCGACGGCCTCACCCGACACCGAGTGGTCCCCCGGCCAGGCCTTGCCGACGTCGTGCAGCCAGGTGCCCAGGACCAGCGCGTCGGGGTCCTCCATCTCCGCGAAGATCCGGACGTGCGCCTCGTCGAGGTCGCCGCTGACGATCGACGCCAGCCAGGCGCTCGCCTGCATCAGGTGGGTGTCGAGGTCGAAGGTGTGCAAGGGGTTGCGCTGCGGACGGCCGCGCACCCGTCCCCACTCGGGGAGGTAGGCCTCCAGCACGCCCAGGTAGTCGGCATCCGCCATCGCGGGCAGCCCGCCGGCCCCCGCCCGCAGCAGCTCGAGCAGTGCATCACGGGCCCGCTGGTCCCACGCCAACGACCCGGCCGCTTCCACCTCGCGCTGCAGGCGAACGGCGCTCCGTCGTCCCACCACGGTGCGGTGGACGGCCGCAGCAGCGGCGGCCCTGAGGGCCAACGAGGGGTCGTCGGCGACATGCGCAGCGACGTCGACCTCGACCAACCCATCGACGAGCGTCAGGTCGGGCCCGACGACCTTCGGCGTGGCGGGCCGACGACGTCGGCCCCGCCGGGCGTCCTCCAGCAGGACCGGCCACGTGCGGGCATGCAGGTGGGCGATGGTCCGGGTTGCCAGGCCCACCTCGCGCAGCAGCTCGTCCCCGTCGGCCATGCCAAGCGCCGCGGCGACCTCGTCCTGGAGGTCGAGCCGCAGCTGGTTGCGGATGCTGCGGTCACCCACGAGGTGCAGCGCGCACCTGGCGGCGAGCAACGTCTCGCCTGCGGCGGCAAGGGCCGACCGGTCGGCGGCGCCCAGGTAGCGGGCACCCACCAGCGGATCCAGCCCGGGATCGTCGAGCAGGATCGCCCCTGCCCAACGGAGGGAGTGGAGGTCCCGAAGGCCGCCGGTGCCGTCCTTGAGCTCGGGCTCGAGCGCGCCGGCCGTGCTGCCGTGTCGGCGATGCCGCTCGGCGTCGGCCTCGGTGAGCTCCGTGGCGAGCTTGCCACCGGCCCGTTTGAGCCAGCGGGTGACGCGTGCAGCCAGGTCATCGGCCATGCCACGGTTGCCGGCCACCAGGCGACGTTCGGTGACGGCGGTGGCGGTGTCGACGCGATCACCTGCAGCCTTCACGGCCTCCTTGGTGGTGCGCACGGCATGACCGACCGACAAGCCGGCATCCCACAGCGGATAGCAGATGGCCTTGACCATGTCCTCGAGGTCACGACCGCTCCATCCGTCGTGGAGGATCAGCAGATCGATGTCGCTGCGAGGACACAACGACCGGCGGGCATAGGAGCCGAGCGCGACCAACGCCAGACCACCCGACCGGTGCCCGGGTTCGGCGGTGAACGCCTCCAGCAGGCCGCTGAGGGCCTGATCGACCCGGGCCGTCCACTCCAGCGTCCAGGCACGGCCCGGTGCGGCGTCGATGGTGGACGCGTCCAGCAGGGCGGGCGCGTCGAGGATGGTCACTGCGGGCGGCTCGGACTCCCTGATGCGGTGAGGCGGGCTACAGGGCCTCGGCGCCCTGCTCGCCGGTGCGGATCCGCACGACGTCCTCCAGCGGCAGGACCGCGATCTTGCCGTCACCGATCTTGCCGGTGCGAGCGGACTTGGTGATCGCGTCGATGACGCCGTCGACCTGGTCGTCGTCGACCATGACCTCGATACGGCTCTTCGGCACGAAGTCGACCTGGTACTCCGCGCCGCGGTAGACCTCGGTGTGGCCGCGCTGACGGCCGAAGCCCCTGGCTTCCGACACGGTCAGGCCAGCGACACCCACGTCCCTGAGCGCTTCCTTGACGTCCTCGACCTTGAACGGCTTGACGATTGCGACGACCAGCTTCATGGCATCTCCTTGTATCGGCGCCGTCCGGCCGGCGCAACGTCAGTCGAGCCTAGTGTCAGTCGAGTTTCACTGAGGTGCTTGCGGTGTTTCGTTGGCGTTAACAGCAGGGCCATGCAGCCGAAACGGCAACTCCAGCGACCTCGTCGGACCGGTGGATCAGCCCAGGAGTCCACGCCGGAAGGCGTGGGCGACCAGCTCGGTCCGGTCGTGCACCGAGAACTTCTTGAAGAGGTTCTCCAGGTGCTTCTGGGCGGTCCGCGCGCTGATCCCGAGCTTCTCGGCGATCTCGCGGTTGGCCATGCCCTCGGCGACGAGCTCGAGCACCTCCTGCTCGCGCTTGGTGACGTCGGGCTGCCCCATGGGCACACCCCGCTGTGCGTCCTCCAGCAGCTTCGGGACGAACTCCTGGCCGATGACGGTCTCGCCCGCAACGGCGTTGCGGATGCCCGCAGCGAGGTCGGCACCGGCCACGGACTTCAGCAGGTAGCCGTCGGCCCCCGCGGCCAACGCCTCACGCAGGTGACGGGAGGTGTCGTGGACGCTCAGCATGAGGATGGTGACGTCGGAACCGCTGGCGCGGAGCTGTCGAGCGACCTCGACCCCCTCCTCCTCGCCGAGGCGAAGGTCCAGCAGCACGAGGTCCGGCTCGACGTCGCCGATGACCTTCACGGCCTCTGCGATCGTGCCGGCCTCGCCGGTCACGCGGATGTCGGAGAACTGCGAGAGCAGGCTCTGCAGTCCTTCGCGCACCAGCGAGTGATCGTCGACGATCACGACCCCGATGGGTTCAGACACGGCACCAGCTCCCCTTCATGCGTGTTGAGTGGTTCGACAGCTTAACCATGCCGAGGAGCGTTCATCGGGAAGATGACCGGACGGGTGTGCATCAGCTGGGCAGGGTCAGCATGTAGTCGTCGGCCTCGTCGTCCCACTCCATCTCGATGATCTCGCGGGTGCGAGCGGCCTTGCAGAACTGCAGGAAGCCACCGAAGCCGAAGCGCTTCTCGCTGAAATCGGCCTGACGGTTGCGCAGCCGGTCCTTCAGGCCCGACAGCGGTGCGCTGCCCTCCTCGGCCACGACGTCGTGCAGCAAGCGGAAGGCGTCCTCCTCGGAGTCCGACGCCTCGGGGAAGCTGACCTCGGGGTCGCCCTTGGCCGCACCCGTGCTGAGCTCGATGATGTCCTTGGACTCGAGGTCGCGCAGCAGCTCGCCGAAGGCCCTGAAGCCCCAGTCGGCCTCGCTGAACGTCGGGTCCTTGCGGATGATCGCGCGCTTGAGCATGGAGGCCAGGACCACGCCGCTGCTGGAGCGCTGCAGGCCCGACAGGGTCTGGGTGACCAGCTTGTTGACGTCGCGGGGCGGCTCGTCCTCCTCGTCCTCGGTGCTGTCCTCGACGGCCTCCGGTTCCTCCGGGGTCGTCTCCGGCTCGCCGCGGTCGGCGTCCTTTGGCTGCTTGGGCGCCGGACGGCTCGATCCGCCGCCACCACGCCCGCGACCACCACGACCACGGCCGCCGCCACCGCCACCGCTGCTGCCGCCACCACGCTTCTTCTTGGTGGGCAGCTCCACGCCCTCGAGGCGCTCGTAGAAGATGAACTCGTCACACGCCGGCGGCAGGAGCCTGGAGGTCGACGCCTCGAGGCCCACGCCGATCACGCGCTTGTTCAGCTCGCGGAGCTTGTTGACGAGCGGGGTGAAGTCGGAGTCGCCGGTGCAGATGACGAACGTGGTGATGTAGTCGCGCTCGAACACGAGCTCGATCGCATCGACGGCCATCTTGATGTCCGCGGCGTTCTTGCGGACCACCCCCATCCGCTGGGGGATCTCGATGAGCTCGACGTTCTCCTTGGTGAGCATCCGTCGATCCTCGTCGAAGTACGACCAGTCGGCGTAGGCGCGGCGCACCACGACACGACCTCGTTCGGCCAGGGCGTCTGCCAGCGGCCGCAGCGCGAACTGCATGCCGCGAAGGTCTTCGCGCGCACCGATGGCAAGGTTCTCGTAGTCCAAGAACAGCGCGATGCGTTCCTCATCCATTGAGCTCATGTGTCGCACGGTACACGGGAGTCGTCGCTTGGCTGTGTTGCGCTGGGTGTCCACGTCGCAGGGGGCGCACTACGCTTCGCCCATGGACTTCTTCCAGGACGCCCCGGAGCTGACCGACACGTGGACCGCCGATCCGGCGCTGCGAGCCCACCTGGAGCGGCTGCTGCCCGACGACGTCCTGTCCCGGGTCGGGCCCGGACTGGCCGAGCTGGGGGTCGCCGCGGCCACGAGCCTGCAGGCGCTGGGCGAACGTGCCGAGTCCGAGCAGCCACGGGTCGAGCACTACGACCCCTGGGGACGTCGGATCGACCAGATCGTCGTGTCGGACGCCTGGACCGCCCTGCACGGCGAGCAGGCGCGGCTGGGCCTGGCCGCCATCCCCTACGAAGGCGACCACGGCGAGCACGCACGGCTCGTGCAGCTTGCGGTGCAGCACCTCTACGGACCTTCGTCGGCGGTCTACAGCTGCCCGGTCTCCATGACCGACGCCGCCGTCCGGGTGCTGCTGGACAGCGCCGAACCCGAGCTGCGCGACCGCGTCGTGCCGAAGCTGACCAGCCGTGCGGCGGACGCGTGGACGTCGGGGCAGTGGATGACGGAGAAGCCAGGCGGCTCCGATGTCGGGCGGACCGAGACCGTCGCCCGTCCGCTGCCCGACGGCGGGTACGCGCTGACCGGCGTGAAGTGGTTCACGTCCGCGACGACGGCTGACTGTGCGCTGGCGCTCGCCCGGACGCTGGACGCCGACGGCAACGGTGTGGCTGGCTCCCGCGGACTCGGCCTGTACCTGGTGGAGATGGTCGACCCGCGGGACGGTCGCCGTCAGATCGGCGACACCATCCGTGTGCGTCGGCTGAAGGACAAGCTGGGCACCAAGGCGCTGCCGACCGCCGAGCTGGACCTCGACGGCGCCTACGCGACGCCCGTCGGCCCACCCCATCGTGGGGTGAAGACGATCAGCGGCATGCTCAGCATCACCCGGCTGTGGAACGCCATGTCCTCGGCGTCGGGACTGGCCCGTGCGGTACAGCTGGCCCTGTCCTACGCCACCAGGCGGGAGGTGTTCGGCACGCCCCTGGTCGAGCAGCCCCTGCATCGCGTGACGCTTGCCGAGCTGCAGGTCGACTACGAGGCCACGCTGGCCCTGGTCGTCCGGGCGTCGGAGCTGACCGGCCGGGTCGAGGCAGGCGTGGCCAGCGAAGCCGACGCGCAGGTGCTGCGGGCGCTGATGCCGGTCACGAAGCTGTTCACCGCCAAGTACGCCGTGGCCGGCGCGTCGGAGGCGCTGGAGGCGTTCGGTGGCGCCGGCTACATCGAGAACACCGGCCTGCCGGCCCTGCTGCGCAACGCCCAGGTCCTCTCCATCTGGGAGGGCACCACCAACGTGCTCAGCCTGGACCTGCTGCGCGCGGCCGTGCGGGAGCACGCCCTCGCCCCCCTGCTGGCCGACGTGGCCGAGCGGATGGCCGGCGCCGACGTGCCGGAGCTGGCCGAGTCGGTGCGCCTCGTCGCGTCGCAGGCCCAGTCGCTCGGGGCGGCAGCCGCTGCGTGGGCAGACGCGGGCCAGGATGCCGTCGAGGCAGGCATGCGGGCCTTCGCCATGCGGGTGGGCACCGTCTACACCGCCGCCCTCCTGCTCGAGCACGCCGCGCACCGCCTGGCCAAGCACGACGACGCGGCCGCCGCGGTCGCCAACCGTTGGGTCCGGCGCGAGCTCGGCGGTCCCGAGGACGTGTCGCCCGACCCAACCCGCTTGCGCCAGGCCGACGTCATCCTGCAGGCTCCGCTCGCCACGATCGGCGGCACGGCCTGATCACGGGCACGGGGGTGTAGCCCAACCGGCAGAGGCAACCGGCTTAAACCCGGTCCAGTACGGGTTCGAGCCCCGTCACCCCTACTCCACCGTCCACCGCCCGCGCACACGGTCCTCGCGGTCTCGCGAAGCTGGGCGAACCACCTGCCGATGGGGTCCCGGGTACGCTCGGACCAGCGACGACGAGGAGGTCGAATGCCCGAGGCCATCAGTTGGGTCGTGTACGGCACCCTCGCGGTGGTCGCGACGATGTTCTGGCGGCGACGCCGGACCGTGCCGTCGGCGTGGTTGGCCGCGACCTTCGTCGTGCTCGGCGGCGTGGTGCTGCAGGGTGCCCTCGTCTCTCCGCCAGCCGACCCGTCTCCCCAGTTCAGCCCGTGGGAGGTCTACACCGACGTCATCGTCGTCGGGCTGCTGGGCTTTCCGTACCTGCTGCACCGCTTCGTGCGGTCGTTGCGGCCGACCCGTCGCCTGTCCGGCACGCTGGCCGACGTCGGCATGGCCGGCATCGTCGTGCTCACCTTCGCGATGCCCGCCTTCCCGGCCGACGGGGACTTCACCCCGGCACAGCAGATCGCTCAGGTCGTGATGCTGTCGTGGTGGGCCGTGCTGCTCGCCTCGGTCTCGTGGGTCCTGTGGCGCGCCGGGCGTGGCCGTCCCGGCATCATCAGGAGCCGCATGCGCCTGATGTCGGTTGCGGCGTTGTTGATCAACCTCGGGCTCCTCGGCTCGGTGCTCGGGGACGCCGAGGGACAGAACGCGGCCTACATCATCACCCAGGTCCTGGGATGGACCAGCGCCGGCGCGTTCCTCCTGGCCTTCGAGCCGCCGCTGTTCGTCCGTCGCTCGTGGCGGGCCAAGGAGGAAACCGCCCTGCGGGTGGCCGAGAGCCGGTTGGTTGCCGCCACCAGCGCAACGGAGGCCGCGAACGCGATCGTGGACGCGGCCGCGGCCCTCGTGGGTGGCCACGGGGCCGAGGTGCGCGACGCCGACGGCGCGGTCCTCGCCCGCAGCACCAGCGAGCGTGACGACGACCCGGTCGACGATCGCCTGGAGGTGCGGCTGTCCCGTTCGACCGTCGTGGTCCACCGCTCGCGGCTGACCCCGGTCTTCAGCGAGGGTGAGGAGGTGCTGCTGCGCCAGCTGTGCGGCCACCTCGACCTGGCGCTGGACCGGATCTCGGCGTTCGAGGCCAGCGAGCTGGCACTGCGGGAGGCAGAGCGGGCCAACACCGAGCTGTCGCAGCTGGTCTACGGCGTCAGCCACGACCTGCGCAATCCGCTGGTCACGGTCCTCGGCTTCCTCGACTTCATCACCGACGACGAGACCCCACTCAGCGACACCCAGATCATGGCGCTGGAGCGGATCACCATCAGCGCCCGTTACATGGAGGGCCTGATCGACGACCTGCTCCAGCTCTCGCGTGTCGGCAGGACCGACAACGACCCCAAGCCGGTCGCGATCGCCCCGCTCATCGAGGACATCCGGACCGACCTCGTACCCCGGTTTCCCGACCTGGACATCCGCGTGGCGGGCGACGCGGACGTCCTGATCAACGAGGTCCGAGCTCGGCAGCTGTTCATCAACCTGCTGGAGAACGCCGCACGACACGGTGGACGCAGCCCGCTCCACGTGACGGTGACCTGTGTTTCGATCGACGACGGAATGGCAACGATCGAGGTTGCCGACGACGGCGTCGGCATTCCCGACGAGCACCGTGACCGGGTGTTCCAGATCTTCCAGCGATTGGACCGATTCGATGCTCGCACCAAAGGCAGCGGCATCGGGCTGACCATGTGCCGCAAGATCACAGAGGACGTCGGAGGCGGTATTGTGATCGCCGACTCCACTTCCGGGACGACCTTCCGTATCACCCTCCCGGCGGTTCCTCCCGGCCAGCCATCACCCGGCCCGCTTGCCACCAGCCAAGAGAGAAAGCCTTGATCCACATGCGCCTGGTCAGAGTCCTCATCGCAGAGGACAACGAGGACCACCTGTTCCTGGCCCGCGTGGCCCTCCAGGCCGTGCAGGGCGTGCAGATCGAGGTCGTTGCGGTGCAGGACGGCCAGGAAGCCCTGGACTACCTCCACGGCCGTGGTCAGTACGACGGTCGGGAGCTGCCCCACCTGATCCTGCTGGACCTGTCCATGCCGCGGAAGGACGGGCTCACGGTCCTCAAGGAGCTCCGTGCCGACGAGATGCTGCAGTCGCTGCCGGTCGTCGTGCTGACCTCCAGCGACAGGCCGGAGGACGTCAACGCCGCCTACGCCCTGGGCGCCAACTCCTACGTGAACAAGGCCAAGGGGCTCTCCAACCTGGCCGACTACTGGACCCAGACCGCCAACCTGCCCGATCCCGCCGTCAGGCGCTGACGCCCGGCGGGGTCATTCACCCCATTCCGCCGGGCGATCGACCACCTCGGCACGACGCAGGCCATCCCGATCGACCACGTAGAGGTCGGCGACGAAGGGCATCGCCCCGCCGGCCACGTGACCCGGGACGAGCAAGGGCGCGGTGATGGTCACGTCGGCGCTGACGGTCTCCCCCACCATGCCGCGTTCGGGGTCGATCCCGCTCGGCAGGTCAACCGCCACGATCGGGGCCGCCACGTCACGCAGGGCACGCACGAGCCCCAGCAGCGGGTCGGCCAGTAGCCCCCGCAGCCCTCGGCCGACGAGGGCATCCACGATGATGCTGGCCCCGATGAGGGTGTCGCCGTCGACCCCGTCGATCCCACCAGCGGCCTCGACGACCACGACGTCCTCGCCTCCGGCGCGAAGGATGTCCGCGGCGGCCCGCCCCACGGCACCGACCCGTCCGGGACCGCACAGGACGACGACCGGTCCGTCGACTGCTACCGGCCCGCCACGTCCCTCGAGCTGGACCAGCAGCCGTTGCACGGCCTCGGCAACGCCCCCGGCCCACGCCTGCCGGTCGGCGTGCGTCGGTGCGTCGGTGCCTGCGGATGCCGCTGTCGGCGTGTGCACCTGGCGGGTGGCGACGTCACCGAGTCGAGGACGCGGCGTCGGCGCGCCAGGGACCGGCACGGTCTCCCACGGTCGCACGAGCCGATCGTCCGCCAGGTCGTTCGGCCGGCGCCCGTTGCTCCAACCGGGCAGGGCGAGGTCGAGCAGCACGCTCGTGACGACCGCGGTAGCCCCCCACAGCAGGTCGCCGTCGTTGAGCTGCCAGGCCCACGTCGACCCCGCCGCGCTGAGCGGGACGGCACGCCATCGTTCCTCCTCGCGCAGCGAGAAGATGTCGACGTGCAGGATCTCCGCCACCTCGGCCTCGGCCGCCCGCAGCGGATGGGGGCGACGCCACACGCCGACGACGGCGGACATCCAGAAGCGTGACGGGGGGATGTAGAAGGCGGGCAACCGGCCCACGACCTCGACCGAGGTGGGATCGAGTCCCACCTCCTCGTCGGCCTCCCGCAGGGCTGCGTCGACGACGGACTCGCCGGGGTCGACCCGGCCACCAGGAAAGCTGATCTGGCCGGGGTGGCTCGACAGGTGTGCCTGCCGACGCGTGTAGAGGATGCGGGCTCCACCGTCGTCGTCGGTGGGCTCCAGCAGCAGCAGAACGGCGCCCCGTCGTGCCGTGACGGGCGCGTCGATGCTGTCGGCCGGCAGGGTCGCCAGGCCGCGCTGCAGCTCGTCCAGCAGCGGCTGCATGCTCATCGGGGGGTGCGCATCGGCATGACGGTGAACCGGACGAGCACAGGAAATCGCTCCTCGATGTGTGTTGCGGCTGGTACCGAAGGTCTCGAGAGGATGGTGCAAACGTTGCAAACACCAACCTTTGCACTGTTCTCAACGCCATCCGGCCTTCTCGCCGGGGTCGTCGTTGCCTAATCTCGCAGCACGCCGAGCAGCCCGCACCGGGCCGGTATCCCGCCCGATGTCCAGATCAGGAGTTCACCCATGGTCGCAGCCACCTATGCCGACTACGCCGAGATCGACGAGTTCGAGGAGACGATCAAGGCCTGGCGCCGCGGCGAGGTCGACGACACGACCTTCCGCGGCCAGCGCCTGCACATGGGCACCTACGGCATCCGCAACTCCGACGCGCACATGATCCGTGTCAAGGTCCCCGGCGGACTGCTCGAGCCGGACCACCTCGACGCGGTCGCCGACATCGCCGAGGCCCACTCCCGCGGGTTCGCGCACCTCACGACCCGCCAGAACTTCCAGGTGCACTTCGTGGAGACCGACGAGGTCCCGGCGCTGATGCGTCGCCTGGCCGACGCCGGCCTGACCACCCGTGAGGCGTGCGGCAACAGCGTCCGGACGATCACGCAGTCGCACCTGGTCGGCATCGACCCGGAGGAGGTCGTCGACACCAGCCCCGCCGCCGAGGCAATCACCCGGTACTTCCTGCGTCACCCGCTGACCCAGCAGCTGCCGCGCAAGTTCAAGATGGCCTTCGACGGCTCGACGCGCGACCACGCCCAGCTGGGCATCCACGACATCGGCTTCCTCGGCGCGCTCGACGGCGAGGGCAACCCCGGCTTCCGCCTGTTCGTCGGTGGTGGACTGGGTTCCGCCCCTCGCGAGGCCGACCTGCTCGAACCCTTCACCCCGCCGGAGCGGGTCCTCCCGACCGTGGAGGCGATCCTGACGGTCTTCGACGAGCACGGCGAGCGCAAGAACCGCGTCCGTGCCCGCATGAAGTTCCTCCTCAACAAGTGGGGCATCGAGCGGTTCCGCGCCGAGGTCGAGACCGTCCGCATCCGCCTGGAGCGCGAGAACACCTACCCCGCCTTCGAGGTCCCGACCAAGCCGGCCGCCGACGCGGCGCTGGCCGACCTGCCCCTCCCCCCGGCGGGCGACGCGCTGGACGGCGACCAGGTCGCCGCCTACGAGCGCTGGCGGGACACCAACAGCTTCGCCCACCCTGCGGGCAACGGCGGGGTGGCCTACGGCGCCTACGCCACGTTCCACCTCGGCGACGTCACCAGCGCCCAGCTGCGCGCGCTGGCCAAGGTGTGGCGCGAGCTGGGCGAGGACGTGCAGGTGCGCACGACCATCCGCCAGAACCTGCTGTTCGTGGGGCTGACCGCGGCGCAGGTGCCGGTGTTGTGGGCGACGCTCGAGGCGGAGAACATGGCGCTGGCCCGGGCGGAGAAGTCCGGCGACGTCGTCTCGTGCCCCGGTGCGGAGACGTGCAACCTGGCCGTCACCGCCTCCCGTGGGCTGGCCGGTGCGGTGACCGACGCCCTGGAGGCCAACGGCCTGCACGAGATCGAGAACCTGCGCATCAACATCTCCGGTTGCCCCAACGCCTGCGGCCAGCACACGACGGCGGACCTGGGCTTCTCGGGCATGTCGCGGCGTGACCCCGACGGCAACGAGGCCCCCGGCTACCGCGTCTACGTCGGTGCCCGGGTGGGCGACGGTGGGGCCAAGTTCGGGCACTACGTGGCCAAGGTCCCCGCGAAGAAGGCGCCGGACGTCGCGGTCCTGCTGCTGGAGCGCTACGCCGGCGAACGCGACCTCGGCGAGGCGTTCGCCGACTGGGTCGCCCGGGTCGACCCCAAGTCGCTGAAGGCCACGCTGAAGGAGTTCGACGCCATGCCGACGCTGGAGGAGGACCCGGACTTCTACACCGACTTCGGCAACTCCGAGCGGTTCTCGGTCCAGATCGGCGAGGGCGAGTGCGCCTGATCCAGCCGCTACGGCGAGCCTGAGGGGGCTCGCCGGACGGACGCCGAAAAGATTCCGAAGAAAACCGTCACACAGCCGAACACCTCTCGTTGTGACCGGCAACGAGAGACCAGTCCCGAATCGACCTCCCGCCCCACCAGGCAGGAGGTCGCTTCGGTCTTGGCGTCAACAGGTGCGTGTCGGAAAACGGGCCACCCGTCGTGATTGCCCGACACGCGTCGGTCAGGCCCGACCACCCCGACCCCGACCGTGTCGGAAAAGGGGCCGCCCGTCGTGAATACCCGACACGCCTAGTACAGGGAGCGGGCGATGCCGTCGAGGATGTCGGTTTCGCTGACGACGACCTCGGCGAACCCGAACCGGTCGAGGACCCCGTCCAGGATCAGGGCGCCGGCGGCGATGACGTCGGCTCGGCCCGGTTCGACCCGCAGCCGGGACACGCGCTCGGCCGTCGGCATGGCGCACAGCCGCAGGGCCAGGTCGGCCACGGTGGCGGCAGACAGGCGAACGCCGTGGACGGCCCCGTCACGCCACTCCCCCAGCCCCAGGTGCACCGCGGCCAGGGTGGTCACGGTGCCGGCCGTGCCGACCAGCACGTCGCCCGGCTGTGGGGCGACCAACCGCGCGACCTCCTCCATCTGCTCGGCGACCGTCGCGCGGGCCGCCTGGACCTGTGAGGGGGAGGGCGGGTCGTCGTGCAGGTGCCGTTCGGTCAGCCGGACCGAGCCCAGCTGGCGAGACGTCGAGGCCAGGACGTGGTCGGTGCCACGGACGAGCTCGGTCGAGCCGCCGCCGATGTCGAGGACGACCACCGGCCCCTCGACGTCACCCAAGCCCGAGACGGCACCGTCGAAGGCCAGCGCGGCTTCCTGGTCCCCGCTGAGGACCTCCGGTGCCACGCCGGTGGTGGCGACCACGGCGTCGCGGAACTGCCCGGCGTTGGAGGCATCACGCACGGCCGACGTGGCGGTGATGCGGACCCGCATCGCCCCGAGGGCCACCCAGCGGTCGTGGTAGTCCGCCAGCGCCGCGATCGTGCGGTCCACGGCGGCCGGGTCCAGCTGGCCGGTGCGGTCCACCCCGGCGCCCAGCCGGGTGATGCGCAGCTGCCGGTCGAGGGGCTCCATGCCCCCGTCCGCGGTGGGCCGGGCAGCGAGCAACCGGACGGAGTTGGTCCCGATGTCGACGGCAGCGACGACGTCTCCAGCGCGGTCGTCCCCGGCGCGGTCGTCCCCGGCCCGCTCGCCGGACAGGGGGCTCACTCCGCCGGGTGCTCGTCGGGCAGCGTCGCGCAGGGCTTGGGACAACCCATCGGCTCGAGCTGGCCGGCGACCCACGCGCCGATCGGGTTGTCGTCGGTCGCCAAGTGGTGGCCGTAGAGGCTGTGCAGGCACTTGACCCGCTCGGGCATCCCGCCGGCCGCCGGGTCGCTCGGGACGCGTTCGCCCAGCGCGTTGCGGAAGGCGACGTAGCGTCCGCCAGCGGCGGCGTACTCCTCGCGCAGGTCCTCGTCGTCGGCGAGGCGGCCGTTCAGGTCGGCCATCACGCCGGACCCCTCGATGGTGCCGATACGCGAGCTGGCCAACGGGCAGGCCAGCCAGAACACCGTGGGGAACGGGGTGCCGGTCGCGAGGACGGGGTCGACCCGCATGACCGCCGGGAGTCCCCACCCGCAGCGCACCGCGGCCGCCGAACGGCCACGCAGCGGACGGCCGATCATCTGCTCACCCAGGGCACGGTCGTCGGCGTCCATCAGCGGCCGTGCGGCCTGGGCCTCGTAGGAGGCGTCAGCGGCGACGGTCAGCGCGTCGACGGTGGGTGACGGCAGGTCCGGGACGGGGTCGGTGGGCTCCATGCCTGCCAGTGTGCCTGCCCACCCGACAGGGGCCCTCCGGGCTCAGGTGGCCGGTCGACGCATGGGGACGTGCGGGATGCCGTCCTCGACGAACTCCGGGCCGTCGACCTCGAAGCCGTGGGCGGCATAGAACGCCGTCAGGTGGGACTGGGCGTCCAGCACCGTCTCGCGCGGGTGGCGGCGGAGGGTCTCCACGAGCAGCCTGCCGGCGAGGCCCCGGCCGCGTGCCCATGGGGCGGTCACGACCCGACCGATCCGCTGCACGTCGCCGTCGTCGAGCACGCGCAGGTAGGAGGCGATGCGGCCATCGGGGTCGGCCAGCCACAGGTGTCTGGTGCCGGGTTGGTCGTCGCGGCCGTCCACCTCGGGATAGGCGCAGGCCTGCTCGACCACGAACACGTCGATGCGCAGGCGCAGGACGGCCAGCAGCGACGCCGCGTCGAGCTGGTCGAAGGACCGCTCGACGACGGTCAGCGGAACCACGCGCTCACGGTCTCGAGCACGCGCTCGATCAGCGGAGGCTCCGGGGCAACGGCTGGCGCGTCGGGCTCGACCGGCGGTTCGGTCGGTGGGTTGACCACGATGTAGGGGATCTCCCCGGGGCGGGTCATGCCGAGCTGGCTGCGGGCTTCCTCCTCCAGCGACACGGGGTCCTCCAGCCGGGTGCGCTCGGACTCCAGGGAGTCGACCGCCTCGAGCAGGCCGAGCTGTTCGTCGGTGAGGGTGTCCACGCGTCCGCGGGCGGCCGTGTAGTCGGCGTAGGGCCCCACCGCCATCGCGCCCAGCAGGACGACGATGGCCACCAGCCCGCCCAGCGCCAGGCGCAGCGTCGGCCGCCGCTGGGCCACCGGACGCTTGGCCGGCGCCGTGCGCTTGGCCGACGCCCGGCCCTTCGCCCCGCCCTTCGCCCGGCCCTTCGCCGGGGCCGTCCGCTTGGCCGACGCTCGGCCCTTGGCCGGGGCCTTCCGCTTGGCCGCTGCCTTGCCGGATGCGGGCGCGCGACGACCGGCCGGTCGCTGGGACCGGCCGGTGGAGCGGGATCGGGCGGGCTCTGCCATGTGTCCTATCGGCGCTGCTTGAAGGCGCTCGCCCCCGCGTAACGGGCGGCGTCGCCGAGCATCCCCTCGATGCGCAACAGCTGGTTGTACTTGGCGACACGGTCCGACCGCGCCGGTGCGCCGGTCTTGATCTGCCCGGCGTTCACGGCGACAGCCAGGTCGGCGATGGTGACATCCTCGGTCTCGCCCGAGCGGTGGCTGACCATGCAGGTCCAGCCGTTGCGGTGGGCCATCTCCATGGTGTCGAGGGTCTCGGTCAACGTGCCGATCTGGTTGACCTTCACCAGGACGCTGTTGGCGCAGTCCAGCTCGATGCCCTTGGAGAGGCGCTCGACGTTGGTGACGAACAGGTCGTCGCCGACCAGCTGGCAGCGGTCGCCGACGGCGTCGTACAGGGCCTTCCAGCCGTCCCAGTCGTCCTCGTCCATGCCGTCCTCGATCGAGACGATCGGGTAGCGGTCGACGAGGTCGGCCAGCAGCTCGACCATCTCGCCCGACGACAGCGAGCGGTCCTGCCCGTCCAGGCGGTACACCCCGTCGGAGTAGAACTCGCTGCTGGCCACGTCCATGGCCATGGCCACGTCCTCGCCCACGGTGTAGCCGGCGTTGCCGATCGCGTCGGCGATCAGGTCGAGGGCAGCGTCCACCGACGGGAGGTCGGGGGCGAAGCCGCCCTCGTCCCCGAGCGCGGTGTTCAGGCCGCGGCCCGACAGCACCTTCTTGAGCTGGTGGTAGACCTCGGTGCCCATGCGGAGGGCCTCGGCGAAGGTCGGTGCACCGACCGGCGCGATCATGAACTCCTGGAAGTCCACCGACGACTCGGCGTGGGAACCGCCGTTGATGATGTTCATCATCGGCACCGGCAGGACGTGGGCGTTGGGTCCGCCCAGGTAGGCGTACAGCGGCAGGCCACGGGACACGGCAGCGGCCTTGGCGACGGCGAGGCTGGCACCGAGGATGGCGTTGGCGCCGATCTCGCCCTTGTTGGCGGTCCCGTCGAGGTCGAGCAGGGCGTCGTCGATGTCGCGCTGGTCGGTCGCGTCGTAGCCGACCAGCAGCGGACGGATCTGCTCGTTGACGTTGGCGACGGCCTGCAGGACGCCCTTGCCGCCGTAGCGGTCACCGCCGTCACGAAGCTCCACGGCCTCGAACGCACCGGTGGACGCGCCGCTGGGCACACCCGCCCGGCCGGTGCTCCCGTCCTCGAGCAGCACCTCTACTTCGACTGTCGGGTTGCCGCGTGAGTCCAGGATCTCCCTGGCTGCGACGTCGATGATCTCCATGATGGGTCCTCCTCGGGGGAACCGCTGGGCCTCATGACACCACACGAGCCACAGCAGCAACTTTAGGTCACTCCAGCCACACCACAACGGGGGCTGGGTCAGCGGGGGTGCTGCGCCAGCGGCGCGGCGGTCTCTCGGACCACCAGCGACGTGGGCAGGTGGCGCGGATAGTGCCCGATGTCCTCGCCCCGGGCCAGCGACAGCAGGATCTCGCCGGCGGTCCGGCCCAGCAGGTGCATGGGCTGCGAGACCGTCGTCAACCCCATGTAGGAGGACACCTCGTGGTCGTCGAAGCCCACGACCGACACGTCCTCGGGACAGCGGAGGCCGCGCTCCTTGATCGCCCGCAGGGCCCCGATGGCCATCTCGTCGGACATGCAGAAGACCGCCGTCAGGTCCGGGTGGGCCGAGAACAACGTGTCCATGCCGCGTACCCCGTCGATGAGGCGGAAGTCGCCGTAGAACTCCCAGGACGGGTCGGGCACGACGCCGTGTTCCTGCAGGGCCCGCAGCCAGCCCTCCCGTCGGTCCCGTCCGACCCGGAAGCGCATCGGGTCCTCCAGGAGGCCACCGACCAGGCCGACACGGCGGTGGCCGAGGTCCAGCAGGTACTCGGTGGCGGTTCGGCCGGCCGACACGTTGTCGATGGACACGCCCGGGTAATGGGCCCCTCGTTCGCCCACGCTGACGATGTCGGTACCGAGGCCCGCGAGCATGCGCTGCTCGGGGTCGGTCAGGGGGATGTCGATGAGCAGGACCCCGTCGACACGCTTGCGGAACGGCAGGAGGGTCAGGAAGCGCTCACGGGCCGCCGGGGTGGGCAGGGAGTACAGCAGCATGTCGTAGCCCTGCCCCTCCAGCACCGACTGGGCACCGGCGAGCACGGCCTGGAAGTACCAGCCCTGCATGTGCGGGACGACCGCCGCCACGGTGAGGTTGCGCCCGGCCGCCAGCCTGGACGCGTTGGGGTTGACGACGTAGTCCAGCTCCGCCGCTGCGCGCAGCACTCGCTCGCGGGTCGACCCCGCGACGTTCGGCAGGCCCCTGAGGGCACGGCTCACGGTCGCGACCGACACGCCGGCCCTCGCGGCTACATCTCCGATTGTGGCGTTCATCACCCTGCGGCCTGTAAACGGTTGCAGTCAGGCGAGCCTACTCGGCGTCACGCGCTGCGGTCCAGCGCTCCCGCCAGTCGTCCTCCGTCAGGCCCGCTGGGTCCACACCCTCCGTTGCCAGCGTGTCGACGGTCCGTTCGAACCGGCTGCGGAACCGGCCGACGGCGCCCCGCAATGCCTGTTCGGGGTCGGTGCCCGCGGCACGGGCCATGGAGACGACCGCGAAGAGCAGGTCACCGATCTCCTCGGCGCGACGGGTGTCGTCCTCGGCGTCGAGGACCTCCTCGAGCTCCTCGGCGACCTGTTCGGCAGCAGCGTTGACGTCGGGCCATGCGAAACCGAGGCGTTCGGCGCGTGACTGGACCTTGGCGGCGGACGCGACCGCCGGCAGGCCACTCGGCACCCCGTCGAAGGGTCCGGTTCGTTCCGGCTTCTCCTCGGCCTTGATGTCCTCCCAGTTGGCGACGACGGTCTCGGCGTCGTCGGCCACGACATCGGCGAAGACATGGGGGTGGCGGCGGACCAGCTTGTCGGTGATGCCCTGGGCCACGGCGTCGATGTCGAACGCCTCGGACAGCTCGGCGTGGAAGGTGACCTGCATGAGCACGTCACCGAGCTCCTCGGCGATGCCGGTGGGGTCGCCCTCGGCGATGGCCTCGGCCAGCTCGTGGGCTTCCTCGATGGCGTAGGGGGCAAGGGAGCCGTGGGTCTGCTCGGCGTCCCAGGGGCACCCGTCGGGGGCCAGCAGCCGCTCCTGCACCTTGACGAGGTCCAGGACCTTGATGCCCTTCGGGGCCAGGCCGAAGTAGACGACCTCGACCTCGACCGCCTCACGGGCGGCCTCCATGCCCAGAGAGCTGGTGAAGGCATCGGTGTCGTCGGGACCCAGGACGTAGCCGACTGACCCGACGGCCTTCGCCCTGTCCAGCACCCAGGTGGCGCGGGCCTTGTCGACCAGCGACAGGCCGCCGAGCATCTCCGCGCGTCCCATGGCGCGTTCGCCGACGTCGGTCGGCACGGTCTCGTAGCGCTCCTCCGCCATGTCCAGATGGCTGGCCAGCGGATGGTCGGGACCGGACAGCACGATCAGGTCACAGCTGCGCAGCGCCTGGAACGCGTGCAGCGGCAGGAGGCCCGGCAGCTGGTCGACGGTGTCGACCAGGACCAGGCGGGGCATGGGGGCGGCGGTGGTGTCGTCCATGTGGGGGGCGCCGACGGCGCGGCCCGTGGGCTAGCCGGGCTGCTCGGTCGGCGGCAGCGCAGGCAGGTCCTGCAGCCCCTCGGGTGCCGCACCGGCGACGGGCTCGAGCTCGCCCAGCGGGTCACCGGCAACGACGATCTGCTGTGCCCCGTCCCAGCGACCGAAGCGCGGGTTGACGGTGACCTCCTCGACGTTGCTGAGGCCGATCATGAACTCCTGCATGGCCTGCTGGCTGCCCTGCTGCTGCAGGCTCTCCTCGATCTGGGCGCGCAGCTCGTCGTCCAGCTCCGGCGGGGCGGACGTCCTGATGACGTGCCAGCCGAACTGGGTCTCGACCGGGTCGCTGATCTCGCCCGGTTCGAGCGCCGCAGCGGCCAGCTCGAACGGTTCGACGAAGGCGCCGGGGGTCAGCTGGCCGACCACGCCGCCCTGCTGGGCGCTGCCGGTGTCGAGGGACCGTTCCAGCGCGAGGGTCTCGAAGTCCGCGCCGTCCTCGAGCTCGGCGATGACGTCCAGCGCCTCCTCCTCGGTCTCGACGAGGATGTGGGCGACCTCCGGAAGGGCGACCTGCTGCTCGTAGAGCGCTTCGATCTCCTCGTCGGTGACCTCGACGCCAGCCGCGATGTCGGCCTCGATGGCCTGGGCGAGGGTCTGCAGGCGGACCTGCTCGGTGAGGCCCTCCAGCGTCAGCCCGGCTGCGGCCAGCTCGGTCTCGAACGTCGCCTCGTCGGGGAACTGGTCGATGATGCCCTGCAGCTCGGCCTGCACGTCCTCCTCCGTCGGCAGGTCCAGGTCACGCTGGTCCAGCGCGGACTCCAGCAGGGCCTCGACGATGAACTGGCCGAGGATGCGGGAGCGCTCCTGGATCTCGGCTTCGGCCTCGCCCAGCTGGGCGACGGTCTCGGCGTAGGCGGCGGAGTCGGCGCGCTGGAGGAAGCGGTCCTGGACCAGCGACACCTCGATGTTGCGGTCGCCGACGGCGGCGGCGACGCCGGGGTTGCCGACGGTCTGCCCGCAGGCGGTGGCCAGCAGGCCGAGGACGAGCAGGAGGGGGAGGAGTCGAGGCATCGGAGGGTGGGGGTAGACAGCTGCAGAGGACGACGGGGCCACGAAGGACCCCGGCGGAATGCTACTTGCTCGCGAACAGGTCCTTGAGCCGCTTGGCCAGCCACCCGATCAGGTCGACCGATCCCTTGGCCGGCATGCGCAGCTCGACGAGCTCCGCCGCGGGGTTGTGCAGGGCGTTGCGGTCGGTCCGTTGCAGCCGGACCTGCTGGGATTCCGTCAGCTTGACCGGGTGGATCCGCACCGTTCGCCGTGGCGTCGTGGAGATCTCGGTCACACCCCATCGCCGCAGGGCCGCCTTGAGCGCTGCCACGGTCAGCAGGCGGTCCACCGGGTCGGGCAGCGGGCCGTAGCGGTCCTTGAGCTCGGCCCTGGCGTTCTTGACGCCGCGGGCGTCGCGGACGCTGGCGATGGTCCGGTAGGCCTCCAGCCGCAGCCCCTCGTCGGCGATGTAGTCCTTGGGGATGTGGGCGTCGATGGGCAGGTCGACCTTGACCTCGGGTTCGCGCTCGGTCGGCTTGCCCTGGGTCAGCTCGGTGACGGCCTCGGCCATCAGCTGGCTGTAGGCCTCGAAGCCGACGGTGGCCACCGAGCCGGACTGGTCGGCACCCAGCATCGAGCCGGCACCGCGGATCTCGAGGTCCTTGAGCGCGATCGACATGCCCGACCCCAGCTGGGTGTGGGTGGCGATGGACTCCAGCCGCTTGTAGGCCTCCTCGGTCAACGACGCGTCGGCGGGGTGGAACAGGTAGGCGTAGCCGCGGGCGCGGGACCGTCCGACACGGCCGCGCAGCTGGTACAGCTGCGCCAGGCCGAACAGGTCGGCACGTTCGACGATCAGGGTGTTGGCGTTGGGGATGTCCAGCCCCGACTCGATGATGGTCGTGGCGACGAGGACGTCGAACTCGCGATGCCAGAAGTCCAGCATCACCTGCTCGAGCTCGGACTCACCCATCTGCCCGTGGCCGATCCCGACGCGCACGCCGGGGACCAGCTCCCTGATGCGCTCGGCGGCCGCGTGGATGGTCCGAACGGAGTTGTGCAGCCAGAAGACCTGTCCCTCGCGCAGCATCTCCCGGCGGACGGCGAGCGCGGCCAGGTTCTCGTCCATCGGGCCGACCTGGGTGACGATCGGCTGCCGTTCCTCGGGGGCGGTCTCGATGGTGGACAGGTCACGGATGCCCGTGATCGCCATCTCCATGGTCCGCGGGATCGGGGTGGCCGACATGGTCAGCACGTCCACCGAGGTCTTCATCTGCTTGAGGCGCTCCTTGTGGGTGACGCCGAATCGCTGCTCCTCGTCGACGATCAGCAGGCCGAGGTCCTTGAACTCGATGTCCTTGCTCAGCAGGCGGTGGGTCCCGATGACCAGGTCGACGGTGCCGGCGGCGAGCCCGTCGAGGATCTCCTTCTGCTCCTTCTGGCTGGCGAACCGGCTGAGCACCGCGATGTTGACGGGGAACCCGCTGAACCGTTCGGTGAAGGTCTCCCCGTGCTGCTGGGCCAGCAGCGTGGTCGGCACCAGGACCGCGCACTGCTTGTGGTCGAACACGGCCTTGGCGGCGGCGCGCACGGCCACCTCGGTCTTGCCGAACCCGACGTCACCGCAGACCAGGCGGTCCATGGGGACCGGGGACTCCATGTCCTCCTTGACCGCCTCGATGGCCTCCATCTGGTCGGGGGTCTCGGGGTACGGGAAGGCCTGCTCGAGCTCGGTCTGCCACGTCGAGTCGGGGCTGAAGGCATGGCCGGGCGAGTGCATCCGCGCCTGGTACAGGCGGATCAGCTCGCTGGCCATCTCCTCGACGGCGGCCTTGACCTTGCCCCGGGCGCGGTCCCAGTCGGCCCCGCCCATCCGCATGACCTTGGGGTCCTCGCCGCCGACGTACTTGGCGAGGGTGTCGACCTGGTCGGAGGGCACGAACAGCCGGTCGGCACCGGCGTACTCCACGATGACGTAGTCGCGGGTGATCTTGCCGGCGCTGCCGCCACCGAGGGTCGTGGTCCCGCGCAGCTCGCGGGTGACCATGCCGACGTAGCGGCCGACGCCGTGCACGCTGTGGACGACTGGGTCGCCCTCCTCCAGGTCGAGGACTGCCTGCTGGGCGGCCCGGCGGCTCGGCAGCCGGCGGCCGGCGCGGGTGCGCCGGGGTCCGAACAGGTCGAACTCGCCGAGCAGGCAGATGCCCTCGCGTTCGCTGAGGAAGCCGGTCCGCAGGTCGCACTCGACGATGTGAGCCCGGCCGTCGGGGCTGTTCGGGACGAGGGAGAGGGGGTCGACGTCGGGATCGTCGGGCCGCTTGGGCACGTCGACGGGGACGCCCTCGGCGCGCAGGACCTCTGCGAGGCGCAGGGCAGGGCCGTGGCCGGCGGTGGTCAGCACCACCGTCATCGGGTCACGGTCGTCGGTGCCGGCGAGGTACCGCTTGACGGTCTGGGCGGCGCTGACGACATCGCCCTTGAAGGTGTCCCACGGGCGGGCGGTCAGCTTGACGAAGGAGTCGGCCGTCGTGAACGGGGTCAGCCGCCAGACCTTGCCGGTGCCACCCCGCTCGTAGCCCTCCACGACCTCGTCGAGGTCGGCGAACCCGGCACGCTCGTTGCGTTCGTGGGCGGCGTCGACGGCAGCCCGCCCGTCGGTGCCGGCGGCAGCCGCCAGCTGCTCCCAGTCGGTGATCATCAGCTCGGCGGCCTGGTCGACCAGCTGGGCGGCGCGGTCGTGGGACTGGGTGGGGTCGACGATGACCAGCCCGGTGCGTTCGGGCATCAGGTCAGGCAGGTGCGCCGGGGTGGGGTGGATGGCGGTGACCAGCCCCTCCACGCCCTCGAAGGCAACGCCATCGGCCAGCATGTTCAGCTGGTCCGCAAGCGCCGGGACCTGCTCGGCCATCTTGCGGGCGGTGCCGGCGGTCTCGGCATCCAGCACCAGCTCGCGGGCCGCGTGTATGACCACCTCCTCCACCGTCTCCAGGGCACGCTGGTCGGCGATGGCGAACTCGCGCAGGCCGTCGACGTCGTCGCCCCAGAACTCGATGCGGACGGGGTGGTCACCGGTGGTCGGGAAGACGTCGACGATCCCACCACGCGAGGCGAACTCACCGCGCTGGGTGACCAGCGAGGAACGGGTGTAGCCGAGGGTGGCGAGCTGGTCGACCAGCACGGTGGGCCCACCGTCCCAGCCGGCGGAGATCGTCAGCGGTACCCGTTCGGCCAGCCGGGGGTCCATGGGCTGCAGGACCGCACGGACGGGGGCGACGACGATGCGGAGCGCGTCGCGACGCAGCTGGTCGAGGACCCGCAGGCGCTGGCCGACCGTGGCGGGCTGGGGCGAGAGGCGCTCGTGGGGCAGCGTCTCCCAGGAGGGGAACAGGGCGACGGCGTCGGTGCCGGCGAAGGCGCCGATGTCGTCGACGAGCGCCTCGGCGTCCTTGGTGGTGGGGGTGACGACCAGCAGCGGACGCCGCTTGGCGAGGTGGGCGATGACGTAGGGTCGCAGCGGGGGACTGACGGTGGCCTCGCTGGTGAAGGCGAGGTCGTCGAAGTCCTCCCCCGCGCGCGAGAGCAGGGAGGCAAGGGGGCCGCGCACATCGGTGGCGGGCAGCGGGGCGGCGCTCATGGGGGCGTCAATGGTGACGTGCCGAGGGCCCCCGGACAACCGGCCGGCTGGCTCAGGCGGCGACGGCCATGGACCCGAAGAACTCGCGGCCCCACTCGATGGCGTCGAGGTACAGGCCGATCAGCTCGGTCTCGGGCCAGCCGTGCTGTTCGGCGATCGAGGACACCGTGTCCCACTGGCCGCGTTCGTAGGCCACCACGATCTCCAGCAGGTCCTGCAGCGCACCGGGTTCGCCCTGGAGGGCGTCGGTCACCTCGGTGTCCATGGAGACGTCGGCGAGTGCGTCGGCCATCGAGCGGCCGAGCATGACGTCGATCAGGCTGAACATCCCGAGGCTGAAGCACGCATGCGGGGTTGCGACCCCCAGGCGGGTGCCGAGGGACTCACAGAACCGGGCCCTGGTGGCGCACACGAGCGCCAGCTCGCGGGGGCCGGGGCTGGACAGGCCGCTGACCGTGGCCACGCTCACCCAGCGACGAACGTTCTCGATGCCCAGCATCACGAGGGCGCGCTCGAGGGACTCGATGCGTCCCCGGAACCCGAAGTGGGCGCTGTTGACGAACCGCAGCAGCTTGAACGACAGGGCGACGTCGGTCTTGATGACCCGGGCGACCTGGGCGAAGTCCATGTCCTCGGCGTAGGCCAGCCGTTGCAGCTGCAGGTAGGCGACCTTGTGGCCCGGCAGCTCCCGTCCCTCGACCACCCGGGCCGAGGAGAAGAAGAATCCCTGCACGTAGTCAACGCCGGCGGACACGACATGGTCGCGGTCGTCGGCGGTGTCGACGCTGGTGGCGATCACCGCGCAGCCGTGCTCCCGGATCGGCGCCAGGGTCGTCTCGATCTCGTCGGTGTCCTTGCCCCGGAGGTCGACCTTGACGAAGTCGGCGATGGCGAGCAGCGGCTGGCAGGACGCAGTCCAGAAGAAGTCGGCCAGCGCGATGCGGTAGCCGCGCCGACGGTAGTCCTGACAGCGGGCCAGGACGGCGTCGCGGTTGCGGGACGCCCACACGTCACGGCCGAGCTCGAGGGTCGACTGGTCCGGCGGCATCAGCAGCGGGGTGGAGTCCACGAACTGGGCCAGCGGGAACCGCACGAACGCCAGGTGGTCACCGACCACCGTGTCCACGCCGAGGGTCAGGACGCTGTGGCTGACGACCTCGGAGGTGGCCCGGAACTCGTCGACCTCGGTGAATGCGCTGAACAGCCCGCCGCTGTCTCGGAACAGCAGCTCGTAGCCCAGCGGGGTGTGCTGGTCATCGGCGGTGAGGATCGGGCGGCGTGCGACCTGGACGGTGGCCAGGGCGCCGGCACCGAGCTTGAGGGTCTCGGTCATGGCGTGAGTCCTCATCGGCGTGTGGGGCCGAGGACGAAGCCAAGCGACGAAGTTTTTCGCGCCTGCGTTCCTGGCTCAGGCCGTGTGGACCCGGTTCTGGGTCGCCTCGAGGCCCTCGCTGATGACCTGGACCAGGGCGTCGACGGCGTGCTCGACGGCGATGTCGACGACGTCGGCTCGTTCCTTGGTGGGGAACTTCTGCAGGACGTACTTGGCGCCGGGCATGCGACCCGGTGGCCGGCCGATGCCGAACCGCAGCCGGATGTAGTCCTTGGCCCCCAGGCGCTGGTTGATGTCGCGGATGCCGTTGTGGCCTCCGGAGCCCCCGCGCTTGAGTCGCAGGACCCCGGGCTCGAGGTCGAGCTCGTCCTGCACCACGATCAGGCGCTCGGTGGGGACCTTGTAGAACCGCACCAGCTGCTGGACGGGGCCGCCGGAGTTGTTCATGTACCCGAACGGCACCGCCAGGGTCACCGGGATGCGGTCGGCACCGGCCTGCACGAACGTGTCGGCGACCAGCGCCTGGGCCTTGTGCGGCTTGAGGTCGACGTGGTGCCGCGCGGCGGCGGCACGGATGACGTCGGCACCGATGTTGTGTCGGGTGCCGCCGTACTCGGCCTCGGGGTTGGTCAGGCCGACCGCGAGCCAGCGGTCCATGGTGGACTCCTCCTCGCGGTCGCGACCGTGTTCACGTCGCGCTCGCCAGCGGGCGAGCACGGCGTGCTACTCCTCGCCGCCCTCGGCAGCCTCGGCGCCTTCGCCCTCGGCAGCCTCGCCCTCGGCAGCCTCGTCGGTCTCGTCGACCGGCGTGGTGTCGGGCAGGTTGATCGTGACGGCCGTGCGCTCGGGGTCGTCCAGCAGGTCGACGCCCTCGGGCAGCTCGACCTCGCCGGCGCGGACCACGTCGCCGACCTCGCGGCCCTCGACGGTGGTCGTGAAGTACTGGGGGACTGCCAGCGGCAGCACGTCCACGGTCAGGTAGTTCATGACCTGGTTGACCACGGCACCCTCGACCTCGCCCTCGACGTGGAGGGGGATCTCGACGGTCACCTTGACGTTCTTGTCGATGGCGACGAAGTCCACGTGCAGCACGTCACGACGGACGGGGTGGCGGTGGATCTCGCGGGGCATCGTCAGGTGGGTGTCACCGGCGATGTCCATCTGGATCACGACGTTCTCACCGGCGTCGGTGGCCAGCGCGTGGCGCAGGTCGGCCGCGTCGACGTGCACGGCGGCGGCAGCGTCGAGGCCGGCGCCGTAGGCCACCGCGGGAACACGGCCGGCACGACGCAGCGCGCGCGCCTCACCCTTGCCGTCGCCGGGGCGAGGGTCAGCGTTCAGCACAACTTGGTCAGCCATCTTGGGAACTCCTTGGGTGGCTCGCGGGCTCCGCGAGATGTCGTGAGCACGACAGAATCCGGGGGTGGCGCGCGGGCGTGCCGAAACGCCGCGGCGCGCGGGAGCAGAGGAGTGTACGCCAGCCCTCCGCGTCCCGCCACCCGACGACCGGCCGGTCGGCCGGCCGGATCCGTTCGTTGGGCTCTTGCCTAGATGTTGTCGTCGTCGAAGAGCTCCGAGACCGACTCGTCCTCGAAGATCGCCCGCATGGTGCTGGCGATGATCGGGGCGATGGACAGCTGCACGATCTTGTCGCTGCCGCAGTGCTCGGGGATCGGCAGGGTCGAGGTGACGACGATCTTCTCGATGACGCTGTCCTCCAGCCGCTGGCAGGCCGGACCCGACAGCAGCGGGTGGGTGGCGAGTGCGAGGACGCGCTTGGCCCCGCGCTCGGCCAGCGCCTCAGCGGCACCGCACAGGGTGCCGGCCGTGTCGATCATGTCGTCGACCAGCACGACGGTCTTGCCCTCCACGTCACCGACGACCGCGAGGGTCTTGGCCACGTTGTGGGCGGTGCGGGTCTTGGCGAGGAAGGCGATGCCGGCGTCGGGGACGCGGGACTGGAACTTCTCCGCAAGGCGCACGCGGCCGGCGTCGGGACTGGCGAAGACGATGTCCTCGTCGGACGGGATGTTCTCGGTGACCCAGTTGACCAGCAGCGGCAGCGCGGTCAGGTGGTCCAGCGGGTCGTTGAAGAAGCCCTGGATCTGGCCGGTGTGCAGGTCGACGCTGACCACGCGGTCGCAGCCCGCCGCGGTCAGCAGGTCGGCCAGCAGCTTGGCGGTGATCGGTTCGCGCGACTTGGCCTTCTTGTCCTGGCGGGCGTACCCGTAGAACGGCACCACGGCGGTGATCCGCTTGGCCGACGCGCGCTTGGCCGCGTCGATCATGATCAGCTGCTCCATGATGTTGGCGTTCACCGGTTCGCAGTGGGTCTGCACGATGAACACGTCGCTGCCGCGGACGTTCTCCTGCATGCGGCAGTAGATCTCGCCGTTGGCGAAGCGGTGGATGTCGATGTCGCCCAGCTTCATGCCGAGGTGGGCGGCGACGTCCTCGGCAAGCGCGGTGTACCCCGTGCCCGAGAAGATCTGCATCCGCTTCTTGTTCATGATCTCCATGCTGGTCACTCCTCGCGCTCGTGGTCGCGCTCGTGACGGGCGCGACGTCGCGCTGCCCACCCGTCGATGATTCGGGGCTGTGCTCGCTCGACGACCAGCGCATCAGCGGGCACGTCGGTGGTGATGGTCGATCCCGCGCCGACGAAGGCGCCGGTTCCGATGTCGATGGGTGCCACCAGCATGCTGTCGCTGCCGACGAACGCCCCGTCACCGATCGTGGTCGTGTGCTTCTCGAAGCCGTCGTAGTTCACCGTGATGGTACCGGCTCCGAGATTGACCCCCCTGCCCACCTCGGCATCCCCCACGTAGGAGAGGTGGGGGACCTTGGACCCCTCGCCGATGTGTGCCTTCTTCATCTCCACGAACCCGCCGGCCTTGCTGCCGCGTTCCAGGACCGTGCCGGTGCGCAGGTGGGTGTAGGGCCCGACGGTCGCCTCGGGCCCGATGCGGGTCTCCGTGGCGACGGTGTAGGTCACGGTCGCGCCCTCGCCGACGACGGTGTCGACCAGCCGGCTGTGGGGCCCGACGGTGGCGCCCGCGGCGATGTGTGTTCGGCCTTCCAGCATCGTGCCGGGCAGGACCGTCGCGTCGGCCTCGATGACCACGTCGGCATCGACGTAGGTCGTGGCCGGGTCGACGATACGGACACCGGCCGCCATGTGGCGGGTGAGGATCCGTTGGCGCAGGACGGCCTCGACCTCCGCGAGCTGGGCCATGTCGTTGACGCCGGAGACCTCGTCGGGGGCGGCCTCGGTGGCCCTGACCCCGCCGTCGCCGGAGAGGGCGGCGACGGTGTCGGTCAGGTACTCCTCCCCCTGGGCGTTGTCGGTCGTCAGCGACGACAGCGCGTCGAGGAGGTCAGGGGTGCGGAAGGCGAACATCGCGGTGTTGACCTCGTCGATGGCCCGCTGCGCGTCCGTGGCGTCGCGGTGCTCGACGATCGCGCTGACGTTGCCGTCGTCGTCCCGGACGATGCGGCCGTAGCCAGCGGGGTCGTCCAGCCGGGTGGTCAGGACCGACGCTGCGCCGTCACCGCGGTCGGCTCGCAGCCGGACGAGGGTCTCGGTGGTGATGCCGGGCACGTCGCCGGGCAGCACGAGGACCTCGTCGAGCCCGTCGAGGGCGCCGGCCTCCACGGCCATGCGCACGGCGTGGCCGGTGCCGTTCTGGGGCTCCTGCAGCACGGTGACCAGTCCCGGCACGTCCATCGCCTCGGCCGCCGCAGCGACGTCGTCGGCCTGGTGGCCCACGACCACCACGACCCGGTCGAGGTCGAGCGGCCGAAGGGCTTCCAGGGCCCAGCCGAGGAGTGACCTGCCGGCCACCTCGTGCAGGACCTTGGCCCGCGAGGACCGCAGCCGCGTGCCCTTGCCCGCGGCAAGCACAACTGCGCCGATCACGCCCGGATCCCGGGGTTCGACGCGTGTGCGATTGGCTGGGGGGGAAGGTATCGAACCTTCAACTTCGACTCCAAAGGACGACGTGATGCCATTTCACCACCCCCCAAGGCTGGGGCAGTCAGGTTAGCAGCGCTGGACGACGGGTCCGCCCGAGGGGGACGTGGTGATGAGTACACGGGGGAATCGGCCGGCCACTCGGCGGGCGATCCGTTGGGCTTCCTGGGCGTCGGCGGCGAGCCCGACGATGGTGGGTCCGCTGCCCGAGACGACCGCTCCGAGCGCGCCGGCGTCCAGCAACGCCTTGCGATCGGCGGCCAGGCGGGGCAGCAGCACCTCGGCAGCCGGCTGCAGGTCGTTGTGCAGCGCCGCGCCGAGCGCCTCCGGGTCACCACCGGCAACGGCGGCCAGGACCGCGTCGGGCTCGACCTCCGAGGGGCTGCAGTAATCGTCCCAGGCCTTGTAGACCGCCGGTGTGGACAGCTCCTCCTCCGCGGCGCAGACGACCCAGTGGAACGCGCCGCGGCACAGGACACGGGCGAAGCCGGTGCCGGTCCCGGTGGCAAGCGCCGTGCCACCCATGACGGTGAAGGGGACGTCGGCGCCGAGCTCGGCGGCCATGTCCCGCAGCTCGCTGCGCGGGATGCCGAGGTCCCACAGCTCGTTGAGCCCGACGAGCGCCGCCGCCGCGTCTGCGGATCCGCCTGCCATGCCGCCGGCGACCGGGATGCGCTTGGCCAGCTCGAGGCGGGTGCGCACGCCGACGACCGGGTCGTGCTCGTGGACGAGCTCCATCCGGATGCCGCGGGCATCGGCCAGCAGCTGCGCGGCGCGGACGATCAGGTTGTCGGGACCGGTCGGGACACCCGACCCGGCGTCGTGGGCCAGGCTCAGCTCGGTGCGTCGCCCACCGGCCGGGTGGTTCAGCAGCTCGCTTCGCCCCTCGATCCGCAGGGTCAGCTGATCGGTGATCGCCACGCTCTGGAAGATCGTGACCAGCTCGTGGTACCCGTCGTCACGGATGCCGCGGACGGCCAGGAACAGGTTGACCTTGGCGGGGACGCGCACGTTCGTGCAGGGGGCGGATGACACAGGCGGTGACCTTATGCGTGGCCGGCGAGCCGCACCCAATCGCTGGGCTGGAGCTCCTCGGCACGGGTGGTCAGCGGCATGCCGGCCGCCTCCAGCATCTCGTCGATGTCGGCCGGTCGGCGTCCGTTCACGGCCAGGGCGTTGCGCAGCAGCTTGCGTCGCTGCCCGAATCCGGCGTCGACCAGCGCCATGACGGGCTCCATGGCGGCCGGGTCCACATCGGGGCGCGGTCGCACGTCGACGGTGACGGAGTCGACCTTCGGCACCGGGTGGAAGGCCTGCCGGCTGATCGGCCCGGCGATCCGGGCGGTGGCCAGCAGGGCGATCTTGATGCTGACCGCCCCGTGGGCTTTCTGCCCGGGGGTGGCGACCCACCGCTCCCCCACCTCGCGCTGCACCATCACGTGATACCCGGCCAGGGCCCCCTCGCGCAGGGCCGTCAGCAGGATCGGGGTGGCGACGTTGTAGGGCAGGTTGGCGACCATGACCGCCGGGTCGTCGCCGATCAGGTCGGCGTAGCTGACCCCCAGCGCGTCGGCGACGTGGATCTCCACCGCGGCATCGCCGACGACCTCCGCGAGCGCCCCGGCCAGCCCGTGGTCCAGCTCCACGGCGACCACCCGGGCGCCGGCCTCGACCAGCGCCAGGGTGAGGCTGCCCAGCCCCGGGCCGACCTCGACGACAAGGTCGCCCGCGCTGACGCCGGCATCCCGCACGATCCGACGCACCGTGTTGGGGTCGGTCACGAAGTTCTGGCCGCGCGTCTTGGTGGGCCGCAGCCCGTGGCGGTCGAGGATCGCCCGGATCTCCCGACCACCGAGCAGGGCGCGGGTCCCCTCCCCCTCGGGGTCGGTCACGAGTCGGAGGCCGTGACCGGCAACGCGAAGGCCCTGACGGCGTTCGCGCTGGTCAACGCACCCATCTCCTCGGGTGTGCACCCGTGCATCTGGCCGAGGAAGGCAGCCGTCACCGCCACCCTCGCCGGTTCGTTGGTCTTGCCGCGGTGCGGATGCGGGGACAGGAACGGCGAGTCGGTCTCGGTCAGCAGCAGGTCGGTGGGCGCGACGGCGGCTGCTGCCTGCAGGTCCTTGGCGTTCTTGAACGTCACGTTGCCGGCGAAGGACATGAACCACCCCTCGGCCGCGCAGGTCTCCACCAGGTCGGGCCCGCCGGAGAAGCAGTGGAAGATCACCCGTGGCAGCGGCTTCTCGTCCTGCAGGACTCGCACGATGTCGTCGTGGGCCTCGCGGTCGTGGATGACCAGGGTGCGGTCGTGGTCCCGGGCGATCCGGATGTGGGCTCGGAAGGACTCTTCCTGGCGAACCCTCGGCGCGCCCTCGCGGAACCAGTCAAGGCCGGTCTCGCCGACGGCGACCACGGAGGACCGCGATGCCAGCTCCTCGATCCGCTCGAGCACGGCGTCGGTGGCCTCGATGGCGTCGTTGGGGTGGATGCCGACGGAGGCCCACACACCGGGGGTGATGGCGGCGATGCGCACGCACTCCGCGGAGGAGGCCAGGTCGGTGCCGACGCAGACCATGGTGTGCACGCCCGCCTCGCGGGCACGCGCAACGGTCGCCTCGACCCCGTCGGGGGCCATGGTCAGGTGGCAGTGGGTGTCAGTGAACACGTGGCTGGAGGGTATCGTGAGCCGTCATGACCGACGGTGTGGGTGGCGCATCGGGCGACGACGCGACGTCCGACACGAGAGGCGTACGACGCAAGGTGGACCACCTGGGTCGTGTCGTGATCCCGGCGTCGATGCGCCGTGTGCTGGGCATCGGTGACGGTGACGAGCTCGAGGTCCGGCTGGACGGCGAGGTCCTGCGGATGCGCAAGCCCCGCGAGGCGTGCGCCTTCTGTGGCACCCGCGAGGACCTGACCGAGGTGCTGGAGCATCCCGTCTGCTGGTCGTGCGTCGCGGCGGTCCGTGCACGTGGAAGGGAGGGACGATGAACCAGAAACCATGGGTCCGAGCCGTTGTGCTGCTCGTGCTGCTCGGCATGATCGCCGCGCTGCTGGCGGTGGCCGTGCTGCCCTCCGGCGCGTGAGGCTGTCCCACATCTGACGGTTGCAGAACGGGGGCCCGACGGACGCGCACGAGGGTTCGGGGAGTGGTAGACCACCACCCGTGCCGGGATGTCCGGCGAGCACTCATCCCGGAGGGGACATGACCACCATCACCCGGACAGGGGCCGCACTGCTGGCCCTCGCGTTCTTCCTCGCGGCGTGCGGCGGCGACGACGCCCCGGTCGCGGACCTGACCGCCACGACGGAGCCAGCGGAGGACGAGGAACCCACGGTGCCGCCCGCACCGCCGGCACCCACCACCGAGGAGGAGGCGTCCGGCGTCAAGGACGCACCCACCATCGAGGCGACGATCCCGCCGGCGCCGACGCCTGCCCCCGCCCCGACGGCAACCCCCGTGCCCGTCCCTGCCGCGCCGGCGCCCCCGCCCGCCCCGGCGGTGAGCGACGCGATGGATCAGTTCGGTGACGACATGGGTGCCGGGGGTGCGGCGAGCTACGACAGCTACGTGACCATCACCGACGACACCGGAGCCATCCAGCTGGACGTCCCGGCGGAGTGGACCGACATCGACGGTCGTCCCTACACCGACGACCAGGGCCGGCAGCTGTTCGACGTCCGCGCCTCCCCGGACCTGCAGGGCTACCTCGACACCTGGGACGTGCCCGCCGTGATCGTGACCGCCTCGCGCGAGGTGGCGCAGACCGAGAACGAGGTGACGCTGCTCGACGAGCTGGTCGGGCCGTTCTCGGAGGCCTGCACCTACCTCGGCCGTGAGCCCTACGACGACGGCCTCTACGTCGGCCAGGTCGACGTGTTCGACGCCTGCGGTGGCACGCAGACCGGCTACATCATCCTCGGCGCCGTGCCCTCCTCCCGTGCCTTCGTCATCCGCGTGCAGGTGCAGGTGGTGCAGGAACGCGACATCGAGGCGCTGATCCAGGCGCTCAACACCTTCGTCATCGTCGGCGACGTCTAGGGTCGAGGCGACCCCGACCGGCCCCCACGAGGTGACCTGCCAGTGAGCTTCCCGCCCGACCGCATCCTGCTCGGCCCCGGCCCGTCCGACGTGCACCCTGCGGTGCTGGAGTCGTTGGGGCGTCCGCTCCTGGGGCACCTCGACCCGGCGTTCCTGCCCATCCTGGACGAGGTGGTGGCCGACCTCCGGACGGCCTTCCGGACCGACAACGCGGCGACCCTGCCGATCAGCGGGACCGGCAGCGCCGGGCTCGAGGCGGCGATGGTCAACCTGATCGAACCCGGCGACCCCGTCGTCGTCGGCGTCAACGGCGTGTTCGGCGGGCGGCTGGCCGAGGTGGCGCGTCGGGCGGGTGCCGACGTGCACACCGTCGAACGCGACTGGGGACGCATCATCGAGCCGGAGGCCTTCCTGGACGCCTGCCGGACCCACGACGCACGGGTCGCGGCGATCGTGCACGCCGAGACCTCCACCGGCGTGGCCCAGCCGGTGGCCGACATCGGGGCGGCGCTGGGCGACACCGACACGCTGTTCGTGCTCGACACCGTCACCAGCCTCGGCGGCATCCCCGTGGAGATCGACCAGTGGCAGGTCGACGCGGCCTACTCGGGCACACAGAAGTGCCTGAGCGTCCCGCCGGGCCTGTCCCCCGTCACGTTCAGCGACAAGGCCGTGGCCAAGCTGAAGGGCCGCTCGACCCCGGTGCAGTCCTGGTACCTGGACCTGTCGCTGATCCTGGCCTATGTCGACGGCGCCGGTGGCCGGACCTATCACCACACCGCCCCGATCTCGATGCTCTACGGCCTGCACCGCGGGTTGAAGCTGCTGCTGGAGGAGGGGCTGGAGGCCCGCTGGGCACGCCACGCACGGCTCGGCGGGATGCTGCAGGACGGGCTGGTCGAGATGGGTCTGCCCCTGCTCGCCCAGGAGGGCCACCGCCTGCCCCAGCTGACGACCGTCGGGTTGCCCGACGGGGTGGAGGAAGCCAAGCTGCGACGCCAGCTGCTGGACGAGCACGGCATCGAGGTCGGGGGCGGTCTCGGCCAGTTCGCCGGCCGCGCCTGGCGGATCGGCCTGATGGGCCACTCCGCCAGCGAGCGCAACGTCCGGCTGGTCCTGGCAGCGATCGCCGACCTGCTGGGCTGACACCCCTTCGTCCTGCCCCCTCAGCCCTGCTCGTCGGCGCTGCTCAGCCGTCGGGCAGCAGCACCGTGTAGAGCAGTCGTCGACGACGCTCGGGCGTGGACGGATTGTCCAGGGCTCGACCGACGACGGCACGCAGCTGCTGCACCATCGTGTCCAGCTCGTCGTCGGTGAGCCACATCGGTGCCACGCGGTAGCCGATGCCGGCGGCGGACGCGTCGACCCCGTCCGGACCGTCCGCACGTTCCACCGCGCGGCCGAAGCTGGCCAGCATGGTCGCGAGGTAGACGTGGAACCGCTGCGCATGCTCCTCGGCCGACAGCCCAGCCAGGTCCGCAGCGTCCAGCGAGACCGCGTCCTCCACCACGCCGTAGGTCCGCTCGGTCACCCCACGGACCGGCCGTTCGGCCACGACGGCGAGCATGCCGCCCTCAACGAGCGCAGCGACGTGTCGGTAGAGCGTTGCCTGGGGCACGTCGCCGAGGGCATCCACCAGCTGCTGGGGCGTCATCTCCTGCCCGAGCAACGCCTGGACCACCCGCAGGCGGACGGGGTGCAGCAGCAGGTCGACCTTCGTCACCGGGTCTGCCCTTCCACATCCATGACCGGAATGTTATCATCAATGAGAACATTGTCTCACCCACCTCGAGGACTCCCGTCATGACTGCCCCAGCCTCGATGTCCGCGGAGGTCTCCTTCCCCTCGGGCACGCTGACCCTCGCCGGGACCCTGCGCCGCCCCGACGGCCCGGCCACCGGCGCCGCCGCCCTGCTGATCAGCGGGTCCGGGCCCCTCGATCGTGACTCCAACGCCAAGAAGGCCCCGCTCCGGGTATCGGCGCTGCTGGCCGACGCGCTGGCTGACGCCGGGGTCGTGTCGTTGCGCTACGACAAGCGCGGCGTCGGCGACAGCGACGGGGACTACGACTCCGCTGGCCTGCACGACAACATCGATGACGCGGTGGCCGCCCTGGCGTTCCTCGGGGCGCAGGACGGGGTGGACCCCGAGCGCGTCGTCGTCGTGGGCCACTCCGAGGGTGCGCTGATCGCGCTGGACATCGCCGCCAACCACGGGGACCGCATCGGCGGCGCAGCGCTGCTCGCCGGGACGACGCACGACGGCGAGGCGGTGCTGCGTTGGCAGGCCACCCGTGTGGCGGAGTTCCTGCCCGCGCCCGTTCGCTGGCTGCTGAAGCTGATGCGCACCGACATCGCGGCCAGCCAGACCAAGCGGCTGGCATCCATCAAGGCTTCCACCAAGGACGTCATGCGCGTGCAGGTCGTCGCGAAGATCAACGCGAAGTGGTTCCGCGAGTTCATGGCCTTCGACCCCCGACCGTTGCTGGGGCGAGTCACTGTCCCGCTGCTGGCCGTCACGGGCGCGGGGGACGTCCAGGTGGACCCCGCAGACGTGGAGGAGGTGCGGCAGCTGGTCACGGCGCCGTTCGAGGGCCACGTGGTTGACGGCGTCAACCACATCCTCCGCGCCGGGGACCCCTCCCCCACCACCTATCGCAAGCAGACGGGCAACCCGTTGGACGATCGCGTGCTCGACCACCTCACCGGCTGGATCGCACGGCTCCCGTCGTACCGGGACGCGATGGAGGGCTAGCCGGTGGGGCCGACGGCGACGACCTGACCCGAGCGGGTACCGACCCAGATCCGCCCCTCCCACACCGCGGGTGTCGACTCCACGCACCCGCCCACCGGCAGCGTCCACAGCGGGTCGGGGGCCACGTCGGCGTCCCCGGACAGGTCGAAGGCGTGCAGGTTACCGGCGCAGTCACCCTGCACCAGCACGTCGTCGACCACGACCGGAGAGGACCACAGGTGGTCACCGAGGTCGATGGTCCAGCGCTGCTCGCCGGTTGCCCGGTCGAGGCCGAGCAGCAGCCCTGCGGTGGTCGGCACGAGCAGCAGGTCCTCGTGGATGGCCGGGGTGCCCCACACCCCGGCCACCTCAGGCCGGTCGGCGACCGCCGGGTCGTGCACGGCCCACACGACCGGATCGTCGGGCTGGGTCGGGTCGAGCTTGACGACCTGCCCGAGCGTGGCCGCGCGGTCGGTGTGCCGTTCCCACTCCGCCGCCGCGTACAGCATCCCCTCGTCGTCGACGACGATCGAGGCGTCGGTGTCATCGCCGATCCAGAACCGCAGCGTCCGCGTCGGCGGTTCGGTCGAGGTCCCGTCGAGGATGGCGGACACGTCCCAGCCCTGGATCAAGCCGCCGGAGTTGCCGAAGTAGACGATCCCGTCGTGCAGGGCGACCGATGACTCGATGGACACGTTGTTGCCGACCGCGGCCAGCAGCTCGTCGTCGAAGCCGGCCACGTCGGCGATCACCTCCGGGTCCATCGCCACGAGCCCGTCGGCGTCCAGCGTGCGGTTGAGGCGGACGACGAACAGGCGGCTGTTCTCCCCTCCCACGATCAGGTGGTCGTCGACCACCAGGCCGCTGCCGTCCCAGTCGTCGTTCCAGCGGGTCGGGCCGGTCGCGTCGGCAGCGGTCAGCGCCCACAGCTCGCGTGCCTCGGTGCCGTCGACGGCGATGGCCCGGTAGCGCCCGTCGCGCGAGCCGGTGTAGACGATCGGGAAGCCGTCCGGGTCGATGGTGACCGACCCCTTGATGATGTCGCCGGTGGGGAACGGCGGGAGGATCGCCTCGCCGGTGTCCGCGTCGACGAAGTTCACGTTGCGGTCGTAGGCACCGAAGACCAGCCACGTGCGGTCCTCGCGTTCGACCACGGCGGGTTGGCCGGTCCAGCCGGTGCCGCACCAGGTCTTGGTCTCCTCCCCCACGGTGGAGTCGGCGCACATCGCGTGGCCGGGATACCGCCAGTCGATCGCGGGTTCGGTCAGCGGGACGGGGCCGGTGCCGTGGAACGTCCGGTGCGCGTTGCCGCGGAAGGTCAGCAGCCCGGGAACCGCCTGCGTTTCCTCCACCGGGGTCGGGGTCGGTGTCGGCGTGGGGGCGGGCGACGGTGTCGGCGCGGCGGTCGGCGTCGGCACGGGGGTCGGCGTCGGGACGTCGGTCCGTGCCTCGGCCGGGGTCTCGGTGGGCTGGGCGGCGACCAGGAACGGCGCGTCGATCGGCTGCAGCTCGGGTACGCGGTCCACGACGCTCGACACCAGGTCGACCACTCCCGCCTGACGAAGCAGCGCGGCCGTCAGGAAGGCCGCCAACACAGCGGCCCACACCGCCCACTCCCTCGTCGACAGGACCATCCGTCCCCAACGCTAGACCCAGCCGCCCGTCCAGCCGAGCACCCTCGGCGGGACCGGCCCACCCCGCCCCATGTGTGTCGCCTCACCAGCGCCCAGCACGGACCAGGGAACACACCTCCGAGGCGTGTCGGCCCACCGGCGCCCAGCACGGACCAGGCAACACACCTCCGAGGCGTGTCGGCCCACTGGCGCCAACTGCCGACCAGGCGACACGCGTCAGGGGGTGAAGGTCGTGACCTCGACGGCGATGGTGACGTCCAGCGGGTCGGGCAGGCCGGCCACAAGGTCGGCGATGTCGTCGGGGGTCAGGTGGAAGGCGTTGGGGCCCATGCCGACGATGGCGCGGGCGAGGGTGTGGTCGACGGTGACCGTGTCGCGGACCGACTCGCGACCGAGCAGGCGCAGGTCGGGCAGCCCCGCCTCCAGCCGCTCGGCCTTGTCGGCGTCGACGGTCAGCAGGCCGAGGGGTTCGACCAGCTCGGCCAGGTGGTCGGGGGTGGGAGTGACCACGACCAGCCGGCCGCCCGGCCGCAGCACCCGGGCGATCTCCGCGCCGTTGCGGGGGGCGAAGACGCACGTGACCACGTCCGCCACGCCCTCACCCAGCGGCAGCTCGGCGGTGACGTCGGCCACCACGGCGAACACCCGGTCGTGGGCCCGAGCCGCACGCTTCCCGGCGGGCTTGGCGCTGTCGATGGCGATGCCGTGCCGATCAGGTGCACCCTCGACCACCGCGGCCAGGTGGTGCCCCGTCCCGGCACCGAGGTCGACGACCAGGCGGGCGTCCGCCGGAACGGCCTCGACCAACCCGCGGGTGATCGCCGCCTGCATCCCGGCGTCCTGCACGACGGTGCGGGCGTCCAGCATGGCCGGCGTGTCCCCGGGGTGGCGGATGGCTCCTGCCGCGAGGGTGGCGTATCCCTGTCGGGCGAGGTCGAAGCGGTGCCCGTCGGGGCAGCCGAGCACCCGTCCGTCCAGCGCGAGGGGGCCGTGGCAGACGGGGCAGCGCAGGGCGGCGATGGCCTCGGGCGTGGCGGTCACGCCGACCAGCATGCCCGTCCCTCGCCGGGGATCAGGCGAGCGTGCGTCAGGTCACCGGCTCGATCAGGCGACCGATCGCGACGACGAGGGCCAGCCCGCCCAGCACCGCGTTGGTGACGATCGGTTCGTTGCGCGGACGGTGCACGGTGACCGCGGCCATGCCCATGATCGTCGCGAGGCCCAGCGCGGCGACGGGGACGAAGTACGCCGGCAGCGCCGTCAACCCGGGGATGATCAGCCCGAACGCCCCGACGATCTCGGCGTAGCCGGCCATGCGGGCACGGAAGATCCCGGTGTCGGTGATCCACCCCATCTGCTCGATCGCCAGCAACCGCTCGGGCGGCAGCAACCCCTTGACGCCACCGGCGAGGAGGAAGACGGCGAACAGCAACCACTGGAGGATCCACAGAAAGGTGTCCATGACGCCCACTTCTACCCGGCGTCACCGATGGGACACCCTCGTCCGTCCGGTCCCGCCGCCGCAAGGGCCTCGACGACGGTCAGTCCCGACTGGCGTCGATCCCGACTGCCGTCAATCCCTCGACTGCAGCTTGGCCAGCAGGCGGAGGATCTCCAGGTACAGCCACACGAGGGTGACCAGCAGGCCGAACGCGGCGTACCACTCGACCTTCGCCGGGGCGCCGCGGTTGGCGGCGTTCTCGATGAAGTCGAAGTCCAGGGCCAGGTTCAGGGCGGCCACGACGATGACGACGGCGGAGATGCCGATGGACAGCAGGCTGTTGCCGTGCAGGAACCCGAAGTTGATCCCGAAGAAGCCGAGCACGAACGACAGCAGGTAGGTGACGAAGATCGCGCCGGTCGCGGTGGCCACGACCATGCGGAAGCGCTGGGTGACCCGGATGACGCCGGTGCGGTACAGCGTCAGCATGACGGCCAGCACCACACCGGTGCCCACCGCGGCCTGCACGGCGATGCCCGGGTAGGCGCGCTCGAAGATCAACGAGACGGCACCGAGCACCACACCCTCGACCAGCGCGTACAGCGGCGCCGTCACCGGCGCCCACGCGGGCTTGAAGGTGGTCGCGATCACCAGCGGCAGGCCGAGGACCACGCCGCCGATCAGCGCGGCGGTCAGCAGCTCGTCGGGGACCACCAGGGCGGTGCCCAGCGCGGTGACCACGGCGATGGCGAGGAGGAGGGCGGTCTTGTAGATCGCGCCCTCGACGGTGAAGGCGTCGGTGCGGACGTAGGCGCCGGTGGCCGTGGGCCCCGGCTGCATCATCCGGTTGAACGCCGATTCCGACAGGGTTGGGTTCGAAGTGCGCATCGGCCCCCAATCTACTGACCCTCGGCAGCCGTCGTCGGTGGAAAGCCGGCCCGGCTACCCTCATCGGACGATGGCACGCCACCTCATCACCAGCGCCCTGCCGTACATCAACGGCGTCAAGCACCTCGGCAACCTCGTCGGGTCGATGCTGCCCGCCGATGTCCACGCCAGGTACCTGCGGATGCAGGGCCACGAGGTGCTGGCGATCTGCGCCACCGACGAGCACGGCACCCCCGCCGAGCTGGCCGCGGCCGAGGCCGGCCAGACGGTGCAGCAGTACTGCGACGAGCAGTTCGAGATCCAGCGCGACCTCGGCGAACGGTTCGGCCTGTCCTGGGACTGGTTCGGGCGCACCAGCCGCCCCCAGAACCACGAGCTGACCAACCACTTCGCCCGCAAGCTGGAGGAGCACGGCTACCTCGAGGAGCGGTCGATCCAGCAGGTCTACTCCCCCAGCGAGGACCGGTTCCTGCCCGACCGCTACGTCACCGGCACCTGCCCCCACTGCGGGTTCGAGCGGGCCCGTGGCGACCAGTGCGAGAACTGCGGCCGGCTGCTGGACCCCACCGACCTGATCGACCCCCGCTCCACCGTGACCGGCGCCACCGACCTCGAGGTCCGCGAGTCCAAGAGCGTCTTCCTGCTGCAGACCAAGCTGGCCGATCGGGTCCGCGAGTGGATCGAGACGCAGGAGCAGTGGCCCAACCTGCCCCGCTCGATCGCCCTGAAGTGGCTGGACGAGGGCCTGCAGGACCGCGACATCACCCGCGACCTGTCGTGGGGCGTGCCGGTCGAACGGCCCGGCATGGAGCACAAGGTCTGGTACGTCTGGTTCGACGCGCCGATCGGTTACATCGCCTCCACCAAGGAGTGGGCTGACGCAGACCCGACCGGCGAGCGTGACTGGCGCAGCTGGTGGTACGACTCCGACGACGTCACCTACACCGAGTTCATGGGCAAGGACAACGTCGCCTTCCACACCGTCAGCTTCCCGATCACCCTGATCGGCTCGGGCGAGCCGTGGCACAAGGTCGACTTCCTCAAGGCGTTCAACTGGCTGACCTACGAGGGCGGCAAGTTCTCGACCTCACAGGGCATCGGCGTGTTCATGGACGACGCGCTGGAGCTGCTGCCGGCCGACACGTGGCGCTGGTACCTCATCGCCAACGCGCCGGAGTCCGACGACGCCTCCTTCACCTGGCCGCTGTTCCAGCAGGCCGTCAACGGCGACCTCGGCGGCAAGCTGGGGAACTTCGTCAACCGGACGCTGTCGTTCACCCGCAAGCAGTACGGGGAGGAAGTCCCCGCTGGGGGCACCACCGGCGAGGTGGAGGAGCAGCTGGCCGCCGACGTGCGGGCCAAGCTCGACGAGCTGGCCGGCCTGTACGAGGCGATGGAGTTCCGCAAGGTCGCCCGTGCCGTCCGCGAGCTGTGGACCCTCGGCGACGCCTACCTCGAGGTCCGCGAGCCCTGGCGGCTCCGCAAGGCCGAGCAGGCCCCGTGGGGCGACCAGACGGGTGACGAGGCCGCCCAGGCGGTCCTGCGCACGGCCATCAACCTGATCCCCGTCCTCGCGGCCGCGGCAGCGCCGATCATCCCGACGGCCGCCGCGACGGCAGCTGCGTCGGTCGGCGCCACGACCGAGGCCTGGCCGACCGTCGACCTGACCGCCCTGCAGCCCGGCCATCCCTTCGAGGTCCCGCCGCTGCTGTTCGGTCGCATCGACGACGACATGGTCGAGGCGTGGCAGGCGCGGTTCTCCGGAGCCGACGACCGGGGCTGAACCCCGTTGGAGGGTCAGGTGGCGAGGTCGTAGACCCGGCGCTTGGGCAGGCCGGTCTCGGCCACCACCTGCTTGACGGCGTCACGGGTGGAGCTGCCCGCCGCCCGTAGCTCGGCCAGGCGCGCCGACAACGCCTCGTCGGTCCATTCCTCGACCACCTCGGGGGCGGGCCCGACGACGACGGTGACCTCGCCACGGGGCGGCGTGGCCTCGGCCGCCTCCGCGAGCTCGGCAAGCGTGCCGCGCTGCACCTCCTCGTACAGCTTGGTCAGCTCGCGGGTCACCGCAGCGGGCCGGTCGGGCCCGAACGCCTCGGCCATCGCCTGCAGGTCGGCCCCCGCCCGGTGCGGGGCGACGTAGAAGACCAGGGTGCGGTCGTCGCCGGCGACCGCCTCCAGCCTGGCCCGGCGAGGACCGGCCTTGCGGGGCAGGAACCCCTCGAAGGCGAACCGGTCGGTCGGCAGGCCGCTGATGACCAGGGCGTGGATGACCGCCGCAGGGCCGGGCACGGCAGTGACCGTCAGGCCGGCCTCGGCGACCGCCTTGACCAGCGCATAGCCGGGGTCGCTGATCCCCGGCGTGCCGGCGTCGCTGACCAGCGCGACCGTCTGGCCGTCGCGGATCCGCTGGACCACACCCCTGGCCCGTTCGACCTCGTTGTGGTCGTGCACGGCCAGCATCTGCCCCTCGATCCCGGCGTGCTGCAGGAGCTTGCCGGTGCGGCGCGTGTCCTCGCAGGCGATGAGGTCCGCGGACCGCAACGTCTGCACCGCACGGGGTGAGAGGTCCTCGAGGTTGCCGATCGGTGTGGCGACGAGGACCAGATGGCCATGCGGGCGTTCGCGGAGGGAGTTCACGCGCACTATCGTCGCGGCACGAACGGTGCCCGTCATCAACCGGTACGGTTCGCCATCGCCGGATGACCGCATCACTCGACACGCGCGACGACGCCACCGCAGACGAGGCCCCGTCAGAGCACACGGGCCGGTCGTGGCGTGACCGGACGTCCTCGCAGTGGCTGTGGGCGGTGGTGCTGCCGCTGATCGTGGTCACGATGGCCGGTGCGATCCGCTTCCACCAGCTCGGCCAGCCCGAGCGGTGCTACTTCGACGAGACGTACTACTACTACGACGCGCGCGACTACCTGTCGGTCGGCACCGAGACGTCCTTCGCCGTCCACCCGCCGGTCGGCAAGTGGCTGATCGCCATCGGTGTGGCCACCTTCGGGGTGGACGAGGGCTCGCCGATCGATGCGGCGGTGACCGAGGAGCCCGACGGCTGCGTGGTCCGGGAGGGCGAGGAGGACAACCCTGCCGCCCGCGCTCGCGAGGCCGAGGAGGCGTTCGCCCGCCGCGTCATGTCGGCCGTGTTCGGCACGGGTGCCGTCGCCGTCGCCTACTTCGTCGGCCTGCGCCTGTTCCGTCGCCGTTCCACCGCGCTGCTCGGCGCCACGTTGCTGGCCGTCGACGGGCTCGCGGTCACGATGTCGCGCATCTCGATGCTGGACATCTTCCTGCAGTTCTTCGTCCTGCTCGGTGTCCTCGCCCTGCTGATCGACCGCGACCGCCTGTGGGACGGGGCGCCCGACTTCGTGCCCGACGAGCCGCCGGACACCCCGCCGGACCGAGACCGCAAGTGGCTGTGGGCCGCAGGGCTCTTCCTCGGGCTCGCCGTCGCCACCAAGTGGTCGGGGCTGGCCCCGCTCGGCCTGGCCTGGGCGTTCGTCGCGTTCAGCGAGCTCGCGTGGCGTCGTCGCTGGACCGGGTCGCCATGGCCGGACCTGGTGCGGGGGGTGTCCCGCGCGATCCTGGCGCTGGTCCTCGTCCCGATCGTTGTGTACCTCACGTCCTACGCGGGCTGGTTCGCCAACTTCGAGGACACCCGCAAGGCCGACCGCTGCAACCTCGTCGCGACGACCGAAGCGTCCGCGCAGGCCGACGACGCCGCCACCGTGCCCGCCCTGCCGGGCGACGCCACCGAACCGGGCTGCGACGGCTTCGTGGAGTCCTTCGAGCAGATCACGGGGGGCTGGTGGGAGGAGCAGGGCGAGATCTTCCGCTTCCACCGCGACCTGGAGGCGGAACATCCCTACCGCGCACCCGCGACGACGTGGCCGCTGATGACGCGCCCGGTCGCCTACTACTACGAGTCCTGCGCCGCCGATCGCGAGCCGGGGACGGAGTGCGCGGTGGAGGAGGGCAACGTGGCGGAGGTGCTCGGCATGGGCAACCCCGCGACCTGGTGGCCGGCGCTGCTCGGTTATCCCGTGCTGCTGTGGTTCGCGTTCGCCCGACGACGCTGGCAGGCCCTGACCATCGCCTTGTTCCTGTTCGGGCAGTCCGTGCCGTACCTGCTGTCCCCACGGCCGGTCTTCCTGTTCTACCTGACCCCTGTCGTGCCGTTCATCGCCCTGTCGCTGGCCTACCTCGCCGACCGTGCCCTGGACAGTCGCTCGGCCCGGTGGGTGCCTGCGGCCATGACGATCGTGGCGCTGGTCGGGTTCGCCTACTGGTCACCGCTGTTCCTCGGCCTGGAGATCCCGCGAGGCCTGTGGGACGCGCTGATCTGGGTCCGACCGGGATGGATCTGATGGGCAGGCACCGATGAACGACGGATGGGTGACGGTCGACGTGTTCCCGCACCGTGGGCTGGCCGAGGTCGCGGCCAGCGCGCTGCGGGCCGAGGGGATGCTGTACCGGCTGATCGCTGACGACCTCGGCGGCACGACGGGGCTCCCGCTCGGTGGTGCCTACCAGGGTGTCGAGGTGCAGGTCCTGGAGTCCGACGCCGAGCGCGCGGCGTCGATCCTGCAGGTGGAGCGGCGGTCGAGCTCGCGCGGGTGGGACCCTACCCGGCTGACGTGGCAGCGGGTGGTCGCCACCCTGCTGCTGCTGGCGTTGCTCGCCGCCGTCGTCGCGACCCAGATCACCTGAGCCGCCAGTCGACTACCCGAGCACCCGCTCGATGACCTTGGCGACCCCGTCGTCGTCGTTGGAGTCCGTCACCTCGTCGGCGACCTCACGGACCATCTGATGGGCGTTGGCCACCGCCACGCCGTGCCCGGCCCACTCGATCATCGGCAGGTCGTTGGGCATGTCCCCGAAAGCCAGCACGTCCTCGGCACCCAGCCCGTGGTCCCGGGCGAAGCGGTGCAGCGCGGCGGCCTTGGTCACCGCGGGGGCGGACACCTCAAGCAGGCCGACGCTGGACCACGTGACGGTGGCGAGCTCGCCGATCTCGGCGATGGCCCGTTCGGCAAGCTCGTCGAGGGCCAGCCGGCCACGATCCTGCGCCCGGGCGAGGACCTTCACGACGGGCCGGGCGAACAGCTCGTCGACGTGGTCGACGTCCTGAGCGGCCCCGCGGGCCAGCTCCGAGGACCGGGTGCCGCGCGGGTAGGACGCCTCGTGGGCGAACCCGTCGGCCCACTCGACCCCGAACGCCAGCGTGTCGTCCATGGCCCGGAGTCGGTTGAGCACGTCCAGGCCCAGGCCGTCGGGGAACGCGTCGACCCGAACGACCTCCTCGGTGTGGAGGTCCATCACGATGCCGCCGTTCGCGCAGATGGCGAGTCCGCGATGGGCCACCTGCTCGGTGATGGGACGCAGCCAGCGGGGCGGCCGCCCGGTGACCAGGACGAACAGGCGGCCCGAGTCCTCGACGTCGGCGATCGCGCGACGCGCTCGGTCGCTGACCGTCCCGTCGCTGCGGAGGAGGGTCCCGTCGATGTCGGTGGCGATCAGCTGGCAGGGTGGCGTCGTGGTCATCCGGCGGCCGAGCGTAGCCGTGGGGGCAGGGCCACTCCCCCCGCCACCCGTAGGGGGTTTCCCCGATGGTGGCGAGCCGCGGCGATGGCAGGCTGGCCGCCATGGGAATCTTCGCGTGGTTGCTGTCCGGTCTGATCGCGGGTGCCATCGCGCGCGTGTTCGCCCCCGCTCCCAAGGGACTCGGTTGCATCGGCACGATCGCGCTGGGGCTGGTCGGATCCGTCGTCGGCGGCACGCTGGCCAACCTCGCCTTCGACGGGAACTTCGAGCTGCAGGGCTCGGGGCTGATCGGATCGGTGATCGGGGCGATCGTGGTCCTGACCCTCGCCCGGCTCTTCAGCCGATCCGACCGCTGACCGGCGGAGCGGTACCGTCCGCCCACCCCACCCCTCCTCGAGGAGCACCCGATGACCTGGTCCACCGCTGACATCCCCCACCAGGGCGGGCGGGTCGCCGTCGTGACCGGGGCCAACGGCGGCCTCGGCCTGGCGTCGGCCAAGGCCCTCGCGGGCAGGGGCGCCCACGTCGTCATGGCTGCTCGCAACCAGGAGAAGGCGGCGGCCGCGCGGGAGGAGATCCTCGCGGCGCACCCCGACGCCTCGCTGGAGGTGGTCGAGCTCGACCTTGGTTCCCTGGCATCCGTCGAGAAGGCCGCAGGGGAGATCGCCGCCGCCCACGAGCGGATCGACGTCCTGATGCTCAACGCCGGCGTCATGGCGATGCCGGAGGGCACGACCGTCGACGGGTTCGAACGGCAGCTGGGCATCAACGTCCTCGGCCACTGGGCGCTGACGTCCCACCTGCTGCCCACCGTGGTCGCCACCCCCGGGGCCCGCGTGATCACGCTCTCCTCGATGGCCCAGCACCAGGGCAGCCCGCTGGACGTCGACAACCCGCACATGCGCGGCCGATACGACGCCTGGAAGCAGTACGGCAACACCAAGCTGGCGGCGCGCCACCTCGCCCAAGGCTTGCAGGCCCGGTTCGAGGCCGCCGGCGTCGACGCCATGGCGCTGGCTGCCCATCCGGGGCTGACCAACTCCGACCTGCAGGCCACCACCCACGAGGAGGGCGGTGCCGGGTTCCTCGGCGGGTTCTTCCACCGCCTGACCGAGACCGTCGGCATGTCCACCGAACGTGGTGCCCTCAGCCAGCTGCGGGCGGCGACCGATCCGTCGGCGTCCGGTGGGGACTACTTCGGTCCGCTGCTGGTGGCCACGGGCCCGCCGGTCCGCAAGCCCCTGATCCGGCCCGGTGCCGACGCGGCCATCGCCGCCCTGTGGACCGTGTGCGAACGGGAGACCGGCCTGTCGATCGACGTGGCCGCAGCTCGGCCCAGCTGACGAACATCCGTCGGTCGGTCACCTGCGAAGCGGTTGGCCGTCGTCTCCGGTTTGGTGCGCGGTGCGGTGAGGGAAGTCATCGAGGAGACCCCGAACCGAGGAGATCACCGTGAAGGCAGTTGTCTGGCATGGCCCCCGCGACGTCCGCGTGGACACCGTCCCCGATCCGACGATCCAGGAGCCGACCGACGCCATCGTGCGCATGACCACCACCGGGCTGTGCGGCTCGGACCTGCACCTGTACGAGGTGCTGGGGCCGTACATGCGCGAGGGCGACATCATCGGCCACGAACCCATGGGCATCGTCGAGGCCGTCGGCGACGACGTGACTGACCTGGCCGTCGGCGACCGGGTCGTGATCCCCTTCCAGATCGCCTGCGGACGCTGCGACCAGTGCAACCGTGGCCTGCAGACCCAGTGCGAGACCACGCAGGTCACCGAGGAGGACAGCGGTGCGGCCCTGTTCGGCTACACCAAGCTGTACGGCGCCGTCCCGGGTGCCCAGGCCGAGCTGCTGCGCGTCCCCCACGCCGACTACGGCCCCATCAAGGTTCCGGAGGGTCCGGCGGACGACCGCTTCGTCTACCTCTCCGACGTGCTGCCGACCGCTTGGCAGTCCGTGGAGTACGCCAACGTTCCCGACGGCGGCACCGTGGCGGTGCTGGGTCTGGGGCCGATCGGCGCCATGGCGTGCCGGATCCTGCAGCAGCGGGGTGTGGAGCAGGTCATCGGCATCGACCTCGTCGACGAGCGCCTGGCGCGTGAGGCAGCACGCGGCACGACGACGCTGGACCTGCGGGACCACGACGACATCGCCGAGGCCGTCCGTGAGCTCACGAAGGGGCGTGGTGCGGACTCCGTCATCGACGCGGTCGGCATGGAGGCGCACGGGTCCCCCGCGACGAAGCTGGCCCACCGGCTGACGCAGTTCCTGCCGAAGGCGATCTCCGAGCCGTTCATGGACCACGCCGGCGTCGACCGCCTGGGAGCCATGCTGCCGGCCATCGACATGGTTCGTCGGGGCGGCACGGTGTCACTCATCGGCGTCTACGGCGGCATGGTCGACCCCCTGCCGATGATGACCATGTTCGACAAGCAGATCACCATGCGCATGGGTCAGGCCAACGTGAAGCACTGGGTCGACGACATCATGCCGCTGCTCGACGACACCGACGTGCTGGGCGTCGACGACTTCGCCACCCACCGCCTGCCGCTGGACGAGGCCCCGAAGGCCTACGAGATGTTCCAGCAGAAGACCAACGGCGCGATCAAGGTCGTCTTCCAGCCGTAGTCCACTCGCCCACGGGGGCCGGGGCGTTGCCTTGGCCTCCGTGGCCCGAATGGCCCGAGCGGAGCGGGACACACCTGGAGCTCGCTCCACGCGGACGTCCGCGACGAAGGAGCAGGACCACCCGCGAGCGTCAGCGAGTGGGTCCGCGTGGAGCTGAGGGGAATCGAACCCCTGACCTCTTCGATGCGACCGAAGCGCTCTACCAATTGAGCTACAGCCCCGTTGGGGGACGCTGGATGATAGCGGGACTCCGATGGGTCTGCGAACCGGCCGGTCAGCTGTCCAGGAGGTCGCTGCGGTGGGCGTCGAGCGCCTCTCGCAGCCGCTCCTGGAGGTGGGCGGTGGTGAAGTCGCCGCGGGTGCGCTCGAGGATGGACCGGGCCACGTCGGTCGAGCGACGCAGGCCGCTGGTGATGCCGTCGGGGAAGTCGATGGTGACCAGCATCGAGTAGATGTCGTCCATGGTCGCCAGCAGCTCTTCGCAGCGCTCCATGCGGCCGTGGCGGAGCTGGTCAAGCAGGTACCGACGCAGCTCGCCGACGGTCTCGGCCACCCCGTTGAGCCACGCGGTCACGTCCACGCCGAGGTCGTCGGGGCCGGGCAGCGGCTTGCCGCTGAGGACCGCCAGGGTGCACGACGCCTCGGCGTATTCCTTCTCCGCATCGTGCACGAACCCGGCCCACCGGATCATCGGCAGGCCATCGGTGGCCTCGATCGCGATGCGCAGGTGCGCCCCCGCTTCCTCGACCCCTTCGCCGGCTGTGTCGTTCTCGCCCCGGTGTGCCGCACGGATGGCGTTGGCGCTTGCACGGATCGACGCGCGGGATGCCGTCAGCGCAGCCTCTCGCGCCTCGTGGCGTGCCTCGAGCCGAGCGTGGGCAAGCGCACCCACCTCTGGGAGGTGGTCGCCGTAGCCCATGCTCAGGCGGCTCGCCGGTCGACCCAGACCGGTGCACCCGAACGGTGTCGGGTGGTGGAGAACCCGCCCTTGGGGCGCGGCGTTCCGATGCCCTGGCCGATCTGCGCACGCACGTGGTGGCGGCGGCGGACGTCCTGCAGCTCCTGCAGCTGGCGGAACCCGACGACCCCCGCGACGAACAGCCCCACGAAGACCAGCACGACGGTCTGCACCGATACCCCGATGATCAGGGCGATCGTGGACAGCACGACCGCGGCCACGACGGCAACGCGGACGGCGTCCTGACGGCGGCGCTGCAGCGCGGCGCGACGACGCGCCTGGTGGGCGATCGTCTCGGCGTCGTCGAGCACCATGAGCTGGCGACCGGTTGTGGACTTGGTGATGAGGGCCATGTGGGGGGTTACTCGATCACTGGATGGGAAGGCGGTGACCGGGCAGACCAACAGGCTGCCGGACTGTCAAGGAGGACACCATCGTCCGTTCGTCCGAAGCCGAACGAAATACCTGTGGACCGAGGGTACTCAATGGTCGCCCGCGGCCAACTGATCCACCGCGTGGCCGAGCACGCCGATGACGACCTCGACGGACTCGCGGGCGCCCTTGGGGGATCCGGGCACGTTGACGACGAGGGTGCGGTCGCGGATGCCGGCGATCCCGCGGGACAACATCGCCATGGGGGTGATGGCCAGGGACGTGGCCCGGATGGCCTCGGCCAGGCCCGGCACCTCCCGGTCGATGACATCGCGGGTGGCCTCGGGCGTGGTGTCCTTGGGGTGCATGCCGGTGCCACCGTTGGTGATGACCACGTCGGCGTCGCGGCAGGCGTCGATGATCGCGCGGGACACGCCCTCGCGTCCGTCCGGGACGACGGTCGTGCCGAGGACGGTGATGCCCGCCCCGGCCAGCACGGCCTCCACCGCTGGTCCGGCGGTGTCGTCGTAGACCCCGGCGCTGGCGCGGGTCGACACCGTCACGATGCGTGCCCGGACGACCCGTGCCTCGGGGGTGGATCCGCTCACGCGGCACCGTCCCGATGCCAGTCACCGCGAACGCCGCCGGTCTTGGACTCCAGCCGGACGTGTTCGACGACGGCGCCCCGTTCGACGGCCTTGGTCATGTCGTAGAGGGTCAACGCCGTGGTCGATGCCGCCACGAGGGCTTCCATCTCCACTCCGGTGCGGTCGGCCGCCGTTGCGGTGGCGGTGATGCGGCAACGGCCGGCGTCGACGTCGACCTCGACCTCGACCTCCACGCCCGACAGCGACACGACGTGGCACAGCGGGATGAGGTCGGGGGTTCGCTTGGCCGCCATGATCCCCGCGATCCGCGCGGTGGCGATGGCGTCGCCCTTGGGCAGCCGTCCCTCCACCAGCATCCGAGCGGTGTCGGGTCGGAGCACGAGGGCGGCGGAGGCGACGGCCACCCGGCGTGTCGTGTCCTTGTCCCCGACGTCGACCATGCGCGCGTGGCCGGCCTCGTCGAGGTGGGTCAGGCGGGGTTCGCTCATGCCATCTCCTTCAACAGGTGGACCACGACCTGCTCACCGGCGTCCAGCGAGGTGCGGTCGGCCGGGATCTCGGCGAGGCCGTCGGCCAGGACCATCGAGCGGAGGATCCCGCTGCCCTGCGCACCGGTGGTGCTGGCCGCCCAGCCGTCGGCGGCCCGTTCGAGGGTGACCCGCAGGAACGAGACCTTGTGCTCGGGGCTGCGGACCCCCTCGGCCAGGCGTGCGGTCAGGCGCGGGCGGTTCAGGTCGTCCCGCCCCTGCAGCCGGCGGATGGCCGGACGGACGTGGACCTCGAAGCTGACCGCGGCCGACACCGGATTGCCCGGTAGTCCGAAGACCGGCACGCCGTCGATGGTCCCGAAGGCCTGCGGCATGCCCGGCTGCATCCCGACCTTGCTGAACGAGACGTCACCCATGTCGGCGAGCACCTGCTTGGACAGGTCGTAGCGGCCGGCGCTGACCCCGCCGCTGGTGACCAGCAGGTCGGCCTGCGCAAGCGCCCCGCGGAACGCCCGCTTCAGGCTGGCCCGGTCGTCGACCGCGATGGGTTGGCGAAACGGGATGGCCCCGGCCTCGGTGACCTGTGCGGCCAGCAGGTAGGAGTTGGACTCGTGGATCTGTCCCGGCCGCAGGGGCTTGCCGGGTTCGATCAGCTCGTCGCCGGTGGCCAGCACGGCGACGCGGGGACGGGGGTGGACGAGGACACGACCGACCCCCATGGCCGCCAGCATGCCGATCTCGGCCGCGCCGAGAGGACGGCCGGCGGTCAGGACGGTCTCGCCCGCTCGGACGCTCTCGCCGGCGTCGCGCACGTTCTCGCCGGCTGCGGGCTGGATGTTGAGGACGACCTCGTGGCCGCGCTCGTCGACCAGCTCGACCGGCACGATCGCATCGACCCCGGCGGGCAGCGGCGCACCGGTCATGATGCGGACGGCCTGTCCCGGCCCGGGCGACGGACGCTCGGCAGCGCCCGCCGCGATCTCGCCCACGACGTGCAGCGGCTCACCGGCGGTGACGGTGGAGGCCGCGACGGCGTACCCGTCCATGGCGGAGTTGGCGAACGGGGGGATGTCGCCCGGTGCGGCGACGTCCTCGGCCAGGACCGAGCCGTGGGCCTCCGACAGGGCGGTCTGGATCGGCGTCAGCGGCGACAGGCCCGACAGGACCCGACGGCGATAGTCCGCCAGCGGCTCGAGCTCGGCGGGATCGACGTGGTGGCGGTGGCCCACGCCTAGTCGAGACCAGCGACGAACTCGCGCAGGAACGCGATGAACTCCGGCCCCAGGTCCTCGCGTTGGGCTGCCAGCTCGACGGTGGCCCGCAGGTAGTCGGGCTTGGCACCGACGTCGTAGCGGATGCCGTCGAACTTGATGGCCCGGATGGGCTCGTCCTGCGCCTGGGCTCGCATGGCGTCGGTCAGCTGGATCTCGCCGCCCCGCCCCGGCTTGGTGGCGCCGATGTGGTCGAAGATGTCGGGGGTCAAGACGTACCGCCCGATGATGCACAGGTTGGACGGGGCGTTGGCCTTGCCCGGCTTCTCGACGAGGTCGGTGACCTTGTAGACGCCCTCGTGGTCGGGGTCGGGCTCGGCCGCCACGACGCCGTACTTCGACAGGTCCTCGTCGCCGAACTCCATGACGGCGATGACGGACCGTCCGGTCTGGTCGCAGACGTCGACCATCTGCGAGAGCAGTCGCTCCTCCTCCCCCAACAGATCGTCACCGAGCAGGACCGCGAAGGGTTCGTCCCCGACGTGGTGGCGGGCGCAGCCGACAGCGTGTCCGAGGCCCAGCGGCTTGCCCTGGCGGACGTAGTGGACCAGCGCGAGCTGGGTGACGGCCTGTACTGCGGCCAGCAGGCTCTCCTTGCCCGTCGCGGCGAGCTGGCGCTCGAGCTCGACGGCCTGGTCGAAGTGGTCCTCCAGCGCACGCTTCCCACGTCCGGTGACCATGAGGATGTCGTCGAGCCCGGCACGGACCGCTTCCTCGACGACGTACTGGATCGCCGGCTTGTCCACCAGCGGGAGCATCTCCTTGGGCTGGGCCTTCGTGGCCGGCAGGAACCTCGTACCGAGGCCCGCGGCGGGAATGACGGCCTTGCGTGCGCGCACTGTTGGTGACCTTCGCTTTCCGAGGACTGGAGGACAACGAACGGGGGTTGCCGCTGGCATGCTACGACGGATGTCGGTGGACGCGGGGCAACAGAAGATCGAGCAGCGGCTGGCCGCGAAGGAACGTCGGGCGGCGGTCCCCGGCGACGTGCGCGCCCGGGCGGCGGCCCGGATCGGCGAACGCCTCGACCCCCTGCTCGGTGCACGACCGGGGCCGCTGCTCGGCTACGCCGCCACGGGCGACGAGGTGTCGGTCGATGCGGTCCTGCGGGGCTGGTTGGCTGCGGCACGGCCGCTGGCGCTGCCACGCGTGGTCGGTCCCGGGGACCTCCAGCTGCACCTCGTGACCGACCTCGACGTCGACCTGGTCGTGGGTGCCTACGGCATCAGGGAACCCCGTGACGTCCTGCCGACCATCGATCCGCGGGACGTGGGCACGGTGCTGGTCCCCGGGGTCTGCTTCGACCGCCACGGCGGCCGGATCGGCTACGGCGGCGGGTTCTACGACCGCCTGCTGCCCCGGACCGGCGCGGCCGTGCGCATCGGGATCTGCTTGGAGGTCCAGCTGGTCGACCGTGTGGCCGCCGACCCCCACGACGCCCCTGTCGATGCGGTCGTCACCGAGGGCGACGTGTACCGTTGAGCGGCCGTCGACCCCTTCGAGACCTTCACCACCATGCCCACCTACGACTACGTGTGCCTGACCAACGACCATCGGTTCGAGGTCAAGCAGTCCTTCTCCGATGATGCGCTGACCGAGTGCATCGAGTGCGGCGAGCCCGTCCGCAAGGTGTTCAGCGCCGCCGGGATCGTGTTCAAGGGCTCCGGGTACTACGTCACCGACACGCGCAGCAGCGGCTCGTCGTCCAGCACCAGCGGCACCGCCAGCAGCGGTTCGAGCGACTCGTCGTCGAAGGAGGACAGCAGCTCGTCGAAGAGCAGCAGCTCGTCCAAGGACAGCAGCTCCTCGTCCAGCACCTCGTCGTCCAACTCCAGCTCGGACTGAGCTCGTGGAGGTCCCTCGCCACGACGAGGTCGCCATCGACGTCGCCGTGTTCGGCGGCTCGGGGCTGTACTCCTTGCTCGACGACGCCCGCGAGGTCGCGGTCGAGACACCGTATGGCCCCCCGTCGGCGCCGGTGACGGTGGCAGAGGTCGAGGGACGATCCGTCGGCTTCATGCCGCGCCACGGCGTCGGCCACACCATCCCTCCGCACCGTATCGACTACCGCGCCAACCTCTGGGCGATGAAGCACCTCGGGGCGACCGACGTGATCCTGCCGTGCGCGGTCGGAAGCCTGCGAACCGACATCGCCCCCGGGTCGTTCGTGCTGGCCGACCAGCTCGTGGACCGCACCCGGGGACGAATCGACACCTTCCACGACGGGCCCGAGGTCACCCACGTGTCCTTCGCCGAGCCCTACGACGCAGAGATGCGCGGGGTGGCCCTGAGCGCCGCACGCTCGCTCGACATCGACGTGCACGAGGCCGGGACACTCGTGGTGATCCAGGGACCGCGGTTCTCCACCAAGGCCGAGTCACGCTGGTTCTCCGCCCAGGGCTGGGACATCGTCGGCATGACGCAGTACCCCGAGGCGCCGCTGGCCCGTGAGCTGGAGATGGCCGCCCTGAACATCTCCCTCGTGACCGACTTCGATGCCGGCCTCGAGGACGATCCCGACGTCCCGGCGGTCACCAGCGCCGCGGTGCTGGAGGTCTTCCGCGCCAACACCGAGAACCTGCGTCGCCTGCTGTTCGCGATCATCCCCGCGCTGCCGCTGTCGCCCGACCGCCCAGCGCTGCACGCGCTTCGCGACGCCCACCTCTGACCAGTCGTCGGAACTTTCTTCCGGGCAGGGGTTGACCCTCACGTCACGTGAGGCGCCACGGTGGTCCTCGACACCCCGTCGGGCACATCGCCCCCACCGCCGAGGAGGCCACCCATGCGAAGTGTGAGCGAGCTGGCCGAGCTGGCCGGCGTCACCGTCCGCACCCTTCACCACTACGACGAGATCGGCCTGCTGCGGCCCAGCGGCAGGACGCCCGCGGGCTACCGGCTCTACGACCACGACGACCTGCTGCGCCTGCAGCAGATCATGTTCTGGCGCGAGCTGGGCTTCACGTTGGCCGAGATCGCCTCGGCCCTCGACGACCCCGACTATGACCGGGCCGAAGCCCTGCGTGACCAACGCGCGGAGCTGGCCCGACGACACGACGACCTGGGCCTGGTCCTGAAGGCCGTTGACCAAGCCCTCGCAGAGCTCGAGGGCGGACCACAGACCAACGAGGAGGAGATGTTCGTGGCTTTTGACCACAGCCAGTACGAAGACGAAGTCAAGGAGCGCTGGGGCGAGACGGATGCCTACCGGCAGTCACGCGAGCGCACCAAGAACATGACCAAGGCCGAGTTCGACCGGCTCGCCGCCGAGAACGAGTCGTTCGTCCGACGCCTTGCCGAGGCATTCGAGGCGGGCGCTGCCGCCGACGGCGAGTCCGCCATGGACCTCGCGGAGGAGGCTCGCCAGGCCATCCGCCAGTTCTACGAATGCTCCCACGAGATGCACGTCAACCTCGGGGAGATGTACGTCACCGATCCCCGGTTCACCGCGACCTACGACACCCACGCCGAGGGGCTGGCCGTGTGGTTCCGCGACGCGATCAGGGCCAACGCCGACCGGGCAGGCGCCGGCCAGTAGCCGGAGTTGTCCACACCCGGGCGCGATCCGCGCCCGGGTGTTGCCGCGTTCGGGACAGGGTGGGGGTGTGCCGCTGCGATCCGGCTTCCTGTACGGGCCCCCTCCACCCCTCCCCCGTCGTCTCGACGCCCTGGCGGAGGGGTGGGCTCGCCTGCCCCCACGGGCCCGGCTGATCGTGTGGGGCCTGCTGGCGGTCGTCGTGGCAGGACAGTGCAGCGCCTATCGCGACGGGCTCCTCGCGCAGTGGGGCGGCGGGGGCATCGAGGTGTGGCAGGCCACCCGGACGATCACCCCCGGCGAGGACGTGGCCGATGCCGTCCGCCGCGTGCGCCTGCCCCCGATCGCGGTGCCGCCCGACCCGGTGACGGAGATCGATCCCGACATGACGCTGACCCTCCCCCTGATGGACGGTGCGGTGCTCACCGAGGCGCACATCTCCTCGGTCGGACCGGCTGCGGTCCTCCCTGCAGAACACCGGCTCCTGCCCGTCCCCGTTGAGACCGCGTGGGGGATCGACGCAGGAGCGGTGGTGGACGTCTGGGCGGTCGACCGCTCGCGGGGACCGCCCGAGCTGCTGTCGGAGGGGCTCAGGGTGCTGGCCGTGGACGGCGAGGGAAGCCGCTCGGTGGCCCTCGTGGCGGTGCCATCAGCCGATGTCGGAGAGGCGACGTCGGCGATGTCCAGCGGCCAGCTGCTCCTCACCCTCGTGCCCCCCGAGTAGCGGGGTCATCGCCCTCGGACTCGCAGGACGTCGACTCCTCGACGCTCGTGCAGGTGTCGCTGCCCAGCTCCTGCGATCCGTTGACGACCGGTCCGGGTGGGCAGTCGGCGACGGCGGTGCTCCCCCGAGCGGGCCGTACCATGCAGGGCCATGATTCCTGCGTGGCTCGAGGCTGTGATCCTCGGCATCGTCCAGGGGCTGACCGAGTTCATCCCCGTCTCCAGCTCCGGCCATCTGGTGCTGGTGCCCTACCTCATGGGCTGGGAGAAGCACAGCCTGGCGTTCGACGTCATGCTCCACGTCGGCACGCTCGGCGCGGTGCTGGTCTACTTCCGTGGCGAGCTGTCGGCCATCGTGCGGGGCGTGCTCAGGCTGGACCGCAGCCCGATGGGCGAGGTGTACCGGCGCGTCGGCCTGCTGCTGGTCCCCGCCAGCATCCCTGTGGCGATCGTCGGGCTCTTCCTTGCCGGACCGATCGAGGACGCCTTCGGGTCGCCCCTTGTCGCGTCGCTGCTGCTGCTGGTCACCGCCACCCTGCTGCTGAGCGCCGAGGCCATCCGCAGCCGTCGTGTCCGGGCCGGCGGACTGGACGTCGACGAGCTCGAGCCGGTGCCGGCGAACGCCAGCGTGGCTGCGCCCACCGAGCGTGCGTGGACGGGGAGCTGGCGTGCGGGGACGGGGCAGCCGGTGGAACCCTCGGCTGCGCCGGTCGGCCTGCCGTTGGGCGTCGATGCCACCGACCCGACCGGCGCCGACCTGTCCGGGCTGACGCTTCGGCACGCCATGACTGCCGGATTCGCGCAGTGCCTTGCGGTCCTTCCCGGCATCAGCCGCGCCGGGTCGACCATCACGGGTGGGGTGTTCGCTGGGCTGACCCGTGAGGCCGCGACCCGGTTCTCGTTCCTGCTGGCTATTCCCGCGCTGGTGGGCGCGACGGTGCTGAGCCTTCCCGACCTGGCCGAGGGTGGCGAGAACCTGCTGGAGCTCGGCGGCGGGATGCTGGCCGCCTTCGTCTCGGGCTACCTGGCGATCCGGTTCCTGGTTCGGCTGGTCTCCCGCGAACGGCTGACCGGCTTCGCGTACTACTGCATCGCCGCGTCCGCAGTCGGCATCATCGGTTGGTTGATGCTGGGTCCACCCAGCACCGTTTGACCTGTCGCCGCCGGGGACGGGCAGGTTCGGAGAAGCGCCAACCCCCGGGACGGCAATAGGCTCCAGCGGACCAGCTACCGCCGCAGGGAGGGACCATGCCGTCCACCGCATCGTCCGGGGACCGTCATCCAGCAGACAGCCATGACCTGATCCGTGTCCACGGGGCCAGGGTCAACAACCTCAAGGACGTCAGCGTCGAGCTGCCCAAGCGGCGGCTCACCGTCTTCACCGGTGTGTCGGGGTCGGGCAAGAGCTCGTTGGTCTTCGGCACGATCGCGGCGGAGTCCCAGCGGCTGATCAACGAGACCTACTCCACGTTCGTGCAGAACTTCATGCCCACCGCCGCTCGACCCGAGGTCGACGTGCTGGAGGGCCTGACGACGGCGATCGCGGTCGACCAGTCACGGATGGGCGCCGACGTGCGCTCGACCGTCGGCACCGCAACCGATGCAAGCGCCATGCTGCGCATCCTCTGGAGCCGGATCGGCGACCCCCACATCGGCGGGCCCAGCGCGTTCTCGTTCAACATGGCGTCGGTCAGCGCGAGCGGGGCGATCACCGTCGAGAAGGGTGACAAGAAGCGGGAGGTCGTCACGTTCTCGCGCACCGGCGGGATGTGCCCGACCTGCGAGGGCATCGGGACCGTGCCCGACCTCGACATGTCCGCGATCGTCGACGAATCGAAGTCCTTGGCGGACGGCGCCATCCTGGTACCCGGCTACACCCCCGATGGCTGGATGGTGCAGCTGTTCAGCGAGTCCGGGTTGCTCGACCCGGACAAGGCCATCGCCGACTACACCGAGGAGGAACGCCACACCTTCCTCGACCACGAGGGCACCAAGGTCAAGGTCCAGGGTGTCAACCGCAGCTACGAGGGCCTGCTGGTGCGTCTGCAGAAGTCGATGTTCACCAAGGACCGCGACTCGCTGCAGCCGCACATCCGACGGTTCGTCGATCGGGCCGCGACCTATGCGGACTGCCCCGACTGCGGCGGATCGCGGCTGAGCGAGGCGGCCCGCTCCTCGCGCATCGAGGGCAAGAACATCGCCGAGGCCTGTGCGATGGAGATCCGCGACCTGGCGGAGTGGATCCGAGGCCTGGACATCCCGGGCGTCGCCCCCCTGCTGGGCAAGATCCAGCACACCCTGGACTCCTTCGTCGAGATCGGCTTGGGCTACCTGTCGCTGGACCGGGCCTCGGGGACGCTGTCGGGGGGCGAGGCGCAGCGCACGAAGATGATTCGCCACCTCGGCTCGGCGTTGACCGACGTGACCTACGTCTTCGACGAGCCGACCGTCGGGCTGCACCCCCACGACGTGCAGCGCATGAACGACCTGCTGCTGCGGCTGCGCGACGCCGGCAACACGGTGCTGGTGGTCGAGCACGAACCCGAGGTCATCGCCATCGCCGACCACGTCGTCGACCTCGGGCCGATGGCGGGCACCGAGGGTGGGACGATCTGCTACGAGGGTTCCGTCGAGGGGCTGCGCGGCAGCGACACCGTCACCGGCCGCCACCTGGACGACCGCACCCCGCTGAAGCCCTCGGTCCGCACGGGAACCGGGGCGCTGGAGGTTCGCGGCGCCTCGTTGCACAACCTGGTCGACGTCGACGTCGACATCCCCCTCGGGGTGCTTTGCGTCATCACGGGGGTGGCCGGGTCGGGCAAGAGCTCGTTGGTGCACGGGTCGCTGCCGGACGACGCCGATGTCGTGGCCATCGACCAGGACGAGATCCGTGGGTCGCGTCGCAGCAACCCGGCGACCTACACCGGCCTGCTCGACCCGATCCGCAAGGCCTTCGCCAAGGCCAACGGCGTCAAGCCGGCCCTGTTCAGCTTCAACTCCGAGGGTGCCTGTCCGGTCTGCAACGGGACGGGCGTCATCGAGACCCAGCTCGGGATCATGGCAAGCGTGTCGACACCGTGCGAGGAGTGCCAGGGCAAGCGGTTCGACAGCTCGGTCCTGGAGCACCAGCTGGGTGGTCGTGACATCGCCGAGGTGCTGGCGATGCCAGTGGTCGAGGCCGAGGCGTTCTTCGCCGAAGGCGACGCACGGGTGCCGGCCGCGCAGAAGATCCTCCGTCGGCTGGTCGACGTCGGGCTGGGGTACCTGCGGTTGGGCCAGCCCCTGCCCACGCTGTCCGGTGGGGAGCGGCAGCGCCTGAAGCTGGCGACCCACATGGCGGAGAAGGGCGGGATCTACGTGCTGGACGAGCCGACGACCGGCCTGCACCTCGCCGACGTCGAGCAGCTGCTCGGCCTGCTCGACCGGCTGGTTGACTCGGGCAAGTCGGTGATCGTGGTCGAGCACGACCTCGCCGTGATGGCGCATGCCGACTGGATCATCGACATGGGACCCGGTGCCGGCCACGACGGGGGCCGCGTGGTCTTCGAGGGATCGCCCGCCGACCTGATCGCCGACGGCTCCACCCTGACCGGCCAGCACCTGGCCAAATGGGTCGAGGGCTGAGCGCGGCCCTGCGACGAGCCCCAGGGCGGTGTCCTGGTCTACTCAGGCCGCCTCGAGGACGAAGAAGATGAAGCAGATGAACGCGGTGGCATCCCCGAGATCCGGCGGGAGGAGCTCGCGGGGTGTGTCTGGTGCGAACGGCGGTTCACTGATGACGGAGATGCGGAAGCCTGCCCGCGTGAACGCGTCGCTCATGGCGTGCAACGGCCGGTGCCAGTAAACGAGCTCGGCGCGCTGGCCGTCGAACGTGTACTCCTCGGCGTACTGCGTGACGGAGAAGTAGTCGGCGCTGGGGTCACTCGACTCGAGGATGCGGGGGTGGTTCACCGACAGGAGGAGCCGGCCGCCGGGCACCAGGACGCGCCGCATCTCGGCCAGGGGTAGCGTCCAGTCGCGCAAGTAGTGGAGTACCAGGGAGACGACGACGTCGTCGAACGCGCCGTCGTCGAACGGGAGGGGCTGGCTGATGTCGGCCACGTGCACGTCCGCGTCCGCACCCAACCTGCGCCGTGCCAGGTCGACCATGACCGCGCTGGAGTCGACGCCGGTCACGATGGCACCCTTCGCGCGCAGCGCCGACGTCAGCGCTCCGGAACCACAGCCGGCGTCGAGGACCCGACGGCCGTCCACGTCTCCCGCGAGGTCGATCATCGCGGGACGCTCGTAGTGGGCGTTGAAGAGGTTGGACTCGTTCGCCGTTGCGTAGCTGCGGGCGAAGCTGTCGTAGTGGTCGGCCTTCAACGGGTCCTCGTATTCAGCGGGCCCCCTAGGGCAGGAGCGACCCAGAAGAGGCTGTCACAGCCGGGGACACCAGGTCACCCGGCCGTCAGTACCCACACCTGACCGAAAGAGTCGTTGACCTGCAGATTCTCTGGCTCGGGCTCAGTTGGTCTGCGCGATCTGGATGAGGTTGCCGCATGTGTCATCGAGTACGGCGGTGGTCACGCCGCCCATGTCCAGTGGTTCCTGGGTGAACCTCACGCCCAGGCCACGCAGGCGCTCGTACTCGGCCTGGACATCAGCGACCGCGAAGGAGGTGAAGGGGATGCCGTCCTCCACGAGCGCCTCCTTGAAGGGCCGTGCGGCGGGGTGCTCGTCGGGCTCGAGGAGGAGCTCGACCCCGTCGGGTTCGGACGGGGACACCACGGTGAGCCACTGGTGCTCGCCCATCGGGATCTCGTTCTTCTTCTGGAAGCCGAGGACGTCGGTGTAGAACGCCAGCGCCTTGTTCTGGTCGTCGACCAGCACACTGGTGAGGTTGATGCGGATCATGGTCCCTCCTGAGGGATCGGCCACCGGTCAACGATCGCCCGTAGCGGCGCGAGGTCGGCGTGGTGGAACTTGTAGCGACCGTCCCGTCGAGTGGTGACGAGACCTGCCTCTTCCAGCACGTCGAGGTGCTGCGAGATCGCTTGGCGAGATGAATCGATGCCGTGCTTGCTGAGCAACCGCGTGCAGATCTCGAAGAGCGTCTGACCGTTCCTGTCGGCCAACTCATCGAGGATCACTCGGCGGGTGGGATCAGCGAGCGCCTTGTACACATCAGTCACGGCAAGGAACGTTATGCAAGTGATGACTTGCATGTCAAGGGGGTGCGGTAGCGGTGGTCGTGTGTTGACGTCAACTCTGCGATGCCGGCTCGTCCGGGGTCAGCCGACGGGTGGGGTCGGAGATCACGCACACATAGTTGTGCTCGCGATATCAGCCGCTAGCCAAAAGGGCGGCACCGGATGATCGGGCGTCCTGGATGGTGATGATGACAACGTGGTCGACATCTTCCTCGTAGGTGTAGAGGATGAGCATCCATCGCCAGGGCCCGAGGAGGAACCGCAGCGGAGCCCAGCGGCCATGGAGCTCGGGTCCGAGGCGCGGGAGATCGGCGAGGGGCTGGATGGAACGGCGGACCCGGTCAGTGGTGTCGTCGGAGAGGGACAGGACCGCGATCAGCCGCACGAGATCTTCGACCGCTGCAGCGGCCAGCTCGATGCGAGCCACGGCTACAGGTCGGCCAGGGGGATGGTGTCGCCGACAGCGGCCTGTCGCAGACCGAGCTGCGCACGGTCGAACGCGCTGGGGATCGCGTCGAGCAGTGCGACGACGTTGTCGGGGTCGGGGTCGGCGTCATCGATGGCGCTGGACAGCAGCGACCGCGCGAGGGTGCCCTCGGCGACGTGGACGCGGGCGGCGAGTCGCGAGAGCTTGGCTGCCCGCTGCTCATCCAGGGTGACGTTCACGCGCTGACCATCGGGCATGTCCGTAGACTACACGCGGCGACACGATCTGTGCAGTGCGCGCATCCGCAGCTCGGGTCAGCGGGTCAGCGGTCAGCGGCCCGTACCCCGGCGGCGCGGTAGGCGGTTGGGGTCTGGCCGGTCCATCGCTTGAACGCCCGGGTGAACGCGCTCTGGTCGGCGAAGCCCGTCAGGAACGCCACGTCGGCGAGGGGGTGCTCCGTGGTGGCCAGCAGCGCCTCGGCGGCCTCGCGTCGCGCTTGCGTGGCGATCGTCTGGAACGAGGCGCCCTCATCGGCCAGCCGGCGGTGGAGGGTCCGCTCGCTCATCCCGAGCCGTCGTGCCACCTGGGTCTTGCTCGGCTGTCCATCGGGCAGCGCATCGGCCACCGCTCCCCGCACCTGGGCCACGAGTGAGCGGTCGGCCGCCCGGGCCCGCAGGTCGTCCAGCTGGGCCAGCAGGTAGGCCGAGAGTCCCGCGTCCGCCAGCCGCGGCTGCTGGGCGATGACCGCAGCGGGCAGGTGGATCGCGTCATGGGCTGCGTCGAAGGCCACGTCACACCCGAAGAAGGCCTGATGGGGCGTGGCGGTCGGGGGCGGCGGGTGCCGGAAGGACACCGCTTGGGGCCGCACGTGCACACCTGCGGCCTGTCGGAGCATCGAGACCACCGCGGCCAGCGCGCACTCGTTGGCCATGGCCGCCCCACGCCGGTGGTGGGGACGGCCGTTGAGCTCCAGGCGCTGGCCGCCCGGCTCCTCCACCAGGGCGTACTCCAGCGTGTCGGACAGCACCAGGATGTAGCGCATCAGCCGCTGCAGGGTGACGCCGAGGGTCTGCGCGGTCTTCAACGCCAGGCCCAGCGCGCCGAAGTCGTCGGCCCGCAGGGCCTCGGCGTAGCGGAACGGCAGCGCGTGGTCATCGGCACCCGCCACGCGCTCGATCAGCCCGTAGTAGGCCTCGGCGTCGACTGACTCCCCGGCCCACGACGACGCGGGCGCATCGGCTCGAAGGCCCACGCTGGCCAGCAGGTCCTCGGGTCGCTCCGGGCCACGCCCGACCTGGACGATCCGGCGGATCACGGGGGTGCCGACCGAGCCCACCAAGCGGTTCTACCACGCCTGCGACCGGGGTGACCGGGACGGTCAAGCGGGTGGCCGGCATGGTCAAGACCGCCGTGCGGGGTGCTCCGTAGCGTCAACGACGTCACTGCACACCCCACTCCGGAAGGAGCCAGAGATGGCTGCCACCACCATCCCCACCGCCCGTCCCACGGTGCTGTCCCGCCTCGTCGGGGTCGCCTACTTCGGGATCGTCTTCACCGGCATCTTCGCCGAGTTCGTCGTCCGTGGACAGCTGGTCGTCGCCGGCGACGCGGCGGCAACCGCCGCCAACATCGCGGGCTCACCCGGGCTGTTCGCCACCGGCATCGGCGCCGACGTGGTCATGATCGCCCTCGATGTGATCGTCGGTCTGGGCCTCTACCGGCTGCTCGCGCCTTACGACCGCCGGCTCGCCCGGGTGGCCACCGGAGCCCGGCTGATCCAGGCCGGGATCCTCGCCGCCAACATGTTCACCCTCGCCCCCGCGCTCGGCCTGGCCCAGGACGCCGTCAGCACCGGATCGTCCGCCATCGCTGCCCGGGCCCTGCAGGCGGTGGAGGCGCACGCCCTCGGCTACGACATCGGGCTGATCGCCTTCGGCGTCTCCTGCCTGGCGCTGGCCAAGCTGCTGGCCGACCACCACCTCGTCCCGACGTGGCTGGCGATCGGCATGGCCGCCACGGGTGCGGTCTACCTGCTCGGCTCTTTCGCGGCCCTGTTCGCGCCCTCGCTCAACACGGCCATCGACCCGCTCTACCTCATCGCCATGGTCGTCGAGCCCGCCTTCGCCGCGCGCCTGTTCAGCCGTGGCATCCCCACCCCGTCCCCGACCGCGGTGCGACCTGTCGCGGTCGCTGCCTGACCCCGCAGGACCGACACGCCAGGACGACCGAGACAGAGGAGACGATCACCATGCGCGCGATCACCCAGCACACCTACGGCACCACCGACGTCCTCGCACTCGAGGACGTGCCAATCCCCGACATCGGGGCCACCGACGTCCGCATCAGGGTCCACGCCGCCGGCGTCGACCGTGGCGTGTGGCACTTGATGACGGGACTGCCCTACCCGGCCCGGCTGGCTTTCGGGCTGCGCCGGCCACGCAACCCCATCCTCGGCATGGACGTCGCGGGCATCGTCGAGGCCGTCGGCCACGACGTGACCCGGTTCACCGAGGGCGACGCGGTCTTCGGCGTCGGGCAGGGCACGTGGGCCGACCTCGTCGCGATCGACCAGGACCGACTCGCCGCCGTTCCGCGAGGCGTCGACATGCTGGCCGCCGGCGCCCTCGCCGTGTCCGGCTCGACCGCCATGCAGGCGGTGGAGGACCACGGATGCGTCCAGCCCGGCGACCGCGTGCTGGTGCTCGGCGCCAGCGGCGGCGTGGGCAGCTACGCGGTGCAGGTCGCCCGTGCCCACGACGCCCACGTCACCGGCACGGCCAGCACCGACAAGCTCGACCTCGTCCGCGACCTCGGTGCCCACCAGGTCATCGACCACCGCAAGGACGACCCGTTGGCCCAGCACGACCGCTTCGACGTCATCATCGACACCGGCGGCAACCGCCGTCTGCGCGACCTGCGACACGCGCTGCGCCCCGCCGGCACCCTCGTCATCGTCGGAGGAGAGGGCGGGGGCCGGCTGATCGGCGGTCTGGACCGCCAGCTCCGGGCCGTGCTGACCTCGGCGTTCACCCGCCAGCGGCTGGTGACCTTCGTCGCCACAGAGGACGCCGACCACCTGGAACGGCTCGCCGACCTCGTCGAGGCCGGCCACGTGACGCCACGGGTCGGGCAGTCGTTTCCGCTGGAGGAGGCGGCGTCGGCCATGCGCCTCTTGGAGGCTGGCCGCGGCAAGCTCGTGCTCGCCGTCGCAGGCGCGCAGCCCGAGACCAGCACCCCGGCCAAGCACAACACTGCGGAGCGCCCCCGGCAGGAATCGAACGTGCGACGCACGGTTTAGGAAACAGGCCGGGAATTTCGCCGAAACCGCAGGTCAGCGGCCTCTTTGACCCAGAGGCCGCGATCCTGCCCAATTTTCCGCCCAATTTGACCTGACACAGCGGGCACGGTCGCTTCGACGAACCGAGGTGATGAGCGTGCCACACCCGTACCAGGACGTGAAGGTTTTTGGCCTGCAGAAGCGCAAGGGGGAGGTGGGGCGCAACAGGCCGTGGATCGTCAGGTGGATGATCGACGGCCGGCATCGGTCCCGGTCGTTCCGCACACGGTCGGAGGCCGACCGGTACCGGGGGTTGTTGCAGCGGGCCGTCCACGACGGCGAGCAGTTCGCGCCGTCGACGGGCGAGCCCGACGGGTGGGTGCTCCCGCTCGCCGGCATGGGTGTGCACGAGTGGGCACGTCGTTGGCTGGCGGAGGAGTGGCCGGAGTGGGCACCGAGGACGCGGTCGTCGATGGTTGAGTCGCTCGCCCGATTCGTCACGCTCGCGGTGCGACCCGGTGCCCGGACCCCGGCCGACCTGCGCCGCTACCTGCTCACCTCGTTGCGCGCGGATTCCCAGGAACGTGACAGCCGACTCGAGGGCTGGCTCGGCACCAACGCCCTCACCCTGGCCCAGCTCGACAAGCCCGTGTTGCTCGAGGTGGAACGACGAATGCGGCTGCGCCTCGACGGCAGCGGCCCGTTGTCATCGAATACCGCCACGAGGTTCAGGGTCGCCGCCCACGCCTGTGTCCTGGCCGCGGTTGAGGTGGGCGCCATCGAGCAGGACCCATGGCCGGTCCGCAGCCGGGCGCGGGCGCGCCGGAAAGCCAACCGGGGGCTCACGACCGCGCAGCGGATCCGCTCACTCCCCTCCCCCGAGACGATGACCCGGGCGATCGAGGCGATCATCACCGACCACCCGGCGAGCGGCTGCTACCACGCCATGACCGCAACGGCCTACTACGCAGGGCTGCGACCGTCGGAGGTCGTGATGCTCCGGGTCGGGGTCCTCCAGCTGCCCACCAACGGCTGGGGGTCCCTCGACGTCGTCGAGGCCGACATCGGCAACGGTCAGCCCGGCGAACCCAAGACCGGCCCGCGGCTGGTGCCCATCCCACCCCAGCTCGTCGCGATCCTCGCGGCCTGGGTAGAACAGCTCCCCGACCGTGACCCGAGGCGGCTGCTGTTCCGCACCAGCGAGGGCAACCGCCCCAACCAGGGCAACTGGCGCCGCGCCTGGCACCGCGCGCTGGCAGCCGTCGGCGAGCAGCCGATCCGGATCTACGACTGTCGCCACGCCGCAGCCACCACATGGCTCGGCGCGGGCGTTCCCCTGGGCGAGTGCGCCCGCCGCCTCGGCCACAGCGTCGACACCCTCGTCTCCAACTACGTCGGTGCCCTCGCGGGCGACCAGCGACTGGCCAACGAGCGCATCAGCAGCGTGCTTTGACATTCCCATGATGCACGGTGGGGCGGCTGGTTCTCGCCGGGGTTCCCGAAGGTCGCCTGTCTCACCGGCATTGGATGATCCTCAAGGATCGGCCCACGACATGAGCCCGCGCTGGCACGCAACGAATCAGGCCACGCTGTACTTCTACTTCACCGACCTCACGTCCGACCCCATGCCGCTGTCCGTGGGAAGGGATGGTCCTGAACCGTGGCCCTAGATGATTTCAGTGTGCTAGCTGTGCTTTGCCGGGACGTTGTTGACAAGTGACATGGGTGTGCCTCCGTTGTGAGCGTTGTGGCCGCGGTGGTGGTTGTAGTCGTGGACGAAGCGGGCGAGGTCGTCCAGGCGTGCCTGGTTTGAGGGGTAGTCGCGTGCGTAAGCCCACTCCTCTTTGAGGGTTCGGTTGAATCGCTCGACCTTGCCGTTGGTCTGGGGTCGGTAGGGCCGTGTCCGCTTGTGGGTGGCTTCGGCCTCGGCGAGGGCGTCGGCAAAGGTGTGGGAGCGGTAGCAGGACCCGTTGTCGGTCATCACTCGCTGGGTGTGGATGCCGTGCTCGGCGAACCAGGCGATCGCACGGGTGATGAAGGCGGCAGCGGTCTCCTTGCGTTCGTCGCGGTGGGCCTCGGCGTAGGCAATCCGTGAGCGGTCGTCCACGGCGATGTGCAGGTAGTCATAGCCCAACCGCGGCCGGCCATCGCGGGGCCCGTCGGGCCGTTGATCACGCAGTCGCGGGGTGCCGGTGGCTCTGCCGTGGATCCGCCAGCCGCCCCCGTCGGGGATACGACCCTGCTTCTTGACATCGACGTGGATCAGCTCGCCGGGTTCGTCTCGTTGGTAGCGCACCACGGTTCGGGTGGCCCGGTCGATGTCGGCCAGCCGCGGCTGATGGTTGCGGCGCAGGACCCGGTTGACTGTCGATGGGGCCTCTCCCAGCGCCCAGCCGATGCGATGTGGGCCCTGCAGGGTCTGCCGGCGGCACCGGACGATGGCGATCTCGCGGCCCACATCTATGCGGTTGGCCAGGTGGTGGGGACGCGAGGACCGATCGGCAAGGCCGGCATCGCCCTCCTCCCGGAAGCGGCGCACCCACTTGTAGACGGTGGCCCGCGAGACCCCCATCGCTTCGGCAGCTCTGGCGGCTGGCCAACCCAGTTCCTCGACCCGATGGACCAGCAACCGGCGGCCCTCAATGGTCAAACGGGCTCGACGATGACTACGATGCTGCACGAGGGCCTCCCTGGCCGTTACTTAGAACCTGACTGTTGGGGAGGCTCTCGTGCTGTCTACAACCTGTCGGGGAACTACAGCTAGCGGGGTCCGGCCGTCCCCCCACGTCCGCGATGACTTAGGTGATCGACTGCCCTCCGTCCCCATCCGCGAGGACGGGCCGACAGCCTGACCTGCGAATTTCTGCCGAACGACGACCGGGCAGATCGGGGGCGAAGCACGTCCGATCTGAGGAATGCGCTAGGGATGAGAGATCCACGTCAGACACTCGTATGAGACGAGGTTGCCGCCCTCGGTGACCCCCCTCAAGAGTCTCGCGCCGCTCAGCGAAGCGGAAGATGTGGTCCGGAGCGGGACGGGATTGCGGCCGATCTAAAGGGTGAGCCACTCTCTGTCGGGTGAGAAAGGTGCCCGCTGCGCAGGACCTGGAGTCAACCTCCGATGCACATCGCCTATACCAATCTCGGCTCACTGTTCGCAGCCGGTTCGACGCCAAGACTGGAGATGGGCTCGCCTTCGACTCCAGTGGACTTGGACAGGACCTCACACATGCATACGCGGCCATGAACGACCCGGCGGGATGTGGACTCATACGCCCGCGCTCGAACCCTGCACCACGTCCAGCTGTGAACTCACTCAAGCTTTGTGGGTTCCGGCAGTATCGCAAGGAAACGGCTGCCCTGGCGGACACGCAATACTCCGTTTGTGTTTGGGACGCGACGAGCATGAGTCACCACAACGGCCTCGCGTGCTCGTGAGAGCATGACTAGAAGTGTACGGAGTTCTTGGGTGAGAGCCGCCGAAGTACCTTCCTTGAGCGCTGGAAAAGAAGGCAGAATGTCCTCCTCCAAACCCACAACCACCACTCTGTCGAACTGCTGTCCTTTGCCCTTGTGACTGCTTAGGACGTGCAGTCCAGGTCCGACTGGGGCGGACCCTGTCGACGCCACGCGGATATTGGCTATGTCGTGGTGGAGCGTCTCGTAGTCTAGGCCGCGCTCCTCAAAACTCCGCAATGCCCGATCGAGTTCGTCAGCGGTCTCGAAGTCGAGGGCGTCGACAAGGCGAACTGCGGCGTTGCGGAGGTCGCGCAAGGCGTCCGACGTATCCGAGTTCACGCTGACAAGTGACGACCGAAGAATTCGGGCTACGTCAGGGGAGAAGGCCGGTTCATCCCAAACTTCGAGAGGCATCTGCCGACCCACCGCAATGTCCACGATCGAACGGAGGCGGGCATTACTGCGCGCGATAACCGCCACAGATGACCCATCCCCCCGCTCAAGCCACTCTGCGGCCATGTCTACAACCGCATCGGCTTCTTCTACAACGTCCTCGAAGGCCTGCATGGCGAACAACTCTGACGGCCACTGATCTGGCGCCGCCGCTTGTATGTTCGGTCCACCGAGAGCCTTACTCACGGCGCTCACCACTCTGAGAACCTCGGGACTAGATCGCCAGGATGTGACGAGGTCAATAGTTGAAGCAGGCAGGACACGAATCCTTTCCAACACCGTCTCGGGTTGCGCACCGGCCCAGTCGTAGATTGCTTGATGGATGTCCCCTGCAAAGACTTGTCGCCGTTGGCCCACGGCAGCAGCCATTTCGTACTGCTCAACTGTCAAGTCCTGAACTTCGTCAACCACAAGATACGGATAGCGCAACCGCAGGACGTCCCTGACAGCCGGCACCTGAACTGCCCGACAACCCAAACGCATGATGTCGTCGAAATCGATTTCGCCAGCATCGGCTAAACGCATCTGGTAATCACGTGCGACAGGACTATGGTCGTACATTAGCTCGCGGAGTTCATCTTCCTCAACTACTAGCCGTTTGATAGCAAGACCAGCGTCGTGAAGGATGCTCCGGACGTCCCAATAGCTAATGCGGTGTGCTTGGGCGAGATCCCTATGGAGGTCGTCCAACCATCCGGTCCGAGGACCATCAGGGGGCTTGTGAAGCCCTAGGTGATCCCAATGTTGTCGAGCGAGGGCGAATCCGAGGGCGTGGAAATTTCGAACTTCCACGCGTTGGTGCGTGACGGGACCGACACGCACAGCGATTCGCTGCCGCAGATTCGCTCGGGCCTTCTTCGAGAAGGTCAAGGCAAGGATATGCTCTCCTTGCTGCAGAAGGCGTCGTTCGATCACGGCTCCGCAGAACCTGGCGATCTCCTCGGTCTTTCCACATCCTGGAGGCGCCAAGAGAAGGGCGGCGTTGGCCGACCCATCCGCGATTAGCTCGTCAATCCATCCCGTCGCCATCACACAAGTCGCCCGAGAAGATCACGGATCGCGGAGGCAACCGGGACTATGGCGTTCGCTTGGCGCTGGTCCAGTTTGCCGGCGAGTGCTAGGGCGGAATCGATCTTCCCCCCGGCCCGGGCAGCTCGCGCAACGTGCTCCTCCGTTAGGTCCGCGGGATCGGCGACCCCTGCCCGGCCCAAGAGCGTCTCCATCTTGACCACGCCCGCGTCGGAAAGAAGACGAGCGAACTCCCCAGCGCCCAGTGCCTTCGAGCACTCGTCCTCCAGATCCTCACGACAGATGTATACGTGAGCCGCCTGGAGGTCATCCGGGGCGACCCTCAGATAACCGGCGACGGCAGCCGATTCGTCGCCGTCTGCGATAGTGACCATGGGAACATCGAAACCGCTCGGGCCCAAGAGTGTGTAAAGCAACTGGAAGTTGGGGTAGCCACCCACGGGGTAAACACTTATTGATTCACGATCAAGGTCGATGCCCAGGGCCCGGCACACCTCACGCACGGCGACGACGTCGCTCGGGCCTTCCACAGCGATAAGTCCGCGACTCGTAAGGGGTTCGAGCACCGAGGGAAGCCATCGCTGGACTGCGTGCCGGGGAGAAATCGTATCGCCATGGAACTGGCGCAGATTTCCATCGCCGGCCATAACGACTACCTCGGCCGGGTCAAACTGCGCCAACACGGTCGTTGAGTGTGTCGCGATGAGGGCCTGAGGCGCCGCTTCACGAAGCGCCTTGGCTAGACGACGCTGGGCCGCCGGGTGCAGGTGCACCTCGGGCTCGTCGAGCGCGAGTATCGAGAGCGACTGAGGAGCGGCCAACTGCAGGCCAATGGTCGCGAGAGAGCGATAACCATCAGAGTTGTCACGGAACGCACTAGGGGACTCTTGACCACGGAGTTTGACTTCGAAGTCCGCGAGTGGATCTTCCTTACGGTCACTGGGCAGGTCGATGTCGACGTCATCCGCTGCGACTGGCGTGGGGAGGACCCTGTCGAGCGACTCAGCGACGTCCTTCTTGAGGGTCCTTACGCCGGAAGCGTCCTGGACAACTTGGTGGACTTGATCGATCGCCTTCCTGATTGCCACGCCGTCGTCCCCTAGTTCGACACCACGAAGCAATTGCCTGATGACACTGCCGCCTCCAGAACCAAGTGCAATATGCATCTTTCTGTCGGCTCCAAGATGCACGAACGGCACCGACGCCAAACGCAGGTTGCTTACTGGCACCTCGGCACCGTCGCGCCCCAGCTTCCTGTCAATCTTCAGTTCCTTGACGCGTTCGTCGAACTCCGCGACGATATTGAGTTGCAGGGTCGACTCCCCCGCGGCGTTCAGTTCCAGTTCGTGAGCGAATTCTCCCCTTTCCCCTTCGGAGAGACTCGAGAATGTCAATCGAGCCGTCAGGGCACGTGACCGATCGCGCAGAGATTCAGGCGTGATTTCACGATACAATAGAGCACGACTTCCGGTTAGAGCCAGCCCAATAAGGTTCAACAGTGATGATTTACCGCAGGCGTTGGCGCCGACGAGAACCATGTGGCCACTCAGATCGAAGGCAACGTCTGGGATCCGCGAATGGTTGAGTACTTCAAGTGATTGGAGTTGCATCAGAGTCCGTTGGTGTCAAGTGTGCCGGCGGTCTTGTCTGCGTCCCATTCCACCGAAGCATCCTGGCGTTGGTTAGGACCGCACAAGCCGGACATGTCCCCGGAACGGCTCCGTGCCTCCCACACTGACCTCATGTACCCAAAGCAGGAGGGCGGTGGTGACGCGAGACAACTACAGCACTCTGGTCAAGCCAGATCAAGCCGAGTGTCAAAAGTGCCATCACTTGAGCGGCTGCTTCACTCGAGGCGGTCAAACTGACCCCCAGTGTTGGCTTGCCAGGACTTTGTTGACACGTTGACATGAGTCGGAACGTGTCAGGCCGGGTGAAACAGGTCTGAGTTGGTTTCAGGTGTGGGTGGGTTGATCCAGCTGGTTGTCGGGATGGTGGGTGCCTGGGGTCGGGCGTGGAAGCGTTCGGGGTGTTGGGCGTAGGCGTCGTCGAGGACGCGTTGCCGGGCCTTTCGGATGTGGTGGTGGCGTCCGGTGTGGACGTCGGCGGGGGTGTGCAGGCCGATGCCGGAGTGCCGGTGGATGGTGTTGTAGTGGGTGAGGAAGTCGTCGGTGAACCGGCGGGCGTGCCCGAGGTCGGTGAAGCGGCCGGGGAAGGTGGGGGCGTACTTGAGGGTCTTGGACTGCGCTTCGGAGTAGGGGTTGGCGTTGGAGACGTGGGGTCGGCTGTGGGAGCGGGTGATGCCGAGGTCGGCCAGGAGCTGGGCGACGGTCCGGCTGGTCATGGAGGTGCCGCGGTCGGCGTGGATGGTCAGCTGGTCGCGGCCGATGTGCTCGGCTTAGGTGCAGGCGTCGAGCAGGTCGCGGGCCAGCGCGGCCGATTGGCGGGTGGCCACGGTCCAGCCGACGGCGTAGCGGGAGTAGACGTCGATGACGACGTATAGCTGGTACCAGGTCCACTTCCACGGGCCACGCAGCAAGATGGGCGTCCCAGGACCACACCTGGTTGGGGGCGCACCCGCGTACGCTTCATGAACTTGGACATCAGCGTCGAGCGGTTCCGTGCGCTCGCCCGGTCATCGCCGTGGCGCTGGTCGAGGCTGCGCTACGTGCGAGAGCGCGACCCGTCTGGCAGCGATCCAGACCCCGTCGGTGTCTGGATCCGGCGCCCGAAGCTCGCCCGTGTGGAACGGCTGGACGGCGCGCTGCTGCATGTGCACCGTGAGCAACCCCGGACCGTGACGCCGCTCAGCCGCCGCGGCGACGCACTACCGGTGAGGATTCCGGAACTCTCGAGCATCGACGTCGCGCTCGATGAGGACGGGTTGGTTCGTCAGCGTCCGGGTCGGTGGGAGTGCGATACCGACACCGCGATGCTCGGCAGCTACTACGAGGTGGCCGTGCGCGATCCGGTCGAGCCTCGCCGATGGTCACCACGGCGCCGCGGTCGCAACGATCGATGCGCTGCGCGTCGTGGAGCATCGGGGGCGCGAGAGCTGGGAGGCTGTGCTTCGACCCACGGCCGCCTACGACCCGCGGTGTCCGTGCTGCGCGTTGTTGCTGTCGGAGACGCTCGAGGACTCGGGCCTCGGGCTTCGTGCACCGGATCCGAGCTTCGTCTACCCCGACGCCAACCGCGTCCGACTCGATGTCGCCCTCGGGGTGTGTGTCTTCACCGAGCAGTTCGGGGGCACACGTGCCGGGTGGGGCCACGACATCAGGATCGAAGCTGTTGATGAACCGATGCCGGAGGAGCTGTTCCGGGACGCGCCACGGCCTTAGATCCGGGGGATTCCTTGAAGCTGACTCCATCACCGTGGTTACGCGCGTCGTCTCAGCAGTTCTCTGCCGCGCATAACGACGTTCCGATATCCGGGGATACACCATGGCACGGCCCCACTTGCTCTGTTGATGGTTCCTTACGCGGGTGAGGTGGAATTGGCAACTTGGGGCCCACCGCGACGCCGGTGGGAGGCCCTCCGATGGGCTTGATAGGCTGCCCGACATGGATGGGTGGGACTCTGGGGAGAACGACTCGATCCGGGTTGTTGGAGTGCATGGCATAGGCCAGCAACGACTTGATCCGGGCGATCTTGACGTCCAGTGGCGGACCAACCTCACACGTGGGCTTAGCGATGCCGCGCCGCCTGGGGTGCTGCCAGCGGTCGACTTCCGCCTCGCGTATTTCGCGGACGTATTCGCACCTTCGACGAAGGGATGGGAGGACGCTTTGGAGGACGTCGACGTCGACTTCCTGCTTGAGGTGGACGACGAGGTGGTGACACCTGGTTGGTCGGTGCCGCCGACGAAGGGTTTCCCAGCGTTGCCCAAGTCGCTGAACCGTTTGGCGGCCTGGCTGGATGACCGCTTCGGTGCCGGTAGCGCGATGCTGTGCATTGCCAGCTTGCGTCAAGTCCGTCGGTACCTAGCTGATGACGAGCTCGCGGCCACAGTCCACCAACGCGTCGCCGACCGGATCGATGGGCCGGTCGCGATCGTGGCCCACTCGCTGGGGACCGTGGTGGCACATCAGCTTCTCGCGGCGTGCAAGGTCGAGGGAGTGGGTCGGTTGGTGACCTTGGGGTCGCCTCTGGCGTTGTCGACTGTGCGGAAGAGGCTGCGGTATCCGCTGGACGCTCCGTTGGAGGCGGGTGTATGGCTGAACGTCTTTGATCCGCGCGACGTGGTTGCCTGCGCGGGAGGACTGAAGGGCCACGTCCGCAACGCGGGGTTCGACGAGAAGCCCGTGAGAAACGGCGTGAACGCCCACAGCGCGGGCGCCTACCTGCGTTCGGCCACGGTGGCCAACGCGCTGCGGCAGGGGTAGGCCGTGGTTTCACGCTTTGTGGCCATCCTGCACAGCGGGAAGGGATTGGCCGTTGCGCCGATCGAGGGACTGGCGGAGGAGGTGTCGGTCCTTGATAGGTGGCTCGTTGATGGCGGTGGTTTCACCAAGGAGTTGGAGGAGCTCCGCGAGGATCCGTCTCGAGCCCAGGTTGAAGACAAGGTCAGGCGACTTGAGGTGGCGGGTGACGATGTCCTTGTCGTTTATGTCAGCTGCCACGGGGAGTCGGCGGACTCTTCAGGGCACCGCTTGATCCTGACGCTCGCGCCGAGCGACAACTTGGCGAACACAGACGACGGTTCAGCGATACCGCTCCGGTCGGAGCTGAACACGGTCGATCTCATCGGCTGGCTCGCGAAGCTTGATGAGGACCTGCGTGAGGTGCTCGTGATCATCGACACATGCAATGCGGGGAACGCGGACCCTGGCCTGCGGTCTGAGCTTGTGCGTGATGCGCGGTTTAGGCAATGGATCGTCTTGTTGGGGAGCGACTGGGATCAACCCGCGAGGGCGGGTGACTTCACGTCCGTGCTCGACGAGGTCATCGCTGAGCTGTCGGCGAATGAGAAGCACGGCGCGGACAACCAGCCGTTCTTCGAGGGTCGGAGCTTCGTGAACGCGTTGTGGGACCGCAATGACAACTTCCGCGGAAAGGTCAGCTTGCCGGCAGAGAACAGCGGAGTTCGCCGCTATCTGCCAAACCCGAACTACCGGCCGCAGCGGGTTGAACCCGCGGGGCGGCCCGAGCTGGCAGGGCTCGGCACCACGAGGGAAGAGATCGACGCGCACTGGGGACCGCGAGGTGAACACGTCGTCGGCCGCACCACGACGTTGCGGGCGCTCGTGGACTATTTGCAGACCGGTCGATTTGGCGGGGAGGCGACAGGGATGCTCGTGGTTACGGGGCCCGCTGGGAGCGGGAAGTCCGCGATCCTGTCGCGTTTGGTCCTCGCCAGCGACCCCGGGTTTGCCGGGCGGTACCCGGACCTGGTCACCGCGCTCGGGCAGGTACCCGCGGGGTTGATCGATGTAGCCGTGCACGCCCAGCAACGCACCACACTCGAGGTCGCCCTGCAGCTCGCGGAACATCTCAGCATCGAGGGAGACCTCACCAGCGTGGACGGCATCGTGAACACCATCCACTCCGCCGACCTCGGTTCCAGGTGCATCGTGGTGGACGCGATCGATGAGAGCCGTGATCCGCTCGCGATGCTGCGAGATCTGCTCCACCCGCTCGCCATGTCTTCGCTGCGGGTCCTGATCGGTGTCCGCTCGGTCGCCGGTGGTGACCGCCGCCCACGTGATGCGGGTGGGCAATTGGGCGACCAACACCTACTGCAGCTACTCAGCCGATATCCGCTGATCGACGTCAGCGAAGATCCGAACACGACTGAGGATCTGAGCGCGCTAGCGGTACACCTGCTCGGCGTTCATCCTCAAGCCCGGCATGTGGCTCGGCTGCTCGCATCGCAGGCCTTCCCGTCGTTCTTGCTGGTGCGCCAGATTGCTGGACAGTTAGCTCGCGACCCAGGCACCGACGTCGACGACGCCAGGATTGCCAGGCTCGTCGACGCCGGGGTTGTCGGCGTGCTGGCACGAGACGTGATCAACGTGGTGGGTCACGGCAACGTAGAAGGGCGTCAGAAGATGACGACGTTGCTGCGTGTCGCGGCGCTCTCCAACGGCAGGGGTATCCCGTGGCAGGATCTGTGGACACAGCTGGCGGGCGCGATCGACCCGACCGGCCTCACCTACACCGATGGCGACGTGCAGCGCTTGGCAACGAGCACGCTGAGAGCGCATCTGCGAGTCGGGCTGGAGCACGACGTAACCGTCTATCGTCCCAGCCATGAGAAGATCCGCGAGGTCCTGACCGACGAACCCGACAAGGTTGCGGCCGGGGAGACAGGCGGCGAACCAGAGGTCCGCTGGCCAGACCCCGCCGAGGCGCACGCGGGGCTTCTCCAAGAGGGGCTGCGACTCCTGCGCGAGGGCGCGTCCGCGGGTGACGCCTACCTCCGGGAGAACCTGCCTCTGCACGCGGCCGACGCCGACATGACGCAGGCCCTACTTGATGCAGTGGATGTGCTCCCTGTCATCCATCGAACCCTGCTGCCTGTCGCGGCACAGGCGCGCCGCCTCAGCGGCCCAGGCCAGCGGGTCGCACGCGCCCTGGCCCAGATCGGCCACGGCTGGACGAACGAGGCTCCAATCGGCAACGCCGCATCACTCCGCCTGGCAGCCGCATCGACTGCCGCTCCATCGCCGATGGCCTGGACTCGCACACCGCAACGCCCCGTCCGCACCCTCCCAGTGGGGTCTCATGCTACCGCAGTCGTCGCGGTGCCTGATGTGGATGGTGGCCACCTGCTGGCCTCCGCAGGGTTCGGGGGGACTGTTCAGCTGTGGGACCCTACGAGCGGTGAGGTGGTTGGCCGCCCGATCGACCATGGCGGCCGGGTGTCGGCGCTGGCGGTGGTGCCTGATGGTGCGGGGGGCCGCCTGCTGGCCTCCGCCGGGGACGGGGGTGTCAGGCTTTGGGACCCTACGAGCGGTGAGGTCGTTGGCCGCCCGATCGACCAGGGCGGCCGGGTGTCCGCGTTGGCGGTGGTGCCTGATGGTGCGGGGGGCCACCTCCTGGCCTCCGCCGGGGACGCCGGGACTGTCAAGCTGTGGGACCCCACCAGCCGCAAGGCGGTCGGCCGCCCGATCGCCCACGGCACCCCGGTGTCCGCGTTGGCGGTGGTGGCTGATGGTGCGGGTCGCCACCTGCTGGCCTCCGCCGGGGACGCCGGGACTGTCAAGCTGTGGGACCTCACCAGCCGCAAGGCGGTCGGCCGCCCGATCGCCCACGGCGGCCGGGTGTCGGCGCTGGCGGTGGTGCCTGATGGTGCGGGTGGCCACCTGCTGGCCTCCGCCGGGAACGACAGGACTGTCAAGCTGTGGGACCCCACGAGCGGCGTGGCGGTTGGCCGCCCGATCGACCACGGCGGCCGGGTGTCGGCGCTGGCGGTGGTGGCTGATCGTGCGGGTGGCCACCTGCTGGCCTCCGCCGGGAACGAGGGGACTGTCAAGCTGTGGGACCCCACGAGCGGTCGGGTGGTTGGCCGCCCGATCGCCCATGGCACCCCGGTGTCCGCGCTGGGGGTGGTGGCTGATGGTGCGGGTGGCCACCTGCTGGCCTCCGCCGGGAACGGCGGGACTGTCAAGCTGTGGGACCTCACCAGCGGTTGGGCGGTCGGCCGCCCGATCGCCCATGGCACCCCGGTGTCCGCGCTGGGGGTGGTGCCTGATCGTGCGGGTGGCCACCTGCTGGCCTCCGCCGGGAACGGCGGGACTGTCAAGCTGTGGCACCCCACCATCGGCGAGGCGGTCGGCCGCCCGATCGACCATGGTGGCCGGCTGTACGCGCTGGCGGTGGTGCCTGATCGTGCGGGTGGCCACCTGCTGGCCTCCGCCGGGTACGACGGGACTGTCAAGCTGTGGCACCCCACCATCGGCGAGGCGGTCGGCCGCCCGATCGACCATGGCGGCTGCGTGAATGCGCTTACGGTGGTGCCTGATGGTGCGGAGGGCCACCTGCTGGCCTCCGCCGGGGCGGGGGGTGTCAGGCTTTGGGACCTCACCAGCCGCAAGGCGGTCGGCCGCCCGATCGCCCACGGCGACTACGTGAATGCGCTGACGGTGGTGCCTGATGGTGCGGGTGGCCACCTCCTGGCCTCCGCAGGGTTCGGCAGGACTGTCAAGCTGTGGGACCCCACGAGCGGTGAGGCGGTTGGCCGCCCGATCGAGCATGGTGGCTGGGTGGACGTGCTGGCGGTGGTGGCTGATGGTGCGGGTCGCCATCTGCTGGCCTCCGCCGGGTCCGATGGGACTGTCAAGCTGTGGGACCCCACGAGCGGTGAGTCGGTCGGCCGCCCGATCGACCATGGCGGCCGGGTGTCGGCGCTGGCGGTGGTGGCTGATGGCGCGGGTGGCCATCTGCTGGCCTCCGCCGGGTCTGGCGGGACCGTCAGGCTGTGGGACCCCACCAGCGGCGCAGCCGTCTGCTCGCTCACAACGACAGCCGCCATCTCCTCGCTGGCCATCTGGCGATTCGACAGGGAGTGCTGGGTCGCCATCAGTTGGGTCGACGGCGGCATCGGCGCGCTCCGACTTGACGATCTCCTGACGGGCTCGGTTGGACCAAGCGTCGGGAGAAGCCAACGCAATGCAGTCCGCTGACCTCGCGCCCGACTAGACCTTCCCGGCTACGGGTTGGGGCGACAGATCGACCCTGCTGATCAGGTACTTGTTGAGCGTATCTGGCGGTCGTGGTGGGCGGTGAGGACGTGCTGCGGGGTGCGGCCGGCCATGTAGTCGCCATGGTTGCGTCGTCGGGTGTTGTACTGGTTCAGCCAGGCCTGCAACGCGTTGTTGAGCTGGGCGACATCGGTGATGCGTTGCCGGTGGAAGATCGGCCGGTAGAACTCCTGCAGCGCGGCGCCCTGGAACCGTTCGCACACGGCGTTGTGGTTGGGTGAGCGTGGCGGGATGCGGACATGCTCGATGCCGAGGTCGGCCAGCTCGTCGGTGAAGTTGTGGCCGATGAACTCCGGCCTGTCGTCGCTCAGCACGCCCGACATGTCGATGTCGATCTCGGCGAGCCGGTCGAGCACGGTGGGATGAACGTGAGGGTCATGGTGGAGTTGACCCGGCCGATGACGAGGTCAGCGACGGCCCAGAGGGTGTAGGTGTCGATCGCGGTCAGCTGGTAGACCGGCATGATGCCTTCAGCTTGCCGACGTAGAAGGCGTCCATGGCGACGAGATCGCCCGGCCCGCCTGCGAAGTGACAGAACCCGATCGGGTCGACCTCGGGGGCGATCAGCCCCTTGGTGGCGGCGGTGATCCGGCCAGGACTGCGACCCGTTGGGCGCGGCTGCCGAGGCGATGGCGCACGAGGATCTTCTGCACCCCGGTGCGGGACCGTCCACTCCGCCCTCGGCGAGGAATTGTAGCTGCGATGATGCGCCCAGCGTGGGCCCTGCGATCGCCTCGGCCAGGATCGCCTCGACCTCCCACGGTTCCACCGCGTTGGGCTGCGGCGGTCGACGACGGGGCTTGGGGACCGGCGCGGAGATGCCGTGCTGCTCGGCGGTGTTGCGCCACCCATAAATCGTCTGACGCGACACCGCGAAGACTTGGGCGGTCTCGGTGACGGTGGTCCTGGCGGCATGGGCGAGTGCGGCAGCGCGCCGCTGGTGGTCAGTTTCTTGTCGGCTGCAAACTGGATCGCGCCCTTGGCGATCTGCTGGACGATCCAAGTCCTAGAGGTCAGCTCATGCATCTCGTCCAGTATTCCGGACTTCTTCCAGAACCGAAGACGTTCACGCGCAGGTCGTTATGCGTCCAACGGCGGTCGCCACAGGGTGATGGCGCAACTCCAGAACGGGGACTATGGAGCCGACAGGCACGTCCTTCGCCCTCGCGTCATCGACCCAGGGATGGGCCCCTATTCGGTGGCCGCAATGCCCGGCGCAGGTACGGGTCGCCTGCTGGTTGCGTCGGCACGGACGGATGTAGGGCGCGTCGAACGGCTGTGATGTCGATGGTGCCGCGGCGTTGGGGCCCGAGGGGCCGATCGTCGGTGATGTCGTGGACGTTGCGGAAGGCGGCGATGGTCCGCACGCCGCGTCGCCATCTGGCGAGGGCGTTCGGGTCCGTCCGTGGTGGAGGCGCGACCTGGCGGGTCCAGGCGTCTCCTTCTCGGCGGGCGGTGGCCACGAGCCGGTCGGCGGTCTCCTCGAGCATGTCGGCGCGGTCGTTGAGGATCCCGGCCAGAACGGCATCGTTGCTGCGGGCGCGCGGCAGCACACCGGCAACGAGATCGGCGTGTCCTCGGCTGTGCCGGACATCCGGGTCGAGGGCTGCGATGGCCTCGTACTCCGCGGCCAGCTGCCGGAAGCTTGTCGCCTGGTCCTGTCCGCCGCGCATGGTGGCGTGTGCCGACCGATCCCGGTCGGTGCGCGCGAGGATGTCGCGCAGCACCCCGAGGCCCTCGCGACGGTCGTCGGTGTGGGCCTCGGCGGCTGGGCTGTCGGTGGTGACGTGGACGGTGTTGGCGTGACGGCCACGGGTCATGGCGACGTAGAGCTGCTCGCGGCTCTTGGTCGGGGTGATGATGACGTGGGCGGTGTCGACGGTCCGGCCCTGCGCCTGGTGGATGGTCGTCGCATAGCCGAGCTGGACGTGCGCCGCGACGTAGCTGGCGGGCAGCACCACCGTGGGGCCACCGGCGGGTGGGGTTGCGGTGAGGCTGCCGTCGGGGTGGACCGCCGCGACGGTCCAACGGTCGCCGTTGCGGACCCAGCGCGTCCCGGCAGTCAGCTTCCGGTCGTTCTTCCGGCTGATGATCCGATCGCCGATCGAGCAGACGGTCCCGTCCCGCAGCTCGAGCTCCGGACCGCCAGCCGCCGTGGTCCCCTCGACCTGACGCGCTGCGCGGGCAACGCGGTTGAGCTCGGTGACGAGCTCGCGGGTCGGGGCGATCAGCAACGACTCGTTGCCGTCCTGGCGGTCTCGCCGCCAGGCAGCGTGGGCGGCCTTGACCATCTCTTCCGTTGCCCCGCTGCGAATGCGGTCGTTGGCGAGGTAGCCGTCGAGGGCGGTGGGGTTGCCGTCGCGGAGTCGCAGGGTTGCATCCGCCTCCCACCGCTGGGTGAACCGGCGCACGTCCACCAGCGACGGATGATCGGGCCGGCTGGTGGTGAGGAGGTGGAAGGCACCTCCGGCGTCGACCGCGGCCAGCTGGGCGGCGTCACCGACCAGCAGCACCTTCGCGTCGGCCTCGCCTGCCTGGCTGGCGATCCGATCGAGGGTGTGGGTGCCGGCGAGGGATGCCTCGTCGACGATCACCAGCTGCCCGGTCCGCAACGGGTTGCGGTCGTGGAGCCACTTGGCGGTGTTCTCCGTCGCGACGCCCAGCCCCTCGGCGAGCACGTCCGCGGCCGCAGCCGAGGGGGCGAGCGCGATCACGCTCCCCACCCCGTGCTGGGCTTCCCAGATGCGCCGGAGGGCAACGAGGGCCGTGGTCTTGCCCGTCCCTGCCGGCCCGACGAGCAGATCGACCCGACGGCCCGATGTCGCGACATCGACGACCGCCCCGGCCTGGTCGACCCCGAGGGTCCGGCCGGCCCCGTCCCCGAGCACTGCGCCAGTCTCGGCGACGGCCGCGGCAACGGTCGGCCCGTCGGTGGCGGCCGCGTGCTCGAGCAGCCGACCCTCCGCATCGAGGAGCGCCTGTGCGGTGTAGCGGGTCGCGTTGCGTGGCCGGAGCTGGCTGGTCCCGTCGGCGCGTCGCATCTGCTCGGGCACCGGGCCGATCTCCGGGGCATCCAGCGACACCGACATCACCTCCGCTGCCGCGACGACCGCCGCCACCACGTCCTCGCGTGCCCGTGCGGTGGGGAAGCGTTGGGTGCGGAGCCGCCGGGAGGCTTCGGCGTGGAGGTTCCAGTGTGTCCAGGTCGCTCGACGTTCACCGACCGACTCGACCACCTGGGCAGCCAGCTGCTCCGCCCCGACCGGACCGACGACATGCTCCACCGGCCGCTGGCGGCTCGAGCGGTCGAGCAAACGCCGGGTCCACTCCCCCGGATCCTCTCCGATCAGGATGCGGGCCCGATGCCTCCATCCCGACGTCAGGTCCGCCAGCGACGCGAGGACCTTGTCGGGTCGTGTGGCGAGGGTTGCGGCCTGCCGCAACCGGATCATCACCCGTGCGGAGGGCCGCCGTCCGTGCCCCGCCAGGTAGTCGGCGACCAGCCGGTCCTTCTCGACCTCGATCGCCGACGTCCGTGAGGAGAAGGCCGCGAGCAACCCCTCGGGAACCCCGACGATCTCCATGGCCGGGGTCCGGTCGTCGCCGCGGTCCCGGAGCTCCCAGCCGACCCCCAACGTGGTGGTGAGGTGATCGGCCAGGACCGCGTTGTAGTGCTCCGACAGCGCCACCGTCGCGGCGTGGATCGGCCGCGAGTCCAGCGCCCGCCACCGCCCGTCCCCTGCGGTGCGGACCTTGTTGGAGATGACGACGTGGGTGTGCAGCTGCGGATCGCCGGCACGCGAGTCGTAGTGGTCGAACGCCGCGGCGATGATCCCGCTGACCCCGACCTGGCGGACGCCGTCGGTGCCGATGCGGGTTGCGGCGACCTCGCGTTCGACCAGGTCGAGCACGTCGACGATGGCGCGGTGGTGGGCCTCCCAGATCCGCCGTTGCACCGGCACCGGCGACACACCCCACAGGACGCTGACCGACTTGGGGACGGAGAACGTCAGGTCGAATCCCGCCACCGCCCGGCGTCCGGAGCCCTCGCGGTACTGCGGATAGGCCCGGCCCAGGGACGCCCCGGTGCGGGGGTGACGCCCCTCCCCGAACAGCAGCCGCAGCTCGTCATCGCCAACGCGCGTGCCGAGGCGTGGGCCGTCCTCGAGTGCGCGCAGTCCCGTGCCGAGCCATCGGCCGGGCGGTGTCCCCGCTGCGGTGTAGTAGGACAGGCCAGCACCCAGGTCACCCCTGGCGACGGAGTCCAGGAGGTACCGGTAGCCCGACCCCGCCGACATCTTCCGCATCGACATCGTCACCCTCGACCACCCCACCCGATCGGGTCCGGCACCGGGAATGCCAGACGTGTGATCGGTCTGACGAGTGCCGGGGGTGGTCTGTGTCAGGAACTTCGGGATGGGGCCGCGAGGAAGGTCGGTGACACAGATCGAGGGGTCGGTTCGTCGGACGAGTGCACGCACTGAGTCCTCCGAAGGGAACGCTGTGAACTCGTCCACCCTGCTCGATGTCGATCAGGCCGCACACCGCCTGGGGGTGACCGTCCGATGGATGCGTCGAGCCGTCGCACAGCGCCGGATCCCGTTCGTGAAGATCGGCCACTACGTCCGGTTCGTGCCGGAGGAACTCGACGCCTTCATCGAGCGCAACCGGGTGGAGCAGGCCCACTTCGGGGCGGCGTCGCCGCGTCGCTGAGGGGTCCCGGAGGGGGATTCCTGCCCAATCTCTGCCCAATTTTGGCGGCAAATCACGGGTATCAGCGGTCAGCGGCGGTGATCGACTTCCTCCGCGGAAGGCGTATAATGCCTGCTCAAGAGGCTTTTGACCTCGGCGCCCCCGGCATGATTCGAACATGCGACGCACGGTTTAGGAAACCGACGCTCTATCCCCTGAGCTACGGGGGCTGGTCCGGAAGATGCTACGCCGTCGAGGCGGGTCGGCCACAGTCGGCTCGCTTGGTGGGTGCCCGCCTATCGTGTGGCGCATGTCCCGCCCTGTCCTGCCGGCCGTCGTTGCCGTGCTCGCCCTCGCGGCTGCGTGCGCCCAGCCCGCAGACCGGCTGACCCCCACGCCGCTCGCCCAGCCCGTGGAGGTGACGGAGTCCCCCACCACGAGCGCAGCGACCGACGAAGCCACGACCGAGCCGGCGCCCGCGACCATCGCGACGGACACACCGACCGACGACGGACTGGCGCGACCGCTCGCTCCGCCGTCGCCGACGGCCACCGTCGAGCCCTCCCTGCCGGACCCCGACGCCGTCCCCGCCGGGACGCAGGAGGCGATCGTCACGTGGATCATCGACGGGGACACCATCGACGTGGAGGTCACCGAACCCGGTGACGTGCCGTTCGGTGACCAACGCATCCGCCTGCTCGAGATCGACACGCCCGAGCGCGACGAGGACTGCTACGAAACCGCGACCGACCTGCTGGCGGAGCTGATCCCGGTCGGTTCGACGGTGTACCTGGAGCGCGACACCGAGGACCTCGACCCCAACGGCCGCTACCTCCGTTACGTCTGGAGCGAGGCCGAGGGGCTGGTGAACCTCGACATGGTGGCCGAGGGCATGGCCGCGGCGTTCGTCTTCCCCCTCAACCGCCTGCACGAGGTCGAGGTCGAGACGGCCGAGGCCAACGCGCAGGACCTGGGGCTCGGGATCTGGGGCAGCTACTGCGAGGGCCGCCCCTGACCGGTTCCGGCGATCACGGTTTCAGCATCGTATGAAAGGGGTTGCATCCCTCGCTAAAAGACGCGACGATCCAGCTACCCCGAAGCGAGCCGGTCGATCCAGGAGGGCATCCGTGGCCAAGGTCACTCTGAAAGGCGTCAACAAGGTCTATCCGGATGGGTATCCGGCCATCAAGGACCTCGATCTCGACATCGAGGACGGCGAGTTCGTCATCCTCGTCGGGCCGTCCGGCTGCGGGAAGTCCACCGCCCTGCGCATGGTCGCGGGCCTGGAGTCCATCACCTCGGGCGAGCTGATGATCGGCGACCGCGTCGTCAACGACATGTCGCCCAAGGAACGCGACATCGCGATGGTCTTCCAGAGCTACGCGCTGTACCCGCACATGACCGTGGCCGAGAACATGGGCTTCGCCCTCAAGCTCAGCAAGGTCTCCAGCGACGAGATCGACAAGCGCGTCAAGGACGCAGCCGACGTCCTCGGCCTGACCGAGTACCTGCACCGCAAGCCGAAGGCGCTCTCGGGTGGTCAGCGACAGCGCGTGGCGATGGGCCGTGCGATCGTCCGGTCCCCCAAGGCCTTCCTGATGGACGAGCCGCTGTCCAACCTCGACGCCAAGCTGCGTGTGCAGATGCGCGCGGAGATCTCCGCCCTGCAGAACCGCCTGGGCGTCACCACCCTCTACGTCACCCACGACCAGGTCGAGGCCATGACGATGGGCGACCGGGTCGCCGTGCTGAAGCGCGGTGTCCTCCAGCAGGCCGCCGCACCCCAGACGCTGTACGACAGCCCGGACAACCTGTTCGTCGCCGGCTTCATCGGCTCGCCGTCGATGAACATCGCCCAGGCCGAGATCGTGCACACCGACGGTCGGTTCTGGGTGAAGCTGGAGGAGGACCAGAAGCTGCTGATCCACGAGGCCGCCCTGGACATCTACCCGAAGGTGCGCGACTACGCGGGCAAGCGGGTGGCGGTCGGCATGCGGCCCGAGCACTTCGTCCCCGCGACCGGCGAGAGCAACCCCGACCAGATCTGGTCCCGTCTCGAGGTCGAGCTCGTGGAGATGCTCGGCTCGGAGATGCTGGTGCACCTGAAGTCCCACGCCAGCCCCGTGGTCAGCGAGGACATGCGCGAGGCCGTCGACGACGACGAGGCGTTCGCGGCCATGCAGGAGCAGGCCCGCACCGGCGGCCTCTCGCTGGTCGCCCGCTTCGAGCCCGGCAAGCCCCCGTCAGTCGGGTCGTCCATCGACATCATGTTCAAGACCGAGCTGATGCACTTCTTCGACCTGGACTCCGGCCTGGCCCTGCGCTGACGCCGACCGAACACCAACGGCCCGTCCCACGAGGGGCGGGCCGTTGTCGTGTCCGGGGCTGGCCCGACGCTCATCAGTCCTGGTCGAACTCGCCGTGGCGCCCCTCGCCGGCGGCGAATCGCCGCATGCCCTCCTCCGCCTCACCCGACATCAGCACCGTGCGACCCAGCAGGTACTCGCGCATGTGCCACCGCTCGTCGTCGAGGTCCCACTGCTCGATGGCGATCCGCCGGTCCGACCGCATGGTCCGCTGCGGGAACGCCACGAGGCTGCGGGCCAGCTCCAGCGCTGCATCGAGGGCCTGCCCGTCGGGGACGACGCGGTTGGCCAAGCCCATCATCTTGGCTTCCTCGGCGTCGACGGCGCGGCCGGTGAGGATCATGTCCATCGCGTGGGAGTGACCGATCAGGCGGGGCAGCCGCACCGCGCCGAGGTCCACCAGCGGGACCCCGAACCGGCGGCAGAAGACGCCGAACACCGCCGACTCGGCAGCCACCCGGAGGTCCGCCCAAAGGGCCAGCTCGAGGCCACCCGCGACGGCGTAACCCTCGACCGCAGCGATCACCGGCTTGTCCAGGCGCATGCGCGTGCAGCCCAGCGGCCCGGGGGCGGGCGGCGCCTGCATCTTCAGCTCCCGCTCGGGGTCGGTCATGGCCACCAGGTCGGCCCCGGCCGAGAAGTGCCCCCCGGCCCCGGTGAGGATCGCCACCGACCGGTCGTCGTCGGAGTCGAAGGTGCGGAAGGCCTTGCGCAGCCCTTCCGCGGTCGGTCCGTCAACGGCGTTGCGGACATCGGGTCGGTCGATCGTGACGATCGTGATCGGGCCATCGTGTTCCACGGAGATCATGGCTCGACAGCCTCGCAGACGACGGGCACGAGGCTGGCATCAGGCGACAATTGGAGCGATTGGTGCACCGGTGCCCCCGTGACCACAATCGTCGCCGGACGCCAGGGACGCCGATCGGCCCGCCGTCGATCGCTACTGGGCCTCGAGCGCGCGGAGGACGTCGGTCCTCGCGGCCTTGCGGGCCGGGACGATCGCAGCCAGCACCCCGGCCAGCGCAGCCATGACGACCGCCTGGGACAACCTGCCGCCGGGGACGACGAACTGGCTGATCCCGAGGTCCGACAGGGCCTGGACCACCATCCAACCGAACAACGAGCCGACGACCAGACCCAGGCCCGCCCCGAGGACGGCGATCAGGACCGACTCCCACCGCACCATGGTGCGGATCTGGGGTCGGGTGGCCCCGACGGCACGGAGCAGCCCGAGCTCGCGGGTGCGTTCCAGCACCGACAGGCCGAGGGTGTTCACGATGCCGAAGAGGGCGATGATGATCGACAGCCCCAGCAGCGCCGTGAGGAGCCCGAGCAGCTGGTCGATCTGGTCGGCGATGGACTGCTTGACCTCGTCGAGGTCCTGCAGCTGCACGGTCGGGAACGGCTCGAGCGCCTGCTCCAGGGCCGGACGGGCATCGGCAACCCCGACCCCGTCGGCCAGCTTCACGTAGATCGACGCGATGCCGTCGCCGGCGAAGTTGGCCGTGTAGGTGTCCTCACCGATCAGCCAGTCGGCGTCGATGTTGGCACCGTCGAAGATGCCCTCGACGGTCAGCTGCTGGGCACCGGTGGCGGCGAAGGTCACGTCGAGGGTGTCCCCGAGCGCCAGGCCGGCGGACTCTGCGGTGTCCTCGCTGACGACCAGACCGCCGGCCAGCGCCGCCCAACCACCCTCCACGAAGTCGATGGACAGGACCTGGTCGATCGTGTCCGGATCGACACCGCCGAGGAACTTCACGCCGTCGTCGTACAGGAACTCACCGAACCGCAGCGGGGTGGCCACGGCGACCTCGTCGAGGGCGCCGAGGGTGTCCACGGTGTCGGTGGGCACCGCCGAGCTGCCAGGGGCGCCCTGGCTGCTCGGGTTGACCTGGTACTCCGCGAGGAAGGCCTGGTCGATCCCGACGATCGCGGACTCCTGGATGGACGCACCCATGATCATGGTGAAGCTGACCAGCGCCAGGCCGATCATCAGCGCAGAGGCCGTGGCGGCCGTCCGTCGGGGGGAACGCAGCGCGTTCTCCTTCGCGAGCTGGCCGGGAACCCCGCGGGAGGCCGCGATGGGCGTGCCGAGCAGGGCGACGATGGGCGTGGTGACAAGCGGGGACAGCAACGCTGCGCCGATGAGCGTGACGACCGCACCGGCACCGACGGCGGCGATGCCCGCCCCCGAGAAGAGACCGAGCGCCAGGATCCCGACGCCGACGGCGAACACGAGGCCACCGAAGACGTAGCGGATGATGCCGTCCCGACGCAGGGGAGGCGCCGCGACGGCCTGCAGCGCCGCGATCGGTGGCACGCGGGTGGACCGCACGGCCGGGGCAAGTGCGGCGACCATGGTCACCCCGACGCCGACGACGAAGGACACGACGATCGTGCGCAGCGCGAAGACCGTGTCGCCCTGCGGCAGGTCGATGCCGAAGGCACCCAGCGCACCCTGCAACGCCTGGGCGACGCCGAGGCCGAGCACCAGTCCGACGACGGATCCCAGCAGCCCGACCGCCAGGGCCTCCAGCAGGACCGACAGGACGACCTGGCGACGGCTGGCGCCGACGGCACGCAGCAGGGCCAGCTCGCGGGTTCGCTGGGCCACGATGATGGTGAAGGTATTGGCGATCAGGAACGCGCCGACGAACAGCGACACGCCGGCGAAGACCAGCAGCGCCGTGGTGAAGAAGCCGAGGCCCTCGTTGATCTCGGCGGTGACGGACTGCGCCAGCTCGTCGCCGGTCAGGACCTCCAGGCCGTCACCGAGCGCCGCTCGGACGTCCACGACCAGCTGGTCGACGTCGACACCGTCCTCGGCGGCGGCGTAGATCTCGGTGTACCCGTCCGCGCCGTACAGCTCCAGCGCCCGGCCCGGCTCGAACATGGTGAGGGTGGCGCCGCCGAGGTTGTCGACCTCGCCGAAGCCGATGATGCCGGCGACGGTGTAGTCCTCGACGGGGCCGTCGACGACGATCCGGACGGTGTCGCCCACGGCCAGCTCCTGCGCCTCGGCGGTGGCCGCGTCGATGGCAACCTCGTCGGGGGCGGTGGGGAACGCACCGTCGCGCAGGGTGGCGTTGGTCAGCTCCTCGTCGGCGGGTGCGTTGATGCCGATGGTGGGCGGACCCTGGCCACCGACGGGGTTGCCCTCGTCGTCGATGATGACCGCGAAGCCGCCGACCTCGCCCGACACGGCCCGGACCCCGTCGACCGCGGCGAGCGCGTCGAGGGCTTCCGGCGGGACGGGCGGCCGGTCGGTCTCGGCCAGGGCGCTGGTGAACTCGGCCTCACCGCGGACGGCGACGTCGATGCCGTCGGTGGTGGAGGAGAACAGGTCGTCGAACGCGGCACGCATGGTGTCGGTGAGGACGTAGGTGCCGGCGATGAACGCGACACCGAGGACGATGGACAGGGTGGTCGACAGCAGCCGCATCTTGTGCGCCAGGATCGACTTCCAGACAGTGCGAAGCATGGGGTTCCTCCGGGGAACGTGGGGACGAGGGCGGGCGGTTAGCCCAGCGCCTTCATCCGGTCCAGCACGGTGTCGGCGGTGGGAGCGCGCAGCTCGTCGACGACGCGGCCGTCGGCCAGGAACACGACACGGTCGGCGTAGCCGGCGGCGACGGGGTCGTGGGTGACCATGACGATGGTCTGGGAGTGGTCGTCCACGGAGCGACGCAGGAAACCGAGCACCTCCGAGCCGCTGGCGGAGTCCAGGTTGCCGGTGGGTTCGTCGGCGAAGACGATGTCGGGACGGCCGACCAGCGCACGGGCCACCGCCACGCGCTGCTGCTGACCGCCGGACAGCTCGGCAGGACGGTGGGTCAGCCGGTCCCCCAGGCCCACGGTGGTCACGACCCGGTCGAACCATTCCTGGTCGGGGGCACGACCGGCAAGGCGCAGCGGCAGCTCCATGTTCTCCTTCGCGTTCAGCTGCGGCAGCAGGTTGAACGCCTGGAAGACGAAGCCGATCCGGTCGCGGCGAAGGAGGGTCAGCTGCTTGTCGTTGAGGCTGGTGACGTCGGTGTCGCCGAGGAAGACCTGGCCGGCGGTGGGTCGGTCGAGCGCCGCGAGGCAGTGCATCAGCGTCGACTTGCCCGAGCCCGACGGGCCCATGACGGCGGTGAACTCACCGACGGGGAAGTCCACCGACACGCCGTCGAGGGCACGAACGGCGGTGGACCCGGTGCCGTAGACCTTCTCCAACCCCACGGCCCGGGCGGCGAAGGGGCGGGTGACCGGCGGGGTCGAGGAGGACGTGGAGGTGCTGGCGGGGTTCATCGGGTGGTCCTTGGTCGAACGGCGGGTGCCACGTCGAGGATGAAGTCTCCCGTGGCGTCAGGGTCAAGCTATTCGTGCAACCAAGGGGCGTCGTCCTGCTGCGCCCTGATCCTCGTGTCATCCGGAAGGAGGACCCGACAGGGTTTCCCCCTAGTCACCCGGCACGACAAGGCGGTGCTCGTAGGCGTAGACGACCGCCTGGACCCGGTCGCGCAGGCCGAGCTTGGAGAGGACCCGGCCGACGTGGGTCTTGACGGTGGTGTCGGAGACGACCAGCTGTCCGGCGATCTCGGCGTTGGACAGGCCGCGGGCCATCAGCTGCAGCACCTCCTGCTCACGCGTGGTCAGCCGGGTGGCGTCGCCGGCGGGTTCGGCCACGCGCGGCCGTTGGGCGAACTCGGTGATCAGCCGCTTCGTCACCGCCGGCGCGATCAGGGCGTCTCCGGCGGCGCAGACACGGATGGCGTGGACCAGGTCCTCGGGCGGGGCGTCCTTCAGCAGGAAGCCGCAGGCCCCCGCCCGCAACGCCCCGTAGACGTACTCGTCGAGGTCGAAGGTGGTCAGGACCAGCACGTTGACCGGGGTGGTGACGTCGGGGCCGGCCAGCCGTCGGGTCGCCTCGACCCCGTCCATCCGCGGCATCCGCACGTCCATCAGCACGACGTCGGGTCGCAGTCGGCGGGCCTGCTCGACCGCCTCGACCCCGTCGCCGGCCTCGCCGACCACCTCCACGTCGTCCTCGGCGTCCAGGATCATCCGGAAACCGGCTCGCATCAGGGCCTGGTCGTCGACCAGCAGCACGCGGATCACGCGGCATCCTCTCGTTCGTCGTCCCCCGATGGCTCCAGCGGAAGGGTTGCCGCGACCCGGAAGCCGCCGCCGGGGCGGGGGCCTGCTTCCAGTGTGCCGCCGACGAGGCCAGCGCGTTCTCGCATGCCGACCAAGCCGTAGCCGCCGCCGACCGTGTCGAGCTGGCGGGCGACACCCCCGTCGTCGAGGACCTCCACCTCCACTCGGGCGTCGAGCAGCCGCACGTCCACGATGACCCGTTGCGGGTCGGCGTGCTTGAGCACGTTGGTCAGCGCCTCCTGCACGATGCGGTAGGCAGACAGCCCCACAGGGCCGTCCAGCGACGTCCGGTCGGGCATGCGGAGGTCGACGGGCACGCCCGCATCCACGAACTCGGCCACGAGGTCGGGGATGTCGACCAGGGTCGGCTGCGGCGCGGTGGGAACCCGGTCGTCCTCGCGGCGGAGCAGGCCGAGCATCCGACGCAGGTCGGCAAGCGACTGTCGGCCGGTCTCGGCGATCACCCCCAGCGCATCCTCCGCCGCCTCGGGACGGGTGCGGACCAGCCGCTGTGCCCCCGTCGCCTGCACGACCATGACGCTGGTGGAGTGGGCGAGGACGTCGTGCATCTCGCGGGCGATCCGAGCGCGCTCGGTACGGATGGCGAGACGGGCCCGCTCCTCGCGTTCGAGGCCCAGCTCGTGGGCGCGGAGGGCCAGCTCGTGGGCCTGCTCGCGGTGGGACCGGATGATCCGGCCGAGCACCGCCACACCCAGGACGATGAGGGTGTTGCTGTACAGCACGTAGAGCTGACCGGTCGACAGGACCAGCGAGGTCGTCACGGTCAGGAAGATGGCCGTGGTCACGACCGTGTCGGTCAGGGTCGACCAGGCCGCCACGGTGTAGAGCGCGACGATGGGGGCCAGCGGCTGGACCGGGATGCCCACCGCCCCCGCCGCCCCCGCACCGAACCCGGTCAGCAGCATCGTCAGGCCGGGGTTGGACCGACGGAAGACCAACGGCAGGGCGACGAGCACGACGACGACGGCGGCCACCGGCGTGCTGACCTCACCGAAGGGGCCGTCGGTCCGTTCGCTCAGCAGCACCGCGGCCAGGTCGGCCTCGCTGACGACGATGGCCAGCACGAGGTCCTGCAGCCACGGCGGTGTCCGGCGTGCCCGGGCCGTCCACCGGGCCGCGCGTTCGCGCATGGGGACCGACATCGCCGTCACGCTACGACAGCGCCGTGGCCGCTGTCGTCCTCCCCCGTCAGGACCAACGAGTCCTCCTGCAGGACGACACCGGACACACGTCGGCCGCCCCGAGGGGCCATTCCGGCACACATGGGTAGATTGCCGAACGTGAGTCATGTGGTCCTGCACGTGTGGCGGGTGCCGGCGCCCGCCGTGCCCCTCGCCCTGTTCCGCATGGGCATCGATCGTGCGCGGCTGGCCGGCACGCCCGGTCTGCGGTTCCGCAAGCTGCTGGGGACCGGCCACGGGCGCAGCTTCTCCGCCGCCGACGCCGACCTGCGCACGTGGGCCCTGCTGACGGTGTGGGACGACCTCGAGGCCTCGCTGGCCTTCGAGGCCCGCCCGACCCCGCGGGGCTGGCGCCGCATCGCGGAAGAGGAGTGGCGCGGTGACCTGACACCGCTGCGCAGCCACGGCCGATGGAGCGGCGAGGAGCCGTTCGAGGCCGACCGCGCGCTTGCCGCCGGCTGGACCGGCCCCGTCGCCGCGATCACCCGTGCCCGCATCCGCCCGTCGCAGTGGCGCACCTTCTGGTCAGCGGTGCCGCCGGTCGTCGCCGACCTCGATGCCCACGACGGCCCGTCGGTCAGGCTCGGCATCGGCGAGGCCCCCGTCGGCGTCCAGGGCACCTTCACCGTGTGGGCCTCCACGGCCGCCATGACGGACTTCGCCTACCGTCGAGACGCGCACCGCGCCGCCATCGACGACACCGAACGGCTGGGCTGGTACGCCGAGGAGCTGTTCGCCCGCCTCGCCCTCACCGACGAGCGGGGCACCCTCTTCGGTGTCGACCGCACCGCCCGGCAGTCCGCCGAGGCGTCGCCGACGAACGGACCTGTGATGCCCTGCTCCCCGACCCCGCCCCCGAACGGACCCGACGATGCGTGACGTGGTCGTGGTCGGTGCCGGCCACAACGCCCTGGTCGCCGCCTGCTACCTGGCCCGAGAGGGGCTGGACGTGGAGGTCGTCGAACGACGTGATGTCGTCGGCGGTGCCGTGTCGACGGTCGACCGGTTCGACGGCTACCGCATGGACGTCGGTTCGTCGGCGCACATCATGGTGCGCCACACCGGCATCATCGAGGACCTCGAGCTGGGCGACTGTGGCCTGTCCTACATCGACATGGACCCGTGGGGGTTCGCCCCCGTCGCCGAGGACCCGTCGGGGCAGGGGCCGCCGGTCGACGCGCTGGCGTTCCACATCGACCTGGACGACACGTGCCAGTCCATCGCCCGCATCTGTGGCGAACGCGACGCCGAGGCCTACGCCGCGTTCGCCGCCGACTGGGGCGAACGCAACACCCGCATCTTCGAGCTGTTCCAGGACGCCCCGACGATGACCAACGTCGGCCGCCACATGATGGGGGTCGGCCGCGCCACGGGGCTGGACGGGCTGGAGCTGTCCCGGCAGTTCCTGACCTCCGGCGATGCCCTGCTGGACGCCCACTTCACCGACGAGCGGCTGAAGACCGCCCTGGCCTGGCTGGGCGGCCAGTCGGGGCCGCCCACCCACGAACCGGCCACCGCCGACCTCGTCGGGTGGAACATGGTCATGCACCGCCTGGCGCCGGGGCGAGCGGTCGGCGGGTCGGGCTCGTTGTCGGTTGCCCTTGCCGAACGGTTCAGCCGGTTGGGCGGCACGATCCGCCTGGGCGACGGCGCCGGACGGATCGTCGTCCGTGACGGGAGGGCCCGGGGGGTCATCACCGAGTCCGGCGAGCGCATCGCTGCCCGCACCGTCGTGGCCGGCTGCCACGTGCTGACCACCATCGGCCTGGTCGGCGACGACGAGCTGCCCGACGGGTTCGGCGCGCGGGCACGGTCGACCATCCGCACCGGCAACGGCATCGGCATGGTCGTGCGCTTGGGCACCAACGCGCTGCCGTCCTATCCCGGCTCGCTCGGCGGCGCGGAACACCACGCCCTGCAGCTGCTGGCCCCCACCCGCACGTTCCTGCGTCGGGCCCACGGCGACTACGTCTCCGGCCGGCCCCCCGAACGTCCGGCCGCGCTGGCCATGGCGTTCAGCGCCATCGACCCGACCATCGCCCCGCCGGGCAAGCACAACGTCACGGTCTGGGGCCAGTGGCACCCCTTCGAGCTGGCCGACGGCGGCAGCTGGGACGACATCAAGGAGCGGGAGGGGCAGAAGCTGATCGACGCCGTCGACGCGATGGCACCCGGATTCGCCAACAGCGTCGAGCACGCCTACGTGCAGACGCCCCTGGACCTGTCCCGCGAGCTGAACCTGGTCAACGGGCAGGTCATGCACGTGGAGATGTCGTTGGACCAGATGTTCTCCTGGCGGCCCCTCCCCGAGCTGTCGGGCTACCGGATGCCTGCCGACGGGCTGTACCTGACCGGGGCGTCGACCCACCCCGGAGGCGGCGTGTTCGGCGCCAGCGGCCGAACGGCAGCCGGTGTGGTGCTGGGCGACCTCGCCAAGGCGCAACGACCGTGGAACCGGTTGCGTGCTGCCGTTCGGGCACGGACCGAACCATGACGGTGCTGGACGGGCTCCGACGCCATCCGCTGCCGGCGGCGCTGGCTGCGGCTGCGGTCCTGGCGCAGATCCTCTACCCCTTGGTGGAGGGGGCGGCACGCGACCGGCTGACCGTCGTCACCGTCCTGGTGTTCTCCGCCGCCTCGTTGTCGCATGCGGTCGTTGCCCGCGGTTGGCGGACAGCCCTGCGGATGGCCGCGGTGTTCGTCGGCGGGGGCCTGCTCGTCGAGGTGGTCGGCGTGGCCACCGGGCTGCCGTTCGGCGAGTACGCCTACAGCGACCGGCTCGGCTGGCAGATCGCCGAGGTGCCGGCCGTGATCCCGCTGGCATGGCTGATGCTCGGCTACCCGGCCATGGTCGTCGCACGGCGGGTCACGAACCGACCGGGTCCGGGCATCCTCCTCGGCGGGGTCGCCCTGGCGTCGTGGGACCTCTTCCTTGATCCCCAGATGGTCGCAGAGGGGTACTGGACGTGGTTCGGCGACGGCCCGCACCTGATCGATGGTGTGCCGCTGACCAACTACGCGGCGTGGCTGGTCATCGCGCTGGTCATGGCGGCGCTGGCCTGGAGCGCCACGGGCTCTTGGGACGAGCGCGACGACACCGTGCCCCTCGGCTTGTACCTGTGGACCTGGGCCGGCAGCACCCTGGCACATGCCGCCTTCTTCGGCCTGCCTGTCTCCGCCCTCTACGGTGGTGTCGGTATGGGAGCAGTCGTCGCTGTCCTGTGGTGGTCGCAACGCGACCACGCCGGGGTCGCGGCCGAAATGGAGCGAGTCGGATCGTGACCGATCGTTGGAGCCCCCTGGAGGGGGTCGTGGCCGCTGGCGGGGCCGCAGCCGCGGGACTGGCCGCCCATTCGGTCCTGAACTGGCGGCTGCTGCGCAAGACCCCGACGAGTCCGACGCCGCAGGACCACCGCCCGTCGGTCTCGGTGCTGATCCCCGCTCGCGACGAAGCCGACCGGCTGGGTCCCACGCTCGAGGCGGTCCTGTCCCAGGAGGGCGTGGACCTGGAGGTACTGGTGCTCGACGACGGGTCGACCGACGACACGACGGTCGTGGCTCGTGGGGTCGCCGATGGCGATCGCCGGTTCCGGCTGCTCCACGGCCGTGCGGTGCCCGACGGCTGGCTGGGCAAGCCGTTCGCTTGCTGGCAGCTGGCCGAGGCCGCCAAGGGCGAGGTCCTGGTCTTCCTCGACGCCGACGTGACGTTGCGGCCCGGGGCGCTGGCCGCCTGCGTGGACATGCTCCACCAGGGCGAGATGGACCTGCTGAGCCCCTACCCCCGCCAGACCGCCCACGGCGTCGCCGAACGGCTCGTGCAGCCGCTGCTGCAGTGGTCGTGGCTGACGTTCCTGCCGCTGCGGCTGGCCGAGCAGAGCGCATCACCGTCCATGACCGCAGGCAACGGCCAGCTGATCGTCGCGCGTGCCGACTGCTACCGGGCATCGGGCGGCCACCAGCAGGTCCGCGCCGAGGTCATCGAGGACGTCGAGCTGGCCCGTGCCTTCAAGCGAGCCGGCCTGCGGGTGGGCATGGCGGACGGCACCGACCTTGCGACCTGCCGGATGTACCACGGCTGGGCAGAACTGCGGGAGGGGTACAGCAAGTCGTTGTGGAAGGCCTTCGGCAGCCGCCGGGGCGCCGCGATCGCCGTGTCACTGCTCGCCCTGCTGTACCTGGTCCCACCCCTCGGGCTGCTCGCCGGGCTCGTGCTTCGCCGACGACGGCTGGCCGTGCTGGGCGCTGCCGGCTACCTGGCCGCGGTGGGTGGCCGGGCGCACACCGCCGGCCGAACTGGATCGCCGATGGCCGATGCCGTCGCCCACCCGGCGTCGATCGGCATGCTGATCTGGCTGGTGCGGGAGTCGTGGCGTCGCAAGGCGCTGGGCGCGCTCAGCTGGAAGGGCCGACCGGTCACGTGAGCGCCACGCGCCGTGCCGTCGTGGTCGGCGCCGGCGTCGGCGGGCTGGCCACCGCTGCCCGGCTGGCCGCCGCCGGTGTGTCGGTCACGGTGCTGGAACAGGCCGACACCGTCGGTGGCAAGCTCGGCCTGCGCGAGGTGGACGGGTTCCGCTTCGACACCGGGCCCTCGCTCGTCACGTTGCCGTGGACGCTGGCGGCGACCCTGGAGGCCACCGGCGTCGACGTCGAAGACGTCCTGGACCTGCAGCGGCTGGACCCGATCGCGCGCTACCGCTTCGGTGACGGGACCTGGCTGGATGCCGACGCCGAGGAAGCCCGCTTCGTCCGCCGGCTGGAGGAGGAGGTCCACCCCGGCGCCGGCGTGCAGTGGACGGCGCTGATGGACCGGGCGGCGGCGATGTGGGACGCCTCCGCCGATCGGGTGCTGCAGCAGCCGCTGGACGGCGTCACCGACCTGCTGCGGCTGGCGGCCGACCCCCGGGACATCGCCACCATCGCCCCGCACCGATCGCTTCGATCACTCGGCCGCGAACACCTCTCCGACCCTCGGCTGCGCCAGCTCCTGGACCGCTACGCCACGTACTCCGGGTCCGACCCCCGGAAGGCGCCGGCGGTGCTCGCGACGGTGGCGTGGGCCGAACGCCGGTGGGGTGGCTGGTACGTCACGGGCGGGCTGCGCCGGATCGGCGAGGTCCTGGCCGACCGTGTCCGCGCCTGCGGTGGGCAGATCCGTTGCGGCACGCGGGTCACCGGGGTCCGGGTGGCCGCTGGACCGTCCGGCGATCGGGTGTCGGGGGTCAGCGTCGAGGGGGGCGAGGTGCTGGACGCCGACGTGGTGGTGCTGAACGCCGACGCAGGCCAGGTCGTGCAGCACCTGCTGCCCGACCGCCTGACCAGCGGGCTGCGACGTCGGCTGCGGGTGGCTCCGAGGTCACTGGGCGGCTGGGTGATGCTGCTCGGCATCGCCGTGGACGACGCGGGGAGGGCGCACGAACGGCTGGCCCATCACACCGTGCTGTTCGCCGAACGCTACGACGAGGAGTTCGACGCCCTCTTCGGACGGCATCCCCGTTACGCCGACCGGCCGACGGTCTACGTGGCCGTTGCCGACGACCCGGCGGTTGCCCCGGCCGGCCATCGCGCGGTGTTCGTGCTGGTCAACGCGCCCCGCACCGACCAGGTCGCGGGGCCACCACCGGGCTACGGCGACGCGATCCTGGCGCTGATGGCGCGGCGGGGGGTGGACCTCCGCGACCGCATCGTGCTGCGGGAGGAGCGAACCCCCGCCGACCTCCAACGCGACACGTTGACCCCCGGGGGCGCGATCTACGGCACCTCCTCCAACGGCCCCCTGGCGGCGTTCCTGCGTCCCCCCAACAACGGCCCGGCCGAGGGCCTGTACCTGGTCGGCGGCTCCGCCCATCCCGGTGGTGGCCTGCCCCTGGTCCTGATGAGCGCCCGGATCGTTGCCGAGGCCGTCCTCCACTCGGCCTGAGGGCTCCGGTCTCAGGGGGCCAGCGTCGTGCTGTCGCCGCCGAGGGCGAGCAGGTCCCGCCGCACGGCCACGACCACCTGTCCGAGGCCGATCACGCTGACGACGGCCAGGATGCTGATGGAGACGTTGGCGATGAAGGTGTCCAGCGACAGGAACACCCCACCCCAGTGGACCGCGATCGAGCAGCAGATGACCCGCAGGGCACGTTCGCCGATCGTGACGGTCCCGACCTCGCTGCCGCCGGCGTTGCGGCCGCGAGCCCGGACGTACTCCAGCATGAAGAAGGCCACGCCGGCGGTCAGCACGATCCACACCTCGCCACCGACGATCCAGACGGCGATCAGGTACAGGACGTCGTTGAGCCGGTCCACCGCCGAGTCCAGCACGTACCCCCACTTGGTGGTGCGGGCCGTCGCCACGGCCACCGCCCCGTCGAGGGTGTCGCCGAGGCCGCTGAAGACGATCAGCCACCCGGCGAGGATCTGCCAGCGGCCACCGTGGGTGGCCACGACGATCGCGGCCAGAGCGATCCAGGTGGAGGTGAAGGTCAGCACATCGGGCTTGACGCCCCGGCGGGCCAGCGGACGGGCCACGGCGTAGCCCATCGCCAGCCAGCCACGAAGCCACGGATTGGCCCTCGGGTCGACGCCACCGTGGAGGGGCTGCCACAGGTCGAAGTACCCCTCCCGATCGGGCACCGCGGCGGTGGGTCGCTCGGCCGTCAGGACCGCGGCCAGGACCAGCGCGGCCAGCGCAACCCCGAGGAGAACGAGTCCGATCATGCGAATCTCCTATGTCAAGCGGCGAGTGCGACGCAAGTCGCCGGGGCCGGTTGAGGGGTCTGTTGGTCGGTGACCATGGCGCGGTAGACGACGTCGGAGAGGCGTCGTCTCAGCGCCCGGATCGCTTCGGTCTTGGTCTTGCCCTCGGCAAGCTTCTTGTCGACGTAGGCGCGTGCCGGGGGGTGGATGCGCATCTGGGTGATCGCGATGCGGTGCAACGCCACGTTCAGCTGCCGGTTGCCGCCACGGTTGAGCCGGAACCGTTCACGGTTGGATGACCACACCGGGATCGGCGCGGTGCCGTTGACCATCGCGAACGCGGCCTTGGAGTGAAAGCGATCCACTCCAGCGGTCTCGCCGATCAGCTTGGCTGCGGTCAGCGCCCCGCAGCCTGGCAGCGCCAGCAGCGACGGGGCCTGGGCAGCGGTCAGCTCGGCGATCTCCCGCTCCAGGTCGTTGATCCGCACGGTCAGATGGCGGCACCGGTCGATGAGCTCTGTGGCGATGTTGGCCACCGTTCCATCGTGCTCAGCCAGCCTGGCGGTCAGCCCGTCGAGCACCGTGTAGCGGCTGAGGGTCTTGGGGGCGATGTCGTCGATGCGCAGCTCGTGTAGGTGCCAGTGGATCCTGTTGTGGATGCGGGTGCGCTCAGTGACCAGGTCCTCACGATGATCCACCAGCAGGCGGATGGTCCGCTCGGGCCCGTCCAGTCGTGCTGAGGCCAGCTGGGGGTTGCGCAGCGCGGCGATGGCGACCGCTTCGGCATCGATCGGGTCAGACTTGCCGCGCTTGCGGCCGCCGCGGCGGGCCTGGCCCATCAGGCGCGGTGGGACTCGCACGACCGCCTCGCCGGCGCGGATCAGGTCCTGCTCCAGCCGGCGGGTGAGGTGCCGGCAGTCCTCAAGCGCCCAGCAGCGCTCATCGCCGAGCTGTTCAGCCCACGCGACGGCCTTCACGTGGCCGGCCACCGTGGTCTGCACGGTGATGTCATCCAGGACACGGCCTGCATCATCGATGGCGACGATGGTGTGGGTGCGCTTGTGCGCGTCGACTCCGAGCCTGATCATGGGATGTGTCTCCTGTCGTTGATGGGTGACAGGACCGGTCGGTGGACACACCTCAGTTGAGGTCAGGAAACGCCAAGCTCCTATCAAGTCACGCCGGCCGGTCCGACGCCCCCACCCAGCGACACTTCGCGTGGAAGCCATCACCAGAGCGAGGCAGCGAGGCTATGAGCCAACTGGGCGGGGCCTGGGGAGCATGACACTGAGGTCGAGGGTAGTCCCGGCATCACTCCGTCGTGACCTTGGTCGCACCGTGGGACGGCTGGTAGAACCTGACTCCGGTCACCCCGTCACCGTGGGGCCGTCCCCTCCACAGGAGCTCACGCATGCGTCTCGGCCTCAACCTCGGCTACTCAGGATCCTCCATCGACAACGCGTTGCCGTTGGTGCAGCACGCCGACGAGGTCGGCATCGACTCGGTGTGGGCCGCAGAGGCCTACGGTTCCGACGCGGTGACGGTGCTGTCCTACATCGCCGCGAAGACCGAGAACATCAAGCTCGGGTCGGCGATCCTGCAGATGCCGGGCCGTACCCCGGCCAACACGGCGATGACGGCCATGACGCTGGACGCGCTCAGCCACGGCCGCATGCTGCTGGGGCTCGGCCTGTCGGGGCCCCAGGTCGTGGAGGGCTGGCACGGCGTCCCCTACGGCAAGCCGCTGACCCGCACCCGCGAGTACGTCGAGATCGTCCGCACGATCATCAAGCGCGAGGAGGCCCTGGAGTTCAAGGGCGAGGAGTACCAGATCCCCTACGTCGGCGAGGGCGCGACGGGCCTCGGCAAGCCGCTGAAGAGCATCCTGCACCCCGTCCGCAACGAGATCCCGATCTACCTGGCGTCCATCGGCCCGAAGAACATCCAGCTGACCGCCGAGATCGCCGACGGCTGGCTGCCGATCTTCTACTCCCCCGAGCGCGAGGACATCTTCAACGAGAACCTCGACGCCGGCTTCTCCGAGGTCGGCCGCGACGGCAGCGACTTCGACATCGCCCCGACCTGCTACGTGGCGATGGGCGACGACGTCGCCGCCTGCCGCGACATGCTGCGGCCGATGTTCGCCCTCTACATCGGCGGCATGGGCGCCAAGGGCAAGAACTTCTACTACAACCTCGCCTGCCGCTACGGCTTCGAGGAGGCCGCGACCCAGATCCAGGACCTGTACCTGGAGGGCAAGAAGGGCGAGGCCACCGCGCTGGTGCCCGACGCCCTGGTCGACGAGTGCGCGCTGGTCGGGCCGATGGACCGCATCGTGGACCGCCTGGACGCGTGGAAGGAATCCCGCGTCGGCACCCTCATCCTCGGCACCATGCAGCCCGAGGTCCTCGAACCGCTGGTCAACGCCCTGTAGCACACACGTCCGGGGGACTACCGGTGGCCGCACGTGGACACGCTCTGGTCTGTCTCGTGACGCTCGCAGGCCTCCTCGCCGGATGCGGCACCGACAGGGTGTCCCCCGGGCCCATGTCGGTCCCCCTGGAGCACGGCTGGTTGGACGAGGCCGAGCCCGGCTCGCTGTTCGTCAGCACCGGTGAGGACCTGCGGGGCCCGACGGGGACCATCCCCGGTTGGACCATCACCGAGATCGACGCATCATTCCTCGACGAGGCGGTCGGGGTCCGCTGGGTCGGGGTCGCCCTCGCCGCCCCCGGCCGAGGCGTCTTCGGCACGCTCCCGGCATGGCCGGTCAGCGAAGGGGTGATGGACGAGCACGGGTACCTGTCGTTCCACGAAGTCGGCGGATCGCAGTCGTTCACCGCAGTCGACCCGGCCCTGAAGGTCGAGGTCGTTGTGGTCTACGAGGTTCCCGAGGAATCTGGCCGCTGGATCAGGGACGACATGACCATCACCTACGAGGTCGACGGGCAGCTCCACCGGACGGTGTTCCCTGCGCGCGGCCTACTGTGCGTCGAGGTCCCGGAATGTGACTGGACCAGCGAGGACGATGACACGGCGCGGAGACAGGACTGACCCCACCTCGTCCGGGCTCAGTCGGCGCGGTGGCCACCGGTTGCCGCGTCGACGAACCGCAGGATCTCGCGCGTGAGGGCGTCGGCGCCCAGCCGGTCACCGGCCGCGAGCGCCACCCGCAGGGCCTCGCGGATCGCCCCCATCACCATGGGGCCGGCGATCGTCGGGTCGATCTCGTCGGGCACCTCGCCGAGGTCCTGCCCACGGGCGATGTTGGCGGCCACGATGGCGGCCTGCATCGCCTGTCGCTCGACCATGACCGCAGCCACCTCGGGCTCACGAGCCAGGCCGCCGAGGGCGACGGGGGCCAACGGCTCGGCGTAGTGGAAGGCAACCATCAGCTCGATGCGGCGCTGCTCGCGCTTGCGCCAGGTCGGCGCCTCGATCTGGGCCATCAGGACGGCTTCGTCCTGGCGATCGAAGAAGTCATTGACCACCGCGGCGGCCAGCGCACCCTTGTTCTGGAAGTAGCGGTACGTCAGCCCTATGGAGGTGCCGGCACGCCTGGCCACGGCGGCGACCTCGAGGTTGCCGCCGGCCTCCACGAGTTCGGCCTGGGCTGCGTCGAGCAGCTTCTTCCGCGTCTGCGCGCCCTTGCCGGACATGGGTGTCTCCGCCATCAACCGCCACCGTAGGCAGCCACGAGGGGGGAGTAAAGGACAGCCGACCGACCGATCATCGGTCACTGCCCCCCGGGGTGCGTTCACGGGGGATGCTGATCACGAAGTCTGCACCCGGGTCGGCGGGGCGGTACTCCACCCGTCCCCCGTGCGCTTCGACCAGCTCCCACACGATCGCAAGGCCGAGGCCCACGCTGTCGGGATCGCCGCTGCCGGCGAAGTCCTGGAAGAGGTTCTCGACCTGCTCGGGCCCCAGGCCCCTGCCGTGGTCACGGACGCTGATCGTCAGCTGGTCACCGTCGGTTTCCGCACAGAGGTGCACCGGTGGACGTCCGTACTTCAGCGCGTTTGTGACGAGGTTCCAGACGACCCGCTCCAGGCGGGGCCCGTCGGCCTCCACGACCAGGCCGGGGGTGCCCAGCAGCTCGACCTCGTCGCCGGCGTCGTCCACGACCGACCGGAGGATGTCGTCGATGGCGACATCGGTCAGCTTCAGCTCCAGCGCATCGGAGTCCAACCGCGCCGCGTCCAGCAGGTCGTCGGCCAGACGGTTAAGGCGGTTGGCCTGCCGCTCGACGGACGCCAGCATCGCGTCGACCTGCTCGGGGGCGACCTGCTCGCGACGACCACGCAGGATCCGGGCGACCCCCTTGACCGTCGTCAACGGCGACCGCAGGTCGTGAGCGACGGTGGCGACGAACCTGGTGCGCAGCGCCTCGAGCCGCTCCAGCCGACGGTTGCTCGCCTCCTGGTGGCGGATCAGGTCGCGGGTAGCCAAGGAGACGGCGGAGGACTCCGCCAGCGCCAGCAACGCACCCTCGGCCAGCGCGCTCGGACGGGGTCCCGTGACCTCGACCGCCACGACGTACTCGGCCGGTCGTTCGGGCAGTCGGATCGGCAGGGTCAGCCGGTTGGGCTGACGGCCGCTCCCCTGCTGCCAGGTAAGTCTGTGGAGGGTGGCGCTGACCCCGCCCTCCTCGTCGGTGAGGAGGGGCGGCCCGCCGTCGGCGCTGCCCACCGACAGCACGTCGGGAAGCTGCACCTCCTCCCAGCCGGCAAGGGTGTAGCGGTGGACGGTGGCCCGGCTGCCGTCGAGGGCGTCCTTCACGTGCCGGGCGAGCGCCCCGAGGATGGCGTCCTCGTCACGCTTGGCGACGATGTCCTGGGACGCCTCGGCCATCCGCTGGTAGAGGCGTCGTTCGACGTCCAGCTCACGGGCGATGGACCCGGCGAACCCGCCGACCACCAGCAGGACGAGCAACCGGCCGACGATCACCGGCCCGGGCTCGCCACCGTTGACGAGCAGCTCGAGCAGTCCGTTGGCAAGGCCCGCACCCAGCGCGACGGCCAGGGCCCCTCGGATCCGATAGCGCAGCGCCGCGGCCAGCACGACGAGGACGAGCAGGACCCAGAGCTCGTCGTTGCCCTGCAGCAGGCCGGCGAGGACCAGTCCCAGGGTTGCGAGCAGGTCGACGGCCATGAGGACGGCGCTGACCTGTCGCCAGGCGACGGCGGTGTTCAGCCGCCTGTCGGCGACGGCAACTCCCAGGCCGACGACGGCCAAGAGCGCGATGATGACCACGGTCGGGGCAGCCGCAACCGGGCCGCCGACAAGGATCTGCCCGGCAGCCAGGGCAGCGGCCGACCATCGCACCCAAGCGATGGTCCACTCGCGCCGACGAAGGGTCTCCAGAGCACCCACGGCCGATACAGCGTAACCCAGCGTGGGGAAGGGCCCCGACCGTCCGACCGGGCCGTCTGGGTCGCCAACTTCAACGGTGTCTAGGCTGTCCCATCTCACCAGAAGTCCTCGCCGCCGCGACGAGGCTCGCCATCATCGCCAGGAGACCCCATGGATCGCCCCCGCAGCACCGACGTCACCGACGGCCCCACCAGGGCCCCGGCACGGGCGATGCTCCGCGCCGTCGGCATGACCGAGGCGGACTTCGACAAGCCCCAGGTCGGCGTGGCGTCGTCCTGGAACGAGGTCACCCCCTGCAACATGCCGCTCAGCCGTCTTGCCAAGGGTTCCAAGGTCGGCGTCCGCGCCAACGGCGGGTTTCCGATCGAGTTCAACACCGTCGCGGTCTCCGACGGCATCGCGATGGGCCACGAGGGCATGCGGACCTCGCTGGTGTCCCGCGAGGTCATCGCCGACTCCGTGGAGACGGTGATGCACGCCGAGCGGTTGGACGGCATGGTCACGTGGGCTGGCTGCGACAAGTCCATCCCCGGCATGGCCATGGCCGCGGCACGCATGGACCTTGCGGCGGTCTGCATGTACGGCGGCACGATCATGCCGGGCGAGCTCGACGGCCAGAAGATCGACATCAAGGACGTCTTCGAGGCGGTCGGTGCCCACGCGGCCGGCACGATCACCGACGAGCGTCTGCACGCCATCGAGTCCAACGCCTGCCCCGGTGAGGGCTCCTGTGGTGGCATGTACACGGCCAACACGATGGCCAGCGCCCTGGAGGCGATGGGCCTGTCGCTCCCGGGTTCGGCCTCGCCGCCCGCCATCGACCCCCGTCGCGCGGCGTTCGCCGAGAAGGCCGGCGCCGCCGTCATGGGACTGCTGGAGAAGGGCATCCGCGCACGCCAGATCATCACCAAGGCCTCCATCGAGAACGCCATCGCCGTCGTCATGGCGGTCGGCGGGTCGACCAACGCGGTGCTGCACCTGCTGGCGATCGCCCACGAGGCCCGGGTCGAGCTGTCCCTGGACGACTTCGACCGGATCGGCCGCAAGGTCCCCCACGTCGTGGACTCCAAGCCCCACGGCCGGTTCCTGATGAGCGAGATCGACGCGGCCGGCGGCATCCCCGTCGTGATGTCGATGCTGCTGGAGCGCGGCCTGATCGACGGGTCCTGCATGACGGTCACGGGCAGGACGGTGGAGGAGAACCTGTCGGATCTGACCGACACGCCGGCCGCCGACGGCAACGTCATCCGCGACCTGGACCACCCGATCAACGTCGACGGTGGCCTCGCGGTCCTGCGCGGGTCGCTGGCCCCGATGGGCGCGATCGTCAAGATCGCCGGCGTCGACGAGATGGTCTTCGAGGGAACCGCTCGGGTGTTCGACGGCGAGCAGGCCGCCATGGAATACGTGCTGGACGGCCGCCTGGTCCCCGGTGACTTCATGGTCATCCGCTACGAGGGCCCCAAGGGCGGCCCCGGGATGCGCGAGATGCTCGCCGTGACCGCGGCGGTCAAGGGTGCCGGTCGTGGCGGCGACGTCGCGCTGGTCACCGACGGTCGGTTCTCCGGGGCCACCCACGGCCTGTCGGTCGGCCACTGCGCCCCCGAGGCCGTCGACGGCGGTCCCATCGGGCTGGTCGAGGACGGCGACACCATCCGCCTGGACATCTCCGCCCGCACGATGGACCTGCTGGTGGACGAGGCAACGCTGGAGGCCCGCCGGGCGACGGTGAAGCACCCCGAGCCCCGCTACACCACCGGTGTGCTGGCCAAGTACGCCAAGCTGGTCAGCGGCGCGGAGTTGGGCGCGGTCACCGGCTGATCGGGCGTCCCGGGCCTGTCGGACCCGCAGGGTTGGGAACGGGGTCGAGGCGTCCATTAGCCTCGGCCCCCAACACCCCGTCCCCACAGGAGCCACCATGACCGCCACCGTCCGTCCCCGTCGCACCTGCCTTGCGGTACCGGGATCCAGCACCAAGATGCTGGGCAAGGCCGCAGGGATGGCCGTCGACGAGGTCTTCCTGGACCTCGAGGACTCCGTGGCTGCCGGTGAGAAAGCGCAGGCGCGCAAGAACGTGATCCAGGCGCTGGAGGAGCAGGACTTCGGCGACAAGACCGTCGTGGTCCGTGTGAACGCCGTCGACACCCACTTCTGCTACCGCGACCTCGTCGAGGTCGTCGAGGCGGCCGGGCAGCACATCGACTGCATCATGGTCCCCAAGGTCCAGGAGCCGGGTCAGCTGGAGTTCGTCGACCACATGCTGCGCATGATCGAGCAGCAGGTCGGCATCGAGCACCGCATCGGGCTGGAGGCGCAGATCGAGGACGCCGAGGGCCTGACCAACATCGACGACATCGCCATCTGCTCCGAGCGCCTGGAGACCCTCATCCTGGGCCCGGGCGACATGTCGGCGGCGCTGGGCATGCCATCGACGACCCTGGGCGAGCGCTCCGACACCTACCCCGGTGACATCTGGCACCACGTGCTGATGCGCATCCTCGTCGCGGCGCGGGCGGCGGGACTGCAGGTCATCGACGGGCCGTACGCCAAGATCAAGGACGACGCCGGCCTCCGCGAGGTCGCCGGCATGGCCAAGGCGTTGGGCTACGACGGCAAGTGGGTCCTCCACCCCGCCCAGGTCGACATCGTGAACGAGGTCTTCTCCCCCACCCAGGCGGAGTTCGACCACGCCACCGACCTGCTGGCCGCCTACGAGAAGGCCACCGGCTCCGACGCCCGCGGCGCCGTCATGTTCGGCGACGTGATGATCGACGAGGCCAGCCGCAAGATGGCCGAGGTCATCGCCGGCCGCGGCCAGGCCGCCGGCATGACCCACAGCTGAGGCCGCTCCGGCCGGTCGGCGTGCCCCGACCGGCTGGTCCGGCCGTGATCCCGTGATGTGCGGCTCGGCCGGGATCTCGGCCAAGCTGCACAGACTTCCCGGGTGCAGGTGCAGCTTGGCCGGTCAGCCGGCCAAGCTGCACAATCCCATCGGCCGCGTCGACCGACGGCCGCCCGGCTGACCTGGCCGCTCCAGCTGGCCACGCCACTCCGGCTGGCCCGCCGCTCCGGCTGGCCCGGCTGGCCCGGCCGTCATGTGCGGCTCGGCCGGAATCTCGGCCAAGCTGCACAGACTTCCCGAGTGCAGGTGCACCTTGGCCGGCCGGCCGGCCAAGCTGCACAATCCCATCGGCCGCGTCGACCGACGGCCGCTCCGGCTGGCCACGCCACTCCGGCTGGCCCGGCTGGCCCGGCCGTGATGTGCAGCTCGGCCGGTCACGCGGCTCCGGCTGGCCGGCCGTGATGTGCAGCTCGGCCGCGATCTCGGCCAAGCTGCACAGACCTCCCGAGAAGAAGTGCAGCTGAGCCGGCCGGCCGGCCGAGCTGCACAAACTCCATCGGCCGAGTCGACCGAAGGCCCCCCTGATGCCCGCTGGCCCGGCCGGCCGTGATGTGCGGCTCGGCCGGAATCTCGGCCAAGCTGCACAGACTTCCCGGGTGCAGGTGCAGCTGAGCCGGTCAGCCGGCCAAGCTGCACAATCCCATCGGCCGCGTCGACCGACGGCCGCTCCCGCTGGCCCGCCGCTCCGGCTGGCCCGGCTGGCCCAGCCGTGATGTGCAGCTCGGCCGGAATCTCGGCCAAGCTGCACAGACCTCCCGAGAAGAGGTGCACCTGACCCGGCCGGCCGGCCGAGCTGCACAACTCCAGCGGCCGCACGGTCAGCCGTCAGGGCAGCCCCGGATCAGCGGCCGCCAGGTCAGCCGCCAGGGCAGCCCCGGTCGGCCACGAGGGTCAGCCGAAGGACACGTAGACGTCCGTGGCGCCGTTGGTGTCGGTGGGCAGCAGGTCGCCGAACACCGCGAAGGCCACGAGGCCGTTGTCGGCCACGGCGGCGCTGTCCCCGCCGGCGCAGGTGAAGTTGGTGTTGTGGGTGCCGTCGGCGGCGACGTCGACCCGCGTCAGCTGCAGCGGCATCGGCGTGACCCGGTAGACGCCGCAGCCGTCGCTCGGGGCGATGCCGTCCGGTGCCGTGGTCGACAGGAACGTCACCGCCGTCCCGGCATCGGCGATGTCGGGGCGGGAGGCCGCATCGAGCTGGGTCGTCGCGTCCCCCGTCGAGGAGATCAGCAGCGTCGACTGGGCGGCACGGTCACGCAGGAACACGTCGGTGCCGCTGCCGCCGGTCCCGGCAAGCCCAGTCGAGGAGCTGGCGAAGGCCACGAGTCCGCCGTTGGCGTTGGTGCTGACCCGGTCGGCCGGCACCGCACCGTCGCCCTGCACCCCCTGGCCGTCGACGCTGACGATGCGGATGTCGGTCTGGCCGCTCGCCCGGTCCCAGGTGACGGCGTACACGTCGGACGTGGTCGTCGTGTCGGACTCCACGAGGTCCCGGCGGGCGGAGGTCATGACGATGGTCGAGCCGTCCGCCGACAGGTCGAGGGCGACGACGTCGGCGTTGGTGAAAGGCTGCCCCGACGACGTCCGGACGACGTCCACCTCCCCCGTTGACAGGTCTCGGACGAACACGTGCACCGACTGGGTCCCGGTGGGCCCGGCCCCGTTGCCCCGGTACACCGCGAGGGTGCCGTCGTCGGAGATGTCGGCGTGGGCGGGGCTGCGGACCGGCTCGCCCTGGGCGTCGATCGACAGCAGCGTGGTGGTGCCCGACTGCAGGTCGCGGAGGTAGGCGTTGGTGCCGTTGACGCCGGCTGCCACGGGGTCCAGCCCGGCGTCTGCGGAGCTGAACACGGCCCATCGGGCATCGCCACTCAGGCGTGGGCGGACCTCTTCGGACACCGCGAGGTTGCCCTGTGCCGGGGTGCCGTCGGGACGGATGTCGAGGAGTTCGAGGGCCTGGGCCTGCACGTAGCTGTGCATCGGGCCCGGGGCGGCGAGGCCGCCGGGGCCGCCGCCGGACACGAAGGCCACCGCACCTGCGCTTGCCGCCACGTCCGGGAGCGTTCCGCCCACGGCGGTGCCATCCGTACCGGCCGACACCAACTGCAGGGTCGAGGTCGGCGCACCGAAGGTGTAGGTGGCGCGTTCGGTCTGGGTCAGGCCGTCGCCACGGTCGATGGTCACGACCAGCTCGCAGGCCGATCCCTGGGGCGATGCGGTCAGCTCGACGACGCCGTCGTCAGCGAGCGGGAACGGTGCGCCGTCCACGCACGACCCGCCGGAGACCGTCGCCGAGGCGGTGCCGACATCGACGAGCACGGACGCCCCCGGCGCGGCGGTGGCCCCGGTCGCCGGCGTGAAGGTCACCTCGACACGGGGTGGCAGGCCCAGCTCCACTCGCCCCTCCTCACAGATGTCGCTGTCGATCACGCACGTCAACCTGATGGCACCGGGGTCCTGGGCGAACGCCGAGGCGCCGGGCCCGCCGGACAGGAACGCCTCGGTCTCGGGCGGCAGGACCTCACCGGTGGCCAGCACGATCGGGGCATCGAAGTGGGCGGAGTGCGCCGCAGCGGCGAACCCCCCGGCCCAGGCGTCAGCGGCCTGGCCGTCGACGAGCGTCACCCGGTCGACGTCAGCGGCGGAGTCCGCGCCGAGCTCCTTGGCGACCTCCACCCCGGTGCCGAACCGGGTCGGACCGGCGATCCGGTCGACCTGGCCGACCATGGTCGCGACGGCGTCCTCGGTGGCCTGGCTGATGGCGGCCGTCCCACCCATGATCAGGACCCGGTCGAACCCGGCCGTGGCCATGTAGTCAGCGGTGGCCGGCGTCAGCCGATCGGTCTCGGTCAGCAGGATCGGCCAGCCGTTCTCCGCGGCCATGCCGCCGGCGGCCAGGGAGTCGGCGAACCCCTGTGTCGGGTCACCGGCATCCGGCGCGGGGAAGGCCCGGGCGAGGATGGCCGTGGAGGTCGCCGGGCCGTCCTCGGCGATGGCGATGGCCGTCTCGAAGCGGGACGCCCCCTGGCGTCGATCGACGGTGTAGCCCGCCGCGGACAGCTGTTCGGCCACGGCTGGCTGCACGGCGTTCTCGCCACCGAGCAGCGTCACCCGGGACGGACCCACGCGGGCCAGCTCGTCCAGCACCAGGTCGGGGACGGGACCGGCCGGCGGGACGAGCAGCAGGGGGCTGTCGCCCTGCAGCACCCCGGAGGTCATGGAGTCCACGAAGACGTCGTCCCGTCCGATCAGCACCCGAGTCGACGCGAGCGGCGTGGACTGCGACAACGACACGGCGACCTCGACGTTGCTGAGCGCCTCCCCCTCCTTGATGACGTAGAGGGTGTCGGACAGCTCGGTCGCCCCGTCGGCCACAACGGGCAGGCCGAGGAGGAGGAGCAGGCAGGACACGAGGGCGATCCGGAGGAGCTGCGGGGCGTTCATCGTCGGCAACCCTATGGGATGGGCACCGCCGTCAGCCCTGCTGTCGTCCTTTCGTCATCCGGCGAGGCGGGTCAGGCCCACGCGCCGGAGCGGTGGCCCTCCAGCTGCTGGTGCAGGTCCATGACCCGGTCCACGTAGCCCGCGGAGGTGCTGCTGACGCCGTCGCGCATCACGCCCGCCCATCCCTGGTGGTAAGCCGCCAGGGCGTGGGCGACGTCTCCGTCGGCTCGGTCCAGCAGGTGGGCAAGGTAGGCCGCGCCGCCGCGGACGTTGTCCTGCACGTCGAGCGGATCCAGGTCGTGGCCGACCAGCTCCTCGGCGTGCACGACGGTCGCCGGCATCAGCTGCATGATCCCGACGGCGCCCGCATCGGACCGGACGGTGGCACGGAAGGACGACTCGACCCACGCGACCGCCCGCACCAGCGACCGGTCGACCCCGTGTTCCGCCGCCGCCGCGTCGAGGGCGGCCGCAACCGGGCCCTCCGTCGCGGCGGCCGGGTGCACGGCTGGACGGTGGGCGAGGGGAACCGCGGGACCCGCCTCGTCCATGGGCTGGGCATCGGCATCGGCGGAGCTCTCGAACGACACATCCGAGGCGGCGCCGATGCTCCCGAGGGGCCCGGCGAGCAGCCACAGGACGGCAAGCGCTGCGGCGGCGCCGAGGATGGCGGTGCCGTTGATGCACGCGGTGGGGGTGGTGGTGATGGTCGTCATGGGATGAGGTGGAGGGTCTCCGCGGCCAGCCGAACGCCAGCCTGTCGGCCCTTGGACCCGGAACTCCCCTCGAAGTTGCGGTCCGTCGCCACACCCTTCCCCGGAGCCTCGGCACCCACACCTCGTCCCCCTAGACTCTGCGGACACATGCCCCGACAGCCACAGCTCACGAGCCGACTGCAGCGTTTCGGCACCACGATCTTCACCGAGATGTCGGCCCTGTCGCTGCGCCACGATGCGGTCAACCTCGGGCAGGGGTTCCCCGACTTCGATGCCCCGGCGGCGCTTACCGAAGCCGCCCAGCGGGCCATCGGCGAGGGCCGCAACCAGTACGCGCCCGGCAACGGCATCCCGGCGTTGCGTCGCGCCGTCGCTGAACACGCAGCCCGCCACCACGGGTTGACCTACGACCCAGACACGGAGGTCACCGTCACCACCGGGGCGACGGAGGCCCTGTTCGCCACCCTCAACGCGCTGTGCGACGTCGGCGACGAGGTCGTCGTCATCGAACCCGCCTTCGATGTCTACCCCGCCGCCGCATCCATGGCCGGGGCGGTCGTGAAGGGTGTGCCCCTCCGCCCCGACGAGGTCAACGGTGGCTGGCGGCTGGACACCGGGGACCTCGTGGCCGCCACCAGCCGGGCCACCCGGGCGATCATCATCAACACACCCATGAACCCCCTCGGCAAGACCTTCTCCGATCAGGAGCTGGAGCTGGTGGTCAAGGTCGCCGGCGCGCTCGATGCGGTGATCATCAGCGACGAGGTGTACGAACACATGGTCTTCGACGGCCCGCACCGGTCGATCTGCCACGTGCCGGGCGCTCGGGAACGCACCGTGCGGATCTCCTCTGCCGCCAAGACCTTCTCGGTGACCGGCTGGAAGGTCGGGTGGGCCTGCGCACCCCCCGAGCTGACCGACGCAATCCGGGCGGCGAAGCAGTGGACGACCTTCACGTCCGGGACGCCGCTGCAGCATGCCGTCGCCGAGGCGCTTGTCTGGGACGACACGTACGTCGAGGACATGGCTGCGGACTACCTGCGGCGCCGGGACCTGCTGTGCGAGGCCCTGGACCGCATCGGGTTCGGCGTGACCGTGCCGGACGGGACGTTCTTCGTTGCCTGCGACATCCGTCCGCTGGGCTTCGACGACGACATGGCCTTCTGCAACCGGCTGCCGGAGGCCGTCGGCGTCGGTGCCATCCCGATACAGGTCTTCCACACCGACCCGATGGCCCATACAGGGCTGGCTCGCTTCGCCTTCTGCAAGACCGACGAGGCCCTGGCCGAGGGCATCGCCCGCCTCGAGGCCGGCCTGCCGAGCATGTCCCGCAACCCGTCCCCCACCTCGTCCCGCACCAGCTAGCCAGGCCGACCCCGGAGGTTCACATGCGTGTTGCCGCCATCCAGTCCGACCTCGAGTGGGAGGACCACGAGACCAACCGTCGCCGCCTCGCCGACCGCATGTGGGCGGCGGCTGCCGCGGGGGCCCACCTCGTCGTCCTGCCGGAGATGTTCCCGACCGGCTTCTCCATGAACGCCGAGGAGATCGCGGAGGACCACGACGGTGAATCCGTGCAGTGGCTGGTCGACCAGGCCAGCACCCACGGCCTGCACGTCTGCGGGTCGATCTCGATGCGCTCCCCCGGCTACGACAAACCGACCAACACCCTGGTCGTCGCCGGCCCCGACGGCGAGCTCGGGCGGTACGCAAAGATCCACCCCTTCTCCTTCGCCGGCGAGACCGACCACTACAGCCCAGGCACGCAGCGGCTGACCCTCCCGATCCCCACCGGCGGCGGCGAGGTCGTCCGCACGACCTTCTTCGTCTGCTACGACCTGCGGTTCGCCGACGACTTCTGGGAGACCGCCGCCGACACCGACCTGTACGTCGTGGTCGCCAACTGGCCGCGCGCACGCCGCCGCCACTGGACGACGCTGCTGACCGCCCGGGCGATCGAGAACCAGGCCTACGTCGCCGCCTGCAACCGGGTGGGGACTGACGGCAACGACGTGGAGTACTCGGGCGACTCGATGATCATCGATCCGCTCGGCTACGCGCTGGCCACAGGCGCCATGACCGACACGATGGTCCTGGCCGACGTCGACCCTGCGACGGTCACCGACGTGCGCACGCGCTTCCCGTTCATGGCTGATCGTCGCTGATTCCGGCGCGTGGCGCCCCGCGGTCGTCGCTGCCCTGGTCGCCGGTCTCGTCGCTCGCCCAACGACGAGCCCACCTGATCGCCTCCGACACCGGCATCGCGGCGGCGAAGCCCCAGCCCTGGCCGTGCGTGGCACCGAGCGCGGTCAGCTGCGCGATCTGTTCCTCGGTCTCCAGCCCCTCGGCCACCACCGGCAGGCCGAGCTGTTCGGTCATGTGGAGCACACCGCGCAGGACCGCGAGGCCGGTGGCCGTCTCGGTCGCCCCGTTCGTGATGGTCCGGTCGAGCTTCAGCTGGTCGAGCGGGAAGGTCCCCAGATAGCTCAGCGAGGAGTACCCGGTACCGAAGTCGTCCAGGCTGATGCCGATGCCCCGGTGGTGCAGTGCCTGCAGGGTCGCGCGACCCTGTCCGGCGGGGTCCAGCAGGATCCCCTCGGTGACCTCGATCACCAGCGCGCTCGCCGGGAGGTCGTAGCGGCGAAGCACCTCGTCGACCGTGCTCATGAACTCTGCGCGGGCCAGCTGCAGCGGAGAGGTGTTCACCGCCACCTTGACCGGGGTGCCCAGCAGGTCCCGCATCCAGGCGATGGCCTGGCAGGACAGCTCCAGCACCACGTTGCCCAGCTCCACGATCAGGCCGGTCTCCTCGGCCACGTGCACGATCTTGTCGGGTCGCACCCACCCTCGTACGGGATGTTCCCAGCGGAGCAACGCCTCGAACGATGACGGACGGCGTGTCGCGAGGTCCATGATCGGCTGGAGGTGGACCTCGATCAGCCCCGAGCGCAGGGCGCTGCGAAGGTCGCTCTCCAGCAGAAGGCGCTCGACCGCCGCGTCGCCCATGTCGGTGTCGAACTCCACGACCCGGTTGCGGCCGCCGGTCTTGGCCTCGTAGAGGGCGGCATCGGCGTCGCGCAGGACGTCCTCGGCCGCCTTGTCGCGGTCGATGACGGTCGCCAGGCCGATGCTGGCCGTGACGGTCAGCTCGTAGCCGGCCACGACGATCGACTGGTCGAGCGCGGCAACCATGGCATCCGCGACCGCGGCGGGACCCGGCCCGTCCTCGACATGCGGGACGAGGACGACGAACTCGTCCCCGCCGAACCGGCTGAGCGTGGTGTGGCCGGGGAGGGCGTCGGTCCAGCGCTTGGCGACCGCAGCGATCAGCAGGTCCCCGGTGTGGTGGCCGAGGCTGTCGTTGACCACCTTGAGCCGGTCGAGGTCGCAGTAGAGGACCGAGACCGGGTGCGTCGGAGAGGCGTGCAGCAGGGCCGCACGCAGGTCGGCCACCAGCGTCGCCCGGCTCGGCAGCCCCGTGAGCGGATCGAAGTGGGCCAGCCGTTCCAGCTCCTGCTCGGCTGCCCGTCGGACGGTGACGTCCCGGAAGGTGACCACGAGACCGCGCACGTCGGGATCGTCGCGTCGATCGACCACCGCGGCGTTCACCCACGCCGTCAGTCCACCGGGCACGCGCACCCGACCCTCCCACGGCGTGGATCGACCCCGCTGGGACAGGGCGCCTTCCATCGCTGCGAGGGCGCTGGCGCGGTCGCTCTCGTGGACGAGGTCCAGCATGCGGGTACCGACCAGCCCCGAGGTGCTCAGCATCGCGCCGTTGCCCGCACCCACGACCTCGGTCACCAGCCCGTGGTCATCGCAGATGACCACCTGGTCGGCGACATCCCCGAGGAGTGTCCGCAGTCGGCGCCGGTCGCTGTCGACCGCCCCGACGAGGGTCGCGTGCTGATGGGCGACGCGCGCCGCACGCCATGTGAGCAGTCCCACGGACACCACGAGGGCCGCGGCGGTGAGCGGGGTCAGTCCTCCCCGGAGTGCGACCGCCACGACCGTTGCGAAGCAGGCGGCCCAGATCGGTGCCAGGCGCCAACGCCCCCACGCCCGCCCGAACGGCGCAGGCGCCGATCTGCGGGGCAGCGCGAAGGACCGAGTAGGCATGCCTTCTGGATCGTCCTCGGTCGCCGAGACTTGAGCCTCAGGACGGTCGTTCGGAGGACCACGTCACACCGGGCTCGGTGCGCTGCCCATCGGTGACCCGTGCGAGGGCCCAGTCAAGGGCGTCCTGGGGCGCCATGGCCCGTGCGTAGTGCCAGCCCTGGCCGAGGGTGGCGCCCAGCCCCCGGAGCCGTTTCACGTCGGCGAGGTTCTCGAGCCCTTCGGCCACGACGGGCAGGCCGAGGTTCTGGGTGATCCGGATGATGCCGGCAAGCACCGCCGCACCCGTCGCCGTCTCGGCGGTGCCGGTCACCAGGGCGCGGTCCAGCTTGAGCTGGTCCAGCGGGAAGGTCCCCAGGTAGCTCAGCGAGGAGTAACCGGTGCCGAAGTCGTCCAGGCTGATGGACACCCCCTGCACGTGGAGGTCCCGCAGGGTCCCGCGGGCCAGCCCTTCCTCGTCGAGCAGGATGCTCTCGGTGACCTCCAGCACGAGCGCGTCCGACGGCAGCCCATGCCGCTCGAGGGTCGCGCGCACCGTGTCGCCGAAGCCGGGACGCAGGAGCTGCATCGCGGAGGTGTTCACCGCCACACGGATGGGCGCGCCGGTCAGCCGCCTGATGCGCGCGATGGCCTCGCAGGCCAGGTCCAGGACCTGTTCGCCGAGGGGGACGATGAGCCCGGTCTCCTCCGCGAGGGAGATGATCGTCGGCGCCGGCACCCACCCTCGATCCTCGGTGTGCCAGCGGACGAGGGCTTCGAAGGACTCCGGCAGCCCCGTCGCCAGGTCGACGATGGGTTGCAGGTGGACGACGACGTCACCGGCCCGCAACGCCCGGCGGAGCTCCTGCTCGAGGTGCAGCCGTTCCAGCGCACTGCGGCGCATGGCGGGATCGAACTCCTTGATCTGGTTGCGTCCAGCGCCCTTGGCCTCGTACAGGGCGGCATCGGCATCGCGCAGCGCCTCGTCGATCGTCGTGCCGCCGGCGGTGATCGTGGTCACGCCGATCGACGCCGACACGGTCAGCTCGTTGTCCGCGATCCGGAGCGGTGTGCGAAGGTCTCGGAGCAGGGCCTCGGCGAACTCCAGCGCGTCGAGGCGGCCGCGTTCGTGCGGATAGCAGATCACGAACTCGTCCCCACCGAAGCGGCTGAGGGTGGCACGGGGCGGCAGCAGGGCGTTCCATCGTTCCGCGACCGCCGAGATGACCTCGTCCCCGACGTGGTGGCCGAGGCTGTCGTTGACGACCTTCAGCCGGTCGAGGTCGCAGTACAGCATGGAAACCGGACAGGTCGACGTCGCTCCCTGCAGCAGCTCCGCCGCGACCGACCGAAGGGTGTCGCGGCTGGCGAGCCCCGTGAGCTGGTCGTACATGGCGCGGCGCCGGAGGTCCTCCTGCGCGATCCGACGGTCGGTGATGTCCCGGAAGGTAACGACCAACCCGCCCACCGACGGGGTGTCGAACCGGTCGACCATCACCCCCTCGATCCAGCGCAGCTGTCCGTCGATGACCAGCCGCACCTCACGCGAGATCGACGTCCCGGGGGCGCGGGCCGCTGCGGCCTTGTCGATCCACATCGACTCCCGGTCCTCGGGGTGGACGAAGTCCAGCAACACGATGTCCGCGAGGCCCGGACCCTCCTCCAGCCGGTGGCCCACCTGCCGCACCACGACGAAGTCCCGGTCGACGATGAGGATGTTGTCCTGCACGTCGTGCAGCAGCGTCTCCAGCTGCAGGCGGTCGGCGTCGAGGCGCCGGCTGAGCAGCCGTTCCGTGCGCACCATGCGAACGACCCGCAGCACCAGCGTCAGCCCCGCCACGGTGACCAGCACCAGCTCGACGGGGTCGAACCCGGCCTCGGGCCTGAAGCGACGGACGCCCGTGTGCGCCACGTAGCTGATGATGGCGACCGTCATCGGCGCCCACCAGCGCAGGGTCCGCGGTTCCCGATCGGCCTCGGGGCGGTACCCGTTGGCGACGATCCAGAGGACCGTCACGAGCAGCACGCCACCGCCGAGCATCAGGCTCGTGCCGACCGCCTGCTCGGCGTATCGTCCACCGGTCATGCTCTGGGGCAAGACGATGATCGCGATCGCCTCGAGCGCGAACCCCGCCGACATCATCCAGCGGACCCTGCTGATGTGCCCGCCGTTCCCGGTCAGGAGGGCGAGGGTGGCCACCGCGAACACGAAGCACACGAACCCGATCGGGACCAGCGACGCGGGGTCGAACACCTCGGCAGCGCGGGGTTGGAAGCGCAGCTCCCATGCCCAGAAGGTGGCGGAGACCGCGACCAGGGCGCTGTCGAGGACGTCCTCAACCCGTGAGTGCCGCAGTCCCAGCAACGTCGGCACCGCCCAGGCGACGAGCGGCACACCGACCAGCACCACGACGAGGTAGCCGGCGCGGGAGTCTCCGAGCGGCAACAGCGTGTCGACACCGCCCGCCAGGAGCGACAGGCCGAGGCCGAGCCCGTACGCCGCCCAGGGGCCGGCGTTCGGGACGCTACGGCGGATGGCCAGCACGGCCCCGACCAGGCTGACCACGCCGAGGACGAGGATGATCCCCGCGTAGCTGGTGCGCACCGCATCCGGAGACAGCACGGTGCGGACGCCGAGGCCGATCACGACCGCGATGGCACCGAGGACCCACGACAGCCGGCTTGCAGTCGTCTGGATCACGCCCTCACTGTCGTCGTCGGGAGCCCCCGGGGCCCTTTCGCCCGGCCCACGTTGCAGCATCATGCCCCGCCAATCGGCGGCGGGGCAATCCACGTGAGGTCCCCGACGATACCCAGACCCGGGGTTCGCGTCAGTCCACCAGGAACGCCTCCGGCAGCTGGTTGGAGCCGTCGACCATGACCCGAGTCGGAACATCGGAGGCGATCCACGCGATGTCGTCGTCGACCAGGTCGGGCGTCGCTGCCTGGGCGTCGTTCTGCCACGTCATCAGGTTGTCGAGGATGGTGTAGCCGTGGTCGGTCAGCCCGTAGCTCGACAGGCCGTGCGGGTGGAAGTACGCCGTGGTCGGGAACGTCAGCACCGACGCGAAGGTCCGTACGACGCCGGCGCCGACGGGGATCTCCGCGATCGACGACAGCTCGTCGGCTCCATCGGTGGTGGTCACCACCGTGCCGCCTGCACCCTCCACGGCCGAGGCAGCGATGCCCCAGTTCGGCATGTTGTCCTCGCCGTCCTCGATGGAGTAGCCGATCGGCAGGGGTTCGGCGGTCTGGCGCCGACCGCCGGCCCCCTCGGCCGCGCCCGGGTTGTTGGTCCCGGCAGCCAGTGGGTGGTCGTAGCCGTTGGAGAACACTGCGTGTCCGGCGTAGACGCCCTCGACCGCCACGTCGTCGAGCGACAGCCCGAGGTCCATGAAGGCGACCGCCTGCACGGCGTCGTCGGTCAGCACGACGTTGCCGCCCGCTCGGGCGAAGTCCGCCAGACGTGTCCCCATGGCCGCGGCGTCGGTCGCGGTGTACCCGGTGGCGGGCAGGTCGAGCAGGCCCTGGCTGAAGGTCTCGTAGGTGTCGAGATCGGTGACGTAGCCGGGCAGGAAGGCGCCGTCGACGGCGATGACCGTGTCGAAGTCCGACAGGTCTCGCTCGCCGGACAGCACCTCGTCGACGTCGATCGCGGTCAGGGTCGTGTCATCGGCCAACCACGGCTCGAGCTCGGTGAAGAAGTCCATGTTGGACACGTCGTAGGCAGCCTGCACGGGGTCGTCCCACACGGGGGCGGTGGACAGCTCGACCTCGTAGGTGATCCGCATCGGCTGCAGGGTGTTGGCGATGACGCGGTACTGGCCGTCGGCCGGGTGGTTCCAGTCGGAGTGGTCGCCGGCGACCCGGTACACCGCGCCGTCGGAGCCGTAGGTCGGCCGTTCCACCCAGCGCTGGGTGGCGTCGTCGAAGCGCTGCACCCTGACCTCGCCGACGTGCACCGACTGGTGGGTCACGTTCTGGAAGCGGACGCTGGCGGAGATGCCGGCCACGTAGTACTGGGTGTCCAGCGGGCCGAGGTCGCTGCCGTCGTTGTCGACGGTGAACTCGGCCAGGACGGTGTCGCCCGTGCTGGTCATCGCGGTCCCGGCGAGGTCGGGCATGTCCACGGCATCGGCCGGGGTGGGCCGAAGCTCGACGCCCGGGTCCACGAGGCGGCGGGGGTTGACCAGGTAGCCGACGTCGGTGCCGTCGAGGTCGAACCGGCCGTCGACCGGCTCGAGCTCGAAGTTGAGCATCGAGTAGATCAGGCCCTTGTTGCCGTCGACGTGCAGCTGCTCGGCCTCGGCGACGTAGCAGGTACCGACCCCGCAGTTGCCCAGGTGCGACAGCATCATCTCGTTGTCGATGCCGTCGGCGTCCAGGCCGATCGGCGAGTCGATCCAGTTGCCCAGCGCGCCGGTGGCGGTGTACTCGATGGTGTCCCAGATCGTCCCGTACTGCACGCCGTAGGACCGCTGGTCGCAGTCCTCGCCGGGGGGCAGGTGGGTGTCGCCGTTGGGGGCGACCCCGGCGAACTCCACGCACTGCTCGGGTGCGTCGTTGGGCTTGATGATCGGCGACCAGGCCAGCCGGGTCTCGGCGTCACGCCACGCCTGCTCGACGAACTCCATGATGCGTTCGTTCTCGTCGTAGGGCCGCTGGGACCCGCCGAGGAGGGTGTAGGAGAAGGCGTTCGCCTCGACCATGCCGTGCAGGTCGATGCCACCGGTCCACTCGTCGCTGACCTCCTGCAGCGCCTTGCCGAGGCTGCGGGACTCCGTTTCCGACCACGGGGTGAAGGACGGGTCGGTGTAGCCGATCTCGGGCCAGTCGCGGTTGAGGTCCATGCCGTTGCCGTTGAAGCGCTGGAAGGCGGTGCTGCCCTCCTGCACGTCGCCGCGGGTCCAGCCGTCGGGGTTGGGCAGCACGAAGTAGCTGACCGAACGCATCATGACCTCGCCGACCGGCAGGTTGCGCGCCAGGCGGCCGCCCTCGGTGGTGATGTCGGCGCCCTCGGTCTCCAGCAGCAGCCGCTCGGGCTCCTGCGAGGCCCAGGTGGCCAGGTCCTCGATGGCCCGGATGCCGCCCTCGGCGCCGGCGCGCTCGATGCCGTGGACCGACAGGGACCAGACGAAGTGGTCACGGTCGGCGGTCGGAACGGGCGCGACCGCCTCGCCGAGGAGTCGCGCGTCCTCCGGGGCGGTGACCCGCACCATGTACAGCGGACGTTCGTCGCGGTCGCCGAGCTCGGTCCCGTTGCCCTCGGAGTGGCCGTCCCCCATCTCCTCCTGCAGCACGTCGTCGAACTCGTCGGTCCGGGACAGGTCGATCAGGTCGACGAAGTCACGGGTGACGTCGAGCTCGTCGGCCATGAACCGCAGCCCCGCGATGGTCTCCTCGAAGCCGAGGTAGTGGCGGGCAGCACAGACCGCGTTGCCCTTGGCGAACGGGGAGCCGACCCCGGGATGGGGGGTCTCCTCGCCCAGGCCGTTGGCCCAGTAGGCCTGCGGGTCGGGGAAGACCCGACCGCACAGGGCGTAGGTCTCGGGGTTGTCGGCCACGGGGCTTGCGACCGCCACCGGGGTGGAGGTCGCAAGCGGCGCAAGGGCCACGAGGACCGCCAGCGCCGCGATGAGCGCCAGTGTCCGGATGCGCCCGGTACCGGAGAGGATGGATGTGCCCGCCATGTCGATGTCTCGCTTCGGCTCGTCAGTCGATGTCGAGCCGTGAGTTCGACATGGCAGGCCCGTTCTCCTGCCTGCGCTCCCCCGCGGGATCAGCCCGCGTCGAGCGCGTCCTGCAGCAGCTTGCGGATGATGACACGCAGCGCGAGGACCTCGTCGGCCCCCTCGAAGATCGACAGGACCCGGGCATCGACGAAGTAGCGGCTGACCGCGTACTCCTCGGCGTAGCCGAAGCCACCGTGGATCTGCATGGCCTCGCGAGTGACCCATTCCGCGGCCAGGCAGCTGAAGGCCTTGACCATCGACGCCTCCATCTGGCCCGAGCCAGCTCCCAGCAGCTGCGCCGAACGGTAGGAGAAGGTCCGCGAGGCCGCGATGATCGCCGCCATCCGGCCGAGCTTGGTCCTGGTCAGGCCGTAGCTGGCCAGCGGGACGCCGAACACGTGGCGCTCCCCGGCGTAGGTGGCGGCCGCCTCGAAGGCCGCCTGCATCACACCCGTTGCCCGTGCCGCGGTCTGCAGGCGCCCGTTGGCGAAGGCATCCATCTGCAGGTAGAAGCCCTTGCCGAGCTTCTCCTCGCCACCGACGACGTTGGCTGCCGGGATCCGGTAGTCCTCGAAGGAGATCTCGAAGGAGTGCATGCCGCGGTAGCCCAGCGTCGGGATGGCCTTGGCCTCCATCCGGCCGCCCAGCGGGGACTCGTACTCCCAGCTGTGACCGGGGAACGACGGCTTCTCGACCACGAACAGGCTCAGGCCCTTGTGCGCCTTGGACCGATCGGGGTCGGTCCGGGCCAGCAGCATCAGCAGGTTGGCCTTGCCACCGAAGGTGCACCAGGTCTTGACGCCGTTGACGACGTAGTCGTCGCCGTCCTTGATGGCCTGGACCTTGATGCCGGCAACGTCGGAGCCGTAGTCGGGCTCGGTGACGGCGACACCACACATCAGCTCACCGGCGGCGATGGCCGGCAGCCACCGCTCCTTCTGCTCCTCCGTGCCCCCGCCCACGAGGGCCTTGGACAGGATCTCGGGCCGGGTGATCAACGATCCGGCCACGCCGAGTGACCCGCGGGACAGCTCCTCGGTGACCACGACCATCGACATGAAGTCGTTCTCGCTGTGTCCCTCGGCGAAGCCGCCGTGCTCCTCGGGGATGGACAGGCCGAAGCAGCCCATCTCGGCGAGCTCGGTGATGATGTCGTCGGGGATGTCGGCGTCGTTGCGGTGCACGTGCTCGGCGACGGCCTTGACCCTGGTCTCGGCGAAGTCGCGGAACGTGCCGCGCACCATCGACATCTCCTCGTTGAGGGCGCTGGGCAGCTCGGTCGTGCGGCTGACCTCCTCCCCCAGCTCCTCCAGCAGGGCGGTGTCGCGGGCGGCGCGGAAGGCCGTGGCGAACCCCTCACCGTTCCAGGCCGCGTCGGCGGACAGGTCCCAGTCGTCCTCGCGACCGGCCAGGCGTGCGGCCAGGTCAGCGGCCATCTCCCCGGCGAACGCGAGGGTCAGGCGGGCCTGCAGGCCACCCTTCTCGCCGTAGTCCAGCATCTGCTCCGCCGCAGCGACACGGGACGCAGCGCTCGCGAGGTCATAAGCGAGCTGCTGCTCGCGGTCGACCAGCTCGATGCTGATCCGGCCGTCCTTGCTGGCCGACGCTGCCAGCCGCGCGACGGCGCCGTCGACGACCTCGCGTGCGGCGGAGACGATGGTGCGGGCAGTGTCGAGCGTCATGGGGCAACCTCGGTTCGGCGTCGGTGGTCGGTGCATTGTTACCTGCCGGTAGCCAACGGAGAAACCTGACCCCGGTCACAGGGTCGGCTGGCATGCCGTGCCGGTGGCCTGCGGATCGGCATGCCACGACCGGACGATGATGCGGCCATGGACACACTGCAGCCGTTCGAGGGGGCCGCACGCGCGGTCGAGGCATCGATCGCGACGGTGGAGGACTGGGATGCGCCGGGGCTCGGCGAGTGGTCGGTCGCCGAGCTGGTGGCCCACCTGATCAGGGCCGCCGACCGCATCACCCACTACCTGGCCCAGCCGGTGGATGGCGAGGTGCCCGTGTGCGACCGGGTCGAGTACTTCCGCTTCGACCATCGGGCCGCCGCGACGGGGGTCGCCGACCGCTCGAGGGCGGACGCCACCCGGATCGGCACCGCCGCGTTGGCGAGGACCTTCACCGCCGCATGGACGGCCACAACCGCGGCGCTGCGAACCGAGCCGGCCGATCGCATCGTGCCGACCTTCATGGGTCCGATGACCCTCGAGGAGTACAGCGCGACCCGAGTGCTCGAGCTCGTGGTCCACGGCCTGGACCTGTGCCGAGCCCTCGATGTCCCGGAACGGACCGACCCGACGGCGCTGGCGATGACCGAGCGCATCCTGCGGTCCCTGCTCGATGGCGACATGCCCGGCGGGCTCACCGGGACGGCGTTCGTGATGGCGGCAACGGGCCGCGACCCACATCCCGACCCGCGCCTGCCCGTCCTCAGCTGATCCGGTCGGCTGAACCCCTCGGTGCCGCCAGTCGCAGGACCATCCGTGCGCCGCCCACGTGGGCGGTGTCGAGGACCACGTCACCGCCGTGGGCACGGGCGATCCCGCGGCTGATCGCAAGTCCGAGCCCGGCCCCGCCGTCGCCGGCCGAACGTGCCTCGTCGAGGCGCACGAACCGACCGAAGACCTCCTCGGCCCGGGCGAAGGGGATGCCTGGCCCGTCGTCGGTGACCGTCACGACCCCCTCGCGGCCGACCTCGACGGTGACCTGCGACCGGGCATGCCGAACCGCGTTGTCGACCAGGTTCCGGATCGCCCGCACGACCTGACGTCGGTCGGCATCCACCACCACGTCGGCGCCGCTCACCTCGACGGCCACCCCGTCCCTGCGGGCAGTAACGGCCTCGTGGGCGATGGCGAGCAGGTCGACGGAGGCGCGGTTCGGGCCGTTGTCCGCCTCGTCGTGCCGGGCCAGGAACAGCAGGTCGTCGACCAGGGCCTGCATGCCAGCGACATCGTGGAGCACCCGACGGGTCGTCCGGTCGTGGTCGACGGTCTCGGGGTGGGCGAGGTCGACCTCCAGCTCGGCTCGCAGACGTGTCAGGGGGCTGCGCAGCTCGTGGGCCGCGTCGGAGGTGAACTGCCGCTGCGTGGCTGCCGCGGACTCGAGCCGATCGAGCATGTCGTTCATCAGCCGGGCCAGCTGGGCGATCTCGTCACCCGTGGACGGCTCGGGCACGCGACGGCCGAGGTCCACGCCGGATATCGCGGCGACCTGCCGTTGGATGGCCGCCACCGGGCGCAGGGTCCGACCAACCACCCACCACACCACCCCGCAGAGCACGAGGACCGTGACCGGAAGCCCGACGGCGAGCGAGGCGACGAGGGCCATCCGGCTCTCGCTGACCGGCTCCAGGGTCGTCGCGACGTGCAGCACCGCAGCGGTGCCCGCCGGGCCCGCGTCGATGACCACCGGCCGGCTGAGCACGCGGAACGGTTCGTCGTCCACCGGGATGTCGATCGTGCGGAGGGCCTGTCGGTCCACGTCCGGGGCAAGCGGCGCGCTGCCGTCGGCCACGGGGCTGGCAAGCAGCACGTCGCCGTCTGCGGTGACGACCTGGGCCAGGGCGTCGTCCCCGTCGCGGCTGGCCAGCTGGTCGGGCAGGCTGTCACCCCCGAGCAGCCCCTCGATGTCGTCGGCCCGCTGCACCAGCGTGTCGTCGATTCCGTCCAGCAGCACCTCCTGCTGGACCAGCACCAACCCCGCTCCGCCGGCCAGCAGGACGAAGGTGACCACGACCGCCGCCGTCGCCGTCACCCGTGCCCGCAGCGAACGTCGACCCGATCCGCCTCGGGTCACGTGGGTGGTCCCTGGTCGTCAGCGACGTCGGCCAGCCGGTATCCGACCCCCCGGACCGTCTCCACGGCCGTCGAACCCAGCGCGCGACGCAGCCGTGAGACGTAGACCTCGACCACGTTGGGGTCACCGTCCCAGGCCTGATCCCACACGGCATCGAGTATCTGCCCCTTGCTGAGGACCAGGCCGGGCCGCCGCCCGAGGAACTCCAGCACGTCGAACTCGCGGGCCGTCAGGGAAACCGGCCGACCGCGCTGGCTGACCCGTCGTGCGCCGGGGTCGATGTGCAGGTCACCGACGGTGAAGGGTTGGCCGTCGCGACCACCGTGGCGCCGGGCCAGCGCCCGCAGTCGAGCCACCAGCACCGGATAGGAGAACGGCTTGGTGACCCAGTCGTCAGCGCCCGTGTCCAACCCCTCGGCCTCGTCCCACTCCCCGTCCTTGGCGGTCAGCATCAGGATCGGCGTGTCGTCGCCGCGTGCACGGATGTCGGCGCAGACCTGGTAGCCGTTGCGACCCGGCAGCATGACGTCGAGGACGATCACGTCGAAGCGGCCGGCCTCGGCAAGTGCCAGGCCCTCGGGCCCGTCGTGCGCTTCGGTGGTGGAGATCCCTTCGGCGTGCAGGCCTCGACGCAAGCTCGACAGCAGCGTCACGTCGTCGTCCACCAGCAGCACGTTCATCGCATGGCAGATCCTGCCAGCGCTGGCTGAACCCGCGCTGACACGCTGTCAGGTTGCGGTCAGGTGGCTGTCACACGCTGGGGCGAGCAAGAGCACACCACCGAGGAAGGAACACACATGAACCGCAAGCTGATCGCAGTCCTGCTCGGCGCGTTGGCCACCGCGGCGCTCGCCATGGGCGGCGTGGCCATCGCCGGCGGCGAGGACGAGAACGAGGGCCCGGACACCCCCATCACCGGCGAGGCCCTGGACCGGGCCAGCGCCGCAGCGCTCGCCCACACCGGCGAGGGCGAGGTCACCGAGACCGAGGTCGGCGACGAGGAGAGCTACTACGAGGTCGAGGTGACCCTCCCGGACGGCAGCGAGGTCGACGTGCAGCTCGACGAGTCCTTCGCCGTTGTCGGCGAAGAGGTCGAGGACGGGGCGGACGACGACTGACGTTACCCCTCCGTCTGCGACCGCTGCCCCAGGGCGGCGGTCGTTTCGCTTTTTGGGGCCCACTCCTGCCCCGTCTAGCCTCGGCAGACCCATCCCGCGCCGCCCAGGAGGCCCACGCATGCAGTTCGGTCGTTATCTCGAGGAGTTCCAGGTCGGGGACGTGTACAAGCACTGGCCCGGCAAGACGATCACGCAGGCCGAGGACATCCTCTTCTGCTCGATCACGATGAACCAGCACCCGCTGCACTCCGACGACAACTACGCGGCAGCGGCCACGCCCCACGGCAACGCCATGGTGGTCGGCAACCTCGTGTACTCCATCGTCCTCGGCCAGAGCGTCCCCGACGTGTCCGGCCGCGCGATCGCCAACCTGGAGATCGAGTCGCTCAAGCACGCCAACCCGACCTTCCACGGCGACACCATCTACTCCGAGACCGAGGTGCTGGAGGTCCGCGAGTCCCGCTCCAAGCCCGACCGCGGCATCGTCAAGGTCAAGACCATCGGCTACAAGCAGGACGGCACCATCGTCTGCGAGTTCACCCGCAAGGTCCTGATCCCCAAGAAGGACGCGGCAGGGGAAGAGTTCCCGGGCCGGCCCCTGCCACAGACCGACTAGCGCCGGCCCGGGAACTCGGGGGGTTCGAAAGGGGGGCGGAGCCTGCGGAGCCCCCCTTGGGAGAGCAGAGCCCCGGAAGGCCCCTGCCACAGACCGACTGACCCCGGCTGGGAGCTCGGGACACAGACAGAACGAAGGGCCGCCTGGGGGAAGGCGGCCCTTCGTGTGGGGGCGGAGGATGAGGGGGTTCCTGCCCCGTTGTGATGATCCGAGCGGCCCTGTCGGGGGGCCGTCAGCGACAAGGTTGCCCCTCCCGAAGCGGCAACAAACCGAGTTCGGGAGAAAAGTTCTCGTGATCGTCAGCGGCTGAGTGAGTCCACGACGTCGTCGGTGATCACGGCCGTGCCACCGACGACCTTGAGGCCCTCGGCGTGACGGCCGAGCCAGTCGGTGGTGACGGGAGCTCCACCGGGGTTCCTGCCGTCGATCAGCACCAACGGCGAACCGCTGCGCGCTGCCGCCGGGCCCGCCGCGAGCGCGTCGGGGAAGTCCAGGCCGGTCGCGACCCACACGTCGGCGTCGTCGAGACCTGACTCGCGGGCGACATCGGCAACCGCGGCGCTGGTCGCGTAACGGGTGTCACCCGAGATCCGGACCAGCTCGGCGTCGGCCAGCTCCGCGGCTTCTTCGGCAACGCTGTCGCGGATGGCGGCGGTACCACCGATCACGATGACCTCGTCCGGGCGGTACTCCGTCAGGAGGTCGGCAACCGCGTCGGGCAGCCTGTCGCCCTCCGTCAGCAGGACCGGGGCGTGGTCGTGGGCGGCGAGGGCGCTGGCGGACAAGGCATCCGGCCACGCCCGGCTGGCGTCCTCGGCGTCACCGAGCGCCAGGTAGACCCTGCCGATGCGCGCGGGGTCCTCATAGGACGCGATGTCCTCGGCGACCACCGCGCTGAGGTCGTATCGGTCGTCGGCCTCCAGGCGGGCCCGGAAGCGGACGCCGATCAGAGCGCTCCACGCGCTACGTGATGCTGATGCACCTCGATGGCGACCGGACCGCCGCGACGGTGCGCGATGCCATGACCACCGCGATCACTGGGCTGCCCGAGCACCTGCGGCGGTCCATCACCTGGGACCAGGGCATCGAGATGGCCGAGCACGTCCAGTTCACCATCGACACCGACGTGCCCGTCTACTTCTGCGACCCCCACTCGCCCTGGCAACGCGGTTCCAACGAGAACACCAACGGGTTGCTGCGCCAGTACATGCCCAAGGGCACCGACCTGTCAGTCCACACCCCAGCGGACCTCAACGACTTCGCCGAGAGCCTCAACACCCGCCCCCGACAAACCCTCGGCTGGAAGACCCCAGCCGCCCAACTCGCCCAACTTGTTGCACCCACCGGTTGACAACAAGCTGACCACCACGACAGTGGCCGATGGGCCACGAACGTCGGAGTGGGGACAGAATGCCCCGAGATCACGTCCCCGGAGGACCCCGGTGTCCGGACACAAAAAGATCGGCGGCCCGCCGTGCCGGGGGGGAGGACACGGTGGGCCGCCGGATGTCTGACTATAGCCGGACCACTAGCACTTCTGCCACTGAATAGCATTCATTTCTTGACAAATTACAAGTAACTGTGGTATTGGAACCGGTCAACGGCAACCGATCAGGCAGTTTCGCCCGATTCGACCTGGGGTTCGGCGGCCGGCGCGGCCTCGCTGGCACCGTCGAGGCCCAGCTGCGAGCGGATCTCCGACAGGCGTGCCTGCGCCTCGGTGTTGAGCGCGGCCTGCTCGATCTCGAGCATGCGTCCCTCGATCGATTCGCCCTGCAGCTCCTGCGTCCCCTTCGCCTGCGCGTAGCGCCTCTCGATCTTGTCACGCACCTCGTCGAAGGACGGCGTGTCCTGCCCGACCTGCTCCGACAGCGACGCCATCGCGGAGTTCATCTGCTCCTGCATCTTGGCCTGGTCGAGCTGCCCCATGAGCTGCTGGCGCTCGGCCAGCTTCTTCTGCAGGGCGGTGGAGTTCTGCTGCACGGCGGACTTGGCCTGGTCGGCGGCCTGGGCGGACTGCAGCGACAGCGCCTTGAGGTTCTCGACCTCGTGCTCGATGGAGATCAACCGGTTGGCGAAGGACTCCGCCGCGGCGGTGTACTCCTGCGCCTTCTTGGCGTCCCCCTTCTTGGTGGCGTCCTCGGCCATGAGCACGGCCTGTCGAGCGGACCTGGTGACCTTCTCCAGCTCCTCCATCGACCGGTTCAGGCGCATCTCGGTCTGCTTCTGGTTGGCGATCACGTTGGCCGCCTGCTCCTTCAGCTTCCGGTGCTGCTCCTGGGCCTCGAGGATCGCCTGCTCGAGCTGGACCTTCGGATCGGCGGCCTCGTTGAACTTCCCCGTGAACAGCGCCACGAGGTAGTTCCAGGACCTCTTGATCAGCTTGAACATCTATGCAACTCCCATCTGGGCGGTTCCACCGCCGGTGTCTTCCAGCGCCACTCTCAGCGCTTCCATTTCTCCAACGAGGCTGTCGACATCGGAGTCGAGCCCCGAGAGCTGGCCGGAGTCTCCGGACAGCGACAACTCGACCGCACGGGCCACGGCTTCGTCAAGGCGGGCATCGAGCAGGCGCAGGCGTTCGGCGGCTTGCTGGGTCACGGCCTCGAGCCGGCGGACCGTCGCGACCTGGGACTCCAGCGCCTCGACGCGCTTGAGGTTGGCGTCGCTCGCGTGGCGCTGTGCTTCCTGCCGTGCCATCGCGAGGCTGCGTTCGGCCTGGCTGGTGTTCAGCTGGTGCAGCCCGTCCTGGAGCGCCTGGCCCCGCTGCGCGATGCGCCAGGACTCTCGGACGCCGTCCTGGATGCGGTCGCCGATGACGGTCAACCGGTCCTTGAGCGGCCCCGAGCGCGCCGAGGCGAGGACCTTGTCGTAACGCGCCTTCGCGAACTGTGTCTCCAGGACGTACTCGCGCCACGGCGAGCGCAGCGCCCGCGGGTTGATCTCGTCGCCCTTGCCCCGACGCGGGACGGCGGCAGCGACTCGGCCCGCGTAGGCCCCGATGCCAACGACTGCGCCGATGATGGGGCCACCCAGGAGGATGCCCGCCGCCGCGGCACCGCCGAGCAGCAGGATCGACGAGGGCGCGGTGATCGCCCGGGCAACGCCCGGGGTGAGGAACCGATCCCTCAGCGACTGGTCCTCGATGGCCGTCATCGGCGCGGAGCCTAGCGGGTCATGGGGGTGTTGGACATCAGTGGTTCTCCGTAGGGGCCGCTCGTGGTCCGACCGTCAGAAGTTGGAGATCACCGCGGTGAATACCTGGTCGATCGAACGCGGATCCGATGCGTCGTAGCTCGTGGCGTTGGTCGCAACGGCGATCTGCTCGAGCACGTTGAAGTCGGCGTCCCGGCCGTAGCCGATCGGGAACACGCGGACCTGTGCGGCGGTCTCGCCGCGGGCCTGCTCCTCCAGGAAGGTCAGGAGGCCGCCGAGGTCGGAGTTGCGGGGATCGTCGTTGACACCGTCGGTCAGCAGCACGACCGCGTTGATGCGGGTCGGGTCGTAGACCTCGACGATGTCGGCGAAGCTGTCACGGGTCACGGTGTACAGGGGCGTGCCGGCGACCGGGAACAGCCCAGCGAGGGCTTGCTGCAGCGCCTGCTCGTTCTGGCGGACCGGCCCGAGGGGGACGACGTCGAGGTAGTCCAGGGGTTGCCCGTCGTCCGCGATCGCGATGTCGGTGGAGAACGTGCGCAGCCCGACGATGTCGTCGTCGATGAACTGCTCCAGCGCCGTCGTCGCCGCCCGGGTGGCCAGGTCCAGCTTGGTCTCGCGGGACCCGTCGTCGGAGGCGAAGTCAGCCATCGACCCCGAGACGTCCAGGACCAGCAGCACCTGCGCAGCCTTGCGGGTTCGGCCCCACTGGTCGATCAGGTCCACGAGGACACCCGGATCGGGCACTTCCAGCGTGGTGGTCGGCTGGGCCGGGTCGACGCCGTTCTCGGCGATGATCGGGTCAGCGATCGGCACCTCGATGTTGCCCGGACGGAACCCGAACTCCAGCACGCGTTCCTGGTTCTCGGGGCGCTGCACGAAGTCGGTGAAGACCCGGGCCGCCGCGACCTCGTCGGCGTCGACCCACTCGGCGTCCTCCAGCACGAAGAACGGGTTGTCGCTGAACAGCGTCCCCTCCTCCGGGTAGATCGCGACCAGCGGGATCCGTGGCGGCACGACCTCCTCGCCGGGTTCGATGACGCCGTCGGGGTTGCCCCGGTTGTAGTTGATGAGGCTGACCTCCTCGATGGCAACCGCCGAGGCGTAGGTCAGCGCCGTCCCTCTGACGTCGTTGCGGTACCAGTTGTTGAGGAAGGTGAGGGTGGTGTCGCCGTAGTGCACGACGGCGCTCTCGATGGTGCGGGCGTTCTCGACCACGTCCGCCCGAGAGATGTCCTCACCCGTCAACCCGCGGGTCTTGCCGGCCAGGGCGTAGTACTGGGCGATCAGCGCGGCCAGGCCCGAGGTGGAGAAGTTGGGGTTGGTCTTGCCCAGGCGGAACGGCCCCCACTCGGGGTGGCCGAAGGCGGCCCAGCCCTCGGGGTTCTGGCTGAGCTCGAGCAGGTCGTTCCAGCCGATGGGTTCCTCGGGGTACCCCAGCGCCTCGGCCATCGGCTCGGGCATGGCGATGACCAGCGGGGTCAACATGAACGGCTCGAAGTCGGTCGGGGCGATCGGCGCCTGCCCGGCGTCGATGAGCTGCTGGTTGAGCACGCCGCCCCACGCGGACCCGGCCGGTGACCAGATGACCGGTCGCGGCCCCTCGAGTTCCTCGTCCCAGCCCTCGGCCAGCAAGGTGGCCGCGCTGCCCGAGGCCTTGCGCAGCGGACGGACGAAGATGCACTGGCCGTCGACCTCCTCGCCAGCGTCGTTGAACTCCCGCGCGAGGTCGTTCATCAGGTCGATCTTCTCGCTCGACACCGCGATGTCCACGGTGACGCAGTCGCCCGGGTCGGTGTCGGTGAACTCGCCCTCGGCGGCGGTGTCGGTTCCGGGGTCGTCACCGTCCCCGCCCGGGATGCAGGCCGCGGCCAGCAGCGACAGCACCAGCAGCGCTGCGGCAAGGTTGGCTCGACGTGACATGGTGTACCCCTTCGCGGATCGCGCCCCTCGACGCATGACTACTGTCCCCATCGTTGCCGAAGGGCGATCAGGACTCCACCCGAGGGCAGTCCGTCGTCGCCCCCGAGCGCCGGGCCGCCCTCCGAGGACGCCCCGTCCGGGCCCCGCCATCCGGCGTCGCGGAGCTGCGCCCCCACCTGCTCGCCGACGTCGGCGGCATCACCGTGGTCGGTGTCGCCCACGGCGACCGCCACGACCGACAACGACCCGATGGGCTCGGGATACAGGATGACCGGGACGTTCTGGGCGGCACGGGCAGTGACGTCCAGCGCCTCGGCCTCCGTGACGACCGCGCTGTCGTTCTGCGAGCCGGCGAAGCGGATGATGTTCTCCACGCCGGACGGGCTGATCGTGCTCTCGCGCTGGACGGCGTCGAGCCAGCCGATGAACCCTCCGGTGGAGAAGCCGGTCAGGTTGAACGGCGCGCCCGCGTCATTGAAGTAGCCCCCGGCCAGCGCGGCCAGGCCGGTGATGCCCGCGGTGTCGGTGGACGGGTCGGCGAACGCCGGCCGCAGGTCACCGGCGGTGACCAGCGTCGAGGCGCAGGTCCAGGTGGTCCCGCAGGCGGTGACGTCGGCATCGCGCCCGGCGGCCACGACCAGCACGATGGGCGTGGTGGCCACGGTGGGACGTTCCTCGGACAGGGTTGCGCTGCTGCGCCCCGACTCCTCGATCATCTGCACCACGATCGCCGGCGCGACCAGCACGTCGTGGGGCACCTCGGGGATGCTGAAGGCCTCGACCAGGTCCGCGCTGTCCCGTCGCACCGACCCGGCGGGGCAGGCGTCGCCGAGCAGCTCGTCGCACACGACGTCCAGCCCGGTCGCGGGCTCCTCGGCGACATCGTCGACCTGGGTGGCACCGCCGGTGTCATCGGTCGGGGCGATGAACTCCGTGCGCACGAACCACGCGCCGCCGATCAGGGCGACCGCGGCCAGGACCGCAAGGACTTGCTTCATCGACGGCGCCCCATCAGGAGGTCACGATCCGCTCGGGCAGGTCCTCGGGCGTCAGCGTGGCGAGGTCATCGGCCGACGGGTCCTCCAGCGCCACCACCCGGGTGGCGTGCAGCTGCACGGATTCCTCGAAGACGTTGCGCGCCAGCCGGCCGTTGCCGAATCCGCGGTCGCGGGGGACATCGTCGAGCAGCTCGCCGAGCCGGACCTTGGCCTCGTCATCGAAGCGATAGTCCGATCCTCCCGAGATCAGCTCGGCGATCCGCACGAGCTCCTCGGTGGTGTAGTCGGGGAAGTGGATCGTCTGCGGGAAGCGCGACCGCAGGCCCGGGTTGGACGACATCAGCTCGGCCATCTCGTCGGTGTAGCCGGCCATGATGACGACGGTGTCGTCGCGGCGGTCCTCCACGAGCTTGACGATGGCGTCCACGGCTTCCCGACCGAAGTCCTTCTCCCCACCCCGCACCAACGAGTACGCCTCGTCGATCAGCAGGATGCCGCCGCGGGCGGAGTCGAAGACCTTCACGACGTTGGTGGCCGTCTGGCCCACGAACCCGGCGACCAGGCCCGAGCGGTCGGTCTCGACCAGGTGCCCCTTGGGCACGACCTCCAGGGTCCGGTAGATCTGGGCGAGCAGCCGGGCCACGGTCGTCTTTCCCGTCCCGGGGTTGCCGGTGAAGACCAGGTGGTGGCTCTGGTCCCCGACCTTCAGGCCCTTCTCGGCCCGTAGCTTCTGGACCTGCAGCAGGTTGGTGACCAGCTTCACCTCCCGCTTCACCGCGTCGAGGCCGACCAGCCCGTCGAGCTCCTCCAGCAGCTCCTCCAACGGGCGGATCGGTGGCAGCTCGACCTCGACGGCCACGTCCTCCTCGACCGCCTCGGCCGCCTTGGCGCCGGCCGGTGTCCCGGTGGCAGGGTCGGACCCCGTGGACGCGGGCGGGGGGCGTCGGGTGCCACGGGGTAGGCCTGCGGCGCTGATGGAGCCCAGCAGGGTGCGGCGGAAGCGTTCTATGGCCTCGAGCTCGGCGTGCTGGGTCACGCTGTCGAGCGCAGCCACGTGGTGGGCCAGCCGGAGCGCGTGGACGTAGTAGGTCCACGCGTGGTTCGTGCCCCTGGCCTTGTCGGCCACGATGAGCGTGTCGAACATCAACGATGCGCCGTCGATGAAGCTGCGCTTGCCCGCGATCAGCCCGGTGGCGCGGATGTCAGCCGGCGTGGCGTGGTGGATGTGGGTGTCCATGAGCCCGCTGAAGGCACCGATGAGCGCCCACAGCTCCTCGTCGGTGTGGGTGCCGTCGGCGTCGACGAACGCGCTGACGATCTCGTAGGCCTCGGCAACCACATCCGCCCGCGGCTCGGCGCTGCCGAGCTCGGTCAGGGCAGGGGTGACCCCGTCGACGAAGTCACGGACGGGGACGCGCAGGGAATCACTCACGGGTTCAACAGTCTGCCCCATGGGGCCACCACATCGACGAATCGAGATCAGCGGTCAGATTCTCCTAAAGGTTTCGGACCGTCGTGCCGAGGACCCCTCAGGTGGGATGCGGTCCGCCGTTCGCGTTCCCGAACCCGTACCTCGAGTTGGAGCAGTCATGATGAAGTCCACCACGAAGTGGCGACTCGCCTTCTACAGGGGCATGGCCCTGGTGGCGGTGGTGGCCGCGGTCGCCGCACCCAGGAAGTGGTACTGAGACCATGAGCCTGCGGGTCACCCGCAGGGAACGGGCCTGGGGTCCGCAACTCCTGCCGGCCATCGTGGGGGGCGTGGTCGCGGCCGGTGTGCTGGCGTGCGTTCATGCCGCTGTCGTGGGTGCCAACGAGGGTTGGATGCCCAACGCCCCCTGGCTTGCTGCCGTGCTCTTCGCGAGCATGGTCATCGCTGAGGTACGTCCCCTGCAGACGATTCGTGCCGGCGACGACAGCATCATCACGGTCTCGCTGGCCTACTCCTGCGCGCTCGTGTTCGTGCTGCCGGGATTCGGCGCGACGCTGGCCGTGGCCGCCGGCACCCTGTTCGCCGACGTGGTCAACCGGGCGGCACCCCAGAAAGCGGCCTTCAACACCGCGATGATGGCGCTGTCCATCCACCTCGGCACCTTCGTGCTGCGTGCTGGCGGGGCGCAGGACCTCGTGGCGGCGGACCCACGGGATCCAATGCTCCTCGTGACGCTGCTGATGGCGTTCGTGGTGATCTACTCCGCGGCCACGATCCTGGTGGCGTTGGTGCTGTCCGCGGTGGAGGAGGACTCACCGATCGCGGTCCTGCGCCGGGACTTCTTCTCCACGCTGCCCAGCGACGGGATGTTGCTCCCCCTCGGCCCGGTGCTCGTCGTCGTCGGCATCCACGATCCCGTCCTGCTCCCGCTGGCCATGGTCCTGACCGCCGTCGTGCACACCTCGACACGGATCTCCACCGAGCGCGAGCGGGACGCGACCGAGGATTCGCTGACGGGACTCCTGAACCGCCGCGCCCTGGAGCAGGAGGCTGAAGCGGGGCTGGACCGGGCCGCCCGCTCGGGCCGCCGTGTGGTCGTCCTCCTGATGGACCTCAACAGGTTCAAGGTCATCAACGACACCTGGGGCCACCACGCAGGCGACGAGGTCATCGTCGAGATCGCGCGTCGGCTGCGGGACCGAATGCCCACCGCTGCCCTCGTCGCACGCCTCGGCGGCGACGAGTTCGCGGTCGTCCTCGTCGATGCCTCCTCCGAGGCCGCCGTCGAGATGGCCGAGGTTGCGTCGGAGGTGTTCGTCGACCCGGTCGAGGTCGACGCCACCGATGGGGTGGCGCTGGAGGTGACCGGTGCCATCGGTGTGGCCACCAGCGGGCCCGGGTGGTCGCGCTTCGGCGAGCTGACACGCGCTGCCGACGCCGCCATGTACGCGGGCAAGCGCCGTGGGCTGCCCTACCTGCTCGCCGACCCCGACAGCAGTGACGGTCACCACATCCAGGCGCTGGAACGGGCCATCGACAGCGACGAGATGCACATGGACTTCCAGCCGCTCGTCGACGCCCGCACCGAAGCGGTCATGGGGTTCGAGACGCTGGCGAGGTGGAACCACCCGCAGCACGGGCCGATCCCGCCGTGGGAGTTCGTCCGTGACCTCGAGGCCACCGGTGTCCTCATGGGACGGTTCACCGAGCGGGTCCTGCGCGACGCGGTCACGATGGTCCGGCGCCTTCACGACAACGGGCACCCGGTCTCCATCAGCGTCAACGTGTCCCCGTTGAACCTTGCCGACCCGGACTTCGTGGACACGGTCCTCGGCACGCTGGATCGTCACGCCATCGAGAGCCGTTGGCTGGTGCTGGAGATCACCGAGACCGCGTTGATGTCGAACCTCCCGGCCTGCCGTCGGGCACTGCGCCGTCTGGTCGACAGCGGGGTGGGGGTTTCGCTGGACGACTTCGGTTCGGGCCACTCCTCGTTGGCGATGATCAAGGACATCCCGTTGACCGAACTCAAGATCGACCGGTCCTTCGTCACCAACACCGACGACGAGCGTGGGGTGGCGCTGCTGCGAACGCTCGTCGACCTCGCGCGCATCCACGGGCTCAGGTCGATCGCGGAGGGCGTGGAGGACCGGGCGACCCTGCACGCCCTGGCGGAGATCGGTTTCGACCAGGTGCAGGGCTACGGCATCGGTCGTCCGCTCGGCGCCGACGAAACCCTCGCGTGGATGTCCGGACGGGCATCGTTGGACCCCAGCGGCCTGCACGGCATGGACCGCATCGTCCTCGAGCAGTGATCGTCCTCGGACGGTGATAGTCCTCGTCGCTGCGGCTGTCGTCGTGCTCGTGTGGGGGCTGTGGCGACGCGACCCCCAGGCGTTGGCCCGGGTCCCCCTGCGCGCGCCATGGGTCCCGCTCGTCGTGGTCGCCGTGCAGGCCGTCGCCCTGGAGGTCATCGAGGGACGGTACGGCGTCGCCCTCGCCATCCACACCGCCACCTACGTCTCAGCCCTCGTGTGGCTGTGGTCGAACCGCGAGATCAGGGGCCTGTGGCTGATCGGCCTCGGGGCGCTGCTCAACGCGACGGCAGTTGCCGTCAACGGTGGCGTCATGCCGGCGGCGAGCAGCGCCCTGGACCGCGCTGGGCTCCGAGCAGAGGGGGGCTTCGTCAACAGCGCCCGTTCCGACTCCGCGGTCGGGTTCCTCGGCGACGTCTTCGCCGTGCCCGCAGGCATGCCGCTGGCCAACGTGTTCTCCATCGGGGACGTCCTGCTGGTCGTCGGCCTGGCCCTGCTGCTGTGGCAGCTGCCGCGCTCGGGCGGACCGCCAGCCGCACCGCACCCGACAGCGGAGCCGCTGCAGGACGCCTGACCACGAGGTTGACTGGCCGCATGCAGCCCCCCTCCGAGACCGCTGGCACGACCCCGATGCGCACGACACCGACGGACACGATCACGTGGGTCGACGGCACGATCGAGCTGGTGGACCAGACCGTCCTCCCACAGCAGGAGGTCGTCCTGCGGATCACCGCCGTGTCCGATCTGGTGGCAGCGATCCGCCGTCTGTCCGTGCGCGGCGCCCCGGCGCTCGGCGTCGCCGGCGCCTACGGCGTGGCCCTGGCGCTGGCGACCGTCGCGCCCGGAGAGCTCGACGACGCCATCGAGGCCATCCGAACCGCCCGGCCCACCGCGGTCAACCTCGCCCGCATGACCGACCGGGTGGCCGCGCGTGTGCCCGACGGCCCCGCGGCCGTCCTGGCCGAGGCCCACGCCGTCCGCGAGGAGGAGATCACCGCCAGCATCGACATGGGGACCCGTGGCGCCGACCTGGTCGAGGCGCTGCTCGGCGGTCGTGACGTCCGCGCGATGACGATCTGCAACACCGGCGGCCTCGCGGCCGTTCGCCGAGGGACGGCCCTGGCGGTCGTGCAGACCCTGCACGAGCGTGGCCGGCTGGCCGACTGCCTCGCCCTGGAGACCCGTCCCCTGCTGCAGGGCGCCCGCCTGACCGCGTGGGAGCTCGGGCAGATGGGCGCACCCCACCACCTGGTGGTCGACAGCGCGGCACCGTTCCTGCTGTCCCGCGGGGCGGCAGACGTCGTGCTGGCGGGAGCCGACCGGATCGCCGCCAACGGCGACACGGCGAACAAGGTCGGCACCTTCTCCCTTGCCCTCGCCGCACAGCACGCCGGCGTGCCGCTGGTCGTCGTGGCACCCGAGTCGACCATCGACCACGCCACACCCGATGGCGCGGCGATCCCCATCGAGGACCGTGGGCCGGCCGAAGTCGGTGGATTCGGCAGCAGCCGCACGGCGCCACCCGACACCCCGGCGCTGAACCCCGCCTTCGACGTCACCCCGGCGGCCATGATCCACGCGATCGTGACCGACAAGCGCGTGGTCATGACCTCACGCGGCCAGACTCCCTGATGGGGGCGCAGGGCCTCTAGGGGCGCCCTCCGGGCCGGTCCGAGGGGGACAGGCCCACCGGTGCCGGGTCCAGCACGACCACCCGTGGCCGGTTGGTCAGCCACTCCCCCACGGCCAGCGCGGGCATCGGACGGGCCAGGTGGAACCCCTGGAGCACGTCACAGCCGAGCTCGAGCAGGCGGTCGGCGATGGCCGAGGTCTCCGCGCCCTCCGCGACCGTGGAGAGACCCATCTGGCTTGCCAGGGCGACGACGGTCCGGACGATGATCTCGTCGTCGGTGTCCTCGAGGATGGCGCCCACGAACCTGCGGTCGATCTTCAGCTCGTCCAGCGGCAGGTCCCTGAGGCTGGACAGCGAGGAGAAGCCCGTGCCGAAGTCGTCCACGGAGACCCTGACGCCAAGCGCGCGCAGCTCGGCCAGCACACGCGCAGCGCGTCCCGGTTCGCGGAGGACGCTGTTCTCGGTGATCTCGAGGGTGATCGCGGACGGCGGCAGCTGTGCCAGGCGGGCCGCGTCGGCCAGCACCACGGGGAAGCGCAGGTCGTGCAGCACGCGCGCCGAGACGTTGATGGCGACGCCCACGTCGTGTCCGTCGCGAATCCACCCGGCACAGTCACGCAGGGCCTCGTCGATCACCCGAGCGGTCAACGGACCGATCAGGTCGGTCTGCTCCGCCATCGGCACGAAGTCGCTCGGACCGATCCGTCCCAGGGTGGGGTGCTCCCACCTGACGAGCGCCTCGAGGCGGTCGGTCATGCCGCGCCTGACGTCGGTGATGGGCTGGTAGTGGACGGTGAGCTCGCCGGCTTCGATGGCCGAGCCCAGCTGGGACACCAACGACAACCTGCCGGGCGCGTCGTCGCGATCCACGTCGTTTCCGAAGACGCGTACCCCGGTGCCGGCGGCCTTCGCGGAGTACATCGCCACATCGGCTCGCCGCATCAGCTTCGACGCCGGCGGGGGCAGCTGCCCAGGATCGGTCATCGCGATGCCCACGCTGCCCGAGATCGTCAGCGGGAAGCCGTTGGACCCGACGGGCCTGCCGAGGGCGTCGTGAACCAGCTGGCCCAGCTCGAGGATGCCCTCCGGGTCCGAGGACGACGCCATCAGCGCGAACTCGTCACCACCGAGGCGCGCCACCATCGCCTGCGGACCGGTCTCGTCACGCAGCCTCGTGCCGAGCTCGATGAGGACCGCGTCACCCACGTCGTGGCCGAGGTTGTCGTTGATCTCCTTGAAGTCGTCGAGATCCACGATCATCACGCCGAGCACCCCGGTGGAGTGGGCACCCCGGCTGGCCACCGCCTCGCGGAGTCGCTCCAGGAAGAGCCGGCGGTTGGGCAGGCCGGTGAGGGGGTCGTGGGTCGCCTCGTGCTGGCGGGCGGCCGCGATCTCGCCCGACCGGATGACAAGGGACCAGGTCACCAGCAAGGGGACGAGCAACGCCGGCGATGCGCGACCCAGCACCGCCAGCACCGGGCCGAGGGGCAGCAGGAGCCCGTCGGTGGAGAACCCGACCACCGCGTCCCGACGCAGGATCCGGCGGAGCGTCGTCCCGTCGCCGAGGGCCTTGGCACCGGCGAGCAGCAGGGCGGCACAGACGTGGATGACCAGCAGCCCCGCCATCGCCGAGAGGGCCCACGACGACGTCAGCGGCGCACCGTCGGAGAGCGTTGCCCGGTGGCCGAGCAGCTCGAGGACCCCGAGCCCGGCGGCGACCGCAGTCGCTCGCATCCCTGCGTGGAACACCATGCGGACGGGGGAACGACGGCGAACGACGTCGGCCACGAGACTCGTGGCCATCGTCGCCGCGACCACCAGTGTGCCTTCGGTCGTGAAGAGCAACGCGGTCACGAAGGCCCAGGACGGGGTGATGAAGGTCGTGCCGTCGCGACGCAACCAGCGAACGGGCCTGATCTCGCCGACAACGACGAGGACGATGAAGAGGACCGCGAGCCAGGAAGGATCCCCGAACCCGGAGGACGTATCGACCAGCACGCTCCGGGCCGACAGGACCGCGCCGGTGAGCGCCACGAGCGTGACGAGTGTCCGGTACTGCCACCGCCACCGTGGCACCGCAGCCTGACCGCTCAGCACGTTGTCGAGAACTCCAGGGTCGAGGTCATCACCGGACGGCGGTTGGTGACCACTGCGCAGCCATCACCGCGTCGCGAAATGCATGCTAGGGGCCTGTTGCCCTGACGTATCGGAAGCTGCACACACATCGTGCAGCTCCGCGAGAGCCGATTTCTGGAACGGTCACCGATCGTGTTCGGCGCTCGAGGGTCGTGTCCGGGGATGGACGGCAGGACCCGGCAGCCCCCAGCGCCGACGTTTGGCCCGAGCCGGGTCTCGTGAGACGGTTCGGGTCGTGGACCTCGACAGACACCTCGCGACCCTGCCACCGCCGGCGATCGTCTACACCGACCTCGACGGCACGCTGCTCGGGGCGAACGGGTCCATCCTGGCCGACGGGGACGGCCGACCCACACTCGACGGGGTCGACGCGCTGGTCCGGGCGCGACGGAACGGGCTCCTGGTGGTGGCTGTGTCGGGCCGGCGGGTCGCCGACCTGCGCAACGACGCCCGGTTGCTCGGACTCGACGGTGCCATCGCCGAGGCCGGCACCGTTCGCTTGGTCGACGGTGCGGCGCGAGTGTCGTGGGGTGAGTGCCCATCCGACATCGCGAGCAGCCCCAGGGCAGCGCTGGTCGAGGTCGGCGCACTGGCCCTCGTGCTGGACAGCTTCCCGGGACGGATACGGGTGTACAGCCCCTGGGACGACGGTCGCCTCGGAGGTGTCCTCCTGCACGGCCTGGTCGACACCGAGGACGCCAACGCCCGTCTGGCCGCCGCAGGCATGGGCTGGGCGCGTTTGCTCGACAACGGGGCAACCGGCGGGTGGCCCGACCTGGACGGGGTCCGGGCGTACCACCTGATCCCGCGAGGGGTGGGCAAGGCCGCCGGCGTTGCGGCCGACCTCGCCGATCGAGGCATCGACCCGCGTGGAGCGGTGGCCGTCGGTGATTCCGAGGAGGACCTGTCGATCGCCGAGGTGGTCGGCACCTACGTCACCGTCGCCAACGGCCATGGTCGGGTCGGGGGCAACCGCTTCGTGGTCGAGGGGTCACACGGCGCCGGCGTGGCCCTGACGATCGATGCCGCGCTGGCCGCTCGGACCCGTCAGGCCTGACCGGCCGCGTGGTGCGCTGCGACGAGGTCGGCCCGTGACACGCGCAGGGGGTGGGGCGAATCGTCGGGGGCACGGTCCTCCGCACGGTCCCGTGCCCGACGACGCTTGTGTCGGTACATGTCGGTGTCGGCGCGATCGAGGATGTCGTCGACGCTGTCGCCGCGGCGGATGACCGTCCAGCCGATCGAGCAGCTCATCACCACGTTCCGGCCGTTGTCGAGCCTGATGGGCCGGGTCATCGCGTGCCTGCACTCCTCGGCCACGGACTCGGGATCGCGATCGCCGCACGTGTCGTGCAGGACGATCGCGAACTCGTCGCCCGACAGCCGGCCGACCACGTGGGCAGGTCCCGTGGCCTCGTCGAGTCGACGAGCGACCTCTCGCAGGACCACGTCCCCCGCGGCATGGCCGTGGGTGTCGTTGACCACCTTGAAGCGGTCGACGTCGATGTAGAGCAACGCCCCGCACCGGTCGGTCCGCCCCACCAGGAGTCGGCCGACGAGGTCGACCAGTCCGACACGGCTGACCGCCCCCGTGAGCTCGTCGGTGTGCAACCGCTTCACGAGGATGTCGCGGTACTGGTCGCGCTGGACGACGAGGTGCTGGAACCGAGCCACGAACAGGAGGGTCAGGAGCGCCCCCAGCACCCAGTCCGACGCGATCGTCACGACGCCACCGCTCCAGCGGACTGCGGCCGCGACAGGGAAGAGCAACATGCACGACCCCAGCCCAGCCACCTGCCACGTCGCCGACCCGGACGACGTCGACGGCCGGGGAGTCAGGTCGAGGTCGATGTCGGGGTGCGCCACGGCCAGCACGAGCAACATGATCCCGGCCACGGTCAGCACGTCGACCCACATCGGTCGGTGGGTGCCGTGCACCGCCAGCGCGATGGCGAGGTTCGGCGGCAGGGACAGGTGTGCGGCCGCCGCGAACAGGCGCAGCGGCACGGAGGTGGTCTTCACGAGGACTCGCAGCCATATGGCCACACCCACGATGACCAGGATCGTGAACAGGGACTCCGAACCGATCGGCGGGGCGTCGGGACGCCAGACACGCATGGCGGTGCTGAGCAGCATGACGAGGCCCGTGCTGACGATCAGGCCGTCGAGCACCACGTCGAGGCCCTCCTTGGGGCGGGCACGCCTGACGAACATGGCCCCGGCGACCAGCAGCAGTACCGACCCGAGGGAGTTCGCCAGGTCAGCAGCGAACACTTGGTCCGGGGCCAGCCAGCGCAGCAGGTTGGTGGTCGCGAACATCGCCGCGCAGAGGGTCAGCCCGTCGAGGAAGCCGATCCGTTGTGCCGGAGAGAAACGTGCCCACACGCAGGTGCCCACCATCAGGACCCAAGCTGCTGCGCGCACCGCCACTCGTTGCTCGGGGCCGACGATCGTCAGCGCGAGGAGCACCACCGTGCACGCGCCCACGACTTCGACGGGTATCCGCTCACGGGAAACAACATCCCTCATTCTCTCCGCCTTCTCCACGGACCCCGACAGGTCCATTTCGGCTGTCATTGTCGGGCCGCGAGGCGTGCAGGGAAATGCCTATCTTGGACTAGCCCTCGGTGGCGCCATCCTCTGGTGCCGACTCGGTGGTGGTCCAGTCGGCCCCGACGACGATGTGGATGTCGAGCTCCGTCGTCAGGTTGCCCGGGTTGTCACCGATCGTGGTGAAGCGGGGGTCTGCCGCAACGAGCGCCGCAGCCTCGGCTTCCTGCCCCGCGGTGGCGAAGATCGTGGTCTCGGCGTAGTCGTTGGCCGCGCGTCCGGACTGCGTCACGTCGTACCCGAGGTCGACGAGGGTCTGCACCACGTCGTCGAACGCCGCCTGGTCGTCGGTGCCGTTGAGGAGCTGCGCGCTGACCCCATCACCGGGCAGCGGTTCGGCGTCGGTCAACGACGGCAGTGGCGTCGGGGTGGAGGTGATCTCGGGCACCGTCGCAGCCGAGGACGGCTCGGCGGGGACCGTGGCGACCACATCGGGCGCAGCTGTGGACTCCAGCGTCATCTCGTCTGCGGGGTCGGGCTGGAAGACCAGCCAGTACACGCCGAACGCGAGCGCAGCAGCAAGCAGCGCGCGGATCAAAGGGGCTGCGATAGAGGTTCCGGGCTCGGCCGGGCCGTCGTCGAATCCGTCCATACCCGCAGACACTACTTCGTGGCAGGGCGCCGGCCGGGACGACCGACCTGTTCGGACAGCCCAGCGTCACCCCTCGACGACCGTTGGTCACGTCGGCGACGAAGTCGGCGGATCAGCAGCGGATCGGCGACCTCAGCCTCGGGACGGTCCAGCAGATCGGCCAGGATGGCGTAGTAGTACGACGGCGTGAAGCCGAAGTGCTCTCGGATGGCTTCCTGCTTGTTGGCGTCCCGCACCGCGGTGTCGCGCTCGAACGCCAGGACCGCCCGCTCACGGGAGGTGAGGGGCTTGACTGCTTCGCTGGTCTGGGTGTTCGACATGTGCGCTCCTGTCCGGTGCCGCCCGATCGTAGGCAGGCGGTTCCGTTCCCCGAAGGAACCTCGACAGCGCCGCCCCCGGCCCGACCGCATCCTTGCACGCCCACGACCGTCAGGCGGGGCCGCCATCCTTTCCGCGCACCACCCACTCGGCTCCCCCGTCCGGCCCGCTATCCTTTCGCGCACGCCGGGATAGCTCAGTTGGCAGAGCGTCGCTCTCGTGAAGCGAATGTCGCGAGCTCGAATGTCACAGCGCTCCCGGCTCTTCTCACTCCCGGCCCGCTATCCTTTCCGCGCACGCCGGGATAGCTCAGTTGGCAGAGCGTCGCTCTTGTAAAGCGAATGTCGCGAGTTCGATTCTCGCTCCCGGCTCTCTCGCTCCCGGCTCTTTCGCTCCCGGCGCTACTGCTCGACCCGGTGGCCGAGGGCCAGCAGGTGGTCGGCGACGACGTCGGGGCGCTGCAGGTGCACGTCGTGGGCGCCGTCCAGCCAGATGGCCCGGCCCTCGGGGAGGCGTCGCAGCGCCTCGTCGACTCCGGCAGCCTTCCGCGCTGCCCACTCCCCTTCACCGCCGTTGACGGGCAGCAGCAGCGTCGGCACGTTCACCTCGGCCATGCGGGCGAAGGGGTCGGTGGCCCACATCGCGCGCACGATGGCTTCGTGGGCGTCCAGCGACAGGCGCGGCTCGACGCGGCCATCGGCGTGCTGGTGCAGGTTGGCCATCTGTGCGTCGAGGGCGCCCGACGGCCACCCCTCCACCGAACGCGCGATGAGCTGTCGTACCTCCCCCGGGGCCCGATCGGCCAGCGCCGGCGGACGAAGCGCTGCCCACGCCTCCTCCGGGGTCGGGTGGGCCTCACCGAGGGCGATGAACCCTCCGTCGACGGCGGCGACCCCGGAAAACGCGTCGGTGTGCCGAGCGGCCGCTTCCAGGACGACGTTGCCGCCCCACGACTGCCCGACGAGCACCGGCTGCTCGAGCTCGAGGACACCGCACAGCGCAGCCAGGTCAGCGGCCACGGCGTCGTAGGACATGTCCCCATCGGCCGACCCCGACCTGCCGTGACCGCGCTGGTCGACGGCAACGACGCGGTGGCCCGCTGCGGCGAGGGCCGCCGAGACTCCGTCCCACAGGCGGGCGTTGGACGACAGGCCGTGCACCAGCAGGAACGGACGCCGATCGCCAGCGCGTTGGCGCACCGACAGCTCGTGGCCGGCGGGCAGCCGGACGTGGTGCTCGAGGATCGGAGGCGGTGTGGGAACGGTGGGCACTGCCCGCCGAGTATCGCCGCCGATCGGCCCGGTCGCCGGCAGGGGCGGTCCACCTACAGTGGGAACCATGCCCAAGCAGCTGCTGCGCCCCGGCTGGGTGCTGACCCATCTCGTGGTGATCGCGATCGCCGTGTCGTTCGTCAGCCTCGGCATGTGGCAGGTGCGCCGCCACTACGAACAGGCTGAGGAGAACACGCGCGTCGAGGCCCAGCTGGCGAGCGAGCCGGCCCCGGTCGGCGACGCGCTGGCGTCGCCTGACATCGACCTCCTCCCAGTCTCGGCCACCGGCACCTTCGATGGCGACGAGCAGCTGCAGCTGGCGCCTCGATCGCGCAACGAACGCCCGGGGTTCGAGGTCCTGACGCCCCTTCGCCTCGATGACGGCCGGGCCCTGCTCGTCAACCGCGGCTGGATGCCGCTGGACAGCGAGCTACCGGCGCCTCCGACGGGCGAGGTCACGGTCATCGGGCGGCTCCGCACCCCGTTCGACACCCGACAGGTGCTGACCGACGACACCGGCACCATCACGCTGGTCAGCAGCGTCGACACGGCGGTGCTGTCGGGACAGGTGGACGACCTGATCACCGAGGGCTGGCTGGAGACCGTCGACGAGGAGGCCCGGGAGCAAGGTGTGCTGCCCCGACCCGCCGAGCCGCCCGTGCTCGAGGCGGGCCCCCACCTGAACTACGCCGCCCAGTGGTTCGCCTTCACGATCATCGGCCTGGTCGGCTATCCGCTGCTGCTTCGCCGCCGTCTCTCCGATGACCGGCAGCCGTCCCCCGAGCAGCAGGTGGAGTCCAGCCGGACCGACCGCGAGCTGCAGAACAAGTAGCCTCCGCACCTGCCGTGAACACCTTCATCCGACTGATCGCCCTCAACACCGCCAGGCTGGTGTTCGTGGGCGCGCTCCTGCTTGCCCTGTACGCCGGGCTGACCTGGGCGCTGTCGCCCGAGGAACGTCCCGACGCCGCCAGCATCGCCGCCGCACAGGCGGAGCTGGATGCCAGCGAGTCCGAGCTGGCCGAACCGTCCGAGACGCCCACGCCGGTCGAGACCGCTGCCGCCCCGCTGGAACCCACCGAGGTGCCGACGACGGAGTCACCCGAACAGCTGATCGCGGCCGCCAAGCCCCCCGGTGAGACGACGGTCCAGGTACTGGACGCGGGTGGCGGCGGCGCACGGGTCGACCAGGCGGAGGCGGTGCTGGAGCAGCTGGGCTACAACGTGGTTGCGCGGAGCCCCTCCTCTCGCGACGTCGTGGAGACGACGGTGTACTACACCGCCGACAACATCGCCGAGGCCGAGGGCCTTCGCGCCCGCGAGCCCCGGTTCAGGGTCGTGGAGGCCAACCGGGGGCTCAGCGAAGGCGTCGACATCCACGTGCTGGTCGGCACCGAGTTCTGACACCCGACGTCGGGTACCCGGCGTCGACCGGCAGGGTCAGCGATCGACGAGGCGGGCCCGCAGCGCGCGCTGCGTGGCGTCCCGTCCCTCCGACACGCTGCGCTTGGCGATGCCCGGCAGGTCTGCCTCGACCGCCCTGTCCGCGGCAGCAACGACGTCCTCGCTGATCATGGGGTGGGGGTAGATCGCCTCGGTCATCGTCAGGCCCTCCTCACCGGAGACCTCGTGCCACAGCGACGGCAGCGCCTCGACCCAGGCCTTGCCTGCGTAGTCGGCCAGCACATCGGCCTGCTCGACCTGCCAGAAGCCACGCAGCACCGCCCGACGCGTGTGCATGGCCGAGCTGGTGTCCATCGCCCGCCGCCACGCCTCCGCCTTGGCCTCGGGGGTGGGTCGTGCGGCCAGCGCCGTCTCGGCCCCACGGCGGCCGACATCGGTGGGGTCCCGCTCCAGCTCGCGTTCGATGGCGCTGGCATCTGCCTCCCCCATGGCCGCCAGGTGGCCGAGGGCGAACCATCGCAGGTCGGTGTCGATGGTGAGCCCATCGATGGTGCCCGACCCGTCCAGCAGCCCGGTCACGAAGTCGGCGTCGGTCCGCGAGCTGATGACCGCCCTGGCCCAGATGAGCTGGCGGTCGCTGCCGGGTTCGGCCCGGTCGAGGCCCGCTCGGCTGACGGCGGCGATGCGCTCGCGGAGCGAGACGCGGTTGTCGGGGTCGCCGTAGCGATCCGCGCAGGCGAACGCCTGACGGAGCAGGGTCTGCAGGACGCTGACGTCGGCCTCGACCGGGCCGTGCTCGCAGACGAGGTCGGCGAACCGGCGGGCCGCCAGCTCCGCGTCGCGGGTGGCATCCCACAACGACCCCCAGCCCACCGCACGGGCAACCCCGTCGGGCATTGTCCCGAGGGACCGTTCCAGGGCCTCCACCGAGCGGCTGTCGAGGCGGACCTTGGCGTAGGCAAGGTCCTCGTCGTTGAGCAGGAGGAGATCGGGCCGAGGTCGTCCCGCGAGGGCCTCGATCGTGGTCGTGGCCCCGTCGATGTCGACCTCGACGGCGTCGACCCGCACGAGCACGCCGTCCACCGTGTCGTACAGGCCGATGCCGAGGCGGTGAGGACGCAGCGTCGGGTGTGCGGAGGGGGCGACCTGCGCCACCTCGACGGTGGTCAGCACGTCCTCGTCGTCGGTCTCGATCCGGGCCGACAGCGTGGCCACCCCAGCGGTCTCGAGCCACGACTTCGACCAGGTGGTCAGGGCCCGGCCCGACGGCCCCTCCAGGGCGTCGAGGAAGTCCGCCAGCTCGGCGTTGTCCCATGCGTGCCGCCGGAAGTGGTCTCGCAGGCCCTCGACGAAGGCGTCCTCCCCGACCCATGCGTGCAGCTGCTTGAGGACGCTGGCGCCCTTGGCGTAGGTGATGCCGTCGAAGTTGGCCATCACCGACTCGGTGTCGAGGATGTCGGCGACGATCGGGTGCGTGCTGGGCAGCTGGTCCTGCTGATAGGCCCACGCCTTGACCGAGTGGGCGAAGTCCGACCACGAGTCGTCCCCGAAGCGGGTGGCCTCGGCGACGGCCTTGTGGGCCATGAACGTGGCGAAGGACTCGTTGAGCCACAGGTCGTCCCACCAGCGCATGGTGACGAGGTCACCGAACCACATGTGGGCCATCTCGTGGAGGATGGTGTTGGCACGCGACAGCCGGGCCGCTTGGGTGACCCTCGAACGGAAGACGTAGCGTTCGCTGAACGTGACGCAGCCGGGGTTCTCCATCGCACCGAAGTTGAACTCGGGCACGAAGAGCTGGTCGTACTTGCCGAACGGGTAGGACATGTCGAACTGCTCGGCGAACCAGTCGAGGCCCTGGCCGGTCAGCTCGATGATCTCGTCGGGGTCGAGGTACTCGGCCATGGACTTCCGGCAGTAGATCCCGAGCTCGACATCGCCGTGGCGGGCGTCCACGCGGTGGTAGGGACCGGCCACGAGCGCGGAGATGTAGGTGGAGATCGGCTTGGTCGGCTCGAAGATCCAGCGGCCGGCCTGGCCCTCCTCGGGCCGAGAGGCCACTCGGGCGTTGGACACGACCTGCCACCCGGCCGGCGCCGTGGCCGACATGGTGATGGGCGCCTTCAGGTCCGGCTGGTCGAAGCAGGCGTAGACGCGGTGGGCGTCCTGTGGCTCGAACTGGGTGTAGAGGAACACCTCTTGGTCGACGGGGTCCACGAAGCGGTGCATCCCCACACCGGATCGGCTGTAGACGCACTGCGCGGACACCTCGACCACGTTGTGCTCGTCGAGGCGCTCCAGCCGGATGCGTCCGTCGGCGTATGCGTCCTCGACGTCGGCCCCGTTGAGGACAACGGAGTCCACGCGGCGGGCAGCCAGGTCGAGAAAGGTCTCGGCGGACGGGTCGAGGCTGTCGAAGGTGATGCGGACCGTGGAGGTGAAGGTCTCGTCCTCGGTCCCGGTCAGGTCGAGGTCGATCTCGTAGGCCACGTTCCGGATCAGGGCGGCGCGGGCGGCGGCTTCGTCCCTGGTCAGGTTTGATGCGTTCAAAGCGTGTCTTCGGTCGGCGGGCGGTGGGATTGGCTCTGCAGGCTACCCCTCTGCGCTACCGCGCCAACCGGCCGAGCGACGTGGTCAGCGACGGCGCGTGCGAGCGATCGTCCGTTCGCGGCTCGCCCGTGCCGCACAGGTGGTCAGCAGCGCCATGGCAGCGTCGAGCCGACCGAGGACGTCGTTGCCGAGTGCGGCCACGAAGGCCCGGTCCCCAGCGGACTCCAGCGCGGCCATGGCGCTCATCAGCTGGATCGTGGCGGGTTGTTCCCCCGGCCGCGCGGCCAGCACCAGCTGCGTGTTGTCGATGGTGTCGATGGCGTCCCGCAGGACGGTGAGCGTCTCGACGATGTCGGCTGCGGCGACGGCGGCAGCGATGACGGCCCCGTCGATCAGCGCGACGGCCTCGGCACACCCACGGATCTGGTCCCAGCGGGCCAGCAGGCCGTCGAGCTCGCTCCACAGGTCGTCGTAGGCAACGTCGCGGGTCAGCTGGTGACCGAGGGCCACTGCCTCCCAGACGGTGTCCACCAACGCGTGCTGCACGCTGGAGCGCGGCGCGGTGTCGGCTGCGACACACCCCAGCTCGATGGCGCGGGCGATGCGCTCGAGCCGATCGGTGATCGTGGTGTGGTCCAGGTGCGTCACGTCTTCCGACGCTACCGCGGCCCGCCACCCTCAGCGACTGACGTCTACTGCTGGTTCAGGTCCATGCACTCAGTGTCACGAACGTGGATCCGCCACCGGCGGCTAGACCAGGACCTTGCGCTCCTCGAGGTAGCCCTCCAGCTTGCGCTTGATGCGCTGGATGGCGTTGTCGATGGACTTGACCTGACGCTCGAGGCCCTCCGCGATCTCCGCGTAGGTCTCACCGTCGAGGTAGCGCTGCAGCACCTCGGCCTCGAGGTCGGACAGGATCTGCCCGAAGTAGCTGCGGATCGAGGCCATCTCGCCGCGCTGCACGATGCTGTCGGCCGGGTCCTCGCCCCCGTCGAACTGCTCACCGAGCTCGGTGTCGGAGTCCTCGTCGCTGACCTTCGCGTGCAGCGACACATAGGAGTTCAGCGGGGCGTGCTTCTGGCGGGTCGCGGTCTTGATGGCCGTGATGATCTGCCTGACGACGCAGAGCTCGGCGAAACCGCGGAAGGACGCCTCGTGGGACGGGTCGTAGTCACGGATGGCCTTGTACAGGCCCACCATGCCCTCCTGGACCACGTCTTCCCGATCCGCCCCGACGAGGAAGTAGGAGCGGGCCTTCATGCGCACGAACCCGCGGTAACGGTCGAGCAGCTCGTCGAGCGCCTGAGAGTCCCCGTTCCAGGTCCTGGAGACGAGCTCCTCGTCGCTGGCTGCAGCACCTCCGAACGGGGTCGGCGAACCCATGCTGGTCCTCTGGCTGGGTACTGCTGTCGGCGGCAAGTTGCCCTCCATGAGCGGCGGCTGGTACTGCGGCGGTTCTCAGCAACTGCAAACCCCCGTTGGCAGCGCGTTGCCGAGAGTTTACGTAGTCACGACTAGTCACTGGCAAAATACCGTAAGAGTCACGAGCCGTCCATGACAGCGTTGGGATCCATCACGAGGGCATCGCGCGCCAACCGCTCGTCGGCGTGAACAAACGCGCACCCACTGCAACAACCGACTACTTGCCGTGATGACGGCGCGACCACTCGAAGGCGGTGACCGCCGTTGCCGTCGCGGCGTTCAGCGAGTCCAGCCGCCCGGCCATGGGGATGGAGACCAGGGCATCCACGCGCTCGGCGACCAGGCGGGACAGGCCCGCACCCTCCTCACCGATGACGAGCGCCACGCGTTCGTCCAGCAGCGGTTCGTCCCACACCGTCCGTGGCGCCTCTCCGGCGAGCCCCAGGGACCACAGGCCGTGGTCGCGCAGCTCCTCGACCGCACGGGTGATGTTGGTCGCGACGACGACGGGCACCCAGGACAGCGCGCCGGCGGCGGCCTTCTCGGCCGCCGGGGATGGCGACGCCGCGCGCTTGGAGCGGATCACGATGCCCCCTGCACCCGCCTGCTCGGCCACGCGTGCGATGGCACCGAGGTTGCGCGGATCGGTCACGCCGTCGAGGACGAGGACGAGGTCTGCCGTCGCCAGGCGGTCCATGGACGCGTAGGCGAAGGGGCCCGCAAGGGCAACGACCCCCTGGTGGCGGACCTCGCCCGTCAGCCCGTCGAGCTCGTCCCTGCTCGCGGTCCGCAGCGTCACCCCGGCATCGGCTGCGGCCTGCGCGAGGTCCGCGAGCGCGTCGACCTGCCGGGTGTCGATGATGACTGCCTCGAGGTCTCGACCTGCCCGGATCGCCTCGCGGACCGGTTGTCGCCCGGGGATCACGTAGCGGTCGGAACGTCCCGGTCCACCACGGCCTTCCTGGGATCGGCTGGGGTCGGGGCGCGCTGGTCGACGGTTGCGTGGGCTCACGCCTCCACCGTACGACCAGGATCCGGCTGGCGTGTGCGCGTCAGCACGCAGCGTGACGTACGACCCAAGGCGTGGAAGGCCGGTATCCTTGGTCGTTGACCGCGGGGACGGCGAGAACAGGCGGATACGGCACGTGTTGGTGCATTACAGAAAGTATTCAAGGGTGGGTCGGTCGTGACCGATGAGAGGGTGATGGACTACACCCCGCCTCGTCAGAACGTCCTGTCACGCATGCGGCAGGAGCAGGTCATCCGGCGCGTCGAGCGCCAGGCGTTCGGCTTCTCCACCACGAACTTCCACCGCAACCAGCGGCTGCAACGCCTCGCGTTCGCGTTGCTCTCCGGCCTGGCCGTCCTCGGCCTGCTCGCGTTGGTCGTCCTCTAGTCCGGAGCACGACCAGGCAGGCGTTCCACGAGGACGACGGCCGTACAGGCGATCCCTTCGCCGCGCCCGACAAGGCCCAGGCGGTCGGTCGTCGTTGCCTTGACCGACACCGCATCGAGCGGCATCCCCAGGGCCTCGGCCGTCGCTTGCCGCATGGACGGGATGTGTGCGGCGAGGCGCGGCTGCTGGGCCAGGACGGTGGCGTCGACGTTGACCGTCCGCCAGCCATCCGCAGTCAGTCGCTCCCGCGCGCGGGCGACGAAGGTTGCGCTGTCGGCCCCCTTCGTCTCGGGTTCGTCCACGCCCACCAGCCCCCCGATGTCACCCATGGCGACCGCACCGAGCAGCGCATCGACGACGGCGTGCAGGACCACGTCGGCGTCGCTGTGACCAGCCAGGCCCGTGGCCCCGGGGATGACCACGCCGCCCAGCACGAGCGGACGGTCGTCGGTGGCGAACGCGTGGACGTCCACGCCCTGGCCGATGCGGATGGTCACTCGGGCTCCTCGGGTTCACCAGAGGCCAGGAAGGCCTCGGCAAGCAGCAGGTCGTCTGGATAGGTCACTTTCAGGTAGCGGGCGCGACCCGGGACCAACACGACCGTGCCACCGCCCGCCTCGACGAGCGCGAGGTCGTCGGTGGCGTCGTCGCCTCGGGCGTGGGCGGCACGCAGCACGTCGGCGCGGAACACCTGCGGGGTCTGCACGGCTCGCAGGGCCGAGCGGTCCACGGTGCGGGTCACCACCTCACCGTCGGCGACTTCCTTCAGGGTGTCGGTGACCGGCAGGGCCGGGGCCGACGCGTCGGCGCCACCCACCACGGCGGCGACGGCCCGGCGCAGGGCCGCGGCATCCACCAGCGGGCGGGCAGCGTCGTGGACCGCGATCACGTCCACCGACCCCAACGCGTCGATGCCGGCAGCCACCGAGCCGGTCCGGGTGGCCCCGCCGGGAACGATCCGTGCTGCGGTTCCCGACCGCTCGACCTGGACCCCGGCCTCGGCCATGTGGCCGGGTGGTCCCACGACGACGACTTCGTGGGCAGCCGACGCGAGGCGGTCGAGGGCATGGGCGAGCAGGCTGCGTCCGCCGAGGCGCACGAACGCCTTGGGATGGTCGTGGCCGAGCCGTGTGCCCGAACCTGCGGCCACGATCACGAGCCCGACGCGGATGGCCGGGCCGGCCGTCACCCGGCGTCGCCCCGCAGAAGCCGTGGCCGCGGCGTCGGATCGTCGGCCTCGAGCAACGACGCGAAGAGCATCCGGCCACGTGAGGTCGACACGATGCTGGTCACCTCCACCGACAGGGCCTCACCGATGCGGTCGGCGGTCTGCTCGACGACCACCATGGTGCCGTCGGGCAGGTAGCCGACACCCTGCCCCTCCTCTCGTCCGCGCTTCGCCACGGTGAGCGGCAGCACCTGTCCGGGCAGCACCGGCGGACGGAGGCTCTCGGCAAGGCTGTGGAGGTTTCGCACCGGGATGCCCTGGACCTCTGCGACGCGTGCGAGGTTGCCGTCCGTCGTCACCAACGGTGTGTTGCGAAGGCGGGCGAGCTTCAGCAGCTTGGTGTCGACCTCCTCCCCACCGGGGTCGTCCTCCAGCACCTCGACACCGATCGAGGACAGGCGCTGGAGCGAGGCCAGGGCGTCGAGGCCGCGCTGTCCCCTCCCCCGTCGTTCCGGTTCGGCGGAGTCAGCCAGACCCTGCAGCTCGTAGAGGACGAACTCCGGGACGAGCAGGATCCCCTCCATCCATCCACCACGGCAGACGTCGACCAGGCGACCATCGACCAGCGCGGACGTGTCGATGAGCTTGTAGGCGGATCCACGTGCCCGGCCGCTGCTGGAGGGCAGGCGCCCACCAGCGCCGAGGAACCGCAGGAGGTCGCCGGCACGGCTGCGTCCGAGGCGCATCCCGGCCCACGCCATCGTCGCCATCACGATGACCGCCATCGGGACGGTGAAGGCCTTGCCGCCGAACAACAGCACCGGCCAGGTGACCCCGGCGGCGATGACGAGCCCCAGCAGCATGCCGGCCGTGCCGGCCACGATCTCGCTGGCCGACACCTCCTGCAGCGTCTGCTCGACGTCGGAGATCCGTCCCTGGGCGAACCGGCCGAGGACCCCGCCGACGACGTAGCCGACGCCTGCGCCGAGTGCCGTCAGGACGAGCTGACCCGCCCCTTCGTCGGCCCCCATGCGGGCGGAGACGTCCAGGGCAACGGCGGTCGCGAGGACCACCACCGCCAGCCGGATCAGCTCGACGAAAACGACGCCGCCCGGGACGTCAGACGAGGACCGTGCCATGTCTGAACCGTCTCCGGGCGGGGTGTTCGCTGACGTGGGCGTGAGCCCTACGCGGTGAGGACGTCGTCGAGGTAGGCCTCGGCGTCCTCGTCGGACTTGTCGAGTGCAGCAGCGAGCTCGGACACGAGCACCTGCCGGGCCTTGGAGAGCATGCGCTTCTCCCCGGCGCTGAGGCCCTTGTCGCACTCGCGGAGGGCAAGGTCACGAACGACCTCGGAAACCCTCATGATGTCGCCGCCCTTGAGCTTCTCGTTGTTCGCCTTGAAGCGACGCGACCAGTTGGTCGGGACCTTCGCCCCGCGCATCGAGAGGACCTCGATGACCTTCTTGATCTGTGCGTCATCGCACACCTGGCGGATGCCGACCTCGTCCGTCTGGTCAGCCGGGACCTTGATCGTCAGGTCTCCGTAGGTCAGTCGCAGGACCAGATATGACCGTTCCTCCCCCAGCAGCTTCCGCGTCTCCTCACGCTCGATCACTGCGGCGCCGTGATGCGGATACACAACAGTGTCGCCAACGGTGTAGGTCATATGCACTTCCCCTGTCCGACTCGGGTGGACGTTTCTCGCGGCTGGTCGGCGGGCAGCCTGAGCTGATCCGAGCCGACTAGTGCGAACCCTTACTGTACCACGGAACAGGAGGGGCAACCAAATCAAAAGTGCTGGTCAGACGCCTACGAAGCGGTGAACCCGTCATGAACGGACCCGCTTCGACGGACGGTTCGCACACCCTCCGAAAGAACCTTGGGACACAACGTCATGTGCGTCGTTGTCAATGGCCGATGGGTCAGGCGTATCGTTCGAGGATGCTGGACTCGGCCAGGCGGGCGAGGCCTTCCTTGATCGCCCGGGCGCGCGTCTCACCTATGCCGTCGACCGTACCGAGGTCCTCCAGGGTGGCGTCGAGCAGGTGGTCGACGCTGGAGAACTTGTCCACCAGCTTCTCCACGATCTGATCGGGCAGGCGAGGGATGCGCGACAGCAGCCGGTACCCGCGGGCCGTGACCGGACGTTCGTCGCCCTGTTCGGCCGGGGAGTAGCCCAGGGCCCGAGCGACCTTGCCGTGCTCCAGCAGCTCGGCGTCGTCGAGCGCGGCCAGGGACTCCATGACCTTGGAGACCTTGCGGCGACGGTCGGCGAGGTAGTCGGCGACCACGAGCTCGCGTTCGGACTCCACGCCCAGCAGGAGCTCGTCGAGCTGCAGCTGGAGGAGCCGACCCTCGGTGCCGAGCTCTGCGACCGCGTGCTCGATCTCCTCGGAGATGCGGGCGACGCGTTCGGCGCGCTGCAGGACCTGCACCACGTTGCCGAGCGTGACGACGTTCTCGATCTCCAGGGCGGAGAGGGCCGCCGACACCTCGTCGAGGCGGTTGCGGTACCGCTCGAGGGTGGCAAGGGCCTGGTTCGCGCGGAACATGATGGAGGACAGCTCCTCCAGCACGTGCTTGTGACCGCCGACGTAGACCGAGACGATCTGCATGGACTCCGACACGCTGATGACCGGGATGTTGGTCTGCTTCGCCATGCGATCGGCGGTGCGGTGCCGGGTACCCGTTTCCATCGTGGGGATGCCGGAGTCGGGCACGAGGTGGACGTTGGCCCACAGGATGTTCTCGCAGGCGTTGTCGATGAGGATGGCGCCGTCCATCTTGGCGACCTCCGACAGGTGCTGGGCCGTCAGCTTGGCCTTCAGCTGGAAGCCGCCGGACCGCAGCTCCTCCATCTGCTTGTCGTAGCCAAGGACGATCAGGGCGCCCTTTCCGGCCTTGATGATCCGCTCGATTCCCGCGCGCAGAACCGTTCCTGGTGCGACCTGCTGGAGCATGTCCACCAGGGCATCGTCACGTTCTGCCACAGCTCTCCCTCTCTCGACCGCGGCCATGATACCCACGCCTCGCACGACGTCGGGCAGGGTGATCGCTCAACCCTGCCCGAGACGTGTGCGGACGACCCGCGGTTGCGGGATCGTCAGGCAGTCGTCTTGCGCGCGGCCAGGGCCGTGTAGCCGAGGATGCCTGCGGTGATGGACGCCGCGAGGATGCCGACCTTGGCCTCGTCGACGAGCACCGGGTCGCTGAACGCCAGTCCGGAGATGAAGATCGACACGGTGAACCCGACGCCGGCCAGCAGGCCGACACCGGCCATCTCCAGCCAGCCCACGCCACGCGGCAGCTTCGCCACGCCCGAACGGATGACGAGGAAGGACGCCGCCATGACACCCAGCGGCTTGCCGAGCACCAGGCCGACGATGACGCCCAGCGGCACGGGGTCGGTCAGGAGGGCGCCGAAGGAGTCACCCGACAGCTCCACACCGGCGTTGGCCAGCGCGAACAACGGAAGGATCACGAAGGCCGACCACGGGTGCAGGCGGTGCTCCCAGATGCGCAGGGGGGACACCGCGTCGCGGGAGACGACCGCGATGTTCTCCAGCTCGTTCTGCTCGGTCTCGTCGGCGACGCCGTCCTCCGGCCGCGAACGCAGGCGGGTGAGCCGGTCGTGGATCAGGCCCAGGACCGCCGAGGGCGGGTGCAGGGGGAAGGCGGGGGTCAGCAGCCCGAGGATCACACCGGCGATGGTGGCGTGGACGCCGGACTCGAAGACGGCGAGCCACAGGAACGCGGCTAGCAGGACGTAGGGGACGATCGCGTAGACCTTCAGGCGCTGGAGGACCACGATCGCCACGACGGCGAGGGCTGCGGCCCCGAGCCAACCGAAGTTCAGGCTGGAGGTGTAGAAGACGGCGATGACCAGGATCGCGCCGATGTCGTCGACGATCGCAAGGGTCAGCAGGAAGACGCGCAGGCTGGCAGGCGCTCGCTTGCCGACCAGCGCCAGGATCCCGACGGCGAAGGCGATGTCGGTGGCCATGGGGATGCCCCAGCCGTTCGCCCCCTCGCCACCGAGGTTGATGCCGACGTAGAGCAGCGCGGGGATGATCATCCCACCGAACGCCGCGGCGATGGGCAGCGCGGCGCGGCGAGGGTCCTTCAGGTCACCGTGGACCAGCTCGCGCTTGATCTCCAGGCCTGCGACGAAGAAGAACACCGCCATCAGCAGGTCGTTGATCCAGTGCTCCACGGACTCGTCGAGGACGAGGAAGCCCAGGTCGATCGTGATGTGGTGGTCGACGAACGCGTGGTAGCTCTCCGCGAACGGACCGTTAGCCCAGATGAGCGCGACCGCTGCCGCGAGGACGAGGACGATGCCGCCCGAGGCCTCGGTGTGCAGGAACTGCTGGAGCGGCTGCACGATCCTTCGTGCGCTGATCCGGTCGCTGTCTGCGTACGACCGACTGAGGCTCGAGGCCGGTTCGGTCTTCTTGTCGAGGTCGCTGGTCACATCTTCACCGCGGGTGATCGTGTCCGACACTGCAGGCTCCTGATTGCGCTGGGCCCGCACATTCAGGCCGTCGGAATCTGGTCGGCATGCACCCCGCCGAGCTTAGCGTGCGGGGGTGATCCAGTAGAAGCTCAGTGCCCACGGTTCGGGGGATTCAGCGGAGGTAACGACGCCATGCCCGGGCGGCCAGCGCGGCCCCGGGCGTTGCCGCGGCCACACCCTGGAGGGGTGGGACGACCAAGCCGGCCGTCGACCCCTCGACATCGGTCGAGTCACCCTCGGTGGTCCCGGAACCCGAACCCGCCGCAGCGGCTACCAGGCCCGGATGGCGTGGCATGTCAGCGGTGACGTCGTCGGGGTCGTGCGCGTCGTCGTGGTCGTGCGCGGCAGCGCCCGCGGGGGTCTCGGCCGCATCGGGAGTCAGGTACCGCTCGATCTCGTGGTCGAGCTCGGCACCCATGAGCAGCACGGTGAAGGAGTAGTTCAGCCAGACGAGGAGGACGATCACCCCGGCGAAGGCCCCGTAGGTGGCGGCATAGGTCTGGGAGAAGCTGACGTAGAGGCCGAACAGGAAGCTCAGCAGCAGCCATCCCCCCACGCCCAGGACGGCACCGGGGGTGAGGAAGCGCAGCTTCGGTCGATCGCGGTTGGGCCCGAACCAGAACGCAAACCCGAAGAAGAGCATCAGGATTGTGATCGCGGCGACGTAGCGCCCCAGCCCGATCAGCAGGCGGAACGGCGAGTCGAGCACCTCCTGTGGCAGGACGAGCTCCAGGAGTGTCGGACCGAAGACGATGGCGACGAACATGCCTGCCAGCGCCAGCGCAAGGGCCCCGATGACGCCGAGCGAGGTCAACCGCAGCCCGACGAAGCCACGGTCCTCCTTGCGGTCGTAGGCCTTGTTCAGGGCGTTGATCAGGGCCGCGGCCGCACCGCTGGCAGCGAACAGCCCGGCGCCGATGGAGATGACCAGCGCAACGGTCCCGTCCTCCTGGAGGTTCTGCAGGGCCGTCTGCAGCGCGTCCTCGACGAAGTCCCTGGCGCTGCCGGGGATCAGGTCGCCCGCGGCCTCGACCAGCTTCTGGATGTCGGCGGTGGACACGACCTGGGCGGCGATGGCGACTGCGGCGATGAGGCTGGGCACGAGGGCCAGCACGATCCGGAGGGTGACCACCGCGGCGAGGTTGGACACCTCGTCGTCCTTGAACTCCTGGCCGGTGTTGCGCAGCACCGTGCGCCAGCCGTCACCGCCGAGCTTCCACCAGGACCGCTCGTCGAGCGCCTGCGCTGTCGTCCCTGCCATCTCGTGCCCCGGTCAGTCCTCGCGGTCCCGTACGCCTCTCCGAGACTTGCCCCTCGCTCCCGGCAACGCAAACCCTTCGCCGTCCCGGACCACCAGGCCGTCGGCCACGAGGGCATCCAGGACCCCCACCCCGTGTTCGCCGGCCAGCTCGACGGCGGCGTCGTGGGGCAGCCGGCCCGCCCGTGCCGCGGCGATGATCCGCCCGCGTGCCTGCCGCGCGGACCCCTCGAACCGTCCCTGCGGCCGGGGGCGATGTGCCCCCCGCCCGGCGGGGTCCTCCTCGGGGCCGCCGGCCCAGCTGCACGTCGATGCGACGGGGCAGCGGTCACAGGCCGGCGTGCGGGCCCGACAGGTGGTGGCACCCAGGTCCATGAGCGCCGCTGCGGCCAGCGCCCCCCTCCCCCATCGGACGGCCCCGTCGGCCAACACCTGGGCGTCGGAGCGGTCCAGCACCCTGCCGGAGTGGCGAGCGACGATACGCGCCACGTTGGTGTCCACGGGCACCACGTCACGGTCGAAGGCGAAGGCCAGCACCGCCCGGGCCGTGTAGGGCCCGATGCCGGGCAGGGACAGCAGGCCGTCGAGGTCGTCGGGCACCTCACCGTCGTGCTGCTCAACCATCACCACTGCCGCGCGGTGCAGGTTGACTGCCCGCCGGTTGTAGCCGAGCCCCACCCACAGGTCGATCACCTCGGCCGGCGCGGCGTCGGCCATGGTGGCCGGGTCGGGGAACCGCTGGATCAGCTGCACCCACCGCTCGGCCACCCGATCGGCCTGTGTCTGCTGGGCCATGACCTCGCTGAGCAGGATCCCCCACGGGGTGGTGCCGGGGGTCCGCCACGGCAGCTTGCGCTCCTCGGGTCGGTGCCACGCCAGCACGCCCTCCACGAGCTCGCGCATCGCTGCATGGTCGACCGGGTCGTCAGCAGAGCGAGGAGGGGCACCCATGCTGGGTAGCCTGCCGCGAGATGGAGCAGCTGCACCCCACCCACGTGCCCGAGGTCGATGCCTACGAGGCCCACCGTCCGCCGAGCGGCACGGCGTCGTGGCTGCGGGTCAACATGGTGAGCAGCCTCGACGGCCACATCGTCGACGACGACGGGGTCAGCGGCGGGCTGGGCGGCGACGCCGATCGGTTGGCGTTCTTCGCCCTGCGCCACCACGCCGACGCGATCCTGGCCGGCGCCGGCACCGTTCGTGCCGAGGACTACGGCGGCATGCGTGTTCGCGACAGCATGCGGGCAGCGCGCGAGGCGGACGGTCGCGTCGACCCGGCCCCCATCGTGGTCGTGACCGCGTCCCTCGACCTGGACCCCACGTCGCGCCTGTTCACCGACACCCGGGTGCCCCCGATCGTGCTGACCACGACCGACGCGGACGACGACGCCGTCGATCGGATTGGCGGGGCCGGAGCGCGGATCGTGCGCGCGGGGGAGGGCCGGGTCGACCTCACCGAGGGTCTGGCCGTCCTGCGGGACGTCCTGGGCCTCCACCACGTCCTGTGCGAGGGCGGCCCCGGCCTGAACGCCGCGCTGCTGGCCGCTGACCTGGTGGACGAGCTCTGCCTGACGCTGGCCCCCGCCATCGTGGGCAGCGTCGACCCCCGGCGCATCGCGGGCGAGGCACACCCGGCGCGGGGGATGACCCTGTCCCGGGTCCTCCACGGGGACGGCGAGCTGCTGCTGCGCTACACCCGGCAGCGCTGAGGGGAGCCGGACCGGACCGACGGTCTCGTGCCCCTTGGCCGCGTTGCCGGCCGAGCTGCACATCTCCTCCCAGCGTTGGTGCACGTCAGCCCCCTGGGGAGCCGAGCTGCACATTTCCGGGAGGGGGGGGGGAGGGCCGACGGGTCAGAAGAGCTTCAGCTCGTCGGACTCGATGCCGCGCAGCTCGTCGTAGTCCACCTCGACGCAGGCGATGCCGCGGGACTCCGCGAGGACACGTGCCTGGGGCTTGATGAGCTGGGCGGCGAAGATGCCCCTGACGGGCCGGAGCAGGGGGTCGCGGTCCATGCGCTCGAGGTAGCGGGTCAGCTGCTCGACCCCGTCGATCTCGCCGCGTCGCTTGATCTCCACCGCCACGGCCTGCCCCTCGGCGTCACGCAGCAGCAGGTCGACCGGACCGATGTCGGTCGGGTACTCCCGGCGGACCAGCTGCAGGTTCTCGCCGATGGCGTCGGTGTTGGCCGCCAGCAGCTCCTGCAGGTGCGCCTCGACCCCGTCCTTGGTCAGGCCGGGGTCCTCGCCGAGCTCCGTCTCGGTCTCCCAGACCCGCTCGTGCAGGGTGATGGTCAGCGTCTCGCCCTTGGGGGACGTGACGACCCAGCGGTCGTCCTCCTCCTCCAGCTTGTTGGGCGCGTTCATCCAGTTGAGGGGCTTGTAGGCGCCGCCGTCGGCATGGATGGCGACGCAACCGTCGGCCTTCACCATGATCAGGCGCCGGGCCTCCGGCAGGTGGGCGGTCAGCCGACCGTCGTAGTCCACGGTGCAGCGGGCGATGAGTAGGCGCATGGGACCGGCAGCGTAGATGCCGACACGGCCACCTGCTGGGTCAGGCGGCGAGGCCCCGACGCTGGACCTCCGACGGGCGCAGGTGGATGGCGTGCATCGGGTCGGCCGTCGCCGCACCTTCCGCGGCGTCCAGCTCTGCACGGATCGCCTGGGCGGACGTGTGCCCGTCCCACAGCACCACACCGGCGCTGACCTCCGGGCGCACGACCACGCCGTCGTGGAGGACGGGCACGTGTGCTCGGTCCACGAGGCGTCGGCAGGCCCTGATCGCGGTGTCGCTCTCGGCCATGTCGGCCAGCACGACGACAACCCGATCGGCCTCCACTCGGGCCACGAGGTCGGTCCGCCGAACGGTGCGCATCAGGCGATCGGCCACGACGTCGGCAACAGGGCCGGCCTCGGCCACGCCGTCCACCGCGTGGACCCGCAAGGACAGGAGCGCGACCGACTCCCGGTTCGCCCCGGCCATCTCCAGCCGGCGGCCGAGCGTGCCAGCCCCGGGGAGCGCCTCGAGGCGGCTGGCGGTCGAGTCGGCGAACCATTCCGCTGGCATCCGGGCGATCAGCTCACGACGCCGCGCGTCCAGCAGCGCAGCCGTGGCGTCGACGGCGACGCGACGCTGGCTGGGACCGTCCAGTGCGATGGCGCCCGAGGGGCCGCCCTGCCGGTTGCCGAGCACGAGCACGCCGAGGGGTTCGGTGTCCATCAGCGGGATGACGATGGCGTCACCGACCTCCAGCTGGTCCAACCACGGCCGCAGCGGATGGGCATCGCCGTCGCGCAGGTCGATCGGCCTCGGGTCCACCGACAACCACGAGGTCACCAGCGCACGGAGCTCGTCAGGCGTAGGTGTCTCGTTGGGGGTGAGGTGATCGCCCTCCAGGGAGACCCGGGCCACGGCCTTGTTGGGTGGCGTCACGAACAGCGCCTCGGCCCGCGTGGCGCCCACGGCCGCTGCGAGCCCGCCCGCGACGCAGCGGATCACGGCTTCCGGGTCGCGGCCGCCACCGGCCCGCCCGAGGACGTCGTCGATCACCTCGGCCGCCACGACAGGGCTGGTTCGGCGTCCGGCGGCACGAGATGTGGCCACACCGAGCAGCCCGAGGACGGCAACGACGATCAGCAGCTCCGACACTGGCACCCTGCCTTGACGCGACTACGAAGGGCAAGCGCAATACTACCCACAGCCAGACCGTCAAACCAGACCCCGCTGGCCGTTTCCCCAGGGGCAGGAGCGTGGCCCCCAGAACGAGCGAGGGCCCGACGCGCTTGGTGCGTCGGGCCTGTGCTGTGCGTTGACGTCCCCCCAGGTTCTCCTGGGCTCTTGGCGCCCGCCGGGAACGGATCGACGTCGTGTGGTGAGCTTCACGTGACTCGTTGTCCGGATCACGAACGAAGCGTTACCTCATCGTAGCCCGAGGTGAACCCGTAGCCAACAACTTGTTCTCGCTGCGTCACATCCGCCAACACAGTGACATGGAGTGCGCGGCACGAACGCAGGAGGAGCGCCGTGCGATGCACGACGCTCCTCCCGGGTGGTTCGAACGGATCAGTCCTCGGCGCTGGCCAGCTCCATCGGCGGCACCTCGGGGGCGTCCATGGCCCGGAAGACCACGGCGTCGTCCTCGATGTCGGCGACGATCAGCTGGTTGGCGGAGAACTCGCCGTACAGCAGCTTCTCGCTGAGGACGTCCTCGATCTCGCGCTGGATGGTGCGACGAAGCGGACGGGCACCCAGGGTCGGGTCGTAGCCCTTCATGCTCAGCCAGTCCTTGGCGTCCTCGGTCAGCTCGATGTCGAGCGCCTTGGCCTTCAGCTGCTCCTTCACGCGCTTCATCATCAGGTCGACGATGTTCTTGACCTGCGCCTGGGTCAGCGGGTGGAAGACGATCGTGTCGTCGATGCGGTTGAGGAACTCGGGCCGGAAGTGACGCTTGAGCTCGTCGTCGACCTGCGCCTTCATCTGCTCGTAGTGCGACTTCTCGTCCGCCTGTGCGGCGAAACCGGTCGGCGTCTTGCCGAGGTTCCGGGTGCCCAGGTTGGAGGTCATGATCAGCACGGTGTTCTTGAAGTCCACCGCCTTGCCCTGCGAGTCGGTCAGGCGACCGTCCTCCAGGATCTGCAGCAGGGAGTTGAAGACGTCCGGGTGGGCCTTCTCGACCTCGTCGAACAGCACCACGCTGAAAGGACGACGGCGGACCGCCTCGGTCAGCTGACCGCCCTCTTCGTAACCGACGTAGCCGGGAGGCGAACCGATCAGGCGACTGACCGTGTGCTTCTCCTGGTACTCCGACATGTCGAGGTGGATCAGGGCGTCCTCGTCACCGAAGAGGAACTCCGCCAGCGTCTTGGCCAGCTCGGTCTTCCCGACACCCGAGGGACCGAGGAAGATGAACGAGCCGGACGGACGCTTGGGGTCCTTGAGTCCGGAGCGGGTCCGACGGATGGACTTGGAGACGGCCACGATGGCCTCTTCCTGACCGATGATCCGCTTGTGGAGCTCGGCCTCCATCCGCAGCAGCTTCTGGGTCTCCTCCTCGGTCAGCTTGAAGACCGGGATGCCCGTCCAGTTGCTGAGGACCTCGGCGATGTCCTCCTCGTCGAGGGTCAGGACCGTGTCCAGCCCAGAGGACTTCCATTCCTTCTCGCGCTCGGCGCGACGCTCGAGGAGCTTCTTCTCCTCGTCGCGAAGGCGGGCAGCCTTCTCGAAGTCCTGGTCGTCGATCGCCTGTTCCTTCTGCTTGCGGACCTTGTTGGCCTCGTCCTCGAGGTCCTGCAGGTCCGGCGGCGCGGTCAGGCGACGGATGCGAAGGCGAGAGCCGGCCTCGTCGAGGAGGTCGATGGCCTTGTCCGGGAGGAAGCGGTCGGAGATGTAGCGGTCGGCGAGGTTGGCCGAGGCCACCAGCGCCGCGTCGGTGATGGTGACGCGGTGGTGTGCCTCGTAGCTGTCGCGCAGGCCCTTGAGGATCTCGATCGTGTGGACGATGGAGGGTTCCTCCACCGTGATCGGCTGGAAGCGCCGCTCGAGCGCCGCGTCCTTCTCGAGGTGCTTGCGGTACTCGTCGATCGTCGTGGCACCGATGGTCTGCAGCTCGCCACGGGCCAGCATCGGCTTGAGGATGCTGGCGGCGTCGATGGCGCCCTCGGCAGCGCCTGCGCCGACGAGCGTGTGCAGCTCGTCGATGAACAGGATGATGTCGCCGCGGGTGGTGATCTCCTTGAGCACCTTCTTGAGGCGCTCCTCGAAGTCACCGCGGTAGCGGGAGCCGGCGACCAGGGCGCCGAGGTCCAGGGTGTAGAGCTGCTTGTCCTTCAGCGTCTCGGGGATGTTGCCCGACACGATCATCTGGGCCAGGCCCTCGACGATCGCGGTCTTGCCGACACCCGGCTCGCCGATCAGGACGGGGTTGTTCTTGCGACGGCGCGACAGCACCTGCATGACCCGCTCGATCTCGCGCTTGCGCCCGATGACCGGGTCGAGCTTGCCCTCGCGGGCGTGCTGGGTCAGGTTGCGGCCGAACTGGTCGAGCACCGGGGAGCCCTTGGACTCGCCCTCGCCCTGGCTGCCCGGCGCAACGCCGGCCTTGGGACTGCCCGACGGGGAGCCCTCGCCACCGGCGTAGCCGCTGAGCAGCTGGATGACCTGCTGGCGCACACGGTTGAGGTCCGCGCCGAGCTTCTGCAGGACCTGGGCGGCAACGCCCTCGCCCTCGCGGATCAGCCCGAGCAGGATGTGCTCGGTGCCGATGTAGTTGTGCCCGAGCTGCAGCGCTTCCCGCAGCGACAGCTCGAGGACCTTCTTGGCGCGGGGCGTGAAGGGGATGTGGCCGGCCGGGGCGGTCTGGCCCTGCCCGATGATCTCCTCGACCTGTTCACGGACGCCTTCGAGCGAGATGCCGAGGGACTCCAGCGCCTTCGCAGCGACGCCTTCCCCCTCGTGGATCAGCCCGAGCAGGATGTGCTCGGTGCCGATGTAGTTGTGGTTCAGCATCCGTGCTTCTTCTTGCGCCAGCACGACGACACGTCTGGCCCGGTCGGTGAAGCGTTCGAACATCTGGGGTGCCCCCTAAGGCAGTAGCGGGGAGTCGGTCAAGGGTAACGCCTGACGGGTGGCCCGGGAGGGCAGCCCCCAGGGGATATCCCTTTGTTGGCCACCCTACCCTCGGCTGCAGCGGCCCACCCGGGGATAGGTGTGGATCCCCGGTGAAAGGTGCCGGTCCGGGGCCGACTCAGGACTTGGTGGCCAGCTCGAGCAAGCTCTCCTGGTCGGTGAGGGCCTCCAGCGGCATGGGACGGGCGAGCAGGTAGCCCTGGCCGGCCATCTCCCCGTGCCCGCGCAGCCGATCCAGCTCGGCGATGGTCTCGATGCCCTCGGCGATGAGGACCAGACCCAGACGACGACCCAGCGTCACGATGGCCTCGAGGGCCGCCTGGCCACTGGGACGAGCGTCGGCGACGAAGGCACGGTCGATCTTGATGACGTCGAGCGGCAGGTCGGCGACGTAGCTGAGGGAGGAGAAGCCGGTGCCGAAGTCGTCCAGGGCGACGCGCACCCCAAGGGCCCGCAGCGCTTGGAGGGTTCGCACGGCCAGCTCGGTGTTGGTGACCGCCGCCGCCTCGGTCAGCTCCAGCACGAGCGCAACGGGCTGGACGCCGTGCCGGGTCAGCGCGCCGCGAACGATGTCCACGAATCCGCCATCGTTCAGCTGCGCCCCCGAGACGTTCACGCTGACCCATCCGCCGAGCCGTTCGGGATGCGCGGCGAGGTCGCGACAGGCACGGTCGAGCACCCACGCACCGATTCCGGCGATGGCCCCGGTGTCTTCAGCCACGGCGATGAACTCGCCGGGGCCGAGGAGCCCACGGGACGGGCTGTCCCAGCGGACCAGGGCCTCGGCCCCCAGCAAGGTGCCCGTCGTGAGGTCGACGACGGGTTGGTAGTGCAGGACCAGCTCGTCGCGGGCCGCGGCGCCGGACAGGTCACGGCGGAGCTCGGCCCTGGACGGCCGCTCGCCCAGCAGGCCAGGGGCGTAGATCTCGATGCGGTTCTTGCCCTGCCGCTTGGCGGTGTACATGGCGAAGTCCGCGTTGCCGAGCAGCTCCTCGGCGTCGCCCGGTCCCGCGCCCAGCGCGCTGATCGCCAAGCCGATGCTGCAGGCGATGTCCACCTCGGCGCCCGCGATGACGGTGCCCGACGACAGGGCCTCCAGCGCGTCGAGGGCGGCGCGACTCGCGATGGCCGGGTCGTCGGTCAAGCCCAACGTCATGGCGAACTCGTCCCCTCCGAGGCGCGCGACGACGGCGCCGTTCGGCGCGGCGCGGCGCAAGCGCTCGGCCACGACGGTGAGCAGCTGGTCACCAGCGGCGTGGCCCATCGTGTCGTTGATGTCCTTGAAGTCGTCCAGGTCCAGGAACAGGACGGCGACGCGGTCGATGGTCGGATCGGCCAGCCTGGCGTGGAGCGCCTGGCCGAACGCCTTGCGGTTGGGCATGCCCGTCAGGTCATCGGTCAGCGCTTGGTCCCGCAGCCGGTCCTGGCTGTCGCGCACCGAGACGGCCGTCTCGCTCAGGGCCAGTCCCAGCTCACCCAGCTCCCGCACGGACTCGCCCAGCTCGACGGAGAACCCGTCGGCACCGTGCAGCTCCCGGGCGGCCGTCTGCAGCAGCGCGATGGGCCGCAGCACTCGACGCCGCATCCTCTGCGCGGCGCTGAGCGCGGTGAGCAGGCCGATCACCACCGCGCCGATCACGACCGCGACAACCGTTCGCTGCATGATCTGTGAGTCGTGGATGCTGACGTGCAGATCGGCCAGCAGCTCGGCCCGTACGGCGGTCAGGGTCCGACGGGCGTCGGTCAGGTCTCGCCACGTCGCGTTGAAGGGGTCGTTCCCGGCTTGCAGCAGAACGAAGATCTCGCCGCTGGCCACGTAGCCCGGGGCCGTCGCGAGGTCGGCGTCGAAGTCCTCCCAGGCGTCCCGAGCCGGTCGCAGCATGGCCGCGGTCCCCGTGCTGGCGAGCTCGGCCTCGAGGTTGTCGAAGGCGGCGTCCATGCGCGCGACCACCTCGGCGTAGGCCGCCTGCTGGTTGGCGTACTGCTCCGGTCCACCAACGGCGTACATGACGCCAGACGCGGGGTCCTCGACGTCCCCGATCACCAGCTCGAGCTCGATGACCGCGGCCATCTGCTCCTCGAGGGCGGTCGTGGTCCGGGCGAACAGTGCCTGCTGATAGGTCGTGGCGCCGATCGCCACCGCTCCGACGGTGACCAACGCGCCCAGGAAGGACGCGATGACCGCTGACCACGTCCGCCGCAGCGTCGGCCCGCGTTCCGGACGGCTCGTGGCCCCCGTGGGGCCCGTCATGTCTGGCATCTCGCTCCTCGATCGTTCTCTGTTGCTCAGGCGCGTCGGGGAGGGGCTCCTCGTGGTCCCGGCTACTGAGGTCTGCCGTGTCAGCAAGGCACGATCGGCAACCTTAACCTGACACTGAGTAATTCGATGGGGTCGCGAGTTGTCACCCGGGGTGCGCTGGGCTGCGCGGGCCAGCTGGTGCCCGATTCCTCAACCGAGCCCATGACGTGCCGATGCTGTCGGTGACGTCCGGCACGGTGCTGGGCGAACCGCTTCACGGATGAGGCAGGAACGCACATATGGACATGGCACTCATCGGAGGGCTCGTACTCTCCTTCCTCGCGATCATCGTCTCCACGCTGATCGACGGAAACAGCTTCGGACCGCTGATCGGCCCGTCGTCGTTCGTGTTGGTCTTCTTCGGCGCCCTCGGGGCGGGGATGACCGGCCTGAACAAGGAGGACCTCGGACGGATCCCCAAGACGGCGATCAAGGCCATCAAGGGCGCGACGTTCGCCAACTCCGGCACGGTCACGATGATGGCCCAGCTGGCCGACGTGGCGCGCCGCGAGGGCGTGCTGGCGCTCGAGTCGCGGCTCGACGGCATCGAGGACACCTTCCTGCGCAAGGGCGCCCAGCTGATCCTCGACGGCGTCGACTCCGAGAAGGTCGAGGAGGCGATGAGCATCCAGATGAACGCCACGCTCAGCCGGCACAAGCTGATGATCGCCTTCTACGAGGCCGTCGGCGGCTACCTGCCCACCTTCGGCATGATCGGCACGGTCATCGGCCTGATCAACATGCTGGGCAACCTGTCGGACCCCTCCCAGCTGGGTGCCGGCATGGCCGTCGCGCTGCTGACCACGCTGTACGGCGTGATGTTCGCCAACCTGGCTTTCATGCCCATCGCCGGCAAGCTCAGGCTGCTGATGGAGCAGGAGCAGACCGCGATGCAGGTCGTCCTCGACGGCGTACTCAGCATCCAGGCCGGCATGAGCCCGCAGATGCTGGTCGAGCGCCTCGAGTCCTACCTGCCGCCTGCCGAGCAGCAGGGCTACAGCGACCGCATGGCGGCTGCGGCCTAGGCCGCGCCCGTTCCCGGAGCCTCCCATGGCCAAGCACAAGTGCGTCATCCCCGACCCGCCAGCGGACACCACCCGCTGGATGGGTACCTACGGCGACATGGTGACCCTCCTGATGGCGTTCTTCGTCATGCTGTTCGCCGTCTCGGAGACCAACAACGAGAAGTTCATCGCGTTCGTGGCCGGCCTCGCAGGCCCGTTCGACAACCCGGCCCTCGAGCTCGGGATCGTCGACGGCGCGGCGCTGCCCGAGACCAGCGTGAGCCCCATCTCGCTGGTCGCGCCACAGCCCGGCTACCGCGACGAGTTCAGCCAGCAGACCCTCGACGAGGTGTCGGCGCAGGAAGCGGCGCGTGAACAGCTCGCCGAGGTCGAGACCGCCCTGGAGGAGGTCCTGGAGGTCACCGACGTGCCGATCACGGCCGAGATCCGCGCCGACGCGCGTGGGCTGGTGGTCAGCATCTCCACCGATCACGTCCTGTTCGAGGTGGGTGCGGCGGAGATCTCCGCGGCCGGTCGACAGCTGATCGCCGAGATCGCCCCGGTGCTGGTCGGAGCCCCCAACAGCGTGGTGATCGAGGGCCACACCGACGACACGCCGCTGTCCGCCGGCGGGGACACCAACTGGAACCTGTCCACCGACCGTGCCGTCGCGGTCCTGGAGCTGCTCGGGACCGAGCACGGCATGCCGTGGGATCGCGTCTCGGCCTCCGGCTACGGCGAGCACCGTCCGCTGGTGCCCAACACCTCACCGGCGAACCGGGCCGTCAACCGACGCGTGGAGATCCTGGTCGTGGGCCTCGACATCGCCGACAACGGTGCACCGCCCCCGCCCGCCGACGCGGTGACGAGCGAGGCATCGACCACCACACCCCCCGTGGAGGTCGTGACTGGCGTGGTGGAGGACCCCATCGGTGACCCGGTCGCCGACGCCACCGTGTCCGGCGATCCCGTCGCGCAGGCGGCGGTGGGGGCCGTGGCCGGCGGTCCGACGCTGGCGGCGATCCTCGGCCAGTAGCGGGTAGCGTGGGCCCGACCATGGAGTCCACGCGAGCGGACCGGTGGCTGTGGGCCATCCGGCTGTACAAGACCAGGGCCGCGGCTGCGGACGCCTGCAAGGCAGGCCACGTCAGCATCAACGGCAAGAAGGCCAAGCCGGCCGCACAGGTCCGGGTCGGGGACCGGCTCGAGGCCCGGGTCAACCAGCGCCAGCGGATCGTGGAGGTCCTGCGTGTGATCGAGTCACGCGTCGGGGCCCCGATCGCTGTGGAGTGCTACGCCGACCACTCTCCCCCGCCCGACCCCCGCCCGTCCGCTGCGGCGCTGGCGGGCTCCCGCGACCGCGGTGCCGGACGTCCCACGAAGAAGGATCGCCGCGAGATGGAGCGCCTCCGCCGCCTGCGCTGACTACAGGTCGGCGAGGCGGTCGTCGAGGTGGCGCTGCTCGACGACGTTGTTGGTCAGGGCGCGGGCGCGGGTGAGGGCCTCCCGGGCGTCATCGGTCCGACCCAGGCGTTCCAGGAAGTCCGCACGGGCGGCATGGACCAGGTGGTAGTCGTCCAGGCCGTCGATCCGGTCGATCGCGGTCAGGCCGGCCTCGGGCCCCTCGGCCATGCCGACGGCCACGGCGTGGTTGAGGGCCACCACCGGAGAGGGATCGCCGACGGCCAACGAGGCGTACAACCCGGCGATCTGCGTCCAGTCGGTGTCGTTCCACGTACGAGCCTCGGCGTGGACGGCCTGGATGGCAGCCTGGACCTGGTAGGGCCCCGGACGGCCGCGGCGCAGCGCCCGTTCGACCAGCGCGCAGCCCTCCTCGATCATCTCGCGGTCCCAGCGCGTCCGGTCCTGTTCCCCCAGCCTGACCAGTCGGCGACCACGCGCCCGGCTGTGGCGCCGGCTGTCGATCAGCACCATCAGCGCGAGCAAGCCGGTCACCTCGGGCTCGTTGGGCATCAACCGGTGCAGCAGGCGGCCCAGGCGGATGGCCTCGCCCGAGAGCTCGGCGTCCAGCAGGACGTCGCCCTCCCCCCGGAGGTAGCCCTCGTTGAAGATCAGGTACACGCACGACAGCACGGCGTCCAGGCGCTCGGCCAGCAGGTGGTCCGGCGGGACCCGGAACGGGATGGCGGCAACCCGGATCTTCTTCTTCGCCCGCGTGATGCGGGCCGCCATGGTCGATTCCTGCACCAGGAAGGCGCGGGCGATCTGCGGCGTCGTCAGGCCCGCGACGAGGCGGAGGGTCAGCGCCACCTGGGCGTCCTGGCCGATCGCCGGGTGGCAGCACGTGAACATCAGCCGCAGCCGGTCGTCGACGATCGTGTCGGCGAACGGGTTGTCGTCGGCCCCGGCCTGCCGGCGGTCCAGCTCGAGCGCCATCTCCAGGGTCTTGGCCTCCAGCCGGCCGGCCCGTCGCAGCTTGTCGATCGCCCGGTTCCGGGCGGTCGTCAGGATCCAGCCACCCGGATTCTCCGGCGGGTCGTCGGCCCACTTCTGGAGAGCCTGCGCGTAGGCCTCCTGCACCGCCTCCTCGGCGAGGGTGAAGTCACCGAAGGCCCGGACCAGGGAGCCCACCGCGCGACCCTGGTCGTTCCGGAACGCCTGTTCGACCAGGGTGCGGGGGTCCACAGGCGTGCTCAGTGGAACGTGCGCAGGGGCCGGACCTCGACCGACCCGAGCCGCGCGTCGGGGATGCGCCGCGCCACGTCGAGCGCGGCGTCGAGGTCGGGGCAGTCCAGCAGGTAGTAGCCGGCCAGGTGCTCCTTGGTCTCGGCGAAGGGTCCGTCGGTCACGAGGACCTCACCGCCCCGGACCCGCACCGTGGTGGCGACGTCCGGGGCTGCCAGCGGGCTGGCGTCGACCAGGTAGCCGGTCGACTCGACATGGGCGTGGAGCACGTCGTAGTCGGCGTACAGCTGTCGCCGGCCCTCCTCCCCGAGGGAGTCCCACCTCTGCATGTCGGAGTGGATGAGGAGCATGTACTTCACCGGCGACTATCCCTCGTCGAAGACCATGACCTGGCGCACCTCAGCGGTGGTGCTGGGCGGCAGCTTCTTGGCCCAGTCGATCGCCGCGGCCTCGTCCTCGACGTCGAGCACGTAGTAGCCACCGATGACCTCCTTGGTCTCGGCGAAGGGTCCGTCGGTCACTGTCCCCGTGGCCACGGCGACCGTCTTCGCGGTCTCGACCGGGAACAGGGCGTCGCCCGCCACGAACACGCCGGCGTCCTTGACGGCCTGGTCGTAGGCGAACCATGCGGGCATCTCCTCTGCGGCCTCGGCTTCGGTCTGGTCGGTGCCGCCTGCCAGCAAGAGCATGTACTTCATGGGGTGATCTCCAGGGTTCGGGGCCGGTCCGTTACCGGCCACTCACCACTCTGACGAACCCCGATGCTCGATATCGACACACCGCCCGAAAAAGAACTGCGAGGTTCCCGTCGCTCAGGCCTCCGGCCGGAGCGTCGGGAACAGGATCACGTCGCGGATGGTGTGGACGTCGGCGAGGAGCATCACGAAGCGATCGACGCCGATGCCGAGGCCACCGGTTGGGGGCAGGCCGTACTCGAGGGCACGCAGGTAGTCCTCGTCCAGGCCCATCGCCTCGGCGTCACCGGCGGCCTTGGCAGCAACCTGTGCGTCGAAGCGTGCCCGCTGGTCGTCGGGGTCCGACAGCTCGGAGAAGCCGTTGGCCAGCTCGCGGCCGGTGACGATCAGCTCGAACCGTTCGGTGACGTGCGGCAGCTCGCGGTGGCTGTGGGCCAGCGGCGAGGTCTCGATCGGGTGCTCGGTGACGAAGGTCGGCTTCCACAGGGTGTGCTCCACCAGCTTCTCGTAGAGCTCCACGATCAGCTTCTGCACACCCCAGCCGTCCTCCCAACGCACCTCGTGGGTGTCGCACAGGGCCCGCACGTCGGCGATGTCGCTGTCGTATCCGAGGTCGTCGCGGCCGGTGGCCTCGCGGGCCAGCTCCAGCAGCGGCCGACGGGCGAAGTCCCCACCGAGGTCGACCTCGCGGCCGTCGTAGGTGACGGTCGTCCCGCCGGTTGCCTCCACGGCGGCGCGCTGGACCAGGGCCTGCGTCAGCGCCATGACCCCCTCGTGGTCGGTGTGGGCCTCGTAGGTCTCCAGCATCGTGAACTCGGGGTTGTGCCGCGTCGACAGCCCCTCGTTGCGGAACACGCGACCCAGCTCGAAGACCCGGTCCATGCCCCCGACGATCAGCCGCTTGAGGTACAGCTCGGGCGCGATGCGCAGGTACAGGTCGATGTCGAGGGCGTTGTGGTGCGTCACGAACGGACGAGCGGTCGCTCCACCGGGGATGGGGTGCAGCAGGGGGGTCTCGACCTCGAGGAACTCCCGGTCGATCAGCTCCGCGCGCAGGGCCTGCATGGTCCTGGTGCGGATCTCGAAGACCCGCCGGGAGTCCTCGTTGACGATCAGGTCGACGTAGCGCTGGCGGTAGCGGGTGTCGGTGTCGCTCAGACCGTGCCACTTGTCGGGCAGGGGCCGCAACGCCTTGGACAGCAACGCGACCTCGTTGGCCATGACCGACAGCTCGCCACGGCGCGAGCGGATGACGCGGCCGGTCACGGCGACCCAGTCCCCGGTGTCGAGGCGGTCGACGTGGCCCATGGCGTCCTCGCCCACCTCCTTCTTGGAGACCATGGCCTGCAGGTCCTCGCCCCGCTCGCGCAGCACGAGGAAGACCAGCTTGCCCATGCCGCGGCGCATGACGATCCGGCCGGCGACGGTGACGACCTCCTCGGTCTCCTCCCCCGCCTCCAGGCGGTCGGCCCAGTCCGCGTTCACGGTCCGGATCCGGTCGGGCACGTCGACGCCGACGGGGTAGGGCTCGACGTCGTCGGCCCGCCACGCCTCCAGCTTCTCGCGCCGCTGGCGGACCAGCTCGTCGAGGTGGCTGCCGTCGGACGCGTCGCCGGAAGGAGCGTCGGTGGAGGGGGCGCCGGTCACGGCGTCGGGCTGGGGGGAGGTGGAGTCGGACACAGGCGCGAAGGGTAGGTCACCCTGCCCGCTTCGTGCACCCTGTGGACGACCGCAGCGGTCGTGGGGGCGACCTCGCTACTGTTCGGATCGTGAGTCAGCCCCCCAGCTTCGAGCCGTACCAGCCGACGTGGACCCAGCCGGCCGCCGAGCCGCCCCCGCCCACCGGGGCCAGCGGGCGCGGCAGGACGGCCGCCCTCGTGACGGCGGTGATCGTGCTGATCGTCGCCCTGGCCGCCGCTGGGACCGTCGCCGTGGTGCAGACCACCCGGCTGGAGACCGCCCGCGACCGTGCGACCGAGCTGGCCGACGAGGTGGCTGCCCGAGACGCCCGGATCGAGTCGCTGGAGTCCGGTGCCGCGGCAGCGCCCGACACCCCTGCGGACCCCCTCGAGGACCTGTTCGGCGCGGGCCCCGAGGAGCTCCTCGACGCCCTGGAGGGGTTGCTGGAGGACGGCGGCGTCCTCGACGGGGACGACCCGTTCGGCGGTGACCTCGAGGGATTGCTGCAGGGCCCGCAGGCCGACACCAGCGGCTGCCTCACCGACCTGGAGGACATCGACGACATCACCGGCGACACCGTTGCCGAGCAGATCACCTCGTCGTTGGATGCGGTCGAGGCCATCCGGGGTGAGGAGTTCCCCGGCGTCCTCGACCCCGCCATCCTCACCAGCGAGGAGGTGCGCGACCGCATCGAAGAGGAGATCGACTCCGGCTACTCCGCCGAGGCCGCCGACATCGACCTGGCCATGCTGTCGGCGATCGGCGCCATCCCGCCGGGGACCGACCTGCGCGAGACACAGACCGAGCTCCTGGGCGATCAGGTCGCCGGCTTCTACGACCCCGACACCGAGGAGCTGGTGGTGCGCAGCGACGACGCCACCGACGAGCTCGACATCGCCGGCCTGCTGACGCTGGTCCACGAGCTCGAGCACGCCCTGGCCGACGCCGTCATCGGCCTGCCGGCGCTCGACGACAACCCCGGGGACGAGGACGGTGCGCTGGCGGAGCTGGCGATCGTCGAGGGCGATGCGGTGGCGCTGCAGACGATCGCCACAGCGGTCGCGGTGTCCCCCGGTGACCTGCTGGGCCTGCTGTCGGACCCGGACCTCCTGGCCGCCGGTGCGGGTCTGGACGAGGTCCCGCCCTACCTCGCCTCCTCCTTGACGTTCCCCTACGTCGCCGGACCGACGTTCGTCTGCAACGCCTACGCCGAGGGCGGCTGGGACGCCGTGGACGCGCTGCTGCAGGCCCCGCCCGCCACCACCGCCGAGGTCCTGTTCGGTGGGCCGGTCGATCCCGTCGACCCAGAGCCCCTGACAGGGCCGGAGGGCCACGAGCTGGTCGAGGAGCGCACCTTCGGGGCGGCCCAGCTCAGCTGGCTGTTCGCCGCCCCCGGGGGCGACATCAGTCAGGCCCTCGATGACCCCGTCGAGCAGGTCCGCGGCTGGCAGGGGGGCCGGATCTCCCTGTGGCGCCAGGCGGACACGACCGAGGCCGGCGGAGACGTCGTGGCGCTCTCCTTCGTCGACGGCGGCGGCCTGTGCGATGCGGTCACCGAATGGTGGCAGCGGACCGAACCGCGTCTCGGCGACCGGGTCGGGACGATCGTCTGCCGAGGGGACCAGGTGATGGTCGGCGTCGCCGACGACGAGGAAACGGCCATGGCCGCCCTGGGCGGGTGACGCGCCAGCGGGTCAGGTGTTGCGGTCCCAGATGATCCGCAGGCCCGAAAGGGTCAGCCACGGTTCGTGGTGGCTGATGGTGTGGCACTCCTCGACGATCGCGGACGCCAGGCCACCTGTGGCGATGACCACGGGCTCCTCCTCCAGCGCCTCGGTCAGCTTCTCCACGATGCGGTCGACCTGACCGGCGAAGCCGTACACGGCGCCGGACTGCATCGCCTCCACCGTGTTGCGACCGATGGCCGAACGGGGACGGCGCAGCTCGAACTTTGGCAGCTGCGCCCCCCGCGAGGACAGCGCCTCCATCGACAGCATGACGCCGGGGGCGATGACCCCACCGATGAAGGTGCCGTCGGCGGTGTAGACGTCGAAGTTGGTCGACGTCCCGAAGTCCACGACGATGCCGGGGCCACCGAACTGGTCGTGGGCGGCGATGGCGTTGACCAGCCGGTCGGCGCCGACCTCGCGCGGGTTGTCCATGTTGATCGCGAACCCGGTCTTGGTGCCCGGCCGGACCACGACGGGGGCGAAGTGGAAGTACTTGCGCGTCATCTCCACCAGCCGCTCGGTCATGAGGGGCACGACGGAGGACAGGACCACGCCGTGCACGTTGCGCGAGAAGGACAGGTTCTGGAAGGCCATGAATCCCTGGAACAGCAGCGCCAGCTCGTCGGCCGTGCGCCGCGAGTCCGTGGCGATGCGCCAGTGCTCGACCAGCTCGGTGCCCTCGTAGACCCCGATGACGGTGTTGGAGTTGCCGACGTCGACGGCGAGCAGCATCAGGCGTCCTCGTTGCCGGGGTGGCCCGGGTGGCCGGTGTCCCAAGCGATGTCGAGGCCGATGTCGAGCGCACCGGAGGAATGGGTCAGGCCGCCGACGGCGACGGCGTCCACGCCGGTGGCGGCGATGGCCGCCGCGGTCTCGATGGTGATGCCACCGGAGGCCTCGACGAACACCGGGCGTCCGGTCTCCTCCGCCAGCGCCCGGCAACGCCTGACCCCCTCCTCGGTGTCGGCCAGGGAGAAGTTGTCCAGCATGACCCGGGTGCCGCCGGAGGCCAGCACGATGTCGAGCTGCGCGAGGGAGTCCACCTCGATCTGCACCGGCAGGCCATCAGCGGCAGCCAGCGCTCCCGTGGCGGCGTTGCCCATGCCGCCGGCAGCCGCGACGTGGTTGTCCTTGACCAGCAGCTCGTCCACCAACGACATGCGGTGGTTGCGTCCGCCGCCGGCCAGGACGGCCTCCTTCTCGACCAGCCGCAGCCCCGGGAGGGTCTTGCGGGTGTCGCGCACCACACAGCCGGTCCCGGCCACCGCGTCGACCAGGGTGCGGGTCGCGGTGGCGATGCCCGACAGGTGGGTCAGCAGGTTCAGCGCGGTGCGCTCGCCCGCCAGCACGGCGCGGGCCGGCCCGGACACGACGGCGATGACCTCGCCGGGAACGGCACGGTCACCGTCGGCCACCCGCAGGTCGACCTCGACGGTCGGATCGACCTGGCCGTAGGTCTCGGTGATCGCCTCCAGCCCAGCGACGACACCGGGCTGGCGCGGGACGAACGAGGCGGTCACCCGCGCATCCGCCGGAACGGTTGCGCGGGCAGTCACGTCGTCATCGGGGGACCAGCCGGGACCGAGGTCCTCGGCGAGCGCGGTCGCCACCACTTCGGAGAGCGGGACGAGCACGGGCTGGCGGGGGGCGACCTCGGTCATGGCCGCCGGATGCTACGTCAGGTCCGACAGGCTCGCGAGATCAGCCATCGTGGAGTGGGCCGGCTCGTTGCCCAGCAGGTTCACGGGCTGGTTGAAGTCGTCGAGGATGACGACGGTGGGCTCGTGCTCGGCCTGCTCGGCACGGTCGTACATGCCGTAGCTGATCACGATGATCTTGTCGCCGGGCTGGACCAGGCGAGCGGCCGCGCCGTTGAGGCACATGTCGCCGGAGCCGCGCTCGCCCTCGATGACGTAGGTCTCCAGGCGGGCACCGTTGTTGTTGTTGACGATCTGGACGCGCTCGTTGGGCATCAGATCCGCCATGTCCATCAGGTCCGGATCGATCGTGATCGAGCCGACGTAGTTCAGGTCGGCTCCGGTCACCGTCGCGCGGTGCAGCTTGGACTTCATCAGCGTGCGGAACACAGCTCTTGCCTTTCGTCGTGCCAGGCCCGTCATCTGCGGGCTCCAACCGAGGTGGGAAGCTCTTCTGCGTGGTGTGCCGGTGTCGTCGCGTTCCGCTGGACCTCGACGCAGTCGCGTCGCTCAGACGCGCAAGCGCATCGTGTCGATCAAGCGGGTCGTCCCGACCCAGGCGGCTACCACTGCCTGACAGTCTCCTGACCGGACGCCCTCGAGGGGTTCGAGGGTCTCGGGATCGATGATCTCCGCATAGTCCAGCTGGATTCCTTGGGCAGCAGTGAGTCTACCCAGAAGGGTGGAACGTCCCGAATCGACGTTTCCTTCCCATCCATCGGCAAGTTCCCGGAGCGCCTGGGAGAGGGCGAGCGCGTCGCGGCGCTGTTCGCCCGACAGGTAGACGTTGCGACTCGACAGGGCCAGGCCGTCGGCCTCGCGCACGATCGGGCAGGTGACGACCTCGGTGCGCATGTCCAGGTCGAGGGCCATGCGGCGGAGGATGGCCTGCTGCTGGAAGTCCTTCTCCCCGAAGTAGGCGTGGTCGGCCCCGACGACGTTGAACAGCTTCGTGACGATCGTGGTGACCCCGTCGAAGTGGGTGGGTCGGGTCGCCGCCTCGAGCCCACCCGTCAGCCCCTCGACGTGGACCGTGGTCCGGCGGGTCTCCGGGGTGAAGGTCGACGGGGCCGGGCTGAAGACCAGGGCCACGCCCTCGGGTGCCAGCAGGTCGAGGTCGGCGTCCAGTGTCCGCGGATAGGCGTCGAGGTCCTCGCCCTCACCGAACTGCAGCGGGTTGACGAAGATGCTGACGACGACCACGTCGTCCGCCGCCGCAGCGGCACGGACCAGCGACAGGTGCCCCTCGTGGAGGGCACCCATCGTGGGCACGAAGCCGATGGTGCGGCCAGCACGCCGGTGGGCGTCCAGCACCGTGCGCACCTCCTCCGGGGTCCGGACGAGGTGCGGGCGGTCGTGGCTCACCGGTTGTTCGGGTCCTCGGGCGGCAGCAGGTCCTCGGGACGGAACGTGCGCGTGGAGCCCGGGTCGAATCCGCCGCCACCGGGCTGGTCACCCTGCGGTGGCTGCGGTTCGGGAGGCTGGGGCTGCTGGGGGGCCTGCGGCTGCTGGGGATACGGCTGCTGCGGGGGGCCGGGCTGGCCCGGGGTGTTGCCGTACCCACCAGGCTGCGGCGAGCCCTGACCGGGGACCCCGAAGCCGCCGGCGCTGGGGGCCTGACCCGGCACGCCGAAGCCACCCTGCTGGGGTGCTGCGGGCGGACCGGCATAGCCGCCCTGGGGCTGCTGCGGCGCACCCGGAGGCGCACCGAACCCACCCTGGGGCTGCTGCGGCGCACCCGGAGGCGCACCGAACCCACCCTGCGGGCCGGGCTGGCCGGGGGCGCCGTAGCCGGAGCCGGGGGGACCACCGAACGCCGGCGCAGCGGCCTTCTTCTTGCCACGGCTGCGGAGGAAGAGGAACAGGCCGAGGAGGATCAGCAGCAGCACCACGACGCCGATGATGATGAACAACAGGCTGCTGGAGCCACCGCCCTCGGTCGCCGAGCCGACGGCCATCATGGTCGTCGGGGAGTCCACCGACAGGGTCCACGTCACGGTGTTGCCGTCGATCGTGTCGGCGTTGTGCTCGCTGACCTCACCGGGGAAGGTCACCGAGACGGTCGCCTCGAACTCGGGGGCGGCGCCACCCAGGGCGTCGTCGAAGCCCTGCCCGAACTCGCTGCCGAAGTCCTCCAGCTCCGAGGCGAAGTCCTCGGGGAAGTCGGTGGGGAAGTCCGTGGGCAGGCCCTCGAGCTGCTGCTCGAGCTCGGAGAAGGCTTCGTCGACCTGCTGCTGGATCTCCTCCGGGGTGTCCTGAGCGACCTCCGCCTGCGCCACCTGGCGCTTCTGCCCCAGGCCCGACCCGGCAACCGCCTGGTTGAGGTCGATGGTCCCGTTGAAGACGAAGTCGTCGCCGTCACGGACGATCGAGAACTCCTCGAACGGACTGTCCGGGTCCTGGCCGAGGAAGCAGTTGATCGACTCGACCGGAACGCTGGTCAGGGTGATCTGCACACCCATGAAGTCGTCCTCGGTGTACTCCCCCGCCGTGACCGCGTCCTCGGAGAACCCGCACTGGTCGGCCAGCGCCCGGATGTCGGATGCCGCCTCCTCGGGATCCATGTCCTCGGCGCCCTCGGTGGCCTCCGCTGGCAGGTCGCCCTCGAAGCGGACGCCGATGATCAGGTCCAGGGTCGCGGTGTTGTCCTCCGACAGCACCACGTCGGTCTGGAAGCGCACCGTGCACGCGGTGCTGAGCACGAGGAGCGCGATGAGCGGCAGGAGCCACCGGCGCGTCGCGGCAGGCAGGTTGGTCACGGAAGTCCCCTTCAGCGTCTGGTGTCGACTGCGGATCAGCGTAGAGGACGCCGATCCTCGCACATCGAGACGTCCTGCTCCTGTCACAAAGGGGACCCGTGACCTACGTCCGATGCCCGTCGAGGGTTCGCCGGACCGTGTCGGCACGTCCGGGGTCGAGCCCGGCGCGGACGGCCTGGAGCAGTACGAGGTCGGCCAGCGCGACGTAGGTGCCCACGGCCTCGGGGAAGCTGACCGCGAGCTCGTCGAGGTGCCCGGCGACCGTGCCGGCATCACCCCGCCTGACCGGACCGGTCAGCGCGTCGACCCCCCTGGTGGCACCACCCATCGCCGAGGCCGTCACCAGGGGACCGAGGAAGGCCGCGGGATCCTCGATGCCCGCGCCCAGCAGCAGGTCCCGCGCCATGGTGACCACAGCGGTCGTGGCGTTGCTGCCCACCGCCAGCGCGGCGTGGTACAGCGTCCGGTCGTGATCGTGGACCGTCACCGGGGCACCCCCGAGGTCGACGACGAGGTCGTGCGCCCAGCCCAGGTCGGCGTCTGCTGCGGTGACGGCCCACGACGCCCCGCCCAGCTGGTCGGCACCGGCGACCGGATCGGGGAACGTCATCGCCGGATGGCAGGCCGCAACTCGGCCCCCCGCGGCGGCGACCGGGGACAGCACGCCGACGCCGTGTCCGCCGGAGGTGTGCACCCACCGCTGCCCCTCGGTCACGCCATCGGCGGCTGCCACCCGGCGGGCGGTGTCCCCGACGACGTCGTCGGGCGTGCACACCAGCACCAGGTCGACCCCGTCGGCGACGGTCTCGAGCGGCCGCACCTCCGCGTCGGGCACCAACCGGGCGAACGCATCCAGCGACGTCGATCCCTCCCGGCCCGCCACGGCATGGACCCGTTCACCTCGACGCTGCAACACGAGCGCCAGCGATCCACCGACCCGCCCGGGGCCGATGACGGCGACGGTCCTCACCGGTGGATCTCCGGCATCGGTGGCGGCGGGGTCAACGACACCTGCCGACCGATGGCGGCGACACCTTCGATCGGGGCCAGCTCGACCGCGCAGCGGGCAAGGGATCGCCCGTCGGGCAGCCGCCATCCGGGGGCCACCTCCATCAAGGGGATCAAGGCGAACCCCCGCTCGGTGAGCCGTGGGTGGGGCACGGTCAGCCGTGGGTCCTCCAGGACCCGGTCGCCGTAGACGAGGATGTCCAGGTCGATCGTGCGCGGTCCCCAGCGCATGGTCCGGACACGACCGAGCGTGGCCTCGATGCGCTGGCAGGCCTGCAGCAGCCGCGCGGGCGACAGCTCGGTCCGCAGGCGGACGGCGATGTTGTAGTAGCTGTCCTCCGACGGCCCGATCGGCTCGGTCTCGTAGACGCTGGAGATGTCCTCCACCTCTGTCCGCGGCGTGTCGTCGAGCAGCGCAACGGCGCGGTTGAGGTAGTGCAGCCGGTCGCCAACGTTGCCACCCAGGCCGATGAAGGCCGCCTCCGGTCCGGCCGGCGGCTGGTAGCGCTCGAGCAGCCAGCGGACCGCGCGTACCGGCCCCTCGCCGATCACGGGCGTTCTCGCCGCAGGCGCACGGCGACCTCGCCGAACTCCTCGGTCACCGGCGCCTCGGGCTTGGCGACGCGCACCTCGGCGGCGACGACCATCGGGTCGGACATGGCGACGTCGAGGAGGTGGCCGGCGAGCCGCTCGATCAGGTCGAAGCGGGTGGCGCGCACCTCGTCGGCGATGCGCTGGGCCAGCGTGCCGTAGTCGATGGTGTCGCCGAGCTCGTCGGTCACCGCCGGCCGGGACAGGTCGGCCTCCAGCACGACGTCCACCACGAACGGCTGGCCGTCGCGCTTCTCGTGGTCGAACACGCCGTGGTGTCCCACGACCCGGAGGCCCTTGATCTCGATGCGGTCGGTCACAGTGGTCGAAGACTAGGAGATCTCGCCGGTCCCGCACCTCATCGGCGAGGACGTACCACCCGCGGCGGAGCTACGTCCCGCAGTCGCCGGTCCCGTCGAGGCGCTCCAGCTCCTCGGCCACCCTGTCGCTGACGAGCTCGTCGCCCCCGACGATCAAGGTCTCCCTCGACTCGTCGCAGACCCGGAACGCCGACGCGGTGGGGTGTGGCACCCGATCGACATCGACCAGGAGGATCGCCGCCAGACCGGCCGGAACCGCGCGGTTGTCGGCAGCCCACCCGGCCGCCGGGAGGCCGAAGGCCCAGCCGTTGTCGGCGTAGCCGTTGATGACGACGTGGGTGGCGGTGGTGAAACCGTCCAGCAGGACCCCCGCGATCCGCTGCGCCGTCCCGGCCCGGTCGCTGCCACCGAGCCGACGCACGGCGTCGGGGAACCGCTCCTGCAGCGCGTCCTCCACCGTGCTGCTGACCGCGGCGTCGCCGCCGTGGACGTAGGCGACGTCGATCATGGGTTGCCGGTCGATCCAGGCCGCCGCTGCCGGATGCAGCGAGTCGGTGGGTGTCAGCAGCAGCGGCGCCCGAAGCTCGGCAGCGAGGACCCCTGCGGCGACCGAGTCCGCCCACCCGGACGTCGGGTCCTGGGGCGACGGCTGGCTGCGGGCGACGCCGATCGTCCGGACGGGGCCGTGCCGGGCCACCATTTCCTCTGCGACGGCGATGGCCGTCTCGACGCGCGTCGGCCCCGCCAGCCGCAGCGGTCGGAGGCCAAGGGCACGGATGTCGTCCTCGACGGGGTCGGCCATCGCAGCCGCGTCGCCGAGGACGTAGACCGTGCCCGAGTCGGGCAGCACACGCGCCAGCTCCGCTGCCACACGATCGTCCAGGCCGTCCGGAGGCGAGAGGAGGAGCGGGCCGTCACCCAACCCAGTACCGGCAAGGGCATCAGCGAAGAGGTCACTTCGCGCCAGCACGGCGTAGGGCGCCTCATCGGTTCCGAACCGCGCGTCGCTGAACACGATCGCCGTGGCGATCGGGTCGTCGACATCGAGGCGCTCGGTCGTCTCGTTGCGTCCGTCGACCGGTTGCGGTCGACCGTTGACGTTGTCGACGGCGTGCTGGGCCGCGGCCGGCACGGCGAGCAACAGCACCGTGGCGCCGATGCAGATGGACAGACGCAGGATGGACACCGCAACGCTCCCCTCGGCCGGACGGACGAACCACCGCTGGGACGCGCGGGCGCGATCCAACGGTGCGGGCTACAGATGACGACCGAGACGCACCGACCACCGGCCTGTCAGGAGGGGCGGGGTGGTGTGTGAAGTGGACCGGTCCGGTTCGGCACCATCGTGACCATGACCGACCAGGAGCTGGACCCGTTCGCCGCTGCGGACTGGGGGATGTTGATCGCGCTGGCGCTGATCTGGGGGTCCTCCTTCCTCTTCATCGCGGTGGGCCTGGAGCACTTCACCCCGGCCCAGGTGGCGTTCGTGCGCATCACGCTCGGAACCGCAGCGCTCGCCCTGGTCCCGCGTGCACGTCGGTCGGTGGACCGCGCCGACCTGCCCCGGGTGGTCCTGCTCGGCCTGCTGTGGGTCGGCATCCCCTTCATGTTGTTCCCCATCGCCCAGCAGTGGATCGACTCCTCGCTGGCCGGGATGATCAACGGTGGCGTGCCGTTGTGGGCTGCCCTGGTGGCCACGTTGGTGTCGCGTCGGCTGCCGCCCAGGGGCGTGGGCATCGGACTGGTCGCCGGGTTCTTCGGCATCGTGCTGATCGGGCTGCCCTCGCTGGACACCGGCGGAGACATCGCCGTCGGCGCCGGGCTGGTGCTGCTCGCCACGATGCTCTACGGCGTCGCCCTCAACCTGGCCGTGCCACTCCAGCGTCGGTACGGCGCGCTGCCGGTGATGCTCCGCGCCCAGCTGGCCGCTGCGGTGTTCACCCTGCCGTTCGCGGCCGTGGGGCTCGGGCAGGCGAGCTACGGCCTGTCCTCGGTCCTGGCCGTCGCGGCACTCGGCGTGCTGGGCACGGGCCTGGCGCTGACGCTGATGGCCACCCTCGCCGGTCGGGTCGGCGCAGCGCGGGGTTCGGTCGCCATCTACCTGGTGCCCATCGTCGCCATCGCCATCGGGGCGCTGGTGCGGGACGAGGCGGTGCATCCGGTGTCCCTCGTCGGCACGGCGCTGGTCATCTTCGGCGCATGGGTCACCTCCCGATCCCAGCAGGCCACGCCCACCACGACCGACGACGTCATCGCCCATCCCGATGATCCAGCCGTCAGCGCCGGCGCGACCGGCGTCTCCTCCCCCGCCTGAACCACCGGCCCGACGGGACCCGACGCGTCAACGCGTGACGGGGTCCCAGTCGGTGCTGCCGGTGGCGATCGCACGGGCGGTGCGCACGGCCTGGACGGTCTCGGCGACGTCGTGGACGCGGAGGAACGCCGCCCCCGCGCCGGCGGCCATCGCGGCGGCGGTCAGGCTGCCGGTCAGGCGGTCGTCGACGCCCTCCTCGCCGGACGCGGTGGCGAGGAAGCTCTTGCGGGACGCCCCGATGAGAACCGGACGACCGAGGCTGCGCAGCTGCGGGACCGCACGCAGCAGCGCGAGGCTCTGCTCGGCGGTCTTGGCGAAGCCGATGCCGGGATCGACGATCACCTGCTCGCGCGCGAGGCCGTTCTCCTCGCAGACCTGGAGTCCGTCGGCGAGGAACTCGAAGACCTCTGCCACGACGTCGTCGTACTCGGTGTGGTCCTGCATGTCCGCCGGGGTCGCCCGGGCGTGCATCAGCACGTAGGCCGCACCGGTGCGGGCGGCCAGGGCGATCAGCTCGGGGTTCCCGGCCGCGCTGACGTCGTTGACGATCGCGGCGCCCTCGCGCAGGGCTTCGGCGGCGACCTCGGCCTTCATGGTGTCGATCGAGACGCACACGCCGTCGCTGACGAGCGCGCGAAGGACCGGCATGACCCGCGCGAGCTCCTCCTTGGCGTCCACCGACGTCGCGCCCGGTCGGGTGCTCTCACCGCCGAGGTCGATCAGGTCTGCACCGGCGGCGACGAGGGTGCGCGCGTGGTCGATGGCCCTACCGGGGTGGCCGTCGGGGTACAGCTGACCGCCGTCGGCGAAGGAGTCCGGCGTCACGTTCACGATGCCCATGACCAGCGGGCGGACGTTGCACGGCAGCAGGCGGCCCCGGGCCTTGATCGGCGGCGCCGTCCCCAGCCAGGCAGCGACCGCCTCGCGCAGCGTCCGGTCGACGGCCCGCGCCTCGTCGAGCTCCAGCGACCGCCCGGCCGCACGGGCCAGCGCCTCGACCGTGGAGGTGGCATGCACCCGATCACCGATGCGCTCCAGCGTCGCCCCCGACGACGACCAGGCGGACTTCAGCCGGTCCGGGTGCGAGACCCGGCTGACGACCAAGCTGACCTGGGCGTCCACACCCAGGCTGGCGTCGACGATTCGGACGAGTGGCGCAGCCTCCATGGCGCTGAGCCTAGTCGATCCGTCCACCGCGAAGCCGCTAGCGTCCGCGACCGTCACCCGCCGTCCTGCTGACCTGCCCGGAGCCCCGATGCCCCTCGACACCCCCTCTCCCGATCGTGCAACCGAAGATCGTGCCACCGCCGATCTGGACCTGGAGTCACTCGAAGCAGCCCATGCCGCGCTCCGTGCGCAGGACCTGTCCCTGGACCTGACCCGCGGAAAGCCCTCCCCCGACCAGCTGGCGCTGTCGGACCGGCTCGACGGCATCCTCGCCGGCGCCTACCGACACGACGGCACCGACCTGCGCAACTACGGTGGCATCGACGGGCTGCCGGCGGCCAAGCGCCTCGGGGCCGTGCTGATGGACGTGCCCGCCGAGGCGGTCCTCGTCGGCGGCAACGCGAGCCTCGAGATGATGTTCCACGCCATGCTCGTGGGCACCCACTTCGGCTGGGACGGCCCCGAGTCGGCGTGGGCGAACCGCCCGTCGGTGAAGGTGATCTGCCCGGTCCCCGGGTACGACCGCCACTTCACCGTCAGCGAGCGGCTGGCCCACGAGATGGTCCCGGTCCCGATGCTCGACGACGGCCCCGACATGGACGTCGTCGAGTCGATCGTCGCCGACGACCCCGACGTGGCCGCGATGTGGCTGGTGCCCAAGCACTCCAACCCCACCGGTGCGATCTGCAGCGACGAGGTCGTCACACGCATCGCGGCGCTCGGCAACCGTGCGCGTCGCGGGTTCAGGATCATCTGGGACAACGCCTACGCGGTGCACGACCTGACCCCCGACCCCATCCCCATGGCATCGCTGTGGGCCGCCTGCGAGGAGGCCGGCACGACCGAGTCGGTCATCCACGTGGCCTCGACGTCGAAGATCACCTTCGCCGGGGCCGGGCTGTCATTCCTGGCTGCGGGGCCCGACACCCTGACCGCCCTGCGCCAACACCTGTCGGCGGTCACGATCGGTCCCGACAAGGTCAACCAGCAACGCCACGTCATGCTGCTGCCCGACATCGACGCGCTCCGTGCCCACATGGCCCGCCACGCCGCGCTGGTGGCCCCGAAGGTCGATGCCACGACGGCCTCGCTGGAGGAGGGCTTGACGGGGCTCGCGCGCTGGACCACCCCGCGGGGCGGCTACTTCGTGTCGTTGTGGACCCCGCCGGGCCTGGCGACGGAGGTGGTCGGCCTGGCCGCCGATGCGGGTGTCCGGCTGACCCCTGCCGGCGCAGCGTTCCCGTTGGGCCACGACCCCGAGGACAGCCACATCCGGCTGGCCCCCTCCTTCCCGACGCTGGAGGAGGTGCGCCAGGCGATGGACGTCGTCGTCACGTGCGTGCGCCTGGCGATCGCTCGCCGCCGGGCTGCCTGACGACCCACGGTCGGGACAACCCGCCGGGACTGCTCGGGGCGCTACGGGCCGTAGGAGGACACGCGGGGGCCGCCGATCAGCGACATGACCTCCGCGCGGGTGCGGGCGTCCTCACGGATGGTCCCACGAACCGCCGAGGTGACGGTCATGGCACCGGGCTTGCGCACGCCACGCATGGTCATGCAGAAGTGCTCGGCCTCGATCTGCACGATCACGCCGCGGGGCTTCAGGACCCGTTCGAGGGTGTCGGCGACCTCGGCGGTGATCCGCTCCTGCAGGTTGGGCCGCTTGGCGACGACGTCGACCAGGCGGGCCAGCTTGGACAGCCCGGTGATCAGCCCGTCGTGTCCGGGCAGGTAACCGACGTGGGCCCGACCGACGAACGGCACGAGGTGGTGCTCGCAGATCGAGGCGAAGGGGATGTCGCGGACGATGACGATCTCGTCGTGGCCCTCGTCGAACGTGGTCGACACCACGTCCTCGGGGTCGATCAGCAGGCCGGCGAAGACCTCGTCGTACATCCGGGCGACCCGGTCGGGGGTGTCACGGATGGTCGGGCTGTCGGGGTCCAGCCCGATGCCCTCGAACAACATCCGCACACCCGCGCGGATCTTGTCGTGGTCGAAGCGCCGCTGCGGTTCGGCGGTGGTGAGCACCCGCACGCGGTCGTCGGAGGCCTGCCCGCTGACGTCGTCGGTGCGGACCTCGATGGCCTCGGCAGGCACCTCGGCGCGCGACCGGCCACCGATCCCGTCCGGATCGACCGTGGGTTCGGTGCTCACGCGTCGTCGATCGCGGAGCGCGGGTTGACCAGGTGTGCGGCACCCTCGGGCTGCTCCGACGGGTTGAGCGCGACGGGGTCACCGCGACGCAGCGCCGCGACCACCTGGTCCGGGCTGAGTCCCGTCGGCTCGCCGTTCATCAGCGGGCGGTTGGAGCGCGACGGGCGCTTGGTGACCCGGTCCAGGACCGCGGCCAGCTCCTCCTTGCCCAGGGTCTCGTGCTCCATCAGCTCGTCGGCCATCTCCTCCAGGACCTGGCGGTTCTCCACCAGGATCTGGACGGCTTCGTCGAAGGCCTCGTCGATGAGCGTACGGATCTCCTCGTCGATGATGGCCGCGACCTGCGCGCTGTAGTTGGGGTGGTTGGTCTCGCGCCCCAGGAAGGGCTCGCCCGCGGCATGGCCGAACTGGATCGGACCGAGCTTCTCGCTCATGCCCCATTCGGTGACCATCTTGCGGGCGATCTCGGTGGCCTTGGCGATGTCGTTGCCGGCGCCGGTGGTGTAGTCGCCGACGGTCAGCTGCTCGGCGACGCGGCCGCCCAGCGCCATCGCCATGCGGTCGATCAGCTCCTGGCGGGAGTGGCCGTACTTGTCGCGCTCGGGCAGCGAGATGGTGACACCCAGCGCCTGGCCGCGCGGGATGATCGTGACCTTGTGCACCGGGTCGGCGTGGGGCAGCGCGTGGCCGACGATGGCGTGGCCGCCCTCGTGGTAGGCGGTCAGCCGCTTCTCGTCCTCGTGCATCAGCCGGGTACGACGCTCCGGTCCGATGAGGACGCGGTCGATGGCGTCCTCGAGGGAGGCCATGGTGATCTCGGCCACCCCACGACGGGCGCTCAGCAGCGCCGCCTCGTTGATCAGGTTCTGCAGGTCCGCACCGGTCAGCCCGGGGGTCTGCTTGGCCAGCACGGTCAGGTCGGCGTCGGGGGCCAGCGGCTTGCCGCGGGCGTGGACCTTCAGGATGGCCTCGCGACCGACGATGTCGGGCCGGTCGACGACGATCTGGCGGTCGAAGCGGCCGGGGCGCAGCAGGGCCGGGTCGAGGATGTCGGGACGGTTGGTGGCGGCGATCAGGATGACGCCGGTCTTGACGTCGAAGCCGTCCATCTCCACCAGCAGCTGGTTGAGGGTCTGCTCGCGCTCGTCGTGCCCGCCGCCCATGCCGGCGCCGCGGTGGCGACCGACCGCGTCGATCTCGTCGACGAAGATGATCGCGGGGGCGTTGGACTTGGCCTGCTCGAACAGGTCACGGACGCGCGAGGCGCCCACACCGACGAACATCTCCACGAAGTCAGAACCGGAGATGGAGAAGAACGGCACCCCGGCCTCACCGGCCACCGCGCGGGCGAGCAGGGTCTTGCCGGTACCGGGAGGACCGAACAGCAGCACGCCCTTGGGGATCTTCGCGCCGATGGCCTGGAACTTGGTGGGGTTGGCCAGGAAGTCCTTGATCTCCCGCAGCTCCTCAACGGCTTCCTGCGCACCGGCGACGTCCTCGAACGTGACCTTGGGCTGGTCCTTGGAGATCTGCTTGGCCTTGGCCTTGCCGAAGCTCATGACCCGGCCGCCGCCGCCCTGCATCTGCGACATCAGGAAGAAGAACAGCAGGAAGATCAGCGCGAACGGGATGAGGTTGATCAGCAGGCTGACGAACAGGTTCTGGTCCTGCGCGTCGACGTCGAGCTGTTCGGGCTCGATGCCGGCCGCCTGCAGCTCGGCGTCGAGCTGCTCGTCGTTGACGATCGGGTTGAACGTCGCGACGTACTCGGTGGCCTCCGACTCGCCCTGGGGCTCGACGAACTCACCCTTGAGGCCGTTGGATCCCGAGAGGATCGTGACCGAGGACAGCTCGCCGTCCTGGAGCGCCTGGATGAACTCGCCGTAGGTCAGCTCCTCGGGCGCGGAGGAGCTCCCCAGCGTGGAGACCATGGCCAGGGCCACGATCAGCAGGAGGGTGATCCACAGCAGTGGCCCTCGCAGGAAGCGCTGTACGTTCATCGACTCACTCAGTCCTGTGTACGCCTCGCAGGGACCGGCTGGCGCCTGCGCCTGCGGTCGGATGCTACCAGCGGCCCTCGACCGGCGGCCCCTGACGTCATGCGGGCTTTACCCCGTCTTTGCCCCTCGTCGGGCTGGAGGTCAGCTGTAGACCTCGGGCTTGAGCGTGCCGATGTAGGGCAGGTTCCGGTACCGCTCGTCGTAGTCGAGCCCGTAGCCGACGACGAACTCGTTGGGGACCTCGAACCCGGTCCACTTCACGCCGATGTCGACCTTCGCCGCGTCCGGCTTGACCAGGAGGGCCATGACCTCGACCGACTTGGGACCGCGCGCCCGGAGGTTCTTCAGCAGGTAGGACAGGGTCAGGCCCGAGTCGACGATGTCCTCCACGATCAGGACGTGACGGCCCTCGATCTCGACGTCGAGGTCCTTGAGGATCCGCACGACGCCGCTGCTCTTGGTCGAGGCGCCGTAGGAGGACACGGCCATGAAGTCGAAGATCGTGTCGACCTCCAGGGACCGCGCGAAGTCGGCGAGGACGATGAAGGCGCCCTTGAGGACCGCGGTGACCACGACCTGTTCGCCCTCGTAGGCCTGGGAGATCTGCTTGCCGAGCACCGACAGGCGGTCGCGGATCTCCTCCTCGCTGATGAGGACCTTCTCGATGTCGGGATGATCGGACGCCGCGTGGGAAGTCATGGGCCGCCACGATAACCGGTCGGTCCGCTCCCGTCGGCGGCGACACCGATACACAGACATGGCTGTCCGGCCACGGCTGGGGCGATCGTCCGGTCGCCGACGAGCAGCACCGTGCCGTCGGCCGCAGCGACGATCGGTACCTGATCCCGCAGTGCCGCTGGAACGCGCTGCAGGTCCTTGCGGATGGCCCGGTCGCCCGACGCCAGGCGGGGGCGGACCACAACACCGTCGGGACCGCTGGTCGGCATGGCCACCTCGGCGGTCCAGGGCGGTGCACCCGCGGCGGGCCGTGTCGCAGTGGGACCCGCCACGGCGGTGGTCAGGAGGTAGGCGAGGCCGAGCTCCGGCAGCGTGACCCCGGTCCCGACCGGCAGGGGACGCGGCGCCCATGACGGGACCGTGGGGTCGAGCAGGACCACGGTGTCGCCCGCCATGGTGGCCCTGACGCCGCCCTGCACGTCGATTCGCTGCCCGACCGGCAGCCCGAGGATCCGGGACACCGTCTCGGCGTCCGGAGCCGATCGGTGCGGGCCCGGCAGCAGCGCCCATCCCGCGCGGATGCGCCTGCGGAGGACCGCCACGGCCGTGTCGGCCGGCGTGTCCACGACCACCGCAGCCCCGACGCGCCGGACGCTGCCCGGTGGCACGGCGGTGGCATCCAGGAGGGCGACGTCGTCGGCGACGAGCTCGGCCAACCTGGCCAGCGCCGGGACCGGGTCGCCGTCATCGGGTCGCAGGCGGGACAGGGCCGGCAGCGCCTCGCGTCGGACCCGGCCACGCCGCTGGTCGGGATCACCGGTGTTGGTCGGGTCGGTGACGGTGGCGTGTGGGGCGGACACGGCGTGGACATCGGCCCGTCGCAGCCCGAGCATCGGTCGGACGACCAGCACCCCGTCGCGCTCCGCTGCCGGACGCATGGCGGCCAGGCCGTCGAGACCGGTCCCCCGAGCGATCCGCAGCAGCAGGGTCTCGGCCTGGTCGTCAGCGGTGTGGCCCAGCAGCAGGGCGACCGCCCGTCGGTCGCGTGCGAGGTCGAGGAGTGCGGCGTGCCGTGCACGCCTGGCGGCGTCCTCGGGGCCGGCACCCTCCCCCACGGTGACCGGCAGGACCACCACGCTGGCGCCGAGGAGTCCCGCGTTGGCCGCCGTGGCCTCGACATCGAGCGCGTCGTCGCGCAGGCCGTGGCGGACATGGCCGACGACCAGGCGCAGGTCTGGCCTCGCGGCGGCCACGAGGTGCAAGAGCGCCACGGAGTCCGGTCCACCCGAGACCCCCAGCACGACGGTCGCATCCGCCCGGACGTGGGTGTCCAGGACGTCGGCGACCGCGGCGATCAGGCCGCGGTGATCCGTGTCACCCACGCGTCGGGATCCTCCAGCTCATCCGGGCTGGGGATGTGCTCGGGCCGCTCCCACACGCGGTGGAAGGTGTCGCGACCGTGCCGCTCGGCGACCTCGGCGATGAACTGCTCGCCGACGGCGTACTGCTCGGCCTTCATGGCCATGCCCAGCGCGCGGCCGACCAGCCGACCCGGGCCGGACTGCGACGCTCGCCTGCGGTTCAGCGCCGTCCGAACACGCGAGGGGTCGACCCCGTCCTCGGCGAGGACCTCCACCCCCCAGTCCATGACGATGTTGCCGTGGCCCTCCAGCACCGACATGAGCGCCTGCGCATGGGCCATCTGCACGGCCTGCTCGGGGCTCAGGAACGCCTCGAGCACGTCACGGACGTCGAGCCCGCCCTCACCGATCCGCCTGCGGAGCTGCTTCAGCCCGCCCTTGAGGCGGTCGGGGTCGATCTGGGTCTCGGCCAGGTAGGTGGTGATGATCGTGTGCAGGTGGCCGCGCAGCCAGTCGACGCCCTCGAACTGCAGGCGGTGGCCGAGCTCGTGGAGGACGACCCCGAGGACCAGGTCGGTCCCGTCGATGTCGGTTTCCTCGGCCAGGTCGCGTTCGGCCTGCAGCAGGTTCGGCCCCACCAGGGTGAGCTGTCCGGGAGTCCGCCCCTCGGGCAGGAAGACCTCGTACTGGCCGAGGACGCGTGTGGACAGGAACCCGAAGATCGCGCCGATCTGCATCGCCACGGCCTTGGCCGACACCGAGTGCGGCAGCGAGGACCGCGACAACAACGCGTCGGCGAACGGGTCGGTCAGGTACCGCATCGACTGCAGGTTGGACCGGATCCACTCGCCCCGGCCCACAACCCGGGCATCTGCCGGACCGAGCGTGTCCCCCAGCTCGGTCACGTCGCGGCTGGCACGGTCGGCCAGCGCAACCGCGTCGGCGACCTGTCCGCGCAGGCGCTGCACGTCCTCGCCGGTTGCCGGCACCGGCGACAGCCCGGCGACCCGACGGCCGACGCGTTCGGCGAGGGCCCAGTCGGCCAGCGTCGCCGAACCCTCCTCCTCGGTGGGAGTCAGCGCTTGGATCGCGCCTCCGCCTCACGGGCGAAGCGCGGCTGGAAGACCAGGTACTGCATGATCACGAACCCGGCGACCAGCACGCCGGCGGCGGCCAGCGGGTAGATCATCCAGTCGAAGAACCCGGGACGCTCGGCGTCCTCGGCGTCGGGGGTCAGGAACTCTGCGGAGACGTCCGAGGCGTTCTCACGGATCTCGGAGTACTCGGTGAAGTGGCTCTCCTCGCCCTCGGTCGCCATGACCGGACCGGCCACGAGACCGACCACCATCAGGGCGAGCAGCAGGGCGGAAAGGGTTCGAGTAACCATCGGAGCGAGTGACCTCGTCATTGTCGATCGTGTTCGCGCACACCGTGGACGGCTGCGCTCGGGCCGGGATTGTACTCGGTCGGGTGCTCGCGCCAGAAGTCGGCGGACCTCACCCAGCCGACATCGACCCGAGCCCGTCGGCGTCGCCGAAGTCGGTCTCGAAGCCGTCGCCCTGGTCCTCGTCGCCACCGTCCAGGTCGACGGGCGGGAGCAAGAAGTCCTCCCCTGCTGGCTCGCTCGGGGTCGGTTCCGGGTCGGCAGCTGCCGGTGGGGACGTGGAGGCCGTTGTCGGGGCCGGTTCGGGGCGGTCCTGCCCCGATCCGGTGGTCGCCGGCTGGTCGGTCGTGGGGCCGTGGCCTGGACGCGGCGCCGGCTCTGCGGCCTGCCCACCGTCGGTTGACGGATCGACGTCGTCGAGATCCGGCATGTCGGGCGAGATGGGTGCCTCCGGGCGGACCGGCAGGGGAATGTCGAGGTCTGCCGCGAGCCGACCGAGGTCGGCCAGGAGGACGTCGACCGTCGGCACCGTCCCGACGAGCACCGTCAGCGCGGCGTGCTGGTCGGTGATGACCATGCGCAGCCAGCTGCGGACCTCTGGTTCGTTCCGGACGTCGATCGGGAGGCTGTCGATCGCGTCGTGCAGCGAGGCCGACCGTGCCGTCAGCACGCGTACGTCGCTGGCCTGCCCGGACTCGGCTGCCTCCGCGGCAGCGAGCGCGAACTCCGAGGCCTGCACCGCCGCAAGCAACGGGTCGGGCTGTGGGCTCTGCAGCGGCCCGAGGCCGACGAACGCGATCGCAGCGACGGCCACCGCGGCGACGATCCCGCGTCGGAGCGACCCGCCGACGGCTGTTCCTCCAACCGCCGGCTCCATTTCGCGGTCGTCCCCGCGGGGGTCCTCCCGGACGTCGATCGCCCCGGGGATGGGAGGCGGGGGCGGGGGCACGTCCTGCGGGAGCGGACGCACGGCCCGGTCGACCACGTCCTCGGCGTCCCGCTCGACCATGGCTCCGGCAACGACGCGTTGCACCTGCGTCTGCAGCTGCTCGAGGGAGGCGAGATGGGACTCCAGCGTCGCGATGGCTCGGTCGTGATCACCCTGCTCTGCCCACAGGTGGGCGTCGACCAGGTCCTCGGCCAGCGTCTCGCGGTACTCGTCGACCTCCCGACGCAGCCCGTCCCGGAGTCGGCGCGCCGCCGCACGGGAGGGCACCGGGCCTCGTGGGGGTTCCTGCGCTTGTCGGTCCATCGGTGTCCTCCTCTCCTTGGTGGTGGTTCAGTCGTCGTGGGGTGACGTTCGGTCTGCAGCGGGGGCTTGTAGCCATGTTCTCGTTCGGTCCACCCAGTACCTGCAGACGTTTCGTCCGTGTTTTCGGGTGCGTACGCATCAGAACGTCCGAGGTGGAGCCGTAATGCGCACGGTTCATTTGGTCATTTCGAGCCATCGACGCGAAGTTGTTCGCCGGTGACACTCGTTTGAGTCGAGCCGCGACAGGGGGCGGGTGGCTCGTCCTCTTGACACATCGAGGGAGTGTCATACAGGTGGTTCGGGTCCGGCGGGGCCCGGACCAACCTGTGTCCGAACACCGTGTTCGGTTCGCGACGTTCGGGTTCGCGTTGTTCAGGTTCGCAGAAGCACGACGAACCGTCGAGCACCGAGGCGGAACCCGATCAGGCCGAGCACCACCAGGACCCCCAGGTGCGCCACGATCGACACGTCGACCTGCCCCAGCATGACCTGTCGCAGCGCCGCCACCCCGTGGTAAAGCGGCGAGATCTGGGTGATCACCTGCGCCCAGGACGGCAGGACGCTGATCGGATAGAAGGTCGCGGAGAACAGGAAGAGCGGGACGATGGCGATCTGCAGAAGGTCGAAGTCGTTCCAGCTGCGCATGTAGGTGGTCGCCCACAGCGTCAACGCGCCGAACGTGAACCCGATCAGGAGCGCCACCGGGACCGCGAGGAGGGCCAGGGGGCTGGCAAGGACACCGAGGGCCGCCGCGACGACCATGAACCCGACGGCGTAGAGGGCCACGCGGCTGACTGCCCACACGATCTCACCGGCGGCGATGTCGCGCGGCGCGGCGGGGGTGGCGCCCATGGCGTCGTAGATGCCGTCGTGCCGCAGCTTGAAGTAGACGTTGTAGGTCTCGTACACGGTGGCGTTCATCGCAGCGGCACCCAGCAGCCCGGCCGCGACGAACTCACCGTAGGCCGCACCGCCGAGGTCCGCGGTGCCGTCCACGAGGCTGCCGACCCCCACGCCGAGGACCAGCAGGTACAGCAGCGGCTCGAAGAGGCCCGACAGCAACGCCGGCCACTGGTTGCGCCACAGCAGGACGTTGCGTTCGAAGACGTGCTGCCCCTTCGGTGACCCGAGCAGGCGGTACGGGGCCAGCCGGGCGACCAGGAACAGCAGGTCGAGGCTTCGCGGGACCATCGGCTCGGCTGGACGGGCCGGAGCCGGCGGCGTGGGTGGGGCGTCGGTGCTCATGGGTGCAGCCGCTGGGTCAGCGTGCGAACGGTGAGGAGGACGCCGGCGAGCGTGCAGGCCAGCAGCACGGCGACGTGGACCAGCGGTGGGTACGCCGTCGCCAGGCCCAGCCCACCGGCCCTGACGAGCTCGATGCCGTGCCACAGCGGGGACACGGCCGCGAAGGGCTGCACGGCCGACGGCAGCTCGCTGATGGGGAAGAAGGTGCCGGAGAGCACGAACAGCGGCACGACCACGAAGCGGAAGACATAACCGATCTTCGTGCCCTCCTGTGCCCAGGCGGCGAAGGCGAACATGGGCGCGCCGCAAGCGAGGCCGACGAGGACCGCCGGGGCGATGACCCCCAGCGCACCGAGGGGGTCGACCAGGTCGAGCGCGAGCAGGGACACCGCGAAGACGACGCCGGAGATCGTCAGCCTGACGGCCAGCACCAGCATCTTCCCGCCGACGATGTCGGCAGGGGTCAGCGGGGTCGATGTCGACGCCACCCAGGTGCGGGTGAAGCTGATCGCGCCCATCACCGGCCACGACAGCTCCCCCGCCCCGGTCTGCATGCTGGAGGCGGCGAGGACACCCGTGCCGGCGAAGGCGGCGTAGCTGACGCCCCCGAGCTCGGCCGCGGCACCTCCTCCCTCCACCAGCTGCCCGATGCCCAGGCCGATGCCGGCCAGGTACAGGATCGGGGCGATGAAGGTGGAGAAGGCGCTGCCGTACCAGGTGCGCCGCCACAGCTCGAGCTGGTACCGGGCGAACCGCAACGAGCCGGCGACGGTCATGGCGCTCATTCGTTGAGGCTCCGGCCAGCGAGGTGCAGGAACACGTCCTCGAGGGTGCTGCGGCGGGTCAGGGTGCCGGCCAGCTTCAGGTCGCTGGCGTCGATGGCCCCGGCGGTCCCCGTCGGATCGTCGGTGTACAGCAGCACGCGGTCGGCCAGCACCTCCACGTCCCGCGCCATGGTCGACAGCTTCGCCTGCAGGACGTCGGTGTCTGCGGGCACCCCGTCACGGAAGCGCAGCTCGATCACGTCGGAGGTGACGTAGTCCTCGATCAGCTGTCGGGGAGGGCCCTGCGCGACGATGCGGCCGCGGTCCATCACGACCAGCTCGTCGCACAGCTGCTCGGCCTCGTCCATGTAGTGGGTCGTGAGGACCAGCGAGACGCCCCGCTGCTTGAGGCGGTAGAGGCGGTCCCACACAAGCTGCCGGGCCTGGGGGTCGAGGCCGGTCGTGGGTTCGTCGAGCAGGACGATCTCGGGTTCGTTGATCAGGGCGCGGGCGATGACCACCCGGCGCTTCATGCCCCCGGAGAGGGTCTGGACGCGAGCGTCACGGCGGTCCCACAGCTCGACGAACCGCAGCAGCTCCTCGATGCGGGCCGACAGCGTGCGCGTGTCGAGGCCGAAGAAGCGGCCGTAGAACAGCAGGTTGTCCGACACCGACAGGTCGTTGTCGAGGTTGTCCTCCTGCGGGACGATCCCCAGCCGGGCCCGAACACTGGACCCCTCGGTCGTCGGGTCCATACCGAGGACCTCCAACGAGCCGGAGGTCACGGGGCTCATCGCGGCGATCATCCGCATCGTCGAGGTCTTGCCGGCGCCGTTGGGGCCGAGGAACCCGAACGCCTGCCCACCGCGGATCTCGAAGTCGATCCCGTCGACGGCAACGTAGTCGTCGAAGCGCTTGGTCAGGCCCGTGGCCCGGACCATCGTCGTCTCGGTGCCACCCACGTCGGTGGAACCCTGCCCCATGGCCGGTGCGGCGGCCTGCCCCTTGGCGTTCACAGCCCGCCAACGCTAGCCGCGCAACGTCCCGCTTGCGACACGCATCAGGGGCGTGTCGGACCAGTCGACCCCCCTGCGAGTGAGGCGACACGCATCGGAGGCGTGTCGGACCAGTCGATCCCCCTGCGACTGGGACGACAAGCGGGGGAGGTGTTGGGTGCCTCGACGTCGAATCGGTGGGCCATGACCCTCGCGATGTCCTCACGTCTGCTGGCCGGCGCTGTTGCGCTGCTGCTGGTCCTCGGTACCTCCGGCGCGGTGGCGCTGGAGCTCGACCCCGACGCGCTGCTGGCGGCCGACCCGCCCCCCGGTGCGATCTCCGACAACCTGGAGTTCGTGGCCAACGCCCCCGAGGCATCCAGCGCCATCGCGGTCAACTTCATCGACGACACCATGTTCGTCTCGACGGTGACCGGGATCTACAGCTACGACGTGGCCGACCCGGCCGCGCCCCAGCTGCTGGGCGTGCTGCCCATGTACATCTGGGAGAACGAGGACATGGACCTCGACGCCGAACGCGAGCTGCTGTTCATCAGCCGTGACCCTCGCGGGTTCACCACCCCCGTCGCACCGGCACAGGCGCGACTGTTCGGGGCGGTCCACATCATCGACGTGTCCAACCCGGCGCTGATGGCCCAGATCGGCTTCGTCACCCTGCCGGCGGGTCACACCTCCACCTGCGTCTCCGCCGACCCCGACGACGTCGACTCGTGTGACTACCTGTGGACCGGCGGCCCCTACGGCAACACCGCCTTCGGGCCGTACGGGCGGCCGATCTACGCCACCGACGTCACCGACCCGCTGAACCCCGTCACCTGCCCCGAGCCGATCAACACCGGGCTGATGGACGACGGCTCGACCGGGTACGCCCACGACGTGCAGGTCGACGGCGACGGTGTGGCGTGGGTGTCCCACGAGGCCGGCGTCAACGGCTACTGGACCGCTGGCGACCACACCGACCCGCTGACCGGCGTTGTCCGCACCGCCACCCCGTGCGACCCGGTCCCCTACGGCGGTGGCTCGACCCCGGCCGACGCCACGCCCAGCCGCTTCATGCACAACAGCTATCGCAACGTCGACCTGGCGATCCCCGGTGAGCCCGGGTCGGCCGGGGCGGTGCTGATGGCGACGGAGGAGAACCTGTCGTCGAGCTGCGCCTCCTCGGGCCGCTTCGCCACCTACGACATCCGCTCGTCGCTGGACGGCAGCGGGTTCGCCGACCCGGCCGGGTTCCGCATGGACGTGCTGGACACGTGGACCCCGGAGGCCGCCGAGGGCGCAACGGGCTGCGCGTCGGCGCACTACTTCGAGGACCGCGGTGACGGGCTGCTGGCCTACGCCTTCTACGGCCAGGGCCTGCGGCTGCTCGACGTCAGCGACCCGGGCGACATCCGACAGGTCGGCTACTTCCGCCCCGACGACGCAAGCGCCTGGGCCGGGTACTGGCACGACGGTTACCTCTACGTCGCCGACAACGGCCGCGGGGTGGACATCCTCCGCCTGGACGAGACCCCCGACGACAGCGCTTCGACCGACCCCGGTGCCATGCCGACCCTCACCGCTCCGGCGCTGTCCGCGGCAGCCGCCGCCCGACAGGTGGCGCGGTTCGAGGCCGACGAGGTGTTCGGCTACCTCTGCGCGATCGTCGTCGCCTGACCCTGCGGGCCGTGTGCAGAAGGGCACCTGCGGGCTCCACACACTGAGGCACCTGCGGGCCTCGGGGAAAGGCGGGAGGTCCCCGAGGCCGGGCAGGTGCGGAGGTGAGGTTGGTGCGGCGGGGACGAACGGGAGCACGCTCGACCCGCCGCAGATCTTGGTGCCGCTGCACCGACGACTGCTTGTCGGACCCGCGGCTCGTTGGCCGGCATCCTGACCCGGGCCAGGTTGGCAAAGGGTTGGGACGCCTGTTGCCGACCGTTCAGCGACGCGCGGTGTCCAGCCGGGCCCGGGCGATGGCCCGCCGCGGATCGTCCTCGGCCAGCCGCACCATCGCCTGCTCGTGCACCGCGTCGTCCAGCGGCATCGTTGAGCCCAGGGCGAACAGCAGGTCGGGGTCGCCGGCCTGCAGGACGGCGTCCCGGAGGGCCCGTTCGACGTAGAAGCGGTGCTCGACGATCGCCGGGGCCTCGCTGGAGGGCAGCATGGGTCCGCCGTAGGCCTCGACCGCCCCGGCGAGGTCTCGGTCGGTCAGCCGCCCCATGACGTCGAGGTGGTCGGCGCGGACCGTCCCCTCCAGCCGGTAGGGGCGAGAGGCGATGACCCCACCCAACGCCCGGCGGAGGTGCGACACCTCGGCCTTGCACGTCGACGCCGACACCGTGAAGTCCTCGTAGAGGTGGGTGTGCAACGCATCGAGGTTCAGCCCCTCGGGGAACAAGCTGAGGACGGTGAGGATCTCCATCTGGCGCGGCGGAAGCTTGAGCAACCGGCCGTCCAGCAACGCACGGGCCGTGCCGAGGGTGCGCAGCTCGACGCCGACGTGCTCGGCGGTGTCGTCCACCCGGCGGTCGTGGGGCACCAGCAGCCCGAGGTTCCGGGCCAACGCCGACGCGGTCGACAGGGCCAGCGGGTGGGCCCGGTCCCACGTCGTCGACAGGTCCAGCACGCCCAGCGGGGCGCCTGTGGTCGCGTCGACGATGGGGGCGGAGTAGCACACCCACTCGTGGACGACCTCGGTGAAGTGCTCCGCGGAGAACACCGCTGCCGGCCGGTTGGCGTCCAGCGCCATGGCAAGCGCGTTGGTGCCCATCGACGCCTCGTCCCACCGCCCGCCCGGGACGAAGTGCACGGCCTCGGCACGGGTGCGCATCCATCTCGACCCGTGCGTCCACAGGATCTTCCCGTCGGGTCCGGTGACGGCGACGATGAACGATCCGTCCCGCGCGACCGACGTGAGCTCGGACTCCAGCGTTCGCACCGCCGGCCGCAGCGGCGAGGCGACCCACTGCTCACGTGTGCGGTCCTCGTCGTCCAGCGGTGCTTCGTGGCGCGACCTGGGCAGCAGGTCCGAGGACCGCTCCCACGACTCGAGCACGTCGCTGCGCACACCGCTGGGCCGTCCCCCCTCCGCATGGCGCGACCACTCCCGCAGGAGGTTCTGGCGCGCCAGCCTTGGGTCGTCGTCCGCCGACATGGAGGGGCTCATGGGTGGCGATCGTAGGACGGTTCGGGGTCGTGCGTTCGTCGGAGCCACGACTCGGCCACGACCACGGCGACCGGGGGACGGGCTACTGGCGCAACGCCAGGGTCCCGGCCACGACAACGACGGCCAGCAGCATCGCGGCGAGGCCCGCGAACAGCCAGTCCCGCCGGTCGACCCAGCGGATCGCCAGCCAGGCGACGCGGCCGAGCGGGGTGGCGACGACGATCCCCACGGCACCCCAGCCGGCGACCGTACCGGCCGTCCCGGGCAGGACCGCCCCGAGGACGCCCATCACGAGGGCGGCGATCCCGGCCCACTGGACGGCAGCGGCCATGGCCCCGTTGGCCCGGACCTGCTGGTCGAACGGTCGCTCCCGGTTCCTCACGCCGAGACCCACAGCAGCACCGCAACGACGACGAGCACCGCAGCCAGGCCGCGCTGCAGCAACGTCCGGGGTACCGACCCCTGCACCGCCGCGCCCAGCCGCCCGCCGAGCAGGCTGCCGGCGACGACGGCGGCCGACGCCTTGGCATCCACTCGTCCCTGCAGCGTCATCACGACCAGCCCGGCGGACGCGGTGACCCCGACGGTGAAGGTGGTGGTCGCGGCCGCGACACGGGGAGGGATGTCCATCAGGGTGGCGGTGACGGGGGTCTTGAGGAACCCCCCGCTCACCCCGGCGGTGCCAGCGGTGACCCCCGCCACCCACATCAGCGCCAGGCCGACCGGCAGGCGTCGGGCACGGTAGGTCACGACGTCGGAGTCCACGTCCGTCGCGCCCGCGATCCGCCCGGGCCACTCCCCGATGGCATGGTGTCCGCCCTCGGCCAGCACCCGCTCCCGTTCGGTGCGTGACCACACGACGGCCACCGCGGCGGCCAGCGCGGCGACCGCGAGGGCACGGGCCAGCAGGCGGTCGTCGACCATCCCGGCAGCCAGGGCTCCCATCGCCGCCCCCGTCGTGGCGACCACCTCGGTGGTCACCCCCAGCCGGTGGTTGACGATTCGCTCGCGCAGCTGCGGGGCGCCTGCGGCGACGGACCCGGCGGCCACCGAGACCAGGCCGAGCGGCGCCGCCTCCGATGCCGGCAGGCCGAGGAAGACCAGCAGCGGCACGAGCAGGACCGCGCCGCCGATGCCCGCCAGCGTGCCGATACCGCTCGAGCACAACGATGCGACGAGGGCGAGGAGGGCGAGCACGTCGACGAGCCTTGCACGCAGCCGCCCCTCGACGCACGTCGGTCGGTAGCATCCCGACTCATGGCGGAGCGTTGGATCGGCATCGAAGCGGGCGGCACCAAGGTCGTGTGCGCCCACGGCTCCGGGCCCGACGACCTGTCGGCGCCCACCCGGATTCCCACGACCACCCCGGAGGAGACGCTGGGAGCGATCGTCGACTGGGTCCGATGGTGCCTGGCCGACGGTGACGTCGCCGGGATCGGGCTGGCATCGTTCGGACCTCTGGACCTGGACCCCGAGAGCCCCACGTACGGCCACCTCACCACCACCCCGAAGCCCGGCTGGGCGGGTGCGGACCTGCTCGGTCCGCTGCGGGAGGTCTTCGACGGACCCATCGCGGTGGACACCGACGTCAACGGTGCGGCGCTCGGCGAGGTGCGCTGGGGCGCCGGCGCCGACGTGCCGTCGCTCGCCTACGTCACGATCGGCACCGGGGTCGGCGTCGGCGCGATCGTCGAGGGGTCGCCCCTGCACGGCCTGCTGCATCCTGAGGCCGGCCACATCCTCGTGCGCCGCCACCCCGACGACCCGTTCGCCGGCCGCTGTCCCTCACACGGCGACTGCCTGGAGGGGCTGGCCTGCGGCCCGGCGTGGCTGGACCGCTGGGGCGTCACGTCGGAGCAGATGGACCCCGAGACGCTGGAACGCGCCGTGACCATCCAGGCCAGCTACCTCGGCCAGCTCGTCGGGACGTTGGTGCTGGTCCTCTCACCCCACCGGATCGTCTTCGGCGGTGGGGTCATGGGCCAGCCGGGCCTGCTCGCCCGGACCCGCGCGGCTGCCGCAGAGGTGCTGAACGGCTACGTCGACGTACCGGCCCTCACCGACGGCATGGACCGCTACCTCGTCGCCCCGGGCCTCGGCGACCGCGCCGGCGTCCTCGGCGCCATCGCCCTCGCCCAGCGCACCCGCCAGTGACGACCGTCAAGCCGGGTCGGGCTAGCCGATCCCGCCCGTGACGAGGATGTTCTCGCCCGTCACGTAGGAGGCGTCGGCCGACAGCAACCAGGCCACGACGCCGGCGACCTCCTCGACCGACCCCACCCGGCGGAGGGGCACCTGGCCGATCATCTGCTGCTCGACCGTCGCCGGGTCGTCGGCGTAGTACTGGCTGGGCGCCGCTGCCTGCTCGGCCACCTGGCGGTCCCACATCTCCCCCGGTCCGATGAACGCCGGCGACACCGCGTTGACGCGGATGCCGTGGGGGGCGAGGTCCAGCGCCGCGGCCCTGGTCAGCCCGATCACCGCGGCCTTGGACGCGGCGTAGGCCGGCATGTTGGCCGCCCCGCCGACGCCGGCCATCGACGCGGTGTTGACCACGGCGCCACCTCGACCATCCGCGCGCAACGAGCGGACGAACGCCTGCAGGACGTTGAGGACCCCCACGACGTTGACGGCCAGGACGCGGGCGGCGTCGTCGGGTGGATACTCCCCGACCGGCAGGAACCGTCCCTGGTACCCGGCGTTGTTGAACAGCAGGTCGGGTGGCCCCACGTCGGTTGGGACCTCGGCCAGCGCAGCGTCCACCGCGCTGGCCGAGGTCACGTCGAAGGCGACGGTGTGGACCCGAGCCGAGGTCCGCTCGTCGCGACATCGACGGGCTGTGTCCTCCACGGCGTCGGCCCGGCTTGCCAGGTCGGCCAGCACCACGGTTGCCCCGGCGCCGGCCAGCCGGACCGCCACGGCCCGACCGATGTCGCCGCCGGCCCCGGTGACCAGGGCAACCCGGCCACCGAAGTCGTGGCTGACCGTCACCCGCCGACGGGCGCAGCCACGGTCGTCCCCATTCGCTGGCCGTCGGGGCCGAACAGGTGCACCGGACCGTCGAAGGCCACGTGCACGGTGTCACCCCGATGCACGTTCGTCCCGCCCTCCGTTCGCACGAACAGGCGCAGGTCCTCACCCCGGTGGGTGGCGTGGACACGGACGAAGGCCTCGCTGCCGAGCTCCTCGACCACCCGCACCTCGCCGGCCAGGCCCTGGTCGGACAGGACGAGGTGTTCCGGCCGGACGCCGACGGTCACGGTCTCACCGCGGGTCAGCTGCAGTCGGACGGCCTCGGGGACGGGTACGGCCAGTCCGCCGAGGTCGAGGCCACCATCCTCCACGACGCACTCGTTGAGGTTCATGGCCGGAGACCCGATGAAACCCGCCACGAAGGTGTTGGCCGGCGTGTCGTACAGGTGCTTGGGGGTGTCGCACTGCTGCAGCACACCGAAGTTCAGCACCGCAACCCGGTGGCCGAGGGTCATGGCCTCGACCTGGTCGTGGGTGACGTAGACGGTGGTGGTGCCGAGCCGCGCCTGCAGGTCGGCCAGCTCCAGGCGGGTCTGCACCCGCAGCTTGGCGTCGAGGTTCGACAGCGGCTCGTCCATCAGGAAGACCTGGGGCTCACGGACGATCGCCCGCCCCATCGCCACGCGCTGGCGCTGACCACCGGAGAGGTTCTTCGGCTTGCGGTCCAGGTACTCCTCGAGGTCCAGGATCCTCGCGGCCTCCTCGACCCGCTTGCGCCGCTCCTCGGGCGGGACCTTCGCCTGCTTGAGCGCGAAGCCCATGTTGGCGGCCACCGTCATCTGGGGGTACAGCGCGTAGTTCTGGAAGACCATCGCGATGTCCCGGTCACGCGGGGGCGTCAGGGTGACGTCGCGGCCACCGATGTGGATGCTGCCGGCGTCACACGGTTCCAGGCCGGCCAGCATGCGCAGGGCCGTGGACTTGCCGGAACCCGATGGCCCGACGAGGACCAGGAACTCCCCCTCCTCGATGTGGATCGACAGCTTGTCGACGGCGGGCCTCTCCACCCCCGGATAGATGCGAGACGCAGCCTCGTAACGAACGTCAGCCATTGCCTTCTCCCCTGTCGAGTGTGGTTGCCGGTGGGCAGGTGTGGGTGTGGGATTCGGGTGTGGGGGCCATCACTTGATCGCCCCCATCGCGAGTCCGCGGATCATCCGCTTCTGCGCGATCCACCCCGCGATGACGACCGGCACCGAGGCCAGGGTCGAGGCGGCGGACAGCTTGGCGATGAAGTTGCCTCGGGTGGAGACGAACGATGTCACCCAGATGGGGACGGTCTGCCCGTCGACGGTGTTGAGCTGCACCGCCAGGAAGAACTCGTTCCAGGCGAAGATCAGGCACAGGAGCGCGGTCGCCGCGACACCCGGTGCGACGATCGGCAGGACCACTGAGGTCAGCTGGGCCCACAGGCTGGCCCCGTCGACGTCGGCCGCCTCGATCAGCGACTTGGGCACCTCTCGGAAGAACGACCGGAGCATCCAGACCGCAAGCGGCAGGTTCATCGCCGTGTACAGGATCACCAGCACCGTACGGCTGTTCAGGATCCCGAGCTCCCGGGCGATGATCCACAGCGGCAGGATCGCCGCCACGATGGGCAGGAACTTGGTGGAGATGAAGAAGAAGAGCACGTCGCGCCACTTCTTCACCGGCCTGACCGCCAGCGCGTAGGCCGCGGGAATCGCCAGGATCATGACGAAGATGGTGGACAGGCCCACGATCCAGGCCGAGTTGGCGAAGGCCTCGGCAAATCCGAGCAGTCCGGTGGTCTGCTGAGTGACGGTGGAGTACTGCTCGGTGGTGGGTTCGAAGAACAGCGTGGGGTCGGCGTTGGCGACCGCCTCGGTCTTGAAGCCGTTCATGAACATCCACGCCACGGGGAAGAAGAAGAGGATGCCGACGATCCAGGCGACGATGCCGAGGACCACGTTGTGCCACTTCTTCTCACCGACGATGACGCTGGTGCTGTCGCCGCTCATGCTGTCTCCTCGTCCTCGAGCAGGCCACGCAGGACGCGAAGTCCCAGGTTGGCGATGATGATGGTGACGATGACCACGATCGTGGCGTAGGCCGAAGCCGAGCCGAATCGCCAGCCGCCGCCGATCGACCGTTGGTAGACGAAGTAGGGAACGTTGGTCGATCCCGGTCCACCACCGGTGATGACCTCGATGTGGTCGAAGACCTGGATCAGGTAGATCGACCCCAGCAGCACGCTCAGCTCGATGTAGGAGCGAAGGTGCGGCAACGTGATCTGGAAGAAGATGCCCCGACCGTTCGCGCCGTCGACCCGTGCGGCCTCCAGGACCTCACCGGGCTGGCTCTGCAGCCCTGCCAGCGCGATCAGCATCATGAACGGGGTCCACTGCCAGATGAGCACGATCACGACCGACCACGTGGGTGCCCGCGACACGAACTCGATGCTCTCGAACCCGAGCGTCTCGAGGACCCAGTTCAGCACGCCGTACAGCGAGCTGAACATCTGGGTCTTCCAGACCAGGCCGGCCACGACCGGCATGATCAGGAAGGGGGTGATCAGCAGGGTCCTGACGAACCCCTGCCCGAAGAACTTGCGGTCCAGCAGCATGGCGATCGCCGTGCCGAGCACGACCGAGAGCAGCACCGCCGCGACGGTCATGAAGATGCTGGTCTGCGCGGCCTCGAGGAAGAAGCGGTCGCTGGCCAGGTCGGTGTAGTTGCCGACCCCGATGAACTCCTGGTCCGTCGGGGGGGTGATGGTCCAGTCGGTGAGGCTGTACCAGAGGGACAGCACGAACGGGACCTGGGTGACGACGATCGTGAAGAGGAGCGCCGGCAGCAGCGGCAGACGCCGCAGCCAGCCATCTCGCCGGTTCAGCCGGCGAACCTCTTCTGCGTGGTTGATGGCCCCCTCCGGCGTGTCGCGGGAGGGAGTCGGCGAGATGGTGGCGGACATGGCGTCAGCGAGGTCGGGTCAGCCTGATCAGCTGGACGCCGACGCCGCGATCTCCTGGCAGGCCTCGATGGCATCGTCGAAGTCGACACTTCCGGCGATCACCGCCGAGAACTGCTCGGTGCAACGGGTACCGACATCCTGGAACTCCGGGACACCGACGAACTGGACGGCCGGCAGGCCCGGACGGGGCGTGGTGCCCGGCATGTCGATCGGGGCGCTCTCGATGGCGGTCAGGGTCTGCTCGGCGAAGGCGCCTGCGGCCTCCTGGTACTCCTCGGTCTCGTAGAGGGACACACGGGTTCCCGGCGGGACCGCAGCCCAGCCACCCGGCAGGTTCTCACCGGCGGTCCGCAGGTACTCCGGCCCGGTGGCCCAGGAGATGTACTCCCATGCGAGGTCGGGGTTGGCGGCGTTCTGCGGGATGGCCAGCGACCAGGCCCACAGCCAGCCCGCGTTGTCGGTCTCCACGACCGGTGCCTGGGCGAAGTTGTTCTGCCCCTGCACGGCGCTGTCGTCGGCCTCCAGCAAGCCGGCCGCAACGGTGGCGTCGTACCACATGGCGACCTGGCCGTTCTGGTACTGGGTCAGGCACTCGTTGAAGCTGCTGTTGGCGGCGTCGTCCTCACCCACGCTGGTGACGAGGTCGACGTAGAACTGCAGCGCCTCGCGGAACTCGGGGGTGTCGACCTGCGCCTCACCGATCGAGCCGTCGTCGTTGGCGGCCCACCAGGTACCACCGAAGGTGTTGAGGACCGTCGTGAACGCCGCACCGAGGTCTCCCCAGCCGGGCTTGCCACGAAGGCAGATGCCGGCGGTGTCCTCGCTGTCCAGCGCCGCGGCGATCTCTGCGACCTCCTGCCACGTCGGGGCTGCGGGCATCTCCATGCCGGCCGCCTCGACGAGGTCCTCGCGGTACATCAGGAACGAGGACTCGGCGTAGAAGGGCGCCGCGTACAGCTCGTCCTCGTAGGACAGGCCGGTGCGCACGGCGCCGATGAGGTCGTCGACCATGTAGTCGGCGTCACCCTGGGCGTAGTCCTCCAGGCTGAGGAGCCAGCCGTTCTCCGCGAACTGCGGGGTCTCGTAGAGGCCGATCATGATGACGTCGAAGGACTCGCCGCCGGCGCCGGTCTCACGGGTCACGATCTCGCGCAGGGTCTGCTCCTCGAGGATCGTGTAGTTGACCTCGATGCCGGTGTCGGCGGTGAAGAACTCCGGGGTCAGGGAGGCGATGTCCTCCATCTGGGGGTTGCCGACGATGGCGACGTTGAGCGATCCGCCGTCGGCGTCACCGCCGCCGTCGCCGCTGTCGTCAGCGGTGTCGTCGGCGGCGGTGTCGTCGCCACCCGAATCGGCGTCGTCGGTGCCGCTGCACGCGGCAGCCAGCAGCACGAGCACGGCGAACAGCGCGATCACTCGCCATGTCCGGTTCAACAGCAGGACGTTTCGACTCATCACGGGAACTCCCAGTCAGGGGTGGTACGGCCACTCGTCGGCGCTGCGCCCTCGCACCTCCGACGTTGATAGGTGTACGCCCCTCAATGTTGGAACGCAAGGAAAAACAACACCGCAAAGTTTGTTTTCCTCAACACTTGACCGCGTGCGACAGTTGATGTTCCGTACGCAACGAAGAAACTGACGTGGGAGCCTTGACATGAAGCTGCGACCGGACACCCTGTCGGAGGCCGACGATCGGCTCGGCCGACCCGACTACGACCGGGCGCGGCTGCGTCGCTCGATCGTCCACCTGGGCGTGGGCGGCTTCCACCGAGCGCACCTGGCGACCTACGTCGACGAGCTGTGCCGGGCGGGGCACACCGAGTGGGCGATCGTCGGGGCCGGGGTGCTGTCCCACGACGCGACCATGGCCGAGGTCATGGCGGACCAGGACGGGCTGTACACCCTGCTGGTCCGCGACCGGTCGGGCGTCGATGCTCGGGTGATCGGCAGCATCGTCGACTACGTGCACGCCCATCCCGACCCCGAACCGTTGATCGCCAGGATCGCCCATCCCGACACCGCCCTCGTGTCGTTGACCGTGACCGAGGGTGGGTATCCGGTCGACGACACGACCGGCGACTTCGACCCGACGTCCCGCAACGCCGCACCGGGTTCGGCGTTCGCGGCGCTGGTGGCTGGGCTGGCTCGTCGTCGGGACGAGGGCGCACCGCCCGTCACCGTCGTCAGCTGTGACAACGTGATCGGCAACGGCGACGTGACCCGCACCGCGACCCTCGGACTCGCCCGGGCGACCGATCCCGAGCTGGCCGAGTGGATCGAGGGGGCGATCGCGTTCCCCAACAGCATGGTCGACCGGATCACCCCGGCGACCACCGACGAGGACCGCGCGTGGTTGTCACGCGAGATGGGACTCGACGACGCCTGGCCGGTCACCACCGAACCCTTCCGGCAGTGGGTGGTGGAGGACCACTTCTCCGGACCGCGCCTGCCGCTGGAGGACCTCGACGTCATCGTCACCGAGGACGTCGAGCCGTACGAGCTGTTCAAGCTCCGGCTGCTCAACGCCGGCCACTCGTGCCTGGCCTACCTCGCACGGGTGGCCGGTCACCGCCTGGTCGACGAGGTGATGGCGGAGGACCGGTTCGCCGGCTTCCTCAGGGCGTTCCTGGACCAGGAGGCCGGGCCGGTCGTCCCGTCGGCCCCGGGGATCGACCTCGAGGACTACAAGGCGTCGTTGATCACGCGGTTCGCCAACCCGGCGATCGGTGACCAGGTCGACCGGCTCTGCATCGACGGCTCGTCGAAGTTCCCCAAGTTCCTGGTGCCCACGATCACCAACCAGCTGGCGGCAGGAGGCCCCGTCGCGCTGTCGATGCTGGCGCTGGCGGGCTGGTGTCGCTACCTGCAGGGCCACGACGACGAGGGCAACGCCATCACCCCGTCCGCCGACCCGCACCTCGCGGAGGCCATGGCGTTCGCGGATGCCGCCCGCGAGGACCCGCTGGCGTTCCTGGGGTACCGTCGCGTCTTCAGCGAGGAGCTCGCTGGCGACCCGCGGATCCAAGAGGCGTTCTCGGCAGCGCTGACACACTTGGCCACCCTCGGTGTCCGCACCACCCTCGACAGGACACTCGGCCGCTGACCACGCCACCATCCCCCATGACCACCACCACCGGACCGCCCTCGAGGGCGGAGCTGCAGAGCCAACGACAGGACGAGATCCTGCGCCTGGTTCGCGAACAGGGACGGATCGAGGTCACCACGCTGGCCGAACGGTTCGATGTCACGACCGAGACGATCCGTCGGGACCTGTCGGGCATGCAGAAACGCAAGCTCCTGCGACGGGTCCACGGCGCCGCGGTCCCTTGGCAGGCAGTTCGCTACGAACCGAGCATCAGCGCACGGCACTCCCAGCAGGTGGAAGAGAAGCGTCGCATCGTCACCGCGGCCCTCGACGAGCTGCCGCCCGAGGGCACGATCATGATGGACGCGGGGTCGACGACGTCGATGTTCGCCGGCTACTTTCCCCCCGACCTGAAGCTGCGCGTGGTCACCAACTCGTTGCTGATCGCCCCGATGCTGGCCGAGCACGACACCCTGCGCGTCATCGTCCTCGGCGGCGCCGTCCGTCCGCAGACCGCGTCGATGGTCGACCACGACACGGTGGAGACCGTGCGGCGGATGTCGGTCGACGTGCTGTTCATGGGCACCGACGGGCTGACCCCCGAACGGGGCTTCACGACCCCCTTCACCGACGAGGCCGCTGTGAAGCAGGCGATGATCGCCTCCGCCCGTCGCGTGATCGCCCTGGTCGACTCCACCAAGTTCGGCAACGACCACTTCGTGCGGTTCGCCGGGCTGACCGACATCGACACGCTCATCACCGACACCGGCGCAAGCGACGCCGACGTGGCCGCCCTGGAAGCAGGCGGCCTGCACGTGGTGCGCGTGTGATCGCCCTCCCGGCGGTCGGCGAGCTCGAGGCGATCGCCGTCGCGGTGGGACGCGAAGCCGCCAGCGCGGTCCGGTCCTCCGCGGACGACGTGACCACCCTGGACACCAAGTCGACGCCCACCGACGTCGTGACCGCAGCCGACCTCGCGGTCGAGACGATGATCCGCGACCGCCTGCGGGCGGCCACACCGGGGGCGGCGATCATCGGTGAGGAACACGGCGACACCGGCGGCGACACCGAGCTCGCGTGGGTCGTCGACCCCATCGACGGCACCGTCAACTACCTGCACGGGCTGCCGTTCGTGTCGGTCAGCATCGCCGCCGCCGTCGACGGTCGGGTCGTGGCGGGTGTGGTGGTCGACGTCCACCGCAACGAGGTCTTCAGCGCCGCTGCTGGCTGCGGGTCCCGCATGGACGGCAGGCCCGTCACCGTGTCCTGCCCACCGGCGCTGGACCGTGCGCTGGTCGCCACCGGCTACGCCTACGACGCCGACGTCCGGGCGGCGCAGGGACAGGTGCTCGCCAGCCTGATCGGTCGGGTGGCCGACGTCCGTGGGTTCGGCTCCACGGCGCTGCACCTGGCGTGGGTGGCCTGCGGCCGGCTCGACGGCTTCTACCAGTCCCACGCCAACCGCTGGGACTACGCCGCCGGTGCGCTGATCGCCGAGGAGGCCGGGGCGGTCGTGCGACTGCCCGATGGTCCTGCGGGCATGCTCGTCGCTGCCGCCCCGAGCGTCGCCGAGGACCTGGCGGCGGCCGTCAGCTGAAGTCCGCCGGCACGTTGGCGGCCAGCTCGGCGAGGAACGGTGCGGCGGTGCCATCCGAGGGCGCCCGCCAGTCACCGCGAGGCGACAGCGCCCCCGCACCGCTGACCTTGGGACCGTTGGGCATCGCCGAGCGCTTGAACTGGCTGAACCCGAAGAACCGCTGCAGGAACACCTCCAGCCACCGCCGGATCGTCGCCGGATCGTGGGCGCGCCTGGCGTCGTCGGGGAAGTCCGCCGGCCAGTCGCCAGCGGCTGCGTCCCGCCAGGCATGCCACGCGAGGAAGGCCACCGTCGACGGAGCCCGACCCCGCCGGGCGATGTGGTGCAGGAAGAAGTCGTGCAGCTCGTAGGGGCCGATCGCGTCCTCGGTGGACTGGATCTCCTCCCCCTCCTCCGCGGGGACGAGCTCGGGGGAGATCTCGGTGTCGAGGATGTCGACGAGGACCTCGTCGGTGGGGCCGTCGTACTGGTCGGTCGTCACGGCCCAGCGGATCAGGTACTGGATCAGCGTCTTGGGCACGCCGGTGTTCACCGCGTAGTGGCTCATCTGGTCGCCGACCCCGTAGGTGCACCAGCCCAGCGCCATCTCCGACAGGTCACCGGTGCCCAGCACGAACCCCCCTCGGTGGTTGGCCAGCCGGAACAGGTAGTCGGTCCGCAACCCCGCCTGCACGTTCTCGAAGGTCGTGTCGTAGACCTCTCGCCCCCGCTCCCCCCGGGCGTAGGGGTGGTCGAGGTCGGCCAGCATCTGCTCGGCCGCGGGACGGATGTCGATCTCCTCCGCGGTGATGCCGAGCGCCCGCATCAGCCGCCAGGCGTTGGACTTGGTCCCCTCGCTGGTCGCGAACCCGGGCATCGTCACGCCGATGATGTCGGTGCGCGGACGGTCGAGCCGGTCCATCGCCTTGGCCGCGACGATCAGCGCGTGCGTCGAGTCGATGCCGCCCGACACCCCGATGACGAGGGTCCTGCTGCCCGTTGCGGTCAGCCGTCGGATGAGGCCGTCGACCTGGATGTTGAACGCCTCGTAGCAGTCCTCGTCAAGGGCCTGGCGGTCGCTGGGGACGAAGGGGAAACGTTCCACGGTCCGCCGCAGGCCCGTGTCGGCCTCGCTGCGTCCCAGCTCGAAGGCGATGCGCCGGACGGTCGTGTCGGGTCGACCGGCAGCAACGGCGGCGTCGGCGAACGTCGGCGTGCGCATCCGCTCGGAGCGCAACCCGCCGAGGTCCACGTCGGCGACGACCAGCTGCTCGGAGTCGTCGAAGCGTGCTGACGCCGCCAGCAGCTTGCCGCCTTCGTGGATCAGGCTCTGGCCGTCCCACGCGACCTCGGTCGTGCTCTCGCCTGGCCCCGACGCGGAGAACACGTAGGCCGACAGGGTCCGCAGCGACTGCGACGCACACAGCAGCGCCCGGTCGCGGGCCTTGCCGATGGTCACGTTGGACGCCGAGAGGTTGGCCAGCACCACGGCACCTGCCAGGGCGGCACGGGTCGAGGGCGGGGTGGCGGCCCAGAAGTCCTCGCAGATCTCCATGCCGAGCACGAACTCGGGGACATCGGTGGCCGCGAACAGCAGGTCGGTGCCGAACGGCACGGTCTGCCCGGCAACGGTGATCTCGCCCCCGACCACGCCGGCGCCGGGGGTGAACCAGCGCTTCTCGTAGTACTCGCGGTAGTTGGGCAGGAAGCTCTTGGGCACCACACCGAGGATCCGGCCGCGGTGGATCGCCAGGGCGCAGTTGTACAGCGTGCTGCCCGCCGCGACGGGGGCGCCGACCAGCAGCACCGGGTGCAGGGCCGTGCTGGCGGCGACGACCGTGGCGATGGCGTCGGCGACGGCGTGGTGTATGCCGCCCTGCAGGTGCAGGTCGTCCACGGCGTAGGAGGAGAGGTTGAGCTCGGGGAAGACGACCAGGTCGACGTCCTCGTCGTGGGCTCGTTCGGCGATCTCGACGGTGATCTCGGCGTTGCGGGCGGGATCGCCCACGGTTCCCCGCGGGGTGGCCCCGGCGACACGCGCGAAGCCGTGGGTGTGGATGGATCGGAACGCGGTCGGGCTCACAGGGTTTCCTCCAGCAGGTCGAGCGCCGCGCTGAGGGTACGCAGCCGCACGGCTCCGCGCCCCACCGTGCCGAAACGCCGGACACGGTGCACGGTGTCGCCGCCGGCGTGGGCAACGGCCATGTGCACCAGGCCCGGTTCGGGTCCCGTGTCGGCGTAGCCGGTGATCGACACGCCGATGTCGGGGCCGTCCTGGCGCACCAGCGCCTCGGCCATGGCGACGGCAACCGGCTTGCTGACCGCACCGTGGGTCTCCAGCATCTCCTCGGGAACGCCGAGCAGGTCTTGCTTGGCACGCAGGGAGTAGACGACCAGGCCACGGTCCAGCACGTGGCTCGCACCGGGGATGTCGGTGAACAACGACGCGAGCAGGCCACCGGTGCAGCTCTCGGCCGTGGCCAGCATCCTGCCGGTGCCACTCAGCTGGTGCAGGAGACGTCGTGTCCGAGCCTGGAAGTCGGTTCCGATGACGCCTGCCAGCGCTTCGGCATCGAGTCGAGGGTCCATGGCGGATCGGTACCCCCCGGCCAACGACCCGACACCGCGGATTCCGCGACCGCCGCCACCGCCGGCATGTCCTCATGGGCAGGGCCAGTGCGCCGATGGAGGGGAGGATGCCCACCGCCTTCGATCGCCTCGGTTTCCGGTCCAAGCTGTTGTCGCTCGTCGCGCTGCCGCTGGTCGGCATGCTGGTCTTCGCAGGCAGCAGCGCGCTGGAGCACCGCCAACGGGCCGCCGACGCCCAGCACACGGGCACCATCGTCGAGCTGGCGTCGGTGACGGGGTCACTCGTCCACCAGCTGCAGCTGGAGCGCGGGTTGACGTCGATGCTGCTGGCCAAGTCGACGCCGGAGAACCTGACGGCGCTGGCCGACCAGCGGATCCGAACCGACGCATCCCTCGCCGACTGGACCACGTTCCGGACCTCCCTCGGCGACCTGGTCACCCGCGTGGCTGCCGAGATGGCCACCGACGACGACGGGCCGTCCCCGGCGTCGGCCCTTGCCGAACTCCCCGACCTGCGCGCGGACATCGACCGCGGCCTGGTCGGGTCGACTGACGTCGTGGCCGGCTACGGGGCACCGACGTCGCAGCTGCTGGCGTCGCTGGTCGGGGCGGCGTCCACCACCGCGGATGCAGCGCTCAGCCGAGAGATCCTCGCCCATGTGGCGTTGCTGGAGGCCAAGGAGCAGGCCGACCTCGAACGTGCCGAGCTCGCCAACGTCTTCTCCCTCGGCCGGTTCGCCGCGGGTCAGAGCCGCACCGTCGCCGCCGCGATCGCGGCCCAGGACACCCACCTGAAGGACTTCCAGCGGGCCGCGTCGCTCCGGGCCCGAACGATCCTGGAGGAGGCCAGGGCCCATCCGTCCTTCGCCACGGTCGCCGAGATGGAGGACGCCGCCTTCCGCAACGCGCGGACCGGCGAGTTCGGGGTCGACGCCGCGGACTGGTTCGATGCGACGACGCAACGGATCGACGTCCTCCGGTCCGCGGAGCAGGCGCTGGCCGAGGGCTTGCTGGCCGACGCCGACGCAGCCGGCGCCGCCGCTGACCGCGCGTTCGGCGTGGCTGTCGTCGCCGCCATCGTGCTGTTCGCCATGACGATCGGCTGGTGCGCCATGGTGGTCCGCCGGGTGACCCGACAGATGACCCGTACCGCTGATGCGCTGGACCGGGCGGCGGGCGCGCTGGGGCCGGTGACCGACCACGTCCGGGGCGCTGCGACGCGGGTCTCCCACGAGATCGCCGCCGTGTCGACGCTGGTGGACCACACGACGAGCAGCGTCGACGGGGTGGTGTCGGCGACCACAGGGCTGTCGGCGGCCGTCCATGACATCGCGCGCAACGCCGCCACCGCCGAGCGCCGTGCCGACGAGGCCATGCGGACCGCCACGGCGACCTCGACGTCGGTGGAGGCCCTCGTGGAGTCCGCGGCCCACGTGGCGGCGATCACCGAGATGATCGGCCGCATCACCGAGCAGACCAAGCTGCTGGCCCTCAACGCCACCATCGAGGCGGCTCGGGCCGGCGATGCCGGCCGCGGCTTCGCCGTCGTCGCCAGCGAGGTGCAGGCACTTGCCGCCGAGACCGCTGACGCCACCGGACTGATCGACGAACGGGTCGGACGCATCCGCGAGGCCGTGGAGGACATGTCGGCGTTGTCCCGCGACGTGACCGCGACGATGTCGGCGGTCCGCGACAGCCAGCACGCCATCGCTTCGGCCGTCCAGCAGCAGGCCGCGGCCAGCGACGGCATTACGCGCAGCCTCGACGGCATGTCGGATCGCGCTGACCAGGTGACCCGTGGCGTGCTGGAGGTCTCTGCCATCGTCCAGCAGTCGCTCGTTGCGGCCGACCGGGCCGGCGCCGCAGCGGCCGTCGTGGACGCCGCACGCGCACAGCTGCGCGCGGTCGTGGGTGGTACACGGGTCGGCGCAGCGCCAGCACGCGCATCGCGATCGGCCGGGGCGCTGGCCCCGCTCCCCGAACCGGAATCGATCCTTGTCTGACCGTCAGTCACGGTTCGCCACGGGCCGACAGGTGTAGAGGCGCGCGTCGGGGGGCATCCCAAGGTTCGCCGCCCAATCCCTGCGCCGAGGAGCCTCCGTGATCGACATCGCCCTGGATGTCCAGCTACCCCGTCAGCTCAGAGCTGTCGGCCATCTGCGCCGGACGGTCCGATCGCTCTGTGTCGAGATGGGCGTTGCGCCCGACGATGTGGACGCCCTCGTGCTGGCGACGTCCGAGGCCTGCAACAACATCATCCTGCACGCCGACCTCGACGACACCTTCGAGGTGCGGTTCCGGCTGCGTGGCCACACGGCCCGGATCGAGGTCGTCAACGAGAACACGCCGTTCCTGGACCTCGAGCAGCAGGCGACCGACCCCCTCTCGGAGTCGGGACGCGGCCTGCAGATCATGCGCCACCTCTGCGACGAAGCCCGGTTCACGACCTCCGGTGAGGGCGGGACGCTGGTGGAGATGGTGCGACGCGTCCAGGCCACCGAGGGATCCCTGCTCGACGGTCCGGGCTGACCCACCTCCGGGTCCGGTCGCCACGGATCGTGGTCGGTGTCGCACCCCACGCGTACGTTGGCGACACATGCGCAGAACGCTCCTCTTCTTCGTCTCGGCGCTCGTGGTCGCCGGTGCCGCGCTCGCCACGTCGCAGCTGGGTGGAAACCCCGTCATCGACGTGCCGCCAGCCCCCTCCGTCGTGCCCGTGCCCACCCCCTCCACCACGCCCACCACGGCCCCCACGCCGACGGTGACGGCAGCCCCGGTCACCACACCGACGCCCACGCCCACCCCGGTCGAGACCGAAGCCGAGGTGGCCTCGGTGCAGCAGTCGCTGACCGACCTCGGCTACTACGTCGGCGCCGTCGACGGGAAGGCCGGTCCGGCCACCGCCAGCGCCGTCCAGGCCTTCCAGAAGGTCAACGGGCTGTCGGCCGACGGCGTGATCGGCCCCAACACGATCGCCGCGATGGCCGACCCGGCCCAGCCGACGCTGGTCGGCGGACCTGCGACGCGTGTCGAGGTCGACCTCGACACGCAGGTGCTCGTGCTGGTCGAGGGAGGCAGCGTCAGCCGGATCCTGCCCATCTCCAGCGGGTCGGGTGACCGCTACTCCACCGCCGGCGGCGGGACGGCCGAGTCGGTCACCCCCGTCGGCACCTACACCGTCGAGCGGCGGATCTCCGGTGAGCGCCACGCCCCCCTCGGGACGCTGTACGACCCGATGTACTTCTACCGGGGCTGGGCCATCCACGGGTCCAACAGCGTGCCGGCCTATCCGGCCTCCCACGGGTGCGTGCGCGTGACACGGGCCGACGCCAAGTGGTTGTTCGAGCGAGTGGGTGTGGGCATGCCGATCGTGCTTCACGGTGACCGCAACGCCTTCGACCCTCGTCAGGGCGAGAGCGCGGGTACAGCCGAGCCGGCCGGCGACACACCCGACACGACCCCGCCGGACGGCATCCAGACCCCCGAGCCCACACCGGGCGCGACCGAACCCGCCCCCGCGCCGGAACCCACACCGCCCGCCGAGCCGCAGCCCACCACCGCGCCGCCGGCCGAACCGACGACCCCGCCGGAGCCCACTCCGACCGGCGGCACCACCCCGGACGCGCAGCCGCCACCGGCTGCGCCGCCCACCCCGGTGCCCGAGGTCCCCGACCCCGGATAGGCATCCCCTGTTCTTCGCCGTCGATCGGTGCTACGAATCCTCGATCCGGCGGTGCCGGCAGACCTGTCCTCCGGGGCCGTCGACGAGGAACGCACATGAAGAGGGGGCTCGAGGCGATCGGCATCGCCATCCTGCTGATCGCCGTGGGATCGATCGGCTTGTCGCTGGGCCAGGCGCTCAGCAGGTTCACCGCCGTCGCCGACCGGCGCATGCCCGGGGCGGTCTCGTTCGAGGCCGAGCCCGGCGCCACGTACGGCATCGGCCTGGACGACCGGGGGGTCGACCGGGTGTTCGGCCCCGCCCCGGGCGACGGGCAGCGTCCGGCCTGCACCCTGGTCCAGGGCGAGCGGCAGACCGACGTCAACCGGAGCGTCAGCCTGGAGTCGGGCGGGCTGGTCCGCATCGCCACCTTCGAGGCGACCAGCGCCATGGTGACCGTCGACTGTCGCTGGACCGGACCGGTGCGCGACGACTCGGTGCAGCTGCTCGTGTTCCGGATCCACCCGTGGATCCAGCGGATCCTCGTGACCCTCGTCGGCCTGGGCGTCATCGCCCTCCTTGCCGGCGTGTGGCTGCTCTACCGGGCGGGTGTCCTGCGCGACGAGGACGAACGGCCAGAACCGCTGCCCACACCATCCCGGGTCGAGCCGAACCAGGCGGCACCATCACCGATGCCACCCGACGGTGCGTCACCGATGGACGTCCTTCGCTGGGGCCTCGACCAGGCGCGAGCTGGATGGGCGGAGTCCCAGCAGGGATCCGCCACGGACCGGATGGCTTCCGGGCACGCCCTCAGCGAGCGCGATCGGCCCGACGAGCAGCCATGACGGCCTCCACCAGCACCCAGGCCCCGTAGCCGAAGGCAAGCAGGAAGCTCGCCCCTCCGCGGGCCGTCCCCACCTGCGGATCATTGCTGACGGCGACCGACAGGATGCACAGCAGGGTGGCGATCGCGAGCTTCACATGGGCCTCGGCGGGCAGCACGGTGTTCATCACCTGCCTCGTCGGCAGGGCCCCGTCGATGTTGACCCGGCTGCCGCAGATTACGCACCGCGGGAAAAATATGCAGTCAGTAATGACTAGACACTACAGATCATCGGCCTGCGTACCGATGCACTGGTGGACGGCCCCGCCGGGGACGGTTCGGACCCCTCCGGATCGGTTGGTGGGCGTCGCCGCGTACGAACTGACAGGGGAGCACCCGCCGGTGCTGTCGTCGCCCACCAGCCAGGAGACAAACCCATGAGGACCCGCATCACCCGAATCGCCACCGCCGGCTTCACCGCCGGTGTGCTGGCACTGACCGCCGCTGGCCCTGCCGCCGCGCAGGGGCTGCCAGACCTGCCAACCGCCCCCTCGGGCGCCGTCGGCGAGATCCTCTCGCCGCTGGAGGACCTCATCGGCGAGATCACCGGCCCGCTCGGTGACGCCCTCGGCGACGTGCCGCTGGACAACGCCGTGACCCTCTCGGGCACCGACGCCGTCGAAGCCGCTGTCGCGCTGTCCCGCATCACGTTCCCCGAGAGCCAGGTCGCCTTCGTCGGCCGCGACGACGTGTTCGCCGACACGCTGTCCTCCGTCGCTGGCCAGGGCATCGCCGGCGCGCCGCTCCTGCTGACCCAGACCGACGGCATCGACCCCCGCACCACCGACGAGCTGACCCGCCTCGGCGTCACCGAGGTCATCATCCTCGGCGCCGAGCAGGCGATCTCCGCCGCCGTCGAGGACGAGCTGGTCGGCATCTACGGTGCCGACAACGTCACCCGTGTCGGCGGCCCGTCCCGCATCGAGACCGCTGCCGACCTGGCCAGCGTCATCGCCCCCCAGGCCGCCCACGTCGTCATGATGCGCGCCTACCCCTCCGAAGGTGCCGACCAGTCGCAGGCCTACGCCGACGCGCTGTCCGCCGGCCCGCTGGCCTCCAACCTCGAGCTGCCCTCCCTCCTGACGACCACCGACTACCTGCACACCGCGACCGAGGAGTACCTCCGTTCGGCCGGGGTGGAGCAGGTCACGCTCATCGGTGGCGAAGCGGCCATCTCCCCCGACGTCGAGAACACCCTCCTGGACATGGGCGTCACGGTCACCCGCGTCGCCGGTGACAACCGCTGGGACACCTCGGTACGCATCGCCAACGCCATGGGCATGCTCGACGTCTCCGACGCCAACCGCGTGATCCTCAGCGAGGGCGGCGCCGTCGCCGAGCCGCTGTGGGCCGCCGGCTTCGCCGCCGCCGCACACGGTGCGGTCTACCAGTCGCCGGTCCTGCTGGTCGACGGTCCCCTGCTGCCGCCGGAGACCATCTCCTTCATCGGTGACGGCCTGATCGCCAACGCCCTGCGTGTCAACAACGAGCCGGTCATCTGCAACAGCTTCGTGGACTTCCTGGCCTGCGAGACCGTTGCCCTGATGATGCTCGGCACCCTTGACGCCGCCAACGAGCTCGCCGGTGGCGCCATCGGCAGCGTGCTCGGCCCGGTGCTCGAGCCCCTGGCCGAGGCCCTCGACGGCATCCTGCCCGGCCCCGACGGCACCAGCCCCGGCCTGGTCGGCCAGATCCTCGGCCTCATCGGCGTGGGCGGCACCGAGGAAGAGCCCGAGTCCGACCTGTGCTCGGACGGCCTCGACAACGACGAGGACGGCGAGATCGACGAAGCAGACGAGTGCGAGGCTGCGTCGGAGGAATCCGCTGACGCGCAGTTCGCGGCCGCCATGGCCGACCAGCCCGTCGAGGTTCGCAACGCCTTCACCGACATGATGGGTGCCGAGGGCGACCGCGTCTCCCCGTCCGAGCAGGGCGTGCTGATCCGCATCCTCTCCGACCTGTCCGACACCCTCGGTGGCCCGGTCGACACCTCCAACCCGGCGCAGGCCGCCGCGCTGGTCGACGTCCTCGAGTCCATCAACGCCGTCGTCGGCGACCGCTCCGGCAACATCCCGCTGGGCGAGCTCACCAGCCTGCTCGAAGGCGTGGAGCTGCTGACCGCCGACCTGGCCGACGTCGTTGCCCTGGGCTCGCTCATCGAGGAGCTCGGTACCGACACCCTGCCGGTCGTCGAGGACCTGACCACCATCGTCGGTGGCTTCCTGTCCACCTCCGCCGGCTTCCACGAGGTCGAGCGCGACCTCGTCTCCACCTACGGCCCCGAGGCGCAGCGCCTGGCCAACGTCATCAACCGCCTGACCCAGTAGGTCAGTCCGGGCCCTCCGGGGACCGGGAACCCTTCGACGAGGGGCCGCCGACCACACGGTCGGCGGCCCTTCGCGCGTCTGCGGAGCCGGTCGGGGGTTCCTCGTGGCTCAGCAGGCGTTGGCGTCCAGCTCGTCGAGATGGGCCCGCACCGACGGATCGACGACCTCGGGTCCGCCGACGACGGCGATGGCGACCGGACTGTCGCGACAGGAGGTCAGCGCCGCCTCGGTCGCCTCGGGCGCGTCGTGGGTGTCCACGTAGAGGAGGGGGGCGTGTTCGTCAGCGGCCAGCCCAGCCGCGAGGAGTCCGTGGGTCCAGGCATCGTCGAGGTACCCGTTGACCAGGTGGAACGCGGCGTCGCCGTCACGCCCCTCGCCGGCCGGACGCTGGGCAAGGAGCAGCCCGGCAGCAGCCACCGCGGTGCCGGCGCGGTCCGGACCCGCCACGCGCTGGACACCCGGCAGGCCCGCGAGTGCAGTGTCGCTGACCGCAGCGGGCCCCCCGGCCACGATCGTGCGGGCGCTGGCGTGCTCGGCCATCCAGGCGGCCACCTCGCGTGACCCGACGTCCCCATCGGTCAGCAGCACGGGCGTGGCGGTGCTGGCCGCGTAGGCCCCGAAGGCCACGGCATCCGCCCACGCTGCGGCACCCTCCCCGAAGGCGCGGGCCACCACGACGGTCGAGGGGTCTGCGCCGGAGTCGACCAGCCGCTCGGCAACCGCCAGCGCCGTCCCGATGCGCGACACCCCGGCCAGCCGCACGGGGTGGTGTCCGCGTGTGCGCAGCGCCTCGACGACCGGTTCGGCGATCGCCCCCGGACCGCCCAGGACCAGGACGGTCCCGCCGTCGGGCAGGACTCGGTCGATCTCCTCTGCGGTTGCCGGGGCCAGCGCGCCGGTCGCGGTGTACAGCAGCGGCGCGTTGCCGGTCAGCGCGGTGCCGGCCAGGGCGTCGGCGACGTCGTCGGATCGGGCGAGGACCACATGGGGGACACGAGCCGCGGCGCCGCGGAAGCGCATGCGGGACACCACCACGGCATCCTCGACCGGATCGTGGCCGACGACCGGTGCGGGGAGGGTGTCGATGCTGATGGTCGCCCGGTCGTTGGCCGACCGTGGGTCGCTGGCGGTGCCCTGTACCGACGCGGCGACCTGCTGGGCCCCACGCTCGGTCTGGACGATCTCCACCGGGAAGGTGGTGCGCGAGCCAGGCATCAGCTCGGGGGTGGTGCACCGCAGGGTGGTCGGTCCCTCGGCCACGCAGCCGGCGGGAAGGTCGACGGCGAGCAGGCCGGGCGGCAGGGTGACGACGGCAACGCCCGTGGCGTCGGAGGGACCGTCGTTGGCAACCTGGATCAGCAGGTCGTCGTCGTAGCTGGTCCGCAGCAGGGCGGAGATGTCGGCGGAGGCGAAGATGCCCTGGGCCCCGGCGGCGGCGGGGGCAAGCAGGAGAAGGATGACGGCAACGGCGAGGAGTGGTGATCGCACGCCCGGCACCGTTGCGCAGCGCAACCCCCAGGGACATCAATTTCACTCTGGGTAGCGTTCGGCATCCTGAGCGCCACTTGTCAGCAGGCCGACGCGTCGAGCTGGTCCAGCTCGATCCGCAGCGAAGGGGCGACCTCGTCGGGGCCACCCACGACGGCGACCGCGACCGGCGCGTCGCGGCACGACGACAGTGCGGTGCGGGTCGCATCCGGTGCGTCGGTGCTGTTGACGAACAGCACCGGCGCACCTTCGTCGACGGCAAGGCCGGCGGCGAGGAGTCCGTGGGCCCAGCTGCTGTCGAGGTAGCCGTTGACGAGGTGGAACGCGGCGCCGCGTGACGTCCGCCGTGCGGGGAGGAGCTGGCTTGCGGCCACGGCGGTGCCGGCACGATCCACACCGGCCACGCGTTCGATGCCGGGGAGCCCCGCCAGCGCGCCGTCCTCGACCGCACCAACCCCGCCGGCCACGAGGGTTCGGGTGGTACCACGGGCGGCCATCCACTCGGCCACCTCGACCGACCCGGACGTGGGGTCGGTCAGCAGGATCGGCGTGGCGGTCTCGCCGGCGAAGGCCCCGAAGGCGATCGCATCGGCCCACGCCGCAGCCCCCTCCCCGAACGCACGGGCCACCACGACGGTCGACGGGTCCGCCCCGATGTCGACCAGCCGGTCGGCCACCGCCAGCGCCGTTTCGATGCGAGACGCACCCGCAAGGCGCACGGGCTCGTGCCCCGCAGCGCGCAGCGAGGCAAGGACGGGATCGCCGATGGCCCCGGGACCGCCCAGGACGAGCACGGTGCCACCCTGCGGGAGGACGCGATCGATCTCCGCAGCCGTCCGCGCATCCAACCCGTCCCGGCCGGTGAACAGCAACGGCGCGTCGCCGGTGAGCGCCGTCCCCACGAGGGCATCGGCGAAGTCGTCGCCGCGCGCCAGGACCACATGGGGGACCTGGGCCGCTGCGCCGCGGAACCGCATGCGGGAGACGACGACGGCGGTGTCGGCGGTGTCGGTGCCGATGTTCGGCGTCGGCAGCGTCTCGATGCTCAACGTGTCGCGGTCGTTGGCCGCCAGCGGGTCTGTGGCGGTGCTGGTGACGACCACGCTCACCTGCTGTGCACCACGGTCGGTCTGGACGACCTCCAGCGGGAAGGTCGTGCTCGACCCCGGCCGCAGCAGGGGCGTGGAGCACCGGACCACCCGGGGCCCGTGGGCGGCACAACGGGCCGGCAGGTCGACCGCCATCAGGTCACGATCGAGCGAGATCTCTGCGGTGGCCCGTACCTCCGAGGGGCCGCGGTTGGCGACGTCCACGAGCAGGTCGTCGTCGTAGCTGCGTCGCATGTCCACGGCCACGTCCGCCGTGGCGAACAACCCCTGTGCGCTGGCCACCGCCGGCACGAACGAGGCGACGAGGGCTATCACGGTAAGTAGTAGGAGGCGCACAGAGCGCAGGATCGCGCACGGGCGGGCATCGTGTCAGCCCTGGATCGAGAAAACTTGGCCGGGCCTCAGCTTTCGTCCAGCCACGCGCGGATCTCGGCGTCGTGCTGGCCGATGGACGGTGGGCCGTGTCGATAGCTGGGAGCGGCTGTGCCCAACCCGATTGGGTTGCGGATCGAGGGCACGCCGTCGACCTCCACCACCGGGGACAGCCCCAGGGACTCCGCGAACGCGACCCCCTCGGCCACGGTGTGCACCGGCCCGCCCGGCAGCCCGGCCGCGCGGAACGACTCGAACCACTCCCCCGTGGTCCTGACCCGCAGCGCGTCGACGAGCAACGGTTCGAGCTCGGCGCGGTTGGCGGTGCGGTCGGCGTTGGTCGCGAAGCGCGGGTCGTCGAGCAACTCGGGACACCCGAGGATCGTGCAGAGGCTACGGAACTGTCCGTCGTTGGCGGCGATCACGATGATCTGGCCGTCGGCGGTGGGCAGCGGGTCGTAGGGGAAGATGCTGGGGTGGGCGTTGCCCATGCGGGAAGGCACGATCCCGCCGGCCACGACCGCGCTGGCCTGGTTGACCAGACCGGAGAGGGTCGAGCTGAGCAGGTCGACCTCGACGTGGTCGCCGAGTCCCGTGCCGGCGCGACGCTGGAGTGCGGCGAGGATGCCGACGGCCGCGTGCAACCCGGTGATGACGTCGCACACGGCGACGCCGGCACGCGTGGGTGGTCCCTCGGCGTCGCCCGTCAGGCTCATGAGCCCGCTGATGGCTTGGACCATGAGGTCATAGCCGGGCAGGGCCGCCCCGTCGCCACTGCCGAACCCGGTGATGGAGGCGTAGACCAGCCCCGGGTTGGCGGCGCGCACCGTGTCGTGGTCCAGTCCGAACCGGTCGAGGCCGCCGTGGCGGAAGTTCTGCACCATGACATCGGCCCGGGCGACGAGGCGTTGGGCGACGGCCAGGTCGTCGGGGTCGGTCAGGTCCAGGGCGATCGATCGCTTGTTCCGGTTGATCGCCAGGTAGTACGTCGACTGGCCGTCGCGGGTCGGGGGCTTCCACGTCCGCGTGTCGTCGCCGGCGGGGCTCTCGACCTTGATCACGTCGGCACCGAGGTCGGCCAGCATCATCGTGGCGTAGGGGCCGGCGAGGATGCGGGAGAAGTCCGCGACGACGAGCCCGCTGAGTGGACCGGGCTCGGCCGAATCACCCGCTGGGTTCACTCCTTGCAGTTCGCGCAACGACCGTAGATGTCGGCGCGATGCGCGGTCACCTGGAAGTCGTGGGCCTCCGAGACCCGGCCCACCCACTCCTCCACGATCTCGGCCTGCAGCTCCTCCACCTCGTTGCACGACAGGCAGACGAGGTGGTGGTGGTGGCTGGTGGAGCAGAACCGGTAGGCCTGCTCACCGTCCCGGTCGAAGGAGTCGAGCAGCCCGGCTTCCTGGAGTGACTCCAGCGCCCGGTAGACCGTGGACAGGCCGATGGTCTCCCCACGCTGGCGGAACTCGGCCCACACGTCCTGGGCGCTCAGGGCGTCGGTGCGGTCCTTGAGCGTCTCGAGCACGGCGAGCCGTTGGCGCGTGACGCGCAGTCCCGCTTCGCGGAGCTCCGTTTCCATGACATCGGTCCCCGGGTCGTGAGGTCGTCGGCTGACCGTTGATGATAGCGAGCGTGGGTCGCCACCCCCGAGGTCAGCCGAGCGCGTCGGCGATCAGGGTGGCGTTGTGCCGCATGTAGTCGGCGTAGGTGGCAGCCGGGCCGTCGGCGTCGGTGAGGGAGCCACCGACCAGCTGGACCACGGCGATCTCCTCCCCGACCTCCTCGGCGACGACCTCGGCGAGGCGGGACGGGTCGGTGGTCTCGGTGAAGATCGCGGTCACCCCGGCATCGCGGATGTCCTCGACAAGGATCTCGAGGTCGGCTGCGCTGGGCTCGGCGAGGGTGCCACCGCCGGGGATGACCGTACCGAGGACCTCGAAGTCGTAGGCGTCGGCGAAGTAGTCGTAGCTGTCGTGGTTCGTCACGAGGACGCGACGGTCGTCGGCCACCACCGACAGGATCTCCTCGACCTCCTCGTCGAGCTCGTGGAGCTCCGCGACGAGGACCTCGGCGCGCGCGGCCCACTCGTCCTCGGTCGCGCTGTCATCGACCTCGGCGAGGTGCAGCGCCAGGTCCTCGATGGCCTCGGCAACACGATCGGGGTCCATCCAGAAGTGCGGGTCGCCATCGGCGTGGTCGTGCTCGTGCGCGTGCCCCTCCTCCTCCGCGTGGTCCTCCTCGCTGTGATCCTCCTCCGCGTGGTCCTCCTCCTCCGCGTGGCCCTCCTCGAGCGTCGTCACGGTCTCCGCGAGGGACACCACCTCCACCCCTTCCTCAGCGGCGGACTCCAGCGCGTCGAGCATGCCCTCCTCGAGCCCGAGGCCGTTGGCGACGACGATGTCGGCGTCGAGCAGCTGCTGCCCCTGGGCGGAGGAGAGCTGGAAGCTGTGGGGATCGGCGCCGACCGGCATCAGGGCGGTGACCGTGCCGTGATCGCCCACGAGCCGGTCGGTGAGGTCGGCGAGGATGTTGGTCGTCGTGACGACCACGAGGCCGTCGGCGGCAGCGGTTGCCTCCTCGCTCGCAGGCGACTCCGCGGTGGCGTCGGTTCCGCCACCGCAGGCGGCAGCGGCGAACGACAGCACGAGGGCGAGGATGGCAAGGGTGGGGCGATGTGACACGGCTGGTCCTGGCGGTTCGGTGCAGCTGCAGGCTCTGACTGCTTCTGGGAATCGGTGTCATTAACGATAGCTCCACGCCCGGGCGCACGCACGGGAAACGGCCCGGACGCGAGATCCGGGCCGTTGGGGTGACGTCGTCAGGGTGTGGGGTGGGTCACCCAGCGATCGCCGCCAGCTGCCCGTCGGTCACCAGGTCGGCCCCACCGAAGGTGAGGACCTGGCTGGTCCCGACGGTCCGTGCGGCCGCGATGACGGCCGGGGATGCCTCCGCGGGTGGGGTCTCCACGCCGAGCTGCGGGGCACCGGCAGCAGCCGAGACGACGGCCGCGGTCAGCGCGGTCTGCCAGCCCTGGTCGTGGCGCACGTTGACGACCACGACTCCCCCGCCGTCCAGTCCCTCGGCGTGCCACAGCTCGGTGGCGATCGCCGCGGAGGTGGCGGTGCGGTCGGCACCCGACACCCGGCGGACCTGCGGGACCGACAGCTCGTCGACGACCGTCTCGGCCACGGCGGCCTCACCGCCGAGGACGACCACCTCGGTGACCGCCGTGTGGGCGCCGAGGAAGGCAGCGGTGGTCTGGTTGAGCTGCGTCGACGGGGTCAGCAGGATCGGTACCCCCGCCGCGGCGGCGTAGGCACCACCGGTGATGGCGTCGGCGAACGCGTCGCCACGGGCCAGCAGCACACGGCTGCCCGGCTGCTCGGCCAGGACGACCTCGGCGATCCGTGCCGCGGTGTCCTCGCGTCCGGAACCGGCGAACCGGCAGGTGGACGGAAGCGGCGCGTCACAGGACCGACCGCCGGCAGCGGCCCGTGCCGTGGTGGCAGCCAGCTCGCTGACCGCGGCGTCGCCGCCGAGGGTCAGCACCGTGCCGTCACCGCCGGTGACCCGTGCGATCTCCGCCTCCACCCGGGGGTCGAGGTCGGCCCCCGACGGGGTCAGCAGGATCGGCCCACGGGTGCCGGCCAGCGCCGCGCCCGCCAGGGCGTCGGGGAACCGGTCAGCGGTCGCAAGGACCACACGGTCCGCGGCGCCGTCCTCGAACAACGAACGGGACGTGGCGACGGCCTGCCCGATGGGATCGGCGGCGCCGCCCCCGTCGATGCGGAAGACCTCCCCGGGGTCGACGGGACCGGGATCGACCGGACCAGGGTCGACGGGGCCGCCGTCGGGGTCGTAGTCGGCCGCACCCCAGAAGGGATCGGTTGCGCCCTCGGCCAGGACGATGTCCTCCCCGGCGCCGCAGGGGTCGGCGGAGAAACCGGGCAGGACCACAACCTCGGCCTCGTCGAGGTCCTCCTCGGCGAGGCGCTCGGTGAAGACGACCCCACCGTTGTTGGGGGCGATGGACACGTCGTCGAAGGACACGACTTCCTCGTCGTTGACGATGAAGCAGGGCAGCGCCGTGGGTGCCGCCGGGGGTGCGCCGTTCATCCGGTGCATCTCGATCACGGGGGCACAGCCGAGACCCGGGTGCTCGGTGGCTCCGTGGTCACAGCCGGCAACGGCGAGGAGCGATCCGTCGGGGGAGATGTCGATGTCGGCGACGTCGACCAGGCCCCGGTCGAACCACGGGGAGGTCTCGGTGGAACCCGGGCCGAAGGTCTCCAGCCCGTTGACGACGACGGTGGCGGTGCCGGGCACGAACGTCAGGCCGTGACTCTGCACCACACCGCCCAGCGAGGCGGTCTGGCGCCCGTCGCTGGGGATCAGCTCGGTGTTCCGGCAGGAGTCCAGGTCACCGTTGGGCCGGTTGCACAACATGATGGAGGCGTAGGCGACCAGCGAGCCGTCGGCGCTGACCTCCATGTCGTAGATGCCGCCGGCGAAGACGTCGTCGGGCACGAAGGAGGACAGGACCTCACCCGACTGGGTCATGCGGACGATGGTCTCACCGTCGCGGACGGCGACGACCGTGCCGTCGTCGGCCATGCTGGGGGCCTCCCACACGCCGCCACCAGCGACGACGTGGCTGGCCGACCCGTCCGGGGCCGAGGCGATGACGTTGCCGTCCTGCAGGTAGACGATCGTGCCGGGCAGCGCCTGGGCGGAGGCCGGCGAGAGGGGGACGAGGGCCATCACCAGGACGGTGAGGGCCAGTGCGGTGCGGATGCGCATGGCGGGGGTGTTCCTCTGGAATGCGGTGGATCGGGGAACGGCGGTCATGCCTCGACCACGATCTCGGCGACCATGCCGACCGATGCGTGGGGCGGGGCGTCGCTCTCGACGGGGCCCTCCTGCTCGAAGATCAGCTCGGGGTCACCGCCGACCGGCAGGAAGCAGATCGCCAGGTAGCGGCCGGGTTCAGTGATGGTCCCGTCGCCGACGTAGAGCTGGCCGTCCTGGCTGGGACCGGCAACGGAGACGAGGACGGGCTCGGCTGCCGTGGGGTCCAGCGCTTCCCACAGCTCCTCCACCGGGCGGGTCTCGTCGGCGTCGAGGGGGAAGACGACCAGCTCGTGGGCCTCCTCGAGCGAGGCGTTGACGAAGGCGATGGTGTCACCGGCGCGGACGACGTCGGGGATGCCCTCGAAGACGTAGTCGCGGCCCGTGATGATGGCGTCGGCGCCGACACGTTCCCCGTCGGCGGGGTCGGAGGTGGCGGCCGGGTCGACGGACTGCGGGTCGGAGAACTCGCGTTCGGCGCTGGAGCTGGTGCTCGTGCACCCGGCGGCAAGGACGAGGAGGGCGCTGGCCGCGATGGCGACGGCGCGGGGGCCTGTGCGGAAGCGGGTGGTGAGGGGGTGCATGTCGTGTGTTCCTGTTGGTCGGTGACCGGGTCGGCGGACCGTCGGTCGGCGGGTGGCGAGCGGAGTCGCTCGAGCCACGGCGACCGTAGGAACGCCGAGGACGCCACGAGCCCCCTCCCCCTGCGGTGCAGCCGGCCTGCAACCCCCCTGCAACCGTGTCGCGCAACGGGCCACATTTCGTGATTGGCCGACACGCGTCGGGGTCGGGCCCACCCCCACCCCGGAGGCGTGTCGGAAAACGGGCCACCGGTCGTCGTTGGGCGACACGGACCCGTGGGTAGGGTGCCGACGTGACCCCGCCGACCTCCCCCTCGCAGTCCTCCGCCACGCCGACCTCCGCCACCGCGTCCGCCGTGCGCTCCGGGCCCGGTGACGGCACGACCGACCGGGCCGACGTGGTCGTCGTGGGGGCGGGGGTGTCGGGGCTCGTGGCCGCGCGTCGCCTCGTCGATGCCGGTCTGCGGGTGGTCGTGCTGGACAAGGGGCGCTCGCCCGGTGGCCGGCTGGCAACGCGTCGGCTCGACGACACCGGCGATGCCGTGGCCGACCACGGTGCGCAGTTCTTCACCGTGCGCTCCGACGCGTTCGCCGAGCTGGTGGACAGCTGGCCGGTGGAGGTGTGGCATCACGGGGCGGCGACGGCCCGGTCGATCCTCGATGACCCCACCACGGTGGAGGAGGGTGGCGACGGCCATCCGCGGTACTGCGCCCCGGAGGGGATGAACCGGATCGCTCGCCACTTGGCGAGGGGGCTGGACGTCCGCACCGACGTCCGGGTGGTCCGTGTGCACGAGGGCGGCCCGTGGAGCGGTGGCCGATGGGGTGTCGTCGCCGCGGACGGCACCGTGTGGGCGGCCGACGGGGTGCTGCTGACCGCACCGGTACCGCAGGTGGCCGCGCTGCTCGACGCACCCCTGCCCGACGACGTGGCCGCTGTGGCCTACGACCCCCGCCTGTGCCTCATGGCGACGCTGGACGGCCCGTCCGGACTGCCCGAGGCGGGGGCCGTCCAGTTCAGCGACGGCCCGGCCAACCACCTGGCCGACAACGCCTCCAAGGGCGTGTCGCGTCGTCCGACGATCACCCTCCACCTGACCGGGCCGGCCAGCGCCGAGCGGTGGGACGTCGACGATGCCGCGATCGCGGCCGAGCTGCTCGACATGGTCCGTCCGTGGCTGTCAGCCGAGGTCGTGGCCAGCCAGGTGAAGCGGTGGCGCTACGCCACCCCCACGACGCCACACGCCGACCGAGCCGTCCGCATCGTCGAACCTGCGGGGGTGGGCTCGACCGGCCCGGGGTCTGCGGGGGTGGGCTCGGCCGGCGGAGTCGTCGTCGCGGGGGACGCGTTCGGCGGGCCGAAGGTGGAGGGTGCGGCGCTGTCGGGCCTGGCCGCGGCCGCCCTGTTCGGGGTGTCCTGACGGGTGGTGGTCAGGTGGCGGGGACTGGCTGCCGACGGTCGCCGCGCCATGCGGTGAAGGCCATCGCGAACAGCCAGATGGGGGTGACCAGACCGGCCGACCACGGCAGGCCGAGCGCCACCGTGACGGCGCAGACGGCGAAGGCGAGGAACGCCGAGAGGGCACCGACCCAGCGGGGCAGGCCGCCGTGGCGGAACACCAGCACCGCGGTCAGGCCGATCGTGGCGACGAGCGGCACGAACACGCCGAACTGCAGCTGCCCGCTGATGGTGTAGAGGACGGCCACGTCGACCTGGCTGTAGAAATCGGCGTCGACCCCGCCCGGCAGGCCGCTGGTGAGGATGGACTTGAAGACCGCCCCGATGGTCACGGTCGCCGCGGCCACGTCGAGGGTGGCGCCGATGCGGTCGATCAGCTGCTCGGCGGCCGGCGCGGCGTTCCGCAGCATGGCGGTCAGCCGCGGACGGAGGAGCAGCAGGCACAGCGCCGTGGCGTACAGCAGGGCCGCACCGATCTGGGATGGCACGTGGCCTCCCGTCAGCTCGGCGAAGACGGCTTCGGGACCCCGGGCGTAGACGTCGGTGTCGCTGATGAACGGCGTGCCGACCATGGTGGCGGCGGTACCGAGGACGGCGACGGCCACGGACAGCCAGATGGTGGAGGTGACGCGGCGGTCGGCGGTGGTGGACGGGACGGTCTCGAAGGCGGGGGCTACGGCGGCCATGGTGATCTCCTGGTGGTGAGGGGGTTCGTGGTGGGCACCGTAGGCAGCCCCTCCCCTCCTCTTCCGTGGGTCTCGTGTCGTGCAGCAGTTCTGCAACGTGGGCGCAATCGTCGGACTCGTGAAGGAGGAATCGAGCGGGTCGACGGCGAACACCCCGGCCAGATGAACACCACCCGCGCGTCCGTGTCCGCCCTGCTCGTCCTCGGCCTGCTGCTGTCCTTGCTGGTCGCCACCCAGTCGGTCAGCGCCGACCCAGTCGATCCCGCCTGCGAGTCCTACGACTCCGCGGCCAACGCCTCCTCCGCCTGTGACGTCACCGGGCGCTGGACACAGATCGGCCACAACAACTTCGAGCCCACCATGGGTGTGACTCCGGAGGGTGGCCTGTACATGGCGACGACCCCCGGCCGTGGTGTGGCGGTTGGCTGGCGCGCCGGGGTGGCGAAGGCCGAGTCGCTGGACTCGGCGTTCACGTCCGGCGGGTGGACCGACGTGCAGCCGACGATCGCCGGGTACTCCAACCCCCCGGAGACCAACGACCCGTACGCCTACGTCGACCCCTCGACCGGTCGGATCTTCAGCTTCCACATGAGCCCGATCCTGCTGTGCTCGATCCTCAGCTTCTCCGACGACGGTGGCGAGACGTGGACGACCCCGCCGGTGGGTTGTGGCCCCTCGGGTGCGTGGGACCACCAGACGATGGTCGCCGCGCCGCCCACCCCCGGCACCGTGATGCTGGGTGACTACCCCAACGTGCTGATCCAGTGCGTCAACTCCGTCTACGCCGAGATGTGTGCCCGCTCCCTGGACGGCGGCCTGACCTGGGGCGCCGGCTACCCGGCCTACCCCAACCCGTCGCTGACCGGTGCCGGCACTCAGACCGGCCACCTCGCCGCGGGGTCCGACGGCACGATCTACCTGCCCTCCCCCAACGGTGGCAACCAGGCCAGCATCTACGTCTCCGACGACTCGGGCCTGACCTGGACCGAGCGCGAGATCACCGACATGGACATCCCGTTCTCCGACCCGGCGATCGACCTGGACGCCGCGGGTGTCCTGCACGTCACCTGGATCGACACCGACAACCACCTCTGGTACTCCCTGTCCACCGACAAGGCCGTCACCTTCACCGATCCGGTGCGCGTCACCTCCACCGGGGTGCACGCCGAGCTGCCGGCCCTGGTCGCTGGTGACGCCGGCCGTGTTGCCATCGCCTTCGCCGGTACCCGTGACCTGCCCAACGGCTACGACACCGACGTGGCCGCCAAAGACGTGTCGTGGGGCGCCTACATCGCGGTGACCGACACGGCGATCCCCGGGCAGGCACCCACGTTCGACATCGTCAACACGACCGGCGACGACCCGATCCAGCGCGGCACCTCCTGCAACTCGCGGTGCTTGTTCCTGGTGGACTTCATCGACGTCGTCGTCGCCCCGGACGGCACCCCGGTGGCGGCGTTCTCCGACGGCTGCGACAACGCTGCCTGCATCGCGGGCACGGCCAGCAACAACGTCACCGACCGCGGCAAGGGCATGATCGCCGTCGCCGACTTCGACCTGTGCGAGGAGACCTGCCACCAGTTCACCCCGGCGGAGGGTGGGCAGTCGCCGCTGCTGGGTGCGGTCCTGCCGGCTGCCGAGCACATCGGCTTCGAGGCCCGGGACGTGCTGGGCGACGCCCGCTACGAGGCGCTGCTGCAGACCCACCTGGACGAGCTGGGGTTCACCCCCGCGGAGTGAGGGAAGCTCAGCGGCGGGGGTCGTCGAGGAACGTGGCAGCCGCCTGGCGGCGACGGTCGACGGTGACGGAGAAGACGTCGGGCCGGCTGTAGTGGCCGGTCGCATCGAAGGTGTGCCGTGCGGCCCGGATGGTCGCCGGGTCGATGTCGGCGACGACGAACCCCTCGCGGCCCACCAACGGCTCGGCCAGCCAGCGACCATCGGGGCCGGCGATCGCGCTGCCCCCGTCGAACGACACGTCGTCGGGGTCGAGCCGGTCCAGCAGGGGGAAGTCGTCGGGGATGTCGTCGAGCTCGAGGACCGCCGAGGCGGCCAGCGACACGACCCGTCCCTCCTTGGCGAGGAAGCGGGGGATGTCGTGGGTGTTGTGCTCGCCGCCGGGCCAGACCGAGACGTGCAGGTCCTCGCCCGCGGCGTACAACGCGTGGCGAGCCTGCGGCATCCAGTTCTCCCAGCAGTTCAGCCCGCCGACCCGGATGCCGTGGCCGGTGTCGTGCACGCGCAGGCCGTTGCCGTCGCCGGCACCCCAGACCAGCCGCTCCTCGAACGTCGGTCGGAGCTTGCGGTGGGCGCTGACGACGCCGTCCCGGGGCGAGATGGCCAGCAGGGTGCACCACACCGTCCCACGTCCCGAGCCGCCGCCCCGTTCGGTGATGCCCAGGTAGGTGAAGACGCCGGTGTCGGCGACGCACTCGGCGACGGCGTCCACCTCGGGGCCGTCGAGCTCGACGGCGGCGTCGAGGTAGTAGGCGTAGGCGGCTGCCTGGTCGGGGTCGTCGAATCGGCCGCCGTCGGTGGGGCTGACCCAGAACGGATAGCCCGACAGGAACGTCTCGCCGAACGCGAGCAGGTCCACCCCGGTCGTGGCGGCCCGCTGGATCCAGTCGGTGACGATCGTGGTCGTGCGGGCCGAGTCCCCCCACGCGGGCCTGGTCTGTGCCGCTGCGATGCGCATCGACGGAGGATACTGCCGGGGGGTCGGGCTGGACGGGTCAGTCGGTTGGTGGTTGCGGGGTGGTGCCGCCGGCTGCCTGTCCGGGAACCGGGAGGGCCTGCGCCTCGTCGTCGGGGCCGAGGAGGACCTGCACGACGCTTCCCGTCCGGCACCGGATGGACGCCTTGATGTAGGTCCGGGTGCTGCCGCCGTCGATGAGGATCTCGGCCTCGAACCCCTCGTCCTCGAGATGGACGACCTCGACGTCGTCGCGCTCGACGAAGGCATCGCGGAGGTCGATCGGGGTGGCGTCGACGAACCCGGTGGCGCTGATCAGCGGGCCGACCTCCGTCAGGTCGGTGATGACCATGCCGTCGGGCAGGACCATCTCCGCCGGCGGGGCCTCGTCGACGCCGTCGGGCAGCGGGTCGCAGTCGATGAACCCCTCGTACAGCTCGTTGGTCTGGTCGGTCAGGACGAACGGACTGTCGGTCGCGTCGCTGGCGGCCACCGTCGGGGCGCCGGGGTCGCTGGCGCCACCGCACGCCGTGGTCAGGACCGCAGCGACGAGGATACTGCCCACCATCCGGGCCGGTCCGCCGTTCACCCGAGGGATGGTACGGGGTCGGCGACCCGGTGGACGGGTCAGCAGGCCTGGCCGTCGAGGGTGTTCACCGTGCTGTGCACCGCGGATCCGATGACGCTCGTGTCGCCGATGGCCACGGTCTGGACCTCCGGGTTGCCGCACTGGCCGAGCAGCTCGGCCGTCGACGCCGAGACCTGGTCGCCGACCAGCAGCGTGGGGGCGTCGTGGTCGGCACCGATGCCGGCGCTCGCCAGCCCGAATGCCCAGCCGTTGTCGACGAAGCCGTTGACGAGGACGTAGCGACGAGGTCCGTCGGTCGGGGTCTGCCACAGGTCGCGCACGACCGCGGCTGCGGTGGCGGTGCGGTCGGGGCCGGCCACCCTGATGCCGCCGGGCACACCGGCCAGGACGGCGTCGGACAGTGCGACGGAACCGCCGAGCAGCGCCGTGCTGGCGATGCCGTTGTCGGTCAGCCAGGCCTCCACCCGGGGGTCGAGGGCCGCGGAGTCCGTCAGGAGAATCGGCGTGCGGTTGCGGGCGGCGAGGCCGCCAGCGGAGACCGAGTCGGCCCACCCGGCAGTCGGGTTGTCCGCCGGACCGCCAGCCCGGGCGACCAGTGCGAGCGGTGCGCGACCCGGATACCGCCGCTGCACTTCGTCGGCGACGGCGAGGGCCGTGGCGATGCGGTCGGGGCCGGCGAGGCGCACCGGCGTCAGGCCCAGGTCACGGACGGCCTGCTCGACGGCCACCGAGAGGGCGTTGACGCCGCCCAGCAGGTACACGGTCGACCCGTCGGGAAGGGCGCGGGTCAGCTCCTGGCCGACCGCGGGGTCCAGCTGGGCGCTGGAGGTGAGGAGGAGCGGGCCATCGCCGGTCAGGGCGGTCCCGGCAAGGGAGTCGGGGAAACGGTCGTTGCGGGACAGGACCGCCACGTCGGCGGAGCCCGCTTGGCCGAACCGGACGGCGGAGATGTCCAGCGCCGTCGTCGTGGGGTCGTTGGTGCCGATGGACGGCGTGACGGCGGGGTCGTCGTCGAAGGCGCTGGTGCTGCCCCCTCCCCCGCTGCCGCCCCCTCCTGGCAGCGGGGTCGGGGGAAGTGTCCCCCCGGTCGGGGGGGTCCCGAAGGCCACCCCGACATCTGGCTGTGAGTCGGCGGTGAACTGTCCGTCGTCGACGGTGACCTGCGTCTCGTTGCTGCCATCGGCCAGCCGTCCGGCGGACGCGGGCACGACGAACAGGCGGGGCACCTGCGGGTTGTTGGGGTTGGACGGCGGGAAGGCGGCGTAGACGATCTCGTCACCGGCAGGGGTGTAGCTGCCGTGGAAGAACGCCTGCCCGGTGTTGGGGATGCCGTCGGTGACGATGCGCAGGCCGGTCCCGTCGGTGCGGATCTCGCAGACCTGTCCGCCGTTGCAGTCGAACAGCACGCTGCTGCCGTCGGGAGCCCACGAGAAGTTGAGGGCGTTCTGGAACGGCTGGCCGTTGGCGGTCTCGGCCTGTGGGGACTGACCACCGACGATGCCGCCGTCACCGGTGGTGAAGAGGGTGACCTGCTCGCCGGTCGCGCGGACGTACAGCTCGATGCGGTCGCCGATCTCGTCCCAGGTGGCGATGACATCACCGCGCGGGGAGACGGCGACCTCGAGCGTGCCGTTGGGCGGCCCGCCGATCGGGGTCGGACGGGTCTGGCCGTCCGGGGTGACCGACCAGAGCTTGATCAGCTGGTCGCGGGTGTCGATGCCGGTGAAGACGATGGCCGAACCGTCGGGTTCCCACGAGGGGGAGGAGGCCAGGCCGAGCTCGTCGACAGCGGTCAGCTGGGTGTACTGGCCGCTGCCGAGGTGATAGGTCCAGATCTCGGTGTTGGCGGGGCCTGCGAAGACGAAGGCGACCCGGGTGCCGTCGGGGGAGACCGACGGGTTCTCCAGCAGGGCGGTGACGCCCACGATGGGGTTGAAGATGGTGGCCTGGCTGCCGTCGAGGGAGAGGACGCGGATCGTGCCGTCGGCCTTCTGGTAGGCGATCGGGCCGTTGGGGCCGGGGTGTGCGGCGCGGGCCGGCGCGGCCGGGAGCAGCAGCGCAAGCGCCAGCAGTGCTGGGACGATCGCGACGAAGTGGCGGCGGGTGATCACGTGCATCTCCGTGACGGTAGGCAGGGGCGCTAACCGGCGGCTAACGCCCTGCCACGGCGGGCGAGGCGGTCTGCACGAGGGGTGCGGTGGGAGCGAGCTGGAGGGTCTGTGCCTGCGGTGCCGAGGTCGCGTGGGCCAGCACCTGCTCCTTGAACGACAGGCCACAGCCGCTGCACTCGACGGCACGGCCGAGCCGGGCCAGGGGAATGACGGGGATCCAGAAGAGGGTGAACCAGCGGCGGGCCTCGCGAAGCCGGGCCTGGCGGTGCTGGCGTTCGTAGGGGCAGGCGAACATGCCTTCCCACAGGATTGCGAAGCGGGTCCTCCAGCCGAAGACGATCATGACGGGCGTTCCTCTCGTGCGGTCCAGGGCAGCGAATCGGATGCACGGGAGAACCACCCCGACGTCCGCGAGCATTGCCGCGCGGACCGCCCGCAAGGGTTCTGTCAGAAGTGGACGGGCCGGTTGGTCGCGCGCACTCCTCAGGCGGGCTGGCGGTGGCCCAACCGCTGGCGGAGGTCCCGGACGGCGACTCGAGCCGCACGAGTGGCGCCGATGGTGCTGGCCGATGGGCCGTAGCCGAGGAGGTGGATCCGCGGATCCCCAGCCACCTGCGTACCGTCCATCGTGATGCCGCCGCGGTCGTTGCGGAGGTGCAGCGGGGCGAGGTGGTCCAGCGCATGGCGGAAACCGGTCGCCCAGAGGATCACGTCGGCCTTCACCTCCCGGCCGTCGTCCCATGCCACCCCGTCGGCGGTGAGCCGGTCGAACACCGGCTGCCGCTGGAGGACGCCGCTTGCCCGGGCCGCCTCCACCGCTGGGGTCAGGGCCAGGCCGGTGACGCTGACGACGGACTCGGGACGGGCACCGACGGCGACCCGGTCGGCGATCCGCTGGACCGCGTCGCGGCCGGCCTGCTGGTCGAACGGACCCGACCGCCAGGCCGGTGGCCGCCGGGTCACCCACGTGGTGGAGGTGACCTCGGCGATCTCCAGCAGGTGCTGCACCGCCGAGTGGCCACCGCCGACGACGACCACGTGCTGGCCGGCGAAGTCCTGCGCGGACCGGAAGTCGGCGGTGTGGAGCTGCCGGCCGGCGAAGTCCGCCATCCCCGGGTACCTCGGCCAGAACGGACGGGTCCAGGTGCCGGTGGCGTTGATCAGCCCCCGGGTTCGCCACGTCCCCTTGTCGGTGTCCACCAGCAGGCGCCCGTCGCCGGCCTCGTTGACTGTGTGCACTGCTGCCGGGCGGATGATGGGGAGGTCGAAGGTGTCCTCGTACCTTGCGAAGTACTCGGACACGACCTCGCTGGAAGGCCTGGTCGAGTCCGTCGGCGCGGAGTCGAGGTCGAGGCCGGGCAGCGGGTGGATGCCGTGGGCGCCACCGAGGGTCAGCGACGGCCAGCGGTGCCGCCACGCGCCACCGGGCCCGTCGTTGCCGTCGAGGACCACGAAGTCGGTGTGCGGCCTGAACCCACGGTGGGCCAGGAAGTATCCGGCCGACAAGCCAGCCTGCCCAGCGCCGATCACCACGACGTCGACGTCCATCACGCATCCTCTCATTGGTTGTGATTCATACTTCTTAACCATGGGAGGCCCGCGGGCATTCCTGTTGGGGTACAACACGAAGATGACTATGCGCGTTGCCGTGGCCGGAGCGACCGGGTGGACGGGGCGGGCGGTGGCCGAGGCCGTCCTCGCCGCCGACGACCTCGACCTCGTGGCCGCAACGAGCCGCACGGCGGCCGGGCAGGACCTCGGTGACGTCTGGAGCGTCGGCTCCAACGGCGTGCCGGTTCACGCCACCGTGGAGGAGTCGTTGCGGGTCGGGGTGGACGTGCTGGTCGACTACACGTCCCACGAGGTCGTGGGCAACCACGTCCGTGCAGCGGTCGGTGCGGGCGTCGGTGTCGTGGTCGGTTCGTCGGGGTTGACCGCGGAGGCGTTCACCGAGATCGATGAGGCCGCCCGGGCTGCCGGGGTCGGTGTGATCGCGGCCGGGAACTTCTCCATCACCGCGGCGATGATGCAGGCTGCGGCGTTGCTGGCTGCCGCGCACCTGCCGCAGCGCGAGGTGATCGACTACGCGTCGGCGACGAAGGCCGACGCCCCGAGCGGGACGGCCCGCGAGCTGGCCGAACGCCTGGACGCGGTGCGACCGACGGAGCTCGCGCGACCGATCGCCGAGACCGGGGGCATGGCCGAGGCCCGCGGTGCGTCGGTGTCGGGGACCCAGGTGCACTCGTTGCGGCTGCCCAGCTTCAGCGTGTCGACGGAGGTCGTGTTCGCCCTGCCCGACGAGCGCCTGACCATCAGGCACGACGCCGGGTCGTCGGCAGCCCCGTACGTGGCAGGCACCCTGCTGGCGGTTCGCCGCGTCGGCGACGTCGTCGGGCTGATCCGCGGCCTGGACACGCTGCTCCTCGGCTGAGCGTCGGCGTCCTCCTGCAGCCCGACTGCCCGGGCGATCAGGACGCCGCGCGGTAGGCCGCGTCGAGCTCGGCGAGGACCCCGTCATCGGGCCTGGGCTCGCGGCGGAGGTGGATCGACCGGAGCTCGTCCATGAACCGGTCCCGCACCTCCGGGCCGCCGTCGGCGAGCAGACGGGCTCGCACCGCGAGCTCTGGGGTGGTCGGGAGCCAGCGCGAACCCCAGTCGCCGAGCTCGACGATCAGGGGCACCAGCTGGATCGCTGCCTCGGTGAGGAAGTAGTCGACCTTCTGTCGATGCCCGGGACGGGGTTCACGAGTGAGCAACCCGGCGTCGGTGAGCTTGGCCAGCCGTGAGGCGAGGACGTTGGTGGCGATCCCCTCGAGGGAGTGGTTGACGAGCTCGCGGAATCCAGTCCGGCCTCCGAACATCACGTCACGCAGCACGATGAAGCTCCACCGATCTCCGAGCAGCTCCATCGTCATGTTGATCGGGCAGCCCGACCTTCCCTGTGGGACATCGAGGTGGATCGAGCTGGCTGGTGGCGTCATGCAACCAGTCTAGCTAGAGTCATCCGTATCCGATTGCGAACCGCAAGCGGTTTGGTCCAAGGGAGGGAACCACGATGCAGCAGCGAGTCAGGGTGCAGAACTTCACCGTGTCGGCTGATGGGTACGCGACCGGTGAGGGCCAGTCGCTCGAGCGGCCGTTCGGACACGCCGACCCCGCTGAGCTGATGCGGTGGGGCCTGGCGACGAAGAGCTGGCCGGGACGAACCGATGCTGGCGGGTCTCGCGGCCTCGACGACTACTTCATCCGCGACTTCAGCCACGGGATCGGCGCGGAGATCATGGGACGCAACAAGTTCGGCCCCCAACGCGGCCCGTGGCCCGATCACGGATGGCTCGGGTGGTGGGGCGACACGCCACCGTTCCACACCCCGGTGTTCGTGCTCACCCACCACGAGCGTCCGTCCTTCGCGCTCGCCGACACCACGTTCCACTTCCTCGAGGCCAGCCCAGCCGACGCCGTCGGACGCGCTGCTGCGGCAGCGAACGGACTCGACGTCAGGGTCGGCGGCGGCCCCACGACGATCCGCTCGTTCGTCGACGCCGACGTGGTCGACGAGATGCACATCGTCGTCGCCCCCATCACCCTCGGCGCCGGCGTCCGCTTCTGGGACGACCCCTCGGAGTTCGACGACCGCTTCCACCACGAGTCCGTGCCGAGCGCGAGCGGCGTCACCCACCACATCCTGTGGCGGCGCGACAGCTGACCCACCGCAACCGCACGGCCCGTTCGTGGCTGGTTGACCGGCCGGAGAAGGAAGGACGAAACGATGCCCGCACCGATGTCAGCGACGAACCTCACACGACAGTTCGACGGCGGGGAGGCGCAACCGAACGATCCGGGAGCGACGATCGACTGGGCCGAACTCGTCGATCGGCTGCACGCTGGCGGAACGTTCTGGCTGACGACGATGGATGTCGATGGACAGCCGCACACACGTCCGGTGTTCGCTGTCGTCGTCGACCAAGCGATCCACGTGTCGTCGTCCTCGACCGCGGTCAAGACGCGTCACCTGGCCGGTCACGGTTCCACCTCTATCGCGCTGGGGACGGAGGGACTCGACATCGTGTGGACCGGCACGCCACGGCGGGTCGTCGACGCCGATCGGCTCGCGGCCGTCGTCGACGCGTACCGAGCCGCATACGGGTGGGACGTTGCCGTTGACGGCGACGCCCGCGCGCTGACTGCCCCGTACGGCGCACCCACCGCCGGCCCGCCGCCCTACGAGGTCTTCCGCATCGAACCGCGCACCGTGCACGCCGTCGCCACCGATGAGTCGCTCGCCGGCCGCTCGACCCGCTGGGACTTCGACCCGCCCGGTCCCTCCGCACGGGTCGACCGCGAGTCGCGCATCATCGACGCCTCGGCCCGCCAGGTCTTCGACGCACTCGTCGATCCGACCGCCCTCGCGCAATGGCTGCCGCCGGAGGGGATGAGCGGCCGCTTCGAACACGCCGACATCCGGCCGGGCGGCAGCTACCGCCTCGTGCTCCTGCCCGACGACCCAGTCGGCTCGGGCAAGGCCGGTGACGGCACCGACGTCGTGGAGGCGCGCATCGTCGACATCGTCCGTGACCGGCGGATCGTGCATGCGGTCGACTTCGAGTCCGACGATCCGGCCTTCCACGGCACGATGACGATGACCTGGACGCTCGCGCCCGTGGGTGGAGGGACTCGCGTCGAGGTCATCGCGACGAACGTCCCGGCGGGAGTCTCTCCCGAGGACCATTCCGCCGGGCTCTCCTCATCGCTGGCGAACCTCGCCGACTGGCTCGCGGAACCAACGCCGCGACACTGAGCACCGACCGCTCGGTGCGGTTGGTGTGGTCAGGTGGGTGTGGAGGTGAAGGTGCGGCCGTCGGTGAGGGTGATGGTGACGGCCCTGGTATGTCGGTCCATGACTGCGTGGATGTCGTGGTCGTGGATGGTGGTGTGGCAGGACCTGCAGAACAGGGCCAGGTTGTCGGTGCACGTTGGCCCGCCCAGTTCGCGGGGCACGAGGTGGTGGGCGTCGGTGTGCTGGGCAGGGGCGCTGCAGCCGGGCATGCGGCAGCCGCGGTCGACGGCGCGAAGGGTGCGGTAGTGGCGGCTGGTGATGGGGCCGGTGTGGTCGCTGATGGCCCCGGGTCTGGTGTCGTCGACGACCACGGTCGACAGGGCCGGGTCGCACAGGATCCGTTGGGTGGTCAGCCGGGTGAGGGGGATGGGGCCGCCGTGCCAGCGGGCGAGCAGCCGGCCGATGGGGCCGTGGGGTGCGGTGGTGTCGATGACGACCGACACGCTGGGTCGGGCCGGACGCGGCACGGTTGCGTCGGGGCTGGTGCCGGCGAGGTAGGTGGCGGCGGCGCGACGGAGGCCTTCGGCGAGCTGGGCCTGCCGGGTGGTGGTGGGCTGCAGCTCGGCGGGGACGGCCTGGCCGTCGGCATCGGCCCGGACCGCCTCGGGGATCGTGGGCCGGTCGGCGGCAGCCTCGGCGGCCTCGCGGATGGTGAGGACTGACTCGAGGCGGTCGTAGCCGGAGAAGTGGGCACCGCCGAGCAGGTCGGGCTGGATGCGGAAGAACGCCCGGTCGGCCGGGTCGTACCGCTCGGCGTTGGTGTCGTGGAGGATGTTGGTGGCCCAGTCGCGGGCGGTGGCCACGATGGCATCGGGGTCGGCGCCTGTTGGCATGGTGGCCAGCGGTCCGGCGAGGTCGTCGTCGAGCTCGGTGGTCTGTGCGGCGGTCAGGTCACGGGTGGCCGCGACGATCCCCTGGGTCTGTGACCACGACAGCTGCCCCTCGGCGAACGCCGCGTCGACGGCGGGCATGCGGGTGAGGGTCCGTTCGGTCCGCATCAGCCGGCGGATGTCGGTACCGGTCCGCCCGGCCGCCAGGGCCAGGAAGCCGTCCAGTCGCAGGCCGCCGGTCGCGGTCCGGCCGCGGGCGTGGTGGCGGTGGTGACGGATCAGCCCGATGGTCTCCGCGATGATCCGGTCGGTCTCCGCCAGCAGCCCGACCAGCCGCTCCACCGCCGACACGCCGGACCGACCAGCAGGGATGGCGTCGGGACCGGCCGGGTGCGGCCCGGGCGTGTGGACGTCGTCGGGAAACACCCCCTCGGGCAACCCGACCACCCCCTCCACACCCACCTCCAACACCTGATCCGTCATACCCGTATTGAACCCCGAGGGTGTGACACTCACGTCGGTGACGGAACGTGTCAGGCCGGGTGAGACAGGTCTGAGTTGGTTTCTGGTGTGGGTGGGTTGATCCAGCTGGTTGCTGGGATGGTGGGTGCGTGGGGTCGGGAGCGGAAGCGTTCGGGGTGTTGGGCGTAGGCGTCGTCGAGGACGCGTTGCCGGGCCTTTCGGATGTGGTGGTGGCGTCCGGTGTGGACGTCGGCGGGGGTGTGCAGGCCGATGCCGGAGTGCCGGTGGATGGTGTTGTAGTAGGTGAGGAAGTCGTCGGTGAACCGGCGGGCGTGGCCGAGGTCGGTGAAACGGCCGGGGAAGGTGGGGGCGTACTTGAGGGTCTTGAACTGGGCTTCGGAGTAGGGGTTGTCGTTGGAGACGTGGGGTCGGCTGTGGGAGCGGGTGACGCCGAGGTCGGCCAGGAGCTGGGCGACGGTCCGGCTGGTCATGGAGGTGCCGCGGTCGGCGTGGATGGTCAGCTGGTCGCGGCCGATGTGCTCGGCTTTGGTGCAGGCGTCGAGCAGGTCGCGGGCCAGCGCGGCCGATTCGCGGGTGGCCACGGTCCAGCCGACGGCGTAGCGGGAGTAGACATCGATGACGACGTAGAGCTGATACCAGGTCCACTTCCACGGGCCACGCAGCTTGGTGATGTCCCAGGACCACACCTGGTTGGGGGCGGTGGCTACCAGCTCGGGCTTGACGTGGGCGGGATGGCTGGCCTGCCGGCGACGCTCACGAACCATCCGTTGCTCGCGGAGCAGCCGGTACATGGTGGAGATCGAGCAGAGGTAGTCGCTGTCCTCGTCCAGCAGCCGCGCCCACACCTGGGCGGGCGGCAGGTCACAGAACCGCTGGGAGGTCAGCAGCCCGATCACCTCGGCCCGTTCGGCGTCGGTGAGCGCGCGTGCCGGCCGTTGCCGTGGTCGGGGTGGCGGTTTGGGTCGGGGGTGGTGGGTGCGGTACCACGACGCGCGTGAGCGGCCCACGGCCCGGCAGGCCCGGGCGGTGCCGATCAGCGGGGCGAGCTCGGCGATGGCGTCGTCCTGGATGGCGGTCACTCGGTCCCGGGCTCCGCGCTCCTGGAGATCTCTTCCAAGAGCGCGTGAACTTTTCCCTGGACCTCGATCACGGCCTGGGCCTTGGCCAGCTTGGTCCGCAGCCGCTCGTTCTCCTGGCGGAGCCGTTCCAGCTCCGAGCGGGACGGGCCGCCCCGGCCGCCCTCGGATCGTCCTGGTGTGGCCACGAGCGATCCTTCCCGGTGTTGGCGCCGCCAGTCGGTGATCAACGAGGAGTACAGGCCCTCGCGGCGCATCAGGGCGCCCTTCTCACCATGCTCGGAACAGCGGTCGTACTCCGCCAGTATCGCCAACTTGTAGTCCGCGGTGAACCCGCGACGCGGTCGACGCTGCCCGTTGGGGCCGCGAGGAGCGACAAGCTTGCCCCGGGGCACCAACGCCACCGGCGGACTGGTGGCGGTACGAACCGGACTGGACGCATCAGCATTGCTCATCAGGCACTCCGATCTGATCGCTCAGATCCTGCACCCCAACCTGTCTCACCCCCCGTAGGCACAAAGGGGTGAGGAACCGGTCGCACCCTCTGCTTCCCGCCAGGACTCCGCCAGCCACCCGGCCAGTTCCACCAAGGCGGTCTGCGAGGGCGTCGCACCGAACCTCCTCCCTCGGGAGTCCACGCAGTCGAACAGCGTGGCGGCCGCCTTGACGACGGAGGGCGCCGACTCGGTCGATTCGAGGCGCAGGAGCTCGACCGCTCGCGCACGGTCAGTCGACCACTCCCCTCGCTCGACCGTCAGGTGCATGGCGGTCGTCATCAGCAGACGGCGAGCCACGACGGTTGGATCGGCGCCATCGAGTCGACCGGCGGCCAGCCGTGGCAGCCGCTCGAGGAGGTCACCGGCGAACCCGCGGACGAGCGCACGGTCGCCCCGGCACCTAGTCGGCGGCACCGCCTCGCCTGCCAGGTGGACCGCGTAGGCCGTCAGGAAGCACCGCTCGATTCGACCGCGTTCGTCATCGGCCACCACCACCTCCCGCGACATCGTGGACACGCCGATCTCGCGGACCAACCGGTCATCGGCCAGGGGTCGCACGACGTCGGTCAAGCTCGGGGTCGGCGCACCCTCGTGTACGACGATCAGGTCGAGGTCGGAGCGGCCGGGCACCGCGCGGCCGGTTGCCACGGACCCGTACAGGTACAGCGACGACACCCTCAGAGACGGATCGCCCATCAGCCGGTCGACACATGCCTCGACAAGCGGGCGGTACGCGGCGGGGATGCGGTCCGCTCGAGCACCGGTGACCACCAGGCCGTCGGCGTCGAGTCCCTCCTCTGGATCGTGCACGGCCCGAGTGTGTCCCTCCTCGGGCGGATCGTGCCGAACCTCGCGCCTGGACGACGCAGGCCCCGATCGCGCCAGTCGGGGCCGTGGAGAACGTCACCTGTGTCCCCGTGCGACGCCGGCGTGCTGTTTCCCAACCGTGGAGTCGGGAAGGTCAATGGGTGACGAACGAGCACGACCCACCGACACATCGGAGGAACACATGAACACTGCACCAGCCGTACTAAGCGCCACCAGCATCGATGGCAACGACATCCGCAACACCCAGGGTGAGGACCTCGGCAAGGTCAAGGACCTGATGATCGACCTCGCCGACGGATCGGTGTCCTACGCCGTGGTGTCCTACGGCGGCTTCCTCGGGATGGGCGACAAGCTGTTCGCCGTCCCGTTCGAGGCCCTCACCGTGGACCCCGAGCACCACGCGTTCATCCTCGACGCCAGCAAGGAGCAGCTCGAGAAGGCTCCCGGCTTCGACAAGGACAACTGGCCGAACTTCGCCGACCCGCAGTTCGGCGACACCCTGCGCGCGTTCTACATCCGGTAGGCGCCAGCTGAACTCGAGGAAGTGGCCCGGGCATTCGTGCTCGGGCCCTTTCCGTGTCTTCCGGGAAGCCCTCCAGGAGGAGCGGATCGTGCCGAAACGCACCAATGGGTGGTTCAGGCCCCGATCGCGCCGATGACCACCGGGTCAGCCGAGCGGCCCCGCCCCCACGTCGCCGGCCACGACGTCGCCACCCACCACGGTCGCCGCGATCAGGGGGACGCCGGGGCGGTAGGCGAGGTGGTCGGGGGACGGGGCGTCGAGGACGACCATGTCCGCCCGCGCGCCCACCCGAAGGTGGCCGACGTCGTCCACGCCCAGCGAGCGGGCGCCGCCGGCGGTGGCCGACCACACCGCCTCGGGCAGGGTCAGGTGGCAGTCCCGCACGGCCAGGGCGATGACGAACGACATCGACGTGGTGTAGCTCGACCCCGGGTTGCAGTTCGTGGCCAGCGCCACGGTCGCACCGGCGTCGACCAGCCGGCGCCCGTCGGGATAGGCCTGGCGGGTCGAGAAGTCCGTCGCCGGCAACAACGTGGCCACGGTCGACGCCCCGGCGAGCGCCTCGACGTCCTCGCCGGCCAGGTAGGTGCAGTGGTCGGCCGACGCGCAGCCGAGCTCGACGGCCAGCCGCACCCCCGGCCCCTCCCCCAGCTGGTTGGCGTGCACCCGGCCGGCCAACCCCTTCGCCATCCCTGCCCGCAACACCTCCCGCGACTGGTCGGCGTCGAAGGCCCCCTCCTCGCAGAACACGTCCACCGATCCGGAGAGGGGTGCGCAGGCGTCCAGCATCTCCCCGGTCACGAGCGACACGTAGCCCGCCGGGTCCGCGGCGTGCTCGGGCGGCACGACGTGGGCGCCCAGGTAGGTGGTGTGCGGGGTGACCTCGCGGGCCAGCCGCAGCAGGCGCGACTCGCCCTCCGGCGTGGCCGCGTAGCCCGACTTGATCTCCAGCGTCGTGATCCCCGCCGCGCGGGCCTCGGCCACCCGGCCGGCCAACGCGGCCCGCAGATCTTCGTCCATCGCGGACCTGGTCGCGCCGATCGTGGTGGCGATGCCGCCGGCGGCGTAGGGCTGGCCGGCCATGCGGGCGGTGAACTCCGCCGACCGGTCACCGGCGAAGACCATGTGGGTGTGGCTGTCGACGAAGCCCGGCAGCACCGACCGGCCGCCCAGCGACACCCGCTGGTCTGTCGGCGGGGTCGACCCCGTCCCGACGGCGGCGACACGGCCCGAGTCGACGACCAGCCAGGCGTCGGCGAGGCCCCGGCTGACCTCGGCGCCGTGCCGGCCCACCCCGGACGCCGCCGCGTCGACGCCGGCGGGCAGGGCGTGGGCGGGGTCGTGGGTGGTCAGCCAGGCGATGTCGGTGAAGGCGGTGGTGGTCACGAGGATGCTCCGATCAGGAAGGAGAGAGGGACGTCCGCAGCGCCTCGGCCACGTCGAACCCGGTGTGCTGGCCGTCGGCGACGACGACCCGGCCGCCCACGATGGTGTGGGTGATGTCGGCGGCGGTCCCGGCGTGCACGATCCCCGCCAGCACGTCACGACGCGGCACCCCGGCAAGACGCACCGAGTCCAGGCCCACGACGCAGAGGTCGGCCAACGCCCCGGCCTCGATGCGGCCGGCGTCGGCCCAGCCGAGCGATCGGGCCCCGCCGGTCGTCGCCGCCGCGATCAGCGACGCCGGGGAGAGCAGGCCTCGTTGCTGGGTGACCAGGCGGAGGTCGGCCTCGACCGCCCGTGCCTCCTCCAGCAGGTCGATGACGACGTGCTGGTCCGAGCCCAGCGCGAGGTCCGCACCGGCGTCCCGCAACGCCATCGCCGGGACGACGCCGTCGGCCAGGTCCCGCTCGGTCGTCGGGCAGGCGCAGACCGTCGACCCGGTCGACCCGAGCAGCCCGATGTCCCCCTCGTCCAGCCACACCCCGTGCACGGCCGTGAACCGCTGGGCCAGCGCCCCGGCCCGGTCCAGCAGCACGACCGGCGACACCCCGTGGGCCTCGACGCAGGCCGCCACCTCGGCGGGCTGCTCCGACACATGGGCGTGCAGCACCGAGCCGTCGTCCAGCACCTCGGCCACCCCGGCGACGGCCTCACCGGCCACCGCCGCCGGCACCGCCCGGACCGAATGCAGCGCCGCACCGACCCGTGCACCGACCCCGTCCACGCGGGACGACAGGTCGGCCAGGCGGGACAACCACGACGGCACCGAGCCGTCGGAGAACCGCTGCTGCACCGGCGCCAGGCCGGGCCGCTCCAGCGTGTCGCCCACCCCGGCGGTCAGGTACAGGGTGTCCAGCAGGGTGATGCGGATGCCTGCATCGGCGGCGGCCGCCAGCAGCGCCTCACCCATGGCGTTGGCGTCGGCGTGGGGACGGCCGTCGACGTCGTGGTGGAGGTAGTGGAACTCCCCGACGGCGGTGATGCCGGCCAGCGCCATCTCGCCGAACACCCCACGGGCCAGGGCGTGGTAGCTGTCGGGCTCAAGCCGGCCGGCCACCCCGTACATGACCTCCCGCCAGGTCCAGAACGATCCCGGCTCGCCCCGGGCCCCACCTGTCCCGTGGGTCCGGCCGCGCAGCGCACGATGGAAGGCGTGGGAGTGGGCGTTGACCAGCCCCGGCAGGGTCACCCCCCGCAGGTGGGTGCCGGTCGCGGCGACCTCGTCGAACCGTTCGCTGTCCGCTTCGACGACGGCCAGCCGCCCGTCCTCCACCGAGAGCACCACCCGGTCGGCCACCACGCCGTCGGCGGGCGCGCCGACCAGCGCGTGGTCGCAGGCGAACCAGCCGGGACCGGCAGGGCTCACGAGCCGACCCGCGCCACGTAGTCGCTGATGCGTGCCTCGAATGCCTCGCGGTGGAACCGGTCGTAGTTCTCCCACGTCGTGAACGAGCGCGAGTCGGCGACGCGGTCGAGGAAGACCATGCCGTCGAGGTGGTCGACCTCGTGCTGGAAGGTCCCGGCGGTCACCCCGCGCAGCACCTCGTCGTGCTCGCCGCCGTCACGGTCCAGCCAGCGCACCCGCACGGCCGTCCACCGGGGCAGCTCGCCACGGATCACCGGCACCGACAGGCAGCCCTCGATGATCGGTTCGGTCCCCTCCTCCTCCAGGGGTTCGAGGGTCGGGTTGACGAGCACGGTGAGGGGGATCAGCGGTTTGTAGGGGTACCGCGCCCTGGTGTGCGGGCCGACCTCGGCGATCGCGACCCGCAACGACGACCCGATCTGGGTCGCGGCGATCCCGGCCCCGCCGGCGTCGTGCATGGTGTCGATCAGGTCGTCGATCAGCCCCTGCACCTCCGCCGAACCGAGCTCGTCGGCCGCGATGGGCGTGGTGGGCGTGCGCAGGACCGGGTCGCCGACGTGAACGAGGGGACGGACGGCCATCAGCCCGCCGTCCGTGGCCACAGGACCGGGAAGAGCGGATGGTCCATCGGCACCCCGGCGGGCAGCTCGTCGACCAAGCCGTCGAAGGGCGGTGAGGTCGTCCACTGCCGTGGCGCGTGCACCATGTCGTCGCCGAGCATGCGGATGGAGATGACCCGACGGCGACGGGTCGACCCGCCGGCGGCATGCAGGGTGAGCATGTTGAAGAAGACGGCGTCACCGGGCTCCAGCGCCCAGCCGACGACCGGCCAGCGGTCGGGTTCGCCCTCGATGTCTGGCAGGTCCGACAGGGTCCCCTCGGGGAACCACTTGGCCTGCGCGTCCTGGAACGTCCGCGGCATGTACCACTCGCCCGTGTGGGAGCCGGCCACGAACTCCAGCGTCGACTCGCGGTCGACCGGGTCGACGGGGAACCACATCGAGGTGTTCTGGGTGCCCTCGACGTTGTAGTAGGGCTGGTCCTGGTGCCACGGCGTGCGCTGCCTGGTGCCGGGCTCCTTGGTCAGCATGTGGTCGTGGTACAGCCGCACCGTCTGGCTGCCCATCAGCTGGGCGGCGATCCCGGCGGCCGGCGACTCGTGGACGAACCGTTCGATCTCGGGGATTCGCTGCCAGCTGCAGAAGTCCTCGATGAAGGCGCCGTCGTCCTCGGCCGAGGCCCGCTTGGCCTTCGGTGAGAGGTCGGCGAGGTTGGCGTCGACGGCCCGGCGGGCCAGCTCGACGTCCTCGGCCGAGAAGGCCCCGCGGACGACGACCACGCCATCGCGCTGGTACGCCTCCACGGTCGCGGGATCGACGGTGAACGAGTCAGCAGCGGTCATTGCTCAACCCTCCAGCAGCGGGATCTTGACGCCGCGCTCGCGGGCGACGTCCTTGGCGATGTCGTAGCCGGCGTCGGCGTGGCGCATCACGCCCAGGCCCGGGTCGGTGGTCAGCACCCGCTCCAGCTTCTGCTCGGCGAGCTCGGTGCCGTCGGCCAGGCAGACCATGCCGGCGTGGATGGACCGGCCGATGCCGACCCCACCGCCGTGGTGGATGCTGACCCACGTCGCCCCGGACGCCGTGGTCGACAGGGCGTTCAGCAGCGGCCAGTCGGCGATGGCGTCGGACCCGTCGATCATCCCCTCGGTCTCGCGGTAGGGCGAGGCGACGGAGCCGGAGTCCAGGTGATCACGGCCGATGACGATCGGCGCGGACACCTTGCCGTCGCGGACGAGGTCGTTGAAGACCTTGCCGAGCTTGGCCCGCTCGCCGTAGCCCAGCCAGCAGATCCGGGCGGGCAGCCCCTGGAAGGCAACCTGCTCGGAGGCTTTCTTGATCCAGCGGTGGAGGGGTTCGTCGTCGGGGAAGGTCTCCAGGACCGCCTGGTCGGTGACGGCGATGTCGGCCGGGTCGCCCGACAGGGCCACCCAGCGGAAGGGGCCCTTGCCCTCGCAGAACAGCGGCCGGACGTAGGCGGGCACGAAGCCGGGGTAGTCGAAGGCGCGGTCGAACCCGCCGAGCTGGGCCTCGGCACGAAGGCTGTTGCCGTAGTCGAAGACCTCCGCACCGGCGTCGGCGAACCCGACCATGGCGCGGCAGTGGGCGGCCATGGACTCGCGGGCCCGGCGGGTCATCTCCTCGGGCTGCTCGGCGGCCATCTTCGCGGCGGCTTCGGGGCTGACGTCGACGGGCACGTAGCTGAGGGGGTCGTGGGCCGAGGTCTGGTCGGTGACGATGTCGGCGGGGAAGCCACGGTCGAGCAGCTGCGGGACCAGCTCGGCGGCGTTGCCGATCAGCCCGACGCTGAGCGGCTGCTTGGCGTCACGTGCATCGATGCACCTGGCGATGGCGTCGTCGATGTCGTCGGCGACGACGTCGAGATAACGGTGCTCGACCCGCCGCTCGGCCCGCCACGGGACGACCTCGATGCACAGGGCCACGCCGTCGTTCATGGTGACCGCCAGCGGCTGGGCGCCACCCATGCCACCGAGGCCGGCGGTGAGGGTGATGGTGCCGGCCAGGCTGCCGTCGAAGCGGCGGCGGGCGATCTCGGCGAAGCACTCGTAGGTGCCCTGCAGGATCCCCTGGGTGCCGATGTAGATCCACGACCCCGCGGTCATCTGGCCGTACATGGTCAGGCCCTCGGCCTCGAGCCGGCGGAACTCCTCCCAGTTCGCCCAGTCGGGGACGAGGTTGGAGTTGGCGATCAGCACGCGGGGGGCCCACGGGTTGGTGCGGATGACCCCGACGGGCTTGCCCGACTGCACCAGCAGCGTTTCGTCGTCGGCCAGGTCGGTGAGGGCGGCGACGATGCCGTCAAAGGCCTCCCACGACCGGGCGGCGCGGCCGGTGCCGCCGTAGACGACGAGCTTGTCGGGCTCCTCGGCCACCTCGGGATCGAGGTTGTTCATCAGCATCCGGAGGGGTGCCTCGGTCTGCCAGGACCGGGCGGTCAGCTCGGTGCCGCGGGCGGCACGGACGGGACGGGGGCCGCTCATGATGGTGTCCTCTCGCTGTCGGGTCTCGGTGTCGGGTGGCGGTGTCGGGTGGCGGTGTTGGCGTGTGTGTCGGGCGGCCCGGGCGTCAGGTCAGGTCGGCGTGGGCACGGGCGGCGGTCAGCACCGCACCGGTCTCCAGCAGCCGTTCGACGGCGGCGAGGCGGGGCTCGAGGTGTTCGTCGGGACCGGGTCCGCCCGCCGCCTCCAGCACGACCTCGGCGACCGCCCCGGTGGCTGCACCCGGGCGGAGGGGCTCACCGCTGGGCGGCAGGCCCTGCCCGCGGAGGACCTGGGCGTGGGTGGCGGCGAGGACCTCGACGGCGAGGATGCGCCGCAGGTTGGCGACGACCTCGCGGAGGGCCCGGCAGGCCCCCCAGCCCATGGAGACGTGGTCCTCCTGCCCGGCGGAGGTCGACAGGGTGTCGACGCTGGCGGGGGCGGCCAGCCGACGGTTGGTGGTGACCATCGCGGCCTGGGTGTACTGCGCGATCATCAGCCCGGAGTTCACGCCGGCGTCGGTGGTGAGGAACGGCGGCAGCCCGTGGGAGCGGGCCGGGTCCAGCAGCCGGTCGGTCCGACGCTCCGACAGGGCCGACAGGTCGGCCACCGGGATGCGCAGCAGGTCGGCGGCGTAGGCCACGGGCGCACCGTGGAAGTTGCCGCACGACGCGACCCGGCCGTCATTGAGGACGACAGGGTTGTCGATGAAGCTCTGGAGCTCGTTGTCGGCAACGGTGGCGGCGAAGCCGATGACGTCGCGGCCGGCACCGTGGACCTGCGGGGTGCAGCGCAGCGAGTAGGCGTCCTGCACACGGGTGTCGCCGTGGCGGTGGCTGGCCACGGTCGGCGAGCCGGCGAGCAGGTTGCGGAGGTTGGCGGCCGAGGCCTGCTGGCCGGGCTGTGGACGCATGGCGACCAGGTCCGCGGCGTAGGCCTGGTCGGTGCCGAGCAGCGCCTCGACGGTCATGGCGGCGGCGACGTCGGCGATCAGGTAGAGGTCGCGGAGGTCCTGCAGCGCCATGACCAGCATGCCGAGCATGCCGTCGGTGCCGTTGATCAGCGCCAGCCCCTCCTTGGCGGTCAGGTGGAGCGGTTCGAGGCCCGCGTCGGCGAGCGCCTCGGCCGCCGGCTTGCGACCGGTCGGGGTGTCGACGATGCCCTCGCCGGTGAGGGTCAGGGCGGCGGCGGCGAGGGGTGCCAGGTCACCGGACGCGCCGACCGAGCCGTGCTCGCGGACGACGGGGACGATGCCGGCGTTGAGCACCTCGCAGATCCGCTCGGCGACGTGTGGACGAGCACCGCTGTAGCCCATGGCCAGCGAGCGGGCGCGGAGCATCATCATCGCGCGGATGACCTCCTGCTCCAGCTCCGGCCCCATGCCCGCGGCGTGGGAGCGGACCAGGGCCTGCTGCAGCTCGGCGGAGCGTTCGACCGGGATGACGGTGTCGGCCAGCGCGCCGAACCCGGTGGAGACGCCGTAGACGGGTTCGGGCTTGTCGAGCAGGCCCGCGACGACCTCGGCACCCCGCTCCAGCGCCTCGCGGGCGTCATCGCCCAGCACGACGCGTGCGCCCCGACGGGCGACGTCGACCACGTCCTGGGGAGCAACCCCGTTGCGTCCAACGACCACAGATGCTTCCATAGGACGGAATCTACTTCCATCAAACGGAATGTCAAGAGGCCCATCGTGTCGAGCACTCCCGAGACCAGCAGCCGGCAGACCGCCCGCTCCTCCGACCGTGTCCTCACCCTGCTGGTGGCGGTCGTGGAGGGGATCGGCGTGGCCGGTGAGGGCGGGCTGACGCTGACCCAGCTGTCGGATGCCGTCGGCCTGGCCCCGTCGACGGCGACCCGCCAGCTGGCGTCGCTTGAGGCCGCCGGGCTGGTGGCGCGGACGGCCTCGGGCTACGTCGCCGGTCCGCGCATGGTTCGGCTGGCCCATCGGGTGGTCGGCGGCCATCCCCTGCCCCGGCTGGCCCAGCCCATCCTCGACCGGGTGGCCGCCGGGACCCGCGAGACCTGCTACCTCGCGGTCGCCCACGACGACGACACGGCGATCTACCTGGCGGCGGCCGAGGGCACGATGACCCTGCGCGTGGCCGGCTGGCGCGGCCGCGACGTGCCACGGACCGGGACGGCGGTCGGACAGGCGCTAGCCGGCGCGCTGCCCGCCGGCGAGGCGGCGGTCGGCAGCGACACCGTGGAGGAGGGCGTGACCGGCATCAGCGCGGCCGTTCGCGATGCCCACGGGCAGGTCGTGGCCGCGATCAGCGTGCTCGGGCCGACGTTCCGGATGCACGGCGAGGCGCTGGACGCGGCCCGCACGGCGGTGGTCGAGGGGGCGGCGGCCCTGGGCGAGCTGATCGGCGCCGACCCATTGGGCAACCAGGGCGACTGAACCCGCGGTCGCGACCGCTTGTCCCTCCACAGGACCGGCAGTACCTTCTCCGGCTTCTGCTGGTCCGTCGGGCTGGCACCTACACGAAGGGACGCGTCGTGCGTCACGTTCTTCTGCTGACCGCGCTGGCCTGCACGCTTCTGCTGACCGCCTGCTCCTTCGAGGCGTCCATCGGCGGTGGCATCGACAGCGACAAGGTCGTCGAGGGCATCGTTGCCATCGGTGACGAGCAGCTGCCCGAGGGGTCCCCGTGGGAGGCCGACTGTTCGGACGTCGACTTCTCCGACGCCGAGGACGGCGACACCTACGAGTGCGTTGCCATCGCCAGCGACGGCACCGAGCTGCCGGCGGTCGTGACCGTCGTCGACGCCGAGGCCGGCGACATCAACGTCACGATCAACTGACCGGATCCGGCTGGCGTCGAGGGGACGTCAGCTGTCGTTGACGAAGCTGCGGACCCGCTCGGCGAACCGGGCGGGTTCCATCAGGTGGGGGTAGTGGGCCATGCCGTCCCACACCTCCAGCTCTGCCTGGGGGATCACGTCGGTCAGCCAGGCCCGGTACTCGGGGCCCGGGTCGTCGCCGTGCAGGGCCAGGTACGGTGCCTCGAGCCCGTCGAGCATGTCGCGGACGAGGGCATCCAGCTCCTCCACGGTCTGGTCGAACACCGGGCTCCAGATGTCGAGGACGACCTGCTGGACAGGGGTGCGCAGCGCACCGACGCGGGCCTTCTCCTCCTCCGGCAGGGGGCCGGCGTAGCCGTCGAACATCCCGGCCATGACCTGCGCGAAGGCGTCTCCGCGCAGCATGGGCTCCAGCGGGGTGAGGGCGTCCTTGAACCCGGCGAGCGCCAGCGGCTGGTCGACGTTGACGACAGCACGGACCGGGGTGATGGCGGCCAGGACCGAGACCACCATGCCGCCGAGGGAGTGGCCCACGACCACCGGGTTCTCCGCGCCCACCTCGTCGAGCACGGCCTTGACGTCGGCGGCCATGGACTCGAGGTCGTGCACGTCGGCGACGTCGGACTGCCCGTGCCCTCGCAGGTCGAGGAGGATCAGCCGGTGACCCTCGGCGAGGTGCGGCAGGACGGGGTCCCACGTCTGCTTGGACTCGGTGATGCCGTGGACGAGGACGAGGTCGTCGCCCTCACCCACCACCTCGTGGTCGATGCGGATCCCTGACGGCGTGGTCGTGAACGGCATGGCGAGCAGCCTTGCACATCAACACGGGGTGCACGCCCGGTGAACCAACGTCGGTTGCGGGTCTAGCCGTCAGGCCTCCGCGGCCAGGGTGTCGAGCAACTCGCTGGCCATGCCGTCGGCGTCGATGTCGTCGCCGTTGCAGAGGACCGCAACGGCGAGTCCGGCGTCGGGGAGCATCTGCAGCGAGGACGCGACGCCGACCCACGAACCGGCGTGGGACAGCAGCAGGCCGTCGTCGACCTCGTCGATGGCGAGTCCCCCGCCGTACCCGACCCCGCCGTCGAGCACCGGGCCGGGCGTGGTCATGACCTCCAGCCATGCCGCCGATCCCAGCCCCTCCTCGGTCGGGTCGTCGAGGAACAGCTCGGCCCACCGCAGCAGGTCCGGGACCGTGGAGTGGACCGCGCCGTCGCCGGTCTGCTGCCACGACGTGCCGACGGCGGTCCAACCGTCCCCGGCGGCCTCGTACCCCTGGGCCTGACCGGGCAGCAGGTCGCCCTGGTCGTCGCGGACCACGGTGTCGTCCATGCCGAGCGGGCCGAACAGCTCCTGGGTGGAGAAGGTGACCAGGTCCTCGCCGGTGACCACGTCCACGACCTGTCCGAGCAGCTGGTAGTTGGTGTTGGAGTACTCGAAGTCGGTGCCGGGGTCGAAGGCCAGCTCCTGATCCTCCAGGGAGGTGACGGCGTCGTCGTTGGTGGTCACCTCGTCGTCCCCGGCATCCAGCAACCCGGTGTAGTCGGGCAGGCCCGACGTGTGGTGCAGCAGGTCGCCGACCGTGACGTCGGTGGTGTCCAGCGGCAGGTCCAGCAGCTCGTCGATCGGGTCGTCGAGGGAGAGGTCGCCGTCGACGACGAGCAGCGCGATCGCCCCGGCGGTCATCTGCTTGGACACCGAGGCGATGTCGAAGATCGTGTCCTCGGTGATCGCTGCGCCGTCCTCGACGTCGGCCAGGCCGGCCGTGGCGAGCTGCTGACCGTCGGGGGTGCGAGCCCCGACCACACAGCCCGGCCCGTCGGGATCGATGCCGGCCACCGCGGACTCGGCAACGGTCGGCGACCCGTCGCGCGTATCCCCCGCCGCCTCCTCCCCTGCCGTGCCACACGCCACGAGGGCAACGCAGACGGTCATGAACAGGACGGCGGCAAGGACGGGGCGAGGGCGCACAGGGCCGGACCCTACGCCAGCCGGTCCCCCTCCCCCTGTCGGGCCCGACACCTGCCACCCACCCCTCCCCCGGCGGATCTTGACCCACCGGCTGGCGGAACACGACCCGGGCGAGCCCCGCTTGGTGTCGGGACACGGTTCGCCGCTGACGGATCGGTACCCGGCCCCACGCCGAACCTTGCGGATGTGGGTCAAAATCCGTCGGGAGGAGGGGCGGGACGCCGGGGCGGTCTACGCTGCCGGCCGACGCCACAGCACGACGAGGGAGGAACGGACCGTGGGGATCTTCGGCAACAAGAGGGTGAAGGTCCTGGAGGACTTCGCCAACGCACCCGTGGGGTCGTCGGTCGAGGTCGACGGCCGGCGCGGTCACATCCAGGGGACGGTGCTGTTCGACGAGGACGGCGACACCTGGGTCGAGCACCTGATCGTCGGCGCCGACGGCAAGCGGTTCTGGGTGTCGGTGGAGAACTTCGACGAGACCCTGGCCACGCTGTGGGAGACGGTGCCGCCCCTCGGCGTCAACGGTGGACCCGGTGACCGGTCGGTGTCGTTCAAGGGCCACTCCTACAAGCGGTCCGAGGACGGGACAGCCCGGTTCCGCACCGGCGGGTCGGTGGACCTGCCCGATCACGGCTCGATCGACTACGTCGACTTCACCGGTCCCGACGGGCAGCGGGTGTCCTTCGAACGGTTCGGCGACAAGGGCACCGGCCGCCGGACCGTGTCGGCCGGGTCGTGCCCCAACTGCGGCGCGCCGCTGGTGCTGGACCAGCTGAACCGGTGCTCGCACTGCGGGTCGACGCCGACGGTCGACCACGGCGAGTGGTCCGGCTGGGAGGTCGCCGCCGGCCGCGACGTGTCGAAGTCGACCCGGGCCACCTGACCCGGCCCACCTGACCCGTACGGCTCAGCGCAAGCCGAGCAACGCCACGACCTCGGGATCGGCAAGACCCAGCGCCCGCGTTCGTGCCGTCGCGGCGTCATCGGCGTCCCACACCACGGCGGCCATCTCGCGACAGATCTCCATCGGGTGGGCGCGCAGGCAGTGTCGAACGGCCGGCATCGCGGCGGGTGACATCGACAGGCTCGTCGCGCCCATGCCGACCAGGACCAGCGCCATCAGCGGGTCCCCGGCGGACTCGCCACAGATGCCGACGGGCTTGTCGAGCTCGACCCCGGCACGGATCGTGCGGGCCACCAGCTCCAGCACGGCGGGCTGCCAGAGGTCCAGCAGGTCGGCGAGATCGCCGGCCATCCGGTCAGCGGCCATCGTGTACTGCGCCAGGTCGTTGGTGCCGACTGAAGCGAAGTCCAGCTCGGCCAGCACTGCGCTGGCCTGCAGGGCGGCGGAGGGCACCTCGACCATCGCGCCGACGGTCCGTATGCCGTGGGCGCGGGCCTCGTAGGCGAAGCGGGCAGCCTCGGCCGTGGTGGCCACCATGGGCGCCATGACCCACAGGTCACTTCGGGCGTCCGCTGGCAGGTCGGCGACCAGGGCCCCGAGCGCGGTCAGCTGGTCGGCCTCCAGCTGGGGGTGGGTGCGGTCCAGCCGGACGCCGCGCACGCCGAGCGCCGGGTTGACCTCCGACGGACGGTCGAGGAACGGCAGCGGCTTGTCCGCGCCGACGTCGAGGGTCCGCACGATCACCCGTCGTCCGGCCATCGGTTCGAGGACCTGTCGGTAGGCGGCGGTCTGCTCCTCCACGGTGGGAGCGGTGTGCCGGCCGGTGAACAGCAGCTCGGTCCGCAGCAGGCCGATGCCCTCGGCGGTGACCTCGACGGCCCGGCGGGTGTCGGCCTGGGTGCCCACGTTGGCCAGCAGCGCAACGGGGATGCCGTCGGCGGTGGCCCCGGGGGCGGTGTCGAGGGAGAGGGTGCGTGCGACCTCGTGCCGGCGGGCGGTGGTGACCGCGACCTGCTCGGGCGGGGGGTCTGTGGTGACGGTCCCGGCCGAGGCGTCGACGGCGACGAGCGTGCCGGCGGGGACGTCGGTGATCCCGGCGACCCTGACGACGCACGGCAGGCCGAGCTGGCCGGCGACGATGGCGGTGTGTCCGAGCGGTCCGCCCTGCTCGGTGACGATGGCCACGACGCGGGAGGGGTCCAGCGCCGCGGCGTCGGCCGGCGCGAGGTCGGCGGCCGCGACCACGAACGGGCCGTCGAGGGTGTCGTGCAGCTCGGGTTCGCCGAGTCCGAGCAGCCGGGCGACGACCCGGTCACGAACGCTGTTGAGGTCGGTCACGCGATCGGCCACCCGTCCGCCGGCTGCGCGCAGGGCGTCGGCGAACCCGGCTGCGGCGGCCGTGACGGCGGTCGCCGGACCGTGTCCTTCGTCGAGGTGCCGACGGACCGCCGCCAGCATGGCGGGGTCGTCGGCCATGGAGGCGGTGGCGTCGAGGATGTCGGCGAGCGCCCCGTCGGTGGCGGCGGCGCGGGCGGCGAGGTTGGCCCCGACCGCCTGGAACGCCGCCTCGACCCGTGCGAGGGCCGAGGCGGGGTCGGCGGCGGAGGGTTCGTCGGTCGGCACGCTCGGCGGCGGGGCCAGGACGACAACGGGTGCGACGGCCACGCCTCGGCCGACGCCGATCCCGGTCAGGACACGGGGCGGACGTCGGGAAGCGGTCCGGCCCGACTGGTCGGGTCGGTCAGCGGTCATCGGGGACGGTCACGTCCTCGACCGTGGCCGCGGTTGCGGCGACGAAGGCGGCGGTGTCGACGAGGGCGGACACCCCTGGGGAGCCCGAGCCAACGGCGATGCGGTCGAACTCGGCGGCGACGGCGTCGAGGATCACCGGCAGGGTGGTCGCCGAGCCGAGGACCGTCACGGTGCCGGGCACGAAGCCGGTGACGTCGAGCAGCTGCTCCCGCGTGGCCATGCTCGCCCGATCGACGCCGAGGACGTCGCGGACCTTCTTCCAGTCCATCTTCCGCCCGCCGGAGACGACGACGAAGACGTAGTCCCCCTCACCTCGGCGGACCAGCAACGTCTTGCAGAGGCTGCCCGGCGCAACGCCGAGCTTGGCCTCGTGCTCCTCCATCGATCGTGACGGACCGACGTCGCTGATCTCGACGGCGAGGTCGAGGGCAGCGGCCGCGGCGACGGCGGGTGGGGCGTCCATGGCCGCCGATCCTCGCACGAGTCCGTCGAAGAAGTTGTTGGCACACATACCCCTTGGGGGTATAGTCCTGCGCAGCCCGCATACCCAGTGGGGGTATGCACGAACCACGAGGAGCAGCCATGACGTCCCAGCCCACCTCCACCACCGTCACCATCGACGGGATGACCTGCGGCCACTGCGCTGCAACGATCCGGGACGCCGTCAGCCCCTTGGCCGGCGTCACGAACGTCGATGTCAGCGTCCGCTCCCGGGCCATGACCGTGCGGACCGACGGACCTGCTGACCTGGAGGCGATCACCACCGCGGTGCGCGACGCCGGCTACGAGGTGACGTCGTGACCACGCTCGACACCAGACCGATCACCGTCGACCTCGCCATCCAGGGGATGACCTGCGCCTCGTGCGCAGGACGGATCGAACGGCGACTCAACGACCTCGAGGGTGTCGAGGCGACCGTCAACTACGCCACCGAGCAGGCCACCGTCACCGCATCGGGTGTCGACCCGGCCACGCTCGTCGAGGCCGTCGAGGCCGTGGGCTACCACGCGACCGTCGTCCCGGCGATGGGCTCTGGCCCCGCTACCCCTTCCGGCGCAGCGCCAGCCGAGGATCCCACCGCAGCGCTTCGCCACCGGCTGCTGGTCTCGGCCGCCCTGTCCTTGCCGGTCGTCGTGCTGTCGATGGTCCCGGCGCTGCAGTTCACGAACTGGCAGTGGCTGGCGCTGACACTCGCCGCACCGGTGGTCGTCTGGGGTGCCGCGCCGTTCCACCGGGCAGCCTGGACGAACGCCCGCCACGGGGCCGCGACCATGGACACGCTGATCTCGATCGGCACGATCGCCGCCATGGCGTGGTCGGTCTACGCGCTGTTCTTCGGGGGTGCCGGGATGCCCGGCATGACCATGTCGATGGAGCTGACCGGCAGCCGCGGCAACGGTGCACACGAGATCTACCTCGAGGTCGCCGCCGCCGTCACGGTGTTCGTGCTGGCCGGGCGATACGCCGAAGCGCGCGCCAAGCGGTCCTCCGGTGCGGCGCTCAAGGCGTTGCTGGAGCTCGGCGCGAAGGACGCCGCGGTGCTCCGCGACGGGCTGGAGGTCAGGGTCCCCATCGACCAGCTGGCCGTCGGCGACGTCTTCGTCGTGCGTCCGGGTGAGAAGGTCGCCACCGACGGCGTTGTGGTGGAGGGCACCTCCGCCATCGACACCTCGTTGCTGACCGGCGAGAGCGTGCCCGTGGAGGTGGGGCCGGACGACCTGGTGACCGGCGCCACCGTCAACGCCGGCGGCCGCCTGGTCATCCGCGCCACCCGCGTCGGGGCCGACACCCAGCTGTCCCGGATCGCCCGGTTGGTCACCGAGGCGCAGACGGGCAAGGCGCCCATCCAGCGTCTGGCCGACCGGATCTCCGCGGTCTTCGTGCCGATCGTGCTGGTGCTGGCCCTGCTGACGCTCGGCGTGTGGCTCGCCCTGGGTGCCGGGCCGAACCTGGCCTTCACCGCGGCGGTTGCCGTGCTGATCATCGCGTGCCCCTGCGCGCTCGGCCTGGCCACCCCGACGGCCCTGCTGGTCGGGACCGGACGCGGCGCCCAGCTCGGGATCCTGATCAAGGGACCCGAGGTCCTCGAGTCGACACGGCGTGTCGACACCGTCGTGCTGGACAAGACCGGCACCATCACCACCGGGCGGATGTCGCTGGTGGAGGTGGTTGCCACCGACGGCACCGACCCCGACGAGCTGCTGCGCATCGCCGCTGCGCTGGAGGATGCCTCGGAGCACCCCATCGCCAGGGCCATCGCCGCGGCCGGCATCGACCGGCTCGGCACCCTGCCGGCCGTGGAGTCGTTCCAGTCGACGCAGGGACTCGGTGTCCAGGGGATCGTCGACGGCCATGCCGTCGTCGCCGGACGCCAGCAGTTCCTCGCGGACTGGGCGCTGCATCCGGGTCCGGACCTGTCCGCGGCCAAGGACGCGGCGGAGGCACGGGGTCAGACGGCCGTCCTGGTCGGTTGGGACGGCGAGGTGCACGGCCTGCTGGTCGTGGCCGACACCGTCCGCCCGACGTCTGCGGAGGCGATCACCGAGCTCCGGTCACTCGGCCTGACCCCCGTCCTGCTGACCGGGGACAACACCGCGGCCGCCCAGCACGTGGCCCGGGCCGTCGGGATCGACGAGGTCATCGCCGAGGTGCTGCCGGAGGACAAGCTGGCGGTCGTTGCGCGCCTGCAGTCCGAGGGCCGCGTCGTGGCCATGGTCGGTGACGGTGTCAACGATGCGGCCGCGCTGGCACAGGCCGACCTGGGACTGGCGATGGGCGCCGGGACCGACGTGGCGATCGAGGCCAGCGACCTGACGCTGGTGCGCGATGACCTGCGAACAGCGGCGACGGCGATCCGGCTTTCACGTCGAACGCTGCGTACCATCAAGGGCAACCTCTTCTGGGCGTTCGCCTACAACGTGGCCGCGATCCCCCTGGCCGCGCTGGGGTACCTCAACCCGCTCATCGCCGGTGCGGCGATGGCCTTCTCGAGCGTCTTCGTGGTCGGGAACTCCCTGCGCCTCAAGACATTTCACGGACGGTGACCACGATGATCACGACACGACGCCCCTGGCCCCTCGTGCTCGCCCTGATGGCGGTCACCGCCATGGCCTGCGCGGCACCCGACGCCGGGTCCGACGACACCGCCAGCGCGGCGCCCGAGCGCACGATCGAGGTCACGATGACCGACCTGGCGTTCACCCCGACGAGCATCACGGTGGCCGACGGCGAAACCGTGCGCGTCCGGTTCACCAACGACGGTGCCCTTCCCCATGACGCCTTCGTGGGGGATGCCGAGGCCCAGGACGCCCACGAGGCGGAGATGGCCGAGTCGGCCGGTGGCCATGGTGGCCACGGCGCCGGAGCCGACGACGCGGTCACGGTCGAGCCGGGCGAGACCGGCGAGCTGCTGGTGACCGGGACCGCATCCGGCGATCTGCTGATCGGGTGCCACCAGCCCGGCCACTACGGGGCCGGGATGGTCATGCAGGTCGCCGCGGCCTGACCGTCGGCCCGGGGCCGTCCGAGGGGCGGCGGAGCCCCTCGCTCGGCGGGGCTAGGGTGCTCGCCATGCGAATCGTGTCGCTGAACGCCTGGGGTGGGGCCATGTTCGACGAGTTGGCGGCGTGGCTGCCCACCCTCGACGCCGACGTCGTGTGCCTGCAGGAGGTGACGAGGACCCCGGGGGTGGAGGGGTGGACGCGGTTCGTGGATGCCGACCGTTCGCTGCCGCAGCGGGCCGACCTGTTCGGCGACGTGGCTGGTCTGCTCACCCGTCACCAGGGGGCGTTCCTGGCCTGCGACAGCGGCCCGATCAGCGATGGGGAGGGGGAGGGGCGGCATCGGCAGGACTTCGGGATCGCCACGTTCGTGGGTGAGGCGTTCCCGCTGGTCGGGCAGCAGACCGCGTTCGTCCACGGCACCCACACCGACCACGAGGACTGGCCGAACGACGGCCGGCCCCGCATCGCCCACGCGGTGCGGGTCCTCGACCGGGCGGGCGACCGGTTCGTGGTGGTCGTGCAGGTCCACGGGCTGCGGGATCCGGCGGGAAAGGGCGACACGCCGGCCCGGCTGGTCCAGGCCGAGCAGCTGGTCGAGCTGGTGCGGCGGACGGCCCAGCCCGGTGACCTGGTCGTGGTGTGCGGCGACTTCAACGTCCTGCCCGACAGCGCGACGTTCGAGGTCCTCAGCGAGGCTGGCCTGACCGACCTCGTCGGCACGGCCGACACCCGTACGGCGGCCTACTCCAAGCCCGTCCGGCACGCTGACTACCTGCTGGTCTCCGACCCGTCAGCGGTGAAGGCGTTCGAGATCCTCGCCGCCCCCGAGGTCAGCGACCACCGCCCCCTGGTCCTCGACCTCTGACCGCCCTCGCCGCACACGCCGCCGGACGCACACGCCGCCGAACGACCACGCCGCCGAACGACCACACCGTCAGGCGGCGGGCCAGCGGAGCAGCTCGAGGGCCAGGCCGATGTCGACGGCACGGCCCGACAGGCCGCCGGGCACCAGCGCAGCAGCCGTGTCCAGCCGGTTGACGGCGGTGTTGCGGTGCACATGCAGCGCCCGGGCGGTCGCCGCGACGTTGCAGTCGTTGGCCAGCCACGTCCGCACGGTCTGCCGCAGCTCCTCCGGCGCCTCGGCCAGCGGACCCAGCACTCGCTCCACGAAGTCACCCGCCCGGTCCACGTCGACCCCGGCCAGCGAGGCCGCCTGCACCTCCTCGAACGCCACGAGTTGGTCCTCAGGGCCCATCAGCTCCCGGGTGGCCACGGCGTCGAGGTGGCTCTGGCGGAACCCCTCCACCCCCGCACGGGTCGCCCCGACCGCTGCCCGCACCGTCGCCGGTAGGTCCCACGCCCCCTCCAGCCGCTCGGCCGGGACGGGGAACCAGACCCAGATCGACCGCACCGTCGACTCCACGACCAACGGCCCGACGACCCCAGCGGTCCGCGCGACCGCCGTGACGACCCGCTCCAGCCCCGCCGTGGGCTCGGTCGCCCACACGATCGCTGCCGTGTGCGGGCCGGTCAGCCCGTAGCGCAGCCGCCGCTCGGCATCGGTCGCGCTGATCGGCGCCCCCTCCAGCAGCAGCCTGACCGCGGCCAAGCGCTGGGGCCCGGCACCGCTGACCAGGTCCCGGCGTTCCTGCTCGACCTGCCGCTGGATGCCCTTCACGGTGTCGTCGACGAAGGCGAAGATGGAGCGGCTGCCGACGTCGAGCAGCTCGTGCAGGACGCCGAGGTCGTCGGTCAGCGCGAAGGCCATCTGCATGAAGTAGCGCCAGGCGACGGCCTGCCCCTCCTGGTAGGTCTGCAGCCCCGCCTCGTCCAGTCCGCGACGCACGACGTCCCGCGCGATGTCGAGGGTGACCGGGCCCACGTTGGCGGGCACCCGCTCCCCCGGACGGTCGAGGTTGGCGCGGGCCCAGTGCAGCAGGTTGGAGCGATTGGACTCGCGGACAAGCTCCATCAACGAGGGGTCGGCGGTCAGCTCCGGCCCGGCGGCGGACTCCACCGCCCCGTCGACCAGCTCCACCAGCTGGTCGGGCGAGGCGAGCATCACCTGGCATGCCTGCTGCAGCAGTCCCGCCGCCTCGGTCGACAGCTCGGGCCACGGCTCGTTCTCGTACACCCGACCCCACCTCCACCGATGGCAGAACAACCAACGAACCCACACAAGACTGGGCAGATCGTACATGGCCACGAGCATCGCGATCGCCCAGAGTGGGACCAACCGATGCGCCGATCATCACCCGGAGGTTCCATGCCCGCCGTCCCAGCCGACCACGTCGACGTCCTGATCGTGGGTGCCGGCATCTCCGGCATCGGCGCCGCCTGGTACCTGCAGGACCGCCAGCCCGAACGGACCTACGCGATCCTGGAGATGCGCGACGCGTCCGGCGGCACCTGGGACCTGTTCCGCTACCCGGGCATCCGGTCGGACTCCGACCTGCACACCTTCGGCTACGCCTTCAAGCCGTGGACCGGCGAGGACGCCATCGCTGACGCCGACGCGATCCTGGCCTACCTCCGCGAGACCGCCGCCGACGCCGGCATCGACGAACACATCCGCTACGGCCGCAAGGTCCTGGCCGCCGAGTGGGACTCCGCCGAGGCCCGCTGGACCGTCACCGTCGAGGACGTCGCCACCGGCGAGACGACGACGATGACCGCCGAGTGGCTGTTCAGCGCCGCCGGCTACTACCGCTACGACCAGGGCTACCGCCCCGACTTCCCCGGCGAAGAGGACTTCGCCGGCACGATCGTGCACCCCCAGGAGTGGCCCGAGGACCTCGACTACGCCGGCAAGCGGGTGGTCGTGATCGGCAGCGGTGCGACAGCGGTGACGCTGGTCCCCTCGATGGCCGACGACGCCGAGCACGTCACGATGCTGCAGCGCTCCCCCTCCTATGTGATGCCGGTCCCCAAGCAGGACCCGATCGCCAACGTCATGAAGCGGGTGCTGCCCGACCGGCTGGCCTACGACCTGACCAGGCGCCGCAACATCGCCCAGCAGCGGCTCGTCTACCGGTTCTGCCAAGCACAACCCGGCATGGCCCGATGGGTCATCCGTCGCATCAACGCCGCCCTGCTGCCCGACGACTTCGACGTCGACACCCACTTCAACCCGGCGTACGACCCGTGGGACCAGCGGCTGTGCGCCGTTCCCAACGGCGACCTGTTCAGGGCCATCCGCAAGGGCACCGCGTCGATCGTGACCGACCACATCGACACCTTCACCCCCGACGGCATCCGCCTGCAGTCGGGTGAGGAGCTGCCGGCCGACATCATCATCACCGCCACCGGCCTGCAGCTGGAGGTCTTCGGCGGCATCGACCTGACCGTCGACGGCACGCCGGTCGACGTCGGCCAGCGTGTGGCGTTCCGCGGGATGATGCTCTCGGGCGTCCCGAACATGGCGTTCGCGATCGGCTACACCAACTCGTCGTGGACGCTGAAGGTCGACCTGGTGTGCGAGCACCTGATGCGGATCCTCGGCCACATGGACCGTCACGGCCACGACATCGCCCGGCCCGAGCTGCCCGAGGGCCAGGAGATGACCCTCTCGCCGCTGCTGGACTTCCAGGCCGGCTACGTCAAGCGGTCGATGCACCTGCTGCCCCGTGCGGGTGAGGGCAAGGAGTGGCAGGTCGCCTCGGACTACAAGGTCGACGTGTCGGTCCTGCGCGACGGCCCGGTGGTCAGCGAGGGGCTGCGCTTCGGCACCGCGACGGTGACGCCGGACGCCGAGGACGTCCTCGAGGGTGCAGCAACCGGCTGACACTGGCAGGTCCACCGCAACGCAGAGAGGGCAAGAACGGTCGGGCACCGGGTGGCGTGATCGCGTCACACTGCCCTCGTGACCGATCAGATCCCCGATCCGCCGCCGACCAACGGACGCGACCGCCTCCGCGAGCTGCTGGACGCCGTCCTCGACGACGACCACGACACCCTCGACCGGATGGCGCGGGGCGCCCACGCCTCGGCGTTCCACTTCAGCCGGCAGCTGCGTCGCCACACCGGCGAGCCGCCCGTGTCGATGCGTCGGCGGGTCATGCTGGAGCGTGCCGCCTGGCAGATAAGCCGTGGCACCTCGGTCACCGACGCCGCGTTCGCCGCTGGTTACGAGTCCGTCGACGGCTTCAGCCGGGCGTTCTCACGCGCGTTCGGGCACCCGCCCAGCGACACCGCCCGTGACGACACCCCTGCCGGCACGGCGCGCGGCCGCACCGGCCACTGGTTGCCCGCCCCCAACGGCGTGCACTTCCACCCGCCAACCTCGCTGTGGATCGAGACCCGGTCCACGTCGTCGGGAGCACCGGTCACCGCAACGATGGTCGAGCACGACCTGGCCGACACCAGGGCCCTGCTCGAGCTGGCCGAGGGCCTGACCAGCGAGGTATGGCATCGCGACCGCGGTGCCGTCCAACCGATGGCGTGGTCACCGCCGGAGCCGTCGATCGCCGCCCTGCTGACCGCACACCTCTACACCAAGGAGGTGTGGCTGGCCGCCCTCACCGGCAGCGACTCCCCCGGCCCGCCGCCCGACGCGGGCGAACCCGCCGACCTGCTCGCGCAGCACCGCAGGCTGGTCCCGGCGTGGCTGTCGTTCGTGCGTGACGTCGAACGGCGCGATGCCTGGGACGACGCGGTCGTGGACGCCCTGTGCGATCCGCCGCAGTCCTTCGTGGTCGGCGGGATCCTCGCCCACGTCCTGACCTACGCCGCCCACCGGCGGCTGCTGGTCCGCCAGCACCTGCGCGACGACGGCATCACCGTCGACGACGGCGACCCGCTGCAGTGGCTGATCGACCGCGCCGACCCCGGCCCTGAGAACACCGATCCCACGGACGCCGATCCCACCAGCCCGTCCCCCACCGAGTCCGGAGCCACACCATGACCACGACGTATGCGACCGCCACGACCCTCGACGGCTACCTGGCCGACGACCACGACAGCCTCGACTGGCTGTTCGTGCAGGACATCGACGAGGAGGGACCCAACAACCACGGCGCCTTCATGGAGGGGGTCGGTTCGCTCGTCATGGGCGCGACCACCTACCTGTGGGTCCTCGACCACCTGGCGACCAGCGGTGAGGAGTGGCCGTACGCCTCCCTCCCCTCCTGGGTGATGACGCATCGCGACCTGCCGAAACCGGACGGCGCCGACATCCGCTTCGCCACCGCCGACGACGAGATGGCCGTCAAGGCCGTCCACGCCGACCTGGTCGAGGCCGCGGGCGGCAAGGACGTGTGGGTCGTCGGCGGCGGGGCGCTGGCCGCTGACTTCGCCGCGGCGGGGCTGCTCGACGACATCGTCGTGTCCATCGCGCCGGTCACCCTCGGCTCGGGTCGGCCGCTGCTCCCGCGTCCCTTCGACCTCGAGCTGCTCGAGCTCGACCGGAACCGAGCGTTCGTCGTCGCCCGGTTCCGCGTCGTTGGTCCTCGCTGATCCAGCCGATCAGCCGCCGTTGACGGCTTCGGCGACACGGTCGCCGATGGTCTTGTCGATGGCTCGCCAGTAGTCGAACGCCCGCTGGAGGACCTTGTCCGACACGCCGTCGGACAGGTGGCCGGCGATGTTGTCCACCAAACGGTCACGCGCCGCGTCGTCCATGACCTCGTTGATCAGGGCGTTGGCCTGCACGACATCGTTGTCGTCCTCGCGAGGGGTGTAGGCGGCGTGCACGAACTCGCCGCTGGCCGACCACACCTCCTTGTGGGGATACCGCTCGCCGTCGGCGCTCGGACCGCCGTAGGAGTTCGGCGCGTACACCGGGTCGGCGACCTTCTGCACCCGCATGGCCCCGTCCTTGCTGTAGCTGTGGACGGGCACGACCGGCTGGTTGACCGGGATCTGCTTGTAGTTGACGCCCAGGCGGTGCCGGTGCGCGTCGGCGTAGGAGAACAGCCGGGCCAGCAGCATCTTGTCCGGCGACGGGCCGATGCCGGGCACGAGGTTGTTCGGCTCGAACGCTGCCTGCTCGATCTCGGTGTGGAAGTCGTTGGGGTTGCGCGTCAGCGTCAGCTTGCCGACCTCGTGCAACGGGTAGTCGCCGTGCGGCCACACCTTGGTCAGGTCGAAGGGGTTGAAGCGGTAGGTCGCCGCCTCCTCGAACGGCATGACCTGGACCTTCATCGTCCACGACGGGTGGTCGCCGCCGTCGATGGCGTCGAAGAGGTCGCGACGATGCACGTCGGCGTCCTCACCGGCCAGCGTGTCCGCCTCGCCCTGGGTCAGGAACTCGATGCCCTGGTCGGTGTGGAAGTGGTACTTCACCCAGAACCGCTCGCCGGCCTCGTTGACCCACAGGTAGGTGTGGCTGGAGTAGCCGTTCATGTGTCGGTAGGACTTGGGGATGCCCCGATCGCCCATCAGCCAGGTGACCTGGTGGGACGACTCCGGCGAGAGGGTCCAGAAGTCCCACTGCATGTCGTGGTCCCGCAGCCCCGAGTCGGCCCGCCGCTTCTGGGACCGGATGAAGTGCTGGAACTTCATGGGGTCGCGGACGAAGAACACGGGGGTGTTGTTGCCCACCATGTCGTAGTTGCCCTCGGAGGTGTAGAACTTCAGCGCGAAGCCGCGAGGGTCACGCCAGGTGTCGGGGCTGCCCCGCTCGCCGGCCACGGTGGAGAAGCGGGCGGCCGTGTCGGTCGTCGTCCCCGGCTGGAACACCTTTGCCTTCGTCCATGCCGAGACGTCGCCGGTCACCTCGAAGTGGCCGAAGGCGCCGGAACCCTTCGCGTGTGGCTGGCGCTCCGGGATGCGTTCCCGGTTGAACTGCGCCATCTGCTCGATCAGGTAGTGGTCCTGCAGCAGGATGGGACCGTCGGCCCCGACGGTCAGCGAGTACTCGTCGCTGGCCACCGGGATGCCGGCATCGGTGGTGGTGGCTGGGCGTTAATCGGTCACTGCGTCCCCTTGGTCTTTCGGCGGGATCGGCCCGGTCGGGCGAGATACCCCAACCCTGCACCGATCACCCAGGGAACAAACACCCTCGATGCGGCCACCGAGGATGCGCGAGCCGACCCTTCTCTCGTCGGCGACGCCGGGGGCGTCAGCCCGCGGTCATGCCGCCGTCGATGACGTAGACCGACCCGGTGATCCAGGCGGCTTCGTCGCTGGCGAGGAACAGGGCGAGGTTGGCGATGTCGTCGACGGTGCCGAGGCGGCCGATCGGGTACTTGGCGGTCGCGTTGGCCAGTCCCTCCTCGACGGAGGTGTAGTCGCCACCGGAGCCGCCCTTCTGCTCGTAGGTGGCGGTCACCAGCGGGGTCGGCGCGGTGCCGGGCGCGATGGCGTTGAAGCGGATGCCGTGCTGGCCCATCTCCACCGCCGACTGCTTGGTCATGCCGATGACGCCGGCCTTGGCTGCGGCGTAGGGGAAGATGCCCTTGACGCCGATGATCCCGCCGATGCTGGCCTGGTTGATGATCGACCCGCCGCCGTTGTCGACCATCTGCTTGGCGATCGCGCGCTGGGAGTACCAGACGCCGGTCAGCATGACGGCGATGACCTTGTCCCACATCTCCGGGGTGCAGTCCACGACGTTGCCGGTCCCGGCGATGCCGGCGTTGGCGTACAGCACGTCGACGGGCCCGTAGGCCTCGGCCGCGGCTGCGGCCATCGCGTCGCAGGCCTCCAGCGACGTGACGTCGGTCGGCACGGCCATGGCGGTGCCACCGGCGTCGAGGATCTTCTGGGTCTCGGCCTCGATGCCGTCGGCGTTGAGGTCGACGAGGACGACCTTGGCGCCCTCCTCGGCGAACCGTCGAGCGGATGCGGCGCCGATGCCCGATCCGGCGCCGGTCACCACGGCCACCTTGCCTGCGAGTCGTTGTGTCATGGGTCCTTGCCCTCCTGATCGGGCGGCCGGAATCGCTCCCCGAACCGCGCACTTACCAAACATTCGGTTGAACCTACCACCGTGTCGGGTCTAGGTTCATCAATACCCCGCAAAGAGGGTCACGCAGCCGCGCCTTCACGAGGAGCCGAACCAATGACGAGCGTCGCCACCCCACCCGCGATGGAGGACTTCGAACGCTTCGCCGCCGATGATCCGACCGTCGACCGCCACGACCTGTTCCGCCGCTGCCGCCACGACGCGCCGTTGTTCTTCAGCCCGCGGTTGGACGCCTGGGTGCTGTCGCGCTACGACGACGTCAAGGGCGTCCTGGCCGACGAGGAGCGCTGGGCCACCCTGCGAGAGGGTCCGGGCGCGCCGGTGTACGGCCCCTCGATCCTGCAGTGGCAGGGACGGGAGCACCAGAAGAAGGGCGGCATCGTCGCCCGTCGGCTGCGCAGCCCCAAGGCCGTGGAGTCCTTCGATGCCTTCGTCGCCGACACCGCCCGGCGGGTGGCTGACGAGGTTGCCAACGCCGACGGGCCGGTTGACCTCAAGAGCGAGTACGCCATGTGGATCCCGCTGCTGGCCATCGGCGAGCTGCTGGGCATCGAGGACGCCCACCGGTTCCGTGAGTGGTACGACGACATCGCCGCCGGTGGGGTGTCCTCGATCGGCCATCCCGAGAAGCGCGCGCGGGCCTTCGAGGCGGTCGCGGACCTCAAGACCTTCCTCGACCCGATCATCGCCGAACGGCGCAAGGACCCCGGCGAGGACCTGCTGTCGGACCTGTGCAGCGCCACCTACGACGGCGAGCCGCTGCCGGTCGAGCAGATCCTGGCCTTCACCGCCTTCCTGCTGACCGCCGGCGTGGAGACGACCGAGCGGGCGCTGTCCAGCCTGTTCGTGTACCTGTTCAGCGACCCCGAACGGTGGCAGGCCCTCCGCGACGACCCGTCGCTGGTCGGCTCGGTCATCGCCGAGACCCTGCGGGTGTTCCCGCCGGTGCACGGCCTGACGCGCCGGGCAACCCAGGACGTGGAGGTGCACGGCACCCAGATCGCCGAGGGGTCACGGATGGTCGTCCTGCTGGCGTCGGCCAACCGGGACGAGGAGGTGTTCGCCGAACCGGACATCTTCGACTTCACCCGGTTCGCCGAAGCGCCGGAGCGGCAGTTCACCAACGCCGGGACGATCCTGCCGTTCGGTGCCGGCCGGCATCACTGCACCGGATCGCAGCTGGCCCGTACCGAGCTGCTGCACGGCGTCGGCGCCCTGGTCGATCGGGTCGCCGGCGCGACGTTCGTGGGCGGCGAGCCGCCCGTCCCGGAGGGGTTCCTGCTGGTCTCCCCCTCCCGCGTCGACGTGACCCTGCAGCGCGCGTGACCGCACTCTCGACCCCCTCTCCCGACACCCCCGGAGCCATCGACATGACCACTGACCTGGAGACCCGCATCCGCAGGCTGGAGGACCGGCAGGCGCTGTCGGACCTCGTCGCCACGTACGGACGGGTCGTCGACGACCGTGACCTGGATGCCCTCCGCGGGCTGTTCACCGAGGACGCCGTGTTCGAGTCCACCGTCGGGCCGGTGACCGGCCGCGACGAGGTCGTCGACCACTACATCGAGCGGATGCGGATGTTCGACGCCAGCTTCCACATCCCGCACAGCCAGACCGTGGAGTTCACCTCCGACGACACCGCCAGCGGCATCGTCACCGCCCACGCCGAGCTCGGCATGCCCGACGGATCGTTCTGGGTGGCCCTGCGCTACCACGACCGCTATCGCCGGACCGATGACGGGTGGCGCTTCCACGAACGGCGGGTCCGTCAGCTGTACGCCATGCCGCTGGCCGAGCTGGCCGACGGGCTGTCGGAGGGGATGCGCAAGCGCTGGCCCAACACGCCGCGGGCCGAGGCCGAGCTGCCCGAGGCGCTGGACACGTGGGCCGCGTGGACCGCAGGATCCACGTCCTGAGAACCAACGACCCCGGGCCCGTGCCCGACCAGCAGACCGTCGTCCACACCTCACCTCGTGGGCGTGTGGTGGCGTGCGACTCGGCCTACCACGTGGCCGCGGCGAACCGGGACCGCGACGTCGTCTGCAACGCCTCCTACTCCGGGGTGCTGCCCGCCCGGTTCATCGCCTCGCACCGCCCGCGCGGGGCGATAGGGATGGACTGCGGCATCGGCATGGACGGCGCCGGCATCGCAGGCCTGTGGTACCTGGAGGCGCTGGACATCCCCGGGGCGGCGGTCGACGTGATGACCGTCGAGCTCGGCAACGGCGTGGACCTGTTCGACCGGGCGGTCATCTCGCGGCTGAACGAACCGGCCCGGCGGTGCGGGGTCCGCGAGGGCATGCCCGCGCGTGAGGCGGCGCTGCTGATGCTCGAGCACGACCCGGGCAGCGTCGACGCGCCGTCGGCCATCACCAACCGGACGGTGGTGCACACCGCAGCCGATGGCCGGCAGGTCGTGTGCACGGACTCGATCGCCTTCGGGGAGGAGGAGGACCGGGGACGCAACGTCCTGTGCACCGCCGGTCACACCGGCCGTTCGGCGGTGCCCTACCTTCGCGACGTCGCGCCGCACGGGTTCATCTGCTCGGACGGCGGCTGGGGTCGCGACGGCTCCGGCACGGCGGGCCTGGCGATCGTCGAGGCCGACGGCCTGGCCGGTGCCACCGTGGACGCCCGCACCGCCCGCATGGGCGACGGCCTGTCCACCTGGGCCGACGGCACGATCAGCGCCGCCAACAGCCTGGCCGTCGCCCGCGGGGTCGCCGTGGGCATGTCGGCCCGCGAGGCGGCGGTGCGGCTGCTCGAGGGCTGAGCAGCGTCGGGGCTGTCCCGGCGCCGGTCGGGCGGTCAGGCGGGTTGGCGGGTGCGGTCGGCGGTGTCGGGGGTGACGCCGTCTGTGCGGAGCTCGCGCTTGCGGATCTTGCCCGACGGGGTCATCGGCAGGGCGTCGACGACGCGGACGTAGCGGGGGATGGCGAAGTCGGGCACGCGGTCGGCTGCCCACGCCCACACGGTGTCGGCGTCGATGGTGGCGCCGGGGCTCGCCACGACGACGGCCATGACCTCGTCCTCCCCCGCCTCGTGATCGGCGGGGACGGCGATGACGGCGCACTCGGCGATGTCGGGGTGGGCCAGCAGGGGTGACTCGACCTCGTAGGAGGAGATGTTCTCGCCCCGCCGGCGCAGCGCGTCCTTCAGCCGGTCCACGAAGTAGAACCAGCCGTCGTCGTCGCGCCGCAGCCCGTCTCCGGTGTGGAACCACAGGTTGCGGAAGGCCTCGACGGTCTTCTCCGGCATGGCGTAGTAACCCAGCGTCGTGATCCACGGTGCCCTGGGCCGGACGACCAGCTCGCCCACCTCACCGACCGGGACCTCCTCGTCGGTCTCGGGGTCGACCAGCCGGATGTCGAACCACTCGGCGTTGGCCAGCCCAGCCGCTCCCGCCGGCCGGTCCACGCCGTAGGGCGTCATGATCGGCATGGAGGTCTCGGTCAGCCCGAAGACCTCCACGAACGCCTCGACGCCGAACCGGTCCCTGAACGCGTCGACGTAGCTGGCGGTCGGGGCGGCGAAGATGCAGCGAAGGTCGTTGTCGGCGTCGTCCTCCCTCGCCGGCTGCTTCCACACGAAGTCCATCATCACGCCGACGAAGTTGGTGACGGTCGCGCGGGCGTCGCGGATCCGGTCGGTCCAGCGGGTGGCGGAGAAGCGGGTGTGCAGCACGAACCGGGCCCCGGCGATCAGCGCTGGGTAGGCCGCGAGGAACTGGGCGTTGCCGTGGAACAGCGGCCCCATCACGAGGTAGGTGTCCTCGTCGGTCAGGCGGGTCAGGCTGACGCACTCGTCGGCGAAGAAGTACATGTGGGCGTTGGCCATCACGACCCCCTTGGAGGGGCCGGTGGTGCCGCTCGTGAAGAGGATGCCGACGGGGTCGCTGGCGGCGGGGTCGGGCAGGTCGGTGCGGGCCTCGTCGGCGGCCAGGGCGGCCCATGGCTCGGCGTCCCAGCCGGCAGCGCGGAGCGTCTCGCACGCCGTCGCGGCTTCCTCCGGGTCGCCGAGCACGGCGAAGCGACGGATGCTGCTGGCGGCCTCGGGGATGGCGACGAACCGGGCGGCGAACCCGGCGTCGATGACCGCGACGGTTGGCCCGGCGACCCGCACCTGGTGGGCCAGGAAATCCCCCAGGTAGGAGGTGTTGATCGGCACCTCGACCATGCCGGCCATCGCCGCGCCGAACCACGACAGGACGTAGGCGGCGGAGTTGCCGGCCATGATGAGCACCCGGTCGCCCACCTCGGCGACGTCGAGCAGACCGGTGGCGATGCGGGCCGCGCGGTCGTGGACCTCGGCGTAGGTCAGCGCCACCCCTTCCTCCGGGCAGTCGAGGTAGATGCGGTCGCCGTGCGTCTCGGCGCGGGCACGCAGGACGCGCGGCAGCGTCCACTCCCCCCGGTCGGTGAACGTGGGGACCATCTCGTCGTAGACCGCGGTCACGAGCTGGAGCCCTTCGGCTCACGGCCGGGCCACTGGGGTCGGCGCTTCTGCATGAAGGCGCTGGCACCCTCGACCATGTCGTCGCTGCCGATGGCCTGCACGAGCATGCCGAGGCCCTGGAGCATGTTGTCGCGGGAGGCGTTCCACCACAGGTTGCTGCTTACCTTGGCGATCTCCAGGTAGCGGGGGCTGTTGGCCAGCAGGTCGTCGGCCCAGCGGGTGACGGCGTCCTCCAGCTCGTCGTGGGGGACGACCTCGTTGACCCAACCCCACTCCGCGGCGGTGGCCGCGTCGTAGCGACGGCAGAGGAAGCTGACCTCCTTGGCGCGCTTCTCACCGATCTGGGCGGCCAGCAGGTTGGTGCCACCGAGCACCGGGGCGCTGCCGACCTTGGGGCCGGTCTGCCCGAAGGTGGCCCGGTCCGAGGCGATCGCCAGGTCGCAGGCGACGACGAGCTCGTTGCCGCCGCCGGCCGCCGCACCGTTGACGGCGGCGATGACCGGGAGAGGCGAGTTGCGGATCTCGTCGGTGAACCGCAGCGAGTTGTAGAACATCCCCCGCAGCTCGGCGGGGTCGGGGTCCTGCAGGTTGGCGAGGAAGCCGCCGGCGCAGAACGCCTTGTCCGTGCCGGTGATGACGATCACGCCGGCATCGGCTGCGTCACGGATGGCGTGGATCAGCTCGTCGGCCATCGCCTGGTCGTAGGCGTTCATCCGGTCGGCCCGGTTCAGCCTGATCCAGGCCACCTCGCCCCGCCGCTCGCTGACCACGTCCGTCATCTGCTGTCCTGTCTGTGTGTCGTTCGACTCGAGCCTCGGCTCTAGCATACGATTAGTGATCATAAATAGGGTGCCGTGTCGGCGCCAAGCTGCGACGGGCCCATCATGGGTCGAGGAGCCACGTTGATGGAGTTCGAGCTACCGGAGCGGTACGCCGCGATCCGTGAGGAGGCACGCGGTGTCGCCGCCGGCATCGCGGATGTCGCGGTCGAGGCCGACGGGCTGAGCGACCGGATCCACCCCGACGTCCTCGCCGCGCTGCGATCCAGCAACCTGACCGAGCTGATGGTGCCGAAGGTCCACGGCGGCCGGTTCGACGACGTCGACCCGCTGGCGGTGTGCGTGGCCCGCGAGGGGCTGATGGGGACCTCGTCCCACCTCGACTCGTTGTTCGCCCTGCAGGGCATCGGCAGCTACGCCATCACCCGTGGCGGGTCCGCCGAGCAGCAGGCGCGGTGGCTGCCGGCCGTCGGCCGGGCCGAGGTCCTGGCGGCGCTGGCGCTGACCGAGCCGGTGGCCGGGTCGGACCTCAAGTCGATGACGACGACGCTGACCGAGACCGCCGACGGACTGGTCGTCAACGGCGAGAAGGCCTTCATCTCCAACGCGGGGCACGCCAGCTTCTACACCGTGCTCGCGAAGGAGGGCGAGGGGTTCTCCGTCGTGCTCGTGCCGGCTGACGCCGAGGGGATCACCTTCGGGCCGACCCCGCCGATCATCGCCCCCCATGTGCTGGGCTCGGTGACGCTGGACCACGTGGTGGTGGATCCGGCCAACCGGCTGGGCGAGCCCGGCCGTGGGTTCGACCTCGTGCTGTCGACCCTGGCGGTGTTCCGCGTGTCGGTGGCCGGCGCATCGATCGGCCTGGCCGAGGCGGCGCTGCGCGAGGCGACCCGGCACGCCAACGAACGGGTGCAGTTCGGCCGTCCGCTGGCACGGCTGGGTGCCGTGGCGGCGTTGCTGGCCGACTCGTGGACCGACCTCGAGCAGGCCCGGTTGCTGACCTATCGGTCGGCGGCCCGGGCCCGGCAGGACCCGTTGTCGGCGCTGCCCCACTCCTCCATGGCCAAGCTGGCCGCATCGGAGGCGGTCGGTCGGATCGTCGACCGGTGTGTGCAGGTGATGGGCCGCTGGGGGCTGGTGGCCGACTCGGTGGTCGAGCGGGCCTACCGGACGGCGCGGCCCATGCGGGTCTACGAAGGGGCGTCGGAGGTGCTGCGGCTGGGCATCGCCAAGGCGCTCGGCGACGAGTACCTGGACGAGGTGGAGGCCTGATGGACCTGCAGCTGGACGGACAGGTCGCCATCGTCACGGGGGCCAGCAGGGGGTTGGGGCGCGCGGCAGCGCTGGCCCTCGCCGAGGAGGGGGTGCACGTCGTCGCGGCAGCCCGGTCCGGGGATGCGCTGGCCGAGCTCGTCGACCACTACCCCGACAGGATGAAAGCGGTCACCTGCGACATGGAGGAGTCCGACGCCGTCGCCGGACTGGTCGACGAGGCGCTGGAAGCCTTCGGGCGGCTGGACGTCGTGGTCAACAACGCCGGCATCGCCCCGGCGGGCGCGTTCGAGGACCAGGACCCGCGGGAGTGGGAGCGGGTCTTCCGCATCAACGTGACCGCACCCGCGGTGCTGTCCCGGGCGGCGGGGCTGGTGATGCTCGAGCAGGGGCACGGCCGGATCATCAACGTGGCGTCGACGTCGGGGCTGAAGGGCAAGCCGTACCTGGTGTCGTACTCCGCGACGAAGGGCGCGATGCTGCGGATGACCGAGGCGCTGGCGGCGGAGTGGGCCGGCCGGGGCGTGCAGGTCGTCGCGATCGCCCCGGGCGCGTTCGACACCGACGCCCAGGCCGCGGTCACGGAAGACCCCGAGATGCTGCGCCGCAGGCTGCGCAAGATCCCGGCGGGCCGGATGGGCCGGGTCGAGGAGTTCGGCCCCCTGGTCTGCTACCTCGCCTCTCCCCTGGCGACGTTCGTGACCGGCGCCACCTTCGTCATCGACGGCGGCGAGGCCCACAAGCTCTGACCTGCTCCTGATGGAGTGGGTGTGGTCGCACCTTGCAGCGACAACCGACGGTCAGTCGTCGAATGTTTGGTTGTCGGCGGGTTCGCCAACGGGTTGGCGGGGTGCCGCCTTCGGCTGCCACGCGGTGAGGCTCGACAGAACCTGGTCGTAGAACGCGTTGATGGCGTCTTCGACGGATTCGATGAAGGAGCTGGCTCTGCCCTTCCCGACCCCGCGACCCGCACCCATGTCGCTGCGAACGGTCAGCGTGAAGGTGGCCGGGTCGCGTTTCTGGTCGTCGATCAGGAGATGGGAATCCTCCGCAGCAGCCGCCAACGTGGCGGTGGGCCCGTTCTTGGCCCGGTGCGCTCGCGACTCGATGTGAAGGTCAGCAGGCGCCGTTTCTCGCAGCTGTCGGGTCAACCATCCGACCCGACCCCGAGCCCCCTTGTCCTCCGGGGCCCTCGTGGTTGCTGTGCAGGCAATCTGGCGAGCCCGGAGGTCGACACAGATTTCGAGATCACCGGCGGTGTTCGGGATGCGCAGGACCGCATCAAGGGTCCCCCCTTCCACGAGTCGGCGGACGAGGTCGTCTGCGCGGACTCTGGGGTCCTTGGCATGTGCGCGCGAAAGCTGTTGAGTGACGTCGAGTCCAGTCTGTGCACCCATCATCAGAGCGATGTAGCGAATAAGCTGATCCCACCGCTGGACGATGTCCATCACGCCGGCGTCGTTCTTCGTGAGGGTGCCGTCCTTGGCGGCGTTGCGAACGGCGACCCAGCTCCCACCCATGTCGTTGAACGACAGGGCTCCTGACGCAGAGTGCTGCAGGTACCTGATGAGCTCCTCGAGCAGCCACCGCTGTTCGACGTCGTCCACACCGATGTGCTCGTGCAGCCGAACCGCCGTGGTGACGAGTTGCGTCCACGAGATGTGGTGGAGTTGCACTGTCGAGTTGGCCCGTGGAACCGCCGCTGACGTGGGGTGGTGACCGGGTGCGGCCGCGATTTCGTTGGAGACCGTCACGACGCAGTTGAACCTGTTGGCTCGAGCGACCTTGATGTAGCCCAAGAGTTGTTCCGCTTCGAGCGTTGCCGATCCAGTTTTCACCTCGACCAGAGCTGTCCAAGTGGTCTTCCCGTAGCTGATCCGAATGAGGCCGTCTGGCCGGACTTTCTTCCCGTCGAGGTCAAAGATCACCTCGGTGAAGCACTCCACGGTCGCCCGGCCCGCCTTCGACGCCCCCAACGGTCCGAAGAGCTCCGAAGAAAGGGGGCGCACGATGGACAGAACCGCCAGGAGGGCGGACGTGGCCCGCTCCTCGGCCTCTTTCTCACTGCCGATGCCCTTGACCGGAATCAGCCGCGCCCGCCTCCACTTCTCCGTCATTGCCAGGCTCCCTCATTCGAGTATGGCAGTGCAGGTTGCCATATGGCACCGGACCCGTGGAGCACCCCCCACAAATGCCTCTGGGCGCTCAGTGCTGGAGAGCCTCGATCTTGTGGTGTCGGCCGAACCCGTAGCCCATGCATCACCCTCTGGGCTACGGCTGGCCGATGCGCGGATTCGGCTGCTGCTCGGAGGCCCATGGCACCTGCAGCACCACAAGGCTGCGGCGTGCGCCGAGGGGAGGGAGCGCCGGGGCCACCTGATTGGAGACCTCCGACACACATCCCGGACTGGCGACCACCTCGACCGTCTGGCGGACCGGACTCACGTCGACGACATGCACGTCCTCGATGTCCCTTGCGCCGCAGGTGGGTTCCAGCGGGACGAACAGCGCCATGTGCCCCTTGTCGATGGTCGGTGGGACACCGGGCATCTGGAACTGTCGCCATACCGCCGCCAGACCCTCACCATCGGCAGCGACGATGATGGCGGCATGACTCGTGTCCCGGGTCGTGGCGTCGAACGCGACCGTGACCCCGTCCAGTGACCACGGTCCAGCAGCATCGCCCGGCGACCCGGACCCACCCCCGCCGGTCACGGCGAGCGCCACTGCCACGACGACCACCAGCACCCCAGCCATCAGCCAGTACCGACCCATCGACAACCCCCTGCGCACCCAAGCGGGCCATCGGCCCACGCCCCCCACCAGTGTGCCGCAGTGATCTTGGTGCGGGTCGGCAGACGGCGGCTACGCGTCGGTTGCCCCTCAGCGTGGGCTGTCGCTCGTCATCGACGGCGGCGAGGTCAAGGAACTGAGACCGACTCCTGAGGGGTGGGGTTGGGTCGTACCTCCTGGCGACAACCGAGGCTCGACGTGCGGATGGCCGCCCCGGTCGGGGCGGCCATCACTGGTTGGGCTGGGATCAGGGGTTGACGGGGCCGGCGTTGGGGCCGCCGTTGGCGGAGCCCCACAGGAACGTGCCACCGGCGGTCTCGCGGACCGTCAGGTTGCCGTCGTCCTGCATCTCCACCACGCCGCCGGGGCCGTTGCCCGGCGAGGGGAACCCACCGGTGGTGCCGGTGGACCAAGGTCCGCCACCGGAGGCGTCCTCCAGGACCAGGTTGCCGTCGGTGCGGAACTCCAGGAGCCGCACGCCGCTGCCGCCCGTGCCCGAGTCGTAGCGCACCGCGCCGTTGGTGGTGTCGATCACGACCAGCGCACCCGAGGCGCGTACCTCGGCGGCGAACAGGCCGTTGGGGGAGGTCAGCCGACCGGTGATGCCGAGCTGCTCACCGGGCAGCAGCTGGCTGCGGACCGCCACCGGTCCTGCTGTGGCCGTTAGCCCGCCGTTCAGCGTCGCGATCGGCTGTCCCTGGATGGAACGGACGACGAGCGAGCCGTTGTCGGTGATCTCCAGCGACGCGCTGGTGCTGGACGTGCCGCTGGCCGGCCCGCCCTGGCCGACCGCCTGCTCGAGCACGAAGTTGCCGTCCGGCCGCATCGTGGCGCTGGTGAACCCCGCGCCGCCAGCCAGCACGGTCTCGGTGCCGCCGCTGATCAGCACTAGCTCGCCGGAACGTCGCAGCACCACGCTGTGGGCCCCGTTGGGCGACACGAGCTTCTCACCGGGTTCGATGGTGTCACCGGGCCCGAGACCCGAGCCGATGGAGGTCTCACGCTCGGAGAGCGTGAGGCACACGCTGTCGAACACGAACTCGAAGACGTACTCGCTGACGAACTCCGGCAAGCTGAACGTGAGGGCGATGAAGCGAGAGCCGACGGGCACGGCACCGCCGACCGCACGTTCCTCCATGGCGATCACCCCCCGGCTGCTGTTGGTGGATGGGAAGGCACCCGTTGTGCTGCGCCCCAACTCCGCGTCCGCTGGCGACCGGAAGGAGGCGGATGCCACAATGGATACAGGGGCACCGAAATCCAGGGAGCCGCCTGTTGCTGCGAGCCGGAAGTTGATGGTGTCGGCATCGATGGCCGCGTCCAGCGACGGGGGGACCGCCAGGACCTGGGTCATGGAAGTGCTGTTTCCACCAAAGCTGAACAGGTACTGGCCCCGCTGCAGGGGCCCGTTGTTCTCGTACCGTGCGTCGTAGGTCCGAGCGTCTCCCGCCCCGGATGGCTGCCCAGTCTGTGGGTCCGGCACTGCGTCGACGCGCCATCCGTCGATCGTCCCGATCTCGGCGTCAGCGTTGACCGCGTGATTGTTGAGGCAGGTGCCTGGGCCGGTGGTGGGGGACAGGTTTCCGGTGGTGACCTGCGGGCCGGAGCCGCCTCCGGGCGGCGTGCCGATTGGCGTGGGTGTGGCCGCCCCGATGGTGGTGGCGACCTGGGTGCAGATGGAGGTGACCTGCGAGCAGGTCAGCGTCGGGGGCGTGGTGCCCTGGGCGTAGGTCACACCGGTGTCGTCAGGACGGGTGTTGTCGAGCCATGCCTGGGTGTCGGCATCGGGCCCGTTGGCACCGACCAGGACGATGGGGGCCCGGGACTGGCCGGAGCGGAGCGCTGCGGCGAACCCGCTGGCCCAGCCGAACTCCGCGAAGCCGTCGACCACGATGACCCCCGACGCGCTGCCGGCACCGCTGTACCCACGTGCGACAGCGAACTCCACCGCCGTCTGGGTACGCGACGCCCCTGCGATGCGGATGGTGTCATCGCTGCCGGGCCGCAGCGCATCGAGCTCGGCGAAGACTGCATCGGAGACCGCTGCGGGGCCGCCGGCGACGTAGACGAGGCTGGGGGCGAGGTCCACCAGGTACTGACGAGTCACGTCGGGCAGGGTGTCGGTGTTGGTCAGCACGATCGGGGCACCGAGCCCCGCAGCGAAGCCGCCGGCGGCGATGGAGTCAGCGAACCCTGCCGTCGGGTTGTCCGCCGGCCCGCCAGCGCGGGCGATGACGACGATCCGAGCCTGTGGGAAGAACCGCTCGGCAATCGCGACAGCGGTTTCGTTGCGTCCGGCACCGGACAGCCGCTCCACCGTGACCCCGGCAGCGCGGAGCTGGTCTACGGAGGACTCGGGCACCGCTGCGGTGCCACCCAGCACGAACGCGTTGGGCGCGCCGATGCGGGCGATCTCGTCCATGACGGACTGGGGGATCGCGGCGTTGCTCGGGACCAGCAACAGCGGGGCGTTGGCCGTGTCGATCTGGAACCCGTTCTCCGTCGCGCTGGCCTGACCGGCTGCGGAGGCCAAGGAGTCGGCGAACACGTCGTTGCGGCCGATGAGGACCGGCACTCCAGCGCCGTCGGCGACCGTGATCGAGGACAGCTCGATCGAGACCGCCGTGGCCTCGTCGGGGTTGGTCGGGCTCGTCAGCTGCAACGAATCGCCGTCATCGGGGCCCTGTGCGTCGGCTGGGCCGACGGGCACCGCAAGGAGGAGCGCCGCGAGGAGCAGGAGCACTGCACCCATCGTCGTCGTCCTGTGGGCATGTGACTGCATGGGGGGTGCTCATTTCGTTCATGGCGGAACGAAGCATGGCTGCCCCACTTCCGACCCGCTGCTCTCAGTAATGTCAAGAGTACGCAAAGTAATATATGTAGCGAAAGGCCGAACTCGCCGACGTCTCCTTCACGTAACCCTCAGCGGACGGGCTGCGCCACCTCCGTGGACGGCCCCCCGACCGCGTCTCTCCGGGGTGCGGCGAGGAACACGTAGGCGAACAGCACGGCCATGGCGATCACGCCGGCCCACATCGACCGGGACCATGCCTCGACGAACGCCAGCTCGGCACTCTCGAGCAGGAGGGTCGCCCGGGCGCCGGCCTGGGCCGCAGCGCCGTGGGCCGCACCGAGCCCCTCGCTGGCGACCGTGGCCAGGTCGTCCGGGAACCCGACCAGCAGGGGGCCGATCGCGTCCCGGTAGCCGGCGGAGAGCACCGCCCCCAGCAGCGCGACGCCGAGCGCGCTGCCGAGCTCGCGGGTGGTGTCGTTGAGGGCCGAGGCGACGCCCTGCCGGTCGGCCGGGAGGGACGCGGTGATCGCCTCCGTCGAGGGGGTCATCGTCAGGCCCATGCCCGCCCCGATCACCAGCATGCCGGGGAGGACGGAGAGGTAGCCGCCGTCGACGGAGACCAGCATCGCCATGGTTGCCAGCCCACCGCCGGCGATGCCGATGCCGGCCAGGCTGGTGGTGCGGTTCCCGACCGCGGTGGCCAGCTTCGGCGCCAGGCCCGAGGACGCCATCATGAGCAGGCCCATCGGCAGCAACGCTGCGGTCGAGCGCAGCGCCGACCAGCCGAGCACCCCCTGGAAGTAGGGGAACAGGACGATGAAGACGCCGCCGAGCACGCCGAACAGCACGATCAGGGCAACCGAGCCGGTCGCAAGGCGCCGGTCACCGAAGACGCGGACGTCCAGCAGCGGCGCCGGGCTGCGTCGTTCGGTGACGACGAACCCGAGGGTGGCGAGCAGGCCACCGAGGAGGGCCAGCAGCGTCACGGGGTCGCTCCAGCCGTGGACGGGCCCCTCGTGGATGGCGAAGACCAGGCCGCTGACGGCCACCATGGACAGCAACGACCCCTGGAGGTCGAACGGCTGGTCGGTCTGCTCGCGGGAGTTGGGGACCGCCCGGACGGTGGCCACGGCGGCGACGACCGCCAGGGCGATCGGCAGGACGAACAGCCAGCGCCAGTCGACCAGGTCGACCATCAGGGCCGCCACGAACATCCCGATGAGCCCGCCACCACCGGCGACCCCTGCCCAGACGCCGATGGCCTGTGCTCGCTCCTCCTCGGGGAAGGTCGAGGTGATGACCGACAGGGTCACCGGCATGATCATGGCCGCGCTGACGCCGGCGACGACCCGGACGATGATCATGAACGTCGAGGAGGGGGCGAGCGCGGCCGCGGCGGTGGCCACGACGAACACCGCCAGGCCGGCGAGCAGGACGGGCTTGCGGCCCCAGCGGTCGCCGATGGCGCCGACGGGCATCAGCATCGCGGCCAGCGCCAGGGCGTAGGCGTTGATGATCCACAGCACGGTGCTCTGGGAGGCACCGAAGTCCAGCGCAAGCTCCTGCTGGGCGACGTTGAGGCCCGTCACCGAGGCAATCACGGCCATCAGCGCAGCGCAGGAGGCGAACAGGATCTGGCGTTTGCGTCGGTCGTCGTGAACGAGCGTGTCGGTGTCGCGGGTCGATGGGGTGGATGTCATCGGAACCTCCGGGTCGTGGTCTGCCTGGAGAGAACGCTAGGTCGAGTTGCTCGATCGGCACCCTTACTTGCTGATCTGTCAAACCCCTCTAGGATGGCAGCGGATGACCAAGGATCTCGACGCCCCGCTGGACGAACGCGTCCGCAACCGGATACGACAGCTGCGGACCGAACGGAGCCTGACGCTGCAGCAGGTCGCCGCGGCCGCACACCTGGACGTCTCGACCCTCAGCCGGCTGGAGTCGGGCAAGCGTCGGCTCGCCATCGACCACCTCCCCGGGTTGGCGGGTGCGCTGGGAGTGACGGTCGACGAGCTGCTGGGGCCGACGGTCCGCCCCGATCCTCGTGTCCAGCGGGACCCGATCGTCGGGGCCGGCATGACGATGTGGCCGCTGACCCACTACGGGACGGCGACGGGCCTGCAGGCGTTCAGGTGTGTGATCGAGGCCGAGCGCAGCACTCCGCCCGATCCGTTGCCGGTGCACGAGGGCCGGGACTGGATCTACGTCCTGAGTGGCCGCCTGTGGCTGCTCCTCGGCGAGGACGACCTGACGATCGTCCCCGGCGAGGCGGTGGAGTTCAGCACCCTCACCCCGCACTGGTTCGGCACCCACGCCGGCATGGTCGAGATCATCGGGATCTTCGGCTCGCACGGCGAACGGGTCCACCTCGACCACTGAGACAAGCGGTGCCTCCGGGGGCGCCTGACCTGACCCCGTGTCCCACCGTTCGCATCAGTCCTTCGCGGCCTGCTGCTCCTGGATGAGGAAGAGGAGGCCGTCCAGCTCCTTCTCGATCCCGGCGGACAGCGGCAGCTCGGCGCTGGCCAGCAGGGACTCCTTGATGGCGCGGAGGGCGCTGGGCGACTGCTCGGCGAGCGCGCCGGCGAGCGTGCTGACACGGTCATGCAGGTCGGCGGCCGGGACCGCGGCGTTGACCAGGCCGAGCTGTTCGGCGGCAGGCCCGTCGAGGACCTTGCCGAGGTACAGCAGCTCGGCGGCCTTCGCGGCGCCGATCAGGCGGGGGAGCCGTTGGGTGCCGCCGCCGCCGGGCATCAGGCCGTGGCGGACCTCGGTCAGCCCGACCTTGGCGTCGGTGGCCATGACCCGCATGTCGCAGGCCAGCGCCATCTCGAACCCGCCTCCCAGCGCGTAGCCGTTGATGGCGGCGACGGTGGGGCGGGGCAGGCGGGCGAGCTGCTCGATGTCGCGGGCGCTGCGGAGGCGTTCGCGCCGCGCGACCGGGGTCTCGGGCTGGCCCGCTTCCTTCAGGTCCATACCGGCGCAGAAGTGCCGGTCGCCCTTGCCGGTCAGCACGACGACGCGGACGGCGTCGTCGATGCCGGCGGCGGTGTAGACCTCGGCGAGCTCGCGGCGCATGGCCTGGTTGCGCGAGTTGGCGGCCTCTGGCCGGGCGAGGGTGATGGTCAGCACGCCGCGGTCGTCGAGGTCGACCTCGATGGCCTCGCGGCTGCGCTCCGGCTGGAGGCCGCTCACGGGGCGATCCGCTCGATGATGGTGGCGTTGGCCTGGCCGCCGGCCTCGCACATGACCTGCAGGCCGTAGCGGCCCTCTCGCCGTTCGAGTTCGTGGAGGAGGGTCGTCATCAGGCGGGTGCCCGAGCAGCCGAGCGGGTGGCCGAGCGCGATGGCGCCACCGTTGACGTTGACCCGCTCGTCGGCGACACCCATCTCCTTCATCCAGGCCAGGGGGACCGACGCGAAGGCCTCGTTGACCTCGAACAGGTCGATGTCGTCCAGCGTGAGGCCAGCCCGGTCGAGGGCCTTCTGGGTGGCCGGGATGATGGCGGTGAGCATCATCGTCGGGTCGTCACCGACGACGGCGAAGTCGACGAACCGGGCGCGGGGACGCAGGCCGAGCTGCTCCGCGACGTCGGTGGCAGCGACCATGACCGCCGAGGCGCCGTCGCTGATCTGGGAGGAGTTGCCGGCGGTGACGATCCAGGGGAGGTCGGGGTGGTCGCGGCGGGCGTCGTCGGTGCCGAAGACGGCGGCGAGGCCCGCAAGCTTCTCCATCGTGGTGCCGGGCCGGATGCCCTCGTCGCGGGTGACCGTGCCGCTGGGCGTGTCCACGGGGAGGATCTCCTCGGCGAACCAGCCCTGCTCGGTGGCGTGCTGGGCCCGCTGGTGGGAGGCGAGGGAGAGGGCGTCGCACTCCTCACGGGTGATCGACCACTTGGCGGCGACCCGTTCGGCGGCGATGCCCTGGTTGACCAGGCCGTCGGGGTAGCGGGCGCGGACGCCGTCACCGAGGTGGTCGGCACCGGCGGTGTTGGACTGCATGCGGACGCGGCTGAGCATCTCCACCCCGCCGGCGACGACAAGGTCCATGGAGCCGGCCATGATGGCCTGGGCGGCGAAGTGGGCGGCCTGCTGGGAGGAGCCGCACTTGCGGTCGACGGTGGTGGCGGGGACGTGCTCGGGGTAGCCGGCGGCGAGGACGGCCTGGCGGGTGATGTTGCCGCCCTGCTGGCCGATCTGGGTGACGTTGCCGCCGATGACGTCGTCGATGCGGCCGGCGTCGATGCCAGTGCGGTCGACGAGGGACCGCAGGACCGTGGCGAACAGGTCGACGGGGTGGATGTCGGACAGGGCGCCGCCGGGCTTGCCCTTCCCCGTAGGGGTCCGGATCGCGTCGACGATCACGGCCTCTCGCAGCGTGCGCATGTCCTACCTTCCGGTCGAGTCCCGGACCAGCCGGCGTCCGCTAAGTAGGATAACAGTTGTACCAACATGCGGGGGAAGTGGAGGACAGCGTGCGACGAGTCATCACCGGTGTGGACGCCGACGGCCGGTCGGTCCTGGAGGTGGACGAGCCGACCCCAACCGTGGCGTTCGGCCCGGGCTTCGCCGTCACCGACCTGTGGAGGGTCGCGGAGCCTCCGTCGTCACCGATGGACGGCGAGACCCCGACGTCGTACTCCTTCGAGCCGACCCGGGGCGGCGCGGTGTTCCGGGTCGTGACGATCCCGCCGGACGAGGTCGTCGAGGCGTCCATCGCCGCCGGCGAGAAGTGGGGCCGCAACAGCCCCTACCGCCGGACCGGCGAGGACTACGGCCTGCACGCCACCACCACCCAGGACTACGTGACCGTCATCTCCGGGCGTGTCGACCTGCGCATGCCCGACGGCGAACAGGTCCGTCTGGGACCGGGCGACGTTGTCGTTCAGCGCGGCGCCGAACACGCGTGGCGCAACCCGGGACCGGACCAGTTGGTGCTGCACGTGGTCATGCTCGGTTCAGGCAGCGGCGCGCCGGGATCGTAGGCTGCCGACCGCGCGGTCCAGGCCCAGCACGGCCAGCGCGCTGACGGCCCACTGTGGGAAGGCGAGGCCCAGGGCGAGGGCGAACAGGCCGACGGACCTCGTCGGCCTGGCTTGGGTCCGGCGGGCGGGCAGGCCGGTGCTGCCGGGTGCCCGACGCTTGCGGAACATCATCAGTGCGGTCACGACCGACCAGATGGCGAAGATGCACAGCGCCGTCATGAGGATGCGGGAGGCGATGCCGAGCTGGGTGCCCATGTGGGTGCTGACCAGCGTGTCCAGCCCCCGCGACACCGTGCCGTAGCCGTACACGTCCTGCCCGCCGAGGGTCTCGCCGGTGAACTGGTCGAGGTACAGGTCGCGGGCCTCCCCGGTCTTCCGCGGCCACGAGTTGGACACCGTCACGCTGCCGTGCACGATCTCCCCGCCCGCGCCCTCGCTGTTGGAAGCCAGGAAGGCCGTCCAGCCGGGCAGCATGCCCTCCTCCTCGGCGATCGCAGCGATGCTGTCCAGGCCGATGGGCGCAGGGGCGTCCTCGCCTGCGGCCACTCCCCCGCTGGCAGGCAGGTGCTGGTCGTGGGTGTTCCAGTTGGTCTGGTTGCCCAGGCGGTCCAGGTCCCCGCGTGTGCCTGCGCCGCTGGGCGGGGCGTCGGTCCAGACGTTCGGTGAGATCGCGTTGGCGATGGAGGTGACGTGGGGCCCCCAGTAGGTGCTCCAGGCGAGCCCGGAGACGAGGGTGATCAGCAGCATGACGGTCATGGCGACGCCGCTGATGCCGTGCAGGTCACGCCAGCGAGCCCGCCCTTCTTCGCGACCTCCAGCCCGAAGAACCGACGCCACCCGGCCTCTTCGCGGGTGCGGCGGGGCCAGCGCAGGTACAGGCCGGAGGCGATCAGCACGAACGTCCAGACACCGAGCAGCTCGAGGACGAGGTCGCCGACGACGTAGTCGCGCATGACCTCACCCCCGTCCCACAGCGCCGACACCGTGGGAAGGCTGACGGTGACCACGTCGTTGTTGAGGTGGCCGTGCAGGCGGTTGGCCAACCTGACGATGTCGCCGTCGGGGTCGGTGTCGCCGAGGACCTCGGCGGTGTAGGGGTCGACGAAGACGTGCCGCGGGGTGCCTGCGTCGTCGGCATCGAACCTGGTGCTGTGGCGGTCGTCAACCGGGACGGTGACCGCGGTGACGGCGATGTCGGGGTGGGCCGTCCGTACCGCGTCCAGCTGCGCCTCGAGGCCGACGGGGGTGTCCCCCACCTCGGCAACGGTGCGCAGGTCCCCCTGCAACGCGTCCTGGATCGGCTGGGTGTAGAGGATGACCAGCCCGGTCGTCGCCATCAGCAGGATGAACGGGATCGCGAACAACCCGGCGTAGATGTGCACGCGCCAGAGCCACATCCAGCGCGACCTGGAGGCCGCTGCCAGGTCGGCGGACGTACGAACGGTCGTGGATCCGGCGGACCCCGCGGTGAACTCGGCTGTGGACACGGCTGCTGATCTCCTGCTGTCGGCTTGTCCCCTGGAGGAGGCCATGGCCGGTCGACCAGCCCCCGATCACGAGAGGTCGGCCACACCGGAACCGAAGTTCCCTGACAGCAGAAGATCGGGAGGCGAGCCCGACGGAAGGGTCAGCGTCCCGGGGGGATCCACGAGACGTCGGTGATCGTGTCGCCCTCCACCGGCTCGAGGTGGATCCGCCACGACTCACCGCCATCGAGGACCTCGACCAGCCCGACGCCGCCGACGCCGGGGATGGCGATCTGCCCGTCCGGCCCCCACTCCGGTGAGGTGAAGGGCCCGGACGCCTCGATGCCGGCGTCGAGCAGGTCGATGACGACAACCTCGGTCAGGTCCAACCGGCTTATCACCAGGTCGGCCTCGGCGTCGTCGCCCTGTCCCGTGTAGCGGACGACCGCGAACAGCTCGCCGGCCGGGTCGAACGAGGGTGCGCTGAGCGCATCGGCATCCGACACGGACGCTGTCCGCTCGGTGGCTCCGGCGGACGCCGTGTCCATCAGGGTCAGCCCTGTCCCGTTGAGGCCGTCGAGGTCGAGCAGTCGCCCGGCCGGGGACAACGCGGGACGGAACCCGCCTGCCCGCAGCGGAAAGGCCCCGTTGCCGGGGAAGCCCACGGTTCGCTTGTCGCGATCCTCCGTGTCCTGGGCGTTGTCCCCGGCCCAGTAGACGAACGAGTCACCGTTGGCCGACCAGGCCTGGTCGTTGAGGAAGCCGTAGTTGCCGGTGTCGACCGGGGTGGCCTGCCCGTCGTCACTGCCGTCGGTGGCGATGGTCGCGACCTGTTCCTCCACCCCGGAGTCGATGAACTCCGACCAGGAGAAGGCGACCGTGCTGCCGTCCGGTGACACGCTCGGGTTGGTGACCGTGCCGCCGTCCGCACCCTCCCACAGCCGCGTCAGCGCCTCGGCCGGCACGGGACCCGAACCCGTCCCCGGTGGCATGGACAGAAGGGCTGGCACATCGTCGCCCCGGTCGTCGGTGGCGAGGAGGACGTGATGCAGCGGCGTGGAGTCGATGCGCCACACCGACGCCGGGACGACCCGTTCGACCGGCGGTGCGGCGACGGTGTCGGTGGTCTCGGAGAACGCGTAGACGCTGGTGTGCCCGTCGGCGACCGTGCCCGAGGCGATCAGCACGCCCGGTGGTGGTCCGTCACCGAGGATCACCGTGTGGCTGAAGACCACTTCGGACTCCTCGTCGTCGTACGTGACGACCATCTCGCCGTCCTGGACGGACACACATTCCGCGGTGTGGCTCCGCGCCAGGGACAGTCCGTAGAACTCGCCTCGTTCCGTCTCCCGTCTCGCCGCCTCGTCGGAGCAATCGAACCGCTCACCGTCGGCGCTGGATGTCGTGAGGTCGATGTACGGATCATCCACCAACAGCCGGTCGGACACGATGAAGCCGACGTGGCCGCCACGATCCAGCCGATCGGTCAGCGCACCGTCGGCATCGAGCATCGCGAACGACGCGAGTGCGCCGGACTCGGCCTGCGGCCCGCCACCGAGCAGAATCCTGAGGAGCAACGTGCCCGCGATCAGGCCGGCGACCGCACCACCCGCTCCCGGCCCTCCTCCGACGGTCGATGGAGGGATGAGCTGGCGCTGCTGTGGCCGGAAGCGCTCGGCCACCCGGTCCGGGAGGGGGCCCTGCGAGGGAACCAGCACGATCCGTGCGTCCCTGATGGCGGTCAACGACGCGAGCGGCAGGCCGGTGGCCCAGTCGTCGGCCGCCTCGGCGGTGGCCAGCACGGCCGGTCCGACGGCGCCGACCTCGGCGTCCCACGCCTCGGCGATCTCGATCGCGGTCTCGAACCGGCTGTCACCGGCGATCCGCTGGACCTCCAGACCCAGCGCACCGACCTCCGCCAGGACGTCGTCGCTGATGGCCGCCGTCCCACCGACTGCGACGACCCGTTCGTAGCCGCCGTCGGCGAGCTCGTCGCGGGTCGCGCCCGACAGGGTGTCGGTGGCCGTGATCAGGATGGGATGTCCGCTGCCGGCCGCCCACGCGCCGGCGGCGACGGAGTCGGCCCAGGCCTGCGTCGGGTTGTCCGGATCTGCGGGGAAGGCCCGCGCGAGGATCGCGGTCGTGCTGCCGGTGTCGGCTTCGTTGGCGACCGCGACGGCCGTGGCCGTCCGGTCGGCACCGGAGACCCGCCGGACCGTCAGGCCGGCGTCCGCCAGCGAGTTGGCAACGTCGACCCCGAGCGCCGCCTCGCCCCCGAGGAGCACCGCCGTGGTCGCCCCCAGCGCGGCGATGCGGTTGAGCACCGAGAGGGGAACCGGCCCGTCGGAGGGCACCAGCAGCAGCGGTGCCTCGCGACCCTGCAGCACCCCAGCCGCGAGGGAGTCCACGAACACGTCGTCCCGCGCGATGATCACCGTGTCGGCGCGCTCGAACGCCAGCCGGCTGATGGCCAGCGACACCGCGAGCGGGGTGTCCGCCGCTTCGGGAAGCACGAACACGCCAGGGAGCGTCATCGTGGTCCCGTCCTCCAGGACGACCTCGCCGTCGACGGGTTCGGCCACCACCGGCCCGTTCTCCTGAGCCGATGCGGGAACCGCCAGCAACGCGGCGACCACCCACACGATCGTCATCGCTGCCGTGCTGCGCATGAAGTCACCATCTGTAGTTAGGGAACTGCGCACCGCACCCTAGAGCATCTGTCACCGGTGATTCAGAGCCTCGTGTACTGACGGCACGAGATCCGGTCTCACCTTGTCGACCGGCGGCTAATGCTCTTTTCAGAGCAGCCGATCCGACACGGCGTGCAGACCCATAGTGAAGAACGCCATGACCTCCCGACCGCCACGACACCCGTGCGGTCCGGCCGCACCGGCCTCGTGCTGTGGGCGGTCGGCGCCGCATGCCTGCTGGGTGCGTTGCTGTGGCGCTCCGGACTCCCCGCCACACAGGTTCGGACGAGCTACGGACTGGCCATGGGAATCGGCGCGGCGGCGATCGCCGTGGGCGCCGTCCGGGCTCGTCTTCGCCGGGTTCCCCATGGGCGCGCGTGGCTGGCGTTCGGACTGGGGCTCGGTGCCGCCATGGGCGGCGGCGCGTGGGAGACGCTCGCGGTCCCCGAAGGGTCCCATCCCGGCTACCTCATCGTCCTGGCGGTTGGCGTGCCCCTCGTGGCCGGCTCGCTGCCGATCCTCATCGGCCTGTCGAGGGCACGACTGGACGGCGTGCTCGACAGCGTCCTGGTGGCCGGGGCGGGCATGCTCTGGGCATGGGAACTGCAGTTCCAGCCCACGACCACCGACGCGCTGGACAGGGCCCACCTGACCCCCCTTGCGTTCGTGGGGTTGTGCTCGGCCATGGCCACGGTCGCCCTGCTGACCGGCACGCACGGCCGCATCAGCCGTACCAGCTGGCTGATGTCGGCCGGATTCGGCATGCAGGCTGCCGCGATCGTGGTCCTGCCCGACACCCTTGCCGGCCGGCCGTACGCCCACTCCGGCCTGGGGACCGGGATGATGATCCTCGGTGTCCTGCCCCTGGTGGCAGCAGTGTGGGTCGCGGCTGCCAACCGCCCACAGGCCGTGACGCCACGACCTCGCGTCCTGCGGTGGTGGGCGCCAGCGGCCCTTGCGGTCGGCAGCTGGGTGCTGCAGACGGTCGTCGGCGACCACCTCGACGGGCTCCCGGGCGACCGGTTCGAGCAGGGCCTCACGGTCGTAGTCGGGACGACCCTCGTGACCCGCGTCGTCCTCATGGTGCGCTCCGAACAAGAAGCGATGGGGGCACTGGAGTCCCAGCGCCAACGACTCGAGACAATCCTCGGCGATGCACAGGACCATGTCCTGCTCGTCGACGAGGCATTCGTCGTGCGTGACCAGCTGACCTTCCCTGCCGCAGCCACTCCGGCCGCGCCCGAGGGCCTGACGGGTGTCTGCCTGCTCGACCGGCTCCACCCCGAGGACGCTGCGCTGATGCGCCGCGGCCGGCTCCTTGCCGCCGCCCAACCCGGAATCTCACACCGGCAGGAGCTCCGACTGGCCGACCCCGACCGTGTCGTCTGGATCGAGGGGACCATCGCCGACCACACCGACGACCCGCTGATCGGCTGCCTCGTCGTCACCTTCCGCGACATCACCGACCGTCGGCTGGCCGAGGACGAGCTGTTCCGACAGGCCAGGATCGACGAGCTCACCGACCTCCCGAACCGCAACGCCGTCCGGACCGAGGCGGAAACCCAGCTCCTCGGGGCCTCGGCCGCACATCCGGTTGCGCTGCTCTACGCGGACCTCGACCGACTCAAGGTGGTCAACGACAGCCTCGGCCACCACGTCGGCGACCAGGTCATCGTCGCGGTCGCCCGACGGTGGGCGCAGCTCATCGGCAACCGGGGCACGGTCGGGAGGGTGGGCGGCGACGAGTTCGTCATCGTCCTTCCCGACACCACCGACGTCGATCCGATGGCAACCGCGCAGCAGCTGATCGACGCCCTGGAGCAGCCACTGGACCTGCACGGTCTGGCGCTGACGGTGACCGCGAGCATCGGGGTGGCCACGGTCGTCGAGCCCTCCACGACTGTGGACGACGGACTCAGGGATGCCGACGCGGCGCTGTACGTCGCCAAGAACGACGGCGGCAACCGGGCCCGTGCGTTCGATCCGGCCATGCACGCAGCGGCGGTGGAACGACTCAGGCTGGAGCAGGAACTCAGGGTGGCGCTTCGCGACGGCACCATCGACATCCACTTGCAGCCGCTCGTCGACCTGCCCACCGAGACACCGGTGTCGTTCGAGGCGCTCGTCCGTTGGCATCTGGCCGACAGCGGGATGGTCCCGGCGGACCGGCTCATCGCGATGGCGGAGGAAACCGGGCTCATCGTGCCGCTCGGCGACCACGTGCTGCGTCGTGCGTGTGACGCCATGCATCGCATCCGGACCGAGGTCGGTCTGCCGATGAGCGTCGCCGTCAACACCTCGGTGATCCAGCTGCTGCAGCCCGCGTTCGTCTCCACCGTCCTCACCACGCTCGCCGAGACGAACCTCCCTGCCGAGGCGTTGGTCCTGGAGGTGACCGAGAGCCTCCTGCTCGACGAGGACGGGGTTGCCCTGTCCGCCCTCACCGCGCTGCGTCATGCCGGTGTCGGGGTCAGCCTCGACGACTTCGGGACCGGCTACTCCTCCCTCAGCCACCTCGGGACGTTCCCCCTGGACGAGCTCAAGCTCGACCGACGCCTGGTGGCGACGGCCAACGACAGCGTTGCTGGTGCTGCGGTGCTCGGTGGGATCGTCCGGATCGCGGAGACGATCGGTCTGCGGGTCGTGGCCGAAGGCCTTGAGGTTGCCGCCGATGCGCAGCGGGTGCGAGCGGCGGGGGTGCAGCTGGGTCAGGGCTGGCACTTCGCCCGGCCGATGCCCGTTGAGGACGCCGTCGCGTGGTTGCGGGCGCGGTTCCCTACTGCCCGCCGCGGACGCCATGTCGCCGACCTTGCTCCTGTCGCCGACGGTGGTGCCTGACGCCCTCCCCCTGGACCGAGGGCGAACTTCCCGATGCCGCCGTTCGAGCCCGACGTCGACCCGGCCGCGGTCGCGCATGCGGTCGCGTGTGCGGTCGCGTGTGCGGTCGCGTGTGCGGTCGCGTGTGCGGCGCCTCAGCCGAAGAGCAGGACGAGGGCGATGGCGATGATGACGCCGACTGTGCCGATGATGACGGCTGTGCGGGTCCGTGGGCGTCCCGACTCGGAGGTCGGGCGGTCGGTGTTCTGGGTCGGCCGGTCAGGCGGAAGCGGCGGCGTGTAGTTGAAGTTCTCCATGTCGGGTCATCCTGTCGGTGGTGCTGTCGGCGGTGTCGTGCATGGTAGGAGCATGGCGGGTTCGACGTTCTCGGAACGGGCATCCGGTCAGCCGACCGACGGCGACGCCGGCGCCGGCGCCGGCGAGGGTGGTCGCGATCGGCGTTCCCGCTGTGTGATGCCGGCTGCTACTTCCGTTCGTGGGGGTCGCCGTTAACGAGGCAGGAGTCGTGGCGCGGGCACGGAGGGTTGCGGACATGCGGGTTCCTTGCGTCGGCCCAGTCCGGACCGAAGTGCCCGCTGTGCATGAACGCCAACAAGGCCGGCGCCACGGTGTGCGGCAGCTGCGGCAGGGACCTGCAGCCGGCACACCTCTGAGGACGCTCTGACGAACCGGGAGATCGCCGGGACCCTCTTCGTCACGCGCAAGACCGTCGAGGTCCACCTGTCGGCGACCTACCGGAAGCTCGACATCGCGTCGCGGACAGAGCTGCCGGCGGCGCTGGATCCCCAATGACTGGGGTGGGTCCCTGATGCGACCAGCCGGGCAAATGCGGTGGGCTGTCGGCCACCAGCACCACGACAGAGAGGACCTGCCATGTCCACGATGATCCCAAGCCAGCCCGCGCCCACGACGACACGTCGGATCACCACGACCCGTCGGCTCGCCGCCGGACTGGTCGCCCTGCTCCTGCTCGGCACCGCATGCGGTGGCGGCGCCGACGGGGACCAACGCCAGGCCATCGTCGATGCCCTGACCGAAGGTGGCGCAGTGACCGACGGCCAGGCGGAGTGCGTGGTCGACGGGCTCTACGAGGAGCTCGACGCCGACACGGTCAACGCCCTGGATCCCACCCAGGACGAGATCGACGACCCCGAGGTCGCCGACGTCCTGCAGGAAGCCTTCCTGGAGTGCACGAGCGAGGGATGACCGGGGAAGGGGCCGCGCAGCTGGTGGCCGCCATCCAGCAGCTGCTGGTTCAGCGTTCGCCGTAGTCGTAGAACCCCTTGCCGGCCTTCCTTCCGAGGTGGCCGGCGGCAACCATGTTGCGCAGGCCCACGGTGGGACGGAAGCGGTCACCGTGGGCCTCCGCGAGGGACTCGACGGCATGCAGGTAGGTGTCCAGGCCGTTGAAGTCACCCAGCTCCAGCGGGCCCATCGGGAAGTTGAACCCCAGCTTCATCGCCGTGTCGATGTCCTCGGCGGTGGCCACCCCCTCCTCCAGCATGCGCAGGCATTCCATCCGCAGGATCGCGTAGGCGCGGGAGGTGATGAACCCCGGGCTGTCCTTGCGGCAGACCACGACCGTCTTGCCCAACCCCTCGGCGAACGACTGCGCCCGCTGCAGCGCCTCGTCACCGGTCGCCAGGCCCCGGACCAGCTCGCACAGCTTCATCAGCACCGGCGGGTTGAAGAAGTGCATGCCGACCAGCCGGTCGGCCGCATCCCCCAGCGCTGCGCCGATGGAGGTGATCGACAGCTGGGAGGTGTTGGTGCCGATCAGCGCGTCGGCCGGGGCGGCGGCCACCGCGGCGGTCAGGACCTCCTGCTTGAGGGCCAGCACCTCGGGCACCGCCTCGACCACGACGTCGACGTCAGCCACCGACCCGGCCAGGTCGGTGGTCCAGGTCAGGCGACCACGGACGGCGTCGGCTTCCTCCGCCGTCATCCGGCCCTTCTCCACCAGCTTGCCCAGCGAGAACTCGACGGCCTTCCGGCCACGGTCCAGCGCCGCGTCGTCGATGTCGCGGACTGCCACGTCGTGGCCGGCCATCGCCGACAGCTGGGCGATCCCGCTGCCCATGATCCCGGCTCCCAGCACTGCGACCTTCATCGGTTGTTCCGTTCCTCGTTGGTGGTCCATCGGTGGTTGCTCACGCCCCCAGCAGGAGCGTGTTGTGGTACTGCGCGCCGGATCCGGCCCCGGTGACCAGGGCCACCTCGGCGTCGGTGACCTGCCGCTCGCCCGCCTCGCCTCGCAGCTGGTGCACGGCCTCGACGACCTTCAGCGTCGGGCCGCCCCAGCCGATGTGGCTGTAGGAAAGCAGGCCCCCGTCGGGGTTGACCGGCACGGGCGACCCCTCGCCGATGCCGACGTCGTGGACGTAGGCAGGCGCCTCACCCGGGGGGCAGAGGCCGGCGACCTCCAGCTGGCGGAGGATCTCGAAGCTGTTGATGTCGTACAGCAGCGCAACATCGACGTCGGTCGGGTCCACCCCGGCCATGCGGCGGGCGTCGGCGGCGGCATCGCGCCCGACGGTCCACACCTCTTCGTGGCGAGCAGGGTCGACGTACTGCTGGCGGTGCCACTCGCTGGCCCCGCCCAGCACCCGAACCGGTGCCCGCGTGTCGGCGGCCCGGTCGGCGGAGGTGATGACCATCGCCGCCGCACCCTCGGTGGCCAGGCACAGGTCGAGGAGGGTCAGCGGCGAGGCGATCATCGGCGCGCCGAGCACGTCCTCGGCGGTGTGGGGCCCCTTGCCGAACATGACCGCGTCCGGATTGGCGTGCCCGCGGTTTCGCACCGCCGCGGCGGCCTCGGCGGCCCCCTGCCGGTAGTCGGGATGCAGGTGGAGCTGGCGCTGGGCGACCATCGCGAAGTGCACGGCCGTGAAGGCACCCCACGGGGCGACGAACTCGTTGTCGGGCCGGGTGTAGGCCGCCACCGCCCCGCCCGAGCGGATCGCGGCCTGCCCACCGACCACCAGCACGGTGTGGCACAGGCCCGCGGCGATCGCAGCGGCGGCGTCGAGCACGGCTGGCACCCCCTGCGGGTAGGTGTCCTGCACCCATCGCAGCGGATGGCCGAGCAGCGACGTCCAGTCCACCGAGCCGGGGTGCATGACCGTCCCACCGGGACCGGGCCATCGACCGGCGATGCCGTCGACGTCGGCCGGGGTCAACCCTGCGTCGGCCAGGGCGCCCATCGCTGCCTCGAGGCAGGCCGACAGGGCCGTCCGGTCCAGCTGCTTGGCCTGTGCGGTGGCGTGCACGCCCACCACTCGGGCCTGTTGGAGGGGGCTGATGGTCACGGCCTAGACCTGCCGGTCAGTGGACCAGCGGGCGCTGCGGAGGCTGGCCTTGTCGATCTTGCCGACGGCGTTCTTGGGCAGGCTGTCGACGCGGACGACGGTCTCGGGGACCTTCAGCGACGACAACCCCTCCTGCGTGCACCAGGTCTGCAGGTCGGGCAGGTCGACGGTGTCGCTGCGAAGTGCGACCACGGCCTCGATCGCCTCGCCCCAGCGCTCGTCGGGGACGCCGATGACGGCGACCTCCAGCACGTCGGGGTGCCGGTGGATGACGGCCTCGACCTCGCTCGGGGCGATGTTGTAGCCGCCCCGGATGATGATGTCCTTGACCCGGTCGACGATGTAGAGGAACCCGTCGGCGTCGACGGTGGCGATGTCGCCGGAGCGGACCCATCCGTCGACCAGCGTCTGGGCGGTCCGCTCGGGCTCGCCGTAGTAGCCCTTCATCATGTAGGGGGCGGCGAAGATGACCTCGCCCCGTTCGCCGGTGTCGACGTCGCGGCCGTCGGCGTCGACGACGCGCACGTCCATCAGGTAGGAGGACTGGCCGGCCGACCCGAACAGCTCGGGGCGGCCGTCGAGGGCGGCCAGGTGGTCGGCCTTGCGCAGCATGGTGCCGATGGAGGCGACCTCGGCCATGCCGTAGAGCTGCACGAAGATCGGGCCGAACCGCTCGACCAGCGCTCGGGCCTTGTCCGGGGCCATGGGGGCGGCGCCGTAGCCGACGGTGACCAGCCCGTCCAGCGCCGTCGAGCCTGCGGGGATGCGGTCGAGCAGCCGGTACAGCTGGGTGGGGACGAGGTAGGTGTGGGTGGCCCGGTGGTGGGCGACGGCGTCGACGAACGATTGCGGGTCGAAGCCGCGGCTGTCGACGAGCCCGACGGCGGCGCCGACCATCATGCAGGGCACCAGGGTGATGTTGACCGAGGAGTTGTGCGGGATGGCGACCAGGTACCGGCTGGTGTGGTCGATCTCGTACTCCATGCACGCGACCGGCGCGTGCTGCATGACGCGGGAGTGGTCGAACCACACCCCCTTGGGGGTGCCGGTCGTGCCGCTGGTGTAGACGATGCAGAACTCGTCCTCGGGCCGGACCTCGTGCAGCGTGGCCGGGTCGGTCGTGGCGGCGCGGTCACGCCTTGCGGCCCATCCCTCCTGCCCGGGGTCGTCGAGCTCCAGCACGGGGATGCCGGCGGGGTCGGCGACCTCGTGGGCCAGGTCGGCCAGGTCGGCGGAGGCGATGATCACCGACGGTTCGGCGTTGCCGAGGATGTGGGAGAGGTCGGTGGCGGACAGCCGGAAGTTGAGGCCGACGTAGACCATGCCGGCCTTGGCGACGCCGGCCAGGACCTCGCAGACCTCGAGCCGGTTGGGGGCGAGGAGGGCGACCCGGTCGCCGCGGTCGACGCCCATGTCGGCCAGCAGGTGGGCGACCTGGTTGGAGCGGCGGTCCAGCTCGACCCAGGTCAGCTCGCCGGTGTCGTCGAAGGCGGCGACCCGGTCGGGGTACCGGCGGGCGGAGCGGGTGACGGTGAGGCCGACGTTCATGCCGGCGCCCCCTCGCCGTGGTGCAGGTCGACATTCGGGGTCGGGGTGAAGACGGGCAGACGGCGTCCGTCCCGGTCCTCCCATGCCACGGTGACGCGCTGGCCGATGTACACCTCGGCCGGATCGCAGCCGACGATGTTGGTCATCAGGTGCCAGCCCTCGTCGAGGTCGACGATCGCCACGACGTAGGGGACGTCACGGTCGCCGGTCGGCGAGCGGTGGACGACGGAGTGGCTGTACACCGTCCCGAGCCCGTCGCTGCGCTGCCAGGTCAACGCCTCGGACTGGCAGGCGGGGCAGGCGATGCGGGGGGTGAAGAGGTTGAGCGCGCAGTTGTCGCAGACCTGGCGAACCAGCTGCCGGTCGGCCGCACCACTCCAGAACGGTTCGGTGAGGGGCGAGGGGGTCGGGAGGCCGATCACGACGTCGGGACCTCGGCCAGCAGCAGATGGGCGGCCTGCTTGGCGGGCATGCCGACCTCGACGCCGCGGCGGCGGGCCGGTTCGTTGCAGGCGGCGATGATGCCGTCGACATAGCTGGACTGGGCGTCGCCGATGGCGGCGGTCATGGCCGAGACGCTGGCACCGGCAAGGCCGTGCTCCTCCACAATCGCCAAACCGGCGGTGCCCGAGTCGTTCTTGGCGCCTCCACCGTCGGAGCAGATGAAGCCCCACGGCCGGAACTCCAGCAGGAAGGAGGCGCCCGACCGGCCGGTGTGGCCGGCGGTGACCAGGACGTTGCGGTCACGGTCCTCGGGCCGGGCGAAGATGATGGAGTCGGTGACGACGACCTGGCGGCCGGTGGGTGAGGTCTCCACGACCTCCCGGCGGACCTTGGTGCCGACCTCGGTGTCGCTCGGGTCGGTGGCCAGCAGGCGGCGGGCGGCCTCGGCGACCGGCATGCCCGGGGAGACCCCGCACTGTTCGGCGAGGATGTTGACCCGGCTGACGACCCCCTCGTCGTGGAGGTCCTGCCCGTTGCCGAGCTCGGCGGTGGCCCCGTCAGCGGCGACGGCGGGGATGCCGAGGGCTTCGAGGTAGTACAGCCCCTGGATGCCCGCGGCGTCCTTGCCGATCCCCCCGTCGTGCCCGATGACCGCTCGCGGGCGGTGGGGGGCCATCAACCGCGCGGGCAGCACCCCGATGTAGGACGCGGCGACGACCACGTCGTGGTCGGTGTTGCTCGCGTCGACGTAGCGGGCGGAGTCCATCGTGACGACGCGCCGGCCCCCCTCCTCGACCACGACCTCCTGCGGATGCGGCTCGGACTCCAGCAGGTCACCCATGACGCTCTCCTCCACACGACTCGACGATCACATCGCCAAGCGTAGAGGATATTCATGCGCATGGATAACCCGAACCCAGCGTTGGATCGGAGTGTGCTTCAAACCCCAGTGGACAGAGCTCCACCGCCGCAGGGCGCCGACGACTCCGTGGGGGCTCCCGCAGTGCCCCGATGCGAAGCGAGGGGTCGAGGAAGCCGCCGCGGATCGTCGGCCACCAGCCCGAGGACCGTCCGAGCGGAGCGAGGACCAGCAACGGAGCCCGAGGACCAGACGAGCGAAGCGAGGACCAACAAACAACGCATCACGCGCCGCCGAAATGCTCCCAGGACAGCTTGTGGGTCAGGACGTTGCTGTAGCGCTTCTCGAAGTAGACGAGGGTGTCGTCCATGTGGGCCTTCATCGCCGCTTCGCTGGCGTCGGGGTCGGCGGCCGCGACGGCGTCGGCGATGGCCTGGTGCGCCTCGAGGACGGCCTTGCGGAACCGCAGTGGGTAGTCGATGCCGAGCACGGTGCCGTCGGTGATCCAGTGCAACGAGTTGATCAGGTAGCCGAAGATCGGGTTGCCCGATCCCCAGGCGATCAGGTCGTGGAACTGCCGGTTCTCGTCGAGGAAGGTGTCCCAGTCCGAGAGGTTGGCGCCCATCCGCTCGACGGATTCCTGCAGCGCCTCGACCGTGTGGGCGTCGTCGGCGCTGGCGGCCAGGCGGGCGGTCATGGGCTCCAGGCCCTGCCGTGCCTCGATGACCGACCGGAACTCCGTCCCCGCGAACTGCATGAGCAGGGCGAAGGTCGAGGCCAGGTGGCGTGAGTCGGGGGTGGCCACCAGCGGCCCACCCTTGGGGCCGGTCTTGATGGTCAGCACGCCCTGCAGCTCGAGGTAGCGCAGCGCCTCGCGCATGGTGCCGCGGCCGACGTTGAAGTCCTCCATGAGCACCCGCTCGGGCGGCAGCGAGTCGCCCTCGCCGAGCTGCTCGGCGGTGATCCGGTCGACGATGCCGGCGGCGACGATCGTGGCGGTCTTCTGTGGACGGCTGCGGCTGACGCTCCGGGGGGTGACGTCCAGACGTCGCCCGTCCTTGTCCCGCACTCCAGCCATCCCCGAACCCTTCGTTCGCCTATTCAGTCGGTTTATCACCCTCAACGTAACCGCTGGACCCGCCAACCCGTCGACGGTATTGCGAACGACTGTCAGCAGGCTCAGCTGCGCTGGTCGAACCGCCGGCCCAGGTACTGGGAGATGATCCGCGTGCGCTGGATGGTGGGTGTGCCCCCGCCGAGCGCCCAGCCGTGGGCGTCTCGGTGGTGCCGTTCGACGTGGTAATCCGGGTGATAACCGTACCCGCCGTGCAGCATCACAGCCTTGTCCGACACGCCCTTGGCCATCTCGTTGGAGAAGCACTTGGCCATCGACGCCTGGAGCGGGTCCGGGGTGCCCCGACCGGCTGCAGCGGCAGCCCGCCAGATCAGCAGCCTGGCCGCCTCGACCTGCAGGATCATGTCCGCCAGCTGCTCCTGGACGGTCTGGAACTCGATGATCGGCTTGCCGAACTGGTGCCGTTCCTGGACGTAGGCGGCGGTGCGGTCCACGCAGGCCTGCCCGATCGCGAGGCTCATGGTGGAGTTGCCCAGCCGCTCGATGGAGAACGCTTCGAACAGCTGCTTGAACCCACCGGCGGGGATGATCAGGTTCTCGGCGGGCACGCGGACGTTGTCGAGGAACATGTCGGCCGACGGAATGCCGCGGAACCCCATCATCTGCTCCTGCGGACCGAAGGTCAGCCCCTCGGTGTCGGCGTCGACCAGCACCGCGCCGATCCCCCGTGCACCGGGGTTGTCGTCGAGGCGGACGTAGATCAGGTACTGCTCGGCGTGGCCGGCGCCGGAGCACCAGCGCTTCATGCCCTCCACCACGTAGTGGTCGCCGTCCCGGCGGGCGGTGGTGGTCAGGTCGGTGGCGGCCGATCCGGCGTCCGGCTCGGAGATGGAGACGGCAAGGGTCGACTCGCCACGGACGATCGGCGGGAGGATCCGCTGCTTCTGCTCCTCGGTGCCGAACAGCTCGATGACCCGGGTCGGGCCGGTGTTGGCCTCGAAGACCTGGAAGGCGACGATCTGGTTGCGCTTGGCGATCTCCTCCACCACCAGGAGGGCGTCGAGCAGGTCACCACCCGCACCGCCGTAGGCCTCGGGGATGGCGATGCCCAGCAGCCCGAGCTCGGCCAGCCGCTTGCGCTCGACATCGGGGAGGAACGTGGCGTTGCGGTCCCACTCCAGCGCCACGTCGGCCCAGTGCTCGTCGGCCACCCGGGCCGCCATGTCCCGCAGGGCCTCCTGCTCCTCGGTCAAGGTGAAGTCGATCACGGTTCGCCCGTCCATCTCCGACGCCGACCAGCGGCGCCTCGCTGTGGCGTCGCCGACGCCGCTCATAAAGGGTATTCATGAGCATAGATGACCGGCATCGATCCAGCCAGCGCGACGCCGGCCGAAACGACGATCGGGCGGGCCCGCGATGGGCCCGCCCGATGGGGGATTCGTCTGGCGTGGACTCAGGACCGGTAACCCTCGAGCAGGAGGGTGGCGATCTGTTCGGCGACCTCGTCGGTGGTCATGCTGCCGTTGGGGTCGAACCAGCGGTGCGCCCAGATCGACGCACCCAGCAGGGTGGCGGTGGCCACGGCCGGGTCGACGTCGGTGAACTCGCCCGCTTCGACACCGTCGATGTAGATCTGTCGGGCGACACGGGTGTACTCGCGCTCGCGGTCGCGGATGGCCTCTTCGCGTTCGGCCGACAGCAGCCCACGTTCGTTGTAGAAGACGCTGTTGGCGTCGAGGTTCTCCAGGATCACCCGGGTGTTCTCCACCAGCAGGTCGTGCATCTTCTCCGTGGGCGACAGGTCGGTGGCAGCGACCGCCTCCATCCGCTCCAGCCCGCTGTCGACGATCTCGTCGACGATGGCGAAGAGGATGTCCTCCTTGGACTTGAAGTAGTAGTAGATCGCCGGCTTGGTGAAGCCGATCCGATCCGCGATGTCGTCCAGCGAGGTGGCGTGGTAGCCCTTCTCGCGGAACAGCTCGGTCGACACGTCGATGATCTGCGCCTTGCGCCCCGTGCGCTTGCGCTTGTCGACCTTGCCCGCGGCTGTCTTCGTCGTCGTCGCCATCCTGGTTATCCCACTCCGTCCCGGTCGCCCCACCCGAACTCGATTCCCGTGAGGATGACCGAGCGCGTGTCTCTGGGGTCGATGATGTCATCCACGAACGTGTGCGCCGCGGATTCCCATGCAGCGGACTCGTCGATCCACTCCTGGGTCAGCTCCATCTCGAGCTTGTCGCGCGCCTCGCGACCACCGTCGGCCTCGGCCTGCTCGAGCATCCGCCGGTTGACGGTGACCACGCCGGTCTCGGGGGCCATGAAGCCCAGCTCCGCGATCGGCCAGCAGACCAAGAGGTCGGGGAGGGTCGGCCGTCCGCCCATGGCGTAGTGGCCGCCACCGAAGGCCTTGCGGACCACGACGGCGACGTGCGGCACCTTGGTGCGGGCCAGTCGTGCCACCAGCCGCTCGTACCACTGCACGATCCCCTGCCGTTCGGCCTGGATGCCGATCATCAGGCCGGGCACGTCCTGCAGGAACACCAGCGGCAAGTTGAACGTGTCGCACATGTCGATGAAGTTGTGCGCCTTCTCCAGCGCCCGCGCGTCCAGCGCACCGGCGCCGTGGCGAGGGTTGTTGGCGATGATGCCGACGGCCTGCCCCTCCATGCGGACGAACGCGGTGATCAGCGCCTTGCCGGCCTCCGGACGCCACGGCAGGAAGGTGTCGGCATCCACGATCGCGTCGATGACGTCGTGCATGTCGTAGGCCTGCTTGGGGTTGGTCGGCACCACGTCCAGCAGGGTCTCGCGGTCCAGGCGCGGCTCGACCGCCGGGGCCCGCGGGGCGGGACGAGCGGCGTTGTTGGGCAGGTAGGACAGGTAGGCAGCGATGGCGTCGAACGCCTCGTCCTCGGTGGGGACGACGAGGTGGGCGGTCCCGATCTCCTGGGCGTGCTCGGGGCCGCCGAGCTCCTGGTCGGTGACCTTCTCGCCGATGGCGGACTCCACCACCGACGGGCCGGACAAGGCGATGGAGGACGTCTCGGTCATCACGATGATGTGGGCGGTGCCGGCGTGCAGCGCCGAGTCGCCGTAGCCCGGGCCGAGCACCGCGGCGATACGCGGGATCTCCGGGAAGCCCTCCGGGGTCTGCAGGAAGGAGGAGAAGTCGAACGGCAGGCCCGAGAACCGCCAGCCCATCACGTCGGGGATCCGGCCGCCGTCGGCGTCGCACAGCAGGATCAGCGGCAGGCCCTTGGTGGCGGCGTAGGCGGCGATGCGGCCCTGCTTGCGCATGCTGATCGGTGCGGTCGTCCCGGCCAGTGTGGTGGCGTCGATGCCGATGAGGCAGACCTTGCGCCCGTCGATGCGACCGAAGCCGGTGACGCAGCCATCGCCCGGTATCGGCTTGTCCTTGCGCAGCTCCGGCTCGGCGAGCATGCCGATCTCGTAGAAGCTGCCCTCGTCGAGCACACCGGCGATGCGTTCGCGAACGGTCAGGCGGCCGCTGTCGTGGTGGCGCTGCACCTTCTCGGGGCCACCCATCGCCAGGGCGATGTCGCGGCGCTTCTGCAGCTCCTCGAGCCGCTCGTGCATCGTCGGGGGGGTCGGTCGGTCCACGGTGTTCACCTGTCGCGGAAGGCGGGCTGGCGACGCTCGACGAATGCGGCGACCCCTTCCCGCTGGTCGTCAGTGCTGTGCAGCAGGGCGGTGGCCTCGACGGAGTAGTCGTAGCCCTCCGCCGAACCACGGTTGAGGATGGACTTGGCCACGCGCAGGGCGGTGGCGGGCTTCTGGGCGGCCTGGCGGGCAAGCCGCATGGCCTCCTCCACGTGCTGGCCCTCCTCGGTCACGGTGGTGACGAGGCCGGCGAGCCGGGCGTCGTCGGCGCCGAGCTTGGTACCGGTGAAGATCATCAGCTTGAGCCAGTGGAGGTTGGTGTTGGCGTGCCCACGGACCACGCCGAGGCCGGGCATCAACCCGACGGCGGCCTCGGGGGTGCCGAAGCGGGCGGTGGTGTCGCAGACGACGAGGTCGGTGACCATCGTCAGCTCGCAGCCGCCGCCGAGGGCGTAGCCGTGGACCGCCGCGATCGTGGGCTTGGGGAAGACCTCCCACGCCCGGTAGGCGGCCATGGCCAGCTGCTGGTAGCGACGGCGGGCAGGGATGTCGCCCAGCTCGCCGAACCCGTCGATGTCACCGCCGGCACAGAAGTTGTCCCCCGCGCCGCGAACGACCAGCGCCCGGACGGCATCGTCGGCCTCGGCGTCGTCGAGCAGCCGGACCACGTCGGTCCAGAACTCGTGGGTCAGCGCGTTCAGCTTCTCGGGACGGTCGAGCGTGACGACGCAGACGCCGTCCTCCACCCCCACGCTGAGCATGCCGTAGCTGTTGTCCAACTCGTGCCTCCTGCGGCCCCGTATTCGGCTCTGGTTCCGGGCCGGAACAATTGATTACTTAACAGTAGGTCAATACGGTTGGGAGGTCAACGCGTGCCCCCTTCGCAGGGGCCGTCGCCACCCTCGAGGAGCCCCTGATGGAACCGTTCGTCGCGCTGATGCGCCGGTACTGCATCGACTACACCAGCGTCCACGACCAGTCGGTCACCGCCGACCTGATGCGCGAGGACTACCGGGTCGTGATCTCGGGCCGGACGCTGGACATGCCGACCTACACCGAGGCGGTCTCCGCGGCGTTCGCCCGCTACCCCACCCTCGTGCTGACGGTGCACGACATGATCCTGTCGGGCCACCGGCTGGCGATGCGGTTCAGCGAGCACGGTGCGCCTGTCGGCGAGCCGGGGGCGCTGGCGGTGTGGCCGGGTATCTCCACCTACGAGTGGGACGGCGAGCGGCTGCAGATCTGCCGGGTGGAGCAGGACTTCCAGGGGCGCGACGAGCAGTCGACGGGGTCGTTCACCGCTCCGCTCGAGGCGGGGCATCCCGACCCGTGGGCCACGACGGTGGACACCCCCGCTGACCCGGCGACCGAGCAGGCGGTGCGGGCGTGGCTCGACGGGCTGGCCGCCGACGCCGTGTCTGCCCTGTCCACGGACGGCGTTCGGCTGATGGAGACCGGCAACGGGGCGGCGGTGCTGGAGGGCCTGTCGGTGGAGGTCGACGACCTGTTCACCGCCGGCGACCGGGCTGCGGCCGCGGTGACCCTGCGAGGCACCTACGCCGGCGGCCTGCCGGGTGTCCCGGCCGAGGCCGTAGGGCTGGAGGGCCGCATGCAGGCCACCCTGATGGCCCGCGTGGCCGACGGGGCCGTGACCGAGCTGGAGATGGTCCGCGACCGCTGGGGTCTGGTCCGCCGACTCCGCAAGGCCCTCGCAGCGGGGTAGGTCAGCCGCGGTCGGCGAACGGGGCAGGGCGGCGGGGGAGGTCGGCCAGGCGGCCGCCCTCGGTGGCCAGGCGGCGCAGCTCGGGGCCGGGTTCGAAGGCCTCGCCAAGCGCGTCGCAGCGGGCGACGATCTCGGCGGCACCGACCTCGTCGGCCCAGTGGAAGGGGCCGCCGAGCAGGCGGGGGAACCCGATGCCCAGGACCGCGGCCACGTCACCGTCGTCGGGATGGCAGATGGTGCCGTCGGCGTCGCAGCGCCAGCACTCCGTCGCGAAGGCCAGCAGCAGCCGCTCACCGACCACCGTCGGGTCGACCTCGACAGGGGATACGCCGAGGATGCCCAGCACCTCGGGGTTGGCGCCGACGCGCTGCCCGTCCTCGTAGGTGTAGAAGCCTCGGCCCTGCCGGCGCCCTTCGACGCCCCCGGCCATCAGGGTCTCCAGCGCCTTGCGCACACCGGCGACGTCGAGCCGGTCGGCCATGACGGGCTCGGCGACCTGGGTGATGGATGCCTGCACCACGAGGTTGAGGGTGGCCTCGTCGGTGGCCAGCAGCGGCCCGACGGGGAACCCGACCGCCCGCGCGGCCGAGTCGATCGTCGTCACGTCGACGCCGTCGCGCAGCAGTCGGATGCCCTCGGCCAGCCAGCGGGCGTACACGCGGGAGGTCATGAAGCCCGGCGCGTCGCCGACGACGACCGGCACCTTGCCCAGCCGACGGCCGAGCGCCGCCGCCCGCTGCGTGGTCTCCACGGCCGTCCCGGCGTGTGGGATCAGCTCGACCAGCGGCATCCGCTCGACCGGTGAGAAGAAGTGCATCCCGAGGAAACGCTCGGGGTGGGTGACCGAGGCGGCCAGCGACGCGATCGGGATGGCGGAGGTGTTGCTGGCGATCAGCGTGTCGTCGGCCACGGCACCACACAGGTCGCGCAGCACCTCGTCCTTGATCTCGGGCAGCTCGAAGACGGCCTCGACGACGGCGTCGACCTGGTCGAACCCCTCCCACGTGGTGGTGTCGGCCCAGCGGTCCACCCGCGGGTCCGTTCCCTTCGCCGGGGCGGTACGGGACAGGACCTTGTCGCGGTAGGCGCGTGCGCGACCCAGGGAATCCTCGGCCACGTCCCGGACGATCGCGTCCAGGTCTCGGCTGACGGCGGTGGAGGCGATGCCGGCGCCCATCTGCCCGCCGCCGACGACGCCGAGCCGCCCCACGGGTGCCCCACCTCCGCGGCTGCGTCGCTTGACGTCGTCCTGCGCGCTGAACAGGTGCAGGGCTGCCCGTGACTCCGCCGAGCGGAGGAGGGAGAGGAACCCCGCGCGTTCGGCCGCCAGACCGGCGTCGAACCCGTCGACCACGCCGGCGGCGACGACGTCGAGGATCGTGGCGGCCGCGGTGGACAGGCCACGTCGCGACCCCACGAGCGCCTCCCGGGTGGACTCCACGAGCGCCGCGTCCCCCTCCTCCACGGAGGGTTCGTCGACCAGGTCGGTGCCGACCAACGAGGCAGCAAGCTCGACCGCGGCGTCGACCAGCCCGTCTGCGGGCACGACCCGAGCGATCAGGCCCGCAGCGTCCTCCACGGCGACCGGCTTGCCGGAGGTCAGCATGTCCAGCGCACGGTCCAGCGGCACGAAGCGGCGCAGCATCTGCGTGCCGCCACCACCTGGCAGCAGGGACAGGCCGACCTCGGGCAGACCCACCTGGGCGCCCGGGACCGCCACGATGGCGTGGCCGGCGAGCGCCAGCTCGAACGCGCCGCCGAAGGCCGAGCCGTTGATGGCGGTGACCATCGGGGTGGTGCCGCGCGCGATGCGGGCCATCAGCTCGTGGACCCCGGCGAGGAAGTCCTCGGCGTTGTCGCTGGCCGCGAGCTCGGGCAGCCAACCGATGTCGGCGCCGGCACCGAACGATCCGTCCTTGCCCGAGGCCAGCACGAACGCATCGACGGCCTCGTCGGCCAGGACGGCGTCGATCTGACGGCGGAGGTCACCGAGCAGCGCCTCGTCCACGACGTTCATCGACTTGTCGGGCCGATCCATGACCAGCACCGCGATGCGACGCTGCCCCTCGACGCGGTCGGTGCGGCTGACGATCTCGGACATGGCGTGGCTCCCCTTGATGGTGGGTGGCAGTGACGGGGGTGGGCGCTACAGGCCCATGGAGCGGCCGATGATCTCCTTCATGATCTCGGTCGTGCCCCCGTAGATGGTCTGGATGCGGCTGTCGACCCACGCTCGCGCGACGGGGTACTCGGCCATGTAGCCGTAGCCGCCGTGCACCTGGACGCACCGGTCGACGATCTGCTGGCACAGCTCCGTGGTCCACCACTTGGCCTTGGCCGCGTCGACGTCGGACAGGCGGCCCTCGACGTGGTCCATCAGCAGTCGGTCGACGTAGGTGCGGGCGACGTCGACCTGCGTCTGCAGCTCGGCGAGGGTGAAGCGGATGTGCTGGAAGCTGCCGATGGGGCTGCCGAACGCCTGGCGCTGCTTGGCGTACGCGACGCTGGCCTCAACGGACCGTTCGGCCTGGGCGACGGCCTGCACGGCGATGGACAGCCGCTCCTGGGCGAGGTTGCCCATCATGGCGTAGAAGCCCTTGCCCTCCTCCCCCAGCAGGTTCTCGACGGGCACGCGGACACCGTCGAAGAACAGCTCGGAGGTGTCCGCGGCGTGCTGGCCGACCTTCGCCAGCTTGCGACCACGGGAGAAGCCGTCCCGGTCGGCCTCGATGACCAGCAGGCTGATGCCCTTGTGGCGTTCCGTCGGGTCGGTCTTGACCGCGGTGATGACCAGGTCGGCGTTCTGGCCGTTGGTGATGAAGGTCTTGCCGCCGTCGACGACGTAGTGGTCGCCGTCGCGCCGAGCGGTCGTGGCGATGCCGGCGACGTCGGAGCCGGCACCCGGTTCGGACATGGCGAGGGCGAGGATCGTCTCACCGGAGACGGCACCGGGCAGCCAGCGGGCCTGCTGCTCCTCGTTGGCCTGGTGCAGCAGGTACGGCAGGGCGATGTCGGCCTGCAGCGACAGGCCGAGCCCAGCGGACAGGACGTCGGCCTCGGCGAGCACCTCGGAGACGATGGCGTTGTAGCGGAAGTCGTCCATGCCGCCGCCGCCGTGGGCCTCGGGGGCGGCTATGCCGAGCAGGCCAGCCGCGCCGGCGGCGGTGAACAGCGAGCGGTCGACCCGGCCCTGCGCCTCCCACGCCTCGCGGTTGGGGACGACCTCCTTGTCGACGAACCGGCGGACGGCGTCACGGAAGTGGTCGTGTTCTTCCTCGAAGATCGTGCGGTCCATGCGGCTCCTCACGGCTGCCCCCGGCTCGAGGGGCAGCCGATGCTCGGTCGACGTGATCGGATTTACTGACCAGTCAGTCGATCGTAGTCCCGACGCGGTATAGCGTGCAACCAGCCATCGAACGTTTGGTTGATTCGGTGGATCGCAGAGGACCCCCGGTGCACGGTGCGCCGGTGATCGGAGAAGCTGTGGCCGGACGAGCTGTTGTTGTCGTGGGATCCGGTGTGGCCGGGCTGTCAGCCGCGCTGGCTGCAGCCGAGGCCGGCGCCGCCGTGACGTTGCTGGAGTCGACGTCGACGGTGGGCGGGACGACCGCGCTGTCGGGCGGGGTGGCGTGGTTGCCGGCCAACGACCTGGCCGCGGCTGCGGGCTTCCCCGACACACCGGAGGATGCGAGGACCTACCTGCGCGGGCTCGCGCTCGGTGACGTCGACGAGGAGCTGGTCGACACGTTCGTCGCCGGGGCCGGGGACACCGCGTCGTGGGTCCAGCGGGTCACCGAGCACGGGTGGGTGGCGCTGGGTTATCCGGACTACCACTGCGGGCTGCCCGGCGGCCGCGAGGGCGGCCGGTCGCTCGAGCCGCTGCCGTTCACCCCCACCGCCGACGTCGCCGCACGGGTGCGGCCGGCCCTGTCGTGGCGGCTGCCGATGACCCAGCACGAGATCATCGCCAACACCCTGAACCGGGACGTGTTGACCCGCCGGCGGGACGAGGGGGTCCTGACGATGGGCGCGGCGGTCGTGGGCAGCCTGCTGGCGGCGGTGCTGCGCCTCGGGGTGGACGTGCGGGTCGAGACACCGGTGGCGTCGCTTCGTCGGGACGGAGAGCGGGTTGTCGGGGTGACGCTGGATTCCGGCGAGGCGGTCGACGGGGCCGTGGTGCTGTGCACCGGCGGGTTCGAACGGGACCCGTCGTTGGCCAGGGCGTTCCTGCGCCACCCCTCCCCTGCCCCGACCGGCGCACCGGGAGCAACGGGAGGCGGCCTGCGCATGGCCATGGGGGCCGGGGCGGCGCTGGGCAACATGTCCGAGGCGTGGTGGTGCCCGGCGATGGCCATCCCGGGCGAGGAGATCGAGGGGAAGCCCCTGCACCGCCTGCTGCTGGCCGAGCGGGCCCGACCGGGGTCGATCATGGTGGACGGGCGCGGGCAGCGGTTCGCCAACGAGGCGCAGAACTACAACGACGTCGGTCGGTCGCTGCACGACTTCGACCCAGGGGCGTTCGCATTCCCGCGCGACCCGTCGTGGCTGATCGTCGACAACGGCTACCGGGCGGCGTATCCGCTCGGTCCGTTGCTGCCGGGGGAGCCCGACCCGGACTGGCTGGTCCGCGCCGATTCGGTGGAGGAGCTGGCGTCCGCCATCGACGTCGAGGCCGATCGGTTGGTGGCGACGGTGTCGGCGTTCAACGCTGGCGCAATCGTGGGAGAGGACCCGGCGTTCGGTCGGGGCCGGTCGGCCTACGACCGGTTCGTCGGTGATCGCCGCCTCGACCAGCCGAACCTCCGACCGCTGACCCAGAGCCCGTTCTTCGCGGTGCGCGTGCTGCCGGGGACGCTCGGCACCAAGGGGGGACCGCGCACCGACGTCGACGGGCGGGTCCGCCATGTCGAGGGCGGCGTTGTCGAGGGCCTGTTCGCCGCCGGCAACGCCGCCGCGAGTCCGCTGGGCATGGCCTACCCGGGCGCCGGCGGGACCATCGGCCCGGCGCTTGTCTTCGGCCGCCGTGCGGGGGCGTGCGCCGCGTCGGGCTGACGCCCCAGTTCGGAGGTCGGGCTAGGCGTGCCTGGAGCCCGAACGCGACTCGACGACGCCGAGGAGGAACACGGCGGCCACGACGGACGCGATGAATCCGATGATGTTCAGCTCGAACAGCGAGCCGGTGCCGAGGAGGTTGGCGAGCAACCCACCGATGACCGAGCCGACGACGCCGAGCAGGAGGGTTGCGCCGAGGCCGAGGCCCTGGCGTCCACGGGTGAAGAGCCGGGCCAGGGCTCCGATGACGAGGCCTGCAATCAAGAATCCGATCATGTTGCAGTACTACCCGCCGCCAAACCCTCGACGTGACCGGACACGCCGCGCTCGAGCTAGCCGATGGTGGAGTCCAGGGTCAGCACCCGTTCGGCGATCAGCCAGCCATCGCCCGAGCGGACCATCACGTCGGTGTAGCGGCCGGTGGAGGGAAGGTGCAGCGTTCCGTCCTCGGTCGAACCGACCAGCAGGTAGCAGGCGGCCTGGATGCGGTCGGGGTCGCCCGGCACCTCGTCGAGGATCACATTGGAGATCAGGTGACGACGCTGGGCGTTGGCGGTAGCGGCTCGCCGCTCGCCCATGGCCTTCCTGATCGCCGGCCGACCCTCCAGCGCGGTCGGCATCGAGCCGACCGATCCGTTGATGGTGAAGGTGGCGTCCTCGGTGAAGCAGTCGGCCATCGCGTCCAACTCACCCTGGTCGTAGCAGTGGCCGTAGCGGTGCAGCAGGTCGATGGCCAGCAGCCGGTCCTCGACGTTCATGGTTGGGGCTCCTCTTGATGGGTGTGGTCACAGGGACCGGTCGTACGTGGCTTCCAGCGACTTGACGATTCGACCGACGACGTCGTTGACCGGAGTGGGCACACCGACACGACGGCCCTCCTCGGCCACGCCGAGGGCCAGGGCGTCGACCTCGGTCCGGCGACCCGCGACGACGTCGGCGGCCATCGACGTGATGTGGGGGCCGACGGAGGTGTAGGTGTCGACACAACGGGTTCGCAACGCCGCGACGTCCAGATCGACGCCGGCAGCCGTGGCCACCGCAACGACCTCCTCGAACATGTCGGTCCACAGCGCCCACGCCGTCGGTTCGCCGATCACATCGGCAACGGTTCGTCGCAACGCCGCGGTCAGCCCGGCCATCGACGCGGCCATGGCGACCTTGCTCCAGATGACGGTGTCCGCCGACGGCAGCGCCTCCGCGGGCAGGCCCGCGGCGGTCAGGTCGGCCGCGACATCACGGACCGCGGACGGAACGTCGGCGTCCCCCGACACCTCGACGGTCCTCGGTGGCCCCATCTCCGTCAGCGACCGTCCCTCCGCCGTGGCCGGCGCCATCAGTACGACACCGGGCGCAACGGACTCCGCCCCCACGGTCGTGGTGCCCGGGATCACCCGGTCGGCGTCGAACACCTCCGCCAGTCGTCGGTCGTTGCCCAGCCCGTTCTGCAGCGTGACCGCCACTCCCCCGGGGGCCAGCGCGTCCGCCACGGAACGGGCGGCTTCGACGGTGGCGAAGGTCTTGCACATGAACAGCAGCACGTCGACGGGCCGCAGGTCGGCTGATGGGTCGACGGTCGCATCGAGCCGGACCGTCGTGGCGGTCCCGTCGGGTCGGCGCATCACCAGGCCGTCGGCGCGGATGGCGTCGATGTGGTCGCGTCGGACGTCGACAAGGGTGACGGAATGTCCGGCGAGCGCCAGGTGCCCGCCGATGACGCTGCCCATCGCCCCGGCACCGACGACGGCCCAGCTGCGATGTGTGTCGCTCATGTCGCCTCCTGCACGATGACTCGGTCCAGTCCGGCCAGCAGGCGATGGACGACGGTGGTGGTCGGGGCGTCGACCCCGAGCCGTCGAGCCTCGCTCGCCAGCGTCCCGTGGATGGCGTCGACCTCCGTCGGGCGGCCGCGCTCGACGCTCTGCAGCATGGAGATCCGCACCTCGGTCATGCCCGCTTCCACCATCGCCTCGCCACGCGCACGGATGGTGGCCAGCCCCTGTTCCCGCGGCATGGTTGCCAGCGAGCGGACGGGGAGGATGTGGGGCCAGTCATCGACCTCGACCCCCGCCGCCGCCGCCACGGCGGCCCCCTCGACGATCAGGTCGAGGAACACCTCTGCCAGCTCGGGGACGACGAACGCCTGGTGGAACGGCAGGCGGGTCAGGGCGGTGATGGCCATGGAGGGCGAGGCGTGGACGAGCTTGGACCACTCCACGGATCGGATGCGGTCGGTGGTGACGACCTCCAGTCCGGCGCCCTCGATGTCACCGGCCAGCGTGTCGACGGCGGCGGGGTCGGTGTCCGGCATCGGGCCGAGGAACGTCGGACCGGCGAAGGTGTGGGCGACGACGCCGGGTTGCTCGAGGGTGCCGCCGACCATGCTGACTGCCCCGACGACGGCCGAGGGGACGCACCAGCGGGCGAGGTCGTCGGCGGCGGTCACGCCGTTCTGGATCGACATGGCCGAGGAGATGTCACCGGCGAGGTGGCGGATGCCGTGCAGTACCTCAGCGGTGTCGGGGGCCTTGCACGCTAGGACGATCGCCTCGACTGGGTCCAGTGCGGCGGGGTCGGCCGTGGCCCTGAGCGTTGGGTGCTGCACGGTGCCGAAGGACCGGAGCTCCACCCCTCCCCTGCTGGTGACCGCGTCGGCGTGGGCCGGCCGGGCCAGCAGCTGCACGTCATGGCCCGCTGATGCGAGCATCGCGCCGTAGACGGTGCCGAGCGATCCGGCGCCGGCGATCAGGTAGCGGGTCACGTGTTCCTTCCGAGTCGACAATGAGGGTAACCATATGCATAATTCGCCACAAGCGGTGTTGCCCGTTGCACCGGTGTCCACCAAGGAGCCCGCCATGTCCACGCCCGCCGAGCAGATCGCCCTTGCCTGCAGGGGTCTCGCCACCTACGGACTGGGGTCCGAGATCGGCGGCCACGTGTCGATGCGCGACCCCGACAGCGACACCTTCTGGATGAACGTCCTGGACAAGACGTTCGAGGAGATCACCCCCGCCGACGTCGTGCGGATCGACTTCGACGGCAACCAGGTCGACGGGGACCGCACCATCTCGTTGGGCGCCGACTTCCACCAGGGCATCTACGCCGAACGCGACGACGTGCACGCCATCGTCCACACCCACGGACCGTGGATCACCGCCCTCTGCGCGATGAACCGGCCGCCGAAGACGTATCACAACCTGGCCAGCTTCTTCGCCGGCGAGACCGCGATGTGCCCCGACGACGACTTCGAGTCCGTCGGCCCGGCGCTCGGCGACAACCACACGCTGCTGATCCCCTTCCACGGCGCGATCTGCGTCCACGAGGACCTCGGCCAGGCCGTGTCGCTGATGGTGACGCTCGAGTACGCCGCCGAGCTGGACGTGCGGATCACCCCGACCGGCGCACCGGACATGCCCGAGGAGATGATCGGCCGCGTGAAGGACCTCGTGACGCGTGCCAACTACCTGACCCACACCTGGGGGCTGGTGCAGCGAAAGGCTCGCAACGCGATGGCCGCGGCGGGCGAGGACCTCGGCGAGCTGGTCGCGTCGTGAGCCGGATCCGACTGCTGCCGCCGGAGGAGTGGACGCCGGAGCTGCGCGAGCTGGTCCAGCCCGAGGGGCGCACCGACCTGGAGCTCGGCAACGTCCGGATCTACGCCCACCGGCCGGAGCTGGCCGAGGCCTACGTCCGGTTCACCGGTGCGATCCGTTCGCGGAGCACCCTGCCGGCACGGCTCATCGAGATCGTCCGGTTGCGGGTGGCGTTCCAACCAGTGCCGCAGCTGCATGGCGATCCGCTACGCCGACGGGGTCGAGGCCGGCGTGACCGAGGACCTGGTGTGCTCGCTGGAGACGCCCGACGAGGCCCCCGACCTGACTGATGCCGAACGGGCCGCCCTGCGGTTCGCCGACCTGATGGCCAGCGACCACCTGTCCATCAGCGACGCCACGATCGAGGACCTTCGCGTCCACTACAGCGAACCCGAGATCGTCGAGCTCGGCATGCACATCGGCCTGTACGTGGGCTACGGCCGGCTGTCGATGGCATGGGACATGGTCGACGAGCTGCCCGACCGGTTCCACGAACGCGAGGGCACGATCACCCCGTGGGGATCCGACGCCACCGTCGTCGGTGGACGCCGATGAAGGCGTGGGAGGCGGTTGCCGCTGCGCTGGTCGCCGAGGGCGTCACCGAGGTGTTCGGGGTGATGGGCGACGGCAACCTCAAGCTGATCCCGCACATCACGTCCACCCATGGGGTGCGGATGGTCGCGGCCCGGCACGAGTCGGCCGCGCTGGCGATGGCCGACGGCTATGCGCGGACCAGCGGACGGGTCGGCGTGTGCTCGGTGACGCAGGGGCCCGGACTGACCAACACCCTGACCGCGCTGATCTCGGCGCGGAAGGCCGGGACGCCGCTGGTCCTGCTGACCGGCGACACACCGCACGGCGTGCCCGGCCTGCCGCAGGACTGCGACCAGGAAGCGCTGCTGGCCGCGGCCGGTGTGCCCGTGCAGCCGTTCTCCGCTGCGTCGGCAGCAGCCGATGTGGCGGCGGCGTTCGCGGCGGCGAGGGGCGGTCCGGGGCCGGTGGCCCTGTCCATGCCGACGGATGTGCAGGACGAAGAGTCCGTCCAGGACGAGACGTCCGTCGCGGCGGCTGTGGCCCCCTCGACGCCCGCGTCCGTGGTGGCCGAGCCGGACGAATCGTCCCTGGCCGAGGCCGCCGCGCTGCTCGCGTCCGCCGAGCGGCCGGTCGTGCTGGCCGGGCGAGGGGCGATCCGCGCCGGGGCCAAGGAGGCCGCCATCGCGTTGGCCGACGAGGTCGGGGCGCTGCTCGCCACCACGCTGCCCGCCAAGTCGTGGTTCGACGGGCACCCGTGGTCGGTCGGCATCTGCGGCGGCTTCGCCACCCCCCTGGGTGCGGACCTGATCGCCGACGCCGATGTCGTCGTCGTGCTGGGTGCCGGGGTGAACAGCTTCACCAACCGTGCAGGGTCGTTGCTGCACGAGCCGACGAAGATCGTCCACGTCGATGTCGATCCGGCCGCGGTCGGGCGGTACACCCCGGCGGCGGTCTCGGTGGTCGGCGACGCACGCGTCGTGGCCACACGGCTGCGGGAGCTGGTCGCTGGTTCGTCACCCCGTGACGGCTTCCGGACCGAGGACGTGGCCGAGCAGCTGCGGACCTTCGACCTCGGGGCCGCCCACGACGACGAAGGTGTCGACGGGGCGCTGGACCCTCGGACGGTGTGTGCGGCGCTCGAGCACCTGCTGCCGGCGAACCGTCAGCTGGTCACCGACGGCGGCCACTTCTGCGGTTTCCCGGCGAGCTACCTGTCGGTGCCGGAGCCGTCAGCCTTCCTGTTCTCCCTCGACTTCGGATCGGTGGGCCTGGGGCTGGGGTCGGCCATCGGTGCGGCGGTGGCGCATCCCGAGCGGCTGACCGTGCTGGCCATCGGCGACGGCGGCCTGATGATGAGCCTGGGCGATCTGGAGACGCTGTCCCGCGAGCAGGTCCCCATGCTGGTCCTCGTCTTCGACGACGGGGCCTACGGCGCCGAGCTGCACTTCTTGCGGATGCTCGGGTTGCCGGAGGAGGAGTCGTTGTTCACCACCCCCGACCTGGTCGCCGTGGCCGAGTCGGTGGGGGCACGCGGGATGCTGATCGAGACCCTGGACGACCTGAAGGGGTTGGCCGCCGAGTGCGTCGACCTGCGACAGCCCCTGGTCGCCCACATCCCGGTCAACCGCGACGTGCGGGCCGGCTGGCTGGAGGAGGCGTTCGCCCGCAAGGTCGGCGAGTAGGTTCCCCCGCGTGCTCGACCACCCGCTGCACCTCCGGACCTTCCTCTCCCCGAGCATCCCCGCATCGCTGTTCGAGGCGCTGGCCGGACACATCGGCCGGTCGTTGGGATGCGAGGTGGTGCTGTCGTTCGACGAGACCCGGTCGGGCCCACGGCCGGGTGAGCCCGAACCGTTCAGCACGGCCGAGGTCGACGTGGCGTTCGTCTGCGCGACGTCCTGGGTGTGGCTGACCGCGGTGCCCGATCCACCGATCCGGCTGGTCGGTGCGGCTTGGGTGCCGATCGATCCGCGCAGCGAGGACCAGCCGGTCTACTTCGGGGACGTGGTCATCGGACCCGGCGGCCCGACGAGCCTGACCGACCTGCCGGGACGACGCATCGCCTACAACGACGACGTCAGCCTGAGCGGGTACCACAGCCTCCGGCTGGCCCTGGTCCAGCAGGGGATCGACGTCCACGCCGTCGACTTCGTGCGGTCGGGCTCGCACCTGCGGTCGCTGGAGCTGCTGCAGCGCGATGAGGTGGACGCCGCGGCGATCGACTCCACGGTGTGGCACCGCGTCTGCCACGAGCAACCCGCCCTCGACCTGGTTGCCATCGCGGCGCTCGGCCCCCACCCGGTCCAGCCGGCCGTCGCGCGTACCGACCTACCGGCCGCCGTCCGGGTCGCGGTGCGAGCGGCCCTGCTGTCCGCCCATCGGGACGCTGATGTGACGGCCGCGCTGACACACGCACGGCTGCGCCGGTTCGTCCCGATCGACGACACCCGCTACCGCATTCTCGCCGACGAGCTGGCCCGATCGGCCTGACGCCCGACCCCTGGTGCCCCGCAGACGCCGTCAGTCGATGTCCGCGGCGATCCGGTCGGGGTCCTCGCCCATGGCGGACAGGATGTTGCGGCAGGCACGGGCCAGGACGTCCTGCTCCTCCGCAGTGAGGGGGTCGAACAGCCGCTGGCGGACCTCCTCGACGTGGCCCGGGGCCGCCTCGACCAACGCCGCCATGCCCTCGTCGGTCAGGACGGCGACCTGCCCCCGCTTGTCGGTCGCGCACGCCGCCCGCTTGACCCAGCCGAGCGCTTCGAGCTTGGCCACCGCATGGGACAGGCGGGACTTCGATGACAGGGTGCGGTTGGCCAGCTCGGTCATGCGCATGCTGCGGTCCTCCGCTCCCGACAGGTGCACGAGGATCTCGTAGTAGGAGTGCGGGATGCCGGCGTCCTCCCGCATCTGGCGGTCCAGCGCCTCCTCCACCAGCCGCGTCGCCGACAGGTACAGGCGCCACGTCGACTTCTCGTCATCCTGCAGCCAGCGGGGTTCGGTCATGGCGACCATCCTAGGTTTTTGTTGAACACTTGACAAGATGCTCCGGGCGCGGCAGTCTGGCAAGTAGTCAAGCGCTCAACCATTGTTCGTCCGGAGATTCGATGTCCCTCACCTCAGTCGCCCCCACCGTCGGCCGCGTGCCCGCTGCCACCATCCGCCAGCAGGTTGTCGTGCCGATGGCGTTCCCTGACGGGTACGAGGTCGAGGGTGTCGTCACGACCTTCCACGGCCTCGTGGACGGCCGGGAGCACCTCGCCTGGACGTTCGGGACGCCGGATGAGGTTGCCCTCGTCCGTCCGCACTCGGAGTGCCTGACCGGCGACGTCTTCGGGTCGGCTCGCTGCGACTGCGGCCCCCAGCTCCGCGAAGCCGTGGAACGGATCACCATCGCCGGCGGCCACCTCCTCTACCTGCGACAGGAGGGTCGCGGCATCGGGCTGTACGAGAAGCTGGACGCCTACGCGCTGCAGGACCAGGGGCTGGACACCTACGAGGCGAACCGCGCCCTGGGGCACCTCGACGACCAGCGGGACTACCGCGTGGTCGAGCAGATGCTCACCGCCCTGGGTGCCGGTGGCGTCGAGCTGCTGACCAACAACCCCGACAAGGTCAGCCAGCTGACCGCGCTGGGCGTCGACGTCCGCGGCGTCCGGGCGACCGGTGTCCACCTCTCGACGGCCAACGAGCGCTACCTGGACGCGAAGGTCCGTCACACCAACCACACCATCGACCTGCCGTTGGCGGTCTGAGCAGTTCACCACCCCGAAGGAGCAACGCCATGGGCGTCCATCGCCTGAACCACGCGGTCCTCTACGTCCGCGACGCCGACCGCACCGCCACGTTCTACGAGGAGGTGTTCGACTTCCGCCGTGATCCGTTGATGGTCATCCCCGGCGCGGTGTTCATGACCGCCCCCGACTCCACCAACGACCACGACCTCGGCCTGTTCAGCGTCGGCGACAAGGCGCTGCCCCCGCAGGCCGGTCGGAGCTCGGTCGGCCTGTACCACCTGGCCTGGGAGGTCGACACGCTCACCGACCTCCAGACCATCGCCGAACGGCTGCAGGCGGCCGGCGCCCTGAAGGGCGCGTCGGACCACGGGACGACCAAGAGCCTCTACGGCGTCGACCCCGACGGCATCGAGTTCGAGGTCGTCTGGCTAATCCCCGCCGACCAGGTCACTCCCGCCGACCGCGAGGCCCGCACCCGCATCGGCCGCCTCGACCTGCCCGGGGAGGTCGCCCGCTTCGGCCCCGACCTGCCCAGCGGCGTCGGGATCAGCCGCCCGGCCTGACCCCTCCCCATGCGTGTCGGCTCACTCGCAACCGGGTCGACTGAGACAACACACAACCGAGGCGTGTCGGCACAGTCGCAACAGGGTCGACTCAGACGACACGCACCCGAGGCGTGTCGGCACAGTCGCAGCAGGGTCGACTGAGGCGACACGCGGTCAGGTGCGGTCGCTCCACCGGGTGCGCTGCTGGGCGACCAGCTCGGGGACGATGGACATCGCTCGCTCCCGCGACGCCGTGGAGGGGGTGAGCGCCCGAAGGATGGCACCGGCGACGCTTGCCGTGGCCACGGCAACGGCTTCCCAGTCGACGTCCTCGTCGCCGGCCATGGCGGCGGCAGCGATCCGTGCGCCCTCGGTCGCGCCGGTCCTGTCGCCGATCGCCGAGACAAGCAGCGCCCCGGCATCCTCCAGCGCCCTGACGTGCGTCTCGACGTCCCACTCCCGTGGTTCCCACCCTGGTTGCCCGTCCACCGTCCGGTCCTCTCCTCTCGGTCCACCGCGTGGCGCCGACCGTAGCGCGAAGAGGCATGACGAAGGCCCCGCCGCGATCGCGACGGGGCCCTCGTGTGTGTACCCAGGGGGTGGGTTCTGCTGGCTAGCCGCCGGCGCCGTACTCGCCGTCGATGTCGCCGGTGTACTCCTCGAACGGCTTGGCCGGCTCCATGAAGTCGCCGTTCCACTCGAAGACCGCCGCACACAGCGACTGGTTGCCGCTGGTCCAGTCGACCTCACAGGTCAGGCCGCCGGTGTCGAAGGGCGCCGAGGTCAGCGCGGCGTTCATCGTCTCCCAGCTGAGCTCGCCGGCGTCGGCCGCCGCGCGCTCCATGGCCTCGGCTGCGATCAGGACCTCGTGCCAGCCGTCGGCGAAGTTCGTCTCGATCGCCGCGTCCTCCCACTCGGTGCCGGCCACGAAGTCACGGATGGTCGCGCACATCTCGCAGTCGTCCATGGGGGACAGGAAGGAGTGGGCGCCAGCCAGCAGCTCGGCCGCTTCCGGCGGACCCTCCTGGAAGATGGTCGCACCGACCAGGCCGTGGATACCGACCATGGGCACGTCGGTGAGGCCCTGGGTGACCATCTCGCTGATCATGCCGAGGCCGGTTTCCGGCGCGCCGTGGAAGGCGACGTAGTTGAGGTCGTCGTTGTTGCGCATCTGGGCCAGCTGGGTGACGACACCGGTGTAGTCAGGCGCACCGATGTTGATGGTCATCGCACCCAGGTAGTTGCCGCCCTGCTCCTCCAGCGTCTGCTCGATGTAGGCGTTCCACTCCGCACCCGAGGGGACCTCGAGGTGGACCACGGCGACGTTGGCGTCCTCGATGGAGCCGACCTTCTCCGCGATGTAGGCGACCGCCACGTCGGCCTCGTCACCGTAGTGGGCGAGGTTGTTGTAGACGTTGGGGACCTCCAGCTGGGCGTCCACCGTCTGCGGCGGGCTGATCAGCGGGATGCCGGTGCTGGCGAACTGGGGCAGCAGCGATACGCAGTTGCCGCACTGGATGATGGACAGCACGGGGTTGTCGGAGGTGATGGCGGCGAAGTTGGTCGCCATCGTCTCGGGGTTGTACTGGTCGTCCTGGACGGCCAGCTCGAGCTCGCGTCCGAGGACGCCGCCCTGCTCGTTGAGGTAGGCCACGGCGGCTTCCGCACCCTCCAGGTTGAAGCCCTGTGCGGCGGCGGTGGGACCGGTCACGTCGCCGAGCCAGCCGATCCGGATCGTGTCGCTGTCGACACCGAAGTCCGGCGCATCGGGTACCGAGCCGGCGTCGCCGCCGTCCGCGGCGTCATCGCCGCTGTCGTCCGTGGCGTCGTCGCCCTCGTCCGCGGCATCATCAGCGTCGGCTTCGGTCGCGTCCGACGTCTCCTCGGTGGTGTCGCCGGCGTCCGTGGACTCCTCACCACCTCCGTCATCGCTCGAGCTGCAACCAGCAGCCACGATGGCCAACAGCCCCACCAGCACTATCCAACGACGTGTACGCATCTTCGGCTCCAAACCCTTGCTTGTAGTGGAACGATGAACCACTTCTTGACCGTGCCGACCGCCCTCGATTGCCGAGCGGCTTACCAACCGGTCAGTAAGCTACGAGGATCATAATAGGCCCCGGACTCGACCGTCAACGGTTTCACGAGGCCAATTCAACCGAATGTCAGGTTGACACCCCGGGAACGGCCAGATGTTGTCGCCCGAGGTTGGTCACCGACCGGACGCCCATCAGCGCGAGGGTCCGGTCGAGCTCGGCGCGGAGGATGTCCAGCACCCGCAGGACACCGGTGGCCCCGCCGGCACCGAGCCCCCAGACATAGGGACGCCCGACCGACACCGCGGCTGCGCCGAGCGCCAGCGCCTTGACGATGTCGGTCCCCCGGCGCACGCCCCCGTCGAGGATCACGTCGGCCCGCCCACCGACCGCATCGACGACGGCGGGCAGCGCGTCGATCGCCCCGACCATGCCGTCCAGCTGGCGTCCGCCGTGGTTGGACACCACGATCCCGTCGACGCCGAGGTCGACGGCCCGCACGGCGTCGTCGGGCGAGACCAACCCCTTGACCAGCAACGGCCCCTCCCACTCCTCGCGCAGCCAGGCCAGGTCCTCCCAGCTCTGCCCGGGGTCGGTCATCTCGCCGTTGATCCACTCGCCGAGCGACGTCGCCCCCGAGCCCTGGCCGAGCTCGGTGAAGTTGCCGAACGTCAGCGGCGGACCCGTCAGGTAGTCGCGCACCCACGCCGGATGGCGGGCCGCGTCCAGCAGGTTCGGGAGGGTCGGCCGCGGCGGCAGGGTCATGCCGTTGCGCAGGTCGCGTTCGCGCTGGCCGACCACGGGCACGTCGACGGTGAGCACGATGGCGGTGTAGCCCGCCGCGCGCGCTCGGCGCACCAGGTCGGCGACGACCTCTCGGTCCTTCCACAGGTACAGCTGGAACCACCGTGGGCCGTCGGTGACGACCTCCTCGATCGTGCAGGACGATCCGGTGCTGAGGGTGAACACGGTGCCGGCGGCCGCAGCTGCTCGGGCCGCGCCCACCTCCCCGTCGGCGTGGGCCAGCCGCAGCAGCCCGGCGGGCGAGAGCATCACGGGGAACGACAGGGGCTGGCCTACGACGGTGGTGGACAACGACCGGGTCCGGCTGCCGTCCAGCACCGTCGGACGCAGGGCCACGTCGGCGAATCCGCTGCGGTTGGCCCGGACCGTCGACTCGTCCTCGGCGCCACCGTCGATGAAGTCCGCCACCATGCGGGGCATGCGCCGGTGGGCTGCCCGGCGCATCTCCTCCACCGTCCTGATCGTGCTGACCCTCATGCCGTCGCCTCGAGGGCGTCGTTGGTGCGGGGCCTCACTTCAGGGCGCGTGCTGCGGCGTCGGTGGGCGTGTCGACCCGAGCGCCAGTCGGCACGACCTCGGCGGCGAGCACCGCGTCCCAGACCGGCTTCTCGGTGCCGGTCAGGGTGCCGTCGGCCACCGACAGCGGCGCGGCCAGCACGCGGACGTCGTCGAGCTGGATGTCCAGCCGGGCGGCGGCCGTGTCGACGGCGCGGCGCAGCAGTTCCTGGGTCTCGGGCAGGCCGAACAGCGACTTGGCGGTGGTGAACCGCAGCCCCTTGGCGTTGGCCCACCGCGACAGGGTCGACTGGGTGGGCTCGACGACCGCGACGACGAAGCCGTCCTCGACGGCAACCACGGCCTCGCGGATGTAGGGAGAGGAGCGAAGCCGAGCCGCGACCTGCTGAGCCGTGACCGACCCACCGCCGCTGGTCGGTACCTCGTCGCCGACCCGTCCCGTGACGACGAACCCGTCGTCCACGGACTCCGCGGAGTCGCCGGTGCGCAGCCAGCCGTCGGTTGTGGCGTCATCGCTGACCGACGGCCCACGCAGGACGAGCTCGCTGTGTTCGACGCCGGCCTCGATTCCCGGAACCGGCGTCATGGCGGTCTCCCATCCCACGGTCCCGGCCGTGGTCGCCATCGCGAACCCGCCGACCTCGGCCATGGAGTAGGCACGCCGCAGCGTCACGCCGAGCGCGGAGTAGAAGGCGACCGCCTCGGGCGAGATCGGGGTGCCGCTCACCAGCAGCCAGCGAACCTGGTCCAGCCCGAGCTTGCCCAGGACGTGCCGGCCGACGAGTGCCCGGGACAGCCCCGAGGGCGACGGGGCGCGGCCTTCCTCCACCGCCTGGCGGAGCCGCTTGTTCCAGGACTTCAGCACCAGCCCTTTCAGGCCAGTGGTGGACTGCATCCGCAGCCGGACGTTGGTTGCCAGCTCCTCGGCGAACCGGGGGGTGATGTGCAGGTAGGTCGGTGCGATCTCGACCATCGCCTGCCCCACGCTCGCCCGCGACTCGGGCAGCACCAGGGTCGCGCCGGAGAGCAGCGCCGGGTAGATCGTTGCGCCCCGTTCGACGGGGTCGGACAGGGGACGGAAGGACATCACCCGGTCGCCGGGCCCCATGTCGAAGGCCTCGATGGTGGCGCTTGCGGCCGCCGCGAGGTTGACGTGGCTGAGCAGCACCGAGGTCGGTTCCTCGAAGGTGCCGGACGTGGACGTGCCAACCGCGATGGCGTTCGGGTCCAGGTCGGCAGCGAGCGCCGTCATCGCGGTGCTCGGCTCCGGCACCGACGTGGCATCCACCGTCGGGAAGGGCGCCAGGACCGTCGAGGCGTACTCCTGCACGCCGGCGGGGTCCAGGTAGTACACGCGCCGCAGCTCCGGCAGCGCTCCCTCGTCGAGCAGCTCGAGGATCCCGTCGGCGGCGGCCTGCCCCTGGACGACGGCGACCACCGGTACGGCATCCCCCAGCTGCTGGCGAACGCGAGGAATCGGCGTGTTGGAGGGCACCCCGACGACCCGGGCGCCGATCAGCTGCAGGGCCAGGTCGATGATGACCCGGTCCTCGTGGGGCGCGAGCACCAGGGCGACGACGTCGTCTCGCTCGACCCCGTGCTCGCGGAGCGCGTTGGCGGTCGCGACCACGCGGGCGACGAGCGCCCTGGAGGTGGTCGCGGTCCACAGGCCGAACCGCTTCTGCAGCACGGCCACGGAGTCGGGGTTGGTGGCCGCACGTGCGGCCAACGGGGTCCAGATGGTCTCGAACATCACTCGGCTCCCAGGTAGGCCTCGACGACGGCGGGGGTCTGCTGGACCTCCGCCGGTGTGCCCAGCGCGATCGGCTCGCCGAAGTTCAGGGCGAGCACGCGGTCCGCGATGCTCATCACGACGGCCATGTCGTGCTCGATCAGCAGCACGGTGACGTCCAGCTCGGCCCGGATCTCGTAGATGAAGCGGACGACATCCAGCTTCTCCTCCACCGTCATGCCGGCCATGGGCTCGTCGAGCAGCAGCAGGTCGGGCTCCATGGCCAGCACGCGGCCCAGCTCGATCCGCTTCTGCAGGCCGTAGGGCAGGTCGCCGACGGGCTCGAAGCGCAGGTGCGAGATCTCCAGCAGGTCCATGACCCGTTCGACGGCGGCACGCGCCTCGACCTCCTCCTTCACGGCCCGGCGGGTGCGGAACCCCGAGGCGAAGACCCCACCACGCTGGTGGATGTAGCGCCCCAGCATCATGTTGTCGAGCAGCGACAGCTGGGGGAACAGGCCGAGGTTCTGGAAGGTCCGCGACAGGCCCATGCGCACGACCTGGTGGGGCTTGCGGCCCAGCAGGCTGTGGGTGGTCCCGCCGGCGTCGGTGTAGTCCACGACCGCGCCCGGGTTGGGTTGGTAGACGCCGGTGATGGCGTTGACCAGCGAGGTCTTGCCGGCGCCGTTGGGGCCGATGAGGGCGAACAGCTCGCCGCGCTGGACCTGGGCGGTCACCCCGTTGCAGGCCTTCAGCCCGCCGAACTGCACGGTGACGTCGCTGAGGGTCAGGATGGGGGCGGACTGGGTGGCGGGGGTGTCGGTCATGATCTGGGTGGCGGGGGCGCTCACGAAGCCCTCCCGGTGTAGCGGGCGACGACAGCCTCGTAGGCGTCCTTGGCATCTCCGGCGCCGCCCAGGTAGTACTCCTGCACGTAGCCGTCCTCTCGCAGGTCCTTGCTGGTCCCCTCGACCACGACCCGTCCGGTCTCCATCACGTAGCCGTACTTGCTGTGGGCGAGGGCGACGCGGGCGTTCTGCTCGATGGCGAGCACCCCCATCCCCTCCTCCTCGTTGAGCTGGCTGAGCAGGTCGAACAGGTCCCGCACGATCATGGGGGCCAGTCCCAGCGACAGCTCGTCGCAGATCAGCAGGCTCGGCTTGGCCATCAGCGCGCGGCCGACGGCGATCATCTGCTGTTCCCCGCCGGAGAGATATCCCGCACGATCGCTGCGGCGGGACACGAGCTGCGGGAACAGCTCGAACATCTTCTCCAGGTCGGCGTCGATCCCGTCGCCGTCGCTGCGGCTCGCTGCACCGACCAGCAGGTTCTCCTCCACCGTCAGGCGGGGGAACAACATGCGTCCCTCCGGCACCTGGCAGACACCGGCACGCACGACCTTGCGGGCGCCCGCAGCCTCGATGGGTTGCCCGTCGAGGGTGATGCTGCCTTGGCTGACGTTGCCGTCGTGCACGAAGAGCAGGTTGGTGATGGCCCGGACGAGGGTGGTCTTGCCGGCACCGTTGGCACCGAGGACGGACACGAATCCGCCCGGCGGGACCTGCATCGACACGCCGTCGAGCGCGATGACGCTGCCGGCGTAGTCCACCGCCAGCCCCTGGACCACCAGTCCTTCGTTCAGCTGCTGTACGGCCACGAGCTCACGTATCCCTTCATGGACTTCCACACGCCGACCAGGCCCGTGGGGCGGGCGACCAGCACGATGACGATCAGGACACCGAAGATCGCCAGGTTCGTTTCGTTGGCGTAGTCCTGCAGGAACTCCACCGAGCGGATGCCGGGGACCTCGGCCCGGATCCAGTCGAACAGCACCGGCGCCATGTAGTAGAAGAACGCGCCGAACACCGCGCCTTGGAACGACGAGATCCCGCCGACGATGATCATGATGGCGTAGAAGAGCACCAGCTCGAAGGGGAACGAGTCCTCGCCGCGGGCGCCGATGTAGTAGGCACCGAGGGCACCGGTGAGGGAGGCGAAGGCCGAGGACAGGGCGAACGCCGTCAGCTTGGTGCGGGTGACGTTGATGCCGATCAGCGACGCCGAGACGTCCTTCTCGGCGATGGCCATGAAGGCGCGCCCCTCGCGGCTGCGGACCACGTTGGAGAGGAAGAGGACCGACAAGGTCGCCATCGGGAGGAGCACCCAGTACCAGCGGAAGTTGCCGGCGATGGCGAAGATCCCGTTGTCGTCCGGGGTGATGAACGGCAGCCAGTGCAGCCAGGCGGGCACCTCGGGGGCGGTGAAGATGATCGCGTTGAAGCCGAAGTAGCCCACGATGAACTTCTTGTAGGCCAGCAGGAAGAAGAAGTGGACGCCGAAGGTGGCGATCAGCAGGTACAGGCCCTGGAAGCGCAGGGCCGGCAAGCCGACGATCACCCCGACCAGGCCACCGACGATCAACGACGCCACCATGACGACGACGAAGTTGACCCCGTGCAGCTGGCCCATCCAGGCACCGAGCATGGTCCCGAGCATGAGGAAGGCGGCGTGGGCCACGCTGACCTGGTGGGTGTAGCCCAGCAGCAGGTTGAACGCGGCCGCGCCGATCGTGGCGATGAGCGCGAGGTTGATGGCGGGGAACCACGCCGTCCACGGGAAGTCCAGCGGCGGATCGAAGCCGGAGGACAAGGCGAAGGGAACCGCGATGGCAACGAGAACGACGGCGAGGGCGAGGAGTCGCTGCCCGCGTGTGCGGAGCAGGCGGAGGTCCTGGCGGTAGTCGGTGGTGGCAGTCTTCATGACGTGCTCCTCAGACCCGGACGAGCTGTCGAGTGCCGTACAGCCCGGACGGGCGCCACAGCAGGACGGCGAACATGATCCCGAAGGCGATGACGTCGCGGTACTCCGCACCGAGGTACCCCGCGCCGACGCTCTCGACGATCCCGACCAGCAGGCCACCGAGGATGGCGCCGCCGACGGAGTCGATCCCGCCGAGGATCGCCGCGGGGAAGGCCCGAAGGCCGATCACCGCCACGCCGAGCGACACCGACGGGGTGTAGTGGGCGTACATGACGCCACCGATGGCCGCCATCGTCAGACCGATGCCCCAGGCCGCCGCGTAGATGCGGTTGGGGTCGATGCCCATCGCGGCGGCAGCCTCGAGGTTCTCGGCAACCGCGCGCATGTGCAGACCCAGCCGGCTGCGCTGGAAGAAGACGAGGAACGCGCCGACGGAGATGGCAGCGGCGAGCACCATGAACCCGTTGACGTAGGGGATGGTGACCGTGCCGAAGTTCAGCTGGCCCTGCGGAAGGGCGGTCAGGCGGCCGCGGGGGGTCGGGCCGTAGAAGATCAGCAGCCCGGCGCGGATGACGATCTCCAGGCCGACGGTGACCAGCACCACGGAGAAGAACGGCTTGCCGACCATGTGCCGCATGATCCCGTAGTGCAGGATCACCCCGACCGCGGCGAGGATCACGGCGATCACCACGAGGCTGACGGCGAACGGCAGCTCGAGCACGTCGATGAAGGTCACCGCCAGGTAGGTGGCGATCATCAGGAAGGAGCCGTGCGCGAAGTTCAGGACCGAGGTGGCCTTGAACACGAGCACGAAGCCCAGGGCGACCAGCGCGTAGATCGCGCCGATCGCTATCCCGTTGAGGAGGAGTTGCAGCAGGAACACCGCGTGGACCTTCCGTAGGCTCTTGGTTTCGGGGGGTGGGTAGGGATCAGCTGGCGGTGTCGGCGAACGGGCGGTCCGGATGGCCCGGGTACCAGTCGTCGGGAATCGCGTCCCATGGGGGCTCGGAGTCGACCCCGTGCAGGGTGTGCTCCACGACGGTCCATTCGCCGTCGCGGCGTTCGAGCACGTCGACGATCCGGGCCCACAGCTGCCAGATGCGGCCGTCGGACTTCATCCGGTGCACCGCGTCGACGTAGGCCATCAGCTCGGCCCGGTCGCCATCGACGGTGACCTGGAAGTTGGAGACGTGATGGGAGGTGCGGCCGTACTGGCCGAGCACCGCGGCAAGGGTGCGGGCGTAGGCGTCACGACCCTCCACCACACGACCGGTCATGATGTCGATGCGCGCGTCCTCGGCGAAGACCGCCGCGGCCCCTTCGGGGTCCTTGGCGTCGACTCGGTCGAAGTAGGTGACGAACACCTGCTCGACCTCTCGGATTGCGGCCAGATCGGTCACGCGGAGCGGCTCCTCAGCATTGATGGCACTAACTTACCGAATGGTCGGTAAGTTAGTCTAGCCCCGCATCGTCCGGGGACTCAACAAGTATATTCATACGCATGGATTACCTGGGCCAGCACATCGGACGAATCGTCCGCGAACGGGCCAGCACGTCACCCGACGTGCCGGTCGTCACGATCAGCCCGGACGGGGCGGAACCGGGGACCCCCGGCGTCCCGATCACCTACGCCGAGCTGGACGACCGGACCGAGGTCATGGCCGCCGCCCTGACCCGAGCGGGGGTCACGAAGGGCGATCGGGCCGCGGTGATGCTGGCCAACGGGCCGTCGTTCGTGCACAGCTGGATCGGCATGGCGAAGGCGGGCGTGGTCGAGGTGCCGCTGCACACCGCATCGCGAGGCGACGGGCTGCGCCACGCCCTGGGCCTGACCGGCGCATCGCTGGCCGTGGTCGACGAGCGGGCGCTGCAGCGCATCGGCGATGTGGCCCACGACCTGCCGTCGTTGCGGACGCTGGTGGTCTGCGGTGACCCGGACGATCTGCCCGGTCGGGTCGGTGGCGCCGACGTGGTGTCCATGTCGGACTTCGTGCACGGCGTCCGGCCGGGGCCGGCGGTGGACGTGGCGGACACCGATCCATCGGTGGTGCTGTTCACCTCGGGCACGACCGGTCCGTCGAAGGGTGTCGTGCTGTCGCATCGGGCGAACACCCGGCTGGCGTGGTCGGTGGGGCAGGGCGCCGGCTTCCAGCGAAGCGAGGTGCTGTTCACGACCTTCCCGTTGTTCCACGTCGCCGCCCGATACGTCTCGACCCTCGCGGCGATGCTGGTGGAGGGCCGCGTCGTCATCCGCGAACGCTTCTCCGCCAGCCGGTTCTGGGAGGAGTGCGCAGAGGAGGGCGTGACGGCCGTGCACTACCTGGGCTCGCTGCTCACGATGTTGCTCAAGCAGCCCGCCCGGTCGGTGGACAGCGGCCACGGGGTGCGGGTGGGGTACGGGGCGGGTGCACCCAAGCCGGTGGCCGAGGCGTTCACCGAACGGTTCGGGGTGCCGCTGCACGAGCTGTACGGCATGACGGAGACGGGCGCGGTGACGATGAACCGGGCCGGCGCGTACCGGCTGGGCTCGTGCGGCACGGCGCTGGAGGACTGCGAGGTCGCCGTGGTCGGTGCCGATGACGAGGCGTTGCCTGCGGGCGAGGTCGGGGAGATCGTCACCCGCCCGTCGGTGCCACACATCATGATCGAGCAGTACGAGGGCATGCCCGAGGCGACGGTGGACGCCTTCCGGAATCTCTGGTTCCACACCGGCGACCGGGGCTGGCTGGACGCCGACGGCTTCCTGCACTTCGTCGGCCGACAGAAGGACGCCATCCGGCGGCGGGGCGAGAACGTGTCGGCCTTCGAGGTCGAGGTGGTGCTGGAGGATCACCCGTCGGTGGCGGGCAGCGCCGTGGTCGGTGTGCCCGACGAGATCAGCGGCGAGGAGATCCTGGCCTACCTGGAGCTGCGCGAGGGGGCGGTTCTGGACGTCGCGTCGGTGCTGGACCACTGCCAGACCCGCCTGCCCCACTTCGCGGTCCCCCGCTACGTCGCTGCCGTGGCGTCCCTCCCCCGCAACACCTCCCAGCGGGTCCAGAAGCACCTCCTGGACGTCTCCGCCACCGCGGACGGCGTCGTCGACCGCGAGGCGATCGGCTACGTCGTCACCCGCTGATCCCGGAACGGATCGGCGGGTTGGGTCAGGTTGAGAGGCGGGCGGCGACGTCTGGGGCGAAGCGGTCGGCGAGGGCCTGCAGCGCCGCGTCATCCTTGGTGGACACCGGGTGGGGAACCATGACCGTGGGGTAGGCGGGCGCGCCGAGGGTTGCCCCGAAGCGGGCGGCCAGGCCCTGGAAGGGCTCGGTCATGACGAGCGTGGCGGGGATTCCCAGCCGCTCGAACTGGACGGAGTCGTGCAAACTGCACGCGGTGCACGCACCTCAGTCACCGAGGCCGGAGATGACCAGGTGCGAGCGGGCCGCCAGCATCCGGGTCACGTCGGCGTCCAGCGGGGCACCGGCAGAGGGTTTGGTGTGGACCTCGACGTGGGCGACGCCCAGGAGGTCGCGGAGCCGCTCGCCGATGTGGCTGAGCAGCGCCTTGGCGTTGGGCTTGCCGTTGTCGACGACGAGCAGCCGGGCGTCGGTGGGAAGGGGGACGCGGGGGGCAAGCTCCAGCGCGTCGGCAGCGGCGTCGGCCATGTCGGGCCGGTGGACGCGGATAACGGTCACGGCCGCTCCTCCCCCACTGGCGGGAGGGTGACCTCGCAGCCGTCGGGGCCGCAGTCGGGCAGCGCCTCGCCCGGCGGGCGGACACGCCGGCTGACCGCACGGGCCAGGGCGACGTCGACCGGGGCCCACGACGGGATGTAGGCCGACCAGCCCGCCCCGGCGCCGCCGGCGGTCACGACGAACACGTCGTCGGGGGTCGGCACGGTCGCAAGCTTGCCGTCCGCCCCGGGAACCAGGTCGTGGGAGCTGCCCTCCGGCAGGTCGATGCCTGCCGCCAACAGCTCGTCGGGGGTGATGCGTGAGGCCTCGGCGAGGAACTCCTGGACGTCGCGGCGACTCCAGCCGGCCTCGACGACGGCGAGCTGGTGTTCGTGGCCGAGGACGACGACGCCCTGGCCACCCTTGCCGGACACGAAGTTGGAGGGGACCTTCATCGCGGCGGCGAAGGTCAGCAGCAGGCGTTCGGGGTCCTCGACCAGGTGGTTGGCGACCTGCCGGGGCCCCTCGCTGGGCACGACGGTGACCACGGTGTCGTCGGGAGCGAAGCCGAGGTCGGCGGCCAACGGTTGCCACGGCGAACGCGGCGGGTCCTCGGCGAAGCAGAGGGTGTACTTGCCGGGGTGGCCCATCGAGCTGCCGTCGAGCCCACCGCTCTTGGCACCGAGCACGTTGCTGGCCACGAGGCGGAGCGTCCGGCCGATCGTGGCGTTGGCGCGGTTGCCCGAGCCCAACGCGTTGTGCGTGCCGTTCATCCCCACCTCGCGGGCCATGGGGCCGCTGACGATGGTGCAGATCGCGGCGCCGCCGGTGCTGGTGGTGGCGGTGTGGGCGTTGAACGCCGGGTCGAGCATCGCCGACACCCCGGCGATGACGATCGGGAAGTACTCCGGCTTGCAGCCGGCCATGACGGCGTTGATGGCGGCCTTCTCGACCGTGACGGCGATCCCGCGCTGAGGGACGGTGCCGAGGACGTCGTCGGGGTCGGTCACCCCGGCGGCCAGCATCATGTCGAGGACACGGTCGGGGGTTGGGGGGACGATCGGCAGGCCGTCGGTCCACCCCTCCTCGAAGAAGCGTTCCTGCACGTCGACGTCATCGATCTCGATGAGGTCCGTCATGTGGCCTTCTCCTCCTTCCGGTGCAATGATGCGCACAATACTACCAACCGTCCGGTTGGTAAAGACGTTGGGGAGGCAAGGCGTGACTGCTCGTACGGCCCGCGTGTCGCTGACGGTGGCGATGGCGCTGTGGGGCCTGCAGTTCGTCGCCAACCACGAGCTGCTGGAGGTGCTGACGGCGACGGAGATCGTGGTCGTCCGGTTCATCGCGGTGGTCGCCGCGGTGGGCGCGATCCTGCTGTTCGTGCCCCGTCTGCGTCCGAGGTTGGACCGTCGGGACGTCGTGATCCTGGTGTTCGCCGGGTTGTTGTCGGTCCCGGGCTCCCAGCTGCTGCTGGCGACGGGGCAGAACTACCTCGCCCCGGCGATGGCGGGGCTGGTGGTGGCGACCCAGCCGGCGGTGACCGCGGCCATGTCGGCGCTGGTGCTGCGCGAGCGGGTGTCGCCGCGTGCGGTCGTCGGCATGGTGCTGGCGCTGGTCGGCGCGGCCGTGGTGATCGTCTTCGCGACGGGAGGAGGGACGGCGCTGACCGTCCGCAACCCGTGGGGCGCGGCGCTGGTGTTCCTGGCCCAGGTGTCCTTCGCCGGATACACGGTGCTGACGAAGGCCGTGCAGGGGCGGATGAACCCGCTGACGTTGACGTTCGCGGGGTTGTTGTTCGGCGCGGTGTGGCTGGTGCCGCTGGCGCCGGGTGCGCTGGCCGGCATCGGCGCGCTGGAGGGGCTGCGGTGGCTGTGGTTCATCCAGCTCGTGGTCGGCGGGACGTTGATCCCCTACATCGTGTGGAACCTCGCGCTGGGGGTGCTGCCCGCCAACGAGGTCGGCAGCTACACCTTCCTCGTCCCGCTCTTCGGGGTGGCGTGGAGCTGGACGATCCTGCGGGAGGACCTGTCGCTGATCGGCCTGGCCGGCGGCGCCCTGATCGTCCTCGGCGTGGTCCTGACCCAGGCCCGTGGCCGCCGCGCCGCCGTCGAACCCACCCTCGCCGACGTGGGCAGCCCTCCCGCCGCCTGACCCCCGACCCCCCGACCCCCCCGGCCTGGTCCGACCGATCGGCGCGGCTATCGGCGCGATCGGGGCCCAACCCACCCATACGCGCGTTGGGGCACGATCCGCTCGGTCCGCCGGCGCGACTATCGGCGCGATCGGGGCCCAACCCACCCATACGCGCGTTGCGGCACGATCCGCTCGAGTCAGGCGGCCGGAGTGGGTCGGCCATCGGCGCGATCGGGGCCTGCGTCGGCCATCGACGCGGTTCGGCACGATCCGCTCGAGGAGCGCCGGGGAGCCGGGGACGCCGACCACGCTGTGGGCGGTAGGCTCTCGCCGTCGCAGTCGAGCAGGCCAGGGGTGGTCGAGGTGAAGCAGCGTGTGTCGCGTGCCGTCATCGCGGCGGTGGTGGTGCTGGGGTCAGCGGTTGCCAGCGGGTGCTCCACGGCGGAGATCCCCGGCATGGCCGACGTGCTCGACCTGCCCACCGACGGCTCGCACGTGCTGACGAGCGGCGAGGACTGGCAGCTCGTCGTCACGCCGCACCAAGCACTGGAGCTCAGGCAGGAGCGGCGCATATCTGGCGTCAGCGACTACACCCGACCCATCACCCTGACCGAGGCGCACGGCTTCGATGCCACGAGGAACGGGAACCCGGTCACGGTGGTCGCCGGGCCGGTGGGTGACGACGCTGCCCGCGTCGAGGTGGAGAGCCTCAACGGCGTCGTCGATGACGCAGCGATCGTGCGCGCACACGGCCTGACGTGGTTCTGGCTGGAGCTGGCCGACGACGACCTCTTCCAGATCACCGCCTACGACGACCAGGGCGAGATCCTCGATCAGCGGCGGTAGGCCGATGCCAGGCGGGACAGGATGTCCGCCAGGTCGCAGGGGTGATCGAGCATCAGGTGGTGGTGGCCCGGCTCGACCAGCAGCTCGAGGTCGGGGTCGGCAGCGGCCATGTGGGTCAGGCGGTCGCGCTGCTCGACCGGCACGACGGGCGAGTCGTCGGCCACGATCACCGTCGCTGGACAGCGGGCACTTTCCAGGACCACGCCCACATCCCCAGGCCGGTCGGGTGGGTGCCCCACGAACAGGGCGGGGTCGAACGCCCACGTCCACCCCTCGGCATGTTCGACCACGGCGTGGGCCGCGAGGTGCGCCAGCAGGGAGGGGTGGACGACCGGCTGGGCGGGCAGCAGCCGGAACCGCCTGGTCAGCGCCTCCGCAGAGCTGGCATACCGCCGGGCGGCCATGATCTGCTCGGCGTGGCCGATGGACTCCGGCGGCGGGATGTCCAGCGGCGTGTCGACGACCACCACTCCCCCGAGCCTGTCGCCGTGGGCTGCCCCGACCATCGCCGCCACGACCCCGCACATCGAGTGCCCCACGACCACGGGGGACGGCCCGCCCACCTCCTCCACCACGGCCATCACCTGGTCGACCCAACCGGTGAAGGAGTAGCGGTCGAGGTGCGACGACCGGCCGTGGCCGACCATGTCCAGCGCGACGACGTGCCATCGGTCCGCCAGCAGTCCGGCCACGGCGCTCCACCATCCGGCGTGCGCCCCGCCGCCGTGCAGGACGACCAGGACCGGGCACCCGAGCGTCCCCCACTCCAACCGGTGGTGGTCCACCCCATCGACGGTCGTCACGACCGAACGCGGCTCGCGGGCGAGGGCGGCGCCCAACCAAGGCGGCGAAGGACTGGTCATACGACGGATCCTGCCATAGTTTACTTATCAGTAAGTCACCTGCGCCGAGGAGCCGCCATGTCCAACACCGCCAACGACCTCGAGGCCATCCGTGGGCTGCTCGGCCGATACGCCGACCACATCGACGCGGTGGACCTCGACGGCCTCGCCACGCTGTTCACCGAGGACGCGACCGCGTGGCTGCTGGGCACCGAGCTGACCGGTCGCGACGAGATCATCGATTACGTCGGAAAGGCGCTGGATCGGTGCGAGGCCACCAGCCACCTCATCGGCAGCCACGTCGTGGACGCCGCGTGGGACAGCGCCACCCAGACGGCGGTGGTGCAGGCGTTCCACCGCTTCCGCGACACCGGCGAGACGTGGCTGCTGCACGGCCGGTACGTCCAGTCCCTCGTCCTCACCGGCGACGGGTGGAGGATCACCCGCCACGAGCTGCACGGCATCGGCTCGGAGCCCGACGGTGGCGGACCGTCCCGCAGCTACAGCGGCCACCCCCGCCGCCGGACACCGCAGACCACCTGACCCACCCTCAACCGAACGAGGGGGATCAGCGCGACGCGGCCAGGACCGAGCGCGTCGCTGCGGCGGCCATGGCGACCGCCTTGGTCGTCGGCATCCGCCCGAGGCGAGGCGAGATGACCTCCACGCACAACGGCGTGTCGACCAGCACGTGCCGCAACGCACCGAGGAAGCCGGACAGGTCGAACGTGCCGTCACCGGGCAGCTCGCGTTCCATCGTCTCCTCCTCCAGCGGGATGTCGTCCTGCCGTGGTCCGGCGTCGTCGACCTGCACGGCGGCGACCAGATCGGCGGGGACGTCCTCCAGCAGCCCGAGGTCGTCGCCACCGCGGAAGTGATGCCAGCTGTCGATGACCACCCCGCCGTTCGGGCGCCCGGCATCCTCCACGATCCGCCTCGCGGACGGCAGGTCGGGCACGGTGGTCCAGGGCAGGTACTCCAGCCCCACGGCCAGCCCGTGTTCGGCGGCCCGGTCGCACAGGCCGGCGAACGTCGACGCCACCCGGTCAGGGGGTCCCTCGACGTCGCCGACGACGGTGACGTGCCGGCCGCCGAGGGCGTCGGCCAGCTCGAACACCCGCTGCTCGTGGCGCTGCGCGCTGGCCAGCGGTTCGCCCGTGGCACCCCAGCCGCTGATCACATCGATCTCGACCACGTCGAGACCGCCCTGGCGAAGCATCGCCTGCATGTCGGCGTCCGACAGGCCGGCCTCGTGGGCGCGTGTCCGGTCACCCGGACGCAGGCCGATGCCGTCGAATCCGGCCGCAGCAGCCGCGGTGACCCGGGCCTCGAACGGCGCGTCGGGCACGGTCATGACCGACAACGCCAGCTCGGGGGACATCACCGGGACGCCCCAGTCAGGACGCCGGAACCGCGTCGTGTGCGACCGGCAGCGACTTCAGCGCGCGGGACGCCAGGCTCGGCACGTACTCCAGGGTCGCGTCGTCGGCCAGGCGCAGGCCGGGCAGCCGCTCGACGATGCTCTGCAGCATGTGCCGCATCTCCAGCCTGGCCAGCTGCGCTCCGATGCAGGCGTGGATGCCCCGTCCGAAGGCGACGTGCCGGTTGGGATGGCGGGTGATGTCCAGCGACCCGGCGTCGTCGAAGTAGTCGGGGTCGTGGTTGGCCCCGGCCAGCGCGAGGAAGATCCGGTCGCCCGCCGGGACCGTCACCCCGTCGAGCTCGATGTCCTCCAGCACCCAGCGCACCAGCACCTTGATCGGCCCGTCGATGCGCAGCAGCTCCTCCACCGCCTTGGCGGCCATGTCGGGGTCCTGCCGCATCGCCTCCATCTGCTCGGGGTTGCGCAGCAGGGCGAGCACGCCGTTGGCGGTGGCGTTGATGGTGGTCTCGTGGCCGGCGAACAGCAGCAGCGCCAGCATGCTGAGCAGCTCCTGGTCGTCCAGCCGGTCGCCGTCCTCGACGGGGGCGGCGAGGGCGCTGATCATGTCCTCGCCCGGTTCGGCACGGGCGGCGTCGACCAGCCCCTGCAGGTAGGCGAACATCTCCTCGATACCGCGCAGCGCCCGTTCGTGGCGGTCACCGCGTGCGGCCCCGCCGGCCCCGAAGGCGACCAGCGCGAGCTCGTCGGACCATGCGCGGAAGCGGTCCTGGTCCTCCAGCGGCACACCCATCATCTCGGCGATGACGGCGGCGGGCAGCGGGTAGGCGACGTGGTGGATCAGGTCCCGTTCACCGGAGGCGATGAAGTCGTCGAGGATCTGGTCGACGCGGGCCTGGATGGCCTCGCCCATGAGGCTGATCCGCTGGCCCTTGAAGGCTCCGGCGGCGAGCTTGCGCAGGCGGGTGTGGGCGGGCGGGTCGGACACGACCATCCACGACTTGAGGATCTCCAGGATCCGCGAGGCCGACGACTCCTCCCCCGGGGCGTCCTCGGCACGGGCCCGGGCCAGCACCGGCGCGACGCGGTCGGAGGACAACCGGCGGTCGGTCAACGCCGACTCCACGTCGCGGTAACGGGCGACGATCCAGGCCTGGTGGCGGTCGGACCACACCGCCGGGGCGGTGTCGCGGAGCGCCTGCATGGTGGCGTAGGGGTCCTCGGTGGCCTCGGGGGACAGCAGGTCGACGTCGTCGAGCGCGGTCGTGGTCATGGGTGGCTCCTGGAGGGTCGGGTGTGTCGGAGGAGGGTGGTGGCCGGTCAGGCGCCCTTGACCATGGCCTTCAGCTCGTTCATGCCCTGGAAGCTGTACCGGGCGAGCTCGGGGTCACCGAGGCCGGTGATGTTCCACATGACGAGGTGGCGCAGGCCAGCGTCGTGGTAGCGCTCGATCTCCTCGGCGAGCTGCTCGGGGGTGCCGGCGAAGGCGTAGTGGGACGACACCTGCGGCGGGATCTTGGTGAGGATGCGGTCGACCTCCTCACGCGGGACGCGGGTGGGGATGAAGTCGTGGAAGCCGCCGCTGCCGCCGAGGGGCGGCTCGAGGCCCATGGACTCATACACCCAGTTGGGCATGAGGATGCAGAGCATGCGGACCATCTCCGAGGCCAGCAAGCGCTGCACGGACTCCTCGTCGGGGCCGATCAGGAAGTAACCGAGCATGCCGGGCGTGAACCCGTCCATGTTGCGTCCGGCGTCCTTGCCGGCCTTCAGGATCGTGTCGAGGGAGGAGCGGTAGGCCTCGGGCGACATCTTGGTCGGCAGCCAGCCGTCGGCGTACTGGCCCGTGAGGCCGAGCATGCGGGGGCCGTGGGCGGCCAGCCAGATCTCCGGCGGGGTGTCGCCGTAGGGGTCCAGGCCCATGACGGCGTCCTTGAGGCGGAAGTGCGTGCCCTCGAAGTCGACCTTCTCCGCGCCGGCGTTGAAGAGGAGCTTGATGACCTCCAGGCCCTCGGCGAGCTTGCCGACCGGCTTGTCCCACTCCATCCCGTAGGGCTCGATGTTGAGCTGTTCGCCCGAGCCGACACCGAGGATGGCGCGACCCTTGGTCATGTGGTCCAGCGTCAGCATCGTCTGGGCGACCGACGCGGGGTGGCGGCGCAGCAGGTCGGTGACGCAGGTGCCGAGCTTGATCGTCTCGGTCTGCGCGCCGACGGCCGACATCATCGCGAACGGGTCGGCGTACACGTGGCTGGACTGCTGGTAGTTGGCCAGCGGCGTGTAGTCGGTGTTCCACATGCTGTCGGGGTGCCAGCCCATGAGGTGGTCGGGCCACCAGATGCCGTCGTAGCCGGCCTGCTCCATCTTCACCCCGGCGGCGATGCCACGGTCGATCGGTGGGGTGATGGCGCCTGGGGCGCCGAGCTGGATGTCCATTGCGGTGGCTCCTCGAGGGGCTCGGTGGCTGGCTGGGGGTGGCTGTGTGGTCTGGGGGTCTCGGTGGGGGGCGTCAGACGGTGACGAGGACGTCGTCGCCGTCGGTGGTGACGGGGTAGGTCCTGACCGGTTCGGTGGCCGGCAGGGTCAGCGCCTCGCCGGTGCGCAGGTCGAAGACGGAGTTGTGGGCGGGACACTCGATGCAGCTGCCGTCGAGCCAGCCCTCGCTGAGCGACTCCTCCTCGTGGCTGCAGATGTCGTCGACCGCGAACAGCTCGTCGTCGTCGGTGCGGGCCAGGCAGACGCGTTGGCCACCGAGCTCGAGCAGCCGGACCTCGCCGGGAGCCAGGGACGCCGCCCCCGCCACCCGATGTGTGTTCGACTCGGTCACGCTCGATCCTCCCGGGGTTGTCTGACGGTGCCTCGTCATAATAGTCTACCGAACGGTAAGTAGACAACCCTCCCGGCCCGTGTTCCTGCGGTACCCACGGGGGTTGGATGTGGCACTCGATGTGAACGGAGCGGACGTGACAGACCTCGATGGACGGGTCGTGGCGGTGACCGGCGCAGGTTCCGGCATCGGCCTGGCCACGGTTGCGCTGCTCCGCGAACGGGGGGCCACCACGGTCTCGTGGGACCTGTCCCCCATCGAGGTGGAGGCGCCCCACCGCGCCGCCGTGCTCGACGTCACCGACGAGGGCGCCGTGGCGCTGGCGGTGTCGGATGCCATCAACGACCTCGGCCGCCTGCACGGCCTGGTCAACTGCGCCGGGACGCTGGGCCACACCGGCGACCGCCTGGCCGACCAGCCCCTCAACCGGGCCCGCACCACGTTCGAGGTCAACACCCACGCGGTCCTCTCGACGATGCAGCAGGTACTGCCGCACATGGTCGCCTCCGGGGGCGGTGCGATCGTCAACGTCGCCTCCAACGCCGCGCTGGGTGCCCGGCCCGGGCTGGCCCCCTACTCCGCCTCCAAGGCCGCCTCGATCGCCTACACCCGGACCGCCGCGCGGGAATACGGCCGCCACGGGGTGCGCGTCAACGCCGTCTGCCCCGGCGGCACGGCGACGCCCATGGTGGGTGACGTCACCGAGGAGTCGATGGAGCGTGTCACCCGTGCAATCCCGCTGGGCCGCTGGGCCGAGCCGTCGGAGATCGCGGCCACCATCGTGTTCCTGCTGTCCGACGAGGCGTCCTACGTGTCGGGGGCGACGTTGGTCGTCGACGGCGGGGCGACCGCGTGATGGCCGGTCCACAGGTGGTCGTGGTCGGCGGTGGGCCCGCCGCTGCCGCGTTGGTCCACGGGCTGCACCGTGGCGGCCACGAGGGATCCGTCGTGGTGCTGGCCGGTGAGGGGTGCACGCCGTACGACCGGACGGCGGTGTCCAAGGGCCTGCTGACCGGTGAGGTGCCTACCGCGCCCGAGCTGTTCCCCGAGGTGCTGACCGCCGACGTCGTGCGCCATGCCGACGTCGTCGAGATCGACCGGGCCGCTCGCGAGGTCGTGACGGGCGACGACGACCGCATCGGCTTCGACCGGCTCGTGCTGGCCACCGGTGCGGCGCCCCGGGTGCCCCCGGTCCCGGGGCTGGACGGCCCCCACGCCAGCACCCTTCGCGACGCCGCCGAGGCAGCTGTCCTGGCCGAGCGGTTGCGGCCCGGCGCCCGGCTGGTCGTCGTCGGCGCGGGCCTGATCGGGCTCGAGGTTGCGGCGGCGGCGCGCACCCGGGGCGCCTCGGTCACGGTGCTGGAGGCGGCCCCGACCGCCCTGAGTCGGGTGCTGCCGACCGTGGTGTCGGAGGTGGTGCTGAGCCGGCACGCCGCTGAGGGCATCGACGTGCGGCTGGGCACTCCTCCCTCCGCGGTGGTGTCCTCCTCCTCTTCTTCCGGGCAGGCCGTGGTCGTCCTGGCAGACGGGACCGAGCTGCCGGCCGACCACGTGCTGGTCGCCACCGGCGTCGCCCCACGCACCGACCTGGCGGCCGCCGCGGGCCTGGCCGTCGACGACGGCGTCCTGGTCGACGAGCGGCTCGTGACCAGCGACCCGGCGATCATGGCCATCGGCGACGTCGCCCGTGTCCGTGCCGCCGACGGGACCACCGCGCGCCACGAGGCCTACACGCCGGCGATGGCCATGGGCCAGCACGCCGCCCGCACGATCCTCGGCGAGCCGACCCGGTTCGTCGACGTGCCGTGGTCGTGGTCGGACCAGCTGGACCTGAGCATCCAGGTCGCGGGCTGGCCCGACCGGGCCGACCGCTGGGTGCTGCGTGGGTCCGCCGAGGACCTGGATGCTGGCCTGTTCGCCTTCGGTGTGCGCGACGGGCGGCTGGTCGCCGCGACCGGTGTGTCGCGTGGCCGACAGGTCGGCCGGATCGTCCGCGGCGCGCAGGCGTTGGTTGCCGCTGGCCTCGACGTCGACGATGCTGCCCTCGCAGACCCCTCCACCGACCTGCGCCGTTTGGCTCGCACCGGCTGACGTTCGCTACGTTCTCACCCACCCCGAAGACCGAGGAGCCCTCATGTCGACTGTCCACCTCCCGATCCTGCCCGCCGCCCGTCCGGCGCTGCTGGCCACCGTCCCCCGCCAGGTCGTGGCTGTCGCGGTCGGCAGCGCTGCGCTGGCGATCTCGGCCCAGCTGCAGGTGCCGATGTGGCCCGTGCCCATCACCGCGCAGACCCTCGTCGTGCTGCTGCTGGGCTTCGTGCTCGGCCCGAAGCTGGCGATGGCGACCGTGCTCACCTACCTGGGTGAGGGTGCGCTGGGCCTGCCCGTCTTCGCCGGCCTGACCGGCGGCGCCGCCACGCTGGTCGGCCCGACCGGTGGCTACCTGTGGGGCTTCGTCCTGGCCGCCGGCCTGACCGGTGCGCTCGCCCAGCGCGGCTGGCACCGTTCCGCACCGCTGGTCGCGGCCGCGATGGTGCTCGGCAACCTGGTCATCTACGCGATCGGCGCCAGCTACCTGACGACCTGGCTGCACTTCATGGCGGCCGACACCCTCGCCTGGGGCAACGCGGTCAAGGCCGCCTGGACCGGCGGCGTGTACCCGTTCCTCATCGGCGACGCCGTCAAGATCGCCCTCGCGATGGTCGCCCTCCCGGCCCTCTCCCGCCGCACCGACTGAACCTCGCGTCACGCCCGACGCACCACGACGCCCCGGCCCAAGCGGCCGGGGCGTTGTTGCGTCCGGACACCTTCACCTCCCCCTCGCTTCTCGACCGACCCCTGCCCCTCCTCTGCCCGACGGATTCGCCTCGGAGATGAACCGGTCGAGCGTGTGGCCGAGGCGATTCCGTCGCCGACCGGCCTCGAGTGCGGCGCTGAACCCGAGAACACCGAGGCGAATCCGTCGCTGCGCGAGGCGAATCCGTCGGGAGGGGCCGCCGGGCCGGGCCGTCGGAACGGGCCAACCGGCAAGCCCGGCGGGCAACCAAAGGAGCTACTGGAGGGTGACCATGCCGCCGTCGACGGGGAGCACGGCGCCGGTGACCCAGGAGGCGGCGCGGGAGGAGAGGAAGATGGCGGCACCGGCGGCGTCGTCGGGGCGGCCGACGCGGCCGAGCGGCACGGACTCCTCGATCCCCTCCTCGTCGGTCTCCAGCGCGAAAGCGGTCATCTTCGACGGGAAGATGCCGGGGGCGATTGCGTTGACCGTGATGTGCTCGCGGGCGAGGCGGGCGCCGACCACGCGGGTCAGCTGGTGCACGCCGGCCTTGGAGGCGGAGTAGGCGTAGGACTCCCAGATCGGGGTGCGCATGCCGTCGACCGACCCGATGTTGATCACCCTGGAGGGGTGGTCGGCGGTGGCCGCAGCGCGCAGCAGGTCCAGGCACGCCACGGTCAGGTTGAACGGCGCCTTCAGGTTGAGGGCCAGCACCTTGTCCCACGCCTCGTCGGGGTAGTCCTCGATGTCGGCACCCCACGTCGCGCCGGCGTTGTTGACCAGCACATCGAGCCGGTCCGTGTGCGCCGACAGCCCCTCGACGAGCGCCGCGACACCCTCGACGCTCGACACGTCCGCCGGCAGGGCCACGGCCCGCTCCCCCAGCTCCTCGACCAGCGCCTCGCAGGCCGACGCCGTTCGCGCCGACACGTAGACGGTGGCCCCTGCCGCGTGGAACCCACGGGTGATCATCTCACCGATTCCACGGGACCCGCCGGTCACGAGCACGTGCCGGCCGGCGACGTCGAACAGCTCGGCCGGTCCGGAGGCACCCACGCTCACGTCGAGATGATGGGCAGCAGGCCGGGACGACGGGCGTCGCCGACCAGGTCGTCGGTGGGCCAGCGCTTGCGGGACACCGTCGACAGCTTGGTCAGCAGGTTCATCGCCACCGGGTCCTCCTCACCGGGACGCGCCTCGATCAGGCCGGCGTCGATGACGCCCTTCATCCACTCCTCCCCGCGGGCGGTGCGGATGAGGGTCAGCGTCCAGTTGTCGTCCGCGCCGATCCCGCCGGTGGAGATGTCGGCGTGCTCGGCCGCGAAGTCCGGGCACTTCTTGCAGCCCTCGCGGGTGTAGGGGTGGAACTCCTTGAGCGGCAGCTCGTGGTACGAGCCGTCCCGCAGCCACACCATGTAGCGGCCCTTGATGTTGACCTTCACGACGTCGTTGATGTCGATGTCGTGGTTGGCCAGGACCAGCTTCTGCCCCTCGTAGGTGAAGGTCTTGGAGCACAGCAGGCCGATCGTCAGGGCGATCTTGCGCTTGTACTTGTTCACCCCGTACGTCTCGACCGTGCCGTTGATCGACGCCTGGCAGGACATGCCGACCAGCGCGATCTGCTTGAGCTTCTGCTCGTCGGCCTGCTTCATCGCCAGCGGGTTGGCGGAGTAGGTGTAGCGCGACCCAGCTGTGGCCAGCACGCCCTCGCGGTCGGTGACGAGGGCGGGTTCGGAGTCGAACGGTCCGCGCGTCTCCGTGATCGCCGACGTCAGCGCGCCGTCGATCATCTCGTTCTCCAGCCCCCAGATGAGGAGGGTGGACACGAGCCCGCCGTCCTGGCCCTGCTCGTGCACGGTCTTCTCCGTGGCACGGGTCAGCAGGATCGAGCGGACGTGGCCGTAGACCTGGTCGGGTTCGCGGGGCTGGCCGAACAACACCTCGTCGATGTCGGTCTCCCAGTTGCGGAACCGGGGACACGCGCGGGTGCAGATGTCGCAGCCGCGGTCACCGATGACGCACTGGTCCTTCTCCATCCCCTCGCCGATCTGCACCGGCCAGTAGTCCTCGGTGTAGCCGAGGACGTCCCGGGGGCAGACCATGACGCAGGCGGCGCAACCGGTGCACAACCCGGGCTCCACGACCTCGCGGTACAGCTCTCGCCAGTGCACGTCACCCATAACAAGTCTCCGGTCGTCGATCAGCCACGGGGCGGGAACACCGACCCGAAGGGGTGGGGAGAAAGATGCCAGCCTCCGTCTACCACGACGGTTGCACCGGTCACGTATCCGGCTGCTCGGCTGAGCAGGAACGCCGCCGGGCCGAGCAGCTCGTCGGACGCGCCGAACCGGCCGAGCGGGATGTTGTCCAGGGCCGCATCGTGGACCGGTCCGAAGCTCCACATGCCGGCGTCGGCTCCCTCGGTGGAGAAGGCGCCGGGGGCGAGGGAGTTGATGCGCAGGCCCCTGGGTCCCCACTCCACGGCGAGGGAGCGGATGAGTGCCTCCAGGCCGGCCTTGGCGGCGCTGGAGTGGGCGGCGCCTGGAACCTCGCGTTCGGCCAGGGCGCTGGAGACCATCATGGCTGCGCCGGGGGTGCCGGCCCCGAGCAACGGCTGCGCCCAGCGGCGGAGCACCTGGAAGGGGCCGTTCAGGCTGGAGCCGACGACCGCGGCGAACCCGCCCGGGCTGATGTCCTCGGCCGCCGCGAGGAAGGCGCCGCTGGCGGCGTTGACCAGCAGCGGGACCGGTCCGCCCTCGGCCTCGGCGGCGGTGAAGGCCGCGTCGACGGCGTCGGCGTCACGGATGTCGGCGGCGAGCGGGGTGATCGACCCGTCGGACTCGGCAGCCACGGCCTCGAGCCGTTCCATCCGACGGCCGACGACGAACACCTCGACCCCGGCGCCGGCCAGCATCAGCGCGATGTCACGCCCGATCCCGGAGCTGCCACCGGTGACGAGCGCCCGATCGGCGGCGGGCACCCAGGGGCCCTGGAAGTAGGCGGACGACATGGCGGCTTCCTCGCGAGTGTTCGATGGTTGCCGGTGATTCTACCGACTGTTTGGTAAGTGATAGTAGGGCGAGCGCTGCCCGCCGGTCAAGCGCTGGTCGGTTCCGCCGACCACGCCACGCCGACCGAGCCGGCCACGACCCGATCAGGTGAGGGGTGCGCGACCGGCGAAGTCCTCGACGGCCCGATCCCGCAGGTCGACCTTGCGGATCTTGGTGGCCGACATCGGCCACTCCTCGATGAAGGCGACGTGGCGGGGGATCTTGAAGCTGGCGATCTCGTCGCGGCACCAGTCGATGATGTCCTGCTCGGTCAGCCCGGAGCCGGGACGGATCTCGAGGTAGGCCACGGCGACCTCCCCGAGCCGGTCGTCGGGCAGGCCGACGACGGCAGCCATCTGCACGTCGGGGTGGGCGATCAGGTGGGACTCGATCTCGATCGCGGCGACGTTCTCGCCGCCGATCTTGAGCATGTCCTTCAGCCGACCGCGGAACTCCAGCAGGCCGTCGACGGTGATGACGCCCAGGTCGCCGGTGTGGAACCAGCCCTCGTCGTCCATCACCTCCGCCGTCTTCTCCTCCAGCCCGTGGTAGTGGGAGAACAACGTGGTGCCACGGCAGACGATCTCGCCCTCCACCCCCGCCGGGGCCGGCTGGTTGTCGCCGATGGTCCGGACCTCGACCTCGGCACCGCGCAACGGCCTGCCGGGTCGCATGCGCAGCTCGAAGGGGTCGTGCGGGTCGGCCATGGCGATGGATCCGGCGACCTCGGTCATGCCGAAGGCGGTGACGACCTTCGTCCCGGGCAGCTTGCCCTCCAGCTCGCGGAGCTGCGTGGGCGGTGCGACGGTGAAGACGCTGCGGACCCGGCGGAAGGGCTCGGGGTCGAAGTCGGGGTGGTCGACCAGCCCGTCGGTGATCGGCGGGAACGCGGTGTACAGGACGGTCGCCTGCTCCTCGGCGATCATCCGCAGGCCCACCGCGGCGTCGAAGGCCTGCATGTTGCAGTAGGTCCCGACCGACCAGAGCATGGCGAACAGCGGTTGCGAGCAGGCGCTGTGGAACATCGGCAGCGGGCTGAACATGACGTCGCCGCGGCGCACGTCCATGCGTACGGCGGTCTCCTGTCCCTGGCGAACCATCGCCTCGTGGCTGAGCACACAGCCCTTGGGCAGCGACGTCGTGCCGGAGGTGTAGAAGATCGTCGCCGGGTCGCGCAGGGCCACGCGGGCGGCCTCGTGCTCGACCACGGCCTCGGTGACGTCAGCGCCGGCCGCCTCGAAACGCTTGGCCGGCAGGAATCCCGTCGCCCCGGTGGAGGAGAGGTCCACCACGTGGCGCAGCGCGGGGGCCTCGGTCAGGGACAACGGTGCCCCGTCGGCGGCGCCGGTCTGCTCGGCGAGCGCGGGGAAGGCGTGGGTGACCCGTTCGGTGAACGCGATCACGCCCTCCTCGTCGGCCACGGCCAGCACCGCGATGTCGGCGTCGGGTACGACGTGGCGCAGCTCACGTGACCGGAACCGGCTGTTGATCGGCACCAGGACGGCGCCGAGGAGGAGGGTGCCGAACCAGACCTCGAGGTAGTCCAGGGAGTTGGGCATCAGCACGCCGACCCGGTCGCCCGCCCGGACGCCGAGTCCGTGGAGCGACCGCGCGGCCGCCACCGATCCGTCCAGCAGCTGCTGGTAGGTCCGGCGGTCGTCGGGGAAGACGATCGCCGTGCGGTCGGGGTCGAGGGTGGCGCCCCTGATGATCAGGTCGCCACCGGTGCACACCTCGCGGTACTCCACGTCTGGCCCTCTTCTGTTCGACGTCGGCTCTGGAACCCTGCGGTCGAGGTTGGCCTAGCCCAGGCGCTCGATGATCGTGGCGTTGGCCATGCCGCCGCCCTCGCACATCGTCTGCAGGCCGAAGCGGCCGCCGGTCTGCTCGAGCACGTTGATCAGGGTGGTCATCAGCTTGGCGCCGGACGCACCCAGCGGGTGGCCGTTGGCCATGGCCCCGCCGTTGATGTTCACCTTGGCCATGTCCGCGCCGGTCTCGGCCTGCCAGGCCAGCACGACCGGGGCGAAGGCCTCGTTGACCTCGAAGGCGTCGATGTCGTCGATGGTCATGCCGGCCCGCTCGAGGACCTTCTTGGTGGCGGGGATGACGCCGGTGAGCATCAGCACGGGGTCATCGCCGACGACGGCGACCTCGCGGATGACGGCGCGAGGGGTCAGGCCCAGCTCGTCGGCCTTCTCGCGGGACATGACCAGCACGGCGGCGGCGCCGTCGGAGATCTGGGAGGCCCCACCGGCGTGCACGACCCAGTTCAGGTCGGGATAGGTCTCGGCCAGCTCGTCGCTGTGGAAGGCGGGCTTGAGGCTGGCCAGCGACTCGGGGCTGGTGCTGGGACGGATGCCCTCGTCGGCGGTCATCTTCTCGCCGGTCGGACCCTCGCCACGGTTGACGGCGACCTGCAGCAGCTCGTTCTCGAAGCGGCCGTCCTTGGTTGCCTCGTTGGCGCGGCGGTGGGACTCGGTGGCCAAGTTGTCCAGGTCGGCGCGGGTCAGGCCCCACTTGGCGGCGATCATCTCGGCGCTGATGCCCTGGTTGACCAGCCCGCCGCGCTCGGCGTAGCGGTCGGCGACCTTGGTGCCGAAGGAGTCCTTGCCCTGGGCGGAGGAGAACATCGGCACACGCGACATGACCTCCACGCCACAGGCGATGGCCACGTCGTAGGCGCCGGACTGCACACCCTGGGCGGCGAAGTGCAGCGCCTGCTGGGACGACCCGCACTGGCGGTCGATCGAGGTGGCAGGGACGTGTTCGGGGAACCCAGCACCCAGGACGGCGTTGCGGCCGACGTTGAAGGACTGCTCGCCGGACTGGGAGACGCAGCCGGTGATGACGTCGTCGACGATGCCCGGGTCGATGCCGGTGCGCTCGACAAGCCCGGACAGGACCTCGGCAAGCAGGTCGACGGGGTGCCAGCCGGACAGGGCGCCGCCGGGCTTGCCCTTCCCGATGGGGGTCCTGAGGACGTCGACGATCACGGCTTCACGCATGGCGGGCTCCTGGGGATGTGGAGGTGAGGTGCTACCTGCTCGAGCAACAGCGTACTTACCTACTAGTCGGTAAACAGGTTGGCGACATCGAACACCGGGCCGAACCGTTCAGTCAAGTCCAGTCAGTCGAGCCCGGTCAGTCGAGCCCGGCCACGAGGGCGAAGGCCTGACGGGTGGCCGCGACCAGCCGGCGGGGCGCGAACGCATCGCCGAGGAGGTGCAACGACGACACCCTCCCACGAAGTGCCGTGTGGAGACCAGCCCGTGGCACGGCGCCGCACGCGAGGACGACCGTGTTGACGTCGTCGAGCTGGAACGGCCGTCCGGAGTACACGTTGGCGAGGTGGACCGTGGGGCCATCGACGGCGACCAACCGGGCGTGGGGCACCAGCCGGCCACCCTCGGCGTCCAGCCGGGCCAGGATCCCGCCGATCGTGTACTTGTTGGTCAGCGGTGACGGGTCGGGGGAGCCGTGGACCACGGTGACCGCGTGCCCGGCGCCGGCCAGGTGGTCGGCCACGGCCAGGGGCACGGGCCGGTCGTCCTCGGCGATCACCACGACGCGATGGCCCACCCCTGCGCCCTGCAGGACGTCGACGGCGGTCAGCACGTGTGGTTGGTCCAGCCCGTCGGCATCGGGCAGGCGGGGCGAGGCGCCGGTGGCCACGACCACGACGTCGGTGCCCTCCTCGAGGACGGCCGTCTCGTCGGCATCGACGCCGAACCGGACCTCCACGCCGAGCGCGTCCAGACGCCGCGCCTGCCAGCCGATCCAGTCGGCGTACGGCGCGTTCATCCGCGCCCGGGCGGCCACGGCAAGCTGCCCGCCCAGGTGGTCGTCGCGCTCCCACAGCTGGACTCGGTGCCCGCGTTCGGCGGCGAGGGCCGCCACCTCCGTTCCCGCCGGCCCTCCGCCGATGACGAGGATCGACCGGGCCTGCTCCACGCGCGGCAGCGGACCCTCGTGCTCGCGGCCGACGTGGGGGTTGACCGCGCACGCGAACGGCAGGTGCTCCACGACCCTGCGACTGAGGCAGTCCTGGACGCCGATGCACGGACGGGCGTTCCCCTCCTCCCCCTGCTTGGCGAGCTCCAGCAGGCGCGGTTCGGCGATGAGGGCACGGACCACCCCGACCAGGTCGGCGTGGCCGTCGGCGATGACCTGTCGGGCGGTGGCGACGTCCCCGACGCGGCCGGCGTAGAGGATCGGCAGGTCCGTGGCCGTCCCGGCCTCGGCGCACAGGGCCGCCCACTGCGCCGGGCCGTAGGTGTTGGGCGCGACGTAGCTGGGGGCACCCCAGTTGTTGCCGACGTCGAGGCTGAAGTAGTCCACCGTGCCCTCGGCGGTGAAGGCCGCGAGCAGCTGCTGGCACTCCTCCAGCCCGTAGCCGCCCTCGATCATCTCGTCGACGCACAGGCGCAGACCGACGGTGATGGGCCGGGCGATGCGGGCGCGAATGGCCTCGACCACCTCGCGGAGCAGCCGGCGCCGGTTCTCCGGCGATCCGCCGTAGGCATCGGTGCGACGATTCGTCCGGGGCGAGAGGAACCACTGCAGCACGTCGTCGTGGTTGGCGTGCAGCTCGATCACATCGGCATCGCCGTCGGCGGCCAGGGCCGCGGATTCGCCGTACTCCCTCACCAGCCAGGACATTTCGTCGAGGTCGAGGGCATGCGGCACCTGGTGGTCGCGGTGGCCGCTGAGGGTGGCCGACGGTGCGGTGGGGAGGCCGCCCTGCAGGACCATCTGGACCGTGGACCAGCCGCCTGCCGTGTGCAACCTGCGCGAGTACTCGGCCAGCCGCTCGACGTAGCCGGACTGGCGGAAGGTGCCGTCAGCCATCGCACCCACGCCGGTCGGCTCGAACCCGGGCACGAGGGGGTTGCGCACGAACGTCGGCGCGCCGCCCACCCACTGCACGCCCGCCTCGACCCGCTGCACCCAGTAGGCGCAGAAGCGTTCGAACTGCACGTCGCGGCCGAGCAGCGCCCCGCGCCCGCCGGAATGGGGCGGCATGACCATGCGGTGGTCCAGCGAGATCGTCCCGACGGTGATGGGGTCGAACAGGTCGGTCATGACGGCTCCGGTCGTGTGGGGGGATTCGGAATATAGTTTACTGAACGGTCAGTCGAGGTCTACGATGGGTTCCTCATGTTCAACGCAGTGCTGATCGCCAACCGTGGAGAGATCGCCGTCCGGGTCGCCCGCGCCTGTCGGGAGCTGGGCGTGCGAAGCGTCGCCGTCCACTCCGAGGCCGACGCCGGCGCCATGCACGTGCGCATGGCCGACGAGGCCCATCTCCTCGGCCCCACGCCTCCCGCCGAGAGTTATCTCAACATCCCGCGGATCCTCGCGGTCGCCGAGCAGGCGGGGGTGGACGCCATCCACCCGGGCTACGGCTTCCTGTCGGAGAACGCCGACTTCGCCCGTGCCGTCGTCGACGCCGGATTCGCCTGGATCGGCCCACCGCCGAAAGCCATCGAGGCCATGGGCGACAAGCTGACCGCTCGTGCCGTCGCCCGTGCGGCCGACGTGCCCGTCGTACCGGGGACGACCGAACCGACGACCGACCCGGAGCTGGTCCGGGCGTTCGGCGAGACACATGGCTGGCCGTTGGCCATCAAGGCGGCGTTCGGCGGCGGTGGTCGTGGCATGAAGGTCGTTCGCGGCCCCGGCGACGTCGAGTCGGCGCTGGCAGGTGCCCGCCGCGAGGCCGAGGCGTCCTTCGGCCGTGGCGAGTGCTACGTCGAGCGGTACCTGGAGCGTCCCCGCCACGTCGAGGTGCAGGTCCTTGCCGACGCTGACGGAACCGTCATCCACCTGGGTGAGCGCGACTGCTCGTTGCAGCGTCGCCACCAGAAGCTGGTGGAGGAGGCCCCTGCACCCGGCCTGGCCGACGCCACCCGTATGGCCCTGCGCGACGCAGCCATCCGAGTGGCCAGCGAGATGGGCTACGTCAACGCCGGGACGTGTGAGTTCCTCGTCGACCGCGACGCCGACGGCACCGAACGCCACTACTTCTTGGAGATGAACACCCGCCTGCAGGTCGAGCACCCGGTCACGGAGCTCGTGACCGGCGTGGACCTGGTCCACCAGCAGCTGCGGATCGCCGCGGGCGACGGCATGACCATCGCCCAGGACGACGTCGAGCTGCGCGGCCACGCCATCGAGGTGCGGCTGAACGCCGAGGACCCGGCGACCAACTTCATGCCCTCCCCCGGCCCGGTCACCCGCATCACCGTGCCGCAGGGCCCGTGGATCCGCTTCGACGGCGGTGTGGAGTCCGGTGACGTCATCGGCGGCGCCTACGACTCGATGGTCGGCAAGCTGATCGTGTGGGGCGAGGACCGCGCCACCGCGGTGTCCCGCATGGCCCGGGCGCTGGAGGAGATGACGGTCGTCGGCGTGCCGACCACGCTGCCGTTCCACCGCCTCGCGATGGCCCACGAGGACTTCGTGACGGCCAGCCACGCGACCTCCTCGGTCGAGGGCGACTGGGACCTGTCGACGCTGGAGCCGTGGCAGCCGGCCGACCCCGAACCGGTGGCGACCAACGGGCACGCCCCCGGTCACACCACCACCGCCCGCGAGGTCGAGCTGTTCGTCTCCGGCGCCCCGCTGCACGTCACCGTGCACGGGGTCGGCCGGGCCAACGCCGCGGTGCAGGCCGCCAGCAGCCGCCGACGTGACGGCGGTGGTCGTCGGGGCGCCGGGGCCAGCAACGACGGTCCCGAGCTGCGCGCCCCGATGACCGGCGTGATCGTCACCTACGCGGTGGCCGACGGCGACACGGTGTCCGCCGGCGACATCGTCTGCGTGCTGGAGGCCATGAAGATGGAGAACCACGTGGTGGCCCACCGCGACGGCACCGTCGGCGGCATCGGCCTGTCCGATGGCGACGCGGTCGAGCAGGGCGCGCTGCTGGCCACCATCACCGCATGATCGGTGCGGTCGCCCGCCGACGGGCAGTGACCGTCCCCACGAGGAGCACCCCACGATGAGCGCACGGACCGCACTGGTCATCGGCGGCACCGGACCGACCGGGCCACCCCTGGTCGACGGGCTGGTCGAGCGAGGGTTCGACACGACGATCTTCCACACGGGCCGCCACGAGCTGCCCGACGGACCCGACGTGCCCCACCTGCACGGCGACCCCTACAGCGCCGACGGCATCGCCGACGCGCTGGGAGGCCGCCGCTTCGACGTGGTCGTGGCGACCTACGGGCGGGTCCGGCTGCTGGCCGAGCACGTCGCCGGCAGGTGCGACCACTTCCTGGCCGTGGGCGGCACACCGGTCTACGAGGGCTACGTCGAACCCCACCTCCACTTCCCCACCGGCATGGACATGCCCGTGCGGGAGGATCGCCACCCGTTGGTGCCGACCGAGGACATCCCCGACGCCCACTACCGCACGGCGGCGATCCGTCGGACCGAGGACACCGTCTTCGAGCTCGGCACCCGCGGGGCGTTCGACGCGACCTACCTGCGCTACCCGACGGTCTACGGGCCGAGGAACCCGCACGCGTGGGAGTGGACGGTCGTCCGCCGTGTGCTCGACGGTCGGCCGTGGATGATCCTGTCCGACGACGGGCGGGGCATCCACTCCCGAGCGGGTGCACGCAACGCCGCCCACGCGATCCTCTGCGCGATCGACCACCCGTCCGCGGCGGCCGGCAAGGCCTACAACGTCGCCGACGAGGACCTGGTCAGCATCCGGCAGTGGGCCGAGCTGACCGCCGAGGCGGCCGGCGGGTCGCTGGGCATCCGCTCGTTGCCCGGCGAGCTGCCGAGCCCCGGCTGGGGCGTCATCGCCTTCGGCTACAAGGGCACCCCGAGCTGTGTGCTGGACACCACCCGGCTGCGCGAGGACCTGGGCTACCGCGACGTGATGTCGCTGCGGGACGGCATCGCCGAGACGGTGGAGTGGATGCTGGCCAACCGCGAGCAGATGGACGCCAACCCCAACCTCGTCGACCCGTTCGACTACGACGCCGAGGACGCGCTGATGGCCGCCTACGACCGGGCCATGGCTGACCTGGCCCCGTACACCGAGCCGTTCACCAGCGGCATGAAGCGCATGCCGGTGCCGCAGACCGCGAAGGGCTCGAAGGCCGGCGACACCGCCGGCGACACGGCGGGGACCTCGTCGTGATCGGGCTGACATCGTGATCGGGCTGGAGGAGCTGCGCGACCGGGTGCTCGGCCGCGAGCTGGAGGGTGGCACGTGGACGCCGCTGGACTACGAGGCATGGCTGGCGGCCGACGCCATGCTGGCCCCGCCCCCGCAGGACGGCGCGATGCACCCGATGATGGTCTTCCATGCCACCGTGCGGGCCGTCGCCTACACCATCGGCGAGCTGTTCGAGCTGTTCGACTGCCCGTTGGAGGACGGCCCGATGCTGGGCGAGATGGACCTGCACCAGCACCGCCCGCTGCAGGTGGGCGAGACCTACGCGGTCCAGCCGACGATCGTCGACGTCGTCCGCAAGGAGGGCCGCAGCGGCACCTTCGACCTGATCGCCACCGAGTTCGTGGTGCGTGGCGACGACGGCGAAGCGGCCGCCACCCTCCGCAACACCTACGTCTGCCCGAGGAGGGCGTGATGACGACCCCGATCGTTGGCGAGGCGATCACCCCGCTGCACATCGACGGCGTGGACGGCCAGCAGATCAAGACCATGGCCGCCCTGCTGCGCGACCCCAACCCAATCCACTTCGACACCGACGTCACCCGGGCGCTGGGCATGGGCGATCGTGCGGTCAACCAGGGGCCGACCAACGTCGGTTACGTGGCCACCGCGCTGATGGCGTGGGCCGGCGGCGGCCCCGAGTGCATCCGCCACCTGAAGGTCCGCCTGGCCGGGAACGTCTTCGCCGGCGACCGCCTGACCGCCGGCGGCACCGTCGAGTCCCTCTCGGAGGAGGACGGCACCACCGTCGCCACCTGCACCGTGTGGCTGCGCCGCGACGACGACACCGTCGTGGTCACCGGCACCGCCGAAGTGGCCCTGTAGCCCTCGAGCCGACGAGGTGCGTGTGCGTTGGCCACCCCCTGTGGCAGCTCAACTCACCCGGGGTGGAGCGTCGTGCGGCATACCCACCCCCTGACGGCGTCCATGCCACACGTCGGCCAAGGCTGCGCGACATGGGCAGCCAGAGCCGACGCCGAACGCACACACCGTTCGTGTGCCCAACGCACAGAGGTGCCAACGCACCGCCGCCGGGCATCCCAAACCCCTACACCGTCCGGCCGGCGTCGTCCCAGTGCTGCTTGCGGAGCTCGCGCTTGAGGATCTTGCCGGTCGGCGCCTTGGGCAGCGCGTCGACGAACTCCACGCTCTTGGGCTTCTGGTAGGACGCGAGGTGTTCGCGGGCGGCGTCGATGATGTCGCGCTCGGTGGCCTCGTGGCCCTTGCGAAGCACGACGACGGCGTGGACGTTCTCGCCCCACACGTCGTCGGGGACGCCGATGACGGCGCACTCCAGCACGGCGGGATGGGCGTTGATCGCCTCCTCGACCTGCACCGAGTAGATGTTCTCGCCGCCCGAGATGATCATGTCCTTGGCGCGGTCGACGATGTAGACGAACCCGTCGGCGTCCCACGTCGCCATGTCGCCGGTCCACATCCAGCCGTCGCGCAATGTCTGCGCGGTCTGCTCCGGCTGCTGCCAGTAGCCCAGCATGTTCGCGGGTGAGCGCACGATGATCTCACCGGTCGTCTCGCCGTCCCGCGGGACCGGCTCGCCGTCGAACCCGACCACGCGCACGTCGGTGACAAACCCCTCCCGACCGCAGGACTTCAGCCGGTGCGGGTTGATGCCCTCGACCGCGTCGGCGTGGACCTCCTGGGACAGGAACGTCATCGTCGTGCCCTCCGTCTGCCCGTACCCCTGGATGAGGGTGCACGGGAAGGCCTCGAGCGCGCGCTTGACCACGGCGCTCGGCATCGGTCCGCCGCCGTACTGGATGTTGCGCAGGCTGGACAGGTCGAAGTCGTCGAAGTCCTCGACGTCCATCATCCAGCTGAGCATCGTGGTGATGCCGAGAAAGGCCGACACCCGCTCGCGCTGGATGACCTCCAGGGCCAGGCGAGGCTCGAAGTTGATCAGCACCACCGGGCAGCCGTGCGCCAGGTAGTTCATCGACAGCACCACGGGGATGTGGAACATCTGCCCGGTCAGCATGTAGACGTCGGTCGGCACGATCCGCTCGGCGACGGTCTGGTTGAGCATGCCCATCCAGGCGCTGCGGTGGGAGTGCAGCGCGCCCTTGGACCGTCCGGTGGTGCCTCCGGTGTAGAGGATGAAGAGGGGGTCGTCCTCCCCGACGCCGTCGGCCCACGGGGGCTCGTGGTCGCCGGCGCGGGCGACGAGCTCGGCGAGGCTGCCGCTGCCGTCGGGGGCGACGGCCAGGACGTGGGGGATGTCGAGCTCGCCGGCAAGGGTCTCGGCGACGTCCCGGAACTCCTCGGCCACGACGATCGCGGCGGGATCGCCGTCGGCGAGGATCTTCCCCAGCTCGACCTCACCCAGCCGCCAGTTCAGCGGCTGGGTGATCAGCCCGGCCCGGCCGCAGGCGAAGTAGAGGGCCTGGTACTCGATGGAGTTGCGGGACAGGACCGCAACTCGGTCCCCCTGCTCGAGCCCGAGCTCGTCGCGAAGCCCGTTGGCGAGCCGCCGGACGTACTCGTCGAGCGCGGCGAAGGTCATCCGTCGCCCGCTGGGGACGTCGATGAGGGCTTCGCGTTCACCGTCGAGGTGGGCCCACTTGGTCGGGATGCGGCCGATGTTGATCACGACCACAGTTCTACCATCCGTTTGGTAAGCAAATCCACCGCCTTCCGAGGACCCTGCGCCATCGAAGGCTTGCGCACCTCGCCTCCGGGTGCAACGATTACCAAACAGTCGTTTGGTGGATCGCCGACGACACCCCCAACCTGAGCAGGGAGCCGTGATGCAGAACTACGACGTCATCGTGATCGGAGCGGGAGCCGCCGGGCTGTCCGCAGCCGCGCTGCTGGCCAAGGAGGGGAAGTCCGTCCTCGTCGTCGAGCGCAGCCCCTTCCTCGGCGGCCGCGGCATGGCCACCCCCGACGAGGGCTACGAGCTGAACCTCGGCGCCCACCTCATGGAGGACTCCGGGTCGGGCCTGACGCGGATCTTCGAGCACGTCGGCAAGACGCTGGGCCACGGCCCCTCCAACACCGACATGCCCGTGTGGAACCACGAGACCGAGCAGTGGGGTTCCATCCGCGACCGCTACTCCGGCTCCAAGGACGAGCTGAAGGCCGTGATCAAGGCGCTCGTCGACACCCCCTACGAGGAGCTCGAGCGCTGGGACGACCGGCCCATGCGCGCGTGGATCCAGCAGTACACCAACCACCAGGGCGTCATCGACCTGTTCGAGTTCATCACCGTCATGGAGTGCATGACCGAGGACTGGTGGGACCACTCGGCGTCGGAGAACCTCTTCGTGCGCAAGATGCACTACGAGGAGAAGAACACCGCGGCGTACTCCTACTGGCCGGTGGGCGGCTGGCAGAAGCTGTTCACCGACCTGCGCGACGCCATCGAGGAGAACGGTGGCGAGGTTCGGCTCGGACAGCCGGTCAGCCGCGTGCTGATGGATGGTGGCGAGGTGAAGGGTGTCGCCCTGCCCCGCGCCGGTGCGGTGCTGCCCAACGAGATCTTCCACGAGGACGAGGTCCGCGCACCCGTCGTCATCTCCACGCTGCCCGTGTGGCACGTCCTCAACATCGTCGACGAGCATGCCCTGCCGGAGTGGTACGTCGACCAGATCAAGCAGATGGCGCAGGACAAGAACCGCATCTCGTGGGCCGGCCTGTACATGGCCACCGAGGAACCGATCCCGGTGCTGGACCGCCAGGAGATCGCGACGTGGCTGCACTCCCCCGTCGCCCGCGCCTCCGGCTTCATGTTCGAGATGTCGGCCCTGGACGAATCGGTCGCCCCCGACGGCAAGCACCTCTACGTGATGGGTGCGATGCTCCACGGGTTCGGACGAAACGGCGACATGGGATTCGTCAAGCAGAAGTTCGACGAGTTCGAGCAGGACGTCGAGACGATGTGGCCGGGCCTCGCCGACCACGTCTTCAAGCGCCGCCACCTGGTCTACGACCCCTCCTTCGGCGTCATCCAGAAGCCCGGACTGGTCGGCAGCTTCCGTCCGCACTGGAAGGCCCCCAACATCCAGGGCCTGTACTTCGCGTCGGAGACCTTCAAGTCCCGCGGCATCGGCATCGACCGGGCCGCACGTGCCGGCCTGTCGGCGGTGGAGGACATCCTCGGCCGTCGCCTGTGGCCGCTCGACGAGGGCTTCCGGTACTGATGCGCGACGTCGTCGGGCGGCTGGGCGTGGTCCGCGTGGACCACGTCGCGGTCGCCGTCCGGTCCATCGAGGCCGCCGTACCGCTGTTCCGCGACCTGCTGGGCGGCGAGTTCCTGCACGGCGGCAACGAGCCGGAACCGCTGGGCATCCGCACGATCCAGCTGGCGATGCCGAACGACCTGCGCATCGAGCTGCTCCAGCCCTGCACCCCCGACAGCTACCTCCACGCCGTCCTCGACAAGCGTGGCGAGGGCGTGCACCACATCACCGTCTTCGTCGCCGACATCCATGTGGCGCTGGCCGCGCTGGAGGAGGCCGGCATCGAGACGGTCGACACGGACCTCGAGACCGACCCGACGTGGCTGCAGACCTACGTCCGCCCGCGTTCGGGGTTCGGGATCGTCTGGCAGATCGTGCAGTCCGCCGACGACTGGAGCGTCCCCCAGGGCATCGCCTCGCTGGAGGCGGTCCTGGCCGGAGGGGTCGACTGGGCCACCAACCGGGTGGCCCGCAGCGACGGGGACGCGGGCAGCACACCGTCGTGAGGCGGCCCTCCCCGGTTACCCTTCGTTGACCATGCCTGCCGACCGCGCCCCCCGAGGCACCCGCGAAGCCCCACGCCGCAAGGACGAGGTGCTCGCCGCCGCCACCCGTGTGTTCCACGCCAAGGGCTACGCGACCGCGTCGATCCAGGACGTCGCCGACGAGCTCGGCATCCTCAAGGGCAGCCTCTACTACTACATCGACTCCAAGGAGGACCTGCTCTTCGACATCATCGACCGGGTCCACCGTGACACCGTCGAACGGCTCGAGGAGTGGCTCGAGGTCGAGGGTGACCCGCTGGTGCAGCTGCGGGCCTACCTCGAGCAGCAGGTGCAGGCGTACTGCCGGGACGTGCAGCAGGTCGGCGTGTTCCTCAACGACTTCGCCCATCTGTCGGAGGCGCGCCGAGCGACGATCCTGGCCGAACGCGACCGGTTCGACGCGGCCCTGCGCGACCTGCTGCGTCGAGGCGTCGAGTCCGGATCCATGGCCGCCGACGTCGACCCGAAGCTGACGGCCATGGCCGTCTTCGGGATGATGAACTGGATCAGCACCTGGTGGCGCGAGGACGGGCCGAGCACTCCCGAACAGGTCGCCCGGCAGTTCACCGACCTCGTGCTGGCCGGTGTCGTCGGCCCGGCCAGCGGGTCCCGAAGCGACCTGGGGCGCCCGGCGTCCTGATCGATCCGGACGGTCAGCTGGTCCGGACGTCCCAGCAGACCTCGACCTCGGGGTCGTACCGGCAGTGCACGCCCAGGTCGATGCTGCGTCGCAGGTGGTCGGCGAGATCGGGGCAGACCTCGTCGATCCGCTTGATCGCGTAACGGATGCGGGCACCGACCGCCTGGCGGGCCTTCTCCTCCCCGTCGGCGCCGAGCCGGGTTCGGTGGCCGAGGCCGGCCGACGCCCGGAGCTGCCCGACCAACCAGCCCCGTTCGGCCCGAACCGTCTCCAGCGTCGCCTCGTCACCGTGGTGCGCCGCCAGGGCCGCCCGTTCGTCGAGCTCGACGATCCTGCGGGCGTAGCGTCGACGCGCCTGGTCGTCGATGACCTCGAGCCGTCGTTCGAGGACGCCGGACCCGGTCAGGTCGAAGACGTGGACGTCCTGGCCGCTGTTGTCGAGGAGGACCGCGATGTCGCGCACGCCCTTGGCGTCGGGCACCACGGCGCTCGTGTCGCGGAGGCCGATGACCCAACCGTGACCGGTCTGCTGCCAGCGTCCGGTAGCGGGTTCCGGCTGCCCGGTGGCGCTGACGCCGGTGTGCTCGACGGTCGGAGTGCTCAGCCCGTGCCGGGCGAGTAGCTCCTTGGCTCGCCGCAGGAGCGGCCGCGCACCGATGTCCTTCGCGGTCCGGGCCGCACGCGCCAGGGCCGTGCGTGCCGCAGGGCGATCCCCGACCCGGAGGTGCAGCTCGCCGAGCTCCAGCAGGCACATGGCGACGCGCTGGGGCATGGGCATCGCCTCGTAGCACGCCAACGCGTCGTTCCAGCGTTCGATCACCGCCTTCGGATCACCGCCGCGGGACACGAGCGCCATCGCCTCGAGCCGCATCCGTTCCCCCGCGTGCACACGGGTCTCGCCCGTGGCCGCCCGGTCGCGGACGGCACGGACCACCGGGTCGAGGTCCTCGTCGATGCCTGCGGCCCGCACGGCCTCGGCGTACAGGGCCCCGACCTCGCCGGCCCAGAACGCGGGCCCGTCCGGGTCGGTCGCCGCGGTGAACGCCACACGGACACGCGCCACGGCCGTCTCGTGGTCGCCCTCGGCCAGCGCGACCTCGGTGGCGAGCTGTCCCCAGAAGCACTGGAACCAGATCTGCCGGGAGCTCGCCATCTCGCGGTCGGCCTCCTCCATCAGCCAGCGGGCCAGGCGGACGTCGCCGCTGCGGATCGCCGCCATGCCGGTCTGGGTCAGCAGGCCGCCCCGCGCCGCTCCCTCCGGCGCCAGGACCATCGCCTCCAGGCCGATCGCGAGGGCCTCCTCGAGGCGGCCGAGGTCGATGGAAGGGCCCAGCAGGTTGATGCGCAGGTCCATGCCGCGCGTGCGCCCGAGGCCATGGGCCTCCGCGAGGTCCACCGCCCGCTGACACTCCTCGATTGCCGCCTCGAAGGCACCCTGATTGGCCAGGATCCCGCTGTGCCCGCTCGCGGCCCGCATCTGCTGCACCACGGCACCGGCGTCCTCTGCGACGCGGCGAGCCCGGGCGAAGAGGCGAGCCGACTCCGCTGCGTCGCCGCGTTGCCCCCGGATGGTGGCCAGGGTGATGAGCGCCTCTGCCCATGCGGTCTGCTCCCCGACGGCCTCGGCGACCTCGGCAGCGTGGGCGGCAAGGGCCTCGCCCTCACCGAAGATGCCCTGCTTCATCATCGCGGTGGAGAAGGCGGCCTCGACGCGGGCACGAAGGGGGGTCCGCTGGTCGCGCACGAGGGACAACGCCGTCCGGAACGCGGGCTCGGACCGTTCCCAGTCGAGGTCGTGGCCGCGGCCGACCAGCGTGTGCAGCGCGGCTGCCCGTTCGCGGTCCTGCTCGGCATCACCGAGGAGCTCCAGCCCCTTCGTGGCCAGCGCGACCGTGCGACGCTCGTCGAGGTCGGCGAGCGCGCACTGGGAGGCGGCCTGCATGACGCCGGGAAGGTCGGTGCCGACCCGGGCCTCGGCGTCGGGCACCAGGTGCCACAGCTCAGCGACCCGTTCGAGGGACAGCCGGGCATCCCTGTAGGCGAACACCGTCCGTGCATGTGTCGCCGCACGGAACGCCGCCTCGAGCTCCTCGTCACGACGACCGGCGACGCGGAGATGCCTCGCCAGCTCGGCGGCATCCTCGGCGTCGATCCCGCCACCCTGCAGGAGGCGGTCGGCGAGCGCGCTGTGGACCGCCAGGAGCTCGCTCGGCAGGGAACCGGCCTCGATCGCATCCGCGATGAGGGCATGGCGCAGCCGGTACGCCACCCCGTCGACGATCAGCAGGTGGCGTTCGATCGCCTCGCGCACGGCCGCGTCGAGCTCGTCGGGCGCCAGGCTGCTGACCTCGAGCAGCACGACGTGGTCGACCGGCCCGCCGACGGCGGCAAGGATGCGCAGGACCTGCTTGGTCCGCTGGGCGCACCCGTCGAACCGGGCGAGCAGGAGGTCGGCCAGCTGGTCGGTCAGCGCCCCGTGCCCGTTCGCCAGCTCCAGGGCGTACAGCGGGTTGCCTCCGGAGCGGTCCATGACGTCGCCGAGCTCACGGGCGTCCATGACCCGGTCGCGCAGCAGGGACAGCAGGGCCGCCGCGTCGAGCGGGCCGAGGTCGAGCCTGGTTGCCCGTGGCGAACGGGTGACGGTGTCCAGCAACGGCCTGGCCGGGTGCCCGCGCCCGATCTCGGTCGTCCGGGCCGTCATCACGACGAGGGCCCGGACGCCACCGAGGTTGGCGAGCAGGTAGCCAAGGACGTCGCGGCTGGCTGGGTCGCACCAGTGGACGTCCTCGATGACCAGCACCAGCAGGGGACACGCAGCGGCCGCCTGCTCGACCACCCCGAGCAGGTGCTCCACGAGCTGGTCCTGGCCGAGGGCGTCGACGCGGCTCGTCATCCCCTCCGCGCCCAGCAGGTCAGGGACCAAACGGCTCAGCGAGACCCTGGCGGCGGCGCTGATCTCGACCCCCCACTGCTCTGGGTCTCGCAGGACGGGACGGATCGCCTGGACGGTGGCGGCGTAGGGCAGCTGACCGGCGCCGGTGTCGAGGCACTCGCCGCGGAGCACGCGTGCGCCCTCGAGCCCAGCGACGAAGGTGTCGACCACCGTGCTCTTGCCGATCCCCGCGTCGCCGGAGACCAGGACGATCCGTGCGTCGTGGCCCCGTCGGGCCTCCTCTGCGACGCGGAGGAGGACCCCGAGCTCGTCGTCACGACCGAGCGGCCTGCCCCCGCTGGTGCGCACACGGAACGGCGACGCAGACAAGGCGTCCTGCGACGGCACTGCTGCCCCTGCACCCACGTTCACGGCGCGTTCCTCCCCTTGTGGGGAGGAGACTAGTTCGGATACGCCGCTGTTCCAAGGGTCGGAGCACGATTCATGCGGTCGTCACCCGTTGGCGGCTCGGACCTGGCGGGCGACGTCGCGGGTGTCGTACCAGAGGCTGAGTCGTGCGATGTGGCCGTCCTCGTCGATGTCGAACACGTCGACGGCGTCGAAGGCGATGTCGGCACCGCCCACGGTTCGCCCCTCGAACCCGATCTCGACGGTCACGACCCGGTCGGCGACGGAGATCCGGGTGGGTGTGTCGGTGCCGCGTTCGAACCCGGCCAGCAACGGCGGGTAGTAGGCCGCGATGTCCGCTCGCCCCTGCCGGTCGCGCGACCCCACCGGGCTGAACGTCGCATCCTCCGCGAACAGCGCCGCCAGGGCGTCGAAGTCACGCGCGTTGACGGCAGCGAAGTAGGCCTCGACAGTGGCGCGAGGGTTGGTGGGACGGGGCTCGGAAGCGGGCGAATCGGGCACGAACCGAATACTGACTGATCAGTCAGTAGGTCACAAGGGTCGGGTCGGGATCGCCGACTCGCGCGCGGACGAGCTCGTCCATGCGCCGGAGGGCGTTGCGGGCGAAGCGCTTCTGCATCCAGCGGCCGAACACCTTCATGCCGAGCCAGACGATCGGGTTGGTGATGCGGGCCGGGCGGCTGTAGGCGTGGATGCGGAACTGCACCTCGCCGGTGTCCAGCCACTTCCACACCTCGAAGTCCATCTGCCCGGTCTCCAGGTGCCCCTCGAGGGTGCGGTAGTTCCAGCCCCACCGTCGGACGGGCCGGTCGTCGACGGTGGCGGTCTCGTCGCGGACGTCACCGACCCGCAGGCCGAGCAGGAACCGCAGCCCGTAGAACCGCGCTTCGAGCATCATGTTGCGTTGCGCCAGCGGGACGTCGGCCCAGTAGACGGCCCGGACGATGCGCGGGTCGACGAAGGCGTAGTCCTCGATCAGCAGTGCGGCTGTTTCCCAGGGGCCATCGGGGATCGGGTCGCCGGGAGGTTCGTGCGGCAGCGCTCGGCACCAGTCGTCGAGGATCCATCCCTGGTCCACGTCGTCGATGTCCACGGTGTCGAGGGCGTAGTTGAGCCCGGAGTCGGGCAGCCGCTCCAACCCTCGCCTGGCCCTGTCCGACACCGGCGCGGTCGATACCGTCCGGCGTTGGTCCGCACCGGGCCCGTCGGCATCCTCCTCGATGATGTCGGTGTCCATCTCCACGGAGGTCATGACCACGCCGCCCGCAAGGGCGACGACGCCTGCGCAGAACTCGGCCCACATGTGCAGCTGGATCTCGCTGGCGAGCGGCACGCGGTCGTAGAGGACGTGGAACAGCCGGTTCCCGCTGCGGGCGAAGGACTCGATCTCGAAGACGGTCCAGTCGAACCGGTCGTGGGCCCGGGCTCGAAAGGTGATCTGTCCTGCCTCCATGTGCCCGTCGAGCGTAATCAGCGTGAACGACGTCGCATCGGCGTCGACGACCCTGACAGGACCGTTCCAGGGGCCGGGCAGGTACACCACGTACTCGTTGCCGACCTCGATCCGGTCGGTCTTGCCGTCGGGTGAGCCGTCCTCGAAGCGGGCCATCGCCTCGGGAGTCGCCGCGTTGATGTCCCGCCGCAGGGTGGCCACGACCTGCTCGGGCGTCATCGCGCTGTCGGTGAAGGCGATGCGATAGGAACGGCGGTACAGCGGGCCCACCCCGTCAGCGGCCCGCTGGACGACGTCGAGGTCGCCGACCACGTCGCGGTCGAGGTCGGGCACGTCCGGCACCGTCTGGGCGGACCGTCCCCGACGGTAGAGGGGCACGCGGTGGAACAGGTAGGACAGGGTGGTCCACAACATGCTGGTCGCCCAGCGCCACACGCGCTGGGCCCGGGTCGACACCGTCAGTGCGGGGGCGCGGCCGTCGGCATCGGGCATGTCGGGAATGGAGGGCATGGTCCCCCTGTACCCACGCGGGACCGGAATGCACCGACCTGCAGCGAGGTGGAGGTGTGAGGGCAGCCACGAATGGACACATCCTCCAGGTGATCACCAACCTCCTCCGGCAGGTGGCGCCGTGGATCCTGCGCGCGGCCCACGACATCGGCCTCGCCGCCTGGTTCGGCGGGGCCTACTTCGGCGCGGTGTCGCTCAACGGGGCTTCCCGGGAGGTCGAGGACCCCACCCAGCGCAGCCGTGTGGCCAACGCCGGCTGGTTCCGTTGGGCGGCGATCGTGCCGGTCGCCATCGGCGCGCACCTCGTCGGCGGCGTCGGCCTGCTGGCCCATCAGGACCACGACGACTCCGGCACCGAGCGGACCGTGGCGCTGCTGCGTGCGGGCGTGCTCGGCACCGCCATGCTGGCCACGCTGGAGAGCGGCCGTCTCGGGCGAAAAGTGGCCGCGGCCGGCGACGTGCCGGTGGCGACGGCGGTCCGACCGATCGCGGACACCCCGGCGGAGGTCGCCTCCTGCCAGCGCCGCCTGCGGGTACTCCAATGGGTGATCCCTGCCGCCACGGCCAGCCTCGTCGTCATCGACGCGTGGCAGTCCTCCCGCAGCGGGACCCGCCCGGCACCCCGCGAGTGGCTGCGGGGCCGCTGAGCGGGCCGGGAGGGGTCAGATCAGGCCGAGGGAGACCATGGCGCCGGCCACCCGCTGGAAGCCCGCGATGTTGGAGCCCGCCACGTAGTTGCCGGGCATGCCGTACTCCTCGGCGGTGGCGAAGCACAGCTCGTGGATGTCGGCCATGATCTCGGCCAGCCGTTGCTCGGTCCGACGGAAGGTCCAGCGGTCACGACTGGCGTTCTGCTGCATCTCCAGCGCCGAGGTGGCCACGCCACCGGCGTTGGCGGCCTTGCCCGGTCCGAAGGCGACTCCCGCGTCGAGGAACACCTCCACACCTTCGGGGGTGGTGGGCATGTTGGCGCCTTCGGCCACGGCCACGACGCCGTTGGCGACCAGGGTGGCCGCGTCCCTGCCGGTCAGCTCGTTCTGGGTCGCACAGGGCATCGCGACCTGGCAGGGGATGTCCCAGATGTTGCCGCCCCGCACGTAGGTGGCGTTCGGCCGTTGTTCGGCGTAGTCACGGATGCGGCCCCGCTGGACCTCCTTGACCTGCTTGAGCAGCTCGAGGTCGATGCCCTTGGGGTCGTGCACGTACCCGTCGGAGTCCGAGCACCCCACCACGCGCCCACCGAGCTGATGGACCTTCTCGATGGCGTAGATGGCCACGTTGCCCGACCCCGACACCACGACGGTGCGACCGTCGAGGCTGTCGTCGCGGACCTTCAGCATCTCGTCGACGAAGAACGCCGTGCCGTAGCCGGTCGCCTCGGTCCGCACCAGGGCCCCGCCCCAGACGATGCCCTTGCCGGTCAGCACCCCTGACTCGTAGCGGTTGGTGATGCGCTTGTACTGTCCGAAGAGGTAGCCGATCTCACGCTGCCCCACGCCGATGTCGCCTGCTGGGACGTCGGTGTACTCCCCGATGTGGCGGTAGAGCTCGGTCATGAACGACTGGCAGAACCGCATGATCTCGTCGTCGGACCGTCCCCGCGGGTTGAAGTCCGATCCGCCCTTGCCACCACCGATGGGCAGCTCGGTCAGGGCGTTCTTGAAGATCTGCTCGAAGCCGAGGAACTTGACGATCCCGAGGTTGACCGAGGGGTGGAACCGCAACCCGCCCTTGTAGGGGCCGAGGGCGGAGTTGAACTCGACCCGGAAGCCACGCTGGATGTGCACCTCACCCCGGTCGTCCTGCCACGGGACCCGGAAGATGATCTGCCGTTCGGGCTCGCAGATGCGCTGGATGATCTTGTGCTCGGCGAAGTCCGGGTGCTTGGCGAGTACGGGACCGATGGAGGTCAGCACCTCGCGGGCGGCCTGGTGGAACTCCAGCTCACCGGGGTTCCGGTGGATGACCTCGTCGTAGAACGGCTCGACCTTCTCGTCCATCGCGCACACATCGCTTTCCTTCGTCGGCAAGCAGTCCCGAACACTGGCGGTCAGGCGACGGTGGCTGACGGTGCCGATCCGGACTCGGCGCACGAGCCTAACCCCAAGTCGAACTGAGTCAGAATCAGCTGAGCAAGACCAACGCGAGCCTTCGTTGTGTGTGCGCTGTAGGGCGGCTGTGGGGCGGCTGTGCCGAAGCCGAGAGTTCGCCCAGAGAAGGCCTGTTCCCCTCACCGATGGCGTCGCGCCGTCGAGGGGACAGCATGAACATCACCAGCACCCAGTCCGCGTTCGCCAGCCAGCCGAGCAGTCCTCCACCACGGGGTGGCGGTCCGTTCGAGGACGTTTCCTCGCTGTTCGGGATGTCCGCCATGGAGGTCGGTGAGAAGGTCCGTTCCGGCAGCAGCCTGGAAACCATCGCCGACGAGCTCGGCGTGGCCCGCGAGGACCTCTACGCGGCGCTCGAGGCCGGCGCCCCCGAGGAGCTGCAGGGCTCGGCGGACCTCGAGTCGATCGTGGCGGAGATCGCGTCGCACAGCGGCCCGGGCATGCCCGGTGGCCCCGGTGGCGGCGGCCCGGGTGGTGTCCGTGGACCCGGTGGCCCGCCGCCGCCCTCCGGCGTCCTCGGCGAGGCACTGACCAGCGGGCAGAGCCAGGCCATCGACCTGCTGAGCAACCTGATGGACATCTCCACCGACGAGCTGACCGAGGAGCTACGGGCCGGCACCGACCTGGGCGCGCTGCTCGAGCGCCACGACGTCGACCTCAAGGAGCTCGCCGGGGCGTTGGAGACAGGCTTCCTGTTCGACGCGAGGGCCTGAAAGGCTTCACAGGCACTCCACAGGTGGGCGGGCCATGATTCCTCGGCATGTGCACCCCATCGCCAGGAACCGTTCGGACGCTCGTCGTCCTCGCGGCGCTCGCCCTCATCGCGTCAGCCTGTGCTGACACCGCGGACGAGACGGTCGTCGATCAGGCCCGGGCGGAGGACACCGCCGCGGCCGACCCAACCGAAGCCAGCGATCAGGCCACCAGCGACCAGGCCACCACCGATCAGGCCACCACCGACCTGAGCGCGGTGTGGATCCTCGACGAAGGCGAGACGTCGGCGATCGTCGACGCCGGGTCGGCCGTCAACGTGCAGGACGTCGCCATCGAGACCGTCGACGGGGTCGAGTACCTGCGTGTGGTCGCCACCGGCCTGCCCGACTACACCTCCACCATCGACGCCGACCAGCTCGAGTTCCTGTCGAGTCGCCCCAACGCCGACACCGACTTCGACGACGGGGCACCCGCCGTCGAGGTGGGCGACACCGTGACCTGGGGCGCCGACATCGGCTATGTCAACGACCAGTGCGCCGAGGGCGCGGGCCAGGGGTACTGGCCGCCGGGCCCGGGCTGTCCCACCACCCAGGCAACCGAGGCGTACTTCCCCCTGTCGCCGACCATGGCCGCTGAGGGCGAAGAGGCCGAGACGGGCCTCGGCAAGCTCGGCCTGTGGGTCAACGGCGTGTCCATCTACGGCTGGGGCGACGGCATGTCCTACGAGAACGGTGGGGTCTGGCAGAACCTCGCCCCTTCCTTCGAGGTGTACGACCTCGACGTCTGCGATGGCCACGCCGCCAACGGCGACTACCACCACCACAACGATGCCGACTGCCTCGCCGAGCAGATCGGCGACACCGGCGACGGCCACTCGCCCGTCTACGGCATCGCTGCCGACGGCTACCCCGTGTACGGCCCATGGGTCGCCGAGGGCGTCCTGGCCCGCAGCTCGTGGAGCATCCGCGACTACAACGACGCCGACTCGGCCACCGGCTGCGGAGAAGCCGGCGCCCGTACGTGCCTGATGATCGACCGCCTCGACCCGTCCGCCGGCACCGAGACCGCCTCGCAGGAGGGACCGCGCGCCAGCGACATCGTCTCCACTCTGAGCGGCAACATCATCCAGGCCGTCCCGGGCGTGTACTTCGAGGACTACTACTTCGACGCCTCGCTGGACGACGGCACGTTGCAGGCGCTCGACGAGCACAACGGCCACGACCACGACGACCTCGGCTACCACTACCACGTGACGCTCGAAGCCGATGCAGACGGCCACACGACCAACGTCTTCCCGTACTTCTTCGGCGAGACCTTCGCGGGTGTGCTGGACGACAACGCCGTCGCGCAGGCCGGTGCTGCAGGCGGCCCCGGTGACGGTGGTCCCCCGGGCGACGGTCCGCCGCCGGGCGGGTAGCCCCCGGAACGCCACGGCCCGAACCGATGGGGTGCGGGCGATGACAGACTGGCCGGGATGATCCGCCACCGAGGACCTCGCGCACTGGCCGTCGACGAGGTGGCGGCGGTCGAACGGGCCTTCCCCGGCCGAGCCCGCCTCGACGTCGACCACCGCACCCGCTACGACGCCGCCGTCACCGACCTGCTGGATCGCTGTGGCTGGGAGGCCTCGGCTGGGTTCGAGCTGACCGACGACATGCGCCTGACCATCGCCGCCCGCGCGGCGATCCTCGCCATCGGGTTCGACGAGACGCCGCTGGGGGCGGTGCGCACCATCGTCGTCCACCCGTCCACGATCATGCTCTCCTCGGTTCGTCGCGGCGCGATCCCCGGGACGGTGTCGGATGGCCCGATGCCCGTTGCCGGCCACACCGCCGCCCGGGGACCGGTGTTCCTCGCGTGGAACCAGGTGGCGGGCGACCGTCGCCATCCGCGGCGACACCGCGACGTCGTCCTCCACGAGTTCGCCCACCAGCTGGACTTCCTCGACGGGGCCGGCGACGGCACGCCGCCGCTGGAGGGTGACCGCCGTCGACGGTGGATCACGATCTGCCAGATGGAGCTCGACGCCCTGCGGCGGGGAAACGGCAGCGCGTTGCTGCGGTCCTACGCAGCGACCAACCCCAGCGAGTTCTTCGCGGTGGCCACCGAGGTGTTCCTCACCAACGGCGCAGCGCTGCGCGACGACCGGCCGCTGCTGCATGCGGTGCTGGCCGACTACTACAACGTCGACCCCGCTGACTGGGCCGGCGAGGAGATCCCGCCCAGCTCGACGCTCACTTCAGCGGATCGTGACCCCAGTTCATGAGCGAGTAGCGCCAGCGAGTGTCCTCGACGTCGCCGTCGGGTTGTTGCGCGAGGTGACGGGCGACGTAGCCGTTGACCTTCCGCATGTGGTCGAAGTCGTCGTCGCCCAGGTCGGCCTTGTCGGTCCGCTTGATCTCCACGATCCGACGGCCGGACTGGTGCCCGGTGGACTCACCGTCGTCGGTGTCGCCCACGGACTTCGACTCCTCGGTCTCCAGCCACTCCTCCAGCTCCTGCGGCTGCATGTTGACGGTGTCGTGGAACTCCTCGATGAGGGCTTCGGTGTCGTCGTCGTACATCGTCATGGGGGTCCTCCGGGGACTGGGGCCGCGATCCCGGTCGATCAGTCCGGGTCGATCAGAGGAACGATTGCCCGTGGCCGGAGCCGGCAACCGCAGAGTGCCGCGTCCACCGTCACATGGACTGCGGTCGCAGTGCATCCGTGGCGGCGGTCAGGCATCGGTGGGCGCCAGCGCCTGCTCCCGCGCTGGACGTTGTCCGGCCGCTGGGCGTCGGCGGAAGACGAGGTCGTGCAGCGTGTCGGCGTTCTTGGCGAGCACGGGTCCTGCGACCGCGGTGAGCAGCACGTAGGCCGCGGCGATGATGCCCAGGTCTGCACCGTCGGCCAGGCCCACGCCGAGCGAGGCGATGACGATGGAGAACTCGCCGCGGGCGATCAGCGCCGCCCCGGCGCGGACACGTCCTCGTGTGCTGGCCCCGATCCGCTTGGCCGCCACCCATCCGGTGACCATCTTCCCGGCCCCGGTCACCAGCAGCAGGAGGGCGGCCGGCACCATCGCGGCCGGTAGGTCGCCCGGGTCGATCTGGAAGGCGAAGAAGAGGAAGAACATCGCCGCGAACAGGTCACGCAACGGCTCGATGAGCTCGCTGGCCCGCTCCTGCACCGGCCCGGACAGCGCAAGCCCGACGAGGAACGCGCCGATCGCCGCGGAGATCTGCAGCTGCTGGGCCAGGCCACCGACGACGAGGGTCAGGCCGAACACCGCCAGCAGCAGGGCCTCGTTGTTGCCCCGGTCCAGCCGCACGCTCATCAGGTGGCCGTAGGACATCGCAACCCAGAGCACGACGGCGACCGTGACGAGCGCGATGGCGACGGTGGTCGCCGTGGACATCATGTCCTCGCCGGCCACGACGGCGGCCACGATCGGCAGGTAGACCGCCATCGCGAGGTCCTCGATGACCAGCAGGTTGAGGATCGACGGCGTCTCGCGATAGCCCAGCCGGTCCAGGTCGCTGAGCACCTTGGAGATGACGCCGGAGGAGCTGATCCACGTGACGCCGCCGAGCAGCACGGCTGCCGGAATCGACCAGCCGAGCAGGAGGCCGGCGACCAGGCCCGGCCCGAAGCCGAGCAGCGCGTCGATGGCCCCGGGCACGCCCCCGCCACGCAGTCCCGAGCGCAGCTCGTCGGAGCTGTACTCCAGCCCCAGCGTCAGCAGGAGCATGAGGACGCCGATCTCGGCACCGAGCTCCACGAAGCCCTCCGCCACGCCGATGTCGGCGATCCCGCCCTCCCCCAGGCCGAGGCCGGCCAGCAGGTAGAACGGCACGGCGGTGATGCCGAGCTTGGACGCCACACGGGCGAGGAAGGCGAGGACGAGGGCCAGCAGGCCGATCTCGACGAAGGCCTGCGCCACGTCGGCGCCGACCGCTGCAACGACGGGGGTCACGACAGGAGGTCGCGTACCTGCCGGACGCCGTCCGGTGTGCCGACGGCGACGGCCATGTCCCCGACGGCGAAGGCGAAGTCCGGTTCGGGCGAGGGAATCGTCTGCTCGCCCCGGACGACGGCCACGATCGAGACGCCGGTACGCGTCCGGACCTGCTGGTCCCCGATGGTGCGGCCCACCGACGACGACCCCTTGGCGATACGGAGCCACGCGATGGTCAGGCCCTGGATGTCCTGCTCGATGGCGGTCGCGACCTGGCTGACGGTGGAACCGCCCATGAGCTCCCCGAGGGCACGGGTCTCGTCGGCGGTCATGTGCAGCACCGTGCGGCAGCGGTCGGGGTCGTCGGCGTCGTAGACCAGCAGCTCCTTCCACCCGCCACGGTGGGCGATGACGCCGACCTGTTCCCCGGCCTCGGTGTCGAACTCGTACCGGACGCCGACGCCCGGCAGGGTGACCTCGCGGATGTTGGGCATCTGCTCTGCTCCTCGCGCCCTGGGGCGCCAATCGATGTGGACGTCGTGAACGTCGTGGCCGGCCACGGTGTTCCCACGGCCGACCGGCCCGAACACGCGCCGCGGCGGTGTTGCCCACGACCCTACGATCCGAACATGACCAGCAGCCAGTCCCCCACCCGTCCGTTCCCGCTCGAGGAGGTGCGTGCGCTGCCGAAGGCCGAGCTGCACGTCCACCTCGAGGGCACCGTCGACCCAGCGACGCTCCTCGACCTGGCCGCCCGACACGGTGCCGAGCCGCCTGCAGACACCGTGGAGGGGGTGCAGGACTGGTACCGGTTCGATGGCTTCCCGATGTTCCTCGAGCGGTACTTCGCGGTGCTCGAGCTGCTCCGCGACCCCGAGGACTTCGCCACCATCGCCGAGCGCTATCTCGACACGGCCCATGCCCAGGGTGTGGTCCACGTCGAGCTGCACGTCTCGGCGACCGGGCACATCGCCGAGGGCGGCAAGGCGTGGGCGCCGATCCACGACGGCATCGTCGAGGGATGCCAGCGGGCCGCAGACCGGACAGGGATCTCGTGGGGACTGATCCCCGACATGTCCCCGCACCTGGGGGCCGCCGTGTGCGCCGACGCGATGGAGGAGGTGTTCGCCCACGACCTGACCCACCTCCTGGCGGTCGGCATGGGCGGGCCGACCGACACGTGGCGGACCGACGACTTCTCGCCGATCTTCCGCCGAGCCGAGTCCCTGGGCATCCCCGCGGTGTCCCATGCCGCCGAGCACGGCAGCGCCTGGGAGATCCGACACGCCGTGGAGCAGTTCGGCGCTCGCCGGATCCAGCACGGGATCGGGGTGATGGCCGATCCCGACGTGGTGGCGTTGCTGGTCGAGCGCGGCATCCCCTGCGACGTGGCCCCCGGATCGAACCTTGCCCTGCACGCCGTCGACTCGCCCGAGGCCCACCCGTTGCGGCGCATGCTCGACGCCGGCATCGCCGTGACGCTGGGCAGCGACGACCCGCCGCTGTTCCAGACCACCCTGCTGGAGGAGTACCAGCGTGCGTGGGAGTGGTGCGACCTGGACATGGACGGGATGGCCGCGCTGGCCCGCAGCTCCATCGAGCACAGCTTGGCGAGCGATGCGGACAAGTCGACGTGGTTGGGTGGTCTCGCCGGGGCCTGATCGGCCCGCCTCCGAGGACAGCGACGTCGTGGCGATTCAGGCTCGCCGTCCCCCGAGCATCCGTACCGGGGCCAGCAGCAGACCGCGAACGATGGCGACGGTCAGGTCGGCGGTGTCGAACCGGTCGCGCCAGACCGTGATCCGGCCGTCGCGGACCTCGAAGGTGCCGCACACCCAGAACCCGACCCGGACCGGCCCGTTGACGAACGTGTCGATCCGCTCGGTCAGCACGGTGTCCCCGTCCGCGGCGATGGCGAGCATCTCGACCTCGAACCCCTTGGCCAGCACCAGGAACGAGCGAAGCACCGCGACCGTGGCGCGCGGACCCCGCACCGCCGGGAACGGCACGTTCCGGTAGCTGATGTCGGGGGCCATCAGCGCGCTGGCGGCATCGACGTCGAGCGCCTGCAGGGCGTCGAGGAAGGCCACAACAACGTCGTGGGAGGTTCGCGACGTCGTGGGATCAGGAGCGGGTTCGGCGTCCACCGGCGGGGAGCCTACGCCATCGATCCAGACCGGGTGCGGGTCGCGGTGCGGACCGACACCGCGCTGGCCTTACCGGGGTTCGGAGACGACGACGCCGGGGGGGTGGATCGGTCAGCAGGTCGACCCGTCCCGACCCGGTGCCGAGCATCCATGCCAGGCCGGCGGAGGTGATGGCCTCGGTCAACCGGTGGGTCTCGGCGGGGTCACGCGCACCCGACAGGCCGAGCTGTGAGGACAGCGGGGTGAGGAGGGGAAGGACGGTGACGTCACGGTGCAGGGTCCCGGGGATCGCCAGCCCCACCGCCCGGTCGGTCGCTGCATGCACGTCGACCAGCACGGCGTCGTTGTCGTCGCCCACCCACGGCTCGCTGCGCAGCGACACCAGCGGCACGTCGAGGCCGGCCCGCCGGACCTCCGGGGGCAGCGGCTCCACCCACGGGTCGTGGCCGATCACGCCATCGCAGACCGGAACGCCCAGCTCGGCGCAGGCCCATATGGCCGCCCCGCCGCCGGTGGAGTGGCCCTGGATGACCAACCGGTCCAGGTCCGCGGCGGCCAGCACATCGGCGCCCGCACCCTCCCCGGAGGGCCCACCGCCAGCGGCCAGGTCGGCCACGAGCGCCAGGACGTCGTCGCGGAACAGCCGCTCCAGCTCGGTCGAGGCTCGGTCGTACACGTCGTAGGGTGCACCGTCGGGCAGCAGGTCGGGGTCGATGCCGATGATCTCGCCGCCGTCGACTGGCTGGCTGGCCAGCGCCCCGTAGGCGTGGTCCATGGCGATGACGAGATGCCCGTCGGCAGCGAGCGACTCCAGCAGCTGGGCCTGTGCGGCGCGAAACCCTCCCCAGCCATGGATCGACACCACGACCGGCAACGGCTGGGTGGGCAGCGGCTCGTCGACGATCGCGGCGGTCCGGGCCAGCCCGAGGTGCCGCAGCAGCAGCGGGGGAAGCCCGAGGAACCCGCCGGCGACATCCGCGAACTCGGCCGGCCTGCGGGTGACGGGGTTGCGCGGACCATCGGTCGCCTCGGTCGGGTACCAGACCTGCACCGGCAGCGCCCGGGGGACGCCGGCCGGTCCGGACGGGTGGGTCCGGGAGTCGTCGAGCAGGGTGTAGCTGGTCGTCCCGACACCGGTCGGCGCCGACAGCGAGAGGACGGGGAGGGCCGTCCCGGCCACGAGGGTCACGAGGGCGAGCGGCACCGCGATCGCCGCGAGCGCCCCCGACCCGCGGTCCGCCTCGGCCCCGCCGCCCCTGGCCGACCGGATCGCGTTGGTCGACAGCAGGACCGCTGCCGCCACGTACGCCGGGACGTACTGCCAGCGGGCCGCCGCGAGGGCCTGCAGTCCCAGGAGGCCGACGGCGCTCACGGCGGCCGGAAGCGCCAACCGGGGCCAGCGCCACCCGACCACCGCGGCGAGCAGGACACCTCCGAGCGCGGTTGTGTCGAGGGGCGTCATCGGCCCGAGACTACGGCCGACCGCACGCGCTGATGACGGTCCGCCGCCCGGTCACCCCTCGACCACGACGGTGTCGGTGCCGGTGCGGCCGAACACCTCCGGGGTGTAGATCTCCTCCGCGGTTGCCGGGGGGACCACGAAGGTGCCGGGCGTGGTCGCCCGGGCGATGTAGTCCCACGTGTAGGTGCCTGCGGGCAGGTAGCCGCTGAACGCCTCGGCACGGTCGTCGCGGAAGTTCTGGTGGTCGAACCAGGTCGGATACCAGCCGATGTCGAACCCACGACCGTCGAAGCCGAACAGGTCACAGCAGGGGACGCCGGGCGTCGGGAACGGCGTCGGCTCGACCGGGTCCGGCGGCAGGGCCGGCGAGGCGGCCAGCGCCGGGTTCACGATCTCCAGGCCAGCCGGCAGCGGGTCGACCAGCGCCATGTTGACCCGGCGGCTGTCGGCCACCATGGTCAGCCGCACCCGGACCTCGGCCCCCGCACGGATGCGCCACCGCCCGTCGTCGCCACGGACGACGTCGGACGGATCGCCCACGGCCTCGTAGACGCGCTCGACGACGAAGCCCTCGTCACGGGGGTCCAGCTGCAGATCGTCCGGCGCGGTGTGCAGGCCCAACCGGTAGTACAACCGTCCCTCGCCGTCCTTGGACAACACGATGGCCGGATCCTCTCGGTCCAGCAGCTCGGCGGTGGGCACGACCGTCAGGGTCGAGTCGGTCGAGCGGCCCACGTAGGTGTGCTCGGCGGCGTACAGGTCGCCCAGCCAGACCCGGGCGACGAAGTCGGGGGTGGTGGCCTCGAAGGTGTCGAAGTACCGCTTGAGGGCGAGCAGGACGAAGGCGTTCTCCTGCACGTTGTCCCAGCGACCCTGCTTCTGGTTGGCGATCAGGCCGTTGACGATCTTCGGGATCAGGTCGCTGTCGGGCTGCTGGTCGATGAAGGCGTCCAGGACGATCCCGTCGGTGCGGCGGTCCGAGCCGAGCACCAGGTAGGCGTCCTCGCCGTAGCCCGTGGTGAAGGTGGCCGCCGACGGGGTCTCGGTGACCTGGTTGGCGAAGGTCCGCCCGATCTCCTCGCGGATGCCGGCGTCGTCGATGACGGGCCACAGCCAGGCGATGGCGTCCAGCGGCAGGGTGTCGTCGTCACCGGTCGCGTCCTCCAGCGCCCCGTACACCTCCGCCGCACGGCCCGGGTCTCGGTCGCCGGCGAGGTCACGGACGTGGACGGCGTAGGCACGGATGGTCTGCCGGGCCGTCTCGCTCCAGTCGGGGTCGATGATGGCCTCGATGCTCCGCAGCCGTTCGAGCGCCCGGTCCAGCGTGCCGGCGGGGACGTCGTAGCCGGCGTCGCGTGCCGCGACGAGCGCGTGGGTGGCCTGGACGGTGTGGTACGGCTCGGTCTGGCGGTTGCGCTGCCAGACGGGCCACCCGCCGTCGTCGTTCTGCAGCCCGACGAGCCCGGCGATGTCGCCGGTGACGGTCTCCTCGATCTCGGCGGCCGGGGGCAGCTGCTCGGCCTCGAAGGCCTCGAGCACGTCCCGCAGGGCAGCGATGGCAAGGATGCGGGAGGCGAACGCGTCGGAGGAGTCGTAGGGGTACTCCGCCAGGTACAGCACCGCGTCGGTCAGGGCCTGCAGGGCGGTGGAGGACGTGGTGACCTCCAGCCCGCCGAACTGCGGGACGACGCCCTCCGGGGTGAGGAGGGGTTGGGCGACGGCGCCGTCGTCGATGACGCCGTAGGTGGCGAAGGACTCCGAGGTGGTCGGGGTGTAGACGGGCAACGACACGGTGGCGGAGTCGGCCGCGTCGTCGCTGCTGCTGACCGCGGTGGCACGGAAGCGGGCGGTGCCGGCGTCGGCGGCGGTGACGGGGAAGCGGACCTCGACGCGGTTGCCCGCGGGGACGGTGACGGTGGTGCCGGTCCGGGTCTCGTCGGGGCCCTCGACGGCCAGGTTGGCGGTCTCCAGGACCACGTCGGCGGTCAGGTCGGTGTCGGTCTGGTTCTGCAGGACGACCGGCAGCTCGAAGGCGTCACCGAAGTTGGCGAACCGGGGGGCGGAGGGGCGGACCTGCAGCGGCAGCCGGGCGGTCAGGGACGAATCGCCCTTGCCGAACCGGTCGGCCCCCGACGCGGCGACGGCGATGACGCGGTAGCGGGTCAGGTTGTCGGGCAGGTCGACGTCGACCGTGGCCCGGCCGGCGGCGTCGGTGACGACCGAGGGGGCCCACACGGCCAGGGCGTCGAAGTCCGATCGCACCTCGATCGGCGTGGCCGCTTCGCCTGCGGACTGTCGGCCGGCGTCGGTGTCGGCGAGCGCGGCCACCGGAGCGGGTGCCGCCGATGCCGCGGTCGTCCCCTCGGCGGCGTCGTCGCTGGCCGACTCGTCCGTTGCCTCGTCCTCCGTGACCTCGAAGGAGGTGTCACCCCCGTCGGTACCTCCGCCGGCAGGGTTGAGGACGTCGGCACGGGACAGCAGGATCGTGCGGCGCAGGTACTCGCTGTCCAGCCAGCCGTACAGGGAGCTGTGGAAGACGTCGACGGGGTTGGTGGGGGCGTAGCCGATCAACGACAGGACGGCCTCGTCGACGACCACCACGGCCACGTCCGCACCGTCCACGGGGTTGCCTGCCGCGTCGGTGACGGTCACGTCCACTGCGGTCGTTGCACCGGGCAGGACCGCCGCGTTACGTGGGGTGGCCTCGACGGCCAGGGTCCGCGAGGTGGGCGGGACGGCGATGTCGATCGTGCCGGTGGCGTAGGCGGGCCGTGCGGGCAGGTCGGGGGCGGGCGATCCGTCGTCGAGGACACGTGGGGCGGCGCCGACGAGGTCGACCTGCACGGTGATGCCGGGGACCATGTCGTCGGTCAGGGGGATCTCGACCACGGCGCTGCCGTCGGTGACGGGGACCACTCGGGTGCTGTCGATGCCGTTGCGGCTGATGGTGACCAGGCCGGTGGCCGGGCCGAACGGTGCCGGCACCAGGATCTCCGCGGTGTCCCCGGCGACGTAGTCCTGCTGGGCCGGGATCAGGGTCAGCCGTTCCTGCTCGACCCGGCGGGTGGGGACGGCTTCGGCGCCGCTGACCCAGACCTCGTACTCCGTCAGGTTGGTGCCGCCGTCGGCGTCGGTGACGGTGCTGGAGATGCGGTAGCGGCCGCCGACCTCGGTGGCGAACTCGCAGCGCTGCGGATCGGCGGCGCTGGTCAGCTCGCAGGTCTGCGGGTCGACGGCGGTCTCGGTCAACGTGCCGTCGACCCACTCCTCCACCAGCCGTTCGGCGGTCACGACGACGGGTTCGCCGACGACGGCGTTGCCGTCGATGTCGGTCAGCACGGCGTCGATCCGGATGGGGTCGCCACGACGGACGAAGGCCCGGTCGCTGCGCACCCCGAGGTAGCGCTGGCCGGCATGGACCAGCAGGTCGGTGGTCGAGGCGAACGACTGGCGGTTGACGTCCTCGACCGCGGCGTTGGCCGACACGAGCGTCGGCTGGTCGGGAGCGTCGCCCTCGAGCTCGATCTCGAGGTAGTGCGCGCCGGCGGCGTCGGTCACACCGTCGAAGCGTTCGACGGTTTCCTCACCACCGGGGAAGCAGCAGATCTCGTCGGCGAAGCCCCGCTCGACGCCGATGTCACCCCCCTCGAATCCGCCGCCGAACCACCACGGGACGAACACCCCGAAGCTGAAGCCCTCCCAGCCCGGCGGGGCGTAGCTGGTGTCGCGGTGGCTGACGGTCCAGGTGACCGGGGCGTTGGGCAGCGCACCACCGGCGAAGTAGGTGGCCTCGGCGGCGACGGTGACCGGGTTGGTCACGACGTGCGGTGCAGGGCTCTCCGCGCGGGTGGCCACCTCGAACTCGGGCCGACGGAACTCCTCGATGCGCAGCGGGTGCTCGAAGTAGGTGTCCTGCAGGCCGGCGACCCCCGACAGCTGGAAGGCGATGGTGCCGTAGCCGAGGTTGGCCCCCTCGGGCAGGTCGACCGCCAGGTCGAACCCGCCCAGGGCGTCGGGGGCCAGCTGGCCGCTCGTGATCTCGGTGTACTGGCCGTCGAAGACCTGGTAGTCGATCGTGGCGCCGTCGCCGGGGATGGACAGGGACGCGTCGCCGGACAGCTGCACCCGACGGATCCAGCCCTTCAGGTTGACGGTCTCACCGGGCCGGTACAGCCCGCGGTCGTCCAGGACGTACCAGCGGGCGATGTCGTTGCGGGGCTGGGCCTGCCAGCGCTCCCGCCAGCCCGACCCGAGCAGGGCGGTACGGCCCTCGACGGTGGCGGTGATCGTCGGGTCGCCGGAGCTGTCCAGCGAGAACGTGGCCAGGCCGTCGGCGTCGGTGGTGGCGGTGGTGCCGTCATGGGCGACGTCGGCGCCGGCGATGGGGCTGCCGTCGCGCAGGTCGGTGGTCCACACGATCAGCCGCTCGCCGTCGGCGAGGGCGTCGATCCCGATGGTCGTGGCCTGCACCCAGACCAGCATCGGCAGGTTGTTCCAGTGCTCCTCGCTGCCGCTGGGGAAGCTGCGTGTCGGTTCGACGTACAGCAGCGCCTGTCCGCTGCCGTCGGGGAACGCCTCGGACAGGTCGACGATCGTCTCGACGGTCGTGCCGTCGTCGGCGCCGGTCTCGACGGTGCGGTCCAGCAGGACGGGGAAGTCGGGGACCGTGAGCTCGTCGCTCCAGCGGTCCAGGGCGGTGTAGCGGGACCAGTCGTCGGGGTCGACGTCGAGCGCAACGATCCGCAGGTCCTCGTGGCCGGCGCTGACCAGCGACACCGACGGCTGCTCGGCCAGCGGGTCGACGGTGATCATGTCGGTGTCGAACCGTCGGAGGAACGGCACCGGGTCGCCGACGTCGAACTCTCGGGTTTCCTCGCTGCCGAGCGTCTGGCCGCGGTCGTCACGCAGGGCCGCGGGCAGGGTGACCCGGTAGGTCGTGTCGGCCTCGGTCGCCCCCTGGACGATGATGACGTTGCCCTGCACGCCGATGGTGGCGCCCGGCAGCTCGGGGTCGACGGTGACCGTCGCCGGGTCGAACGCGGCGGCGTCCAGCGGGTTGGAGAACTCCACCCGCAGCGGCTGGCCCGGCCGGCATCCCTGCCCGTGGCCGCACTCGGTCCGGACGATCGTCAGCGGCGGGAACGTCCGGCCGGTGAAGCGCTGCTCCGTGGTCGTCGTGCGCGGGCCCTCGGCCGACGGCGTGCCCTCGCCGACGGTGATGGCGACCGGGGTGTCGGCAGGCAACGGCTCGGTCGGACGGAACGCCACCCACCGGCCGTCGAGGGCCTGGTCGACGACGGGGCGGACGGTGTCGTCGACCTCGACCTCCTCCGGTGTGGCCAGCCGGACGGCTCGGCCGCCGTCGGCGTCCAGGGTCAGGTGGTCCAGCACCGCGTCCGGGTCGACGATCTGGTCGAACACGACGACGAACACCGGGTCGAGGACGAGGCTGTCGTCCTGGGGCACGACGGCCTGCACGGTCGGGGCAGGCGTGGTGAAGGAGAAGGTGACGTCCTCGGCCAGGGCTCCGCCGGTCGGTGCGGTGGTGCCGGCCGGGACGGTGACGGTGTAGTCCGTCGCCATGGGCAGCCGGTCGATCTGACCGGGGGTGTGCTCGAACCGCAGCGTGCGCGTGCCGATCCAGCGCCAGCGGCCGTCGAGCTCGGGGGTGACGGTGACCGGGACGTCGGCGGCGTCGAGCTGCTCGAGGGTGGCCAGCGGCACCATCGGTTGGTTGAAGGTGATCGACAGGGACGGGGCGATGTCGACGTCGCCCTCGGGCTGGAACCGCACGACCTCCAGCGGGCCGGCCGGCACGTCGGGCGTCGGATCGTCACCGGCGCCGTCGGGCGGGAAGGTGGTTTCCACCGTCTGGCCGGCGATCGGCGGGGCCAGGGTCTCGGCGGGCCGGTTGAACGCCTCGCGGTCCCCCTCCTCCTCCCCGAAGGGCTCCAGCCGGTCGACGATCTGGTCGATCCGGCCCTCGTCCAGCGGCGTGCCGGCGACGACCTCGACCGGGTCGTCGGCCTGGGCGATCGACTGGCCCTGGCGCAGCCGAACCCGCAGGGGCTGCCTGTCCGCCTCGACCGCCGACGGCCCGGTGCCGTTGTCGGTCACTGGGTCACCCCCCTCGTCCTCGTCGTCACCGGCGACCGTGCAGAGGGTGGCGACCACCGCGAGGGCGACGAAGACCGACAGGTAGAGGGGCCACAGCCCACGGAGCCGGGTGGAGTTGGTCGACATGTCGAAGTGCCTCTGCGTCGTCTGTGCGGTCGATTCGACACCACGGATGGTGTCGTCGTTGCGAGGTACGACGCGAGATCGACGCCGTGGGTTCCGACGGATGTGCCGAATCCACGACGGTCCGGGTACGGCAGCCCCCGGCGACCGCCCGCGAGCGTCAGCCGGTGGTGTTGCCCCACACGTCGACGCCGGTGACCGTCGGCAGGTCCGTCCCCGGGAGGGTCACCCGGTAGACCGCATGGATCGTGTTGGCGTCGACCTGCACGATCTCGGGAACCTGGTCGTCGGCGACGCCGGCCGCACCCTCGAACGTGACCTCACCGGCGCGGACGGGCGCCGGACGGTCCGCCGGCAGGTCCGCGTCGAGCAGCCGCCGGTTCGTCGGCACCGGGGTGTAGGCCAGCCGTGCGGTCACGACGTCGCCGTCACGGGTCACGTCGAGCACCTGGAGAGTGTCGGCAGGGCGCACGTCGAAGGGCGCGGAGGCCACCTCGTAGTCGCTGTCCAGCAGACCCGTGGACCCGGATGCGACGAACCGGTGGGTCCCCGCCGGCCAGTCCTTGGGTGGCTCGAAGTCGACCACCCACAGATGGGCATCGCCGGACAGCCGGTAGGTCAGCGCGTACTCGAACGGACGGTCCAGCGGTCGTCCGCCGCGGACGTCCGCCGCGACCCACTGGCCGTCGGCGTCCTGGCGCTGCAGCACGACCGTGGGCAGGTCCGCGACCGGGTCGCCACCCTCGAAGCGGAACGTGGTGGCGTCGAACCGGGTCACGTCGGCGGGCTGGGTGACGACGCGTCCGGGGCGTGGCGCGGGGACGACCGCGGCGGGCACCCAGGGACGCTGCACGTAGCTGATCTCGAGCTCGTCCTCGGGCATCGGGGCGCTGCCGTCCAGCGCCGCCATGACTGCCGCGGTGGCGTCGAGGATCCGGCCGCCCTGCTTCCAGCCCCAGAAGCTGGTGGTGCCCTCGACGCGGCCCATCAACCAGTCGGCTCGGCTGTCGGGGAGGATGTAGCCGACGTGGTCCTGGGCGTACCCGACGACGAACGTGTCAACCGGGTCGGTGGAGGATGCCTCGACCAGGCGCAGCCCCTGCTCGACCAGCGGCTCGCCGGGCTGGGTGATCAGCCGCAGGTCGCCGATGTCGGCGACGGTGACGCGGGTGTCGAGCGGCACGAAGGAGGCGTTCTCGGCGTGGCCGTTGTCGGCCAGGTCCCACGCGTCGGGAGCCGGTGCGGGGACGCAGTTCCGGTCGGTCGCAACCGTCTCGAGCACGGCGGTGTCGGCGTTGTTGCACTGGACCGCACCCCACTCGTGGGGGTACTCGTCCGCGGTGTAGCCCAGCGAGGCGCGGTCCAGCAGGATCCGCTGGCTGGCGACCTCGATGTCGGGGGCGGTCTGCCAGGTGTCGATGCCGTCGGCGAGGGCGCGAACCTGCCGTCCGAGCAGCTCACCGAACCGCTCGATGCGCTGCAGCGTCGGTCGGCCCCGTCCGTCACGATCGGCACGGGGACTGACGTCTCCGGCGGCGGACTGCACGTACATGGCCACGACAGGGGTGTCGTAGCTCGACTCCACCCAGCGCTCGGCACCGGCCGGTCCACCGCCGGAGAAGAAGTGGTTCTCGACGTCGAACATGATCCCGTGTGCGGCGAAGTTCATGACGACCGCGAGCGGAGCCACGACGGTGCCGGTCGACGGGTCGATCCGGTCGACGGTGATCACGCCGAGCCGGCGGCGGAACGCATCCTGCTCGGCGACGCGGGCGGCGTCCCACGGGTCACGGGGACGCCGGAAGGAGTTCAGCGAGTCGGGGTGGGTGTCGGCGCCCATCGTGTGGCCGATCCGGGCCGGACCCACGTTGCCAACGGCGTCGACGACGACGTCGGCCACGTCGTTGACCAGCCGGTCCAGGACCTCCGGCTGGAAGACGTCCATTGCCGCCCAGAAGTACCGGACGCTGTCGCCGGCGACCGCCCCGGGGCCGTGGTGGGAATGGGTGGCGGTCGGGACCAGCCCGTCGGCGACGTCGATGCCGGTGCGGTCCAGCACCCGCTGGGCGACGGCCAGGGTCAGCTCGTCGAGGCTGCCGATGGTGTCGGTCTTGACCAGGACACTCCAGTCGGTGCCGTCGAACAACGCGATGGCCTTGGCGGTCAGCGCGTCGTGGTAGCCGCGGCTGGGTGGGGAGATCGTCGCGAACGGCGAGTGGCCGGCACGCGCCTCGTCGGGGACGTGCACGATCGGGGTGCCGTCCTCGGAGACGCCGGCCGAGAGGTCGGTGTAGTGGGCGGGCGTCTGCGCGCCGAACAGCTCGCCACCGACGGGCGGGCGCAGGTACCCCCCGAGCGGGGTCCCGACGGGGACACGCAGCAGCCCCTCTGCCGCGCCGGCCACGAGCGGGGCGGCCGGCCCCTCGACTGGGTCGTTGTCCAACGTCGATCCCGACCCCGGGTCGGTGAGGACCGGCGGCCGCACGACCCGGTCGAGGTCGAGCGACGGCGACACGAGGGCCGTCGCGGGGGTCGCCACGACAGCGGTGATCGCAACGGTCGACAGCAGTCGGCGCAGGCGGAGGGTCGGCAACACGGCCATGGCGGGGTCCTCGGTGGGGTTCGGCTCTTCCCCACTTGGTTCGCCGCCGGACCGAGCACCTCCTCCCCGCCGACCCACCGGAGAAATGTTGCCCCCACCAACAAAAAGGGTTTGCTGCCCTCCTGTGCATTCGGCATGCTGCGTTCCATGCCCATCGCCACGCCTGAGTCCTACGCCGCCATGCTCGACCGCGCCAAGTCGGGAGGCTTCGCGTATCCCGCCATCAACGTGACGTCGTCGCAGACGCTCAGCGCGGCGCTCGCCGGGCTGGCCGAAGCCGGCAGCGACGGCATTCTGCAGGTGTCCACCGGCGGAGCCGGCTACTGGTCCGGCGGCAGCCGCAACGACATGGTCGTCGGCGGCCTGGCCTTCGCGGCCTGCGCCAAGGAGCTCGCGGCCCAGTACCCGATCGAGGTCGCGCTGCACACCGACCACTGCCCGCCGGACAAGCTCGACGGGTTCGTCAAGCCCCTGCTGGCGATCAGCCGCGAGCGTGTCGAGGCCGGCGGTCTGCCGCTGTTCCAGAGCCACATGTGGGACGGCTCGGCCGTCCCGCTGGCGGAGAACCTGCGCATCGGTGCGGAGCTGCTGGAGGCCTGCGCGGCCGCCAACATCATCCTCGAGGTCGAGGTCGGCGTCGTCGGCGGTGAGGAGGACGGCGTGGTCGCGGAGATCAACGAGCAGCTGTACACCTCTCCCCAGGACTACCTCGACACCGTGGCCGCCCTCGGTGTCGGCGAGAAGGGGCGCTACCTGCTTGCCGCCACGTTCGGCAACGTCCACGGCGTCTACAAGCCCGGCAACGTCACCCTGCGCCCCGAGATCCTTGCCGAGGGCCAGCGCGTCGCGGCCGAGCATCTCGACCAGCCGGAGGGGTCCAAGCCGTTCGACCTGGTCTTCCACGGCGGGTCGGGATCCGACCCGGCCGACATCGCCGCCGCGATCGGCCACGGTGTGGTGAAGATGAACATCGACACCGACACCCAGTACGCGTTCGCCCGGCCGGTGGCCGACCACATGTTCCGCAACTACGACGGCGTCCTCAAGGTCGACGGCGAGGTCGGGAACAAGAAGGTCTACGACCCCCGCGTGTGGGGCCGCGCCGCGGAGACGAGCATGGCTGCCCGGGTTGCCCAGGCCTGCGCCGACCTCGGCTCGGCCGGCAAGAGCCCGTCGGCCTGAGCCAGCCCCGCCTGAGCCAGCCCCGCCTGAGGCGGCACCAGCCGTCGCACGGACCCCCGTGGGCGGTTGACGGCCGGGTCGACGGGTACGCCTGCGGGCCATGACCTTCGACCCGACCGATCCGTACGTCCACGTCCGCGGCGCGCGCGAGCACAACCTCAAGCACGTCGACATCGACGTGCCTCGCGACGCGATGGTCGCCTTCACCGGCGTGTCGGGGTCCGGCAAGTCCTCGCTGGCCTTCGGCACCCTCTACGCCGAGGCGCAGCGCCGCTACTTCGAGTCCGTCGCGCCCTACGCCCGGCGGCTGCTGCAGCAGACCGGTGCGCCGCACGTGGAGGAGATCACCGGCCTGCCCCCGGCCGTGGCGCTGCAGCAACGCCGCGGCGCCCCGAGCTCGCGGTCCACGGTCGGGACCCTGACGACGCTGTCGAACCTCGTCCGGATGCTGTACTCGCGGGCCGGCACCTACCCCGAGGGGGCCGAGCGGCTGGAGGCCGAGTCGTTCTCGCCCAACACCACCGCCGGCGCCTGCCCGCGTTGTGGCGGGCTCGGTGTGGACCACGACGTCGCCGAGGACCTGATGGTCCCCGACACCACCCTCACGATCCGCGAGGGGGCGATCGCCGCCTGGCCGGGCGCCTGGCAGGGCAAGAACCTGCTGCGCATCACCAAGGCGGTGGGCATCGACGTCGACACCCCGTGGCGGGACCTCGCGAAGGATGACCGCGACTGGCTGCTGTACACCGACGAGCAGCCGAAGGTCCTGATCCGCAGGCGTGGAGAGCCCGACGACTCGACCGGCCGCGACTACCACGGCACGTTCTCCAGCGCCCGCCGGCACGTCCGGCACACCCTGGCCAACACCAAGAGCCAGATGATGCGCGACAAGGTCCTGGCCTTCGTGCGCAGCACCACCTGCGCGGCCTGCCACGGCACCGGACTGCAGACCGAATCGCTGCGGGTCACCTTCGGCGGCCTGACGATCGCGGAGATGAACGCCCTGTCGTTCACCGAGCTGGTGAAGGTACTGCGGCCGGTCGCCGAGCTCGTCGAGGTCGACGTCGCCACCTCGACAGCGGACTCCGGTGAGCGCACCGAGGTCGCCGTGCGGCTGTGCACCGACCTGCTGGCCCGGGTGCAGGTCCTGCTGGACCTCGGCCTCGGCTACCTGTCGATGGGACGGGTCTCCACGACGCTGTCGCCCGGTGAGACGCAGCGGCTGCGGATCGCCACCCAGCTGCGCTCGGGCCTGTTCGGCGTCGTCTACGTGCTGGACGAACCCTCGGCCGGGCTGCATCCGGCCGACGCCGAACCGTTGCTGGAGGTGCTGGAGCAGCTGAAGGCCTCGGGCAACTCGTTGTTCGTCGTCGAGCACGACATGGACGTGGTGCGTCGGGCCGACTGGGTCGTCGACCTCGGTCCGCTGGCCGGCGAGGCCGGCGGGCAGGTGCTGTACTCCGGCCCGGTCGACGGGCTGGAGGCGGTGGAGGAGTCCGCCACCGCCGCGTACCTGTTCGGGCGGGCCGCCTCGATCGAGGGACACGACCGTGACCCGCAGGGCTGGCTGCACCTGCGAGGGGTCAGCCGGCACAACCTGGTCGACCTCGACGTGGACGTGCCCCTGTGCGTCATGACCGCGGTGACCGGGGTGTCCGGGTCGGGCAAGTCCACCCTGGTCAGCCAGGTCCTGGCCGAGCTGGTCCGCCGTCATCTGGGGCAGGCCCCCGACGACGCCGAGGACACCGAGGTCCACCTCGACGTCGATGATGCAGAGGGCCTGGAGTCCTTCAACCGCTTGGTGCGTGTCGACCAGCGACCGATCGGCCGAACCCCACGATCCAACCTGGCCACCTACACCGGGCTGTTCGACGCCGTCCGCAAGCTGTACGCGGAGACGGCGGAGGCCCGGGCGCGGGGCTACTCCCCGGGACGGTTCTCCTTCAACGTGGCCGAGGGGCGATGCGAAACCTGTCAGGGCGAGGGGTTCGTCGAGGTCGAGCTGCTGTTCCTGCCCGGCACCTACGCGCCCTGCCCGACGTGTCATGGAGCCCGCTACGACGCCGCGACGCTGGAGATCACCTACCGCGATCGAAGCGTCGCCGACGTGCTGGCGATGTCGGTCGACGAAGCAGCGACGTTCCTCGCCGACGTGCCCTCCGCGGCACGCAGCCTGGGGACCCTCCAGGACGTGGGGCTGGGCTACCTGCGGCTGGGGCAGCCGGCGACGGAGCTGAGCGGCGGCGAGGCCCAGCGGATCAAGCTGGCCACCGAGCTGCAGCGCGCCCGCCGGGGGCACGCGCTGTACCTGCTGGACGAGCCGACGTCGGGGTTGCATCCCGCCGACGTCGCCCTGCTGCTGCGGCAGCTGCACCGGCTGGTCGACGCCGGCAACACTGTGGTCCTGGTCGAGCACGACCTGGACACCATCGCCAGCGTCGACCACGTCATCGACCTGGGACCCGGCGGCGGGGACGAGGGCGGTCGCGTGGTCGCCACGGGCACCCCGAGGGAGGTGTCCCGGGCGACGGGCAGCGCGACCGCCCCCTACCTTGCCCGACGGCTGGACCGCCGGGCCGTGGCTACTCCACGCTCGTGACCGCTGCCTCGATCGGTTGTTCGCTGCTCCCGAGATGGCCGAGCGGGGTGGCGTCGGGGTTGGCGTCCGCGGTCGCACAGCCGGCCAGCAGCAGCATGGCCAGGACGACGGCGTGGCGACGACGGGGTCGGGATGCGGTCCACCACACGAGACCGGGCCGGACGGGGACGTCGGCGGGCCGTGGCGGGGGGAACGGAACGGTCGGCGAGGGGGTTGTGGGCGAGGGATCCGGGGGCGGGGGAACGACAGTGTGCATGGGTCCTCCTTGGGACGAGTGGTGGGGTGACCTCAGTCGAGGTCCAGGACCCGGCCGAGCGCCATGACGCGGTCCGGGTCGTAGGTGCGCGTGGCTGCCCGCAGCCGGGCGATCGTCGGCTGGTCGTAGGCCACGACCAGGTCCTCCGGGGAGAAGGAGAAGTTGGGCAGCCGGTAGGTGCCGGTCCACGGGGTCATGGCGTCCAGGACCGCATGCCCGTGGTCCTGCAGGCCGGGCGTCCCGGCGATGCCGACCAGCAGGAGGGAGTACCCCTCCCCTCGCGAGCAGAAGGCCGAGGCTCCACGGCGTTCGTCGCGGACGGCACCGCCCAGCTGGCGGACCTCGACGAGGATCTGCGGGGACTGGGCCCCGGCGCCGGTGAGCGCGATCAGCGCGTCCACCGCATCCAGCGGCAGGTCGCGCAGGACCGTGCCGGCCTCGTGGGTCGGGATCGGGTCGAGCGGATCGGTGTGGACCGAGTCGATGGCGGTGTAGGGCTTGGTCGCGACGTCGTCGAGGATCACCGGGCCGGCGTTGCGCATCGCCTCGAACCAACGGGCACCTTCGTCGTCGTCGCCCGTCCACACGTAGCGGATCGAGACCGTCGTGCGTCCAGCCAGCGGCGGCGGGACCATGGGGTCATCGGCCGGCAGCTGGAACACCGCGAACGAGGTCGTCGCGACGGTGGGCAGCTGATCGGACCACGACTTCCAGCGGTGGAGCACGGAGGGGGCGTCAGCCGCGTCGAACCACAGCGAGCCGCCGTAGAACGTGGGCTGCCGCACCAGGTCGAACTCGACGGCGGTGACGATGCCGAGCATGCCCTTGCCGCCGCGCAGCCCGAAGAACAGCTCGGGGTGCTCGGTCGGCGTGACACGGCGCAGCAAGCCGTCACCGGTCACGACCTCGAAGGCGCGGACGCGGTCGCTGGCCAACCCGTGGGTTCGCGCCATCGGACCGAGTCCACCGCCGGTGGTGTAGCCGACGACGCCGACATCCGTGATGGATCCCGACAGCGGCGCGAGGCCAAGCGGCGCCGCCGCCTCGACGACGCGCAGCCACTTGACGCCGGCACCCACTCGGGCCCAGCCCTCGGGATGCACGACACACTCGTCGAGGCCCTTGGTGTCGACCAGGATCTGGCCGACCAGCGACGCCATCGGGCCATGGCCGGTGGCCTGCGGCGTGACCTGCAGGCCGTGGGCACGGGCGAACCGGACGGCTTCGACGACGTCGTCGTCGGTACGGGCGGCCAGCACCGCGTCGGGCAGGACGGGGATCGCGAGGTTCCACGGCTGGACCAGGGCGTCGTAGGCGGCGTCGCCACGAACGACGACGGGGCCGGTCGTACGCGCCGCGAGCAGCTCGTGGGGAACGGCGGGTGTGGGAGCGGGCGTGGGGGGCAGGAGCGTGGTCACGGGGATTCTCCGGAGGTCGGTGCGGATTCGATGTCCACACCGTCGGGCCCCCACTCGTGGCCGCCCTGTCACTCGCTGGGCGGTTCGCTCGTGTCTCGCTCGTGACCTACTCGCGAGCCCCCGATGCCCGGGATGCGCTCGTCCGGGCGGGCTCGTGGGGCAGGACGAACAAGCCGTTCGGGTCGGCGGCAGCCCGGATGGCGCGCAGCCGCTCCCACGACGACGGCGCCCATCCACGTTCCACGTCGACCTCGTCCTCGGCCATCGGCAGGTACACCGAGCGGTGGGCCCAGGGCCGCAGGGCCGCGAGGAGCTTCAGCGAGTCCGCCCGCTGGGCCGGCCACAGGGAGGGGTCCGGGTCGAGCCCGAGCCCGAGCAGCAGGAACCGCCCGCCCACCCGGTCGAGGGCGCCGGGACGCGACGAGGGTCGCCCGATCGCCCCACCGAGCTGGCGGATCTCGGTGGTGGTCAGGCGCGACCCGGAGGCAGGCCCGGCAGTGCGCAGGATGACGTCGATCGCCTCGTCGGAGAGCTCGTCGAGCAGGACGCTGTTGGCGTACGCCGGCGAGGGGTCGTCGGGTTCGAGGTGCAGCGTGGCGACGGACGCCGCCGGCACCACGTCCATGGTGTCCATCTGGGGGTCGATAGCGCGCAGCGGCTCGATGAGCGTCGCTCCCCGGGCCCCGTCGGACATGACGACGATGCCGATGACGACGACCTGCCGTCCACGCAGCACCTCGGGCACCTCCGGCACGTCCGGCACGTTGAACAGGCGCGCGATGCTGGTGACCTCCTCCGGGGCATCGGTGGCCCATCGCGCCCAGGTGCGGAGGGCCACCTCGGCGTGGTCGATGTCCCAGACGAGCATGCCGGCGTAGACGGTCTCCACCTCGAACAGGTCGAACGCCATGCCGGTGACGACACCGAAGCCGCCGCCGCCACCCCGTGCGGCCCACAGGAGGTCGGCGTGCTCGTCGTCGGTGGCACGGACGACGGTGCCGTCGGCCAGGACGACCTCGACCTCGGTCACGGTTCCCGACTGCAGGCCCAGGCGGCGGGAGTACCAGCTGATCCCGCCCCCAAGGGAGGACCCGACGACGCCGACGTCGCGGCTGGACATGTGGAGGCCCGCCAGGCCGACCGCGCCTGCCCGCCGGATGACGTCCCCCCAGCGGACACCCGCCCCCACCCAGGCCGATCGCCGTTCGCGGTCGATGGTCAGCTCCGTCATGGCCGAGGTTCGCAGCAGGACGGCGTCCCGCAGATCGCTGTCCAGGCTCAGCGCTCCGTGTCCGGTGCCCTGCGGGGCGACGCGCAGACCCAGCCGCGCGGCAGCACGGAGGACCTCGCTGACCTCCTCCGCGAACGCCGGGTAGACCACGGCCGCGGGGTGGGCGTCCACCAGCAGGTTCCACGGGATCCGCGCATCGTCGTAGCCCGGATCCCCCGGCAGGAACACGGCGCCGCCGCACAGCCCTCGCAGCTCGTCGTGGCGCTGGTCACGCGCTGGGGATGGGATCTGCACTCGGGGCTCCATGGTCCGGTTCGTCGAGGATGTCGACGAGCGCTCGTGACGGTCTCGTGGTCAACTCGTGGGATTCGGCTCCGGCGAGCTCGGCAAGGACGTCCTCGCGCTCCAGACCCAGCGCCGGCTCCTCCAGGGCGCGTTGCAGCAGCCGCCGCCCGAGGTCACCGGCGCCGCGGCCGAGGGCGTCCCTTGCCGCGGCTCGCAGCAGGGCCACCGTGGCCCCGTCGCCCCGGCGGGGTGCCTCCAGGGCGTGTGCGCCGAGCCGGTCCGGCGGGACTCCGAGGGGCCGCAGGACCGCGATCGCCCGTTCGTGGTGGATCGAGCGTTCCGCCGCCGACATCATCGCGTAGACGGCGTCGCCGACGACCGGGTGGACGAACCGCGGCGGGTCGTCGCGCAGCAGGTCGCTGCGCACCAGCAGGTCCAGGGCGTCGAGCATCCGCGCGTCCGACAGGTCGGCGATGCGCACGAGGGTGCCGATGTCGGCGTCCGTCCCGAGGACCGCCACCGACCGTGCGACCGCCACGGCGTCCGCGGGCATGCGGCGCAGCCGCAGCGACACCACGTCGCTGATCGCCCGGGACCCGAGAGCGCGGACGGTGTCGCAGTGGGACACGTCGGGGGGAATCGACTCACAGGCCAGCGCACCGAGGACCTGCTCGAGCAGGAGCGGGTTGCCGTCGGTCGTGCGGTGGCAGACGTCCACGAACGCCCCGGCGGCAGGGCCCAGCCGATCCTCCACCAGGGTGCGGGTGGCGTCGTGGGACAGCGGGGCCAGGCGAAGGTGGTGCCGACAGTCGACGACCAGCGCATCGACGAGGCCGTCGCCGACATCGGCCTCGCCCGGGCGGAGCGCGACGAGGATCGCCACGGGGTGGTCGGCGATGCGTTTGGCCAGGTAGGCGAGGAAGCGCATCGAGGCGACGTCGGTCCAGTGGAGGTCGTCGACGAGGATCAGCAACGGGCGGTCGGCCGCCACGGCCACGGTCAGGCGGAACAGGCTGTGCAGGACCGCGAAGCCGTCGACGTCGGAGTCGTCACAGACGTGCTGCAGGACGTCGCGGGCCAGCTCCGTGCCGTCGACCTGCACGGTCTCGGGCTGGCTGGGGTCCTCCACGAGGGGCTGGAACAGCTGTCGCACGACCCCGAACCCGAACGGTTGCTCCACGGCGCTGCTGCGTGCCGTGGCCACCGCCAGGCCGCGGCTGCGGGCCTCCCCGCTGGCGTGGGCCAGGAGCCGGGTCTTGCCCCGTCCCATAAGGCCCTCCAGCACGACGAGGCCGCCGCTGCCGTGGTCGAGACCATCGAGCAGGCCGTTGATGGTGTCGACCTCCTCGTCGCGCTCGACGAGAAGGCGCACGTCGGCCCCGGCGGCCGCAGGCCGTGGCGGATGCTGTGACGGGGGCATCGTGGTGGCCCGCGGCGGCGTCCGTTCGCCAGGGGGTGCTGGCGGCTCGGGAGGGGAGCCCGTGGCGTCGAGGGTGGTCGCCTGCAGCAGGACCTGCTGCTCGATGGCCCGCAGACCGGGTCCGGGGTCGACTCCGAGGGTGTCGGCGAGGGTCTCGCGTGCCCGACGCAGGGCGGCGAGGGCGTCGGCCTGTCGTTGGGCGCGGTACAGGCCGAGGGCCAGCAGTCGCCATCGCTCCTCGCGCAGCGGCGACTCCGCGACGAGGGCTTCGAGGTCGCCGATCAGGAGCGCGGGGTCGTCCAGCTCCAGCCGGGCGGCGAGCAACCGTTCACGGGCCAGGTCGCGCAGCTCGTGGAGGCGAACGATCTCGGGTGCTGCCCAGGGCTGGTCGTCGTACTCCGCGAACGCCGGTCCGGTCCACAGGTCCAGCGCCGCGCGGAGCTCCTCGGCGGCAGCGACCGGCCGGAGCCCCGCCGCCCGGGACACCGCCCGTTCGAAGCGCCAGGCGTCGACCGCGTCGTCGGCGACCCGCAGGGCGTAGCCACCACCGGCGCTCGCGATGACGGTCCCTCGACGTCGTGCCGCAGCAGCCGGTTCGAGGTGTCGACGGAGCAGGCTGATCGAGGACTGCACCGCTGCGACAACGTTGGCCGGCGGTGCCTCGGCCCACACCCAGTCGGCGAGGCGGTCCAGGTGGACGGCCTGCCCCCGGGCCACGACCAGCGCCGCCAGGACCGCTCGCTGTCGCTTGCCGCCCAACGGCAACACGACACCGTCCCGGGTCGCGGTGACCGCGCCCAGCACGTGCAGCTCCAGCGGTGCTGTCTCGCCCACCCCTCCTCCCGGGTCGGATCGACTGGCGCACTCTAGCGCCACGGCGAGCGCGAGGGCCAGAGGATTCGGAGGGCCACCCGCTACAGCCGAAACCGATCAGGTCACCCCGCGCCGGTGAGCACACGGCTGGCGGGAAGCGCCAGCAGGCCAGCTCTGATCGTCGGATCCGGGATGGACGTCGCGAGCTGATTCAGGGTGGTGGCACCCATCACCCACACCGTCTCCGCATCCTCCTCCCGGCCGCCGGCACGCAGGACGGTGGCGCACTCAACAGCGGTGTCGAGGGCAGCCACGAGGGCGAGACGCCCGTCGGAGCGGGTCTCGATTGCGCGAAACGCCAGCTCCGCGTGGCCGACAGCCTCGTCGAGGTTGCCGGCCGCCAGCAGGACCCGTGCGAGCAGCGCGCGGGCCGCGAGCAGCGTCGTTGGGGCGGTGGCCTGCTCGACACTCTCGACGAGCTCGCGGGCGCACAGCTCGGCCTGGACCAGCCGACCCTCCTCGAGCAGGATCCTGATCCAGGGGAACAAGGCGTACCGCAGCCACTCCACCTGCCGGCGCGTCCTTGCGGTCTCGACGGCGTCGGCGAACACGCGCTCGGCCTCGTCGTGCTCGCCGGCGCCCCGCAGCGCCATCCCGAGCGTGGCCTGGTTGCGGGCTGCGCCCCATCCGACCCAATGCGTGCGGAGGGTACCCCGTCCTCCCCACCATGGCGGAGGACGTGAGACCGGCAGTGCTGAACATGCCAGCCGGGGTCGAACGGACTTGGAGTGCGGAATCCGCTAGCAGCCAGCGGCGAACCGGTACGCGGCGCACACCTCGGCCATCACGTCCTCCGGGAGCGCCGTGATCCGGTCCACCATCGCATCAGCCGGGATCGTGAGCGTGTTGTCGAAGTTGGCGGCGCACCGCTGCGGCATGCCGACACCCTGGTCGAGAACGACCTCGGTGGGGATGTCGCGCACCGTGGTGGTCACGGGGGCGACCAAGAGGCTGCGCAGCCGGGGGATGAACCGCTCGCGGGTGAGGATCAGCACGGGCCGTCGCTTGTCGCCTGGCACGTCGGCCCACCACACCTCACCCCTGTGCATCAGCGTCCTCCCATGGGATGTGGGCAAGGTCATAGGTGGGGGTCGGCCGGTCGGCGCTGTCGTCGTGACCAGCCAGCCATCGTTGCTCCAACCGGTGGTCGATCAGCTCCCGCAGGGCCTCCTCCAACAGCGACGACACGTTGGTCTCCCCGGTCAGCGCCACCGCACGATCCAGGGTGTCCGGGTCGATGGTGGCTGAGATACGACGTTTCCCCATATGAACAAGCATATAGGTGTAGGCGGCACCGGCGGGCGCCAGAACTGGGGTGGCAGGACGGTCGAAGAAGCGGTTGAGAAACGGTCGGCTGCAACGGTGGGTGTGCACGGGCTGCTGTGAGGCGGACCGGCACGAACGCAGTTGCAGTCACACGGGCGGTGCTCACGCCGAACACGGCCGTCGCCCCACCCATCAACGACGCCACCTGCCGCACCGCAGACCGCACACCCATCACCATCCTCGGCCCCACCACCGTCATCAGCCACGACATCGCCGACGCCCTCACCCAACCCTGCTCCGTGAGCGACGGCTGGATGTGAAGGCCGGCGGTCCCGAACCGCGCGTTCCAGTGACGACAACCTCACTGAACGTTCGTCATCCTGCACGAGGTTCCCCTATCCTCGCACGGTGGAGCAGCAACGCCGCTGGCTGATGATGATGGTGCTGGGAGTACCGGTCCTGCTGAGCACGGCGGACCCGGTGCTGCTCGGAAGCGCCCATCGAGCGGTGCAGGTCGGAGCCCTGCTGGCCATCACCGCCGGCACGGCCTGGGGAGCGGTCCGCCATCGTCCGACCGTGCCCGCCGTGGGGGCGTTCATCGCGGGCGTCGTGGTGGCCAACGCCATCAACCTCGCACTCGAGCTCGACTCCATCGTGCTCGTCCTGGTCGGGTTCGCCTCCGGTCTCGGCGCCATCGGACTGATCCTGAGGGCGCGCCGACCTCGGTTCCGGCTGGTCACTGCCGTTGACGCGCTGGCTGTCACGGGAGCCCCGTTCACGATCGTCGCGCTCACCGCAACCACCCAGCCGTTGCCGCCGGACGCCCCGACCTTGCTGGTTGCCAACTTCGTCGTGCTGCTGCTGGTGGTCTTCACCATCTGCCTGCCCTACGAGGTCTCCCGATCACTCGTGATCGGGCTGGCCGCGATCTGCATGTCGACGTTCGCCGACATCGCCACCCTGCTGCATCACCCGTTCACCGCCGCAGGGACGAACTTCATGGCAGCGTTCCCGCTGCTGCTGCTGGCCGTCACCGTGATGCACCCGACGTTCACGAGGGTCACCACGCCGGTGCGGCTACCGGATCAGCGGCATCGGGTCGTTCGGGTCGTGCTGCTGTCCGGATCGATGGCCATCACCCTCTTGCTGGCACTCAGCGACGAACGGCTGCTCACCGACCGCGGTGTGCTGGCCGTGGCCACCCCGATGCTGCTTGCGGGCCTGATCACCTTCCGGATGGCCGGGTGGATCACGCTGCTGGACGGCGAGGCCCGCAGCCAACGGACGCGCCTCCGAACCGACCCGCTGACCGGGCTCCGGTCGCCCACCGGGCTGCACAGCTTCCTCGTGGACGCAGAGGTCGCGGGCCCGGTCCCCGGCTGGTCGATGGTGGTCGTCGACCTCGACGGATTCCGTCGTATCAATGACGCCTTCGGACTCGAGGGTGGCGACGCCACACTGCAGGCCGTGGCCACGACCCTGCGGGCGATCACCCCACCGGATGCAGGCCTCGCCCGCCTGGACGCAGACGAGTTCGCGATCGTCCTGCCGGGCGAGGACCTCGTCCGTGCCCGCCGCGTGGCCCTGACAGCAGTGGCAGCGATCAGGGAGTTGCTGAACACCGGCCCGACGCTCGGACGCCTGTCCCTCCGCGCCTCCGCCGGCATCGCGGTCGAGAACGATGGAGGCGCTGGCACCATCGATCGGTTGACCCACCGGGCACTCACCGCTGTCGGGCATGCCCAGCAGACCGGCAAGCAGGTCCTGGAGTTCGACCCGGCGATGACCACGGAGGCGTCCACGGACCTGGCGCTGCTCCGCGACCTCCAGCAGGCCCTCCAGACTGGTTCGGGACAGATCCGGCCGGCCTTCCAGCCGATCGTCGACCTGCGCACCGGTCGGATCGTGGCGGTGGAGGCCCTCGCGCGGTGGGTCCGTCCCGACGGCACCGCAGTCGAGCCGGATCGCTACATCGGCCTTGCCGAGGCCAGCGGCTGGATCGGCGCGCTCGGCCAGCGGATGCTGCAGCTGTCGTGCGAAGCCGGCGTGGCGCTCCGCCGGCAGCATCCCGACCTCCGCGTGCACGTCAACGTCTCACCGGTGGAGGCCGAGCAGCCGTCGTTCGTCCAGGCAACCCTTGCGACGATCCACCGGTCGGGGCTGCCGCTGGACGCGGTCGTCCTGGAGGTCACCGAGCAGGTGTTCCTCCCGCGCTCGGGGGCTGCGCTGGATGCGTTCCTCACCCTGGCCGGCGAGGGCGTGGCCCTGGCGCTGGACGACTTCGGCAGCGGGTACGCCTCGGTCGGCTACCTGTCGCGGCTGCCGCTGGCCTACATCAAGATCGACAAGTCGTTCACGGCCGAACTCGGATCGGAAGGGGCCCTGCTGGAGGATCTCATGCCCTTCCTCCGTGCACGCGGCCCGGTCATCATCGCCGAAGGCGTGGAGACCGACGTGCACCTCCGCAACCTCGAGCGCCTCGGCTGTGCGCTGGGGCAGGGGTGGCTGCTGGGGCGCCCGATCCTGCCCCTCGAGCCCGACGGCGATCCAGCGACGATCCTCGGGCTCGCAGTCGCCCAGCGCTTCGGCACCAGCTGACCGCGACCGCCCGGCCGTCCACCGGGCCCCGCCCAGTGGTCCGGCGTTGCCGAGTGGTCAGGCGTTGCCGAACCGCTGGCGGAACGTCTCCACGCCTGGACCGATCAGGGCCTCGACCGGAGCGCGGCGACCGTGAAGGGCCGAGGCCAGGTCGATCGCCTTTCCCCGGACAAGGTCACCCTCCCCGTGGGACCAGCGCAGGTCGGTCGCCTCGAAGCGCAGTCCGTCGATGCCGCCCGCCGGGTTGTAGTGGTCGCGGTTCTCGCCGACGACCTCGTCGAGGACGAGCCTCGTGGCGTCGGCGTTCGCCGGGTGCTCGAGCCCCAGCGGGAACGCGACGTCGTGGGGGTGCAGCACGACGTCGGCCAGCGCGTCGATCGGGCGGGCCCCGGGCGGCAGCTTCTGCAGTTCAGCGTTGTCGCGCAGCCCTGCGATCAGCTCCTCCGGCGCCTTGCGGCCGAGCTCCTTGCCGAGCTCGGCCGACGCCGCCGGGACGTCCCCTCCGTGCCGCCCGACCCGTTCCATCAGCTCTTCATCGGTGGTGTTCCAGATGAAGTTGATGTGTCCCATGGCCTCGCGGACGGTCCAGAGCTCGCACAGGCTCCGCGCCTGCCAGTGCTCGGGCTGAAGTGTCTCCAGGAAGTCCGCGGTCCGACGACGTTCTGCTGCAACGAGTCCCCACATGCGATCGGACCCTACCGGATCGCCCCGGTCCTCAGCGGACCAGTTCGGCCAGCTCGGCCAGCTCCACCCGGTTGCGCCGGCCGGTCTTGTGCAGCAGCCGTTCGACATGGGACTTCACCGTCGACGGGGAGACCACCAGCTGCTCGGCGATCTCGCGGTTCGTCAGGCGATCGCCGAGCAGGCACAGCACGTCGAACTCGCGTGCGGTCACCCCGAACGGCTGCAACACCTCGGGGACATCGGCCTTGCCCTTCCCGCGCCGTCGCTGTGGCGCACCGGCGTCGCGCGCCACTCCCGCGGCCCAGCGAGCGAGCTTGGAAAACCCGCCCTCGTCCAGCACCTGCTCGGCGCGCTGCAGGTCCTCCAGCGGCGTCCCCCACCCGTCCTCCAGCGCCGCGATGGCGACGAGGGCACGGAGGTGGGCGAGGAAGATCGACAGCCTGTCGGCCAGCGCGGGGTGTCGTTCCCGCAGGTCATCGAAGCCCGCCCGCGCGGAGTCGAGTGCAACCCTGTCGCCGGCCCGCCCGGCGATCACCTCATCGACCAGGAAGCGGGCGAACTGCATCACCGGCACACCGAGGAAGGCCGGGGTGACCAGCTGCTCCCGAGCAGCCGCCGTCAGGGGGTGGTCGTGGACCGCCAGCACCACCGGCGCGATGCACCACGGGGCGGTCGCGGTCGGCACCGGCATCTCGAGCAGGCGCTCGACCGACCTGGCGAACAGCGGGACCGACGACTCCACGTCCCCGACCCCGAGGTCGGACAACCCCTCGCACAGACCGGCAGCCAACCCGTCGACCTCGCAGTCGTCCGAGGCCGCCATCCGGGCACGGTCACCAGCCAGCCGGGCCTTCGCCCGCTGACCGTCCAGCGCGTGTGCCCGACCGAGCATCGCCCACCCCATCGCCTCGAGCTTGGCCGCGCCCGTGGTGCTGGCGGTGCTGATCAGCCGCTCGGCCCACATCGCCGCCTCACCGGTCCGGAAGCCGAAGCCGTTGATGTTGGCCAGGTTGTAGGCAGCCATGGCGCTGACCCCCAGCGCACCACACTGCACCGCCCGGTCGTAGGCCGCCGTGAAGCCCGACATCCCTCCCCGCAGGGTGGCCTCGCCGAGGCCCACCTCGATCAGCGCCCGGGCCTGCCACAGCAGCAGCCCCGCGTCCTCGGCGGCCTTCGCGGCGGCGGCGAAGTGGACGCCCGCCACCTCATAGCTGGTCTCACGGGCGACGCGACCGAGGACCTCCAGCGCCTCGCACCGGCTGACCCCGGCGTCGGCGCCGGCCTCGAGGGCACGCTGCGCCAACGCCTCGGCACCGGCCACGTCACCGAGCTCGATCGCGGCGATGGCCCGGAACGACAGGACGTCGACCGGCGCCCCGCCGACCTCGCCGTCGGGGATGACGTCGTCGAGGTGGTCAGCTGCGTCCTCCCACCTCCCCAGCGAGCCAGCGGCGCGGGCGCGGGCAACCACCACGCGATAGATGCCCGCCTGATCGTCAGCTTGACGCATGTCGGCGAGTAGCTGAGGGGCGAGCTCCAGCGCCTCCGGGGCCCGACCGGCCAGCGCGAGCGCCTCCAGACGGAGCTCGCGGGCGGCCAGTCCGCCCTCGACCTCCATGGGCAGCGCGTCGGCGAGGTCCAGCCGCGCGAGCGCTGTGGCGGTCGCCCCGACGCGCACGGCGCGCCGCGCGGACTCGACGAGGAGCTTCCGGGCTCGGGACGTCTCGCCCGCCGCCTCGGCGAGGACCGCGGCGACCTCGAGCTCGTTGTCACCCAGCTCCTGCTCGGTCAACGCGGAGAGCGCGTTGGTGGCGGCGTCCTTCCTCACCGACGGGGCCATGCTGGCGGCGACGGCATCCCGGGTGAGCGCGTGACGGAACCGAACGCGGCCGTCGTCGCTCCAGTCCACGATGGCGAGCTGCGCCCGGACGGCGTCGTCAGCCACCGCTGCGGCCTCGTCGCGGTCCAGTCCCATGCGCTGCAGCAGCACCGCGTCGATCTCGCGACCGACCAAGGCTGCGAGCTGCACGTTGCGCCGAGGGAGGGGTGGCAGGGAGCGCACACGGCGCTCGACGGCGTCTCGGTACGTCCGCGGGATCGACGGCGCCCGGCCCTCGTCGAAGCGCCACGCGGCATCCTGTAGGTGGAGGGCCTTGCTGACCACCGATTCGCGCGTGTACTCCTGGAGGAGCAGCGGGGTGCCCTCACCGATCCGCAGGGCGTGCTCGACGAACGAGGCCGGCGCGGCGCCGCCCAGCGCGTCATCGACGAGGAGCGCCGCGTCGGCGTCGGACAGGCGGCCGAGCTCGATGAGGCCGACGTCCGGGTGGCCGGCCCAGCGGCCCACGACCCGCGTGCCGTCAGCCGCCGCGACGTCACGTGTGGTGGCCAGCAGCAGCACCGGGTGCTGGTTCAGGTGGTCGGAGACGTAGTCGAGGACCTCGATCATCTCGGCGTCCGCCCAGTGGAGGTCCTCCACGATCCAGAGCACCGGAGTGTCGGGGCAGGAGGACAGGAGGCGCAGCAGCGCCTCGCCGACCACCAGCGGGTTGTGCTGGCTGTCGGCGGCATCGCCGGCGCCCAGCAGCGTCCGCAGCCCGGCGCCGAAGATCCCCTCGTTGATCTCCGTGTGCGCGGCCCCGCCAGTCATGGCACCCAGCGCCGCTTCGCTGAGTGCACGCAGCGGTGGTGCCGGCGGCGGCGTGCAGCGGCTCAGCACGCACGAGCCGTCGACATCAGCGGCGAACGTTGCCACGAGCGCGGACTTTCCGATCCCCGGCGCGCCGCTGACCAGCACCCCCCGCCCTCCGGCATCGGCGGTGCCGGTCCACGCCGAGCGCAACGACGCCAGGTCGACGTCCCGACCGATCAGCCGACCCCTGGTCGCCTCCCCCGCTGTCCGCCGTGCTGCCACGCCGGCAACCTAGCGCACCGCAATATTCCGCCGATCCGGCGGACGACGGCCGCCGCCGCGGGGCGGATGGTGTGCACAGAGCGATTCGGCAGCAGGCCGGGTCCGCCACCACCGAGGAGAGCGCCGTGGCGACGATCATCAAGGAGGAGCTGCGCGCCGGCCCGTTCCACGAGCTGTTCGCACAGGGCGTCTGCGTCGGGGACACCATCCACCTGTCCGGCGCGGTCAGCCTGGACCAGGCGGGCGGCGTCGTCGGCGTCGGCGATCTCGGTGCCCAGGTCCGGCAGTGCTACGCCAACATCGGCACCGTCCTGCACCGCTTCGACGTCACGTTCCACAACCTCGTCGACGAGACCTGGTTCGTGACCGACATGGCCCGGGTGATGGGCGAGCTCGGGTCGGTCACCGCGGCGCGGGCCGACTTCCTGGGCGAGCGTCCGCAGATCACCCAGACGATGGTCGAGGTCGCCGGGCTGGTCATGCCCGAGCTGCTCGTCGAGATCAAGTGCATCGCCCGTCGCTGAACCGTCGCCTGCCCACACAGACCCTGAACGCAACACACACCAAGAGGAGCACCACCATGAGCACGATCACCCGCACCCCCGTCAACCCCGTCGCCTGGGGCCAGAACTTCCTGATGCATCAGGGCGAGGTCACCGAGGGCGCCCAGCGCGTCCTGCGCTGCAGCGGCCAGGTCGACCTGGTCGAGGACGCCGACGCCCCGATGGGCCTGTCGGCCGGCCACGAGGACGTCCGCGGCCAGCTGCAGGCCATCCTGGACTCGCTGGACGCGCTGCTGGAGGGCGCTGGCATGACCCGCGCCGACATCGTCCACCTGACCTTCTACGCCACCGACATCCCGGCCACGCTCGAGGCCTACGACGTCTACGCCGCTTGGATCGGCGAGACCGGCGCCATGCCGCCTCAGTCGATGATCGGCGTGGCGTCGCTGGTCGACCCGGGCCTGCACCTCGAGATCGAGATGACCGCGGCCCGCTGAGCTGCCGGGGCCATGCTGGTCCCGGACCCGATTGGTGCGATGCCGGGCTGGATGATGCCCTCGTGCGGAGTCAGGCCTAGGCTGCCGCCCCGGTGTTGTCACTGGAGCTGTTCCTCGTCGTCCTCGCTGGCTTCGGCGCGGGGACGGTCAACGCCATCGTCGGGTCCGGGACCCTGATCTCGTTCCCCACGTTGGTCCTGCTGGGCTACCCACCGCTGCTGGCCAACGTCAGCAACAACCTCGGCCTGGTTCCCGGTTCCCTCGCCGGGGCCGTCGGGTACCGCCGTGAGCTGAAGGGACAGGGCACGCGGCTGCGGTGGCTCGTCCCGGCCTCGCTGGTCGGGGGCAGCGTGGGCGCCCTCGGCCTGCTGGTCCTGCCCGCTGCGGCGTTCGACGCCATCGTGCCGGTCCTCGTGGCCCTGTCGTTGGTGCTGGTCGTGGTGCAGCCGCGGTTGCGCGAGCGGCTGGCGGGGCGGCTGGTGGAGGACCGCGACGGCCGTCCCTCGACCGGGCTGATCGTCGGGGTCGCCCTGGCCGGGTGCTACGGCGGCTACTTCGGTGCCGCGCAGGGCATCCTGCTGATCGCGCTGCTCGGCAGCCTGCTGACCGACGACCTCCAGCGGCTGAACGGGACCAAGAACGTCCTGGCCACGGTCGTCAACGCCGTCGCAGCGGTGGTGTTCCTCTTCGGCGCGGACATCGACTGGACGGCGGTCGGACTGATCGCCGTCGGATCGACGGCCGGTGGGTTCGTCGGGGGCCGCTACGGTCGCCTGCTGCCACCGACGGTGCTGCGGGCCTTCATCGTGGTCGTCGGCGTGGCCGCCCTGATCCGGCTGCTGGCCCCCTGACCCGGCCCGCCGTGCACGCCCCCGCCTGACGGCCGAGACTGCAGGGCATGGAGCAGCCCAACCACGAGATGCCCGTCGCCCAGCTCGGCCCACGCGGTCCCGTCGTGTCCCGGCTTGCGCTGGGGACCATGACCTTCGGTGCCGAGACCGCGGCCGAGGAGGCCCACCGCCAGCTCGACGCCTTCCACGACGCAGGCGGCACGTTCCTCGACACCGCCGACGTGTACGCCGACGGCGAGTCCGAACGCATCGTCGGCGAGTGGCTGCGGTCCCGTGGCCACGACGACGTGATCGTGGCCACCAAGGGTCGTTTCGCCCCACCACCGGGGTCGCCGGGGGCGTCACGTCGCGGGTTGGTCCGGGCGATCGACGCGTCCCTCGACCGGCTGGGCGTGGACTCGATCGACGTCTACTTCGTGCACGGCTGGGATCGCGACACCCCGATCGAGGAGACCCTGGACGTGCTGAGCGCCGAGGTCCGCAAGGGCAAGCTGCACGCCGTCGGCTGGTCCAACGTGACCGGCTGGCAGCTGAGCCGGCTGATGACCACCGCACGGCTCGGCGGGTACGTCGTGCCGACGGTCGTGCAGCCCCAGTACAACCTGCTGGACCGGTCCATCGAGCTGGAGGTGCTGCCGTGCGCCATCGACGAGAAGCTGGCGGTGACGCCGTGGTCGCCGCTCGGGGGCGGATGGCTGACGGGGAAGTACCAACGCGATACACAGCCGACGGGTGCCACCCGGCTGGGTGAGGACCCCAACCGCGGGGTCGAGGCCTATGACACCCGCAACACCGAGCGGACATGGCAGGTGCTGGACGTGGTCGGGGCCATCGCCGAACGGCACGACCGGTCCATGGCCGAGGTCGCCGTCGCCTGGCTCCTGACCCGCCTGAACGTCGCGTCGGTGCTGCTGGGGGCCCGAACGCTCGAGCAGCTCGAGCAGGTCCTGCCGGCAGCCTCCCTGGCCCTCGACGCCGAGGACCTCGAGCAGCTGGCCGCTGTGTCGGCTCCGGGGCTGCCCGACTACCCCTACGGTGTGGTCGAGTCGTTCAGCGACATGGCGATCTGGAAGGTGCTGGGGACAGCCGGCTGAGCCGGCCCCGGATCCCGCGACGAGGAGGAACAGCATGGGCGATGACCGGACGATCCTGACCGCCGCCGCGGTCGACGCGGAAGGGCTGCAGGACTGGCGGATGCTGCTGCACCGCCTGCATGCCCGCTTCGACACCGGCGGCTTCGCGACGGGCCTGGCGTTGGTCGACGACATCGGCGAGGCCGCCGAGGCGGCGAACCACCATCCCGACGTCACGCTCACCTATCCCCTCGTCGAGATCCGGCTGACCAGCCACGACGTGGGCGGAGTCACGATGCGCGACGTACGGCTGGCCCGACGGATCAGCGAGATCGCGAGCGCGCACGGGGTCACCGCCGACCCGGCATCGCTGATGGCCGTGGAGTGGGCGCTCGACACCCACGACCACACCGAGGTCGCCCCGTTCTGGGCAGCGCTGCTGGACCTGGAGCTCGACGGCGACGAGGTCCACGACCCCGACGGGCTGCTGCCGACCATGTGGTTCCAGCCGACCGATCCGATTGACCCGCCGGCCCAGCGCTGGCACCTCGACGTGCGTGTCCCGCCGGAGACCGCCGAGGGCCGGATCGCCCGGGCCCTGGCCGCAGGCGGCACCCTGGTCTCCGACGAGGCCGCGCCGTCGTTCTGGGTGCTGGCCGACGCCCAGGGCAACCGCGCATGTGTCTGCACGTGGAAGGGCCGGGACTGATCGGTCCCACGGCGGGGGTTGAAGGTCCCGTTTCGGTAGGACTATGTTCATCATTGTCATGGTTCGGCCAGCAGGCCGGGCCCGCCGATGGGGCGAGTGATCGCCCGGGGAGTTCCCGCCATGCCAAGGGTCGCACTGCTGAGCGAGGAGGCCGGGGCGCAGTTCCGCAGGTCCGTCGGACCGGAGGCCGGACGGGCGCTCGCGCATCGTCCCGCGATGGCCGAGGTGATCGGACGGTTCAACGCCGTGGTGGCCCGCAGCGAGCTGCCCCCGCGGTTGCACGAGCTGGTCCGGTACCGCATCGCGCAGCTCAACGGCTGCCAGCGATGCCAGACCTACCGGATGCCGGGGGCGCCGGTCAGCGAGGAGGACCTCGCACTGGTGGAGGGGTGGGCGTCCGACGACGCGTTCGAACCCCTCGAGCGGCTGGCCCTGGACTTCGCGGAGCGCTTCTCCACCGACCCCTCGTCCGTCGACGACGCCCTGTGCGACGGGCTGAAGGCGGGCCTGGGCGACGACGGACTCGTCGACCTGGCGGTGTGCGTGTCGAAGTACGTGGGGACGGGCCGCCTCATCACCGTCCTCGACCTCGACCAGGCCTGCACGCTGCCGTGGACCTCCGACGAGGCGCAGGCCGTCTCCTAGCCGCCATCCCCCGGGAGTCGGAACACCAGGAGCGTCAGCGTGCGAGGTCGGCCAGGTAGCTGGCCATGCCGGGCAGGGCGAACCGGATCCGGCCGTCGGGCCCGCGGCGGATCACCTGGTGGTCGTCGACGAGCCGCTGGTGCATGCCGCCGCACATCGACGCGGTCGCGTCGGGGTCGGCCTTCCACGCCCGGCAGACCCGTGTCGGGGTCCGTTCCTCGTCGGACAGGGATGCGGCGGCGACGAGGTAGGCGACCTGGTCGTCGGTGAGTCCTTCGAGGCGGGCGGCGTACCGCTGGCGCATCGATGGCTCGATCCGTTCGGCGGCGGTGTGTACCTCCTCCGCGGTGATGACCTGCCCGTGCCCGGCGTCCCATGCGGCCTTGCCGAGCAGCTGGAAGGTGTAGGGGTAGCCGGCGACGACGTCGACGAACACCTCGATGGCATCGGCATCGAACACGACGCCGGCGTCGTTGAACCGGCTGAACGTGACGAGCGCCTCGCGGACCTCGCGGTCGTCGAGCGGGCCGAGCGCGACGAGCTCGCAGCGTTCGCCGAACGTTACGTGCGCCTTGCGGAAGTTCGCGAGCGCGCCGGGCAGCCCGGCGAGCCAGACAGCGATCGGGAGCCCGTACCTGATCGTGCCCCCGGATGGGTGCTGGTCGGTCTCGGTGTGCTCCAGCGCCCGTTGGAGTGCGGTGAAGACGGCAGCCAGGTGGGTCGCGCCGACGTTCTGGACCTCGTCGACGAGGACGACGAGCTGCCGGGCGGTGTCGCGGGCGAGCCGGCCGACGTCGACGAGGGCGTCGGTGAGGGTGACCGACGCGACCGGCTCCTCCCCTCCCCCGGACACCGTGACGCCGGTCCCGGCAACCGTGACCCCGGCCAGCCGCGCCAGAGCAGCGGAGACCCGTCCCTCGAGCCGTTCGACGAGCGACCCGGCGGCTGCGGCGCCGGCCAGCGCGGCGGCGAACACTCGGGTGAAGTCCTCGCCCCGGGCAGCGGTGACGGACACGACGAGGCAGTCGCGTTCGCGGGCCTCATCGGCGAGCGCTTCCAGTAGCGCGGTCTTCCCCATCCCCCGTTCGTCCTGAACGAGACGAGGGACTTCCTTCACGCCGTCGGCGACACGGGGCAGGACGACATCGGTGAACTCGCCGACGAGCAGGTCACGGCCGGCCCAGACACCGGGCTTTCCCCAGCCGGGCTGGAACGGATTCGATCGTGCATCCCTCACGAGAAGCACAGTACCATACTCCGGAACTGTTACGCCGAAAGATAGTGTGCCGGTGATGCTCGGGCCTGCAGGCGGCCACCACTCGGGCCGGACCGGGACCATGGGCAGCTCGGCGAGCGCATCCGGCTCGTCGCCGACTCAGTTCCGGGCTTCCCGGGAAACTGGTCTGTGACCGCTGCCACGGAGGACCAACCCAAGGCCAGTGGCTCGGCAGTCGTCGTCGACCGCTGGAGGCGGGGCCGCAACCCAAGGAGGTCAACGGATTCCACAGGGCCCCGGGGCGCCAGTGTCACTGGGCTTGCCACAAACCAAACACAACATGTCGCCCGGTGCGAGACCCCCGGTCATGCACAACTCTCCTGGAATTCGTCCTACCCGGCTGAGTCCCAGCGAAAGGCCCTGCCCAGAGAGCCCTGCGATCGGTCGGTGTAGACTGTCCGACCCTGTCCCCAACGGTTGAATCGAGAGACGTGTGGAGATTTCCGACCAGGGGTTCGACACGCGTCCGATGGGACAGCGTGTGTACGACCACCTGCGCAAGAGCATCGAGTCACAGGAACTCGCCCCGCTCGAACGGATTGTGCAGGAACGGGTTGCCGAGGAGATGTCCACTTCCAGGACGCCGGTTCGGGAAGCGCTCAACCGCCTCATCCAGGATGGTCTCGTCACCTGGGTCGCCGGCGCCGGATTCTTCGTTTCCCAGCTTCGACGGAAGGACGTCGAGGAAACGCAGCATCTCCGCCGAATCCTCGAGGTCGAAGCGTTGCGGCTGGCACTTCCGGCCTACACACCTGCGGACATCCGCCATCTCAGGTCCATCTATCTCGAAATGGTCGAAGCCGACCCCGACAGGGCCGACTATGTCGATCTGACTCGACGGTTCCACCAGGCGTTGGTCGGCCCATGCCCCAACGAACTGCTGCTGAAGCACATAGACGAGGTATGGACCGTGGCCTCCTACGCCAAGGTCATCGGCCGGTACGGCGAAACACAGGAGAGCGTCGACATCATGATCGCGGACCACTTCGAGATCATCGCGGCGTTGGAGTCCGAGGATCCGGCCGCGGCAATCACACTCCTCGAGGAACACCTGGCGTCGGTGCACACGTCGATCACCCACATCCTTGCTGAGGACGAGGTCTAGCCGCTGCGGACGGTCTCCCGTTGGGCAAGGACCTCGGTCTTCCAACGGCGATAGTTGTTCTCCGGGTACGTTGCGTCCGCAGGCTCGACGGGCGTCAGTGCGGGGAACGCCGGCTTCGCAAGGATGAACAGCCAAGTCGTTAGGACGAACGGGAACGTCAGTGTCGGCATGCCGATGGGCGTGAGGACGACACCGATCGACGGCCACAGGAAGACCGTGACCACGACTCCGAAGAGTGCGTAGAGGGCCCCCGACCGGTTGAGCACGAAGAAGAAGCCGCCCAATGCGATCGCAGTCAACGCTGCATTGAATCCAAACAGTCCGGCGTTGATGGCGGCCTCGTCCGCTCCGGCAGCCATCGCTAGGAGGGTCGCAAGCAAGGAGCCTCCGACGGCCATCAGTGCGCCGACCCTCGTGTTCACGAGAATACCCACGGCCATGATGATGCCCGTGACCGCATTGTCCTGGAAGAAGATCTCACCGACGCCCTTGAATGTCCCGTTGAACACCGTTTCGGCGGTGTAGCCAGCCGTCTCGCCCAATGGGGCGGGGGAACCCGGGGCCAGCAGTGCTCCCGGCTCGAATCCAACAAAGGCGTAGACGGCGAACATCAACAACCAAGTCGCGAACACGAACGGGGCGGTGAGTACCGGTGTGCCGCGGCTGCCCAGGAGCGATCCCAGCGCTCCCATGACCACGGTGGACAAGGCCGCTGCCAGTGCCATGTACAGGTAGAGCTGCACGGATGGCCACTCGCCTATTGTGACATCGTTGCTCATGTAGAAGTTGAGGCCGATGCCGGCAAGGCAACCGTTGAAACCGAGGAGTCCCGCGTTGACCAGAGACCGGTCCATCCGCAGCAGCACAGCGGTCGCCGTGCTGACGATCGTGCCCAGGAGTGCAGCAACGAAGTAGACCCACGAGTTGACTGCAATGGCCGCCAGGATCACCAAGCCGGTGAGCCAGTTGCCCTGGAAGACCACCTGACCCACCCCGCGGAGGATCCAGTCGACCGATCGAATCGCCGGACTTCGTTCCGAGCCGGGAATCGGGCTGCGGAACATCTCCAGGGTGCGGTCAATGGCCATTGCTGTCCCTCCTCTTCGAACCCTCACGGCGGGTGACGTGGGGCTCGAATCCGTGCTTGATGCGGTAGATCGGTGGCGTGTCGACGCCGAGCAGCTGGCGGCGGGCCGCCTGCCAGGACAGCTGGGTGGCCGCTGCGGTCCGAGTGGTGCCCGAGCCGAGCATCCGGGCATGCGCTCCCACTTCGGAGGGAAGGACGCTGGCACTCCCGACCACTCCCTCGATGTCCTGCAGGTTTTCGTGCATCGCGTCGGCCAACGGCGCCGCGTCGTGTGACTCGGCGACAGCGAACATCACGGACATGTCAGAGAACTCCCCGAACAGCCCTGGCGTGGTGACTGCGCTGCGCCGTGGCTCGAGCACGTTCGTGTCCGCCATGATCAGCTCACCTGTCGGACGATGGCAGCGGATTCGTGAGTAGAGCAGGTCGAACGCCCACGACTCGCCGTGGCCCACTCGGCCCGGGGTGAGGTGCTCGCTGTAGAGAAGCTTCGCGGAGGGGTCGACGGTGAGGTTGACCTCGTTGTACAGACGGGAGCCCGACGCCGGGATCAGCGGATCCATCAGGACCTCGGCATAGGCCCCTTCCCCCACGGTGACGTCGACCCGCTGTGACGCGTAGTTGCGGCTCATCTCCATCACCTTGGTGGCCCCCTGGTTGGCCACCAGCACCTTGGCGCCATCACCAATCACCAACTCGACGCGGAGCCGGTCTCCCTGCAGGATCCCAGCTCCCACGTTCTGGATGAACACGACCGCCATGTCCTCGATGGCCGTGTCGAGGTAGTGGACCTGTCGGACGATCTGTTGGCCCGAGGAGAAGTTGCGGATCAGGTGGGTCCGACCGTTCCGCAGCTCGAAGTGCAACTGCAGGAACCCGGTCTTACCGTGTGCCGCAGCCGCCATCTGCACCAGCGGTTCCGAGCCGTAGCCGGAGAAGGCCGTGGGCAGGCGCAGCACGTCCGTCCACGCGTCCTTCTCCAAGTACGGCACGGCCGCCACCATGGTCATGCCACGGCTTCGTCGCGGCTGACCTCGGAGTCGAGGTCGATGAACAGGGCATCACGCAGAAGGGTCCTGTAGACCTCGTCCACACCTTCGCCGGTCTTGCAGTTGGTGAAGAGCACAGGTCGATCGTCGGGCCGCATCTGCCTGGCCTGTCGGTCCATCAGTTCGAGGTCGGCGTCCACGAACGGCGCCAGGTCCGTCTTGTTGATGACCAGCAGGTCGGAGTGGGTGATGCCCGGCCCGTTCTTGCGCGGGATCTTGTCCCCGGCCGCCACATCGATCACGTAGACGAAGTAGTCGACCAGGGCAGGGCTGAACGTCAGGGTGAGGTTGTCCCCGCCGCTCTCGATGAAGGCGACGTGGGCATCGGGGAACTGACGCTCCAGCTCCTCGAGCGCGCCGAGGTTCATCGTGGGGTCCTCGCGGATGGCCGTGTGCGGACATGCTCCGGTCTCCACGCCAACGATCCGCTCGGGCGCGAGGGTGTTCGCGAGGTTCTCACGGACGTGCTTGGCGTCCTCCTGGGTGACGATGTCGTTGGTGATGACGACCGGGTCGTACTCGCCCTTCACGAAGAGTGGGACGATCGCCTCGATAAGCGCGGTCTTGCCGGAGCCGACGGGGCCGCCGATCCCGATGCGGGGCATGCTCATGTGCTTCCTCTTTCCATGTTGAAGGCGGCCATGCCCGTGCGGGCGATGGCAGCAGTTCTTGGCTGACGCAGATGTTCAGCTGGCGAACATCCGCATACGGGAACGTTCGTGCTGCATCTGCATGACGTCGATCATGGGCGCGAAGGCGTGCATGTCCTGGTACGGCGTGTCCATGGTCGCGTCGCATGCTGCGGTCATCTTTTGATGGAGTCGCAGCATGATCTCCTGGGCGTGGACGTGATCGAGACGCATCAGGCGGAGCGCAGCGCTGATCAGCGCCGCGGTGTAGGCATAGAGTTCGCTCAGAACCGCGGTGCGTCGATCGATTCCCCACGCGTGGCTCACGATCCCAACCACAGCAGCGTGGCTGCCCACCGCTTGCCCCTGCTCCACTGCGGACTCGAACGCCGTCAGGAAAGGCGAGTCCAGGAGCCGCTGGGCAGTTCGGATGAACTGCCTTCCCGTCCTCACCGATGCGCTGGACGCCTCCTGCGGCAGGCGGAGGGCGTGGACGTGGCGATCGATGTCCACGGCAGTCGCCAGGTCGTCATCGGCTGCGGCCTTCCAGGCTGCAGCGACAGCCACCGCCTCGCAGCGTCCGAGCGAGTGGACCAAGTAGTCCGAGACGACGGCTTCCAGCGAAGCCGCATCATGGACACGCCCACTCTCCACGAACATCTCCAGGCCGTGCGAGAGGGTGTAGCGACCCGACGGAAACAGGCTGTCGGACAGCTGCAGCGTCCCGAGCAGGCTCTGGGCAGTCTGCGGGAACACCTCTTGGGGGGCCTCCCCACAGGACTCGGCGGCCATCAGGCTGGGTGACGGTGTTCGATGTGCGGCATCGCCGTCGGCACGTCGCCCGGCTGCACCGGGACGAACTCGGATTCGATGCCGTCGAAACCATGGGTCCGCACGACCGTTTCCATGACCTTGTGATCGATAGTGAGGGGCGCGTAGACGACATCGTCCTTGACGGTGATCGGCCAGTGCTGGTTCCCGAGCATGTGGCCGAGACGGACCCCGAACTCGAAGAGTTGGTCCGCCGGAATCTCCTTGCTCATGCGCAGGGCCATGGCCTCGCTCGGGGCAACCTCGATGAGCACCATGCGGTCGGACTCGTCACCGACGGCGAGGACATCGCCGTTCTGGAGTGCCTCGTCCATGGGGAGGTCCACACCGATGTCGGTGCCCTGATCGGTCCTCAATCGCACTCGGCGCCGCCCAGCATCGTGGAAGGGCACGAACACGCGCTCGACCTTCTTCTGCTTGTCGAGGCGCTGCACCTCCATCGACAGCGACTCGTCTGCATGGATGTTGCCGAGAACCTGGTTAGCGATGTGCATCAGATGGTGTCCTGTGTGATTCGTGCGGATGGGAGCCACCAGAAATCAACCCCGACGCTCCCGGAGTACAGCCAGCCACTCCTGACGCCGTGCACCCTCGTCGACGGGACCGAGGCGTTGGGAGGCGTCGTGCCGTGCACGACAGCGTGCGAACTGCCCGTTCTCGTCCAGGACGAGTTCGGCGTCGACCTCGAGGCGAACCGCGATGACGCACTCGCCCAGGTCGTGGCCGGCGAAGTCCCGGTTGAGATGCGTGGTGGGATCGATCGGACCGGCCAGGGACGCCACATGGCTTGCCCTGACCGTCCCGTGATGCACGAGCGAGGGATCGATCATCAGTCCATCCGGATCGACGTTGTCGGCCTGAGTGATGTGTCGAACTGTCACAATGGTCCTCGCTCGTGCGTCGGTGGCGGCGTCAGAGGATGAAGTACTTCTGCGTGAGCGGAAGCTTGTCAGCCGGTTCTGACGTGGCGACCTCACCGTCGACCTGGACCTCGAAGGTCTCGGGGTTGATCGTGATGTCGGCGGTGCGGTCGTTGAGCACCATGTCCTGCTTGGACACGGTCCTCGTCCCCTGGACAGCATAGATCTGGCTCTCCAGACCGAGTTCCTCGGGAACGCCGAGTTCGATGGAGGCCTGCGACATGAACGTGGCGCGCGTGGCCGTCATGGCCTTGCCGAACGCCCCGAACATCGGGCGGTAGTAGACCGGCTGGGGGGTCGGCAGCGACGCGTTGGGGTCACCCATCAGCGCCCACGCGATCATCCCGCCCTTGACCACGAGCGACGGCTTGGCGGCGAAGTCCGCGAAGTCCCAGAGCACGAGGTCGGCCATCTTGCCCGGCTCGATCGAGCCGACGACGTGTGCCATCCCCTGCACCCTGGCGGGGTTGATGGTGCACTTCGCCAGGTAGCGAAGGACCCGGAAGTTGTCGTTGCCGGATGCGTCCTCGGGGAGCGGGCCCCGCTGGTCCTTCATCTTGCTGGCGGTCTGCATGCACCGCGTGAAGTGCTCGCCGACCCGGCCCATCGCCTGGCTGTCGGAGGAGTAGATGCTGAGCAGGCCCCAGTCGTGCAGGACGTCCTCGGCAGCGATCGTCTCGGCGCGGATACGGCTTTCGGCGAAGGCCACGTCGGAGGGGATCTTGGGGTCGAGGTGGTGACACACCATCAGCATGTCGAGATGCTCGTCGATGGTGTTGACCGTGTAGGGCCGCGTGGGGTTGGTGGAGGAGGGAAGCGCCCACTGGTACCCGGCCACGGTCATGATGTCGGGGGCGTGTCCCCCGCCGGCACCCTCGGTGTGGAAGGTGTGGATGGCGCGACCGTCGATTGCGTCGATGGTGTCCTCGACGAAGCCCGACTCATTGAGGGAGTCGGTGTGGACGGCGACCTGGACGTCGTAGTCGTCGGCGACGTGGAGCGCGCACGAGAGCACAGCAGGGGTGGTGCCCCAGTCCTCATGGCACTTCAGGCCCGCCGCACCGGCGTGGAGCTGCTCGATCAGCGGTGCCTTGCGGGAGCTGTTGCCCTTCGCGAAGACCCCGATGTTCATCGGGAGGCCCTCGAAGGCCCGAAGCATGTGCTTGATGTTCCACGGGCCGGGGGTGGCCGTGGTGGCGTTGGATCCGCTGGAGGGTCCGGTGCCGCCACCGAACATCGTGGTCACGCCGATCGACAGGGCGTCGTAGACCTGCTGTGGGCTGATGAAGTGCACATGCGTGTCGACACCTCCGGCGGTGACGATCTTGCCCTCACCCGCGATGACATCGGTGCTGGGGCCCACGAGCAGGTTGTGGTCGACGCCGGGCTGGGTGGCGGGGTTGCCCGCCTGTCCGATGCCGACGATCTTGCCGTCCTTGATGCCGAGGTCGCCCTTGACGATCCCGACCATCGGGTCCATGACCACGACGTTGGTGATCACGAGGTCCAGCGCACCCTGCTGGGACGTGAAGCGCGGGTTCTGCCCCATGCCGTCGCGGATGGTCTTGCCACCGCCGAAGACGATCTCCTCGCCCGGGGTGCCGAAGTCCTTCTCGATCTCGATGACGAGAGAGGTGTCGGCGAGTCGTACCTTGTCGCCGGTCGTCGGGCCGTACAACGATGCGTATTGCTGCCTTGAGATTGATGCCATGGCGGCACGTTCCTTTCAGTTGGTCTTCGTCACCCGTCGAGGGCGTTCAACCCCCTTGGCGTTATCAGCCCTCGGCGCCGCCGAAGCCCTGGTCCTTCGCCGCCTGCATGGCCTGACGGCGAACCCGCTGGGAGTCCAGCGAACCGCTGACCAGCCCAGCGAAGCCGTGGACTCGACGGGTACCGCCCAGCGCCACCAACGTCACCTCGGCGTCGCTGCCCGGTTCGAAGCGGATAGCCGTTCCCGCCGGGATGTCGAGGCGGAAGCCGAGTGCCTTGTTGCGGTCGAACTCGAGCGCCTTGTTGGCCTCGAAGAAGTGATAGTGGGACCCGACCTGGACCGGGCGGTCGCCGGTGTTGGTCACGAAAAGCGTCACGGTCTCACGATCGGCGTTCAGGTCGATGTCGCCGTCCGCGGGAATGATCTCGCCTGCAGTCACTTGTTGCCTCCTGGCTGAATAGGGTCGTGGACCGAAACGAGCTTCGTGCCGTCCGGGAACGTGCACTCGACCTGCACCACGTGAACGTTCTCGGCGACGCCCTCCATGCACTCCTCGACGGAGACGACTTCTCGCCCGTAGGACATCAGTTCCGCCACCGTCCGGCCGTCGCGAGCGCCCTCGAGGATCTCGTCGCAGATGATCGCGATCGCCTCGGAGGAGTTGAGCTTGGTGCCCCTGTCGCGTCGGCGACGCGCAAGCTGGGACACATGGAAGATCAGGAGGTGATCCATCTCCCGTGGAGCGAGTTTCATTGTGCCTTCTTTCCTTCGCTGGTGATTCCGGTTCGTGGTCCGGTCGGAACGTCGACTGTGGCTGGCGGTCGCGCGGGCAGGACCGTACTTCGACCGCGGTCACGACGGGTCGGAGCCGTGGTGTGTCCTGGACCTAGCGATGATCCGACTTCGCCCGGCTGCCCACGACGTCGCGAGCGTCGACCTCTGCGTTCTCGATCAGCCCGTTCGTGCCCGGGTCGACCGGGCCGACCTCGTCGATGATCTGCTCCGGTCGGAAGGTCGGCTTCTTGAGCGTCGCGACCAGCACGGCCGAGACGGCGATCAGGCCGATCGCCCAGTAGTAGGCGTTGATGTACCCCGTGGCATCGCTGTACACGAGCGCGGTGATCTGCGGACCGATCACGAGCGACAGACCCCAGCCGTAGTACACGACCCCATAGTTCGCCCCGTACTGCTTCAGCCCGAAGTAGTCCGCCACGATTGACGGCGTGACGCTGAGTGCCGCGCCGTAGAGGGCGCACGCAGCGAGCGTGCCGAACGCGATGGCTGCGGGCGTCTCGTACTGAGTCAGCGCGAGCATGTTCACTGCCGACAGCGCATGCATGATCAGGTAGGTCCGCTTGCGACCGAGGAAGTCCGACACGATACCGCCGGAGGCCCTGCCGGAGGCGTTGGTGATGCCGACGAGCGGCACCATCAGCGGTAGGAGCGTCGCGATCGTCCCGCCGTATTCCCCCGACAGGCCCCCGACGGTCTGCTCGGAGAGGATCGACGTGACGTTGGAGATGACCAGGGCGCCAGCGGAGCAGTAGAGCGCGTAGATGGACAGCAACTGCCACGCCTGAGGGGTGCGCATGGTCGTCCAGACCGAAACGCTGGCCGACTTCTTCTGGGTCTCGCGAAGTTCCTTGCCCTTGGCGGCGACCATTTCGGGAGCCACGTACCCGGAAGGAGGGTCGACGACCGACAGCGCACACGGAATGCCGATGGCGAGGATCAGCAGTCCCATGATAAGGAACGAGGCCTGCATCCCGTCGGCGATCAGGGCCGTGGACTCCACCGTGCTCAGGAGCTCACCGGCTGCGTTGCGAGCCGCGTCCGGCACGTTGCGGTTCAGCAGCCAGACCTCCAGGGGGCCGAGCCACAGGGCCCCGAGACCGAATCCAGCGACCACGATCCCGTTGATCATCCCCTTGCGGCCCGCGGGAAACCACTTCATTGCGGCTGGTCGTGGGCACGCGTAGACCGCGGCAAGGCCTGCGCCGATGACGAGCCCGAAGGTGACGTACATGAGGGTCGGGTTCTGCACCGCGAAGCCGGAAAGGATCGTGCCACCTCCCACCATCAGCACACCGCCGAGCATCACCCAACGCGGCCCGATCCGGTCCTGAAGCGCACCCGTCAGGATGAGGAGCGCGGCGAACACCATGCCCCCGATCGAGTACGGGGTGGCCAGCGCGGACTCGGTCCACAACGGCTCCCCGCCGGCATCGACCATGGGCTTCAGGTAGTCCTTCAGGTTGCTCCACGTGTAGAGGATTCCCACGCTGAAGTTGGACAGAAGGCCAGCGACGAGGACGACGTACCCGCGTCGGGGGACCTTTCCCGTCATGGTGTGGCTGCTGGACATTGGAGCTCCCTTGGTCGGCGGATGCCTCCTGGGACACCCGCTCTGTCGGCGAATCCGGGGCCCGGCGGGGCCACATGGATCAGCACTGTATACACTGTCTACACTGGCGACAGTGGACGCTACTGCATCAAATGTTCATGCGCCAGCACTATTCGACGGAGATGACCAGCGGACTGCTGGAATCCGTCGATCGCGCCGCCCTCCGGGCACTCGACGTCCCTCCAGGGGGCACTGGCCACCCTTGACGACCCCAGACCCTCCGGGGATCTCCACGCCGGTACCCGCTCGATTGTTGGACCGGCTCCAGAGTCCTACTCAGGAAGCTGCTGATTGGCCTGGATTTCGTGGTCTCCCTGTACCGGCGGCGACTCGGCTGTTCCGCCGGTTCACCCCTTCGCACTGCAGTGGCTGTGACGGCCAGCCGATGAGGCCAGAGAACATGACACCCCGTAGGCTCGGGCGGATGCGCAGGTTGTTGGCCATTTCACTCGTAGCCGTTCTTGTGCTGCCCTTCGGGTCCGTTGCGGTGGCACAGCCAGACGGAGATCCGGCGACCACGAACCGTCTGGCGCTGCCGGGCACACGGCTGAGTCCCGTGAGGTGGTGGAAGTAGAAGGTCACCGTTCGTGAAGTTGTTGGCAGGCTATGCCGCGGTGGTGGTGGCTGTCACCTCGATGGTGGTGTCGGCGGCGATGGTCTTCATGGATTCCTCGGAGAAGTAGCTGCGTTCGGCGACTTGCCATTCGTCGTGCTGCTCGAGCAGGACGGCGCCGATGAGGCGGATGATGGAGTTGTCGTCGGGGAAGATGCCCACCACGTTGGACCGGCGCTTGATCTCCTTGTTGACCCGTTCCAGCGGATTGGTTGACCACACCCTGCGCCAGTGGGTCCTGGGGAACGCCGCGAACGCGGTGAGATCGGGTTCGGCGTCAAGCAGCATCTGGGCCGCGGCGGGGAACCGGTCGGTGAGCATGTCGGCGACGGCGCGGAGCTGGGCGGTGACGGCGGCCTGGTCGGGCTGGGCGTAGATGGTGCGGATCATGGCGGTGACCATCTCGCCGTGGGCCTTGCCGACCCGGGCCAGGACGTTGCGGTTGAAGTGGACCCGACAACGCTGCCACGCCGCGCCCTGCAGGTGCCGGCGGATGGCGGCCTTCAACCCTTCGTGGGCGTCGGAGATGACCAGCTGCACACCACCGAGTCCGCGGGTCTTCAAGCTCCTGAGGAAGGCACCCCAGAACGCTTCGTCCTCGCTGTCGCCCACGTCCAGCCCGAGGACTTCGCGGGTGCCGTCAGCGGCGACGCCGAACGCCACGACGATGGCGCGCGACACGACGTGGCGGCCGACGCGGCCCTTGACGTAGGTGGCGTCGCAGAACACGTAGGGGAAGTCGGTGTGGGCCAGGGTGCGGGCTCGGAACGCCTCGACGTGCCCGTCGATCTCCTTGCAGATCCGCGACACCGTCGATTTCGACACGCCCGAGTCCACGCCGAGTGCCTTGACGAGGTCGTCGACCTTGCGGGTGGAGGTGCCCTTGACGTAGGCGGTCATGATCACCGCCCACAGGGCCTGGTCCACCCGGCGGCGCGGCTCCAGCAGCGACGGGTAGAAGTTGCCGGCCCGAACCTTGGGGATCGCCAGCTCTGAACCGCACCGGGTCTGCCGGAGGCTCCAGTCCTTGAGAGGATGGAGTCATGAGCAAGCGATCAGGTCCGTACCCAGAGTCGGTGCGGGAGGAAGCGGTGAGGCTGTTTCGAGCCCACCGCGCGGAGTACGACTCGGAGTGGGCGGCGATGAAGTCGATCGCTGCCAAGTTCGGCGCGACGGCTGAGACGGTGCGGCTGTGGGTCCGCCAGGCCGATGTCGATGACGGTGTCGTTGATGGTGTGTCGAGGGAGGAACGGCAACGCATCAAGGAACTGGAACGGGAGAACCGTGAGCTCCGCCGGGCCAACGAAATCCTCAAGGCAGCATCGGTTTTCTTTGCAGCGGAGCTCGACCCGCGACCGAAGCGATGATCGCCTTCATCGATGCCCACCGGCACCGCGTCACCACCGACGGGATGGTGTGGGGAGTCGAGCCGATCTGTGCGCAGCTGCAGATCGCCCCCTCCACCTACTACGCCCACGCCACCAAGGCCCCCTCGGCCCGTCAGGTCCGCGACGCACAGCTGTCTGCTGACATCCGACGGGTCCACGCCGAGCACTACGGCGTCTACGGCGTCCGCAAGGTCTGGCTGCAGTTGAACCGCGAGGGCATCGCGGTGGCCCGCTGCACCGTGCAACGGCTGATGGCAGACCTGGGACTGCGTGGCGTCCGGCGTGGCGGCTGGAAGACGACCACGATCCCTGATCCTGCCGCGGCTGATCGTCAGGACCTGGTGGACCGCGACTTCACCGCCGAGTCACCCAACGAGCTGTGGGTCGCTGACTTGACCTACATCCGGCTGATCACCGGCGCGTTCGTGTATGCCGCGTTCGTCATCGACGTGTTCTCCCGCGCGATCGTGGGCTGGCAGGTCGCCACCACGATGCACACCGACATCGCCATCGATGCCCTTGATGCCGCGGTTGCCCGTCGTGCTGACGTGGCCGGCGTGGTCGTTCACACCGACCGCGGGTCGCAATATGTCGCGGTGCGCTACACCGAGCGGCTGGCCGAAGCTGGCGCGGTTGCATCGGTTGGATCTCGCGGCGATTCCTACGACAACGCCCTGGCCGAGACCACCATCGGGTTGGTCAAGACCGAGCTGATCCACCGCCACCGGTGGCGCTCCGCCGCCGACGTGGAGTTCGCCCTCCTCACCTACGTGGAGTGGTTCAACACCCGGCGGCTGCACCACCGCCTCGGTGGCATCCCGCCCGCAGAGTTCGAAGCCGCCTACTACGCTGACCGTGGCCAACTAGAACTGGCACTACCCAACTGAGCGAGCCTCCGAAGAAGCCGGTGCGGTTCAGCTCCACATCACCAGCCGGTGTTGACAGGGTCCGGGGTGGCCGGTGGCCGTTGCGCTGCCCCGTCCGGTCATCGGTGCGCTCGTGCAGCGCCGCCCCGATTGAGGCGGTCAGCTCTTCCTCGATCAGTGTCTGCAACGCGTTCTGGAGCAGATCACGAAACAGGCTGCGGTGCTCCTCGGTCAGCAGGTTCGTCGCAGCGTCGGTCAGCAGGTCATTATCAATGTCGGCCATCGTGTGGCCCCTTTCGAGAGATCCGTGGAAAGACCTCACGAACAGTCACACGGTGGCCAACACCGTCTGGGGAACCAACTCCGACTTACACCTGTTGCCGGGACTCAAACGGGCACACCAATCGAGGCGGCGGTAGCTGTGTCATCGCATCGGTTTCCTGACCGCGCCGACGCTGTCGTGCTCGCCACCACTTCGGGTTTCGCCGACAGCTTGGCAGCAGCACCACTTCTCGGATCCGCACCCCTGCTGTTCACCCCGCCGGACGCGCCCCTCCCGGACGTGACGGCCGCCGAGATCGATCGCGTCCTCGCGCCCGGCGACGAGGTGTTCATCCTGGGTGGCGAGTCGGCGGTGCCGGCCGAGGTGGAGTTGGCCTTGGATGGCTATGAGGTCGTTCGACTGGCCGGACGCGACCGGATCGAAACGGCCATTGCGGTCGCAACCGCAGTGGCGGACCAGTCCGGTGCCGGCGCTGTCGTCGCGGTCGCAAGGGCATTCGGTGACGGCTCTGCGGGTTGGGCAGATTCCATCACCGCCTCCGGCTGGGCTGCCGATACCGGCACGCCGCTCGTGCTGACACCGACCGGTGAGCTGGACGGCCGTGTGTCCGCCCTTCTGGACGACCTCGACACCGCCGTCACGATCGTGCTTGGCGGCCCTGCTGCGGTGTCGGATGCGGTGGCTGCCGAACTACCGGCCCCCCGTCGCATTGCAGGCCCTGACAGGGCCGCAACGGCAGCAGCGGTCGCGACCGAGCTGTGGCCATCCACCCAGAACGTGGTCGTCCTCAACGGCTACCAGGACGACGGCTGGACGCTTGGGCTCCCAGCCGCTGGGTTGTCGGCCGACTTCGACGCGCCCATTCTGCTCGTGGACTCCGACCGGCTCCCGGACTCCACACGGGCACTCGTGGGTGAGGGCTGCGGCTCTGGGACGGCACAAGTCGAGACAACCGTGATCGGGACGACAGCTCTCATCAGCGAAGCCGTGGCTGCCGAGATGGACCGGCAGGATGGAGGACCGTGCCCTGCGCCAGCCCCAGTTCTGATTACGAGCGATGGAGCTGTGGGCGGGGTCCAGTTGACCAGCGATGGCAGGCAGGCGGTGGCCACCTTCACGGAGCTGTTCGGACCACCCACGACGATCAGCGATGACCGGCGGCCCTTCTGTGGCTCGAACAGCTTGGGCCCGGCCGGAGGGCAGATCTACGTCTGGGCGTCACTCGTCATCTTCGTCGTCGATGTCGAGGGCAAGGGGCACGAGGTGTTCTGGGGCGGGTTCTTCAACAGTCCCGACAGCTATGGCGCTCCGGCACCGCCGGATCTCGGACTGGAGACCGACCGGGGCTTGGGAATGGGCGCGACGAACGCAGAGGTGAGGCAGCTGTACCCAGACGCCTCGTTCTCCCCGGCAGATGGTGGTGTTCCGGGTGCGACTTGGACGCTTGGACCGCAGCTCCAGGCCGGTGCGAGCGGCAATGGAGACAGCGACACCGTCCAGTTCTTCGGATTCGGGTCGAACTGCGGCGAGTAGCCAAAGGCACTCACTAGCCCTGGCGCGGACACCTTCGCAGAGCCTTGCCCAGGGCATTTGACCTGTGGGGTCCAAGGAGGCCGGTCGAGGCATCGAACCCCGGACCTATTCATTGCGAGGTATGTCGGTCTCAGCGGTGTGCTGACCTGCGGTTTCGCTGATGAGCGAGGAGCAGTGCGGACAAAGTTATCGGCTGCGGAACCTGCTCAGACGCTGACGCCTTCAGGCCCGCTTCTGCGAGATCCCTCAGCCGTCCGAAGGGTTCATAACCCTCCTGGCGGAAGAAGCCGGGATGCGTCTGACGCACAGTGGCTTCGAAGTCGGAACCGACGAGGAGGACCTCTATATGGGTGTCGGCCTCGTACAGCGCCTCGCTGCGGTGGTAGGCGGTGACGGCGTCCTCCACCGGGTGCTCGTCGAAGCTGAGCAGGCGACCGTGGTGGTGGTCGAAGACCAGTTCCACCGACGCCTCGTCCGTCGACGATGCGCTGTGCGACGGGCTGAAGGCAGGGTTGGGCGACGACGGACTCGTCGACCTGGCGGTGTGCGTGTCGAAGTACGTGGGGACGGGCCGCCTCATCACCGTCCTCGACCTCGACCAGGCCTGCACGCTGCCGTGGACCTCCGACGAGGCACAGCCCGTGACGGCCCCTTGATTAGGGGAAAGGTCAGCCCGCGGGCGGGGTTGGCGCCGCCGACGCAGAAGTAGCACCCGGGGAGATCCATCAGGATCTCCCCCATGCCGTCGGCGCCGGCGACGACGCGCTCGGCGGTCACGTTGCCCTTCCCCAGGACCGTGGACACCATCGCCACGGCCGACCACGTCATCGACCTCGGCCCCGGGGGCGGCGACGAGGGCGGCCGCGTGGTCGCCACCGGACCCCGCCCGCCCTGAACAGCCGTTCAGTGTGCCGAGCGTCCACTCACTCCTGCCCGTCGCCCTTTCGTCTCCCGCAAGGCCTGCACTGCCCCGGCAACAACGAGCAGCCAGCCAGGCACGACCAGTACGGCGGGAAGAGCCCACCATGCCGATCGCCCGGTGCTGCCACCGACCCCACCAATCGCAGTGATGGCCCACATCGCGACGAATCCGACGAAGAACACCGCCAGTCCGACATTGGACAGACGCTCGTATCGACTCCCTGCCCATCGAGCGGCGAGGGCTACCAAGATGCACGCGGGCAGAAGGATGAGCGAGCCCTCAAGCGGGTCCAGTGCCCCGACGGCCAGCGCGACCGCCCCGACGATCATCATTGCCCGGTGACGTCCCGATACAACCCGCATGCGATCCTCCTGAAAGAGCCCTCTGCACCGCCATATTCGCAAGGAGCAGGAGGCCTCGGGAGGGTCAAGAGTCCCGGTAGGACATCACCTTCGTCGAGCTGCGCTCGCGTGAGGTGGCACGACATGCGACGGACCCTCACCCGGCCGGAGGGTCCTACAACTTCTCCGACGTCCCGTTGGGCCCCGATGGCGGCGACCGCAGCGTGGCCCGGACGGCCTGCTCCATTACTGCCAGCCCCACGACCATGGCGTCCTCGTCGAAGTCGAACTCGGGGCTGTGGTGGGGGAAGGTCAGCCCGCGGGCGGGGTTGGCCCCGCCGACCCAGAAGTAGCACCCGGGAAGGTCCATGAGGATCTCCGACATGTCGTCGGCGCCGGCGACGACGCGCTCGGCGGTGACGTTGCCCTCCCCCAGGACCGCGCGGGCGGCCGCAGCCACGGTCGCGGTGATCGCTGGGGCGTTGACGCAGGCGGGGTAGGTGTCGTCGCGCAGGTCGACCTCGACGGTGCACCCGTGGGTGGCCGCAGTGCCCTCGGCGATCTGGCGCAGCCGCCGCTGGATGATCCCGAGGTCGTCGTTGTCGTAGGTGCGGATGGTTCCCTCCAGCTCGACCTCGGCGGGGATCGCCGACCGGTCCTCGCCGCCGTGGATCCGGCCGAAGCTCACCACCGCGGCCGACCGAGGGGCGAGGGTGCGCGACACGATGGTCTGGGCAGCCATCACGAACGCCGACGCGCAGACGACCGGGTCGGGCGTCAGGTGCGGGTAGGCCGCGTGCCCACCGGGCGAGCCGAACTTGACGGCGACGCTCTGGGCGCTCGCCGCGATCGTGCCCGGACGGATGTCGACGGTCCCGACGGGCAGCTCGGTGGCGATGTGCAGGGCGAGGCTGGCGCTGGGGGTGAGGTCATCCGGCCAGGCCCTGGCGTCCAGCATCCGGCGGGCCCCGCCACCGCGCTCCTCGGCGGGCTGGAACAGCAGGACCACGTTGCCGGCCAGCGCGTCCCGTTCCGCGGTCAGCCGCTCGGCGAGGGCCAGGGCGACGGCGACGTGGCCGTCGTGGCCGCAGGCATGGGACACCCCCTCGACGGTCGAGACGTAGTCATGCCCGCGGTCGGCCTCGGTGATGCCCAGCGCATCGATGTCGGCGCGGACCAGCACGGTCGGGCCCGGTTCGCCGCCGCGCACCCAGCCGACGACTCCGGTGTCGGCCACCGGATGGGCCACCCCGTCGACGCCGACCTCGCCGAGGCGGTCGGCGATGAGCTGCGCGGTGCGATGCTCCTGGCGAGACAGCTCCGGGTGGCGGTGCAGGTCCCGGCGAACCGCAACCATTCGGTCCCGGACGTCCGGGGGGACGGCGATGTCGGACAGCTGCTCGATGGCGGTCATCGGGGACTCCTGCGGTCGGCACGGGCGGCGGAGAGACTGAAGCGGGCAGTCGGCTGGGTGGCGCCCTCGACAAGGTCGGCCAGGACCTCTCCCACGGCGGGGGCGAACTTGAAGCCATGCCCGGAGAACCCGGCACCGACGGTGATCGGGCCGACCCGGTCCAGCACGAAGTCCTTGGTCGACGTGGTGGTGTACAGGCACCGGTCGAACCCGATCGGTTCGGGGTCGAGGCCCGGCATCCATCGGCGCACGTAGTCGCTGGTGCGGGCGGCGGTGGCGGGGTCGGCGTCGAAGGGACGGTCGTCGGGGTCCAGCCATTCGTCGCGGTAGTGCTCGGCGACCTTGGTACCCCGAGCGGGCGAGTCCAGGCCGTAGATGTCCTCCCGACCGCGGTGGATGAATGCTGGCAGCGGCGCGATGCCGTCGCGCCGCCGGAAGTACATCGGCTGCTCGGCGCTCACCTGCAGGGACGGCAGGTCCACCAGCCCGCCCAGGAGCGTTCCGGCCCACGCTCCCGCCGTGACCACGACCTGGCTGGCGCTGATCCGTTCTCCGCCGTCGAGGAGGAGGACGGCACCCGCCCCGTCCACCTCGATGCCGACCACGGCGCTGCCGGTCCGGATCGTGGCGCCGTGCCGCCGAGCGGCCTCGTGGGCGGCGACGACGCTGCGTTCGGCGAACACCATGCCCCCGTCGGGATGCACCAGCACCGCCTCGTCGAAGGCCATGGCCGGCCAGGCCCGGGCCGCCTCCAACGGTTCGACGCGTCGGTGGGGCACACCTTGGGCGTTCATGGCGGCGGCCAACGCGTCGATGGTCACGGCGGGGCCGTGGTCCAGCGCACCGGTCAGCCGCAGCAGGTCAGCGCCGGTCTCCTGCTCCAGACGCCGCCAGCCGGGCAGCGCCTGCTGGCCCAGGTGGATGTAGTCCGCCTCGTCGTAGCCCAAGCGGAAGATCCGGGTCTCGGCGTGACTGGACCCCCGGTGGTGGACGACGGCGAACCGTTCGAGCAGCACGACGTCATGACCTCGGGCGGCAAGCGCCCACGCGGTGCTCGCCCCCATGATCCCGCCGCCGACGACGACCACCTCGAACGGTGACATGGTCAGCCGACGGGCGCGGGCGAGGCGTGGGTGGTGGCGGTGTCGATGTGGACCGCCACCTCGGTGAGGTGCTGCACGCCCTCGACCAAGCGCTGCTTGACGGCGTCGCCGACCGCGTGGCCCTGCTCCACCGTCATGCGGCCATCCACCTGGACCGACACCTCCGCGCGCATGCGGTGGCCCAGCCACCGAACCCGGCAGCTGGACACCCGCTCCACGTCAGCGACCTGCAGGGCGAGGGCCTCGACCTGCGTCCGGACCTCGGGGTCCACGCCGTCCATCAGGCGGCGGAAGATGTCCCGGGCGGCGGTGCGCAGCACACCGAAGATCGCGATGGAGATGAGGATGCCGATGATCGGGTCGGCCTGCTCGAAGCCCAGCCACACCCCGACCGCGCCGAGCGCGACCGCCAGCGACGTCAGGCCGTCGGTGCGGGCATGGTGCCCGTCGGCCACGAGCGCGGCGGAGCCGATCTCCTTGCCGATGCGGATGCGGTACAGGGCGACCAGCTCGTTGCCGAGGAACCCGATGACCCCGGCGCCGAACAGGACGCCGATGTGCTCGATCGGCTGGGGGTCGAGCAGCCGACGGAACGACTCCCATCCCGCGATGATCGCCGACAGCAGGATCATCAGCACGATGAACAGCCCGGCGAGGTCCTCTGCCCGCTTGTAGCCGTAGAGGTAACGGTCGGTCGCTGCTCGCCGGCCGATGACGAACGCCAGGTACAGGGGGATGGCGGTCAGTGCGTCGGAGAAGTTGTGGATGGTGTCGGCCAGCAACGCCACCGAGCCGGTGAAGTACACGATCGCCAGCTGGGCGAACGCCGTCACCATCAGCGCGGTGAAGGAGACCTTCAGCGCGACCATGCCCCGTGCGCTGCCCTCCAGCGCCTCGTCGGCAGAGTCGGCGTGGTCGTGGGAGTGCATGCCGAACATCTCGCTCAACCCATGGCGAACCTTGTCCAACAGCCCCGTCCCATGCGCGTGATCGCCGTGGCCGTGCGCGTGGTCCCCATGGTCGTGACCGTGGCCCGCATGTTCGTGGGTCGTGGTCTGGTGGCCGTGCTCGTGCGTCATCGAGTCCCCTGGGTGTCGTGGAGGCCGTCCCTGGTGGACCTTGCCCCGGAGGGCTCACCGTATCCACTATTGCGATGGTTCGCAATAAGGAACGACTGCAATACGAGGGAAGTCCTACCCGGCGGGCGCCCCCACACGCCCGGTGTCGGACCAGTCACACGCCGCGCACAACCCGACGATGGCGAAGTGGTGGCTCGCTGGGGTGAAGCCGTACTTGGCCTTGATGCCGTCGAAGGCGGGGGCGAACTCCTGGACCGGGACGGTGTAGGAGCGTCCGCACCCCTCGCAGATGAGGTGATGGTGGTCGTGGTCGACGGTCGGGTGCCAGGCCCAGCTCTGCTTGCCGATCGGGACGTAGTGTGCGTAGCCGATGTTCTGCAGCTCGTTGAGCGTGCGGTACACCGTCGAGGTGTCCATCGGCGCGCCGCCCTCGGCGACGCGCTCGGTGATGTCCTTCACGGTCAGGAAGCCCTCGTTGGCCTCGGCCAGAACCCGGCAGATCACCCGCCGCGGCAGGGTCAGCCGGAGGCCGTTGGACTTCAGGGCCGCCAGCAGCTGTTCCTCGATCCGTGCAGGCGTCATGCCTGCACAGTACGCGTCCTGTCTCCCAGCTGCGACTCAGCTGCTACTTCCGTTGCACGAACATGCGTCTGACTGCAACTGTGGGCGAGTTGCACGTAGCCGGTCGAGGTCGGCCAGCACCACGGGGTCCGCTGCTGCGGCGGTATCGGACGGTATGGGGTCCTTGTAGGACGCCGACGTGCCCAGCGCCACCGTCACGCCGTCGACCCGTTCGGCGACCCTCCTGGCCGCCGCGATGGCGACCGCAGCAGCGGTCTCCACCATCAGGCCGACCTCGGCACCCACGCGGGCTTTCTCGGCCAGGTAGGTCCCGGCCTCCACCGGGACCGCCCAACCATCGGTACGACGTATGGCGTGCAGGCCCTGCCAGTGTGCGCGGTCCGAACCGATGGAGAACGCCGGGGAGTCGTGGCGTGTCACGACCACGCGGTCCTGCTCGTCGATGTCATCCAGCGCCAGGGCGGCGCTGAACGCCGCGCCGGTGGCCGCCTCCGCGGCCACGAGGCGAGGCATGCGGGGCAGCAGCCCGGCGGCGACGAGCTCGTCGAACCCGCTGGCCACCCCCGACAGGAGGTCGGCACGGGAGGTCGGGACCACCACTGCCGCCAGCTCGTCACCGAGGTCGCGGGCCAGCTCGTAGGCGATGCTCTTGTAGCCGGCGTTGCCGAAGGGGTTGCCGCCCACACGGCTGTCGAGGAAGGTGACCGGGTACCAGCCGAGTTCGGCAACCGACCTCGTGGTCAACTCCGCCCGTTCGGCAAGGTCGTCGAGGATCACCAGGTGGGCACCCAGCGTGGCGAGCATCGACGCGAACATCGGGGGGATGCCCGGCGTGGTGAGGATGACCGCCCGCAGTCCGGCCCGTGCGGCATAGGCGCTGGCGGCCAGGCCGGCGTTGCCCGAGGACGGGGCCACGATCGTGTCGGCTCCGACCTCCAGGGCCTTGGCGACTGCCACGGACATGCCGCGGTCCTTGTGGGACGCCGTCGGGTTGGCGGCCTCGTTCTTGATCCAGATCGGGGAGGTCCCGTCGCTGGCCAGCGGGATGAGGGGGGTGTCCCCCTCCCCCAGGGTCACCGGCGCGACGTCCGAGCTGACCGGGAGGGTGTCCCGCCAACCCCACGGGCCCCCGGCGAAGTCGGCCAGGTCACGACCGCCCAGGTCGGTGGGCGGCGGGACGAGGTTGACGTACACCCCCTCGGCAGCACAGGTCGCACAGCCGGTGTAGCCGTGCTGGCGCAGCTCGCAGCGCGGGCACTGCAGGTCCGGACCGGTCTCGGCGGTGAGGCGGGGCGAAGCGGATTCAGGCGTGGTCAGGTGGCTCATGGTGCGGTCTGCCAGTCGACGTTGATGTAGAACTGTGAGGGCTCGTAGCCGGCCCACTCGGGGGAGACGACCATCGCGATCGGTCGCGAGGCCACCATGAACGCGTAGGCCTGGTCGGTGATCACACGCTCCTGCAGCTCCGTCAACAGCTGGTCGCGCTCCTCGATGTCGAACGCCTGGTTCAGGTCGGCCAACATCTCGTTGACCTCGGGGTCGTCGATGTGGCCGGCGTTGAACGCGCCGTCGGTACCCAGCAGGTCCTGGGCGAGGCCGAGGATGTCGCCGTAGCCGAAGAACCCGGTGCGGAACAGGCCGATGTGCCAGCCGGTGAGGTCCTCGGAGTACAGCGCGGAGCTGGAGTCGACCTCACGGATCGATGCGTCGAACCCGACTTCACCGAGGTGGGCGGCCATGGCCGTGGCGACGGGCAGCATGTCCGGGTCGGCCTGGTAGGCCACGATCTCGATCGCGAGGGGCTCCCCGTCCCTGGTGCGCACCCCGTCGTCGCCCAATTCCCAGCCGGCCTCGTCCAGCCGAGCGGCGGCCTCCTCCGGGTCGTGGACCTGGTTCTCGACGGCGAAGGCCGAGTCGGCGGGGTACATGCCGGTGGCGACGTCGGCGACGCCGTCCAGGACGTCGGTGGCGATGCTCTCGTAGTCGATCGCCAGGCTGATGGCCTGCCGGACCAGTGGGTCGTCGGTCGGGGGCTCCTCGATCTGGATGGTCGCGCGGGGTCCGAGGGTGCCCGAGGCCGCCCTCGTGTAGATGGCGTCCTCCGCCCCCTCCAGCTCCGCCGCCGCGGCGGTCGGGGCGTACATGGCCACGTCGACCTCACCGGAGCGCACCGCGAGGATGCGTGACTGGTCGTCGGCGATGAAGGCGAGGGTGACCTGCTCCAGCGGCGGCGTGCCCTGCCAGTAGTCCTCGTTGCGGTCCATCACCATCTGCGAGGCGTCGAGCGACACCACCCGGTAGGGCCCGGTGTAGAGGCCCGCGTCCATCAGGGCCTGCTCGTCGGGGTCCTCCCCCAAGGCCTCCCTGGCGGCGACGTCGTAGACGGGGACGACCTCGTTGGCCAGCAGCGCCGGGAGGTTGGCCGCCGGCTCGGAAGTGGTGACCGACACGGTCAGGTCACCGGTGGCCTCGACGGCCACGTCCGGCAGGGCCGAGGCCAGGGTGTCGCTGGCAGCGACGTGTGCCTGGAGGACCGCCACCACTGCGTCGGCGTCGACCGGGTTGCCGTTCTGGAAGGTCACGCCCTCGTGGATCGTCAGCTCCCACTCGGTGTCGCTGACCGACTCCGCGGACGCTGCCACCCAGGACTCGGGCACGCCGTCGGGGGTCTGGCGAAGCAGCAGCTCACCGAAGCCGAAGCCCTGGGCCCAGTAGCCCTCCACGGTCGGGTCGATGCTGCTGATCGGGAAGCTGCTGGCGATGACAAGGGTGTCATCCCCGGCCTCTGTCGCGTCCGACCCGGCGTCGTCGGCCTCGGCCCCGGTCTGCTCACCGGCGTCCTCGGCAGCGGTCGATGTGGAGCTCGACACCTCCCCACCGCCCTCGTCGCCAGCGACGTCGCCGGCGCCCGAGCAGCCGGCGAGGGTCAGGGCTGCGACCAGCAGCAACAGGAGCAAGTGGGCCCTGGGGCGTCTCGCGCCGTCGTGCAGGGTGTGGTCCGCGTATCCGGTCATAACGACAACTCCTCGTTGCTTGGGTTCGGGCGGCCAGGGGCGTCAGTCGATCGCCCCTCGAGGTCTGGGTCACCGGCGTCGGCCGGCGTGATGTCCACGGTCTGGTGCCCGGGGTAGGGCCGGGTGGGATCGTGGCGCTGCAGGTCCTCGCGGGAGGTGCGCTCCACCACCCGGCCGTGGTCCATGCGCACCAAGCGGTCGGCGAGGACGGCGAGGAAGTTGCGGTCGTGGCTGACCACCACCAGGGCGATGCCGAGGGAGTCGGCGGCCTCGCGCAGCACGCGGGTGACCCCGGCGGCGGTCGTCACATCCAGGGCGGCGGTGGGCTCGTCGGCGACCACCAGGCTCGGTTCTGCAACCAGGGCCCGCACGATCGCCACCCGCTGGGCCTGGCCGCCGGACAGGCGTGCGGGCAGCGCCCGCTCGTCCAGGTGACCGAGTCCCACCCGACCCATCTGTTCGCGGGCGATCCGTCGACGTTCGTCGGTGGACATGCGCCGTCGGCCGACGGTCAGGGGCTCGGTGATCGACCGCCAGATCGGCCAGCGACGGTTGAGGCTGGCCACCGGGTCCTGGAAGACCGGCATGACGAAGCCGGGCCTGGGAAGCCGGGGTCCGCGACGCGCACCCTCCCAGATGTCGACGCCGCCCATGCGGACCCGGCCCTGGTCGGGCCGTTCTCGTCCGCTGATCAGCCGCAGCGTGGTGGACTTGCCGCAGCCCGACGGGCCGGTGATGCCCAGGATCTCCCCGGGGTGCACGGCGAGGGAGACGTCGTCGACTGCGAGGACCTCGTGGTGGCCGACGACGTAGCCGCAGGTCAGCCCCTCGCAGGCGAGGAGGGGGGCGCTGTCCGTCATGGACCGACCACCTCCAGGGGGTGGTGGCAGGCCACGCCGTCGCGCAGCACGGGTAACTGGTCCTCGCAACCCGCCCCGGCGCAGTGGCAGCGTGCCCTGAACGAGCAGCCGGGGACGGTGGCCAGCAACGACGGTGGGGCGCCCTCGAGCTCCTCGGGGAGTCCATGACCCGGCCGGGGGGACGCGGCGACGAGTGCCCGTGTATAGGGATGTCGGGCGCGCGAGAGGACCTCCGACGCAGGTCCGGCCTCCACGATCCGGCCGTGGTACATCACCGCGATCCGGTCGGCATGCCTGCCGACCAGGGACAGGTCGTGGCTGACCAGCAGCAGCCCATCGGTGGCCTCGCGCAGGATCTGCAGGACCCCGTCGCTGCGGTCGGCGTCCAGCGCGCTGGTGGGCTCGTCGGCCACGGTGAGCGCGGGACGGTGCACCGTCGCCGCGGCGATGGTGGCCCGTTGGAGCATGCCCCCCGACCACTGGTTGGGCCGCGCCTGGGCTCGATGGCCTGCCTGGTCGATCCCGAGCGCCTCGAGACGCTCGATCGCCGCGCCGGTCGGCGGGGTGGCCCGCACCGCGGTCCAGCCCTCCTCCACGTGGTGGCGAACCGACCGCAGCGGGTCGCAGGCGGCGTAGGGGTCCTGTCCGACGTAGCCGATGGTGTGGCCGCGCAGCCGACGGATCGTGCGACGGGAGGCGCCGACGACCTCGACGCCGCCCACGACGATCGACCCGGCGACGGTGGTGCGGCGGGGCAGCAGGCCGAGGATGGCGTGGGCGACAGTGGTCTTGCCGCAGCCGGACTCACCGACAAGGGCCAAGCACTCTCCGGGGGCGAGCTCCAGGGAGACCGAGCGCACGGCCTGTGCGCCGTTGCTGTAGCAGACGGAGAGATCCGCGATGCGCAGCACTGCGTCGGTGTCAGGAGTGTCCATCAGCGTTGCCAGCTCGGGTCGGTGACGTCACGGAGGGCCTCGGAGATCAGCAGGGATGCGGCGACCGCGGCCATGATCGCCAGGCCCGGTGCGAGGGCCAGCTCGGGTGCGCGGTTGACCACGTCGCGGCTCTCGGCCAGCATCCGCCCCCACTCCGCGGTCGGGGGCTGGACGCCGAGCCCGAGAAACGACAGCGCCGACAGGCCGAGGATGATGGAGCTCAGCTCCAGGGTGGCGGCGATCATCAGCTGGGCCACCACACCGGGCAGGACGTGGCCGAAGGCCCGCCGCAATGGTCCGACACCCGCCATCCGGGCGGCCACCACGTCGGGACGCTGGTTGGCGCCCAGCACGTAGCTGCGGGCCAACCGCGCAGGATAGGCCCAGCCACCCAAGGTCATGGCGATGATGAGGTTGCGCAGGCTGGGGCCCAGGGCCCCGACCACGGCGAGGGCCAGGATCAGCGAAGGGATGCCGAGCATCACGTCGACCAGCCGCGACAGCAGGCTGTCCACGAGCCCGCCGGCCAGCCCGGCGGTGGATCCGAGGGCCAGTCCGATGGTGGTGGTGAGCACGAAGATGGCTGCGGCAGCCCCCAGGGTCGTCCGGGCCCCGGCGGCGATCCGTGCCAGCTGGTCGCGGCCGGCCTCGTCGGTGCCCAGCAGGTGCTCGGCGCTGGGGCCCTGGAGCTTGTTGGCGAAGTCGGCGGTATCGGGGTCGGCGGTGAGCATGGGCCCGAGGACGGTCAGGGCGACCAGAAGGACGGTCAGGGCCAGCCCGATCCGTCCGGACGGGTGGCGGACGAGCCGGGCCAGGACGCTGCTCGACGCGGACGTGATGTGGACGGCCAGCGGCGCCTCGACGGTGTCGGCCGAGGGCAGGGTGTCCACGTCTGCCCCGCTCATGTCCGCGCCGCCCAACGGGTCAGCTGGGTCTTGCGCTGGGTCGGGATCAGCCGCGGGTCGATGGCCGCCGACACCAGGTCCACCACCAGGCTGGACAGCACGAAGGCAAGCACGGCGAACAGGGTGAACGCCTGCACCACCGGCAGGTCACGGGCGTTGATGGACTCCACGGTGAACCGGCCGATCCCGGGCCAGGTGAACACCGTCTCGATCACGGGGGTGCCGGCCAGCAGGTAGCCCACGCTGACTCCGACGATGGCCAGGAACGGCACTGCGGTGTTGGGCAGTGCGTGGACGACCAGCAGGCGCAGCCGGCCGGCCCCACGCGCCGTGGACACCCGCATGAACGACGCCGATGAGGCCTCCAGCAACCCGCCGCGCAGGATCCGCGCCCACGAGGCGGCAGGCCACGCGCCCAGGGCGATGGCAGGTAGCCACACGGTGCCCCAACCTCCGGTGGCGACCACCGACCCGAGCCCCCATCGCAGCACCACGATCTGCAGCAGCAGCACCCCGACGAGGAAGCTGGGTGCCGACACCAGCACGAAGGAGAGCATGCGCACCAGCGCGTCGGGCCAACGGCCGGCCGTCGCCGCGCCGACAAGGCCGAGCGGGATCGACACGCCCAGGGCCACCAGCATCGACGCCGCGGTGAGGACGAGCGTCGGCGGGAGGTAGCGGCGGAACTCCTCGCTGACGGGACGGCCGGTGCGCCAGGAGGTCCCCAGGTCGCCCGTCACCGCCCCCGATGCCCAGATCAGGTACTGACGCCCGATGGGCTGGTCGAGCCCCAGCTCCTCCCGGACCGCTTCGACCTGGGCGGGCGTCGGCTCGCGCAGCGGGTTCTGGGCGGCGACGACCCGCCGAGCGGGGTCGTCGGGCGTCAGGCCGGTCAGGCTCCAGACAAGGATGCTGGCGAACAACAAGGTGACGGCCGTCTGTACGGTCCGCTGCAGCATGCGCAGGGCGAATCGTCGACGGGCCGCCGCCGTGCTCCGGTCACTTCGCACTCGCATCCTCCACCTCCGGATCTGAATCTAGCCACGGTTCGCTATCGCGATCAAGTCTTATTGCATGTTGTTGCAACAGCGTCTTCTGCATGTGACGAACCGATGACAGCTCTCGGACACGCGCACGTCCCCACCCAAGGGGTCGGGTGGGGGCGTTGGGGAGTTCCGGCCTGGTGCAGTGCCCGCTGCCGCGGCCGGTCAGGAAGTCAGGTCTGCTGCAGCACCTGGTATGCCGTCAGGCCCACGAGGTACCGGGTCCGGTGGGCGGGGGAGGTGATGGATTCTGCCAACCTGCGGATCGTCGCCCGTCCGATGGTCCGCAGGCGGGCGGCGTCGACGGTGCGGCCGACCGCGTCCAGCACGGCCGCGCAGTCGATCACGACCTCCAGCGGATCGGCGATTGCCAGGCAGCCGTGGTCGTCAGGGGCGAGAGCCGCCACAGCCAGATCGACGTGGTGTTGCGCCTCCTCGACCTCGCCAGCAGCGCACACTACAGGGACCTGCAGACGCGCAGAAGCAGCTCAGGGACCTCCGCAAGCTGTGACGACCGGACGTGGCCTTGGCTTCGCACTCACCATGCCAGGGCCACGTGCGTCATCAGGCCGCGTGCTCCACCGCCGTCGGAGCACCGTATGACCTGTTGTTCTCGTGGAGCCGGGTCGGGGAATCGAACCCCGGACCTATTCATTACGAGTTACGGCGCGCCGCCAAGCAGGAGGACGTTGCAGCACTAGGTTTGCGGCCGCTGGCCTGCGGTTCTTCGAAGCCGACCGACCTGCCGGCCATTCCTCTCCAGTTCCCTTCTTCCTCCGGTTTCCCCCTTAGCTACTGCAACGGAACTGCAATCGAGATTCGCCCCCGGTGGAGTAACGGCCCCGATATCCGAGGGAGACCCAAGGGCATCGTTCACGGGCGGACTCGTGACCACTCCACAAGACCGGTGGCCCGGGACTCGGCGGTCATTCCGGGATTCGACCTCGTGACCTTGCTCGCGTGGACACAGCGGTCGCCAATGCCCATCGCTCGCCATACTCGGCGGCCGCACGATCCGCAAGCACCGAACCAGCACCCTCGCCACGTTGGAGTGGACCGAGGGGCGGGGTGCCCGCAACGTCGGCACCGATGTGTGGGAGTGGGAGATGGAGCGTGTCCCGGCTGGGCAGACCGTGGGGTTCAAGCCGCTCACGATGTGACCTGGTCGACTGGTGGCAACTACTCGGTGACAGGTGGTAGCACCATCGACATCTATCCGACGTTCCCCTGACGGTCAGGGCTGGGTCACTCCACGGCCCAGATGCGCCGGACTGCCGCCGCTCTCAGGGCGGTAGCCCGGCGCCGGCCATTGGTCAGCCGCCGACGGCCTCCAGGACCCCGCCGATCCCACCCAGGATCCCGCCGATGATCCCGCCAGTGGGTCGGCAGGAGCAGGCTCGTAGGCCTCGCCCTCCACGACGGTGCCGTCAGCGCCCACCAGGTCGAGGGCCACGTCAGGGTTGGGGCCGACCGCAGCGGCGGACACGGTCGCCTCCAGCGGCCGTCCCCGGCGTTGACCAGGAACGCATCGACGTCGTCCACGCCGATGATCCCCGCGGCCACACCCGGATCATGCCGTCGGAGCATGGGTCTGCGTCGGAACCGGTATTGGAGGGCATCGACAAGCCGTGAAAGCGTGCATAGCACACCCACCGCCTGACGCCAGGAGCCGAGATGGAGCGCAACCCGAGAGTCGACGCCGTCGCAACCGACATGATCGAGGCCATCAAGCAGGTCATGTCCGACCACGACCTGACCCACTCCGAGTACCGGGCCGGGTGGATGTGGATGATGAAGCTGGCCGGGTCCGGTGAGATCCCGCTGTTCCTCGACGTGTTCTTCGAGTCCGCCGTCGAGCGCCTCACGTTCGACGACAAGCCGGGCTCCAAGGGGGCGGTCCAGGGTCCGTACCACTCCGACGCCGCCCAGCTCCTGGAGGCCCCCTACGTCCTCCCGATGCGCGATGACGAGGCGGGTGAGCCGATCGTCTTCAGCGGCCAGGTCACCGACCTCGACGGCACCCCCGTCGTCGGCGCGGACGTCGACGTCTGGCACGCCTCCAACGACGGGACGTACTCAGGTTTCACCGGGGACGAGACCTGCCCGCCGGACAACCTCCGCGGCATCCTCCGCACCGATGACCAGGGCCGCTTCACATTCCGGTCCATCCGGCCGGCCCCCTACCAGATCCCGCACAACGGCCCGACGGGGGAATTCCTCGCCATGCTGGGACGGCACTCCTGGCGCCCGGCCCACTTCCACTTCACGATCGACGCGCCCGGGTTCGACTCGCTCACGACACAGCTCTACTTCGCGGGCGACCCGTGGCTGGAAAAGGGCGACTGCGTCGACGCGGTCAAGGACGAGCTGGTCATCGACGTCGGCAAGGGCGAGGACGCCCAGGTCCTCGACACCTACGGCATCCCCGACGCGCCCTACCTCACCGCGGAGTACACCTGGCAGCTCCGGCCGAGCGCCTGAGATGTGCCATCCCGACTGGGTCGCCTCGGTCGGGGAGGGCGCCCGAGCGGACGTCCCGCTCGCCGACGGCGGCTCGCTGCCGACGTGGCGGTACGTCCCCGACGGGGCCGCCACAGCGCGCCCTGTCCTCCTCCTCCCCGACATCTACGGCCCCCTGCCGTTCTACCGCCACCTGGCGGAGCTGCTCGCCGACGCCGGTCATCCGGTCGCGCTGGTCGACCTGTTCCACCACGAGGGGCCGCTCGACGACCCCACCGACCGCGAGCAGGCCTTCGCCCGGTTGGCGTGCCATGACGTGGTGCGAGCCGTCGACGAGGCCGAGCAGGCCGCGGCCTCCCTCGCCGTGACCGGGCGCCCCACCGGAGTCCTCGGCTTCTGCATCGGCGGGCAGCAGGCGCTGGTGCTCGCGGCCCGGCGGGCGGACCTCGTGACGCTGACCTACTACGCCTTCACCGAGGGCCTGCCCCGTCCCGTCGCCCGACCCGCCCCCCGGCCGATCGACCTCACCACAGCCCTCAATGGCCCCATCCTCGGGTTCTGGGGCGACCAGGACTACATCCCGGTCGAGGCGATCGCGCGGTTCGGGGAAGCCGCCGAGGATGCCGGGGTGGACCACGACATCCGCATCCTCGAGGGTGCCGGCCACGGCTTCCTCCAGGGGATCGTGGAGGACCGCGGCGACTCCGCGGTCGCGCAGCTGGCGTGGGCGGAGGGTCGGCGCTTCCTCGCCGAGCACCTCGCCGGCCACGGTGAACCCCTCGCCGCCGGCCGCTCGCGGTCGGCGCCGTGATGACGCCGGTGATCACCGGGGTCCGCACCGTCGTCGTCGACCTCCCCAGCCGACGACCGCACCGGTTCGCGAGCCACGAGATCGACACCCAGGCCTACCTCGTGGTCGCCATCACCGTCGACGGGGAGGTCACCGGCGTCGGCGAGGGCGTCAGTCCCGGCGGTCCGTGGTGGGGCGGGGAGTCGATCGAGGGGCAGCAGGCGCTCATCGAGCACCATGTCGCCCCGCTCATCGTGGGACGGCCCCTGCAGCCGATCCGCCAGCTGATGGCCGACGTGGACCGGGCCGTCTTCGCCAACCCCTTCGCGAAGGCCGCGGTCGAGATGGCCCTCCACGACGCCCTCGGCCGCCTGATGGGCGTGCCCGCCCACCTGCTGCTCGGCGGCGGCGGCGCCCAGCGCGACCGGTTCCCCGTCCGGTGGGCGCTGTCCGCAGCAGCCGCCGAGGAGGTGCTGGCGGAGTGCGAGGAGGTCGCCGCCGCCGGTCACTCCGCCCTCAAGTTCAAGATGGGCGCCCTGCCACCCGCCGACGACCTCGTCCGCATGGCCCGGATCGTCGAGGGCCTCCCCGGGCACCTCTCGCTCCTGGTCGACCCGAACGGCACCTGGGACCGGAGGACCGCCGTCCGCAGCGTCCTGGCGCTGGAGGAGATGGGCGTCGACGTGGTCGAGCAGCCGATCGAGCGTCGCGACCTCGACGGCATGGCCGACCTGGTCCGCCGGGCGACCCGCATCGCCATCATGGCTGACGAGGGCGTCTGCACCCCGGCGGATGCCCTCGCCGCGGTCGAGGCACGGGCGTGCGACTCGATCGCGGTCAAGGTGGGCAAGGCCGGAGGGCTCGCACGCGCCCGCGACGTCGCCACGATCGCCCACACCGCCGGGTGCCGCGTCTACGGCGGCACGCACCTGGAGAGCTCCCTCGGCACGGCGGCGAACCTCCAGCTCCTGGCCGCGCTGCCGACGCCCGTCGACGGCACCGAGCTGGTCGGACCGCTGCTGCTGGCCGACGACCTCACGGTCGAACGCCTCGAGTACGTCGACGGGGACGTCCTCGTCCCGGATGGGCCGGGCCTCGGCGTCGACGTGGACTGGGACAAGGTCGCCAAGTACGCCCGGACCCCGCCGGGGGACGTGCTGGCGTAGGGTTTGCGCGTGCTCCCCGACACCCGACAGCTCGAGTGCTTCGTCGCGGTCGCCGAGGAGGGGCACATCGGGCGGGCCGCCGCCAGGCTGCACCTGACCCAGCCTCCCCTGACGCGACGCATCAAGCGGCTCGAGCGGGACCTCGACGTCGAGCTGTTCGTCCGCGAACCGAGCGGGGTCCGCCTCACCGCGCCCGGTGAAGCGCTCCTCGTGGAGGCCCGCCGCATCCTCGCGCTCACCGACAAGGCCGTCACGCTCACCAGACGGGTCAGCGCCGGGGAGGAGGGTCACCTCCTGGTCGGCTGGTTCGGGTCGACGGTCTTCGCCCACGTCCCGCAGCTGCTCGGCGGCTTCGCCCGCGCCCACCCGGGGATCGACGTCGTCCTCGAGCGGGTGCCGAAGGCCGAGCAGGCCGACGCGCTCCGCGACGGGCTGCTGCACATCGGCTTCGGCCGCCTCTACGCCGAGGAGGACGGCCTGGTCGTCCGGCACCTCGCGACCGAGCCGCTGGCGCTCGCCGTGCCGGCCGGGGGTCCCCACGACGGCGACGCACCGGTGGGCATCGACGATCTCCGCGGCGTGCCGATGGTCCTGTACCCGCGGGCCCGGCCGAGCTTCGCCGATCAGATCCTGCGCGAGTGCGAGGAGGCCGGCTTCGCACCGGAGGTCGCCCACGAGGCCGGCGACGTCGTCGGGGCCCTCAGCTACGTCGCCCTTGGGTCGGCCGTCGCGATCGTGCCCCGCAGCGCCCGGAACGTGGCGCTGCCGGGGGTCGTGCACCGTCCGCTCACGGGTGTCGCGGGGGTCGAGTTCAGCTGCCTGCACCCGGAGGCGGGCCGTCCGCCGGCGCTCGAGGCGCTGCTGTCCTACCTCGACGCGGTCCACGAGGGCGGGGCCGAGGGCTGAGCCCGGGTTCCGGGCGTCCGCCACCTGATGCGGTACAGGTATGGACGGGCCCTCAAGCTGGTATTGGAGGGCATGGCCGTGGTCGGGGAGGGTGGACCTCGACCCGCCAGCCTCGATCGGAGCCCGACCGTGTCCGCTCTCCCGCCGTTGTCGCCGACGTCCTTCACCTACGAGCCGGCCGCTGGCCGCGTCGTCTTCGGACGTGGCGCCCTCGCCTCCCTGCCCGACGAGCTCGACCGGCTCGGCAGCCGCCGGGCGGTCCTCGTCGCCGAGCCCCGCGACGCCGACGTCGCCGACCTGGACCCCCGGATCGGGGGGCACGTCGACACCGTCGTCCAGCACGTCCCCGCCGCCGTCGCGGACGCGGCACGCGAGCAGGTGCGCGAGCTCGGCGGCGACGTCCTCGTCGTCGTCGGTGGCGGATCGGCGATCGGGCTGGCCAAGGCCGTCGCGCTGACCGTGGACGTCCACCTCCTGGCCGTGCCGACCACCTTCGCGGGCTCCGAGCAGACCTCCATCTGGGGGATGAGCGCCGACGGTCGCAAGCGCACGGGTCGCGACGAGCGGGTCCGCGCGCGAACGGTCGTCTACGACCCGAACCGTTCCGGGACGATGCCGCCCCAGGTCGCCGGCCCCTCGGGGATGAACGCCATCGCCCATGCGGTCGAGGCCATGTACGGGCCGGGCGCGAACCCGGTCACGACCCTCCTCGCGGCAGAGGCCGTCCGGATCATGGCTGCCGCCCTCCCCCGCGTGGTGACCGGGGCGGGTGCCGGCGGAGGGGTCGCGGACCCGGCCGCCGACGCCCTCTACGGGTCCTACCTCGCCGGGATCGTCCTCGACACCGCCGGGGTCGCGTTGCACCACCGGACCTGCCACGTCCTCGGTGGCATGTTCGGGCTCGACCACGGAGGGATGAACGCCGCCATCCTGGGCCACGCGCTGGCCTACACCGCACCCGCCATCCAGCCGGTCATCGCCCGGCTCGCGGAGGCGCTCCAGGTCAACGACCCCGCCGTCGCCCTCCACCAGCTCGCCGAGCGCATCGGGGCACCGACCGCGCTCGAGGAGCTCGGCATGCCGGCCGACGGGATCGAGGAGGCCGCGGGCCGCGTCGTCGAGGAGGCCGCCGACAACCCCCGCCCGCCCGAGCACGACGCCATCGCCGCGATGCTGCGGCGGGCGTTCGCCGGGAAGGCGCCGGAGCGAGAGGGCTGAGCAGCGATGGCACGTCTCTCGTCCCTGCACGACGCCGTCGCCGCCGAGGTGCGCGACGGCATGACCGTCGCCCTCGAGGGCTTCACCCACCTCATCCCCTTCGCCGCGGCGCACGAGGTGATCCGCCAGGGCCGCCGCGAGCTGACGCTCGTCCGGATGACACCGGACCTGATCAGCGACCAGCTGATCGGCGCCGGGTGCGCGTCCGCGCTGGTGTTCTCCTGGGGCGGCAACCCAGGTGTGGGGTCCCTGCACCGCCTGCGCGACGCCGTCGAGCACGGCTGGCCACACCCCATCGTGCTGGTCGAGCACGCGCACGCGGCCATGGCGGCCGCCTGGGAGGCGGGGGCGGCGAACCTGCCCTTCGCCGTCCTCCGCGGGTACGCGGGCACCGACCTCCCCAGCGTCAACGACCAGATCGCCGCCATCAGGTGCCCCTTCACCGACGAGGAGCTCGCCGCCGTCCCCGCCCACCGCCCGGACGTCGGCATCGTCCACGCCCAGCGCGCCGACCGTGACGGCAACGTGCTGCTCGAGGGGATCATCGGGGTCCAGAAGGAGGTCGTGCTCGCCTCCGCACGATCGATCGTGACCGTCGAGGAGGTCGTGGACGACCTCGGCCCCCGCTCGATGAACGCCAGCGTGGTCCCGGGCTGGGCGATCGACCACGTGGTCGTCGCCCCTCGTGGCGCCCACCCCTCCTACGCCCACGGCTACTACCCGCGCGACAACGCCTTCTACGTCGCGTGGGACGACATCTCCCGGGACCGGACCCGCTTCACGGCCTGGATCGACGAGCACGTGCTCGGGGCGGTGGCGGCGTGACGCGCGACTGGACCCCGGCGGAGCTCATGACGATCGCCGCCTCCAGGGCGCTCGACCCCGACGACGTGTGCTTCGTCGGCATCGGCGCCCCGTCGGCGGCATGCAATCTGGCCCGGCTCACCCGTGCCCCGGACCTGATCCTCATCTACGAGTCGGGGACGATCGGGACGCGCCCCGACGTGCTCCCGCTGTCGATCGGTGACGGCGAGCTGGCCGAGACCGCCCTGACGACCGTCTCGGTGCCGGAGATGTTCCGGTCCTGGCTGCAGGGCGGCCACGTCACCGTCGGGTTCCTCGGCGCGGCCCAGCTCGACCGGTACGCGAACCTGAACACGACGGTGATCGGGAGCTACGACTCCCCCCACGTCCGGTTGCCGGGTGCGGGAGGAGCCCCCGAGATCGCCACGCACTGCCAGCGGGTGCTCATCACCCTCCGCCACCGTCCCCGAGCCCTCGTCGAGACCGTCGACTTCGTCACCTCGCTGGGGTTCGGGCGCACCGGGACCGAGCGGGCGGCCCTGGGGATCCCCACCGCCGGGCCCCAGCTCGTCGTCACCGACCTGTGCACCCTCGCCCCCGAGCAGGACACGAACGAGCTGGTCGTCACCGCGCTGCACCCGGGCGTCGGTCGTGCGCAGGTGCAGGCGGCCACGGGCTGGCCGGTCCGCTTCGCCCCGGAGGTCGCCGAGACGCCCCCGCCGACGGAGGAGGAGCTGACGGTCCTCCGAGAGCTGCACCGGCGGACCGCGGCCGTCCACGGGGCCTGACCCGACCCGACGGGTCAGGCCGGACCCAGGGGGCGCTGCAGGCGGGGCAGGGAGTGTCCGGACCCATCGCTGCGGCGACGCCGGTCGGCCACCTCGGCGCGATGGGCCGCCTGCACCATGCGTCGGGCCTTCACCACCCCGCCATCGGTCCGCGAGAGGTCGTCGGCGTCCCACCTCGCCACCCGACCCTGGGAGGCCATCATCGGCAGGTCGCCACCATCCAGGCATGACGAGACCGTGCCGGGCACGGGGTACCAGCGGCTCCACATCACCTCGAAGAACGTCCGCTTGAGGCGGTCGAGGAACGGGTTGGGCGCATCCTTCAGGCCGAGGATGAAGAAGCCCGTGAAGCTGCCGACGTCGCGCGGGACGAACCAGAAGAACCCGGCGCCCAGGCCGCCACCGAGGTCGTCGTGGTCGTGGTAGACGAAGTTGGGCAGGTACCACTCGATCTGGTCGATGGAGAACTGCCCGGCCTGGGGGCCGTCATCGCGGTACTCGACGTGCAGCCCGCTGGGGGTCCCGTCCGGGCGGTCGAGCTCGGTGACGGCGAGCCGCCCCGACGGCTTCTGGCCGCTGAACAGGAGGCAGGTGCGGTGCAGCACCCCCGTGTGGGTGAGGTCGACGGCGTTGTCGAGGATGTTGAGGTGGCTGATGGGGATCTGCACCGTGTGGATGAACTTGTGGGTGTAGTCGAGGACGTCATGGGCCCTCGGCACGTGTGACATCAGCGGCTCGGGGGCCCCGTCTCCCATCCACACCCAGATGACGCCGCCGACCTCCTCCGTGGGATACCGGCGGGTCCGGACCTTCCCGCAGGCGGGACTGTCGGGCCCGTCCGCGAGGAACGCCACGCACTCGCCGTCCCCATCGAACGTCATGCCGTGGTAGCGGCAGGTGATGGTGCCCGCCTGCAGGACGCCGACCTGGCCGAGGGAGAGGAGCGGCCCACGGTGGGGACAGCGGTTCTCCAGCGCGGCCGCCTGCCCGTCGGCGGTGCGGAACAGGACCAGGTCGTCGCCCAGCAGCGCGACCGGTGCCGCCGCGTTGTGCCGGAGGTCCTGGCTCGGCAGCGCCGGGTACCAGTGCTCGCGGAGTCCGAGGAATGGGATGTCGTCCTGCTGCTGCTCGACGTAGTCCCACGGGATCGCGCCGAGCCCCTCGGGCTTGGCCGCCGAACCGTAGGGGCTCCGCCACCACCGGTTCATCGCGATCGCGCCCGATCGCAGCGGCTGGGTGCGGGGACGGTCGACCAGCGGACTGATCCCCGGCAGGTGCGAGAGGCCGGCGAGGGCGAGCTCCTTGGCCTGGTGGGCGGCCACGGTCGCCATGCGGCGGACCGTCCCGATCCGGGGGACGGCGGCGGCCAGCGCGGCGGCGTCCAGTCCGGTGGAGCGCGGCCCACGTGGCTCGGGGTGGCGGTCTCGGGGCAGGTCGGTGGTGCGCATGTGGTCCTCCTCGGCTCGGGCGCAGACATGGGTGAGTGTTCACTCAGCGAAGGATGGGGGCCAATACCCATCCCAGCCGTGCTCGATGCCGAGGGGGCCGGTGCCTCAGGTCGGCGCCGGGGCCGTGCACGTCCGCGTCCAGAGGGCGGTCGTCGCCCGGGCCTCCTCGCGGAGGATCGGGTGCCGGTCGTGGTCGTCGTGCGGTGCGGCGGCGGTCAGGAGGATCAGGAGGAGGCCGCCGATCAGCTGCTGTGCCGCCGCGCGCCGGTCGAGGCCCGCATCGACCTCGCCCGCCGCGACGCGCTCGGCAAGGTAGTCCGCGAGGGCCCCGGCGGCGTCATCGACCGCCCTGGTGAACGCTGCGTGGAGCACCGCATCAGTGCGGGACTCGCCGATCAGCACCGACAGCAGCGCGGCCTCGGAGCTGGCGAGGTCGGCGAACCGCTCCGCGAGGGCGACGGCGACCGTCCGCACCGGCTTCGCGCCTGCCCCGTCGACGACGTCCCGCAGGGCCGCGGCGATGGTCGGACCGTCCGCCACGACCCCGTCGAGGAGGTCGCGTTTGGTGGGGAAGTAGCGGAACACCAGCCCCTCCGAGACGCCCGCCCGTGCCGCGATCGAGCGGGTCGAGGTCGCCGCCACCCCGTGGGCGGCGAAGAGCTCGAGGGCTGCGTCGGCGATGCGCCGGCGTGATGCGAGCGCCTGGCGCTGGCGGGTGGTCGACATGTCGTTGACCGTACGCTCACCGGACGGCGTCGAGCCCGCGCCCCGTCATCGACCGGCCGGGCGGACGTGGCGATCGAGCAGGTGGAGGTCGTACACCGGCCCCCCTGGCGGACGGGTGCCGGTGCCGACGACGACCCGGGCATCGAGGTCCGGGGCTCCGGCGTGCTCGAGGACCCCGGCGACGTGGAGGGTGTAGGCACCCGTGCTCACGGGCGCCCCGTCCTCCAGCGCACGGAGGGCGGCAGGGTCCCCGACCCGGATGCCGTGGTAGCGGAGCGTCATCGCGGCGGCGTCGTCGCCCCGCAGCTCCAGGGTGACGTCGAGGCGCATCGACCCATCCGGCCGGCGGAGTGCGCGGTCGACCCCGCCGAGGACGACGGCGCGCCAGCTCGCGGTGCTGAGCTCGCCCCCGGTCACGGGGACCAGCAGGCGCTCGCCGTCGCGGTCGGGGTGACGCTCCGCCACCGGTCCGACCTCGAGCCGCAGGCGCCCGAGCGGGACCGCAGGCGGCAGCGACCGCAGCTGGGGGCCGGGTGGGGGCGCGGTCAGCGGCCCAGGATCGCGTGGACGGCGTCGGCAAGCCGCGACTCGGCGGCGTCGTCGCGGGTCGGGTGGCGGAACGCCACATGGCCGTCGGGGCGGACGAGCAGGACGCCGTCGTCGCCGACCTCCCGCAGCGCCGGCCAGTCGCCGTAGACGTCCTCGTAGTCCTGACCGGGACCGATCGACGCTGTCGCGATCTCGAGGCCGGTGTCGTGGGCGACCTTCTCCGCGGCGGAGATCCAGCCGTCGCCCCCGATGCCGGTGAGCACGGTGAAGCGGCCGTTGCCGACCAGGTCGAGGGTGGAGACGACCTCCGCACCGGTCGGGCCACGTCGCAGCCACGCGTGGGGCAGGTGCGCCCCAGGACGGGTCGAGGGCTCGTAGTCCAACTCGGGGTCGCCGACGAAGCCAGGGTCCGGGGACCCGTCGTCGACGACGGCCCCGGAGGTGTACCGCTGGTTCATCTCGACGCCGTGGGCGTTGTAGACGTACTCCGTGCCCGCGATGGCCTCGCGGAGCGCCGCACGGCGGGCGGCGCCCTCAGGGGTGTCGTCCTTCCTGGCCTCCATGGCGGCCATGGCCTCCTCGGGGGTGGTGGCGTCCATCAGCCCGAGCGCGGCGAAGATCGGCATGAAGTCGCTGATCGAGCGGTTGGCGCGTTCGACGGTCTGGCGACCGATCGGGGCGCGTTCGGCGGAGTAGGAGTCGAGCAGCGAGTCGTCCGCCACGCCGCGCAGCACCAGCGCGAGCTTCCACGCGAGGTTGTAGGAGTCCTGGATCGACACGTTCGACCCGAGCCCGTTGGTCGGGGGGTGGCGGTGCATGGCGTCGCCGCCGCAGAGCACGCGGCCGCTGCGGTACTCCGTCCCCCAAGAGTTGTTGACCGTCCACAGCGACGTCGAGTCGATCCGCGCGTCGAGGTCGGGCAGGCCGGTGAGGCGCCGGACGATGCCCAGGGCGGTCTCGTCGTCGAGGTCCGGTGGGCCGTCCTCGAGGTCCCAGCCCCACACGATCAACCAGCGCCACCACCGACGGACCATGCGGATCACCCCGGCGCCCACCCCGCCGACGTCCGCACCGTCCTGGAGCACCCAGTAGAGGCAGCTCGGTCGGTGGGCGACGTACTCGGACAGGTCGGCCTCGAAGACGATGTTCATCGACCCGGCCACGGCCATCTCGCCCTCCAGGGGCAGCCCCGCGTCGGTGGCGACCTGGGAGTTGCCGCCGTCGGCGCCGTAGAGGTACTTGGCGCGCACCTCCACGACCTGCCCGGTGAGGCGGTCGCGGACGGTCGCCGTGACCCCGTCGGCGTCCTGGACATGGCCCAGGTACTCGTGGTCGTAGCGGATCCGGGTGCCGCGCAGCGTGGCGTTGCGGACCAGGATCGGCTCCATCAGGTCCTGGGGCAGGTCGACGTACTCGCATGGGCTTGCGAGCTGGTGGGCTGCTCGACGCGTCGGGTGGGTGCCCCACGCGTGGATGCGGCCGACCTCCTCCCCGGCGAGGGCGGTGCAGAACACGTTCTGCCCGAGGAGGTCCTGCGGGGTGGCCTGCTCGCGGACGAACCGCTCGACGCCCACGTCCCGAAGGGCCTCCAGCGTCCGCTGGTTCGTCAGGTGCGCGCGAGGGGTCCGGACCAGCCGGTGGAAGCGGGTCACTATGACGTTGTCGATCCCCCAGGTCGACAGGAACAGGCCCATCGACGCGCCCGCGGGCCCGCTTCCCACGATGAGGACGTCGGTCTCGATCACGGCGGTCGGCTCGTCGGCTGGCATCGGTCCCTCCAGACCGGCCCGCGGTCGGCTCAGGTGCGGGCTCGTGTCCGAGTCTCTGCGAACGGACATCATGTCCTCCAATACCGGTCTCGGTCCGGCTCAATGCCCGACGCGCATGCAGGGGGCTTCGACGGGTGCTCGGCGCCGTGAGCGTGTCGGCTCTGCCCGGTCCTCCGCCGACCTCGAGGTCACCTACGAGGCGATCCCCGAGGCCGACGGGCAGCAGCACGCGCTGAGGCGGGACCTTGCCGGGCCTGCCGGTCCAGCAGGCCTCCTGCGACGGCTCGACCATCCAGGCAGGGACGAGCGGGGCTCCGGTGCCCTTGTCGTCACTGGCTCCGGTGCGGACCCGGAAGCCGGTGCGGTCCCAGTCGACCACGGTGTTGCGGGCCCCTGTGGCGGTCTCCACGATGGGGTCGAGGGTGAGGCTGGCATCAAGCGGTGCCCACAGGTCGTGGTCGAGCACATCGGCGACCAGGAGGTCGGGCAGCAGGCTGGCCGGGTCGGCATGCCCGACGTCCCACCAGCCCTCGAGGGTTGTTTCGAGCCGGCCGAGCTCGTCCTGGACGTCATCGCCTTGCAGCAGCGTGTGGGCCTCGTCGTTGACGGCAAGCCCTCCGGTGCAGTTGCCCGACCCGATCAGTGCCGCATGTTGCCCGCCGCGGGTGACGAACCAGACCTTGGCGTGATAGCCGCCGCTCGGCGTGGTCCGCCGCGGACGTCGAACCGTCGGGCCCGTGCCGCAGCGATCCCATCGGCGGTGGTGACCCGGTCGGTGGCCACCAGCAGCCGGCCCTCACCCACGGCAGCCATGCGGTCGGCCAGCAGCCCAACAACACGGCACCCAGCGACCAGATCGACGTCGCCACCGTCGTCTTCGACCCCGACATCGACGACCCGGACGGCCTCAACACCGCCATGCGGCAGGCCATCACCAAATGGTCGCCTTCGGCTGCGGGACCCCCTTCGCCCAGCTCGGCCTCGACCGAACCCTCTTCAACGAAGGCTGACGCGCCGTGCGACCGTGACCCCGACCGAAGGTCCCCTGAGAGGGCCCGCACTGGTACTTGCTCACTCCGCGATCGGACGCGGAAGGTCAGTCCACTGCAACGGAACTGCAATCGGGAGATCAAGGACCAGCAGCACGGGCCGACCAACGACGCCCGAACGCCGTTCTGGCCTGCGGTTTCGTGTGGAGCCGGGTCGGGGAATCGAACCCCGGACCTATTCATTACGAGTGAATCGCTCTGCCGACTGAGCTAACCCGGCTGGGGCCCAGCGCGCTGGGCGGACGATCAGGGTAGCGGGCCACCGCGGATCGGGCCAGTTGACCGGGCGGGCCGCTCACGACGGCTGGGCCGACCCTCCGCCACGTGCAGGAGTTCGTTGTGTCAACGGCGAAATACCTCGTGCACGAGGCCATTCCCGTCACCGAGCCGAACGGACCACGCCATGGACGCAAGCCGCCCCATCCCCACCCTCAGCCGACGAGGGATGCTCGGCGCCAGCACCAGCGCTGCGGCTGCGGTTGCACTCGGCGGCGGTCGTGCCCAGGCCAACGAAGTCGACCCGCCCGAGTGCGTCGAGCCCGATCCGGACGCGAACCTCACCGACGACGTCGGCACCAACCTTCCGCCCAGCCGCATCGGCGTGCAGACCTACTCCGTCAACGACCAGATCAGCAGCCTGGGCCTCGGCCCGGTCCTGACCGCCCTCGCCGAGATCGGCTACCGCGGGGTGGAGTTCGCCGGCCTGGGAGGCGCCACCGCCGACGAGGCCCGGACGATGCTCGACGACCTCGGCATGCACCCGGTCGGCCAGCACGCCGGCATGGACAACGCGTCCCTCCAGACCGCCGTGGCCCTCGGCCTGCCCCACACCGGCATCAGCCTCATCACCAACATCCACGGTGCCCACACCGAGGCCTGGAAGCAGACCGCCGAGGAGTTCAACGCCTTCGGCGCCCAGTGCACCGCCGAGGGCGTGAAGTTCTACGTCCACATGCACCCCGAGCCCTACACCCCGGTCCTGGACTCCCCCGGCAACCTCGCGCTCGACGTCCTCCTCGCCCACACCGACCCCGAGCTCGTCTTCTTCGAGATGGACCTCTACTGGGCCTACTTCACGGCGATGTCCGCCCAAGGCCTGCTGTTCGACCCCGTCGAATTCGTCCTGCCCGCCCCCGAGCGGTTCCCGATCTTCCACGTCAAGGACGGCCGGGCGCTGGCCAACGAGCAGGTCGCCGGCCAGCAGGTCACGCCGATGAACGTCACTCACGCCCCCTACCCCATGGACGGGATCTGCGACGTCGGGCAGGGCGACGTGCCCTTCAAGGACTTCTTCGGCAAGCTCGCCGAGGTCAGCGACCTCGCCGGGCACGAGCTGGTCTGGGAGCGCGACACCGCCAGCAACCACCCCCGTGGTTCCCTCGCGTCGGCCCGCGCGAGCTACCTGATGATGCGCCACGACCACATGGGGGCACCCAGCCTGTACTGATCCCGGCGCCCGACACCGACGGACCGGCCGGGACCGGGACCGACGGACCGGCCAGGCCCGGCCCGACCCGGCGCGTGGTTTTGGTCACCTCGGCCAGCCACCCGGCCGAGCTGCACACAACGGCCCGGGATGGGTGCACCTCGGACGACAGGCCGGCCGAGCTGCACAACTCATGACCGGGCGACCCACGAGACCGGGCGACCCACGAGACCGGGCGACCCACGAGGCCGGGCGACCCACGAGACCGGGCGACCCACGAGACCGGGCGACCCACACACCCGCCCGGCCGACGAGCAACCCGGTGGCGGGCCCAAAATGTGTCGAAATCACCGTCCTCGGGAAGGAAAATCGGCATGACTCCGACACGCACCCTCGCCGTCTATCCCGATCAGCCCTCGGCCACGCGGGCCAAGGAAGCTGTGACCGCCATCGCCGGTCCCGACGCCGTGCACGTCGAGGAGGCTGCCGACGTTGCGGCGTCGAAGGTCGCCGAGGAACAGGCCGAATCCCGCCACGCCGGCCCCATGCCCGCGACGCCCCCGATGACCGGCCAGGCCGCCAAGTCCTCGACGTTCTTCGCGCTGGTCGGCGGGGCGATCGGTGCCGCCCTGCTGCTGCCCGTCGCGTTCTTCGGGTGGGGGGATGCCGACCTGGGCACCCGCATCTTCTTCGCGCTGTTCATCGGTGCCGCCGCCGGTTCGACGTTCGGCTGGCTGGCCGGCGGGTACCTGGGTGCAACCGTGTCCACCAAGCCGCTCGCCGTCGAGCGCGGCTGGATCCTGCGAGTGGATTCCACCGACCAGGAGATCGTCCAGGCCCTGCGCTCGGAGGGTCCGCTGCGGATCGACCTGACCGACGACGTCGGCAACCTGTACGAGACCGACATGGCTGAGGAGTACGACGCCGAGGGCATGATCAACCGCCTCGGCCGTGCCTACGCCGGCCACGACCACCCCGACGAGCTGACCGACCAGCGACGCGTCCGCGGTCCGGCGGTCGACGGCCCCTCAGTCGACAAGTAGGAGATCGACGAGAAGAGGGCCAAGCGGCCAGTCGAGAGTTCGCGTTCGGCGTCGAGGTCACTCGGCGCCGAACAGCATGTCGAGATACCGCTGCGCGGTGGGCTGCGGTTCGTGGTTGGCCAGGCCCGGCATCGGGTTGACCTCGATGATCACGCCACCGTCGCCATCCACGTCCGGGACGATCAGGTCGACGCCCAGCACGGGCGCGCCGACCGCCCGGGCCGCACGACACGCGGTCTCGACCGACGAGGGGTGCAGCCGATCGGTGACGTCGGTGATCGTGCCGCCGGTGTGCACGTTGGCGGTGCGTCGCAGCACGACACGGCGACCGTCGTCGAGCACGTCGTCGAGGGACGTCCCCTGCCCCGCCAGGACATCGAGGGTCCGATCGTCCAGGGGCACCTCGATCCCACCCTCCCGCTCGCGCCGCTCGGCGTTCAGGGCCTCGGCGAGGTGCCCCAGGGTCCGTGTCCCGTCGCCGACCACGACCGGGGGACGGCGGACCGACGCCGCGACCACGCTGCCGTCGATGACCAGCACGCGGAGGTCCTCGCCCTCGACCATCTCCTCGGCGAGGACGGTTTCGTGATGGCGTCTGGCGACCTCGACGGCCTCGTGCAGGCCGGCCACGTCCGCCACGCCGACCGTGACACCCTCCCCACCCTCGCCACGGGCCGGTTTGACGACGACCGTGCCGTGCTGGCGGAGGAACGTCTCGTCGGTGGCGTCGTCGGCGATCACGTGACCGGCCGGCAGGGGCAGCCCAGCGGCTGACAGGACCCGTCGGCTGGCGACCTTGTGCTCGCAGCGAAAGTAGCTGACGGCGGGCAGGCGCTGCGACAACGACTGGATGACGACCTCCTCCCGCATGCCGTCACCGATCCGCAGCTCGCCGAGCTCCGGGTCGAGCACCTCGACGTCCAGGCCGCGTCGCAACGCTTCGTCGACGATGATCGTCGTGTAGCGGTTGCACCGGTCGTACCCGGTCGGCCGGGTCACGCGGCCCGCTCCGCGTGGTGCTCCATCGCCTCGTCCACCAGCCATCCGAACAGCTCACCCGAGACCGGATCACCGAACAGCATCTCGGGGTGCCACTGCACGCCGAGGGCCCGCGGGTTGCCAGCGACCTCGAGGGCCTCCGCGACGTCGCTGTCGTCCCACGCCACCACCGACAACCCCTCGCCGGTGGCGTCCACGCCCTGGTGGTGAAGGCTGTTGACGGCGATGTCGGTCCCCACCAGACCAGCCAGGAGGGTGCCCTCCTCGACCCGCACCTCGTGCGTGCCCTTTGCCCAGGACATGGGCTCCATGTGCAAGCGGTCCTCCGGGTCGGCGAGGTGCTGGTGCAGCGTGCCGTTGCGGGCGACGTTCAGCACCTGCATGCCCCGGCAGATGAAGAGGGACGGAAGCTGCTGCTCCAGCGCGGCGGTGGCGACGGCGAGCTCGAAGGCATCACGTTCCTGGTTGACCCCGTCGGTCTCGGGTGCCCGCTGGTGGCCGTACATGGATGGATCCATGTCCCCACCGCCGGACATGACGATCCCGTCCAACCGCTCGACGTAGCGGTCGGCCAGCGTCGGCGACACGACGGGAAGCAGCACCGGTACGCCGCCGGCTGCCTCCACGCTGTCGACGTAGCTGCGGTCGAGCGCGTCGATCGGCCGTTCGATCTCCAGGGTTCGTGACATGTGCGTCGACGGGGTGGCGGTGATGCCGATGATCGGTGGTGTGGGCACGTGGGGCTCCTCTCCCTCGATGGTCCAGCGTCGGTGGATAGGCGGCGGCCCGCCTCGGGTATGGCCTACCCATGCCTGCGACATCTGATTCCCTGACCCTCGGCGTGGAGGAGGAGTTCCTCCTCGTCGACCCCGACGACGGTCGGCTGGTCCCTCGAGTGGAGGAGGTCATCGCCAACCTCCAGTCCGCGTGGCCGAACCGCATCGAACGTGAGATGAACCGCTGCCAGGTCGAGCTGTCGACCACGGTCCATCGGTCGCTCACCGACCTGGAGGCCGAGCTGGTGCTGCGGCGGGAGGACCTGGCCGGCGCCGCCGCTGCTGCCGGGTGTGCCATCCTGCCGACGGCCACCCACCCGTTCTCCTCGGCCGCGGAGCAGCAGGTCAGGCGGGAGGAACCCCGCTTCGACGCCATGTGGGAGCGCTATCGCCTGATCGCCGAGCAACAGGTCGTGTGCGGTGCGCACTTCCACGTCGGGATGGGTGATCGCGACACCGATGTCCGGGTCGCGCGCATCCTGCGTCCGTGGTTGCCGGTGCTGCTGGCGCTGTCGGCCAACTCGCCCTTCTGGGAGGGACAGGACACCGGCTATGCCTCCTTCCGGTCAGAGGTGTGGCTGCGGTGGCCGACCGCGGGCTTCCCACCGCCGCTGGACGACGCGGCGGCGTTCGAACGCCATGTCGCCCAGCTGGTCGAGGCCGAGGTCGTGGCCGACTCCAGCTACCTCTACTGGTACCTGCGACCGTCCATGGTCCATCCCACGCTGGAGTGCCGGGTGGTCGACATCCCGCTCCACACCGAGGACACGGTGACGCTGGCGGGGTTGTACCGAGGTCTGGCTGCTGCGGCCCTGGACGGTGCGCTGCCCGACCCCGACGTCCCATCGGACCTGCTCGACGCGGCCATGTGGCGTGCCGGCCGCTACGGGCTGCAGGAGCGCCTGCTCGACCCGCTCGCGCTCCGACCCGTCCCGGCAGCCGAGGTGGTGGACACGACCCTCGTTGCGGCTCGCGACGCGCTGGAGCGGCACGGCGACCTCGATCGGGTCACCAGCGGCGTTCAGCAGATCCTGGAACGTGGGACCGGCAGCGAGCGTCAACGCCGCCTCGCCGAGACCGCCCCCGGCGCACAGGTGGTGCGGGAGCTCCGCACCGACGCCGGGGCACAGCCCGCCCTGCCCGCGGCCACGGGTGCACCGACGGGGTGACGGCCGCCGCCGCAGGACGTCAGTCGTCCTCCTCGTCGTCCCAGTCGTCCCAGTCGTCAAGGTCGTCGTCGTCGCGATCGTCGTCGTCCCTGCCGTGTCGGCCGTCCCATCGGCCGTCGTCATCGTCGTCGCCACGGTCGTCGTCGTCACGGTCGTCGTCGTCACGGTCGTCGTCGTGATCCTCACCGTGCCGGGGCGGAGGCTCGTCGACGATCGGCTCGACCGCCTCCGGTTCCGCCACGGGCTGGGGCTCCTCGACCGGCGGGTCGAGGTCTGGAGCAACCGGCTCCGGTCCTGCCGCTGACGGTGGTTCGGCCGGTTCGTCAGCCGGCGCCGGCGGGGCCGGTTCCGACGCCGGGGCGGGCTCGGCAGGAGGGGGTGCGGGAGTGGTCGATGTCGGCTCCACCGCGTGCGGGGCCGTGGTCGTGGACGCGGGACGCGGGGGCACGCGTGGGGGCGTCGACGGCGTGTCCTCGACGGGAGGCGGTGTCTCCTCGATGGGCTCCGGTGTCGGCGGAGCCTCCTCGACGACCGCCGGGACGTCGACCTCGCGCGACGTCGCGCCCAGCGGTTCACCGACGTCGAAGGTGTGGCGTTCCACCTCCGGCACATCGACCTCGTCGTCGTCGAGCAACGACAGGAAGTCCGGCTGGTGGGGCACCGACGCCACCACGACCTGCGGGTCGCCCCCCACGGCAGGACCGGGCACACCGGGCATGGCCCCGGCCATCGCCACCGACACGGCCACACCGCCCACGAGCGCCTGCTTGACGTGGGACACCTGCGGCGACGGGGCCCCCGCGAACATCCGGGCCAGCTCGTAGCCGCCACGGGCCAGCGGAGGCAGCGCCACGCCGATGAGGGTGGGGCGCAGGCGACGCAGCGGGATGGCCATGAAGGCCCGGACCATCTCGGGGTCGAACTGGGTTCCGGAGTGGGCCTTCAGCTCCTCCAGCGCCTCGCCGTGCGACATCGCGGGCTTGTAGCTGCGCGGCGCCGTCATCACCTCGTAGCTGTCGGTGAGGGTGATGATGCGTGCGGCCCGGCTGATCTGGTGGCCACGCAGTCCGCGGGGGTACCCCCGACCGTCCCACCGTTCGTGGTGCTCGGCGACCCCGTCGCTCCACGGGGCCAGCCAGTCCCCCAAGGGGCCCAGCAGCAGCCGCCCGGCGTCCGGGTGGGCGCGCAGCACCTGCCACTCCAGGTCGTCGGGAGCGCCGTTCTTGTTCAGCAGCTCGGGGCTGACGTGCAGCTTGCCGATGTCGTGCAGCAGCGCCACCCACCGCAGCTTGTCGCGATCCTCCTCGGCCAGGCCCAGCTCCAGCGCCAGGACGTCGGTGTAGACCCGGACGCGCTCGGCGTGACCGCGGGTGCGCCGATCGTGGCGGTCCAGGGCAAGCAGGAGCTCCAGGACGGCCTCGGCCGCGGCGGTCACGTCATCACCCCGGCTGGCAGCCCGGGCATCCGCCACGCGCGCCTCGAGGGTGCGCTGGGCGTTGACGCGTCGAGCCAACCTGAACCGGCTGGGAATGGCTTCGGGGAACGCCAGGTCCAGCCGATACAGCGCCTCCAGCGGCAGGGCCAGCATCGCCAGCTTCCGGCCCACCACGAACACCGTGACCACGACGATCGCCATGGCGAGCGCCTGCAGCAGGACCAGGCCGATCCCGGCGGACGGCGGGGCCGGACGCCACAGCAGGGCGACCGCGGCCATGCTGGCGGCCACGGGGGCCACCGTCACGAGGATGCGGATCACCGATGCGGTGATCGGTCGACGTTTCCAGCCCATGGCTTCTCCCGGTCGGCGCTCACCGAGGGGTACGCCGGTCCGTAGTCCGACCTTACGCCCAGTGCTGGAACCTGAAGCGAAAACGCCTCAGCCGGCAAGGGCGCGCGCGTGGGCGCCCAGCACGAAGGCCTCGATGGCCAGGTCCCACTTGACGTTGACCTCGATGGCCTCGCGCGTGTGCAGCGCGGTGTCGCAGACGTCCAGCAGGGTGGCCACGGAGAACGTCTCGGCGTCCTCGCGCAGCGCCGCCATGGCGTCGATGTTGCGCACCGAGCCGCTGTCGCCGCCCTTGGCGACGACGACCACGTCACGGCACCAGGTGACCACGTCGTCGAGCGCCTGCTGGATGGTGATCGTCTGCTCGGCCCGGGAGAGGCGCTTGTACCGCTCCTCGAGCTCCTTCACGACCGGGCGGGGTGGCTGGTCGCCGTACAGCTCGGTCAGGGACTCCAGCGCGTTGGCGCCCTCGACGTCGATGGCCTTGCCCCTGCGCTGGACCTCGGCCTTCAACGCCGCCGTGGCCTGCAGCGCATAGCCCGGTCCGTCCGCGCGGACCCGGCTGATCCACTGCCGGTGGGTGCGGAAGTCCTCCAACGACTGGGGGTCCGCAAGCCGACGCAGCGTCGTCGGGGACCCCATGGCGACCCGGGCGACCAGTGCCGCATCGGGACCCTCCAGCCCCAGCTGACCGGCCAGGGCGAGCAGCCCGTCCAGCGTCCACGCAGCGAACGGCACGACCCGGCAGCGGGAGAGGATGGTGTCCGGCACCTCCTCGGGGTCGGCGAGGTCAAGGATCCACACCGTGCCGGGCGGCGGCTCCTCGAGGGCCTTCAGGAAGGCGTTGGCCGCGTTGTCGTTCATCAGCTCGGCCGCGACGATCCGCAGGACCTTGACGCGTCCCTCCTTCACCGTGGAGTTGGCGGCCTCCAGCCACTGGCCGTGCACGTCCTCCTTGCGATGGAACGCACCAGTCGGCACGAACTCGCGGTAGGCAGGGTGGGCACCGCGCATGAAGCGGCCGAGCAGGATCGGGTCGTCGAGGGCGTCGTTGGCTGCCGCGGCGAACGCGCGGGCCGCCTGTTCCTGCCCGACATCGGGCGGGCCTACGAAGGCCCACGCGTGGCCGATGTCGCCCCGGGCCGCGGCGCGCGACAGCACGTCGGTGGCCTTGCCCTGCGCCGGGATGTCCCAGATGTCGGTGTCGTGCTCCATGTCGTGCCCGAGGCTACCGGCGCCCTGTGACAAACCGCACCGCGGGTGGGGTTTGGGGACGGGGTGGGCTGGCAATGAGTGGTCGCAACCCGCAGTCGACCCCCAGAACCACCCACCATGGACCTCACCACCACCCACGCCGACGTGCCCCTCACCGTCCGTCAGCGCACCATCGAGATCATCGCCTTGCTGCTGGTCGCCTCACCGGTGATCGGCATCGCGCTGTGGTCGGTGCTGACCGTCCTGTAGGACCACCCGAACCAGCGGTCAGGCGGAGGATTCCTCGCCGGGGGGATCGCTGACCTCGGCCGTGCCCATATCGATGTCGTCGGCCTCGATCCGAGCCGCCTCGACCTGCGCGGCTTCGACGTCAGTGATGTCGACCTCGCGGCCCGGTGCCACATCGTCCACCGGCAGCGGCACCCAGCGGTTCAGGCCGGCACGGACCTGGCGGGCCACGACGTCGCTGTCAGCGGTGGCGTCCACGACGACGTAGCGGCGGCGGTCCTGCCGGGCCAGGTCGAGGAACCCCCGGGCGACCTTGCGGTGGAAGTCCAGCCCCTGGGCCTCCATGCGGTCCTTGGCGACCTGCTCGGTGAAGGTGCCCGGCAGCTCGAAGACCTTGCCCGTCAGCGAGTGCCTGGCCTCTGCACGGTTGCGTTCGGCCCGCTCCTCCACCCGACGCAGGCCCTCTCTCGGGTCCAGCCGCAGCAGCACCACCGCATCGGCGTTGACGCCGTCGACGGCCCACTTGTTGACCTCGCGGACGTCGGCGACCTCCAGGCCACGGGCGTGGCCCTGGTAGGCCAGCGAGCTGTCGACGAAGCGGTCGCACAACACGACCTTGCCGGCATCCAGCGCAGGCCGGATCAGCTTGTCGACGTGGTCGGCCCGGGCGGCCGCGATCAGCAACGCTTCGGTCCGGTCACCCATGTCCTCCACGCTGGGGTCGAGGACGAGCTTGCGGATGCGTTCGGCGATCGGGGCGCCGCCGGGTTCGCGGGTGACGACGACCTCGTGGCCCTCGGCCTCCAGCTGTTCTGCCAGGAGGCGAATCTGGGTCGACTTGCCCGCTCCCTCGACCCCCTCGAAGGTGATGAACAGGCCGGCGTACTGCCGCGGCACCGTCGAGGTGATCGTGACGCGATCGGCGTCCTCGGCCTTCATCTGGCCGATGGCGACACGGGCGCGCAGGCCGAACCACGCCGCCACGAGGCTGCCCGCCAGCAGCATCGTCCGGATGCCCGACAGCGGGGTCAGCCCCTCGATGGAGCCGGCCACGTAGGGACCCATCACGAACGACAGCAGCAGGGCGACACGGGTGAGGGTGTAGAAGAGCGCGAACGTGCGGGCGCGCGTCTCGTCGACGGTGTGCTCGTGCAGCAGGGTGTAGCCCTGCACGACGGCCACACCGGCGGCCGCCCCCAGCGCGAAGCCGAGCGGCAGCACCAGCTCGAAGGTGGGGACCACCGCGATGACCCCGGCGATCAGGCCCACCGCGGCGAGGAAGCCGGTGAAGGACTTCTCCTGGTCGAAGCGCCGCATGAGCGGGACCAGGCCGGCGATGCCCACGACCAGGCCCACGCCGACAAGGGTGAACAGCAGCGTCCAGTCCGACTCCGGCCGGTCCAGGGTCGACTGCACGAACGGCGAACCGAGGCTGACGATCAGGCCCGCCCCGAAGAACACCCCGACCATGCCCGAGATCAGGGCACGCAGCAGGGGGAAGCCACGGATGAACTCCAGGCCGTCACGCAGCTCCTGGAGGACGTTGGTGTCGGACTCCGCCGCTTCGGCGCGGCGTTCCCGTTCACCGGGCAGGTCGACCCGGGACATCAGCCAGGCGCTGAACAGGTAGGAGATCGCGTCGACGACCAGCGCCACCCGAAGAGGGTCGGTCCCCTCCGGCAGGAGCCCGTCGAAGGTGGTCGCCAGCGCGGCGATGATGAACGTCGAGGCGGCACCGAGCGGCAGCGTGCCGTAGCTGACCAGCAGGTTCAGCTGGTTGGCCTCGCTCAGGTGTGCCTTGTCCTCCACCACCGAGGGCATCGACGCGTCCTTGGCGGACAGGAAGACGACGCTGAAGATCTCCACGAGGAACGTCAGCGCGAACAGCGCGACGATGTCCTTGCTGAACGCCACGGCCAGGAACAACACGAACCGGGCGATGTCGGTGATGACGATCAGGCGCTTGCGGTCGTACCGGTCGGCGATGACCCCGCCCAGCGGCCCGAAGATGACGTTGGGCAGCAGCCGCATCAGCAGCAACGTGCCGAGGGCGAACAGGCCCGCTTGGGCGTTGGCGCCCTCCAGGGCCGGCACGAGCGCGGTCAGCGCGGCGAAGCCGATCCAGTCGCCCAGCGCGGAGATGAACGACGAGGCGAACCACAGCCGGTAGTTCCGGTTGGACAGCAGCGCCTTGTAGGCCGACCCCGTGGACGGGACGGCCACGTCGTCGGAGCCATCGTCGTGATGGGGGGGACGATCGAGGAAGGAGGAGGGGTCGCTGGGCATGACGGTGGTGCCTCGTCGCAGAGGTGGGTCCAGCCTAGGTCAGGCGCACGAGCAGGTCACTGACCGTACGACCACGGTCGTGACCCGTGGCCGTGACCGGTCACCCGAACGTCAGCTCGACTTCTTCGCCGTCTTCTTGGTGCCCTTCTTGGCCGCCTTCTTCGTGGTTGCCTTCTTCGCCGTCTTCTTGGTCGACTTCTTCTTGGTGGCCTTCTTCGTCGACTTCTTCTTTGCGGCCTTCTTCTTGGGCTTGGTGCCCTTGGCCGCCATGCGCTCGCGGCGCATCTGCAGCAGCTCGGCGGCCCGTTCGGGCGTCAGGTCCTCGATGGTGTCGCCCTTGCGGAGCGACGCGTTGACCTCGCCGTCGGTCACGTAGGCACCGAAGCGACCGTTGCGGATCGACAGGTCGCCGCCGGAGATCGGGTCCTTGGCGCTCATCTCGCGCAGCACCGGGTTGGCGCGCTCGCGGGCGCTCTTCTTCTCCTGCGCCAGCAGCTTCAGGCCGTCGTCGATGGAGATGGTGAACAGCTCGTTCTCGCTGCCCAGCGACCGGGTCTCCTTGCCCCACTTCAGGTAGGGGCCGTAGCGGCCGTTCTGCACCATGATCGGCTCGCCGTCCTCGGGGTGCGGCCCGAGGGAACGCGGCAGGCTGAGCAGCTTGAGGGCGTCGGACAGCTCGATGGTGTCCAGCGCCATCGTGGAGAACAGCGACCCAGTCTTCTCGGGCTTGCCGTCCGCCGGGTCACCCAGCTGGACGTAGGGCCCGAAGCGACCGTTGCGGGCCACCACGGGCTTGCCGGTCTCGGGGTCGTCGCCCAGGTACCGGTCGTCGTTGGGTGCCTCGAGCAGCGCCTCGGCCTTCTCGACCGTCAGCTCGTCGGGCGCGAGGTCGTCGGGGATCGACGCCGTGTCGTCACCACGCTGCAGGTACGGGCCGTACCGTCCGACCCGGGCGACGATCGTCGCGCCGGAGGAGTCCTCGCCCAGCGGGATGGAGTTGATGGACGCGGCGTCGATCTCGTCGAGCCGGTGGGTGACCATGTCGTGCAGGCCGTCACGCCCGTCGCCACCGAAGTAGAAGCCCGACAGCCATGGCACGCGGTCGGCGTTGCCGGCCGCGATCTCGTCGAGGTCGTTCTCCATGCGAGCGGTGAACTCGTAGTCCACGAGGTGGGAGAAGTGCCGCTCCAGCAGCGTCACCACGGCGAAGGCGGTGAAGGACGGCACCAGGGCGCCGGACTTCTTCCACACGTACCCGCGGCCGATGATCGTGCCGATGATGGAGGCGTAGGTGGAGGGGCGCCCGACGCCCAGGTCCTCCAGCTTCTGCACCAGCTTCGGTTCGTTGTAGCGGGCCGGCGGCTTGGTGGAGTGGCCGTCGGCGGTGACCTCGTCGGCGGACAGCACGTCGCCCTCCTCCATCGGGGGGAGGAAGGTCTCGCGGTCCGCCAGCGCCTCGTCGGGGTCGTCGGACCCCTCGACGTAGGCACGCAGGAAGCCGGGGAAGGTGATGGTGCGCCCGCTGGCGGAGAACGTCGCCGTGGCGCCCTGGAGCTGTCCGCTGGTGGCCGTGGCGTCCAGGCGCACGGACACGGTCTGGCCGACCGCGTCGGGCATCTGGGAGGCGATGGTGCGCATCCAGATCAGCTCGTAGAGCTTGCGTTCCTCGGCGCCGAGCTCGGACTTCAGGGACTCGGGCGTGCGGAACGTCTCGCCGGCGGGGCGTACGGCCTCGTGCGCTTCCTGGGCGTTCTTGGACTTCTTGGCGTAGATCCGCGGGCTGTCGGGCAGGTAGTCGGGCCCGAACATGTCGGTGATCTGCCTGCGCGCCGCCTGCAGCGCGGTGTCGGAGAGGATCGTGGAGTCGGTCCTCATGTAGGTGATGTAGCCGTTCTCGTACAGCCGCTGCGCCACCTGCATCGTGCGCTGGGTGGAGAACCGCAGCTTGCGCCCGGCCTCCTGCTGCAGCGTCGAGGTGGAGAACGGCGCCGGCGGCTTGCGCCGGTACGGCTTGGTCTCCACCGACGCGACGGTGAAGTCCGCGCCGTCGAGGCCGTCGGCCAGCGCCTCTGCGCGGACCTGATCGAGGCGTTCGACCTCGCGGCTGGTCATCGTGCCGTCCTGGGCGAAGTCACGCCCGGACGCCAGCTTCTTGCCGTCGAGGGCGACCATCGTGGAGTCGAACGGCGCGTTGCCCGCCACCGCGTCCGCGGCGTCGGGCTTGCGCAGCTTGGCGGCGAGGTCCCAGTAATCGGCGGACACGAACGCCATGCGCTCGCGTTCGCGCTCGACGATCACACGGGTGGCGACGGACTGGACCCGGCCTGCGGACAGGCCGGGGTTGACCTTCTTCCACAGCACCGGCGACAGCTCGTAGCCGTACAGCCGGTCGAGGATGCGCCGGGCTTCCTGTGCGTCGACCAGCCGGTCGTCGAGGTCGATCGTGTTGGCGATGGCCTCCTCGATCGCCTGCTTGGTGATCTCGCCGAACACCATGCGCTTGACCGGGACCTTGGGCTTGAGGATCTCGAGGAGGTGCCACGCGATGGCCTCACCCTCTCGATCCTTGTCCGTTGCGAGGACGAGCTCGTCGGCGTCCTTCATCAGCTTGCGCAGTGTGGAGACCGTCTTCTTCTTGTCGGGGTTGATGACATAGACGGGCTCGAAGTCGTTCTCGGTGTCCACCCCCATCGACGCCCACGGCTTGCCCTTGTGCTCGGCAGGCACCTCCGCGGCGTTGGCCGGGAGGTCTCGGATGTGACCGACGGAGGACTCGACGACGTAGTCGGAGCCCAGGATTCCGCCGATCTTCTTCGCCTTCGCGGGCGACTCGACGATGACAAGTGATTTGGCCATGAGTGCCTAGAGAGGTATCAGGCCGCGAGCCTCCGCGCATTTCTACTGACGATGCGCGGGACTCGAAGGCGTGGTCTGGGAGGACGGAACGGGGGGCAGCACACCCACCTCGAACAGCCGCGGGCGGAACCAGCGATCGTGCAGGGCGAGGGCGTATCGGTCGGTCATGCCGGCCACGAAGTCGGCGACCCGGGTGATCCGGTCGGCGTCGGGGTCGGTGTAGGTGTCGGTGATGTGCTCGGGGTGCTCGAGCAGGAACTCCACCAGCTCGGTGACGATCCGCTTGGCTGACCTCGTGTGGGTCTGCTGGTCGTGCCCCATGTAGACGCGGTCGAACATGAACGCGCGCAGCTCGTGCATGACGGGCAGGACTGCAGGGTCCATCTGGACCGTCCCGACGTCCAGGGAGCGCTGGACGACGGCGTTGATCAGCAGGCCGATCCATCCCGAGCCCGGTTCGCCGAACGCGGCGGTCACGGTGGCGGGCAGGTCCCCGGGTTCGATGGCGTGGGCGCGGATCGCGTCGAGCACGTCGTGGGTCAGGTAAGCGATGCGGTCGGCGAACCGCACGCACATGGCCTCCGGGGTGGTGGGTGGCGGCTGGACCTTCCACGGGTGGCGCAGGATCCCGTCCCTGGTCTGCTCGCACAGGTTCAGGGGCTCGAGGACGTCGAAGATTCGGACCGACTGGCGGGAGTGGACCCAGCCGTCGTCGAAGAACTCGGCCAGCGCGTCCTCGCCGATGTGGCCGAACGGGGTGTGGCCCACGTCGTGGCCCAGCGCGATTGCCTCTGCGAGCGGTTCGTTGAGGGCCATGGCCCCCGCCAGCGACCGGGCCACCTGGGCGACCTGGAGGGTGTGGGTCAGCCGGGTGACGGTGTGGTCACCCGTGGGGTTGATGAAGACCTGTGTCTTGTGCTTCAGCCGGCGGAACGCCTTGGAGTGGATGATCCGGTCGCGATCGCGTTCGAAGCACGTCCTGAACTCGTGCGGTTCCTCGGGTTCGCGCCGGTCCCCGGCCCCGTGGGACCGCGTGGCAGCTGGGGAGAGCGCCGATTCCTCGGCCTCCCTGTCGATCCTCGTGCGCTGGCGGATGGCGCTCATCGAGCGTCACCGTACCCACTCGTGCCACCCCGGAGGACCGAAGCGACGCGTCCGTTGGGGACAACGGCGCCGTGTTCGACGGCCCCCACCACACAACGGGAGCTACTCCCAGCCCTCCATGACCCAGCGAGCGCCCACCCAGCGGGCACCCACCCAACGAGCACCCACCCAACGGGCACCCACCCAACGGGCGCCGACGTACTCGGGGTCGCCGGCGTGGACGTCCTCGCCACCCCCGAGGTTCCAGGTGTCGGGATCCGCCGCGCTGTAGCCGGCCACGATCCGGGTGATGGGGGAGGTGTCGCGACGGATGTCGTCGTCGTCATCGACGTCGTCGAGGCTCTCGTCGAGGTCCAGCCGAGCGTTCGGCACGTCCTCACCGTCGACCTCGATCGGCTCGGCGCCGGCGTGCAGCAGGCCGGCGACCTCGTCGGGGGTCAGCTCGGGGTGGGCCGACAGCACCAGCGCGGCGGCGCCTGAGACCACCGCGGTGGCCTGGCTGGTTCCCGACCCACGGACGAGGGTGTCCCCGAGGCGGACGGCCTCGGCGTTGTCGGCGACGGCAGAGCCCAGGGCGATGGCGGACGGGATGGAGCGGCCCGGCGCCCAGATGTCGGGGCGCTCCCGTCCTCGGGTCGTCCCGGAGGAGCTGGGGTCCGGCTGGGCGTCACCGGCCTTGGTGCTGTCGGCGTGGTCGAGCGCACCGACGCTGATGATGCGGGGCTCGTAGGCCGGGGAGGCAAGGCGGTGTCCGCCGCCGTCGTTGCCCGCGGCCGCGACGACCACGATCCCGGCGTCCCAGGCGAGGGTGACGGCATGGGCCAGGATGTCGTCGGTGGGGCTGTCGGCGGGGTCCGCTGCCAGGGAGAGGTTCAGCACCCGGATGTTGCGGCCGTCGGTGTTGCGGTTCTCGATGACCCACTCGATGGCGCTGACGACCTGGTCCAGCGAGGCGTTGCCGTCCTCCTGCCCGACCCTGACCGAAACGATCCGTGCGTCGGGTGCGATGCCGGTGAAGGCGGTCCTGTCCCCGTACGTCTCCGGCCCGCCCGACGAGCCGGCGATGATCGCGGCGAGGTGGGTGCCGTGCCCGTCGGGGTCGCGAAGGGACTCGGGCAGGGTGTCACGTCGACCGTAGGGAGGGCCGCTCGGCCGCTCGGCTTCGGGCGCGGCGAAGGACGGACCGGCCAGGAGTGCGTCGCGCGACAGGACGGGCGTCGGACGGACGCCCGTGTCGATCAGCGCAACGTCGATGCCCTGACCCGTGATGCCCCGGTTCCAGAGCCGGGTGGCCCTGATGCCGCTGGCCGCTCGGTGCATCGACGCGGGATCCTCGTCCGCGGCATACCCGTCGGGGAAGCTCCAGCTGTCGTACTGGCTGTCGGCGGAGGCAGTGGAGACCGCACCCGGCACGACGAGCAGCCCGAGGGTCAGTAGCACCGCCATGGCGATGGCAGTCGCGCCCGAGTGGCTCGTCGTCATCCTGATCCCGTTCACTTGACTAGTTGTCGTCGGCTGATCACTCATAGTAGTTCCCACATACGCCGAGGTCCACCTGTTCGATAGCTCAAGTGAATGACGTTCGGCACCGATGAGCAGGAAAGATGCCCGCAACCGCCGTCGCCAGACCCGAACGCGCATGGATCCTCTCCTGGACGATGGTTGCGGTCGGCCTGATCGGCACCGCACTCTCGGTGACACTGTGGGGGGTTCGCCCCACCCACCTGGTGGCCACGCTCGGCCTCGTCGTGGCGTTCACGCTCGCCGACCGGTTCCCCGTCTACTACGAGTTCCGCGAGAGCTCCGTCGCGCTGTCGTTGACCGATGCCATCACGACCGCCGGCTACTTCATCGTCTCCCCCACCGAGCTCCTCGTCTCACGGGTGCTGGGTGGGCTGCTGGTCAGCCACGTCCTCGATCGGACCGGCCCCCTCAAGCGGGTCTTCAACACCGGGCTCGTCCTGCTGGAGGCCCTCGTGTCCGTGGGGGTGTTCGTCGCGATCAGCGCCGGCGGGGACCTGCAGGCCCCCCTCACCTGGCTGGCGGTTGTGACCGCCGTGTCGACGTCGACCGCCGTGGACGTCGTGACCCTTCGGCTGGTCATGTGGTTCGCGACCGGCCAACGAGCCGGGATCGATCGCTGGACGGCGCTGATGATGCTGCTGTCCTCGACGCTGGCCGGCAGCACCGTGCTCGCGTCGCTGATCATGGTCGACACCTCCCCCGCCGCGCCGCTGCTGCTGCTCGGCCCGACCCTGGTGTTGTTCCTGGGTCATCGTGCCCACGTCCGCACGGTGCAGGAGAACCGCCGGATCCACAGCATGTACGCCCTCGCGTCCAGCCTGTCGCGCGCCCCCGAGCTGGACCAGGTCCTGGTCGGGGTGGTCACCGAGGCCCGCCAGACCCTGCGATCGGCCGAGGCGGAGCTGCTGGTCCTGCGCCCGAGCGACGAACCGGACCTGTGGATCCACATCGACCGTGACGGGCTGCTCGACACCACCACCGAGGACGGCTGGACGGCACCGCCATCGCACCTTCGCCTGCTCCGGTCGTGGAACCCGGGTGACGGCGCCAACGGTCACGTCACCAGCGAGGAGGTCGCGGTGCCCATCGCCAGCGCGTCGGAGCTGTACGGCGTGCTCGTGGTCCGGGGGTTCCGTGCCGACCGGTCCGCCTTCGACTCCGACGACCTGACCGTCCTCTCCGGGGTCGCCAGCCAGCTGGCTGCGCACGTGTCCACGAGCAGGTTGCGCAACAAGCTGCAGACCGCCGAGGACGCCCAGCGCTACCTCGCCTCCCATGACGTGCTCACGGGCCTTGCGAACCGCCGCCGGTTCGAGGCGTCCCTGGCCCAGCTCGAGACCGACCCACGGGCCGTGGCCGAGGGCCTCTCGCTGCTGGTCATGGACCTCAAGCGCTTCCGCCAGCTCAACGACACGTTGGGCCCCACGGCAGGCGACCGGGTGCTGGTCGAGGTGGCCGACCGCCTCCGGGACAGCGTCTCGGCCAACGCGTTGCTCGCCCGGATCAGCAGCGACGAGTTCGTCGTGGCCGAGATCGGGGGCGAGCCCATGCAGCTTGCCGCCCGGCTGCAGGACGCCGTGGCCAGGCCGATCAGCGTGCACGGGCGGGAGCTGGCGATGGAGACGGCGGTCGGCGTCGCCTGCTGGCCCGCCGACGTGGATCGGGTGCCCCACCTGGTCCGCTCGGCGGACCTTGCGCTCAGCGTGGCACGCGCGAGGGCCAGCAGCGCCGTCGAGCGGTACACCGGCGAGCTGCAGACGACGCTGACCCGTCGAGCGATGATCGGCGACCTCCTCCCCGAGGCCATCCGCGCCGGTCTCATCCACCTGCACTACCAGCCGGTCGTCAACCTGCACACCGAGCAGATCACGATGGTCGAAGCGCTGGCCCGCTGGACCGACCCCGAGCTGGGGCCCGTCCGCCCGGACGAGTTCGTCGCGGTGGCCGAGGCCAACGGGCTGATCGGCGACCTCACCGACCTCGTGCTCGAGACGGCGGTCGCGCAGGCCGCTCGGTGGGCCCGGGCGGGCAGCCTCCTCGGTGTGGCTGTCAACATCAGCGTGCATGACCTGGAGCGGGAGGGCCTGGTCGGCACCATCCGCGAGGTCCTGGTCCGGCACGGCCTCCAGGCCGACCGCCTCGTGCTGGAGATCACCGAGACCGCCGTGATGTCGGATCCCGCGCGCAGCCACGACGTCATGGTGGCCCTGCGACGGCTCGGCGTCGGCCTCGCCATCGACGACTTCGGCACCGGCCACTCCTCCCTCTCCTACTTCCGGGACCTTCCCGCGACGAAGCTCAAGGTCGACCGCTCGTTCGTGCACACGTTGCTGGACGGCGAGGACGACCGGCGGATCGTGCGGGCCATCGTCGACCTCGCCCGGGGCAAGGACCTCGTCGTGGTCGCCGAGGGCATCGAGGACCGCGAGACGTTCGACCTGCTGCGCGAGATGGGGGTGCAGTACGGACAGGGCTTCTTCATGGCTCGGCCGATGCCGGCCGCCGACGTCGACGTGCTGCTGACCACCGGCATGCACCTCCCGGCCCTGCGGGGCCTCCAGGGCTGACCGCACGGGCCGCCGCGACCGGCTCGTTTGCGCCCTCGCGGGGGCCGTCCCGTACACTGCCGACCGAATCTCCCCCGGGGGGTTGTCCTGCCGTGCCGACAGCGCGACGGCGGACGACGGCGTCAATGCGCCGCGACAACGAGGACTCCCTCCGTCCCGCAAGCCCCGAGCCGCTCACCTTTCCGCATACCCGCGAGCGTGGGCGGCCCCGACCGACGAAGGCACACACATGAGCTTCATCCCCTACCTGGCCGCCGCCGCGGCCATCGCCGGCCTCGGCCTGGCGTTCTACTTCGCGAAGGTGGTGAACGCCGCCGACGAGGGCACCGACGTCATGAAGGAGCTTGCGGCCGCCATCCGCGAGGGCTCCCAGGCGTTCCTCAAGCAGGAGTACAAGTGGGTCGGCGTGTTCGTCGCCGTCATGACGGTCGTCATCGCGATCGTGCTGCCCTACGGCATGCCCTACGGTGCCGCCGCCTACCTGATGGGTGCGCTGTTCTCCTCCATCGCCGGCGTCGTCGGCATGCAGATCGCCACCGCCGCCAACGTGCGCACGGCCAACGCCGCGCGTGAGGGTGCCGCCAAGGCGCTGCCGCTGGCGTTCAAGGGTGGCGCGGTCATGGGCTTCACCGTCGCGGGCATGGGCCTGCTCGGTGTGTCGCTGTGCTACATCTTCTTCGTCGACATCGCTGGCGTCGACGATGCGTTCTCCGTCCTGGCCGCCTTCGGCCTCGGTGGGTCCTCCATCGCCCTGTTCGCCCGTATCGGCGGCGGCATCTACACCAAGGCCGCTGACGTCGGCGCCGACCTGGTCGGCAAGGTCGAGGCCGGGATCCCCGAGGACGACCCCCGCAACCCGGCAACCATCGCCGACAACGTCGGTGACAACGTCGGTGACGTCGCCGGCATGGGCGCCGACCTCTTCGAGTCCTACGCCGGGTCCATCGTGGCCCCGATCGTGCTCGCCGCCCTGCTGTTCGGCGGGTTCGTCGGCCAGGACGCCATCTCCGGTGAGATCTCCGCGATCGGCGAGGGTGGCCTCCTCGAGGGCCTCTACCTCTTCCCGCTCCTGATCGCCGCCCTCGGCATGATCGCCTCCATCATCGGCGCGCTGCTCGTCCGCGGTCGGGAAGGCAAGTCCCTGTCGGCGCAGCTGCACTTCGGCACCAACGTCGCGATGCTCCTCACCGCCGTGCTCTCCCTCGCGGCGGGCGCCTTCGTCTTCGGCGATATCGACGGCGTCGACAACGGCCTCTTCCTCGGCCTGGTCATCGTGCTGGGCCTGGGTGTCGGCTACGCCATCGGCTTCGTCTCGGAGTACTACACCTCCGACCACTACGGCCCCGTCAAGCGCCTTGCCGGTGAGTCCCAGACCGGCCCGGCGACCGTGATCATCGGCGGCATCGCCGACGGCATGATCTCCACCGTCGCCTCCGTCATCCTGATCGTCGGCGGCCTGGTCGGGTCCTACGCGCTGGGCCAGGCCGCGTTCTCCCCCGAGTTCCTGGCCTCCGCAGGGTTCGTCGCCGAGGCCGGCGGCCTCTACGCCGCCGCGCTGGCCGCGATCGGCATGCTCGCCACCACCGGTGCCGTCGTCGCCGTCGACGCCTACGGCCCGATCTCCGACAACGCCGGCGGCATCGCCGAGATGGCCCACCTGCCGCCAGAGGTCCGTGAGGTCACCGACGGCCTGGACTCGCTGGGCAACACCACCGCTGCGGTCGCCAAGGGTTTCGCCATCGGTTCGGCGGCCCTGACCGCCCTGGCGCTGTTCCGGTCCTACACCGCCTCTGTCGGCCTGACGCTGGAGGGCATCGACCTCGTGAGCGTCGAGGTCATCTCCGGCCTCTTCCTGGGCTCCATGGCGACCTTCGCCTTCGCAGCCCTGACCATGAAGTCCGTCGGTCGCGCTGCCCAGGCGATGATCGTGGAGGTCCGTCGCCAGTTCGCCGAGATCCCCGGCCTGCGCGAGGGCAAGCCCGGCGTCAAGCCCGACTCCGCTCGTTGCGTGGAGATCTCCACCCAGGCCTCGCTGAAGGAGATGGTGATCCCCGGCACGCTGGCGATCGTCCTCCCCCTCGCGGTCGGCTTCGTGTCCGTCCAGGCCCTCGGCGGTCTGCTGGCCGGCGCCCTGTCCACCGGCTTCATGCTGGCGATCTTCATGTCCAACGCCGGTGGTGCGTGGGACAACGCCAAGAAGTACATCGAGGCCGGCAACTTCGGCGGCAAGGGCTCGGAGAACCACAAGGCGGCCGTCACCGGTGACACCGTCGGTGACCCGTTCAAGGACACCTCCGGCCCGGCGATGAACATCCTCATCAAGGTGATGACCATCGTCAGCCTCGTGTTCGCCCCGGCCTTCCTCGGCCTCTAGGCAACACCACCTCTCGACGGCCCGGCCCCACGTGGGGCCGGGCCGTCGGTCGTTCCGATCCGGCACCGTCTGCACCACACTGCGGGCATGGCACGCACCACCGCACGACACGACCCGGTCCCGCACCATCGCCGGCCACGCCGCAACCGCTGGGCAGGGATCGTGCAGGCGGCGTTCTGGCTCATCGCCGTGGCCACGGTCGTCGGCGTGCTCGTCCTGTTCCCCTGGGGTGGGCCACCAGAAGCGGATCAGGCGGGGTTCGCGCAGACCTCCGAGGAACGGTTCGCCGGGCGGATCGTGGGGGTGGAGGAATCCCCGGTGCAGGACGACTTCCTGCTGCCCGGATCCGTCGCTGTCACCGTCGACGTGGTGCTCGACGACGGCCGCCAGGTGACCGTCGAGACGGTGGACGAGGCCGGGATCTTCGACCTGGGGCGTCGGGTGGAGGTGTCGCAGGTCGCCGCGACCGGAACCCCCGAGATCTGGGCGATCGTCGACCTGCCCCGCGGGGTGCCGTTGCTGGGGCTCTCGGCCGTCTTCGTCCTGGCCGTCGTGGCGCTGGGGCGGTTCCAGGGGGTGCGCGCGCTCGTCGGGCTGGTGCTGTCGGCCCTGCTGATCGTGGCGTTCCTCGTGCCCGCAGTGCTCAACGGGTCGTCCCCGACGGTGCTGGCGCTGGTGACCGCGACCGCCGTGATGCTGGTGACGCTGCCGCTGAGCCACGGGTTCGACCGGCCGGTCGTGGCTGCCGCGGTGGGGACGGCGCTGGCGCTGGCGCTGACCGTCGGACTGGCCGTGGTGGCGGTGGAGCTGACGGGGCTGACCGGCCTGGCCAGCGAGGACGTGCAGCTGGTCCGGTTCTCCACCGGCCAGTCGATCGACCTGCGGGGGTTGCTGCTGGCCGGGATGATCGTCGGAACGCTCGGCGTGCTGGACGACGTGACGGTCAGCCAGGCCTCGACGGTGGCGGCGCTGCGACGGGCGAACCCCACGCTGTCGGCCGGGCGGGTGTTCGGCGAGGCGCTGGCCGTCGGCCGGGACCACATCGCCGCGACGGTCAACACCCTGTTCCTGGCCTACGCCGGCGCGGCCCTGCCCCTCCTCATCCTCTTCTCCGTCGGCGACGCCCCGCTGGGCGAGACCCTGACCAGCGAGCTGGTGGCCCAGGAGATCGTGCGGACGCTGGTCGGCTCCATCGGCCTCATCGCGGCCGTCCCGTTGGTGACGGGGCTCGCCGCGTTGACCCTCGACGGCAGCGAACCCGACCACGGCCACGCCCACGGCGACGCGTCCGCTCCTCCCCCTGTTCCCGAACCCTCCAGCCCGGAGCCTCCCGCGGTGCCGCCCGCCGAGGTCGCGGGGACGGGGTCGGAGGCGGTTTTGGATCCGGACGCGTCGCTGCGACGCTTGTTCCGACTCGACGACGATGGGGAGGACCCGACGGAATGAAGATCCTCGTGGCAGGTGGCGCGGGCTACATCGGCAGCGTCGTGACCAGGCGGTTGCAGGAGGCCGGGCACGACGTGACCGTCCTGGACAACCTGTCGACCGGATTCGCCGACAACGTGGACGGCTGCGAGCTGGTCGAGCTGCCGATCAGCCGTGCTGGTGAGGTGCTGGACAGCTCCTTCGACGTCGTCGTCCACCTGGCCGCCTCGGCCCTCGTCGCGGAGTCCGTCGCCCATCCCGAGCGGTACTGGCAGAACAACGTCGTCGAGGGGCTGGCGCTGCTGGAGGCCATGCGGCTGGCGGGGGTCGGCGGGTTCGTCTTCTCCTCCACCTGCGCGACCTACGGCGAACCCGAGACGCTGCCGATCACCGAGGCGACGCCGACGGCGCCCGTCAACAGCTACGGCGCCTCCAAGCTGGCGCTGGACCACGCCATCGCCAGCTACAGCCGGGCGCACGGGCTGGCCGCGATCAGCTTCCGCTACTTCAACGTCGCCGGGGCCTACGGGGACCTGCGGGAGCGCCACGACCCCGAGACCCACCTGATCCCCAACCTGCTGCGCGGTGCCACCGGCGGGACCTTCAAGATCTTCGGCACCGACTTCCCCACCAGGGACGGCTCGGCGGTTCGCGACTACGTGCACGTCCTCGACCTGGCCGACGCCCACGAGATGGCGTTGGAGGCCCTCGAGCCGGGCACCCACCACATCGTCAACCTCGGCAGCGGCGACGGGACGACCGTCAAGGAGGTCCTGGCCGCCGTGGAGAAGGTGACCGGTCGATCGGTCCCCGCCGAGGAGCACGACCGCCGCCCCGGCGACCCGCCCGAGCTGGTCGCCGACTACGCCCGTGCCCGCGAGCTGCTCGGCTGGTCGCCCAAGCGAGGCCTGGAGGAGCAGATCGCCGACGCCTGGGCCGCCCTGCACCCCTGACCCACGCGTGTCGGCTCACCGGCGCCGGGCGCCGTCGCGACGACACGGCTCGAAGGTGTGTTGCCTCACCCGCGCCGGGCGCCTGTCCGACGACACGCATCGAAGGGGTGTTGTCTGGCCCGCGCCGGGCGCCTGTCCGGCGACACGCGGCTAGCGGGCGTCGAGGTTCCTGGCCGTCGGTGAGGTGGGGACGGTGGCGGCGGCGGGGCAGGTCCGCAGCAGCCGGTCGGCGGTGCCGGACGTCGTGACGGTGAACCAGTAGTTCTCGTTCTTGTAGTGGTGCAGGCGGTGGTTGCGCCAGACCGCCCGGTAGGGACGGGTGACGGGCTTGTAGTCGCTGTGGATCAGGTAGTGGACCCACTCGTAGACCATGCCGATGGCGGTCAGTGCGACGAGGTAGGTCAGGCCGAGGCCGAGCCGGTCGAACGCGAACACGCTGACCCCGACGAGGGTCGGCAGCAGCCACCAGTAGACCTTCGGGGGGATGAAGACCAGCGGGATGTCCCGTGGGTCGGCGTGGTGGGCGCGGTGCTCGCGGGCCAGCAGCGGGTCGATGGTGACCCCGGCGACCTCGAAGGGCTTGAAGTGGAGGACGAAGACGTGGATCACCCACTCCACGAACGGAAACGACGCGAGCATCAGCAGCGGGACGACGAGGTCGGTGACGTGGTAGCCACCGACGACGACCCGCGCCACGCTCGCCACGACCATGGTCGTGGCGATGATCCAGGGGGAGGGGTGACGCCAGAACCGACCGGCGGCGTCGGTGAGGGTCGTGGCGGTCGTCCGCGAACGGCGGGCGAGGTCGTCCTCGTCGGCCTCGACGCGGGCGCTGGCGAGTGCCTCGACGCGGGCCTCCTCGACACGACGGGCGTGCAGCCAGCGGCGGAGACGGGCGATGGGGCGGGTCGGCTCGAGGGTGGTCATGCGTCGGCTCCTGTCGTCGGCTGGTGGGGGGGTTGGTCGTCGATCCGGTCGAGCAGGTCGCTGATGGCGCCGTGGCCCGACGACAGCAGGTCGGCGGCCAGGTCCTGGGCGGCGTCGGCGTCGCCGGCCTCGATGGCTGCGGCAAGGGCGGCGTAGGTGTCGACACGGTCGACCTCGGCGGCCATGGCACCGGCGAGCACGTCGAGCATGGGTTCGTAGGCGGCACGCAGGCCGTTGAACATCAGCCGGTAGACGATGGACCCGGACCGCTCCACCACGGCGTCCCAGAACGCGAGGGCGGCCCGCTGGCGGGCGACCCCGTCCGGGGCGACGTCGATGGCCTGCACCGCCTCCGCGAGCGGTGGTCCCTCCCCCGCCTCGGCGGCCGAACGGGCCAGGACCGGACCGATGGAGGAACGGGTGCGGATGACGTCGCGGACCACCCGCAGGTCCAGTCCCCCGTCCCCGACGATCAGGCGAGGGAGGAGGTCCAGGCCGGCGTGCCGGCGGAAGTCGCGGACACGAGTGCCCCCACCCTGACGGATCTCGACCAACCCCGACTGCGCGAGCCGCTGGAGGGCCGCACGGACGGTGGGTCGGCTGACGGCCAGGGTGTCGGCGAGGTCCCGCTCGCTCGGGAGCGGCCCGCCGGCGACGAGGCGGCCGGACACGATCCGGTCGACCAGCTGGTCGGCGACCTCGTCGGGCACCGACCTCCGCCTGACGGGCTCCAGGTCGTCCATGCCCCGGACGCTAGACCCACAGCGGTCATCTGGTCAACTGGTAAGACCAGTTCGTGTCAGGCGATGGTCGCAGCCACCGTGGCCGCCAGCTCGATCGTCGCCGCGACCGCGTCGTCGTCGACGGGCCCTTCCAGCACCACCGGCGGGACGACCCGCCGCCAGCGCATTCCCGTCGCGATGGCCTCGAGTGCGCGCACGGCACCGTCGGCGTCGGTGGTGCCCTTGATGACCGCCGCGTACGGCAGGTTGGCCGTCGTGTCCTCCAGCGCCCGGAAGGAGGAGTCGAAGAAGTGCTTGAGCGCCCCGGACATGTAGCCGAAGTTCACCGGCGTCACGCAGACGACGGCATCGCTGGCCAGCACGTCGGCGGCGGTGGCCTCCAGCGCCGGACGCCGCACGGCCTCGACCGCGCCCTCGAGATCTGGATGGGTGACGCCGGCGACGACCGCGTCGGTCAGTCGACGGACGGAGTCCATGGGCGAGTGGTGCACGATCAGCAGGCGGGCCATCGCCGGCCACGCTAACCGCCACGACCGCCCGTTACGGCCGATTGGACAGCGGAGTGGTCCGCCTCCTACACGCACGCTGGTGGCTCGTGGATGTCGGTGCGCTGGTGCTGGTTGCCGCTGCCGCCGTCCTCGGTGGTGCAGCGCAGTCCGTGCTGGGCTTCGGCGCCGCGTTCACGCTGGTCCCCGCCCTCGCAGTGGTCGCCCCGGACCTGCTGCCGGGTGCCGCGATCACGGCGTTCCTTCCCCTGACGGCGCTCATGGCCTTCCGCGAGCGGCATCACGCCGACCGTCCGGCGGCCAAGCGGCTGGTCATGGCGCGGGTCCCGGGCACGCTGGTGGGTACCGTCGCCGTCGCGCTGCTGCCGACGAGGGGCCTCGCGGCGACCGTGGCGATCCTGCTGCTGGCGGCGGTCGTGTCGACCGCCCGCGGATGGACGCTCCCCGAGACCCGGCGAACCGAGACGGCAGCCGGCCTGATCAGCGGCTTCTCCGGGACCGCGGTCGGCCTCGGCGGCCCTCCCCTCGCCCTGCTGTATCGCCAGCGCCACTCCAGCGAGATCCGACCGACCCTGGCGGTCGTCTTCGGCCTCGGCACGGTGCTGTCGCTGGCGACGCTCGGCGCCACGGGCGGCTTCGACGTCGAGGACCTGCGCGCCGGACTGGCGCTGGGTGGGCTGAACGTCGTGGGCATGGTCCTGGCCGCCCCGGCCCTGCGTCGGCTGCCCGAGACCGTGATCCGACAGGGCCTGCTCGTCTGGGCCTTCGTGGGTGCCGTGCTCGCCCTGTTCCGCGTCGTCGCCGGCTGACCGACCCGACTACTCGGTGGGGGCGAGGCCGATGCCCTGGACCCAGCGCTGGGAGATCCCGCGGGGATCGGGCCGGGACTCGACCTCGACGTCGACGTAGCCCATGCGCAGCATCAGGGCGCGAAGCTCCTCCGCGGTGATGGAGGTGGCCTGGACCATGCCGGCAGGCGGATCGTCGATGAGGGCGAGATCGGTCTCGCCCTCCGGGAAGCTGAGGTAGATCGGGCCGCCGGCCTGCACGCGACGGAACTCGCGCATCGCCGCCGGGATCGCACGGCGCGGGAGGTGCTGCAGCGCCGCGGGGGCCCAGATCCCCATGAACTGGTTGTCGGCGAAGGGGAGCGCGCGGTAGTCCCAGCGGGCGAGCAGGCCCTTGGGGAAGAAGGTCCGGGCGACCTTCATGCACTCCATGGAGATGTCACCGGAGGCCGCGCGCAGGCCGACGTCGCGCAGCAGGCGCACGTCGACGCCGGGGCCACCGGCAACGTCGAGCACCAACGCATCCTGTCCGGCCATGCGGGCGAAGGTGCGGGCGCTGTCGCGAGGCCGACGGTCCTTCCACGACTCCAGGTACTCCTGGGCACAGGCGTCGTACAGGTTGACGGTGGCGGTGAGAAGAGCATCCACGAGACGGCGATCCTAGCTGCCACGACGATCGGCGAGTGCCAGGGGAGTGACCGGACGCTCGGGAACCGCGGCGATCCTCAACCGGCGGCGATGCCGTCGTTGCTCGGGACGCCGCTCAGCGAGAAGCGCAGCCGGACGGTGGTTCCGCCCGCGTCCTCGGGAAGCTCGATCTCGAGGGCGTCGGCCAGGGACTCCATGACGGTCAACCCGTAGCCACGTTCGGCGAGCTCGGCGAGCTCGGTGCCCTCGACGGCGGAGACCACGACTTCCTCACGACGGAGACCGGGACCATGATCCATGATCTCCACGATCAGGTTCTGCTCCTCGATCCCGACGCGAAGGGTGATGGCGTCCGCCACCCCTGCATCGCGATGCGCCTTGACGGCGTTGGTCACGCCTTCCGACACGCACGTGCGCAGGTCATGGACGCGGGCCGGTTCCATCCGCCCGACCGTTGCGGCGGCAACGGCCATGGTGCGCGCCACACCGACCAACGCGGGGTCGGGGGGAAGCACCAGGTCCAGCCACTGACTCACGACTGATCGGCCACCTGGTCCAGCGAGTCGACGACGCCGAAAACGTCCACGAGTCCGGTCACCTCGAAGATCTTGCGGACCGAATCGGAGGGGCTGACCACCACGAGGTTGCCCTCGAGCTGGCGGAGCCGCTTGAGGCCGCCGATGAGCACACCGAGTCCCGTGGAGTCCATGAACCCCACCTCGGTGAGGTCCACGGCGACCAGCCGGACACCGTCGTCGACGGCGTCCTGGATGCGTTGCCGAAGCGTCGGCGCGGTGGCGATGTCGATCTCGCCGTTGACCGCAAGCACGGTTCGTGTGCCGTTGCGGTCCTCGTTGATCATCACCTGCACAGGCGCCGCACCATCCTCTCGAAGTTCATCTTGGTCCCTCGTACACAGCCATTCCGGCCAAACATGTCCGCATCACACGCTACCTAATCATGCACGGGCCAACTCTTTTGGGGAGCTGACATCCGCCGTCGCGCGGCGGCGATTCATCGTCGGGAACCCACCGAGAGATAGCGACGCAGGTGACCAGCGACGACCACGAGCAGCAAGCCCGTCGCGCTGGCCAGGACCAGCTGACGTCGTCGACCCTCCTCCTCGTCGGTGGTCAGGATGGCCTCGCTGCCGCCCGGGCGGACGCTGCCATCGAGCAGCGCCGTCTCGGTCTCGGTCAGCTCCAGCTCGGTCTCGGTCGGGCCGATCGGCAGCAGGGGTTCGAACACCCCGTCGTCGAGGGGTACGACGGCAGGTGGTGCCGGCGCGGGAGGGGCGGGCGCCGGAGCCGGAACGGTGACCGGCCGGGGTGTGCTCGGTTCGGGTGTCACCGTGGCGGTTCCGGTCTCGGCCGGGCCGGGATCCTGGGCGACGTCGTCGTTGCCGGGGCGGCCGATCGGCCCGCCGGGCTGGGAGGTCGGCGTTGGTTCGACTGACGGGCGGTCGTCTGGCTCCGATGGCGGGTCGAACGTCCCCGGGTCGGCGGGGTCGGCTCGCACACCCCGTGACGGGGAGAAGCCGACGACCTCGCCGTCGTCACCGTCGCTGCGCACCACCACGAGGCGGTAGAGGTAGGCGCCGGGGTCGTCGACCTCGTCGTTGGTGTCGCGGACCGACGGGTCGTCGAACCGGGCGACGGTGCGCCACAGGCCGTTGTCGGTGTCGGGTCGACGCTGGATGCGGTAGGCCAGGAAATCGGGCAGGTCGACCGGATCCCACGTCAGCGCCACGACCGTGGCGTCCTCGCCGGTCGGGGCGGCGACCAGCTCGCCCTGGAAGGGGACGGCCAGGACGACCTCGTGTCCCTGGAACGCCGGCGGTTCCCCGGCGGCGGGGACGGGGCGCACGACCAAGCGGTGGCGGCCGTTGTGCATCGGCTGCTGGCCGAGCGGGTCGACCTGCAGGGCCCAGCGCTGCTCGCCGTCGAGCCCGGGACCGTCGACCCGGTTCAGCTGGAACACCCGGTTGGTGGGACCGGCCAGCTGCGCCTCGACCCCCTCGATGATCTCGCCGTCGGAGGGGTCGACGACCACCTCGATGGTGAACGTGTCCTCCAGGGACGTCCCGGCGGCCGGTGCAGCCAGCCGGAAGCTGTCGACCGCGGTGGCCGGCAGCCCGCCGAGCCGGAGCGTTGCCAGCAGGCACAACACGGCCAGCACCCATCCCAGCGGGAGGGATGCACGCAGCAGCAACGGGCCCCTGGTCATCGACCGCCCACGGTAGCGTCGGACGGGGTCACGCCCCGCCCGGGTCCGTTCCGTCGTCGGACAGGCCGTCGACGGGGATCGGCAGCCCGTCGGTGCCGAACTGCCGCGGGACGGTCTCGACCAGCTCGGCCCTGATGATGAGGCGTTCGCGCGCGCTGCCCTTGGGGTGGCAGGTCGTGAGGGTCAGCATGGCCGTCTCCGTCGGGCCGACCACCTCCCACTGGGCCGGGTCGACGATCCAGCAGGCACCCGTCGGACACGGTCGGGCGACGTCGGCGGGTGCCGGCACGATCCGGTAGGTGTGGACCTCCAGCGGCGTGACCAACGTGACCTCCGCGCCGACGACCAGCTCGTCGACCCGGTTGAACGGCTTGCCGTAGGTCGTCCGGTGGCCGGCGATGGAGACGTTGCCGACCTCGCCGGGCAACGGGGTGGTCGGGTAGTGACCGGCGCCGGCGCGCAGGGCGGCGGGCGAGGTCCCCTCGACGACCACCGTGTCCACACCCAGGTCGGGCATGACGATGCGGGTCAGGGGGTCACCGGTGGTGATGGTGCGGGTGCTGTACCGCTCGACCAGCTCGGCGGACTCGAACTGGTCCTCCAGCGGTCGTTGCACCAGCTGCGTGGTGTAGATGTCGGTGAAGAAGGGATAGGCGAAGATGCCTGCCCCGGCGACGAACAGCAGCACCGAGAAGAGGGACAGCAGCCGTCGACCCGCCGGACGCAGGCGTACGGCGTCCATCAGGTAGCCCGTGGTCGACGCGCCCGTCGCACCCCGTGGCAGCGGATCCGGCTGCAGCAGCCCGGCGGAGATCATCTCGCTCATGGGAGGGCGCCAGCGTAGCGTCGTGCCCGCCCCGCCGACCGGTCCGTTCATGGCGGGCGCAGCGCCGCTGCAGCTTCCACGGTCACCAGTCCGCCGACCAAGGGCAGGCCGATGTCGACGGCGACCACGACGAGGACGCGGTGGGGCCAACCGGCAAGGTCGACACCCACCAGGGTCGCCCCGTTCTCGAGGGTGACGTCGGCGGCCGCCTCGAGGGCAGGACTGCCGTCCCCACCGGCCAGCGTCGACCCGGTCAGCACCGCCAGCGCGGCCGCGTCAGCGGCAGCCGTGCCCTGCTGGAGCGACACCGCAGCCCGGCCGATCGACACGACCCCCACCGTCAACGCGAACGCCACCAGTCCGAGCACCAGCAGGGTCGTCGGCGCGGCCGCACCCTGCGTCGCGTCCCGTGGACGTGCGGCTGCGGTCACGGAACGTCCTCGGTGATCGTGGTCGCGGTTGCCGACAACGGGAGGCGGACCCCGGAGAGGATGGGGACCGAGAGGGTGGTGGCGACGCGGACCGTGACGGGGTCACCGGGTTGCCGGACGCCCGATGGCGGGTCGACGGTGACGTCCAGCCACGGGCGGTCCGTGACGCGCTCGACGACAACTCGGTCGTGGTCGACGCTGGCGGCCCGGGCGAGCTCGACGGCAAGCGCATGGGTCCGCAGCGACGAGACGGCCACGCCACCGACGGCGACGAGGCCCACCACCAGCACGGCGACGAGCGGCAGGACCATGGCGAACTCCATGGCCTGGCTGCCGTCGTCGGCCCGCAGCATGTCCAGCCGCGACGGACGGCGGCGCGGGCGGGGTGACCGACGGGCCCGGCCGACGGGTGCCGCGAGGCGACCTCCCGTCGACCGGTGCCCGCCGCGTGGGTCAGACGATGGCACCGAAGGCCGGCAGGAGGTCGCCGATGCGGTCGAGGAGCGAGCCGAACAGGCCGGTGAAGAACTCCTGGATGGCTTCTTCGAACCACGGCTGGCGCATCAGCCAGGTCAGGACGCTGACCGAGGCGACGCCCGCGCCGCCGAGCATGGCGTACTCCATGGCCTGCGCGCCCGTGTCGTCGGCCAGGCGACCAACGACGTCGGGCGTCGTGTTCTGGTCAACCGGGCCGGGCGTCGGGTCGATACCGGTCGACGGGTCGGCCGTGGGTTCGTGGATGGTGTCGGACATTGCTGTGCCTTTCGATGTCGGTGCTACGGCCCCAGCCGGAAGCCGCTGAACGCCGAGACCACGAGCGGGACGACGACCAGCAGCCCGAAGGCCGGGACCAGCAGCAGGGTTGTGGGGAAGACGAGTCGGACCGAGAGCTGCTCGGCAGCGGCTTCGGAGGCGGCGGCCGCGCGGCGACCCAGGTCGTCGGCCAGCAGCCGGAGGGACGCCACGGCGGGTGCACCCCACCGACGGCTGATGTCGATGACGTCCGCGGCTTCTGCCAGCCCCTCGGGGAACGCCTCGAACGGTGGGAGGCCGGCGCGGAGGCCGTCGGCGGCGCGGCGCAGCTGGCCGCGCACGGCGGGGGGACCGAGTCGGGCGACCAGGCCCATGGCCTCGACCAGCGGCATCCCGGCGGCCAGCGAGACGGCGAGGAGCTCCAGCGCCTCCACGGTCGGCAGCCCCTCCCCCGGTGTCGGCGGGACGCCGACCGACCCGGGCGCGGGACGTCCGATGCGGCGCATCGCCACCACGAGCGGGTCGACGTCGCGTACGGCCCGGCCCACGCTCGCGACGAGGTGGCGCATCCACCACGACGCCACGACGACGAGCAGCCCGGCGACCACCACGAGCACCAGCCCGCCGGGTCCGGTCAGGAACGTGCGGGCACCCGTGTCGAACACGGCGATGCCGACCGCACCGACCACCGGGAGCGTGGTCAACATCCGCGCCACGAGCCGGGCCTGCGCGGAGCGGGTGCGGACCAGCCGGTCCAGCTCGGCGGCCCGTACGACCCCGTCGACCAGCCCGTCGAGCACCGGGCCGGCCGCGGCACCGGCGACCTCGGCGACGGCAAGGGCGCGGACGAGGGGCCCACCGGGGCAGGCGGGGTCCAGGGCAAGGGCCGGCAGGTCCTCGCCGGCGGCGATCCGACGGGCGGTCGTGTCCAGCACGCCGCCCCGGTCGTGCAAGGCGGTGACGGCCTGCCCGGGAGTGGCCCCGGCATGCAGCGCTGCCCGAACCAGCAACAGGTCGACGGTGGAGATCTGCCCATCGGGCGAGGTGGGTTCGCCGAGGGGCCATGGCCGGGATCGGGAACGCCGCAACGTCCTCATGCCGCCATCCCCTCCGACGCAGTCCTCCGACCTCGGTCGTCCACCGCCAGCGGCCCGCGCGGTGACCCCGACCCGCCGCCGGCCCAGGACGTCCGTTGCCAGATCGGTTCGGCTGCCGGCCGGCCACCGGCCATCGACACGCGCGCGATCTCCACGACGCCCCGTTGGCCGCCGGGGCCGCGGTCGAGCGCAACCACGAGGTCCAGCGCGCTGCCGAGCTGGGCGTGCACGGCCTGGACCGGAAGCCCGGCCTGCAGGGCCATGCCCTCCATCCGGACCAGTGCCTGGGCCCCGCTGCGGGCGTGCACGGTGGTCATGCAGCCCTCGTGGCCGGTCACGAGCGCCTGCAGGACGTCGGCCAGCTCGACCCCGCGAACCTCGCCGACCACGATCCGGTCGGGCCGCATCCGCAGGGCCTGCCGCACCAGGTCGGCGATGGTGACCGCTCCGGTGCCCTCCGCCGATGCGGGGTGGGCCTCGAGCCGGACGAGGTGCGGGGTCTCGGGTTGCAGCTCGGGCGCGTCCTCGATGAGGACCACGCGTTCGTCCTCACCGACGTCGGTGACCAACCGTTGCAGGAGCGTGGTCTTGCCGGTCCCCGTGCGTCCGCAGACGACGATGCACTCGCGTTCGGCCACCGCCTGCCGGAGCAGGTCGGCGACCTCGTCGGGCACGGCGGCGGAGGCCACCAGCGACGCCCAGGGCAGCAGGCGGGCGTCGAAACGGCGAAGGGTGACCAACGGCCCGTCGGCGCAGACCGGGGCGATCACGGCGTGCAGCCGGCTGCCGTCGGGCAGCCGGGCGTCGACCCACGGCTTGGTCCGGTCGATGCGGGCACCGGTCGGTCCGACGGCCCGGCGCACGGCGTCGAGCACCGCAGCGGCGGAGTCGAAGGTCACCTCGGTCCGTTGCAGCACGCCGTGCTGCTCGATCCAGACCTCGTCGGGCCCGTTCACCATCACGTCGGTCACACCCGGCCGGCGCAGCAGCTCCTCCAACGGCCCCATGCCGGCCAGGTGGTCGGCGAGGGTGCGAACGGCGTCGGCGAACCGGTCCTCGGGCAGGGCCACGCCTTCCTCACGCAGCGCACGCGCAACCGCCGCGCGGACCTCTGCCGGCCCGTGGGGAACGGTCCCGTCGGCGTCCTGGGCCAGCCGGCTGCGCAACCGGCCGAGCAGCTCCTCGCGTTCAGCGACCACGACCCTCGCCTCCCCCCGCCGCGTCGATCCATCCAAGCCCCGCGCGAAGGCCCGAGCCGAGGTCGGCGACCAGCCGGCCGGGCAGCGCCCCCGGCAGTCGACCGCGCAGCCCGGCACGGGCAACCCGGACACTGTGGTCCAGCGGCACGTGTCGTCGACCAGCCACGGCCCGCGCCACCTCGTGGGGGTGGAGCCCGCCGGTGCCGACGGTCACGACGACGCTCGCCGACCCGCCCCGCACGGCGGCCAGGAGCGAGGCGTCGGGCCGGGCCACCAGCACGTGGCCGCGAGGGTCCACGCCCAGGTCGACCACGACGCGCTCCCCCACCCCCGACCGGCCGACCGCGTCGTGCAGGTCGCCACCGATCCGCAGGCCCGGCAACGACTCGACCTCCTCCAACGCCGAGCCGTCGACGCCGCACAGCCGCCGTCCGGTCGCATCGGTCACCAGCCACGTGGGCACACCCGACCATGCCGAGACCGCCGCTGCCGCGATGGCCACGGTGCTGGTGCCCACCCCGCCGGCCGCACCCGCGACGCCGACCACCTCGGCGGCCGGCCGGACCACCGCCGACGGTCGCAGGCCGGCCAGGCGTTCGGCCTCCTCGGGCCAGCGCACCACGTCACGGACGCCGGAGTCGATCGCGTGCCGGACGTCGGCCCCGTCCAGCGACCGCGCGATCAGCACCGCCCCCTCGTGTGCGGACCCGTCCTGCACCGACGCCACATCGACCAGGCGCAGCCGTGCCGGCAAGGCTGCGGAGTCGGCGACGACCTGCCATCCGAGGGTCGACTCGACCCACCGGACGACGTCGTCGGCCAGCTGTCGGTCCGCCATCTCGACGGCCACGGGAAGGGCTGTGGTGCTCACGGTCAGCACCGTAGGCAGGCCCACGCCATCGCGACCGAGCAACCCGTCCAGCCCTGTGGACAAGCCGGCGGGGGTAGGCTGCGTTCTCGTGACGAACCCACCCTCGGAACCGCCGCCCCCGACCGTCGACGAGCCGATCGCGGCGGACACGCTGCCCGTGCGCATCGCCGCCGCCGAGGCGATGCGTCGGCTGAACCACGCGATGGTGGCCCACGAAACCGACCCCGAGCTGCTGCAACGCATCGCCCGCGAAGCCAACGCCACCGCGGCCATCGTCGAGGCCGGCGCCCGTCGTCAGCGCCCCATCCGCCAGATGAAGACCCAGCTGTGGCAGACCACACCGGAGGAGGGGCAACGACTCGCCCACTTCGAGGAGTGCATGGTCAGCGGACGGGCCAACCCCATGGGCATCGCCATGCAGCCACGGCGGCAGGGCGATCGGATCGTGGCCGACGTCAACTTCGGCGCCGCCTTCGAGGGGGCACCCAAGCGGGCGCACGGCGGCGCGGTTGCCGCCGTCATGGACGACATCATGGGCTACGTCCTGCTGCTGACGGCCACCCCAGCGTTCACCGGCCGGCTCAGCATCAGCTACCGGGCCCCGACGCCGGTCCAGACCGATCTGGTCGCCAGCGCCTGGATGGACCGACGGGACGGTCGGAAGGTCTTCCTGGTGGGTGACCTGCGCACCGCCGAGGGCGACCTGATCGCCGAGGCCGACGCGCTGTTCGTCGCCATCCCCCGCGAACGGCTCACCTGACCGCGAACGGCTCACCGGACCCGGACGAACGACAGGAAAACGGCGAACGCACCCCCGAGGGGGTGCGTGTCACTGCCCGATGCGCCGGCGGGGCCGGCCGGATCGGGCCCTAGTAGTAGTCGCGCTGGTAGGCGATGCCCTGGTCGGTGACCTCGATCCAGCTGGACCGGGGCAGGGAGTTCCAGCGACGGCCGGCCGCGGTGTAGGAGATCGCCCACTCGATCGCCGCGAACGAGCCGTCCTCGGACTCGAGGATGCGCTTGGTCGAGACGTCGATGTTCTCGCGGGCCTGCATCCACGACGACAGGTACGCCTGGATCAGCTTGTTGGTCTCGTGGGGCGGGTTCTGCGGCTCGAGCCACACCGCGTCGGGGGCGTAGAGCTCACCGACGGTCTCCACGTCGACCTTCTCCAACGCAGCCCGAAGCTGCTCCCAGTGCTCGCGTGCGCGACCCATGTACTTGACTCCTCGTGATGTACGGCGACGGATGCGTCACCGGCGAACGACCGCAGAGGGTATCGAACCCGTGCGCCGCCGACCCAACCGGCGGATCGATGTCGGGCCTAGAGGTAGTTGCCCGGGCTGCGGCCCGGGGTCTCGCCCTGCTCGCCGCCGGCGGTGGCGCCGGCCGGAAGTCCGCGGCCGCGCATGGCCTCCAGCTGCTTCCGCGCAGCGGCCTGCTGGTTGAAGATCGCCGCCTGGATGCCCTGGAACAGCCCCTCGAGCCAGCCGATCAGCTGGGCCTGGGCGATCATCAGCTCGCTCTGCGAGGGCGTCTCGTTGTCGAAGTCGAAGGTGAACTGCGACAGCTCGTCCTGCAGGTCGTTGCTGAGGATCCCGCAGAGCTCGTTGAGGGCGCGCTCGTGCACCTGCCGCAGGCGGCCACGGCCGGCCTCGTCGGCGTCGGCGCGGCGTGCCTCCTCCTGCACCTCGCGCAGCATCACCGCGATGCGCATCAGCTTGCCGGGTTCGCTGATCATCGGTTCGGACTCTTCGTCCTCTGCGACGTCGGCGTCCTGCGGTTCGTCGTCCACGACCTCGATCTGTTCAACCATCGGCGCGCACCCTACCCCGCCGACCCGACGTGGACACGTCCGGTGGCCGGCGCCGGCTCGCGCCGGGTCAGCAGCGGCTCAGAACAGCGCGGCGGCCAGCCTCGGGCGGGCCTGCTTGACCAGCGGGTGGTCGTTGCCGAGGACGGTGAAGACCTCCAGCAACGCGTCGCGTGCCTCGTCCTTGGTCGACGGGGTCCGGACCCCGTCCAGCAGCACCGCGATCGCGTCCTCGTGGTCCCCGCCGGCAGCCAGCGCACGACCCAGCGCAACCCGAGCTTCCTCGTCGCCCTGCGCGACGAGTCGACGGAGGTCCTCGACGTTGCCGACCTCCTCGCTGGTGGCCGTCAGGCTGAGCGCCGCGATGGCCTGCTGGACCTCGGGGGTCGGGCGGGCCCTGGCCAGGACGGCCCGCGCCGCCTCGACGTCGTCGGTGTCGGCGGCCAGCGCCAACGCCGCAGCGGGGTGGTCGACCTCCAGCTCCATCGCCTGCTCGAGCAGGCTGCGGCGGCGGTCGGCGTCGGATTCGGTCCCGGCGGCGATGACCAGCCGGTCGGCCTCCGACGGACCGAGCCCGGCGAAGAACTGCGCCACGACGGGGGCGGGCTGCAGGCCGGTGAACTCGCCCGCGACCTTGCCGTCGACGAAGGCCTTCACCGCCGGGATGCCCTGCACGCCGAACTGCTGGGCCAACCGTGGCGCGTGGTCGACGTTGACCTTGACCACGTCGACCTGGCCGGCGTGCTGCTCGGCCATCTGCTCCAGCAGGGGCGAGAGCTGGCGGCACGGCCCACACCACTCGGCCCAGAAGTCGACCACGACGGGGCGGGACTTCGAGCCCTCCACGACGACGTCGACGAACTCCGATTCCTGTACGTCCTTCACGACAACGCTCATGGCGCCCCAATCTAGGCAGCGTCTGCAACGTCGACAGGCGCCTGTCCGGCCACCCGGCCTCGATGCAGCCGCGGCCCCGTCCACGAGCCAGACTGCCGGGCATGGAAATCGACCCGAAGAACTTCCCCCGCGACGGATTCCTCGAGCTGCTCGGTGTCGAGGTCATCGACCTCACGCCCGAGCGCTGCGAGGTGCGCCTGGAGATCAACGACACCCACCACCAGCCCTACGGCATCGTGCACGGGGGCGTGTACTGCACCCTCGCGGAGTCAGCGGCCAGCGTGGGTGCGGTCATGGCGATCGGTGGCAAGCCGGCCGTCGGCATGTCCAACCACACCGACTTCCTCCGTTCGATGCGCGAGGGCACCATCACCGCCGTCGCCACCCCCATCCACGTGGGCCGGTCCTCCCAGCTGTGGGAGGTCGACATGACCGACCAGGAGGGACGGAAGGTCGCCCAGTCCAAGGTTCGGTTGTTCAACCTGCCCGACGGCGTCGCGGACTGACCGCCGCGTCGGGGCTGCGCTACTCGCCGCCCCGGTCGGACAGGAAGCGCTCGATCTCGGCGGCCAGGTCGTCACCGGACGGCACCTGCATCGCCGTGCCGCCCTCGTCGTGGTGCGCCTCGAGCCGGCTGATCATGACGGCTGCCTCCGGGTGGTCGGCGACGGCGTCGTCGACCTGCTCCTCGTGGGCACGTGCCGCGGCCTGCAGCTCGGTGGTGTCGATGGCCACCCCGAACGCCCCGGCCACCACGTCGACCAGCGCAAGCGCCGAGGAGGGATGGTTGTTGGCGGAGATGTAATGGGGCACCTCGGCCCACATGCCGACCGCCGGGATACCTGCCTCGCCCATGCGATGCTGCAGCATCACCTGCGCGCCCACCGGGCCCGTGTAGCCGGCGACCTCGCTGGTGGTGGGCAGCACCTCGCCGGAGGCGATGTTGCGTGCAGAGGTCACGTTGACCGGGCGGGTGTGGGGCACCGCGGCCGGATAGGCCCCCAGGCCGATGACCTGCTCGATGCCCAGGTCGCGACACAGCCGGACGACGGTGGCGCAGAACGCCTCCCATCGCATGTCGGGCTCGGGGCCGAGCAGGAACACCGCGTCGTGCGGCGAGTCCTCGACCCGTGCGACCAGGACCTGCAGCTCCTCGAACTCCATGCGTCGCAGGACCCCGCTGTCCATCACCGTCGTGGGCCGACGGGCGCGGTAGTCGATGAACGTGTCGTGGTCGAAGGTGGCCACGACCTCTGCGGTCCAGCGGTGCCGCAGGAACATGGCGGCCGTCTGGGCGGCGTTGCCCGCGTCGATGAAGCCATCGAGCGCGAGCAGCATCACCGGGCGCCGCAGCGCCGGCACTTCCTGGGTCCAGTGGATGGAGGGGGTGGCCATGACCCTCAAGGCTAGTCGGCGACGCACCGCTCCTCACGAGCGGCATGCCCGGACCGGGTAGGGTGTGCGACCCCCATGGGGGCGTCTGGGTTCCTGGTGGGCCCCACGGTCTTCAACACCGATGAGGGCGGCTCGGCCGTCCTGGCGGGTTCGATTCCCGTCCGCCTCCGCTCTCGTACCGCCGAACCGGCATCCCGGTTTCGCGACCCCCATGACCGGATCTGGTTCACATCGGACCATCTGTCGCCGATCGTGGCCCTACCATGTCGATGGTGGGACCTGACGGAACGCGGGACACCGAGGCGTCATCACGCTCGGTGTGGCCCGTCGCGCTGCCGTGGATCACGGGGGCGGTGCTGCTGGCGCTGACCGCCGTCCTCGCGGTCTGGGCAACCCGGACGGTGGACTCCAGCGCACAGGACCGGCTGGATCGACGGGCCAATGAAGCCCGGGAGGCCATCGACCGGCGGATGCAGGCCTACACCGAGTCGATCTTCGGGGGACGCGGCATGTTCGTCGCCGGTCCCGTCAGCCGAGCCGACTGGCGCGAGTTCGTCGGCGCGCTCGAGCTCGACGACCGCTATCCCGGCATCCAGGTGATCGGCCACGCGACGCGTGTGGACGCGGACGGACTCGATGACCTCGTCGCCGCCGTCGATGCCGATGCGTCGGGTGTCGACGGCTACCCCGCGTTCGTGCCCCACCCGCGGACGGACGACGACACGAAGGTCCTGATCGACTACGTCGAACCGACGACGGGCAACGAGGCCGCGTTCGGCCTGGACTTCTTCTCCGAGGCCAACCGTCGCGCCGCGGTCGAGCTGACCCGCGACACCGGGCAGGTGGCGACAACGGCCCCGATCGTCCTCGTCCAGGAGACCGGATCGCAGAGCGGGTTCCTCGTGATGGTCGCCATCTACGACGATCCAACCGCCTCCACGGTGGAGGAGCGGCGCGCCGCGTTCAGCGGCGTGTCCTACGCCGCCTTCCGCATGGGCGACCTCGTGGAGGGGGTGCTGGAGGACGCCGATGCCCGGCTGGAGGTCTACGACGTCGGCACCCCCGACGACCCGGTGCCCGCCAGCATCGACAACCAGACCTACGGCGACCGGGCAACCGTCCCCGACGGCGTCGACGACGCCGACTCCCGTCTGCTCCGCTATGACATCGGCGGTCGGCGCTGGGCGATCCTCTACCAGGCCGTCGAACCGCTGACCACCCCCTTCGAGCGAGCCACACCGTGGGTGATCGTGGTCGTGGGGTTGATCATCACGACCCTCATCGTGATGGGACTGTGGTCGATGTCGACCGCCCGCATCCGCGCGGTGCGGCTGGCCGAGTCGATGACCAAGGACCTGCGGCAGAGCCGTGAGGAGCTTGCCCGGTCCAACCTCGAGCTCGAACGATTCGCCTACGTCGCCTCCCACGACCTGCAGGAGCCGCTGCGCACGGTGTCGAGCTTCGTCGGGCTGCTGCAGATGCAGTACTCCGAGGAGCTGGACGAGCGAGCGCTGGAGTACATCGCCTACGCCCGCGACGGCGCCAGCCGCATGTCGACGCTGATCAGCGAGCTGCTGGACTACTCCCGCGCCGGTCGGGACCACGTCCTGGAGGCGGTGGACCTCAACACGTCCTGGCAGCAGGCCGTCAGCTCGCTCGCGGCGTCGATCCTGGACGCCGAGGCCATCGTCGAGGCGGACCCGCTGCCGACGGTCCTGGCCGAACCGGCGGCGATGACCCAGGTCTTCCAGAACCTCATCGGCAACGCCCTGAAGTACCGCTCTCCCGGGGAGGTCCACATCCGTGGCACGGCCACTCGCGAGGACGACATGTGGCGGATCACGGTGACCGACAACGGGATGGGCATCGACCCGAGCTATCACGAGGAGATCTTCGTGATGCTCCGCCGGCTGCACACCCGTCAGGAGTACCCCGGCACGGGCATGGGGTTGGCGATCTCCAAGAAGCACATCGAGGCGGCGGGCGGCCGCATCGGCGTGCGGTCCAGCCCCGGCAACGGCGCCACGTTCTGGTTCACGGTCGCACCGGCGCCCACCGAATCGAGTCGGGCGGAGGAGACCCCTGCCGCCGTCGACACCGCCGGCTGACCGCCGACGCGATCGGCATCAGCTCGCCACGGCGTCCAGGTGGGCCAGCAGGCCGTCGAGCGCCACCGTGTAGCTGCGCCAGCCGAACCCCGCGACCACGCCGAGGCACACCCCGGCCAGCAACGACCGGTGCCGGAACTCCTCGCGGGCGTGCACGTTGGACAGGTGGGTCTCGACCACCGGCAGGCCGCAGGCGCTGATGGCGTCCCGCAGGGCGACCGACGTGTGGGTGTAGGCCCCCGGGTTGAACACGACGCCGGCACGGGTGCCGTGGGCGGCGTGCAGCGCCTCGACCAGCTCGCCCTCGTGGTTGGACTGCACGTGGCTGATGACGGCCCGGTCGCCGGCGTGGGCGGTGACCTTCGCGACGATGTCCTGCAGCGTGTCGGCCCCGTACACCTCGGGCTCGCGCACGCCCAGCATGTTGAGGTTCGGGCCGTTGAGCAGCAGGACGTCGTGTGCCATCGCCCTGCAGCGTAGTCACGTCGGTCGCGGGCGGCGGGGAGGGTTCTCAGAGGACCGCCAACGACCTCTCAGAGTCCCCTCACGAACGGCACCCAATCTGTTGTTCGAGCCGGACGGGACATCCGCCGGGCCACCGGACCGCAACGAAAGGCGTTTCCATCATGACCACCACCGCCAAGACCGTGTCGGCGCTCGCCATCGCCGCGCTGCTCAGCCTGGCGCTGTTCCTCTCGCCCGTCGGCATCTCCCGGGCCCAGGAGGACGACGCCACGGAGGACACCACCGAGGACACCACCGAGGACGCGACCGAGGATGGCGCGACCGACGACAGCAGCGACGAGGACAGCAGCGACGAGGACTCGACTCGTCCCGACCGTGAGTCCCTGACCGACGAGGAGCGCGAGGCCCTCCAGGCCGAGCGCGAGGCCGAAGGAGAGGCCTTCGTCGACGACGTCGCCGCCGAGCTCGGCGTGACCAGCGACGAGCTGACCGGTGCGTTCCGGACCGTCGCCATCGAGCGGATCCGGGAGAAGGTCGCCGACGGCACCATCACCCAGGAGCGCGCTGACGAGATCATCGAGCGCATCGAGTCCAACGAGGGCCTCGGCTTCGGCTTCGGCCACCGCGGCCACGGCCGTGGGCACGGACACCGGGGCATGGGCGGCGCGGGCAACGACGCCGGCGTGACCGAGTCCGGCTCCGAGATCTGACCACCTCCGGGGGAGGACACCCCCCACCTCCCCCGGACGGGGCCGGCCCACGGGCCGGCCCCGCTTCTCGTCGTGGCTCGGGTACCTCGACGGGGACACGTGGGTTGCCGAACGGCCTTGGGCCCCGGGCTTCACTTCTCGGCGCGGAGGGTGCAGGATCCGGGCGACCCCCACCCCCGAGCCGAGGAACCCGTCCATGGCGTCCATCGTCCACCAGAGCCCGCTGCCTTCCCTGGAGATCCCCGAACAGGCGCTGACGCCGTTCACCATGGCCAACGCCGCCCAGCTGGGCGACAAGCCGGCCCTGATCGACGGGCCGACCGGTCGGACGCTGACCTACAGCCAGCTCGACCAGGGCATCCGTGCGCTCGCCGGTGGGCTGGTGGCACGGGGCTTCGGCAAGGGCGACGTCCTGGCGATCCTCGCCCCCAACCTCCCCGAGTACGCCGTGGTCTTCCACGGCGTGGCGATGACCGGCGGCGCGGTCACCACGATCAACCCGACCTACACCGCCAAGGAGATCCGCCACCAGCTGACCGACGCCGGCGCGACCATGCTGGTCACGGTCGGGATGTTCCTCGACACCGCCCGCGAGGCCATCGAGGGCACGACGGTGGAGTCCATCCACGTCATCGGCGAGGCGGAGGGGGCCGAACCCCTGACGGCGCTGTTCGGCGAGCCGCTTGCCGATCAGGTCGAGGTCGACCTCGACGACGTCGTCGTGCTGCCCTACTCCTCGGGCACCACGGGCCTGTCCAAGGGGGTGATGCTGACCCACCGAAACCTGGTCGCCAACATCCAGCAGACCCGTGTGCCGATGGACCTGACGGCGGAGGAGTCGTTCGTCGCCGTCCTGCCGTTCTTCCACATCTACGGCATGCAGGTGCTGATGAACTCGGGGCTGCGGACCGGCGCGACCATCATCACCATGCCGCGGTTCGACCCGATGCAGTTCCTGGAGCTGAACGCCCAGCACGGGTGCACCCGGGCCTTCGTCGCCCCGCCGATCGTGGTGTTCCTCGCCAAGCACCCCGCGGTCGAGGGCTTCGACCTGTCGAAGATGGAGACGATCTTCTCCGGTGCCGCGCCCCTTTCGGCGGAGCTCGCGGAGGAGGCCGCTGGCCGCCTGGGTTGCGAGGTGGTGCAGGGTTACGGCATGACCGAGCTGTCCCCGGTGACGCAGCTGACCACCCCCGGGGGCTACAAGCCGGGCAGCGTCGGCGTGACCACCCCCAACACCGAGATCATGATCGTGGACCCGCTCAGCGGTGAGTCGCTCGGCACCGACGCCGAGGGCGAGCTGTGGATCCGCGGCCCCCAGGTGATGAAGGGGTACCTCAACAACGAGCGAGCGACGGCCGACACCATCACCGACGACGGCTGGCTGCGCACCGGCGACGTCGCGAAGGTCGACGCCGATGGGCACGTCTACATCGTCGACCGGCTCAAGGAGCTCATCAAGTACAAGGGCTTCCAGGTGCCCCCGGCCGAGCTCGAGGCGCTGCTGCTGACCCACCCGGATGTGGCCGACGCCGCGGTCATCGGCATCCCCGACGACGACGCCGGCGAGCTGCCGATCGGGTACGTGGTCCTCAAGGAGGGTCGCGGGACCACCGAGGACGACATCAAGGCGTTCGTCGCCGAGGAGGTCGCCACCTACAAGCAGCTCCACCGCATCACGGTGCTCGACGAGATCCCCAAGTCCGCGTCCGGCAAGATCCTCCGACGCGTGCTGCGGGACCGCAACGACGCGGGCTGATGCCACCGGCCGGATGGTTCCCCGACCCTGCCAACCAACGCGCGATGCGGTGGTGGGACGGGCAGGCATGGACCGACCACGTCGCTGACGTCCGGCTGGGTCCCGACCATCCACCTCCCAAGCCGCGGGCCAGCGGCGGCCGGATCGCCCTCGTCGTCGTGGGGTCCATCGTTGCGTGGCTGCTGGTCTCCGCGGCGATAATCGGCCTGCTGTTCGGTGCGTGCGTGGCGCTGCTGTCCGGGGCGACGCCGCAGTGACCCCGTCCTGGCAGGTCGGCGTGTGGTCCGTGCCGCTCCACGACCTGTTCGTCGTGCTCGGCGCGTTGGTCGGCCTGGCCGTGTACGTCGCCGAGGCGCGCCGTCGGGGCATGGCCGACCGTGCCCACCTCCTGGTGGCCGCCGGGGCGCTCGTGGGCGGGGTGGCGCTGGCCAAGGGCGCCACGACCTGGCGGTACCTGCTGACCGTCGACGACCCGTCGGTGCTGGGCGTGCTGGCCTACGGCGGCAAGTCGATCCTCGGCGGGCTGTTCGGGGCGTACGCCGGGGCCGAGGTCACCAAGAAGCTGGTCGGCATCCACCACTCCACCGGCGACCTGTTCGCCCCCGCGGTCCCGGCCGCGATGGCCGTCGGGAGGATCGGTTGCCTGCTGACCGAGCCGCTTGGCACCCCGACGTCGCTGCCGTGGGGTGTTGCGCTGTCAGCCGAGCAGGCCGACGCGGTCGCGGGCTGCGACACGGCGTGCCTGCTCCCGAGCCACCCGACCCATGCCTACGAGATCGGATTCCACGTGATGTCGCTGGTGGCGGTGCTGGCGCTGCGTGATCGCCTGCACAAACGAGGGATGATGTTCACGGTGTGGCTGCTTGCCTACGGGACGTTCCGGTTCGCCAGCGAGTTCCTGCGGACCAACCCCGACCTCGTGGGGCCGCTGTCGGGCTCGCAGGTGTTCCTGCTCGTGACCGTGCCGTTGCTGGCGTGGCGTCTCGTCCGGACCTGGCGGTCGGGGCTGCTGCGACCGCCTGCCGTCGGCGTCGGGACCGGCATCGATGTGGGCGTCGGGGTGGGATCGTGAGCGACCTGCGTGTCGGCCCACCCTCCGCGGTGCCACCGGCGAAGGGCATGGCGACGCGGACCGACCGGATCCGGCGCTACGTCACGTCGTGGTGTCCGCTGTGCCACGAGCGGGACGGTGGCTCGGTGGCCGGGGCCCAGCGGCTGCCCGGTTACCTGTCGGAGGCCGACGGCCACGTGTGGCTGGTCCGCGGCTGCCCCGACCACGGACGGATCGTCACGCTGTACGACGAGGACCCCGAGATCCTCGACTGGTTGGAGCGGTGGACGGCCCCGACGAAGGTGCACGTGCCCGACACACCCGGCAACTTCACCCCTCCCCCTGCGGGCTACCTGCAGGGCCTCGGCGAGCTGCAGACCCAGCACACCTGCATCCTGCTGGAGGACCTGACCGACACCTGCAACCTGTCGTGCCCGACCTGCTTCGCCGGGTCCGGTCCCGACGTCGACGGCTTCGTGCCGGTCGAGGAGGCGCTGGCCAACGTCGACCAGCGGCTGGCCCGCGAGAACGGCCGGCTCGACGTGGTCATGCTGTCGGGCGGCGAACCGACCCTGCACCCCCGCTTCGGCGAGCTGCTGGACCGGTTGCTGGAACGCGACGTCGTACGGGTGCTGGTCAACACCAACGGCCTGACGATCGCTCGCGGCGAGTCAGCGGTCCTGGACGTCCTGCGACGGCACCGGGATCGGGTCGAGGTGTACCTGCAGCACGACGGCTTCGACCTGGAGGGGCACCGCCACCACCGCGGCGCGGACCTGCGACGGGTCAAGGCCGAGGCGGTGCAGGCGCTGTCGGACGCCGAGGTGTTCACCACGCTGACGATGACGATCGCCAAGGGCGTCAACGACCACGAGATCGGCGCCGTGGTCGACCTGGCGCTGTCGACGCCCTACATCACCGGTGTGTCGTTGCAGCCGCAGTTCGGGGCCGGGCGGTCGGGCGCGATCGACTCGCTGGACCGCCTGACCCACACCGGCGTGCTGGCCCGGCTCGGCCCCCAGACCGACGGCCGGGTGACCTGGCGCGACCTGACCGCCCTCCCCTGCTCCCACCCCCACTGCTGCTCGGTCGGCTACATGTTCAGGACAGACCAGCGGGGACCTGCCGATCAACCGGTCTGGCGATCCCTGGTCGCGTTGTTGGGGCCGGAGGTGCTGGCCGAGCACCTCGGGCTGGTGGCCAACACCGGCATGGCCAAGCCCGAGCTGGCGGAGGACCTGCGGGTGCTGGTCCGCGAGTCGTTGCTCGGGCTGCTGTCGGAGCGGTCGTCGTTGACCCACCCCGAGACCGCCGAGCTGTTCAGGACCGTCTGTGACGCCTGCGACCTGGGGGTCCCCGGCCTGCTGAAGCTGGCGCGGGCGGGCGCGTCACGGCGGTCCCTCCGCAAGCTGCTGGCCGAACGGATCGTGCGGATCACCGTCAAGCCGTTCATGGACATCGACACGATGGTGGAGGAGCGACTGCTGCAGTGCTGCGTGCACGTCGGCACCCGAGACGCCGAGGCGAACCAGTGCGCGCCGTTCTGCGCCGTGCAGAGCTGGACGGAGCTGTCGGGCCAACGGCTGTCGCGGTTGACGGCTGGTGAGACGGCCCCGTCGGTCGGGCGGCCCGGCCGATCACTGCCGGTGGTGTCGACGGGACCCGGCCGGTGAGCGCCGATCCGCGGGTTCCGAGGGCCTTCACCTCCGCCACCGAGGACGAGCCGCACGCCCCGACCGGGCAGACCGGACCCGCGCCGCCGGACCCGCTGCGGTTGTGCGTCGCGACGACGGTGGCGTTGATCGCATGGCTCGTGTCCCCGCCCGTGGCCGTCATCGGGTTCGCCACGCTGGCGATCGTGGCCTACGTCCGTGCCTACCGGGCGGGCCTGCTGGCCTCGCGCTGCAAGCTGGGCGACACCCGCGTGGTCCTGGGCTACCTGTCGGTGGCCCTCCTCGCGGGTGTCGTGGGGGTCGTGGTCAGGCTGACCGGATGATGCCGCCGGCCGGGTTGCTGGCCGGGGCGACCCGTTCGTGCTCGGGCGGCGGGGGCGGCGGGGTGCCGTCCCCGAACGGTCGGCCGCCGAGCTGCTCGCGGTGGTGCAGGGTCATCCAGCCCGACAGGTCCGGCCCCTTGGGCACGATGCCGGTGGGGTTCACGTCCCGGTGCACCTCGTAGTAGTGCGACTTGATCTGGTCGAAGTCGATCGTGTCGCCGAACCCGGGGGTCTGGAACAGGTCGCGGGCGTAGGCCCACAGGACCGGCATCTCGCTCAGCTTGCTGCGGTTGGCCTTGAAGTGGCCGTGGTAGACCGCGTCGAACCGGACGAGGGTGGGCCACAGCCGCACGTCGGCCTCGGTGATGGTGTCGCCGACCAGGTACCGCTGGTGGCTCAGCCGTTCGCCCAGCCAGTCGAGCCGTTCGAACAGCTGGTCGTAGGCCTCCTCGTAGGCCGGCTGGGTGCCGGCGAACCCGCAGCGGTAGACCCCGTTGTTGACGGCCTCGTAGTTGCCGCGGGCGACGTCGTCGATCTCGTCGCGGAGGTGCTCGGGGTACAGGTCGGGCGCGCCGTCACGATGGTGGGCGGTCCACTCCAGCGAGAAGTCGATCGTCATCTGCTTGAAGTCGTTGGTGACCACGCCGCCGGTCTCCAGGTCGACCATGGCGGGCACGGTGATGCCCTTGGGATAGCGGGGGAACCGCGCCTCGTAGGCGTCCTTCAACCGGGGGATCCCGAGGACGGGGTCGACCGCACCGGGGTCGAGGTCGAACGTCCAGGAGCGCTGGTCGTGCACCGGCCCGGCGATCGCCATGGAGATCGCGTCCTCCAGGCCGAGCAGCCGACGGACGATGACCGCCCGGTTCGCCCAGGGGCAGGCGCGGGCCACCGCCAGCCGGTACCGGCCGGCCTCGACCGGCCACCCGTCCCGCGCGTCGACGGTGATGCGGTCGGGGATGTAGGCGGTGTCGCGCTGGAACGACGGCTCCACGTAGGAACCCTGCGACGACTCGGACGGTTCGGCTCGATCACTCATATGAATCCATACTATCCGTCGGACTTGTCCTGCAAACCCCAGGCGTGTCGGCCCAGTCGACCCGTGCGCGACCCACACGACACGCCCCGGATGCGTGTCGTGTCGCTCGCAGGGGGGTCGACGGAGACGACACAGGGTGGTGGGGCCGGCCACGGTGGGGGGTGGGTTGCGGTCGCGGGGGGTGGATCAGGCACGTCGGGGCGTCCAGGTGAAGCGGAAGCGGACCACGACGGTGCCGACGGCGGCCCACGCCAGCAACACCGCCAGGCGCGCCCACGGGACGCCGCCGTCCATGGTGGGGTTGAGCACGTCCGACAGCGCGGTCACGGCCGGTCGCAACGGCAGGACGTCGGCGATGGTGACGAGGAAGCCGGGCAGCTCACCGATCAGGAAGACGTCGGAGACGAAGGCCATCGGCAGCAGCGCGGCGTTGGCCAGCGGCGAGACGGCCTCGGCCCGCGGCGCGATCGCGACCAGCGCCAGGCCCAGCACCGTGAACGTGGCGATCCCCACCGCGAGGACGAGGACAGCGACGGGCAGCCTGGAGGGTGGCACGGTCACCCCGACCAACAGCACCCCGACCAGCAGCACCACGGCGGTGGTGACCACGCCCAGCACGACCGCCGCGCCGATCCGGCCGGCCACGAAGGCGCCGAGGGTCATGGGTGTCCCCCGGATGCGCTTGAGGATCCCACGGTCGCGTTGGGTGGCCAGCCGTTCGGCCAGCTCGGCGAAGGTGACGGTCGCCATGCCGAAGATGCCGAGCGCCGGCGCAAGGTGCTGGGCCAGCGGTATGCCGCCCCGGTCGTCCAGCTCGGGGTCGCCGAACACGGCGTTGAACAGCAGCAGCATGACCACGGGAAAGGCGAGGGTGAAGAACGCCGAGGACGGCACGCGGACCGTGGCGAGGATCCCGTCGACCACCTGGCCGCGGACCAGCGTCGACCGGCGGACGACCCCCTCCTCCACCACGTGCGCGTGTCGGGCAACTTCGACGGGCGGCCCCTCTTGCGACACGCTCGGCCGGGACGACGTCCCTGACCCCGGCGCGTGTCGGGTATCGACGACGGGCGGCCCGTTTTCCGACACGCGGGCGGTTCGGCTGGACGTGCGGGGGGTCTCCCAGGTCCAGCGGCGGGTGGCGACCACGGCCGCACCGACCGCCCAGGCCACCATGAGGGCGAGGTGGCTCCACGCGAAGCCGGCGCCGGCGGTGAAGGGGTTGAAGGCCTCGGCCATCGCGTTGGCGAACGCCTTCAGCGGGAAGATGCCGCCCACGATCGACAGCACTTCGGGCAGGTCGTCGCCGACCACGAAGACGTCGGAGACGAACGCCAGCGGGACCAGCGTGCCGTTGGTGATCGCCTGGGTGGCCGCTGGCGTCCGGGCGATGGAGGACACCGCGAAGCCCAGCGCTGCGAAGCAGGCGATGCCGATGACCAGCGTGAGCGCCGCCGCGGGCAGCTTGCCCCAGACGATCTGCACGTCGAGGAACACCACACCGGCAACGACCATGAGCAGCACGGCCGCGGTTCCCGACACGATGCCGGCCCCGACTCGTCCGCCGAGCAGCGCCGCGGTGGGGATGGGCAGCGCCCGCTGGCGACGCAGGACCCCCCGCTCGCGGTCGATGGACAACCCGATCGCCAGCGACGTGTAGGCCGCCGTCGCCGCCGCGTACGCCGCGATGGCCGGCGTGAAGAACTGGGCGACCCGCACCCCCGATCGCGACTCCAGCACGGCGTTGCCGACCAGGGTGCCGACGAGCAGCAGCACGATCAGCGGGAAGACGAGGGTGAAGAACGCGGCGATCGGCGTGCGGACGAACGCGGTCACGCGCGCACGGGTCTCGCCGAGCAGCAACCCGATGACGGTCGGACGCCCGGTCACGGCCGTGCTCACGCCGGGACCTCCGGAGTCGACGCTCCATCCGACGAAGGGTCGGCGTCCGCGCCGACGAGGTCCAGGTAGACGTCCTCCAGGGTGGGCCGCCGCACCTCCAGCCCCTCGAGGCGAACGCCAGCGTCCAGCGCCCACCCGGTCAGCCGGTGGAGGTCCCGTGCCGGCTCGTCGGAGGGGGCGGAGAACCATCCCGACTGGTCCGCCTGCAGGTCCAGGCCGATGACCGCCGGGTCCTCGGGCGGCCTCGACGCCCCGTCGCCGAGCCGGAAGCGCAGGGTCGGGCGGAGTCCGGACGCGGACTCCAGGTCGGCCGCCGTTCCCTCGGCCAGCAGTCGGCCACGGGCGATGACCAGCACGCGGTCGGCCAGGTACTCGGCCTCGTCCAGGTAGTGGGTCGTCAGCAGGATGGTCCGGCCGAGCGACCGGAGCCCCTCGACGACCTCCCACGCCTGTCGCCGGGCGGAGGGGTCGAAGCCGGTGGTCGGCTCGTCCAGGAAGATCAGGTCGGGGTCGCCGATCAGTCCGAGGGCCAGGTCGACCCGTCGTTGCTGGCCTCCCGACAGCGACGTCACCCGGTCGTCGGCCTTCTCGGTCAACCCGACGACCTCCAGCACCTCATCGACATCGCGTCGCCGGGGGTACATGGACCGGTAGCGGGTCAGGATCTCGCGAACGCTGAAGACGTCCTCGATGCCGGCCTCCTGCAGCACGATGCCGATCCGTTCGCGCAGCGCCCGGTCGCCCCTCCCCGGGTCGTGGCCGAGGACCGACACCTCGCCCGAGTCGCGGGTTCGATGGCCCTCGAGGATCTCCACGGTGGTGGTCTTGCCGGCGCCGTTGGGGCCGAGCAGGGCCACGACCTCCCCGGCAGCGATGTCGAATGACAGGTCGTCGACGGCAGGCACACCTGCGTAGACCTTGCGGAGGGAACGGACACTGACGGCGGGTTCGGCGGCCATGCACGGCATCCTCCACGACCTCGCGGTCGGATGTCGTCCTCCACGAGGACGACATCGGGGTCAGCCCGTGGGAGGGTCGAAGTGCCGCTCGAGGCTGTGCCAGACGCTCGGGTAGTCGTCCTGCAGCGCGGGGATCTCGCCCGCCCAGCCCGTCGGAACCAGCGGATAGCGACTCTCGAACATGAACGACATCGTGTCGGTCAGCTTCTGCGGGGTCAGGTCGTGCTGGGTGGCCTTCAGCCAGGCGTCGTGGTCGGGGCCGTGGGGGAAGTACATGTTGTGCAGGCTCATCCCGCCGGGCGAGAACCCCTCCTCCTTGGCGTCGTACACGCCGTAGAGGATCCCCATGAACTCGCTCATGATGTTCTTGTGGTACCAGGGCGGGCGGAACGTGTCGTCGGCCACGAGCCAGCGGTCGCCGAAGATCACGAAGTCGATGTTGGCCACGCCCGCGTCGGGTGAAGGCGAGGTCAGCACCGTGAAGATCGACGGGTCCGGGTGGTCGTAGCTGATCGACCCCATCGTGTTGAACTTGCGCAGGTCGTAGCTGTAGGGCACGTGGTTGCCGTGCCACGCGACGACGTCCAGCGGCGAGTGGTCGGTCTCGACGACGAACAGCTTGCCGTCGAACTTCACGTACAGCTCGCCCTGGGTGTCGGTGTCCTCGTAGGCGGCCACCGGCGACAGGAAGTCCCGCGGGTTGGCCAGCCCGTTGGCGCCGATCGGCCCTCGTTCGGGCAGCTCCAGCAGCGTGCCGTAGTTCTCGCAGACGTAGCCGCGGGCGCGCTCGTCGAGCAGGTCGACGGCGAACACCATGCCGCGCGGCATGACGGCGATCTCCCCGACCCCGATCTCGAGCACCCCGCACTCGGTCCGGAACCGCAGCCGACCCTCCTGGGGCACGACCAGCAGCTCGCCGTCGGCACAGTAGAAGTACTGCTCCTCCATGGACTGTGTCGCCATGTAGACGTGGGCGGCCATGCCCGTCTGCAGGTGGGCATCGCCGTTGGTCGCCACGGTCCGCAGGCCGGTGAGGAAGGTCGTCGGCTCGTCGGGCCACGGTGGCGGGTTCCAGCGAAGCTGCCCGATCGGCGGGTCCTGCTCACGACAGGGAGCGCTGCGGATCAGGTGGTCGGGCCCCGGGCTGAACCGCCAGGCGTGCCGGACCGACGGGCGGATCCGGTACATCCACGTCCGCCGGTTGCGGTCGTTGGGCACCGTGAACGCCGTCCCGGACAGCTGCTCGGTGTACAGGCCCAGCGGTGGGGTCTGGGGGTTGTTGCGGCCGCGGGGCAACGCGCCGGGCACCGCCTCGGACTCGAACTCGTTGCCGAAGCCGGACTGGTAGCGCAGCGGGTCGTGGCTCATGGGCGCGGTGTACACGTTCTGGCGCGTGACGCCAAGGGTGCCGTCCGCTCCGGGCCGGGCCGCGGCGAACTGCAACACTGTCACCGTGCCCGTCCCCCTCCTCGCCCATGCCCTGCCGAAGTCCGTCGGTGCCGTCCCGCTGACCCTGATCCTCACCGGGCTGCTGGCCGCGTTCCTCGCCGTCAACGCCGTCGGTACCCGCCGGGCGGCCGGCCGCATCGGCGGTGGGGCCCACCCCACCGGGACCATCGACGGGCTGTCGATCCCGTGGGCATCGCTGCCGCTGTCGAAGGCGTCGCTGGCCAGCACCGGCAACGTGATCGGCCTCGTGCTGCTCGTGCTGACCGTGGTGCTGTCGGCGTTCGGTCCGACCGACCCGGCGACCAACCTGACCGACATCGCCGTGCTGACCCTCGGCTGGGGGTTCGTGGCCCTCACCAGCCTCCTCGCGGGCGGCTGGTGGCCGGTCATCGACCCGGTGGCCGCGTCCAGCAGGACCCTGCGGACGCTGGCCGGCGACACGCCCGCGGAAACCCCCCTCCCCCAGCGCACCAGCACCGTCGCCATGGTCGTGCTGATGGTGCTGTGGGCCCACCTCCAGCTGTTGACCAACCTGACGCCGCTGGCGTTCACGGTGATCGTCGTGGTCTACGTCGCGGGGCACGTGCTCGCCACCGCACGGTTCGGTCCGGCATGGCTGACCCGAACCGAGTCGGTGACCGTGATGAGCCGGACGCTGGGGCTGCTGCGTCCCGGCGACGGTGGTCCGACCGCCCGGCTGACGGCGGTCGACGACACCGACCCGCTGCGCTGGACCTCGGCGATCCTCATCGGCTGGAGCCTCGTCGACCTGGTGCTGGAGACCGACTGGTGGCACGACCTCGCGATCAGCCAGTCGGCCCGCGAGACCCTCGGCCCGGTCGTCCTGGTGGGCGTCATCGTGGTGCTCTACGGGGCCATCCGCGGGTCCAGCGGCCGCGGGCACCTCGGGCCGGCCTTCGTCGCCGTCGCCGGTGGCTGGGTGGTCTCGCACTACCTGTCGATCCTGCTGATCGAGGGGCAGGGCATCCCGATCTGGCTGTCCGACCCGTTCGGGACGGGCGCTGACTACCTCGGCCAGCGGGGCGACCTGGTCAACCTCGAGCCGCTGCCCGTGGCCGTCATCACGGTGCTGCAGATCGTGCCGTTCCTGGCTGGCCACGTGCTCGGCGTCGTCGTCGCCCAACGGCGCGCCGCCGACGTGGTCCGCACCGAAGGACAGCTCGGCGCGGTCACCCTGTTCGCCCGGGCCGTCATCGCCGTCCTGCTGCTCGGCGGCGCGTGGATGCAGCTGGGTGGCCTGTGACCGACCCCGATCTGCTGGTCCCGATCGTCGCGTTGCACGGCGAGGACATCCTGGCGATCTCCGGTGTCGTCCTGCTGTGGGTCGTCGTCCGCAAGCTGACTCGCGGTCGTTGAACCCCTCGCCGACGCGTGTCCCCGCCGAGGCCAAACCATCGGCTGCGGAGCGGTAGCCTCGCCGTCAGTGTCATGCTCCCCAGGCCCCGCCCAGTTGGCTCATAGCCTCGCTGCCTCGCTCTGGTGATGGCTTCCACGCGAAGTGTCGCTGGGTGGGGGCGTCGGACCGGCCGGCGTGACTTGATAGGAGCTTGGCGTTTCCTGACCTCAACTGAGGTGTGTCCACCGACCGGTCCTGTCACCCATCAACGACAGGAGACACATCCCATGATCAGGCTCGGAGTCGACGCGCACAAGCGCACCCACACCATCGTCGCCATCGATGATGCAGGCCGTGTCCTGGATGACATCACCGTGCAGACCACGGTGGCCGGCCACGTGAAGGCCGTCGCGTGGGCTGAACAGCTCGGCGATGAGCGCTGCTGGGCGCTTGAGGACTGCCGGCACCTCACCCGCCGGCTGGAGCAGGACCTGATCCGCGCCGGCGAGGCGGTCGTGCGAGTCCCACCGCGCCTGATGGGCCAGGCCCGCCGCGGCGGCCGCAAGCGCGGCAAGTCTGACCCGATCGATGCCGAAGCGGTCGCCATCGCCGCGCTGCGCAACCCCCAGCTGGCCTCAGCACGACTGGACGGGCCCGAGCGGACCATCCGCCTGCTGGTGGATCATCGTGAGGACCTGGTCACTGAGCGCACCCGCATCCACAACAGGATCCACTGGCACCTACACGAGCTGCGCATCGACGACATCGCCCCCAAGACCCTCAGCCGCTACACGGTGCTCGACGGGCTGACCGCCAGGCTGGCTGAGCACGATGGAACGGTGGCCAACATCGCCACAGAGCTCATCGACCGGTGCCGCCATCTGACCGTGCGGATCAACGACCTGGAGCGGGAGATCGCCGAGCTGACCGCTGCCCAGGCCCCGTCGCTGCTGGCGCTGCCAGGCTGCGGGGCGCTGACCGCAGCCAAGCTGATCGGCGAGACCGCTGGAGTGGATCGCTTTCACTCCAAGGCCGCGTTCGCGATGGTCAACGGCACCGCGCCGATCCCGGTGTGGTCATCCAACCGTGAACGGTTCCGGCTCAACCGTGGCGGCAACCGGCAGCTGAACGTGGCGTTGCACCGCATCGCGATCACCCAGATGCGCATCCACCCCCCGGCACGCGCCTACGTCGACAAGAAGCTTGCCGAGGGCAAGACCAAGACCGAAGCGATCCGGGCGCTGAGACGACGCCTCTCCGACGTCGTCTACCGCGCCATGGTCACCGACCAACAGACCCCTCAACCGGCCCCGGCGACTTGCGTCGCACTCGCCGCTTGACATAGGAGATTCCCGTGATCGAACCCACCGCCCCCGACTACGCCGAGTACCTCCAGCGGATCTTCACCGCCGCCCAGGACGTGGCGAGCCATCCCCGACCCGACTCGCCCCACGCGGGTGCCCCCGCCGAGGTCGCCGACGCCGCCGAGGCGGCCATCGAGGCCATGCGCGAGGACCTGGTCGGGCTGTCCCACGACATCCACGCCCATCCGGAGCTGTGCTACGAGGAGCACTACAGCGCCGCCGCGGTCGAGGCGTTCGTGGCCGACCGTGGCCACGTCGTGACGCGACCCGCGTGGGGGCTGGACACCGCGCTCCTGGCCGAAGCCGGGGCAGCGGACGGGCCGACCGTCGCGATCCTCGCGGAGTACGACGCGCTGCCCGACATCGGGCACGGGTGCGGGCACAACGTCATCTGCGCCACCGCCGTCGGCGCCTTCCTCGGTGCAGCCGCGGTCGTCGAGCGCACCGGTGGGCGGGTGCAGCTGATCGGCACCCCCGCCGAGGAGGGTGGCGGCGGCAAGGAGAAGATCGCACGCGCCGGTGGGTTCGACGACGTCGACGCTGCCGTCATGCTGCACCCGTTCTTCGCCGACATCGCCGACCACCCGTTCATCGGCGTGCGGACCGTCCAGGTCGTCTACACCGGGATGGCCGCCCATGCCTCCGCGCTGCCGTTCATGGGCCGCAACGCCCTCGACGCCGCGGTGCAGGCCTACACCGGGATGGGCCAGCTGCGCCAGCACATGCTGCCCACCGACCGGGTCCACGGGATCTTCACCGACGGCGGCCAGAAGCCCAACATCGTGCCGCAGCGGGCGGCGCTGGAGTTCTACCTGCGGTCCGCCGAACCCAGCACCCTGGAGGAGCTGTCGAAGCGAGCGGAGGCGATCTTCGAGGGCGCAGCCCAGCAGACCGGCTGTGGCGTGGAGATCATCTGGGACGTCACGCCCGTCTACCTGCCGACCCGCCTGAACGGTCCGCTGACCGAGCGCTACGCCGTTGCCGCGGCCAAGCGCGGCCGGCCGGTCATCCCCAGGGGCCTGCTGCCGGAGTCGATGACCGGCTCGACGGACCTCGGCAACCTCAGCGTCCGCGTCCCGAGCATCCACCCGTTGCTGGGCATCGCGCCGTTCGGGACGCCGCTGCACACCAGCGACTTCGCGGCCGCCGCGATCACCGAGGAGGCCGACAACGGCGTCATCGACGGTGCCGTCGCGATGGCGCAGGCAACCCTCGACTTCCTGGCCGACGCCGACCTCCGCGCCGCGGCGGCCCGGGACTTCGAGCTGGGCGGCGGGCTCCTGGACGTCGAGGCGATGTACCCGTGAGGTCGCTCCTGCGGGGACCGGCGAAGGCGCTGCTGCTCGGCGGACTCCTGCTGGGCGTCGGCACGCTGCACTTCGTGGCCCCGAAGCCCTTCGACAGCATCATCCCCCGGGCGCTCCCCGAGGAGGCCCGACGGCCGTTGACCTACGCCTCGGGTGTGGTCGAGGTGGCCGCCGGCGCCATGCTGCTGGCCCCCCGCACCCGTCGTCTCGGCGGGCGGCTGGCGTTCTGGCTGATCCTCGCCGTGTGGCCCGCCAACATCGACGCGGCCCTGCGCGGCGGCTACCCCGGCCTGCCCGGCGTCGTGGGCGGCGCCACCGCCGCCTGGATCCGTGTGCCGCTGCAGCTGCCCCTGCTGTGGCTCGCCCACCGCATCGCCCGTGACCCCGGGGCTCCGACCGGGCCGGCCACCGAAACCAACGCCAGGACCGACGCATGATGCTCGATCGGATCGCGCGCGTTGCGCTGGCCACCTGCGCGGACTTCCCTGATCTCGAGGAGCCCGAACGGCTGGTCCTCGACCCGCTGCGGGACCGCGGCATCGAGCCGGTTCCGGCCGTCTGGGACGACCCGGCCGTCGACTGGTCGAGCTTCGACCTGGTGGTGCTGCGCGGGACGTGGGACTACGCCGAACGGCTGGAGGAGTTCATGGCGTGGACTCGCCGCGCCGACGCCGTCACGACGGTGCTGAACCCGCCCGACGTGGTCTCGTGGAACACCGACAAGCGGTACCTGGCCGAGCTCGCCGAACACGACGTGCGGATCGTCCCGACGACGTTCCTGGCTGCCCACGACGCCCCGATGCTGCCCACGAGCAGTGAGTACGTCGTCAAGCCGACGGTGTCGGCGGGCTCGCGCGACACCGCGCGCTACCTCGCCGGGCGTGACGACGCGGTCGCCCGTGCACACGCCGAACGGCTGCTGGCCGCCGGCCGCGAGGTCATGATCCAGCCCTACGTCGACACGGTGGACGACCACGGCGAGACCGCGCTGCTCTACCTCAACGGCCGCTTCTCCCACGCCATCCGCAAGGGGCCGCTACTGGAGTCCGGCGCCGCGCCCACCACCGAGCTGTTCGCCCAGGAGACCATCGACCCGCGCACGCCGTCGGCGGCGGACCGAACCGTCGCCGATGCCGTCACGGCGTTCCTGACCGACCGCTTCGGCACGCTGCTGTACGCCCGCGTCGACCTGCTGGAGGGTCCCGACGGCCCGATGGTGCTGGAGGTCGAGCTGACCGAGCCGTCGTTGTTCATCCAGTCCGACGACGCCGCCCCTGCGCGGCTGGCCGACGCGATCAGCGGTCGCCTGGGCTGACACCCGGATCGGTGTCGGCTGCGGTGACGGCCATCGGTTCCACCACCGCGGGATCGCCGTCGGCTGGCGCGTCCTTCACCGTGGCGTTCCACACGAGGTCCAGCACGACCAGCACGCCGGCAAGCTGGACCAGCTGACCCCACGGCGCACCGAGCCATGGGGTGAGCAGGTTCTGGCCGAAGCGGCCCTCGGCGATCCGCCAGAGCCAGTGGCCAGCGGCGAAGGTCTCCGTCGGCTGGGCCAGCGGGTTGGTTGCGATCGAGGCGAACATGGCCACGGCGCCGATGACGATCGAGCCGATGACGGCAACACGACTCCATCGCCAGGCACGCGCCACGCCGACCGCGACGAACGGCAGTGCGGGCACCACGTAGCGCGGGCCCGGTGCGGCGCCGGCGGTGACGCTGAACCAGCCGCCCTGGACCGCCACGAAGGCCGCGAAGACGACCAGGCCGACGACCGCCACCTCACGCGTGCGCCGCTGCCGGGCCAGCATGACCAGGCCGATGACCCCGACGAGCACGACGGGGGTGAGGGTCAACAACCCGCGTTCGCCCATCAGGACCTGCACGGTCAGGCCCGGGTCGGGCACGCGGATGCCGAACAGGCCCTGCTCGTGGAACTGCTGGAAGGACCCGGAGTTGCTGTAGCTGAACTCCAGGGGGTCGCCCCAGGTGATGGCGTTGTAGACCGTCAGGACGGCGAGGGCCGGCAGCCCCCCGGCGACGTAGGCCACGGCGCCCGCCTTGTGGCGGACCAGCACCAGCACGCCGACGACGACCACAATGATCCCGGTCGTGTACTCCGACACCACTGCCATGCCGCCGAGCAGCCCCGCCGCGGCCAGCCGGAGGGTTGGCGCATCCGGATCCCGGGCGGCCAGGTAGGCCGCGTACCCCAGGGCTGCGGCCAGCACATGGCTGAACAGCACGGTGGCGAAGGGCAGCAGGAGGGTCGACAGGGACATGCCGACCGCGGCGACGGTGGCGGCTCGCGGGTCCCCGGTCACCTTCAGCGCGAAGCGGCGCATCATCACGGCCAGCACGGCCGCGGGGATGGCGGCGGACCACAACGACGTCCACCAGAGCGTGTAGTTGTCGAAGTACCGCTCCTCCACCCCGGGTTCGGCGCCGGCAAGCCGCGCCAGGCCGTAGAAGGGCGCGGCCAGCAGCGGCTGCCCGGGGGCCTTGTCGGAGTACAGGTGCCCCTCCCGCTCGGCGTAGTCCACCGAGAGGATCCCGCCGCTGTCGCGAGGACCCAGCCCGAGCAGCAGGCCGGGCCCGTACTCGTCGATCTGCACCGTCCCGTCGTCCCACATGGCGGCCGTCAGCGCCAGCCGCGAGGCCTGATGGGCCATCAGCAGCTGCACGGTCGGAGCCGTGGCAACGAGCACCAGGGCGAAGACGAGCAGCTCGGTTCGCCACCGGGACAGGAACGCACGCATGGCCCATACCGTAGGCCCTCGGCTCGTCCTCGGACCCCACCCGCGGATGGATCGGATCCCACCCGCGGATGGAATCGCCTCGTGCGCCGGACGGAATCGCCTCAACGTACCGGTGACGGAGCGTCGTCCATGCTGGTCAGGGGCCTTCGCCCGGACGGAATCGCCTCCACGCTGCGGTCGGCGCCCGTACCGCGGAGGCGTATCCATCCGGTTGGCGGGCGTCCGTGGCCGCTACCGTTCCCCGCATCGCCAGCCGTTCCCCCGATCCGTGGACACCGCCGGATGCGCCACTCGCACCGGTGGAGGTCGGGCGTGTCCGGATCGTCACCGACCACGTCGGGGGTGACGCGGTCGCGGGACGGATCAGCCTCCACGACGGTGAGGTGGTCGGGGCCTTCCACGCCTCGATCGACGTCCACACCCACGCGGCGAAGGGGCACCTCCGGGTTGCCGACCCGGCCCGCCGACACGGCATCGCCCGCCACGTCGTCCCGCGGCTGATCACGGTCGCCCTCACCCCACAGCGCGAGGGAGGGATGGGGCTGCGCCGCGTCCAGTCGGCGACCGCGAGCAGCAACGTCGCCGCCATCGCACTGGCCCGCCGGCTCGGGGTCAAGCGGGAGACACGCGCCCGACAGGACCGCTGGACCGAGGGCGTCGGCATCGACGACACCCTCGCCTGGGGCGTCCTCGCCGACGAGTGGGACACCTCGGCCCATCGGATGCGCGGCGCCGACCCCGACGTGACGATCGGCGTCGGTCCGCACCCCGACCCGTGGCCGACCGACGAACGCTACGACCCTGCGCTGCTGGCCGCCGGGGACCGTCGCAACGTCGCCGACCACTACCGCTACTGGACCGTCGAGGCGATCCGCGCCGACCTCGCCGCATCGGCCCGCCCGTTCCACGTCGCGATCGAGAACTGGCGGCACGACCTCAACATCGGCACCGTCGTGCGGACCGCCAACGCCTTCGGGGCAGGCGGCGTCCACATCGTGGGCAAGCGGCAGTGGAACAAGCGTGGGGCGATGGTGACCGACCGCTACCTCGACGTGCACCACCACGATCGGTTCGAGGGGCTCCGCCAGTTCGCCGTCGACCACGACCTGACCCTGACCGGCATCGACAACCTGCCGGGCTCCCGGTCCCTGCTGACGACCCCGCTGCCCGAACGATGCCTCATGGTCTTCGGCCAGGAGGGCCCGGGCCTGTCACCCCAGGCGCGCACCCACGTCGAGGCCGTCCTGCACATCCCGCAGGTCGGATCGACCCGCTCGATCAACGCCGGCGTGGCCAGCGGGATCGCCATGGCGGCCTGGACCGCCCAGCACACTTCCGGGAACCAGTCAGGCTGATTGCCCTTCCGGTCCCTCCCGTGGTGGGTCGCACACGGCCGGGGCCGATACGATGCCGTCCGAAGACTGCCTTCCCTACCCAGGTGGTGACCTGACAATGGCCGACACGGCCTCCCGCGCGGACGCGCCCTCCCCCTCCTCCGGTGCCGATTCGTTCGGTGCGAACAGCTGGATCGTCGAGGAGCTGTACCGCGACTACCTCGCCGACCCGGGAAGCGTGCCCGAGAGCTGGCACGACTTCTTCAGCGACTACGTGCCCCCGCACGGCGCCATCCCGGCGGCGCGGACGGCCCCGCAGGGCAACGGCACGGCGACCCCGGCGGCACCGGCTGCCCCCGCGGCCGAGAAGGCCGACACGAAGGCCGACACCAAGGCGGACGACAAGGACGCCGTCGAGGTCGAGATCCCCGAGGGCGCGCAGAAGATCCGTGGGGTCTCCGCCGCCATCGCGGAGAACATGCAGACCTCGTTGACGGTCCCCACGGCGACCAGCTTCCGCGAGGTCCCCGCCAAGCTGCTCGAGGTCAACCGCCGGATCCTCAACAACCAGCTCAAGCGCACCCGTGGCGGCAAGGTCAGCTTCACCCACCTCATCGGCTGGGCGATGGTCAAGGCCATGGTCGCCAACCGGGCGATGACCAAGAGCTACCACGAGGACGCCGACGGCACGCCGTTCGTGTACCAGCCCGAGCACTTCGCCATGGGCCTGGCCGTCGACGTCGAGCGCAAGGGCGGCCGTGTCCTGCTGGTCCCCAGCATCAAGCAGGTCGACACCATGGACTTCGCCGAGTACTGGCGGGCCTACGAGGAGATGGTGCGGGCCGTCATGGCCAACAAGCTGACCCCGGAGATGTTCGAGGGCACCACCGCGACCCTCACCAACCCCGGTGGCCTCGGCACGGTCGGCTCGGTCCCCCGCCTGATGAAGGGCCAGTCGGCCATCATCGGGGTCGGCGCGATCGACTTCCCCTCCCAGTTCAAGGGCTCCGACCCGCGCACGCTGGCCGACCTGGGCATCGGCAAGGTCATCACGATGACCTCCACCTACGACCACAGGGTCATCCAGGGCGCCGAGTCCGGCATGTTCCTTCGCTCGATGGAGCACTGCCTCCTGGGCGAGGAGGGCTTCTACGACGAGATCTTCGACTCCCTGAAGATCCCCTACGAGCCGGTCCGCTGGCGCACCGACAACTCCACCCGGGTCGTCAACGACCCTGCCGCCGCGGCTGCCAAGCAGATCTCGGTGCAGAAGCTGACCAACATGTACCGGGTCCGTGGGCACCTGATCGCCCACCTCAACCCGCTGCAGCACACCTTCCGCGCGGTGCACCCCGAGCTGGACCCAGCCACCTACGGCCTGACCATCTGGGACCTCGACCGCGAGTTCTACACCGACGGCATCGCCGGCAAGGAGCGGATGTCGCTCGGCAACCTGCTGGGGGTCCTGCGCGACGCGTACTGCCGCACCGTCGGCATCGAGTACATGCACATCTCCGACCCGGAGCAGAAGGAGTGGTTCCAGGAGCGCGTCGAAGGTGTCCGGACCGCCGTCAGTCCCGAGTCCCAGCGACGGATCATGGACATGCTCAACGAGGCCGAGGCCTTCGAGCGGTTCCTGGGAACCAAGTACCTGGGTCAGAAGCGCTTCTCCCTGGAGGGGTCGGAGTCGCTGATCCCCATGCTCGACGCGCTGCTGTCCGCGGCCGCCGACGAGGGTTTGCAGGAGGCCGTGATCGGCATGGCCCACCGCGGCCGCCTGAACGTGCTGGCCAACATCCTCCGCAAGTCCTACGACAAGATCTTCTCCGAGTTCGAGGGCGACATCGCCTCCGACTCCGTCCAGGGCTCCGGCGACGTCAAGTACCACCTGGGCTCCCGCGGCCTGCACCGCTCCCCCAACGGTGGCGAGCTGCCGGTCTCCCTGGCCGCCAACCCCTCCCACCTCGAGGCCGTCGACCCGGTCGTGGAGGGCATGGTCCGCGCCAAGCAGGACCAGCGCCAGCACCCGCCGAACCACGGCCCGATCCTGCCGGTCCTCATCCACGGTGACGCGGCCTTCGCCGGCCAGGGCGTCGTCGCGGAGACCCTCGGCATGAGCCAGCTGAAGGGCTACCAGACCGGTGGCACCGTCCACATCGTGGTCAACAACCAGCTGGGCTTCACGACCGCGCCGCATCACAGCCGGTCCTCGGAGTACGCCACCGACGTCGCCAAGATGGTCGCCGCGCCGATCATCCACGTGAACGGTGACGATCCCGAGGCCTGTGTCCGCGTGGTCGAGATGGCGTTGGCCTACCGTCAGCGGTTCCACCGCGACGTCGTCGTGGACATGATCTGCTACCGCCGCCACGGCCACAACGAGGGCGACGAGCCCGCGTTCACCCAGCCGATCATGTACGAGGCGATCCGCAACCGCCGCAGCGTCCGCAAGGTCTACACCGAGGAGCTCGTCAACCGCGGTGACCTGACGCTGGAGGAGGCCGAGCAGGCCCTGGAGCGGTTCCAGGAGACCCTGGAGTCCGCGCTGAACCAGACGCGTGGCTCCAAGCCGGAGACCAACGAGCTGCCGCCGACGCCGAAGGTCGTCGGTGTGCTGCCGCACGTCAACACCGGGGTGCCGCTGGACCGCCTCCAGCAGATCACCAAGGCGCTGACGACCTGGCCCGACGACTTCTCCCCGCACCCCAAGCTGGCCAAGCTGCTCAGCCGTCGTGCCGAGCAGCTGGGCGAGGACAGCGTCGACTGGCCGACCGCGGAGATGCTGGCCCTGGGCACCCTCGTCCAGGAAGGCATCAGCGTCCGCTTCGCCGGACAGGACTCGCGTCGCGGCACGTTCAGCCAGCGCCACTCGGTGCTGGTCGACCACGCCGACGGCTCGGAGTACATCCCGTTGCGCCACCTCCCCGGCAACGAGGAGGACGGCCACGGCCAGTTCATGATCTACGACTCGCCGCTCCACGAGTTCGGCGCGCTCGGGTTCGAGTACGGCTACTCCGTGGTCCGGACCGAGGCGCTGACCATGTGGGAGGCGCAGTTCGGCGACTTCTCCAACGGTGCGCAGGTCATCATCGACCAGTTCATCACCGCGGCGGAGGACAAGTGGGGCGAGACCTCCGGCCTCGTCGTGCTGCTCCCCCACGGCTACGAGGGCCAGGGCCCGGAGCACTCCTCCGCCCGCATCGAGCGGTGGCTGACGCTGTGCGCCCAGGACAACATCCAGGTCGCCCAGCCCTCCAACGCCGGTCAGTGGTTCCACCTGCTGCGGCGGCAGATGCACCGTGAGGTCCGCAAGCCCCTCGTCGTCATCAGCCCCAAGTCGATGCTGCGTGCCAAGCACGTCCTGTCGCCGGCGGCCCAGTTCATCGACGGCCACTTCAACGAGGTCTGGACCGAGGACCCGACCGGCCCGGACGCCGAGGACGTGAAGCGCGTCGTGCTGTGCTCGGGCAAGGTCGCCCACGACCTGATCGCCGCACGCGACGAACGCAAGGCCCCCGCGGCCGTCGTCCGCATCGAGCAGCTCTACCCGTGGCCGCACGAGCAGGTCGTGGAGGCGCTGAAGTCGTTCCCCAACGCCACCGACGTCATGTGGGTGCAGGACGAGCCGGAGAACATGGGCCCGTGGCCCTTCGTCGGCGGCCTGCTCTACAACGCCTGCGAGGACGTCGGCGACGGCCGCAAGCTCAAGCGGTCCACCCGCTTCCAGTCCGCCAGCCCCGCCACCGGGTCGCACACCGTGCACGACCTCGAGCAGGACAAGCTGATGGACGATGCGCTCGGTGGGATCAGCTGATGCACGACGACGCCACACCGGCCGGGGTCCAGCACGAATCCCGGCCGGGTGACCCAGCGGGCCTGATGGCGTTCATCGACGCCTCGCCCACGCCGTTCCACGCGGTCGCCAGCCTGGCGGCGCGGCTGGAGCAGGCCGGGTTCGTGGCGTTCGACGAGCGGGAGCGGTGGACCGTGGAACCCGGCACGGCCGGGTACGTCGTCCGGGACGGCGGCTCGATCATCGCCTTCCGGGTGGGATCGGCCCCGCTCGCCGAGGCCGGGTTCCGCATCGCCGGTGCCCACACCGACTCCCCCACCTACCGGCTGCGTCCGCACGCCGACGTCGAGCGGACCGGCTACCGGCAGGTGGCCGTCGAGGTCTACGGCGGCCCGCTGCACTACACGTGGCTGGACCGCGACCTGACCGTCGCCGGCCGGGTCGTGACCGCCGACGGCGACATCGAGCTGGTCCGCCTGCCCGGTGCCCCGCTGCGCATCCCCAGCCTTGCGATCCACCTCAACCGCGGGGTCAACGACGAGGGGCTGAAGCTCAACCCGCAGCAGCACATGCTGCCGATCTGGTCGGCTGCGGTCGAGGACGCCTCGATCATCGAGGAGGTCACCGACCACGTCGGCGCCGACGAGCTGCTCGCCTGGGACCTGATCCTGGCCGACACCCAGCCCTCGGCCCTCGGCGGTCGCGACGACCAGTTCGTCATGGCCCCGCGCCAGGACAACCTGGTCTCGTGCCATGCCGCCGTCGATGCGATCATCGCCGCCGGCCCGGCCGAGGCGACCCAGGTCGTGGTCTGCAACGACCACGAGGAGGTCGGCTCGGGCAGTGCGGAGGGTGCCAGGGGGGCGATGCTCGAGGACACCCTGTCCCGGCTGGTCGTGGCCAGCGGCGACACCGACCCGCAGGCCCGACCGCGGGCGTTCGCCGGGTCGATCCTGGTCAGCGCCGACTCGGCCCACGCGGTGCACCCCAACTACGCCGACCGGCACGACCCCGGCCACCAGCCCCGCCTCGGCGGCGGCCCCGTGGTGAAGGTGCATGCCAACCAGGCCTACGCCACCGACGCCGGCACCGCAGCCTGGTTCATCAGCCGCTGCCGCGAGGCGGACGTTCCCGTGCAGGCGTTCACCAACCGCGCCGACTCCCCCAGCGGGTCGACCATCGGACCGCTGACCGCGACGCGGCTCGGCATCCACACCGTGGACATCGGCAGCCCGTTGCTGTCCATGCACTCCATCCGCGAGCAGTCCCATGCCGAGGACCTGGCGCACCTGACGCGCGCGCTGGCCCAGCACATGGCAAGCTGACCGCCGCACACCGCCGCGATCGAGGCAGAGAGGAACCCGCCGTGCCGGGTGAGGGGAACAAGGAGAGGGAGCTGACCGCCGCCGAACGGCGCGCCGAAGCGGTGCGTGCCCGGCTGGCCCGTGTCCGCCGTCATGCCCCTGCCAGCGAGACCGGCCCGGCTGGCAACGGCGAGGAGGTCTTCAAGGACGACACCGACGCCTTGGTCCATCCGCCCGACGAACGCCCCGACACCGAGGTGATGCTCAAGCGGCCGCTGACCGAACGCCCCACGGTGCGCGCCGGCGTCTACGCCTGGTCGGGCATCGGCATCACCATCATCGTGATCGCCACCGCGCTGGTCATCGCGACCCTCTCCAGCGTCGTCATCCCGATCGTGATCGCGCTGTTTCCCGCCGCGGTGCTGTACCCGTTCGTCAACCGGCTGAAGAACGCCGGCGTGCCACCCGCGCTGGCGGCCGCCGTCGTGCTGCTCGGCACGCTCGGGATCATCGGCGGCATCGGGGCCCTCATCGTCCCGGCTGTCGGCGAGCAGATCGACACCCTGAGCACGTCCATCATGGACGGCTACGCCCAGATCGACACGTTCCTCCGCAGCGGGCCGTTCGGCCTGGACCCCATCAACCTCGACGAGCTGGTGGAGGGGTTCTCCGAGGGAATCTCCGGCGGCGTCGGCGCCGCAGCCGGCAGCGCCCTGGGTGTGGCCCAGGCGTTCTTCCAGGGTGCGACCAGCGTCCTGCTGACCCTGATCGTGCTGTTCTTCTACCTCAAGGACGGCCCGACGATCGGGCGCTGGGTCAAGAGCCTGTTCCCCCACGCGCTGCACCGCGACGTGGAGATCCTCGGCGATCGCATGTGGACCACGATCGGTGGCTACATCCAGGGCCAGCTCGCCGTCGCCGTGGTCGATGCGGTGTTCATCGGCCTTGGCCTGTGGCTGCTGGGCGTCCCCCTTGCGTTGCCGCTGGGTGTCATCGTGTTCTTCGGTGGCCTGTTCCCCGTCGTGGGTGCCAGCATCTCCGGGTTCCTGGCCGCCATCGTGGCGCTGGCCACCAACGGGCCGGGAACCGCGTTGCTGGTCATCGGCGTCGTCGTGGCCGTCCAGGCGCTGGAGGGCAACCTGCTCCAGCCGCTGATCCTCGGCCGGGCGCTGGAGCTGCATCCGCTGGCGATCGTGATGGCCCTGGCCACGGGCGGCTTCCTGCTGGGCATCCTCGGCGCGTTTCTGGCCGTCCCCGTGGCCGCCGCGTCGGCCCAGACGGTCGGCTACATCCGCAACCGCGTCCCCGGCTGACCCGGGGGCTACTCGCCCAGGTGGACGCGGGGGATGCGGGCGCCGATGCCGCAGGTGACCTCGTAGGTGATGGTGTCCAGCCACGCGGCCCAGTCCTCTGCCGTCACCGGGTCCTCAGCCGGGCCGCCGAGCAGCCAGACGTCGTCGCCCGCCTCGGCGTCGGCGTCGGGGCCGAGGTCGACCAGCAGCTGGTCCATGCACACCGTCCCCGCCATCGGGACCCGACGGCCGCGGTGGGTCGCCTGTCCCTTCCCGGTCAGGCCCCGACGGATCCCGTCGGCGTAGCCAGCCGGCACCGTGCCGATGACCGTCGGCTCGGTCGCGGTCCAGCGGCGGCCGTAGGACACGGTGTCGCCCGGCTGGACGCGCTTGACCAGCGACAGCCTGGTCCGGATCGACATCGCCGGCCGCAGCCCCTCCAGCTTCACGCCCGGCGCCGCCTCCAGCCCGTACAGCGCGATCCCGGTCCGGACCATGTCGTGGTGCAGCGCCGGATACAGCGTGGTCCCGCCGGAGTTGCACAGGTGGCGGAGGTCCGGCCGCAGGCCGACCGCCTCGGCCATGGCCAGCCCCCGTGCGAAGCGTTCGCCCTGGAGCTCGTTGAAGGCGTTCCCAGCTTCGTCGCCGACCGCCAGGTGGGACCAGATCCCCGCCACCCGAAGGGAGGGGCTGGCGGCCAGGCGGGCGAACGCGGGCTCCCAGAACTCCTCGGCCAGCCCCACGCGGCGCATGCCGGTGTCGAGCTTGAGGTGCACGTCGACCACCCCGTCACCAGCCGCTGCGGTCAGCGCCGCCGCGAAGCCGTGGGTGTAGACCGTCGGGGTCAGCTCGGCAGCCAGCAGGGCCGCGGCCGCCTCGGCGGGTGGCTCGGACAGGACCAGCACGGGAGCGGTGATGCCGGCGTCCCGCAACGCGATGCCCTCCTCGACCAGCGCGACGCCGAGCCACGTCGCCCCGCCCTCCAGCGCCGCCCGGGCCACGGGAACGGCGCCGTGGCCGTACCCGTCGGCCTTCACGACGGCCATGAGGTGCTCGACGCGCGCGTGGGCCTTCAGGACGGCGGCGTTGTTCCGGATGGCGTCGAGGTCGACCTCGGCCCAGACGGGACGGTGGAGGGGAGGGTTCACGTGGTCAGATTCCGAGCTCGAGGGCGGCCGCGGCGACGTGGTCGGCGACGTCGCTGGCCCCGGTGGCGCGAGCCGAGAGGTGCTCGGCCGCCAGGTCACCGGCCAGGCCGTGCACGTGGACGGCCGCCGCCACGCTGGCGGGGTCACGATGCTGGGCCATCATCGCGGCGGTGATGCCGGTCAGCACGTCACCGGTCCCGCCGGACGCCAGCGCTGGTCCGCCCGTGCCGTTGATCCACACCCGGCCGTCTGCGGCGGCGATGACCGACCGGGGTCCCTTGGCGACCAGCGTGGCCCCGAACCGTCGAGCCTGCTCGACCGCGGTTTCGGTCCGGCGGGCGTGGACGCCGTGGCCCGAGCTGCCCGCGAGGCGGCCGAGCTCCTTCGCCTGTGGGGTCAGCACGAGCTGCCGGTCCTCGGGGCGTCCGTCCGGCGCCTCGAGCAGCTCGGTGTGGTCGCGGAAGGCGTTGATGCCGTCGGCGTCCAGGACGACGGTGCGATCGGCCTCGGTGACCAGCCGGCGGACCGCCTGCTGCGTCGCCTCGGCAAGCCCGAGCCCCGGACCGATCGCCAGGACGTGAGCCTTCTCGGCGGCCTCGAGGACGCCAGCGACGATGCCGTCGACGTCGTCGGGCAGCGGCACGGTCATCGCCTCGGGAACGGCAGCGGAGATGCGTGACGCCGCCGCTCGGGGCGTGGCGACGGTGATCAACCCGGCGCCGGCCCGAAGCGCCCCCTTCGCGCAGAGGATCGCCGCACCCGCCATGCGGTCGGACCCGGCGTGGATCGCGACGACCCCACGGGATCGCTTGTGGTCGCGCGGACCGGGCGGCGGCGCGAGGCCGGGAAGGTCGGCGCTCTCCAGCACGCGGGCGACCGGCTGCGCCTCGTCGTCGACCACGCCGATCTCGCCGAGGACGAGCTGGCCCACGTGTTCGGCGGCCGGGTGCAGCCACAGGCCCTGCTTGTGGGCGCCGAGGGTGACGGTCAGGTCGGCCACTACGGCGTCGCCTGGCACCCGGCCGGTTGCGGCGTCCACGCCCGTCGGCAGGTCGCACGCCACGACGGGGCAGCCCCGGTCGTGCACCCGGCGCAGGGCGCTGACGGCAACGCCGAACGGGCCGCGGGGTTCACCGGAGGCTCCGGTCCCGAGCAGGCAGTCCACGGCCACGTCGGCATTTCGGAGGGTTCCGTCGAGGACGTCCCCGAGATCCGCACCCTCGCCGGCCTCCTCGCCCAGGGGCACGATCCGTCCGCCGGCCCGGCGCAACGCCGTCGCCTCGCGAACGCTGTCCTCGCCGAGCTCGTCCTCGGGGGTGACCAGGACGCAGGTGGCGGCGACCCCGCGGCGCAGCAGGTGCCGAGCGGCCGCCAACCCGTCCCCACCGTTGTTGCCCTTGCCGCACAGCAACACGCCCCGCAGGCCGTACCTCCCCAGCCCCCGCTGCTCGGCGATCGCCAGCACCCCCTGCGCGAGGTGCCGGGCGGCGTGGTCCATCAGCGCGGCCGGCTCGACGCCACGGGCGAACGCACGCCGGTCCATGGCCTGGACGTCCTCGGGCAGGTACAGGTCGATCATCGCCGACCATCCTTGCAGCCCGGCATCCTCACCTCTCGGCGACGGCGTAGGCGGCGACGGTCTCGGTGGCGGTGGTCAGCGACAGGTGGACGGCGATGATGCCCAGCCGGTCGGCGGTGATCGCCGCGCGGCCGAGCAGGACCGCGGAGGGGCGGCCGAGGTCGTCGTTGGTCACCTCGATCTCGAGGAACGCGAACCCCCGGATGCCGGTGCCCATGGCCTTGGCGACGGCCTCCTTGGCGGCGAACCGGGCGGCCAGGCGGTCGACCCGGTCGCCGCACCGCTCCAGCTCCATCGGCGTGAACAGGCGGCCACGGATGGACGGCGTCCGGTCGAGGGTGCGTTGGAAGCGCGGCAGCTCGACCAGGTCGATCCCCACGCCGTGGATGGGCATCTACTCGACGGTGACGGTCTTGGCGAGGTTGCGGGGCTGGTCGACGTCGCGGTCCAGCGCCACGGCGATGTGGTAGCCGAGCAGCTGCAGCGGCAGGACCGTGAGGACCGGGTACAGCAGCTCGTGCACGTCGGGGACGTACACGACGTGGTCGGCGTGTTCCTTGACCTCGGTGTCCCCCTCGGTGGCCACGGCCAGCACGACGGCGCCGCGGGCCTTGACCTCCTGGATGTTGGAGACGACCTTGGCCTTCACGTGCCCGTCGGTGGCCAGCGCGATGACCGGGCCGCCGTCGTCGATGAGGGCGATCGGGCCGTGCTTCATCTCACCGGAGGCGAACCCCTCGGCGTGGATGTAGCTGATCTCCTTGAGCTTCAGCGCCCCCTCGAGCGCGATCGGCAGGCCGACCTGCCGACCGATGAACATGAAGTAGTCCGCCCCCGAGAACCGTGCGGCCAGCTCGGCCATGCCCTCCTCGGCCTCCAGGACCCGTTCCATCAGCGCGGGCAGCGCCTCCAGCCGGTCCAGCATGTCCCGGCACTCCTCGGCGAACATCTGGCGTCGCTCCTGGGCGAGGAACAGTGCCAGCACCGACAGGGCGATGATCTGGGTGGTGAAGGCCTTGGTGGACGCCACCGCGACCTCGAGGCCCGCACGGGTGAAGATGACGCCGTCGGCGGTACGCGCCAGCGTCGAGCCGACGATGTTGGTGACGGCGATCACCCTGGCGCCCTGTGCCCGGGCGTACTCCGCGGCTGCGATCGTGTCGGCGGTCTCGCCGGACTGGGAGATGGCGACGACAAGGGTCTGCTTGGTGAGGATGGGGTCGCGGTAGCGGAACTCGCTGGCGATCTCGGCCTCCACACCGATCTTGGCCCAGTGCTCGGTGGCGTACTTGGCGACCATGCCGGCGTGGTGGGAGGTGCCGCAGGCCACGATGTAGACCTTGTCCAGCGCCCGCAGCAGCGCCGGGTCGAAGTCCAGACGGTCGAGGGTCACCCGTCCGTCGGCGTCCAGGCGGCCGAGGAGCGTGTCAGCCACCGCGCGGGGCTGTTCGTGGATCTCCTTGAGCATGAAGTGCTCGTAGCCCTGCTTCTCCGCGGCGTCGATGTCCCAGTCGACGGTGTAGCGGTGCCCCTCGGTGGGGTTGCCGTCGAGGTCGGTGACGGTGATGCCACCCGGGGTCAGGACGGCGACCTGGTCGTCCTCCATGGCCTCGCACTCGCGGGTGTGGCTGATCAGCCCGGCGGCGTCGGAGGACAGCATGGAGGCGCCCTCCATGTGCCCGAGGATCATGGGGGCGGACCGCTTGGTCGCCACGATCGTGTCCGGGTCGCGCCGGTCGATCACCGCGATGGCGAACTGGCCGTCGAGGCGCTTCACGGCGGCCCGCACGGCGGCGGGCAACGAACCCTCGTACAACGAGGCGACGAGGTGGGCGACGACCTCGGTGTCGGTGTCGGAGACGAAGACGGCACCACGTCGTTCGGCCAGCTCGGCCTTCAGCTCGGCGTAGTTCTCGATGATGCCGTTGTGGATGACGGCGATCGTCCCGGACGGGTCGCAGTGCGGGTGGGCATTGGTGTCGTTGGGCACCCCGTGGGTGGCCCAGCGGGTGTGGCCGACACCGATGTGGCCCGCCGGCGACTCCTCTGCCAGCGCACCCTGCAGGTTGGCCAGCTTCCCGGCCCGCTTGACGACGTCCAGCTGGCCGTCGCCGTCGATGATGGCAACCCCAGCGGAGTCGTACCCCCGGTACTCCAGACGGGCGAGGCCGTCGACGATGATCGGCAGCGCATCCGCGTCACCCGTGTACCCCATGATTCCGCACATGGGGCAAGGCTACGGCGTCCGGCCACCGTTGCGGGGCTGCCCGGACGGGCACGCCCCGACGGTTGGCGACAGCGGGCCACCGAACGCCATGACGGGGCCGCCGCAGCAGCCCCGTCATGGGTGATCCTCCTCGCCGAACGGCGACTACTCGGTGGCAGCCTCGACCGGCTCGTCCTCGGCCGGCTCGGCGGCCTCGGTGTCCTCGTTGCCCGGATCGATGGCGGACGCCGGGTCGGTGCCCTCGACCTCGTCGACGGCCGACGTGCCACCGAACTCCTCGTCCAGCGGCGGCAGGAACAGGTCCTCGCCCTCGGGGTCGATGACGCCCTGGGCGCCGACGTTGTGGGTCGGGATGCCCTTCTCCGGGGCCTCACCGGCGGTGTCGTAGTGGGTCCGGGTGAACACCTCGGCCACATCGGCGTCGAAGGTGTCGCACGTCTGGCGGAAGAACCAGGCCGTGTAGGCGAAGTTCGCGTCGGGGATGTCCTCGTAGTACTCGCTGACGATCAGCTTGGGGTAGTCCCCGTCGAGCATCTCCTCGCCCCAGGCCTTCAGCTCGGCGACCTCGTCCTCCGGCGCGTCCGCGTCGTACCAGGCGACGACGTAGCCGTGCTCGAGGTTGTGGGTGGTGAAGCGCGGGTCGATCTTGACGTCGTAGACGCCGGAGGGCGCGACCTGGCCGATGTGGCGGCCCGAGGACGGCGGCGCGTCGGGGTAGATGGCCGACGGCGGCTCCTGGGAGAGGGCGTCGGCGGTGCCGGAGATGTGGCCGCCACCGAGGTCGGCCTGCCGCTCGTCGGGCGTGCAGCCCAGCTCGTCGAGGCGTGCGGCGACCTCGGCCGCCTGCTCCTCCTCCTGCTGGCCCTTCTGGATCTGCCGGAACACCAGCAGCCCGATCAGCGCGACCACGACGAGGCCGACGATCCCGTAGGTGGCCGTCCGACGGACACCCTGGACCTTGGCCTGCTGGGCCTCCTGCTCGAGGCGGGCTGCGCGACGGGCCTTCTGGCGCTCACGCTTTGATTCGAACTGTTCTTCGGACACGACGAGTGGTTCCTCCGTCTGGGGGCACGCTCGGGGGGCCGAGCGCGGCGTCCCCTGAGCTGGCAGTGATGACGCGTGGGCACCGGACGAACGGCGCACGACCGCAGAGTGTATCGAGGTCGCGGAACCAGTCGCGTTCGACCAACGACGCACCCCCCACGACCCGGGCGCCGTCAGTCCTCGTCGAGGGGCAACGCGGCGTGCTGCAGGCCCGCGAGCAGGACCTCGCTGACCACCTCGGTGGCACGGTCGGGGTCCAGCCGTCCGCTGGCGACGGGAAGCCGGTAGCCGCCGATCGTGGCCGACAGCAGCTCGACGAGGTCCTCGGTGCGCCCCCGGAAGACCCCGGACGCGACCCCGTCGGCGACGATCTCGTGGAGCATTGCCCGGATCGGGGCCAGGGCGTCCCGCATCCGCTGCTGCTCGTCGCTGTCCAGCAATGGCATGAGGTCGTCGGCGGCGGCCGGGACCGCGGCGTACATGGCCATGTTCATGGCGATGAAGCGGCGCAGGCGCGCAGCGGCGCCGTCGACCCCCTCGAGGCCGGCCTGCAGCTGCTGCGTGGCACCGCCCATGGTCCGCTCGGCGTGCAGCAGGACCAGGCCGTGCTTGTCCTTGACGTAGTTGTAGAGGGCGCTGCGGGCGATCCCGGCCCGCTGGGCCACGGCGGTCAGGGTGACGGCCTCGACCCCCACCTCGGCCCGCAGGGCCTCGTAGGCCGACAGGACCTTGCCGAGCACCAGCTCGCGGTGCTCGTCGAGGGAGTCGGCCCAGAGCGACGGCATGGGAGGATCGTACCCAGTTGTTTACGACACGACGTCGTGTCGCATACTGGCCGCGTGTTCATCGCCCTCGCCGAAATGCGACGCGCTCCGGGACGCTTCGCGCTGCTCGTCGGCGCCGTTGCCCTCCTGGTGCTGCTCCTGCTGTTCTTCCAGACCGTTGCCGGCGCCCTGACCAGCGGGTTGACGGGTGCGTTCGAGGCCAACCGAGCCGACGTGTTCGTCTACTCCGACCGGGCACGGCTGAACCCGTTCGCCAGCGTCGTGACCGCCGATGTCGCCGATGCCGTCGCCGGCGTCGACGGCGTGCAGGACGCCACGCCCGTCGGGGTCAGCGTCTTCACCGCGTCCACCGACGTGGGCGACACCGACATCGCGATGGTGGGTGGCGACCCCGACGGGCCCGCCAGCCCGCAGGACGTCGAGGAGGGACGGCGACCCGAGGCCCCCGACGAGGCCCTGTTCAGCGGCAGCAGCCTGGACAGCGCGTTCGCGGTCGGGGACACCGTGCAGGTGGGCGATCGCACCCTGACCGTCGTCGGAACCAGCAGCGACGCCGCGCTGAACGTGCTGCCGACCTTCTACGTGCCGCTGGACACCTTCACCGAGGCAGTGCGGGCCCGTGCCGGTGCCCCCATCGACGTCCCCGTGTCGTGGATCGGGGTCACCGTCGAGGACGGCGGGGACGCGGCGGCCGTCGCCACGGCGATCACCGACGGGGTGGAGGGGCTCGAGGCGGTCGACCGCGCCACGGCAACCGACGCGATCCCCGGGGTCGGCCAGATCACCCGGTCCTTCTCCATCCTCTACCTGCTGCTCTACATCGTGGTCACGATCGTGACCGGGGTGTTCTTCCTGATCCTGACCGTGCAGAAGACCGAGGCCCTCGTGCTGCTGCGTGCCATCGGCGGCAGCCGTGGCGACGTCGTCAAGCCGGTGCTCCTGCAGGCCGTGGCGGTGGTCGGACTCGGATCGGTGCTCGGTGTGCTCGCGACATCCGGCCTGCTGTCGGTCACGCGGGACGTGTTCGGGTCGACCCTGTCGACCGGCACCACCGTGACCTCGGTCGGGGCGATCGTCGTGCTGGGGCTGCTGGCCTCCGTCGGTGCGGTCAGACGGGTGCTGGCCATCGACCCGATCGACGCGACCACCGGAGGGGTGGCCTAGATGCGCATCGCCATCCGCGAGCTGCAACGACAGCCCGGCCGCTTCGTCCCCGTGACCGCCGCACTGACCCTGCTGGTCGTGCTGCTGCTGGTCCTCGGCGGGTTCCTCGACGGCCTCGAGGGCAGCCAGACGGGTGCCTACCGCGCCCACGACGGCCTCGTGCTGGTCTTCGCCGACAGCGCCGAGCTGCAGCTGCAGCGCTCCGTCGTGCAGTCCGGCATCGCCGACGAGCTGGACGTGCTGGACGACGTCGATGCGGTCGGCCGCCTCGGCCGGGTCGACACGACCGCCGCCCCGCAGGGCACCGACGACGTCGAGGACGTCGCCGTCTTCGGCTACGAGCTTGGCACCGACGTGCTGCCGGCACCGTCGGAGGACGGCGCGGTCGTGGACGCGACCCTGGCCGAGCTGACCGGGATCGAGGTGGGCGACGTGCTGGAGATCGGCCCCGCCGCCACGCCAGTGACGGTCGCCGAGCTGGTCGACGACCTGACACAGGGATCCCCGACGGTGTGGCTGCCGTGGGACCAGTGGGGGCAGGTCGCCACCGACGCCGCCCCCGCCGACGTGCTGCCCGACGGCGCGTCCCAGGCGCTCGCGCTGCGCCCGACCGGATCTCCGGCCGACCTGACCGGGACGTCGCTCGCCGAGGGGGTCGAGGCCGTGACGCCCGAGGACGCGATCCTTGCCCTCGACGTGGTCCAGCAGCAGTCCTCGACGTTCGAGGGGATCATCGGCGTGACGTTCGCCGTGACCCTGCTCGTCATCGCCCTCTTCTTCGCCCTCATCGTGCTGGAACGCGTCGGGCTGTACGCGGTCCTGAAGGCCCTCGGCGCAGGGACCCGCGACCTGCTGACGGGCCTTGCCGTGCAGGCCGTCGCGATCAGCGCGGTCGCCCTGGTGACCGGCATCGTCGTCGCGTTCGCCTTCACCGGGCTGCTGCCCGCCGACCTGCCCATCCGGATCCTGCCTGCACGAGTCGGGCTGATCGCGGGCGGCACCGTCTTCACCGCGCTGCTCGGCAGCCTCCTGACCCTCCGGCGGATCGTGCGCATCGATCCCGCCTCTGCGATCGGATGACCTCCATGAACGCACTCGAGCTCGACACCATCCGCAAGACCTACGGGGAGGGCGAGCAGCAGGTCGTCGCCCTCGACGACGTCTCCATGCAGGTCGCCAACGACGAGATGGTCATCCTCGTCGGCCCGTCCGGGTCCGGCAAGACGACCCTCCTGACCGTCGCCGGTGCGCTGCTGCAACCCACCAGCGGCCGCGTCGTGGTCGGTGACGAGGAGATCGGCACCCTCAACGGCAGGCAGCTCGCCGCCTTCCGGCGCGACCGGATCGGCTTCGTCTTCCAGTCCGTCAACCTGGTGCCGTTCCTGACGGCCCGCGAGAACCTGCTGGTCGTCCGGGACTTCGGTGGCAGCCGCATCGACAAGGCCGCCAAGGAACGTGCCGACCAGCTGCTGGAGGAGCTGGGGCTCGGCGGACGGGCCGACAACCTGCCCTCGCAGCTGTCCGGCGGCCAGAAGCAACGCGTCGCCATCGGGCGGGCCCTGATGAACGACCCGGCGCTGGTGCTGGTCGACGAACCCACCTCCGCCCTGGACAGCGAGCTCGGCCAGCAGGTGATGGAGCTGCTGCGTCGCGAGGTGAAGGACCGCGGTGTGGCCGCGATCGTGGTGACCCACGACGAACGGGTTTTGGACTACGGCGACCGTTCGGTCCGCATCGTCGACGGTGCCCTCGAGGAGGGTTCCGTCGAGGGCGTGGCCAAGGCCGACAACAGCGGCTGACCCCCCGTCAGCGCGCCGGTCCCCCGACCGGCCGCACGACCACCGTCCAGCCCTCCCCCGGGTGCACCACCGCGTCGTAGCCGAGGTCCAGCAGCGCGGCCTCGGCACGGCCCGCCGCCAGCCCGTCGGCGACGTCGATCCGGTCGGCCACGAACGACCCGCCACCGGCCGCCCCGGCAACCCGCTGCCACTCCCAGTCCTCGGGCAGCCCGGCCCGCACCGGCGCCCCCTCCCCCGTGGCCAGCCGCCGGGCCAGCCATCCCCGACCGTGCGGGAACAGGTCGGTCTCGGGCGGGCGGACCAGCGCCTTGCCACCACCGGTTGCCGAGGTGTCCACGACGTCCAGGCCGCGGACGACCACGACGGGCACCCCGGCGGACTTGTCGCGGACCATGTCGGCCGCGCCCGCGACCTGGTCGGCCTGGGCGATCAACGTCACCCGCAGCGTCTGGCCCTCCCGGTCGACGGTGCCGCGCTCGTCGCGGAGCGCGTCCATGCCGGCCACCCCCAGCGCCACGTCGGTCTGCCCCTCGCGCCAGGCCCGACCGAAGGTGTCGGACACGATCACGGCAACGTCCACCGCGGCCAGCCGGCGCAGGCCGTCACGGAGCGCCTCGGCCGCAGCGTCGACGTCGTCCGGCAGGAGCAGCAGCTCGCCGCCGGGCACGTTGGAGGCATCGATCCCGGCGTTGGCGCACACGTAGCCCTGCCTCGTCCGGACCACCACCACGTGGGGCGTGTCGACGACGACGTCGTCGGCCACCTCGGCGGACATCGCGATGCGCCGTCGGGCGTCCTCGACCTGCTCGCCGGGCAGCGGGCTGGCAGTCAGGCCCATCGCCTTGCTGACGACCTTGGAGGACACCACCACGACGTCGCCGTCACGCAGGCCGATCGCCGCGCTGATCAGGCCGGGCAGGTCGTCGCCGGGGCGAACCTCCCCGATACCCCTGACGGGGAGGAGCGTGATGTTCATTGCGGGTCAGGCTAAGCGGGCAGAGTGGGGCCATGGCAAACAACGACGCAATCAACCTCATGGTCGAAGGCCAGGAGTCCGTGACGTGGGCGCAGTGGGTCGCGCTCGCCGAGGCGGCGGAATCCGCCGGCCTGCAGGGCCTGTTCCGCAGCGACCACTACGCCAGCGTGCAGGGCCGCACCGAACGCAGCGCCCTCGACGCGTGGTCGACGCTGGCTGCCCTGGCCGCCCTGACCGACACCATCCAGCTGGGCACGATGGTCTCGCCCGCCTCGTTCCGCCACCCGTCGGTGCTGGCCAAGCAGGTCGTCGTTGCCGACCACGTGTCGGGTGGACGGGTCGAGCTCGGCTTCGGCGCCGGCTGGAACGAGCTGGAGCACACGATGTACGGCTTCGACTTCGCTGACCTCGGCACGCGCTACGACGTGATGGCCGAGCAGATCGAGATCATCCGTCGGCAGTGGACCGAGGAGTCCGTCGACTTCGACGGCGAGCACTACACGCTGGCCGGCTGCGAGGCCCGCCCCAAGCCGCTCGGCCACGTCCCGATCATCATGGGTGGGCAGGCCCAGCCGCGCGGGGCAGAGCTCGCCGCCCGGTGGGCCGACGAGTACAACACGACCTTCCCCAGCACCGACGCGGTGCGCGAACGCAAGGCCCGCCTGGACGCGGCGTGCGAGGAGGCCGGCCGTGACCCGCTGCCGATGTCGATCATGACCGGCTGCATCCTGGGCGAGACCGAGGCCGACGTGCACGCGAGGGCCGAGCGGATCATGGCATGGTCCAACGCCGACGGCAGCGCCGAGGAGTGGCTGGCCGGGCTGCGACACGAATGGGTCGTCGGCACCGTCGAGCAGGCGCAGGCCCGGCTGGAGGAGTACCGCGAGGCGGGGATCAGCCGCTTCTTCCTGCAGCACCAGCTCCACGACGAGACCGACATGGTCGCCCTGATGGGCCAGCTCAACTAGCCCACGTTCGAGGTGCACGGACCGGCCGGGTCGGTGCCCGGCCGGCTCGTCAGGCCGCCTGGAGGGTGCCGAGCATCCCCACGGCGGTCTCGGCCAAGCGGGTGGAGACGTCGACGTCGACCATCATCGTGTCGGTGACGGCGACGTCGACCCCGGTCGCGCGGATGGCGTCGGCGCTGGCGGCGTCGGCGGTGTCGATGACCCAGCCGTCGAGGAAGTCGGCGTAGAGTCCGGCGACGCCGGCGGCGCTGACCTCGGCCCCGACCGCTGGCAGCAGCTTGTCGGCCATGCCTCGCACGACCCGCCCGCCGACGATCGGGCTGACCCCGACGACGGGCTTGTCGCGCAACAGCTCGCGGACGGGGGCGATGTCCAGGATCGTGCCGATCGACACGACGGGGTTGGAGGGGCACAGGACCACCAGGTCGGCGCCCTCGATGGCGGCGACCACGGCGTCGGTCGCCCGTGCGTCCTCCCCGCCCTCCAGCCAGACCCGGTCGATCGGTGATGCCGCTCGTTCACCGACCCACCACTCCTGGAAGTGCAGCTCGCGTCCGTCGCTGGTCCGCACCCGGGTGGCCACCGTCGCATCGGTCATCGGCAGCAGCGCGAACGGCAGGTCCCACGCCGAAGCGATCGTGCGGGTGGCGTCGGTCAGCGTGCCCCCCTCGCCGATGACGCGGGCCCGGACGAGGTGGGTGGCGATGTCGCGGTCGCCGAGGGTGAACCAGTCCGGCTGCCCGTAGCGACCCTTCAGCTCCGCGGCGACGGTGAACGTCTCCTCGGCCCTGCCCCAGCCCTGCTCGGGGTGGACCCCGCCACCGAGGGTGTAGGTGATGGTGTCCAGGTCCGGGGAGACGTGGAGGCCGTGGATCGCCAGGTCGTCACCGGTGTTGGCGACGACGGTCAGCGACGCGGGGTCGACGGCACGGACCAGGCCGCGGAGGAAGCGTGCGGCACCGATGCCGCCAGCGAGGGAGACGACGTTCATGTGGCCCGGCAGCCTATTGGCGGCCGGGCCACGACGCACAGGCGACAGGTGGCCCTAGCCGCCCGAGCCGGTGCCCTCCTCGATCTGGGTCACGACGGCCTCGCTGACCACGGCCACGCCACCGACGACCGTCAGGCCGGGCGGGGTGGTGAAGCCGATGGCGTCCAGGAAGTCCTGGGTCTCCTGCGGCAGTCGCGTGGGCTCCACACCCAGCTGCGGAGCGCCCCGACGCACGGCCAGCGGTGCCGACGCCAGCGCGTAGGTCCAGGCGTCGCCGTCACGGCTGTTGGACAGGTCGACGACGATGAACTCGCGCGTGGCCGGGTCGGGGGTCCCGATGACCTCCGGCCACAGGTCGCTGGCGATCAGCGCCCCGGTCTCGAACCGGTTGGCACCGGCCAGTCGACGACCGCCGGGGGCCTGGTTGACGGCCGCGTCGGGCACCACGGCCGAGCCGCCGAGCGCGACGGTGGAGGTGATGTTCTCGTCAGCCAGCAGCTGCGCGGTCGCGGGGTGCAGGTCATCACCCACGGTCAGCAGGATGGGCTGTCCGACCGCGCCACCGAAGGCGCCACCGAGCACCGAGTCGGGGAAGTTGTTGCCGGTCGCCAGCAACGCCTCGGTGGTCCCGGGGTGCTGCCGCAGGACTTCCACGGCGATCTCGACCGCGGTCTCGACACGGCTGGCGCCGCCGAAGCGGACGACCTCGTAGCCGGCGTCGCGCAGCTCCTGTTCGACCGCTGCGGACACCGCGTTCTCGGAGCCGAGGATGTTGACCCGTCCGCCGTCGGGCAGGGCCCGGTCGATCTCCGCACGGGTGTCGGTGTCCAGCGGGATGTCCGGGCCACCGTCGGTGTAGAGGATGCAGGCGTCGTCCCCGGCCAGCGGTGCCCCGGCGAGGGCGTCGGCGAACACGTCGTTGCGGGCCAGGACGATCCCGCCGGCGGTGTCGTCGGTGGGGAACAGCAGCTGGCAGATCTGGATGGCGACGTCGTCGGGGGTCTCGGCGTCCAGGCGCGCGGTGCCCTGGCTGACGGCGGCCAGCTGCAGTCCGACCCCGCTTGCGGGAACGGAGAAGGCCGTGTTGACCATGATCACCCTGCCGTCGTCGGTGATCGGGGCGATCCGTTCGCCCCGGAAGTCACCGAAGAAGGCGTCGGGGTCATCACCCGTCGTGGTCACGAGGTCGCCCGTGCGGCTGTCCACGGCGGAGAGGCCGAAGCCGAACGCGGAGTACCACACAGTGCCCTTGGCGTCGACCTTGGGCTCGCCGGTGTTGAGGAAGCTCGGGGTCGGGTCGTGGGTCCAGACCGGCTGGCCGGTCTCGAGGGAGATGGCGAAGACGCTGTCGCCGCTGGGCTCGACGGTGACGATCACGTCGTCGGCGAGTGCCAGCCGGTCGACCCAGTAGCCGAGGCCCGCCTGGTCGGCGGTGTCGTCCCGCTCGTAGACAACCGACCAGTCCTCGACCAGGTCGTCCCCGGACCGGTCGTAGCGCGTGACGGTCTCGGGGAAGGCGTCGTCGTGGACCACGATCCCGCCGTCGAGCGCGACCACCTGCGCGACGTCGCCGACCTCGATGGTGGACAGGGTTGCCCCCGTGGCGACGTCGAACACCCCGAGGAGGTTGGGCGTGTCGGTGTCGAACCCGAGCCGGAACGGGAAGTAGAACGACGCCTCGTCGGGCGCGACGACCAACCGGGGGAAGAAGGACCCCTCCCAGCCATCGAAGTAGGTCTCCCAGGCCATCGTCATGTCGGCGCCGGACAGGTCGATGCCGACCAGCCAGCGGTCGAAGTTGCGGCGCTGGTTGAACATCAGCATGTCGCCGGCCAGGACGAGGTGGCCGCTGTCGAGGTCCCCACCGAGGCACGCCGGGTTGCCGTCGTCCGGCACGTCACCGGGCGTGTTGGTGACCGGCCCCTCCCACGCTCGCACGACCGAGCCGTCGGCAGCATCGATCTCGAGGATCCCCGGCAGGTCGGCGACGGTGTGGCCGGCACCTCCGGTGGTGAAGGCGTAGACGAACCCGTCGTCGCTGGCCACGGGCAGGCATCCGGAGTCCATGTTGTCCAGCTGCCATGCGACCGAGCCGTCATCGGCATCGATGGCGACCAGCACGTCGACGGTGGTGCCGTCGGGCTGGGACTCGTGGGCGTTCAGCACCACATGGCCCTCGCTGTCACGGATGACCTGTGTTGCGTGGCTGCCGTCGCGTCCGAGCTGTGGGTGCTGCACCGCCCACTCGAGCCCAGCCACCGTCGGGCCGGCACCGGGGCTGGAGAAGTCCCCCTGTGACGACCCGGCTGCGCTGCCACCCGGGAGTGGGCCGGCGAAGGCGGGCAGCGGGCCCAGCAAGGCAACGACGATGGTCACGGCCAGGGCAACGGCCCCGGGGCGAAGTCGACGGGTGAGCAAGTACACAGGTTCCTCCTGGCGCGTGGGCGCAACCCCCTCAGGGCTGCATGTCTGGGCGGCGACGACGAGTTCCCCGCTCGTCGATCGAGGTCACCCTAGGTCATGCTCTCCGTCTTCCGGAGCTCCCGTCATCGTTTCGTTCCCGGCGCTCGTGGCGTCGGGACCCGCCGGCTATAGCCTTGTCGCCCATGACACAGACCGACTCTGGTCACCTGTCCACCGCCGACGCAACGCCTGTCACGCCCGACCCCGTGAACGCCCACGCGATGCGCCGCGCCCTTGCCCGCGCCGACGCGGGCAAGCAGCTGAACGCCGACGAGGCCGCCGTGCTGATCCGCGCCCGTGGCGAGGACCTCCAGCGGCTGATGGCGCTGGCCGCCCGTGTTCGCGACCAGGCCTTCGGCGACCGCATCACCTACAGCCGCAAGGTGTTCATCCCCCTCACCCACCTGTGCCGCGACACCTGTGGCTACTGCACGTTCGCATGGCCGCCAAAGGGCGACATCCCCGCGTTCATGTCCCTCGACCAGGTCGTGGAGGTGGCACGACAGGGCGCCGCTGCCGGCTGCAAGGAGGCGCTGTTCACCCTCGGCGACCAGCCGGAGGAGCGCTATCCCGCCGCCCGCCAGTGGCTTGACGAACGTGGGTACGACTCGACCCTCGCCTACCTGCGTGCGGCGGCGATCCACGTGATCGAGGAGACGGGGCTCATCCCCCACCTCAACCCGGGCGTGATGTCGTGGACTGACCTCGCGACCCTCAAGCCGGTGTCGGGCTCCATGGGGATCATGATGGAGTCGACCTCCGACCGGCTGCACGAGAAGGGCATGCCGCACCACAACTGCCCGGACAAGGTGCCGGCGGTGCGCCTGCAGGTGCTGGAGGACGCGGGCAAGCAGTCGGTGCCGTTCACCTCCGGCATCCTGATCGGCATCGGCGAGACCCCCGAGGAACGGGCCGACACCCTCCTCGCGATGGCGTCATCGGCCCGTCGGTACGGTCACCTCCAGGAGGTGATCGTGCAGAACTTCCGGGCCAAGCCCGATACCGCGATGCGCGACCACCCCGAACCGGACCGCGACGACCTGCTGGCCACCGTCGCCACCGCCCGGTTGGTCCTGCCCACCCGCGTCCACCTGCAGGCCCCGCCGAACCTGTCCCCCGAGGACGTCGAGGTCATCGTCGGCGCCGGCATCGACGACTGGGGAGGGGTGTCGCCGGTCACCCCCGACCACGTCAACCCCGAGGCACCCTGGCCCCACCTGGACGAGCTGACGGCCCGCACCGCCGCGGCGGGCAAGGAGCTGACCGAGCGCCTGTGCGCCTATCCCGAGTGGGTCCGCCGGCCCGACCCGTGGCTGGCCGGGCAGATGCGTCGCCCGATCCAGGCGCTGGCCACCGACGAGGGGCTGGCCCGTCCCGACACCGCCCCGCAGCCGCAGCCGTGGCAGGCCCCCGACATGCTCGAGGCGCAGGGCGGCGACGACCGCTGGACGTCCGCAGCGGCCGGCGACGGCGTCACCGGCTGGAGCCGCGGCGAGGGCGAGCTGCGCACCGACGCCGACGACGTCTACGGCGACACCGGCCTGATCGCCGCCGAGTCGCTGGCCCGCCGGCCCGTCCGCGAGCGGCTGACCGGTGACGTGGCCGGCATCCTGCGTCGTGCGGTGGACGGCACCCCGCCCACCGAGGAGGAGGCGCTGGTCCTGTTCGGCGCCGAGGGCCCGGACCTGACGGCGGTCACCGAGGCCGCCGACGAGGTACGCCGTGCCCGCGTCGGCGACACCGTCACCTACGTCGTCAACCGCAACATCAACTTCACCAACGTCTGCTACGTCGGCTGCCGGTTCTGCGCCTTCGCCCAGCGACGCGACGACCCCGACGCCTACACCCTGTCCCTCGACGAGGTCGCTGACCGGGCGGAGGAGGCCTGGGCGTTCGGTGCCACGGAGGTGTGCATGCAGGGCGGCATCCACCCCGACCTGCCGACCGACCACTACGAGCACCTGCTGCGGGCCGTGAAGGCCCGCGTGCCGGACATGCACATCCACGCGTTCTCCCCCATGGAAGTCGTGACCGGCGCCACCCGGGCCGGCATCAGCGTCAAGGAGTTCCTGGGCCGGGCGAAGGCCGCGGGCCTGGACACCATTCCGGGCACTGCCGCGGAGATCCTCGACGACGACGTCCGCTGGGTGCTGACCAAGGGCAAGCTGCCGACCGCCGCGTGGGTCGACGTCATGCGCAACGCCCACGCGCTGGGGATCCCGTCGACGTCGACGATGATGTTCGGCCATGTCGACCAGCCCCACCACTGGGCCGGACACCTGCACCTGCTCCGCCAGCTGCAGGTCGACAGCCGCGAGGCCGGCAACCCCGCACGCTTCACCGAGTTCGTGCCGTTGCCGTTCGTGCACGCCCAGTCGCCGATCTACCTGGCCGGCGTCGCCCGTCCGGGCCCGTCGTGGGAGGACACCCTCAAGGTCCACGCGATCGCCCGCCTGGTCCTGCAGGGCGAGATCGACAACATCCAGCTGAGCTGGGTGAAGCTCGGCGTCGAGCGGACCACCGAGCTGCTTGACGCCGGCGTCAACGACCTCGGCGGCACGCTGATGGAGGAGACCATCTCGCGCATGGCCGGATCCGACCACGGTGTCCGCAAGGACCCGGAGGACCTGCGTGCCATAGCCGCAGCTGCCGGTCGTCCGGTCGCCGAACGGTCCACCGACTACCGCCGGAAGGAGCCGGCCGGGATCCGATACCGGATCTCGCCCGACGCTGCCTGACGTGGACGGGTCGGGGGCGTCCGGCGTCGAGCCGAACCCCACCGACGCCACGACCGACCGCCGGGCCCTCCTGGCGGTCGCCGCCACGTTCGCCGCCAACGCCGGGGTCTACGGGTCGTTGTTGCCCCGGTTCCCCCAGCTCGCCGATCGGCTGGACGCGGGCGAGGCCGCGTTCGGGCTGGCGCTGCTCGGTGGCGGGCTCGGCGGGTTGATCGGCAGCACGCTGATGCCGACGGTCGTCCGACGCCTGGGCGGGTTCGTGCCGACCATCCGCTGGGCCGTGCCGGTCATGCTGCTCGGCGGCGTCGCCACCGGCGTTGCCCCCACCCTCGTGGTGTTCGGGCTGGCGATGCTGGTCATGGGGCTGGCCGACGGGGTGCTCGACCCGGCCATGAACGAGCTGGCCCTGGGCGAGCAGCAGCGTCGCGGTCGGTCGGTGATGGGTCGGATGCACGCGACATGGTCGGGGACCACGACCGCGGCGGTTGGCGTCGGCACCCTGCTCGCGGCAGCGGACGTGCCCGTCGGCCTGCACGTGGGTGTGGTCGCCGCCGTCATGGGGCTGCTGCAGCTCGTCGTCGGCCGGGGACTGCGGGAACGAACGCAGGGCGCGGCTGCCCACGCCGACCCCGGCGAGCCGACCCCCACGGAACGGGGCAGCCTGCGCGAGGGGCTGTGGGTGCGCCCGGGTCCCCTGCTGACCGTGGGCGCGGTCGGCGTGATGGGTGTGGCCGCCGCGTGGGTGGAGGTACCACCGCAGGACTGGAGCGCCCTGCTGCTGTCCCGTGAGCTCGGCGCGTCGGCTGGCCTGGCCGGTGCCGGTCCGCTGGTGTTCGTCGGTGGGGTGTTCCTCGGCCGGACCGTCATGGACCGGCTGGTCGACCGGTTCGGCGGCCGCCGGGTTGCCATCGGTGCGGGGCTGGCCTCGCTGGTCGGCGTCAGCGCCGGCTTGGTCACGACCGCGTCGACCGGTTCACCCTGGCCCCTGCTGGTCGGCCTGCTGCTCGGTGGCCTGGGCGCCTCGCCGGTGTTCCCGTTGATGTTCACCGCCGGTGACGCGGCCGCACAGCGGCTGGGTCGCCCGGCGGGAACCGGCGGCAGCCTCGTGTCGGCCGCCAGCCGGCTGGGATTCCTGTCCTCGCCCGTCCTGGTCGGGTTCGTCGCCGAACGCCTCGACCTGGTCGTGGCGCTGGCGATCACCCCGCTCGGGGCGCTGCTGATGCTGGCGACCCTGCCACGGATGCTGCGAGCCGCCGACCGCTGACCCCGGGTCGGGTCAGACGACGGTGACCGTGCCGGACATGCCACCGTGGATGGTGCAGTAGTACTCGTAGTCCCCGGGCTCGAGGTCAGCGACGCCGATGACGGACGCCATGCCGCCGGAGGACGCGAACTCCGAGCGGAACAGGGGCCGACGGTTGGCGTCGGTCTCCCGCGACTGGATGTTGTGGTCGAGCGTGTCGCCGTTGACCAGCATCAGCCCCTGGCCCTCGGGGACCACGTTGATGTTCGGCACGAAGACCAGCGAGCCCGCTGGCGCCGTGACGACGGTCTCGACCAGCGGGGTGGTCGGCTCGTCGGTGGACGACGGCGGGTAGTGCACGCCATCGTGCACCCAGGCCACGGCGTTGACGAAGCGGGCCTGCCAGTCGGCACGGTCGTAGGTGTCGTCGTAGTGGCCGAGGTTGGTGTACCAGACACGTCCGGTGCCGTGGCCGTCGGCGGTCTTGACCCACTCGACGGGCTGGTCGTCGTCGTAGCTGCTGATGACCGGGCCGAGGGAGGGCGGGTTGCCGAGCCCGTAGGTGTCGGTCTCGTCGAGGCTCAGGAGCACCCGCACGTCCTGGGTGCCACGCGGGTTGACCTGCCACTTGTAGTACTCCTCGCGGAGCGGGAAGGAGTCGCCCTCGACATCGGCGTTGATCGGGTGGCTGGCGTTCTCGACCTGCACCGTCGCCTCGTCCAGCTCGTCGACCGGCGCGACGACGAAGGTGTTGCCCGTGTGGGGGTGGCTGTCGAACGCCGCCCCGACCATGGTCTGGTAGAAGTCCCACTCGTAGTTGGTGTCGGCGGCCGCGTGGATCCCCATGAACCCGCCGCCGTCGCGAACCCACTGCTCGAACATCGTCTTCTGCGCGTCGGTGAACGGCGTCTCGCCGGTCGTGTTGGCGAACAGCACGATGTCGGTCTCCGCCAGCGTCTCGGCGGTGAAGTCGGCCACGTCCTCCGTCGCCGTCACGGTGAAGGCCCCGGTCTCTGCGGCCAGCCCCGTGATGACGGCGACGGAGTGCTCGATGGACCCGTGGCGGAACCCCTCGGTGCCGGAGTACATCAGGATGTGCGGGATCTCCGGTTCCCCCTCCGGCGGGACGGTCTCGTCGGCCGTCGCCGGCAGGGCAACGACGCTGGCCAGCAGGACCGCGAGGAATCCGGCGAGGACGCGCAGCCTGGCGGCGGGGAGGATGGTTCCGGGGATGGTCGGCATGTCGGCTCCGGCATGATCGGCTCGTGCGGCGGTTCGGCGAATCTTCGTGAGGGACCGCCTCTGCCCTTGTTTTCGCCGCTGGGGACGCGAGTTCCTGCTGACCCTCCACATTTTTGTTGCGAGGTCATACATTCAAGGGCCACAAGAGGGTTTCGCCTCGCTGAGGACGAACTACTGTGTGACGAGCCGCCGCAGCCGAAAGGTCCGATGTCATGGACGCATCTCCCGTCAACAACCCGCGCTGGGGTCTCTGGCTGCTGGGCGCCAGGGGGTCCGTCGCCACGACGATGACCGTCGGCTGGGCGGCGATGGTGGCCAACCTCGCCGGACCCGAGGGCATGGTCACCCAGCTGTCGGCTTTCGACGGTGTCGGCCTGCCGGGGTTGTCCGACCTGGTCATCGGCGGCTGCGACATCGGCCAGGTCCCGCTGGTCAAGCGCGCCGAACAGCTCGAGACCGCCGGGGTCGTGCCGCGGGGCATCGCCAAGCGCGTGGCCGACGACCTCGCGACGGTGGACGCTCGGTTGACCGGCGGGGTCAGCGCACAGGACGTGGCCGCGCACCCGGCGGAGGCGCTCGCCCGGCTGCAGGCCGACCTGGCCGCGTTCCGCAGCGACCACGACCTGGACCATGTGGTGGTCGTCAACGTCGCCTCCACCGAACCGCCGATCGAACCCCACGACAGCCACAGCGACGTCGACGTCCTCCTCGCCGCGCTCGACGCCGACCAGCCCGTCCTCTCGCCCGCCCCTCTGATGGCGGTGGCCGCCCTCACCTCCGGGGCCGCGTTCGTCGACTTCACCCCCTCCAGCGCCACCGTGATCCCGGCGATCCAGCAGCTCGCCGAACGCCACGGACTGCCTCTGGCCGGCCGTGACGGCAAGACCGGCGAGACCCTGCTCAAGACCGCGCTGGCACCCATGTTCGCCGACCGGGCGCTGAAGGTCCGGTCGTGGTCGGGCATGAACCTGCTCGGTGGCGGTGACGGGCAGACGCTGGCCGATCCCGTCCACGCCCGCTCGAAGCTGGAGTCCAAGGCCGCGCCGCTGCAGGCCATCCTCGGCTACCAGCCCGACGGGCCCGTGCGCATCGACCACGTCGCCGACCTCGGCGACTGGAAGACCGCGTGGGACCTGATCACCTTCGAGGGGTTCCTCGGCACCCGCATGCAGCTGCAGTTCACCTGGCAGGGCTGCGACTCGGCGCTGGCCGCCCCGCTCGTCCTGGACCTGGCCCGGCTGGTGGCGCTGGCCATGGCCGCCGGTGAGGCCGGCCCGCTGCCGGCCCTCGCGTACTTCTTCAAGGACCCCGTCGGCAGCAGCCAGCACCGCCTGGCCGAGCAGTTCACCGACCTGATCGCCTGGACCCGGACGACCGCCGCGACCACGGGCACGACCGCCCCGTGAGCCTGCCGACCGCCGACACCCTCGCCGAGCTCGTCCGGCTGCCTGCTGTCCTGTCGGTGCCCGGGGACGCCTGGACCGGCGCCGCATCGACGGGCAACCGGCGGGGCTGGGCGATGCCGGCCGCATCGGCGCTGATCTACCTGGGCGGCATGGCCCTCAACGACTGGGCCGACCGCGAGCTGGACGCCGAGGAGCGACCCGAACGCCCGATCCCCTCCGGCCGCATCAGCCCGACCGCGGCCCTCGCCGTCGGGGCCGGCATGGTCGCCGGGGGCGTGGGCGTGGCCGGCGCGATCGGTGGCCGGGCGGGGCTGCGCATCGCCGTGCCGCTGGCCGCCTCGGTCTGGACCTACGACGTCGTGGCCAAGGACACCCCTGCGGGCCCGGCCATCATGGCGTTGTGCCGCGCGCTGGACGTGCTGCTCGGCGCGGCCGGCGGTGACGTCACGAGGGCCCTGCCCGCCGCGGCGTTGGTCGGCACCCACACGCTGACGGTGACGACGGTCAGCCAGCACGAGGTGCACGGCGCATCCGTCGACGTGCCCCTGACCGCGCTGCGACGGACCGCCGCGACGGCGTTGGGCCTGCTCGCCCTGGGACTGCCTGCCCACGAGGAGGAGGGGCGGGGCGCCGCTGGCCTGCGCCGCCTGGCGACCGCCGGCGCAGCCGCGAGCTACCTGGCCATCGTCGGGGGCGGGTACAAGGCCGCCGTCGCGGCCGACGGCGACGCGGGCGCGGTCCGCCAGTCCGTCGGCACCGGCGTCATGGGGGTCATCCCGCTGCAGTCGGGGCTGCTCGCCTCGACGGGGTCGTGGCTGCGCGCCGCCATCACTGCCAGCGCCGTGCCCGTGGGCCGGCACCTGCGCAGGAAGCGAGCGGTGACGTGACCGGCCTGTCCTTCGCCTACGGCAGCAACGGGCTGGGTGACCACCGGCTGGCCGACGCGTGCGCGTTCCTGGCCGACGAGGGCTACGACGGCATCGCCCTGACGCTGGACCACCAGCACCTCGACCCGTTCGGTCCCCACCTCAACCGCCGCGTGGACGAGGTGCGTCGGTTGCTGGACGACCACGCCCTGTCCGTCGTCGTCGAGACGGGCGGCCGCTTCGTGCTGGACCCGCGCAACAAGCACGAACCCACGCTGGTCTCCCCTGAGGACGGGGACCGGCGGGTGGACTTCTACCGCCGCGCCGTCGACATCTGCGTGCGGCTGGGCTCGCCCGTGCTGCACCTCTGGTCGGGGGTCGACCGGGCGGGCGACGCCGACGCCGCCTGGGGCCGGCTGACCGACGGGCTCGGGTCCGTCCTGGACGCCGCCGCCGAGGCAGGCATCGTCGTCGGGCTGGAGCCCGAACCCGGCATGGTCGTGGACACCATCGCAGCGTGGGAGCGGTTGTTGGACCAGCTGTCCCACCCGGCGCTGGCGATGACGCTGGACATCGGCCACTGCCAGTGCCTTGAGGACGCCCCCATCGCCGACTGCATCCAGCGGGTCGCCGACCACCTGGTGCACGTGCAGATCGAGGACATGGTGCGTGGCGTGCACGAACACCTGCCGTTCGGTGACGGCGAGATCGACTTCCCGCCCGCCATGGCCGCGCTGCAGGACATCGGTTACGACGGCCTCGTGTCGGTGGAGCTGACCCGGCACGGACACACCGCCCACACGATGGTGCCCGAGGCGATCCGCTTCCTGCGTGCGGCGACGCCGACCGTGACATCGACCCCTGACCAGACCAACGGGAGGGTTCCTGCGTGACCACCGACGACCATCGCTGGACCGACGACATCGACTCGCGGCTGTCGGCCGTGCTCGACGCCGACGCCTCTGGCTGGCTCGGTGACGCCCGCGTGGCCGTCGCCGAGTCGCCCGCCACCATCCGTGCCCGGTTCCCCGCTGTGTCGCGCAAGGTCGGGCGTGGCCCGCTGGACCCCGCGGCCGACCCCGACGACCCGTTCGTGGCGACCGTCGACGACGGCGCACGGGCGCTGCTGATCGCGTCCCTGCCGGCCGCCGACCGGCCCGTCGAGCTGCCCGAGCTGTACCGCCACGGCGACACCCGCGAGAAGCGCGGTGCCCTGCGGTCCCTCGACCTGCTGGCCGCCGAACCCGGCGGGCTGGACGGCCCCATGCGCCCGGTCGCCCGTGACCTGGTCGACGACGCCATGCGGACCAACGACACCCGCTTGGTGGCCGCGGCCCTCGGCACCGCCGGGGTGGCCGTGCTGGACGACGAGGCCCTTGCCCAGGCCGTCCTGAAGTGCGTCTTCGTCGGCGTCGACATCGACCGCATCCCCGGCCTGCACGACCGGGTCACCCCCGAGCTGTCGCGCATGATGGCGGACTTCGTGCACGAACGGATCGCCGCCGGCCGTGACGTCCCCGCCCAGGTGTGGCCCGTCATCGACGCCCACCCTCCGACCGACCGGCTCGCCGCCATCGAGGCCGAGCTCGACCAAGCCGAGGCCCGCCGCGCCGATGCCGCCCGTCGTGCCCTCGCCCTGCGGGGCTGACCCACGCCACGAGCCACCCCTCCACTCCTCCACCCCACTGCTGACGAACGGACGCGACCGATGCGCATCTTCGACCCCCACATCCACATGACGTCCCGGACCACCGACGACTACGAGGCGATGGCCGACGCGGGCGTCACCGCGCTTGTCGAGCCGGCGTTCTGGCTGGGGCAGCCGCGCACCAACGTCGGCAGCTTCGTGGACTACTTCGCCTCCCTCGTGGGCTGGGAGCCGTTCCGCGCCGCACAGTTCGGCATCGCCCACCACTGCACCATCGCGCTGAACCCCAAGGAGGCCAACGACACGGGCCTTGCCAAGGACGTCCTGGAGGTGCTGCCCCGCTACCTGGCCAAGGACCGCGTGGTCGCCGTCGGCGAGGTCGGCTACGACTCGATGACGCCGGCCGAGGACGAGGTGTTCGCCGCCCAGATCGCCCTGGCGCTGGAGCACGAGCTGCCGCTGATGGTCCACACGCCCCACCGCGACAAGCTCGAGGGCACCAAGCGGTCGCTGGACCTGCTGCGCGAGCAGGGGTTCCCGCCCGAGATGACGATCATCGACCACAACAACGAGCTGACCGTCGAGCTCCTGGCCGACACGGGCGTGTGGATGGCCTTCTCGATCTACCCCGACACCAAGGTCGACGAGCACCGCATGGTCAGCATCCTCCAGCAGTACGGCACCGAACGGATGCTGGTCAACTCCGCCGCCGACTGGGGTCGTTCGGACCCCCTGAAGGTGAAGAAGACCGCCGACGCGATGCTGGCCGCCGGGTTCGACCAGGCTGACGTCGACACCGTCGTGTGGGACAACCCGGTTGCGGTCTACGGCCAGTCCGGCCGCCTCGAGCTCGACGGCGGCCCGGCCGACCCCAACGCGTTGTTCGAGGGATCCTCCATCAAGCGCGGCGGCAGCTGACCCGTGCGGTTCCGCCATCCCGACGGCACGACGGTCCACCTCGCCTACTGCTCCAACGTGCACCCGGCCGAGGACGTCGACGGGGTCCTCGCACAGCTCGACACCTACGCCCGCCCCATCCGTGAGCGGCTGGGGCGCGATCGGCTGGGCATCGGCCTGTGGCTGGCCGACGATGCCGCGCTGGCGCTGGACACCGACCCGTCGATGCTGGAGGACCTGCGGGTGCGCCTCGCGACGACGGGCTGCGAGGTCGTCACCCTCAACGGGTTCCCCTACGCCGGCTTCCACGACGAGGTCGTCAAGCGGAAGGTGTACCGGCCCGACTGGACCGAGCCGGCCCGCCGCGAGCACACCCTGCGGCTGGCCCGGCTGCTGACCCGCCTGCTGCCCGACGACGTGGAGGTCGGGACGATCTCGACCCTGCCGCTGGGGTGGCGCGAGGGCTTCGACGCCGCCCGCACCCGCGCGGCCGTGGACAACATGGCCGGCCTCGCCGAGGACCTGGCGGCGCTGGCCGACGACACCGGACGACGCGTCGCCCTGGCCGTCGAACCCGAACCCGGCTGCCGGGTGGAGACCACCACCCAGCTGGCCGAGGTGCTGGGCGACGTCGCCGGGCCACACCTGGGTGCGTGCGTCGACCTGTGCCACCTTGCGGTGCAGTTCGAGGACGGTCCCACGGCCGTCGCCGGGTTGGGCGCCGCCGGGGTGCCGATCCACAAGGCGCAGGTGTCGGCCGGGCTCCGTGCCGAGCATCCGGGTGACCCGGCGGTGCGTGCCGCGCTGGCCGCCCACGCCGACTCGCCGTTCCTGCACCAGACCCGCGAGCGGTCCGGTGGGGCGGTGCGCGGCGTGGACGACCTGCCCGAGGCCCTGGCCGGTGGGCTGCCCGGCGAGGAGGAGTGGCGCGTGCACGTGCACCTGCCCCTGCACCACAGCGACGAGGGCACCACCCGTCCGGAGCTCGAGGCGTCCCTGGCCGCGCTGGTCGGCGGCCCGACCGCGGTGACCGCCCACCTGGAGCTGGAGACCTACACCTGGGGGGTGCTGCCCGAGGGCCGCCGACCCGCCGACGCTGCCGACCCGGTCGACGGGCTCGTCACCGGCATCGCCGCCGAGCTGTCCTGGGCCGCCGACCACCTGACCTCCCTCGGCCTGACCGAGCTGCCCTGACCGCGCTGCCCTGACCGCGCTGCCCCGACGCGTGTCGGGTAATCGGCCACCCGTCGCAACAACCCGACACGCCCGAGCCAACCGACCCACCCCAACCCCGACGCGTGTCGGGTAACGGGCCGCCCGTCGCAACAACCCGACAAGGACCCTGCCAGTGACCGACCACGCCACCTCCCGCCGCCCCGTCGTCGTCATCAACGTCGTGGGGTTGACCCCGGCGCTCCTGGAGGAGATGCCGCGGCTGCGGGCCCTGGCCTCCACCGGGTTCACCGCCCCCATGGACGCCGTCCTGCCGGCCGTGACCTGCACCGCCCAGGCGTCGATGTTGACCGGCCTGACGCCGACCGACCACGGCATCGTCGGCAACGGCTGGTACTTCCGCGACCTCGGCGAGGTGTTCCTCTGGCGGCAGCACAACAAGCTGGTCCAGGGCGAGAAGGTGTGGGACGCCGCCCGCGCGGTCGACCCCGACTACACCGTCGCCAACGTCTGCTGGTGGTACGCCATGGGCGCGCCCACGGACTGGACGGTGACCCCTCGCCCGATCTACTACGCCGACGGCAAGAAGGAAGCGGACTGCTACACCCGTCCGCCGGGCCTTCGCGACGAGCTGACCGACAAGTTCGGCACCTTCCCGCTGTTCACCTACTGGGGGCCGACCGCCGCCCTCACCTCCTCACGCTGGATCGCCCGGGCCGCCGCGCACGTCTTCGACACCAAGCAGCCCGACCTGACGCTGGTGTACCTGCCGCACCTCGACTACGACCTGCAGCGGTTCGGGCCCGACAGCCCCCAGGCAACAGCGGCGGCGCTGGCGATCGACGAGGTGGCCGGTGACCTGGCGGAGGGGGCGATGGCGCGCGGCGCCACGGTCCTCGTGGTCAGCGAGTACGGCATCACCCCGGCCAGCCGCCCTGTCGACATCAACCGTGCGCTGCGCGAGGAGGGGCTGCTGGAGGTCTACACCCAGGACGGCATGGAGTACCTCGACCCGTGGGTGTCGCGTGCCTTCGCGGTGGCCGACCACCAGATCGCCCACGTCTACCTCGACGACGCCGCAGACGTCGACGCCGTCCGCACGCTGCTGGAGGGGCTCGACGGCGTCGACCGGGTGCTGGATGCCGACGGCAAGCGCGAGATGGGCCTGGACCACGACCGCGCCGGCGACCTGGTCGTCATCGCCCAGCCCGACGCGTGGTTCACCTACTACTACTGGACCGACGACGAGCGGGCGCCGGACTTCGCGAAGATGGTGGAGATCCACCGCAAGCCCGGCTACGACCCGGCCGAGCTGTTCTTCGACCCCGAGGACCGGGCCGCCAAGGTCAAGGCGGGCGTGGCGCTGGCCCGCAAGAAGGCCGGCCTGCGCTACAAGATGCAGGTCGTCCCGCTGGACCCCTCACCGGTGTCGGGTTCGCACGGCCGCCTGCCCGATGACCCCGATCACGGCCCGGTCCTGATCTGCAGCGACCCGACCCTCACCCGGGACGCGTGGGCCCTGACCGACGTGAAGGACCTCATCCTCCGCGCCGGCGGGTTGACCTGACCCCCGGACCCTGTTTGCAGGACGATCCAACAAAAAGACGAATCGTCCGCAGGACCGCAGTCGGGCACCGTCGAAGCCCGTCATCAGCGTGGGGCGAGAGCGCCCCACCGGATGACAGGAGCCGACCGTGTCGATCCCCCGTGCCCGCACCCGAACCTCGACGGGACTCGTGTCCGTGTTCGTCGCCCTCGTGTTGGCGGCCGCGACGCTCGTCCCCGGCACCGCCCGTGCCGATGACGCCGACGGCCTGCCCGAGGACGCCCCCGACCAGCTGACCACCGACGAGGACAACGCAGAGGCGGGACACGACACCTGCGGGGGCGAGGCCGTGCCCGCCAGCGGGTCGGAGATCCACCGAAAGCTGATCGACGGCCCGCGCCAGCCGGGGTCGGATGCCCTGGCGTTCACCTCCGGGGTGTGTATCTACCTGCCCCCGGACTACCGGACGTCCGGCCTGCACTATCCCGTCCTGTACCTGCTGCACGGTGCGTTCGGCTGGCAGGACGACTGGGTCGTCCAGGGCGACATGCAGGCGATCATGGACCGTGTCCGCGACGGCGACCCCACACAGGACATGATCGTGGTCATGCCCGACGGCGGGTACATGGCCGAGTGGCGTGACGAGGGCGACGGCAGCCTCCAGATCGAGTCCTACGTCATCGACCACGTCATCCCCTACGTCGACACCTGGTTCCGCACCATCCCCGACCGACGCGGCCGAGCGATGGCCGGGCTGTCCAACGGGGGCGCCGGCACCCTGCGGATGGCTGCCCACCACCCCGACCGCTTTCTCGGTGGTCACCGCGATGTCCGCGGCCCTGCCGGTCAACACGGCGGCCGACCGCACCGACGTGCACGCCGTGCACAACGACCCAACCGAGATGGCCGCCAACCTCAACGAGGTCGAGCTGGCCCTCACCTGGGGGCAGACCTGCGGGACCGCCGAGGAGTGCACCGACCCCGACCTGCTGGGCGGGTACGGGTTCGAGCAGGCCTGCTGCAACAACTGGGCCTACGTCGCCCAGCTCGAACGGGTCCGCACGCGCGAGTACGTCCACGAGCCGACCGCCGGGGGCCACTCCTGGCCGTGGTGGCAGCTGTGGCTCGAGGTCAACCACGGCGAGTTCCTGCGCGACCACCTGGCCGACCCTGTGGCCGACCTCGCCGAGCTGGGCCAGCTCGGGGCTCCCGGGGAGTTCGGCCACCGGTCCATCGACGAGGTGGTGGACATCTACGGCTGGACCATCCGAACTGACGAGACCAGGGCGACGGAGATGCTGGAGCTCTCCGCGGTGACGACGGCTGGGCTGGCGCTCACCGGCTCGGGACTCACCACCGTCACCACCCCGCCATCCCACGCCCCGGGGAAGTCGGTGACCGTCCGTGGCACCGGCGTCGACGACGGGCCCGTGGTTGCCGACGATCAGGGCCGCCTGACGTTCGACGTCGACCTCGGCGCGGCCAACACCACGTCGCTGCCACCCGCGGTCGCCGCCGCGTCGGCCGTCACCCGGACGGTCTCCTTCGAAGCTGCCGGGACCCTCGCACATCGTTCCCTCGACAACGCACGCGGCGACTACCACTACTACCTCTACACCCCCGCCGGCTACGACAGCTCGGTCCCGACGCCGGTCCAGCTGGTCATCCACGGTGCCAACACGGTGGCGATGGAGCAGGTCCTGGCCAACGGGCACCACGCCGTCGCCGACCGCGAGGGGTTCATGGTCCTCTACCCGGACTTCGTCAACGAGGGCGACACGAAGCCCGAGGGTGGCGAGTCCACCATCCCGTCGCTGGTGGGGACACATCCCGGCCGGCTGTGGGACTCCAACGACCTCACGAGCAGGGCGACAGGGCAGGGCGACGCCGCCGCGATCGTGGCGATGGTGGAGGACGTCGCATCCATCAGGACGCTGGACCGTGACCGGGTCTACGTGTCGGGCATGTCCTCGGGCGGGATGATGACCAGCCTGCTGATGGGCCTGTACCCCGACGTGTTCGCCGCAGCCGGCATCATCGGCTCCTGCGGGTTCACGGCGGCGGCGTGTGTTGCCGAGGACGTCCAGGGGTTGGACGAGGTCATCGCCCGCGCCGCCCACGAAGCGATGGGCGACCACGCGCGCGTCGTCCCGTTCGTCCAGATCCACGGCCTGCAGGACGCGACGATCCCACCGTCAGCCGCCGACTTCTCGATCCGCCAGTGGCTGATGACCCACAACCTGACCGCTGGCGGCGACACGACCGAGGGCCCGTTCGCCCTCGAACCGGCGGCCCGCCGGGAGGGCATCGTGCCCGAGGGCCACACCTACACCGTCGACACCTACCTCGACGCTGACGGCTGCGTGGTTGCAGAGGCCTGGACGATTCCCCAGATGGGCCATTACTGGCCGGGCGGGTCGGACGACCCGACATGGGCGGAATGGACCGACCATCGTGCGCCGAGCGGGGCTGAGGCCACCTGGGCCTTCTTCGCCCAGCACACCCTGGACGGCCCGACCACCGAGGCCTGCTGAGCCATTCGGGTCAGAGGCCGCCCCCGGGGCGGCCCACCCGACGATCGTCAGGCGACGCGGCCGTCGACCATCGTGATCACACGGTCGGCGGCCGCAGCGACGACCTCCGCATGGCTGACGATGACGACGGTGCGGGTGGGGGTCACCGCGGCGCGCAGCAGCTCGAGCATCTCCGCCTGCGCGACGCTGTCCAGCGCGCCTGTGGGCTCGTCGGCCCAGATGACATCGGGCTCGCTGACCAGGGCGCGGGCCAGAGCCACCCGCTGCTGCTGTCCACCGCTCAGCTGTGCGGGGAACGCGTCCGCTCGGTCCCCCATGCCGACCGACACCAGCGCGTCGCCGGCGCGCTGGCGGATCTCCACCGCCGGCAGCGCGCCGAGCACCAGCGGCAGCTCGACGTTCTCGCGGACCGTCAGGGCAGGCAGCAGGTTGAGGGTCTGGAACACGAACCCCATCCGCTGGGCCCGCAGGTCGGTCCGGCCGTCGTCGTCCAGGTCGGCCAGGGCGACCTCGCCGTCGGCGTCGACCCAGCTGACCGCCCCCTCGTCGGGCGGCAGGATGCCCGACAGGCACTGCAGCAACGTCGACTTTCCGCAGCCGGACGGGCCGCGGACGACCAGCAGCTCGCCGAGGCGGACCTCCACGTCGGCGCCGTCCAGCGCGACGATGCGGCCGTCCCCCTCCCCGAAGGCCTTGCGCAGGCCGGTGGCGCGGACGACGACGTCACCCACGGTCGGGGTCGGGGACGGGGTCTCGACGTCGGTCACGGTGGCCTGGCTCCTCTTGTAGTCGATCGGCTGGCGTCGGCCTCCGACGGTACCGCCACCACGGCCCGATCCACCTCCCGACCCATCACCCCGGGGACATTCGTTCGCTTCCACAACATTTTTCGAGCGCACAGGCAGGGATCGGGCTGGAGCGTGTGGAAGAGGGTGGTCGACCCCCCGGTTCGAAGCCACCACGGGGGTCGAGCCGAACAACCTGACTGGGGAGCCGAGCCATGAGAAGAGCCGCGTTCGTCGCGCTCGTCGCGATCGCGATGGTCCTACCACTGACGGGGGTGTCGCAGGCCCAGCAGCTGGGCATCGACCCCGCCGTCGAACGGGAGGTCCTGTTCAACCAGCTGATCACCCCGACCGCGCTCGAGGTCGCCCCCGACGGGCGTGCCGTCGTCGTCAGTCGCGAGGGACAGATCACCGTCTGGGAGCAGGACGGCTCCACCACCCGGGCGGCCTTCCTGCCCGTCGACGCCTACGACCGCCAGGGCGGTCAGTTCGACGAATCGGCCTGCCCACGGGGCAACGAGTGCCCCGCTGGCTACAACCTGGCCGAGGGCGGCATCCACGGCATCCTGCTGGCACCCGACTTCATGACCTCCGGCGAGCTGTACCTCTACTACACGCCGGTCGACTCCCTCGGTGAGGACATCTGGCCGCCGAAGATGCCCAACGCGCGTCCGCACTGCGACGCCTCCGCCGGCAACGGCTGCCCCTCCTCGGGCAACGACGAGGGCAAGTTCCGCCTGTCGCGCTTCACCATGGACCTCGACACCAACATCATCGACCTCGAGTCCGAGGTCGAGCTGTTCGAGAACCCCGCCGAGTGGTTCTACTGCTGCCACTACGGCGGCGACCTCGAGTGGAAGAACGACGGCACGCTGCTGATGACGACGGGGGACGACACGACGTCGGACCACTCGGGCGGCTACTCCCCGCACGACCAGCGTGCGGACTGGACGTTCAACTCCGCGGCGCTGACCAGCCAGAACCTGGCCGACCGCCGCGGCAAGGTGCTGCGCATCGACGTCGAGGAGCTCGAGTCCGGCCTGGACGGCCCGCTCGGCGACGGCGTGCCCGGCGACCGCCCGGGCATCGACCCCAACCCGTTCGCCGACGACCCCGACGCCGACCCCTACGTCTACGCGCTCGGGTTCCGCTCCAACTACCGGTTTGCCTACAACCCGTCCACCGACCACCTCTACGTCGGCACGGTCGGACCCGACGCCCGCAACCCCAACCCGACCCGTGGCCCCGCCGCCCACGACGAGATCGAGGTCGTCCCGCCGGGCGGTGGCACCAACCACGGCTGGCCGTACTGCATCGCCAACAACCTGCCGTACAACCGCTACGACTTCGCCACCGGCACCGCCGGCGAACCGTTCAGCTGCGCCGGCATGACCCCGGCGACGATCTACTACACCTACGCGCCGAGCAACACGAGCCCGTTCGTGCAGATGGGGCAGGGCTCCAACACCGCGGTGGGCGGCACGGCGTACTTCCGGCCCGAGACCGGCGCGCTGCGGCTGCCCGAGACCTACGACAACCAGCTGCTGTGGATGGATCACGGTCGCGGCCAGATGTGGCGGTCCCCGATCAACGCCGACGGGTCGCTGGACGGCTCGCCCACCTCGTTGCTGCCCGTCGCCATGGGCGGCATCTACCTGGTCAACACCCTCAGCAACCCGATCGACGCGACCGTCGGCCCCGACGGTGCCGTCTACGTGGTCGAGGGCAACGGCTTCTGGAACTCCATCGCCGGCCGGCTGACCCGCATCACCTGTGCAGGCTGCACACCCGACGCGGCTGACTACGGCGGCGACGTGGAGGTCCTGGACCGCACCGCCGAGACCCTGGTCGCCAGCGTGGACGGCGGGATCGTCGACCGGCTGCCCGGCGCCGGCCTGCTCGTCGTGCTGACCACCACGCTGGCGCTGGTCGCCTGGCGTCGACGGGGGGACGTGGTGTGACGTCGACCCGAACCACCCTGCTCGTCCTCGTCGCCGTCATGGCGATGGTCGTCCCGCTGGGCACCGCTGCCAGCGCCCAGTCCCTGCTGCCCGACCCGTCGGTGGACAAGGAGGTGCTGTACGGCGAGCTGATCTCGCCGACGGCGCTGGAGGTCGCCCCCGACGGCCGGGTCATCGTCACGAGCCGCGAGGGGCAGGTGACCGTCTGGGAGCAGGACGGCACCGTGACCCGTGCGGCGTTCCTGCCCGTCGACGCCTACGACCGCCAGGGCGGGCAGTTCGACGTCGAGAACTGCCCACGGGGCGAGGAGTGCCCGGCCGGATTCAACCTTGCCGAGGGCGGCATCCACGGGATCCTGCTGGCCCCCGACTTCATGACCTCCGGCGAGCTCTACCTGTACTACACGGTGGCGAACTCCCTCGGCATGGAGCCGTGGCCGCCGAAGATGCCGAACGCGCGTCCGTTCTGCGACGACACCGCCGGCGACGGCTGCCCCGCCTCGGGCAACGACGAGGGCATCTGGCGCCTGTCCCGCTTCACGATGGACCTCGACGCCAACACCATCGACCTGTCGACTGAGGTGCCGCTCTTCGAGAACCCGGCCGAGTGGTTCTACTGCTGCCACTACGGCGGCGACATGGAGTGGCGCAACGACGGCACCCTGCTGCTGTCCACCGGTGACGACACGACGTCGGACCACTCCAGCGGCTACTCCCCCCACGACCAGCGTGCGGACTGGACCTTCAACTCCGCGGCCCTGACCAGCGCCAACCCGGCCGACCGACGCGGCAAGGTGCTGCGCATCGACATCGAGGAGCTCGAGAGCGGTCTGGACGGTCCGCTGGGCGACGGTGTCCCCGGCGACCGTCCCGGCATCGACCCCAACCCGTTCCTCGACGACCCCGACGCCGACCCCTACGTCTACGCCTACGGGTTCCGGTCGCTGTACCGGTTCGGGTACAGCCCCGAGACCGACCACGTGTACGCCGGCAACGTGGGCCCGGACGCCCGCAACCCCGACCCGACCCGAGGGCCCGCAGCCCACGACGAGATCGAGGTCGTGCCCCCGGGCGGTGGCACCAACCACGGCTGGCCGTTCTGCATCGCCGACAACGTCCCCTACAACGAGTACGACTTCGCGACGGGCGCGGCCGGCGAGCCGTTCAGCTGCGCCGGGATGACCCCCGCAGCGGTCTGGTACACCTACGTCCCGTCGACGACCAGCCCGTACGTGCAGATGGGCGGCGGCGGCAACACGGCCCTGGGTGGCGTGGCGTACCACCGTCCCGACGACGGTGCCCTGCGCCTGCCCGAGGCCTACGACGACCACTTCCTGTGGATGGAGTACAGCCGCGGGGCGGTGTGGCACATGCCGATCGCCGACGACGGGTCGCTGGACAACAGCCCGGCGTCGCTGAACGCCACCGCCAACGGCATCCCCTTCGTGCTGCCGGGACTCAGCAACCCGATCGACATGGCGACCGGCCCCGATGGTGCGGTGTACGTCGTGGAGAGCAACGGCGGTTGGAACTCCATCGCCGGCCGCCTGACGCGCCTGCAGTGCGCTGGTTGCACCCCAGACGCCGCCGACTACGGCGACGGTGTCGAGATCCTCGACCGCCCCGCGGTCGCGTCGGTCGCCGGGGTCGACGGCGGACTGGCATCCGTGCTGCCGACGGCCGGACTCCTCGGGTTGGTGCTCGTGGCGTTGGGCGGACTCGGCGTCCGTCGGCGCCGCCGCGTGATCTGACGACCCGCCCATCACCGGGCCCCGGGGCCGCACGGTGCGAACCGTGCGGCCCCGGTGGGCGTTCCGGGCGCCGTCGTGGGCGCGGAGGGAGCACCCGGACCCGGTTCGCCATGGGCCGGTCCCGGGTACTGACTGTCCCCATGACCCCCTCCCCCTTCCGTTGGTCGAGACGGTTCGTCGGCAGGCCTGACGGACCGTCCGATCGGTCCTTCGGCTCCCCGGCCCCCCGCACGACCTGACCGGGATCAACCCTGGTCGCGGAGCCCGGCGGCCACGTCGCCTCGGGCCCCCCGCACGGCGGGAACCAGCGAGCTGAGCAGCACCAGGCCCAGCACTGCGGCGCAGGTGAGTCCGAGGTCGACCCATCCGACGACGAAGGCCAGATCGGCGAAGCCCCGGCGGAACAGCAGCCACAGCACGCCCAGCCCGGCCACGACGCCGATGACCACACCGGTGACCGCCTGCAGCATCGGTTCGGCCACGAGGGCGAGGGTGACGTCGCGACGCGTGAAGCCGATGGCCCGCAGCACCGCGAGCTGGCTGCGGCGTTCCCTGACCGCCCGCGCGACCAGCACGGCCACCCCGACCAGCGCCACGCCGAGCGCCAGGCGGAGCATGACGGCGAACGTGTCGGTGAAGGTGCGGTTGACCGCAACGACCTCGCGGGCGGCCTCGGCGACGGTGACCACGTCCAGGCCGACATCAGCTGCCACGTCGTACATCTCGCCGGCCAGCGCTGCCGCGTCGTGGCCGTCGTTGGCGGCGGCGATCACGAACGTGGGTCCGCGGGTGGCGAACAGGTCCTCGTAGGCATCCGGGCCCATCAGGACGCCCTGCAGCAGGTAGGTGTCGAGCACGGCGAGCAGCTCGTGGCTGACCGGGCCGCGCCCGTCGTCGACGACCACGTCGTCGCCGGGCATGGCCCCTTCGGGACGGGCGTAGCGGTCCAGCACCACCCCTTCGCCGCGGACGACGTCGTCGAGGACCTGGCCGGCAGAGGTGTACTCGGGCAGCGCGTCGGCCAACGCGAACGCCTGGGCGGCGGCGAACCCGGGGTCCAGCCGGATGGCCCGGACGGGATAGGGCACCGACGATGCCTCGTCGTCCTCGTCCTCGGTGGTGAACCAACCCTCGCCCATCAGCGTGTGGTCCATCGCGTCGACGCGCCGAACCCCGCGGACAGCGGACAGCTGGTCGGGGTCCACCCGCGCCGCGGAGGTGCCGACGACGTCGTAGCCCCCGCGCTGTCGGGCCACACCGATGTCGGTGGCCGACCCGAGCACGGCCAGGGCCGCGACCATGAACAGCACGACGCCGACGGTGCCGGTCACGGTGCCACCGCGCGACCGCAGGTGGCCGGCCCAGGACCCGGCGGTGCGCAGGGGGGCCTGAACGCGCCGGTCGGGCAGGTACAGCCGCACGACACGCATCAGCTGGGCGGCCCTGGCGGTCGCCAGCACGGTCGCGCACGACACGGCCCCCACCCCGGCCAGCACCAGGATCCCGAAGGACGCTTGGACGCCAGCGGCGAAGTCGCCGAGCAGCGCCGGCGCGACGACGGACCACACCAGCCCGACGACCGCGGCGCGTTCGTCCAGCCGGGTCCGCACGGCGCCGACAGGCAGGCGGTGGCGAAGGTGCAGCCACCAGGCAATCAGCAGCAGCGAGACGCCCACGTAGCGCAGCAGGTCCCCACCGTCGCCTGCGGTCAGCCCCATCCCCAGGGTGAGCAGGCCCACGCCGCGCGTCACGGCCAGCCGGCGTTCGCCCCGATCGGGTGTGCCCAGCACGGGCGGGCCGCCGCGGAGCACGTCGGCCACGTCCAGTCCGGCCAGCCGACGGCCGGCGGACCATGCGGTCACCAGCGCCACGACGAGGACCGTCACGATCCCGCTGACGATCGCCGCCGGGTCCGGGGTCAGGTCCAGGTCGACCAGCTCGCGACCGCGACCGGCCTCGATGGCGCCGAAGTGGTCAGCGATCGTGGTCGCCAGCCAGCCGGCCAGGGGCAGGGCGAGGGCGACCCCGACGACGGCGGCCAGGACGGCGTACACGGCGGCCTCGGCCACGAACAGCCGGCGGACGTGGCGCTGGGCAACGCCGATGGCGCGCATCACCGCGACCTCGCGGGCGCGTTCCTGACCGAGGAGCACGATCAGGTTGACGGTCACGGCGGCCGAGGCCGCGACGACCAGCAACGCCAGGGTCAGCAGGATGCCGGAGAACAACCCACCTTCGTCGGCGGCCAGGTCCAGCGCGTCCTCCTTGGCCTCCACCGACACCAGCCCGACCCGACGGTTGATGGACTCGAAGCGCTCGGTGACGGCCTCCGCGGCGTCCCGCCCGTCCTCGGGGGTGTCCAGGTACAGGGCGGACACGAGCCCCGGCAGGCCGGTGATCCGCTGCAGGGTGTCCAGCCGGGTGAGCGCGTTGGGGGTCCGTCCGAAGTCGACCAGCCCGGTGTCGTCGGCGATGCCCTCGACCGTGGCGTCCCATCGGACGACCCGTGGGGGCAGCTCGAGGTCCTCGTCGTCGGGGTCGGTGTGCTCCGGGATGGCAACGACGAACCCGACCCGGTCGCCCGTCCCCACGTCGATCCGGTCGGCCAGACGCCGCCCGAGCAGCACGCCGTCGGGGCCGAGCAGCAGCGGGTCGGTCTGACCCTCCCCCGTCATGGGCGCGCCGATGTCGATCTCGTCGGCGGAGACCCCCAGGAGGCGCGCGTCGGGTTCGCGCTGGCCGGGGCCGCCGCTGGCCACCGCGTCCAGGATCAGCCGGCCGGCCCACCGGTCGCCGAGCTGGGCTCCCTCGGTGGCGGCGAACCGGACGAGGGACTCGCCGATCAGCGGTTCGCCGGGACGGAAGGTCACGACGTCGATGGGGCCCCACTGGGCCCGGGCGTCCTCCACGAAGAGGCGCTCCAGCGCGCTGCCCCCGACCAGCGACGCGACGGTCGCCACGTGCATGGCCAGCAGGCCGAGCACGACGAGCAGGCCACGACCCGGACGTCGCATCGCGCCACGCACCCAGAGACCGGCCCCGCGTGTGCGCAGGGCCGGCCTCGGGCGGCGGGTCATGGTGGTCAGCGGCACGGTCGACGGAGGGTATCCGCCACCGCGGGACGATCAGGCGAGGGCGAGGCCGAACAGATGGGTCTTGTCCTCGTTGTCGAGCTCGATGGTCTGCAGCGTCATCGTCGGGTCGATGTCGATGGACGCGGCGAACACGAAGGTCCGGACCTGCTCGACGGTCGTGCCGTTCACGCGGAAGCGTGTTTCCACGACTGTGGTGTTGCCCGCCTCGGGATCGCGGCCGTTGGCGTTGAGCGTCCAGTCGCTGAACCGAAGGGGCTCGACGACCTCGACCTGCTCCAGCTCGCCGTCGTCGCCGACGCGGGTGTAGTGCAGGGTGACGTCGGCGGTGACCGGGCCGTTGTGGCTGGCACCGAGGAAGCCGATACGGGTGGCGTCGCCGGGCAGGACCGGGACCATCTGGCCCTTCATCTCCACGTTGTCGGGGGCACCGGGGTCGGTGTCGGGCCAGGTGAAGGTGAACCCGTCGACGTCGAGCTCGTCGCCCGGCACCACACCGGCCACCGCCAGCGCAGCCGTGGAGTAGCTGAACCCGCCGCCGTCGAAGTTGCACTGGTGCAACGGGTGCTGGCAGATGCCGACGCTGTTGCGGAAGGCAGCCAGGGAGATCTCGTCGGCCGCCGCACCGGTGGGGGCCAGCGTGGCCACGAGGGCGAGTACGAGGGACAGGACGGTCAGGGCGGCGCGGGTGGTGCGAGTGGTGGTCACGATGGCTCCTGCGGTGTGGGCGTGCGGCAGTCGGACGGTCACGGTCAGACGGTCACGGTCAGGACGGTGATGGCCTCGACCCGGCCGGCGTGGTCGATCGAGCGGAACTCCACGGTGTGCGTGCCGGGGGTGTCGATGACGAAGGCAGCGGCCTCGGGCGACAGGTCGGTCACCCGGACGTTGCGGATCTGCACCAGGTCCGAGCTGCCGTGGTTCTGCAGGCCGATGTGTCCCTCGGCGAACTGCCGCAGGTCGGTACCGGGGTCACCGCTGCGCGACGACTGCTGCCCCGGGCTGTTGGTGAAGGAGTTGATGACCTCGCCGTCACGAGCGATGGTCGCGGTCCAGTCGCCGCCGCCGGTCAACTCGACCTCGTAGGTGCTCCACGTGCCGGTCGGGACCGCCCGTGCCTGCTGCAGGTCCAGCGGGGCGAAGTTATAGACCGAACCGGTCTTCTGGGTCTCACCGGTGGCGCCGTCGTACATCTGCAGCTCCTGGCCGCAGTAGATGGCGACCCATTCCGGACGGGTCTCGCCGCCGCGCTGGCAGGCGTGCAGATCACCCGCTGCGGCCGCCTCGTCGGGGTTGGGGAAGCGGACGAACAGCCCGGAGTTGGACCGGCCGCCGTCGGTGCGCAGGTCGCGCCACTCGTAGGTGAGGTGCACGTCACCGAAGGCCCGCGGGTGCCACAGCATCCCGAGGCCGCCGCGGGAGACGATCGACCCGTCGGGCTGGCGTTCGAAGGAGCCGGGTCCCGCCTGGATCCACTCGTCGAAGGACGCCTGCGAGGTGCCGAGCAGCGTCTCAATCGGGCCGCTGTAGTCGGTCCAGGCACCGTCGTCGATGCGGTACTCGGTGCGGGCGACGCCGGCCCCGACATCGGTCGGCTGCAGGGTGATCGTCGCCGGGCCGGTGCCACCGGGCTGGTCGACGGTGGCGGTGGTCACGGGTGCGGCGGGGTCGATGTCGATCCGCAGGGTGGTGGAGTCCTCGACGTTGCCGGCACCGTCGACCGAGCGGTACTCCAGCGTGTGGCGACCGGGTTCGGCGATCAGCAGCGGTTCGGCCGGCTCGAGCCGCTGGACGCGGACGTTGCGGAACTGCATGTGGTCGGGGTAGCCGTGGTTCTGCAGGCCGATGTGGCCGCGGGCGAACTGGCGGAGGTCGGTGGACGGGTCCCCTGCCCGCGCGGCCTCCTGGCCGGGGCTGTTGGTCCACGTCTGCAGGACCTGGCCGTTGCGGACGATCGTGGTCGTCCAGTCGCCGCCCCCCTCGACGCGGATCTCGTAGTCCTGCCACTCGCCCTGGGTACCGGGGTTCGCCTCGTCCAGGGTCAGGGGGGAGAAGTTGTAGATCGACCCGGTCTTCTGCGGCTCGAAGTCGAAGATGCCGGTGCCGTCGTAGACCTGGATCTCGTGGCCACAGCTGATGGCGACCCATGCCGGGCTGGTCTCCGCGGACCCGGTCTGGCAGGCATGACGGTCCTCGGGGGCTCGCGACACCGCCTCGTCGGGATCGGGGAAGCGCACGAACACGCCGGAGTTGGAGCCGCCTGTCGGTGCGGGACGCATGTCCCGGAACTGGAAGCGCAGGACCATGTCGCCGTACTCGACGGGGTACCAGAGCATCCCCAGTCCGCCGACGGTGTGCATGGTGCCGTCGGGCATCAGCTGGAAGGACCCGCTGGGGGCCTGTCGCCACCGGTCGAACGTCTCGCGGGTCCCGTCGAAGATGACCTCCTCCGGGGCGCCGTGGGTCGTCCACTCGCCGCCGTCGAGCCGGTACTCGGTGCGCGCCAGTCCCGACCCGCCGAACTCGTCGCTGGCGTCGAGGGCGACCTCGACCGGGGCGGTCCACCAGCCGGACGGCAGCTGCTCGCCCGTGCTGGACAGGGCGTGGGTGGTCGTCGGCGGCTGGGCGTCCGACAACATGCGGATGCCGATGTCGCGGAAGCTCACGTCGTCGTCGACCCCGTGGTTCTGCAGGCCGATGTGACCGGCGTCGGTGGCCCGGAAGTCCTCGGTGCCCTGGAAGACGTTGACGACCTCGCCGTTCAGCTCGACGGTGATCGTCGGGCGGTCCAGCGCCTCATTGCGCTCGACGGTGATGGCGTAGTCGTTCCACTGCCCCGCGGGGTTGGCGGCGCGACGCAGCTCGCGTTGCTCGTTGTAGATCGAGCCCGTCTTCTGGTCCTCTCCGTCACCGATCGTGCCCTCGCGCACCTGGACCTCGTACCCCGAGGAGATGGCGAGGTTGTGGGTGTTGCCGCCCGCGGAGGGGAACCCGACGAAGATGCCGGAGTTGTCGGTCGCGTCCTCGGTGCGCCACTGCATCCGCAGCTCGTAGTCGGCGAAGGACGCATCGGCGTACCAGAGGAGCCCGAGGCCGCCCGTGCTGAGCAGCCGGCAGCCCTCGCCGGGACCGTCGTCGACCACGTCGAAGCCACCCGGCCCCGACTGGCGCCAACCCTGCGACCGGGGGTCACCCGCACCGTCCCACATGGGCGTGAAGCCCGGCTGGAGGTCGGGGGCTCGGTCACAGGTGGCGGCGTCGGCGGTGGCCGTCGGCACCGCCAGCAGGCCAACGGCCAGCAGCAGCGCGAGGACCAGCGAAACGGGGCGACCGCGCACGCGGCCTGCGGTGGGGAGGACTGTCATGGGCTCGGCTCTTCCCGGGTGACGATGTGGGGCTTCGTCGCAGGCTTTCGACGCCGGCCCCACGCCCTCCTGCCGGTCAGCCGAACTTTTGTTGAGCGATCGGCGAAATCATCCGGTGTGCCCCAAGCGCGTGGCCACATCGGTGCAGACCGCGCCGTCCACGAGGGCGCCGCAGACCAGCGGCACGCTGGCGTCGCCGTCGGTCCCGAGCCACGTCGCGGTCTCCGTGGGCAGGCGGTCGCCATCGGCCAGGACGATGGGGCCGGGGTGGGAGGAGCCGGCAGCGACGAAGCCCTCGGCCCAGGCGGCTGGATCGCCGCCGTCGATCAGCAGGACGCCGTCGGCGTCGGCGGCCGACTCGATGTCGAGCAGGTCGGTGGCCACGGCGACGGCCGTGCCGAACCGGGTGTCCCCGGCGATGCGCTCGACCATGACACCCATGTCGGTCAGGTCCTGCTCGACGGCGGCACCGACGGCAGCCTCGCCACCGACGACGATCACCTTGGTGGTCCCCCGGGAACGGAGCCAGTCGGCGACCTCCGGCGACAGGCCGTTGCCGTCGGTGAGGAGGATCGGACGGCCGTCGGCTGCGGCCGCCCGGCCTGCGGCGAGCGCGTCGGCGAACGCCGCCGTCGGGTTGCCCTCGACGCCGTACGCACGCAGCACCAGCGGGATCTCGTGGGGGTCCTCGACCAGCTGGTCGGCGACCGCGAGCGCGGTCAGGACGCGGGTGTCACCGGCCACGCGCTCCACGGCGATGCCGAGGTCCTGCAGGTCGGCAACGACGCCCGGTCCGACGGCCGCCTCGCCCCCGAGGATGGTGACGGCGGTGATACCGAGGGCCTGCAACCTGTCGGCGGTTCCAGGGCTCAGCGACACGCGGTCGGTCAGCAGCAGGGGGGCACCGCTGGACTGGGCGGCGCCGGAGGCGAGGGCGTCGGCGAACTCGTCGTCGCGGGCCAGGAGCGCACACGCGCAGGCCGGGGTGTCCTCCTCGTCGTTCCAGCCGAGCGCCAGGTCGGTCGGGCGACCGGTGACGGCCGTGATCCGGGTGACACCCGGCGTGCCGGGGTCTGTCGGATCGGTCGGGTCGGTCGGGCCGGTTGCCTCGTCGGGCACCACCGTCGCAACGATCGTGGGCGCCTGGGTGCTGCTGGCCGCCATGTTGTCGCCGGTCACGTGCAGGTAGGCGCAGTGCGGGACATCGGACAGCACGACCTGCTCCTGGGTGGCCCCGGCGTTGGCGTCGGATCCGTACCAACCCCACGCGGTGGTGACGCCCAGGTCGTAGTCGTCCAGCGGGTTGGGGATCTCCAGGGTCAAGGTGACCTCGGCTGCGGCCGCCCGAACCGACGACAGGTCGAGGATCCAGGTCTGGGCACCCCAGCCGAGTCCACCGACGATGCCCGGGGCGACCTGCTGGGTGTCCCCGTCGACGGTCAGGGCCCGTGCTGCGCCGCTGACCTCCCACGTGCCGTTGTTGCGCTCCTGCAGCTCGGGCACCACACAGGACTCACCGATCGTGTCGGGATCGGCGGCCGGTGGCGCGGGGGCCGGCGGCAGGGGTTCGTCGCCGAACAGGCACTCGGTGTCCAACGGGACCTCCGAGACCCAGTCGACGCCGTTGACGAGCGCGGTCTGGAAGGCCGGGTCGCCCCAGGTCGACTCGGAGTGCCCCATGTTGTTGTAGTAGACGCGGCCGCGGTCGCGGAAGGTCTTGGTCCACGCGACGGGCTGGTGGTGCTCGTACGGCGTGGGACCGTCCTGGATGCCCTCGTCGACGGTTTCCTCGTCGAGGCTCAGCAGCACGTTGGTGTCGGCGAACTCACGCGGCAGGGACACGCCGTCGATGCCCTTGGCGCCGCGCCAGCGGTAGTACTCGTCGGGGAAGGTGAAGCGGTCCTGGCCGTCCCAGCCATCGGTGATCGGGTCGTCGGCGTCCTCCACGATCATCTCGGGCGCGCCGGATCCGGCGTTCTGCGGGTGGCTGTCGAACTGCGCCCCGAACAGCTCGGCGTGTTCGGCCCAGCCGTAGTTGGCGTCCAGCGCCGCGTGGAAGCCGACGGTTCCCCCACCGCAGCCGGCGAAGCGGATGATCTCCTCGCGCTGCGCCTCGCTCATCGGCGGCTTGCCGGTGGTGGACACCCACATCAGCACGTCGTAGTTGGCCAGCACGTCGGCCGTCAGCAGGGCCGGCACCTCGGTGATGGTGGCGTTGAAGTGCCCCTGCTGCGACAGCTCGAGGAGCGTCGTCTGGGCCGCGGTGATGCTGGGGTGGCGGAACCCGTAGGTGCCGGTCCAGACGAGCACGTCGGGCACGTCCTCCTCCTGCTGCGCGGTGGCTGCGGGGGCGAGGGCGCTGAGGACGAGCAGGACGACGGGCAACAGGGTGGGCAGGCGACGCATTGGTGGCTCCGGGGAGGGGGTGTGGCGAACGGGCTCAGGAGACGACGACCGTGCCGGTCATCGCGGGGTGGAACCGGCACACGTAGTCGTAGGTACCGGGTTCGGCGAAGGTGACGCTGAAGGTGCCCCCCGCAGGCCCGTCACCGGACGCCTGAAGGTAGCCCGAGCGGATAGGGGTGGACCCGTCCCATGGACCATCGGGGTGGTCGGGCAGGGCGTCTGCCGCGGTCGAGTGCACGAGCTCGGGGGGGTGGTCATGGCCGAGGTTGACGTCGTGGGGGGCTCGGCCCGTGGCGGACCACGTGACGGTGTCACCGGTCCGGACCTCCACCGTTGCCGGCCAGAACGCGTGCAGCCGCGTGGTGTCGGTGGCCGGTGCGACGATCACCTGTCCGTCCTCTACGTCCGTGGGTGTGACCGTGTCAGCGGGGTCGGGCGCAGGCGCCGTGCCGGCCGCCGGGTCCACCGTCGGGTCGTCGGTGACGACGATGTCGACGCCCAGCTCGGGGTGCAGCGCGCACACCAGCCGGTGGGTGCCCGTGGGGATGTCCTCGGCCAGGGGCACCTCTCGGGTCTCGCCGGGCAGCATCGCGCCGGTCGACCAGTAGTCCGTCCCGTCCCACGCCGTCGGCCCATCGACGGGCAGGACCGGGCACTGGCCATCGGTGTCGTCGGGCTCGCCGCCGCGGCAGGCACCCCAGACGGCCGGGTTGGGGATCGCCCCCCCGCCGCCGGTCACGAACACCGGTGGCAGGTCGAGGCCGTCCGCAGCCGCGGCGACCAGGGCGTGGGTCACGGTGCCCGCGGTACCGGCCTCGGCGGCCTCCCGTCCCTCCACGCCGTGGTTGGCGTTGGTGATCGCGACGGTGTCGCCGGGCCGTGCCTGCACGTTCACGCCCCGGATCGCCAGCAGGACCTCGGTGCCGCCGTCGATGCCCACGGCCCGCACGACGGGGTCGGCCGCCGGACCGTCGGCGCACCCCGCGACGGCCATCAGCAGCACGAGGACCGACGCGAGCCTGCGGACACGACCGACCCCCGGCCTGCACGCTCCGGGGGTCGAGGACGTCATGGGGGTCAGATCAGCTCGCGAGACCGGGTGGGGAACAGCAGCACCAGCAGCGCCGCGGCCGCGAGCGCGATGGGGGCGGTGGCGTCGGTGTCGGCGCCTGCGTCGGTCGGCAGGACGCCGTCCAGGGGGCCGCCGGGGACGATACGGGCGATCGACCCGCCCGCGGCGTTGTAGAAGCCGGCGCCGTAGTTGGCGACGTAGACCGCACCGTCGGGGCCGATGGTCGCGTCGATGGGGCCGGTCAACGAGCCGAGGGCACCGGGCAGCATGGCGCTGGTGTCCAGCGTCGCGGTCTCGGCGTCGAAGGGCACGGTGACCATGCTGTTGCGGGAGAACTCCAGCATCAGGAACTGGCCCTGGTAGGCCTCGGGGAAGGCGTGTTCGCCGTCGCCGTCGTAGCGGTACACGGGGCCGGCGATCGCGGTCCGGGTGACGCCGTGGGCCATGATCGGGAACGACAGGTCGGGGTGGTAGGTGTAGTGGATCTGGGCGGGCACGGTGCCGCTGCAGTCGAAGGGTTCGCCGGGGTTCTCCGCGCCGAAGGCGTCGTACTGCACGTAGGGCTCGGCCTCGCCGATGCACATGGGCCAGCCGTGGTTGGTGCCCCCGCCAGCAGGGACGACCTCGACCTCGTCGTGGCCCTCGGGGCCGCGGGCCGCGTCGGGACGCTGGGCGTCGGGGCCGACGTTGCCGACGATGATCGCCTGGCTCTCGGGGTCGACGTCGATGCGGTAGTTGGACCGGAAGCCCATCGCGTAGACGTAGGGGTCGTAGGCGGCGTCGTCGACGTGGGGGTTGTCGGCGGGAACCAGCGAACCGTCCTCGTCGATGTCGTCGACGTCGATCCGCAGGATCTTGCCGCGACGGTCGGCGGGGTTCTGGGAGGTCCGCATGGCGTTGAAGCCGTCACGGCCCTCGTTGGCGTCATGCGGGGAGAAGCCGTTGGACTCGTGGGGGTTGGTGTCGTCACCGGTGGACAGCACGACGGTGCCGTCGGCCAACCACTCGATGTCGCCGCCGTAGTGGCAGCACTCGTACCACTCCGTGGCGTTCTCCAGCAGGACCTCCTCGCTGGACAGGTCGAGGGTGGTGCCGGTCACCGTGAAGCGGGAGAGGCGGAAGATGCCTTCCTCGGTGGGGTCGCCGCCGGCGTCGGGGTGCAGCGGGGTGACAGGGGCGGTTCCGAGGGAACCGGGCACGGAGTAGTAGGCCAGCAGCTTGCCGCCGGCGGCGGAGAAGTCGGGGTACAGCAGCAGGCCGTGCAGCCCGCCCTCCTCCAGCGCGAAGTCCTCGGTGGGGCAGTCGGCGCACTGGTTGGCCGACACCGGGATGACCCCGGCCTCGACCTGCGCACCGTCGGGACCGATCAGGTTGACCGCGCCCTTGCGTTCGACGAACACGATGGTGCCGTCGTCGGCGACCTCGACGATGGTCGGGTCGCTGACGTCGGTGCTGATGGTTTCCACCGACAGGTCGAGCAGTCCGGTGGCGGGCAGCTGTGCCTCGGCCGCGCGGCCGAAGTCCAGCTGGAGGGCGGCGAGCGACAGCAGCGCCACGGCGACGGCGACCCGTCGCAGGGAAGGCTTGCGCAGGGAGAACATTGGCGGTTCGGCTCCTCGTTGGATGTCGCCCCGTCGGCAACGGGCGCGTCACTTGTTGTAGTTCGCCGCTGCCTCCCTCGATTCCTGCCGCTGCACGAGAAATGTTGGATGGTGGGACAAATCGCGCAGGAGTTGCCCTCGACCACGTCGAAGGGTCCGGCACGGCGTGAGCCCTTCCTCACGCCCTCGAGCCGTAACGAACGAGGAGTGGCGAACATGTTCGACCGCAGCGCAGCCGTGAGCCGACGACGCCTGATGGGCCTTGGCGCGGGGGTGATCGGTGCGGCCGCGATGCAGGTGGTGCCGGGCGCCACGCCCGTCCGGGCCGAACCGCGACCGGGCCACTACGAGATGCCGATCGACGACGGGGCGATCGTGCCGCGCGAGCGGATCGGCATCCAGCTCTACACCCTCCGCGCGACCGTCCGGGAGCTCGGGTACGACAGGGTCTTCCGTCGTCTGGCAGCGATCGGGTACACTCAGGTCGAGTTCGCCGGGTACGAGGGCGAGGACCCGACCGGCCTGTCCCGTGCCGGACTGGCAGAGCTCCTGGAGGAGTACGGGCTGACCCCCGCCGGCGCCCACATGCAGGGTGCCATCAACGACTCCACGATCGACGACCACATCCAGCAGGCGCTGGACCTCGGGGTTCCCGCGATCGGCCAGGCGTCCCTGCCGACCACGTTCGACCAGGCGACCATCGACAGCTGGAACCGGTGGGGTGCCAGGGCAGCCGATGCGGGGCTGACGTTCTACCTGCACAACCACTCCGGCGAGCTGCAGACCACGGACGCCAACGGCAAGACCCCCTACGAGCGCTACATCGAGGAAACCGATCCGGCCGCCGTGTCCTTCGAGCTCGACGTCTACTGGGCCTTCAACGCCACGGTGGCCAACCCGTCCCTGGACCCGGCCCAGCTGGTCATCGACCACGCCGACCGCTTCGCGCTGTACCACGTCAAGGACGGCCACGAGCCGGGCAGCCAGCCGCCGGACGTGTCGAACCCCTTCGGGCTGGTGTTCGGCGGAGCGGGCTACTCCATGACGCACCTCGGGCAGGGCGACATCGACTACGAGACCTTCTTCAACCGCATCAGGACCGCGGACATCGCCGCAGGCCGTCCGGCCGATGGGCGCCACCGGGGCTACATGCTGGAGAACGACAACACCAACGGGCAGGCCGACACCAAGGAGGCCTGGGTCACCGCGGTCACGGGGCAGGCATGGATGGCCCACGGACTGCGGATCGCGGAGTGACGGCCCGGGGCTGATCGGTCGTCGGGGCCCGTCGTCGCGCCTGCTCAGGCTGCGGCGGCGGGACTCCGTGCGGGATCGAGCAACAACGGCTCGAGCGCGATCTCCAGCGCCCCGAGGAGCGCCGAGTCCTCCTGCAGCGCGGCCGGCACGATCGTCACGCCGGACCTGCTGGGCGACAGGGTGTGCTGGGCCAGCTCGGCGTCGATGCCGGCTGCGAGGAACTCGAAGGCGTCGGCGAAGTACCCGCCGAGCACGATGCGTCGGGGATTGAGCAGGTTGACCATGCCGGCAAGGCCCCGTCCGAGCCGGACACCGATCTCGTGGAGCGACCGCTGGACGTCCTCGTCCCCCGCCGCTGCGGTGGCGATGATGCCGCGGACGGCGTCGGACAGGTGGTCGGTGTGCTGGTGGCCGGTCAACGCAAGCAGGGCGAGGGCACCGGTCTCGGCCTCCAGGCAGCCAACGCTGCCGCATCGACAGCTCGTCGCGTCGGGTCCGGTGTTGACCGGGATGTGGCCGATCTCGCCGCTGTAGCCGTCGGCACCGAGCTGGAGCCGGCCGGCGATGATCGTCCCGCCGCCGACGCCGATCTCGCTGGACAGGTAGATCAGGTCCTCCACGCCCGCGCCCGCCCCGCGCAGGTGCTCGGCCCGGGCCCCGAGGTGGGCCTCGTTGGCGACGAACACCACGATGTCGTCCCCGAGGTGCGCCGCGAGGTCAGCACCGAGGTTGACCTCGCGCCAACCCAGGTTCGGCGCGAAGTGCACGAACCCGTCGTGGGCCCGGACCACACCGGGGGCGGCGATACCGACGGCGAAGAGGTGCTGGGTCGGCAGCAGGTCGCCCACGACCTCGTCGAGCAGATCGCAGAGCTCGGCGATCGTCTCCTCGTAGGGACGCCCATCGTTGTTGGTCTCGCGGTGGACCCGTGTGACGAGCGTGCCGCCGATGCCACCGATCGCGACGGTCAACCACTTGGTGCCGATGTCCACGGCGGCGGCCACGACATGGTCGGTCGAGGCGCGGACCAGCGGCGACGGCCGTCCTGCGCTGCCGGTGGCCTCGGGTTCGCCCTCCTCCACCAGGCCGCACTCGACCAGCTCGGCGACGAGCGCCCCGATGGTGGAGCGGTTCAGGCCGGTGGCAGCGGTCAGGGCCGAGCGGGACTGTGGCCCCCCACGGTGAACTCGACGCAACACGGTCGCAAGGTTGTGACGCCTCAACGAGTCCCGCGTCGCGCCCTTCGTCGCTTCTCGTGCCGGGCCCACCATGAACGCGGAGGCTAGCACCGGGTCCCGCTCGGACCTGCGAGGCGGGGTCATCCTCGGCTTGCCGCCAGCAGGGCCGCGCCGATCACACCGGCGTCGTTGCCGAGGCGTGCGGGGACGACCGGCACCTCGGGACGACGCTGGGCCCCGAGGACGTGGGTCCACATCGTGGCGCGGGCCGTGTCGAGCAGCAGGTCGTCGGCCTCGCCGAGGCCTCCCCCCACGACGATCATCTCCACGTCGAGGAGGTTGACGACGCTGGCCATGGCCACCCCAAGGTCGTGGCCGAGCTGGTCGAGCAGGGCGACCGCCAGCTCGTCACCTGCGCGAGCCGCCTGGGTGATGACGCCACCGGTGATGGTCCGGATGTCACGCAGCGGCGAGCCCTCCGGGGCCCGACCGTCGGCGACGGCTTCCACGGCGAGGCTGCGCAGCGCCGTACCGGAGCAGTAGGCCTCGACCTCGCCCGGGATGCCGCTGGGCCCGATGCGCTGGTCGGCACGGATGATCATGTGACCGAGCTCGGCGGCGAAGCCGTGGCTGCCACGGAACAGCCGCCCGTCCAGGACGAGGCCACCTCCCACGCCGGTGCCGAGGGTGATCATGGCCAGGTTGCGCTCGACCGGCTGACCGGCGCCGAGCCGGAACTCCGCCCACGTGGCGGCCGCAGCGTCGTTCTCGACCACCACGGGAACCCCGATGCGTTGGGAGAGCGCGCTGGCCAGCGGGAAGGACTTCAGCGCCACGTTGGGACCTGCGGCGATGACCCCGTCGGCGGTGACCATGCCGGGATAGCCCACCCCGACTGCGGTCAGCCGTTCGGTCGGCATGACCTGCAGCGCCGCCGCCACGATGGCGTCCAGCAGCGCGTCGGGGTCCGCCGGCGTGACCACCCGGTGGCGAGCAACGATGGTGCCGTCGGCGATCAGCCCAGCGGCGATCTTGGTCCCCCCGACATCGATGCCCACCGCGGTGCCGTCGATGGTCGACGGTGGGGTCGGGCGGTCCTGCAACACCTCGGCGCTGTCGTGCAGGCGATGCATGGTGAAGACTCCTCGGGTGGCTGTCCTGGCGGCGGTTCGCGGGTGATCACACCACGCCCGTACCATTTTCGCCTATCACGCAACGAATTCCTGCATCGAAGGCACAGATTTCGTTGGGCCCCTGGCCCGGTTCGGGCGTGCCTAGACCGCTGGGAGCCTGTCGCGGACGACGTCGGCGAGGTCCTCGGCGTGGCGCCTGGCCTCGGCCATGGTCGATGCCTCGACCATCACGCGGACGATGGGCTCGGTCCCGGAGGGCCGCAGCAGGACCCGGCCCGATCCCCCGAGGGTCCGTTCGACCGCTGCCACCGCGTCCCACACCGCGGTCGCCTCGTCGAGGGCCGCCTTGTCGACGCCCCGCACGTTGACCAGCGTCTGCGGCAGGCGCGTCATGATCGAGGCGAGCTCGGCCAGCGTGGCCTTCTGGGCGGCCATCGCCCGCAGCAGGAGGACGGCCGACAGTACCCCGTCACCGGTGGTGGCGTGATCGCTGGCGATCAGGTGGCCCGACTGCTCACCGCCGAGGCGATAGCCGGACGCCTGCATGCCCTCCAGCACGTAGCGGTCACCGACCTTGGTCTGGATGACATCGATCCCGAGCCGCTCCATGCAGTGCATGAAGCCGAGGTTGGTCATGACGGTCGTGACGACACCGTCGAGGCCGGTGAGGGACTGTTCGTGGGCCGCGAGGATCGCCAGCAGCTGGTCACCGTCGACGATGTCACCCTCGGCGGTGCAGGCCACGATCCGGTCGGCGTCGCCGTCGTGGGCGATCCCGAGGTCGGCCCCGTGGGCCACCACGGCCTTGGCCAGGTGCTCGGGGTGGTTGGACCCGACTCCGTCGTTGATGTTGGTGCCGTCGGGGATCGCCGCGATGGCGGTGACCTGCGCGCCGAGTCGGCGCAGCACCGTCGGGCCGACGCTGCTGGCAGCTCCGTTGGCGCAGTCCAGCACGATGTGGAGGTCACGCAGGTCGATGCCGTCGGCTGCAGCCACCAGGTGGGCGACGTAGGCCTCGACCGCGCCCGGCACGTGGCGCTTGCGTCCGATCCTCGTGCCGGTCGGACGGTCGGAGTCGAACCGCTGGAGCAGCTCCTCGATCCGGTCCTCCTCCTCGTCGGTCAGCTTGTGCCCCGTCGGGCCGATCAGCTTGATGCCGTTGTCGGCGACGGGGTTGTGGCTGGCGGAGATCATCACGCCGGCGTTGGCCCCCAGCGTCGACACCAGGTAGGCGACCCCGGGGGTCGGCAGCACGTCGAGGACGACGGCGTCGCCGCCCGCGGAGCACACACCGGCAGCCACGGCGGACTCGAGCATCTCGCCGCTCGCACGGGGGTCGCGACCGACGATGATGCGTGGCCGGGGTGCGCCCTCCTCCCGGAGGGTGCGCACGAGCGCACGGCCGATGCCGAGCGCAAGCTCGGGGGTGATGTCGTCGTTGGCGACGCCACGAACGCCGTCGGTGCCGAAGTACTGTCCCATGGGTTGATCTCCTCCCCGGCCGCTGGCCGAGCGCCAGCGAGGCTAGCCCGCCCGAACCCGGAACGGAGTGACGGTGCACGTTCGGGCGGAACGGCGAAGAGCGCCGCGCCAGCGGCACGACGCTCTTCTGACGCCCTTGGGCGTCTAACGCTTGGAGTACTGCGGCGCCTTGCGGGCCTTCTTGAGACCGTACTTCTTGCGCTCGACCTGACGGTCGTCACGACGCAGCAGGCCAGCCTTCTTCAGCGGCGGACGCCAGGACGGCTCAGCGGCCTCGAGGGCACGCGCGATGCCGTGGCGAAGGGCGCCGGCCTGACCGGAGATGCCACCACCGTGGATGCGGGCGATGACGTCCCACTCACCGAGGCTCTCGGTGGCGGCGAACGGCTCGTTGATCGTCATCCGCAGCACGTCGGTCGGGAAGTAGTCCTCGATCGTGCGGCCGTTGATGGTGAACTGGCCGGTGCCACGGGTCAGTCGGACCCGGGCGACGGAGCGCTTGCGGCGACCGGTGAAGATCTCACGGGTACGGCCGGTGGGCGCGGCGGCAACGGACGCATCGTCAGCGACCGGCTGGAAGTTCTCGAGGGATTCGAGGCTGCTCATGAAGAGATCCTTGGGGCTAGCCAGCGGCCAGCGGCTGGGGGTTCTGGGCGGTGTGGGGGTGCTCGGCACCGGCGTACACCTTCAGCTTGCGCAGCTGCTTGCGGCCGATGGTGTTCTTCGGAAGCATGCCCTTGACGGCGTTCTCGATCAGGCGCTCGGGGTGACGCTCGCGCATCTCACCGATGGGCATGCCCTTGATGCCGCCCGGGAAACCCGAGTGACGCCAGGCCCACTTGTCGCGGCCCTTGTTGCCGGACAGCTCGATCTTGTCAGCGTTGATGACGATGACGAAGTCACCCATGTCCATGTGCGGGGCAAAGGTGGGCTTGTGCTTGCCGCGCAGGACGTGGGCGATCCGGGTCGCGAGGCGACCGAGGATCAGGCCTTCGGCGTCGACGATGTGCCACTGGGGGTCGATGTCGGCGGGAGTTGGGGAGAACGTACGCATGTTGATCGTCCGATGATGATCGGGGGGGTCTGGGCTGCTCGTGGCCGTCGACGACCGGTGAAGGGCGTCGGCGAGTCTCCTCGGGCGACGAGCGAAGTGGTGCTCGGGGAAGTACCGGAAGGTGCGCCCGTCGCTGGGTCTGCGGGGAGACACCCCACAGCGGCGCCATCGGCGCGGATGGAACAGAGTACAGCGACGCCACGCGATCCTGCAACCGCCATCTGGGGCGCGGAACGGTGGGCGACCCGGCCGTCCGTCCACCCCTGCTGTCGCGCGGGCCGGGGACGCAGACGGAACGCAACGATACCGGCCGTTGGGATGTTCGACGGGGAGCCGGTGCGGGGTAGGCCTTCGGTACGCAACCTTCCAGGAGGCCAACCGTGCAGACCCCCGACAACAGGACCCATGACCTGACCGGACTCACCATCGCCATCGTCGCCACCGACGGGGTGGAGCAGGTCGAGCTGACCCAGCCGCGGGAGGCGCTCGTCGCCGCCGGCGCCGACACCGAGCTCATCAGCCTCGAGGCCGGCAGCATCACCGGCTACAACCACCTGACGGCGGCTGACGACTTCGCCGTCGATGCCACCGTTGGTGCGGCCGACGCTGCCCGTTACGACGGGTTGCTGCTGCCCGGTGGTGTCGCCAACCCCGACGCGCTGCGAACCAACGACGAGGCCGTCGCCTTCATCAAGGCCTTCGCCGACGAGGGCAAGCCCGTGGCGGCGATCTGTCACGCCGCGTGGACGCTGGTCGAGGCCGATGTCCTCAAGGGCCGCACCCTCACGTCCTGGCCGAGCCTGAAGACCGACATCCGCAACGCCGGCGCGACCTGGGTCGACGAGGAGGTCGTCGTCGACGGCAACCTCGTGACCAGCCGCAAGCCAGATGACCTCGACGCCTTCTGCGACGCGGCCATCGAGGCGTTCGCCAAGGCAGGTGCGGCAGCTCCCAACCCGGCGCTGATCGCTCCGTAGTCCGACGAACCCCGCAACGTGCGACGCCCCCGACCAGTCAGTGGTCGGGGGCGTCTGTGCGTGCGACGGGGGTGCAGGCCGTCCCACGTGTGCGACGGTCTAGCGGTCCCGGGACTCGGTGCTGCCCTGTGCCTCCTGGAGGTGCTTGCGGCGCTCGGCAATGACGTCGTCCTCGGCCGGCGAGTCGTCGTCGGGAGCGGCGCTGGACCGACCGGGCTCGGCTGGGTTCATCCCGGTCTGCCCGGGTCCACCGGGACGGTCGGCCTTGTCCCGGGCGGTGTTGTCCTCGGGAGCGGGCCGGTCCTCACCGAGGGCAGGGTCGTGTGGTTCGGGAGTCGACGGGTCGTCGGAGCGAGGGTTGCGCATGTGGCGGTCCTACCCGCCGGGGCGTCCGCTCAACCCAGCGTCACGCCGGTCGTGGCGGTCCGTAGCGCACCCCGACCAGCGACAGCCCGTGGGGAGGGGCGACCGGCCCGGCATCGGTGCGGTCCCTGGCGGCGAGCAGCTCGGCGAACCACTCCTCCGGCCTGCGTCCCTTGCCGACCTCGACCAACGAACCGGTGATGGCACGGACCTGCTGGTGGCAGAACGCGTTGGCGGCGATCCGCAGCAGGACGAGCCCCGAGGGCCTGGACCGGCGAACGGTCACGTGATCCACCCGTCGCGTCAGGGGCGCCTCGACGGTGCGTCCGTCCTTCAGCCGAAGGACCCGCTTGCGACAGAACGAATCGAAGTCGTGGGTCCCGACCAAGGCCTGCCCGGCCCGCTCCATCGCCTCGATGTCCAGGCGCTCACCGACGTGCCACGTGTCGTGGGACAGCAGCGGTGGCATGACCGGGTGTTCCCACAGCCGGAAGCGATACCGCCGCTGGGTCGCGGAGTGCCGTGCGTCGAAGGTCGCGGGCACGCGGACCACGCGCTTGACCGCGATGGTCGGTCCGAGCATGCCGTCGAGGTCGCGCCTGACCCGTGGCAGGTCGGCCAGCCGTCGCCACCCCGCGGGCGCATCCACGTGCACGGTCTGCGCCTCGGCGTGGACCCCACGATCGGTCCGGCCGGCACAGGTCGTCTCCGCCGGCGCGCCCTGGAAAAGCCGATGCAGGGCGTCCTCGAGGACGCCCTGCACCGTGATCTGATCCGGCTGTCTGGCGAACCCCGCATAGGGGGCGCCGTCGTAGGCGAAGTCGATCCGCAGCCGGACGGTCGACCCGACGTCGTTGGACGTCACGACGGAGGACTACTCCTCCTCGTCGGCCGCCTTGTCGGCAGCGTCGGAGGCGGTGTCGTCCTCGGTGACCTCGGCGTCGTCCGCGTCGGACTCCGCCAGACGGGCGTCGACCTCCTCGGGGCTGACCTCGGTCTCGTCCTCGGCGCGGGCGCCCTCCTCACGGGCCAGGGCCCGCTCGGTGATGCGACCGGCGTCGACGGACTCGTCGGCGGTGTCGTCCTGCTCGGCCGCGGGGGCCGCGTAGTCGTCACCGAAGTCGCCGGAGTCCTCGGCCGCCATGATCGCCTGTTCGCGCTCACGTGCGGTCTTGGAGAGGTTGTTGCGACGACGACGCAGCGACCAGCGACGGGCAGGGGCCTCGGTCAGCGAGGACTCGCCGTCGTCGGACTCCAGGATGTCGACCAGCTCGATCATCGCCATCTCGGCGCCGTCACCCTTGCGGGGACCGATCTTGATGACGCGGGTGTAGCCACCCGAACGCTCCGCAGCTGCCGGACCGATGTCGGCGAACAGCTTGTGGACGACGTCCTTGTCACGGATGACCGTGAGCACCTGACGACGAGCGTGAAGGTCACCGCGCTTGGCGAAGGTGATCATCTTCTCGGCGAGCGGCTGGACCGTCTTCGCCTTCGTCTTGGTGGTGGTGATGCGACCGTGACGGAAGAGCTCCGTCGCCAGGTTCGACATCATCATGTTGTGATGCTTGGCACCTCCGCCGAGGCGGGTGCCCTTCTTCGGAGTAGGCATGGTTGATCGTTCCTATCCGCCGTACGAACCGTAGTCGGCGAGGCTGAGGCCCATGTCCGAGAGCTTGGACTTGACCTCTTCGATGGACTTCTGACCGAAGTTGCGGATGTCGAGCAGGTCCTGCTCGGTCTTCTGGACGAGCTCACCAACGGTGGCCACGCCCTCGCGCTTCAGGCAGTTGTAGGAGCGGACCGAGAGGTCCATGTCCTCGATGGGGAGGGCGAGGTTCGGCGACATCGGGCCGGTGGGCTCGACCGCGCCGGCACCGATGGCCAGGCCGCCGGGGCCGCCTTCCTCGAAGTCGCTGAACAGCTCGAACAGGTCGCGCAGGGTCTCACCGGCCGAGGACAGCGCCTCGGCGGGGGTGACGGACCCGTTGGTCTCCACGTCGAGGATCAGGCGGTCGTAGTTGGTCATCTGCTCGACACGGGTCGCTTCGACCCGGTAGGTCACGCGGGTGACCGGGGAGTAGATGGAGTCAACCGGGATCACGCCGATGGGCATGTCCGGCTTCTTGTTGCGCTCGGCGGTGACGTAGCCACGACCGCGCTCGACCGTCAGGTACATCTCGACGCGACCCTTGCGGTTCAGCGTGGCGATGTGGAGGTCGCGGTTGAGGATCTCGACCTCGCTGGGGGCGGTGATGAAGTCCGCGGTGATCTCACCGGGGCCCTCACCACCGAGGAAGATCTCGACCGGCTCGTCGGAGTGGCACCGAAGCACCAGGTCCTTGAGGTTCAGGACGATGTCGGTGACATCCTCCTTGACCCCCTCGATGGAGGAGAACTCGTGGAGCACGCCCTCGATGCGAACCGACGTGACGGCAGCACCGGGGATGGAGGACAGCAGGGTCCGACGCAGGCTGTTGCCCAGCGTGTACCCGAAGCCGGGCTCCAGCGGCTCGATGGTGAACAGGGAACGGAGACCGTCGATCTGGACGTCTTCGACGATCGTGGGGCGCTGAACGATCAGCACGATAGTGGTCGCCTCCCGGGCGTAGAGCGGTGCAGTGGCAGGAAGGCACGCGAGCCGCGACGGGCCGCGTGACGTGGTTTTACTTGGAGTACAGCTCGACGATCAGCTGTTCCTGGACGGGAACATCGATCTGCTTGCGCTCCGGCTGCGACAGCACCGAGATCTGGCGCTTGTCCTGGTCGAGCGAGACCCACCCCGGCTGGTTGCGGGTGCCCAGCAGCTCCAGCGCACCGATGACCGGCACGATGTTGCGCGAACGCTCGCGAAGGGTGATGACGTCGCCGACACGCACCTCGTAGGAGGGGATGTTGACCGTGCGACCGTTGACCTTGAAGTGCTTGTGGTTGACCAGCTGACGCGCCTCACGGCGGGTACGAGCAAGGCCACCACGGAACACGACGTTGTCCAGGCGCATCTCGAGGGCGACGAGCAGGTTCTCACCCGTCAGGCCCTGCGAACGGCTGGCGCGGTCGTAGTAGTTGCGGAACTGGCGCTCGAGGACGCCGTAGATGCGGCGAGCCTTCTGCTTCTCGCGCAGCTGCAGGAGGTACTCGGACTCCTTGATGCGTCCGCGGCCGTGCTCACCCGGCGGGTACGGGCGCTTCTCGAGCGCGCGTGCCGACTTGAGGTTGGCGTGCAGGACGGTGCGCTCGCGGCGCGACTGCTTGGCGATGGGACCGGTGTAACGGGCCATGTGTCGACCTTCTCTCTATCTCGTGGTGCCGGTGAAGGTGCGCGTCAGACGCGGCGACGCTTCGGCGGACGGCAGCCGTTGTGCGGGATGGGCGTGACGTCGCGGATGCCGCTGACCTCCAGGCCCGTGGCCTGGATGGAGCGAATCGCGGTCTCGCGGCCGGATCCCGGCCCCTTCACGCGGACGTCGACCTTGCGCATGCCGTAGCCGTCGACTGCCACGCGGGCAGCCTTCTCGGCGGCCTGCTGCGCGGCGTACGGCGTGGACTTGCGCGAGCCCTTGAAGCCCACGTTGCCCGCCGAAGCCCACGAGATGACGTTCCCGTCGAGGTCGGAGATGGAGATGATGGTGTTGTTGAACGACGACGTGATGTGCGCGATGCCGTGCGGGATCGTCCGACGTTCCTTCTTCTTCCCGCGCGAGCGGGCCTTCTTTCCCTGCGCCATGAGGGTGTGCTCCTGTGTGTGCCGAAGGGCAGTCGCGGCTGCGGTGCCCGTACCCGGTCATCTCGCCGCGTGGGGGACGTCGTCCCGTCTGCGCCGGAGGGTGAGGCGAACCGGCCCGACCGGCTGATCGGTTCGCCCTCCGTTCACCCCGTGGGGAGAAACGGATGTGGGCCGCCCCGTGGGAGCGGCCGCTGTCTGTGTGTTGCTACTTCTTCTTCTTGCCCGCAACCGTGCGCTTCGGGCCCTTGCGGGTCCGGGCGTTGGTGTGCGTGCGCTGGCCGCGGACGGGCAGGCCACGACGGTGGCGGATGCCCTGGTAGCAGCCGATCTCGACCTTGCGCTTGATGTTCTGCGCCACCTCTCGGCGCAGGTCACCTTCGATCTTGAACTCGTTCTCGATGAAGGCACGCAGGGCGAGCACCTCGTCCTCGGACAAGGCACCGATACGGGTGTTGGGGTCGATGTTGGTCGCCTCCAGCGCCTCGAGGGCGCGGGTGCGGCCAACGCCGAAGATGTAGGTCAGGCCGATCGCTGCCCGCTTTTCGCGAGGCAGGTCGACACCGGCGATTCTGGCCATGGGTTGCGATCCTCGGGGGTCGTGGCTGAGGCTTGGGGGTCACGGCCTGGTGGCCGTGTATCCTGCTGGCCGTCGGGAGCAGCCGGAGTTCGGCGATGACGGAGGACAGCAGGACGCCCACGCAAAGGCGTGGGGACGGAGCAGTGTAGCAGCGGCTCCAGCTCGCGCCAACCCTCGTGGGCTCGTGGGGTCAGCCGGCGAGGGTCACCGGGATGCGGGCCGGTTCCTCCAGCGGGCGGGCCGGCTCGTCGGAGCGGGCGGTCAGCACCCAGGGGCCGTCCGGTGTGATGGCCACGGTGTGCTCCCAGTGGGCCGACAGCGCGCCGTCGGCGGTGACGACGGTCCACTCGTCCTCGAGGGTCTCGGTCTCCTCGGTGCCCAGGTTGAACATCGGCTCGACCGCCAGGACCAGGCCGTTGGTCAGCTTGGGGCCCCGCCCCCTCCGCCCGTGGTTGGGCACCTGGGGGTCCTCGTGCAGGGCACGACCGACCCCGTGGCCGACGTACTCGTGCACGATGCCGTAGCCCTCGCGCCGCCCGACCGCTTCGACCGCGGCGGAGATGTCCCCGATCCGCTGCTTGGGCCTGGCCTCCAGCAGACCGGCCCACAACCCCTCGCGGGTCGCGCGGACCAAGCGGGCGACCTCGGGCGACACGGTGTCCTCCCCGCCGACGATCCACGTGGCCGCGGAGTCGGAGTAGTAGCCCTCCAGCACGCAACCGGCGTCGACCTTGATCAGGTCACCCTCCTGCAGGACGGTGTCCGGGGAGGGGATGCCGTGCACGATCTCGTCGTTGACCGATGCGCACAGGGTGGCCGGGAAGGGGATCCGCGAGCCGCTGCCGCCGTAGCCGAGGAAGGCTGGCACCGCGTTCTGGGCACGCACGTAGTCCTCGGCCATGCGGTCGAGCTCACCGGTGGAGACACCGGGGCGCACGGCCTCGGCGACCAGCTCGTGCATGTCGGCGATGATCTTGCCCGAGCGGGCCATGATCTCGATCTCGGCTGGGGACTTGCGGATGATCATGGGAGGAGCGTACGCGGCGGCGCCGAGCCGTTCACGACCGACCGATCGGCGTTCACGCCCTTCCGATCGGCGTTCACGTGCCCCTGTCCGGATCAGCCGAGCAGCTCCAGCAGTCCCACCCAGCCCCCGCGTTCGGGGACGTCGATGACGTGGTCGGTCGCGATGCCGTTGGCGACGCTGCCCTCGACCGCCACCGTGTGCCCCGCCCAGGCGAGCATGTCGAGGTCGTTCTCGCCGTCGCCCACCGCCAGCAGGTCATCGGCGGTCAGGCCCTGCGCGGTCGCCCAGCGGGAAATCCCCGTGACCTTGTTCACGCCGACGGGCGCCGCCAGGACCGTGATGCCACCGAACGTCGTGTCCAGCCCGCAGGTGACGGTTGCATCGTCGGCGATCGCCGTGGCAACCCGATGGGCGGCCAGCCCCCGCTCACCGGTCAGGCTGAGCAGCCCGAAGCCGACGGCCACACCCGCCGCGACCGGTTCGTGGGGGTCGGTGGGCACGGTGGCCATGTCGAACTGTGCGCGGTGCCGGTCGCTGGTCGGACAGTCAGGGGCGATGACGGCGTCGATGTCGGGCAACGACACGTGCACGACGGGTGACAGGCCCTCGGCGAGGAAGGCGTCGAGTACACGCTGCCCGGCCTCGGGCGCGAACGCCTGCCGGTGCCACTCCTGACCGGTGTGCAGGTCCGTGCCGACCGCCCCCGCCAGCAGCACCGCCGGGCCGAGCAGGCCGTGGCGGGCGAGCCGATGGCTGGCCGACCGACCCCGCCGTCCCGTCGCGAACAGCATGGGCACGTCGCGGCGGCGCAGCTCCGCGAACGCGGCAAGCGTCGCCGGGTGCACCTCCCCGTCGTCGTACCAGAAGGTCCCGTCGAGATCGGTGACGATGCCTGCTGGTCTCTTCGAGCCGACAGTCTTCGGGCGTGGTGCCGTCACGTCGTTCTCCCCCGGGTCTCGGGCGTACGGCCGGTCCTCGGGCGTGCGGCCGTTACCACTCCCCCTGCCCGGGGGTCAGGCGGTCGAGGCCTGGCGGCAGGCCGTCAGAACGCGCTCCTGGACCTCGTCGATGGAGCCGACCGCGTCGACGTCGACGAGCATGCCGACCTCGCGGTAGAACGGGATCAGGTCCTCGGTCTGGGCGCGGTACTCACGCATGCGGCGCTGGAAGACGGCCGCGTCGTCGTCGGCGCGTCCCTCCTCCGACTGCCGCTTGGCGATGCGCGCCTCGAGCTCGTCGTCGGGCACGGAGAAGTGCAGCACGGTGTCGAGCGTCTCGTCGAGCATGGCCAGCATCCCGTTGAGCGTGTGGGCCTGGGCGACGTTGCGGGGATAGCCGTCGAGCAGGAACCCGTTCTCGGCGTCGGGCTGGCGCAGGCGGTCGGCGACCATGCGGTTGGTCACGGAGTCGGGCACGAGCTCGCCCTTGTCCATGTACCCCTTGGCCTCCTTGCCCAGCGGCGTCTCGCCCTTGACGTTGGCACGGAAGATGTCGCCCGTGGAGATGTGCGGGATCGCGAAGGTCTCCGAGATCATCGCCGATTGGGTCCCCTTGCCCGCCCCAGGCGGTCCCAGCAGTACCAGTCTCAAGCGTCCGTCTCCTCGTGTGGCGTCGCGATAGTTCCGACGAGCCTACCGGCCGGTACGCCCAGCGGGCGAAACGGCGTGGCCCCGGAGGGGCGAAACGACCGAGGCCGCTCGCGACCGTGCGCGTTGCACCGCACCATCGGGCCGGCAACGCGCACACCCTCCGCCGTTGGGTGCGATGGGCAGCCCGTGGGGGCCGGCATCGCACACGCCGGGCCACCCCGTGCGACTTGGCCTGCCTGTCGAGGCCGGTATCGCACACGCCGGCCGCGACGGCGGTGCCCCGGACGTATCCGGCGGCCACAGCGGCCCCGACGACGGGTGCCCACAGGCCAGGGGCCCGACAACGACGAACGCACACACCCCGTGGGGCGTGTGCGTTCGGCAGGGTTCTCTCGGGCTAGCCGCGGATGAAGCCCTCGTAGTGGCGCTGCATGAGCTGCGACTCGAGCTGCTTCATGGTCTCCAGGCCCACACCCACCACGATGAGGAGGGTGGCGCCGCCCAGCGGGAACAGCGCGTCGCCGAAGCTCAGCACGACCAGCGGGAGGATGGCCAGGGCACCCAGGTACAGCGAACCCGGCAGGGTGATGCGGGTCAGCACGCGGTCCAGGTACTCCGCGGTCGGCCGACCCGGGCGGATACCCGGGATGAAGCCGCCGTACTTCTTCATGTTGTCGGCCACGTCGATGGGGTTGAACGTGATGGCCGTGTAGAAGAACGCGAAGAAGATGGTCAGCGCCAGGTACGTGATGATGTACACGGGGTGGGCGCCGGACGCGAAGTACTTGTCGGTGAAGTTCGTCACCGCGTCGTTGTTGACGATCGAGGCCGCCAGCGTCGGCAGGTACAGCAGCGACGAGGCGAAGATGATTGGGATCACGCCGGACTGGTTGACCTTCAGCGGGATGTAGGTCTGCTGGCCGCCGTACTGGCGACGGCCGACCTGCCGCTTGGCGTACTGCACCGGGATCCGGCGCTGGCCCTGCTCGACGTAGACCACGCCGACGATGAGGATCAGGCCGACGATCACGAACGCGATGAACAGCGGGAGCGACTGCTGGTAGATGGCCGAGAACTGGCCGGGCAGCGCCGCGATGATCGCCGCGAAGATGATGATCGACATGCCGTTGCCGATACCCCGCTGGGTGATCAGCTCGCCCAGCCACATGATGAAGGCCGTACCCGCGGTGAGGGTCAGGATCATCAGCGCGCGCTTGGGCACCGAGTCGTCGGGGATCAGGGCGCTGGTGTCGATGCCGGCGTTGCCGAACAGCTGGCCGGACTGGATCAGCACGATCAGGCCGGTGGACTGCAGGACGGCCAGGACGACGGTCACGTAGCGCGTGATCTGGGTGATCCGGGCCGTGCCGGTGGCGCCTTCCTTCTGCCACTCCTCCAGCTTGGGGATCACCACGGCAAGCAGCTGCATGATGATCGACGCCGTGATGTACGGCATGATCCCGAGCGCGAAGACGGCCAGCTGGGTCAGTGCCCCACCGCTGAACAGGTTCAGCAGCTGGGCGACGCCGCTGGCTTCGGCCTGGTCGAGGATGTTGTTGAGCACCGCGTAGTCGACACCCGGGATCGGGATGACCGAACCCAGGCGGTACACGGCGATGATCCCCAGGGTGAAGAGGATCTTGCCCCGCAGATCGGGGATCTTGAAGGCGTTCGCGAATGCGCGGAACATGCGTTCTCCTGTGGCTGGCAGGGCGGTCCCCGGACATCGATGACCGATGTGGGCGAGGCGCGGCCCCCCATGCTGACACGAAACGCTCCCCCGCGAGTGCGGAGGAGCGGTCGTGAGGTTACTCGGTGGTGCTGGCCTCGTCGGCAGGCTCGTCGGCCTTGCCGGAGAGCACGCGAGCCAGGCGCTCGATCGAGCCACCCGCCTCGGTGATCTTGGCCTCCGCGGACTTGGAGAAGCCCTGGGCCTTGACGGTCAGCTTCGTGGACAGATCGCCGTCGCCGAGAATCTTGACCCGCTCGCTGGGCTTGCGGATCAGGCCCTTGTCGGCCAGCTCGACCGGGGTGACGACGTCACCATCGGCGAAGTGGGCGTCCAGCAGGGACACGTTGATGCCCTGGTAGGCGACCCGGTTGCGCGGGTTGAAGCCCGGCAGCTTCGGCAGGCGACGCTGCAGGGGCATCTGGCCACCCTCGAAGCCGAGGGGGACGTTCTTGCGCGCGCCGGTGCCCTTGGTACCGCGGCCGGCGGTCTTGCCCTTGCCGGCAGCTTCACCGCGACCCTTGCGGGTCTTGCGCTTGGTCGAGCCGGCAGGGGGCTTGAGGTCATGGATCTTCACGATGTCACTCCTCCTCGTCGGCGGAGTCGGCGAGGGCGTCCTCGTCGACGGTGCCGTCGGGGTCGACCGCATCGGCATCGGACAGGGTCACCTTCTGGGAGGTGATGGGGCCCTGGCCGCGATCGCGGTACTTGGACTTGCCGCCGTTCGGCAGCAGGTCGTCGGAGACCTCTTCCACGGTGATCAGGTGGGTGACCTTGTGGGCCATCCCCCGGATCTCGGGACGGTCGGGAACGACGACGGTCTGACGGATGCGCTTGAGGCCAAGGGAGTGCAGGGTGCGAATCTGGTTCGCCTGCGCGCCGTTGGTGCTGCGCCTCTGGGTGATCTGCAGCGCCATGGCCCTAGCCCTTCCCGGTCATGTTGGCGTACATCTTGGGCGGCATGAAGTCCTCCATCTCCAGGCCGCGCTGCTGCGCGACGTCCTGGGGACGCTTGAGGTTCTGCAGGCCGTTCACGGTGGCGTGCACGACGTTGATCGCGTTGGGGGTACCAAGCGACTTGGCCAGCACGTCGGTGATCCCGGCAGCCTCGAGCACCGCGCGGACCGGACCACCGGCGATGACACCGGTACCGGGGGCGGCGGGCTTGAGGACGACGCGACCGGCGCCGTGGATGCCGATGATGGGGTGCACGATCGTCTTCTGGATCATGGGGACCTGGAAGAAGTTCTTCTTCGCGATCTCCACGCCCTTCTGGATCGCGGCGGGGACCTCCTTGGCCTTGCCGTAACCCACGCCGACGGTGCCGTTCATGTCACCGACGACGACGAGGGCGGTGAAGGAGAACCGACGGCCACCCTTGACGACCTTGGCGACGCGGTTGATCGCGACGACCTTCTCCTCGTAGGGGCTCTTCTCTTCCTGGCGGCCACCACGGCCGCCACGGCCGCCACGGCCACCGTCACGACCGCCAGCGCGGCCACCACGGCCACCGGGGCCGCCACCACGCGGGTTGTTCGGGGGTGCGTATGCCATGTCAGTACTCCTAGAACTTCAGCCCGGCATCGCGGGCTGAGTCGGCCAGCGCCGCAACGCGGCCCTGGTAGCGGTTGCCGCCACGGTCGAAGACGACCTTCTCGACGCCAGCGTCCTTGGCCCGCTCGGCGACGAGCTTGCCGACGGCCTTGGCGGCGCCGATCTTGCCGTCGCCCTCGGGGGCGAAGGTTGCCTCGGCGGACGACGCGGCGGCCAGCGTGGCGCCGGCGCGGTCGTCGATGACCTGGACGTAGATGTGGGTGTTGGAGCGGTAGACGGCGAGCCGGGGGCGAGCGGCGTCACCACGCACCTTCTTGCGAAGGCGGAAGTGGCGACGGTCGCGGCCGGCGCGTCGTGCGTCAGTCTTTGCCATTGCTAACCAGCAGCCTTTCCTGGCGTCGCACCGAAGGTGCGCAATGAAATCTGTGAGGTCGGGAAGGCCATAATTAGCCCGCGGCCTTTCCGGCCTTGCGCAGGATGGTCTCGTCGGCGTACTTGACGCCCTTGCCCTTGTAGGGCTCCGGCGGGCGCAGCTTGCGGATGTTGGCGGCCACCTGGCCGACCTGCTGCTTGCTGATGCCCTTGACGACGATCTCGGTCTGCGAGGGAACCTCGAACTCGATGCCGTCGATGCCGTCGATGACGACGTCATGGGAGAAGCCGAGCTGCAGCTTCAGGCCCTTGCCCTGGGCAGCAGCGCGATAACCGACGCCGACGATCTCCAGCTTCTTGGTGAAGCCGTCGGTGACGCCGATCACCATGTTGGCGACCAGGGTGCGGTACAGGCCGTGGAGCTCACGGGCCTCGCGGGTCTCGTTGGGGCGACTGACGACGACCTGCCCGTCCTCGACGTTGACGTCGATGCCGGGGTTGAGGGTCTGGGTCAGGGTGCCCTTGGGTCCCTTCACGGTGATCTGGTCAGCAGTCTTGCTGACGTCGACCCCGCTGGGGATCTCGACTGGGTTCTTGCCGATGCGACTCATGGTCGTGTTCCTTCCGCTACCAGACGTAGGCGAGGATCTCGCCACCGACGCCGGCCTTGCGGGCGTCTCGGTCGGTCAGCAGGCCCTTGGACGTGGACACGATCGCCACGCCGAGGCCGCCCAGCACGCGGGGCAGCTCCTCGGCCTTGGCGTACACGCGCAGCCCCGGCTTGGAGATGCGGCGAATGCCCGTCAGGACGCGCTCGCGGTCCTTGGTGAACTTGAGGGCCACCTTGAGGGTGGCCTGGGGGGTGGTGGGCTCGACCAGGAAGTCGCGGATGTAACCCTCCTGCTTGAGGATCTCCGCGATGTTGGCCTTGAGGTTGCTGGACGGCATCTCGAGCAGCTCCGTGTACGCCATGTTGGCGTTTCGGATCCGCGTGAGCATGTCGGCCACCGGGTCGGTCATCGTCATTGTGGTGATGCGCTCCTTGGGGTTGCCGGGACCTGTCGCTGGTGGCGAAGGCCCGGTACTTCCCTTCGTGGGTGGTGGCCCGGGTTGTCGGGCCGGATGAGAGTGGTGCTAGACGGACTGCAGGCGCTGCAGCGGCTCGGGAGCCGCCTCGCCCTCGGCACGCTTGAACGGGAAGCCGAACGCGTCGAGCAGCGCACGGCCGCCCTTGTCGTCCTTGGCGCTCGTCACGAACGTGATGTCCATGCCGCGGATGGCGTCGATCTTGTCGTAGTCGATCTCCGGGAAGATCAGCTGCTCGGTGACGCCCAGCGTGTAGTTGCCGGCACCGTCGAACTTCGACGGCAGGCCGCGGAAGTCACGGATGCGCGGCAGGGCCAGGGTCAGCAGGCGGTCCAGGAAGTCCCACATGCGCTCGCCACGAAGGGTGACGCGTGCACCGACGGCCATGCCCTCACGGAGCTTGAACGTCGCGATGGACTTGCGGGCCAGGCGGACCTGGGGCTTCTGACCGGTGATCTGGGTCAGGTCGCCCATCACCCGCTCGATGACCTTGGAGTCACCGACGGACTCGCCGACGCCGACGTTGACAACGATCTTCACCAGCTTGGGGATCTCCATGACGTTGGAGATGTCGAGCTGCTCGGTGAGCTCACCCTTGATGGTGTCGTTGTACAGGGCCTTCAGGCGCGGGACGTAGGTGTCCCCCTCGACCGGAGCCGCGGTGGACGCGTCCACCGTGGGGTCCTGCTCGGAGGGCAGGTCCGCGATCTGCTGCTCGGTGGTGTCTTCGGCGCTCATTACTCGAACTCGCTTTCGCACTTGCGGCACAGCCGGTACTTGACGCCGTCCACCCAGGTCGAACCAACACGGGTCGGTTCGTTGCACTCGGGACAGATCGGCATGACGTTGGAGGCCTGGATGGGCATCTCGACGTGCTCGATGCCACCCTCGCGGGCGCCGCGGTTGCTCATGGAGACCTGGCGGTGACGGGTGGCGATGTTCACGCCCTCGACCATGACCTTGTCACGCTTGGGGTAGACGTTGACGACGCGGCCGGTCTTGCCCTTGTCCTTGCCGGCGATCACGACGACCTCGTCGTTGCGCTTGATCCGCATCATGGCTACAGCACCTCCGGGGCGAGGGAGACGATCCGCATGAACTTGCGGTCACGCAGCTCACGGCCAACCGGGCCGAAGATGCGGGTGCCTCGCGGGTTGTTGTTGTTGTCGATGATCACGCAGGCGTTGTCGTCGAACCGGATGTAGGAGCCGTCCTTGCGACGACGCTCCTTGGCGGTGCGGACCACGACGGCCTTCACCACATCACCCTTCTTGACGTTGGCCTGCGGGATCGCGTGCTTGACGGTTGCGACGATGACGTCGCCCACGCCGGCGTAACGCCGACCGGATCCGCCCAGCACGCGGATGCACAGCACCTCACGCGCGCCGGAGTTGTCGGCGACGCGGAGGCGGGACTCCTGCTGAATCATTGGTCTTCTCCTGAGGGAGTGCTCTGCCCGTCGAGGGGACTAGGTGGTGACCCCATCGGGGCCGGGGGAACGGCGAGGTGCACGGGGATCGTGCACCTGGCCCCCTTGCTGACTACTTGGCGCGCTCGAGGATCGAGGCCACGCGGAACCGCTTGTCCTTGGACAGCGGGCGGGTCTCGACGATGCGAACGCGGTCGCCGATGCCGGCGTCGTTGGTCTCGTCGTGCGCCTTGATGCGCTTCGACTTGGTGACCGTCTTGTGGTACTTCGGGTGCTTCACGCGGCGCTCGACCAGGACGACGACCGTCTTGTCCATCTTGTCGGACACGACGATCCCGTCACGGACCTTGCGGGCCGCGCGGCCCGACTCAGTGGTGGCTTCCGACATCAGTTGGTCTCCTCAGCAGTGGATGCGGCGGCCTTGCTCAGGCGTTCGCGCTGCACGGTCATCACGCGGGCGATGTCCCGACGCGTGACGCGCAGCTGCTTGTAGTTGTCCAGCTGCCCGGTGGCCAGCTCGAAACGCAGGTTGAACAGGTCGGACTTGAACTCCTCGAGCTTCTCGTCCAGCTCGGAGTCCGACAGTTCACGCAGCTCTTCGGCCCTCATGCGGACTCAACTCCTTCACGAACCACGAAGCGCCACTTCACCGGCAGCTTGTTGCCGGCCAGGCGCATCGCTTCACGGGCGACCTCTTCGGACACACCGGAGATCTCGAACATGACACGACCCGGCTTCACGACCGCGACCCAGCCCTCGGGCGAACCCTTGCCGGAACCCATGCGGGTCTCGGCCGGCTTCTTGGTGTAGGCCTTGTGCGGGAAGATGTTGATCCACACCTTTCCGCCACGCTTCATGTAGCGGGTCATGGCGATACGGGCGGCCTCGATCTGGCGGCTGGTGACCCAGGACGCGGAGAGCGCCTGGATGCCGTAGTCGCCGTACGTGATCTCGGATCCACCCTTGGTCAGGCCGCGCTTGCGCCCGCGGTGGGGCTTGCGGTACTTGACGCGCTTTGGTGCAAGCATCGTTGACTACCCTTCGTCCAGTGCCTCGGACCACTCGTCAGCCGCGTCGGGCTGCGGGGTCGTGGGCTGTGGTGCGGATGACGGGTCGGGGTCGACCGGCTGCGGGACGGCCTCCTGGGCGGGGACGGAAGCGTCCATCGCCTGGGCGTCGTTGCCGGTGATCTCCGACTGCTGCGCCGGCTCGGAAGCCGGAGCGGTGGTGGGGTCGGGGCCGGCCGGCGTGGTGCCGGTGGGGGCCTCTTCCTCGGCGGCGGCCATCTGGCGGGCCACCTGGGCGGTGACCTGCTCGGCAGCAGCCTGCTGCGCGGCGGCCTGGGCCGCACGCGCCTCGGTTTCGAGGCGCTCGCGCTCGCGACGGGCGCGGGCACGGGCCAAGCGCTCCTCGCGGTCCTCGCCCTGGGGGAGGACGATGCCGGTGTAGATCCAGACCTTGACGCCGATGCGGCCGTAGGTCGTGCGGGCCTCGTCGAAGCCGTAGTCGACGTTGGCACGGAGGGTGTGCAGGGGCACCTGGCCCTCGCGGTACCACTCGGTGCGGCTCATCTCTGCGCCGCCCAGACGACCGGAGCACTGGACACGGATGCCCTTGGCGCCGGCCTTCATGGCGTTCTGCGTCGCACGCTTCATCGCACGACGGAACGACACGCGACCCTTCAGCTGCTCGGCCACGTTGTGGGCCGTCACCTGGGCGTCGAGCTCGGCGTTCTTGACCTCGTTGATGTTCAGCTTGATCTGCTTGCCGGTCATCTTCTGCAGCGTCTCGCGGATGGCGTCTGCCTCCGCGCCACGACGGCCGATGACGATGCCGGGACGAGCCGCGCGCACGTCGACCGTGATGCGGTCGCGGGTGCGCTGGATGTCGATCCGGCTGATGCCAGCGTGACGAACACGCTCACGGATGTAGGTACGCAGCTCGTAGTCCTCCTGGACGTAGGCCGCGTACTCCTTCTTCCCGGCGAACCACTTGGACTTGTGGTCCTTGATGATGCCGAGGCGGAACCCGTACGGGTGAACCTTCTGACCCATGTCTAGCTCTCCTCGGTCGCAGCGGAGTCGCTGGACGTCGTTTCGTTGGTCTTGGGAACAGGGATGCCGACGGTCACCGTGATGTGGCTGGTGCGCTTGCGGATCCTGTAGGCGCGACCCATGGCCCGGGGCTGGAACCGCTTGAGGGTCGGGCCCTCGTCAACGGTCACGGCCAGGACGAACAGGTCGTCGGCGTCCATGTCCTTGTTGTGCTCCGCGTTGGCGATCGCCGACTGGAGCGTCTTGAGGACCGGACGAGCAGCACCCTTGTTGGAGAAGGTCAGGTTGCGCTGGGCAGCCTCGACCTGCATGCCACGAAGACCCTGCACGACCTGACGGGCCTTGTAGGGGGACACGCGCACGTGGCGGCTGACCGCCCGTGCTTCGTTGGGGGATGAAATACGCATGTCTTATCGCTTCCCCTTGGTGGCCTGCTTCTCGCCGGCACCGCGCCACTTGATGGCGCGGGTGGGCGCGAACTCGCCGAGCTTGTGCCCGACCATGGATTCGCTGATGAAGACCGGGACGTGCTTCTGGCCGTCGTGCACCGCGATGGTGTGACCGACCATGTCCGGGCTGATCTCGGAGCGACGGGACCAGGTCTTGATCACGCGCTTCTGGTTGCTGGCGTTCAACGACTCCACCTTGCGTGCAAGGTGGTGGTCGGTGAAGGGGCCCTTCTTGAGGCTGCGAGGCATCGGTTACTCCCTCGGTGCTTAGCGGCGGCGCTTGCCGCGGCGGCGCAGGATGAGCTTGTCGGACGGCTGGGGCTTGCGGGTCTTGCCCTCGGGCTTGCCCTTGTGGTTCGTGGGGTGACGACCACCGGACGTGCGACCCTCACCGCCACCATGGGGGTGGTCGACGGGGTTCATGACCACACCACGGACGGTCGGGCGGACGCCCTTCCAGCGGGTGCGGCCGGCCTTGCCACCGGAGATCAGGGAGTGCTCGGCGTTGCCGACCGTCCCGATCGTGGCCCGGCAGCTGTTCTGCACGAGGCGGATCTCACCGGAGGGCAGGCGCAGGGCGGCGGTGTCGCCTTCCTTGGCCAGGAGCTGGACGGACGTACCGGCCGAGCGACCCAGCTTGGCGCCGCCACCGGGACGCATCTCCACGGCGTGGACCTGCGTACCGACGGGGATGTTCACCAGCGGCAGGGCGTTGCCCGCCTTGATGTCGGCACCCTCACCGGAGACGACCATGTCGCCGACGGAGAGTCCGTTCGGGGCCAGGATGTAGCGCTTCTCACCGTCGAGGTAGTGCAGCCGGGCGATGCGAGCGGACCGGTTGGGGTCGTACTCGATCTCGGCAACCTTGGCGGGGACTTCGTCCTTGTTCCGACGGAAGTCGATGATGCGGTACTTCTGCTTGTGCCCACCACCGCGGTGACGAGTGGTGATCTTGCCGGAGACGTTGCGGCCTGCCTGCTTCGGCTTGGACGACGTCAGCGACTTCAGCGGCTTGTCGGTGGTGACGGTGTCGAAGTCCGACACCGACATCCCGCGACGGCCTGGAGTTGTTGGCTTGTAACGACGGACGCCCATTGGTTAGGCACCTCCCGCAAAGATGTCGATCTCTTCACCGGCGGCCACGGTGACGATGGCGCGCTTGGTGGACTTGCGCTGGCCCATCTTCAGGCCGAAGCGCTTGGACTTCCCCTTGCGGATCAGCGTGTTCACCTTGGTGACCTTGACACCGAAGATCGTCTCGACGGCCTTCTTGATCTCGGTCTTGTTGGCGCTCGGGTGCACGATGAAGGTGTAACGACCCTCGTCCATGAGCCCGTAGCTCTTCTCGCTGACCACCGGGGAGATGATCACGTCGTGTGCGTAACGCATCAGGCGTTCTCCTTCAGGTCGGTACGGGTACCGGAGCCGATGAGCTCCAGGGCACCCTGCTCGAACACGACGACGTCGCTGACGAGCACGTCGTAGGTGTTGAGCTGGTCCACCGTCAGCGTGTGCACGCGGGGGAGGTTGCGGAAGCTCTTGACCACGTTGGCGTCGAAGCCGGCCAGGACCAGCAGGACACGACGGTCACCGGTCTCCAGCGTCTCCAGCAGCGCACGCGCGGCCTTGGTCTTCGGGGCGTCCATGTCGAAGCCCTCGATGACCCGGATGTCGCCGGATGCGGCGCGGTCCGACAGGGCGGAACGCAGCGCGAGGCGCTTCAGCTTCTTGTTGACGCGCTTGGTGAAGTTCTGCTCGCCGCTGGGGCCGTGGGCAACGCCACCGCCGGACCAGTGCGGAGCACGGATCGAGCCCTGACGGGCGCGGCCGGTGCCCTTCTGGCGCCACGGCTTGCGGCCACCACCACGGACCTCGGCCCGGGTCTTGACCTTGGAGGTGCCGCTGCGGGCGGCAGCCTGCTGGGCGACGACGACCTGGTGCATGACGCCGACGTTCGGCTCGATGCCGAACAGCTCGTCATCCAGCTCGACGCTGCCGGAGGCGGTACCGGCTGAGGTGTAGAGATCAACGTTTGCCATCAGGAGTCAGCTCCCTTCGCGGCGGGACGCTTCGTGGCGTTGCGCACCAGCACCATCGAGCCGTTGGATCCAGGGACAGCGCCCTTGATCAGCAGCAGGTTGCGTTCGGCGTCGACGCCGACGAGCTGCAGGCTCTGGGTGGTGACGCGCTCGTTGCCGTAGCGACCCGCCATGCGGGTACCGGGGAACACGCGGGCGGGGGTGGCGCAGGCGCCGATGGCGCCCGGCGAACGGTGCACCTTGTGGACGCCGTGACCGGCGCCCAGGCCGGCGAAGCCGTGACGCTTCATCACACCGCCGAAACCCTTGCCCTTGCTCTTTCCGGTGACATCGACGTACTCGCCGACGGTGAACAGGTCCACGGTGATCACGTCACCGGGCTCGTGCTCGCCGTCGAGCTGCACCTCCATGAGGCGCTTGGTCGGCTCGACGCCGGCGCGGGCGAAGTGTCCGGCGAGCGGCTTGTTGACCTTCTTGGTGGTCCCGAAGCCGATCTGCACGGACATGTGGCCGTCACGCTCTGCGCTGCGAACCTGCACGACGGGGCATGGACCGGCCTTGACGACCGTCACGGGCAGCACGCGCCCGTCGTCGTCGAAGACCTGGGTCATGCCCAGCTTCGTGCCAAGGATGGCTTTGTTGGTCATTGGTTTGAACTCCCTGCCTGACAGACCTCTGTTGGGTCCATGGGGGTCCACGAGGGCCGTGGCCCGCGTGCGACTAGAGCTTGATCTCGATGTCGACGCCAGCCGGCAGGTCCAGCCGCATGAGGCTGTCCACCGTCTTCTGGGTCGGCTCGTGGATGTCGATCAACCGCTTGTGCGTGCGCATCTCGAAGTGCTCGCGGCTGTCCTTGTACTTGTGCGGGGAACGGATCACGCAGATCACGTTCTTCTCCGTGGGCAACGGCACTGGGCCGGTGATCCGGGCGCCGGTCCGCTCGACCGTGTCGACGATCTTCCGCGCGGAGCGGTCGATGACGTCGTGGTCGTAGGCCTTCAGGCGGATCCTGATCTTCTGTTCAGCCATCTCTGGGCTCCTGTACTCGGTCTCCCCGTAGGGGGGTTGGCGAAGGGGGTTCCCCCCTTCACGGACCGATCCGGGCGGTGGGCCCGGTCGGTCGGAACAGAGGGTGGGTGCGCCTGGGCGCACCGCTGTCTGGGGGAGGAACGCGCGGGGGGCTCGTGGCCCCCCGAGCGAGAACTACTCGATGATCTTGACGACGCGGCCGGCACCCACGGTCCGACCACCCTCACGAATGGCAAACCGCAGACCCTCGTCCATCGCGATGGGCTGGATCAGCTCCACCGTCATCTCGGTGTTGTCACCCGGCATCACCATCTCGGTGCCACCCGGCAGCTCAACCGCACCAGTCACATCCGTGGTACGGAAGTAGAACTGCGGACGATAGTTGTTGAAGAACGGCGTGTGACGCCCACCCTCGTCCTTGGACAGGATGTAGACCTGCGCCTCGAACTTGGTGTGCGGCGTGATCGCCTTCGGCGCCGACAGCACCTGACCACGCTCCACCTCGTCCTTCTTCGTCCCACGCAACAACACCCCGACGTTGTCGCCAGCCTCACCACGGTTCAACAGCTTGCGGAACATCTCCACACCAGTGACCGTCGTCGACGTCGTGTCCTTCAACCCGACGATCTCGATGGTGTCACCAACCGTGACCACACCACCCTCGATACGACCAGTCACCACCGTCCCACGACCCGTGATGGAGAACACGTCCTCGATCGGCATCAGGAACGGCTTGTCCAGGTCACGCTCGGGGTCGGGGAAGAAATCATCCACCGCCTGCATCAGGTCCAGGATGTTCTGCTCCCAGGCCTCATCACCCTCAAGCGCCTTCAACGCCGACACCGGAATCACCGGGCAGTCATCACCATCGAACTCATACGACGACAGCAGCTCACGAACCTCGAGCTCCACCAGCTCCAGCAGCTCCTCGTCATCGACCATGTCGACCTTGTTCAGCGCCACCACCAGGTTCGGCACACCCACCTGACGGGCAAGCAGCACGTGCTCACGCGTCTGCGGCATCGGACCATCAGCAGCCGAGACGACCAGGATCGCCCCATCCATCTGGGCCGCACCCGTGATCATGTTCTTGACGTAGTCCGCGTGACCCGGCGCATCCACATGCGCGTAGTGACGCTTCTCCGTCTCGTACTCCACGTGAGAAACATTGATCGTGATACCACGCTCACGCTCCTCAGGCGCCTTGTCGATCATGTCGAACGCCGACGCGGTCACGTTCGGGTTGTTCTTGGCCAACACCGTCGTGATCGCCGCCGTCAACGTGGTCTTGCCATGGTCGACGTGACCGATCGTGCCGATGTTCATGTGCGGCTTGGTGCGCTCGAACGTTGCCTTAGCCATGTCTGTCTCCTGTGGGTGACTGTGTTGAGTCTTCGGGGGTGGGTTGCAGGTGGTTGGCGGCTACTCGCCGCGAACCTTGGCGACGATCTCCTCAGCGAGCTGGCCCGGGACCTGCTCGTAGCCGGAGAACTGCATCGTGTAGGTGGCGCGACCCTGGGTCTTGGACCGCAGGTCGCCGACGTAGCCGAACATCTCGCTCAGGGGAACCCGGGCCGAGACGACCTGGGCGGCACCGCGGGCGGTCATGGAGCTGACCTGTCCACGGCGAGCGTTGAGGTCACCGATGACGTCACCCATGTAGTCCTCTGGGGTGACGACCTCGACGTCCATGACCGGCTCGAGCAGGACGGCCTTGCCCTTCTTGGCGGCCTCCTTGAGCGCCATGGAACCGGCGATCTTGAACGCCATCTCCGAGGAGTCGACGTCGTGGTAGGAACCGTCGGTCAGGCTGGCACGCACGTCCACGAGGGGATAGCCGGCCATGATGCCGCCCTCCATCGCGTCGCGGATGCCCTTGTCGACGGAGCTGATGTACTCGCGGGGGATCGCTCCACCCTTGATCTGGTCGTCGAACTCGTAACCGCCGACCTCGCCGGTCTCCTTGCCGTCCTCGTCGACCACCACGCGGCGCTCGTCCTCGGGGGCGAAGGCGCCAGTGGGGTACAGCGAGATGACGACCTCGGCGAACTGGCCCGAACCACCGGTCTGGCGCTTGAAGCGCAGCAGGTGGCCCTCGACCGGCTTGGTGATGGTCTCGCGGTAGGCGACCTGGGGCTTGCCGATGTTGGCCTCGACCTTGAACTCGCGACGCAGGCGGTCGACGATGATGTCGAGGTGGAGCTCGCCCATGCCACCGATGATGGTCTGGCCGGACTCCTCGTCGGTGTGGACGGTGAAGGTCGGGTCCTCTTCCGCCAGCTTCTGCAGGCCGGTGCCCATCTTCTGCTGGTCGGCCTTGGTCTTGGGCTCGATGGCGATGTGGATGACCGGCTTGTCGAAGGTCATCGACTCCAGGATCACCGGGTTGTCCGGGTCGCAGAGGGTGTCACCGGTCGTGGTGTGCTTCATGCCCACCGCGGCGGCGATGTCGCCGGTGAATGCCGCTTCGCGGTCCTCACGGGAGTTGGCGTGCATCTGCAGGATGCGGCCGAACCGCTCCTTCTTGTCCTTGGTGGAGTTGATGGCCGACGTGCCCTGCTCGACCTGGCCGGAGTACACCCGGAAGTAGGTCAGCTTTCCGACGAAGGGGTCGGTCATGATCTTGAAGGCCAGGGCGCTGAACGGCGCGTCCTCGGAGGCCTCGCGGGTGATCTTCTCACCGGTCTTGGGGTCGGTGCCCTGGACCGAGGCAACGTCCTTGGGGGACGGCAGGAAGGACACGACCGCGTCCAGCAGCATCTGGACGCCCTTGTTCTTGAACGCCGAGCCGCAGTAGACGGGGATGAACTCGCCCTTGATGGTGGCCGCACGGATGGCGGGCATCATCTGCTCGGTCGTCAGGTCGCCCTCTTCGAGGTAGGTCTCGAGCAGCGACTCGTCGGACTCGGCGACGGCCTCGACCAGCTTGGCGCGGTACTCCTCGCAGACGTCCTTGATGTCCTCGGGGATCTCGATGGTCTCGAACTTGGCGCCGTGGTCGTCACCGGAGCCCTCCCAGACGCGGGCCTCCATGTCGATCAGGTCGACGATGCCGACGAAGTTGGACTCCGCACCGATCGGGATCTGCATCGGAACCGGCTTGGCACCGAGGCGCTCCTCGATGGTGCCGACCGCCATGAGGAAGTCCGCACCCATCTTGTCCATCTTGTTCATGAAGCAGATGCGCGGGACGTTGTACTTGTCGGCCTGGCGCCAGACGGTCTCCGACTGGGGCTCCACACCGGTGGCGGCGTCGAACACCGCGACGGCACCGTCCAGCACGCGCAGGCTGCGCTCGACCTCGACGGTGAAGTCGACGTGGCCGGGGGTGTCGATGATGTTGATGACGTGGTCGTTCCAGGAACAGGTCGTCGCAGCGGACGTGATCGTGATGCCACGCTCCTGCTCCTGCTCCATCCAGTCCATCGTGGCGCCGCCGTCGTGGACCTCACCGATCTTGTAGTTCTTGCCGGTGTAGAAGAGGATGCGCTCGGTCGTCGTGGTCTTGCCCGCGTCGATGTGCGCCATGATCCCGATGTTGCGGACCTTGCCGAGGGGGTGAGTTCGCTTCGCCATTGCGTTGCTGCCTTCGGTGTGTTGAGGGTGTCAGTCGAACCGGAGGTTCGTCGGTGTTCCGGGGGTTGCCCGGGCTACCAGCGGTAGTGGGCGAAGGCCTTGTTGGCCTCGGCCATCTTGTGGGTGTCCTCGCGACGCTTGACTGCGGCGCCGATGTTGTTGGAGGCGTCCAGCAGCTCGTTGGTGAGTCGCTCGGACATGCTCTTCTCACGACGGTTGCGGGCGAAGGTCACGAGCCAGCGAAGCGCCAGGGTGTTGGCACGGGCGGGCTTGACGTCGATCGGGACCTGGTAGGTGGCGCCACCGACACGGCGGGACTTCACCTCGAGGGCCGGGGAGACGTTCTCCAGGGCCTTCTTGAAGACCTGGACGGGGTCGGCGCCGGTGCGCTCGCGGATGCCCTCGAACGCGTCGTAGACGATCTTCTCGGCGGTGGAGCGCTTGCCGTCGTTCATCACACGGTTGATGAGCTGGGTGACACCGACCGAGTGGTACTTCGGGTCGGCGACGGTCTTGCGCTTCGGGGCGGGACCCTTGCGAGGCATGTCTAGCCTTCCTTCTTCGCGCCGTACTTGGAACGGGCCTGCTTGCGGTCACGGACACCACTGGCGTCCAGCGCCGCGCGGATGACCTTGTAACGGACACCGGGGAGGTCCTTCACACGACCACCACGGACCAGCACGATGGAGTGCTCCTGGAGGTTGTGACCCTCACCGGGGATGTAGGCCGTGACCTCGATACCGGAGGACAGGCGGACACGGCAGACCTTGCGAAGGGCCGAGTTCGGCTTCTTCGGGGTCGTGGTGTACACGCGGGTGCAGACACCACGGCGCTGGGGCGAACCCTTCAGCGCGGGAGTCTTGGCCTTGTCCGTCTTCGCTTGCCGGCCCTTGCGGACCAGCTGCTGAATGGTGGGCATGAGCTTCCTCGTTCGAGCGTGCGTCTCCGACCGAATGCGTTCTGGAGGTCGGACTTGTGGGGAAAGCCGGGCCCGAGGGCTCGGCAGGTCTTGTTCGTCCGACTCACGCAGTCGGGCGTTTCGTATGTGGTGCGCCGTGTCGTGGCGCAGCGATCACCGTGACCCGACGGGCGTGGGTGATCTTTGAGTGGGGAATGTGTTGGCTGCAGTGGGCCTGATAGCGGCTGCATCACTGCACCGTGGCTCTGGGCCAGCGGTTGCGCCGGTGTTGTGGGACTCGTACTTGAGCTTGCGGCGGTCGTGCCGTGCTCGGCAGTCACACACAGACACGCCCGGAACCCGGGCGCGGATCCAAGAGAGTAGGCCCTGCCCCGCGTGGTGTCAACCAACAGGACGTCCGAATGGCCGTGTCGGCGCCGCCGATTTCCCCCGGAACGACGGCGGCGCCAGGCCGTTGCGGGTCAGATCACGTCGCGTCCCCGACGCAGGCCGAACAGCGAGAGGCCCAACGCCGCGACCACGACCCAGGGCGTCAGGCTCGCTGCCGCGGTCTCGGGGAGCGGGACGTGGTCCGTCACCGACGCGGGGGTACAGCTGGCGCAGGCGATGCGTCCCATCTGGGTTCGCACCGATCCGTAGGTGCCGTACTCCAGCACGTACACCGACCCGTCGGGGGCCACCGCCGCGTCGATGGGCCCGCTGAACCCGGTCGCGATCACGTCCACGGCGTCGGTGGCCACGTCGAGCTGGCCGTCGGCCTCCACCGGGATGGTTGCCAGCCAGCCACGGCTCCAGTCGAACAGCAGCAGGTCCCCCTGCAGGTCGACCAGCGCATCCGGCGCGTCCGAACGGTAGACCTCCGCCGGCAGGATCGTGCTGCCGGACCCGACCTGCAGCTGGGGCCACTGGTCGGACGGCTCGGTGACCAGCGGGTACCACAGGTCGGGTTCGTCGAACCCGTCACAGCTCAAGGGCACGCCGGTGCTGGCCCCCGTGGTGTAGTCGTAGTCGATGTAGGGCCGGTTGGGCCCGATACAACGCGGATACCCGCCGTTGAAGGGTTCGTAGGGACACGGGTCCGTACCGTCAGCGCAGGCCGTGCGACCCACGACGTTGAGCTCCTCCACACCAGCCGGCCCGCGCTGGGGGTCCGCGACGCGGGCGTCCGGCCCGACCTGTCCGGAGTAGACGGTGCCCGTCACGGGGTCCGCGGCCAGGCGGTAGGGGTTCCGCATGCCCATGGCGAGGATGAAGGGGTCGTACTCGACCGTGCCCTCACCGAAGGCGTACTCCCCGACCTGCCCCACGAACGGGTTGTCGACCGGCACCGACCCGTCGGGCATGACCCGCAGCAGCTTGCCGCGTCGATCGGCCGGGTTCTGGGCGGTCCGCTCGGCGTTCTGCCACCAGAACTCCGGGCGGGAGTCGCGTGGGCCGTAGCCCCCGGAGGCCTCGGGGTCGGTGTGGTCGCCGACGGTGACGGCGATCGACCCGTCGGGCAGGACCTCGATACCGCCACCGTGGTGGGCCGAGGTACGGAAGGCGTGGCCGGTGTTGACGGTGCCCACGGGCTGGCCGTTGACCACTCGGGGGAAGCGGGAGAACGGCCAGGTGAGGATGACGTCCTCGCTGCTGGTGTCGAGCACCTCGTTGCCGAGGACGTCGTTGCCAACGGTGAAGCGCGACAGGTGGTAGCAGCCAGCGTTTGACTCTCCTGCGGTGGTGAGGGAGCCGGCGATGTTGTCCGGCACATCACAGCTGGAGTTGGCGACGGCGTAGGAGATGTAGAGGTGGCCGGTGTCGGCGAAGTCCGGGGCGAGCGCGAAGCCGTGGATGCCGCCCTCGCCGATGGCGGGTTCGGGGCAGCCCCGGCACTGATCGCCATTGGTGAACAGCACGCCGAGCGTCGCGACGTCACCGCTGTCGGGGTCGAGGGCCCGGACCGCACCGTTGATCTCGGTGAAGAAGACCCGGCCGTCGGGCGCGACGTCCAGCGCGGTCGGTGCCGATCGCACCGCGGTGGCACCGGCGAAGTGGCCGTTCAGCTCCGCGGAGTACACGACGTCGTAGCGCAGGTCCGCGTCCTCGAACGCCACGCTGGAGGACTGGGCGGACGCCGGCACGGCGAGCAGGGCGACGCCGAGGACGGCGACGGCCAGGAGGTGGACGAGGTCGGAGGGGCGCGTTCGCGACATCACGGACCTCAGCTGTTCCCGAGGGCGGTGACGCAGGCCGGGTCCGGGCGCACCTCGGCGACATGGGCGATGCCGGCCAGCAGGTGCTCCTGGTACTCGGGCATGTCCCAGGTCTCGGTGTGGTGGCCGAGGTTGGTCATGAACGTCCGGTTCTGGCCACGGAACGTCGACGTCCAGGCGAGGGCACCGCGGTCCCCGTAGAAGGCGCCCTGGCGCAGCTCGGTGCCCGGGTCGGTGAACTCGCCGATGCCGAGCACGACCTCGACGTCGGAGGAGAGGTCCTCGGGACCCTCGCCGTCGAGGAAGGTGTAGTGCTCGTCGTAGAGGAGGAAGGAGTCGCCCTGGCCGCCGAACGCCGTGACGGTCGGGTGGTCCGCGGTGACGAAGACCTCCGCCTCGGCTGCCTGGAAGTGGCTGAAGAAGACCATGCCGACGAGCTCGTCCCACTCCGGCCAGTCGTGCCAGGCGTCCATGGCCTGGTGGATGCCGACGACGCCGCCACCACAGCCCACCCAGTTGATGAACGCCGTGCGCTGCGCATCGTCGAGGGGAGCGCGGTCACACAGCACACCGGTGGCCGTGCAGACGTGCGCCGGCCAGTCGAGGAACCCGGTTCGCTGTCCGCTCGGGCTGTTGAACAGCACCAGGTCGTAGCCGGAAAGGGTGTCGACGGAGAGGTCGGCGGGGTCCTCGGTGAACTGGACGGTGAACGCCTCGGTGCGGGTCGCCAGATCCGCCAGGATGGCGTTGCCGTGCTCGATCGACCCGTGACGGTACGCCTGGGTGCCGCTGTAGACCAGCACCCGCGTGGGGTCGACGTCGTCGTCGGCGAGTGATGCCGTCGAGGGCACCACCCCCATGGCGAGGGCGAGGACGGCGGTCAACGCCCACAGGGGCAAGCGTGACCGGTTGGCGGGGGACGTGCGTGACATGTCGGCTCCTTCTCTGGCGCGGGATGCGCGGAAGTTGGCTTCGACAGCGCGTGCTCCGGTTCCTGCCGAGTTTGGCCAACAATCCAACAAACCTCGGGAGACGAAAGTGGCCCGGCCGTGACAGCGGGTGCTGTCACGGCCGGGCCGTGTACTCGGTCGGTCAGCGGCTAGCTGGCGAACCGGTTGTTGTAGTCGCCGTGGCCGTGGGCGTGGTCGGCGTCGAAGCCGACGTGCACGGAGGCGTCGTGCGCCGCGGCAGCCGCCGCGAAGGACTCGCCGGTGTCACGGGCGGGGATGCCGTCCAGGGAGTTGGCGTACTGCATCGTCACCGAGGCGATCGCCCCGATGTTGTCACCGAAGACACCCAGGTCCAGGTTGTCGATGTCGTCGCAGGCCGCGTGGTAGCAGGGGTCGTAGGCAACGCCTGCGGCACCGCCGAACAGCTCGGCCTCTTCCTCGGTCTTCACACCCTCCGCACCGGTGAACAGGCCACCGGCCGGGATGCCGACGCTGATGAACGCCTGGTAGTCCGAGCGACCGCTGAACTCCGTCGGGACCGACGGCACACCGATGGACTCGAAGAAGTCCTCGAAGGCGGTCTCGATGTCATCCGAGCCCGGGGGACCCTCGAGCTCGAAGGCATCGCCGTCACCGTCGTAGACGCCGCGCATGAAGTTGGGCGAGGCCACCATGTCGAAGTTGAGGTAGAGCTTGATCCGCTCGTACTCCTCGTCGCTGATGCCCTCCAGCATGTCGCCGTCACCGAAGACGTAGGAGTCCGACCCGACCAGGCCGCTCTCCTCCGCGCCCCACCATGCGAAGCGCACGGTGTTCTCGGTCACGATGTCGTTGGCCGCGATCTCACGGGCGACCTCGAGGATCGCCGCGCTGCCGGAGCCGTTGTCGTTGATGCCCGGACCCTCCGGGACGCTGTCGAGGTGCGCCCCGACCATGACGACGTTGTCGGGGTCGGTCCCCGGCCAGTCGGCGATGACGTTGGAGCTGGTCTGCGGGGTGACCGCGGTGGTCGCCTCGATGGTGACCTCCGCGTCGGGGTCCCCGGCCAGCGCCAGGCCGGTGGCGAAGTCCATACCGATGGAGACGAAGTCGGGGTCGACCTCGCCGCCGAGGGTGCCGAGGACGACGTCCTGAGTGCCCTCGTCGGAGCCCTGGTTGAACACGATCGCGGCAGCAGCGCCGGCCTCGAGGGCGTTGGCGGCCTTCACGGCGAAGGCGCAGCCACCACGCTGGATCAGCGCGATGTTGCCTTCGGTGAAGCCGTCGAAGTCCTCGATCTCGCAACCCGAGTCGGAGTCGCCGTCGTTGGCCTCGCCGGTACCGGGGTTGCCGGCGCCGAGGTCGGCGTCGACCAGCTCGGTGACACCGGTGACGTCACCGGAGCCGGAGTAGCTCATGATCGATGCCTGCTCCTCGGTCAGCTCCTCACCGTCGATGGCGACGACGGTGGGCTCGAGCTCCTCGAACAGCGAGAAGGCGAACTCCTGGGTGGTCACCTCGAAGCCGGTGTCCTCCAGCTCGCCGAGGACGTAGTCCACCGACAGGTCGTAGCCCTCGGTGCCCGAAGCGCGGTTGCCGATGAGCTCCTCGCCCTCCTGGCGGGTGCCGGTGGCGACGGAGTCGGCGATCGCCTGGAAGGCCTCGAGGACCTCCATGCCGCCGTTGACGTCGGCGCGGGCAACGACGATCTCGCTGTCGGTGCACGCCTCGGCGCGGGTGGCGGCGGCGCGTGCGGCCTCGACGACCTCGTCGGACACCGCTGCGGTGCCGCCGGCGATGTGGATGTTGCGGACCGCACAGGTCGCGCGCTCGGTCAGGTAGGCGGTCGCGTGCTCGCCCAGCTCGTCACCCTCGGTCAGCAGGACCGGGGAGGGACCGTCGTGGTCCAGGGCAGCGTGGGCGCCGATGGCCAGGGCGTCGGCGAAGTCCTCGCCGGTCGCGATGTTGGCGTGGCCGGAGGTGAAGCCTAGCTCGGACTCCGCGAAGCGGGCCATCTGGGCCGACAGCAGGCCCGGCGAGGCGCCGAGGATGCGCGAGACCGAGACGCCGTCGAGGGCGGTCAGGGCACCCGCGACGTCGTTGGAGACGTAGGCGGGACCACCGGCGACGATGACGTCGGTGATGCCCAGCTCGGTGATTGCCGTGCTGGCGGCGGGCGACAGCTCGTCGGGGTTGGTCAGGATCAGGGGCCAGCCGGCAGCAGCGCTGACCGGACCGGCGACGACGGCACCGACGAAGTCGCCGGAGCTGGCGACGATGGCGGTGGTGGCGCCGTTGTCCAGCGTGCCGTCGGCGTCGGCGTCACCCAGGCGGGCGACCTCCAGCGCGGTCTCGTCGCGGTTGGTACCGGCAACGCGGGTGACCTCGCCGTGGGTGGCCAGCTCGGCCTCGACGTCGGCGTTCACCGCAGCGGTGCCACCGATGAGGAGGATCCGCTCGGGGGCGAGCTCCTCGAGCGCGGAGGTGGTGGCGGCCGGCAGGTCGGTGGTCTGTGCCAGCAGGATCGGTGCCTCCTCGAGGCCCGCGGCGTAGGTGGCCGCCAGGGCGTCGGGGAAGTTGTCGCCGAGGGCGACGATCACGGTGCCGGTCTCGAACTCGGCGGCCTGGGCGCTGTCGTCGGTCGCGATGTCGGCGGCCGTCTCGAAGCGGCTGTCGCCCAGCAGGCGGATCGCCGGCACGGTGTCGCCGGAGTCGATGACCTCGATCGCGCTGGCCGGCAGGACTGCCAGGCCGAGCGCGAGGACGAGGAACACCGCAGTTGCAGCGCTGGAGAACACTCCCCAGCGAGAATGACGTGCAGTCATTACATCCCTTTCACGGGGGTGCGGGCGCACACCACAGCTGGCGCCGCCCCTGTCCACCCCGTCGGTTGATTCCAATGCGCGGGGACACTAGCCCTACGACCGTTGTCGGACAACCGTCATCGACCGTTCGCGGCATCGGAACCGGACGTTCACCATTCGATACCGGGCTGCGCCTTGATGCCGGCGTCGAAGGGGTGCTTGACCTTGGTGACCTCGCTGACCAGGTCGGCCAGCTCGACGAGCTCCGCGGGCGCGTCACGCCCAGTGATGAAGACGTGCTGGTGGCCGGGGCGGGTTCGCAGCACCTCGATGACCTCGGCGGTGTCGACCCATCCGAACGTCATGGGGTAGGTGAACTCGTCGAGGAGCAGGAAGTCGTAGGTCTCGTCGGCGATGCGTCGCTTGACCTCCTCCCAGCCCTCCCGGGCGAGGTCGGCGGACTCCTCGAGGTCACGGCTGGTCCAGGTCCAGCCGTCTCCGACGGAGAACCAGTCGATGGTGCCGCCGACCTCCGATGCCGACAGCGTCTCGGCCGCGACGCGCTCCCCGATCTTCCACTTGCCGGACTTGACGAACTGGTACACGCCGCACCGCCAGCCCTGGTGCCAAGCGCGGTTGAGCACCCCGAAGGACGAGGAGGACTTGCCCTTGCCGTGTCCGGTGTTGACGAGGAGGAGGGGGGTTGATCGGCGACTCATGCTGGCTCCTGTGCGATGGGGGTTGGGGTCGGACGGCTCGTACGGGCGGCGGCGACGAGGCGGGCGGCCGCCTGCGGGTACGCCGCCCAGTGGGTGTGCAGGTAGGAGGCATGGACCGACCCGTCGACGAACCCCTCGACACAGTCGTCCACACGCCATGCCGCGTGCGGCCCCTCCTCACCCTCCGTGTCATCCAGGGGCGTACCGGCGGGCGGGTCGGTGACCGTGCGGTGGAACTCGTGGGCGGTGACGACCTCGCCGTGGCGCCACAGGATCGAGTCCGTTGCGGCGGTCGCCTGCCGGTAGCCCAGCGTCAGCGGTGCATCCATGGTTGCCGAGACGGGCAGCACATCTGCCTGGCGCGTGCCGTCGAGGTCGTGGCAGAGGTAGAGGAGGCCACCGCACTCGCCCACGACGGGCCGACCGGCATCGGCATGGGCACGGATCTCCGCGAGCAGCGCCGTGTTGGCGGCCAGCGCCTCGGCGTGGACCTCGGGGAAGCCGCCGCCCAGGTAGACCGCATCGGTGCCCGCGGGCAGGGCCGTGTCGTGCAGCGGGTCGAACCGGAGGAGGGTCGCGCCGGCCGCCTCCAACAGCTCGAGGTTCTCGGTGTAGCGGAAGGAGAAGGCCTGGCCGCCGGCGATGGCGATCCCGACCGGGGGCTCGTGGCTGGGTTCGACTGGATTCGGGGACCATGCCGGTACGTCGGGCACCTCGGCGGTCCGGGCCAGCCGCATCACGGCGTCGAGGTCGAGGTGGGCCCCGACCCACTCCCCCAGCGCTGCAACGGTGCGCTCGGCCTCCTCGAGCCGTTCGTCCACCGGCACCAACCCGAGGTGCCGCGACGGGGTGGCCAGGTCGTCCATGCGCGGGAGGACCCCCACGACCTCGACCCCGGTCGGTTCGATCGCGCGACGCAGCAGGTCGCCGTGGCCGGGCGAGCCGACGCGGTTGAGGACCACACCGGCAAGGCGGGTGCCGGGGTCGAACGTGGCGAACCCGTGCACGATGGCCGCGGCCGAACGTGCCATGGCGCCGGCGTCGACCACCAGCAGGACCGGCGCACCGAGGAGGCCGGCGACGTGGGCGGTGGAGGCGGTCAGCTCGGTCGGGGACTTGCCGTCGAACAGACCCATCACCCCCTCCACCACGGTGATGTCTGCCCCGGCCGCGCCGTGGCGGGCGAGCGGGGCGATCAGGTCCTCGCCGCTGAGCCACACGTCGAGGTTGCGGGCGGGCCGACCGGTGGCCAGCGCGTGGTAGCTGGGGTCGATGTAGTCGGGGCCGACCTTGCTGCCCTGCACGACGTGGCCGGCCGCCCGGAGTGCCGCCATCAGGCCGGTGGCGACGGAGGTCTTGCCGACACCGGAGGCGGTCCCCGCGACGACGACGGTCGGGATCGAGGCGCTCATGCGTGGGATCCGGCGCGTTGGGTGACCGAGGCGATGGACTTCGCGCGCCACTCCTCCGTCGGGGTCAGCGGGCAGCCGGTGCACAGCTCGTAGCGTTCGCAGCGGTAGGCCAGGCAGCACGAGCTACGACGCCACGCCAGCCCGACCGCACCGCCGGCCTCGATCCGCTCGAACACCGGGTTGCCCCACAGCGGCGGTTCGGCCGACTGCAGGAGCCGCGCGCTGCCCTCGATGGCGGCCTCGGCGTCACCGCTGGCGTCGTGGGCGTGGCCGGCGGTGGTGGCCAGGGCATCGGCGAGCTGTCCCCACATCGCGCGGTTTCCGAGCTTGCCGACGCGACGGAGGCGTTCGACGACGGGTCGGTAGTGCGCGACCGCGCGGGGGGCAGCGGTGTCCGTGCTGTCCAGCACCGCGTCGGTCAGGGCGATGCCGTTGAACCAGCCGCGGGGGCTGCGTCGCAGCCACAGGTCGTCGATGTCATAGGCGACCGCGACGCCGTGCTGGTGCACGGGGGCGCCGGCGAGGAGGGCCAGCGGCGAGGCGAACCGGCTGGCGAGGAACGCCGTGGCGACGTCGGCCAGGCCGTCGTAGTCGGGGGTCATCTCCTGGACCCGTCGGGCCAGCCGTTGCTCCTCGACCAGGGTGGTGAAGGGGAACCAGGTGCCGTTGGCGTCCGGGTCGGTCGGCGGGTGGCCGAGCAGGACGGGCATCCACGTGGTGGCGCAGTCGGCCAGCACGGTGGCCACGGCAGGGTGGGCGGGGGTGTGGGTCATCGGGCGGTCGAGCGGCAGCGGCCGCGCGGCCCTCCTCTCCGTCGGTCGCGGATGATCGGGCTCTGCGCTGCAGCCGGTCTCCTGGCTGCCAGATCGACACGTCGTCGCCGGCCTTCCCGGACACGAGGTCCAGTGGTCTGGTTGGCGGGACGCTCCCTGGTCACAGTTGCGACGACAGCGCCGGATTCTCACCGGCTTCCCGTGCACTGCAGCATTCGAGCGACGCGGACCGTAGCACGGTTCGGGTCGAGCCTAACGACCGGGCCGGGACGCATCGGTCGACCCGGGAGGCGTAGCGTCCAGACCAGCCGACCCCGCCGCTTCCTGGAGGCAAGTCATGACCAGCACGTCCCGCCGAACGACCCTGCGCCTGGCCCTCGTGGTCGCCCTCCCGTTGCTGCTGGCCGCCTCGTGCGAGGCCACCCGCGACCTGGAGGGTGTGCGCGCCGTCGATCCCGACAGCGCGATGATCATCCGCAACGCCGATGCCTACCCCAACATCTCCATCCTGTGCGTGGACGGGACGGGCATCTTCACCACCACCCGCGAGGCCGCCCCCGTCGTCGTGCCCGACTCCGACGTCTGCGTCACCGAGCCCGAGTGAGCGAGGGGTGCTCGTGTCGTCCCTTGTCGACTGGCGCCCAGCGCACCGCCACCACGGTCAACGCGATCATCGTGGCGAACAGGGCCCACGACAGCGGGAGCCAGTAGTCCACGAAGTTGGGCCAGATCCCCCAACCGATGGTGGCGGCAGCGCCGGCAGCCCCTACCACGGCCAGTCGTTGCCGGGTGGTTGCCGCCCGGTGGTGACCGATCCCGAAGGCCCACAGCGCCGCGAAGGTCAGGACGAACTGCGGCGAGTAGATGCGGTTGCCCAGCATGAACGCCAACGGTGCGAGCAGTGCCCAGCCGATCACTCGGTCCGGTGCCCACCACGCCGCTCCGATCGGACCGAGGAGGGCCAGCACCAGCAAGGCGGTCGGCACCCACGACACCGCGGGGTCGAGTCCTTCGACGCCGACCCACGGACGGTCGGGTTGTGGTGCGAACCCCAACAGGTGAAGGGGCAGGAACGGGAAGGATTCAGCAGTCAGCTCCCGGACCGCATGGAATCGATAGGCGTCGAGCACCGCGCCTCGTTGCTCCGCGGTCAGGAGGAAGGGCATATGCGGTAGCAGGAACCCGGCGGCAGTTGCGGCCGCGAACCACGCGGCTGTCCTCCGCCGGCCGGCCCGCCACCACCCGACGGCCAGGACCACGGCGGCCAGGCCCGGGGTCCACTTGGCGGCCGCGCCGAGGCCGAGCAGCAGGCCCGCACCGATGCTGTCCCGTCGCGTGTCCTCCCCGGTGGATGCCGTCACCCCGGCAGCGACTGCCAGCCCGGCGACGAGGAACGCTGTGGGCATGGCGTCGTAGCGGATCAGCACGAACAACGTGATGGTCGGCCACAGCACCATCACGGCGACCGCCCACGGTTCGACCCGCCTGACCAGCACGGCGATCGTGCCGATCCACAGGGCACCCAGCAGCAGGCCGACTGCCACACCGAAGCCGATGGGCAACGCGCGCTCGAGCAACGTTGCGAAGCCGAAGACGACGACGCCGAGCGGTGGATACTCCGCCGGTTGCTCGACGGGCAGCCCACCCGTGTCGATCAACGCCGCGCCCTGTCGCTGGTAGACCTGAAGGTCGGTGTCGTCGGGACCACCCACGACGACCTGGACGACCATCAGCCCCAGCAGCAGCACCGTCGATGCAGCCACCACGGTCCGTGAGCGAAGGCCCGCCCCACGCAGGCGGCCCACGCGAAGATCGGCGACGGCCATGGCCGCCAGCGGGACGGTGATGGCCAGCGCTGCCACAACAACGGTCCAGTAGGGCCCTGCGCTCTGCCCCTCCCTGAACGGCCCGGCCCAGAGCACCGCGTGACCGACGACCGCCACGACGACCGCCGCCCACAGCAAACCCGTGGGTTGCAGCAGACGTGGCCGGACGAGGTCGGCCCCTGGAGGTGGCGGGACCTGGGGGTGGCGTTGGAGGGAGACGCTCATCGGGTCCTCTGCATCTTCTCGGTGGGCATGCCGTCGAACCGGGTCCTCACGGGACGCTGCGGCGGGGGCCGCGGAACCTGTCCAGCGACGCGGTCGCCTCCGCTGGAGGGTTGGACGTTCCCGTCACGGTGGATCCCCCCGATGGCCACGACGATGGCGGCGGGGACCCCCCAGCTCTGGAAGTTCACCCGCCACTGCGGAGCCAGCAGGAACATGGCGACGAGGGACAGTCCGGCAACCGCGAGGAGCCGCTCGCCGAGCTCTGGCCCGGAGCGGAGTCGTCGAACCGACCAGGCTCCCCACGCGGTGATGCCCAGGCCGACCAGCACGACCCCCCGGCCGAGGGTGCTGACCAGCCACGGTTCGACACCCCGCACGGCGTAGACAGGCCACCACACGCTGTTCTGCATCACGACGTAGGGGTCGGGTCGGGCCGCCGGCTCGGCCAGGGCGGCCAACCCGTGCAGCCCGAGGTGCGGGAAGACGAAGAAGGGAACCTGCAGCGCAAGAGCCGCGCCGCCGGCAAGCACGACCGGTCGCCACCCGGCGCGCCCGAGGAACAACGGCGCGAGGACCAGCGCGGGCAACTTGACGGCCACCGCAAGCCCCCAGAGCAGCGCAGCCATCGACGGGCGGCGACCGTCGGCGAGCAACCACACCGACGTCGCCACGAGCACGGCCATCAGCACGTCATTGGCACCGGTCAGGCCCACCTCGCGTACAAGCGTGGCGTTGAGCCCGTACACCACCGCGGGCAGCAGCGAGAGGACCGGAACGGTGCTGGTCCGGCCAGAGGCTGCCCATCCGGCGACGCAGAGCAGGGCGACGGCGAGGGCATCCATCGCCCATGCCGCCAGCCGGGCGGCGATGAAGGACTCACCCAGGACGACACCGTCGGGGACCAGCGCGACGAACGGCAGGTGCCACAGGATGGTGCCCGCTGGGTACTGGTAGACCGGCGCGTAGGTGTAGAGGTTGGGTTCGAGGTAGGGGTTGAGGCCGTCGAGGACCTGTCGGGCGGCGTACTCGCTGGCCTGCGGGATGTCGGCGATGCCCGGATCCACCCACGCCCACACCGCGCGGATCGCGATGGTGCCCAGCACGATGGCGAGGGTCACCGGTACGGCCGGGACACGGCGGTGCGTCCACTCCCCTGCGGCCGCCGGTGGGCGCAGCCCTCCGCGAGCGACATCGGTCAGCAGGACCAACAGCGCCAGGAGGGTCAGCAAGGTCACCGACCATCGAACGACGAACGAGGTCATCCCGGGAACGGCGGCGGAGTGCAGTCCGAACGTCGGCAGGGTCGTGGCGACGAGCAACGCCAGCCGTCGCCCGCGGAGGCCGGCGGCACGCGCCAGCCAGATCATCGCCGGGGTGACCAGCAGCCAGATGAACACGAAGCGGGGCACCCCGGCGCCGTAGAAGAGGAGGTCACGGATCATGTTCTGCTCGCCTGCCGATAGCCTGAGGCGCGATGCGCCTGGTCACCTACAACGTCAACTCGCTCGGCGCCCGGTTGCCCCGGGTGCTCGCGCTGCTGGAGGAGCACCGCCCCGACGTCGTGCTGTTGCAGGAGACCAAGTCCTCTCCCCACGCGTTTCCCCACGCCGAGCTGGCCGAGGCCGGCTACCTGGCCGCTGACCAGTCCGGCGGCCGCTGGGCGGGTGTGGCGGTGCTCGGCCGGGCCGACCTCGGCGTCGACGACGTCACCGTGGGCCTCCACGGGGAACCCGACCCCGATCAGGCGCGTTGGGTCGAGGCGACCGTCGGCGGCATCACCGTGGTCAGCGTCTACGTCCCCAACGGCCAGCGGGTCGACTCGCCCCAGTACGCCAGCAAGCTCGTGTTCCTCGAGGCCATGAGCGATCGCATGGCCGCCCTCGCCGCCGCCGGTCCGGTTGTTGTGGGCGGGGACATGAACGTCTGCCCGACCGACCTCGACGTGTGGGATCCCGCCGCGCTGCACGGCGGTACGCATGCCACCGACCCCGAGCGCCGGCGGTTCCGCGGCCTCCTCGAGGCCGGCTACTCCGACGTGTTCCGCGCCCTGTATCCCGACGACACCGGCTACAGCTGGTGGGACTACCGCGGCGGGGCCTTCCACAAGGGGTACGGGCTGCGGATCGACTTCCTGCTGGCCAGCCGCGAGATCGCCGACACCGCGACGGCGGCGTGGATCGACCGGGAGTTCCGCAAGCCCACGCGGGTGCCGGAGAGCAAGCCCTCCGACCACGCACCGCTGCTGGCCGAGCTCGACCTCGAGCTGCAGCCGGGTCCCTCCGCCACCGACGATCCCGCCGGGGTGGTGGCGCAGCGAACCACGGGCGACGCCCAGCCCGAGCAGCTCGGGCTGATGTGATGGGCGGGTCAGGTCACGCATCGGGGTCGACCTCCGCACCACGTGGCTCGGTCAGGTCCAGCACGGTCATGCCCGGCCCGAGCGCCGGCACCGGTCCCCGCAGCGGCACCCCGCCGATCCCCCAGCTCGGCAACAGGTCCCAGCGGTAGGTGAGGGGGATGCCCGGCTGGTGGTCCAGCAGCAACCGACCACGGGCCCGCATCGCGGTGTAGACCGGCGCGGTGACCGGATCCACGGTGTACCGCTGCTCCATGTAGGTGGAGATGACCGCAACGCACCTGCACTCGAGGATCTCCGGCGTCGTGCCGAACCCGAACACCAGCCGGCCGCCGGTGGCCTCGGCAGCAGCGGCGCTGATGCCGGTGTAGGACTCCGTCCAGATCGGCGCGTCCACCAGCCCCTCGACCGCGAGCGCCTCGTGCAACATCTCGGGGAAGGCATCTCGGGTGTCGGGGGCATGCCCGGCCCGGAGCAGTCGCAGCCCGTCGGCGGCGGACGGCACGACTGCCGCAACCAGCACCAGGGCCAGCACCGCAGCGGCCGTGTCGAGACGACGTTCCCGTCCCTGCCATCGACGCCACGTCCAGTCGGCGACGTCGGCGGCCATCCCGCCCGTCAGCGCGGCGAGGACCGGCACGACGACGATGACGTAGTGGGGGAAGACGATGCGGGACAGCCCGATGACCGCGAACAGCCCGACGGCGTACGCGGTGACGAGCTTCGTCGCCCGGTTGCCGCGCCAGGCCCCCCACCCGACGCCGGTGACGAGCAGCCCGGTGACCAGCCAGCCGTTGCTGCCCGGCAGGGTGACGGTCAGGTGGTGCCACCACGTGGGGCCGCCGTGGTCGTAGCCCAGGTGCCCGCTGGCCTGGTGGTCGACCTGCCACAGGAACCCGTCGACGAAGTCCCGACTGATCACCGACCCCCCGGTGGACACCACGAACGCGACGAGCGACAGCAGCAGCAGGCCCTCTGCGGCCAGGAGTCGACGGGGCCAGTCCAGGCCCTCCTCCAGCATGACGGCCAGCATCGGCACGACCACGACGGTGATGCCGAGGTACTTCATGCCGCCAGCGGCACCGGCGGACAGGGCGGCGGCCGACCACAGGAGCAACCGGTCGCGGAGGCGGTCACGCTGCCCCGCCGCCACCACGGCGAGCAGGGCGAGCAGGACGAACAGCACCTGCAGCTGGTCCGGCACGATCATGCGCGCGGACCGGACCATCACGAAGCCAGTCGCCACGACCGCCCCCGCCACCCAAGCGGCCACCGGTGCTGCCCGACGCCCAACGGCTGCGCCCAGCAGGCCCGTGACTGCGACGACGCCCAGGGCGACGATCACGAAGAGGATGCGAGTCCAGCCGTAGACATCAGCCACCGAACCAGCCCGGTCGACGACGCCGAGGGCCTCACCCAGCCGAATGCCGGCCGCCGCCACGATCGACGAGCCGAGCGGCCAGTCGAACGCCGGCGGGACGAACGTCCCCTCAAGGACGAGCTGGGCCCTGGACATGACCGTTGGTTCGTCGGGCTGGGTCAGTGGAAGCGACGCCAGCAGCCCCGGCAACCGAAGCGCCGCAGCTAGCACCACGGTGAACCCCGTGGCGAGACGGACCCCCGTTCGACTGCGCATCGGTGAAACGTTAAAGAGCCGAGCGCAAAGACTCTTTTGTGACACTTGTCCATCGGTTCAGTAACCGTCCACGATCCGTAGCCGACAGCCACCCCGTCACTCGAGCCGCACACGTCCCACCGCCGGACGGAATCGCCTCACCGATGGGATGGAATCGCCTCGACCCAGCTCACGAACCCGCGTGTTCATGGGGCCGAACGGACGGAATCGCCTCCAAGCTGCACCGCAGTGCGCAGACCTGGAGGCGATTCCGTCCAGGGGTCAGGCGCTGGTGCTGTTGCCCCGGTCGTCGCTGACGGTGAAGCCCGGATTGCGTGTGAAGCAGAAGAAGTTGTTCTCGCCGTTGGCGTCCATCGTCAGGGTGTCGCTGTAGAAGACGCCGTCGACCGAGTCGCTGCACGAGACCGTGACCTGGCTGTTGGGCGGGTACCCCGTCAGGAAGATGTCCCACGTGACGGTGCCGTCGGGGTCACGCTGCGTTTCCTGCAGCCTGATCATCGAGCTCGAGGAAGCGGGTGGCGGCGGTGCTGGTGCCGGTGCAGCAGGCGCCGGTGCTGGCGCAGGCGGTGGGGGCGGCGGCGGAGCAGGTGCCGGAGCAGGCGCGGGTGCCGGGGCAGGCGCAGGCGCAGGAGCCGGGGCAGGCGCAGGAGGAGGAGCAGGTGCCGGAGCAGGCGCCGGTGCCGGTGCGCTCGAGGCCGTGGGGGCCGGGGGGGTTGTCGGCGCTGGGGTCGCCGTCGGCGCGGCCGAGGCCACCACGGGGGGCGGCGTCGGCAGGCCGGGGATGGGCGGGATCGTCGTCCCGGGTGGTGCGTCGGTGTCGTTCTGGTGGCCGTCAGGGCCAGCGGGACGTTGGAACGGGACCCCGGTGTTGATGTCGACCAGGATGAAGTTGTTGATCACCACGGGCGCCGGCTGGACCACGATGATCACGGCCGGGTCGAAGTCGGGCCACACACGTCCCCTGTAGCGCGGCTCCGCTGCCTGCGGGGGGATCAGCGGGTTGCCGCACGCACACTTCACCCGGGGGACACCCTTGTCGTCCACCAGCACGGCGGTTCCGCGCTGGAGCACCGACTGGATGCGGTTCGCCGTCCCGTTGCGGAAGCCATGGTTGGTCACGCGTGTGTCACGGGCCAGGAGGATCGGCGTCAACGTCTCGACGTACGCACCGATGTCGCCCACGGCCAGCGAGCCGGCCGGCCAGCTGAGCTCCGGGTCGGCGTTCAGCGCCCCGACCCAGGCCGCGGCCTTCTCCGGGTTGGCCTGGAGGAAGGCCACGAGCTGTGCCGCGTCGCACGACGCGCTGTCCCGGGTCCCGCCGTACAGCCCCGGCTCGCCGCCACGGTTGCTCGAGACCGCCTGTGCAGGGGGATCGACGACCGAGATGGTCGGTGCGGGGGGCTTGGCGAACGCGGGATCGGGGGGCGGCGACAGCGGTGCGTCGCTGAAGGGGTCCTCCCCCATGTCCTCGGCCGGCTCCAGGAACACCTCCAACCCCTCCCCGGCGAGCGCGACGTCGGCGTCGTCGTCCGACAGCAGCCGGGGGACGAACACGCCGGCCGCCACCAGGCCTAGCGCCACGACCACCCCCAGCACGATCTTCCCGGCCTTGCCGCCCTTCTCCGGTGGCGGCGCGCCGTACGGGGCCTGCCCGCCGTACCCCGGCTGCGGCGGCTGCCCACCGTACGGCGACTGGTTGCCGTACCCCGGCGGCGGCTGGTTCCCGTACGACGACTGGTCGCCGTACCCCGGCGGCGGCTGCTGCCCACCGTTCGGCGGCTGATTCCCGTACCCCGGCTGTGGAGGCTGATTCGGATCCATCGAGCTGTCCCTGCCTTCCAGCGTCCGGTCGATGCGGACGCACGCAACCACCGACCGGCCCGAGCGGCCAGCCGCAACCGACTCGAATCCTCATCCCGCCTGGCTCGAGGGGAGTCGAGTCATGGACGCTACCCAACGCCGTCGCTGCGTGTGATTGCCAGAAGTGATTTCATCCTTCCTGACTACAAGTGACTAGCCCGCCACGAGAGGGACTCGAACGCGGAACGGCCGGCCCCATTGGGGCCGGCCGTCCGGTGTTCTTCTGGCTGGGTTTGGGTTAGTACGCGCCCTCGCCCATCGACCAGCCTTCTTCGACGTCCCAGTCGCCGCCCTCGCCGAAGCTGTCGAGCAGGTCGGCAGGGAGGATCTGCTGGGGCATCTCGGTGGGCACGGCCGTGACCTCGCGGTAGCGACGCAGACCGGTACCAGCCGGGATCAGCTTTCCGATGATGACGTTCTCCTTCAGCCCGTTCAGGCTGTCGGACTTGCCCTCGATCGCGGCCTCGGTCAGGACACGGGTCGTCTCCTGGAAGGACGCGGCGGACAGCCACGAGTCGGTGGCCAGCGAGGCCTTCGTGATGCCCATGAGGACCTGGCGGCCGTTCGCCGGCTGCAAGCCCTCGTCGAGCGCCGCACGGTTGCCCTTGGCGAACTTGAGGCGGTCCACCAGCTCACCCGGCAGGAAGTCGGTGTCGCCGGGCTCGATGATGTTCACGCGACGCAGCATCTGGCGAACGATGAGCTCGATGTGCTTGTCGTGGATGGACACACCCTGGGACCGGTAGACCTCCTGGACCTCGGTCACCAGCAGCCGCTGGGTCTCGCGGGCGCCCAGGATCTCCAGCATCTCGTGGGGGTCGATGGACCCCTCGGTCAGCTGCTGGCCGACCTTGACCTGGGTGCCGTCCTCGGTACCCGTGGTCAGGCGGGCACGCGTGGACACCGTGATGGTCACGATGTCCTCGTCGTTGCCCGGGTCGATGTGCAGGTCCATGCCCTTGTCGCCCATCTCGATCTTGAGCGAGCCGGACACGGGAGCGATCTCGGCCTTGCCCTTGGGGGACCGGGCCTCGAACAGCTCGACGACACGCGGCAGACCGTGGGTGATGTCCTCACCCGCGACGCCACCGGAGTGGAAGGTACGCATGGTCAGCTGGGTACCGGGCTCACCGATCGACTGGGCGGCGACGATGCCGACCGCTTCACCGATCTGGACCTGGCGACCCTCGGCCAGCGCACGGCCGTAGCACTTGACGCAGACGCCGACCTCGGCCTCGCAGTTCAGCACGCTGAACACGCGGATGTTGCGGTCGGCCTCGGTGGGCTGGGGGTCCAGCTTGTCACCGGTGTCGGGGTGCTCGCCCTTGACCAGCACCGAGCGCAGCGCCCGGATCTGACCGTCGGCGATCTCCGTACCGGCCTCGACCAGGACGTCCTCGGTACCCGGGAACATGATGTCCTGGGCCACGATGCGACCGAACAGCACCTGGCTGTCGCGCTCGCCCACCCGCACCGGGATGCCGCGCTGCACGCCACAGTCCTCGGTCCGGATGATCAGGTCCTGGGCGATGTCGACCAGTCGACGGGTCAGGTAACCCGAGTCCGCCGTACGCAGCGCCGTGTCGGCCAGGCCCTTTCGGGCACCATGCGTGGAGATGAAGTACTCCAGGACCGACAGGCCCTCACGGAAGTTGGACTTGATCGGCCGCTCGATGATCTCACCGCGCGGGTTGGCCACCAGACCACGCATACCGGCGATCTGCACCAGCTGACCCATGGACCCACGGGCACCGGAGTGCGCCATCATCCAGATGGGGTTGGTCCGCTCCTTGGTGGCGAAGTTCTCCGCCATCGCGTTCTGGACCTGCTCCTTGGTGTCGGTCCAGATCTCGATCAGCGCCTGGCGACGGTCGTCGGCGGCCAGACGACCCTTCTCGAACCGGGCCTCGACCTCCGCAGCGGCCGCATCGGCCTTGAGGACCAGCTCCTCCTTGATGGGCGGAGGGGTGACGTCGTCGATGGAGACGGTCACACCAGCGCGGGAGGAGAAGGTGAAGCCGATGTCCTTCATCCGGTCCAGGACCACCGCGGTCTCCCACTGGGGGAAGTCGTCGGCGCAACGGTTGACCAGGTTGGCCAGGCCCTTCTTGGTGACCAGCTCGTTCTTGAACGGCATGCGCACCGGGAAGATCTCGTTGAACAGGACGCGACCGACGGTGGTGACGATGCGCGCGCCCTTGGGGGACACGTGGATCAGCCGGTAGGTCTTCTCGACCTGGACGGGGTTGCCGTCGGCGTCGGTCTTGAGCTTGCCCCTGCCGTCGTAGACCCACTCGGTCGCCTGCTCCTCGCCGACGACCTCGTGGATGTCGGTGTCGACCTCGTCGAAGAAGGAGTCCTCACGGACGACCTTGTCGCGGACGCGGGTCAGGCACCAGTCCTGCAGGGTCACCTCGCGCATGTCGAGGGCCATGATGGCCTCGGGTGCGCCGCTGAAGGAGGGGATGTTCACCTTGCCGTCCCGGACCTTGTCGAGGAAGCCGGGCTCGGGGGACGTGACCCACTCGTGGGACCCGAAGGCGAAGGTCAGGTAGTAGGCACCCAGCACCATGTCCTGGGTCGGCGTGGCGAGCGGACGCCCGTTGGCCGGCGACAGGATGTTGTTGGCCGACAGCATGAGGATGCGGGCTTCCGCCTGCGCCTCGGCCGACAGCGGCACGTGGACCGCCATCTGGTCACCGTCGAAGTCGGCGTTGAACGCCGAGCAGACCAGCGGGTGGACCTGGATGGCCTTGCCCTCGACGAGCTTGGGGATGAAGGCCTGGATGCCGAGGCGGTGCAGCGTGGGCGCACGGTTCAGCATCACGGGGTGGTCGGAGATGACCTCCTCGAGCACGTCCCAGACCTGGCTGCGCTGGCGCTCGACCATGCGCTTGGCGGACTTGATGTTCTGGGCGAAGTTGAGGTCGACCAGCCGCTTCATGACGAAGGGCTTGAACAGCTCCAGCGCCATCTTCTTGGGCAGGCCGCACTCGTGCAGCTTCAGGTGCGGACCGACCACGATGACCGAACGGCCCGAGTAGTCCACGCGCTTGCCGAGCAGGTTCTGGCGGAACCGGCCCTGCTTGCCCTTCAGCATGTCGGAGAGGGACTTCAGCGGACGGTTGCCCGGCCCGGTGACGGGACGGCCACGACGGCCGTTGTCGAACAGGGCGTCGACGGCCTCCTGCAGCATCCGCTTCTCGTTGTTGACGATGATCTCGGGCGCGCCGAGGTCGATCAGTCGCTTGAGGCGGTTGTTGCGGTTGATCACGCGGCGGTACAGGTCGTTGAGGTCGGAGGTCGCGAAGCGGCCACCGTCGAGCTGCACCATCGGACGCAGGTCCGGCGGGATGACCGGGACGGCCTTGAGGACCATCGAGGTCGGGTCGTTGCCGGTGGTCCGGAACGCCTCGACGACCTTCAGGCGCTTGACGGCGCGGGTCGCCTTCTGGCTGCGGGTCTTGCGCTTGCCGGCCTTGATCTTCTCGGCCTCGTCGGCGAGGACCTGGCGCAGGTGCTCGGCCTCGGCCTCGAAGTCGATCTGGGACAGCAGCTGGCGGATCGCCTCGGCGCCCATGCCACCGTTGAAGAACTCGCCGAAGCGGTCGCGCAGGTCGCGGTACAGCATCTCGTCGATGACGAGGTCCTGCACCTTGAGGCCGCGGAACAGGTCCAGGACCTGGTCGAGGCGCTCGAGGCGGTCGTCCGCACGTTCGCGGACGATCTTGATCTGCTTCTCGATCTCGCGGCGCTTCTTCTTGACGGCGTCGGGCTTGGCGCCCTCCTCCTCCATCTCCGCGAGGACCTGCTCGAGCTCCACCTGCAGCTGGTGGACCTCGACCTCGAGCTCCTTCTCCAGCCGCTTCTTGTCGGCGTGGATCTCCTTCTCCAGCTCCGGGAGGGCCTCGGTGCGACCCTCGTCATCAACGCTCGTGATGATGTAGGACGCGAAGTAGATGACCTTCTCGAGGTCCTTGGGCGCCATGTCCAGCAGGTAACCCAAGCGCGAGGGGACGCCCTTGAAGTACCAGATGTGGGTCACGGGCGCGGCGAGCTCGATGTGGCCCATGCGCTCGCGACGGACCTTGGAGCGGGTGATCTCCACACCGCAGCGCTCGCAGATGATGCCCTTGAAGCGGACACGCTTGTACTTGCCGCAGGGGCATTCCCAGTCACGCGTCGGACCGAAGATCTTCTCGCAGAACAGGCCGTCCTTCTCGGGACGGAGCGTTCGGTAGTTGATCGTCTCCGGCTTGCGGACCTCACCGTTGGACCACATCCGGATCTGGTCCTCGGTGGCCAGCGAGATCTTCAGCTCGTCGAAGTTGTTGACATCCAACATGAATGTTCTCCTAAACCCTTGGTGGCGCAGCGCGCCGCAGTCTTGTTGTTCCGGTCGATCCAGCGACTAGGTCGCGATCAACCGGCGATGTCGTCGGTCTGGCGCTCGGGGCGGGACAGGTTGATGCCCAGCTCCTCGGCCGCGCGGAAGGCGTCCTCGTCGGAGTCGCGGAACTCGATCTCCTCACCGGACGCGGAGAGGACCTCGACGTTCAGGCAGAGGGACTGCATTTCCTTGACGAGCACCTTGAAGGATTCGGGGATGCCCGGCTCCGGGATGTTCTCGCCCTTGACGATGGCCTCGTAGACCTTCACGCGGCCCACGACGTCGTCGGACTTGACCGTCAGCAGCTCCTGCAGGGCGTAGGCGGCGCCGTAGGCCTCCAGGGCCCACACCTCCATCTCACCGAACCGCTGGCCACCGAACTGCGCCTTACCACCGAGCGGCTGCTGGGTGATCATCGAGTACGGACCGGTCGAACGGGCGTGGATCTTGTCGTCGACCAGGTGCAGCAGCTTCAGGATGTACATGTAGCCGACCGTGATGGCCTGGTCGACCGGCTGGCCGGAACGACCGTCGTACACGACCGCCTTGCCCTCGCGGCCGACGATGCGCTCGCCGTGGGCACCGACGTTGGTGTTCTCCAGCAGGTCCTGCAGCTCGTCCTCGCGGCAACCGTCGAAGACGGGCGTCGCCAGCTTCTGCGGGGCGTGGGTCTTCATGTCCTCGCCCCAGCCCATGCGGTCGAACCACTCGGGCTTGGACTCGAAGTCCCAGCCGTTGGAGGCGACCCAGCCGAGGTGGGTCTCCAGGACCTGTCCGACGTTCATGCGCGACGGCACGCCCAGGGGATTCAGCACGACGTCGACCGGGGTCCCGTCCTGCAGGAACGGCATGTCCTCGATCGGCAGGATCTTGGAGATGACGCCCTTGTTGCCGTGGCGTCCGGCCAGCTTGTCGCCGTCGGAGATCTTGCGCTTCTGCGCCACGTACACGCGGACCAGGTCGTTGACGCCCGGCTGCATCTCGTCGCCGTCCTCACGCGACTGCGTGCGGACACCGATGACGATGCCGGTGTCACCGTGGGGGACCTTCAGGGACGTGTCCCGGACCTCGCGGGCCTTCTCGCCGAAGATGGCGCGCAGCAGGCGCTCCTCCGGGGTCAGCTCGGTCTCGCCCTTCGGGGTGACCTTGCCGACCAGGATGTCGCCCGGCTTGACCTCGGCGCCGATGCGGACGATGCCGCGCTCGTCGAGGTTGGCCAGGACCTCCTCCGACACGTTGGGGATGTCGCGGGTGATCTCCTCCGCGCCCAGCTTGGTGTCACGGGCGTCGACCTCGAACTTCTCGATGTGGATGGACGTCAGGACGTCCTCCTTCACGAGCCGCTCGGACAGGATGATCGCGTCCTCGTAGTTGAAGCCCTCCCAGGTCATGAAGGCGACCAGCAGGTTCTGCCCCAGCGCCATCTCACCGGTGTCGGTGCAGGGACCGTCGGCGATGATCTGACCCGGCAGGATCTCGTCACCCTCGTCGACGGTCGGCTTCTGGTTGTAACAAGTGCCCTGGTTGGTGCGCTCGAACTTGGAGAGGAAGTGCTTCTCCAGCGTCCCCTCGGGGGTCTTGAGGATGATGCGGTCAGCGGCCACCTCGACCACCGTGCCGCCCTGGTCGCTGATGACGACGTCACCGGCGTCGCGGGCAGCCTTGGACTCCAGGCCCGTGCCGACGTACGGCGAGTCGCTGCGGAGCAACGGCACCGCCTGGCGCTGCATGTTGGTGCCCATGAGCGCACGGTTGGCGTCGTCGTGCTCCAGGAACGGGATCATGGCCGCGGCGACGGAGACGATCTGTCGCGGGGACACGTCCATGTAGTGGACCAGGCTCGGCTGCACCTCTCGCGGGTTGCCACCGGGGAGGCGGACCAGCACGCGGTCGTTGGTGAAGGAGCCGTCGGCGTTGAGGGGCGCGTTGGCCTGGGCGACGTTGTAGCGGCCCTCCTCGTCGGCGGTCAGGTAGTCGATCTGCTCGGTGACGATGCCGTTGACGACCTTGCGGTACGGCGTCTGGATGAAGCCGAACTCGTTGAGCTTGGCGTAGGTGGCCAACGAGCCGATCAGGCCGATGTTGGGACCTTCAGGCGTCTCGATGGGGCACATGCGGCCGTAGTGGGACGGGTGCACGTCTCGCACCTCGAAGCCGGCGCGCTCACGCGACAGACCGCCCGGGCCGAGCGCCGAGAGGCGACGCTTGTGGGTCAGGCCCGACAGCGGGTTGGTCTGGTCCATGAACTGGCTCAGCTGCGACGCGCCGAAGAACTCCTTCAGCGACGCCACGACCGGCCGGATGTTGATCAGCGTCTGCGGCGTGATCGTCTCGACGTCCTGGGTGGTCATCCGCTCGCGGACGACACGCTCCATGCGGGACAGGCCGATGCGGACCTGGTTCTGGATCAGCTCGCCGACGCTGCGCAGGCGACGGTTGCCGAAGTGGTCGATGTCGTCGGTGGCGTACCCGTCCGCGCCGCTGGACAGCTGCAGCAGGTAGTTCATGGTCGCCAGCACGTCCTCCTTGGTGAGGACGTGACCGATGGGGGTAGGGTCCTCTCCCATGAGGGAGGTGGGGCGGACGTCACGCTTGTCACCGGAGTCGGCCTCGGCCAGCGCCTCGGTGATCTGGTCGTCGACGCGGGGCTTGGCCTCCTCGGGGGTGCGCAGGCCCATGCGGACCTGCTCCGGGCCGAGCTTCTTGTTGACCTTGTACCGACCGACGCGGGCAAGGTCGTAGCGCTTGCCGTTGAAGAAGTAGTTGATCATCAGCTGGCCGGCGGAGTCCGGGGTGGGGGGCTCACCGGGACGCAGCTTGCGGTAGATGTCCATCAGCGCGTCAGCAGGCGTCGCGATGTTGTCCTTGGCCAGCGTGCGGTCCATGATCTCGCGGATCTCGGCGCGCTGGGGGTCGAAGCCCTCGGGGTCACCGAGGACACCGAAGAACTCGAGGATCTCGTCGTCCGGGACCGGCTCGTCGAGGACCTCGCGGGCCGCGAGCTCGTACTCCTGGGTCTCGGCGTTGAAGACGATGGCCTTCAGGGCGCGGTACAGGACCGACAGGTGCTGGCGGCGCTTGCGGTCGACACGCACACCGGCGAAGCCGCGCTTGTCGATCTCCATCTCCAGCCACGCACCACGCGAGGGGATGATCTTGCAGCCGAAGATGTCGCGACCGGTGGTCTTGTCGACGTCGGCGTCGAAGTACACGCCCGGGGACCGCACCAGCTGGGACACGACGATGCGCTCGGTCCCGTTGATGATGAACGTGCCCTTCTCCGTCATCATGGGGAAGTCGCCCATGAAGACCTTCTGCTGCTTGATCTCACCGGTCTGGGCGTTGACGAACTCAGCGGTGACGAACAGCGGCGCGGAGTAGGTCAGGTCCTTCTCGCGGCATTCCTCGGTGGAGTGCTTGGGCGCCTCGAACTGGTGCTCGGTCAGGCTGAGGGCCATCTGACCGGTGAAGTCCTCGATCGGGGACAGCTCGGTCAGCACCTCCTCCAGTCCGTTCTCCTTGAGCCAGTCGAAGCTGTCGCGCTGGATGGCGACCAGGTCGAGGTCGTCGATCGGCAGCGGCTCGTGGATCTTGGCGAAGGACAGGCGCGTCCCACGGGACTTGCTGGAGGCATTGGAGAGCGTCGACAAGGCTTTGCTCCTGGAGTTGTCGGGTGTGCACGACGACCAGTCCCCAATGGGTTCGGGTCGCGGGAAGTGACTTCGCGGCCGGCGCGTGTGGGCGCTAGCCGGTCACCGAGCAGGGCGGTGCGGTGACGTGTCCTGGGCTGCTGGTGGACACCGGACTCGCATGACCTCGGAGCATCGTCATGGACCGGTACGGCCCACTGCAGCAACGACCACCCGCACACGCAACAACGCAGCCCAAGACAAACCTGTGCTGCGTGGATACAGACCCGACCTTGCGGTCAAGCGTGCTGGTGCTCGTGACGACTCCCTCGCCGGGTGCGAACCCGAAAGATTGGCAAACGTGAAGAATACACGGCAGAGCACGCCGCGCAACCCACCTGTCCGGGACGTCGGTGGACGTCCGGAGGGCGTTTGCCGCGGAGAACGATAACACGACGAACGCCGGGCGGTCGCGATGACCACCCGGCGTTCGGTGCTGGGCTGTGGGCCCGGCGGGTACTGCTACTTGAGGGCGACGGAGGCGCCGACGGCCTCGAGGGCCTCCTTGGCCTTCTCCGCGTCTTCCTTGGACGCACCCTCGAGGACGGGCTTCGGGGCGCCGTCCACCAGCTCCTTGGCCTCCTTCAGGCCCAGGCTGGTGATACCGCGCACCTCCTTGATGACCTTGATCTTCTGGTCGCCAGCGGACTCGAGGATGACGTCGAACTCGGTCTTCTCCTCCTCGGCGGCAGCCTCGCCACCGCCACCGGCGGCAGCGACGGCGACCGGCGCGGCGGCGACGACGTCGAAGTGCTCCTTGAACTTGTCGCGGAACTCCTTGAGCTCGAGGAGGGTCATTTCCTCGAAGGCGGAGATCAGTTCGTCGACGGTAATGGCCATGTCAGTTACTCCTTGATGTGTGGGGTGATCGGGGTGATCGGGTCTGGCAGTGCGAAATGGAAGAGCCGAACGGCCCTAGCCGTCCTTCTTGGCCTCGAGGGCCTCCATGAGTCCGGCCGTCTCGCCGAGCATGTCGTCGACCATCCGCGGCATGTAGGCCAGCATGGTCTCGAACATCCCGACGAAGCTGGCCAGCAGCTCCTCCTGGGACTCCAGGTCCGCCAGGGCGGCCGCGTCGTCGGCGTCGAGGTAGTTGCCCTCGAGGATGGCGCCCTTGATGACGAGCTGCGGGTTGTCCTTGGCGAAGTTCTTGAGGGCCTTGGCGGCGGACGCGATGTCCTCACCGGTGTAGGCCAGCGCCGTCGGACCGCTCAGGGTCGCGTCGGGCACGTCGTACCCGAGCTCCTTGGCGGCCAGCCGGATCAGCGTGTTCTTGGCGACCTTGTAGGTCGCGCCGCTCTCGCGAAGCTTCTCGCGAAGCTCGGCCATCTGCGGGACCGACAGGCCACGGTAGTCGGTCAGGACGGTCGCGGTGGTGGCGGACAGGTCATCCCGGACCCGCTCTACCACGGCGGTCTTCTGGGGGCGCGCTCCCATTGGGGCTCCTAAGGGCTGGAGGGTGAGTGAGATCTGTGTGTTCGGGGCTCGGCGCCGAAACGACGAACGCCCCGGCCGAGGACGGCGCAGGGCGTGATGGGCGCACACGATGTGCTGCTCACTCACCTGCGCTGGTTCGCTTCAGTTCGCGTACACGCGAACGCCAACGGTCTCGGGCGGACCCGGGATGGTACGTGGGGCGCCGCGGCAACGCAACCCGCCCGGCGGGGGTGTCGACCTCAGAGGAGGTGGAGGATGGGCTCCAGGTGCGGCGGGGTGACCCGGGCGATGCGCTTGACGTTGCGCAGGTTGGCCCACGTGACGTTGTCGGTGGTCGAGTTGCCGCCGAAGGTCCCGCAGCCGAGCGTCAACGTGGGCGCCAGGTCGGTGGTCAGGCCGCACACACCCTGCGAGCCGGGCGAGTTGACCAGGATTCGCGAGGCGGGGACGGCATCGGCGAACGAGGCGATCCGGACCTCGGAGGCGGTGTGCACGATGGCGGTGTGGCCGGTGCCCATCTTGTCCAGCAGCGCCAGGCACAGCCCGAGCGCCGCGTCGTCGCCGTCGACGGTGAAGACGGGCAGGAACGGCGACAGCTTCTCGCTGGTGACGGGCGAGGACAGGTCGGGATCGGCGCGGAATACGAGGACCTGGATCTCGTGCGGCCGGCTGATCCCGAGGAACCCCGCGAGCGTCTGGGCAGACTGCCCCAGCACCTCGGGCCGGAATCCCGTGCCGTCCTCGGTGGTGACCGCGTCCAGGAAACGCGCCGCCTCGTCCTCGTCGAGCACGGCGGCCCCCATCGCGGCCAGCCGGTCGAGCAACCCGTCGACCACGGCTGCGTCGACGACGAGGTTGTGCTCGGCGCCACAGATCAACCCGTTGTCGAAGCTCTTGGAGGCGATGATCGACCCGGCCGCCTGGTCCAGGTCGGCGTCGGCGGCAACCCAGCAGGGCGTGTTGCCGGGGCCGACCCCGATGGCGGGGGTGCCCGAGGAGTAGGCGGCCCGGACCATGCCGGGCCCGCCGGTCGCCAGGATGAGCGCCACGTCGGGGTGCGCCATGAACCGCGCGGTCCGCTGGCGGCTGGCCCGTTCGCGCACCCACTGCACCGCGTCGACGGGCAGGCCGTGCCGCGCCAGGACCGTGTGGACCAGCTCGCCGACCTCGTCGGCCAGGGGCAGGCAGATGCGGTGGAAGGACAGGATGATGGCGTTGCCGGACCGCAACGCGGACAACACCTTGAACATGGCCGTCGCGACCGGGTTGGTCACGGGGATGATCCCGAAGACGAGCCCCACCGGCGCCGCCACGTCGGTCACGGTGTCGGTGCCGCCGAGGGGTCCACGGCCAACCGCCCCGGCCATAGACCGGTGCACCCCGAGCGCGGCCCAGGCGTTCTTCATCGTCTTGTGGTCGACGCGTCCGATGTGGGTGACCTCGACGGTCCGTGCGGCGAGCGTCGCGGCGGCCGCGCCGAACGCCTCGGCCAGGTCAGCGATGACGGCGTCCATGACGTCCTCGGGGACGGCGTCGAGGGCCCGCTGCGCCGCGACGCCACGGGCGACGGTCTCCTCCACGACCAGGTCGGGAGCCGAGGCCTCCAGCACGCTGGCGAGGCGGCCGCTGGTGGCACGCAGCTTGGTGGCGAGGTCCGTGGCGATCAACCGGACCACGGACACGGCCAGGTCGGGCGCCTCGCCGGTCATTCGCAGCAGGGCGTCGCGGGTCAGCCAGCGACCACGAACGGGTCCCTCGGCGATGGCGGTGGCCGAACGGGGCTGCCCGTCGAGCAAGCCGATCTCCCCCAGGATCTCGCCGGCGTCCAGGTAGCCGAGGACGACATCGGTGTCGAGGTGCTCGCCCGGCACCTCCAGCCGGACCACCCCGTCGTCGAGGAACAGGCAGCTGTCCCCCGGGTCGCCCGCGGTGACGATCTGCTCGCCGTCGCCCCACTCGGCATCCATGACCCAGCGCGACAGCTCGGCGGGCAGTTCGGAACGGGACGGCTCGACGACGCTGCTCATGCTTCCTGCTCCTCCACGACGACCGGGGCTGGGGTGAGATCGATGTCGGCGGGATCCGAGGGCAGGCCGGTCGGGCGCATCCGCACCGCCTCGCCGAAGGACTCCAGGGTCTCCGACAGGGTGCGGGCCCCGGACCGGCCCATCGTGACGACCTCCACGGTGGTGAGGGCCCGGATGCTGGCCGTCCGTCGGACCTCCTCGAACACCGCGGTCTCGCCGAAGTGCTGGCCGGGGCCGAGCGTCGCCAGGACCTGGCCGTCACGGACGACCTCGACGCGCCCCTCCCAGATCAGGTACAGCTTGCGGCCGATCTCGCCCTGCTCGAAGACGACCTGTCCGGCCTCGAACCGCTCGCGATCGAGCCCCACCGCGTCATCGAGGGGCAGCTGGGTGATCTCCCGGCCGGTGAACGGCGTCAGCGTCCAGTCCAGCAGCAGCCGCAGCCGTCGGTCCCAGACCGGCACGAACGCCAGCAGGAACACCTTCCACAGCACCCACCCCGCGAAGCCGGTGATCGGCACTCCGCGCAGGTGGGCCACGGCGTTGCGTCGGCCCAGGGCGCAGGCATCACCGAGCTCGGTGAACCCGAACGGCTTCGGTGGCCTGCCGGCCCTGACCCGCAGGATGTTCCGGCCGATCCGCCAGCCATGCATCATCGCGAACAACGCCAGCTGGGGACACGTCCCGCCCTTGGGATGCGGCACCGCCGCGCAGTCCCCTCCAGCCCACAGGCCGGTCGTCCCGGGCACGGCAACGGTGTCGTCCACGATCACGCGTCCACGGTCGTCGCGTTCGACCTGGAGCTGGTCGAGGAGGGGGCTCGACGCGGTCCCGGTGGAGGAGATGACGGTCCGTGTCGGGATGGAGGTGCCGTCGTCGAGCCGCACGTCCGTCGCCGTCGCACCGATCACCCGCGTACCCGTGCGGACGTCCAGGCGGGTGCGGCGAGCGATGAACCGTTCGGCCCGGTCGACGAGCCGGTCGTGCCGGCCCTGCAGCTCGGGCAGGATCCGTTCGCCGCTGTGGACCAGCACCACGTTGACCTCGTCCCGGTCGACGTCGGCGAACTCGTCACGGCACAACCGGCTGGCCCACTCGTCGAGCTCGGTGGCGACCTCGACCCCGCCGAACCCACCGCCGGCCACGACCACGGTCAGCAGCCGCCGGCGTTCGACCGGGTCGGGTTCGATGGCGGCCATCTCCATCATCTGCAGCAGGTGGTTCCGGGTGTGCCAGGCGTCGCGATAGTCGCGCAGCAGCAGCCCGTGCTCGCGCAGGCCCGGATAGCCATCGACGTCATCGGCGACCCCGACGGACACGACGAGGTGGTCGTAGCCCAGGACCTGCTCGCGTCCGTCGAGCAACCGCGAGATGGTCAGCTGCTGCTCGTCGAGGTCGATGGCCGTGACCTCGGCGTTCATGAAGCGGGCCGGCCGGAAGACGCGACGGGCGGGCGACAGGATCGCCTGCGGCTGGATCCGTCCCGACAGCATCTCGCCGACGAAGCCGTGGAAGGCATGGAAGTTGGTGCGGCTGACGATGACCAGCTCGACGTCGCCCCTGCGCACGGCGCGGCGCAGCGCCTTGACCAGGAACAGCGCGCAGTAGCCACCGCCGATGCAGACGATCCGCGTAACCGCAGGTTCTGTCGTGCCCAACACGAACTCCCCTCAGGAGTACGACGCCCTCTGCGGATCGATGCTACTCCCGCTCCGGGGCGGGCAACAGGGCCTCGGCGCCGACCGGACGGCGCAGGTCCCCTGCGGCCTCGAGCGCCCGTTCCGCCGCGACTCGGCCAGCCCGGATCGCCCGGTCGACCTGGCCGAAGTCCAGCAGGTCGAGGTCGTCGACCACCGGATCGATGACCAGGCGTGCCGCGCGTCGGCCGCGATCGACCGCGGTGTGGCTGGCCAGCGCCATCGTGGTGGTCAACGTCTCGACGATGGTCGGCAACCCCGCCGGTCGCCCGGCGTCGCCACGCAGGCGACGCATGGTGACGTCGGAGGCGATCACCTGGCCTTCGTCCTGACCGCACATGGTGAGGACGGGCAGGTTGTCCAGCACACCCCCGTCGACGACGACCTGGCCGTTCCAGCGCCGGGGCGGGGCCAGCCCCGGCAGCGACATCGAGCAGGCCGCCGCTTCCCACGTGGGGCCCCGCCGGTGCACGACGGTCGTGGCCCGGTCCAGCGAGGCGCTGACGGCGAACCACGACCGGGGCAGCTGCCGGACGTCGGTGTCGCCGAACACCCGCTGGAGCATCCGTTCGGCGTCCTCACCGCGGATGAGGGCCAGCCGCGGGACGGTCCAGTCACGAAAGGGGCGGTTGTCCACCAGCTCGCGAACGACGACCTCCCGAACGTCTGCGGCGCTGCGCCCCGTGGCCGCCAGCCCGCTGAGGAACGCCCCCATCGAGGTGCCACCGAACCGGTCGACCACCACCCCGGCGTCCTCCAGCGCCTCGAGGACGCCCACGTGGGCCAGCGCCCGTGCGCCCCCGCCCGACAGCACCAGGCCCAGCGAACGGCCGCTGAGGCGCCGGGCGAGCCGCCCCAGGTCAGATCGGCGGTGCCCGTCGCGCAGCCGGTGGTGGGCCCGCGGACTGGTGGCGTCCTCCCATGCGTCCAGGGCAGCCGCCGGGCAGTCGCGGTCCCCCATCACCACCAGCTGGCAGCCGATCAGGTCGTCGCGATCGTGCAGCGGTGGGGTCGTCGGGCCGATCAGCAGGATCACTCGGTCGGCTTGGCGTGCGCACACCCGGCCCCACTCGCTGTCGGGCGTGCCCGCGTCGAGCAGCACGACGTCGTGCGTGCGCTCGAGCTGGTCCAAGCGGCGGCCGGTCCGCTGGGGCAGGACGTGCGGTGGGTGCCCCAACCTCGCGGACGGGGCGGTCAGCGTCGCGCAGCGAACCCCCTCCGTGGAGAAGGCCTCGGCAAGGGCGCCGGTGATCTCGGTGCAGCGGGCCGCGTCCTCGCACAGGACGGCCACGACGGTGCGCCGGCTGGCTGCATCGTGATCGGGGGGGTCTGCCCGCAGCATGCGCGTCACCGAGCCCAGCATGGCCGCAGCGAAGTCCGGATCCCCGAGCAACGGCGCGACGTCACGCTGGTGCAGCGCCAGCAGCTCGCAGTCGCGGACCGCTCGGGCCCCAGCCGAGCGGGTGCCCCCCGAGAGGAGGGCGAGCTCGCCGAGGGAGTCGCCGGCCTGCATCAACGCCACGACGCGCGAGGTCTCGCCGGTCGTCCGGACGATCTCCATCCGGCCGCTGCGCACGAGGAACAACGTGCTGCCGGGGTCGCCCTGCCGGAACAGCCATGCACCCCCCGACAGGTGCTGGGGCACGAGGCGCTCGGCGATGCGTTCCCGCAGGGGCAGCGGGAACCCAGCGGTCAACCTGAGCCCGGCCAGGACCGAGACGTCGGTGGTCACACGGCAACCCCTCGTGTCGGGCGCCGTGCATGCCAGCCGGCGGCCGTCAGCCGGCGCCAGCCGACGATACCGAGAAGCCGAGGAGGAGATCGGCCACCGACGAAGAATCCGTAGGGGACCCATACCGCCCATCCGAAAGGCATCCCGTGTCCCGCATGCTCGCCCTCGCCCTGTCAGCCGTCTTCGTCGCCGTGCTGGCCGGTCCGGCCGCGGCCGGCCCCGTCCCCACCACCGTGTGCGAGATCCAGCGCTTCATCGGCGTGGAGAACGTCAAGGAGTGCGAGACCGGCAGCTGATCCGGCGTCGCGGGACGGTTGGGGTCGTCCCGGTACGGGGTAGGAGAAGTGCCATGAGCACCGCTGACATCCTCCGGACCCATCCGTCCCGCGACACCTTCGACCTCGACGAGCTGGCCGCGGCCATCGACGCGGCCCTTCGGTGCGCCCAGACCTGCGCGACCTGCGCCGACGCCTGCCTGCACGGCGACGACCCGGCGTCGATGGTCACGTGCATCGACCTGTGCACGCAGTGTGCGGCGATCTGCCGGACCACGGCGGAGGTCCTGTCCCGCCCCGGTCCCAACGGCGACAGCTGGCGCGAGATCGTCAAGGCCTGCATCGCCACCTGCCGCGAGTGTGCGGCGGAATGCGGCAGCCACGACCACGACCACTGCCGCATGTGCGCCGAGGCCTGCACCGCCTGCGCGGACGCCTGCGAGGCGCTCCTGGCCGTCGCCAGCTGACCCCCGGACACCACGTGCCGCCCCTCCCCACGGTGAGTGGGCGGCCGTTCAGCGCGACAGCACGACCGGGTCCAGCGTGCCGCTGAAGACCAACCCGTCGGGTTCGACGACCACGCCGGTGACGACGACGCCGTCGGGGCTGTGCAGCGGGATCGGGTCGACCAGGCCGTCGAGGTCCCCGAGCAGCGCGATCGCCGCCTCGCCCACGACCCCGTCGGGCCGCACGATCAGCGCATCGTCGGCGACGGACAGCGCCAGGGGGATGCGCAGCAGGCCGGCATCGACGACCAGCGCCTCGTCGGTCACCTCGAGCAGTCCGGCCAACAGGACCGGGACGGCCGCCCGCACCTGATCCTCTGCCAGCACCGCCCGGAACGTCGCGGCGCCATCGGTCACGACATCACCGTCGAAGGCGATTCCGGTTGCCTCGACCTCGAGCCGCTCGATCACCACGGGCTGACGCTCCAACGGCACCGCGGCGGCGGTCAGTCTGAGCGTGTCGATCTGGCCGCCCAGCACCCCGAACGCTGCTGGCCGCGAGGTGATGTCCACCTCGACGGGCGCACCCAGCTGCGCCCCCACCTCCGTCGCGATGCGGGACTCGGCTCGGCCCACGATCACCGTCTCCCCGAGTGCCAGCAGCAGCCCGAGGACGGCGACGAGGACGAGCGCCAGCACTCCGCGGCGCTGCGCCCCCGTTCCGACAGGGGCGGACGGGGCATCGGCGGGGGCATCGAGGGTGGCCACACCCCCCATCCTCGGTCACGGGGCACGCCGCGAAACGTGCCGATCGGCCACGGCCCGTCTTCGCCAGTCACGGCACTCGAACCGGACCGGGACCTACGACCCGCGCCCGAGGGGCCGGTTGCCTCTCATCGGCGACGTGAACCGGCGGTCCACTGGACCCATGGCCGCGACGCGGCCGAGCCGACGGAGGTGGTTGCTGTGTCCGAACGAACCGGTCCCGTGTTGCGTCGTCGTGAGCTGATGGGGGCGCTGGTCATCGGCGCAGGGGCTGCGGCTTGTTCTGCGATGTCCGCTGACGAACGGCGTGTGGCCGACGCCGCGGCCAGCGAAGAGGCCGCCAGCACCCATCTGGCCGCGCTGACGTGGACACCGGGCCACGAGCTGCCGTCGATCCACCCCGAGATCGTGCCGGTGGCGTCGTTGCCGCAGGCGGACCCGGCGGAGCGACACACCTCCTACGTCCCCGAGATGCCACCAGCCGCGGCGCGGACCGAACCGGCGGTGTTCGACGTCGACCTGGAGGTGCTCGAGGGTGTCTGCCCGCTCGATCCGGCCGGCGAGGTGACCACGCTGATGTGGGGATACCGCGTCGCCGGTGACACCGACACGACCTGCGGCACGCCCGGACCGGTCCTGCGGGGCCGGGTCGGTGACGTCGCCCGCATCCGGCTGACCAATCTCCCCGGCAACACCATGGCGCACAACATCGACTTCCACGCCGTCACGGGTCAGGGCGGCGGTGCCGAAGCGCTGACGGTGCTGCCCGGTGAGGTTGCCAGCATCGAGGTGCGCCTGCTGTACCCCGGGGCGTTCATGTACCACTGCGCGTTCGGTGACGTGCCCGAGCACATCGTCCGGGGCATGTACGGCATGTTCGTGGTGGACCCCGAGACTCCGATGCCCCACACCGACCTCGAGTGGGCGCTCGTGCAGTCGGAGTGGTACGTGCAGGAGCCCGACGCCGACGGCCTTGCCGAGCTCGACCGCGATGCGCTGGTGGCCGAGACACCCCGGTACGTGACCTTCAACGGCAGGACCGATGCGCTGGCAGGCGACAACGCGCTGCGCATGGAGGTGGGACAGCGCGCACGGATCTTCATGGTCAACGAGGGCCTGAACCTGGCGTCGAACTTCCACCCGATCGGCAGCCACTGGGATGCGGTGTGGCCGGAGGCCGCGATCCACGAGGTCAACCAGCCGATCCGCGGGTCACAGTCCACGCTGGTGGTTGCTGGCGGGGGCACCGTGGTCGACCTCGTCGGCCTCGTGCCGAGCACCATCATCCTGGTCGACCATGCGCTCGTCCGAACGTTCTACAAGGGCGCGATCGGGCAGGTGGTCGTCGAGGGACGCAACAACGCCGAGCTGTTCTCGAGCACCGCGGCGGCAGCCAGCGGGGCTGCGGCGGCAGCCACGAACGAGGACGCGCCGCCGGTGGCCGAGGGACCGGCCGACGTCGTCAGCACCGACACGGTCAGCATCCCCGACGGCGCCTTCGACCCCGCGAACAGCGACCGTGCCTACGACCCACCCGCGATCCTGGTGTCCGTGGGCACCACCGTCACGTGGGCCAACGACGACGTCCTTCCCCACACCGTGACAGCCGGGACGACCGACGGACGCACCCCTGGCCCCGACGGCCGGTTCGATTCGGGCGACATGGCCCCCGGCGACACCTTCGCGTTCACCTTCGACGAGTCGGGCGAGTACCCCTACTTCTGCGCGCCACACCCGTGGATGCAGGGCCTCGTGATCGTGGAGGAGGGCTGACCAGCGGTCACGGTTGGCGGACGGCATCCAGGGCGATCGCGGCCAGCTTCGGCAGCCGGAAGTCGGCCACCGGGGTGGACCCGCGACCGAGCTTGTTGGTGACGAATGCCATCGACAGGCCGGTCTCGGGGTCGGCGAAGGCTCCCGAGCCGCCCAGACCGTAGTGGCCGAAGGCCATCCGCGGCTGGTTGTTGCGGTCGGCCGTGAAGGCCTGGTGGTAGCCCAGCCGCCAGCGCATGCGGAATCCGAGGACCCGATCGCGTTCCTTGGTCCGGACACGGCCGGCCTCCTGCAGCACCGCCGACGGCAGGAACTGCTCGTCGTCCATGACGCCGTCGTTGGCGAGCGCCCCGTACATCTTGGCGAGCGACCGGGCGGTGAACGTGCCGTTGGCCGCGGGGATGGTGGCCTGCCACAGCGCTGGGGAGTTCATCATCTCGTCGAAGCCGTGCGGCAGGAGGGCGTCCACGAAGGGCCGGAAGCGGTCGATCTTCTTCACCCAGTGCCCGACGGCGGAGAGGCTCATCCCGAACGGCGCGATCGTCTCGAAGAACGGGGCGATGCGCTCGTGCTGGTCGACCGGGGCGGAGATGAACAGGCCGTCCAACCCCAGGGGACGCCGGATCTCGTCGGTCAGCACCTCCTCGAAGGGACGCCCTGTCGCACCCTCGACGATCGCCGCGATCAGGTAGCCGTAGGTCATGGCGTGGTAGGCGGGGACGCCGCGGGTGTCCTCGGTCCGCCTCCCGGCGAGGGTGGCCGCCATGCGACGGTGGTCCAGCAGGTCCCCGCTGGCCTCGGCGATGCCCCTGACCCGGTGCAGGCCCGAGCGGTGCGTCATGACGTCGGCGAGCAGCAGGTCGTGCTTGTCCCCGGCGGCGAAGGCCGGCCAGTAGGTGGCCACGGGTGCGTCGACGTCCAGGACCCCCTTGGCGATCAGCCGGTGGACCACGGTGCTGGTGACGCCCTTGGTCGTCGAGAACGACATCGCCATGGTGTCGGATCGCCACGGACGTCCGGTGTCGACGTCGGCGAAGCCGGCCCAGACGTCCAGGACGGGCTGGCCGTGGAGGTACACGGCCAGGGCCCCTCCCCCATCGCGAGGCTTGCGGTAGAGCGCCTGGAATGCAGCAGCGACCGCCGTGAAGCGTGGATCGACCAGATGCGCAGAGGGGCTGGTCCATGCCGGCACGGGAACGCTCGGGCCTTGGTCGGAGGGCTGTGGATGGAACGGCTCTGGATCGAACGGGGAAGAAGTGGAGGGGTCCAGCACTCCTCCGATACTACGGCTGGTGACCACGGTCACCCAACAGCCCGGTGTCCGGAGGAGCCGCTACCGCTGCTTCCCGGGCACGATCCGTGACACCGCACCGGCGGCGGTGCGCGCCACCCTGAAGCTGCGGGACCGGCGAACCGCGTCGAGCTCTGCCTCGGCGGCATCGGCACGGGCAACGGCGGACTCGTGCGCCTCGCGCTGGGCCTTCGCGTCTCCCTTGACGCGGTCCAGCTGCTCCCTGAGGGCGGCGATCTCGGCGTCGCGGTCGGCCTGGACGGCCTCGAGCGCGGTGGTCCTGACCTGCTCGAGCCGGGCGAGCGCCTCCGCCCGGTCGCGGCGGGCCTCTGCGGTCGAGGCGACCAGCGCCTCCTGCAGGACGACCCTGAGCAGGCCAAGGTCGGCCTCGCCGTGCGGATGCTCGGTCGCACGCTGGACCAGCGGGCCGATGATGTCCTCGGGCGTTGCGTCGTCGTCACCGGTGCGCAGCAGCAGGGCGTGGCGATACGCCGGCTCGGCCAGGTCGGCTTCGTAGAACGCACGGTTGACGAACCGCTGGGTGACCTCGACGGGTTCGTCGTCCCCGATGGCCAGGAGGTGAAAGAAGGTGATCATCCCGGCGAACCATCGGTCGATGCGCCCGCTCGGCATGACCGCGACGGGACCGAACGGCTCGAGACGGGCCCGGCTGCCGTCCAGGTCGGGATGGCCGTAGCCGAGGTGCTCGTCCAGGATCCGGATGGTCGGCATGTCCGGGGCGAAACGGTTGACGACGTACTCCCGGAGTGCGGTGTCGGCGTCCACGACACCGGGGGTGCCGAACGGGCACAGCACGAAGGCCCAGCGGCCAGCCACCCGTGCGGTCTCCTCCAGGAAGGCGTCGCGCGACTCGGGCCGGACGTGTTCGAGGGTGTCCATGGACACGACGACGTCGAAGGCGTCGTCGGCGAAGGGCATGGCCGCCCCGTCGGCGAGCACCAACCGGGGGGCCTGCTCGTGCCACTTTCCCGGCAGGAACATGTCGGTGGACGTCACCGTCGCGTCCGGCATGAACGCCTGCAGGGATCCGGGACCGCCGCCGAGGTCCAGGACGTGGGCGTCCGGACCGACGGTGGCCGAGATGATCTCTGCCGCCAGCCGGTACCGGGCAAAATGGTCGAACGGCCGCCGCAGCAGGGCATCCTGCTGGGCGGCCGTCAGACTGGTCCAGCTCATCGGCTGGGCGTTCCTCTCGGGCTAGGCGGTGGCTGCGGCCTCGGAGGCCACGGCCCCGTCGGCTTCCCACTCGTCACGGCTGCGGGGCTCGACGCGAATCGACGGGCCCTGCGAGGTGGACGCCGCGATGCTGCGGATGTAGCGACCCTTGGCCGAAGCCGGACGCAGGCGCTGCAGTTCCTCGACGAGGGCGTTGTAGTTGGCCCACAGGTCCTTGGCGGAGAACGACGCCTTGCCGATCACGGCGTGCACGTTGCCCTGGCGGTCGACACGGAAGTCGATCTTGCCGCCCTTGGCGTCGTTGACGGCCTTGGCGACGTCCATGGTGACGGTGCCCGTCTTGGGGTTCGGCATCAGGCCACGCGGGCCCAGCACCTTGCCGAAACGACCGACCTTGCCCATCTGGTCCGGCGTCGCGATGACGACGTCGAAGTCCAGGTTGCCGGCCTCGATCATCTCCACGAGGGTGTCGGAACCGACGATGTCGGCCCCGGCCTCGCTGGCCTCGGTGGCCTTGGGCCCCTCGGCGAACACCGCAACGCGGTTGGTCTTTCCGGTGCCGGAGGGCAGGATGACCGAGCCGCGGACCATCTGGTCGGCCTTCCGCGGGTCGACGCCCAGGCGAAGGGCGACCTCGACGGTCGGGTCGAAGGAGACAGTGGTGGTCTCCTTGATGAGGGTCATCGCCTCGGTCGGGCTGTAGACCTTGTCGCTGTCGATCTTGGCCGCAGCGGCCTCGTAACGCTTTCCACGCTTTGCCATTGGTGTGTCTCCTGAGTGGTGCAGGCGGACGGCACACGGGCCGCCCTCCCACGTCGGAATGGGGTCTTCGCTGCCTACTTGTCGACGACGACGAGGCCCATCGAACGGGCGGTGCCCTCGATGATCTTCGTGGCGGCGTCGATGTCGTTGGCGTTGAGGTCCGGCATCTTCATCTCGGCGATCTCGCGAACCTTGTCACGCGCGATCTGGCCGACCTTGTTGCGGTTGGGCTCGCCCGACCCCTTCTCGAGGTTGGCGGCCTTCAGCAGCAGCTTGGCAGCCGGCGGCGTCTTGGTGATGAAGGTGAAGGAGCGGTCCTCGAAGACCGTGATCTCCACCGGGATGACGTTCCCGGCCTGGGCCTGGGTCCTGTCGTTGTAGGCCTTGCAGAACTCCATGATGTTGACGCCGTGCTGACCGAGCGCCGGGCCCACGGGGGGCGCCGGGGTGGCCTGGCCAGCCGGGATCTGGAGCTTGATGAGGCCCATGACCTTCTTTGCCATGATGTGTCTCCTTCGTGGTACGAGTGGGCGCTTCCGCACGTGGCGGAGGGATTCGCGCCCTCCCACGGATCGGGGGGTCGGGGCGGATGCCCCGGGCTTGGGGAACTGGAGTGGCTAGCGCTGGGTCACAGCTTGGCGACCTGGTCGAACGTCAGCTCGACCGGGGTCTCGCGGCCGAAGATCGACACGAGGACCTTCAGCTTCTCCTGGTCGGCGTTGATCTCCGAGATCGTTCCGGTGAAGTCGGCGAAGGGGCCGGAGGTCACGCGGATGTTCTCGTTGACGTCGTAGTCGACCGTGGTCTTCTTGGTCTTGGTGGTCTCTTCCTCTTCCTCCGGCTGCACGAGGATCTTCTCGACCTCGGCGCGGGAGAGGGGGACCGGACGGGCGCCGGGAGGTCCGACGAACCCGGTGACGGCCGGGGTGTTGCGCACCACGTACCAGGACTCGTCGTCGAGGTCCATGCGCACCAGCACGTAGCCGGGGAAGACCTTCTTCTTGACCTGCTGCTTCTTGCCGCCCTTGATCTCGACTGCATCCTCCGTCGGGATGATGATGTCGTAGATCCGGTCGTCCATGTTCATGGACTGGATGCGGCTGTTGAGGTTCTCCTGGACCTTCTTCTCGTAGCCCGCGTAGGTGTGGACCACGTAGTAGTCGCCCGGCAGCCGCATCGGGTCGAAGCGCTTGGGCTTCACCTCGACGGGCGCGTCCTCTTCGGTCTCTGCGGACCCGTCTGCGGTCGACTCGGCCTCATCGGACTCGGCCTCTACGGCGTCCTCGTCCTCGGCGTCCTCATCCACACCCGCAGCACTCAGCAGGTCGTCGAGGTCGTCGCCGTCCTCGTCGGAATCGGAGTCAGCCTCGACGACGTCATCGTCGGTGTCGTCGGCCTCGACCGCGTCGTCGGTGTCGACCGCGTCGTCGGTCTCGACGGCGTCGTCGGTCTCGACGGCGTCGGACTCGACGGGGGCGTCCTCGTCGGCCGTCGTCGGCAGGTCTGCGTCGGTGTGCTCGTCCGTCATCCGAAGATCCAGAAGACGAGCTGGCCGAACAGCTGGTCGAGGCCGAAGATGATGGCGCCGAGCACGAGGGTGACGGCCAGGACGATCAGGGAGTACTGGGCGACCTCCTGACGCGAGGGCCACGCCACGCGGCGGAGCTCCACGCGGACTTCCTTCATGAACTGCCCGGGACCGGTGCGCTTGGCGCGCTCGGGTCCGCCGGTGTTGGTTGTGTCGCTCATCGTGCGCCTGAGGGTCGCGGTCTGGCTCGGGAACACCGCCGGAGGACGGCGGTGGGGGACCGGGGTGGTCCGACAGGGGTGGTCACCCGTCTGGAGGGGACCACCGTCCTGGTGTGGCAGGGGCGGAGGGAATCGAACCCACGACCTTCGGTTTTGGAGACCGACGCTCTGCCAATTGAGCTACGCCCCTGTGCAAACGGGCCGTTCGTAGAGCGACCTGCCCGCATAGGAAAACCACCGCCAACGCGATGGAACGACGAGTATAGGCAGTCAGTGCCCTCGTCGGCAACCGTGTCGCACGTCCGTGCGGACCGGTCGCCGGCGACGACCCGACAACCCCCCGTCCTTGCTTACGATGCGCCTGCCTTGGGCGCCATCACCATGGTCGCGAAACGACCCTGCAGACCGGAGCGGTTCTCCACGGTCCCCACGTCAGCGAGGTCCTCGATGACCTTGTCGAGCAGCGCCAGCCCCATCTCGGGACGGCGAAGCTCACGCATCCGGAACATGACCTGGAAACGAACGCTGTAGCCCTGGGTCAGGAACTTGCGGGCCTGACGGACCTTCGTGTCGAAGTCGTGGTCGTCGGTCTTGGGCCTAAGGCGGATCGCCTTCTGACCACTCGCCTTCTGCTTCTTGCGGGCGTCGCGGGCAGCGCGTTCCTGCTCGTAGACGTACTTGCCGTAGTCCATGACCTTGGCGACGGGCGGCTGCGCGTTGGGCGCAACCTCGACCAGGTCGAGGTCTGCCTCGCGGGCCGCATCGATGGCGATCTTGAGCGGCACGATGCCGATCTGCTCACCGGTGGGTCCGATCAGTCGGACTTCCTTTGCGCGAATCTCTTGGTTCGTCGCGAGTCGTTCGCTCACATCTCTCCTAGCTCGGGGTCAAGAAACAAGGGCCCTGGACATCCGTTCGGGCCACACGGGGAGGACACTCCCCGCAGGGGATGGTGTACCCACCTCCGCACAAGGTAAAGGCTTGACCCGTCGCGAGCACCGCCCACTACAGAGCGTAGACCTTGCTGGGCCGAACTCGCCCAGTGAGGACACGCACCGTCATGGGCCCACGCGGGCCGGTGACTCGTCGTGGGGGATACCCAGAGCGGCTGGGCGCACCCAAAAAACGGAAGCGGGCGGGCGTCCGATGAGGACGCCCGCCCGGTTCCTGGAGATCCTGCTGGTTACTCGATGATCTTGACGACGCGTCCGGCACCCACGGTCCGACCACCCTCACGAATGGCAAACCGCAGACCCTCGTCCATCGCGATGGGCTGGATCAGCTCCACCGTCATCTCGGTGTTGTCACCCGGCATCACCATCTCGGTGCCACCCGGCAGCTCAACCGCACCAGTCACATCCGTGGTACGGAAGTAGAACTGCGGACGATAGTTGTTGAAGAACGGCGTGTGACGCCCACCCTCGTCCTTGGACAGGATGTAGACCTGCGCCTCGAACTTGGTGTGCGGCGTGATCGCCTTCGGCGCCGACAGCACCTGACCACGCTCCACCTCGTCCTTCTTCGTCCCACGCAACAACACCCCGACGTTGTCGCCAGCCTCACCACGGTTCAACAGCTTGCGGAACATCTCCACACCAGTGACCGTCGTCGACGTCGTGTCCTTCAACCCGACGATCTCGATGGTGTCACCAACCGTGACCACACCACCCTCGATACGACCAGTCACCACCGTCCCACGACCCGTGATGGAGAACACGTCCTCGATCGGCATCAGGAACGGCTTGTCCAGGTCACGCTCGGGGTCGGGGAAGAAATCATCCACCGCCTGCATCAGGTCCAGGATGTTCTGCTCCCAGGCCTCATCACCCTCAAGCGCCTTCAACGCCGACACCGGAATCACCGGGCAGTCATCACCATCGAACTCATACGACGACAGCAGCTCACGAACCTCGAGCTCCACCAGCTCCAGCAGCTCCTCGTCATCGACCATGTCGACCTTGTTCAACGCCACCACCAGGTTCGGCACACCCACCTGACGAGCAAGCAGCACGTGCTCACGCGTCTGCGGCATCGGACCATCAGCAGCCGACACCACCAGGATCGCCCCATCCATCTGGGCCGCACCCGTGATCATGTTCTTGACGTAGTCCGCGTGACCCGGCGCATCCACATGCGCGTAGTGACGCTTCTCCGTCTCGTACTCCACGTGAGAAACATTGATCGTGATACCACGCTCACGCTCCTCAGGCGCCTTGTCGATCATGTCGAACGCCGACGCGGTCACGTTCGGGTTGTTCTTGGCCAACACCGTCGTGATCGCCGCCGTCAACGTGGTCTTGCCATGGTCGACGTGACCGATCGTGCCGATGTTCATGTGCGGCTTGGTGCGCTCGAACGTTGCCTTAGCCATGTCTCCAGGCTCCTGTGTGCGGGAGGACGCGGCCCCTGAGCTGGCCGCTCGGATTCGCCCCGCTTGGCGGGGACTCGGATGGATGCCACGACTGGTCGTGGGCACACCCTCCGGCGGGAGCCGCCGGAGGGAGTCGTAGCGGCGGGTGGACTTGAACCACCGACACCTCGATTATGAGCCGAGTGCTCTAACCCCTGAGCTACGCCGCCGTGTCGGCCCCGGGAGGGGCACGATGGTCTGTATGTCGACGCTGGGGAAGCGTCGTTGTCCGAGCCTGTGATGGCTCTGGGTCGTGATGTGAGCCCCCCAACGGAATCGAACCGTTGACCTCTTCCTTACCATGGAAGCGCTCTGCCGACTGAGCTAGGGGGGCGTGGAGGGACGTGGATTCGTTCCTCGCGAGAGGTGGAGAGTATCGGCCCTCGGGCGCCCTCGTGCAACTACGCCACCTGTCCCACCGTCACAGCCGCGCCGAACCGAGGATCGAGTAGTCGCGGGAACGGGGTGCGGCCGACCGAGCGGACCCCCAGGGGAACGACGAACGCCCCCTCGGCGAGGAGGGGGCGTCCGGTCCGTGGTGGGTGCAGGATTTGAACCTGCGTAGGCTAAGCCGACGGAATTACAGTCCGCTCCCTTTGGCCACTCGGGCAACCCACCGGGAGCCGAGAAGGGTAGCACCCTCCCCCTGACCTTCGCACACCCGACCTCCGCACCCCGGCCGTCGCAGACCCGCCGTCCATCGTCCACGCGGTCCGCGCGACCACTACGCTGTGGGGCATGGCAGATTCCAGCTTTGACGTAGTGGCCGAGGTCGACCGACAGGAGGTCGACAACGCGCTGAACCAGACCAGCAAGGAGCTGGCCCAGCGCTTCGACTTCAAGGGGACCGGCGCCAGCATCCGCTGGTCCGGCGAGGACATCCTGATCGAGGCGAACAGCGAGGAGCGCGTCGAGGCCGCCCTCGACGTGCTGAAGACCCGCATGGTGAAGCGCAAGCTCAGCCAGAAGGCCCTCGACGTGGGCGAGGTCAAGCCCGGCTCGAGCGGCATCTACCGGCTGGAGATCTCCTTGGTGAACGGGATCCCCAAGGACAAGGCCAAGGAGATGGTCAAGCTCATCAAGGCGTCCAAGCTGAAGGTGACCCCGTCCATGCAGGACGAGCAGATCCGGGTCAGCGCCAAGTCCCGCGACGCCCTGCAGGAGGTGCAGGCCCTGCTGCGGAACAACGACCAGGACCTTCCCCTTCGGTTCACGAACTACAAGTAGGGTTCACCTTCGATTGGCCCGTTGGGACCAGTCCCGATGGCCATGATCAACAGGCCATGTTCTTCATCACTTGGGAATGAACGGCTGAGTACGCTCGTTCACATACAGACGAGAAGCCGAAACCCCCAACCCTCACCGGGAGGTGAGCTGTGATGACCAACCCCATGTTCGACGCCGCGTTTTCCAACCTCTTGAACAAGTTCCGGACCCACGAGGACCTTCGGGCCTCCAAGGCCGACCTTGCGACGTTGTCACGGTCGTCCCACGAGCTGTTCCAGGCGCGCATGGCCATGCGCAACGCCGCCCGCTGAGTCCGCCTGCCGCAGCCAACGCCGGGCCGTGACGGCTCCGCAACCACAGTAGAACGCAGACGCCCCGCTCCACGAGGAGCGGGGCGTTGTCGTGTTCGGGGGTCAGCCCAGCTGGCCCATCCGGCGGGCGATGTCGCGCAGGTTGGCGACCCGGTCCTCGGTCTTCGGGTGGGTGCGGAACAGCCCACCCATGCTGCCCAAGCCGCCGAAGGGGGCGGAGATGTAGAGCGACTGGAACGCAGAGGAGGCCTCGGCGGGGGTGCCGCCGAGCCGGGCACGGGCCTTGCCACCGGCCTCGAGCTTCTGCAGGGCGCTGGCGAGCGCCATCGGCTTTCCGGTCAGCTCGGCCCCGGAGGTGTCTGCCTGCGTCTCGCGGCTGCGGGTGACGGCGAACTGGATCAGCATCGCCGCGATCGGGGCGAGGAAGATGGTGAGGATGCCACCGCCGAGGCCGCCGCCCTCACGGTCGCGGCCGCCGCCCCCGAAGAACAGCCCGAAGCGGGCCATGAAGGTGATGGCGGTCGCAAGGGTGGCTGCCACCGAACCGATCAGGATGTCGCGGTTGTAGACGTGGGACAGCTCGTGGGCGAGCACGCCCTCCATCTCCTCGCGGTCGAGGATGTCGATCAGGCCCTGGTTGACGCACACCGCGGCATGCGTGGGGTTGCGGCCGGTCGCGAAGGCGTTGGGCTGCGGGGACGGTGAGACGAACAGCCTGGGCAGCGGCTGGCCGGCCCGGGCCGCGAGGTCGCCGACCATCTGGTGGTACCACGGGTAGGACGTGGGGTCGGCCGGTTCGGCGCGCGCCATGCGGATGGCCAGCTTGTCGCTGAACCAGTACGAGCCGACGTTCATCGCCAGCGCGAGGACCAGCGCGATCGTCAGGCCACTCTGACCGCCGAAGTACGACCCGACCGCCAGCATCAGGCCGGACAGGCCGGCCAGCAGGACGAAGGTCTTGACGGACTTGAACACCGTGTGCTCACACTCCTGTGGGGAACCCCTTCCCGCGCCGTGCGGGAGGGTGCCCACAAGCGTATGCAGCCCCGGCGCGGCGCAACCCCCGGGGTGGTAAAGCTCGGGTCAATCCGCGGCCGCGGGTCAACCCCCGTCGGCGTAGTACGGCGGGTAGGCGTAGGTGAACGACACCGGCGCGATCCGCGTGGTCGCGTTCGTCTCGAGGTCGAGGACCTCGATCCCCTCGGGTCCGATGAGGGCCAGGTGGGTGCCGTCGGCCGACACCTCCGGACGTCCGTATCCGGGCAGGACCTGCTCGACGCCCGGGTTGGTGCCCTTCAGGTCGGACACGGCCACGACCGGTTCGCCGAGCGCGTTGTCGAAGTACCCGTACGCCAGCCGATCCCCCGACGGGAACCAGTCGTGGTCGTGGACAGACTCGGGCGTGACCGTGAAGGCGCCACCGTTAGCACCGGGCAGGGTCACGTCCAGTCCGTTGGTGCTGCGGTAGGCGATGTCGCCGTCGGCACTCCACTCGGGGTAGGCGAAGTCGCCCGGTGCGAGGTCCACGAGCTCGAGGGTCACCTCGTCCTCGTACCGGACGATCCCGCCGTCGGACAGGGTCAGCAGTCCGCGATGGTCGTAGGGGTCGGAGGACAGCTGGGCGGATCCGCTCTCGGTCAGGCTGATGGTCCCGCCCTTGGCGCTGTGGACGAGGACCTCGACGAGGGGGTCCCCCTCACCTCGATCGAAGGTGATCTGCTCGAAGGCGATCTCGACGGACTTCGTCACCCGTGGGTTGACGGCGACGTTGCCGATGGTGGTCTGCCCGCCCCCGACGGGTTGTGCCACCGAGTGGAGGATCTCGCGGCGGCCGTCGAGCCACACCTGGGCGATGGACTCGGCCAGGCCGTCACCGTCGGTGTCCTCCGGTGCCACGACCCACGAGGCGGTCGGGTCCCACGACGGCAGGCCGTAGAAGTCACCGGCCCGCAGCAGTCGGGGGTTCGCACCCGAGGTCTCGGCCACGTACAGGCCCGGCGTGGACCCGGCCTCGGGGTCCAGCACGTCGTCCACCACGAAGACGAGGGTCTCGGCACTCCCCGCGACGGGCTCGCCGTCACACGAGCCCGTGGCCATGGCGGCCGCCGCAGCGTCGAGGACCTGGGGGAGCATCAGGAGCTCCGGGCCGATCCCGGTCGCGTGCTGGGCCCGTTCGTCCACGAGGTGGGCGCAGGCCGAGTCGATGAGCACGTCGCCGAAGGTGTAGACCTGCGGCGTCCGGTCGACGGCGGCCGTGGGGGCGGCGGCGAAGGCGTAGGCCCAGCCGAGCTCGGCATAGCCGTTGACCAGCTGCCGGCCGGTCCCGGCGTCGTTGCCCCACAGCTGGGTCTCGATGGCCAGCGCGGTCAGGTCGCGGGCGGTCCCCGCGACGCGGTTGGTGTCGGCATACGCGGCGATCTCGTCCTCGACCCCCGCGCTGATGGCGGCCGTGCCGCCGAGGACGTGGGCCCGGCTGGTCGCCGGAAGGCCGGAGAACCCGGGCTCGGCAAGGAAGGCCTCTGCGGCGGGATGCAGCGAACCGGTGTCGGTCACGAGGATCGGCACATCGGCGAACGCCGCGTAGGCCCCACCGGTGGCGGCGTCGGCCCAGTCGTCGGCCCGGGCGATCAGGACCTCCTCGGATCCGAACCGTCGACGGACCTCGCTGGCGATCGCGGCCGCGGTCTCGTAGCGGCTGTCCCCAGCCAGGCGGAAGACGCAGTAGTTCGCGTCGACGAGCTGCTGCTCGGCCGTCGCGGACACCGCGTTGGTGCCCCCGACGAGGTAGACGTGGAATCCCTCCTCGGCGTCGGCCGTCGTGCAGGTGGAGTCCAACGGCGCGACGACCCGTTGCAGCTCGACCAGCGTCTCCGACCGAAGGTACGCGGTCGCACCGCCCGTGGTGTACAGCAGCGGGCCGCGCGTCCCTGCCAGGGAGGTTGCCGCCAGGTTGTCGGGGAAGCTGTCGTCACGGCCGATGACGGCGTACTCCGCCGCACCGTGGGAGAAGGTTGCCCGCGACACGTCGACGGCGGCCAGGACCACGTCCGTGCTGTCGCCGAGCCGTGCGGTCGTCGGCGGCTGACCCACCACCGGCTGGACGGAGAGGGCCAGCAGCAATGCTGCGGCAAGGACGGTCGCGAGCGTTCGACGGGTAGCCATGGCGCCCGACCCTAGGAGATCGTCGCTCTCGAAACGAGATCGGGTCAGGAAGTCGTAAGGGACGAGTGTCGCCCCGAACGACAAGGGACCCCGTGCGCCGGAGCGGACGGGGTCCCTCGACGAGCTGTGCCTGCTAGCTGCCAGCAGCGACCAGGGTCGACATCTCCGCGAAGCCGGCGAACGCCTGGGGCAGCAGGCCGAGGACGACCGCGGCGACGGCGAGGCCACCGATGGCGACCCACAGCGGGGCACCCGGACGAACGCGCTCGACACCCTCCGGCGGGGCGTCCATCCACATCGTGCGGGCGACCCGCAGGTAGTAGAAGGCGCCGATCACGGAGTTGACGACGATCGCGGCCGCAAGCACCACACCGATGGCGTTGAGCGGTTGCGCAACGGCCAGCAGGATGACGAACTTGGCGTACCAGCCGACCAGCGGCGGGATACCGGTCAGGGCGACCAGGAACAGCGTCAGCGGGACGGCCAGCCCGGGCTGGGTCAGCCCGAGGCCCGCGAAGTCACTGATCTGCTTGCCGGGCCGCGTGCGGGCGACCGCGGTGACCACGGCGAACGCGCCGATGTTCATCACCGAGTACACCAGCAGGTAGACCATGACGGCGGAGAACGCCTGGCTGTTGATGTCGGCCGCACCCGTCTGCACGATGCCGAAGGGCACCAGGATGAACCCACCGGTGGAGACCGAGGAGTAGGCCAGCAGGCGAACGATGTTGGACTGCTGCATCGCGGTCAGGTTGCCCAGCGTCATCGTGACGATGGCGATGATGGCCAGGATCGGTGCCCACACGTCAGCCAGCGGTTCGAAGGCGATGAAGCAGACCTGCAGCAGGCCGGCCATACCGGCGGCCTTGGACAGCACCGACAGGAACGCGGTCACCGGGAGGGGCGCACCCTCGTAGGTGTCGGGGGCCCAGAAGTGGAACGGCACCGCAGAGATCTTGAAGCCGAAGCCGACGATCACGAACAGCAGCGCGGCCAGCACCATGGGGTCACCGGCGAAGGCACCGAGCCGTTCACCGAGCAGCACCAGGTCGGTGGTGCCGGTGAAGCCGTACACGATCGAGGCGCCGAACAGCAGGACGGCAACGCTCAGCACGCCGAAGAGGAAGAACTTCAGGGCACCCTCGTTGGACTTGAGGTCGAACTTCCGCAGGCCCGCCATGACGAAGCCGGGGACCGAGACGATCTCCAGCGCGATGAAGACCATCACCAGGTCACGCGCCGACGGCATCAGCAGCATGCCGACGTAGGAGGCCAGCAGCAGGAAGTAGTACTCGCCCTGGTAGGTGCGGATCTCCTGGAAGTACCGCCAGCTGAGCAGGAGGATCAGCAGGCCACCGGCCAGGAAGAACCCCTTGAACAGCAGCGCGTAGTTGTCGACGACGAACATGTTGCCGAACGACCGGCGGTCGGTGCCGTCGATGGCGAGGCCGATGACGGCGGCCAGCGACCCGAGCACCCCGATGATCGAGATCGGGTTGACGATCCAGACCTTGTTGCGCGGCAGGAACGGTTCGGTCAGCAGCACCACGAACGTGGTTGTGAGCAGGATCAGCTCGGGTGTCAGCGACACCCAGTCGATCAGCTTCGGGTCGAGATCCATGTGCGAGGGGCTCCGGTGGGGAGTTGCAGGTGAGGGGCGTTGACCGAGGTCAGCCGCTGAAGAACGACATGATCTCGTTCACGTCGGGGGTGGTGATGCCCCAGACGAGGAACGGGAGGACGCCCAGCAGCAGCGTCATGGCCAGCAGGGGCAGCCAGGTGCCCCACTCGATGACGGAGATGTCGGCCAGGCCGGCCTCGAGCCACCGCTTGGGGGCTGAGCCCATGTTGATGCGCTGCAGCATGTAGAGGAAGTAACCAGCGGTCAGGACGGTGCCGAAGGCCGCCAGGACCATGAGCACCCGGTAGAGGGTCAGCAGGCCGCCGGCCTCGAGGGCCGCCGCGGGCTGGAAGGCCGACAGGAGCGCACCGAACTCGCCGGGGAACCCCGCGAGGCCCGGCAGGCCGAGCGATGCGATCGACACGAAGGTGAACACCGCGGCCATCTTCGGCATCGTCTGCAGCACCCCACCGCCGATCTCGGCGATGTCACGCGTGTGGTAGCGCTCCTTCATGGAACCGACCACGAAGAACAGCATCCCGGTGATGACGCCGTGGGCGATCATCCCGAAGATCGCGGCGTTGATGCCGACGGGGGTCAGCGTGGCGATGCCGAGCATCACGAAGCCCATGTGGCCCACCGAGGAGAACGCGATGAGGCGCTTCAGGTCGGTCTGTGCCAAGCAGCACAACGCGCCGTAGATGATCGCGATGACGCTGAGCACACCGATGATCGGCGCGAAGTCGATCGCACCCTCGGGGAGGATCGGGATGGCGATGCGGACGAACCCGTAGGTGCCCATCTTCAGCAGGATGCCGGCCAGCAGGACCGAGCCGACCGTGGGCGCCTCGGTGTGGGCGTCGGGCAGCCAGGTGTGGAACGGCCACATCGGAACCTTGATGGCGAAGCCGAGGAAGATGCCGAGGAACGCCAGGCGCTGGAAGGTCTCGCTGAACGCGCCGGACTGGCCGAGCTCGGCGAGCTCGACGATGTCGAAGGTGTTGCCGGTGAACCGCAGGGCCAGGAAGGCGACCAGCATGAAGACCGACCCGAACAGCGTGTAGAGGAAGAACTTGACCGCGGCGTACTCACGACGCGGGCCACCCCAGACGCCGATCATGAAGTACATCGGGACCAGGACCAGCTCCCAGAAGATGAAGAACAGGATCAGGTCGAAGGCGATGAACGTCCCGGCCATGCCCGTCTGCAGCAGCAGCATCAGCGCGAGGAAGGCCTTGGGCTTCCCCGGCGACTCGATGTGGTGGTAGGCGTACACGCTGCACAGGAACGTCAGCAGGTAGCTCAGCACGAACAGCGGCAGGGAGATCCCGTCGATGCCGATGTGGTACCGCGCCCCGACCGCATCGATCCAGGGGATGTTGACCTCGTACTGCAGCCCGGAGGCGCCGAAGTCGTAGCCGGCGAGGATCCCCAGGCTCAGCGCGAAGCCGATGATGGAGACGACCAGCGCAACGGGCTTGGCGGACTCCTCTGACTTGCTGGGGATCAGCGCGATGGCGATCGCGCCGATCAGCGGCGTGAAGAGGGTGAGGGTGATTGCCCAGTCGGACCAGAACATGATTCGAACTCAGTCTTTCTGCGTATTGAGAGGCTGCTGCTGCGGTGGGTTATGCAGCCGCTGCGAACAGCACTGCGAAGACGAAGACGCCGATGAACATCGCGCCGGCATAGAACTGCACGTTGCCTGACTGTGCGAACTTGATCAGGCCACCGGTCCAGTTGGCGCCGGTTCCGGCACCGTTGATCGCGCCGTCGATGACCTTCTGGTCCACGACCCGGTACACGCCACGGCCGAGGCTGCGGGTGCCGATGCCGGCCAGGTACACGACCCGGTCGATCACGTTGTCGTTGATCCAGTAGACGGCCGGGCTGATCCGGTCGCGGACGGTGGTCATGATCAGGCCGGAGTACAGGTCGTCCAGGAAGTACTTGCGCTGCAGGACGGTGGTGACCAACCCGAGGTTGTTGAACGGGTCCTCGGCCGGGGCCTTGTAGGTGCGGTACATGAAGTAGCCAGCGGCGAGGCCGGCGACACCGAGCACCGTCGAGCCGACGGCGAGGCTGAGGAAGAAGTGCGGGGGGTGTCCCTCGAAGTACTCCAGGGACGGCATCGTCCAGGCCGCGAACCCCCACGAGTGGGCGAAGTCGAACGGCAGGTTGATGAAGCCGATGGCCAGCGCCGGCACCGACAGGGCGATCAGCGGCCACTTCATGGACCGCGGCGACTCGTGCGGCGCCGGGTGCGTGTCGTCGATCTTGCCGCGGTAGTCCCCGAAGAAGGTCATCGTGGTGGCGCGGGCCATGTAGAAGGCCGTCACGAACCCACCCAGGCCGCCGAGGATCCAGACGAGGTTGCCCGTGTAGCCCATCGAGTCGAAGGCACCGGCCAGCACCTCGTCCTTGGACCAGAACCCGGCCAGCGGGAAGATCGCGGACAGGGCCAGCGTGCCGATGATCCAGGTCCAGAACGTCGCCGGCATGTACTTGCGCAGCCCACCCATGTTGACCATGTCGTTGGAGTGCACGGCGTGGATGACCGAGCCGGAGGCAAGGAACAGCAGCGCCTTGAAGAACCCGTGGGTGAAGAGGTGGAAGATGCCTGCCGTGTAGCTGAAGGCCAGCGCCGCGACCATGTAGCCGAGCTGCGACACCGTGGAGTAGGCCAGGACACGCTTGATGTCGTCCTGCACCAGGGCGAGGAAGCCCATGGAGAACAGCGTGATGGCGCCGATGACCGCGATGACGGCAAGGGCCGCCGGGGACAGCTGGTACACGGGGTAGATCCGCGCGACGAGGAAGATGCCCGCGGTCACCATCGTGGCCGCGTGGATCAGGGCCGACACGGGCGTCGGGCCGGCCATGGCATCGGGGAGCCAGGTCTGCAGGGGGAACTGCGCGGACTTGCCGATGGCGCCGATGAACAGCGAGATCAGCCCGAAGGTCAGCAACCCCGTCTCGAGGGGTGCACCACCCGCCTGCTCGGCGTGGGTGGCCATGTCGATGATCTCGCCGATGTTGAAGGTGCCGAACTGCGCCCACAGGGAGACCACACCGACCATCAGCCCGACGTCACCGAACTTGGTGGTCAGGAAGGCCTTCTGGGCGGCGTGCTGGTTGGAGCGGCCCTCCCAGTAGAAGCCGATCAGCAGGAACGAACAGACACCGACCAGCTCCCAGCCGACGAGCAGCTGCAGCATGTTGTTGGCGATCACCATGATCAGCATCGACATGGTGAACAGGCTGAGGAGCGTGAAGTAGTAGGTGTACCGGGGCTCGCCCTTCATGTAGCCCGTGGAGTAGATGTGCACCATCAGGCTGACGAAGGTGACCAGCAGGAACATCATCGCGGCCAGGCCGTCGATGCGCTGGCCGGCTTCGAGCTCGAAGTCACCGCCGAGCTGGCCGAGCGACAACGATCCCTCGTTGACGAAGCTCGAGATGCCCTCGGGGATCTCGATCGCCTCCCCACCCGCGGCCGCGAGGTCGAGGCCCTCGAGTCCTGCGGCGGCCACCATGATCCCGTCGAGCGGGGACCCCGATCGCAGGGACGTCTCTTCGGTGTGCGCCTCGTCGGCGGCCTCACCGTCCTCGGCGTGGTCACCCTCCTCGGCGTGATCGGCGTCCTCGGCGTGGGTCTCGTGGTACTCCTCGAGATCGGCCACGGCCTGGACGTTGGCGGAGAACACCTCGACGGCGACCAGGACCGACAGGGCGAAGGCAAGGGCCAGCGCAGTGATGCCGAACTCGGCGCCCTTGCCCTTCATCTTCTTGCCGAAGAGCAGGGTCAGGACCGCCGAGACCGCCGGCAGCACCGGGATCAACCATGCGTAGTCAGAGATCATGAGAACAGGAGTTCCTAGTAGCGCATCAGGTCAGCGTCGTCGATGTTGACGCTGGCGCGGTTGCGGTAGAGCAGGAGGATGATGGCCAGGCCGATGCCGACCTCGGCCGCGCCGACGGCCAGGACCAGCAGCGCGAAGATCTGACCGGTCAGGATCAGGTCGCCGTTGGATGCACCGAAGGCGCCGAAGGTGACCAGGTTGATGGTGACGGCGGAGAGCATCATCTCCACGCTCATCAGCACCAGCACCGCGTTGCGGCGGGCCAGGACGCCGTAGACGCCGAGGCAGAACAACAGGGCCGCGAAGGCCAGGGGGAACACGGCAAGCACTAGGAGTCCGCCTTTCCGCTGATCGCCGCGGGGGACTGGCTGTCACGGACGAACGCGCCGGGCTCGGCCCAGCTGTCGCCCTCACGGGCAGCCGGGACCTCGGAACGGTCGATGTAGTCGCCGTCGACCGGGTCGGGGCCCTCGCCGACCTCCTGCCGGGCGATGATGATCGCACCGACCAGGGAGACGGTCAGCAGGAAGCCGAGCGCCAGCAGCGGGAAGGCCCACTCGACGTAGAGGAAGCTGGCCAGGTCGATCGTGAGCGTCGGCACGAGCTCCAGGCGGGTGTCGCCGAAGCTGCCGATGATGACGACCATCATGAACACGAACAGCGCGGCCGCCACGCCGAAGGCCAACCGAGTGTTCTCGGTGTCCTCCCGGATGGGGCCGATGGGGGCTCGCGTCAGCATGAGGCCGAACAGGATCAGGACGATCACGGCACCGGCGTAGACCAGCACCTGGGTCCAGGCGAGGAACTCCGCGCCGAGCAGCAGGAACACCCCGGCCACGCTCAGCAGTGCGATGACGAGGTACAGCGCGGAGTGGACGACGTTCTTGCTGACCACCACGAGCAGCGCTGCGGCGCCGCCGAGGATGAAGGTCAGCAGCATCCAGTAGTCAGCGAGCTGCAGATCCATCAGGAATCGCCTCCCTCGGAGCCCTGCTGCTCGGCAAGGATCCGCTTCTTCTCGGCACGCACGTACGCGGCCTTGGCCTTGGCCCTGGCGACGCGTTCGGACTTGCCCTCGGCGACCAGCTTGTCGAACACGGCTTGGTCGATCTGCGCCTCGACGTGGATGTCGTCCTCGGGACGCTTCTTCACCTCGGGCTTGGCCTCGGCGGCCGGGCCGGCGTCACCAGCGGCCGGTGCGGCCTTGGCGACGGCGGCTGCGGCGGTGGCGGCCTTCTTGCGTGCCGCATCGAGACCCTGCTGGATCTCCTTGGGCAGCTCGGCCCCGTACTCCAGCTCGGGCGGCGGCGGCACCGTGTCCATCCACTTGCGCAGCTGCTCCTTCTCGTGGGTCAGCTCCTGGATGGTGACCGTGGAGTACTCGAACTCCGGCGACCAGAACAGGGCGTCGAAGGGGCAGACCTCCACGCAGATGCCGCAGTACATGCACAGCGCGAAGTCGATCGCGAAGCGGTCGAGGATGTTGCGTGTCCGGGCGCGTCCGCCGTCCTTGGGCGGCACCGTCTCCTTGTGGGAGTCGATGTAGATGCACCAGTCGGGGCACTCGCGGCTGCACAGCATGCAGACGGTGCAGTTCTCCTCCATCAGCGCGATCACACCGCGGGTACGCGGCGGGAGGTCGGGCTTGGTGTGGGGGTACTGCACGGTCGTCGGCTTGGTGAACATGGTCTTCAGCGTGATGCCGAGACCCTTCAGCAGGCCGATCTGTGGGGCGCCGCGCTTGGGCTTGGTGGGGGTACTCATCAGCTATGCGACCACCTTGAAGATCGCCACGACGACGATCTGCAGGATTGCGAGGGGGATCATGACGGTCCACGCGAACTTCTGGAGCTGGTCCTCGCGGAGACGTGGGAAGGTGGACCGCAGCCACGTCATCACACCGACCAGCAGGAGGATCTTGCCGAGCGTCACCACCGTGCCGAGCAGGTTGGCGAGCAGCGCGTTGTCGGGCATCGGGATGCCCGGCCAGATGTACCAACCACCCAGGTACATCACGACGATGAAGGCGCTGAAGACGACCATGCCGGCGAACTCGGTCAGCAGGAAGAAGGCGAAGCGCAGGCCGGAGTACTCCGTCATGTGCCCCGCGATCACCTCCGAGTCGGCGATCGGCATGTCGAAGGGCGGCCGGTTCAGCTCGGCGAGGACGGCGCAGGAGAACACGAACAGGCCGATGACCTGTGGCACGGCGTAGGGCACGGGGATGCCGAAGGCGGTGTAGTTCGCCTGGGCCTCGACGATGCCGACCATGGACATGGTGCCGGCCTGCATCACGATGGCGGCCGCGGCCAGGAACAGCGGGATCTCGTAGGCGATCAGCTGGGCTGCTTCACGCAGGCCACCGATCAGGGAGTACTTCGACGCCGAGCCCCAGGCGGCCATCATCACGCCGACCACCGACACCGACGACACCGCGAGGGCGAAGAAGATGCCGATGTCGAGCGCCTCGGCGAAGCCGCCGGGCGACAACGGGATGACGACGATCATCAGGAGGGTGGGGATCAGCACCACACCGGGGGCGAGGTTGAACACCCACTTGTCGGCCGTGGCCGGGCGGATGTCCTCCTTCTGGATGAACTTGATGCCGTCGGCGACGAGCTGCAGGGCACCGAACGGACCGGCTTCCATCGGCCCGAGCCGGTTCTGCATGAACGCCATGACCTTGTGTTCCTGGTACCCGGCCACCAAGGGGATGGTCAGGAAGAACACGACACAACCGGCCAGCTTCAGCAGAAGCGCAAGCCAGAAGTTGTCGAGTGCGAGGACTGATTCCATGAGTACGTGTGTTTCCTGATCCGACTAGCGGGCGGTGGCGTTGGCGATCGCGCTAGCGATCGACGTCACCGACGACGAAGAACACCGAGCCGAGGATGGCGATCATGTCGGCCATGAGCTGGCCCTCGAGCAGGTACGGGATGGCCTGGACGTTGGAGAACGACGGCGTGCGCATCTTCATGCGCCACGGGGTCTTCTGCCCGTCGCTGACCAGGTAGTAGCCGCCCTGGCCGAGGGGGTTCTCGGTGCGGACGTGGATGGCGCCCTCGGGCGCCTTCACGATCTTGGGCAGCTTCACGTTGACCGGGCCCGCGGGGATGTTGTCGTGGACCTGCTCGATGATGTTGACGCTGGCCTTCATCCGCTCGATGAGGCAGTAGAAGCGGTCGTAGCTGTCGCCGTTGGTGCCGGTCGGCACGTGCACGTCGACCTTGTCGTAGGCGGCGTAGGGCTGCGAGACGCGGACGTCCTCGTTGATGCCGGTGGCGTGCAGGGCACAGCCGCTGACGCCGTAGTCCAGCGCCACGTCCTGCGGCAGGATGCCGACGTTCTTGGTGCGGGCGATGAAGATCTCGTTGCCCATCAGCAGGTCTTCGTACTGCTGGATGGCGCCCTTCATGCGCTGGGCCATGCCGGCGCTGGCCTGCAGGAACCCGCGTGGCAGGTCCTCCTTCAGGCCGCCGACACGGGTGTAGGTGTAGTGCAGGCGCCCACCGGTGGCGGCCTCGAGGATGTTCTGGATGTCCTCGCGCTCACGGACCGTGTAGAACATCGGCGTCAGCGCACCGAGCTCCAGGGCGTAGGAGCCCAGCAGGAGCAGGTGGTTGAGGATCCGGTTCCACTCCGCCATCAGCACGCGGATCCACTGGGCCCGCTCGGGGACCTCGAGCTCCATCATGGTCTCCACCGCGATGGCGACGCCGAGCTCGTTGCAGAACGCGCTCAGCCAGTCGTGGCGGTTGACCAGGGCGATGATCTGGCGGTAGTCACGCGCCTCGGCGAGCTTCTCGAAGCCGCGGTGCATGTAGCCGATGACCGGCTGGGCCTTCTTGATCTGCTCGCCGTCGAGGTCGATGACCAGGCGGAGCACACCGTGGGTGGCCGGGTGGGCGGGGCCCACGTTGAGGTTCATCGACGTGGTGTCGAGCTCCGCACCGCGGAACTCCACCAGCATGCCCTCCTGCGGGCCGCCGGGGATGACCGGGGCGTTGGGGCGGGCCAGGGTCTCACTCATCGGTGCTGCCCTTCTCATCGGGGTTCTCGTCGTCGGTGGAGCCGGCGTCGCCGACCCCGTCCTCGGCAGCGGTGTGGCCGGTGTCGACGGGGGTGCCGCCACGGGAGACGTCTGCTTCGTCGGGTCGAGTCGGCTCGGCGAACGTGCCGGTCCCGGCCTCGCCGACGCCGGCGGCCTCGCGTGAAGCAGCGTCATCGGGGTGCGCCTCGTCGGTGACCGACGCGGTGCGCGCGGTGGAGTCCTCGAGGTCGTGGGTGCCCTCGGCCTCCACGCCCGGCGTGCCGCCGGACTCCGCCGGACCACCCTTGGCGAGCTGGGCCTCGACGTCGGGGTCGATGTCGGGTTCTCCGGAGTCCTTCTTGTCCCCCGGGGCCGGCATGCCGCTGCCCACGGTGGAGCCGGCCGCGGCGTCCTTGGCGACCGCCGTGTCGGCGATCTCGGCCGCACCCTCGGGCGTGGTCGGGTCCGGGGTCCCCGGCGAGGTCTCCCTGCCGGCAGCAGCCTGGGCGGCTTCGCGCGCGGAGCCCGGCTCGGCGTCGTCGACGCCACCGTCGGCCGCAGGGGCCGGTCCGGCCTGCGCCGCAGCCCTTTCTGTGTCCTCTGGCTGCGGCGCCGAGCCGGCCGCCTCCGAGCCAGTGGGATTCTCGGCGGCCTGCGCCGCAGCCTTTTCCTCTGCCTTCCGCTTCCGAGCCTCCGCAGCCTTCGCCTTGGCGCGTTCGGCCTTGGCCTTGGCGGCCGCGGCGCGGTCGCCGGGGTCGGCACCGGGGGCGGGCGCGGCGGCCTTGGGCTTGGCGTCGCCCTCGTCGTCGCCACCGGGCTCCTTGGCGCCCGGCCACGGCTTGACCTCACGGGAGGCCAGCAGGAACTCCTTGCGCAGGGGCCAGCCCTCGAAGTTCTCCACCGTCAGGATCCGCGGCAGCAGGCCGGGGTGGCCCTCGAACACGATGCCGAACATGTCGTAGGCCTCGCGCTCGTGCCAGTCGGCACCGCGCCACACGTCGGTGAGGGTGGCCACGCGCGGCTCGTCACGGCCGCCCGGGACCATGGTCTTCAGCAGCACGCCGTCGCGGGTGATGTGGTTGTAGACGCGCACCACGACGCTGAAGCCGTCCTCGCGCTCGTCGACCCCACCGAGGAAGTCGAAGAAGGTCATGCCCAGGGTCTGCTTGCAGAACCGGGCGACCTGCGGGTAGGCCTCGGGGTCGACGGTGAGGGTCAGCTGGTCGTGGGCGACGTCGGCCGCGAGCACGCGTTCGCCGAGCTCGTCGCGGAAACGATCCGCCAGTGCGTTGGGAGTCATGTGGTCAGCGGGCCTACATCGGGTCCGACAGCGGGTGGCGGGTGGGGTCGCCACCGCCGACGACGATCGGCTGGCGGGCGTCGCGCTCGGCGTAGCGGTCCTTCAGGGACTCGTTGCCGATCAGCTCCTGCAGGTGGACGATGCCCTCCAGCAGGGCCTCCGGGCGCGGCGGGCAGCCGGGGACGTACACGTCGACGGGGATGATCTGGTCGACGCCCTTCGTCACCGAGTAGCTGTCCCAGTACGGGCCACCGCAGTTGGAGCAGGACCCGAAGCTGATGACGTACTTCGGCTCGGGCATCTGGTCGTAGAGCCGCTTGACGGCCGGGGCCATCTTGTCGGTCAACGTCCCCGCGACGATCATCACGTCGGCCTGCCGGGGGGCGTGGGCGAACGGGATGACCCCGAAGCGGATGAAGTCGTGGCGGGCGGTGGATGCGGCGATGAACTCGATCGCACAGCACGCCAGCCCGAAGTTGTAGACCCAGAGCGAGTACTTGCGTCCCCAGTTGAGGACGAAGCGCAGCGGCTTCGGGACTTCTACCTGGTCGCTCAGACCCACTTCAGCACACCCTTCTTGTATTCGTACGGCAGCGTGACGGTCACGAAGAACAGGAAGACCAGCATCACACCGAGCACGAAGCCCTGGTCCGGACCAGCCGTCTCGAGGTAGTTCGCCCAGGGGAACACGAACAGCGTCTCCACGTCGAAGATGACGAACATGAAGGCGAACATGTAGTACCGGATGTTGGTCTGGGACCAGCCGAACCCGACGGGGTCGATGCCTGACTCGAAGGCCACGCGCTTCTCGCCGTATCGGCCGTACTCGCGCTTGGGGCTGACGAGCCGGCCGAGCGTGAAGGCAACAGCGACGAGCGCGATGCCGGCAACCAGCAGCGCGATCACCGTGCCGTAGGCCTCGTAGTACTCGGTCATGATTCTCCTGTGGAGGGGGACGTCACGCGCGGCTCGATGGGTGTCGCCGGGTGCAGAGGGCACCGACGCGTGCACCCCATGAGGGGCCGCGGGGGCATGAGTCTACGAAATGGGTAGAGGGGCTGCCGAATCCTCGCCCCGGGCTGGCGGCAACGGGGCACCCTCGGTGACAGGCAAAGGGGTGTCGCGCACCGCCTGCAGCCGTCCGGGGCGCCCCGTTCCTGCGGGGATCACATGTCGTCGCGCCGGATCGCGTACCCGAAGTCTCTCGTGCGGCGACCCCTCCCACGCAGCCACGTCACGGCGTCCTGGGCGGGAACGGAGGGGTCCTCGGCCATCCTCCGGGCCAACCAGCCGGCGATCAGCGGCGCCGCGAAGGAGGTGCCGGACCACAACGCGAGGGGGTCGGTGCCGAAGGTCTCCGGCTGCGGGTCGAAGCGCGGGTTCTCCTCCCCCGGCACATGGGTGCTGACGAGTCCCTCGCCGATCGTGGAGAAGTCCACCCAGCTGCCACGGGTCGACCAGGTGGAGGGAGTGACCCCGTCGTGGGCCAGCGCCGCGACGCCGAGCGCACGCTTGGACGCCCCCGGCCACTTGGGTTCGGTGTTGCCGACGTTGCCCGCGGCCGCGACGACGAGGATGTCGGGGGACAACGCGTCGAGGGCCTGCTCGATGGCGATGGGCGGGTTCCCGTCGACGGTGGTGGTGCCGAAGGAGAGGTTCAGCACCCCCCGGGGGCGGGCCCAGCCGTTGGCCGCCGACACCGCCGCGATCCAGCCGGCCGCCCGTTCGATGGCTTCGACGACGTCGACCTCACTGCCGCCCCCGACCGCCGTGAGGGCGCGGAAGGACCCGAGGTGCACGTCGGGGTAGGCCTGGCGCACCATGCCCAGCGCGAAGGCGCCGTGGCCGGCAGCGGGGTCGAGCATCGGCGGCGCGGTGACGGTGACGTCGGCCATGGTGATGCGGTCGACCGCCGAGGTGCCGTGCTCGACGTGGGCGAGCCACCCACCGGGACCGGCGTGCACGCCCTCCGGAACGCCGGTGTCGACCACGGCGACGGGGGTGGCGGACTCGTCATCGCCCTTGGCCGGGTCGTGGGGCTGCATCCGGGAGGTGGGGTGTTCCGGGCTGGCCCCGGCCTTGGCGGTCCATCCGCGCAGGGCCACGAAGTGGTTGGCCGATCCACGGATCCCCTTGTCGGCCATGACCTCGAGGGCCTTCGCCAGGTCCGCGGGGTCGCCGCTGAACGTGACGATCGCATCGCTGCGGCTGCGCTCTCGGTAGCCGACGGCCGCGAGGGCGTCGACGGCCTCCTGGTGGTCGGTGGGATCGCTCGTGTGGACGACCACCTGGCCTGCCACCACCGGAACCGGGACGACGGAGCGTCCGGGCGCGTCCATGAGCTGCAGCCGGGGGATCTCCAGGCCGTTCACCGCCCGGCCCGCCCACTCGTTGTGCGCGGCCACGCTGTCGCGCATCACCCGGGCATGCCACTCGTCGTCGGCGAGCCGTTCGAGCGCCTCGGCCTGCCTGGCCACCTGCGCCTTCTCCTCCGGCGTGCGGTCATCGGTCTTGTCACTGGCCACGTCAGTCACCCCTCAGGTGTCGTATGTGTGTGCGATGGCGGTCGCCATCGCGGGACGATAGACGTCCACGGGACACTCCGGAGCGACGACGGGCGCTGGTGATACGTGCTGGTCTAGCGTGCGGGGCGCGATGGCCGTTTCCACCCCCCTCCCAGACCGTGCCGACGCCGTTGCCGAGCTGGTCCTGGCCGACCCCCATGCAGGACTGGCCCTTGCCGAGGAGGTTGCCGCGGAGGCACGGGCCGCAGGCGCCGACGAACCGCTGGCCGTGGTGCTGCGCGCCGCCGCGTGGGCCGCTCGGGAGGTCTTCAGCCACGACCGCGCCGAGGCCCTGCTCGACGAGTGCATCACCGTCTGCGAGCACGCAGGACTGGCCGAGCGGCTCGTCGAGGCGTTGGTGACCCGGTCGGCGATCCACCTGGAGCGGGGTCGGACGGACCTGGCCAGGGCCGACGTCGCGCTGGCCGGCCAGTCCGCGAGCCCCGCCCAGCAGGCCGAGGTGGCGTTCGCCGATGCGCTGGTCCTGCAGACCGCCGGCGACACCCTGGCTGCCGTCGCCGGCTACGAACGCGCACGGGACCTGCTGACCGGAGGAGACGCCAACCTGGCCGGCAAGATCGGCAACAACCTGGGCGAGCTGCTGACGATGCTGGGGCAGCACGAACGGGCCGAGGAGGTCCTGGCCGACGCGGCGAGGACGGCGGCCCCGTTCCGTGGCGGCCTGTACCTGGCCATCACCGCCAACCGGGCCGAGCTGGCCCTGCGTCGCGGGGCCCCGGCGCTGGCGATGACCCGCTACGCCGAGGTCGAGCAGCTGTGCATCGAGCTGGACGTGCCGTTGGCCGAGCTGTACCGCGAGAAGGCCGACGCGTTGTCGTCGATGTACCTGCTGGACGAGGCTGCCGATGCCGCCGCGATGGCTGTGGCCGAGGTCCGCCGGGCCGGCGGAGTGCCCATCCTCCTCGTGGACACGCTCCTTCCCCTCGCCCGGGCAGCGCTGGCCCGTGGACGCCTGGAGGAGGCCGCCGATGCCGCGTCGGAGGCCGCGGCGCTGGCGGCGGGACAACAACGGGCGGGACGCGAGGCCGAGGCCACGTTGCTCTCGCTGCGGGCACGGGCCGGCCGCGCCCCCTCCCCCGACCTGCTCGAGGAGATCGAGGTGACCGAGGCCCGGCTGCGCACCCTGGGACATCGGCTGGCCGCCGTGGACGCCGCGTTGCTGCTGGGCGATGTCGCCTTCGCGGTCGGGGCCCCAGGGGTGGCCGCCGAGGCCTGGCGACGTGCGGCCGATGACGGGGCCGGCACCGATGACGGCTCGGCCATGATGCGGGTGCAGCGGCATCGGGCCCTGGCGGGCGCGGCGCGGGTCGACGGGGACGTGGCCGCGTGCCTCGGACACTGTCGTGCGGGGCTGGCGGAGCTGGAGGGGTACCGGGCGACCGTGGGGTCAGCGGAGCTGCGGTCGCGGGCCGCGGCCCACGGGACGGTGCTGGCGTCCACGGGGCTGGCCGCCGCCGTCCACGCGGGTGACGTGACGCTGGTGTGGGAGTGGATGGAGCGCAGCCGATCGGTACCGGTCGCCGGGCCGACGGGCGCCGACGCGCAGGTGGCCACGTGGCTGGCGGAGATCCGCGCCCTGGAGGCGGCGCTGTCGGACCCCGAGCTGGCCGAGGACGGCCGGGCGGCGGCACGGGTCCACGAGCTCGGGGCCCTCGAACGGCGTGTACGCGAACGGCTGTGGGCCAGCGACGAAGGGCCGACCCCCGGCGGGGCGACCGCCGACGGTGACGCCGGAGGGTGGTTGGACCGCCTGCACGAGCGGCTCGGGGCCGACGGCGCGCTCGTGCAGGTCCAGCGACACGGCGAGGCGTTGCTGGCGGTCGTGGCGTTCGGCGGCGACCTCGCCCTCGTCGAGCTGGGCCCGGCTGACGCCATCACCCAGGCAGCGGTCCAGCTCGGCGAGGCCATGCGCCGCGTGACGGCATCGCGGTCGACCCGGATGGTCGACAGCGCCCGCCGTGGTGCCGAGCGGCTGGTGGAGGACCTGGCCGGGCGGGTCTGGACGCCGCTGGCACCGTTGCTGGACAGGGCCAGCGACGTGGTCGTGGTGCCGCCCGCGGACCTGCTGGCCGTGCCGTGGTCGGTGCTCGGCGGCCTGGCCGAGGTCCCGGTCACCCTCGACGTGTCGGCACGGTCGTGGATGGCGTCGGTTGACCGGCAGGCCGCGTCGGACCGGGTCGTCCTGGCCGCCGGACCGCGGCTGGAGGCCGCCGAGCACGAGACGGCCCTGCTGGCCGAGGTGTTCCCCGACGCCACGCTGCTGGTCGGTGAGGCGGCGACGGGGCAGGCCGTCCTGGCCGCCGCCGAGGGTGCCGGGCTGGTGCACCTTGCCTGCCACGGTCGGCTGCGGACCGACTCCCCGTGGTTCTCCTCCATCGAGCTGGCCGACGGCCCGGTCACCGTGCACGAGGTGACCGCGCTGTCACGGCCGGCCCACCGGTGGGTGCTGGCCGCCTGCGAGCTGGGCCACCCGGGCGACCTCGTCGGACCGGAGCTGGAGGGGATGGTCGGGGCGTTGCTGGCCAGCGGCGCCGGTGCGGTCGTGGCGTCGACCGCGAACCTGCCCGATGACGTGTCCGGCCCGGTCATGGCCGCCCTGCACACCGAGCTCGCGGCCGGCGCCACCATGGCCCGCGCCCTGTGGTCGGCCCGCCGCACCCTCGACCCCTCCTCCCCCCACGGGTGGGCAGCCGGGCTGATGCTGGTGTGCTACGGCGGCGGTTGAGGACCCGAGTCGGCGACGAAGGAGCCTCACGAGGCCCGGAAACCGCCGCGGGGGTCGAAGGGGGCGGAGCCCCCTGGGCAAACACGGCGGCGGTTGAGGTCTTGGTGCTCGTCTGGGATGGAATCGCCTCCACCGTGGGATGGAATAGCCCCAGCTGGGCGTGCTGAACCGCGTTTCGGCGGGGTCCAGCTGATGGAATCGCCTCCGACACGAAGGGTGGGGCGCCGTCTCGGAGGCGATTCCATCCGTCGGGGTGGCGGAACTCGACCCAGCCGACGGCGGATCGGTCCCCGCCCCGTGGCCCTCGACGCGTCGGAGCGGGGCCGTCCCCGACGGATGTTGACCCACTCCGGGCCCGAACTACACCGGAGTGGGTCAAGAACCGCCAGGGGGAGGGGTGCCGGGGGTCAGGCGCGGCGGGCGGCCAGGAACGGGATGGCCAGGACGGCGCCGAAGACCAGGCGGGAGGCGAGGAGGAGGGGCGCGTCACGCAGCTCGAGGACCGGGGACAACGCGGGCGAGAGGGCGTAGAGGTCCACCGCGAACACGCCAGCCGCGAACACGAGGGCCCCGACCAGCACGGCCCGGGGACCACGCAAGCGGGGGGCGACGAGGGCGAAGAGCACGCCGAGGACCATGCCGATAGCGGTGTTGACCGCGATCCCGAGCAACGGGTTGCCGCCGGCCAGACCGCCCCCGCCCTCGACGAGCACTGTCAGCAGGCGGAGGGGACGGACGGCCTGGTCGCCGCCCTGGGCCGACGCCCACATCTGCAGCAGCGTGGCCGCACCGATCGCGACCGGTCCCCACAGCACCCCCGCCAACAACCGTCGAGGTGCACCGACCGGTTCCGGGGCGTGCGGGGCCTGCGATGCGTGCGGCGCCGAGGACGAGGGGGCGGCCGTCGGTCGGGCGGAGGGCCGAACGGGCGTGGGCTGCGCGGCGGGTGGGGGTGCGACGGGCACGGGCTGCTGGCTGACCCCGGTCCCCGGCGCGGGCGGGGGCATGCGAGCCGGCGCAGGGGGCGGCGGGTCGAGCCTGATGGTGCGGGTGGAGGTGTCGGTGGCCATGGGATGTCCTCGTCGAGTCGTCACTAGTCCTTCGGAGCCGACCCGTCATCGTCTTGCCACCCGATCGAGAAATCGTCCCCAGCGGCGCGCGTCGGTACAACTACGGCCATGACCGACACCCTCACCGCATCCGCATCCGCCGTCGTCGACGCCCCGGCCGACGAGGTCTTCGCCTACATCTGCCGACCGACCGCCCACCCCGCCATCAGCGGCGACGGGTCGGTGCGGGGCATCGTCACCGGGCCCGAGCAGCTGTCGGGCAAGGGCGACCGGTTCGGCACGAGGATGAAGATGTACGGCCTGCCGTACCGGATCACCAACACGGTCGTGGAGTTCGAGCCCGGCAAGCGGATCGCGTGGTCGCACCCCGGCAAGCACCGCTGGCGTTGGGAGGTGGAGGCCCTGCCGGACGGCCGTTCGACGGTGACGGAGACCTTCGACATGTCGCCCTCGCCCCTCAAGCCGGCCCTGCGGCTGCTGGGGTACCCGGGCGCTCACCAGTCCAACGTCGAGCGAAGCGTCGCCAACGTCGCCAGGCACTTCGCCGACTGACCCGTCCGCGACCATCACGGGCCGGCCATCCCTCCACCGCGTTACTGTTGGGCCGATGAGGTAATGGCGGGCCGACAACCGAGCGGCCGACCCCGAGCAGGACTCCCCCGAACGATGGTCTCCCGAGACGCCGACCGTGTCGTCGTCGTGTTGGCAGCAGCGATCCTGTCGCTGCTGCTCGCCGGTGTGCTCGTGCTCCAGCAGTCGACGCCCGCGCCCGCCCTCAGCCTGATCACCCTCAACCGCGACCTGCCCGAGGAGGCCGAGACAGCCCTGGCGGAGGTACCACCGTCGCTGCCGCTCGTGGACGCCGAGGACGTGCCGGCACCCACTCCGACCGCCGTGCCGGCGCCGACCGCCCAGCCGACGCCGGTCGTGACCGCTGCCCCCACGCCGCAACCGCCTGCAGCGACCGGACCGAGCTTCCCCTCCCCCATCCGCGGCGTATGGGTCCACGTGCTCGACGGCACCCTGCTGACCCGCGGTTCCATCGAGGCGATGCTCGACGACGTGGTCAACGCCGGCGGCAACACCGTGGTGGTGGAGGTGGCGCGCCGCTACGACTCCTACTACGCCTCGGACTTCCTCGACCGCGGACAGGACGCCGGCTTCGAGCCCGGCCTCGATGTCCTGCAGGCCGTCATCGACGGGGCTGCCCCCCGGGGCCTGAGCGTGCACGCCTGGTTCACCGCGATGCCGGCATGGCAGCCCGAGACCGCCAACACGCCCGAGCCGCACAACTGGACCTACACCCAGCACGGCGCCCCGGCCCCGGACGACCAGAAGTGGCTGACGCGCAGCGCCACCGGCGAATGGGGCGAGTACCTCGACCCCGGCCATCCCGACGTGCAGAACCTCGTCATCGCGACCGCGGCCGAGCTGGCCACCTACGACGTCGACGCCGTGCACGTGGACTACCTGCGCTACCCGGGGGCGGAGTGGGGCTACAACCCCGTCGCGCTCGGTCGCTTCCAGGCCGACACCGGCCGCACGGACATCCCGGCCCCCTCCGACCAGCAGTTCTCCGACTGGCGCCGACAGCAGACCACCGACATCGCCATCCGCATGCGCGAGGCCGTCCAGCAGGTGGACCCCACGGTCGGGGTCTCGGCGGCGCTGATCGCCTGGGGCGACGGCCCGGTCAACGGCCGCGTGTTCGAGCAGACCCCGGCGTGGAGCCAGGTCTTCCAGCCGTGGCCGCAGTGGATGGCCGCGGGGATCATCGACGTGGCGATGCCGATGGTGTACTTCCGCGAGTCACGCCACGCCAGCTTCCACCGCAACTGGATGTCCTACATCGCCGGGCTGCGGCAGGCGACCGGCGTGATGACCGCGCCGGGCCAGGGGTCGTGGCTGAACGACGTCGACCAGTCGCTGCTGCAGCTGAGCGAGGCCGCCCCGTTCATGGACGGCGAGGTGCTGTTCAGCTACCAGCAGACCGCCGCGGGCGAGGACCCGAAGGCGCTGCTGCCGGCGCTGGCGGGCTCCCTCTGGGGCCAGTGACCCGTCCAGGTCAGACGGGCGGCTCGCTGTAGAGCTCCCGGACCGTCTCGACGTCCTCTCCCGACAGGTCGACGATCGTGGCGGTGACGACCTGCTCGACCGAGGCGTTGGACAGGCGCGCGGAGTTGGCGACGGCCTGTGACACCAACCGCTGGGCATCCGCGAGGTCGAAGCGCCAGCGGTTGTCCTCGAGGTGGAACCGCCACCGCAACGACGTCGGCTCGAGGGTGCGGTTGGACAGCACCTCGGCGACGGCGAGGTCCTCGTTGACGCGGCTGATGTCGCCCAGCTCGCCGAGCGACCGATCCTGCCCGGCAAGCCCCGCATCGACCAGGGCGGCGTAGGGGTCCTCGGCCTCCAGCAGCTGCGGCCGCAGGCGGTAGGTCAGGACCAGCAGCTGTTCGGCCGCCGGCAGCTGGCGGACCGTCTCCTCGTCGGCGCTGCGTGCCAGCTCGACGACACGGGCCTGGTCATCGAGGGACTCTGTGGTCACGTGGGCCATCGCCGCGTCGGCGTCCCCACGGGTCACCGCCGCCCGGTAGGTGATGAACGACGCCGTCACCTCGGCGTTCAGCTGGGGGTCGGTCGGCAGCTCCGCCGGCGTGGCGTCGGTCAGCTCCTGGCCGTTCCCTGCGCACCCCGCGAGCACGAGCAGCACGAGCAGCAGGAGGCTCGCGGGCGTCGGTCGTCCGCTGCGGGACAGGCACGGCGTCATGACTGGGAACTGTAGCGCCGCGGTCTGACACTCGAGAGACACACGGTGCCGCCTCAGGGTGCCACGGGCAGGAGCTCGCCGGGCAGCAGGCCGAAGACGTGCATGTCGGCCCGGGGCGCCGCCGTGCTGCCGGCAGGACCGTCGATGGCGGCGAGCCGAAGCGTGCCCTCCTGGACGAAGCCGATGCGGCGGGCCACCTCGACCGAGCCCGGGTTGTTCACCGCGGCCTGCAGGTGGATCCTCCCGAGCCCCAGCCCGAATCCGAAGCGGCAGAGCTCGCTGCCCACCCGTGTGGCGATCCCCCTCCCCCGGGCGTTGGCGTGCAGCCAGTACCCCAGCTCGGCGACGCCGTCACGCCAGTCGATCTCCAGACCGCAGGCCCCGTACAGCTGCTCGCCCGGGGGATCGGTCACGAGCAGCCTGATCGCGTCGCCGCGCTCGAGCCCCTCCCTGGCGCTGCGGACGTACTGCTCGGCATCGTGCACGTCGTAGGGCGACGGCACCCTTGTGAACCGCTGGACCTCCACCGACTGCAGCGCCTCGGTGAGGGCCGGGACGTCCCGGGGTTCGGGGGGACGCAGGCGGTACTCGCCGAGCACCCATGGGTGAGGCAGGACGATCTCGGGTGGCGGCGGGTACGGCACGTCGGCCACCCTACGACTTCCCGACCCGATCGTGCCGGTACCCACGTATGGGTGGGTTGGGCCCCGATCGCGCCGGAGACCACCGCCGGAGACCACCGCCGGAGACCACCCGCGACGACCACCCCGACGACCACCCCGCCGGTCACCGCCGGCCGGTCGGGTCAGCTGGCGCGGTCGGCGGCGTAGGCGGTGAGGTAGCGGAGGCCGTCGAGGGCGGCCTGGCGCTCGGCCGGGACGACCAGCTCCGACAGCGCGTCGGTCGCCGCAGCGGCCTCGTCCCGGGCTGACTGGCGGGCGCGCTCCAGCGCAGGGTGGACCCGCAGGATGTCCAGGGCCTTGTCGACGTTGGCGTCCGTCGGGTCCTCCAGCAGCGCGGCCAGCGGGGAGTCCGGTCCGTCGTCCTCCAGCGCCATGAGCACCGGGAGCGTGTGCACGCCCTCCCGCAGGTCAGTACCGGGCACCTTGCCGGACTCCGTGGACATCGACGCGATGTCCAGCACGTCGTCGGCCAGCTGGAAGGCGAGTCCGAGGTGGGTGCCGAAGCTGGTGAGGGTGTCCACGGCGTTGGGGCCCTGCCCCGACAGCAGCGCACCGAGACGGCACGACGCGCGGATCAGCGAGGCGGTCTTGCCGTCGAGGACGGCCATGTAGTGCTCGCGGCTCGGGGGAATGCGGACCGCGCCGTGCGTGGCGGCCTCGAGCGACCCCTGGACCTCCAGCACCTGGCCCTCGCACAGCTCGGCGATCGTGCGGGCCATGACGCGGGTGACCTCGACCCCGAGGGTCGCCGACAGCTCCGAGGCGCGGGCCAGCAGGAAGTCGCCGGTCAGGATCGCCACGGTGTTGGACCACTTGATGTGGCTGGCCGGGGTCCCGCGGCGTGTGTCGGCCGCGTCGATCACGTCGTCGTGGTACAGCGTCGAGAGGTGCACCAGCTCCACGATCACCCCACCCGAGATGAGGTCGGGGTGGGTGGCCTGGGCCCCGCCGAGCATGCCCGACAGCAGCACCAGCATCGGTCGGAACCGCTTGCCACCGGCATCGATCAGGTAGCGGGCGGCGTCCTCGACGAACGGGTTGGTCGCGTGGACCGTCTCGCGCATCTGGGCTTCGACGGCCAGCAGGCCGGGGCGCAGGTCGACGCCACGATCGGCGCCCTTCGCGGTCAGGTCATCCAGGGCAGCAGCGGAGATGGCCATCAGCGGATGATCCTCGGGACCGGACCCATGGGAGTCCGGTCAGCGGCGGTCGGGGCGTGGTCGGTCACCCAGCAAACGTACCTGCCTGCTGCGCGAGGCTCACCAGCGCGCCGGGCAGGACACCCAGCACGACGACGGCCACGGCAGCCAGGCCGATACCGAGCATGGCCGCGTCGGATCGGGGCGGGTCGGCGATGGCCAGCGACGTCGCCGTCTCGTCCTCCACGAACATCGAGGCGATGATCCGCAGGTAGAAGAAGGCGGCGATCACGCTGGAGACGACACCGACGATGACCAGCAGCAGCTGACCGGCGTCGATGCCCGCCCGGAAGATCGCGAACTTGGCGGTGAACCCGGCGGTACCCGGGATGCCGGCGAGGGAGATCAGGAACAGCCCCAGCGCCATGGCGGGTTGCGGATACCGGCGGCCGAGGCCACGGAGGTCATCGAGGGTCACGGACTTCTTGAGGCGACGCTCGAAGAACGCCACGACCCCGAAGGAGCCGACCGACATGAACGTGTAGACCAGCAGGTACAGCAGGATCGCGCCGACGGACTCACGACCGGCGGCCCGTGTCCCGTCCGCCCCGAGCGGGCTGATGGAGACCAGGCCGATGGCCACGTAGCCAGCGTGGGCGACCGCGGAGTAGGCGAGGATGCGCTTGACGTCGGTCTGCACGATCGCCAGGACTGCGCCGCCGATCATGGTGACGACGGCCACGCCGATGATGACGGGCGCCCAGATCCACTGGAGGGGGGCCAGCGCACCGACGAAGACCCGGACGAACGCGGCGAACGCAGCAGCCTTGGTGGCCGCGGCCATGAAGCCGGTAACCGGGGTCGGGGCGCCCTGGTAGACGTCCGGGGTCCAGAAGTGGAACGGCACCAGCGCGGTCTTGAACGCGAAGCCGACCAACAGCATCACCAGGGCCACGACGGTCAGGCCGTCGGGGGCGGTCAGCGAGGCAAGCGCCCGGCCGACCTCAGGGATGTTGGTGGAGCCCGCCACGCCGTAGCACAGGGCGATGCCGTACAGCAGCAGGGCGGAGGAGAACGCCCCCAGCAGGAAGTACTTCATCGCCGACTCCTGGCTGTTCAGGTCACGCTTGGCGAGGCCAGCCATGACGTACAGCGCGAGGGAGAGGATCTCCACGGCGATGAAAACGAGGATCAGGTCGTTGGCGGCGGCCAGCAAGGTCATGCCGGTCGCAGCGAACAGCAGCAGCGGGTAGTACTCGCCGCGGTGGATCTGGCGCTCCTCCATGTAGGCGAAGCCGATCGGGATGGTGATCATGCCGGCCAGGCACACCGAGAAGCGGGTGAACAGGGCGACGCCGTCGACGGCTGCCATGCCCGCGAGCAACGAGTCGGTGCCGACCAGCGCCACGGCGTCCTGCCCACCGCTGACGGCGACGAGCTGTCCGGCGTAGGTCTGCCACTGCCAGATGGTCACACCCAGCGCGGCGGCGAAGCCGAGGAAGGTGATGACGGCGCCGAGGCGACGAGGGGTGTCCTTCAGCCAGGCCGTCAGGCCGAACTGCACGACCGCGCCGACGGCGACGATCCCTGCCAGCAACGGCACGTTGGAACCGGTGGTGGAGGCGTTCTGCCAGTAGGCCGCGCCACAGCAGGCGAGGATGACGCCACCCGCGACGAAGGAAGCCTGCAGGCGGTTGCGGTTGTTGCGTCCGGTCGGGGTGACGCCGGCGGTGTCCAGCAGCAGGGCCAGGATGCCGACGCCGAAGAGCACCAGCTCGGGGCTGATCGCCGCCCACGGGAAGTCGACGATCTGTGCGCCCGTCTGGGCCAGCACGGGATGCGCGAGCAGGGAGGTCACTGGTCCTCACCCTCCAGGGCGGTCTCCGCCTCGGTCGCGGCGGCGTCCACGGCAGCCAGATCTGCATCCACCTGCTGGATCACCGCCTCCACCGAAGGGTTGACGATGTCGTACAGGGGCTTGGGGTACAGGCCGATGGCCAGCATCAGCACCACGAGCGGGGCCATCACGGCGATCTCGCGGGTGTTGAGGTCGGTCATGGTCTCGGCGTGGCCGCCGATGGGGCCGTGGAACATGCGCTGGTAGGCCCAGAGCAGGTACAGGGCGGCGAAGATCACGCCGAACGCGGCAGCGATCGCCGCCCACGGCACCGTCTGGTAGGTCCCCATCAGGATCGGGAACTCGCCCACGAAGCCGTTGAGGCCGGGCAGGGCGATCGAGGACATCGTGCTCACGAGGAACAGCCCACCGAAGATCGGCGTGGCCTTCATCAGGCCGGAGTACGCCGCGATCTCACGCGAGTGCGTGCGCTCGTACATGAACCCGATCAGCAGGAACAGCGCACCGGTGGTGATGCCGTGGTTGACCATCTGCACGACCGACCCGCTGGCTGCGGTGGGCTGCAGGGCGAAGATGCCGATGGCGACGAAGCCGAGGTGGGCGACCGAGGAGTAGGCGACCAGCTTCTTGATGTCGGACTGCACCAGGGCGACCAGCGCCCCGTACAGGACACCGATCACGCCGGCGGCCAGGATCGGCCCGACGTAGAGGTCGGTGGCCTCGGGGAACAGCGGCAGGTTGAACCGCAGGAAGCCGTAGCCACCGATCTTCAGCATGACCGCCGCCAGCACGACCGAGCCGACGGTGGGCGCCTCGGTGTGGGCGTCGGGCAGCCACGTGTGCAGCGGGAACAGCGGCAGCTTGATCGCAAACGCCAGGAAGAAGGCCCAGAAGAGCCAGATCTGCTCGCCGCGGGTCAGGTCGACCGCCAGCACGTCGGCGTAGGCGAAGGACCCGCCGGCCTGGAACGACAGGTACAGGATGCCGACGAGCATCAGCAGGCCGCCGACCAGCGTGTACAGGAAGAACTTGACCGATGCGTAGCGCCGGTTGGCGCCACCCCACACCCCGATCAGGGCGTACATGGGGATCAGCATGATCTCGAAGAACAGGTAGAAGAGCACCAGGTCCAGCGCCATGAAGACGCCGATCAGGGCGGACTCGAGGACCAGGAGGGCGATGAAGAAGCCCTTGGTCCGGTCGGTGTGCTCCCAGGATGCCAGCACGACCAGCGGGAAGATGAAGGTCGTCAGCAGGACCAGGAGCACGCTGATGCCGTCGAGGCCGAGGACGTAGGTGATGCCCCACTCGGGGATCCACGCCTTGGACTCGATCATCTGGACCTCGGCCGTGCCGACGGCGAAGTCGGCCATGACCACGATCGACACCAGGAAGGTGGCGACGGTGCCGACCGCAGCGCCGATCCGGAACAGGCCGGTGTTCTCGCGTGGCACGAAGGCCAGCAGCAGCGCCGCGACCGCGGGGATCGCGACCAGCAGGGTGAGGATGTTGCCGGACATCAGACGGAGCCTCCGATGAAGGCGAACGCGACGAGCGCGCCGAGGAAGATGGTGCCGGCGACGATGCCCAGCGCGTAGGAGCGGACGTAGCCGGTCTGGGTGCGACGGGCCTGGCCGGCGAAGGACCGGGTCACGCCGGCAGCGCCGTTGACGATGCCGTCGACGCCGCCCTTGTCCACCCGGGACAGGCCACGGGCCAGCGCGCCACCGACCTTGACGGTGAAGAACTCGTAGAACTCGTCGACGTAGAACTTGTTGCGGGCGATCGACACGAGGCCGCCGCCCACGCCGATGGTCTGGACCTTCTTGGCGTCGGTGCCGCGGAACATCCAGATGGAGATCGCGACGCCGATCGCGGCGACGGCCAGCGCGGCCGGCAGGTGCCAGGACACGGGGATGATCTCGCTGGTGTGGTGGAACGCCTCGACGGTGTTGCCGAGCCAGCCGTGCAGCCAGCCGTCCTCGGGCGAGGTGTTCAGCAGTCCACCGAAGGCCGCCGCGACGGCCAGCAGGAGCAGGGGCAGCGTCATGGACGGCGGCGACTCGTGCGGATGGAAGACCGCCTTGCCCGCGTCGTCGGTGACCCCCTCCCAGCGCTTGGGTCCGGTGAAGATCAGCAGGAACCAGCGGACCATGTAGAAGGCGGTCATGCCGGCGACCAGCAGGCCGAGCACCCAGAGCGCCTCGGTGCCAGCGGTCTCGGCCGCGGCGGCGAGGATCTCCTCCTTGGAGTAGAAGCCCGAGGAGAAGGGGAACCCGGCGATCGCGAGGACCGCGATCAGCGAGGTCGTGCCGGTGATCGGCATCTTGCGCCACAGTCCGCCCATCTGGCGGATGTCGGTGCGGTCGGCCATCGCGTGCATGACCGAACCGGCGGCGAGGAACAGCAGCGCCTTGAAGAAGCCGTGGGTCAGCAGGTGGAAGACGCCGGCGGTGTAGTCGCCGACCCCCACACCGATGAACATGTACCCCAGCTGGCTGACGGTGGAGTAGGCGAGGATCTTCTTCAGGTCGACCTGGGCGCAGGCGATGGCGGCCGCGACGAACGCGGTGGCGCCACCCACCCAGGCGACGATCAGGCCGATGTCGGGGATCGCGGCGTACAGCGGCGAGGTGCGGGCGATCAGGTAGACACCCGCGGTCACCATCGTGGCCGCGTGGATCAGGGCCGACACGGGGGTCGGACCGGCCATGGCGTCGGGCAGCCAGACGTACAGCGGGATCTGCGCGGACTTGCCGGTCGCGCCGACGAACAGCAGCAGCCCGATGGCGACCAGCGTCCCGGTCGCGGCGGTGCCGATCGCGGGGAGGACCTCGGCGAACTCCAGGGACCCGAAGGTCGCGAAGACGATGAACATCGCGACCATGAAGCCGACGTCACCGATGCGGTTGGTGACGAACGCCTTCTTGGCGGCGGCGGCGTACTCCTTCTTCTCGAACCAGAAGCCGATGAGGAGGTAGGAGGACAGCCCGACGAGCTCCCAGCCGACGAACAGGACGAGGAAGCTCGAGCCGAGGACCAGCACCAGCATCGAGGCGGCGAACAGGTTCAGGTAGGCGAAGAACCGTTCGTACCGCGAGTCGTGTGACATGTAGCCCAGCGAGTACACGTGGATCAGCAGGCCGACCCAGGTGACCAGCATCAGCATCACGGCCGACAGCGGGTCGACCAGCATCGACCAGTTCACCGTGAACCCGGCGATGTCCAGCCACGCCGCCACGTCCACGACGAACGTGCGGTCGCCTGACGGGTGACTCAGCAGCTCGAGCAGGACCAGGGTCGCCATGGTGGCGGAGAAGCCGATGGCAGTGATGGCCACGCCGGAGGTCAGGCGACCCAGGCGACGGCCGAACAGCAGCAGGAGCCCGGCGCTGATCGCCGGCACGACCGGGATCAGCCAGGCCAGGTCGATGACCGACCCGGCGGCTGCGGTGGAGATGTGCTCGAAGGGGTGCCCGCCGCCCTCGGTCGCGAGGACGGGGACGAGCAGCGGGGACAGCAGGGAGCCGGTCACGAGCGGAGCCGATCTGCGTCGTCGGCGTCGATGGACGCCCGGAGTCGGAACAGGTTCACGATCAGCGCGAGGCCGACGGTGACCTCGGCCGCAGCGACGACCATCACGAAGAAGGACAGGACCTGCCCGTCGAGGTTGCCGTTGATGCGGCTGAAGGCGACCAGGGTCAGGTTGACCGAGTTCAGCATCAGCTCGATGCACATGAACATGACGATCAGGTTCCGGCGCACGAGGACGCCGACGATCCCGATCGAGAACAAGGCAGCGGCCAGCAGCAGGTAGTAGCCGGCCGGGATGCCTGCAGCGGGGCTCATTGGCCTTCCTCCCCGTGGGTGTGGTCGTCGAGCTCGGCGGCCGGGGTTGTGGTCTCGCCAGCGGGGATGGACACGGGCTCGTGGGGGACGCCCGGTTCGGCCGCGGTGCCGGAGTCGACGAGGTCGGTCATGTTGTCGGTGCGTCGGCCGAGGACCATCGCGCCGATGGCGGCGATGACCAGCAGGACGCTCGTGACCTCGAAGGGCCAGACGTAGCGGCCGAAGATGAGCCGGCCGATCTGGGCGACGTTGCCGCCCTCGGCGGCGTTCTGGCCCTCGAGGCCCACACAGGGCCGGGCGGCCGCACCCTGGTCGGCGATCGACTCCTCGACCGCGCCGGAGATGTTGCAGGCGCTGTCGGTGCCCATGTACGGGCCCGCCACCGTGGCGGTCAGGCCCATGAACAGGCCGATGCCGAGCACGATCGCCGCGACCTTCTGGCCACGGATCCTGCCCGGTCCGGACTCGACGCTCTTGTCGACGCCGAGCAGCATCAGCACGAACAGGAACAGGATCATGATCGCGCCGGCGTAGACGATGACCTGGATGGTGGCCAGGAACTGCGCCTGCAGCACCGCGTAGAACACCGCGAAGGTGAAGAAGTTGATGACGAGCATCAGGGCGGCGTGGACCGGGTTCTTCAGCACCACGACGCTGATCGCGGCAGCCAGCGAGAGGGGGGCGATCAGCCAGAACACCCAGAACTCGGCAGCACCCGAGGTGGACTGGGTGGCCGTCTGCGCAAGCGTGACGACGGCCGGGGCCAACGCACTCATGCCACGACCTCGCCGTCGTCGTCGATGCCGTCCTCGTTGCCGGGCCGGGTCTGGGTGCCGGGAATCGGCTCGGTGGCGACCGCGCCCATGGTCTCGCCGTCGGCAGCCTTGGTCATGCGCTTGTCGTAGACGTAGGCGCTGCCCTTGCTGACCAGCGGCTGCTGGCCGGCGAAGTTGTTCTCGTAGTACTCCAGGCCACGGGCAGCGACCTCCGCGTCGGTGTGCGGGGTCTCCTGCGCGCCGTCGGGGAGGGGGGCCAGCAGCTGGTCCTTGGTGAAGATCAGGTCGTCGCGGTTGTCCCCGGCGATCTCGTACTCGTTGGACATCGTCAGCGCCCGGGTGGGGCAGGCCTCGATGCACAGGCCGCAGAAGATGCAGCGCAGGTAGTTGATCTGGTAATCCACGCCGTACCGCTCACCGGGCGAGAAGCGGGCGTCGGGGCTGTTGTCGGCGCCCATCACGAAGATGGCGTCGGCGGGGCAGGCCCATGCGCACAGCTCGCAGCCGACGCACTTCTCCAGCCCGTCGGGGTGCCGGTTCAGGACGTGACGCCCGTGGAAACGCGGCTGGGTGGGCCGCTTGACCTCGGGGTACTGGGTGGTGACTGGCGGCCTGAACATCGTCTTGAAGGTCAGACCGAAGCCCTTGAGCATCGCGTTGAACATCGCGTCAGGCTCCCACGGGTTCGGGGGCGGAGGACTCGTCGTCGCTGCTGGCCGGATCGGCCGGGGTGGTCGCGACGGGGTCGGGGTCGGGTGTGGCCGTGGCACCACCGCTGGGGCCGGCGGGTGGGGTCGGGCGACGGGTGCCGCCGCCCCCGCCACCGGAGCCTTCGTCGGACACCGTGGCCTCGTCCTCGCGTGCACCGGCGAAGACCGGGGCGACGAAGGCGAGGAAGGCCAGGGCACCGAAGATCAGCGCCCCGAAGGGGGCGATCTGGCCGATGGCGTCGTCGGTGGTGGACACGTAGCTGCGGACGACGACGGCGAAGCCGGTCAGGAAGACCCAGACGATGCCGAGCGGCAGCATGACGCGCCAGCCCAGGTCCATCAGGCGGTCGTAGCGCATGCGGGGCAGGGTCGCCCGGAGCCACACGAAGACGAAGATGAAGATCATGACCTTGCCGGCGAAGTAGCCGATCGGCAGCAGCAGCTGCAGGGCGATCTGCCACCACGCGTCACCGGAGGGGACGGGGCCGGAGGGTCCGCCGAGGAACATGGTGACCACGAGCGCGCTCATGGTGATGACGTTCATGAACTCGGCCAGGAAGAACATCGCGAACTTGGCGGCCGAGTACTCGGTGTGGAACCCGGCGACGAGCTCTCCTTCGGCCTCGGGGAGGTCGAAGGGCGGGCGCTGGGTCTCAGCGATCGCGCTGATGAAGAACAGCAGGAACGCCGGGAACATCGGCACGATGTTGAAGGCTGGGATCAGGTCGAGGCCGGGGATCACGACGCCGAAGACGCTGCCCCCCGGGATCAGGGAGCCGGCTTGTCCGGCAACGATGTCGGATGAGCGGAGCGAGCCGGTGTAGATGAACACCGCCGCAGCGCCGAGGCCCATCGCCAGCTCGTAGGAGACCATCTGGGCCGAGGAGCGGACGCCACCGAGGAGGGGGTACTTCGAACCGGACGACCAACCGGCGAGCACGATGCCGTACACGCCGATGGACCCCATGGCGAGGGTCCACAGGATGCCGATCGTCGGGTCCCACACCTGCAGGCTGACGACCCGGTCACCGATCTCGATCCCCCGGCCGCCGAACGGGATGACCGCGAACGTCATCATCGCGACGATGGCGCTGACCAGCGGGGCGGTGAAGTAGACGATCTTGTCGGCGTTCCTCGGTGTGATGTCCTCCTTGAAGAAGAACTTCGCGCCGTCGGCAACGGTCTGCAGCATGCCGAACGGCCCCAAGCGGTTGGGGCCGATGCGGGACTGCATCTTGGAGACCAGACGTCGTTCGCCCCAGATGAGCATGGCGGTGGACAGCAGCCACAGCACGAATGCCGCGATGACCACCCCCAGGACGAGAAGGAAGTCGACCCAGTCGTTGATCTGTGGGACGGGCAACATCAGCTCTCGCCTCCGTTGGAGTTGGCGGATCCCGCGGCCACGGGTTCGGCAGGCTGTGCGTCGGCGATCGTGATGCCGTTGCGGCCGATGTCCCCGGCGTGGATGCGCGGAAGGACGACGGTCCCGGGGGCCACGGCAGGCGTCACGCGGAGGACCAGGTCGACGCTGCCGCGGTCGCCGGTGACGGCCACGGTGTGCCCGTCGATGGCGGTGCCGGCATCGGCCGGGTTGACCCAGATCGACGGGGCAGGCCGGCTGTCGACGAGCTCCTTGGCGCCGGTCAGCATCGTGCCGCCCTGCAGCAGGATCGGCAGGTAGACCGCGGTGAGGCCGTCGGTGTCGGCCGGCTGGTCGATCTCGGTGGCGGTGGCCGTGGAGGCGCCGCGTTCGGGGGTCGGGGCCATCAGGGGTGCGGCCTCGCGACGGACGTCGTTGGCGGTCTCCCAGCCGAGGTCGGTACCCATGCTGCGGGCGACCTGTCGGACGACGTCCCAGTCCTGCAGGGACTGGCCGACGGCGCCCACTGCCTGGGGCCAGGCCTGGCGGCGGCCCTCCCAGCTGGTGAAGCTGCCGACCCGCTCCGGCGGTGCCGTGACGGGGAAGACGACATCGGCGCGGCGCACGGACTCCGTCGGCAGCGTGTCGCTGGCGATGACGGTCGGGGCGACCTCGAGGGCCCGACGAGCCAGGTCCGGATCGTCGAAGTCGGCGACGGGGTCGACACCGATCAGCCACAGGGTGGTGATCGTGCCGTCCACGACGGCCTGCAGGATGCCGGTGGCGTCGAGGCCCGGTTCGGTGGGGACACGACCCCAGGCCTCGGCGACGGGGCCGGGCGCGTCCAGCGGGCGACCGCCGGGCAGGGTGCCCGGCAGCAGGCCCGCTTCGATCGCACCGCGGGCACCGGGACGGCGGGGGACCCAGGCGAATCCGGCGCCGCGGGCCTCGGCCAGCGCCTTGGCCGCGGGCAGCGCACCCGGGCTCGCGGCGAGCCGCTCACCGGCCAGCACCACGGCAGGTGCCCTGGACAGGTCGGTGCCGTCACCGAGGACGTCGATGATCGGGGCGAGCTCCTCCGCACCGTCGGCGAGCGCCTGCAGGGCCGCAGCCTCGCCGCCGGCCTCCGTGGGGATCCACTGCCAGGCGATCTCCTCGAGACGACCGAGGACCGGGCCGACGACGACGATCTTCTGGTTGTGCTGGCGCCACGCCTTGCGCATGCGCAGGAACAGCAGCGGCAGCTCTTCGTGGGGTTCGAGGCCTGCCACGACGACCACCGGGGCCTGCTCGACGACGTCGTAGGTGACGTCGTGGTCACCGGCGATGGTCGGGAGCACGGCGAGGTCGTCGGCCTGCGGGCTGGTCCTGAAGTCGACGTGATCGGTCCCGACGACGTCGCGGGCGAACCGGCTGACGGCGTAGGCGTCCTCGTCGGTCAGGCGACCGCCCGTCAGGATGGCGACGGAGCCGGGGCCGTTGGCGTCGATGGCGGCGGTCAGCTTCTCCGCGGCGGTGTCGACGGCGGAGACCCACGTGGCGCGCTCCAGCGCACCGGTGCCGCCGCGGACCAGGGGCGCGTCCAGCCGGTCGGGGTGGGAGACGAACGCGTAGCCGTAGCGGTTCTTGTCGTCCAGCCACGCCTCGTTGACGGCGAGGTTGGTCCGGGCGAGCGTGCGCTGGATGACCCCACGGCGCACGTCGTGGCGGACGTTGGCGCCCGACGCGTCGTGGAAGGCGATGCCGGGGATGCGGCGGATGTCGAACGGCCGGGCGCCGAAGCGGTAGCTGTTGGACGTCAGGGCGCCGACCGGGCAGATCTGGACGACGTTGCCGGCGAAGTAGGACTCGTAGGGCTGGTCGCCGTAGATCGAGACCTGCTCCAGCGCACCGCGCTCGAACAGCTCGATGAACGGGTCACCGGAGATCTGCTTGGAGAAGCGGGTGCAGCGAGCGCACAGCACGCAGCGTTCGCGGTCAAGCGCGATCTGGGCGTTGATCGGCAGGGCCTTGGAGAAGACGCGCTTCTTCTCGTACATGCGCGATTCGCCCGGCCCGTGCTTGAGGGCCTGGTCCTGCAGGGGGCACTCGCCACCCTTGTCGCACTGCGGGCAGTCCAGGGGGTGGTTGACCAGCAGGAACTCCAGCTGGGACTCCTGGTACTGCCGGGCCACCTCGGAGGTCTCCTGGGTGCGGATGACCATGTCGGGGCGGACGGCCTCGGAGCACGAGGCCACCGGCTTGCGGGCCCCCTCGACGTCGACGAGGCACTGACGGCACGCGGCGACGGGGTCCAGCAAGGGGTGGTCGCAGAACCGCGGGATGGTGATGCCGATCTGCTCGGCAGCACGGATCACCAGGGTCCCGGGCTCGACCTCGAGGGCCTGGCCGTCGATCGTGATCGGGATCAGCTTGCTCTTGGCCTCGGTGGCATCAGACATGCCCGACTCCCACCTTCATCTCGGGACGATCGGTCTGGGCGTTGTCGGTGATGACGCCCGCGTGCGGCTCGATGTGCTCGGGCAGGCGACCGTTGGCGATCACGTACTCGTACTCGTCACGGAAGTACTTGATGCCGGACTTGACCGAGCTGGTCGCGCCGTCGGCCAGCGCGCAGAACGAGCGGCCGAAGATGTTGTCGGCCAGCTCGTCGAGTGTGGCGATGTCCTCGGGTCGACCGCGGCCGCCGAGGATGCGCTCCAGGATCTGGCCGACCCAGAAGTTGCCCTCGCGGCACGGGGTGCACTTGCCGCAGGACTCGTGCTCGTAGAAGCGGATCCAGTTGAGGGTCGCTTCGATCACCGAGGTCTTGTCGGAGTACATCATCATCGCGCCGGTGCCCATCAGGCTGCCGGCGGCGGCGATGGAGTCGAAGTCCATCGGGATGTCGTAGTGCTCGGCGGTCAGCAACGGGGTCGAGGACCCGCCGGGCGCCCAGAACTTGAGCTCCCGTCCGTCGAGCATGCCGCCGCAGGCCTCCTCGATGATCTGCCGGGCGGGCGTGCCCATCGGATACTCGTAGTTGCCGGGCCGGTTGACCTCACCGGAGACGCAGAACAGCTTGGTGCCGGGCGACCGTTCGGGCCCCCACTGCTTCCACCAGTTGGCGCCGTGCTCGATGATGTGGCCGGCAGCGGCGATGGACTCGACGTTGTTGATGACCGTCGGGCAGGCGTACAGGCCCGCGACGGCGGGGAACGGCGGACGCAGGCGCGGCTGGCCACGACGGCCCTCCAGCGCCTCGAGCAGCGCGGTCTCCTCGCCACAGATGTAGGCGCCGGAGCCGTAGTGCAGCGTGATGTGGTGGGAGAAACCCGACCCCATGATGTCGTCGCCGAGGTACCCGGCGGCGTAGGCCTCGGCCAGGGCCTCCTCGATGCGGATGCCCGACCAGAGGTACTCACCGCGCAGGAAGATGAAGCTGCGGGGGGAGTTCAGCGCGTACGCCGAGCAGATGATCCCCTCGATCAGCTGGAACGGGTCGCGCTCCATGAGCTCGCGGTCCTTGAAGGTCCCGGGCTCGCCCTCGTCGGCGTTGATGACGAGGTAGATCGGCTTGCCGGTGTCCTGGGGCACGAACGACCACTTGAGGCCCGTCGGGAACCCTGCGCCGCCGCGGCCGCGCAGGCCCGAGTCCTTGACGACGTCGCGCAGCGCGGCGGGGTCCTGGTTGAGGGCGCGCTTGAGGGCCTTCCAGCCGTCGGTGCGCGTGTAGCCCTCGAGGGTGTGGGCGTCGGGGACGTCGTAGCGCTTGGACAGCACCTTGACCTGCGGCATCAGCTGATCCCTTCCTCTTCACCGATCGTGGAGTCGTCGGCGTCGTCGGGGGTGGTGGTGTCGTCGGCGACCGGCTGGGCCTGGGGTTCGGCCTGCGGGTCGGTGTCGGCGGGTTCGGCCACGTCGGCGTCGCCCGGCTCCGCCGGCGGTTCGGTGTCGGTGACCGTGCCGGCGTCGTGCTCGGGAGCGGGGACCTCGTCGGGCGTCTGACCGTTGGGGGCCTGTGCCCCCGCGCCACCGAAGCTGATCACGCCGACGGACCCGGATCCCACGCCGGCGTCGGGCGTCGGCACGGCACCGTCGTCCTTGGTCGCAAGGCCCAGGCGCTGTCCGGGACCCTCGGGGTCGATCGGGCCGATGCCGGCCAGGCGGTGGCTGGCGGCCTTGATGCCGGGGGGAACCATGCCTCGGGTGGGCTGGGGCGGGTTGCCCGCACGGACGGCCTCGACCAGCTCGACGGCGGCGTCGGGGTCGACCCACTCGTAGTTGAGGTAGTCGACGGTGACGACCGGGGCACCCTCGCAGTTGCCCAGGCACTCGGCGTGCTCGAGGGTGATCCTGCCGTCCTCGGTGGTCTGGTCGTGACCCACGCCGAGGTGCTCGCGCAGCCGGTCGTAGGTGGCCTGTCCCCCGCGCACGGCGCAGGAGAAGTTGGTGCACACGCTGACCAGGTGCTCGCCCATGGGCTCGCGCTTGTACATCGTGTAGAAGGTCGACACGGCGGCGACCTCGGCCTTGGTCAGGTCGAGCAGCTCGGCGCACTCGGCGACGCCGTCATCGCTGACGAAGCCGTCCTGGTGCTGCACGAGGTGCAGCAGGGGCAGCAGGGCGCTCCGCTTCACGGGGAAGCGGTCGACCAGGGCTTCGGCCTTCGCGCGCAGCTCTGGGGAGAACACGACGGTGCCAGGCCTTTCGGAGGTGGGTGACGAGGGGTCCGCGGTTCGGAAGGCGGTGTTTCCGAGGGCAGTGTGCTCAACGTGGGATGACAGCCCCGGGGGCAGTATTCAATCGCCTCAGCGCGGGTTCCGCAGGTTAGCAGCGCGACCCTGCATATGTGAAGCCGTTCACAAGGGCACAGGCGAGGTCAGGAACCCGCGATCGGCACACCCGGCTGGCGCATCCCCACGGAGGGACGAGCACGAGGCCGAGGGGGACTAGCGGTCGACGCCGCCCATGACGGGGTCGAGGGAGGCGACGGCAGCGATGACGTCGGCGACCTGCAGCCCGCGAGTGGCCGCGGGGATGGCGCCGATGTGGATGAAGGAGGGTTCGCGGACGTGGACGCGGTACGGCTTGTTCGTGCCGCTGGACGTCACGTGGTACCCGAGCTCGCCACGAGGGGACTCCACGGGGACGTAGACGGTGCCCTTCGGCACCTCGAAGCCCTCGGTCACCAGCTTGAAGTGGTGGATCAGGGCCTCCATCGACTGGCCCATGATCTTGCCGATGTAGGACTTGGCGTTGCCCAGCCCGTCGGGGCCGAGCGCGAGCTGCGCCGGCCAGGCGACCTTCTTGTCGGCCACCATCACGGGACCGCCGGGCAGCGACTTCAGCGCCTGCTGGACGATCTTGATGGATTCGCGCATCTCGCGGACGCGGATGAGGAACCGGCCGTAGGCGTCGGCGGTGTCGGTGGTCTGGACCTCGAAGTCGTACTGCTCGATACCGCAGTAGGGGGCGGACTTGCGCAGGTCGTGGGCGACACCGGCAGAACGAAGGACCGGGCCGGTGATACCCAGGTCGAAGCACTGCTCGGCGGTCAGCACACCGACGCCGACGTTGCGCTCCTGCCAGATCGGGTTCTCCGTCAGCAGGTCCTCGAGCTCGTCGATCTTGCCGGGGAGCTCGTCGATGACCTCGCTGACCCGGGACACGAAGTCCTCGGGGACGTCCTGTGCCAGGCCGCCGGGGCGGATGTAGGCATGGTTCATCCGCAGGCCGGTCACGTACTCGAAGATGTCGAGCAGCGTCTCGCGCTCACGGAAGCCGTAGATCATCGCCGACAGCGCGCCGAGCTCCATGCCGCCGGTCGCCAGCGCCACCTGGTGGGAGGTGATGCGGTTGATCTCGGTCATGATGACGCGGATCGCCTGGGCGCGTTCGGGCACGTCGTCGCCGATGCCCAGCAGCTTCTCCACCGCCAGGCAGTAGCCCAGCTCGTTGTGGAGCGGCGCCAGGTAGTCCATGCGGGTGACGAAGGTGACGCCCTGCACCCAGGGACGGAACTCGGCGTTCTTCTCGATGCCGGTGTGCAGGTAGCCGATGACCGGCTGGTTGTCGACGATCATCTCGCCGTCCATGGTCAGCAGCATCCGCAGCACGCCGTGTGTGGACGGGTGCTGCGGTCCCATGTTGATGACCATGAGGTCGTCCTCGACGGCGTCGGGCAGGTTCTGCCACTCGCCGGAGCCGGCGACGGTGAACTCACCGTCGACGGGCTCGAGGGTTGCCTGGGAGGCGGAGCGCTCGGGGACGATGTCGCTGGTCTCGTCGGCCCACGCGCCGGCCTGGGGGTCCTGGTCAGCCATCAGTAATCACGCTCGTCGGGGGGCGACACGGTGTGGCCCTTGTACATGACCTCCACGCCACCCAGGGGGTAGTCCTTGCGGTGGGGATGCCCGTCCCAGTCGTCGGGCATCATGATGCGGGTCAACGCGGGGTGGCCGGTGAACTCCACGCCCATCAGGTCGTAGACCTCGCGCTCGAGGAAGTTGGCCGAGGAGTACTGCGGCGTGGCGCTGGCCACCACCGGGTTGTCGTCGGGCAGCGAGACGCGCAGGCGGAACCAGTGGGACTTGCTGACCGAGCGGAGGATCCAGGACACGTCGATGTGGCCGGAGTCCTCGACCTCGGTGTAGGTCGGCCAGCCGGTGGTCTCCTGGCTGTTGACCTCCGCCGCCCCGGCGGGCCAGTGCACCGCGGAGACGTCCGACAGCAGCTCGCACGCCGCGACCGGGTCGGCCTTGCAGAAGGCCAGGACCTGCGGCACGTGCTCGGCGGTGGTCTCCAGCGTCAGCTCGCCGCGGAACGCCGTGGCGGTGACGCCGTCGAGGTTGGCGACCAGGTGGTCGCGCAGCGCCGCGAGGCCGTCGCTCAGGGCGTCCACCTCGTCGGGCAGCTGCCGGTCGTCGGGGATCTCGGCTTCGGGGGTGTGGGTGGTGTCGCTCATCGGTCCCTACCTGGCCCAGGAGCTGCCGGGCTTGCCCGCAGCGATTTGTTCCTGCCGCCGCTGGACGCCTTCGGCCTTGGTGTGGCCGCCGCCGGCGACGGTCTCCTTGGGCATGATCCGGTGCAGCGCGGGGGCGGTCATGTCGGGCGATCCGGTGACGCGACCGGGGTCCTCGATGGTCTCGCCATCGACCCAGCCGGTGCGCTTGCGGAAGTCCGCCATCGACTCGCCCTTGCGGGGACGCTCGACGAGCTGCTCGTTGCGGATCTTCTCGTGCAGCTTGAGGATGCCGTCCATCAGCAGCTCGGGACGCGGCGGGCAGCCCGGCACGTACATGTCGACCGGGATGATGTGGTCGACGCCCTGCACGATGGCGTAGTTGTTGAACATGCCGCCCGAGGACGCGCAGACGCCCATGGAGATGACCCACTTGGGGTCCGCCATCTGGTCGTAGAGGTTGCGCACGATCGGGGCCATCTTCTGGCTCACGCGACCGGCCACGATCATCAGATCGGCCTGGCGCGGAGAGGCACGGAAGACCTCCATGCCGAAGCGGGCCAGGTCGTAGTGGGCGGCACCGGTCGACATCATCTCGATGGCGCAGCAGGCAAGGCCGAAGGTGGCGGGGAACAGCGACCCTGCGCGGGCGATGCCCAGCAGCTTCTCGGCGCTGGTCAGCAGGATGCCGTCGGGCAGACGGGACTCTATGCCCATGTGATCACTCCCAGTCCAGGCCGCCCTTGCGGACGACGTAGTAGTAGGACTCCAGCAGCAGGGCGATGAACACGCCCATGGTTGCCAGGCCGTACCACGACAGCTCCGCCAGGACCGTGGCCCACGGGTAGAGGAAGACCGCCTCGACATCGAAGATGATGAAGAGCATCGCGATCAGGTAGAACTTCACCGGAAACCGCTGGCCGGCGATGGCCGTCTCGGGCTCGGGGATGATGCCGGACTCGTAGGGCGCTTCCTTCGCCGGGCTCGGGTTCTTCGGCCCGAGCTTGGCCGACACCAACACGGACGCGACCACGAACAGCGTGGCGACAGCGAAGAGCAGCACGATGGGCAGGTACTCGACCAGCACGGGTGGTGACCTTCTTCCTTGGAGGTGGGGGCGAGGGGTCCGGATCCGCCACGGGGCGACACCATTGAAGCGCCTCCGTACGGGAGGCGCAGGTTAGCAGCCGCCGCGAGGGCATGTGAAGTCGTTCACAAGTGCACGACGCGGGTTCTCGTGGGGATCCGCGGCCGAGGCGACCCGGTCCGCCGGGCACGGCCGACCGGTCCGGCCGTCACCCCTCGCCGGTACGCTTCCGCCATGAGCTCCTCCGCCCCGCCGACCGGTCCCTCGTGGGACGGTTCGACGGACGGAGTCGAGCCACCGGAGGGCAACGGTTTCGGCCCCTACGGCCCCGGCGGCGACATGCTCCTGCCGTCGGAGGAGGACCGGGCCAAGCGCCAGCAGAAGGCCGGACGGCGTGTGGCCCGGGCGACCGGCAAGGCCGTCGTGACCCGGGTGCAGGACATGTTCTCCGCCGGCGGACCGGCGTTCAACAAGCTGGCCAACGCCCATGCCGCGTCCACTGCGGGCGACACCCTGATCGCCATCGCACTGGCCAACACGCTGTTCTTCTCCGTGCCCTCGAGCGAGGCGCGGGGCAACGTCGCGTTGTACCTGCTGATCACCGTCGCTCCGTTCGCGGTGATCGGACCGGTACTCGGGTGGGTGATGGACCGGCCCGGGGCCGAGCGGTTCACGCTGGTTGCCTCCTCCCTCCTCCGCCTCGTGGCCGCGATCGGGCTGGTGTTCGAAGCCGACTCGTTCTGGCTGTTCCCCCTGGCGTTCGTGCTCATGGTGCTCTCGCGCGTCCACGGCATCAGCCGGTCGGCCCTGCTGCCGATGGCGCTGACCAACGCGGTGGCGCTCGTGACCGCCAACGCCCGGCTGGCGCAGGTGGGCGTGTTCGCCGGCGGCCTGATCGCCCCGATCGGTGCCGGGCTGGCTGCGTTCGGCCCCGCCCCGGTGCTGATCGCGGCGAGCGTGCTCTTCGGGGTCGCCGTGTGGCAGTCGATGGCCCTGCCCGACGTCACGGGCGCACCCCCTCGCCGACCGATCATCGCCTCGGAGATGATCGTGCCGCTGGACCCCGACGCGCCACCGGGTCCCGACGTGGAGGAGGACGCGGACGACGAGCAGGAGCTCGAGGACACCCCGGAGGACCACCCCGCAAGCGACGCCCAGCTGCGGCTGGCCCGGTTCGCGACCGCGGTGGTGCGCCTGCTGAACGGCTTCCTCGTCCTGGTGCTGGCCTTCGCCTTCCGGGACGTCGACGCCCCGCTCGCCGACTTCGGTGCCGTGCTCGGTGCCGCTGGCGGCGGGTACGCCCTCGCGTCGTTCGCCGCCCCACGACTGGAACGGGCGCTGCGGGAGGAACCCATGGTGGTCGCCGCGCTGGCGGTAGAGGCCGCCGCCGCCTTCATCGCCGGGCAGTTCTTCGGCCTGCCGGCGGCCATCTTCCTTGCGCTGGCGGCCGGCTACGCCTGGGGAACCGCCAAGTTCGCCTTCGACGGCTTGCTGCAGGCCACCCTCCCCCAGTCCCTGCGCGGCCGTGCGTTCACCAAGTCCGAGACGGTCTTCCAGGTGGCATGGGTCATCGGTGCGGTCATCCCCACCGGACTGACGATCGACATCCGCATCGGGCTGGTCATCGCCGGCTGCGTCGCCCTGCTGGCCCAGACCCTCTACGTCTCGCGCCTCCTCCAGCGCATCTGATCCCGGGGGCCTTGCGTTCCACCTGCGGTCGCTGCAAAATGCATGCATGCCGTCGATCACCATACGGGACGTACCCGAGGACGCTCGCAACGAGCTGGCGGCTCGGGCTGCCTCGAGCGGACGATCGCTGCAGGAGTACCTGCTGGCGCAGCTCATCGAGCTCGCCCGCCGGCCATCCCCTGACGTGCTGATGGCCAGGGTGCGCGAACGCAAACGGGTGACGGGCAGCACGCTGGAACCCGACGTCATCCTCTCCCACCGGGATGCGGACAGGCGGTGACCGCGGTGCCGGACGCCAGCGTCGTCGTGGCTGCGCTCGTGGATGGCGGCCCGGTTGGCGCCTGGGCAGAGTCGGTCCTGGCCGACAACCAGCTGGCCGCCCCCCACCTGCTGCTGGTCGAGGTCGCCAACATCCTCCGACGGACCAGCCTCGCCGCACAGCTGTCGCAGGATGCCGCAGACCTGGCCCACGCTGACCTGCTGGATCTCCGCGTGGCCCTGTTCGACTACGAGACCGTCGCCGACCGCATCTGGCAGCTGCGTCACAACGTCACCACGTACGACGCCTGGTATGTCGCCGTCGCCGAGCGGCTCGACGCCCCACTCGTCACCCTGGACCGCCGACTCAGCACCGCGGCAGGACCGACCTGCACCTTCGTTCTGCCGCCAGCGGCCTGATCCAGCCGGCTTACGTGTCGGTCGGGCACTGTCCGGACGTGGCATACGGCCACCCGTCCGCGGGACGTCTCCTCCTGTGACGGCGCACGGTCTGCAGTCACATCGACGATCGGCGCCGGCCCGGCGGGCCCATGGCCCTGCCGACCCCCAACTCCCGAGCAAGAGGAGCATCACCGCATGTCCATCTCTGCCACCTACCGACGGATCACGGGCGTCCTCGCCCTGCTGGTCCTGACCGCGTTGTTGCCGCTCACCGCGGCAAGCGCACAGGACGAGCGCACCGTCGTCGACCTCGACCTCGTCGCCGACGACGTCTCCGACCCCGTCGAGACCTCGATCCTGTACAGCCGCCAGACCTTCGGCTCCGCCGAGCAGGCCCTTGTCGCCACCTCCTTCGACGGTGCCGACGCGCTGGCCTCGGGCTCGCTGCAGTCCGGCGTCGGCGAGGCCGCCGCCACCGACACCGAGGGCACCGCCGTCACCGGCCGTCCGCTGCTGTTCGTCGACCCGACCGCAGGCCCCGAGCAGGCGCTCTTCGACGAGCTGTCCCGCCTCGGCGTCACCTCGATCATCCTGCTGGGTGGCGAGAGCGCCGTTCCGCCCGCCGTCGCCGACGCCTTCGAGGAGGCAGGGTTCGCTGACGTCCAGCGCATGGGCGGCACCACCCGTGTCGCCACCGCCAGCCTCGTCGCCGAGTACGTGCTGGCCAACAGCGACACCACCACGGCCTACCTCTCCCGTGCGTTCGGCACGGCCGAGGACACCGACACCGCGTACGCCGACTCCTCCGCGCTCGGCGGATGGGCCGCGTCGACCGGCAACCCGATCCTCCTGACGGCCACCGAGAGCCTGTCCCTGGAGACCTCACTGCTGCTGCAGCAGGGCGACATCGAACGCGTCGAGATCGTCGGCGGCCCCGAAGCCGTCAGCGACGACGTCGAGCAGGCGCTGGTCGACATGGGCCTGGAGGTCAACCGGACCGAGGGCGACACCCGTGACCAGACCGCCGTGGCCATCGCTGACGCCCGCGGCGCCGCCGACGCCGGCGATGCACCCCGCGTGATCGTGACCGAGGGCTTCGCCGAGGACTTCTTCGTCAACGCCTTCGCCGCAGCCGCCCACTCGGGCCTGGCCGACGCCCCGATCCTGCTGACCAACGGTGACGACCTGTCGCCCGCCACCGCCACCTACCTCGAGGGCGCCGCGTTCGCGATCGCCGACTCCGGGCTGGTCGGCATCTGCGGTACGGACCTGTCCGCCACCCTGTGCACCGACGTTGCGACCGCCCTGGACGCCACGGTCACCACCGTGACCCTCGACACCGACCCGACCGACCCCGGCACCGCCGAGCAGGTCGGTGACCTCGCCGTGACCCCGCAGGAGGAGACCACCACCCAGGTCGCCATCGACGAGGATCGTACGGGCGAGGCCGACGACGCCATCACCTTCACCGCCACCGACCTCGACCCGGAGACCAACTACCGGGTGACCCTGGTCGTGGCCGACAACGTCACCATCGACGGCGAGGACGCCACGTTCGCCGACGCCGACGACTCGACCCCCGACACCGAGGAGGACGACGGCCTGGGCAACGGCCAGGCCGACGCCGGTGCCTCGGAGGAGATCGCCCTGATCACCGCGGTCAACGGCGAAGCGCTGGAGACCCCGGCCAAGACCACCCCGGCCACCGATGACGACCCGGCGGAGCCGCCCGCCCACCAGCCCGACGAGGACGGCACCCTGACCGTCACCGTCGACGGTGTGGAGGACTCCAACGGTGGCACCGTGTACGCCGTCGTGTACGTCAACGGTGGCGAGTCCACCTTCCTGGAGGTCGACGAGGACGGCGCCCCGACCGAGGCCTACGGCGTCTCCGGCGCCTTCACCCTGGACCCGGTCGTCGGTGACCTCGACGTCGCCGACCACGACCCCGTCACCGTCACCGTCGACAGCGTGACCGGCACCGACGCCGAGGGCGACGAGCGGACCTACACCGTGACTGGCCTCGACGACGACACCGCCTACCGCATCACCCTGGTGCCCGGCGACAACATCACCTTCACCGAGGGCGACGACGAGGCCACGTTCGTCGAGGCCGTCGGTGAGGACGAGGAGCCCAACGGCCTGGCCGACTCCGCCGGTGCCGAGTCCGTCGCCACGATCGTGGAGGTCAACGGCGAGGCCGTGGCCGAGGAGGAGCAGGGCCGCACCGTGCCTGCCGGCGACGACGACCCCTCCGACCCCTCCGGCATCTTCCCGGTCGACGGCGTGATCACCTTCACCATCGACGGTGTCGACTCCGCGATCCTGCCGACCCCCAACCCCGGCGGCACGATCCGTCCGGTCGTCTACGTCAACGGTGGCGAGTCGACCTTCCTCGAGATCGACGAGGACGGGGCACCCACCGAGGTCTACGGCGTCGGTGGTGCCTTCACCACCTCGCCGTTCCCCGGCTAGCCACGAACCCTCGAGTGCCGACGGCCCCCTCGCCCCTGCGGTGAGGGGGCCGTCGGCCTTTCGGTGGCGTTGACCGGGGCGACCGGCCGGGTGAGGCTCTGCACATGACCGACGTCGATGCTCGCGTGTTCCCCCCGGAGGCCTACAACGCCAGGGGCAAGCTCCGGCGGGAGCCCTACGAGCAGGAGCTGGCCCGCCTGCAGGTCGAGCTGGTCAAGCTGCAGGCCTGGATCCAGCACCAGGGCCTGCGCGTCGTGGTGATCTTCGAGGGGCGGGACGCCGCCGGCAAGGGCGGGGTCATCAAGCGCATCACCGAACCCACGAACCCACGGATCGTCCGTGTGGCGGCACTACCGGCCCCGTCGGACCGCGAGAAGACGCAGTGGTACTTCCAGCGCTACGTCGCCCACCTGCCCGCCGCCGGGGAGATGGTGCTGTTCGACCGGTCCTGGTACAACCGCGCCGGCGTCGAGCGGGTGATGGGGTTCGCAACCGACACGCAGGTGCAGGCGTTCATGCGGTCGTGCCCGGAGTTCGAACGCATGCTGATCCGCAGCGGCATCGTGCTGCTCAAGTACTGGTTCAGCGTCTCCGACGAGGAGCAGCAGCGCCGGTTCCAGGGCCGCATCGACGATCCGACGAAGCGCTGGAAGCTGTCGAAGATGGACATGGCCTCGTGGGACCGCTGGCAGGACTACAGCCGCGCCAAGGACGAGATGTTCGCCCACACCGACACCAAGCAGGCGCCGTGGTGGGTGGTCGACGGCGACATCAAGCGCCATGCCCGGCTCAACTGCATCGCGCACCTGCTGGACCAGGTCCCCTACGAGGACCTGACCCCCGACCCCTTCGAGCTGCCGCCCCGGACCCCGTCCTCACACGGCTACGTCCGCCCGCCGGTCGAGGAGCAGACGTTCGTGCCCAGGCGGTACTGAGCTACCCGGCCGCCAGGCCGGCGAGACGGCCCGTGACCCACGCCCAGTGGAAGTTGTAGCCACCCAGGCGGCCGGTCACGTCGATGATCTCGCCGGCCATGTGCAGGCCCGGGACGAGGCGTGACTCCAGCGTCGTGGTCGACAGCTCGGCGAGCGGGACTCCCCCGCCCGTGACCTCGGCGGTCCGGTACCCCTCGGTCCCGGTGACGTGCAGCGGGCACTCCTCGAGCAGGGAGACCAGCCGCTTGCGGTCGTCGCGCCGCAGCGCTCCCAGCGTCGTCGAGGGGTCGATGTCGGCCAGCCCGCACAGGTGGTCGGCCAGGCGGCGCGGCAGTGTGTCGCGCAGCACCGCGGCCACGGGGCGGGCCCCACCCTGCTGCAGGTGCACGTCCCAGTCGGCCGGGGCGTCCGCGGCGGCCCAGCGGGCGGTCAGGGCCGTGCCCTGGCCCCACGGCGCCGCCACGCGGTACGAGGCATCCAGCACGACCGGGCCCGAGAACCCCTTGTGCGTCACGAGCAGGTCGCCTTCGCCCTCCCACACGACCTTGGGGGCCCGGGCGGTCAGGCGGGCCGGGACGGCCAGCCCCGCCAGGCGGTCCCAGTCCCCCGTGTCGGTCAGGAGCGGGACCAGCGCCGGGTAGCGGGGCAGGACGGTGTGACCGAGCGTCCTCGCCCAGCGGTAGCCAGCACCGTCGCTGCCGGTCTTCGGCAACGACAGGCCACCGGTCGTCAGGACGAGCCGGTCAGCGTGGACCGAACGGTCGTCGGTCGTGGTGACCGTGAAGCCGCCATCGCCTCGGGTGACGTCGGCGACCCTCGTGTCGGTGGCCAGGGTGACCCCGGCTCGGTCCATCGCCCGGAGCAGCGCAACAACCACGTCGCCCGACCGATCGCTGACCGGGAAGACCTTGCCGGTGTCCTCCACCTTCAGGGGGATGCCCAGGTCGTCGGCGAAGAACGCGGTGACGTGGTCCAGCGGCCAGGATCGCAGCACCTTGCGGACGGCCTTCGACGAACCCTCGGTGTGGAAGTCGCCCTCGTCGACGACGGACGGCAGGACGTTGCAGCGGCCGCCACCGGAGACCTTGATCTTGGCGCCCGGCTTGCGGGCCGACTCGAGCACCAGGACGGGGACACCGGTCCGAGCCGCGTGGATCGCCGTCATCATGCCGGCTGCGCCCGCACCAACGATGACGACCGGCCAGCGCAGGAGGCCGTCCGGCGGGGCAGGGAGAGGACGATCGGACACCGACGACGGAGGGTAGCCGTGCAGGAACTCGGCACGTCCGGGTCGAACCAAGCAGCGATGACTTCGATCACCCACTCGTCCCGGATCACCTCGTCCTGGATCCAGCAGGCGTCCCGCCGGTTCTCCGTTCGCATCTTCGTCGTGCTGCAGGTCGCCATCGTGGTGGCCGCCACCCTGGCGGGCTTCGCGTCGGGTTCCTCCCCGGCGATGGTCGACCCCCGGCTGGCCCTGCCGCCGCTCCAGGCGCCCGGTGAGTGGTTCGACTCCCAGCGCTCCATCGACGGCCAGGCGATCGACTACGCCGGCGCGCTGGACCAGGCCGCCGAGCTGCGGACCGACGCCATCGACGGCGAGTGGACCAACCTCGGGCCCTCCAACATCGGCGGCCGGGTCAACGACGTCGTGACCGACGCCGACGACCCGACGATCGTCTACGCGGCGACCGCCTCGGGCGGGGTCTGGCGCGGGACCGAGCGCGGCCTGGTCTGGGAACGGGCGTGGCCCGACGACCTCACGCAGGCGATCGGCTCGATGGCCCGCAACGGCAACATGCTGCTGGCCGGCTCGGGCGAGGCCAACCCCGGTGGCGGCTCGATCGTCTACGGCGGCACCGGCGCGTACCTCTCCACCGACGACGGCACCTCGTGGGTGTCCATCGGCCTGGCGGACTCCGGCGCGATCGGCCGGGTCGTCGAACACGCCGACGGCTTCCTGATCGCCGCGACCGGCAACCTGTTCGTGCCCGGTGGCGAGCGTGGCCTGTACCGCTGGGCCCCCGGAATGGACGAACCCGAGCTGTGGCTCGCCGGCCCGAACGACACCACCGGCGCGGTCGACATCGCGGTCGACCCGACCGACCCCGACCACGTGCTGGTCGCCATGTGGGACCACCACCGCACCCCCGACGCCCGCTACTACTCCGGCGAGGGCTCGGGTGTGTACCGCACCCGCGACGGCGGCGAGACCTGGACGCTCGTGGCCGACATCACGACCGGGGACCCGGCCGAGAACGGCCGCATGGCCGTGGCCTTCGCCCCGTCCGACGCCGACCGGATCTACGCCGAGGTGGCCAACACCGCCAACGGCCGGCACGGCGGGTTCTTCGTCTCCGACGACGGCGGCGAGACCTGGGCACTGCGGACCAACTCCACGCTGACCGCGACCAACTCCTCCTACGGCTGGTGGTTCGGGCGGATCTACGTCGACCCGGCCGACGCCGACCGGGTGTTCGTCATGGGCCTGAACCTGACCTACTCCGAGAACGGCGGCACGTCGTTCAGCAACGTCAACACCGGCCTGCTGGGGCTGGCGCCCGGCGGCGACCGGATCGACCCCCACTCCGACCAGCACTCGATGGTCTTCGAGACACGTGAGAAGGGGCTGGTCTACCTCGGCAACGACGGCGGCGTGTACCACTCCACCGACAACGGCGAGTCGTGGTTGTCCTCCCCCGACCAGGGCTGGACCCAGCACTACTCCGTCGACGTCAGCGACGTCGGGGTCGGCAACGCCATCGTGACCGGCCTGCAGGACAACGGTTGCCAGATCACCTACAGCCCGCTGGAGGGCGACTGGCTGCCCAACGGCGTGTGCGGCGACGGCCTGGAGTCGGTCTTCCAGCCCGGGAACCCGGCCGTGTCGTGGTCGTGCTCGCAATACGGCGGATGCCAGCGCAACGTCGCCGGTGCAGGCGACCTCGGCATCCTCAGCTTCCCGGGCACCAACCAGGACCGGTGGGGCTGGCTGGCCGACATCGAGTACTCCCCCGCCGACGTGACCAACAACACCCTCTACACCGGGTCGCAGTTCCTGTGGAAGTCCACCAACAACGGCGTCAGCTGGACCCGCTTCACCGGCGACCTGTCCAGCGACCCCGCGCAGCTCGACCCCAACACCGGCTACCAGCTGCGCGGCGTCGTCACCGCGATCGCACCGGGCCACGAGGGCCGGCTGGTGTGGGTCGGCACCGACGAGGGTCGGCTGTGGACGATCGACGCGAGCAACGGGCAGGACGCCACGTTGGTCGAGGCCGACGGCCTGCCGGATGCCTGGATCACCTCGGTGACGACCGACCCGACCGACGACGACACCGCGTGGGTGACCTACTCGGGCTTCCGGGGCGGCAGCGACGCGGCCCACGTGTTCGTCACCACCGACGGCGGCGTCACGTTCACCGACATCTCCGGCAGCCTGCCCAACGCACCGGTCAACGACATCATCGTCGCCGGCGACTTCCTGGTCGTCGGGACCGACGTGGGCGTGTTCGCCCTCGACCGGTCCGCCACCGACCCCGACTGGCAGACGCTGGGCACCAACCTGCCGTTGGTCCCGGTCATCCAGGTCGACGGTGACCACGGGTACGTGACCGCGGCGACCTTCGGCCACGGCATCCAGCGGATCGAGCTGCCCGGCGGCTCGATCACCGGACCCGCACCGCTGGCCCTGTCGCTGGGCCAGTAACCCGGCCAGCAGCCCGTCCCGCGCGCAGCAGGGCGGCCAGCCCGCACCCGACGAAACCCACGGCGTTGAGCACGCCGTGGGTCGCGGCCATCGTCGGGATCGACAGCACGGTGAACCCCACGACCGTGCCGAACGCCCACCACGCGGCCAGCGGCATCGAGCCCAGCACCGCCAGCCGAGCGACCGCCCACAGGGCTCGCTCCAGCGGAGCTGCGGTTGCCGGGACGACGCCGCCCGCGCTGGCCGACCAGGTCCACAGCGCGCCGGTGATGACGACCGCGCCGAGCACCTGCATGGCGGGGACCGCTGCGAACCCGAGGGCGGTGATCGGTGGGCCCACGAGGGCGAGGGGCAACGCGACCGCCAGGCCGTGGCCCGCCCGCCCCGCCGCTGTGGCCCGCCGGAGTGATTCGGTCAGGACCGCGGCGGTCGCCGCCCCCGCGTAAGCGAAGTGCACCGCGGTCAGCCGGATGATGGTGCTGCCGACCCCGACCGGGTCGATCCCCAACCGGTGCTGGAGCAGGAACACCACCGCGACGAGGGCGTAGGCAGGGACTGCCAACCGGCCGACCGCCAACAGCCAGTCGGCCACCCCGTGTCCCGTGGTGGCTGCGCGCAGGTCGCGCGCCGTGCGGACACCGATCGGCAGCAGGACGACCCCGAGGGGAACGGCGAGCAGCGCCGCGGCAGGCCCTGCCGGCAGCACCGCCGCGATCCCGGCCAGGGCCGCAGCGGCCCCGACGGCCCGTCGGTCGAACGCCACCGCGACCGACATCAGGGCCAACGGGATGACCACCCCGAACCCGACCACCAGCACGACCCCGACAACCACTCCTGAGCTCCCTTGTTCGATCGGTCGATCAAGAACGGATGGTACGCCTGCCGGGGCCGCCTGTCGAGCAGAGTGCGTGCCGCGAGCCGAGCCGGCGGCCAGCCGTCAGGCGAATGCGATCCTGGTGGTGCGGGGCAGGCCCATGACCGACCGACCCTGGATCACGATCAGGTCCAGGCCCATCGGCGGGAACGCGCAGCGTCGGTTCCGCTGCACGATCGCCTCGACGGTCATCGGCAGGATCGTTCGCCGCACCGTCGGCAGCCCGGGCCCGTCCAGGACGACCGCGGTGTGCACGTCGACGGGTTCGACGAGCACCGTGGCGGCCAGCTCGGGGGTGGTGGTCGTGCCGATGGTGGCAAGGCCCAGTCGGGCGGCGTCGTCCCCGGTGGTGTAGAGCACCGCGGCGTCTGCCGCCCCGACGGGAGAGCCCGGCAGCGCCTCCAGGTCGGGCGCAGTCCAGACCGGTGTCGTCGGCTCCCAGATGGCCCGCGCGATGGCCTCGGCCAGCCGCCCCTCCCCCAACCCCTGGGGGACGGCACACGGCAGCCCGGGCTCGGCGAGGGCCGACACGACGGTCCGGAAGAGGATGTGGTCGATCGCGGACAACCGCGGCGTCGTCATGCGCTCGCCTCCTCCTCGGCCCACGAGGGTTCGATCATCGGCCAGCACCATCGAGGCCCCGTGTTGCCGTCCGACTTCCGGACAGCAAGCGTCAGGTGAACATCGCGGGGCCGACCAACGAACAGTGAGTGGCCGACCCCACCTGGTGACCGGACGCGACGATCGTGCGGTTACCGTCGCCCGCCGTCATGCAGCATCCACATCGCCCCTTCGTGTCCCGTCGAGACTTCATGCGTCGCAGCGCGACCGTGGGACTCCTCACCGCTTCCGGCCCGTTCCTCTGGCGGCAGCTGGCCCATGCCCAGGAGGCACCCGTCGAGCAGGTCCATGCCCAGTTCGGGGCCGACGCCGCCACGCAGGCCGCGTTCTCGTGGATGACCCCTGCCGCCGTGGCGACCCCCTTCCTGCAGCTCGGTGAACAGCGACTGCCGGCCACGACCATCCAGTACGAGGGGTACCCGGGCTACTTCCACCACGTCCGCGTCGACGACCTGCTGCCGTCCACGGACTACGGCTACGCGATCGGCCACGGCGACACCATCAGGCGCGAGGGGTTCAGCTACCGCACCGGACCGGCCCCCGGCACGCCGTTCACGTTCACGGCCTTCGCCGACCAGGGCACCGACTTCCTCGGCGGCGACCTGACGCAGGTCCAGGACTTCGACCCGACGACCCTGCAGACGATCGCCAAGGGCGCCGACCAGCAGCCGCCGTTCCAGGCGACGCGCAACCGCGACCTGGCCTACAGCTTCGACCCCGCCTTCCACCTGGTCGGTGGCGACACCTCCTACGCCAACGGCAACCAGGACGTGTGGGACGAATGGTTCCGCGGGTACGAGCAGTACGCGGCGTCCCGCCCGGTGATGCCCGCGATCGGCAACCACGAGATCGAGGTCCAGGGCGTCGGCGTGTCCGGCTTCGGCACCGGCGACTCGTGGGGTCCGCTGGGCTACGACGCCTACCGTCACCGCTTCGCGCTGCCGGCCAACGGGGACCGCGAGTGGGAGGGATGCTGGTACCGCTTCCGCTACGGCTCGGTGGAGTTCATCAGCCTCGACAACAACGACGTGAACACCGAGGTCACCGCCAACATCGGCTACTCCGAGGGCCGGCAGGAGGCGTGGGCCGCCGAGGCGCTGCGAGCGGCCCACGAGGACGAGACCTGCGACTTCATCATCGTGATGATGCACCAGGCGGCCTTCTCCACCGGCCTGCACGGGTCCGACCAGGGGGTGCGCGACGCCTGGTTCGAGCTGTTCGCCACCTACGACGTCGACCTGGTCCTGCAGGGTCACGACCACCAGTACGAGCGCACGCACATGATGGTCCGCGACGAGGTGGCGCTGGCCGCCGAGGGGGACTACGTCACCGACATCGGCACCATGTACGTCGTCTGCGGCAACGGTGGAGCGGTCCAGCGACCGCAGAACCCCCTGCCCAACGAGTTCCCGTGGCAGGCGGCCAAGTCGGTCTTCACGGTGGGCACCGTCAAGGTCGATGTCGTCCCGGACACCGGCAGCGGCACCAAACGGCTGGTCCTCGGCGAGTACTCCGTCACCACGGGCGGTCCGGTAGAGGAGGGCATCGTGATCGAACGAACCCGCCAGGCTGCCACCCAACCGGCCCCCACGCCCACACCGGCGACGACACCGACCGCGACGCCAACCCCGACCCCCGCACCCACGACCGGGGACGGGGGCGGGTCGACGACCGGCCAGTCGCAGATCGGTCAGCCCTCCACCACCACGGTGCTGCCCGCAACGGGCGGCCCCGCTGGCATCGGGATGGTCGGCGTCAGCGCCCTCGGCGCCGCGGCGGCCACCACCGCCTGGGTTCGGGGCCGCAAGGACGAAGAGGTCCAGGAGCTCCGGGGGCAGCGCGGCGCCGCCGAGGAGGAGTAGCCTGCCGGTTCACCGCGCAGTCACGCAGGGGTCATCGAGCCGTCACCCCGTGCACGTGTTGGGCTTCCGTGCGGTGTCACCGTGACCTGATGCCTCTCTCCCGCCGCCGCCTCCTGCGATCCACCGCCGCCGTGGGTGCAGGTGCCATGGTGCTCACCCAGCCCTTCACCAACCTTGCCGCCCTTGCGCTGGACAACGACGACGACTTCGGGACCTCGCGGGTCTCGCGCCTGTTCCCCGGACCGGTCCTCGTGCACGCCGACCTGCACAACCACTCCCACCTGTCCGACGGCGACGGCGACGCGGCCACCTTCTACCCCCTGATCCGCGACGCCGGCGTCGACGTGGCCGCGCTGACCGATCACGCCACCCTCCAGTGGGGGCCGGCCGGAACCCCGGGCGCCGACGTCTGTCAGGCGTTCGGGCCGCTGGCCGGCGACTGCAAGAGCGTTGCCGGCCTGACCAACGACGACTGGGCCTACACCGCCCAGCTGGCCGCCGAGTTCACCGACGAGGCCAACGGGTTCCTCGGGGTGCGGGGCTTCGAGTGGTCCAGCCCCGTGCTGGGTCACGTCAACGTGTGGTTCACCGACCACTGGATCGACCCGTTGCACACCGTCGGCTTGATCGCCCCGGCCGCCGCCGAGTCCTACATCGATCCCGACCAGCTGACCGGACCCCTGCCGGGTCCCCTCGCCACGGTGCTGGAGACCATCGTGCAGACGACGGCCGACATCGGTGACACGGCCAGCATGGCCCCGTTCCAGCAGTGGTTGGCCCAGCCGCAGGACACCCCGCTGATCGGCGGTGGCCAGAACGGCGTGGCCGGCTTCAACCACCCGGGCCGCGAGCCGGGCCGTTTCGGCGGATTCACCCACGAGCCCAGCCTGCAGGACACCATCGTCTCGATGGAGATCCTCAACAAGCGGGACGACTACCTGTTCGAGGGTGTCGGCGACGGCCGTCCCAGCCCCATCATCGACTGCCTCCGGGCCGGCTGGACGCCCGGGCTGATGGGTGCCAGCGACGAGCACGGCACCGACTGGGGCAGTCCGCTCGGCAAGGGCCGCGGCGGCCTGTGGATCAACGGTGGCGTGGTGAACAGGGCGGCCGTGCAGGAGGCCCTGCTGAGCCGCCGCTTCTACGCCGCACGCGTCAAGGGCCTGCGGATGGACACCTCCCTGAACGGGGTCCGCATGGGCGAGACCCTCGGCCACCCCGACGTGGGCCCGGTGCGCGTGCAGCTCGACCTCGATCGCGGTCCGGCGTCATGGGGCCGCGAGGTCCGCATCCAGGTGCTGGCCACCCCTGCCGACCCCGACCAGCTCGTCCCCGACCTGCTGCACGTCGAGGTTGCCCCGATCCCGCGGCCCGACCAGCCGGTCATCGAGTTCGTCGTCGACCGTGTCGACCCCTCGGTCGTGAAGTGGCTCGTGCTGCGCATCTCGGGCCCCAACGACCTGAACGGCGAATCGCTCGGGATCAACGAAACCGACGGCGAGGCCGGGACGGCGTTCGCCGGTGGCGACGTGTCGTGGGCCTACTCCAGCCCCGTCCACCTCGACCCCACGCTGGAACCTCCTGCCGAGGACCGCGCCCCGCTGACCCGTCAGCCCGATCCCGACCCGAACCCGACCGGGCCCCCGACGACGGGAGGGGGAGGCGGCGGGCAGCCCGACCCGCAGCCCAGCCCGACGCCGACCCCCACGCCCACACCGGGCCCTGACGAGCCCGGCGGGGTACCGGCCACCGTCCGCCGTCGCGGTGGCGACACCCGTGTGGACACCGCCGCGGAGGTCTCGCGCTTCACCTTCACGGCCGACAGCGACGTCCCGGTGTTCGTCGCCGGCGCCGACGCCCTGGCCGACGCCCTCTCGGCAGGGCCGGCCGCCACCGCCCTCGGCCCCGGCCCGCTGCTGCTGGTCACCGACGAGGTGCCCGACGCGACCGCAGCCGAGCTCCGGCGGCTGGCGACCACCCGCATCGTCCTCCTGGGGGGTACGGCCGCCGTGTCGAGCGAGGTCGAGGAGGCGCTCGGCGCCTTTGCCGACGTCGAACGGATCGGGGGACCGACCCGTTTCGCCACCTCGGCCCTGATCAGCGAGGCCGCGTTCGACACCGACACCGCCGAGGTGTGGGTTGCCAACGGCGAACGCTTCGGCGACACGCTCGCCGGTGGCGCGGCTGCCGCACGGGCCGGCGCGCCCCTCCTGCTGGTCACCGCCGACACGGTCCCGGCCGAGGTCGACGCGGAGCTGCGCCGACTGGCGCCGGACCGCATCGTCCTGCTCGGCGGCAGCAGCGTCGTCGGGTCGGGTGTGGAGGCCACGCTGTCCGACGTCGCGCCCGTCACCCGCTTGGCCGGGCCCACCCGGGTGCACACGGCGGCGATGATCGCCGAGCACGCGTTCCCCGACGCCGACCACGTGATGGTCGTCAGCGGCGAGGCGATTCCCGACGCACTGTCGGCCACGCCGGCAGCGTTCATGCGGATGGCGCCGGTGCTGCTGGTCGACGTCGACGACATCCCCGACGAGACCGACGCCCAGCTGCGTCGCCTCGGCGCACAGCGGATCACCGTCGTCGGCGGCACCGCCGCGGTGTCGGATGCCGTGCTGGAGCGGCTGCGCACCTACGACGTCTCCTGACCGCAGCCTCCCTCGCGACCCAGGAGACACTGGTGCCGATCCGGCCGGCCCTCCACCTGCCCGCACGCCGTCCGCCGTGGGCCGGGGCTCCTGCCCGCCTGCCCATCGCGGTGGTCCTCGTCGTGGTGTGCCTCGCCCTGCTGGGTGGAGCCGGTACCGCCGACGCCCACCCGCTCGGCCCGCCGCCGGAAGCCACCATCGCCGCTTCCGGGCAAGGAATCACGGTGATGTGGTCGGCCGAGCGCGACGACATCCACGCCATCGCGCGGGCCGTCGGTGCCGCGGCCGACGAGATGATCTTCGAGGAGGTCAACGGCGAGCTCGTCCAGGTGGCCGGCGACAACGACGTCGCCCTCCTGGCGGAGGATCCGGCCGTCGCGGGGTACTTCCTCGACCACATACGCGTCGAGCGTGCCGGGGACCGTTGTGATGGTGTGGTGACCGCCCACCCGACCTTCGACGGCGACCCGGCGGTCGTGGTGTTCACCTGCCCGCAGCCGGCCGGCGAGGTCCGGGTCACCATCACCGCGCTGACCGAGCTGAGCGATCGTTACCGCACGATCAGCCGGGCCACCCACGCCGACCCGGCCAGCGGCCTGCACACCGCCACTGCCCCCACCGTCGCCTACACGTTCTCGCCGGACGACGGGACCGCCGACGACACCGGTTCGACGGCTGGAACGACCAGCGGTTCCGTCCACGACGAACGTGCAGTCCCCGCGCGGGTGTTCGGTCCCCTGGAGGACCGGATGCTCGCCATCATCGACACGACGAGCTCCTCGGCCTGGGCGCTGCTCGGCGGCGTGATGCTCGCCCTCGGGATCGGTGCGCTGCACGCCCTCGGCCCCGGGCACGGCAAGGCGGTGACCGCGTCGTACGTTGCCAGCACCCCCACGGGGCGTCGCGACGCCCTGATGCTGGGGGCGGCGGTCGCGATCATGCACACGGCGAGCGCCTTGGTGCTCGGCTTCCTCCTGTTCGCCGTCACCTCGGCCACCGGCTGGATCGACGACGCCGGGCGATGGCTCCGGGTCCTGTCCGCCTTGATGGTGCTGGGCGTCGGCCTCTGGCTCCTGCGGCGACGCTGGCCGTCCCGATCGACTGCCGACCCACACATGCACGACCACGCCCACGCCCACAACCACGGGGTCGGTGGCGATCACGTCATGTCCCTGCGAGGCCTGCTGCTGATCGGGGTCTCCGGCGGCCTGTTGCCCTCCCCGTCAGCCCTGCTGGTGCTGACGACCGGCCTGTTCACCGGCCGCACTGCCTACGCCATGGTGCTGGTCGCAACCTTCGGAGTGGGCATGGCCCTGACCCTGACGGCCATCGCGCTCGGGTCCCGGGAGATACGGGCACGGGCCAACCGGGCGACCGCCGGACCGCTGGCCCGGCTCGCCGACGCCGCGCCGCTCGTGGGGGCGGCGGTGCTCGTGGCGACAGGCATGATCCTGGTCGTCACATCGGTGGCCGCGCTGGAGCTCGGCTGAGCCCGAGCGGCGCACTCCCCGAGGGCCCGATGTGGCCGAACGTGTAGCAACTGGCATGTTGGGGACCCTCAACCACCGGGCAACCCACGCGCCCCCCTTTTGTTGTGTCCGTCCTTTTCGCGTGGGTGCCACCCAAGGAGGAACACGTCATCCAACGCTTCACCCCCCGCATGTTCATCGCCCTCTTCGCGGTCCTCGCGATGCTGGGCGCCGCCTGCTCCGACTCCGGCGACGACGCCGGTAGCGACGGCGGCGACGAGACGACCAGCGACGGAGGAGGTGAGAGCAGCGGAGACGGTGCGCTGTCGGAGTTCGACCTCGAGGGACAGTCCGTGACCGTCGGATCCAAGGACTTCACCGAGCAGCTCGTGCTCGGTGAGATCTACGTCCAGGCGCTCGAGGCGGCCGGCGCCAGCGTGACCAACCAGGTCAACCTCGGTGGCACCGCGGTGGCCCGCGAGGCCCTGCTGGCCGGCGAGATCGACCTGTACCCCGAGTACAACGGCACCGGCTGGACCGTGCACCTCGGCAACGAGGACCCCTCCTTCGACTCCGAGGAGCTGACCACGAACGTCCGCGAGGCGGACCTCGAGGAGAACAGCATCCGCTGGGTCTCCCAGGCGCCGTTCAACAACACCTACGGCTTCGCCGCCGGCCCCGACTTCGTCGAGGAGAACGGTGAGCTGGACCTGCAGGGCATGGCCGACTACATCGCCGAGAACCCCAGCGCGACCGTGTGCATGGAGTCGGAGTTCCCGTCCCGCCCCGACGGCCTCGTCCTGTTCGAGAACGAGACCGGCTTCACCATCCCCCAGGACCAGATCGTGATCCTGGACACCGGCATCATCTACAACGACACCGCCACCGGCGAGTGCACCTTCGGTGAGATCTTCACCACCGACGGCCGCATCCCGGCGCTGGAGCTCGACGTCATCGACGCCGAGGGTGTCTTCATCCTCTACAACGTGTCCGCCAACCTCCGCGACGAGGTCTACGGCGAGCACCCCGACGCCTACGAGGAGATCTTCGAGCTGATCCACGAGCCCCTGACCAAGGAGCGCATGGCCGAGCTGAACAGCTTCGTGTCCGTCGAGGGCGAGGAGCCCGCCGACGTCGCCCGTCAGTACCTCGAGGACGAGGGCCTGATCTAGGCACGACAAGCCATGACGAAGGGGTGCGACCGATCCGGTCGCACCCCTTCGTCGTTGTCTCGTACCGGTCGCTCAGCTGAGGCCGCGAGGGGTCAGCGTCCGCTGCACGAGCGCAGCGATCCAGTCGACGGTGAGGGCGACCAGGGCGGTCATGGCGGCACCGACGACGATCACCACGTCGCGCTGCAGCTTCAGGCCGGTGTTGATGGTCTCGCCGAGCCCACCCCCACCGATGAGGAACGCAAGCGCGGCGGTCCCGACGTTGATGACCAGCGCCGTGCGGATGCCGGCCAGGATGACGGGTACCGCCAGCGGAAGCTCGATCTTCCGGAGGACCTGTTGCTTGGTCATGCCCATGCCGCGAGCCGCCTCGATCGTGGAGGTGTCGACCTGCTGGAGGCCGACCATGGTGTTCCGCAGCACCGGCAGGATCGAGTAGACGATCAACGCGATGACCGCGGAGCGGAAGTTGGTCCCGAAGGTGATGGCCAGCAGCACCAGCAGGCCGTACGCCGGGATGGCCTGTCCGCTGGAGGCGACGCCCTGGATGAGGGTGGACAGTCGACGGGCCGACGGGCGGGTGACGAAGATGCCCAGCGGGATGGCGATGGCGATCACGAAGACGGTGGAGACGCCCGTCAGCTGCAGGTGCTCGAGCAGCTGTCCGCGGATCAGCTCCGCCCGCAGCGCATCGGTCTCGATGGAGCCCAGGTCCTGGGTGGTGACCCACGTGTAGAGCAGCAGGGACAGCGCAGCGATGGCCACGGGCGCCCCGAGGAGGGACACCCAGGGATTGGTGCGGACCCAGCGATAGGCACGGACGAGCGGGCCGTCACCGCCCAGGAGCGAGGTGTCGGCGGTGGCTGTGGCGGTGCTCACGACTTGGCAGCCTCCCCGTAGTGGCGGGCGGCGTCGGCCTGCATGCGCTTGATGACGTCGGTCAGGGTGTTGATGCTGATCGACCCCTGGTAGGTGCCGTCCCGGTCGATGACCGTGGCCATCGAGGCGGTCGAGTGCAGCATCTGCTCGAGCGCATCGCGCAGCGTGGCGTTGGGTTCCACGGTGGCGGTCACCCTGGGGCCGACCTCGTGCAGCGGACGGTCGGTGCGCTGCAGGTGGTGCTCGCCGATCCAGCGGTGCGGCCGGTTCTTCTCGTCCAGCAGCAGGACCCACCCGTCGTCGGACTGACTCAGCTTGCGCTGCACCTCGTCGCGGCTCTCACCGGCGTGGATGGTCAGCACGGGCGTCAGGTCGAGGTCGCGGACCCGCTCGAGGTCCAGGCCCTTGAGGGTCGCGCCGCTGCCGATGAAGTCCTCGACGAAGTCATCGATCGGATGGGCGAGGATGCGCTCGGGGGTGTCGAACTGGGCGATCTGCGACCGCTCCTTCAGCACGACGATCCGGTCGCCCATCTTGATGGCCTCGTCGATGTCGTGGGTGACGAAGACGATGGTCTTCTTCAGGTCCGCCTGCACGCGCAGGAACTCGTTCTGCAGGCGGTCGCGCGTGATGGGGTCGATCGCGCCGAAGGGCTCGTCCATCAGCATGACGGGCGGGTCGGCGGCGAGCGCACGGGCCACGCCGACACGCTGGGCCTGACCACCGGAAAGCTCCTTGGGATAGCGGTCGCGGTACAGCGACGGGTCCATGCCGACCAGGTCGAGCAGCTCGTCGACCCTGGCCGTGATGCGGTTGTCGTCCCAGCCGAGCATCCGCGGCACCGTCGCGATGTTGTCGGTGATCGTCATGTGGGGGAACAAGCCGATCTGCTGGATGACGTAGCCGATGCGACGCCGCAGCCGGTCGGCGTCGACGTCGGTGACGTCCTCGCCGTCGAAGACGATCCGTCCCGACGACGGCTCGATCATCCGGTTGATGAGGCGGAGGGTGGTGGACTTGCCGCAACCCGATGGACCGACCAGCACGAGGATCTCGCCCTCGGGGATGTCCAGCGTCAGGTCCTCCACCGCGGGCACCTTCGTCCCGGGGTAGACCTTGGACACCTTGTCCAGGTGGATCATGGTTCGTGGTGCCGCGTCGGACGTCAGCCCGGACGTGGGCTCGGGGGTCTGTATGGCGGTCACTGGAGTCCCTTCGAGGTGGTGACCTTGGTCAGGAACGCGAAGAGGCGCTCGAAGACCAGGGCGAGGAGGATGATGAAGACGGTGCCGGTCCAGATGCGCTCGACGGAGGTCGGCAGCGGGAAACGGGCCAGGCCGTCCTTGATGAAGTCGCCGAGCCCTCCGCCGGCGACGAGCGTGGCGATCGCGGCGATGGAGATGGTGAGCACGGTCGCCACGCGGATGCCGGTCAGGATCACCGGCCAGGCGAGCGGCAGCTGCACCTTGCGGATGCGCTGCAGGTTGCTCAGCCCCATGCCCTTGGCGGCCTCGACGATGGCCGGGTCGACCTGGTCGAGCCCCGTGATGGTGTTCCGCAGGATCGGCAGGATCGAGTAGATCGTCAGCGCCAGGTAGGGCGAGGTGAATCCGATGCCGACCACCGGGATGAAGATCGCGAACAGTGCCAGCGACGGGATCGTCAGCGCGATGCTCGACAGCGTCAGCGCGACCTGCTTGCCGATCGGGCTGCGGTGCACGGCCACCCCCAGCGGGATGGCGATCGCGGCCCCGGTCAACATGGCGCTGACCGTCAGGATCGTGTGCTCGATCGTCAGCTCGATGATGTCGTCGGGCCGGCTGACCACGAAGTCGAACCAGCTGACCACGCCGTCGAACGCGGTCACCAGCCGCCACACGAGGAGCAACAGCAATACGCCGCCGACTGCGGCGGCGATCATCAGTACTTTTCGTTCGCCTTCGGGAACAGGCGCGTCGTTGTCGCGTTTTGTGACCATGAGCTGACCCTACATGTCGAATGAGCCGCACCCCGGCCCGGCACTTGGGGCCATGCCCACGACACCGCCGACCCAAACATCGACACCGGAGCACGACCATGACCCTCACCCTGTCCGACGGCCCGCTCGGCACCAACCCGCCGGAGTCCACGAACTATGCGATCGATGGACCGCCACACCGGATCCTGTTCAGCGACTTCCCCCGGCGGGTCCGTGCCGTCGTCGGCGGCGAGGTCGTCATCGACACGACCGCCGGCAAGCTGCTGCACGAGTCCAACATCCTCCCGGCCCTGTACGTGCCGATCGAGGACGTGCGCATGGACCTCCTCGAGCCCACCGAGCTCTCCACGCACTGCCCGTTCAAGGGGGACGCCAGCTACTGGTCGGTGACCGTCGGCGACCGCACCGTGGACAACGCCGTGTGGGGATACCCCGAGCCCAACGCCGACGCGCCGTGGCTGAAGGGCTACGTGGCCCCGTACTTCGACCGCTTCGATGCGTGGTTCGACGAGGACGAGCAGGTCGAGGGGCACCTCCGCGATCCCTACCACCGGGTCGACGTGCGTCGCAGCAGCCGGACCGTCGTGGTCCGCGTCGGCGACGTGGAGGTCGCCCGATCCGGTCGCCCGATGGTGCTCAGCGAGACGGGAATGCCCAACCGGTTCTACCTGCCCGAGGCCGACATCCGCACCGACCTGCTCGTCGGGTCGACCACCGGCTCGCACTGCCCCTACAAGGGCGACGCGTCGTACTGGTCGATGGCCGACGGCTCGGCCGACGACGTGGCCTGGGGCTACCCCGACCCGCTGGACGACGCCACCCGCGTGGCCGGCCACCGGTGCTTCCTCGGCGACACCGTGACCACCGAGGTCGACGGCGCCGTACTGCGCTGAGGAAGGCCACGTACCCCCGGGGCGTACGGCTGGGCATCGACCAGGAGTTGCCCCCGGGGCCCACGGATGGGCACGTATCGACCCTTCGGTATCCGGTGAGAAACAGAGGTGTCGGCACAGTCGCCGACATGCTCCCGCCCGCTACAGAAGGGAACACCCAGATGCGACAACGACTGACCCACAAGACCTTCACGGCCTTCTTCGCCGCCGTGCTCGGTTCGGTGCTGCTCATCGGCACCGGCGCTGGCGCCGATCCCGTCGCCGACGTCGACGGCAACAACATCTCCGCCGCCGGCGACAACCAGGTGAACGCCCAGGCCTGCCACAACCAGGTCCCCGTCAACGCCCTCGGCGTCCAGGTCCCGGTCCAGGAGGTCGCGCCGGTCGTGGGTGCCGACGCCCTCGGCGACGGAACCGACAGCACCGTCGAGCAGGACGACAGCTGCAACCAGGCTGCTGGCCAGTCCAACGACAGCAGCGCGTCCACCGATGACGAGACCGACGAGGCCGACGCCGATGACGCCGACGACGGCAACGACGACGCCGCGCTGGTCGACGCCAGCGGCAACAACGTCGGGGTCGCCGACGACAACCAGGTGAACGCCCAGGTCTGTCACAACCAGGTGCCCGTCAACGCCCTCGGCGTCCAGGTTCCCGTGCAGGAGATCGACTCCGCGCTGGGGCTGGGCCTGCTGAACGACGGCAGCGACAGCACGACTGCCCAGGACGAGCAGTGCAACGCCGAATCCGCACAGCAGAACTCCTCCAACGCCGAGGACGACAGCTGATCCCGTCCTGATCCATCTCCCTGCGGCCCGGTCCTCCGACCGGGCCGCAGGTCTTGTCCCCCGGCGCTTCCGACGGCTCAGCGACTACGTCTCGGCGATCGGGCGGCCGACGACGAGGGCGTCGCGCAGGGCGGCCGGCATGGCGTCGGCGTAGGCCGCGTCGGGCAGCGTGCCCGTGGCATCCAGCACCGTGGAGAAGAAGCAGCGTGCGGCGGCGGCCAGCACCACGTCGAAGATCTCGGCGTCGGTCAGGCCCACGTCCCGCAAGGACTGGTGGTCGGCCTCGGTCACGTTCGTCCCGCCGCTGGCCACGACCTCGGCGAACGCCACGATCGCCCGTTCGCGGTCGGTCAGGTCGGCGGTGCCGGGGTCCTCGGCGATCGCGGTGACGACGTCTGCCGGCCACAGGTCGTCGGCGACCTTCCGACCGTGGGCAAGCATGCAGTAGGAGGACCGCAGCTGCCGGGCCGCCCCGAGGGTCGCCAGCTCGTAGCGGCGGAGGTCCGGCTCGTCGTCACCGGCGATCGCGTCGGCCAGGACGTTCCATGCCCGATAGACGTCGGGCCGACGGGCGAACGTCCTCGTGTAGTTGTGGACGTACCCGTCGGCAGCACGGTCGTGCGCGAACAGCTCGGCGGCCTCGCCCGTGGCGTCCTCGTCGGTGATGGTCTCCAGGTAGCTCATCGTCGGTCCCCCTCAGGGCCGTCGGTCAGCCGTCGCCCTCCAACGGGGTCAACGGACGTGGGGCATCCTCGCCGATCACCCACGCCTGCGACACCGCGAGGTCGTCGGGAAGCTCGCGGATGGTCACGCCCTCCACCACGCAGCCCTCGGCATCGACGGATCCGCCGAGGTGCAGCACGGCCTCCATCGTCTCGTCCAGCAGGTCGCCGGGGACGTCGAGTCGTCCGACGGCATCCGCCCCGAAGCGGGTGCGGGCGTCGGTGATCAGCTGGCTGACGATGGTGATGGCCGTGGGCTCCATGTGGGGCAGGGTAACGGGACGCCTCCGGTGTGTCCCCGACAGGGATGTCCCCGATGGTGCCCGGCCCAGCTGGGGAGGAGGGTTGACGACATGATCGTTCCGTTCCTCACCGTGACCGCCATCGGCCTGTGGACCGCGTTCTCCCGTCGTGGGGGTCGCGTGTCCCCCGGCCCCATCGCCGGAGCCGGCGTCGTCGGCGCCTGGCTCGGCTTCCTCACCGGTGCCGTGGCCGGCGGCGTCGTCGACCTCGTCCTGTTCGGCGGGTTCTGGCCCGTCCTCGTGGGCCACGTCGGCGCCGTCGCCGTTTCGCGGCTGGCGGTGTCCAACCGCGCTCGCGCAGCGCTGCCCGGCTGAGCCGACTTCCCCCACACGGCGTGTCCCCGGTCTGCTGATCGGGGACACTGCCGCGTCGTGGACGACGACCCCGCGCCGGGATCCCTCGTGGGGGTCGACCTGGGCCTGCGCACCGGTGTCGCGGTCTACGCCCCCGATGGCGCCGGTGTCGTGCGGCTGCGGCGGTACTCCTCCACCCATCTCGGGTCCCGCGCCACCCTCAAGCGGGCCGCACCACGGATGCTGCAGGAGGCGGCGCCGATCGCGGGGGTCGTGGTCGAGGGCGACCGGGCGATGGGCGAGATCTGGGCGAAGGCCGCCCGCCGGCTGGGCGCGACCACGACCGAGGTGTCACCGGAGCGGTGGCGCGCCGTGCTGCTGTGGCCCCGCGACCGGACCCCGTCGGCCACCGCCAAGGCGGCCGCGAAGGACCGGGCAGTCCAGGTCATCGAGTGGTCGCGAGCCGCTGGTGGTCCCGACGTCCCGCCCGCCCCGAAGGGTCCCCTGCGCAGCGACACCGCCGACGCGATCATGATCGGGCTGTGGGGCGTGGTGGACCGCGGGTGGGTCACTCCGGCCGACCTGCCGTTCCCCGTTCCCGGCCGCTGACCCCGACCCGGACGGGCACGAGAGAACCGGTCCGACCATCGGCGAGGATGTGGGCATGGACCACATCCAGCAGCTGCTCGACCGCCACAGGGGAACCGCTGACGCCGTCCTCGGCCACCTGCGGCCCGACGTCGACATCGCCGTCCCCATCGCCAACGGCGAACCGGTGACGGTGCTCGACGCGCTCGAGCGGGCCGGTCGCGACGGACAGCTCCACGACGTGCGGCTGCACCAGATGCATGCCCTGCACGACCGCGACTACCTGCACGGTCGCGTCGACGGGATGCGCCACATCTCCTACTTCCTGTCCCACATCACGCGTCCGGCGTTCCACGCCGGCACGATCGACCTGATCCCCAACCACTTCAGCGAGGTGCCGGTCCTGCTGGACACCGCACGGGACGTCGAGCTGGTCGTCGCCTCGGCGGCACCGCCGGACGAGCACGGGTTCTTCTCCCTCGGCACCACCGGTGGCTACACGTCTGCGCTGATCGGTCGGGTGCCGTTCTTCATCGAAGCCAACGCCCGCATGCCCGCCACCCGCGGCCGCAACCGCGTGCACATCAACGACGTGATCGGTTGGTGCGAGGCCGACTACCCGCTGGTCGAGGTCCCACCACCCGTCCCCGACGAGATCGCGAACCGGATCGCCGATCACGTGGCCGAGCGCGTCCCCAACGGGGCGACGATCCAGGCAGGCATCGGCGCGGTACCGGAGGCCCTCCTGGCGAAGCTGGCCGGCCACCGCGACCTGTCGATCCACACCGAGCTCTTCGCCGACGGCCTGATGGGCCTGGCCACGTCGGGGGCGGTGCGGCTGGATCGACCCGCGATCACGACGTTCGCCCTGGGCACCCAGGCGCTGTACGACTACATCGAGGACAACCCGACGGTGCAGTTCCACCGTGTCGACGTCGTCAACAGCCGGGAGGAGATCGCCCAGCACCCCAGCTTCGTGTCGATCAACGCCACGGTCGAGGTCGACCTGTACGGCCAGTGCGCGTCGGAGACGATCAACGGCAAGTACTGGTCGTCCTCCGGCGGCCAGGCCGACTTCGCCCGAGGGGCGCTGCACTCCCCCGGTGGGAAGGGATTCATCGTGCTCCCCTCCACCGCGCGGCGCGGCAGCCTGTCGCGCATCGTGGGTCGCTTGACCGCCGGGTCGGTGGTCACCACCCTGAAGAACACCGTCGACCACGTGACCGAACACGGCGTCGCCGAGCTGCGTGGCCGGTCGTTGCGCGAACGGGCAGCCCAGCTGATCGGGATCGCGGACCCCGCCCACCGGCCCGAGCTGTGGCGTGCCGCTCGTGAGATGGACCTTGCCTGAACGTCGCCGAGGACCGGCCGATCGACGTCACGGTGGCGTCGCTGTCCAGCCATCGGCCGTCCCCCGTCGCGTCACCTGGGTGCTCCACGGTCCCGCGGCATGTCTGCCCGCGCACTCCTCTGCCTTCTCGTCCTCCTCGCCTCGTCGCTGCCAACCGCGGCGTTCGCCCAGGGTGGTGAGCCACTTGGTGCCGTCAGCGTCCTCGCCCACCGTGGGGCCAGCGCCTACGCGCCCGAGCACACGTTCTTCGCCTACGACCTGGCGATCGAGCAGGACACTGACTTCCTCGAGTGCGACCTGCAGATGACCAGCGACGGGGTCCTGGTGTGCGTGCACGACTCGTCGGTGGACCGGACGTCCGACGGGTCGGGCGACGTCGAGCAGCTGACGCTGGCCGAGCTGCGGCAGCTCGACTGGGGCAGCTGGTTCGCCACCGATGACGCTGGCGCCGCCGAGCGGTTCGCGGGTGCCCAGGTCGTGCCGTTCGAGGAGCAGCTGGACTGCTACACGGCAGCGAACGCCAGGCTGCGCTTCCACATCGAGACCAAGTCGCCCGACTCGCTCGGTGGGGCGATGGAGGAGGAGCTGATCCGCGTGCTCGGCGCACGTGACCTGATCCCCGCCGAGGGCCCCTCCCCGCAGACCGATCCGGCGATCGTGCAGTCCTTCAGCCGTCAGAGCCTCGAGATCGTGAAAGACCTGGAACCGCGGCTGGCGACCGCGCTGCTGTTCGCCGCACCCGACCAGACCAACGTGACGTTGGTGGAAGCCCTGACCGGACAGCTGCCCGACGTGGCCGATGTCATGGCGCCGAACGCCGCGTGGCTGGCCGCCCATCCCCTCTACGTCGACGCGGTGCACGGCAACGGCGGCGAGGTGCACACGTGGACCGTCGACGACGCCACGCAGATGGACCGGCTGCTCGCCATGGGGGTGGACGGCCTGTTCACCAACCGGCCCGACCTTGCCCGTGAACGGGTCGACGCGGCCGGTCACGCCGTCCCTGCCGAGGACCGGGGCAACCCCGACGTCGTCGATCCCCTCTGCCCCGGTGTGGCCGGCACCGTCGAGCGGGACGCGGTCAGCGAGGCCCTGCGGTTCGCCGGGCTGGCCTTCTCCGCCGCCGGCCCTGCCGACATCGTCGAGCGGGGCGCCTGGGCGTACGCCCCCGATGTCCTGCTGGGCCGCGACGACGTGTTCGCCGATGCGCTCGGGGCGGGGGCGGCCCAGGGCTTGCTCGATGCGCCGCTGCTGCTGACCGACGGCGACACGCTCGACGGTCGGGTGCGGGCGGAGCTGGTGCGGCTGGGCGCCCAGCGGGTCCACCTCCTGGGTGGCGAGGCGGCGGTGTCCCCTGCGGTCGAGCAGGCGCTGGTCGACCTGGGACACGAGGTGACGCGGCTGGCTGGCGAGGAGCGGATCACCACCGCGCTCGCCATCGCCGACGCCTCCCTGGCCGCCGCAGCCGACGCCGGTGTCACCGTGTCGACCGCGGTCATCGCCCGCGCCGACGGACCCGGAACCGCCGCCTTCGTCGACGCGCTCGGTGCGGGTGCCCTCGGCGTGACGCTGGATGCGCCAGTGCTGCTGACGGCGACCGACGGCCTGTCCCCTGCGACCGCCTCGTGGCTGGAGTCCAGCGCCTTGACCGACATCGTGGTCGCCGGAGGTGAGTCCGCGGTGTCTGCGGGGGTCGTCGAGGACCTGCGGGCGCTGGGGTTGTCGGTGCGGCGGGCCGGCGGTGCCACCCGCTACGAGACGGCGGTCGAGCTGGCTCGGACCGCCGCGCCCGGCGACGAGCCGCACGTCGACACGATCGTCCTCGTCGACGGCCAGTCACCGACCGGGTGGACCGCCGGGTTCACCGCGGCCTCGCAGGCCATGGGCGGCAACGCGGTCGTCCTGCCCGTCGCCGGGGACACCGTTCCCGCACCGGTCGCCGCGTTGGTCGAGGAGACCGACGCGACGGTCGTCTGCAGCCTGGCGCTCGACCTGGACGCCTGCGACTGATCCCCCGGCGTTGGCCTCGTCCAGCCGCGGGAACCGCCGGTACCCTGACCGGATGTCGACCTTCTTCGCACCGGAGACGATGCGGACCGACCGGTTCGTCCTGCGCAGCTGGATGCCCGGCGACGGCGCCGCCCTGCGTGAGGCGTCGGTGTCGTCCTACGAGCACCTGCGCCCGTGGCTGGGATGGGCGGTGGAAGACGAGCCGATCGAGGTCGCGGAGGCACGGGTTCGCCGGTTCCGGGCCAGGTGGCTGCTCAACGAGGACTACGTCGTCGGCATCTGGTCGCCGGACGGACAGCGTGTGCTCGGCGGGACGGGGTTCCACCTTCGCGACGGGTTCGGCTGGGCCGACGGGGTGGCCGAGATCGGCATGTGGATCCGCGGCAGCGAGGCGAACCAGGGCCTGGGCACGGCGGTCCTGTCGGCCATGCTGAGCTGGGGCTTCACCGAGTGGCCCTGGCAGCGGCTGTCGTGGCACTGCGACGCCCGCAACGTGGCGTCCCGCCGGGTGGCCGAGCACGTCGGCATGCCCCTGGAGGGCACCCTGCACGGCGAGCCGGCCCACGACGGCAGGGGGCGCCGCGAGACCATGGTCTTCGGCCTCACCCGGGACGCCCATGCGGCCCGGGCGGTCAGCTGATCAGGCCCGGTCGATCACACCGGTCGTCGACAGGAGGAACGCGAGGGTCCGGGCCTCGTCGCGCCATGCCTCGTAGCGGCCCGACGGACCACCGTGGCCAGCGCCCATCTCGGTCTTCATCACGATCGGCCGCGTGCCGGTGTGCATCTCGCGCAGGCGGGCAACCCACTTGGCCGGCTCGTGGTAGCTGACCCGCGGGTCGTTGAGGCCGGCGGTCACGTAGATCGCCGGGTAGTCGGCAGCCACGGTGTTGTCGTAGGGCGAGTAGCTCAGCATGTAGCTGGCGTAGGGCTCCTCGCGGGGGTCGCCCCACTCCTCCCACTCCGTCACCGTCAGCGGCAACGTCGGGTCCGACATGGTCGTGACGATGTCGACGAACGGCACGTCGGCCACCGCTGTGGCGAAGCGGTCCGGCCGCATCGTGATGCAGGCGCCGACCAGCAGGCCACCTGCCGACCCACCACGGATCGCCAGCCGGTCGGGGGCGGACCAGCCCGTCTCGACGAGGTGGTCGGCGGCGGCGAGGGTGTCGGTGAAGGTGTTGCGCTTGGCCAGCAGCTTGCCGTCGAGGTACCAGCGGCGGCCGCCCTCCCCTCCCCCTCGGGGGTGGACCAGGGCATAGGTCATGCCGCGGTCGAGCAGCGACAGCCGGGCCACGCTGAACGACGGCGGGATGGAGTGCTCGTAGCTGCCGTAGCCGTAGAGCAGGCAGGCGGCCGACCCATCGACCGGGGTGCCGACGTGGCGGACGACGTCGACGGGCACACGGGTGCCGTCCTCGGCGGTCGCCCAGATGCGGTCGGCGGTGTAGTCGCCGAGGTCCACGTTGGGGGTGGGGTGCTGCTTGACCAGGGTCTGCTCGCCGGTGCGGACGTCGATGTCGACGATGCGATGCGGGTCGACCATGGACTGCATGCCCACGCGGAGGACGTCGGTGTCCCACGTGCGGTTGCCGGCGAAGCCGATGGAGTGGGGGGCATCCAGGCCCGGGAGGACCCGCCGGGTGCCGTCGCGGAACAGCAGTCGCATGCGCGGCTGGGCGTCGTGCCACTCGTGGATGACCAGGTGACCGGCGAACGGGGCGACCCCGGTGATCCGCTGGCCGGGCTGGTGGGGTTCCAGCTCGGTCCACTCCCCCGGTGCGTCGTGGGGGGCGGTCATCACCCGGAAGTCCTCGGCGTCGAGGTTGGTGTGGACGACCAGCTGGTCGCCCCAGTCGTCGACGTCGTACTCGACACCGGTCTCGCGGGCGCGGACGAGGACCGGTTCGGCGGTCGGGTCGTCGGCGGGCAGCAGCCAGGACTCGGCGGTGATCTTGGACTGGCTGGAGATGACGATCCAGCCCTCCGACAGGGTCGTTCCGACGCCGACGAAGAAGCGTTCGTCGTCGTCGGTGTACACCTCGACGTCGTCGGCCTGCGGCGTGCCCATCCGGTGCCGCATCACCCGGTAGGGCCGTTCGGTGGCGTCGGGCAGCATGTAGAAGAACCAGCTGCCGTCGGCCGACCATGCCGAGGCCCCGGACTTGGTGCCCTCGAGCACGTCGTCGATGTCGGTCCCGGCGGCGACGTCGCGGAACCGGACGGTGTACCGCTCGGATCCGTCGGTGTCGGCCGACCAGGCGGCGAGCGTGTGGTCGGGGCTGACGTTGAGCATCCCGAGGGAGAAGAACTCGTGGCCGTCGGCCTCGGCGTTGGTGTCCAGCACCAGCTGCTCGCCGGCCGTTTCGGCGCTGCGTCCGCGGGTGTGGATGGAGTACGCCTTGCCCTCCTCGGTCCGGCGCTGGTACCACCAGTCGCCGTCCCGGACCGGCGGGGAGTCGTCGGTCTCCTGGACGCGGGAGCGGATCTCCTCGTAGATCGCCTCGACCGTGTCGGCGTACGGGGCGAACCAGCTGTCGGCGAAGGTGTTCTCGGCCTCGAGGTACCCGATGGTGTCGGGGTCCTCCCGGTCGCGCAGCCAGGCGTAGTGGTCCTGGGCCGCGCCCGTCGGGCGGTCCCAGCTGTGGGGGACGCGCTTGGCGGCGGGGACGGCGGGGGGCTGGTTGCCGGTCATGCGGCCGGCACCACGCGGGACAGGGTGTTGATGACGACGTCGGTGACGTTGCGGTTCTTCTCGTTGACCAGGTGCGCCATGGTGCGGAAGACGAAGTCCATCAGCCGTCGCCGTGGCATGCCGTAGGTGGTGGCCAGCTTCATCACCGTCGGATCGGCCATGACGGTCAGGAAGACCCGACCGAGCTGGTAGTAGCCACCCCACGCACGCTTGAGCTCTGCGGGGTAGGCCAGCAGCGCGTCGTCACGGCGGGTGCGCAGCGCGTCGTCGATGGCACGGGAGGCCATCTCCGCGGCCTCGATGGCGTAGGAGATGCCCTCGCCGTTGAACGGGTTGACCATGCCGCCGGAGTCACCGACCAGCACCGCGCCCTTCCAGATGTGTGGATGGCGGTTGTGCCCCATCGGCAGGCCGGCCCCCTTGGGCTTGCCGACCATGGTCTCCGGCGACATCCCCCACTCCTCGGGGAAGCCGCTGACCCAGTCGTTGAGCACCTTGCGGTAGCTGGTCGTCTGGAAGTGCTTGGAGGTGGAGATCAGCCCCCAGCCCACGTTCACGAGCCCGTCGTCGAGGGGGAAGATCCAGCCGTAGCCGGGCAGCAGCTCGTCGCCCTTCTTCAGCTCGAGGAAGCCCTCCATGTGGTCCATCGTCGAGCGCGGCGAGCGGTAGTAGGCCCGGATGGCCGCACCCATTGGGCGGGACTCGTCGCGGTGCAGGCCCATCTCGATGGCCAGACGGGACGAGCCACCGTCGGCGAGGACGACGGTGCGGGCCCGGATGGCGCCCGTGGTGCCGTCGGCCCGTTCGTAGGCGACCCCGGCGATGCGGTCTTCGCGTCCGTCGATCCACAGCGGGGCGACGGCCTTGGTCTCCTCCCACAGGTGCGCACCGGCGTTGGCGGCGTTCTTGGCCAGGGTGTGGTCGAACAGGGCCCGGGTCGCGGTGATGGAGTGGGTCGGGAAGTCGTCGGTCTCGGGCCACGGCATGTTCCAGGTGACGCCGCCGCCGTACATCCGCAGGCCGGACTGACGGGCCCAGCCGTCGGGCGTGCCCTCGGCCTCCTCGTCCAGGCCCAGCAGCTTCATGGCGTGGACGGCGCGCGGGGTCAGCCCGTCGCCGCAGACCTTGTCGCGGGGGAAGGCGTCCTTCTCCAGCAGCACGACGTCGTGGCCGGCGCGGGCCAGGAAGTACGCGGCGGCCGACCCGCCGGGGCCAGCGCCCACGACGACGACGTCGGCCGTGTCGGTGGGGCTGGAGGGAAGGGGGGCGGCAGGGGAGTCCATCGCAGAGGCCATCGCCATCCGAGGCTACCCACCCCTGCCGCGGTCAGCCGGTGTTCTGGAGGGCCGCGGCGATGCCGTTCATCGTCAACATCACGACCCGCTGGTCGTCCTCGGTGGCGTCGGTGCGACGGGAGTGGCGCAGCCAGCGCTGCTGGACCGCCCCGAGCACGTCGAGGTAGGGGTTGCGCAGCGCCGTGGCCTGGGCGAGGGTCGGCCGCCGCTCCAGGAGCTGTCGTTGGCCGGTGATCTGCAGCACCAGCTCGGTGGTGCGGTCCAGCTCGTCCATGATCCGCTCGGTCAGGTCGGGACGGCCGCCGGCGTCCAGCAGCACGCGGGCGGCAGTCGCGTCGGCCTTGACGAGGCTCATCTCGGCGTTCTCCATCAGGTTGGCGAAGAACGGCCAGCGACGGTTGAGGTCCTGCAGCTCGGCCAGCCCGCGGGCGTCCACGCCTGCCTGCAGGCCGGTACCGAGTCCGTACCAGCCGGGGGCGTTGATGCGTGCCTGGGCCCACGCGAACGTCCACGGGATCGCCCGCAACGACGACAGGCCGTTGCCCGTCTTGCGCTTGGAGGGCCGGGAGCCGATCTGCAGGGCCCCGATCTCGTCGATGGGGGTGACGGTGCGGAAGAAGTCGGGGAACCCGTCGGCGCCGACGAGGTCGCGCCACGCCTCCTCGCTGGCCTTGGCCATCGTTGCCACGAGGTCGGCCTCGTCGTCCATCACCGTGTCGGACTGGGTGGTCAGGTCGTCGAGCTTGGCCCGCATGGTGGCGGAGGTGACCTGCTCGAGGTGGCGGACGGCCAGCGCGCGCTTGCCGTAGCGCTGGTTGATGACCTCGCCCTGCTCGGTGACCTTGAAGCGGCCGGCCACCGCGCCACGGGGCTGGGCAAGCACGGCACGGTTGGTGGGCCCGCCGCCACGGCCGAGGGCGCCACCGCGGCCGTGGAACAGCGTGAGCTCGACGCCGGCCTCGGCTGCCCACGCCACGAGGCCGCGCTGGGCACGGTGCAGCGCCACGTTGGCGGCGAGGAACCCGGCGTCCTTGGCCGAGTCGGAGTAGCCGAGCATGACCTCGAGGTGGGTGGTCCCGGGCTGCTCGGCCAGCCATTCCTGCAGGACCGCCGGGGCGGCGTCGAGGTCGGCACGGGTCTCGAACAGCGGGACGATCTGCACGTCGAGGCCAGCGATGGCGGCCAGGGCCTTGACCCGCAGCAGGTCGACCAGCGAGGTCGTGAAGGAGATGACCCACCGCTCGCACGCACATCGGCCGAACCGCTGCTGGATCTCCGCGACCGTCCGCATGGTCGGCAGGACATCACCGGCCGGGTCCGCAGCGGCGACCTCCCCGGCGGACAGGTCTGTCGGCGACAGGTCACGGTGCGGGGCGGAGGCAACCGCAACGGGATGGGGCGGTGACGGCCAGGTCAGGTCATCGGGCAACGGCGGCGGATCGGTGACCACGGCGCGCAGGGCGTCGACGTCGTCGGGGTCGATGCCCAGCCGGCGCAGCGCCTCGGCGTGCACGTCGGTGTGCTGGCGGACCTCCAGGGAGGCCAGGTGGAACCCGAAGGTGTCGGCCTGCCAGATCAGGTGCTGCAGCTCGCCGTGTGCCAGCCGAGCAGCGTTGCCGCGGACCAGGGAGTCACGGACCAGCCGCAGGTCGGCGGTGTACTCCTCGGGGCTGGCGTAGGCCATGTCATCGTCGACGCCACGGCCGGTGCGGGTGGCCGCCAGCCGTTCGGCCGCCATGCTCAGCAGGCGGCGGTGCGGCGACCGCGCGGCCCGCATGATCTGGGCGGTCGCGCAGGTCGGGAAGCGCCGGTCGAGGTCGGCCAGCACCTCCACCAGCTCGGGCGAGGGCGGGGTGACCTCCTCGGTCGCGCTGAGGGTCCGCGCGATGCGGGTCGTGGCGTTCTCCAGTCCACGCAGGACACGGTCGGCCATGAGGGCGGCGGTCTCGGCGGTCACGGTGGAGGTCACCCGGGGGTTGCCGTCGCGGTCGCCGCCGACCCAGGAGCCGAACGTCAGGAAGGGCGGAACCTCCGGTTCGGCGACTCCGCTGGCGTCACCGTGCATCGCCCGCTCGACGGAGCGGTAGACCTCGGGCACCACGCGGAACACCGTCGCGTCGAAGACCGCCATGAGCTTGCGGACCTCGTCGACCGGGGTCGGACGGCTGGAGCGCACCTGCGCGGTGCGCCACAGGATCGCGATCTCCTCGAGCAGGCGCCGGGTGACGTCGGCCTCCTGTCCGTGGCCGAGCATGTCGGTGTCGCTGCGGGACAGCTCGGCGTCGATGCGACGCAGGCTGTCGACGACCGCACGCCGCCGGGCCTCGGTGGGGTGGGCGGTCCAGACGGGGTGCACCTCGAGCTTGCCGAGCACGTCGGCCAGCAGGTCCGGCGCGTCGTCGTCGATCGGCTGGGCTCGACGGATCGCCGCGATGCTGGCTGCCGCGGAGTCCTCGACGGGGGTGACCCCGTCGTCGCGGCGGCGCAGCTCTCGGATCCTGACGCGCTGCTCGGCGAGGTTGGTCAGCTGGAAGAAGATCGTGAACGCCTTGGCGACGTCCTCGGCGGTCTCGACGTCGAGCTCGGCGACCAGCTCGTCGATCGGTGACCGGTCGGCCCCGTCACGGCGCGCAGCGACGGCGGCCCGCCGCAGCTCCTCCACCAGGTGGTAGGTCCGCTCGCCGGCTTCTTCGGCGATCACACGGCCGAGCAGGCGGCCGAGATGGCGGATCTCGCCGCGGAGGCGTTCGGGCAGGTCGACTGAGGGGGTTCGTTGTTCCACACGACGAACCTAACGGCAGCGAGGCCCCGTGTGAACACGTACCGGGGTGAGAAACGGGATGTCGCTGGCTTCCGGCCCCCTGTCGGTCACCAGAACACGGGGGCCGGAACGACGAACGCCACCCCGAGGGGTGGCGTCGACTCTGGGATCTCCCTTGCGGGGATCGCCTAGTAGCGCTTCTTCTTGGCGCCGCCCTGGCGGACCTTGAAGCGGGGGTTGGTCTTGTTGATCACGTAGATGCGGCCCTTGCGCTTCACGACCTGGCAGTCGGGGTGGCGCTTCTTGAGCGTGCCGATGGAGTTGACGACCTTCATGGGATGCTCCTCGTGGGGAAGGGGTGGTTTTCCTGGTGCCCACCGGTGGGGCGATGATGGGCACAGACGCGCGCACGACGCAGGGCGGCGCGCAGCCGTGGACGAAGAATCGTAGCACGCCGCTGGGAAGCGTGAAACCCGTGTCGGTTCCGGGCCGTGGTCGACCGCCGTGAGCGGGGGTTACTCCGGCAGGCGTGCGGTGTGGATGGCGACGATGCCGCCGGTCAGGTTCTGCCACCGCGGGTCGGTCCAGCCGGCGTCGACGAACCAGCGGGCCAGGCGGGGCTGGTCGGGCCATTCGAGGATGGAGTCGGCCAGGTAGCGGTAGGCCGCCGGGTCGGAGGTGACGACCTCGGCGATGCGTGGCAGGGCACGGACGAGGTAGTCCCGGTAGACCCGGCGGAACAGCGTGTTGGTGGGACTGGAGAACTCCATCACGACCACACGACCACCCGGCTTGGTGACACGGGCGAACTCGCGCAGGCCCGCACGGGGGTCGGGCAGGTTGCGCAGGCCGAAGCTGATGGTGACCGCGTCGAAGCTGTCGTCGGCGAAGGGCAGGGCGGTGCCGTCGCCGTTGAGCCAGGCCAGCGGACGCTGCCCGGTGCGACGCTCGCTGCGCTTGCCCGCGGCCAGCATGTTCCAGGAGAAGTCCAGCGCCACGGCGTCGGCGCCGGCACGGTCCAGCTCGCGAGCCAGCAACCCGGTGCCGGTGGCGACGTCGAGGATCCGCTCGGCCGGCTGGGGATCGACGGCCCGGACGGCGACACGCCGCCAGTGCTGGTCGGACCCGAACGACAGGATCGCGTTGGCGATGTCGTAGCGAGGCGCCACCCGGTCGAACATGTCCTGGACGAGCGCCGCGTCCTTGTCCTCGGTCGGACGCGGGTCGGGCAGCGAACCAGCGGTCACAGGTCCTTCCATTCTTCGAGCTCGGGCCACGGGACGTCGGGGTCGTTGCGGCGGGACTTGCGGAGGCCGCCGAGGACGGTCAGGACCTGCCGGCCCGGGCCGCGCTCGACCAGGTCGCGGTAGACGCTGCCGGGCGTGGTCTCGATGGCCACACCCACCATGTCGGCGGGGCGGCCCGCTTCGAGGATGCCGGCCGTGTCGCCGAGGCCGAGGGCCCGGGCGCCGTCGACGGTGGCCAGCCGGATGGCGGCCTCCTCCAGCGAGATCGGCCCGGCGGAGGGCGACGGCCAGAGGACGAGCTCGCGGTTCCGGGCGACCTGCGCCCACGCCGCGGCGTCGGCCAGAAGGTCGGCGTCACCGGCTGCGGCGGCGCTGCCCGTCCCGAGGGCAAGCGGCGTACCCGCCTCGGCGAACCGCTCGAGCGGGGCCTCCCCGACCTGCAGCATGGTGTTGGCGCGGGGACAGCACACGACGGGCACACCGGCGCGGGCCAGGATGCGTGCTTCGGCGAGGTCGGCCCAGACGCCGTGCACCACCGAGGTGCCGGGGCCCAGCAGGTCGAGGGAGTCGAGGTAGCCGATCGCGCCCTTGCCGACACCGTCGGGTGCCCACTCGACGTCCATGCCCGCTTCGGTGGCGAGGTCGACGAGGGGCCCGTCGCCCTGGCGGATGGCGGCGATCTCGGCGTTGGACTCCGCCGCACGGATCTGCAGCGGCCGGTCGAGCTCCCGGGCGAGGGCGCCGAGCGCCTGCATGACCCCGGTGCCGAGGGTGTAGGAGGAGTGGGGGGCGATGCCGACGGTGCGGCCGTTGGCAGGACGCTGGAGCGAGGTCCTGACGGCCTCGAGCACCGCGTCGTGCTCGGTGATGTCGACCATCATGACCTGCACGAGGGAGTGCCCACGCAGGCCCGCACGACCGGCAGCGGGCACGGCCGGGCCACGGACGACGGAGTCCACGACGGTGGTCACGCCGTGGCGCAGGGCGTCCTGGACACCTCGGTGGGCCGAGCGCATCCAGCGCTCGCCGTCCCACCCCCGGGTGAAGCCGAGCACGGCCCTGAGCCACATGTGGAAGGGCCCCGGACGGGCGATGGCACGCACGTCGGAGTGCTCGAGGACGGTGTGCCCGTCGACCAGTCCGGGCAGCAGCACACCGTCGAGGTGGTGGTGCCGGTCAGCCGAGGGTGCTAGGTCACTGGCATGTCCGACCGCCACAATGACGCCGTCGGCCACGAGGACGGCCCCGTCGGCAAGCGGCGGTCCTGACATCGGGCAGACGACGGACGCGGAATAGCAGATGTTCGGCAACGAGCGCTGGAGTCTACGCACATGAGCCAGACCGACACACCTCGCACCCGCCGCGGCAGCCGCCCCGGCCGTGGGCGCGGCCGGCAGCGCCACGATGTCGAGGCAGGCGAGCGGTGCGACAAGTGCCGGCAGGTCGTTGCCGTGGACGAACGGGGCCGCTGCGCGCTGGGCCACCAGGTCGTGGACCCCGACCGGGCGGCCGAGATCGCTGCCGAACGGGTTGGCGGTGCGACGGAGGACGAGGCGTCGCGGGGCCACGATGCACGCGACGAGTCGTCACCCGAGGGGGCCGAGCCGGACGTCACGATCGTGCTGCCCGACGCGGAGCTGTCCCCGGCGATCCCGGCGATGACGCAGAACGCGTTCACCACGCCGTCTCCACGGCTGGTCGAGCGGATGGCCGGTGACGTACAGGGCGTGTCGGCGATGACCGACGACCACGACGAACCCTCTCCCCTGCCGATCAGGGAGGTGCCGGGCCGCCAGCAGGCCTCCCCCGCGGGAGGGTCGATCCCCTCCTCCCCCGCTGCGTCCGCCACCCGCGCGACTCCTGACGCCGCGCCGACCATCCGCTGGTCGGCCGACGCCACCCCACCCGCCGGGCTGATCCGTCGTCACGCGGAGCCCGTCGAGCGCCGTTGGGTGCCCGGCCGGGTGCTCGCCGGCCACGAGCTGGAGCGCCCCAGCTACCTGCCCGCGGCCGCCGCCGGACGTCGGCTGGCCCAGCCGGGGGACCACGCCATGCCGGTGATGGAGCCGCTGCCCCCGCTGCCCGGACCGCCCGCACCCGACGGCCCGGCGGTCGCCCGATCCCTCTTCCAGCAGCTGCACGGCCCGGCGCCGGAGGGTGCCGAGGAGGCGCCCCCGCGAGCGCCCCGGCAGGAGGACACCGTCCCGTTGTTCTCCCGTGCCGCCCACGTGCCCCCGGAGCTGCAGGCCGCGCCGCCGGACAGGATCACCACCGAGCTGCCCGAGCTTGACCCCTCGACGGTCGTCCCCGCTGCCCTGGACACCCCAGCCGAGCCGCCGGTTGCCGTCCAGGAGGAGTGGGCTGTCGTCCTGCCGCCGACGAGCCCGACGAGCTCGTTGCCACCGGTGGCTGGACCCCGGCGGGTCACGCTCGACGACCTCGCCCCCGACGCCCCCTCCGCCCTGGACCTGCAGGACCTGCCCGCCGGCCCTCCCCGCATCGAGCCCACCTACGAGCTCGAGCCTGTCACCGAGGACACCCTCACCCCCCGCGGCCCCCTCCAGATCGCCGCCGGCGCCCTCTTCCTGGCCGCCCTGATCGCGATCGCCTGGTACCTCGCTACTACATTGTGACGGCTCCGCCGCCACGGTCCTCGGGCTCTGACCCGACGGTGTTTGTTGGTCCTCGCTCCGCTCGTCGGGTCCTCGGGCTCGTAACCGCCGATCCGCTCCGCCGATTCTCGCCTCTCGCAAGCTCGTGGCTTCGAGTCTTGCTCACGGATCGCCGGCGCCCTGCGGCGGCCGGTGCCCGGTTCGGCCGCGGTGGTCAGGCCGGCGTGTGCGTTGAGCGCCTTTGAGGGTGGTCGACCGCACCCGGGGTGAGGTTTCGTGCGACATGCCCGTCTTCTCGGGGCGTTCATGTCGCACAACGGTCGAGGGTGGGTGCGATCAGCAGCACCTGGAGCGAGGGAACGCACACACCGTTCGTGTGCGCAGCCCCCCGAGGTGCCAACGCACCGCCGCAGGGCGCCGGCGAAACGCGAGCGAGGCTCGGAGCGCCCGATGCGAAGCGAGGGCCGAGAATCGAGGGAGCGATTCGTCGGATCAGAGCCCGAGGACCCGACGAGCGGAGCGAGGACCAACAAACAACGGCGGAGCGGCGACCAGCAAACACTGACACTTTGAGCAACCGCTCGTACAGTGGCGCGGTGCGATACCGCGTCGAAGAGCTCGCCAGCCGTTGTGACCTGTCGGTCGACACCATCCGCTACTACCAGTCGCTGGGGCTGCTCGACGCTCCCGAGCGGGAGGGGCGGGCGGCCTGGTACGACGACGGCCACGTGGCGACCCTCGGGCGGATCAGGGACCTGAAGGCGCAGGGGTTCACCCTCGCCATGGTCAAGCGGGCCCTCGCCGGCGAGCTCGATGCGGGGGAGGAGGCGCTGGCCGCCGCGATCCAGCGACCGGCCGCCGAGGGGGCCGACCTGGCCCCGATCGGGCCGATGGACCTGCCCGAGCTGTCCGAGCACACCGGTGTGTCGCTGACGGTCCTGGAGTCCGTGGCCCGCCAGGGCATCCTCATCCCCTCCACCGAGGAGGACATCCCCTACGGCGCGGAGGACGTCGATGCCGTGCGGGCCGGGCAGGCGCTGCTGGACTCCGGGGTGCCGATCAGCGAGCTGCTGGCCCTCGCCCGCGAGCACGACGCCGCAATCGGGGGCATCGCCGACCAGGCCGTCGACCTGTTCGCCCGGTTCGTGCGCGATCCCATCCGCGCCCAGGTCGACGACGAGGACGAGGCGGCCCGGCGCATGGTCGAGGCGCTGCAGACGATGCTGCCCGCCGCAACCGAGATCATCGCCCACACCTTCCGTCGCCGGCTGCTCACCGCTGCCCGGGAGCGGCTCGAGGCCGACGAGGCGGCGCAGGCGTGACCCTCGACGCCCTCACCGACCCGGCCGGATACGCCTTCGTCCAGCAGCAGCAGGGGTGGATCGGCAACGGGGTGACCGACCGGTTCGAACCCCCCACCATCCTCGACCGGTTCACCCGATCCGCGGAATGGCTCAGCGACCGCCTGGCCCCCGACGGGGTCGCGTTCGCCTCCTTCACCTTCGACGCCGGCAGCGACGGCAGCGCGATCGCGATCCCCGAACAGCTCGTCCGCGTCGACGGCCCCGGCAGCAACGGTCGTGCCGAGCTGGTCAACGGCGTCAACAAGGTCCGCTACGCCGGCGCGTCGGTCTCGGAGGTCGACTGGATGGAGGCGGTCGCCACCGCCACCGCACAGATCCGGGAGGGCCGCTACGACAAGGTCGTCCTGGCCCGCGACCTGCAGGTCTGGGCCGACGACGTCCTCGACCCCATCGGCCTGGCCGAGAAGCTGGCCGCCCGGTTCCCCTCCTGCATGACCTTCGTCCACGAGGGCTTCGTCGGCGCCACACCGGAGCTGCTGGTCCGTCGCATCGGCAACCGGGTGGAGAGCGTCGTCCTCGCCGGCACCACCACGCCCGACGACGCAGCCGGCCGGGCGCTCCTCGCCAGCGAGAAGGACCGCGAGGAACACGGGTACGCCAAGGAGTCCGCTCGCGCCGCCCTCGCCCCCCTCTGCGACGACCTCGAGGTGGACGCCGACCCGTGGCTGCTGCGGCTGGACAACCTCCAGCACCTCGCGACCCGCCTGACGGGCACGCTTCGCGAACCAACCCACGTGCTCGAGCTCGTGGGCGCGCTGCACCCGACGGCGGCCGTCGGCGGCACGCCCCGTGAGGTGGCCGTTCCCCTCATCGGGTCCCTGGAGGGCATGGACCGCGCTCGATACGCCGGCCCGGTCGGTGTGGTGCGGGGCAACGGTGACGGCACGTTCGGGATCGCGCTGCGCTGTGCGCAGCTCACGGCACGCCGGGCCCGCCTGTTCGCTGGCTGCGGGATCGTGGCCGGTTCGTTGCCCGAGGCGGAGCTCGAGGAGACCCGCCTGAAGCTCAACACCATGCAGCAGGCGCTCGGCGCCCGAACGAACTGAAGGACGTTCGTGCGCTCCCCGCGCATTATGTTCGCTGACACAACATCGTTACATTGACGTTGCACAACGGCCACATGGTCACCGCATTCTGTGGTTCAGCGACGGACCCGGACCTTGAAGCTCCGCCCTCTTTGCTCCAGGTGTCTCCGGAGTCCATCGCTCAAGAAGCGCCCGGAGATCGGCTCCTCCGGGCGCTTCGTTCTTTTCTGAAACGTGTCAGCCCTGCGCGAGGCACCGCATCACGGTCACCCGTTGGCGGGCTCCGGGGTGGCGTCGACCTCGTCACGCACACCGTGTCGGGCGACGAGGCCGAACCAGACCGCCAGGGTGACCAGGCCGAGCGCAACGACGACCACGGCCACCCGCCCGGGCGCGGTCCGCGACAGCTCGTCGAGGGCCCGGTCGAGTCCGGTTGCCTCGTCGGGATCGAACACGACGGCGCCGTGGGTAACGAACGCCCCGATCAGCAGGTAGGTCAGCCCCCGTCCGGCGTAGCCCAGCCGTCCGGCGGTCCGCGCCCACGAGGGGTGGCCACCGCCGTCGAGCTCCTCGCGCAGGTCGCCGCTCCACGCCCGCCACAGCTGTCGGACCCCGACGGCGACGAGGCCCACGCCGACCAGCCCGATGGCCACTCGACCCACGGGGTTCTCCATCACCGTCGCGGTGAGCGAGGACTGCGAGCTGCCACCGGACCCGCCGGAGAACACCTGCTTGGCCGCGAGGAAGGCCAGGCCACCGTGGACCAGCGCCTGGGCGCCACGACCGATGCGGTGCGGCACGTCGAGCTCGCCGTGATCACCGCCGATGGCCTGCACTCCGGCCCAGAACGCGAAGACCGCGAGGGTCACCGCCAGGATTCCCAGCAGGACCATGCCGAAGGGGAGCTGGCCCAGCTGCTGCATGGCCCCCTGCGCACCGGCATCACCGGGCAGGCCGATGGCGATGCGTCCCGCAAGGAAACCGGTGGTCGCATACAGGACGGCTCGGCCGGCGAACCCGACCTGGCCAAGGGAGGGAGAGGTGTCGGGCATGCGACGAACATGGCCCGGGAGGGGGTCGGCGAAACCCGAAGCGACCGGACGGGGTCGGGCCGTCAGCCGAGCTCGGCGGCGACGGCCTCGCGAATCCGGTGGTAGCGGGCGGTTTCGGTCGGGGTGTCGGTGGTGACCTCGATGATCGTGATTCCGGGGTTGGCCCATGCGTCGTCGAGGGCGCCCGGCAGGTCGGCCATCTCGTCCAACCCGAGGTAACCCGCCCCCGTCGTGATGGCCATTCCGCCGAGGGGGACGCCGTGCGGCGTGGCGAACAGCCGGCGGAACGTGGCCGCGGCCAGCTGCGAGCCGTACGGCAGGAGGTCGAAGATGCCGCCGCCGTCGTTGTTGATCACCACGATGGGAAGGGCCGGCACCGGTTCGTCGGGGCCGATGACCAGCCCGGTCATGTCGTGCACCATCGAGAGGTCGCCGGCCAGCGCCGCGGACGGCCCGTCGTGGGCCAGCGCCACCCCGACGGCGGTGGAGACGAACCCGTCGATGCCCGACACGCCCCGGTTTCCCACGACGCGGAGCCCTTCGCGCACGGGCATGGTTTCGTTCAGGTGGCGGATCGCCAGGCTGGAGGCCACCGTCAGCACGCTGTTGGCGGGCATCAGCCGGGCGAGGTCGCGGACGACGCCGAGCTCGGTCGGCTCGTCGCTGTCCTCGAGGAGGCGGTCCACCACCGCACCCGCCCGACGGTCGGCGTCCAGCCAGGCGTCGAGCCACCCGTCGACGGGGTCGCTGCCGGCCACCATCGGGGCAACCCAGTCGGCGAAGGCGACCGGCAGGACGAGGCGTGCGTTGCGCTGGGGGTCCCAACCCCGCTCGAGGGGGTCGCAGACGATGACGTCGTCGCACACGGCCACGATCGCCGCCACGGCCCGGGAGAGGACCGGACGGCCGAGCTGGACGACCACATCGGGCCGATGGGCGGACACGAAGGCCTCGGAGGCAGCCAGCCAGTGCCCGGTGCGCACGGCGGGTTCGCGCAGGCGCAGGCCGGACGTGGGTTCGGCGATCACCGGCCACCCGAGGGCCGCGGCAAGGTCGAGCACGTCGTCACCACCGACCGCACCCTCCCCCGCGATCACGAGGCCACGTCGCCCGTCGAGCACCTCGCGAGGGTCGGGCAGCCATCGGGCCGACCCCGCGCTGGTGGAGTCCCCCGCGCGGGAACGGGCGCGATCGGGGCCCAAACCCCCCATGGGCGACGCAGGCCCCGATCGCGCCGATCGGGACGTGGCGACAGGCGCGCCCGCGGGGTGGCCGGGGAGGGCGGTGGCCGTGTCGTCGAGGAGGGGCTCGCGCAGGGGGACGTTGAGGTGGACGGGGCCGGGGGGCGCGACGCCACCGACGGCGTGTGCAACCGCGCGGGCGACCACCGACCGCAGGTACACACCGGGCCGGTCACCCCCGGCCGAGACCTCGTGGAACCAGCGGACCGCACCGCCGTAGAGGTGTTGCTGCGTTGCCGTCTGGTTGGCGCCGATGTCGCGCAGCTCGGGCGGCCGGTCGGCGGTCAGCACGACCACCCCCACCCCGGCCGCGTCCGCCTCCATCACCGCGGGGTGGTAGTTCGCCGTCGCCGTGCCCGACGAGCAGACGATCGCTGCCGGACGACCGGACCCCCGAGCCAGCCCCAGCGCCAGGAACGCCGCGGACCGCTCGTCCACGCGGACGTGCATGCGCAGGCCCTCGTGGGCCGCCACGGCGAGCGACAGCGGGGCCGACCGCGAGCCGGGGGACACCACCACGTCGGTCACGCCCTGCGCGGCGAGCTCGTCGACCAGGGTCAGGGCAACGGCGGTCGCGCTCGGCTGCTGATCGGGCATCACAGTCCACCCTCCTCGGGCACCGCCGCCCCGGCGGCCGCGGCGGCTGCACGGTAGCGGTCCAGCACGGCCTCGGGGTCCCCGGGCGCCCAACGTTCCAGCAGCTCGGGCTCGGGCTCGACCCAACGGACCCGCAGCCGGCCGTCGACCGGCACGAGGGGGTCGGCCACGACGTCACCGGCCAGCAGCATCGCCGTGCCCAGCCCACAAGCATGGGGCAGCTCCGGCAGCGCCGCCGCCAGGGCCAGCCCCGCGGACAGGCCGACGGAGGTCTCGACGGCGGAGGACACCACCGCCGGCAACCCCGCTGCCTCGATCACCGCCAGGGCCCGTCGCACCCCGCCGAGCGGCTGGACCTTGACCACGATGATGTCGGCGGCCTCCAACCCGGCGATCCGCAGCGGGTCCTCGGCGGTCCTGACCGACTCGTCGGCGGCCAGCGGCACGTCGACCCGTCGGCGCAGCGTCGCCATCTCCGCCAACGTGGCGCAGGGCTGCTCGACGTACTCCAGGCCCCCGGCGGCCCGTTCCAGCAGCCGGATGGCCCGGGTGGCCTCGTCGACGTCCCAGGCGGCGTTGGCATCGATGCGGATCAGGCCGCTCACCCCAAGCGCGTCGCGGACGGCCTCGATCCGGGCCTCGTCCTCGGCCAGGGACACCCCCGGGTCGGCGACCTTCACCTTGGCCGTCCGACAGCCGCTGGCGGTGACCATCTCGTGTGCCCGCTGGGGGTCGACGACCGGCACGATCGTGTTGATCTCGACGTGATCGCGGACGGGGTCGGGGTAGCCCTCCGCCGCGGCTTCCTGCGCGGCCAGCCACCACCAGCGGGTGACCTCGGGGCCGTAGTCGGGGAACGGGGAGAACTCCCCCCACCCGGCGGCACCACCGACGAGCACCCCCGACCGCGACGTCACCCGTCGGAACCGGGTGACCAGCGGAACGGTGAACGGGACGGGAGCGGCCACGTCGACGATCACGCCAGGACGAGGGCGATGGTCAGCAGCACCGCGAAGGCGAGCTGGGTTCGGGCGATGCCGCCGAGCACCGGGATGAGACCCGGTCCGGCGGCGCCCTCGCGCACGTCCTCCAGCGGTCGGGCGATGGGCACGGCGGCCAGCAGGGCGAGGAAGGGCCAGGCCGACCCGACGCTGAGCCCGATGACCCCGAGGAAGGCGAACGCGCCGATGATGGTGCCGGTCAGCAGGTGGCGCGTCCCGCGGTCGCCCAGCACGACGGCAAGGGTGCGCTTGCCGGCGAGCTCGTCGGTCGGGATGTCCCGCAGGTTGTTGGCGATCAGGATGGCGACGGCGAACAGGCCCACGGGGACGGCGGCCAGCACCGCCGTGACCGTCACGGCCTCGTCCTGCACGAAGGCGCTCCCCACGGTGGCGACGAGCCCGAAGAAGACGAAGACGAACACCTCACCCAGCGCAGCCGAGGCGTAGGGCTTGGGCCCGCCGGAGTACCCAAGGGCGGCGAGGAAGCACAGCGCGCCCACGGCGAGCAGCCACCAGGTGGTGGCGGCGGCAAGGGCCAGGCCCGCCAGCCCGGTGACGACGAAGGCGTTGCGGATCGCGCGCTTCATCGCCGGCGGGCTGATCATCCCCGAGGCGACGGCGCGGCGGGGGCCCAGCCGAGCTTCGGTGTCGACGCCCTTGACCCCGTCGAAGTAGTCGTTGGCGTAGTTGACGGCCACCTGCACGCTGACCGACACGATCAACGCGGCGAGGGCCCGCCAGGCGACGAACGTGGCCGCGGTGGCCGTACCGACGATGACCGGCGCGACCGCGGCGGTGAGGGTGCGCGGCCGGGCCGCCTCGACATAGGGGTTCACGGGTTCAGATCGTACGGATACAGGTCTGGATGGCACACACGACCCACCGGCCCGCATCGGGTCGACCTCCACCCACGATGGGGAGGGGGCATCGGACGGATACCGTGTCGGCCGTGACTGACGACGGCTCCGTGACCCATGACGGCTCCGCGACCCACGGCAGCGGCCGGCTGCTGCTCGCGGTGGAGGCCACGCCCGAGAAGATGGACGCGGCCCTGCGTGACGCCTGGGCCGGCGGTCCGGCGGTGCTGCCCCTGGACCCGCGGCTGCCCCCGCGTGCGCGGGGCGGGCTGGTCGCCGACCTGAAGCCCGGCGCGATCGTCAAACCGGGCGGGCTGATCGCCCTCCCCGGCGGTCAACCGGTACCCGACGACACCGTCGTGGTGGTCCCGACCAGCGGTTCCACCGGCAAGCCGAAGGGCGTGATGCTGTCCCGCAGCGCCGTGGAGGCCAGCACGACGCTCGGTCTGGACGCCACGGGCAGCGACCCGGACGTGCCGTGGTTGTGCTGCCTGCCGACCAGCCACGTCGCCGGGGTCCTGGTCCTGCTGCGTGCCATCGTCACCGGCACCCCTGCGGTGCTGCACGACGGCTTCGACGTCGAGGCGATCCGCGCCCTCGACGGTCCGGTGCACCTGGCCGTGGTCCCGACGATGCTGCGCCGCCTGCTGGACGCCGGTGCCGACCCCGACGGCTGGGGCACCGTCCTGGTCGGCGGTGCCCGCCTGACCGACGGGTTGGTCGAGCGCGTCCCCGGCCTGACCACGACCTACGGATCGAGCGAGACCAGCGGCGGCTGCGTGTACGACGGCGTGCCCCTGCCCGGCGTGGACGTGGGCACCACCGACGACGGCCGCCTGACGATCGGTGGTCCGACGCTGATGACCGGCTACCGGACCACGACACCGGGCACGGGCCAGGGCCTGGTCGACGGACGGTTCGTCACCTCCGATGTCGGCGAGGTCGGTGCCGACGGGCGGGTGACCGTGATCGGCCGGGCCGACGACGTGATCGTCACCGGCGGGGAGAAGGTCGTGGCGGCCAGCGTGGCCAGCCTGCTCGAGCAGCACCCGGCCATCGCCGAGGCCGAGGTGGTGGGCGTGCCCGACGCCGAGTGGGGACAACGCGCCGTGGCCGTGGTCGTGCCCGACCAGGTCGGCGCGGTCCTGTCCCTGGCCATCCTCCGCAGCTTCGTGGCCGAACGCATGCCGCGCTACGCCGCACCGCGCGACCTCGTGGTCGTCAACGCGTTGCCACGCCTGCCGTCGGGCAAGGTCGACCGCCTGGCCCTCCAGCGAGCCGTCGCCGCAGAGGCCCAGTAGCCCCCCACGATCGGCGCCTCGTCTTCGCCCGCACGGCCGCGCTGGTGTACAAGATGGGCCATGGCCGCCATTCCTGCCGAGCCGACCAGCCCCGTGATCGCCAACCTGGTGGTCCTCGCGGGCTTCGTCGCGATCTTCAGCACGTTCGTCACCGACTCCCCGTTCTCGTGGATCGTGGGCGCGATCATGGTCGTGGCCGGGGGCATCTGGGCCGGGTTCGTCGGCAACGGAACCGTCGACGAGGCCGTCGTGCCCGACACCGCCGGAACCCACGTGGACGCCTCGGAGGGGCAGACCAACGGCGGCGCCGCCTGAGCCCAGCCGCCGGGTGAGGCGGCGTGATCCCGACGACCAGCAGGGGTGGGGGGACGTCCCCACGTCGCGTCTGGAGCATCCTTTCTTCAGGCTGGTCCAGGTCCTCGTCCTCGCGGCGGTGATCCTGTACGGCCTGAACGAGCTCGGGTTGCTGTCCCGCGAGATCCGCGACGTGCGGGTCGTGCGCGTCACCGGCGAGGACCCCATCCGCGTGGCCGCATCGGCCGCGCGCGAGGCCCACGGTGGCCGGGCCGAGACGGTGGTGATCGTCAGCGTCGACGCGCTTGCCGACGGGGTCGCCGCGACCGGCCTCGCCGGCATCCTCGAGGCGCCGATCCTCCTCAACGAAGCCACCCTCGTCAGCCCGCAGACGCGCGACGTCATCCGCGAGCTGGACACCGAGCGCGCGATCCTGATCGGTGGCACCAGCGCCCTGAACGGCGTCGTCGAACGGACCTTCGCCGACGAGATGGGGCTGGAGACCATCCGCATCGCCGGCAACTCCCGGTTCGACACCGCGGTTCGTGTGGCGCAGCTGTTCACCGACAACGGCGAGGTCGGTGTGCTCGACGGCCTCCGCACGGCGCTCGTGGTCCCGGCCGAGGACGTGGCGACCGGGCTGGCCGCCGGCGGGCTGGCCGCGGGCCGCGCGGCACCGCTGCCGGTGCTGTACAGCCAGAGCGGCGCGCTGCCCGGACCGACCGTCGATGCGCTTGCCCGGATGGGGATCGAGCAGGTCGTCACCGCATCGCCCATCACCGTCTTCGACGGCCGGGTGATCACCGTGTCCGGGCCGGTCGACGTTGCCGACACCGCCACGGAGCTGCGCGAGTTCCAGCCGTCCCGTGTCGTGATCGTGCCCGATGGCGACGATGCCCGGGCGTTGGTCGGTGGACCGGTCGCGGGCCTGGAGAGCGGCGTCATCATGCCGTTCTCCCTCGCGCAGGACTGGCTGGAGGCCAACTGCGGCACGGTTGCCGAGCTGTTCGTCATCGCCGAGGACACCGTCGTCACCGACGCCGACCTCGAGGTCCTGCGCCGCGCCGCCACCGCCTGCGGGGACTGACATCAGCGGCCGCGCCCTGACCGGACCGGGGCGTTGATGCGACGTGCGCTGGCAGGGGTCGCCGTCCTGGTGCTGGCCGTGGTCGGCCTGGTGATCGCGGGGCGCGACACCCCGGTGGCGGAGGAGTCGCTGACCGTGGAGGTGTCCAGCCCTGCGGGTGACCCGTCGGTGACGCTGGACGCCGGCCTGTACGTGGCTGACGGGGTGACGTTGCCCGCGCCGGCGTTGTTGCTGGCCCATGGCTTCGGCTCCGACCGGTCGTCGCTGGACGAGACCGCCCGCGCGTGGGCTCGTGAGGGGCATGTTGTGCTGACCTGGTCGGCCCGCGGGTTCGGGGCGTCCGGGGGGACGATCGGCCTGAACGACCCGGACCGGGAGATCGCCGACGTCAGCGAGCTGGTCGACCTGCTCGTCGGCCGGCCCGAGGTGCAGCAGGACGCCACGGGCGACCCCCGCGTGGCGCTGGCCGGCGGGAGCTACGGCGGTGGGGCAGCGCTGATGGCCGGCACGACCGAACCTCGCCTCGACGCGATCGTTGCGGTCGCGGCGTGGCACGACCTGGCGCGGGCGCTCTCGCCAGCGGCGACGGGCGGCACCGGGGTGCTGAAGGAGCAGTGGGTCAGCCTGCTGTTCACGTCGGCGCTGCTCGGCGGCATCGACGAACCCGCCCCGTCCAGCATCCCGGCGCAGGCGACCCCCGCCGTGCCGGGGCTGTGCGGCCGGTTCGACCCGGCGATCTGTGCGCTGTACGTCGAGGCGGCCCGGACCGGTGTGTTGGCGCCCGAGGACGCGGCCCTGCTGACCGCCCGCAGCCCCGCGGGCAGGCTGGCCGACGCAGCGGCGCCGACCCTGCTCGTGCACGCCATGGACGACACGTTGTTCTCGCTCGGCCAGTCCCTCGCCAACGCCGAGGAGCTCGTGACCGCCGACGTGCCCTTCGCGCTGCGCTGGGTCGCCGGTGAACACGGCGGTCTGCCCGGTCCCGACAGCCCCGCCGGACGCGAGATGGCGATGTGGCTCGACCGTTGGCTCGCGGGCGAGGACGACGGCGTGCCACCGACCTTCTCCTGGTACGACGCGGTCGCTGGTGGCGACGTGACCCCGGAGGCCGAACCCGGAACGGTGCTCGGCCCGACGGCCTCGACCAGCTGGGTGCTGGCCGACGGCACGCTCGTCCCGCGCAGCGAGGTCGAGGACGACCGGCCCGAGGATTCCGACGGTGTCGCCGGATCGCTGGTCGTGGCCCATCCGCCCGGCGGCCTGCCTGCGGCCCTGTCGTCGTTACCGGGCCTGGGCGCGCTGGCAGGCCTGCTGCCGGCCATCGACGTGCCCGGCCAGTCCGTGTCGGTCGAGACCGCTGCCCTGGACGACGACCTCGTGCTGGTCGGACGACCGACGCTGGACCTGGAGATCACCGGGCTGGAGCAGCCCGCGCCGTCGACGGCCGACGCCCCCGCCCCGGCGTTGCTGGCCAAGCTGTACGACGTCACGCCCGGCGGGTCGGCGACGTTGCTGCACAGCACGGTGACCCCGCTGCGCGCCACCGTCGGCCGGCTGGAGGTCCCGCTGGAACCGGTCGCCCACCGGTTCGTGGCCGGGAACCGCCTCCGGCTGGTCCTCGCGACCACCGACCAGGCGCTGTCGACCGGACGGGACCCATCGATCGTCATGGCCGACGGCAGCACGCTGTCGCTCGTCCTGCCGGTCACGACCCCACCGCGCACCACGACCCTCCCGGCGCTGGTCCGGGTGCTCGTCCCGGTCGTCCTGGTCGTGGCGGCCGCGCTGCTGGCCGCCCTCGTCCTCCGCCGCCGTGACGCCCACGTGGCCGCCGCCGCTGCCCGACCGGATGCCCCTGCCGTGGTGATCGAGCGGCTGGCCAAGCGGTATGCCGACGGCAAGGTCGCCGTCGACGGCCTCGACCTGGTCGTCGAACGCGGTCAGGTGTTCGGCCTGCTGGGCCCCAACGGCGCCGGCAAGACGACCACGATGCGGATGCTGCTCGGGCTGATCACGCCCACCGAGGGCACGGTCGAGGTCCTGGGCCACCGGATGACCCCCGGGCATCCGGTCCTGCACCGGGTGGGCGTGCTGGTCGAGGGACCCGGTTTCGCGCCGTACCTCAGCGGCCGGCGCAACCTGGAGACCTACTGGCGGGTGGCCGGCCGGGACCCCGCCGAAGCCGACATGGACCGGGCGCTGTCCGTTGCCGACCTCGGCGATGCGATCGACCGGCCGGTCCGCACCTACTCACACGGCATGACGCAGCGGCTGGCCATCGCGCAGTCGCTGCTCGGCGGACCGGACCTGCTGGTGCTCGACGAACCGACCGACGGACTGGACCCCGAGCAGATCCGGGGAATGCGGCAACTGCTCGCCCGGCTGGGCCGCGAGGGCATCACGGTGCTGGTCTCCAGCCACCTGCTGGCCGAGGTCGAGCAGATGTGCACCCACGCCGCCGTGGTGCAGCACGGCCGCGTCCTGGTCAGCGGGCCGGTTGCCGAGCTGCGTGGCGCCAGCCGGTCGATCGTGGTCCGCACCGACGACCACGACCGGGCGGCGACGGTGCTCGCCGCGGCCCTGGACCTCGATCGGATCGACGTCGAGGGGGACGGCCTGGTGGTGCACCTGGGTGACGACGGCCGGGTCACCAGCCCGGCGGTCTTGGCCGCGCTGGTGGCTGCCGGCATCGGGGTGGAGTCGTTGACCCCGCGGGGACGCCTCGAGGACGTCTTCCTCGACCTGACCGGAGGCACCCCGTGACCCCGACCACCCACCAGCCGAGGAGGGTCCCATGGGCGCGGAGCTGAGCCGCCAGCTGCGTCGCCGTCGGACCCTGCTCGGGCTGGGCGGGCTGGCGTTGGTGCCGGTGCTGCTGGCCCTGGCGTTCGCGCTGACCACCGGCGACGGCGACGGCGGCGGGGGTGACCCGACGGGCCTGTTCGACCTGACCCGCCTGTCGGCGCTGAACTTCACCATCACGTGTGTGGCCGCGACCGCCCCGTTCCTGCTGCTGTCGGTCATCGCGCTGTTCACCGGCGACCCCGTCTCCTCCGAGGCGTCGTGGGGCAGCCTGCGCTACCTCCTGACCCGGCCGGTCAGCCGCACCCGGCTGCTCGGCCGCAAGCTGGTCGTGGGGTTGGGCCTGTCGGTGGCCGCCGGACTGGTCGTCGTGGTCTCGGGGTTGATCGCCGGGACGATCGCCTTCGGGTGGGGACCGGTCGAGACGCCCTTCGGTGCCCTGGCGGAGGGCGAGGCGATCGTGCGGATCCTCGCGATCCTCGGCTACGTCCTTTGGAACGGGGCCTGGGTCGCCTGCCTGGCCTTCGCGCTGTCGGTCGTCACCGACGAACCCGTGGGGGCGGTCGCCGGCACGATCGTGCTCGTGATCGTCGTGCAGATCCTGGACAACATCACCGCGCTTGGCGACGTCCGCCAGTGGCTGCCGGTGCACGAGTCAGCGGCATGGCTGGGCCTGCTGGCGGACCCGCCGCGGTGGGGCGACCTGGTCCGCGGCATGTGGCTGCAGATCCCCTGGGCCGCCCTCTTCCTGGGTTTCGCCTGGTGGCGCTTCCTCAGGCGTGACGTCCTCAGCTGACGGGACCTACCGGGACGAGACGGGTCAGTCGACGCGCAGGGCGTAGGCGATCGTGTCGCGGAGGGCCTTCGCGCCGCTCTGCGTCAGGTGCACGCCGTCCCCGCCGAACCAGTTCGGGGTGCCGTCGGAGGCGCCCTGCCAGTCGGCCAGGACGGTGTTGGGGTACCGACCGGTGGCGCCCGACAACGCCCGGTTGACCTGTGACTCCCACGGTCGCGGCACACGGACGGTGACCAGGACGACCCGGCCAGCGTCGGCGAAGCGCTCCAGCACGGCATCGAGCGTGTCGGTGGTGACCGCGCCGTTGTTGCCGAGGTGGATCACGACGGCGTCGTCGGGACCCGGATCGACCTCCGGCATCTCCAGCAACTCGTGCCACTGACGCCCGATCCGTGCGTCCATGACCACACCGTCGAGGGTCTCGACCTGTTCGGCGGCACCGACCATGACGCTGTCACCCACGACGAACACCTGCGGGAAGTCGTAGGCCGGAAGGGTGTCGGGGTCGACGACCGGTTCCCCGGCGGGTTCCTCGGTGGACAGCGGGGTGGGCGGCCCGTCGACGTGCTCGGCGACCATGACCCCGCCACGAACGCCCTTGGGGATGTAGGAGGGGGTGGTGCCGTCGGTGGTGGCCAGCTCGATGGGCGCCGCCGCCGCGGGGCTCTGTCGGGCGAGCTGCACGTTGCCGACGGCGAACAACGACACGCCGGAGATGGCCACGATGGCGACGCCTCGGCGGAGGGCCGGGGTCTCCGGTGCGCTGCGGAACAGCGCGATGACCTGCTGGCCGAAACGGCCCTCGCGAACCGGCCGTTCGATGAAGGTGAACGACAGCTCGGCCAGCGCGACGGTGGCGCTCAGGCGCAGCACGGTCAGCCACGGCTCGGACACGATGGTGTCCACGCCCGGGCGCAGGACCATGAAGACCGGCCAGTGCCACAGGTACAAGCCGTAGGACCGCTGTCCGATCCAGCGCAACGGCTTCGCCGACAACGGCACGGCGACCAGCGAGCCGGGGTTGGCCACGGCAGCGACCACGGCGACGGTGGCGATGGCGATCAGCAGGAACCCACCGCGGTAGAGGCGTGCGTCATAGGCCCCCAGGGTCCACAGCTGGTGCCCGATGACGAGCAGGCCCACGACGCCGGCGATGTCGGGCCAGGCGGACGCGCGCAGCCGTTCGGTCAGCGGGCCACCGGCGACCCAGGGCCGCCAGACCATGGCCATGGCGACGCCGACGAGGATGCCGGCGGCACGGGTGTCGGTGCCGTAGTACAGCCGCGAGGGGTCCACGGTCGGGTCGAACCCGGTCCACATGAGGGCGACGGAGGCGACGATGCCGGCCAGCACCACGCCGAGGGTGATGCGCCTGCCCAGCAGGCGTCGTCCGGCCAGGAACAGGGTCGGCATGAGCAGGTAGAACTGCTCCTCGATGGCCAGGGACCACAGGTGCTGCAGCAGCGGTGGCCGGCCGAAGGACTCGAAGTAGGACTGTTCGGTCGCGATCAACGACCAGTTCATCACGTAGGTCGACGCGGCGACCGACTGACCCCAGAGGCTCCCCAGCGCATCGCGCGCGGTGAACATCGCCAGCAGGGCCACGCCGATCAGCAGGACGGCCAGCGCCGGCAGCAACCGCTTGGCCCGCCGTTTCCAGAAGTCGACGAAGTCGATCCGGTCGGTGCGGTCGAACTCGGTGATCAGCAGGGCGGTGATCAGGTAGCCGGAGATCGCGAAGAAGACCTCGACCCCCAGGTAGCCGCCGGGCAGCCATGCCGCGTCGGCGTGGTAGACGATCACGGCCATCACGGCCAGCGCACGCAGCCCATCGAGCGCCGGCATGTAGGGCAGGCTGCGAACCGGCCCGACACTGAAGCGAAGGGGTGACGAACGAGGAAGGATCATGCGGGGAAGGGGTGCCGGTCTGACCGGCGGGGGAAGAGGCGGCGGACTGCACGCAGCACCAGCCCGACGAAGGGCTTCGGCGTCGAACGACACCGTAGTTCGTTCTCGTCGTCAAGGGGTATCCGGCACGAGTACACGTCAAGTGTGGGTCGAGGGTTGGACCCGAGGGTTCACACCCCCGGCGGCGGTCCCGGAAACGGGCGTCCGAGCAGCCATCCGCCCGCCGTGTCGACGTGGATCTCCGTCGTCGGGAACCAGTGGACATCGACGTCGTCGCTGCCGATCAGCAGCTCGATCTCGGTGCACCCCGCGATGACGCCCTGCGCCCCGTCGGCGACGAGATCAGTGACGAGCTGGCGGGCGACGCGTCGGCTGTCCTCGGTCACGACGTCGTTGACCAGCTCGTCGTAGATGATGGCGTGGATGGCGGCCCGGCCGGGCTCGTCGGGGACCACGACGTCCAGCCCGTGCGCCGCCAGCCGCCCCCGGTAGAAGTCGCCCTCCATCGTGTAGGCGGTGCCGAGCAGCCCGACTCGCTCGACCCCGGCGTCACGGACCGCGGCGGCCGTGGCGTCGGCGATGTGGAGGACCGGCAGTCCGCTGATGCGCCGCACGTCGGCCTCCACCCGATGCATCGTGTTGGTGCAGATCATCACCGCCTGGGCCCCGCAGGCACGCAGCCCGCCCGCTGCCGCGCCCAGCAGCCGGCCGGCGCCGTCCCAGTCTCCGTCGGCCTGCAGGGCCTCGACAGCCGCGAAGTCGAACGAGCGGACGACCAGGTCGGCGGAGTGCACCCCGCCGAGCTCGTCGTGCACGAGACGGTTCAGGCGGCGGTAGGCCTCGAGGGTGGACGGCCACGCCATGCCACCGAGCAGGCCGAGACAGCGATTCGTGGTCATGTCCGCACCGTAGCGGGCCCCGCGGTTCGGCCGGCCTGCCTCCCGTTTGTCCGACCGACCCCGGGGTAGAAGGGGCCGAGGAGCACGTCCCGCACCCCGACAGGCGCCCGAACCCCGCATGCCAGAAGCAGAGATCGTCGAACAGGCAACCAACGCCGCCCTGAGCGTCGGCGTGCTCGTGGTCGCGGGGTTCCTCGCGTTGGGGGTGCACCTGCTGGCCGTCCGCGGGATCTTCCGGTTGGGGCGCTCGGACCGCTTCGCGCAGGAGGCGACCGCCCGCGCCAAGTGGCCGGCCCGGACCACCTCGATCCTGCTGGGCCTGCTCGGCGGCATGTTGTTCACCGAGCTCCCCGATGGGGTCACCGAGGGGTTGACCCACACCCTGCTGGTCCTTGCGATCATCGGGGGGACCGTCACGTTGATGCGCCTGGCCGTCGCCGTGGAGGTGTCCATCCTCTCGGGGCTGGACATGGATGCCGAGGACAACTCCTGGGCACGGGGCCGGACGACGCGGGCCATCCTCCTGCGCCGCATCTCCTCTGCCCTGATCATCATGGTCGGGGTCGGGTCGGTGCTGCTGACCTTCGAGACGGCCCGGACGGTGGGCACGTCCCTGCTGGCCTCGGCGGGAATCCTGGGCCTGGTCGTGGGTGTCGCCGCGCAGTCGACCCTCGCCAACATCGTGGCCGGCATCCAGATCGCCGTCGCCGAGCCGATCCGCATCGACGACGTCGTCGTGGTCGAGGGCCAGTGGGGCAACATCGAGCAGCTGTCGCTGACCTACGTGGTGGTCCGGACGTGGGACCGCAGGCGGGTCGTGCTGCCCACCTCCTACTTCGTCTCGACCCCGTTCGAGAACTGGTCGATGTACGGCCAGCAGATCATCGGCGACGTCGTGTGGCAGCTGGACCATCGGGTGCCGATGAACGCGATGCGCCAGGAGTTCCATCGGATGGTCGACGCCCACGACCTGTGGGACGGCGACGTGGCGGTGCTTCAGGTCATCGAGGTGACCGGGCCCACCGTGAAGGTCCGCGGGCTGGTCAGCGCCCACAACTCCCACAACGCCTGGGACCTGCGGTGCGCGCTGCGGGAGGGGATCCTCGTGTGGCTGGCCGAGCACCACCCCTACGCCCTGCCGACCACCCGGCTGCTGGAGGCCGCGGAGGACCCGTCCGCACGGCGGCCGACCTCGCCTCCTCCCCCGCCCATGCGGAGCCCCGGCCCCGACGACGTGCCCAACCCCGACCCCGCCCGCACGGGCGAGTGGCCGGTCGTCGACCGCTGACCCCCAGCGCGTGTCGAGCAATCGGCCGCCCGTCGCAGGAACCCGACAAGCGACCGGGGCCGGCCCACCCCTCGAACCCACGCGTGTCGGGCAATCGGCCGCCCGTCGCAGGAACCCGACAAGCGGCCGGGGGTATCCTGCGTCGGGACCGACCCCGTCGAGGAGGAGCATCGTCGTGCCGAGCGCGTCACCCGTCGGCCGGCGACCGGACACCGGCACCCGGGGCGACCGAACCCGCGCGGCCGTCGTCGCCGCCGCACGTGACCGCTTCGCCGCCGAGGGGTTCGAGCGGGCAACCGGCGCACGGATCGCCGCTGACGCCGGAGTGTCGGAGCCGTCGATCGCCTTCCACTTCGGCTCCAAGGCCGGGCTGCTCGTCGCGGTCATGCAGGACTACTACGACGACCTGCTCCAGCGGATGGACGCGGTCATCGACTCCGCCGACGCGCCGCTGGATCGCCTGCGGGCGTTCGCGCGGTGGTGGATGCCGCACACGGCGGCCCACCAGCCGCTGATGGCGGTGTTCGGACGCCAGGGGCGGCGCACGACCAGCGACGAGGTGGTGGAGGCGTTCCGGGCCTGCAACCGGCGGGTCACCCGCGTCATGGACCGGCTGATCGACGACCTGGTCCACACCGGCGTCCTGCGGCCGGAGGTGTCCACCCGGGTCGTGCGCGACGCGTTCTTCGGCACCACCGAGCACCTGCTCCTGGGCCACGCCGCAACCGGGCGACCCACCGACCTCGCGGCCGCCGCCGACGACGTGGTCGACCTGCTTATCAACGGGGCCGGTATCGCCCCGGATGCCGGCCGGTCCACGCGGCCGACCCACACGCCCGACGCTCCCGACCTGGCCACGATGGACGCCAAGCTCGACCGGGTGCTGGCCCGGCTGGACGAGCTGGGCACGTCCCAGGACCGTCCGCCGCGGTGACCGATCGCCCGGTCGTGGTCCTGGGGCTGATGGGCGCCGGCAAGACCACGGTCGCCCGGCTGATCGCCCAGCACCTCGGCCGTCCCCTGCGGGACTCCGACGCCGACATCGAGGCCGCGACCGGCCACACGGCCGCCACGCTCGCCGCGGGCCCGGACGGGCGACGTCGGCTGCACGATCTGGAGGCCGAGCACGTCCTGTCCGCCCTCGCCGAAGGGCCCGTCGTCGTCGCCGCGGCCGCCTCGGTCGTGGAGCGGCCCGTGGTCCGAACCGCCCTCGCCCCCGCGTGCGTGTTGTGGCTCGACGCGCCGCCGGAGGTGCTGGCGGCACGCATGACCTCCTCCACCCATCGGCCCGACTACGGCGAGCCCCTCGAGGTCGTCCAGGCGCTGGACCGGCGTCGACGCCCCCTCTTCACCGCGGTCGCCGACGTGGTGATCGACGCCAGCAAGCCGACCGAAACGGTGCAACGCAACGCCCTCGCCGCCGTCGATGTCACACCTCCCCCATACACTTGATCGGTTCTGCCAAACTTCGGTCATGCCGAAGTTCGTCAACCGTGAACAAGAGCTGCGAGCCCTCACCCGCGCGTGCAATCCGGGGATGGCCGTCGTCAGCGGACGTCGCCGTGTGGGCAAGACCGCGCTGCTGGACCACTTCTCCACCGAGCGGGCGTCGGTGTTCCTGCCCGGCACCCGTGCCCCCATCGGGGAGGCGCTGCGCCGCCTCGAGGAGCGCGTGCGCGCGGTCGTGCCCCCGCTGGCCGGTGACCTGCTGGACCTCGGCCACTTCGAGACGTGGGACACCGCCCTCGGCTACCTGATCGCGCGGTCCTCCGACGACCCGCTGCTGCTGGTCCTGGACGAGTTCCCGTACCTGTGCGAGGCCGACCCCTCGTTGCCGTCCACGCTGCAGGCACGGTGGGACCACCGTGGTGAGTCGCAGCTGTCGATCATCCTGGCCGGCAGCCACGTGGGGCTGATGGAGGAGCTGGTCTCCACCGACGCGCCGCTGTTCGGACGACCCGACATGCACCTGCGCCTGGGGCCCTTCTCCTGGCAGCACGCCCCGCTGCTGGTCGGTGGTGACGATCCGGACGTGTGGATGGAGGCCTACGTCACCCTCGGCGGGATGCCGCGGTACCTGGCGCTCTGGGACCCCCGCCACGACGCCGCGACCAACCTGGCGGAGCTGCTGGACGGGCCGGGCGCGCCGCTCGGCGACGAGGGCACCGTCGTGTTGCAGGAGCTGACCCCCGGCTCAGCGGCAGCGCGTGTGCTGGAGCTCGTGGCGCTCGACGCGTCCACCTTCACGACCATCCGGGATCGGGCGGGCCTGGCCCCGGCAACCACGAGCGAGGCGTTGACGAGCCTGGAACGCCTCGGCCTGCTGGACCGCATCACCCCGGCCGGTGAGGACCCCCGCCGCACCCGCAAGGTCCGCTACCGGGTGCGGGATCCGTTCCTGCGGCTGTGGCTCGGCGTGGTCCTCCCCCACCGCGACGCCTTCGAGCTCGGCCGTGGTGCTGCCGTCCTGCGACGCAAGGCTGACCGTATCGCCGCCTCACAGGCGGCGGCATGGCGCAGCGTCGCGGCGGACTGGATGGCCGAGCAGACCGGCGTGTCGTGCGGCGAGTGGTGGGGCGGTCCCGGCGAGGACGTCGTCGACGTCCTCGGAGTGGACGGCGCCCATCCCGTGGTCGCGGCGTCGTGCCACTGGGCGGCGGGGGTCGACGGTGGCGTGTGGCGGGACCGGTTGGTGCAGGCGATGTCGGCGACCCCCGACGAGGTCCATGTCATGGCCCGCTCGGGCACCGGGGTCCTGACCCCTGCCGCGCTGCACCGCTGAGCCGGTCGGCCACGCAGCCGTGCTGATCGAAAAAGCGCGACGACCGCACCGAGTGGGTCGGGCGGCCGTCGCAGGGTGACTGTATCGGGAGGGGCAGCGGCTCGCTGCCCCGCTCACGAGGTGACGGTCAGACCTTCACCGTCGGGAAGGTGGCGGTGGCGGGGTTGAACGTCAGACCGGCCGGGACCTCGCTGGCGTCGAACACCCACGCGGTCTGGGCCTCGTTGTAGGAGTCGACCTGCAACGTGATCTCGCGGGTCTCGAAGCCGTCGCCGTGCTCGGTCAGGTAGCCGAGGTCGGTGAAGGTCATGGTGGCGGACTCCGACGCACCGGTGCTGCTGGGCAGCCACATGAATCCCTCGACGTCACCGTCGTAGACGACGCTGCCATCGACGGTCAGGGTCATGACGAGTGCGGGGAACGTCACCGACCCGCCGGCGCCGGCGAGCAAGCGGTGGAGCTCGACCTCGATGCTGTCGAGGTTGCCGTCGAAGGTGCCGGTCCAGATGGCGGAGTTGGTCGGGCCCGCGACCGCGGTGCCGGACAGGATGTTGTCGTAGAACCCACAGCCGCCACCCGCCGTGAACGACGTGGTCGGGGCGGTGGTGTCCCAGGACGGCGTGTTGCCCTGGATCGCGTCGACGTTCTGCACCTTCACCGCGCTGGCGCAGTGGAAGAACGTCTGCTCCGTCCGCAGCGTCGGCAGGAAGTCCGGGTCTCCCGGCACAGGGGTGGCGCCGGCGGGCAGGGCAAGGGCGGCGATCGCGAAGAGCGCGATCAGGGTCGAAAGGCGTGCACGCATGGTGGCTCTGGTCCTCCTGGGGGTGGGGTAGTGCCCCGTGGGTTCGACATGCACGCCCCGAACTCCTCCCGACACCTGATTGTTGTTCATCACCACGTTCGGTCACCTCCGCGGAGGCACGGCTACGCTCGACCCCATGGGCTTTGTCACCAACGATCCGAAGAAGTCCGACGAGCAGCAACCGGGGGCGACCGGGCTGATCGTCGACCTCGGCCTGATGTCGTGCCCCGAGTGCCGGCGCGAGGTCCCGGAATGGCAGGACGACTGCCCCGACTGCGGGGTCCGGGCCGTGCCGCGGGCGTCGCTGGGGTCGCAGGTCCCTGACGTTCCCGCGCACCTGCTCGGCGACGACGACGATGACGACGATGACGACACGTCGAGCGACACCGACGGCTGACGCGGCACCGGACGAGCAAGCCCCCATCGAAGAAACCAACACCGCCGGGACGATCGCTCGTCCCGGCGGTGTCGGTGGGGGGGGTCGCTCGGCTCGGGGGCCGTTGACCATCACCTCGTCGTGGTGGTCGCGGGTCAACCTTGTCTTGGGTGGGGCATCACCTGACGGCCCCACGACCCCTCCAGTGACGAGAACCCTACCGACAGATGTCGGTATCTGTAAAGGGTCGGTTTCGGGACGGTGTCGATCCGCCGTCAGCAACGGCGGTCAGACGCCGCTTCGCGGTCAGACGCCGGCGTAGCTGTGCAGGCCGACCACGAACAGGTTGACGGCGTAGTAGGTGATCAACAGCGCGGTGAAGGCTGTCACGCCGACCCAGGCCGCTCGCCGGCCGCGCCAGCCGTAGGTCGACCGGGCGTGCAGGTAGGAGGCGTAGAGGACCCAGGTGACGAAGGAGCCGGTCTCCTTGGGGTCCCAGCCCCAGTAGCGGCCCCAGGCCTCCTCCGCCCAGATGGCGCCGCACATGATCCCGAACGTGATGAGCGGGAACGCGAACGCCGTGGTGCGGTAGGCGAGGTTGTCCAGCTTCGCGGCAGGTGGCAGGTACGGCACGGCGTACCAGACGCTGGAGCCGATCAACGCCGCAACGCTGGCGGCGAGCATCGCCGGGACGGGGGCGCGCCACACCACGAGCACGAAGAGGAGCACGCCGACGAAGGGGATCACGGGGAAGAGGACGGGGTTCAGCACGTCACGCTGCGCGGTCGCGGACGCGACCTGCACCTCCTCGGGGTCCACGTCGACGTCGGCGACGCGTCCCTCGATGTCGCCCTCGCCCCTGGGGGTCACCGTGGCCGAGCGGGCGGCACCGACGGTCGAGCCGGTGAAGCTGGACGTGCGGGCCAGCTTGGTCTCCGCGCGGTCCTTGACCAGGTACAGCGCGGTGGCCACGAACCCGACGATGAACACCGAGGAGGAGAACATCATGGCGCTGACGTGGATCTGCAGCCAGTAGGACTCCAGCGCCGGCACGAGCGGCCCGGCATCGGTGAACAGCAACAGCGACGTGGTCATCATCAGCAGGGAGCCGGCGATGACGAAGCCCACGAGGTGGCCGTAGCGGCGCTGCACGACGACCAGCGCGGTGGCGATCGACAGCAGGGCGATGCCCGAGCCGTACTCGTACATGTTCCCCCACGGCACGCGGCCGGCGGCAACGCCACGCATGACGAAGGAGGTCAGGTGCACGGCGAACCCGCCCAGGAGCACGGCAAGCCCGAAGTGCCCCACGCGACGTCCCGCCACCGTCGACGTCTGGACGCCGTCGGCGCTGACCCGCGTGAACGCCAACCGGAAGAAGTAGGCGATCATCGCGATCAGGTAGACGAAGAAGGCGACGTTGAACAACGAGTTGGACGTCTCGGCCAGCGCGAGGTCGGTCACGTGTGACTCCCTTGGGGGTCGATCTGCGGCGTCGAAGGGGGATTCGAGCGGGAAGGGGCGGGGATCCGGTCCGTCCCGAGGGTACCGGCGACCCTGTCGACGACGTCGTCGAAGGTCTCGGCGAACCGGTCGCGGCGGTGCAGCGCCACCCCCGCGACGACGATTCGGTCGTCCCGGACCTCGACCCACAGCCGACGGCGGTAGGCGTACAGCGACGGGATGAGGCCCATGAGGACCATCGAGGCCCCGGTGAGGATGAGCCAGCGGTAGGGCTGGTGGCTGATCTGCAGCCCGCTCCACATCGACAGGTCGGCGAACTCGACCTCGAACAGCCCGCCGGCCAGCGCGACGGGCGTCCCGGGCACGATCATCGCGCGATCGACCACGGCGCTCTCGGGCCAGTCGAGGCGGCTGATCGGGACGGTGCGGTCCAGGCCCAGGTCGTCGTCGAGGTAGAGGGTGACCAGCAGGCGTGGGTCGTTGGCCTCCGGTGAGTTGAACTGCACCGTGCCGTCCTCGGCGAACTCGGCATCGGGCAGGAACAGCACCTCCACCGCGATCTGCGGCAGGGGCGGGTCGGCGGCCGGGTTGCCGACGCTGACCTTGCCGCGACCGGTCCAGAACCCGCCGTCCTGTCGCAGGATCAGCTGGTCCTCGAACAGCTCGGCCCCGTTCAGGCCGCTCCGCAGCGCCACCGTGGGCGCGAAGCCGAACGCCCGCTGGTAGTAGGTGAGGCCGTCGAAGTGCACCGGGTGGTTGACCCGGATGTCCTCGGTCACGGTCCGTTCCCCATCGGCGGAGGTGAAGGTGACCGTCGAGACGAAGTCGTCGGGGGTGAACCCGTCGGGCAGGTAGGTCACCTCGAACGCGTCGAGCGTCGTGGTGTGGCCGTTGTGCCGGTCGGTGTCCCAGAGGGTCCCAGCGGTGAAGGTGTCGTACCCGACCGGGGTGTCGGCGAAGCGCGCCCCCTCCTCGAAGTCGATCTGACCGGTGAAGGTGAACGCCGCCCCCAGGGTCACGCCGATCAGCAGGACATAGAAGCTGGAATGGAAGACCAGGGAGCCGAACTCGCGCCAGTGACCCCGTTCGATGGCCAGCTGGGGGGCGTGCTGCTCCGAGGTGATGACCCTGGTCCGGTAGGTGCGGAAGGCGCGCCCAGCACGGTCGAGGACGTCGGACTCCGACATGCCCGGCGGCACGGACAGCTCGGCCCGATGGGTCAACCGGTCGAGGTTGCGACCCCGGACCGGTGGCTTGCGCACGTTGCGGGCGAACGCCGCCCAGCGCGGCACGAGGCAGCCGGTCAGGCTGACGAACAGCAGGACCGTCAGCACGCCGAACCACCACGAGCCGAACACGTCGTACAACGACAGGGCATCGAGGACGCCCGAGACGGCAGCCCCCGGTCCCTCCTCCCCCGTCCGCCACAGCCGGACGGTCGAGGCGATGACGGGTTCCTGCGGGATGAAGGTGGCGATCAGCGTCGCGACGGCCAGCGCGAACAGCAGGACGAGCGCCGTCGACATCCGTCTGAGGCGTCGCCAGAGACGCCCGGCGACCTCCCACGGGGTGGGCAGGAGGGGGAGTCGCGGGCCGGGAGGGCGGGGGGCGGCAGGCTGCTCGTCGTCGGCGGCCCGCGCCGGCACGGTATCGGTCATCAGCGCGTCGCCGTCCAGTATGACCCGTTCCCGAGGTGGCGCCGAACCGACCGACGGACAGTGCGCGCCTGTTGCAGTTCGCCTTGGAGGATCACGGGCAGCGATGCGGAGTCAACAGGTTGTCCACAGGTGTGGACGACCTTGTACGTCGGTCCCACGTCCGCTTGGGGGTGGGTCAGATGGGGGGTTCGAAGCCGCTGATGAACGGCCGCGTCCACTCGATGAACCGGTCCCACAGTCCCGTGGCGATGGCCAGCCCGACAAGGGCCAGCATGACGCCGCCGCCGATCTGCAGCCGTCCGGCGTTGCGCCGCAGGAAGCCCAGTACCCGGCCCAGGCGGTTGAAGAGCAGGCCGAACAGGATGAAGGGGAGTCCCAGCCCGACCGCGTACACGAACGCCAGGACACCGCCGCGGACCGACGATCCACCGCCGGAGGTCACGGAGAGCGTCAGGATGGCGGCCAGGGCGGGCCCGATGCACGGCGTCCAGCCCACGCCGAACACGAACCCGAGCGGCAGCGCCCCGAGGACACCCTTGTCGATGGCGTTGTCGGTGATGCGTGCCTCGCGGCGCAGGAAGTCGAACGGCAGCAGGCCGGTGAACGCGATGCCGAGCAGCATCACCATCAGCCCCAGGCCGATCTGCCACGGCCTCGTCGCAAGCGTGCGCGACAGCGACCCCGCGGTGAGGCCGAGCAGCGTGAAGGGGATGGCGAAGCCCAGCACGAACAGGAGGCCACCGCTGAGCACCCGCGCCCGCGCCGCCGCTCCACCGCCGCCTTCGCGGATGTCTGCCCCGGACAGGCCGGTCATGTAGGCCAGGTAGCCGGGGACGAGCGGCACCACGCACGGCGAGGCGAAGGACACGATGCCGGCGATGAGCGCCACACCGGCCGCGACGAGCAGGTTCGCGTCGGTGATCGCCGACTGTGCCTGCTGGGCGATGTCACCGGCCTGGGCGAACACCAGCTGCGCTGGCATGGGGATCATCCGGTCTCCGAGGAGAGCTGGTCGAGGAAGGGGACGAGGTCAGCCATGGTCACCGCTCCGAACAACCGGATGGCCACACGGTGTTCCCGATCGAGCAGGATCGTCGACGGCAGGGCCTCGGGGGCGATGCCCCCGAAGGCCCCAGCGATGATGGAGCCCTCGTCGAACCAGGACGGGTACGTCACGCCCTGGTCGCGTTCGAAGGACCTGGCGTTGACGATCGAGTCCTGCACGTTGACCCCGACGATGTGCAGGTCATCGCGGGTGGAGTCGAGCTCGACCAGCTCGGGGATCTCCCTCGCGCACGGTCCGCACCAGGACGCCCAGAAGTTGACCAGCGTCGGTGTGCCGACGAGGGCGTCGAGGCAGAGCTCCTCGTCCGCGGTCGTGGTCCCGCACACGTCCGGTGCAGGCTCGCGGTCCGCGGGGTCGATCAGCTCGAGGGAGCCGATGAACGTGCTGCCGGCACCGGCCTCGTTCTCGGAGATGCCCAGCGTGCAGGCGGAGCCGAAAACGGCGAACGCCAGCAGCAGCGCTGCCGACGTTCGCGTGAACGCGTGACGGATCACGCCGAAACGGTCGCCTTCTCCTCGACCTCGACGGACTCCTCGGCCTCGGCCATCTGCTCGCGGGTCGTGCGGCTCTCGTCACGGGCCAGCAGGACCATGTGGAGGCCGAAGAGCAGCGCGGTTCCGCCCAGCATGAGGTAGCTGGGGAAGGCGGGGGCGCCGGCGTCGAAGAACGCGAAGAGGGTGATGTCCTCACCGCGGGCGTCTGAGCCCTCGGGCGCGATGGCCCCGACCTCTTCACAGCCAGCGGGCAGGTTGCCGTCGTTGTCCATCTGGCAGGTGTCGGCGTACGTCACCGCGATGATCGGACGATCGTTGTCCGACGTCGCGTACTGGACCTCGACGGGCTCCTCCAAGCCGGTCAGCAGGGAGGTGTAGGGCTCCGACAGGCCGGCGAAGACGTTGCCGATCTCGGAGATGCCGTCCTCGAGGAGGTCCTCCTCGATCGTGGGCTCGTCCTGGAAGCCGTCGGGGTACCCGGCGATGACGCTGTACGGCGAACCCTCCTCGGTCACGGCCAGCGCGTCCTGGGCCAGCGGGACCCAGATCGGCAGGTACTCGTCGAGTTCCTGTCCGGGCAGGTTCTGCGGGCCGGTGAACGCGGGGGTGCCCGGGGCGCCGAAGGTCCAGAACAGGGCGAAGAGAAAGATCGAGCCCCAGAGGGTGACCGACATCACCAGGTACCCAAGGCGCGTGCCCAGGTTGGACCGCAGCAGCATGAAGATCGGGCCGACGAACAGCAGGATGCCCAGGGGCACCGCGAGCTTGGCCCAGGGGCTGTCGGCCGGGATGCCGCCCTCGGTGGCGAGGACGATCAGGGAGGTGAGAGTGCTCATCGGGGCCTAGACCTCGGTGGAGTCGGAGTCGGAGTCGGCCTCGGCGTCTGCCTCGGCCTCGTCGCCTGCGGGCTGCTCGACGGGTTCGCCGACGCCGGGGGTCTGGTACTGCAGGGCGTCGTCGGGGAGCGTGCTCGGCTGCGCCTCGTGCAGGTAGTCGATGATGCGCGACAGCGCGTCGTCGTCGAACCGGGAGTCGGGGTACATGTAGGCCTCCTGCCACGGCGGCATGATGTTGCCGGGCTGGATGGAGATGCCGTTCTGCAGGATCCCGAGGATGGTCTCGTCGCTGTGCCGATCGGTCACGCCGATCAGGGACGGGCCGACGATGCCCTGCAGCTCGGTGCCGTGGCAGCGCGCGCAGTTCTGCTGGTAGAGGTCCTCGCCGGAGACCGCCTCGCCGGTCTCGGCGTTGACCGCCGGGCTGGCTTCGGTGGCGTCGCCCTCCTGGTTGACCAGCAGCCAGTCGGTGATGGCCTCGATCTGGAAGTCCGTCATCGGGCCGCCGTAGTTGGTGCCCCACGTCGGCATCGGGGTCCCCGGACGGCCGCGGTGCAGCGTCGTCTCGATGTGGTCCCGGATGTCGGTGACGACGCGGCTGTCCTCGTACCGGCTGACGATGTTCAGCAGGTTCGGGGCCGGCCAGGCGTCGGAGCCGTAGGGCGACAGGGCCGCACCACCACGGGCGTCGGCGCCGTGGCACTCGGTGCAGTTGGCCGCGTACAGCGCCTCACCCGAGGAGTAGTCGCGGGCGAACAGGCCCTCCTGCTTGTCCTGCGCGCGGATGGGCTCCCGCAGCCAGTACGCCGGCAGGAAGATGGCGAAGAAGAGCGTCAGCACGACGCCCCACGTCATCAACCGCTCGAGGTGATTGCCCTCGAGCTCGTCGTCGGCGTACATCGGCCGCATGGCCGGCGGAATGGCGCTGGACAGCTTGCGCCGGGCGTTGCCCGATGCCAGCAGCAGCACGAGGGTGATCCCGGCGCCGATGGCCAGGATCACGATTGCGATCGAAACAGTGCTCACGCGTGGTTACCTCGAGGGTCTCGCAGATGCGACGCGAACGGCGGGCGTTGGCTAGCCGTTGCAGTTCGGCCCGGCGGCGGGTTCGCCGAGGGCCTGGGTGGTGCGGGTCGGGCCGGTGACGACCTGGCCGGTGTTGACGAAGATGTTGCCGTCACGCACCTCGGTCGGGAAACGGTCCAGGCCGCGGGGGGCCGGTCCGAACTGGTACTCGCCCCAGCGGTTGTAGCGCGACCCGTGGCAGGGGCACTCGAACCACTTGGAGGTCTCGCACCACGGGACACGACAGCCCAGGTGGACACACTTCTGGTAGATCGCCATGGCGGGCGACTCGCCGTTGAGCTCGGCGTAGACGCCGTCGCTGTCCTTGGAGGCGTCGTAGGCGACCATGTAGAGGCGACCGGCCGGGTACTCCAGGCGGCCACCACCATCGGCGATCTGGCCGAGGACGGTGTCGACGCTGCCCAGGTTGATGACGGCACCGAAGCCGCCGCCCAGGCGTGGCCAGATGAAGCCGAGGGCAGACAGGCCGAAGGCACCGGCGACGCCACCCCACGACGCCAGCCAGGCGTTGCGGAGGAACTGGCGACGGTCGGGACCGGTCGGCTTCTTGCGCTTCGGCTTCGCCGGCGCGCTGCCACCGCCACCGTCGGCCGCGGAGGCCATCAGGGCGATACCGATCCCGCAGTCGGGGTCGGCGAGGCCGGGCGTGACCTCACGGGTCCGCTGCGGTGTGGCGGCGAGTTCCGCGGCCATGGACTGCAGGATCGGGCGGAGCCACCAGAAGGCGAGGGCCAGGAGGCCGGCGACGGTGGCGAGGAGGAGAAGAGGAAGAGACATCACAGTCACCTAGATCTCGAAGAACAGGCCGTCGACCCAGGGCCACACCCAGTTGAAGCCCGGACCGCGGAAGAAGGAACCGATCAGGGTCAGGAGCGCAGACGCGCCGAGGAACATGCTCATGAGCACGTAGGCGAACTTGCGGTTCTCCGGCTTGACCGAAGGGTTCTTGTCCAGGTAGGGAATCGCCATCAGGCCCATGAGGCCGACGATGCCCGGCACGGTCACACCCGCGATCATCGGGTGGAAGTACCGCAGGAGCTCCTGCAGGCCGAGGAAGTACCAGGGCGCCTTGGACGGGTTGGGGGTCTGGTTCTGGTTGGCCAGCTCGCGCAGCGGGAACGCCGGCGTGATGGACAGCAGCAGGATGAAGGCCGTCACGGCCAGCAGGCAGACCAGCTCGGAGGACAGCAGGTGCGGCCAGGTGTAGACCTTGTCCTCCTGCTTGCCCTTGATCTGCTGGATGCCCGACGGGGGAACCATCGCGAGCAGGCGGTGGGTGTGCTTCTGCCCGGCCAGCTTGGCCTCGGGCGTCTGCAGGTCAGCGACCTTGCCCGACTTCGCCGACAGGGCCTCGGCCACGCGCTTCTGGCGTTCCTCGGCGCTCATCATGCCGGTGGGGGCACCGGCCTCGGCCACGGCGGTTGCGGCAGCGCCGCCACCTCCACCGCCGCCGCCACCGGCGGCAGCAGCCTTGGCCTTCTGCTCCTCGAACGACTTCGGGCCGAGCGTCTCGCCAGCGGCCTTCTTCTGGGCCCGGACGAACGCTGCCTTGGCCTTGGCACGAGCGATGCGCTCGCTCTTGCCCTCGGCGATCAGCTTGTCGTAAACGGCCTGGTCGATCTCGACTGATTCAGACATCAGTGCCTCCTACAGCGGACCGGAGATGCCGCCGTCCTTGCGGATCCGCCAGAAGTGGACCGCCAGGAACAGCGTGGTGACGAACGGGAGGGCAAGGACGTGCAGCACGTAGAAGCGCAGCAGCGTCTCGGGGCCGACCTCGACCCCGCCCAGCAGGACGAACTGGACCTGCTGGCCGAAGACCGGGGTGAATCCAGCCATCTGCGAGCCCACGGACACGGCCCAGATCGCCAGCTGGTCCCACGGCAGCAGGTAGCCGGTGAAGGCCAGCAGCAGCGTGAGGAGCAGCAGGATGACGCCGACGACCCAGTTGAACTCGCGCGGGGGCTTGTAGGCGCCGTGGTAGAAGACCCGCGCCATGTGCAGGAACACCGTCAGCACCATCAGGTGGGCCGACCACCGGTGGATGTTGCGTACCAGGTCGCCGAACTGGACCTGGGAGATGATCCGCTGCATGTCGGCGTAGGCGAGCTCCTGACCGGGACCCGCGGCGGGCCGGTAGAAGAACATCAGGAAGATGCCGGTGATGGTCAGCAGGATGAACAGGAAGAAGCTGGTACCGCCGAGGCAGTACGTGTAGGTCAGCTTCAGACCATGCCGCTTCACCTTCACGGGGTGCAGGTGGTACAGGATGTTGTTCATCGCGGCGAGGGCGCGGTCGCGCGACGTGTCGCGGTAGCCCTTGCGGTAGATGGAGCCCGGCCGGAAGATCGACTTCCAGACGACGTTGTCCTGAACCTGCTTCTTCAGCTCGTCCGGCTTCGGCGGCTTGGGGATGGAGAGACGTGACACGAGGGGTGAACCTTTGCGTTACTTCGGGCTGTGCACGGGGTGGGGTGGCCTAGGACTCCACGCGCCCGAGCCAGAGCGCGTCGGAGGGGCACCGCTCCACGCAGATGGCGCAGCGGGTGCATTCGTTGTCGTCGATGATGAACGTCGCCGACGAGGACTGGGCGAGCGTCATGACCTCGGGGTTCTCGGCGTCGGTGATGACGTCGGGCGCCAGCATCCAGATGCACTCCCAGGGACACACGTCCTCACAGGCACGGCACAGGATGCAGAGCTCGGGCGTCAGGCCGATGTGGCGCTTGGGCTTGACCCGCTCCTGCAGCCACGACGGGTCGACGGTCTCGATCCGGTAGTCGTCGTAGATCTCGGGGTGCAACCCCTGATCGGTGAGACCCATTACTTGTAGCCCCCTGACTGTTCGCGGGCTTCTTCACCGTCGGCGAGGCCGCGGGGATAGCGCTTCTGGACGGCCAGGGCGATGGCGCCGAAGAGGCCCATGGCCACGAAGGTCTCGACCATCACGATCGAGTCGCGGAACACCTGGTAGAAGTTGCTCATCACCACGAAGTCGCCGAAGGCGATCTGGCTGGGCACGATCTGGTCGGTGAGGGTGTCCTTGGAGCCGTCCAGGAAGTAGATCCATGCGGACGGGAGGATGCCGAAGGCCCACAGGGCCGCGATGAACGCCGCGCAGCAGCCGAGGGTCGCCGACACCCAGCCGTACTTGTCGCGCGTGCGCATGGCGCCGACGGTGAACGCCGCAGTCAGGGCGATGCTGCCGAGGGTGACGAACAGGCCCTGCCACGTGTCACCGAACTGCCACAGCTCCCGCATCACGTCGGGGATCGTGGTGAAGAACTCCTGGATCACGCCTGATCACTCACTTCGTCCACTTCGGTCAACCTTTCAACTGCCGGATGGCGGGAACACCGGGTCTCGATGCCGGCCTCGGGCGCTCTGGTCTCCATCCCGGCACGACATGCCTCGGATGGAGTGCTGATCCTACCCGGACGGGCCCTCGGGCTGCGAACCGTGGAGCGCTCCGAGGTGCCATTGGTTGCCGTTCGGCACCCCGACGGTTGCCGTTCGGCACCCCGTTCGGCTAGATCTGCAGCTCCACGTCGAGGTGTTCGGCCAGCAGCTCGGCCATCGCCTCGATCGACAGCGGTCCCGTGTGGCGGTAGCGGATGTCGCCGTCGGGAGCGACGAAGAGGGTCGTCGGCATCCCGAACCCGTTGGTGGCGTTGAAGTACTCCCCGCGTGGGTCGCGCACGAGGTCGTAGGTGATGCCGAGGTCCGCCACGAACGGCGGGGCGAGCGCCGGGGAGTCCTGGGTGTTGATGCCGATCAGGCGGAACCGACCGTCGGCGGCCTCGTGGACCTCCTGGAAGTCGGGCATCTCCGCGACGCACGGGGCACACCAGGTGGCCCAGAAGTTGATGACGAGGGGCTCTGCGCCGAGCCACCCCTCGACGTCGACCGGGGTGTCGTCGGAGAACGCGCACAGCTGGGCCGGCGGCAGTGCGTCGGGTTCGGACCGGGGCGTCAGGCTGTCGCCGTCGACCAGCGCCGGGTCGGCCTCGGCCGGGGCACCGCCGCAGGCAACCGTCGGGCCGCCGTCGGACTCCCCGCCCCCGGAGGCCAGGGCGAAGGCTGCCACGCCGAGCGCCACCACCGCGGCCAGGCCGACGAGCAGCGTGCGGGACCTGCCGCCGGACGGCGCACCCGCCGCAGCCTGCTCGGGGGCGGGGTCAGGGGTGGTCGGCAGCGATTCGGAACCGGGTGGCGTCGTCACGCCGCCCAAGGTAGTGCAGTGCCTCACTCCATCAGCGCCCGGATGTCGTCGGCGTCGAGCCGACCGGCGAACGGGCGGCCGTCGTCCATCACCCCGTCGAACAGGGCGGCCTTGCGCTGGCTGAGGTCCAGCACCTTCTCCTCGATGGTCCCGGCGGCGATCAGGCGGTAGACCATCACCCGTCGTGTCTGGCCGATGCGGTGCGTCCGGTCGATCGCCTGTGCCTCGGTCGCCGGGTTCCACCACGGGTCCAGCAGGAAGCAGTAGTCGGCTTCGGTCAGGTTCAGGCCGACACCACCCGCCTTGAGGCTGATGACGAAGACCGGTGCGCTGCCGTCCTTGAACGACCCGACGACGGCCTCGCGGTTGCGCGTCGCGCCATCCAGGTACACGTGGTCGATGCCCTCGCGGTCCAGCCGGTCGCGGACGAGGGAGAGGAAGCTCGTGAACTGGCTGAACACGAGGGCGCGGTGCCCGCCGGCCACGACCTCGTGGAGGTGGCTCACCAGCACGTCGATCTTGGCCGAGGCGACCCGTTCGTGGCGATCCTCGACGAGTCCCGCGTGCAGGCTGGCCCGTCGCAGGAGCGTCAGGGAGCGCAGGACGGTGAACCGGTGCTCGTCGAGGTCCGCCATCAGTCCCAGGACCTTGCGACGCTCGCGCTGCAGCCACCCGTCGTAGACCTTGCGATGGGCCGGCGTCAGCTCCACCGACAGGACCTGCTCCTGCTTGGGCGGAAGGTCGGCCGCGACCTCCTCCTTGGTCCGGCGCAGCACCAGCGGCCGGATGCGTCGACGCAGCCGGGCCAACCGCTCGCGGTCGTGGTTGCGCTGGATCGGGGTGACGTACATCTCCTTGAACACCGACGGGTTGGGGAACAGGCCGGGCGAGGTGATCGACAGCAGCGACCACAGCTCCATCAGGTCGTTCTCCAGCGGCGTGCCGGTGATGGCCAGCGCGAAGGGGACGGGCAGCCGACGAATGCAGCCGTACAGCTTGGACCGAGGGTTCTTCACCGCCTGGGCCTCGTCCAGCAGCAGTCCGGCCCAGCCGACCTCGGCGTAGGCCTCGGCGTCCAGGCGAAAACGCGTGTAGCTGGTGATGACGACGTCGGCCCCGGCGGCGACGGCCGTTGCGGTGGTGCCCAGCTTGGCGAGGGTGGCGTCGACGGTCCGGACGCACAGGTCGGGGGCGAACCGTGCGGCCTCCTGCTGCCAGCCGTGGACGACCGACGCCGGCGCGAGGACCAGGAACGGCGGGCCGTCGGGGTCGGCCTGCCGGGCGCGCAGCATCATCGCCAGCGCCTGGAGGGTCTTGCCCAGGCCCATGTCGTCGGCCAGGATCCCGCCGAGCCGGTGGTCCCACAGCAGCGCCAGCCAGGCGAGGCCCTCGTGCTGGTAGGGCCGCATCGTGCCGGCGAAGCCCTCCGGCACGTCGACTGCGGCCACCTCGGTCACCTGCTGCAGGGCCTCGACCTGTCGGCGCCACTCCTCGGCCTGGGCGGTGACCACGCCGAGCGTCGCCAGCTGCTCCCACAGGTCGACCTGGTAGCGACTGACCCGCAGCTGCCCGGTGTCGCGCTCCTGCAGGGCGCTGGCCTCCTCGATCAGGTCCCGCAGCCGCTCGAGCTCCGGCGTGCGCAGCGACAGGTGGGCACCGTCGGGCAGGACCAGGCGCGTCCGACCGTCGGCAAGCGCGGTGAACACGGTGCCGAGCGGGACCGTTCGCCCGTCGACCGACAGCGCCACGTCCAGGTCGAACCAGTCGCGTTCCTCCGGCGCCAGGCGTGTGGCGACGTGCACCTCGACGTCGTCGTCGACGTCGCGATAGTCCGGGAGGTCCCCCTCGACCTCGACCAGCGCGTCGGGGGTGTCCTGCAGCAGCGGCACGATGCGGGTGGCCAGGTCGATGGCGTCCTCCCCCCGCGCGGACCCGTCCCGCAGCGGCTGTCCCACGAGGGTGGTGACGCGGTCCCGCAACACCCGCTCGGCGGCCTGATCGCGCCACGGCTGCCGGCTGGTCCCGCTGTCCATCGGGCTGTCGCGGGTGGTGTCACCGATGGCGTAGCGCACGAACCACTCGGTCCGCAGCAGGTCCGGGCGCTCGGGGACGATCCGCAGCAGCATGGTCGGGGGGCCGATGGCGGGTGGCTCGAACGACCCGTCGCTGGAGGTGACGGGGGCAAGGCGTCGCAGCCGCAGGTACCCGTCGGCGGCGAACCGGTCCTCGTCCTCGGACGGGACGACGACCTCACCGCCGGTCAGGGCCGCCCGGCACAGGCTGGCGGGCGCCGAACGCACCAGCCCGGCCAGCACCAGCCCGACCTGCGGGTCGAGCGGATCGTCGGCGGCAGCGTCACGCGGATCGGGGGCGAGGACCACGCCGTGGGCAGGGTCGCCGAGGACGGCGAGCGGCGTTCGTCGAGCGTCGCCGACCCAGACCGTCGGGGCGACGACGTGGCTTCCGTCGGGCCGACCCGTGACGTCCACGCGCATCTCCGCGACGCCGGCCGGCAGCAGACCGACCCGCTCCCGGCCCGCCTGCCCCGTCACCAGCGACATGCCGGCGTCCACCGCGGCCGACAGCAACGACCACAGCTGGGCGTGGGGGAAGTCGGTCAGGTCCAGGTCCCGGGCGGCCGAGCTGTACGCGCCGAACTGCGAGGTCACCGCCGACAGCGCGTGGATGGCCTTGGCGACCCGCACGTGCTCGGGCTCGAAGGTGTGGCTGCTCCCCCAGCCGCGTCCCGACCACGTCGAGATCGTCCGCCACTCGAGGTTGCCGTTGACCCACCCGCGTGCGCCGGGTTCGACCAGCCGCGCCCCCACACGGCCGTGGTCACGGAGCTGGACGAGGATGCCCAGCGGGACCACGTCGGTGCCGGTGTCGTCGTTGCCCAGCGTCCAGGCGTCCAGCGCCCGGTCCCAGGCCGGACGCGGTGCCGCCTCTCCCCCTCCATCGACGTCCCCGGTCGTCGGCTGGGCCCCGATCAGGGCCACGGCCGCCACGTGCTTGCAGTCCCGCTGCATGGGGCACGAGCAGTCCCCACCCACGAACATCTGCAGGCCGCCTCGGACAACCCACACTGCCGTGGCGTGGTAGAGCCGCCCGCCGCTGCCCGACACGGTCCCGAACAGGGTCGTGTCGGCTGGGTTCCATGCGGCGTCCAGCACACGGCCGTCAGCGGCGTAGCGCAGGCCGCGGTCGGTGAAGACCGGGCCGAGGACGCGGGCCACATCGGCCCTGGACATCGCCGGGGGGCGGGACGACATCGAGCCCCCGGTCAGCCGACGACCTCGCCCGACGCGACGACCAAACGGACGTCGTCGTAGCGGGAGGGGTCCTCGAACGGGTCGCCGCCGAGGACGACGAGGTCGGCCAGCAGGCCCTGCCGTATGGCGCCGGTGTCCAGCGACAGGTACGCGGCCGCATCGCTGGTGGCCGACCGCAGCACCTCCGCGGGGGTCATGCCGGCGGCCAGCATCGCGCGGACCTCGGTGACCTCGATCCCCGGCGCGGTGCCCCCGTTGCCCAGGTCGCTGCCGTACAGCACCTCGCCACCGGCCTCCCGGAAGGCGGCGAGCGCCTCCAGGGCCGAGGGATCGTCACCCCGGATCTCCAGGGTCGGGACCAGCACCATCGCCGCCGCGGCTGCGGCCTGCATCTCCGCCGGGGTGACGTCGTGCAGCGGCAGGTGGCACAGCTCACGGACGCCGCCCTCGATGGCACGCTCGAGCGCGGCGGCGGATCCGCAGTGGGCCGTCGTGCGCAGGCCGCCCTCCCGGGCGGTGGCCACGATCGCCTGCAGCGTCTCGAGGTCGAACAGCGGCCGGCCCTCGGAGTCCTCCAGCGCCACCTTGATGATCGTTGCACCGGCGCCGGTCTGCTCCTGGACCGCCCGGATGGCGTCCTCGACGCTGGCGACCTCCCGTGCGGTGCCGTCGTCGCCCCACGACCGGCTGGGGTACCCACCGATCGGGGTGAGGATGCGTCCGGCGATCAGCACCTTCAGCGGGGTCGTGCCGATCAGCGACTGTGCGGCCGTCGGCGGGCCACCGAGGTCCCGAACGGTGGTCACCCCGCCGGCCAGCACCTCGGCGGGCGTGGAGAACTGCATGTGGACGTGGCTGTCGACGAACCCGGGGACGATCCAGCCGCCGTCCATGTCGAGGGTGCGCACGCCGTCCTCGGGGCGTTCGCCGACGCGGTGGATGCGCCGACCGAGCACGGTGACGGTGATCGGCTCGTCGGGGCTGCCCGGCTGGCGGACGCCGGTGATGGCGAGGGGTTCCATGTCCATGGGATCGCGATCCTCCAGCTGCTCGACGTCGACCCCGTCGGGATCATCCTCGCTGCACGCGGGCAGGGCGACCGTCATTCCCGCCGCAGCGAGGACGCCCGCCCGGCGCAGTACGTTCCGCCGGGACAGTGGCTGGCCCCCGGGGACGGGACCGCTACTCGGCAAGGGTGGCCGCAACGCGTGCCGCCGCCGCGACCGTCGCGTCGATGTCGTCCTCGGTGTGGGCGGTGGAGACGAACATGGCCTCGTAGCCCGACGGCGGCAGGTAGTGGCCCTCGGCGAGCATGCCGTGGAAGAAGCGGCCGTAGCGGTCGTGGTCGGCGGCCCTGGCGCCCTCGTAGTCGGTGACTGCGGTGTCGGTGAAGAACAGCCCGAAGAGGTTGCCGACCCGCTGGATGCAGGCGGGGACGCCGGCGTCGGAGAACGCCTCGGCCAAGCCGTCGATCAGCCGGTCGGCGAGGGCGTCCAGACGCGCGTAGGCGTCGGCGTCGAGCAGTCGCAGCTGGGTCAGGCCCGCGGCGACGGCCACCGGGTTCCCGCTGAGGGTGCCGGCTTGGTAGACCGGCCCGACGGGGGCCAGCTGGGACATGATCTCGCGCCGTCCGCCGAACGCGGCGAGGGGGAACCCACCCCCCACGACCTTGCCGAAGGCGATCAGGTCGGGTTCGAGGCCCAGCAGCTCGGTGGCGCCGCCGCGGGCCAGGCGGAAGCCGGTCATGACCTCGTCGACGAGCAGCAGCGCCCCGTGGTCGCGGGTGATGTCGCGGAGGAACCGGTGGTAGCCGTCCGCGGCGGGTACGACGCCCATGTTGGCGGCGACCGGTTCGCAGATGATCAGGGCGATGTCGTCGCCATGGGCCTCGAAGGCGGCGGTGACGGCGTCGCGGTCGTTCCACGGGACGACGATGGTGTCGCCGGTGGCTCCCGCGGTCACGCCGGGTGAGTTGGGCAGGCCGAGGGTGGCCACGCCGCTGCCGGCCTCGACCAGGAGGGCGTCGCCGTGGCCGTGGTAGTGGCCGGCGAACTTGATGATCTTGTCCCGGCCGGTGAACCCGCGGCCGACGCGGATGGCGCTCATCGTCGCCTCGGTGCCCGAGGAGACGCAGCGGACCTGGTCGACGCCGGGGATGCGCGCCACGATCTCCTCGGCGAGCTCCACCTCACCGCGGGTCGGCGCCCCGTAGGAGGACCCCGTCCGGGTGGCGTCGATGGCGGCGGCGACCACGTCGGGGTGGCTGTGGCCGAGGATCAGCGGCCCCCACGACATGACGTAGTCGATGTAGGTCCGGCCGTCCTCGTCGGTGACCCGCGGGCCCTCCCCCTTCGCCATGAACCGCGGCGTCCCCCCGACACCACGGAAGGCGCGGACGGGCGAGTTGACGCCGCCGGGGATGACGGCCTCGGCACGGGCGAACAGCGACTCGGACACGGGCACGGAAGCAGGTGTGGTGGTCACGGGCCGCAGGGTAGCGTCGAGCCCGTCGACCGACGACGCCAGCAGGCTCAGCGGTTGCCGTCCAGCCAGCGAACGATCGTGCTGCGCCAGCCCGGCCGTTCCTCCACGACGTCCGGGCCGTCCCAGGTGGTGGTCATGTTGATGCCGTCGAGCGCGTCGGCGACGCCGCGGCGGACCTTGCTGCTCCACGAGCGACAGACGGTGACGGCAGTCGCCGCCCCGCCGACCGTCCAGGCGCCGAACGTCAGGCCGAACTGTCCGAGGTCGCTGAAGCCGCCGGCTGCGTCGGGGATGATGGTCGCCGCCGCAAATCCGAACGCCGCCCCGGCCAACGTCGAGCCGGCAGCGATCCCCACGCCGGTCTTCTGGATCTTCCGGGTGTCGGCCTCGAGGGTGACGACCGTCTCGTCCTCGATCGCCTCGACGGTGACGTCGACCTCGTCGAGCCCGCGGAGGACACCGCTCGCCCGGGGGCTGCCCAGGCCGCGCTTGATCTCGGTGACGAACCGGGCGTCCTTGCCCCAGCGCTGCCGGTCGGCGCTGGCACCGCGCATCCGCATGCCCTCGTCGGTGGTCATCCAGCGGTCGACCGCCTGCCGGGCGGCCTCGATGTCGACCGGGACCGACGTCGCCCCGACGATGCGGGCCGGGCCGAGCAGGCGTTCGGCCATGCTGGGCTCGTGCTCGACGGCTCCGGCGAGCCGGACGTCGAGGGCTGCTCGGCGCACGAGGTCCGGGGCGACGCCGAGCTGGCCAGCCACGTCGGCGACCTCTGCCAGCGTCAGGCCGTCGGGCCGCCCCCGATGGGCGTCCTGCAGCTCCAGCGCCCGGGCGATGACCCGTTCGGCGTGGGCACGGTCGAGCCGGACGGGGTCGCCCGACGACGCGGGCCGAGAGGCCGGCACGACCGGCAGCTCGCTGCCGACGTCCGGGGCTGTCGTGCGCGTCGCGTCGGCGACGGGAGGGGGCGGGGCGTGCTGGACGGCCTCGCCCGACTCGGGCCGTTCGTCCATCTCGTCGTGCCCCTCCTCCTGTCGATCAGCTGCCGACGCCGCCGTTGACCTTGTCGGTGTCGGGCAGGCCCTCGGGGACCACGCCGAAGTTGTCGTCGTACAGCGCCTGGACGCGGTCGAGCTCCTCCGGCGTCAGGTCCCGCTTGTCGGGGGCAGCCGCGAACTCCGCGATCTGGTCGCTGCCGTAGATGTTGGGGAGCGTGGTCACGCAGCGGTCGTGGGACAGCACCCACTTCAGCGCCGCCTGGCCCAGCGTCATGCCCGTGCCCGCCCCGTCCTCGGTCAGGAAGTCGAGCGTGGCGACCTTCTGGACACCCTCGATCAGCCACGAACGGGGACGGTGGCGCCGGTGGTCGTTCTTGGGGAACACGTGGTCGGCGGTGAGGTTGCCCTCGAGCATCCCCGAGGAGTGGGGGACCCGCACGATCATCGTCCGGCCGGTCTCCTCCGCGACCTCCAGCAGCTCCTTTCCCGGCGACTGCTCCAGCATGTTGAAGATCATCTGCATGCCGTGGACGTCACGGGTGCGCATGGCATGCACGCCCTCCTCCAGCCACCCGATCTTCGGGCCCAGCGCCACGCCGTAGGCCCGGATCTTGCCGGCCTCCTTGGCGTCCTCGAGGAACGCCCACAGGTCGTCGGCGTCGATGTGGGCCATCCGCGGGTTGTGCAGCTGGTAGAAGTCGATCGTCTCGACCCCCAGCCGCTTCAGCGAGTCGTCCAGCCGCTGGGAGATGTAGGCCACGTCGGTGCGGTGGGCCCGCTCCTGCTGCCCGACCCGCTCGTGGTCGGAGGTGATGTCGTAGCCGAACTTGGTCGCGATGACGACCTCGTCACGGATCGGCGCGATCGCCTCGCCCAGCACCTCCTCGGCGTAGCCCTCGGCGTAGGCGTCGGAGGTGTCGAAGAACGTGATGCCGTGGTCGAAGGCCTCGCGGTGCAGGCGAAGCGACTCCTCACGGGTGTAGTCCCCCCACCATCCGGTGGTGACGGTCCAGTTCCCGAAGCCGACCTCGGAGACATCGATTCCCGGTGCAAGCTGGCGATAGCGCATGGGTCCGAGCGTACCGCCCGGCCGCCGGACGTCCTCGGCCGATCGGCCTCACTGGATCGGGTCGACCACCACGCGCGCGACGGCGCCCTCCACGACGGTGAAGACGCAGCGGATCTCCACGTCGTGGCCGATGGCCTGCTCGCCGTCGGAGATGGTGAACCGGCGGGTCGCCCGGCAGTGCAGGACGTTGCCGTCCCGCTCGGTGTGTCGGAGGATCATGCGGGGCCGTGGCTCCTCCAGCGTGCCGTCGAACAGGGCGGCGAGCTCGTGGCGGCCGCTGGCGATCCCACCATCGGAGGAGAACACCGCGTCATCGGTGAAGGCGTCCAGGATCTCGGGCAGGCCACCGTGGTTCAGGGCATGGACCAACGTCTCGACGGCCTCGTGGGTGGGATCAGACATCCTGCGTCGAAGCGTACCCGGAGGGTCCACCTGCCCTTATCCTGCCGGCCATGGAGGAATTGCTGAGCGGGATCGAGCTGGATCCGGTGGCCTCGCCCATCGCGTTGCTCGTCCTGGTGTTCGCCATCCGCTTCGTCGTCGGGGCGGTGAAGACGGTCATCAAGGTCATCCTGCTGGTCGTGATCCTTGCCGCGCTGTACGTCTTCTTCTACGGGGGCACGTTCGGGACGTGACGGGCACCTCCTGATCGACCCGCGCTGACGACCCCGCCGCGGGTACCGTCGTGGCGTGGATCTGGAGGACCTGCTGGAGGACCTGCTCGACGAGGCAGGACGGGCCGCACGTCGTGGGGCCAAGCGGGTGGTGCGCTCGACCGCGCCGGCCCGCAGGGGAATCCGGCGAGGGGTTCGTGCGGTGGCGGTCGTGCTGGCCGTGATGCTGCTCGGGTTCGGCGGGCTGCTGCTGGCGATCGGGGATCCCGGTGCGCTGCGGACGATCCTCGGTGCGCTGCTGGTGGCCGGCGGGGTGGGTGCAGGTGGCGTGGGTGCCGTCGCGCAGCTGCTGGAACGTCGGGACCCCGAGGTGGCTCGCGAGAAGGCCGCGGCCGAGGGGGTGCTGACCCCCGACATGCTGGACGACGACCTGTCGGAGCTGCCCAAGGACGTCCGGGCGGAGTTCCGGCGACTGCTGGCCGCCCGTGGGCTGGTGCAGGACCTCGCCCACGACGGCTGGGTGGCCAGCCGGGCCGTGATGGAGGCCGACGGCGAGATCGCCCGGCTGCACCGGCTGCTCGCCGCCGAACGCCGTGCGACGCGGATCGGCGGATCGCCCTCTCCCCTCCTGCGCCAGCAGACCGCCGACCTGGCCGACCTGCTGGTCGCGCTGGCCGACGAGGCCGTCAAGGAGCAGGCCGAGGCGCTGGCGGAGACCACCACGACCGGGGTGACGTTGACCGACGCCCGCGATCACCTCGTGGCGCTGCGCGAGGCCCGGGCCGAGGTGCGCGCCACGGAGGACCGGGCGATGGGCAACCCGCCCACGCCCGGCACCGCCTAGCCCAGGCGGGTCAGCGCGGGGGTCAGCCGGCCGTCGGGATCGGGATGCCCTCCGAAGGCTGCACGATCACGAAGCCCTGGCCGCTGAAGGCCACCTGGAACGCCTCGCCGGATCCGCGTCCGATCAGCGCACCGGCCTTGAAGCTGGACTTCAGCTGGGTCTGCAGGTGCGCCGACCACGCCACGACCGCTTGGGTGTCGGTGAAGGTCGGAGCCTCGGCGGTGTTCAGCACGACCGGTTCGCCGTCGGTGGTGATCGCCACCCAGCCCGAGCCGCGGAGCGTCGTGTTGAACAAGCCGCCCGTGGCGATGGAGCCACCCTTCACCCGCTCGATGTTCCAGTCCAGCGAGGTGGAGAACGCCAGGACGTTCTTGCCGTTGATCGACAGGCCGGAGTTGTTGAGGTGCAGCAGGTGCACGTGGGTGGCGGTGTCGGCCAGGAACACGTCGCCCTGCCCGGACACCCGCATGAGGGAGAGGCCCTCGCCCGTCAGCGCCTTCTTGATGAAGCGCGACGCGCCGCCGCCCTCGAAGGAGAAGTCGACGTTGCCCTGGTAGGCCACCATCGAGCCCTGCCGGGCCATGAACGGCTCGCCCACCCGGACGCGGAGCATCTTGCCGTTCTGGTTGGCCACGGGCTGGCCGTCACGTTCGGCGAAGCGGCCGTCGATGAGCTCGCCCGTGATCCCGGCGAAGCCCCCTCCTCCCCCGGGCTGCCCCTGTGCCTGCACTGGCTGGGCCTGCACCGGCTGTGCCTGCGCCTGATCGGGCTGGGGCTGGGCTGGCTGGTCGGGCGTCGTGGCCGGGGTGCCCCCGCCCATGGGAACCACCCCGACCTGTCCCTGGTGGGCGACCTGGTCGGTCCAGCCCTCGCCGTCCCACCAGCGGTACTCGTAGTTGCCCTCGGGGTCCGGGCGCCACTCGCCTGCCATCGTCCTGCTCCTCGTCGGTTCCTGCGGTCCGAGGCGATCCAACCAGCCGAGCCGCCGCCCCGCCACCCGGGTGCGTGTCGAACCAGTCGACCGCCCCGCCACCCGGGTGCGTATCGAACACGTCGACCCCCCTGCGACTCAGGCAACACACATCGAGTGCGTGTCGGACCAGTCGACCCCCGTGCGTGCCAGACGACACGCGGGGGTCAGGGGGTGGTGAGGGCGCGCACGACGGCGTCGGTGAGGCCGTCCAGGTCGTGGGGGTCGGCCTCGGCGGCGACGGTCAGGCCGAGCTCCTCGCAGGTGGCCGTGGTGACCGGGCCGATGGAGACGATGGCGACGTCGGGGTGGGGGCGGCCCTCCAGCAACGACACGAGGTTGCGCACGGTGGAGGAGGAGCCCAGCGCCACGGCGTCGACGTCACCCGAACGGAGGCGGTCGGCGACCTCGGGGTCCAGGCCGTCGGCCGGGACGGTGCGGTACGCCTCGACCTCGTGGAACTCCACTCCCGCGGCGGTCAGCATCTCCGACAGCTTCTCGCTGGCGATGTCGGCGCGGGGCAGCAGGACGGGGCGTTCGGGGTCGTCGGCGGCCTCGGCCAGCGCCATCCCGAGCCCACGGGTGGTGAAGGAGTCGGGCAGCAGGTCGGCGCGCAGTCCGAAGGCCTCCAGGCCCTCTGCGGTGCCCGATCCGACGGCGGCGATCTGCACGTCGGCGAACCAGCGGACGTCGCCAGCGGCCTCGCGGATGGCGTCCATGACCGCGTCGACGCCGTTGCGGGACGTGAAGCCGACCCACGAGTAGACGCCGTCGCGCATGCGTTCCACCGCCGTCAGCAGCCCGTCGGGGTCACGCGAGGGCTGGATGGCGATGGTCGGGGCCTCGACCGGGTCGGCGCCGAGGGCACGCAACCGCCGGGACAGCTCGCTGGCCTGCTGGCGGGTGCGGGGCACGACGACGGACCTGCCGTGCAGCGGACGGTCGGCGAACCAGCCGAGCTCGTCGGCCAGCGCGGCGACCTCGCCGATGACGGTGACCGCGGGAGAGGAGAAGCCGGTCGACTCGATGACGTCGGCGATGGTGCCGAGCGTCCCCTCGACCTGTTCCTGCTTGGGGGTGGTCGCCCAACGAACCGACGACACCGGTGTGTCGGCGGACTTGCCCTCGGCGATCAGCGCGTCGGCGATCCGCCGGATGCGCCCGACCCCCATGAGGAACACCAGGGTCCCCGGGAAGCGGGCCAGGGCGGCGTAGTCGACCTGGGTGTCGTCCTTGGTCGGGTCCTCGTGGCCGGTGATCACGGCGAACGCCGGCGACAGGCCACGGTGGGTGACGGGCACACCCGCGAAGGCGGGGCCCGCGATCGAGGACGTCACGCCGGGCACGACCTCGAACGGCACCCCGGCGGCGACGCAGGACTGCGCCTCCTCCGACCCCCGGCCGAAGACGAACGGGTCGCCGCCCTTGAAGCGGACGACGGCCTCGCCGGCCTGCGCCTTCTCCACGAGGAGGGCGTTGATCTCCTCCTGCTGCAGCGCGTGGCGGTCGGGCAGCTTGCCGACGTAGACCAGCTCGACGTCCTCGCGGCAGACCGCGAGCGCCTCGGGGGGCGACAACCGGTCGTAGGCCACGAACGTCGCGGTGGACAGCAGCCGGGCTGCCCGGGTGGTCACGAGGCCGAGCGCACCGGGGCCGCCGCCGACGAGGTGCACGGTGCCGGGCGCGGCCGGTTCGCCGCCCAACGACGCGAACGCCGCCTCGGCAGCGGTCGGGACGGCGGTGGCGGGGGAGGGTTCGGCGGTCACGCGGGCATCATCTCCAGCATCTCGCCGGCCAACCGCCGGCCGATCTCCTCGGCCTGGTCGAAGCCGCCGGACGTGGACCGACGCAGCACGCGGCGGTTGCGTTCGTCGCCGAGCATCCCGATGACCTCCAGGCCGCCCATGCCCGTCAACGAGCACAGCGCACCGGCCGGGGTGGTGCAGCCGGCGCCGAGGGCGTTCAGGTAGGCCCGCTCGGCGCTGACCGCACGGTGGCTGGGGAGGTGATCGACGGCCTCGAGCAGCGAGACGGTGCGGGCATCGTCGGCGCGGCACTCGATGGCGATGGCGCCCTGCGCGGGGGCGGGCACCATCTCGCCGGGTTCCAGGGGGACGGCGGCCAGCGGCAGCTGCAGCGCGCCGATCCCGCCGCGTTCGGGGGAGGTGTAGAGACGCTTCAGGCCGGCCAGGGCCACGACGATGGCCTCGAACTCGCCGTCGACGAGCTTGCGCAGCCGGGTGTCGAGGTTCCCGCGGATCGGCAGGACCTGCAGCCCGGGCTTGGCCCGCAGGAGCTGCATCTTCCGTCGTGCCGACGAGGTGCCCACGATCGCGGTGGCGGGAAGGTTGCCGAACGTCCAGCCCTTCGGCGAGACGAGCAGGTCGCGGGGGTCCTCGCGGCCGGGCACGGCGGCCACGGTCAGCTCGGGGTGGGGCTCGGTCGGCACGTCCTTGTAGGAGTGCACGGCCAGGTGGCAGTCCTTGTCCAGCACCGCCTGCCGGATCGAGTCGACGAACAGGCCCTTGACGTCACCGCCGGCGACCAGGGTGTCGATGCGCGCGTCGGGGTTGTCGTCGCCGGTGGACGACATCGGCACGAGCTCGACCTGCTGGCCGGTGCGCTGGGTGATCAGCTGGGCGGTCTGGGTGGCCTGGGCAACGGCCAGGGCCGACCGCCGTGTGGCGATTCGGAGCATGTCGGGTCAGCCGTTGCGATCCGCCCGGTCGACATCACCGTCGGGGGCGAGGTCGAACAGGTGGCTGAGGGCGCGCACGAAGCGTTCGCCGTCGGGGCTGTCGACCAGGCCCTTCAGCCGGACGGTCGGCTCGTGCAGCAGCGTGTTGAGGATGCCCTTGGTGAGGGCGTCGACGGCGTCCCGCTGGGCGTCGTCCAGCCCGGAGAGCTTCGCCTTGAGGCGGTCGAGCTCGGCCAGGCGGACCACCTCGGCACGCTGGCGCAGCGCGGAGATGGTCGGGCCGGCCTGGACACCCCGGGACCAGGCCAGGAAGTCGTCGGCCTCCTGGGCAACGATGGCGCGCGCGTCGCGGACGGCGTCGCCGGTCGGGCCCTGGGCGACGACGGAGCGCATGGACTCGATGTCGACGACGCTGACGCCGGGGATCGCATGGACGTCGGTGTCGATGTCGCGGGGGACGGCCAGGTCGACCAGCACCAGCGGCCGGTCGGGCCGCTGCTGCATGGCGCGGCGGACGTCGTGCACGGTGATGACCGGCTGGGAGGCGTCGGTGGAGGTGATCGCGAGGTCGGCGGCAGCCAGCAGGGCCGGCAGCTCGTCCAGCCCGTGGGCGGATCCGCCGATCCGTTCGACCAGGCCGTCGGCCTTCTCCACCGTGCGGTTGGCGACGGCGACGTGGGCGGCGTCCTCGGCGATGCGGGTGCCGGCCATGCCGCCGATCTTGCCGGCGCCGACGACCAGGACGTTGGGGGCCTCGGAGGTCAGGTACTGCTCGGCGGTGGCGAGGGCGAGGTCGACGATCGAGGCGGCCCCGTCGGCGATGCCGGTCTCCGACCGGGTGCGACGGCCCACGCGGACGGCCTGGCGGAACACGCGGTTGAGGACCGGCCCCGCCGCACCCTCCTCCAGCGCGTCGGCGAAGGCCTGGCGAACCTGCGCGTGGATCTGTCGTTCGCCGACGACCATGGACTCCAGGCCGCTGGCGACGGCGAACAGGTGCTCGGCGGCCTCGCGGTCGAAGCGGTCGTAGGTCAGGTGGGCGAACGTCGTCGGGTCCAGGCCGCCCCACTCGGCGAGGTGATCACGGACGTCCGCCATGCCGCCGTGGTACCGGGTGACGTTGGCGTACACCTCGACCCGGTTGCACGTGGACAGCACAACGGCCTCCTGTACGTGTTCGCGTTGCGTCAGCGACAGGAGGGCTTTGGCGGTCAGGTCAGCGGGAACGGCGAGACGCTCGAGGACGTCGATGGGGGCCGTTCGGTGGCTGAGACCGAGGACGAGGAGAGTCATGGGCGGCACCCAGAGGGTAACGACGCGGCGACGGCAACGCCAACGTGACAAAAGGTGCTGATGGAGCCGGGTGTCGACCGGTGCCTACGATGGCTGCACCACATCGACCGGACCGAGAGGAGCCTCCTTCGTGGACGAGACCACACGACGTCGACTGGTTCGGGTCGGCGGCGGTGTCGCCTACCTGGCGGTGCTCGCCGCGTTGCTGCTGACACCCTCCCCCGGGACCGCGGTGACGGTGGCGTCGATGGCCTGGATCGCGCTGGGCCTGGTCCTCTGGATCCGGGCGATCCCCTCACCGAGCCGTCGCCGCTACAAGGAGGCCCGCCGGTCCCACGCCGAGCAGCGGGCACGGGGCACACAGCCGCAGCAGCAACGCACCCGGGGGCGGCGCGGGGACAACCCGCACCGCTGAGCCCGGCGTCGCCCACGTAGTCGGCTCGCCTCAGGAGAGCAGCATGCGGGAGATGACCATCTTCTGGATCTCCGTGGTGCCGCCACCGATGGAGGACAGCTTGGCGTCGCGCCAGGCCCGCTCGACCGGGAAGTCCTTGATGTAGCCCCAGCCACCGTGGACCTGGATGGCGTTGTCGGCGTTCTCCAGGGCGCACTTGGCGATGAACGCCTTGGCCATCGACGCCTCCATCATGTGCTCCAGGCCCTGGTCCTTGAGCCATGCGCCCTGCCGCAGCATCAGGCGGCTGGCCTCGAGGTTCATCTTCATGTCGGCGAACTTGTGCCCGATCGCCTGGAAGTGCGCGATGGGCTTGCCGAACGCCTCCCGCTGCTTGGCGTAGGCGATGGCGTCGTCGAGGCCACGCTGCATGCCGCCGATGGCCGAGCCGAGCATCACCGTGCGTTCCCAGTCGAAGCACTCGAAGCCGACGGCCCACAGGGCCGATCCCTCGGCGCCGAGGCGGGCGCTGTCGGGAACCCGGACGTCCTCCATGATCATCTCGCTGGTGGGCGAGGACCGGTTGCCCATCTTGTCCAGGTGGTTGCCGACGCTCAGGCCGGGGGTGTCGGCGTCGAGCACGAAGGCGGTCATGCCGGCACCGGCGGAGGCGTCGGGATCGGTACGGACCACGACGGTGAAGACGTCACAGACCGGCCCGTTGGTGATGAAGGTCTTGGTGCCGTTGAGGATCCAGTGGTCGCCGTCCCGGACGCCCCTGGAGGTCAGCGAAGCGGTGTCGGACCCGGCGTCCGGTTCGGTGATGCCGAACGCCCCGATCCACTCACCGGACGCCAGCTTGGGCAGGTACTTGGCCTTCTGCTCGGGCGTCCCGTGCAGGTCGATCGGCTTGGAGCCGATCACCAGGTGGGCCCCCATCGACAGGCCGAGGCCCGCGTCGTGTCCACCGTAGGCCAGCGCCTCGAGCGCCAGGCCCGTGTCGAGGGCGCCCGCGCCGCCACCGCCGTACTCCTCGGAGATGCAGATGCCGGTCAGCCCGACCTCGCCGCAGGCATCCCAGACCGCACGGTCGAACCGCCCCTCCCTGTCCCGGGCGCCCGCCTCGGGTTCGACCACGTCGCGCGCGAACGCGACCAACGACTCGTGCAGCTGCTGCTGTTCGTCCGACAGGGTGAAGTCCACGTGGCGCTCCGGGAGGTTCGAGTGACAAGCTGAGACAGAAAGACTTTCGTTGTCTCAGAGCCTCGCGTACTGCCCATGTCGCTGTCCAGCCGATCCCGTCGGTGACGAAACGCCGACACCTTCCCTCGGCGACCCCGACGTTCCTATACTGCCCACGGGGGCCCGTTGAGGGGGCCACGAACGAAGGCGTGGAGATGACCGTCCGTACTCGCGTGGGTGTTCGAGGGACCACCACGGTCCTGCTGGGGGCGCTGGTCGCGGCCCTGCTGGCCGTCGCACCGGCGACCGCCCAGCCGGAGGCGCCGGCCGACCTGCTGCAGGTCATCAAGGACGACGACAGCCCGTCCAACGTCGAGCTGGTGGTGCGCCTCAGCGAGGCCACCCCGCGCACCGACGTGCGGCGGGTGGCGATCAGCCGTGACGACCAGTTCGCCGACGCGTTGGCGTCCGGGGTGCTGCAGGACGACTCACCGTTGTTGATGGTGCCCTCCGACGGGGAGGTCCCGACGCGGGTGCTCGACGAGATCCGTCGACTGGGGGCACAGGAGGCCGTGATCCTGGGCGGCAACGCTGCGGTCTCCGACGACGTGGAGGCGCAGTTCCAGCAGGCCGGGCTGCAGACCGCCCGACGCCAGGGCGGCAGCCGCTTCGAGACGGCCATCGAGATCGCCCGGGCCGAGGCCCCGGAGGCCACGACCGCGATCCTCGCCAGGGCCGGTGCCAGCGACCCGAACAACCCGACCCAGGGGTTCGCCGACGCGCTTGCCTCGGGCGCCATGGCAGCGGAGAACGGCTGGCCGATCCTGCTGACCGACACCAACGCCCTGACCGCCGCCACCCGCGAGTACATGAGCGACTCCTCCATCGAACGGGTCCTGATCATCGGCGGCACCGCCGCGGTCTCGGCGGCCGTCGAGGACGAGGTCCGCAGCATGGTCGGCTCGACCGAGCGCATCGCCGGAGACTCCCGCGCAGGCACGGCCATCGAGATCGCCAAGGAGCTGGGCGTCGACGACGCCGGCGACACCGACCGTGTCGTGCTGGTCGACGGCACCAGCCCCAACGGGTTCGCCGGCGGGTTCGCCGCCGCCGGACACGCCGCCGTGCTCGACGCGCCCATCGTGCTGGCCGACGGCATCATGCTGCCGCCCGAGACCGAATCGTTCCTGTCGACCGGCGCGGCGTTCGCGCAGGCCGGCGACCCTGTGGCGGTTACCTGCGTGGTCCATCCGCTGGCCTGCGACGGCGGTCGCGAGGAGCTCGGCCTGGTCGCCTTCCCGCTGCTGGACGTCAACCCACCGATCAACTCCCTGGTCCAGCCAGGCCAGTCCGTGCAGGTCACCCTGACCCCGGTCGAGGAGGGCGCCAACACGCCCGTGACCGTCAAGGGATCGTGCCTGGACGGGCAGCAGGACCTGGTCACCGACGGCAGCGGACGGACCTCGTTCGTGCTGGCCGAGGCCTTCCCGCCGTTCAGCACCTGCAGCCTCGACGTGACCTGGGGGCAGGAGGACGCCCGGGTCCAGCAGGGATACTCCTACGCCCTCGACCCCGACCTGGGGCGCGGCGACGGGGTCACGGTGTCCTCCTCGATCTTCAGCTTCGGCGCCGAGATCCCCTCGACCCCGCTGTACGTGGCGGACCGGATCAGCTGTTCGGGACCCGCCGGGGACGAGGCACACGAGGACGCCACCTACGAGGCCAGCTACCTGCACGAGGACTTCTTCGTCGAGACCTTCGGGCTGACGTCGTTCCCGCTGGAGGCGTTGCCCGGCGACACGTGCACCGCCGAGGCGCAGGTGCCCAGCGGCCTGGACAGCAGCGTGCTGTGGGGCGTCTACTCGTGGAGCGACGCCGGGCTGCGCAACCCGTTGGCGTTGGGCCGCGGCACGACCGCCACCTTCGACTTCGACGACATCGGCTCCGTCGCCGACGTGAGCGTGGTGTGGATCCTGCGGGTCGACACCACCGAGATCGGGACACCGCCCAGCCCGCCGGAGGGCGTGACCGGTCAGGTCTTCAACCCCGAGAACCTGCAGATCACGTGCGACGGCGTGCTGATCGAACCCGACCTGTCGTTCCAGGCCCCGGGCGCGACCTGCAACGTCGCCGCCGACCCCTCCGGCCGCCAGATCCTCGTGGTGGAGCCCGGCCGACCGCTGGTCCCCTCGACGACCGCATCCTTCACCGCGCCGACGTCGGCGTTCACGACGGCCGTCTACACCGTGCTGATCGACCGCAGCGGCGCGATGGCCGGCGGTGGCGGCGCGGCCGGCTGCGTGGACGCCCCCGAGCTGCCGTTCTCCACGATCACCCCCGGCCTGACCACCCCGGGCGCCCCCTCGGCGTACAGCACCTTCTTCGGGTTCGCCGACGAGGCGCTGCGCTTCCGTGCCGACAACCAGTACGGCGACTTCGAGCTCGGCCTCGACCCGGTGATGCACCTCTACGCCCCCGACGGCACGTTGTTGCTCTCCAACGACGACGGCGACAGCCTGCTCAACAGCCGCATCGACGCGGTCCTGCCCGAGGAGGGGCTGTATTGCATCGAGGTCACCGGCTTCGGCGGCACCACCGGCAACTTCCTGCTCGTGGCCGACCCGGCGCCCGTCTTCGGCGACAGCCAGGTGCTGTCCCCCGAGCTGCAGACCTACAGCTACGTCTACTCCGGCTCGGCGGGTGACCCGCTGGTGGTCGAGATGCGCGTCCCCGGCTTCGAGGCCACCGACCCGCTGCTGGCCATCTTCGACAGCCAGGGCAACCTGCTGGCCACCGACGACGACGGCGGCGGCTTCCCCAACGCCCGCCTCGAGTTCGTGGTGCCCGCCGACGGGGACTACCAGATCGTGGCCGCCGTCTACGGCGAGACCTACGGGCCGTACCTGCTGGAGGCGTCGTTCCCGACCGCGGTCCCCCCGGCCGCCTTCGCCGCGGCCGGCCCCGGCGGCCCGTCCATCACCCCCACCGGCTGACCCCCATCAGGGGCGGCGGCGGACGGCCAACCACCCGGCGGGCAGGGCCGGGAGGACCAGCGCGAGGCCCGGAAGCGCTTGCCCGGTCGCCCCGGCGTCGGTGACGACCACCGTCGCGGTGGCGCTGACGGCCTCGCCGGTCAGCTCGGAGGTGGCGGTCAACGTGACCCCGTGGGCCCCCGTGCTGCCCTCCGCCAGCCCGACGTGGACCTGCACGGTGGTGCCGCCCAGCGCGGCGACCTCGACGTACTCGTACGGCAGACGGTGCTCCAGGGCGGTGTCGACGGAGAGGCGGGAGATGTCGGTGATGCCGATGTTGGCCAGATCGAACTCGATGGTCGCCACCTCGCCCAGCGGCACCGTCGTGTCCGTGCTGCCGGCCACCGTGGTCGCGGGGTCGATGGGGCCGTGGCCGTCGAGGGACCGCACGGCCACGCGGTAGCTCCCGATCGACAGGGGGTCCTCGGCGTCGTGCTCGGTGGTCAGGACGTAGAACTGCAGCCCGTTGGCCTCGTCGGTCCAGGTGTTCACCACGCCCTCGCCGGTCCCGGCGTGGAACAGCGCGTCAGCCAGCTGGCGGGCGTCACCCAGGGAGATCGCGGCTCGGGTGCCGTCGGGACGGACGAAGTCGTAGACCTCGCGGCCCTCGTGTTCGCCGACGCCGGTCACGGTGTTGATGTCCTCGGGGTGGGCGTCGATCGCCCACATGAACGGCGCGAGGTCCACACCGGTCTTGTTCTTGGCGATCAGGACGCCGTGGTCGGGGGTGTAGGAGTCGTGGCCCATGCGGTCCACGACCTCGACGGTGTAGTTGTCGTAGCCGCCCCGGTCGCACTGGAGGTCGTTGGAGCTGCAGCTGCCCTGATCGTCGCCGAACTCCACGACGATCCCGTGCAGGCCGATGTCGTCGGTGACCGGGGCCAGCGGGTAGGCGCGCGGGAAGATGTCGGCGGCGACCGGTCCGGTGGCGGCCAGCACCTGCGGGGTGACGGTCAGGACCTCGTGCGGCGGGGTGAAGCCCAGGCGGATCTTGTTGCGCAGCATGTGGTGGGAGCCCATCGAGGCGCCCTGGGTGGCGGGGATCTGCCAGCGGGTGTGCGCGCCACCGGGACCGTTGAAGGCGCCGCGGGACAGCATCGCCCACGGTCCGGTGTAGGAACGCCCCGGGTTGTAGGGGTTGTTGTAGTTGTCGAGCACCCCGAAGATGTGGCTCAGCTCGTGGGCGAAGACCGCCGACCCGTCGTTCTCGCCCTGGGTGGACGACACGCCCGGGATCGCGTGGGACCAGATGCCCTCGGCCGCTGCCCACGAGGTCCAGTCGACGTACCGCGTGCCGGCGGCGTTGGGGCAGTCGCTGTCGCACATGCCCAGCTCCTGCTGGACCGGGGCGGGTGGGCCGAAGCGGTCGGTGACGGCCTCTGGGCCGTCGAACATGATCTCGCCGAACTCCTGCCAGGTGCCCGACTCGTCGTAGCCGGCGTGGACCAGCCAGCGGAAGTCGTAGTCCTCGGCGTTGAAGGCCATGCCCGTGACGGTGTCGGCGGCGGCGGCCTGGATCAGCTCGGCGTCGAAGCCCCCGAAGAGCCCGCCGACGATCGGGAGGGAGCCCTCGCCGCACGAGTCGCCCTGCGGGCACTGGTTGCCGGCACCGCCGGCGTCCCCACCCCCCATGCCGTACTCGTGTTCCTTGCCGGTCATGCGGTAGGGGCCGAACGGGGTGGCCTCCACACCGATCAGGCCGTAGGAGTCCTCCAGCCAGTACTCGTTGACGGTGTGCCCGTAGTTGACCTCGCTGGGCTCGTTGACGATGAGGTCGGTGTAGAACTCGCCGACGTCCTCGCGTGCGATGCCACCCACGGTGGGGTTGGCGAGCGGACCGTCGAAGCCCGGGACACGGTCGGCCCAGTCCTGGTCGACACCGAAGACGTCGGTCCCTGCATCCTGGGTCACGACGAAGTCGCGGTCCTGGAAGTCACCGAAGATCATCGCCGCACGGATGGGCTTGACCGCCTGGCGTTCGGGGTCGGTCCAGTCCACCCCCGGGATGGGCCGGTAGTCCTCGATCGTCTGCCACTCCGGCAGCTCCCACGACTGCGGGTCGACGGGCGCGGGGAAGTCCAACGGCGGCGGACCCACCACCTGGGCACCGGACGCGATCGGAAGGAGGGCGAGCGCGGCAACGACGGACGCGGCCAGCACGGGACGAAGACGGGGCATACCCGGGCTGTTCGACGTCCCTCCCGTCAGTTCCTGCCTCGGCCGACCCCTACGAGCCGTGCCGGCGCAGCTGGTAGCGGTTGGTCGTCACGCAGACGACGTTGCCCTCGGCATCGGTCAGCTCGCAGTCCCACTCGAAGTCGGCCTTGCCGTTGGCATCGGCTTCCGCCGACACCCGGGCGACCTCCTCCGGCGAGATCGAGACCTCAACGGAGATGTCGGTGGACGCCAGCTTGACGAACTTGATCTCCATCCCCTTGACGATGGGGTAGTAGGTCGCCGCGTCGAAGGTGGACAGGAACAGCGCCCCGCCGGGGATCTCGGCCAGGGTGAACAGCGCCCCGGCGTACATCGTCCCGATGTGGTTGGTGTTGGGTTCGAGCGGGCAGGTCATCCGCACTCGGCCCGGCTCGATGTGGTCGAGGCGCAGCCCCATGCGCTCCACGAAGGGAAAGGCCTTCTCGACGAGGGGACGGATCGTGGTCATCAGGTCGTCGCTCATGGCCGCAGAGCATGACACACCCGGTCGGAGAAACCTGAGCGCGATGGGCTCAGGTCTGCTATCTTCACCAACATGAACTTTGAGCGCTTCACACTCAAGTCGCGCGAAGCGGTGGCGGCCTCCGTGCAGGACGCCGAGCGGCGCGGCAACCCCGAGGTCCGACCGGGCCACCTGCTGCACGCCCTGATCCAGCAGACCGAGGGTCCGGTCATCCCGATCCTCGACCGCGTCGGCGTCACGCCGACGACGATCCGCCGCCTGGCCGAGGACCAGATCGCCACGTCGCCGACCGCACGCGGCGCCACCGGCCAGCCCAAGCTGTCACAGGTCCTGATCACCGTCCTCGACGACGCCGAGGAACGTGCCGGCCAGCTGAACGACGAGTACACGTCGACCGAGCACCTGCTGCTGGCGCTGGTGGCGGGCAAGAACCCGACTGGCAAGGCGCTGCGCGACGCGGGCCTGGACGAGGAGGGCGTCCTGGCCGGGCTGAAGGAGGTCCGCGGCAACCAGCGGGTCACCTCTGCCACCCCGGAGGGCACCTACGAGGCCCTGGAGAAGTACGCCCAGGACCTGACGCTGCTGGCGCAGGACGGCAAGCTCGACCCGGTCATCGGCCGCGACGAGGAGATCCGTCGGGTCATCCAGGTCCTGTCCCGCCGCACCAAGAACAACCCCGTGCTGATCGGCGAACCCGGCGTGGGCAAGACCGCCATCGTGGAGGGGCTGGCGCAGCGCATCGTCGCTGGCGACGTCCCCGAGGGACTGAAGGACAAGCGCCTCGTGGCGCTGGACCTCGGCGCGATGATCGCCGGTGCGAAGTACCGCGGTGAGTTCGAGGAGCGACTGAAGGCCGTCCTCACCGAGATCGAGGCCAGCGAGGGCCAGCTGATCACCTTCATCGACGAGCTGCACACCATCGTCGGGGCCGGCAAGGCCGAAGGGTCGATGGATGCCGGCAACATGCTCAAGCCCATGCTCGCCCGTGGCCAGCTGCGCATGATCGGTGCGACCACCCTGAAGGAGTACACCGACATCGAGGGTGACAAGGCCCTGGAGCGCCGGTTCCAGCCGGTCAAGGTCGGCGAACCCACCCTCGACGACACCGTCGCCATCCTCCGTGGGCTCAAGGAACGCTACGAGGTCCACCACGGCGTGCGGATCACCGACGCCGCGCTGGTCGCCGCCACCCGGCTGTCCGACCGCTACCTGACCGACCGGTTCCTGCCCGACAAGGCCATCGACCTCGTCGACGAAGCGACCAGCCGCCTGCGCATCGAGATCGACTCGATGCCGGCCGAGATCGACGTGCTCGACCGGCGGGCCAAGCAGCTGGAGATCGAGAAGGCGGCGCTCGAGGGCGACGAGACCGCCACCGAACGCCTCGCGACCATCGCCGACGAGCTGGAAGCCCTGCACGGCGAGCTCGGCACGCTGCGCGCCCGGTGGGACCGCGAGAAGGACGCCATCCACACGGTGTCCGGGCTGAAGGGCGAGATCGAGCAGGCCCGCGAACACCTGGAGAAGGCCAAGCGCGAGGGTGACTTCGCCACGGCCGGTGAGCTGGAGTACGGCCGGATCCCGAACCTGGAGGAGCGGGTCGAGCAGGCAGCCGCCGCGCTGGCGGAGCTGCAGGCCGACGGTGGGCTGCTGAAGGAGGAGGTCGACGCCAGCGACATCGCCGCTGTCGTCGCCAAGTGGACGGGCATCCCGACCGACCGCCTGCTGGAGGGCGAGCGGGACAAGCTGGTCAACCTCGAGGCCCACCTCTCCGAACGAGTCGTGGGCCAGGCCGAAGCGGTCACCGCCGTCGCCGACGCCGTTCGCCGCTCCCGAGCGGGGCTGGCCGACCCCGATCGACCGGTCGGCTCCTTCCTCTTCCTCGGTCCCACCGGCGTGGGCAAGACCGAGCTGGCCCGCACCCTCGCCGACTACCTGTTCAACGACGAACGGGCGATGGTCCGCATCGACATGGGCGAGTTCGGCGAGAAGCACACCGTCTCGCGGCTGCTCGGCGCGCCCCCCGGGTACGTCGGCCACGACGAGGGTGGGCAGCTGACCGAGCCGGTCCGCCGCCGCCCCTACTCCGTGGTGCTGCTCGACGAGGTCGAGAAGGCCCACCCCGACGTGTTCAACGCGCTGCTGCAGCTGCTGGACGACGGCCGCCTCACCGACGGGCAGGGCCGCACCGTCGACTTCCGCAACACCGTCGTGATCATGACGTCCAACCTCGGCAGCCAGCACATCCTCGACCCCACGGAATCGGAGGAAGTGCGGGGCGAGAAGGTCATGGCCGAGGTGCGCAGCCACTTCCGCCCCGAGTTCCTCAACCGCCTCGACGAGATCCTGATCTTCCACCGGCTGGACCGCGATGCCCTGCGCCGCATCGTCGACGTGCAGCTGGCCCGGGTCGCCGACCGGTTCGCCCAGCGCGACCTGGCCCTGGACGTCACCGACGGCGCGAAGGACTGGCTCGCCGACCGCGGCTTCGACCCCATCTACGGTGCACGCCCCCTCAAGCGGGTCCTGCGCAAGGAGCTGGAGGACAAGGTGGCCCTGCTGCTCCTCGACGGCCACCTCGACGACGGCGACACCGTCCGTGTCGACGTCGACGGCGCCGGGCTCGTGATCGACGCCGGTCCGCCCACCCTCTCGGCGTAAACGAACATCGTCGACGTGGCGGTGGGAACCGACCCACCGCCACGTCCTCGGAGGGGGTGCTTGGATGGCCGGTTGGTCGTCGATGACGGTCAGCCGAGGGGAGTTCACCTCGCAGTCACCCGCTCGTTCACCATTCGTTCACGCGGCGCACGAACTGTCTCCTTGGGTCACGCGTGCAGTGCCGGCCCGGTGGTCCGTGTTCACCCAACGTCCACGCACCGATCGGTCGACAGACACACACCGCACGCAGACTTCCGCCTAGCCAACTACCTCTGTAGTTGGCGGACCCCCTCTGGGGACCACCCCGACCTTCAGGAGAAGAATCCATCATGCGATACAACTGGCGCACCCTGCTGGCGCTCATCGCGCTGCTGGCCATGGTTGCCACCGCCTGCGCGTCCGACGACACCGCCGCCGAGGACGACTCCGCTGCCGCCGACGACACCGCCGAGACCAGCGAGGACGAGGCTGCTGACGACGAGGCTGCCGACGACGACATGGCCGAGGAAGAGCCTGCTGACGAGGAGCCCGCTGGCGACCTCTCCGGCTCCATCGAGGTCGACGGCTCCTCCACCGTGGCGCCGCTGACCGACGCGATCGCCGAGGAGTACGCCGGCGTCTCCCCCGACGTCATCGTCAACATCGGTGTCTCCGGCACCGGCGGTGGCTTCGAGCGCTTCTGCGACGAGGGCTCCACCGACATCTCCAACGCCTCGCGCCCGATCAAGGACGAAGAGGCCCAGGCCTGTGCCGACAACGGGATCGAGTTCACCGAGGTCCGCGTCGGCACCGACGCCCTCACCATGGTCACCAACCCGGCCACCGAGTTCCTGTCCTGCCTGACCACCGACGAGCTCATCACGCTGTGGGGCCCCGACGGTGCCGCCACCTGGGACCAGGTCAACCCCGAGTTCCCGGCCGAGCCCGTCGAGATCTTCGCGCCCGACGCCGACTCCGGCACCTACGACTTCTTCAACGAGACCATCCTGGAACCGTCGGAGATCGAGGAGCCCCGTCAGGACTACAACTCCTCCGCTGACGACAACGTCATCGCGCAGGGCGTCCAGGGCACCCCCGGCTCCTGGGGCTACTTCGGCTTCGCCTACTTCGTCAACAACCCCGACGGCGTGAAGGCCATCGCCTACGACGCCGGCAACGGCTGCGTCGAGCCCTCCGTCGAGACCGCCCAGGACGACAGCTACGGCCTGACCCGTCCGCTGTTCATCTACGTCCGCAACGACGCCCTGGCCAAGGCCGAGGTCGCCGACTTCGTCACCTTCTACCTCGACACCGTCAACGAGGTCATCGAAGAGGTCGGGTACGTCCCCGCCCCGGACTCCGTCATCGAGGAAGCCCGCGCCGGCGTCGAGGCCGAGCTGGGCTAGTCACCGGCGGAATCGTTGAGGAGACGGACCCCATACGTTCACCTCCCCGACACCTTTGACACCCGGCCGGGTCGGTAGCATGCCGACCCGGCCGTGTCGATTCCGCGACTCCCGCTGGGTGCACATTCCATGACCACCACATCCCCGCCGTCGCCGACGAACCCGCTGTCGCGCAAGCGCTCGGTCGTCGGCGAGACCGTGATCCACAACCTGCTCCGTGCCGCCGGAGCGATCTCGATCCTGACGACCATCGGTATCGTCTTCGTCCTGTTCAGCGAGGCCTTCCAGCTGTTCCTGGACGTGTCGATCGTCGACTTCTTCACCGACACCGCCTGGCGCCCGTTCGTCTCCCCGGACTCGCCGTCCTTCGCCATCGGCATCTTCGCCCTGATCCAGGGCACCCTCATGGTCACCGTCATCGCGATGCTCGTCGCGATCCCCCTCGGCCTGGCCTCCGCCGTCTACCTCGCCGATTACGCGCCGCAGCGCGTTCGCAAGGTCCTCAAGCCGATCCTCGAGGTGCTGGCCGGTGTGCCGACCGTCGTGCTCGGCTACTTCGCCCTGACCGCCATGACGCCCGCGCTGCGCGCGATCCTGGGCGAGGGCACCGTCGACTTCTTCAACCCCTTCTCCGCCGGCATCGTGATGGGCATCATGATCGTGCCCACGATCGCGTCGCTGTCGGAGGACGCCATGAGCGCCGTGCCGGACTCGCTGCGGATGGGCGCCTATGGCCTGGGTGCCACCAAGCGCCAGGTCGTCACCCAGATCGTGTTCCCCGCCGCGCTGTCCGGCATCGTCGCCGCCATCATCCTGGCGATCGGACGTGCGGTCGGCGAGACGATGATCGTGGCCCTTGCCGGCGGCAACCTCGCCCCGGACCTGGCCGGGACCGCCGACCAGGTGGTCAACCCCGACATCTTCAACCCGTTCAAGCAGGTCCAGACGATGACGGCCTACATCGTGCAGGCCATCGGCGGCGAGGCGACCCGAGGGTCGGTGACGTACCGCTCGATCTTCGCGGTCGGCGCCACGCTGTTCCTGATGACCTTCTCCCTCAACATCGCTGCCCAGCGGTTCGTGCGGCGATTCCGCGAGGTCTACTGATGAGCTCCCCCGCCACCGTCATCCGCAAGCACCACGAGGACCTCGACCTCAAGTCGTCCCCGAAGAAGCGCGCCCGTGCGCGCCGGTTCGAGCTGGTGCTCATCGCCGCCACCGTCGTCTCGGTCCTGGTCCTCGCCTGGCTGCTGTTCGACATCCTCGCCGACGGCGCCGGCCGCCTGAACCTCGACCTGCTGACGGAGTACACCTCTCGCCGTCCCGAGGACACCGGCATCCGCGCCGGCATCACCGGCACCCTCTCGCTGATGGTGCTCGTGGGCCTCATCGCCTTCCCTGTCGGCGTGGCCGCAGCGCTCTACCTCGAGGAGTTCGCTGCCGAGAACCGCTTCACCCGGCTGGTCGAGGCCAACATCAACAACCTGGCCGGCGTCCCCTCGGTCGTGTACGGCCTGCTGGGCTTCGGCATCTTCGCCCAGATCTTCGGGGGGATCCCCGGGTTCGGCCGCAGCCTGCTCACCGGTGCGCTCACCCTGAGCCTGCTGGTCCTCCCCGTCATCATCGTCGCGTCCCGCGAGTCACTGCGTGCCGTGCCCCAGGATCTCCGCAACGGCGGCCTGGCGCTCGGGGCCACCCCCATCCAGGTGGCGTTCACCATCACCCTCCCCGCGGCCATGTCGGGCGTGCTGACCGGCACGATCCTGGCCCTGTCCCGCGCGATCGGCGAGACCGCGCCGATCCTCGTCGCCGGTGCCGTCTTCAGCCGACGGGCCGACAACGTCCCGTGGGCGTTCGGCGACAACTACTCCGCCCTGCCGATCCAGATCTACGACTTCGTCAAGCGACCCCAGCCCGAGTTCCAGATCGAGGTCTCGGCCGCCGGCATCATCGTGCTGATGGTCCTCCTCCTCGGCATGAACTCGATCGCGATCTTCCTCCGCAACAAGTACTCGAAGGACTCCTAGCGATGCCCGAGCACACCGAAACCGCCACCCAGACCGCCGCGCCCGAGATCTCCGTCTCCTCGGGCCTCCGCACGCCGAAGGCCGCCGCCGAGTCCGGTCCCGAGACTGCCAAGGACATCGTGTTCTCCCTCCGGGACGTGACGGTCTCCTACGGGGACTTCCCTGCCATCCGGGAGGTCGACATGGACATCCGGGGAGAACGAGATCACGGCGTTCATCGGCCCGTCCGGCTGCGGCAAGTCCACGCTGCTGCGGGCGTTCAACCGCACCAACGACCTGATCCCGTCCTCGCACATGAAGGGCGCCATCGACTACCACGGGCACAACCTGTACGGCGAGGACGTCGACCCCGTCGAGGTGCGTCGTCGGATCGGCATGGTGTTCCAGAAGCCCAACCCGTTCCCGAAGTCCATCTACGACAACGTCGCCTACGGTCCCCGTGCTCTGGGGATGAAGGGCAACATGGACGACGTCGTGGAGGAGTCGCTGCGCGGCGCCGCCATCTGGGACGAGGTCAAGGACAAGCTCGACCAGTCCGGCTACAGCCTGTCGGGTGGTCAGCAGCAGCGCCTCTGCATCGCGCGGGCGATCGCCGTCAAGCCCGAGGTCATCCTCATGGACGAGCCGTGCTCCGCCCTCGACCCGGTGGCGACCCACCGCATCGAGGACCTGATGGCCGACCTCAAGTCCACCTACACGATCGTCATCGTGACCCACAACATGCAGCAGGCGGCACGTGCGTCGGACCGCACGGCCTTCTTCACGACCGAGGTCGTCGAGGACTCCACGGGCCACGACCACCGCTCGGGTCGCCTCGTCGAGTACGGCCCCACGGAGAACCTGTTCACCAACCCCGAGGACCAGCGCACACAGGACTACGTGACCGGCCGGTTCGGCTAGGTCCACCGCGCCACCTCGGCGCCGTCTTCCGCGCAACGCCCCCGACCTCGTGTCGGGGGCGTTGCCGTTGGGCGACGTGTGAACCGGTGGTACCGGGGGGAGACAGAGGATGCAGGACGGATCGCTACGCAACACATCCGTCACCTGGGTTCGCTACGGTGACTGATGCTGCGTCACCGACGACTGCAGGACGCCCGACGTCCGACACCCCGATCCCGAGGAGGCGGTCCCACTGGAGGCCCGCATGTGGCATGGCTACCGCAGCGACGGCTGCTTCGACGAGATGATCGACGGTGACGGGCGGCCACGCGCCGAGTGCGCCAACCTCGTCGACATGTTGGGCAGGCTCGATGACCTGACCCAGCGCCAGGAGGACGCGGAGCTCGCCATCAAGACGATGGGGATCAGCTTCACCGTCTACTCCGAGGGGGAGAACATCGACCGGGCCTGGCCCTTCGACATCATCCCGAGGGTGATCTCCACCCGCGAGTGGGATGGGGTGTCCAAGGGCCTGATCCAGCGCCTGACGGCCCTCAACATGTTCATCGACGACCTGTACCACGACCAGCGGATCATCACCGACGGCGTGTTTCCCGCGCACGTGCTGAAGGGGTCGGTCAACTTCCGACCCGAGTGCGTGGGGGCCAACCCCAAGGGTGGCATCTGGGCCCACATCTCCGGCAGCGACCTCGTCCGCGACGCAGAGGGCACGATGTACGTGCTGGAGGACAACCTGCGGGTCCCGTCGGGGGTCAGCTACATGCTGGAGAACCGGGCCATCACCAAGCGGGTCCTCGGCGAGGCGTTCCAGGGCCTCGACATCCACCCCGTCGACAGCTATCCCAACGCCCTGCGCGACATGTTGGCCGACCTGTCACCCCGGCCCGGCGAGCAACCCGTCATCTGCGTGCTGACGCCCGGCGTGTTCAACAGCGCCTACTTCGAGCACGCCTTCCTCGCCCAGGAGATGGGCGCCCACCTCGTGGAGGGCAACGACCTGTTCGTTGACGCCGACGACTGCGTGCAGATGCGCACGATCAACGGCTCGGTGCGCGTCGACGTCATCTATCGCCGGATCGACGACGCGTTCCTCGACCCCGAGGCGTTCCTGCCCGACTCCGCGCTCGGCGTGCCAGGACTGATGCGGTCGTGGAAGGCGGGCAAGGTCGCGCTGGCCAACGCCCCGGGGGCCGGTGTCGCCGACGACAAGGTCGTCTACGCCTACGTGCCCGACATCATCCGCTTCTACCTCGACGAGGATCCGCTGATCCCCAACGTGCCGACCTACCTCTGTGACGACGACCGACAGCGGGCGTGGGTGCTGGACCACCTCGACGAGCTGGTCGTGAAGCCGGCCAACGAGTCGGGCGGCTACGGGCTGTTCATCGGTCCCAAGTCCACCGCGCAGGAGAAGGAGGACGTGGCCGCGGCGATCCAGGCCGACCCACGCAACTACATCGCACAGCCCACCCTCACCCTCTCGACGGCGCCGACGCTGCGCGACGGCCGTGTCGTTCCACGCCACCTGGACCTGCGCCCCTTCATCCTGTCCGGTCCGCGGCCCTACGTGACCAACGGCGGATTGACGCGGGTGGCGTTCACCGAGGGCTCGCTGGTCGTCAACTCCTCTCAGGGCGGCGGGAGCAAGGACACCTGGGTGCTGGACCCGACGCCAGAGACCACCACCGCCGCGCCCCTCGCGCAGGCCCAGGGGGAAGGACGCTGACGATGCTGCTGTCACGACTCGCGGAGAACATCTACTGGGCCGGCCGCTACCTGGAGCGTGCCGAGGACACCGCGCGCCTGGTGAAGGTCCACACCGAGCTGTACCTGGACCTGCCGCAGGCCACGTCCATGGGCTGGAACCCGCTGCTGGCGGTCACCGGGTCCGGCGACGCCTACGACGAGCACGTGCGCCGCAACGGGGCCGACGTCGACCTCAGCGAGGAGCTGCGCGTGGTGACGTTCCTCACCACCTCCCAGGACAACCCGAGCTCGGTGCTGTCGTGCCTGAACGCCGCCCGCGCCAACCTGCGATCGGTCCGTGCGCTGCTGCCCCGCTCCGGCTGGGAACAGGTCAACCACCTGCACCTGTGGGCCCGTGACACGCAGGGCAAGGCGGTTCCGCGACGCAGCCGGACCGAGTGGGCCAACGACCTGATCCGCAAGTGCCAGACGGTCACCGGGCTGCTGAGCGGCACGATGAGCCACGACGAGAGCTACCGGTTCCTGGAGGTCGGCCGCCACCTCGAGCGCGCCGACATGACCACCCGTGTGCTGGACGTGCAGGCCCACGTGCTGCTGCAGCAGATCACCGCCGGGTCCACCTACGCCGATGTCACCTGGATGTCGGTGCTGAAGTCCCTCTCGGCGATGCAGATGTTCCGTCGTGTCGCCCGTGCCGGCGTCTCCGGCAGCCGGGCCCTCAACTTCCTGCTCTGTGATCGGGAGTTCCCCCGCTCGGTCGCCCACTGCCTGGTCGAGCTCGACCGTGGCCTGCGCCTCCTGCCGAACTCCGCCACGGTCATCACCGCCGTCGGCGATGCCCTGATCCGGCTGGACCGGGCCGACCTCGACGTGCACCTCAAGGCCATGGCCCCCGGCGAGCTGCACGACTTCATGGACCGCCTGCAGACCGACATCGGCCACGTGCATGCCACGGCGTCCGACACCTGGTTCGCGCCACCGCCGGTGACCGTGCCGGAGCCCGAGCCCGCGATGACCGAGTCGACCCCGGCCGCGCCCGCCGGGGCCAGCCAGTCCCAGTCCGTCGGCAACGGCCAGCAGACCCAGCGCCAGTCGGCAGCACGTGCCGTGCCCAGCTCGACCTGATCCCCCCACTTCCCTCTCCCCTCCCACACCGCCAGGAGCCCCACGCATGGCCATCCATGTCGCCCTGACCCACCGCACCACCTACACCTACGACCGGCCCGTCGGGCTCGGTCCCCACGTGGTCCGGCTGCGCCCCGCCGCGCACACCCGCACACCGATCCTGTCCTACTCGCTGAAGGTCGTGCCCGAGGACAACTTCCTCAACTGGCAGCAGGACCCGTTCGGCAACTACATGGCCCGGCTGGTCTTCCACGAGAAGACCGAGAAGCTGGAGTTCGTCGTCGACCTCGTGGCCGACATGACGACGATCAACCCGTTCGACTTCTTCGTCGACGAGTACGCCGAGACCTACCCCTTCACCTACGAGCCGTCGCTCAAGCGTGACCTGGCCGTCTACCTCGAGGGCGACGAACCCGGTCCGCTGCTGACGGAGTGGATGAACGATCGCGTTCGCGACATCGTGCCCACGCGCGACGGCAACGAGGGCATGCGGACCATCGACTTCCTGGTCGAGCTCAACCGCCGGGTGCAGAGCGACATCGGCTACACCACCCGTATGGAGCCGGGGGTGCAGGACCCCGAGGAGACGCTGGACAAGGCGCTCGGGTCCTGCCGCGACTCGGGCTGGTTGCTGGTGCAGATCCTGCGTCGGCTGGGACTGGCGTCCCGGTTCGTCTCGGGCTACCTGGTGCAGCTGACCGCCGACGTGAAGTCCCTCGACGGCCCCAGCGGTCCCGAGAAGGACTTCACCGACCTGCACGCGTGGACCGAGGTCTACCTGCCGGGCGCCGGCTGGGTGGGCATGGACCCCACGTCCGGCCTGTTCGCCGGTGAGGGCCACATCCCGCTGGCGGCCACGCCCGAACCGCGCTCGGCTGCGCCGGTCGAGGGGGCCGTCGACGAGGCAGAGGTGGAGTTCGACCACGCCAACCTGGTCACCCGCATCCACGAGGACCCACGGGTCACCAAGCCCTACACCGTCCAGCAGTGGAAGGACGTCGACGCGCTCGGCCGGCAGGTCGACGCCGACCTGAAGGCCGGCGATGTCCGGCTGACCCAGGGCGGCGAGCCGACCTTCGTGTCCATCGACGACATGGAGGCGGAGGAGTGGAACACCGCCGCGGACGGCTTCCACAAGCGCGAACGGGCATGGGACCTGTCCCAGCGGCTGTTCACCCGGTTCGCCGACGGTGGCCTGATCCACCACGGCCAGGGCAAGTGGTACCCGGGCGAACCCCTCCCGCGCTGGCAGACCGGCCTGTACTGGCGCACCGATGGCCAGACCCTGTGGAGCGACCCCGAGCTGCTGGGATCGCCGTGGGATCCGTCGACCGCGACGGCCAAGGACGCCGAGGAGATGGCCCGCCGTATCGCGGCCTCCTTCGGGGTGCCCGAGGACAACGTGCACGCTGCGTGGGAGGACGAGCTGTACCGGTTGTGGAAGGAGTCCACGCTGCCGGTCGGTGAGGCCCCGGAGGTCGACATCGACCCCGACGACGACCGGCTCGTCGACCCCGACGAACGGCGTCGCCTGCTGGATGCCATCGACAAGCGCGACCTCAACCCCAACGGCTTCGCGGTGCCGCTGCACCACGACGGCCTGGGTTGGGCGACCGCCCGCTGGGAGTTCCGACGTGGCCGCCTCGTGCTGATGCCCGGCGACTCGCCGATGGGCCTGCGCCTGCCCCTCCCCGGCCTGTCGTGGCACGACCCGAAGGTCCAGCCCGAACGCTCGACGTTCGACCAGCTGTTCCTCCAGCGGCCGACCGGGGACCCCCTGACCGCCCAGCAGTACGGCCAGCCGATGACCCCGGGTGCCACGCCCGGCGACGGTGACGCCGGCGACGGCTCGGCCGGCCGGGGGGGCAACGGCGCGATCGGGGCCGAACCCACCCCTGGGGGGTCACCGGCACGATCCGCCGGATCGGGGCGGTCCGACGAGCGCGGATCCGACCGGGGCCCCTCCGACGGGCGCGACGCCCGGATGCTCCCCATCCAGAACGGCCCCTTCAGCGCCATGTGCGTGGAGGTCCGTGACGGCCGGCTGCACGTGTTCTTCCCACCCCTGACCCACCTCGAGCACACCCAGGACGTCCTCGAGGTCGTCGAGGACGCCGCCGCCGACATGGGCGTGCAGGTCGTGCTGGAGGGCTACACGCCGCCCAGCGACCCGCGCCTGCGCAACCTCGTCGTGGCCCCCGACCCGGGCGTCATCGAGGTCAACGTCCACCCGGCGGCGGACTGGGACGACCTGTCCACGATCGTCAACGGGGTCTACGAGGACGCCCACCACGCCCGCCTCGCGACCGAGAAGTTCGACCTCGACGGCAGCCACACCGGCTCGGGCGGTGGCAACCACATCACCATCGGTGCCGAGACGCCGGCGGACTCCCCGCTCCTGCGGCGCCCCGACCTGCTGCAGTCGATGGTCACCTACTGGCAGCACCACCCGTCGTTGTCGTACTTGTTCTCCGGCAAGTTCATCGGCCCGACCTCGCAGGCGCCACGCGTCGACGAGGGCCGTGACGAGACGCTCTACGAGCTGGAGACCGCCTTCGCCGAGATGGGTCGACAGGCCGAGCTGCACGGGGGCCAGCCGCCCGCCTGGGTCGTCGACCGGTCGCTGCGCCACCTGCTGACCGACCTGACGGGCAACACCCACCGGGCCGAGTTCTGCATCGACAAGCTGTTCAGCCCCGACAGCGAGCGCGGCCGCCTCGGCCTGCTGGAGCTGCGTGGCTTCGAGATGCCGCCGCACGCACAGATGTCGCTGGTGCAGGCGCTTCTCGTCCGCTCGTTGGTCAGCCGGTTCTGGAAGGAGCCCTACGCCGGCCCGATGGTCCGTTGGGGCGGGCTGCTGCACGACCGGTTCCTCCTCCCCTGGTTCGCCCAGGCCGATGCCCACGAGGTCGTCGCCGACCTGCAGGGCCACGGCTACGACTTCCAGACGTCGTGGCTGGACCCGTTCGTGGAGTTCCGCTTCCCACGGCTGGGCACCGCCGTCGTCAACGACGTCGAGATCGAGCTGCGCAAGGCCGTCGAGCCGTGGCACGTCTTGGGTGAGGAGGCCACCGGACAGGGCACCGCCCGGTTCGTGGACTCCTCCGTCGAACGCGTCCAGGTGAAGGTGAGCGGACTGACCCCCACACGTCACATCGTGACCTGCAACGGGGCCCCCGTTCCGCTGACCCCGACCACCGAAGCCGGGACCTCCGTCGGCGCCGTTCGCTTCAAGGCCTGGCAGCCGCCGTCGGGCCTGCACCCGACGATCGGGATCCACTCGCCGTTGACGTTCGACGTCATCGACCGGTGGAGCCGGCGCTCGCTCGGCGGCGCGCGGTACCACGTCGTCCACCAGGGCGGCATGGGCTACGACCGCATGCCCGTCAACCCGCTGGAAGCCGACTCACGACGGGTCAACCGCTTCGAGGTCCTCGGCCACACGCCGGGCCCCGTCGACATCGAGCAGCTCGACCGTTGGGGAGCCCGCGACGGCGGTGAGTATCCTCGAACCCTTGACCTCCGCCGCCCTCGCCCCGCGTCCGGTCACGCCCGCGAGGCGTGACCCCTCGGCGGTGCCTGCCCTGACTGCTGACCACGCGGTCCCGGAGGTCGCGTGACGTCGGTGCTCGACGGGCCTGCCGAGCCCGCCGACACCACGGACGCCGCCAACGAGATGACGGCCCCCGACGGCAGCATCCGTCCGGGGTGGGACGGGCTGCACCGGGCCGTGGAGGCCATGGACCTGCGGCAGCAGCGTCGGCTTCGTCGTGAGGTCGCACGCCTGCTGGAGGACGACGGGGTCACCTATCACGTCCCCGGGACCGGCAAGCGGCTGGCGTGGCAGCTCGACCCCCTCCCCCTCATCATCAGCGGGGAGGAGTGGGCGGGGATCGAAGCCGGCATCGTCCAGCGCGCCGAGCTGCTGAACCTGGTGTTGGCCGACCTCTACGGCCCCCGGACCCTGCTCGCCAAGGGCCTGCTGCCCGCCCGGCTGGTCCACGACCATCCGGGGTTCCTTCGGGCCATGCACGGCGTGCACCTGCACGGCCCGCAGCAGCTGTTCACCTACGCCGCCGACCTGGCGCGCATGCCCGATGGGGCGATGGTCGTCCTGGGCGAGCGCACGCAGGCGCCGTCGGGTGCGGCCTACGCGCTGCAGAACCGGATCGTGACCTCCCGGGTGATGGGGCAGCTGCACCGCACCAGCCACGTCCAGCGCCTGGCCCCTTACTTCCGCGCACTGCGACGGGGGCTGCAGCAGGTGGCCCCCGGCGACGTGACGTTGCCCCGCACCGTCCTGCTCTCCCCCGGCTCGCGCAACGAGACGGCGTTCGAACATGCCCTCCTGGCCGCCCGCCTGGGCCTGTCGTTGGTGGAGGGCAGCGACCTGCAGGTCCGCGACGGACGGGTGTGGCTGCGCAGCCTCGGCCATCCCGAACCCGTCGACGTGATCGTCCGCCGCATCGACGAGGAGTGGTGTGACCCCCTGGAGCTGCGGCCGGACTCGCTGATCGGCGTCCCCGGGCTGGTCAACGCCGTCCGCAACGGCACCGTCGCCGTCGTCAACACCCTCGGCAGCGGCGTGCTGGAGAACCCGGCGCTGCAGGCGTTCCTGCCGGGGCTGGCCCAGCACCTCCTGGGCCAGTCGCTGCGGCTGCCGTCGGTCCAGACGGTGTGGCTCGGAGACGAGGAGGGCCGTCGCGAGGTCATGGCGTCCCCCCGCGAGTGGCTGTTCAAGCCGACGGCCCGCACGGCCGGCCGGGACAACACCATCGTCGGGTCGGGCCTCGACGACCGTGGCGTGCTGGCCCTGCGCGCACGCGTGGCCGCGGCGCCCCACCGCTGGGTCGCCCAGGAACCCGCCTCGCCCGCCCGCTCGCCGTCCATCGGCACCGACGGGATCGTCGACCGGCGCACCGTGCTGCGGACCTTCGCCGTGGCCGACGGGTCGTCCTACACCGTCATGCCCGGCGGGCTGACCCGTGTGGCGCCCGACGACGGCATCATCATCGCCAACCACCAGGGTGCGTGGTCCAAGGACACGTGGGTGCTCGGCGACGCCCACCAGCCCGTCACCGGCTTCTGGAGCGACGGTGGTGCCGACGACCCGGTCGTCCCGGACGCCACGATGCCGTCCCGTGCGGCAGAGAACCTGTACTGGCTGGGACGCTACGCCGAGCGGGCCGAGGGTGTCGCCCGCCTGCTGCGCGAGATCGAGGCCAGGCGGACCGAGTTCCACGAGGCCACCAGCGGACCGGGCGTTGCCTGCATCACCGCGCTGCTCCAGGCCGTCACCCAGGTCACCACGACCTATCCCGGGTTCGTCGGCCCCGGCGCGGAGCGGCGGCTGGCCAGCCCACAGGCCGAGCTGACGAGCCTGGCCAGCAACGAGGCCCGCCCGGGCACCCTCGCCCACGCGATCCGCAACCTGCTCGACAGCGTCGACGTCGTGCGCGACCAGCTCTCCGGCGACACGTGGCTGGTCGTCGTCGACCTGCAGCGCCGCCTGCTGCGGACCGACCCAGCCGACCGGATGCCGACCGCCGAGCCCGGCGAGCTGCTCCTCGACGACATGGCTCGGGTCCTCCACGGCCTGCTGTCCATCCAGGGCCTGGCCGCGGAGAACATGATCCGCGATGCCGGTTGGCGGTTCATGGACGCCGGACGGCGGATCGAGCGGGGACTGCAGATCCTTGCCCTGCTGCGGGCGACCACCACCCACGTGCGGGAGGACGCGGCAGACGGGCTGGTCGCCGAGTCCGTCCTGCGCGTCGCCGAGTCGATCATCACCTATCGCCGTCGGTACCGGTCGACGGCGCGGGTCTCGACGCTGCTCGACCTGCTGCTCGTTGACCCCGACAATCCCCGCTCGCTGACCTACCAGTTCGACCGGCTCGCCGAGGACCTGACGATGTTGCCCGGCCACCCCGGAGCGGGCCGTGTGTCGGCCACCGAACGTCCGGTGCTAGAGGCGTCGACGGCCCTGCGGGTCGCCGACACCGACCACCTCGCCAGCGACCAGTCCGATCAGGTGCGCGGCGAGCTCGACGACTTCCTCAGCCACCTGTACGGCCTCATGTCGCGGGCGGCCGAAGAGGTCCGCCGGGCACACTTCACCCACCTCGCGCCGCAGCGGACCATGCGCGCCGACACCAGCGGAGGGGTACGGACATGACCTTCGCCGTCGTCCACCGGACGACCTACACCTACGAGTCGGAGGTGTCGGCCAGCTACGGCGAGGCCCACCTGCTGCCCCGTTCGATGCCGGGCCAACGCGTCCAGTCCGCCGAGCTGACCGTCACCCCGACCCCCGGCACGCTGGACGAGCGGTTGGACTGGTTCGGCAACCGCACCCACTTCTTCGAGCTGTCGTCGGGCCACACCCGCCTGTCGGTGACCGCGTCCAGCCTCGTCGAGGTCACCCGCCAGCCGATCGGCGACCAGCTGCTGGCCAGCCAACCGTGGGAGTCCGTCCGGGACCGGCTCGCCGGCGGACCCGGAGGCGGGGACCCGGCGTCGGTGCTGGCCGCCACCGAGTTCGTGATCGCCTCGGAGCAGGCGCCCTCGACCGCTGCGGCGGCCGCCTACGCCCTTCCCTCCTTCCGTCCCGGTCGTCCCGTCCTGGAGGCGGTGGAGGAGCTGTCCTCGCGCATCCACCGCGACTTCGAGTTCCATCCGGGGGCGACGACCGTCGGCACCCCCGTCGACGACGTGCTCCGGCGTCGGACGGGCGTCTGCCAGGACTTCGCCCACCTGACCATCGCGTCCCTGCGCGCCCTGGGGCTGGCCGCCCGCTACGTCTCGGGTTACCTGGAGACCGACCCGCCGCCGGGGAAGCCCAAGCTGCAGGGCGCCGACGTGTCTCATGCCTGGGCGTCGGTGTTCGTGCCCGACATCGGCTGGGTCGACATCGATCCGACCAACGACCAGTTCGTGGGCGACCGCTACATCACGACCGCGTGGGGCCGCGACTACGGTGATGTCGCGCCGCTGAAGGGCGTCATCTTCACCGACGGGGACACCCAGCGCCTGGAGGTCAGCGTCGACGTGCGACGCGTCCGTCCGGCCGACACTCCCCCGCCCGGTTCGGCACTGCCCGGTTCAGCACTGCCCGGTCCCGCACCGCAGCCGATGGTGCAGCAGCAGTCGCAGAGCGGGTTCGACGTCTGACCCACGCTCCTACACTCGGGGGGTGACCACCATGGAGCCGACCACGACCAACCTGCCGGCGACGACCGGACACGACGCGCTGGACGGGCTGGCCGACCTGCTGCCGCAGGTCTGGCAGGACGTGGTCGTGGACACCATCCGGGAGGTCCACCGGGCCGTGGCCGACCGGGCCTTCCGGGTCGTCCCGGGTTCCCAGCCGATCAAGGTGGTGCACGACGGGGTCGCCGACGCCGTCTACGGCACGTTGCGCATGGCGGGAACGGGTGCGAAGACCGCGCTGCGAGCGGTTGTGCGGGCCGGGGCGACCACGAGGGACCCGGCGATGCTGGAGCGCAGCCGCGGCTGGCGGTCGTCCGTGGCGATCCTCAACGGGGTGCTGGGCGACCTGCTGGACGAGCAGCGCAACCCGCTGGCCATCCAGATGGCCCCGCGCGTGGGCGGCCGGGACGTGCGCATGTCCCGCGAGGGGCTGGCGGCGGCCTACCCCGAGGCCACGGGGCGGGTGGCGGTCTTCGTGCACGGGTTGGTGGAGAACGAGGAGTCGTGGCAGTTCCGTGCAGCCGAACGCGGCGGGACCTACCCCGAGCTGCTCGCACGGGCCGGCATCACGCCGGTCCTCGTGCGGTTCAACACCGGCAAGCACATCTCCGACAACGCCCTGGAGATGGCCGACCTGCTCGACCGCCTTGTCGATCGCTGGCCCGTGCCGGTGGAGGAGATGCTGCTGGTCGGCCACTCGATGGGTGGGCTCGTCCTGCGCGGTGCGGCCGACATCGGGGCGGCCAGCGGGCTGGGGTGGACCGGCCTGGTCCGCAACGTCGTACTGCTCGGTACCCCCAACGAGGGAGCGGTGCTGGAGAAGGTCGCCAACGCCGGCGCCTGGATGCTGGCCACGGTGCCCGAGATGGCCCCGTTCGGGGCGATCCTCAAGCGACGCAGCGCCGGGATCAAGGACCTGCGCCACGGGTACGTGCGCGCCGCGGACTGGGCGGAGCAGGACCCCGACGGCCGCCGCAGCCGCACGGCATCCGACACCGAGCCGTGGGAGGGCGTCACCATCCACAACATCGGCGCGACGATCACCCACGATCACACCCACCCCATGGGGCACGCCCTCGGCGACCTGCTGGTCCGCTGGGACTCCGCCCGGGCGGACGGCCGCCCGTGGGCCCGGTCCGCGTCGGTCACCCATGTGGGCGGTACCGACCACTTCGGCCTGCTGAACCACCCCGTGGTCAGCGACCTCCTCGCCGATCTGACCATGGGTCGCCCGCCCACCACCTGACCCGATTGACCGTCGTCCGCGAACGGAGCCAGCCGTGAACCCGCGCCGAACACGTCGTACCTTCCTCACCGACCTTGGGCGGACCGCAGCGGGCGTGGTGGTCGTCGGGTTCGCCGGTGCCTGCTCCAGCGACGACCAGCCGGTCCTGCAGGCAACCGCAGCGGGCCCGACCCCCGCGGCGGACCCGACCGCGGCTGACTCGACCCCCACGGCGGACCCAGCCACCGCGTCGGACGACGCCACCTCGGCCGATGCGGGGCAGATCGTCCCCTACACCGTCGACCTGGACTTCGTGGCCGCCTTCGTGCTGGTCCGCGGGGGCGAGGCCGCGATCGTCGACACCGGCGTCGCGGGGAGCGAGGGCGCGATCGAGGCCGTGCTGGCCGAGGCCGGCGTCGGTTGGGGGGAAGTGGGCCACGTGATCCTCACCCACCAGCACGGCGACCACGCGGGCAGCCTCGAGGCCGTGGCCGGGCTGGCGTCGGGGGCGGCCCTGTACGGCGGCGCCGCCGACATCCCCAACATGACCGCCCCGCGGGAGATCAGCGCGGTCGGGGACGGCGACACGGTCTTCGACCTGGCGATCATCGAGACACCGGGCCACACCGCAGGGCACCTGAGCGTGCACGATCCCGCGTCGCGGCTGCTGATCACCGGTGATGCCCTCGTCGGGGAGGGCGGCGCCCTCTCCGGGCCGGCGTCGCAGTTCTCCGCCGACATGGCGACCGCGATCACCAGCGTCGGCAAGCTGGCCGAGCTGGACGTCCAGCGGACCCTGGTCAGCCACGGCTTCCCCGTCGAGGGAGGAACCGCCGAGCTGGTCGCCCTTGCCGAGCAGCTGGGCGGCTGACGTGTCACCGCGGCGCAGTCGGGAACGTTGAGGGCACACCCGGCGTCGGACCCACCGAGTCCCGACACCGAAGGAGCCCCCATGACTCGTCGACTCCCCCTTCCCCTGCACCTCGCCACCGTGGCGCTGCTGCTGGTGGCAGCCGTCGGCCTGGCCTCCTGTGCCGAGGACGCCGCACGGTCCGATGTCGGGCTGGACAGCCCCGCCAACGAAACAGTCCCAGCCGAAGGGTCCACCGCCAACGGGGCCGATGACCTCGTCGGCGACGCCCGCCAGGCGATCGGCCAGTGGGTCCTCCTCGAGGGAACGGTCGACGGCGAGGCCATCGACGTCCCCGGCGGCGAGCAGATCACGATGGAGATCACCCGGACGCAGGTCGTCGGCGCCTCCGCCTGCAACCAGTACTCGGCCACCGCGACGATCGACGGGGACGAGATGACCGTCGACGCGCCGACCACCACACGGATGCTGTGCGCCGATGACGCCATGGCGGCCGAGTCCGCCTACATCGACGGCCTCCAGCGCATCACGTCCCTCGACAGCGACGGTGAGGAGCTCGTGCTCACCGGTGACGGCGTGGAGCTGCGCTTCGTCGCCGCCTGACGTCCCGAACGGGCGGGACGAGTTGCCCCTTCCAGCGGTCCGCCCGCGAACGTAGACTGCGCCACCGCCGCACGCGGCCTCCTGCGCGCTCCCGACAGGGAGAAGGGAACGGCCCCCTGATGGTCACGACACTGCTCGGCCATGTCGCCGTCAACCCACGGGGCACCGCGTTGGTCGACGCCCGCGGCGTCACCACGTGGTCGGTCCTCAACGATCGCTGCAACCGCTGGATCTGGGTCCTGCGCGGCCTCGGCATCGGCCCGGGCGACCGCGTCGCGGTCATGGCCGGCAACCGCAGGGAATCGTGGGAGGTGTTCCTCGCCTGCCTCCACACCGGCGTGGTCGTCGTCCCCGTCAGCTGGGAGCTGGACGTCGAGGGCGTCGCCCACATCCTCCGCCACTCCGGCGCTCGCGTCCTCGTCGTGGAGTTCGCGACGGTCGACATCGCCATGCTGGCCGTCACCCACGTCGACACCGTCGAGGCCGTCCTCGACCTCGACGCACCGATCGATCAGGCGCGGTCGGCCGAGCATGCGCTGGCGCAGGTTCCCGCGGTCGAGCCGGACGGGCAGGTCGCGGGCGGCCCGATGTTCTACACCTCGGGGACCACCGGCGCGGCCAAGGGGGTCCTGTCGGCGGGACTCGGCGGCGCCGGGCAGCCCGTGGAGTCCCTGGCTGCAACCGCCGCGGCCGTCTGCGGCGGGGTCGGCTTCCCCCCTGACGGCACGGCCATGATCGTGGGCCCGTCCTACCACTCCGGGCAGTTCGTCCTGGCGACGTTCCCGCTGCTGTTCGGGCAGACGCTGGTCATCCACCGGGCGCCCGACCCGGCCGCCGTCCTCCGCGAGATCGATCGGCGCCAGGTCACGAACCTGCTGCTGCTGCCCAAGGACTTCATCGACCTGCTGGCGTTGCCCGACCGGGTCCGCGACGGCTTCTCCGGCCGCTCTCTGCGTGTGGTCCTCCACGGCGGCGCGCCGTGCCCGCCGGACGTGAAGCGGCGGATGATCGAGTGGTTCGGTCCGGTCGTCACCGAGTACTACGGGGCCACCGAGGGCGGGCTGTTCGCGTTGGCGTCATCCGCGGAGTGGGCACGCGTCCCCGGGACCGTGGGCCGTGTCCTGCCGTTCCTCGAGTGCCGGGTCGTCGATGCCGCCGGGCAGGAGGTCGAGACCGGGCAAGAAGGCGTCCTGTACTTCCGCAACCGGTCAGGTGCCGCGTTCAGCTACCACGGCGATCCCGACCGAACGGCGGCCGCGCACCTCGAACCGGGGCTCTTCACCGTCGGCGACGTTGGCCACCTCGACGCCGACGGCTTCCTGTTCGTGTCCGGGCGGGAGGCGCACCTGCTGACCGTGGAGGGGCAACGCGTCCACCCCAACCGCGTCGAGCAGGTGCTGTCGGCCCATGCCGCGGTGGCCGACGTCGCCGCGTTCGCCGGACCCCACCCCTCGGGCCCGGGCGACTGCATCCACCTCGCCGTGATTCCCGTCGCCGACCAGTCGGGCGCAACGAACGCCGACACCGTGGTGGACGACCTGCTCGTGTTCGCCGCCGAACGCCTGCCGGCCGCGGCGGTGCCGCGCCGGATCCACGTGGTCGACACGATCCCCAGGTCCAGCGCAGGGAAGATCCTGCGCCACGAGCTCCGCACCACGCTGGCGGAACGGCCCTACACGACCTCGTAGATGTCGTAGTGGATCGTGCCGGCATCGACGACGGCACGGCCGACGCTCAGGATGGTGTTGAGCCACAGGTAGCGCGGGTCACCGGTCTCGAAGATCGGGGCGGCGTACAGCGGCTTGGTTCCCACCCCCAGGGAGTGGTCGGTCCGGCCGTAGTAGCGGACGAAGACCAGGGCGTCGTCGTGGGTGCGGATCGTGAACTGCACGTCGATGTGGGCCGATCCGTCAGGCCCCTCCAGCAGCCAGTCGATGGCGCTGGGACCGACCAGACGTCCCGACAGCCGCTCCCCCTCGTAGACCACGTCGGTCATCTCGATCAGCACCCGACGGCCCCGTGGCGTGTCGGCCTGCACGATGGCCTCCCCGAGCGTGATGCGGCCTGTGGTGAGGGGCACCAAGCGAGGCATGACCCCGACCAGCGCGACGTCCTCGGGTGGTGCCGGCGCCTGCAGCGCCGTCTGGACCCTCGCTGCCCGCAGGGCCGAGCCCTCGGGTGAATCCGTCACGTCGCCTCCTCGTTGCCTCGACGAACCGAATGAACAGCGCGCCTCGGCGACCGGAAGGAGGACGAGTCGTGGGAGGGATACTACTGCGGTCCGCCGACGTCCATCCGGGCTCGGGGAGGGTCGATCAGGGGCGTCGTCGACGCGAGGGCAGCAGCGCCGTTGCACCGAGGGCCACCGCGCCCAGGGCCAGCGCATCGGTGGGCAGTTCGGTGTGGCCGTCCAGCGGCAGGACCGACCCGTCGGTGGACACGGTGACCTGCTCGCCGAGGGGAACGGCGTCGTCGACCGGAGTGCCCCAGCGGCCCCAGGTGTTGCCCTCGTCGACGGCCAGCGGCTCGACGTCCTCGATGCCCTCGACCTCGATGATCCACAGGCCACGGCCCGGGGCGTTGGTGTCCTTGCCGGTCGCGCCGTACTCGAAGGACGAGCCGTACACGTAGCCGTGCCACGCGTAGGCGGAGAAGAAGCCGGACTCGGCGGGCTCGAAGAACGCGTGGGAGGTGGGGGTGCCGGTCACGCCGTCGACGACGGGGGTGTAGTCGGCGATCTCGATACCGGCGTCGTACCAGCCACCGACCATCAGGTTGGTGTCGCGGACGAAACCGTAGAAGTGGCTGGTGCAGAACTCGCCGTTGGTGTCGGTCGGCGAGAACGTGCCGGTCACCACGGGCAGCTGGGGGACGTCGACGTTGTAGAACCACGTCGCGCCGATGGGGTGGGCGGCGTTCTTGCCGCCGGTGCACACGGCCTCGGGCGTGCCGGCCGCGGCCCCGGCAGTTTCGTCACCGAGGACCAGCGTGCGCTCGTCGGGGGTGAACCGCGAGCCGTGGTGGATGCTGATCCCGGGGTTGGGGATGACGGCGACCTCCGTCGGGGTCCGCGGGTCCGATAGGTCCCAGATGTAGGACGCGGTGATGCCCGCGCAGGCGTACAGCTGTCGGGTCGGGGCGATGCCGGAGTCGTGGCAGCCGTCCATCGCCGTCGGCGACCAGTCGCGGACCGACTTGATGGTGATGGCTTCGGGGAAGTCGGGCTGGCCGGCCTTGCCGACCTGGCCGGCGGCGCGGAGCTCGTCGAGCTTCTTGAGGTCGACGAATCCCCACGGCGGGTCGACGGAGTTGAACTCGGCCATGTTCAGGTAGACCAGCCCCTCGGGGCCGTTGATGGTCAGGTTGTGCACGCCGGAGGGGATGCCGTGGTCGCTGCCGAAGAAGGCGACCAGGCGTGGGCGGGCGGGGTCGGTGATGTCGAAGACCCGGACACCCCTGTCACCGGGGGCCTCGTCGAGGTTGGCGGGATCGGTGGGGTCGCCGTCCTGGCAGGCACGCGCCGAGCCGTCCCACACCTGGATGGCGTAGTTCTCCCACACGCCCGCGTCGGAATGGAACCCGCCGCACGTCGATGCCGCCAGCAGCGCCGGCGTGGTCGGGTCGGTCACGTCGATGATCGACAGGCCCGGTACCGCGGTGCCGCCCATGACGACGATGTCCTTGGTGTCGTCGATGACCTCGCCGTTCCAGACCTGGCGGCCGTCGCGGCGCTGGAACTGCATGTCGGAGGTGGCGGCGACCGGCAGGCTCGCGACGAAGTCGACGTTGTCGCTCTGCCGGGTGATGTCGACGTCGGCGACGTCCGTGATGGCCTCCACGTCGCTGGCGATGTCGTAGGTCCCGTCCCACCAGTCCGAGGCGGGGTGGGCCATGGCGGTGCCGGGGACGGTGGCCACCAGCCCGACGACGAGCAGGAGCAGTGCGAGCGCGCGAGTCCTCATGTCCCCCGGTTCGACGTCGAGGAGCCGGATTCCTGCCCGGACCGGTTCGACGGGGACCGGTTCGACGGGGGCCGGTTCGACGGGGGCCGGTTCGACGTCGGGCGGGCCGATCAGCGCGGGTCGATGAACCTGCCCCCGCGTGGGATCGGGCCGCAGGCCCGGAGGGCGGCGACGATCCGCGAGCGGGTGTCGGCCGGATCGATGACGTCGTCGATCTCCGCGAACGTGGCGATGTTGAGCCCCTCGGCGTTGGTGTGGGCGAGGTCGATCAGCTCCGCCTCGCGTGCCGCACGCTGCTCGGCGTCCTCGATGGCCTCCAGCTCCCGGCGGAACCCCAGTCGCACCGCCCCCTCCAGGCCCATGGGGCCGAGCTCGGCGGTCGGCCAGCCCAGCGTCATGACCGGCACCTTCAGGTGGCCACCGAACATCGCCTGCGCGCCCAGGCCGTAGCCCTTGCGGGTGATGACCGTGACGATCGGTACCGACAGGGCGGCGCCGGTGACGAAGAGCCGGCTGAACCGTCGAACGCCCGCGTCGGCTTCGGCCTCGGGACCGACCATGAAGCCGGGTGTGTCGCACAGCACGACGACCGGCAAGCCGTGCGCGTCGCACAGCTGCAGGTGCCGGGCCGCAACGTCAGCACCTTCGGCGTCGATGGCCCCGCCGAGGTGGGTGGGCACGTTGGCGATGATGCCGACCGGCCGGCCCTCGATCCGCGCGAAGGCCGTCAGCATGCCGGGCGCATGGCCCTCGCGGAGCTCGAGCACGCTGTCGGTGTCGGCGAGGGTCGCCAGCACCTGCCGCATGTCGTAGACGCGCTTGCGGTTCTCCGGTACGGCGTCGCGGAGCGCCGACTGGTCGGCGCAGCGCCACTCCTCCACCGTGCCCTGGGTGTAGCCGAGGTACCGCTTGGCGACGGCGACCGCCTCGGCCTCGTCGTCGACCACCACGTCGACGACCCCGTTGGCCGCCTGGACCTCGATCGGGCCGATGTCCTCGGGTGCCACGACCCCGAGACCACCCCCCTCGATCATCGCCGGACCGGCCATGCCCAGGTTCGAGGACCGCGTCGCCACGATCAGGTCGGCGCACCCGGCCAGCGCGGCGTTGCCGGCGAAGCAGCGACCGTTGACGATCGCCACGGTCGGCATGCGCCCTGACAACCGGGCGAACAACGCGAAGGCCTCGGCGTCCAACCAGGAGCCGCCCAGGTTGTCGGTGTCGCCCGGACGTCCGCCCCCACCCTCGGCGAAGACCACGACGGGCAGGCCGAGCCGCTCGGCAAGCGCGAAGAGCCGGTCCTTCTTGGTGTGGTTGGCCTGGCCCTGGGTCCCGGCGAGGACGGTGTAGTCGTAGGCGGCCACGGCCACCTGGCTCGTGTCGACGCCGAACAGGTCGGCGTTGACGGTGCCGATGCCGGTGATCAGGCCGTCGGCGGGCGTGCGCGCGATCAGCTCGTCGAGGTCGCGTCGGCTGCGCTGGGCGGCGATCGCGAGGCCGCCGTACTCGGTGAAGGACCCCTCGTCGAGCAGGTCCTCGACGTTCTCCCGGGCGGTGCGGAACCCCAGCGCGTGACGCCTGGCGACCGCGTCCGGGCGGGCGTCGTCGAGCAGCATGGCCTGTCGACGGTGCACGGCCGCGAGGTCGGCTCGCTCGTCCTGCGGGGTGTCGGTCGGCCGCGGTCCCGGTGGCGGTTCGGCCGTGGCGGGTGCGAGCGTGACCAACGCCTGCCCGACCTCCACCGGGTCGCCTGCGGCGACGTGGAGGTGATCCACGACGCCGTCCGTCGAGGCGACGACGGGCTGCTCCATCTTCATGATCTCGAGGAAGAGGAGGGTCGCGCCGGCGGTGACCGGCTGGCCCTCCTCCACCAGCAGGTGGGCGACGGTGGCGGCGATCGGGCTGGTGACTGTGGTCATGTGCACGCCCCTCTCCTACGCGACCCCGCCGTCAACGGCAAGCCACACCGACGTCGGGGTAGGGTCCCCGCGACCGAGCCGGCGATCCACGGGGGCACCCATGGCACAACGCATCGAGTACGCAGTCGTCATCAACCACGAGGAGCAGTACTCCATCTGGCCCGAGGGCGAACGGCTGCCGAAGGGCTACCGGGCGGTCCGGAAGGGCCCTGCCGATGACTGCATCAGGCACCTCGAGGACCTGCTGCGCGAACGCGGGACGCAGGGCTAGCCCTGCCCCTGCGGCGATCGGGCGGTCCCGGAGCTGGGTAGCCTGCGATCACGATGCCGTCCGACCCCGTACCCCGCCTCGAGCTGCCGACGCCCGTGGCCGAGGGTCCGCTGCGCAGCTCGACGGTGGACGAGCTGGCCGACGTCATGCGGGGCCGGCGGACGCTCGTGCTGACGGGCGCCGGGATCTCCACGGACTCGGGCATCCCCGACTATCGAGGTGACGGTCGGTCGGCCCGGACATCGGTGCCGATCACGTATCGCGAGTTCATGGACGACCCCGAGGCCCGTCGGCGCTACTGGGCCCGGAGCCAGGCGGGATACCGACACGTGGGGACGGTCGACCCCAACGACGGCCACCGGTCGGTGACCGCGCTGCAGCAGGCCGGTCTGGTCGCCGGGGTGGTCACCCAGAACGTCGACCGACTGCACCAGCAGGCCGGCACCGTGGACGTGGTCGACCTGCACGGGCGGATCGACCGGGTGATCTGCACCAGCTGCGGTACGCGTTCACCCCGTGACCAGCTGGCCGAGCGGCTGGCACAGGCGAATCCGCAGTACGACGCCCTGCTCGACGTGGTGTCGACCCCGTTCCAGCCCGACGGCGACGCCGACGTGGCCGCGCAGCTGTTCGAGGCGTTCGTCGTCGTCGACTGCTTGGTGTGCGGCGGCCTGCTGAAGCCGGACGTGGTGTTCTTCGGCGAGTCGATGCCCCGCGAACGGCGCGACCACGCCTCGGCGCTGCTGCGGGACGCCGACGGAATCCTGGTCCTCGGGTCCTCGCTGGCGGTGATGAGCGGCTACCGCCTGGTCCTCCAGGCCGACCGGGCCGGACAGGCCGTGTCGATCCTCACCCGTGGTCCCTCACGCGCCGACCACCTCGCCGACGTCCGCCTCGACGCCCCGCTGACCCCGACCCTCCACGCCCTGATCGGCGCGATCGGGGCCTGAGTCGCCCAGGCGCGACGTTCGGCACGATCGGGGCCTGCGTCGGCGGCCCGGGGCGGCCCGGGCGGCACGTGGGTACGGGCGCGATCGGGGCCTGACCCACCTCCACGTGGGTACCGGCACGATCGTCGGGTCTAACGAGGGTGGATGGTCACCGGCAGGTCGTCGGTCGGCTCCGGCAGCGCCTTCCACCCCATCTCCGGTTCGTAGCCGGGTGCCACCTCGAACCGGCGGGTCAGCAGCAGGCGGTGCCACATCGCCTTGGTCTCCAGCTGGGCGAAGGCGAACCCGATGCACTTGTGGGCGCCGGCGCCGAACGGGTAGTAGAGGTGCTTGTGCTGCTTGTGCTCCTCCCGGCCCTCCTCGAAGCGGCCCGGGTCGAAGGTGTCGGGGTCGGTCCAGTACTCCGGCAGGCGGTGGGTGGCCGGGTTCATGACCGCGATCCACGTGCCCTCCGGGATGTAGTAGTCGCCCAACGCCGTGTCCCGGACGGCCTGGCGGACCATCACGGGGACGGGCGGCCACAACCGCATGACCTCGTTCATCACCAGCTCGATGGCGGTCAGGGACTTGAGGTCCTCGGGCCGCAGCGGCCCGTCGCCGAGCGCGGCGGACTCCGCGTACGCCCGCTCCTGCCACTCGGGGTGGGCGGCGAAGCCCCAGGCCATCATCGCCATGGCCAGCGTGGTGGTGTCGTGGGCCGCGAACCACATGAAGTTCATGTGGCGCACGATCTCCTCGTCGGTGAACGCCGAGCCGTCGTCGTCGCGTGCATGGACCATGGCCGAGAACAGGTCGTCCCCGTCACCGGCCCGCTTGTCGTCGAGCTGCGACCGCAGCCACCGCGTGACGTCGTCGTAGCCGTTGCGTCCCCGCCCCCAAAGCGACCCGGGCAGGTCCATGCGGAGGAACTCCGTGGCCGCCCGCGGCTGGGCGTGGAACCCTGCGAGCAGGTGGTCGCGGCTGGGCCGGTCCAGCTCGACGCCGAGGAACACGTCGGCAGCAACCCGCATCGCCAGGTCCTTCATGCGCTGGTACAGCGTGGTCGGCCCTTCGGTCGGCCACGAGGCGTCGAGGTCGGCGGAGATGCGGCGGTCCATTCCCTCCAGGTAGCCCCGCAGGCGCTTCGGGGTGAAGGCCGACTGCATGATCCGACGGTGGTCGAGGTGCTCCTGGAAGCTCAGCAGCATCAGCCCGCGGTCGAAGAACTTGCCGATCAGCTCCTGCCAGCCGTCGTTGGAGAAGTCCTTGTCGGCGTTGACGAGGATCTGTCCGGCCTCGTCGGGGCCCATGACGAACACCGCCCGGCGCCCGGCCAGCTGCTGCCAGAAGACCGGGCCGAAGCGTTCGTTGGACTCCATCAGCCAGCGGACGCGGTCGCCGGTCAGGTCGCGAATGCAGCCCAGCACCGGATCCCCGGCGTGGCCGGGAACCGGACGCAGGCCGCTGCCGACGGGTGGTGCGGCGAGGCTGTGTTCGTACGGCAGCGCGATGTCGCGCGTCCAGGACACCACCGAGGACGGGGTCGCCTCGCGGACCACGCCGAGAACCTGACCGGGGGCCTTGACGAGGAACCGACCGGTCGCACGGACACGTCGCGCGGTGTGTCGCGCACCGTCGCGAGCCCGGTCGACCGGTCCCGTTCCGATGCTCGGTCCGACCGGACGCGGCCGGGGGGCGGCCACTGCGCCGTCGCTGGGGGACGTCGGTGCGTCCCCGGACGTGTCGGCTGACGGGTCGAGCGGGGCGGTGGGTACGGACATCGGTTCGGCTCCTCGGGCGTGGACCCCAACCGTAACCACCAGCGCTTTACAGATCAAGGGTGTTTGTAAAGTCGGCCCTCGCGTCAGAAGTTGTGGCAACGCCGGGGTCGCAACGAACCTAGACTCACCGTCGATGGGTGCCCCCCGCCGGATCGGCGCCCGCTCCGCTGGCCAGCGATGGCCTGCTCGAGGGAGCGGACACAGGTGAACGCGAGGTCCTTCGCCACTCGGCTGGTCTGGACCGTCGTCTCCATGCTGGCGTTCCTGACGGTGATGCACGCGGTGTTCTACCTGCTGCCCGGCGACCCCGTTCGTGCGCTCTTCGGGTTCCGTTCCCCCGGCGAGGAGCTGCTGTCGGAGCTGCGCGAGGCGTTCCGGCTCGACGACCCCTATCCCGTGCAGCTCGGCCGTTACCTGGCCGGGCTCGTGACGGGCGATCTCGGCCCGGTCTACCGCCTCTCGCCCAACGGGTTGTCCGCCTCCGGTACCACGGTCAGCGGCGTGGTCTGGGCGTCAGTGCCGTCCACGCTGCGCATGGTGGGACTCGCCGTCGTGCTGCAGACCGCCGTCGGCACCGCCCTCAGCGGCGTGCTCTCGGGCGTGTCCGGACGTCGAGCGGTCGCGTTCAAGGCCGGGGTGGCGCTGCTGATCGCCGTGCCGTCCTTCGTGCTTGCGAGCCTTGCCCAGATCGGCGTGCCGTGGCTGGTCGACGCGCTCGGACTGCTGGCCGGCGCCGCGTTCCTGGCAGCCGTCCCGAGCGGCATGGTCGCCCTGATCGGCTATCCGTTGGTCCGCGACACCCGACGGTCGGACTTCGCCCGCCGCGCGTTCGCCAGCGGCATGTCCGATCGGCGAGTGCGGTGGATCCACACCATGCGCCCCACCATGGGGACCATGGTGACCCTGGGCGCGGCCGAGACCGGCAACCTGCTGACCGCCGCCGTGCTGGTCGAGCCGATCCTGGGGCGGCAGGGGCTCGGGTCGGTGCTGATCGCCGCGATGAACGCCAGGCAGGGGCCGACGATCCTCGGGGCTGTGGGCACGGCGTTCGTGCTGGTCGCCACCATGAACCTCGCGGCCGACCTCCTGACGATGCGGCTGGACCCCCGCATCGACGCGCTGTAGGTGTCGATCCGCGACGACCTGCCCCGGACCGTTCGTCGGACGGTCCAGCTGTCGGCGCTTCCGGTGGGGTCGATCGGCGACAAGTTGGTGGGACTGTCCCGGCGGGTCGGAGGGGCAGATGCCGACACCGTCCGAGCCGACCTGCGCCAGCGCGCGGCCGACCGGATGCGATCGGTCCTCGGTGATGCGAAGGGTGGTGCGCTGAAGGCCGGCCAGCTGCTGTCGACGGTGGACGCCCTCTTCCCCGCTGACCCCGACGCGACCTGGGCACGTGCCCTCGCGGCGTTGCCCGCCGACAACCCTGCCCTGCCGTTCGCGCTGGTCGAGCCGGTGCTGGCGGCCGAGCTGGGCGACCGCTGGCGACGCCGGTTCGACACGTTCGAGGAACGAGCGGTGGCGGCGGCCTCCATCGGGCAGGTCCACCGGGCCACGTTGCCCGACGGCCGCGCGGTGGCGGTCAAGGTGCAGTACCCCGACGTCGCCGAGGCGCTGAAGGTCGACCTGGCGATCGTCTCGGTGATGACGCGGTTGGCCTCGACGGTGGCACCGGGAATGGCGTTGCCGCCGCTGGTTGCGGAGATGCGCGAGCGGCTGGTGGAGGAGCTGGACTACCGTCGCGAGGCCGATGTGCAACGGGCGTTCGCGACGGCCCACGCGGACAACCCCGGTGTGGTGATCCCGGCGGTGCACCTCGCCACCCGCCGTGTGCTGGTGATGGACTGGCTGGACGGGATCCCGTTCACCGCGCTGGCCACAGGGGCCGTGTCGGGTTCTTGCGACGGGCGGCCCGCAACCCGACAAGCGGACGGCCACGACGTGGCCGAACGGCACCGCATGTCGGGCAACGACGACGGGCGGCCCGAAACCCGACACGCCGTCGACCACGCCGTCGACCAGGGCACGAGGGACGCGGCCGGGCGGGCGTGGACGCGGTTCCTCCTGTCGGGGCCGGAGCTGGCCGGCTGGCTGCACACCGACCCGCACCCCGGCAACTTCCGCTGGTTCCCACCGGAGGGCCAGGACCGCGACCCCGACGACCCCCGGTCCGGGCGGCTGGGCGTGCTGGACTTCGGGTCGGCGCTGCCCATGCCCGACGGCATGCCTCGCACGTTCGGCCGGCTCATCTCCCTCCTCCGGGAGGAGGACGCCGAGACCACCCTCGCGGGGCTCCGGGCCGAGGGGTTCGTGCGACCCGGGGCCGACGTCGACGCCGTCAAGCTGCGCGACTACCTGGCGCCGTTCTCCGAACCGAGCCGCCACGACACCTTCACGTTCTCACCGGAGTGGCTGCAGGGGCAGTTCGGCCGGCTGGGCGATCCCCGCAACCCCGACTTCGCGGTCGCCCTGCAGCTGACGATGCCGGCCGAGCACCTGTTCACCCACCGGGTGTGGCTCGGCATCGTCGGCGTCCTCTGCCGCCTGCACGCCACCCTCGACATCGAGGCCGATGTCCGCCGCTGGCTACCGGGGCTCGAGTAGCCGCGGATACATCGGGCGGGGGGTCAGGTCCACAGGCCGGGTCGCTCGGCATCGACCCACCGGTACAGCAGGTCGCGTCCGGCCAGCTCGGCGTCGACCTCCGACCGTGGCAGGCCGTCGCGGAACTGCTGGATGTGCCGCAGCTCGTGGCCCAGCACGAAGACGATGTCGTCCTCCGGCAGGGCGATTATCGTCGGGCCGGCCGTCTTGGCTCGGTGGTAGGTCCGCTCGGCCGGCAGCTGCCCTTCGGCCACGACCTGCGGCACCTTCAGGGTGACCAGGTACCGGGTGCCGACGGGGAGGCTCTTCGGGAACGGGACACCGTCGTAGGCCCGCCCGCTGACCCAGTACCGCGTGCGGTCCAGCGGCACGATCCGGCTGCCACCGCGACACAGCTCGAGGTCACGCTTGCGGCGGTACAGATGGCCGGGGCCAACCGCCGCCCCCTCGACGTAGGACTCGTCGGCGTTGTGGCGCAGCGGGCAGTCGGGCCGCCAGCACTGGGTGAACCAAACCCGTTTTACCCCGTGCCGCTTGACGTTGATCGCCACCCCCGTCAGGTCGAACGGGATCATGTCCAGGGCCGCCTCGACCACCCGGTCGACGTCGACGGGGAGGGTGTGGACGACGCTGAGGTGCGGTCCGGCCGACGAGCGGCCGGCCGAGCCGATCGAGGGTCGTGGTGCTCGTGCCATGTCTGCACCCTGTCACGACCCTGTGACGTCCGCCGCACGTCCTGCGGCGGACCTGTGGATTACGGCTTCGGCCAGTCAGAGAAGACCGTGTCGCCGGCCGCGACGTCGACCAGCGGCAGGTGCAGGACGGTGCCGTCGAAGTCGTCCCCGCCGAGGAAGACGTTCGTGAAGCCGCCGGGGTTGCCGGGCAGCGCCCACACCGTGTTGGAGGACTGCAGGATCATGCCGATGCGGTGGCCCGCCGGGACGACGTAGTCCTCGGGCAGGAACTCCACGTCGGCGCGGAACATGCCGCTCGGCGCACCGGCCGAGGACTCCAGCCCCTCGCGGTAGTCCACGTTCAGGAAGCCGCGCTGGATGGTCTTGTATCGGTCGTTGGCGTCGATGTCGACCAGGATGGGGGTGATGTGGGTGCCGGAGATCGGGCCCAGCAGGGAGAAGTAGCCCTCGAGGACCGCCGAGCCGGCGATGCGGACGTCCCGGCCCAGCGGGGTCGTGGAGAACGCCAGGGAGTAGTAGCCCTGCCCACCGAGCACGGCGGCCTTCTCGCCGTCGTTGGACCAGGGGTCGGTGCGGGAGATCTCCTCCGTCGAGGTGCCCGTGTCCAGCCACCCGGAGGTCGCGCCGTAGCTGCCCGAGCGTCCGGCCAGCGGACCGGCGAAGGCGTTGGTGTAGGACAGCTCGCCCACCTCACCGGTGCCGGGGCCGGGGATGCAGACCGGCGTGCAGTCGAGGTCCTGCTCGTAGGTGCGGTTGAGGAACAGCGAGGTGGTCTGGGTGGTGGCCGGTGGCCAGGTCTCGGAGAACGCGACCACACCGCCGCCGGAGGTCGTCTCGGTCTGGGAGCGCACGTGGGGGAAGCTCTCCACGACCGTCGCCCCTGCGTCCGCCGCGCTGCCCTCCAGCAGGTGGGCCCGCCAGAAGTTGTCGCGGAGCGTGGTGTAGCCGTCGCCGCTGCCGTTGGCGTGGCGGGACTGCGTCATCCACATCCGCAGGTCGAACCCGTTCCCCTCGACCACGTCCGGCGTGGTGGGGTCGTCGGCGTACGGCGCGAGGGCCTCGTACAGGTACGTCGCCTCGTACTGCTTGACGTTGTAGTCGTTCCAGCCGTGGACGATCAGGGTGTTGGTCGTCCAGTCCTCGGCGTGGGTGGTGAAGTCCCGCTCGACCCAGAAGTCGGTGTAGTCGGGGTTGCGGCTGTAGGCCTGCATCTCGTGCTCGACGGCGTCGCACTCCGCAGCGCGGTCGGTGATCGACTCGGGCTCGTCGAGGTGGACGGTGTCCCCGAAGCCGTGGTCGAACAGCAGCGGGGTGTCGAAGCCCTCGTCGGTCGCGGACTCGGAGTTGAGGAAGAAGCGCGCACCGTCCGAGTAGGCGTAGCCGTACCAGTGGCTGATCGCGGCGATGGGCACGATGGCCTTCAGCGGGGTGGTGCCGTCGGCGTCGATGGACGAACCGCGCTCGTCGGTCCACATGTCGAGCGGGGCGCCGGCGACCATGTTGGCCGTGGTGCCGTCGTAGGAGACGCCGGTCAGGCCGACCCGGCCGTTGCTCCAGTCCAGGAAGTTGCCGTCACGGTCGGGGATGTCGCCGGCCAGGAAACGGATGGCGTCGACGCCGGCCTTCTGCTCGTTGTACCCGCCGTAGTCCCAGCAGCCGGTCGATCCCCGGGTGCCCAACACGTCGACGGCCGCCTCGGCGATGCCCTCGGCCATCAGCCCGTTGCCGACGACCGTGCCCGTGCCCGTCGGGTCACCCAGGGTGTTGTAGGGCGACATGGACGCCTTGACGCCCTGGCCCGTGGCGTCGAAGGAGTCGTCGCGCCGGACCTCCACACGGATGTACTCCGTGGTGTCGTCGGGCAGGGTGGTCGGCACGTAGTGGACCGAGGTCACAGTGGCAGCCGACGACGGCAGCGCCGGAAGCACCAGCAGGGACAGCATGGCGAGGCCAGCGAGGAGGACACGAACGGGACGAGAGCTCATGCGCCTACTGTTCGCGGTCCACCGACCGGATTCCTGCTGACCGGTCGAGCAAACGAGGAGGAGGAACGACGGTGCGCGGAGTGGTGTTCCAGGGTCCCGAACGGGTCGAGGTCGCAGAGGTCCCCGACCCGCGGGTGGTCGAGCCGACCGACGCGGTGATCGCGGTGACCCGTGCCGGCCTGTGCGGTTCGGACCTGCACCCGTGGACCGGTACCGAACCCGCTGCGGCCGGGGTCGTGTGCGGGCACGAGGCCGTCGGCCGAGTCGTCGCCGTGGGCGCCGACGTCCGCACGGTCACACCCGGGGACGACGTCATCGCCTGCTTCACCACCTCGTGCGGACGCTGTGGCCCGTGCAGGGAGGGGTTGACCGCCCGGTGCGTGCACGGCCAGCTGCTCGGGTGGGCCCCGCCCGGCCGGCCCGCCGAGGGGCTGCACGGCGCGCAGGCGCAGCTGCTGCGGGTGCCGCTGGCCGACGGGACGCTCGTCCATCGCCCGGGCGACATCAGCGACGACGCCGCGGTGCTGCTGGCCGACAACGCCCCGACCGCCTGGTACGCCGCCCGTCGGGCCGAGGTTGCCGACGGCGCCCGCGTCGGCGTGATCGGTCTCGGCGCGGTCGGGCTGTGCGCGGTGGCGTCGTGTCTCGCGCTGGGTGCGTCGGCCGTCGTTGCGGTCGACCCGGTGCCCTCGCGCCGGGCTGCGGCCGATCGCCTCGGGGCCAGCACGAGCGCACCGGACGACGAGGGCCTCGTCGCTGCGGGGCTGGACGCCGTGATCGACGCCGCCGGGCCCCCGTCCGCGCAACGGCTGGCCGCCGCGATGGTCCGCCCCGGTGGCATCGTGTCGATCATCGCGGTGCAGACGGCCGAGGCGTTCGGCATCTCTCCGGTCACCGCCTACGACCGAAACCTGACAATCCGGGCGGGCCGTGCCCCGGTCAGGGCGATGCTGGAGGAGGTCCTGCCGGCGATCACCGCGGGCAGCCTCCGGTTGCCGGTCGAGGAGGTCGTGACCCATCCGGGCCTGCCACTGGCCGACGCCCCCGAGGCCTACGCCCGGTTCGCCGCCCGCGAGGACCGGATGGTCAAGGTCACGTTCGCGCCCTGATCCTCGACCGTCCAGGGCGCGAGGGGGGCCGGTCCGTGGACGGGGCGGATGGACGGTCGGCCCGGCAGGGTGCATGCGGCGACGGTTACGATCGTGTGCCCGATCCGACCGGAGCCATCGATGTCTGCCGCCCCCGCCATGCCGACCGACCTGACGCTCGCGCTGGCCGACGCCGAGGGCCGCTGCATGGACGCCCACGGCGACGCGGCCGAGGTGCTGCTGCAGATGATCGGCAGGCTCGTCGCCAGGCACCACCCCGACGCGACGGGCCTGGCAGTGAGCCACCAGCCCCAGCGTTCCGGCTGGCACGTCGTCTCCGTCGTCACCCGCCACGGGTCGGTGCCGTCGGGTCTGCCGGTCGCCGGACAGGAGCCGTCGGAGGCCCGTTGGATCGCGGGCCAGCTCGACGTGCTGGTCACCCGCCTCGACGACCACCTGCGCGCGGTCGGCCGCACGCTGCCCGTCGACGACCCCAACGGCGGGCGACGCCTCCCCCTCCCCGGCATGGAGGCCCCGACCCTGCTGCTGTCGCTGGACATCACCGCCCCCGCACCCCGCACCTCGGCCGGCCCCACCCTCTTCGCCGCCAGCTGACCCAGCCCAACCCCGACGCTTGTCGGGCGATCACGACGGGCGGCCCACAACCCGACACGCGGGTCAGGGGGCCAGCTCGGCCCGCAGCGCCTCGGCCTCCTCGCGCAGGGCCGGATCGACGTGGCCCAGCGTCAACCCGTGGGCCAGGATCTCGCGGGCGGCGTCCCGCTCACCGTGGGACCCCAGTGCCCTGGCCATGGCCACCCCTCGCGCCGGGTTGGTGACCGCCGACAGCACCAGCAGCTCCAGCGCCGCCGGGGCCAGCTGACCCACGAGCTCCACCAAGCCGGCGAACAGGGCCGGGTCGACCACGGCAGCGACGGCCTCCACCCCGTGGCGACCACGATCGTCGTCGAACAGCTCGACCAGCACCGCGGCGCTCAGCAGCCGATCGGTGGCGTCCAGCGTCTCGCTCGACACCCGGTTGGCCAGCGGGCAGTGGGCCGACAACCCCGCGGCGCGAGCGCGGGCAGACCACTTGACTGCTTGCTCGAGGTGCAGCTGGTCGGACACGAGCGGCGCGAAGGCCACCGTCATGGCGCTGCCCGGGTACGCCTCGTCGAGCCCCTCCAGCAGCTCCGACACGCCGGGCCCGGGGGCTGCGGCCAGCTCGGCCAGGACCAGCCGGCAGCGGTCGACGTCGCCGACCAGGTCCAGCAGCACGACCACCCTGTCGAGCTGGCCGAGCTCGTGGTACGCGGCGACGAGCTGCGGCCAGATCCGCATCGCCCCCTCACCTGCGGCCTCCAGCAGATGGGCCACGCCCTCGCGGGTCCGGCCGGCATCGAGCAGCGCCAGCCCGAGGTCGGCGCGGACGCGTTCGGCCGCCGCCCCCACGCCGTCGTCGTGCGGCACGACGCCGGCGTTCCCCGCGGCCGCGGCCAGCGCCGACTCGTAGGCCGCCACGAACGCGTCGACCCGTCCGAGCGCCACCAGCACCTCGGCCCGGACCACGTCGACAGCGCCGGCGAACCGCGACGCGTCCTGCAACGCGTCCACCCACGACAACGCCTCCTCCGCACGGCCCAGCGCCACCAGCGCGGCGGCGCCGTGGGCCAGCGCCGTCCGCCGGACGAACCCGTCGTCGGCGTGGCGGGCCTCCTCGAAGCGCACCATCGCCTCCTCCATCCGTCCGGCGGCCGCGAGGGTGCGGCCCAGGTCGACCACGCCGCGCAGCCCGGCGCCGTCGGCGATCGCTGCCTCGCAGATCCGGATGTTGCGCTCGGTCTTGCCGCGTTCGTCGACGATCCGCTGGATGTAGCCCCAGTGCCCGATCGTGGCCAGCGACGTCCGCTCCACCTGCAGGGTCGCATCCGACCGGTTGGGACGGACCTCCTCGTGCAGCCGACCCTCGTAGCGGATCCGGCGGCGCCGCAGGACCCGCAGGCTCTGGTGGGACATGCCCACCGTGCCCACCTCGTCCCGGTAGCTGTCGACGGTGACCTGCAGGGCGTCTGCCCGGGAACGCCGAAGGGTCCGTCGCAGGCCCGCAACGTCGTGCACGAACAGCACCTCGTCGGCATCCACGACCACCGCCCAACGGCCCGTGCAGTGGTCCAGCACCTCGTTGCGCGACCTGCCGAAGTCGTCGTACCACTCGCCCTCCACGACCCGGGCACCGGTCGCCCGGGCCAGCTCGACGGTCCGGTCGATCGACCCGGTGTCCAGCACGACCACTTCGTCGACGACGCCCTCCAGGGAGGCGAGGCACCGCTGGATGACCGCCTCCTCGTCGCGGACGATGATGGCGGCCGACAGCAGCGGTGCCGGTGGGGGCGACGTGCGGGACATGCCTGCAGTCTCGTCGGTCCTCTAGCGTGTCGGCCGTGAAGCTCGACACCATCACCTACGGCCATCCGCTCACCGACATCGGCGAGGTGGTCCGCACCGCCGAGTCGCGCGGCTACGACGCCTGGTTGACCTCCGAGGTCCAGTACGACCCCTTCCTGCCCTGCGCCGTGGCGGCGGTGGCAACCGAGCGGATCCAGCTGGGCACGGCGATCACCGTTGCCTTCGCCCGCAACCCGATGACGGTCGCCCAGTCGGCGCACAACATCCAGCAGGCGCTGGGCGAGCGGCCGTTCCTGCTGGGGCTGGGGTCCCAGATCAAGCCGCACATCACCAAGCGGTTCTCCCAGACCTGGCCGGACCGGCCGGCCGCGGCGATGCGCGAGTTCGTCCAGGCGCTGCACGCCATCTGGTCGTGCTGGAACGACGGGGAGGAGCTGGCGTTCCGCGGCGAGTACTACACCCACTCGATCATGACGCCGATGTTCACGCCGCCCCCGAACCCGGTCACCCCGAAGGTGTGGCTGGCCGCCGTCGGACCGGGCATGACCCGCGTCGCCGGCGAGGTCGCCGACGGCATCATCTGTCACGGCTTCACCACCGCCACCTACTTCACCGAGACGACCCTGCCCGCGGTGGAGGAGGGCGTCGGGCGTGTGGAGGGCCGGACCCGCGCCGACGTCGAGGTGGTGCTGCCGCCCTTCGTGATCACCGGCTACACCGACGAGCAGCGGGCGGGGGCCCGTCAGGCGGTCCTGCAGCAGATCGGCTTCTACGGCTCGACCCCTGCGTACAGGCCGGTGCTGGAGGCCCACGGCTGGGGCGAGCTGGGCGAGGAGTTGCATCGCCTGTCCCGCAACGACGGCTGGGCCCGGATGCCCGAGGTCATCGACGACGAGGTCGTGGACGCCTTCGCCATCGTGGCGGACCCCGACGTGCTGGGCGAGGCCATCGTCGAACGGTTCGGCGGCGCAGCCGATCGCATCCAGCTCGGCGAGGCCTACGGCCTGTCCGACGCGCACCTGACCCACGTCCGCGAGGTCCTCGCCGACGCCTGACACCGACCCGGGCCAGCGGGCGGCTTCGTCCACGGGATGATCAGGCGGTGGTCGGTTCGTCGTCCTCCAGGTAGCTGGTGACGCCTTCGCTGGCCGACAGCCGCATCGCCTCGGCAACCCGAACGGCGGCAAGGCCGTCCCGCATCGTCACGATGTCGGCCGGCTCTCCCAGCACCGCATCGCGGAAGGCCAGCATCTCCGTCATCAGCGGTTCGGGCTTGGGGATCGAGTAGCGGATCACGTCGCCTTCGGAGACGCCCCGGAAACGGGTCAGCTCCTCCCACTCGTTGACCTCCGAGCCGTTGGCGTGGAAGGTCAGGTCGGCGGTCACGGTGTCGGCGATCAGTGCGCCGGCCTCGCCGAGGGCGGCGATCTCGCGCTCCTTGTACGGCGACAACCAGTTGACGAGGTGGTTGGTGACCGTGCCGTCGGCCAGCACGCCGGTGGCGGCGACCAGGTCCTCGTGCGGCCGACCGGTCTTGTGGGCGGTCCGTGCGCTGATGGCCGCCACCGACGACCCGCCGACCCAGGCCGTCAGGTCGACGTCATGGGTGGCCAGGTCGAGGATGACGCCGACATCCATGATGCGGACGGGGAACGGGCCCTGACGGCGCGTGGCGATCTGGTAGAGCTCGCCCAGCAGCCCGTCCTCCAGCTTGGTCCGCATCGCCTGCAGCGCCGGGTTGAACCGTTCGATGTGGCCGACGGCGCCGACCAACCCGGCGGCCTCGAACGCCTCGGTGATCCTTGTCGCCGCATCGAGGGTGTGGGCCAACGGCTTCTCCACCAGCGTGGGGATCCCGGCCTCGGCCAGCCGCATCGCGACCTGCTCGTGATGTTCGGTGGGCGCGGACAGGACCGCCATGTCCAGCCCGGCCTCGATGAGCTGCTCGTCGCTGATGAAGACCCGACCGCCCTGGGCTGCACCGTGCGGGTCACCGGACGGGTCGGCCACCCCGACGAAGTCGATCCCGTCCATGGTGCGCAGCACCCGGACGTGGTGGCGGCCCATGGTCCCCAACCCGATCACGCCTGCTCGCAGCACCATCAGCCCTCCGCGGCCATGGTGCCGTCGGTCAGGCGATGGACCGTGCCGTCCTCTCGGCAGGTCCAGCGGCCGTCCTCGGGGTCGACGTCGAGCCGCCCGCCGCAGGCGCAGACCCAGCCGAGCTGACGCGCCGGGACCCCCGCGACCAGCGCGTGGTCGGGCACGTCCTTGGCCACGGTTGCGCCGGCAGCGGCCATGGCCCAGCGTCCCACGGTGACGCCGGCGACGACGATCGCGCCGGCACCGATGGCTGCGCCGTGGCGGATGGTGACGCCGGCAGCGGCCCAGTCCGAGCCGCGCTTGAGCTGGCCGTCGGGTGAGATCGACCGCGGTCGCAGGTCGTTGGTGAGGATCACGGCGGGGCCGATGAACACCCCGTCCTCCAGCGTCGCCGGCGCGTACAGCAGCGCGTTGTTCTGCACCTTGCAGCGGTCACCGAGCACCACCCCGGTGTCGACGAACGCCCCTCGTCCGACGATGCACTCCTTGCCCAGCCGGGCCCCGTCCCGGACCTGCGCGAGGCCCCAGACCATGGTGCCCTCGCCGATCTGGGCGTCCTCGGCAACGGTGGCGTCTGGGTCGATCCGCATGGTCGCCGGATCCTACGACCTGCGCACACGGGCCGGGGTGAGGCCGCGGCGATCACTGTCTCGATCCTTGCTGTGGGAAGAGGAAACCCGCCCTACGGCGGCGAACAGGCCGTCCATGCGCTCCATCACCCTTGCCCTGTCCATCCTCGCCGTCCTGGCCGTCGCCCTGCCTGCGACGGCCGACCCCGTCCTGAACGCCCCCTGCGCCAACCCCAACAACCTGCCCGTCGTGACGACGGCCGACGGGGTCACCGCCGACGTCGACACCCCGATCGGGCTGCCCCTCGTCGACGTGCAGACCGTCTCGGGCGGCAGCTACCTGGTCGACCTCGCCGGTGTGGAGGAGAACGTCAAGAAGACCGTGACCGTGACCCTGTCGTGGACCAACGGGATCCTCGACGACCTGACGGACTACGACATGATCGTCAACGGCGTCACCTACAACGCGTCCGACACCAGGGAGACCGCGAGCCTGTCCATGGGTCACTGCAGGACCATCAACGTGGAGGAGATCTACGCGTTCATCGGGACCCCGGCCGACAGCCTGACCCTCGACCTGAGCATCTCCTCCTTCCCCTTCTAGGCAGGGTTCTTCCCGGAACGGGGCTCACGACTCGAGCTGGTCGGCGACCGTTGCCTTCACGACCTTGCCCATCGCGTTGCGCGGCAGGGCGTCGACCAGATGGATGGACTTCGGGATCTTGAACGGGGCGAGGTGTCCCCTGCACCACTCCCGCAGCGCATCGGTGTCCAGATCCGGTTCGACCGGGACCACGGCGGCAACGATGCGCTGTCCCCAGTCCGGATCGGCCAGCCCGACGACGGCGCACTCGGCGACCCCGGGGTGGCCGAGCAGGACGTTCTCGACGTCGAGGGCCGACACCTTCTCCCCGCCGGTCTTGAGGATGTCGACCGAGCTCCGGCCCAGGATGCGATAGCGGCCGTCCCGGCGCGTGGCGATGTCGCCGGTCCTGAACCAGCCGTCATCGGTGAAGGACGCGGCCGTGGCCTCGGGCCGACGCCAGTACTCCAGGAACACGGTGTCGCCGCGCACCTGGATCTCCCCGGGCAGATGCCCCTCGACCTCGACGCCGTCCTCGTCGACGAGGCGCACCTCCACCCCCGGCATGGGGAATCCGACGCTTCCCGCCACCCGGTCGCCGTGCAGCGGGTTCGACAGGGCCATGCCGAGCTCGGACATGCCGTACCGCTCGAGCAGCGTGTGTCCGCTGATCTCCTCCCAGCGACGCATCGTGGGCACGGGGAGCGCGGCGGACCCCGAGACCATCAGCCGCAGGCCGCGGACCCCGGTGGTCAGCCGGTCGCGTTCGGCTGGTCCTGCGGCGGTCCAGTGATCGATCAGCCGCCGGTAGATCGTGGGCACGGCCATGTAGAGCGTGAGGTCGCCGCTGGCCAGGCGCTCCCACGTCGCGGCGGCGTCGAACCGCGCGTGCATCTCGACGGTGGCCCCGACCCACAGGCTGCAGCCCACCACGTTGAGGATCCCGTGGAGGTGGTGCAGCGGCAGGTCGAGCACGGTTCGGTCGGTGGACGAGAACGCCCACGCCTCGACCAACGAGCCGATCTGCGCCTCCAGGTTGCCGTGGGTGCTGACCACACCCTTTGGCCGACCGGTCGTGCCGCTGGTGTAGATCATCAGCGCAGGACGGTCCAGCGGCACGGTCGGCAGCGGGCCGGATGCACCCTGCAGCGCGTCGTCGACCCGGAGCCACCGAAGGCCCCGGTCCTCGACGAGCGGCTCGAGCAGGCCGGCGTGTGCAGCCTCGCCGACCACGACGGTCGGGTCCGCGTCGTCGAGCACGTAGGCGAGCTCGGCGGGCGGATGGGACAGGCACAGCGGAACGGCCGTACCACCGGCACGCCAGATGCCCCACTGCACGGCCACGTGCTGGAACGAGGGGGTGACCATGAAGGCCACACGTTCGCCGTCGAGGTCGGAGCGGCCGTCCAGCAGGGTGTGAGCGACGCGGCTGGACGCATCAAGCAGCTCGGCGTAGTCGTGGGTCCGTCCGCCGTCGACGATCGCGGTCCGGTCGGCGTGCTGGGCTGCGCGTTCCCACAGCAACCCTGGGGTGTGGTCGGTCACGAGCCCTCCCCTACGCGAGTCCGCGGACGGTCCGCACCGGGTCGCGCCAGCCGAGGATGACCTCGGCCATGCGCACGGCGCGGACGGTTCGTTGTGTCTCGTGGACCCGCACCATGCGGGCGCCGAGCGTCATGCTGACGACCGCCGCCCCGATGGAGGCGTCGACCCGCTCGGCCAGCGGCAGGTCCAGCGACTCGCCGATGAAGTCCTTGTTGGACAGCGCGACCAGCACCGGTCGGCCGAGCTCGGCCAGGACCGGCAGGTTCCGCGTCACCTCCAGGGAGTGGAGGGTGTTCTTGCGGAAGTCGTGGCCGGGGTCGACCACGATCCGGTCGCGGTCCACCCCCGCGGCGGTCGCCCGGTCCAGCAGCCGCGCCAGCTCGTCGCGGACCACGGTCGTCACGTCGGGGTGGTAGTGGTTGCGCATCGGCCGCTGGCGGATGTCGCCGCCGGAGTGCATGACCACCAGCGCGGCGTCGTGCGCGGCGACGACCCCGGCGAGGTCGGGGTCCGACAGGCCCGAGGTGTCGTTGATCAGGTCCGCCCCGGCCGACAGGGCCGCGTCGGCGACCTCGGCCCGGAAGGTGTCGATCGACAGCGGGGCGTCGCTGCGCCGCCGGAACGCCTCGACGAAGGGGACGATGCGGTCCAGCTCGGCGGCGGTGTCGACGTCCTCACCCGGACCGGCCTTGACCCCGCCCACATCGACGAGGTCCGCCCCCTCCTCCACCTGTGCCAGGGCGTGGTCGACGGAGGCCTCCAGCGCGTAGGTGGCCCCGCGGTCGTAGAACGAGTCGGGCGTCCGGTTGACGATCGCCATCACGGCCATGCGTCGGTGCAGGTCGAGGGTGGTGGCGCCGAGTCGCAGCAGCATGGCCCGCATCCTGCCAGCCCGACCCGTTTTCGGCGCAGCCAGCAGAGCGAACCGTCGGACGCGCCGTAGGTTGGGAAGGTATGGCACTCGAACCCGGCGACGATGTCGTCCACTCGATCCACGGTCCCGGCCGTGTCGTGGCTGTGCAGATGCGCGACACCCCTGACGGCCCCGTGGAGTACGTCACGATCGAGGTGGGCGACATGCGCATCCTCATCCCCACGAGCGAGGTGGAGGCGGTCGGCGTACGCGACCCGATCAGCGAGGAGGACGCCGAGGCGATCCTCGAGCTGCTCGCCGAGGACCCCCTGAAGGACCCGGGACACTCCGCCCGACGTCGTCGCAACCAGAAGCGGCTGCTCGACGGTGACGCCGCGGCGCTGGCCAAGATCGTCCGCAGCCTGCAGGCGCTCCGCGAGGACCGCGACAAGCCGCTGGCGATGCGCGACAAGGACCACCTCCGGTCGGCCACCGCGAAGCTTGCGGGTGAGCTGGCCATCGCCCTGAAGGTCACCGAGGAGGAGGCGGCCTCGTTGATCGAACGCGCCACCGCCACCGACGAGGCCGAGGCCGACGCGGAGGCCTGACCCGCCTCTCCCCGGACGACGAACGGCCGACCCCGTGGGGTCGGCCGTCCTGCTGTCGGGGTCGTTCAGCCGGTGGTGACGGTGATGGTCCCGGACCCCATGTGGGTCTCGTAGGGGATCGTGACCGTGCCGAACAGGGCGGTGGCCCCGTCGTAGGTGAACGTGGCACCGGCGGGCATGCCGGAGGCCGGGCCGTCACCGGAGGAGAACTTCTCGCCACGGACGAAGCCGTACTGGTCGGTGTCGTTGACGAAGACGAGGCGCTGGCCGGAGCGGATCTCGACGTCGAGGTCGCCGCTGAGCAGGACCTGCTGTGCCTCGAAGCCGGCGTAGTCGAAGGGCACGTTGGCGCCCGACGCCGGGTAGATGGTGGCGTGGGTCGAGCCGAGGGGGATGATGCCGGCCTCACCGTCGACGCCGGTGCCGACGAACTCGCCGGATGCCGTCGGGGTTGCGTTCAGCCCGCCCGGGTCGGAGTAGAAGATGATGTCGAGGTCGGCATCGACGCTGGAGGTCAGCTCGAAGGTGCCCCCGACGGTCGCGGGGTCGACCTCGAAGAACCAGCTGACGACGCCCTGTGCCTCGGGGCCGACGAACATGGCGGAGCGGGTGTGTCGGGTCACCGGCTGCGCGGCCTTGGTCGGGTTGGGCACCAGGACGGAGCCCGAGATGGCCTGTGCCACCGCGGGTTCGACGTCGGCGGACGCCGGGACGGCGATCATCGCCGCGAGCAGGGCAGCGGCAAGGAGCAGTCGGATGGTTCGCATCGGTCGACCTTTCGTGAATCGGGTTCGGTTCCACGTTCGACATCACCCGTGTCCACTCCTTCCGGGACCTCGGCTACCGTCGTGACCGTGCTCGTCGTCGCCATCCCGTCCACCGCCCTCGTGCTGCCGTCGGTCCGCACCGGCGGCGATGCCGCGATCCACTCCCTGCGCGACGAGGTCGAACGCGTCCTGGCCGACGTGGCCGGTGTGGTGGTCGTGATGGCTGCGGACCCCGCTGCCGACGACGGAGCGGTGTCTCTGTACCCACCGGACGGTGTCGTGCACCTGGGTGGGCTCGGCCTGCCGGAGGCCACGACCCGGGTCGACGGGGCACCGGAGGGCCTGCCGGTGGTCGAGGCCCATCCGGGCGCCGACCTCGCGGTCCTGGCCTGCGCCGTGGGTCGGGTCGAGGGGGTTGGGTCGGTCATCGCCGTCGGCCTGCCCGCCTCGAGCGCCGGGGTCACCGAGACCATGGCGTGGCTTGCGGGACTGGACGGGGTCGACGCCCTCGTGGTCGCCGGCGACCTGTCGGCGGGACACGGCCCCAAGCCGCCTCGCCCCTCGGTCGGCGAGCAGCGTGCCGCAGCGTACGACCACGCCGTCGTGGCAGGCGTGCGGGCAGGGGTGCTCGAAGCCGAGCTCGTGGCCGACGCCGAGGGGACCGCAGCACGCGGCGTCCCCGCGCTGGCCGTCGCCGTCGGCCTGTCCGGCCCGGCCGAACGGGTCACCCATCAGGTGGTCGACGGCGTGGGCAGCCTGATCGCCCGCTGGCCCGACCGCGCCTGAGGGGTTCGCCCGTCCCCCGCCCGGTCGGCGCGATCGGGGCCTGCGTCGCGGTGGGGCGATGATCGGCACGATCGGGGCCTGCGGGGCAGGAGTTCGGGCCGTCCGCGGCGAACCCCACGGCCATGCAGAGCCTCCTCTCCCCTCGTCGTCCCCTGACCGCGCTGGCCGCCATCGCGCTGCTGGTGCTCGGGCTGGCCGTCACGACCCTCCTCCCCCGTGGCCAGGCGACCCCGCTCGCCGACCCACGGCTGGACCTGCCGCCCCTCCAGGCGCCGGGTGAGTGGTTCGACTCCCAGCGCGGGGTGGAGGGCGCCAGCATCGACTACGCCGGCACGCTGGCGGAGTCCGCCGCGATCGCCGAGCGGACCCGTGCGATCGACCCGGCGGTGGCCGGCCTGGAGTGGGACCTGCTCGGCCCGACCGAGATCGGCGGCCGTGTCGTGGACCTCGCGCTGGTCCCCGGTCGCCCCGACGAGGTGTGGGTGGCCACGGCCTCCGGTGGCGTGTGGCACTCCGCCGACGCCGGCAGCACCTACTCCCCGCGGTGGGACCCCGAGCTGACCCAGGCCCTCGGCGCCATGGCCGCCGGCCCCGACGGGACGCTCTACGTCGGCACGGGTGAAGCGAACCCCGGCGGCGGCTCGGTCGTCTACGGCGGCACCGGGCTGTACGTCTCCCGCGACGACGGCGCCAGCTGGCAGCTGTCGGGGCTGCCCGAGTCCGGCGCGTTCGGCCGGATCGTCGTGGACCCCAGCGACGGCGACACGGTGTACGCCGCAGCCGCTGGTGACCTGTTCGTGCCCGGCGGCGAGCGCGGCCTGTACCGCTCCCCCGACGCCGGCCAGACGTGGGAGCTGATCTTCCCCCAGGCCGACACGGTCCTGCCGAACCGCGAGACCACCGGCGCGGTCGACGTGGCCGTCGACCCGTCGGACTCCGACCGGATCCTCGTCGCCATGTGGGACCACCACCGCACCCCCGAGAAGCGCGTCTACGCCGGCCCCGGTTCGTCGGTGTGGCTGACCGAGGACGGCGGCACCACGTGGGCGCACGTCACCGACATCGCCCTGGACGAGGGCGACCGGACGCGCAACGACCTCGAGGACCGGCTCTACACCCCCGGTGAGGAGACCGGCCGCATCGGCGTGGCGTTCGCCCCCTCCGACCCCAGCCGCGTCTACGCGATGATCGCCAACACCCTCGACGGCACCCACGGGGCGTGGTTCAGCTCCGACGACGGCGGCCGGTCGTTCACCCGCAGCGAGCCGTTCGGGCTGGCCGCCAACAACTCCTCCTACGGCTGGTGGTTCGCACGGATCTTCGTCGACCCCCGCAACGCCGACCACCTGTACGCAGCGGGGCTGGAGGTCATCGAGTCCCTCGACGGCGGCAGCACCTTCCTCCCCCAGTCCAACACCACCGCGCTGGTCGTCACCGGCGCCAACCAGGCCATCGTGCACTCCGACCAGCACGCCATGGTGTGGTCACCCGACGTGCCCGGGCTGGTCTACCTCGGCAACGACGGCGGCGTCTACCGCTCGGCGGCCAACGGTGCCGCCGGGACCTGGGTGACCGGCGTCTCGCAGGGCTGGACGCAGCACTACTCCGTCGACGTCGACGAGCAGACCGCCCAGTACGTCGTCACGGGACTGCAGGACAACCTGTGCATGCACCACGTCGGCGACGTCGAGGCCGGCAGCGCCGCGTGGATGAAGTACGGCTTCTGCGGTGACGGCATCGTGACGCGAGTCGATCCGGGTGACCCGACGACGACGTACTACTGCTCGCAGTACGGCGGCTGCGGTCGCGCGAAGGCCGGCGCACCCCTGCTGGTCGGCGGCATGCGGATGCCCAGCGACCGCTACGGCTGGCTGGCCGACATCCAGTTCGACCCCACCGACCCCGACACGATCTACACCGCTGGGGCCCAGCTGCACCGCTCGACCAACGAGGGCACGGCGTTCACCACGATCTCGGGTGACCTGTCGTCCCAGCCCGAGCAGACCGACCCCAACACCGGCTACCGTCTGCGGGGGGTCGTGACGACGATCGCCACCCACCCCGACGGCGACACCGTCTGGGTCGGCACCGACGAGGGACGGCTGTGGGTCACCCACTCCGCCTCGACCCTGCCGCCGGTCAGCCGTGGCGCGATGCAGGCCAACGGTGACGGCTGGACGCTGGTGGACGACGGCGACACGACGACCACGACCGACAACGACGGCGACCTGGGCCTGCCCGAGCGGACCTGGATCACCGCCATCACCACAGACCCCGCCGACCCGACCGGCAACACGGCGTGGGTGGCCTACTCGGGCTTTCGCCAGGGCGAGGAGGGTGCGCAGCTGTTCCGCACGACCGACGGTGGCGACACGTTCACCAACGTCTCCGGTGACCTCCCCGGCGCACCGATCAACGACGTGATCCTGGTCGACGGCGACCCGATGGTGGCTACCGACGTCGGCGTCTTCCTGTCGACCGATGGCGGCGACTCCTGGCTGCGTGTCGGCGACCTGCCGGCCGTCCCGGTGCTCGAGCTGCGCCACCACGTGGGCACCAACACCCTGACCGCAGCTACGTTCGGCCACGGCATCCGCCGGACGACGTTGCCGGGCGATCAGGCGGTCGGGCTCGAGCTTGCCCTGCACGACTGACGGGACGTCACTCCACGCGACGTCCCGTTCGGAGGGAACAGGGCCGGACGGCGACGAGGCCGGAGTGGGCCCCATGGGGTCGGCGGGACCGGACGGGGCACGTGTGCGATCGGGGGCTTGTCCGGCGGGATTCTTCGCACGGCCGGCAGCGGCGTGTGCGATCGACCGCCTCTGGAGCGGGTGAGGCCGCACGACCGGCAGGGGCGTGCGGGATCCCCTCCCCACCCGGCCGTGCATCGCGCACGACGCCATCGTGTGGTCCACTTCTGGGTCCAGCCATCGAACGCACGGATGGGGACGACATGGGCAGCGACACCGGCATCTGGATCCTCGGCGGGTACCAGACCGACTTCGCACGCAACTTCGGTCGCGAGGGCAAGGGCGTCCACGACCTGGTGCAGGAGGCGGTGGAGGGCACCCTGGCCGACGCCGGCACCCGCGCCGCCGACATGGAGGTCATCCACGTCGGCAACGCCTTCGGCCAGCTGTTCACCGGGCAGGGACACCTCGGCGCCATGCCCGCCACGGTCGTGCCCGAGCTGTGGGGTGTCCCGGCATCCCGCCACGAAGCCGCCTGCGCGTCGGGCAGCATCGCGACCCTCTCGGCCATGGCCGACCTCGAGGCCGGCCGGTACGGCTGCGCCCTCGTCGTCGGTGCCGAGATCGAGAAGACCGTGCCCGGCGACACCGCCGCCGCGCACCTCGGCGCGGCCGCGTGGGTCGGCCACGAGGGCGAGGACGCCACGTTCGTCTGGCCGTGGATGTTCTCCGCGCTGGCCGACGAGTACGACCGTCGCTACGGCCTGGACGATGCGCACCTCCGCGCCATCGCCGAGCTGAACCACCGCAACGCCAAGGCCAACCCCCTGGCCCAGGCCCGTGGCTGGACCTTCGACGAGAAGTCCTTCAGCGACGACGACGAGCACAACCCCGTGGTCGACGGCCGCACCCGCCGCACCGACTGCAGCCAGGTCACCGACGGCGGCGCAGGGGTGGTCCTGGCCACCGACGGATGGGTCAGGGAGCATCCCGAGGTCCTCCGTCGCGGTACCGCCGTCCGGATCCTCGGATGGGGCCACCGGACCGTTGGCCTGCCACTGGCCGCCAAGACCCAACGCGAGGACGGCCCCTACGTCCTCTCCCACGTCGCCGACACCATCCGGGATGCGTTCGACCGGGCAGGTGTCGCCGAGGCCACCGACCTCGACGGGATCGAGACCCACGACTGCTTCTCCATGTCGGAGTACATGGCCATCGACCATTTCGGCATCACCCCGCCCGGAGACAGCTGGAAGGCCATCGAGGCCGGCGACCTCGAGCGTGACGGCCGGATCCCGGTGAACCCCAGCGGCGGCCTGATCGGCGGCGGGCACCCCGTTGGCGCCACGGGCGTGCGGATGCTGGTCGACGCCAGCCGCCAGGTCACCGGTCGGGCCGGCGAGACCCAGGTCGAGGATGCGTCGCGCTTCGCCACGCTCAACATCGGCGGCTCGACGGCGACCACCTGCGCGTTCGTCGTCGGCCGCGCCTGACCGTACCCACACCTGCATCCCCACCGAGGAACCCCTGACACGATGGACATCGAGCTGGTCGGCCGCGCGCTGACGACCCTTCCCGAGGATGACGACCACCCCTACCGCAGCGGGCCCTGGCGACCGCAGGTCGAGGAGTTCCGGGCGGACGACCTGGAGGTCATCGGCGACCTGCCGACCGACCTCGACGGTGTCTACCTGCGCAACACCGAGAACCCGGTGCACCCGGCCATCCAGCGCTACCACCCCTTCGACGGGGACGGCATGGTCCACATGGTGGGCTTCAGGGACGGCACGGCCTTCTACCGCAACCGGTTCGTCCGCACCGCCGGGTTCGAGGCCGAGCAGGACGCCGGCCGGTCGCTGTGGGCCGGTATCGCAGAGGACCCCCGCGTCGCCGAGCGCGAGGGATGGGGCGCCCGCGGCCGCATGAAGGACGCGTCGAGCACCGACATCGTCGTGCACGCCGGGCAGGCCCTCACCTCCTTCTACCAGTGCGGTGACCTCTACCGACTCGACCCCCTGACCCTGCAGACCATGGGGCGGGCGACGTGGGACGGCCGCTTCCCCGCCGAGGGCGTGTCGGCCCACCCGAAGGTCGACGACCGCACCGGCGAGATGTTGTTCTTCAACTACGGCAAGGAGGCCCCGTACATGCACTACGGCGTCGTCGACGCCGACAACCGCCTGGTGCACTACACCGACATCCCGCTGCCGGGTCCACGCCTGCCCCACGACATGGCGATCACCGAGAACTACGCCATCCTCAACGACCTGCCGTTGCACTGGGACGAGGACCTGCTGAAGAAGGGCGTCCACGCCGCCCGGATGCACGATGCCCCCACCCGGTTCGCCGTCATCCCCCGCCGGGGGACGTCGACGGACATCCGCTGGTTCGAGGCCGACCCCACCTACGTCCTGCACTGGACCAACGCCTACGAGGACGGCGAGGAGATCGTGCTGGAGGGCTTCTACCAGGACAACCCGGTGCCGGATCCCCCCAAGGAGGACCGCATGCGGATGTTCCGCTACCTGGCCCTCGACGTCATGCAGACCCGCCTGCACCGTTGGCGCTTCGACCTCCGCACCGGTCGGACCCGCGAGGAGCACCTGCGCGAGGAGCACACCGAGTTCGGGATGATCAACGAAGGGCACCTCGGGCGCGACTACCGCTACGTCTACGCCGCCACCGCCAAGCCGGGCTGGTTCCTGTTCGACGGGCTGGTCAAGCACGACGTCAAGACCGGACACGACGAGCGGTTCGCCCTCGAGGAAGGGGTGTTCTGCTCCGAGACGGTCATGGCCCCCCGCGTGGGCGCGACGGCCGAGGACGACGGCTACCTAGTCACTCTCACGATCGACACCAACCGGGACTGCTCGGAGGCCCTCGTGCTGGATGCCGCGAACCCGGCCGACGGGCCGATCGCGCGGGTTCGCCTGCCCCAGCGGATCAGCAGCGGCACTCACGCGACCTGGGCCTCGGGGGAGGAGATCCCCGGCTGGTTCGACGTGGAACGCGCCGCAGACGCCGTGACCTGACGCCCTCCCTGTCGCCCTGCACCTGCACGGGCCGCCACCGCGACGATGACCGACCCCGACGGGCCGTGGCACCATTCGGTGGGTGCGCATCCACCTCCTCCTCGCCCTGTCGTTGTGCACGATCCTCGTGGGGTGTGCGGATGAGACGGCGCCCGTCGCGATGGACCCCAACGCCCCGCCCACGGGACCGCTGACGGCCCTGGCGGAGTGCGAGGAACCGCTGGACGCCGAACCGTTCGACCCGGTCGAGGGTGCCGAGCTGCATCCGGAGGCAGTAGTCGACTCGGTGACGCCGCAGGGGCCCCTGACCAGCATGACCGCCTACGTCCCCGTCACCCCGGTCAACATCCGGCTGTGGTACGAGAACCGCGACGACCTCGAGATCATCATCATCGAGGACGAGGTGTTCGAGGCCGAGCTGCTCGTCTCCAACGGCGAGCACCGCACGTACGTGAAGGCCTCGGCGATCTGCCAGACGGGATCGACGATGGTGGCCACGGTCGCCGAGGAGCTGGCCGCGGCCGAGCTGCCGGTTCCTGCCGGAGCGGTCGACGCCCTGCCCACGGACTGACCCGGCCCACCCCGCACGAAGCCGGACTCGTCCGTCGCGGACAGCCGGGATCCGGCAGACTGCGGCAATGGACGAGCCAGACCGCACCCTGCCCGACGGCTACGAGGACCAGCTCGGTCACGGCGCGCTGACCTTCGCGGATCGGCCGTTGCTGACCGGCACGGCCGACCTCGACCGCTGGCAGCCGGACGTCGCGATCGTGGGTGCCCCGCTGGACATCAACACGACGAACAAACCCGGCGCACGATTCGGGCCGCGGGCGTTGCGTGCCGAGGCCGACCACCCGGGCGCCTACCACCTGGACCTGCGGATCGAGGTGTTCGACCACCTCGAGGTCGTCGACTACGGCGACGCGATGTGCCCGCACGGGCAGTCGGAGGTGGGGCTGGCCAACATCCGCCAGCGGGTGCTGGAGGTCGCCAGCCGCGGCATCGTGCCGGTCGTCATCGGCGGGGACCACTCCATCACGTGGCCCAGCGTCGAGGCGGTGGCCGAGGCCCACGGGTGGGGGTCGATCGGCGTCGTGCACTTCGATGCCCACGCCGACACCGCCGACCGGATCGACGGCAACGCGGCCAGCCACGGCACCCCGATGCGACGGTTGATCGAGTCCGGCGCGGTCCTCGGACGCAACTTCGTCCAGGTCGGGCTGCGCGGCTACTGGCCGCCCGCCCACGTCTTCGACTGGATGCAGGAGCAGGGGATGCGCTGGCACCTCATGCAGGAGGTGTGGGAGCGCGGTGCCCCGGCGGTCATGGCCGACGCCGTCGCCGAGGCCATGGAGGGCTGCGACGCCCTGTACCTGTCGGTCGACATCGACGTGCTCGACCCCGGGTTCGCGCCGGGTACGGGCACCCCCGAACCGGGTGGCATGGCCCCCGCGGACCTCCTGCGAGCGGTGAGGAAGCTGGCCCTGGAGACCAACCTCGTCGGCATGGACATCGTGGAGGTCTCACCGCCCTACGACCACGCGCAGCAGACGGTCAACAACGCCCACCGGGTGGTCATGGAGTTCCTCGCCGGACTGGCCGTCCGGCGCCGGGACGGATGACCCGGCGCCGTTCGGCTGAGCGGACGTGTGGCGCACGCGTCCTACCCTTGGCGCCTCATCCCGCTCGACCCTGGATCCCGCCGTGTCCAACCCCCGCCGTCTGTTCCTGCCTGCCCTTGCGCTCCTTGCCGCCATCGGGCTGGCTGCCGCTGCGTTCCTCGGGGGTGACGAGCCGGCGCTGGTCGATGCGGCCGATCCAGCGGTGGCCACCCCCGCCGACACCCCACCAGCAGGCGACTCGACTCCAGCAACCGAGGCCGCCGCCGTTCCCGACGACCGCCCGTCGCGCGAGCGCATGACGCCGCTTCGTGTCGACCAGCCCGGCATGACGATCGGGGACCCCGACGCCCCCCTGGTGATGGTGGCCTTCGAGTCCTTCGGCTGCCTGTGGTGCGGTAACTTCCACCGCCTGACCATGCCCGGGGTCATGACCGACTGGGTCGACACCGGCCTGCTGCGGATCGAGACCCGCATGCTGCCCTACGAGGACCGCGCCGTCCCGGGCGCACGGATCGGCATGGCCGCGGGGTTGCAGGACCGCTACTGGCCGCTGGCCGAGCACCTCTATCCCTTCATCTCCGGTGGCGGCGAACCGCCCGTGGGCCGTGACCTCACCGAGGCCGAGCTCGGCGCCTACCGCGAACGCCAGACCGAGGAGGCGCTGCTGGCGCAGGTCGAGGGCGTCGCCGACGAGATCGACCTGGACTGGGACCGCTTCCTGGCCGACTACGCCTCCGCCGAGGTCGCCACGCTGGTCCAGCGAGACCAGCAGCTTGCCTACCAGCTCGGCTTCACCGGCACGCCCGCGCTGGTCGTCAACGGCGTGCCGATGGGCGGCTACGCCAGCCCCGAGCGCTTCGACGAGTTCCTGACCGGCGTGCACGACGCCACGATGGGCTGACCGGTGCCGCTCGGCGCCGATGTCGGCTACGTCGCTGCGCTCGTCGGCGGGGTGCTCGCCTTGCTCAGCCCATGCGGGGCGCTGCTCCTCCCCTCCTTCTTCGCCTACGCCTTCGACAGCTCGGGCCGCCTGCTCGCCCGCACGGGCGTGTTCTGGCTGGGGCTCGTCACCACGCTGGTCCCCCTGGGCGTGTCGGCGTCGGCCGCCACCCGGCTGGTCAGGACCAACCAGGACACCGTTGTCGCCGTCGCGGCCGGGCTGGTGATCGTGCTCGGCGTCGTCACGGCGTTGGGCGGTGGGTTCGTGCTGCTGCCGTCCCGTCTCTCCTCGCGCACCGCACCGGCGGAGGGGAGCGGGCCCTGGGGCGTCTACGTGCTGGGGCTGGCCTACGGCCTGACGGGGTTCTGCACCGGCCCGATCCTCGGGTCGATCCTGGTGCTGGCCGCGGCCGGCGGACAGCCCCTGCGGGGCGGGGCGCTGCTGGCGGTGTACGCCGTCGGCATGGTCGTCCCCCTCATCGTCCTCGCCCTGCTGTGGGAACGGATCGGCGACCGGGTGCTGCGCATGCTCAGGGGACGCGAGCTGCAGGTCGGACGGCTTCGCCTGCACACGACGTCCCTCGTCTCCGGCCTCCTGCTGATCGCCGTCGGCGTCCTGCTGCTGGTCGGTGGCGGGTCGCTGGTGGAGTCCCCCGACCTCGCGCTGCTCGGCGCCCGGGCGGAGGAATGGGCTCGGACCGTCGGCGCCCGTGTGCCCGATCGTGCGCTGGCCGTCGTCGCCGTCGTCGCGGCGCTGTGGTGGTTCGTCGCCCGCCTCCGCGAGGGCCCCGACCGCTGAGGCGGAATGCCGCCCCTCCCATCGGGGTTGGGCGGACATGGCCGACGTTGCGTTCTGGTTCGATCCTGTCTGTCCGTTCGCGTGGATGACCAGCAAGTGGGTGCGGCTGGTCGCCGAGCAACGGGAGTACGACGTGGAGTGGCGGCTGATCTCGCTGCGCCTGCTCAACAGCCACGTCGACTACGACGCGCACTTCCCACCGGAGTACGAGGAGGGGCACACCTCCGGCCTGCGGATGCTCCGTGTCGCCGCGAAGGCCCGTGCCGACCACGGGTCGGCAGCCCTCGGTCCGCTCTACGAGGCGTTCGGGGCCCACATCTGGGACATCGACCCGCCTGCCGACGAGCTCGAGCACCGGAAGTGGTTGGGGACACCGGATCACGTGGCCCCCGTGCTGGCACAGGCGGGGTTGCCCGTCGACCTGGTCGACGCCCTGGACGACGAATCCTGGGACGAGGAGATCCGTGCGGAGACCGACCTGGCGCTGTCGCTGACCGGCAAGGACGTCGGCACGCCGATCATCCAGTTCCAGCCGCCGGACGGGGTGGCGTTCTTCGGCCCGGTGATCAGCCGACTGCCCTCCCCCGACACCGCCGTCGAGCTGTGGGACCACGTCATCGGCCTCGCCGGATACGCCGGCTTCGCCGAGATGAAGCGCAGCCTTCGCGAGCGACCGCAGCTTCGTGTCTGGGGCCACACCGACGACGCGGGCGCCGGTGCACAGGAGGACTGGCACGGCGGGTCCCGCCGCCAGAAGCGCTGATGGTCAGGACGCGCTGAGGGTCAGGCGGGGCGCCGCTCAGGCAGGGGTGGGCGCCGCGTCGGCAAGGCCGCGGATGGCCCGGTAGTCCTCGGGATCCATCGGCCGTCCCGACACCGTCGACAGCGCCGGGTCGTGGGCGAGGTAGGCCTCCTCACCGTTCCGCCACGCCTCCACGTACCGATAGAACGGCACGATCGGGTGGACGTGGTGCAGCAGGTGGTAGTTCTGGCTGAACAGCAGCGGGGTCAGCACCTTCTCCCATCCGATGATGTTGCGGGTCGACTGCAGCCGCCGGTCGGTGGTGGTGCCGTCGAGGCCGTGGTGGGGCAGCCAGTCGAACCACCAGGCCAGCACGACCAGGGCGATGCGCTGGGGGACGACGTACAGCAGCAGCAGCTCGGGACCGAATCCGGCCACCACCAGCCCGACGATGGCGCCGATCGCGACGACCGCCACCACGACTGACTCGGTGATCTCCTTGCGGGGACGGTCGCGCCACCCCTTCAGGTAGAACGACGCGTAGTGCACGTCGACCAGCATCCAGCGGAACGGAAGCTGCCAGGCGGGACCGTGGATCATCCAGCTGTCGGGGTCGAGCTCGTCGCCTTCGTTGACGAACCGATGGTGGGTGAGGTGGATGTGGCGGAACAACGGAAACGACGCGTAGGAGGCGACGAACGGCACGGCCACCCGGCCGAGCAGCTCGTTGACCGACCGGCGTTTGCCGAGCCCGCGGTGGGCTGCGTCGTGCAGCACCGTGAACATGCCGAAGGACACGAACGCGTGGACGGGCATCGTGACCCAGAGGCTGATCGAACCGGTCAGCGCGCCCCATGCCATGACCCCCCAGGCGATCAGCAGTCCCACGGCGAGCGCGACCGTCGGCCAGGCGACCTCGGGACGAGGGACCCCGGGCGAGGGGATGCGGGGAAGCCGGATCCGGTCGGACCCGGTGCTGGCGGTGGTGTCGGACTGCGACATGACGACCTCGGCTCGGGGGTTTACAAGTTTCCTAGAACGTAAACTCCCGAGGCGAGGTGGTCAACCCCCGTCAGTCTCGGCGAGTGGGAATCCAGCAGGCCCAGCCGAAGGCCGGATCGGCGGTCCAGCTCCGCCCACCGAGATCCACCGGCAGGCCGAGCAGCGCCGCCGACACCGTGTCCGGGCCGATCGACGGCAGCGCCGGCGCGGCGATCTGCTCGTGCGCAGCCTGGGCCTCGAACGCCCCGTCGGTCAGCCGCACGATGTCGATGCCCCGCAGGGAGTCGGCCACGAAGACCACGTCACCCCGCCACCGCGGTGCGAACGACAGGTTGACCAGCGGCCGGTGGAAGGCCACCTGGATCGGGTCGGTCGGGTCGGACACGTCGACGAACCGCGTCCCCTGCCCGTACCAGGAGTAGGCGACGATGGAGTCCTTCATGTCGAAGTAGTGGGCGCTGCACAGCGGGATCGGACCGGGCTCGCCCGCGGCGATCGGGCTCCACGTCCCGACGGTCCGCAGGCGGAACGGCTCCTCGGGGGTGGACACGAAGCCCTCGCCGGCGAAGGACCCCTCGAGGGTGACGATGTTGAACAGCCCGTCGCTGGTGCAGGCCGACGTGAAGGCCTCGTCCGTGGCGTAGATCAGCTCCCCCTCCGCGAAGCCGCTGGTCTCGAGGTCGGCGCCGAGGTCGGCCTCGTCGCCGACGGGACGGTAGGAGTTGTGGATGACCCCACCGGAGCTGTCCTCACCCTCCAGCGTGCCGCCGGCGAAGGGCACCGGGTCGGCCGGAGTGGCCTGTCGCGTTGCGCCGGTCAGCGGGTCGACGTGCGTGCCGAAGGTGTGGAAGCCGTAGACCCCACCACGGCTGGACACCCAGGCGAGGCCGTCGGCATCGACCTGCACGTCGTGGGCGTAGTCGGTGACGCCGTCGTTCTGGTTGGTCAGCAGTGGCATGGGGTGGGTGAACGGACGCTCGGGGTCGGTGATGTCGGTCACGAACACCGGACGGCCGCCCCACTCGTCGGGTTGGTGGGTGCCGGTCGCCGGGCCGCCGGACCACAGGTGGTCGCACACGGCCATGGACCCGTCGGCGCGCTGGGAACGGACGCAGGTGGCGGTGTGGCCAGCGGGCAGCTCGTGGAAGACGATTCGGCGCAGGGCCGCCGGGTCGGTGGCGTCGATCAGGTAGACGCCCGCGACACCGTCGTCGGTCGAGCCGCCGTAGGCCCGCGGGTCCCGCGAGAGCATCACGAGCTTGCGCTCGACGTCGACGTCCATGTCCTCGTTCTCCCAGAAGTCGGGCATCTCCAGGCTGTCGAGGAACACGGGGGCGGACGGGTCGGTGACGTCGAAGCTCTGGAGGCCGAACCGTCCGGTGGCGAACAGGACGTCGCGGTCGCCGTAGTCGATGAAGTTGAGGGCGGTGACGTCGTTGAGGCCGTCGATGTGGGCGACGAGCTCGGTGTTGCCCTGGGTCGCCGGACCGGGGACGAACGGGACGGCCTGCTGAGACTCCCACTCGGCGTACTCGCTGCCGATCACGCTGAAGGGCGTGAAGGTGTTCCCGACGGTGATGCCGTATCCGACCGGGTCGTCGTCGACCTGCTGCTGGGCCACCCCCACCCCGTCGATGCAGCCGGTGCCGTCGTCGATGGCGGTCACCGGCATGCCGTCGGCGGTGGTGATGGCGATCCCGTCGGACTCCACCCCACCCATGGACGCGCACAGCCGGTCGTCGTCGAGCGAGACGAAGGCCAGGCCCTCGCCATCGGCCCCGACCGCAGCGGTGTAGCGGGCGCTGAACTGCACCGCCCCCTCGACGCACACGTCCTCGTCGTCGCCGGTGGCGCAGGCCCGGATCACGGCCAGTCCGGGCGTGGATGAGGTGAACCGGAGCCGGGCGATCCCGTCGTCGTCGGCCAGGACGGCCGCTTCCATGCCACCGCCACCCAGCGGAAGATCGGCTGGGGCGACGTCGTCGCTGACGATGGTCGCCATCGCACGGCTGAGCGTGTCCGGCACGATCGTGAACCGGACCTCCGGGCCGCTGGCGACGTCGCCGGAGGCCGGCGCCAGGGCGCGGCTGCCGCCGTACAGGTCCACGGCGAGCTCGTGGGTCTCGCCCACACGCACCACGGCCTGGGTCGGGAACAGGGACGGGTCGACAGGACACAGCTCGCTGGAGCCAAGGGCGTCGACGACCGGGGTCACGTCGGCATCGGCCACGACGGCGGTGCCGCCGGCGACGATCACACGAGCCACGCGGCAGCCGATCAAGCCGCCAACCGCATCCGCGGCGGCGCTGCCGCCGGTCAGCAGCAGTGGCGAACGGAGCGCACCGGCCAAGGGGGCTGCGGCCAGCGCGTCGGGGAAGTCCGCGCCCGTCGCCAGCACGACATCGGTCGGGGTCCAGCCGACGACGTCACCAGCGTAGCGGGCGACTTCGGCAGCGGTGGCCTGTCGCGAGTCGCCGGCCAGGCGGCGCACGTCGTAGCCCTCGGACCGGACGGTGTCGAGCACCTCGGGCGACACCACGGCGGTGCCGCCGACGATCAGGACCTGATCGACATCCAGCTGGGCCAACGCGTCCAGGGTGGCCTGGGGCACCTCGGCGGTGTCGGTCAGGAGGATGGGCAGGCCAGCACCGGCAGCCAGCGGCCCGGCCACGAGGGCGTCGGCGAAGGTCCCGGCCGCGACCAGGACCGCGGTCGTCTGCTCGTCGATGCGACCGACCTCGCGGCCGGAGGTGGCGATGGCCACGGCGGTGTCGACACGGCTGTCGCCGGCCAGCCGTTCCACGTCCAGCCCCATCGCCTCGAGCTCGTCGACCACGGCCTGCCCGACGGCACGTTCGCCACCGAGCACCACCGCGTCGGTCGGCTCGAGCTCCTCGATGGCCTTGACGGTGGCCCGGGGCAACGCATCGGGCCCGGTCAGCAGCACCGGTGCGGCCAGGAAGGCCCCGGCGAGCGCGTCGGGGAATTCGTCGGCGCGGGCGATGACGACGGTGTCGCTGGGCGGGGTTGCGACGGCCAGGGCCGCAGCGGTCTGGACCCTGTCGGCCCCGGCGTGGCGGACGACCTGCGGATCCTCCTGACCACTGACCGCGGCTGGTGACAGGCCGGCCACGAGGGCGACGACGAGGAACAGGACCTGGGTGAGACGTGATCGTGACTGCATCGCAGGGGACTACGCCGTTTGCGACGGGAGGCTTACGCAGCGTCAGCAGTGGACAGGTGGTCGGGATCCGCGGGGAACGGACGGTTACGGTAGGGCGTCGCCATTCACCCCAGAGGACCTTCCCCATGCGCATCGCTGTGACCGGCTCCATCGCCGAAGACCTGCTCCTGACCTTCCCCGGCAAGTTCGCCGACATGATCCTGGCCGATCAGCTGGAGCGGCTCAGCCTGAGCTTCCTTGCCGATGGCATGCAGCGTCGTCGTGGCGGCGTGGGTGGCAACATCGCCTACGGCATGGGGCAGCTGGGCGCGAACCCGATCCTCGTGGGCGCTGTGGGCGACGACTTCCTGGCCGAGTACAAGCCGTGGCTGGAACGCAACGGCGTCGACTGCGACTCCGTCTACGTCTCGCCCGACAAGGGCATGGCACGGTTCCTGTGCACCACCGACGCCGCCCAGTCCCAGATCGCGACCTTCTACTCCGGTGCCATGGAGGACTGCAAGGAGATCGACCTGGGCCCGATCGCGGAGGTGCACGGCGGCCTCGACCTCGTCGTGGTCTCCCCCAACGGCCCCGAGGGCATGCTGCGCCACACCCGCGACGCCCACGCCATGGGCATCGACGTGGTCGCCGACCCCAGCCAGCAGCTGGCCCGGATGCACGGCCCCGAGATCCGGCCGCTGATCGAGGGCGCCAAGTACCTGATCTGCAACGACTACGAGCGGTCACTCATCACCAAGAAGACCGGCTGGTCCGACGAGGAGCTCCGCGCACAGGTCGAGGTACTCGTCACGACCCACGGGGCCAAGGGGGCCAGCATCGAGCAGCCGGGGCAGGACGAGCTGACCGTCCTCGCCGTCGCGCCACAGGACGACGTCGAGCTCGAGCCGACCGGAGCCGGTGACGCCTTCCGCGCCGGGTTCCTGTCCGGCCTCGCGGCGGGACTGCCGCTGGAGTCCAGCGCCCAGCTGGGGTGCGCCACCGCCACGCTCGCCCTCGAGACCGTCGGCCCGCAGGAGTACGTCGCGTCACCCGCAGCGCTGCGCCCTCGGCTGGCGACCGCCTACGGCGACGAGTCCGCTGAGGCGATCATCGACGCGTTGGACTTCTGAGCCGACCCCCGGGCTGACCGGCCGTCGACCCTCCGGTCAGCTGATCGCGTCGCGAACCTGGTCGGCGACGGTGGTCGACAGCGCAGCGGTGCCGCCGTACAGCACGGCGTCCTCGAGGATGTCGGCGACCCCCCTGAGGTGGTCACCGGTCGGCGTGGACAGGCTGGAGGAGGTCGACAGCAGCACGGGCCCGCCACGCTGGGCGATGTGGGCCCCGCCGGCAAGCGCGTCGGCGAAGACGTCGACACGGGCGACCCCCACGACCGACGCGGTCGGGAACCATTCGTTGGCCACCGCGACCGCGGTCTCGACCGGGTCCTGCCCACCGACTGCTCGACGGCCCGGGTACGCCGTCGTGGCGGTGGCACCGACGGTGACGACTTCGGCGTCGGCGTTGGCGGCGAGGTAGGCGTCCACCGCAGGGTGGGTACGCGAACCGTCGGTCAGCACGACAACCCCGTCGGCGGCATCGGCTGCCGGTCCGGCGACGAGGGCGTCGGCGAAGCCGATCCCGTCAGCCAGCATCACCGTGGCGGGGTCGTCGGTGACCGCGTCGGCCACGGCCAGGGCGGTCTCGATCCGGCTGTCACCAGCGAGCCGGACGACCTGGTAGCCGTCGGCGGTCAGGCTGCTGGCGACCCCGTCGCTGATCGCCGCGGTGCCGCCGAGCAGGTAGACGGTGCCGCCCGGCGCGAGGATCCGCTGGATCTCCTCGTCCGTGGCGGGATGCAGGCTGTCGCCACCGGTCAGCAGCACGGGCGCGTTGCGGTCGGCGGCCAGGGGTGTGCCGGCGAGGGCATCGGCGGCGACGTCGGCACGACCGAGCACGACCGCGCCGGCACCGAGCACGCCGAAGGCGTCGCGCGAGGCGGCGACGGCCGTTTCCACCCGCGAGTCGCCCGACAGCCGCTGCACGCCGTCGGCCGGTGTCGGGGATTGGCCCGTCGCGGTGTCGACGGTGGCCCCGTCGGCGTCGAACAGCAGCGTGCCGTCGGCGAGGGCGATGTCGAGGTCGGTGTGGGTCTCGAGGTAGGCCAGCATGCGCGAGAGGTCGCTGACGCCGTTGGCGCCGATGTTGGGCAGGACCTCGAGGGTCGAGAGGACGCCGAAGGCCCGACCCTGCCCGTCGATGAACGCGCTGCCGGAGTCACCGGGGATGCCCGGGTTGAGGAGGGTCCGGACGGTGTGGGTCCACCCCTCTCCCGACTGTCCCTGGGAGGTGCCGGTCTTGGCGTTCAGCCCCGGCCGCAGGCCGGAGTTGCCGTAGGTGTGGACGGTGTCGCCGGAGGCGGTGCTGGCGACGATCCCGTGGGGCCCGCCCCAGTAGGGGACGCTGGGGTTGACCAGCGGCACGTCGACGGGGTCGATCCGCACGAGCGCCAGGTCGTTGTACCGGCAGGCGTTGGGATCGGTCTCGCCGACCGCCTGCATGGTGTCCCAGCTGGAGTACACGAGCACACCCGGCCGGGTCGCCCCGTCGATCTCGACCTCGACCCCGAGGCCCTGGGTCGTGGCAGCACACCCGTCGGTCTCGTCGGACCCGTCGTCGCTGGCGCAGTGGGCTGCCTGACCCAGGTAGACGGCGCCAGCACTGTCGGTGAAGACGAAGTTGGCCGTGCACTGCCCACCGCCGGTCACGGTCTGCACGCCGGGGTGGATCGTCGCGTCGCTGAAGGGCACCCAGCCGGGGGCGGCCTGCGCATTTGCGGGGGCGGGCAGCAGCGCGAGCGCGCCGAGGAGGACGGTGGCCGCCAGGAGGGCCGCCAGTACGGCGACGGCCCGTGGGGTCGCGCGGGAAGAGGTCGTGGTCATGGCAGCTTGTAGTCGATCCGGAACGTGTCGGTGTCGACGTTGCCCTCCTGCGGTGTGGCGATGCGGCTGATCGACATGCGGAACCCCTCGGCGGTCTGCTCACGGGGACCCATCGTGGTCTCGACCTCGAACCAGGGCGTGGACCAGAAGGTGACCGTGACGGAGTCGTCGGTGACTGCGGTGTCGACCAGTATCCAGTGCGGCGTGTTGTTGTTCAGCTCGAGGTCGACACCCGGGTAGTCGATCGTCGCCTCGCGTCCCGCGGGATAGCGGTCGAACCAGAAGGAGTGGGGGGTGTGGGTGATGATGTCGATGCCGCTGAACCACATGGCGTTGAAGAAGGTGGTGCCGAACTGGCTGACCCCGCCGCCGACGTCGTCGATGAACTCGCCCTCGAGGATCGCACCGGCCTCGACGAACCCGCCCTCGCGGGTCCGTTCGCCGACGGCGTGGTTGATGTCGAGGTTGCCGCCGGGCGGGACGAGCATGCCGTCGACGATCTCTGCGATGCGGTGGATGTTGGTGACGCGGCCCTGGCCGGGTTCGTAGAAGGTGGTCCAGGTGCTGACGGGCGCGACGATGCCGAGCTCCGCCGGGTCGACGGGGTCGGTGACCTCCTCGCCCTGCACCTCGGCGGTGGGCTGGTCGGCCTCCATGGCGGCGACGATGGCCTCGACGGTGGCGTCGAGGTCCGGGTCGAGCCCCGGCTCGCCGACCTCGCTGACCAACCGGCCGGTCACGGTGGACACGTCGCCGTAGGCCGGGTTGTCGGCGGGCCCGCCGCTGCCGGGGTCGGGCAGGGGATCCTTGGTCGGAGTGGGCGAACGATCCTCGACGCGGATGCGGGGAAGCGGACCGATCGCGGCGCGTTCGAGGAACGCCGTCAGGGCCGGCGGCGGCTGCTCGGCCGACGGCACGATGCGGAGGCGCTGGCGTTCGATCTCGTCGGGGTCCTGCTCGACCGCCAGCAGCTGGATCAGGGCCTGCTCGCCCAGCTCGACGTCGATGGTCTCCCGCAGCGGCACCCCCACCCCGTCGACGGTCTGGGAGTCCTCCGGCACCGCCTGCGCCTGCAGGGTGATGGGGGTGTCGGTGAGCGACTCGATCCGTTCGACCGCGGCGTCGACGCTGACCTGGGTGATCCGTGGCTGTACCGATTCGGCCTCCAGCTGCACCTGCAGGCTGGCGGGCCACTCGGCGAAGGGCATGGTCTCGAGGGCCGCGACGGCCGTGCGGAACCCCTCGCTGATCATCGCCGGGGTCACGTCGATCCCCACGACCGCATCGCTCACGCGGAGGCCCGACGCGGTGATCTCGATGTCCCCGTCGGTGGGGTCGCTGGAGAGTCGTTCCGCCAGCTCGTCGGTGTCACCGGTGGTGAAGAACAACCCGACCGGCAGCACGGTCGCGTCGCCACCGCTCACCCTCGCGAGCCAGTCGTCGAAGCCCGTGGCGTTCTCGGCGGCGCGGGCCACGCCCTGCACGTCGAAGCTGACGCCCAGCGCGCCGGCGGTGACCTCGGCCCGTTCCTCGCCGGTGGCCACCACGACCGGCATCGACAGCAGCCGTTGGCCGATCCGTTCGGCCGTCTCGACCGCGGCGTCGGGGTCGCCGACGGGCTCGCCGGCCAACGTGGTGCCCGGCGGCAGGTCCTGCGCCTTGACGGCAGCGAACCCGCCGGCCGCGAGCACGACAACGGCAGCCACGCCGACGGCGATGGCCCAGGTCCTCTGACGAGCAGTCATCGCCCTCGACGGTAGTGCGACTCGGGGTCACGAGCCGAGAAGCGTGCCGCGTCCGCGCTCCGCCCCTCGACCGGCCCACCTCGTCGGGCCGGGGGTGGATCTATGCTCGGCACCGTGAAGGGCTCCACCACATGACCGGACAGGACGTCGAGGCGGTGCTGCGGGCCGGCGGTCATCGCATCACCCGCCCTCGCACCGCGGTCTGGGCTGCCCTCGTCGACGCCGACGACCACCTGACCGCCGAGGAAGTCGCCGCCCGGGTCGAGCAGCAGGACGCCGGTGTGAACCTCGCCTCGGTCTACCGGACCCTCACGCTGTTCGAGGAGCTCGAGCTGGTCCGGCAGTCACGGTTGGGCGACGACCCAGCCGGGCGTTGGGAGATCACCCACCCCGACGACGACTTCCACCTCGTCTGCACCGTCTGCGGGGCGGTCGACCATCACGTCGGATCCCTGGTGCAGACCGTTCGCGACCACCTGGAGGGCGGTCACGGCTTCGCCGTCGACGAGGTCGACCTGACGGTCCGGGGTCGCTGCGCCGCCTGCGCGGGCGCCACCGCCTGAGGCCTTCTCCGCACCCCTGAGGACAGTCATTGCGAACGGTTCGCAACAAGGGCAGACTCGAGTTCAGCACATCGCTGGACCGAGCCGAAAGGCATGCCGTGCATGCACCAGATGGGTTCCTGACCGCAGGCACCGCCGTCGCGACAGGGGCGATCAGCACCGGTGCGGTCGCCGTGGCGCTGCGCCAGACCCGTGACCGGCTGCGGGACAAGCAGATCCCCCTGGCCGGCATCGCCGCGGCGTTCGTCTTCGCCGCCCAGATGTTCAACTTCCCCGTGGCCGCCGGCACCACCGGCCACCTGCTCGGTGGCGCGCTGGCCGCGATCCTGCTGGGCCCGTGGATGGGTGCGCTGGTCGTCACCGTCGTGGTGCTGGTGCAGGCGCTCGGCTTCGCCGACGGCGGGCTGACGGCGCTGGGCTACAACGTGCTGAACATGGCGGTCGTCACCTCCTTCGGGGGCTACGGCGTGTTCGTGCTGATGCGACGGATCCTGCCCGCCAACGGCAGCGGTGTGGTGGCGGCCTCCGGGGTGGCTGCGCTGGCCTCGGTCGTGCTGTCCTCCATGGCCTTCTCCCTGGAGTGGCTGTTCGGCGCGTCGGCGCCGGTGGCGTTCGACACGGTGTTCGGTGCGATGGTGGGCGTGCACCTGCTGATCGGGGTCGGCGAAGCCGTCCTGACCGCGTTGGCCGTCGGGGCGGTGCTGGCCGCCCGTCCCGACCTGGTCCACGGCGCCCAGGACCTGGACCGCAGCCAGCTGGCGGACCGACCCAAGGTGTCGATGAAGGCGTTCGCCGTCGCCGGCCTGCTGGTCGCGGTGCTGTTCGCCACGGTCGTCAGCCAGTTCGCCGCCTCCGACCCCGACGGGCTGGAGCGCGTCGCGGAGGACCTCGAGTTCGTCGAGCAGGGCGCGGAACACTCGTTGGCCGGCGGCATCTTCGCCGACTACGCCACCGCCGGGATCGACAACGAACAGCTCAGCCTGGCCGTCGCCGGCGTGACCGGACTGGTCCTGGTCCTGCTGGTGGGGGGCGGGGTGCTGCTCGCCGTCCGCGGTGGTCGCCGGGCGCGGGGTGAGACCCCGGACGTGGGCCGCACCCCCACCGAGGTCTAGCCGGTGGCTGCCGGCCACGCCCACGCGCTCTACGTCCACGGACACAGCCCGGTCCACCGCCTGGCCCCCGAGGTGAAGGTCGCCGCCGCCTTCCTGTTCGTCATCGGGGTGGCGTTGACCCCCAACGAGGGCACCTGGGCGTTCGGCGTGGACCTGGTTGCGCTGCTGGTTGTCGTGCGGCTGGCCGAGCTGCCGCTGCGCTTCGTGGCCTCCCGCGCGATGGTCGTGCTGCCCTTCATCGTCTTCGCCGTGTTCATCCCGTTCATCGCCTCGGGCGACCGGGTCGAGGTGCTGGGGGTCGCGGTGTCGGCCGAGGGGCTGGCCGCCGCCCGGGCGATCGTCGCCAAGTCCGTGATCGGCGCGTCGACCACGGTGGTGCTGGCCGGCACGACCGAGACGCCGGCCATCATGGCGGGACTTGCACGCCTGCGGGTGCCCGTGGTCCTGACGACCATCGCCACGTTCATGATCCGCTACCTCGAGGTGCTGACCGGCGAGCTCGGCCGCATGCGGACCGCCATGACGGCGAGGGGCTACGACCCCCGCTGGTTGTGGCAGGTCAAGCCGATCGCGTCGTCGGCCGGGGCGCTGTTCGTCCGGTCCTACGAGCGCGGCGAACGGGTGCACGCCGCCATGCTGGCCCGCGGGTTCACCGGCGAGATGCCCGCCCCGTCGTTGCGGCACGGCGACACCCGCCAGTGGCTTGCCGTGCTGTGGCTGCCGGCCGTCTCGATCGCCGCGACCGTGGGTACGGTGACCAGCCTGTGACCGTCCCCGCTCCCCCTCCGGTGATCGACCTCGACGGCGTCGGCTTCACCTATCCCGATGGCCACCGCGCACTCGACGGCTTCACCCTCGCGGTGGGGACCGGCGAGTCCGTCGCCGTGCTCGGCCCGAACGGGTCGGGAAAGACGACGTTCGCGCTGCACCTCAACGGCATCCACGAGCTGCAGGAGGGCCGGGCAGCCATCAGCGGCCTGCCCATCGCCCACGAACACCTACCCGAGATCCGTCGGCGCGTCGGCATGGTCTTCCAGGACACCGACGACCAGCTGTTCATGCCGACGGTCCGCGAGGACGTGGCGTTCGGGCCCCACAACCTGGGCCTGCGCGACGGCGAGCTGGACGTTCGGGTCGAGGAGGCGCTGGAGAAGGTCGGCGCCAGCGGGCTGATCGACCGAGCCCCCCACCACCTGTCCGGCGGCGAACGACGTCGCGTGGCGCTGGCCACCGTGCTGTCGATGCAGCCCGACGTGCTGGTGCTGGACGAACCGACATCCGGCCTGGACCCGGCGGGCCGTCGCGAGCTGGCTGGGGTGCTGGCCGAGCTGCCGATCACCAAGCTGCTGATCACCCACGACCTGCCGTTCGCGCTGGAGCTGTGCGACCGAGCGGTCATCGTCTCCGGGGGTCGGGTCGTCGCCGACGGCTCCTGCGTGGACGTCCTGGCCGACGAACCGCTCCTCCACGCCCACCGCCTCGAGCTGCCGTTGGGCTTCGACCCCCGCGCCGGCTGGGCCGCCCGCCACACCCCCTGACGCGTGTCGCCCCACCGGCCGCCCGCGCGGGTGAGCCGACACCCCTCGCATGCGGGTCGGACCACCGGCGCCCGGCGCGGGCCAGACGACACACTTCGTAGGCGTGTTGCACCACGGGCACCCAGCGCCGGCCAGGCGACAAGCCTCTGGTGTGCGGGGCGGGACCGGGTCTCCTCCGCCAACGAGGCAGGGGCGGGCCGGGCGGGCGGGACCTACGATGCGAACCTGACACCGTCGTCAACACCACCAGCCCCGGAGGGCCGAGCCATGGAGCACACACGAGAGTTCTACATCGACGGCAAGTGGGTGCCGCCGACGACCGATGCCACCCTCGACGTCATCAACCCGACGACCGAGGAGCCCATCGCCACCATCGCCATGGGAGGTGCCGCTGACGTCGATGCCGCTGTGGCCGCCGCCAAGCGCGCCTTCACGACCTTCTCCCGGACCACCCGCGAGGAGCGGCTGGACCTGCTGCAGGAGGTCATGAACCAGTACAAGGCGCGGATGGACGACCTGGCCCAGATCCTCCACGACGAGATGGGCTGCCCGATGCCCTTCGCGTCGAAGGTGCAGATCCCCTCCGGCTACGGGCACTTCAAGGCCGCCAGCAAGGTCCTGCAGAACTACGAGTTCGAGGTCGACCAGCGCACGACCCGGCTGCGCCACGAGCCCGTCGGGGTCGTCGGCATGATCACCCCGTGGAACTGGCCGCAGAACCAGATCACGTGCAAGGTCGCCCCGGCGCTGGCCACCGGCTGCACGATGGTCCTCAAGCCGTCGGAGATCGCCCCGCTGGACGCCATCGTCCTGGCCGAGATCCTCGACGCCGCAGGCGTGCCCGCGGGTGTCTTCAACCTGGTCAACGGTGACGGCCCGTCGGTCGGCGCGGCCATGTCGGCCCACCCCGACATCGACATGATGAGCTTCACCGGCTCGACGCGTGCCGGCATCCTCGTCCAGAAGTCCGCTGCGGACACCGTCAAGCGGGTGGCGCTGGAGCTGGGCGGCAAGTCCGCCAACATCGTCCTGGACGACGCCGACTTCGCCAAGGTCGTCCGCCGTGACGTCAAGGGCATGATGAGCAACAGCGGCCAGTCCTGCAACGCCGGAACCCGCATGCTGGTCCCCAACGACCGTATGGACGAGGTCGCCGAGATCGCGAAGGCCGCTGCCGAGTCCGTCGTCTCCGCCCCCGAGGGCGAGGGCATGGTCATCGGCCCGGTCGTCAGCCAGGCGCAGTTCGACAAGATCCAGGGCCTGATCCAGTCCGGCATCGACGAGGGTGCAACCCTGACCGCGGGCGGCACCGGCCGTCCCGACGGCGTCGACACCGGCTGGTTCGTCAAGCCGACGGTGTTCACCAACGCCACCAACGACATGCGGATCGCCCGCGAGGAGATCTTCGGGCCGGTCATGACGATCATCGGTTACGACGACGAGGCCGAGGCCATCGAGATCGCCAACGACAACCCCTACGGCCTCTCGGGCTACGTGAGCTCCGGCGACATCGAGCGGGCCCGCGCGGTGGCCAGCCAGCTGCGGACCGGCATGGTCCACGTCAATGGCGCGCCGGCGGACATCTTCGCCCCGTTCGGTGGCTACAAGCAGTCGGGCAACGGCCGCGAGTGGGGTCAGCTCGGGTTCGAGGAGTACCTCGAGACCAAGGCCGTCATGGGCTGGACGCCCCGCGAGGACTGATCGGCCCACCCAGTCACCCAGCAACGTCGAGCGCCCGAGGTCTGATGACCTCGGGCGCTCGTCGTGGTGCGGCGGAAGGCGGCGGCCTTCCGTCGGCGGTCTACTCCGCGGTCAGGCGCTCGAGCGTCTGCTCGAGGGCGACCGCGTCGTCGCCGTAGCGGTCGGCGAAGCTGCGGGTCGAGGAGTCGAAGCCCGACAGCCCACCGAGGATGCCGGTGACCTCGGTGACCAGGCCGGTCACCGCGTCGGAGGAGTCGATGTCGAGGATGTCGACCAGGTCACCGAGCGAGCCGAGGACGGAGTCGTCGACGATGCCGGCCAGCAGGGTCTCCACACCGGTCAGCAGGTCGTTCAGCTGGTCCAGCGGGACGACCCGCGACTGCGAGCCGAGGACGTCGTCGATGGCGTCGAGGATGTCCACCAGCGCCGCGGCCTGGACCGGGTCGGAGGTGTCGATCGGCGCGGCGAGGGCCGCGTCGAGGTTCTCGAAGATCGGGATCAGCGCGGCCTGACGGGACGTCGAGACGCGGTTGCCCTCCGGACCGATGACGCGCTCGAACGCGGCACGGACCTCGGTCGGCTGGGCGGCCATGGCGCTGGCGAACGCCGCGCTCGGGTCCTCCGGGCAGTCGGCCTCGCTGTCGTCGGTGTTGCCGTCACCATCGCAGTCGGTGCCGTCCTCGCCCGGGGGCGTCTCCTCGTCACCGTCGACACCGATGATGGAGAGGATGGCGCCGAGCAGGCCGGGGGAGGTGCCGTCGGAGCCGGGGATGATGCCCTCCAGCAGGCCGAGCAGCTGGTCGAAGACCGGGCCGAGGACGTCCTCGAGGACACCGCCGGTCAGCTCGTTGACCTCGTCCAGCAGGCCCAGCATCAGCAGCGCGGCGGTCTCGCAGGCGAGGAAGTCGACGAAGCTGTTGCAGATCAGCGGGAGGTTGTTGAGGCGCAGGGCGTTGGAGAGGAGGCCGTCACCGAGGTAGGCGATGGTCTCCGGCGGCAGCAGCGGGCCGTCGGCCAGGATGACCGGGGCCTCGTAGACCGCACCGTGTGCTGCGGCGGCGAACCCGGCCGACCACAGGGGCTCCTCGACGGAGCCGGCCTCGGTCAGGATCAGGCGCGAGGTGTCGGCGGCGTCGAGGAAGCCCATGAAGCGAGCGATCTCGATGGCGGTGCCGTAGCGGTTCTCACCGGCGACGCGGGTCACGGTGATGCCCATGTCGGTCAGGGTGTCGGCAACCTCGGGTCCGATGGCGGCCTCGCCACCGACGATGACGACCTCCTCGACACCGGAGTCCTCGAAGTAGGTCTCGGCGGCGGGGTGCAGGTAGCCGGTGGTGGTCAGGAGGGCCGGGTACTCCATGGAGGAGCCCAGCGGGCCAGCACCGAGGGCGTCGGCGTAGGCCTGGGACTGGTCGGAGCCCTCTTCGGGGTAGGCCCGCATCAGCAGGGCGGTGTCGGCGTCGGGCGCGACGTGCTCGGCCAGCATGGCGGCGGTCTCGACACGGGAGGGGCCACCGACGCGGCTGACGTTGTCCTCGCCGAAGTTGGCGACGAACTTGGACTCCAGGTCGGGGGAGATGGCGTCCTCGGAGCCGAGGAGCAGGATCTCGGTGGCGCCGAGGCGGGTCAGCTCGTCGGCGATCCGCAGGTCGAGGTCGTCGGTCTGCGTGAGCAGCAGCGGCGCGCCGGCGATGCCCTGGGAGGCGACGGAGGACAACGAGTCGGCGAACACGTCGTCACGGCCGATCATGACCAGGTTGGCGCTGTCGAACGTGACGCGCGACAGGGCGATCGAGGCCTCGACCGCGTCGTTGGCGTCGAGCCGCACCGCGTTGTCGAAGGGCACGTCACCGAGGGCGTCCCCGAGCGGCTCGGTGATCGTCTCGATGACGTCCTCGAGCGGATCGAGGATGGCGCCGATGACACCCGGGGGCGCGATCGGGAGGTCGTCGAGACCGGGGATCTGGGATTGGGCGGGAAGGGTCATCGCCAGGGCGAGGACCGCGGCGATCACGCCGGCGAAGGCGGATCGACGAAGAAGGGCACTCATGGACTGCATCACCTTTGTACGGGGAGGGTGACAGGGCACTGTCGTTTGCTGGCTACAAATGACTAGTCGGTCATACTGCACCCGAACTTGAACGGAAGCGAACAAGTCGTCCCGAATCTTTTGGGCTGGACGACGTTCAGTCCGTGGCGTCGCGCAGGACCCGCATGGCGTTGGCGATCGCGGTCACCGAGGTCGTCTCGGCGTTCGTGTGGTACATCGTCGTCGGCACCTGCAGCGTCGCGCCGTTGACGAACTCCGCCGTCCCCCGGACGAGCCGCCCGAGCTCGGTCCGCCCCAACGGCAGCTCGTCCCGACCGTTGAACCGACGCTCCTCGTTGAGTCGTTCGATCAGCCGGTCCTTGACCACGACGGGGATGTCGTGGGACTGCGAGATCTGGATGAGCCGGCTGACGGTGGGGACGGAGAAGCGCGCGGTCTCGTCGCGCCAGCGCAGCACGACGGCGCCGACGTCCACGGCCTCGGTGTCGTCGAAGGGTGAGGTGTCGAGCACGATCAGCGTGTCCGGCGCCTGGACGTGGCGCAGCAGCTCGTGGTTGAGGTAGCGCCAGCTGGCCCCGATCTCCTCTTCCGCGGTGAACACGACCGTCCCGTCGAAACCGCCCTCGACCAGGACCAGCGCCATCGCCACGCCCAGCACGTTGTCCAGCTGCGCCTGGACGTGCTGCCCCTCCTGGACCACCTTTCCCTGGAAGGCCACCGGTGTGGCAGTCAGGATGGCGTCGAGCCCCTTGACCGGCACCTCGATGCCGAGGTCGTCGATGCCGCAGACGGCCATGTGGTCCACCCGCCCGTCGGCCACCGTGTTTCCGGTCCGTGGGTCGTAGGCCCGCACCTCCTCGTCCCCGAAGCGCGTGCACACCGTTTCGGCGAACGCGTGGCGATGGGAGTTGGCCACGCCCCGGATCGCCGGCAGCACGTGCGCGGCGTAGGTGAAGGTACCGGGCGCGGTGCAGATCAGTCCGTGACGGTCGGCATGGGCGGAGATGACGACGCGGCCGCCGCGTGCCCCGTTGCCGACGACCCCGCCTTCGGTGCTGGTCACGTCCAGGCCGGCGGTGTGCAGTTCGCGCGCGAGGTGCCGCATGAGTGGCCCCTCGTAGCCCACTACCGAGGGGACCGCGACCAGCTGCTGGAGCTTGGTCAGCACCCGGTCCACGTCGTCGCCGATCATCGCCTCGCAACGCTACCGGAGTGACAGACCCCGTGGTGGTCCTGTACGGGACTCGTTAGTGACTCCGCCCAGGGACCGGCCGCGTTTGCCGAACACGATCCCACCCGGACGTCGTTCCGAACTCCTTTCAGTTGCGAGGAAAACGCGGCAGGAATCTTCCGTTCGCGCCGCGAACCCCAGGGGAAGCGGCCCCATCAGGGGGGCCACCACCGACGAGAAGGCCCTTGCATGGACCGCACCGCCCGACGCTTCCCCCCACCGCTCCTGCTGGTCGCGGCACTGGTAGCTGGAATGTTGTCAGCCAGTCCATCGGCCGCCGCTGGCAACGACCTGGCCCTCGGGGACACCGCGACGGCTTCCACGGTCACGGTGGCAGCCGGAGATGGCTTCGGATGTGGGATGACTGCGTACGCCGACGTCGAGTGCTGGGGCCAAGGACCTGTCGCGGGGCCAGCCTTCCTTGGGGGCCTGCATTCGATCACCGCGGGCACCGGCCACCTCTGCGGTCTCGAGATGCGAGGACCGGATGAGCCCTCTGGTGGGGTCTCCTGCGTGGGCGACAACACGAGCGGCCAAGCACCTCACTGGAGGCCCGGCCCCTACAGCACCATCACCGCCGCGTCGAATCACACGTGTGCCTTGACGACTACCGGGCGCGCAGACTGTTGGGGCAGCAACGATTACGGCCAGGCATCGGACAGGCGCGGCCCCTTCTCGGCCATCGACACGAGCCAGTACTACACCTGCGCCGTGACCGTCGCGGGCGCAGCGGCCTGTTGGGGTTCGTACGGCATCGACGACTCAGAACTCGACCGTCCGGGCCCGTACACCGACATAGCCGTGGGCAGTGGCTTCGCATGTGCGGTGGACACCGATGACGCAATCGACTGCTGGACACTCGGTTCGTACGGTCGCGACATGACGGAGGTTGATGGCGAAGGCGGACCGTACACCGCTGTGACAGCCTCGGAGAACCACGTATGCGCGCTTGCCTCCGATGGCTACGCCGACTGCTGGGGTTCCCAGTCAGGCGCAGGACCGTACCTCACCATCGACGCCAGCCCTTCGCAGACGTGTGGACTGATCCACGACGGCTCGGCCGTCGAGTGCTGGCCCGCCTGGGAGTCAGACCCGACCGTCTACACGCGCAGGGACTTCGCCCTGCCCATGACCGTGTCGTCATGGCTGCCGACCCCCAATGCCGACGGGTGGCACCGGGAACCCGTTTCGATCACCTACTCGTGTTCCGGCGGCGTGACCTACTTCGGTACGACGACCACCTGTCCCGATCGCACGGACGTGACCGGCGACGGCATCCACTCGATCGCCGGTATCGCTGTCGATGACACCGGCGAGCTGCAGGTGACCAACACCGTCAACATCGACACCACTGCTCCGACCGTCCTGCCCCTGTTCGACAGTCAGCCGACCCAGGGCGGATGGTTCAACCGGCAGGTGCTCGTCACCTTCGACTGCAGCGATGCAACGTCCGGCGTCGCGACCTGCTCGAGCCCCGTCACGGTCGACACCGACGGCATCACGACGGTGAATGGCACCGCAACCGACATGGCCGACAACGCCACATCGACCCCCGTCACGGTCAAGCTCGACATGCAAGCACCCACCAGCACCTATGCCGGGGAAGGCCTCGGCTTGGGGATCAGCATTACCCCCGGTTCAGCCCTCACCGGTACGGCAGACGACACCACTTCTGGCATCGGCGCTGTCACTGTGCGGCTCACGGACGCCGACGGCGCCACCACCTCGCTCGATGCTGAGCTGGACTGCAGCACCGGCGAACTCATGATCCACCGAGGGCCTTCGGCCGAGGACGATGCCAACGCGGGGCTCGGGGGCGAGGGTGCCTCGTGCACGTGGCGCGTCGACAACGCCCCGTCCGGCAGCTGGACGCTGTCCACGAGCGCCAGCGACATGGCAGGCAACGTCGAAGAACCTGTCGACCACGGGACCGTCATCATCGTGTGACGCGGTTGGCCCACCGTCGTCCGAGGTGCGGCGCACGCGCCAAAGACCAGGGGGCATCAACGCACGCCGACCTCGCGCGCGAGCCAACAGGGACGGCCTCGACTGAAGTAGCGTCAGTCGGGTCGTCCGGTTCGGGCGGCGACATCAGCCAGGCGGAGGTCGTCATGAGGGATTCAGCCCGTGTTCTCGTCACTGCGCGCGGAGGGAGATGGGCGGCGGTCCTGGTGGCGTTGTTGGTCATCGCGATGGCGGTGCCCGCCGTCGCACAGCTTCCGGCCGGTAGCCGCATCGGCAACGACGACGACCCGACCGCGGCGTCGATCGACATCTCGACCAGCACCCGCCCGGATGGATCGGTGGCGCGGGTGGTCCTCGGCCGCAACGACGTCTTCCCCGACAACCTGGCCGGCTCCGGCGCCGCCGGTGCCGACGGGGCGTTGCTGCTGGTCGACCCCGCCCCAGCCGGACTGTCCGAAGACGTCGGTCGCGAGATCGCCCGGTTGTTGCCGACCGATGCGCCGGCGGAGTGCGGCACCGGACTGGACGCCGAGGTGATCCTGCTCGGCGGTGAGGCCGCGCTGTCCGCACAGCTGTTCACCGACCTGGAGGAGAACTTCTGTGTCGACCGCCTGGCCGGTCCGTCGCGGGTCGAGACCTCCACAGCGATCGCGGCGGCGCTGCTGGCGTCGGGCGCACCCCGTGGGACGCTGCTCGTTGCACGGGACGACAACCCTGCTGACTCCGCAGCCGCAGGCGCATGGTCGGCCGCAACCGGATCGCCCATCGTGGTGACGTCGTCGACCTCGTTGCACCCGTCGGTCGCCGCGCTGCTGGACCCCGCGAACGGCCAGTGGGACCGCGTGGTCCTGCTCGGTGGCACGGCCGCGCTCAACGCCGATGTCGAGGCCCAGGTCCGTGCCGCGGCGGGGGCCGGGACCGAGGTCGTCCGCATCGCCGGCGCGGCCCGGGACGACACGGCGCTGCAGATCGGGCTGCAGCTGTGGGGCGGCACGGCCGGTGCGGCCGTCGCCATCGTCAACGGCTACTCCGACACGTTCTGGACCTACGCGCTGCCGGGCGGCGTCGCCGCGAGCTCGGTGAACGCCCCGCTGCTGTACGTCCAGACCGACGCCGTCCCCGGCACCACCGCCAGCTACCTCGGCGACCGGATGCCGACCGTCACCACGATCGGTCCGGCCGGCCAGGTCAGCGACGCGACGAAGGCCGAGGCCGAACGGATCGCCGGGGGCGGCGGGACGACACCTCCGCCTGCGGCCAACGACCTGCGGATCATCGGCCTGACCCCGGATGCGGACGGGACCGTGACCGTGACCGCCGCGCCGGGCGACTACTCCATCACCGTCGTGGCCACCGCGGCGGACGGCAGCAGCCAGGTCTTCTTCGACGGGGTCACCGGCCCCGGCATCGCGCTGGGCCAGGGCGACATCGCGGAGGGCGCGACGTTCGGCGACAACGCCCTGGTCTTCCCGTTCCTGCCCGACCAGCAGGTCCAGCCCGGCGACTACGCCTTCCCCCTGTTCAGCGATGGGGGCATCGGCACGGTGCAGGCCATCGTGAAGTCCGGGGACCCCAACGCCCGACAGGTGCTGGACGCCAACTTCTACGTGGTGACCGACCACCAGTCCATCGACGAACAGGCCGAGCGCGATGCCCTGTCGGGGACCTACCGCCAGATCGGTGAGCAGATCTTCGGCCAGCAGAACCTCGGCGTCGGGACGATGCAGATCCTGGACGTGCCCGCGGACCTGAAGGCACGACACAGCCAGCTCGAGGTCGCCGCGGATGAGGGCAACTCGCCCGAGATCCGTCACCTGTGCAGCAGCCTGCGCGGGCTGAGCGGCGAGGCCCGGACCATCAACTTCGCGATCGTCGACAACATCGTGGACGACCCGCCACCGCCTCCGGGCCAGGACGCCGGCGAAACCGAGGGCATCGCGGCCGGCATCCCCGGCGTGCCGCTGCTGGCCGACATGGGCAACTCGTGCGTCATCATCATCGCCAACGGCGGACGTGACATCAGCCAGCTCGGCACGACGACCTGGCACGAGGCCGGGCACTTCCTGGGCCTGTTCCACACCTCCGAGGAGGACGGTGCGACGTTCGACCCGCTGCCCGACACCCCGGAGTGCCGTGACCCCAACGGCGACGGGACGATCGACGAGCAGGAATGCGGTGCGGCCGGTCAGAACTTCATGTTCTACGACTCCGACTCGACCAACATGACCGCGCACCAGGCGTTCGTCATGCGGCACAACCCGCTGTTCCGACCGGCCTGATCCGGGCGGGGAGGGCCGGGGGCTAGAAGGCCTCCGGGCCGAACCGCATGATCGCGACGAACAGGGCGAGCGCGCCGAGGACGACGTTGGGCGGGACCTTCGACGCCTCGTCCAGGCGAAGGTGGGTGGCTGCGGCGAGCACCATCACGATGACCAGGCCAGCCGCGGCGAGGGGCGTCAGGACCGGCAGGATGCCGGTGGCCGCCGGGAGGATCAAGCCGAGGGCCGCGGCGACTTCCACCGCGCCGACCGCCTTGACCTGCGCAGGGGAGACCCCCTCGACCCAGGCCATGTCGGCACGCAGGTCGTCCTTGGACTTGGCGAGCTTCATCGCCCCCGCGGCGAGGAACAGGAGGGCGAGGACGGTCTGGACGATCCAGAGGGCAAGGTGCACGGGAAGGCCTTTCGGGAGATCAATGAACGTTCATGAGAATGGTCGCGCAGCCTACAACTCCATGAACGTTCACGCTATTCCGCGTAGGGTGTAGCCATGACCGACGCGGAAGAGCCCCGCTGGCTGGACCCGACGCAGATGGCCGCGTGGGTGCGGCTCGTGCAGGTCATGGCGTGGCTGCCACCGAAGCTGGACGAGGCGCTCAAGCCCCACGGCCTGAACACCTTCGAGTACGGCATCCTGGTCAGCCTGTCCGACGCCCCCAACGGGCAGGTTCCGGTGAGCACCCTTGCGGCCAGGGCCAGAGGGTCGCAGTCACGCGTGTCCCACGCGGTCACGCGACTGCAGGCGAAGGGGTGGGTGTGCAGGTCGGCGTCCACAACCGACCGGCGGCTGAGCATCGTCACGCTGACCGACGCCGGTCGGGCCCGGCTGGTCGCCGCGGCCCCCGACCACGTCGAGTCGGTGCGGGAGTCGGTGATCGACGTACTCGACGACGAGCAGCTGCTGGGCCTCGGATCAGCGTGCGCGGCGATCGCCCGGGGCCTCCAACCTGCTGACCTGCCGGGGATGGCGCCGCCCGGTCCCTGGGACTGACCGGCTGCGCACGCGGAAAGGCGCACAGACCTTCCAGAACCACCGGTCGGACAACCTGCAACAGCGGTAGCATTCCTGGTCGTGGAGCATCACCTGGCACAGGCGAACGTCGCGTACGCCCTGGCCTCGCTCGACAGCCCGAAGATGGCAGGCTTCGTCCGTGCATCAGCGCATGTCAACCGAGCAGCCGACGCGGCCGACGGGTTCGTCTGGCGCCTGCAGGACGCCGCCGCCGTCCCCTTCCTCGGCGACGAGCGCTGGGTCGTGAACGTCTCGGTGTGGCAGTCGATGGCGGCGTTCGAGACGTTCTCCTTCAGCGACCCGCACCGACGGATCATGCAGCTGCGCAGCCGATGGTTCGAACCGCACAACCAACCCGCCACGGCCTGCTGGTGGGTGCCCGCCGGCCACCTCCCCGACCTGGCGGAGGCACACCGTCAGGTGCTGCGCCTGTGGGAGGACGGCACGTCCGCGGAGGTGTTCGGCCTCGGCACGGGGGTGCCGCCCGCACCCCCGGTCAGCTGAGCAGGGTCCGCGACGCTCAGGCCTCCGGCAACGTGGCCTTCGCCGCACCCTGGCCGTGGGCCTCGAGGTCGTAGCCGACCTGGCAGAAGCCGTGGTTGCAGTACCCGCCGGGGTTCTTGTGCAGGTAGCCCTGGTGGTAGTCCTCGGCGTAGTAGAAGACGCCGTCCCCGGCCTCGGCGGCGGGCCGGATCTCGGTGGCGATCTCGCCGTACCCGGCCTCCGTCAGCGCCTGCTGGTAGCGGGCGCGGGAGTCCTGGACTGCCGACATCTGCTCGTCGGTGGTCGGGTAGACCGCCGAGCGGTACTGGGTGCCGATGTCGTTGCCCTGCCGGTTCGGCGTGGTCGGGTCGTGGTTCTCCCAGAACGCCTTGAGCAGCACGTCGAGGTCGACCTGCTCGGGGTCGAACACGACCTGCACGGCCTCGGTGTGGCCCGTCTGCGCGGTGCAGGTCTCCTCGTAGGTGGGGTTCCTGGTCCAGCCACCCATGTAACCCGCGGCGGTGGAGTGCACGCCGGGGATCTGCCAGAAGATGCGCTCGGCGCCCCAGAAGCACCCCATGCCGAAGGTGATGACCTCGTGTCCCTCGGGCCACGGCCCCTTCAGCGGTGTCCCCAGCACGACGTGGCGATCGGCCACCGCGAGCTCGGCGTCGCGGCCGGGCAGGGCGTCATCGCGGGTGACCATGGTTGTCTTGTTGCCTGACAGGAATCGGAACATGTCGCCTCCAACGCGCCGGGCCGTCCACGCTATCCCGATGTCACCGACTCGTGAGGAGTGGTCGGCCGGCAGGGATCGGCCGGGGTGGCGTCGAACCCTCCGGTCATGCACACCCTCCTCCCCTCCCTGACCAGGGTCCTCACCGCGCTCGCCGCAGCGGTCCTGGTGCTGACCCTCCTCCCCTCCGCGCCGGCAGCCGCCGGCAGCGTGTATCCGGGGACGCAGTACCGGGAGGAGTTCTTCGACATGGGCGACCCCACCTTCACTCGCCTCCACGCCGACCTGCTGCGCGACGAGGACGTCCCGTGGACCGTCGAGCAGCCAGTGATCCTGGTGGTCAGCCCCTACACCAACCACACCACCACCGCGGCGAGCCCCCTGTACGGCAACCCGGCTGGCGGCGGCGGCATGCACGAGCGCTTCTTCGACTTCCTCGACGTCACCGACGCCATCGAGGAGGGCTACACGATGGTGCAGGTCGACCTGCCGGGCTTCGGCGGATCGAGCGGGTGCAACGACTGGGGCGGCCCGGTCGAGCAGGGTGCGGTCAAGGCGGCGGTGGAGTGGGCGGCCAGCCAGCCGTGGTCCAACGGCCGCGTCGGCATGCTCGGCAAGTCCTACGACGCCTGGACCGGGCTGATGGGCATGGCGCAGGACCCGATCGGCCTGGAGGCGGTCATCTCCATGGAGCCGGTGTTCTCGGGCTACCGCTACGGCTACAACAACGGCGTCCGGTTCACCAACAGCGTCGCCACCCCTGCGCTGTTCTCCGTGATCGACGCCACCCCCGGCGGCTACGCCGACTCCCCCGAGTACGTGCTCAACAGCATCGGCACCCCCTACTGCTACGGCCTGAACATCGCGCTGCAGCAGCAGGACTCCGAGGACGTGGCGTTCTGGGCCGTGCGGGACCTCGTCCGCCAGGCCGCCGGCTCCGACATCCCGCTGTTCCTCACCCAGGGCTTCCTGGAGACCAACACCAAGGTCGACGCAGCGCTGGACTACTGGAACGCGATGGACGACTCCGCCGGTGAGAACCACATGTGGATCGGCCAGTTCGACCACGTCCGCGGCTACGAGATGCAGGGCGAACGCTTCGCCATGGGCCGTTCGACGTTCGCTGCCCAGGCGATGAGCTTCCTCGACGAGCACCTCAAGGGCATCGAGCCGACCCCGGCGACCGACTTCGAGGCCATCGCGGTGCAGGACAACTTCGGCCGCTACCGCGCCGAGACGGCCTACCCGTCAGCCGACACCGTCCTGCTGAACACCTCGCTTCGGTCCGGCACCTACAGCGACGGCACCGGCGGCGGCATCCACTCGGTCTCGCAGCCCCTGCCCCACGACGTGTGGCTTGCCGGCGAGCCGCGCTTCTCCGCCAGCGTCACCACGACGGTGCCTCGCGGCAACATCACCGTCCTGACCTACGACATCGACGAGGCCGCCGGCACCCGGACGCTGATCAACCGCGGCACCTCGTTGATCCGCGGCGTCGGTGCGCAGCAGGTCGACATCCAGATGTACGCCCAGGACTGGGTCGTCGAGGAAGGCCACCGCATCGGCGTGGAGGTCCGCGGCACCAACAGCTTCTGGGTCCACGTCCCCACCGGACAGACCATCACCGTCAACGACGCCGACATCGCGCTACCGTTCCTGACCGCCGACCGAACCGACTTCCTCGACGGCGAGTCGACCCCACGGTTGGAGTCCCACCTGGCCGGCAACGCCGCTGACCTGGGCCCGATCGTCACCGGCAACGAGGTCCCCTTCACCCTCCCCGCGGCCATCGACACCGGCGCGCGCTGAGTCAGCAGGTGCCCGTCAGCAGGCGCCGGTCAGCCGGCCCCGGGTCAACAGGCGTTGGGGACGGCGTAGGGGGCCACGGCAGCCTCGTCGGCCAGCAGTCGGTTGGCCGGGACCAGGCTGCCGTTGACGGCATCCAGGTCGAACACGTGCCACCAGGTGTGTTCGGCCGTACCGTTCAACGGGACGGCCATCTCCGCCACCAGTCCGGCGCTGTCGAAGACCTGCACGACGGCGTTGGACTGCGACAGCGTCTCGCCCCCGGAGAACCGGTGGACGGCGTAGCGGTAGGTACCGGCGACTGCTTGGCTGATGGTGACGGTCTCGGGGCCGAAGCCGCTGACGTCGTCGATGTCCAGGGCCGCGAACGGGCAGGCGTCCAGCGACCCGCGTGGGCCGTAGTAGACGTGGTAGGGCTGGGACTCCGGCGTCCACAGGTGTGAGTCCAGGTCGGCCGGGTTGTCGTCCCACGACAGCACGATCCGCAGGCTGCCCGCTGCCAGCTCGGGGGACAGCAGCAGCGTCGTCGCGGTGTCCTGCGCCGGTTCCACGCTGACCGTCGTCGGCGCGCCCGGCACGTAGCCGTCTGCGGTGGCGGTGACGGTGTAGCTGCCACCGGGCAGGTCGGTGAACGCGTACTCACCGGCGGGGCCCGTGGTGGTCGTCGCCCCCGAGGACAAGGCCACCGTCGCCCCGACCACCGGTTCGTCGGTCGTGGCCGAGCGCACCGTCCCGCTCATCGTGCCGCCCGGATAGGTGGCGGTCGTGGTCTGGGTCGACCCGTTGGACAGCGGCACGCCGACGACCAGGGTGCAGGGCTCCGGCAGCGAGGCCGACGTCGTGACGGTGAAGGTCCCCTGCTCCAGCGGTGCGGATGCTGGCTGGTCCAGGCAGGTCCCGTCGAGGGTCACCTCGGCGGTCTGGGCGAACGCCGTCGACCCACCCTCGACGGTCACCGTCACCTCCTGACCGGGGGTCAACGTCGTCGCGCTGGCCGGGACGAACAGGACGTTCGCCGAGGCAGGCAGGCCGAGGTCGACGCGTGCCGTCTCGCAAGCGGCGATCGGGGTGACGCAGGTCAGGACGGGGTCGTCGGTGGCCGCCGTGGGGACGGCGAACCCGCCGGTGTTGGCAGCCAGGAAGGTGCTGGTCGGGGCGGGCAGGGCGTCTCCGGAGGCGAGGACGATCGGTGCGTCGAAGTGGGCGGAGTGCGCTGCTGCGGCGAACCCGCCGGCCCACGCATCGGCGCCCTGTCCCTCCACGAGGGTCACCCGCTCGACGTCGTCGGCCCCCTGGGCGCCGAGCTGGTCGGCCACGGCGACGGCCGTGTCGAAACGGGTGGGGCCGGAGATCCGCTCGGTGGCCATGCCCATGCCACGGACCTCGTCCTCGACCGCCTGCGAGATGGCTGCGGTCCCGCCGACGATGAGCACCTCGTCGATGGTGGAGGATGCCAGGTAGTCACGGGTCGAGGCCGGCAACGCGTCGGTCGAGGTCAGCAGGACCGGCGCCTCCAGCTCGGCGGCCATGCCGCCCGCGGCCAGCGCGTCGGCGAAGGCCTGGGACTGGTCGGCGCCGGAGGACGGGAACGCCCGTGCCAGGACGGCGGTGGTCGCCTGCGGGGCGTCGATGGCGGCGATGGTCGTGGCCGTCTCGATGCGGGTGGTGCCGGCACGACGCTCGACGGTGTAGGTGCCGGCCAGCTGCTGCTCGACGATCTCACCGATGGCGGAGGTGCCGCCCAGCAGGATGACCCGGTCCGCCCCGAGGCGCTGCAGCTCGGCGACCACGCGGTCGGGCACCGGGCCCTGCGGCGGCACGAGCAGTAGCGGACTGCGGCTCTGCAGGACCCCGGACGCCAAGGAGTCGGCGAACACGTCGCTGCGGCCCATGACGACGGTGGTGGTGTCGGGCAGGGGTGTCGCTTCCGACAGCCGAACCGCAAGCTCGACGTTGGAGGGGGTCTCCTCGGACTTGACGACCAGCAGGGCATCGCTGGTCGTCGTGGACTGGGCGCGGCTGGCGGGTGCCGTCGACACGAGCGCGGCGAGGACGCCGAGCAGGGTCAGCAGGGCCACCAGCGGCAGCAGCGCAGGAACTCGAGATGCCATGCCGAATCACTCCGTCTCGCGGCCCCTCCAGTGTCTCCGCCGGGGCGCGACATCGGTGATTCTAGGACTTTCGAGCGCCGAATGGGATGCCGTTCAGCACAACGTCACGGGCATCGTCGGCGGGGTCCCAGAGGGCGTCCGGCTCGTCGAACGGGTCGCGGGCCAGGATGACCAGGTCGGCGAACGAGCCCTCGCCAAGACGACCCACCCGGTCGTCGCCGAGGAGCTCGGCGTTGCCCCGTGTGGCCGCACGCAGGACGCCGGCGGTGCCCATCACCTCGTGCTGCAGGCGCAGGCCCTGCAGCTGGTCGTCCTCGAGGTCGCCCATCAGGTCGGTCCCGAAGCCGATGGTGACCCCCTCCTCCGCGGCGATGTCGATCGCGCGCTTGCCGTGGTCGAGGACCTCCAGGTTCTTGGCCTTCTGCACCGGGGTCAGGCCGATCTCGTCCACCCGGCGGTCCATCGCGTCGTAGGTGGCCAGTGTGGGCACGAGCAGCGCACCCGAGCGGGCCATCACCTGGGCGGTCGCGGCGTCCAGCAGGTTGCCGTGCTCGATGGACCGCACGCCGTTGGTGACCGAGTGCACGATGGCCTCCGGCGAGTAGGCGTGGGCGGCCACGTAGCTGCCGCGTCGGATGGCCTCGTCGCAGACGGCGCGCACTTCCTCGGGGGAGTACTGCGGGATGCGCAACGGATCGGTCAGGGAGATCACCCCGCCGGAGGTCATGATCTTGATGGCGTGGGCGCCGGTGCGGAACCGCTCGCGCACGGCCACGCGGAGGGGTTCGACGCCGTCGACGACCTCGGAGGTGTGGTGGCAGCAGGTGTCCACGGCGAGGTCACCCGGACGGGGGTCACCGTGGCCGCCGGTCTGTGACAGCGCCGGCCCGGTGAAGAGGTAGCGCGGCCCGGCGATCAGTCCCTCGTCGATGGCGCGTCGCAGGCCGATGTCCCCACCGGCGACGTCCCGAACGGTCGTGAACCCGCGGCGCAGCGCCCCGCCGAGACGCTTGGTGGCCTTGGCCGTGACGTAGCTGAGCGGCGTGGCCTCCATGACCAGCATGTCCAGGCCGATGCCGTAGGCATGGAAGTGGGCGTCGACGAGTCCCGGGATCACGACCCGTTCGCGCGCGTCGAGCACAGGACGGCCATCGAGGGCCCCGGCGTCGGTGATCGCCTCGACGATCCCGTCGCGGATGTGGATGGCACCGTCGACGATCCCGTCGTCGGTCGCGGTCCAGATGCGGGCGTTGTCGATGGTCAGCGTTCCTGCGGCGGTCATGCCGCGCATCATGGCAGGAGCGAGGGTTGCCGGCCGCGGCCTCGGGGTAGTCGAAAGGGCATGGAACCGAAGATTCGTGTCTGGCTGGACGAGAACCGCTCGCTGATCCATCACGCCTCGGCGTCGCAGGTGGAGAACCTGACCGTGACCGAGGCCGACGGCACCACCGACTGTGGCCTGACCGGCCGCATGCACCTCGTGCACCACGAGAACGTCGACATGGGCAAGCTCTGCCCTGGCTGCCAGGCGGTGTCGGGCGTCCGACCGGCACTGGCCGGACAGGACCTCGGCCCGGTCTAGGCACGGTCAGCCAGGGCCCCGTTCCGTCTGGGACCCGGCCGACCCGACCCCTAGCCTGATCGGCGATGGCGAAACCATGTGTGTTCTGCGAGGTCATCGCCGGCGGCAACGGCACCGCCGGTGAGGAGACGCTGGTTGTCGACGAGTCCGATGTCGTGGCGTTCCTCGACATCCGGCCGCTCTTTCCCGGCCACCTGCTGATCGTGCCGCGCCAGCACGTCGTCACCCTCGACCAGCTGCCGCCGGAACAGCTCGCGCCGCTGTTCGGCGTCGCCCAGCGGGCGGTGACGGCCATGCAGACGACGCTCGGCGCCCAAGGTGCGTTCGTCGCGAACAACAACATCGTCAGCCAGTCCGTCCCGCACCTGCACGTGCACGTGGTTCCCCGCACGAAGGGCGACGGGCTCAAGGGCTTCTTCTGGCCTCGCAAGGGCTATCGCGACGAGGCGCACCGCCTCGAGGTCCTGCACACACTGCGCGACGCGCTGGCCTGAACCCACCAGCGTTCGGCCGACCGTGACGCCCCGGTGCCACCTATACACAATTCCTTTGCACACTTTCTCTGCACTGTGTCACGATGGCCGACATGGACGACCGCGTCACCCTTGACAGCGACAAGCTGCGCTGTCTTGCCCACCCCCTCCGGAGCCGGCTGCTGGGCGCGCTGCGCCTGGACGGCCCCGCCACGTCGGCCAAGCTGGCCAGACGGTTGGGCACCAACACCGGCGCCACCAGCTACCACCTGCGGGAGCTGGCCGAGGTCGGCCTGGTCCGCGAGGTCGAGGACCTGGGCACGGCCCGTGAGCGGTGGTGGGCCGCCGCCCACCAGATGTCGTCGTTCAGCGAGGCCGACTTCCGCGAGGACCCCGATGACCGGGCGGCGGTGGACTGGCTGATGGCCCACAACCTGCAGCTGACGACCCGCTGCAGGGAGGACTGGCTCACCGGTCGGCAGGGCTGGACCGAGGAATGGGTGCGGGCCAGCGACGTCAGCGACTACGCGCTCGAGCTGACCCCCGCGCAGACGCGGGCGATGAACGACGAGCTGGCGGCCGTCATCGAGCGGTATCGCGTCGAGGGGCCGGCGGAGGAGGGGGACGTCCAGCAGGTCCTCGTGCTGCTCGACGCCTTTCCGGTGCGGGAGGTCCGGCTGTGACCGGCCACGTCGAGGCGGCGGACATCCGCCGTCGATTCCTCCTCCTGCGGGCCACCCGCTGGCTGCCGACCGGGCTGCTCATTCCCGTCTTCGTCCTCGTCATGCTGGACCGCGGACTGACGCTGGGACAGATCGGCCTCGTCACAGCCGGTCAGGGCATCGCGATCATGGCCCTGGAGCTGCCGACCGGCGGGTTGGCCGACACGCTCGGGCGGCGGCGGGTGCTGCTGATCGCCGGCGCGGTCGAGCTGCTGGCCGTTGGCCTGTTCATCGTGGCCGACACCGTGCCGTTGCTGCTCGGCGTGTGGGTCCTGCAGGGCGTCTACCGGGCGTTGGAGTCCGGGCCGCTTGACGCGTGGTTCGTGGACCGCTCCCAGGCGCTCGACCCCGACGCCGACCTCGAACGCGGCCTGTCCACCGCCGGGGTTGTCCTCGGTCTGGCGATCGCGGGCGGTGCGGTCCTGTCGTCAGTGCTCGTCGCCGCCGCGCCGTTCCCCGGACTCGATCCCCTGCTCGGCCCGGTGGTGGCCGCACTCCTCCTGCGCGGTCTCGACCTGGTCGCCATCCTGCGGCTGATGGACGAGCCCGAACGGGCCGGCCACCTGTTCGACCTGCGCGCGGCCGTCCGAGACGTGCCACGGGTGATCCGGACCGCCGCCATCGACGTCCGGGCGTCGGTCGCCCTCCGGGCGTTGTTCGCGGTCGAGCTGCTGTGGGGGTGCGGCATGATCGCCTTCGAGGTGTTCACCCCGGCGCGCCTGGAGCAGGTGTTGGGCGACACCGACGCGGCAGCGGTCTACTTGGGTCCATCCAACGCGGTCGGGTGGGCCGCGGCGGCGGGAGGCGCGGCGTTGGTGCCGCTCCTGACCCGGCGTCTGCGGCCTCGCCACGCTGGCCCGATGTTGCTGGGCCTGCTGGCTGGCGGCGTGGTCGTGATCGGAACGGCGGGGACGGCGGCGTTGATCGTCGTTGGCTTCGTGGCGACCATGGCCATGCACGGCGCGGCCAACCCCGTGCACCAGGGCCTGCTGCACCGCGCGATCACCGCGCCCGAGAACCGCGCGACCCTGGTCAGCGTCAACTCCTTGACGGCCAGCTTGGGGGGCACCATCGGCGGAATCGGCCTGGGTGTCCTGGCCGACGCCACCACCCTCACCGTCGCGGGTCTGGCCGGCGCCGCGGTCATCGCCGCCGCCGGCCCCCTCTACCTCCTCACCCGGCCCGTTCAGGCGGCCCACCCCTCCCCTCCCTTGTCGCCACACCCGCCTTGTTGTCAACCGGTGGGTGCAACAAGTTGGGCGAGTTGGGCGGCTGGGGTCTTCCAGCCGAGGGTTTGTCGGGGGCGGGTGTTGAGGCTCTCGGCGAAGTCGTTGAGGTCCGCTGGGGTGTGGACTGACAGGTCGGTGCCCTTGGGCATGTACTGGCGCAGCAACCCGTTGGTGTTCTCGTTGGAACCGCGTTGCCAGGGCGAGTGGGGGTCGCAGAAGTAGACGGGCACGTCGGTGTCGATGGTGAACTGGACGTGCTCGGCCATCTCGATGCCCTGGTCCCAGGTGATGGACCGCCGCAGGTGCTCGGGCAGCCCGGTGATCGCGGTGGTCATGGCATCGCGCACCGTCGCGGCGGTCCGGTCGCCATCGAGGTGCATCAGCATCACGTAGCGCGTGGAGCGCTCCACAAGGGTGCCCACCGCGGACTTGCCGTCCTTGCCGATGATCAGGTCGCCCTCCCAGTGACCGGGCACGGCACGGTCCTCCACCTCCGCGGGCCGCTCGCTGATCATCACCATGTCGTGCATGCGTGGCCGGGGAGACCGACCGGAGGGGACCCGCTTGGCCCGACCGGTCCGCAGGCACGACGTCAGCTCGCGTCGCAGCTCGCCCCGCCCCTGGACGTACAGCGACTTGTAGATCGTCTCGTGTGACACCGTCATCGACTCATCGTCGCCGAACCGCTCCTTGAGATCTGCCGCGATCTGCTGGGGCGACCACAGTCTGCGCAGGCCGTGCTCGACGAGGCCGGCCAGCTCCGCGCAGCTGGCGAGCTTGGTCGGCTTGGCCCGCCGTGCCTGCTCGTGGGCACGCTTGTGGGCAAGCATCGGCCGGTAGGCCTCACGGCCACCGTTGCGGTCCACCTCGCGCCACACCGAGGACTTGTGCCGGCCGACCCGATCGGCGATGGCCTGATAGGTCTCGCCCCGACCGATCCCCAACCGGATCTCCACCCGATCATCAAGCGACAACCGGTGCGGTGAGGGATCAGTCGCAAGCTCTGCCCGCAACACCCCACCGAACGGCTTGAGCACGTTGAGGAAGCTGCCCACGGAGATGTCGACCTCCTCAAGGATCTGCCGGCGGCCCTGACCGGCTCGTGCCCGACGGATCACCTCCGCCCGCACCTCATCAGGCAACCGCAGCCACCGCTTCTCACCCTTGGCCCTCGACATCACCATGACCTACCGCCTCCACCTCGAAGTGTCGTGTTGCAACGAAGTCTTGAGGCTGCCCGAACCCATGACGACCCAGCCGACACACCCCCACGACCTTGTCGCCTCAGCCGCACCCCCTGCCGGCCAGACAACACGGTCTCGAACCTTGTCGTCACACCGGCACCACCGGCCGGCCAGACGACACACCGCGGGGACGCGACGGGCCGCCCCACGAGGGAGGCGGCCCGGGCGTGAACGCGTGGTGGGCTAGGAGCCGACGACGCCGCCGCCGGTCTTCCAGATCGAGATCATGGCCGGGCGGGCGCCGCGGCCGGGATCGGGGAACTGGCTGATGGGTGCGGCCAGCGTGCCGCCGTCACCGGGGTGCTGGACCGCGCAGAACAGGGTCTGGCCGTCGGGGGTGAACTCCGGACCGCAGGCCTCGGCACCGACCGGCACCGACAGGAACTGCTGCACGTGGCCGCGCTCGGACCCGGTCAACGGCACCCAGTGGAAGGCGTCGTTGAGCTCCAGCCCACCGGGCTGGCCGTCGGTGGCCACCAGCAGGTCCCCGGAGGGCGTGAACGCCAGGTTGTCGGGGGCCGAGATCGGCGAGACCTGGGACTTGTCGTACCCACCGAAGAAGGTCGAGTCGTCCTCGGGGTCACCGCAGAGCAGCAGGAAGTCCCAGCTGAAGGTGGTCGCACCGACGTCGTTGCCGGCCTCGACCAGCTCGATGACGTGGCCCCACTGGTTGTCCAGCCGCGGGTTGGCGGCGTTGACGCCGACTTCCTCGGTGCGACGGGTGTTGTTGGTGCAGGCCACGTAGACGTACCCGGGACGGTTCGGGTCCGGCTGGACGTCCTCGGGACGGTCCATCGGGGTTGCCCCGACGGTGTCGCCGGCAGCGCGTGCGCGGATCAGCACGTCGCCCTGGTCGGCGAACCCGTTCTCGGCGGTCAGGCCGTTCTGGCCGTGCACGAGCGGGATCCACTGACCGGTCTGGTCGTCGCTGAACGTCGCGACGTACAGCGTGCCGTCGTCCAGCAGCGCCATGTTCTCCTCCAACGTGTTGTCGGGGGAGTAGGTGCCGTTGGACACGTACTTGTAGAGGTAGTCGAACCGCTCGTCGTCACCGAGGTAGGCGACCAGGCGGCCGTCGGGGGCGACGGTGGTCTCGGCACCCTCGTGCTTGAAGCGCCCCAGCGCCGTGTGCTTGCGCGGCACGAAGTCGGGGTCGTAGGGGTCGATCTCGACGATCCACCCGTGGCGGTAGGGCTCGTTGGGCTCCTTGGACAGGTCGAAGCGGTCGACGAACCGCTCCCACTTGCGACCCGACGCCTCGTAGGCCACGCCGTAGCGGTCGTGGTCGACACGCACGGGGTCGTCCTCGGCCGGCGCCGCGGCACCGTCGGGCAGGCCGAAGTACTGGTTGAAGTTCTCCTCGGCGGTCAGGATCGTGCCCCACGGGGTCTTGCCACCCGCGCAGTTGTTGAACGTGCCCATGACCTCGGTGCCCGACGGGTCGGTGCTGGTCCGGAGCTTGGCGTGGCCAGCGGCCGGGCCGGTCATGGTCATCGGCGTGGTGCCGGTGATGCGCCGGTTCAGCGCACCGCCGCGGCGGTAGTACATGGCCCCGCCCTCCCGGTAGACCTCGACGACCGAGGCGCCGTGGGCGGCGATCTCGATGTTGACCTGGACCTCGGTGGGGTTGTCCGGGTCGTAGGAGGCGAACATCAGCTCGCCCTGGGTGTACTCGTGGTTGACCACCAGCAGGCCCTCGTCGGACTCGGTCCCACCCCGCGTGGCCGGCACGAAGGCGACGAAGTCGTTGTTGTAGCCGAACGCGCCCTCCTGCTGCTCCACGGTCAGGTTGGAGTAGTCGGTGGTGAGGCCGGGGGTGCCCTTGATGATGGGGTCACCCCAGCGCAGGAAGGTGTTCCAGCTGTAGCCCTCGGGCACGACGACGCTGTCGGCGCTGGACGCCGAGATCGGCGTGAAGCCGATCTGCGTGCCGTCCTGCGCCATGGCAACGCGTTCGGTGGCGAGGCCGTCGAGGCTGGCGGTGGCCAGGACCATGCCGGCGAGGGCACCGCCCTTGAGGATGTTGCGCCGCGAGATCATGCGGGCAGCGACCGCACCGAAGTCGTCGACCGCCGCGGCGCGGGGGTTGGACGGCGCCGTGTGGCATTCGTCGTTGCACTTGCTGGTGCACTTGCTGAAGGTGCCGGAGTGCCAGCTGCCGAAGAGGGGCAGGGCCTGGCGGCGGGTGGAGTGCGTCATGGCGTAGCTCGTGTCTCCTGGATGGTGGGGGTGTGCGTGCGTGGCAGGTGGCAGGTCAGCCCTGGCCGAAGACGGTGTCCTCGGTGCCCAGGTCCATGAAGAGGGTCTGGCCGATGGCGTCGTCGAGGCCGTCGTTGTCGGTGGCGATCCACACGTGGCCGTTGCCGGTGATGCCGAGGCCCTCGAGCTTGTCGGGGGTCACGATCGAGGCGTCCTCGAGCTCGTCCAGCAGGTCCAGCGCCGGGGTGACGGGGACCGCCTGCAGCGGCTGGCCGTACGCCACGAAGGTCGCGGCGGCCAGGTCGACGGTGGTGACTCGCTTGATGGCCGCGAAGCCACCCAGCTGGTTGTCCCGCTCGACGATGGCGAAGGTGCCGTCGGACAGGGCGGTGATCTCCGACAGTCCGACCCAGCCACCGTTGGCGGACTCGGGCTCGGCCTTCTCGTAGGTCGCGAACGCCCAGGTGCCGTCGGTCGGGTCGAGGCGGGCGATCTTCACGGTGTTGTCCTCGTCGTCGGCCCACTCGCGCTGGACGACGGCGTAGACGTACTCCGTGGAGCCGGACTCGTCGGTGCCGATGGCGACGCCCTCGAACCCGCTGGAGGTGGCCTGTTCGACGAGGGCGGCAGGCAGGTCGTACTCGGCCTGGACCGCACCGGTGGCGTCGGTCAGCACGAGGGCGTTGGGTCGCTCCTCGCCGTCGTCGGTGTAGCGACCCTCCGACGCCAGCCAGAAGCCGCCCTCGGGTGCGATCGCGATGCCCTCGAGGTCGAGGTTGAACGAGGCACCCGTCACCGGGATGCGCCCGGTGATCAGGCCGGCGTCACCGGAGGCGTCGATCGGGTAGATGTAGCCGACCCCCAGGATGGAGTCGCTGACGCCGTGGAGCATGTCGCCCTCGGCGGATCCGGCGAGGCCGGACATGGCCGTCCAGGGCGTGGGGACCCCGTCCACCTCGGTGCTGGTCAGCATCGGGTAGGTGGGCGCGGACGCCCCGTGGGTGTAGATGGTGACGATGGAGGTGGGCAGGCCGACCTCTTCTTCTTCTGCCGCCAGGTTGGTCTCGGCGGCGACGACGAACAGGCCCTCGTCGGGGATGGCCTTGAGGCCCTCGGGGCCGATGCCGGTGGGGAGCGTCTGCAGGGGCGTGACGGCACCTGCGTCGTCCAGGGTGTAGACCCCGACGGCGTTGGCCCGCTCGGCACCGATGAAGACGTGGGTGGTGTCGTCGTAGGTCCCGGTCTCCGCACCCTCGGGCTCGACGCCCTTGTTGGCGGAACGGGCCTCGGGGTAGTGGCCGGCGGCGATCAGCTGGTGCTCGAGGCTGTTGCCGGCCTCGTACTCCACGGTGCCGTCGATGTTGAAGATCGTCCAACTGCGGCTGCCGCCCTCGACGCCGTCGGCGTCGGCGTAGTCGCCCTCGTTGGCCGAGGCGAAGGAGTCGTCGTCGATCCAGCTGACGGCGTCGGCCTCACGACGACGCGTGATGGTCTCGGTCGGCTGCAGGTCGCCGCTCTCCTGTGGTCCGATCGCCTCTTCCGTGGCGTCGACGTCCTCGAGGGTGACCTCACCCATGGAGAAGTCCTCGGTCACCGTGCCGGTGGGCAGGTCGACGATGGCGAAGTGGTTGTTCTCCTGCATGGAGACCGCAGCCACGTTGTCGTCGTTGATGTCGACGTACTCGACCTCGGGGTCGCTGGGGGCGACGTCGGCCAGGCCGGTCAGGTCGACGTCGGTGGCCGTCCAGGCGGTCGGGTCGTCGTCGCTGGTGTCGACGACGACGAGCTTGCCGCCGGGGGCCTGCGGGATCAGGCCGTCGTTGGCGTCCTCGTCGCGCTCGTTCTCGATGGCGATCGCGGCGTACGTGCCGTCGGGGGAGATCGCGACCGAGTCGGGCTGGCCGCCCAGGTCGATGGTGGCGACGGTGGTGGCGTCGGTCAGGTCGATGACCCGCAGCTCACCGGAGGGGTTGACGAAGTCGGGGCTGGTGTTGACCCCGACGAGGGCCAGGTCGCCGAGGATCGCCACGCTGGTCGGCTCGCCGCCCAGGTCGATCGTGCCGCCGCCGGTGGGGGCCGCAGGGGTGGCGATGTCGATCATGCCCAGCGACTCGTTGGGCGAGTCGGTGAAGACCAGCATGTCGCCGCCGGCCCAGTAGTCGATGATCTCTGCGGAGACGTTGCCGTTGGCGGTCACGTCGTAGGTGGCGGTGTGGGTGAAGTAGCGGCGCCCCTCGCCACCGGCGGCGGCGCAGGCGATGTCGGAGACGTTCGGGCCACAGACGACGCCGGCGGCGGGGTTGGCGTCCAGCCAGGCCCGCGTGGCCTCGGGGACCATGTCGCCGTTGACGAGCAGGACGACGGTGTCCCCGTCGGCTGCCGCGCCGGCTGCGGCGAACCCGCTGGCCCAGCCGAACTCGTCGAAGCCGTCGACGAGGACGACGGTCGTGACGTCGGTGCCGGGAGCGTTCGCGAGGTACCCGGCGATGGCCGAAGCGGTGGTGGTCCGCTCCGGGCCCTCGAGGCGGGTGACGGCGACACCCAGGCCGCGCAGGTCGGCGACGGTCGCGTCGCTGATCGCGGCGGTCCCGCCCAGCACGAGGATCGTGTCGATCGGGCTGGCCTCGATGGCGGCCTTGGTCGAGTCCGACAGCATGCCGGTCTCGGTCAGCAACACCGGGTGACCCAGGGCCGAGGCCAGCGCGCCACCGGCGATGGAGTCGGCGAACTGTGCGGTGGGGTTGCCCTCCACCCCGAAGGCACGGGCAAGCACCGCCGTGGTGGCGCTGGCGCCGAGCTCGGCGTAGGTGTCCAGCGCCGTCTCGAGGCGGGTCGCGCCCTCGTAGCGGACGACGGTCAGGCCCTGCGCGGTCAACGCGTCCTCGACGGCCTGCGACACCGCGTCGACGCCACCGAAGACGTGCACGGTGGTCGCGCCGAGGCGGTCGATCTCCGACTCGGTGGCCGCGTCGAGCGATCCGGTTGCGGTCAGCAGCAGCGGACCGTCGATGACGCCCTGGGCGAAGCCGGAGGACAACGCGTCAGCGGACTCGTCGTCTCGGGCCAGCGCGACGTCGGTGGCACCGTCGGGGTAGGCGTACTGGCTCAGGGCGATGGCATCGGCGACGGGGGAGCCACCGTCGAGGTCGGCAACGCCCTGCGCGGTGGCCACTGCGCTCGGCAGCAACGACAGCCCCAGCGCAGCGATCGCGAGGATCGCGAGGATTCGGAGTCGGATTGGCATCTTGTGCACGGCCTTCTGATCGGGGTTCTGACGACATGGGGGCAGGCACGCCTGCCCGCGGTCCCCGGTTCATAGCCCGTGCGATGAGAACGCTGGATAGCGGTGGATGAACGCGCGCCGATCAGTGGGTGAACTCGCGCGTCAGCCGGTCACGCCAGGAAGTCGGCGAAGATGATCAGGTTGTGGTCGTAGCTGCCGTCGACGAGGTCGCCGTGGCAGGTGATCAACCGCAGCTCGGGACGGTTGGTCGGCCCGTAGACCGCCTCGGTCGGGAACCGTTCCTTGCTGGGCGCCATCGAGCTGCGAACCGCGAAGACGGCCGAGGTGCCGTCGGCCCGGTCGATGATGATCCGGTCCCCGCGGTCGACCCGACCGAGGTCGAAGAACACCGCCGGCCCCTCGAAGGAGTCGACGTGGCCGACCACGACCGCGGCGCCGCGCTCCCCGGGTTCGGCCCCACCCTGCCACCAGCCGGTGGTGGCGAAGTCGGTGGGGACCTCGAGGGCACCGGCCTCGTCCACCCCGAGCGCCACGACCTGCGCATCGACCCCGATGGCGGGGATGCGGATCCCCACGGGGTCGGCCACCTGCCCGTCGTTGATCGGCGGCCCCCAGTCGGGCGCCGGCCGCGGCATGGGGACGTCGTCCGCCGCTGGGCCGACGGCCGGGCCCCGGCCGGCCAGCCCGAGTCCGTCCAGAAGGGGCAGGGGTGGGGCCTCGACGCGGGCGATGTCGGGTGAGGTGACCGCGCCACCCGGTCCGGCCGCGCGTGGTGGTTCGGCACCGTGCACGCCGGCGGCCACGCTCATCGCACCGGCCAGCAGCAACGCGGCCGCACCCAGGAGCCGGATGCGACCGGGTCGGGTCGGGACGGGGCCCGCCGTGTCGGCCACGGCGGCCACGCTACTCCTCCCGGACGGGGCGGCGCCGGGTCAGCGCAGGGTGACGGAGACTCCGTAGCGGATGTCGACGCTGACGTTGATGCCGAGCAGGCGCAGGGCCGACAGGCTCAGCGTGGGCAACGGCAGGGTGCTGATGCCGAGGACGTCCGGGGCGTCCGGCTCGTCCATCTCGAGCATCACGAGGCTGAACTCGTCGTCGTCGAAGTAGGTGCCGTCGAAGCCGTCGTAGTCCTGGCCGTGTTCGGCGCAGTGGGCGTTGCGGGCATCCCGATCGGCGTCGTCGTCATAGGCCATGCCGTCGCGGATCATCGCGGCCAGCAACGTCGACCCGCGCTCGATTCCCTGACGCACCAGCTCGGCGATCAGCGGGTCGCCGTAGGTCATCAGGGTCGCGTTGTGCCATGCCCGTTCGCGCCACTCCTGGATCACCTGCGCGACGGTGAAGCCGGTCAGGAGGTCGTCGCTGGAGTTGGTGTCGAAGGTGGGGTCGAACCGAGCGACGATCTCGGGGCCCATGTCGTCGGCGACGTTGTTGAGGAACTCGTTGACGCGTTCGTGATCGGGCTTGCGGGAGTTCCCGTCCTCGTCGGTGAGGCCGATGTCGGCGATCACGAACGGGAGGTCACGGTTGATGTGGGCGTTCATGCCCATGAGGAAGTTGCCGACAGCCGGCAGCTCCTGGCCATCGGCGGCGGAGAACGCCTCGCGCCAGGCCGGGGCCACATCGCTGACGTTGCCCTTCGTCCAGTCCTGCTGCGGCTGGGTGTAGTAGCTGGCGAACACCGAATCGTAGTGGTGCATCCAGGGGACATCGTCGTAGAAGCCCGGGATCTGCGAGGACTCGTAGTAGGCCTCCGTGGTGCGGGTGTACCCCAGCTGGAAGATGGCGTTGTGGTCGCAGGTGCGGGCCAGCTTGCGCAGGTCGCGGTTCATCTTGCGGATGATCGACTCCACACAGCGGTGGCTGCCGTTGGTGCACTCGTTGGCGCTGGACGTGTCGATCCCGGGGGTGAACCCGGGCACGAGCTCACCCCAGTTGAGGAGGGGTGGGGTCGCCGCCGACGCGGTACCGGGCACGAGCGGCAGCATCAGCGCCACCACCAAGGCCATCGTCACGCGTTGGCTACGCCGCATCACTGTCCCCTTACTCGCTGTGTTCCCCGTCTGCGTACAGCGTGACGGGTCGGTCACACAGCGTTCAATGACGAGAAGGGGCCATCCTCGAGGGACATCCGAACTAGTCATCGCCTGCTGCAGACGTGGGTGCTCGGACACCCGGCAGGTCGGGCGCCTCTCCCGGGTCGGCCGGTGACCGCTGGAGCTGAGGGCTCCGGCGGATGCGTGCCGGCGCAGCGGGGTCTGCCACAGTAGGCAGCCGTGTCCGATTCCCCCGAGCCGTCCTCCGCTGCACGCCGCCCCGGCGGCTGGCGTGGTGCCGTCCGTGTCCTGTATCTGGTCGTGGTCGTGGCGGCGTTCGTGGTGGCGGTCGTGGCACGCCGGGAGGAGATCGGCGACCAGCTGGCCCTGACCGACCCGGTGCCGCTGACCGCGTCGATCGTCGCCGGCCTGCTGGGGGTCGGGGTCAGCGGCCTGGTGTGGCGTCGCATGCTGCACGGCCTCGGGTCGTCGTTGACCCTGCGCCCGGCCGTCCGGGTGTTCTTCCTCGCCCAGATCGGCAAGTACCTGCCGGGCAGCCTGTGGCCGGTGCTGGCCCAGGCCGAGCTGGGTCGCGACCACGGGGTGCCGCGCCGCAGCGCCGTGGCAGGACAGACCCTCTTCATGTGGGTGCACCTGGTCACCGGCGTGGCGCTCGGCGTGCCGACGATGGCGGTGACCGGTCAGCTGCCGGTGTGGACGGCGCCGCTGGGCCTGCTCGTCCTCGTGCTGCTGCTGCCGGGACCGTTGACGACGGTCATCGACTGGCTGCTGACCAAGGCAAGGCGGACCCCCCTGCCGGCTCGCCCCGACGGCCGCGACATGGCCATCGCCGTCGCGTGGGCCGTCGTCATGTGGGTGCTGTACGGGCTGCACATCCACTGGCTCGTCGACGCGTTCGAGTTCTCCGCCCCGGGGATCGGGCCGGTGCTGGTGGCCATCGGCGCCTTCGCGGCGGCGTGGTCGGCCGGGTTCGTGTTCCTGATCGCTCCGGCGGGGGCGGGCGCGCGCGAGGTCGTGCTGGTCGCGGCGCTGGACACGGTCACCGCGGCGGACACGGCGCTGACCGTCGTGCTGCTCAGCCGCCTGGTGCTCACCCTGGCCGACGGCGCGTGGGCGCTCGCCGCCGCGTGGATCGGTCGGCGTCGGGTGACCGACCGGGTCTCCTGAGCGAACCTCCTGACGGGGCCTCCTGACCGGCAGGGGTGGACGGCCACGAGAACATCGGTGGCCATGGACCTGACCACCCCGGCGTTGCTGTTCCCCGCCATCTCGTTGTTGCTGCTGGCCTACACCAGTCGGTTCGTCGTGCTGACCAACGTCATCCGCCAGCTGGCGGCGATGCCGGATGCACCGCCGGACCTCGTCGCCCGACAGATCGACAACCTGGGCGGTCGGCTCCGCATCATCAAGTGGATGCAGGGGCTGGGCGTGGCCAGCTTCATCTGCTGCTCCCTCTCGATGTTGTTCCTGTTCCTGGGCTCCCGGACGGCCGGCCACTGGGCCTTCGGCATCAGCCTGGGCCTGCTCGTCGCGTCACTGGTGTGCTCGCTGCTGGAGGTCCAGCGGTCGACCCACGCGATCGAGGTCGAGATCCAGGCCTTCCGCGACCGGACGACCCAGCCCTGATCCACGGCTACTGGCGCGATCGGGGCCCGACCCACCTCCACGTGGGTACCGGCACGATCCGCGGGAAGCCCCCGGAGGGCGGCGCAGTCAGATGGCGTCGACGCGTGCGCGGAGGGCCGTCCAGGGGAGGGGCTGGCGGATGTCGGCGACCGCGCCGACCTGCGACACGAAGCGCAGGAACGCCGGCGAGCCCCAGTGGTTGAGGTGCCCCGGGGTGTTGCCGAAGTCCTTGACGTGGCGGCCGGTGAAGAAGTTGCCCATGCGGAACAACGGCTCGCGGGGGACGCTGAGCACGAGGTGGCGCCCCGACACGCGAGCCATCTCCCTCAAACCCGCATCCGGGTCGGTCAGGTGCTCGCACACCTCCACCGCCAGGACCAGGTCGAAGGTGTTGTCGGCGAACGGCAGGCCGTGGGCGTCGCCGTGGAGGAACCCGACCTGGTGATCGCGGCCCTGCCAGTCCTGGCGCAGCCCGGCGTCGGGCAGGTCCAGCGCGGTCACCGTCGCCTCGGGGAAGCGGGCGCGCAGGCGATCGGCGATCTCGCCCTCGCCGCAGCCGACCTCGAGCACACGGGTGATCGGTCCCTCGGCCGCGACGCCGTCGAGCAGCTCGTCGAGCGCCGCGAGGAAACGCTTGGTGAGGTACTGGATCAGCGGGTTGCCGCCGCCGTACTTGTTGTGGTGGTTGCCGATGACGATGTCGGGCGTCTCGGGCGCAGGGGTGCTGGTGCTCACCCCACAACGGTACGCGACCGTCCGCGAGGACTCCGTTGGCCGGCCGTTCAGCCACACCGCGCCGGGGGACCCACCCTGATCGGTCCCCGACGCGACCCGTCGCGTACGATCCGTCCACCCTGGCCCCAACAGTCCCGAGCGAGACGTGCCCTTCGACGCCAAGCTGCTGAGCATCCCCTTGATCTCGGGGATCATCGGCTACGTCACGAACTACGTGGGCATCAAGATGCTCTTCTACCCGGTGCAGTTCGTCGGGTTCACCATCCCGGGCATCGCCCCACTCGGGCGGCTGCTGCCGCGCAAGCTGCAGTCCATCCCGGGGGTCCTGACGGGACAGGTCGGCTGGCAGGGGGTCATCCCGTCCCGCGCCGCCAAGATGGGGTCGATCGCGGTCGACACGGGCGTGTCCAAGCTGGGTTCGCCGGGCGAGTTCTACGAGAAGCTCAACCCCGAACGGATCGCCGAGCACATCCTCACCACCTCGCGCGCCGACATCCGCGAGCTGGTCGAACGGCTGATCGACCGCGAGTACGGCCGGCTGTGGCGCGACGCCCCGTCGGCGGTCCGGGAGATGGTCCACGAGCGGGTCCAGGCGCAGCTGCCGGCCATCGTGCACCGGGTGACCGAGGAGATCGGCGCCAACATCGACCAGATCCTCGACATCAAGCTGATGGTCATCCGCCACATCGAGGCGCACCCGGAGCTGGCCAACGCGATCTTCCTCGAGGTCGGCGAGAAGGAGCTCAAGTTCGTCATCAACGCCGGCGCCTACTACGGCTTCGCGCTCGGCATCCCCTCGATCTTCGTCTTCAGCGCCGTGCAGCAGTGGTGGGTGCTGCCGATCGCCGGGATCATCGTCGGCTACCTGACCAACTTCATCGCCATCAAGCAGATCTTCCTGCCGATCGTCCCCACGAAGTATGGCCCGATCACCCTCCACGGCCTGTTCATGCGTCGCCAGCCGGAGGTGTCGCGGCAGTACGCCAAGCTGATCGCCACGGAGGTCGTGAACCTGCAGAACATCGGGCAGGAGTTCATGACCGGCCGGCGCTCGGACCGCACGAAGGCCATGATCGCCTCGGCGCTGAGGCCGGCGATCGACGGTGCCGTCGGCCCCCTCCGACGAGCGGTCCGCCTGGCGGTGGGGCCGGCCCAGTACGACGCCATCAAGGAGTCGATGGCGACCGAGGCGCTGGACTACACACTGGTGCCACTGTCCGATCCCGAGTTCAACGCCAGCCAGGCCAAGGAGCTGGAGGACCTGCTGACCGAACGCATGAAGGCGCTGCCACCCCACGACTTCGCCGAGCTGCTGCGCACCGCGGTGGAGGAGGACGAGTGGATGCTGATGTTCATCGGCGCCGTCCTCGGCTTCGCCGCAGGCGTCCTGCAGACCGCCTTCACCCTGGTCTGAGGCCCCAACCATGAGCACCGACCGAGAGTTCCCCGACGACGACCGCGCCCGTACCGACACGGGCCTGCCGGTCGTCCCGACCGCACGCGCAGTCGACGCCGGTCGCCAGATGGCCGACGACCTGTCGCTGCAGGCCGATCCCGTCCGGGTCGTCACCGCCGGCGTGGGGCTGGCCCGCCTGACCGTCGGCGCCACCGCCCGCCTCGGCCGCTGGGGGCTGGGCGCGTCGATGCGCATCGGCAACCGGGTCATCAAGGCCGCGGTCGCCGGCGAGACGGCGACGTCGCTGCTGGACGACGCCACCGAGGCGTTGCGCGAACAGGCCCGCGACCTGCTGGGCATCGTCGACGACGCCGGCCGCGTCGTCGGGCTGCAGATGCCCCGCGAGCAGCACCGTGCCCTCCCCGACCGGTCGGCCGACGACCTGCAGGCCAAGGGTGCCGCGTTGCTGGAGGCGTCCGCCGACGTCACCTACGACGAGCCGTACCACCCGGCCTACGCCCGGATCCTCGACCAGATGGCCCCCGACGAGGCGCGCATCCTGCGGCTGATGGAGCTGGAGGGCCCCCAGGCCATCGTGGACGTCCGGACGTCCAGCCCGATACCCGGCGCGTCGGAGCTGATCGAGTCGGACCTCAACATGGTCGGCGCCGAGGCCGGCTGCCGGTACCTCGACCGTGTCCCGGCCTACCTCAACAACCTCCAGCGCCTCGGGCTGATCGCCCACTCCAGCGACCAGGTCGAGGACCACAGCCGTTATCAGGTGCTGGAGGCCCAGCCCGACGTGCTCGCCGCGCTGCGCAGCCACAGCCGGACCAAGACGATCCGCAAGAGCCTGCGGGTCACCCCGTTCGGCACCGACTTCGCCCGGACCTGCCTGCTGGGACGCGGCGGCACGATCGACGACCCCGTCAGCGGCTGACCCCTCGTCGTCAGCTGATGGGGGTCACTGCCGGTTGGGCCCGGCGCTGTGCTTGCTGGTGCGCACGATCAGGTCGGCGAGCAGGCCCATCGAGAACAGGATGAGGCCGGTGATCAGCAGCAGCACGGTGTTGATCGACAGGGCGAAGGGGTCGCCGTTGGTGATCGCCCCACCGATGACGTCGTAGAGGAACTTGGCGCCGCCGAGGAACAGCAGCATCAGCGCCATGGGGACGAACACCCGCAGCGGCTCGAAGAACGTCACCATCCGCACGACCTGCAGGATGTAGCGGTAGGCGTCCTTGATCGGGTGGAAGTGGGACCGGCCGGCACGCTGGGCGTAGTCGATCGGCATGTACTCCACGACCAGCCCGTTGGAGAGGAACGACAGGGTGATCGTGGTCACGCAGGAGAAGCCGGTCGGCAGGAGCCCGAGGTAGGGCAGCGCATCGGCCCGCTTGAACGCGCGAAGGCCCGAGTTCAGGTCGGGAATCTCCGTGGCGGTCAGGTACTCGGCCAGGCGACGGATCATGAACTTGGCGGGCACGCGCAGCAGCTTGTGGGTGCCTTCCTCGGTGCGACGGGCGCCGACGACCTGCTGGGCCCGACCGGTCTCGAGGATGTCGATGAGCTCGGGGATCCGCTCGTTGGGGTAGGTCATGTCGGCGTCGGTCCACACGACGTACTTGCCGTAGGCCTCCTGGCTGCCGATCCGCCGGGCGGTGCCCGACCCGCGGTTGACCGGGAAACGCATCAGGCGGACGAAGGGGCGGCCCTCGACGGCGTCACCGGTGCCGTCGGTGGACCCGTCGTCGATGACGAGGATCTCGAAGGAGTAAGGACTCTCCTTCATCGCCGCGGTGATGCGGTCGACCTCCTGGCCGATGTGGCCCACCTCGTTGAGGGCGGGAAGGACAACGGTGACGTCGAGGTCGGTCACGGGGGGCATCTGCTCGTTCATGGCTGCACGGATGGTACGACGAGCAGGCGAGGGCACACGCTGGCCGCCCGGCCGCCTACGCTGCGTGCCGATGAGCCACTCCTCCTCCCACACCCGCGCGACCGTCGCCGTCGCCGCCGGCCGGCCCGACCGCGTGCCCGGCAACCCGCTGTCGCAGCCGCCGGAGTTCGCCTCCGTCCGGCACGCGCCGACCCCGTCGGAGTACGGCCGCTACACCAACACCTCCTTCGATGCGGTCGAAGCCGCCATCGGGGCGCTGGAGGGCGGCACCGCGGTCGTGTTCGCCTCCGGGATGGCCGCGATCTCGGCGCTCGTCGAGGTCGCCGTCAGGGGGCGACCGGGCCTGGTCCAGCCGCTGGACGGCTACCACGGGACCCGTGCGCTGCTGGACGCCACGACCGGGCTGCTGACCGACTCGGTGGATGTCGCCAACACCGAGGCGTTCCTCGACGCGCTGCCCATCGGCGGCGTCGCGTGGGTCGAGAGCCCCACGAACCCGCTGATCACCGTCGCCGACCTGGGGGCGTTGGCCGACGGCGTCGCCGCGAAGGACGGGATGCTGGTGGTGGACTCCACCGCTGCCTCGCCGGTGGTCCAGCGCCCGCTGGAGCTGGGCGCCGACGTGGTGGTGCACTCGGTCACCAAGTTCCTCGCCGGCCACTCCGACCTGCTGATGGGGGCGGTCGTCACCCGCAACGAACAGCTGGTCGAGGCGCTTCGGGCCCACCGCGGCCTGCACGGCGCCATCCCCGGGCCGATGGACTGCTTCCTCGCCCTGCGTGGCATCCGCACCCTCGACGTGCGCGTGCAGCGAGGGCAGGCCAACGCGCTGGAGCTCGCGCGTCGACTGGACGCCCACCCGCTGGTGCAGCGTGTCCACTATCCCGGCCTGCCGACGGACCCCGGTCACGAGGTCGCGACCCGACAGATGGACGGCTACGGCGCGCTGCTGTCGTTCGTCCTGCCGACCGCCGAGGCCGCCGACACCGTCTGCGCCGCCGCCGAGCTGATCGTGTACGCCACGAGCCTCGGCGGGGTCGAGTCGTCGATGGAACGTCGCAACCGCCAGCCGGGCGAGGAGGCGACCCACCCGGGCCTGATCCGCCTGAGCGTCGGCATCGAGGACGTCGAGGACCTGTGGGCGGACCTGTCCGCCGGACTCGACGCGGCGGCGGACGCCGCCGGATGACCGTCGAGGAGCTGCGGGCGGCGATCGAAGCGGCCTTCGCCGGTGACCCCGACGACGCCGCGGAGCTGTTCGCCGACGACGCGGTGCTGGTCGACACCGTCGGCGAGCCGCCGGTCGAGGGACAGGACGCGGTCCTCGCGCACTTCCTGGCCTACGGCGGTCGACGCGAGGTCGCGGCCGTGCACGACGTCTGGCTGGCCGGTGACCGCGGCGCGCTGTCCTACACGGTGTGGTTCCGCGCGGACTCCCACGCCTACGGCCAGCACGGCCGGGTGCTGCTGACCCTCGATGCCCCCGTCGAGGAGGACGGGCGGATCAGCCGCTGGGACGGGGTCTGGGTCGAACGCGACGCCGACCTCTCGCCCTGGGGCGACGACTGACCCCGGAGGTCACGAGCCCTGCCCGGGCAGGTCACGGGCGACGACCTTGCCCGTGGGGTTGCGTGGCAGCTCGTCGAGGAACGTGACGTCGCGGGGGACGCTGAAGTTGGCGAGGTTGGCCTTGACATGGGCGCGGAGCTCGTCGGGATCCGGTGGGTTGTCTCGGTCGGTGGGCACGACGAAGGCCGCCAGGCGCTGGCCGAACTCCTCGTCGTCGACACCGATGACCGCGGCTTCCTTGACGTCGTCACGGTGGGCCAGGAGGTCCTCGACCTCCTTGGGGAAGACGTTCTCGCCACCGGAGACGATCATGTCGTCGTCGCGGCCGGAGACGTACAGCCGGCCCTCGGCGTCCAGCGAGCCGACGTCACCGGTGGCCATGAGCCCGTCGATGGACTCCTTGCCGGCAACGTCACCGGTGTACCCCTCGAACAGCAGGTCGTTGCCGACGAAGATGCGCCCGATCTCCCCGGCGGGCACGTCGCGCCCGTCGTCGTCGAGGACCCGCAGCGCGGTGCCGAGCGGTGGCTTGCCGGCCGTCCCCGGTGCGGCACGCAGGTCCTCCGGTGTGGCGATCGTGGCCCAGCTGACCTCGGTCGAGCCGTAGAGGTTGTACAGGGTGGGACCGAAGGCCTCCATCCACTTCGTGGCCAGCGGACCGGGCAGGGCCGAGCCGCTGGACGCGACGATCCGCAGGTGCGCGAAGTCGCGTTGGGGTCGTTCGTCGGGCGCAAGCTCGAGGATGCGCTGCAGCATGACGGGGACTGCGGCCATGACGGTGCAGCGGTGGGCCGACAGGTCCGCCAACGCCTGGGCGGGCTCGAACCGGCGGCGCAGCACGACCGTTGACCGCATCGCGGCGGCGATCTGCAGGTTCGCCAGCCCCCACGTGTGGAACAGCGGCGGCAGGACGAGGCTGGCCTCGTCGGCGCGGACGGGGATGCGGGAGAGGATCGCGGCCAGCGCGTCGGGACCGCCGGACGAGGGACGCTGCGCGCCCTTGGGCGCACCGGTCGTGCCCGAGGTCATGACCACGGTGCGACCGTGTTCGGCAGGCTTGGGTGGCTCGGGCCGGCCCACCCCTGCCGCGACCAGCGTCTGGGTGGTCCAGCCGTCGTGGTCGTCGGGGCCCGTTCCGCACAGCACGCGCGGAACGTCGGCGTCGACCTCCTCGAGCTTGTCGAGCAGGTCGACGTCGACGACGAGGACCTCGATGCCCTGCTGCTCGGCGACGACGGCCGCCTGGGCCGGACTCATCCCGGTGTTGAGCAGGATGACGTGGGCACCGATCCGCCCGCAGGCCAGCAGCGCCTCGACGAAGCCAGCGTGGTTGCGGGCCAGCAGCCCGACCGTGGACCCGGCCGTCACGTCGAGCTCCCGCGACATCGCGGCCGCGAGCGCCCCCGCACGGTGGTCGAGCTCGGCGAACGTCACCATGCCGTGGTCGTCGACGATCGCCGGTCGGTCACCGACGGCAGCGGCTGCCCCGGCGTAGAGGCCCGCGATCGTCGTGCCGTACCGCAGCAGGGCCGGGAGGATCGGTGCGCCGCGATGCAGGCGGAGCGGGACGATGCCCGACCTGGCGATCGTCCAGGCGATCCGCCCGTACTTGACCCCGCCGCCGAGGGCCGTCGCCGCCCGCCCGCTCAACCCGTTCGTTGCTCGCTCCATGGCGGTGGAGTGAAGCACACCTCCACCCTGTCGCCGGTGTCGGGTTGGCTCAGGCGCCTGTTGCCTCTGCAGCCAGGGTGCCATTCACCGCGAGGTCGTCGGTCGGCGCGTCCTCCTCGGCGCCCGGTGGGACCACGATGGCGGTGACCGGCACGTCGTACTGGCGTCGCAGCGCCGTGGGGACGTCGGCACGCAACCAGCGGGACAGCGCATGGTCGAGCGTGCAGAGGACGATCTCGTCGATGGGCTCGGCGGTCATGACCGACGCGGCAGCCCGCAGGGGGTTGGCGTCACCGATCCGACCGTGGGCCACGATCCCCACGTCGGTGAGCATCGCCACGGCCCGGCGCAGCCTGAAGCGCGCTTGGGCCAGACCGGCGTCGTCGGTCCGGGCATCGAGCCCAGCCTCCGCCGCCGCCGGCCGACCCGCGCCCGGGGCACTCGCCAGGTGCTCCGACGGAGTGGCAGGAACGACCACGAACACGCTGACGCGTTCGTGGGCCCGCAGGCGTGCATGCATCGTCGCCATGACTGACTCGGACCCGAGCGTCTGGTTGGCGATCAGAAGGATGCGGTGCACCCCGTCGTCCGATGCGAACTGGCGATACAACGGGCGCGCTTCGTGGGCACCCGGGTAGGCCAGCACCTCCAGCACCTCACCCGGCACGCGGTGATCGTGTGCCATGTGATCCGCGAGCTCGGCCCTGTTGGTGAAGCGCAGCGGACAACGGATACAGGTGTGAATGGTCATGGACGACCTCCTCCAAGGCGACTGTCCTCCGGGAGAGGTGGTTTCGTCAAGGGCGGGTCCGTCCGTCCGGTCCCGGCCAGGCATCCGACCGGCCCCCTGCCGTCCACGAGGGAGGCGTTCGCCCCTTCTTCCGCGCCCGTGGACGGCGTCCTTACCGGGGGCTCAGCACCCGGGGTCGAGCCGTTCGGCCAACGACGACCGCAGACCCTCGGTGAACGCGGCATCACCGACGACCGCCACCTGACTGGCGCAGCCCGGGAGGGCCGCAGCGGTATCGGCGGGCAGGGTGTCCTGACCGGCCATCAGGACCGCCCAGCCCCGGTCGGCAGCCAGGCCGGCACCGGCGAGCCCGCTTGCCCACCCGTCCTCGGCGAACCCGTCGATCAACACCACCCCGGTGCCTGCGACGAGCTGCTGGGCGATCGCCACCGCGGTACCCGTGCGGCTGCTGCCGGCGACCCTGTCGGGGGCGGGCAGGGAGGCCATCACCGCGTCGCTGACGGCGGCGGTCCCGCCCACCACGACGGTCATCGCGATGCGGAGCTCCTGAAGGGCCGCATCCACCTCGGGCGACAGCGATGTCGAGTCGGTCAGGAGGACCGGCGAGGCCGTGTCGGCCGTCCACGCCCCAACAGCCACCGAGTCCGCCCACGCCGCGGTCTGGTCCGCCCCGCCGCTGCCCGCACGGGCAACCACAGCCTCCGTCGAACCCACCGAACCCGTGACGACCCGGGCCACTTCCACGGCCGTGTGGACACGGGTGGGGCCTGCGAGGCGTCGTGGGGTGAAGCCGAGCGCAGTGACCGCTGACTCCACAGCGCCTGACAACGCCGCCTCGCCGCCCAGGAGGAACACGGTGCCACCTGCCGGCACGACACGTTGGAGCTCGCCCGCGACGGCGTCATCCAGCGAGCCCGACGGGGTGAGCAGCATCGGACCCGTACCGGTCAGGGCCGTGCCTGCCAGCGCGTCGGGGAACCGTTCGGCGCTGGCCAGCACCGCATGGGCTGCCGCCGCCGGGAGGAAGCGCTCGGTGCTGATACGGACGGAAAGGGACGTGGGGTCCTCGGCCACCACCTCCATGGCAACCGCTGCCGGCGGTTCGGTCGGCTGGGTCGGTTCGTTGCCGATGCCGAAGGTCCAGGTCAGCGGTGCCCCGTCCACCTCCACGGTGGCCCGGTAGCGGCCGGCGGGCAGGGGATGGCGGGGGAGGATCGACACGGTGTTGCGCAGGATGGCGCCATCCCCGACCGCCCGGCAGTGCTCGACACCTGCGCCGGTGTCGGTGTTGACCAGGGCAGTCGCACCGATGGTGGACGTCGGCTCGAACGGGTTGTCCAGCATGGCCAGCACGGGGAACCCGACGGGGGCCACGTACCCGTCACAGTGAGCCCAGGACTCGTCGTAGCTCGGCCCATCGGATGGCGGGAGCTCGACCGTCGAACCCTCCCCGGGGAAGACGTAGGGGTAGCGGGGCGCGGGCGGTTGGTCCTCGCCGTCCTGCTGGATGGTCCACAGGCCGGCGACGACATCCCCGGCGTTGGAGGTCTGCTCGGTGAACGTCGCCTGGGCGAATCCGGTCAGCGCGACATCGGGATTGAGCACGTTGACGAGGTGCCCGGGGTCGGTCATCCAGCCATCGACCATCGCTGTGGGGGTGGTGCCCGCCAGCTCGTGGGTCAGGTTGGAGCTCCTCGCGGCACGCTGCGCCGCGGGTCCCGCATCGTCGGGGAGCTCGTGCCCCACCTGACCCGTGCCAGCCATGTAGTTCACGGCCTCCTGCAGCGCCGCGCTGCGTCCGGGGTCCTCCACCAGCGGGTGCAGGCCCGACCCGACTCGAAGCTCGTTGACCCTCGCCAACCAGTCCGGCTCCTGGTTCCGTTCCGCCGGACCGGCTGCACCGGTCGTGGTCCCTCCCAATACCAGCAGCAGCGCCAGAACGGCCACCATGGCTCGACGAGCGGTCATGTTCCCTCCCCAGGGTTCGGTCCCGACTGCTGGGACGAGTCTGCGCAGGATACCGGAGCACCCGTTCCTGTAAAGGGGTGGGGCAGACGGGTGCGAAGGGCGCTCAGCGCCGCGGGTTGTTGCCGCCTGCGCGACAGTCAGGGCTTGGGTCCCTGACTCCGGCGCGCCCGTGCCGCATCGGCCGCCCATTCCGCGACGTCCGCCGCACCGCCGTACCTCGAGACGAGCTCGTGGCCGATCCAGGTCAGCTGGTTCCGCACGCCCGTGGGGGCGGTGACCTCCAACCACTCGACCAACCCTGCGAGCTCGCCCGCGAGGGCGTACTCGTTGTGGCCACGAATGACCACTTCGACACGGCCGTCGTGGATCGCCCGGCCCACCTCGAGCCGGTCGCCGAGGAGCATGCGGAGCAGCCCCATCCCGCCGGGTGCACACAGCGCCTGGACCTCCAGCGGTGTTCGCCGGCGTTCCACCTCGTCGGCGATCTCGCGCCAGCTGTCAGCGAGGTCGAAGTCCTCGGGACGGTCGACCGGATCATCGGTGGGGTCGACGTCGGAGACCCGGTCGATTCGGAAGGTGCGCGTGCCTGCGTCGGTGTTGGCGACGACGTACCACGTCGACCCCTTGGAAACGATGCCCAGGGGGTGGATGACCCTCCGACTCACGGCGCCCTCACGGTCGACGTACCCGAACCGCACCTGCACGCGGCGGATCACCGCATCCTGGAGCGCGTCGAGGAACCGCGGCGGCCGATGCTGGATCGGACTGGACCCCATCGTTGTGCGTCGACGTGCAACGATGCGCCGGCAGCTTCGGCCTGTCCCCGGAAGGGCTCCGGCAGGGCGTGGACGAGCTTGCGCAACGCAGCCTTCACCTCCGGCGCCTCGGGCGCCGCCTGGCCCGCGGCGAGGAACAGCGCACGGGCCTCGCCTGCGGTGAACCCCGACAGGTCGGTGCTGGCACCGCCGACAAGGCGCCACCCGCCGCCTCGTCCACGCACGGAGTAGAGGGGCACACCGGCGACCAGCAACGCGTCGAGGTCACGCCGAGCGGTGCGCACGGAGACCTCCAGCTCCTCGGCGACCTCCGCAGCCGTGACCTGCCCACGCCGTTGCAGCAACAGGAGGATGGCCACCAGGCGGTCGATTCGCATGCCAGTCAGACTTCCACAGAAAACTGGCCAATGGGGTGGCCACTTCAGGGCGGCATGGTGGCCACATGTTCGATTCACACGCCTTTCCCACACCCACCCTCGTTCCCGTCAACGGCATCACCCTCGAGGTCTTCGAGGCCGGCCGCGAGCACGCGGGCAACCCCATCGTGCTGTGCCACGGCTGGCCGGAGCACGCCTTCTCCTGGCGTCACCAGATGGGTGCCCTGGCCGCGGCGGGCTACCACGTCATCGTGCCCAACCAGCGGGGCTACGGCCGCTCGTCCCGACCGGTCGAGGTGACCGACTACGACATCGGGCGCCTGACCGGTGATCTCGTCGGACTGCTCAACCACTACGGGTACGACGACGCGGTCTTCGTCGGTCACGACTGGGGCGCCAACGTCGTCTGGGGCCTGACCCTGCTCCACCCGGACCGCGTGAGCCGGGTGATCAACCTGAGCCTTCCCTACCAGGTCCGTGGCGAGACGCCATGGATCGAGTGGATGGAGGCCGTGTTCGGCGGCGACTTCTACTTCGTGCACTTCAACCGGCAGCCGGGCGTGGCCGACGCGGTGCTGGACGCCAACACCCACCAGTTCCTGCGCAACCTCTACCGCAAGGACCTGCCGCCTCCCGCCGCACCCGAGCCGGGCAACGCCATGAGCAACCTCGCCACGGCGGGTGCGCCGCTCGGCGAGCCGATCATGGACGACGCCGATCTGGCCGTGTTCGTGTCCGCGTTCGAGGAGTCGGGGTTCACCCCCAGCATCAACTGGTACCGCAACCTCGACCGGAACTGGGACCTGCTGGGGAAGGTCGACCCGATCATCTCGCAGCCGGCCCTGATGGTGTACGGCACACGCGACATGATTGCCCGGTCCGACCAGCTGGCCGACTTCGTCCCCAACGTGGAGGTCGTCGACCTGGACTGTGGGCACTGGATCCAGCAGGAGCTGCCGGAGGAGACCAACCGGACCATCCTGAGTTGGCTCGAGGGGTGACCGCGCCCCTCCCCGGGCACCCCCCTGGCGGCATCAGGCGATCGTCACCTCGTCACACAAGTACACGTCCTGGATCGCCTGCAGCAGCTCCGCACCCTCGGCCATCGGGCGCTGGAAAGCCTTGCGGCCACTGATCAGGCCCATGCCGCCGGCGCGCTTGTTGACCACGGCGGTCCGGACGGCCTCGGCCTTGTCGGTGGCACCGGAGGAGGCGCCGCCGGAGTTGATCAGGCCGATGCGACCGGAGTAGCAGTTCAGGACCTGGTAGCGGCACAGGTCGATCGGGTGGTCGGTCGCCAGGTCGGTGTAGATGCGCTCGTCGAGCTTGCCGTAGCTGGAGTCGCCGCTGTTCATCGCCTTGTAGCCGCCGTTGTTCTCCGGCAGCTTCTGCTTGATGATGTCGGCCTCGAGGGTGACGCCGAGGTGGTTGGCCTGGGCGGTCAGGTCCGCGGCCACGTGGTAGTCGGTGCCCCCGACCTTGAACGCCGAGTTGCGGAGGTAGCACCACAGCACGGTGAACATGCCGAGCTCGTGGGCGTGGGCGAACTGCTCGGCGACCTCGACGATCTGGCGGTTGGACTCCTCGGACCCGAAGTAGATCGTCGCGCCGATGCCGGCCGCACCCATGTCGTAGGCCTGGTCGACCGTACCGAAGCTGATCTGGTCGAAGGTGTTGGGTGCGGTCAGCAGCTCGTTGTGGTTGATCTTGACGATGAACGGAATCCGGTGGGCCCACTTGCGGCTGACCGCACCCAGGACGCCGAACGTCGACGCGACGGCGTTGCAACCTCCCTCGACCGCCAGCCGCACGATGTTCTCGGGGTCGAAGTACGCCGGGTTGGGGGCGAACGAGGCCCCGCCGGAGTGCTCGATGCCCTGGTCGACGGGCAGGATCGACACGTAGCCGGTGTTGGCCAGGCGCCCGCTGCCGATCAGCCGCTCCAGGCTGCCCAGGACACGGTTGTTGCGGTCGGTGTCGGCGTAGACACGGTTCACGACGTCGCCGCCCGGCAGCGTCAGCAGATCCGAGTCGACCGTCGCCTGGTGCTCCAGGAGGTTGCTCGCGTCGTCGCCCAGCAGGCTGGTGATGTCGTCGATGGTGCTCATTGTCTTGGTGGACCTCCGGGGGTCTCGGCTCGTCGATCGGGCTCGTCTCGTCGGCGTCCAGCCTTGCCCACTCGGGGTCGACCTCGCCACTCGGGACGGCACGGCCGGGCGCGACGGGGCGGATCGTGCCAGAGTCGAGGCCATGCAGCGACTGTCCCGCCTGGTCCTCCTGAGCCTCCTCGGCCTGCTCTCGGCCTGCGCCACCCCCGGAACGGAGTCGGCCACCGGCCCGACGGTGCCCGAGCTGGTGGACGACCTGACCGAGTCACCGACGCCCAGCGCGGACGAGGACGAGTCCAGCACACCTTTCTCGGGCCGGACCCACGTGCTGCGGGTCGTCGGCGAGCGGCCGCACGACGCCTCGGCGTTCACCCAGGGGCTGGAGTTCCACGACGGCAGGCTGTTCGAGAGTCGCGGGTTGTACGGCCAGTCCGCCATGACCGAGATCGACCCCTCCAACGGCGCCGTCCTCTCCTCGACCCCGTTGGGTGAGGAGGAGTTCGGCGAGGGGGCGACCGTCGTCGGCGACCGGATCGTGCAGATCACCTGGCAGAGCGAGGTCGCCCACGTCTACGACCGCGACACCCTGGAGGCGACCGGCACCTACTCCTACGAGGGCGAGGGGTGGGGCATCTGCGACATGCCCCGCGGCTCCCTCTGGATGTCCAACGGCACCGCCACCCTCACCGAACGCGACCCCGACACCTTCGCGACGATCAGCGAGGTCACCGTCACCCTCGACGGTGAGCCCGTCCGCCGGATCAACGAGCTCGAGTGCGTCTCGGGCACCGACCTGGTGCTCGCCAACGTGTGGCAGACCGACCGGATCCTGGTGATCGACACCACCGACGGCAGCGCCGGCGAGATCGACGCCAGCGCCATCGCCCTCCCCAACGGGCGTTGGGCCGAGGACGAGGACGGCACCGCCGACGTGCTCAACGGGATCGCCTACGACCCCACGACCGATACCTGGCTGGTCACCGGCAAGCTATGGCCGGTCATGTACGAGGTGGCGTTCGACTGCGTCGAGGGGTGTGACGACGAGGCGGAGGACGTGGCCTTCCACCTTCCGTACTTCCCGCGCCGGGACTGACCGCCCGACCTCCCATCGGCGCTCGCTTCGCGTCCGGCCGGTCGCGCTCGGTAGCATGCGGCCCCCGCCACCCACATCCGCGTCCCGGAACAGGAGCCCCCCGTGGCCGTCATCAAGACCATCGATCTCGTCGGCGTTTCGACGGAGGGTTGGCAGGACGCCGCCTCCAAGGCCCTCGACGAGGCGGCCAAGACCCTCCGCGGCATCCAGGGCTTCGACGTGCTCGAGCAGTCCGCCATCGTCGAGGGCACCGAGATCAGCGAGTTCCACACCCACGTCCGGATCCGGTTCCGCATCGAGCGGTCCTGACGGGTGAACCCGTCCTCGCGCGGCGTGTGCGATGGACAGCCTCGACGGGTGGGGAACGCACCCACCCCCGCGCCACGTGTGCGATGGGCACCTTGGTGGGCTGGGGAACGCGCACACCGTCGGACCCCGTGCGCGATGGACGCCTGCCGGCGGTGGGGAAGGCACACGCGGCTCGGGCCGGCCAGCCCGAGCCGACGAACCCGTACTGAGGAGGCGAGGAACCGGTGACCCCTGATCTGCCGACCATCGAGGACGTCCGCGCCGCCGCCGGGCGGATTGCCGGCCATGCCGTCCGCACACCCCTGCTGGAGTCGCCTCGGCTGAACGAGCGGGTGGGCGGCCGGTTGCTGGTCAAGGCCGAGTCCCTCCAGAAGGTCGCCGCGTTCAAGTTCCGCGGGGCGTTCAACCGCATCTCCCGACTGACGGAGGAGGAGAAGCGGGCGGGCGTGCTGGCGTTCTCCTCCGGCAACCACGCCCAGGCCGTCGCGCTGGCCGCACGGATGGCGGGCGTGTCCGCCGTCATCGTCATGCCCGAGGACGCGCCGGCCATGAAGCTGACCAACACCCGCGAGTACGGGGCCGAGGTCGTCCTCTACGACCGCTACACCCAGGACCGCGAGGCCGTCGGCATGGCCGTGGCCGAGGAGCGCGGCATGGTCGTCGTGCCCCCCTTCGACCACCCCAACATCATCGCCGGGCAGGGCACCCTCGGCCTGGAGGTCATCGAGCAGGCCGCCGAGCTGGGGGCCACCCTCGACACCTTCGTCGTCCCGATCTCCGGTGGCGGGCTGTCGGCCGGCTGCATGCTGGCGCTGGAGGCCGACTCCCCCGGCACCCGACGCGTCGCCGTCGAACCCGATGACTTCGACGACACCCGCCGGTCGATCGAGGCGGGCGAGCGGCTGCGCAACGACCCGGACGCCCGCTCGATCTGCGATGCCGTCCAGACCGAGACGCCCGGCCGGCTGACCTGGCCGATCAACAGCCGGTTGCTGCACGAGGTGCTGACGGTCTCCGACGACGAGGCCCTGCACGCCATGGCCACGGCGATGGTCGAGCTGAAGGTCGTCGTCGAACCGGGGGCAGCGATCGCCCTCGCCGCGGTCCTGGCCGGCAAGGTGCCCACCGAGGGCCTGACCACGGCGGTCGTCTGCTCGGGCGGGAACGCCGATCCGGCGATGCTGGTCCGCGCCCTCGAACGCGTCTAGCGGCCCTTCACCAGCAGCGCTGCGATCACCAGCGTGGCGCCGGCACCGAGGGCCGGCAGGACGGGCGAGACCTCGTCACGGGTGATCGACAACCCCGCGGCTGCCGCCTCGGTGGCCACGACGAGCGGCAGCGCACCCATCAGCGCCTTGCGTCCCTGCTTGGTCAGCATCATCGCGCCGTAGGTCAGGTTGCGGCCACCGAAGGCGCGGACGATCGCCCGCATCGACGGGTTGAGGTCCTCCTCGGCCACGCCGAAGAGCTTCATCGCCTTGTCCGGCGCCAGCAGCTCGCCGGCACCGAATCCGATCGCCGCGGTCGCGGCTGCAACGCTGTACTTGTTCACGGGTGTTCCTCCGACTCCAGGGAGGCCGGAGCATAGGGCACACCCCGGCCCCCCGGGCACGAGGCAAGTGAGCACCCGACCCTCTACGATCAGGCATCCTGCCGTGACATCCACGGCCTCCCGAGCACCGGAAGCGAGCGAACCACCGTGCCAGCCATCGTCATCGTCGGAACCCAGTGGGGCGACGAAGGGAAGGGCAAGGCCACCGACCTGCTGGCCGACGACGTGAACTACGTCGTGCGGTACCAGGGCGGCAACAACGCCGGCCACACGATCATCGTGGGCGACACCACCCTCAAGCTGCACCTCGTGCCCAGCGGCGTGATGTACGGCCACGTCACCCCGGTCATCGGTGACGGCGTCGTGGTCGACCCCGGTGTGCTGCTGGAGGAGCTCGACGGGCTGGTCGAGCAGGGGCTGGACGTCTCGCGCCTGAAGATCTCCTCCAACGCCCACCTGATCATGCCGTACCACCGCGAGTTCGACGCGGTCACCGAGCGGTACCTCGGTCGGCAGAAGCTGGGCACCACCAAGCGCGGCATCGGCCCGTGCTACGCCGACAAGGCCTCCCGTGTGGGGCTGCGCGTGCAGGACCTGTACGACATGAAGATCTTCCGGCAGAAGCTGGACGTCGTGCTCAAGGAGAAGAACGCGATCCTGTCGCGGGTCTACAACCGGCTGCCCATGAAGGCCGTCGACATCGAGACCGAGTACGCGGTGTACGCCGAGCGCCTGCGCCCCTACATCGCCGACACGATGATGCTGCTGCACGAGGGCCTGGAGAAGGGTGAGACGGTCCTGCTCGAGGGCGCCCAGGGCACCCTGCTGGACCTCGACCACGGCACCTATCCGTTCGTCACCTCCTCCAACCCCGTCAGCGGTGGCGCGATGACCGGTGCGGGCCTCGGTCCCAAGCACATCGAGCGGGTCATCGGCATCACCAAGGCCTACGTCACCCGTGTCGGCGCCGGTCCGTTCCCGACCGAGCTGCACGACGAGATCGGCGAGCGGATGACCGCCGTCGGGCGCGAGTTCGGCACCACGACCGGCCGTCGCCGGCGTGTCGGCTGGTTCGACGCGGTGCTGGCGCGCTACGCCGCACGCGTCAACGGCCTGACCGAGCACTTCCTGACCAAGCTCGACGTGCTCAGCGAGTTCGACACGCTGAAGATCTGCAGCGCCTACCGCTACCAGGACGAGGAGTTCGAGCACTTCCCGCCGCACCAGACCGCGTTCCACCACGCCGAACCGGTCTACGAAGAGGTGGAGGGCTGGCGCACCGACATCACCGAGGTGACGGAGTACGCCAAGCTGCCCAAGCAGGCGCAGGCCTACGTCGAACGCCTCGAGGAGCTGAGCGGCACCCCGATCCGGTGGGTCTCCGTCGGCCCCGCCCGCCGCCAGACCCTCGAACGCGACATCTAGGCATCGGTCCCATGCCCTCGACGACGACCTTCACCACCACCCTGCTCGCCTTCGGCAACAACACCGGGATAGAGGTGCCACCCGACCACGTCGAGGCGCTCGGCGCCGGGAAACGCCCACCCGTGAAGGTCGACGTCGACGGCTACACCTATGACAGCACCGTGGCGGTCATGGGCGGCAAGTACCTCCTTCCCCTGAACAAGGCCCATCGCACTGCCTCTGGGCTCGGACCCGGGGACCGGGTCACCGTCGTCCTGGAGCTGGTCGAGGGCGAACGCGTCGTGGACGTGCCCGGGCTCCTGGCCGCCGCCCTCGAGGATGCCGGGCTGCGGGACGCGTTCGACCAGCTGTCGTACTCACGACGCAAGGAGCACGCACGCTCGGTGGCCGACGCCACAAAGGCAGACACCGCCGAACGGCGTGTGGCCAAGGTCCTCGAGCAGCTCGCGTGACCACAGGGGACACCGCGGGTTCCCTCTCCTCCCGTGGCCGCGGGATGCTCGCGGGCGGGTTCGCCAGCTACATCGACGCCCACGTCGCCCGTCAGGACGATCCGGGGTACGTCAGCCTGGCCATCGCGGAGAACCTGCAGATGTTCGACCTGCTGGGGCCGCGGCTGGAGTCCTTCCCGCCGGTGCCCCCGAGGGTGGTCGGCTACGACGCCAACGCCGGCAGGCAGGTCCTCCGCGAGGCGATCGCCGGGCTCGTCGGCCGGCGCATGTTCGGTCGGGCGATCGACCCCGCCCACGTCGGTGTGCTGTCGGGTGCCAGCGCGGTGCTCGAGGCGATGGCGTTCGTCCTCGGTGACCCGGGCGACGGCGTCCTGGTGCCCACGCCTTCCTACGCCGGCTTCTGGCCCGACCTCGGTGCCCGGGCCGGCCTGGATGTCGTCGGCGTCCCCACACGGGCCGAGGACGGCTACCGGCTGACCCCGGACATGCTCGACCGCGCCCGCACCGATGCCGGACGGCCGACGCCGATCCTGCTGCTGACCAACCCCGACAACCCGCGCGGGCAGGTCCGCGACCGCGACGAGGTCGAGGCGTTGATCGCGTGGGCCGAGGACCGTCGCATCCACGTCATCGCCGACGAGGTCTACGGCCTGACGGTCTTCGGCGAGGGGACCGACTTCGCCAGCGCCGGGCGGCTGCGCCCGTCCCTGGGCGACCACCTGCACGTCGTGTGGGCCGTCAGCAAGGACTTCGGCATGAGCGGCCTGCGCTGCGGAGCCGTCGTGACCGAGAACGAACCGCTGCGCAACGCCATCGAGCTGCAGGGCATCTGGACCGGGGTGTCCAGCCTGGCCCAGCACGCCATCGCCGCCATGCTGGCCGACGACGCGTGGGTCGACACCTACCTGGACGCCATGCGCGATCGCCTCGGCAACCTGGCCGCCACGGTCAGCCGAGCCCTGACCGCCGCCGACGTCCCGCACCTGCCCCCGACCGCCGGGTTCTTCGTCCTCTGCGACCTGCGGGAATGGTTGGCCGAGCCGACGGTCGAGGCCGAACACGCCCTGTGGCAGCGGATCCTCGACGAGGCCGACGTGAACCTGACCCCCGGGTCGGCGCTGCGTGCCCCCGACCCCGGCATCTTCCGCCTGTGCTACGCGGCCAACCCACCCGAGGTCGTGGCCGATGCCGTCGGGCGTGTGATCGAGGTGCTGCGGGCCGCCTGACCACCGGCAGCAGCGGAACCTGTGCGACCGTCTGCCCGGCCGTGGGGGGTTGACCACGGGGGAACAGGGAACGCAATGGCCATGACCCACTCCACCCTCACCCCTGATCCCGTCCTCCGACGAAGCGCGGACCGTGCCCTGGTGACCGTGACGGTGCCAGCGCCGAGCGAGTCCACCGACGCCGGCGACCGCTTCGACGTCGAGCTGTCCAACGCCCGCCGAAACGTGGTCGAGCTGCTCGACAGCACCCCCGACGTGGACGCCGAGTCGACCGCCGACCGCCTCGTCGACGCCCTTCGTGCCCACGGCCACGCCGACGCCATGACGCTCGTTGGTGTCGCTGGACCCGACGACATCGCGGTGTTCGCTACGGCCGAGACGCTGCCGGCCGGTGCCGTCGCGGGGCCCCTGCCCGCCCTGGGCGAGCTGATCGCAGCCCAGCAGACGTGGATCCCCCACGCCCTGGTCATGGTCGACCGGATCGGTGCGGACGTCGAGCTCGTGACCGCCGGCCACGAGGAGATCGACCTGACCGTCGACGGCGAGAGCCAGCACATCACCAAGTCCAATCCCGGTGGGTGGTCGCAGCGGCGGTTCCAGCAGCGGGCCGAGGAGCAGTGGGAGGAGAACCTGCGCCTCGTCGCGGACCGGCTGACGCAGGAGACCCGCGACCGCCACCTGCAGCTGATCGCCCTGACCGGTGACGAGACCGCCGTGGCGATGCTGCAGGACCTGCTCCCAGACGACCTGCAGGACCTCGTCGTCGACCTCGAGACCGGCGGGCGTGCCGACGACGGTTCCGCCGACCACGTGCAGGAGGAGGCCGACGCGGCCGTCCGTCGAGCCGCCGCCTATCACCGCGCCTCGCGCCAGCGAGCGGTCACCGACGCCGTCGGTCGTGGTGACGGGGTCACCGGCCGTCACGACGTCCTCCGGGCGTTGTTCGAGGGCCGGGTCGAGACGTTGGTCGTGCACCTCCGCGCGGCGGCCGACGCCCATGCCTACATCGGCGACGAGCCGACGCAGATCGTGGCTGACTCCGCCCGCCTGCACGAGCTGGACCTGCCCGCGACCCGGGTGCCGCTGGCCGATGGCGCCATGGCGGCTGCAGCGGCCACCGGTGCAGAGGTCGTCGTGGTGCAGGACGCGCTGACGGACTACCCCGACGGCCTCGCGGCATCCCTGCGCGGCCACGACGCACTCGGTTAGGTCACCCGCCGGCCCGACCCCCGTACACACCACAACGGCGCGACCCTCCCCCGGGTCGCGCCGTTGTGTTGGTGGATGGCCGGCCTCGCGGCCGGCCGCGGTCGGGTCCTAGGACTCGAAGCCGACCGGGAGGTATTCCTCGACGTTCTCGGCGGTCACGACCGCGGAGAAGGTGATGATCTCGGCGGGAACGTCGTTCTCCGCCAGGCCGTCGAGGCCGGTGCCCTGCGCGATGGCACGCGCCAGGCGGATCGCGGAGGAGGACATGGACGGGTTGTAGAGGACGGTGGCCTGCAGCACGGACTCGCCGGACTGGATCTCACGCATCGCGTTGGCGGAACCGGCGCCACCGACCATGAAGAACTCGTCGCGGCCGGCTTCCTGGATGGCGGCCAGGACGCCGATGCCCTGGTCGTCGTCGTGGTTCCAGATGGCGTCGATCTCGGGCTCGGCCTGCAGCAGGTTGGCGGTCACGGCCTGGCCGGACTCCACGGTGAACTCCGCGGCCTGACGAGCGGTGACCTCGAAGCCGAAGGTCTCGAGCGCGTCGGCGAAGCCCTGGCTGCGGTCCTGGGTGAGGGGCAGGTTGTCGATACCGGCGATCTCGGCGATGACCGGGTCGGTCACGCCCTCGTCGGTCAGGCGCTGACCGATGTAGTTGCCGGCGCTGACGCCCATGCCGTAGTTGTCACCGGCGATGTAGGTCCGGTAGGCCTGCGGGGAGGAGAAGACGCGGTCGAGGTTGACGACCGGGATGCCGGCCTCCATGGCCTGCTGGGCGACCTGGGTCAGGGCCTGGCCCTCGAAGGGCAGGATGACCAGGGCGTCGACGCCGGAGTTGATCAGCGTCTCGACCTGGGCGATCTGCTGGTTGACGTCGTTGGTGCCCTCGGTGACCTCCAGGGTCACGTCGTCGAACTCGTCGGCGGTGGCCTGGGCGTTCTCGGTGATGGCGGCGATCCAGCCGTGGTCGGCGGCCGGGGCGGAGAAGCCGATGGTGACGGCCTCGCCGGTGGTCGACCCTGCGGCCTCGTCGCCGGTCTCCTCACCGGTGTCGGCGTCGGCGGTCTCCTCGGAGGTCTCGCTGTCCCCGTCGGTGGTCTCGTCGTCGCTGCTGCCGTCGCCGGTGCAGGCGGTCAGCAGCAGGAGGACGGCGATCATCGCCGCCATCAGGCGCATCAGCCCGAAGCGGGAAGTGGTTGACTCGGTCATGGCTCTGGCTCCTCTGTCGTTGTTGGCTCGTGACTGGCTCGGATGGCTGCCCTGCGGGCAACCGGGTGGGGAGACCCCGTGGATCAGGCGCGGTCGCGCGCGGACCGCATCTGCAGCAGGACGGCCGCGACGATGATCAGGCCCTTGGCGATGTTCTGGAGGTCGGTGGAGAGGTTGTTCAGGGCGAACACGTTCTGCAGCAGCGTGAAGATGAAGACACCGAGCGCCGACCCGACGATGGTGCCCTTGCCACCCGTCAGCAGGGTCCCGCCGATGATCACCGCGGCGATGGCGTCGAGCTCGTAGAGCTCGCCGTGGGTGCTGGACCCCGTGGTGGTGCGGGCGGCGATCAGGATCGCGCCGATGCCGGTGCACAGGCCCGAGAGGCCGTACAGCATCATCGTGTGGCGGCGGATGTTGATGCCGGCCAGGCGCGCGGCCTCGACGTTGCCACCGATCGCGAAGGTGTGTCGTCCGAAGGTGGTGCGGTTGAGCAGGACCCAGCCGACCACGAACACGATCGCGACGACCCAGACCAGGTTCGGCAGGCCGAGGAAGTCACCCTGGCTGATCTCGGTGAAGCCCTGCACCTCGACGAGCTGCACACGCTTGTTGGAGATGTTGGCGGCCAGGCCCCGGGCGGAGACCAGCATCGCCAGCGTCGCGATGAACGAGACGACCCGTCCGTAGGCGATCAGGACCCCGTTGACGAGGCCTGCGAGGGTGCCGACGAGCAGCGCCACGCCGACCATGCCGAGGACGCCGAACTCCTGCGTCGCGCCGGTTGTCGCCCACACCGACGCCAGCGCGACGAGCGCACCGACCGACAGGTCGATGCCGCCGCCGATGATGACGAAGGTCATGCCGACGGTGACCACACCGATGACGGCTGCCTGTCGCAGGATCGTCAGCAGGTTGTCGCTGGTCAGGAAGTTGTCGGGCGCAGTGACGGCACCCACGAGGGCGACGAGCACGATCGCGCCCACCAGCCCCAGGTTGCCCATGCGGCCCAGCGCGCCGCCCAGCTTGGCGCGTGCGCTGCCATCGGCCTGGATCGCCTCGGCGTCGGTGACGTGTGCAGGGTCGTCGGTCAGCATCGTCGGCTCTGTTCCTGTTGTGTCGGTCGTGGTGTTCATGCGGCGTGGCCCTCCATGACGAGGTCCAGCACGTCGGCTTCGGTGAGTTCTGTGGCCGGGCTCTCGTGGACGACGCGGCCGTCTCTGACGACGAGCACACGATCCGCCAGGCCGAGGACCTCGGGCACCTCGCTGGAGACCATGACCACGGCGACGCCGCTGTCGGCGAGATCGCGGACGAGCTGGTACAGCTCGCTGCGGGCCCCCACGTCGACGCCGCGGGTGGGCTCGTCGAGCAGCAGGACCTTGCACTCGCGCAGCAGCCAGCGGGCCAGCACGGCCTTCTGCTGGTTGCCACCGGACAGGGTCCGCACGACGCGTCGCCCGTCAGCAGGACGCACGTCGAGGTCACGGGTCAGCTTCTCGACGTCCTCGCGTTCGGCCTCGGCACCGATGAGGCCTGCGTTGGCGTACCGACCGAGGGTGGCCAGGGAGACGTTGCGGATGACGGTGTCGCCGAGCACCAGCGCCTGCGCCTTGCGCTCCTCGGGGCACAGGCCCATCCCGGCCTTCACCGCGGCGGTCACCGACCCGGGGCGCATCCGCTGGCCGTCGAGGGTCACGGTGCCTTCGTCGGGGGTGCGAGCCCCGTAGACCGTCTCGAGGATCTCCGAGCGACCGGCGCCGACGAGGCCGGTCAGGCCGAGGATCTCGCCCGGGTGGACGTCGAAGGAGACGTCGGCGAACTCGCCCTTGCGGCTGAGGCCCTCGACCCGGAGGAGTGGGGCACCCGTCTCGACGGCTGTCGTGGGCCGGTCGGGGAAGACGAACTCGATGTCCCGACCGGTCATCAGCGAGACGACCTCGCGGGTCGTGACGTCGGCCACGGCAAGGCCCTGGGCGACGGTGCGACCGTCCTTGAGGACCGTCACGCGGTCGCCGATCTCACGGATCTCCTCGAGGCGGTGGGAGATGTAGACGACCGCCACGCCCTCGCTGGTGATCTCCTTGATGACGCGGAAGAGGTTGCCGACCTCGTCACCGTCGAGCACCGCAGATGGCTCGTCCATGACGATCAGCTGGGCGTTGTACGACAGCGCCCGCGCCATGCTGGTGATCTGCTTGCCGGCGGGGGTCAGGGACCCGAGCTCGCGTCCGGGCTTGATCTCGGGGTGGCCGAGCCGGGCGAGCAGCGCTGCTGCGGCCTTGTTGGTCTCCCCACGGCTGACGAACCCCCCGCGGGAGTGCTCGTGGCCGAGGAAGATGTTGTCGGCGACCGACAGGCCGTCGACGAGGTCCAGCTCTTGGTAGATCGTGGCCAGGCCGTGGCCGAGCGCATCGATCGGGTGGGCGAAGGACACGTCCTCGCCCTGCCAGACGATCCGGCCCTCGTCGGGGGTGTGGGCGCCCGCCAGGACCTTGATGAGGGTGGACTTGCCGGCGCCGTTCTGGCCCAGCAGGCAGTGGACCTCGCCCGGACGCACGTCGAGGTCGACGTTGTCGAGGGCACGGACACCGGGGAACTCCTTGACGATCCCGTGCATCTCGAGCAGTGGTCGGCTCACCGGCTCGTCCTTTCTACTTCACTAGTAGGTTGTCTACGTAAACTAAATAGTTTCGATGGCCCGGTCAACAGCGCATCTTGAGCCGGTATCGGTCACCTGAATGTTGTCAGGCGACCGATACCGGTCTTGGTCTCACTCGGGGACGGTGACCCAACCGCGTTGGTCGGACGCCGACTGCACGGCATCGAGCACCTGCTGGACCTGCAGCCCCTCGGCGAACCCCGGCTGGGGGTCCTTGCCCTCAGCGATCGCGACGAGGAGGTCGCGGACCTCGTGCACGAAGCTGTGTTCCCACCCGATGATGTGGCCTGGCGGCCACCACGCCTCCATGTACGGCTGGTCACCCTCGGTGACCAGGATCCTACGGAAGCCCTCGGTGGCTGGTGTCCCATCGGCGGTGAACAGCTCGAGCTCGTTCAACCGCTCGAGGTCGAACGCGATGCTGCCCTTGGAGCCGTTCAGCTCGATCCGCAGCCCGTTCTTGCGGCCGGTCGCGAACCTGCTGGCCTCGAAGGTGGCCAGCGCACCGTCGGACATCCGTGCGATCACCAGCGCGGCGTCGTCGACCGTGACCGGGCCGGTACCACCGCTGCCCGTGGCCGACAGGCCATCGGACCCCTCCGCCAGCGGGCGCTCCGTGACGAAGGTGTGGGTGTGCCCGGTCAGCTCCTCGACCGTCGCGCCGGTCAGGTGCTGGGCCAGGTCGATGATGTGCGCCCCGATGTCGCCCAGCGCCCCGGAGCCTGCCAGGTCGGCCTGGAGCCGCCACACGAGGGGGAACTCCGGATCGACGATCCAGTCCTGCAGGTAGACCGCCCGCACGTGGCGGATGTCGCCGATGACGCCCTGTTCGATCAGCTGCTTGGCATGCGCGAGCGCCGGCACACGACGGTAGTTGAAGGCCACCATCGAGCGGACACCGTTGACGCGTGCCTTCTCGGCGGCGTCGGCCATGGCCTGCGCCTCCTCGACGGTGTTGGCCAGCGGCTTCTCGCACAGCACGTGCTTGCCGGCTTCCAGTGCCGCGATGGCGATCTCGTGGTGGCTCGAGCCGGGCGTGCAGATGTCGACGATGTCGATGTCGTCACGCGCGACGACCTCGCGCCAGTCGGTGGCCGCCTCCTCGAAGCCGAGCTTCGCGCGGGCCTCCTCGACCTTCTCCGCGGACCGACCGACCACGACCTTCATGTGGGGCTGCACCGGCAGGTCGAAGTGCCTGCCGACGGTGCTCCAGGCCTGCGCGTGCGCGCGGCCCATGAAGCTGTAGCCGATCATCGCGACATTCAGTCGCTCGCCGGGGGACGCGGCGGCCATCTAGCTGTCGCTCCCGAAGGCGTCGTCGAAGGAGCCGGACGGCTTCTCCCAGTTGAGGGTCTTGAGCAGCTCGAGGGCCTCGGGCGCACCCTGCAGGCGGTCCATGCCGGCGTCCTCCCACTCAACCGAGATCGGGCCGTCGTAGCCGATCTCGTTGAGGGCGCGGATGCACTCCTCCCAGTTGACGTCGCCCCGGCCGACGGACACGAAGTCCCAGCCCCGGCGAAGGTCCGCCCAGGGGAGGTGGGAGCCCATGCGGCCGCGGCGGCCGTCAGCCCGGTTGACCTTCGCGTCCTTGCAGTCCACGTGGTAGATCCGGTCGGCGAAGTCGAGGATGAAGTTGGCGGGGTCGATGCCCTGCCAGACCATGTGGGAGGGGTCCCAGTTCAGGCCGAACGCCTCACGATGGCCGATGGCCTCCAGCGTCGCCTTGGTGGTGTAGTAGTCGTAGGCGATCTCCGAGGGGTGGACCTCGTGGGCGAACCTGACCCCCACCTCGTCGTAGACGTCGAGGATCGGGTTCCAGCGCTCGGCGAACTCGGCGTAGCCACGGTCGATCATGTCCTGCGGGACGGGCGGGAACATGGCCACGGTGTGCCAGATGGGGGAGCCGGTGAACCCGACGACCACGTCGACGCCGAGTGCAGCGGCGGCGCGGGCGGTGTCCTTCATCTCCTCCGCGGCGCGCTGGCGAACACCTTCGGCCTCGCCGTCACCCCAGATGCGCGCCGGCAGGATGCCCTGGTGGCGCTCGTCGATCGGGTTGTCGCACACGGCCTGGCCGACCAGGTGGTTGGAGATGGCGAAGACCTGCAGATCGTACTTGGCGAGCAGGTCCTTGCGACCCTGGACGTACCCGTCGTCGGCCATCGCCTTGTCGACCTCGAAGTGGTCGCCCCAGCAGGCGAGCTCGAGGCCGTCGTAGCCCCACTCCGACGCGAGGCGAGCGACCTCCTCGAGGGGAAGATCGGCCCACTGACCGGTGAACAGCGTGAATGGTCGGCCCATGTTGGTTGTCTCCTTGGGTGTTTGGGTGGTTGTGTCGTTCAGGGGTGGAGTGAGTCAGGACGCCGGGTGGCGTGTCAGGACGCGGTGGCGGCCACGTCGACGTCGGTGTCGTGCAGCGGCAGGAGCGTTGGATCGGCCAGGACCGGCGTGAACGCCATCTCGGCCGCGCCGACCAGGGAGGAGTCCTCGCCGAGGGTCGCCGGGGTGATGGCCGTCACGGCGCGAGCGGGGCCGAGCGAGCGACGGTCGACCTCGACGCGGGCGGCATCGATCAGGTAGGAGAAGGCCCGGGCGAACACGCCCCCGAGGACCACACGCTGTGGGTTGAGCACGTTGATGAGGCTGGCGAGTCCGATCCCCAGCCAGGTGCCGACCTCGGCGAAGGCATCCAGGGCACGCTGGCTCCCGGCCGAGGCCTCCCGCATGATCGCGTCCACGACCTCGTGGTCGCCGCCGTCGGCCCAGCCCATGTGGCGCAGCAGCGCCCGCTGGCCGATCTCGGTCTCCCAGCACCCGATCGAGCCGCAGTGACAGGGGCGGCCCTCGGGGTTGACGACCATGTGGCCGATCTCACCGGCGTAGCCGCTGCGTCCGACGAGCGGCCGTCCGTCGACGACGATTCCGCCACCGACCCCGATCTCTCCCGAGACGTAGACCATGTCGCGCGTGCCGCTGCCGGCACCGCGGACGTGCTCGGCGAGCGCACCCAGGTCGGCCTCGTTCCCGATGACGACGTCGAGGTCGGTGATGCCGAGGTCGCCGGACAGCCGATCGACGAGCAGGTTCGCGAGCGGTACGTCGACCCAGCCGAGGTTCGGTGCAAGGTGCACGAACCCGTCCGCTACCCGGACGATGCCGGCGACGGACACCCCGAGTCCCACGACGTGGAGGTCGGGGGACTCAGCGAGGGCCGTCCCGATCAGCTCGACGAGGCGGTCGACGGTGGGGGCCACACCCCGGCTGTCGTCGGTGAGCGGAACCTCGACCCGCTGGTGCACGGTCCCACCGAGCCCGACGACGGCGAAGATGATCCTCGACACCTTGACGTCGGCAGCCAGCACCACCGCGCCGTCCCCGCGAGCGGCGACGACCGGGGAGGGGCGGCCCGGGGACCCGGTCACGACGGCGTCGCCCTCGGTCACCAGGTGACGCTGCTCGAGCTCGGCGACGAGCGTCCGGATCGTCGACCGGTTCAGCCCGGTCGACGTGGTGAGGGCCGCGCGGGACAGCTGTCCTGCGCGGTGGACCTGTCCGAGGACCGTGCTCAGGTTCTGCTGGCGCACGGAGTCTCGGTTGGTTCCTGCTCCCAAGGTATTTCGGCCCTTTCGTGATGCAGACAACAAAATAGGGGCGGGGGTTGACCGAAGTCAACCCCCGCCCCTGTCGAATTACCGGAGCGCAGCGCCGAGCGCCTCCTGGAGGCTGTTCGGCAGGGCAGATTCACCACCCAGCAGGAACAACAGCTCGGTTGCGGAGCCCTCGCCATCGAGGAACGCCGCGGCCGGCTGACCGTCGAGCGGCTGGCTTCCATCGACCAGCAACAACAAACGGTCGGTCCGGGCACCGTAGGCACCAGCGGCCAGTGCATCGGGGAAGTCGGCCCCGGTCGCGACCAGCATCTCGGTCACGTCCGCGCCACCGTCCACGGCCCAGCCGAGGATGGTTGCGGCCGTCTCGTACCGGTTGGCACCGCCCAGGCGGGCGGCCAGCTCGATGCCGTTGTCGGCCAACTGGGCGACGACGTCGTCACCGACGACCGCCGTGCCACCGACGACCAGGACGCGCCGGACCTGATGGTCCTGCATGGCCTGGAGCGTCCCTGCGTCGAGTCCCTCTCCACCGGTGAGGTAGATCGGGAGGCCCTGCTCGGCCGCGATCGGGGCGATCGCGAGCGCATCGGCGAAGGAACCACCGGAGGCCACCACGGCCAGACCACTGGTCGCGCCGCCGATCCGGGCCGCTACGGCACGCGCCGTCTCGGTCCGGCTGGCGCCGGCCAGCCGGCTGACCTGCAGCCCGGCGTCCCGCAGGGTCGCCTCGACCCCGCTGGACAACGCCGCCTCGCCACCGAGCATGACCACACCGGTCGCGCCCAGTCGCTCGATCTCCTGCAGGACCCGCTCGTCGAGCTCGGTGTCCCAGCTCAGCAACAGGGGTGCATCGAGGTGTCCGGCCAACGGCGCTGCAGCCAGCGCGTCGGCGAAGCCACCGGCAGTGGCCAGCACCACCTGGTCGGCGCTGTCCCATCCGGACCTGGAGGCCTGGATGGCGGTGCCGATGCGGTCGTTGTCGGTCACCCGCAGGGCTGCGGTGTCGACCCGGTAGGCCAGGACGCGACCGCCGGGCTGGACCGGGATGGTCAGCTCGCGCATCGCCTCGTCCTGGGCGAAGGAGGTGTCCTCGTCGTCGGAGCAGCGCACGGTCGTGGCCGCTCCCGCCTCGTCGAGGTGGACCAGGCAGATCCGGCCCGTCTCGTCGGTGGTGACGGTCAGGGTGCCGCCGCCGGTCATGTCCCATCCGGCGATGAGCTCGCCGAACCCGTAGGGGTCATCACCCTCGTAGTCGGAGTGCTCGACACCGTCGGCGTTGGTACCGGAGTTGCCCGGGTTCCCGGGGTTGCCCGGGTTGCCGGGGTTGCCCGGGTTGCCGCCCTGGCCCGGCGGGGTCCGCTGGACGCGGGTGAAGGTGACCGTCTGGGTCTCCTCCACGTTGCCCGCCAGGTCGATCGCACGGAACTCCACGGTGTGCTCGCCCATGCCGGGGACCACGAAGGAGTCGGTGTAGGTGACCCAGTCACCGGACGGATCGTCGACGCGGTACTCGATCCGGTCGACACCGTCGCCATCGCCGTCGTCGGCGGTCAGGGTCACCCGAACGGGGGTGGTCACCTCACCGTTCTCGTCGGGCTGCGGGGTCATGGTTGCGGTGGTCGTCGGGGCATCGGTGTCCGGGAGCACCACGGTGAAGGCGAACGTCGCGACGTCGCTGGTGTTCCCGGCGGTGTCGGTGGCCCGGTACTCCACGGTGTGGTCACCAGCGGCGTCCACCGCGAAGGGTGCGGAGTAGACGGTCCAGTCACCACCGTCGAGGCGGTACTCGATGGAGTCGACGTCGGACAGGTCGTCCTCGGCGTCCAGGACCACGGTCTGCGGTCCGAACTGGTCGAGGGTGACGCAGGCGATCGGCAGGCCGGGCGCCTCGTCGTCGTGGATCATGATCGACAGGTCCACCGCACGGGCGATCCAGTCGGCAGAACCCGTGCCGGTGACCGTGCCGTCAGCAGCGACGGTCAGGCCCGCGGTGGGGTCAGCGGTGGACGACATCCACAGCTCGTTGGGCGGGGTGCCCGGGCCGCTGGGGTCATCGGCGTAGTGGCCTGCGGGGTCGGCACAGGTGCCGAAGTGCAGGTGGGACGGGTGGGTGGCACCGGGCTCGAGGCCTGCGGCGGTCAGCGTCACGTCGGTGCCGCTGTCGCTGCGGGTCAGGGTTGCCGTGCCGGTGATGTCCAGCGTGGTCCGCCCCTCGATGGAGCTGATCTCCCCGCTGGCGTCACCGCGCAGGCCCAGGGTGGCCGTCGGTGGCGTCGTGTCCTCGATGACCTCCTCCACGATGGTGAAGGTCCTGGACACCACGTCGGAGACGTTGCCGGCGCTGTCGGTGGCGCGGGCCTCCACGGTGTGCTCGCCGAGGCCGGCGACCTCGAAGGTGTCGTCGTAGGCAACCCAGTCACCGGACGGGTCGTCCACCCGGTACTCGATGGTCAGCTCGCCAGCGGGACCGGCGGCCGGTTCCACGACGACGGTGCCGTTCTGGGCGGTGCCGTCGGCCGTGGAGTGGATGCCGCAGAAGTACTCGTAGGTACCCGGCGTGTCGAAGGCGTGGGCGAAGGTGCCAGCCGTCTGGGTCGGCGAGGCGAAGCTGCCGTCGTCGGCCTGGACGTTGTGCTCCTGGTTGCCCGTCCAGGTCCACAGGACGGACTCGCCAGCGGTGATGGTCGTGGTCTGCGGGTCGAAGTCGTTGTCGATGACGTCGACCGTCGCGGACGGGTCGGTGGCGGAGAGGGTCACGTCGACGGGACCGTCGATGACCTCGTCGTTCTCGTCGGGCTCGGGGTCGAGCTCGATGGAGGCAACCGGCGAGACGGTGTCCTCCTCGCTGATGACCACGGTCACGCCGACAGGGTCGGAGGTGTTGCCGGCCACGTCGGTGGCGCGGCCTTCGACGGTGTGCTCGCCGACCTGGTCGACGGTGATCGGGCCGGTGTAGGGGGTCCAGTCGCCAGCGTCGATGCGGTACTCGATGGTGTCCACACCGGAGCCGTCACCGTCGTCGGCGGTGATGACCACCTGCTGGGCGTCGGTGGCCAGGAGGGTGGCGCAGGCGACCGGAAGACCGGGCGCAGCGTCCTCGTGGACCATCACGCTCAGCGGGACGGCACGGGCGATCCAGGTGGCGGTGCCGCTACCGGTGATGGCACCGGAGGCGTCGCTCTGCAGCCCGTCGGCCGGGTTGGCCGTGGACGACAGGTGGATCTCGTTGGGCGGGGTCTCCGGCCCGTTGGGGTCGTCCTGGTAGTGGGGACCCATATCGGTGCAGGTGCCCTCGTGCAGGTGGGCCCGGTAGGTGGTGTTGGCGGCGAAGCCGGTGAGGTCGACCGTGACCTCCGTGCCGGCGTCGCTGCGGGTCAGGGTGGCGGTGCCATCGGCGTTGGGCAGGGTCGAACCGGCCGGCTCGACGTCACCGGCCAGGTGGCCGCGGACGCTCACCTCCACCGTCGGCGGGGTGGTGTCCTCCTCCTCCTGCTCGGAGGCCAGGCGGAAGTAGTCGAAGGCGGCGTCGACAGAGTCGATGCGGGGGTCGTTGCCCTGGTTCACCCCGAGGGTGAACACCCCGAAGCTCGCCTCCTGCTCGCTCACCGCGGTGTTGGTGACCGCCTCGGCCATCGGGGTCCAGGTGGTGCCACCGTCGGTGGAGAAGGCCCCGGTGAAACTGTCGCCGGTCTTGGTCAGGCGCAGCCCGAACTCGGTGGCGGTGGAGTTGGTCTGCGGCTGCGGGTTCTGGATCGCGGCGCCGCTCTCGCTGCGCAGCTCGAACCGCTGGGGTCCGGTGGCGTCCCCTGCGCCGGCGACCAGGTCGAACTTCACGTAGTGGTCGTCGTCGACATAGGCCAGGAGGCCGGCCTGCTGGTAGCGGCCGAGGATCTCCGCCGACACCATCGTCTCGATGGTCCAGTTGCCGTCCGGCATGGGCTGCAGGATCAGGTTGGCCGGGTCGCTGTTGGGTGTCTGGTAGATGTCACCGTCGGGGGTGGTCAGGGTGAGGGCGCCGTCGGCGACCTCCCACAGGTCCGGGTCGGGCCGCACGATCTCGCTCCAGCGGCACCGGTTGAGGGTGTCGCCGTCGAACTCGTCGGAGACCGTCAGCGGCTCGTCGGAGATCTCCTCGACGTAGAAGTAGTCGAAGGCGGACTCGATGTTGGCGGCGGTGTTGTTGCCGGTCAGGGCGAACAGGCCGATCCGGGCGTTGGCGGGCAGCGGGGCGGGACGCCCCACCGGGGTGAAGGTCGCGCCACCGTCGCCGGAGTAGCTGGCGGTCACCTCGGTACCGTCGTAGTTGACGCGCAGCAGGAAGGTGGTGGGGAACTCGGCTGGGAGCGCCCCGGAGTTGTCCTGGTTGGTGTTGCGGGCAGTCCCGTCGACCTCCTGCAGGAACTCCACCGCACGGTTGCCGTTGTAGACCAGGTCCAGCTTGATGTAGTTGTCGTCGTCGCCGTACAGGATGAGGCCACCCTGCTGGTAGGTCTCGGTCGGGTTGACGGTCACCTGGGTGGTGGCCTGGAAGGCCCCGCCGGGGATCGGCTGCAGGATGATGTTGTTGGCGGTGTTGGTGCCCTGGTACAGGTCACCGTCGCTGAGGGTGAGGACCAGCTGGCCGTTCTCGACGCGGTAGCCGGTCTGGTCACCACGGATGATCTCGGTCCAGATGCCGGGGTCCAGGCTGGTGCCCTCGAAGTCGTCGGATCCCGGGGCCAGACAGGCCGGCGGCTCGATCGAGGGCTCCACGGTGATGGTCACGTCGGTGAACCCGATCGCGCCACGCTCGTCGGTTGCCGACAGGCGTGCCACATAGGTCCCGGGCGTGTCGTAGGTGTGGCTCACGTCGGCACCGGAGGCCGTCGTGCCGTCACCCAGGTCCCACTCGTAGCTGGTGATCGCGTCGTCGTCGGCGTCGGTCGCGCTGCCGGAGAGGGAGACCTGCAGCGGCGCGGACCCGAGGTCGGGGGTCGCCGTGGCGGTCACGGTCGGGGCGGCGTTGTCCGCCACGCCGCGACCGTCGAAGTACAGCTCGTCGATGTCGGCGTCACCGCCGGCACCGAGCACCAGGTAGTAGGTGTCGGTCCCGCCGGGGTCGGTGACCGCGGCAGGGTCGCTGAGCAGGTAGGTGTCGGTCCCGCCGGTGGCCGGCAGGTCGACCGTCGCCGCCAGGTCGCCGGTGGGGCCGCCCTTGCGCAGCTCCAGGGTCGTGGCCGTCGCGGCGGTGTAGCGCACGCGGAGGGCGTCGATGCCGGTCAGGTTGACCGGGGAGAAGGCGAAGTGGTCACCCGGGGACATCGCCACGCGACGTCCGCCGGCGGCCCCCTCGAGGTCGGCCACGATCGTTGCGCCGACGGCGCCGCCGAAGTGCTCGGCCTGGCGGCGCTTGGGCTGCAGGACGACCACGTCGTTGTCGGTCAGGGTCGGTGCGCCGTCCCCGCCCTCGTCGGCGTAGGAGGCCTCGATGACGGAGAACAGGTTCTCGCTGACACCGTGGCCGGCGTCACGTGAGGTGTGGAAGTCCCCTGCACACCCGGTGGTGTTCTGCAGGGCGTGGGCGTGCTCGTCGTGGCCCAGCAGCAGGCGCACGTCGATGTCGTCGCAGGCGATGCCGGTGCCGGATGTCCCGTCCTCGGCGTCGGTCACGGTGACGGCCCAGGCGACGGTGTCGCCGAAGTCCAGGAAGCCGCCGCTGACGGGGGCGTCCACGGTCACCTCCGGACGGGTGTTGCCGGCAGTGATCTCGATGCTGGCCACGCCGGTCGCGCCGAGGCTGTCGGTCACCGTCAGCACCGCGGTGTACAGGCCGGCGGTCTCGTAGATGTGGGTCGGGTCGGCCTCGGTGGAGTCCACGGTGCCGTCACCGTCGAAGTCCCACTCGGTGCTGACCAGCGTGGCGTCGGGGGCCAGTGCCTCCGAGCCGTCGCTGGAGAAGCTGACCGTCAGCGGCACCGCGCCGTTGGTCACGTCGGCGGTGGCCACGGCAACCGGACGGAAGGACCCGCCGGTGTAGCCGATGCGGAACACGCCGGAGTCGGCGTTGTTGCCGCCGAAGCCGCTGCCCCACTCGATGAGGTAGATCGCGCCGTCAGGACCGATCTCCATGGCGTGGGGGCGACGGAAGGTCTCGCCGTCCAACCACGGCACGACCGCGGTGACCTCACCGGCCTCGTCGGAGTGGACCTCGTAGATGTTGCCCTGGTTCCACTCCATCAGGAACGCCACGCCGTCGTAGTACTCCGGCAGGGCGTCGGGGGCTGCGGTCGCGGCGTCGTACTCGTAGGCGCCACCAGCCTGCGGGGCACCACCGGTGCCGATGGCCGGCACGCCGGTGGAGGACCGGCCCCACCACAGGGTGGCGGGCTGGGCGGGCGGCAGGTCGGTCAGGCCGGTGTTGTTGGGCGAGTCGTTGACCGGGTTCGCGCAGTCGAACACCGCACCGGAGGTGCTGGTGGCGAAGTCGTAGTCGTTGTAGCCGACGTCGGAGTGGCAGTACGGCCAGCCCTGGTTGGAGGCCTCGGGGATCGCCAGCCACTCCACGCGGCCGTCGGGGCCGCGGTTGGCGTTGGCGTTGTTGGCGTCGGGACCGTAGTCACCGACCAGGATCCGGTCGTGGGTGGGGTCCCATTCGATCGTGAACGGGTTGCGTAAGCCCATCGCGAAGATCTCGGGGCGGGTCAGGCCGCTGGTGTCATCGGGGTCGAACAGGTTGCCGTCCGGAATCGAGTAGGTCCCGTCGTCCTCGGGGGTGATGCGCAGGACCTTGCCGCGCAGGTCGTTGGTGTTGCCCGAGGAGCGCTGAGCGTCCCAGCTCGAACGGCCGTCGCGCTCGTCGATCGGGGTGTAGCCGCCGGAGTCGAAGGGGTTGGTGTCGTCCCCGAAGGACATGTACAGGTTGCCGAACTCGTCGAACTCCAGGTCGCCACCAGCGTGGCAGCACTCGTTGCGCTGTACCACGACCTCCAGCAGCTGCGCCTCGCTGTCGAGGTCCAGCGCACCGTCGGTGAAGGTGAAGCGTGAGACCTGCTGCTCACCGCAGGTGGTGGCATCGGGATCGGCGTCGGTGCAGGGCACGTTGCCAGGCGCGGAGTAGGTGAGGTAGATCCACCCGTTGGTGGTGAAGTCGGGGTCGAGGGCGATGCCGAGCAGCCCGTCCTCCTGACCCTCGTAGACCTCGATCGTGCCGACGGTGGAGGGGACCTCGGTCTCCGGGTCCCACATGCGCAGGCGGCCGTCACGCTCCACGAAGAACACTCGGCCGTCCTCGGCGATGTCCAGCTTCATCGGGTTGGCGGTGCCGTCGTCGATGACGGTGCGCTCGAACTGGTCCTCCACCGTGGCGCCACAGTCGGCGATCAGCTCACCGGCGGCGGTCAGGATCCCGGCCTCGATGTGGTCAAGGAACTCCGGTTCGGCGAAGGAGGCGTTGGTGTGCCCGCCGCCGGTGTACCAAGAGCGGCCACCGTCGTAGTCCTGACACCAGGCGATCGGGTGGTCGGCCCCCATCGCCCCATCCCCGGGGCCGTAGGTCTCCTCGTCCAACGTGGCCAGGACGTGGACATCACCGCGGGGGTTCTGGTTGTAGTTGTACCACTCGTCGGTGCGCTCCCATTCCTTGGGCAGGTGCACGGTGGAGGGGTGCGCGCGGTCGAGTACCTCGACCGTGGCGTCCGGGGTCCCCGGCGGATGGTTGACGAAGTAGGCACCGACCAGCTCGCCGTACCAGGGCCAGTCGTATTCGGTGTCGGAGGCGGCGTGGATGCCCGCGTAGCCGCCTCCCGACTGGATGTAGCGCTCGAACGCCGCCTGCTGCTCGTCGTTGAGCACGTCACCGGTGGTGCTGAACCACACCACGACGTCGTAGTCGGCGAGGTTCTCGTCGGTGAACGCCGTGGCGTCCTCGGTGTTGACGACGTTCCAGCCGTTGTCGGTTCCCAGCTGCTCGATGGCCGCGATGCCAGCAGGGATGTTCCCGTGGCGGAAGGCGGCGGTCTTGGTGAACAGCAGGACGTCGACGGCATCAGGGTCGCCCTGCGCCAAGGCAGGTTCGGACGCGGCTCCGATGAACAGGGCGGGCAGAACGGCGACCATCAGGCTCGCAAGCAGCAGCAATCGACTCATGGCGGGAGTACCTCTCGTGTCGGCTCTCACGACGGCTTCTCATCCGACTTGGTGGCGATCGGATGGGTGTTTCGTGATTAGCACGACAAACTAGGGGTGTCCGATTGGCCCAGTCAAGAGATTTGTTCACGAGCCGTTGAATCCCATGTTTTGATGAACAACATTCATTAATGTTCCCCGCACAGCACGTGACTGAGAGACACGCTCGGTGGGTCCCGGAGGTGCAGCTCGCAGGCAGGGCAGCCCCTGTCAGAACGGCATGCCATCATCGGCGACCATGCGCGTACTCGTGATCGGCGGCGGTGGCCGCGAACATGCCCTTTCCTGGGCGCTTGCCCGGTCGGCCTCGGTCGACCATGTGGTCTGTGCCCCCGGCAACGTCGGCATCGAGGGGGTCGCCGAGCGACGCCCGGTCGATGCGGAGGACCCAGCCGCGGTCGTCGCGCTGGCTCGCGACGTCGCGGCGGACCTCGTGGTCGTCGGCCCCGAGGCCCCCCTGGTCGCCGGCGTCGTCGACGCGCTGACCGAGGCGGGCATCACGGCGTTCGGCCCGACGGCTGCAGCCGCGCGCCTCGAGGGGTCCAAGACCTTCGCCAAGGAAGTGATGCAGGCGGCCGGTGTGCCGACCGCGGGGTACTGGAGCGGCACGGACGCCACAGCGGCCAAGGCGGCGCTGGACGGTTATGCCCCGCCGTACGTGATCAAGGCCGACGGGCTGGCTGCGGGCAAGGGCGTGCGGATCTGCGCGGACCGGGCCGAGGCCGAACGGGCAATCGACGACGCCTTGGTCGAGCGGGTCTTCGGCGACGCCGGCTCGGCGCTCGTGATCGAGGAGTTCCTCGACGGCCCCGAGTGCTCGTTGTTCGGCCTGTCCGACGGCACCCGCGTGGTCCCCCTGGCGCCCGCCCAGGACTTCAAGCGGGCGCTGGATGGCGACGAGGGCCTCAACACCGGGGGCATGGGCGCCTATTCACCGGTCCCCGCGGTCGGTGCGGACATGGTGGCCGACATCCATGCCCGGGCGCTGCAGCCCGTCATCGACGAGATGGCCCGGCGCGGGACGCCGTTCGTCGGGGTGCTCTACGCCGGACTGGCCCTGACCAGCAAGGGGCCGAAGATCATCGAGTACAACGCGCGGTTCGGTGACCCCGAGACCCAGGTCGTGCTGCCTCGCCTCACCAGCGACCTCGGCCTGCTGCTGGAGGCCTGCGCGAAGGGCGACCTGACCACCGCCGGCCCGGTCACCTTCGGCGACGACGCCTGCGTGACGGTCGTGATGGCCAGCGACGGCTACCCCTCGAGCTACCCCAAGGGCCTTCCGATCACGGGCCTCGAGGCGGCCGACGCCCTCGACGGGGTCACGGTGTTCCACGCGGGTACCGCCGAGCGCGACGGGGCCGTGGTCACCAACGGCGGCCGTGTGCTGGCCGTCAGCGCCACCGGCAACTCCCTCGCCCTCGCCCGCGCCCGCGCCTACCAGGGCGTCGGCACGGTCGACTTCGACGGCGCACACCACCGCACCGACATCGCCGCCACGCCCACCACCTGACACCCGGGCCAACCGTCGACCACGTCGCCGTCGACCTCACCTCCCCCCGGCGTGTGCGATACCCCTCCTCTGGAGGCGCCCATGCCACCCGCCCCGGGCCGTTGGGCGCCTTCCCCACCCTCCCCGGGCGTGCATCGCACACACCGGCCGAGGGCGTGCGCGATTCACGGCTGGAGGAGGTCGGGAAGTCCCACGCGGTGTCGGCCGGCCGCGCGCAGTCGGCGGGTTACCCGCGGCCAGGACGCACGGGCTGTCAGCCCCGGTCGCGCTGCCAGGCCGTGGGGGTTCGGCCCGTCCACCGGCGGAACGCGGCGATGAAGCTGGATGCCTCGGCGTAGCCCAGGCGCAGCGCGACGTCCTCGACCGCCAGCCGGCCGGTCGCCAGCATCTCCGTGGCCAGCGACTCGCGTACCTCCTCCAGCAGGGTCCGGTAGCTGGCCCCCTCGCTGGCGAGCCGGCGACGCAACGTCCGGCCCGTCATGCCGAGGTCAGCGGCCACCACTTCCATCGGCGCCCCTTCGCCCAGCCGTTGGGTGATCAGCACACGTACCTGCTGGGCCACCCCCGACCGTGCCCGGCGCGACGCCACAAGCTCCTCGCACATGCCCTCGTACATCGCGCGTGTGCGGGCGTCCCCCTGGGGGAGGGGGCTGGACAGGTAGTCAAGGCCAACTTCGAGGACCCCGTCGACGAACCGGGGCGGCGGCCGGCCCGGCAGGAGCTCGCCCAGCACCGTCTCCACGGCGGCGGTGTCCCGCCCGTGTACGAAGGCCGCAACGTCGGAGGGGACTCCGTCGGTCGACAGGCTGATCCGCACCCGGCCCTCCTCCGCGACGACGACCGGTAGGGCGAGGGCGAAGGAGAGGTCCCAGAACCGCAGGGCCACGTTGACCGCATCCAGCATCGTGACGCTCGACAGCAGGGCGAAGCCGAAGATGCCGAACGTGCTGACGTGATAGCGCATCCCGACCGCTCGCCCCTCCGCGCCGTACCCGGCAGGATCGACGCCGCGGAGCAGGTTGCGCACGACCCGCAGCTCCTGCCCGGCGGTGACCTGGTGTTGGCTGTCGGCCAGGTCGGCCACCGACAGACCGGACCCGGCCAGCACCCGTTCGGGTGGGACTCCCCGATCGGCGGCGTGCGCGACGAGCAGCACCGTCGACGACACCCCACGGGGGAAGTCGAAGGCGCGGGCGGCCGGTGGCTCGATGGGCAGCACACGGCCATTCTGCCGGAGCCTGTCCGGAATCCTCGATCGGTTGTCCGGCCATCGCTTCGGCACCATCACGCCGACCCCCTACCGTGCCCTCATGCCCGAGCCGACCACATCCAGCAGCGCCCGCTCCGCCCGCCACGAACGCTCCCCGAGGATCCTCGTGATCGGTGCCGGCTTCGGTGGCCTCGGTCTCGCCATGGCGCTGCGGCGGGCCGGCCACGACCGCGTCACCATCCTGGAACGGGCCGACGACGTGGGCGGCGTGTGGCGCGACAACACCTACCCGCAGGCAGCCTGCGACGTGCCGTCGTCGTTGTACTCGTGGTCCTTCGCGCCGCAGCCGACCTGGTCGCGTCGGTACAGCCAGCAGCCCGACATCCTGTCCTACATCCGCCGCACCGCGGAGGAGGAGGGGGTGCTCGCGACGGTGCGGACCGGCGTGGAGGTGACCGCCGCGACCTTCGACGACGCCACCCGCGTGTGGCACGTCGACACCGCCTCCGGGGAACGCTTCGAGGCCGAGGTGCTCGTGCCCGCCGTCGGGCAGCTGTCCCAGCCCTCCATCCCCTCGATCCCCGGGGCCGAGGCCTTCGCCGGGACTGCCTTCCACTCCGCCCGCTGGCGACACGACGTCGACCTGACCGGCAAGCGGGTCGCCGTGGTCGGCACCGGCGCCAGCGCCATCCAGTTCGTCCCCGGCATCGTCGACGACGTCGGCGCCATGACGGTCTTCCAGCGCTCCGCGCCGTACGTGGTCCCCAAGCCCGACCGGGCCTACACCGGGCTCCACCACCGGGCGTTCGAGCGGTGGCCCGCCACCCAGCAGGTCGGCCGGCGGCTGACCCGCAGCCTCTCGGAGTGGTTCAACCGCTCCTTCGAGCAGGGCGGGGTGCTGCAGCCCGTGCTGCGGGCCACGTGGCAGGCGACGCTGTGGGCGCAGGTCCGCGACGCCGACCTGCGCGTGCGGCTGGTGCCTGATTACCCGCTGGGCTGCAAGCGCGTGCTGTTCTCCAACGACTGGTACCCGGCGCTGGACCGCGACCATGTCGACGTCGTGACCGACGACATCGTCGAGGTACGACCCGAGGGGCTCGTGACCGCCGACGGACGGCTCCACGAAGCCGACGTGATCATCTGGGGCACCGGCTTCGCGGCCACCCGCTTCCTGGACGGCATCGACGTCACCGGACGCGAGGGCTTGGACCTGCACGGCGTGTGGGCCGACGGGGCCCGTGCCCACCTGGGCCTCGCCGTGCCGGGCTTCCCACAGCTCTTCGTGATGTACGGCCCCAACACCAACCTCGGTGGGTCCTCCATCATCCAGATGCTGGAAGCGCAGGCGAGCTGGATCGTCCAGGTCGTGGACGCCATCGCCGAGGGTCGGGTGGGCTGCGTCGACGTCCGTGCCGACGTCGCCGGTGCCTACGACGCCGAGATGCAGGAACGGCTCGGCGAGAGCATCTGGAGCGCCTGCACCAGCTGGTACACCGACGGCGGGCGCATCACGACCAACTGGCCGGGCCTCGTGGCGGAGTACGAGCGACGCCTGGCACGGGTCGACTTCGACGAGCTGGTCGACGTCGCCGTCCCCGCCACCGCCGGAGGTGCCCTGTGACCACGTATCCCCCCGAGCCGTGGGACCTGCGCGGCAACGGCGCCATCACGGTGTGGCACGTCGACCACGACCGGTTGCCGATCCTGCCGAAGGGCACGCGCCCCCTCACCGTCGCGGGCCGCGCGGTCGTCGCCACCGCGTTCGTGCGCTACGACGAACGCGGCCTGATGGGCTACCACGAGCTGCTGGCGGCGGTCGTGGTCCGCCACGGCCTGCGCCCCGCGCTGTCGATCACCGACATCTGGGTCGACAGCGAGGTCTCCATGGCCGGCGGTCGCGGCCTGTGGGGCATCCCCAAGCAGATGGCCACCTTCGACGTCGGGTACCGATCCTGGTCGGCCGAGACGCCGGAGGGGGTCGCTGCCACGGCCGAGGTCGAACCCACGGGGGGCCCTGACCTGCGGCTGCCGATCACGCTGCCGGGCCGGGTCGTGCAGACGCTCGCCGGTCGCACCGTCGCCTCCCGCATCCGCGCAGGCGGACGGGTTCGACGGGCGCGGGCCACGTGGGACGTGCCGGCCGACGGACCCCTCGGGTGGCTGGCCGGTGCGTCCCCGATGGTGCACGTGCTCGCCCCGGACTTCGCCATGGCGTTCGGCTCGGGGACGCGACGCTGACACCAGCGTGACAGCGGTCCGTTGTCGACGGCCGACCGCTGTAGCCTCGGCCCGGATGACGGGAAGGACAGGGAGGGACGGTGATCGGGCGACGTCGTCGCCCGCGCGCCCCCGAGCCCATGCCGTCCTCGTCGTGCTGCTCGCGGCCCTGTTCCTGCTGGCGGCCTGCACCGGCGACCCCGAGCCGTCGCCGTCGGCCAGTGACGAGGCCGCCGACTCCGGTCCCGGTGCACCAGAGGTCCCCATCGCCACCGAACCGGCCCCGCAGGGCCTGCCCACGCCAGCGAATCCGGATCCGGTCGACATGCTCGACGAGATGGAACCTCCGGCACCGGGGAACACGGTGCTCGTCCACCTCGAGGGTCCGCTCGGCAACCGCGAGGCCACCGATGTGGTCGTCCGTACCGAGGAGGGGGAGGAGGTGGACCGTTTCCGCCTGCCCGGTGCCGTGGGCATGTGGGCAGCGCCAGGGGCCTCCGAGGCCCTCATCCGCACACTGCCGGACGGGTTCGCTCGCTACGACGCCGTCAGCGGGCAGCTGGCCCTGGTGAGCTTCGGGATGGACGATCCGCCGTCGCCGTCGGTGGTCCCCGGCGACGGGATCCACGGGCCGACGGTCCTGTGGGAGCCCGACGACCTGACGACCATGTTGCGCCTGGACTCGGGGACCGTGACCCCGATGGAGGACCTGGTGGCTCCGGGTTCCTCGGTGGTGGCCTCGTCCCGCAGCGGGTCCGTGGTGCTGCTCGACCTGCCGAACGGGTTCGCCGTGCTCCAGACGCGGACCGCCGAGGTCCGTCCGCTGGACGCGGTGGCCGTGGCCCTGTCCGAGTCGGGGTTGACGGTGGCAAGCGTGGGCCCGCCTCCGGACCGCCAGGTCGTCGTCGAGGCGGTGGACGGCAGCACCCGGCGGGTCGTCGGGACGGTCGAACAACCTGCCGTGCCGCATCCGTTGGAGGACGGGCGCGTGCTGCTCCTGGGCCAGGCCCCCGGGATCATGGGCGTTGACGGCACGATCACGCCGCTGGAACCCTCCGCGCCACTGATGACACCGATCCGCGTCTCGGCCGACGGGACCACGGCCCTCGCGGTGTCCGGGGACGGCCTCGCCATCGTCGACCTGACCACCGGGACCGCCACGCCCGTCCCCGATTCGACGGGTTACGAGCCGATGCGGCTGGGCCCGGGCAGTGTGCTGTGGGCCACCGGCACCGACGGCACGGTCCCGGGCGGCCTGGTCGTCGACCCCGCCACCAGGAACATCACGAGGTTCCTGGCCGACCTGCCGATCCGGAGCGTCGACTCGTTGTCCGCGGACGGCCGCACGATCACCGTCACCGTCGCGACCGACATCGGCGCCTCCTCGATGCTCGTGCGGGCCGACGGTTCCTCGATGCCCCTGCTGGACGGCGCCGACCGATCCACTGGGTCGGTCCACCCCGGTGGTGAGGAGATCGCGGTGGCGGTGCTCACCGGCGACGACCGTCGCCTCGTCGTGGGCCTGGTCGCCGACGGGGTGATGTCACCCATCGCGGAGGTACCGACGGGCCGCGATCCGGTCTGGCTGTCGACGGTCGGTCCCGATCCGGTGGCCGTGCGGCAGTGAGCCAGTCAGCGGTGTCCCGCTCGGCGGCGAACCGCTGTCAGAGGATGTCGCCGGGTGTGTAGCCGGCGGCCTCGGGGAACCGCGACGTCCACTCCTCCACGGTGCGGGCGAACGCGGCCACCTGCCGGGGTGCCGCGCCGACGAAGGCCGCCGGATCGGCGAGGAGGTCGTCGAGGGCCGCCCGGTCCAGGGGAAGCCGGTCGTCGGCGGCGAGCCGGTCGAGCAGGTCGTTGTCGACCCGTCCCTCCTCCCGCATGGCCAGCGCCACCGCCACGGCGTGCTCCTTGATGACCTCGTGCACGACCTCGCGGCCCACTCCTCGCTGCACGGCGGCGACCAGGATGCGGGTCGTCCCGAGGAAGGGCAGGTAGCGGTCCAGCTCGCGCTGGATCACCGCCGGGTAGACCCCCAGTTCGTCGAGCACGGTCAGGAACGTCTCGAACAGCCCGTCGATGGCCATGAAGGCGTCGGGCAGCATGACCCGCCGGACCACCGAGCAGGACACGTCACCTTCGTTCCACTGGTCGCCGACCAGTCCGGTGGCCATCGTCAGGTGACCGGACAGGATCACCGCGAAGCCGTTGACACGCTCGCACGAGCGGCTGTTCATCTTGTGGGGCATGGCCGAGCTGCCGACCTGGCCGGGCTTGAACCCCTCGGTGGCCAGCTCCTGCCCGGCCATCAGCCGCAGGGTGCGAGCGAGGTTGGCCGGCCCGGAGGCGACCTGCACCAGCGCCGAGACGACGTCGAGGTCCAGTGACCGCGGATAGACCTGACCGACGTTGTCGAGGGTCCGGGCGAACCCGAGGTGCTCGGCGACGCGCTGCTCGAGCTGGTCGACCGCGTCGGCGCCGCCGAGGAGGTCGAGCTGGTCCAGCTGCGTCCCGACGGGGCCCTTGATCCCACGCAGGGGGTACCGCGCGATCAGCTCGTCGAGGCGGACGGTGGCCTGCAGCAGCTCCTCCCCGAAGTTGGCCAGCCGCTTGCCGAGGGTGATCGCCTGGGCCGGCACGTTGTGGGTACGACCGGTCATGACCAGCTCGGCATGCTCGGTCGCCAACCGCTGGATCCGGGCGAGCGCGGCGACGCAACGATCACGGACCAGCTGGAGGCCCCGGAGGACCTGCAGCTGCTCGACGTTCTCGGTGAGGTCGCGAGAGGTCATGCCCTTGTGCACGTGCTCGTGGCCGGCGAGGGCGGAGAACTCCTCGATGCGGGCCTTGACGTCGTGGCGGGTGACCCGTTCACGGGCGGCGATGGAGTCCAGGTCGACGGTGTCCACCACGGCCTCGTAGGCCGCGATCGCGTCGACGGGGACGTCGACGCCGAGGTCACGCTGGCCACGCAGGACGGCAAGCCACAGCTGTCGTTCGAGGACGACCTTTCCCTCCGGCGACCAGATGTCGGTCATCGGCGGGGAGGCGTAACGGGCGGCCAGGACGTTGGGAACGGTGGAGGAGGTCACGGGGTGGAGGATGACACAGCCGCCGTCGGCTGCAGGCCGTCCGCCGGGCCGACCCCACCGGCGGCTCGAGCCACCCCGCGGGGCGGACAAGCGGCACTCCCTGTATCGATGGCATTCGACGTACAGTTGACAGCAGAGGTGGCCAGCCGTCCCCACGGCGCGGCCGCCTGACGCCCCCGGTCCCACCCCCCGGGGGCGTCACTTCTTTTGCGTGTCGGACCAGTCGACCCCCCTGCGACCGAGACGACACACCCCGGAGGCGTGTCGGACCAGTCGACCCCCTCGCGACCGAGACGACACACCCCGGAGGCGTGTCGGACCAGTCGACCCCCTCGCGACGGAGCCGACACGGGTGGGGTGGGTGGGTCGTCAGCGGCCGTGGAGGACCTCGGCGGGGGACGGGGGGCTGGGGGAGGGGTCGAGGGCGGCGTCGACGGCGCGACGCCAGCGGTCACGGCGTTCGGCGGGAGGCACCTCGGCGAGCGCGGCACGGACGCCGGGGTCCCGGCGCAGCGCGGCGAGGGTGCGGGCGGCGTCGGCCCAGCGGCCGTCGAGCGTCGCCTCGAGGTGCTGGCGCAAGCGCTTGGTGAGGGCGGGGGCGCCGGTCGACACCGCGACGAGCAGGTCCTCGTCGCGGATGACCGACGGGACGGCCACCGGCCCGCGACCGTCGATGCGCAGACACCAGGTCCCAGCCTCTTCGGCTTCGGCGTGGACGGCGTCGTCGACCGCCGGAACCCCCGTGGCCGCCACGACCAGCCAGGTGGGCGGGGTGGTCGCCAGGTCGCCGGCCTGCCATTGCCGCTCGTGATGGGTGGCGACGGCCGCGAGGTCCGGGTGGCAGGTCGGGCTGATGACGTGCACCTCGGCCCCTGCCGTGGCGAAGGGGACGACCTTGGCGACCGCGACCGGGCCGCCGCCCACGCAGGTGACCCGCCGGCCGGCGAGGTCCAGCAGCAGCGGCGTGCGGGCGACCACCGTCAGTCGGGCAGGCCGTCGAGGTGGCGACGGACCGCACCGTTGGCGAGGTCGTCGCTGACCAACCGGCGCTGCTCGTAGTAGGCCAGGATCTGCAGCTCGATCGACAGGTCGACCTTGCGGAGGCTGACCCCCTCGGGGACCTGGATGACCGCTGGGGCGAAGTTGAGGATCGACGTCACACCGGCCTCGACCAGTCGGTCGGCGACCTCCTGGGCGGCGTCGCCGGGGACCGCCAGGATGGCGATGGCGACGTCCTCCTCCCGGATGATCCGCTCGGCCTGGTCCTGGTGGAACACCTCGACACCGGCCACGGTCATGCCGACCTTCGCCGGGTCGGCGTCGAGGATCGCCGCGATCCGGAAACCCCGGTCAGCGAACCCGCCGTAGTTGGCCAACGCCTGTCCCAGGTTCCCGGCCCCGACCAGCACGGTCGACCAGTCCTGGGTCAGCCCGAGCTCACGGCTGATCTGGGCGATCAGGTACTCCACGTCGTAGCCGACGCCTCGCGTTCCGTAGGACCCGAGGTAGGACAGGTCCTTGCGGATCTTGGCGGAGTTGACGCCTGCGGCCGCGGCGAGCTCGCCGGAGGACATGCTCTCGACCCCCGCTTCGGCCCGGTCGATGAGGGCGCGGAGGTACAGCGGGAGGCGCGCCACCGAGGCCTCGGGAATCTGCCGTTGACTCACATGGGTGACTGTATCGTCATCGGTCCGAGCCCCCGAATCGTGCGGCCGCCGACCGCTCCCGGACACCTCAGGCGCCGAGCGCTCCGGCGAGCACGGCCTCGTTGACCTGGTACTGGGCAACTTCCTCGCCGTCGACCTCCACGACCGGCACGCGGATCGTGTACTCGTCGGTGATGGCGGGATCGGCGTCGATGTCGACCAGCTCGACGGTGTGCGGTGGACCGGCCAGCCGACCGACGATGGCGATGGCGTCCTCGCAGAGGTGGCACCCGGTCCGGGTGTACACGCGGACGTGGCTCACGCGGTGGCCGTTGCGGGTTCGCTGGTCCGCGCAGGCGCCGACACGGTCCGGAAGCCCGTGTACATCAGCAGCACCCCGACGGCTGACAGCACCGGGAACAGGTAGTCCACCGACGAGCCGATGACGCTGGATCCGGCCGCCGCCACGGTCGTCCCGACCGCGATCAGCAGCAGTGCCCACTTCTTCATCTTCACGGCGCTGTAGACCGACCCGATGACGACGATCGCGAAGGTGTAGGTCATCGGCCGCAGCAGGGCGTAGGCGGTCGTGCCGGCCAGGACCTCGCTGCCGGCTGGGATGCCACCCGTCGCCGCCTCGAGCACCGCGGTGTCGTAGGTCGCGGTGATGGTGAACACCACGTTCCACAGGACGGCGAGTCCGGCGAGGGTCCACCAGATGACCGACCGCTTGCGGTCCAGCAGGTGCAGCTGGCCGATGGCGAGCAGCGGCACGTTGAGGAGGGCACCGGACAGCCAGTAGATGCCGAACGTGGGCGAGGACCAGCCGGCCGTCAGGCCGATCAGCACCGCGACGTGGCCGAGGCCGAACAGGAACAGCGAGAGCGCCCAGGCCAACGCGTGGTCACGGCGACGGTCCCACCACTGCCGGCCCAGCTGGCCTGCGAACGTCCACGCCACGGCGATGGCGATGAGGGGGAAGACGGGATTCATGGCACTCGCGAGGGTACCCGGCGACCCCGTGTCACCGCGATCCCGGGCTGACCGACGCCATCCGACCGGCTACAGGTCGCGGAGCAGCCGGCGCCGGACCTTGCCGGTCGGCAGCGTGGGCAGGTCGGCGACGAACTCGATCGTCTCCGGCTGCTTGAACCGGGCGACCCTGCGGGCGACGTGGCCCAGCAGCTCCTCGCCGGTGACCTCGGTGCCCTCGCGGCGGACGACGAACGCCTTGACCGCCTCGCCGGTGTAGGGATGGGGCACGCCGACGACGGCAGCCCGGTCGACGTCGGGGTGGGAACCGAGGGCCTGCTCGACCTCGACGGGATAGACGTTGAAGCCGCTGACGATGATGACGTCCTTGGCACGGTCGACGAGGTACAGCAGCCCGTCGTCGGTGTAGCCGATGTCGCCGGTGTGCAGCCATCCGTCGGCGTCGAGCACCTGCGCGGTGGCCTCCGGCGCGTCCCAGTAGCCGGCGAAGACGTTGTCCCCGCGCACCGCGATCAGGCCGGGGTCGCCGGGCGCCGCGTCGTGGTCGTCGTCGATGATCCGCACCTCGACGCCCTCCAGCGGACGTCCGACGCTGCCGGGCACCGCCTCGGGCAGGGCCGCCGATGACGCGACGACCGGTGACGCCTCCGCCAGCCCGTAGCCCTCACGGATGTCCAGCGACAGCTCCTCGGCACAGCGGCGCAGGACCTTCGGGTGCAGCGGCGCCGCGCCGGAGGTGGCCAGCCTGACCGAGGACAGGTCGACCTCGTCCGCACCGGGGGTGTTCAGCCAGGCGACGTACATCGGCGGCGCGCCCACGATGACGGTCACGCGGGTTCGGCTGACCAACGACAGCGCCGAGGACGGTTCGAAGCGTTCGACCAGCTCGAGCGTGGCTCCGGCCTGGATCGCCATGCCCATGGCCACGTTCAGGGCGTAGCTGTGGAACAGCGGCAGCGCCGTGAACACGACGTCGTCGGCGGTCACGCCCATGTCGCTGGCGGTCAGCTGGCGCTGGTTGGCCAGCAGCTGCCCGTGGGTCAACATCGCGGCCTTCGGCGAGCCGGTCGTGCCGCTGGTGTAGGCCAGCAGGGCCAGGTCCGACGAGCCGACCTCGACGCCGCTGGGCGCGTCCTGGGCATGACCGGCCCGGGTCTGGCGCCACGACCGCATGCCGCTGTCGGCGGCGACCGGCTGGGTGGAGTCGGCGACGAACACGTGCTCGAGGTCGGGCAGTGTGCCGCGGAGCTCGGCGACGGTGTCGGTCCAGGCCCGTCCGACCACCAGGACGGTCGCGCGGCAGTCGGTCAGCTCGTGGGCGATCTCGGGCGCCGTCAGGCCGGTGTTGATCGGGACGACGGCAGCCCCCGCTCGCCAGGCGCCGTAGCAGGTGACGACGAAGGAGACGCGGTTGCCCAGCATCATGGCCACGCGGTCACCGCGCCCGACGCCGTTCGCGGCCAGCGCCGCCGCGGCCTGGTCGACCAGCGCGTCGAGCTCACCGTAGGTCACCTCGTCCTCGCCGGAGCGCAACGCCAAGTTGTCGCCGTGACGGTCGGCGACGGCGCGCAACCCGTCGTGCAGGGTGGGTGGAGTCGGTGTCGTGTGCTGCATGGTGCCTCGTGATCACGTGGAGATGTGGATCGACGTCATCGAGCCTTCACCAACGGTCAACGTCTGCGTGACCTGACAGGGTCGGATCGTGCCACGGCGCCGATATCCTTGCTCGTGATGGCATCTGCCTCGCACAGCCCCGGTCCACGGATCCTGGCCGCCACGGGTCCGCTGTTCATGACTCCGCTGGACTACGTCATGGACGCCATCGCCGACGCCGGATACAGCGCGGTGGAGGTGATGGTCGGCCAGAACACCGACACCCAGGACCCGGAGCGCATCGTGGCGTGCGCCGAGCAGGCCGGCCTGTCGGTCCCTGCGATCCACGGTCCCTTCCTCCTGCTGCTGCGCAACGTGCTGGGCACCGCGTACGCCGGCAAGGCGGCGACGTCGATGGAGATCGCCGCCGCGGTGGGTGCGGAGGTCATGGTCGCCCACGCCCCGTTCCGCTGGGAACGTCGGTCACGCCGCTTCCTGGAGGAGGAGATCCTCCCCATGGAGGAAGCGTCCGGCGTGACCTTCGGCATGGAGAACCTGTTCCCGGTCGCTGGCCGTTCGTTCTCCAGCGTGATCACCACCGAGGACATGGATGCCTTCGACCACGTCGTGATGGACACCAGCCACTGCGCCGTCGCCGGCATCGACATCTTCGAGATGTGGCGGGCCCTCAAGCACAAGATCGTCCACCTGCACGTGGCCGACAACTTCGGCAACGGCAAGGACTCCCACGCCCCCATCGGGGCCGGCATCCTGCCCCTCGAGGCGTTCCTCGCCGAGGTCGGCGCCTCGGACTGGAACGGCACGATCACCCTCGAGCTGGACTGCCGTTCCTACCTGGACACGCGCGACTCGCTGGTGCAGTTCCTCGCCCGCGAACGCGTCAAGTGCGAGCAGGCGCTGGCCGGCAACCTCCTCGCGACGGGCTGACCCGAGCCGTCACCCCAGGAGCACACCCGGGTTCATGATGCCCGCCGGGTCGGTGACGGCCCTGACGGCGCCGAGGGCGGTGGCGAACAGGTCTGGCCGCTGACGGTCGTACCAGGGACGGTGGTCACGGCCCACGGCATGGTGATGGGTGATCGTGCCGCCCTCGGCGAGCAGCACCTCCGACGCAGCCTGCTTGACCTCGGCCCACTGCGAGGCGCGGGCGCCGCGGCGACCGGGCGCGATGACGGTGAAGTAGGGGGCGGCGCCATCGGGGTAGGCGTGGGTGATCCGGCACGTCACGATGCCCTGGCCGCAGACCTCCTCCACCGCGCTGGCCGTGGCAGCCCGAACCCGTTCGACGAGGGCGCCGAGCCGGTCCCAGGTCGCCGCCGTCTCGAACGTCTCGATGATCATGCCGTGGTCCACGAGGGCGTCGCGGAGGTAGGGCGCCCGGAGGAACGCCTGCTTCCAGGCATCCGCCGCATCCCCGTCCCGGGTGGACAGCTGGCGACCGCGGATCCGGACCGTCCCCACCTCACCACCGTGGTCGGCCAACAGCTCGGCCATGGCCGACAGGTCGGCATCCACGGGGACGGCCGGGGACTCCGCCCCCACCACCATGACCGCGCGCGTGCCGTCGCCGGCGCCGTTGAGGTAGGCCTCGCCCGGATCGAGCACCCGACAGTTGGCCGGGTCCAGGCCGGACTGCACCAGTGGACGCAACGCGGCGAGCGCGTCGGCGAAGTCATCGAAGGTGACCGACATCCCGCCTCGATGGACCGGCTGGTCCTGCAGCCTGACCCACGCGGAGGTGATGACCCCGAGCGTGCCTTCCGACCCGAGCAGCATCCGGTCGGGGCTGGGTCCGGCGCCCGACCCCGGGAGGCGTCGTGACGACCAGCGGCCGTTGGGGGTGACCGCGTCGATGGACTCCACCAGGTCGTCGATGTGGGTCAGCCGGGTGGCGTAGTGCCCTCCGGCCCGCGTGGCCACCCAGCCGCCGAGCGTCGACATCTCGAAGGACTGCGGGAAGAACCGCATCGTCAGGTCGTGTGGCCGCAGCTGGGCCTCGAGACTCGGTCCCGTCGCGCCGGCCTGGACGAGCGCCGCCCGGCTGGTGGTGTCGACCTCGAGCACCCTGTCCATGGCCCTGGTCTGGAGGGCAACGACGGGGCCGTCGACCACACCCGCGGTCACGCCGCCGACGACGGAGGTCCCGCCACCGAAGGGGATGCAGGCGATCCCGGCATCCGCACACCAGCCGAGCACCGCCTCGACCTCGTCGGGGGTGCGTGGCCTGGCCACCAGGTCGGGCGCGTGGCGGACCCCCGTTTCGCGAAGGGCCACCATGTCGGTGAACGACCGCCCGACCGCGTGCAGCAGCCGGTCCTCCGTGACGTCGCTTGTCAGGTGGGCGAGCGGATCGGGTGCGTGGACCCGCGGAGCCTGCAGCTCGTGCGGCGCGTCCGAAGACCGCCAGGTCGTGTCCGCTCCGAACCGCTGTGACAGCATCAGGCCGACGGCTTCGTGTTCTGCGTCGGCGAGGGCATCCCCGACCGTTCCCCATGCCGTGGGGTCCCTGGGCGAGGGGACTGGCAAGGACTCGTCGTACACGGCAGGCTCCTGTGCAGGATTCGGTTGGGTCGACGGCGAACTGAAAGGGCACAACGCATGCGTCCCGGGACCATGATCACCATCGCGATCCTCTTGATCACGATCATCGCAGCCCTCGTCGTCCAGCTCTCGATGGCCCAGGTGTAGGTGAGGAACCCGCGCCCCTGCGGGATTCTCCATGCTCAGCGCCTCCGCCTTCTCCACCGTCGCCACGTCCGTGGCACAGCCGGGCCTGCGCCCGGTCGACCCGGAGATCGTCCGCCTGGTCGAGGAGGCACAGGGCGGTTCGTCGGCGGCCTTCGCCGCCCTCTACGACCGCTATGTCGACCGGGTGTACGCCTTCGTCTACCGCCGCGTCGGTGACCGCCACCTCGCGGAGGACCTGACCGGCGATGTCTTCACCCGCGCGCTGCGGCGCATCGACACCTACCGCTACACCGGTGCCGACCCGATCGCGTGGTTGCTGACGATCGCCCGCAACCGGGTGCACGACCACTACAAGAGCGCCCGCTTCCGCCTCGAGCAGGCCCAGTCCGACGCCGGGGTGACCGAGGTCGACCTGTCCTCGGCTCCCGAACGCGACGCCGAGCGCGCGGCGGTCGTCGCCGAGGTGCAAGCGGCGCTGACGAAGCTCAAGCCCGACCATGCCGAGGTCCTGCACCTGCGGTTCGTGGAGGACCTGTCGGTCGCCGAGGCCGCGGAGATCCTCGGCCGTCGGGTCGGAGCCGTCCGCGCGTTGCAGCACCGTGCACTGAAGGCGCTCGCCGCGCTGGTCGACGTCGAGGCGGTGGCCGGATGACCGACGGTTCCCGGGCGGCTGACACGGCCGTCAAGTTTTTCCGTCACAGCGACGGGTCCCGGTCGTTGAACAGGGTGGTGACGACATGAGACACGCTGATCTGCTGGAGCGACTGCTGGAGGGCGATGCCCTCCCGCAGGACTCGCGCATCGGCGAGGACGTCCCCGAGGAGTTGGACCGGCTGGCCATGCTGGCCGACCTCGTCAGCCACGCCGCCGAGCCCGACCCCATCGAGATGCGCGCCGAGGCGCGGTCGGACCTGCGAACGACGCTGATCCGCGAGGCGAACCTCCGGGCCGCAGAACCGCCGCCGTTGTTGACCCGCATCCGCGAGACCGTGACCGCGACGACCGAACGCTGGGCGTACTCCTCACGGGCCGCCGTGGCGGGCGGCACCGCCGCCATGGTCCTCTCGACCGGTGGCGTGGCTGCCGCTGCCAACGGATCGCTGCCCGGTGACCTTTTCTACGACCTGAAGCTGGCCGCGGAGGACGTGGCCCTGTCGTTCGCCGACGCCGGCGTGTCCCGGGGTGAGGGGCTGCTCCAGCAGGCCACCACCCGGGTGGAGGAAGCGCACACCGCCGCCGAACGCCAGCAGGCGGCCGCCGCCGCAGCCGGTCTGCGCCTGGCCGACGAGCACACCCGAGACGGCGCGCAGGAGTACCTGGCCACCTACCTGGACACCGGCGACACCGAGGTGCTGCAGGTCCTCGGCGACTGGGTCGTGACCACGAACCGTCGGCTCGACCTGCTCCCCGCCGTCGAGGGCGACGCCGCCGCTGCGCTGGCGGACCTGCGCACGTCGCTGAACCGCATCGGGCAGCGCATCGAGGTGCTGGCGACGGGGGCCTGCACGTCCTGTGCCCTGGGCGTGCACGACAACCCCGCTGCGGACCCATCCATCACGCGCGGGAACCAAGCCGACGGCACGCCGCCGACGCCGGCCAGCCAGTCGCCGCTGGATCTGACCTTCATCCCGCCGGCCGACCAGCCCTTCCAGGCGTGCCCGTGCGTGCCGGCTGCACCGCCGGGCGCAGCGACCCCTCCGCCGGGGGCTCCTGCACCGACCGGGTCCACACCCCCGCCCGAGGAGTCCGAGGTCCCGGGCACGGGCGGCACGCCGCCGACGCGCGACCCGGCGCCCGAACCCGAACCGGAGCCCGAGCCGGCCCCGTTCCCGATGCCCGACACGGGTCCTGTCGAGGAGCAGGTCCCCGACCCGGTGCGGGACGCGATCGAGGAGCTCATCGACGGGCTGCCCGAGGACCCGGGGACGGCGCCGTCCTCGGCACCGATGGGCCTCGAGGACCTGCCCGGGTCCTGACGGGTTCGGCGGCCCGATCAGTCGTCGGGATCGGCCAGCAGCTCGGTGATGGTGACCTCGGCGGTGCGCAGGCGTCCGCGACACCAGGTGATCAGCTCGCGGGCACGCGCAACACGGGACGACAGCTCGTCGACGTCGACGTCATCGGCCTCCAGCGCCTCGAGGATGGTCTCGAGCTCCTGCTCGGCGTCGGCGTAGCTGTCGGGTTCGGGTCCCTCCAGCGCTGACGTGGTCGGGTCGGTCGTCGGTTCAGCGGTCATCGGTGTGGATCACCTCCGAGGTGATGGTGCCTTCACGGGTACGGGTGTGCAGGACGGTGCCGGCGGGAAGGGGCCCGGTGACCAGGCCGCCGTCGTCGGCCCGGGTCGTGACGGTCCAGCCCCGTTCGATGAGGCGGTCGGGATCGGCCAGGGCCACCAGGCGCTCGGCCCGGGACAGCCGGTCGGCACGATGCTGCAGGGACCGGGGCGCGTCACGCTGGAGGCGGTCGGCGCGGTCCTGCAGCGCCCCCAGCCGTTGGTTGGTGACGCGGGTCGCGGCCTGCTGCAGCCGTCGTTGGTGGGCATCCACACGTCCGTGGGCACCCCGCAGCGCGGTGCGTGCCGCGGCGGTGCGGCGGGCGGCCGTCGACAGCGCACGGTCCGCCCGGTCCAGGCGCCGGCGGGCCCGGTCACGGACATCCGCCCAGACCTGCTCGGTGTCGTCTGCGGCCTCGCGGACGGTCGCCACCACGCCCTGGGCGAGGGCGGTGGGGGTCTTGTGGGCACGGGCGGCGACGAGCTCGGCCACCGGCTGGTCCAGGTGGTGGCCGATGCCGGTCCAGACAGGCACCCGACAGTCGGCGATGCCCCGTGCGACGTCGGCGTGGTCGAAGGTCATCAGGTCGATCTCGGCGCCGCCCCCGCGGGTCAGCAGGACCAGGTCGATGTCGGGTCGCACGGCCAGCGTGCGGAGTGCCGCGACGATCTGCGGTGGGGCGTCGGGCCCCTGCACACGGGTGGAGATCATGTGCAGCCGGAACGGCAGGCCGCTGGCGCGCAGCTCCTCGACCAGGTCGTGGAAGGCCTGTGATCCACCGCTGGTGACCAACCCCAGTGACAGCGGGACCCGTGGCGTCGGCAGCCGGCGGTTGCGCTCGATGGATCCGTCGGCCTGCATCGCGGCCAGCAGGTCGCGGCGGGCCAGCGCCAGCGCCCCTGCGGTGTGCGAGGGGTCGATGTCGGCCAGCGACAGCGACAGCCGTCCACCCCGCACCCAGAACTGCAGGTTGGCCTTGATGCGAATCTCCAGCCCGTCATCGAGCGGTTGGCCCACCGCCGCGAGGCGCCGGTCGACCAGCCGACCCTTCGAGGCGGGCATCGAGACGTTGAGCTGGGCCACGACCTGTCCGTCCTCGGTGGTGTGCACGAGGTCGAACCACACGCCCTTGCCCTGCCGCTTGAGGCCCGAGACCTCGCCGCGCACCCAGAACTGGCGATCCCAGACATCGGTGACCTGCCGCTCGATGTGCTCGGCGACCTGCAGGACCGTGAACGTCGTGACCATGGGGGTCAACAGTGTGCCCGCCGGGTGCGACGCTGCCGGGCGCCTGCGGTTCACCGAGACGGTCGCGCTGCCCGTGGCGACCTCAGAAGAAGACCGAACGACGCCCCATCAGGTTGCGGTAGATCATCTGCTGGATGGTGTCGCGGACCCGGTCGGTCAGCTCGAAGACCAGCATGGGGTCATCGGCGGCGTCGGGCCCGAGGTGGGCCGTCGGGATGGGTTCGCCGAACTCGATGACCCACTTGGACGGCAGCGGCACGAGGCCGAGGGGGCCGAGGAGCGGGAACTGCCAGGTGATGGGGAAGTACGGCAGGCCCAGTATCCGGGCCAGCGGCTTGACGTTGGCGACGATCGGGAATATCTCCTCCGACCCGATCGTGGCAACGGGGACGATCGGGACACCGGTGCGGATGGCGACCTCCACGAAGCCGCCGCGTCCGAACCGCTGCAGCTTGTAGCGGTCCCGGTAGGCCTTGCCGATGCCCTTGAAGCCCTCGGGCCAGACCCCGACCAGCTCGCCCGAGTCCAGCAGGCGAACGGCGTCCTCGCCGTTGGCCAGGGTGTTGCCGGACTTGCGGGCCATCGGACCCAGCAGCGGCACCTTCATGACGAGGTCGGCGGCCAGCTCGCGAACGTGCCGGTGGGCCGGGTGCTCGTCGAAGACCGCCAGCTTGGTCATGATCGCGTCGAAGGGAACGGTGCCGGCGTGGTTGGCCACCAGCAGCGCGCCACCGGTATCGGGGATGTTGTGGATGCCGTCGGTCCGGATCCGCCACCAACGCTGGTACAGCGGTCGGGCCAGGGGCATCACGACCTGCTCGGTGAAGTCGCGGTCGAACCCGTAGTCGTCGACGTCGTAGTCCCCGGTCAACCGCCGGCGGCTGAAGGCCAGCACACCGCGGACGACCTGCTCGAGGTCGGCGAGGTCGCGGTCGGACAGGATGGGCACGTCCGGACCGAGGTGGGTGCGCCGCCCCTGCCGACCACCCGAGGACGGGTGGGCGGCCCGTGTGGTGGGCTCGCAGACTCGACAGCGGCCCTCCTCGTCCAGGTACAGGCGACACGCCGACCCGTCGGCCCGGAGCCGCTGACAGCGTTGACGGCCCTGATCGGCGGGACCGATCGGGCGGCGACGCTCGTCGAGGCTGATGACCTCTGCACCACGATGATCGGTCACGAGACCCTCCTCAGCACGCTCGACACGACGTTGCCCAGCATGGTCTCGACCCGCTCGACTGCCTCGTGGGAGACCAGCGGTTCGACCCGACCGGCAGCGATGAAGTCGGCGAGCGCCTCCTTGGTGGTGAACGCCGGGGTGTACCCGAACTCCGCCGTCGCCCGGCTGACGTCGGCGACCCTCCCGAACTGCAGCAGCGGGAGCTGTTCGCCGGTGAAGTCGATGCCGCTGGCGGGCTTGAGGACGGAGGTGACCGTGCCGGCCAGCCCGGCCGGGATCGGCACCGTCGGACGTCCGAGCATGCGCGCAGCCTGTGACAGGTAGATCACGCCGGGGGAGGCCACGTTGAAGATCCCCGGGTGGCTGTCCATGGTGGCGCGGTACAGGATCTCCACGGCGTCATCGGTGTGGCACAGCTGCAGGCGCGGGTCGTAGCCCAGGATGGTCGGCAGGACCGGCAGCGACAGGTACCGCGTCATCGGGGTCTCGATGTCGGGCCCGATGAAGTTGGCGAACCGCAGGACGGTCAGGTCCACGTCGGGGCGTCGCCGGCCGAACCCGCGGGCGTAGCCCTCGACCTCGGTGACGTCGGCGGTGTAGCCGGAGCGTGGCACCTGGCGCGACTGGTGGTCCTCACGGAACAGCGCGGGGTCGCGGTAGTGCGAGCCGTAGACCGCGGTGGTCGAACGCATGACCACGCGCCGGACCTGCGGGGCCTTCTGCGCCGCGCCCATCAGCTGCATGGTGCCGATGACGTTGAGCTCCTTCATGCGGGAGCGGCCGCCTGCCGAACCGGGCTCGGCGATCAGCGACATGTGCACGATGGTGTCCACGCGGGTGGAGTCGATGACCTTGGCCACCAGCGGGTTGCGCAGGTCCGCCCGCACGAACTCGGTGCGGCGCAGGTCCATGGACGGCTGCGCCAGGTCGACCCCGCCGACGTAGTCCACCCGATCGTCGGCCTCGAGCTTCAGGGCAAGCCGACCAGCGAGGGTGCCAGCGATCCCGGTGATCAGGATCCGACGGCCCCCTCGGCCTTCCGGTCCGTCGATGCCAGCCACCCGGTCGCCCTCCTTGATGTCGCCCTGCAACGCGGGAGAGGCCGAGCGTATCGGGTCCCGCGTTGCGAGGACATTTCGAGGTGGACCGCGGGCCACGGTCCGGTCAGGCAGGTGTCCGGACACTGGCCGATACAGCCTGCGTGTCGGGTTCCGGGCCGCCCGTCGTGATCGCCCGACACGCCAATGACCTCGGCATCGGGGGAGATGCCGAGGTCTGGAACTCCGGTGCGGGGCCCGAGAGCCCCGAACCACCCGGTCCGTCTAGCCCTGGGCGGTCTTGGAGGCGGAGTCGCCCTCGGTGTCGTACTTGTCCAGGCCGAGGCGCTCCTCGTGGCTCTCGGTGGAGCCGTTGACGAGCCAACGGGCCTGCGCGGCGTCCTGTGCGTGGCGCTCGCGGGTGTTGTCGCGGTTCTTGGGCCGCTTGCGGTTCTGGACTCGGGTGATCGGCATGGTCGTTCCTTAGGGGAGAATCAGCGACCGTCCATCGTTCCCGTTCTTGGCCGTCACCGCAACCCGACGGTCGGCCACCGCCTCAGGTCAGGCGTTCGAGGTGGTCGAACGCCGCGCGTTTGAGGGCCTCCACGGCCTCCTCGGCGCTGGCCCGGACCAGCTTCTCTCGCTCCTCGCTGATGCGGGCCGCCCCTTCGAGGAACGTGGTGGGCGTCTCCTGCCCCGTCCGGTCGTGGGCCCGTCGGACGTAGTCCAGGGGCAGCTCGAACGGCACCTCCTGCCCGGTCAGCTCGGCGAAGTAGATGGTCCAGGCGCGTGGGACGACCGAGACGATCTGGTACCCCCCACCGCCCATGGCCACCCATCTGCCGTCGGCGTGCTCGTGGGCGAGGCCGTGCAGCCGACGTGCCAGCAGCTCGTAGTCGCTGGTGGTCAGCGCCAGGTGCGCCAGCGGGTCGGTCATGTGGGTGTCACAGCCCAGCTGGGTGACCAGCACGTCCGGCTCGAACGCGTCCAGGGCCGGGGGCACGACGGCGTCGAAGGCGTCCAGGTAGATGGGGCCGGTCGTCGCGATGGGCAGCGCCACGTTGAGGGAGGTGCCCTTGGCGTCGCCCTCGCCGATCTCGCCTGCGAAGCCCGTTCCGGGGAACAGGGTGCGGCCCGACTCGTGCAGCGAGATCGTCAGGACACGTGGGTCGTCGTAGAAGAAGGCCTGCACGCCGTCACCGTGATGGGTGTCGACGTCGATGTAGGCGACCCGTTTGGCCCCGTGGTCCAGCAGCCAGCGGATGGCGGCGGCAGGGTCGTCGTAGACGCAGAAGCCCGCGGCGCGGTCGGGCATGGCGTGGTGCAGCCCCCCGGCAGGGTTGAAAGCGTGGTCGACACGCCCTTCCCACACGGCGCGGGCCGCAGCGACCGAGGCGCCGCACACGTCCATCGATGCCTCGTGCATGCCCCGGAAGACCGGGGTGTCGCCGGGGCCGAGCCCCCAGCGCATGTCGCCGGCCCGGTCGGCGCTGGCGGACAGCCGCTGGACCGCATCGACGTACTTCGGGGTGTGCAGCCCAAGCACGTCGTCGGTGCCGAAGGGGTCGCCCGGCAAGGTCAGGACGTCGTCGCGGTCGGTCAGTCCGCAGGCGCGGATCAGGTCGACGGTCAGCTCCACCCGGATGGGCTTGAGGGGGTGGTGCGGCCCGAAGTCGTACTGGATGGCCTCGTCGTTCCAGATCAGCGCGGTCGGCATGGCCGTGCAACCTACCCCGTGCCGTGCAGGACGGCGGACTCGACGGCATCACCCACGACGGCGGTGCCGCCGGCCAGCCGCACGTCGACCGGCCCGAGCACGCCGATCGCGTCGGCGGTCGACGTGGGCACACCGTCGGCGGCGACCAGCAGGACGGGGTCACCGGACGCGGCCGCCGCAAGGGCGTCGACCCACGCCGTCCCCGATGCCAGCCACACGCCGTCCGCGCCGTCCGGTGCTGCGGCGAGGGCCACGACGGCCGCCGTGGCGTACCGGTCGGGACCGGCCAGGCGGTCGTGCGCCCCGGCCCCCGCAGCGGTGGCTGCCGCCACGAGGACCTCGTCGCTGATCACCGCCTGCCCTCCGATGGCCGTCACGCGGTCGGGGGCGAGGGAGGCCAGGGCGTCGGCGGTCACCGCAGGCAGGACGTCGGGGTCGGTCAGCAGCACCACGGCGTGTCGCTCGACGGCCAGGGCCGCTGCGGCCAGGGCGTCGAAGGGGCCGCCAGCGGTGGCCAGCAGCACCTCCTCCACGCCGTCGTGGGCCATGGCAACGGCCGCCGCGGTGGCGTAGCGGTCGTCGCCCGCGAGCCGGACCACGGTGGCGTCGCCGACCAACGCCGCCACGTCGTCGACCACCGTGTCGGCAACGGCAGCCGGGCCACCGACCACCACCACGCTCGAGGGGGCCATCTCGGCCAGCGCCACCGCCGTTGGGTCGGGCAGGCTGTCAGCGGCCGTCAGCAGCAGCCGCCAGCCGTCGGTGCGGGCGACCAGCGCCGCGGCGGCCAGGGCGTCGGGGAAGTCCTCTCCGGAGGCCAGGACCACGGTTTCCGTCCCGCCGGCGGTCGACCCTGCGGCGTTGACGGCCACCGCGGTCGCGTAGCGGCCCGCACCCGCCCAGCGGCTGACGCGTGGCAACCGGGTCTGCCAGATCCCCCGCCCGAACGTGGCGACGGTCAGCAATCCGGTGTCGTCTCGGTGGTCGAGGTCCATCGCCGGGGCCTGTGGCAGGTCCGGACCGACCCGGTACCACCGCAGCGGCTGGCTGGACTGCTCGGGCGGTCCCAGCAGGTCCCAGGAGGCATGCACGCCGACATCGGTGGCCACCACGACCGCGTTCCCGGCAACCACCACGTCGTTGACGGGGGCATCGGGCAGGCCGTCGGCGACGTCGACCCACGTGTCGCCCCCGTCGGTCGACGCCCGGACGTGGGGACTGTCCTCACCGTCGAAGTAGCCGGACGTACCGACCAGCAGGACGCGGCCGTCGGTGGCCAGGCCGGTCACCCAGCGGTCGCCGTCCAGCAGCGTCCGCCACGTCTCGCCGCCGTCGTCGGTGCGCTGCACGAGGCCGTCGTCGGTGCCGACCACGATGCCGGTGCCGTCGGCGTCCAGCGGCAGGATCTCCGTGATCGTCCCGTAGGGGTAGTCGATGTCGGGCGAGGACCCACGGGTCAGGTCGGGCGAGATCGGCGTCCACGTCCTGCCCCCGTCGACCGTGCGGTGCAACGTGTTGCCGCCGAACAGCAGGTGGTCGGCATCGGCGTCCAGGCGAACGAGCGGTGCGCTCCACGCCGCCCGGTCGACCGGCGGCGTGGGCAGGTTGGTGGTGCCACCCCCGAAGGCCGTGGTCCGCCGGCAGCGTCCGTACTGTCCGCAGACGATCACGTCGTCGGCGTCCGTCGGGTGCGGCGACACGGTCACGCCGTCCCCGCAGCCACCCACCGCCGTCCATGGCTCGTCGCCGTCCACGAGCATGCAGCCGATGTCCTGGAACCCCGCCACCACCCGCGCCTGGTCGGTCGGGGGGACGGCCACGGTGTAGGGCTGGGTGAACGGTTGCTGCTGGGCGAGGGTCCAGCTGAACGAGCGGCCTCCGTCGGTGGAGTGGTACAGGCCCCCGTCGCTGCCGAGCCAGGCCCGGGAGGGGTCCTCGCGGTCCCACAGCAGCGCATGGTGGTCGGCGTGCACCCTCCCGTCGGCGGCGAACGTGGCGCCGCCGTCGGTGGACTCCAGCAGGGTCAGGCCGGGCACGAGGACGCGGTCGGGGTCCTCGGGGGCGGGGAAGACCTTGGAGAACCACCACCCGAAGATGAACTGGCTGCCGGCGTACCGGGCGCTGTTGGTGACCATCGTCCACGTCGACCCGCCGTCCTCGGAGCGGTGGAAGCCCCCCGAGCGTCCGTCGCCGCGGGTCACGACGGCATAGGCGACTGCGGGGTCGGCAGGCGAGAAGGCCACCGCGATGCGCCCGGCGTCGTCGGTGAAGCCGGGGATCCCATCGGTGATCGGGGTCCACGACCGGCCACCGTCGAAGGATTCGTACAGCCCCGACCCGGGGCCGCCGTAGCGTCGCAGGTCGGGCATCCGCTGACGGTCCCACATGCTGGCGAGCAGGTGGTCCGGATCGGCCGGGTCGACGGCGAGGTCTGCCCCACCGGTCGTCGGGGTGGTCCCGTCCAGCACCCGGGTCCAGCGCAGGCCGGCGTCGTCGGATCGGTAGATGCCACGCTCGCCGCCGGGCCCGAACAGGTCACCTCCCGCGGCGACCCAGACCACGTCGGGGTCGGTCGGGTGGGCCACCAGGCGCGCGATGGTCGCGGAGGCCGACAGCCCGGAGGCCGTCCACGTCTCGCCACCGTCGGTCGAGCGGTACAGCCCCGTACCGGGGAAGGTCGTCGATCCTCCGCCCGCGTTCGCCTCGCCGGTGCCGGCCAGCAGCACCCCACCGGCGGTGACCACGACGGCCCCGATGGGCTGGACGAGGTCACGGGGCCAGACCGGCTGGAGGGTGCGGCCGTCGTCGTCGGACCGCCACAGCCCGCCGGACGCCGTTGCCACGTACAGGACGTCGTCGTCACGGGCGAGGTCGGTGATGCGCCCACCCGTCGCGAACGGCCCCCGTTCGACCCAGCCGTGCGACACCGTCAGCGGCGCCACGGGCACCTCGGCGGCCTGTCGGAGGGCCGCTGCGTAGCCGCCGACCACCATGCCGGACCGCATGACGGGCTCGTCGGCGTCACCCCCGGGTTGGGGGATCCCCGCGAGGGCCGTGCCGTGGCGTCGGGGTCCGTCGACCCCGTCACCGGTCCCGCCCAGCACCCCGATCAGCAAAAGGGAGAGGAGGGCGGCGGACGCAACGGCTCGACGGATCAGCACTTGGAGGGACAGCCTACGACCGCCCCGTCCCGGGCGGATCGATCCCGGGAACGACGAACGGCGCCCCGTCGGGGCGCCGTGGTCAGTTGCTCGACTCGGATCAGGCCGTGGCCGCCACCGTGTCGGGGAGGTCGAACGCGAGGTCGGCCAGGTGGCCGACGCAGCAGCGGTGGGCGTCGAGGTGGCCGGGGAGCTCCATCTCGACGGCGTCGCGCAGGGCGTTGACGCGGGTCGTGACGTCCTCGCTGCCGAGCGCAGCGAGGTCGACCGCGTCGAGCGCCACGCCGACGGAACGCCGGCAGCAGGCGAAGACGGGGGACCCGCCGCGCCACGGCTGCTCGAACTCCGCGAGCAGCTCATCGTGGCTCAAGGTGTCTGTTGTCATCTGGCCTCCCTCGATCGGGTGGTACATCTGGTCACGAAGGTACCCCCATCCGCCACAGCCGCACCGAGTGATAACGCGAACAATCAGGTAACACCGCCATCCTCGGTGCAGTTCGCTTGACTGGTCACAACGGCGTGGTCAGTCCGCGCCGAGCTCGACAGCCCGGTCCCGAGCCGCTTCGATGGCGTTGAGGAAGGCCGCGCGGACCCGCTGTTCCTCGAGCACCCGCACGGCTGCGATGGTCGTCCCCCCGGGAGAGGTGACGGATTCCCGCAGCTCGACGGGGTGGCGACCGGTGTCGCGCAGCATGAGCGCGCTGCCGACCATCGTCTGCACGATGAGCTCGGTGGACACGTCCCGCGACAGGCCGAGCAGCAGGCCAGCATCGATCATGGCCTCCGCCAGCAGGAAGAAGTAGGCGGGGCCGGACCCGGCCAGGGCGGTGACGGCGTCCATGTGCTGCTCGCCGAGGCGGACGACGCGACCGACGTTGGTCAGCAGCTTCTCGGCCGTGACGAGGTCCGCCTCGGTCGCGAACGCCCCGGGCGAGATCGCGCTCATCGCCTCGTCCACCAGCACGGGCACGTTGGACATGACCCGGACCACGGGGATGTCGCCGAGGGCCTGCTCGAACCGCGCGCAGGTGATGCCGGCCACGACGGAGATGACCGGCTCGCCCGGCCGGATGTGGCCGACGATCTGGTCCAGCAGCTGGCCGAGCGTCTGGGGCTTCACCGCGATGACGACCTGGTCGGCCCATTCAGCCACCGCGGCGGAGTCCGTGGAGACCTCGACGTCGTACTGGGCGGTCAGCTCGGCCGCACGTTCGGGGCGACGCACCGTCGCACGGATCCGGTCCGGGCTCGCCGCACCGCTGCGCAGCAGTCCCGAGAGCAACGCCTCGCCCATGCGGCCGGCGCCGAGGATGCCGATGTTGCCGTTCACGTCCACTGGTCCCTTCGACTGGCGCGGCTGGTCCGTGCCCGCAGCACACCAGCCTACGGCCCGACTCAGGAGATGGGGTTGCGTCCCTGCCCGGTGCGTTCCCGCCAGCGCTGCTCGCGTTCGATGTAGCCCTCGAATCCCAACCGGAGGGCGGCGTTGAACGTCTCGTCGGCCACGGTCAGGACCGCGCCGGCAAGGGTGTCGACCTCCTCGATGGTGATCGCGCGCAGGGGCACGACCCCGACCAGCAGGATGTCGCCGGACTCCTCCACGGAGAACCGCAGGGTGTAGCTGCGCTGGTGGCGCTTGAGCAGCAGCTCGTAGAGGGCCGCGACGTTCTCGTCCGGGGCACGCATGAAGTGGGCCTGTGCGACCAGCGTGCGGTCGCCGACGCTCAGGAACAGCCCGATGGTCCGCTTCTTCTCCCCGGCGAGGGCGACCACCCAGCTGTGGTCGTCGAGCCGTTCGACCTCCAGCTCGTCCTGCTCGGCGATCCACTTCTCGATCGCCTCGACCGCCTGCTCGCGGAGCTCGACCTCGCGCGTCATCAGGCGCCTCGCTGCACAACGGCGTCGCGGAGCCCGAGCGCCTGCTCGTAGACCCCCAGGGTCCGTTCGACGGTGGCGTCCCACGAGAAGCGGTCGGCGCGACGGATGGCGTGTTCCGCTGCCTCGGCCCGCACCGCTGGGTCCAGCAGGTAGGGCAGGAGGGCCTTGGCGAACGCGTTCGGGTCGTGCTCGGCGACCAGCGTTCCCCCACCGGGGTCACCCTCGAGCGGCCCGAGGACGTGTCGCAGGCCACCGACGTCGGTGGCGACCACCGGGGTCCCGCAGGCCTGCGCCTCGAGTGCGACGAGCCCGAAGCTCTCGGAGTGGCTGGGCATCAGCACGACGTCGGCGGCGCGGTACAGCGCCGCGAGCTGCTCGTGGCTCCGCGGCGACAGGAAGGCCACACGGTCGGCCACCCCGAGCTGCTCGGCAAGGGCCTGCAGGGCCGGCGGGTCGACCACGCCGGCGCCGTTGCCGCTGGGTCCGCCGACCACGACCAACCGCACCGGCGGCGCGTCGGCCGGCATCGTCGCCGCGAGCGCCGCGATGGTCCGCACGGCGGTGTCGGGCCCCTTGAGCGGCTGGAGGCGACCGACGAACAACACGACACGGGCGTCGCGGCCGCCACCGAGCAGGTCGGCGGTCCACGATCGACCGGCCGCGGTGTTGAAGGTCGACAGGTCGACACCGGGTTCGACGACGTGCACCCGGGAGGCACCCATCTCGCGACGCAGGAAGGCCGCCTCGTCGGGTGTGGGGGCGACGATGGCGTCGGCGTGCACCGCGATGCGCTGTTCGGCGGCGAGGCGCAGCGCGGGTTCGGGGTTGTCACCCGGCGCCAGGGTCGCGTTCTTCTGCCTGGCCAACGTGTGGAAGGTCTGCACCAGCGGGATGCCGAGGCGGCTCTGGGCACGCAGTCCGACCCAGCCGCTCATCCAGTAGTGCGCGTGGAGGATCTGCGACGCGCGGGCGGCCGGGTGGTCCGCCATGCCCAGGTAGAACGCGCAGAGATGGGACGCGAGCTCGGACTTGTCGGCCTCCGGCGGGCCGGCCTCGATGTGGTGCACGCGCAGCCGCGGCTCGACCTCGACCGTGGAGGGCACATCACCGGCGGGGCGTCGGGTGAAGACGTCCACCTCGACCCCGCGACGTGCGAGTCCGTGCGCCACGTTGTCGACGTAGACGTTCAGGCCGCCGGCGTCGCCGGTCCCTGCCTGCGCCAACGGGGACGTGTGGACGGCCACGAGGCCAACCCGACGAAGCGCATGGTCGTCAGTCATGGATTCCCGAGTCACTCTCCGTGTCGACATCGTTGCGCGCCACGAGACCGCGGCCGGGGCAAAGGATAAACGTCACGGGGCGGCAAGCATCTTCCCATCGCGGGCAGCCTTCCCCGCGCGAGACTCCACCAACCCGTCCCGGAACGGCAGCGACCCCCGCACCGGACGGGGTGCGGGGGTCGTGTGTGGCGGGAGCGGGCGGCGGTGCTCCACGCCGCGGCGGGAGTGCGCACGCGGGCGGCCGAGGCGGTGCAGGCCCGGCCGTCGGTGCGTTGGGCTACTCGGCGGTGCGGCGCAGGCCCACGCGCTCGGCAGCCTGCTCGACACGGTCCTGGCCCTGCTCGACGACCTTGCGGAGGCTGGTCACGGCCTGGGCGACCTGGGTGCGGGCCGTCTCCGTGCGGTCCAGCGCCTTCTTGGTGGTCTCGTTCTTCGACAGGGTGTCGACGACCTTGCGGCCACGGGTGGCGTAGGTACCGAACTCCTTGCGAGCGCTCTCGACGCCCTCGTTCAGCTCGGCCTGCAGCTTCGCCGGGGCCTCCTTGACGAAGGTCTCGACCTTGCCGCGGGTCTCGGCGACGAAGGACTCGGCCTGCTCCGTGCGGGTCTTGCCGAGCTTCTCGAGGCGCTCCGGCAGCTCACGGGCAACCTCGACAACGCGGTCGCTGGCCCCCACGGTGGCGTAGGCGTAGTCGGTGACGAAGCCCTTGACGTCCTCGGCAGCCAGGTCGACACCGGCGAGGGACAGGCGGAAGCCGTCCTGCGCGCTCGTGGTCGACGTGGTGGTCTTCGTGGCGGCCGTCTTGGTGGTCGCGGCCTTCTTGGCCGGCGCCTTGCGGGCGGTGGTGGCCTTGGTGGTGGTCTTCTTGGCGGTCGTCTTCTTGGCGGTGGTCTTCTTGGCGGTGGTGGCCATGGTCGTGCGTCCTTCTCGGGAAGTGCCCGTCATCGGGCAGGTGTGTGCATGGGTGGAAAGGGTCAGGGGGACCGGCGGACCGCTGGAGGGCGGAGCACGGTTCGACGCCGGCCTCCCCTGACCACACTTGCTGGGCACCCTCGATCTGGTGCCCGGTCGTCACGCGAACGACCTACGAGGCCTGCTCCTCGGCCTCGCCAGGTGCATCGCTGTCGGTGGGACGGCCCGTGTCGGCGTCGTCGTGGCCGGCGGTGAACGACCTGTAGATCTCCAGCAGCGCCCGGCGCTGCTTCTCCGTCAGGGTCTGATCGCTGACGATGGCGCTTGCCAGGTCCGTCTGCCGCTCCTCGAGGATCCCCGCCTTGACGTAGAGGGTCTCGGCGCTGATCCGCAGGGCGGACGCGATGGACTGCAGGATCTCCGCGGACGGCTTGCGCAGGCCGCGTTCGATCTGGGAGAGGTAGGGGTTGCTGACCCCGGCACGCTTGGCGAGGTGGCGAACCGACAGCTGCGCGGCTTCGCGCTGCTCCCGGATGAACCCGCCGAGATCCCGGACACGACGATCGGCCGCATCGGCAACGTCCCTCACGGTGTCGCCCGCGGCGTCGATGGCGTCCTTCGGATCCTTCACGGCATTCACCTCACCCTCGGCTCTTGATGACCTGACTCCTCGAGGACCCTTGCTTGCCCCCGTTGTCCATTACGTTAACAGTTGCAAGCACTGCGTGCAAGAGTTAGCACCAACATTTTTCGTGCGGTTCCCACGGGCGAGCCGGACGGCGTCCCGGCGGGGGCTCAGGACAGCCCGAAGGCCTCGGTGACACGGGTGGACAGCTCGGGGACGGCGCTGATCTCGCCGTGGGGAACGCCCCCACCGAGCACCGGAACGCGACGAACGTCCGGCGCGGGAATCCCGCCCAGCGCCTCGACCACCGCGGCGATCACCGGACCTGCGGCACGGTCGGAACCGTCCTGGATCTTGACGGCGATGCCGACCGGCCCGAGCCGATCGTGCACGAAGCCGCACCCCATGACCCCCTCGGCCCCTCGCTTGGCGACGACGCGGGCATCGGCCAGCATCAGCTTGGTGTCGGGCAACGATGGCCCGCCGACCAGCTCGGGGTGGGCAACCATGGCATCGCGAACTGCAGCAAGCACTGAGGTCGGGCCGGCCGCGAGCCGGGCGAACCCGGTCGCCAGGCCGCCGGTGGTGGTCAGCCATGCGGGCGCACCGCAGCCGTCGATGCCCGGTCCCTGCGGTGCCCCGTCGAGGATCTCGGCCAGCGCCCGGGCGATCCGCTGCTGCAGGACGGTGTCGGTCTCGAGGTAGGTGGCCGGGTCGTGGCCGGCGGCGACGTGGGCCCACAGCATCCCTGCGTGCTTGCCGGAGCAGTTGTGCGACAGCGTGGTCGGCGCATCGAGCTCGGTCCGGACCGCCACGTTGATCGGCCAGTCCGCTGGACAGCGCAGCGCGGACTCGTCGAGCCCTGCCTCGGCCAGGACCGAGGCTGCCTCGACCTGCTGGTCGTCGCCCCCGTCGTGGCTGGCGCTGATGATCGCCAGGTGCTCCTCCTGCGGGTGCAGTCCCAGGTCCTGGAGCGTGGACAGGACCGCGGTGGTCTGGAACGGCTTGAGGGCCGACCGCGGGTAGACGGGCCGCGTCGCGTCACCCGCGAACGTCGTCACGGTGCCGTCGGGTGTGGCCACGACGACGTCGCCGAGGTGGCCGGACTCGATGACCCCGTCACGGGTGACGGTGACCAGCAGGGAGGTGGAAGAGGGCATGACGGCCGGCAGCCTATGCGCTGGCGGCGGTACGGCACGGTCCCGCGGACCGGCCGGTGGACCGATCTGCCGATCAGCCTTCCACGGTCCGGACGACGTCGTTGATGGATGCGGCCCCGTCGCGATACCGCGCGATGAGCTCCTGCTGCAGCCGGTCGAGGTTGTCCATGACCTTGCGACGCAGGGCGGAGATGGCCTGCTCCTCCTCCTTCAGCCGCTGCACCGCAGCGACCAGCTCGGGGTCGGTCAGGTCCGGCAACCGTCCGAGCGGCATCTCCTCCAGCACGCGGTCGCCACGTCGACGACCCTGCTTGCCGGTCGGCACGTAGACCTCGCTGTTGCTGACCGATCGCGGCCCGCCGGCGGCCTCGTCGGTCAGGATCGTCGTCAGCGTCGAGACGAGCGAGTCCGCGTCGGTGCCCTCGCGACGCTGGAGTTCGGCCCGTGCGATGTCGAGCTGGCCGTGCAGCAGCCGTCGAGCGTAGGACAGGCGCGCTTCCTCCTCGCGACAGTCGTCACGCATCGTGCGGATGTCCGCAGGCACGAGGTCGGCCAGGCCGTCGAGGAAGTCCTCGTCGGTGATCCGGTCGATGCGCCGTCGATAGGGGGCTGCGTCAGTCATCGTGTGCTCCGGAGTGTAGACCGATGCGAGGCAACGGCGGGCTGGCTGGTCAACGACAGAGCGCAGCCGCCAGGGGGAAGGGGTTGATCGGCCCACCGTCACCGGGATGGAACTGCCAGTGGAGGTGTGGCGGCGTGCCGGCGGCGTTGCCGCTCTGACCGGTGGCGCCGATCAGCTGGCCGACGGTCACGGTCTGGTAGTCCGTGACGTAGGCCGCCGACAGGTGTGCGTAGTAGTAGCGGTTGCCGAGGTTGTCGACGAGGTCGATGGACAGGCCACCGAGCGAGTTGTGGAACACCCTGCGGATGTAGCCGTCGGCGACGGCGAACTGGGGCATGCCGTAGGCGGCGAACATGTCGGCCCCCTGATGGCGACGGCCACCCGAGCGCGGGAACCCCCACGAGTCGATGAAGCCGTTGGGCTGGCCCAGCGGACACGTCATGACCTGGGTGCCCCCGGGCAGGGTCACCTCGCGCAGGATGCCGGGCGGGACGTACCCGAAGGAGGCCTGGTAGCCGGTGGACACGAGCTGCTGCTGTTCGGCGTCCTCTTCTGCCTCGGCCAGCGCCTCCTCTGCCGAGGAGACGGCCGCTGCAGCCTCCTCCAGCGCATCGTCGAAGACGACGGTCAGGTTGCGCAGGTCCTGCATGGCCGACGCCGTCCCCGCCTGGATGCCCTGCTGGCTGGAGACGTTGTCGACGACCCGTTCGGCAGCGGCGTGCAGGCTGACGGCCTGCGCTGCGGTCTCTGCCGCGACGGTGGTCATGACCGCCGACGCGTGGAGTGCCGAGCCGACGTCGGAGGCCAGCAGGAACGCCCCCGAGGTGCGCAGGAGGTCCACGCCCGGCTGCTTGTAGGCCTGGCGGATCTGGTCTGCCCTGCGGGCCTGAGCAGTCCGGACGGCGGCCTCGGCCTCCTCCACCTGTGTCTCCGCACCCGACAGCTCGCCCTCGAGGCGTTCGGCGTGGGCCAGCGCCTCCTCGTAGCCCGAGGCGAGCTCGTCGAGTCGGTCGAGGGTGTCGTCGTAGGTGCGCTGGGCGTCCTCGAGGTCACGGGTCGCCTCGATGACGCCGGTGTCCTCCGCCACCGACGCGCTGCCCGTCCCCTGCACCGCCGCCGACGGCTGCGCGAGCAGCACGACGAGGCCGGCGGCAAGGACCGCGGCTGGCCATGCATGTCGCTGGAGGAAGGGGCCCAGTTGCTACGCTCCCGTCGTGGAGTCCGGTCGACTGCAGAACGAACCGACGTCGGTAGTGTGCCGGCGTCTTGCCACGGAGTCACGGACCGGCTGTCTCCACCTCCTGCCCGACGAGGCATCCGGCGAGCACGAGGTCCGCATCTGGTTCCGTGATGGACGGATCCACACCGCCGTTGCGCAGGAGGGTCGTCGACGGCTCGGCGAGATCCTCGTGGCCGACTCGGGGTTGCCGCAGGGCAGCCTCGACCGTGCGCTGGACCAGCAGCGCCGCGAACCGGGGGGCGTCCGGATCGGGGACGTCCTCGTGGCCATGGGACTGGTGGACCGCGAGACCCTGCGCGACGCCGTGCGGGAGCAGATCCTCGAGACCCTCGCGCTGGCCGTCGGTCGCCGGCACGGGGCCTGGCGGTTCGTCCCCGACGCGGCCGTGAAGTGGGACGTCCCGCTGGGCTCGGGCATGCAGGACGCGCTCATGGAGGCGTCCAGGCGGCTCGACGCCCCCGAGGTCATCGCGTGGCGACTCGGCGGCATGGACGCCGTGGTGGACTTCGGCTCCGACGACGCCGACGTGCGGCTGTCGTTGCGGGCCCGCGAGTGGGCGATGTTGACCCACATCGACGGACGGAACTCCATCGCCGAGATCGCCCGCCGGGCAGGCGAGGACCCCGTCACCACGGCCCGCGTCGTGCACGGCCTGCACGCCGCCGGCGTCGTGCACGTCCTGCGTCCCCCCGCGCCGACCTTCGACGACCTCAGGGCTGATCTGGTGGGGGTCAGCGATCGCCCTGCGCCCGCGGTACGGCCTGCCGAACCCAGCCCCGGCCTGGTCGTGGTGCCGGTGCCGCCCCCACCGCCGATCCCGCCGCCCCCTCGCCCGCCGCCGACAGCCGAGCCGACCTCCGAGCCGGCGGTGACCTCCTCGGCTGCGCTGTTCGCGGATCTGGCCGACGATCCCGCAGACTGACCGCCCCGAACCCTCGACCAGATCAAGGACGTGACGACGTGAACGTCGCCGCAGGCGATACCGCACCCGACTTCGAGCTTCCCGACCAGGACGGCAACCCCGTCTCGCTGTCGTCGCTGCGGGGCCAGCCGGTGCTGCTGTACTTCTATCCACGGGACGAGACCCCCGGCTGCACGATCCAGGCACAGCACATCCGCGACAGCTGGTCGGACTTCACCGATGCGGGCGTGGCGGTGCTCGGGGTGTCACCGGACACCGTCGACAGCCACCGGTCCTTCTGCGACAACCACGACCTGCCGCACACGCTCCTGGCCGATCCGGACCACGAGGTGATGGAGGCCTACGGGGCCTGGGGCGAGAAGACGCTGTACGGCAGGACCTCCATCGGGCCCATCCGTTCCTCGGTCCTGATCGATGCCGAGGGCACCGTCGTGAAGGTGTGGAAACGTGCCCAGGCCAAGGCGCACGCCGAACGCGCACTGAAGGCGATCTCGCAGCTGTTGTGAGGTCATCTGCATCCGCTGGTCGGGATCCGAGCCTGCTGTTCACCCAACGTGCCTGACCCGGCACCACCTGCTGGCATACCGTAGGAGCCGTGATGGTGATGTCCGTGGTGGGCGCGGACGGTCCCGAGGGGGATCGTCCGCTGGTGTGGGCTGCGCGAGGCCGGTCGGTGGCGTTGGGCGTGCTGGTGGTGTGCCTGGCCGTGCTGGGCGTTGTCGTCCAGCAACGGGCCCCGGCCGCCCTGGCCGCGGTGGCGACGGGATTGCTGGCCGTCGCGGTGCTCGTGCGGGGTGCTGGGGCGAAGCCCCCCGAACCCGAGGAACCGACCGTCGAGGTCCCCGAGGAATTGCCCGGACGACCCGAGTTCGTCGCCGCCGCCGAGGTCATGCTCAGCGAGGGGGAGGGCAACCCCGCCGTCCTCGTCGTGTTGCTCGACGGGTTCCGCGACGTGCAGACGGTGCTGGGCGACACGCCGGCCGAGGAGGTGCTTGCCGCCGTCGGGGTGCGCGTGGCCGAGGTCGCGCAGGACTGGCCCGCCGGCTCACTGGGTGGCGAACGGTTCGCCGTGGCGATGCGGGCCCGCCCCTTCCTGCCGGCACATCACCTCGCGAGGAGGATCCGCGAGCACATCGCCGAACCCATGGTGATCGGTGGGGTGTCCCTGCGGCTGCGCGCCTTCGTCGGCATCGCCCAGGGCGAAGGCGGGGCCGAGGTGCTGACCACACGGGCGACGATCGCCGCCGCCACTGCCCAGGACACCAACGAGGGCCTCGTCGTGCACCAGCGCGAGGACCCCGCCGTGGTCCGCCGCCGGCTGGACATCGTGAGCAGCCTGTCGGAGGCCCTCGAGAAGCCCGATGAACGGGGCTTCCGGCCGCTGTTCCAGCCGATCGTCGACGGCGACGGGGTCCTGATCTCCGCAGAGGCGCTGGCCCGCTGGGACGACCCGAAGCTGGGCGCGATCACCCCCGACACCTTCATCCCCCTCGCCGAACGCACAGGACTCGTGGCGCCGCTCTTCACCGTGATGCTCGCCCAGTCGTTGCTGGACTGCCGCCGGTGGCGAGACGGGGGAGTCGAGGCCGGACTGTCCATCAACGTGTCGCCGGTCAACCTGCGTGATCCGCTGCTGACCTCGGAGCTGACTGCGCGGCTGGAGGACGTCGGCTTGAGCCCCTCCGACGTGACCCTGGAGATCACCGAGTCCGCCGTCATCGACGACTACTCCTGGGCCCTGGTGACCCTCCGGGAGCTTCGCAAGCTCGGGTTCGGCGTGGCCCTCGACGACTTCGGCATGGGGTACTCCTCGCTGGGCCGGCTGCACGACCTTCCGGTCTCGGTGGTCAAGCTGGACCGGTCGTTCGTGGCGGGCCTGCCCGGCGACGAACGGTCCGTGGGAATCGTCAGGGCGACCGTCGACGTGTGTCGCCTGCTCGGGCTCGTGGTGGTGGCGGAGGGCGTGGAGACCGACCAGCAGGCCGACATGATCCTGGAGATGGGGGTGGACCGCATGCAGGGCTTCCTGTTCTCCCCGGCGATCAGCGTCGACGAGATCGTGGCCGGCCCGGTCGTCGCCGGGTGGGAGGGCAACCGATGACCCCCAGCAGTGACCTTCCCCCGTGGCTGATCAGCGGGGTCGCCGACATCGTGCTGACGAGCTCGCCGACCCCGACCGGGGTGCTGAACCTCGAGCTGCGCCACGTGATGGTCAACCAGGCGCTCGGCAAGCTCTACGGCGTCGACCCGCGCACGGCGACGGGTTCCACGCCCGTGCAGCTGCTGGGCCACCTCGGTGGACAGATCGAGCAGCGGTGCCGCGCCGTCGTGGGGACCGGTCGCGCGGAGCTCGGCCACGTCGTCACCGGTGTGCCCTCCACCGCACCCGAGGGCGAGGTGCACTGGCAGGTCGACTGCCTGCCCGTCAGCCACGAGAACGGTCCGCCCGGCGCCCTGCTGCTGGTGGTCACCGACATCACCGCACGCACCCGGGCGATGCGCAGCCTCAACGAACAGCGCCGGTCGCTGGCCTACCAGGCCAGCCACGACCCCGTGACCGGGCTGGCCAACCGCTTCCAGCTGCTTGAGGTGCTGCAGTACCACCTGTCGGGACAGAGCTTTCCCAACGTGCTCATGGTGGACCTCGACGGCTTCAAGGAGGTCAACGACGTCCATGGCCACGCCGCTGGCGATCAGGTGCTGGCGACCATCGCCGACCGCCTGCGCAACAGCGTGCGCACCGAGGACCTCGTCGCCCGGTACGGCGGTGACGAGTTCGTGCTGGTGATCCGCCCCAACGTCGACGCCCGTGCCTTCGCCGAACGCCTGGTCGACCTGATCGCCGAACCCATCCCGTGGGCCGGCAAGCAGCTGTCGGTCGGCGCCTCCATCGGCGTGGCCGAGGCCGGCCCGGGCGACTCGGTGTCCGGGCTGCTCCACCGTGCCGACGAGGCGATGTACGAGGTCAAGGCCGACCGCAAGGGCACCTAGCTGTAGTACCCCGGCACGTTGTTGACGGTGCGATGAGTCAGGCGCCGCGGAGGGGCATGCCGGCACCGACGCGGGTGCGGACGCGCACGACGCCGTCGGGGGTGTCGACGGTCTCGGGCAGCTCGCCGTCGACCAGGGGCAGCAGGGCCAGGGCGACGGTGCGCCCGTCCCCGGTCGCTGCCGCGCTGGTGACCTCCCCCGGCCGACGTCCCTCCCCGAGGGTGTCGCCGGCTGCGAGGACGTGGTCGGCCTCGATGACCGCCAGGGCCCGGCGGGGACGCCCGAGGTTGAAGATCTTGGCGATCGACTCCTGACCCGGATAGCACCCCTTGCGCAGGTGCACATGGGTGGGCAGCAGGCCCAGCTCCTGGGTCCGTCGGCCGGTCGCGATCTCGCTGCCCCAGCCCGGACGACCGGTGGCGATGCGGTGGCGCTCCCAGTCCTCGGCTGACGCCAGCGGCAGGTCCCGATCCTCCACCAGCTCCTCGACCCGGTCCGTGACCCAGGACGTCGGGCCCAGCAGGTCCACCCCACCGTCGCGGTCCCGGATGACGAGCCCGTCGCCGTGTGGTGCGGCGGTTCCCGGCTGGCTGCGGGCGCCCGGGGCGTCGACCTCGCCCGGCCCCCGGAGACTGGCCAGCGACCACTCGCCGGTGAGGTCGCTGACCTCCACTTGCATCATGAACCGGAAGCGGTCCAGCCGTTCGGCGACCGCTGCGGCGATCTCGGCCGGGACCAGCAGCAGGACGTGCTCGGCGTGCACGACCATCGTGCCGGCGGCGAGGTGTTCGCCCTTGGCGTCGAGGTAGAGGAAGTCCGCCACGTCCCCGGGCTTCGTGCCCTCCACGTCCTGGCTGAGCAGGGAGTGCAGGTAGGCGATGCGGTCGGGGCCGGCGACACGGATCACACCGTCGGTCCTGCGGTGGATGGCCGGGGTGTCGATCAGCAGGTCGGTGGGCTGGGTCATGGCACCACGGTAGCCACGGTCGCGCAGGTGGCCGGATCCCTTCGGGTTTCCCCTTCCCTCCCTTGCGCTCGTGGCTAGAATCACCGGCACGACTGAAAGGAGGTGGTCCAACCACAATGACCAGTGATCATTGCGTGACCGTCGAGGTGATGCGCCGCTAGGCGTCCTCGGTTCTTCTTGCATCCGGAACCGATCACACGGACGCCGATGCGAATCCACGCTCATCACCCGCTACGTGGTTTGCGGGACGTGGTCACACCCGCCGAGGCGCACTGCGGTGCACCGGCAGAGACCGCTGAGTGTTGGATGCACAAGTGAAAATTGGCACCGCCCGGGATAGCTCCCGGGCGGTGCTGTTCTGTGTGGGCCGGATCCTGTGTGGACCCGGCCCGTGTGGTCCGACGGTCAGCCCTTGATGAGCTCGCGCTCGGGGATCGTCACACCGGGGACGGCTGCGGCCTCGTCCTCGCGGAGGCGGCCACCGGCGGCCCAGGCGAGGCCCAGTCCGAGGACCACGAGGGTTGCGCCGATACCGGCGACCAGGGCGGCGATGCCGGTGCCCAGCTGCAGGGTGGAGGCGGTGACGGTGCCGACGCCCAGCTCACCGAACAGTCCGTGCACGGTGCCGGACCAGGCCATCTCGCGCGCCGGGCCCTCGATGGGGTGGGTGCGGTCGAAACCGGTCCAGTAGCGACCGTCGACATCGAACTCGTAGGTGCCGGCGTCGAAGGTCTCGCCGTTGAACTCGACGGGCTCGTCCAGGACGACCGTCTGGGTGCCGTGCAGCACGTGGTAGCCGACCGTCGCCATCTGGTACATGTACTCGCTGGCGGTGTTGACCAGGGGGTCGGCCGGGTCGAAGTCGGCCTCGACGACCGGGTAGCCCCAGTCCTCGGTCAGGAGGGTCATGATCGCCTCGGCGCCTGCGGTCTCGCCGCGGTCGATCAGCTGTCCGTCCTCGTTGTAGGACAGCGTGACGTTCTGCGCTTCGCTGAACGCTTCCAGGCTGTCGTAGCCGGCGGACACCTGTGTCCAGGCGTAGCCGCCGCCGATCAGGAAGACCATGCCGAAGGCGGCAAGGACGAACCCAAGGGTGCGGAATCGTGTGGTGAGCATGATGACCTCCAAGTCATCGATCTTTCGGGGGCGGCTTGTGATGTCCCTCACAATCGTCGTTCGGCCGGGTGCGCCCCAAGGCCGAGTGGCACGCCTCCCGAGGGACCAAGGTCCCCGCCGGCTCGGGGCCATGGGTCCCGACCGTTCTCCCCGTTGATCCCGTGCGCCGGGGGTCGACTTGCGCGAGGATCGCGGCATGCAGATCGGGATGGTCGGACTGGGAAAGATGGGCGGCAACATGACCGTCCGCCTGTTGCGCGGGGGCCACGACGTGGTCGCCCACGACGTCAGCGCCGAGGCGGTGGCATCAGCGGCGGAGGCGGGCGCAACGGGGGTGGACTCCCTCGAGGCGCTGGTGGCAGCGATGCCCGCACCGCGGATCGTGTGGGTGATGGTCCCCTCGGGGGAGATCACCGAACGAACCGTGCGGACCCTCGGTGGGCTGATGGATGCCGGCGACGTGATCGTCGACGGGGGCAACTCGCGCTTCAGCGACTCCGTGGCGCTGGCCGCGTCGCTGGCCGAGGACGGCGTGCTGATGGTGGACGCCGGCACCTCCGGCGGCATCTGGGGGCTGGAGGAGGGGTACTGCCTGATGGTCGGTGGGACCAACGAGGCCATCGAGCGGCTGTCCCCGGCGCTCGAGACGCTGGCGCCACCCGACGGCTGGGCGCACGTCGGCCCGGTCGGCGCCGGGCACTACGTCAAGATGATCCACAACGGCGTCGAGTACGCGATGATGCAGGCCTACGCCGAGGGGTTCGAGCTGATGGCCGCGGGCGACTTCGGCATCGACCTGCACCAGGTCGCGGAGGTGTGGCGCCACGGGTCGGTGGTGCGTTCGTGGCTGCTGGACCTCACCGCCCGTGCGCTGGACGCCGACCCGGGGCTGGAGGAGCTGGACGCGTGGGTGCCGGACTCCGGTGAGGGCCGCTGGACGGTGCAGACCGCCGTCGACCTGGCCGTCCCCACCCCCACCATCGCCGCGGCCCTCTTCAACCGGTTCGCCAGCCGCGAGGACAACGCGTTCGGCCAGCGGCTCCTGGCGGCGCTGCGCAACCAGTTCGGCGGTCACGCCGTGAAGCCGGCCGAGGGAGGACACGAGTGACCGAGCGCCAGCGAGGGCCGAGGCCCGGACCGAGGCCGAGCCGCGCAGCGGCAGGACCAGCACAGCCTTCGGGCTCCTCACCCGGTTCGACCGATGGGTGATCGCGACCTGACGCCGCCGGATGCGGTCATCGTGCTGTTCGGCGGCAACGGCGACCTGGCCCGCCGCAAGCTCATCCCCTCGTTGTGGGACCTTCACCGCGCTGGCCTGATGCCGGAGCAGTGGGTGCTGATCGGGGCGTCCCGTTCCGACATGGCCGACGAGGCGTACGGCGAGTTCGCCCGCGAGGCGCTGGCGGAGTTCGACCGCGAGGTCTCCGCCGACGACCAGGACGCGTTCACCGAGTTCGCCAGCCACCTGCGCTACCGCGGCGGGGGCTTCGACGCCGACGACCCCTCGCGCATCGCTGACGCGGTCGCCGAGGCCGAGCAGGAGATGGGTGGCGAGCCGACCCGCCTGTTCTACCTGGCCGTCCCGCCGTCGGCGTTCGGGCCGATCACCGAGGGCATCGGTGCAGCCGGTCTGGACCAGCGGGCACGGGTGGTGTTCGAGAAGCCCTTCGGTACCGACGCCGAGTCCTTCGCCGAGCTGGACGACACCGTTCGTTCGGTGCTGACCGAGGAGCAGATCTACCGGATCGACCACTTCCTCGGGAAGGAGACGCTGCAGAACGTGCTGGCACTGCGGTTCGCCAACGGCATGTTCGAGCCCGTCTGGAACCGCCAGCACATCGACCACATCCAGATCGACTCGCCCGAGTCCATCGACATCGGCAGCCGTGCGTCGTTCTACGAGTCCACGGGTGCGCTGCGCGACATGGTCGTCACCCACCTGTTCCAGGTCCTGTCCATCATCGCCCTCGAACCCCCTGTGTCCCTGGACCCCTCGCCCCTGATGGACGAGAAGCGCAAGGTCTTCGAGTCGATGTCCACGCTGCGCTGCGAGGACGTCGTCTTCGGCCAGTACGAGGGCTACACCGAGTCCGAGGGCGTGGCGGCGGACTCCACGACCGAGACCTTCGTGGCCGCTCGCATCGAGATCGACAACTGGCGCTGGGCTGGCGTGCCGATCTACCTGCGCACCGGCAAGGCGATGGCGGAGAAGCGGCAGACCATGACGTTGGCGTTCAAGCGGCCGCCCCGGCAGATGTTCGCCGCACACGGCCTGCGCGCTGACGCCCACGACCACCTGACCCTCGACATGGCGGGCGATCAGGGCGTGACCGTGTCGTTCCTCGCCAAGCGGCCCGGACCTCGGCTGCGGTTGGGGCAGGCATCGATGCGCTTCAGCTACGAGCAGGACTTCGGCGCGACCGGCGGCGTGCAGCTGGACGCCTACGAACGACTGCTCCACGACGCCCTGCTCGGTGACCGCACGCTGTTCACCCGCGCCGACGGCATCGGCCGCACCTGGGAGCTGGTCAAGCCGATCCTCGAGCGTCCACCACGTGTGCTCCCCTACGCCCGCGGGTCGTGGGGACCGGAGGCGGCGACGGAGCTGATCGCCCCGCGCACCTGGCACCTGCCGGAGGACCACGAGCACTGATGGCCGACACCCCGACGCTGGAAGTCCTGCCCGACGAGGCCGCCGTTGCCGCCCGTACCGCCGAGCTGATCACCGACGTGCTCGCCCAGCCGTTGCCGGCCGGCCGAACCGCGCCCCGCGCCGTTGCGTTGTCCGGCGGGGGGACGCCCAAGGCGATGTATCCGCTGATGGCGGCCGTCGGCACGGTGCCGTGGTCGGACGTGCACGTCCTGCAGGTCGACGAACGACAGGTGGGCGAGGACGACCCCGCCCGCAACTGGCTGGCGATCCGCGACACCCTCGTGATCCCGACCGGCGCCGTGGGGCACCCGATGCCGCTGGAGGGGGACGACTATCCCGTGCCCGAGGTGGTCGACGTCGCGCAGCTGGGCATCGGGACCGACGGCCACACGGCCTCGTTGATCCCCGGCGACCCGGTGCTGGACGTCACCGGGGTCGACGTGGCACGGGCCGGTCCCTACCAGGGTGCGGTCCGGCTGACCCTGACCGCCGAGGCGATCAACCGGGTCGGCGTGCTGGTGTGGCAGATCGTCGGGGCCGACAAGCACGAGGCCCTCGAACGGCTGATGGACGGCGACACGTCGATCCCCGCCGGGCTGATCCGTCGCGGGCCGAGGGTGGTCGTCGTCGCTGACAGGGCCGCGGCCCGCGGCTGAGCCACACTGCCCCTCCGCCACCCGTCCCGAGGAATCGTCATGCCAGACCCTGCCCCGCCCCGTCTGCTGGTCGTCAAGGCCACGCACGCCGCCGATGACCCCGAGCGCGCCAACCTGGCCTGCAACGTTGCTGCTGCCGGCGTGGCGGGCGGCGCCGAGGTGCACCTCTTCCTCGCCATGGAGGGGGTCCGGTTGGCCCTGCCCAACATCGGTCGGGTCATCGAGGTCGAGCACGCGGCCGGGGTGGAGGAGCTCCTCGAGGCCGTCTACGCCGCAGGGTCGGTGACGGTCTGCACGCCCTGCGCCGCCCGGCGAGGGCTGGAGCCGGCGGCCTTCCGCGATGGCACCGCCATGGGCGGTTCGGCCTTGTTCGTCGAGCTCGCGACCAGGCCCAACGCCACCGCGCTGGTCTACTGACCGCTTGTCGGGTTTCGGGCCGCCCGTCGCAGGAACCCGACACGCGGCCGCGGGGCCGGCCGACACGACCACCCGCTTGTCGGGTTTCGGGCCGCCCGTCGCAGGAACCCGACAGGCGCCCGGGTCGTCGCAGGCCGGTGGGGGCTAGGCCGGCTGGGGGGTCGTGGAGTCCAGCAACGCCAGCAGCTCGTCCTCACGGGGCACGCCGCTGACGCGACCGAGCAGGTGGCCTTCCTCGGTGATCAGCAGGGTCGTCGGGGCCCGCATCACCCGGTGGGCCCGCACGAGGTCCAGTGCCTCCGCGACGTCGAGCGCCACGATGCCGACGTCACTGCGGCCGGCGGTGACCCGGTCCAGCACCTCACGGGTGGCGACGCATGGCTGGCAGTTCGGCGCGGTGAACTCCACGAACACGAGGGGGGAGGCGGGGGCGATGGCGGCGGCGATGTCGGCAGCCTCGACCGGCAGGGTCGACCAGCGCGACACGGACGAACCGGCGACGGGATCGGGCCGGTCCTGACCGGAGCGGTCCCCACCGGCCGGGCGCGCTGCGTCCGTGGTCCGGACTCGCCCGTCACGGGCCTTCCACCAGGCGCTGAACGCCCCGGTGGCGGCGATGACGAGCAGCAGGACGACGACGCGGTCCATCAGGCGGTCCCTCCGCGCAGGCGCTGGCCGACGGCGTACATCTCGCAACCCACGCAGATGCCGGTTGCGGCCAGCAGGCCCGACAGCGCGACGACGACGAGGACCAGGCCCCATCCGAGCGCCGTGGCACCGGCAAGGACCGCAGCCAGCCCGGCACCGCTGAAGATCAGCCCCATCACCTGGCTGAACCGTGGTCCCGCCTCGGGCTCGGTCTCCGGCGGCGGACCGAGGTCGAACCGACGCTTCACGAACCGGAAGACGTTGCCGTACGGCGACCAGCGCAACCCGGCGATCGCGGCGACGGCGAACACGGCGACCTGCACCGACAGCACGGCCGCGGACTGGGTCAGGTACGCCGTGGCGAGGACCACGAAGGTCAGCGCAGCGGAGAAGCGGGGTCCTCGGACGTCGATCATCAGCGGTTGGGAGGATGTTGGTTCTGACATGTTCGGGTCTCCTCGACTGCGAGGGGAGGGGAAGCGCGGTCAGGCGCTCGTGGTGGATTCCAGGTGGATGCCGCACTCGGTCTTGGCACGGCCGGCCCAGCGGCCGGCACGGTCGTCCTCACCGGGTGCGGTCGGGCGGGTGCAGGGGGCGCAGCCGATCGAGCCGAACCCCCGGTTGGCCAGCGGGTGGGGCGGCAGGTCGTGCAGGCGGCGGTGGCCTGCGACGTCGGCGGCGGTCCAGGCGGCCAACGGCGCAACCTTCAGCAGCGTCCGGCCGTCCCTGTCCGCGGTGGCGACCACCGGGGTCGAGGCGCGGTCGGGGGTCTGCGAGCGACGCACGCCGGTGGCCCAGCCGTCGTAGCCCTCGAGCGCCTCGTCGAGCGGGGCGACCTTGCGGAGGGCGCAGCACACGTCGGGGTCACGCAGGTACATGGCCGGGCCGTAACGGTCGGCCTGCTGCGCGACGGTCAGGTCAGGGCGCACGTCGATCACGTTGCGCAGCCCCAACCGGTTGGCCAGCAGGTGGCGGTAGGCCAGGCTCTCGGCGAAGTGGAAGCCGGTGTCGAGGAACAGCACGGGCAGGTCGGCGTCGACCTCGGCCACGAGGCTCAGCAGGGTGGCGGCGTCCGCACCGAAGCTGGAGGTGACGGCGAAGCGGGGGATGCAGGCGCGGGCCCAGCGCAGGATGTCGATGGCGGGGGCACCCTCCAACTCGTGGGCGGCCTCCTCGACATCGATGTCCGACAGCGCCGGGACCAGGGTGTCGGTCACCACGTGAGGACCCCTTCGGCATCGGCGATGGCCGACGCCACGTCGTCGTCGCCGACGACGTCGATGCCCGCGAGCAGGTCCTCGGGGCCGATGCCCTGACGAGCCATCGCCGGCTGGTGGGCCACCACGCGGATGCCGCTCTCGAGCAGGGCACGCAGGTCATGGGCCGCAGCGGCCGGCGGGAACGGCGCGTCACCGATGCGACGCGGCGGCGTCTCGCCGTCGGCAACGGCCAGCCGGACGGCGTCCTCGAGCAGGACCACGACCAGGTCCACGTCCTGGGTGACGGCGTAGGCGTTGGCCTCCAGCGACGGCTCGGCACCGCGGGGGGCGCCCGGTGCGTGCCGGATCAGGCTGACGAGTCGACGGGGCACGGTGCGTTCAGCTCCCCACGCCGACGGAGAGGACCAGGTCGGCGTCGCGGACGACGCCCCACAGCTCGGCGTGGTCGCCCTCGATGACACCGGTGGCCTGTCGGCCGTCGACGCCGAGCGCCACGCTGGCGTCGGTTTCCACGATCCACTGCAGCGGCCCGCCGAGGACGCCCTTGCGGATCAGCCCCTCGACGGCCCGGGCCACGGGATGGGTGCCGGCGGACAGCACGGCCGCTTCGTCATGGGCGAAGACACGAACGGTGACACCACGCTCGACGAGGCGTTCGACCAGCCCGAGGGCGGTGATCGTCTGCTCGTTGGCGCTGCCGGCGTTGAGGACGAGGGCGGCGGAGGCGATCACAGCCACACCGCCTTGTCGGTGGCGTCGACGAGGAGGTCGCCGACCGACGGGATGTCGGTCGGCTTGATGCCGTCAGCCACGGCGGTCGGGGGGATGCCCCGCCGACGGAGCGCATCGGTGTCGACCAGGACGGCCGCGCCGGCGGCCAGGGCCGTGGCCACCCGGTCGTTGGAGGGGTGGGCCGGGCGGGCCAGGTCGGCGCCGCGGTCGAGCAGGACGACGGTCACCTCCTCGCCCTTCTGGCTGAGGAGGGCGGACAGGTGCAGCGGCCAGCAGTCGCCGGCGGACAGCAGGACGGTGGTCCGCATGTCAGGCCTTCTCGATCAGCAGGCGGATGGCCGGTCGTCCGCCCGCGTCCTGTGCACGTTCGACGGCTACCAGGGCATGACCGGCGCGGTCGGCCCACCGTGCGAAGGAGGCGGGGGATCCGGGGCCCTCGGCGAGGACCTCGAGGATGTCACCGGCGCGCAGGTCGGTCATGGCACGCATCGCCTCGACGACACCGCTGTCGCGGGTCTGCCCACGGGCGTCGAGGGTCGCGGCGGGGGAGATCGTGGAGCGAGGGGCGCGGCCGCCGGTGGCTCGCATGCGCCAGACCCGGCCGTGGATGCCGCCGGAGGTCTCGGCCAGGTCGACCATGACGCCGGAGCCTTCGGTGGCGCCGGCGAGGAGGCCGCGTTCGAGGGCTTCGGCGAGGGCGGGGTCCAGTCGTTCGACGAGCGCGACCGCGGGAGACAGGCCGCTGACCTCTGCCCAGTCGCTGCCGGCACGGTCGACACGGGCATCGGGGGCGTAGGCGCGGATGGCACGGACCGCACGCTGGGCGGCATCGCTGGTGGCGCGCGACGTCGGCGGATCGCCGGGCAGCGCGCTGACCAGCCGGCGCCCTTCGTCGCGGGACGCCTCCAGCGCCCGAGCCACCAACGGCGGCCCCCCGGGCCGGTCCAGCAGGGTGACGAGCAGGCGAACCATCAACGCGGCGGCAGCGCCACCGGCTGGTTGGGCCGCGCCGTCGAGCACCGCGTGGTCGTCCTCGACCTCGGGACGGGCCCGGTAGACACGTGCAGGGCGGCCACCGCCCGGATGCTTGCGCTGCCCGACGGTCAGCAACCCCGCCTCGGCCAGCAGACCCAGGTGGGTGCGCGCGACGTTGGGGTGCAGGTCGAAGGTGTCGGCGACGTCACGGACGGTCAGGGCGCCGTCGACCTGGCGCAGGTGGTCGTAGATCCCTGCACGGGTGGAGGAGCCGAGGGCTCGGGTGACGCTGACCGTTCCGGACATGGCCCTGTTGTACCCACTCACCCCCACCCGTGGACAGTGGAAACCATGTTTACGTGCTCATCGCGCGTTGAGCAACGTTGGCAACTCCAACCGGGCGGTGACCACCAGGGCCGCGTCGCCGGCCTCGACTGTCGTCAGCGTCGTTCCCCCCGGGAGGGGCGGCAGCGACATCGACAGCGGGGTAGGCAGCAGGCGGATGCGATCACCCACCAGCGTGGGCCGAAGCCGCATGCCGACGCGGGGCATCCCCGCGAACCCGGTGCGCGGCCAGCGGACCGTCACCGCGCCGTCGCCGATCTCCAGCGACCCGGGGACGCCGGCCCGCCGCAGCACCTCCGCCGCAGGGATGTGGGCGACGAGCAACCCGCTGCCCGCGACGACGTCGAGGCGAGTGCCGATCACGAGTCCGACGAGCGACAGCCGTACCTGCTCCATCTCCACGCCGGGCAGCACCGCCCGCTGACAGCTGGCGAGGACGAACGGGACACGACGGCGCAGCAGGCTCGGGAGGAGCGGCACGATCGGCACGGTCACGGCCAGGTCGTCGCTGGGGTCGATGACGTCGGCGATCAGGGCGGCGGTTCGGGCACGCACGGCGGCCCGGGCGGCCAGCTCCACGGCCACGAGGCCCATCACGGCCAGCGCCAGCCCCGTGGCGACCGATGCCGCCCCCGCGTCGGAAGGCACGGCTACCCTCCGGCGAATGGTGGCAGCAACGCAACCTCGGCACCGGCAGGCACGGGACGTTCGGACTCGGGGTCGGTGGGCATGCCGTCGACCATGACCGCAGCGACCCGAAGGCGGTCGGCGAATCGCTGGCCGAACCGTTCCGACAGCTCCTGCAGCAGCGTCGGCAACGTCGTCGGGGCAGCCACCGACACCTCTCCGGTGCCTGCCGCGTCGCGCAGCGCAGCGAAGAGCTTGACCGTGACCACGGGGGTGTCCATGGCGCCGAATCCTAGTCGCTGCTCGATTTTGCTAGCGTTGCCCGCTGTCGGAACGAGGACTAGAGGAGATGGACGACCATGCAGCTGCTGGTGCTGATCGGTGGGACGGGGCGTCCGACCGAGCTCCTGCCTGCCCTCGAGTTCCTTGACCACACGCTCGTCGCGGCCACGCTGGAGCCCGATTCGCTGACCGCGGCCCCGGACTGCGAGGTCATCGTGGTCGACGCCACCTCCAACCTGGCGGGTGCCTCCCAGACCTGTCGCGCCGCGGCCACGAGCGAGGTACAGCGTCCGATCCTGGTCGTGGTCGGGGAGGGTGGGTTGGCCGCGCTCAAGCCCACCTGGGGCTTCGACGACATCATCCTGCCCAAGGCCGGGCCGGCAGAGCTCGAGACCCGCATCCGGCTGCTGGCCGAACGCGAGTCGGCGACCGGCGGCAACGTGTCCCGGGTCGGTGACCTCAGCATCGACGAGAACACCTACGTCGTGCGGCTTCGCGGCGAACCCGTCGACCTGACCTTCCGCGAGTTCGAGCTGCTCAGCTACCTGGCTGCCAACCCCGGCCGGGTGTTCACCCGCTCGCAGCTGCTGGCAGAGGTCTGGGGCTACGACTACTTCGGCGGCACCCGGACCGTCGATGTCCACGTCCGTCGGCTTCGCGCCAAGCTCGGCCACGACTACGACATGATGATCGGCACCGTCCGCGGCGTCGGCTACAAGCTGGATCCTCAAGCTGCGCAGGGTGCTGCCGATACCTGATCGGGACGATGGGTCGACGCCGGCCCGTCGGCATGCTCGAATACCCCCTGCCGGAAGCCCGACCAGAATGACCGCCACCGCCGTGGACCTCGAACAGCAGCTCGAAGCCGAGGATGGCGTGATCGACGTCGATCGCGTGATGCCTCACCTCGATTTCCCCTGGGCGTCCCTCCCCCCGGGACCGCGGCGCTGGGCGCCGACCGACCTGTCGGTGGAGGTGGATGAGCAGACGCTGTCCGCCGTCCGCCTGACCTATCGCACGGTGGGGGACCGGGCGGTCGTCGTCGCCGGCACCCGACCCGACGTGGACATCGACTGGATGGCCGAACGGATGGCCACCCCGCTGCTGTTCGCGCAGCTGCGGAAGTCCAACGCCGGCGTCGCGCCCGCGTCCCTGATGGCGGCGCTCGACGCGGAGATGGTGTGGGACGAGCCGACCGAGGACGGCTGGACGTTCGGTCAGTGCGGCGTCGGTTCCCGGCCGGTTCGCCTTGCCCGACGCTCCGCTCCCGAGGGACACGTCATCGTTGCCGCGTCCGGCGTTGCCATCGAGGAGCTGACCACGATGGTGGCAGCGCTGGTCGACCTGACCGACGACCCCGAGGCCGCCGACGAGCTGCACGTGCGGCACCGCCGGGCGCTGGCACAGCGCTGGTGGGACGCACCTCGCACGCCCTGGACGCCCGACAACTAGCCGTCGAGCGGCGTCAGGCGGGTCGGAGGAGGGCGCGGGAGGTCGCCTTGGCCGGCGGGATGTCGTCGCTGAAGCAGACCTCGCGGTAGAGTGTCTCGAAGCCTTCGCTTGCGTACAGGGCCACCGGGCCGGCGCTCGCACAGTCGACGTAGAGGACGAGGTGGTCCGACCGCGTCGCGAGGTGGCGCATGCCGTGGCGCAGCAGGATCCGGCCGAGGCCCATGCCCTGCGCCCGGGGGTGGACGGCGAGGACGTAGACCTCACCCTGCGGCCCGTGGGCCGGCTCCCCACCGTTGCCCTGGTGCTCGTGCCACTTGGTCCAGTGGAAGCCGAGCGGTTCGTCGCCCCTGAAAGCCATGAACAGGCCGTCGGGGTCGAACCAGTCCAGACGCCGTCGCTCGGCCAGGTCCTCGGCGGTCCAGGCACCGTTCTCCGGGTGGCCGACGAAGGCGGCGTTGTTGACCTCCAGGAACGCCTCGTCGTCCTCGCCCGGACGGTAGGGCCGGATCGTTACGCCCTCGGGCAGCGGCAGCTCCTCGGGCACGCCCCTGGCGTCACGGACCATGTAGGCAAGCTCGCGCTGGATGTCGAAGCCCATCTCGAAGGCGAGGGTCTCCCGGGGTTCCTCGACCCGGTGGACCCACAGGAACATCCGGCCGCCGCCGGCACGGGCCACCAGCCGTCGGGTCGACTCGAGCAACGCGGCCTGCACCCCCTCGTCGCGATGCTCGGGGTGGACGACCATCTCCACGGCCAGGCGGGGGTCGTCCGGGCCGGGATTCCAGCGGAGGTGGACGTAGCCGATCAGGTCGCCGGAGTGGGCGTAGGCAAGGATCCCGTCCCACTCCGCAGCCCCCACGGCGAGGTGAGCCATCTTGTGCTCACCGATGGGCGCATGCCCCTCCAGGAGCGTGGTGGTGTCCACGAGCGCACGGATGTCGGCGAGCGCGTGGGCGTCGAGGTGGCGGTGGATCTCGAAGTCGGTCAACGGCTCCGAGGGTAGGCCGACGAAATCGATTTGGCGCGGACCCCGGATGAGGCGCTACACTCTCCGCTCCGCCGTCCGGTTGAACTTCTCGGTGGAGCCAACGGGCCAAGACGCAGGTAACCTGCCGACGGGCCGTTAGCTCAACGGGTAGAGCTCCGGACTTTTAATCCGGCGGAGCGGGTTCGAGTCCCGCACGGCTCTCGTAGAACGCTCGAAACTTCATACGCCAGAACCGAGGACATCCTCAACACGAGGACCTGTGGAGCAGCTAGGAGTGCTCGTCACCCTGTCAAGGTGAAGGCCGCGGGTTCAAATCCCGTCAGGTCCGCTCGGTACACAAGTACATCAAGGTCAGGTAGCTCAGTTGGTACGAGCGTCCGACTGAAACTCGGAAGGTCGGCGGTTCGACCCCGCCCCTGACCACCACGATCACCGCAGGTGAGCGGCACTTTCAGTGTCAACCAGAGGGGCTCGTCCGCTCACTGTTGCTACGGATCTGCTAACGCGGGGGACAATCTAGTGGTGGACCATCTTGAGCGGCAGGGCTGGAGGCTCGCGTTGCTCCAGACCCTCTACGACCGGAGCAACGCGGACACCCGCCAGATCTTGGACGGGAAAGCCCTCGCGGCTGCTGCTGGAGTTCCGGACGAACAAACTCGCCCCGTCGCCTCCTACCTTGAAGAGGCAGGTCTCGTCCGGTGCACTTGGGCTATGGGCGGTCCGCCCGACTTTCAGATCACCGTTCGGGGGATTCAGGAGATCGAAGACGCTCTAGCAGCCCCAGACCAGCCGACGCGACACCTGCCGGCGATCAACATCATCCACGCGACGCACATCAGCGGACCGATCCAACAAGGCGGGCAGGGCAACGTCCAACGGACGACACTCCCCGCCACCGACGAGATCAGCGCAGCCGTACGGGAACTCCGGCAAGCCCTGGACAGCATCGACGACCCCGCAGCCCACGCCCGAGCAGAGGTCCACGTGCAACTCTTGGAAGCCCAGGCGCACGAGGGCGCGTTGGACCACGGGACCTTGAAGTGGGCGCTGGACGCCCTAGCCCAGATCGGTTACGGGATGGCCGGCTCCGCCGGCTTCCAGTTCCTTCAGGGACTGTTGGGCTGAACCCTCACCCGTAGACGTGGCGATGGAACAGTTCGGCGGCCAACTGGTCGTCGGCAGGGAGCACATGGCCGTACACGTCGAGAGTGAACGCCACCGTCGCGTGCCCCAATCGCTCGCTCACCACCTTGGGTGACACACCCGCCTGCAGGGCTAGCGTCGCGAACGTGTGCCGACAGTCATGAAGCCGTATGGCCGGCAGGCCGAGACCGTCGACCAGGCGCCGGAACGTCTTGGTGGCGTGGTCCGGCGCGATCGGACGGCCCTCCTCATGGGTGAACACTAGGTCGTCGTCGTTACCCCATGCGCCTGGCCATGCGAGGCGCTGCTCGGACTGCCGACGTCGCAGGTTGCGCAGCAACTCGAGGGAGGTGGGGTCGAGGTTGAACGATCGGGTCTTGCCCGACTTCGGGGTGCCCTGCAGCGTGCCCTTCTCGACGCGCACCCGGTTGTTGCGGACATGCAGCCGCTGTCCGGCCAGGTCGACGTCGCCCCACCGAAGGCCGAGGAGCTCCCCACGGCGCAGACCGGTGTTCAGGGCTAGGACGTAGAGCTCCGAGAACTGTTCGCCCTCGACTCCCGCGACGAATGTGCGCAGCTGATCGGCCGACCATGCGCGGACGTCGGTCCTGGCCACGGGCGAATGGCCCGCGGGATGGGCTGGGAGTTCGACCATCGTGGCGGGGTTCACTTGGATCGGGCGGAGGCGAACTGCGTCGCCGAACGCCTTCCGCAGGATTGAGTGCTGGTAGCGAACGGTGCGGACAGACAGGGCACCCCCGTCACGCCCGCCCTCACGGAGGAGCTCCTCGTACAGCACCTCCAAACGAGCGCCGGACAGCTCCTGGAGCCGATCGCCACCGACCCGCGGGATTACGTAGCGGTGCAGGTCCCGCCGGTAAGAAAGGAGGGTGGACGGCTTCAGCTTCGACGCCCGACCGGCCAGCCAGTCGTCCAGGTAGTCGCGGACCAGCATCCGGTCGGGCGCCACGTAGCTGCCGTGCCGCTTGGCCACCCGGGCATCATCCCGGGCCGCCTCTGCCTCGGCCCGCGTGGCGAACCCTCCAACCCACTTGGGTTTCGTCACGCCTGTCGCGGGATCCTTGACGCGGATGACGTAGGACCAGGTGGCCCCCCGCTTGACAACGCCGCCGCGCATCCTCCCGGCCATCAGCCGTCGTCCCCGACGATGGAGCCGGCATCTGCGCGGGAGGCATCCTCCAGCGCCTCGGCTAGCCCCCGCAGACGGAATGCCATCCCTACTGCGCCATCGAGGTGTTGACGGACCAATGTGGCGGTGTACGTGTCCGCGGATGCCCTGGCCGCGTCGAAGTCGTCACCGTCCAACTGTGAGCAGCCATCGACCCGGACCTGAAGCTCCGACACAAGGTCTCCCGATCGGGCACCAAACGTCCGCTGAAGATGCTGGCCCGCGGTTGCTGCGACCGCCACTCGCTCGCTGTCACCAAGGGCCCAGTCATCCTCGGAGTGCGGCGTGATGCGGACGGGGCCCGGGCCGGCGGCGCCGTCGGGCGGCGGGAGCAAGAACCAAGGGATGGGCAACCCGAAGGCCTCGGCGAAGGCATAGAGGTCGTTGACGGTGAACTGCCGGACACGGGCGCCACTCACAGACCGCTCGGCCTGCGACAGGGTGGCCTTGGTCCAGATCGTGTCGCCGCAGTTGCTGATGACCGCGGCTGCATCCTCTTGGGTGAGGCCTCGAATCTCTCGGGCGCGCCGCAGGTTGAAGGCGACGACCTGGGCGGCCGTGAGAACCGTGGCGGAGGTTGTATCGCTCATGTCATCACTCTGCCTCCCGACTGACTTTCTGTCAACATTCTCGCACGGCTCGTGCTTGATAGTTGATTGACTACCCGTCAGCGGGCAGTATGTAGGAATGTTCACTCCGTGCACTGATGTAGACCAACCACCGCTGAGGCAGGTGCGCATCGCCCGTGGGCTCACCCTGCAAGAAGTCGCGACGAGGGCCCAAGTCGACGCGGCACAGCTCAGCCGCGTCGAGACCGGCAAGTCCGGGCTCTCCGTCAACTCGTTGTTCCGTGTGGCCCAAGTCCTCGGACTGACCGAACTCGTACAACTCCTCCAGCCATACGTTCGCCAGTCCGCCCGGAGGGCCCCATGACCCCGGCGCAACTCCTGCGGACCACAGCAGCCGTCATCACGGTCCCGGAGGCCGGGAGCGTTATCGGGCTCGGGCAGACCGCCAGCTACGACGCTGCGAAGCGCGGAGATCTGCCCGTGATCCGAGTGGGCGCCCGGTACCTGGTCCCGGTCGCAAAACTCCGTGCACTCCTCGGAATGCCGGACTGGCCCGTTCACGACGACGCCCCCGCCGCTGACCCCGGCGAGGGCGAGAAGTCGTCTACCGACCAGCTGCCCGCTGAAGGGTTCCGACATGCCCGATCGTAGCGCCGAACAGCTCCAACTCGGTGAGGTCCGCCGCGACGCCGGCCGCACCCTCGCACTGGACGCGGCAGGCGTCGAGTGGCGGGAACGTGCGATGGCCACCATCGAGACCTACTTTCAACCGGGGGTCCGCGACACCATCGAGGCCGTCCGTGACGAGGTCGGCGACCCGCCAGTCGGGTCGGTCAACGCCTGGGGAGGGCTCGTCGCCGGAGCCGTCCGCTCAGGTCTGATCCGACGTGTCGGATCAGCGCAGGCACGCCGACCGTCCGCGCATGCCCGTTGGGTCGGCGTCTACGAGGCGGTGGCGCCTTGACCGCCGCAGAACAGACCCTCCTGCGACCCATCAACTACATCTGGCTACGTCGCCACCGCCGCCGCGGAGGTGGTGTCCGATGATGGGCCAACCGTCTCAGCCACTTGAGCGCGTCAACCAACGGGTGGCCGCGGCCGTCGCGACCCTGCCCTCACCGCCCAGTTCGTGTGGGCACCTCATCGACGGCGGACCAGGCTTCGTGTGTTCCCGCCACGCTGCGGAGGGAGTCCGTTGCGAGGCGTGCGCTGACCGCCACACCTTGACCCACCCGATCGTTGTGGAGCACGGGTGTGACGGCTGCGAAGCCGTCGAGCCAGAACTGTGGCCGCTGGGCACCCCGATCGGCCATGCCACCATCAACCGGGCACGTGTGGTGGTCTTCGTCGTCTGCCTCGGCCTCTGCGATCGCTGCCGACCACGCACAGCCAGCCTCGCCCGAGGTGTCGGATGATCCGACTCGCTGCTGCTGCCCTGGACCTGGCTGACCGCGGGTTCGCCGTGTTCCCCTGCCGTCCCGGGACCAACAAGCCGGCCGTCGCGGGCTGGCCAGACCGGGCCACGACGGACCAGGCCACGGTCGAGCGTTGGTGGCGCCGCTGGCCCGACGCCAACATCGGTCACTGCACGGGTCGGACCGGCGTGGTGGTCATCGACCTCGACCGCGACGGCGACAAGGACGGCGTCGCCTCCTGGCGTGACCTGCAACGCCGCCACGGCCCCGTCCCCGACACCCTCGCCGTCGTCTCACCTCGCGAACAGGGCGGCGTCCACCTCTACTTCACGGCCCCACCCTTCTACGTGAAGTCGACGGGGTCGGTCCTGGGTCCCGGGGTCGACGTTCGCGGCTCCCGGGGGCAGGCGGTCCTGCCCCCCTCCCGTCGTCCCGAGGGCCTCTACCGGTGGGCCAACCCCGGCACACCCATCGCCCGGATGCCCCGGTGGCTCGTCGCCCTGCTGCGACCACCTCCACCACCCGCCCCCGTGCAGGCGGTTCGGCGGCGGGCAGGGACCCACGCCGAACGGTACGCCGTCGCGGCCCTGGAGGGACGCGCACAGGACCTCGCGGCTACGACCGCCGGACGTCACTCGGCGCTCCTGGCGGCTGCCCGATACCTCGGCGGGTTCGTCACCGACGGGCACCTGACCGCGGACGACGTGATCCAGACCCTCGAGGCGGCGGTCCTGTCCACCGGCTACGGGAACAAGGTCCGGGCCTCCGAGATCCGCCGCACCATCACCGACGGGCTCGCCTACGCCCGCCAGGACGTCGCATGACCATCGACCTCGCCCACCTCCACGTCCCACCGGTCGAGGCCGGCATCGACCGGCAGACGACCTCGTGGGCACCCGTGTCGATGACCGACATCCTCGCCGGCCCACTCGAACGGCGACGCCCCGACCTGCTCACCCGCACCGACGGCCACGCCCTGTTCTACCGGGGCCTGTCCTCGCTGCTGTTCGGCGCCTCGGAGTCCTGCAAGTCCTGGGTGGGCCTGCTGGCGGTCGTGGAGGCGGTCAGGGCCGACGAGCACGCCGTCATCGTCGACCTCGAGTCCGACCCCGTGGAGATCGCCACCCGCCTCCGAGCTCTCGGCCTGTCCGACAACCAGATCAGCAACAAAGTCGCCTATATCCGGCCGGACGAACCGCTCCGCCGCATCCTCGACGGGCCCGGCGCCCCGGCCGGCCCCACCGACCACGACCTCGCCGACGCCCTCGACACCCGCCCTGCCGTCGTCGTCATCGATGCCCTGGGTGAGCTGTTCGCCCTCCACGGACTCGACCCGCTGTCCAACCGGGACGCACCCATGGTCACCGGGTTCCTGCGCCGGTTGGCCGACCGCACCGGCGCCGCCGTCATCTCCCTGGACCACACCCCCCACGCACCCCGAGAGGGCGGCGCCCGGGCACCCATCGGAGCCCAGCACAAGCGAGCTGCCGTCACCGGCGTCGCCTACGAGGTCAAGGCGACCAGCCCGCTCGCACCAGGACACGTCGGCAAGGTCAGCCTGCGGATCAACAAGGACCGGCCCGGCGGCGTGCGGGAACACGCCATGCGCGACACCGCAGCTCGGATCAGCCTCGACGCCGCCACCCACCCCAACCAGATCCTCGCGGCGGTCGAACCGGCCAGCGACGGCCCATCGGATGCGCTGCACGCCCGGATGGTGCAGGTCGCCGCCGCCCTCGCAGACGCCCCCGACGGCAGGTCGAAGAACCAGGTCCGTCAGCTCGTCACCGGCAAGGCCGCCCTCACCGACGACGCCCTCGACCGGCTCCACGCCCTCGGGCACGTCAAGCGTGAGCCAGGCGCCCGCGGTGCCGTCGTGAACATCCTCCTCCGCCCCTACCCGACGGGCACGGCGGACCCGGACGTGGCCCTGTGACACGACCTCGTCCCACCTCGTCCTCACCTCGTCCCGACGAGGTGGTCGAGACCGCCGAGCGACCTCGTCCCGTCCACCTCGTCCCGGACCCCGTAGGGGGCCGGACGGGGACGAGGTCGCAGAGGCCGACCAGGACACCCCGACAGCACACCCCCACCGACGACCTCGTCCCACATCTGAGGACGACCTTGGAGCCGCTCATGCCGATCGTCACCTGCCGCCACGGACTGCCTCCCGAACTGTGCCGCCGCTGCGGCCGCCCCATGCCCGTCCCGCATGACGACGAACTCGAGGAGGCCGCATGACCACCCCACCGCTCATCACCCCCATCGACGCCACCGGGCTGCTCTGGTCGCTCGCGCTGCTGCTGGCCGACCACCCGGACGCCGACCGCCACCAGCTCGCCCGCGACATCGGCGGGCTGTTCGAGGGCATCCTCGGCGAGGGCCCCGACCGCGCAGTGGTCGCCGACGTCGTCGAGACCGCCGCGATGCTGCTCGACGCCCTCGACCAACGACACACCACCGACAGCAGCAGCCACCGGCGCCTCCCGATTTTTACTGGAACACCCGAAACGTCTGGGGAGTGTCTCCACCCAGGATCTCCCCCCGCCGATCCTGCCACCAAGCCTGGCGCGGCGAGGGGTCGTCGCGGGCCGACCTGTCACTGTCCGCTGTCGACGGCCACGGCCCGTGTTCTGGGGGTCTTGGGACGGCTGTGGGGTGGTCGACGGTGAGCGGCGCCGCGGGTCAGGGGCGCGACGGTCGCGACAGGCGGACGGTCGGGTCGACGGAGGCTGCCGCCCGCCTGGGCATGTCGGTCCGTGCCCTCCAGCGGCTCGCCGGCGACGGCAGGCTGGGGGTCAAGGACGGCGGCCGCTGGATGTTCTCGACCGCCGAGCTCGAGGCGTTCGTGGACGACCAGCAGACCCCGGCGACGGCAGGGCCGGTCGAGTCGGCTGTGGCGGGCATGGTCGCCGAACTCCCGGTCGAGCTGCGCGGGACGCCGCGGGCGGCGTTGGTGGTCGTGCTGGCCCGCCGGCTCGACGGGACCGAGGCGGCCAGGGACTCCGCCGCGCTGTCCCGGGAGCTGCGTGAGGCACTGGCCCAGCTGGAGGACGACGCCGGACGTGTCGGCCCGGCGGAACCGTCGCCGGTCCAGCAGCTCCTCGCGGATGTCGCCCGGTCTCGGGCCGACCGGACGTTGCGGGCCGTCACCTCGGACGGGACGGCGAGCTGATGGGCCGCAACGCGCTGTTCGTGGCGGAGGCGGTGATGCTGACGCCTCGGGCCTGCTACTGGATCGCGCCGACCCTCGCCGAGCTGGCCCGGACCTACGACGGGACCGACGTCGGGGCCGCCCTGGACGAAGTCGTGGCTGCCGTCGACCGGGCCCGCGACGCCTACGTGGCCAATCGTGGGATTTCCGATGACGGAAGCACGGAAGCGGTGCCGTCGGAAGTCGTGCCAGCCTCGCCACATGACGAACTCGATGCAGCGGATGTGGCCGGGATGCTGAACGTGACCCAACGCCGTGTCGGGCAGATCGCCGAGGAGCTCGGCGGCCGCAAGGTCGCCGGCCGCTGGCGGTTCGACCGTGCTGCCGTCGAGTTCTGGATCGACACCAAGGAGGCATCGTGAGCAAGGCTGTTCCGAACATCAGGGTGGCGCGGGCCAAGGCCCGCGCCAGCGCCGTGAAGTCCACTCGCCAGGCCCCTGCCCGGGCGACCAACGCCCGACGGGCCGAGGAGTGGGTCGCCTGGGGGCTCCGTACCGGCCGGCTCACCGCCGGCACGGCGCCGGGATGGCGAGAACGGATCGTGCAGGGCGGCGCCGCTGCCACCGCAGCGCTGCAGGCCCTACCGGACATCCGCACGGCCATGGCCGCCGTGTCGGACCCCGACGCACGTGCCGCGATCGCCGCCGAGACCGACCCGGCCGTCGCCGAACAACTGCGGCTCCGCTACAGCGGCGCACAGGGTGCCCGGCAGGCACGCGTGGATGCGCAGATGCGCTGGCACCCCGTCGCCCGTGCCCAGGCCGCCCGCCTCGCCACCGAGACCGCTGGCGACGACGCCCCGATCGCCTACCCGTTGAACTGGCTCACCGGTGCCGAACACACCGACCTCGTCCAGTCCCTGGCCGCCGCGGACCGGCAGAACGACTTGCTCGGCCGACACGGCCGTACCTGACCCCCAGCCCCCTGTGACCCGGAGGACATGACATGCCACGCACCCCCACCATGACCGTCGACGACCCCGCCGACCTGCTGCACCCCGACACCCTGGACGCGATCCGCGAGGACCGTGCCGACGCCGCCCAGCAGGCCGCCGACGCCGCCATGGCCGCCGAGTTCTCCCCGATCGAGGCGTTCGACGACGTCCGCGTCCCAACCGACCCCGACGAACCCTGGTGGATCCGCAACGGTGGCCTGCTGCCCCGCCAGACCCGCTCGGGCATCCCGATGGAGTGGCTCCGCTCGGTACGGATCGAGCTGCGACAGCCGATCGCTGACGAACCCAAACGAGACGTCGCCATCGAGATGCTGCGAGCCGCCAACGGCATCCCCCAGGCCAACACCAGCCGGCTGTACGCCACGTCGGAGACCGTCCGCAGCCACGTCGACCGCGTCGCCGCTGACCGGGAGGCCCATGCCCGCCGCCCCGAACAGGAGGAACGTCGTGCGAAGGACCGCCAGCGACGCCGTGTAGAGCTCGCACGGGCCCGTCGCCGCCGTCTCAAGGGGCGCCGGGCACGACTCCAGCGGATCGCGACGGACCTGATCGGCTCGCCCGAGCTGGCCGGCCACGTCGAGGAGATCGCCCGGCTGGTCAGCGGATCCGGTGGGCTGCCCGACCTGACTGCCACCGAACGACGGGCGTTCGTGGCTGCCTGCGGAGCGCTGTGGACCGACCTGGACGACGAGGCCACCCACCTGCCCGACCTCCCGGGCGACCTGACCGACTGGGACGACCTGCTCCACGACGTCGACGGCGACACGGGCCTGCTGCAACGGGCGCTGGCCGACCCGGACGTGGCCGCGGCCATCAACGACGGTCAGACACCACCCGACGCGGTCGCCGAAGCCCTGGCCACCCGCGGCGCCGACGCGTTCGTCCCCGTGTCGGACTTGCCACCCGACCCCTGGGACGATGTTCGCCGCCTGTTGGAGGACGACGCCGACCTGCCCGGCTGGATGCCGACCGAGACCGCATCGAGCCTGCCCGTGGAACTGCTTGCCAAGGCGCCCGAACCGGTCCGTCGTCCCATCGCAGAGTGCAGCGAGGACCGGGAGGCCCGCCGGCTGTTGTGCACCTACGCCGGACAGACCGGGAGTGCCAACTACAAGCTGCACCTCCGAGACGGATACCTACCCGCCGGTACGGGCGTGCCCCAGCCTCCCGACGCCTTCGCCGACATCGACGACGAGCTCGATGGCGAAGGGTCAACCGGGTGATCAGACGTCGGGCGTCAACGCCACCTCGGCCGTGGTCCTTCCCATGCGGCATGGCACGGACCGGGGACGAAGGAGGCGAGGCACCTGCGGTGCCCCAGACCCTCCTGCGCCCGCCCGCCGTCCACCGGACCCACCCGGTCCGGTGGACGGCCCAGACCGATCAGGAGAAGGCCAGTGGATGACCAGTCGTGGGCCGAAGTCGTGGCCACCGTCCGCGGGCTGGTGGCTGCCGCAGGCCGCGGTGATGCCATCGGCGCACACGTCCTGCTGCCCCTGCCCGACGTCGAGTCGGCCCGCGTCATGGCCACCATCACCTGGATCGCTCACGACCTTCTCGTCCTCGAGGCCAACCGTCAGCGCGTGAGCATCGACACCCTGCTCGAGCGGGCTCTGTCCGGCCTCCCAACCCAAGGAGACCCCCATGGCACGTCGTGAAGCACTCACCTGGCAGCTCGGCGTCCAGGGCCGCCGCGAAGCCGTCCGCGACGTCGAGGCGTTCGGGGATGCCTGGCAGGACCTCGACCGTCGCGTCGACAGCCTGGGCGACACCCTCGACCGGTCCTCTGCCGAGTGGCGTGGCCTTGAGCGTGACATCGACCGGCACACCGGCGGGGCATCCCGGTCGATACGCGGGCTCGGCGACGATATCGGCCGTGCAGCCCGTGAAGCCGGGCAGGACCTCGACCGGCTGGGCCGCGACTTCGACGACCTCGACGACAAGCTCAGCTTCGGCGACATCGTTGGTGGGTCTGCCCTCGGCGGCATGGCCGCTGACGCGTTCTCGGCTGCCGCCGGGTTCGCAGCCGACGCGTTCCTCGACACCATCGGCCAGGAGCTGTCCAGCGACGTCGCTGCCGCCCGGCTGGGCATGTTCGGGCCCGGCGAGGCCGCAGCCCTGGGCGACACCGCAGGGCGGCTGTACGCCGACGCGTGGGGCGAGTCGTTCGAGGACGTCACCGCTGCCATCGTCGCGGCCGACGAAGCCCTCGGTGGCCTCGGCATCGACGCGTTGGCCGGCGAGCAGGTCCCCGAGCTGATCGCCCTCGCACAGGTCGCCGAAGCCGACATCAACGAGGTCGCCAACGCCGTCGGGGCGTTCGCCCGCGCCACCGGTGTGTCGGTCCCCGAAGCCATGGACCTCATCGCCGGCGCCGTCACCAACGGCGCCAACCGGTACGGCGACCTCTTCGACGTCCTGTCGGAGTACAGCCCCCAGCTGGACCAGCTCAACCTGTCCGCGGAGGACTGGATCGACACGCTCATCCGCGGTTCCGACGCGCAGGTCTACAACCTCGACGTCGTCGCCGACGCGCTCAAGAGCCTCCAGGAACGTCTCGCAGAGGGCTCTGATGCCAGCCGCGACGCACTCGTCATGCTCGGGCTGGACGCCGACGCGGTCGTCCGTCAGGTCAACGCCGGCGGCACACAGGCCCGTGACGCCGTCAACGACGTCGTGGACGGGCTGCTGGCCCTCAACGACGAAGCCCGCACCGCCCAGTCGCTGGCCCTGGTCGGTGACCCGCTGGTCAACCTCGGCCTGTCGGCGGAACGGCTCGAGCTGCTGCGGCAGACCACCGGGGAGCTGGAGACGTTCTCCGGCACCCTGGAGCAGGTCATCGCCGTCGCCTACGACAACGAAGCCACCCGCTGGGACGCCCAGGTACGCCAGCTCAAGGACAACATCGGTGGTCTCGTCCAGGAGGTTGCCCAGCCGGTCGTCGAGGGTTGGAACCTCGTGTTCGACGCGATCGCCAACGGGGTCGAGGAGTCCTCGCGGCTCGGCCGGGCACTCGACGCCGCAGGTATCGGCATCGACCTGTCCGACTTCCGCCAGTCCGTGAACGTGGGCGGCGTCCACGGCAAGGACCCCGAAGGCCGAGCCGCCGGCGGCCGGGTCAACCCGGGAGTGCCCTACATCGTCGGGGAACGCCGGCCCGAGCTGTTCGTCCCCGACATCGCAGGGACCATCCTCCCAGACGTCCCCACACCCCGGAACGTCGTCGCGCCGCAGGTCACGATCAACGTCGCCGCCATCGACGTGGCCAGCTTCGAGAACTGGGTCGGCCGACCCGAGATCATCCGATCCCTCACCGACCGGATCGCCGAACACACCGCCCACCAGAACGTCGTCAAGGGCCACTGAGAGGCGGGCGCACTGTCTATCGTGCTCAGGGTCTGGGCATGTACGCGGCCGCGTGGGGGCCGTTGTCGCGGCGGCTGATGATCACCTCGCAGCCGCACCCGGGCGTGACCTGGTGGCGGTGCCGCTCGGTCATCGCTGCGGAGAGCTCCCCGATGCGCCTGCCATCCACGGCCACCTCCACACACGGCGACCCCTTGTACTTGCCCGACGTCACCGTCGACTGGACCAACTCCCCGAAGACCAGCACGGCGTCTCGCTGTCCGAGCAGCTCGTCGAGGACGTCGTGGTGGGGCCGGCGCTTGGTGACGGCCACCGACCGGTCAGCCTCCAGAACGGCCAACCGGCCAGGACTGTTGGCCGGCCACATCGTCTCTGGTTCGGCGAGCCTGAGGAACACGCCATACCACGCATCCGCGGCGCCGATGATCGCAGCCGGGCACCACCCCAGGAACCCGGCCCCTTGCAGGTCCAGCAACGGCGGCTGGTACCTACGGGCGTCCTCCCGGCCCAGGTAGCCAACCGTTCGACCCGACACCGACACCCGGACCGCGTTGCGGTCGTGGGGATTGTCGGGCTCCGGGATCAACACCGCCCGGTCCAACAGCACGTCCCCACTGCGTTCCTGCCCCCGGCACAGTGCGGTCAGGGCCTCCTGGTAGTACGACTCACCGACCACATCGACCCGGCTGCACGACCCGAGCCGGATCTGAGGCATCTGCGGGACGCCCTGCTCCGGCGGATCCGGGTCCCTGCGGGGTCGCGGCTGAGGCTGGCCCCGTTGCCGTCGCGGTGACGGTTCGACAGTGACGGCCACCTCGACCTGCTTCCGACGACGCCTGAACAACCCCACAGCACCACCCTCCCCACCCCGTCCCCAGGGCCCGAATCACGATCCTTTCCGACTGGCATCATGACACGGACTACCGATACCCCGCAGGCCGAAACTCAGGCCTTCACTGCGCCGGGTCTGGTACCTCGCCCCAGGTTGACGACGGCCCGGCACACCAAGTTGACAAGGCCCGACGTGATGCCCGCCACTCACTCCCGACCTGCCTTGCCGGCAGTCCTTCCTCGCGGATGAGTCGTTCAACGGTGACGTGGCTGCACTTGAGATAGCGACCGATGTTGGTCAGGCCGCGGATGATGTCGTCATCCCCGACGGCCAAGAGCCTGGGATCAGCACGCAACTTCGCCGCGACAGCCTCCACCACGGCGTCCCACAACGCTTCCTGTGGTGACACCTCGGACAGTCTCCTCGGGGTGCGGGCTGAAAGTGGTCCGGGGGTCGGGGGTGGGTCGACCCCCGGACCAAGGGCAGAGCCGAGCCACGGGGGAGAGGCCCGACCCTGCCCGGGAACCTACGCCAACTCGAACCTCAGAACCATTTCAGCGCCGCCCCGGCGAGTGCCGGGCCTCCCGCATGCCGCTGAGGAGGTGGGCGTCGAGGTCGCGGATGTCGAACCGGATCTTGTTGCCGAGCTTGTAGTGGCGGATCTCGCGGAGGCGGACCCGGTCACGCCAGTAGGCGACCGTCATGCCGGTCCGGGCCGCGGCCTCACGGATGTCGATGAGGGTGGCCCCATCAGCGATCGGAGTGGGTTGTGTGTCCATGCGCTCCACCATGCAGTGTTGGAGACCAGCCCGGCCAGACCAGAGCTGGATGCAACCCGAGGGCGACGGCGGCTTCGTCGGCCCGGATGTAGCTGAGGCCGTCGTGGACCCACCGGTGGACGTTGCGTCGGTCAACGCCGACACGGCGGGCCAGGTTGGACGCCCACCCGTCGCTGCCGGTCGGGATGCCGGCAGCCTCGGCAAGCGGCCCGACCGGCCACCGGTCCACGACCGGCGCGGGGTATCGCACGGCGCGCAAGTCCGGACCGGGACAGGTGGTGGAGCCCTCGTTGCCCGGGCTGTCCGGGGCGCGCAACCGGGTGGCCAACATCACCGATCACCGGTCTCGACCGTGTTGAGGCAGTCCTTCATCGCCCAGATCGCAGCATCGACCCGGGCGACACGCTCCATGAACCCGTCTCCGACTCCACCGTCGAGCATCGCGCTGATCGCTGCTCGGTACTCATCCCGCACCCGACACCACGTCTCGACATCGATGTCCTCGTCAGCGCCGTCAACGACGGCGTCGATCCGCACCCGGTCGGCCTCGGCAGCATCAAGGGCCGACGACAGGATGGCCAACCGATCACCGAACGTCGGCTCGTCCGCGGGGTCCGGGGCAGGCTTGCCGCTCAGCCCTTGCGGTTCGTCTCGATCAGCCAGCCGGATGACCATGTCCCGGAGCTCGTCGAGTCGCTCCTCGAAGGGGTCGGTGCGACGTTCGATCGCGTTGAGGCTGGTGGCGGGATGGGTGTGGACCGACCGGATGGTGTCGGCCACCTCAAGTCCATCGGCGAGCCCTCGGAGGATCCCGCGGAGAGTCCGTAGTTCCCCACTCATCCTGCCGCAGCTCCAGCATTCAGAGGGAGCCAACGACGGCCACGACAGGGCCGCTGCCGTTCGGTAGCCAGAGAGGACCCCAGCAGCTTCCGCTTCGCACCACAGCGCCGTCACCGCTGCCTCCACGTCGAGGTAGTAGGCACTGTTGGCTCGTCCGGCCTCGGGTTCGTTGGGGATCAGGGCCAGCAGGGCGTCTGCCAACGCCTGAGCCGGGCCGCGGTCCGGCCGCAGCTCCGCTGGCAGCTCTTCCACCAGCGCCGACACGTTGCCCACCTCAGTGGGGTTGCCTGCGTTGTCCTCCAGCATCGCCTCCGCAACCGCCCTGGCAGCCGCCTCGGACAGCCCCTCGGTGTAGGCCGGGGGTGGTGAGCCCGTGGTCGTGACCTTGGCTGCGTGGTTGGTGGCGGGACGGCCAGCAGGATCCGGCCGGCCCTTCGGCTGCATCGTGAACGCCCCGACCGGACCCTCCCGGCCGGGGCTGGGGCCGGTGCAGGCGTGGGAGTGGACGAACCGGACGTTGTCGGCGTCAACCGGCTGCATCGGTCCGTCCTCGCCGCCGCAGCGGGCACAGGCGGACCCGTCGGCGACCCGTGCCGCCACGGCCTCTTCGAACTCTGCTGGTGGGGCATCGGGGTGTTCCTTCGTCGGGTCGGTCACGACACCACCGCCAGACGAGGACCGTCCAGGACGGTGGCGTCGAGTCGGGCGACGGCGGTGGTGGCGTCGGCGAGCAGGTCGGCGACGTCGGCATGGTGGTGACCGTGCTCGAGGGCGTAGCGGACGTCGGCCACCGCCTCCACGGCAGCTGTCAGGTCGTCGGCCAGGACGGTCAGGGAACGGGCGAGGCGCCGGGGGGCGCCGGTGGATGGTCGAACGGCAACACGGGACATGGCATGCACCTCTCACTCCGGTGAAACAGCCCGGGTGTTCCGTTGGCGCGGGAACAGCCAGGCACGACAGGTGCGCACGGCAGGGACGCGGGAGCGTCCGCCTGCGCGGCGGAGAAGGCATGGTGGGCCCCGTGGCCCCAGAGTCGGCACGGCGGCGCTAGCGGCGGCGCTCCGAACGGTGTGACGGCACGTCAGGCGGTGCCCATCGGGCGCGTAGGATGCTCACGTCGGTTCCTCTCACTCAGGAGCCGGCCGGCTTCGGCCGGGCCGGGAGGAGTTGGCGCTCCTTCCGGCCAAACCACCGTAACAGACTGGACAGGCCCGGACTAGGGTGCAACGCGGAGGCCCTCGCCGCCTACGCTCATGGGGTGCTGCTGGCCTACCTCGACGAGTCCTACGACGACGACTACTACTGGATCTCGGCCCTCATCTGCCATGAGCCGGCCATCCAACAGCTGACCGACACGATGGACGCCATCGCACGTCGCACCGCCGTGGCACACCACACGCCCTGGGAAGCCGAGTTCCACGGTCACGACCTCTTCCAAGCCAAGGCGGACTGGGTCGCCATGAAGGAGATGCACCAAGCACGGATCGCCGTCTACCGAAACGTGTTCGAAGCAATCGCCGACGCCGAGGTGCGCCTCATCGTGCGCGGCGTGGACCGGAATCAGCTTCTGCAGCGGTACGGGGACAGCGCTTGGCATCCTCACCTGGTTGTGCTTAGCCACGTCCTCGAGCGAGTCGACGAGTACGCCGAGCGGGTGAACGAACTCGCGCTGGTCATCGCCGATCAGATCAGCGACGAGGACACCTACCGGTTGAACCTGTGGAACTTTCAGCGGACATCGACGATCGGGTACCGCGCCCGTCAGCTCACCCGCATCGTGGACACGCTCCACTTCGTACCCTCGAACCGAAGTCGCCTAGTGCAAGCGGCCGACATGATCGCCTTCCTGAAGCGCCGCATGATGTCCACGGCCCCCCAAAACCAGCGGGTGCTCCAGGCAAACCAACGCCTGTGGGACATCTTGGCACCGCGCATGCACCACGAGGGGTGTTGGTATCCGTGACCGTAGGGCCCCCCTACGCACAAGAACCCCGCGTGATGCGAGGTCCTTGGCCACGGGATGGTGCGCTGTGCGCTTCTCCCGGCGTCATCATAGGGCTGACCAGCGACATCCGGGCAGATCAGGACCAATCGAAGCCGATCGAAACCGAGCGCGGATAATTCGACATCTCCCGCGTGGGGCAGCTGGGCGGATCGTGCTACGGATTTGCTAACGGCAGGTCCCGGAGTGGTTCGGAGCCGACCGAACGACGCCTGTCGATAACCCGCATGTCTTCGGGGTTCGGCGGACCAGCCCGTACGGGACCGGAGAGGTTGGGTCCGACTGAAACTCGGAAGGTCGGCGGTTCGACCCCGCCCCTGACCACCACGATCACCGCAACGCCCCGGCCCCCCGGGGCGTTGTTGCGTTGTCACCCATGTCCCTTGCGCACCCCCGTGTCCACCGAGCGGGTCGAGCCGCAGGTCACACGTCGTCCCACGCCGCTGGGACACCCGGCAGGATGTTGCCCACGATCGCCGCGGCGATCTCGTACAGCTGCGAGACCTGGCCGGGCCCCAGGACGTCGAAGACCGCTTTCCTGACCGACTCGACGTGATCCGGCGCGACCGCCACCAGCAGCGCATGCCCCTCGTCGGTGAGTGTGGCGAGGGTGACCCTCCCGTCCTCGGTCGACCGACACCTTCGCACCCACCCGCGGGACTCCAACCGCCGGGCGGCGTGGGACAGCCTGGACAGCGAGCCGTTCGCGATCTGCGCGAGCTCGCCCATCGGCCTCGTCCAGTCCGGCGACGACGACAGCCCGGCCATCATCGAGTACTCGAAGAACGTCAGGCCGTGGGGCTGGAGCGTGTCCTCGAGCTGACCCGGAAGGGTCAGCAGCAGCGCGGAGAGCAGCCGCCACGCCCGGAGTTCATCGGCACTGAGCCAGCGCGGTTCCGTCATGCGCCCAGTGTGCCCAACAAACACTTGAACGTTCAAGGTATGCGCGCTACAGTCTCGCTTAGTTGAACGTTCACATGAACGCTCACCAGACCTCGATACGGAGCCCCCGCACATGAACGCTGCCCTCTGGACCATCCAGATCGTCCTCGGACTCGCCTTCCTCGCCGCTGGCGCGATGAAGGCGACCAAGTCGCCCGCCGAGCTGAAGGAGAGTGCAGGCGAGTCCATGGCCTGGACCGACGACCTGTCGGCCGGACAGGTCCGGACCATCGGCATCCTCGAGGTGCTGGGTGGCCTCGGCCTGATCCTTCCGCCCGCCGTCGACGTGCTCCCGATCCTCGTGCCGATCGCGGCATCAGGCCTTGTGCTGACGATGCTCGGCGCGATCGTCGTGCACGTTCGCCGCAAGGAGTACCTGCCGTCGGTCGTGGTCAACCTCGTGCTGGGTGGCCTTGCCCTCGTGGTCGCCATCGGCCGCTTCGGCCCGCAGGCGTTCTGACCGTGACCTCCAGTCGTCCGCTCGGCAGGGTGGGCGGACGACCGAGTACCGCTGGGACCCCGCGGGTCCGTACGCTGCGGGCATGACCTCTGCCGCACCACTTGCCGACCAGCTGCTCGACGCCCAGGTCACCTGGATCCTCGAGCAGCTGACGGGCCCGTCCCTGCCCGAGCTGCTCGAGCGTGACGTCGACGACCTGCTTGCTGTGGCCGGCCGTGTCCGGCTGGACGCCGCCGTCAACCCGGCCGACATCACGCGCGTGGTCCACCGGGCCATGGCGAACGTTCCGGCCAGCACCACCGCGACGACCATGGTCCAGGCGACCGCCGACCAGATCCACGACGGGCCGACCGCCCGGGTCGCCCCGGCGGACGTCGTCGACCGCGAGCAGGTCGAGGCGCTGGTCGACGCGTTGCTGCCCCTCCGCCCGCTGGTCGGCCAGGCGCTGGACCGGATGGCGGACTCCCCGCGCATGGGCACCCTCGCCTCGGGATTCGTCACCAAGCTCGTCGTCGACGTGCTGGAGGCCAACCGGTCGATGGCGCAGAAGATCCCCGGCGTCGGCTCGCTCGTGTCCTTCGGCACCAACGCCGCCACGAAGGTCGTGGGCGTGGCCGACAAGCAGGTCCAGTCCCTGCTCGGCGACACGGCCGGCAAGGGTGCGGCGTTCGCGGTCCGCCGCCTGAACAAGGTCGTCATGGACACGCTGAACGACCCGATGATGCGCGACGCGGTCCTGGAGGTCTGGGACACCCACTCCGGCGACGTCTTCGACGGCGTGGGCGACGCCGACGGCAAGGTCGGGCAGGACGACATCCGCACCCTCGCCGGGGTCCTGCAGGACATCGTCATCGCCGCTGGCCCGAGCGAACCCGCGATGGCCTTCGCCGACGCGTGGATCACGACGTTCTTCGACATCTACGGCGAGTACCCGATCGCCACGCTCCTGGAGGAGCTGGAGATCAGCCGCGACGACCTGGTGGCCGACGCCATCGCGATCGTGCCACCGCTGGTCGTCGCCGCCCACGAGGACGGCTGGCTGGAGCAGGCCGTCCGCACCCGCCTCGAGCCGTTCTTCGCCTCACCCGCCGTCGCGGCCATCCTCGCCGGCTGACGCAGCTGCCCCCGAGGGCGTGTCGTCACCGTCGAGGACGTCCCGACGGAGGCGACGCACCGCGAGGGCCAGCAACACGATGCCGATGGGCAGCACGATCGCGGCAGCGGTGCGGCTGTCCAGGCCGAACGTCTCGATCAGGGTCGTCGGGACGAAGACCATGGCACCGGCGGCGCCCGCGACGCCGAGCCAGATGTTGTCCCGTACCGGGGCGAGTCCCAGGAGGGCCAATGCCACGACCGCGACCACGAGCGGCCCCGCGTCGTTGCCGATGGCGCTCAGCAACCCGCCGGCCAGCACCGCCGACCCGCCGAGCACCCCCAGCCACCGGGGCCGCATGATGTCGGCGTCGGCCCCGACGATCCACACGGCCGACACGATCGCGAGGAGGATGCCAGCCGTCCGTTCCATCGGGTGGCCGTAGGTCTGCTGGTGGATCGCCTCGGCGACACCGAACGACAGCGCGAGCGTGCCGATGCCGAGGACCAGGTGCGGCAACGCGCGACGGTTGCGCACGAACCCGACCACCGCGATGGCGACGGCCACTGCGGCCGACATGGCCAACCGGCTGTGCGCCCACGGAGCGGTGCAGTCCACTCCGGACGGGCACGACCCGGCGTCGCCGATCAGCACCTCGACCGTCGCCGCTCCGGCCGCGGCACCGGCGGCGGTCAGGACGCCCGCCAGCCGAGCCCGTGCACCGTCCACGGGTCGGGCGGTCAGCCCCCACATCGCGGCCGTCGTCGCCACCGCGATGGTGGCCAACAGCAGGGCCAGCGGCACGTCGGGCCAGCGTTCGACATCGAAGAGGATGGCGATCGCACCGATGGACAGTCCGGCACCGAGGTATCCCGCCACCTCGACGAGGGCGGCCACCGCGCCACCGATGAAGCCCCCGTCTGGTTCGTCGGCGGCGAGGTCGGTGCGCCCGGCGACGTCGGCGCGGAGGTTCGCGGCCGTCGCCTCGTCGATCACCTGCCGCTGTGCCCAGTCGGCGACGAGGTCCAGCACCTCTGGTGCGGTCGGCTTGGTGGTCATCGCGTGCCTTTCGACGCGGGCTGATCGTCCAAGGATGCACGGTCCGCCACGCGGCTGGGGCCTGAAGACCGTCGCCGACCCCAGCACGCGTCGTCTGTCGGTCTGGTGACCGACTCAGGAGCGCGGGCCGCCTCACGACCCCGGTGGGCATGCCGATCTGTTCTGTATCGACACTCGAGCCCTCAGACCGCTGCTCCTGCCCGTGCTCGTCCTCGCGCTGCTGAGCCCTGCCGTGGGTCCCAAGCAGATGACCGCACGCGGAGCCGCGCCACGCCCCCAGACCACCCGACGCCCCGTCCAGCCGGGCCCGCCGGTCGATCCGACGCGCCCGTACTGGGCCTCCCACGTCGCGAAGGCCGTCGGCCCCATGGTCGAGCAACCAGCCGTCGCCGATGCCGCACCACCACCGGAGGCCCCAGCGGTCACGATGGCCACCGGCGACGACCGCCTGGCCGCGTTCCGTGGGCTGGGGACCTGGATCGACCTCTACGACCAGTCGCTCCTCCCCGAGGAGCAAGTCGCGATCGCCGTCGCGGGAGGTGTGCAGACGATCTTCGCCCAGGCGTCGTTCACCCGGACCGAGGGGGTGGGCGAGCCCGAACGGCTTGCGCGCCTCATCGAGGTCGCCCACGACCACGGCCTGCAGGTCATGGTGTGGACCCTGCCGTCGCTGGTGGACGTGCATGCCGACCACGTCCGCGCCCATGACGCCGCCATGTTCACCACCCCGCGTGGCGACCGGCCCGACGCGCTCGGCATCGACATCGAGGTGACCGCCGTCGCCGATGTCGCCGAACGCAACCGCCGACTGCTCGAGCTGCTGACCGCGATCCGCACCCAGAACCCCGAGGTGCCGTTGGCGGCCATCCCGTACCCGCCGCTGCAGTTGGAGCTGAACACCCGCCTGTGGCCGGCGTTCCCGTGGCCGGAGGTCGCCGACCTGGTCGACGTGATCATCCCGATGTCGTACTCCAGCTTCCGTGGGACGGACTGGGACGTCACCGTCGGGTGGAACCGCGACAACGTGACCCGCCTGCGCCAGCTGACCGGCGACGACAACGTCCCGGTGCACCTCGCCGGGGGGATCGCCAGCGACCTGCCCCACGCCGGCGCGTTCACCCAGGCGGTGCTCGAGGCGGGGGTGATCGGCGGTTCGTTGTACGACCTCCACACCACCCCTGCGGAGGTGTGGCCGGCCCTCCGACCCCTCACCGACCTCGTGGCGCTGGCCGACGGCGTCCCCCCGACCACCGGCTGACCCACCCCGGCCCCGGCGCGGGCCCCGGCCGAGTTGTGCAGCTCGGCCAACGGGCTGGCCGACCTGACCACACTGGCCGTGTCCCTGAGCAGCTCGACCGGTCCACCGGCCAAGGTGCACAACGTGGCCGGGGCCGGGAGGACGCGGGGCCGGGAGGACGCGGGCCCGGGAGGACGCGGGCCGGGAGGACGCGGGCCGGGAGGACGCGGGCCGGGAGGACGCGGGCCGGGAGGACGCGGGCTGCGGGGCACCTGGAGGCTCAGGCCTCGATCGTGCCGGACACGACGACCGTCGTGGCGCCGCCGACCCACACCTGGTCATCGGCATCCATCGACACGTGCACCTGACCGGCCCGGCCGAGCACCGCACCCTGGGCGGCGACCCACGGCGCCTCGGCCCGGCCACCAGCGATCAACCACTGCGCCACCGCCGCGTTGAGCGACCCGGTCACCGGGTCCTCCCGCAGCACGTGCTGGTCGTCGGTGAACAACCCGCGGACCTCGACCGCCACGTCGCCACCGGGCGGGTGGAATCCGACCAGCCCGATGTCGGTCTCGCGGTCCAGCGCGACCCGCGGCGTCACGTCCAGCACCGCCTCGGCCGAGGACAGCAGCAGCGACACCCAGCCGGGGCCGTTGTCGGTCCACGCCGCATCCACGACTACCGACCGGTCGAGGCGCAGGACGTCGCAGACGTAGGCCAGGTCCTCCTCCGACACCGGGCCCGACCGGGTGGTCGGTGGCGCGGCGAACGCCAGCAGCTCGCCGTCGCGCCGGATGGGCACCAACCCGACGCCGCACTCCTGCACGATGTCGGTACCGGCCGGGGTGCCGCCGGCGTCCAGCCACGCACGGCAGGACCCGAGGGTGGGATGGCCAGCGAACGGCAGCTCGCGGCTCTGGGTGAAGATCCGCACCCGGTAGTCGGCCGCCGACGTGGTCGGCGGCAGCAGGAACGTGGCCTCCGACAGGTTCGTCCAGCGGGTGATCGACTGCATCTCCTCCGTGGTCAGGCCCTCACCGTCGAGAACGACGGCGACGGGGTTGCCGAGGAACGGCACGGCGGAGAACACATCGACCTGGGCGAAGCGACGTTGCATGGACAGAGGTGTAGCGCACCGGTCCGACGCCACTTCGACGACCACCCCGGGCGGTCGCCGGCCCCGGAGCTCAGGCGGCCAGACGTCCGGCGCGACGCCGCTGCCACAGGAAGCAGGTCAACCCCGCCGGCCCGGCCCACCAGGTCAGCAGCAACGCCAGACGGGCGTTGATGCCCTCCTCCAGCGCAGTCCGGTGGATCCACTCCCCGACGAACAGGTCGAAGGCCAGGTAGTGCATCCAGCCGGCCAGCATGCCCTCCGGGTTGGCCATGCCACGGGCCACCGACTCGCCGTCGGTGAAGTCCACCCGTTCGCCGCCCAGCGCGATGCCGCGACCGATCAGGCCGACGTAGCCCAGGCCGAGTGCCGCCTGCAGCGGCACGGCCGCCCGAACCAACCTGCGGGTCAGGGTGGCCCGCGGGAGGACGATCATGGCCAGCCACACCGGCGCAGTCGAGGTGTTCGCCAACGTCCACGTGTGGCGGTGCCACGCTTGCCACGGACGGGGGTGCCACGGACGGGGTTGCCGGGGAGGAGCGCTCACGACGGCGGAGTATGCCGGATACCGTGCAGGACATGCCGTCAGTCGAGGCCCGCGTGGTCGTCCCCGTCACCCCCGATGTGGCGTTCGCCGTGTCGCAGACCACCGGCGAGACCCGGTTGCGCTGGGATCCGTTCATCCGCCGACAACACTTTCTCGACGGGGCCGAGCGCCCCGCGGTCGGGGTGCGCACCCGGACGGTCCACCGCTTGGGCCTGGCGATGACCAGCGAGTACGTCTCGTTCAACCCGCCCACCAACGTCGGAATGCGGATGGTCGACGGGTCGTGGTTCTTCGAGAAGTTCGCCGGCGGCTGGCAGTTCCGCCCGGCCGAGGACCGTCCCGGTCACACGGTGGCGACCTGGCGCTACACCTTCGCGACCCGACCGGACTGGCTGGCGCCGTTGGCCGACCGGATCGGCGTCTGGCTGCTCGGACGCGACATCCGCCGTCGGCTGGATGCGTTCGCACGAGGCTGCACCGACCCGGTGGTCCTTTCCGCCGTGGAGGCCCCGTGAGGGTCGGCCGGGTCATGGCCACCGCTGCCGCTGCCGGTGCGACCGCGTGGCTGACCGCGCATGCCACCGCACCGGCCGTTCGAGGATGGTCCGCCCCGAACCGTCGCGACGTCGGCGACGGGCCGCTGCACGCGACGGCGACAGCCCTCGGGGACGGCCCCGTGGTCGTCGCCCTGCACGGCATCACCGCCTCGGGACGCTCGTTCGGTGCGGCCTTCGACGACCTCCCGTTCGTGGCGCTGGACGTGCTCGGCTTCGGCGGCTCCATGGACGCCGACACCGAGGGCTACACCCGCCAGCACCACCTGGACGCCCTCACCACAACTCTCCGCGGCATCGGGGTGCTGGGCCGGCCGTTGGTGCTCGTCGGCCACTCGATGGGCGCCGTCCTGGCCCTGCACGCTGCCTCCCGCCTGCCGGGCGTCATGGGCGTCGTCGCGATGTCCGCCCCCCTCTACGACGACGAGGAGGAGGGGCTGGATCGCATCGCCCGGACCGATCGCTTGGCCGGGCTCCTCACGACGGGCGACCTGGCCGAACGCGTGTGCACCTGGATGTGCAACCACCGGACGGCGGCCGGAATCCTGTGGCCGCTGCTGGCGCCGGAGTGGCCGTGGCCGATCGCCGCCGACGGCGTCCTCCACACGTGGCCGGCCTATCGGGGCAGCCTGCAGTCCCTCGTGCTGGACAGCGGCTGGCGGGACGCCATGGACCGCCTCGCCGAGTCCGGCGTACCCGTCCTGCTGATCAACGGCGCTGACGACCCGGTCCAGGTACCTGCTCGCGCCATGGGGCTGGCCACCCACCCGACCGTGGCGCTGGTCGAGGTGGACGGAGCCGGTCACGAGCTGCCGCTGTCGCATGGCGCCGAGTGCGCCCGCGCGATCGAGGCGCGCCTGGACCGGTGGGCCCGGACCGACCGAACCTGAGCCAGCCGGCCCGAACGGCCCAGCCCACCAGACCTCAGCCCATCACGCCTCAACCCACGACGACGGGGATCGCGCCGGTCTCGCCGGGGTCGGTCTCCAGCCCTGTCCCGCCCTGGAGCAGCAGCGCGACGGTGGTGCCGGCCGGCACGCCGGACAGGTCGAGCTCGACGGTGAACGACTCCGGGTCGGCGAAGGCCCCACCGGCGGCGATGACCTGGTCGATCGGTGTGGGGTCACCCGGCACGTAGGCCGTCACGACGACGGTTCCCTCGAACCCACGACCGATGCCCTCGACGGTGAGCGGTGCGGCCGGCACGGTCGCATGGGTCTCGGGTGCGGTCACCCGGGCGAACTCGTTGGCCACGCCGATGACGAACCAGCCGTCCGCCGCGCCGAGCTGGCGCAGCAGCAGGACCCCGCGGGGGACCTGCCGGCCGGCGTCGCCCTCCCCGGGGGAGAACAGCTCGATCTCGCCGCTGCGGCTGTCACCCGCCATGAACTCGCCCAGCGTGGGGGTGACGCCCAGCACGGTGGAGACGAAGTCCTCCGCTGCGGCCTCTGGGGTGTCGAACACGACATCGGCGGCCGGCCAGATGGCGGGCTGGGACAGCTCGGCCGGCGTGGCCGAGGGGGTCGCGCTGGGTGCGGGCGTGGGTGACGCGGTCTCGGTGGCGCTGGGTGGTGGCGTCGATGCTGGCGGCTCAGCGGTGGCGGTTGGCGACGGCGTCGCGCTGGGTGGCACGTCTGCGGTGGACGATGGATCGCTGGTGGGGGTCTCGCTGGGCGTCGTCTCGGTGCTGCTGCCGTCACCGCAGGCGGCGAGGACGACAGCAAGCACCAGGAGGAGCCAGGCCGAGCGAGGGACGCTCGTGCGAGGAGCGGTCTGGTGGGAACGGCGAAGGCGGGTCGGCGTCATGCCGACCAGTCTCACGCGGTCGAGGTCAGCTCGCGGCGCGGATGAAGGCCAGGAACCGCGCGTTGAACTCCTCGGTGTGGTCCAGGTGCGGCCCGTGCCCTGCGTCGGGGTGGACGACTTCCTCGTAGGACCCGCCGTTGGCGGCGTAGGCGTCGAGGACGTCGCGGGTCTGGCTGACCATCTGCTGCACCGGATAGGCGTCCTCACCCGGCCAGTCCGGGATGATGCCCTGCTGGCCCAGCAGCGCCGGGTCCCATGCCGACCCGTCGTTGATGACCACGTCGGCGGTGCCGTGGTGCCACATGATCGGCGGCTTCGGGTCGACGTCGACGATCCCGGCGGTGTTCAGGTACTTGGGCGACAGCGCGTTGAGGATGCCCGTCGTCCCCGGCGCGAAGCCCGGCCAGTGCTCGCTCGGGGTGGCGTCACCGGGGTAGCCCTCCTCACCCATCAGCGAGGACAGGACCTCCTCCACGAGCATGTTCTCCTGCGCCTCGGGCATGGAGTAGGCCGGAGACCAGTAGGACGTCCGCATGACGTTGCGGATCGCGAACGGCGAGTCGGTGCCGGTGTTGCCGGCGGTCATCTGGGCGACGAACTCCGGGTTCCCGGCCCCACCACCGGTGCCGGCGTGGTCCGGCGTGCAGGGGCTGCCGTCGCGGTGGGTCCCCCCGAACCCGTACGGGGACACGGGATCGATGAGGGTGAGGGAGGCCACCCGGTCGGGGTGGTCGATCAGGATCTGCATGATCGCGCCGCCACCCGTGGACCAGCCGACGAAATGCGCCGGCCCGTCGATGCCGATCGTGTCCAGCAGGCCCATGGTGTCATCGGCCCAGTCGCGGAGTCCCCGGGTGGCGTCGATGGCGAGCTTCTCCGAACCGCCGAACCCGCGCATGTCCGGCGCGATGAAGCGGTACCCGTCTGGGCAGGCCGTCAGCTGATCGTCGTAGAAGCGGCACGTCGCCAGGTTCCCGTGCACGAGGACGACCGGTGTGCCCTCGACCGACCCCGCGGATGCCCACCGCATGCGCAGGCGTGGCGTTTCGGTGATGTGCAGGCTGATCCCGGCAGGCATGGACGACATCGGCAAGTCTCCCTCTCGGACCCGTGGTGCAGGTGGCGGCGGTCAACCTACTCCGTTCGTGTCCACCGCGGACCCGACAGCGGTTTCTCGGTCGACGCTGACGGGTATCACCCCTTCCCCGCTGGTGGCAGTCACCACCGGCCAGCTGCCTCGAGGAGGGGAGCCTCGTGTCCACCTTGCCCATGCCGTCATCCGCGCCGACCGTCCACTCGTCCGCGTCGCACACCCGCGTGCGCTCCGTGTCGCGGCCGCGGTCGAAGGCGCCGACGCATGGGGTCCTCCTCGACGACGTCGGCCCGTCCTGGCCGCGTGTCCTCGTCCATCCTGCGGGACATCCGTTGGTCCGGCGCCTCCACGGTCGGATCGCCCGCATCATCCAGCCACACGGGGACGACGACCGGTTCGCCGACGGGGACTGGATCCACACCCACAGCCTCGAGTGGGACGTCGTCCACCTGATGCTGGGACGCGACACGCCCGTGCCGTTCCGGTCCGTCGAGCAGATGACCAGCGCGCTCCGCGCCCATCGGGAGTGCGCCGTCCCGACGGTCGTGACCGTCCTCGACCTGCACGTCGACGGGGTTCCCGTGCTGGAGTCGCTGGAAGCGAACGCGCACCTCATCAGCCGCGTGACGACCCTCACCAAGGGGGCCGCCGACCGGATCGCCGACGCGACCGGCATCCGACCGGTCGTCATCCCGCACGGCCCAGTGCTGAACCACCACGACCTCTCCCTCGCCCGCCGCTGGCGACGCCACGTGCGGCTGTTGCCGACGGACGCCGCACCCGTGCTGGTGTGCGCGACCGACCCGTCGGAGGACCTCGACGTGGATCGGCTGGTCGCCGCGGCCGACCGGATCACGGCTGGGCGTCCGCTGCGGTTGCTCGTCACACCGGATCGAGCCCACCCGCTCGCGGGTGGCGACCCCCAACGCGTCGAACGCGTCGTCATGGAGCGAGCCGACGACCTGACGATCGCGAGGGAGATGGCCCGGGCCGAGGTCGTGGTCGTCCCCCTGCGTTCCGGCAGCCACAGTCGGGTGGTGGAGCTGGCCGCCGATGTCGGCGTCCCGATCGTCGCCAGCGCCGTGGGCCACCTCGCCGACCAGGCGCCGGTACGCACCGTGCCGGTCGGTCCCGAGGGCATCGACCTCGACGCGTTGGGCAAGGCGCTGCGTCGGCCCTTCGGGTTCACCACGCGCAGCCCCCAGTGCCAGCGCGAACGGGCCGAGCACGCGTTCGTGGCGGGCTGGAGCGACCTGTACTCCCGAGTCCGGATGGGGCACACGGTGGTCCGATCCGCCGCCCCGTGCGCACCGAGGCCCCACGAAGGCCAGTGACCGCGACGGACCGACACCCCGAGGAGGGGCGCCGGTCCGGCACGCGTCGCCCTACCGGGTGAGGTGTTCGGCCAGGGCCGCACGTCCGCGCTTGAGCAGTCGCGAGACCTGCATCTGGCTGCAGCCCAGGTGCGCGGCGATCTCGTGCTGCCGCAGGTCCTGGTAGTAGGCCAGGGTCATCGCCGTCCGCTGCGGGCCCGGCAGCTGGGCGATCCGGTCGAGCACGTCCATGCGCAGGTCGACGTCCTCCGCGGTCGGTTCGGGCAGCACGTCCAGCAAGGACCGTCCGTGCTGGCCGATCGGGGCGTCGAGCCGATCCGACGACCGGGCGGCCGCCGCCACCAGCCCGTCCAGGACCTCCTCGACCTCGAGGCCGGACTCGCGCGCCAGCGCGTCGACGGTGACTTCCTCGCCGTGTTCCCGGAGATGGGCGTTGGCGCGACCGACCCGGACCATCCGCGCCTTGGCTCCTCGGGGCACATGGGTGTCCCATGTGCGGTCCCGCAGATGGCGCTTGAGCTCACCGTCGATGGTCCGCACGGCGTAGGTGGTGAACGCCACCTCACGATCCGGATCGAACCGCGTCAGGGCCTTCCACACCCCCATGCGTCCGACCTGTGCGAGGTCCTCGGGATCGGCATGGGTCGAACCGAGCCGGCGAACGCGTGACCGGACGAGGCCCTCGCACGCGGTCAGCACCGCTTCGGCCACCTCCTCGTCGTGGCTGTCACACCACCGACGGCACAGCGCGTGCAGCCCATCCCCCCGCGTTCTGACCTCGACACGATCTGGTCTCGGGCGATCGATGACGGTTGACACGTGGCACCCCCCGGTGCGATCGATGACTGTGGTCGACGCAGGGGCCAGGCGTGTGTTCGCACCGTAATCCTGGCTCCGGGGAGGGGCAAGGGGCCAAACAGCATCGGTCGAGACCGATCGACTGGGTTTGCGGGGTCCACGTCTCGGGTAACCGGCGTCGCCCCAAGGGAGATTGCGGTTTGCGCAGGCAGCGGTATCGGGAACGACGACCTCGTGACCTCGCGCCCACACCCCGCGTGACCGACCGACCCCTCGGAGGACCCATGCGACAGCAGCGCACCAGCACTCACTCACGTCCGCTCGACACCGGCCGCGGCACCGTGGTGTTCGACCGCGACCGCCCGATGTTCGCTTGCCCTGCATGCGGACGGACGGCGGTACCCACCGATGACTGCGTGCCCGACCTCGTCGTGGAGCACGAGTGCGACACCGACGGACAGGGGAGCGCTGCGGAACGCCTGCGTCGCGGTTCCGTGTGATCACGGGCGCTCTGGGGCAGTGTGCGCCTGCAGCACCCCCTGATCCCCAGCGTGTCGAGCAGACCCATGATCGTGGACTTCCAGATCGTCGAGGCCGACGGTGACGTCGTCATGCGCGGCGACTCCTTCGACGAGGCGATGGCCCATCGGCGCAACGGGGCCTACGTCTGGATCCGCGTCTTCGACCCCAACCCGGGCGAAGTCCGCGAGCTGGCGACCACGTTCGGCCTGCCCGAGCTCGCCGTGGAGGACGCCACCACCGCCCATCAGCGCCCGAAGCTGGAGCGGTACGACGACACCTTGTTCGTGGTGCTCAAGCCGGCGATGTACGACGACGCCGAGGAATCGATCACCCTGGGCGAGATCGACCTGTTCGTCGGCCCGGACTTCGTCATCAGCGTGCGCCACGGCGACGTCGGCTCGCTGGACCCCGCCAGCCGTCGCCTCGCACGCGAACCCGAACTGGCGGCCCACGGACCGCCCGCGGTCCTCTACGCCGTCGCCGATGACGTGGTCGACCGCTACGTGCCCGTCATCCGCGAGCTGGAACGCGACATCGACCAGATCGAACGGCAGGTGTTCGACGCCGACGAGCAACCGCCGACGGAGCGCATCTACGCGCTGGTCCGCGAGGTGCTGGACTTCCAGCGAGCCACCTTCAGCCTGCTGCGTCCCATGGAGGACCTGGCCAACGGCCGCATCGACGGGGTCTCCACGGAGCTGACCCATTCCTTCAGGGACGTGGCCGACCATGCCCGGCAGACCCACGAACGCGCCGCGAACTTCCGTGCCCTGCTCGACAGCGCGCTGCAGGCCAACCTCGCGTTGATCGGCCTGCAGGAGAACCGCGACCAGCGCAAGATCTCGGCGTGGGCGGCCATCGCGCTGGTGCCCACCATCATCGGAGGCATCTGGGGCATGAACGTCGGGGGGATCCCGCTGGCCGGCACACCCGCCGGATTCGCCCTGCTGGCCGCCATCATGGCGTCGGTCTCGGCCTACCTGTACTGGCGCCTGCGCCGCAACGACTGGCTGTAGGGCTCTCGCTCGTGGAGCCCTAGGCTGGGCCACCCGCGTCCACCACCGAGGAGCACCGCGTCATGCCCGCTCGCCCACCCCTCGCACCGGGACCGCCAGCGAACCTGCTGGTCGGGCACCTCGGCCTGGCCCTGACCGACCACATCTCCTCGTCCTGGGCCAAGGTGCATGCCAGCCACGGCGACACCTTCGGGCTGCGCATGGGCCCGCCCGGCGTCGGTTACCGGCTGACCGTCACGAGGGACCCCGAGTCGATCGGGTACGTGCTGGGGGCGACGTCGCCGTTCGACAAGGAGAACCACCCCTTCTTCGAGGCGTTCCGCGACCTGCTCGGTACTGGCCTGTTCAGCGCCTACGGCGAGGACTGGCGGTGGCAGCGCCGGGTCCTCCAGCCGCTGTTCACCGCCAAGCAGTCCGCGTCCTACGCCGGGCTGGTCCGCAAGCGGGCGGAGGAGTTCACCAGCCGCTGGATCGACGCCGACGGCCCCCTGCCGCTGCGCTCGGAGATCCTCCGCCTGACCCTGATGGTCGTCACCGACCTGCTGTTCGGGCAGGGACGCGAGGACCTGGCCGACCGCCTCGAGGCGCACTTCCCGACCATCTCCGCCTACGTGATCGAGCGGGCCTTCAACCCCCTGCGGCTGCCCCGATCGACCCCGCTGCCGGCCATCCGCCGTCGCGAGGCCGCCGTGGCGGAGGTCTACGACCTGGTCGACGACGTGCTGGCGGGCGCCGAGGCGACGGAGGACAGCTTCGTGGGCCGGCTGCGCGAGGCCGTCGACCCCGAGACCGGCCGGCGGTTCACCGATGCGGAGATCCGCGACCAGGTGCTGGTGTTCGTCGCCGCGGGACACGACACGACCGCGACTGCCCTCACGATGGCGCTGCAGCTGCTGGGCCTGCACCCCGAGGCACAGGCCCGGGCGGCGGCGGAGGTCGACGAGGTCGGGCCGGTGGATTCGGCCGAGGCGGCCGGGCGGCTGGCCTGGACCACGGCGGTGATCGACGAGACGATGCGGCTGTACCCCTCCGCACCGGGCACCGGCCGGCAGGCGACGGCGGACACCGAAGTCGACGGCTACTTCGTGCCGAAGGGCTCGAACGTCTACACCAACTTCTGGGGCGTCCATCGCCATCCGGACCTGTGGACCCACCCCGAGGCCTTCCAGCCGCAGCGCTTCGTCGACGTGCCGGCGCTGGAGCGACCACGGCACACCTACCTGCCGTTCGGCTCCGGCCCCCGCGCCTGCATCGGCGCCCACACCGCCGTGCTGGAGATGCAGATCATCCTGTCCACGGTGCTGGAGCGGGCCGAGGTCGTCGCCACGACACGTGACATGCCCGTCCACACGGCCATCACCCTTGCCCCGGCGGTCGACCTGCCCGCCGAGTTCCACCGCCGCTGACGGTCCAGCCCGCCTGGCGGGTGACGTCGAGCGCCCACGACGTTTATGGTGCGGTCGATGACGTCCAACGCCCCCGCCGAATGGGCCGAGCTGCCGCCGCTGCGCTGGGGGCTGGTCGGTGCCGGCGGCATCGCCCGCTCGTTGACCCTGTCCCTGGCCGCCGTCCCCGGTGACGTCGTGGCCGTCTGCGCCCGCAACCCCGAGCGCACGGCCGCCTTCGCCGAGGCGCACGGCATACCCACGCCCCTGACCGACCTCGACGAGATGCTCGCCGACGACTCGATCGACATCGTCTACGTCGCCACCCCGCACTCGGTCCACGAGGAACCGGTCGTTGCCGCCCTCGAGGCCGGCAAGTCGGTGCTCTGCGAGAAGCCGTTGTCCCACGGGCTGACCTCGACCCTGCGGTGCATCGACGCTGCCCGCGCCTCCTCCTCCACCTTCATGGAGGCGATGTGGACCCGGTTCCTGCCGGCATGGCGCGCCGCCGAGTCGTGGATCGAGGCCGGCGACATCGGCGAGGTCCGCACGCTGACGGCAAGCATGGGCTTCCCGGCCCCGACCGACCCGACCCACCGGCTCATGGACCCGGCACTGGCCGGCGGGGCGCTGCTGGACATCGGCGTCTACGTCCTTGCCCTGACCCAGCGGATCCTCGGCGGCGACCCCGAGGACGTCCAGGTCCTGTGGGAGCCGACCGCCACGGGGGTCGACGGGCAGGCCTCGATCGGCATGCGCTGGGCCGACGGCCGGATGGCGAACCTGTCCCTCAGCCTGGTCAGCGACATGGAGGGGACGGCGGTGGTCTCGGGTACCGAGGGCGCGGTCGCCGTGCCGTCGTTCCACCGTGGGGAGGAGGTGCACCTGACCAGGCGTCGCGAGGTCATCCGCACCGAGCGCTTCCCACACCTCGTCAACGGCCTGGAGCACCAGGTGGCCGCGATCACCGCGGCCGTTGCCGATGGCGCCCAGGAGGTGGCGGGCATGACGTGGGCGGACAGCATCGAGGTGGCTGCCCTGTCCCAACGGATCCGCGACCGCATGGGGTTGCGCTACCCCTTCGACCCACCCACCTGAGCAGCACGTCGGACGAGCTGAGGGGCAGACCATGGAACGTGTCGTCTACATCCACGGGGTCGTGCCGCAGGGCGCGGTCGACCACACCACCAGCTACCGGGCGTTCCGCGACGGCCTGTCGTCCCGGCTGGACGCCGAGGGCCACGACGCGCTGCCACCGCTGGCCGACAGCGTCACCGTCGAGTGGGGGTTCCCGCATCCGCTGGCCGGCGACACGGCGTCCCTGGCCCGTGCGCAGGAGGTCATCACCCGCCGGGTCGACGCCGCCACCCCGTCGGACCGCACCTCCTTCAGCGCGTTGTTGTTCGCCCCCGCGATCGAACCCGTCCGAGGGCTGATCCAGCACACGTGGGCCGACATCGTCCACTACGTCTCGGAGAAGGGGAAGGCGCGCATACGCAACGTCGTGTGGGGCCGGATGCTGGAGCTGATCGACCCCCACGAACCCACCGACCTGACCGTGATCGGGCACAGCGCCGGCTCCCTCATCGCCGTCGACCTGCTGTTCTGGCTGTTCTCCCACCAGCGCGACGACCCCGACGAGCTGCGGGCCATGGGGCTGGACCCCGACGAGGTGGAGGCAGCCCACACCAACTGGCGGGTCCGACGGTTGGTGACGTTCGGGTCGCCGATCGCGGCCCTGCTGATCCGATCCACCGCGGTCACCGACATCCTCGCCGCCGACGGCACCCTCGACGCCGCCGACCTCGGGTTGGGGACGCGCTGCCACGACGGGCAGATGCCGTTGTGGCTGAACGTGTGGGACCGCCACGACGTGCTGGCCTACCCCGTCGAGCCCTTCTACACGGGCGCGGAGATCCACGACCTGTACCCCGACCACTCCGATTCGTTGCTCGGATCGCACGAGGCGTACTGGCACGCCGACCGGGTCCACCGGGTCATCGCCGACGCCTGGGGACGCCAGCCGGGACCGCTGACCTGACCCCTTCCTGTGCGCGATACCCTGCCGACGATGGGACGGTGGCACGACGTGGTGGACAGCCCGATCGGACCGCTGACGGTGTCGGTGGTCGATCCGGGTCAGGGCGTCGAGCCCGAGCTGACCGGCGTGTTCTTCCAGCAGCACCGCCATCCGGTGGATCCCGCGGTCCTGGGTGAACGTGACGCTGGTCCGATCCGTCGGGTCCGCACGCAGCTGGAGGAGTACTTCGCTGGCGACCGCACCACCTTCGACCTGCCCCTGGCCCCGGCTGGCACGCCCTTCCAGCTGACCGTCTGGGCCGCCCTCGGCGAGATCCCCTACGGCGAGACCATCGACTACGGTGAGCTGGCGCGGCGCATCGACCGGCCCACCGCATCGCGTGCGGTCGGGGCGGCCAACGGGCGGAACCCGATCAGCATCGTCGTGCCCTGCCATCGCGTCATCGGGTCGACCGGCACCCTGACCGGGTACGGCGGCGGGGTCGAACGCAAGCAGGCGCTGCTGGACCTCGAGCAGCGTGGGCGGCGGTTGTTCTGACCGTCCCCGGGGCCGCCCCCCGTCGCACGCCGTGGTGGCTCGACGACGTGGCGGACGAAACGGTACTGGCCGCCCCGCTGCCCGTGGCCCCCGTCCGCGCCGACGTGGTCGTCGTCGGGCTCGGTGCCTCCGGGCTCGAGGCGATCGTGTTGCTGGCCGAGGCCGGGCTGGACGTCGTCGGACTGGACGCGAACGGCATCGCTGGTGGGGCAGCCGGCGCCAACGGCGGGTTCCTGCTGGCCGGGCTGCCCGACTTCCACCACGAGGCCGTCGGCCGCCACGGCCGACCCGCGGCGAACAGCTGGTGGCATCGCACCGTCGAGGAGCTCGATCGCCTCGAGGCGGACGAGCCGTCCTTCCAGCGGGTCGGCAGCTTGCGAATCGGTGCGGACGAGGACGAGGAGCGGGACTGCCTGATCCACCTCGCACAGATGAAGCGTGACGGCATCGACGCCCTCGCCTACGACGGGCCCGAGGGACGCGGGCTGCTGGTCCCGGGCGACGGCATGTTCCACCCCGGCCAGCGCTGCCGAGGCCTGGCCACCCGCGCCGTGGCAGCCGGGGCACGGCTGCACGCCCCGGCGCCGGTCCGCGCCGTCGACACCGGCCGGACGCTGGTCGACGGTCCTGCCGGCGACCCTCGGGAGATCCGCAGCCGCGTCACGCTCGTCGCCGTCGACGGGGGTCTCGAGGACGTCGTCCCGGAGGTGGCCGGCACCGTGCGGACCGCCCGCCTGCAGATGTTGGCCACGGCCCCGCTTCCGCCACCCACCGTGCCCCGCCCCGTGTACCGGCGGTTCGGACTGGACTGGTTCCAGCAGCGCCGCACCGGTGAGGTGCTGCTCGGCGGCGGGCGTGACGTCGGCGGGGACGAGGAATGGGATGCCCCCGCCGAACCGAGCACGGCCGTCCAGGCCCACCTCGACCGCCTCCTGGCCGAGCTGGGCCTCGACTGGGCAGCCGTGACACATCGATGGGCGGCGCGAGCGGCGTTCACGACGACGCGGTTGCCGATCGACGCACAGCCGCGGGCCGGGGTGCACGTCGTGGGCGGGTACAGCGGCCACGGCAACGTGATCGGCAGCCTGCTGGCCCGTCAGGCGGCCCGTCGCATCCTCGCCTCCAGCTGAGGGAAACCGGCTCAGAGCTGTCGTCACTCCCCGTGATCCGTAGCGCGTCGTCGGGTGACGCCCGTACCTGAGCGATCCATACGGGACGATCGGACAGGTTGGCGCCACGAGGGGGTCTGGAGGGGCGTTGCAACCCGTCGTCCACAGGGCTTGACCTGTCCGCCCGACCCGTGTCGCGGGCCGCGCCAAGCACATCAATAACCCCGCAAATCAGGGGTTCCGGCCGCATGTGAGCGAATTCACATGGCCGACGGGACGCCTGACCGGCAGGACCAGACCCCCCGGAACGCAGAAGTTTTCCACACCTACTGTGATCTGGCTATGTTTAACTCTTGCAAGCACTCCGGTAGCCGCGGTTCGCGCTTCGTGCGCGGACTCGCCGTCGCTGCCCTTGTCCTCGGCCTCCAGGTCTCCACCATGGGTGCCGCCTCCGCCGCGGCCCCGCCCGCAGAGAGCCCCGGCTGCGAGACCTACGGGTGCCTCTACGAACACTGCCCCACCCACTACTCGCGCGGTGGCGGCGACCGTGACGCCTCGTGCGACTACGGCGTTGCCTACCAGCGCCTGCCCGACGGCCCCGACAACCGCCGCTTCGTGAGGGTCCTGTGGCCCGAGCACTACGCGAGCGAGCGTCGTGGCATGTGGGACGACGTCGCGTACTGCGAGTCGACCTGGCGCTGGAACATCAACAACGGCAACGGCTTCCACGGCGGTGTGCAGTTCCACCCCAACACGTGGAGCGCCTACGGTGGCGGCGAGTACGCCGCCAACGCCTGGCAGGCCACCCCGGAGCAGCAGATCTCCGTGGCCGAGCGTGTGGCCTTCCAGGGCTGGACCCGCAGTGACGGCACGTTCGTGCGAGCGCAGGGCCCCGGTGCCTGGCCGCGTTGCGGCCGCTACCTGAGCGCCCCCGCGTAAGCAGCCTTCCCCCGACCACCTCGACTTCCCCGCACGTCACGACGCCGTAGCCCTCGGGCCACGGCGTCGTCGTGTGTTCGGATGTTCCTCGTCCTCGACGGGCGGGGTGGCCCTCAGCCGCCGGGCTGGCTGTACCTGGCGTGCTGGTTGGAGTGCAGGATCAGGCGCCCCGTGCTGTCGTGGACCTCGGCCTCCTCGTCGGTGAAGCCGTCGCCCACGTCGGTGGTGCGCGCCACGACCCACAGGGGACCGGGCGCAGGTCGGGCCCGCAGCTGCGCGGACAGCTCGACGGTCGGCACCCAGCCGGTCGGGCCGAGCGCGTTCCACAGCGCCGGCGGCGTGACGTCGGCGGCCACGATGGCCAGCACCTGATCCGCCACCTCGCCCGACGGTGGGTCGACCAGGCCCCTGATCAGCCCCTCACCGGTGGCCCGTCCCTCCCAGAAGCCCGCATCCTCGCGCAGCAGGCGCAGGCCCAGGCGATGCGCCACCGCAGGGGTCGCCTCGAATCCGGGGCTCCCGGCGGCAGGGGTCAGCTGGTCCTCCGAGGCCGCGCGGCCGTTGCGGTTGGTCCACCGCGGCCCGTCGAAGCTGTCCCGGTCGGCGAGGAGCACGAGGCTGGTGGTGACCAGCTCCCCGCCCTGGCGCCCGTGCACGGCGACGGTGGTGAACCGGCGGCTGCCGCCCACCTCGACGACCTCGATGTCCATGGGGCCGAAGGACGCCTTGCGGGTGAAGTGCGTCGTGATCGACATGACGTCGGGCAGCTCGGTGGCCACGAGCGCGCCACGCGCGGCGATACCCATCAGGTAGCCGCCGTGGGGGATGCCGAAGACGTCCCAGCCCGGCACGACCTCCGCACGCAGCCCACCCTCGTGCGGTCGCACCGCGGTCGCCTCGGCCAACCCCTCAACCAGCGTGCTGGTGTCCATCACGGTGCTCCGATCCAGTCGATTCGATCGACCACGATGGTGACACGGCTGAGTTCGTTTGGCAAACCCAGCTTGCCCGGCGAGTCAGTCCTGCGTGACGATGCCGCGGGCGAGCAGGTCGGCGACCTCGTCGTCGGCGAACCCGAAGCCCTCGAGCACCTCACGGGTGTGGGCACCCGCCGACACCGACGGGGTCGGCGTGTCCGGAGGGGTGACGCTGAACCGCGGCACCGGGGCCGGCTGCACGATGCCGTCGACCTCGATGTGCACGCCGCGGGCCACGTTGTGGGGGTGCGCAGCCGCCTCCTCCAGGTCCAGGACCGGGGCGTAGCAGGCGTCCGTGCCGGCCAGGAGCTCGTCGAGCTCGTCGCGGGTGTGGCCGGCGATGACCTCGGCCAGGCGAGCCCGCTGCTCGGGCCATTGCGAGGCATCCATCTGGTTGTCGAAGAGCGGATCGTCGAGCTGCAGCTTCTCGCGCAGCTCGGCGTAGAACTGCGGTTCGATCGGCCCGAGGGCGACCCACTCGTGATCGGCGGTCTCGTAGGTCGTGTAGAAGGGCGCGCCACCGTCGAGCAGGTTGCTGCCGCGTTCCGGCTTCATCAGCCCCTGGGCCTTCATGGCGAAGAACATGTGCATGAGCGCCGAGGCACCGTCGACCATCGCCGCGTCGACGACCTGCCCGACCCCGGTCGAGCGGGCCTGCAGCAGGCCGGCCAGCATGCCGAAGGCGAGGAACATCGCCCCGCCACCGAAGTCACCGACGAGGTTGAGCGGCGGGACGGGCCCGCGGCCGGTCTCGCCGATGGCGTGCAGCGCACCGGACAGCGCGATGTAGTTCATGTCGTGGCCGGCCGCCTGGGCCAGCGGGCCGTCCTGTCCCCAGCCGGTCATGCGGCCGTAGACCAGCGCAGGGTTGCGGGCCAGCGCCTCGTCCGGGCCGACGCCGAGCCGTTCGGCCACGCCCGGCCGGAAGCCCTCGAACATCGCGTCGGCCTGCTCGGCCAGCCGCAGGACGGTCTCGGCACCCTCCGGCGACTTGAGGTCCAGCGCGATGCTGCGACGGTTGCGGAACATCGTGGCGTGGCCGAACGTGGCGCCCCAGTTGCCGCCGGCACGGTCCACCCGGATGACCTCCGCACCCATGTCGGCCAGCATCATGCCGGCGAAGGGGCCGGGCCCGATCCCGGCCAGCTCGATGATGCGGATGCCCTCAAGCGGTCCTGCCATGTCCCGGTCCTCTCGTGTGGTCCTGCCGTGACACCGGAGGGTCTACCATCCGTCTGGTAGAGACACGAATCGTCGATGTGTCTCGTGGTGCAGCGGGATGGCCCGCCTGTCGTCGCGTTACAGTTGGGCCCATGGACTGGACGGCGGTGGACAACGAGGCCTGCGCGGTCACGCGGGCCATGGACGTGCTGGGTGACCGCTGGTCGGTGCTCGTGCTGCGCGAGATCTTCAACGGCGTGCGCCGGTTCGACGACATCCAGGGCCACATCGGCGTGTCGCGCAGCGTGCTCGCCCTCCGCCTGAAGGACCTGGTCGATGTCGGCGTGCTGGAGAAGCGCGAGTACCGCCCCGATACCGGACGGGTGCGCCACGAGTACCGCCTGACGGAGATGGGCCGCAGCCTCCAGCCGGTCATGCAGTCGTTGATGGAGTTCGGCGACACGTGGCTGACCGCCCACGACGAACCGACGATGGTCGTCAGGCACCGTGGCTGCGACGCCCAGGTCCACGTCCGGTCGGTCTGCGACCACGGTCACGTGGTCGAGGAACCCCGCGACCTGTACGGCGAGATCGGCGGCGCACCCCTGCGGGCCGAGAAGGCCACCGCCTGACCACGCCGCCAGAACCGCCCGGCCGACCGACCCCCTCGTCGGCGCGATCGGGGCCCAAACCACCCATGCGTGGGGAACGGCACGATCGCGCCACACGAGCCACCCCCGACGCGGCGGACGTCGTCGTCGTGGGTGCGGGGCCCGCGGCGTGGTCCGTCGCCGGCCACCTGGCAGGGGGAGGGGCGGATGTCGTCCTCCTCGCACCGGACCCGGCCGGTCCGTGGCCGGCCAGCTACGGCGCCTGGGTCGACGAGCTCCCCCCTGACCTGCCCGCGTCGGTCCGTGCGGCCGAGATGCCCGACGCCGCGGCCATCGCCCGTTCCCGCCACCGGCTGGGCCGGACCTACACGATGCTCTCGACCAGCCGGCTGCAGGCCCATCTGACCGACCCGCCCGTCCGCACCGTCGTGGGGACCGCACGCGGCACCCGCCCGGGGCGGACCGACACCGCGGTCGTGCTGGCCGACGGCCGCTCGGTGCGCGGCCGTGTGGTCATCGACGCCAGCGGCGCCCAAAGGATCCTGACGGGCGGCCGGGTACCGACCCCGCGCGCGGCGCAGACGGCCTACGGGGTGGTCGTCGACGCCGCACTTGTCCCCGACGACGAACGTGCGTTCATGGACTGGCGCGACGACCACGGTCACGTCGGCTGGCCGACCTTCCTGTACGCGGTCCCGCTCGGCGATGACCGGTTGCTGCTGGAGGAGACGTCGCTGGCGCGCCGGCCGGGAATGCCGATCCCCGAGCTGCGCGAGCGGTTGCACGCGCGGATGGCGGCTCGGGGGCTGGACCCCGCCGCGCTGACCCGCGTGGAAGCCGAAGCCGACGCCGACACCGGCGGCGTCGAGCGGGTCGCCTTCGTCGTCGACACACCCCTCACGCGTGGTCGCGGCCGGGTCGTCCCGTTCGGTGCGGCCGCCCCGATGATCCACCCCGCGACCGGCTACAGCCTGGCGGCCACGCTGCGCACCGCGCCACGGCTGGCCGAAGCGATCCTTGCGCACCTGCCGGGCGACGGGGCCGACGCCGCTGCCGCAGCCCGTCGGGTCCTCTGGCCCCCGGGTGCCCGCCTGGTGCACCACCTCCGCCGGCGGGGCCTGGAGGTCCTGCTGGCCCTTCCACCCGACGGGGTCCCCGACTTCTTCGAGCTGTTCTTCGAGCTGCCCGACCACCACCGCCGGGCCTACCTGTCCGAACGCGAGGACGCCCCTGCGGTGATGGGGGCCATGGCGGCGCTGTTCGCCGCAGCCGACGGGCCGCTGCGACGCCACCTGCTGCGGTGGGGAGGGATGCCGATCGGTGATGCGCCCGCCCCGGATGCGGCATCCCGGCCTGCGGATGGCACGATCGTGGGCCATGAGTGACACCACCGCCTACCTGCTGACGCTGGCCTGCCCGGACGCACCCGGGATCGTCGCCGCGGTCGCCAACGGCATCGCCGGACTCGGCGGCAACATCCTCTCCAACGCCCAGTTCAGCGAGCCGTCGATCGAACGGTTCTGCATGCGGATGCGGTACGAGGCCCCGACGCAGGAACCCGACGCGATGGCGGCCACGCTGCGCGACGGACTCCCTGTGGATGACGACATCGAGCTGGTCGTGCACGAGGCGGACTACCGTACGCCGACCCTGCTGATGGTCTCGAAGTACGACCACTGCCTGCGCGACCTGCTGTACCGCTGGCACGCCGGCGAGCTGCCCGTCGACATCCGCATGGTCGTCTCCAACCACTGGGACCTGCAGGAGGTGGCCGCGAACTACCACGTGCCCTTCGTGCACATCCCGGTCAACAGGGACACCAAGGCCACCGCCGAGGCCAAGCTGATGGAGCTGGTCGACGAGCACGACATCGAGCTGGTCGTCCTCGCCCGGTACATGCAGATCCTCTCCGACGACCTGTGTCGACAGCTCGAGGGGCGGATCATCAACATCCACCACTCGTTCCTGCCGGGGTTCAAGGGCGCCCGGCCCTACCACCAGGCGTGGGAGCGGGGGGTCAAGGTGATCGGCGCGACCGCCCACTACGTCACCGCGGATCTCGACGAGGGGCCCATCATCGACCAGGACGTCGAGCGGGTCACCCACGCCCACACGCCCGACGACCTGGCCGTCATCGGTCGCGATGTCGAGCGGATCGTGCTCAGCCGTGCCGTCCGCGCCCACGCGGAACGGCGGATCTTCCGCTTCGCCGACCGGACGGTCGTCTTCAGCTGAGGCCGGCCGGCTCGGCGAACCGCGGATCGAAACCGTGTCGTTCGGGCCATGCCCGAACGGCCGGTCCCGCAACGCCGCCGATCGGGGGAGCATTGAGGCCACCACCCCCGAGGAGGTAGCCATGCGCAGTCAGTACGTCGTCGTCATCGACGACATCGACAACATCGGCCCCGTGGAGGACGCCATCGTCCAGCTTGCGGTCCAGCAGGACGTGACGTTCCACGTGATCTCCACCGGCGAGGGCGACGTCCTGGTCACCGACAAGGAGACCCCCGGGCACGTCCGCCTCATGTTCCTGGTCGCCAAGCTCGCGGACCGGCTGATCCGGGTGACCGGTGAGCTGGCCAGCGCTGCTGACCTCAAGAGCCTCGAGGAACGGATCGGGCGCCTGCAACCCGAACGGGTCTACGTCGCCACGCCGTCGGGCAAGCTCGACCGGATGCTCCACCGGGACATGGCCAGCCGTCTCCGCGGCCTGCTGGACGACATCGAGGTCATCCCCCTGCCCGTGGCTGCTTGACCCCTCCCACCTCGCGGTGGAGGTCGCGTCGTCCCAGCGACGTGCCTCCCGACCCGGGGCCTCGGGGAGCCGACTGGCCGCTCGCCTAGCCCTCTCGGGCGGCCAGCTCGGCAGCCAGCAGGTCACGCTGGTCCAGCATCGACGCGGGCGGGTCGACGTAGACGTGCTCGAACATCTCCAACGGGTCGCCGTGTGGGGCGTCGAACATGCCGGCACGGAAGGTCCGCGCCGCGTCCTTGGCGTCCTCGACGACGGACTCGACGTCGGCCTCGCTGAGGACGCCCGCCCCCAGCATGTAGGTCTCGAGCCGCTCGATCGGGTCCCGCTTGCGCCACGACTCGACCTCGTCGCGGCTGCGATAGCGGGTGTCGTCGTCAGCGGTGGTGTGCGCCTCGGTCCGGTAGGTGATGGTCTCGATCAGGGTCGGCCCATCGCCCCGGGAGGCACGAGCGACCGCTGCCTTCGTCGCGGCGAACACGGCGAGCGCGTCGTTGCCGTCGACGCGGACGCCCGGCATGCCGTAGCCGACGGCCTTGTGCGCCATCGTGGGGGCCTTGGTCTGGTTGGCCAGCGGCACGCTGATGGCGTAGCCGTTGTTCTGCACGACGAAGATCGTCGGGGCGTCGAACACCGCGGCGAAGTTGAGCGCCTCGTGGAAGTCGCCCTCGCTGGTGCCGCCGTCGCCGCAGAAGGCCATGGCGACCACGTCGTCACCCGACATGGTGGCGGCCTGGGCAAGGCCCACGGCGTGCAGGCACTGGGTGGCGATCGGCGTGCAGTGCGGCATCACGCGGTACTCGGTGGGGTCCCAACCGGCGTGCCACGTCCCCTTGAACAGCGGCATCGCCTCGATCGGCGGGACACCTCGCGCGACGATGGCCACGGTCTCGCGATAGGAGGGGAACAGCCAGTCCTGCTCGCGCAGCGCCAGGACCGACCCGACCTGGCTGGCTTCCTGGCCAGCGGAGGACGGGAACACCGCCAGCTGGCCCTGCCGGGTCAGGTTGATCGCCTGCCGATCCACCGCCCGGACCATGTGCATCGTGGCGTGCAGGCGGCGCATGGTGTCGACGTCGGGCGTCTCGAAGCCCTCGACGTCCTGGAGCTCCCCGTCGTCGGTGAGCATCCGGACCAGCATCGGATGCGGCAGGAGCTGTTCGGCGTGCTTGGCGAGCAACGGCTCGGTCATGGGGGTCGCCTCCGGGGTCGCGTGTGGAGTCCATGGTGAGGGATATCCCGACGTTGGTGGGAAAACGCACCCGTTGTCGAGACGAATTGATCACCAACGACGCCGCAGACCACGGACCGTCTCGTCCACGCGCTAGATTGGCGGCCATGGTGAGAGGAATTGATCAGGCCACGCGACGAACGGACCGGCCGTGACGGCCTCCGGCCCGGGCCTGCCCGGACTGGGGTTGCCCGGACTGGACCCCGTCGATGCCGACCTCGTGGGACAGCTCCAGCGGGACGGGCGCATGTCGGTCAACGCGTTGGCCGAGGCCGTCGGCGTGTCGCGGGCCAACGCCTACCGCCGCCTGGATCGGCTGGCCGACGACGGCGTCATCACCGGCTACCGCGCCGAGGTCGACCCGGCCAAGGTGGGCCTGCCGGTCACGGTGCTGGTCCTGATCGGGGTCCAGCAGCGTCGTTGGCAGGACGTGCAGCGCTCGCTCGGCGACCTGCCGGGCCTGTCCTACCTCGCCGCCACGACGGGTGAGTTCGACTTCCTGGCCCTGGTTCGCCTCAGCGATGTCTCCCAGCTGCGCGATGTGGTCCTGGAACACCTGCAGACGACCGCCGGCGTGGTGTCCACGCGGACGGTCTTCGTGCTCGACGAGTCCGGCAGCCCCCGCCCCTGACCCTCGCCTGTCGTGGCCGTGTGGTGGACTGGACCCATGAGCGACGAGGTCCATCTCGATCTGGCCGGACACCCGGTGCGGATCACGAGTCACGACAAGGTCTTCTTCCCCCGGCGAGGCGAGACCAAGCTGGACCTGGTGCGCTACTACGAGGCGGTTGCCGAGCCGTTGATGGCCACGATGGGCGGCCGTCCCGTCCTGCTGGAGCGGTATCCCGACGGCGCGCGGGGCAAGAGCTTCTGGCAGAAGCGCGTCCCCAAGGGTGCACCGGAGTGGCTGCGCACGACCACCGTGCAGACCGTCAACGGCACCCCCTCCAACGCCATGGTCGCCGCCGACATCGCCCACGTCGCGTGGGCGGTCAACATGGGCTGTCTCGGCTTCCACGTGTGGCCGCTGCACGTCGACGACCGCGACGATGTCCTGACGTTCCCGGACCGGTCGACGTCGCGGATCGAGCACCCCGACATCGACGTGGAGCAGTGGGGCGGCGTGGACGAGCGGGAGATCGCTGACGAGCTGCGCATCGACCTCGACCCCACACCCACGATCGGCTTCGACGAGGCCCGTGCGGCCGCCCGGCTGCTGCAGGAGCTGCTGGAGGAGCTGGGCATCGCCGCGTTCCCGAAGACCACCGGCAAGCGGGGCATCCACGTCTACGTCCGCCTGGAGCCCCGCTGGGACTCCTACGAGGTGCGTGCGGCGGCGGTGGCGCTGGCCCGTGAGCTCGAGCGACGCCATCCGGAGACGGTCACCGCCGCGTGGTGGAAGGAGGAGCGTGGACCACGCGTCTTCGTCGACTACAACCAGAACGCGCCGCACAAGACGGTGTTCGGTGCGTGGTCGGTGCGCGCGAAGGTGGGCGGCCAGGTGTCGACGCCGTTCGCGTGGGAGGACCTCGACCGGATCGACCCCGACGAGCTGACCATCGAGACGGTGCCCCGCAGGCTCGCCGCCGACGGGGATCCGTGGGCGGCGATGTACGACGCCCCCCAGTCGCTGGACGTCCTGCTGGACATGCACGACGCGGACATGGCCGCCGGGCTGATGGACGCCCCATGGCCGCCCGTCTACCCGAAGATGCCCAACGAACCCTCCCGCGTCTCGCCCTCCCGGGCACGCAAGGACTAGGTGCTCGACGGCCAGGACCCCTCGGACGACAGCATCCAGTGCGCCATCAGCGAATGGCACATCATGTCCCGACGGTGTAGAACACCGATATGAAGGACTTCTCCACTCGGGTCGCCGCGATCACCGGAGCGGGGTCCGGCATCGGCCGTGCCCTCGCCGTCGAGCTGGCCGCATCCGGCTGCAACCTCGCCCTGTCCGACATCGACGCCGACGGCCTGGCCGGCACCGCCGAGCTGGTCGCGGACCGGAAGCTGGCCGTCACCACCGACGTCGTCGATGTCGCCGACCGCACGGCGATGCAGGCCTGGGCCGACGACACGGCCGAGGCCCACGGCGCGGTCCACCTCGTCGTCAACAACGCAGGTGTGGCGCTGGCCGGGACCGTGGAGGACACGCCGATGGAGGACTACGACTGGATCCTCGGGATCAACCTCTGGGGCGTCATCCACGGCACGAAGATGTTCATGCCCCACCTCCGGGCGGCCGAGGAAGGCCACATCGTCAACATCTCCTCGGTCTTCGGGCTGTTCGCCCAGCCGTCGCAGAGCGCGTACAACGCCACCAAGTTCGCCGTCCGCGGATTCACCGAGGCGCTGCGCCAGGAGCTGGACATGGACGGCGGCAACGTGTCGTGCACCTGTGTCCACCCCGGCGGCATCGACACCAACATCGCCCGGAACGCCCGGCTCGACAAGAGCCTCGCCGACGTCATGCCCGGGGATCAGGAGGATGTTCGCGAGGGCTTCCAGAAGGCGTTGCACGTCAGCCCCGAGGTGGCGGCCAGGCGCATCCTCAAGGGCGTCCGTCGCAACGCACGCCGCGTCCTCATCGGTCCCGAGGCCTACGCCGTCGACGCCATGCAGCGTGTCCTGCCGACGGCGTATCAACGGCTCGTCCCGCTGAGCACCAAGCTGCTCTGAGGTAGGCGTCGGCGAGCCGAACAACGGATGGTGGTCGCCGTGCCGCCCCCCGTACAGGCCGGAACGGCGACCACCGATGGGGAATACCCCTGCGGATCAGCCGTCCTTACGCTCCAGTTCCGTCAACGTCTCCTGGGCGACCGACAGCGCCTCCTCGGCCTCGGCCAGGGCCGCATCGGCCGGCCCGACCGCCGCGTCGGTCTCGGATGCCACGTCCAGGGCGGCGCGGACGGCCGCGTCCGCGCGCTGTACCTCGGCTTCGCGCGCCTTGAGCACCCGCCTGGCCTCTGCCGCGGCATCCACGGCCTGCTGTCGGGCCGCCTCGGCGGCTGCGGCCTGCTCGGCTGCCCTGGTCGCGCGACGGCGCGCCCCGGCGGCGGTGGAGATCCGCTCGTCGCGTGTGGCACGCAGCCGGACGATGGTGCGTCGCAGCGTGGCGGCCTCGGCTGCCCTACGACGTTCCTCGGCCATGCGTGCCGCATCGGTTGCAGCGGCCTCCTCTGCCGCGGCGGAGGCGTCGTCATCCGGGGCCTGATCAGGCGCCGGTGCCGTCTCGGCCCCCGGCGTTGCCTCGTGGGGTTCGCCTCGACCGTCTGCCACCACCGACAGCGGCGCGAACCCGGTGAGGGCCAGCGTCGGGTCGGCGGTGTCGGCCGCGCGCGACAGGGTCCCCCGGCGGACGTCCTCGGCGAGCGCGTCGTCGACCGCGGCGGCCTGCAGCGTCCGCTGCACCGCGTCTCGAACCGCGACCGGCCACGAGGTTGCGTCCGGCGCCGCGGCGAGGACCGCATCGATGGCGTCGTGATGGGCCCTGACGGCCCCGCGGACGTCGACGCCGCTGACGCCGCTGAGCGCCCGCCGCTGCGCCGTCGCGAGGGCCTCACCGGCGACCATCGACGCCTCGACCAGATCGGGGTGGGTCCGGGCCAGGTGGTTGATGGCCGCCGCCGCGACCGTCGGACGCCGCAACGCCTTCACCGCCGCGGCCGTGCTGCGGTCCCCCCGTGCCCGCAGCTCGGCCACGAGCGCATCCCGGCGCGCAACGAAGTCCGCGGGAGTCGCGTCGTAGAGCTCGATGGCGACAGCAGGTACCGGCACAGGGCGAGCATGCCACCACCGGCGCACGGCTCCAGTCGTTCCCGTCCGACTGTTCGTAATCGCTCGTGTCAGCTATCGTCACGGACAGCCCGCCCCTCCCGCCGGGGCTGGCCAACGCCTTCACGACAGCGGTCCCCCGCCGCAACTCGGAAGCCACCCCCCTCACCATGATGGATGACCCCGATGTCCTTCGGTTGACGTTGTACGTCGCCGGGCGGACACCGCGCGCGGAACGGGCCCTCGTGAACCTGCGGCGGATCGTCGAGCACGAGCTGCACATGCCGTTCGAGCTGGACATCATCGACGTCCTGGAACGTCCCGACCTGGCGGAGGACGCCCTGATCCTCGCCACGCCGACGCTGGTGAAGGAGTCGCCGCTGCCCGGACGCCGTTTGATCGGTGACCTCTCCGACACGCATCGGGTGATGGCTGGACTGCACCTTCCCGCGACGTCGCCCTCCGAGCCCGCTGGCGGAAGCGACCCCGCGGGCGGAAGCGACGAGGTCCGTACCTGACCGGTCCGGGGTCCTCCTGCCGGGCAGGGCCGACGAGGCGGACGGCTCGGTACCATCCACTGTCGTCCGCCGTCGCGGACGACCACCGCGAGCACCCACCGATCGAGGCAACCCCTGCGGTCGAGGCTGCTCGGGGCACGCTTTCGCCGGCGACGGTGAGGATCCACCGCCCGGCCCGAACCCATCGGGGTGTCACCCACATGCCAGGAACTTTCTCCCAGCTCAACGGCCACGAACAGGTCGTCTTCGGCCATGACGAGGCCTCGGGGCTGCGCTGCATCATCGCCATCCACTCCACGGTCCTCGGGCCGGCGCTCGGCGGGACGCGCATGTACCCCTACGACAGCGAGGAGGATGCGCTCGTCGACGTCCTCCGGCTGTCCCGTGGCATGACCTACAAGTCCGCGGTCACCGGTCTGGACCTCGGGGGCGGCAAGGCCGTCATCATCGGTGACCCGGCGACGGACAAGACCGAGGCGCTGCTGCGGGCGTACGGCCGGATGATCGAGTCGCTGAACGGCCGCTACGTGACGGCGTGCGACGTCGGCACGTACTCCGCCGACATGGGCATCATCGGTCGCGAGACCCGGTGGGCGACCGGGTCGGAGGTCGTCGAGGGTGGGTCGGGCGACTCCGGTGTCATGACGGCCCTCGGGACCTATGTCGGGATCAAGGCCTGCGCCGAGCGCGTGTTCGACGACGCGTCGATGGCCGGCCGCCACGTGGCCATCCAGGGGGTCGGCAAGGTCGGCCGTCGGCTGGCGGAGCACCTCGCCGAGGAGGGCTGCAAGCTGACCGTCGCCGACGTCAACGAGGACGCCACCGCTGACCTGGCCGACCGCCTCGGCGCCGATGTGGTTGCCGTCGAGGACATCCACGCCGTCGACGCCGATGTCTTCAGCCCCAACGCGATGGGGGCCGTGATCAACGACGCGACCATCCCGCGGCTGCAGTGCCGCATCGTGGCCGGGGCCGCCAACAACCAGCTGGCCGACGCCCGGCACGGCCAGGTGCTGGCCGACGCCGGTGTCCTGTACGCGCCCGACTACGTGATCAACGCCGGCGGTGTCATCCAGGTCGGCGACGAGCTGCACCCCGACGGCTACTCCGCCGACCGGGTCCGCGCCCGCGTCGAGCGGATCGGCGAACGGCTCGCCGCGGTCTTCGTCACCGCCGAGCGCGAGGGCCTGCCCACCGCCGAGGCCGCCGACCACGTCGCCGAGGAGCGCATGGCGGCTGTCGGTCGCCTGCGCAGCTTCCACCTGCCTCGTTAGGACCTGACGCACGAACGCCCCCTTCGAACGGAGGGGGCGTTGTCGTGCGGGCTGATCTCAGGAGAGGCGGACGCCTGCCGGCCCGGTGACGCGGCCCATGACCCACGCCTCGACGTCGTGCTCCGACAGCAGGCCAACGGCGGCCTCGACCGCGTGCTCGGGCACCACGGCCACCATGCCCACACCCATGTTGAAGACGCGGAACATCTCCTCGCGCTCGACCTGGCCCAACCGGCCCATGAGCTCGAACAGCGGCCCCGGGGTCCAGCTGGACGTGTCGACGTCGGCGCCGAGCGACTCAGGCAGGACGCGGGGCAGGTTGCCCGGCAGCCCGCCGCCGGTGACGTGGCACAGCGCGTTGACGAGGCCGGCCTCGGCGAGGGCAAGGCATGGCTTGGTGTAGATCGCCGTCGGCTCCAGCAGCGCATCGCCCAGCGGGCGGTCCAGGCCGTGGTGCTCCGACAGGTCGAGGCCCTCCACGAGCCGACGTGCCAGGGAGTAGCCGTTGGAGTGCAGGCCGGACGCGGCCATCCCGATCAGCACGTCACCGTCCGACACGCGGTGCGGCCCGAGGATGGCGTCCTTCTCGACCATGCCCACGGCGAAGCCGGCAAGGTCGTAGTCGGTGGCAGGCATGACGCCGGGATGTTCGGCGGTCTCGCCGCCGACCAGCGCGCAGCCGGCCCTGACGCAGCCCTCGGCGATACCGGCGACCAGCTCGGTGACCACGTCGGGATCGAGCTTGCCGATGGCGACGTAGTCGAGGAACACCTGCGGCTCGGCGCCGGAGACCACGATGTCGTCGACGACCATCGCGACCAGGTCGATGCCGACGGTGTCGTGGCGGCCGAGCTGTCGGGCGATGGCCAGCTTGGTGCCGACCCCGTCGGTGGCGGTCACGATGACCGGCTTGCGGTAGCGCTCGGTGTCCAGCTCGAACAGGCCACCGAAGCCGCCGATGGTGTCCAGCACGCCGGGGCGGGTGGTCCGGGCGACATGCGGCTTGATGCGCTCGACGACGTCGTCGGCGGCGTCGAGGTCCACACCGGCGGACGCGTAGGTCTCACCCCCCGTGGGGGTCGTGTCGTGGCTGCTCACTGGGCGGTGTCCCACAGCGTCGCCATGGACGCCTTGCCGCGTTCGCGCTGCAGTGCCTCCACGGGGATCGGGTACTCGCCGTCGAAGCAGGCCCGGCACAGCGAGTCCTTGGGACGCTTGGTCGTCTCGATGAGTCCCTCCAGGGACAGGTAGGCCAGCGAGTCGGCCTTCAGGTACGCCCGGATCTCGTCGACCTCCATACCGGCGCCGATCAGCTCGGCGCGGCTGGCCATGTCGATGCCGTAGAAGCACGGCCACTTGATCGGGGGGGCAGTGATGCGCAGGTGCACCTCGGCGGCGCCGGCGGCTCGCAGCATGGCGACCAGCTGGCGAGAGGTGTTGCCCCGCACGATGGAGTCGTCGACGACGACCAGTCGCTGGCGGGCGATGACGTCGGTCAGCGGGTTGAGCTTCAGCCGGATGCCGAGCTGGCGCAACGACTGGGTGGGCTGGATGAAGGTGCGACCGACGTAACGGTTCTTCGTCAGGCCCTCGGCGTAGGGGATGCCGCTTGCTGCGGAGTACCCGCCGGCGGCAGCCATGCCCGAGTCGGGAACGGGGATGACGAGGTCGGCCTCGACCGGCGCCTCCGACGCGAGCAGCTCGCCCATGCGGCGCCGGGCGGCGTACACCGACGTCTCGTCGGTCATGTGGTCGGGGCGGGCGATGTAGACGTACTCGAAGACGCAGCCCTTGGGCTGGGGCTCCTCGAAGTGGCGGCTGCGCAGGCCGCCTGCGTCGATGGTGACGATCTCGCCCGGCTCGACGTCACGGACGCGGACCGCGCCGACGATGTCGAGGGCCGCGGTCTCGCTGGCGACGACCCAGCCCCCACGCGCCAGCCGGCCGATGACCAGCGGACGGACCCCGTGGGGGTCCCGCGCCGCATGCACCGCGTGCTCGTCCATGACCACCAGGGAGTAGGCCCCGGCGACCTTGGGCAGGACCTTGGCCATCGCCGCGTCCGTGGAGCCCTCGTGGGCGTCGCAGATCATCGCCGTCAGCAGGTCGGAGTCGCTGGTGCACTTGTCCCCGGCAGGGCCGAGGTCGCGGGCAAGCGCGCCGGTGTTGGTCAGGTTGCCGTTGTGGCCGACGGAGATCGCGGTGCCGTCCGGCGTCGTCCGGAAGGTCGGCTGGGCGTTGTCCCAGGTCGACGCGCCGGTCGTGGAGTAGCGGACGTGCCCGATGCCCTGGTGGCCGTCGAGGGCCGCCAGCCGGGTCTCGTCGAAGACCTGGTTGACCAGGCCCATCTCCTTGGTGACCAGGATGGAGGTGCCGTCGCTCACGGCGATGCCCGCAGACTCCTGACCACGGTGCTGCAGCGCGTACAGACCGTAGTAGCAGAGCTTCGCGGCGTGCTCGGTGGGGGCGTAGACAGCGAAGACCCCGCAGGCGTCACGAGGCCCGGTGTGGGGGGAGGAGCTCACGCCACACAGGGTAACGGGCGGCACGGTGGCATGGAGACCCGCGATACTGTCCTGCAGACGCATGACGCCACCGGAGCCGGTCGCGGGGTCATCCGCGAGCACGTTCGAGGAGGGGACGCCTCCTCGACGACGTTGGCTCGGGCTGGTGCTGGCCGTGCTCGTGCTGGTCGGCATGGGCTGGCTGGCCCGTCCTGCACCCGAGCCGCCTCCCGAGCTGGTGGTCTCGGAGTCCCCCGAGCCCACGCTGTCGGCGACGGCAACCCCCGAGCCGGAGGACACCCGACCGCCCGTGGCCACCGGCCGCTGGACGGTCCTGTCGCCGGTCGAGGCGCCCGCGCGCACCCGCCAGACCATGCTGTGGACCGGCAGCGACGTGCTGGTCTTCGGCGGCCAGCCCGACCCCGGGCCGGACACCGGGCTGGTGCTCGATCCGGACGCCGACACGTGGCGACGGATGGCGGAGTCGCCGATCGGCAGCCGCAGCGGCCACACCGCCGTGTGGACGGGACGGGAGATGATCGTGTTCGAGGGTGCACCGGTCGGACAGTTCGCGGCGGTGGTCTCCCAGGACGTCGATGGCGCCGCCTACGACCCGGCCACCGACACCTGGCGGGAGATCGCGCGGGCCCCGGTCAACCCGCGGTCGGGCCACGTCGCGCTGTGGACAGGGGAAGAGATGCTGGTCTTCGGCGGCTCGCGGACGTTCGAGACCAACGTGCAGGCCGGGGCCTACGACCCGGACACCGACACGTGGCGGCTGACGGCGCCGGCCCCGTTGCCGCGCGGGTTCGGCTTGATCGCCGGGGTGTGGACCGGGGAGGAGGCGGTCTTCTGGACCGGCAGGGGCCCGGAGGACGTCGCGGCCTACGACCCGGCCACCGACACCTGGCGGCTGCTGCCCCCCTCACCCGTGGGCATGCGGTCGGTGGCAGCGACGTGGACGGGCAGGGAGATGATCCTGCTCGGCGTGCCGGAGGCGGGCAGCGAGGACATCGGCGGCATGGCCCTGGACATGGAGGAGGAGCGATGGACCGTGCTGCCGCCCTCCCCCCAGGCGTTCGCCGCCACGCGGGTGGCGGAGTGGACGGGGGAACAAGTCGTGATGCTCGGCGGCCCGCAGGACCAGCCGGGTGTGGCGTGGACGCCGGCCCGGGCGACGTGGGAGATGTTGCCGCCCGCGCCGCAGCCGGCCACCAGCGGCCACAGCGCCGTCTGGATCGGTGACTCGCTGCTGCTGTGGGGCGGCTTCACCGCCGAGTGGCCGACGGCGACCGGCGCGGTCTGGACCCCCACCCCCGGCTGACGCCCCGGAGCTTGTCGGGTTGTGGGCCGCCCGGCGCAAACACCCGACACGCGTCGCGGTTGGGCCGGCCGAGTCACCTACCGCTTGTCGGGTTGTGGGCCGCCCGGCGCAAACACCCGACACGCGGCCGGGAGCGCCGCCGGACGGACTAGGCGCCGAACAGGTCGGGGAGGACGCGGGCCCGGCGGGCGGTCAGGTCGTCGAGGTCCAGGTCGAGGGTGCCGCCGACCAGGCGACGGGCGGCCGTGGTCATGCCGACCGGCTCGAGGTGCAGGTCGTGCTCGGCCGCCAGGGCCTGCAGGCCACGGATGTCGTCGGTGGAGACCACGACGCGGGACGGCGACTCGGAGAACCACAGCTGGGATTCCGGCAGCGCATCGGGCAGGTCGACGGTGATGCCGAAGTCGGCCCCGCAGGACTCCACGAGGTTGGCCAGCAGCCCGCCGTCGGCGATGTCGTGGGCGCTCTTCACGACGTCGCCCTCAGCGGCCGCGGCCAGGAAGGCATGCAGCCGCTTCTCCAGCGCCAGGTCGATGGATGACAGCCGTCCGGCGATGCGGTCGTTGGTGACCCAGTCCCACTCGCTGCCGGCAAGGCCCGGGGCGGTGGGGGCCCCGACGATCACGACGGCGTGGCCGGCCCCGGCGAATCGCGAGCCCAGCGGCCTGGTGACGTCGGGGTGGATGCCGAGGATGCCCATGACCGGGGTCGGATGGACGGCCACGTCACCGGTCTGGTTGTAGAAGCTGACGTTGCCGCCGGTGATCGGCGTGCCGAGCGCGACGCAGGCCTCGCCCATGCCGGTGATCACGTCACGGAACTGGCCCATGATCTCGGGGCGCTCGGGCGAGCCGAAGTTCAGGCAGTTGGTGGCCGCGACCGGGGTGGCCCCGGTGCAGGCGACGTTGCGGGCGGCCTCGGCGACGACGCGACGGGCACCCTCGGTGGGGTCCAGCGCACACAGGCGGCCGTTGCCGTCGGTGGCCATGGCGATGCCGCGCTTGACGCCGGGCTCGAGGCGCAGGACGGCTGCGTCCCCACCGATGCCGGCGACGGTGCCGTGGCCGACGATGGAGTCGTACTGCTGGGTGACCCAGTCGGCGGGCACGAGGTTGGGGGACAGCAGGACGGCCTCGGCGTGGGCGGTCAGGTCACCCTCGGGGGCCTCGGCGTCGACGTCGACATCGGCGTTCGGGTGCACCCAGTCGCGGACCGGCCGCTCGTAGGTGGGGCCGTCGTGGGCCAACGAGCCGGCGGGGGCGTCGTGGACCAGCTCGCCACGGCGGGTGAAGACCAGCCGCTCGCCCTCCACGACCCTGCCGATGGGGGTGGCGTCGATCTGCCAGCGACGGCAGATCTCCAGCACCTCGTCGAGGCGGTCGGGGGAGACCAGCGCCAGCATGCGTTCCTGGGACTCCGAGCAGAGGATCTCCCACGCGTCCATCGACGCCTCGCGCAGCAGCACGTCGTCGAGGTCGACGCTCATGCCGAGCCCCGCCGCCGACGCCATCTCCGAGGTGGAGCAGGCGATGCCGGCGGCGCCCATGTCCTGGATGCCCGACAGCAGGTCGGTGCGGTACAGCTCGAGGCACGACTCGATCAGCTGCTTGCCGGCGAAGGGGTCGCCGACCTGGACGTTGGGTCGCTTGGTGTCGTCGACGCCGTCCTCGCCGAACTCCTCCGACGCAAGGATCGAGGCGCCGCCGATGCCGTCGCGGCCGGTGCGCTGGCCGATGAGGACGGCGATGTCGCCGGTGTTCTCGGCGCGGGCCAGCTGGATGTTGTCGGCGGGCAGCGTGCCGACGCAGAAGACGTTGACCAGCGGGTTGCCGTTGTAGCAGGGGTCGAAGGACAGCTCGCCGCCGACGGTGGGCACCCCGATGGAGTTGCCGTAGTGGGAGATGCCGCGGACCACGCCGTCGACGACCCACTTGGTCTTGTCCAGCGTCGGGTCACCGAACCGCAGCGGGTCCATCAGCGCGATCGGGCGTGCGCCCATCGTCAGGATGTCGCGGATGATCCCGCCGACCCCGGTGGCCGCACCCTGGAAGGGCTCGACGAAGGAGGGATGGTTGTGGGACTCGATCTTGAACGTGACCGCCATCCCGTCGCCGACGTCGACCACGCCAGCGTTCTCGCCGGGGCCGACGAGGATGCGGTCGCCCTCGGTCGGCAGGGTCTTGAGGTAGATCTTGGAGGACTTGTAGGAGCAGTGCTCGGACCACATCACCGAGTACGTGCCCAGCTCCGCCGGGGAGGGCTGGCGGCCCAGCGTCTCGACGATCCGGTCGAACTCGTCGTCGGTCAGGCCGAGCTCGGCGGCCAGCGTGCGGGGATCTGGCGCGGGGGCAGGAGTCGGCTGCGCGGATGCGTGGTCGTGAGTCGTGCTCATACTGCCGAGGAGGGTACGCGCTGTGATCCGGACCGGCCCATCGCGGGGGTGGCCAGCAGCCCGGCCCGACGGCTCAGGCCGGGACGGACACCCCGACGAGGCGGTCCAGCAGGAAGGCCTTGCCGTCGGTGGAGCCGAGCAGCGCATCGACGGCGTGCTCGGGGTGTGGCATGAGGCCTGCGACGTTGCCCGTCTCGTTGGTGACCCCGGCGATGTTGTCGACGCTGCCGTTGGGGTTGGCGGCCTCGTCGACGGTCCCGTCGGCGTGGCAGTACCGCAGCAGCACCTGGCCGTTGGCGGCCAGCGCGGCCGGGTCGTCGTGCACGAACCGTCCCTCGCCGTTCTTCAGCGGGATGTCGATGACACGACCCTCGGGGCCCCACGACAGGTGCTGGTTGCGGTGCACGAACCGCAGGCCGGAGTTGCGGGTCAGGGCACCCGGCAGCAGGCCGGCCTCGCAGAGGACCTGGAAGCCGTTGCAGATGCCGAGGACCCGGCCGCCCTGCTCGGCGAACTCCACGACCGACGTCATGGCCGGGGAGAACCGGGCGATGGCGCCGGCGCGCAGGTAGTCACCGTAGGAGAAACCGCCGGGCACGACGACGGCGTCGACGCCCTGGAGGTCGGCGTCGCCGTGCCACAGGCGGACGGGGTCGTGGCCGATCTGCTCGACCGCGTACGCGGTGTCGCGGTCGTCGCAGGTGCCCGGGAAGGTGACGATGCCGATACGCATGCCGGGCAGGGTACCCGGTCAGTCCAGCGGGTTGCCCTCCGGCGGGTTCTCGACCTCGAACTCGGGCACCGGCCGGTCACGACCCTCTTCGATGGTCTCCGCGACACCGTTCAGTTCGATGTCGGCGATCAGCCACTCCATCTCCTGGATCTCCCGACGCTGCGCCCGGATGATCTCGTCGGCCAGCTGCTGGACCCGGACGTCGTCGATGCCGGCGCGGGTGGAGGTGAGGACCGCGATCGAGTGGTGCGGGATCATCGCCTTCATGTACTCGTTGTCGTCGACGGTCACCTGGCTGCGGACGAAGAACAACGAGCCGGCGAACACGATGACCGACCCGATGACGATGGCGGTGTTCAGCCCCTTGCTGCTGTACATGCGCCACATGAAGCCGAGCATGATGGCCGACATGGTCGAGCCCATGAGCAGGGCCATCCACGCGCGGGTCTCGCTCCACTGGATGTGGCCCCAGGCGTAGGTGTTGAGGTACATCAGGACGAACATGACCACCGTCGAGGTGGCGATCATGGCGAAGAAGCGGCCGTAGCCCATGCCGCCCCCGCCGTCGTCGCCGTTGTGGTCCTGGCGTGACGGCTCGGCTGCGCTCAGGTCGATCTCGTGGTTGACGTCCTGCATGGGAGGGACCTCCTGGAGTGGGGCGGATTCACTCCAGTGCCTTCCCGTTCGGGCAACCCCGAAACGCGTTACGGCCGGAACCCTTCGGCCTCCAACGCCGCCAGCGGGTCGTCCAGCGCCAGCAGCGCCGCGGCGTCGTTGCATGCCCGGGACCGGTCCTCGGGCAGGAACATCCGGCTGCAGATCTCCGCTTCCGCCTCGCGGGCGACGAGGGCGCCGGCGGCGGTGCCGACGGGCTCCTCCAGCCAGGTCGTGTCGTGCACGATCAGCGGGCCGATCCAGAGCGGGTCGGTCCCGCCACGGGCCAGCCGGGCGTTGACCAGCACCAGCGGCACCTCACCAGCGGTGTCCAGCGTCGAGTCGACGCCGGTCGCCTCGAACTGGGCGAACCGCACGACCCCGCCGGCCTGGGCGAAGGCCTGCAGGCGACGGGCGATGTCACCGGGCAGGACCAGCTCGCACAGCTCGTCGACGGCCCGCCCGATCCGGTCGATGTCACCTGCGGTGCCGCCCGCGCGGATCCCCTCCAGCAGCGAGCACCCGGGTGCCAGCTCGAGCGGGTCGAGGTCCCCGACGTTGAGGTCACCGACCGCGGTGGTCAGCGTCGACCCCTCCACCGGCGGCGGACGACGCGCGGCAACCGGGACCTCCTCGGGCCCGAAGGCCACGAACGCCCAGATCAGCACGCCGATCGCAGCCGGGATGGCTGCCAGGCCGAGCAGGACGAACCAGCGAGGCAGCAACGGGTCCTCGAGCTCGCCGGTCCGCGCTCCCTCGTAGACCGACACGGTCCGACGGGGGCCGCGCTGCGGCGTGGATCCCGCCACGCGGGCTAGCCGTCGACGACGGTGACGGTGTAGGCCTCGATCACCGGGTTGGCCAGCAGCTTGTCGGCCACGGCCTCGGCGAGGCCCTCGGCGTCGGCCACGTCGTCGTCGATCACCAGCTCGATGTGCTTGCCGATGCGCACCTCGGCGACCCCCTCGAAGCCCATGGTGGGGAGGGCGCGCTCGACGGCCTGGCCCTGCGGGTCCAGGATCTCGTGCTTCAGCATCACATCGACGTTCACGCGGGGCATGTCAGGTCCAGTCGGAGAAGGGGAGGCCGGTGAGCAGCTCGTAGGCCTCAACGTATCGGGAGCGGGTGCGCTGCACGATCTCGTCGGGCAGCTCGGGGCCGGGAGGGGTCTTGTCCCAGTCCAGCGTCTCGAGCCAGTCGCGGACGTACTGCTTGTCGAACGACCGCTGGGCGCGTCCGGGTTCGTAGTCGTCGGCTGGCCAGAAGCGAGACGAGTCGGGGGTCAGCACCTCGTCGATGAGGACGATCTCGCCGTCGACGAGGCCGAACTCGAACTTGGTGTCGGCGAGGATGATGCCGCGCTGGCGAGCGTGGTCGGCCGCCCGGCCGTACAGCTCCAGGGTCAGGCCGCGGACACGGTCGGCGACCTCTCGGCCGACGATGCCGGCGGCGGTGGCGAAGTCGATGTTCTCGTCGTGGTCGCCGAGCTCGGCCTTGGTCGCCGGGGTGAACAGCACCTCGGGCAGGCGGTCGGACTCCTGCAGGCCCTCTGGCAGGTCGATGCCGCACACGGTCCCGTCCGCGAGGTATTCCTTCCAGCCCGAGCCGGACAGGTACCCGCGGGCCACGCACTCGATGGCCAGCGGCTGCGCCCGGCGGCACAACATCGACCGACCAGCGAGGAGGTCGGCGTGGTCGGCCAGCCCCTCGGGGAAGGTCGCGGGGTCGGTGGCGATCAGGTGGGTGGTGACGACGTCGTCGAGCTGCTGCAGCCAGAACGCGGTCATGGCCGTCAGCACCTTGCCCTTGTCGGGGATGGGTGTGGGCATGACGACGTCGAACGCGCTGATCCGGTCGCTGGCGACCAGCAGCAGCTGGTCCTCGCCGACCGCGAAGATCTCGCGGACCTTGCCGGCCCCGAGGCGCGTGACGCCGGGGAGGCCGGCGAGGGAGTCGAGTTCGCTCATGGCCGCCGAGGGTAAAGGACCGGAGCGGCTGTTCCACACGTCCGTCAGGTTGCCGACCCCCGAGCCGTACCCCTGCCCGACGACTACGCTGCACCGTGCAGCGACGACGGTCGTTGCCGCCCCGTCGCCGTTCGAAGGGGAGACCTGCCATGACCCGCACCGCCGACCCCGCGCCGACCCCGAACGGGGAGGTCCGCGTGCACCTGCGCGTCGAGGGGCATGTCCAGGGTGTCTTCTACCGTGCCACCACCCAGCGCACCGCCCGCGAGCACGGCACGACCGGATGGATCCGCAACCGGCCCGACGGCACCGTGGAGCTGGAGGTGCAGGGGCCGGCCGACGCCGTCGAGGGCGTCGTCGCCTTCTGCCGCACCGGTCCGTCCGACGCCCGGGTCGTGCAGGTCCTGGTGGACGACCGGCCGACGGTCGACGGCGAGGAGGACTTCGAGGTGCGATGACCGTTCGGCTGTCCTCTCCCGACAAGGTCCTGTGGCCCGACGTCGGCCTGACCAAGGCCGACCTGTTCGCCTGGGTCACCGACGCCGCCCCGCGCTTGCTGCCGCAGGTCGTCGACCGTCCGCTTTCGCTCAAGCGCTTCCCGAAGGGCGTGCGGGGCAAGGGCTTCTTCCAGAAGGACCTGCCCGACCACGCCCCCGATTCGATCCGCCGCTGGCGGGTGTGGGCGGAGTCCGCGGATCGCGAGGTCGCCTACGCCCTGGTCGACGACGTCGAGGGCCTGCAGTGGCTCGCACAGCAGAACACCATCGAGCTGCACCCCGCCCTGCTTCGTGTCGACCGTCCGGACCGGGCCGACCAGCTGGTCTTCGACATCGACCCCGGTCCGATGGCGGTGTCCCCCGGCCGCGTGGCCCTCTGGGTCAAGGAGGTCCTCGACGAGCTCGAGCTCGTGGCACGCGTCAAGACGTCCGGCGGCAAGGGCGTGCACGTGATCGTGCCCATCGAGCGCCGGTACGGGCCCGAGCTGCTGCGTCCGCTGACCCTCGCCATCGCTCGGATGGTGGCCGATCGGCATCCTGACGAGCTGACGGTGGAGATGCGCAAGGCCGACCGGGAGGGGCGGACGCTGATCGACTGGTCGCGAGGTGGCGGGTCGACGCTGATCGCGGCGTGGAGCCCCCGGGCGAGGGCCGAGGCCACCGTGGCCATGCCGCTGTCGTGGGATCAGGTCGACGCCGACCTCGACCCCACCCGCTGGACCATGCGCAACGCCCTGGACCTGGACGACCCGTGGGCCGACGACGGCGTGTCGCCCCAGCGGCTCGAACACGCCCGCGACGCCGTGCGGGACGCCGGGTTCGACCTGGTCGATGCCAGCCCGCGCGACCGGACCGCCAACGCCCTGTCCCGGGGTGGCCTGGCCCGCGACAGGGGATGACCCAAGGGCACCTGCGGGCGTAGGATCGATGGGTGGCGGACCTACCGACCCCGGTGCTCGTGATCGCCGGTCTGGCCTTCGCGGCCTGGCTGGGACTCATCGTCCGCGTCGTCGTGGGGGCAGCGGCCCGACGACGCCTGGAGGAAGCCGACGTCGTCACCGCCGGGGGTGCCCGGGCGCGCGACGGTGACGTGGTCGCGGTGCGGGGCCGGATCGCCGTCGGTCCGACGGGGCTGATCCGTGCACCCCGGACCGGGGAGGTCGGGGTGCACGCCCGTTACAGGGTGTCGCGGTCCGTCGACCACGTCCAGGAGGTCGATGGCGACCGTCGCATGGTCACCGACACCGACGTCGAGGAGGAGGTCGAGGTCCCGGCCGACGACCCGGTGATCGAGGTGGCCGACCGACACGACGATCGCATCCGTGTCCGCGCCCGTGACCTGGAGGACCTGCCCGCCGAACGTGTCCTGTCCGACACCACCCAGCTGCCCCGACCCACCGGTGCACGGTCGGCCGTCCGCACGGTCACCGAGGACGTGGTTCGCGACGGCACCCCGGTCGTGCTCCGTGGCCGGGTCGAGGTCGTCGACGGGGTGGTCTGGTTGCGTCCGTCCCTCGGCGAGCCGGTGGTGGTCCAGCGCTGACCCCTCCGTCCGGCCGACCGTCGCCGCTGCCGACTGTCGTATCCTCGCCGCCCGTGTCGACCTCTTCCGAACCCCGCCCCCGCGAGCCCCACACCACCGTCCTCGGGATGGTCGGTGGCGGACAGCTCGCCCGCATGACCGCCCTCGATGCTGCCCGCCTGGGTGTCGACGTCCGCGTCCTCGCCGGCGCCTCGGACCAGGGGGTCCGTGGCCTCTTCGAGGTCGTCGACGGTGCCCACGACGATCCGGCAGCGCTGCGACGACTGGCCGACCAGGTCGACGTGGTGACCTTCGACCACGAGCTGGTGCCGCTGGACGCCATCGCCGCGTTGGAGGCCGACGGCCATCCGGTGCGCCCCTCCAGCACCACGCTGTCGTTCACCGACAAGCTGCACCAGCGCCAGGCCTTCGCCGACGCCGGCCTGCCCGTCCCGCCGTTCGCCCGCGTGACCTCCACCGACGAGGTCGAGACGTTCGCCGCCGCACACGGCTGGCCGGTCGTGCTGAAGGCCCCGCGTGGGGGCTACGACGGTCGTGGGGTCTCCGTTGCCGAGGACCTCGCCGCCGCCGAGGACATGCTGACCGCGGCCGCCGGACGCCCGCTGCTGGCAGAGGCCCACCTGGACCTGACGATGGAGCTGGCCGTCCTCGTGGTGACCTCCGCCACCGGGCAACGGGCCGTCTACGACGTCGTCGAGTCGGTCCAGGTCGACGGGATGTGCCGCGAGGTGCATGCGGCCGACGGCCACCTGTCGGTCTCGATGGTCGCCGAGGGCCGCCGGCTGGGCGAGCGGGTCGCCGACCTGGTGGAGTCCGTCGGTGTGCTTGCCGTCGAGCTGTTCGTCGTGGGCGACGAGGTCCTGGTCAACGAGATCGCCCCACGGCCCCACAACTCCGGCCACCACACCATCGACGGTTGCGTGACGTCGCAGTTCGAGAACCACGCGCGAGCGGTGCTCGGTTGGCCGCTCGGGTCCGTCGCCCCCACCGCATCGTCGACGGTGATGGTCAACGTGGTCGGCACCGACGTCGACCCGCGCGAGCGGGCCGCCCTCGTCACCGAGGACGTGCGCATCCACCTGTACGGCAAGTCCGTGCGGCCGGGCCGCAAGATCGGCCACGTCACCGCCACCGGCACCGACCACGACGAGGTCGCCGCCCGAGCCCGTCGAGCGGCCGCGATCCTCGAGGGCAGCGCCCCCACCAGCGACACAGGAGCAACGACATGAGCCAGCAGGACCCGGTTGTCGGGATCACGATGGGCAGCGACAGCGACCTGCCGGTCATGGGTGCCGCCGCTGACGTGCTCGAGACGTTCGGCGTCCCCCACGAGGTTCGGGTCGTCTCGGCCCACCGCACCCCCCAGGTGCTGGCCGACTACGGCACCACCGCTGCCGAGCGCGGGTTGAAGGTCATCATCGCCGGGGCCGGCGGGGCGGCCCACCTGCCCGGGATGCTGGCCGCGTTCACCACCCTCCCCGTCATCGGTGTGCCGGTGCCCAACGGTGCCCTCAACGGCATGGATGCGCTGCTGTCGATCGCCCAGATGCCCGGCGGCGTCCCGGTGGCGACCGTGGCGATCGGCAACGCCAAGAACGCCGGTCTGCTGGCGATCCGCATGCTGGCCACCGCCGACCCCGACCTGGCCGAGAAGCTGGCGGCGGATCAGCAGGCGATGAAGGACATGGTGGCCGACAAGGACGATCGCGTGCGTGCCCGCTACGCCGGGGAGAGCGGCTTCGGCTTCACCGGCTGACCGCCCGGACCGAATCGGGCGGTACCGGCAGTCGTCAGGCGGCGTGCGGCGCCCAGTGCACCAGCGCCAGGTCGTCGGACTGCGTGGCGTGCGGGCAGACCTTCTGCGCCAGGGTGTACACGTCGCAGTCCGGGGCCAGCGCCGCACCCTCGCGGCAGCAGGTCATCAGCCGCAGGAAGCCCGCGTCGAGGTCCTCGTCGCGGCGTTCGACGAGTCCGTCGGTGAACAACATCAGGCCCTCGCCGTCCTCCAGGCGCACCTCGCACGACGGGTCGTGCACGCACGGTCCCACACCCAGCGGCGGCGAGGCCCCCTGCATCAGGACCCTGGGGTTCGGTCCGGTCACGACCGGCGGCATGGCGCCGGCCCGAGCCCAGCGGACCGTTCGGCCGTCCGCGCTGATCCGCATCACCACCAGGGCAGCGCCCTCGCACCCGGGCAGGTCGCCACACGCAGTCTCGATGCGGTTGATCGTGTCCGCCGGCGTCGGTGACTGCCCCGCGAAGACCGCCCGAGCGGCTGCGCGGAGCTGGGCAGCCGCGTGGGTGCTCGTCACCCCGTGGCCGACCACGTCACCCACGACGACGTCCATCTGGCCGTCGGCGCGGAGGAACGCGTCGTAGAAGTCGCCGCCGACGTCGTCGGTGTCGATCACGGGCCGGTACTTGCCCTGCAACCTGCCCCCGGGATGCACCGGCAGCTGGTCCGGGATGAGCCGACGCTGGAGGTCGTGCACCATCGTGGAGTAGTCGCGGTTGGCATCGACCGTCTCGGTCACGAGGGCCGCGAGCTGCTCCAGGATGTCGACCGTGCGGACGTCCCAGACGCGACGTTCGCTGTCGATCACACAGAAGCTGCCGAGGACGTGGCCGTCGGGGTCGCGGATCGGTACGCCGCAGTACGCCTCGACCCCGATGTCGTGCCGTGCGGGGTGGTCCGCCCATCCGGGGTCCGCACCCAGGTCGTCGATGACGACCGGGTCCTCGGAGGCGACGACGGTCTGGCAGACCGAGTGCGACAGCGGCGTCTGGCGGTCGCTTGCCCAGGGTTCGTGCAGGCCGTGCTGGCTCGTGAAGTACTGCCGGTCCTCGTCGACCATGGAGATCAGCGACACCGGCGCACCCGTCAGGGACGACGCGAGGCGGGTCAGGCGGTCCAGCCGATGGAAGGTGTCACCACCCAGCAGGCCGCTCCGACGCAACGCCTCGAGACGTCCCCGGTCCTGTGCTGCAGGACTTGAGGTTCCCATCACGTTCGTTGCCACCACCCCGTCGAGCCTAGCAAGGGTCAATCCGCTGGTCGCCACGGGGAAGTCGGCGGGCAACCGTGTGATTCACCTGTTCCCACCAACTATCTGGGTTTGCATTACGGACCCAGCTGTGACAGTCTGAGTTCACAATCCGAACTCAAGGGGGTCCCGCCATGCTGATGCCACTGTCCGCGCCACCGCCTGCCAGCCCCGTCTCGCTTCCCGATGACGGCATGCCGCTGACCGGCGGCCCGGCCCTGTTCGACGTCCCCGCCGCTCGTCGCCACGTCGTCCCGACCGCCAGGGGGCCGGTGCTCCTGCGCCCGGTGACGCCCCTCGACACGCACGCCGTGGACCGGTTCGTGCGCGGGCTGTCGCCGACCTCGCGGTTCAGGCGCTTCCATTCCGCCGTCCACCGGTTGACCGACCGGCAGCTGGCCGGAGTGGTCGACGTCGACCACCGTGGCCGCGAGACCCTCCTCACCGTGGCCGGGAGCGGGGCCGCAGCCAGGGTCGTCGGCATGGGGCAGTACCTGGTCCAGTCCCACCCCGCGGACTCCGTTGACCTTGCCGTCGTCGTCGACGACGACTGGCAGCGCCTCGGCCTCGGCCGCTTGCTGCTCGAGGCGACCGTCGACGCCGCCCGGGAGAGCGGCTTCCGCACCGCCACCGCGTACGTCCAGGCCGAGAACCGCGCGATGCTGACCCTGCTCCGTGGCACCCGGCTGCCGATGGCACGGTCGAACGAGGGCGCGATCGTCGAGGTCCTGATCGACCTGACACGGATCGGCACGGCCGCTGGCTGAGCCGGTCGCCGTCCGGAATCAGGGACGTCCCCGGACGTCGGGTGCGGCGTGACCGGTCACGGTCAGCTCGATGTCCTGCGTCCCGATCATGCGCAGGAGGTGGAGCTCGGCCGTGCCCGTGATGCTGACGCCGACACGGGTGTCGGTGGCGGTCACCTGCACGTCGTCGATGCCCGTTCGTTCGTGATGGGCGTCGACGGCACGCAGCGCCCGCTCGCGTGCCCGGGAGGGATCGAGGCGGGGATCGCCATCCCGCAGCGCGGCGTCGTCGAGCGCGGTCGCGCCGGCCGCAGCGGCATCGTCGGCAACCGCGGCCAGCCGGGCCCGAACCGAGGCGGCCGACCACAGGTCGAGGGTGATCCCACCGAGGAGCAGCAACAGGACCGGGACGACCATCAGCCACACCGTGACCGACCCCCGGTCACCGCTCCACCCGGTCGGCTGCCCGCAAGGCATCTGCTGCGTCATCGCCCGCGGTGGGGGTCGAGCACACGGATGTGATCGCCCATGACCCACGGCCCCTCGACGGTGCCGCCGCCGGGCAGCGTCACTGGTGAGGTCGGCAGGACCACGCGCACGCGGACCTCGCCATCGCGGGGCAGGCTCGTTCCCGGCGGCAGGTGGACCGTCACGGTCGCTTCGTCCGGCGGGATCCCGCGGCCGTCCAGCACGGCGACGACGGCCTGCTCGGCCGCCGTGCGGGCCGTGGCGACGTCGACGGCCGTGGCAGCGGCCCGTGCCCCTTCCCGTGCTGCCACCGCGGCAGCCTCGTGGCGGGACGCCCAGCCCGGCAGGAGCGCGACGACCAGCAGCGTCGGGACGACCAGCAACGCCATGCCGACCATCCATTCGGCCGTGACGAAGCCGTCCTCACCCGACGCGGCGACGCCAGCCGTCCCTGGTGGGGGATGGGCGGATGGAGACCGCATCAGTCAGCGGCCAGCCCGGTGCCCCGAGCCGTGGCCGTGGTGTCGTGGGTCGGGACCAGCGGAAGCCACCCCGGGAACGTGGCGGTGACCCCGGCGATGGCGCCGTCAGCCGCGATCGTGCAGACCGCCGGCGCGACACCAGCGGTCATCGGCCCGAGCCCCGCCTCGACCACCTCCGCAGCCCGAGCCGCGCAGGACGCGGCGTCGCCGGTGGCCAGGCCCTGCCGGACCCCCTCCTCGGCCGCGGACTGCAGGATCCCGTCGGCATAGCGCAGCACGAGGAGGTTGACGACGGCGACCAGGAGGATCATCGTGAGACCGGCGGTCGCCACGAAGGCCGGGGTGACGTAGCCCATGTCCCGAGGCGCGGTGCGTGGCCTCACATACCCAGGGCGCCGCGCATGCGCTCGATGAACTGCGCGCCCATGTCGCTCAGGCCCGCCCAGATGGCGACGATGACCGCCAGCGCGAGCGCGGCGTTGCCCAGCAGCTCGGCGGTGCTGAACCCCTCCTCGCCCTGGGTGTCCGCGAGTCGGGTGGTCAGCCATGTCACGACGATCAGGTGCACGATTCCTCCTCCACGCACGGGCCCACCCCGCGCCGTTGGACGGACGCTACGAGGGCCCAGGGGGCCCAGGACAAGGCCCAGCCGGAACCGCAGGCGACGATCGGACCGTTTGGTCGTCCCCGTACCGGGAAGGTGTCTGTCCAACGGTTTGCCCGACTTCACCCCGACCATCGCGAGGTACGACGACATGGACTCCGACCTTCGACCCCCACGCGCCGACGAGAGCCTCGGCGACCTGGCCAAGCAGGCCAGCGAGCAGGCCTCGACCCTGATCCGCGACGAGGTCGCCCTGGCCAAGCTCGAGCTGAAGGACGACATCCGCGAGGCCGTCGCCGGCATCAGCCTGTTCAGCGCCGCTGGCGTGACCGCCCTGCTGTCGGTGTTGATGCTCTCGGTTGCCGCCGGCTTCGGCATCGGCACCGCGATCGGTGAGGGCTGGACCTGGCTCGGCTTCGTGATCGTCGGCGTCGTGTACCTGATCATCGCCGGCATCGCAGCGGTGCTGGGCCGCAAGCACGCCGAGGAGATCCCGCCGCCCGCACCCCGCACGACCCGCCAGGCCAAGCAGACCGTCGCCGCGACCAAGGAGATCGGCCGATGAACACCGACGCCACCGCCACCAACGGCACCCCGACCTCTCCCGACGGCCTCGAGCACGAGATCGAACGGACTCGCGAGGACCTCGTCGGCACCGTCGACGCGATCGTCGAGCGGGTCCACCCCAAGGAGGTCGCGGACCGCAACGCCGAGCAGCTCAAGCGCGACGCCCAGCGGGCGCTCGAGCAGGCCCAGGAGCAGGCCTCGGACCTGCAGGACCGCGCGTCGACCTTCGTCGAGGAGAACCCCGACCGCGCCAAGAACTACGCGATCGGTGCCGGGCTCGTCCTCGCCCTGCTGTTCCTCCGTCGTCGCCGCCGTCGAACACGCACCGACGGCTGACCGCCCCGCGTCCGGGTGCCACGAGGCCCCGGCCAGTAGGCACTGGACGTCCATCGCCACGCCACGACGACCGTGCGATGCTCGGGAGCGTGACCTCCCTTCCGCCGTCCCGTCACCTCCTGCGCGCCAAGGACATGGCCGACGCCCGGTACGCCGAACCCATCCGCGTCGACGACATGGCCGCGGCGGCCGGGCTGTCCCGCGCCCATTTCATCCGTGCGTTCCGCAAGGCATTCGGTGAGACACCGCACCAGTACCTGCTGACCCGCCGGCTGGAGCGGGCCGCGTCGCTGCTGCGCCGGACCGATCGGACGGTGACCGACATCTGCTACCTGGTCGGCCTGGAGAGCGTCGGCTCGTTCACCTCCAGCTTCACCCGCATCCACGGGATGAGCCCGACCGCCTACCGGGCGGCGCACCCGCCGGCCCAGACGTTCGCCCGGGTTCCGGCGTGCGTGGTGCGTGCACACGCCCGCCCGGCGAACCGCACTTTTCGAGAAGACGACGGGGCGGCCCCGTCCGTACCGTGACCCCTGTCATCGCAACAGGCCGCCATGTCGGCCGCACGGCGACACAAACCACTCGACGACACGGGAGAACACGAACGACATGATGCGCATCTCGACTACGCAGCTGTGGGTGCACGACCAGGACGAGGCGTTGGCCTTCTGGACCGACAAGGTGGGCATGGAGGTCCGCGAGGACGTCACCATGCCGGAGATGGGGAACTTCCGCTGGCTGACCATCGGCCCTCCGGGCCAGGACGACATCGCCGTCGTGCTGATGGCGATCCCCGGCCCCCCGATGATGGACGAGGCCACGACCCAGCAGCTGGCCGACCTGATGGGCAAGGGCTGGGCCGGCACCATGTTCCTGACTACCGACGACGTCCGCGCAGCACACGCCCGGCTGAGCGCCGCCGGTGTGGAGTTCACCGAAACGCCCGAGGAACGTCCCTACGGCATCGACGCGGGGTTCCGCGACCCCTCGGGCAACAGCATCCGCCTGACCCAGCTGATCGCCGCACCCGTCGGCTGAGGACAGGGTTCGACAGCCGGACTCGCGGGTGCGTCCGACCCGGGTGGTCAGCGGTGCCGGTCGATCATTCGCAGAACTGCAGGGCACCCCCGCCGTAGAGCGCGGAGACCTGCGCGTTGGGGGTGTTGCCGTCCAGGATCGCGTCGAGCGGGCCACGGTGAGTGTCGATCACCGCGATGGGCGGCGGGAACCCCTCGGGCTCGCCCTCCCGCAGCACGTAGTCGATGCCGAAGAACGCCTCGAGCTCGCGGCTGGTGCTGCCGACAGTCGCGCCCTCCGGGGTGGTGAGACGCCCGTCCTGGGGCACGTCGTCACCGTCGAGGATCCAGCCGTCGAAGAACATCTCCTCCTGCACGGCCTCGGCGAACGTCGCGGTCAGGCCGTTGGCGAACGTCACGGCGCGACTGGCGGGACCGTCGGGGCCGGCCAGCTCGCAGCCTGGCTGGACGCGCCCCGTGTCGTTGGTGGGTGCGCCGAACTCCGCGACCATCGCCTCGAGGGCAACATCCGCCGGTTGGCCGAAGTCGATGCCCCTCCCGATGCCGTCGCCGCGGAGCTCCACCGGTCCGGTCGGTGCGGATGCGCCATCGCCGTCCGGGCAGATCTGGGCGCCTGCCACCCGTTCGTCGCTGATCATCGAGGTCGGGCCGGCGACCAGCACCTCTGTGGGACGGGCGCAGGCCAGGACGCCCTGGGTCGCCTCGGAGTCGACCTCCGGGTTGATCGCGAGGATGCCACCGCCGAGGGATCCGACGATGGGGGAGGTGGCCAGGCCGTAGGCCCAGCCCTGCTCGTCGAAGAGGTTGACCACCGCCATCGCACGCGGCGCGCCGTAGCCGTCGCGGAGGACCTGGCGGAAGATCGTCGCAGCGGTCTCGTCGCGGGAGGCCCCGGCGACCCGGCGGACCGGCGCGTCGATCTGCTCGACCGCGGACTCGCTGATCGCGGAGCTACCACCGAGGACGGTGACGCGACGCGGGGTCCGGCCGGCCAGCCAGGTGCTGATGGAGGGGTGCAGCTCGTCGCTGGGGGTGAACAGGATCGGTTGCCTGTTGCTGGAGGCGGCGGGGCCCGCTGCGACGCTGTCGGCCCACGCGGCGGTGGGGTTGTCGTCGGAACCGAACGCCCGGGCGACGAAGACCTCGTAAGACGCGGGCTCGGCATCGTCACCGAGGACGTAGTCGGCCACCGCAACGGCCGTCTCGTAGCGCGTCGCCCCGGCCAGGCGGATGACCGGGCGGTCGCCGGGAAGCGCGTCCAGCTGCGCCTCGACCTGCGGGTCGATGACGGCTGTCCCGCCGATGATCGTGAACTCGCCCTGCGGGTCCAGCACCACCCGGTCGAGCTCGGCCAGGGTGTCGGCGTCCAGCGGCTGACCGGGGCTGGCGAAGAAGATCGCGCCGAAGCTGGTCAGGGCGCTGGCAGCCAGCGCGTCGGCGAACGCGACGTCGGAGACGATCACGCCCTTGTCGACGCCGAAGTCGTTGACGGCGCGGGACAGGTTCACCGCGTAGGCGGCCGGGGTGTCCCCGTCGATGCGGGCGACCGCGTCAGGCGTGTTGGAGAAGGGGTCGGGGGCGTACTGGGCGGACACAGGCACCACCGACAGCACGAGCGCCGCCACGAGGACGACGAGGGACAACGAACGACGCAAGGCAATGACTCCTGGGCTCTTGGTGACGCGCGGAGCCTAGCCCCGGGGCCGGTCCAGACCCGTCCGGTTCACCGCCTCGTCACAACCCCACGGCCGGCCCGTCAGCCGTAGGCGGCGCGGAGGGTGTCCAGGGCCGAGGCGACGACGGCGCCGTCGTCCAGCGTCGCGAGGCGGCGCGCGGTCGACCCGGCGTTGAACCCCATCAGGGCCGGCCGGCCGTTGACGGGCAGCAGGTTGACCCACTCGGCCCATTCCCCGTCGGTGGTGCCCACGATGCGGATCCCCGCGACGTCCTCGGGCCAGAACGGCTCGTCGAAGACCAGGACGGCCTTGTCGAGCACTCCCATGCCGAGCCGATCGATGGCCCCGCGAGTGGCGGCAGGCAGTGGCGGATCGAACGTGATCGACCCGGCCTTCAGGACACCGAGCGGCACGGTGACGATGACGCCGTCGGCCTCGATGCGCCCCCAGGGACCGGCGACCACCACCCCGTCGGGACCGTGGACCACGTCGGTCACGGGGGCGCCCAGCCGCAGGTCGTCGATCGCCTCCTCCAGCACCTCCAGCAACGTGAGGTACCCGGCCGGCACCAGCGCGTCGCCGCCGCCCAGCGCGTCCCCCTCGCCGGCCGCGTCGGGGGACACGTCGTCGAGGTCGGCACCCAGGTCACGCTCCAGCGAGGCAGCGGCCTCGGCGGTGCCGTCGTCGGTGTCGAGCTCGTGACGGTCGGCGCCGTCGTAGTCGAACTCGTGCAGGTCGACGGCGGCGTCCTCGGCCAGGTCGGTCAGGGGGTTGCCGCGCGTCCCGTGGATCCAGCTGGCACCGAGGTCGACGGGGAACCCCAGCGAGTGGTCGGTCCACACGCGGCCGCCGATCCGGTCCCGGGCCTCGAGGACCACGACGTCGATGTCCTCCTCGACGAGCGTGGCCGCAGCTGCCAACCCTGCCGCGCCGGCGCCGATGACCACGACACGCCCGGCGTCGGCCTCGTAGGCCAGCTCCGCAGCGTCGACGCCGCTGAGCAGCGCGCCGTGCACGGTGGCCGGGTAGTCCTCGTGGACCGCTTCCCCCGCGATGACGAGCGTGTCCCCGATCGGGGTGCGCAGGATCTCCCGATCCTCGGGAGTCGAGCCGACGGCAAGGAAGCTGTAGCTCCCGCCCGCCAGCGGGTCGGCGGCCCAGCGGGTGACGCGTGCGGCGGTCGGCTGGGTGACGGGACGGCCGGTTCGCGGCTCGACCACCTCCTCCGCACAACCACCCAGCAGCACCCCGCCGGCTGCGAGCGCCGTGCGAAGCATCTGTCGACGGGTCCACGACGGTGCGGTCATCTGCGCCACGCCTGGGGGAGCCGCGCGCCCGGCAGGACCATCACCGCCCCCGAGGGCAGCACCACGCCGACTGTCCAGCCGACCAGCTCCGACACGCATCGCGTCCATCATCACCGATCGTGCCGGGAGCCGTCGCGGGCCGGTCCCATCGGCGGCGCTGAATCGTTCCATCGCCGGTGGCACGCCGTTCACCTCCCGACCGGGCACACGCAAGCGCCGGTTTGCCGGACACGACGACGGTGCGCGGCTGTCCGCCCGACACGGCGGGCTCAGCCGACCCTCGACCTCCCGAACGGAGCATCGTGTTCCCCCTCCCCGCCGCCCTCGGCGGACGACCCCTCGCACCCACCCCACGTGCGCTCGTCGTCCTCCTGACCGCCGCCCTCCTGGCCGGCCTGCTTGCCGTCCCCTCCCGCCCGGCTGAGGCGACTGCCTCCGCGCCGGCCACGGACGACGCCGAGCTCGCCTCCCGCTTCACGCTGGCCGTCCTGCCCGACACACAGTTCTACTCCCGCTACGCCGCCGACCAGTTCCAGCCTCGGTACGGCAGCAACCCCTACGCCGTGCAGACCCAGTGGCTGGCCGAACACGCCGACGAGCTGAACATCCCCTTCGTGACCCACCTCGGCGACCTCGTCGACCGCGTCGGCGTCACCGGTGAGTGGCAGGTGGCCGACGCCGCCCACCAGACGCTGGAGGATGCCGGGCTGCCCTACTCCGTCCTGCCCGGCAACCACGACGTCCGCAACAGCAACGACCAGCTCGTCGACACCGACTACGACCTCGCCAACGAGCCGTTCCTCGACTGGTTCCCGATCTCGCGCGCGGCCGCCCTGCCCACCTTCGGCGGTGCGGACCCGACCGGCCTGAACCGGTGGCACGTGTTCGAGGCACAGGGACAGGAGTTCCTCGTCCTGGCGCTGGCCTGGCGGTCCTCAGACGCGACCCTGGCCTGGGCCGACGACGTCATCGACGCCCACCCCGACCTGCCGGTGATCCTCACCTCCCACTCCATCCTCAGCATCAAGGCCGACGCCGAGTCCCCCGAGGAGACCGCCTACGGCCTGAAGCTGTGGAACGACCTGATCCGCGGCAACGACCAGATCTTCATGACCCTCAACGGGCACTTCCACGGCGCCACCCGGCTGACCAAGACCAACGACTTCGGCAACCCCGTCACCCAGATCCTGATGGACTACCAGATGGCCTACGACGGCGGCAACGGCTACCTCGGCCTGATGGAGTTCGACCTGACCGCTGGTGAGGTGTCGGTGCTGACCGGCTCGCCCTGGGTCGTCGCCAAGCCGCAGGAGGTGCTGACGCCCTACGACCAGGCGATCCTGGAGGGGCCCAACCAGGCCTTCACCTTCGAGATGGACTTCGCCGGCCGCTACGACGGCTTCGACGCCGGCCCGGCCGACCAGCCATCGCTGATCCAGGCTGCACGCGACATCCTGCTCGACGGGTTCGAGGCCCCCGACGGCGTGGCGCTGGAGCAAGCCGGCTCGCGCGATGACTTCGTGCCCGTCGAGGGCACCGTCGCCCACTGGCGCTTCGACGGCGAGGACGGGCCGGTCAGCGAGGACGTGGTCTTCGACGACATCGCCGGTGACGCGGACCTGCGTCGGGTCGCCATCGAGGACTCCGGTGCCACCGGGGCCGAGCTCGGCGACGTCGTCCTGACCCACGACGCCAACCCGTTCTCCGCCGACGGCGCCGCGGTCTGCTTCACCAACGCCGACAAGCAGACCAACCGCTACAGCTACCTGACCTCCCCGTCGGACGTGGCCGCCACCGAGGACCACCTGGAAGAGGGGTACACCATCGAGACGTTCGTCCTGATCGACGAGGACTGGACCGCTGACGCCAACGCCTGGTCCAAGGTCCTCGTGCGGGCCGGGAACCGCTCGACCATTCCCGGCATGCCGTGGAGTCGCTGGGACTACACCGCCTCACCGGTCGCCCTGGGCTTCTCCAACCTGCGGGAGTTCCAGTGGACCGAGGTGCCCGTCGAGACGGCCAAGGGTGACCGCACCGCGTGGTCGGGGGAGATCATCCTCGGCCGATGGCTGCACGTCGCCATCGTCAACGACGTCGAGGCCGCCACCACGACCATGTACGTCGACGGTGCGCCGGTGCTGCGCAACGCCACCGACACCGGCGGGCACAGCCTCAACGCCGGGATGCCGTGGTTGTTCGGCGTCGACTGGGTCGACGACGGACCGACCAACGGCTGGAACGGCTGCATCGGCGAGACGCGAGTCATCGACCACCCGACCGGACCGACGGAGTGGCTGACCGCCCGGCCGTCGCTCGCCGGCCTGACGGTCGACACGACGCCCGACGACCGGGTGCCCCACGGGACCACCGAGGTCGAGCTCGCCGGCACCGGCACCCCCCGCGCCACCGTGACCGTGGGCGGCGACCTGGACGGCACGACCGTCGTCGGGGAGGACGGCACCTGGCGTGTCGTCGTCCCGCTGTCCGGCCACGGTGTCCGGACCTGGACGGTCACCCAGGGCTTCGGGACCCGCACCAGCGACCCGCTGACCGGGACCTTCCGGATCGCCGCCCCGGACCGACCCGACGGACCCACCGAAGAGCCCACCGAGGAGCCGACCGAACAGCCCACCGACGGGCCGACCGAGGAACCCACCGAGCCGGCCGACGGGTGGTTCCGGACCCCGTTCGGCCACGACGACGAGCCGACCATGCGCATGGCCGGTGGCGATCGTGTCGCCACCGCCGTGGAGCTCAGCCGCGAGGCCTTCGTCCCCGGCGTGCCCGTGGTGGTCCTCGTGCGGGCGGACTCCTTCGCCGACGCGATCTCCGCCGGTCCCGCCGCGGCGCACCTCGGCGGCCCGGTGCTGCTGGCCGGCGACACCCTGCCGCAGGCCACGGCCGACGAGATCGACCGCCTGCGCCCGGCGTCGGTCGTCATCGTCGGCGGCACCTCGGCCATCAGCGACACGGTGGCGTCGCAGGTCGCGGCGTTGACCGAAGGCGACGTCGTCCGCTACAGCGGACCCGACCGCTTCTCGACCTCGGCAGCCGTTGCCGAGGGGGTCTTCGACGACGAGGCAGCCGTGGTCCTCGCCACTGGCTGGAACTTCCCCGACGCCCTCGGCGGTGGGGTGCTGGCCGCACGCGAGGGCGGTCCCGTCCTGCTGGTGGACGACGCCATGCCCGGCCTGCTGGCGGATCGGTCGCCGTCCCGCGTGACGGTGCTGGGCGGCACGTCGGCGTTGCCCGCGTCGCTGGACGACGAGATCGCCGAGGCCACCGGGGCCGAGGTGCGCCGCCTCGCTGGGGACACCCGGTTCGAGACGGCCGCCCTGGTTGCCCGTGCGGCGTTCCCCGACGGCAGCCCGACCGCGATGCTGGCGACGGGTGGCAGCTTCGCCGATGCCCTGGCCGGTGTGCCGGTGGCCGCCCTGTCGGGCTCGCCGCTGCTGCTGACCGAGCACGATGCGCTGCCGGCCTCGACCGAGGCGTACCTGCGGGAGCACATGCCGCAGGTGCTGCTGCTCGGTGGTGACAGCGCCATCAGCACGTCGTTGCAGGAGGTGTTGGCCGAGCTGCTGGCCGGCTGATCCACCCAATTGCTGCGGCCGCCGCCCGAGGTCCTCGGGCGGCGGCCGTCGTCGTGTTGTGGGTCAGACCGGGCAGGTCGTGCGGTAGTCGCTGATCGCCGATCCCTGACCGGCGTCGGGGCCGCACACGAACTGGCTGTAGCGCGTGTCCTCGTCCACCCAGCGCTTCAGCCAGGCAATGCTGTAGGACGCGATGGTCGTGTTGGGACTGTTGGACGCGAAGTGGCTGGCGTTGTTCAGCTGCAGGTAGACCTTCTCGCCTCCGAGGCTGTCGTAGAACCGCTGGGAGTGCGAGCTGTCCGGTGCGACGCTGTCGTTCTCCCCGCCGATCAGCAGGGCCGGCACCTGCACCTGGGACCACGTCTTGTCGGAGTTCCACCCCTGCAGCGGCACGATGGCCCGCAGCGACGGCCGGTCGTCGGCCGCCTCGAGGCTGCCACCGCCACCCATGGAGTGGCCCATGACGGCCAGGCGGTTGGGGTCCACCAGGTGGGACACGTCACTGTCGTTGACCAGCTGGTCCAGGGCGGCCAGCAGCTGGTCACCACGGGAGGCCGGCTGGTCGTAGCGGCTGTTGGTGTCGATCACGATGACCACGAAGCCCTGTGAGGCGATGCGCGGGCCGAGCCAGGTCACGGTCGAGCGGCTGGCGGTGTAGCCGGGAGAGATGGCGATGCCACCGAAGGTGGCCGATCCGGCGTCGGAGGGGTAGTAGACGTCGGCCCCTCCGAACCCATCGGCGGCGAAGGAGGAGATGTCGTAGTCGTCGACCTCGAAGGGACCGGTGGTTGCCTCGATGCTGTCCCACGTGGGGTCCGGGCCCTTGGCGTAGGGGTTGCCGGAGCCGCCGCCGTCACCGGCGGTCAGGACGACGTCGTCGACGTCGACACGCTCGTAGTAGCTGCTGGCATCGACCCGGAAGCGGAGCTGGAGGGCGTTGGATGCGGCGGCTGTCGGCAGGCCGACCGACAGGACGCCCGAGGACCGCTCGCTGCTGAGGGAGCTCCACGATGACCCCGTGGACCACTCGACGACGAGGGACTCCCCGGCGTCGAGTCGGCTCGTGGTCTGTGTCCAGGAGAGGGTCAGGTTGGTCTGCCCAGCAGCCGGTACGGCGCCGGAGGTGATCGTCCCGTCGGCGGAGCCGCCACGCAGGACGGCCACGCCGTTGTCGGTGCTGGCGTAGCCCTGGGCGCTGAAGGCCCCGAAGCCGTTGTCGAACGATTCGGCGAGCAGGGTGGTGGTGGCGGCACCTGCGGGCGTGACGACTACTGCGAGGAGCAGGGCCATCACCGCCAGGCAGGTGTTGAGGCGCGACAAAGTTGACATCAAGGTTCCCCTTTTGGTGGGTCGGCTGCGAACGAGGCGAACGTAGGAACCCCCGGGTCCGGGCGAAAGGGGCACCTGTGTCCGGCCTCCCCCTGGGCCAGCGTCACGCCATGGCGTAGACGCACTGTTTCCGCAGGTCAGACCGTCATTCGCGGGTCCACTGGCACCGCGCACGAGACACCGTCTCGTGTTCCTCCATGGACGGTGTCAGGGCACGATCTCGACGTACCCGCCGGTGCCGTGGACGCGGATCCGTTGCCCGTCGCGGATCAGCCGGGTGGCGTGTTCGACCCCGACGACGGCGGGCAGGCCGTACTCGCGGGCGATGACCGCGCCGTGAGTCATCAGACCGCCGACCTCGGTGACGAGGCCGTCGACCCGAAGGAAGGCGGGGGTCCAACTCGGGTCGGTGAACGGGGTGACGAGGATGTCGCCCGGTTCCAGCTGGGCGTGGGCGATGTCCTGTATCACCCGGGCCCGTCCCTCCACCGTCCCGGCCGACACGCCGATGCCGGCCAGGGCCCCGGCGGGCAGGTCGGTGCGCCGGTACTCCCCGCCGATGATCTCCCCGTCGGAGGTCAGGACCCGTGGCGGCGCGAGCGCGTGGTGGGCTGCGAACGCTGTTCTGCGCCGGGTGACGAGATCGCGGTCGAGGCGCTGGATGTCGACGACTGCACGGAGCTCCTGCAGCGTGAGGAAGTGGATGTCGTCCGGCGCGTCGATCACCCCGGCGGCGAGCAGCCGATCGGCCTCCCGGACGAGCGCCTGCCGGTGGATCCAGTAGCGGCTGACCATGGCGTACTTCGGGTACTCCCGGTAGCCGGCGAAGGTGCGGAGGCGGTCGATCATCCGCTCGGCTGCCTCGGCCCTGTCGTCGCCGTCGGGGAGGGCACGCAGGCGGGCCAGCACCCCCTCCCGCATGGCGCGGGCCTGCTGTTGCCCCAGCTCGACGCGGCGCTGGGCGGCGCCGGGTTCGGCGGTCCTCGTGTTGGCGAGGATCATCGGCACCAGCAGGGCCGGTCGTTCGCGCCATCGTGGTCGGGCGATGTCGATCTCGCCGACGCACCTGACCCCGTGCACGTCGAGGAAGGCGTCGATGGCCGCTCGCGCCCGCGGTCCACCGGGCAGGCTGGCCAGCTCGTCGAGGAAGGCCGCGTCGCCGGTGTCCGGTCCGACCCGCTCGAGGAACGCCACGACGGCGGGGTGAGGGCGGATGACGTCGGCGACGTCCAGCAGCACCAGACCCATGTCGGCGGTGATGTTGCCCGGGGCGGACTGGGCGAGGGTGTCGGCGGCGTTCCACTCGCCCAGCCACTCGCGCAGGTGCTCGTTCAACCATGACGTCGCCTCGAACCCCGCCACGATGACCTGATGGCTGCGTGGATCGAACAACGACGTGCGCAGGGCCTGGAGGTCATCGGTGACGAAGTCGATCAGCGCCGTGCCCGTCAGGCCGTCGATCCGGCGGGCGCAGTCGTCGTTGGCGGCCTGCATCGTGCGGATCAGCTCGGCCACGATGGCTGGGTCGGTGGCGATGGGTTCCGGTGCCCCAGGGGAGGGTCCCGTGGCAGGGGCACCCGACGGTGCGCCCTCGGTGTTGCTCGGCAGGAAGCCCTCGCGCGCCACCACCGTTCGCAGCGCATCCCCGATCAGCGGATCGGATGTGCCCAGTCCGCGGATGATGCCGTCACGAGTCGCCGGGGAGGCCAGCGCTGGGGTGACGTCGACGAACAGCCGGCTGCCGGCGTGGCGCATCGGGGCGGGGCTGGTCAGCTGCCACACCGAGATCCCCAGCGGGGTCATCGGGTCGGTCATCATCTGCTGGTGGCCGACGGAGACGTAGACGTGGGGGTTGTCGTCGTCGACGTCGGGGATGGGGAAGAGCGTCGTGATCGGCCGGCTCTGGACGACCTGCAGGTCACCATCGACCGTCAGGCACCACTCGATGTCCTGCGGCGCCCCGAAGTGGGCCTCGATCCGTTCTCCGGTCCGGGCCAGCGCCAGGCCCTGCTCGTCGGTCAGCACGGGCGGCCCCTGGCGGTCGGTGGCGATCCGTCGGTCCACGACCCGGCCGTCGCGGATCACGAGGGTGTCCGGGGTGGTCGTGCCGTCGACCAGCGCATCCCCGAGCCCCGGGACGGCCTCGATCGTTGTCGTGCGGCGGTGACCGCTGATCGGGTCGGCGGTGAACATGACCCCCGACGACCGCGGCCGGACCATCCGCTGGACGACCACGGCCATGCTGACGGCGCGGTGGTCGATTCCTGCCTGTCGGCGGTAGGCGACCGCGCGGTCGGTGAACAGTGATGCCCAGCATCGGCTGATGTGGCGGAGGACGGCGGTCGGGCCGGCGACGTCGAGGAAGGTGTCGTGCTGGCCGGCGAACGATGCGGCGGGCAGGTCCTCGGCGGTGGCGCTGGACCGCACGGCGAACGCGACGTCGGTGCCGAGGCGGACCAGGTGGTCGGTGACCTCGCGCGCGAGGTCGTCGGGAACCGGGGTCGCCTCGATCGTCCCACGCACGGCCGCGCTGGCCTCGCGGAGCGCGTCGGTGTCGTCCGGGTCCACGTGGGCCAACGCGTCGAGGTGGTCGGCCAGCTCGGGACGGCGGCCCACGACGCGGTCCCAGGCCGCGGTGGTGACGACGAAGCCCGGCGGAACCTCGACGCCGTCGATGCGGCTGAGCTCGCCCAGGTTGGCCCCCTTGCCCCCGGCCATCACCCCCATCGTCCGGTCGACCTCGTGGAGTCCAATCACGTCGCTGGTCATCGGCTGCCCCCTCGCACGCTTGCTCCCACCCGCCGGGTCGTCGTGCACAACCGGCGGTCCGTCGAGCCCACGGCGAGGTCGACGATGACGAGACGCTAGGCCCTCGCAGACCCCGTGTCCGGACGAGGCGATCGCCCGTCGGGCCACTTGTCGCAGCACGCCGCGAGGCGCATGATTCCAGCAGGGGAGAGGGGAAGCGGGTCCGCGGGTGGGCGTCGTTGCCCGAAACGCGTAGGGGGTCGTCGTCAGCTGGGCACGTACGCCGGCGACTTTGAGGAATCCGGCGGGACTCGTACCGTTGCCCGACTGACCCCAACAACCTCTCGAGGTCGCCACCCATGAGCAAGGTGCTCACCAGCCTTCCCGCCGGCGAACGTGTCGGCATCGCCTTCTCCGGAGGGCTCGACACATCCGTGGCCGTCGCATGGATGCGCGAGAACGGTGCGGTTCCCTGCACCTACACCGCCGACCTCGGGCAGTACGACGACCCCGACGTGTCCGGTGTGCCCGACCGGGCCAGGGTCTACGGCGCGGAGATCGCCCGGGTGCTGGACATCCGTCGCGAGCTGGTGGAGGAGGGGTTCGCGGCGCTCGCCTGCGGGGCTTTCCACATCCGCTCGGCCGGCCGGGTCTACTTCAACACCACGCCGCTCGGCCGTGCCGTGACGGGGACGTTGCTGGTCCGGGCGATGCAGGCCGATGACGTCAACATCTGGGGTGACGGGTCGACGTTCAAGGGCAACGACATCGAGCGGTTCTACCGCTACGGGCTGCTGGCCAACCCGGATCTGCGGATCTACAAGCCGTGGTTGGACGCCGACTTCGTCGAGCAGCTGGGCGGCCGTGCGGAGATGAGCCGCTGGCTGGACGCCCGCGACCTGCCCTACCGCGATGCGGAGGAGAAGGCGTACTCCACCGACGCCAACATCTGGGGCGCCACCCACGAGGCCAAGGTCCTGGAGCAGCTCGACACCTCCCTGGAGATCGTCCAGCCGATCATGGGTGTCCGTTTCTGGGACCCCGAGGTCGACATCGAGACCGAGGACGTCACGATCGGCTTCGTGGCCGGTCGGCCACACAGCGTGAACGGCGAGGTCTTCGACGACCCCGTCGCGCTGGTGCAGGCCGTCAACGCCATCGGTGGCCGCCACGGCCTGGGCATGTCGGACCAGATCGAGAACCGGATCATCGAGGCCAAGTCACGCGGGATCTACGAGGCCCCCGGCATGGCGCTGCTGTTCCTGACCTACGAGCGCCTGCTCGCCGCCGTGCACAACGAGGACACGCTGGCCCGCTACACCGACCAGGGACGACAGCTGGGTCGGCTGCTGTACGAGGGCCGTTGGCTCGACCCGCAGGCGCTGATGATCCGCGAGTCGCTGCAGCGGTGGGTCGCGTCGCTGGTCACCGGCGAGGTCACCGTCCGGCTGCGTCGTGGTGAGGACTACACGATCCTCGACACGCAGGGGCAGCACCTGTCCTACGACGCCGACAAGCTCTCGATGGAGCGGGTGGACAACGCCGCGTTCGGGCCGACCGACCGGATCGGCCAGCTGACGATGCGCAACCTGGACATCGCCGACAGCCGCGAGAAGCTGGAGGTCTACGCCAGCCAGCCGATCGAGCAGGGCACGGTCCTGGTCGAGAACGGCACGCTGTTCGGCGAGCTGCCGGCCGGCGGGGCCGAGCGCATCGTGGCCAACCCCGCGGTACCCGGCGACGAGGTTGCTGCCCTCGACGAGGCCGCTATCGAGTTCGGCGCCGACTGAGGCAGGGACGCCTGCGGACGCACGATTGATCGCGTGCGCCAGGAATTATGATGCGGTACGTGACCGCCGCGTGGCCCCGGGTGTAGTCTCCGCGCGCCTCGTGTGAGGCGACGTGCGCACCTGCTTCTCGCGGCAGCCAGGCCGTCTGTGTGTCCCATGAACAGGGCGCAACGCCCATGACGATCCTGGGGGGATCAGATGCCGTTCGTTCATGCATCCCGTTTCGAGCCGCACCGCAGGAGGCGAAGCGCCCTGCTGACTGTGGTGGTCATGCTCCTTACCGGTGTACTCAGCGTCCCGTCCGCGTCGGCGCAAGCCGATGATGGTCTCATCGTGTTCGCCCACGACGAACGGGATGACGGCACCCACGTCATCGAGGTCGTCGAGCCGGACGGTTCGGGCCGCCAGGTGCTCACAGAGGGGTTCGATCCGGCGCTGTCACCGGACGGCGCACTGCTGGCGTTCTCACGCGACGGCGACCTGTGGCTGCTCGACATGGCGACAGGGGAAGAGCATGCCTTCGCCACGGGACCCGGCACGGAGTCCGACCCTGCGTGGTCTCCTGACGGATCGCTGCTGGCGTTCACTCGTCAGCTCCCCCCGGGGTCAGACTGTTCGCACGTCCGCAACGGAGAGATCTTCATCACCGACTTCACCAACGAGGTGCAGTTCACGAACGACCCCTGCTTCGGAGACAGCGACCCGGACTTCTCCCCGGACGGCACGCAGCTGGCGTGGGACAGCTTCTACGCCGAACGCGACTTCTCCAGCGGCTTCGGGTTGATCCAGATCGCGGACCTCGACACCGGCGACGTGCGATTCCTCACCGACCCCACCACGGGGGTGGACGCCTACGACCCTGCATGGTCCCCCGACGGCACGACGATCGCCTTCGACGACACCACGGACGTGTTCACGGTCCCCGCGACTGGAGGAACCCCGACCCAGCTGACCCAGTCGTGCAACCTGTTCGAGGCGCGCGATCCCGCCTGGTCCCCCGACGGGACCGAGATCGCGTATGCGGCGAGCGGGTGCAACGACGAGGGACCCGACTCCATCGCGGTGATTCCCGCTGGCGGCGGGACACCCCGGGCGGTCACCCGGTCCGAGGGGACGATCGACACGCCTGTTTGGGTCAGGCCGGATGGCGGGGGGCTGCCGGGCCCGGGCCCTTCTCCGGAGCCTCCGGCGCCGGGGGAGGGTTCGGTGCCACCGTCACCGGACGAGCCGCTGTTGGTGCTCGAGGACGGTTCGCGGGTGGACGGGGGCGGGTCATCGGACCCCGTGGGGCAAGCGATCGCGACGGCGCAGATCTGGGACGACGGGGGCGCCGAGCTCGTGGTGCTGGCCACGGCAGACCGGTTCCCTGACGCGCTCGCTGGTTCTGCGCTGGCAGGCGAACGCGGGCCGGTGCTCGTGACTCCCTTCGGCCAGGGGCTCGATCCGCGGGTCGAGGCCGAGATCGATCGGGTGCTGCCGGACGACGGAATCGTCCTGATCCTGGGCGGGACGACTGCGGTCAGCGAGACCGCCGCGTCGCAGGCGCGGGCTGCAGCCGGTTCATCCACCTGTCCTGCACCGTTCCCGACCGACTGCCGGTATGCCGGGACGGGTCGTGAGCACACCGCTGCCTTGATCGGGGCCACGGTGCTGGCGCTCAACGATGGGTCCGGCGGCCGGGTGTTGCTGGCGCGGGGAGATGCGTTTGCCGACGCGATCACGGGCGGGGCGTACGCCGCCGAGGCGGGTGTACCGATCCTGCTGACACCGTCGACATCGCTCAACGGGTTCACGCGTGCGTTCGTGACCGACAACGACGTGGTCGAGGTGATCGTGCTCGGCGGCCCTGCAGCGATCGACGATGCGACGGCGGCGGCTGTCCCGACGGCAACCCGTCGCGTTGCCGGATCGGACCGCACGGCGACGGCAGCGGCAATCGCCACCGACCTGTGGCACGCCGAAGGCCTTGCGGGCGGCGGAATCGTCCTGGTCAACGTGCGGGACGACGCAGGCTGGCAGACCGCGCTGGCCGCCAGCGTCGTCTCGGCAGTGGCCAACGCCCCGCAGCTGGGTGTGGAGACCCCACCGGCGTCGCCGTCGTCGGCAACGACCGCCGCAGCCGCCGTACTCGGTGGTCCGGTGCAGGTGTTCGGCTCGACATCCCTCGTGTCGGACAACCAGCTCGCTGAGGTCCACGACGCGTCCGGCTGACTTGCGGGCGGGGGGTTGGACCCGCAGGCGCCCCGGACACCCCGAACGACCCAGGACATCCTCCGTGCGCGAGCACTTGTGACGCCTCGAGGTCTATCCGACACACCGATGCCGACTTGGCGGACGCAGCGGTCCGTCGGCTACCTCAGTTCGGCGACCGTGTGACGATCCGGACCATGGGGACCGCCTGTGCGAGCCGACCGATGTCGTCGGGATCACCCGTGACGACCATGCCGCCGCCGGACATCGCGCAGACGGCAACGACGCTGGCGTCGACCAGGTCTTCGCTGCCCGCGCCGAGCGCGTGCAGGATCGCGCCGACCTGCTTGGCAGCATCGAGGTCGAGGTCGACGACGGTGACCGCGGGCGCGTCAGCTCCCGGTCGGCGGGCCAGCACCGACTCCACGGCGGCGGTCCGGTCCCGACCGCGGGCCAGTTCAGCGCAGACTGCCGCTGGCACGAGGACGTCACGATCGCGCCGCAGCGCCTCGGCCAGCAGCGCCCGGAGGGCGACAGACGGCTGACCGGCGAGCTCGCCCAGTCCCGCGCTGTCCATGACAAGGGGCGCGGTCATGCGGCGGTGATGGAATGGCCGGGCGGGGCCGTGCCCGCGTCGAGATCGTCGAAGGCGGCAGCAGCGGCTGCGGCGTCCTCGGCGCTCACTGGCCCCACGTTTCGTCCCATCCGGCGAGAAGCGCGGCGAGGGCGGCGCGTCGGCGCAGCTTGTCGACATGGCCGGCGAGTGCGGCGTTGACGACGGCCGACATCGACTCGTCGGACTCGCCACGAACGAACTCCACGAGGTCGTCATCCACCGTCACAGTGATCTTACGTTTCGCCATACCTCTATCCTACCGATGCGGGAATCAGCAAGAACGGCTCACCCTCCCAGCAGGGATGGCAGCGGTGCGGCCACGAACAGCAGCATCAGGGGGGCGAGCAGTCCGATGACCGGCAGGAGCAGCGCCGCACGCCGTTTGGTGGCATCGCGACGGAGACGGGTGAGATGGTGCTCGCGTCCCTCGCGGGCCAACCGGAGCAGCTCCGGCGCGGCGTCCAGGCCGTAGCGCATCGCGCCGGCGAGCAGGCGATACAGACGGGCCGCCTCCGGTTCGGGGGTGGTCGACGCCAGCGTCTCCAGCGCCTCCTCCAGCGGCCGGCCGGCGCGGTGCTGGGACAGGGCGTCACCGAGGTCGTCGGCGACCAGTCCGTGGCAGCGGTCCGCGGTGGCCGCGAGCGCGGTCGTCACCGATCCGCCGGCGCGAGCCCGCATGGCCAGCAGCTGGGCGACGGGCGGCAGCTCGGCCCGCATCCGTTCACGTCGACGGGTGATGGCGCGGTCCACCGCACCGCTGGGACGGGCGGCACCAGCGACCAGACCGATCAGGCCGAGGGCGACCGTACCCGCACCGGACAGGCCGACGGCCGCCCCAGCCGCACCGGCCGCGCTGGCCCCGACGACGCCGGCCAGCACTTGGCGGATCCGGTGCTCGCTGACCAGTCGCTCCTCGGGGACGGCGTACACCTTGGCCTGCACCAGCCGCCGGTGCAGCGTCTCGTCGGCGTCGCCACGAAGCAGCAGCACCTCCACCGTGCGTTCCAGCAAGCCGCCGATCCCGGTCCGACCCGGCGCCGCCTCACCGGCCGCGATCCGCACCGAGCGGGCGTCGACGGGCCGGCCGAGCGCGGTGAGCGCAGACAGTGCATAGGGACGGACCCTGCCCGCCAGCCGCCGCTTCGGCCGGACGACTGACCACATGACCGAGGCCACGAACAGCCCGGTGGAGGTGGCGGCCAGCAGCTGCACGGCGGTCATCCGGGCAACTCCGGGCGCAGCACGCGGGGTTCGTCGGGCACCCGGGACAGACGGCTGACCAGCGCCACGCCCAGCAAGGACACGACGGCGCCGATGCCGATCACGGTCGCCCCTCCCGGTCCGGCGTAGAACTCGGCGAACGGACCCGGGCGAGCGGTCAGCACCACGAGGACCACCCAGGGGAGCGCGAGGACCAGCCGGGCGTTCAGCTTCCCCTCCAGCGACAGCGTGTCGATCTCCTCGCCCGCCTGCACCTCCGCGCCGATGCTCATCGCCAGGTCGGCCACGACGTCGGTGACGATCCGGCCGCCCTCGGCGTGGGCCAGGCAGAGGACCTCCACGACCCGGTCGGTCACCGGATCCCCTACGGCGTCGGCGACGGCCTGCAGGGCGGGGACCATGCCGACGGTCTGGATGCGGGCCGCCAGCCCGGCCATGGGACCGCGCAGGGCGACCGGGCCGTCGAGCGACACGTCAACGACGGCGTGGCTGAGGGACCGTCCGCTGCGGACGCTCCCGCCGATCATCGCCAGCGCGTCCGGCCACGCCTCGCGGACCGCCCGGACACGGGCCAGCGCACGGCGACGGAGCAGCGCCTGCGGGGCGGCGAGGACCAGCACGCCGGGCACGACGGCCATCGCCGGGATCCCCGTCACGACAGCCACGACGACCATCGTCAACAGCGCTCCGACGGCGGTCGCGACACGCACCTGCAAGGGCGTCCAGCCCACCCCGGCCTGCTGCAGCTGGACGGCAAGGCGCGATGGCCCGCGGGGTCCGGTGGTCCGTTGCAGCGTCGGCAGCCCGCCCGACAGCAGGCCCACCAGCAGGGCGACGAAGACCCCCGTGGACAGGGCTGCGAGGCCGCTCACCGGCCAGCCCCTCCGACACGGGGACCCGGACCAGCGGCAAGCAGGTTCGTCACCCGACCGGTGTAGGCCGTGTGCGGGGCCCACCGGCAGGCCCAGTTCGCCGGACGGTCAGTCGGTCCAGTCCACGGCGATCGCCTCGGTGGCGACCTCGTCGATCCACGTGGCCGCCTCGACGTGCACCGGGTGGGCGTTGTACGCCTCGAACGCATCCCGGTCGGCGAACCGCATGAGCATGCCGACGTCGAACGACCGGTCGGCGCCCATCTGGTCACGGCCGGCAACGAGCTCCTCGACCTGCGGGAGGGTGTCGGCGAGCTCGTGAAGCTTGTCGATGACGGCCACCGCGGTGTCGTCGTCGGGGAACCTGAACATGACCATGTGGTTGAACATCGCGAACGCTCCTCGGGAACTCGTGCGGCTAGGGGCTGTCCGGGTCGGCCACGAGCGTCGCGATGCGGTCGCCGAGGTCGTCGGTCGATCCGCCCATGTCGGGGCCGGCCATCGTCTTCAGCTCCGTCAGGAGTGTGGCAGCTGCGTGCTCCACCGCATCGGCGGCGTCACCCTCCCCGAGCTGACGAAGGCACATCCCGAGGCTGAGCACGGCGGCGACCGGGTTCGCCCAGCCCATGCCGGCGATGTCGGGGGCCGAACCGTGGACCGGCTCGAACATCGACGGGTGCGTCCCGGTGGGGTCGATGTTGCCGCTCGCGGCCAGGCCGAGGCCGCCCTGCACCGCCGCACCGAGGTCGGTGATGATGTCCCCGAACAGGTTGTCGGTCACCACCACGTCGAACCGTTCCGGGCTGTTGACGAGGTACAGGCACATCGCGTCCGCGTGCACGTAGGCGCGTTCCACAGCAGGGAACTCGCGCTCGCCGATCTCGGTGAAGACCCGCATCCACAGGTCACCGGCGTAGTTCAGCACGTTGGTCTTGTGCACCATCGTCAGGTGGCCCCGGCGCGCCTGTGCCCGGGTGAAGGCATCGCGGATCACACGTTCCACACCGTGGCGGGTGTTGATCGACTCCTGCGTCGCCACCTCGTGGGACATCCCCTCGAACAGCAGTCCCCCGGCACCGGCGTACATGCCCTCGGTGTTCTCGCGGACGATCACCATGTCACAGCGGTCCGGCGTCAGCCCGGCGATCGGCGTCGGGACACCCGGCAAGAGCTTTACCGGCCGCAGGTTGACGTACTGGTCGAACGCGAAGCGCACCTTGAGCAGCAGGCCACGCTCCAGCACGCCCGGCGGCACGTCGGGGGTCCCGACCGCGCCGAGCAGGATCGCGTCGACCTCGTCGAGCTCTGCGAGGGTCTCATCGGACAACACCTCCCCGGTGGCGAGGTAGCGGCGGCCGCCGAGGTCGTAGTCCCTGCGATCGGTGGAGAAGCCGAACCGTCGTTCGGCCGCGTCCAGCGCCTTCAGTGCCTGGTCCATCACCTCCTGCCCGATTCCGTCGCCGGCGATGATGGCAAGTGCATGGCTGGTCACTGGGGCATTCCTCACAGGGTCTGGCGTGCGGGCTCGGCGTGGCGTGACAGGGCGAGGCCCGTGTCGTGGTCGAACAGGTGGGCACGCGTCAGGTCGACACACACGTCGAGCGCCTGCCCCACCTCGTGCACAACGGTCGGGGCGGCCTTCACACGGATGACCGTGTCGCCGATCTCCACGTCCAGCAGCACTCGGTCGCCCAAGGGCTCCACCGCGTAGACCACTCCGCGCAGGGCGTGTCCGCCACTGCCCTCGCCGGCCACGGACAGGTCCTCGGGGCGAACCCCGAGCTGGAGGCGGCCCGGGTGGCCCAGTGCCGCAGGTGGGGCCGGCAGGCGCCAGCCGTCCGTGCCGATCAGGACCTCGTCCTGGACCTCGCAGTCGAGCAGGTTCATGCGCGAGCTGCCCACGAACGTTGCCACGAAACGGTTGACGGGGTGGTCGTAGACCTCTTCGGGGGTGCCGACCTGCTGGATGCGCCCCTCGTGCAGCACCGCGATCCTGTCGGCCATCGCCATGGCCTCCGCCTGGTCGTTGCTGACATAGATGAACGTGCGCCCGACGTGGCGATGCAGGCGGGTCAGCTCGGCACGCATCTCCACGCGCAGCTTGACGTCGAGGTTCGTGAGCGGTTCGTCCATCAGGAACGCGCGAGGCTCGCGCACGAGGGCGCGGCCCAGCGCCACCCGCTGCTGCTCGCCACCGGACAGCTGCCCCGGATGGCGCTGCAGCAGATGGTCGATGCGCAGCAGCGTCGCAACCTCCTCCACGCGCTTCTGCATCTCGTCGGGACCGACGTTGCGCGCCCGCAGGGGTGAGGCGATGTTCTGGGCGACCGTCTGCTTCGGATACAGCGCGTAGCTCTGGAAGACCATCGCCACGTCGCGTTCGGCAGGTGTGGCCCCACCCGCAGAGTGGCCGTCGAAGCGGACGTCGCCGACATCCGGCGCCTCGAGCCCGGCGATCACGCGCAACGTCGTGGTCTTCCCCGCACCGGAGGGTCCCAGCAGGACGAAGAACGACCCGTCCTCGACGTCGACCGACACGTCGTCGAGCGCCTGGAGGTCGTCGAAGGACTTGGCGATGCCGGTCAGCTCAACGCGGCTCATGCCGCCACCTTCCCAGAGACTTCGTGGTAGACGCGCGGGTCGGTTCCGACGAACGTCACGTCGACGGTGTCCTCGGCGTCGAACCGCACGGTCGGAGGGGTGCGGACGTGGACCCGAGTCCCGCCCATGTCCACGGCGTAGATGGTCTCGTCGCCGAGTGCCTCCCGGGCCACCACCCGCGCCGCCCCACCTCCGCCACCGGTCGGTGGGGCGATCGACAGCCATTCGGCTCGAACACCGGCGACCAGGCCGTCGACGCGGGGCAGCCCTGCCGGGATGGGCAGCCGCAGGCCCGACGGTCCGCGCAGGGCACCGCCATCGACCTCGACCGGCAGGATGTTCATCGCAGGGGTGCCGATGAACGTGGCCGCGAACAAAGATGCTGGGCGGTCATAGACCTCCAGGGGGGTGCCGACCTGTTCCAGGCGGCCGTCGTTGATCAGGGCGATGCGGTCCCCTAGGGACATCGCCTCCACCTGGTCGTGGGTCACCATCACCATCGTCGCGCCCAAGCGATCCTGCAGGTGCTTGAGCTCCGTACGCATGTCGAGCCGGAGCTCCGCATCGAGGTTGGTCAGCGGTTCGTCGAGCAGGAAGGCCTGCGGTTCGCGCACCATGGCACGGGCCAGGGCGATGCGCTGCTGCTCCCCGCCGGAGAGCTTGTTGGGCTTGCGCTGCAACAGGCCGTCGAGGCGCATGGTCCGCGCCACGGCATCGATGCGGGCCTCGGCCTCGGCCTTCGGCACCCCTGCTGCGCGGAGCGGATAGCCGATGTTCTCCCGCCCCGTGAGGTGCGGGTAGAGGGCGTAGAACTGGAAGACCATGGCGATGTCCCGCTCGCCGGGTCGCAGGTCGTTGACCAGCTTGTCCCCGATGCGGATGTCGCCGCTGGTCTGGGTCTCCAGGCCCGCGATGCAGCGCAGCGTCGTGGTCTTGCCGCAGCCCGATGGGCCCAGCAGGACGAACAGCTCCCCGTCGTTGATCTCGAGGTCGATCTCGTGGACCGCGACGGTGCCGTCGGGGAACTGCTTGTGCAGGGACTGGATGGAGATTCCGGCCATCAGCGCCTCACCGCTCCGAAGGTCATGCCCGCCACGAGGTGGTTGCGGACGAGGTAGCCGAACACCAGCACCGGGAGGGCGAAGACCACCGCCGAGGCGGCCACCAGCCCCCACTGGGTCTCGGTGCCACCGAACAGGCCGGCGATGGCGGGCGGGGCAGTCCGCACCGCCCCACCGCCCGGGGTCAGGAAGATGGCGAACACGAACTCGTTCCAGGTGAAGATCAGCGAGAAGACGGCCGTTGCGAAGATGCCGGGCCGCAGCAGGGGCAGCAGCACCTGGCGGAACGCCTGCACACGGGAGAACCCGTCGACCATGGCGGCGTCCTCGTACTCGGCGGGGATCTCGTCGACGAAGCCCTTGAGCATCCAGATCGTGAACGGCAGGTTGAACGCCGTGTAGAGCAGGACGAGCCCGAGTCGTGAGTCGAGCAGCCCGAGGGTCCTGAACATCAGGAAGAGCGGGATCACCGCCACCACGGGCGGCATGAACCGTGTCGACAGGATGAAGAACAGCTGGTCCTTGCCGGCTTTCAGCGGGAAGCGCGAGTAGGCCCACGCGGCCGGGGTGCCGATCGCGGTGGCAAGGACGGTCGCGGAGACGGCCACGATCACGCTCGTCGCGAAGTTGGTGACCAGACCGGACGCCTCCCGGTCCTCACCCTCGGTGCCCCGCTCGAAGAAGACGTCCCGGTAGTTGTCCATGGTCGGCTCGAAGCCGACGAACGACGGGGGGTTGGCGAGGATCGTGGACTGGTCCTTCACCGATGCCTCGAGCATCCAGAAGATCGGGAAGATCATGAACAGCCCGAGGACGAGGAGGAGGGACTTCTCGATGACGGTTCTCATGCGGTCACGCTCACTTGGACTGCAGCCTCTCGAGGTACTTGATGAAGATGACGGCCATGATGTTGACGACGATCAGCATCAGGACGCCGTACGCCGACGCCAGGCCGGTCTGGAAGTTGCGGATCGCCAGCTTGTAGATGTGGAAGCTGAGCGTCTCCGTCGTGCCACCGGGCCCGCCGCCCGTGACGATCAGCACGATGTCGAACAACCGGAAGGCGTCGATGACCCGGAACAGGATCGCGATCAGCAGGATCGGCCAGACGATCGGCAGCGTGATGCTCTTGAACTTGAACCAGTCGCTCGCCTGATCGATGTCGGCGGCCTCGTAGAGGTAGCTCGGCACCGCGTTGAGTCCCGCCAGGGCGATCACCATGATGAAGGGAGTCCACTGCCAGGTGTCGACGAAGATCAGGGACAGCAGGGCGACACCCTGCTGGCTGAGCCACTGGGGCCCGTCGACGCCGAGCATCGAGAGCGTCCCGTTGACCACGCCGAAGCTGGAGTCCAGCATCAGGCGCCAGAACGCACCCACGATGACCGGTGACAGCATCATCGGGATGAGGAACACCACGGTGAGGAGTCCTCCACCGCGTTTCTGGCGGTGCACCAGGTAGGCAAGGCCGAAACCGAGGACGGTCTGCAGGCCAACGGCACCGATCACGAACAGCACGGTCGTCAGCGCCTTGGCCTGGACCTGGTCGCTGGTCAGCAGTCTGCTGTAGTTCTCGAAGCCGACGCCGTTGACCTCGGCGTTCCCGCTGGCGGAGAAGTCGGTGAAGGACAGCACCAGGACGTACAGCAGCGGGAAGATGAACAACCCGAACAGCAGCAGCAACGTGGGTGCGACCGACAACCTCGCCAGCCAGCGGTCGTGCAGCCATCGCCAGCGCGCCGCGGCCGGCGGGGCAACGAAGACCACGTCACCGTCCGACACCCGTTCCCTGGGCGGCGCGCTGGCGGACATCAGCGGTCCTCCGGCGGTGTCGCCCGGGAGGCGTTGGGGGTCCGGCGCATCAGATGCCGCCGTCCAGGATCGTCTGCTCCTGCTCGGCCAGGGCGTTCAGGGCGTCCGCCGGATCCTGTGTGCCGGTGATGGCGGCGTTCGCCTGGGTGGAGTGGACGTCGATCATCTGGAAGAACTCGGGGATGGCCCAGAAGTCCTTGAGGCTGTCGACGGAGTCGGTGAACGCCTGGTTCCACGGGCGGGCGTTCAGGAACGCCTCGGAGTTCAGCGCGTCGGTGCGCGCAGGGACGCCACCGGCCTCGGCCCACATCTCCTGGACCTCGGGGCCGGAGAACCACTCCATGAAGTCGAGCGCCGCCTGCTGGTTGGGCGAGTAGGCCGAGACGTGCATTCCCATGCCGCCCATCGGGGAGACGTCGGCGGCACCGTCCGGAAGCTCGGCGAATCCGAGCTTCTCGAGGATCTCCTCCTCGGTCTCGCCGAGCGTGGAGTTGGCGGGGTCCTGCATGCCCTCCAGTCCGGCGACCCAGTTCATGCCCATGCATGCCTGGCCCTGGTTGATCGCTGCGTTGACCTCACCGATGAACGCCGTGCCCACACCCTCGGGCGCGAGCGGGACCATCTCGTTGACGAGCTGGTCGATGGCGGCAAGCCCCGTCTCGTCGTTGATGACACCCTCGACCTGTCCCTCTCCGTCCCAGATCTCACCACCGTTGACCCAGATGACCTGGTTCAGCGTGATGCCGGCCGTGTCGTAGTCGGGGGCGCCGTGGAAGGCCAGTCCTGCCATGCCGGGGTTGTCCGCCTGGCACTGCGCGGCCACCTCGAGCATCTCCTCCCAGCTCCCGGGCGGCTCCTCGCCGACGAGGTCCTTGCGGTAGACGAGCACCCAGGTGTCGGCCAGCAGCGGCAGGCCATGGATGTCCCCGTCCGGGTCGAACTGACCGTCGGCGGCGACGGGGTACTGGGCGTACGCCGCGAGGAGGTTGGACGGATAGGCGTCGAGCTCGATGTGTTCGTTGGCGAAGTCGGTCAGCGTCGTGATGTGGTTGCCGGTCACGGCCTCACCGATGAACTGGCTGTCCAGGATGGGGATGTCGAAGCTGGTCTCGCCCGCAGCGAACTGCGTGAAGATCGCGTCGTGCCACTGGCCGAACGGAACCGTCTCGACCTCGAAGCTGACGTTGGGATCGACGTAGTGCTCGTTGGCGAAGTCCTCCAGAGCCGTGGCAGGTGCCCATTCGAACCACACCATGCGGAGCACGAGCTCCTCGTCGGAGGCGGCGGCGTCCTCGTCGGCAGCGTCCTCGTCGGCAGCGTCCTCGTCGGCAGCGTCGTCGTCGGCAGCGTCGGCGCCGGTGTCATCGGACGACGCGTCGTCGACCTCGCCGGAGGACCCGCCACCGCCGCAGGCGACGGCCAGCATGGCGATGGCCACGGTGAGCGCCAGCAGGCGCAGCAGGCGGAAACGGGCAGGGGATGGTGTGCTCATCTTTCGGCTCCTGGATTGGGGGGTTTCGTGGGACGTCGGGTCAGGCGGCGAGCACGCCGCGCAGGGCGGAGAGGTCGTCGGCGATGGCCTCCATGGCGATGGGCACGGTCTCCATCAGCGCGTAGGCGTGGATGAGGCCCCCGTGTCGGTGGTGGACGGTGGGTACCCCTGCGTCGGCCAGACGGCGGGCATACGCGTCGCCCTCGTCGCGAAGCGGGTCGAGGTCGGCGGTGGTCACGACCGCGGCGGGCAGCCCCGCCAGGTCCTCGGCCGCCATCGGTGACGCGTCGGGGTCCTCGACCGGGCCCGCGTAGTGGTCGATGAACCAGGCCATGGTCTCGGCCGTCAGCCCGTACCCCGTGCCCATCTCGACGTAGGAGGCGTGGGACATCGTGAGGTCGGTGACGGGATAGAGGAGCAGCTGCGCGGCGAGCCGTGGAGTTCCGGTGTCACGGGCTCGTCGGGCGACGACGGTTGCCATCGCCGCACCTGCGCTGTCCCCGGCGACGACGAGGGCGTCCGGGTCGCCGCCGAGCTCGGCCACGTGTGCAGCCACCCAGCGGGTCGCCGCAGCAGCGTCCTCGACCGGGGCCGGGAACGGCGCTTCCGGGGCACGGCAGTAGTCCACGGCCACCACCACCGCCGGCAGCCCGTCGGCGATCCTGCGGCACAGGGCGTCGTGGGTGTCGAGATCGCCGATGACCCACCCACCGCCGTGGAAGAAGACGACGGTCGGCATCACCGGGCGGTTCGCGGTCGAGGTCGAGGGTCGGTACAGCCGCAGCGGGATGTCCCGCCCGTCGACCGCGGCGGTCCGGTCGACGACCTCGGCCATGGGCCTGGGTTGGTGGTCGGCACCGAGCCGGGCGGCCATCACCGAGGCGAACTGCGTGCGCGCATCAGCGGGGGCCAGGTCCACGTACGGACGCAGGCCCATGGCAGCGCTGTCGGCCAGGTAGGCCGCAACCGCAGGGTGGAGGTTCGTCGTCATGGTCGTGGGGACGGGCCGGTCAGACGTCGCGCCCGCCGTCGACTTCGAGGCCATGGCCGGTGACGAGCGAGGATTCGTCGGAGGCGAGGTAGACCGCCGCCCATGCGATGTCGTCGGGGGTGGACATGCGTCCGAGGGGGATCGTCCCGACCACCGCCGCACGGCGGTCGTTGTCCATCTCCTCCTCGCCGGTGAAGACCTTGAGCATGCCGGTCTCGCCCATCACGGGGTTGATGGCGTTGACGCGGATCCTGTCGGGCGCCAGCTCCAGTGCGAGGGTCTTGGTCAGGTTGAGCGCGAAGGCCTTGGACGCGTTGTAGACGTTCAGCAGTGGCCGAGGTCGCACCGCAGCGGTGGACGCCGTGTTGATGATGACGCCACCACCCTGGGCCTTCATGACCGGCACGACGGCCCGGCATCCGGCGAAGACGCCGTACATGTTGACGGCCACGAGCGTGTCGAACAGCTCGTCGGTGGCGTCCTCGATCCTGGTCGGGGACTGCGCGATGCCGGCGTTGTTGACCATGACGTCGACCCGCCCCCACCGCTCGACGGCCATCGTCACAGCACGCCGGACATCGGCATCCACGGTGACGTCGGTGGCGACGCCGATGGCATCGTGCCCGGCCTCACGCAGGTCCTTGGCGACGACCTCGACGTTCTCGCCGTCGAGGTCAGCGAGGAGGACGCGCGCACCCTCCGCGCAGAAGCGCCGGGCGATGCCCTCGCCGAAGCCGGCAGCTGCGCCGGTGACGACCGCGACCTTGCCCGCCAGTCGACCGCCCCGAGCGGTCCCGTCAGCCATTGGACGCCTCGGACTCGAGGTGGGCCTCGAGGACGGCCATGAAGGCTCGCGACCACTCGGGGAGGTCGGGCCATCCGGTGCAGGACACGATCTTGCCGTCCACGACGTCCTTGCCCGCGCGGTAGATGGCCCCGGAGTTCACGATGTCGCTCTCCAGCGGGGGGTACCCGGAGGTGGTGCGTCCCGAGAGCAGGCCGAACGCCTGGGGCACCTGCGTGCCGTGGCAGATCAGGCCGATCGGCTTGTCCTCGTCGAAGAAGTGCCGCGTGATCCGCTCGCAGTCGGGGTCGAGGCGAATCCACTCGGGAGCCCGTCCACCTGGGATGACGATCGCGGCGTAGTCCTCGGGCCGCACGTCGGCGAAGGTGACGTCCACGGGCAGGTGTCGCCCGGGCCGCTCGGTGTAGGCATCCCACCCCTCCTCGAAGTCGTGGACGACCAGCTTGATCAGCTTCGGCGTGGGCGAGGCCACCACCGCGTCGTACCCGGCCTCGCGCAGCCGGAAGATCGGGTACATCGCGTCGAGGTCCTCAGCGGCGTCTCCAGCGAGGATCAGCACCTTGGCGGGCATGGCTCGGCTCCTTGAATCGACAATCGTTGACTTGCAGATTGTTGACAATCTAGGAGCCGACTTTGTCCTCGCGCAAGACAAATTATGGATCGGCGACCGCCCGAGCCCGGACGACGTCGACTCAGAGCGCGGGGAAGAGCACCTCTTCGTCACCCAGCTGCAGCACGACCGCTCGCCGCATGTGGCCGTGCACGAGGGCCAGTGCGGCCGCTTCGTCGCCGGACCGGATCGCCTCCACGAGGTCCTGGTGCTGGGGGACGATCTCCGCCGGCACCGGGTACGCCGGCTTCAGCCGCATGAGACACATTCGTGTCTCGACGAGCAGCGTCGCGAACATCCGGTCGAGGCGCTTGCTCCCCGACGCCGCCACCAGCGTCTCGTGGAACTGCAGGTCGACCCGCGCGATCCGCGTCCAGTCACCGTCCCGGGCGGCCACGGCCAGGTCCTCCGCAGCAGCTTCCAGATCCTGGAGGCCCTGCCCACCGCCAGCCATGATCAGCCTGACCGCTGCAGCCTCGGTGACCGCACGACACCGGTACACGTCGAGCACGTCCTCCGGCTCGAGGGTCGCGACGAACACCCCACGCCCTCGGTGCGACACGAGCACGCCCTGGGCGACCAGTCGCTGCAGCGCCTCCCGGATCGGCCCACGGCTGACACCCAGCCGCTCGGCGAGGCGCGCCTCGGTGAGCTTGGACCCGGCCGGGATGCTGCCGTCCATGATCCCTTCCAGGATCTGGTCGGCGATGAGCGCGTTGGTCGGCGCCGCAGCAAGCGGCTGGAGGTTGTCGAAGGCGGTCACGGGCCGTACTCCCATTCGCACGCACCTCCGAGGAGCATCACCGAGGTACGGTCTTTAGTAGATTGTTGACAATCGTACAGGCGCTCTGCTTGGGTGAGAACTCGCCACCCTATCGCCTTGCCGAAAGCGACCCAGTGAACACCGTGCCCACGTCCGCGCCCGTCGGCGACGACCGAGTCGTCGTGCACAATCCCTTCGACGGCGCCGTCCTCGGACACGTGCCACGCCACGGTCCGGAGGACGTGGACCGGGCCTGCCTGGCCGCCCAGGACATGCTCGATGCCAACCTGCGAGGCCGCATCTTCCCCCAGCACGCGCGCGCGGCGACCCTCGATCGTGCAGCGGCCCTCCTGGAGGCGCAGTCAGACGCGTTCGCACGTCTGATCAGCAGCGAGGCAGCCAAGCCCATCACCGCGGCAAGGGGCGAAGTGGCGCGCTGCATCGACACCCTCCGGTTCTCCGCGGCCGAGGCTCGTTCGCTGGTCGGGGAGATGGTGCCCATGGAGGCATCCGAGCCGGGTGCCGGCCGCCTGGGGTTCGCCCTGCGTGTCCCGCTCGGCGTCATCGCGGCCATCACCCCGTTCAACTTCCCGCTCAACCTCGTCGCCCACAAGGTCGCACCCGCCATCGCGGCGGGCTGCCCCGTCGTGCTGAAGCCAGCCCCCCAGACCCCCTTGACCTCGCTGCGGTTCGTGGCGCTGCTGGAGGAGGCCGGGATGCCGGACGGCTGGGTGCAGACGCTGACCGATGGCGGCCGCGAGGCCGGTGAGGCGTTGGTCAGCCACCCCGTGCCGCGCATGGTCACGTTCACCGGCAGCGTCGGGGTGGGCTGGGCCATCGCGGCGGCCGCCCCGAAGAAGCGGATCGCGCTCGAGCTCGGTTCCAACGCCCCGGTCATCGTGACGGCCGACGCCGACGTCGACCTCGTCGCCAGGAAGGTGCGCGCCGGCGGCTTCTCCTACGCAGGGCAGAGCTGCATCTCCGTCCAACGGGTCCTCGTGGACCGGACGGTGCACGCCGCGCTTCGCGATGCGCTGACCCTCGAGGTGAGCCAGATCGTCGTCGGGGACCCCGCGGCGGAGACCACCGAGGTCGGACCGATGATCTCCGAACGCGAGACCGAACGCCTGCGGGGGTGGATCGACGACGCGGCGGCAGCCGGGGCGACCGTGCTCGTCGGCGGGAAGGTCGACGACGGCATCATGCTGCCCACCGTCATCGACAACCCGCCCGCCGATGCCGCGCTGTGCCGACGGGAGGCGTTCGGACCGGTGGTCGTCATCATCCCCTTCGACACCCTCGACGAGGCGTTCGCCATCGCCAACGACACCGACTTCGGGCTGCACGCATCCATCTTCACCGACGACCTCGGCGTCGCCATGCGCGCCGTCCGCGAGCTGGACTTCGGCGGCGTCGTCGTCAACGACGTCCCGACGGTCCGGGTGGACCAGCAGCCCTACGGTGGGGTCCGTGACGCCGGCAACACCCGCGAGGGACCGGCCCACACGGTGCGCGAGATGACCGAGCTGCGCTTCGTGTCCCTGCCCTTGGGCTGACCCGCAGCTGCGATCACTCGCCTGACGAGGCCTGGCCAGTGTCCCGTCCTCGCCGGTGCGGTCAGCGCTCCTCGTGGGTGGAGTAGACCGGCGTGCCGTCGAGGTAGAAGACGACCTCGAGGTCGTCCGGCTTCGTCGTCGCTGCCGGCACGGCGTGACCGACCACTTCGCGGTCCGGTGTCGCAGCCATCCCCGGCGGTTCCGCACCCGTCACGCGCTCGTCGTCAGCGGAGGCGCCGGTCGTCGCGGCAGGGGCGGGCGGCGAGGCCGGACGCGCGGGCACGTCGAGGGTTGGCGTCCAGCGCCGGTCGACGTTCCGTTCGGTGGCCATCGTGGTGAGGATCCGGAACAGCGTGACGACGACCGCGACGACCACGAGGCTCTCGACCCGACCTGCGGACATGGCCGTCCACTCCACCACCCGGTCACGAAGGCCGTCGGGGATCCAGGCCACGGGCAGGGCGACGGGCAGCCGCGGGCCGAACATGCCGTACAGCACGAGCGCGGAGTAGCCGACGACCCGCGCGTACCAGTTGACCAGGCCGAAGCCGCGACGCAGCGCCCGTCCCTCCTCCTCCGCGTCCTGCCCGTCGGCCCGCAGGACCCAGCCATCGGGCAGCAGCATCGCCACGACGGTGGTCAGGAAGTCCTGCCGGTTGTCCCAGTAGCTGGTGTGGTCACCGAGGATCGACTGGCGGTTGACGACCGACCGTGTGGAGAAGGCGCCGGCGGGCGCGCCGGCCGGCATCCGCAGCGCCCCGCCGGGGACCGGGTCCGAGGTCGCCCACAGGTCGGTCCAGCGCCGCAGCGACGCCGGCCAGGCCAGGTGGACCCGCAGGCCGTGCGCCGCCGCCGTGCGCTCCCGCTGCGACGTGGTGCTGTGTGGTTCCCCGGTTGCGCCGACGGGATCGGGCACGTCGCTGGTCCGCGCGTGCCGCCACAGCTGGACCGCGCCGACGAACATGGCCAACCCCACGACGCTGACCAGCACCACCGCGGCGCGGTCCACGTCCATGCTCATCACCCCGATCAGCTGCCACCACCCGGCAACCATCGCCGCCAGCCCGGCAAGCGCCCAGCCGATCCCGGCGTGCAGCCACGGCCGCACACTGGCGACCCACCGGTCCATGTCGTCCGACGGGTCCCCACCGACGGCACGACCCAGCCGTCGCAGCAGCGGCTGGACGGAATCCAGCGACCACAGCCAGCGCACGAGCAGGAGGAGGAGCGCCGTTCCGAGCATCGGGACGAGCCCGAGGGCAACCACCTCTGCGGCGTCGGGGAGACCGGCGACGGCATCGCGGCTGACGACCCACCATCCAGCCGCGCCGGTCACGACCGACATGACGTAGGGGAGGGTGACGTACCAGGCGTCGCGGAGGGGAACGCGGATGCGCTCGACCTTGGTCAGCCCCTGCCCGAACGTCACCAGGTCCAGGGAGCGGGAGGGCGGCGTCCCCTCGGTCAGCGCGTAGTAGGTGACCGCCGCACCCTGGGAGTGGGCGAGCACGGTGATGGGTGCGTCCGGGCCGACGTCGGCGATCGCCGCCCCGATCGCCTGCTTGACCCGGTCGACGACGAAGGCTCGCTGGACGTCGTTGGTGGTGATGTAGGCGGTGTCACCCACCGACGCGGCGACCAGCTTCTGCAGTCCCTTCGCCGGCCCCTTCACGACGGGGACGAGGGCGACCAGTCCGAGGATCCACACGGCCGCGACAGCCAGCAAACCGGCGGCGGCGCCGAAGGTCAGGGCGAGCAGCATCACGGGCAGCAGCACGATGGCCGCGATCGCCCGCATGATGCCGCGGAGGCGGACGGCCCACCCGTCACCGGACAGGTCGGCCAGGCTCTGCTCGGGCCAGACCATCACGAGGCTGAGCAGGTGGTGGCTGACGACCTTCGGCAGGATCGAGGCGGACCAGCGGACCAGCGTGCCGAAGGACGGCGGCCGAATGACGTCGGCCCAGAAGGCCTCGTACAACCGCACGCGTGTGGTGACCGTGTCGACGCCGGCCGGGTGACCCAGCACCAGGTCGGCCCAGGCCGGTCCGTCGCCGTCGGCGTGGACCCGGTCGATCTGGGCGCGCAGGCCGTCGGTGTCCTCGACCCAGTCGAGGATGGCCTGGACCCAGCCGCTCAGCACGGTGCCCCGCTGCTGGCTGCCGATTCCGTGCACGAGCACGACCGCCCGGTCCGGGACGGCCATGCCGTTCGGTGGTGCGGTTCGGTCCTGGTCGGCCACGGGCATCCCCTCTCCGCGCGACGTCCGTCGACGTCGATCGCAGCGTACCCCTCGGCCGGTCAGCGACCGGGCGGCCTCGTCGCTGCCGCCGCCGCGGTCAGGTCACGAGTCGGCCGTCAACAACCATGACGCACGCGGCCTTCATCGTCCCGTCGGTTGCGACCCAACCGACACACCCGCTGTCGCGCGACCCGTTGACCAGGTCGACGGGACGCAGGTCACAGGCGAGGTGTGACGCGCCGTCGGCGACCGCGAGGGCGACCAGGCCACCGGGGGAGAGCCCGTCGGGCAGGTCATCGGCGGACTCGCTCATCGCCTCCTCCATGTCGCAGAACGACAGGCCCGCAGCACATCCCTCGTCGAACACCCCACGCCACCATTCCTCGAACTCGTCCATGCCCCCATCCTCGCAGCGACGACCTGCGGCTGGCGCGCTCGCAGGTCCTCGGCCGGTCAGGAACCTGCTGTGCTGGCCGCGACCGCCGGCCGACCGTCCGGGGACAGGACGTCCCGAAGGGTCCGACCGGGTGGGAGCAGCCGTTCGAGCCGCTCCAACGACGGGGGGACCAGACCGGTCCAGCGCAGCGGTGTGCCCGGGCCGGCCGGGCGGGTGAAGATCGGTTCGGTGGCGAAGGTGTCGGCGACCGACGGCATGACGGCGACGATCTCGCGGACCTCCCGGCGTGGCCCGGCCCCGTCGCCACGGTCGTGCAGGTCGGTGTGCACCACGAGGTCGATGGCGGAGGAGAAGACCTTGCGGACCAGCGACTCGGGCACGTTCTCGCCGGCCATGATCGCGGCGTTGGTGATGGCCTCCAGCGCGTCGCGCCCAGAGTTGGCGTGCACGGTGCACGCGAACCCACACCCCGCGTTGACCGCCCGGGTGAGCTCGAAGGCCTCTGCCCCTCTGACCTCCCCGACCACGAGCAGCTCACAACGCATGCCGAGGCAGAACTTGAGGAGGTCGCGCAGGGTGATGGCCGACTCGCCGGACGCCGACGGTGGACGGGTCTCGTAGTACGACCCGTGCGTCAACGGGACGGTCAGCTCGCGGATCTCCTCGCAGACCCGCACGCAGCGTTCCGACGGCACCGCCCCGAGCAGCGCGGTCAGCAGCGACGTCTTGCCGGCACCGGGCTGGCCGGACACGAGCACGCTGGACCAGCCCTGCATGCACAGGGTCAGCAGGTCCGCGGCCGGTTGGGACAGCGATCCGGAGCCGACGAGGTCGGCCAGGCTGTGCCGTCGGCGGGTGTGGCGGCGGATCGTGGCCGACAACCCTTCGGCCACCGGCGGCACGGCGACCGACAGTCGCGCCGCGCCGTCCAGGACGCGGGCCTGCACCATCGGGTTGCGGGTGTCCAGGCTGCGGCTGGTCGGGGCCAGCAACCGGTCGACGACCGCGCGGTTCTCCTCCTCGGTGGTGGGCACGTCCAGCCCGTGCAGCCGGCCGGTTCGGTCCATCCAGGTGACCCGCGGCCCCTCGACGAAGATCTCCTCCACGTCGGGTGCGGCGAGGATGTGGGTCAGCGGCCCGTAGGCGGTGACGGACTCGACCAGCCGGGTCGCCATCTGCCCGACGTCGCGCAGCCGCGCCTCCGTCCCGATCTCGGCGTCGCGCTGGTACTCCGCGACCAGCCGGGCCACGATGGTGCGGACCCGGTCGGGCTGCTCGGCCGGGTCGATCCGGTCGGCGTCGAGGCGGTCCAGCAGCTGGCGTCGCAGCCGGTCGTAGGTGGTCACGTCGATGCCCAGCCGCAGCCGGCAACGACCCTGGCGACCGCCGTGCAGAAGCGTCCGCGGTCGACCCGTTCGCCCTGCCATGCCGCCCGGGCGACCCGACGGTCCTCCGGCACCGTGTGGACCACGTCGACGGTCAGCCCGCGACGGAGCTCGGCGATGGCCTCGTCGGTGGCCCACCGGTCCTTCCCCACCCGGTTGAGCACCACGTGGATGCGCTGGCCGTCGTGTGACGCGCCGGGGCCGGGGTGCACGCGGCTGAACAGCTCGATCGTCCGTGCGATGGCGATGGGCGTCGGGGCGGTGACCAGGACGAGGTCGGTGCAGGTCCGTGCCATGCCCAGCGCATGGCCGAACCGGGTTCCGCCGGAGCCCTCCACCACCTCGGGGCAGTGCCCGAGGTCCATGACCAGCCGTGACCGGTGACGCTGGAGTTCGCCCGCCAGCTCGCCCACGGCGCCCCTGGGCACGTTGGTCCAGTCCTGGCCGCTGGTCATGCCCGGGAGGGCCTGGAGCGGGTGCCGTCGGGACAGCCTGTGCAGCCCGAGGGTGACGTCGGCGCGCCGGCGGGTCGCGTCGATGGCCCCCAGCAGGTTGGGCTGCAGCGCGAGGGCCAGCCGTTGCGCGTGGCACGGCGAGTGTTCGTCGAGGTCCATCAGGAGCGTGTGCCGTCCGGTGGTCCCGAGCACCGCAGCGATCTCGATGGCCAGCTCGGAGACGCCGACACCGCCGGTCGGGCCGGTCACCCCGATCGTCATGGCGTCCCGGCGAACGGGCGGGTCGACCCGCGCAGCCGGCACCCCGGGGTCGGCCACCCGCCGTTGCCCGGCCAGCCCGCGGATGGTGCCGACCAGCTCGTCGGGGTCGGCGTCGGCGCTGACCAGCGCATCGACGCCGGCGTCGACGAGATCGCCCTTGCCCTGCGGGTCGTCGGGGTCGAACACGCCGAGCACCGCCCGTCCCGCCTCGTGCACGGCGGCGACGAGCGCGGGGGTGAGGAAGGAGGTGATGTCGTCGACGATCAGCACGTCGCACTGCTCGCGGCGGGCGTCGGCGTCGGTCAGCACGGTCGCCCGCACCACGATGCCGCCGTGGTCGGCGGCGTGGGCGTGCAACGTCGATGCCCACGCCCGCGGGGTCGCCGCGAGCACCACGAACGGGTCGTCGATCACCCGCCGACCCCGCCCGCGGTCCGGACGATGTCCAGCTCGGAGTCACGCATCGCCGTGGACAGGGCGATGGCGTCGTCCTCGTCGACCGACAGCACGATCGCGAGGCTGCTGCCGGACGCGAAGCCCTCCCCGCCCGTGGCCACGTCGAGCACCTCGGCGTCGTCGACGATCACCACGACGACGTCGTCGACCTCGGCAAGGACATCGACGACGTCCCCGGCAGCGATGCCACCGGCGACGGCGCGGCTCGCGTCGATCGGGACGCTCATCGCCGCACGCGAATGGTCCGCCGCCGGGCGGAGGTCGCCGGCTCGCAGGAGGTCGCCCGCGGCCAGCCGCGTGGTGGTGACCGTGCCCGACAGCTCGGCCCCCATCCGCGCCGGGGTCACGAGGTGCAACCGGTCGGGGTCGTCCACCGCCAGCGACACGACGGTCGTGGCGAGCTGCCCGACTGGCGTGCCCGGCGGGGTGTCGACGGCGACCGCCAGCACCTCGACCCCGTCCGTGGTGCCACCCAGGGCGGCGAGGTTGGCGACGGCGGCGACGAGGCCGGCCACGACCATCAGCGCCCAGCCCCGATGCACCCGCGGGCCGGATGAGGGGGGCCGGCCCGCGGGTGCGGGTGCTGTGGTGGTCCGGTCGATCTGCTGGGTCACGGCGATGGTCGTTCCTCGGCCGGGATCCCGACCGTCGGAGGCGACGCTACGGCCCCAGCGGGGACCCAGCGGCAGACCCAGAACCGACGCACGAGAATCCTCCCCTCGGGTGTGGAAAACTCCCGTTGACCCACCCCGTCACCGCTAGACTCGCCCCGAACACCCCCGACTTCGAGGAGGCCACGATGGCCGACCACAAAGGGCTGGACGAGTTCCCCGACATCCTCACCGCCGCCCATGTCGCGGAGATGCTGGGCATGAACCTGGACTACGTCCGCAAGATGTCGCGACAGGGCAAGATCCCCGCCCACAAGATGCCGGGTGGTCGCGCGTTCAGGTACTTCAAGGACGAGGTCGTGGAGTGGCTGCGCGGGCTGCCGGCCCACGAGACCGAGGTCGAGGAGCAGGCCTCTTCCGGCTGACGTAAGCCCAGCCCGAGCCGGTCAGGCGGGCCGGTCAAGCCAACCAGGCGAGCGCCACGCGGGACAGCGGCACCACTCGTTGGCCCTGACGGCTGTCGAGCAGCACGTGGTCGGCGGCGACGGCCATCACGACGCCCTCGACCTGCAGCCCGTCGTCGAGCACGAGCACGACCGGCGCGGCCGCGACCTCGTGCTCGGTCAAGCGGGCGACGAACGTCCGTGGGCCGGGGCCCGGTGGGACCCCACCCCGATCGGCGGCATGCACGAGGCGCAGCAACGGGTGGGCAGCGACCGCCACGTCGACCCGGCCACGCACCTCCGTCTGCAGCACGATCAGGTCCGTGCCGGTGTGGGTGACCGCCCCCACGATCGCCATCCCGCCGACGGCCACCTCGACGGTGTCGCCGTGGACCATCCAGGCTCGGGCGACGTCGACGATGCGTCGGGCACGCCATGCGGCCTGCATGGCCATCGCCTCGTACTCGGCCTGCTCGGCCCGGATCTCCGCGTCCAGCTCGGCCGCCATCCGGCCGAGCTCGAGGTCGAGCTCCGGCGGCAGCGCATCGTCGTTGCCCATGGCCCAACACTCTGGCACGAGGCGGGTGTGGCACGAGGCGGTTGTCGCTCTCCCCGTGGTGGCAGGATCGAACCCATGAGCGACCCGTTCGATGGACCCGCCACCAACGCGTGGCGTGCCGAGCTCGAGGCGTGGGCGATCCCCGACGCGATCCTCGGGGCGGCACCGGCAAACCCCTACGCCTTCCCGACAGGGACGATCACGACGCCGACCGTCGACCCGATGACCACGCCGACCGGCCTGCGCGTCCTCCAACGGCTCTCTCCCGGTGAGGTACTGCTGGACGTCGGGTGCGGTGCCGGGCGGATCTCCGGCGCGTTCACCACCGACCATCGGGTCGTCGGTGTCGAACCCCGCGACAACCTGGCCGACACCGCCACCGAACGGGGGATCGAGGTCCACCGTGGCCGCTGGCCGGAGCTCGCGTCGACGGTGGGCACCGCACCCGTCGTTTTGTCCACCCATGTCCTCTACGACGTGCAGGACGTCGCCCCGTTCCTCCTCGCCCTCCACCAGGCGGCGCAACGGCGGGTGGTCCTGGAGGTCACCACGACCCATCCGTGGAGCGACACCACCCCGCTGTTCCGCCGGTTCCACGACCTCGACCGTCCCGACGGGCCGACCGTCGAGCTGCTCGTGCGGGTGATCGAGGAGGTGCTGGGGGTCACCGCCGATGTCGAGGACCACATGCGCCCGAGCGGCCGCTACGACGTACTCGACGACCTCGTCGCCCACCAGCGGCAGCGGCTGTGCCTGACTGCGGACCACGACGCCGCGATCGCCGACGCCCTGGCGGACGTCGTCGTGACCGATGGCGACGGTCGGGTGCGCATGCCCGACCAGCCGCTGGCCACCCTGTGGTGGGACAGGTGAGCGACCCGGCAGTCGAGCTGGACCGTGCTGCTTTGCGACGGTTCCTCCGCGAGCGGTACCCCTTCGTCGCCGAGACCGACCACGGGCCGCAGGCGGTCGCGGCTGGTGAGTGCGACCGCTGTGGCCACGAGCCACGCATGGTCCAGCCGTGCGGACCGCCACCCGCCGACCTGTCCGGCCCGGCCACCCCCGACTGGGCCCTCGGTCGGCGGTGCGCGGTCGCCGCTGGCGTGGAGGGGTGGTGCGACGGCCATGCCGACGAGGCGGCCGAGGCGATCGCCTGGCTGCAGGCGCTGCCGGTCGAGGCCGACGACATCGCCCGGCTGTGGTGGATCGCCACGGGGGAGGTCAGGGCCACCCCGGACGCCGCACGCCGGGCCCGAGCCCTCCTCGCCGGCTCCTGACGGCATCGGTGCCCGGCGGCGTCGGCGGCGTCGCTCCGGCGTGGCACCGGCCGACGGGGTGACTCCCACCGACCGACCCGCACGGCCACGCGGCGTACAGTGCCCGCGATGACCTCCCGCCCCGACCCGACGACCTTCGCCGTCTGTGTGTTCACCGCCTCCTCCGAGCGGGTGGCCGACAGCTACCGCTCCCTGGCCCGCGACGTGGGTGCAGCCATCGCCGGGGCCGGCTGGCGGCTGGTCTACGGCGGCGGCCAGGTCGGGCTGATGGGCGAGGTCGCCCGGGCGGCCCTGGCCGCCGGGGGCGGCGTCACCGGCATCATCCCGCACTCGCTGAACCGTCGCGAGGTCGCCTTCGACGACATCGACGACCTGGTGCTGTGCGACACCCTCGCCGAGCGCAAGCAGCTGATGGACGACCGCACCGACGCCTACGTCGTGCTGCCGGGTGGGATCGGCACCCTCGACGAGCTCGTCGAGGTCCTGACCACCCGGTCGCTCGGCTACCACGCCAAGGCCATCGTGCTGGTCGACGTCGACGGCTACTGGGCACCGCTGCACGCCCTGCTGGACCACATGGTCGACGCCGGCACCCTGCGCCCTGACGTCCGCGACCTCGTCGAGACCGTGACCGACCTCGACGGCATGGTCGAGCGCCTCTCCAAGGAAACCCCGTGACCCGCCTGCTCGTCGTCCAGCACCTGCCCCACGAGCACGAGGGCGTGCTCGGCGAGGTGCTGGTCACCCGTGACCTCGACGTCGTCCGTTGCCGGGCCTGGGCCGAGCCGGTTCCCACGACGCTGGAGGGGATGGACGCGCTGGTCGTGCTCGGTGGGGACATGAACACCGACGAGGAGGCGGACTGGCCGCACCTCCGCGAGGTCCGTGACCTCCTCCGGGTGGCGCTGGACGAGGCCGTCCCCACCCTCGGCCTGTGCCTTGGCGCCCAGCTGCTGGCCGAGGCCGGCGGCGGGTCCGTCCATCACGGGACCCCCGAGATCGGCTGGATCCCGATCGAGCAGACCGACGAGGGTCGGGCCGACCCGGTCGTCTCCGCGGTCCCCGACGGCACGCCGTTCTTCAACGCCCACGCCGACTACGTGTCCCTGCCGCCCGGCGCGGCCCTGTTGTCACGGTCGACAGACACCGACGTGCATGCCTTCCGGTTGTCCGCAGCGCTCGGGCTGCAGCACCACCCGGAGATCGACGCGTCGTTCGTCGCCGGGTACGTCGAGGCGCCCGGTGTGGCCCGGTACCTCGGCGCGAACGGCTGGACGCCGGAGGAGCTGGTGAGCGAGGCCCGTCGACGCAACGCCGCGCATCGTGCCGCGGGGCAGGCCCTGTTCGAGGCGTGGGTGGACTCCATCGGCTGAGCCCCGCAGGGGTTGTCCACAGCCAGCACGAAACAGTCGGACGGGGTCCCGGGCAGCTGCCTACGGTGCGCTCATCGCACCCAACCAGCGTCCAGAAAGGACCCAGTGCCATGACCAACACCATCACCGTGTCGGGCAACCTGACCGCCGACCCCGAGCTGCGCCGCACCGGCGCCGAGGTGCCGTTCGCGAGGATGCGCGTCGCGGTCAGCCGCCGTACACAGAACGCCGACACCAAGGAGTGGGAGGACCGCCAGGACGGCTTCTTCAACGTGACGGCCTGGCGCGACCTCGGCCAGCACGCCGCCACGGCGCTGCGCAAGGGTGACCGGGTCACCGTCACCGGCAGGATGATGCGCCGCCCCTACGAGGCCGACCTCGGCGAGGGGAAGACCGAGACCCGCTACACCCACGAGATCGAGGCCGAGGACCTCGGGCCGTCGCTGCGCTGGCAGGCCTGGACCCGGCTGGAGCCCCGCCCCGTTGCCGTCCCCCAGGACCGTGGTGAGGGCGCCGACCCAGCCGTCGACTCGGTGCCGGAGCTTGCCGAGCGCGCTGCCTGACGCGGCGCCGCCCGAGCCGGGCCGGCGCCGACCGGACAGGCCCTGCCCGAGCCGATCAGCCGGGAGCGGTGTACGCTTTCGCGTCCGTCCTGTCCTCCACGCATGCGAACCGCGCATTCGACGTGAGGACCGCTACTAGCCCAAAGGATGGTTTGCGATGCGAACCTACGAACTCATGATGATCTCCCGCGGCGACCTCGACGATGTCGCGGTCGACACCAACATCCGCCGGTTCACCGGCCTGATCGGCGAGCAGGGCGGCAAGGTCCTCAACGTCGACCACTGGGGCAAGCGCGAGTTTGCCTACGAGATCAACCACATGAACAGCGGCTTCTACACCGTTGTCGACCTCGAGATCGAGAGCGACGGCCTGAAGGAGCTCGACCGCCAGCTCGGCAACGCCGAAGAGGTCGTGCGCCACAAGTTCGTGCGCCCCGAGGTCCGCAGCAAGAAGATCTGACCCGGCTGGTCGGGCGAGCTCGCCCGATCCGGCGGCTGCCGCTGTCGCACCCCTGTGGTACGAATCCTCCAACTTCAGTCCGAGGAGCACACACACTGTGGCGAACGAGCAGAACAACATCACCGTCATCGGCAACCTCACCAAGGATCCCGACCTCCGCTACACGCAGTCCGGCATCGCCGTGGCCAGCCTGAGCGTCGCCGTCAACCGGCGCGTGCGGAACAAGGACACCAACGAGTGGGAAGACAAGCTCGACGGGTACTTCGACATCAACATCTGGCGTGACCACGCCGAGAACGTTGCCGAGTCGCTGAACAAGGGCGATCGCGTCGTCGTGATCGGTCGGCTGACCAAGCGGTCCTGGGAGGACCGCGACGGCCAGACCCGTTGGTCCACCGAGATCGAGGCCGACGAGATCTGCCCCAGCCTGCGCTGGGCCAAGGCCAGCGTCAGCAAGGTGCGCAGCGGTGGTGGCGGTCCCCGCCCCTCCAGCGGTGGCGGCAGCGCGCCGCCCCCCGCGGAGCCGCCCACCCCGGACGACGTTCCGTTCTAGCGTCCGCGTGGACCACACGCCCGCCCGCCCCACGAGGGGTCGGCGGGCGTTCTGCGTGTCAGAGGACATCGACTAGACCCGTGATCCGGTTTGCGCGAGCTTTATTTGATCTAACTATTCCTCGTACATATTGTGGTGCTGCGGCAGCCGCCGTCCCACCACCGCAGCGAGGAGCGTTCCGATGAGCCAAGAGCCACTCACCACCGAGCAGGAGTACCTGGTCAGCACCAGCACCAGCCGGCTGCACGACCAGTTCGCCCATGTCGCCGGCCGCGAGACCATCGAACGGTTGATCCGCGAATCCCTGGTGCACCTCAGCAACTCCAGCGTCACCAAGTGGCTGCCCGTGCTGGCGGAACGATTCGCCGCCGACCAGCTCCGCGCCCTGGCCAAGCTCGACAACCTGCTGGACACCGACCGGCCGCACGTGTTGTTCCTGTGCGTCCAGAACGCCGGGCGATCACAGATGGCCGCCGCGTGGACCACCCACCTCTCCGGCGGCGAGGTGGAGGTGTTCTCGGGCGGGTCGGAGCCGGCGAGTCAGGTCAATCCCGCCGCCGTCGCGGCCATGCAGGAAGTCGGCATCGACATCGCAGCCGCCTACCCCAAGCCGTGGACCGACGACATCGTGCGCGCAGCCGACGTCGTGATCACCATGGGCTGCGGGGACGCCTGCCCGATCTTCCCCGGCAAGCGCTACGAGGACTGGGTCATCACCGACCCGGCCGGCAAGGACGTGGAGGCCATTCGCCCGATCCGCGACGAGATCAAGGCCCGCGTGGAGACCCTGCTGGCCGATCTCCGCACCCGCACTCCCGCCTGACCCCCGCACGGGGATTTGGTTCAACAAATCCTCGCCCTTAGGCTGCAGGCCGTTCGTGTCCCTGCCCGACCGGAGCTTCCCATGACCACCGCCCACGACCGTCCCGCCACCGACCGGCCCAGCGTGCTCTTCCTCTGCGTCCACAACGCCGGCCGGTCGCAGATGGCCGCCGGCTGGACCCAGCACCTCGCCGGCGGCGCCGTCGACGTCTTCTCCGGTGGGTCCGAGCCGGCCGACCAGGTCAACCCAGCGGCCGTGGAGGCGATGCAGGAGGTCGGGATCGACATCACCTCGGCCCAGCCGACCCGCTGGACCGACGACGAGGTCCGCGCCGCGGACGTCGTGATCACGATGGGCTGTGGCGACACCTGCCCCGTCTTCCCGGGCAAGCGCTACGAGGACTGGCCCATCTCCGACCCCGCCGGCAAGGGAGTTGAGTCGGTCCGCCCGATCCGCGACGAGATCAAGGGCCGGGTCGAGGCGCTCCTGACCAGTCTGCAGGTGCCGGTGGCCGGATGATGGAGCCCACGCCGTCGACGGCGTTGCCCGATCCGGCGGACGCGTCCCGTGCCGACCGTGCCCGGGTGCACGCCGCGCTCGGCGACCCGATCCGGCTGGCGATCGTCGAGGCCCTGCTCGACAGCGACCTCGCACCCGACGAGGTTGCGGCGTCGCTGCGCATGCCGCCCAACGGCCTGGCCCACCACCTGAAGGTCCTGGACCAGGCCGGCCTCGTGCAGCGGCAGCGGTCCCACGCCGACGGCCGGCGCCGCTACCTGGTGCTGGACCGCTCGCGACTCGACGGGCTCATCGGCGCCCGCTCGTGGACCGCGTCCTCGGTGCTGTTCGTGTGCACCGCCAACGCTGCCCGTTCGCAGATGGCGGCGGCGATCTGGCAGTCCGTGTCACCGGTGCCCGCCACCTCCGCCGGCCACATGCCAGCCGACGCGGTCCCCGACGCGACGGTCGCGCTGCTGCGCCGCCACGGACTGCCCGAACCAGCCGACGGCCCCCGCGGGTACGCCGACATCACCACCCCGCCGCAGCTCGTCGTCTCGGTCTGCGACCTCGCCAGGGAGGCGGGTCCGCCGTTCGAGGCCCCGCGCCTGCACTGGTCGATCCCCGACCCGCTGGCCGACGGTCGCCAGGAGGCCTTCGACCACGCCTTCGACGAGCTCCAGCGGCGCATCCACGCCCTCGCACCCCGCGTGACCGCCGCCTGAGCGCACCGCCTCCATCGCAGGGCCCGCGGCCAACCGTCCCGGGCTGTGCCCGATCCGTCGGCCGTGCTACCCTCGTTGGCTGATTGCCTCGGTGCCGTTAACGCCGGGCGGTGAGTGGGGCGCATTCGACGCCCGCTCGACCCCGCCCGTCCCGGCTGGGGCCCTTCATCCAAGGCTCCGCCACCTCACCGTTGCGCGGGGCGCGGGCTCATCCCGCTCTTCCAGACCCCTCCAGGCCCACCGCCCACGGGCCCTTCCCCATCCAGCACAAAGGACGACCCATGGCACGTACTCAGCCCCAGCGGCAGCAGCGGCCCGCCAAGAAGAAGGAAGACTTCTTCAAGGCCAACAAGATCACCTACATCGACTACAAGGACGTCGAGATGCTGCAGCGCTTCGTGTCCGAGCGCGGCAAGCTCCGTTCCGCTCGCGTGACCGGTGTCAACCCGCAGCAGCAGCGACTCCTCGCAAAGGCGATCAAGAACGCCCGCGAGATGGCGCTGATGCCCTACACCAACCGCTAGGAGCGCTGGTCTGCGATGAAGATCATCCTGAAGGCGTTCGTCGACAACCTCGGTGACGCCGGGGACATCGTCGACGTGGCCAATGGCTACGCCAACAACTACCTGATCCCCCAGAACCTGGCGATGCGCGCCACCAAGGGCGCCGTCGCCGACGCCGAGGCCCTGCGCCGGTCCCGCCTGAAGCGCGAGGCCGTCGAGATCGCCGACGCCGAAGAGGTCAAGAAGGGCCTCGAGGGTCGCACGCTCGTCATCACCGCCACCGCGGGCGAGGACGGCACCCTGTACGGCTCCGTCGGCAAGCGTGACGTTGCCGAGGCCGTCGTGTCCACCACCGGTGTGCAGGTCGACCACAAGAAGATCGTCCTGGACCGTGCCCTCAAGGAGGTCGGCCAGCACGAGGTCGGCGTCAAGCTCCACCGTGAGGTCATCGCCACCGTCATCGTCGACATCGTCGCTGACGAGATCATCGAGTCCGGCGACCTCGAGTCCGCCCTCGAGGACGCCGACAACGACACCGAGACCCCCGAGGTTCCCGCAGTCGACGCCGACGCCGACGAGGCAGAGGTCGACGCGGCGGTTGCCGCCTCCGCCGACGCGTAGGCCAGCACCACTCGAACACCCGACGACCCCGCGCCACACGGCGCGGGGTCGTTGCGTTGCCCGGCGGGCGCGGCCGAGATGTGCAGCTCGGCCGAGCGGCCAGCCAACCGGCACAGCTCGACTCGACGTTGGTGCAGCTCGGCCACCATGGCGGCCGAGCTGCACAATTCGTTCGGGCGGCCGGGCCGCGGCCGGGCCGGGCCGCTACCCGGCGCCGGGGGTCAGCACTCGGGGAAGGAGACGGCCAGGCCGCCCTCGGAGGTCTCCTTGTACTCCCGGCGCATGTCGTCGCCGGTGCGCTTCATGACCTTGATGACCTTGTCCAGGCTGACCACACCGGCCACGACCGAGTGCAGGGCCAGCTGGGCGGCAGAGTGGGCCTTGGCCACCCCCATGGCGTTGCGCTCGATGCACGGGGCCTGGACCAGCCCCTTGATGGGGTCGCAGGTCAGGCCGAGGTTGTGCTCCATGCCGATCTCGGCGGCGTTGGCGACCTGGTCGATCGTGCCGCCCATCAGCTGGCACAGCGCCGCCGCAGCCATGGACGTGGCCGTGCCGACCTCGCCCTGGCAGCCGACCTCGGCGCCGGAGATCGAGGCGTGGGTCTTGACCAGCATGGCGATGGCGGCGGCGGTGGCCAGGGCGGCGTGGATCTCCTCGCGGGAGTGGCCGCGGCGGTCGGCGGCCTCGACCAGCACGGCCGGGACGATGCCGGCCGCCCCGTTGGTCGGCGCGGTCACGACGCGGCCGCCAGCGGCGTTCTCCTCCTGCACCGCGAACGCGTATGCCTGGGCCCGGGCGATGTCGGCGTAGGCCTCGCTGACCTCCCCCTCGTCGATGCGGTCCAGCAGCAGCCGGGCGCGACGTTGCACCGCCAGGCCGCCGGGCAGCTCGCCGGTGGTCGTGGTGCCCCGCTCGATGCAGGACAGGAACGTCTCCCACACCGCGTCGAGATGGGCGTCGGCCGAGGACCCGTCGTCGTCAGCCAGTGCCCGTTCGTTGGCCAGCACGACGTCGCCGAGGGTGCCGCCGATCTCGCGGGCTCGCTCCATCAACGACTCGGCGTCGTTGAAGGGGTGGGGGACGTCACGCGGCTTGCCGGGCCCGTCGTCGCCACCGGCGACCTCCTCGGGCCGACGGATGAACCCGCCGCCGATCGAGCACCACGTCGACGACGTCGTCGACCCGTCGTCGAAGGTGGCGTGGAAGACCATCGTGTTGGGGTGGGGCAGCACCTCGCCCTTGGTGTCACGGGCGCGCAGGAACACCACGTCGTCGGGGTGCAGCCGCACCCGCGCGCCGCCGGACCAGGCGACCGACGGGTCGGCCGCCAGCGTCTCGCGCAGGGCCAGGACCGCGTCGATGTCGCAGTCATGGGGTTCCCAGCCGTGCAGGCCCGCCAGGACGGCCAGGTCGGAGTGGTGGCCCCGCCCGGTGGCCCCGAGCGACCCCTTCAGCTCGACCCGCAGGGACCGAGGCACGCCGCCGTGGCCGATCAGCTCGGCTCGGGCGAAGGCCGCCGCCCGCATCGGCCCGACCGTGTGGCTCGAGGAGGGGCCCACGCCGATCCGGTACAGGTTGGCCAGGCGGATGTTGATGGGGTTCATGGCTCCATCGTCGCTGATGATTCGCCGGCCGCAGGCAGCTCCGGCGAAGAACCGGCAGCGGACGCGAAGATCTTGGACGATCCGCCGACGGGCTGTGGACAACCCGGTGGACAACCCGGTCGCCTCGTGGATGGAGGGGGGCGCGAATGTGGAGAAGCGGCCCGTGCCTGTGGGCACAGCGAATATCCCGCCGCAGGTCGTCCTGATCGTCCTCGACCGATAGCGGATGTCACACCCCACAGGCATCCTCCCCCGGACGCCCCATCGCACCCGACGGTGTCTGGAGACCGCCCGTGGCAACCGTTCCCGATTACGACGCACCCTCCCCCGAAGGGGGTTATCAGCGCACGCCTCCCTACTCGTTGGAGGCCGAGATCAGCGTGCTCGGCAGCATGCTGCTGTCCGCCGACGCGATCGCCGAGGTGTCGGAATCGGTCAGCCCCGCGGACTTCTACCGCGGAGCCCATCGCACGATGTTCGAGGCGATGTGCGACCTGTACGACAAGGGCGAACCGGTCGACACCGTGACCCTGGCCGACGAGCTCGAACGGCGCGGCAAGCTCGCCGACGTCGGTGGGGCCATCGCCATCGCCGACATCTCCGCGCAGGTCCCCACCCCGGCCAACGCCGTGTACTACGCCCGGATCGTCACCGACCGGGCCCTCAAGCGCCGCCTGATCGAGGCCGGGTCGACGTTGACCAAGCTGGGCTTCGACCTCGAGAAGTCCGGTGCCGACGCCGTCGACGAGGCCGAGGCGCACGTCTTCGACCTGGCCAACAAGCAGCGCAAGGGCGAGTTCGTGCCGATGCGCGACCTGCTGTCGGAAGCCTTCGACCTGATCGAGAAGCTCCACGAGTCCGACTCGACCATCACCGGGCTCGAGACCGGGTTCACCGACCTCGACCAGCTGACGTCCGGCCTGCAGCCCGGCCAGCTGATCATCCTCGCCGCCCGTCCCGCCATGGGGAAGTCGACGTTGGTCACCAACATGATCACCAACGTCGCCGCCGGACAGCGCAAGCCCGCCGCGATCTTCTCCCTCGAGATGGGCCAGATGGAGATCGTGCAGCGCATGCTGTCGGCCGAGGCCAAGCTCGACTCCGACCGGCTGCGCACCGGCAAGCTGCGCCACGACGACTGGCCCAAGCTGTCCAAGGCCATGGGCAAGCTGTCGGAGGCGCCACTGTTCATCGACGACACGCCCGGCATCACGATGATGGAGATCCGCTCCAAGTGCCGCCGCATCGCGCAGCGCCACGGCCTGTCGCTGATCGTCGTGGACTACCTGCAGCTGATGGAGTCCCACAAGAAGTCCGACGGCCGTGTGCAGGAGGTCGCGGAGTTCTCCCGTGGCCTCAAGGTGCTGGCCAAGGAGATCGGCTGCCCGGTCATCGCGCTGTCGCAGCTGTCGCGAAAGCCCGAGGAACGAACCGACCGCCGCCCGATGCTGTCGGACCTCCGTGAATCAGGCGCGATCGAGCAGGACGCCGACATCGTCGGGTTCATCTACCGCGACGAGGTCTACAACCCCGACACCGAGGCCAAGGGCGAGGCCGAGCTGATCATCGCCAAGCACCGTGCCGGTCGGCTGGCCACGGTCCGCCTGTCGTTCCTGGGCCACCACTCCCGCTTCGCCAACATCGCCCGCACGCCCGGTCCTCCGCCCGGCTCGGGTGGCGGCGGGGGCGGCTATGCCCCACCGCCCGCAGCGCCGGCCTACCCCTCGACCGGCGGGGCCATCTGAGCTGACGTCGAGCCCGGTCAGCGCCAGACGACGACCTCGTCCAGCGGCTTGCGCGCGATGTCGGGCACGACCGCGTCGGCGGCCGGATAGCCGACGGGCAGGACGAGGTAGGGCTGCTCGTGCTCGGGCCGCTGGAGGATCTCGCTGAGGAACCCCATGGGGCTCGGGGTGTGCGGCAGGGTGGCGAGCCCCACCTGGTGCAGTGCGGCGATCAGGAAGCCCGCCGCGATGCCGCAGGACTCGCTGGAGTAGTAGTTCTTCGAGCGGCTGCCGTCGGGCCCGACGGTCCAGCGGTGGCGGAACATCACAACCAGCCACGGGGCGTCGGTCAGGTGGGTCTTGACGTCGTCGGTGCCCAGCGGCGCGAGTGCCCGCAGCCACTCCTGTGGGGCCCGGTCGGTGTAGAAGGCCCGTTCCTCCTCCTCGGCCGCCTCCCGGATGCGGCTTCGTTCCTCGGGGTCGGCGACCACCACGAACGTCCACGGCTGGCGATGTGCCCCCGACGGAGCCGAGGAGGCGATCTCCAGCGCCGCCTCGACCAGCTCGCGGGGCACGGGGTCGGGGGAGAAGGACCGCACCGACCGTCGGGTGGCCATGATCGCCCGCAGGCGAGCCGCCGTGGCCAGCATGGTCGTCTCGTCGGACCGCTGGAAGTCGAGGGGGCGCATCACAGCGGGGGGCAGGGGAGCGGAGGTGGGCTCGATCGGCGTCATCGGCCGAGCCTACGACCGTGATCGGTGACAGAACCCTTTCGTGGAAACCCGGGCGCGATCGCTGGCGTCGGACCGGGCACGTCACCACCACGGAGGACCCAATGGACCACACCCCCACCCAGCTGCCCCACCACCGCCGGGCCACGACTCGACGCCGACGGTGGACCGTCCGACGGTCGGCCGCCATCGCCGTGCTCCTGCTCCTCCTCGCCGGCGCCTGCTCCTCCGACGAATCGGGCGACGACAGCGCGGTGGAGTCGGTGGCCGAAGGCCGCGAGGACTCCGTCGAGTCCGCTGACGCCGACTTCGGGTTCGGCGACGAGGCGGAGGTTGCGGAGGAGGGGGCCGCTGCCCCCGCCGAACCGGGCGCCACCACCGACGTCGCCGACAGCTCCACCGACGACGCGCCGACCGGCCCCGTGAGCGTCCCCGACACCGCCACGACCGGTGAACGGATCATCAAGGAGGGCACGGTGACCCTCGAGGTCGAACCCGGCTTCTTCGACACCGCCTTCGGCCAGGTCATCGCCCGGGCCCAGGCGCTCGGTGGCCACGTCTCCGGGTCCTCCTCCTCCACCGACACCGAGGGGCTGGTCCAGGGACAGGTGACCGTCCGCGTCCCCGTCCGCAGCTTCGAGGACCTGCTGACCGCCGTGGGCGAGGCAGGCGACATCGTGGACCGCAACGTGACCAGCCAGGACGTCAGCGAGGAGTTCACCGACCTGGAGTCCCGCCGGCGCAACCTTCGTGCCCAGGAGGGCTTCTACCTCGGCCTGCTGGCCGACGCGACGAACGTCTCGGATGCCATCGCCATCCAGCAGCAGCTGGAGGACATCCAGCGACGCATCGAGGAGATCACCGGCCGGCTGAACCTGCTGGCCGACCGCTCGTCGTTCTCCACCCTGACGGTACGCATCCACGAGCGGGGCGCCGACGCGGTCGAGGAGGTCGTCGAGGACGGACCCCAGCTGGGCACCTACGTCGAGACGGCGCGCAACACCCTGATCGACGTGATCGGCGGGCTCCTCGTGATCGCCACGGTCCTGCTGCCCTTCCTCCTCCTCGGGCTGGGTGTCTGGGCGATCGTCCGCACCGTGCGTCGTCGGCGGCCGCCGGTCACCGCACAGCCCTACGTCCACCCGGTGGCGCCGCCGGCCGCACCGGAGGAGGAGCGGGTGCCCGAACCGCAGGGCTGACGCGGAGCCCCTCGACGGTGGCGGCCTACAGTGGCCGCCACCGTCGTCGTGACCCAGAAGGACTGACTCGCCGTGATGACCCCCGAGACGTGGATGGACCTCGTCAACTGGATGTTGCTCGCCCTCGGGGCGGCGATGGCCGGCGGCACCGGGGTGGCCCTGTTTCGCTTCCGGCGGACCGGGCTGTTCCCGGGACAGCCCATCGACGACGACGGCAACCCCATCGGCACACCGTCGATCACCTCGGCCTGGGTCAAGGTCGCGATCGGCGGGATCCTCGTCCTGTGGGGACTGGCCGGCCTGGCGTCCGGCGAGATCTTCGGATTCTGACGACCTCGAGGCAAGGACCCGCGGCGATTCGGTAGCGGGTGTCTCAACGTCCGTTGGTACACCTGTTCCGCCCTGGACTGTCACCTCGGACGTCTTGCGGCCCCGCCCCGCCTCACGCACACTGCATGGCAAGAGTTGACTAGTTCTCCACACGATCAGTCCAAAATTTCGTAACGGAGGCAGGTGTCGGTCGTTGTACCGGCAAGAACCTGACGTCAACCTTCCTCGTACCCAGGAGTCACGCCATGCGTCGCAAGTTCGTAGCGCTGTCCATCGTTGCCCTCTCCGCCCTTGCCGCCGTCTCGCCTGCAGGCGCCGAGAGCCCGGTGGACCTGGACTCCGACGACAACGGCCCCTACATCTGCTTGAAGTCCCGCCCGTTGTGGGGCGAGGACCGCGTCTGCATCCGCACCTGGGACGCTTGATACCTCGGTGACCGCCCTTCTCCCGCCGCAGCGGGGCTCCACCTTCGCCGAGGCGCTCCTGGGTGATCAGGACGCGCTCGACGAGCTGCTCCGACGGCACCGCGCGTCCGTCGAGGCGGTGTGCTTCCGGCGCCTGCGCTCGCGCACCGACGCCGAGGACGCGGTGCAGGAGACCATGGTGCGGGGGATGCGGTCACTGCAGCACGTCGATGACCCGGCACGGCTGAAGAGCTACCTGTGCCGCATCGCCGAACGCGTCTGCCTCGACATGCTTCGGGCCGGCGCCAAGGCGATGCCCTACGTGGTGGAGGACGTGCTCGACAGCTCCGACGGCACCGACGAGCCCGAGACGGTGGCGCTCGAGCGCGAGCGGGCCCGGCTGGTCCACGAGACCCTTCGTGCCCTCAGCGAACGGCAGGCCACGGCCCTGTGGATGCGCGACGCCCTCGGCGAACCGGTCCCGGTCGTCGCCGAACGGCTCGGTGTCACCGAAGGATCCGCGCGGGTCCTGCTGACGCGCGCCAGGGCCAAGATGCGCGATGGCTGGGCCAAGGTGGCCGCGTTGCTCCCCGGCGCCGGCATCAAGTTCCCGGTGTTCGCCGCGAAGGCCGCCCACGTCGGCCCGCTGGCCATCCCGGCCGCCGTTCCGGCGCTGGTGCTGGTCGCGGTCGTGGCCGCCATCACCCCGGCGGCCTTCGACGCCCTGCAGGACGGGGACGACCAGTCGATCCGCATGTCCTCCGGCAGCGTCGCCACCAAGGGCGACGCCACCCGGCCCTCGGCGCCCATGGAGTTCGGGTCGACCCCGACCCCGACCACGGACGTCCTGGTGACCAGCACGCCACCCAGCACGTCCTCCGTTGGGGGATCCACGGCGCCGTCGCCGTCGTCGGGGCAGGCGCGACCGGCGGTCGATGTCGGCGTCGCGTCGGTCGGACGCGAACCCGACACCGGAGAGGACGACCCGGTCACCGTCGGCGACGCCGATCTGCTGGAGGTCGGGGCCGGACTCGGTGAACAGGTCGAGGCGTTCGTCCAGGAGACGGGCCTCCCGGATCTGCTCGGCGGCGGCCGCTGACCCCCCTCCGCACCTCGGGGAAGTTTTTCGTGCCGGGGTGTTAACACCGTGACGTCTCGTCCGTCTACCCACCAGCAGCGCACCGTGCGTTGTGGATGGACTCGGACGGACCGGCACAGTGACCACGAGCACCCACACGTCCCACGACGACCTTGCCGTGGCGGCCCGGGCTGGCGACGACCACGCGTTCAGGCTGCTGGTGGAGCGCTTCCGTCCGATGGTGCGGGCCATGGCCCGGGAGCGGTTCATCCCCGGTGGCGACCACGACGACCTGGTGCAGGAGGGCATGGTCGGCCTGTGGCACGCCATCCGTGACTTCAACCCCGCCGCCGGCCCGTTCGGCCCCTTCGCCCGCCTGTGCGTCGACCGGCAGATGTGGGCGGCGGTGACCAAGGCGAACCGCTATCGCCATCGGGTCCTGCACGATGCGTCGGTCTACGAGGACTGGATGGACATCGCGGTCTCCGAGGAGGACCCGGCGGTCATCAACGACTCGCTGGAGTCCGTGGAGATGCTGCAGCGCCACATCCGCGCCACCCTCAGCGACCTGGAGACCCAGGTCCTGCAGATGTACGCAGCCGGCGCGTCCTACGACGACATCGCCGACCGGCTCGCGATGCACCGCAAGCGCATCGACAACGCGCTGCAGCGTGCCCGCCGCAAGATCGCGGAGTACCGCGAACGCGACCTCGTCGCCGTCTGACCCGCGGTCAGGCCAGCTCTGCCGGCAACGGGAACCAGCGAAGGTCCTCGAAGTCGGCGGTCACCTCGGGCCATCCGGGGTCGGTCACCGTCGGCCCTCGGTCGAGGATCTCCTCGGCGGTCCGCAGGTGGGACGACAGGTCGACCTCACCCGTCGGCGCAGGGGCGCGATGTGCCGGCGCGAAGCCGTCCGGGCCGATCACCAGGTCGGTCAGCCGCTCCACACCTCGGTCATCGGCAGCACGGTGCCGCCACAGCCCCGTGCGGGCGTCGAAGCGGTAGTCGGGCAGCAGCGCCGCGCCGCGGTCGGCGACGAGCTCGACCGCCGACAGGACGTAGTCGAACTCGGCCTCGTCGATGAAGTAGTTGAAGTTGACCCGGACCCAGCCGGGCTTGATGCCCTCACAGCCCGTGCCGATCTCGCGTTCGAACGCACGCGAGGTGTCCAGGTCGATGCCGAGCAGCCGGTGCCCGTAGGGGCCTGCACACGAGCAGCCGCCACGTGACTGGATGCCGAACAGGTCGTTGAGCAACGCCACGACGTAGTTGTGGTGCAAGTAGCGGCCGGCCTCGCCGTGGCGGACCACGAAGGAGACGATCGACAGCCGTTCGTGCTCACGGTTGCCCAGGATCTCGATGCGAGGGTGGGCACACCAGCGGTCGATGGCGCGGGTGATGAAGGCGGTCTCGCGACGGCGGATCTCCTCCGCCCCGACGGCGTCCTTGAGGGCGAACACCAGGCCGGCACGGATGGCCCCGACGATGTCGGGGGTACCCCCCTCCTCGCGGTGCTCGATGTCGTCGAGGTAGTGGTGGTCGTCGGGGTTGACGTACCAGACCGTCCCGCCGCCGGGCACCCCCGGGACACGGTTGGTGAACAGGTCCTTGCGGGCCACGAGCAACCCGGGCGTGCCGGGCCCACCGACCAGCTTGTGCGGCGAGATCACGATCGCGTCGAAGTAGTGGTCGGAGTCACCGTCGTCGGGCGCCACGTCGATGGGCACGTAGGGCGCGGCGGCCGCGAAGTCCCAGAACGACAGCGCGCCGTGCTGGTGCAGCAACCGGCTGATGGCCCTGGTGTCGGAGGTGATGCCGGTCACGTTGGACGCGGCGGAGAACGAGCCGATCTTCAGCGGCCGATCGGCATGGTCGATCAGGGCCTTCTCGAGGTCGGCCAGGTCGATGCCGCCGTCGAGGTCCTCGTGGATGGTGACGACGTCGGCGACCGACTCGCGCCACGGCAGGTCGTTGGAATGGTGCTCGAACGGGCCGATGAAGACGACCGGTCGCTCCTCCGGGGCGATCTCGACCCGGTCGGCCCACTGCTCGGGGATGCGCAGGCCGAGCACGGTGACCAGGCGGTCGATCGCGCCGGTCGAGCCCGAGCCACAGAACAGCACCGCGTGCTCGTCGGTTGCCCCGACGCAACGACGGATGATCTCGCGGGCGTCCTCGCGGAAGCGGGTCGTCTGCAGGCCGGTGCCGGAGGACTCGGTGTGGGTGTTGGCGTACTTCGGCAGGACGTGTTCACGGATGGCGTCCTCGACGAGGTCCAGCGCACGCCCCGAGGCGGTGTAGTCGGCGTACACGACGGGTCGGCCCCCGTAGGGCCCGATGACCGTTTCGTCGCGTCCGATGACGCCGTCCCGGATGCGCGCAACCAGCGCTGCCTTGTCAGCCATGGCCGAAGGGTATCGGCCTCGGTGCTGCGCCGGCGCCGGCGTGGCAGCCGCATCACTCAACGCACTGTGAGAGATGGGTCACGCAACGAAGTAGTCCGTGAATCCACTTCACGGCGTGGCGGAGTCTGCGAGGGTCAGTCGACATGACCAGAGTCACTTCAGTCCTCGTGTCCACGCTCGCGCTGCTGCTCGGCCTGCTCGCCGCACCCGCCGTCGCCCAGACGCCCGAGCCCCCCGACTACGTCATCGCCGACCCCGCCTTCGAGGCCCTGCCCGGCGCCGAGGCGTTCGCCGGCACCATCGACACCGACGGCGCCGAGCACGCCTACCGCATCGAGGTGCCCGACGACTGGAACGGCACCCTCGTGCTGTACGCCCACGGCTTCGTCGGCCCCCAGCAGGAGGAACTGGTCGTCCAGGACCCGCCGCTGCGTCCGTTGTTCGTGCAGCAGGGCATCGCCTGGGCCGCCTCCAGCTACGCCGCCAACGGCTACGTCATCGACGGCCCCGTCGACCAGACCCAGGACCTCGCCGACCGCTTCGCCGAGTTGACCGGCGGCGACGCGCCCACCGCCACGATCATCCACGGGTTCTCCATGGGCGGGCACATCACCGGTGTCGCGCTGGAGCGCTACCCCGACGCCTACGTGGGTGCCCTGCCCGCCTGCGGCGTGATGGGCGATGTCGAGCTGTTCGAGTACTTCACCGACGTCAACCTCGTCGCCGGTGCCCTGGCGGGTGTCGAGGTGCCCGTGCCGGGTGGCCTGCCGTTCCTCGGCGGCCCCGCCCAGCAGATCTCCGCGGCACTCGGGCTGCAGACCGGCCTGGCCACACCTGCAGGTGTGCAGTACGCCGATGTCGTGGAGGCGCTCAGCGGCGGCGAGCGACCCACCTTCGAGGAGTCCCTGACCTTCTGGAACACCCTCGCCGCCGTCGACCTCGACGGTGAGGACGGTGACGCCCCGACGGTGCCGTTCCTGCAGGCCCTCTACGGCAACGCCCTGTCGGCGGGCATCCCCACCCCCGTCGGGGTCGAAGGCGTCTACGACAACGCCGGGACCATCTACGGGTTCCCCAACGCCACCAGCGCCGAGCCGTCCCCCCAGGAGCAGGCCCTCAACGCCGCCGTGGCCAGGGTGACCAACGACGGCGAGGCCCCGTTCCCGACCATCGACGGCACGCCGCAGGTGCCCACCCTGTCGTTGCACACCACCGGCGACCTGTTCGTGCCGCTCCTCAACCAGGTCGTCTACGCCGAGGAGGTCGAGGCGAACGGCCTGTCGGACAACCTCGTCCAGCGGACCGTCCGGGCTCCGGGCCACTGCGACTTCACCGCCGAGGAGCTCGGCGGCGCGTTCGTGGACCTGCTGACGTGGATCCAGACCGGCACGGCACCCGCAGGCGAGGCCCTGATCGACCCGGCGGTCCGCGCCGACCGGTCGCTTGGCTGCGCGTTCACCTCCGAGACGCGGGCGGGCATGCCTCCCTGCGAGGTCCCGGTCGCCGACGTCCTCCTCGGCGGCGACCCGGTGGCCACCGCCATCGCGGTCACGTCGGCGCGCACATCGGCGACCACCGCGGTGCTGGCCCGGTCCGACGCCTACGCCGACGCGCTGACCGGATCGGCGCTGGCAGGTGCCCTCGGTGCACCGCTCCTGCTGAACCCCGTCGAGTCGCTGGACCCGACCGTCCTGGCCGAGCTCCAGCGCCTCGGCGTCACCGACGTCGTGCTCCTCGGTGGGACCGCGGCCCTGTCCGCAGCGGTCGAGCAGGCCCTGGGCGACGCCGACATCCAGACCAGCCGGGTGGCGGGCACCAACCGCTTCGGCACCGCCGGGGCGGTGGCTGGCGCGATCGCCGAGGCCACCGGCACGCCCACCGACGTGTTCGTCGCCGACGGCGGGGACTTCCCCGACGCGGTCGGCGTCGCGGGCCTGGCCGCCTTCCTCGGGCAGCCGATCCTGCTGGTGGAGACCGACCGGATGCCGACGGAGACCACCGAGGCGATGGCCGCCCTCGGCGGTCCCGCGGTGACCGTCCTCGGCGGCGTGGACGCGGTGTCGGCCGAGGTGGCCGGCGACGCCCCCCGCCTGGCCGGCGACACCCGGTACGGCACGTCGGCGGCGGTGATCGACGCCTCCCGCAACGCCGGCCTGCGGATCAACCAGCCGTGGGTCGCGACCGGCGAGACCTTCGCCGACGCGCTCGTGGCCGGCCCTGCCGCCGCCGCGGCGGGACAGGTCATGGTGCTCGTCGACGGCGGTGACCTGGAGGCGTCCGCGGAGACGACCGCGGTGCTCGAGGGCCTGTCCGGGCTGGCCCAGGGGCTGACGGTCGTGACCTCCGGCGAGGTGAGCGACGGTGCCATCATCGCGCTGGAGACGGCGGTGCGTCCGGGGGAGGGCTGACGTACGACTCGGCAGGGACCGCGAGGGACGACCGGCCGCGGGACTAGGATCCGCAGATGCCGAAGAGCCGAATCCTCGCTGTCCTTGCCGTGCTCGGCTGCCTGTCGGGCCTGACGGCGCCTGCGGTCGCCCAGGACGACCCCCAGGCCTACGACCGCACGCCGGGGATGCTGGAGACCACCACCGGTCCCGACGAGACCTACCCGGTCACCCTCGACCACGACGTGTGGGTCCCCGAGGGCGCGTCGGCCGCCGATCCGCGGCCGGCGATGGTGATCGCCCACGGGTTCGGCAACAGCAAGGACGTCGGCGAGGTCACCACCCTGGCGGCGTTCTTCGCCGGCAAGGGCTACGTGGTGATCTCCAGCACCCACCAGGGCTTCGGCCAGTCGAGCGGCTGTGTGGCGCTGGACTCGGTGGACTACGACGCGCGCAACGTCAGCCGCTTGATCGACCTGCTCGCCGCCCGCGACGACGTGCTGATGGACGCCCCGGGCGACCCGCGCGTCGGGATGGCCGGCGGCTCCTACGGCGGCGGTCACCAGGGCCTGGTCGCCGCCACCGACCCGCGCCTGGACGCGATCGCGCCGGCCCGTACGTGGAACTCCCTGCAGTTCTCGCTGGTGCCCAACAACCTGATCGGCGACGGCGGCACCTTCGAGCTCGAGCACTACGAGCAGGGGGTCTTCAAGTCGACGTGGTCGACGTTGTTCACCACGGTCGCGGCGACCCAGCCGGCGATGGGCAACGGCGGCTGTGACCCGGTGACCCAGCAGACGCTGTACCCGGGACAGGCGCCCTGCCCGGGTTTCGATCCCATGGTGTGCCCGATCTTCGCGAGCCTGTCCACCACCGGTGACGTGACCGCCGAGCAGCGGGCGTTCGTCGCCAGGTCCAGCGTCGCGAACTTCACGGACGACGTGACGGTGCCGGTGCTGCTGACCCAGGGCCAGTCCGACACGTTGTTCACCCCGGTGGAGGCGACCGCGACGTTCGAGGCCCTCCGGGCAGCCGGCAACGACGACGTGTTCATGCTGTGGAACTGGGGCGGCCACGGGTACGCACCACGGCCGGGCGAGGGCGAGCCGTACAGCAGCGCCTACGACGACTCCGCGGAGGCCCAGGAGGCCTTCCGGGCGACGACGTACGCGAACCGGATCGGCCGCTTCTTCGACCACTACCTGCGCGGGGTCGGCCACCCCGGTCCGCGGTTCAGCGTCTTCCGGGACTGGGTCGACTACACCGTCCCGACGGTGGACGACCGTCCCGTCGGCAACGCCGACGCCGCCTACGCCACCCTCGGACGTGGGCCCGCCGAACCCGGATTCGCCGGTGGCGCGGGCACCAGCTACCTGCTGACCGACGACGGGCTCGTCCCGATCGGTGCGGGACCACGCACCGTCGACGCTCCGGTCCTGTCCGCCTCGATCCTCAACCCGCCCAACGGCGTCCCGGCCGCGCACTCCGAGACCCCCAACTTCACCGGGGAGGGGCAGCCGGGCGCCGGCCGGCCACCCTCGGAGGTCCCCGGGCAGCACGTCGCGCTGGACACGCCGCCGTTCACGGCCCCCGCCGACGTGGTGGGCATCCCGACGCTTCGCCTCCACGTCGCCAACAGCAACGGCCAGGACGCCGTGCTGTTCACCAAGCTCTACGACGTGGGCCCCGACGGCACCGCCACGCTGATCAAGCGCATGGTCGCCGCCAGCCGCATCCCCGCGGACCGGCTGCCCGGCGCGGTCGAGGTCCGGCTGCCCGCCGTCGTCCACCGCTTCGAGACCGGGCACGTGGCCCGGTTGGTCGTGGCGACCACCGACGACAGCTACCGCAACGCGCCGGTCGCCGACCGGATCGCCCTGACCACCACCGGGGAGGATCCCGCCGTGCTGCGCCTGCCGCTCGTCGGCGGCGACACCGTCGGACGCATCGCTGGCCCCGACCGGGTGGCCACCGCCGTCGCCCTGTCCCAGGAGGCGTTCGGCGAGGGCCGCGAGGCCGTCCTGGTCAACGCCGACGCGTTCCCCGATGCGCTGACCGCCGGACCGCTGGCGGCCACCCTCGAAGGTCCCACCCTGCTGACGTCCGGCGCGGCGCTCGACCCGCGGGTCGCCGACGACCTGCGCCGGCTGGGCGTCGACCGTGTCCACCTCGTCGGCGGCACGGGCGTGCTCGGCGACGCCGTGCGCGCCTCCCTGGAGGACATGGGCATCGAGGTCGTGCGACTGGCCGGCAGCAACCGCATCACCACGGCCGGTGTCGTGGCCGACCGCATGGCGGCCTTCGGCGGCGGCCCGGCTGCCACGGCGATCGTGGCCCGGGCCGACGACTTCGCCGACGCCCTGGCCGCGGGCGGGCTGGCCGTGGTGGGCGGTGGAGCCGCCGACCGATCCCCTGTCCCGATCCTGCTGGTCGACGACGCCAGCGCGGGCGAGGTGGCCCGCATCGTGCAACGAACCACCGTCGCCGACGCCCCCCTCGTCGTGGCCGGTGGCGAGCAGGCCGTCTCCACCGCGGCCGCCGACGGGCTCGGCCGTGCCGTGCAACGGCTGGCCGGGGCCGACCGGTACCAGACGGCCGTCGCCCTGGCCGCGGCAGCCACCCGCGCCGGGGCCAGCCTCGACGTGCTCCTCCTCGCCTCGGGTGAACGATTCCCCGATGCCCTTGCGGGGGTGCCGGCCGCCGCAGCCATGGGCGGGCTCGTGCTGATCGTGCCGCCGGACGGACTGGAGGACTCCTCCTCGGGCGCCGGGTTCCTCCGGGCCAGCGCGGCCGTCGCCGACCGGGCCGCCCTGGTGGGCGGCGCCGCCGTGCTGCCCGAGGAGCTGCGCAGCAGCATCGCCCCGCTGCTGGTCGCCATCGAGTGACGCCAGTCGGGTTTGGACCCCCGGCGAATGGACATCGTCAGTCGGTCATGACGACCGCCGACCGCCCGCTGTGGCAGGACCGCTTTCCACCCATCGGGTACTGGGTGAAGGTCGCTGCGCTCGTGCTGCTGCTGGTGATCGCCATCCGCATGCTGGCGATCCTGCAGGGCCTGCTGATCGTCCTCGCGGCCTCGGCGGTCCTGGCCATCGGCCTGCAACCGACGATCTCGTGGCTCGAGAAGCGGGGTCTCCCCCGCGGTCTGGCGATGACGGTGATCATCGCCGTCGGCATCGTCGCCACCGGCGCCGCCCTGTTCCTGATCGTGCCCGTCGTAGTGGACCAGGTCGGCACGCTCGTCGAGACACTCCCGGAGTACGTGCAGGGGTTGGAGGAGGACAGCCCGTTCATCGCCGACCTGACGGCACGGATCGACCCGATGGCGCAGGTGGGCTCCGCGGTCGGACAGCTGCCCGACGGGGCGATGAGCGCCGTCGGTGGGGTCTTCTCCGCGATCTTCGACCTGCTCCTCGTCCTGACGCTGACGCCCTACTTCGCGATGTCGCTGCCCCGCATCAAGCGCTGGGGCGTACGCCTGCTGGTGCGTGAGGACCGGGAGGGGTTCCTCCGCCTGCTGAACCGTTCGACCGACCTGATGGCCAACTACATCGCCGGGAACCTGCTGGTCAGCGCCATCGCCGGCGTCGTGGCCTGGATCGCGTTGACCGCCATCGGCGTGCCCTACGCCGCGGCGCTCGCCGTCTTCATCGCCCTGACCGACATGGTCCCCGCCGTCGGTGCCACCGTGGGGGCGGCCGCCGCCGTCGGCGTGGCCCTCACCCAGGGCGTCGGCCAGGCCCTCCTCACCGGCGCGGTCCTGCTCACCTACCAGCAGGTCGAGAACTACGTCATCGTGCCCCGGGTCATGCGCGACGCCATCGACGTCTCGCCGGCCATCGGCATCGTCGCGCTGCTGATCGGCGGCACCCTCGCCGGGCCCGTCGGGGCGCTGCTCGCGCTGCCGGTCGCCGCCATGGTCCGCGTGCTGCTGGAGGAGTTCGTGCTCAAGGAACGCATGCGCACGGTCAGGCAGGCCGATGCCGAGGAGGAGCGCAACGGCGGTCGCCGTCGACCGCGCGGCATCCGCGAACGCGTCCTTCCCTGATCGGCCCCCACCCCTCCAGGTGACCCCCTTCACAGATTTGCTTGGATATCCTAGTATCGGACATCCAACCGCTCTGTCCCCTTCCCACGCTGGAGCCGCAGTGAGCACCGAGTCGACCCTGCACGTCCCCACCAACCCCGTCCGGATCGTGACCGCCGGGTCGCTGTTCGACGGACACGACGCCGCCATCAACATCATGCGGCGCCTGCTGCAGTCACAGGGGGCCGAGGTCATCCACCTCGGGCACGACCGCTCCGTCGCCGAGGTCGTCACCGCCGCCATCCAGGAGGACGCCCAGGGTGTGGCGGTCAGCTCCTACCAGGGCGGCCACGTGGAGTACTTCACCTACCTGCGCGAGCTGCTCGACGAGAAGGGCGCCGGCCACGTCCGCGTCTACGGCGGTGGCGGCGGGACGATCGTGCCGGCCGAGATCGAGCTGCTGCACTCCCGTGGGATCGACCGCATCTTCTCCCCGGGTGACGGCCAAGAGCTGGGGTTGCCGGGGATGATCAACCAGATCATCCGCACCTGCGACGTGTCCCTCTCCGATGGCGACGAACCGAGCGCCGACGCGGTGCAGACCGGCGACGAGACCGCCATCGGCCGGCTGATCACCCGCCTGCAGGACGGACAGGTCCCTGCATGGCTGGGCGAAGCCGCCGCGGCCCGGACGGTGCCGGTCCTTGGTATCACCGGCACGGGCGGCGCCGGCAAGTCCTCGCTGACCGACGAGCTGGTCCGTCGCATCCGGCGGGACCACGAGGACAAGCTGCGGGTGGCCGTCCTGGCGATCGACCCCTCCCGTCGTCGCGGCGGCGGTGCGCTGCTGGGTGACCGCATCCGCATGAACACCGTCGAGCCGGGCCTGGTGTTCTTCCGCTCGCTGGCGACCCGCACGCCGGGTGCGGAGGTGCCCGACAACCTCGACGCGGTCATCGACGCCTGCAAGGCCGGCGGCTTCGACCTGGTCATCGTCGAGACCCCCGGCATCGGGCAGGGCAACGCCGCCATCACCGACCACGTCGACGTGTCGATGTACGTGATGACGCCCGAGTTCGGTGCGGCCAGCCAGCTGGAGAAGATCGACATGCTCGACTTCGCCGACCTGGTGGCGATCAACAAGTTCGAGCGGCGCGGGGCCGAGGACGCCATGCGTGACGTCGCCCGGCAGATGGTCCGCAACCGCCAGGCGTTCGGCACGCCGTGGGAGGAGATGCCGGTCTTCGGCACCTCCGCCGCCCGCTTCGACGACGACGGCGTCACCGCGCTGTACCAGGAGCTGAAGGCGCTGCTGACCCCGAAGGGGCTGCCCGAGGGCGGCGGGGCGCTGCCACGCGTGGACGTCCGCCACTCCTCCCACCTGTCGGTCATCGTGCCGGGCGAACGCGAGCGCTACCTGGCCGACATCGCCGCCACGGTGCGGGAATACCACGCAACCACCGAAGAGCAGGCCCAGCTGGCGGGCAAGCTGCAGGCCGCCCAGCGAACCAGCCGGATGCTCGAGGCCGGCGAGGCCGCAGAGGCCGTGGACAACCTCGTCGATGACCTCGAGGGGCAGCTGGATCCCGAGGTCCACGCGCTGCTGGACTCGTGGACGCAGACCGTCGAGGACTACTCCGGCGAGGAGATCACCTTCTCCGTCCGTGGCAAGCAGATCAGCGCCCCCGCCACCCGCGAGACCCTCTCGGGCTCCAGGGTCCGCCGGGTCGCCCTGCCCCGCACGACGGAGAAGGCCGAACAGGTCCGGTTCCTGCGCCGCGAGAACCTGCCGGGCCACTTCCCCTACACCGCCGGCGTGTTCCCGCTGAAGCGCGACGGCGAGGCCCCGGCCCGCATGTTCGCCGGTGAGGGCGACCCGTTCCGCACCAACCGTCGCTTCCACCTGCTCGCCGAGGGCCAGCCGGCCACCCGCCTGTCCACGGCGTTCGACTCCGTCACCCTCTACGGCCGTGACCCCGACGAACGTCCCGACATCTACGGCAAGGTCGGCACCTCCGGTGTGTCGATCGCGACGCTGGACGACATGAAGGAGCTCTACAAGGGCTTCGACCTGTGCGACCCCACCACGTCGGTGTCGATGACGATCAACGGGCCGGCCCCGACGATCCTGGCGTTCTTCCTCAACACCGCACTGGACCAGCAGGTCGACCGGTTCGTGGAGAAGGAGGGCCGCCAGCCCACGGAGGAGGAGATGGTGGGCATCCGCGCCCACACCTTCTCCAGCGTCCGCGGGACGGTCCAGGCCGACATCCTCAAGGAGGACCAGGGCCAGAACACCTGCATCTTCTCCACCGAGTTCAGCCTGCGCTGCATGGCCGACATCCAGGAGTGGTTCATCGACCACGACGTCCGCAACTTCTACTCGGTGTCGATCAGCGGGTACCACATCGCCGAGGCGGGGGCGAACCCCATCAGCCAGCTGGCGTTCACGCTGTCCAACGGCTTCACCTACGTCGAGTCCTACCTGGCCCGCGGCATGGACATCGACGACTTCGCGCCCAACCTGTCGTTCTTCTTCTCCAACGGCATGGACGCGGAGTACACGGTGCTCGGCCGTGTTGCCCGCCGGATCTGGGCCGTGGCGATGAAGGAGCGCTACGGCGCCAACGACCGGTCGCAGAAGCTGAAGTACCACGTGCAGACCTCGGGCCGGTCGCTGCATGCCCAGGAGATGCACTTCAACGACATCCGCACGACGCTGCAGGCGCTGTGCGCGATCTACGACAACACCAACTCGCTGCACACCAACGCCTACGACGAGGCGATCACGACCCCCACGACGGAGTCGGTGCGCCGGGCGCTGGCCATCCAGATGATCATCGACCAGGAGTGGGGCCTGGCGAAGAACGAGAACCCGCTGCAGGGCTCCTACATCGTCGACGAGCTGACCGACCTGGTCGAGGAGGCCGTGCTCAAGGAGTTCGAGGCCATCTCCAACCGTGGCGGCGTGCTGGGCGCGATGGAGACCGGCTACCAGCGCGGCAAGATCCAGGACGAGTCGATGAAGTACGAGCACCGCAAGCACGACGGCTCGTTGCCCATCATCGGCGTCAACACCTTCCTGCCGCCCAAGGGCGAGGAGGAGGACCTGCCGGAGGTCGAGCTCGCCCGAGCGACGGAGGAGGAGAAGTCCTCGCAGCTGCGTCGCGTGCAGGAATGGACGACCAAGCACCGGTCGGAGGCCGACGCGGCGCTGGCCCGCCTGCAGGAGGTCGCCACGACCGACGGCAACACCTTCGATGCGCTGATGGACGCGGCACGGGTGTGCTCGCTCGGCCAGATCACCGAGGCGTTCTTCGAGGTCGGCGGCCAGTACCGGCGCAACGTCTAGGCCGGCACGTCGTGGACCCCGACTTCGACCCGATCGCAGAGGCGCACCGCCGCTGGGTCGAGCACGGCTGGACCGACGCCGCCGACGGCATGGCGCTGGTCACCTCGATCACCCGGGTCCAGGCGATCTTCCAGCAGAGGATCGACGGGCTGCTGAAGCCCTTCGACCTGACGTTCGCGCGCTACGAGATCCTGCAGCTGCTGTCGTTCAGCCGGACCGGATCGTTGCCGATGGGCGCGATCGGTCGGCGGCTGCAGGTCCACCCGACGTCGGTGACCTCCGCCATCGACCGGCTGGAACGCCAGGGCTTCGTCGTCCGTGAGGACCATCCCACCGACCGCCGGGCCAAGCTGGCCACGCTGACCGAGGAGGGACGGGCCGTCGTCAAGCAGGCGACGGCGGTCCTCAACGAGGAGGTGTTCAGCGACCCCGGCGTCGACGCCGACGCGGTGTCGTCGCTGGTCACCCTGCTCGGCGACATCCGCTGAGGTTCCGACTGGTCAGCGGCGGGGCAGACCTTGTCGCATGTTCGTCTTCTTCTCCAACCGCCTCGGCTGCACCGGATCCATCCTCGTCTCCATCGTCGCGTCGGTCGTGCTGATCCTGCTGCTCCGGTCCTGCAGCTGAGGCCGGGGCCGACCCTCGCCCCAGCCGCCTCCCTACACTTGTCCACAGTCGCTGGACGGTTCGCCGCCAGCGGGGCCCGTGATCCGGGACACTGACGAGGTGACCACGTTGCTCGACCCCATCACCACCCTCCCGCCGGAGTTCCGCCCCCTGCGGGTGGAGGAGTACCACCGGCTGATCGACACCGGGGTCTTCGATGGCACGCATGTCGAGCTGGTCGGAGGAGTCCTCGTCGAGATGAGCCCCCAGGGTGACGAACACATGGGGTTGATCCCCTTCATGACCCATCTGCTGGTGCGGCTGGTCGGGGAGGACTACGTCGTCAGCCCCCAGTGTCCGGTCATCGCCGACGAGATCTCCGAGCCGGAGCCGGACTTCGCGATCCTGTCCAGGCGCGACACACGGGTGACCGGCAAGCCGCACGACGCGCTGCTGGTCATCGAGATCGCCAACAGCTCGCTGCGCTTCGACCTGGGCGAGAAGGCACGCCGGTACGCGGGGGCGGGCTACCCCGAGTACTGGGTCATCGACGTGAAGGCCCGGTCGATCCACGTGCACCGTGACCCCCACCCGGACGGGACGTGGGGGTCACTGGAGGAGGTGTCCTCGGGCAGGGTCCAGGCGGTCGCCGTGCCGCCGGTCGTCATCGACGTGCAGGACCTGCTGACGTTCGGCTGATCAGTCCTCGTCGGGGCGGATCCGGCGGCGGTAGTCCGACCCCTTGATCGTCATCGCCGTCCGGCGACGACGTTCGATGTGCGGACGACCGACCTGCACGAGCCGCAGGAGCGTGACCAGTCCGAGCCCACCGAGCATGTTGCCCAGCACCGCGTAGGACGACAGCTGCAGCCAGTCCCAGTACCCGTAGCCGGTCCCGCCGACCTGCAGGGCCGCGAACATCTTGATGGAGATGACCACGACGTGGTTCATGTGGGTCGAGCCGAGGATGAAGCCGAAGGCGATCACCGACACGAGCCTGCCGCCCTCGGTCTCGGCGTTGCGGACCATCCAGGTCATCAGCGTGATCGCCGCCCCGGCCAGGACGGCCAGCATGAACGACTCAAGCGACAGCGCGCGCCCCATGATCGCCTCGCCCCGCTCCATCGCGATGGGGTGAAGGTCGGGGTAGGCGATCATCACCATGGCGGCGATCAACCAGCCGCCCGCGAGGTTGGTGGTGTAGGTGCCGGCCCACAGGCGGCCGAGCTGACGGATGCTGGCCTTGCGGGTGATCACCGTGGTCACGGGGACCAGGAAGTTCTCGGTGAACAGCTCCGAGCGGCCCAGGTGGATGGCGATGAAGCCGATGGTGAAGGCGAGCCCGCCGAGCACCGGCGAGCCGGTCTCGTGCTCCACGAACAGCAGAGCCAGCACGCCGAAGCCGACGTCCAGCCCGGCCATGAACCCGGTCGCCAGCAGGTTGCCGATCGGCCGGTTCAGCCGTCCAGCGCCCTCCTCGACGCTGCGGTCGAAGCTGGCGTTGAGCTCGCCGGACTCCTCGGCATGCAGTCGCTCACCCCGCGGAGGGGTGACGTCCTCCTCAACGGTCAGGTCAGGAGCGGCGGCCATGTCATCGTCCAATCAGGTCGGGCTCCGCCGGGGAGGGCGGAGTCTGTCCCGAGGAGTTCCCCGATTCGGCCAGCTCAATCCCTGTCCACCGGGACGGGCCCCTCCACGTGTGGCCATCGGCGCGATCGGGGCCCATCCCACCCCACCGTGGTCACCGGCACGATCCGGGGAGTGGGGTGGCTGGAGACGGATCAGACGGCGATCAGCACCGTCGCGCCGAGGGCCAGGGCGACCCCGGCCTGCTGGCTGCGGCCGAGCCGTTCGCGGAGGACCAGCCAGGCCAGCAGCACGACGCCGACCGGGTACAGGCCCGTGACCACGGACGTGAGGACCAGCAACCCCTGGCGAGTGGCGAGGAGGAACAGGACGTTGGCGGTCATGTCGAGCAGGCCCGACGTGGTGGCCATGCCGGCCACCCGTCCCCGGGGCCACGCCGGCCGGCGGGCGGCGATGACGGCACCGAGCAGGACGAGGCCGACGATGCGGGCGGCGACCAGCGGCCACAGCCCCGAGTCGTCCGGGGCCTGGTCCAGCGCCACGAAGAACACCCCGAACAGCGCGCCGGCGAAGGCGGCGACCAGCAGGCCACGACGCTGTGCGGCGGTCTCGGGCGTCAGCGACCCGCCCGTGCGCGACACGAGGACGGTCCCGGCGATCCCGACGGCGATGCCCACGACGGCCAGCTGGTCGGGCCGCTCGCCCAGCCCCAACCCGAAGGTCACCGGCACGGCCGCCCCGACGAGGGACGCCATCGGGGCGGCGGCACCCATCTGTCCCATCCCGAGCGCCCGGAAGTACGCGACCAGCCCACCGGCGCCGGCCAGTCCGGCCACCCCACCCCAGATCATCGCCGGGGTGCTCAGCGAGCCGGGCAGGACCAGCATGGCCGCCGCGACCAGCACGAGGCCGACCGCCTGGCTGACCGCCGCGACGGGCACGGCCTCCCCCCGTCGCGTGGCCAGGCCGCCGAGGAAGTCCGCGGCGCCGAACGTGACGGCCGATCCCAGCGACAGCAGCAACGCGGTCATTTCGCTATCCTCCTCGTCCAGTTGGTTGGTCCGCCACGGTAGCCATATCCGCGTCGCAGATCAACCGACCAACCTGTCAGTACAGTCGACTGACCGAGGAGGGTCGGGTGGACATCGAGGAGCTCGCCGATGTGATCGGTGCCAACGTGCTGCGGTTCCGCCAGGCCCTCGGCTGGTCGCAGGACACGCTGGCCCAGTCCTGCGGGCTGTCCAAGGGCACGATCGTGGCGATCGAGCAGCAGCGCTCCAACCCGTCGGTGGCGACGCTGTGCGCGTTGTCGGAGTCACTCGGCATCGGCCTGCACACCCTGCTGGAGCGGCCGATGGGTCCGCTCGTCAAGCATCGCCGGGTGGAGGAGGCCGTCGACCTGTGGGCCACCCCGGCGGGCAGCCGGGCCTCGCTGCTCATCGGCACCGACCCGCCGGGCGGTGTCGAGCTGTGGGACTGGGAGCTCGCACCCGGCGACACCTTCGACGGTGACGCGCACCCGCGTGGCACGACCGAGACCGTCCGAGTGCACAGCGGAGCGCTGACGGTGACGGTCGGGACCCGGTCCATCGACGTCCGCAGCGACGAGGTGGTCGTGTTCGAGGCCCACGAACCCCACAGCTACGCCAACGCCGTCGACGACCCGACCCGCTTCTCGATGTGGATCGTCGTGGGCAACGAAGGGGACATGCCGCCACCCTTTCGTGACGTCGGCGCGAGCTCGTCCTGACCCCCCGCCACCCGATCGCCGTCACTCCAGGACGGTGTGGACCTCGATCTGGCCGTGGAGGGTCTTGTGGACGGGGCACTTGTCGGCGACGCGCAGCAGGTCGGCCCGCTGGTCGTCGGTCAGGTCTCCCTCCAGCACGAGGGTCTTGTCGAACTTCTCGATGCGGCCGGACTCGTGGTCGCACTCGCTGCAGTCCTTGGCGTGGACCCGGTTGTGGGTCACCGTCGCCCGCGCGGACCGCAGCGGATACCCCTTGCGGTCGGCGTAGATCCGCAGCGTCAGGGTGGTGCACGACGCAAGCGCGCCCGCCAGCAGGTCGTAGGGAGTGGGGCCCGTCTCGTGCCCGCCGGCCTCCTCGGGTTCGTCGACCCGCAGGAGGTACCCCCGGGTGGTGACGTCGGTCTCGAGGCTGTCCCGCGTGATCGACGTCGCGCCGGCCTCGTCGTAGGTGGTGCTGCCGGCAACCTGCGGGGACGGCAGGTAGCGCTCGGCCCAGGCGGCGATGACGCCGGCGGCGTAGTGGGCGTCGCGGGGGTCGCTGAGCAGGTGGTCGGCGTGGTCCAGCGACACGAAGCTCTTCGGGTGCTTGGCGGCGTCGTGGATGATCCGTGCGTTGTCGATGCCGACGGTCTGGTCCAGCGGGGAGTGCATCACCAGCAGGGCCTTGCCGAGCGTGGGCAGGGTGTCGACCAGGCGGTGGGTGCGGAGGTCCTCCACGAAGGACCGGCCGATCGTGAAGGGCCGGCCACCGATTGAGATCTCGGCGTGTCCCTCGCGGTCGATCTCCTCCAGGCCGGCGGTCAGCAGGTGTTCGACATGGCCGGGGTCGGCGGGTGCGCCGATCGTCGCGACGGCCGCCACCGACTCGATGCGTGGGGCGGCGGCCAGGACCGCCGCTCCGCCCAGGGAGTGGCCGACGAGCAGCGATGTCGGGGCGACGGTCTCGCCCAGGTACTGCGCGGCCGCGACGAGGTCCTCGACGTCGGCGGAGAAGCTGGACCCGGACAGCTCGCCACCGCTGCGTCCGAGGCCCGTGAAGTCGAACGCCAGGACGGCGAACCCCTCACGGGTCAGGGCCTGCGCGATCTCCTTCTCCACCTTCAGGTCCTTGGAGCAGGTGAAGCAGTGGGCGAACACCGCCGCCCCTCGGACGGCCCGACCCTGCGGGACGTCGAGGCGCGCGGACAGCTCGTGCCCTCTGGGGCTCGTGAACGTGCAGCGGGACGTCGTGATCACCGTGGCTCCTCCTCTGGTGGTGGCGGGCACACCCTGCCACGCCCCGGTGCCAACCGAGTCGGCGACCCGCCGATTCCCGAGCCGGCGCGGGTATCGTGCGGCCATGCGCATCACCGTCGACGCCCTGCTCATCGACACACCCGACCCCGACGCCCTCGCGATGTTCTGGGAGGACCTGCTCGGGTGGGTCCGGACCTTCGAGGACGAAGGCGAGGTCATGATCGCCCCACGGGACGGCCAGGGGTTCCCGCTGCTGTTCGTCGAGGTCGACGACGCGAAGGCCGGCAAGAACCGGCTGCACTTCGACCTGCGCCCCGATGACCAGGCCGCGGCGATCGCCAAGGCCATCGACCTGGGGGCGACGCGAGTGGACATCGGCCAGCACGAGGACCCCCATGTCACGTGGGAGGTCCTGGCCGATCCCGACGGCAACGAGTTCTGCATCCTCTCGGACGGCACTCCCGACGCCGACCCGGACCTGATCGCCGAGGCCAGGGCCAAGCTCGATGCCGCGCACACCCACGGCCACGAGGCCGACCCCGATCACGACCATGGATGACGCCGGACGTGCACGGGCGCTGACGGCCCGGTGCGACCGGTTCCTGCACTGGCACGGGCAGCGCACCCCGGCTGACCTGCTGGCCGAGCTGCCCGACGAGGTCGGGCCCGACCGGTACGGCGACGGCGGGGTCGTCGCCGACCTGGAGGCCGAGGTCGCCGAGCTGCTCGGCAAGCCTGCGGCGGTGTTCATGCCGTCGGGCACGATGGCCCAGCAGATCGCCCTGCGCATCCACGCCGAGGACGTCGGCAGCGCGACGGCGTTGATGCACCCGACCGCGCACCTGCTGCTGCACGAGGACGAGGGGCCGCAGCGCCTGCACGGGCTGACCCTGCGGCCGGTCGGATCACCGGTGGCGCTGCTCTCGCTGTCGGACCTCGAGGCCGTCGCCGAACCGGCGGGGTCGCTGCTGCTGGAGCTGCCGCAGCGGGAGATCGGTGGTCGGCTGCCGTCGTGGGAGGCGTTGGTGGCACAGACCACGTGGGCCCGCGAACGCGGCATGGCCGTGCACATGGACGGGGCGCGGCTGTGGGAGGCCGCCGCCGGCTACGACCGGCCACACGCCGAGGTCGCCGCGCTGTTCGACAGCGTCTACGTGTCGTTCTACAAGGGCCTCGGGGCCATCGCCGGTGCCTGCTTGGTGGGCGAGGACGACCTGGTCGAGCGGGCCCGGGAGTGGCGCCACCGCCACGGCGGGATGGTGTTCGCGCTGTGGCCCTACGCCGCCAGCGCGTTGGCCGGCCTGCGGGCGCGGCTGGACCGCATGCCCGCCTACCTGGCCCACGCCAGGGCCATCGCGGCTGCGCTGGCCGGGGTCGACGGGGTGGAGGTCGTGCCGGACCCGCCACAGGTGTCGATGTTCCACGTGGCGATGCGGACGACCGCGGCGGACTTCCGGGTCCAGGCGCATCGCCTGGCGCTGGAGGAGGGGATCGCCGTGTGGTCGCAGTCGTGGCCCGCGGAGATGCCGTCGTGGCAGCGTGTCGAGCTGACCGTCGGCGACGCCACGCTGGGCTTCACACCGGAGGAGGTCGCCGACGTGATCGCGCGGCTGGTCACGCCCGTGGGTGCGTCCGGTCCGGCGGAGCAGCCGGTCGAGGTGCTGGCCGAGGACGGGTCGGTGGCCGACGTGGTGCCCCGTGCCCGCATGCGTGCCGAGGGGCTGCGCCACCGCTCCACCTATGTCGTGGTCCTCACCAGCGACGACGAGGTCGTCGTGCACCGTCGCGCGGAGTGGAAGGACCTTGCGGGCGGCCACTGGGACCTGGCCTTCGGTGGCATCTGCGACGTCGGTGAACCGTGGGAGGCCGCGGCCCGCCGGGAGCTGGCCGAGGAGGCGGGCCTGGAGGGTGTGCCGCTGGAGTACCTCGGTGAGGTCGAGTGGTCCGCGGCATCGCCGACCGACCCCGCGTCGTTGGTGGGGCGCGTGTGGGTCGCCCGGTTCGACGGCGAGCTGCACCCGACCGATGGCGAGGTCACGGCGCTGGACCGCGTCCCGCTCGCTGAGCTCGACGCCTGGCTGGCCAGCCACGAGGTCGTCGAGGACACCCGCGAGCTGATCCCTCCCCTCCTCCGCGACCTGCTCGACGGCTGACACGACGCCACGCGTGTCGGGCGATCACGACGGGCGGTCGGCAGCCTCAAGACTTCGTTGCAACACGACACTTCGAGGTGGAGGCGGTAGGTCATGGTGAGGTCGAGGGCCAAGGGTGAGAAGCGGTGGTTGCGGTTGCCTGATGAGGTGCGGGCGGAGGTGATCCGTCGGGCACGAGCCGGTCAGGGCCGCCGGCAGATCCTTGAGGAGGTCGACATCTCCGTGGGCAGCTTCCTCAACGTGCTCAAGCCGTTTGGTGGGGTGTTGCGGGCAGAGCTTGCGACTGATCCCTCACCGCACCGGTTGTCGCTTGATGATCGGGTGGAGATCCGGTTGGGGATCGGTCGGGGCGAGACCTATCAGGCCATCGCCGATCGGGTCGGCCGGCACAAGTCCTCGGTGTGGCGCGAGGTGGACCGCAACGGTGGCCGTGAGGCCTACCGGCCGATGCTTGCCCACAAGCGTGCCCACGAGCAGGCACGGCGGGCCAAGCCGACCAAGCTCGCCAGCTGCGCGGAGCTGGCCGGCCTCGTCGAGCACGGCCTGCGCAGACTGTGGTCGCCCCAGCAGATCGCTGCAGATCTCAAGGAGCGGTTCGGCGACGATGAGTCGATGACGGTGTCACACGAGACGATCTACAAGTCGCTGTACGTCCAGGGGCGGGGCGAGCTGCGACGCGAGCTGACGTCGTGCCTGCGGACCGGTCGGGCCAAGCGGGTCCCCTCCGGTCGATCTCCCCGGCCACGCATGCACGACATGGTGATGATCAGCGAGCGGCCCGCGGAGGTGGAGGACCGTGCCGTGCCCGGTCACTGGGAGGGCGACCTGATCATCGGCAAGGACGGCAAGTCCGCGGTGGGCACCCTGGTGGAGCGCTCCACCCGTTACGTGATGCTGATGCACCTCGATGGCGACCGGACCGCCGCGACGGTGCGCGATGCCATGACCACCGCGATCACCGGGCTGCCCGAGCACCTGCGGCGGTCCATCACCTGGGACCAGGGCATCGAGATGGCCGAGCACGTCCAGTTCACCATCGACACCGACGTGCCCGTCTACTTCTGCGACCCCCACTCGCCCTGGCAACGCGGTTCCAACGAGAACACCAACGGGTTGCTGCGCCAGTACATGCCCAAGGGCACCGACCTGTCAGTCCACACCCCAGCGGACCTCAACGACTTCGCCGAGAGCCTCAACACCCGCCCCCGACAAACCCTCGGCTGGAAGACCCCAGCCGCCCAACTCGCCCAACTTGTTGCACCCACCGGTTGACAACAAGGTCCCGAATCCGACACGCGTCACCAGGGGGCGGCGTCGTCGTCGCGGTCGAAGGCCTTGTCGCGGGCCCTGCGGAGGGCGGACAGGCCCGTGGCGGGTTCCTCCGCCGCGGGGGCTGGCGCACCATCACGATCAGGATCGGGATCAGGAGGAGGGGAGGCGGGCGCGCCGACGTTCGACGGCTCGGATCCAGGTCCGGCCAGCGGGGGTGATCCGCCGGGGGGACCGCGATGGCCGACCCCCGGGCTGACCGGTACGCGGTCGGCCGGCGACGGCGGTGCGACGGCGCTCGGCGGCGGCGGCGTGCGGGTCGTGCCCGACCGCAACCGACGCAGGTCACCGCGCTCGAGGCGCAGGCGGCGCACGCCGACCTCGGCCATGGCCAGCACCATGGCGGCGACGAGCAGCCACGACCGGATATGTACGCCCCGCCGGCCCGGGTCGAGGTCGTCGCTGCGGAAGGCCGTGGCCTCGGCCGGGTCGACCAGCCCACCGGTCTGCTCCGCCGCCCGGGTCAACGCGGCGTCGTCGGCGGGAGCGGCGCCGAACTCGGCCGGGTAGGCCCGCACGGCGGGCACGTTCGCCCGGCCGATCGGCTCGCCGGCACCGTCGGTGGCGAGGATGCTGACCAGGTGCACGCCCTCGGCCTCGGCCGGCAGCGTGCCTGAGAACCCACCGTCGTCGTCGCGGTGCAGCTCGACCTCGTGCCGGACGCCGTCGGGGTCGACGACGGTCGCCGCCACGGTCGTCCCTGCCACGTTGGCAGGCACCTGGGCGGTGATCTCGAGGCCACCCGGGCCCGCCGTCGCCGTGGCATCGATCGTGTCCCCGGTCGCGTCGGGGAACGTGTCCTTGACCACGTCGGCCCAGAACGACTGGTAGCCACCCCAGCCGACCCAGCCCGCGGACCAGCGGGCTGCCGCGTCGCTGGTCCACGCCGTTGCCGTGCCCGCACCGACCTGCCACGTCGCCAGCAGCGGATCGGCGAACTCGCCGACCGTCAGCAGCCGGCGGGCCGTCGGCTTGGCGGTGGTGGCCACGAACCCCAGCAGCGGCGGCGCGCTGTCCAGCCCCTCGGTGGCGTCGTCCAGCCCGGTGACGGTGGGCACGAAGCTGCCCTCGCTGACCAGCGGACGGGCGACCTGCATGACCTCCGCCGCCAGGATCTCGGGGATCTCCGACAGGTCGCGTCCCGGGTAGTACCGGCCACCACCCCGCCGGGCCATGTCCTCGAGCTCGTCGAAGCTGCCCTCGCCGGTCCCGACGACCGACAGCGTGATGCCGGCGTCGAGCGCCTCGTCGGCGACCGGGCCGAGGCCGGTCAGGTCACCCATGAACCCGTCGGAGAACAGCACGATGTGTCGTAGCTCGGCATCGGCACCGCGCAGCCCCTCGATGGCGATGCGGATGGCCTGGGGGATGTCGGTGTTGCCGGACGGCTGCAGCTGCGCCAGGCCGTCCTCGACCACGGCGGATTCGGGTACCTGCTGCAGCGGCAGGACCCAGTGCGACTGGGTGTCGAAGGCGAGCACGCCGACGGTGTCGGTGGACTCCAGCGCCTGCACGGCCCGGCGGACGGCCTGTCGGGCGATCTCGGTCTTCTGGACCGCGCCGGGATCCTCCTGGATCGGGCCGCCCATGGCTTCGTCGGCGCAGTGGCAGGCCCCCATGGATTCGGAGGAATCCACGACCAGCGCTTCGGCGACCCGCGGGCGGCGCAGCGGATCGGTGATCCGCGAGGAGACGGGGAGCAGGTCCTCCAGCGGGGTGTCGGTGTAGTCGCCCAGCCCGAACGACTGCTCACCACCGACGGCCACCAGGCCCACCCCGCCGTCACGCACGGCCGCGTCGAGGGCGGTCATCCCCGCCGTCCCCAGGGACGGGGCAGCCACGTCGACCAGGACGACCGCATCGTGGGCCAGCAGGCGGTCGGCCGTCGGCACCCCCTGGCTGATGGGCCGCTGCTCGACGCTGATGCCGCCGGCCTCCAGCGCCGCAGCCAGCGGGTCGGCGTCGGTGGGGTCACCGGCGATCATCAGGACGCGCGGGGGGCCGGCGACCCTGACCGCGGCCTGACCGGTGTCGTTGCGGGCCACCGTCGACTCGCCGCTGCGCAGCTCGGCGGTGACGCGGTCCAGGGGGTCCTCACCGGCGACGTGGTCGACGGTGACCGTCGAGGTGCCCGGGGGCAGCTGGACGGGCTGGCTTGCGATCTGCTGGTCCCCGACGCGGACGACGAGGACGCCCTCGGCGTCGCGGCCGGTGTCGTTGCGCAGGACGACATCGACCGGGTAGGACTCGCCCTGCCGGACCGACGCGGGGACCTCGACGGCCTCGACCAGCACGTCGGCGACGCCGGCCTCGCCGACCCGGACGACGTCCAGGCCGATCCCGGTCTCGGCCAGCAGCGCCGCGGCCTGGTCGAGGTTGCCCTGGGTGGCCCGGCCGTCGGTCAGCAGCACGACCCGTCGACGGTTCTCCTGGCCGAGCAGCCCCCCGGCCAGCCGGACCGCCCGTTCCATGTCGCTGCCGTCCTCGCGGACCACGACGGGCGGCAGGACGCTCGGGCTGTCGTTGAGCAGGCGGTGGGCCACCTGGGCGTCGCGGCCGAACAGGACCACGCCGATGCGGTCGTCCTCGGCGGCACCGTCGCTGGCGGCCCTGATCCACTCCAGCGCGGCCTGCTGCCCGCGCGAGCCCATGCTGGCGGAGGCGTCGACGACGAACACGACGTCGACGTCCCGGCCCCGCAGCGGCAGCGCCGGGTCCAGCAGCGTGGCGACCAGCAGCACGAGGGTGGCGATCCGCATGCCGGTGGCCAGCCGCCGACGACGATCCGTACGGCCGGATGCCCGACCGTCGGTCGTGCGCGTCCGCCATGCCGCCCACGCCTGCAGCAGCACCTCCAGGCCGACCAGGGCGGCGGCCGCGGCGGCGAACCATCGCCACAGCTCGACCCGACCGTCGGTCACGAGCGCCGTGTCACCGGGCAGGGCAAGCTCCTGTGCGACCTCGCCGGGCGTGACGGTGGTGGTGTCGGCGGAGGAGGGCACGCCCAGGGTGGGTTCGACGACCACCAGGTCGGACTCGGCCGTGTCGGGGTTGACGGCCAGGACACGGGGGGCGGTGTCGGGCACGACCCCCTCGTAGGCGACGGTCCAGACCCCGGGCGCGTCGAGGGTGGCGCTGGGCCGGAAGCCGCCGACCGGCACGGTGGCCCCGTCGGGGGAGGTGAGGGTCGCCTCGACGCCGGTGGGCAGCGGCAGGGCACGGTCGGCGCCGGCGGTCAACGGCAGGTCGGTGGTCGGGGCGGCCAGCTGCTGCACGGCGTTGGCGACCAGGACCGGCAGGCCGACCTGCAGCGGCAGGTTGGAGTCGGCCAGCGCGAACGGCAGCAGCACCATGGCGGCATCGCCGACGCGGCCGGCCAGCAGCAGCGGCCCACCGGGCCCGTCGACCAGTCGACGCATCGACGGGGCCTCGACGACGGCCATCTCGGCGACGGCCAGGTCGGTGAGGTCGGCGTCGGCCAGCAACGGGTCGGCGGTGTCGACGCTGGTGATGGTCGGCAGGCTGCGCCGGCCGGTGACGGTGACGTCGTCGGGAAGGCTGGTCGGGGCCACCGCCAGGATCGGGACCGTCGGGACGGGCGGCAGGTCGACCCGGTCGGCGACGATGAAGTCGATGCCGTCCAGCACGTCCTCGGCGGCCGCGTCGGCGGGGCTCGCCTCGGCGCCTCCCTCCGGGCGCGCTGTCACCGATGTCGGCAACGAGTCGGCGCGGGTGACGTCCACCCCCGGCACCGCGGCAAGGGCCGCCTCGAGGTAGAGGTTGTCGGGTCCGACGTGCAGCACGCGCACGTCGGGTCGGTCGGGCAGGACCACCCGGGCGCGGTTGTCGTGGGCCAGTCCGTCACTGATCCGCTCGCCGTCGGGGCCGTCGTCGTCGACGACGACGGACGCCTCGAGCACGGGCGGCCCGTCGTCGGCATCACCCTCGAGCCCCTCGACGTCCACCTCGACGTCGGTGCGGCCCCGTGGGTCGACCGTCGCCGCCCGGGTGGCGACCGTGTCGTCGTCGACGGTCACGGTGACGACGACGTCGAGGGGGATGTCGGCGTGGCTGTCGACCTGCACGACCAGGCGGGCGCTGCCCCCACCGAGCGGCACGGCACGCACGGCCCCGATCGCCACGTTGGGGCCGGTTTCGCCGACGAGGTCCAGGATCGTGCCGCCCGGGGCAAGCGACGCGGCGTCGGGGGTGATGCCGCCGTCGGTGACGAGGTGCAGGACGGTGTCCTCCCCGGGCCGGATCATCGCCGCGGCCAGGGTCAACGCCTCGTCCATCGCGCCGGCGGTGCCGTCGGCCCGGATGCCGTCCAGCGTCGCCTCGGCCCGGCTGGCGGGCAGGGTGTCGGCGATCACCCTGGCATGGGTCCCGGCCAGGACGACGGAGACGAGGCGACCGTCACCCGCACGGTCGACAAGCTCGGCAACGACGGCACGGGCGTGTTCGATGCGGGCCAGCCCGTCGGCGGTGGCCGCCTGCATCGACGCCGACCCGTCGACCACGACGATCGTGTGGTCCGACACCTCCGCCGGCACCGCAACCGCCGGGCGGGCCAGCGCGAGGGTCCCCATCAGCAGGGCGAGCGCGATGATCCAGAACGTCCGGTCGGGCGTGAACCGCTGCCACGGAATGGCCGCCGAGGCCGTCTCCTGCTCGTCGGCGAACAGCAGGGTGGAGGCCACGACCCGCCGGGGTCGACGGCTGCGGAGGACGTACCAGAGGACCAGGGGGCCGAGCAGCGCGCCCGCAGCCAGCCCGAACGGGGCGAGCAGGCTCACCCGACCACCCCGCTGCGGGGGAGGGTCAGGATCTGCGCCTCGACGGGGAGGTCGTCGACGACCCGCAGGCACGTCACCCCGGCCGCGCCGGCGGTGGCGTCCACCCCGTCCAGCCAGGCGTCCCGCCGTTCGACGAACCGCCGGCGGGCTGCCGCGGTGGCGGCCCCGTCGACCTCGGTGCCCCGATCGGCGTCGACGAGCCGTGGGTCGTCGTCCAGCCACGGGTCCAGGTCGTCGCGACCGACGACGTGCACGAGGGCTCCGCCGGCCCGACCCGCGCCGAGCAGGCGGACGACGTCGGCCCACCCCGGCGTCAGCAGGTCCCCGATCAGCACGACCGGTCCGCGGCCGCTGGCGGGCAGGCACCGTCGCAGCGCGGCGAGGGCGGGGTCCTCCGCCTCCAGTCGCTGGGCGTCGGCAGGGACGGGTGGCGTGGCGACCAGCCGGTCCCGCACGTCGGTCAGCCGGGCCAGCGTGGCACCGACCGCGGGACGACCCCGCTGCCACGGCCCGACCGCATCCGCGCCGTCCGTCGTGACGAGCCTGACCCGGTCACCGCCGAGCACCGCGGTCACCGCAAGCGCGGCGGCCAGCCGGCAGGCCACCGTGGCCTTGTCACCGAAGGCCATGGATGCCGAGGTGTCGACGACGACCTGCAGGCCGACCTCGTCCTCGGCCTCGAACAGCTTGACCAGGAGCCGGCCGAGCCGCTGGTGGGCATGGTGGTCGACCCGACGTGGGTCGTCGCCCGGCTGGTAGGGGCGGTAGTCGTCGAAGTCCAGCGAGCTGCCGTGTCCTCGGGCCCGGTGCTGGCCGCTGCCACCCGTCGCCACCCGACGGCGCGCGCGCAGCTGCAGGCGTCGCAACGCCTCCAGCTCCGCGGGCTGCAGCAGGGCGGCAGGCACCTCAGGCGCCTCGGACCTGTGGGTCGGGTGGACCCACGCGGTCGAGGACCGCCGCGACGAGCTGGTCGGCGGTGACCCCAGCGGCGGCGGCTTCGTAGCCAAGCACCAGCCGGTGGCGCAGCGCCGGCAGGGCGGCCCTGCGGAGGTCGTCGACCGAGGCGTGGGCCCTGCCCGCAAGCAGCGCGGTGGCCTTGGCCAGCAGCACCATCGACTGCGCCCCACGAGGCGAGGCGCCCAGCCGCACGTACCGCTTGACCGGGTCGGCGGCGTCGGGGCGATCGGGATGGGTTGCGGTGGTCAGGGCGGCCGCGTGGTGCAGGACGTGTGGGGCGATCGGGATCGACCGGGTCAGGGCGACCATGGCCCTGACGTCCTCGACGGTCGCCACCGGACGCACCTCCGCGGAGGTGGTGCCGGTCGTGCGGGTCAGGATGTCGACGAGGTCGTCGGCCGGCGGCATCGGCACGAGGACCTTGGCGAGGAACCGGTCCATCTGCGCCTCGGGCAGCGGGTAGGTGCCCTCCATGTCGATGGGGTTCTGCGTGGCGAGGACCAGGAACGGGTCGGGCAGCGGGCGGGTGGTGCCGCCGAGGGTCACACCGCGTTCGGCCATGGCCTCCAGCAGGGCTGCCTGCGTCTTGGGGGTGGCCCGGTTGATCTCGTCGGCCAGCAGCAGGTTGGTGAAGACCGGGCCCGGCTGGAAGCTGCCGGCCCGGTCGCCGGTCAGGACGGTCGTGCCGAGGATGTCGGCCGGCATCAGGTCGGGCGTGCACTGGACGCGGCTGAAGTCCATGCGCAACGCACCGGCCAGCGACTTCAGCAGGACGGTCTTGCCCAGGCCGGGAACACCCTCGAGCAGGACGTGTCCACCGGCGAAGAGGCAGGCGAGCACCTCCTCGACCATGTCGGCCTGTCCGACGATGACCCGCCTGACCTCGCTGCGGATGGACTCGCCGAGCCGCAGGGCGTCGGCGATCGCGGCTTCGGCCTCGGCGGCGCGTGCGGTCGTGTTCGGCGCGGGCGGTGCGGGAGGGGGCTGGGTCACTGGCTGGCTCCTCTGGCGAGGCGATCGAAGTAGTCGCGGACGGTGTCGCGCAGCCGCAGGGGATAGCCGGGCTGGTCGACGGCGGCGGTGGCACGGCTGGCGTAGTCGGCGAGCACGTCGAGGTAGGGGACGCGGGCGTCGGACTGGACGCCCTGCCCCTCCTGTGTGCCGGTCACCGGGGCGTCGTCGAGGTTGTCGGGGGTGCCGCCGAGGAACACCTGCTCGTCGGGGTCGACGGGGGCCAGCGGGTCGCGGCCGGTTGCGGTCTCCTGCCCCTCACCCGGAGCCTGACCCGGTCCGGACTGGCCCTGTCCGGACTGGCCGGTGCCGCCGTTGCCGGTGCCGGGTGCGTTCACGACCGCTCCCGGCCCACCACCTCCGCCACCCTGTCCTTGTCCCTGACCCTGTCCCTGTCCCTGACCCTGTCCCTGTCCCTGACCCTGCCCTTGTCCTTGTCCCTGACCCTGCCCCTGTCCTTGTCCCTGGCCCTGGCCGGCGCCGTTGCCGGTCCCGTCGCCGGCGCCGTCGCGGGCCTGACCGGCCGCGCGTTCGGCCGCGGCGGCAGCGGCCCCCGCTGCGGCGGCGTCGGCAGTCGCGGCCTGCGCGTCGCGCACCGCATCGGCGGCGCGTCGCAGGGCTGCTGCCGCGGTCGCCTGGCCGCCGGGCTGGCCCACCGTGGCTGCCGCCGCCTGCAGCCCACCTGCCGCGGCGGGCAGGCCGTCGGAGAGGGCATCGGCCAGCTCGCCCAGCCGTTCGGCCAGCGCCTCGGTGTCGGTGACCTCGCCCGCCTCGATCGCTGCGGCGAGCGCCTCGAGCTCGGCGGCCGGGTCGCCGCTGCCACCGCCCGGCAGCGGGGCACCGGCCAGCTCCTGGGCCAGCCCGTCCAGCGCCACCTCCCGGGGCAGCTCCGCCTCGGCGGTGTCGGCAAGGTCAGCAGCCGCACGGTCGAGCTCGGCAAGGGCGTCCTCCAGCGGGGCCTCACGCAGCTCCTCGGCGAGGTCACGCAGCTGGTCCGCCAGCGCCGGCGCCGCGTCGGCGTCGGCGGCCTCGAGCCGCTCGGCCGCCTCCTCGAGGGTTTCTGCGGCCTCCTCGGCCGCCAGCCGCTCCTCCTCCAGGCGGGCACGGTCGTCGTCACGGGGGTTAGGCACGACCAGCAGCAGCCCGGCAAGCGCCAGCACGGAGGTGCCGACGGCCAGCCGCCGAGTCGGTACCTCGGCCTTCCCCGGCAGCTCGGCGACGGCGGCCGCCCGACGCTCGGCACGGGTCGCCTGCAGGGTGGCCAGTCCCATCGGGTCCGACGCCTCGTCGGTCGGCAGCACCAACGCGCTGGCGAAGGCATCCTCGCTGTCCAGCCAGCGGTCGGCCACCCGAGCGGCCTGGACGTGGTCGATCCGGCCAGCCGTCGCGGCGACGGTGGTGACCACGACGACCAGTCCCGCGACGACGGCGACCGCGATGTCGACGTCGGGCAGAACGGTCAGCCTGCTGATCAGCGCCCAGCACAGCACCATCCCGCCGGCGAGCAGCAGGCCGAGCGCGAGCCCGGCCAGCAGCCGGTTGACGCGCAGGCGTCGGCGGACCATCGCGAGCAGCCGCGTCAGGCCCTCACCCATCGGTGGGCCCCGCGGCGGTCGGGGCGGGTTCGCGGAACCTGCCGATGGGCGCCGCCACCGTCGGGCGGGTCAGCCGGACCCTGCGGACAGCCACGAGGAAGGCCAGCACGGCGAACGCCACGAGGAGGCCGACACCGCGCAACCAGTGCCACGTCCGATCGAAGTCGCCGCCGAAGCCCACGTTCTCGAAGTTGCCGGCGCGCAGCAGGTAGGCGAACGGCGTGAGCGGTGACGGCAGGGACAGGATGCCGCCGACCTCACCGGTGTTGACCGCGCCGGCAAGGGCGGTGAACGGGTTGGCGTACAGCGGCACGATCGCGCCCTCGGGGCTCTCCTGGACGAGCCCGACGAGGATCGCCATGAAACCGGTGCCCAGGATGAGGAGCAGGACCAGGGCGTAGGTGATGACGACCGCGGACGTCGTGCGCTTGGCGATCGACGACACGCCGAGCGCCATCGCGCCAACGCACAGGCCCATGACCAGCACGACCGCCAGCCCGAGCACGACGTCGAGCAGCTCGACCCCGCCGAAGACGGTGCTGACCGTGACCAGCGGCAGGGCGGCGACGACCAGGAGGCCGACCCACGCGGTCGACGCCCACAGCTTGCCGAGCACGATCTGGCTGGGGGTCATCAGGGTGGCCTGCAGCAGGGGAAGGCTGCCGCGTTCGCGTTCCCCGGCGATCTGTCCGGCAGCGAACCCGGGCGCGGCGACCAGCACAAGGCCGAGCAGGGTGGCGAGCACGCTCTCGACCATGAACCGGCCCAGCTGGGGGCGCAGGAAGGCGGCGTCCGCCCCGATCCACTGGGCCTGTCCCTCCAGGACACGGCGCCCGATCTCGTGCAGCCCCCAGGTGACCAGGGACAGGGCGAGGAGGAACAACACCAGCACGAGGGAGGCGCGGGGACGGCGCCATCGGCGGAGCAGCTCACGACGCAGGACCGGGTTCATCCCTGGCTCCCCTCGGTCGGTGGATTCGTGGGCGGCGGGGTGCCGGCCGGTGCCGCACGGGTGGTCAGCGACATGAACAGCTCCTCGAGGTCCTGGCGCTTCTGGGTCAGCTCGGCCACGTCGACCCCGGCTCCGATCAAGGACCGGACCAGCGCCGCGACCTCGGTGTCCGCGCCGGCGACCCGCAGGTAGACCACCCCGGGCTGGACGTGTTCCACGGCAGCGCCGAGGCTGCGGGCGGCCTCGACCGCGGCGTCGGTGCCGCTCGGGTCGGGCAGGCGGATGCGCACACCGGTGTGGCCGCCGAACAGGCTGGCCTGCAGATCGGCGGTCCGGCCGGACGCGACGACGCCACCGCTGTCCATGATCACGACGCTGTCGCACATCTGCGCCAGCTCGGTCAGGATGTGGCTGCTGATCAGCACCGTCTTGCCGTCGCCGTGCAGCGCCCGGAGGATCTCCCGCAGCTCGATGCGGGCACGCGGGTCCAGCCCCGACGCCGGTTCGTCCAGCAGCAGGACCTCGGGATCGTGGACCAGCGCCCGGGCCAGGCCCAGCCGTTGCTGCATGCCCCGGCTGAGGCCCTCGACGTCGGTGTGGCGTTTGTCGGCCAGTCGAACGAGCTCCAGCAGGTCGTCCACTCGCTGGGCTCGCGCGCCCTTCGGGACCTTGTAGGCCGCGGCGAAGAAGTCGAGGTACTCGTGGACCGACAGGCCGCCGTAGACGCCGAAGAAGTCGGGCATCCAGCCGACCAGCCGGCGGACGATGCCCGGCTGTCGGATCGGGTCGTTGCCGAAGACCTGCACGACGCCGGTGTCGGGCGCGAGCAACCCGGCGATCGACTTCATGGTGGTGGTCTTGCCGGCGCCGTTGGGGCCGATCAGCCCGACGAGCGACCCGGCGGGCACGTCCAGGTCGATGCCGGCCACGGCCTGGGTCGGACCGAACCGCTTGGTCACGCCGCGCAGATGGATCGCCGGTGGCTCGGCGAGGGCCGTCCCGGCCGCCGCGGCCGTGGGTCCCGGCGTCGCTGCGGCCCCGGGGGCACCGGGCGGCGGCGGGGGCGGGGGCGCTGCGGCGGTCACTGTCCCACCTCTGCGGTCGGGGCCGGGACCGGCGCCGGTGACGGCAGCGGCGGCTCGACGGCCGGGAGGGTCTCCAGCGGCATGGGCATCGGCTGAAGCTCGCCGCGTGCCCCTCCCTGCTCGGGGCTGGGGCCGGCGACGACGCCGGGTGGGGCCAGCGCGATGCCGGTCCCGTCGACCTGGCCGGTCATGCGGATCCAGACCTCGCCGGCGGCCGAGGCGATGGGGGCGGCGGCGACGTCGACGAACTGCCGAGGCAAGTTGCGCCACGTCCGCGCGGTGGCATCCCACAGCTCCACGCCGCCATCGAAGGTCTGCATGAACCCCGCCATCGCGGTCTCGGGTGCGATCGGCGGCAGCTGGACACGCAGCACCTGGTTCGGCCCGAGCACCTCACCGGGACCGATCCACTCACCCGTCCCCTGGACGGAACGGACGACCTGGGTGAGCAGCGCGGCCGGGGACGCGGTGTCCACCGGCCCGTCGAAGCGGATGCGGGTACCGACCGCGGCCATCGCCGAGACCTCCTGTGCCTGTGCCCCGTCAACATCGACCGGTGGCCCCTCGCTGCTGGCCGGGGCGACCACCCAGACCATGCCCGGGGTACCGAGCCGCAGCGCGGCGGGCAGGAGCCCCGATCCATGCCCGGGCCCCATGAAGCCGGCGCCGGGGGGCGGCATCGGCATGGGCTGGGCGAACTCCGTCTGGGTGCCGTCCGGCCCGATCTCGACCACCATCTCCTCAACCACGACGAGGTCCTCGCGGGCCTGGCGCACCACGCCGAACTGCTCGGCCTCGGCGGGGAATCCCTCCAGCTGCAGCCGGGACCGCTGCAGGTGGCCGGCGTCATCGGCGATCGTGACGGAGTCGCCGGCCGGGATCGGGTCGAGGTCGACGCGACGGTTGCCGATGACCAGCTGGGCGTCCTCGACGGTCTCGTCGGTCCGGTTGGTGACGGCCACGGTGATGCCGCCGCTGCCGACCGTCGCGGCGACGTCGAAGGGGGCGGGTGCGTCCACGACGCGCTGACCGATGACGCCGGCGACCTCGCCGCCCCGCAGCTGCCCGCTCGTCGTCGTGGCGCTGTCGGTTCGGCTGACGACGGCGTTGCTGATCTGGCCGCCCCAGGCCGTGGCCGACCATCCCGTGCCGTCCAGGGTCGCGGCGACGCGACCCGACGTCGGGGTCCGCCACGCGGCGGCGACCCGCTGCTCACCGACGCCGTCGACCCACCACGTCAGGACCTGGGACGTCACGGTGGACCCACCCTCGGTGGACCCACCGAGGGCCAGTGGGCCGGCGGCGAACACCAGCGCCACGACGGGCACAGCTGCCCAGGCAAGCTCCGGACGACCGCGTCGGCGCAGCACCACGCTGACGAGCGGGCCGACGACCAGCAGGTACCCGGCCAGGAACAGGGCGAGGAACGGGATCGCCGGGATCTCCGGGACGTTGCCCGTCGACTGCAGCAGGTCCTGGGCGGCGAACGGCTGGCTGTCGTAGGACTCGCCGTCCTGGAGCGGGTCCAGGACACCTCGAGGGCTGGTGATCACCTCCCAGACGGCGACGTCGGCGTCGTTGTTCGGATCGGCCTCGGTGAGCACGAGCCGTCCGAGGCCCGCAGGGACGATCACGGCACCGACATCGGGCCCGTCGGTGGTGGTGGCAGGCACGACGATGGCGTCGGGCGGCGGGGCGTCCATGCGGACGGGCTGGGGCAGCAGGGTGTCGTCGACCTGTCCGGTGAGGACCAGCGTCATGCCGGCGGTGGTGACCTCGCGCCAGATCTCCTGCCGGTCGTCCTCGTCGAGGGTCGTCCACTGGTCGGGCTCGACCACGAGCAGGTCGAGTGAGGCGAGGGCCCGTGGGACGTCCAGCCAGTCGGTGTCGACCCCGACCCATCGGGCGGTCGTCGACGGCGGCAGCTGGGTGACGGCCGGTCCAGCAGGCCGGGGACCGCGGCCCAGCAGCCCCACCAGCATCAGGCCCCGTTGGGTGGCCCCCTGCTCCCGTGGCGAGGCGATCACCTCGTCGCCCTCGAGCACGGTCACGCCGACACGGCCGGGCGGCACGACCGTCCGCAGGGCGACGGGGGCACCGGCGACCAGCTCCAGCGGGACGACCGTCGTGCTGGTGGAGCCGAACGCGTCGTTGGTGGACTGCACGCGGAGCTCGCCGCTGATGGGCCGGTCGGGCCGGAAGCTCACCGTCACGGGCGTCCACGACGAACCCCGCCCCACCCCGTCGAAGCCGACGGCGACGTCGACGGCCAGGCGATCCCCGGACTCGTCGACCTCCTGGGCGGTGGCCGGCGAACCGACCAGCACCCCGAGAAGGCAGGTCAACGCCAGCAGCGGTACGAAACGATGCATCACCACTTGGGACGCGCGAACCACGTCACGGGTTGCCGACTGCTGCGAAACATCCTCCCCAATGTTCACCACGCCACGACCCTAGTGGCAGGACCGCGGGTTTCAAAAAAGCCTCAGGGCCTGTCGGGGTGTCCGGTCCATGGCTCGACCTCGCGGACCGTCCTGGGCGTCCGCGGGCCCTCGATGCCCCAGGCGATGACCCGGCGCAGGGCCTCGCGCACGATGCCACCGTGCATCTTGGACTGCCCCTCCTCCCGCTCGGAGAACGCGACCGGCACCTCGGCGATCCGGTAGCCGGCACGCCAGGTACGGATGGCGCCCTCGACCTGGAAGCTGTACCCCTCGGAGGTGATCGAGTCGATGCCGATCGCCCGGAGGGTGGAGGTGCGGTAGGCGCGATACCCCGCGGTCGCATCGGCGACAGGCAGGCCGGTCACGACCCGCACGTAGAGGTTGCCGAACCGCGAGAGGATCTTGCGGCCGATGCCCCAGCCGTGCGTCGAGCCGCCCGGGACGTAGCGGGAGCCGATGACCAGGTGGGCACCCTCCAGACCGGCCAGCAGGCGCGGCACGTCGGCGGGGTCGTGGGACAGGTCGGCATCCATCTCCACCAGGGCGTCGAAGTCGCGGGCCATGCCCCAGGCGAACCCGTCGCGGTAGGCCGAGCCCAGGCCCAGCTTGGCGCCGCGTTCCATCAGGTGGACGCGGGAGCCGGCCAGGGGGTGGGCCTTGACGATGTCGTCGGTCCCGTCGGCGGAGCCGTCGTCGACGACGAGGACCTCGGTCCGGTCGTCGGCGGCCGCGAAGAGGCGTTCGAGGACCGTCCCGATCGTCGCGGACTCCTCGTAGGTCGGCACGATCACGAGCGCACGGCGCGCGTTGGCGCCCGAACGTTGCTGCGGTTCCCCGAAATCTCCCATCAAGGCGGGGAAGCTACACCCGTCCACCCCTGTCCACGAGAGCGGGTGGCATGTCGATCGGCCGGGGGGAGGGCCTGCGACGATGGGTGACATGAGTGCAGAGGCCGCGGCCCGAAGCGCGCGCCGCGACAGCAGCACGCGCGCTGTTGTCATGGGCGGGATCGCGTCCGGGCTGGGCGCCTATGCGTTCACGATCCTCGGTGCCCGCGTGCTCGGCCAGCACGACTACGCCCCCGTCGGGGTCCTCTGGACGTTGCAGTACCTGATCCACACCGTCGGCCTGCTGTCGCTGGAGGCCTACGTCACCCGCACCGGCCGCCTCGGGCGTGGCCCGTGGACGTGGATCGCCGGGTTGGTGGTCGGGCTGACCACGCTGACGGCGGTGTTCGCGATGCCGCTGTTCGGCTCGACTGATCCCGTGTGGCCGCTGGCCGCGGGACTGATCGCGCTCGGCTTCGGCACCCACGTGGCCGCCCGTGGGCTGAGCGCCGCCGACGAACGGTTCACCGTCTACGGGATCCTGACCGGCAGCGAGTCGTTGCTGCGCCTGGCGATCGCGGTGGTGGCCATGCTGATCGCCCCTCGGGCCGAGGTGCTGGCGTTGACCCTGGCGGGTGGCGCGTTGGTCTCGGGCGCGTGGTGGGTGCTCGCTGGGCACGGCCCCAGGCGCCTGTTCGGACCGCGCCGGGCTCGCTCGCACGAGCGGAAGCCCACACGACAGGACGAGGTGACCTCACCGTCAGCGGACGCGACGACAGCTGGCCCGTCGGCGCGCCCCGTCGAGCCCGCGACGACCGCCACGCCGTTCCTCGCCAGCACGACCCTCGCCAACGCCATCGCCCAGGTCCTGCTGGCCGGTGGCCCGCTGGTCACGGCGCTGCTGGGGGCCGATCCGGCGGTGACCTCGATGGTGTTCGTCACCACGACGGCCGCCCGTGCCCCCCTGGTCCTGCTGTACTCCGGCCTGCTGGCCCGCGTCCTGCCGTACCTGCAGCAGGCCACGCACCAGCCGTCGTTGTTGTGGCCGCGGATCCGCAAGGTCATCCGCTACGGCCTCGTGGCGCTGCTGCCGGTCGCCGGCGCGGGATTCCTGCTCGGTCCGCCGCTGGTGGCCATCGCGTTCGGTGCCGACCTGCGGCCGAGCAGCGCCTTCGCCGGGTTGACCGCTGCAGCCGTCTTCCTGGCCTGCGCAGCGCTGCTGGCCAACCAGGTCGTCATCGCGCTCGACCGCCACGTCTCGTTGTCACCGCCGTGGCTCCTTGCCCTCGGTGTGGCCGCAGTCGTCATGCTCAGCGGGGCCGGAGGTGACCTGGCGATGCGGGCCGCCCTGGTCACCATCAGCGGCCTGACCGTCGCCGTGGCCGGCGTGACCACCCTCATCGTGCGGACCGTCCGGCCGTGACCGTGTCCGGGGGGACCTCGCCGGAGACGACCGACACCCAGGACGGCGCCGCGCCGCCGACCGATCGCGGGCGGACCGTGGCGCTGCTCGTGCTGGCGCTGGTGGCGGCGACAGTCGCCACGCAGCTGCGGTACAGCGGTGCCCCGCCATGGGCGACGGTCTGGGCCGAGGACGGCCGGCTGTTCCTGTTCGAGGCGTGGGACCTCGGGGCCCGGTCGCTGTGGCACCCCTATGCCGGTTACCTGCACACGGTGCCGCGGCTGCTGGCGCTGGTCGCCACCGTGCTGCCCGTCCGGCTGGTCGACGCCTGGTTCTCGCTGGCCTCCGGCGGGATCGTGGCCGGCCTGGCCACCTACGGCTGGTTCGCATCTGCCAGCCTGCTGACCACGCGCTGGGCACGAACGGCGCTGGCCGCCTTCGTCGTCCTGTGCAGCTGGGGGGCCTACGAGACGCTGGCCAACATCACCAACCTGCACTACTACCTGATGGCCGGCGGGGTGCTGGCCCTGGCCGACACCCGTGGCGGACGCGGTCGGCAGGCGCTGGGCAGCGTGGTCTGCCTCGCGGCGACGCTGTCCTCGATCTTCGCCCCGCTGCTGGGTCCGGTAGCCGCGTGGCGGCTGTGGCGTGACCGCCGGGCGCTGGGCGCTCCGACGCTGTGGCCGGTGTGGGCGACGATCGTGGGGACCGGCCTGCAGGCCGTCGCCGTGCTCGGCCGCATGCGCGCCGGTGAGTCCGTCGGTGACGCCGGTGGCGCGCCGCTCGACCTGATCTGGATCTACCTGCAGCGCGTCGTGACCGAGCTCGTGACCGGTCACACGGTCGGACGGCAGCTGTGGCTGTCGGTGGGTGCCGTCCTGGTGGTCGTGGTGGCGCTCGCCGTGGGTGCCGTGCTGGTCGCCGGCATCGTTCGCGAGCAGACGACGGCTGCCCGGGCCACGACCGTCGCGTTGGTGCTGGGCAGCATCACCTTCTTCGCGGCGCTGCTGTTCGTCCGCGGCCCGGATGTGCAGCTGGCCGTGACCTGGGACGGCGGGCACGTCCCGACGAACGGCGGACGCTACGCGCTGGTGCCGGGGATCCTGCTGGTCGTCGCGATCCTCCGCAGCCTCGAGGCCGTGCAGCTGCGACCCGGGCTGCTGGCCGGGGTCGTCACGCCGGGGCTGGTGCTGGGCGGGGTGCTGGTCCTGGCGATGTGGTCCTTCGACGCCCGCCCCGCGACGCTGCGGTCCGCCGGCCCCGCATGGAACGTCGAGGTCGACGTCGCCGAGGACGCCTGCACCTCACCGGAGGAGATCGCGCAGGTCGTGATCCCTCCCCGACAGGGCGACGCCGACTGGCGCGCCCCGCTCCGTTGCGCCGACCTCGGCGGCGGCTGACGGCCCGACGCTCGGCCGACGGTCTGAGGCTCGGCCGACGGTCACCCGCGTCCGAGCAGCCCCTTGAGCCGGTTGCTGACCCGTCGCTTGGTGTCCAGCAGCGCCTGCTCACGACGGGTGATCTGGCTGGTCACGAACCGCGGGTCGGGTTCGGGCTCGGGCCGGACGTGGTCGGTCGGCAGCACGAACCCCTCGTCGACGAGACGGGCCCGGTCGGCCGGGTCGAGGTCGCGGGGCATCCGGTGGAGCACCGCGAAGAACTCGAGGGTGTCCACGGCGGTGGGGTCGACGCTGGCCACCGTGAAGTCCGCGAGACCCAGGCGGGCGAGGACCTGCAGCTGGCGGACGAGGCTGCGCGGGGTGAACAGCCACACGTGGCAGTCCATGTAGGTGTCCTCGGTCATGGTGCGCACGGCCATGTGGTGGGCAGTCTCCAGCGGGAACATGGTCGTCTCCCTGCCCGGCCGACCGTCCCAGGCTGCTTGGGCGTCGACGGTGACCGCCTCGTGGTGGTGGTCGAAGACGGCCCTGACCGACGGTCGGGTGTCCCCGTGCTGGTGGGCCAGCAACATCTGTCCGACGGTCGTCGGTGGCCGCCGGGCGTCGAAGGAGTACCGCCGGTCGGGGATGGCCAACGACAGCCGGCCACCGTCGACCAGCACGTCGGCGATGTCGGCCAACCAGCCGATCAGGTCGGGCACGTGTTCGATGACATGCGAGGCCACGACCCAGTCGAACGGTCCTGCCGTCGCGGTGGCCTCGGCGAGCGACCGGGTCCGGTCCCCGACGACGAGCGGGAAGTCGACCTCGACGATGTCGTCGACCGGGGTGCCCGGGTGGGCCGCGTAGTACTCGCGCAGCCCGGGGGTGCGATGCACGTCGACGTAGCGGACGTCGCACTCCGCCTTCAACGCCACCGGCTGGTACAGCGGGCCGATCTCCAAGCCGCGACCCAGCTCCAGGTCGAGGGGCGCCAGGATGCGCTGGCGGCGGTGGAGGAGTGCGGCAGGATCCTGCGGTGGGCGTTCGACGGTCACGGACGGCAGTCTCTCGTGTCCACCAGCGGCCGGCGTCGACCGGATGATTCACCGCGCGCCCGAACGGGAACGGCAAGGCCATGACCCAGTACCGAGTGAACCAGGCAGGGGTCGACAAGGCCCGTGCGATGATCGACGCCAACCAGTACGACCTGGACGCCGAGTGGTCAGACGCCGCACCGTCCGCCGACGACGGCAACGACCAGATCGAGCGGCACGGCTACGACGGCTACGGCCAGTGGCACCTCGCCATCGACACCGGCGCGTCGGAGGACACCAAGGATCGCTACGGCTTCCCCTACGGCGACTTCAGCCGGGTGATCCGCAGCGCCCTGATCCACGCCAAGCAGCGCGCGTCCCAGAACGACCACACCGACGTCGAACGCACGGCCGACGAGCTGCTCCAGCATCTCGACGACGTCGCCGGCTGACCCGGCCCCCAGTCCAGCACGGCCAGCCAGGGGGCTGACCCGCCATCCACCCCGCGGCCGACCGGCGGATCAACCGCAGGGGGGACGCCGTCCGCAGCGGACTCGACGACACTCACCGCATGTCGCGAACCTCCCTCCTCCTGGTGATCGTCCTCTGCCTCGTCGCCGCCGCATGCACCGGCGCCGACGACGGTTCGGCGACCGAGACCGCCGAACCGACGGCCACGACCGAACCGTCGACCGTCCCGTCCGACGGTTCGTCCCCTGCCCCCTCCGAACCAGCAGGCGACGACGCGGCCACGGGCGCCTCACCCGAGTCGCACCTGGCGTGGTTCGTCTCGGAGGCGGCCCAGCCCGACATCGACGCGGCCGAGTACGAGGACCGCTTCGCCCAGGTCTTCCGTGACCAGGTGCCCCTCGAGCAGTTCACGGCCATCCTCGAGGACCTGTCCACCCTCGCCCCGTACACGACCGGCGAGGTCGAGGTGGTGGGCCCCCAGCTGGTGGGCCAGCTGACCGGCAGCGACGGCACCGGCCTGATCGTCACCCTGTCGGTGGATGCCGACGGCCGCATGGACGGCCTGCTGGTCCAGCCGGGCGAACCGCCGGAGCTCGAGGACCCGCCCGCGACGCTCGACGAGGTCGGGCAGCGCCTCCAGGCGATCGGCACGACCACCTTCCTGGCCGCCGACGTCCAGCAGGCCGGGGACCGGGTGGAGTGTGTGTCGTTGGCGTCAGTGGGCGGCGACACCCCCGCCCCGATCGGGTCGGCGTTCAAGCTGTACGTGCTCGGGGCGCTGGCCGACGCGGTCGAGGCCGGAACACTTCGGTGGGATGACGAACTGACCATCACCGCCGAGCTGAAGAGCCTGCCGAGCGGGGTCCTGCAGCAGCGCGAGGACGGATCGACCGTCACCGTGCAGGAGGCCGCCGAGCTGATGATCTCGATCTCCGACAACACCGCCACCGACCTGCTGATCGACGCGGTCGGCCGCGAGTCGGTCGAAGCGGCGCAGGCCGCCTACGGACACGCCGACCCGTCGCTCAACATCCCCTTCATCACGACCCGGGAGCTGTTCGCCCTGAAGACCGCCGAGCCTGCGCTGCAGGACGCGTTCCTCACCGGCGACGACGAGGCACAGCGATCGATCCTCGCCGACCTGGCCACGGTGCCGCTGGCCGACATCCCGGTCGAGGCGTTCCTCGACGACCCCGTCCGGCCCGACGAGCTGGAGTGGTTCGCCTCCCCCGCCGACCTGTGCCGTGCGCTCGCCCTGCTGATGGATCGGGCCGAGGACGCCGGGCTGGCCCCGGTCGCCGAGATCCTGACGGCCAACCCGGGCGCGCCGGACGAGGACGAACGATGGGCGCGGGTGGCGTTCAAGGGCGGGTCCGAACCCGGTCTGATCACCCTGGCCTGGCTGCTGGAGGATGCCGACGGCCGCCGCTTCGCCATCACCGGGTCCGTGGTGGATCCCGACGAGGCGTTCGACCCGGGCGAGGCGATCCTGCTGATGGCCGAGGCCCGTTCGCTGATCGGCTGACCCGGCTGGGGGCCGGCGACGCGGTCAGATCGCGGCGAACCAGCCCATGGCGCCGCGGTGGGCGATCGCGTGCTGGTGGGGGTGGAACATGTACCGGCCGCGTTCGGACAGCGTGAACTCCAGGATCGCCCGGTCCATCTGGCCGAGCGTGACGACGTCATGGGTGAACGCCGGCGATTCGCCGATGCCTGCCGGGTAGACGTCGAAGGTCTCGGCGTGCAGGTGGAACGACGCGACCGGGTCGAACTCGGTCGCGTTGACGACGTAGGCCCGGACCGGTTCACCGGCCGGCAGCTTGATCGGGAACTTCTCGTAGAACCCGGCGATACCGTTCCAGGCGTAGACCTCGTTGCGCCCGTCCTCGTCGAGGTCGAACCCCGACAGCAGCAGCGCCACCTCGTGGGCAGGGGGTCGGCCACCCGGTGGGTCGACGACCAGCATCCCGTACAGCCCGCGGGCGATGTGGCGATCGATCGGCATCGTGTGGCAGTGGTAGGGGTGCACCCCCGCCGGTCCGGCGATGATCTCGTAGACGGTCTCGCCGCCGGGCGGCACGGGTTCCCAGCCGTCGTGGAACGGTGAGTGGCGTCCGTGGAAGTGCAGGTTGTGGTCGTGACCGGTGGCGTTGCGGAACCGGACGCGGATCGTCTCGCCCTCGGTGGCACGGATGATCGGACCGGGCACGGTGCCGTTGTAGGTCCAGGCCTGCAGCGTGTGGCTGCGGCTGATCCGGTGGCTGCGTTCGACCACGTCGATCTCGACCTCGACGGTGCCGGTCGTCGGGGGCGGCGGGACCGTCAGACCATCCAGCGCGGCCTCGGTGACGTCCTCGGGTGCGGCGTACGGGCCGCCGTAGGGGCCTGCTGCCGCGCCCACGGGCAGCTCGGCCGACATGGCACCCGGGTTGGCCGTGGCGTACCCATCTGCGGCGGAGTGGGCGACGTGACCGGCCTCGGTCGCCCCGGTGACCGGCGCGGCGGCCTGGGCCCCCTGTGCGTGGGTGATGGCGTGGGTGCTGACCGCACCGATGGCCATGCCACCCCCGAGGACCGACAGGCCCCCACCACCGAGGCTGCGCAGTGCCTGTCGGCGGCCCAGCCGGCGCCGCCCGCGACCGTCGGCGGTGGACGGATCGACCGGGTCGGCGGTGGCGTCGATGTCGTCGGCCGGCGTCTCCTCCACCTCCTCGGTCATCGTGTCAGACCACCCCACCGATCAGGAGGGCCCCGACGGCGACGAGCAGCCACACCAGCGTGCCACCGACGGCGACCAGCAGTCGACGGCGCCAGGACCAGCCGTCGGCCGCAAGCCCGGTGTACGCGATCACCCCGACAGTTGGCCATCCGATCGCCACGAGCGACCAGCCGGCCTTCTGCCATGCAGCCTTCTCGCCGCGCCACAGGCGTGCGAGGGCCCAGAGGCCGCCGAGCAGCCAGACGAGCACCGGGATCCACCACAGCAGCGCCCCGTACAGCACCGGCCAGAAGCCCCCGTCCAGCGGGATGCCGAACAGGGTGGTGCGGCCCTCGGCGATGTCGATGCCGTCCGGCATCGCCGGGGTGACGATGGTGTCGGGGTCGAAGTCGAGGCTCGCGAACACGTCGACCGCCGGCACGACGGGGGCGTCCACACCACCGGGCAGCTGGGCGAAGTCCATCTCGGGCTTCGGGGCCTCGCCGTGCTCGAGCTGGGGGTTCTGGCCGGCGTTGACCTGGGCGATCCGGGCAAGCGGATCGGACGCCGTCGCCAGGCCGTACCAGAGCGGCAGGTTGATGCCGTCGCAGCTGTGGAGCGTCCCGGCCAGGAACGGCAGCGTCGTGTCGGCGTCGTTGCCGGCGATGCACGACCCCTCCTCCAGCGGGCCGCCCAGAGCCAGGTCGGACCGGCCGGACCCGCGGATGACGTTGTCGCGGATCTCGTTGCCGCCCGACGGCCAGAACTGCTCGTCGATCATCGACACGACCTGCACGCCGGAGGTCGGACTGTTGACGATCAGGTTGTTGCGCACCACCGCGTCACGGACACCCGCGAGCACGACCCCGTTGCCGTACGCGGACCATTCGGCGGTGCGGTTGGGTGCCCGGTCCACCTCACCGTTGTCGTGGATCCAGTTGCCGGCGATGACGACGTTGTTGGCCGGGGGCAGCAGCTCGGAATCCAGCGTGTTGGGGACGATGCCGGCGACGTTGTGTCGCCACTCGGAGTTGACGATCCAGATGTTGCCCGACGCGTTGGTGCCGGAGTAGCCCAGGCCGTTGAACTCCGCCACGACGTCGGTGACGACGGCGTTGCACGGGTCGCACTGGCCGATGTAGTAGCCGGCGTCCCACGAGCCCGAGGCGTAGCTGTGCTCGAACAGCCCGTCGACGGAGTCGAAGGCGTAGATGCCGTAGACCCAGTCGTCGATGGCGGTCAGGTAGGAGCCGCGGTACCCCGTGACCCCGTTCCAGAAGAAGCCGTTGACGGTGTAGCCGCGGGCGGTGATGTTCTCGATGGCCACGCCGTCGGCGGTGACCGCGAAGCCGTTCTCGCGGGTCAGCTCGCCGTCGAGGATGACCTCGTTGCGGTCGGTGCCGCGGATGACCAGCCCGGGGGTGGTCACCGACACCGCTTCCTTGTAGACGCCGGGACCGATCAGGACCAGGTCGCCCGGATCGGCGGCGTCGACGGCGTTCTGGATCGTCGGGTGGTCCTCGGGCACGCGTCGGGTCTCGCCGGTCCATTCGGCCGGCGCGTCGGACTGGTCCGCGGCCACCGCCACCGGGTCGGCGACGTCACCGACCACCAGCGTGCCGACCATGCCCTGCCAGCTACCCTCCTCGTCCTGCGTGGCATGCAGGGAGCAGTAGTAGGCGTACAGGCCGGGTTCGTCGATCGTCAGCGTCCAGTCGTCACCCGGCTCGGTGTTCTCCCCGGACTCGTCGACGGAGAGGAAGGACCCGTCGTCGGCGATGACGTTGTGGGGGACACGTCCGGCGTTGCGGAAGCGGACCGGTTCGCCGGGATCGACCTCGACAACGGCAGGGGCGTAGGTGTTGTCCAGCATGCGAACCTCGACCTCGTCGGCAGACGCACCGTTGCAGGCGGCGGCCAGCAGTGCACCGAGGAGGACGAGTGCACGCGTTCGGCGTAGGCGTTGCACGCCGGCAACCTAGGCAGCCGGGTCGACAACTGTCAACGGTCTCCACTTCTTCGGGCCGACGGCCGTGTCGATCGAGGCGTCAGGGTCCGGTCGTGGCCTGGACCTGGGTGACCACGTCGTCGGCGATGACGGTCAGGTCACCGAGGACGATCAGGCTGGGGTCACTGACGCCGTTGTCGACCAGGTACTGCTCGGTCTCGGCCGGCAGGGACGTGGCCCGGACGCCCAGCTGCGGGGCGCCGAGGCGGACGCTGAGCGGGGACGCCGCGAGCGCCAGGGCCCAGCCGAGGTCGAACTCGAGGTTGGACAGCACGAAGGCCCCCTGCGTGGCCCGGTCGCCCCACAGCTGGGTGGCGACGGCCGCTGCGGTGGCGTGGCGGTTCGCGCCGGCCACGCGGACACCACCGGGAAGCTGACCGAACACCGCGTCGGAGACCACCGCGGTCCCGCCGGGGACGTTGGTGGTCGTCGTGCCGTACCGCGCCAGGGCATCGCTGGTCTGCTGGGGCAGGTCGTCGGTGCCGGTCAGCAGCACGGGCGCACCGACCGCGGCGGCCAGGGCCCCGGCGGTCACGGCGTCGGGCCAGTCATTGGCGAACGCCACAACGGCCGAGTCGGTGTCGGGGTTCTCGGCCACGACGACGTCGGAGATGGCCACGGCCGTGTCGACACGCCCGGGTCCGGCCAGTCGTTCGACCACGAACCCCGCGTCCGTCACGGCCTGTGCAGCCGCGCTTGACACCGCGGCGGTGCCACCGACGACGCGCACGGTGGCGCCGTCGGGCAACGCCCGCTCGATCTCGGCGAGCGTGGCGTCGTTGATCGGCTGGCCCTCGCCGCCCTCGGTGAACAGGATGCAGGAGTGGTCACCGGCCAGGGGCGCCCCGGCGAGGGTGTCGGCGAAGACGTCGTTGCGGGCCAGCACGACCGTGCGGGCCTTGTCGTCGCCGAAGAGGTACTGGCACAGCTCGATGGCGATCTCGATGGGGTCACCGGAGATCCCATCGAGCCGGGCTTCTCCCGAGCCGTAGGCCACCAGGACCGGCAGGGAGGGGGAGTCAGCGGTGCGGTGGATGGCGTAGAGCCGGCCGTCGGGCAGGATCGGACCGAGCGTCGCCTCGCCGACGACGCCGTCGCCGAGGAAGTCCTCGGCGTCGGGTGACTGGAAGATCCGCTGGCCGGTGGCCCCGTCGTGGATCTCCAGCGGCACCCCGCCGAAGGTCGAGGTGTAGACCCTGCCAGCGGCGTCGACGACCAGCTGGTTGGCGTTGTTGGAGAACCCGTCGAGCTCGGCGGTCCACACGAACGACCCGTCGTCGAGGTCGAAGGCGATCAGCGTGTCCGAGGCGTTGAGGACCACGTTGCCCGCGGCGACGGCCATGCGACCGAAGCGGTCGAACGGGTCGCCCTCACCGCCGCCGGTGACGACCCACTGCTGGTCGAGGGTGTCGGGGTCCAGCGACACGACCCGTGGGGGGTCGTCGTGACCGCCGAGGTTGCGCGTGTGGACCAGGACCTGGGTCCCCGTGTGCAGCAGGCCGTCCTCGACGAAGGACGTCCCCGGTACGACGGCGACGGCGAGCACGGCACCGGTCGCCACGTCGATCGCGACGATCTGGATGAGGCGTGGGTCGCTGCCGTCGATCTGCTGCCCGACATACGCAGTGGTGCCGTCGGGGGACAGGACCACGCGATCGAGCCCCTGGTCGTCGTCGACGTCGGCGGGCCGATAGGTCCAGGCCCGGGTCATCGGTGTCGTGGTCGTGTCGATGCCCACCACGGCGTCGTCGTCGGCACGGGTGTAGGCGACCAGGATCCCGCCTGCGCCGAGCCGCAGCTCGTTCTGGCACTCGTTGAGCCGTCGTTCGCCCTCCACGTCCGGGGAGGTGTAGCGGTTGACGATCTGGCCGGTGGCGGCGTCGATCTCGACTGGATCGGAGGAGAAGTTGTTGACCCCCGACGTGTCGGAGTTGGCGACCAACGTCGCGAAGATCCGGCCGTCATCGGTGGCCGTCGGGAGGCAGGTGCTCTCGATGTCGTCCAGCGTCCAGGCGACGTTGCCGTCGGCCGTGTCCAGCGCGACCAGCCGGTCGATGACGTCGCCGTTGACCTCGACGGTGTTGCCCAGCAGGACGTGCCCTTCGCTGTCGGCGACGAGACGTCGGTCGCGTGGAGGGTTGGTGAGCGCGTCGAACGCGACGACGTAGTCGGGTCCGGGAAGGACTGGTCCGACGCCCTCGAAGGCCTGGCTGCCCGCGGGCGTGCCGTCGGGCGACCCGCCGGTGGTCAGCGAGACCTGTCGGGTCGATGCCGGCGGCCGTGCGGCCGCGGGCAACACGGCAAGGACGGTCACGACGGCGGTGAACACGGCAATCAGGCGAACGCGCATGGGGCCTCTCGTGGCCACGTTCGTCGGAAACTGCAGAGGTGGCCGGGTCGCTTCCGAAGGCACCCTAGACGACTGGTTCGCCGAGTCCGGGCCCGTCAAGACTCTCGTGTTCTCCATGATCGTCCCTTGGATCGTGGCCTACGGTGCGGTCATGGAGCACTTCGAGGCGTCTGCCCTGACCCACATGCTCGTGGTCGCCGACACGGCGGCCAGCCGCGACTGGTACGTGTCGGTGCTGGACGCGGAAGTCACCGGCGAGTACGGGTCCTCGGTGTTGCTCCGCCTGCTGGACAGCTGGCTGCTGCTGGTCGAGGGCGGCGGCCCCGACGAGGGCAAACCAGCTGTTGAGCTCGTCCCGCCGGCCGACCCGGACCGGGTCAGCGCGCAGATGATCTTCCGTGTTGCGGACTGCCGCGGGCTGTACGACCTGCTGCGCGAACGGGGTGCCTCGTTCCTTGCCCCGCCACACGTGCGGGAGGGGGAGACGCGGGCGTTCTTCCGCGACCCCGACGGCCACCTCTTCGAGATCTCCCAGCTCACCTGACGGGGTCGACTGAAGGGGGTTCACGTCAGGTCCACGCGGGCGTACGGTGGACGTGGGCCTGCTGCGTCGCGGCGACCCGGTAGCCGACAACCGGAGGGACTGTCATGGCCGAACTCGACCTCGTCATCGAGCGCTACCAAGCGCGACTCGACGCGCGCGACATCGAAGGGCTCCTCGCGCTGCAGGCGCCGGATGCCACGATGATGTGGCTGCCCGTCGGCACCTTCACCGGACGTGATGCGATTCGCGGGGCGCTGGAGATGTTGTTCACCGCCTTCCCCGACTTCGAGCGGACGAAGGACTCCATGATCAGCCAGGGAAACACGGTGGCCCTGGAGTTCATGGCGACCGGCACGTTCACCGGTGGACCGTTCGACGGCTACCAGCCGACAGGGGCGTCGGGTGAGGTCATCGGCAGCGAGCTGATCACCGTCGACGATGACGGGATGATCATGTCGACCCGCACGTACTGGGATGGGATGCAGATGGCACGCGAGCTGGGCCTGATGCCCGACGAGGACTCGATCCTCGACCGCGGCCTCCACGGGGCGCTCAACGTCATGACCCGCGCCCGCCGCGTCATCCGTCTGTAGCTCCGTCCAGCGCACCCACCCCCTGGCCTTGGTCGCACCTTGCAGCGACAACGGACGAGTCGGGGTTGTCCAGCTGCGCGAGTCCGCGCAGGCAGGGTCCGCACGGGCAGGGCGGACTCGACGGTCGATGGCCCTGCGGGGCCCGGCGGTCATGCGGCTTCCGCGGGTGGGTCGCGGCTGATCTCCACGCCGGTTTGGGTGGTCCAGGTGCGTTGGCCGGGTGGGCCGAGCAACCGGTAGTGACGTCGGGATTTCTGTCGGTGGTGGGTGGTGCACAGCCAGGCAAGGTCGGACAGTCGGGTCTGTTTGGTGATGGCCCAGCCGGTGACGTGGTCGATCTCCAACAGGTGGTCGGCGGTGAGCCGGGCACCTCGCACTGGTAGCCGCGGGCTTCCAGGGCGGTGCGTTGGTGGGCGGTGACCTGCCTGCCGAGGTGGGCCACACAGGTATCGGTGCCGTTGGTGATGACATAGGCGACGTGGGCGTCGGGGATCTGCTCGCGCACGGCGGACAGGGCGACCCGACCGATGCCGGCGATCTCGCAGGTCTCCCCATCAGCGAGTTCGCCGCGGACCAGCGCGGAGCCGTCGACGCGGATGATGACCTTGGTCTGCCGACCCGTCCGACGCGGGCGACGAACAACGGTCTCGCCGTCCTCGGCCGTACCGGTGGCCGGCGTCTCAGCCGCCCCCTTGGGGGTGGGGCCCGCGTCGCCGTCCGCAGTGCGGCCTTCGAGCAGGTTGAGGAGGGCGTCGAACCGGTAGCAGGCGTCGTCCTCTCGTTGGCCGGCGGCGTGTGCGGTCCGAAACACTGCGTCGTGCTCGCCCCGGAGCGCCGCCTCGATCCGGGCCCCCAGGTCGCCGGGGCCGGACAGGAACGCCTTCCATTCGCCGTCGGTTTCGGTCCAGGACCGGAACGCCCGCCGGGCCAGGTGCCGACGTCGGGTCGTTTCCCGGTCCGGGTCGGCTGCGGTGCGGATGTCACGGGCCTTCTTGCGCAGCTCCGGCAACGTCTGGGTGGTGGCATCGACGATCAGCTCGCCCGCCTTCTCCGGCGCATCAGCCACCGTTTCGGAGACGACGACGGCCTGATCGGTCGACAGGGTCCCGTCGGTGACGGCCTTGTCCACGTCGGGCTGGTCGACCAGCTGGGACGAGGTCTTCAACATCTTCTTGGCGGCTGCGGTGGAGGTGCCGGTGGCGGTGGCGATCAACGTCGCCGCATCCTTGACCCCGGTCGTTTCGTGTGCGGACGTCTCGGCGGCGCGTCGGGCGGCCCGGGTGAGCATGCCGTCGACCAGCCGACCCGCACGTCCGAGGTCCACCACCAGTCCTGCCACGTCGGTGTCGGGGATCTGGTCGGGGTCGAACCGGCTGGCGAGGGTGTGGAGGTGTGTGACCAGCTCGGTCACCTCACCCGCCTCAACCACCCCTTGCCCACCCATGCCCCGACCCCACTTCTCGATGTCTCGATCGTGTGTTCGAGTATACCGCATCGACGTCTCGGATCGCCTGTTTCCCCAGCTCAAACGGCATTTCGAACGAAATATCAGTGGTGATCATCTCCGCTTCGTGGCTGGTGTTGGACCGTGTCATCCAATGGGGGTAATGACCCGACACACGCAACAGATGTGCCTCTATACAGAAGGCCCCGAGCGCTACGGTCCGGCCCGAAACCCCGACCCCGACCTGGAGGCACGACGGTGACGACCCGATGGGTGGCGCTGCTGCGGGGCATCGCCCCGATGCACCCGAACCAGAAGAGCGCGGACTTGCGAGGCGCCTGCGAAGCAGCCGGGTTCACACGGGTCGCCTCGATCCAGTCCAGCGGAAACCTCGTCTTCGATGCCGACACCGACGAGCCCCACGAGGTCAGCCGCCGGCTGGAGCGCACGTGGACCGGACGGCTCGGGTTCACGTCCAGGACCTTCGTGCGCACCCCGGACGAGCTGCAGTCCCTCGTCGACCTGCGGCCCTACGGCGACCAGGAGCACGGCCCCGCTGCCTACCAGCTGGTCACGTTCTTCGACGTGCCGCCGAGGCTCGACTTCACGATTCCCCACGAGGTCGAGCCACACGGCCTCCGGGTGGTCCACGCCACACCAACTGAGCTGTTCACCGTCAACGACACATCCATCGGCAAGGGCACGCCGTCGGTCATGGCCTGGCTGCAGAAGACCTTCGGCAAGGAGCTGACCTCTCGCACGTTCCCCACGCTGTCGCGCATCCTGAAGAAGTGCTGAGGCCGGCCAGCACCTACCCTGCCCGGCCATGAGCCTCCCCCTTCGCGCCGCGATGATCCCGAGCAACGACGTCAGCGAGGAACGGCTGCGCGAGCTGTGGCGACTGCGGCTGGAGATGCTGACGCTCACGCGGTCCGAGGAACAGGACTGGGAGGAGTTCCAAACGGCGGTGGTGGGTCCCGACCGATTCGTGTTCGTGTTCACCGACCCCGAGGACACTGCCCAGGGGTTCTTCACCATCGCGATGCTGCCGGTGAACGTCGACGACCGGCGCATGCTGCTGATGTTCTCGAAGTTCTTCTACTTCCGGTCGGCGTACCGCGGACACCCCAAGACGATCCTCGTCCCCTGGAAGCTGGTTCCGGTGGCCCTGCGACGGTTCGGGTTCCGCAGCCTCCACTTCGTCACCACCGCGTTCCCGCAGAGCTACGTCTCGCTGACCCGCACGGCCGGTCGGACCTGGTCGCTACGAGAGGATGCCGCACCGCGGTGGGCCAAGAAGGCGCTGGTGGCGTTCGGCACCGCCTTCTATCCCAACACCTTCGACCCGTCCCAGGGGTTGGTCAGCGGAGCCAACGTCGCCGACTCCGACTCCCTGCCACGCTCGGAGGAGGCCCGGCGACTGGCCGAACGCTACGAACGACTCAACCCCGGTTGGCGGGACGGCACGACCCTGCCGATCCTGTTCTCCGTCGACACACGGCTGATCCGTCACAACCTGACCCGCGTGATCCGTCGAACCCTCCGCCGCTGACAGGGGCCCGGCTCAGCCGCCGGCGGCGCTCTCGTCCTGCGGCCATCCCCGGGCTGGCCGTTCGTTGCGACCCGGTGGCGCCTCGGTGACGGCGTGGGCGACCAAGCCGCTGGCGACCAGCGCAACGATCACCCGTGACACGGACAGCGTCGATAAGACCGCCGTTGCGGTCAGCGCGGCTGCCCAGAGGCCCAGCAGGACGACGAGTCCCCTCCCACGTGTCGTCTTCGATCCCTTCACGAGCCCTCCCCGAGTATTCGCTGTGCTGGTCGATTCGACCCCAACGGCCGGCGAACCGACGGTCCACCGACCCACCCTCGAGGACCGCCACCGCCCGGGCCGCGCTCCGGCAGGGCCTCTTCCATCGTGGTCAGTCGGATGCGGTCGTAGAGTGCGCCGCATGCTCACCGGTCGAGTCGTTCCCCCATCGCGTCACGTCCGATGACCGACGGTCGACACACGCGGTTGGCGACGGCGCTCGACCTGCCCGCCATCGAGACCCTCCTCCAGGACCACTGGCTCGCCGACGCGGGTGACGGCGTGGTGTGGGCGATGGGCCATCCCTCGGCCCGCGTGGTGGTGACCCACGCGGACGGCGCCCGACCGGATGGCCTGGCCGTCGTCACGGAGGGGCCGATCGGCCCGGGTTCCCTGCGTGTCCACCGCCTGCTCGGCGCCGACCACGACGGCCTGCTCGTCGAGGCAGGGTGGCATGCGCGCCACATGGGGGCCGCCGCCCTGGTGCATCCCGACGGGACCGCCCACGAGCTGCCCGAGGTGCGGGGCACCATCTCCGACCGGTTCCTCGCCCTGGCCGCGAGGGCCGCCAACGCCGCACTGCTGGCAGCCAATCGAACCGCTGGTGTGGGTGCGGCGACGACGAAGGACGACGGCAGCCCCTCTGCCGAGGCCGACGCGGCCGCGGACCGCGAGTCCCAGCGCATCCTCGCGTCCCTCGGCGTACCCATGCTCAGCGAGGAACGGACCGACATCGGGGTAGAGGATCCCTCCGGCCCGTGGCTGGTCGTGGACCCCATCGACGGCACCGGCAACTACCGCGCGGGGGTGCCCCCATGGGCGTTCTCCGCCGGGCTCGTGGCCGGTGGGCGTCCGGTGGCCGGCTACGTGATGGACCTCTCGTCGGGTCGCCGGTGGTGGGGGACGGTCGACGTGGGTGCCTTCCGCGACGGCCGACCGGTCACCACGTCACCGGGTTCGACGTTGATGGTCCCGACCCCGCCGCCGGGTGGGACCGCCACGGTTCCCGACGGGTTCCGCCGGCTGCGCATCACGGGCTGCACCGCCGTCGACCTCTGCCTGGTAGCCGACGGGTCGGCCGGGGCCTGGCACGACCTCGACCGGGACGGCACTCACGTCCACGACGTCGCCGGGGCGCTGGCCGTCCTCGTCGCCGCAGGCGGCATCGTCCTCGATCCGGATGGCCAGCGGCTGGAGCTGCTGCCCGACACCGAGGGGCTGATCAGGTTCGTCGCCGCTGCGAACCACGACACCGCGACGGGGCTGCTCGTCGGCACCTGATGGTCAGAGGACCTGCTTGAGGATCGGGGTCCGCAGCTCGGTGGGCAGGCGGGCGACCAGCCCTGCGGCCTTGGCGTCGATGCCGACCAGGTTCCGGGGGCGCAGGTGCCGTGCGGTCAGCACGTCGATGATGACCTTGACCACGCGCTCGGGCGAGATGGCCAGACGAGCCGACCGCGCACCCACCTTCAGAGTGTCCTCCACCATCTCGCCGTACCGCTCGTGCACCTCCTCGGGCATCGCGGCCAGCATGTCCCGGCTGCGAGCGGTGCTGGTCTCCCAGATCTCGGTGTCGATCGCACCCGGCTCGATGAGGGCCACGCCGATCCCGAACGGCTCGAGCTCCTGTCCGAGCGCATCGGAGAACGCGGCCATGGCGAACTTCGACATCGAGTAGGCCCCGACCATCCGCCCCGACACCCGGCCGGCCATCGACCCGATGTTGACGATCCGGGCCCCCTCGCCGTGCTCGCGCAGCAGCGGGAGCGCCGCCTGGGTGGCAACGACATGGCCAACAGTGTTGACCTCGAGCTGCCAGCGGAGGTCCGCCGGGTCGAGGTACTCCAGCGGCCCGGGCACGGCGGTGCCGGCGTTGTTGACGATCGCGCCAAGCGCGTCCAGGGAGCTGATCCGTTCGGTGACCGCATCGGACTCGGTGATGTCGAACTGCAGCACGGTGAGGTGCTGCTCGCCGAGCTCGTCGAGCAGCCCCTGCGCATCCGCGTCGCCGCGGACCGAGGCGACGGTGTCGACCCCACGACCGACGAGCGCGCGGACCGTCGCACGGCCGATGCCGGTCGACGCGCCGGTGACCAGGACAGGGGAGGGGATGTCACGCATGGGTGGTCCTTGGCTCGAGGGACCGGTCGAACGGTAGCCCGCCGAGGACCGCCGCGATGCGATGCGTCCTGCTCCGGAACCGACGGTACCCATCGTGCGACACTCACGGCCGTGGGAGGACCGACACGAGCGTTCGTTGACCGACACAGCCGCCACCGAGGGTGGTTGTTCGTCGTCATGATGCTCGCGTTGGCGGCCTGTCAGGTCCTGACCGAGCCGGGGAACACCACGGTGTACGACCGCGAGATCGACGTCGCGACTCGAGTGGATGCCGACCACGGGGTCGAGGTGTCGGCTGCCCCGGTGACCAGCCGGGCGCTCGACGAGGTCAACCTCTTGTTCGGCGGCAGTGCCGGTGTGGTGCTCACCAGCGCGGCGGCCGTTCACGTGTCCGCCCGACCCCGTGCCGACGGGCTGACCGTGGAGCTGCTCGCCGAGAACGGTGGCGGTCTGACTGAGCTACCGGCGGACGAGCCGCGCCTCGTGATGCTGCGAGTGACGAGCATCGACCGACGGACCGGGGCGCTTCTGGAAGAACCCACCGACGTCCCGGTCCAGGTGGTCCTCGACCTGACCACGACCGACCCGTCCGGGGTGGTGGACGTGGCCGACGTCACGATCGACCTGATCCCCGTTCCCCTCGACGGCGACGACCTCGGGATACCGGGAGCCGCATCGATCGACGACCAGCGCCTCCCCCGACCCCGGGTGGGCGATGTCCTTCCGACGCAGCTGGCCGACGGTCGGCCGGTCTGGGTGCTCGGCACCCGTCAAGGGGTGGTGGTGCTGGACGCGCGGTCACCCCATCGGGTGTCGGGGCTGGTCGGGTGGTGTGGGTCGATGCCGGGCTTCATCGACTCCATCGGCGGCAGCCGGTTCACGGTCACCGGGGAGTACCGGGGGGGTCCCGCACCGCATGGCCTGACGTCCTACGACGCCATCGTCGACGGCGATGAGGTTGTCGTCACGGGTCGGCTGGCACCGCCTCCGCGGTCGGCGTTCGTCGACGTGGACTTCCCGCTGCTGGCCGGCCCCACGGACGGCACGTTCTGCGAGCCGGACGCAGCGGTTGCCCGGGAGGCGAACGATGACGGCGCGTTCAGGGAGGACTTTCGTGCCGACCCGACATGGGTCCAGCACGACCTGACGGACTGGCAACGCCTCGGACCGGATGATGTGGACGGCTGGTACCGCACCGACGAGGCCGATGTGCCCGATGGCCCGCACCTCGAGGGGGACCTCCTGGTAGAACTGGCGGAGGGCCAAGTGGTCGATGCGGCATCCCCGCCGGGGACCGCCCGGCATCTGTTCGACGATGTGCCCAGCGGACCGGTGCAGCTGCTGCAGGTCGAACCAGCGCGCGAAGCCATCGTGGTCCGGCAGGTCTTCTGGGTGTCGCCGGCCGGCATCGCCCCGGCCACCGAGGACCGACCCGAGCGCGGGCGACTGGTCGCGGCGCAACCGTCCCAAGCGTTGCAGCTGGACACCGACCTGCTCGATGGCGTTGCGGAGGGCGACCTCGTCGACGTGGTGACTGATGGAGGAGCGGTCGTCTCGATCGAACGTCGCTGACCCACAGGTGGACGGGTGGCCTCGAGCCAGGGACGGACCTCGGTCTATCCGCCCAGAAGCTTGTTGACCGTGCGGGCCATGCGGCCGGGTTCGGGCGGGGTCCAGCCCTCGGGCAGGTGCTCGGGATGCTGCTCGGCGACGGTGGCCATGACCTGGTCGACCGACGGGTTCACCATCGACGTGTCGCCGACGGTCACGGTCGGGACCGTCTCGTTGCCGTTGGCGACGCTCCGGACGTGGGCAGCGGCCGCTTCGTCCTCCCAGATGTTGACCCGTTCGTGGGCCAGCCCCGTCTTCTCCAACCCGCGGAGCAACCCGGCGCAGAACCCACATCCCGGTCGCCAGTAGACGGTCACGGGCTGGGTGGCGGTGGGGTCGGACATGACGGCTCCTCGGTTGATGGCTGGGGCGTTGGATGATGGAACGCGGGTCGTGAAGTGGCGATTCCTCCTCGCCACCGGCGGTTCTCGTACGGCAGGGGGCGGTCTGTGGCCAACCTGCCCGGACGTCGACGATGGCATGCGTCGACCGAGGCGATGCAACGCCCCGACCACGAGCGACCCGGGCCGCACGGGGCGACCGGCGGACACTCGCCGGGTGGTTGGATGGACCGCGTGAGAGGAACCGAACCGGCCAGCGGTGCTGCCGGACACGACGAGCCGACCGGCGGGCTCCGGCGAACCATCGGACCCGGGCTGCTGTTCTTCTTCGTCCTCGGCGACATGCTCGGCGGTGGCATCTACGCCCTGGTCGGTGAGGTCGGGGGTGTGGTGGGCGGGGCGATCTGGGTGCCGTTCCTCGTCGCGTTCGTGCTGGCGTCGCTGACCGCGGCCGCCTACGTCGAGCTGGTGACCAAGTACCCGCGGGCCGCTGGTGCCGCGCTCTACGTCAACACGGCGTTCGGTCGCCCGTTCCTCACCTTCCTGGTGGCGTTCGCGGTGATGTGTTCGGGGATCACGTCGGCAGCGGCCCTGGCACGGGCGTTCGCGGGGGACTACCTGGTCACGTTCGTCGACACCCCGGTGCAGCTCGGCGCGCTCGCCCTGCTCGTCGCGCTGGCCGCAGTCAACCTCTGGGGGGTCAAGGAATCCGTCCGCGTCAACGCGGCCTTCACCGTCATCGAGGTCATCGGCGTGCTGATCATCCTGACGGTGGGGGCCATGGCCATCGGTGAGGGCAGCGCGGACCTGTCGCGAAACCTCGACCTCGGGGGAGACGGCCCACCGTTGCTCCTGGTCCTGGCCGGCTCGGCCCTGGCGTTCTACACGTTGATCGGCTTCGAGGACTCCGTGAACATGGCGGAGGAGGTCCGGGATCCCTCCCGGGCGTTCCCACGGGCACTGTTCGGTGCCATGGGGGTGGCGGCGGTGGCGTACCTGGGGGTGACCGTCGTGGCGTCCGCCGTCGTCCCGACCCAGGACCTGGCCACGAGCGACGCCCCGTTGCTGGAGGTCATCCGCCGCGGTCCCGGTGGTGTCCCGGAGACGCTGTTCAGCGGCATCGCGTTGTTCGCGCTCGCCAACGGCGCCCTGCTCAACCTGATGATGGCCTCTCGGCTGGTCTACGGGATGGCGCAGGAGGGGATCGTGCCGTCCGCACTGGGTCGAGTCCTGCCGGGACGCCGGACGCCGGTCGTGGCCATCACGTTCACCACGGCCCTGGCGCTGGTCCTGGCCGCGACGGGCGATCTGGGGGACCTCGCCGACACGACGGTCCTGCTGCTGCTCGTCGTCTTCGCGTTCGTCAACGTCTCGGTGCTGGTGCTGCGCGGCGACGAGGTCGGTCACGACCACTTCCGGGCGCCGTCGGGTGCACCCGCACTCGGTGCGGTCGTCTGCGTCGCGCTCGTGACCCAGCACGAGGGGGCGACGTGGTTGCGTGCCGCGGCGCTGATGACCCTCGGCGTCGTCGTCTGGGGTATCGACCGGGGGATCGACCACCGAACCGGGACGCACACTGGGCGGACGAGCTGATTCTCATCGCACCAGAAGTGAGGGCCTGGCCGCTGCTCAGATCCCGTCCAGGGTCAGCAGGAAGAGGAAGCCGTCGGCGAGGTCACCCTCGTCGCGTCCGGCACCGACCGGCATCCAGATGCGGCCGGCGGCGTCGAACTCCATGTCCTCCCACCAGGCCGACTCGATGTCGAGCAGCTCGTTGAGGTCCGCCGAGGTGACCCAGGTCCCAGCTGGATCCAGGACCTGGAGTCGCCGGAAGTTCGTGTCGAGGGTGCAGACCGCCGGCGTGGCCCCGCACAACGACACGGCGTGGACCCAGCCGTAGCGCTGTTCACCGAAGCTGTCGGGGTCCGACTCGCCCTGTCGCCAGACCTCCGCGCCGTCCTCGGTGTAGGCGATGACCTGGGCGAGGTTGCCCGGCAGGACCCCGCCGGTGACGAACTGCCCACCCGGCGCGAACTGGCCGGACAGGATCGTCTGGTGCTCGTAGGCGAGCGAGGCGGCCTGCGGTGCCGGGTCGTCGACGGTGCAGCCGGTGTCGGTGAAGTTGACCTGACGGATCGCGCTGCCGGGGAAGTAGGCGACGCCGAGGCTGCCGTCCGGAGTGATCTCCACCTTGCCGCTGGCATCGCACACATAGGAGGCGCCGGTGGTGGTGTCGACGACCTCGGACTCGAAGACCGAGCCGCTCATGACGAGGCGACCGGTGGCCTGTGCGATGTTGAGGGCGTCCTGCGCCGACGCCGGGGTGTAGGTGCCGGCGTCGCCCCAGGTCGGGTCGATGGTGAGGGCACAGCCGGCGGTCGTGTCGGCCACGAACCGCAGGGTCTGTCCGTCGGCGTTGCTCAGGTAGACGTGCGGGTCGAGGACCGCGATCCCCGGCATGACCCGGGAGGAGGAGTCGCCGACGAACTCGGCGCCGTCGATGGTGCAACGCTGCGCGGTGATGGTGAGGCTCCCGGCGCTGTGGACACCGGGCTGTGGGTCCTGCGGCGTGCCGTCGGTCGCGGCGGCCTCGTTCGCGGCGGCCTCGGTGGCAGGGGTCTCGGTGGTGGGTGCCTCAGTGGGTTCGGCGGCCGTTGCCTCTGCCGTGGCAACCGGGTCGTCGCTGGGGTCGGCGGTCGGCAGCTGTTCGGTGGCCTCGGTCTCGACGCTGATCACGGTGGCGTCCGCGGCGCTGTCCCCCTCGGCTGCGTCACCTCCACAGGCGGTGGCAAGCATCACGAGGACGAGCAGGACGGCAGCTGACAGGGCGGGCTTCGACACGGGGCCTCCGTATGGGGAAAGTGGGACTGCTGTGCCCGTCGCGGGGCACCCACAGGACCCTGCCCGCCCCCGCCGAAGCGACAATGCTCAACCGGCCCGATGAACTACTCATGTGTGGTCCACTGCTCGGGGGGTTGTGCCGGATGGCCGGCCGTTGGACGATGACCGTCCGATGACCACAGCCGCGCTGCTCTGGGCGGGGATCACCCTCGCCGCCGCAGCGGTCGCCCTGCGCACCAGGCAATCGCCGATGGAGCGGCCGCTGCCGACCGCAGTCGCCGTCGGCGGGGTGTTCGGCCTCGTCGCCGTCGCCGTGGGGCTCCAGTGGCGGGCGCAGGCCGTGGTGGTCGTCCTGATGGCCGTCGGGCTCGCCGGGCTGCTGTTGCGCTGGCGAGCCCTCGTGGCCGAGGACAACCTCGCGCCGGGGGTGGGCGGCAACCGGCTGCTCGGCCGGACCGGAACCGTGGTGACGCCCGTCGCCCCCGGAGACCGTTCCGGTACGGTTCGTCTCGGCGCCGAGACCTGGCCTGCCACCGCAACAGCCGACACCTCCCTCCCCGAGGGCCACACGGTGACCGTCGTCGCGGTCGAGGGCATCCACCTCGTTGTCAGGTCCGCCCAACCGGACCCCGTCCACACCCCCCACGACGTCGCAGAGCCCGACCCCGGAGGTTGACCGTGCCCCAGATCGTCATCGCCATCATCGTCATCGTGATGGTGCTCGTCCTCGTCCGCGCCGTGCGGATCGTGCGGCCGTACCAGCGCGGTCTCGTCGAGCGGCTCGGCCGGTACAAGGACACCCGCAGCCCCGGGTTCAACCTGATCATCCCGGCGGTCGACACCCTCCAGCTGATCGACATGCGCGAGCAGGTCGTCGACGTGCCGCCGCAGGAGGTCATCACCGAGGACAACGTCGTCGTCAGCGTCGACGCGGTCGTCTACTACGAGGCCACCGACCCCCAGCGCCTGGTCTACAACGTCGCGGACTTCCTGACCGCCATCACCAAGCTCGCCCAGACCAACCTGCGCAACCTCATCGGCGACCTCGAGCTGGACAAGGCGCTGACCTCACGCGACGAGATCAACACGCGGCTGCGGGAGGTCCTCGACGAGGCCACCGACAAGTGGGGTGTCCGCGTGGTGCGCGTCGAGATCCAGCGGATCGACCCACCAGCTGAGGTCGTGGATGCCATGCACGCCCAGATGCGGGCCGAGCGGGACCGGCGGGCCACGGTCACCGAGGCCAACGGCTACCGCGAAGCCGCCATCGCCCGCGCAAACGGTGAGAAGGAGGCGTCCATCCTGGCGGCGGAGGGTCGCAAGCAGGCCGCCATCCTGGACTCCGAGGGTGAGGCGCACGCCATCGAGCTGCGTGCAGAAGCCGACAAGCTGCGGCTGCAGCGGACCGGCGAGGGCGCGGGGGAGGGGGCGAAGGCCCGCCTGCTCGGTATCCGAGAGGCCGCGGCGGACCAGGCGGTCCTGACGGTGGAGTACCTGGCCGCGCTGGAGAAGATCGGCGACGGGCGGGCGACCAAGCTGGTCATCCCGGCGGAGTTCGGTGGTCTGCTCGGCACGCTCAAGGCCATGACGGAGGTCGTGCAGGACGGGGACACCGACGAGGTGCGGCCTCGCGACGGCCTGCCCATTCCCGACCCGAGCGAACGGGTCCACGACCTCGCGGCGCCGCCGGACACCCGCGACCGGTGGTGAGCCCCATGAACCGGGCGGACGCTCCCGTCGCCGGCTGGTACCCCGACCCCGGCCAGCGGACACGGTTGCGCTGGTGGGACGGCTCGGACTGGTCGGACCATCGTCGGGTCGGCCCCCGTCCAGCGGACCTGCTCGAGCCCGGCGAGGACCCCGCCGCCAAGCGTTCGTGGTCGACAGCCGCTGCCGCACCGGCTCCCGGGCGGGAGGTCGACATCACGTCGGCGGCGAGTGCGGCCGGTCGTGCCGCATCGGGCCTCAGCCGGGAGGACACGTCGGCGATCGTCGCCGAGGTCCGCCGGGCGACGCGCCGTGAGCTGGACCGGGCGACGAGCCGGCTGGCCGAACAAGCCGGCAGCCTGCGGACCCAGCTCGAACCGATGATCCAGGACTACGGCCGTCGGTTCCTCCGCTGGGCCCGACGTGCCGCGGTGATCGCCATCGTCGTCTACGTCCTCTACGTCGTGGCAACCGCCCAGCTGCAAACCAGCCTGTTCGACTGGCTCGGCGAACAGGTCGACAAGGTCATCGACCCCGACGGGTCCTGAAGTCCGCCGACCGGTTGCTGATTCGTCCTTGACGGATGCACCCATTTCATGTGACAGTTCGTAACATGAATTGTGCGGCTACGCCCCCGTCGGACCGCGAGGGCGACGGAGGCTCACGCCCGTACCGGATGACGGCCCGGGCCAAGGCGACGGAGCGGACACGTGAACGGATCCTCGAAGCGACCTACGAGCTGTGGCTGGAGCATCCCTACGACGAGGTGTCCATGGACGCCGTCGCCGCCCGAGCCGAGGTGTCCCGCCAGACCGTGCACCGCCACTTCGGCACCAAGGACGACCTGGTGACGGCGGTCACGGCGTGGCGGGCACCCCGCGAGGACGCCGAGCGGGCCGTGCCGGTGGGTGACGTCGCGGCAGCAGTGCGTCGCATCGTGGAGCGAAACGAGGAGATGGGCGACGCCAACATCCGGGCGCTCGAGGTCGAGGACCGCATAGCGGTCGTGCAGCACATGCTGGGTCAGGGTCGCCGTGCGCATCGGGCCTGGGTCGAGACCGTCTTCGCACCACACCTCCCGGACCGAGCAGACGCCCGAGAGCGGATCGTGGACGCCCTGTACGTGGCCCTTGACGTCACGGTGTGGAAGCTGCTCCGTCGCGACTTCGCGTACTCGGTGGAACGGACGGAGCAGGTCATGCGAACGATGGTCGACGGGGTCCTCGCGGAGGCTCGGAAGGAAGGCGCCTGACATGGACATCCCCGACACCAGCCGCCGGTTCCTGCTGGCGATGTGGGAAGGGGGCGGCACGCTGCCTCCCGAGCTCGGGCTTGCCCGCCTCCTGCTTGCGCGCGGTCACGACGTCCATGTGCTTGCGGACCCGACGGTGGAGGACGATGCGCTGGCTGCCGGGTGCGTGTTCCACCCGTGGCGACGAGCCCCTCATCGCACCACCCTCGACCCAGCCGAGGACCTGCTGCGGGACTGGGAGGTCACCAGCCCGCTGGCGATGCTCGCCAGGATCCGCGACACCTTCGTCGCGGGTCCCGCATCGGACTACGCAGCCGACACGGCCGAGACTCTTCGAGCCATCGACGCCGACGCCGTGCTGGTGGACTTCATGCTGTTCGGTGCGGTCATCGGGGCGCAGGGGCAGGGTGTGCCGGTCGCTCCGGTGGTGCCCAACATCTGGTCGATCCCCACGCCCGGCGGGCCGGCCATCGGACCGGGCTTCCCGAAGGCGACGACGAGGTTCGGCAGGCTCAGGGACGCCGCGATGCTACGGCTCGCTGACCGGATGTTCGCCCCCGGCATCCCCGCCCTCGACGCCGCTCGGCGCCAGCACGGCCTTGCACCGCTCGCTTCCTTCTACGACCAGGTGCTGCAGACCGACCGCATATTCGTGCTGAGCTCACCCACCTTCGACTTCGCCTCGGACGTGGTGCCCGACCACGTGCGGTACCTCGGCCCGATCACCGACGACCCATCCTGGGCGGAGGAGGCGGCACTGTCCTGGACGGAGGACCAGGAAGGACCCTTCGTGCTGGTCGCGTTCAGCTCGACCTTCCAGGACCAGGCGCCCGTGCTGCGGCGGGTGGTGGAGGCCCTCTCCACCCTGCAGGTCAGGGCGGTGGTCACGCTGGGCCAGATGCTCGACCCCGCCGACGTCCAGGGCTCCACCAACGTGGTCGTCGTCCCGTCGGCTCCGCACGGGCCCCTGCTCGAGCGGGCCGACCTGGTCGTCACGCACTGTGGCCACGGCACCACCCTCAAGGCGCTTGGCGCTGGCGTCCCGCTGGTCTGCATCCCGATGGGGCGCGACCAGAACGACACCGCCGCCCGGGTGGTGCACCACGGCGCGGGGGTCCGCATCGGTCCGAAGGCGCGGACGTCGCGGATACGGCGCGCGGTGCAGCGCGTCCTCGGTGATCCGCGGTTCACCACCGCTGCTGGACGGTTGGCGGCAGCCATCACCGAGGAGCGCCAGCAGATCGACATCGCGGCCGAGCTCTACCCATTGGTTCGCGATGACCAACCGGGCCGCCCCTCCGGGGTGACCCATCCCACGCCAGGAGGATGACGTCATGAGCACGAGCACATCAGTCCCGGTCGGAACCGCGGACATCGGTCACTCGCCCGGGTTCGCCATCGCTCACCGGCGGGTGGCCGGCACGCTGCTGATCCTCGGCGCCTTCCTCCTGGCCGCGGGGAACGCGCTGCATCCCGTCGACGCCGATCCCTCGGCGACATCCCGGCTGATCATCGCGGGTGCCAGCGCATGGGTACCCGTCCACCTGATGCTCGCCGTCGGGTTCCTCGTGATCGCGGCCGGAGTCGTCACGCTCGTCGCGACGTTCCGCATCGGCGCGGCGCAGGCCGTCGGACGCGTGGCCGGAATCGCCGCGCTCGCCGGTGGAACCCTCCTCTTCGCGGTGTTCGGGGGACTGGATGGGTACGCGATGTCCAGCCTCGCGGGTCGTGGTGCTGCCGGGATCGAACCCGCCGTCATCGCCGTCGACGCGGTCGACACCGGACTCGCGGCCATGGGCACCCTCGCCTTGCTCGGCCTTGCGATGCTCCTGCTCGGGAGCGCGGTCCGGATGGACCGAGGCCTGCCCGCTTGGGTCGGGTGGACGGCGCTGTTCCTCGGTGTGGGCGGGACCGTCACCGGGGTCGCCCTGGTCAACGTGGGCGCGACGGACACGACGATCAACGTGCTCCTGCGACCGGTTGGCCTGGCTACCACCCTCTTCTTCCTGGCCCTCGGCGTGACCCTGTGGCGGCTTCGCCGGCTTGAGCCAGGCCTCAGCGGGCGAGGAGCAGCAGCACGAACCCCGTCGAGGCCAGGACCCCGGCCGCGCTGCGGACGCGGTTCCACCTGTTCCATCGTCGCTCGAACGCATCGCGGGCACGGCTGATCGACTGGTCGTCCACGGCCGCCACATCCACCGCCTGCAGGGCGTTGTTCAGCGGGATGTTGATCGTCGCCGTCGGCACCTGGAGGCCGCCGATCCACAGCACGGTCGCCCCGACGAGCAGCAGGCGTCCGGAACCGGCTTCCTGCCTCCACCCGAGGCCGAGCGCAGCCAGGACTGCCACGACGGAACCGGCCCACAGCAGCATGAAGACCGGCTGGCGGTCCTGGATGACCCGGTCCATGACCTGGAACGCCCGCACGAACCCCCGGTCGTCGAGGGTGCCGACCCCCGGCATCGCCACGATCGCGAACCCCAGGAGCAGGCCGGAGACGAGGCTGCAAGTCAGCGCCGCCGCCACCAGCGCGATGTCGTAGGGCATGGCTCCTCCGCTCCGTCAGGAGCGGATCCTACGCGAGCCGCGCGTGCATCAGCAGCCCAGCCGTGCGGTGACGGGACCAGCGTGGAGCCGGCGACCCTGGCACAACGGTGCGTCCTCCTCCAGCAGCTCGGCGAGGCGGTCGAGGCCTGCGCGCATGACCACATGGGTCGTGGAGGTCTCCGTGGCATGACCGGCGAGAGGTGAGACGTCCTGGCCGGAGTACCCGCTGAGGGTGGTCCCGCCCTCACCACCGTCGCGGGTGGTGAACACGTCGAGGATGCTGGGGACGCCGGCCTCGGTCAGCAGGGCGTCCAGCTCGATGGACTGGTTGATCGGGACGAGCCCGTCCTCTGCGGCGTGGGCCATGTAGACCCCCTTCACCCCGGAGGCGGCGATGTCGTCGACCCGGTTGACCACCGCGTGCTCGGCGTAGACCTCGGGCACCTCCTCGAAGGTGCCGCCCATCTCGGCTTCGATGTCGGCTCGGGCGTTGGCGGCGAAGGTGTTGGCGGGTGCCAGCACCCGGGCACCCTGGTAGGTCTCGATCACGTTGGTGGCCCCCTCGAGGTTGAACCACCAGTCGAACAGCGGGGTGGAACCGTCGTTCCGGGTCGGCTGGGCCGCGACCGCGAGGCCGCTGGCGTTGCCGCCCATCGACACGCCGAACAGCACGATGGTGTCGAAGCCACCGCAGCGGGCCTCCAGGTCACGGGCCGCGGCGATCAGGTCGGCCGCGCCCTCGGCCACCCACCAACCGCGAACGGTGCCGTCGACGTCCTCGGTGCCTCGGTAGTCCATCGCCACCGCGGCCGCACCGAGCTGGTCGGCGGTGCGGCGGGCATGGTCGACCCACGAGGCAGAGGTGTGGCCGTACCCGTGGGCGAACACCACCAGCGCGCTCGGGTCGGTGTCGGGGAAGGCCACCACACCGGTGGCCGGTACCCCCTCGACCTCGACGGAGTGGACCGACGCGGTGTCGACATCGTCGGTGCAGGGGTTGCCGTCGTCGTCATGCGGATCGGCTCCTGCGGGCACCGCCAGTCCGGCGACGAGCAGGACGAGCGCGAGGAGGAGGCTGATGGTCGACAGGGAGGGGCGGCTCTGGTTCGGCATGGCGGTGCAGTTCGGCACCTCCCGCCGTTTCTCCTGCCGTCGCACGTCGAACGCCCCTCGGATGGCTACCGTCGTGCCACCGCCCGCCCGTCCACCACCATGGAGCCACGATGCCCACCGTCGACCTCGGCCAGATCAGCCTGCACTACGAGGAAGCGGGCCCGACCAGCGGAGAAGCCATACTGCTCGTCATGGGCCTCGGTACGCAGATGGTGTACTGGCCGCAGCGCCTGATCGACGACCTGTCCAAGGACCATCGGGTCATCTGGTTCGACAACCGGGACGTGGGCCTGTCGACCAAGGTCGACGCACCGACTGCACCGATGCTGCGGGTGCTCGCCGGCACCTTCGGCCTGCCGGTCCCGCCGCCGCCGTACACCCTGCGCGACATGGCCGACGACGCCGTCGGCCTGCTGGATCACCTGGACGTCCCGCGTGCCCACGTCGTGGGGGTGTCCATGGGCGGGATGATCGCCCAGCGCATGGCGATCCACCATCCGCAGCGGCTGGCCTCGCTCGTCCCGGTCATGTCCTCCAGCGGAACCAGGCTGGTGCCGCCGGCCAAGCCCCGTGCCGCCAAGACCTTCTTCATGACCGTCCCGACCCACGAACGCGACGCCTACGTCGACGCGATCGCCGAGATGCGGGGTGCCATCGCCAGCCCCGGCTTCGACCACGACCACGAGCACCTACGCCGGTCCATCGGCATCGCCTATGACCGCGGCCTCAACCCAGCCGGGTTCGTGCGACACCTGCACGCCATCGCCGCCGACGGCAGCCGCGTCCCGGAGCTGCGCAGGGTCGAGGTGCCGACGCTCGTCGTGCACGGGGCCGACGACCCGCTCGTCAACCACCGGGCCGGCCGGTCGATCGCCGACGCGGTCCCCGGGGCCCACTTCCGGCTGGTCAGGGGCATGGGCCACGACCTGCCACCCGGCGTGTGCGACCTGCTCGCCGACGAGGTCAACGGGCTGATCAAGCGGCTCGCCTGAACAACGACGGCCACCGTCCCGTCCCCACCGGTCTAGGATCGGACACGTGCACCGGATCTTCACCACGAGCTTCGCGTCGGTCTATCCCCACTACGTGAACAAGGTGGAACGCAAGGGGCGGACGAAGGCCGAGCTCGATCAGGTGATCGAGTGGCTGACCGGATACGACGAGGCCGGGCTGTAGGAGGTGCCTGCCGACGAGCGAACCTTCGAGTCCTTCTTCGACGAGGCCGAGCTGAACGCGAACGCATCGGCCATCACCGGCGTCGTCTGCGGTGTCCGCGTCGAGGACGTCGAGGACCCGCTGATGCAGAAGATCCGCTACCTCGACAAGCTCGTCGACGAGCTGGCCAAGGGCAAGTCCATGGAGAAGGTCCTTCGCGCCTGAGCAGCTAGAGGGCTGCGGCGACGCGGACGCCCTGCTCGATGGCGCGCTTGGCATCGACCTCCCGCGCCTGCTCGGCACCGCCGATCAGATGTGCGGCCACCCCCGCCGCCTGGAGCTCCTCGTACAACCCGGAGACCGATTCCTGTCCGGCGCAGATGACGACGTGGTCGACCGGCAGGACCCGCTGTTCGCCGTGGTCCCTGCCCAGGGAGACGTGCAGCCCGTCGTCGTCGATGCGGTCGTAGCGCACCCCGCCGAGCATGGTGACACCACGTGCCTTCAGGGTGGCCCGATGCACCCACCCGGTGGTCTTGCCGAGGTCCTTGCCGTGGCGCGAGGTCCGGCGCTGCAGCAGGTGGACGGTCCGCACGGACGCCTCGGGCTGTGGGTCGACGGGGTACGCCGAGGTCATCCTCCAACCCTGCCCGCGCCGGCGGCCGTTCGACGAACCGGTCCTGGTCAGTTCGCGTCGGAGCCGGCGCCCGGACGACGCCCATCCGCCCTCGCCGCCAGCACCGGATGGTGCTATGACGGTGACCGGCCGAGGCACTCGTCCCGGGCACAGGGGAATCGGACGTCAGGACGTGCGATGCGCGAGGACAAGGGCAGCCCGAAGCGAGGCTGGATTCCTGCGGCAGCGGCCCGGCTGGCTGCTGTCCGTGGCAGGCCGGACGGGCTCGACGCCCTGGACGGGCTCGACGGGCTGGACGGGCTGGACGGGCCGGACGGGCCGGACGCCCTGGACGTCGCGCTGGCGGTGCCGTTCGTGCACGACGCCGAGCTGGAGGCACTCGACGACGCCGACGCCGTCGAGGACGCGCAGGGCCTCCGACTCGATCGCCTGACCGACGTCCTGCTGGGCCTGCAGCAGGCCCCCGCACTCCCCCTCACCGCTCCCTTCACCGTCTCCATCGCCGAGCTGCTGCTGGCGTGGGCCGAGGTGGCCGACGCCGACGGCTTCCTTGGCGACGAACGTGTCGGGCGCGTCCTCCGCCTGCTCGGCGGCCGCCTGGCAGTCGTGGTCGGCCCCGACGGCATCACCGTTCGGGGCCTGCTGCGCCGTCGCCACACCCCGTGGGACCGCGTCAACGCCCTGGAGTTCGCCGAGCGGTACCAGATGCTCCGCGACCACGTGCTCGAGGGGTTCGCCGACGACCTCGTCCGCGCCGTCCGGGTGCCGGTGCCCGGGCTGCGGTGGCTGGTCCGCAAGGTCGTTGGCGCGCTCGAGCACCTCGTCCCCGAGGAGGAGATGGCGCACCTCCGCGAGGCGGGCGGCCGCGCGCTGGTCCGCATCGACCGTCGTGGGTTCGACCTGGAGATGCGGGGAGCACTCGGCCTCCTCACGTTCCTGTCCACCGCGCTTTCGAGGTCCTGCACGCCGAGGCCGAACAGCGCGGCATCGAGGCGACGGTCGCGGAGTAGCGAACCCATACCCCCACGGGTATGTTGTCCGGACAAATAGTTCGCCCCATTCCAGGAGCACCGTTGTCCTTGTCACGCAAGACCCTTGCCGCCGACCTGACGGCCGGCCTCACCGTGGCCGCCATGCTGGTCCCCCAGTCGATGGCCTACGCGATGCTGGCCGGCCTGCCACCCGAGGTCGGGCTCTATGCGTCGACCGTCCCGCTTGTCGCCTACGCGCTGATCGGGACCTCGCGGCAGCTGGCCGTGGGCCCGGTCGCCATCGTGTCCCTGCTGACGGCATCGGCCCTGGCGCCGGTGGCCCAGGAGGGGTCCGCCGGCTACCTGGCGGCAGCCGCCCTGCTTGCCGTCCTCGTCGGGGTGATCCACCTCGTGATGGGCATCGGGCGACTGGGGTTCCTGGTCCGACTCCTGTCCCATCCCGTGCTCGTCGGCTTCACCGGCGCCGCTGCCCTCATCATCGGCACGAGCCAGCTCAAGCACGTCCTCGGCACGCAACCCGAGAGTGCGGAGGGCTGGTTCGCGAGCATCGCATCGGTGCTGGCGACCCTCCCCGACGCCGACCCGACCACGCTGCTCATCGGCGGCGGCGCCCTGGCCGGCATGCTGGCCCTGCGACGCATCAACCGCAGCATCCCCGTCGCGCTCGTGGCGGTCGTGGTGACCACGGTCGCCAGCGCCGTGTTCGACCTCGCCGACCGCGGCGTCCGTGTGGTGGGCGACATCCCGGAGGGGCTTCCGCCCCTCACCCTGCCCTCGGACTGGTCGTTGGCGGCCGAGCTGCTGCCGGCGGCGTTCGCGGTCACCCTCGTGGGCGTGCTGGAGTCCGTGGCGGTCGCCAAGGTGTACGCCCGTCGCGACCGCTACGACCTGGACCCCAACCGAGAGCTCCTCGGCCTCGGCGCCGCGAACCTGGCCTCGGGCCTGGTCGGTGGCTACCCGGTGACCGGCGGGTTCAGCCGTACCGCGGTCAACGCCAGCGCAGGCGCCAGGACCAAGCTTCCCGGCATCGTGACCGCGGCCATCATGCTGCTCGTCCTGGTGGCGCTGACCCCCCTGTTCACCCAGCTCCCACAGGCAACGCTCGGCGCAGTGGTGCTCCTGGCCGTCTCGGGACTGTTCGACAACGAGGCCATGCGCCACATCTGGCACGTCAAGCGAACCGACGCCGCGACCATGGCCGGCGCCTTCGTGGCGACCCTCGTGCTCGGCGTGGAGCTCGGGATCGCCGTGGCGGCGCTGGGGTCGGCGATCGTGGTGTTCAGCCGGATCATGCGACCGCACACCGCCGAACTGGGACGCCTTCCCGGCACGCACACCTACCGGAACCTGTCGCGGTTCGATGACGCACGCACCACCGACGGGGTGCGGGTCATCCGCTTCGACGTGTCGCTGAGCTACCTCAACGCCGAGTTCATGAAGGACCGCCTCCGTGCGGTCACGCGCCACGATCCCCCTTCGGCCGTCGTCATCGACCTGTCCGGCGTCAACGACATCGACGCCTCGGCCGCAGACACCCTCGAGGAGCTGCTGGAGGAGCTCGGGGACACCGACGTCGCCGTGCACCTGGCGTGCGCCAAGGGACCGGTCCGTGACGTCCTTGCCAGGACTCGCATCCCGGAGCTGATCGCCGGTTCGCACATGGAGGTGCACTCGGCGGTCGAGGCAGCCCAGCAGCTCGATCCGATCACCCCCGCCGACCCTCGCCGGCCCCTGACGCGTTTGCCCTGACGGCCGCGTGGAGACCAATACCCCCCAGGGCATATTGTCCGTACAAGTTTCGTTCCCCCTTTCAACCGCATCGAACGACCCCTTGGAGCAACCATGAAGATCGAGTCATTCCGTACACCGGGCCTGGGCGACCAGAGCTACCTGCTGACCCACGAGGGCATCGGCGTCCTTGTCGATCCCCAGCGCGACGTGGACCGCTTCATCGACGCGGCCGACGCGCAGGGGGTGGACGTCCGCTTCGTGCTCGAGACGCACCTGCACAACGACTACGTGTCGGGCGGGGTGGAGGCGGCTCGTCTCACCGGAGCCGAGCTCGTCCTGCCGGCCGCGGCCGCACCCGCCTATGACCACCGTGCCGCCTACCACCTCGAGGACATCGAGGGCCCCGGCCTGACGCTGCGGCCCATCCACACGCCGGGCCACACGCCGGAACACACGAGCTACGCCGTCATCATCGAGGGACGGCCGGTCGCCGTGTTCAGCGGCGGCAGCCTGCTGGTCGGTTCCGCCGGGCGTCCGGACCTGCTCGGCCCGGCCCGCGCGCGGTCGCTCGGCAAGCTGCAGTGGCGTTCCGTCAACCGCCTGGCCGAGCTGCCCGACGACGTCGAGCTGCTGCCGACGCACGGCGAGGGGTCGTTCTGCACCGTGAGCGGCACGGGTTCCTACACCTCCACCATCGGGGTGGAGAAGGCCGACAACCCGGTCCTGCAGACCGCCACCGCTGACGAGATGGCTGACCTGCTGCTGGCCCAGCCGATGCCGATCCCCGCGTTCTACCAGCACATGGGCCCGGCCAACACCCTCGGCGTGCCCGACATCCGTCGCGGCCCCGTCCCCTCGCTCTCGGTCGCCGCGCTCGAGCTGCTGCCCGACGACACCACGGTGATCGACATCCGTTCTCGTGCGGAGCAGGCTGCCGGCTACCTGCCCGGGTCGCTGACCATCGAGTTCGCCGACGACTTCGGGTCGTGGGCCGCCTGGCTCGCCCCGCACGGTGCACCGATCGTCCTCGTGGCCAGCGCCAACGACGACCGCGCGGCGCAGGCCGTCACGCAGCTGGCGCAGGTCGGCGTCGACGACGTCCGCGGCGTGATCACCGACCTGTCCGACTCGCGGCTGGAGACCTTCGAGCTGCGCGAGCTCGACGCCTTCCGTCCGCTGGTCGACGGCACCACACCCGTGCTGGACGTGCGCATGCCCTCCGAGCACCGGTCCGAGCCGATGCCTGGCGCGATCGAGAAGTTCCTCCCCGAGCTGCTCAGCGACGGCCTGCCGGTCGACATCGAGGGCGCTCGCCGTGTACTGGTGGTCTGCGGCTCCGGCCGCCGAGCCTCCATCGCCGCGTCGATCCTCGGTGCCCGCGGGATCAGCACCGTGGTGCTGGACGGGGCAAGCGCAGGAGAGCTGGCCCGCACGCCCGTCGCCGCCTGAGACCCGCCAGTCCACACCTTCCCAACGAACCCCCCCTTCCCGACGAACTACGCCTTCCCAACCAACGGAGCAGTCCCCATGTCATCCCTCAAGTCCACCACCCCTCCCGACGCGACCGAAGGTGGCCTCGTCAGCGCGGCCACCCTCGCCACACAGCTCGCGAACAACCCCGACAACCTCGTCGTGGACGTCCGGACCCCCGGGGAGTTCGCCTCGGGTCACATCCGCAGCGCGATCAACCTGCCGCTGGACCAGGTCGACGCCCACCTGCGTCGCATCGTCACCGACGCGGGTGGCCGCCTGGTGCTGGTCTGCCAGTCCGGTGGCCGGGCCACGCAGGCCTACGACAAGCTGACCGCTGCCGGCCTCGACGATGTCGAGGTCCTCGATGGCGGTATGAACGCCTGGATCGCCGCGGGCGCCGAGACGGACGTCTCGGGCGACCCGGACCAGTGGACCATGGAGCGTCAGGTCCGCCTCGTCGCCGGCGGCATCGTCGCGACCTCGGTGGCCGCCAGCACGATCTGGTCACCGGCCAAGTACCTGGCGGGTGCGGTCGGTGCCGGCCTGACCTACGCCGCGTTGTCCAACGCCTGCGCGATGGGCATGTTGCTCGCCCGGCTGCCGTACAACCGTGCGCCCGAGACCGACATCGACGAGGCCCTCGCACGCCTGACCGGCTCCTCGAGACGGTGACGCCCCTGCGGGCGCCGTGGTATGGATAGCCAGCCGCGGCGTCCGCCCCGGCGTCGGCGATGGGACGTCAGGAACACCGATGGAGAGGGACGAGCAGGCGTCGAACCCCGCCACGCCCGTCCCTCCCTCGTCGTCGTCCCACCCGGCGACGTGGAACTTCGACTACCCCGTCTATCACGCCGAGACGCGCGCCCAGGTCCGGGCGTGGTTGCTCCACAACCACCGGACGGCGCCGGGCCTCTGGTTGTGCTCGTGGCGCACGCCGACCGGTCGACCACGATGCCCGTACCCCGAGGTGGTCGAGGAGGCGATCTGCGTCGGCTGGGTCGACTCGACGATGAACATCCTCGATGAGGAACGCGGTCTGCAGCTCCTCGCCCCCCGTCGCCCGAAGAGCACCTGGACCCGCCTGAACCGTCAGCGGGTGGCCGACATGGAGGCGGCGGGGTTGATGACCGAGGCGGGACGCCGCGCGGTCGAGGCAGCGAAGGCCAACGGGTACTGGACGATCCTCGACCCGGTCGAGGACCTGATCGAGCCCGACGAGCTGGCCCGGGCCCTCGACGCCGAACCAGCGGCTCGTGCGGCATGGGACGCCTTCCCGCCGAGCGCCCGCAAGCAGATGCTCTGGTGGGTGATCAGCGCCGTGCGGGAGGCCACCCGCGACAAACGGATCGCCACGATCGTGACGAAGGCCGCCCGCGGCGAACGCGCGACATGATCATCCGCGGTGGACGGGTCATCGACCCCGAGTCCGGGCTGGACGAGGTCACCGACGTCACGGTCACCGACGGACGGGTCCTCACCGTCGGGCCGGCACGGACCGACGGGGCCACGGTGATCGACGCGGCCGGGTGCATCGTCACCGCCGGGTTCGTCGACCTCCACAGCCACGCCCAGACGGTGCCCGGCCACCGGTTGCAGGCCTTCGACGGGGTGACGACGTCGTTGGAGCTGGAGAGCGGGGAGTCGCCGGTCGCCTTGGCCTACGCGTGGGCTGCCGCAGCAGGTCGCCCGCTCAACTACGGCTACTCCTCCTCGTGGGCGGCGATCCGCATGGAGGTCCTCGCCGGACATCCACGCAACGGCCTCGGCGCGACGTTCGCCGGTCTCGGACTGCCCGCGTGGCAGGGGCCGGCGTCAGCCGCGCAACGGCTGCGACTTCGCGCGCTGCTGGAGGAGGACCTCGCCGCCGGTGCGCTGGGGGTCGGCGTCCTGATGGGGTACGCCCAGGGCACCGACCCGGGGGAGTACACCGAGGTCGCTCGCCTGGCGGCCGGTGCCGGGCGCCCGACGTGGACCCACGCCCGCGACCTGATCGAGGTCCGGCCCGACGTCGCCCGCGACGGGGCCGAGGAGATCGTCCGGACTGCAGCGGAGACCGGCGCCCACATGCACTACTGCCACGTCACCTCGACCTCGACGTTCCACGTCGACCGGGTGCTCGGGCTCATCGAGGACGCGACGGGGGAGGGCGGGACGGTGACGGTCGAGGCCTACCCGTACGGGGCCGGCTCGACCGCGATCAGCGCCCAGTTCCTGGCACCCGACCAGCTCGGGCTGCGGGGCCTGCGACCCCAGTCGCTGGTGATGGTGGGCAGCGGCGAACGCATCGCGACCGTCGAGCGACTGGTCGAGCTGCGGGCGACCGACCCGGGGGCGAACGTGCTGGTGGAGTTCCTCGACGACACCGTCGAGGCCCACCGGGCGATCCTGCGACGTGCGCTGTCGTTCCCCAGGACCATCGTGGCGTCCGACGCGATGCCCCTCGTCGCCCCGGCCACGGTGGAGGGCGATGCCCAGCTGGACTGGCCGATCCCACCCGGCTGGACCACGCACCCCCGCACCGCCGGCACCTTCACCCGGTCCTTGCGGCTACTGGTCGACGAGGTCGGCGAGTCGTGGTCCGACGCCCTCGCCCGGTGTTCCCTGCTGCCCGCCCGGACCCTGGAGCGGGCCGTGCCGGCGATGGCCGACAAGGGCCGGCTGCGACCCGGCGCCGACGCCGACATCGTCGTGTTCGACCCGGCGGCGCTGCGGGACCGGGCCACCTACCTCGACGGCACCCGGCCGAGCGAAGGTGTGCGGCACCTGCTGGTCAACGGCGAGGCCGTGATCCGCGACGGAGTGCTGGACCTGCGAGCTCGGCCGGGCAGGCCCATCAGGGCGAACTAGGTCGGCTGATCGGACCGCACGTGGGCTCGGCCGCCCATGTGGAGGTAGGCCGGACGTTCGTCGTCGACGCCGTGGAGGATCACCGGGGCGTGCACGACGGCCCGGCCGGGGACACGCGCCAACAGCCGTCCCACCTCCCCGGTGGGGTGGAGCGGCATCGTCATGGACTCCTCACCCGGGATGTCGGCGAGGGCGCCGTGGACCTTGCGGGTCAGGACGAGGTCATCGCCGTCGAGGGCGACCTCGAGGTCGACGCCCAGCCGCGAGTAGCGACCGATGTACCGGGCGGGGTCGGTGACCGTCCCCGCCGACGGTGTGGGGATCGGCGGAAGCGCGGCGCCGCAGGTGTCAGCAAGGACACCGGACAGCAGCGCGTGGTCGGACCGTCCGCGGGACCCGTTGACGAGCAGGGCCACGGCGACGTCGTGCTCGGGGACCATGTACAGCTCGGCGAACTGCCCGATCGTGGCGCCGCCGTGACCGACCACCGTCGTGCCGTCCCAGTCGTGGATCATGAAGCCGAGGCCCCACCGGTCGGCGAGGTGGGACGGGCAGTCGACCTGTGGGGTCCGCATCGCCACGGCGAGATCGGCGGACAACAACGGACCGCCGTCGTCGAGGTGCGCGGCGGCGAACGCCAGCAGGTCGGCCGCCGTGATCGTGACCAGGCCGGCGGGCGCGGCGTTGCGCGGGAAGCTGTAGGTGGGGGTCACCACCGGCTGGCCGTCGGGGCCGGGGACGTGGCCGACCGCCGCACCCAAGAGGATGGCCTCGTCGGCGTTCCACGCGAACCGCTCGATGCCGAGGGGGACGACCAGCCGGTCCCGGATCGCCTGCTCGAACGTGGTCCCCGCCTGGCGGGCGATCAGCAGGCCGGCGATGCCGAACCCGGCGTTGCAGTACGACCAGGTCGCCCCGAGGGCATGGACGGGCGGGAGCGTGGCGAGCAGCTCGACGTAGCGGGCCAGGGCATCGTCGTTGTTCCCCGTGTCGTCGAAGACGTCGCCCTCGATCCCGGAGGTGTGGGTCAGCAGATGGCGCATCGTCACGTTCGCCGAGGTGACCTCGTCGCCGACCGACAGCTCGGGCAGGTGGGCACGGATCGGCTCGTCCAGGTCGAGCACCCCCTCCTGCACCAGCTGCATCGCCGCGGTGGCGGTCCACAGCTTGCCGATCGAGCCGACCTGGAACAGCGACGCGGTCGTGGCCGGCTGCCCGGTGGTGATGTTGAGCACCCCGCTGGCGACCGTCGTCACCGCACCGTCGACCAGGACGGCCAGCTGCGCCCCGGGCATGTCCCCCTCGGCGACCATCCGGTCGAGGCGGTCCTGCAGGTCTGGGCGGGTCAGGGACCGTGGGGTAAGGCTTCGCGGGGTCAGGGCTGGCACGGGTCACTCCGGGACGGTGGCGCTGGGGGCTGGAACGGTACGTCGGCCGAACCGCGTCCCCGACGGAATCACCCCACTGACCGGATGGAATCGCCTCAGCGGTCGGATGGAATCGCCTCGGTCAAGTGACGACACAGCCCGCTGACCTGCGGTTGTGCGAAGGAATCGACTCCACCGTCACCGCGCCGACGCGAGATCGGAGGCGATTCCGTCCGGGGAGGGGTGGGCCGGCCCTGTCCCGGAGGGCCGACCAACCCCTGCGACGGCGGCCGAGACACGGTCGGGATCCGCAACGCATCGAGCTGTTCGGTGTGGCTAGTTCTCGACCGTTGCCGATGCCAGGAGGGCGTTGCCGCTGTAGTCGATGACATGGAGGGTCACCGCGATGACCTGGCCGGGCGCCATCGGTTCCAGCTGGAAGCTCATCCCGGCGAGATCGGCTGCCAACGCCACATCGGTGGACGGCAACCAGGTGGGCGGTCCGTCGGGGTCACGCACCTGCAGGATCGGTCGAACCACGCCGTTCGGAGCAGGAATCAGCTCACCGACCGTCACCGCTTCCAGGTCCTGGTGGAAGTAGATCTGGTGCGTGACCTCCCCACCGCTGTCCATCAGGAGCGCCAGGTGCACGGGATCTGGCTCCGCCATCCCCGGTTGCTCGTAGTCAACCGGAACGTCCAAGTGGCGAAGACCGGCCACATCCGAGGCCGTCATGCTGAAGTAGGCCGGGGCCCCGACGCCCGCCGCATCGGTCAGCGTCAGCACTGCGAGGTCTGCGGTGGCTGTCACGGTGCCGTCCTGGTCGACGGCAGCCGGTGTCTCGGCCAGCTTGATCAGCCGGCCATCGGCAGGATCGACGACGCCGTACGCCAACGTTGCCTCAACCACGTTGACGACGCCCGCTGGATCCATCTCCGCCATGACCTGGACCTGGTTTCCGGTGAGGGTCACGTCGGCCTCGCTGTAGGCGATCGTGACGTCGGAGTCCTCGTCGCCGAAACCGAAGGGCGACGTCATGTCTGTCTCCGGACCGGTCGCCCTTCCTGGGTCCGCCGCTCGGGGGCGTTGAGCTGCCGGCAACGGTTGGTGGGTGTGGATCGACCGCAGCAGGTCAGCCCATCGGTCGGCACCGGTGACGTCGGCGTACCTGAAGTTGGGGAACGAGGTCGGTAGGTAGATCGACATGCCCGACGACGGTGCCCGCCTGGCCCCGACGTGCTGCTGGATCCGCACCTCGCCAAGCGCACCCGTGACGGCGTCCGCCGCTGCCGTCACGGACGGGTGCCGCTCACCCATGTGGTCGGCCAGCGCGCCGAGATCATCCACCTGGTGGGCCCTCACATGGACCGGATGTGGCGTCCTGTAGTTCTTCCGGCCCGCGTAGGCGAGGAGGTCCGCGCGGATGGCGGAGACGTTCTCGTCGAGCGCTGCCGCGAACGCCTCCACCGCGGCCTGCAGCGTCGACACCTCGGAGAGGTCGAGGAGCGACAGCGTGTTGACCTCGCGGTGGGACGACACCTCGGCGAAGCTGTCGAGGAAGGCCCTGCCCAGCTCGACTGGCGAAAGGGCTGAGCCGTCGGAGCCCACCGCGAGGCTGTGGAGGGATGTGTAGTCCCAGCCCCCTGCTGGTTCCTTGTCCTCCGAGGCGACGAGGTAGTCGGCAACGGATGCCAGCACCGACGCGCCGCCGAACGTGGACATGTAACACGCGTCGAACCCCAGCAGATCGACGTTGTGGTGCGCTGACCCTCCCAGGCCCGCCCGGAGTCCGGCGGCCACACCCGCCACGTCCATGGCCCTGAAGCTGGACTGGTCGGGGCCGATGCCCGTCCATCCGCCCCCATGGTCGGCGATCACGACACCCAGATGGCGAGACGGGAATCGGGTGACGCCGAAGTCGACGAACTGCGCCAGGGTGGCAGGGGCGGCCATGTCCACCTCCCCGAGATCCAGCAGTTCCTCGAACGTGGCGGGCGACGCCCCGTCGTCCTGGAGGCGCAGGATCTTCGCCCCGGTCCACGCCGGGATGTTCAGCAGCGGCTGGTCGTCGTCCTTCCCCGCGTCAGCGCTCCCGGGCGATGGATCCCAGCGATCGACGTAGGCAACGACGTTGACCTCGTCCCCGACCCCGGCCTCGGTCATTTCTCGGAGGTCATCAAGAAGGGACGATTCCAGGTTGGTGTCTGCCAAGGAATAGACCAGCAGCGTCCACTCGCGAGACTCCGACGGCGCTCGGTCCCCGTCGTTGCCCAGGGGGGTGAACTCGATTCCCGTCCCGCCTTGCTGGACTCCGACTCCGGCTCCGGCTCCGCTGCCGCGCCCAGCGTCCTCGCCGTCCGCCGGTTCCTCCTCCGTTGCCCCGAGGAGGTTCTCGCGAGTCACATCGGGAGTGTCATCGGTCGAGCACGCGGCCAGGATCATCAAGACGCACAACCAACCAGCTAGGACTCGGTACATCACGCCTCCTGGGACCGAACCGGCCGACGAAAGCCCGGGGTGGTGGAGGCAGAGGCTGTCTGCCTCCACCCCCGTCGTGTTGCTACTGCTGCGTCACCGTCACGTTGTCCAAGCCCCACGACTCGTCAGCGCGAGCCTGGTTGGTCACGCCGATGAACCGGATCTCGAAGTCGCCTGCGTCGATGGCGATGTTGCTCAACACCGAATGGTCTTCCTGCTCGCTGTTGAAGTTGTAGATGCCGTCACCGGTGTCGTCGGTGGGTGCGAACCCTGTCGTGCCCACGTAGCCGAGGGTGTCGTCCTGGTCCTGGCCCGACTCGGCAGGGTTGGTGTTGCCCAGGGGTTGGGGGTAGGCCTGGCCGCGGGCCCCGGGTGCGTCGTGACCGAAGGATGTCTCCGCGACCAGGACGACCTCGGTGCCGTCCTGCACCAGGACAACCTGGAAGTTGTCCTCGCCGTTGCCCGTGGGTCCGTTGCCGTCCCACGAGAGGATTCGGTAGAAGTCGAACATCACATCGATCTGACCGGCGCTCGGAGCGGTCAGCGACAGCGTCGCGGTCTGGGATCCGAGCTGTTCGGTGCCGTCGCTGTTGCCACCCAGGAACATCTCGCCGCTGGGCGCGGTTGCGACCACCGGCTGAGCCACGTCGCCCTCGCTGTAGGCCCACTCGGATCCGACGACGCCATCGGTGAAGTCCGCTGAGTAGCTGAGCTTCTCGACCTCCTCCGCCGGCGGGGCCAGGTCTGCCTCCGTCGGCTCGGCGGGCGGTTCCGTGCTGGTGGGGGTACCGGCGCTCGCGGGCGCCACGAGCAGGTACATGTCCGACGCTGCGCCGCGCCCGTTGCCGTTCTTGACCTCCACGCGGACCGTCAGGTCCCCCGACCCCGCAGGCGCCAGGGTCGAAAGGTTGATCGCGTCGGGCACCCGTCCATTCACACCGGTGACCACTGTCGGCACGCTGCTGTCGCGGCAGTCGTCCTGATAGCCCTGGATGTTGTAGGTGCGGTCCTCACCGTCAGCGCTGATCGTGAGGATGGCCATGTCGTCGACCTCGAAGCCGCTCAACGAAGTGGCAGAACCGGACAGGAACAACGCCTGGCCCTGGCCCGGCCGGGGAACGGTTCGGGACTCGTCCCTGAAGTCATGGCAGTTGTCGGTGTTGTTGTTGTCGGCAGGCAGCGGTTCCTCTCCGGCCTCGACGATCTGGGTTCCCCCGTCCGCGCCCCGAGAACCCTCGTCGTCGTCCTCTTCCATTTCCTCGCCGTCTTCTTCGTCTTCCTCCTCGGCGGTTGTCTCCTCGGCGATTGTCTCCTCGGCCGTGGTCACCGGATCACTGGACGCCTCGGCAGCGACCTCCGCGGTGTCCACCGAATCTGCGCCGCTACAGGCCGCTGCCAGCAACGTAAGAACGAGGAGCCATCGAGAAGTCCGCATGTCCATGCCTTTCGAGTCCCGCGAAGCCGGGGTCGACCCGCGAGGAGGCACGGTAGGACCGCGGGAACCACCGCCGGGTCGGGGCGATGCAAGATCATCCGGACGGGCCATTCCCTCGTACGCGCCCAGTGGACCACGGGTCACGATTGGCGGCGGCCCGGTTCGGAGAACCCCGGTGACATGGCCCGTGTACCGGAGGAAAGGACGGATCTGCGGGGAAGCGCACCCCGCCACACGACAGATCAGCGGGCGGTCCAGCCGCCGTCCATGGTCCAGGACGACCCCGTGACCGTGCCGGCGGAGTCGCTGCACAGGAACGCGACCAGGTCGGCGACCTCGGTCGGCTCGATCAGCCGCTTGACGGCGGTACCGGCCAGCATGATCGTCTCGACGACCTCGTCCTCGCTGATCCCGTGGACATGAGCCTGGTCGGCGATCTGTGCCTCGACCAGGGCGGTGCGGACGTAGGCCGGGGCGATGCAGTTGGACGTGACGCCGTGCGCGCCCCCTTCCAGGGCGATGACCTTGCTCAGGCCCTCCAGCCCGTGCTTGGCCGACACGTAGGCAGACTTGAACGGTGAGGCGCGGTGCCCGTGAGCGCTGGAGACGTTGATGATGCGTCCCCACCCGCGATCGGCCATGGCCGGCACCAGACGTCGGGCCAGCCGGAACGGGGCGGTCAGCATCACCGCGATGATCGTGTCCCAGCGCTCGGCGGGGAACTCACCGATCGGCGCGACGTGCTGCAGGCCGGCGTTGTTGACCAGGATGTCGACGGACACGTCCAGGCCGTCGAGTGCCGCGTCGATCGCGTCGGCGTCGGCCAGGTCGACGACGAGGGTGTCCGCGCCGATGTCGCCGGCCACAGCAGCGGCGGCCTCGGCCGACCGGTCGAGCACGACCACTCGGGTGCCGGCGGCGGCGAGTCGCCGGGCACACGCTTCACCGATCCCGCTCGCCGCACCGGTCACGAGGGCCGTGCGGCCCGACAGGTCTGGATGGCTGCTCACGATGACGTCCTTCCTCCGTACGGATGCGCCACGCTACCGCATAGATGACAGGTGATTCACCTCTCATTCAGGGCGGTCGGCGACTCCTCGGTCGCGTCCCGGCGGAAGCAGCAGGAGGTGGTCGATCTCCCGTCGCCGCGCGCGCTGGACCATCGACCATGCCGCGGAGGGGTGCACCACGAAGGTCGCGAACGTGTCCCGGTCGACCAAGTACCACTCGGTGTACTCGACCATGGTGTTGCGCACCGGGATCCCGAGGTAGGTCAGGCCGGTGTCGTCATCGACCTCCAACGAGAACCGCGCGAGCGGGTCAACGTGGACGGCGCGCATTCGCATGGGCCTCACCCCCAGTCAGCCGAGCCGACGTCTGCCGGCGTCGGTCGAACAGCGTAGTCCTCGGCGACTGGGCCGTGCGTCCAGCCAGCGACTACTGCGGTGTTGCCCCACCCCGGGCGTGCGCGTCGAGGACCACGCAGGTCAGCTCGTGCTTGTTGTTGTCGAGGTGGATCACGCGAGCGCCCGGCAGCGACCGCCACTTCGCCACGGCGTCGTGGTCGGTGTTGCCCTGCAGCTTGACGGTGCAGACCAGGTTGCGGACCTTGCCGGCGAGCAACCACTGCTCGGCCAGTCCGCGCAGCCGATCGGGGTAGGCGATGATGTCGCTGCACCACCAGTCGACCGGTTCGTGATCGGCCGGGTCCATCGCGAAGGCCGAACCCTGCTGCCAGGTCACGTTCGGCATCCGTTCGACGTCGTCATCCAGCGGCGCCTTGTCGACGGCTGTCACGTGCGCGCCGGTCCGGGCGAGCAGCCACGTCCACCCACCCGGCGCCGCCCCGAGGTCCAGGCAACGGTCACCGGGGCCGGGTTGACGGCGGAAGCGGGCGAACACCTCCCAGAGCTTGAGGTAGGCGCGGCTCGGTGGGCCAGTGCGGTTCTCCACGAAGTTCGGCTCGCCATTCGGGAACGGGCTGTCGCACGTCGTCGCCGCCAGCACGGTGTCGCGATCCAGGAGTGTCCACGACCCCAACGGCGACTCCGGGGCCACCTCGCCCAGCTCGAGCGGCTTGGCCGACACGTACGGCAGCTTCTCGGCGATCAGCTCGGCGCGGCCACGGTGCTCGGGTGCGTAGAGCGCCCAGCTGCGCTGCCGGGCCTTCAGCTCCTTGGCGGCATGCCCGATCGAGGTGACCGGGATCCGCTCGGCATCCCACCAGGTGTTGGCCGCCCATGCCGCGTGGAAGGGGGCACCCTCGGCGATCCTGAGGCGCCCGTGGGTGGCGACCACGGCAACGCCGCCGCGCGCGAGCTCCTCGTCGAGTTCGCGCTCGTAGTTCGTGGCAGCAAGGTAGGCGGTGGTCATCAGGTTCGACTCGATCGCAGTCACACGTTCCGGGGGGGTGGTCCGGTCACACACGCTAGCGATAGCGTCGTGCAGTCCTGATGGATCGGCAGCCGAGGAGCAGCGATGGACCGGACAGCGTGGGACGAGCGGTACGCCAGCAAGGATTACCTGTGGACCGTGGAGCCCAACCGCTTCGTCCAGCAGCACGTCGCCCAGCTGACGCCCGGTACCGCCATCGACCTGGCCACCGGGGAGGGCCGCAACGCCGTGTGGCTCGCAGGCAGGGATGGCAGGTAACGGGCGTTGACTTCTCACCAGCGGGCCTGGACAAGGCCCGCCGCCTGGCGGCCGACCACGACGTCGATGTGGAGTGGGTCGAGGCCGACGTGACCGCCTACCAGCCCTCGGAGACCTTCGACCTGGTGCTGGTGGCGTACCTGCAGCTGTCCACGCCGCAACGGGTGGAGGTGCTGCGGCGCGCGGCGGGCTGGGTCGCGCCCGGCGGCACGATGCTGGTGGTCGCCCACGACAGGTCCAACGTCACCGAGGGGCACGGGGGCCCGCCCTCCCCGGAGGTCTGCTACGACGTGGACGAGACCGTCGCGGCGCTGGAGGGCCTGACGCCATCGGTGGCCGAGGTGGCCAGGCGGCCTGTGCAGACCGATGAGGGGGAGCGCGTGGCCCTCGACACTGTGGTGGTCGCCACGAGGCGTTCCTGACCGACGCCGTCCCGAACGACGGCGGCACGGTCGGACAGCAGGGAGGAGATCGACGAGGTCACGGCGAACTGGGTGTGAAGCCCCTTCTCGTGGAGAACTCGATGCACCGCAACGCCGCCCGTCCCTCGACCATGGCCATGACCCTCGCGCTGATCGCGATGATCGCCGTGCTGCTGCCAGTCGCCACGCCCGCCGGCGCCCAGCCCGAGGACACCACCCACTGGGAGTTCGACGTGCCGTCGCTGGACGGCACCATCCTCGACATCGACGTGATCCGGACCGAGGGCACCCCCGTCGACGAGCCACAGCCGGTCATCCTGGTCGTCAGCCCCTACACGCTGCCGGAGGGCGACGGTCCGTCCTCGCGCTTCGACGACTTCTTCGAGGCCACCGGGGCCCTGGAGCAGGGCTACACCTACGCCATCGCCACGATGCGCGGCTTCGGCCAGTCCGAGGGCTGCAGCGACTGGGGCGGCCCGGGCGAGCAGATGGACGTCGTCGCCGCCGTCGAGTGGGCCGCGGACCAGGAGTGGTCCAACGGCAACGTCGCGTTGCTGGGCAAGTCCTACGACGGCTGGACCGGCCTGATGGGCATGGCCAACCAGCCCGACGGGCTGGCGGCGGTCATCAGCCAGGAGCCCGTCTTCGACGGCTACCGCTACCTGTACGACGACGGCATCCGCTTCGCCAACTCGCTGGTCACCCCGACGAGCTTCATGACCCTCAGCCCGCCGACGTGCGCGGTGGAGTTCTACACCGCCCAGCAGGACGACCGTGCCGACTCGGCGTTCTGGCAGCAGCGCGAGCTGATCAACGCCTCCAAGGGCAGCGACGTCCCGCTGTTCCTGATGCAGGGCTTCCTCGAGCGCAACACCAAGCCCGACGGCGCCTTCGCCTACTGGGAGGGCATCGAGGGGCCCAAGCGCGCGTGGTTCGGCCAGTTCGACCACGTCCGCGGCACCGACGCCGAGAACTCCCCGTCGGGCTACGCCGTCGGCCGCGCGGACTGGGCCGAGCAGATGATGATCTTCCTCGACGCCTACTTGAAGGAGGACGCGGCGGCCGAGCAGGCCTGGCTGGACCTTCCGCAGGTGGAGGTGCAGGACAACCAGGGCCGCTACCGGGGCGAGGACGCCTGGCCGCCCGCCGACGCGGTGGTCCGCACCAGCACCATCAACGGCGGCGCCTACACCGACAACGGGCTGAACTTCGGCTCGCCGACGGGCGCGCTCGTCTCCTTCGGCACGGCGCCGGTGACCGGCGACGGGATCTGGTCGATCTCCCAGCCGCTGCCCGGCGACCGACACCTGGCCGGCGAGCCGGTGCTCGACCTGGACCTGGTGGTCACCGCCCCCCGCACCAACGTGGTCGGCAACGTCTACGACATCGCCCCCGACGGCACCGCCACGCTGGTCAGCCGCGGCGCGGACATGATCCGCCTGCCCGGCCTGGTCCACCACCGCCTGGAGATGTACGGCCAGGACTGGGTCTTCGCCGAGGGCCACCGGATCGGCGTGCTGATCAGCGGATCCAACGCCGAGTGGTGGGTCCACGTGCCGACCCAGTCGCCCGTCGCGGTCATCGAGGCGTTCGCCGAGCTGCCCCTGCTGGACACCCCCCGCACCGACTTCGACGCCGGCGGCTTCGAGACCAGCCGCCTGCGCCAGCACAACAGCTCGACGTTCACCGTCCCGGCCCCGGTGATCACCCTCAACGAGACACCCTTCAACGTCGGCTGACCAGCCACGGGACGGTGACGGGGACCCGACCGAGGGCCCCGGGCGTCACCAGTCGGTGGGTGCGTAGTCCTTGAGGAACTGGCCCCACACGTGGTTGCCCGTGTTCAGGCCGTCGATGATCGGATCGACGATCCGCGCGGCACCGTCCACGATGTCCAGCGGCGGGTGGAACCGGTGCTCGGCTGTCTTGGCTGCCGCGATGTCCACGGGGTCCTCGTCGCTGACCCAGCCGGTGTCGACGCTGTTCATGTTGATCCCCGACTGGCGATAGTCCGTCGCCGAGGTCCGGGTCATCATGTTCAGCGACGCCTTGGCCATGTTGGTGTGCGGGTGCTTGGTGGTCTTGCGGGGCCGGTAGAACTGCCCCTCGACCGCCGACACGTTGACGATGTGCTTGTGGCCGCCGGGTGTCGCCGCCATCAGCGGCTTGAGCCGGGCGTTCAGCACGAACGGGGCGACGGCGTTGACCAGCTGGGTCTCCAGCAGCTCCACCGTTGACACCTCGTGCAGCTGCAGCCGCCAGGAGTTCCGACCGCGCAGGTCCACCTGCTGCAGGTCCTGGTCGAGCTGGCCCTCGGGGAACATCGTGTCGGTCGTCGGCAGGTCATCAGGGATCAGGACCGCCTGCGACAGCTCGGCGGCATGGGTCAGGCCAGCCAGCTCGCCGGCCTCCGACGTCGCCGCCAGCGCGTGCTGTTCGACCCCGTCGCCGATGGCGGTGCGGCTGCGCCACTCCGCCTCGTAGGACCCGACGAGCTGCAGGACCTCTGGCGGAAGCGTCGTCAGCGCCGCCCGCTCGCCGTCGAGCATGTGCTCGTAGAAGCCCGGTGGGCGACGGACCGTCTGGCACGCGTTGTTGATGATCGCGTCCAGGCGGGTGCGCGTGCTGAGGACGTGCGCGCAGAACGCCTCGACGCTCGGCGTGTGGCGGAGGTCCAGGCCGAACACCTCGAGCCGGTGGCCCCAGTCCTCGAAGTCGGCTTCGGCCGCGTAGCGCTTCGCGGCGTCGCGTGGGAAGCGGGTCGCGACGATCAGCTCGGCGCCGCTGCGGAGCAGCTTGATGCCGGCTTGGTAGCCGATCTTCACGCGACCGCCCGTGAGGAGGACGACCATGCCGTCCATGTCGGCGAGCTCGCCGCGCTTGGCGTGGTTCAGGGTCGCGCAGGGCCCGCAGAGCTGGTCGTAGAAGTGGTGGACCTCCCGGTAGCTGGCCTTGCAGATGTAGCAGTGCTGCGGGTCGAGGGTCTCGCGGAACGGTGGCGTGTCGGGGTCATCGGCGACGTCGTGCTGCTCGAAGCCCGTCGGTGGGAAGACATCGGGGGTGGCGAAGACAGGCCGGCTGCGCAGCGTGCGGATGCCGGTCTCGGTGAGGATGTCCTCGTCGTGCTTGGTGCGCGCTCGACGGCGGTTCAGCTGGAGGACCTTGGTGCGCCGCCGGCGGATCTCCGGATCGGGGCAGAACACGTCGCCCGCGGCGTTGCGGAACGCCGCCCGCTCGTCGGCATCGAGGGCATCGAGCATGTCCGGGGCGTCGATGACGTCACGCAGCACTGCCATCGCGTCGAGGAGGTCGCGACGGACGTCCTGAGCGGCATCGTCGCGAGGGGTGGGGTCCACGGGCGCCATGTCGACGAGGGTATTGGTCGGGCCCGCGTCTACACGATGTCGGTTGGCCGGGTGACGGCGGCCAGGGTGATCGCGGCGGCGTGCCCGACGTTGAGGGAGTCGACGGCCGGGCTGATGGGGATCCGCACCCGCGTCGTCGCACGGTCCAGGACCTCCCCCGTCAGGCCGGGCCCCTCCGCCCCCAGCACGATCGCCAGCCGATCCGGCACCGTCGCCCGCCACAGGTCGACCGCGTCATCGCTGGGGGTCATCGCCCATGTCTCGAAGCCCGCGGCATGCAACGTGTCGAGCGCGTCGGGCCAGGCGTCGCGGGTGGCACGCGCCACCCGCATGTGGAGGATCTCGCCCATGCTGACCCGCACGGTGCGCCGGTGATACGGGTCGTTGCACGTCGGGTTCAGCAGCATCCCGTCGATGTCGAACGCCCGCGCCGCTCGGGCGATGGCCCCGACGTTCTCGTCGTCGTTGAGGGCTTCGAGCACGATCAGCCGCCGGGACGTCGCCGCGAGGTGGTCGACGGAGACCAGCGGTTGGCGACGTGCCGAGACGAGCACCGCACGCGGCATGTCGAACCCGACGATGTCGCGCATCACCTCGCGCTCGGCCACGTACACGGGCACTCCGTCGAGCTCCGGGCGGGCCATGAACGGCAGGAACCGCTTGACGCGGGAGGGTGACAGCAACACCGACCGGAACCCGTGGCCGGAATCGATCAGCCGCTCGATCGACACCCACCCCTCCGACAGGAAGTACTCGTCGGACTCCATCCTGCGGCGGGCAGGCTGATCGTTGATCCGATGGAAGTCCGACACCCGCGGATCTGCCGCGTCCTCGATCGTGGTCGTTCCGGTCATCGCGTCGACGGTAGCCGGACCCCCTCCGGCTACCGGCTCGGGGAGGTCAGCGCTGGCAGTCGATGGCGATCGCAAGGGCGTCACACACCTGGTTCATGCCGAGTGGCCAGCCCGTCACCGGTCCCGACCGCGATCCTGACATCGGACCGCCGCCGTCACTGTGGTGAACAACGGATGTCGAGACAGGCCTGTTCGTCCGCGTCCGGCGACTGGGTGATGAACGTCGGTGGACGGGTCCGTGACATGGAAGGAGGGGAGGGGGTGGTGGGCGAAGTTCACGGGCATGGGGCCGCCTTCCCCTTCGCTCGTCCGCGGCCCGCCACCCACGCCGAAACCGGAGCTATCGATGTCCCGGAGTTCACTCCTTGCCCTGCTCACCCTGACCCTCCTCGCCGGGGTCGTTCCCGTTGCCGCCGACGGGTCGGAACCCGTCCGTGACGCCACCGTCATCGCCCACCGCGGCGCGTCCGCCTATGCCCCGGAGAACACCCTTCCCGCCGTCGACCTGGGCATCGACATGGGCGCCCCGCTGGTCGAGATCGACATCCAGCTGTCGGCCGACCGTGAGATCGTCGTGCTGCACGACACCACGCTGGGCCGCACGACCGACGTCGAGGAAAACCTGCTGGCCGTCGACCCGCGGCAGCTCTATCCGCACGTGGCGTTCTTCCACTCCGCGGAGCTCGCCGAGCTGGACGCCGGCTGCTGGGGGCGGTTCGCCGACAGCCAGTACTGCGGCACCCATGTGCCCACCCTGGCCGAGACCCTCGACCTGTTCACCGAGCACCCCGAGGTCGGGCTGCTGATCGAGGTCAAGTCCCCGGCCGAGCACCCCGGCATCGAGCCGCTGCTGGTCGCCGAGCTCCAAGCCCGCGTCGCCGCCGGTGAGACCAATCCCCACGTCGTCCAGTCCTTCGACTGGCAGTCGATGCAGCGGTTCGACGTGCTCCAGCAGGACGCGGGTCTGGACTATCCCGTCGGTCTGCTCGGCACCGTCAACGAGGCGGACTTCGGCACCTACGCCTGGGCTGAGCAGGTCAACCCAAACCACGGGTCGTTGACCACCGAGTACGTCGCCGCGGCCTACGCCGCCGGCTTCAGCGTCAATCCCTACACCGTCAACGACGCGTGCCGGATGGTGGCGCTGATCGACGACATCGGCGTTGACGGCGTGATCACCGACCGCCCCGACCTGATGCAGCGGGTCCTCGCGCCCGACACCGCCATGCGGGCAACCCTCGACGCCTGCTGAGCCGCCGACCACGACAAGACGCGAGCCCATGCCTCCTCTCCAAAGGCCCTCCCCATGCGATCCCGCCGAATCGCGACCCTCGTGGTCGCGCTGCTCGCCCTGCAGTCCGTCAGCACCGCTGGTGCGCAGAACCAGCCCGTCCACCTGCCCGACCCGGCGCTGGGCTCGGGCACCCAGGCCACGCACGACTGCCAGCGGGTGCCCAATCCGCAGACCTGGGCCGACGACACGCCGCTCAGCGAGCTGCCCGCCCTCCCGCTATCAACCGAGTACACCGCTGACCCGCTCGTTTCCAGCCACCGTGGTGCCCGCTACTTGGCCCCCGAGAACACCCTGGAGGCCTTCGAGACCGCCATCGCCTACGGCGTGGACGTCCTGGAAACCGACGTGCGCCGCTCCGCCGACGGGGTGTACGTCGTCATCCACGACACGACGGTTGACCGCACCACTGACGGAACCGGTCCGGTCGACGGGTTCACCCTCGCCGAACTGAAGGAGCTGGACGCCAGCCAGGTCGACGGCCAGGACTGGTCCGCCCTGTACCCGGATGGCGCGACCATCCCCACGCTCGAGGAGGTCGCCGCGCTCGCCCGTGACCACGGGGTCGGGCTGGAGCTGGACATGAAGGTGTCCGGCGTGGACGTGCAGCTCGAGGTCGCCGACCTCGTCGCCCGCCACGGCATCCTCGAGCAGTCGATCTTCAACCACTTCGACATCGCCGTTTCCCAGCGCTACCCCGACGCGGAGTTCATCTACAACCGGGGTGGCGAGCCCTACGCCACCGCCGAGCGGCCCGGTGCCCTCTACGCGCTGGCCACCGCCACCGAGTACGACGTCTTCGGGTCCCGCTTCGACAAGTTCACCGTCGGGGACCTCAACCAGATCCACGACGCCTGCGGCCGCACCGCCGCGCACTCCTATGACTTCAACGCCTCCTCCTTCAACGGGGCCGACGGCCTGGAGGCCGAGCGCGAGGTGCTCAGGGCCATGCGCCAGCTGCGCATGGGTGCCCAGACCGACCAGCCGGACCTGGCCGCCCAGGAGCTGTCCGGCCCGGTCCACACCGAGCTGATCGTCGGTCCGGCCGACGCCACCCCGGGCCGGCTCGCGACGACGCTGGAGGAGGTCGTGGACGGCAGCACCCACAAGCAGGGCGTCGCGCGGGTCGAGCTGGACGACGGCACCGCCGGGTGGGTCCACAGCTGGAACGAGGGACTGGTCCGCACCGACGACCTCGACGTGCCGCAGGCGATCAACCCCGACGCCATCCCCGTCGACCTCCGCGCCGCCGGGTTCGACCACATCTCCGACCCCGACGCCCACAACGGCGTCCTGTACGTCCCCATCGAGCAGGGCGACTACGCCGCGATGGACCAGAAGGTCGTCCTGTTCGACCCGGCCACCCTGCAACCCCTGCCCGACACGCCGGTCCTGACCCTTCCGATCAGCCACATCGCGTGGCTGTCGGTCACGCAGGCGCCCGGCGAGGACCCCGTCATCTGGACCACGTCGGACTTCACCGACGTCACCACCGTCCAGCGGTTCTGGGTGCGCGAGGACCACACCGTTGAACCGTTCGAGGCCGACCCGCTGGCCGGGATCGAGCTCGACACCACCCTCCAACGCGTCCAGGGCGGCGACGTCGACGCCGACGGGACACTGTGGATCTCCACCGACGACGCGGGCAACCGGCTGTTCGCCGTCGACCCCTCCACCGGTGCCACGACCGAGGTCGGATCGATGGGCCACCTCCGCGCCGGTGGCCCCGCCAACCTGACCGGACCGGCGCCCGTCGACGACTACGCCAAGGCCGAGGGTGAGGGCATCGACGCCACCCCGCTGCCATCCGGTGACGTGCACACGCTCGCCATCGACGCCGTCAGGGGCGTCAGCCACTTCGCCCACTTCGCCCACCGGTCGGTCATGCCGGCCGTCCCGGACGGGCACGCCTGCCTGGTCAACGCCGGCAACGGCGCACCGATCCCCCACGCCGACCTCGGCGGCGGGGTGACCACCGGCCCCGGCGGCTGCGCCGCGATCCCCGAGGGGGCAGACCCGGCCTTCGTCGGGCACGACGGCGCCCTGCCGGCCGGGCAGCACCCCCTCTACCGGGCCCACGCCCACAACGACTACGAACCCCACGACACCAACCGTCGCCCGCTGCTGGACGCGCTGGACCACGGGTTCACCTCCATCGAGGTCGACGTCTACCTGGTCGGTGACCAGCTGGTCGTCGGGCACGACTACGACGACCTGCGGCCCGGCCGGACCCTGCAGACCGCCTACCTGGATCCGCTCCGGGACCGCGTCAACAGCTTCGGTGGCGTGTACCGCGCCGACGAGCAGCGCTTCCAGCTGATGATCGACGTCAAGACCGAGGCCGAGTCGACGTGGGCGGCGCTGGACCGTGTCCTCGCCGACTACGACGACATCGTGGTCGCCCAGTCCTACGACGAGGTGCTGGTCGACCGGTCGGTGCAGGTCATCATCTCCGGCAACCGGGCCCGCTCGACGATGGAGGGCCAAGCCGTCCTGTACGCCAACTACGACGGCCGCATCCCCGACGACCTCGACGAGTCCGTCCCCGCCGCCTTCATCTCCATGAACAGCCAGAACTACAGCCACCTCGGCTGGGACGGCGAGGGCCAGCCCAGCGCGGCACAGCAGGCAACCCTGCGCGAGGCCGTCGACCGCTCCCACGCCGCCGGCCGCACCACCCGGTTCTGGGCCTCCCCCCACGACGAACGGGTCTGGCAGTGGTTGTACGACGCCGGCTCGGACTGGATCAACGCCGACGACCTCGGGCGCCTCGAGACGTTCCTCCGCGCCCAGGGCGACTAACCCCCCCCCCTCTCCACACCTGACAAGGATCCCCTTCACCATGCGCATCGCCCTCGCCGTCCTGACGGCCGCAACCCTCGCCGTCCTCACCCTGCAGCCGGTGGTCGCCGACCCCTTGCCGCCCCTCCAAGTGGCCGAGCCCCGAGCCGTCGCCGACGGCGTGACCTACGAGCACTACTACTGGGCCGATCCCGACGAGGGACTGCCTGGCCCGACGAACCTGCCTGACGAGACCCACGTCCACGTGCTGCGCGTGGACCGCGAGGCCTTCACCGGCCGCGCCGAGACGGTGCTCGCCGAGGGGCGGGTCACCGACAAGGAAACCGTCCCCTCCATCGCCGCCCGCACCGGGGCGCTCGCCGCGATCAACGGCGGGTTCTTCATCGTCAACGACAGCTTCGGCACGCCAGGCGACCTGATGGGCGTCAGCGTCATCGACGGCGAGCTGGTCAGCGAGGCGGTCGGTGCCCGCAGCGCGTTGGTGATCCGCGGCGACGACCTGACCGACGCGTGGACCACCCAGGTGTCGACCACCCTGACCATCACCGCCGAGGACGGCGCGACCCGCGAGCTCGACGGGCTCAACCGGGTCCCCGGCATCGTGCGGAGCTGCGGCGGGGTCGGCGGCGACGTGCTGGACGGCGAGGTCACCCACGCCCCCGTCCACGACTACACCTGCCATGACGACAGCGAGCTGACCCTGCTGCGCCCGGTCTTCGGCGGGACCGTCCCGCCCGCCGACCGACGGCTGCTCCTCGAAGCCGGGGGTGTCGTGCTCGGCCCGCTGCTCGGCCAGACCGTCCCCGACGGCCACCAGGTCCTGCTCGGCACCGGCGACGCCGCCGAGTGGATCGACGCCCATGCCGGCGTCGGCACGCGGGTGCGGGTCACCGAGACCGTGACCACCCCCGACGGGCCCCTCGACCTGGACGGCCTCGACGTGATCAACGGTGGCCCGCTGCTGGTCCGTGACGGCGTGGCGGACGTGACCTGGGTCGAGGAGGGCTTCGGCCGGATCGACGCGGCCAACGGCTGGGTCAACAACGCCAACCCCCGCGCCGCCGTGGCGTGGACCCCCGACGCCACGTTGCTGGTCACCGTCGACGGCCGGCAGGCACTCGACGGGTCGGGGCTGGACCTCCCCTCCTTCGCCGACCTGCTGATCGCGCTGGGCGCCACCGACGCGGTGAACCTCGACGGCGGCGGCTCGGTGACCATGACCATCGGCGAGGAGGTCGTCAACAGCCCCTCGGACGGAACCAACCTGCGCACCCCGTTCACCCGCGGCACCCCGCGCCCCGTCGGCGACGCGCTGGTGCTGCTCGGCGAGTAGTCGACCCCTTCCCCTCGAAATGGACCTCCCCATGTCATCCCGCCGTCAGTTCCTGACCACCTCAGCCGCCACCGCGAGCGCGTTGGCGCTGACCCGCATCCCCGCGGCGTTCGCGGCGCCCACGGCGTCCCCGCTCGGGACGGTTGGCGCGGCCGCCGACGCCCCGTTCGCGCTCGGCGTGGCCTCCGGCGACCCCCTCCCCGACTCGATCATCCTCTGGACCCGCTTGTCGATCCTCCCCCAAGCGCCCGACGGCGGGGTCCCCAACGGGACCTACGACGTCGATTGGGAGATCGCCGAGGATGAGGGATTCGGCACGGTGGTCGGCTCGGGGACCGTCGCCACCTCCGCGGCCAAGGGGTACAGCGTCCACGTCGACGCAACCGGGTTGGAGCCCGCCCGTGCCTACTGGTACCGCTTCAGGGCGCTGGGCGTGATCAGCCCGGCCGGTCGAACCAAGACGGCCCCGGCGGCGGGCCAGAGGACCGGGCTGACCAGGATCGCGTTCGGGTCCTGCCAGAACTACTCCGGCTACTTCGTGCCCTACCAGTACCTGGCCGCCGACGACGTCGACGTCTTCTTTCACCTCGGCGACTACATCTACGAATCCCTCGGGGTCCGCACCGGGACCCCGCTGGCATCTCCCGAACCCACCGACCTCGACGGCTACCGCTGGCGGTGGGCGGAGTACAAGGCCGACCCCGACCTTCGAGCCGCCCACGCCACCGTCCCGTTCGTGTGCACGTGGGACGACCACGAGGTCGACAACGACTACGCCGGCGACCACGGACAGGGCGGCGATGACCCCGAAGCCTTCCGTGCCCGCCGGTTCGCCGCCCACCAGGCGTTCTACGAGAACCTGCCGCTGCGGACCCCGGACCCGATGGGGGGCCAGCTCAAGCTGTTCAGGCGCCTGACCTACGGGGACCTCGTTCGTTTCCACGTGCTGGACAACCGGTCGTACCGTGACAACCATGCGTGTGAGGGGCCCGGCGGCGGGGGTGGCCGCGTCATCTCCGCGGACTGCGCCGACCTGACGGACCCGTCGCGCACCATGTTGGGCTTCCCGCAGGAATCCTGGCTCCACGAAGGGTTGCGGACCGCGCCGACCAAGTGGAACGTCGTGGCCCAGCAGCTGCTGTTCAGTCAGCTAGAGCAGATCGTGGGGCCCGAGCAGGGCCGCTGGGTCGATGGGTGGGACGGCTACGCCGCCACCCGCCAGCGCCTGATCGACGTGTTCGCCGAGGAGCGCGTCGCGAACCCCCTCCTCATCGGGGGTGACATCCACAACCACTGGGTCGCCGACGTCAAGACCAACTACGACGACCCGTCGTCGGCCACCGTGGCCAGCGAGTTCGTCGGCACCTCCATCTCCTCCAACGGGTCCAGCTTCGACCGATACCTGCCCGAGAATCCCCACATCCTCTTCCACGAGTACCGCTACCGCGGCTATGGCCGGTTGTCGCTCACCCATGACGAGGCCATCTGCGACTTCCCGGTCGTGTCCAGCGTCTCCGGACCCACCAGTGACGCGTTCGCCCTCGACAGCTGGGCCGTGGAAGCAGGCAGCACCGGAGCGCATCGCGTGTGACCCCGGCCGCCGTGAGGCCCGGTCGCGACGACGAACCGCCGCAAGGCACCCGCCTGTCTCGGAGGGGCACTCCGGCGTGGTTGACGTCGGTGTGAGCGTTGGGTGAACCCACGGCGATGCGGCAGGAGGTTGGCGCGGCGGGGGTGAAGTAGATCGGTGATGCGCCGAATCCTCCCCTCCCTGACCCCTGCCCTCATCGCCTGCTTGCTGGTCGCCACCGCCACGGTGGCGGGAGCACAGACGACCGACTTCACCCCGCCCCCGCGGCCGGCCGACACCAACGCGCTGCGGGTCATGACCTACAACGTCCGCTACGCCTCCAACGCCTCGGGCCACGAGGACTGGGGCACCCGGTTCCCCGACATGGCCGCCCAGCTGCAGCAGTCCGACCTCGACCTCCTCGGCACCCAGGAGCTGAAGGAGACCGCCGGCGACTACACCCAGCGGCTGGACATCCTGGACGCCCTCGGCGGCCCCGACGAGTTCGGCTACATCGGCACCTCCCGTGGTGGCCCCGACCGGCCCGACGACGAGCAGATGGGCATCTACTACCGCCTCGACCGGCTCGAGCTGGTCGAGGAGGGCCACTTCTGGCTCTCGCCCACGCCCAACGAGCCGTACTCCTTCGGCTACGGCAACACCGGGAACTCCCGGATGGCGTCGTGGGGCCACTTCCGCGACCGCCGCAACGGCCACGAGTTCTACGCCGTCAACACCCACTTCGACCACGCCAACAACGACGCCCGCTACCGCGCCGCCGACCAGATCGCCGGCTACTTCACCGGGGACCCCGCCTACGACGTCGACGGGGTCACCTTCCGCGACGACCTCCCCGTCGTCATCACCGGCGACTTCAACTTCAACCGGGGCGACAGCCTTGCCGCCGGCGTGGTGCTGAACGCCAACAGCGCCGAGGCCGAGCGGCTGCCCGGCAACCAGCCGGCCCATGACCCGATGAAGGACACCCGGCCCGACAGCCCGTACCCGAGCCTGCCGTTCGGCACGCCGGCCGGGGAGCCCACGCCGCTGGTCGGCAACACCTCGCCGTACCACCGCCTGGTCACCGGTGGGCCGTTCATCGACGCGTGGGACGCCGCCGACGTCACCGGCCCCGCGCCGACCGGCACGTTCTCCGGGTTCGGTGAGCTCGACAACCGCTGGCTGGACTGGATCCTCGCGTCGGAATCGGTGGAGGTGCTGCAGGCCTACGTCGACACCTACCGGCCCGGCGGCGAATGGCCGTCGGACCACCTGCCCGTGGTCGCCGACGTGGTCATCCCCGCCCACCACGACGACGTCGATGTGGTCGCCCACCGCGGCGCGTCCCGCTACGCCCCGGAGAACACCCTGCCCGCCATCGAGATGGCGATCGCGATGGGAGCCGAGCAGGTCGAGATCGACGTGTCACTGTCGGCTGACCAGCAGATCATCCTGCTGCACGACAACACGCTGTCGCGGACCACCAACGTCGAGGAGGTGTTCGCGGGCGACCCGCGCGTCGTGGCCGACGACTCGGTCCCGCAGCTGTTCACCGCCGCGGAGCTCGCGACCCTGGAGGCGTCCAACTGGGGTCGGTTCGCGGTCGGCTCGACCAGCGACGACGGCCGGTACGCCGGCGCCTACCTGGGCACCCACGTGCCGACCCTGGCCGAGGCGCTGGCGTTGTTCGAGGACCACCCCGACGTCGGCCTGCTGATCGAGCTGAAGGCCCCTGCCCTGTCGCCGGGCATCGAGCAGATCCTGATCGACCAGCTGCTCGCCGAGCGGGCCAAGGGCTTCACCAACCCCCACGTCGTGCAGTCCTTCCACCCCGACTCCATGGAGCTGTACGCGCACCTGCAGGTCGCGGCTGGTCTGGACCTGCCGGTCGGCCAGCTGCACTTCGTGTCGGCCAACCTCGGCGACGCCTTCCGGGCCCAGTCCACCTACGCCGACGGTTTCAACCCCTCTCACGGGTCGTTGAGCGCCGCCGCAGTGGCCGAGGCGCACCAAGCAGGCCTGACCGTCACCCCCTACACGATCAACGACTCCGCCCGACAGGCCGAGCTCGTCGCGATTGGCGTTGACGGGGTCATCACCGACCGCATCGACCGCCTGCAGTGCGTCCTGCGGGGCGAGGCCCCCGAGGCCTGCGACGCCCTGCCGCTCCCCGAACCCTTCCAGACCGAGGAGTAGGAATCAGGGCCTACCGGGCCGTCCGCAGGGGGAGGGTTGCCGGAGCGGGCACCGCCGGCTTGGCGGGACCGGCGGTGCGCTCCAGCGGTGACAGGGGGACCAAGTGGGGGCGTCCGACCTGGTTGGCGTAGCGGGCCAGCACGGTGTCGGCCGGGGTGCCGGCCGGGCCGGTCTCGCCCGGCCCGGTGTTGACGGTCTTGTCCGACGCCAGCAGCTCGAGCTCTGACCGGTCACCGAACAGGTGGACCATCGAGTGCCCGTACTCGCGCCAGTTCATGTACCGCATGCTGGGGTTGGCGGCCATCGCGGCGGTCTCGGCCGCCAGCGACGCGGCGATCGCCGGGATGCGAGCGGCCCGGTAGGCGGCGTGGAAGGTCGGGTCGGATCCCGCCTCGAAGCACGAGTGGGCGCTGCCCTGTCCCGCCCCGGCCTCACAGGCCGTTTCCGCGACCACGTCAACCAGCCCGGGCCGGCCCATTCCGTTGATCAGCTCGACCCCGACTGGGGTCAGGCCCACGCCAGCGTCGTCGCCCGCCCAGGGGTCGACGGGGTTGTAGTCGGGCGCGGTGGAGTCCTCGACCAGGTCGTAGGCCCACCAGCCGTGGCTGTCACCGGACAGGACGATGTTGTCCACGATCCCGCGGTCGCGCAGGAAGGCGAAGAGCTGCCGCCGGTCGCTGGTCCAGCCCGGGTAGATGTCCACGACGTCCTCGGCGTTCTCCACGCTCGTCAGCCCCAGCTCGCGGGCACCGTCGCGCAGCGCCGTCGGCAGGTTGAAGTTGCCCAGCTGCCCCATGTTCTTCTGGTTGAGCAGGATCCGGTGCGTCGCCCCGGCGTGGGCCTCGAAGGTGTCCTGCAGCCAGCGCCACTGGGTCGGACCCAGCATGGCCGGGGCCGGGCCGAACGGCATGCCGTCGTTGGCGGTGGCCGCCTGCTCCTCGGTCTCGAGCTGCCGGGAGTAGTGCCAGTCGATGACGATCAACGACAGCAGCCGACCCCACGACATCGCGCGGTGCGTGAAGAACGCTTCGGCGCCGCGCGGCGTCTCGACGTTGGCGAACGGACCGGGGGAGGGGCGGAAGGTGCCGCTGTGGTCGGGCCGCACCGGACGGGTCGGCGACCACTCCCAGAACACCTCAGCGCCCCCGAAGCGCCGCTCCTCCTCGCTCAACGACTCGTCGCGCAGATCGGCGAAGTCGTGGTTGTCCACCGCGATGACCCACGGTGCCGCCATGTGCGCCGCCATGAGGTGGGGGTCCTGGTAGTACAGCGCGTACCGTCGGCGGGCCTCGTTGCGGGTCGACCAGCGCCGGGCGTCGACGTCGTCGATGTCGAACCGGTCCTCCCACGCCCGTACGGCCGGGTGCCCGCCACAGAACTCATAGACGTGGTCGCCGACGTGGATGACCAGGTCCACGTCGTCGCGCTCGGCGATTCGGGCGTACGCGGAGAAGTGGTCCTGCCACCACGAGGTGCAGGCGACGTGGGCGGCGTGCAGCTCGGTCACGTCGTCATCGGGGCCGGGCGCGGTGCGGGTCCGTCCGACGGGGGAGCGGTACCCCAGCGCCTCGAAGCAGTAGAAGTACACGGCATTGGGCGTCAGCCCGTCGACGTCGACCTTGACCGTCCAGTCCCGGCCGGCGTCGGTGGTGACGGCACCGCTCGCGCGGACGTCGACCATGTCCGGGTCGGTGGCCACCTTCCACACCACGTTGGTCGACGTCACGCCCTGCGGGTCGGTGACCTCCCAGCCGCGGTCGTCCGGGATCGACACCCGGGTCCAGATGATCACGCGGTCGGCCAGCGGGTCGCCCGAGGCCACGCCGTGCCCGAACGGCAGCAGGTCCACCTGCGCGGGATAGTCCCATCCGGCCGGCGGGACCACGTCCACCGCCGACGGCCCGATCGGAGCGGTCTGGGGCGGGAAGCGGTTCGGACGGCCGACGGAGACGCCCAGGAGCGGGGCGAGTCCGGAGGCCTTGAGCACGTCACGACGGCTGATCGACATGCCACCGGAGTATGCGCAAGGTCCGCGACGCCGGGCCGGGACGGCCGGTGAAGGTTGAATGAACAACCCGGTCGCTGCCGTCCATGGACCGACCGGACCTAGTCGAAGGGTGTCCCGACGGTCTGGGTCACGGCGTTGGTGCCGCGCTCGATGACGAACTCGGCCTTGGTCGTGATCGCCGGGCGTGGGTTGTAGACGTCGTCGATGGTGCGGAGCCGGCTGATCCAACGGTCGGCGGTCACCTCCGCGGTCATGTAGCCGCGGGACAGCCCCTCGAAGTACTTCAGGTGGGCGTTGTTGGCGTAGAAGATCGGGCGCAGGCCCGTCTGCTCCTCCTGGGAGAACCCGCTTGAGGTGATCGAGGTCGCGCAGAGCTCAACGCCGACATTGGGGGACAGCGGGTTGTCGAAGTCGCGCTTGAGCTCGCTGACCCACGTGGAGTGGATGTCGCCGGTGAGGACGGTCACGTCGGGGATCCCCTCCTCGGCGATGTGGCCGAGCAGCGCTGCCCGTTCGGCTTGATAGCCATCCCACTGGTCGGCGTTGATGTAGTTGCCGTCGGTGAAATCGATCGCGCCGAGCGCCGGGGCGATGGAGTCCTGCAGCTGCTGCGGGATTCCTCCCGCGCGGATGGCCGCGATCAGCACCTGCTGCCCGAGGGTCCGCCACGCGGCGGTGGAGGAGGAGAGCTCGTTCATCACCCACTGCCGCTGGTCCAGCCCGAGGATGGTCGCGTCGGGGTCGTCCACCTCGGCACACGTCACCGACACCGTCGCGTCGTCGCACGGCTGGTCGGTGCGGAACTGGCGGGTGTCCAGCACGACCAAGTCGAGCAGGTCGCCCCACCGCACGGTGCGGTGGATGACGAAGTCCGGGCCGGTCGGCAGGCCCGCGGGTGGCCGGATCGGCATCATCTCGTAGTAGGCCTGGTAGCTGTTGGCCCGGCGGGCGATGAAGGCGCTGTCGGACTGCTGGCCGGGCCCGTCGTCGTCCTCGCGGATCGTGCCCGCGTAGTTGTTGTCGAACTCGTGGTCGTCCCACGTCACGACCCACGGGAACAGCGCGTGGGCCTGCCGTAGGTTGGGGTCGCCGCGGTACAGGGCGAACCGGCGGCGGTACTGCTCGAGCGTCTCGGTCTCCTCGAGCCTGTCCTCCTCGCGGGTGTCGCTCTCGGCGCCAGGGTCGAAGGGCTCCTCGTAGAAGTAGTCACCGGAGCAGAAGACGAGGTCGATGTCCTCGCGGCACAGCTGGCGGTAGGCGCCGAAGAAGCCGATGTGGAACTTGGCACAGCCGACCATGGCCATGCGCAGCCGGTCACCGCCCGCGGTCTTGGTCCGACCGATCCGCGACGTCTTGCCGAGGGCGGAGAACCGGTACCAGTACCACTGGCCGGGCTCGAGGCCGTCGGCGGTCACGTGGACGGTGTGAGCGAAGTCGCGGTGGGCGATGGTCGTGCCGGAGTTGACGACCCGGCGCATCCGGGGGTCGGTGGCGATGGCCCAGCTGACCTCGACCTGCTCGGGCATCTGCTCCTGCGCGTCCTCGAGCAGTGGTTCGTCGACCACACGGGTCCACAGCACCACCGAATCGGCGGCCGGGTCGCCAGAGGCCACCCCGATGGTGAACGGTGCGGGATCGAAGCTGACGCCCAGCGGCAGCGCTTGGGCCTCGGCGTCGCGGAGGCGCAGTCCGTAGGGGGACCACGCGGCTGCGGCGCCAGCGGCCACGGCTCCGGCAAGGAAACGGCGGCGGTGCAGGGGGAGGGAAGGCACGCGGGAACGGTAGGGATGCTGGGTGAACGAACGGTGGCGCCGGAGCAGCAGAACGCGCCATCGCCATGCCCGATCCCTGGCCCGTCGGCTGACGCCGTCTGACCGGCGTGTCGCTCAGGTGGACATGCCGATGGTGTCGAGGTCGGCCAGGTCCGCCTCGGTCAGGGTGACGTCGGCGGCCGTGACGTTCTCCCGCAGGTGCGCGGCGGAGGAGGTTCCCGGGATCAGCAGGATGTTGGGGGAGCGCTGCAGCAGCCAGGCGAGCGCGGCCCCGATGCGTGTGGTGCCTCGGCGGGCAGTGACGGTGTCCAGGGTGGCCGACTGCAGCGGGCTGAACCCGCCGAGCGGGAAGAAGGGGACGTAGGCGATCCCGTCCGCGGCGAGCGTGTCGATCAGGGCGTCGTCGTGGCGGTGGGCCAGGTTGTAGGCGTTCTGGACGCACACCACCGTGGCGATCGTGCGTGCCCGGGCGACCTGGTCGGGGGTGACGTTGCTCAGCCCGAGGTGACCGATCAGGCCCTCCTGCTGCATGGCGGCCAGGGCCTCCATGGGCGCGGCGAGGGATTCCTCCCGCGGGCCCTCGGCGTCGCCCATCCGCAGGTTCACCACGTCCAGCCGGTCCAGCCCGAGCGACTCGAGGTTCTCCTCCACCTGCTGGCGCAGCTGGTCTGGCTCGCGGGCCACCGGCCACCCGCCGTCGTCGTCGCGCTGCGCCCCGACCTTGGTGGCGATGACCAGGTCCTCGGGGTAGGGCGCGAGGGCCTCGTGGATCAGCTGGTTGGTGATCCGGGGGCCGTAGGCGTCGCTGGTGTCGATGTGGGTGATCCCCAGCTCGAGGGCGGTACGGAGCACCGTGACGGCGCCGTCGCGGTCGGCCGGTGGTCCCATGACCCAGGGACCGGCCAGCTGCATGGAGCCGAAGCCGAACCGGCTGACGGGCCGGTCACCGATGGTGGCGGTACCGCCGGGAAGGGTGTCGGTGCTGGTGGTCATCGTGGGCTCCTCGGAGCGGTCGGGGGCTTGCTGTTAGGTGTGCATGTGGTCACCATGGGGGAGCAGCTACCTGTTGGGAAGTACACACCTCGAGGTGCGTCACATTCCTGCAGGGAACCCATCCACGACGAGGAGCACCCCATGGCGACGAGGACGGTCGCCCAGCAACGGGCGGAGGCGAAGCAGGCCTACGACACCACCGCCCGCGGCTAGGGGGAACCCGACCCAGCGCGCGGGGACACCCGGGCCGCAGGTGCACCAGCGTCTAGCCGATCCCCGGGCCGCCGGGTCGCCGCGTCGCCGAGCGAGGTTGACCGGCTCACTCTCTCCCGTCTGGCGAAGGCCGGGCGACACGAGGGCCGCCCAGCGCCGCACGGATGTCGGCCTTCACGACCTTGCCCACGGTGGAGCGCGGCAGGGTGGTCCAGACCTCGACCTGCTTGGGCGCCTTGACCGCCCCGATCTGGGCCCGGACGTGCGCGACGACCTCCTCCTCCGACACCTCGGCGCCGTCGTGGAGCTCCAGGACGGCGGCGACGCGTTCACCCCACCGGTCGTCGGGCACGCCCACGACGGCACACTCGCGGACGGCGGAGAGCTGCATTATCGCGTGCTCGACCTGGGAGGCGAACACGTTGTAGCCCCCGGTGATGATCATGTCCTTTGCCCGGTCGACGATGGACAGCCAGCCGTCGTCGGACAGCACGCCGATGTCCCCGGTGCGATGCCAGCCGTCGGCAGTGGTGGCCTCGGCGGTCGCTTCGGGGTCCTGGTGGTAGCCGGGCATGACCAGCGGGCCCCGCACGACGATCTCCCCGGGCGTCCCACGCGGGACCACCACACCCTCGTTGTCCACGATGCGCACCATGACCAGAGGAGCCGGGCGGCCTGCCGCGCCGAACCGCTCGATCGCCGGTGTCCCGTCGGGGCGGAGGTGCTCCTCGGGCGACATGGTCGCGATCATCATGGGCGCCTCGGTCTGGCCGTACAGCTGGGCCATCACCGGGCCGAGGACCTCGATGGCCTGGGCGAGGCGGGTCGGCGACATCGGCGCAGCCCCGTACCACAGGCAGCGCAGGCTCGAGAGCATGCCGGGGTCCAGCCGTTCGTGGTCCAGCAGCATGTACACCAGCGTCGGCGGCAGGAACGTGTGGGTGACCCCGTGCGCCGCCACGAGGCGCTGGAGCTCGTCCAGGTCGGGCCTGGCCATCACCACGGTCTCCCCGCCGGTCGCCATCACCGGCAGCGTGAGGACCCCCGCGGCGTGGGTCAGCGGCGCCACCGCGAGGTAGGTCGGCCGGGGCTCGACGGGGTAACGCATGAGGACGATCGAGGTCATGACCTGCAGGTTGGTCCCCGTCAGCGGCACGCCCTTCGGCAGCCCCGTGGTCCCGCCGGTGCCGGCCAGCATCACGACGTCATCCACCGGCGGGCGTACCCAGGTCCCGGCGTCGTCGGGGCCGAGCCAGTCCTCGAACCCGTCGTCGTCGAGGCACACGGTGCGCAGGTCGGGAAGCGCCCGGGCGATGCCGTCCACCAGCGGCGCCTGGGAGGAGTGGAACAGCAGCAGGTCGACGCCGAACAGCGCGAGGAGCTGGGCGTTCTCCTCCGCCTCGTTGCGAGGGTTCACCGGGCACCAGACCGCGCCGGCCCGCGAGATCGCGAACACCAGGGAGAAGGCGCGCGCGTCGTTGGCCGAAAGGATCGCGACCTTGTCTCCGGAGTCGATCCCATGGGCGGCGAGCGCCCTGCCTGCCCGGTGGGAGATGGCCTGGACGTCGGCGTAGGACAGCGACGTGCCGTCCATGGTCAAGCAGGGGGCGTCCGGGTCGAGGGACGCCCCCTTGTCGAGGTGGTCGACGAGGCGCATCGCTCAGCGGTGGACGGTCAGCTCGGGCTCGGCCACCAAGCCGAAGGTGCGCAACGCGCCGAGGAGCTCGCGATGCCCGAACGCCTGGCAGGCCGACGCGAAGCCGGTCCGCCGCGGTGGGGCCTGCAGCAGGTGGTTGGCCGCGACGGCCTGCAGCAGGCCCGTCTGCTTGTAGTTGGCGTTGCCGAAGATGGCGCAGTGGACACGGCCGAGGGGGCCCGACGCGTGGACGGAGTCCACTGACTTGTTGATGCGCGGATTCTCACGCGCCGGCATCGCGTCACGGATGCTGGAGGCCACCTGGGTCAAGGCGGCATACCGGGCGTCGTCGTCCAGGCCCGCGGTCTGCTCGATCGCCTGGGCGACGATGGCGGGCACGCCCTGCATCAGGGCCCGGTCGAAGACGCCGCCGAGCACCGAGACGTTCGCCACGCGGGGGTCGCGACGGAACCACACGGGGTGAGAGGTGCCGCCCCACGGGAGCGCGAGCTGCGGCTGGTGGTAGCCGGGGATCACGACGTCCTGGACGCCGGCCTGCGGGTCCCATTCGACGTAGGCGTTCTGGCGGAGGTGGAACGCCTTGGACATGGCGGCGTTCACGAGGATGGTCGCGGTGGAGGCCACGGTCGGGCTGCCGCCCCAGAACACCGCGATGTCGAGGGTGTCCATGCCGGGGGTCTCGAGGGCCAGCTGGGCGGCGATCTCGCCGGTGGTGTACATCTGCGCGATGCCGGGGGCAAGCAGGAGCCCCTTCTCGGCGAAGGCGGCGCTCCACTCCTCGTCGCAGCGGATCAGCCAGTCCTGCTCACCGGTGGTGTCGAGGTAGTGGGTCCCGGTGGCGAGGCAGGCCTGCACCATGTCGGGCCCGAGCCGTGAGAAGGGTCCGACGGTGTTGCACACGACGTCGATGCCGTCGAGGAGCGAGGCGAGCTCGTCGGGGGAGTGGGCAACCTCGACGATTTCGTACTCGGCGGTCTCGATGCCTGGGACGTTGCCCTCCATCGAGGTCTGGAGGGTCTCCTTGGACCTGCCGGCGGCGACGAAGGGGATGCCGTACTCGCGGAGGTATTCACAGATCAGCCGTCCGGTGTAGCCGGAGGCGCCGTACACCAGGACCCGGGGTGTGGTGGAGCCCATCGTCACATCCCCATCCCGCCGTCGACGGGGATGCCGGCGCCGGTGACGAACCGGGAGGCGTCCGAGGCGAGCCAGACGACCGCGTCGGCCATGTCGCCGACCTCGCCGAGGCGGCCGAGCGGGGTCTGGTCCACGACCGCGCCGATGGCGGCGTCGGGGGACTCGAACAGTCCCATGGCGACCACGTCGCCGGCGAGCTTCTGGCCCATGGCGGTGGGGACCAGGCCGGGGTAGATGCAGTTGACGCGCACGCCGAGCCCGAGCTTGCCCGCCTCCATGGCGGCCACGCGGGTCAGCCGGTCGACCGCGGACTTGGTGGCGCTGTAGCCGCTGATGCCGGGGAAGGCGATCGTCGCGGCTACCGACGCGATGTTGATGATCGAGCCGCCCTTGCCGGCGGGGCCGTTCGGGCCCATGGCGCGAAGGCCGTGCTTGATCCCGAGCGCCGTGCCGAGGACGTTGACCTCCAGCATCCGGCGCAGGTCCTCGGCGTCGGCCTCGATGGCGAGGGCGGAGAGCTCGATCCCGGCGTTGTTGACCAGCACGTCGAGGCCGCCGAGCTCGGAGGTGCAAGCGGCGACGGCCTGTTCCCAGCTGGACTCCTGGGTGACGTCGTGGGTGATGAAGGTCGTGGTCGCGCCCTGCTCGGCGAGGCGGGCGGCCACCTCCTTCCCGGAGGCCTCCTGGATGTCGGCGATGGCGACGGCGGCGCCCGCCGCGGCGAGGGCAGTGGCCATCCCCTCACCCAGCCCTTGCGCAGCCCCGGTGACCAGGGCCACACGCCCCGTCAGATCGATCGCGGTCATGTCAGATCTCCGTTCGTCGGCTCGGGCCATCCGGCGGCTCCCGGGTTGGCGATCCGCACGCTAACGACGAATTTGGACAAGCGTCAAGGATTTTCTGGACAGCTGTCCAAAGGCCAGCGGTCGGGCTAGGATCGTGGGGACCCACACGCCAGCTTGGGAGCCACCCTGACCACGCTCATCTCGCCGACCAGCCGCATCGAGCGAACGATGGCGACCGACAAGGCCGCCCGGCGCCGGCGCGAGCTGGCCGAGGCGGCCCAGCAGGTGCTGGCGAACCACGGGTACGCGCGGACGAGCCTGCGCGACATCGCCGTGGAGACCCCGTTCTCGCATGGCCTCTTCCACTACTACTTCGAGGACAAGGACCAGCTGGTCGCCTACGCCGTCGCGCTGTACAAGGAGCAGTGCGCCCGGCGCTACGACGAGGTGGTGCAGCGGGCGGCGTCCGTGGAGGACCTGGTGGCCGGCTTCCGTGAGGTGCTCGAGGCCTCGCTGCGCGACGACGCCCCGTACCACCGCCTGTGGTACGACCTGCGCAACCAGAGCCTGTTCCAGTCCCGCTTCCGTGACGTCAGCCACGACATCGACCGGCTGCTGGAGGACATGGTGTGGCGGATCCTGTCGCGCTACGCCGAGCTCGCCGAGCGCACTCCGGTCGTGGACGCCCCGACCGCTTACGCCTTGTTCGACGGGGTCTTCCTCAACGCTCTGACCAGCCACACCTACGGGACGGCCGGTGCGGTCGACCGCCTCGGCAGCGTCGGCGTCGCCCTGCTGCCCGCCCTCGTCGGGCTCCCGTCGTAGGCGGGTGATGAGCGCCTCCAGCTGCGACGGTGCCGACGCCGACGTGCGGCGGTGGCTGCACGGATCGGTGCGCTCGGGCAGGACCTGGCCACCAGGGGGCTCCTCGGAGCGGTTGGGGGCTTGCTGTTGGATGTGCATGGGGTCACCATGGGGTGCAGCTACCCGATGGGAAGTACGCATCTCGAGGTGCGTCACACACCCGCCGGGAACCCATGACGACGAGGAGCACCCGGTGGCGACGAGGACGGCCGCCCAGCAGCGGGCGGAGGCGAAGCAGTCCTACGACGCCTTTGTCGCTGCCTGCCCCAGCCGCCAGCTGCTGGACCGCATCGGCGGGAAATGGATGACGTTGCTGCTCTGCGCCCTGGGCGGGACCGACCAGCCGTTGCGCTACTCCGAGCTCGAACGGCAGGTGGCGGGGATCAGCCCCAAGATGCTCACCCAGACGTTGCGTGCCATGGAACGTGACGGCCTCGTCACCCGAACCGTTGTCCCGACCGTCCCGGTGACGGTGTCCTACGAACCGACCGCCCTCGGGCGCTCGCTGCAGGCGGCCGTCAGGACGTTGAAGGACTGGGCCGAGGCCCACATGGACGAGGTACTCGCCAGCCAGCAGGCCCACGACACCACCGCTGTCGGCTAGAGCTGGATCGGCCGACCAGGCGCGTCCCCTGCCCGTGGCGCTACCCCGTCAGGTCGTCACCCGTCCGCAGGTCGTCGGTGACGAGGTCAGCCAGCGGCGGACGGCAACTCCCGGCCGGTGACGACGTCGGCCGGTGAATGGTCGGTCCCCTCGAGTCGGCCGAGGAGCCGTTCACCCTCGATGTCGACGTGGGGCAGGATCCGGTCCAGCCAGGCGGGGAGGTACCAGTTCGCCCGGTCGAACAGCACCATGGTCGAGGGGACGAGGACGAGCCGGACCAACGTCGCGTCGATCAGGACCGCCGACGCGAGCGCGAGGCCGATCATGCGAACGGGCTGGGAGTCAGCGAACACGAAGCTGCCGAAGACGCTGATCATGACCGCCGCCGCCGCGGTGATGACGCGGGCGGTGACCCCGACGCCGCGGATGACGCTCTCGTGGGCGTCGCCGGTTCGCATGTAGTCCTCCCGGATGCGGGAGAGGATGAAGACCTCGTAGTCCATGCTGAGGCCGAACAGGATCGCGAAGGCGAGGATGGGCAGGAAGCTGAGGATCGGCGTGGCGGCCTCGATCCCGAGGAGCTCCGCGCCCCACCCCCACTGGAACACCGCCACGACGACGCCGAGCGCCGCCGAGATGGACAGCAGGATGCCGACGGCGGCCTTGAGGGGCACCAGGACGGACCGGAACGCGATCACGAGGACCACGAACGTGAGGCCGATGACGAACGCCACGAGGAGGGGCAGTCGGCTGCCCAGCCGGTCGTCCATGTCGATGGCCACCGACGTCGGACCGGCCACGTAGGTGGTGGTGCCGGCGGCGGCGTCGATGTCGTCGAGGACGTCGTGGCGGAGCACGTCGAGCAGGTCGACGGTGTCGCGGTCGGCTGGGCCGCCTTCGGGGATGACGGAGATGATGCTCGCGTCCCCCTCGAGGTTGCTGACCGGGGGCGCGACACCGACGATGCCGTCAAGTCCGTGCACGGCTGCCGTGATGTCCGCGAGGGTCGCCGCCGACAGTCCGCGGTCGGTCCCCTCGTGGTCGATGACAACAAGGAGGGGCGCGTTGAACCCGTCACCGAACCGCTCGGCGATCAGGTCGTAGGACTGGCGCACGTCAGTGTCCTCGGGTGCGGTGGACGCGGTGGGCATCGCGGTCTCCATGCTGAACAGCGGCGCCGACAACATCCCGACGACGACGAGTGCGGCGAGGAGTCCCACGACGGGGTGGCGGGCGACGGCGCGGACCCACCGGGTCCCCAGGCTGGAACGGCCAGCGGCCGCGCGACGGTTTCGGAGCCCCGGCAGCGTGACCCTGACGATGCGGTCACCGGCGAAACCCAACAGGGCCGGCAGCAGGGTGACCGAGGTGATGACCGCCACAATGACGGCGACGATGACGGACAGGCCCATCAGGCCGATGAAGGGAATCCCGACGACGAGCAGCCCCGCCATGGCGATGACGACGGTGGCGCCGGCGAACACCACGGCACCGCCGGCCGTGCCGAGCGCCCGGCCGATCGACTCGTGGACCTCCATCCCGGTGAGGACCTGCTCACGGTGACGGCTGACGATGAACAACGCGTAGTCGATGCCGACCGCGAGCCCGATCATCAAGCTCAGGGTCATCGAGATCGACGGGACCTCCGTCACGCCGGCGACGACGGTCAACGCGCCGATGGCGACGAACACGCCGACCAAGGCGCTGGCCAACGTCAGCCCCATCGCGCGGAGCTGTCCGAAGGTGATGGTCAGCACCACCACGGCCACGAGCAGTCCGATGACCTCGCTCAGCCCAGCTGGCTCCTGTTCGCTCAGCGCGAACGCGACCTCACCGCCGAGTGCCGCGGTGGCACCCGGCAAGCTGACGCCGCCGACGGTTGCCTGGACCTCCTCGAAGGTCGCCTCGGGCACCAGCCTGGCGACGTCGTCGAAGGCGACGTTGAATCGGATTGCGTCGCCCGCGGCGCTGACCGAACCGGGGCCGAAGGGGTCGGCGACCCCGACGACACCTTCCACGCTGCCGATCTGTTCGGCGAGCGCCTCCACCTCGGGCTGCAACGAGGTCACGGATTCGCCCTCTTCCGCCGCCACGACGACGGTGGCGGTCGAGGCCGGGAACTCCGGGAACCGCTCGTCGACGAAGTCCACGGCGGCCTGTGACTCGGTACCGGGGATGGTGACCACGTCGACGAACTCACCGCCGACGGTCTGGACGGTGCCGACGAGACCGACGAGGCCGATGAGCCAGAGCAGCAGCGTCGCACCTCGACGTCTCGAGGTGAGCAGGCCGATTCGGTACAGCAGGGATGACATGATGTTCTCCGTTCGTGTTGCAGGGCATGGGAAGGCGGGCCCGCGTGCAGTGCAGGGGTTTCGGGGAGGGCAGGGTCTTCGACAGGGCCGGGCCGCCCCGCCTCACTCGAGACGCAGCCCGCGCACCGTGTTCCGGCTGGTCAGGACCGACCGGCCGTCGGCGTCAGCGGCTCAGGGCGACGGCACCGGTCTTGGCCGCCAGGCGCGTGAGCTTGGCGTGGCTGTCGGTCCCGGGGATGGCGGTGTAGACGAGGAGGGAGTGGGACTGGACGGGGTCGCGCAGGGTCTGGCACTGCAGCTCGAGGAGACCGACGTCGGGGTGGACGAGGCGCTTGACGTCGGGGGGACCCACGCCGATCTCCTGCTCGGCCCACAGGACGGCGAACTCCTCGCTGTGGTCCAGCAGCAGGTCGGCGAGCCCCGCGGCGCGGGAGTCGGGTCCACGCAGCGCGACCAGCTGTCGGAGTCCCGAGACGAAGCGGCGGGACAGGACGACCTGGTCCTCGGGCAGGTAGCGGCGTCGCGCGTCGGGGTCGGTGAACCAGCGGTAGCCGATGGAACGGGCTGGCCCCTCGTACCCGGTGGTATCACCGTTGATGGCCACGGCGAGGGGGGTCTGGCGGAGCGTCTCGCCGAGCTCGGTCACGATCTCCGCCGGAGTGTCACCCAGCCGGTCGAGGACCCGTCCGAGGCCGGGGCTGATGTGGTCGCTGCTGGCAGTGCGGGGTGGGGGCTGGTGGCCCGCGAGCCGCAGGAGGTGGTCGCGTTCGTCCAGCGTGAGGCGCAGTCCCTGGGCGATGGCCCGCACCATCTGCACCGACGGGCGTGGGCCGCGTTGTCGTTCGAGACGGGTGTAGTAGTCGGTGGACATGTGACAGAGGGCCGAGACCTCTTCGCGTCGCAGCCCGTCGGTGCGGCGACGGGCGCCACGGGGCAGCCCGACGTCCTCGGGTTGCAGGGCGGCTCGTCGGAGCCGTAGGAACTGCGCAAGTCCGCTCGTGTCCATCATCGCTGCCATGTGTAGAGGAGTCCCGGGAGGTCTTCCACGCCTTGCCGATCCCCCCTTGGTGCGGGTCAGGCGGTCGTTTCTGCGCCGATCACCGAGAGGAGCTCGAGCTTCCCGGCCGACTCCGACCCTGGGGTCGCGGTGTAGACGAGCAGGTAGTGAGAGTGCACGGGGTCGCGGAGGGTCTGGCAGTTCAGGTCGAGCGGACCGACTTCGGGGTGGATGAACCGCTTGACCTCGCGGGGTCGGAGCCCCACCTCGTGCTCGTCCCACAGCTCCCGGAACTCCGCGGAGGTCTCGAGCAGGAGCTGGGCGAGGTCCGCCGACCGCGAACCAGGACCGCGGAGGGTGACCACCTGTCGGAGCCCCGAGACGTAGAGGCGTGAGAGGAACGCGTGGTCCTCCTCCAGGTACCGCGCCCGGGTGGCCGGCTCGGTGAACCAGCGGTAGCCGAGACTGCGCGCCGGTCCCTCGTGGACGGTGTTGTCGCCGGTGAGGGCCACGCCCAGCGGTGTCTGCCGCAGCGTCTCGCCCAGCTCGGTCACCACCTCGGCGGCGGTATCGGTGAGCCGGTCGAGGATGCGCAGCATCCCCGGGCTGATGTGGTCGTCGAGCGGGCCGCGTGGCGGTGGCTGGTGACCGGCGAGGCGGAAGAGGTGATCGCGTTCGTCCACCGTGAGGTGCAGGCCCTGCGCGATGCCACCGATCATCTCCACCGAGGGTCGGGGGCCGCGCTGGCGCTCAAGGCGGGAGTAGTAGTCGGTGGACATGTGGCAGAGCGCCGCAACCTCCTCACGACGCAGTCCGGACGTCCGGCGACGTGGACCTCGCGGCAGGCCGACGTCCTCGGGCTGCATGGAGGCGCGCCGCTGACGGAGGAACTCGGCAAGACCCGGTCTGTCGATCACCGCAATAGGTGTACCGCCGCGCCAGGAGTCGATCCACGGACAGTCGATCCCCCCTTCGGGCGGCGGGCGGCGGAGGGGCGGATCGGTGATCCGTGGATGGACAGGCCGTAGCTGCCGGTGGCATGGCACCTGATGGTGGTCCCAGTCAACCCCTAGCCACCCAGAGGAGAACCCGTGCCACGCACAACAGCCGACATCACCGTGCCCGATCAGACCGGCAAGCTCGCGGTCGTCACCGGCGGGAGCGACGGCATCGGGCTCGTCATCGCGACCCGCCTGGCCGCCGCCGGCGCAGAGATCCTGCTGCCGGTCCGCAACCCTGCCAAGGGGGACGCCGCCCTCGCCCGGATCCGTGAGCAGGTCCCGGCGGCCACGGTGTCGCTGCGCCACCTCGACCTGTCGTCCCTCGCCAGCGTTGCGGCGCTGGCCGCCACACTGGAAGAGGAGGGCCGACCGATCGACATCTTGATCAACAACGCCGGAGTGATGACCCCGCCGGACCGCCAGGAGACCGTTGACGGCTTCGAGCTGCAATTCGGGACCAACCACCTGGGCCATTTCGCGCTCGTCGGACGGCTCCTGCCGTTGCTTCGCAAGGGCCGTGCTCGGGTCACCTCGCAGGTGAGCATCGCCGCCAACAGCGGCGCGATCAACTGGGACGACCTGAACTGGCAGCACGACTACAACGGACGGGTCGCCTACAGCCAGTCGAAGATCGCCTTCGGGTTGTTCGGGCTCGAGCTGCACCGGCGCAGCGCCGCGCACGGCTGGGGCATCACCAGCAACCTGTCCCATCCCGGCGTCGCCCCCACCAACCTCCTGGCGGCCCGCCCCGAGGTCGGCCGGGACCGCGACACGATCGGGAGGCGCCTCATTCGCCTCCTGTCCTCCCGGGGGATCCTGGCCGGCACCGTCGACTCCGCCGCACTCCCGGCCCTGCTGGCGGCCACGACACCCGACACCGACGTGGAGTTCTTCGGGCCGCAGCGGTCCCGGAACCTGAACGGACCACCCGGCCCCCAGACGCTGTACAGCCGCCTCACCGGTGTCGACGAAGCCGCCCGGGTGTGGGAGGCTTCCGAACGACTGACCGGTGTCCGCTACGAGGATTGAGCAACCGTTCCGGTCGCTCCACCTCGATCGACAGCCGCCAGCGTCATCACGGGGCGGACAGGGCGGGCAGGTCGCCCGTGGTGGCGTCCTGAGACGCGATCACGGACCCCGGCGACTTGACCCTCCTGCGTGACCAAGCCGCCTTGTCGGGTCAGGTACGGCTGTCCTCGCCGGTGTTGACGTATCGGATGCACTGTCCCTGGTTGCTGAACCCGTAGTCGGCGTAGCCGCCCTTCTTGCAATCGTCCTTGCTGGTCGGCTGGGGGATGACAGTCGGTTCGACGGTCAGTTGGTAGCCGATCCCGCTGCCCACCTCCCGCAGCTCGGCAACGTCGGCGTAGAAGAAGTACTCCCCGGGATGGGCGCCGCTGTCCAGCTCGACGTCCTCCGGGGCGCCGGTGGTGATGGTCCCGTAGGAGTCGGTGATGGTCTGGCCGTTGATGGTCAGCGTGGCACAGCCGTCGGCAGTCGGGATGTCGGCGATGTGGCTGGCGCACGAGGCCGGGTCCGCCTGGCCATCGACGGTGAACGTGACGTCGTAGACGGTGGCGTCGGCAAGGTCGGTGGCGTCCAGGCGGACGAACCGTTGGACGTACTCGCCACTAGGTCCGCGGCCGTCGCTGATACCGACGTCGATGTTGGTCCCGTTGTTCCGGGGTGCCACGTACAGGAAAACGGCGTACCGGTCGGTGCGTTCGCCAGCCGCGAGGGTTGCGACCTCGTAGAGGCCGACCGCGCCACCTTCACCGTTGGCGAAGCGGACGTCACCGAGGTCCAGCGTTCCGGTCAGGGTGACCGGTGTCGTCTCGGGCGAGGCGGTCTCCACGTACGGGCTGCCCCACATGTACCAGTGGTCATACCCAGCAGGTGCCGGGTTGCCGACGAACGCGCGGTATCGCCGGGTCCCCTCGCTGTCGGACTGTTCTCCGATGGTTCCCGCGATCACCTCGGACCCGTACGACGCGGGCTGGGCACCCGCCGGGACCAGCACCGTGATCAGCAACGTCGCTGCCAGCGCACACACCAATCGAACCTTCATATTTCTCCCCTTGGTGACCCTGGAGGCGTGCGGAGATGAGCCCCGCGCCTCCCTCGTGAACCGCTGAGTGTCCTGCGGCCTGACCGGAACCCTAGACACTCCGCAGGCTTTCTGTCCACCGGTTTCACAAATGATGACTTGGTCCCGCCGCGCACTTCGAGCAGTCGTTGCCGCTGGATCTCGACGTCGAAGGGCGGGCGGATCCGCGGAGACGAGTGCCGCGGACACGAAGCCCGCAGACCACGCCGAGTCCGACTTGTCCCTCGATCACGATCACGCGCTCCGCCGGGGCGTCCGCGGTGAACCCGCGGGCCTCGGCGATGGCGGTGGCCGTTTCTGAACCGGGTGGCACCCGAGATCCGCTCGGTGGTCATGCCGAGCGACGACGCCGAGGACAGGACGTCGTCAGCGAGCGCATCCCTCCCACCGATGGCGGTGTGGCGGCCGATGGAGGAGGACTCGTTCTGGGTTGAGTGTTGAAGCTGGACGCGGTGAATGCCGAGTCGATGAGCCCACTCCGTCGCGGCGACGCAGGCGCGGGTCGCGACGCCGTGCCCTCTGGCGGACGGGAGCACCCAGTAGGAGACCTCACCATGGCCGTCTTCGAGCGACGTGTAGATCGTGACGCGACCGAACACGTTGTCACGGGCGCGCGACACGATTGCCCACGTCGCCGACTGCTCGGAGCGCCATCCTTCGGCGCAAACGAGGATCCACTGCATAGCTTCTGCATCGCTGTCGACGCGCCGGAAGTGATAGTGCTGGATGTCCGGTGTCGAGAAGGCCTGCACGACGGCTCGCGCGTCGTTCGGTCGGAAGGGGCGGAGCGAGACCTCATCATCGACTGAGATCACAGGTTGCTCCATGCCCGCCATCGCGCCCCGGTCGACGACGGGGGGGATCAGCTTTGTCATGCGCTCCGTACTCCAAGACGACCCGGGCGTCTGTCCGTGGCTTCCTTGCCTCGTGCGAAGGTTGTGCGATGAGCCTCCCCGTTGCGGAGGTCGGAAGTTGCCCCACGTCCGGATCGACCTGACCCTGACCGGACTCTTCGAGGACACCACCAGCTTGGCACAGGACAACTTGGTCCCGACTCCGCGGGTCCGAGCCCACGAAGTCGACGACGAGCAGCCGCTGCGCCCTTTCGAAATGCGAATCCGTGATCCGCCTCGTCGGCGTTCCAAGCTCCGGAGCTTCTTCGAGGTTGCGCCGCAGACCTCACGACTCGTCCGCGAGCGCCTCCAGGTCTGCGAGGTCTTGGGCGCGTCCCGAGGCCTGCTTGTTGACGCGCAACCAGTGGAGGTCGATGAAAGGCACGGGGCCGGGAAGCCCCTCGATGACCACGTTCAGGCGGTCCGCGTAGCAGTCGTCGAACTCCACGCCATCCACGGACGTGAGCAGGTCGATCCGTTTCGGCGGCTGACCGAGCTGCACCACTCGTTCGGGCTGCCGGAAGTCACTGGGCACGAGGCCAACGCCCCCGAACCCGAAATCAGCCAGCGCCAGGAGTAGCCGCTCAGGATTGTCATCCCCGATCCACACCCAGACGTCGAGGTCCTTGGTGTAGCGAGGATGGCCATGGACCGCCACGGCGTACCCGCCGACGATCAGGAAGCGGACGTCACGAGCGAGGCAGCACGCGATGAACTCGGCGAAGTCGCGGTCCAGCTTCATCGGTCCACCCATGATGCTCCACTCGCAGCTCTTGAACGACGGCGAGACGTTCTTCGGGGGGCAGCTGTAACCATTGCTCGCGGGACCGATCGGGGTCGTGGAGCCCCCTCCGTGCCACCACTCTCGCCATGCGTGCCATGACGCCCAGCGTACCCCCGGACGGGCATGCCGAGAGCTACACAGCGGCCTGCTCGACATCGCGTGGATGAACAGATGGATGGTGTGGTGGATGGGTGGAGCGGGTGAGGGGAATCGAACCCCCGTATTCAGCTTGGGAAGCTGATGTTCTGCCATTGAACTACACCCGCAGGAGCGGCGAATGCTACCCAGAAGCCGCCGGCGGGGCAATCGGTACGGCGGCCGCGGAGGCTCCAACCCTCGCCCCTGGAATCAGAGCGTCCAGTCGAAACCGGTCGCCTTCTCCGACACGGTCCAGAGGCGCTGCATGACCGACTTGTCGTAGGCGAAGGGCTCCAGCGTCCCCCTGCCGACCGGACCGACCCACTCGTTGCGGCCGGTGGGCCCGTAGAGCGCGCGGGCTTCCAGGCCGTCCTGGGTGGCGCACATGACCTCGGGGTAGGCCCCCTTCTCCGCGGACTGGACCATCGGGGACATGGCCATGAGCCGGAACATGGTCCGCGTCATCAGGTTGCCGCTGGTGGTGATCAGCGATGTGCTCGACGAGCCGGGGTGGCAGACGTAGACCTCGACGCTGGAACCCGCCGCGGCCACCCGGTCCTGCAGCTCGTAGGCGAACATCATCTGCGCGAGCTTGCTCTGCGAGTAGGTCTTGTTCTGGTGGTAGTTGTGGTCCCAGTTCATGTCGTCGAACTGGATGGTCCGGATGCCCATCTTGTAGCCGAGGCTGGCGACCACGACGATGCGGCCCTTCGATTCCTCGATGCGGTCGAACAACAGGCCGCTGAGCAGGAAGTGGCCGTAGTGGTTGGTGCCGAGCATGCTCTCGAACCCGTCCACGGTGAACTTCTGGGTGGGCACCTGCGCGATGGCGGCGTTGCAGATGAGGGCATCGATGCGCGGCACGGATTCCAGGACCTCCGCGGCCGCCTTGCGCACGCTGTCGAGTTCGGCGAGGTCCATGCGGACGAAGGACACCTCGGCGCCGGCGCCGAACTCCTCCTTGAGCTTCGCCACGGCCGCCTCGGACCGCTCCGCGCTGCGGTTGAGCATCACCACCCTGGCGCCCTCGTGCAGCAGGATCCGAGTCGCCTCGAACCCCGCGCCGGCGTTGCCACCGGTGATGAGGTAGGTCCTGCCGTCCTGGGGCCCGAGCTGTTCAGGGGTCCAGCCCTGCGGTCCGAACGTCGTGTCTGACATTGGTTCTCTCCCGTGCTGAAGTGTGATCGTTGCAGATGATTTCGCTGAGTAGACAATAACTCTCACGTACACCTTCTACTGCACCGATAAGTCGCCACATCATGCACATTCCTCTCAAACACGCCATGAGACGCGGCCGAGCGGCACGGTGGGTGCACGCACGGGCACGGGGAGGCAGCGCGAGTCGTCACCGTCGCCCTGCCGCTGGGCAGCGAGGGACCGGCTCGGGACCGGCGGGCCGGGGGCGCGATCGGGGTCCCGTAGACTCCGCGTTCACCTCACGTTCACACCAGCAGTCAGGGCGGACATGGCGATCACGAGGCGGCGTTTCATCGCGCTGGTCGGTGCAGTGGCGGCAGCAACGGGACTTCCCCAGGAGGTCGTCGCAGCCGAGCTGATGCAGGCCGACAGCGAGGCGGCGGTCGCGGCCGCGCGGCTGACCACGCTGGCCCAGACCCTCCGGCAGGGCACCGTCAACGACCTCGGCTACGCGCCGGTCGCCCTCGGGGACGGTGAACCCCACCTCGTCCGTGACGAGCTGACCACCCCGCAGGCCAACCGCGACCAGCGCCGACGCAGCCTGCTGTGCGTCGTCCACCTCACCGACCAGCACATCATCGACGTGCAGTCGCCGGCCCGGGTCGAGTTCACCGACCGGTTCGTCAACGACGCCTGCCCACCCCCGTTCGAGTCGGCCCACCGCCCGCAGGAGGCCGCATCGGCCAGGATCGCCGATGCGATGATCCGCCGGATCCGCGAGATGGGCAGCTCACCGGTCACCGGCGCACCCATCGCCGCCGCGGTCTGCACCGGCGACAACATCGACAACCAGCAGGCCAACGAGACCGACGTCTTCCTCGCCGTCATGGACGGGGGCACGGTCACCCCCAACTCCGGCGACCCCTCCCTCTACGAGGGCGTCCAGGCCAGCGGCGACCTGCAGTACTGGCATCCCGACCCCGCCATCCAGGACCGCTACAAGACGACCTACGGGTTCCCCGACGCCCCCGGCTTCCTGACCGACGCGCTGGCCAGCTTCACCGCCCCCGGCATCGGCCTGCCCTGGTACTCCGCTTACGGCAACCACGACGGCCTCCTGCAGGGCAACGCCCCGACCAACCCCGCCCTCGAGGGCATCGCCACCGGCCCCCTCAAGGTCCTCAGCCCCGGCCCCGCCAACCCGTGCCTGCTGGCCGACGGCGAGGTGCCGATCTCCCCGGTCGGCGCCCCAGCCACCCCGGTCACCGCCGACCCCGAACGGCGGATCATCGACCGCGCCGAGTACGCCCGCAAGCACATGGAGTCCCCCGGGCTGCCCACCGGCCACGGCTTCACCCAGGCCAACGTCGACAACGGCATCGTCTACTACGCCGCCGACGTCGGCCCGCTGCGGTTCATCGTCCTCGACACCGTCAACCCGGGTGGGTTCTCCGAGGGGTCCGTCGGCGACACCCAGCTGGCATGGCTGGACGCCGAGCTGCAGGCCTGCGACGACAACCAACGCCCGGCCATCCTCTTCAGCCACCACGGGCTGCGGTCGCTGACCAACCCGATCGTCACCCCCGACCCCGCCGATCCGCAGGGCGGCGACCTGCCCCGCCACCTGGCCGACGACGTGCAGGCGGTCTGCACCGCCCACCCGAGCCTGATCCTGTGGGTCAACGGCCACACCCACTCCAACACCGTGGGCTTCCGGGGCGAAGGGAGCGGCGCGTTCTGGGACGTCGGCACCGCCGCGCACATCGACTGGCCGGCGCAGGCCCGCGTCATCGAGGTCGTCGACAACGCCGACGGCACCCTGTCGATCTTCACCACGATGATCGACCACGACGACCGCGACCCGACGGTGTTCCTCGCCCGCGAGCTGATGGGCAACGACCCGCAGGGAGGCTTCGCGGGGACCGGGCCAGGCGAGTTCAACGACCGCAACAACGAGCTGCTGATCGCCAACCCGTTCAGCGCGACCGGCCCAGCTCCCACCCCGACCCCGACGGCCACCCCCACGCCCACGCCGACCCCGACGAGCCAGACCGGCACGGGCAGCAGCACGACCAACAGCGGCTCGACCGGCCAGCGGCTGCCCGCGACGGGCCCCGCCTCACCCAACCTCACGATCGGCGGCGCCCTCCTCCTTGCCGGGGCCGCCGGCCTGCGCGCCGTCCGCCAGCCACGTACCTGACGGCAGCGACGAACCCCGGGATCAGCCCCGCAACGCGTCCGCCAGCAGGACCACCCCGACGAGGAGGAACAGCCCGCCGGACACCAGCCGGACGGTCCGCGGGGACAGGCGTGTCCACACCGCACCGCCGATGGCGACGCCGATTGCCCCGGCCAGCGCCATCCCGGCCGTGGCCCCGATCCAGGTGCCGACCGCCGAGCTGGCCGCCGCAAGCGCGAAGGTGGCCACCATGGTCTTGTCGCCGAACTCCGCCAACGAGAGGGCCGCCACGATCCCGACGAACCCCGAGGACGACGACGCGGACTCGCCCTCCTCCTCGTCGTCCTGCTCGTCGTCGCCGCGCAGGGTAATCACGCCGAAGGCGACGAACAGGAGTGCGGCCCCGGCGGTGATCGCGCGGGTCGGCAGCAGCTGTCCGACCAGGTTCCCTGCGGTCACCGACACCGCCATGGTGACCGCGCTGGCCGTCAGCACGGCCAGCAGCAGGACCGACCGGCGGTACCGGGCGGACAGGGACAGGGCGAGCAGCTGGGACTTGTCACCCAGCTCGGCGAGGAACACGGTCGCGAACGCGACCCCGATGGCGTCGAACAACTGCAGATCCGGATGGTGGTGGGCGGCGGACCCACCACGTTAGTCCCCGACCGACTCGACCTCCCTGCCGGCGAAGTCCACGACGTGCACCTCGGTTCCCACCAGCAGGTCCTTCACGATCCGGCCGGGATCGACGACGCTGCACTGCTCCAGCAGGACGGTCTCGTGCACGTGCTGCTCCACCGCTCCTGCGGCGACTCGTCCCGCGACGCCCTCGGGAAGGCCCGCCGCCAGCGCCCGGTCCATCGCCTCGGCGCCGACTGCCTCAAGCACACCAGCGGGGACATCGGCGCGGGCGAGCCATCGGGGCCGGGACACCTCCACCTGACGGGCCAACGGCCCCACGAGCCGCGACTTCCAGGGTCCGCCCTCGAGGGTCACGAGCGAGGGGTCCGGTTCCGGCCACGACCTCGATTCGGGGCCGACCGTCGCCGCCGGGTCGTCGATGTCGGTCAGCGTCATCGGGATCTCCCCCGACGCGGCGCCACGCCTGACCGACGCCCGGCCCGGCCGCCGTTCCTGCAGCCGTCCGGCGAGCAGCTGCAACCGGTGGTCGGCGTGCGACACGGTGTCCTCGATCACCTGCCACACCGCCGGCGAGCGCAGGTACCCCAACGCGCTCAGGGCCCCCACGCGCACGTCGCCGTCGGCATCCGACAGCGCCTCGACCAGGGCGGTCGCAGCCGTTTCGGCTGCGGGCGAGCCGAGGCCGCCGAGGACGTCCGCGGCGTGGCGACGAACCGTCGGTGTCGACCCGTGCCGCAGCGCACCGACCACTGCGGGAACGGCGTCGGCCCCGAAGTGGCCGAGCGCCACGTACAGGCTGTTGCGGTCCTCCGCCGAGCCACGGCCCAGCTGGCCGACGAGCGCCGGCACGACCTCGGGGTCCCCGCACTGCGCGACCGCCCACCAGGCGCGTGAGGCGACGGCCGCCACCGGGTCGGCGACGAGCGGCAACAGCCGGGTGCCGTCGTCTGGGTCGCCGAGCTTGCTGAGGGTGTGGGTGGCCTGGAGCCGCGCGATCCACCCCGGGCTGTCCAGCGCATCCCTGACCAGCGGCATCGCGGACTCGCGGATGCGCAGCACCGCCCAGGTCAGCGTCTCGCGCACCCCGAAGTCACGTTCGACTCCGAAACGTGCGACCAGCGGCGCGGCCGCGTCCGCGACACGGGCTTGACCCAGCTCCAGCGCCATCTGCAGCCGGACATCGGCTTCGGCATCCCCCAGCAGCGCGATGCGCGTGACGGTGTCCATGACTCGGTTCTCCAGTTCTCGAAACAGCCGGCCACCGTACAGCGCCCACGGCAGGGCGGCACGTGAACATCTCCTAGACTCCCGGCGAGACCACACCCCACCCGAGGACCCCCCAACGTGATCCTGTCCGACATCAGCATCCGAGCCGCCCTGGAGGAGGGGCGCATCACGATCGACCCGATCGGGGTCGACGCCGTGCAACCCTCCAGCGTCGACCTGCGCGTCGACAGCGAGTTCCGGGTGTTCAACAACCACCTCTACCCCTACATCGACGTGCGGGACGAGCAGCCCGACCTGACCGACCCTGTCGAGGCCACCGACGAGCAGCCGTTCATCCTCCACCCGGGCGAGTTCGTGCTCGGGTCGACGCTGGAGAAGGTCACCCTCCCCAGGGACCTGGTCGCCCGCATCGAGGGCAAGAGCTCGCTGGGCCGCCTCGGCCTGCTGGTCCACGCCACCGCCGGTTTCGTCGACGCTGGCTTCTCCGGCTGGTTGACGCTGGAGCTGTCCAACGTCGCCAACCTGCCGATCGCGATCTATCCGGGCATGAAGATCGGTCAGCTGGCCTTCTTCCAGCTGGACCGGGAGGCCGAGCACGCCTACGGCGACGCCGAGCTGGGCTCGAAGTACCAGGGACAGCGCGGCCCGACCGCCAGCCGCTACTACCGCAACTTCGACGAGTAGTCGGCCCGACCCGCCGACAGGTTCGATCTTCGACGAGGGAACAGGGACACGATGGCGCGCAGCACCCCGGCGATGGAGATCCACCGCGACGAGGGGGAGGGGGCAGCGGTCGTCCTGCTGCACGGGTTCCCCGACACCGCCTCGACCTGGGACGGCATCGCCGACGCGCTGGCCGCCGACGGGCACCGGGTGGTCGTGCCGCACCTCCGTGGCTACACCCCGACGTCGATCCGTCCCGGCCGGCCCTACGACGCCCGCACCCTGGCCGAGGACGTCATCGGCCTGCTCGACGACCTCGGGCTGGACTCGGCGACGCTGGTCGGCCACGACTGGGGGGCGTCGATGGCCTACGGCGTCGCGTCGCTGTCCCCGGACCGCGTCGACCGGCTGGTCGGGGTGGCCATCCCGCATCCCCGGACCGTGAAACCCACCCCGGCGCTGCTGTGGAAGGCACGCCACTTCGCCACCTTCAAGTTGCCGTGGGCAGCCCGCCAGTTCGCGCTCGCCGACCTCAGCGGGGTCGACGTCCTCTACCGCAGGTGGGCGCCCGGCTGGTCGGGACCGGAGCGCGACGCCTGTGTGGCCAACGTCAAGGCCGCGATGGCCGACCCCGACGTGCTCGACGCCACGCTGGCGTACTACCGGGCACTCTCGCCGCGCCCGGACCGGGCGCTGACGCATCGTCTGGGCATGCCGAGCCTGGTGGTCGGCGGCACGCGTGACCTCGTGCCACCGGAGTCCTTCGAGGCCAGTCGGTCGGCCTTCACCGGTCCCGTCGAGGTGCTCGTCCTGGACGGCGCCGGCCACTGGCCACATCGTGAACGCGAACCCGCGTTCGTCGACGCCCTGCGCGCCTTCCTCGGCTGACGCTGCGCGGCGACCGATCGGCCCGGGTCACGGTCAGACCACGTCGTCCGCCGGGACGTACGGCTCGACGATGGCGTGGTCGAACGGCTGGCTCAGCACGAGGGAGGTGTTGGACGGGCCGTACTCCATGACGCCGTCCAGCAGGTGGTGCAGCTCGGTTGGACCGCTGACCGCGACGACCATGTGGTAGCAGTCCTCGCCGGTCACCCGCCAGCAGCGGAGAACCGAGGCCTGCTCGGCCGCCCACGCTTCCAGGCGGTCGCACTCCTCCTTCGTGGTCGGTCCGACACGGACCGTGGCCATCAGGGGCCGGCCCACCTTCTCCAGGTCGATGATCGCCCGGTACCCGACGATCACGCCCGCCTCCTCCAGCCGCTTGATGCGATCGGCGACCGCAGGCGGGCTCAACCCCACCAGGTCGCCCAGCTCGCGATAGCTGGCTCGCCCGTCCCGTTGAAGCGCAGCCAGAAGTTGGCGGTTGGTTTCGTCAAGAAGGCGTTCGTCCACTCAGACCCACACTTTCGATGGTCGTTCGGCGTCTACCTGCTATTCTATGGCGTTCGGGATGACACGCCGTCGTTTCGTCAGCTGATCAGCCAAGGAGGTTGCGATGTTCACCGTTGATTGCCCCACCCACGGCGGCCGGACCCTCATCTGGCCGTCCGGAATCGATGCCGTCCACAACACCCCCGACGGCATCGAGGTGCGCTTCCACTGCACCTGCGGTCACCGCGGGATGTACGTGACGGGCCGCCAGCTCCTCGACCAGTAACGGGGACGGTCAGGACGCCTGACGCCACCGGTCGAGGTCCTCGGCCACCGCCGATCCCGCACGCGCCCACGCCGGGGGGCGGCCCAGCGGCGCCTCGACGGTCGTCTCCTCCACGGTGGTGCGGGACACCTCGACCTGCTCACCGGTCCAGATGTCGACCCAGCTGCCGATTGGCAGGGTCACCTCCCGCTCGGTGGCCCCCTCCTCCAGCACGGGGGCGACGAACAGGTCCTCGCCCATGAAGAAGACCTCCGGCTGATAGGCCACCTCGGGTTGTTCGGGGACGACCAGCACGGGGTGGCGCACGAGGGGGAGGGCACGGCTGTCGAACGCGCGGTCCAGCCGCTCGCGTTCGTCGGCCAGCGCACCGAACAGCCCGACGAGGGCCGACAGGTGGCCGATCACCCCGTCGTCGGTGATCGAGGCACCCAGGTCGGGACGAGTACCCGGCGCCGTCCGCATCATCGACGTGAAGGCCGACAGCTCCGCTGAACGAACGACCAGCTCCTCGGAGCGGAGCAGGTCGGGCAGGGGCCCCGGCAGCGCCACGGTGGTGGTGGCCCCGATGTCGACATGGGACCGCGTCAGGCCGCTGACACCTCCCGACAGCAGGCCGTCGAGCCCGCTGGCCAACCCGTCGGTGTGGGAGAAGTCCACCAGCTGGTCACCGGCACGCAGGATCCCTGCCTCCCCGGCGGTTCCCGGGCCGACGGCGGTGTGGACGGTCAGGCCGTCCTGCCCCAGCCCCGCCAGCTCCAGCGCACGCCGGGTCGTGGCCGCCCACCGCGTGGGGTAGGCCCGGCGCAGGTCCTCGACCGGCCCTGCAGCGGTGACCGCCTCGAGCGGCGGTCCCTCGCCGTCAAGGGCGACCAGGCCGGTGGCACCGGACCCGAGCGCCTCGTCGGCCAGCACCCGCGCGTACCAGGCCTGCGCATCGGGATCGAAGAGGTCGACCCATCCGACCCGCACCCCGGAGACCTCCACGACGTAGGACTGCTCGTCCTCGTCGCGCACCAACCAGCCCTCCTCGGCAGCCTCCTGCCACAGGTCGCGGCCGCCGTCGTGGGCCGCATCGGGGGAGAGCATCGGGCTCGCCGTGGTCAGCACGCGGATGTCGTCGTCGGCCAGGTCCTCGACCAGCCCGGGCAGGTCGGGGTAGCGCGCCGCGTCCACGGTCCCGGACAGGCCCGGCCCGTCGCCGAAGGGCACGGGGCGCAGTCCTGCCCAGTCGCTGAGCCACACCGCCGCGACGTCGACGTCGGCCTCGGCAAGCAGGTCGAGCCGGTCGCGGACCTCCGACACCCCCTCCGAGACGCCGAGGACGAGTCCCGTTCCGAGCCACTCCGGCACCCGGCGCGGCACCCCCTCGGCGCTGGTGTGGGCCGCCACGTGATCGGCCGGGGTGGCACCGACGGCCATCGAGACCTCGAGCGCCTCGCCCCACACGGTCATGGCCAGCCGATCGTCCTGCCGCAGGTCGGCGACGACCACGTCGGGGCCGTGGACCCACAACGACCGGGGGGCGGAGGTGACCATGTGCGGCAGCGGTGCCCCGGTGGTGTCGGCGGCCCCCGCCGCACCGAGGACCAGGTCGACCAGCAACGACAGCGGTTGGGCGCCGCGGCCGACGCCCTGCGCCCGTGGGATCAACGGGTAGGCACGTCCCCGCAGGTCGAAGTCGGCGAACTGCGCCCCCAACCCGTGCACCTGCTCACCAGGGTCCAGCTCGGAGATCAGCGACAGGCGGTCGACCTCCTCCAGCACGGCGACGTCGATGTCCAACCCGCCGGTCTGCCGTTCGGACGTGGCCACGAAGACCTGGTACTCCAGCCGCTCGTCGCTCTCCTCGTTGCCGAGCAGGCCGGTGATCACCAGGCGGCCGTCGGTGTCGACGTCGGCGCCCTCGACGGTCTGTTCGCCGAAGACCTCCTCGATGTGCTCGGACAGGCGCAGCATCCCGCGTCGTTCCGGGGTGTCGACGGTCCCGGTCGCCGCGACGAGGAACGCCCGTGCCCGCGGCGAGGCCCACACCGCCCTGGGTGACGCCGGATGGCTGATCGTGATCCCATCGGCGGCGATGAGCACGGTGTGCTCGCCCACCCGGTAGGTCCCGCGCGCCCGTTCGCCGACCTCGATGCCCTGTGGCAGCAGCGGCGTGACCGACGACGTCGACGGCGGCCCCACGAGGCGAACAACACCGACCGCGGCGACGATCGTCAGGACCAGCGTCACCGCAGTGACCCGCACCACGCGGGGCAGGTGCAGGCGGTCAGCCACCGAACGGAAGTCGGGTCAGGGACTCGTCAGCGACCGCGGCCTCCCGGCCGCCGCCACACGCCGTGGCGACGACCAGCAGCAGGCCGAGGAGGAGCCGCACGTCAGTGCGCTGGTTCTGGCTCCGGCGCGTCGGCCGCCTCCTGTGCACCGTCCCCCGGGTCGGGGTCGGGCAGGAAGTTCATCGCCAGCACCTGGGAGACGTCCAGCACCTGGACGGCCCCCTCCTCCAGGGTGCCGTCGGAGACACGGTCGTTGGTCCCGTCGTCGAGCATGTTCTTGCAGAAGGGGCAGGCGACGGCCACGACGCCCGAGGCACCGGACGCGGTGCCCGCGGCGACGGCGTGACCGGGGTCTTCCACCGACGACGTGTCGACCGACCCACCGAGGGTGGCGATCGCCTCGTCGATGCGGTTGAGGTTGACGCGTTCGCCGACCTCCTCCATGAAGAACTTGGCGCCACCGGCACCGCAGCAGAATCCCTGGTTGCGGGACCGCTGCATCTCGATGGTCTCCAGGCCCTCGACCGACGACAGCAGCGACCGCGGCTCGTCGTAGATCTCGTTGTGGCGACCCAGGTAGCACGGGTCGTGGAACGTGACCCGCTGGCCCTCGGAGGACCGCTGCGGCGACAGCTTCCCGTCGACGATCAGCTGGGCCAGGATCTCGGAGTGGTGGATGACCTCGAAGTGGGCGCCGAAGTCGGGGTACTCGTTCTTCAGCGTGTTCAGGCAGTGGGGGCAGGCGGTGATGATCCGCGTGCCCTTCTGCTCGGGCGAGCCAAGGTCCGCCCCGGCCTCCTTGAACGTCTCGACGTTCATGTCGGCCATCATCTGGAACAGGTACTCCATGCCAAGGCGGCGGGCCGGGTCACCGGTGCACGCCTCGCCCTCGCCGAGGACGGCGAAGGACACGCCGGCGGCCTGCAGCAGCTGGGCGGTGGACACGGTCGTCTTCTTCGCCCGGTCCTCGAACGCACCGGCGCAGCCGACCCAGAACAGGTAGTCGACGTCGGCGATGGACTCCACGTCCTTGCCGAGCACGGGGATTTCCATGCCCTGGGCCCACTCCAGCCGCTTCATCGCGCCGGCACCCCACGGGTCACCGGAGTTCTCGATGTTGCGGAGCATGGCGCCGGCCTCCTGCGGGAAGCTGGACTCCATCTGGGCCTTGTAGCGGCGCAGGTCGATGATCTGGTCGACGTGCTCGATGTCGACGGGGCACTCCTCGACGCAGGCGCCACAGGTGGTGCACGACCACAGGACGTCGAAGTCGATGACGGCGTCGGACTGACCCGGCTCGTCGCCGACCAGCATCATGCCGAGGACGTCGACGTCGGCGTGCTTCTCGTTCTCGCGGCCACCGTCGAGCAGGTACGGACCGGTCTCCCACAGGTGGTCGCGCAGGTCCATGATGAGCAGCTTTGGTGACAGCGGCTTGGCGGTGTTCCACGCCGGGCACTGCGACTGGCAGCGGCCGCACTCGGTGCACGAGTAGTAATCGAGGAAGCGCTTGAAGCCGAACTGCTCGATCTGGCCGACGCCGAGGACGTCGTCCTCGCCCATGTTCTCGATGTCGATCTTCTCGGCCTCGAGCTTGCCGAGCGCCTTGGGCGTGCGGCTGAACGCGACCTGGGGGGCGATGGCCAGCACGTGCAGGTGCTTGGAGTACAGCGTGAAGACGAGGAAGCCGCCGAACACCGCGATGTGGACCAGCAGGGCGACGAGGCCGACGATCTCGAGGGTTTCGTGGGGCAGGGACTCCAGGCGACCCCCGACGAAGGAGGACACGAACGCGCCGTCGGGGTAGGGGAGCGTGCCCTCGGCGGCACGGACACCACGGAGGATCAGGACGGAGTACAGCAGGCCGAACTCGAAGAACAGCGTGTACCAGCCCTGGGCCAGGTTGGACCCGGCGAAGCGCGACTCACGGCCGTCCCGCGAGGGGGCCTGGGAGAAGCGGATCAACGCGAAGCCGACGACGGCGATCAGGACGAGCAGGCCCACGAAGTCCTGCATGAAGCCGAGCAGCTCGGTCCACCAGTGGCCCGGCCCGAAGAACGGGATGTGGAACTCGGGGTCGAAGACCTCGCCGAGGGCTTCCAGGGTCAGGGTCTGGTGGACGATGAACGCCCAGAAGATGAAGGCGTGGAGCACACCGGGGGTGGTCCACTTGAGGATCTTCTGCTGCGCCAGGATGTGCTGGACCTGGTAGCGGAGGACGTGGCCGAACGTGGGCCGGCCGTCGCCCTCACCGGGGATCCTGCTGGGCATGGGCTGGGCCACGCCGACCAGGTCCACCAGGTACTTGACCCGGCGAGCAGCGACGGCGAACGCCGCTGCGAACAGCGCCAACCCCACGACGAGGCGGATGATGCCGATTGTGTCCATTGGCTCCTGAGCCTTCCTTGCTCGGTCCGAGCGGCCCGCCGTGGCAGACCGTGCCCTCGCATGTGTCCGCCGCATGATAGGGAATGGGCTGGGCCGGCCACGATTCCGTGTGACACCGGCTGGTGGCTCGTGTCTCGCGAGCGACCGTCTCGCCCGATGGAGGAGCAACGACATGGACACCGATGTGCTCGTCGTGGGTGCAGGGCTGTCGGGGCTGGCGGCGGCCGACGCGATGGCTGCGGTGGGACGCGACGTCGTCGTGTGGGAGGCGCGGGATCGGGTGGGCGGTCGGACGCTGACCGAGGACGTCGACGGGGCCGCCGTCGACCTGGGCGCGCAGTGGCTGGGCCCGACGCAGTGGCGGATGCACGAGCTGGTCCAGCGGTTCGGGTTGGCCACGTTCCCGACCCACACGACCGGCCGGTCGGTCCTGGTCGACGGCGACAAGCGGCGGAATTACCGCGGGACGGTGCCGCTGCTCGGCCCGCTGCAGCTCGGCCGGATGGCGCTGGGCCTGGCCACCTTCCGTCGCCTGGCCCGGGCCGCGGATCGTGCCGGTACCCACGATGGGGTGGGTTCGGCCCCGATCGCGCCGATGACGGCCACGGACGGCCGAGCGGATCGTGCCGGTACCCACGATGGGGTGGGTTCGGCCCCGATCGCGCCGGTAGCCACCGCGGACAGCCGCACCCTCGCGAGCGTCCTCGACGGGCCGCTGGGTGACGGCAGCGCGCGGGCGGTCGTCGACGCGGCGATCCGGGTGATCTTCGGGGCCGACCCCGGCGAGCTGTCGGCGGACTGGGTGGCCGCCTACGCCGCCGCGGCCGGTGGGGACCTGCTGGACCTCGCCGCGGTCGACGGCGGGGCGCAGCAGACCCGGCTCGTCGGCGGCACCCAGGCGATCGCGTCGGGGCTGGCCGAGGGGCTCGACGTCCGGCTCGGGCGAGAAGTCGTCGAGATCCAGCACGACGACGACGGCGTCACCGTGCACGCCCGATCCGGCGAGACGATCCGCGCCGCCCACCTCGTCGTCGCGGTCCCGGCGCCCCTTGTCGACACGATCGCCTTCGACCCGCCGCTGCCGTCATCCCGGCTGGCGGTGCAGCGACGCATGCCGATGGGGGCCACGGCCAAGGTCGTGGCCGTGTACGACGAACCGTTCTGGCGGGCCGACGGGCTGACCGGCGAGGCCGTCCTGACCGACGGTCCGGTGCAGGTGATCTTCGACAACACCTCCGCCGACGGGTCCGTGCCGGCGCTGCTGGCCTTCGTCACCGGCTCACCCGCGCACGTAGCCGCCCGTGGCACCGAGGACGCGCTGCACGACGCCGTCGTGGCCGCGATGGTCAGGGCGTTCGGGCCGCGAGCAGGGCGACCCACCCGCCTGGTCTCCAAGCAGTGGGTCCACGAACGGTTCACCGGCGGCTGCCCGGTCGCCAACCTGGCCCCGGGTGCGGCGATGCACGCCCCGGCGTTGACCCATCCGGTCGGGCGGATCCGATGGGCCGGAACCGAAACGGCAACGGAGTGGACCGGCTACATGGAGGGAGCGGTCGCCGCCGGCCGTCGTGCCGCGCAGGACATCGCGGCCGGTCGCTGACCGGTGGTTCCCCGTCCCCCCGTGGCAGAGGGGGAACCCCCGGCCGCCACCGTGACGCCACCCCCCATGGATTGCGCTACGGTGACGGCCGCCGACTGCGTCTTCCCTCGGTCTGGTCCGAGGTGCAGAACGTATCGACGTCCCTATCTTGGGTGGACGCACGTTCTGAGTCGATCGTGCAGACCAGTCACTTCAGAAGGTGGTGCTAGCACCACCACTCGACCCGGGGCGGGGTTCGATTGATCAGGGTTGCCATAGCCGAGGACGACTATCTCGTCCGCAACGGGATCGAGACGGTCCTGAGCCGCAGCACGCGCATCGAGGTGTGCGGCAGCGCTGGTGCGCCCGAGGAGCTGCTGGACCTGGTCGAACACGTCGCCGTCGACGTGGTCGTCCTCGACATCCGCATGCCGCCGACCCACACCACGGAGGGCATCACGCTCGCCCGCACCCTGCGGGAGCACCGGCCGACGCTGGGCATCGTGATGCTCAGCCAGCACCACGACCCGGAGTACGCCCTGGAGCTGCTCGGCGAGGGCAGCGAGGGCAAGGCCTACCTGCTGAAGGAACGCCTCGGTGACGCCGACGAGCTGGTCAAGGCGGTGGAGGAGGTCCACGAGGGCGGTTCCGTCCTGGATCCCAAGATCGTCGACGCGCTGCTGACGGCGAAGTCCCGCCGGTCCCACGGCCGGCTGGCCGGGCTGACTCCCCGCGAGATGGAGGTGCTGGCCCTCATGGCGACGGGCAAGGGCAACTCAGCCATCGCCGACGCACTGGTCATCGGTGAACGCGCGGTCGAGAAGCACTCCAACGCCATCTTCCAGAAGCTGGGCCTGCGCGACGCCGACGACCTCAACCGGCGTGTCGCGGCGGTGCTGTTCTTCCTCCAGCGCTCCCACGACTGACTCGGGCCCCAGCGGCACGACCACGGCGACGGCGGTCCCGACTCCGGGCTCGGACCTGATGCCGGCCAGCCCGCCGAGGGCCGCAGCCCGGTCACGGAGGTTCTGTACGCCCGACCCCCTGGTGCGGACGGCCGGGTCGAAGCCGACGCCGTCATCACAGACCAACAACGTCAGCAGGGCGCCGACCACCTCGACGGTGACCCGCACCTCCTGCGCGTCGGCATGCTTGACACAGTTGGTGATCGCCTCGGCGACCATGAAGTACACGCCCCCTTCCACCGGCTCGGCGAAGCGCGGCAGCGGGTCGGGGGCCAGCGCCAGGTCGATGGGCAGCGGCGAGGTGCCCGCCAGCGAGTACAGCGCCCCGGTCAGCCCGCGGTCGGCCAGGATCGACGGGTAGATCGCCTGGCTGGTCTCGCGGAGCTGCTCGATGACGGCCTCGACGGACCGCCCGACCTCCGCCAGCTCCTCGGGGGTGACATCGCCGTCCAGCAGCCGCACCCGCAGGCGGAGCATGACCAGCTGCTGCTGCACGCCGTCGTGAAGGTCACGGGCCAGCCGCCGCCGCTCGACGTCCCGCACGGTCGCGATGCGCTGCGAGGCACCCTGCAGCTCCTCGGACTGCCGGGAGATGATGCCGACCTGCTCCTGGAGGGTGGCGCGCATGTTCTCCAGCGTGGTCGCCAGCTCGCCAATCTCGTCCCGACCGCCGGTGGGGAACCGCTCACCCGCGTCACCGCGTCTCACGGCCTCGGCCGTCTCCGCCAAACGGGTCAGCGGTTGGGTCAGCCGCCGCAGGTAGGCGTAGCCGACGACCAACGCGACCAGCAGCACGGCGAGGAAGGTGGCCACTCCGGCAGAGGTCAGGCTTCGCTCGAGGTCCTCCAGCAACCGTGGGGTGACGACGGCCACCCAGGTGTCCGCGCCGACAGGCGCGAACCCGACCAGCGAGGTGCCCTCGGGCCGCATGATCTCGATCGCGTCGACCATCCCCTCCTGAGCCGCATCCCCCAGCGCGTCCCGGACCAGCGACCGTTCGGCGATCGTGGACCCCACCACCGCCCCGTCGTGCAGCAGGACGACGTCGCGACCGATGAGGCGCCGCAGGGCGAAGGCCCGGGCATCGTCGACGGCGACGACCATGGTCAGCCACAGCCCGTCGGCAACCCGGACCGACAGGACCTCGAGGACCTGTCCCTCGCGGCCGGTGACGTACCGCGGCACCGCGGCGCTGCCCTGGGTCAGGGCGCCGATCGATCCCTCGGCGGGCGCGGCGCCCGCCTCGGCCAGGACCGCCCCCTCCTCCGAGGCGAACAGCACCCCGTCCACGCCCAGGTTGCGCTGTACCTCGCCGGCCATCCGCTGGAGGTCGACCGGGCCCGTGGTTCGGGACACCCCGTCGACCTGCAGGCTCTGTGCGTTGAAGCGCAACGACGTCATCAGACGACCTCGGTCGTCGGCCAACGAGCGAGCCGCGACATCCAGGTCGTTGGCCAGCAGCTGCTGGCTCTCCGCTCGGACGCGGGTGGACGTGACCTGGCGATCGACCAGCATGGACACCAGCGACGCCGCGGCGAGCGTCAGGCCGAGGGCCAGCAGCACCCTGGTGCGCAGGGAACGGGGGCGGCCGGATGCCGCCATCAGCGCCGTTCCGGCGGGCACGTCACTGCACCTGGGCTTGCTCGGCGAGCTGCTGCGCGATGCCCAGCGCCTCGGCCGCCGACATCCGTCCCGACAGGACGTCGTCGACGGCGTCGGCGAACGCGTCCTGCGCCTCGGGGAAGGCGATCAGCAGCTGGGGAGTGGCAGTGGTCAGCTGGGCGGCGACGGTGTCCAGCACCACGGGGTCCAGCCCCGCCTGCTCCAGCAGCGCCGGCTGCGTCGGCAGCCGTCCTTCGGTGCGGGCCAGATCGAGGGCGGCGTCGTCGTCGGTCAGGGCGAGGATGAAGTCCACGGCCTCCTGGCGGTTGGTTGACCCGACGCCGACCAGCAGGCTCGAGCCGCCCATCGCCGACCCGCCGATCGGGTCACCGGTTGCGCTCGGCATGGTTGCGGTCACGAAGGCGCGGTCGGGATAGACGGTCTGGAGGGTCGTGGTGTCCCACGTGCCGGAGGTCAGCACCGACGTCCGGCCCAGCCCGAACAGACCCACCTGGTCGTCGGCCACGTTGCGGGTCGTCGGTCCGTGGGCCAACCCGTCCGCGATCAGCCCGGCGAGGAAGTCCAGCGCCCGCACGTTCTCCTCCCGCGCGAGGGTGAAGCGGGCCGAGCCGTCGTCGTCGATCTCCACGATCTCCCCGCCGAAGGCCTTGATCCAACCGTAGGTCTGCCATGCGCTGGCCCCGATCGACAACGCCCGTTCCCCATCGGTGGAGGCCGCCTCGGCGAAGGCACGGACCTCCTCGGGGGTACGGGGCACGCCGACCCGCTCCACGACCTCGGCGTCCAGCACCATGAACATGGCGTTGATGTCCAGCGGCACGCCGTACACGGTGTCGCCCCAGGTCACGTCCTGCATTGCGCCCGGGAAGAACTCTTCGGCGTCCAGCCGTTCGGCCCACAGGTCGTCGAGCGGCTCGGCCTGCCCGCGTGCCGCGGCGGCGAAGGCGTGGCTGTGCACGACGTCGATGGGATCGCCGCTGGCCACGGATGCGGCAAGCTCGCCGTCGATCTGGCTGAACGGACGACCGACGAGGCTGACCGTCACGTTGGGGTTGTCCGCCTCGAACCGGCGGACCACGTCCAGGACCGGGCGGGTGTCAGCCCAGTCGTCGGCCATCAGGACCTGCAGCACGATCGGTTCGGGGTCCTCCGTGCCGGCGCAGCCCGTCCCGAGGAGCGCGAACGCAGCCAGCGCAGCGCCCACCCCGACCAGGGGCGGCATCCGGCTCGTGATGCGGCCACGCATGTCGACATTCTCGCATCCACGGTCAACGACCGGGGGGAGTGTCACGCGCGCTGCCGTCGCCAGAGCAGCCAGGCCAGCCCCGAGGCGGCGAGCGCGATGAGCAGCAGCAGGCTGGACGCGGCAGCGACGTCGGGACGGACGGCGTGGCGGACCTGTGGCCACACGACGGTGGGCAGCGTCCGGACACGGCCGCCGGCGAGGAAGAGGCTCATCACCAGCTCGTTGAGGCTGGCCACGAACGCCAGCAGCCCGCCGACGGCGATGGCCGGGCCGAGCAGGGGGACGGTGACCTCCCACCCGGCACGCCACGCCGAGGCGCCGAGCGACCTGGCGGCCTCGCCCAGGCGGGGGTCGAGGCGATCGTGTGCGGCCTTCAGCACCAGGAGTGCCAGCGGCAGGCCCCACATCGTGTGCGCGGCCACGACGGACAGCAGGCTGCCGCGGAGTCCGACGGCCTCGAACGCCACCAGGCTCTGCATGCCGAGGACGACGGTGGGGACGGTGGCCGGGATGACGACCAGCCCGCTGAGCGTCCGCAGCCGCGGGGTGCGAGCCATGGCGACGACGAGCGGCAGTGCGAGCACGACGGAGGCCACGGCGACCAGCACGCCGACCAGCAACGACGTCGTCAGCCCCTGCCGGTAGAGGGTGTCGGTCAGCACGACGCGGTACCACTCGAGCGTCACGCCGGTCGTCGGTGTCGGCACCCCGATGGAGCGCCCCGGGTTGAACGACACCAGCAGGCTGATGACGAACGGGGCCAGCACGAAGGCAACGACGGCAAGGGCGAAGGCGTGGAACGCCGCCCCGGCGGCACGCCGTCGGAGGCCGGCGATCACGACGCCACCATCACGGCGCCACCGTCACGGCGAGGTCCGGCGGAGGAGGAGCTGGGGCAGACCGAGGACGAGGCCGAAGGCGGCGACGCCCAGCACGGCCCAGCCGGCCGCCTCCACCCAGGCCAGGTCGACCAGCGCGCGGTCGTACACCTCCACGGCGACGGTCCAGTACGGCGGGTTGCCCATGACGAGGGGGCCGACGAACGCGCCGACTCCCCAGACGGCCGAGACGATCGTCGCGCCGACGACGGCGGGCCACGCGGGCCGCAGGACCGTTTCGACCCAGGCGCGTACCGGTCCGGCACCCAGCGACCGAGCGGCGTCCATCTGCGCCGGATCGGCTGCATGGAACGCCGCGACGAGCAGCAGTACCGGGTAGGGGAGGATCACCAGCACCTCGGTGAACACCACCGCGAAGAGGTTGCCGAACATCTGCAGCGGCTGGTCGACGATCCCCGTGCCGACCAGCACGTCGTTGATGACCCCCTGCCGTCCGAGGACCAGCAGCACCCCGTAGAGCAGCACCAGCAGGTTGACCAGCTTCGGCAGCGCGATGGCGCCGATCAGCGCGGCGCGCAGGCGGGGGCCGCGGGTGTGCACGTAGGCGGCGAACGGCACCGCGATCGCCATGCACACCACCGTGATGATGGCCGCGGTGCGGACGGTGACGCCGAGCACGCTGCGGAACAACGGGGTTGCCTGGACGGCCCGCAGGCTGTCCAGCGACAGCACCGAGAAGTCCACGAACGAGCCGGTGCCCGGTGGCGGGTCACCGGCCAGGGCCACGCGGACCACGCCGAGGAACGGCCCGACGAAGATCGCCAGGACGAAGGTCGTGGCCGGCAGCGCCAGCCACCCCGGGTGGCGCAGCCAGCCCAGCCGGCTACCCACCGGCCAGCCCGTCCGCCGGCAGCAGGCGAACCGCGTCGGCCAGGACCCGGACCGCGACCCGATCACCCACCGCCAACGACGGCAGCCCGTCCGGCTGGGCGGCCCGGACGACCAACCGCACCGCGTCGACGTCGACCCGGTAGGTCGTCGAGCCGCCGGCGTAGGCCACCGCGACGACCGTTCCGGGGCCGTCCGGCCGGGCCATGACGTCCAGGGCCTCCGGGCGGACGCAGGCCAGCGACCCGTCCGCCGGCACGCCTCCGTGGACCGCCACCGCCCCGGGCAGGCCGGCCACCACGACCCCGCCGTCCACCACCCGAGCGGGCAGCAGGTTCATGTCCCCGAGGAACGTCGCGACGACCGTGCTCACCGGGTTGCGCCACACGTCGGAGGGCGTGCCGACCTGCACCAGCCGGCCCTCGCTGAGCACACCGATCCGGTCGGCGAACGACAACGCCTCCTCCTGGTCGTGGGTGACCAGCACGGTGGTGATGCCGACGGCGTCGGTGATGGCGACCAGCTCGTCACGGAGGTTCTCGCGCAGGCGGCGGTCGAGGTTGGCGAGCGGTTCGTCGAGCAGCAGGAGGGAGGGGCTGGGCGCCAGCGCTCGGGCAAGCGCGACCCGCTGGCGCTGGCCGCCCGACAGCTGGTCCGGGCGACGGTCGGCCTCGCGCGTCAGCCCGACGAGATCCAGCAGCTCGGCCACCCGGGCCCGGCGCGCCGGTCGGTCGACCTTGCGCATGCGGAGGCCGAACTCGATGTTCTGGGTGACCGTGCGGTGGGGGAACAGCGCGTAGTCCTGGAAGACCACGCCGACGTTGCGCCGTTCGGGCGGCAGGCCCGCGACGTCCTGTCCCGCGAGCACCACACGACCCTCGTCGGGCCGTTCGAACCCCGCGACCAGCCGGAGGATCGTCGTCTTGCCCGATCCGGACGGTCCGAGCAGCGCGAACCGTTCGCCGTCCGCCACCGTCAGGTCGACGCCGTCCACCGCCCGCACGTCGCCGTACCGGCGGTGCAGACCGTGGAGCTCCAGCGCGTCGGACATCCTCACGAGCGTAGTTCGCGGCGTTGACCCGTGTGGTTTGGCCGAACCTGCGTCAGCGGTCGGTGCCCCCGACGAGCTGGGTCGTCAGGACGAGGCGACGGCTGATCATCCGCAGCAGCCCGACCGCCACACGGGGGTGGCGGTCCAGCAGCTCGGCCAGCACCGCAGTCGGCAGCAACCATGTCCGCACGTCGGTCCGAGCGGTGCAGCTCGAGGTGGCTGGCCCGTCGGTCAACGCCGACAGCTCGCCGACCGACTCACCGGGCCCGAAGGAGAACAGCGGGACCACCCCTCCCCGCCGCGTCTGGCTGACCTCGACCTGTCCGTCGACGATCAGGTGGATCCCGTCGGATCGCACGCCTGCGTCCACGATGGCCGATCCGGCGGCGTAGCTGCGGGCCTGCAGCTTCTCGGCCACCCGCAGCAGGTCGTCGGTGGCGACCTCGGTGAACAGCGCGGTGGACCGCAGGAACAGCACGCGGTCGATCAGGTCGTCCATGGCTCCGTCTCTCGTCGTCCGGTCCATCCGGGTCGCACACGTGCGCACCCACACATCGGGGTGTTCGGCCAGCAGGGATCGTGCCTGCTCGGCGGTGGGGACTGCGACCCCCGACGGGGTGGGGCTCCAGCCGACACGACCGGCCAGCTCGACCGTCCGTCGTTGGTGGTCACGCAGGGCCGCGGCCAGCTCGGGAACGGCAGCCACTTCGGACACGGCCAGGCACCGTTGGGCATCGTCGATGCTGGCCTGCCACTGCTGGCGCAGCGCGGCCATCGGCCGGTCCGGGAGGTCGCGCGAGGGGGCCGTACGACCCTCCACCACTGCCTCCAGGACCACCAGCTGCGGTGTCTCGCTGCGATCCAGCCAACGCCGCAGGTCCGCCCTGCGGTGGCGCGGCGACTCGGACTGGACCACGTCGACGAAGTCGGCGGCCAGGTCGTCGCGGTCCGCATCCAGCAGCGCCTCGAGGATCCTGCCGGGGTCGTAGCCGGCGAAGGCCAGCTCGCGCAGGGCCAGTCCGCCGACGACGGGGTTGGTGCACGCCATGTCCACCAGGTGGTCCCGCGTGGCGTCGGGCAGGGCCGCCGCGGCGGCCCACTCCTGCTCCTCACCTCGCTCGGCCCAGTCAGTGATGCCGTCAGCGACCTCCCACGGCTTGAGGCTCAGGACGTCGACCAGGTCGGCGTGCACCGAGGCGTACGCGTCGATCATCCCGGCCACCGCAGCTCGCTGCAGATCGGTGCGGGCGTGGATGAGCAGCGTGGCATGGGCCCATGCCCGGTCACGGGCGTCCATCAGCAGGCGCTGTCCGACCGCGGCGGTGATCCGGCTGACCAGCTTGTTGCCCAGCTTCAGCACCGACGCGAACTGGCCGAGCACGGTGTCCTGGATGACGGGGATGGCGTCCCAGGCGATCTGGTTGATGACGAGGAAGTCGAGGTGCCGGACGTCGGGGACCCCCGTCCGCGAGACCGACCGCCAGGTGTCGGCGAGATCGTCCAGGTCGCCGGCGGCGCGACAGGAGCCGAGGGTGACGAACGCCAGGTCGTAGTGGATGTGGGCGTTCATGCCGAGGAACATCGACTGCAGCACGTTGGCATCACCCGACTGTGCGCCCCCGAACGCGCGTGCCCACGCACGGCACTGCGTGGGATCGCCTTGCGCCCACCGGCGTGCCTGCAGCAGGTAGGCGTCGATGAACCGGCACGACATGTCGGCGGCGAAGGCCACGTCGCTGAAACGGCCCTCGTCGAACCCCTTGCGGACCTGCCGGGAGAACGACAGGTAGGTCAGGTGGAACACCCCGCGACGGTCACCCGTGGCGACGAGGCGGTCCTGCTCGGCGGCGAGCGCGTCGATCCGTTCGTCGAAGCCCCGCAGGGTGTGTCCCCCCAGCGGCGGGGCCTCCTGGCAGAAGCCGTTCAGCGCGTCGGCCACCCCCGGCGGGGTGGCCGCGACGGCCCCGAACGGATCGTTCACCTTCGTCCCCCTGTTGCCTGCGCGGATCGTCGGGACCCTACTGCGACGACACGCCTGCGCCTATCGCAGCACCTCGTTGTCCCACACCTCGGCGATGCGATCGGCGTTGGCCGCGTAGACGTCGTAGGGGTAGTACTTCAACGCGTCGAACTGTGCCTCGGTCGAAGGGAACGCCGCGGCCCACAGCTCATCGGTGCCCGCGTAGTCCTCGGCGATGTCCTGCACCGCACAGGCGTACTCGCCGGACTCAGCCAGCGTCTGCTGGAACGCACGGCTACAGATGTGGTCGAGCGCGGCCAGCGACAGGTCGAGGTTGCGGACCCCCTGCGGCACGCCGAAGAACAGCTGCACGTAGGCCTCGGTCCCGGGTGGCACCGTCCCGGTGACGGGTGCGCCGTCGCGGATGGGGGCCAGCAGGCCGTTGCCGTGGATGTTGCCTGCGGCGACCTCGCCGTTGACCAGTGCGTCCACCCCGGCCGACGTCGACGGCCAGTAGAAGCCCACCCTGTCGCCGTTGGCCGCCGCGAAGGACAGCACCCCCTCCAGGTCGCCCTCCAGCAGGTCACGACCCTGGCCGGGGTCCATGCCCTCGACCTCCGCCATCATCTCCGCGAAGGTGTACAGCGACATGTAGGACAGGTTGTAGAGCATGAAGCCCTGCTCGGGCGTTCGTGCCAGGAGCTCGTTCCAGGTCGTGAACGGCTCGGCCAGCTCGGTGTTGGTGGCCAGCGTCATCGCCGAGGAGATGAACGGGATGCCGTACCCCTGGTCGTAGACCGTCGTGTCGAGCAGGCTCGGGTGGAAGTTGGCGGCCGCGTTGGGGACCCGTCCGGTGTCGAACTGCTGGAACAACCCCTGCTCGATGGCGGGCAGCCCCTGCGTCGGGTCGGTCAGGACCACGTCGAAGGGCGGTGCGTCGTCGGGTGCCGCCTCGAGGCGGGCGATGCCCTCGGTCCACGCCGAGTCGATCGTCACGGTCGCCCCCGTGAGCGCCTCGAACTGTGGGACGAAGTTGGCGCGGTACAGGTCCTCGGTCAGCCCCGAGTAGACCAACAGGGTGATCTCCTCTCCGGCGAAGTCCCCACCCCCGGCCGGGGCCGGCGCTTCGGTGGCCGTCGTGCCGATCGTGTCGTCCTCGCCTGCGCAGGCGCCCAGCAGGGGGATGGCACCGGCCGCGCCGGCCAGCAGGCTGCTGTGCCGCAGCACGTCGCGTCGGGAGAGTCTGGATCGCATGGACATTCCTGGGGGGAGGAGGGAGGGGGACTGCTGTTGTTCGACGCGGTGGTGTGGACGGATCGGCCCGTGTCGGGCTCCGTCGGACGGGGCCGCGCACCGCTGTCGCGGGGTTAGCATCCCACACCATGACTGACGTTCAGCGGTGGCGCCGACAGGGGCACGACCGCCTGCTCGCGGGTCGACGGATCTTCACCGTGGACCGTCCGGCACAGGAGGAGGAGGACGGGCCGCCGCTGCTGCTCGTCCACGGCTTCCCGACCTGTGGCGCCGACTGGCGACACGTCCTGCCACTCCTCGGCCGCCGGCGCCGGGTCCTGGTGGTCGACCTCCTCGGCTACGGACTGTCGGAGAAGCCCGACCTGCCCTACTCACTGGACGTGCAGGCCGACGTGCTCGAGGCGTTCGTCGACGACGTCGGCCTGTCCGGCCAGCCGATCGTCCTGATCACCCACGACATGGGCGACTCCGTCGGCGGCGAGCTGCTGGCCCGGATCCTCGACGGTCGCTCGGCGGTCGTCGTGGACCGGCGGGTGCTGACCAACGGATCGATCTTCATCGAGGATGCGGACCTGCGGGTCGGCCAGAAGCTGCTGCTCGCCGTGGGCGACCGTGCGGTTCCGCTGCCCGCGGTGCAGGCGATGTTCCGTCGGGGGTTGCCCGAGGTGTTCGGGCCGCACACCCAGCCGTCGGAGGAGGAGATGGACCTGCAGTGGGCGTTGTTGTCCCACGACGGCGGCCAGCGGCTGTACCCACGGCTGATCCGCTACCTGCCCGAACGTCGGCGGCGACAGGACCGCTGGACCGGTGCGATCACGGCACATCCCAGCCCCCTCACCGTGGTGTGGGGTGCGCTGGACCCGGTTGCGGGGCTCGGCATGGCCGTGCACCTGAAGCAGCAACGGCCCGACCTCGAGCTGGTCGTCCTGGACGACGTCGGGCACTTCCCGATGATCGAGGCGCCCGAGGCGTTCGCCGATGTGGTCCTGGCGGCCCTGACCTGACGGTGGGTCAAGCCTGGTCGTCGACGACGACGAACCGGACCTCGCCCAGCACATCGGCCTGGCCCGTGCGGGTGAACTGCAGCACGTGTTCGCCGACCGGCCACCCACCTTCGAGCGGCACCTGGCGGCTGAACCGGCTGGTGTGGTCGCCGGCGACGAGGTCGACCTGTTCGGTGCCGAACGGGACACCGTCGACGGTCCAGTTCGCGATCAGGGCGTCACCCTCCTCGGCACCGGTGTAGGTGACGACGAAGGAGATCGGGTCGAAGGGGGTGGCCTGGGGGGCAGCGACCTCGGGGTCGGGGTCGGCACCCAGCCCGACGGCAACGCCGGTCTCCACCAGGGCCACACCGTCGGTGGCCGGGGCATCGGGCTCGGTGGCCGGCGCCTCACTGGAGGAGTCCTCGGTGGGCGATGCCTCGGTGGAGGATGCCTCGGTCGTCGGCGCGGGCACGTCGGAGTCGGCGGGCGACGGGGTGGACTCGGGGTCATCGGCGTCGGTGCCGGTGGGTTCCGGCGCAACAACGTCCGGTTCGCTCGGGTCGCTCTCGGGTGTGGTGCCGTCCTCGACGCTCGGCACCTCGAGGGTCGGTTCGTCACCGTCCCCTCCCGGCAGGGCGTCCTCGCCACGGCTGAACAGCAGGAACCCGACCGCAGCGATGAAGGCGATCCCGACGATCACCCAGACGAGGCTGCTCGACGTCCGTGGCGCACCGAGGGGCATCTCGACGTCGCCGACCTGGCTGGACAGGTCCACCTCCTCGGCGTCCGCGTGGTCCATGGGCGTCGAGGGCTCGGTCTCGGCGGCCGGGGGTGACCCGACATCGGCCAGCACGACCGGGATGCTCTCGAAGGGGTCGCCCTCGTCGCTGCGCTCGTCCCGGTGGGGGACCTCGTCGGTGTCAGCGCTGGTTTCGGCCTCGGTCTCGATGGGATCGGGTGCCGGCGAGAGGTCAACCGGTGGGCGCATCCCATCGGCGCCGGCGTCCTCACGTGCCCGGCGGACGACGTCGAGCACCTCGTCGGGCACCACGACACGGGACACGCTGACCAGCTCGTCACGGCCCTGGAGGATCAGGCGGCGCAGCTCACCGAGCGCAGGGTTCTGGCGGGCAGCGGCGACGTCGGCAGGGTTGCCGACCGCCAGGCCACCGAGGCGCTCGGGCTCGACGACGTTGACCTGGTCCTGGGCGCCGAGCGCCTCGAGCCGACCGTGGGCGAGCTCCGTTCGTGCCTCGCGGGAATCGATCATGGCCAGACCCGCTGCGGAGTCCAGCGCCAGGCCCATGCCGTCGTGCAGCAGGGCCAGCTCCGACGCCGGGCACATCGTCGGCTGCTCGATCGCCGCGGCCCTGACGCGACGCAGCAGGATCTCCACCCGCAGCGCGTCGTCGGCCCCGGGCACCTCGGGGCGGGCGACCGCCGCGAGGACGGCGGCTCGCGCCCTGGCCTCGTCCCCGGTCAGCCACCACGCATAGGTGTAGGCGAGCTCCGCCTCGTGGTCCTGGATGATCATGATCGTCCGCAGCGTACCGACTCCGTGGCCAGAACCGCAGCGGCCCCCACGCCAAGCCGCACGTGGTTCACGAACCGATGGTCACCACGACGCCCTGCTGGTCGGCGTCGGGAATCGGCACCGGCGCAGCACCGACCCGTTCCTGCCCGTCGGGACCGCGCAGCACGAAGGACCTGATCTGCCCGACGTCCTGGGCCGCGTTGTCCACTACGCGCAGCGCCCACACCGTCCCGGCGCCGGGCGGGTAGTGATCGGCACAGGCACCGAGATCCACGGTGGCCACCAGGTCGTCGCTGGCGTCCTCGGCGTCCGGTGTGACCACGTCGACCCGGCACAACGCCCCTCCCTCGGCGTCGAGCACCCCGACCTGGACCAGCAGGTCTCCGATGTAGGTGTGGGCGATGTCGATGTCGGCTTCGACGCCACCTGCGGCCACGGGTGGGGTGGCCGTCCCGTCCTCCGCTGCCATGGGCTGGCTGTGGGAGGACAGGTCGGCGCCGACGGTCGCCACGATGCCCTGCGGGTCGGCATCGGGGATCGCCAGCGGCAGGCCGCTCGCGGCGTAACGGGTGCCGTCGTGGATGACGGCGAACTGGAAGAGCGTGCCGACGTCGATGTCGAAGGCGTCGACGACGCGCAGGACCCAGACGGCGTCCGGCCCGGGCGGCAGGTGCGCTGCACAGTCGGTCCCGGTCACGTCGTATCGACCGGTGATGTTGTCGGCGCCGTCCTGCCCGTCGGGGCTCTTCAGCTGCAGGTTGCACAGCAGCTGGCCGCTGGCGTCGACCACGCCGAGGTCCACCTGCAGGTCCCCGCGGAACGCATGGACGATCTTCAGCGCGACCTGGGCGTCGCTGCGGTCGAGGTCCATCAGATCACCCGGGCGCATGACCTGCACGCCGCTGGAGCCCTCGGCGGTCAGCCCGTGGGCGGCGAAGGCATCGAGGATGATCTGGGCGTTGCGGCTGTCGTTGAAGGTTGCGTCGCTGGCCGCGAAGGCGGCCGCGGCGTCGTTGAGGTCCAGCGCGGGGGTGAGGAAGGGGAGGCTGCCCAGCAACGTGCTGTACACCTCGTCGCGGACGGCGTCGCACGGGTTGGCCTGGCGGTCCTGGCAGTCGGCGGGGATCAGGCCGGCGTCGCGGGCGAGCACCCCCTCGAAGACGTCCCACACCGCACCGGTGTAGATCTCGGCGTCGAGGTGGACCTCGGCGACGAGGTCACCCGGGTAGGTCTTGACCGTGTCGATCCGGCGGATGCAGTTGCCCCGTTCGGCCCAGTGGAACAGGCACCCGACGTCGCCGTTGCGGAACTCCAAGGTGGTGAAGACGCTGACGAGGTCCGCGAAGCCCTCGTGGAAGGCGCCACCCTCGTCGCTGACGATGTTGGGCACGGCGGCCTGCAGCAGCGCATGGCCGTACTCGTGGATGATCCCCTGGGCGTCCTCGGCTTCGGTGACGCCGTCGGCGGCGCCGCCCATGTGGATGGTGTCGTCGGTGAACAGGTAGAAGGCGTTGTCCTGGAACTCGTCGTCGATCGGCACGAACTCGACGGGGTCCTGGGCGTGGTAGTCGTAGCCGAGGCCCTGCATGACCTGCTGGGTGTAGTCGATCCAGTAGTAGGTCATGCCCGCCTCGAAGGTCGGGTCCTGCCCTCCGCGGCCACCCTCGCCGAAGACGTTGTCGGGATCGCGGTACGTCGCCGCGACCTCGGGGGCGATGGCGGCGTAGCGGCCGACGAGGTTGCCGTCGCCCGGGTCGTCGAGGTTGGCCAGCGGGACGCCGACGAGGGTCTGGTTGGCCTGACCGGGGCTGATCGTCGTGCCGCCGGTGGCGTAGAAGGGGTCGACGACGAAGATGCAGGCGCTTGGCGGGGCGGGGGCGTTGCAGCCGCCGGCCTGGGCCACCTCGACGGTGCGCTGGGAGTCGGTGTGCCCGGCGTGTGCGTCGGTGGAGAGGCGGTCGACGCTGAGCACGTCGCCGGTGGTGGCGTCGACCACGACCGCCCAGTCGTCGATCGGGGCGGTGGTCGTGACCAGCACCTCCCAGCCGAGGCGAAGCTCCGCGCCGTTCTCCAGCCACGTGGCCATGACGGGAGGGGCTCCCACCGGTGTGCCCGGTACGGCCTTGATCGCGATGTCGACGGCTGCGGCCTCGTCGAGCTCCTGACTGGTGTCGCTGCCCGGGAGGGTGGTGGTCAGCGACTGGCTGGCGCCGAGCACCTCGCCGGTGTCACGGACGTGCACGATGAACTGGGCGCCCCGTACGGCGACGTCGTCGTGCTGCTGGACGAAGGTCAGGTGGACCACGTCGCGGGTGGTGGAGACCTCGGCGAGGAACAGCTCCTCCTGGAGCATGTCGCTGAGGCCCGACTCCTCCACGATCCAGGTGTGCGCGGCCTCGAGGATGTCGTCGTCGACGTCGATGTCGGCGCCGGCGACCTGCTGGACGCCGACGCTGCCGGTCGTCACGTCCGTCGAGCCGTCGGCGCTGGTGTCCTCGCCTTCGGATGCTGCCGGGGACGGCGTGTCGGGCGCGGGGTCGTCGGACCCGGTGCACGCGGCCGCGAGCATGCAGAGGGCGACGAGGGCAGCGGACACGCGAGCCGGGACGATCATGGAGGTGGATTCTCCACGGGATATCCTGACGGCGCTGGTGCGTGGACCGATTGTGTCGACGTTGTCAGCTGACCGACCTGTCGCACGTTCGCCAACGAGGAGTCATCGCCATGCTGGACCCGGCCGTCATGTGGATCATCGGCGTGATCCTGGTGCTGCTGCCGCTCGTGCTGACCCTGTCGCTGAACGGCACGAACCAGTCCGACGTGCGTGGTCGGCGCGTGAGCCGCCGCTGGCGGGGAAAGTCCCTGCTGTAGGCCTCGTCGCTGTAGGCCTCGCCGCGCTGGGTGTCGGTCAGAGGAGCGGCAGGCGCCAGACGGCTTCGGTGACCTGCTGGAAGGGTCGGTCCGGGGTGGGCTCGGACTCGCCCACGTAGACGAAGTCCAGGCCGATCGGGACCGATCGGCTGGCGTCGTTGCCCACGGCGTGGTGGATGGCGACGCCCTCGACCTCGGGCAGGTGGGTGCGTGTCGCCTCGATGAGGGCCGCTGTGGCCCGCCGCGCCAGGCGCTTGCCCGTGGAGGGCGTGCGGACCCAGTAGCCGATCTCGAGCCAGCCGGGTTCCAGCCGGTTGATCAGCCCGACGGTGCCGACGATCCGGTCGTCCTCGAGGATCACGTAGGCGAACCCGCCGCCCGCGGGCCACTGGTCGTCGCAGCCCTGCTGCCACTCCCGGGCTTCGGCGGGGCCGTAGTCGTCGATGGCCCAGGGCATCCACCGCTGCAGCTCGGGCAGGGACTCCTGAACGGCCTCGACGAGCCCGTCGATGTGGTCGGCGTGGGCCCGCTGCAGCACGACGCCGTCCCCGGCGATGCGTTCGGGGGGTCGTGACTCGAGCCAGGTCACAGGGTGCGTCGTCACTGGTTGCCTTCTGGTGGGGTTCGGCGGAGGTGCAGCCGCCAGACGGCCTCCCGGGTCTGCTGGAACGGCCGGTCGGGCCCTGGGTCGACCTCGGCGACACGGGTGAACCCCGTGGCCCGGGCCACGGCGCTGCTGGCGCCGTGGGCAACGTCATGGTGGATCACGAGGCCGTCGACCTCCGGCAGGTGGTCGCGTGCGATGTCGACCAGCATGCCGGTGGTGCGGCGGGCGAAGCCCTCACCGGCGCGCGAGGTCCTGACCCACGTCCCGAGCTCCAGCCAGCCGGGCCCGACGCGGTTGGTGTACCCCGTCGACCCAACCACCGCGGTGCCGTCGAGGATGGTGTAGGCGAAGTCGCGGCCGGCCGCCCAGTCCTCGTCGGCGTGCCGCAGCCACTCGCGTGTGTCGTCGCGGCCGAACCCGTCGAAGGGCCAGGTCAACCACCGCATCAGCTCCGGTAACGACGTCTGGATCGCCGCGGTCAACCCGTCGACGTGCGCCTCGGCAGCGCGGGCGAGGACGATCCCCCCTGATTCGACCACCGCCGGTGGCCGTGACACGAGCCAGGTCGGGTCGACGGTCATGGGTTCAGGAGGACCAGGGCGCCGTTCGGGTCGTTGTCGGGGATCTGGACGGGGACGTGGCCCTGACGGGTGATCCCGTCCGGGCCGCGGAGGGTGAACTGGGTGATCGTGCCCACGTCGATGGCGGCGTTGTCGATGGCCACCAGCGCCCAGATGTTGGACGGGCCGGGCGGGTAGTTCGCCGCGCAGGCGCTGACGTCGAAGGTGCCCGTGAAGTCCGAGGAGGCATCGGAGGGGTCGGACCGCAGGACCTCGACCGCACAGATGGCGTTGCCGGTTGCGTCGAGCACCCCGACCACCACGTCGAGGTCGCCGACGTAGGTGTGGCTGATGGCGATGTCGGCCTCCACGGCCCCTGCCGGCGGGGCCGGGGCCGGCGCGGGTGCGGGAGCCGGCGGAGGTGCGGGAGCCGGCGGCGCGGGGGCGGGCGCCGGCGGGGCGGGTGCCGGCGCGGGCGGTTGGGGGTCGGCCATCGGCACGGCGCCGATGTCGGTGTCGGGGATGGTGACCACGATGCCCCGCCCGTCGGCGTCGGGGATGGCCTGTGGCAGCCCGCTGGCCCGGTACTCAACGCCATCGTGGAAGACGTTGAACTGGAACAGCTCGCCGAGCGCGCCGGCGGCGATGTCGACGACCACGAGCTGGAACACCTGGTTCGGGCCGGGCGGCAGGAACGCCTCGCAGGTCGACCCCGCCAGGTCGTAGCGGCCGGTCACGTTGTCGGCGGTGTCGGCCGTGTCCGGCGTCAGGAACGTCGAGAGGCACAACGGTTCGCCCGAGGCGTCGACGACCTGCAGCTCCACGGCCAGGTCCCCACGGTTCTCGTGGATGATCTTGAGCGCGACCTGGGACGCTGACCGTTCCTCGGCCATCAGCTCCATGGGCCCCGAGGCCATCATCACGCTGGGGTTGCTGGTGGTGTCCAGGCCGTGCTGGCCCATCACCTGGCTGATCAGGTCGGCGTTGCGTCCGCCGTAGAAGATCTCGTCGCTCAGCGCCATCGCGGCTGCCGCGTCGTTGAGCGTCACCTGCGGGGTGAGGAACGGCAGGCTGCCGAGCAGGATGCCCAGCACCTCGTCGCGCACCGCGTCGCACGGGTTGGCCGCCCGGTCCTGGCAGTCCTCGGGCACGAGCCCCGCGTCGCGCTGCAGCATCGCGGTGAAGACGTCCCACACCGCGCCGGTGTAGATCTCGCCGTCCAGGTGGACCTCGGCGAGGAGGTCCTGGGGATAGATCTTGTCGGTGTCGATCCGTCGAATGCAGCCGCCGGGCAGGCCCAGCTCACGGCCGAACCAGGCCGACAGGCAGCCGATGTCGCCGTTGCGGAACTCCAGCGTCGTGAAGATCATCAGGAGGTCGGCGAAGCCCTCGTTGAACGCCCCGCCCTCGGCTCCGAGGATGTTGGGGACGACGGACTCCACGACCGCGTGCCCGTACTCGTGCACGACCACCTGCGCATCCTCGGCAAGGGTGATCGCCCCGTTGCTCGTGGTGCCCATCACGATGAGGTCGAAGATCGGCAGGTAGGCGGCGTTGTCGGTGAACGTGGGGTCGATCGGGATGACATCGACCGGATCGTCGCCGTGGTAGTCGTAGCCCAACGACTGCATCAGCTGCTGGGTGTAGTCGATCCAGTAGTAGACCATCCCGCCCTCGAACGTGGGGTCCTGACCACCCCGACCGCCCTCCCCGAAGACGTTGTCGGGATCGATGTAGTCGGGGCGCACGTCCGGAAAGACCTGCACGTAGCGACCCACCAGGTTGCCGTCCGTCGGATCGGTCAGGTTCGCCAGCGGCACCCCGACCAGGGTCCGGTTGGCCTCCGCAGCGGTGATGGCGGGCGTCCCTGCCGCGAAGATCGGGTCGACGACGAAGATGCAGGCGCTCGGCGGTGCAGGGGCGGCACAACCCCCCGCTTGTGCCACCTCCGCACCGTCGACCGCCGACCCCTCACCGGATGCGTCCGACTGCTGGGTCGAGGACAGCTGGTCGACGCTGAGCACGTCACCGGTCGTGGCGTCGACGACGACGGAGTAGTCGACCCGCTCCTCGGTGCTGATGCGCACCTCCCAGCCGAGCCGCAGCTCGGGGCCGTCCTCCAGCCAGGTCGAGAGCACCTCGGGCTCACCGATGATCGTGCCGGTGATGGCCTTCACGGCGATCTCCCGAGCCTCGTCCTGGGTCAGCTCCTCCGTGGTGCCCTCGCCGGGCAGCGTGGTGGACAGCGACTGGCTGGCCGCCAGCACCTCACCGGTGTCACGGACGTGCACGACCAGCTGGGCGCCACGGACGGCGACGCCGCCGTGCTGCTGCTCGTAGGTCAGGTGGTGCACGTCGCGGGTCATCGAGGCCGACGCCAGCACCAGCTCCTCCTTGAGCATCTCCGTCAGCCCGGACTCCTCGTCGATCCAGGTGGTGACCGCGTCGATGATGGCCGGTTCGACGTCGATCTCGGCGCCCTCGAGGACCGGGATCTCCAGCTCGGCCGACTCCTCGCCCCCGGGCGCAGCCCCCTCGCTGGCCGACGGGTCCGGAACCGGGTCGTCGTCCCCGCCCGTGCACGCGGCCGCGACCAGCGCCAACAGCACCATGCCGACCAGCAGACGGAATCGAGACGAGGACAACGAGCGCATGGAGGCGGATTCTGCACCACCGCTGGCGGGGGCGGGAGGGGCAAGTCGAAGGTGTTGTCCTCCCGTCACAACTGCGCGGGACGAGACTCCCGTCAAACCTGAGTCCTATGCACTCAGATTTCTTTGCAGCAGTTGCGGCGCGTCGATAGGCTGTCGCTCGAGATCAACCTGAACCGATCAACACACAGGAGTACAGACATGGGCAAGGCTGTCGGCATCGACCTGGGGACGACCAACTCGGTCGTCGCGGTCCTGGAGGGTGGTGAACCCACCGTCATCGCCAACGCAGAAGGCGCACGGACGACCCCGTCGGTCGTCGGCTTCTCCAAGGGTGGCGAGGCGCTGGTGGGCGAGGTCGCCAAGCGCCAGGCCGTGACCAACCCCGACCGGACCCTCACGTCCGTCAAGCGCCACATGGGCACTGACTGGTCGACTGAGGTGGACGGGAAGTCCTACACCGCGCAGGAGATCTCCGCGCGCATCCTGATGAAGCTGAAGCGTGACGCCGAGGCGTACCTGGGCGAGGACGTGACCGACGCGGTCATCACCGTCCCGGCGTACTTCGGTGACGCCGAGCGCCAGGCCACCAAGGAGGCCGGCGAGATCGCAGGCCTCAACGTCCTGCGCATCATCAACGAGCCCACCGCGGCGGCGCTGGCCTACGGCCTCGAGCGCGACGAGGAACAGACCGTGCTGGTCTACGACCTCGGCGGCGGCACCTTCGACGTGTCGGTCCTCGACATCGAGGAGGGCTACTTCGAGGTCAAGTCCACCAGCGGTGACACCCGCCTGGGTGGCGACGACTGGGACCAGGCCGTCATGGACTGGATGGTGACGGAGTTCAAGAACAACTACGGCATCGACCTGTCGCAGGACAAGATGGCCATCCAGCGCCTCAAGGAAGCGGCGGAGAAGGCCAAGAAGGAGCTGTCCACCACCCAGGACACGCAGATCAACCTGCCCTTCATCACCGCCCGCGACGGGCAGCCGCTGCACCTGGAGCAGACCCTCACCCGGGCGCAGTTCCAGAAGATGACCGCTGACCTGCTGAACCGCACCCGGTCGCCGTTCGAGCAGGCCATCAAGGACGCTGGCATCACCGCTGCCGACATCGACTACGTCATCCTCGTCGGTGGTTCCACCCGCATGCCCGCCGTGCTCGAGCTCGTCCGCGAGCTGACCGGCGGCAAGGACCCGCACCAGGGCGTCAACCCCGACGAGGTCGTCGCCACCGGTGCCGTGCTGCAGGCAGGCATCATCAACAAGGAGGTCGGCGGCGGCGTCGTCCTGCTCGACGTCACCCCGCTGTCGCTCGGCATCGAGACCAAGGGCGGGGTCATGACGACCCTGATCGAGCGCAACACCACGATCCCGACCCGCAAGTCGGAGATCTTCACCACGGCGGCCGACAGCCAGCCGCAGGTCGAGATCCACGTCCTGCAGGGCGAGCGGGAGATGGCCCAGTACAACAACACCCTGGGCAAGTTCCAGCTGACGGGCATCCCGCCGGCGCCGCGTGGTGTGCCGCAGATCGAGGTCGCCTTCGACATCGACGTCAACGGCATCGTGCACGTGTCGGCGGTCGACAAGGCCACCGGCAAGGAGCAGTCGATGACCATCTCCGGTCAGTCCGCGCTGCCCCGCGAGGACATCGACCGCATGGTCCGTGACGCCGAGCAGTACGCCGAGGAGGACCGCAAGGCCAAGGAGGCTGCGGAGATCCGCAACACCGCCGACAGCCTGCTGTTCCAGACCGAGTCGCTGGTCAAGGACAACGACGACAAGATCGACGCCACGATGAAGGCCAACCTGGAGCAGGCGCAGACCGACCTGCGAACGGCCCTCGAGGGCGAGGACACCGAGAAGGTGAAGGACGCATCGGACAACCTGATGCGCGTCAGCCAGGAGATCGGCCAGGCCCTGTACGCGGCCGGTGCCGACCAGGGCGCCCCGAGCGCCGGTGGCCCGGCCGAGGAGGACGACGACGAGATCGTCGACGCCGAGGTCGTCGACGAGCCCGACACCGACGAGGACGCCTGATTCGCGTGACCGACGACGCCACCACCGACCCCACGCCCGAGGCCCCGGATTCTTCGGGGCCCTCCGGCGAGGGCAACCCCGGCGCCGACCCGGCCACCCCTGCCGGTGAGGCTGCGCTGGGCGCCGAGACCGCACCCGAACACCACCCCGAGGGCCTGCACGACGTGTCGGAGGCGACGATCGACAGCGATGCTGCCGACGTCGACGGCCCGCCGTCGCTGACCCCGGAGGAGATCGCCCAGGTCGTCACCGAACGGGACGAGCTGACCGACCAGATGCTCCGCGCGCGGGCCGACTTCGACAACCTCAACAAGCGCCGCCAGCGCGAGGTCGCCGAGGCCCGCGACCGCGGTGCCGCCTCGCTGGTCGAGCGGCTGCTGGACGTGCTGGACAACTTCGGCTTCGCCCTGCAGGCCGCTGCGGTGTCGGAGGACACCCAGCTGGCCAAGGGTGTGGAGCTGGTCCACGGCCAGCTGCTGCAGGCGCTGGCCGACGCCGGCCTGGAGGAGGTGCCCGGTACGGGTGCCGACTTCGACCCCGCCCACCACGAGGCGCTGATGCACGAGGAGGACGGCGAGGAGCGCGACCACCCCGAGGTCGTGGAGGTCCTCCGCACGGGCTACCGCTTCAAGGGCCAGCTGCTTCGCGCCGCCTCGGTCAAGGTCGTGGGCTGAGGAGTGCCCCGACCCGGACGAACGACGAGGAGGTGAACCGTGTCACAGGCTGACTGGCTGGAGAAGGACTTCTACAAGGTGCTCGGCGTGTCGAAGACCGCCAGCATCGATGAGATCAAGAAGGCCTACCGCAAGGCTGCGCGTACCAACCACCCCGACGCCAACCCCGACGACCCCAAGGCCGAGGAGCGCTTCAAGGCCGCCTCGGAAGCCAACGAGGTGCTGTCGGACCCCAAGAAGCGGCAGGAGTACGACCACATCCGCGAGCTGGCCGCGTCCGGCGGCATCGGCGGGTTGGGCGGCATGCGCGGCGGGTTCCCCGGCGGTGCCGGCGGGCAGGCCAACTTCGACCTCAACGACCTGCTCGGCAGCATCTTCGGCGACGGCGCGTCGGCCCCCGGCGGGTTCGGCGGCGCTCGCCGGACCCAGACGGCCGCCCGCAAGGGTGAGGACCGTCGCGCCGAGGTGACCCTCTCCTTCGAGGACGCCCTCGCCGGCGCTGAGGTCACCCTCCGGGTCATGGGAACGGCCGTGTGCCAGGTCTGCAAGGGCACCGGCTCCAAGCCGGGCACCCGACCGGTGCAGTGCCCCCGCTGCAACGGCAGCGGCATGCAGGACCAGAACCAGGGCATGTTCAGCTTCAGCCAGCCGTGCAGCAACTGTGGCGGCCGTGGCGAGCTGATCACCGACCCGTGCACCAACTGCCACGCCAGCGGTGTGGAGGAACGCGCCCGCACCCTTCGGGTCCGTGTGCCGGCCGGCGTCAGCGACGGCCAGACCATCCGGCTGAAGGGCAAGGGCGAGGCAGGTCGCGGCGGCGGCAAGGCCGGCGACCTGTACGTCAAGGTCCACGTCGCCGATCACCCGGTGATGCGCCGCAAGGGCGATCACCTGACGATGACGCTGCCGGTGACGTTCGCCGAGGCGGCCCTCGGGGGGAAGGTGACCGTACCGACCCTCGACGGGCCGGTGACGCTCAAGATCCCCGCGGGCACCGAGTCGGGCCGGACCATGCGTGTCCGTGGCCGCGGGGCCCCCAGGGACAGCGGCGGGTTCGGCGACCTGCTGGTCACCGTCCAGGTCACCGTGCCGCCCAAGCTGACCAAGACCCAGAAGAAGCTGGTGGAGGAGTTCGCCGCCATGGACGACTCCAACCCCCGCGCCCACCTCGACGAGATGCTGACGGGCGGGAGCAGCTGATGCGCGAACGTGCCGTGTACATCATCTCCGTGGCCGCGGAGTTGGCCGGTGTGCACCCCCAGACCCTGCGCACCTACGAGCGGCGCGGGCTGATCAAGCCCGCCCGGACGTCGGGCGGGACCCGGCGGTACTCCGCACGTGACGTCGAGCGGGTGCAGCTGATCCAGGAGCTGACCCAGGGCGATGGCGTCAACCTGGCCGGCGTCCTGCGGATCCTGGCGCTGGAGGACCGGCTGGAGCAGATGGAGGCCAAGCTCGCCGAGGCGCAGGAAGAGGTCCGGCAGGTCCGCGTCGAGGCGACCCGGACACTTCGAGCCATCCAGGACTCGTCCCGCTCGGAGATCGTGCTGTACCGGCCGCCGCAGATCGAACGCCACCGCGGATCCCGCCGCCGCTGACCCATGGGGGCACGGGCCCACCAGGGAGCCCTGAACTGTGCAGCTCGGCCGGGATACGGGCCGAGCTGACCAACTCGTCCGTGGTCTCGTGCAGGTTGGCCAACACGGCGGCCGACCTGCACATCGTCGGGCACCCCAGCGCCGCGGGGCCGACCCGCACATCGCGTCGGGCACCCTGCGCCGGGTGCGCTCAGTGGCCCGGGCAGGCCGCGGCCAGGAGGGGGTAGGGGTTGGTGTCCGTGCCGTGTCGGCCGGCGGGTCGCCACTGGATGTGCAGGTGAGGGGGTGTGTCGACCGCGTTGCCGGTCCGACCGACGAAGCCGATGACCTCACCACGTTCGACCTCGCGACCCGGTACCGCCGAGCGGGCGAAGGCCGACAGGTGGGCGTAGTACCAGGCCTGCCCGTCATCGGTCCGCAACCAGATGATGTTGCCGCCGAGCCCCGCGCCCGATCGCACCTCCTCGATCGTGCCGTCGGCAAGGGCGACCAGCGGCTGGCCCTCGGCGGCGAACATGTCCTGCCCCAGGTGCACGCGACCGCCGGGCCGCGGGAAGTGCCAGGAGTCGATGAAGGTGACCGGCGCCACCACTGGACAGCCGATGGGTCCGCTGCCCGGGAACAGGGTGTCGGTCAGGTGCGTGGCCTCGGCCAGGTAGGTCGCGGCGATGGCCAGGACCTCGTCGACGTAGGCGCTGCTGCGGTTGTAGGACAGCACCGCCGCTCGAGCCTCGGAGGCGTCGGTCAGGTCGAGGGAGGAGTGGCACAGGTAGGCCGCGGCTGACCGGGCGACGTCGTGGATGTCCTGCGGGTCGGCCCGGTCGTCGCCGTCGCCGTCGCGCCCCCATCTCGACCAGGTACTCGGGATGAACTGCATCGGTCCGACCGCTCGGTCCCACACGGGGTCACCGTCGAGCTGCCCGCCGTCGGTGTCACGGATCGCCGCGGTGTTGTTGGTGCCGTCCAGCGGGATGCCGATGATGGGTGGAGTCGCGCGACCGGCAGGGTCCAGCTGGCTGCTGCCGTGTCGTCCGTGGTCGCTCTCGACCTTGCCGATGGCGGCGAGGAGTGACCAGCTGATCGCGCAGGGCGGCTCGACTTCGGCGGCGGCCGCGGCCGCATCGACGTAGGCCTGCAACGCCACCGCCGGGATGTCTGGATGTCGGAGGCCGCCACCGCTGGCGTCGTCGACGCCGATGAAGAGGATCGGCATCGCCAGCACACCCAGCACGGGCAGCCCCGCGGCCAGCAGCGCCTTCACCGGTCGCCTCCGGGTCGCCCGAGTCGACGAGTGGACGGCCCCCGGGGATCGGGTGCGTCCGGCGTCGTGGCTGCTGCGGCTCGTTGCCCCATCTCCGCGGCCCGGCTGGCCGGCGGCGTCGAGCCGGCACGGGGCCCTCGCGGCTGGTCCGGAGCGTCCACCGGTCGACGATCCGCTCCCGCACCGGGTTCGCCCGAACCGAGGGCCGCTGGGCTCTCGAAGGCAAGGGCCAGGGAACGCTCCAGGCCCATGCCCTCCACGTCCCATCCGCCTCCCCGCTCGGGCAGCATGCGGACGGGTACCCCCGACCAGGCGGCCCCGGGGGATCGGGTCGCGGCCGGCCGACCGGTGGTGTCCGTTGGCCTGTCGGGGCGGCGGCTCGCCGTCGACCCGTCGAGCGCCGCGACCATCCAGGCCTGGCTGGAGGTGGATCTGCGCGCAGCGAGGCCGGCGACCGCTCCTGTGGCGGTGCCACGTGGAACGCCGGCGCCCCTCACCCCTGCCTGCGAGCCTGCCCCCGCCTCCGAGCTCATCCTTGCCGGAAGGAGAATGCGGCTGGGCAGGGATGGTGTGACCGCGACAGGGAGGAACCCACCCGTGCCGTTGCCGTGCGCCACGGGTTCGGGGACGGCCCGCCCACGTGCGTCGACGGGTGGCGACAGCTCGCGAGGCCCCCCTGTCCCGCCCGGGGCCGGTGCCGACCCAGCAGCCGTGGGGGTGGCAGCCGTTGTCGATGGCAGCGCGTTCCTCGGGGCCCCTGCCGTGATCGCGGCGCCTGCCGTTGTCGCGGTCGTGCGCGCCGGAGGGGAGGTCGTGGGCCCGGTCGTGGCGGCTGGAGGCGCACTTCGGACCGCTCCGGCTGCCGCCACGGTGGTCGTCGACGTGCGTGCGGCTGCGGCGGCGATCAGCAGTCGTTGACCACGTCCGGCGGTCTGGACGCCCTCGCCGCTGCCACCCCGACGCATGGCGGCGAGCGCAGACGCCCCGCCGGTCTTCAGCGCGACGGCCGCGCCGACGGCTTGCGTGGCGATCCCCCCGATGCGCTGCTCGGGGTCGTTGCCGACCGCACCGACGTCGGCACCGGGACCCGCGGCCCTCGCCGCCACGCTCTGGGCCGCGAACCGCATCGACCCGAACACCTGCTTGCGCAGCACGACGGCCGTCCAGGCCGCCGCAGCGCTCGCCAGCATCCGCATCGCCACCGGCTGGTCCTGCATCCCCGCCTGCAGGGCGTGGACCGTCTCCACCATCAGGACGAGCAGGGCCGCCGAGCCCAGGAACAGCACCGCCACCTTCAGGACCGCATGCCCCCAGCGGGCCAGCAGCTCGCGACCGGCGCCGGGTGCGATGCCGGCGGTCAGGGCGAAGGGCATCACCATCACCAGGAGGGCGCCGGCGACCTGGCCGGTCAGCAGCATGACCGCCACGATCCCCACCGCGGCGGCGAACGCCAAGCAGGCCAGCAGGTGGGCAAGCGCCCCGACGAGCCGGTCCACGCCCATGTGCGCGTTGAAGACCGCCTCGTCCTCGCAGCCAGCCTCCTCCATCTGGTCGCGCGGGAAATCGTCATCGCCCCAGGGCCCCTTCCGTACGAGCGCATCGGCGACCTGGCGACACCCACCGGTGGGGACGGACCCCCACTGCAGCGTCATCCAGGGATCGACGACGAACGTGTCGCGCGCCGTGGCCGAGAAGCTGGTCGGCAGGGCTGACCCCTGTGGTTCGCCGCACACGCCGGGTTCGCGGTCGGCCCCGCCGGTACCGAGCTCGACGACGGCACGAGTTGTCCCGGCGAGTACGCGTAGGCCCTCGCACGCTGCGGTCGTTGGTCGGGCCATCACCGTGGTCGCCATGGCCGTGATGGTGAGCGCCACGGCGAGCTCGGCCGCACCGGCGTGTGCTCGCTGGCGCAGCAAGAGCCAGCCGCCCCGTGCGACGGCGACGAGCAGGGCCAGGTGGATCAGCTGCAGGCCGCCGACGACGTCAGTGGCGTAGACCCCCGCGATCCGGCCGGCTGGGTCCACGAGCATGCGGCCGAGGTCGAACCCGAGGACCCACTCGACGAGATGGAGGCCCAGCGCGAGGACCCATCGGGCCATGGTGAACAGGCTGCGGGCCTGCAGCGCGACGATGCGGTCGACGACCCCGACCGACGCGCCGAGCTCGTAGTGGGACAGGGGGACCTCGCCGGCCCGGACCCCGAACATCGCACCGAGCAGGTCCTGTCCAGCTCGGTCGGGCGGATCCTCCCGCTCGATCGCCTCGAGGACGTCGGCGACGTCTGCTGCACTGGGCTGTGCACCCGCCGGGTCGGCCAGGGCCAGCCCCACCGCCATCGCCAGCAGGGCCGCGACGAGCCACGACCGGGGTGCCGGTCTCACCGCAGCACAGGGGGGTCGGTCGTGGCGGCCGCCAACCGTTCCGGCGGGGACGATGCATCGGGTGTCGGGTCGGCATCCCGCGCCATCGGGGTGGTGTCCAGCGCGGCCCGGATGGCCGGGTCCGCGGGCGGCAGCACCTGCACCAGCCCGACTCGGTCGGCGACGTCGCGCAGCAGGCACTGGCCGGTCCCCAGCTCGCCCGTGACCAGCTCGACCATGGAGTCAGTGGCCGGCAACCCCATGAACTCCAGGGCTGCCGCGGCCGCCCCGCGGGACTGGCGGAACAGCGCCCGCATGCCGAGCAGGTCCCGCAGCGCGTCCTCGCCGAGGTCGGTCGGGTGCTGCGACAGCACCCAGACCGCGGCGTTGTGCTTGCGTCCGTCGCGGATGGTGTCGAGCAGCAGCTGGCGACCCTGTGGGCTGGCCGTCAGCGCCCACGCCTCGTCGACCAGCACCGCGCCGAAGCGGTCGTCGGCGAACACGAGGGTTCGTGAGACGGCCGCGACCAGGTACAGCAGGGCCTGGCCGAAGACCTGCTCGGGCAGGAGCTGCTTGGCCAGGTGCTCCAGCCGCATGGCGTCGCGGTCGGGCAACGCCAGGCCCGGGGCGTGGAAGCAGATCAGGTCGGCGTCCAGCGCCAGCGGCGGCCGGTCGGCGAGGACCAGCTGGGACAACGGGTGATCGCGATAGGCCTGGAGCTTGCGGCGCAGGACCCGCGCCTCGGGTTCGGCCGAGTCGCCCAGCTGATCGAGGACGTCGACCAGCCGACCGTCCCGCGCCGCAACGGCACGAACGGCCGCGGCGAGCACGGCGCCGTCGACGTCGGTGGGGGTGGTCCGGGTCAGGATGCTGAGGAATCCCAGCGCCACCCGGACGCGGTCCTCCCCACCGAAGACACGCAGCGGGTCCATGCCCACGGGCGCCGACGGATCCAGCTCGACCACCGCCGCGGTGCCGTCGACGGCGTCGGACAGGCGGACGTACTCACCGGCAGTCGTGCGGTCGAGGGTGACGACGCGCCCACCCCGGGCGACGGTGCCCAGCACCATCCGCTTCACGAAGTACGACTTGCCGCTGCCCAGCGCGCCGAAGACGCCGAGCGAGCCCGAACGGTTCGTGGCAGGCCCGTGAGCGGGGTCCAGGAGGACGGCCTCCGGCAGCGCACCCGCGATGGACACCCCCATCGGGATGCCCTGAGGATCACCGACGCTGGCCCCGGCGAACGGGGCACCGGCGGCCAGGTCGCGGGGCAACATGAACTGCACGTAGTCGCGACACACCGCGGGGGCCGGGACACCGGGCAGTCCGGCGGCGAACAGCGGGAGCTGCCCACCGGTTGGACGGTGGACGGCATAGCCCCAGGGTTCGAGCAGGTCGCCGAGCTGCGAGGCGCGGGCGTCGACCTGCCCGACGTCCTCACCCCAGACGGTGAACCCGATCGTGACCTCCAGCTCGGGGTCGCCGGGACTGGCGGCCAGCGCCGACTGCTCGTCGCGGATGCCGTGCAACGCATCGGCGAGGGTGTCGGGCGGACCGGTGGGCTCGCCGTCGTACTCCGCGACCTGGGCGGTCAGCTGGCGCTGCTGACGGCGGGCACGGGTCTGGGCTGCCGCGTTGGGCACGGCGTCGAGTCGTGCGACCCAGTCGACCGGGAACGGGGCGAGGTCGGCGACGGCGAACCACTCGCCCCCACCCGGGTAGGCGAACGCCGGGGGCATCTCCGAGACGACGAGGGTGGTCTGGAACGACGTGCCCTGCTCGTTGTCGATGCGCAGGTACCGACGGTGCCGCCCTCGCCCGGGGTCGTGGGCCGTGCCCCCCTCGTGCAGGACGGCGTCGCCGAGGCTGCCGGCGAGCGGGCGGGGGACCTGGTCGGCCGTTGGATGCCCTGCAGCCGGAGGGGTCGGGTCGGCGACCCCCCGCAGGAAGGCCCGCTGATGGAGCCAACGCATCTCCGCGGAGTGCGCTGGCCGTACGCCGATGGTCCTGGCCATCCGAGCGCCCAGCTCCTCGGCCCGGCGGCGGGAGGTGCGGTCATCGATCCGTGACGGCCCGGGCCCCTCGACCCCGAGCACGTCGCCGACGAGCGCCATGGCGCTCTCGACGAGGGTCCGGCCGTGTGGATCGACGATGCGGGCGGCGATGTAGACCCGGCGTTCGACCGGACCTCTTGCCAGCAACGCCCGGGCGTCGGGCCCAGCCGAATCTCGCCACCGGGGCAACCGGTCGGGCCGGACGCCACCGCTGAGGGCCTCGCCCAGCTCACGGGCCCCGACGCGGCGATGCACCCCGATCAGCTGTGCGTGCCGGGGCAGCGTCGTCAGCGCCGCGCGAACGCGACCGTGCAGCGCCAGCTTCGCGTCGTCGGACAGGAAGGGATAGCTGGGCAGCTCGACCCTCCAGACCGCCCAGACAGCCCCGTCATGGGTCCACAGGCGATTGCCGGCAACGGCACGGGCAGGAAGCCTCATCCGGCTGGCACCCGCCGTTGCCCTGGGCGGCCGACCGGGCCGGCACCGATGAGCACCGGTCGTGTGGGGCGAACCGGTCGGCCGGCACGGGAGCCACGTCGGGGACGCAACAGGTAGGTCAGCACCCCCACCGCGAACCGCATGGGCGACCGTCCCTCCACCACCGCGTGTCGGACGGCCCAGGCAGCGGCAACGGGCAGCAGGAGGGCCACGACCAGGTCCAGCGCGCCGGGCAGCCTGGCCCAGACGTGCCGCGTGGACAGCTCGATCGCCGCAACACCGACGAGGGCAACGACCTGCGTCGGGGTCAGCGGGGTCGGCAGGGCGTAGCCGCCGATGCGGCCGATCACGATGGGGAACCGACGAGCATGGGTGTAGGTGCGGCACTGCAGCATCGGACTGCTCATGGCGCCATCCAGTCGGTGGAGTCTGCAGCCACGCGACCTTCGAGGACGTCGACGTTGCCGGCAGCCCAGACGACCACCGCCGCCAGGATGATGGCTGTCATGGTGGGGACCAGCGCCTTGGTCTTCCACCAGACGCTGGCGACGTAGACCGCAGCCGCGGCGGCGATGGCCGCGGTGATGACGTCGCTGACGTCACCGATCATGTTGCTGAGGAAGTCGATCAATTCGGTTCACCTCGAGTTGCGTGGGCGGGCATGCGGATCAGGGGCCGGTTGGCGCCAGCGGGAGGGCGGGCAGCACACGGGCCACCTCGATCCGGCCCTCCCGTTCGGCGAGGAGCAGGGGGTACTGCGCGAGCAGGGCGCTGCCGTCGGCGCGACGCAGCTCGACCTCGGCCAGGACCGCGACGCTGGTCGTCGACACGCGGTTCCGGGCGATCCGGCGCAGCGTCATCTCGGCGACGGGGTGGTCGAGCACGGGAACTTCGACGTCGACTGCGGTCCAGCGGTCGACCTCGCCCATCCCGAGCAGCACGGCACGAAGGAACCCCTCGACCGTCGCCGCCAGGGGGTCATCGGAGGCGGGGGCCCGCGGCGCATCCAGGGCGAGTGCTGCGGGGGCCTCCGCTCGGGGCGTCGGGACCAGCGCGGGCAACCCTTCGACGGCCGGGCCGCCCGGCGTCTCCGCGACGGTGACCTGCCACGCCTCGACCGTCGCGTCGCGGCCCAGGACGAGGACCGTCACGCCCCAGCGGCCGGGTCCGGCGGGGGTGGCCGTCACAGCTGCCACGTCCACGGGTCCCGGACCGGGCAACGCAGTGGAGGCGTCCGCGGTGACGTCGTGGACCGGCAGCAGCTGCTGGCGCACGGGCTGCAGCCGAGTCGGGGGAACCGTCCCGCCCACGAGGTGCTGCAGGACCGCGACCTCGGCCATCGACGTGACGCCGACACCGGGAACGGCCGGTGGTGGCTGCTGCCGTCCCGCGCTGGTGGCCACGACGAGCGCGGCCACCCCGAGGACCGGGCCGGCGGCGACGGCGATCCACAGGCCGAGCTGCAGGATGCGCACGGGGGCGGGGGGCGTCACGGCTGCGCGGCCTCGGCGGTGGATGGCAGCACCAGGCGCTCACCGGGGTGGATCAGGTTCGCGTCCCCGCTGCGGAGCGTCGACAGGTTGTCGTGGATGAGCCGCGTCCAGTAGGCGTGAACCTCCGCGTCACGCGGCGCCGGCTGCCCGTCCGCGAGCAGGTGCGCCCGCGCGATCACCCAGAGGTTCTCACCCGGGGCCACGACATGGACCCCCGGATCCGCGCCCGCATCGGCCTCATCAGGCGCGCCCTCATCAGCAGTGTCCGGAGCAGCAGTGCCCGCAGCAGGAGAACCCTCACCAGTCGCGTCGTCAACAGCGGGGTCCACGGTGTCGGGGTGCACGGGTTCGGTGGTGGGGCCGGGTGCGCTGTCGGTCGGCCGAACGGGTGGCTCCAGCGGCGGGACGGGCAGCGCCCACGGCCCCGGCGGGATCGTCCCCATCACCGCCGAGTCGGCATCAACCGCCTCCTCCGACAGGTCCGCCAGCGACCGGAGACCGGGCTCGCTGAAGTCCGGAGAGACCTCGGACAACGCCATCGGCAGGTCGGCAGGCGTCACGGCCGTGGCGGGGCCGGCCATCACGCCGACGAGCAGGACCGTGCCGAGTGCCTGGTCCACCACCCGTCTGACCCAATGCGGCGCCACTCGACGCACGCCCCCGCCGCGGACCGCCATCACGAGGTCGACCAACGTGATGACCAGCAGCCACGCCGAGGCCAGGGGTGTGGCCCCGAGCAGGAGCAGGCGCGTCAGCACCCCCGCGGTGGCGTCGGCCAACGTCGCCGGCTCGGCCAGGGCCGCGGTGACCTCCGGAGCAGCGAGTCCGACAAGCCATGCGGTCGCGGCGACCTGGACCATCAGGAGAACGAGCAGTCGTGTCATCGCGAAGCACGTTAAACCTTCTTATGCCGTCTTGTACATGGCGATGATCCACAGAGCAGTGGAAAACCCGCACGGTCCTGCGCGGTAGCCTCCGCGCAACCCCCGTTTCACCGAACACACCAGCGAGGTCACAGAGCCATGGCAGGAGTCGAAGGACGCGTCGTCGCCATCACCGGAGCAGGCGGAGGGCTGGGCCGCCAGCACGCCCTGCTGTTCGCATCGCGCGGCGCGAAGGTGGTCATCAACGACCTCGGCGGGTCGCGCGACGGCACCGGCGCAGGCAGCGCGATGGCGGACCAGGTCGTCGAGGAGATCAAGGCCGCCGGCGGCGAGGCGGTCGCCAACTACGACAACGTGGCCACCGAGGAGGGCGGCGCCGCTGTCATCCAGACCGCCCTCGACACGTTCGGCCGGATCGACGTCGTCGTGAACAACGCCGGCATCCTGCGCGACGGCACCTTCCACAAGATGACGGCGGACAACTGGGACTCGGTGCTGAAGGTCCACCTGTACGGCAGCTACAACGTCACTCGCGCCGCCTGGCCGCACTTCCGCGACCAGTCCTCGGGCAAGGTCATCATGACCACCTCGACCTCCGGGCTGTACGGCAACTTCGGACAGGTCAACTACGGGGCCGCCAAGCTCGGCATGGTCGGGATGATGAACTCCCTCGCCATGGAGGGCGCCAAGTACAACATCAAGGTCAACTCCGTGGCCCCCATCGCCGCCACTCGCATGACCGAGGACCTGTTCAACGACGAGATGCTCAAGCAGTTCGACCCGGCGTACGTCTCACCGCTGGTCGTGCACCTCGGCAGCGACGAGATGACCGACTCGGGCTGGATCGTCCTGGCCGGTGCCGGTCAGTACGCGCGGGTGCACTTCTCGCAGGCCAACGGCGTGCACTTCGACGAGGTCCCCACCCCCGAGGCGCTCGGCGAGAAGTGGGGCGAGATCACCGACATGACCGGCGCGCCCCTCGGCAAGCCGTTCGGCACCGAGTAACGGCTACGGCGACGGGGGCAGGCGGCGAAGGATCTCCTGCACCCCGTCACTGAGACCGTCCAGTCGACCCTCCACACCCTCGAGTCGACCCTCCACACCCTCGAGTCGACCCTCCACACCCTCGAGTCGACCCTCCACACCCTCGAGCCGACCCTCCACACCCTCGAGCCGACCCTCCACACCCTCGAGCCGACCCTCCACACCCTCGAGCCGACCCTCCACACCCTCGAGCCGATCCTTCACCGCACCGAGGTCGTCCTCGACGCGGTCGAGGCGGGCGTCGGTCTCGACGGCATGACGTTCCAGCGAGGTGAAGCGCCGGTCCATCTCGCGGCCCATGTCGGAGACGGTGTTCAGGATGGCGGTCTCCGTCATCGTGATCCGCTCTCGGACCTCCTTCTGGAACTCGGTCATGCGGCGCTGCTGCACGTGCAGCTCGTCCGACACGCTCGCGCGGAATTCGCGCACGATCGTGCGCAGGTCCTGTTCGGTCACCTTGTCCACCCCTCTACTGTAGGCCCATCGCTCATCCAGCGATCCTGCCATCGAGTGGATCCGGGCGTCCCGAGTTGTCCACAGGCCCGATGTGGGCCCGTGGACTCAGCCGTCGAGCAGCGCGGCCAGCACTGCGTCGCTGATCGCCGCGGTGCCGCCCGCGACATGGATCGTGCCGATCTCGGCGGCGTGCTGGCGGAACAACCCGGTCGTCTCGGGTGAGCCGGTGGGGTCCTGCCCGTCGATCAGGACCAGCGGCACGCCGGCGTGACCGGCGGCCGCACCGGCGACCAGGCCGTCGGGGAATCCTCGGCCGGTAGCAAGCCACACCCCGTCCATGGAGAGACCGTCGGCCAGGCCCGCCTCGGCGATGGCCGCCGACGTGCCGTAGCGGGTCGTGCCAGCGATCCGCTCGACGGTCGCGCCGGTGTCGGTGACCGCCCCGGACACCGCCGCCGACAGCACGCCCTCGCCGCCGACCAACGTCACCTCGACCCCGTCGCCGATGCGTGAGGACACCTCTTCCGGCAGGTCAGCGGCCCGGGAGAGCAGCACGGGGGTGCCAGCGGCCGCCGCAACGGCCGAGGCCGACAGGGCGTCGGGGAACACCTCACCGGAGGCCACCACGGCCGCGTCCTCGATCCCCACCCGGTCGGCGATCAGCCCTGCGGTGGCGTAGCGGGTGTCCCCGCCGATCCGTTCCACATCCAGCCCCAGCGCCTCGAGGTCGTCGGCCACGGTCGGCGACAGCGCCGCCTCCCCTCCCAGCAGCACGGCGTCGGTCGCACCCAGCCGGTCGATCTCGGCCTGGGTCGCCATCGACAGCGCATCGGGTTCGGTCAGCAGCAGCGGCGCCCCCTCGGCCACCGCGAGCGGCGCACCGGCAAGGGCGTCGGCGAACGTGGCAGCCGTGGCGATCACGACGGTGTCAGCGCGGTCCAGCGCCACACCCGAGACCGCCGCCGCGGTCGAAACGCGGTCGTGTCCGGCGTGCCGGAGGAAGGGTCCCTCGACCACGTCAACGGTGGCGTACCCCTCGGCGGCGTACAGGTCCTCGTCGACCGACACGGTCAGCCAGTGCTCGCCGATGTCGTCCAGCAGCATCCCGTCGATGGTCGTGGTGTAGACGCCGTCACCGACTTCGGTGGCGTCCTGCCGCACGACCGGCCAGTGGTCGTTCTCGTTGACCAGCACGGTGGGCTCGAGCCCGGTGGCAGCCTGGCCGGTGGGCTGGGTGACGGTGATCGTGACCTCAAGCGGCACACCCGTCGGGTGCTGGTCGGGCACGTCCACGGTGACGGTCGGGACCTCGCGCAGCTCCAGCAGCTCCGGCGGCACGTTCTGCACGTCCAGCAGGAACCGGGTCAGGAACTCGGTCACCCGCTCGTGGGACCCGGCGGGGATGTGCTCGGTGGTGTCCTCGTGGGTGTGGTAGTACGCGCTGCTGGAGAAGGTCGAGAAGCCCTGCACCCCCGCGGTGTAGAAGGGCTGGAGGTCCGTCGGGATCAGCCCACCCTGGATCGAGCGGATGAGGGGTGCCGTGATCGGGGCGCCCACGTGCCCGGTCTGGGCCAGCGACGTGGCGATGATCGCGTTCATGCCGGGGCTGAGCGTGCCGAAGATGAGGTTGACCAGCGCGGCGTCCAGCTCGGTGTCGCCGAGCTGCGTGGCCGCCGACGTCATCTCGAGGTTCTCGTTGACGACGATGTTGGCGACCAGGTCGGGATGGTTGCGGACCCAGTCGTAGCTGCCCACCAGCCCCACCTCCTCGGCGTCCCATGCGCCGAACATCACGGTGTAGGCCGGGTCGACGTCGGCCAGGGCCTCGACCATCTGCAGCATCGAGCCGATGGCGGAGCAGTTGTCGACTGCGCCGTCGAACCACGAGTCGTAGTGACCCCCGACCATCACGATCCGGTCGGGGTAGGTGGTGCCGACCTTGGTGCCCAGCACGTTCACGCCGACCGCGTCGTTGGTCTCGGCGTCCACGGTGAGGCGCATCCGCAGGGTCCCCTCCTCCGCGAGGGCCTGCAGGTCTGCCCCGTCGTCGGACCCCACGGTGACGGTGGGGATGGGGGAGTGGGGGTGCTGGGCGAAGCGCACGGCACCGACCTGGACGAGGTTGTCCGGGGCGCCCGAGACGTAGAGCATCGCCACGCCGCCCTGGGCCAGGATCTCGTTGAGCTGGGCGGAGCGGTGGAACGTGGTGTCGCGGTCGACCATGACGATCTTCCCGTCGGCATCCACACCCGCGTAGTCCTGGGCCCGTCCGGCCCCGACGTAAACGACGTCGCCCTCGACCGTGCCGGCCCCGCCATAGGCGAAGGAGGTCGCGCCGGGCACGTCACCGGCGGCGGACTCCGGCGCGAGGACCGTGGCGGCGGTGGCCTCGACGTCGAAGACCGGCAGGTGGAACTCCTCGCGCTCGACCTGCAGGCCGTTGGCCTCGAAGAACTCGGCGATGTGGTCGGCCATGGCCGCGTCAGCGGGTTCGCCGGGCTGCTTGCGGCCGAGGTCAGCGCACCACTGGGTCTCCCGGATCACCGTGGCCACGTCGTCCTGAGCGACGGCGGCGGTGGGCAGGAGCAGGCCGACGGCGAGGATGCTCGTGAGCAGGCGGGCGGTGAGGGCGAACGAACGCACGAAGTTGGTCTCCGGGGGGTGGACGAACGGTGAGGGAGGGGTGACGGGGCGTCGATGGTGACACGATCGGCGTTGCCGCCTCGTTACGGCAGCCGGCGGATCACGAGGTCTACTCGGGTGCATGAGCGAGAACCGATGGCTGGCCAAGCGCGACAACGTGCCCCGCGGACCCGACTACGACGCCCGCATGGCCGCGGTGGAGGAGCGCGGCCAGTACATGCACGGCGAGGCCGACCGGGTGCAGGTGTACGACCCCCGCACCGTCCTCGACGCCGGCTGCGGGACCGGGAGGGTCGCCGTCGAGCTGGCGCGCCGCGGGCTGGAGGTCGTCGGCGTGGACCTCGACCCGTCGATGCTGGAGGTGGCACGGGCCAAGTCCGACGCGGTGGAGTGGGTCGAGGCCGACCTCGCCGACCTGGACCTCGGACGGACGTTCGATGTCGTGGTCGCGCCGGGCAACGTCATGATCTTCCTGACCCCGGGGACGGAGGCGGCGGTGACCGAACGCCTGGCCGCCCACGTCGCGCCGGGAGGAACGCTGGTCTGCGGCTTCTCGCTGGCCGGTGACCACCTGTCGCTGGAGGCCCACCACGCCAACTGCGCCGCAGCGGGGCTGGAGCCCCTGGAGGACTTCGCCACCTGGGAGGGGCAGCCGTACGGCGGCGGCGACTACGTCGTCAGCGTGCACCGCCGGGACTAGGCTCGCGCACATGCCGGAACCCACCGAGGACCTGTTCTCCACCGACGCCTACCTCCGCACGTTCGAGGCGGTCGTCGCCGACGTCGATCCCGACGGCCACCGGGTGGCGCTGAGTCGGACGGCGTTCTATCCCGGCGGTGGCGGGCAACCGGCCGACCGCGGGGCCGTGGTGTGGGACGGCGGCACGGCGCAGGTTGCCAAGGTCGGCAAGGACAAGGGCGTCATCTGGCACCAGCTCGAGGAGGGGGACCCGTTGCCCGACCCGGGCACCGAGCTGGAGGGGACGCTGGACTGGGACCGCCGGCACCTCCTCATGCGCACCCACACCGCGCTGCACATCCTCTGCGGCGTCATCTGGGCCGACTTCGGGGTGGCGGTCACGGGCGGGAACATGGAGCCCGGCAAGGGACGGCTGGACTTCGAGCTGGACGCGATGTCCGCGGAGCTCGGCGAGCGGGCCGAGAAGCGGATGAACGACGAGATCGCCGCCGCCCGCGAGATCCTCGTCGAGTTCGTGGGCCGCGAAGCCGCCGACGCCGACCCCGCCCTGATCCGCACCAAGGCCAACCTGATCCCCGCCTTCATCGACCCGCTGCGCGTCATCGACATCCGCGGCCTGGACAAGCAGGCCGACGGCGGCACCCACGTGGCCACCACGGCCGAGGTCGGACGGGTCGAGGTGACCAAGACCGAGTCCAAGGGCAAGGCCAACAAGCGCATCCGCCTGGCCGTCCACGACGCCTGACCACCCCCGCGTGTCGCCCCACTCGACCCCCTCGCCACTGATCCAACACACCTCCCAGGTGTGTTGCGCCACTCGACCCCCCTGCGACTGATCCGACACACAACGGGGCGACGCCCCCTCGACCACGACGACATGGAGCCGACCGTGAGCAACGAGCCGTTGCTGCCCGCCGTGGCCGACCACTGGGACGGCCGAGCCGACACCTTCGACGACGAACCCGACCATGGGCTGCGGGACCCGGTCACCAGGGCGGCGTGGGCCGAGCGCCTGACCGCGTGGTTGCCCGAGCCGCCCGCCACCGTGGCCGACCTGGGCTGCGGGACGGGCAGCCTGTCGGTGCTCCTCGCCGAGGCCGGTCACGACGTCGTTGGCGTCGACCTCTCCTCCACCATGGTCGAGCTCGCCAGGATCAAGGGGGAGGGGACCTCGGCCCGCTTCGTGGTCGGCGATGCCGGCGACCCGCCCCTGTCCCCCGCGTCGGTCGACGTGGTCCTGGTCCGACACGTCGTGTGGACGCTGCCCGAGCCCCACGCGGCGCTGCGACGGTGGGTCGAGCTGCTCCGGCCGGGCGGTCGGTTGGTGATGGTCGAGGGTCGGTGGGGCCAGCCCGACGCCCCCGCGGACCCGACGCCGATCACGGTGACTACACCCCGATCCATGCTCGCCTGCCCTGGTACGGCGGGGTGACCCCAGCCGTGCTGACCGAGGCGCTGACGCCGTTGGTGGCCGACATCGAGGTGCACGACCTGGCCGGCGACGAGCGTCTGTGGGGGCACGCCGTGCACGACATCCGCTTCGCCGTCGTCGCCCGGATCGCGACGACCTGACCACGCGGTTCCCCTGGGATCACCCACGCTGCCAGTCCCGACTGGTTAGGCTGCCGGTCGCGGAGCAGGCACGCGGAGTCGAATCGTCGTGCCGCAGAACACAGGGGCACCCACACACATGAGCTACTTCGTCACCGGCGGCACCGGGTTCATCGGCCGTTTCCTCATCGAGAAGCTGGCGGAGCGCGGTGAGACCATCCACGCGCTGGTGCGCGAGTCGTCGGTCGACAAGCTCGACGCCATCCGCGAACGCTGCGGGGTGGACGAGACGCAGCTGGTCGCGGTCGTCGGGGACCTGTCCCAGCCGCGCCTCGGCCTGGACGACGGCCAGGTCGCCGAGCTCCGCGGACAGGTCGACCACCTGTTCCACCTGGCGGCCATCTACGACCTGAAGGCCGACGCCGAACGCCAGCGGATCGCCAACGTCGACGGCACCCAGCACATGGTCGAGCTGGCCCACGCCATCGGGGCCGGGGTCGTCCACCACGTGTCCTCCATCGCGGCGGCTGGCGACTTCCGTGGCTGGTTCCGCGAGGACATGCTGGACGAGGCCACGGGCCTGAAGGACCCCTACTACCGCACCAAGCACGAGTCGGAGAAGCTTGTGCGCGAGGAGTGCCAGCGGCCGTGGCGGATCTACCGGCCCGGCATCGTCCTCGGCCACTCCCGGACGGGGGAGATGGACAAGGTCGACGGGCCCTACTACGTCTTCCCGCTGCTCAAGCGGCTGCGCCATGCAATGCCGGGGTGGCTGCCCCTGATCGGCCTCGAGGGCCGGCGGATGAACATGGTCCCGGTCGACTACGTCGCCGAGGCCATGGACCACATCGCCCACCTCGACGCGACGTGGAACGGCAAGGCCTTCCACCTGACCCAGGCCAAGCCCAAGTCGGCTGGCGAGATCATGAACGCCTTCGCCCGAGTTGCCGGGGCGCCCGAGTTCGGCATCCGCGTCGACCCGGCCGTGTTCGAGCTCATCCCGCCGGCGGTGAAGACAGGGCTGGGTTCCCTCCCCCCGGTCAAGCGGATCGTCAACACGACCATGGACAGCCTCGGGATCCCCAAGCAGCTGCTCACCTACATGTCCAACCCGACCAAGTTCGACATGACCAACACGAACGCGGCGTTGGAGGGGACCGGCATCGAGGCGCCGGACGTCGAGGACTACGCCGACCGCGTGTGGGACTACTGGGCGCGCAACCTCGACCCCGTGCTGTTCCTCGACAAGTCGCTGGAGGGGGCGGTCAAGGGCAAGCGCATCATGATCACCGGGGCGTCGTCCGGCATCGGCGAGGCGGCGGCCATGCAGGTGGCCGAGGCGGGTGGCACTGTCCTGCTCGTCGCCCGGAGCGCCGACAAGCTCGAGCTGCTCAAGACTCGGCTGGAGGAGATGGGTGGCACGGCCTTCGTGCACCCCTGCGACCTGACCGACGGCGAGGACATCCAGCGCATGGTCGAGGAGGTGATCGCCGAGCACGGCGGCGTCGACGTCCTGGTCAACAACGCCGGCCGCTCGATCCGCCGGTCGATCAAGCTGTCCTACGACCGCTTCCACGACTTCGAGCGGACGATGCAGCTGAACTACTTCGGTTCACTGCGGCTGATCCTCGGCTTCCTGCCGGGCATGCGCGAACGGAAGTTCGGCCACATCATCAACATCAGCTCGATCGGCTGCCAGACCAACGTGCCGCGGTTCAGCGCCTACGTGGCGTCGAAGTCGGCGCTCGACGCGTTCTCGCGGTGCGCGGCGACGGAGATCATCGACGACAACTGCCACATCACGACGATCTACATGCCCCTGGTCCGTACCCCGATGATCGCCCCGACCAAGATGTACGACGCGTTCCCGGCCATCACCCCCGACGAGGCCGGCGAGATGATCACCACCGCGATCATCCAACGTCCCAAGCGGGTCGCGACGGGCCTCGGCAACACCGCCATGGTCGGCCACGCCGTGGCCCCCAAGCTGATGGATGCCATCCTCAACACCGGCTACCACCTGTTCCCCGACTCCACGGCAGCCAAGAAGGGCGAGGACGCCGTCACCGACGTCACCCCCGCGAAGCCCGAAGAAGAGGCGTCCAGCGAGGGCCTCGCCTTCGCCTACCTCCTCCGCGGCGTCCACTGGTAGGAGGGGGAAGGGGAGGGGGTGTGTAGCTGTCGAGGTCTGGCGGCCGAGCTGGCGTGTGCGATGAGCGCCTCGGAGCGTGGCCCAACGCACCCGGGGTGAGAGCTCGTGCGACATGGCCACCTCCCGCCGACGTGCATGCCCCACATCGGCCGAGGGTGGGTGCGATCAGCAGCACCTGGAGCGGGGGAACGCACACACCGGTCGTGTGCGCAACGCACCGAGGTGCCAACGCACCGCCGCAGGGCGCCGGCGAAACGCGAGCGAGGCTCGCAGTGCCCGATGCGAAGCGAGGGTCTTCTCGCGAAGCGGGGCCGAGAATCGAGGGAGTGATTCGTCGGGTCAGAGCCCGAGGACCCGACGAGCGAAGCGAGGACCAAACTTCACAGCGTCAGGCTGTAGCCCTCCGCGCGCACGCCGGGGGCGGGCTCGTGGTCCAGCTCGGGGGCGCGTTCGAAGCCGAGCTTGTCGGCCATCTCGCGCAGGGTGTCCATGACCTGCATGGCGGTCAGGACGAGGCGTTCCTTGTTCGCCGACTTGGCCTCGTCGATGGCCCACTGCATCAGCGACTTGCCGACGCCGGTGTGCCGCTCGGTCGGGGGGACGGCAAGCATGCGCATGGCCATGGTGTCCTGCTGCGCGCCCCGCCAGTCGCGGAACACCGTGACCGACCCGACGATCTTGTCGTCGCGCACGGCCACGACGATCTCGCCATCACCTCGCCGGCCGTGCACGTTGGCGATGTCCTGGGCGAACATCGACCAGGCGTCTGGCGACATCGTCGCGGCGAACTCCGCGTAGGCGTCGACGATCAGCGACGCGACGATGTCGAGCTCGGTGTCCTCGGCATGGCGGATGGTGACAGTCATCGTCGCGCATCCTACCCACGTCTCGGGACCGTCTGGGCGGTCGATTCGTGTGGCCCACCCAATGACCGGCCCCTTCGCGGCTCGAACCGCAGCCGGGCACGGTCGCGAGGGCGCACGACGCGTGACCCCTGTCGCCGCCGGGACAAACGGGGACCCGGCGGCCTCAGCGGGCTGTCACGAACCGGTCCGGGGCAGGTAGCCTCCGTGGGGAATCCCGCCCTGACGTGCTGAAAGGACCGCAGCGAGATGCTGGCCGCCAACCGTCGATCGCTGGCTGGGTGGCTCGTCGTGGTGGCAACCGCAGCGGCCGCCGCCCTGTTGTTCTGGCCGTCCGCCTTCGCCTCGGAGGGGGAGCAGGAGCTCGCGGACTCCTTCGCCGTGGAGAGCTACGCCCAGAACTGCTCGAGGTGCCACGGCCTGGATGGCCAGGGTGGTGAGGTTCCGACCGACGGCCGTCCCGTGCCATCGCTGCGCAACAACGACGACCTGACCGTCCCCTACCTCGACCTGGTCCTGCTGACCGGCCGCATGCCCCCGGCCGGTGACCCGTTCGACAACCGCGAGCGCCACGTCTTCTACGACGACGCCGAACGGCAGGCCATGGTGGAGTGGATGGCCGACGAGTTCGACATCCCGGGTGAGGTCCCGGAGGTCGACGAGGGCGAGGTCTCCCGTGGCCTCGAGGTCTTCGCCCGCAACTGCGCCCACTGCCACGGCAACGCCGGCGCCGGCGGGACCGCCGGCCGTCAGGCGTGGACCCCGCAGGTCAACAACCTCCCGGGTATCGCCGTCGCCGAGGCCATCCGCGTCGGACCCTTCGAGATGCCTGCCTTCTCCGCCGAGGTCATCCCCGACGAGGACGTCGACGCCGTCGTGGCCTACCTCGAGGCCGTCGACGAGGAGCGGGGCACCCCGTTCCTCGGCCTGGTCGAGCTGAACCCCGTCTTCGCGTCCGGGTTCGTGGGCCTGCTGTCCCTCGCCCTGCTGGGCTCGCTGGTCTACATCGGCAGCCGCCCCGTGCGCCTGGAGGACCTGATCGACGAGGGGTCACAACCCGAGGCCGGCGTGACGCCCGCCAGCGGACGTCGAGGGAACACCGACGATCCCGACCACGACGACTCCGCCGATCCCGACCAGCACGACCAGCACGACGAGGAGCCCCGGCCGTGAGCCAGGACCCGACCACGACCCCACCTCCCGCCGACGACCCCACCGAACCGCCCGCCCTCAAACGGCACGTGCTGGAGATGCACGTCCCCGACCCCAGCCGCGCCAACGACGCGTTCGTCGCGTGGACCGCGGGACTGGGTGGCGTGCTGGCCGTGGCGTTCGCGCTGGTCCTGCGCCTCGGTGGCCCCCTGCCCGTCTACTCCGGCTGCCTGGCCCTGTCGTTGTTCCTGCTCGGCCTCGCTGTGCGGCGGTACTTCTTCGACCGGTTCCCCGAGGTCGTCGCGGCCGAGCCCCGGGAGGTCGTGGAGGAGGTGCGTGTCCCGGTCACCGCGGCCGTGGACCCCCGCGACGACGAGGACGACGACTACGCGTTGATCAAGCCGTTGGAGCGCCGCGGGTTCCTGACCCGCATCATCGTCGGCGCCTTCGGCGCGCTGGGCATCTCCCTCCTCTCCCTCGTTCCCTCCCTCGGCCCCAACGTCGGCAACACGCTGCGCCAGACCCCCTGGGCCCGCGGCGTCCGCGCCGTGAGCAACGACGGCGAACCCCTCCGGCCCGAGGACCTCGCGGTCGGCAACATCGCGTCGGTCTGGCCCGACGGCGCCATCGGCTTCGAGCGTGCCGCCGTGGTCATCATCCGGCTGTCCGAGCCGCCGAAGGAACCCACCAACATGGCGTGGGTGGTGGACGAGACGGTGGTCGGCTACTCCAAGATCTGCACCCACGCCGGCTGTCCGGTGGCGCTGTACCGCGAGCAGGACCAGTCGTTGTTCTGCCCGTGCCACCAGTCGACCTTCGACGTGCCGCACGCCTGCAAGCCCACCTTCGGGCCAGCCGCCCGAGCCCTTCCCCAGCTGCCGCTCGGTGTCGACGACGAGGGGTACCTGATCGCGATGGGCGACTTCGAAGAGCTCGCCGGACCGTCGTTCGGATGATGCTCCACCCACCCCGTACCCCAACAGGAGGGCTCGCGCCATGACGCCGTTGTTCAGTGCCCTGCTCGACGCCCTCGACCGGCGCATGCACCTGTCCGGCCCGACGAAGAAGGCCGCCAACAAGGTCTTCCCCGCCAACTGGTCGTTCCTGCTGGGCGAGGTGGCGATGATCTCCTTCGCCGTCCTCGTCCTGACCGGGATCTTCCTCACCCTCTTCTTCCGGCCTGCGGTCGACCCGGTCGTCTACACCGGCGCCAACGAGTTCTTCGCCGATGTGGAGCTGCCCGCGGCGTTCGAGTCCGTCGTGCGGCTGTCCACCGACGTGCCCGGCGGCCTGCTGATGCGCCGGATCCACCGGGCCGCCAGCCACCTGTTCATCGCCTCCATGATCCTGCACATGTTGCGGATCCTGCTGACGGGGGCGTTCCGCAAGCCGCGGGAGGTCAACTACTACGTCGGCGTCGGCCTGCTGACGATGGTCCTCGGCGAGGGGTTCCTGGGCTACTCGCTGCCCTACGACTCGCTGGCCGGCACCGGCATCCGGGTCATGTACTCCATCATCCTCTCGATCCCGTTCGTCGGCGAGAACGTGGCCTTCTGGATCTTCGGTGGCGAGTTCCCCGGCGAGGCGATCATCCCGCGCTTCTACGCCCTGCACGTGTTCGTGCTGCCGTTGCTGCTGGCGGCGCTGATCGGGGCGCACGTCTTCATCCTTGTCCGCCAGAAGCACACGCAGATGCCGCGGCCCGACGTCGACGGGCATTCCTATGTCGTGGGCAAGCCGCTGTGGCCGGGCCAGGCTGCGGAGTCCACCACGCTGGTGCTGTGGATCGGTGGCCTGCTGGCCCTCTCGGCCACGATCATCCCGTGGAGCGACGTCGAGCTGCTGGGCCCCTACCTCCCCGGTGAGGTCGGCAACAACGCCCAACCCGACTGGTTCCTGTTCTGGACCGACGGCCTGCTGCGAGCCATCCCTGCCTTCGAGCTGAACATCCTCGGCACGACCATCAACAGCCTGTTCGTCGCCGGTGCGCTGATCCCCGGCGTGCTGTTCGGCCTGCTGTTCGCCTACCCGACCCTGGAGCGCAAGGTCTACGGCCTGAAGGGCGAATGGCACGTGCTGACCAACCCGCTGGACATCCCCCTGCGGGCGGCCATGGTGATGGGGACCTTCTCCTTCGTCCTGCTGGCCTCGGCCAACGCCACCAACGACATCATCAGCCGGATGGTGGGCATCCCCATCGAGGACCTCGTCTTCGTCTTCCGGCTGCTGATGGTCTTCGCGCCGCCGCTGCTGGCCTTCGGTGTCTATCGGTACGCCCGACGTCGCCTGGACGCGGTCGGCACCGACGTGGCCCAGACCGAGGAAGAGGCGGAGAGCCGCTTCCAGTACGTCGGCATGGGAGACCCCGAGCCCCTCGAGTGACTCGGCGGGCTGCGGCCCCGGGCACGAGGGGGAGGGGTCAGCCGCCGATCGCGGTCACCGCCGCGTCGGCCACGTCATCGCTGACCACGCCGACCCCGCCGTAGACGTAGACCCTGCTCGTGGTGGCGGCGACCCCCTCGAGGTAGGCCTCGACCGCTGCGGAGAAGCTGCTGCCGTCCGTCAGCAGGATGGGCCCGCCCAGCCGGGCGATGTGGGCACCCCCGGCCAGCGCGTCGGGGAAGTCGGCACCCGTGGCAAGGCCGGCAACGGTCGGCGCGGAGAAGAACGCCTCGGCCACCATGACCGCGGTCTCGAACCGGCTCGCCCCGACGATCGGGGTGGCGTCGGGTGCCGCGCCGGCGGCCGGACCGCCGATGGCGAACACCGTCGCACCGGGCATCCCGTCGAGGTAGGCCTGCGTGGCCGGCGGCACGGTCGTCCCGGCCGTCAGCAGCACGGCCCCGTCCACCGCGGCGGCCGCGACCCCGGCGCCGAGCGCATCGGGGAAGTTGTCCCCGGTGGTCAGCAGCACCGTGTCGGGACTGTCCAGCCCTTCCTCGGCGATGACGGCGGCCGTCTCGGTCCGGCTTGCCCCGCCCAGCCGACGAACGGTGTAGCCGAGGGCCTCGACGGCATCGGCGACGTCGGCGGACAGGGCGGCCTCACCGCCCAGCAGGTACACGGTGGCCCCGCTCGGCACGGCCCGTTCCAGCTCGTCGGCGGTCACCGACGACAGCGCGGTCGAGCCGGTCAGCAGCAGCGGACCGTCGACCTCCGCGGCCAGCGGGGTACCGGCGAGGGCGTCGGGGAAGGCATCGGCCCGGGCCAGGACGGCGGCGGATGCCGCCCCGTCTGCGTAGCTGTCCCCGGCGACCTGGACGGCAGTCAGCTCTCGGCCCGTCCCGGACAGGCGGACGACCGCGTCGGACGGGGTCGGCGTGTCCCCGGCGAGCGTGACACGGGTGGTCGCGGTGAAGGGGGTGCCGTCGGCGTCGGTGGCGGTGGCGCGGACCAGATACTCACCCGGTGCCACGCCGGTCGTGTCCCAGGTGATGGACGAGCCGGGCACCCCGCCGAAGGCGCGGTCACCGCTGGGAATGGCCACCTCGTCGGCGTCGGCGGTCGGCGAGACGTGGATCATCCGGTCGAGGACGACGTCGACCGGGTCGGTCGCCTCGGTCCATGGTGGGTCGTACTGGGCCTGCCCGTCCGGGCCGACGGTGATGGACTCCACCAGGCCGCTCCACGGGTCCATGATGTTGACGACGGTCGAGCCGTCCTCGAGCCGCGTGACGTTCTCCACCGCAACACGGTGGGCGAAGCCCTCGCCGTAGACGCCGAGCAGGACGTCCTGGCCGCGGCCGAACTCGGTGCTGATCTCCGCCAGCGATGGGTCCTCGTCGAGCTCCACCTCGAAGTCGTCGTCGAGGTCGTTCTCCTCCAGGTAGTCCTCGATCGCCTTCTTGAGTCCCTCCACCGACGTCCCGTCGTCGTCGGTACCGGCCAGCTCGCCGATCCGGTCGGTCAACGCCTTCATCTGCGCGGCCATCGTGTCCCCGGCGGGCAGGAGTCCGCCGAAGTCCTCGGCGTTGTCCATGGCGAACCAGGCCAGGCTCGACGCGGCGGCGGTCGGGGCGCAGGAGGAGTCACCGGTCCTGCCGTCGTCGTCGTTGTCGCCGGAGAGGTCTGCGCCCTCCACGTGCTGGTCCTTCAGCGGCAGGCCCTTGCCGCCGAGGAAGCTCACGGGCTGGAAGGTCCAGGCGACGAGGGCGGGGGCACCGATCGGGTCGGCCTCGACCACGAGCGCCACCTCGTCCCCGATGTCGATGACCGTGTCGGGGGCGGGTTCGACGATCTCGACGAACGGTGGGGTCAGGTCGACGAAGACGTCGAAGAAGGAGTCGATCCGGAGGACCTCGCACTCGGGGAACGGCGAGTCGGGCTGGGGGCAGATGAAGACCTCCAGGCCGAGCGCTTGTGGTCCGGTGGGTGAGTCCTCGAACGGTTGCCAGGTGAAGTGCCACACCCCGTCGACGACGCAGCCGCCGGGGAACAGGTCGCACCGGGGTGACTCACCGATGGCCACCCCGATGTCGTCGAAGCCGACGAAGAACCGTTGCTCGGTCTCGGTGCGGGGGTCGAAGAACTCGTTGAAGAACGAGACCTGGCGCACGAAGGGACCGTCGGGGCCGAGCTGTCGAGGCAGGTCGACGGCAACCTCGACCTCTTCGGTGACGAGCTGTCCCTGGGCGGGCGTCAGCGGTCGCGGTTCGGCGCCGAACGTCGGTTGCGCCAGCGCCGCCGGGGTCACCCCCATCACCAGCAGGACTGCGAGAAGCGGACCGAACCTGTGATGACGGGTCATCGTCGTTCTCCCTCAGAGACGAGTTCGAGTGTCCTCCCATCGGCAGCTCGTGTCGAGGCCGGGTTGAACCTCATTCAGTAGCGAGTGCACGAACCTCGTCGACCAGGTCGGCCATGACGCGCCCGGTGCGGACGATCCTCGTCGGGCCGGGCGGCAGCTCGAGCTCGTCGTCGGGATGCCAGGCGACGGCGACGACCGGCTGCGTCAGCCCAGCGCGGCGCAGGTCGTCGAGAGTGGGGTCCCCGGGAGCGAGGGTGACGACCACCCGCAGGCCAGCCAGGTCGTCCGGGGAGGGGCGGACGGTCGCGGCCGGGTCGTCGGCGGCCCACGTGACGGCCACCGACAGCCCCTCGGCGCGCAGGTGCTCGGCCAGCACGTGGACCACACCGGCATACCGCCCGAGCACGGCCACTCCCGTATCGGCACGTCGCTGCTGCATCGTCGGGAGGCTAGACGGGCTGGGCACGATCGACGGTCTGCCTTGGCATGATCCAACCCGTGTCGACACCCGCTGCGCTCCGCCGGGCTGCCCCGGGCTGGCCGCTGTGGGTCGCGCTGGCCGTCGTGCTCGCCGCCGGGACCGCGGTGAAGGTGGCCTGCACGTCCGGCGGGCTGGTCGGCAGCGAGCTCGGGCTGCCGGGGTGCTACAGCGATGTCGTCGCGATCGCCCGGGCCCGTGGGTTGTCCGACGACCCCGCGGTCTATCGCCAGGTGTTGACGGAGTATCCGCCGCTGACAGCGCTGCAGTGGGTGCTGGCGATGATGCTGTCGTCGTCGGTCGTCGGGTTCCTCTGGGTGACCGCCGGGCTGGCCGCGGTGGCCAGCGGGCTGTCGGCGTGGTTGCTCGTCCGGCTCGGGGCCGGGCGCCGCGTCTGGCTGTGGCTGGCGTCGCCGGCGGTGTTGCTGGCCACCCTGATCAGCTGGGACCCGGTGCCGGTGGCGCTGCTCCTGTCGGCGGTCGCGCTGCACCGGTCGGGGCGGGACGTGGGTGCCTGCATCCTCGCGGCGCTGGGCGGCCTGGCCAAGCTCTTCCCCTTCGTCCTCGTGCCGTTGGTCGTGTGGTCGGCGTGGTCGCGTGGACGGCGGGACGTGGCGATCCGGGCAGGCGCCGCGGCGCTGGCCGTGGCCACGGTGGGGATGGGGCTGGCCACCGCATGGGGAGGGCCGGAGGCCTGGGCGTTCGTCCGCCTGAACACCGAGCGGGCCGCGGACTGGGACACGGCCTGGTTCGCCGTGAACGTCGTGCTGGACCGGGTCGGATCGGCAGCGGTGCCGGTGGAGGCGATCAACGTGCTGGTCGCCGCCGTGACGCTGGGGGGCTGGGCCGTCGTGCTGTGGAGGGGACGGTCGGTGCCGCCGTCGGAGCGGTGGCGACTGGCCCTCCCCCTCCTGGTCTGGTTCGTCCTGGCCGGCAAGGTCTACTCGCCCCAGTTCAGCCTCTGGCTCCTCCCGCTGATGGTCCTGCTCGGTACGGATCGTGCCGATCGTCGGGAGGAGGCGACGCAGGCCCCGATCGCGCCAACCGACGGGCCGACGGGGCCGGTCGTGCCGGTCGTGCCGACGTGGCTGGTGGGGGCATTCGTGGTGGCCGATGCAGCCGTCCTCCTGACCCGCTTCCCGTTCCTCGCCGGGTTGCAGGGGTTCACCCCCTCCCTGCCCTACGAGGTGTTCGCCGTGGCGCTGGCCGCGCGGGGGCTGGTGCTGGTCGGGGTGCTGACGACATCGATCCCGGTCTGCCCGCCGGTAGCGCTAGGGTCCACCCGTGCGTCGCCTTCGACAGCTCAGCGGAACCGACCTCGCCTGGCTCGGCGGGCAGGGAGTGCTGTTCCTGCTGGCCTTCGTGCTGGTGCCCCGTGCCGACGGTGGCCCCGGACGCGTCGACGTGCCCGGGTCCCGGGCAGCCGGAACCACCGTCTTCGTGCTCGGCGCCGTGCTCGGCCTGGCCTCCTTCGTCGCGCTCGGCCGGCAGCTGGTGCCGCAGCCCACACCCATCGAGGGCGGCGAGCTCGTCGACCGGGGGCCCTACGGCGTCGTTCGCCACCCCATCTACACCGCCGTCCTCCTGATGATCGTCGGGGGCCTCTCCCGGACACCGAGCGCCACGGGGGCTGCTGTCGCCCTTGCCTCGGCGGCGTTCTTCGACCGCAAGTCCGCCCACGAGGAACGGCTGCTCGTGGCCGCTTATCCGCAGTACGGCGACTACGCCGAGCGGGTGCGATGGAAGCTGCTGCCGGGCGTGCGCTGACCGGTCGGGGTCAGGCCTCCACGTGGGGCAGCTGGTACCAGCCCTCGGTGGGATCGAGGGACCGGACGACGGTGACGCGGTCCACCGGCGAACCGGCCAGCCAGGACAGGGTGTGGTTGCGCTGCCGGTGGACGATGCGAGTGCCCAGCCGCTCCAGCGCCCTCGCGCGACCGGGTTTGTCCGCCGGCACGTTGACCTCGCCGAAGTAGCCCGGCAGGCCGGCCTCGCGGACCACTCGGTCCGCATGGTCGGCCAGGCGGAATCCGGCCACTGCCCCTCGCCGTGCGCCCTCCACGTTGAAGTGGAAGTGCGCCGGCATCGGTGGCGACGTTCCACGTGTCACCGCCACCACACCGTCCAGCAGGCGCCGACGCGAGAAGGCCGCCGCCGTCCCGAACGGCGCGCTGACCAGCGTCTGCAGGGCCCGGCCCGTCCAGGCCAGCGCCGGCCGCCTGACCCAGCGTTCGTAGGCGGCGTGGTCCAGGGCGACCATGGCGTAGCCCACGACCCGGTCGTCCTCGAGGTAGACGCCGCACGCCGACCCGTCCTCGGCGAGGTAGTAGTCCAGGCACAACGACACGTAGGCGTCCAGGTCCCGGTCGGGCAGCGACAGCGGCTCGCCCAGCGCTGCCGTCGCCACGAACAGTCGCCGGACGTCCTCGGCATCCCCGGGCGCCAGCGGACGTACCCGGCCGGTCACCGCGGGCACCGCCGTCAGTCCTGGGGGGAGTGCTGCGGTGCCGCAGCCAGGCCGTGCAGGCCCAGCATCGCGTCGATGGATGCCTGCCACGGGTACCGCTCGGCCTCCGCCCGCGCGGCCTCACGTGCGAGCCGGCCGTTCTCCAGCAGCTCCATGGCCGCCGTCGCCATGGCCGGTCCGTAGTTGTAGGCCGGGATGCCGAAGGGTGGACGCAGCAGCTCGGCGATCGCCCCGAAGCGCGACGACACGACCGGGGTGCCCGACGCCATCGCCTCCAGCGCCGCCAGCCCGAAGGTCTCGATGGGCCCGGGGCAGATCGCCACGTCGGCGGCCGCGAGCAGCTCGGCCACGTGGTCGCGGCCCTGAAGGTGTCCGAGGAACGTCACCGGGAGGCCCTCGGCGGCCCGACGGAGCCCGCGGTCGCTCTTGCCCGTTCCGGCGATGACCAGGCGGGCGTTGATCCCTCGCGCCCGGAGCGCCTCGAGCGTCGTGATGGCGCTGTCGGGTCGCTTCTCCGGGGACAGGCGACAGACCATGACCATCAGGACGTCGGCGTCACCGAGCAACCGCCGACGCAGCACCGCGCTGCGGCGGTCTGGGTGGAACCGATCGAGGTCGACGCCCCAGCTGACGACTTCGCTGTTGTCCACGCCAGCACGGACGAACTCCTGCGCAGCCCACGCCGAGGGGGACACCACGGTGTGGAAACGCGCGGCCACGGCGGCGTTGTCGCGACGGGCGATCATGCCGGGACGCACGACCCAGGGGACGTACATGCCGACCAGCCGATCGAGGCGTTCGTGGATGACCGCCATGGCCGGGACGTCGTGTCGGCTGGCCCAGTCACCGACGGCGCGCAGCGTGAACCGATCGTTGACCTCCAGCCGGTCGGGCTGCAGGTCCTCCAGCGTCCGGTAGACGGTGCGGATGTCGACGATCATCCGGTAGCCGCCGGACCGGGGGATCCTCGGCGCGCCGACGCGGACGACCAGGCCGTCCTCGGTCCGCTCGGTGTGGTCCCTCGGCCCGGGGATCACCAGCACCGACTCGTGGCCGGCGTCCTCGTAGCCGTTGCGGAGGCGCGCGAGCGTGGTGCGGATGCCGCCCGAGGTGGGCGAGACGAAGTTGGCGATCTGGACGATGCGCACGGGGATCCCTACAGGCCGACGACGGACGGAACCGGCGGCGCCATCGCGTCCTCCGGGGTGAAGCCGACCATCGCCTGGGCGTAGTGGCCGACGAGCTGCTGTGTGAGGGCCGACCACGTGCGACCCACCACGCCCGGGCGAGTGCGTGCGGCCATGGCGTCGCGGCCGGCACGGTCGCCCGACAGCTGGGCCACCGCGCGGCGCAGGGCTCGTCGGTCGCCGGGGCGGTACAGCAACCCGTTGCTGCCGTGCCGGATCAGGTCCAGCGGCCCGCCCACGGCCGGGCCGATGACGGGGACGCCGCTGGACAGCGCCTCCTGGATCGTCTGGCAGAACGTCTCGTGGGCACCGGTGTGGACGAACACGTCGAGGGAGGCGAACAGCTTGGACAGCTCGACCCCGCCCTTGTAGCCGGTGAAGTGGGCGCGAGGCAGCGCGCGCTGCAGCGCCTGTCGGTCGGGGCCGTCACCCACGACGACCAGCCGCACCCCTGGCAACCCCTTCAGGGCACGGAGGAGCGACACGTTCTTCTCGGGGGCGAGGCGACCGACGTAGCCGACGAGCATCTCGCCTTCTGGCGCGAGCTCCGCACGCAGGACCTCGTCGCGACGACAGGGGTGGAAGCGGTCGGCGTCGACGCCGCGACCCCACAGGCGCACCCGGGGGACGCCGTTGCGACGCAGGTCCCATGCGGCAGCGCTCGACGGGGCGAGGGTCACCTCCGCCATGGAGTGGATGCGGCGCAACCACCGCCAGGCAAGTCCCTCGGCTGCGCCCACCTTGTAGTGGCGCGCGAAGCGAGGGAAGTCGGTCTGGTACAGCGCAACGGACGGCACGCCCAGCCGTCGGGCGGCGGACAGCCCCCAGGCGCCCAGCGCCACCGGACCGCCGATGTGCATCACATCGGGTGCGAACGCGGCGAGGTCGGCGTAGGTGCGGGTGGTGGGCATGCCGACCGGGATGGCCTGGTAACCCGGGAGCGGCATGGCCGCCGTACGGACGACGCGAGAGTCGGAGAACCGATCGGGTCCCTTGCCAGGTGCGACGATCAACACCTCGTGTCCGGCGATCTCCAGTTCCTCGGTCACGCGGGCAACGGAGTTGCTGACTCCGTTCACGGTGGGCAGGAAGCTCTCGGTGACGATGGCGACACGCATGTGGCGATGCTCCGGGCTGTTGGGGCACGCCGGGCGATCACTAGGTTACGGCGCAACCAACAACTCGCGAATGCCGGGTCGGACGGGCCGCCACGACAGCCACACAGCCTTCCCTGGAGGGTCGTCGCCCCCACCTCCGGGGAAGGAGGCGGGGGCGTCCGGACACCGACCTGACGGGGGATGGATCGGATCCGCTGACGACCGCACGGGTGACGGGGATGACCCCGTGAGATCAGCGCTGAGTACAACCCATAGGACAGAGCGTAGTCAAGGGTTCGTCAGTCCGACGCGTTCGTCGGCGGGGTCGAGCCGCCGTCCGACGTCCCGGCCCGCCCGGTTGCACCGCCGTCCGCCGCCGTCGGGGCGGGCGCCGGCTCGGGTGGGTCAGTCGGTTCGGGCGGCTGGGTGGGCTCGGGCCGGGTCGCCGTGGGGGTGGGGCGGGGTTCGGTCGGCAGCGGCGCAGGCGTGGCCGAGGGGGTCGGGACCCTCGTCGGGGCGGGGATCGGGGCCTCGGTCTCGGTGTCGGTCTCGGTCGGGGTGGCCGATTCCGACGGGGTGGCGGTCTCCGTCGTCGTCGGCGTGGCCGTGGGCGTCGCCGTTTCGGTCGGCTCGACGACCGCGTCCTCGGGCGCGCGCCCGGACGGTGTCGGGAACTCCATCACGTCCAGGCCCTCGTGGACCGCGCCCATGAAGGATGCGAACGTGCGGGCCGGCAGCCCACCACCGGTCTCGTTGCCCGGCAGGGTCGCGCGGTTGTCACGGTTGCCCATCCAGATCACGGTGGCGACCTGGGGGGTGTAGCCGGCGAACCAGGCGTCGCCGTAGTCCTGGGTGGTTCCGGTCTTGCCCGCGACGGGGCGGCCGATTCCGGCGGCCTGGGCGGTGCCGTTGGTCACGACACCGCGAAGCACGTCGGTCAGGATCGCGGCGTCGTCCTCGCCCATGACGCGTTCGCCGCTCGTGTCGGCGCGGTACAGCACCTCCTCGCCCCGGCGGATCTCCTGGATGGCGTGGACCTCGTTGCGGACGCCCTCTGCGGCGAAGGTGCCGTAGATGCCGGCCATGGTCAGCGGCGACGTCTCGGTCGTCCCGAGGACCAGGGAGGGGTTGGCCGGGTGTTCCCCGGGCCTGCCGGTCAGGGTGTCGGCCATGGCGGCGATGCGGTCGGGCCCGAGCTCGACGGCCATCTCGGCGTAGGCGGTGTTGCTGGAACGCCAGGTCGCCTGGCGCAGCGAGAGGGTCCCCAGGTCGCTGCCGCCGTAGTTGGAGACGGTCCAGTCGTTGCCGGCGTCGGCATCGGGAAGGGTCACGCTGCTCGGGGCCCGGAAGGGTTCCTCCGCCGAGCGGCCGTCGGCCAGCCACGCGGCCAGGGCAACGGGCTTGAACGTCGAACCCGGCTGGCGGTTGGCGAGGGCCAGGTTGAACTGGTCGTTGGTGTAGTCGCTGCCGCCGACGAGGGCCAGCACGCCGGCAGTGGTGGGGTCGACGGCGACGATCGCCCCCGACGCCTCGATGCCGTTGAACGCCTCGGCGTGGGCGCGTTCGGCGTGTCGTTGCACACCCAGGTTGAGGGTTGTCGTGACCGTCAGGCCGGCACCGTCGGCGAATCCGAGTGTCTCCAGCTCGCGTCTGACGACGTCGGTGAACCATGGGGCATCGTCCCGGGCGACGCTGCGACGGGGGTTCGTGGGTGGCTGCTGGGACAGCAACGTGTCGCGTTCGGCGGCGACCAGGGTGCCCTGCTCGACCATGCGGCCGAGGACGTAGCGGTACCGCGCGTGCGACGCGGCGTTGTCGACGAGCGGGTCGTAGATCGATGGCGCCGGCAGCACTCCGGCGAGGACCGCGGACTGCGCCAGCGTCAGGTCGATGGCGTCGATCCCGTAGTAGGCCTGCGCCGCTGCCTGGATACCGTAGGCCCCTCGACCGAAGTACACGGCGTTGAGGTACATCACCAGGATCTCGTCCTTGGTGTGGGTGCGCTCGAGCTTCAGGGCCAGCGCCGCCTCCGTGAGCTTGCGCCAGACGGTCTGGGCGTTGTCCCCGGACGCGACCTTGATGTACTGCTGGGTGATCGTGGAGCCGCCCTGGCTGACCTCGCCGGACCGCAGGTTGGCGACCACCGCCCGGCCCACGCTGACCGGGTCGATACCGATGTGGTCGTAGAACTCGCCGTCCTCGGCGGCCAGCACCGCATCGATGGTGTGCTGGGGGATCTGCTCCAGCGTGATGTCGCGCTGCAGGAACTCGCTGGTGAGCTGCGTGAACTCCGTGCCGCTGGAGTCCAGCAGCACCGCGGGCGCGCCCGGCTGGGGCGGGAGCGGAAGGGACACGAACAGGACGGCGAGCAGCGCCACGAGGGCCAGCACGGCCACGAGCGCGGGGAAGCCAGCCAGCCACCACAGCCACCGCGGCACGCGGCGGCGGCGGCCGCCGCGCATGGGGGGAAGGTCGTCGGTCACCCGCCGATTGTCACATCATCCGACGGGGCCGCAGCGCTGCGGCATGGCCCCTCGGCCATCCCCGGGTCAGCCGCCACCCTCGAGCCGGGCGGCGAGGTCACGGCCGGGTCGGTGGTCGGTACCGTGCAGCTCGGCGGTGACGAGATGGCTCCACGCACAGACCAAGCAGCACTCCACGCGGTAGGCCGTGAAGCTCGGGTACTTCTCCGCGAGGAGCCGCAGCTCCTCGTCGTCCCACACCACATGGCCCTGCCGCTGCCGAAGCGACGAGCCGTAGACGTAGGTGACCTCGCGCAGGGTCGTCTCCGCATCGATGGGGACGTCGGCCCGATCGTCGGCCATCCGGCAGATCGGGCACGTGCGCGCCGTCTCGGTACCGATGTTGCGGGCGGCACGCAGCAGCTCGGGGTGCGCATCGCAGACGTCCTGCACACCGACCAGCCCTCGGGTCACCTGGCGCACCAGCGCGCGCTTGGCCATCCGGTAGTCGATGCGTCCCTGCATGGTCATCCAAGTGTGCCAGAGGCCCGCAACGGCGGCGGCGACAGCCCGGCCCGACCGCGTCGCGGGCCGGCCGGCACGGGGCCGAACGGTGACGTCGGGGTGTCGCCCATTGGTACCGGGGGCGAATTCTTGACGACCTATCACCGCGATGTATCGTGGAACCTATCGGGGTGATATATCGCCGCGATACACGACCGTCACACGGCGGTTCCGGATCCCACGGGATGCCGGAACGCTCCGCAGGGCGGTCGATCGACAGCCCCACAGGTCCGGCCTGTGGGGTCGGTTGTGCGTGACCCGGACCACGGCCACCACCACGACGACCACCGAAGACCCCGACACGGAAGGAGGCGACTGATGCTCGAGCTGGCAGTCCTCGGCCTGCTCAAGGAACGAGCCATGCACGGCTACGAGCTCAAGCGCCAGCTCGGCCAGCGGCTCGGGTTCTTCTGGACCGTGTCCTTCGGATCGCTGTACCCCACGCTGAAGAAGCTGGAGGGGAAGGGTGTCGTCGAGCGTGTTCCCGACACCGACGGACGCTCCCGTCGGCGGCAGGTCTACAGGATCACCGAGGCCGGCGAGGCCGAGTTCCTCGAGCTGATCGGCCAGGGATCCACGAGCGCGTGGGAAGAAGAGAAGTTCCCGCTGCGTTTCGCGTTCTTCCGGTACCTCAACACCGAGACACGTGTGTGGCTGCTCCAGCGACGACGTGACTACCTCGAGGACCGGCTGCTCCAGGGCCGCACCGCCCTCAACCGGGCCCGCCGCGGACGTGCAGACCCCTACACGCTGTCCCTGATGCGTCATGGCATCGAGACCACCGAGCACGACCTCAAGTGGATCGAGGAGCTGCTGACCGCCGAGGCCAACCCCGGCCGGCCAGACGACCCCCACGACGACATCACTCCCTACTACGACCTGCCCGACGAGGACCGGCCCACCGGCCCCGACCGGGCACCCCAGCAAGCGCCCGAATCACCAACAGAACCCCCCGCCAGCGTGGCGGACACCTCCGAGCCGCACACGTCGCCCACCCCAGCCACCCAGGAGTCATCCAGATGAGCGCAGCAAAGAACAGCCAGGTACACGAAGGAAAGGTCCGCGTTGCCATCGTGGGCGTTGGCAACTGCGCCAGCTCCCTCGTGCAGGGCGTGACCTACTACGCCGACGTCGACCCCAACGACAAGGTCCCCGGCCTGATGCACCCGGAGCTCGCCGGGTACCACGTCGGTGACATCGAGTTCGTTGCCGCCTTCGATGTCGACGCCAAGAAGGTCGGTCGCGACCTCTCCGAGGCGATCGTTGCCGAGCCGAACAACACCATCAAGTTCGCCGACGTCGCCCCCACCGGTGTGACCGTCCTGCGCGGCCCGACCCACGACGGCTTCGGCGAGTACTACGCCATGGTCGCCGAGGAGTCCGACGAGCCCGTCGTCGACGTCACCCAGGAGCTGCGTGACTCCGGTGCCGACGTGCTGGTCTGCTACCTGCCCGTGGGCTCGGAGAAGGCTGCCAAGTTCTACGCGCAGTGCGCCATCGACGCCGGTGTCGGCTTCGTCAACGCCCTGCCGGTCTTCATCGCCACCAACCCGGAGTGGGCGCAGAAGTTCGCCGACGCGGGCGTGCCGATCATCGGTGACGACATCAAGTCCCAGGTCGGCGCCACCATCACCCACCGCCTGCTGACCAAGCTGTTCGAGGACCGCGGCGTCGCCATCGACCGCACCTACCAGCTGAACTTCGGCGGGAACATGGACTTCATGAACATGCTGGAGCGCTCGCGCCTGGCATCCAAGAAGATCTCCAAGACCCAGTCGGTGACGTCGCAGATGGTCGACGGCATCCCCGCGGAGAACATCCACATCGGGCCGTCGGACCACGTGCCGTGGCTCGAGGACCGCAAGTGGGCCTACATCCGCATGGAGGGTCGCAACTTCGGTGACGTGCCCCTCAACGCCGAGCTCAAGCTCGAGGTGTGGGACTCCCCCAACTCCGCCGGGGTCGTCATCGACGCCGTGCGCTGCATCAAGGTCGCGCTCGAGCGCGGCATCGGCGGCCCGCTGCTGGGCCCGTCGAGCTACTTCATGAAGTCCCCGCCCGTGCAGTACTCCGACGCCGTCTGCCACCAGATGGTCGAGGAGTTCATCGCCGGCTCGTTCTCCGACGACGAGTTCCTGACCAGCCAGGCGGCCGCCAACTCCGAGGCGTAGCACCACTCCTCACGAAACCCCGACGTCCTCGTGACGTCGGGGTTTCGTCCTGTTCAGGGGTCGGTGGGTGGGTCTAGCATCAGCCGGGCTGGTATCAGGACGGGCGTGACGCGCTCATGATCGTCAGCAGGCTGATCTGAGGGAGGCCATCCGATGACCCTGTCCATGCGTTCGTGGATGCTCGTGTTCGTGGTGCTCGCGCTGGTCGCGGCCGCGTGCGGCGGCGACGACGACCCCGACGGCGGCGCCAGCGAGGATGCCGCCACCGAGTCCGCCGAGGACGACGCGGGGGAGGAACCCGCCGATGACCCGTCCCCGGGGGAGGGATCGGACGACGGTGACGACGCCGCGATGGGCGACGAGGGCCGGGCCCCCACGCTCGAGGCGCTCGAGGGCGAACCCGTGTCGATGGGCGATGCCGGCAACGGTGGCCTGCGGCCGGCGGGCGACACGGCCGATGCCGAGGGGTCGGTGACGTTCACCGACGTGGCGGGGGACCCGGCGATGGGGTTGACCTACGCCCGCCAGCCCGCGCCCCGCTACGCCCAGGCGCTGGAGCTGTGGCAGGCCGCCACGCCCGAGACACCGGCGACGATGATGGAGTCGGCGCTGTGGCCGGCACGTCCACAGGGCACGCCCGGTGTGGCGCTGCTGGACGTGGACAACGACGGTGACCTCGACATCTACGTCACCAACGCGGCCGGAACCGCCAACTCCCTGTTCGTCAATCAGCTGGCCGACAGCGGCACCATGTCCTTCGTCGACAACGCCGTCGCTGCCGGAGCCGACCTGACCGCCGAGGAGGGCCACGGGGTCTGCGCCGGCGACGTCGAGGACGACGGCGACACCGACATCTTCGTCACCTCCCACGGGTTCCCCAACCGGCTGCTGCGCAACAACGGCGACGGCACGTTCGCGGTCTCGCCCGGCACCCCACAGGCGCCCTCCCTCGGGGGCAGCTCGTGCGCGATGGGTGACGTCAACGGCGACGGGCTGCTGGACATCGCCGTCGGCCACGCCTGGGATTTCTCCAACGCCCTGGCCCTGGTCGCCATCCCCTTCGAGCAGAACCTGCCCAACGAGCTGCTCGTCCAGCAGGCCGACGGGACGTTCGTCGACGAGGCGGGCGCGCGCGGCATGCTCGACCTGGCCGGCGTGCCCGATGGTGCAGCCACCATCACCTGGGGCCTGACGATGGTCGACTTCGACGCCGACGGCGACCTCGACATCATCCAGGCCGACGACCAGGGTGCGCTGCCGTCCAACAAGTACGACGGCGTGGACCGCGGGTACCTGCAGGTGCTGACCAACGACGGCACGGGCACGTTCACCGCCATCGACGCCGGCACGCTGACGGCGGGCACGTGGATGGGGGTCTCCGTCGCCGACTTCGACTGCAACCAGACCCTCGACGTGTTCGGGTCCAACTTCGGCGACTACGGCATCCCGGCCCTCGGCGAGCCCTACGAGCTGGGTGACTACGCGACCCGCTGGCTGCTGGGCGACGGCGGCGGCAAGTTCGACGATCCCGGCATCGGCGACCTCGGGACCACCCACTTCGCGTGGGGCGGCGTCAGCGAGGACTTCGACAACGACGGCGACCCCGACCTGGTCTTCCAGGGCGGCCTGGACCTGTCGTTGTTCGTGGAGCTCTCCAACCCCGGGACCTACCTCGTCAACGAGGGCTGCACCGCCGACTTCGCCCTCCAGCAGGGGGCCTTCGACGTCAACCACCAGGCCCGAGAGGTGACCGGCACCGCCGCCGGGGACCTCGACGGCGACGGCTTCGTCGATGTCGTGACCGTGGCCAACTACGTGGTGCCCGACGAGTACCCCGTGTTCCCGCTGATGACGGAGTACGGCCTGGACACCGACGGCACCGGCTTCTTCACCTCTCGCTTCACCCCGACGGAGGAGGGGACGTTCGTCTACAACGGCGTGGAGTTCGCACCGGGCACGCTGACGGTGGAGATCAACTCCGGCAACGGCAACGCCGGCTTGTCGGTCGACGCGGTCGGGTCGGCCGGGATCACCGCCGGGGCCAGGACCTCCAGCACGGGGATCGGCGCGATCGTCACCGTCATCGGCGCCGACGGGACCACGTTCACCAAGCCGGTGATGGGCGGGACGGGGTACCTGTCGTCGGACTCCCCGACGATCCACGCGGGCCTCGGCAACGGCTCGACGGCGACGGTGGAGATCCTGTGGCCCGGCGGTACCCGCAACCGGTACTACGACGTGGCGGCCGGGTCGTTCGTCGCCCCCGAGATCCCCTGCAGCTACGACAACACCGAGAAGTCGGTCACGGAGTACACGTCCTGTGTCTCCGGAGCGCTGGCAGACCTGGCCGACGCCGGTGTGATCGACGACGCCACCTCCGATCGGCTGCTGGAGGACGCCCTGCGCGCCCGCGAGGAGGGGTGATCGCCCCGAACCGGGCTAGGCTGGGTTGCAGCCGCGAACTCAGGAGGGCCCGTTCATGTTTCCGCTCAGCACCAGTGGTCAGCGCATCGCCGTCGTCGACGGCATCCGTACCCCGTTCACCAAGCAGGGGGGCGCGCTCCGGTCGATGACGACGCTCGACCTGTCCGTCGCCGTCGTGGGGGAGCTGGCCAAGCGCCTCGAGCTGTCCCCGGAGGTCATCGGTTCGCTGGTCCTGGGCAGCGCCATGAACAACCCGGCGGTGCCGTACCTGGCCCGTGAGACCGCGATCGCGCTGGGCTGGGACAACGTGAACGCCTACAGCGCCGAGACCGCCTGCGCGACCTCGGCGCGGACGGTGGCCAACGCCGCGTACGAGCTGCTGTCGGGCGAGGCGGAGATCGCCATCGCCGGTGGTGCGGAGTCCATGTCGAACCTGCAGCAGCTGGCGTCGCGCAAGGCCGGGGCCGCGTCGGCCATGCTGGCCCGCAAGCCCGAGCAGGGCTTCGAGATGCTGATGAACCTGACCATGGGTGACCTGGTCCCACCGGCACCCGTCGTGGCCGAGCCGTACTCCGGCCTGACCCTGGGCGAGCACGCCGAGGAGATCGTGGAGGAGTGGGGCGTCACCCGGGAGTGGGCCGACGAGATCGCCGTGCGCTCCCACCTCAACGCAGCCCGCGCCATCGACGAGGGTCGGCTGCCGGCCGAGACGATGGCGGTGCAGACCCCCGACGGGACGGTCAAGGAGGACGCCATCGTCCGGGCCGACACCTCCATGGAGGCCGTCGCCAAGCTGCGTCCGGTCTTCAAGTCCGCCGAGGACGGTGGCACGGTGACGGCGGCCAACGCCTCGCCCCTGACCGACGGTGCCTCGGCGGTGGTCCTCGCGACCGAACGGGCCTGCGAAACCCACGGCCTGACCCCGAAGGCGTGGATCCGTTCCTGGGCGTTCACGAGCCACGCGCCGAAGAAGGGTGTGCTGCTCGGCCCGACCTACGCCACCCCGCTCGCCCTGGAGCGCGCAGGGCTGACGATGGCCGACATCGGCCTGTTCGACATGCACGAGGCCTTCGCCGGCCAGGTCGCGGCCAACCTCGCCGCCATGGACTCCGACGAGTGGGCCCAGCAGGAGATGGGCCGTGAGTCGGCGATGGGCCGCCCGTCCGACGACATCCTCAACGTCAACGGCGGCTCGGTCGCGATCGGCCACCCCTTCGGCGCCACCGGCACCCGCATCATCATCCAGCTGATGAACGAGATGCAGCGCCGCGACGTCCGCTACGGCGCCCTCGCCATCTGCGCGGGCGGCACCCGCGGCGCCAGCATGGTGCTTGAGCGGGTCTGAGAATCGGAGCCCGCGACGAAGGAGCGCTTGCGAGGTTCGGAAGACCCGCGTGGGGGGTCGAAGGGGGGCGGTAGCCCCCCTGGGAAACGGAGCGGGTCTAGCCCCGAGCGCCACCCGGGATGGAATCGACTCCCATCGCGGATGGAATCCTTGAAGGACGCCGGCCGCCGAGACGTTGACCTGCGGAAACGCGTGGAATCGCCTCCACGGCCGCTGGTGCCAGCGAGGTACGGAGGCCATTCCATCCGTGGTGGGCCGCGGCGCAGCGTCGGCCGGGTAGCGGCGCCGGCGGTGCATGATCGTCGACATGGCCGATCTCGAGCACGGTGAGGGCGTCAGGACACGGCAGGTTGCAGGGCTGGAGGTGCTCTCGGCGGGGGAGCCCTCCGAACGGCCACCGGTCCTGCTGGTCCACGGTGCGTGGCACGGGGCGTGGTGCTGGGCCAGGCACGTCATGCCGTACCTGGCCGATGCGGGTTGGGAGGTCCATGCCCTGAGCCTGCGTGGCCACGGCGGTTCGCCCGCGGACTCCTTGAACCGGCTGCGGCTGCGTGACTACGCCGATGACGTGGCGACGGTTGCCGCGGACCTCGGCCGCGTGGTCCTCGTCGGCCACTCCATGGGGGGAGCGGTGGTCCAGCGGCTGCTGTGCCGTCGGGACCGTCCACCGGTTGCTGGCGCCGCCCTGCTGGCATCGGTCCCGCCGAGGGGCGTCATCCGCGTCACGACCCAGGTGGCTCGCGAGGAACCCGGGGTGTTCGCGATGACCAACCTGACCGCCGATCTCGGCCGCTTGGTGGCCACCCGCGAGCAGGTCCGCAACCTCTTCCTCTCCGCAGACGCCGACCACGAGGTGGTCGACTGGTTGCACGAACGGGTGCAGCAGGAGTCCTACCTCGCCTTCCTCGACATGTTGACGCCTCACCGCCCCCGCCGGCGCCCGTCCCTGCCGGTACTGGTGCTGGGTGCAGCTGACGACCGCATCTTCACGGTGCCCGAGGTCGAGGCGACCGCCGCCGCGTGGGGGACCACGGCCCACATCGTCCCCGAGCTCGCCCACGACGTGATGCTCGACTCCCGCTGGCGGGAGGCTGCTGAGGCGCTCGAGCAGTGGCTCCCACGTTCGACGGCACCCTCGAACGGTCGCTGAAGGGGCGCTGCAAGGAGCGAAATCCGGAGGGAGTTTTCCCCAGCCTTCGACTCAACCCTGAACAACCTGCTTGTGTTTTCGCAGGTCAAGACGTTTGTGGAAAAGTTGTCCACAGCCAGGGCGGTTTGAGGCCCTGATCGGGACTGGCGGGAACAGGCAACCCGTCCGGGACGCCCGATGGGGTTATCACGACCCTCTGGAGCAATCCCCGGGTCCCATCTCGACGACGGCCGGCGTCAAGCCACACGGGATCGTGGCGCGGCCGACGCCACGAGGACGAGAGCCGACCCACGATCGTGCCGCAACCCACGTATGGGTGGTCAAGGCCCCGATCGCGCCGGAAGACACGCCGCCGGATCGAGGAGATCGTGCCCGAACCCACCCCCACGTGGTCCAGGCCCCGATCGTGCCGTTCGCCCCCCCGGTGCCGGACGCCCCCCGGGGGCGGACGCCCGCCGTTACTCCCCGGCGTTGCTCGCCCCCCCTTGAGCCGCCGTAGGGCCCCCGGGAGTCGCCGTGGGCCCGTGGGCCCGTGGGACCGGACGAGGCACCGTCGTCCAGGACGGTCCCCGAGCCGTCGAGGCACGCCATCCGCGACGACCTGGTACTGGGTATTCCACCCATACGGTGGGCTCAACCCTGAACGACGCTGATGTGTTTTCGCAGGTCAGCGGCTACTTGTCGGACTCGTCGTCCTTCTTGGGCTTCGGGGGGACGATTTCGCCCGCCGGGACGATGTCGTTGGCCTCGGCCCACTCGTCGAGCAGCTCGTAGCCGGTGTCGGGGTCGATCGGACCGAGCTCCAGCGCCTTGTCCTTCATGAACGCCCACACCTTCCCGACCAGTGGGCCGGGGGCGATGCCGAGGTAGGCCATCATCTGGTGGCCGTCGAGGGCCGGACGCACGGCGTTCAGCTCCTCTTCCTCCTTCAGGCGGTCGATGCGGTCCTCCAGATCGGTCATCGCCGCGGCGAACCGGCGCTTCTTGCGCTTGTCCCGCGTCGTGACGTCTGCCCGCGTCAACGCGTTGAGACGCCGCAGCTGGGCCGGAGAGCCTGCGTCGTTGACGTACCTCCGGACGGCCGAGTCCGTCCACTCATCGTCCGCATAGCCGTGAAACCGCAGGTGAAGGCGCACGAGGTGCGCCACATCCCGGATGACCTCGCGGGGGTACTTGAGCTCACGGAGGCGCGCCTTGGCCATCCGTGCGCCGACCACGTCGTGGTGGTGGAAGCTGACCATCCCACCCTTGTGGAACTCGCGCGTCGCCGGCTTGCCGATGTCGTGCAGGAGCGCGGCCAGGCGCAGGACCACATCCTCGCGGTCGCACCCCTCCACCACGGCGAGCGTGTGGGCGTAGACGTCCTTGTGGTGGTGGACGGGGTCGCGCTCCATCCGCAGGGCCGGGACCTCGGGCAGGAAGATGTCGGCCAGCCCCGTGTCGACCAGCAGGTCCATGCCCACCGCGAAGTGGCGACCCATCAGCAGCTTGTCGAGCTCGATCTGGATCCGCTCCGCCGACACGGTCCGCAGCTGGTCGGCAAGCTCCGTGGCTGCGCGTACCGCCGCATCGTCCGGTCGGAACCCCAGCGAGGAGGCGAACCGGGCCATGCGGATCATGCGCAACGGGTCGTCGCTGAAGCTCGTGTGGGGGTCGATGGGCGTCCGCAGGACCCGATCGCGCAGGTCCTCCCACCCGCCGAACGGGTCGAAGACCGTGTGGTCGGGCATCCGCACGGCCATCGCGTTGACGGTGAAGTCGCGCCGGGACAGGTCGGTCACGATGTCGTCGCCGAACCGGACCTCGGGGTGGCGCGACCCCTCCTCGTAGGTGTCGGACCGGAACGTGGTGATCTCGATGGTGTCCTCGCCCTTCTGGGCGGACACCGTCCCGAACCGTGCGCCGGTCAGCCACACGGCGTCGGCCCACCCCTTCAGGACCTGCTCGGTCTCCTCGGGCAGCGCGGAGGTCGCGAAGTCCAGGTCGGGCTTGTCACTCTCCTGGAGGACCGCATCCCGTACGCTGCCGCCGACGAGGTACAGCTCGTGGCCGGCCGCGACGAACCTGGCCCCCAGCTCCTCGGCTCGGGGCACGTCGATCAGGGCACCGAGGGCCTGGATCTGGGCATCGCGGGTTGCGTCGTCGGAGCGGGTGGGGCTCATGAGGGCATGGTACGGCCCCGTCAGAGCCCGCCGATCCGAGCGATCGGTCCGGAAGATCGAGTGGCCGTCAGCCCTCGAGGCCCGCAGCGCGGACGGCGATCTTGAAGTCGTGGGGGTTGGTGGCCGCGGTCATCGCGTCCCGCAGGGTCACCTGCTTGGTCGCGTAGAGGTTCAGCAGGTGCTGGTCGAAGGTCTGCATGCCGTAGTAGGCACCTTCGGAGATGGCTTCCTCGATCTCGGAGGTCTTGTCGGGGTCGGCGATGAAGTCGTACACACGGCTGGTCATCACCAGGGCCTCGATCGCGGCGACCCGGCCACCACCGACACGGGGCAGCAGCCGCTGGCACATGATCCCCTTCAGCGCGTTGGCGAGCGACAGGCGGGCCTGGTGCTGCTGGTGCGGCGGGAAGAGGTCGAGGATGCGGTTGATGGTCTCCGTGGCGTTGGTCGTGTGCAGGGTGGAGATCACGAAGTGGCCGGTCTCCGCCGCCTGCAGCGCCGCGGTCACCGTCTCCACGTCGCGCATCTCACCGATGAAGATGACATCGGGGTCCTGACGGGCGACGGAACGCAGGGCGCTGGTGAAGTCGTCGGTGTCCACGCCGATCTCGCGCTGGTCGACGATCGACAGGTTGTCCTGGTGCAGGATCTCGATCGGATCCTCGATGGTGACGATGTGCGAGCGGCGCGTGGCGTTGATGTGCCCGATCATGGCCGCCGTCGTCGTCGTCTTGCCCGATCCCGTCGGGCCGGTGACCAGGACCAGCCCGCGGTGCTCCTCCGCCATCGCACGACACACCGGCGGCAGGCCGAGCTCGTCGAACGACTGGTTGCCGGGCAGCACGCGACGGAGCACGAGCCCGGTCGATCCGCGCTGGCGGAACACCGCCACGCGAAAGCGTCCGAGGCCGTGCACGGCGTAGGCGCAGTCGGCCTCCGCACCGCTCTCGAAGTGGTCCAGCGCACGGCCGTCGAGCACCTCACGCGCGAAGCGTTCGGTGTCCTCGGAGTACAGCCACGGCAGGTCGTGGATCTCGCTCAGCTCGCCATCGATGCGAACGTAGGCAGGCCCACCGGCCTTCAGGTGCAGGTCGGAACCGTCCTTGTCGACAAGGAGCTGCAGGTAATCCCTGATGTGCATGTCGGCGATCGGTCCTCGTGTCTGGGGAAGTGGTGATTCGGCTCGATCCGATGGTCTTCCTATCGGCAACGGCTGTCGAGTACTTGACCCACTGCGAACGGAAGATGGACACGAGCACGTATCCTGCACAACAACGTTGAGAGAGGCGCCGCGCGAAGGTGAGCGCTCGTAGCAAATGGCCAGATACCCGACCAAGCACGCGACGTCGGCCGGTGGCCTGGTGTATCAGGACCGGACCGATGGACGTTGGGTTGTCCTGATCGCGCACCGCAACGCCGCAGGGATGCTGCAGTGGACGCTGCCCAAGGGTGGCCTCGAGGACGGCGAGACGCTCGAGCAGGCCGCCATCCGCGAGGTCCGCGAGGAGACCGGGCTGGACGCCGTCATCGAGGACAAGCTCGGCGTCGTCGACTACTGGTTCGTGTGGCGGCCCGACAAGGTTCGCTACCACAAGTACGTGCACTACTACCTGATGGGCCTGCGGGGCGGACACTTCGACCGTCGTGACGAGGAGGCCGAGGACGTGACCTGGTTGCCCATCGAGGACGCCCTCCACCAGCTTGCGCACCCCAACGAGGCCAAGCTGGTCCGCATGGCGCTCGACGACCACGACCCCCCACACCGCATGTCCAGCACGGACGTGCCGGCCGACGTCGAGCACGGCCAGCCATGATCACGCGCACGCGATGGCCTGCCGTGACGGCGGTCATCGCCCTCATCGCGTTCGTGCTGCTGGACATCGCGCTGGTCGGCAGCGCTCGGCAGGCGCACGCGCAGGACGACGAGGTCGTCGACGCCGACATGGCGCTGGCGTCGATCGAGGCAGTCCTCTCCGGCGAGGAGGACGACGTCGTCGAGGCGGTCCTGGAGATCGACAGCGGTCCGCAGGCCAGGTCGGACCTGCGGCTGGTGACCACGGTGCACACGCGGGTCGACGACCCGGCCGAGATGGACGCCGCGTTGCTGGGCGACACCAGGGGCGTCTACTCCTCGGTGTCCACCCAGCTGGACGACCTGGCCTCGGGCGAGCTGCGCCTCCAGGCGATCCAGGTCGGCGCCGAGGAGCTCGACCTCGACGATCCGGGGCTCGCTGGTGTGTACCCGCTGGAGTTCCGCCTCTTCCAGCGTGGTGACGCGGTCGCGTCGATCACCACGGCCGTCGTGGTGGTGCCGGAGGACCCGCCCGACCCGCTGCCCGCGTCGATGGTCGTCAGCGTCGCCGCAGAGGACACCGTGCCGCTCACCGGCGACGTCCTCACCAGCGACATGGCGGCGTTGCTGGCCCCCGACAGCGCCTTGGTCGCCCTCGCCCGTGACCTCGACGGCACCGACGCCGACGGCTCCGCAGCAGGGCTCACCCTCGCCCTGGACGGTCGCACCCTCAGCGACCTGTCGACCATCGCCGACGGCTATGCGCTGCCCGACGGCCAGCTCCGGGACCCCGGTGACCGTCGGGCCAGGCGCGCCGCCACCATCCTCGATCGGCTGGCCGGGCTGCTCCAGCGTCCCGACGTGTCGTCGCTGTCGTTGCCCTACGGACCCGCCGATGTCGTGGCCCTCGTCCGTGGTGGGGAAGCCGACGAAGCCATCCGGCTGTTCGACACGGGCCGACAGGCCGTCCGACAGCTGACTGGACGCCCACCGCTGGACGACATCGTCGTCCCACCCGACGGCCTGGACGCCGACACGGTTGCCGCCCTCGGCCCGTCCGCCGATGCGTTCCTGCTGGAGGAGCGGTACCTCGCCCTGGCGGGTGCAGACATGCCACAGCCGGTCAGGCGCCTGCGGACCGCCGACGGTGGGGAGGTGCGGATCCTCGTCGCCGACGAGTCGCTGTCCAGCGTCCTGGGCGATCCCCGGGACGAGGGTGTCGCCGCCACCATGCAACGGCTGACCGCGGCCACCGCCCTGCGATGGCTCGGTGCCGAGGGGGCCGACGAAGCGGCCGTCCTGCTGCAGGTGGACGGCTTGGGCGCGCTCCCCTCCGGCATGTTGACCGCAGCCACCGACACCATCGCTGCGCTGCCGTGGTTGCGGCCGATGTCGCTCGGCACCCTCGCCGACGTCGTCGAACCGTCCGACCGGGTCGTCCGCCTGGCCTATCCGCCCAGCTCACGGGCGGCGGAGCTGGACGCGGAGTACATCGAGGCGCTCGGTGCCGCCCGCAGCGCCCTGGTGCCCATCCGCGCGCTGCTGCCCGACAGCGACGACATGGCCACCACGTTCGGGCGGTCGTTGCTGGCCGCGGCCGCGCTGCCGTACCGCTCGCTGGACGAACGCGCCGCAGGCCTGTCGCGCATCGAGGACACCATCGGGGCGCTGGACGGCCTGGCGGGCGCGGTCAGCGTGGTCGAGGCCCCGCCGGTCACCCTCACCTCCACCACGGGTGAGATCCCGATCAGCCTCGTCAACAGCGCCGATCAAGCCCTCGACGTGCGGGTCCGCGTCGGCTCGACCGGGTTCGAGTTCGACGAGCCGATCACGCAGCTGACCCTGCCGCCCAACGCCACCCAGACGCTGACGTTCCGTGCCACCGCGCTGAACCCCGGTGGCCTGTCGGGTGTCGGCGTCGCCGTCGAGGACCCGACCGGGCGTGTGCTGCTGGTCAGCTCCACCATCGCGGTGCGGTCCACCGCCTTCCCCGTCGTGGCGTTGGTGGCCACGATCGGCGCGGCCCTCTTCCTGGCCGTTTGGGGCCTGCGGCAGACCCGTCGTCGCCGGGTCCCCGGTGCAGGATCCGCCGACGAACGGGTCGACGGGCAGGCCGACGACCAGGATGGACACGGCGGGCTGCGCGAGGTCGGCGGGTGACGTCCACCGTCAGCAGGGTGGCGTCGCGGCTGGGCGGCTCGGGCAAGGTCGCCGCCGGCATCTTCTCCTCCCGCGTGGCCGGCCTGGCGCGCGAGATCGCCGTCGCGGCGTTCCTCGGCAACGGGGCGACCCTCGACGCGTTCAGCGCCGCCATGAAGATCCCCAACCTCCTGCAGAACCTGCTGGGGGAGGGGGTGCTGTCGGCGTCCTTCATCCCGTCCTACGCCCGCCTGCTGGCAGAGGACCGGGAGGAGGAGGCGGGGCGACTGGCGGCCACCGTGCTGTCGTTGCTGGTGGCCCTGACCGGCGCGCTGGTCGTCCTCGGGGTCCTCGGCGCCGAGCTGTTGACCGACCTGCTGACCCCCGGCGTCAGCGGTGACCGTCGTGACCTGACGATCTCGCTGATCCGCGTCGTCACCCCCGGCATCGGCCTGCTGGTCGTCTCGGCGTGGTGCCTCGGCGTGCTCAACAGCCACCGGCGCTTCTTCCTGTCCTACGTGGCCCCAGTGGTCTGGAACGTCACCCAGATCGTCGCCCTCGCGGTCGGGGGCTGGTTCGTGTTCGACGCCGCGGTGTCGACCCAGGGCACGAGCGTCATCAACGCCGATGCACGGGGGCTGACGCTGGTGCTCGGCTGGGCCACCGTCCTCGGCGCCGCGCTGCAGGTAGCCGTGCAGGTCCCCCAGATCCGCCGGCTGTCACCCGGTATCCGACTGCGCTTCACCATCGACGGACCCGTGCGCGAGGTGATCTCCCGGTTCGTGCCCGTGCTGGGCGCCCGCGGGGTCGTCCAGCTGAGCGCCTTCCTCGACCAGCTGCTCGCCAGCTTCCTCGTGGTCGGGGCGATCGGCGCGCTGCGGTACGGCCAGGTGCTGTACCTGCTGCCGATCAGCCTGTTCGGCATGAGCGTGGCGGCCGCCGAGCTGCCGGCGATGTCGGCTGCCACCTCGCAGGATGCCGCGGCCGCGGCGAAGGCCATCCGTGCGCGCCTGCACCGGGGCCTTCGCCGGATCAGCTACTTCGTCGTCCCGACCGCCGTTGCGTACGTCGCCGCCGGCGACGTGGTCGTGGGTGCGCTGCTGCAGCGCGGCGAGTTCAGCCGGGCCAACACCCTGCAGGTGTGGGCGGTCCTCGGGGGGTACGCGATCGGCCTGCTCGGCGCCACGTCCGCCCGGCTGCTGCAGTCCGCCCTCTACGGCCTCGGCGACGCCAAGCTGCCCGCACGGGCGAGCATCGTCCGGGTCGTCGTCTCCAGCATCATCGGCGTGCTGCTGATGTTCCAGCTCGACCGGGTCGGCGTCGGTCCCGACGGCCTGCAGGTCCTCGGCGACCTGCCCGCCTTCGGGCCCCTCCCCCCTGCGGTGCGTGAAGCCGCCGACCTGCCCCGCCTGGGCGCCCTCGGGCTGACGATCGGGTCGGGCATCGCGGCGTGGGTGGAGTACTGGTTGCTGCGGGACCGGCTGCAGCGCCGCGTCGGCGTCATCCACCATGCCGGTGGGGTGCTGGACCAGACGCTGGCCGGCGCGCTCGCCGCGGTCGCCGTCACCGTCGTCGGTCGGCTGCTCATCGGCGACCTCCCCCCGTTGCTGGAGGCGATGGTGGTCCTGCCCCTCGCCGGCGTGGCCTATCTCCTGGTCACCAAGCAGCTGGGCTTCCCCCTGGCCCGGGCCGTCTCGGGACGTCCACCCGCCCGATCGGCCCATGGACGCCGGGCCACGGGTCCACCGTCGTGACCCACCCCTAGAATCGGGCCCTGCCGGGTACCGCCAGAGGGGTCCGGCGGAACGCGAGCGCATCAGTGGCCGACAACGAGCAACGCCGAACACCGAGCCGGGCGCCTTCGACCTCCGATCTGCTTGCCGGCCGCTATGTGCTGGAGGAGCGAATTGCGGTCGGTGGCATGGCGGCCGTGTGGCGTGCCCACGACGAGGTGCTGGCCCGTACCGTGGCCGTCAAGATCCTCCACGACGACCTCGCTCGCCAGGACACCATCAAGGAGCGGTTCCGCCGCGAGGCGATCGCCGCCGCCAAGCTGGTCCACCCGGCGATCGTGTCGCTGTTCGACACGGGGCTCGACGGCGAGCTGGTCTACCTGGTCATCGAGTACATCCAGGGCGACACCCTCGCCGACCTCCTGGAGGAGGGGCCGATGGAGGTTGGCGAGGTCGCGCGCATCGGCGTTCGCATCGCCCAGGCCCTCGGCCATGCCCACCAGCGCGGCATCGTGCATCGCGACGTCAAGCCCGCCAACGTCCTGATCGGCATCGACGGCGGGGTGAAGGTCACCGACTTCGGGATCGCCAAGGCGGCCGACGACCCCACGCTGACCGCCACCGGTCGGGTGATGGGCACCGCCGCCTACGTCGCTCCCGAGCAGCTGCGCGGCGAGGCCGTCGACGGCGCCGCCGACCTGTACTCCCTCGGCTTGCTGCTCTACGAGGCCCTGACCGGCCAGCAGGCGTTCGCCGGCAAGGACCCGATCGCGGTGGCCGAGGCCCGGCTGTCCGCCTCGGCGCTGCGCCCACGCGACCTGCGCGCCGACGTCCCCCGTGACCTGGACCTACTGGTCAGCGAGCTGACCCAGCCCGACCGCGCCCAACGGCTCGATGACCCGGTCGCGGTCGTCGAACGGTTGCGGCCCTTCGCCGCCGTGCACGGTGCGCCGGCCCCGCTGCCCGCGCCGGTCACCGAACCCGAGGACACCTCCATCAGCAGCGAGATGCGCTGGCTGATCCCTGTCGGGGCGCTGCTGCTGCTGGCCGGCGCGCTGGTCGCCGTCGGCATCTTCGGCGGGGTCATCGAGCAGGACTCCGTGGCGTCGTTGTTCGCCGAGGAGGTCACGCCGACCCCGGTCGCCGAGGACCCCGAGCCCAACGGCGACAACGACGGCAGCGAGGACGACGCCATCGAGTCGGTGCCCCTCACGGGCCTGACCGCCTTCGACCCGCAGGGCGACCGGGGTGAACGCGACCGGTTCCTCGCCAACCTGACCGACGGTGCCCCGAACACGATCTGGGCGACCGAGCGCTACAACACCGCGGACTTCGGCAACCTCAAGACGGGGGTCGGCTTCTACGGTGACCTCGGCGGCGCCCGGACGGTCCAGGCGGTCACCCTTGCGGTCCCCACGGGCGGGTTCGACATGGAGATCCGGGTTGCCGGACGGCCCAGCGACGACCTCGACGCGTGGCCCGTCGTGGCCACGGTCACCGATGTCGAGGAGGGCGACGCGATCCGCATCGACCTGGAGGACCAGCCCCAGGCGCGGTACCTGATGGTCTGGGTGACCGGCAACCTGCAACCCTTCGAGGGACAGTTCCGGGCGGAGATAGGTGAAGTCAGGGTGCAGGCGCTGGCATCCTGACGGCATCGACGTCCCGACCATCACCGTGGGCTGACCCCGATGGGCAGCCCACGCAGCGACGAGGAGCTGGTCCACGCCTTTACCGGCGGGGACGAGCGGGCGTTCGCCGAGCTGCTGGACCGCTACCAGCGGCGGGTGTTCGGCATCTGCTACCGCTACTTCGGTGACGCCACCGATGCCGAGGACGCGGCCCAGGACGCGTTCCTGACCCTGTACCGGCGGGCCGAGACCTTCAACGGGGCGTCGAAGTTCTCCACCTGGATGTACCGGGTGACGACGAACGCGTGCAATGACCTCGGCCGCAAGCGGTCCCGCAGGCCGAAGAAGTCCGAGGCGATCGTCGAGGACCTGCCGCTGGCCGACAACCACGACCGCATCGCGCAGGCCGACCTGCAGCTGGACCTTCGACAGGCCCTGCTGCAGCTCGAGCCGGACTACCGCGACGCCGTGATCGGCCACACGCTGCACGGCCGGCCGTACGCCGAGATCGCCGAGGAGACCGGTGTCGCCGTGGGGACCATCAAGTCGCGGGTCCACCGTGGTCACGCCAAGCTGGCAACCATCCTTGCCGAGGCGGACAGGTCGACCGGGGAACCTTCGGGGCGTGCCCCACCTCCTACCTGATACCGCCCGACGACTTCCCTGCGAGGACCAACCCACCCGTGCCCGAGACCCCCGACGTTCGCATCCAGCTCGCCGCCTACCTGGCCGGCGAGCTGGACGACGCTGCCGTCGAGGCGCTGGAGGCGCGGATGCAGTCCGAGCCGTGGGTGGCCGACGCCGCCGACGAGATGGCCGACATGCTGGTCGGGCTGGGGGCGGTGGAGGAGGTCGACCCGCCCACCGGGTTCGCCGACCGCCTGCGGGCCGGCCTGGCCGACGAGATCGGCCACGAGCTGCCACAGGCGTCCCGCCTGGACCCCGATGTGGTGCGTGCCAGCGGCGCAGCGGCGCTGGACGGCTGGTCCACGACGGCTCGCGGCCGCCGTGACCGGCCGGCTGGCACGCGACCCGGTGACCGGCACCGCCAGCAGACCCGCCGCGCACGGTTCGGGCGCGCAGCCATGGCGGTCGCCGCCGGACTGGTCGTGCTGTTCGTCGGCACCACCGCGGTGTTCGTGTCGTCCTCCTCCGACGACAGCGCCGACATCGGCGATTCGGTCGAGGAGGGCGTCGCGGAGAGCACCGTCAGGACCATGGACGACGAGGCGGCGTTCGCCGGTGGTGCGGCAGACGTCGCAGAGGAGGAGCGGGAGGACGCCGCCGCGGAGCTGGCCCCCGACATGGACGAGGCCGCCGACGTCCCGGCGCCGCTGGCGGCCGAGGAGGCACCCGCGGAGGACACTGCTGAGGAGGCTCTCGACGAGGCCACGGCCGATGACGCCGGTGACGACGCCGCCACAGATGGCGGTGCAGCCGACACGGGGCCCGCTGGGGCGACCGCGTCCTCCGTCGGGCCCGCCCTGCTGGAGCTCGGCGAGATCGGCGGGGACGACGAGGCGGTTCGCACCTCCATCCGGGACGATCCTGCCGCCGCGCAGCTCCTCGGACGGTCAAACGACGACGCCGAGCAGCTGGCCATCCCGTTCCGTGACGAGATCCTCCGCGCCGAGCCCTTCGCCGGCGGGATCGAACCGGGTGCCTGCCTGGCGGACGTGCTCCGCGATGCCGACGGGGTCGTGGTCCCGGCAGTCGCCGCGTCGTTCACCGCCGACGGTGATCCACGGCTCGGGTACGCGCTCGTGCGCTCCAGCAGCGGGGACGCGCTGGACCGCACCGACGTGTGGATCGTGGACCCCAGCGGATGCACCGTCCTGGCTGTCGTGTCCTGACCCGTACGGAATAGGATCGGGGTCCCAGGCGTTCTGCCATGCCGACCGCCATACAGCCCCCACCGATGACACGGTGCGCGAGGCACTCTCGTCGAAGGATCCTTTCTCCATGAGCGCAGACACCATTCACGACGTCGTCATCGTCGGCTCCGGACCCGCCGGGCTGACCGCCGCCCTCTACGCCGCACGTGCCGACCTGGCGCCCCTCGTCATCGAGGGCATCGCCGCCGGCGGGCAGCTGATGCAGACGACGGAGGTGGAGAACTTCCCCGGGTTCCCCGACGGCCGCATGGGCCCCGAGCTGATGATGGACTTCCGCAAGCAGGCGGAGAAGTTCGGCACGCAGTTCATGACCCAGGACGTCACCAGCATCGACCTGTCGACGGGCTCGCCGTTCACCATCGAGGTCGGCGCCGACCGCGTGCAGGCTCGGACCATCATCATCTCCACCGGCGCCACCGCTCGCTGGTTGGGCCTGCCCAACGAGCAGCGCCTCATCGGGAAGGGCGTGTCGGCCTGCGCGACCTGTGACGGCTTCTTCTTCCGTGACCAGGAGCTGGTCGTGGTGGGCGGTGGCGACTCGGCCATGGAGGAGGCGATGTTCCTGACCAAGTTCGCCTCGAAGGTCAAGGTCGTGCACCGCCGTGACGAGCTGCGGGCCTCCCAGATCATGGCCGACCGAGCCCTGGCGAACGACAAGATCGAGTTCGTCTGGAACGCCTCCGTCGTCGACGTCCTCGGCGAGGATGCCGTCACCGGGGTGGTCCTGGAGGACACCAACACCGGCGAGCGTCGCGAGATGGCGACCAACGGGCTCTTCCTCGCGATCGGGCACGACCCGGCCAGCACGCTGTTCGAGGGTCAGCTCGACCTCGACGACGAGGGCTACATCCTCGTGCAGGAGCCCACCACCGCCACGTCGGTGCCCGGGGTGTTCGCCGCGGGCGACATCACCGACACCATCTACCGCCAGGCCATCACCGCCGCGGGTCAGGGCTGCAAGTCCGCCCTCGACGCCGAGCGCTGGCTGGAGGCCAACGCGCACTGAACCGGGGCAACGCCGACCGGGTCATGGAATAGTCGGCCCGACACCAGCGTTCCATTCACACCGCACTACATCCCCCGACAGACACCCCGACAGACCCCCGCAGGAGGCAGTACCGCTCATGAGCAACACCCCCAAGGTGACCGACGCAACCTGGCAGCAGGAGGTCCTCGAGGCCGACAAGCCGGTCCTCATCGACTTCTGGGCCGAGTGGTGCGGACCGTGCCGCATGGTCGGTCCCATCATCGACGAGATCGCCACCGAGCAGGCGGACAACATCAAGGTCCTGAAGCTCAACGTCGACGAGAACCCCGACACCGCGCGCCAGTACCGCGTCATGTCGATCCCCACGATGCTCGTCATCAAGGACGGCGTGGAGAAGAAGCGCCTCGTTGGCGCCAAGAACAAGGGCGCCCTCCTGGGCGACCTGGCCGAGTTCCTGTAGGACCTCGCCAACGGCCGTTCCGGCCACAACATTCACCGTCGGCCGCCCCAGCAGGGCGGCCGTCGGCATGTTGCGACCTATCCTTCCTCCTCTGATGGGACTCCCGCTCACCCCCGGACAGCACGGCTCCGAGATCCTCGACCTGCGCCGCCGCCTCGGCCGCTGGCAGCGCGATCACGGGATCGAGCCCGCGCTGGAGGAGGGGGACACCTTCGACGAGGCCACCGCCGTCGTCACCCGGGAGTTCCAGCGGCAACGCAACCTGCCCGCTGACGCCGAAGTCGGACCCGAGACCTGGCAGGCGCTCGTCGAGGCCAACCACGCCCTCGGTGACCGGATGTTGTGGCACTCGGGCACCCCGATGCGGGGTGACGACGTGCTGGACCTCCAGCAACGGCTGAACCAGCTCGGCTTCGACGCGGGCATGGAGGACGGCATCTTCGGTCCGTCCTCCCGTGCGGCGGTCATGGAGTTCCAGGGCAACGTGGGCCTGGACGTGGACGGCATCGTGGGGGCACGCACGCTGGAAGCCCTCCAGCGGCTCCACAGGGGCCATCAGGCGGCCGGAGTCAGTACACGGGTCCGTGAGGAGGCAGCCGTCCGTCGGATCGCCAGACAGGGCCTCATCGGCCTGCAGGTGATGGTCGACGCCACCCGACCCCGAGATCGCGGGGACCTACCGCCCGAGGCCGAGGACGTCTCCTGGGAGATCGCCAGCCGCCTGGCCGGGAACCTGGGGGCCCGTGGGGCACGGCCGGTCCTGTCCCGTGGCCGACACCAGGACCCCACCGCCTCGGCGCGAGCGCAGATGGCCAACCGGTTGGGCGTCGACCTGATCGTCTCGATCGGCCTCAACACCAGCACCACGACCGCCGCAACCGGCTGCGCCGCCTACTACTTCGGGTCGTTGCGGTTCGTGTCGGCCGCTGGCAACGCCCTGGCCGAGTCGCTGCTCGACGGCATGCTGCTCGCCGGCCTGGGGCCCGACTGTCGGGCACATCCGATGACGTGGACCCTGCTCAGGGAGACGCGGATGCCGGCCGTGGTGATCGAACCCGGGTTCGCCACGAGCCCCGAGGACCTGGCCCGCCTGATCGACCCCGACGTGCAGGACCGGCTTGCGCGCCAGCTGACCGCTGGCATCCGTCGGTTCCTCGAGGGCTACGACGAGGACCCGTTGGTCCGCGCGTCCTCCCGCAGCTGACGCTGCTCCAGCGCGGGCCGTGTTCGCGCCCGTTCACGTCCCTGCAGGCTCGAGATGACCTCGCCCAGCGCGTGTCCGACCGCTTGGGGCCAGCTGACCGTGCGATCCAGGTCCATCCGGTACAACGCAGTGGTCGGATGCGGCCGGTGGAGGGCGAAGCCCAGCGCCTCGAGGGCCGACCCGCTGAGCACGCAGGCACCGTCCCGGACGAAGGCGGCACCGTAGGCCTCGATCGCCTCGTACCCCTGGCTGAGCGCATCCCGTGCGAGGGCCTGCAGCAGGTGCCGTGCATGTCCCGCACCGCGGTGGTCGGGATCGCACCACAGCGTGGCGAGCACCAGGGCGTCGTCGCTGGGCGCGAAGGTGAGGGTGCGGGGACGTTGCACGTGCAACGGTGGCGCGAAGAGGGCGAAGGCGATCAGCTCGTCGCCGTCCCAGATGCCCTTGCCGGGCGTGCCCCAGTCCAGCTGCATGGCCTGCCACCAGGCGTCCTGGCCCTGCGGATCACTCGCCTGTTCGCCGGGAGGGGCGGCTGCGGACTGCCAGAACATGCAGCCGCGACACGGTGAGGGGAGGGCGTCGAGGTCGTCCATGTCGAGTACGCGCACCCTCGGCGGAATCACCGGGCCCGTCCTCCCGAACTCCAGACCGCGAGCAACCCGACGGCCAGGCCGAGCAACAGCCCGACCACCGATCGGCGCAGCATCGACGGGCCAGCAGTCACAACCCCGAGGATACGCAGGTCGGGATGGATGGACCGACCCATCCGCCATCGCCACAGATACGGCCCGAGGGTTACCGTTATCAATGGTGGTGGCCTGACGGAGTGGCCACGGGGGTGGTCACCTGACGCATCGCTACGCTGAACCTCTCGACAACCCCGTGCCGCCGTTCTCAGGAGCCTTGACTTGGCCGCCGTCGACCCCCATCTGAAGCGATACGCCACTCGCGCCACCGGCATGAAGGCCAGCGAGATCCGTGCGTTGTTCGCCGTCGCGAGCCGTCCGGAGGTCGTGTCGTTGGCAGGGGGGATGCCCGACGTGTCCGTCCTGGACTTCGACGAGGTTGCCGCCGTCGCCGCAGAGGTCTTCGCCCGTGACGGCGCGAGCGCACTGCAGTACGGCGGGGGCCAGGGCAGCGAGCGGCTGCGGGAGTCCCTGACCATGGTCATGGCCGAGGAGGGCATCCACGCCCGACCCGACGACCTGGTCGTCACGACCGGCGGCCAGCAGGCGCTCGACCTGCTCGCACGGCTGTTCATCGATCCGGGTGACGTGGTCGTGGCCGAGGGGCCCTCCTACGTGGGCGCCCTCTCGGCGTTCCAGCAGTACGAGCCCAGGGTGGTCCACGTCGGCATGGACGGTGACGGGATGGACCCCGACGCGCTCGCCGAGACGATGCAGCGGCTGGTCGACGAGGGTCGCCCCGCCAAGATGATCTACACGATCCCCAACCACCAGAACCCTGCCGGGGTGTCGCTGTCGTTGGAACGGCGAGAACGCATCGTGGAGATCGCCGAGCGCTTCGACGTGATGGTGATCGAGGACAACCCCTACGGGATGCTCGACTTCAAGCACGAGCGCCGGACGCCGTTGGTCTCTCTGGCGCCCGAGCGGGTGATCTACCTGAGCAGCCTCTCGAAGATGTTCTCCCCGGGCATGCGCACGGGCTGGGTGCTTGCCCCCCGATCGGTCCGTGACAAGCTCGTGCAGCTCAAGGAGGCCTCGGACCTGTGCCAGTCCAACGCCACGCAGGGCATCGCCGACGCCTGGCTGCGCACGCAGCCGTGGACGCAGCACGTCCGCAACTTCACCGAGCTGTACCGCGAACGGTGTGACGCGATGCTGGCCGAGATCGAGTCGGCGTTTCCGGCCAGCGCCCGGGTCAGTCCCCCAACCGGCGGCATGTTCGCCTGGGTCCGCCTGCCCGACGAGATCGACACCGGGGCGATGTTGCCCCGCGCCATCAACGCCCGCGTCGCCTACGTGCCCGGACGAGGCTTCTACGCCGACGGTGGAGGAACCCACGAGATGCGACTGAACTTCAGCTACGCCAACGAGACCCGGATTCGCGAGGGCATCAGACGACTGGGCAAGCTGATCGGAGACGAGATGACGCTGCTGGAGGCGTTCGGACGTTCTGGGAGTGGGACATGACCGGCAATCGCATCGCCGTCATCGCGGGCGGCCTGTCGCTGGAGCGGGAGGTCAGCCTGCAATCGGGCACTCGCATCGCTGCTGCGCTGGAGGGCAGCGGGCACGACGTCCGAGTGCTCGACGTCGACCCGCAGCTCGGCGATCACCTCACGGCCTTCGAGCCCGACCTGGCCTATCTGGCCCTGCACGGTCGCATGGGCGAGGACGGCACCATCCAGGGGTTGCTGGAGCTGCTGGGCATCCCCTTCACCGGACCCGATGCACGCGCGTCGTCGCTGGCGTGGGACAAGGCAGTCACCAAGGCGCTGTGGCGTCGCGCCGGCATTCCGACGCCCGACTGGGTGTCGGTCTCCAGCGAGGCGATCCGCGACCTCGGCGCAGCCCGCCTGCTGCCGCGCGTGATCGAGACCCTGCAGCTGCCCCTGGTGGTCAAGCCGAGCCAGGGGGGCGGCAGCATGGGGGTCGGCTATGTCAACGGTCCGGACCAGCTGACCGACGCGCTCATCGGGTCGTTCCGCTACCACGGTGTGGCGCTGGTCGAGCGCCGGGTGGACGGCACGGAGCTCGCCATCTCCATCGTCGACGGGGAGGTGCTGCCGGCCGTCGAGATCGACATCGCCTCGCACGGCCCGGACGATCACTACGACTTCTCCGCCCGTTACACCCCGGGGGCGACGATGCTGCACGCCCCTGCGCGCCTGCCCGCCGACGTGCTCGACGCCGCGGCTGCTGCCGCCGTTGCCGCCTACGAGCAGGCCGACGCCCGGCACGTGACCCGTGTGGACCTGATGGTGGACGACGACGGCAAGCCATGGCTGCTCGAGCTCGACACCTGCCCCGGCATGACCGAGACGTCGCTCCTGCCCGCGGCGGCCGAGGCAAGGGGCATGACCTTCGCCGCCCTCTGCGAAACGATCGTCGACGCAGCCCTCAGCACCGTCCCCGCCTCCCACTGAAACGCCGCTGACCTGCGAAAACGCCACCAACGGCTCGTTGGTGGTGTTTGTGGTTCCGGTGCATGCCCAACCATGGGCCCAACCGGCCCTGTCGGACCCGGTTTTCGTCGATCAGCCGGCAAGCAGGTCCTGGCCGCTTCCCCGACCGAGGATGTCGAGGAGTCGCTCGAGGTCCTCCGCGCCGGCGAACTGGATCACGACCTTGCCACGCTTGACCGAACCCTTGATCTCGACCTTGGTCCCCAGGGCGTCGACCAGACGTTCCTCCACGTGGGTGAACGGTGACCGCTTGCGCTTCTTCGCCTCGGTCGCGAGATCGGTCATCACCTCGTCGGTGCTCTGCGACTGCCGCTCGACGATCCCGCGGACGAGCTCCTCGGTGGCGCGGACCGACATGCCTTCGGCCACGACCTGGCTGGCGATGTCCTCCTGCTGCTCGGTGCTCTGGAGTCCGAGGATGGCTCGGGCGTGTCCGGCGGAGAGGGCTCCGGTGACCACCATGTCGGTCACCGAGGACGGCAGGGCGAGCAGGCGCATGCTGTTGGAGATGGCGGACCGCGACTTGCCGAGCTTGTTGGCGAGCGCATCGTGGGTCATGCCGAAGTCGTCCAGCAGCTGCCGGTAGGCCATCGCCTCCTCGATCGGATCGAGGTTGGCGCGGTGCACGTTCTCGACGAGCGCCTCGGTCAGGAGCTGGCCGTCCTCGGTGTGGCGAACCACCACCGGGACCTCGGTGAGGCCGGCCATCCGTGATGCACGGTAGCGGCGTTCACCGGCGATGATCTGATAGCCACCGGTCGGCAGGGGCCGGGCAACGATCGGCTGGAGGATGCCGATCTCGGCGATGCTGAGCGCAAGTTCCTGGAGGAGATCCGGGTCGAAGCGATCCCGTGGCTGTCGGGGGTTCGGCTGCAGCTCGGCGAGCGGCACGGTGACCAGCCCCGACTGTCCGGGTGCTGCGCTGGGAATCAGGGCACCCAGCCCTCGTCCGAGTCCGCCCGGCTTGCTCATGCCACTGCTCCTTGTTCGGTGTCGCGCTGCTGGTCGTTCGCCCTGCGATCGAGCCGTTCGACGACCTCCTGCGCCAGCCGCCGGTACGCCATGGCACCGCGGGACGAGGGGTCGAACTGGGTGATGGGTTGCCCGAATCCTGGTGCCTCGGCCAAGCGGACCGTCCGTGGAATCCGGGCCTTGAACACCCGGTCGCCGAAGTGGGACCGGACCTCGTCGACCACCTGCTGGCTCAGGCGGGTACGCGCGTCCAGCATGGTGAGGACGAACCCGGTCATCTCCAGGTTGGGGTTGAGCTGTTCGCGGATCAGGTCGACGTTGCGGCGCAGGGCGCCGAGCCCTTCGAGCGCGAAGTACTCGCACTGGATCGGGACAACCACGCCGTCGGCAGCCGTCATGGCGTTGACCGTCAACAAGCCGAGACTCGGCGGACAGTCGATGATGATGGCGTCGTACTGGTCCCGTGCGGCATCCAGGGCCCTGCGGAGCTTGTGCTCGCGACTGAAGGCGCTGACCAGCTCGACCTCGGCGCCGGCCAGGTCGATGGTGGCACGGATGAGGTCCAGACCGGGTTGCGAGGTCGGGACCACCGCCTGTTCTACCGGGACCGCGTCGACGAGGACGTCGTACACGGAGGCCTGCCCGGGGTGGGCACGCAGCCCGAGGCCGGAGGAGGCGTTGCCCTGGGGGTCGAAGTCCACCAGCAGGACTCGTAGTCCGAGCTCGGCGAGGGAGGCCGCCAGGCTGACCGACGTGGTGGTCTTGCCGACACCACCCTTCTGGTTGGCCACCGCCAGGACCGTGGCAGCGGTATAGCGGCCTTCGCGCTCGGCGATGGGCGCGGTCACGGGCTCCGGAACGGTGGACTCCTCATCATCATGTGCGACCGGCGGACGCGTCGTCGATGTCTCCACGTCGGCGTGGTCGTCCTCACGGGCCCAGTAGCGGTACCACGGTCCGGACGTGTCGTGTGGTGTCACCAACGGCCACCTCCAAGGGGCTCGAAGGGACCCCGTACACCACGTGACGGCGATCCCGCTTTCTCGGCTTCTGATGCTAGCAACCGCCGTCGTCTTGTCCGGGAAGGTCCAACGGCGCTGTGGACAAGGAGATGGGTGTTGCACGGACCGCGCACAGCGTTCCACGTGGAACGCGCCCGGACGTGGCCCTGCCGATCGTGCCGGTTCACCTTCCGCTGCAGAGGTTCTGCGCCCATCCGGGTGCAACTGGAGCAGGGTTGGCGCTGCAGCAACGCGACTCGAGCAGGGGGTGATTGGTGCAGGAGTGGGGGGTCGGTTTGAAGGGCAACCTCCTGGCCGGCCCAGAGCCGCGGGGGCCGCGTCACCAACCCAACGCGGCGTAGCGACGTTTCCCGGACCCACCACGGGTTTGGCAGGAGCGACCTTCCGGCGCGGTTCGGAGCGGCCTGAGCCAAGGCCGCCGGGACCCCCGACTATCCGTTTGGGTTGTCCCGCTCGGCCTGTACGGAAACACGCAGCGCCGAGGGCGACACCGGGCGTCATTGAAGCAGCGTGCTGAGACGCTCCTGAAGGGGGGGAGCCCAGAGCCCGGCACTCCCACACCTCGAGCGGTGACCTGCCGTGTCCGTGGGATCGTGTTCAGACGCGGCTCTCGTGCGTCGTTGACCATCCCTCGTGCCTTGTGGGGTCGGCCGTGGGGCGACGAGGTGTGTTCCACGTGGAACCGGCCCCAACCGGGTTGCCAGGAGCACGCCCTGGCGAGGCCCGGCCTGCCTTCTCGACGTGGAGCCGCCCGTGGGCCGACGAGATGTGTTCCACGTGGAACCGGGCACTACCGGGTTGCCGGCGAGGCCCACCCCCCATCTTCACGGCTTCGGCCATCAAGGCCCGTTGTTACGGCCATCAACACCAAGGCCCCATCTCACATCCACCCATCGGGATGATGGAGCAGTCCATTCCTGAGCAGTCGGTGCGCGTCGTCCAGGTTCGCGACCCCCTGTGGCATCGTCCATCGAGTTAGGGGGGTCCCGAGCCCAGGTCGGGGTCCCACGGGCCCAGGTGGCCGCGGGACGGACGAAAGCTGAGGTGCTCCTGGCGCCGCAGGCATCCGCAGGGGCCTTGGACGGCCTGCCGGTGATGGTGACCTTCGCCCCAGCAAGGACGCGGATCACGTCCGTGACCACCCCATCAGCGGCCATGCTTGACTTGGAGAACATCCCGCTGGGGCGCCCCCCGTTACCCCGTCGAGATGGTCGAACCCGAGGAAGATCGCGTCGCCGCCCGGGAACAGGAGGGCGAACCGGTCGGTCCTCACGGCCATCCTCAAGCCGAGCGCCACGTGAGCGGCGACCAGCACGTCGATGGCGTCACAGATCCTGTTCAGTGATCAACACGTCTGTCCCGATGTCGGTGGTCCTCCTTGCTCTATGGCTGTTGACGCCGACGACGGCGAACTGACCGGGTGGCGCGACTGATCGACTCCAGTTGATGACGTCGACGGGCGATGAGGAGACGTGCCGGTACCCACCGATACGGCATAGCGGTCAACTCGTCCCTATGCCGCCACACCGTTTCACTGGCAACCGCATCTGCGCGCGCTTCCCAAGATGGCCAAGAAGCCGACCCAACCCCAAGTTGGGGACGTCCTTGGGTGGAGCAGGTCGATGTTGCACGTGAAACCCACCAGGTCTCGAACGGGAAGCCCTGCGGTGGGGAGTTCCACGTGCAACGTCGCGCGCCACCGCTGCCCTCGACCTGACGCACAACCCAAACCACTCTCGTCCGGCACCCGTCAGTCGATCAGGACGCAAGACGCGAGGACGATGAACGGTCCGAATAGGGCGACGCCGAACGCCTGTCCCTGCGTGGGGGCCGGGCCTGCAGGACGTCGCCGGGCGTCGTGGCCGAGGTCCGAACCGGGGCGTCGCCGAGCGTTGCAGGTGAAACAGCGTCGGTCTCAGAAAGGAACGCGGGCCCTACGCCCCGGGCACAGACCCACGCAGGTTGCGGAGTCGATCGCAGCAACTGGTGACTTGGGGAGCTGCTGCCGACTTGCGGAGCGACGGTCTCTCGATGCAACCACACCGTTGCCACCGTTGACAACGCACTATGGCATCCATCGCTCGGGGGTCGCACCCCGACAGCGCGCACTGGCCGGGCCGCGATCAATCGTCGGCGCGCAACCGCTGGCGGATGACCGAGGGGGACCTTCGCCCCGATGTGGTCCTGGCAAAGGACGTCCGACACAATGCCGACCCGCGCCCAAGGCTCACCCCGGAGTCCACAACCTGGTTGAGCCTGGTTGGCGGCCCTTTGAATCCGCCTGAACCCCCGGGGGGGACTGGCACTGGCGTTCAGCGGAAGGCGGGCTGAACGACGCCTACGACGATGACGGCCGTCGCTCGGTCGTCCGGGTTGCCTACGACCCGCGACACCCAGCGTGCCCACCCGCGCCCCGGTGTCCGGTGCCACTCATGTCGTCGTGCTCGGGATCGTGCTCGGCGTATCGGCGACTCGATCGATGCTGGGTCATCGACGCCTCGTGCAGGACCCCAACCGTCTGACGCCAACCCCGTTCCAACGGCAGGACTAGGCCGGGGGAGCAGCCTCGTCTCTCGCTGACAGCCGGCTGGGGACCGCCTATTCGGTTAACGACGCTGACAGCCGGCTGGGGACCGCCTATTCGGTTAACGACCGAGAGAGGGTCTCCACCAATGTTCTTCGCTACCGGCCAGGACTGGGGTCGACCGCCGACACAACGACACCGCCCCCGACGGGGGCGGCGGGGGAGGGGTCGCCAAGCCCTCGGCGGCCCAGCGCTTGCCAGCCGGAGTGTCTACCCCGCCACCGGCGCTGCGACCGGCCGATACGCGGTCAAACGCCCTGTGACGGGGGTTGGCAGACCATGGGTCGATGCCGTTTCCGCCACCGTACGAGCGTACAGCGCGTTTCCGCAGGTCAACGCCGTTTCGCTATGCGTACTAGCAGCTCGTGCACCAAAGAAGATGCTCGACGGGACCCTGCAAGCCCAGGATCAGCTCTTCGGCCCCCCGAGGGGTTTGGCCTGGGGGAGTCCGTCGGACCTGGGCACACCTGTCGGTGGACCACCCTTGGCGACGAGGCTCACGATCACGGTGCCCCTGTCGGAGCCGTCCAGGGGTGACGTGCTGTTCTCGCGCATCCGCAGCTTCGAGGCCGCTCGCTGGAAGTACCCGCGCTCCTGATCGATGCTCGGACCCTTGACGACCTCCAGGCGACCACGCGGCTTGAGGAAGCCGCGGGACAGCTCCGCAACGATGTCGAGCCGGGCCATGGCACGGCTGACCACACCGTCGTAGACACCCCGGTACTCCTCCTGCCGTGCAAGGACCTCTGCCCGTCCGGCAACGGCGCGCGCGTTCTCCAGGCCGAGGATCTCGATGAACTCGTTGACCGCGTCGACCTTCTTCTGCCGGCTGTCGATCAGCGTCCAGCCGACGTGGGGTCGCATGATCGCCGCGACCAGGCCCGGGAGCCCGCCACCGGTCCCGAGGTCGATCCAGTGCTGCCCGTCGCCGGCGTGGATCGCCTCGACCACGGCCACGCACTCGGGGATGTGCACGCTCTCCAGCAAGCCGCGGTCTCGCGCAGAGACCAGGTTGTGTGGCGACTCAGCGATCAGATGGCCGAGAAGGGCCAGCTGCTCACCGATCCCCAGGCCGTCCCCCGAGCGTTCGCCGACCGTCAGCCCGTCGGCCCTGCCGCTCCCTGCACGAGAAACGCGGGCCGGACTGTCGTCCCGGCCCGCGTCGTGCTCGGGGCCCTCCGTGGAGCCCGCCATCCCTAACCCTCCGGCCGGATGACCACGCGGCGACGCGGCTCGGCGCCTTCGCTCGCGGAGGTCACGCCACCAGCGGCGGCGGCCAGGTTGTGCATCATCTTGCGCTCGTAGGCGTCCATCGGCTCGAGCTTGACCGGCTCGAGGGTCTCCCTGACCTCAGCGATGGCCTCACGGCAGCGCTCGCGCAGCTTCTCCAGCTGGCGGGAGCGGTAGCCCTCCACGTCCACCCTGACGTGGGAGCGGCGCTCGGTCTGGCGCTGCACGGAGCAACGAACGAGCTCCTGCAGGGCGTCGAGGGTGGCACCACGTCGGCCGATCAACAGCCCGGAACCCACCTCCTGGACGGTAACGGTGGCCTGGTCGGGCTGGACCTCGATGTCGATGTCCCCCGGCAGGTCCAGGATGTCGAGAAGCCCCTCCACGAAGTCAGCGGCGAGGTCTGCATCCTCGTCCAGCAGCTCCATGGTGGTGCGCTCGTCGGACTCGGCTTCCTGAACGTCGGTCATCGCGAACGTTCCTTTCGTGCTCGATGCCCCCGGTCGATGCGGGGACGCGTCTGATGGAAATCGTCGGGTGGACCGGTCAGCGAACTGGTGTTCGGTCCACCGTCGAGGGTCAACGCTTGCTGCGTCGTCCCTTGTTGGTGCTGGACGCCTCGGAGTCCGATGAGGCAGACGTGTCGTCCCCGCTGCCGTTCACCGCATCCTTGGCTGTCCCGCCCTTGCCTGGCCCGCCCTTGCTCGTCCCGCCCTTGTTGGCGCGACCGTTGGCCGTGCCGTCGGTTGCGCGACCGTTGGACGCCGAGTCGCTCGGCTTCTTCTTGGCCGTCGTGCCGCCGGACTGGTTCTTGTTGGCCCGGGCGCGGGCGCGTTCCTTGCGGGCCTCGGCGCGAGCCTCTTCGTCTCGGGCCTCCTGCGCCTCGACCTGACGGAAGATGACCCACTGCTGGCCGATGGTCCACACGTTGGTGGTGACCCAGTACAGGACCACACCGATGGGGAAGGTCCAGGACAGCCAACCGAGGAAGACCGGCATGATGTAGAGCATCAGCTTCTGGGCCTGCTGCTGCTCGGCCGCCGCCTGGGAGTTGCGGCCCTGCATCATCTTGGTGGAGTAGTAGGTCGTCCCGACCTGCAGGGCGACCAGCGCGATCGCGCCGATCCCGGCGCCACCAGCGGCGGTATTGGCCAGCGAGTCGATACCGAAGAAGTTGGCGGTCGTCAGCTCGGGGATGCGGTCCCCGAAGGTCAGCGCCACGCCGATGCGTTCGGACACGTCGATGAAGATGCGGTCCAGCGCGCCGACCGGGCTGGGCTGCAGGACCTGGAACAGGGCGAAGAAGATCGGCATCTGCAGCACGAGCGGCAGGCAACCCCCGACGGGGTTGACGTTGTGCTCCTGGTACAGCGCCATCTGCGCTTCGCGCTGCTTCTCCTTGGCAGCCTTGTACTTCTCGGGATCGGTCTTCATCAACGTCTTGTCGACGTCGTACTTCTTCTGGAGCTTCTTGAGCTCGGGCTGCAGCTTCTGCATCGAGCGCATCGACTTGGTCTGGCGCACCGCGAGGGGCACCAGGAACAGCCGGACGGTCAGGGTCAGCAGGATGATGCTGAAGCCCCACTTGTAGCCACCTGCGATTGGGTCGAGCAGGTTGGCGTACATGTGCAGGATGGCGGAAAGGCCGTCCTGGAGACCGTTCCAGATCTGGCTGAAGAACGTCATCAGAAGTGCTCCTCCTGGCGCGCTTCGGACGCGTCAGCTGGGGGGTGGAGTTCGGGAGGTGTCGTGGAGCCGCGGCGTGGTCGTCGCTGTGGGACCGGGTCGAGTCCGGTGCCGCCCCACGGGTGACATCGGCCGAGGCGACGAAGCGTCAACCACGTCCCTCGGACGGCACCGTGAACGCGGATGGCCTCGAGGCCATAGGCGGAGCAGGTGGGGTGGTACCGACAGGTCTCGGCCCGCTTGGGCACGAGCCGATACAGCCTGATCAGGCCGGTCAGCACCCAGGCGAGCGGTGAGGTCCTCACGCGGCGGCTGCCCGCGCACGAACCCGACCCAGCGCCCGCTCGAGGTCCTTGCAGACGTCAGCGAACGCCGCAGTCACCGCCGGTGGTTTGGCGGTGACGACGAGGTCCATGCCGATCGGCAGGTCTGCCTGCAGGAGGGCCGCACGGATCCGGCGCTTGGCACGGTTTCGCTGCACAGCGCCGCCGACGCGGCGGCCGGCCACCACGGTGGCACGGCATTCCTGCGTCGGCTCGGACGGACGTCCATGGACCACGAGGGTGGCGGTGCCCATCGCGTTTCGCGCATCGAAGACCGCCCGGATCTCTCGCCCGGAACGCAGTCGCGCGGGGGTGGGCATGCTCCCCACCGTAGCGAGGACAGGTGGAGCCGACCCTATGCGGTCAGCTTCTTGCGGCCCTTGGCACGGCGCGCCTTGATCACGGCACGGCCGGAGGCGGTCTGCATGCGGGCGCGGAAGCCGTGCTTCTTGGCGCGACGACGGTTGTTGGGCTGGAAGGTGCGCTTGCTCATGGCTGGAGGCCTTACTGTTGGGTCGTGGCCGTCCCCGCAGACGGCGGCCCACAGCTCGGGGCCAGGGCAGTGCGGGTGGCGTAGGTGTCGCGGCGGGCAGTGGCATGAGTTGGGCCCCCAGATGGGGGGCACCAATCCCGCGCGCGATGAACCAGTGTATGGACCACCCCCCGGAGGCGTCAACCGGCCATGAATCACCACTTGTCCACAGGTCGACAGCGCCCCTAGACTCCGCAACCTTCCCACGGACGACCGGGAGTGTCCAACGGCCTCGATTTACCACGCGCCCGACATTCCCACAACCTGTGGACAACTCTGTGGATGACCGCTACGCAGCTCGTCGATGATGCGCTCGATCGGCCATCCGGAGCCCTCGTGCTCCAGCCCCGCCGTTCCCGACGACCAAGTGAGCTGACCGCGCG